>CAWDIE010000011.1:0-237298 GCA_963802335.1 uncultured Planctomycetota bacterium | reverse complement strand
ACCTCCTGAACCCCATTCAGGCGCGCTACCAAATCTGCGCCACGCCCCGACGCAAGAGCGGGGGAGTTTACGGCAGGGGGGACGGAGTTGTCGTGCTTTTGAGGAGAGCCGCTCGGGGCGCCTCGTGGGCCGAATCGCCGGTACGTTAGGGCTCTGCGAGACTTGCGTCCAACGGCCTCCATGCCGTAGCCTTCGCTCTCGGTCGCGCTTCGGCAGGTGTGCACCGGCTTGGGAGGCGAGGTTGGCGACGCCGAGGGTGCTCATCGTCGGACGCAGCGGGACCAATACGACCCGCCTGCGTGCCCATCTCTCGCGCCGGGGTCTGCGCGTGCGTGGCGCTCCCGACTGCGGCGCGGCCCTCGAAGTTCTCCGACCCGATGAGTACAACGCCGTCGTCCTCGACGTCGAAGGCGCCGGATTCGCCGCCCCCGCCTTCCGCGAGATGCTCCAGGCCGAGTACCCCGGCCTCCCCCTCCTCGAACTCCACGCCGGCGACGCTGGGCCCGAAGACGTCGGTCTGCTCGCCGCCGCGCTCGAGCAGGAAATCCGCGAGGTCGAGGACTCCCGCAAAGCGGCCGAACCCGACGACGTCACCGACGGCTCCTTCGAGACTCCCCTCCACGGCTACAAGTTCGAGGATCTCACCAGCCGCAACCCGCGCATGATCGAGCTCTTCAAGCTGATCCCCCGAATCGCGCAGACGGACTCCCCCGTCCTCATCGTGGGGGAGACCGGGGCCGGCAAGGAACTCGTCGCGGCCGCCATCCACCGCCACTCCAAGCGCCACGACGAGGAGTTCTTCACCGTCAACTGCGGCGCCCTCACCGAGACCCTCCTCGAGAGCGAGCTCTTTGGTCACGAGCGCGGCGCCTTCACCGGCGCGCACAAGACCAAGCAGGGCTACTTCGAGCTGGCCGACCAGGGATCGCTCTTCCTCGACGAGCTAGGCACCATCTCCTATCCGATGCAGGTCAAGCTCCTGCGGGTCCTCGAGCGCATGGAAGTGCGTCCGGTGGGGGGCAGCGAGCTCGTCAAGGTCGACGTCCGCATCGTGGCCGCCACCAACGCCAGCCTCGAGGAGGAGGTCGCGGCCGGCACCTTCCGAGAGGATCTGTACTACCGCCTCAACGTGGTGCAGATCCAGATCCCCCCGCTGAGAGAGCGGACCGAAGACATCCCGCTCCTCGCCGAGATCTTCCGCAAGAAGTTCGCAGCCGAGCAGTCCCGATCCGACGTGCAAGGCATCGCGCCCGCCGCCGTTCGTCACCTCCAGGCCTACCCCTGGCCCGGCAACGTCCGCGAGCTCCAGAACGTCATCGAGCGGGCGGTCATCATGACCTCCGGGCCCTACCTCATGGACACGGACCTCCCCGACCGGGTCCGGCGTCAGGGCACCAAGAAGGCCTCGCTCCCCTCTTTCGACATCGACGAGCCGCTCCCGACCGTGATCGAGCGGATGCGGGGCGCCGTGGAGCGCGAGTACCTCCGCCGGGTGCTCCGCAAGTACCGGGGCCACGTGGGCCGGGTCAGCGAACACGCCGGCGTCAATCGGCGGACCCTCTACAACAAGATGCAGATGTACGGCTTGCGCCGCGAGGACTTCCGTTAGTCCCGTCGCGAGGTCCAACACCTCGTCTCTTGGCGCCGTTCGCCGATCCGTTGGACCCGCCTTGGAGGCGATCCGTCCTCATCATCCGGCGCCTCTGGAAAACGCGTGGAAGAACAGGAGAGTCGGCTTGGGCACCCTGATACCCAAAAGGCTTCCATGGCATTCCCATCGCTCAAGTCGTTTGTCGAAGAGGGGTTGCGTCGCTTGTCCACGCACAATCCACAATTTGGCTGGGGTGGCTCGTGCCCATCGGTCGGTTCTGCCTATTGTTGAGAAGTGGTGGTCATGCGGCATCCATCCGTCACAAGTCCTTGCAGGACAACGCCTCTGCGTTTACGGCAGATTTTTCTCGAACGTGGAGAGCCTTTGGTCCGCGCGTTGCTTAATCCCCATCGTCCCAAACGGGGCGCGCCCGCATCAGGGCGCAACGCACTTTGATAGACAAGCACTGACGAACGGACGACGTGTCCAGTCGAGCACCGAAGGACGACGACACCGGGTCACGAGCCTAGGAACCGTGATTGCGTCGGGACCGAGGAAGCAAGGAGTGCGGTGGGACTGCCAGTCAAGCAGCATCCCGCACGAGGCGAAACTATGAGCCCGCTTCCCGGAACGACGAACGGCGTGTCGTGACAGTCATAAGGTGCGAAACCCCAGGAGAGCTGGCAGCTCGGAAACGGGCCAGCCGATCCATGCGTTCCGCGAAGCCTTGAGGTCCATGCGGGTAGGGACGTCACCCCGCCCAAGGACGAGAGGGCCGGCATCGTGACTAAAAGCGATAGCCCGGACGCGTGGGGAGAACGCTCTGAAGGGGAAAAGCCCAGGAAGGTATCGACGGCCTGGCGACTTCGGTCGCCGGGCGACAGCACGAACTCGTCGCAGGCAAGAAGCCCTGTAGGCGGCGCGAGATGCGACCGTTCCCTCGGGAACGGTCAAGGCAACTCGCGTAACGTCAGGAGGGCAAGGACCCCGAAAGGGGCACCTCTTGCGGTCGAGGAGAACACCTTGGAGGGCAAAGCCCAGGGACGCTCCGGCGCTTCGGCGCCGGGAGGACGGTGAGGAAGGTCGCGAAGGAGGTAACCAAACCTCGGACGTGGCGCGCGGTGGCGGGGGGACCCGCTGCCCTAGAGCAGAGTCACCGACCGGCAAGTGTCGTAGGGCAGGAAAGCCCAGGAGAGGAAGCATCGCAGAGAAGCTCGAGCGGAGGCCTTCGGGTCGAAGCCACGAGGATGTGGTGCGGGGCTATGGAGACATGTCTCTGAAGGGGCGTGAAAGCGCAAGGAGGGCCTTCGGGCGGCTTCGGCCGGTCGAACGGCTCGTAGAACGAACACCCAAGGGGCGTACCCAAACGCCGGATGGGTCGAGCGGAAACCCATATCTGCTCTGGTTCTTCGAGTCTGAGTCCTCGAAGTGCCGCGAAACCCCATGAGAGGCGGCCGGGATCAGCCAACCTAAGGACGATCCAGCCATCCCCGTAGCCCTGAACCCTCTGGAGGGTCAGGTCGACCTCGCGGATACGAGACTCCCTCGTCAGGCTTTTGGGCCCGAGGCGCAGGTAACTGCGCTTCGGGCCCTCTTTTTTTGCCCACATCGGTCGATCACCGCCTCTTGGCGAGGTGCCGCCGACGCGCCCGGGGCGACGCCTACATCAGGTCCTCGGCCTCGTCCTTCACCGTGCGACCCATCAGCGAACGCAGCACATCCTGCGGTCGCTTGCTCTCGTGGATCGTCAGATAGACCTGCTCGGAGATGGGCAACTGCAGGTCGTGCTGAAGCATGAGCTCGTGCACCGGGGCACTCGTCTTCACGCCCTCCGCCACCATCGTCATGCTCGCCGAGATGTCCGCGGCCAGCTCGCCGCGGCCGAGTCGCTCGCCGAAGGTGCGGTTGCGGCTCACCGGCGAGTAGCACGTCGTCAGCAGGTCCCCGAGACCCGAGATCCCGAAGAACGTCGGGCGGGATCCGCCGAGCGCCTGGCCGAGGCGAGCCATCTCGATGACGCCGCGCGTGATCAGCGAGGCCTTGGCGTTGGCGCCGAGTTCCAAGCCGTCGCACATGCCCGCCGCGATGGCGATCACGTTCTTCAGCACGCCGCCCAGTTCGACACCCTGGGCATCGGCGTTGGAGTAGACGCGGAACCGCTCGCTGTTGAACGTGTGCTGCACCGCCCGTGTGATCTCGGGATCGGGGCTCGACACGACCGTGACGGCCGGCTGGTGCGCGGCGATCTCCCGCGCGATGTTCGGTCCGGAGAGCACGGCGATCGGCCTAGCTCCCGTGGTCTCGGCCAGGATCGCCGTCGGCTGAAGCAGCGTGTCCTGCTCCAAGCCCTTGGAGACGCTGACGATGGGGATCCCCGCCGGAAGCGCCGCGGCGTGGTCCGTCCACACGTCCCGGAGGAACGTCGTCGGTATGGCGGACACGACCAGATCGACCCCGGGTACCAGCGCGTCGAAGTCGGAGGAGATCGTGAGTTCGGCGGGGAGGTCGAAGCCGGGCAGGTAGCGAGGATTGGTACGCGTCTCGCGCATCAACGCCGCGTACTCGGGGTCGTAACTCCAGATCGCGACGTCACGTCCCGCGGCGGCGAGCTGCAGCGCCAGCGCCGTGCCCCAGCCTCCGTCTCCGACGATCAGTACGTGGCGGGCGACGTCCATCGGCGGTACCTCCCAGGACGCTGAGCATACCCGTGGATCCGTGGCCTGGGCAGGCAGGCTAGAGCTGGTCCGAGGCCCCCAGCTTGCGCTCACTGCCCCTGACGATGCGCAGGATGTTCTCGCGATGCCGCCAGACGACGATGCCCGCGAGCGCGATGAAGAAGAGGAAGACGCCGAGGCCTTCCTTCCATGTCCGGTCGCCGAAGTGGATGAGGTAGGCGACGGGAATGGCGACCATGGCGCCGATCGATCCCAACGAGATGTAGCGCGTCAGGCCCACGAGCAGCCCCCAGGTCCCGACGGCGGCCAGGCTCGACCAGGGCGCGAACGCCGTGACCACGCCCAGCGTCGTGGCGACACCCTTGCCGCCCTTGAACCCGAGGTAGGGCGTGAACACATGGCCCAGGATGGCGGCGGCTCCGCAGATCACGGACAGGAACTCCACGTGCGCGTCCGCGCCCAGCCACAGCCCCAGCTTGTAGCCGAACAGCGCCGCGCAGAGGCCCTTTCCGAAGTCGAGCGCGAAGATGAAGAGGAACGCCGCGACGGACCATCCCCCATCGAAGAGCCGCGACGCATTCGTGGCGCCGATGTTCCCGCTCCCGACGGTACGCAGGTCGACGCCCTTGACGAACCGCGCGAAGAGCCATCCGAACGGAATGCCGCCGATCGCGAACGACAGCACACCCGCGAGGATCTCTGCGAAGGGACTGCCTAGGTAGATGGGAGATACCTCCGGGGAAGCCGCCCATGATACCCGCCTTCGGGGTCGCCTCCCAAGGGCCGCCGGGTGACACCCGGGTGGCGCTCGGAGGGCCACGGGGGTTGAATGCCGGGCCATGACGCAGGCCCCTCCTCCTCGCATCGGCATCGACACCGGCGGCACGTTCACGGACGTCGTCACCCTGGGTCGGGGCGCTCGTCGTGCGTGGAAGGTTCCTTCCACACCCGACGACCCCGCGCGCGCCGTGTTCGACGCACTGGACGCGGTCGGCGGGTTGCCGACCGGCGGTCGGCTCCACCATGGTTCCACCGTGGGTACGAACGCCGTGCTCACCGGCGAGGGCGCCCGCGTCGTGCTCGTGGTCACGGAGGGGTTTCAGGATGTGCTCCGCCTCGCCCGTGGCGTGCGGGACGATCTGCACGCCTTGCGGCCGCGACGCGAACCCCCCTTGCT
Source organism: uncultured Planctomycetota bacterium (assembly GCA_963802335.1). Classification (GTDB taxonomy): domain Bacteria; phylum Planctomycetota; class PLA2; order PLA2; family JAEUHO01; genus CAWDIE01. The sequence continues at coordinate 231,855 of CAWDIE010000011.1, read as the reverse complement.
CGAGAGGTCCATGGTCGTCGGTGTCCGTGAGCGCACGGGCGCCGACGGTCGCGCGATCGAGAAGCTGGGCCGCGAGGCCATCGACCGAGCCATCCGTGCGGTCGAGAGGCGTCGGCCGGATTCCATCGCGGTATGCCTGCTACACGCCGTACGCGCGCCGGCGCACGAGGAGCGTCTCGTGAAGGCCCTGCGTCGGGCGTTCGCCGCGAAGGGGATTCGCATCCACGCATCCGCCGAGATCTCGGCCGACGCCCGTGAGGCAGAGCGGGCGGCGACGACGGTGCTGGACGCCTTCATCGGCCCCAAGGTCGCCGCCTACGTCGACCGCATTGCCGACGATCTGCCCCCCGACGCGCTCACGGTCATGCGCTCGGACGGCGGCCGGATGTCGGCCGACGAAGTGCGCCGTGCCCCCGTGCGCACGCTGCTGTCCGGCCCCGCCGCCGGCGTGACCGCGGCGCATGGGGTGGCACGTGCGCTGGGGCTGGACCGCGCCCTTTCGTTCGACATGGGGGGGACGAGCACCGATGTCGCCTGGCTCGAGGGGCAGCACCTCTCCGTCGAGAACGAGCTCGTCGTGGGGGCGCACCGTGCGTCGGTCCCCAGCCTCGCCATGGAGACCGTGGGCGCGGGGGGCGGCAGTCGCGTGTGGCTGGACGCCGGCGGCGCACTGCGGGTCGGGCCCGCGAGCGCCGGTGCGACGCCGGGGCCGGCGTGCTACGGCCACGGCGGGCCCCTCACCCTGACGGACGTGTGGCTCGTGCTGGGGCGCCTCCCCGACGCGTTGCTCGACGGCGCGTTCGCGCTCGACGCGGCGGCAGCCCATCGGGAAGCCGAAACCCTCGCCCGGCAGGCCGGTGTCTCCGTGAGGGCGCTCGCCGAAGGGGCCGTCGACGTCGCGGCGGCCACGACGGCGCGGGCTCTGCGCCGCGCGTCGGTCGCCCAGGGTCACGACCCGCGCGGCGCTGACCTGATCGTCTTCGGCGGTGCCGGGCCGATGCTCGGTGCCGAGACGGCCGATCTGCTGGAGTTGCGCTCGATCGTGGTGCCGGTCGATCCGGGCACGTTGGCCGCCATGGGCACCCTCGTCGCGCCGCTCGCCGCCGACGCGAGTCGCGCGTTGGGCGCCCAGGACGCGTCATCCCTGCCCCGTCTCCGGAAAGAGCTGGAGCAGGACGTGCGCGAGCGCCTCCACGCGCAGGGCGCGCGCTCGGTGGCCATGCGTGCCGAGATCGACGCGCGCTACGCCGGCCAGGCCTTCGAGGTGACCGTTCCCTGGGGACGCGCCTGGGCCAAGGCGTTTCACACCCGACACGCGGCGCGATTCGGCTTCGCCGACGACGCGCGCCCGATCGAGCTCGTGCGGCTGCGGGTACGCGGGCAGGGGCAAGAGGCGTCTCGCCGGGCGCCGAAGCGTCGGGCGCGGAGCCGAAGCAGGGGGGCGCGGCTGCATGCGCGGGGTGGCCGCGTGCTGAAGCTCCGCCGCGCCGAGCTGGATCTGGGCACCGAGGTGGTCGGCCCCGCGCTCTTCGGCGAGATGTCCGCCACGACCTACGTACCGGCGGGCTGGCGGGCTGGCCTGCAGCCGACGGGCGAGATCGTGCTGGAGCGGAGGGCGGCCCGATGACCACGCGCAAGCGGAAGCAAGAGGACGCCGTGTCACTGGGGCTCATGCGGGAGCTGCTCGAGAGCGTGGCCGAAGAGATGGCCGAGGTCTGCGTCCGCACCGCCGTCTCGTCCAACATCAAGGAACGCCGCGATCTCAGCGCCGCGGTGTTCGATGCCGAGGGCACGATGATCGCGCAAGCGGCGCACATCCCGGTTCATCTCGGCGCCATGCCGCTCTCCGTGCGCGCGATCATCGATCGGCTCGACTTGCGTCCCGGCGACGTCGCGTTGTCCAACGATCCGTTCGCGGGCGGCACGCACCTGCCGGACATCACGGCCGTGGCGCCAGTCTTTGCCGAGGGTGCGTCACGCCCCTCGTTCCACGTCGCCGTACGCGCGCACCACGCGGACGTGGGGGGCGCCTCCCCCGGCTCCATGGCCCCGCAAGACGACGTGTTGGCGGAGGGCGTGCGTATCCCCCCGCTGCGTTGGGTGCGCCGGGGCGTGCGCGACGAGGCCGTCACTGCGTTGCTGCTCGCCAACATGCGCGATCCCGACGAGCGCGAAGCGGATCTTAAGGCGCAGACGGCTGCGCTCGCGCGGGGCGCACACCGCCTCGAGGAGCTCGCCACTTTCGAAGGAGGCCTCGATGCGTTGGCCGCCCGCGCGGGGCGCTTGGTCGACTACGCCAGCCGCCTGGCCGGCGCGGCGCTCGATGACCTGCCCGACGGCGAGGCCAAGGCCCGCGTCTCCCTGGAGGTCGACGATCTCCAGGGCCGCCCCGCCTTCCTCCGCGTTCGGCTGTCAAAGCGCGGCGCGCGGCTCGAGGTCGACTTCGCGGGCACGTCGCCCCCCGTCAGCGGAGGGCTCAACGCGCCCGAGGCCGTGACGCGTAGCGCCGTGTACTACCTCCTGCGTTGCCTCTGTTCCGACGACACGCCCACGAACGACGGGCTGCTCGCCGCGGCCGACATCCGCATCCCCCCGAACTCGGTTCTGAGTGCACCGTATCCCTCGCCGGTCGCCGGCGGCAACGTGGAGACGAGCCAGCGAGTCGTGGATGCCTTGTGGTTGGCCGCGGCGAAGCTCTGGCCCACGACCATCCCGGCCCCCGGCGCCGGGACCATGTCCAACTGGACCTTCGGGCCGCGCGCCGGCGGGCCGTCGTTTCCGACCTACTACGAGACCGTGCCTGCGGGGGCCGGCGGCGGACCCGCGGGGGGGGGCGCCGACGCCATCCAGCAGCACATGACCAACACCACCTCGACGCCCGTCGAGGTGCTGGAGGCGCGCTGGCCCGTGCGCGTGGAGCGCTACGTCGTCCGCCGCCGCAGCGGCGGCGCGGGGCGCCACGAGGGGGGCGAAGGCGTCGAGAAGGTGGTGCGTTTCCTGGCGCCGGCCGTCGTCTCCACGCTCATGACCCGCCACGAGGAAGCCCCGCCCGGGGTCGCCGGTGGGCAGCCGGGCAAGGTGGGGGTCGTGAAGCTCGTTCGCGCGGGGAAGACCCGCACCCTCCCGGCACGCGCGCGGATCGACGTGGATGCCGGCGACGTGCTGCGGATCCAGACGCCCGGCGGCGGCGGATGGGGGCGTCCGACGTAGTAGGGATGTCTCTCTGGGGCTACCCTTGGCCCTTCGTGCACGACGTGGAGGCGAAGGTGGCGGTGCGACCCGAGTTTCGCTGGTGGATCCTGACGCTCGTCGTCGTGGCTGTCCTCGTTCTCATTTCTCTGCTGGCGATGGATCGACCCAACGTGATCTGGCGTCAAGGGGAGCCGTCGTGCCCGCACTGCCGCAGCGAGGTCGCGAGCTTCAGCTCCCGGTGTCGTACCTGTCGCGAGCAGTACGACTGGGCCGCGGCCCCGGACGAGGATAGCCCCCTCTCGAGATGGAGCCTCTCCGCGCTGGAAGCCAAGGCGCTCGTCGATCGCGTGCTGGTACTCGGCGACGAGGTCGCCGCGACCCGCGTGGCCGAGGCGATCGGCGTGACGCGGGCGTCCGCGACTGCCTATCTGAAAGCCGTCGGGCGCGGCCGCTGCGGCTACTGCGGCGGCACGGAGATCGCGCTCGATGTCGAGCCGGGCGGCAGCGCGCAGCCGTGTCCGGTCTGCCTGGGCCAAGGTGCGTGCATCGCCTGCAACGGCGACCGACGCATGCGCGTCGGGGACGAGGCCGCCTACCGAGCCCTTAAGCAGTACGTCGAGGCGGTCGGCGAGCTGCATGATTCCATTCCCGCGGCCACGCGGCGGAGCGAGCTCAAGAATCTGACCGAGGAGTTCGTGCGTCGATACGCCGGCACGGTCGAGGCCACCCAGGTCCTCTTCTGGCCCGAGCCCCCGACCCGCATCCATCCCCTGGAGGTCGCCACCGCGACGCCCGCCATCGTCTTGCAGGAGGCACGTCGCCGCTCGGCGAACGATACGGCCGTCGGCGCGGCCCGGCGCCGATTGGATGCGGTCTTGGAGGCCGTGGCCCGCGAGTGAGATACTGTCTCCTCATGCCGATGCCTCACGCCCTGTCCCGTGTCCTCCTGGCCGCGCTCCTCGCGTGGATCGTCGCTTGCCCCGCGCGCGCCGAGGAAGGAGGCGAGGCCGGCGCCGCGGAGGGTGTCGCGGAATCTGTCGCGGAGCCTGCCGCGGAACCTGCCGCGGAACCCACCGAGACCGAAGATCCGCTGACGCGGGCCTGGGCGGCGTGGACGTCGGGCGACACGGAGACCGCGCTCGCCGCCTCCGAGGAGGCCGTCGAAGCGCGGGAGGACGAGGCCTATCCCTGGGTGCTTCGGGCCTACCTGCTCTCGCGGGCGGGGCGCAAGGCCGAAGCCGCCGACGCCTACGCCAGGGCGCGCGAACTCGACCCCCGAGATCCCCTGGTGCTCAACAACCACGGGGCCGTGCTCCTCGCCCTCGGACGTACCGACGAGGCCCGCGGCGCCTTCTCGCAGGCCTTGGAGCTGAGACCCGGCTACGCCGATGCGCAGAACAACCTCGGCGCCGTGCTCGAGCGGCTCGGCCGCCGGGACGAGGCCGAAGCCGCCTACCGCATCGCCGCGGAGACCGACCCCGAGCACGCCACGGCGCACAACAACCTGGGGGCCATCGCCCTCAGGCAGGGACGTGTGGAGGAGGCGCGCAGGTCCTTCAAGCGCGCAAGCGAGCTCGACCCGAGTCTGGGAGCGCCCGTCCTCAACCTCCTCATCTACGGGGGCGGCGACATCGCGCCGGGGGACGTGTTCGACCGGCTGCAGGCCGCGGCCTTAGCCGCCGGGGCGCCGGCGAGTGTCCGCGCCCGCGCGCTGGCCGCGTTGGCCGGACGCGCCACCCGGGCGAAGGACTTCGCCGAGGCGCGCAGGCTCTACCTCGAGGCCCTCGCGCTGACGCCCGAGGATCCCTCTCTCCTCAACAATCTGGCCGTCGCCGAGGACCAGCTCGGACTCGATCGCGACGCGATGCTCCACCTCGAAGCCGCGCTCCAGCTGCGCCCCTTCAGCCTTGTCGCGCGCAACAACATGGGCATCGTCCACGTGCACCGCGGCCAGTACAACCTGGCGCGGGACGTGTTCACGGAGCTGATCGACCAGGACGCCAACTTCCACCGCGCCCACTACAACCTGGGCATCGTGCAGGCTGCCGAGGGTCGTCTCGACGACGCCCTCCGCTCGTTCGAGAACGCCGCCCGGCTCGCGCCGCAGGACGCGGAGGTGCGCTACAACCTCGGTCTGCTCCGCCGACGCATGGGCGGCAGCGAAGCCGAGGAGCGCCGCGCCTACGAGCAGGCGCTCGATCTGGACCCGGGGCTCGCCGAAGCGCATCTCCAACTCGGGTGCTTCCTGGCCGATCCCCAGACGAGCCCGCAGCTGCGCAACGAGGATCGCGCGCGCGTTCACCTCACGCGCTTCCTGGAGCTCGCGCTGCCCACCGACGTCGAGGGCATCGAGCAGGCCCAGGCGTGGCTCGAGTGGCTGGACGAGCGTCGCTGAGGCACAGCGTCGCTGAGGCACAGCGTCGCTGAGGCACAGCGTCGCTGAGGCATACAGGCGCCTCGGCGCGAGGGCACATCGGCGCGCGGGCTAGGGCGCGCGGACGATCAGCGTGACGACGCCGACCGGGGCGAAGTCCTTCTCGGCCACGCGCAGAGGCGGAATCTCCGGCCGTGGAAACGCAATCTGCACGTCGTGCCCCTGGCGGCGCAGGATGCCCACGCGCGTCGATCCCTCGTGCTCGAACACGACGAGCATGCCATCCTCGACCTTCTCGTTCGGCGCGATCAGCAGGAGGTCGCCGTCCTCGATGCGGGGATGGCCGTCGCTCCCTCGCGCGGGCCAGAGGAACGCCTCGCCCGCCACGTAGCGGCGGTCGAGAACGAAGCCGTCGACGGCGTGCGTGCGCTGGATGGGGTCCTCGTAGACGGGAACCCGAACGAAGGGTAGTTCGACCGGGGGAATCGACTCCACGTCGTCCTCGGGTACGACGGTGGGGGGGACGATCGCGCGGGGGAGGACCTCGACCAGGGCATCGCGCTGCTTCGCGGAGGTGCCTTCGAGGAGGTCGTCGGTCTGCGCCTCCGCCTCGTCGACGCTCTTCACCGCGCGGAAGCGGCCGAGGAGACGTCCGAGAACAGCCTGCTCGCCCGGTGGCAGGTCGAGGAACCCGGCGAGGGGGTCCACCACACGCGGGCCCTGGGCCAGATGAAAGAGCGTGGTCGTGAGCAGCCGATCGCGGGATCGCTGCACGCGCCCGCGCTCGCGGCGCATGCGCTCCAGACGCTTGCGCACGGGGGGAGGCGAGCGCTCGAGGGCCGCCGCGTCCTGGAGGGGACCATCGTCGACGTCCAGGGCCTCACAGAGCGCCTCGATCACCTCGGCCGCCGGAGGGCGGCGCTGCCCCGATTCGAGGAAGGAGATGTAGGAGCCGGTCAGGCCAGCGCGCCGGGCCAGGGTGACCTGGGAGAGCCCCGCCTCCTTGCGGGCCTGACGAAGGAGGGTGGCGAAGCGGCTGGTGGTTCCCACGTCGACCATCCTACGCCGCACTCCCCTTGACTACGCTCCCTTGTCAAACCAAAGAAGTAGTTGACTAACTTGTTAGTGATGCTAGGATCCGGGGTGTCGGTGGCGCTTCGGATGGTCCGGAGCCTGTCGGCCGGGGAAGGACCTGGTGGACCCGGATGACTTACGCACAGTCGATGGGACAAGACGGAACGGGGTAGAGGCCAACCAAGGGAACGGGTCGGACGGGCTTCTCGTCTCTCTGCCGTGCCAGGTGTCTTTCATCGAGCGCCCGTCCTCCTCTGGGAGGGCGGGCGTTCTTTCGTTGGCCGTCCCCGGGGCAAACGGCGGAATATGGCGCAATCATGTTGCAACCGGTGCCTACGCGATGCCCAACACCGCGCGAAGACCCCGAAAAGAGCCAAGAAATGGGGGTTTGAGCGAAAGTTCGCTCGTTCCGTGGCCGATGGTGGGGCATGCCGGGCAGGGGTGGCACACCATTTGGTCTTGCCTCCCTTCACGGCGTCGTCTCAGGGGAAGAAGACGATGCGAGAGGGTCGGGAACGAAGCGTTGCGGGGTGCGGCATGTGTCGATTCGTGGTGTTCATGGTGGTCTGCGGCGCGCTTCTCGGAGGACTCCCGCTCGATGCGGCGGCCCAAGTGGGGGACTACCGCTGCTCGGATCCCAGTCGCGTCTATCACGGCAACCCGCGCCTCATCCGTAAGCCGGCCATCATCTCCGCCGACGATGTCTACAGCCGCATCAGCGAGTACCAGCAGATCTGCGAGCAGGGGCTCACGGACAAGGACGTGCGCTACCACTTCCTCATGAAGAAGGCCTCGGAGCGCTTCGCCAAGGCGGTCAAGGCCGCGGCGCGCGCCCTGGGCTACGACTGCATTGCCGAGCAGGGCGCGATCGAGGTGGCCCGGGAAGGCGCCAAGGCTCCCGTCGACGTCACGGCGGAGGTCGTCTCCCGGCTCGGCTAGGGGCGTGGCCACCGGCCGCCCATCGATGGCCTCACTTCGCTCGGCCCGGCACGCCCGGCCCCTGCCTCCCCTGGCCCTGCTCCTCGTCGGGTTGCTGTGCATGGCGAGACCGTCGGCCTCGGAGGAACCCGTCGCGGCGGGGGAGCCCACGGCGTCCACTGCCCCCTTCTCGTCGCCCTTCCTCGGTGCCGGTGGCGAGGTACGGACCCTGGTGCGCCCGGAGTTCCGCGACGTGCCTTCCCTGATGGAGGACCTCGCGCTCTTCGGGGTGGAGGGCCTCACCGTGGAGGCCATCGGTCCCTGGCTCGCGTCCGCGGATCCGAAGGCCGGACCCGTCGCCGGCCGGCTCCTGCTCCGCGGCGCCCCGCAGGTCGTCTCGCGGGGGCGTGAGGTGCTGCGCTACCTCGACACCCCCAAGCCCGCCGTCTTCGTCTCCATGCTGGCCGCCGAGGTCCGGTTCGTCGGCACGAAGGAGCGAGGGGGCTTCCTCGACGTCACGCGCGACGTGCCCGGGGCCCCCGACTCCTTGTTCCGAGGGCTCTACTCGAGCTTCGAGCCCGAGAGCTACATGCGGGCGAGCCTCACGGGGTACATGCCTTTTCAGGGCACGAACGTTCGCTTCGGCAGCAGTCTCGACGACATCTTCGAGAATGGGGCATATGAACTCGTGTTGCGTCTCCTCGCCGAAGAGCGCTACGCCGAGTTCCTGGCCTGGCCCACGGTGCTCTGTACGGAAGGCCTGCCCGGCGAGGTCGAGTCGGTCAACCTCACGTACCACCGGCGGGTCGCCCTCAGTGGCAGTCGCCTGCTGATCGACGATGCGCCGACCGTGACCGGCATCCGTCTCCGCGTCGTGCCCGTGCGGATCGCCAAGGACGCCGCCGTCCTCGACCTGATCGCCGACATCGGCTACGAGGAGGAGGAGCGGACGTCGTCTACGCCGGCCGCGGACGTCGTGGTCCGACAACGCCGCGTCGTCACGCGCGTCACGGTTCGCGACCGCGAGGCCATGCTGATCGGGGGGATCAAGCTGAAGCGTCGCATCGAGGACGAACAAGGGATTCCCCTCGTTCGCAGCGTGCCCGGCGTCGAGCTCGTCACGTCGTCCTCGAACCGGGACGCTGAGGAGACGGAACTCATCCTCATGATCCGGCCGCGCATTCGCGTGCCCGGAGCCATGAACGGCCCCTATCTCCCCCCCGGCGAGGCCCGTCGGCACCGCCGCGCCTCGAAGGACGAGACCGCGAGGGAAGAAGCCGCGAGGGACGAGGCCGCGTGCGCCCCGCCCGCGGCAGTCGCTCGCTGAGGCGGTATCGTGCCTCCTGCCAAGGAGGTGCACATGCGTCGACGCCAGCTGGGACGAACCGACTTCTCGCTACCCGTACTCGGACTCGGGTGCATGGGGATGAGCGAGTTCTACGGAGTCGCAAACGAAGTCGAGTCCCTGGCGACCATCCATCGCGCAATCGATGCCGGCGCGGGCTTCCTCGATACGGCCGACATCTACGGTCCGCATACCAACGAGGAACTGGTCGGCCGCGCGATCCGGGATCGGCGTGACGAGGTGTTCCTGGCGACCAAGTTCGGCTACTTGCGCGACGAGAACGGACGGTTCCTCGGCGTGAGCGGGAAGCCTGAGTACGTGAAAGAGGCCTGTGACGCATCGCTCGCCAGGCTCGGGGTGGACGCGATCGACCTCTACTACCAACACCGCGTCGATGCGGACACGCCGATCGAAGAGACCGTCGGGGCGATGGCCGAGCTCGTGCAGGCCGGCAAGGTGCGGCACCTGGGGCTCTCCGAGGCCGGCGTCGAGACCATCCGGCGAGCGATGGACGTGCACCCCATCGCGGCGCTGCAGACCGAGTACTCGCTCTGGAGTCGCGAGCCCGAGGTGGCGTTGCTCGAGCTCTGCCAGGCGCTCGGCATCACGTTCGTCGCGTACTCGCCGCTCGGCCGCGGCATGCTCACCGGCGCCATCCGAAGCGACGACGACCTCGCCGCCAATGACGGGCGGCGCTACCTGCCCCGCTTCCAGGGCGAGAACCTGGCACGCAATCTCGAGCTGCTGAAGCGCCTGGAGAGCATCGCGGCCGACAAGCGAGTGACCCCGGCCCAGCTGGCGCTGGCGTGGGTGCTGGCCCAAGGCGACCACGTCGTCGCGATCCCCGGGACCCGGTCGCCGCTGCGGCTCGACGAGAACCTGTCCGCGGCGGGCATCCACATCACGCCCGAGGAGCTCCGCCGGCTCGACGAGGCCATGCCGCCCGCCGCCGCCGCTGGCGACCGCTACCCGGCACCGGGTATGAAGAGCGTCAACCTGTAGGCCGGACGACGACCCCCGGTCGATCGCGTCTGATAGGGGGATGCGCTGCTGTCGTTGCCTGGCTGTCCTGTTCGCTAGCACCCTCGTGCTCCTGCCGCTCGTCTGTGCCGACGAGGCCGAGGCGCCCCCGCGCGTGGCCTCGGCGGAGCGTGGCTACCGCCTGCTCCTCGAGGCCCCTTACCTTCCGCCTGCATTCGACCAGGAGACCTTCGACGCCGTCTGGCGTGTCTGGCCCGAGCCGCTTCGCTCCCAGGCCGAGGCCGCTTCGCCCGAGGAGCGCCGCCGCTTGGCTTACGAGCGCTACGGGCTCGACGCGCGTCCGGGGGACCCGCGTGGACGCCCCCTCCAGTACGTCGTGGACGAAGAGGGCCAGTGGCGCATGAACTGCTTCGCCTGCCACGCTGGGCAGGTGGGGGGGAGGACCGTGCCGGGGCTCGGTAACGCCACCCTCGCGCTGCAAACGCTGGGGGAGGAGATCCGCGACACCAAGCGCTTGCTCCGCAAGAAGTTCAACCCCGGCGACATCGGTCTGGGGCTGGTCCCGCTGGGCACGACGAACGGAACCACGAACGCCGTGATGTTCTCCGTCGCGCTACTCACGTTCCGCGACGAAGACCTGAACTTCGTCGCCCCGACGCGGCTCTACCGCATGGTGCACCACGACCTCGATGCACCGGCGTGGTGGAACTACGAGAAGCGCACGCACCTCTACCTCGACGGCTTCGCGCCCAAGGGCGCCCGACCGCTCATGCAGTTCACCTTGGTGCCGCAGAACGGTCCCGAGCAGTTCCATGCGTGGGAGGCGGACTTCGAGGACATCCAGGCCTACATCGAGAGCATCCAGCCGCCGCCGTGGCCCCACGCCGTCGACACGCAGCTCGCGCGCGAAGGGGAAGTCGTGTTCTTGCAGAACTGCGCCACGTGTCACGGCACCTACGGAGACGAGCCCCGCTACCCGAACAAGCGTGTGCCGCTGGCGACGATCGGCACGGATCCCGTGCGCCTGGAGGCGATTACGACGGAGCAACGTACCCGGTACGCCCGTAGCTGGTTCACCGGCTACGACCCCACGGGGGTGGTCGTCGATCCGGGAGGCTACGTCGCACCACCGCTCGACGGGATCTGGGCCTCCGCGCCCTATCTCCACAACGGAAGCGTCCCTACGCTCTGGCACCTGCTTCATGCGGACGAGCGGCCGGCCATCTGGCGTCGGACGCGGGCGGGGTACGACGAAGCCCGTGTCGGCCTCGAGATCGAGGTGTTCGAAGCCCTCCCGGAGTCGGCCTCGCGCGATCCCAAGCTCCGGCGCACCTACTTCGACACCTCGAAGCGCGGGAAGAGTGCCGCGGGCCACCTCTTCCCCGAGACGCTCGACGAAGCCCAGAAGCGCGCCGTGCTGGAGTACCTCAAGACCCTCTAGACGCCGTGGGGGCCGAGGGGCGAGGCGAGACGAGGACTCGCTGCCGAGGCGCATTGCCCACGCGGAGCACGTAGAGACGCGGCTCCAGACGCGTCCCGAGCCGCGTGACGACGCCGAGGCCCATGCCGCACCCCGACTGGCTATCATGGCGCATCCGGAGGTCGCCCATGCGTACCCAGATGCTCCTGGTCCTGCTCGTAGTGGGGGCCGCCGCGGTGGCGGGTTTCTTCGTCGGGCGCGGGACAGGGCCCGACCCCGTGCCCGAACCCACGCCGCCGACGGTCCGCGTGGCGGTACCCACGACGCCCGAGCCCGTGCTGCAGGGTCACCAGCGTGAGAGCACGACGCCGGCGGAGGAGACGCCGGCCGCGCCGCCTCCCGAGGCGCCGGAAGGTGAGGTCGCAAAGCGCGCCGAGGCCATCCGCGCCCAGGCCCGCGTCATGGAGGCGTCGGCCGAGTCGACGGCGCGCCGTCAAGTGGAGGCCGAGCTGACCGCGGAGCGCGCGCTCCTCGAGGACGCCGAGCGTGGCGGCACCATGGCCCTCCTCCGACGCTTCGAGAAGGACTGGACGCCACCCTACGAGCTGCTGGGCGACGCGGAGCGCTACGGCGCCCTCTTCGAGCGGCAGACCGAGGGGGGCACGGTGGACGGACGTACGTTCGATGCCCGGGTCGAGCTGGACGACGGCGACACCATCCAATACCCCCCCGGGCGCTTCGAGCTCGGAACGGGTGCACTGGAGCGCCACGCGCCGTTTCCCAAGGACCTCTCCATTGCGGGGTACGGCATGGACGAGACCGTGCTGGTCCTCAGCGACGACCTTCGGGTTCGTAGCGAGGTCCACAGCCTGACCTTCCGGGATCTCACGCTCCACTGCAACGACAACTCCCTCGAGCGTCTCAGGAGCCAGCCCTACACCCTCCGACTCGACAAGGTACGGGTCATCGGGTTTGACAACGGCGCCGGTGGATCCAAGATGCTGGGCGGGTCCGTCGGGGCGTTCTACGCGACCGACTGTCGCTTCGAGGCCGGCTTTGGGGGGAGCCCGGGCTCGGGCAACCTCTTCGACGTGCGCGGCGCCCTCCTGGCGAGGCTCGAGAACTGCGACGTCGTGGGTCCGTTTCGGAGTGTGTATTACCAGTGGAGCGGCGCCGCTCAGCTCTTCGTGAACTGTCGCTTCACCCGGATGCGCCCCTCGATGCGGCAACACCTGGAAGCGCCGAAGGGCATGGCACGCTTCGAGGACTGCGCGTTCGAGTACCTGCCCGAGGAGGCGGCGACCCCGCGCCCGAAGCAGCGGCCGCTCACGGACATCAATCCGGCCTGGACGGACTGAGGGCAGAAAGACGCCCCGGCGCGCGGGGCGCGCCGGGGCGTCGGTGTTGCCAGGGTCGAGCGGGCCTAGCGGCGGTCGCGTCCGCCACCGCCTTCACGGCCGGGGCCGCTGCGGGTGCGCCGGCGGCGCGGACCGCGGTCACCACCACGATCCCCACCCCGGTCGCCCCCACGATCGCCGCCGCGGTCGCCACCACGGCGGTCGTCGCCCTCGGGGCGGCCTTCGACCACCGGCGCCTGCGCCTCGTCGGCACGGCCCAGCTCGTGGAGCGCCTGCTTGCGGCTGAGCTTCACGCGACCGGAGTCGTCGATCAGGATGACCTTCACCGGCGTGATATCGCCGATGTTGAGGACGTCCGAGACACGACCGACGTAGCCGTCGGCCAGCTCGCTCACGTGGCAGAGACCCTCGATGCCCGGAATGATCTCGAGGAACGCGCCGAAGTCCTTCACGGACGTCACCTTGCCCTCGTAGATCTTGTTCAGCGTCGCTTCTTCGGCGATCGCCTCGACCTGGACGCGCGCGGCCTTGGCGCCGGCGGCCACCGTCGAGAAGATCTTCACCAGGCCGGTGTCGTCGACCTCGATGGTCGCGCCCGTCTCCTCCTGGATGCGGCGGATGTTCTTCCCGCCGGGGCCGATCAGCATGCCGATCTTGTCCGGGGGAATGTTCACCGCCTCAACGCGCGGGGCGTGCTCGCTGTACTCGTCGCGCGGACGCGCGATGGCCTCGAGCATCTTCTTCAGGATGTGGATCCGGCCCTCGCGCGCCTGTTCGAGCGCCTTCTCGAGGATCTCCGAGGAGATGCCGGTCATCTTGATGTCCATCTGGAGGGCGGTGATGCCCTTCTGGGAACCCGCGACCTTGAAGTCCATGTCGCCCGCGTGATCCTCGTCACCGAGGATGTCGGAGAGGACCGCGTAGTCGTCGCCTTCGGTCACGAGACCCATGGCGATGCCGGCGACCGGGCGCTGGATCTTGACGCCGGCGTCCATCATGCTGAGCGTCGTGCCGCAGACGGTCGCCATCGAGGACGAGCCGTTCGACATGAGGACGTCGGACACCACGCGAAGCGTGTAGGGGAACTGGTCCATGGCGGGCAGCACGGGCAGGAGCGCACGCTCCGCCAGCGCCCCGTGGCCGATCTCACGGCGCGAGGGGCCGCGGATCGGCCGGGTCTCGCCGACGCAGAGCGGCGGGAAGTTGTAGTGCAGGTAGTACTTGCGCGTGAAGGACTGGGACTGGAGCCCGTCGACGAGCTTCTCGTCCAGGCCCGTGCCCAGCGTCGTGGTCACCAGGGCCTGCGTCTCACCCCGCGTGAAGAGTGCCGAGCCGTGGGCCCGCGGCAGCAGGTCGACCTCGACGTCGATGTGACGGACCTCGTCCGACTTGCGCCCGTCGATCCGGGTGCCCGAGAGGGCCGCCTTGCGGAGGATCCTCTTCTCGATGACCTCCATGGCGTCCTTCACGTCGCCGACGGTGAACTTGCCCTGGGCGGGCACGTCGTTCTCGGTGTCACCGAGGCTCTCGACGATCTCTTCGTGGGCCTTGCGCAGCGCGGCGTTGCGCTCGAGCTTGGTCTTCTCGTGCATGGCCGTTTCGAGGAGGCCGTAGAACTTCGAGTCGACGGCGTCGATCGCGTCCTCGTTCGGGAGGACGGGATGCGCTTCGGGCATCGTCCAGCCGGTCTTCTTGCGCAGCTCTTCGACCGCGCTGCAGATCTGCTTGATGACCTCGTGGCCGAACTCGATCGCACCGAGCATGACCTCTTCGGAGAGCTCGGCCGCGCCGCCCTCGACCATCGTCACGGCGTTGCTCGTGCCGGCGACGACCATGTCCAGGGGGGAGGACTCGAGCGTGTCGTTCTCGGGGAAGGCGACGTACTCGTCACCGGCCATCGCGACGCGCACGGCTCCGATGGGGCCGTAGAACGGCACGTTGGCGAGCGCCAGCGCGGCGCCGGCGCCATTGATGGACAAGATGTCCGGATCGTTCTCCTGGTCGTAGGAGATGACGAAGCTCTGGACCTGCGTGTCGCTGCGATAGCCCTTGGGCCACAACGGACGGATCGGTCGATCCGTCATCCGCATGGTCAGGATCTCCTTCGGCGAGGGGGGACCCTCCCGCTTCAGGAAGCCGCCGGGGATCTTGCCCGCGGCGTAGTTCTTCTCGCGATAGTCGATCGTGAGAGGGAAGAAGGGGAGGTGCGCCTTGGGGCCAGAAACGCTCGCGGCGCTCATGACCATCGTGTCGCCAAAGCGCACCACCACACTTCCAGCCGCCAGCTTGGCCATGCGGCCGGTTTCGATGCTCAGGGGCTTGCCCCCGACATCGATCGTCACGGTGTGTGTAGACAACGTGTCTCCTATCTACGGAGACCCAGGCTCCCGATCAGTTCCTTGTAGCCGGCGGGGTTCGTACGCGCGAAGTACCGAAGTAGCGCGCGACGCTGCCCGACGAGGCGAAGGAGGCCACGACGCGTGGCGTGATCCTTCGGGAACTTCTTCAAATGATCCGTCAGGTGCCGGATGCGATGCGTGAGATTCGCAACCTGTACCGGCGTGGAACCGCTGTCTTTGTCGTGGAGCTGATACTCCTCGATGCGGTCCTTCTTCGTGGGGTCCTTGACGGCCATGTTCGACCTCCGTCACCGCCGATCAAGCAGCTGCGGCGCTTGGCCGCGCCCCGGATCGGGGTCTAGTCGATGAGTCCTAGTGCCTGGGACTCGCTCGTTTGTTTTCTCTGTTTCTTGTGTCTGAAGCCGCAGAGCGTACTGGGGCGCCAGGGAACCGCTAGAAAATGGGGGATGGAGGGAAAGGGACCGATCCCTAATTTCCGAATTCCTCCAGCCAGCTCCTGAGGATCCCCATCGCGGCTTCCCGGTCGACGTCGCCCCGCTGCTGGGCCTCCCGCAGGGGCCGGCGGCGCTTCTTGAGCCTCTGCTCCGCCTCCCAGGAGGTGAGGCCCTCGTCCAGAAAGACGACCTCGATCCCGGACGCCTCGGCGAGCGCCTGGCCGAACTGGCGGGCCTCGCGGCTCATCTCGCTCTCTTCGCCGCTCGCGTGGAGCGGCAATCCGACGACGATCAGGCCCGCCCCGGCCTCTCCCAGGACCCGCGCGACGTCGGCCACGGCCGTCGTGACCGCGTCGGGTTCGCTCCGGAAGTAGGTGTCGAGCCCCCGCACCGTGATGCCGAGGGGGTCGCTGATGGCGAGCCCGATCCGGCGGCGTCCGTAGTCGACCGCGGCTGTCCGTCTCACGTCAGGAGATCCCTCCGCCCCTCGTCCTCGAGGCGCCGCACGATCCGCCGAACGTCTTCACCCCGGCCGCGCGGCATGACCAGCACCGTATCCTCCGTACGCACTACCGTCACGTCCTTCATGCCGAGGAGGGCCACGTGCCCGTGCTCGGCATCCACGACGCAGCCCGACGATGCCACCAGGGTCACGTCCCCGCGCGTTCGGTTGCCTTCGGCGTCCGGACGCCGATGCCGCGCCACCGCATCCCAGGATCCCAGGTCGTCCCAGTCCAGGTCGGCGGCGACGGTCTCGACGTTCGGGGTGCGCTCCATGATGCCGTAGTCGACCGAGATCGAGGGGATCGCGTCGTAGGCGTGCTCCAGCGCGCTGGCGAACCCCCGGCGGCCCCACGAGCGGAAGGCCTCGGCCAACGGCTCGGCGACCTCCGGCAGGTGACGGCGCCCTTCTTCCAGCATCACTTCGGGCAGGAACGCGAACGTGCCCCCGTTGAAGAGGAAACGCCCGCTCCCGACCATCTTCCTGGCTCGCGCGGCCGTCGGCTTCTCCACGAACCGCTTGACCTGGTGAATGGCGCCGGCGCGAGGACGCGCCATCTCCTCGCCCAACTCCAGGTAGCCGTAGCCGGTGGCGGGGTGGTCGGGCTCGAGTCCCAGGGTGAGGATCGTGCCGGCCTTCTTCGCTCGGGATGCCATGGCCTTGAGCGCTGCGCGGTAACGCCCGAGCGGACGGACGTGGTGATCCGCCGGCACGACGAGCACCGGCACGCCCGGCGCCGCTCGCGCGCCCGCCTCCGCCGCCAAGAGGACGGCCGCCGCGGTGTTACGCGGGGCCGGCTCGAGCAGCAGGGCGTCGTTCGTCGCCTCCGGGAGGAGGCCCTTCAGGGGGCCTCTCATGACGAGCGGCGCGACGATCCACGGCGGCGCGTCCGACAGCGGCCTCACCCGGTCCCAGGTCAGGGCGAGCAGGGGAGAGGGATCGTCGCCATCCAGGGCGAGGAACTGCTTGGGCCGACGCTTGCGCCCCACCGGCCAGAAGCGGGTGCCGGATCCCCCGGCGAGGATGGCGATGCGGATGGACACGGCGAGGCCTCCAGGGACCAGGGAAACCTACCTCAACCTCGCCCCCGCGGGGACGGCTCGACCGGCCGGCCTACCGGGAGTTCTCAAGGCGGGAGGGGCGCCGCGGCGGCCGTCTCTCCGACCGCTCCGACCTCTCGGCCCTAGTGGAACCACCGCGGGATGCGGCGCGGTGGCGTCGCGGGGGCTTCGGGACGGTCGACCGGCTCCCCCCCGGCCGGCGGGTCCGGGGGAAGGCCTGGACCTCCGGTTCTGCGTCCGCGATGTCGCCCCGCAGCCGGACCACGTAGAGGAGACTCTCGGGCAGGACGGTGCCGAGCGCCTTCCCCACCCCCGGGAACTGCATGACGCCGGGGAGGAGGAACCCCTTCAGCAGGTGCGGGGTGAAGACCAGGTCGGCCGTGCCGTCCAGATCGATCGTCCCTTGCCCGGGCAGATCGAAGAGCGGGCCCGAGAGGTCCAGGTGCTCGAAACGGATCACCTGACCCCGCAGGGTGAACTTCGCGTGCCCGCGCTCGAACTTCGGGGGGTGCTCCGCTTTCCGAAGCGAGTCGAAGAGCGTGAAGATGTTCGTGACGCCGGGCAGATCGCCCAGATCCCCGTCCTCGACCCGGACCTCGCCGACGGCCACCAGATCGTCTGCCTCCCCGCTCCGATTCTGAAAGGACACGCTCGCGCGTCCCCGCCCCGCGAAGTCGCTTCCGGCGTCAGCCAGGTCCTCCGCGAGGAGCGCGACATCGAATCCGGCCAGCGAGGCTTCCCCCTCGAACGCCGCCGGCGCTCGGGTATGGGCCATGAAGCGACCGCGAAGCGCGCCGCCGGCGAGTCGGCCGGCGATGGTGTCGACGCGGAGGATGCCGGCATCCCAGCGGAAGGGGAGGGTCACGTCCTCGACGCGCACGTCGAAGAGGCGCGCGCGATCCAGTCGAATCGTGAAGTCCCCGTCCACCTCGTCGCCGAGGGTCAGGCGTACGAGATCGACGACGCCGTCGATCTCGGTGAGGGGGGCGACGCTGCCGAGCGAGAACGCAACGAAGCGGACCCGACCACGGACGGTGCTGTCCTCGTCCTCCTCGCCGGGATCGATCTCGATGGGGGCGGCGTGGATCGTCCCGCGCGGGCTGTCTCCCGGTTCCTCGCCCTCAGGCGGGAGGATGGTCAACTCCCCCTCGATCTGAACGGACCCGTCCTCTCGCGTCGTGACGTCGAGCCCGGGCGTGGTGATCAGGCGGTTCTCCAGAAGGTCCGCTACGAGGTCGCGCGCCGACGCCGGCACCAGCGTCAGCAGGTCCTCCGTGGCGACGAACTCGTCGAGTCCCAGCCGGAGGTCACCCCGCAGGCCGTCCTCGCCGACCGCGATCCGACCAACGTCCACCTCGAGCCCGTTGGCCGTGGCCCGCAGGCCGTGGATGCGAACATCCGATCCGATCACCTCCAGGCCCTGTCCCTCGACGTCGACGGCCGTGCCTTCCGGCAGCCGGATTCGCGCCTTGATCGAGGTGGCACTCACCTCCGCCGTCAGGGCTTCGTCTTCGCCGGGCGCACGGTAGAGGCGCAGGCTGAGCACGAGGCTCCCGCCACTCTCGAGGGACAGGCCCTGGGGGAGGAAGGAGGACTCGCCCAGGTAGTAGGGCAGAGCCTCCAGGAGCTGCGGCGTCAGCGTGAGGGCATCGGAGGTCTGGACTTCCAGGTCCCACTCTCCGTCCGTGCCGCCGTCCACGAATCCGCTGAGGAGGACCGGTGTCCCCTGGAACATGCCCCTCAGGCCGTTCAGGGTGACCTGGTCGTCCACGACCTCGATCTCGCCGTGGAGGTGCTCGACGATCAACGGATTCGGCGCGTCTTCCGCATCCAGGTGGATGGTGGCGTCCTTCAGCGCGATCGCCATCCGAAGGGGGTCGGGGTCGTCACTCAGGGGCAGATCGGCTTCGACGTCCGCGCGGCCGGTGGGGGCCAGATAGCGCCACACGGCGTCCAGCCCTCCCTTCGTCGCTTCGGCTTCCGCGATGGTGTCCGCCAGCTGGCCCACCAGGGGGAAGTCGTTCGCCGTGACGCGGAGTCGCCCCCGGCTCTCGTGCTCGAGGATCCGTGCCGTGACGCGAACCGGTGCCCCGTCCACCGTGCCCCCCGCCTCGAACGCGATCGACCGCCCGCGCGTGTCGTCCGGCAGGAGCGGGCGGCGCAACTCGACCCACCCGGTCACCGCTTCCATCTGGAGGGGGAAGTCGCGGTAGCGGAACCGCTCGTCCTCGAAGTCGAGGCGGACCTCGGCGACCGCCTTGTCATCCACCCCGGCCTTCGACACGATGTCCACGGCGAGGCGGTCGATCGTGCCCTCCACCTGGTACTCCTCCAGGAGGCCGGCGAACTCGCTGCGGTCCACGGCCTCCCGCAGGTCGTCATCGACGGGGATCTGCCTGGCCTCCACGGTCAAGGCGATGTCGGGACCGTCCTCCGTCATGAGGATGCGCCCGGTCTCGCCTTCGCCGGTCCACAGCTGGACGACGTTACCGGCGTTGTCGCGGTGGCCCAGGATGCGGACCTGGGCCGCCCCGTGCGTGCCCTGTATCTCCGAGAGCTCCACGCGGCCGGGCGTGACCGCGATCTGGCCGGACGCCGCCTCCATGCTGTAGGGGAAGCCCGCCCGCTCCCCCTCTTCGTTGAGCATCCCGGCGTAGCTCAGTTCGGCATCCTCGAGCAACGCGTCGATGGACCAGTCCAGCGTGCCGTCCGCCTGGGTCGTGAGCGTGAAGAGCGCCGTGACCTCACCGGACGGATTGAAGGCGTCGGCGATGCGGCGGCCGGCTTCGCCGAGGGCCTTGCGGATCTCCTCCCCGTCGATGCGCGCGCGGTCGATGCTCACCGTGAGCTGCTGGATCATCCCTTCGCTGTCCAGGGTCGCCTGGCCCTTGATCTCACCGCCGCCCAGCAGAGCCACGACGGAGCTGACGTCGATGCTCCCCTCGCGGATCTCGACCTCGAGATCCGTCGTGGCGAAGAGCGCATTGAGCTGCTCGAGGCTGACGATCTCGATGTTCTCGGCGCCGGGGATGGACGCGAGCTTCTCGGGGAGCTCGCCTTTCCACCGGACCTCGGCCCGTACACGGCCGCTGTCGACCGCGGCGTCCCGCATGAGGACGACCAGGAGATCGCCCTGCTTGACGAGCAGGCGGCCCTCGTCGAAGGCGGGGTCCTCGTCGGGTTCGGGCGGCCTCTCGAGCCGCCGGCGCAACTCGTCGGACAGGATGCCGAGCAGGTCCTCGTTGACGCGGAGCCCCTTCCACTCGACGCCCACCTCGACCCGGTCGTCCTTGGGCCACCCCGGTCCGTGGATATCGATCCGGGTCTCGTCCTGCCCCAGGCCGAGCGTGCGGAATCCGCCGCGGATGCGGACCTCGTCGTTGCGGGCGGGCGTGACGTCGAGTTCCACGTCCACCAGCTCGATGACCACGTCGCCGTGGGCGAAGCGCTGGGTGCCGGCCATCGCGCGGACCTCGACGTGGCCGCGTCGCACCTCGATCACGGGGATGGGGCCACCCACATCGGCGGATTCCAGCGAGACGGGAACGGCCAGGTCGAGGCCATCCTCCGTTTCGCGCGCTTGGATCCGGGGCCCCTCGATGCGAATGCGCTGGGGTACATACCGGCCGGAAGCGAGCTCGATGAGATCGTGCTCGAGGAAGACGCGGTCGGCTTCCAGGACGACCTCTCTTTCGCCGTCCTCCTCGAGTGCGACCGTCAAGTCACGTAGCGTCACGCCGCGAACCAGGTCGATGCGCGATGTCGCCGGCGCGAAGTCCACCGTCGCGGGGGCGAAGATCTGCTCCAGCTTCTCCTTCGCGAGCTTCGTCAGGATCGTGCGCCGCGGTCCCACGGCACCCCGGTAGGCCCAGATCCCGACCGCGACGACGATGCCCAGGACGACCGTCTGGATCAGCCGCTGGCGCAGTCGCCTACGCATCGCCGGCGCTCTCGACGTAGAGACGCTGCACGCGGCGACCGATGCCGCAGAACACCTCGTAGGGAATCGTGTCGGCCAGCTGCGCCAGTTCCTCGACGGGGATGCGCTCCTGACCGTCCCGACCGAGCAGGGTGACCGTGTCGCCGACCGCCGCGCCCGGGACCTTGGAGACGTCTACGCAGATGTAGTCCATGGAGACGCGGCCGACGACCGGGCACCGCTTGCCGCGCACCAGCACGGGGGCGCGGTTCGACCAGGCGAAGCGATAGCCGTCGTTGTAGCCCACCGGCAGCGTCGCGATCCGACTTCGGCGCGGTGCCTTCCAGGTCCCGTGGTAGCCGATGCCCGAGCCCCGCCGGTGGTCCTTCAAGAAGACGATCTGCGTGCGCCAGCAGAGCACCGGCTCCAACGCGGAGTCCGCCCGTCCGTGCGGGTCCACCCCGTAGATGGCGAGACCCGGGCGCACCAGGTTGAACGCGGGGCTGAGGTCCGAGAGGATGCCGCCACTCGCTTGCGCGTGCCGCCATCGCGGCTTGAACCCTTCGGCCTCCAGGTGGCCGAGCACGCGTTGAAACCGCTGGAGCTGAAGCTCGGCCGGCCGGCCGCCCTCCGGCGTCGTCGAGGCGAGGTGCGTCGCTACGCCGTCGAGGAAGAGGCCTCGCGATCGACGGATTTCACGGGCAATCCCCAGCGCCCGCTCTGGGGCGCAGCCGAGGCGCCCCATGCCGGTGTCCACCTTGACGTGCAGGCGGACCTCACGCACCCCGTTGCTGCGCACGATCTTCCGCAGGGTGCGCACACGGTCGCCCGCGTGGACCGTCAGCGCGATCTTGCCGCGGATCACGTCTTCGATCTCGCCTTCGACGACGGCACCGAGTACCAGGATCGGCGCGGTGATCCCGGCGTGTCTGAGCTCCAGCGCCTCCGACGAGTCGCCGACGCCCAGGTAGGCGATGGGGGTCCGGGTGAGGTGCCAGGCGACCGGAATGGCGCCGTGTCCGTAGGCGTCCGCCTTCAGGACGAGCATCACGCCGACGCCGTCGCCGGCCGCGCACCGGACGCGGCTCAGGTTGCGCTCGAGCGCGCCGAGATCGACTTCGGCCCAGGTCCGGTGATGGAGCATGCTCTTCTCAGGGTCGGTTCCGGGACGCGGCCGCCGCAGCCGGGTCGTCCTTCTCCCCCGCGCGCTTGCGCTCCGGGGCCGAGGCCTGAAGGTAGACGGGGGCCAGGACATGGGGGGGCACCGCGCGCCCCGACGCGAGCAGCCGCTCTCCGATGGCGAGGAAGGCGTCGGCGCCACACGCCTCGTCGACGATGCGCACGTCGCCGGCCAAGCGCTGGACGTCCTCGGCGAAGGCGCGCCCCGGACCCGCCCGAAGCGGCCGGTCGCCGCCCTCCGACGGCAGGTAGTGGGCGTAGTAGAGGCCGCCCCGGCCGGCGTCCCGGACCGTCACGACCTCCTCGTCCGCATCCACCATCTCGGCCATCGCCCGCAGGCTCAGGACGCCCACGACCGGCACGTCCAGGGAGAAGGCCAGGGCCTTCGCGGTGGTGACGCCGACCCGGACGCCGGTGAAGGAGCCGGGGCCCACGTCCACCACGATCCCCGTCAGCCCCGCGGGGCCTTCGTCGCCGAGGAGCCGGCGGATCGTCGGCATGACGCCCCGCCCCCGGGCCGCTCCCTCGGCCAGCGGCTCGACCGCCAGGCCGCCACCAGGGCGGGTCAGGGCGAGTTCGCCTCGGCTACCGCTCGTCGCAAGGATGAGGATGGACATGAGCACGCGCCTTCCTTGTCCCGGAGTATCCCTGACGCTGACCCCCCCGCCCGGTATCAAACAGGGATGGACTTCTTCGGAACCGACGGCATTCGTGACCGCGCCGGGCACGGGCGGCTCTCACCCGAAAACGTGCTCCGGGCCGGACGCGCCCTGGGACGCCTCGCCGTGGCCTTCGCGCGCGACCGCCAGCCCGTGCGTGTCTGCCTGGGCCGAGATCCAAGGCCGTCGGGGGAGGGACTCGTCCAGCGCCTCACCCAGGCCCTGAACACCGAAGGAGTCGACGTCGTCGATCTCGGCGTCGTGCCGACCCCGGCGGTGGCTTGGACGGTGGCCGACGGCGGGTACGACCTGGGTATCGCCGTCAGCGCCAGCCACAACCCACCCGAGGACAACGGCGTCAAGCCCTTCGCGACGGGCGGGCGCAAGCTCACGACCGAGGAAGAGGAGCGCGTCGAAGCGTGGATGGCCGAGGTCGAGGGGCCGCCCGAGGACCACGGAGACGCCCACGCCCAGGACGGCGCGGCGCGCTACGCCGCGTCCACCGCGTCTTGGCTCGCTCCTGCGGGCCGCCTGGACGGCCGCCGCCTCGTCGTCGATCTCTCCGCCGGCGCGGCCAGCAGCACCGCGCCCGCCGTGCTACGCGCGCTGGGCGCCGATCTCGTCGCGCTGCATCCAGCGTCGTCGCGTCCGATCAACGAAGACTGCGGTTCCGAGCATCCGGCGCTCTGGCTCGAAGCGATCCGCGAGCACCCCGGGGCGGTCGGCCTGGCGTTCGACGGCGACGCGGATCGCGTCCTGCTGGCCGACGAGGAGGCCGAGATCCTCGATGGAGACGACGCGCTCGCCATCCTCGCCGAGGACGCCGTCCAGCGCGGCGAGCTTCCCGGCGCGGCCGTGGTGAGTACGGTGATGGCCAACCTCGGTCTCGAAGAGCGCCTCGCCGCGATCGGGGTGACGCTCGAGCGCGTTGCCGTCGGGGATCGCAATGTCGCCGAGCGGATGCGCGAGATCCATTCGCCGTTCGGGGCCGAGGCCTCCGGGCACGTCGTCATGGAGCGGGACGGTGCGCTGATCGGGGACGGCCTGGTCGCGGGCGTGCGTCTCCTCCAGGCGGCCGACAGGCTCGGCATGAGCCTGGCTAAGCTGAGGCAGAAGACCCGGCGCTATCCGCAGATCCTGCGCAACGTACGCGTGAAGGAGCGGCGTCCGCTCGACACGGACCCCGACCTCGCGCCGGCGATCCAGGAAGCCGAGTCCCTGCTGGCCGGTCGCGGCCGCATGGTCGTTCGCTACAGCGGCACCGAGAGCCTGCTACGCATCATGGCCGAAGGGCATGACGCCGACGAGGTGGAGCAGGCCGTGTCCCTGGTGGAGAAGGCCGCGGCCAAGCTGGCGTGAGGCCGGCGGCCTCACGCCGCACGCGGCCCCGGGTTTAGGGGGCCTTGCGGCGGATCGCCACCAGGACGGAGATGCGCGAGGCGAAACGGACGCGGAGAGATCCCAGCGACGACGCGTGGAAGTACTCGATGTCGAGATTGGCGTTCTCTTCGTCCTCGCCCGCGGCCGGTAGCTTCTCCAGTGGGACTCGGACGACATACCACCAGAGGCCGCTCGCTTTTGCCGCCTCCAGGGCGGCGAGGTCTTTCTCGTGGCCTTCGAAGAGCCCGTTGAAGCGATCCCCCTCGAAGCCGACTTCTCCTTCGTGCGGCACGACGACGAAGCCCTCGGGGACCACGTACTCGACACGATTGAGGATCTGCAGCTTTCCGGTGGGGAAGAACTCCACCGCGGCAAACACCTCGGGCAGGACGACATTGGCCCGGTAGGTTCGACTCGCCTCCTCGTTTCGCCAGTCGTCGAAGCTCAATTGGATCCGCTGCGGCGGGGGGACGAGCCCCCCCTCCAGACTCTCGAACACGCTGGACACGTCGATGTCGTTCGGTCGGATCCGGGCCCCGAGCTTCCCGGCGGGGCCCGTCACCGGGCTCATGGGCGGCATGAGCTGGATGCGGTAGTCGAATCCGGTGGGAACACCCGAGAGCCTCGGAGCCTGGAAGGCGACGGTCTCCTCGCGCAACCGGTGGACCTCGACCTCGGGAAGGCCGATGGACGAAATGATGCGGGACGGGAAGGGAAAGGTGATCATCTCGCGGCGCAGCTCGAACGTCTCCTTGTCCTTGCCCGCCGGCAGGTCTTCCACGCGCGCCTCGAGACGCGGCGGGACGCCGAGGGCCTGACGGGCCTTGTCGAGTTCGCTCCGGGGACCGCGAAGGGCCACGACTGCCTTGTCGCGCGCCTGGGCTACGTACCGGGGCGAGGTCTTGAGGTCCATCTCGACGAGCAGCGGATCCGTGTCGGTGGAGATGTTGTCGTAGACCACCGCCCATACCAGGACGGCCAGGATGAGGGCCAGGATGCCCAGACCCCACTCGGACGCGAAGATGCCCACGGGGCCCCGCCGGCTGCTGGCTCGGCTCGACGTGGAGGTGGAGGTGCTCATGCCGCACTCCCTCCCGTGTTGAGATCCGCGTCGGGCGGCGCGAGGCCCTGCTGCTCGGCGAAGATCACGTTCAAGTA
This sequence comes from uncultured Planctomycetota bacterium, assembly GCA_963802335.1. Lineage (GTDB taxonomy): Bacteria > Planctomycetota > PLA2 > PLA2 > JAEUHO01 > CAWDIE01. Next base: position 206,541 of record CAWDIE010000011.1, on the reverse strand, counting down.
GGCCGTGAGCCACTCCGGGTCCTTGTAGGCCTGCAGCTCGCCGCGCTCGGCGATCGAGATCTGGCCCGTCTCCTCGCTCACCACCACCACGGTCGCGTCGGACTGCTCGGAGAGACCGATGGCGGCGCGGTGGCGCGTGCCGAAGCGCCGCTGGAGCTGGGGGCGCTCGGTCAGGGGGAGCAGGCACCCGGCCGCGGCGATGCGGCCCCGTCGGATGATGACCGCGCCATCGTGCAGAACCGTCTCGGTGCTGAACACCGTGTCGACCGTCTCGGCCCGGATCTGGGCGTCCAGCGGCACGCCGGTGTCGATGTAGGTCTGCAGGTCGATGTTGCGTTCGATCGCGATCAGCGCACCGATGCGCCGCTCGGAGAAGGTCGTGACGGCGCGCACGACTTCGTCGACCGCGCGGATCTCCTCGGAGCGCTTCCCGTTGCGACCGAAGAGCCCCTGGAAGATGCGGCTGTTGCCCAGGCGCGCGATGCCGTGCCTGAGCTCGGGCTGGAACAGCACGATCAGCGCCATGATGAAGACCGGAAAAGCACCGGCGAGGATGGCGGCCAGGACTTCGAGGTCCAGCGCAGGGAGCACGAGGAAGAAGGCCACGAGGACGATCCACGAGATCATGCCCGGGCCACGGAAGACGCCGCCGGCGACGGTCCGCCTCAGGAAGCGGAGGAAGACGTAGAGGATGACCCACAAGATCCCGATTTCCACGAGATCCTTCACGTGGAGCGCGGGAACGAGGCTGGCCACCCAAGCATTCATCAATGCTGCATCCTACACGGCTGATGTCCACACCCTTGGATCGGTTCTTCGGGCGATGGCGTTCCCTACGAGATCGACTCCAACACGGTTAGCAGGTCGCGTGTGGGTCGGACGTCATGCACGCGGACCGCAGACACCCCGGCGCGAACGGCGCGAGCCACGGTTGCGAGCGACCCGGCCAGGCGGTCGTCGACGTCGCGACCGGTGAGCCGGCCCAGGAACGACTTCCGCGAGGTCCCCAGGAGGATGCGGTAGGGCTGTGCCGTGAAGCGCTCGAGGTGACGCAGGAGTGCCAGGTTGTGGTCGAGGGTCTTCCCGAAGCCGATGCCGGGGTCCAGCCAGATCCGCGTGCGGTCGATGCCCGCCGCCTCGGCCACCGTGGCTCGGTCGACGAGCCACGCGAGGACGTCTTCCACGACGTCCTCGTAGTGGGGGGCCTGCTGCATCGTGCGCGGCTCCCCGCGCATGTGCATGAGGACGATCTCTGCCTCGTGGCGGGCGACCACCTCCAGCAACGCGGGGTCGTGCAAACCCGCGCTGACGTCGTTCACGATGGTGGCCCCGGCCGTCAGGGCCGCCTCGGCCACGGGGGCGTTGCGCGTGTCGATGCTGAGCGAGCACGCGGTGGCCGCACGGAGCGCCTCGACGACCGCAACGACCCGGCCCAACTCCTCGTCCACGGCAACCGGCGCGGCCCCGGGGCGGGTGCTCTCCCCTCCCACATCGAGGACATCCGCGCCGCGCGCGGCCATCCAGAGGCCATGCGCGATCGCCGCCTCGGACTCCGCGAAACGCCCCCCGTCGCTGAACGAGTCAGGCGTGACGTTGAGGATGCCCCAGATGGCCGGCACCGGGCTCAGTAGGCGAATCCCTCGAGCGGTTTGCCCTTTTCGCGGGGGCCGTCCGGGGCCTTCGCCTCGTCGGTTGCGCCGGAAGGGCCCGTGCTGTCGCCCGACGAGCTCTTCGCGGCACGGCGCATCTCGCGGATGTCGTCGCCGCGCAACAAGGCTTCCACTTCCTCGCCGTCCAGGGTCTCGAACTCCATGAGCGCGTCGGCGACCGTGTTCAAGGAGTCGAGATTGTCGCGCAGCAGACGACGGGTCTCGGTGAGCGCCTCGTCCAGGAAACGCTTGATCTCCTCGTCGACGATCTGGGCGGTGGCTTCGCTGTGGTCCACGGACCTCGCGACCTCGCGGCCGAGGAAGAGATGCTCCTCGCCTTCGACGAGGGAGATGAGCCCGACGCGCTCGCTCATGCCCCACTTCGTGACCATCATCCGGGCCGTCTTCGTGGCCTGCTCGATGTCGCTCTGAGCCCCGCTGCTGATGTCGTCGCAGGCGATCTCCTCCGCCACCCGACCTCCGAACATCACCTGGAGACGCGCCAGGAGCTCCTTCTTCGTGGTGCCGTACCGATCTCCCTCCGGCAGGGACATCGTGAGCCCCAGCGCCATGCCACGCGGAATGATCGTGACCTTGTGGAGCGGGTCGGCGAACTCGTTGAGCACGGTGACGATCGCGTGGCCGGCCTCGTGGAACGCGGTGGTCTTGCGCTCGCGCTCCGTCATGTACATGCTGCTCCGACTACGGCCGAAGCGGATCTTGTCGCGCGCCTCCTCCAGGTCCTGGGTCTCGACGCGCTCCCGCCCGGCCGTCACCGCCATGAGGGCCGATTCGTTGACGAGCGCCTCGAGATCGGCGCCCGAGAAGCCGGGCGTCGCGCGGGCAACGCGTGCGAGATCCACGCGCGGGCTGAGCTTCACCTTCCGGCTGTGGATGCGGAGGATCTTCTCGCGTCCCTTGAGGTCGGGCAGGTTGATGACGATCTGGCGGTCGAAGCGTCCCGGACGCAGCAACGCCGGGTCGAGGACGTCGGGGCGGTTCGTGGCGGCCAGGAGGATGATGCCCTGATCGGTGTCGAATCCGTCCATCTCGACGAGGATCTGGTTGAGCGTCTGCTCCCGCTCGTCGTGACCGCCGCCCAGGCCGGTCCCGCGGCGACGCCCCACGGCGTCGATCTCATCGAGGAAGATGATGCACGGGGCGTTCTCCCGGGCCTGCTTGAAGAGGTCCCGGACGCGGCTCGCGCCAACGCCGACGAACATCTCCACGAAGTCCGAGCCGCTCACCGAGAAGAACGGCACCCCCGCCTCGCCGGCGATCGCCTTGGCGAGTAGCGTCTTGCCGCAGCCCGGAGGCCCGACGAGCAGCACGCCGCGGGGGATGCGCGCGCCGATGCGGCGGAACTTCTGCGGCGACTTGAGGAACGCGACGATCTCCCCGACCTCGTCCTTCGCCTCCTCGATGCCCGCGACGTCCTCGAAGGTGACCTGCGTCTTCTCCTTGAAGTGCATCTTGGCCTTCGAGCGACCGAACTGCATGACGCCCTGACCGCTGACGGCGCGCATCTGCCGCAGGATCAGGAAGTAGATCAGGATGAACAGGATGAGCCATGGCAGGAACGTCGCCATCTGCCGCCAGAAGCCGCCCGTGCTCTCCTTCGTGTCGAAGGTGCCGCCCTTGCCGCGGATCATGTTGCCCCACTGCTCGACCTTTTCCGGCGTGAGTGGGTTGTCTCCGACCGGTCCGGTGTAGGGCAGCTCGAAGTCGGTCTTCGTGTGACCGTGATCCGGGTTGTCGGTGTACTTGCCCTTGATGCGGTTTCCGTCGTAGATGATCAGCTCGCGGACGTACCCCTTCTCGATGTCCTCCTGGAGCTCGGGGAGGTTCGTTGCGTACACCGGCTCGCTGTTCCGCGTGACGGCCAGGATCACGATCGTGATCAAGCCCAGCATCAGCAGGAGCATCGGCGCGTTGCGCCGCGGTGTCGGGCTGCGGCCGCCCGGGGAGGGGGTGTTGGGGGGCTGTCGTTCGTCCATGGCGGGTGGAGTCTACCGTTGGGGGTCGGGCCGGGGGTGTGGCGTCAGAGGCCGGCTTCGAGGCCCTGCACGACGCGGAGGGCCACGCGGCCGACCCAGTCCGTGTAGGCGGAGCCTTCCAGCGTCTCGCCTTGGCGGCCCGGCGTGAACGTGACGGTGTCGTACGCACGATAGGTCTTGAGGACGCGACCGGAGCGGCGGTCCGTGATCGTGACGTCGAGCGCACCCTGGAGGCGCTTCTGGACGATCTGGCGATCGGCACGCTGCAGCGTGACGGTCTCGTCGGCCGTCATGACGCCGGAGAGGATGAGATCGGCCGAGGTGGCCGCGCCCAGACCGTACGAGGTGCGGGACCGGATCTCATCCACCACGGCCTGGGTCAGTCGGAGGTCCAGGTCCCGACGAAAGCCCGGGCTCTGGAAGGGGATTACCGCGATGGTGCGCGCGCTCGGGAAGGCGTCCAGTCGCTGGGTCGAGTAGCCGCACGCCACGGGGACGACGGCGACCGCCACAAGGAGTAAGGCGATGAGGGGGCGCATCAGCGAATAGGCGTGCTCACGCGCGGCGGCGGCAGGGCGCCGGGCGTCGAGGGGGCGAGGTTCGCGGGGCTAGCGGGGCTAGAGGGGGGCGCCACGCGCACGGCCGGCACGACCGGCGCCGGCGGCGTGGGCACGCTCGTCGCCGTGGGCGCGACCGGGGCCGGCGCCCTCGGTGTCGGTGCGCGGGCGGGCCCGCGTACGGGCACGGGCACGGGCCCGAGCGGGGCCGCGCCGGCGGCCGGGGGGCATGGCGCCAGGGGCACGCCGCAGGGGCCGCCGCGTTCGGACGGCGCCAGCCGGGGCTCGAGCACGGCGAGTTGCTGCATCGCCAGCCGCGACGCCTGCGTGTTCTCGTAGCTGGCGGCCTGTCGGTAGTAGGTGACGGCCGACATCATGCAGCCGCTGTTCCGATACCACTCGGCCCGATAGTAGGCCTTGCCGGCGAGCTTCTCGCGGATCTCCTGGCGCTTGCGCTGGACGTACTCGATCTCGCAGCGGTACTCGGCCGCCCGCGCCGGATCCGCTTCCATGCGCTCGAGGAAGATGTCGTACTGCTCGAGCCCCAACTCGAGGGCGCTGCGGACCGGTCCGCCGAACACCAGGGTCTGCTCGTCCACCGGCTCCCGGGGGTCGAGGTCGACGAAGCCGGCATCGTAGGGATCGCCGCGATCGCGTGCCACGTAGGTCTCGGCCAGGTTGAGGCGGGCCTTGAAGCTCCACTCGCTGTCCGGATAGCGGAGCAGCAGCTCGCGGTACTGCAGCGCAGCGGGCGGGTAGTCCTCCTCGGCCCGGTAGTAGTCACCCAGGACGAGGAGGGCGTCGTCGGCGTAGTCGCCGGCCGGGAAGGTCTCCGCCACGTACTCCAGCGTGGAGAGCGCCGTCTCGTCGCTCTTGAAGATCCCGAAGAGCCCCTTGGGCGACCGCAGCGACCCGACGCCACAGCGGTACAGCATCTGTTCCACGTCGGCGAGGTGGGGATTGACCGGGGCGATCAGCATGTAGTCCCGGAACGCGTCGAAGGCGTCCGAGTACTGGCCCGAGCGGTAGAGCGAGCGACCCTGGCGGAAGCGGGCCTCCGCGCTGAATTCGAATTCGGGGTAGTACTCGACCACCTCCTTGTACACGTCGGCCGCCGCCGCCGGGTTGATGGCCTCGTAGCGGCAGGCCGTCCCGTAGAGGCGCTCGGCCTCCTGACGGCGCCTCGCCTGGATCGCGGCCTGCTGCGCGGCGGTCAGCGTGACGGTCGCCGCCTGCTGGCCCCGGCGTCCCGCGCCCACCTCCCCTCGTGCCGCGGCGTCGCCGGCGACGGCGTTGGGCAAGACGACGGTGGGCATGGCCCCCCCCGACGGCCGCTGGAAGTCATCGAAGGGCGTCGAGGTCCCGGCGCACCCGCCCAGGACGAGGGCCAGGGTCAGGAAGCCGGCGGGGCTTCGCGCGAGGAGGAGGAGCCGGGCACGCATCGACCCACCATACCCGTCCCCACTCCCCTCTGTTGGATTGTGGCCGAGCGCCCGCGAGCCGCTGGGCTCAGACGCGCGGAATCGTGGCGAGGCCGGCCGGCCGGCGCTCCAGGAGATGGGGTATCTGCAGATCGTGAAGATGGCGGATCTCCCGGAGGGCCCTCGGATCCAGGGGCTCCCGGGCGAGGTCGGCGATCCGCGCGGTGTAGAGCCGGACCAACGCCTCGTGCCCGGCGGGTGTGATGCGTCGCCGGGGCCCGCTCGGGGCACAGGCGGCGTGGGCGAGGCCGCCGGCCGCCGGCGAGAAGACCAGTGCGCCCGTCGCGGCACCGCCGCAGGCGGCGCACGCGTCGAGAAGGGGACGATGCCCCGTCGCGTCCACGGCGCGCGCCTCGAACAGGGCGATCCAGCCGGGCAGGGCGGACGGCGGAGCGGCGGACAGGGCGGCGAGTGCAGTGACGCCCGCCTTGTAGAGCGGCGGATTGGCTAGGGCCGGTCGCATCCAGGCCCGCAGGAGCTCGATCACGTAGCACGCCGCGAAGTAGCGGCCCAGGTCGCGTCCCAGGTTGCGGAAGCGGTCTTCGTGCACGAAACGGCGGAGCAGGTGCAACTCGGCGCCGCGCCGGTTCGAGAGGTGGGCCCGACCGAACGCAGCCAGGGCAAGGCCCCCCTTGAAGGCCGCCCCGGGTCGGCGGGCACCCTTGGCGAGCGCCGCGACCAGCCCCCGCTCCGGCGTCGCGAAGTGCAGGACCTGGCTGCTCTCGGCGAACGGAATCGCCCGCAGGACCAGGGCCTCGATCTCGAAGCGCGCCATGGTGGTGCCGGCTCGCTACGTACCCCCGGTGGAAGCCGGACGGATGCGGACGCGGCGCACGGTGCGGGCGTCGGCTTCCTCGACGGTGAGCGTCACGCCCGCCACCTTCACGACCTCACCGGGCTTGGGGACCTTGCCGAGGTGGTGGAAGACGAGTCCGCCGATGGTCTCGAAGTCTTCCTCCTGCGGCAGCTCGATCGCGAGTGTCTCGTTGACGTCCTCGATCGGGGTCCGCCCCTCGACGACCACCGCGCCGCCGGCGATCCGCTGCGGCGGCTGGTCCTCCTTGTCGTGCTCGTCCTCCATTTCGCCGACGATCTCTTCGAGGACGTCGGAAATCGTCACCAGGCCCGCGGTGCCACCGAACTCGTTCGTGACCAGGGCGAGGCTGGTGCGCCGCGCGCGCAGCTCGTTGAGCAGATCGTTCAGCGGCTTCCCTTCGGGCACGAAGAACGGCGAGCGCATGATGTCCTTCACCCGTTCGCGGGGTCGAGGGCGGGACAGCTCACCCAGCAGATCGAACGAGTGCAGGACGCCCGACGACATCGTCCCGGTCGCGGCCGTAGACCGGCAATCGGCGGTGTCCTTGGTCCAGGAGGTACGCCACGGCGTCGCTCAGCAGCGTCTCCGCCTGGAGCATCGACATCTCGCCTCGGGGCGTGAAGATGTCGTCGACCGTGGCCGTGTCGAGGTCGATGATCGACTCGATCATCTCGGCCTCGTCGGCGGTCAGGCTGCCTTCACGGGTCCCCTCTTCCACACTCTCCAGAACCTCTTCGCGTGCGGTGGTCATGGGCTCTTCGAGGTGGATGCGGAAGATCAGTCGCACGAGGAGGACGAGGGGAAGGCGGATGGGGGCCGTGAACACGCTCAACGCGTCGAGGTAGGGCATGGCCGATACGAGGAACTCGTCGGGCTTGCGGAGGGCCAGCAATCGCACCACGAGGTCGTTCAGCACGAAGCTCACCAGGAAGGTGACGGCCACCGTCGCCAGGAGCGCGGACCAGGGGAGCCGGGAATCAGCGGCGCCCGCGGCCGACACGTGATCGCGCAGCACGAGAAACGCGATGCCGATCACCATCAGCGCGTTGCCGACGAAGCGCGAGATGCGTACGGCCAACTCGTAGGTGCCCGCCCGCGCGAGGCGTGCTTCGACCTTGTCTCCTTCGCCGCGCTCCTCGCCGATGGCGAGCACCTTGGAGCGGCTGAAGTACTCCAGCGCCACGGCCGACCAGGTGCTGAACGCAACCAGGCACTCCGCCACCAGGAAATAGGCGACGAACGTCAGGTCCGCGCCGATCGAGGCGACCGCAGGAAGGACGACGAGGGGGAGGGCAGCCAAGGAGGCTGGTGGACGCTTTGCCAACAAGGCCGGGTCTCTCCAAATGGGGCCACCGCCTGTGCGGGGACTCTCACCATACGATGGGGGGGGGATCGCGCCGGTCTTTCCTCCCGGGCCTCTACCGGACCTCTACCGGGGCTGTCGCCGGGCGCGCCGAATGGCCTCCTGGATGCGGGGCGACGGCCCCCCCGCCCCCAGGCCGTCCAGCCCGGACCGCTGGTGGTGACACAGGGCCACGGCAAGGGCATCGGACGCGTCGAGGCTGGTCGGAGGCTCCGCCAGGCCGAGCATGCGGACGACCATGGCCCGCACCCGCTCCTTGCTGGCCCGGCCGCCGCCCGTCACCGCCCGCTTCACGACGTTGTTCGCGTAGCCGGTGATGGGGAGGCCGGCCTCGCTGAGGACCAGGAGTGCGGCCCCGCGACCCTCGCCGAGCCTCAGCGTCGCCCGCGCGTCCCGGCCGTAGAACGCTTCTTCCATGGCGGCGACGTCGGGGTGGTGGGCGTCGATCACCTCGCGGAGCCCCCCGGCGATCGTCGCGAGGCGCAGGGGCAGGTCGCTTCGGGGATTCGCCTTGAGTACGCCGTAGCCGTGCGCCTTGAGTTGCGGTCCCTGCGCTTCGATTACAGCCCAGCCGAGGAAGCGGGTGCCGGGGTCGATGCCTAGGATGCGCACGACAGGATGCTACCGGGGGGTGCCGTCAGCCCTGGGATCGCCCCGCCCCTTGCAGGAGGGCTTCGGCCAGCTCGAGGTCCTCGGGGGTCGTGACCCGCAGGTTCTTGGCCTCGCCGCGCACCGCCGTCACCGGCACGTCGGCGCGCTGGAGAAGGGCGACGTCGTCCGTCGGCTCCCACTTCGCCTTCTGGGCGGCGATGAGCGCCTGGCGGAGGAGGTCGGCCCGCACGCCGATGGGTGTCTGGGCCGCGCCGAGCCGGGAGCGATCCAGGGTGTCCTCGAGCCGGGTGCGTCCTTGCACGTCGCGTCCCACGTGGTGCAGGGGGTCGAGCACGGGAATCACGGGGGCGGCGGCGCCGTCGCGCCGCGCCGCCGTGAGGACCCTACGCACGACCTCGGCCGAGGCGAGGGGGCGCGCCGCCTCGTGAATCAGCACGATCTCGATGCCCTTCGGAAGCGAGGCCACGGCCCGGGCCAGGCTGGCGGCGCGTGTCGCACCCCCGTCGACGAGACGGGCCCGGGGAAAGAGGCGCTTCAGGGCCGCCCGGTCCACCGGTCGGCCGGCGATGACCAGCGTCATGTGCTCGACGCCCACGAGGAACGGGGCCAGCGCCCTCACGATCACCGGCTTCCCCGCCAGGTGGCGAAGGACCTTCGAGGCCGATCCGCCGTAGCGTTGCGAGGCGCCGGCGGCGAGGAGAACCAAGGCATCCATACTCGGATCCTACCTGGGTAGACTGCGCGCGAGGAGGGCTTCGCTCTTGCGGGTGGGTATCGGCTACGACGCACGCGTCTTCGACCCCGGGCACGCCCTGGTGCTGGGGGGGGTACACATCGAGGGCGCGTGGGGACTGAAGGGGCGCGGGGACGGCGACGTCCTGCTCCGGGCCCTGGCGGACGCCCTCCTCGGGGCGGCCGGACTCGGGGACCTGGGGGACCACTTCCCCTCCGAGGAAGACGCCTGGCAAGACCTGCCTTCCGCCGTACTGCTGCAGCAGGTCCGCACCAAGGTGTTCGCGCTCGGCTACCAGCCCGGCAACGTGGATGTCACCCTCGTGGCGGGACGCCCCGATCTCGCGCCCTTTCGTGCGGCCATGCGTCAGCGGATCGCGGAGATTCTCGAGCTGGAGGCCGACCTGATCAACGTCAAGGCGGTGCGCGGTCCGGGCTACGGTGCCGCAGCGGCGGGCGAAGGCGTCGCCGCCCACGTCGTCGCCACGCTCGGTCCGCCGACGGAAGAGGCCGCCTGATGCGTCGGCCCGCCGTCACCTTGCTCTGCCTCCTCGTCGTGGCCTGCGCGAGCGACGACACCACCGATCAGATCAAGGAAGTCGCGGAGAACGTCGTCACGTTGCAGTCGGGCACGATGACGGAGCTACGCGAACGCCGGGGGCAGGGGCCGTTTCGGCGCTACGAGCAGTCGCCCGACGTGATGCTCGAGGTCATCGAGGAGGCCATGGGCCACGCACGCGGTCTCGGAGGACGCGAAGTGCGGGGCATCTGGGTCTCCAAGCGTCGCGGCGAGGTGGTCGCCAAGGAACGCGAGCCGGACGAAGCCGACTCCGAGAAGTACAGCCTTCCCTTCCGATCGGCCGTGCTCGTCGTCGTGCATCCCGTCCAAGGCGAGCCCAACGTCAGCCGCGTCGAGATGCATGCGACGCAACGAGGGCCCTTTCACAAGGGGCGCGTGGCGTGGCAGAGGGACTTGCCGCGATGGATCGATGACGTGCTGAGGCAGCGGCGGGGAGAGATCCTGCCGCTGCGCTGAGCACGACGTTCGATCTGGTGACCCCTACGGCTCCCGTCGCTCCGCCGCGGCGTGCTGCTCGAGAAGGCGGGTCTCGTTTTCCCTCCACCAACTGCGCCACGCCCGCACGTCGTTTCCGAAGTTCTGGCCGGACAGCTTCTGGAGCGCACCGACGAAGGCGGGGCGCTCGATGCGGGTGAAGGTCTGCTCCGTCGCCTCGACCTTCACCGCCTGGACGACGCCTTCCTGGAGGACGCCGATGATCGGGTCTGCGATGAAGGACGTCTGCGCCACCTCGACGTCGAAGTCCTGGATGTAGGAGATCTGGCGCACGTTCGCGAAGTACGCGCGCGGGAAGTCCCCGGAGCGCTTCTCCCAGCGCGTGATCAGGTAGGGGGCGGCCATCGGGTCGCCGAGCCCACCCAGCGCTTCCGCGGCACGGACGCGTACGTTGGCGTACCGGCTGGACAGCGCACGGCCCAGGGGGTGCACCGTCGACGGCTCGTTGATGATCGCGAGCGCGTCCACGACGGCGTGGCGCACCGCGTCGTCGTCCTCGTCGATGGCGCGACGGAGGAGGGCGGGGACGGCGAGGGGGTCGCCGAGCCGGCCCAACTCTTCGGCGGCGTAGAGGCGAAGCGAGGCCGGCTTGCAGCGGAGCGCCTTGGCCAGCGGGGCGAGCTTGAACTTCGCATCCTCCATCGCGAGCCGGCGGCGCCCGTCGCGCACGCGATCCGGCTTCTCGCTGGCGATCATGGCCAACTGGCCCAGCACCCGCGATTCGCCGGCCTTCTGCTCGGCGGCCTCGCGAAGCGGGCGGGTGGCTTCGGCGAACTCCACGCCCGTCATCCAGCGGTCGTCGTGGTGGACGAATCCCTTGGCCCGATAGAGCGCGTCGCCGCTGTACCAGACACCGTTGACCTGCTCGTAGCCCAGCGCGCGGCGCGCGGCGGGATGGTCCGGATCGAGGCGGATCACCGCTTCGTACGCTTCACGGGCCAGGTCTTGCTGCCCCTCGGCTTCGTAGACGAGGGCCCGTTTGTAGGCATGCACCGCCGTTTCCGTGGGTTCCTCGCCGGCGAGGGCGTAGAGCGGAACGACGAGCAGGGCGGCGAGGAGGAGGATCGGTAGGCGTCGCATCGAGGGTCTCCGGGTCGAGGACGCTCATGGAAACGTCGGCCGGCCGCGGAGGTTACAGCTCCATTCCTCAGTCCTTGAGGGCGAAGTCCTTGCGGCGAACCCGCCAGACACCGATGGCGAGCGCGCCGATGGCGATGACCAGCAGCGCCACGATCGCCTCCGTGGGGGAGGAGTCCTCGATCGTCCGGGCGGTCAGCTCGAACATGCTCTTGCGCCGGGGCGGAGGAACGGCCGGGAGAATCGCCTTCGGTCAGCCAGTGGTGGAGGCTGCGCACGTGGAACATGACCGAGAGCTTCTGCATCGACCCGGGCACGCTCGAGACCAGCGTCTCGACCACGAAGGTGTAGATCAGCCCGGCGACCAACCCGTGCTTCATCAAGGCGGCGAGCGTGTAGTAGATGGCGCTCAAGGCGAGGACGCCGAGACCCGCGCTGACGGGAATCGACGCCCAGGCCCGCGATGTGACACGTCGACGCCGCTCGTCTCGTAGATCAGGCGAACAGGAAAGCGGCGGAGACGACCGCAGCCGGCAGGTAGCCGGAGAAGAACCGCGCGAGGAAGATCGTGGTCCGGGAGACCGGGCGCACGAGGTGATAAACCAGCGTGCGCGACTGCACCTCGTAGGCGAACGACTCGCCTGCGAGCAGGAGGGCGATGAGCGGCAGGCCCACCGTGAGTACGCCGCGGTCCATGACCTGCGCGAGAACCGCCGCGGGATCCGCGGCGCCGTGGATCAGCCGCCCAATGAGGACGCCACCGCCGACGGCGAGCAGGGCGACGAAGAAGACCTTCCCCCAGCGCACGACCCGGCGGAGTCCCCAGGCGAAGACGGGGCCGAAGCCGGCGAGGGGACGGGAGAGACGGAGGTCGCGGGAGTCGTTCATCGCGTCAGGTAGCGGAAAACCGCCTCCAGGTCTTCGTCCAAGGGCTCGACCGCGAGGATCGTGGCCGGGTCACTCGGTAGCCACCGCCGCCACGCGATCGAGTAGCGCGTCGGCGTTGACCGTGACCACGTCCACGCCTCCTTCGAGCAGCTGGATGCGCTCGGTCCCTTCGACGGTCGCCAGCAGCGCTGGCCAGCTGGGCCGGCGCGAGGGTCCGGATGCGGACCGTCAGCGGATGCTCGGGTAGCTCGCGCGCGGATCTTGGCGACCGAGCCTTCCGCGAGCACGCGGCCCGTGCTGATCAGCAGGACGTTGGGGGTCAGGGACTCCACCTCGTGGAGGATGTGGCTCGAGACGAGGACGCACCGACCCTCGGCGCCGCACGCGCGGATCACGTCGCTCAGCTCGCGCCGGCCCGGCGGATCGAGCCCATTCAGCGGCTCGTCGAGAATCAGGACGTCGGGATCGTGCGCCATCGCCTGGGCCAGCTTGGCCCGTTGCCGCATCCCCTTGCTGAAGGTAGACGCCGCTCCGGTTCAGTGACATCGCCGAGGCCCACGCGTTCGAGCGCGTCGGCGGCCCGCGCCTGTGCCTCCGCGTTGGCGAAGCCGTGGAGGCGGGTCAGGTAGGAGGTGACCTCGAGACGGAACCGCTCGCGTACGTCGCATCCTGCTCGGGGCAGAGGCCCGACCCGACGCATCACCGCCGGGTTGGTCGAACGGCTCGACCGCCGCAGACCGTAACGCGGCCGATGCTGGGCTCGAGCATGCCGCAGGCGAGCTTCATCAGCGTGCTCTTGCCCGCGCCGTTCGGGCCGAGCAGTCCCGAAACGCCGGGGCCGAACGTGGCCGTCACCTCGTTCAGGCCGAGCACCATCCCGTACCACTTGCTCACGCGGTCGAAGCGGATGGAGGGCGTCGCGTCGCTCATCCGACCACCTCCACGCTTCGGGCCCGCCGCAAGGCCGCGACGAAGCCGATGACGAACAAGCAGACCGGCGACGATCAACGCGCCGCGCTCCGGAGGCGAGCACCTCGCGCTGGGCCTCGGGCAGTACCTCCTGGAAGGCGACCTGGAGCGGGATGACGGTGCTTCGCCGACGAGATCGCCCAGCATGAGGAGGCGCTGGCATGCGCTCTCCAACGAGCTCGTGACGCGACCCCCTTGATCAAGATCCCAGCCGAGCACGACGGCGGCGGCCATCACGGCGACGGCGCCCCGGCGGGACGTTCGCGACGAAAGGAACAGCAGCATCCCGGAGTAGGTGAGAGAGGCCAGGAGGTAGTGACGCAGGATCGCGCCCGATGACCTCGAGGTGGCCGAAGAAGAACGACCATGCTTCGCCGGGGGGCTGCCAGAAGGACACGAGCAGGTAGAAGAACAGCCCCGGCAGCAGGACGCGTAGAGCAGGATGCCCGGGCACGATCAAGCGCCTTGCCCCACACGTAGTCGCGTCCGCGAATCGGCCGCACGAGGTAGAGGGGGAGGGCGCCGGCCGCCAGATCGTCCGCGATCAGGCCCGCCCCCACGAAGATCGCCAGCAGGGCGGTCAGGACGGCGACGCCGCCGTAGAACATGTCGAGCACGAAGTTGAGGACGAGGAGGACGTAGTCCTGGGGGGTCTTCACCGTCATGCCGAACGCGCTCACCGAACTTGGCCAGGTCGGTGCCGACCGCAGAGGTAGAGCATGAACGCGCAGATCACGAACCAGATGAGGTAGAAGATGGCGATGCGCTTGAAGGCCTTGGTCGAGCGCGCCCAGCGCAGTCCTTCGGTTGCGATCGCCAGCGCCGGGTGGCCGCGCACGAAGTCGCCTTCGTACGGCCGGTAGCCGCGCGCGAAGACCGTCATCGGGCGGCTCCGTCCTGCATGACGCGATCGAACATGGCCTCGAGGTCCTCGGCCAAGGGATGTACGCGTCGAAGCTGCGCCCCGGTTGCCCGGGCAGCGCTCAGCAACTCGCCCGCCCCTTCTCCCGGCGCCATGTGGACGAGGAAGCGCCGTCGCGGCATGGCGATACCGTCCGGCCTCGCCCGCTCCTCGACCTGCAAGGCGCGCCCGCCCAGGCGATCGAGCAAGGCGTCCGCGTCGCCCTCGACGTCGATGAGGTAGCGAGTCTCGTCGATGGCGAGATCGTCGAGCTGGAAGCTCCCACGGAACTCCCCCTGGTGCAGGATCACCACCCCGTCGGCGACCTTCTGTACCTCCGGCAGGATGTGGGACGACCACACGACGTGTTTGCCGTGCACATCCGAGAGATCCCGGATGAGGGCGAGCAACTCGTCGCGCCCGCGGGGGTCCATGCCGCCCAGCGGCTCGTCGAGGAAGAGAATCTCGGGGTCGTGGACGATTGCCTGCGCGAGCTTGAAGCGCTGGCGCATCCCCGTGGAGTACTCCCTGAGCTCCCGGTAGATCGCCTCGCCCAGGCCGACGTGCCAGAGCACCTCGTGCGCGCGACGCATGGCCTCGGTCGGGGGGAGTCCGCCCAGGCGGCCCAGGTGACTCACCGCGCGGATCCCGGTCATGTTGGGCAGCCACGCATCGCTTTCCGGCATGAAGCCCACGCGGCGGCGGATCGCGAGCTGCTCCGTTCGGGCGTCGAGGCCCAGGACCTTCACGCTCCCTTCCCATCCCCGCAGGAGTCCCAGGACGCAGAGCAGCATCGTGGACTTGCCCGCGCCGTTCGGACCCAGGAGTCCCGTGACGCCTTCCGGGATCTCCAGCGAGACGTCCCGGAGCGCGGCGACGGAGCCGTAGGACTTGCTCAGGTGCTCGACGTGGACGACCGACACGGGATCAGGCCCTCTTCTTCCGCTTGCTCTTCTTCGTGGCGCTCTTCTTCGCCGCACTCTTCTTCGCTACGACCTTCTTCTTGGCCGCCACCTTGCCCGATGCCTTCTTCGGCGCGGCCTTCTTCTTCTTGGTCTTCGTCGTCGCGCGTTCGCCGCGGTCCCCGCGCGTCTTGGCCGGCTCGTCCTTGGGCATCTCGGTGGCCTCGGCACCGGCCTCGGGTTCGCCGCGGTAGATCTCCAGCACGCGACTCGCCGTCTCTTCGATCGCCCGGTCGGTGATGTCGAGAACGGTCCACCCTGGGTTGCGCCGGAAGAGACGCCGGGCCCAGAGCATCTCCTCTCGCACCTTCTTCAGGTCCGCGTAGTCGGTCTCTTCCTTGACGCCCAACTCGGCCATGCGGCGCCGGCGGATATTGGTCAGCGCGACGGGGTCGACGACGAGCGCGAAGACGCGGTGGGGATCGACGGCCTCCAACTCCTTGGGGGGAGTGATTCCCCCGACGAGCGGCACGTTGGCAACCCGGTATCCGCGCTGTGCGACGTAGTGCGAGAGTGGCGTCTTCGAGGTACGACTCAGTCCCACGAAGACGAGGTGCGCCTGGTGGAGCGTGTTCAGCCGCTTGCCGTCGTCGTGGTTGACGGTGAACTCGACGGCCTCGATACGGCGGAAATAGGCATCGTCCGTCTCGTGGCCGAGTCCCGGGCGGGCGAGGGGCGCCGTATCCATGTGCCAGCTCAACTCGTGGATCAGACCCGATAGGAGGTCGACGGCGGTGACGCCGTGCTCCTGGGCAAGGCGCCGCATCGCCGTCCGCTGGTCCGGATCGACCAGCGTGTAGACGACCAACGCGCCGCGACTCATGGCCAGGAGGACGATGTTCCGCACCGCCTCGACGTCCCGGACATGGCCGAACGTGCGTACCTGAGCCGGGTCGTCGGTGGGGAACTGGGCCACGGCCGCGCGCACGGCCTGTTCCGCCGTCTCGCCGGTGGAGTCGCTTACTGCGTAGATGACGTGCTCGGTCGTCATGGCTGGAACCCGCCCCGACCCTGGGGGTCGTCCGGCGTGCCGATCCACGTGGCGCCGCCTTCGAAGTGTTCCTTCTTCCAGATGGGCACGTCCTGCTTGAGGCGAGCGACGTACGTCTCGACGGCGTCCAGTGCCGCCCGCCGATGCGGAGACGACGTGGCCACGACGACGGCCGTGTCGCCGATCTCGAGCCGGCCGATGCGGTGGACGCAAGCGAGGGCGGAGAGTCCGTGTTCTTGCTTCACCGCGTCCGCGATGCCCTCCATCTGGGCCACTGCCATGGGCACGAACGCCTCGTACTCGAGGTGCGTCACGCGCCGGTCCTCCGTGCGGTTCCGGACCGTGCCGTGGAACACGACGACGGCGCCGTTGCGGTCTCCTTCGACCGCACGCCGCACCCGATCGGCATCGATCGCCTCCTCGACGACGGCGAACACGTCAGCCTCCGCTCACGGGGGGGATGAGCGCCACCTCGTCCGTGTCGGCCAGCTCGTATGCTTCGTCGGCGAAGGCCTGCCCCACCGCGAATCGCACGGGGATGTGCTCCAGCGCGGGGTGGCGCGCCCGGAGCAGGGCCCAAAGCGCGCCAAGCGTGGTGCCCTCGTCGACGTCCCACGCCTCGACCTCGTTTCCGACCGCCTCCCGAGCGGCTGCGAAGTAGCGGACGACGATGTTCATGCGGAGGTGGAGGATAGCGGAGCCGCGGGCGGCGTCGCCGCGGGGAGGGACCAGTTCGTGTGGGGTTCCCGGTTCTTCACGAACCAGTCCCAGAGCAGGCCGGTGTAGGTGCGTTCGGGGGCGCCGTGTTCACGGAAGAAGGGATCGAGGGCCCGGCGCAGGGCCGGCAGGCGGTACATGGGGACCCCGGGGTAGATGTGGTGCTCGAGGTGGTAGTTCGACCACAGGAAGATCCAGTCCCAGAACAGCGGGCTGCGACGCATGAGCGTGCCCCAGCGGGCGGGGTCCGTCGGGTCGACGTCGTAGTGCTGACCGAGCCGGTTCAGGGTGAAGGCCACCGGGAACACGAAGAAGACGGGCACGACGTAGAGCTTCAGCGCGAGCGGCCAACCGAGGAAGACCACCAGGCTCGTGAGCAGCCCCAGATGGAACAGGACCGAGAGCCGGCGCTCCCGCCCAATCCGGCGCTGAAGGTCCGCGGGGTAGCTGGCGATTGCCTGCCTCGCGGCGCGGAAGTAGATGGGGAAGAGGGCCGGGGTCAGGTAGAGCGCCTTGAACCACCGGGTCCCACGCCGCGGGGTCAGGAACTGCCGCTTCGGGTCGCCGACCTCGTTGCCGAGCCACTGGTGGTGGTCCAGGTGCCAGCGCGAGAACTGGGAGGCCGCGAGGCCCGAGGGCATGGCATAGAGCATGCCCAGCCCGCGCCGGAGGTGGGGGCGGGCCCGCGCCGTGACGGTTCCGTGCACCACTTCGTGGAGCAGGATGGTCCACGAGAACACCACGAACCCGATCATGACGCTCGCCGGGACCCACACGACGAGGTGCTCGCCCCAGCGCAGGATGGCGATGACGGCGAACGAGAGCAGGGCCAACTGGCGCAGACCCACCAGGGCATGCCGCCATCCGCTCCGGCGGTGAAGCCGTCGGAGCTCGTCCTCGCCGATGAGGCCGCGAAGCTCGGCACGGATGGCCCGGGCAGACTGATCGTAGGACGCGCGCATGGCGCGACGATCCTAGTCGACCTTCTTGGGCGCGCTCTCCTCGGCGATCTTCCCGAGGTACCCCGGGAGTTCCACGCCGGCCTGCTGGGCCAGGTCGTGGAACGGCGGGAGCGCGGCGATCAGGCCCCGGAGGAAGCCCGCCGTGGACCCGGTCCCGTCTTCGCCCCCCTGGCCGCCGTCCCAGACGGTGACCTTGTCGATCTTCAGGTTCTGGATGGCCTTCACCTGCTCGGCCACGATCTCCGGGATCTTCTCGACCATGAGCAGGGTCGGGGCGATCTGCTTCTGGTCGCCACAGATCTCGAGGAGCTTGCCGTACCCGAGGGCCTTGGACTCGAGAACGGCGCGGATGCCCTCCGCCTCGGCGTTGTACTTGGCGAGGATCGCATCGGCTTCACCCTTGGCGACGCGGCGCTGGCGCTCGGCTTCCGCGTCCGCGTCGATCTCCACCTTGCGCCGCTCGACGCGCTGCTGGATGACCTGCTCCTTGACGAGGAGCGCTTCTTCCTGCTCCTGCTGCGCGACCAGGACGTCTCGCTGCGCTTCGGCCAGGGCCACCTCGCCTCGACGCTTCGCCTCCGCGCGCCGCTCGGCCAGGGTCGCCTCGTAGTCCGCGATCTGAGCCTTCGACTGGTTCTCGCCTTGCACGGCGCCGGCCTCGAACTCCGCGATCTTGATGCGCTGTTCGGCCTCGGCCTGTTTCTGACCCTCCGCTCGGCGGGCGGCCTGCTCCGCGACCGCCACTTCCTGCTCGCGATTCGCCGACGCCTCGCCGGTGATCCCCTCCGCTTCGAACTTGGCCACCGCGACGCGCTGGTCGCGCTCCGCCTGCTTCATGCCGGCACTGGCCGTGGCGTGCTGCTTGGCGACCTCGATCTCCTTCTCGCGGACCGCGGAGGCCTCGCCGATCGATCCCGTCTTGACCGCGTTCGCGACCTCGATCTTGGCCTGGTTGATGGCCTCGGCGGCGGCCTTCTTGCCGATCGCCTCGATGTAGCCGGACTCGTCGGTGATGTCGCGGATGTTGACGTTGATGACCTGGAGACCGATCTTGTTCAGCTCGTAGCCGACGTTCTTCGTCACCAGCTCGAGGAACTTCTCGCGGTCCTGGTTGATCTCCTCGATGGACAGCGTCGCGATGACGAGACGCAGTTGACCGAGGATGATGTCGCTGGCGGTGGCCGAGATCTCCTTCTCACTCAGGCCCAGCAGGCGCTCGGCGGCGTTCTGCATGATGTCGGGCTCGGTGGAGATGCCGATCGTGAATGTCGACGGGACGTTCACGCGGATGTTCTGCAGGGACAGGGCCTGCTGGAGGTCGATCTCGATCGTGATCGGCTCCAGGGACATGTAGACGTAATCCTGGATGACGGGCCAGACGAACACGCCGCCGCCGTGGATGCACTTGGCGGTCCGCTCCTCGCCCACCTTGCCGTAGACCACCAGGACCCGGTTGGAGGGGCACCGCTTGTAGCGCTTGACGAAGAAGACGATCAGCGAGAACAGCAGCAGGGCAGGTAGTGCGGCGATCAGCCACGGCGACCACATGCCGCCGCCCATGTCGGCGGCCAGGAGAATGCCCGAACTCATCCCGATTCCTCCTTGGAAGCTCCGGGGGTGCGCGTGTCAGACCCTCTCGACTACGAGCACCCCGTCATCTCTCACGTCTACGATCTTCACCGTCACGAACGACTCGATCTCCGCCCCCTGCGTGATGGCCTCCACCGTGCGGCGACGGCCGCCTCCAGACAACTGCACCTGCCCGCGGCCCGAACCGCTCGCGGGAATGCGCATGTAGACGCTGCCCGTCTTGCCGATGGCCGACTTCGGGTCGTAGCGACTCGTCTGGGTCAGCTTCCGCATCTGGAAGATGGCGAATGAGCTCATGAACATCAGGCCGAACCCGAAGAGGCCGGCGTAGATGGCGGCGGGCACGGGGCCGAGCCCCCAGTCCAGCCGCGCGGCGAGCCCCAGCCAGCCTGCGCCCATCATGAACGACAGGATCGAGAACATGGAGAACAGCGAGAAGTCGCCGTGGGCCTCGAGGCCGCCCATGCCGTCGGCGTCCATGTCCGTGTCGAAGTCGCCGGCGCCGTCGATGCCGAACATCATCAGCGCCAGGCGGATGGTGAAGAGCAGGGTCCCCGTGACGGCCAGAACGAAGTAGAAGCTCAGGTCCGACAGGGGCGTGAAGATGTTCTCGATCCAACTCGCCAAGAGCATCGGTCGCGCGACTCCCTCAAACGGTCAGGGAACCGACGCGAAGCGCGTCGGCTCCACTGCACAGTACGGGGGAGAGCCCCGAAGGGGTAGGGGGAAAAGGGCGAGGTCACGGCCGGTCCGAGCGCGAACGCCGCGCGGCTTCTAGACGCCGTGGGCACCAAGGAGTCGGCTCAGTCGGAGAGACTGTTCGGACCTCTCGGCCCCCCTAGCGTCTAGGCGAGGTCGAAGAGGAGGATCTCCGCGCGCCCGTCCTTCGCCGCAAGGCGAATGTCGCCTGCCTCGCTCGTCCACGCACCGTCGCCGGCGACCAGGTCGCGGCCCCCGGCGTGGAGCTTCCCCCGCGCCACCTGGAGCCACACGTGCCGACCCTTCGGGTTCCGCCACGTCAGGGGCTTGGTCGGATCCAGCTTCCCGGCGTAGAGGTTGGCGTCCTGGTGGATGGGGATGGACCCCTTGGCGCCGGCCTTGGACGCCACGAGCCGCAAGGTGCCGTCCAGTTCCGCCGCGGGGAACTTCTTCTGCCCGTACTTGGGCGTCACGCCTCGGCGGTCCGGCTTGAGCCAGATCTGGAGGAGGTGGACGGACTTCTCGTCCGACGGGTTGAACTCGCTGTGACGAATGCCGGTGCCGGCGCTCATCTGTTGGATCTCGCCCGGCACGATCACCCCGCCGCCGCCCAGGGAGTCCTTGTGTTGGAGGGACCCCTCGAGGACGTAGGTGATGATCTCCATGTTGTCGTGGGGGTGGGTCCCGAACCCCCGGCCCGGCTTGATCCAGTCTTCATTGATCACGCGAAGCGAGCGGAAGCCCATCCAGCGCCGGTCGTGGTAGTTGGAGAACGAGAAGGTGTACCGGGTGTCGAGCCAGCCCAAGTTGGCGTGGCCGCGCGCGCCCGAGGGCCTCACGTTCAGCTTGACCTGGGGGGCCGGCGCGGTCTCGGCGAGGGCGCCGGTCGGGAGTAGAAAGCCCGCGGCGGCCGCGGCCGCCGACTTCAGTACATCGCGTCGGTCCATGGAATCGACTCCTCATTCATCGTTCAACATCAAAAGATTAGTGCCGAGGCGGGGCTCGTCCAGGAGCCCGGCGCCATCGGGGTTCCCGAACCGGGGCTCAGGCCCCGTGACCCAGCTTCTTGAGGAGGCGCGAGAGTTCGCGCTGTTCCGTGGCCTTCAGAACGGCCAGATCCTCGGCCACGATCGCCGCGTGACGGGGGAACACGCGCTTGATCAGGCGGCGTCCGGCGGGCGTCAGGCTCACCACGACGAGGCGCCGGTTTTCCGGCGGCCGTTCCCGTCGCACGAGGCCGCGCTTCTCGAGATTCACGACGACCAAGGTCATGTTGCCGCCGCTCTGCAGGAGCTTCGTGCAGAGATCACGCTGCGCGAGGGGGCCCAGGTGATAGAGCGCCTCCAGGACGCCGAACTGACTCAGCGTCAGGTCGTGGTCACGCAGGTGGGCGTGCGTGCGATGACTGACCGCGTTCGCAGCGCGGATCAACTTGATGTAGGTGTCCAGCGCGCGCACCTCGCGCGCCGGCCCGCCGTGTCGCGTTCCCATGCCGTGAGCATAGGGGCAAAACGGAGGGGTCGGAACGCCCCGCGGTACCGTGATTCACACTCGTTTTACGGAGGTGGGTGATGGCGCGTTCGGTCCTCGCGAAGCTCGGTATCGAAGAGGTCAATCACGGTGCGTGTTGGGGCCCCGGCGGGTGGATCCAGGAGGGCGGCGGGGAGCCTGCACCGTCCATCAACCCGGCTACGGGGGAGGTCCTGGCCTCCGTGATCCCCGCGACCGCCGAGGCCTATGAGACCGTCGTGTCCAAGGCGCACGCGAGCTTCCAGTCCTGGCGCATGATGCCCGCGCCCCGTCGTGGGGAGGTGGTGCGGGACCTGGGGCAGGCGCTGCGCGACGTGAAGGAGCCGCTCGGTGACCTCGTCACGCTGGAGATGGGCAAGATCCGCGGCGAAGGCCACGGCGAGGTCCAGGAGATGATCGACATCTGCGACTTCGCGGTCGGCCTCTCCCGTCAGCTCTACGGCCTGACCATGCACTCCGAGCGACCCGGCCACCGCATGTACGAGCAGTGGCATCCGCTCGGCGCGATCGGCGTCATCTCCGCGTTCAACTTCCCCGTCGCGGTCTGGGCCTGGAACGCGGCGATCGCCGCCGCCTGCGGCGATACCACCGTGTGGAAGCCGTCGTCGACGACGCCGCTCTGCGGGGTAGCCGTGCAGAACGTCTGCAACAGGGTCATGGCCGACCACGGCCTCGAGGGCATCTTCACCTTCATCGCGGGGCCCGGCCGCACGGTGGGGGAGCGCTTCCTCCACGATCCGCGCTTGCCGATGGTCTCCTTCACGGGCTCGACCAACATGGGCCGGCGGGTGTCCGAGGCCGTCGCCAAGCGCTTCGGTTCCACCATCCTCGAGCTGGGCGGCAACAACGCCATCATCGTCACGCCCCACGCCGACCTCGAGCTGGCGGTGCCCGCCATCGTGTTCGGCGCGGTGGGCACGGCCGGACAGCGGTGCACGAGCACGCGACGCATCATCGTGCACGAGTCCATGTCGGCGAAGCTGACCGCGGCCCTGCAAAACGCCTACAAGCAGGTGCGGATCGGCGACCCGATCGACGAGGGCACCCTGATGGGGCCCCTCGTGAACGACGCAGGGGTGCGCGACATGATGGGTGCGATCGAGGCCGCCAAGGCCCAGGGCGGCGAGCTGCTCTGTGGGGGGAGCGTCGTCGAGGACAAGGGGCCTCGCTTCGTCGAGCCGGCGATCATCAAGATGCCCGCCCAGACGGAGATCGTTTGTGAGGAGACGTTCGCGCCCGTGCTCTACCTGCTCGAGTACGAGACCATGGACGAAGCCATCGCGCTGCACAACGGCGTGCCGCAGGGACTCTCCAGCTCGATCTTCACGTTGAACATGCGCGAAGCCGAGCAGTTCCTCTCCCACGCGGGTTCGGACTGTGGCATCGCCAACGTGAACATCGGGACCTCGGGCGCCGAGATCGGCGGTGCCTTCGGCGGCGAGAAGGAGACGGGCGGCGGCCGCGAGTCCGGCTCCGACGCTTGGAAGGCCTACATGCGGCGCCAGACGAACACGATCAACTGGTCCACCGAGCTCCCGCTCGCCCAGGGCATCTCGTTCGACCTATGAAACTCGACGTGGAAGACATCGCAGCCGATCTCGCCGGCACGGCGCCCGGAACGGCCGTGTACCTGAACCGCCGGACGGGTGTGCACGTCGTCGTGACGGACGGGGCCGATTGGCTGGAGGATGACTACGACGTGGACGGGGAGGACTGGCTCTGTCTGCCCGAGAGCCATGATCGCAAGGAGTGGGGCATGATGGAGTCCTTCGCTCTGCTCCAGGAGGACCCGGACGCTCGACACCGCTTGGAGCGAGCCATCCACGGGCGAGGGGCCTTCCGTGCGTTCAAGGACGCCGCCGAGGACTTCGGTTTGTTGACGGCCTGGTACACGTACCTCCACGAGAAGACCGTCGAGATCGTGCGCACCTTCTTGCGTGACCACGAGATCCTGTTCACCGACAAGGAGCCTCCGTCTTGACCCGGGAGGTCTTCCCCGTCCTCCCCGGCGCGTGGCACGTAGGCTGCCGGATGGACGCCCAGGCGAGCGCCGGGTGCGTCCGCGTGCTTCCCGGCGTCATGACCGCGGTGCCACGGGGCGCGCGGCCGCTCGACCGCTGAGGCGCGAGCCGGCTACCAGGCCAGGTCGTTCGCCCGCGCGAGGAAGGCCATGTACTTCGAAGCCTGGCGGCAGCGCTGGGCGAAGAGGTCCAGGAAGCCGGCGTCGCACGCGTCCGCCTCCTCGAAACGCGCCACGAGGATGTGGTCCTTGAGCTTCAGCTCGTCGACCAACGGGTGATCGGCATCGAAGCCTCGCGGGGGACGCTTCAGGCTCTCGCCCTCGCGCGTGAAGGTCTCGCGCAGCACCTTGCCGTTCACGAGACGCTTGTAGGCGGCCGGGTCCTCGACGATCGCGCGCCGGATGTTCGCGAGGGAAGGCGAATCCGGGTGCCACATCCCGGCGCCCATGAACACGGAGCCGGGTTCGAGGTGGAGGTAGTAGCCGGGGGCATGCACGTCCTTGCCGCTCACATGCCTGAACTGGGCCGCGGCATGCGTCTTGTAGGGTGACTTGTCCTTCGAGAAGCGTACGTCCCGGTAGATGCGGAACATCGAGCCGCCGCTCTTTCGCGGATCGGCCACGATCTCCTTGGAGATCCTCTCCAGCTTGGGGGCGACGTCCTCGATGAAGCGAAGTAGCGGGTCGCGGAGGTCCGCCTCGAAGCGCGCCTTGTTCTTCTCGAACCAGGGCTTCGTGTTGTTGCGCTTCAGTTGCTCGAGGAACGTGAAGAGCTTCGGTGAGAAGTGGGCGGACGTCGGCTTGCTCATGCCCGAAACGTTAGCGGGGCGTCCGGGGCAGTGCGTCCGTACGGACGCTACCAGCCGGAGGGAGCGGGTTTGGTCGTCGGCTTGCCGATCCTGTCCTCGTCCGAATCGTATCGCCAGTTGGTCCAGGTGCCCGAGGGCTTGCCACCGCGGAAGTGGCCCAGGAGCTTGGGACGACCATAGAAATCGAATTCGCGGTAGGGGCCGTCCAGCTCGCCTGCGTGGTAGTGCCACTCCTGGCTAATCGTTCCCGGGGCGATCCCGGGGCCGACGCTGTACGAGCGGCTGACCCCTTCGAGCAGGCCGTTGCTGAAGTTGCGCTCCTGCGTCGTGACCCCTTCCTCCGTCTTGAACAGCCACAGCCCCTCCCGCTTCCCATCTACGTAGCGACCGGACCCGTAGCCGTCCAGCTCCGTCCACTGCCCCTCTTTCTTGCCGTGAACGTACCGGCCCTGCGTTCGTACCGAGCCACCCTGCTCGTACGCGGTGAACTGCCCGTGGTGAACCCGCACTCGCGGGGTGAAGGAGAAAGGGCCGCCCCCCGTGTTCTTCGGCGCGTCCTCGTAGTACGTGTAGACGAAGCGAAGCGTACCGTCCCGCCACTTCTCTACGTGCTTCTGGAGCTTCCTGTCGTCGGGTAGGGGCGCGCCGAACGCTCCGTCGACCGTGAGGATGTCGTACGTGTCCAAGATCGGTCGGCCTCGACGCGTAGCCTCGTACGGAGGTACCACGTGAAGCCTCGCTACGTAGCGATACGCCGATGCCTTGCGGTGGGCAAGAGGGAGTTCGAGGTCCGCCACCCCGCAGCGCGAGCCTTGATACCCCTTGGCTTCGTCCGAGAGCCGAAGCGCAGCCAATCCGGTGAACTGATCGGTGCCCAGGTCTTGCCCGTCCTTCACCCATGTCACGTCCACGCTGTAGTAGATCTCCCGAATGTCCTCGTCCCCGGGCCAGAAAGCGTCCGTCCGGTACGGGGCCAGGGGAGGGTTGTCCAGGTTGATGTCGGGGAGATGCGCTCGCAGTGCGGCCACGATCTCTTTCTCCTCCGCCGTGCCCTGCGCCGGACCCGCGAACGAGTCCCGGCCCTCCATGCGGATCCGGTAGTACGCCCCCAGGAGCGAGAGCAACGCGTCGGACTCGTCCACGGCGCGGGTCATCTCCAGTTTCCACTCTTCCAGGAAGCGACCGAAGAGCTTGGTGTCCGTGGCTCGGATGCGGACCCGGATGGCGGCCTCCGTGGCGTTGGTGTCGATGAGCTCGAGGGGGCCGCGTTGGATCCACTCGAACTCCTCTCGCGTTGGCATGCGCGGGAGCTTCCAGGCCGCTAGCTTGGTGCTCACGTCCAGGTCGGACGTCGCCTTGAGCGCCCCGCCCCCGTTTTCATACGTGCGCCGGAAGAGCCTCGCCGCTTCCCGGACCGTGTCGGCCGTGGTCTTCAGGGAGTAGCCGAAGTCCACCCGCGCGTGGTCCTCCGCGTAGGCTCCACCGAACAGCTCCTTGAACACGTCGCGGACCAGGGACTGCAACTCTGGATCGCACCACCCGGGCATCGTGTCGACTTCACCCGGCTTGCCCTGCATGTTCCAGTTGCGCTTGATTTCCGACCAGGTCCTCCCGTCGGCGAAGATGTGGTACGACTCGAGGATCTCGAGGGCCTTGTGCCGTATCACTTGCTTGCTGACGGCCTCGTCGTACAGCCCGCCGTATTGGTTGACGAGCGCGTGGATGTGAAGGTCGTTCAGGTAGTGCGTGATCCAGCCGACGGCGAACGCGAGTTGTCGCTCGGTCGTAGCGCGCTGCAACAAGGCCACACAGATATGCCCCGTCTTCTCGTAGTGCGCCTCCCACCCGAACCGTTCCCGGCCGACCGTGGCGAGCTTCTGTAGATCGGCCCCCACGCCGGCGATGTCGGGCCCCTGCGCGCCGGCCATGTAGTCCATGCGGTGACGTTCGCAGACGGCGCGAAGGGGTGGAGGCATCCGTTCGAGCAGCCGCTCGGCGAGCAGGGCGTGGGAGACGAGCTGCCCCCCTTCCGCGGCGGGGCAGGCGCACCCCAGTACGACGATCACGAGCAGGGCCAAGGCACGCATGACGGCACCTCCCGCATGCGGGGACCCGCCTCGCGGACCTTCGCGCAGCGACCCCCGCATCGGCATGCTACGCGACCGGGCGTACTCCCGTCCCCATTCTCACTCGCGCTCGATGCGTACGCGGAGAGGCGTCTCCATGCCAGGGGCCACGGTCACCGGGACGACCTGCGTCTTGAACCCGTCGCCCTGGAAGCGCAGTTCGAGGTCACCGGGGCGAAAGAGCCGACCGATCCGCGTCGGCTCGTTCGGTTCGAGCTCCGAGGTGCCGTGAAGGGTCTCGCCTTCTCCGTAGACGAAGAAGCCGACGTAGTCCCAGGCGTCGTCGGCGCCCTGGGGCCGGACGTGGATGCTCAAGGCGTCCAGCGCGTCTTCCCCCGCCTCACCCGCCAACTCGGGGTAGAGCTCGATCCAGCCCCCCGCCGCGGGCCGTACGGTCACGCGCGTCGTCTCCCCCGGGAGGATCTCGATGGCCTCTTCGACCGGGAAGTAGGGGGAGAGGATCTGGCAGGTCCGGTCGAGGTGGTGGCGCGCGGGGCCGGCGCTCACCGCCAGGCGGGCGAGGCCGGCTGGTAGGCCGAGGAGGGAGTCGGGGTCGAGGCTGCGGCCGCGCGCGATCGAGCTTCCGAGTCGGGTTCGGAGCTCGAAATCGAACGTCTCGATCGGCGCGCCGTGGGGGTCGACGACCTCGATCTCGAGGTCCCCGCGCGGGAAGGCCGCGGGGATGGTGATGTCGAGTCTCGCCTCGTTCCCTTCGTTCGGTACGCGGAAGACACGTTCGATGGCCGGAACACCCTCCACGTCGAACATGAACACCCACGCGCCGCCGTGTTCCACGATCAGCTGCGTCGTGCCGTCGGGGCCGGTCGCTCCGGTGGAGGCCATCGAGGCTGTCGCCGACGTGCGGAGCGCACTCGGGTCACCCTTGGCCACGACCCGCTCGAATTCCGCTCGACGATCCGGGCGCCAACCGAGGACATACGCCGGGCACCCGGGGAGCACGCGGCCGGTCTCGTCGAGGACGCGAACGACGATCCGGAACGCGCTCACGACGATGTCCAAGTCCTGGTCGCCCGTTCGAGCCAGGACGGGCTGCGCGTCGTCGAAGCGCCGGAGCTGGACCGTGTAGGACCCGGGGCGGGTGACCCGCAACCGGAAGCGCCCGTCCGCATCCGTCGTCGCGCCCCCTTGGGCGGGGACGGCCTCCAGGATGGCGCCGTCGGCATCCTGCAGCGTCTCCTCGGTGGGGTGGGCGTAGAGCGCGACCCCGGCCAGGGGGGCGCCATTCGCGTACCGGACCCGCCCCGCGATCGTCTCGGCCCCCGCGAGATGCAGGATGCCCATGTCGATCCGCGTGGAGCCATCGGCCACGATGCCGCGGCGGCTGGTCCATCCGTGCGCTTGGTGGTGCGCGACCAGGTCCAGGGGCGTGCCCTCTTCGAGCGCCAGGTGAAACGACCCGTCGACGGACGTCGCGGCGTACCCGGCGCCCTTGCCGTCCTGGCCGACGAGCTGCACGCTGGCGCCGGCCAAGGGACGGCCGTCGAGACCGTGAACCCGTCCCGTCACGCCCGAGCCCGGTACGAGCTCGAGGTCGACCACCAGATCCAGCCCCGCGGCGATGTCCCGCGGCAGCGGTCGGATCTCGTCCTCCGCGCCACCGCCGAAGCCGTCCTTCCTCGCAGCGACGACGATGCGGCTCGTGGCACGAAGTGCGCGTGTCGTGCGCGTGAGGGCGTGGAGGTCGATGCGGTAGCGCCCGTCGGCCGTCGTGTGGGCGGAGCCGAGTCGGGTCCACGCAGCCCGCGGGTCGAGCCAGGCGATCACGTCAACGTTGCCGACGCCCTGGCCAGCCGGGTCGGTGATGCGCCCGTGCACCCGGTACGCGGGGGGCGTGCCAGGCCCGGGGGTCTCGAAGGGAGGCGGTGGAGGAGCGTCCTCGCCTCGGCCCGTCAGTTCGGGGGCGTCGCGCCTCGGCGGTGCCTCCCGCCCAGGGACCTCGTCCCCGTCGGGCCCCGCCGGGCCATCGTGAACGAGAAGCGCCCCCACGGCGCCAGCAACGACGAGCAGGATGGCAGCAATGACTGCGACGCGCATCGTCGGCAGCATAGCGCTCCCGGCGAGCCGCCGCACGGACTCCGTGCGGACGGTCAGGGGATGGTGTGGAGGTGCCAGAGCGAGGCGAGGGCGAGTGCCGTGAGGCGTATGGGGCCGTGGCGATAGCCTCGGAGCGCCTGCGGGTTCCAGAAGGACGACGCGCCGCCGAGGGGGTCGGCTTCGAGATGGGCGAAGAGGGTGGACCGGGCCCCGAGCTGGCCGCGCGCGCTGCCGCTCTCCGGGGTCACTTCGATCGCGGCGTGAACGAGCGCCCAGTCGCGCGGGCCTCCGTCGGCGAGGTCCGTGGTCCACGCGGTTGGGGAGGCTCGCAGCTCGAGGGCGAGCTCCTCGAGGTCCGCCGCCGCCTCGACGTCCGCGGGGTCGTCGAACACGCGACGTGCGAGCACGGCGATCGCCACGTCCTCGGCCGAGGCACTCCTCCCGGTGTACCGCTGTCGGGCCAGGGTGGCGAACCGCTCTCGCGTCACCTCGAAGGGCGGGGCCCGGGAGGGCCGCTCGAACGCCCGGTCGGTCTTCGCGAATGCGCGGTTGGTCCAGGTCGCGGACAAGAGCGCCAGCGAGGCAGGCGTACGAGGTCGCCGGATCCCTCAGCTCCCAGTACTCGTTCCCGCACGGCCGTCGGCCAGCGCGGCCAGTCCTCGTTTCGCCGAGCCCTTGAAGATCGGGCTGTGGGTCTGGGCGTAGGCCTCGACCATGGCGGCCAGCGCGGGTCCGTGGTGGGCCAGATCGCGCGACCACGGATCCCCCTCCCGGGGCGTGGGACCGAACCAGCCGTCGGGACCCTGGTGCTGCTTGAGGTAGCGCAGGCCTCGAGCCACCACCTTCGCGTAGGGGTGCCGTCCTCGATTCGTGTAGCGACCCGCCAGGTAGGTCAACAGGACGTGCCCGGTGAGGCCCGGGTCGTCGGAGCGAAATTCGAGTCCGTACCCGCTGTCGTCCCAGCCCCCGTCGGCATGCTGCTGGGTCGCCAGCCAACTCAACGTGGGAATGGACTCGATCGTCCTGTCGCCGGTTGGCGGGTCCTGGAGGAGGGCGCGCCGCCCGTCGAGGGCAAAGAGCGACCACGCGCAGACGCGCGCATCCAGGCCGATCAGGCCGTTATTGGACGGTCCCGTGAATGGGGCGTCCAATCCGGATGACTCGTCGTAGGGCAGGTCGTTGTCGGTCTCCACGAAGTCATTTGCGTTCGGCTCCGGGCGCACCTCCGTCGCCGCCGCGCTCACGGTTCGTGGCGCGCCGAGCGAAGCCGGCTCCCGCGCCAGGATCGGCACGGTGCCCTGGTTGGCAGCAGCGCCGCATCCGGCGAGGCCGAAGAAGAGGACGACGAGCCATGCAGACCGGGGGCGCTTCACGGGACCTCCACTGGGTGAAACGCGGGCGCGGGCGGGCGGTTCATGTTCTCCGCCGCGAGCGCGGTCTGCAGCCGGGCGTAGACTCCCGATGGGGGAGAGAAGGGCATGCGCGACGCAAAGGCGACCTGGAAGGGCCCGCTGGCGCGGATGGGCTGGCCGATCACTCTCCTCTTCGTCTTCCTCGGAGCCCTCCTTCGTCATGGCTTGACGGCACAGGCGAGCAGCGCCGTCGCAGGCTTCCTCCATCGCGTGAGCTACAGCCTGACCATGGCCTCCTACTTCGCGTTCCCCCTCCTGCCGCTGCTCCTGCTGGGAAGACGCCCCGACGATCGCTGGCGCCCGCCCGGCCACCTTCTTCGGCCCGAGCGCTTGCGCCAGCCCGATCGCTGGCGGCGGTGGATGACGATCGTCGCGCTCGAGATCCCGCTCCTTCTCGTCTGGGGCTTCGCTGGTGCATCGCCAGGTGAGTACCTCTTCTCCGGGGCGTACTTCTTCCCTGCGGCAAGCACCTGCCGAGCGAGCCGCTCCGCCTGGCCCTCTTCCTCGTGGCGCTCGCCTCCTTCTTCCTCCTGCCCGTCGCCCTGATGCTCGCCTTCTGGGCCAGGCGGGGCACGCCCTCGCCCGTGGCGCGGAGACGAAGACGCTGCGCTACTTCGTCGTCATGACGTAGACGCCGTCCCACGTGTCGTCGGGCTCGGTCTCGGCGTAGGCGCGGACACGCGCCAGCAGGACGTGCGACGGGCCGTCGTCGGCTTGCGTCGTGAGGATCGCCTCCAACCCGGCAGCGGCCTCGTCCCACCGACGCGCGAGGTAGGCGCCCAGCGCGGCCTCGTAGGCAGCCGCTCGCTCCACGAGCTCGGGATCCGCGTCGTCCCTCATGGCCAACAGCTCGTAGATCGCGACGCCGTGCTTCTTGCCCTTCACGGCCACCACGTCGACCTTCCGCGCGACCACATGCTCGCGGACGGCCGCGTGGGTCGCCTCGCCCAGGAGGATCTGGGTCCCGTAGAACTTGTTCAGCCCTTCGAGGCGCGCCGCGATGTTCACTGCATCGCCCAGCACGGTGTAGTTCAGTCGCGACTGACTTCCCATGTTCCCGACCACCAACTCGCCGGTATTGATCCCCGCGCACGCGCGCTGGACGGTGCGTTTCGACGCGGCGAGGGCGGCCCGGCAGGCGCGCAGGGCGTGGTCGTCCAGAGCCTGCGGCGCACCCCAGAACGCCATGACGGCATCCCCGATGTACTTGTCGAGCGTGCCACCCGACGCTTCGACCTCGTCCGTCACCGCTGCGAAGTGCTTGCCCAGCTGCTCGACCAGTTCCTCGGTCGTCAGCCGCGCTTGCATGTCCGCGAAGCCCACCACATGCGAGAAGTACACCGTCAGCGTGCGCGACTCCCCCCCCAGCTCGGCCACCCGGCCGGCGTCCGCCATCTGCCGAACGAGGCGTTCGGGGACGTAACGCTGGAAGGACCGCAGGCTCACCTTCATCTCGTCGGTTGCCGTCATCAGCCGGTCGAGTTCGACGATCGACGAGCGTCCGAGCGACGGGCCCATGAGGTTGAAACGCCCGATTTCCGCGCACTGGGCGGCGATCCGCGCGAGGGGCTCCGACACCCGGGACGCGATCAGAACGGACAGCAGGGCCGCCAGCAGGAAGCTGACCAGACCGATGCCCAACGCAATCTTGTCGTTGCGTTCGACCGACGCCATGATCGTGCCGCGCGGGATCATCATGCAGGTGACCCAGTTCGGTGCGTCCCCACCACCGAGCCGACGATAGGCGCCGAACCACGCTTCGCCTTGGTGCTCGACCTCGAGCATCGCCGACGCGTTCGCCTCCGTCGGCGCGTCAGTCGATAGCGGGGGCAGGCTGGCCAGGAAGCTGCGTGCGCGCGCGTCACCCAACTGATCCAGCGTCTCCGCGAGCGCCGTGACGTCCTTCCCCTCCGCGTCGGTCGTGCGGTGGAGCAGCGCACCGGGGTCCGGGTGGGCGATCGCGCGCCGGCTTCCATCCTCGCGTAGCTCGACGACGAAGGCGAATCCCTCTACCTCTTCGCGTAGGTCCTCCAGGAACTCGCAGAGCGCCTGCAGGGCGAAGTCCGCGTGCGTCACCGCGGCAATCGATCCGTCCTCGGCCCGAATCGGTGTGCCGTAGGTCACGCCCGGCACGCGGCCACCCCCGCCCGCGCCAAAGAACAGGTAGGCGTCCGTCCACGCCGACGCGTCGGCTTCGACGACGCCACGGTAGAAGGGGCGTCGACGCGGGTCGTAGCCGTCGTAGGCCTTCGACCCGCTGGGTTGACGACCCTCCGGGGTGAAGGTGTAGAGCCGCACGTCCATGGTGTCGTCGGCAGCCCGGACGTAATTCACCGAGGTGAGGCCCTCGGGCTTGCGCGCGATCATGCAGAACTCGCCCGTCGCTTCCAAGCCGATGCCCAGATTCGTCAGGCCCCCGTGTACCTGCATGGCCTCGTAGAAGTGGCCCGTGATCGGAGCGAAGTCCTCCGCCGTCGGCGGTGAGCCCGCCGGTACGTCGGCAGCGGTCAGTTGCCCCGTCTCGATGAGCCTCTGGCTGAGCCGGTTCTGACGTACCGCCACGCGAAGGAAGGCCTGGATGCGTAGGTCGATCCGCTGCAGCGTCTGGTCGAGGACCTGGGCCGAGAGCGTCTTCGCATTGTTGCTGCCGAAGTGTCGTGCCGAGGCGCCGACCGAGAAGACCGCGATCGTGATCAGGCCGACGATCAGGGTGGCGAGGGCCAGGCGGAAGGTGGGTTGCACGCGCGACACGACTACCCTGCCTCGCCCACGAGACCCTGCAGCTCGTAGACGTTCTCTATGCGACCACCCTCGAGCGTCACCTCGTCGACGAAGCGTGCCACCACGCGACCTTCGACTGCTCGGAAGGTCGCCTCGCCGATGAAGATCTCGGTGCCGTAGGCCTTGTTGAGCGCTTCGAGATGCTCGGCGACCTGCGCTTCCTCCCCGATCACCGTGTAGTCGAGGCGCGTCGGGCTTCCGAGGTTCCCGACCAGCATCGTCCCGGTGTTGAGTCCGATGCGAGCATGGATGGCCGGTCGGCCTTCCCTCGCCCACCGCTCGCGCAAGCGTGCCAGCCGGGTCTGGCATCCCAGTGCTGCTCTACACGCGGCATACGCGGGATCCGGGTGGGGGAGGGCGCCCCCCAGAACGCCACGACGGCGTCCCCGATGTACTTGTCCACGGTCCCATGCTCGTCGCGAATCGCCTGGGTCATCTCCTCCAGGTATTCACCGAGCTGCTCTACCAGCTCGGGGGGCGAGAGCGACTCGGAGATCGACGTGAAGCCCGCGATGTCCGAGAAGAAAACCGTCAACTCCGCTTCGTGCCCCCCGAGCTGGGCCTGCTCACCCGAGTCGAGGATGTCGCGAACGAGGTCCGTCGGCACGTACTTCTGGAACGACCGGAGGCTGCGCGTCATGTTGTCCATGGCGGCCATCAGTCCATGCACTTCCTTGACGCGGGAGGTGCCGAGCAGCGGCTGGTCCAGTTCCAGTCGACCGATCGAGGCGGAGCGCTCGGCGACCCGCTGCACCGGGTCCGCCAGCCGGGCGGACATCCAGATCCCCAAGCCCAGCGCGGCCAGCAGGCTCAGAGCCGCGATCAACGCCATGATGCGGTTGTTCTGATCCACCGAACCCATGACGGCGTCTCGAGGCAGCAGCATGCACAGGGTCCAGGCGGGCGCCGCCTGGCCGGCCAGGCGGAGGTAGCCGCCCACGTACGCCTGGCCGTCGTGCTCGAGTGCCAGGTGATGCACCTCGCCATCGTCCGAGGCCGTGTCCTCGTCGACGACCTCCATGAGCGCCGCGACCCGGGTGTCGGACACCTCCGCGATGGTCTCGACGAGACGGTAGGCGACCGTCTCCCCATCCTGCTCCCGGCGTACCAATTGCGTGGCATCCGGATGCGCGATGGCCCGTCGCGTGCCGTCGGACCGACGCTCGACGAGAAAGGCCAGGCCCGGGACGTCCCGCTGCAGGTCGTCCAGGAAGTCGCAGAGGACGTACAGGTCGAAGTCCGTGTCGATCACGCCGGTGAGGACCCGCTGGCCCTCCACCTCGGCAAAGGCCGGCGTCACGCAGCTCACCCCGGGGACCTCCCGCGTCTCGTTGCAGTCGGCGGTGGCCGTCGTATCCCAGAAGGCGTACGTATCGGTCCAGACCTGCCGGCCGGCCGCCTTCGCCGGGAGGTAGAACGGGCGTGTACGCGGGTCGTAGCCATCCCAGATCTCTTCCCGGTTGAGTGTCCTCCTATCGCGCTGCATGAGGTAATAGGCGACGCCCATCCGGCCCTCGTCGTCGAGCGCGTACTCGCGGACCTCGATTGCGCCGTCAGCCTTTCGCTCGGCCACGCAGTACTCGCCGGTCGCCTCGAGCGCGTACCCGAAGTAGGAGAGTTCCGGATAGGCCTCGAGGGTCGAGCTGAAGTAGGCGGACAGGTCCGGGAAGTGCTCGGCCGATGGCCCCAGGGTGTCGATGAGGTGACCGCTTTCGATGGTCGCGCGCCCCAGGTCGCCCTGACCCGTTGCGATGTCGAGGAGCGTCCGCGTCCGAAGCTCGATGCGACGGAGCGTTTGCTCCAGGATCTGCCGCGCGAGGTCCTCCGCGCTTCGTGTCCCGCTTCGGTGCGAGGTCACCGCGACGGCCGTCACCGCGCCGACGAGCACGGCGAGGATGAGCGCAGTGATGCTGACTCGAATGGGGAGGCGCATGGCGAAGGACGATACCGAGTCCGGGGAGGGCCCGTACCATTTCGATTCACCCCGGGGAGCGGATCATGGACGAGGGAGAGCCGGTACCGCGCACGCTCGGCCTCCTCGGCG
This sequence comes from uncultured Planctomycetota bacterium, assembly GCA_963802335.1. Lineage (GTDB taxonomy): Bacteria > Planctomycetota > PLA2 > PLA2 > JAEUHO01 > CAWDIE01. The sequence goes on along the minus strand of CAWDIE010000011.1, from coordinate 171,725 downwards.
CTACGGGGGTGGGCGTCGGGGCGATCGTGGGCGGCGGGATCCTGGCCCTTGCCGGGGTCGCGTTCGCGACGACGGGCCCCTCGGCACTCCTGGCCTTCGCCCTCAACGGAGGCATCGCGCTCCTCACGGCCCTCAGTTTCGCCGAGATCTCGGCTGCCTTCCCCGAGTCCGGGGGGACCTACAGCTTCGCGAAGCGGTTCTTCAACGTCCGCGTGGCCTTTGGCGTGGGCTGGGTCGTCTGGTTTGCCTCGCTGGTGGCGGCGGTGCTCTACGCGCTGGGCTTCGGCACCTTCGCCGTACTCGTCTTGCGGGAGGCTGCCCCGGCCCTCCTGGGACATACCCCTCCCTGGATCGAGGCCTCCTGGACGCCCACCCTCTTGGGCCTCGCGGCCACGATCGCCTATTCGATCGGCCTGCTGCGGCGCGGGGGCGGGGGCGGCGCCTGGATCAACGTCGCCAAGGTCGCGGTCTTCCTAGCGGTGATCGGCGGAGGCGTGCTCGCCTTCGGGCGAACGCCGTCCGACGTGATCCGGGACAACCTCGACCCCTTCTTCAGCGCCGGCTCGGCGGGGCTCTTCCAGGCGATGGGGTTCACCTTCATCGCGCTTCAGGGATTCGATCTGATCGCTGCGGTGGCCGGCGAAGTGAAGGATCCGGCCAAGACGATCCCGCGGTCCATGATCCTCTCCCTGGCCATTGCGATCGTCATCTACCTGCCCCTTCTCTTCCTCGTGTCCGCCGTGACCGCCGGTCCGGGCGAGTCGATCGTCGAGATGAGTCGTCAGAACCCGGAAGGCATCATCGCCGAGGCGGCGCGGGTTTTCCTCGGCACGCCGGGCTACTGGCTCGTGGCCGTCGCCGGGGTGTTGGCGATGCTCTCGGCGCTGCATGCCAACCTCTTCGCGGCCTCGCGCGTGGCCTACGCGATGGCCAAGGATCGGACGCTCCTGCCCGTTCTCGGCAGCATCGACGCCACCAAGGGGATCCCCCGCCTGGCCGTCGTGACGGTGACCGCGCTCGTCCTCGTCATCCTCGTACTCGTACCGGACGTCGCTACGGCCGGTGCCGCCGCCTCGCTGATCTTCCTCGTGACCTTCTTCGTGGCCCACGTCGTCAACATCTTGTTTCACCGGCGCATCGACGACGCCAGCATGCCGTTCCGGGTCCGCTTCTACCCCTTGGTGCCGCTGGTCGGTGGGCTCGCCTGCCTTCTGCTCGCGCTCTACCAGGGTGTGTCCGTCCCGCTCGCCGGCGTCATTGCGCTCGTCTGGCTCATCCTCGGTGCCGTCCTCTACGTGGTGCGTTTCGCGGGGCGTGCCGCAGCGTTCGACGCGTCGGCCGAGGCGACCAATCCGGCGCTCGTGCGTTCCCGCGGTCGCAACCCGCTCGTGCTCGTCCCCATGGCCAATGCCGCCAACGCCGCGTCCATGGTCGCCGTGGCCCATGCCGTCGCGCCGCCCGGGTACGGTCGGGTCATGCTCCTCAACGTCGTCCATCCCCCGAAGACGTGGACGCCGGGCGAGCCTCCCTCCAGCCTCGCCGCGGCGGAGTCGGTCGTGCGCGAAGCCCTCACGGCCTCTTTCGCGGAGGGCCTGACCCCACAGGCCCTGCTGACGGTGTCGGCGCATCCACTCGAGGAGATCCGGCGCGTCGCCCGCACCCTGCACTGCGACAGCGTGCTCCTGGGGTTGCGCGACCTCAGCGCGTCCGCGAACGAGGAGGCGTTCGACCGCCTCCTCGACCGCGTTCCGAGCGACGTGCTGCTCCTCCGCGCTCCGCCCGGGTGGAAGTTCCGCGAAGCGGCTCGGGTCCTCGTGGCGATCGGGGGCCGCGGACGGCACAGCCCGCTGCGCGCCCGCCTGCTCGGCAGCCTCCGGCGCATCCGGGTCCCCCAGACGACCTACGTCAGCGTCCTGGCGGTAGACACGGGCCCCGAGGCCGTGCAGCGCATGAAGCGCCGCCTCGAGGTGCAAGCCGAGGACGAGATGGGGGGGATCGCCGAGGTGGTCGTGGAGTGCGCGGCCGATCCGGCGGCGGAGATCATCCGTCGGGCGGAGGACGCGGACCTCTTGATCCTCGGCCTCTACCAGGAGGCGGGCCGGCACCTGCGCCTCAGTCCCTTCCTTCTGCGCATCGCGCGCGAGACCGACTGCGCCCTCCTGGTCCTCGGCTACAAGGCGCGCGGTTGAGGGGGAGGGACCGACGGCCGGGCATGCGATGCTGTTTCGTATGAGGGCGCGGTTCGCGGTTTCCTTCCTGCTGGTCGTGGGGGTACTCGTCACGGTGCTCCTCACGGTGTCGTCCCTTCAGGAGGACGTCTCCGCGCGGCGGCAGCCGGCACCCAGCGCACCGCCCCCCCTTCGTACGGAAGAGGCCGAGGCGCCCGTGCCGCCGCCGCACCTCGTCGGGTCAGTCCGGGCCGGGGCACCGGGAATCGAAACACCCCAGGCGTCCCGCGTGACCGTCCGCGGCATCGTCTTGGACGCAGACGGCGTGCCGCGCGGAGGCGCCGTCGTCATCCTGCGGCACGTCGATGCCGGCCCCCGCACGATCGGGACGCGGCGGACGGCGGGCGCGGGGCGCTTCGCCTTCGAAGGCCTGGAACCGGGCACCTACGTGGCGGAGCTTCTCGCGGCGCCGGGCCTTCTCGGAGACGCATCGAAGTTTCCCGTCGGGGAGAGCGGCGCCGACGTGGTCCTGCGTCTCGGCCGGTCTTCTTCCGTGCGTCTGACGGTCGTCACGGAGGACGGGGAGCCCGTCGAGGGAGCCCAGCTTCTCTTCGAGCCGGCCCACACCGCGACCACGGACGCGGAGGGCGTGGCCCACCTGCTTCACGTGGATCCGCGAAGGAAGGGCACGCTCACGGTTGCGGCGCCTCGCCGATCACCGCAGGACCTGTTCGGACGCACGATCGCGTCGTGGTCACCTCGCGACGATCGCGTCGTGCTCGAGCGCGCCCTCTTGCTCGAAGGGCGCGTGCTGGATGAACACGGCCGCCCATGGGCCGGTTGCTCGGTGGGATGCCGCCGCCCCGGCGAAGAGGTGGGGGGCTGGCGCTCGAGCGAGTCACGGTCCGACGGGAGCTTCACCTTCGAGGAACTCAGGTCCGGAGGCCTGGAGCTTTCGGCGGCGCCGCCCGGCGCCGCCGTGGGATGGGACGCGACGGTCGTCGCCGCGCGCGCCGGGGAGGGGAACGTCTCGATCGAGCTCCCTCGAGGCCACACCCTCACGATCGAGATCTCGAACTGGGGCACCCGCGAAGGGCATGCGGGCCATCCGCGGCCCCACGTCGTGCTCACCGCCCTGGGCCGCGTAACCGACGCACGCCGGGTAGCCATCGACGGGGACGGCCGCGCCCACGTCGAGGGTCTGCCCGAGGGGATCGAGTACCTCCTCGGAGCCGAGCTGTCGCCGCTGAGTCGTTCCTACCTCCTCGTGGAGCGTGTTCGCGCCTCGAGCGAGATCCTCCGGGTCGCGCTGGCCGAGGGGGGGACGATCGAGGGTCGCCTCGTCCTGCCCGCGCGCGCCGCCGCGCCACACGTCGCGCTGCGGGGGCCGGGCGTGTCGAGGCCCGGTGTCGTCGATCGCCGCGCCGGCACCTTCCGACTCTACGGCGTTCCGCCCGGCAGGTGGACGGTCAGCGGTTACGCCACCGTGTACGGGCACGTCATCGCGCGGGGCCCGAAGGCACGGCGCGAGGGTCGGCGGACCTGGAGCACGGCGACCGAGGCGAGCGCCGGCGATGAGGTCGTCCTGACACTCCAGGAAGAGCCCTGACCGACCCCGGGCGGCGTCCGCTACGATCCGGAGGTATAGGCGTCCCACATCGATTCGATCGCCGACTTGACGGCGGGGTCCTGACTCGGACTCACGTACGTGTGGACGACGCGATCACCCCTCACCCCGACGGGCATCTGCGACTCCACGGTGTCGGTGCCGCCGCCGGTGGGGATCAGGCCGAGCAGCGCGCGCTCGGTCACTTTGACGCTGCGCGTGACGTAGACCCACAGCTCGAGGCCGTTCTCCTCGACCCGTTCCGCCGGCTCGCCGAGCTTCTCCACGAGTTCCTTGGTGGTCGTCTCTCCCGGCACCACGGCGGTGAGGACGTCGCCGATGTCGGGGTTCAGCTGCTCGACGAAGTACGTTCGTTCCTGAGCGATGAACGACCCGTCGGGGTACTGGCTGCGCCGCACGACCGCCAGGACGACCAGGAGTACGAGCAGGCCCAGGGCCGACCATCCGAGAAGCCGCCCGGCATGGGATCCATCCGCGTTTGACGTATTCATGCCGCCATTCTAGCGGGTTCGGCGTCCCGGAAACACGGCCGGAGCTAGATTGCCGGCGTCGCGTTCCCCTGCTGTCTCGCCCGAGCCCGGTGGCCGAGAAGGAGCAGGAGAGCCACGACGATCGCCAGGACCCAGAGTTCGGGCTCGGCCATCTCCATGAGGTCGTCCTCCACCGCCTCCTCCGACGGCGGTTCGAGCCCTGCTTGCACGTACTGGTCGTCCGTCTCGAGGACGACGGCCGCGGTCACGGGCACCACGATGCGGTGGGCCGTGGCGATCTTCTGTGCCATCTTGGCGTCTTGGCGCGCCCGGCGGCGCAGGCGCTCGTCCACGGCGTCGCGAGCCCAGAGCTTGGCGAGGTTGCGGGACGTCTTCTTCCCGCGGGTGGATGGGTCCAAGTCCTGCAGGGGAACGCGTTGACGCTCGACGACCCATCGCGGCGCATCGAGCCCCCAGGAGGCGAGGAGTCGATCGAGATCCGCGTCGAGGCTGCCCCGCCGGCCCACCGCCCTCGCGCCGGGGTAGAGGTCCAGCACGTCCAGCAAGCGGTTCGGACCGCGAACCGCCTGCAGTGCGAGGATCCGTGCCCCGTTCGGGCGCCGGTCGAAGTACTGGCCCAGCGCACTCGTCGAGCGCAACGTGACGGGTTGGGGCCCATGCACCCACAAGACGACGCCTCCGGGGCCGCTCCCCGCGGCGAGGAGCGCGTCGAGGAGGGCGGGTACGCCGTCGCATCCACCGCGCGTATCGACGTCCCGGATCCGTTCGGCGACGTCGTGCGAGGTGTCGGGCCCGGTCGTCACGTTCGTCGCCAACGCCTCGGCCAGCTCCTCGCGGGCCACGTAGACGTCAAGGCGCATGCCGGCCGGAAGCTTCTCCACGAAGCGCGCAACGGGCTCCAGCGCATCTTCCATCAGGCGGGATCCATCGATGGCGAGCGCCAAGGCCGGAGGTGCGGTCGCGCCCGACGAGGACGGGGTCGTGATGCGTTGCACGATGGCAAACCCCTCGGGATCCGTCGGGTCGGGCGTCCACGTGGTGGGGGCAGGCTGCACGGGGGCGATTCGCACGGCGCCTCGCCCCTGTCCGAGATGCTCGTCCGTCAACGTGCCGCGGACGGCGTACACGTCCTCGGTGGGGTGCTCGGCAACGAGTGCCTCGCTGCCGGCTTCGATGTCGGCATGGGACTCCCACCAGAGCGCGTGGATGGCCTCCTCGGGCAGGTCGAAGTTGCGCTCCACGATGGAGGGCGTGCCCACCCAACCGCCATCCAGACCGTCCGGCGCGAGCGGGGCCGTGATGCCCATGCGGATCTTCATGGGGGTGCCCCCAGGCAAGACGGGAAAGCACTGCACGAGGATGCGATCCGGTCCGCTGGTGCGTACCAAGACGGGATCGCGCGTCGCCCGCGGCCGATTCACGATGTCCTTGTAGGCCTTCGTGACGCGGTCCCGCGCCCCGAAGACGGCCTCGCGCTCCACGCCGTTCACCCATAGGGTCAGGCGGGACACGGTCCCTCCGGGCGGCAGCGCGAGCTCGGCGCGCGCCTCCACGGACGCGGGACTGTGGTTCGTGAACTCCATCGTCCACTCGATGTAGGCGAGGGCGGCCTGGGCATCGACGATGCCGTCGAGTCGCGATGCGGCGAGCTCGAGTCCCGGGATCCTGCCCGCGACCACGTCCCCGCCCTGTTCTTCCCAGTTCGTCCTCGGGCGCCACCGGGAGGCGTCGCCGAGCGCGGCGCGCTGGACCCGGGTGGGCGGAGGGACGCTGTTGAAGGGACGGCCCGTGACGCGGTAGTAGAGCTCCCGCGCCTGTTGCCGCGTGACCCGCGTCCGGGGGATCCCGAAGGCGCCCAGGAGGGAGTTCGTCTCGGTGCGTCGATCGCCGAGGAAGCCGCTGCGGAAGCGCGTGGGCTCGTAGCACACCGTCAGGATCTCGTCCTCGTCGCCCCAGTTCCTGAGCAGCGACACGCCTCGCTCTCGCGTCGCCGCGTCCGCATCCACGGCCAACGCCAGGCCGCGCTGGGTGAGCAGCGGCGGAGCCTCGAGCAGAAGCACGAAGAGCAGGGCGAGCCCGGCGCCGATGCCCAGGGCGCGGCGAAGCGACTCCGTTGTCTCGTCCTCGGACTTGCGCAGCCAGGAGAGCCCCGTCAGCAAGGAGCCGAGGGCGAAGAACGGCGACAGCGACAGGAGCCCGAAGCCCACCAGGACCGCTATGCAGGAGAGCGGCGCCATGGGCAGGAACGCGATGCAGTACACGATGGCCGCGACGAGGGCGAAGCCCACGACCCCGGCGGTCAGGCGCCGCGTGAACGTCGGCGCGCCGTCCGAGCAGACGAGAAGCAGGCAGGAGGCGGCCACGATCGAGCCGAAGAAGAGGGCGTGGGCCACCGTGGGCAGCGGGTCGAAGAAGTGCTCGGCGCAGATGCCGGAGTTCAGCTCGACGAAGAGGGCCGCCGAGGGCAGGAGGATGCCGCCGAGGATGACGGCGACCTTGGGGAACTTGGGCGCCGGGGCGCGCTCACGACGAGGCGTGGGCGTCGGCGCGTCGTCTCGGACCGGCGCGTCCTCCTCGTGGAAGCCCATCTGACGCAGCTGGTGCTCCGCCTGGTCGGCCGTCACGACGGTTGCGCCCAGCGCCTGCAGCTCCGTCTCGACGTGGTGGCGGACGTCGGCGGCCACCTCCGCGGGGTCGACCCCCTCCGCTTCGAGCGAGCCGGCGGCCCGGCTGAGTCGACGCTCGAGCTCCGCTTCTGCCGACGATGTCCACTCCATGGTTTCCCCTCACGTGCTCCTCAGGTCGCCGATGCCGGCGAGCACCGCCTGCAGGTGGCTGTCCATCAACTGCAGCACGCGGCGCCCCTCCCGGGTGAGTCGGTAGTACTTTCGAGCCGGTCCCGAGGGCGACTCCTCGAGTCGGGTGTCCACGAGCCCGGCGGTCCGAAGGCGGGACAAGAGGGGATAGAGCGTCCCCTCGGTGACGCCGAGACCGGGTACCGCCACGAGTCGCTTGACGAGGTCGTAGCCGTAGCGCTGCTCGCCGACGAGGGCACTCAAGACGGCCAGCTCGAGGACCCCCTTGCGCAACTGGGTCGTCCAGTTGTCCAGCGGATCGGTCACCCGCGCGCGGGTCGCCATCGAGCCTCCCGAATCACTACCTTGCATGACAAGGTACTAGGCGTGGCCGCCTAGTCAAGGGGTCCGTCCGCGTGCGCGGTCCTCACCCCGGGGCCGGTAGCATCCCTCGATGCCGTGGTGGCGCGATGAAGAGACCTCCGAGGACGTGCAGCACGCCCGTCGGCTCCCGCTCGGGGACCTCGTGCGCCGGGTCCGCCCCTACTTCGCGGCCCACCGCCGCGCCCTGGTCGTGGGGCTGGTCCTGGTCATCGTATCCGTGGTGTCGCAGCTCCTGGGGCCGCTGGTCCTCTGGCGCCTGATCGACGTCGAGATTCCGGCCGGCTCGCGCAGCGGGGTCGTCCTGAGCGCTCTCCTCTACGCCGCGCTCTTCCTCGTCACGGCCGTCGCGAGCTACTTCCAGGTCGTGGTCCTCACCAAGATGGGACTCGCCATCGTCGCGGACCTGAAGAACGCCCTCTTCGCCCACCTCCTGAGGTTGTCGCTGGCCTACTTCGACCAGAACTCGCCGGGCACGCTCCTCGCGAGAGTCGAGTCCGATACGGAGCGGCTGCAATCGCTGTTCTCCGAGGTCTCGATCTCGGTCCTGCGCACCCTCCTCCTCATCGTGAGCATGATCACGGTGATGCTCGTCGTGAACTGGCAGGCGACGCTGGCCGTTCTCGCGCTGGCCGTGCCGCTCGTGATCGCGACCATCCTGTTCTTTCGCCGGATGCGGGGGCTCTACCGCCACGTGCGGAGTCTCTATGCCCGCGTCGTGTCCTTCGTCACGGAGTACGCGCAGGGCGTCGCGATCGTGCAGGCGTTCGGCTACGAGCGGCGAGCCGCCGAGCGGCTCGCGGTCCATAACCAGGAGAAACTCGTCGCCGACCGCCGCGCCGGGTTCCTGGACAACGGCCTCTGGGGTCTGCTCGCCGCGATGGAAGTCGGGGCCGTCATGCTCCTGCTCTACGTGGGATCGGGGCGGCTGCCCGGCGCGGTGCTGACGGGGGGGACCTTCGTGCTCTTCCTCGAGTACACGCGTCAGGCGTTTCGGCCCCTGGCCATGTTCGCGGAGCAGCTCAGCTTCATCCAACGCGCCTTCGCCTCCGCGGACCGGGTCTTCGGCGTGCTCGATACACCGTCGCGGACCCCCGACCGCCCGGGCGTCAGCGACCACATCGCGGACGACTGGCGGGAGATCACCTTCGAGCACGTCGGCCTCGTCTACGACGGAGGCACCCGCGCGCTGGACGACGTGTCGTTCACCATCCGACGCGGGGAGCGTGTCGCCCTCGTGGGCCTGTCCGGGGGCGGGAAGACGACGCTCACGAATCTCCTCCTGCGCTACTACGAGCCCACCGAGGGACGCATCGCGCTCGACGGCGCCAACATCCAGTCCTTCGCGCTTCGTGCCTGGCGCGCCCGCATCGGTCTCGTTCTCCAGGACATCCACCTTTTCCCAGGCAGCGTCGGCGAGAACCTCCGCGCGCTCGCGGACGACATTCCTCACGATGCCCTGCATCGGGCGGCGGACACGGTGGGGGCGCTCGACGTGATTCAGGGGCTGCCCGGCGGGTTCGAAGCGACGCTCGCCGAGGGCGGCGCCAATCTCTCGATGGGGGAGAGACAGCTGCTCAGCTTCGCGCGCGCGGTGGTGCGGGACCCCGACCTGCTCGTGCTCGACGAGGCCACGTCGTCCGTCGACCCGGGTACGGAGCGCCGGCTCCAGGTGACCGTCGACCGGCTCCTGGAGGGGCGTACCAGCTTGGTGATCGCCCACCGGTTGGCCACGGTCGTCAAGGCCGACCGCATTCTCGTCATCCACCAGGGGAAGATCGTCGAGCAGGGCAGTCACGCGGAGCTCTACGCGCGCGACGGCATCTACCGCGACCTCTTCGATCTCCAGTTCCGGGACGGGGCGGTGGCATGACGGCCGCGACCCTCACCACGCGTCAACGGCTCGCCTGGCTGGCCACCTTCTGGCAGGGGCACGGGCTCTTTGCCGCCGGGCTCGTCGTGCTGACGCTGGTCTCGAGCGCGGTGGCCATCCTCTATCCGCTGGTGTTCAGGGCGGCCATCGATGCCATCGAGGCCGGATCCCTCGGAGAGAGGCTCTGGACGCTCGAGGGGTTCCTGTTCCTGATCGTGCTCGGGCGTCTGGCCGCGGGCTTCTATCCCGCCTTCCGCGCCTGGATGAACAACATCGTCGAGAAGGCCGTCCGCGAGCGCGTGTTCGGCTCGATCCTCGCCAAGGACTACACCTTCTTCGGACGCTTCCGTACCGGCGACCTGGTGACCAGGCTCACCGACGACATCGCGGAGTATCCGCGCATTGCCTGGTTCGCTTGCTCGGGCGTGTTTCGCTTCCTCGACTCCGCCTCGAAGTTCGTGTTCTGCGTCGCGGCGATGCTGCTGCTCGACTGGAAGCTCGCTTTGCTCGCCATGGCGCCCGTGCCCGTCATGCTCTACGTCTTCTACCTGGCGCGGCGCGAGCTGAGCGCCACGTTCCAGCGCCAGCAGGAGGCCGTGTCCCGCACCAACGACCTGCTGGAGTCGGCGCTGAGCGGCATCCGCATCGTGAAGGCCTTCAACGCCGAGGAGGGACAGAAGCGCCGACTGGCCGGCATCCTCGACGACCGGGTCGGTATCCAGCTGAAGCTCGCGCGCCTCATCGTGATGGTGCACGAGATGGACGGCATCGTCGCGCGCACGGGGCAGGTCATCGTGCTGGCGGTGGGGGGGCTGCGCGTGCTCGACGGCACGCTCAGCCTCGGCACACTCATGGCCCTCTACGTCTACCTGGACATGCTGCTCCATCCGATGATGGACCTGCCGAATCTCTTCGTGACCGCGCGGCAGGCGTTCGTCAGCATCGATCGTGAGCACGAGGTTCTCGCCTTCCCTGCCGTGGCCCGCAACGAGGACGGTGGGGAGGATCCGGGCACCCTCGGGTCCGTCGAGCTTCGAGGCGTCACCTTCCGCTACCGCGAAGACCTTCGGCCTGCGCTCAGCGACGTGTCGTGTAGCTTCGGACGCGGGGAGCGGGTCGCCGTGGTCGGGCCGGTGGGCGGGGGCAAGACCACTTTGCTCCGCGTGCTGGCCGGCCTGTTGCCGCCTCAGGCGGGGCAACTGCTCGTCGATGGGCAGGAGCACGGACAGTGGAGCTGGCCGGCGCTTCGGGGGCGGGTCGGCTACGTGCCGCAGGAGTCGCTGCTCTTCTCCGAGCCCTTGCGCGAGAACGTGTCCTTCGGTCGGCCCATGGACGACGCGTGGATCATGCGCTGCCTCGCCCTCGCCCAAATGGGGGACGACGTGGCGCGCATGCCGCAGGGGCTGGACACCGAGGTCGGCCGCCGCGGCACGCTGGTGAGCGGGGGACAGAAGCAGCGGGTTGCGATCGCGCGCGCGCTCGCGGGCCGTCCGGATCTCCTCCTCCTCGACGACTGCACGGCGAGTCTCGACGCGCGCAACGAGGATCGCTTCTGGGCGGATCTCGGCGCCGTGGCGCCGGAGACCACGATCGTCCTGGTGTCGCATCGCCTTGCGACGATTCGCCGCGCCGACCGGATCCTCGTGCTCGACGGCGGGCGGCTGATCGCTCAGGGGACGTACGACGAACTGGCGGCCAGCTGCGCGCCGTTCCAGGAGTTTCTGGTCATCGAAGAGCGTCGCGAACACCTCTCCGACGCCTGAGTTCCATACGGAGGCAGCCTCGCCGTCGAACTTTTCCCATTACACTCCCCGCATGACCGGACGCCGCGCCTGGCTGGTCGATCGCACTCCTGCTCCTGGCAGGCGCCGTCCTGTTTGCCGCCGTGGGCGAGGTGGTCGTACGCGGCTGAGACGCGTGTCGCGCGATGCGCGCACACTCCGTCGAGCCGGCCCTTCGCGACGCCGAGCCGCAGCTGCGCGGAAGCGCCCGCGCAGGGTCTCGGAGGGAAGCGTCCGGCGCTTCGACGGGCGCCACGACCGCCGAGGACGTGGACGGGGAGGCCTCCGCGGCCGAGGCTCCGTCGCCCTCGCTCCGCCTCGATACCGTGGACGGACTCACCGGCCGCGCGGTCGGTGCGCGGTGGAACCTCGGCTGGGGGAAGGTAACGGCCGGCCCCTTCCCGCCGGGGGCCGTGATCGACGACGACGCGCTCGCTCGGGTGCGCCGGGGCGTCGCGGACTCGATCGCCCTATGGGAGAGCGAGTTCCTGGACGCGGGGGAGGTGCGTGCCGATGCCTGGCCCCCGGATGCGCACGACGCCTCCACGCGCATCGTCGTGCGGCCCGTGCCAGGCTACGTCCTCGAGGATCTCACTCCCTCCATCCGCGCGCGCATCGCCGCCGGCGTCGCCGAGACCTACTTCATCTTGCCGCTGTGGCCCGAAGCGATCCTGGATTTGAGCGTCCTGGATCCGGAAGGGCGCCCCGCCGAGGGGGCCGCGTTGGATGGCCTCGTCGTCGCGGGTCGACGGCGCGACGATCTGGTGGTCGAGTCCGAGGGACTGCCGGCCGGGCAACTCCGGATCCGAGGCATCCCCGGTCTTCCGGGGGAGCCCATCCGGGCCGTCATCGCGTGGGGATGGGACCCGCGGACGGATGGCGAGGCTTCCGTCGAGATGGTGGAGGGAGAGAACCTCGAGGATCCGCAACTCGTGACCCGAATCCCCCAGGATCCGAGACGTCCCTGGCATGAGGTCGTGCGGCTGCTACGGCCGCGCGGTCCGGGCTCGAGCGTCGTGATGGACAACGATCTCCTGTTCGAAGAGAGCCTCGGCCGCTGGGACGCGCCCGAGTCGGGAGCGAGGCCCGCCACCTTGCGCGTGCGCGCGCTCGGGTGGGACGGGACGCCCCTCGCCGATACGATAGTGAACGATGAGACGAACCTCATTGACGAGACGACGGATGCCCGCGGGTACGTTCGCTTCTCGGGGTTGCGGCCGGGCAACCACTGGATCACGATGCGCGCGCCCGGCCGCTTCGCCGCGCGGCGCCGCGTGACGCTCGAGGAGGGCCAGACCGCGGAGCTCGACATCCAGGAACCGATCGGCGCAACGCTGGAGGTGCTCGTCACCGACGAGGACGGCCGGCCTCGACCGTTCGCGCGGCTGGACGTGGGGGACCTAGCCGTGCTCGACGTCGTCGACGGCGTCCAGCGGCTCGACCTCTTCACCGATGCTCTCGGTCGACGCACCCTCCGTCGCGTCGAGCCGGGGAGGACCCGGGTGACGGCGCGGTGGGGGAGCCGTCGCGGCCGGCGCAGGGTGAAGCTACGCGACGCAGAGACCACGTCCATACGGATCGTGGCGAAGTAGGCCGCACGGAGGAACCACCAAATGAGAGCCATCGAGGGCGACATCACACGACTCTCCGTCGACGCAATCGTGAACGCGGCCAATGAGAGCCTGCTCGGTGGCGGAGGCGTGGACGGCGCGATCCATCAAGCCGCGGGGCCCTCGCTTCTCGAGGCTTGCCGCACGCTGGGCGGCTGCCCCACCGGTGAAGCGCGCCTCACGGCTGGCTTCGCACTTCCCGCCGCGTATGTCATCCACACGGTCGGACCCATCTGGCACGGCGGCCAACACGATGAAGACGCGCTCCTGGCTGCCTGCTATCGGGCGAGCTGCGAGCTCGCTCGGGGCCACGACGACATCCGCTCGGTTGCCTTCCCCTGCATCAGCACGGGGATCTTCGGTTTCCCCCCGATCGCGCCGCGCGGATCGCAGTCGACACTTCGGCCCTCTTCGCGTCCGACCTGGACCTGACGTTCTGCTGCTTCAGCCCGGAAAGCGCCGAGTTGTACCGGCGCTTGCTCGCCTAGACTTCGAAGTCGCTACGGGAGGCGACCCCGCACGGTCACATCGACGCCGTGCCCCTCAACCTGCTCCGTGGTCACGGCGCCGGGGAGGAAGGCGTCGATCACTTCCAGGTTCGTCCAACTGTGGAGGGAGATCTCCGTCGCGCGATACGTTCCGCCGGCGCCGAGGGCCAGGGGGAGCATCAGCTGGTCCGCCAGGTAGCGACCGACGGGCGCCGAGGCCGCCATCCACGAGGTCGCGGCGCGGCAGGCTGCGTCCGCCACCTGCTCGGCGCGTACGCCGCGAGCGCCGAACGCTACACACACCTCCGTCACCTGCTCGTGCTCCAGCTCGAGAATCAACGCATTGCCGTGGCCCGGCGCATCTCGAGGCTCCTCGATTCGCCGCTGGGTCTCGGGCCAGCCGAGGTGCGCGCCGACGCGCGTCAGCTCGCGCTCGGCCACGTGACGCGGGACACGTGAGATGAGGGCCACGGCCTCCGTGTTCGTACGGGCACCGCGCTCCAGCAAGTGCACGGCGCGAGGCGTCCTCCACGGCTCCACGCGGATTCGTACGCGACCGCCGCCGACCGGGAAGAACCCGGGTCGCTCCAGGCTCACGTCCAGTTGGGCGCCATGGTCGCGTAGGACGCGGGCCCATGCCCGATCCAGGAACTCGAACGGTGGGGCCGAGGGGGCATGCGTGCCACCCTCGATCGTCAACTCGGTCGGGCCGTCCGCAAACAGGAGCGCCGGCAACACCGCTTGCGCCACGAGGCTCGTGCTGCCGGCGGTCCCTACGCTCACGTGATGGGTGCCGGCGTGACAACCCTGGGGCTCGAAGAGAAGCTCGCTGGATCCCAGGGCGCCTCCTGTGACGTACGCGTGGCCGATGGCCGCCGCCAGGCGGACGGCGGTGAGATGCTGGCGCAGGAGACCGGGCTTCTTCCGTCCGGCGCGGATCTTCTTCACGCGCACCGGGCGCCCGGTGGCGAGCGAGAGCGCGAGGGCCGAGCGCAGGATCTGCCCTCCACCCTCGCCGCGACTCCCGTCCAGCTGTACCGGATCGGGCATCTGCGTCACCCCTTCACGCAGACGACCTGCTTCAAGGTGTGCACGATCTCCACGAGGTCCTTCTGGGCCTCCATGACGGCGTCGATCGGCTTGTAGGCCGCCGGCGTCTCGTCGAGCACGCCCACGTCCTTACGACACTCGACACCTCGCGTCGCGGCTTCGTGCTGGGCCACGGTGAACTGCCTGCGGGCGGCCTTGCGCGACATCGCGCGGCCCGCGCCGTGGCTGCAGCTCTCGAAGCTCTCCGGGTTGCCCTTGCCGCGAACGATGTACGAGCGAGCGCCCATGCTGCCCGGAATGATGCCCATCTCGCCCAGGCCGGCACGGACTGCGCCCTTGCGCGTCACGAAGACGTCCTCGCCGTAGTGGTGCTCCCGCTGCACGTAGTTGTGATGGCAATTCACGGCTTCGACCTGCGCCTCGAACGGCGGGAGCTCCTTCAGATGAGCGAGGCTGTCGAGGATGCGACGCATCATGACCTCGCGATTCGCACGGGCGTAGCGCTGGGCCCACTCGACGGCGAACACGTAGTCGTCGAAGTGCTGGGCACCCTCCTCGAAGTACGCGAGGTCTCGATCCGGCAGATTGCGCATGTGGTGCTCCATGTCCTTGCGAGCAAGGGCGATGAAGTACCGTCCGATCACGTTCCCGATGTTGCGGGAGCCGCTGTGCAGCATCACCCAGACGCGGTCCGCCTGATCGAGGCAGACCTCGATGAAGTGGTTGCCTCCGCCCAGGGTCCCCAGCTGGGTCACCGGTGCCTTCGTCGCGATCTTGGGATGCAGCCCCAGCAACCGCTTCAAGTCGTCATCCAGCGACTTCCAGGCGATCTCCCCGGCAACGGGTGCCTCCTTGTGGCTGCGCATGCCGACCGGGACCGTGCGCTCGATGGTGTGGCGTAGCGGCTTGAGGTCGTCGGGCAGGTCGGATGCCGTGAGCGTCGTACGCGAGGCCATCATACCGCAGCCGATGTCGACGCCGACCGCCGCCGGGATGATCGCCTTGTGGGTGGGGATGACACTCCCCACGGTTGCGCCGAGTCCCCAGTGGACGTCCGGCATGGCCGCCACCCACTTGTGGATGAACGGGAGGCTCGCCACGTTGAGCAGCTGTTTGCGTGCCTCGTTCTCGAGGGCCACGCCGTGCACCCACGCCTTGACGGGGACGCTGCCGCTGTTCTCGATCTCGATGTAGCTCTTGGCGTTGTTCATGGGAAAAGCTCAAACGCACGGTGCAGGGGGCGTGGCGACCGGTACGTCGGTCGCGGACCGGGCACCATACTCCCCCGGCGGCCATCGTGGGTACCTCAGAGCCCGCGTGATGTGCAAAGGAGCGGCTCACGCGCCTGCCTCACGCGCGCCGGAAGTCCTCCTTGCGCAAGCCGTGTCGCTTCATCTTCTCGTAGAGCGACCGGGGTGATATGCCCGCCCGCTCGGCGGTCTCGCCCACGGCCCCCTCGGTCGCCTCGAGGAGGTGCTCCAGGTACGCCCGCTCGAAGCGCAGCGTCAGCTCCCGGCGGGCCTGCGCGAGGGGCTTCTGTAGTGCTCCGTCGGCAAGCAGGTCTTGACCCGATGACGTGGCCGCGTCCTGGATGGACCCGCCGCCCAGCTCAGGGGGGAGGTCCCCGATCGTGAGCTGGTCTGTCCGGGCCAGCAGCATGGCCCGCTCGACGACGTTGATCAGCTCGCGCACGTTGCCCGGCCACGCGTGGCGGAGGAGGGCTTGCAGGGCTTCCGGGTGGACGCTCCGGAGATCCTCGCGCCCCATGCGCTTCCCGAAGTAGTTGATCAGGCTCCCGATCAGGTGGGGGAGGTCCTCGGGGCGCTCCCGCAGCGGCGGGACGGTCAAGGGAACGACACTGAGGCGGTAGAAGAGATCTTCGCGGAAGCGCCCCTCCTCGACGTCCTCGCGCAAGTCGCGATTCGTGGCGGCGATGACGCGCGCCTCCATGGGGAGCACCTTCTCACTGCCGACGCGCCTGAGCTCACGGCGCTGAAGCACGGACAGGAGCTTCACCTGCAGGGACTTCGGCATTTCCCCGATCTCGTCGAGGAAGATGGTTCCCTTGCTCGCCTCCTCGAATCGTCCTCGCCTCCTCTCGTGCGCACCGGTAAACGCCCCGCGTTCGTGACCGAACAGCTCGCTCTCGAGCAGACTCTCCGGGAGGGCCCCGCAATTGACGGCCACGAAGGGCCGTGTCGCGCGCACGCTCTCTCCGTGCATGGCACGCGCCAAGTGCTCCTTTCCAACGCCGGTCTCGCCCAGGACGAGGAGGGTCGTGTCCGCGTCCACGACCTGCGTGACCAATCGGACGAAGTCGCGCATTCGTGGGCTGTTGGATTGGAAGTCGCTGAGGCGGGGTTCCGGCGCGCCTCGCGCCACCCCGGGGCTCGGCGGGCGCCTCTCTTCAGTCGCCACGGTGATCAGTACGTCGCGTACGTCCCTCTCGCCGGCATCCAGCGACACGACGCGGCTGACCCCCTCGGCCAAGAGATTCGTATCGCGTTGGGCCTCCGGCTCGGGGGCTACGACGACCAGATCCGGCGCCTCCACCTCCTCGGTCATCTCGCCGACGCCGCTCGTCGCGACGGGCCCGACTTGCGCGGAATCGACCACGACGAAGTCCGCGTCGAGGCCTTTCAGCCGCTCCCAGAGGTCCGCCCCCGGCTCCATGGTGCGTACGCCGCCGCAGACCGACTCGAGAATGGACGTAAGCCGTTCGCGGAGGGGCCCCGCCGGCATCACGACGACGGCGCGTTCGCCACGAGATTCGGGTTCCGGCATATCCTCAACGGTACCGGAGTCCGAGGGCCCAGCGCGGAGGATCGCGCGTGTGCCCGGCGCCGAACCACCCCGGTTAGGCCCCTTCGGCGTCGCCGTCTAGCGCCTGGCGCACGCGTTCGGCGCAGCGGGTCAAGGCCTGCCACCCCTGTTCCAGTTCGGTCGCGACGGCGCGGCGGTCTTCACCCGTCGCTCGGGGGAGGCGGTCGACCTTGGTCCGCACGAAGGCGATACGCTGCCCCAGCTCCTCGATCTGTTCACTGAGGCCTCGACTTCGCGCCGCCAACCGGCTCCGCGCGCGCGAGAGGAGCCGGATGAACTCCGGCCCCTCCTCGGTGAGTCGCTGTCGGACATCCACGACGCGGGCGTCGACCGGCGGATCTGATCCTGCGGCTCGAGTGTTCATCGTCTAGGCGCCCCCTGGCTTGGATTGCGGCGCATGACGCTACTTGGATGTGGACGGGACGCGCACCGTCTTGCCGCAGCCCGGGCACTTGGCAGTGTCACCGGCTCGGCTCGCCGGCGCGCCCAGCGTCTTCCTGCAACTCTCACAGCGAAACACGATTTCCATATTCGTCTTCATTGCCTTCCTTGTCACCCGGGCAGCCGTAGGCTCCATGAAGCGCCTCAGTCCCTCGGCGTACTCGTGGCCTGCTCGAACTTCTTCTTCAGGTCCACCCAGGCCGTCTGGAGTGCCTCTTCGGCGTCGTCCACCTGCTCCGCCGTCGCGTTCTTGAACTTCTCGAGGTAGGTGCCCGTTGTTTCGAGGCCGGACTCCAAACTCGACAGCAGGTCCCGCTTCTTCTCTTCCACGTCGAGGCCGGTCTTCTTGGCGTCGATCACCATCTGCTGCACGTTCATCTTCATCCGGTCGAGCTTCCGCTCCAGCAGGTCCGCATCAATCTTCACACTCATGGTCGTGCTCCTTTCGACCGTCTCCACTGCATTCGGCGTGCCCACGATCCGGCCCGCCTGCACTGCGCCCTTTGGGGCGGCTTCCGCCTTCGTCGGAGGCCAGGGGTCCGTTTCGATCGGAAGCTCCGTTCCGAATCCGGCCCGATGGAAGGCCCGATGGACGGCGTGGGCGAAGCGTACGGGCGAGGTGCAACGGTACGGACAGGCGGTGGAGAAGCCGGGGGCGAGCGACTTCGGACAAGCTGCGTGGGCGGTCCGGACTGCGGATTGCTGAGGATGGTCCTCACCTACCCGAAGAGCGAAGGAGGATGACCGTGCGAACAGCCAGCTTGACGAACACCTCGAAGCCCCAACACATGTGGCGGGACGAGGGGGGGCGCGTATGGCGTGGCGCCCTTCGCGTCGCATTCACAGCCGTCCTCGGGGCGGCGCTCCTCGTACCCAGCATGGCGAGGAGTGAGGAGTCCGAGGAGGTCGTCCCGCTCGACCGTGCGGCCCGCGAGGTCGAGATCCTCGAGGATGTACTTCGCTCCTCCAGCGCTGTGAACGACGAGATCCTCGGCGCGCTCGACGCTGTGCAAGCCGCCCTGGAGAACCTCACGCCCCCGCCGTCGCGCGTCATCGAGTCGATCCCCGCTGAGGCGTCCGAGGACGCGCGCGCCGCGATCGAGAGGGAGAACGATCGACACGAACGGGAGTGGAAGAAGCATCTGCGGGCGTACAAGCGTGCCGTGGATCGTCTGCGGGACGACGCCGAAGACGTCCTACTGCGGGCCCTGCGCGAAGTGAAGGCCGACGACGGTCAGAACACCCGGGAGCCAGTGAACATCGCAGCCGCACGAATCCTGAGCACGTGGCCCGATCGCGGGATCGCGCGCCGCCTTCAGCGCGTGATCGAGCGCCACCTCTTGGATGCCAAGCACGAGGTCTCCCCCGTTCTCCTCGAGGAGGCGTTGTCCACCTTGGCGCGCATCGGCCATGTCGACTCGCTGGAGTGGTTGATCGACGAGTTCTCGCACACGCGCTCGACCCCGCAGGAGTACGTCGACCAGCTCGTGGCGGCACACCAGGCCATGCTTCGATTTCCGTACGAGCGTACGCCGGGCGCACTTCGCCACGAGATCGTGGAGCAGATGATCCGTAGCTATGGCCCGGTCGAGAGCCAGGCGGGTCAGAACAGCACGGATCCAGCGCTCGTGCGTGCCCGGCTCTTCTGGGCTCGAATCAGCCATGGCGTGCTCGAAGTGCTCCAGCGCTACGCGGGGCAGCCGAAGGACGCGCGCGGGGCGCAGTTCGGAACGGTCGCCTCCTTCCAGGAGTGGTTCCGTGACCACAAGAGCCCTCGCGACGACGTCTGGAGAGACGCGGGCGAGAGTTGACGACCGCCGACGAACGAAAGCGGCGGATCGAGACCGTCGTGCTGCACGACCGGTACCGCCTTGGAGACCGAGACCTGCTCGACGTAGCGGCCGTCTCCACGCCTGGTGCGGGCGGACGGGTCCATGTGCTTCCTGCGGAGTACATGCCCGAATCAGGCGAGCCCGTCGCCGCACGCTATCGGTACTGATACGCCCATGCGGAACGGCCATACACGAGACGAAAGGAAGCCAGCCATGGAGAGCAAGAAGAAGGCAGTCGAGGTCCTGAACGACCTACTGCATGTCGCCAAGGACGGAGAGCACACCTTCCATCAGGCCCTCGGCATCGCCGAGGATCGAGCGTTGGAGTCAGCGCTGCAGGTCAGCATGCGCTCCTGCATGATTGCGGCCCAGCAACTCGAGGAGTTGATTCATGAGCTGGGCGACGAGCCCAGTGTTCGCGGTTCGATTCCCGGCGCCTTCCGACGGGCCTGGATGGATGCCCGGACCACGCTGTCCCCCGTACCTCGCGACGCTCTGATCGAGGAGATCGTCCGGGCGGAGCGCGCGGCGGTGAGCCACTACGAGGAGGCCATGACCTTGCCGCTCGGCAAGGAGATCCACGACCGCGTCGCGAGTCAGACCTTGGGCGCGCGTGCGAATCTTCACCGTTTCGAGAATCTCGCGGCTCGATCGTGAGCATCCCGCGAGCAAGTAGCTTCCGATCCGCCTGGGAGATGACCATGACTGAACACGCACTCATCCCGATCGACGACAGCGTTGCGACACGACGCGTTCTCGAGGAGGCCGTCCGGTGGCCCGCAGGGATCCGCCCGCCGTGCGTCACGCTGCTCGTGCTGTGGAAGCCCGATAGCGGCGTACGAAGCGGCCGCCGCCTCGCGGAGGAGAGCGACATGCCGGCGCCCACCAGCGACGTCCAGGAGCTCCTCGAGCGAGGGTGGGGTGGGGGAGGCGCCCAGGATGCAGCGGGCCTGGCGGACGCCGCCCTCGGCGTCCTGACCCGCGCGGGCTACGACGAGGAGAGCCTCGATGTCGCCTGGGCTCCTCGCACGCCCGAGGACGACATCGCGCGGCACATCGTCGAGGAGGCCCGCGCTCACGAGTGCGACCTCGTCGTTCTGGGACAGGCCGAGGAGGCGGCCGATGGCGAGGCCCGGGGCCCCATCACCATGGACGCGTTGCGGCGCGAGAGCGACGGGCACCTCGAGATCCTCCTGGTCGAGTGATACTGTCCCGCGACCGGCACGTCCGCGTCCGGAGGATTGCCAGCTGCGCCTCTCCCTGCTCCACCGTGTGACGGCTCTGCGAGAGACCCCCGCCTTCTATCCCACGCTCTTCGGCCTCAGCGGCCTGCTGCTGGCGGGGGTCGTCGCGTGGGAGGGATGGAGTGGCGTGGACCGCTTTCTCGCCCGCGGCTTCTGGCGCGACGTCTCGTCTGCGGAAGCCGGGCAAGCCATCTTCCCCACCGTAGCGGCGGCGTGCATCACCGTAGCGGGCGTCGTGTTTTCGATCACCGTCGTCGGTCTCTCGCAGGTCAGCGCCCAGTTCGGCCCGCGGCTGCTCGGCAGCTTCATGCGCGCGACGGGGACCCAGGTCGTCCTCGGCGTCCTGCTCGGCACCTTCGTGTACCTCCTCGCCGTCATTGGGCGGCTGGGCGTCACGGACGACGAGATCACCGGCCCGCGACTGGCCGTGCTGCTGGGGCTGGTCCTCGCGATTGCGAGTTTCTCGAGCCTGATCTTCTTCTTCCACCACTTGACGCGCTTCTTGCAGGTGCCTCGGTTGCTCGACCAGGTCACGGTGGACATGCTGACGACCCTGGATCGCGTGTTCCCCGCGCAGGGCACTCGACCTCCGTGTGGCGAGGAGGAAAGGGTCGGCGTCGGAGGGACGGAAGGAACGGCGTATCCCGTGCTCTGCCCTGAGACGGGCTACGTCCAACTCGTCGACGAGAAAGCGGCTCTCGCGCTGGCCGAGATGCACGACTGTGTGATTTCGGTACGCGTGCGCCCCGGCGACTTCGTGCACGAGGGGGACGAAATGTTGCACGTTGGGGCCGCCCGTGAGCCGGACGGGGCCTTCCTTGCCGAGCTCCGCCACCTCCTCAGGATCGGGCGGGAGCGAACGCGGACGCAGGATCCGGAGTTCGCCTTCGATCAGGTGTCCGACATGGCGCTGCGCGCGCTCTCCCCGAGTGTCAACGACCCCGGAACGGCGGTCCGGTGCGTCGATCGATTGAGCGTCGGCCTGCTTCGCCTCGCGTCACGCAGGGCGCCTCCACTGGCCGTCTGCGCGGACGACGGGCGACCCGTCCTGGAACTGCGGCGCCACGACCATGCCGGCCTCGTCAAGGCCGCGTATGCGCCTTTGCGGCAGAGCGCGGCCGGGCATCTGGCCGTGCTCGTACGACTGCTCGAGGCGACCGAAGTGCTCGCGCGTGTTGCCATGCCCGACGCCATGCGTGAGCGGTTGGCGGCCGAAGCCGGGGCCGTGCTATCCCTCGCGGACGAGGCGGCCCAGTCACCCACGGACGCCGAAGATGTGAACGAGCGGCGCAAGCGCGTGACCGCCGCCTTTGCCGAGCACGGCCTGCAGGTGGATTGACGCGAGCCGCGGCGTCCCCGCCGAGCGATCACCCCTCGCTGGATGGCCGTGGCTCCATCGACGCCACGAGGGTGCGATGCTGCAAGCCGTAGAACATCTCGAGGTAGCGCCGGGTCTCGGCGCGCTCGAGGTCCGTTACGTAGCGCCAGAAGCCGTACACCCGCGCGAGATCGAGCATGCGTCGGGCATACAGGTCCCAGGTGTAGTGCTCCCGAATGCGGTCCAAGCTCGCGAGGCTCAACGCGTCCCACGTCGCGGGATCCGCCGCCGCCCGCTCGAAGACGTCGGCCATGCGCTCCGCGGCCTGCTGCCCATCGTAGGGGTCGATGTGGAGGCCCGATACGCCGTCGACGATGATCTCCCGTGGCCCCCCGTGGCAGGTGGCGGCCACCGGGAGTCCCGAGCTCATCGCCTCGATCACCGTTAGCCCGTAGGCCTCGTAGAGCGCGGGCTGGCAGAAGAGCCCCCGCCGGTCGGCGACGAAACGGTACAACTCGCCCACCAACGGCCGTTCCGTCTGGAACTCGGCCCAGCGTACCTGCCCGTCCAGTTGGTGCTGGCTCAGGAGCTCGTACATCCGTCGGATCTCGTCCCTCTCCTCGTGATCGGACGAGCGTTCCACGGCCAGGTGTCCGCCCACGATCAGTAGATTCGCCTGTTCGCGCAGGCGCGGGCACGAGCCGTACCAATCCACGAGCCCGGTCAGGTTCTTGACCTTGTCGAGCCGTGCCATCGTGAACAGGATGGGCTTCGACGTGTCTTCGAAGTGACCCCATACGGGGGTCTTGCCGCCATCGCCCTCGACGAGGGCGACGAGGTCGTCTTCCAGCGCCCGCAGACGGCGGTCCTGATCCGTGTAGGGGAAGTAGATGTCGGGGTCGGCGCCGGGCGAGACCACGTTGAACTTCGGATCGAACACGCTGATGCCGTCGACCACGCGATAGAGACCCGGCAGGGTGAACGCGCCGTAACCCTCGTATTGACCGACCGTGTCCTCGGTTCCGCGGATCTCCTGGAACGTACTGGTGATGATGAAGTCGGCCGTGTTCATGGCGATCAGGTCGGCCGTGAACTGACAGGCGAAGTGATACTGCCCGTCGAGTTCCCGCCAGTTGAGATCGCTCTGGGGGTACTTCGACTTCTCCAACGCGTGCGCGATGGTGCACTGGGTGACCCCCGTGCGTCGGGAGAGCAACGAAGCGACCAAGTTGCCGTCCGAGTAGTTGCCCACGATCAGTGCCGGCTTACCTCCGAGCTCCCCTTGTACCTCCTTCTCGACTTCCTCCGTGAAGCGCTCGAGGTACGGCCATACTTCGAACCGGCTGATCCACTGCGGGACGACGCGTCCATCCGCGTCGCGGAACGGGACCCGGAGGATCGTTGCGTTCCGGGTCCCGGCCACCGGCTCGCGAGGCACGTCGCAAGAGGTACCCTTCGCGTCGGGTATGAGGCGGGTCACGACGAGAATGCGGGGATCGATGTCGATGCCCTGCTCGTACAGGCGCGCTGTCAGGTCCTTCTCCAGCGCGCGTACCTGGTCCAGGATGTAGACGACCTGGCCGCCCGTGTCGGGAAGGCCGAGTACGCCCGACTGCCCGAAGTACCCATGGGGGCTGAGGATCACGATGCTCGTGATCATCGGTATGCGGCTCAGGAGGGCCTCGACCCGGGCCGGGTCCGGGGCCTCCAGGACATCCGAGAGCAGGCGCAGCGTGTCGCGGGACCGGGCGGCCGTGCGTCCCCAGCCCGGCTCGAAGCCGAGCTCGCGCAAGGCGTCCTCGAAGCTCTCGGCCGTGGCATCGTCCGGCAGTGTGTTGAGGAAGGTGAGGGCCTCGCGGATGGCCTTGCGTAGACCGACGACGTCGCGACGAGCCCCACCCAGCATGACAGGCTTGCCCTGGATGGCGTGCAGGCGGAGAAAGTCGATCAGCCGCTGGTCACCGGACTCGAGACCGTGGAAGAGCTGGCTGGACAAGCGTCGGTTGAGGAACTCGACCCCATGCCCGATGGAGCGTGCTTCCCGCATCATCGGGAAGGCGCGGTTGAAGGGCTCGAGATCGAATTCCGTCGGCCACCCGTCGGCTTGGTGGCTCCCCAGCACCGCACTCTCCTGCGCCGCCAGAAAGTCGCCCACGGGGACCTCCACGGCGCAGAGCGGCTCACCGTGGAGGCGCATGTACTGCCACCGCCCGATGGCTTGGCGGACGGCCAGCCACAGCGTGTCTCCCTCGACGACCGCGGCGTGGCTCGCCTGGAGCACCCGTCCGAGTGGGGTGAGGTCGGTGGGGGAGGCGTCCTTCAGACCGGCCAGTTCCAGCAGGTCCACGCGGGTGAGGAGCGAGGCCTCCGAGGCGAGGATGCGCCGCAGGCGCGCGTAAGCATCGTCACGGAACGACTCGAGATAGGTGCGGAGTGATTCGATCATGGGCCGCAGATTCTAGCGGCCCGCGTGGCGAGGGCCAGAGCGGCCTCCGGATCCTCAGCTCTCCTTCGGCGTGTCGTCCTGTAACTCGGGCGGTACGCGGACGTTGCCCAGGAAGTCGTAGTGGTCGATGCCCTCCAGAATGCCATCCGCATAGGTGGCGTCGGCGAAGTACACGCGCGGAAGGCCTCGAATCCGCTCCAGCTCCGGGTCGTGGTTGCCGACGACCACCGCGAGCGCGTTGCCCGTGAGCATCTCCTCGTCGTTACCGGAGTCCCCGGCCACGAGCAACCGCTCGATGCTGAGCCCCCAGCGAAGTGCGAAGTAGCGCACGGCAAGTCCCTTCGAGGCGCGCACCGGGAGCAGATCCAGATACGCATCGTGAGAGCGGATGACCCGGGCGGACAATCCGCGGCGGCGAAGGTGGCGCTGAATGGTCTTCGTCGTGGGGACGGTTTCCGGATCCAGGTGATAGCTGATCTTGAACTTGCCTTGACCTTCGGGAGGTTGAAGCTCGATTCCCTCGATGCCCTGCATCGCTTCCCGAATGGCATCGGGTTCCCAGCGGTAGCGAATGTGGTGGGCCCATCCCGCATCCTTCGTCAGATTCGGGCCGTAGTAGATCGCGGTCCCCACGGATGTGATCAGCACCGTCGGCGTCGGGATCTTCCACTCTCGAAGCGCCTCTTTCGTCAACTCCACGCTTCGGCCCGTGGCGATGCCGAACGCAACCTTGCTTCCGGCTTCCTTCAGGCGATCGAGGAGGCGATCGAGGCCCTTGGCGTCGCCGATCAAGGTGTTGTCGATGTCGCTCACGATCGCTCGGTCGGCACCGATGAGTCGGCGTCGGACGCTGAAGATCGATGTCCGCCGCTGCGGCGGACGCTTGTGGCGATCGACGACCTTCAGATACCTGCGCGCATGGGCCGTCCATGCGTAGTTCCGCTGGACGCCCCGCAGGCCGGCCTGGGACCACCGTCGCCACCGGCGTCGATCCGTGATGGCCTCGTAGAGCGCATCTCCCATGGCGGTCGCATCGAGGGGATCCACGAGGAGCCCGTTCTTGCAGTGGCCGATGATGTCCCGCGGCCCTCCGTCCTCCGTCGCCACGACCGGAAGCCCCGAGGCCGCCGCCTCCAGCAGTGTGAGACCGAACGGCTCCGTCAGGGCGGGATTCACGAAGACACCGTGGGTCGCCGCCGCCAGACGATAGAGGTCGGGGACGTCGCTTGCCTCGTGCGTCTTGGGGTACGCCACCGATCCGTAGAGGTCGTATCGGTCGATGAGTTGGAGAACATCGCGGAGCACCCGGCGCGTCGGTTGGGGAGCCTTCGCGATGTCATCCCGCGTTCCCATGACGAGAAGCAGGTTGGCCTCGTGCCGCAACCTGTCGTGTTCCGCGTACGCCCTGACCAAGGTCTGGATGTTCTTCCGCGGATCCGCGCGAGAGATCGCCAGGATCAGAGGCTTGCGTGGATCGCGCAAGAACCGGAAGACCTGCTCGGAGACGGGGTACGTCTTCGGAGCGCGCCGGTCCGGGGGGCGGAATCGGCTCAGGTTCACGCCCGGCGGAATGACGAACGTGCTCTTCGGGCGGTAGTGATCGTAGAGAGCGTACTGCTCCTTCACCTCCTGGTCGGTGCTGGCGACGACGAAGGCGGCGTGGTCGAGGGCTTCTTCCTCGGCCGCGATGCGACGACTGATCTTGTAGCGCTTCTCGAGCGTCTCGAGGGTCGAACCTCTCTCCAGGAGGCGAGCTTGCTTGACCCGGCCGAGCGAGTGGCCCGTAAAGGCCATGGGGACGTTCAGCAGGGCGGCCAGTCGCGAGGCGACGTACCCCGCATCCGCATAGTGACCATGGAACAAGTCGGGCGGACGGCCCTCGGCTCGCAAGTACTTGACGACGTTGTCGACCAACTCGTCGAGATGCGGCCAGAGAGACTCCTTCGCGAGATAGCGCCTGGGTCCGAACGGGAGGCGAACGATGCGGGCTCCCGGCGCGAGCTCCTCGAACGGCTCGGCGTAGACCGGATCCACCGTGGCCGCCTCGATCCTTCTCGTGACCAGATCGACGCGCTCGACTTGCGGCTGCTCCGCGAGGGCGCGCGCCAGCTCGACCACGTAGAGGACCTGACCGCCCGTATCCGCGTCGGCGCCCAGCTCCATGCGTCTCCCGCGGATCAAGCCGTGTGGGCTGAGGAGCATCAGATGAAGGCCGCCGGCCGCCTGCATGATGCCGACCGTAGCCCGAGGGCGGATTCCTGCGAGGAATCCGCGCCGTGCTCAATCCTCTTCGGCCTCCATCAGGCGCCGCCTCAGCCTCGCGTACTCCGCTTCGAGGTGAGGCATGGCACCGGCACGACTCGCAGTGAGCGCGCCGGCTGCGTTGGCGAATCGGGCCGCCGCATCGACCGACGCGCCTCCAAGGTGCGCGGACAGGAAGGCCGCCGAGAACGCGTCGCCCGCGCCGACGGCGTCCACGACGGTCACGGGACGGCCGGGTACGTCGATACACGCCTCACCCCGGAAAACGACGCACCCTCGCTCCGCCCGCGTGACGCACAGCGTGTCGACACCGAACTCGGTTCGGAGTCGCTCGTGGAGCGACGCTGGGGTCGAGTGCTCCAAGCCCAACATGGAGCCCACCACGCCGGCTTCGGCCTCGTTCAGCTTGACGGCATCGGCGGCCGCGAGCGATTGCAGGATCCAGGAGCGGTCGTAGTAGTCCTGCCGCAGATTGACGTCGTAGAAGAGGTAGGCGTCGCGGGCCGCTTCGAGAAAGGCGCTCAAGCAGTGCCGGCTCGTCTCGCTGCGCTGGGCCAGCGTCCCGTAGCAGACGGCATCGGCCCGGCCGGCCAGCCGCGCGAGCGCGACGCCCCACTGCAGAGCATCCCAGGCCACGGGCTCGTGAATCGTGTACCGCGGCGCCTCGGGGTCCGCGTCGTCCACGTCGACCGCGCCGGTCGGCAGCGTGGCGTCTTCCTGGACGTAACGCAAGTCGAGGCCGTGGCTCTCGAGGCTCCGACGCAAGGCGGCGCCGTCCGCGTCCTTCCCCAGCCTGGAAACCACCAGGCCCTGCGCCCCGTGCTGGCTTGCGTGCCATGCGACATTGGCCGGCGCTCCGCCGGGACGTCGGGCATCGGGGAAGCGGTCCCAGAGGAGCTCGCCGAACCCGACGACGACGTGCGCTTTGGGCTCAGTCATGCGTCCGGTGTGCCCCAACCGAGTTGCTCTTGGTCCACCATCTCGAGACCGAAGCCGGTGATAGCCCGCTCGGCGAGCTCCAGGTCCTCGACGTTGATGGCGAGCACGGATCGCTCGTTCAGGGTCACCACGAGCGAGTAGACGTAGGCGACCTTCACTTCGGCCGACAGCAGTGTCTGGAGGACCTCGCGGATGCCGACGTCACGGTCCTCCCGGTGCGGAAGCGCCACACCAAGCAGATCGCGTACGTACACGGTGTGGCCGGCTTCCTCGAGCAGACGCACGGCCAGCGCGGGGCGGTCGACGACCAGCCGGACGACCGCATGGTCAGCTCCATCGAGGATCGCCAGCGCGCAGATCTGGATGCGATCCGCGTCCAGCAGCGCAAAGGCACGGTGAAGCGCCCCGAGGCGATCCCCGATGAAGAGCGTCAGTTGCTTGATTCGGGCCCCGGCCACGAATGCGCCGGTCTGGGTGGAGAGGGCGTCATTGCTCATGCCGCGAGCTTACTCGGACGTCGATGGGGCCGTCGCTGGAGCGTGCCGCTCCGCGGGCTCGTTCATGCGACTCCCATGAAGCCTGTCGCTTCACCCAACGCCGCGGCATCCGGCAAGGTCTTGTGGCTTCTATGCACCACGCCCGCAGTCATGGCCGTGTTCGTGGTCATGCGACGGGCCGTGTCCGGCGCAGGCTTCGGCCTTGCCGCCTCGACCGGCGAGCCAGGCTTCGACCGCTTCGCGGACCGAGGCGTCGTGCCCCGCCGAGACCTGGATGCCGTACGTTCTCAGGGCCGCGATGGCGCGGCCGCCGATTCCGCCGGTGAGCAGCACATCCGCGCCCTGGTCGTGGATGAACGCCGGTACCTGCCCCGGGCCATGGCCCGCGGCATGGGGATTCTCGATGGCGTTCGCTCGGAGCGTTCCGTCCCCGGCGACCTCGACGAGGGTGTAGGCGGGGCAGCGGCCGAAGTGCTGGCCGACCTGCGCGTCCAACCCACGCAGATCCTCGCTGGTGACGGCGATGCGCGTCGTGGGAGCATCCATGGCGTCTCCTTCAAGCGTCACTTTGCTTGGCGGACGGTGCGGGGGCTGCGGGCGCGCCCCATGCCGGGCCGCGACGGCCGCGAGCCCGGTGGCGTCCTCGGCCGCCGCCTCGGCCCTCTCGGCCCTCGCAATGACCCTCGCCGCCGCGGTGGCGATGTCGTCGCTGGCCGCCGCCTCGGCAGGCGGTCTGGGCCTCCGGCGTGGGGGCGGGGGTGGTCTCCTCGTGGGACGCCGGGCTGCATCGGCCTCGTCCACGTCCCGTTTGCGGTCCTCGTCCGGCGGGACCTGTTCCATCTCGTGCAGGCATGTCGATCTCCTGGTGACGGTAGGGCTCAGGGACGCTATCCGTCCGCAGGCTCACCGTCTGTTCCCGTCCGTCCCGCGTGACGGCCTTTGGGGCCGCGTCCGCCGCTCTTGCAGCGGCAACCTCGTCCCCGCCGACGACCTTCGCCGTGCACGGGACAGGGCCAGTCACCCTTTGCGCGTCGTCGGACGGCACCGCCGCCGACGTCGATCACCTTGCCGCCGACGATGGCGTCGGCGACCGTGCGACGCGCGCTCGCGAGGATGCGGGCGAACGTTGCGCGGGACACCGCCATGCGCTCGGCGGCGGCTTCCTGGTAGAGCCCCTCGAGATCGCTCAGTCGAAGCGCCTCGAGCTCGTCCAGTGTGAGCTCGACCACATCCGCGCCCGGGAGGGCGCGTCCCCGCGGGCCGTACAGACCTTCGGGCAGGTTTCGCGCGATCTTCCGGTGGCGGACAGGTCGAGGCATCGGGTGCTCTCCGGTCGGACATTGTGAGCATATGACCAAAATAGGGGCCCGTCAACCCGGGGAGAGGGTCGACCGTCTAGCGGGCCGCGTCGAGGCGTGCGCGGACGGGGGTGGCGATCGGGGGCATTTTGCCTCGCCCTCGTGGTCGGCTTCCGGGGGCGATTCGGGCGATTCGGGCGGTCGGGCTGGCAGGGCCCAGGGAGGCGCTGAGGAGATCGAGCGGTGCCCCTGTCGCTCGGCGGGCGATGGCTGCAGCGCCCGCGGGCAGGCCAACCTCGGGGCTCGCCGTGCGCGGTGTGAGGCGGCGGCGGAGTGGGTCGATGATCGTCGAAAGGGTTCGTCGGCGAGGCTGCCTCCGTACGGAACTTTGGCGAAGGACGTCCCGCGGCGCTACTTCTTCAGCCGCTTCAAGAAGGAGGCGAACAGCTTCGCATCGCCGAGCTTCAGACCCGGTGCCCACGCCTCCCAATCGAGGAGGTCGTCGTCCCGTCCGCCCACGAACTCCACGTGGGCCCCCGTCAGCAGGAGTCGGCCCTTCCCCGCTTCGGCCAGGATGGCGGCCGGTGATCCTCCCGGATAGCGCGCGACGATCGCGGCGTCCACCACGTCGAACGCGGCGCCTCCTGCGTAAAGGGTGGCGCGCGACGCTCCTCTCTCCAACTCGAGCGCGATGGCGTCCGCCGTGGGCCAGGGCGCGAGGCCATCCAGGGGTCCCACCGCCTGTCCTCGAACCAGGTTGATGGGGTAGGGATAGGCCTTTCCCTCCCAGACGACGGTCCCGCACGGCAGGTACCCACCGGCGCAGATACCCATGTAGCGCCCGCCTCGCTCGACCCAGGTCGCAAGTGCCCGCTGGCCGCGGGTGGTAAGACCCTTCAGCATCGACGGCGCCCACCCGCCCGGGACGACCAGCAAGTCGATGCCTTCCAGTCCCTCCTTCGAGATGTCCGACGCGAAGAGGCACCGAGGCGCGCGCTTCGACTCGTCCAGTCGACGAACCACGGCCATGGCCGACGGCGGGAACACGCCCCGGCCCACGTACACGCCGACCTTCGACCGCCGCTTCGCCGCGCCTCTTCGTTCGCGCTCGATCGTGAAGCGGAGCGTCGCTACCAACCAGTGCTCGTCGATCCGATCCCGGTCGGCGTCGAGCGTGATGGCCAGGAGGTCCTTCTCCTCCAGGCGGAGCTCGCCGCCCGCGGGCTCGAGGAGGACGACTTCCTTCACCCGACCGACCCGTGTCCGGCCGTCGTCCGTCACGACGACATCCGCGGCGATTGGCCCGGCCAGGGCCAGCAGGAGGAGCAAGATCAGGATCCGGATCGGAGAGCGTCGCATGGGGGCATGGTAGCTGTCGCCCCGGCGGCTGCTTCCTCCGACGCCGGTCCCGTGCTCAAGGCCGTACCCCCTCGGGCGCAGCGCCCTGCCGTATCGCCGCCGCTCTGACATCGCTCGCGCGAAGGCGTCCGTGGGCACCCGCCGTGCACCCCAGCGTGCGCCACGAGAAGCGGCCGGCTCTCCGGATGGAGAAGCCGGCCGCGTAGACGCGTCGCTCGTGGGTGATCAGGCGCCGACGGTGGCCTTCTCGAGCGGCTCGAAGCGGCCCTGGAAGAAGCGGAGCTTCTTGGGCTCGTAGACGAACTTCAGGCCGTGGATCTCGTCGCGGCGCTGGTAGAGGCGGATGATGCCTTCGGCGACGCCTCGGAGGTGATCCTGCGTGTACACGCGCCGCGGAATCGTCAGGCGCACCAGCTCGAGCGGCGGACGGTAGTTGTCGCCGGTCTCGGGATTGCGGCCCTTCGACACGTTGCCGCGCTCCATGGGGCGCACACCCGTCTCCACGAAGATCTCGGCCGCGAGGCGCTGGGCCGGGTACTCGTCCTGGTCGATGTGGGGGAGGAAGCGCTTGGCATCGAGGAAGATGGCGTGCGAGCCCGACGGGCGTACCACCGGCACGCCGGCCTCGTGCAGCAGCTCGCCCAAGAAGGCGGTGCTCTTCACGCGGTGGCGGATGTAGCGGTCGTCCGCCATCTCTCGGACGCCCTGGGCGATCGCGGCGAGATCGGCGGCGGGCAGGCCTCCGTCCGTCACATTGCCCTCGTAGACGCGCAGCATCTCCTGAGCCTTGGCGGCCAACTCGGCGTTGTCGCGGAACGCGAGGAGCCCGCCGATGTTGATCAAGAAGTCCTTCTTGCCGGAGACGGTGCAGCCGTCGCCGTAGAGCATCATCTCGCCCAGGATGTCCTTGACCGGCGTGTTCGTGTAGTGCGGGTCGTACATCTGGATCATCACGGCGTTCTCGGCGACACGCGTCGCGTCGAAGAAGATCGGGATGCCCCGCTCGCTGCAGTAGGCGTGCACCGCCTTCATGTTGTCCATGCTGACCGGCTGGCCGCCCGCCATGTTCACGGAGTGTTCGAAGGAGACGTAGGCGATCTTCTCGGCGCCGTGCTCCTGGACGAGCTTGTCCAGCTTCGCGAGGTCGATGTTGCCCTTCCAGCGGAACTCGTTGGTCGGGTCGTGCGCCTCGTCCACGATGACGTCGGCGAAGATGCCGCCGGCCATCTCCTGGTGGAGCTTGGTCGTGGTGAAGTACATGTTGCCGGGCACGATCTGGCCGGGCTTGATGCAGATCTGGCTGAGGATGTGCTCCGCCGCGCGACCCTGATGGGTGGGCAGCATGAACTCGTAGCCGAAGGTGTCCTGCAGGACCTCGACGAGGTTCTCGTACTCCTCGCTGGTGCTGGTGGACGGGCGCGCCGCCTCGTAGGCCGCCCACTGATCCGTGCTCATGGCCGTCGTGCCGGAGTCGGTCAACAGGTCGATCGTGACGTCGGCGCTGCGGAGGAGGAACGTGTTGTAGCCGGCCTCCTCGATGGCCTTGCGGCGGTCTTCCTTGCTCAGGCGCCCCACGTACTCCACCGTGTGGATCAGGTAGGGCGACACCTCCAGCGTGTAGTGGTCCAGGTCGGGAAGGACCCAGCGGTACGCCATCTGGTCGCGCCAGGTCCGCTCGCCGGTGGGCTCCAGCGGCGGCACTTGGTCGCGCTGCTCGTACAAGTGGATGATCGCGTCCGCGACCTGATCGAGCTGCGAGTTCGTCATGGCGAGCCGCGGGATCTGGACGGGTAGGATCGCGTCCCGGTTGAGCATGCCCTGGGCCACCGCGCGGATGCCGGACGTCAGGTAGAGCGCGGCGGAGATGGTGTCCTTGCGATGCTTGCTCAGGTGGGGGAGGAACTCGTCGGCGAGGATGTAGGCGCCGTCGCAACCGCGGGAGAGCGGCACGCCTCCGTCACGCAGGCGCTGCGTGAAGCGCTCCGACTGGTGCATCATCCAATGCACTTCCTCCTCGCTGGTCATCTCGCGGAGACCGCGCGCGAGGACCTCCATCGTCCGGCCGGCCATGCCGCCGTACGTGTGCAGGCCCTCGTACACCACCACCTCGTTCATGAACTTCTCGAAGATCTCGAGATCGTCCGTGGCGAGGAACGCGCCGACGTTGCTCTTGGGAGCCTGGGCCCCATCCACCTGGAGGACGTGGCAGGTGGACGCCAGCTCCCTCGTGATGTCGGCGATGCTGCGCTCGGACTGGCCGGCCTCGTGGCGCTGGACGTACCACGCGTTCTCCACGATGCGGGACCCGTCGAGGACGAGGTGCATGCCGTGGTTCTCCGCGAATTCGCGGGTGGCCTTCAGATTGGCCAGGGAAACGGGGTGGTGCGCGTCGGCGAAGGTCTCGACGTAGATCACACCGTTCTTGTTCTTGTCATCCGCGACCTCGGCCGCCAGGACCTCGAGGTCGACGTTGCCGGTGAAGATCGGCTCCTTGTGATCCCGGATGTCGGGCGACTCCATCCCCCGGGGCTTCAGTGCGTCGCGGATGAGAATCGCGTTGCTCGGTACGGGGGCGCCTTCAGGAACCATCGTGGCGACGACGAGCTTGATCGCGCCCAGCAGGTTGTGGGTCGGGCAGACGTACTGGTGGCCCAGAACGTCCTTGATCGCGTCCTGGAGTGCTTCGAAGTTGCGCGCGCCGGCGTAGGCTTCGTCGCCGACCAGCAGCCCGGCGAGCTGCTCCTGGCTGACCGCGCTGGCGCCCCAGGAAACCATGTCGAAGGTGACCTGGGACGGCTTCAGATGCAGCACGTTGAACCGCGCGGCCATCAGGTTCTTCTTGCGCTGGTCGAACGTGGGGAAGCTCGTCCGGCGGACGGTCTTGATCTTGTGGGGCTCGTGGATCGGGGTGGGGAACGTCATCGCACACCTTCGTGGATTCGGGAAAGAGAGGGGGCCGAGTGTAGCCCTGGCCCCCTCTCCATGTCAGTCGGGGTCGGTGTGCTTCAGGGGGCCCGCGCGGGGCGCTACTCGGCTTGGAGCGCGCGGATCCGGGCCGCTAGATCCGGGCCGTGGGAGGCCACGCTGACGTCCTTCTCCACCGCCCGGACGGTCCCCCGGGGGTCGATGACGAAGGTGACGCGGGCGGCGAAGCGGCCGCCTCCCGCGAGGACCCCATACTTGGCCGCCACCGAGCCATCGGGGTCGCTGAGGAGCGGGTAGTCGAGCTTCTGATCGGTCGCGAACTTCTTCTGGGTCTGGACGTCGTCGAGGCTGGCACCCAGGATCTGCACGCCGAGGGCGTCCAGGTCCTTCGCTGCGTCCCGCAGCGAACACACCTCGCGCGTTCAGCCCGGCGTCGCGGCCTTGGGGTAGAAGGCGAGTACCACCCACGTGTCCTTCGTGGCGTTCGCCAGGCTCAGCACGCGCCCCTCCTGGTCGTTCAGGCGAAAGCTCGGGGCCGGGTCTCCTGCCTTGGGGCGTGCGTCCTCCTCCGCGGAGGCCGCCAGGGCGAATGCGGCGACCACGGCCGCCGCCAACCAGATCCACTTCATGACGATTCCTTTCCTGTCGGACGTCTGCAGGGAGGATGACCTCCGCGCGAGGGGCAAGCTGCTGATACCCTCCGCCCGACGTCCGGAGATGCCCATGGTGCGCCTGTCAGTCCTACTCGCAATCGTCGCCCTCGTCCTGGCCTCGAATCCTGGCGCCCGGGACGCGCGGGCCGAGAGTACGCTCACGCCCGAGATGGTGACGCGGGCTGCCGTGCCCCAGTGGCACCGCCCCTGGCCCTGCTGCGTGAAGATCGACACCGAGGTGTACGCCCGCGTCGGCAAGGCGCGTGGCTTCCTCCAGACGCCCAAGGGCGGTCGCCCCGGTACCACGTCGAGCCGCCGCCCCAATCTCCGGGAGATGGATGCGCAAGGGGCGGGCGAGCTCGGCTTCCGCCTGCGTGCGACCTACCGCCGGAGCGAGCTCTTCATCGAAGGCTCCGCGCTCTCGCTCTCGGGCTACGACGTGCTGGCCGAGGATCTGGTGTCCCAGGGAAGTCGGTTCCCGGCCGGTACGCTCGTCGACTCCAGCAGCGCACTGGGCATCTGGCGGCTCGGCTACCGCTACCGCTTCGACGTGCGGACCGGGCGCCGCGGTGGCCTCCAGATCCGACCCGGCATCGGCGCCACGGGGCTCTGGGTGGACTACCGCCTCGACGGTTCGAACTTCGCGCGCGCGGACCGCTCCTACTTCCACGTGGCGCCGCACGTCGACCTCGCGCTCGAGTGGCGGCCGTGCGTCACGTCCCGCTGGTGGCTCTCGGGGTCGGTCGGCCAGACGCTGCCCTTCCTCATGCCGGACACCAACCAGATGAACCTGTTCGACGCCAACGTCCGCGTCAACTTCGACTTCGCGAAGCGTTGGACGGCGTTCCTCGAAACGGGCTACCGCTATGTGGACTGGCACGACGCCCAGACCGTCGAGAATCACATCCAGGTGAACTACGGCCCCTTCATCGGCGCCGGCCTCGCCTTCAAGTTCTAGGTTCCGTACGGAGGCAGCCTCGCCGTCGAACTTTTTCGTCGCGCACGCATGCGACGGCCGCGGCTTCGGCTGGGCTGGGCGGGGCCGGACTGGGCTGCCTGGACTGGGCTCGAGCGCCGGCGCGGCGCCGCGCCCGTCATCCGAGCAGCGTCCTCGTCAGGATCACGACGCCGAAGGCCGCGAGAATCATGAGAATCACGCGCCGGAAGCGAGGCCCGTCCATGCGACCGCCGACGCGATGCCCCACATAGAGCCCCAGGAACATGGCCGGGATGGCCACCGCGTCCAACCGCAGGACGCGTGCATCCAGCAGACCCTGCCGTGCGAGCAGCGCGAGCTGGATGCTGGTGTTCGTGACAAAGCCGAGCTGGAGGTTGGCGCGGAAGGCACCCGGCGTCCAGTGACGGGCCGTAGCGTAGAGGATCACCGGAGGCCCCCCCGTGTTGAACGCGCCGCCGAGAATGCCACCCAGCAGACCGGCCGGCGGTCCCCATCCGCGAGAGACGGGGACCGTGGGGGCGGCATCCGCTCGGCGGGCGTCCCGCTCGCGTCCGAGCGCGAGCGAGGCATAGGCGATCAGCACCACCCCCAGGGCGCCCCGCACCCAGCGGTCGTCGGCCGACGTCAGGAACAGGACGCCCAGCGGAGTGCCCACGACGACCCCGAGCAGCACGGGGAGCACCTCGCTCAGCTGCAGGGAGTTGCGCCAACGCAGAAGAACGGTGGCGCACGCGAGCAGGCCCAGGATGGCCACGACGGGGACGGCCGTCGTGACCTCCATCACGAAGGGCAGAATCGACATGACGAGCAGGCCGAAGCCGATACCCGTGGCGCCCTGCACTACACCGCCCAACAGCACGGCGGCGAGGAGGATGAGGATCTCGGTCATCGAAGGCCAAGCTATCCTGCCCGGATGAGCACGTCGGACGCGTTCCTACTCCTCGGCCGTGACTACCCCGAGTACGGGGCCCTCCACGTCGTGGCGAGCCCGCGCGGCCTGAGCGCAGCGGCCATCAGCGTGGGCGCCGACCCGGCGTCGCCTTCGCTTGCCTATAAAGGGGATGCGCTGACCTGCCCCAACGAGGACGCCGCGTTGCTCATCGAGAAGGGGCGCCACGTGCTCCTCGCCGTGACCGACGGCCACGTGGGCGAAGAAGCCGGGCATCGATTGCTCGAGATCTTCCAGGAGCAGGTGGCCGCCGCGGGACCTCCGCGTGGGGAGGAGGGCCTCGTGCGGTGCATTCGGGCGCTGCGGTATCCGGCCGACCTCCCCGCCGTGCAGCCGGACGCCGGCAGCACGTTGCTCGTGGCGACGCTGGACCGCGAGTCGCGGCAAGGCGCGCTCGTGTCCTTCGGCGACTCGACGCTGGCCTGGGTGGGGCCCGATGGAGAGCGGCGACTCAATCGCAAGATCCCGCGCTTCGTCACGCTGCACCGACCCCAGAGCCTGCTGCCGGGATGGGGGCACGTCACGGCCTTCGAGGTGGGCGCGGACGGACTCCTGGTTGCGTTCACCGACGGGGTGGACGAGTGTCATTACGGGGCGCCGCGGACCAGCGTCCGGGGCCGGCATCGCGAGGACCTCTTCCGCGAGGTAGGCCCCGATCCGCGGGTCTTCGCCGACCGCCTGGCGCGCCTCGCCCTCGAAGGCGTGGGCGGCCACCCGGGCGGGCAGGACAACGTCGCGGTGGTCGTGGCGCGGACCTGAACGCGCGCGGGTCTACCGCTCCGCGACGATGTAGGCGATCCAGGAGGGATCGCACGTGCCACGCTCCTGGGCCGTCCACTCCCCGTCGCCCTCGCCCTCCTCGTCTTCGCCTTCCCAGTAGACGGTAGAGCGTGCGTAGCCGGCTTCCTCGAGCAGCTCACGGATCTCGGGGATGGTCCAGAAGCGCCAGCTGTACGTGAAGGCCTTCTCGAGCTTGCTGCCGTCCTTGAAGCGGAAGTGGATGTGGTGCGTCGCGTCGTGGGAGATCGGGTCGAAGCTGTGCATCTCCCACAGGTACTTGAAGCCCTTGAGCTTGCGGGGATCCTGGCGACCCTCCTCGTAGCACTCGCCGCCTCCCATCAGGTCCAGCACGAGGATGCCGTCGTCCTTCAGGTTCTGGCGCGCGATCTCGAAGTACTCCCGGAGGTCGTCTCGGGTCTTGAAGATCCAGTAGGAGAAGTTCTGCGCGGCCAGCACATCGGCCTTCTCGTCGGCCACCGTGCGCACGTCACGCTGGCGAATCACCACCCGCTGCCGGGCGGCAGGGGGGAGCTTGGCGAGGTTGTGCTCGCGACCCCACTCGAGGGGCTCGGGATCGAGGTCCACCGCGATCGCCGTGCGGCCCTTCTTCTTCACCCATTCGCAGCAGACGGCAAACGTGCCGCAGAAGTCCTCGCGCAGCGACTTCGGCTTGCGCTTGTGGATCGCCTTGTACGCCTTGTCGATGAAGTCGACCTCGCAGGAGGGCTCCTGCACGGAGCGCTGGTAGAGGTCGTACTTGTCCGCGCGCTCGGCGAGGCTGGGCTTGCGCTTCTTGCGGCTCTTCTTTTCGTCTTTGGGCATGACGGGGGATCATAGGAGCGCCCGCCGGGCGCGCCCCACGAATCCCTAGTTCGGGTTGCCGACGAAGCGCCGGCCGAGCAGACGCAGGGTCGTCTTCGTCGTCTTCAGGATCTTCATCTTGGACGTGCTCGTCTTCCGGTCGTAGCGCAGGGTGAGCGGGACTTCCTCGATACGCCGTGCGTGCCGCCGCAGCTTGAGCAGGATGTCGACCATGACGGCGAAGCCGGACTGGTTCAGGAAGGCCTCCCCGTAGTACTCGAATCCCCGCCGCAAGAGTCGAACGGGATAGACGCGATAGCCGCAGGTGTAGTCGCGCGCGCCGGGGAACAGCATCCGGAGCATCCACGACGCACCCAGGCTGATTCCCTTTCGGGTCCAGTCGAGGCCGTGGATGGTGGCTCCCGGCTGGAAGCGCGACGCGATCACGATGTCGGCGCCCCGCTCGGCGCGCGCCACCATCCCGGGAATGAGCTCGGGTGGGTGGGTGTGATCGGCATCCATCGTCACGAGCAGATCGTCGTCGCCGGCGCGGGCGAGGACGTAGTCGATGCCCGTCCGCATGGCCTCTCCCAAGCCGCGGTTCTCCTCGTGCACCAGCAAGGTGACGTCGAGGCCCGAGGCCCGCCGCGCCGCTTCGGCCGTTTGGTCACGGCTGCCGTCGTCGACCACCACGATGCGAAACGGTGGCGCGTCGGCCCAGCCCTCGAGGGTGGCCCGGACGTCCTCGAGCAGCAGGGGGAGCGTCGTCGCTTCCTCGTAGGCCGGCAGGAGCAGCCAGACCGCGTGCCTCATGCAAGCGGCCCGTCCGTGGACGGGGTCCACGCCGCGGGCGCCTCGCCGGCCAAGTGGGCAGCGATGCGGTCGCTCGCGTGCCCGTCGCCGAACAGGTCGCGCCGGCGCCCCATCCGCGCACGGGCGCTGGGGTCGGCCAGCAGGCGCGTCGCCTCGGCGACGATCCGGTCCCGGTCCGTGCCGACGAGCAGACCCGCGCCCGCGTCCACGAGCTCGGGTCGCTCGGTCACGTCACGGAGGACCAGGAGCGGCCGGCCCAACGTGGCGCCCTCCTCCTGGATCCCTCCCGAGTCCGTGAGGGCGAGTTCCGCCCGGTCGAGCAGCCACACCAGCTCCGCGTACCCCACGGGGGGGATCAGCCGGATGTTCGGCGCCGTCAGTCGCTCGCGCGCGGGGCCCTCGACGCGGGGGTTCGGGTGCACCGGATAGACGAACTGGACGTCGGGGTGGGACTCGGCGACCGCCTGCAGCGCGTCGAAGACGTTCAGCAGCGGGGCACCGAACGACTCGCGACGGTGGGCGGTTACCAGCACCATCCGCTCGCTCTCGCCCACGGCATCCCGCACGGGCAGCTCGGCCTGGTCGAGACGATCGCGTACTTCGAGCAGCGCGTCGATGGCGGTGTTGCCCGTCACCACGATCCGCTCGTCGCTCGCACCCTCGCGCCTCAGATTCGTCGCCGCCGCGGGCGTGGGGGCGAAGAGGTGCTCCGCTACGTGATCGATGAACACGCGGTTCATCTCCTCGGGGAAGGGTGCGTCCATCCGGCCGCTCCTCAGCCCCGCCTCGACGTGGCCGACCGGAACCTCGAGGTAGAAGGCCGCGAGCCCCGTGGCCATGGCGGTCGTGGTGTCGCCGTGCACGAGCACGACGTCGACCGGATCGTCCGTCATCACCTGGGTCATCGACGCCAGGACCCGCGCGGTGACCTCGGCGGGCGTCTGGCCCGCGCGCATCAGGTCCAGATCCACCTCGGGCTCGATGTCGAAGAGCCGCAAGACCTGATCGAGCATGCCCCGGTGCTGCGCGGTGACGCAGACCCGGACCCGGAAGTCCGCCGGGCGGCGCCGGAGCGCAGAGACGACCGGCGCCATCTTGATGGCTTCGGGGCGCGTGCCGAAGGTGACCAGGACGTTCTTCACGGCGTTCCTCCCCCGGACCCCAGGTGGCGCGCAAGGCTACGCCGGGCCCCGCCCAAGGCAACGTGGGGTGCGGAGGAGGCGGAGCAGGGCCCCGGCGTCGCGCTCGAGGAGTCGCCGCCAGGCGCGCGCACTTCGGCGCGACTCCCGTGCTTTCGCCTCCCTCCCCTGGAGGGAGCGCCTGAGCGCCTGGACCTCGAGCCGCGGCGCTTCCACCAGGGCCCGCGCGAACACGCCGGGGACCAGGAGGCCCACGAACAGGCCACCGCCCCGGCGACCGAAACGGCGCCGGGCGTAGCGAGCCAGCCCGGTGAAGAAGTGCATCCGCGGCGGACCGCCCGCCACGCGCGTGGCGGCGCCGCCCACGTGGCGCACGGGCGGACCGTCGGGGACCAGCGCCACGCCGAAGCCGAGTGCCCGCGCGCGGCGGCACAGGTCGACGTCTTCCCAGTAGAAGGGGTACCCCTCGTCGAACCCCTCCAGCATCCGCAGCACGTCCGTGCGGATCAGCAGACAGGCGCCCGTCACCGACGCGACCGGGTGGGGGACGGGGTCCGTGTCGACGGCAGTGAACGCCTTGGCGCCGCGGCGTCCGATCGGGGTGAAGCCCAGCGCCGTGTAGCGATGGAGCAGGCCCAGGGCGGACGGGTCGGGGCGCGCGGCTCGCTGGCGTGCCCCGTCATCGCTCACGAGGCGCGGCGCGGCGATGGCAACGTCTCGGTGTGCCTCCATCCACCGCGCGACATGGGCCAGCGCGCCGGGCGCGGGGGCCGCGTCGCTGTTCAGGAAGCACGTGACGCGCCCCTTGACGTGGCCCAGGGCGCGGTTGTTGCCGGCGGCGAACCCCAGGTTGGCCTCGTTCTGGATCCAGCGGGCCCACGGGGCCTCCCGACCGACCCGGGCGCGGGAGTCGTCGTCGCTCGCGTTGTCCACACAGAGGAACTCGGCGTCGAGGTCGCCCACGCCCTCGCGGGCCGACACGAGCGCACGCGCTGTGAGGGCCGACGTATTCCAGCTGAGGACGACGAC
Source organism: uncultured Planctomycetota bacterium (assembly GCA_963802335.1). Taxonomy (GTDB): domain Bacteria; phylum Planctomycetota; class PLA2; order PLA2; family JAEUHO01; genus CAWDIE01. Next base: position 130,955 of record CAWDIE010000011.1, on the reverse strand, counting down.
GCTGAGATCCACGGGGGCTCCGGGTTGGACTTGCCGCCGGCAAGGGCAGCCGAGGCCAGTAGACTGCCCATCACGACCGAACCCGCAAGGATGTACCGTGGAAAGTTCGCCGACCCCCACCTCCCACGCGCCGGCCGCTCCCCGAGGGCGGTCGGGACGACGGCGACGGTGGCCGCGCTTTCGCGCCCGCATGCGGATGACCGCTCGGCGGCTTCTCTTGCTCCTGGGGCCGCCCGCCCTCGTGGCCCTCGCCATCTGGGGGGTGGGGCACCTGACCTCCCCGCGCATCTCGACCGAACTGCTCTACCTCTCGCTGGTGAGTCTCTTCGCGATGGGCACCACGGTGATCCTCGCGCCGGCCGCGACCGGCAGCGGTCTCCAGATTCCCTTCACGGACAAGACCTTCGAGCTGCATCTGGGGACATGGGAGATCGCCCTCTGGCTGATCTTCCTCAATGGGGCCGCGGCGTTCTTCTATGCCTACAACATGGACCTGCTCGAGCGCATCCCATTGATCGGCCCGTACCTCCAGCGGGTGCGCCACAACGCATCGAAGACGCTCGAGCGACATCGGTGGATTCGGCACCTCGCCGGGCTGGGCGTCGTGTTCTTCGTCCTGAGCCCACTGCCCGGATCCGGTCAGCTCGGTGGATGCTTCATCGGGCGCGTGATCGGTTTGACCAAGCGTACGACGTTCCTCGTGGTGGCGCTCGCCGGTACGTTCGTCGCCGTGGGCTACGCCCTCTTCGGCGAGTACATCCGGCAGCTGCTCGACGAGATCGAAACCGAGCCGTGGATCCGGGTCGCCGGGGCCGCCGTGCTGCTCGTCGTCGTGTTCTTCGTGATCAAGCTCTTCAAGTACCTCGGTCGCGTGGACGCCGAGACGGAGACCGCCCCGGCGTCCTCGACGAACCGCTGAACTCTATTCTCCCTTGCGGAGCTCGCGTCGCAGGATCTTCCCCGAGATGGTCTTCGGGAGCTCGTCGACGTACTCGATGATCCGCGGGTACTTGTACGGGGCCGTCGTCTTCTTGACGTGGTCCTGGATCTCCTTCGTGAGCGCGTCGGAGGCCTCCGCCTCCTTCGTGAGCACGACAAAGGCCTTGACCACGATGCCTCGGACCCCACCGGGATCGGGCGCGCCGACGACCGCGCACTCGGCGACGGCCGGGTGCTCGATGAGCGCCGACTCCACCTCGAAGGGCCCGATCCTGTAGCCGGACGACTTGATCACGTCGTCGTCGCGACCCACGAACCAGAAGTAGCCCTCCTCGTCCCGATAGGCGCGGTCGCCCGTGAAGTACCAATCGCCCCGGAAGGCGGACTCGTTCGCCTTGTCGTCCTTCCAGTACTCGAGCATCAGGCCGGCCGGCCGGCCGTCGCCGAGGTAGATGGCGATGTTGCCCTCTTCGTTCGCGGCGAGTTCCTTGCCCTCGTCGTCCACGATGCGGACGTCGTGTCCCGGTGTGGGCTTGCCGACCGAGCCGTACTTGATCGGCAGGAAGGGGTAGTTCGAGAGCACGCAGACCGTCTCGGTCTGGCCGTAGAAGTCGTAGATGTCGAGGCCGAAGGTGTCCTTCCAGACCTTGATTATCTCGGGGTTGATCGGCTCGCCGGCCGACATGCAGCGCCTCAACGTCAGACGGTACTTCGACAGGTCCTGCTGGATGAGCATCCGGTAGACGGTGGGCGGGGCGCAGAACGACGTCACGCCGTGGTGCTGCATGGCAAGCAGCAGACCATCGGGATCGAAGCGGCCCGGGGTGTCCCACTGGATGATCGCCGCACCCACGATCATCTGGCCGAAGAGCTTGCCCCAGGCGGCCTTCGCCCATCCCGTCTCCGAGACCGTCCAGTGCAAGTCCTCACTGCTGAGGGACTGCGCGAAGCGCGCCGTGACCTCGTGGGCGATGGCGTACCGCTGAGCGTGGAGCACCATCTTGGGCTGCCCCGTCGTGCCGGACGTGAAGTAGAGCAGCATCGGGTCGTCTGAGCGGGTCGACTCGATCTCCGCGCGATCGAGCTTCGCATTGACCTCGCCCATGCACTTCTCGTAGCTGAGCCACTCGAGGACGCTGCCGTCCACCACCATCTTGTACTCGAGCGTAGGACAGTCCTTGACCACGCGATCGACACGCCCGACGTGCGCCACGTCGGTGATCACCATGCGTGCTTCCGCTCGGTTGATTCGGTACGCGATGTCCTTCGGCGTAAGGAGCACGGTGCCCGGCATCGGGATCACGCCGAGCTTGATCATGCCGATCATCGCCACGTACCACTCGGGGATGCTCTCGAGCATGACGAGAACGCGGTCGCCCTTCTTGATGCCGAGCTTGCGCAGCGCGTTGGCGAAGCGGTTGGAGAGGCGGCTGAGGTCGAAGAAGGTGTGGTAGTCGGCCTTCTCGCCGTTTCGCTTCAAGGATACGAGAGCGAGCTTCGTGCGATCCTCGGCCCACCGGTCCATGACGTCGAAACCGAAGTTGAAGTACTCCGGCACATCGAGGTGGAAGGCATCGTAGAGCGCTTCGTAGTTCGTGGGGGAGGGGACGACATCCGTGGTCATGGAAAGATCCTCGCGGCCGCCCGGCGGCCGGACCTGAGATGCCCACAGTGTTGCGCTGCTGCCGAGAGGACCAAGAGAGAACGGAGTCGCCGTCCTCGGCCGCGCTTCGTTAGCCTGCTCTCGAATTCGTGCGCGGCTATGCGCGCACGATCTCGTTGTAGAGGGTGTCGCGTTCCTTCGGCGTGCGGCCGGCCTCTTCGATCAGGCTCCGGAGATCGTCGACGGTCATCGCCTCGGGGCTCGTCGCGCCGGCCATGTGCACGATGCGCTCTTCGACGACGGTCCCATCGATGTCGTCCGCGCCGAACGAGAGAGCGACCTGCGCCGTCTTGGGCCCGAGCATGATCCAGTAGGCCTTCATGTGTTGGAAGTTGTCGAGCAGCAGGCGCGAGACGGCCATCACGCGCAGATCGTCGCGTCCCGTCGGTCCCGGGAGATGGTCCAGCCCCGTGTTCTCGGGATGGAAGGCGAGCGGAATGAAGGTCTGGAAGCCGCCTGTCTCGTCCTGGAGGTCGCGCAGGCGCAGCACGTGGTCGACGCGGTGCTCGTCCCGCTCGATGTGCCCGTAGAGCATCGTCGCGTTGGTACGCAATCCCATCTCGTGGGCCGTGCGGTGGATCTCGAACCACTGGTCGGCGTTGCACTTGTTGTCGCAGATCTGCTCGCGAATCTCCGGGTGGAAGATCTCCGCCCCGCCTCCCGGCATGCTGTCCATGCCCGCGGCTCGCAGCCGCTCGAGCACCTCGCGGAACGACAGTCCCTCGGTTTCCGCGAAGTCGCTTACCTCGACGGCGGTGAGCGTCTTCAGGTGGATCTCGGGAAACCGCTCCTTCAACCCCCGGAACAGCTCCTCGTACCACTCGAGCCGGTACTGGGGGTGAATGCCGGAGACGATGTGGATCTCCGTCGCGCCCTGGGCCGCGCATTGGGCGGCGCGCTCGTAGACCTCGTCGTGGGTCATCTCCCAGGTGTTCGGGAGGCTGCCCTTGATGCCGAACGCGCAGAAGACACACCCTTGGGTGCACACGTTCGTCGGATTGATGTGGCGGTTGACGTTGTACCAGACCACGTCGCCGTTCTTCTGTCGCCGAACCCAGTCCGCCATGCGACCCACGGCCAGGAGATCGGGGTGGGCGTAGAGGCGCATGCCCTCGTCGAAGTCGAGGCGTTCGCCGCAGACGACCTTCGCCCCGATGTCCGCCAGATCGTCAGGCAGTCTGAGCGAGAGGAGAGCTTCCGTTTCGTTTTCCATCAGGACACGGCTTCCGTGGCGGGGTCGAGGATCTCGTAGCGCGTCGTGCGCCGCCGCGGTTCGTAGCCCGCGTCGCGGATGAGGGTCTCGATGCGTTCGATCGGCATGCAGAAGGACGCGCCGGCCGCCGAGACGACGTTCTCCTCCATCATCGTGCCGCCCAGATCGTCCGCGCCGAACGAGAGAGAGAGCTGGCCGATCTTCGGCCCCTGGGTGACCCAGGAGCCCTGCACGTGATCGAAGTTGTCGAGCATCAGGCGCGAGACTGCGAGGGTCTTGAGGTATTCGTGGCCCCCGGCCATGGCCGGCACCTTCCGCGCGAGCTTCGTGTTCGGTGACTGGTACGTCCACCCGATGAAGGCCGTGAAGCCCCCGGTCCGGTCCTGGACCTCACGAAGGCGGATCAGGTGCTCGATTCGATCCTCGAGGGACTCGATGTGACCGAACATCATCGTGGCGGAGCTGCCGAGCCCCAGACCGTGTGCGTCCTCCATGACGCCGAGCCACTCGTCGGTCGTCGCCTTGAGCGCGGCGATCTTCTTGCGGACGCGATCCACCAGGATCTCGGCGCCGCCTCCCGGGATGGAGCCGAGCCCCGCGTCGATGAAGCGACGGAGCACCTCCTTGCGGTCCATGCCCCAGGTCTTGCTGAAGAAGGTGATCTCCGGCGGGCTGAAGCCGTGGATGTTGATGCGCGGGAACTGCTCGCGGATGTACCGGAGCAGCCCCTCGTACCACTCGATGCCGAGCTCCGGGTGATGGCCGCCCTGCAGGAGCACTTGGCGGCCGCCGACGGCGTCGAGCTCCTGGAGGCGCTCTCCGATCTGCTCGTAGCTCTGGACGTAGCTCTCTTCGTGCCCGGGCGGCCGGTAGAACGCGCAGAAGGCGCAGTTCGTGACGCACACGTTTGAGTAGTTCACGTTGCGGTCGACGATGTAGGTCGCGACGCGACCGGGGTTCTTGCGTTGCCGAGCGCCGTCGGCCAGGCTTCCGAGCGTCAGGAGATCGCCCTCGCGCAGCAGGGCGACGCCCTCGGCTGCGTCGAGGCGCTCGCCGGCCGCGGCTTTGTCGTACAGGGCGTCCAGGGCAAGGGGCGAGGCGTCGGGCATGGAGGCTCCACCGGGCAGCATCGCGTCAGTGTAGGGAGGTCCCGGCCGGGCGCGAGCGAGGGCCGGGACGCCCTGGGGCGGGGGACTCTGCTCCGGAGGCGACGGGACGCCCGACTCTGGGACACTTGCGCCATGGATCTAGAAGTTTCGACCATCGTCGTGGGCCCCTTCCAGCAGAACTGCCGGATCGTCAAGGACAAGGAGAGCGGCGACGCCGTGGTCATCGACCCGGGGGACGAGGCCGATCGCATCCTGACGGCCGTCCGGCAGGCTGGCGCGAACGTCCGCTACATCCTCCTGACGCATGCCCACCTCGATCACTGCGGCGCGGCGGCCCCCGTGCGGGAGGCCCTGGGCGTGCCGCTCGCCATGCATCCCGACGACCGGCCCATCCTCGACGCTCTCCCCGAGCACGGCACCATGTTCGGGATGCATGGGCTCGAGGTGCCGACCGTCGACATCGACCTGGCCGAGACGACCCGGCTGCCCTTCGGCGACGGCGAGATCGAGGTCGTTCACACCCCGGGCCACACACCGGGTGGCGTCACCTTCCTCTTCGGTCGCCACGGCTTCTTCGGCGACACGCTCTTCCAGATGTCCGTGGGGCGCACGGACCTCGGGGGCAACGCGAAGACCTATGCACAGACGCTGAGGGACAAGGTGCTCTCGATGCCCGACGACACCGTCGTCTACACGGGGCACGGACCCGACACGACCATCGGCCAGGAGCGCGTGAACAACCCCTTTCTCAACGGTCAGGTCCGCATCGACGACCCGGGGCTTACGTAGAACGGGCCGATGCAACTCACCAGCTACACGATCGAGCGCGCCTATCCCGTCTCGCCCGACCGGCTGTTTCAGGCGTTCACCGATCCCGACGATCTGCGGATCTGGGTGTGGGGAAACGAGGGCCGAAACGTCGAAGCCGCCGTCGATCTCCATCCAGGCGGGCGGCTCTCGGTCACCACCGAGGCCGACTGGCCGGGTTGGCCCCACCCGCGGGCCGGCTACCGCGGCGTCGTCGTCGAGGCGCTCCCGGGCAAGCGCCTGGTCCACACCGTCCATTGGGACGCGCCCGTCGGCTACAACGCCGAAGGCATGGATCCGGTGGACGAGGTGCTCGTCATCGACATCGCCGCCCACGCCGACGGGAGCCTCCTGCGCTACACGCACCTCGGGATCCCCGACGATGGGCAGTCAGCGGCGGAGCACGAACGGAGCGTGCGCATCACGCTCGACTTCCTGGAGCAGCACCTGCGTGCCACTACCTGATCAGGGTGCGCTCAGGTTCACGCCCATCTGCCCGGTGGGGAGGTCCAGCTCGAGGCGAGTGCTGCCGCGGTACACGACGACCGAGACCCGCTCTTGCCCCGCGTCCACGGCCCCCCGCAAGGCGGCCCGCAGCTCCTCCATCGTGGTCACGGGCGTCCCGTCATACTGGGCGATGAAGTCGCCCGCCTTCATGCCGGCTTCCTCCGCGTTGCTGTCCTTCGCCACGCCTGTCACCAGGACCGAGGGGGCCGGCAACGCATCGGTCGGGTGTCCGGTAGAGGATCAGGTAGGAGCGCACGTTGTGGCTGGCCTCGCCCATCTGCTTCTCGGAGGGCGCCGGTGCATCCTCCGGGAATTCGTACGGCTAGGGCTGGTAGTCGAGCGTCGCCACCTCGCCCGGCTCGAGCTTCGGCGTCAGGTCGATCCACCAGGGCCGGACCACGTCGCCCGGCGCCCACCCCGCGCGCGAGAACTTCCACGTCCCGAACTGGGGGCGGTTGGGGTTCAGGTAGCAGTCGGTCTTCCAGAGCACGTTGTCGAAGCGCTCAGGGGCTCGGTGCCGTCCGAGCGGTGTGAAGACGAGGGTGCGCCGCGACGGCACGAACTCGCCGATCTGGGAGTGGCCCGTCGTCGTGGTGAAGACCCGCGCGGCCTCGGCGCCCTCGTCGATGGCGACGCGTCTGCGGCTCGAAGAAGTCCTGGAAGTGGTTCTCCGCGGATCGGTACTTGCGCGGTCCCGTCCCAGAGCGGCACGACGCGGTAGGCTCGAGCTCGGGCGTGCCGTGGTAGAAGTCGAGCGAGACGCTCATCATGTAGCCGCGGTTCTTGTAGAAGTTCGTGCCCGCCGCGCACCTCGAAGCGTCGTGTCGCCCGTGAGCCAGGGGCCGGAAGTGCGTGACGTCCACCTTCCAGTGGCAGGGCGTGCGGTACGACGTGATGAAGGGCACGATGCCGCGCTTCGTCCCGTCGTCCTCGACGACGTAGACCTCGCCGCAGCGATCCCACTCGTCCCAGTTCGGCCCGGCGTCGTGGATCTCCAGCGTCAGGATCATCGCGGCCGAACGCCCAGGTCGGCCGGCGGCAGCTGGACCTCCGCCTCGATACGCGGTCTGGCTGTTGTCGGTCAGCACGTGGTTGAAGACCTCGACGTGGAGTGGGGCGCGACGCGGCTCGGCCTTCTCGGCCGCGCACGACGCGGACGTCCTCGACGTCGAACTCCGTGGTGGCGTCCGCTCGCGTGCCGGCGCCGATCGCCAGGCGGGACTCGTAGGGCAGCATGCCGGCCACGAAGTACCGGTCGTAGACCGTTGGCGCCCGCGATCTCGACGGTCACCTCGGCGCCCCCGATCACGTGCTCGACCTGGATCTCCACGTCGTGCGAAGTCGCCGCGGAACTCCTCCGGCGCGACGCGCTTCACGATCTCGCGTCCGTCCCAGTGCAGCGAGACCTCGCGCTCCGGGTTGCCCAGGTAGTTGCCCCATTCGTTGAACCAATTCGCGCGGTCCTCCGTGTCGCTGGGCGGGTTGTGGACGTCGATGCCCACGGCGAACGTCGCCTCGAGATTCGGCTCGACCCAGCTCTCGACGAAGGGCGCCGGCCCGCGGGCGCCGTACGCCCTGGTGTTCAGGAACACGAAGGCGCCGCCGTCGCCGCCTTCCAGGACGCGCATCCGGCAGGTGAGCGTGGTCGACTCGTACGCCGCGTCGTCCTCCGCGGGCAGGGCGACGGCATTGGACTCGCCGCGGACGCCAGCCAGGAGGTGGATGACGTCGCCCTCGCGCCGGGGCCCGTCGCCAGCCCCGAAGCGGGCGAACTCCTCCGCGTGCGCAGCGGATGCCAGCAGGAGCAGGAACGAGAGCACGAGTCGCAGCATCGAAGCCTCCAGGGAGGGCGAGGATAGCGACGTGGGCGCCCGGGACCGAGGTAGTCTCGTGGTATGGCCCTGCGGCTCCTTCTCGTCGGCGTTCTCGCGGCGGTTCTCGCGCTCGGGTTGGCTGTCCTGCTGCTGCAATCGCAGCCTCCGGCGGTCGATGGCGAGGGCGCCTACCCTCCGGAGGAGGAGGCGGTCACGTCGACGCCCTCGTTGCGAGGCGCGGTCGCGACTGCGCCGCCCGCAAGCGAAGAGGAAACACGCGCCGTACCCAGGGCGCACCCCGCGGCTTCCACCGCTTGGCGAGGGCGCGTGACCGACCCGAGAGGCCGTGCGGTCGCCGGAGCGAAGATCGTCCTTCTGGCGAAGGGGGAGCGTACGTCGCCGAGGGTGCTCGAGGCGGCTTCACCGGTCGCCGTCACGGACGCCGACGGCCGCTGGCAAGTCGAAGGCGTCTCAACGGCCGGCCACTGGCTCTGCGCGCTCGCCGGGGACCTTTTCGTACCGGCGGCGCTCGACGGTGACGGCTTGGCCGAAACAGGGGCCGACCTGCGGTTGTCGCCTTCCGCCGTACTTCGTGTGTCGACTCGCGTCGTCGAGGGAGCGCTCGCCGACGACGATGCTCTCTGGGTTCGGTGTCGTCCGACCGAGCGCGTGTCGCCTGCGACTTCGCCGTTCCCCCGTGACGTGTCGCGTCGCGTCGAGCCCCTGGGCATCACGTCGATCCCGCTGCCCGCCGACGCGAGCGTGAGCGTCCGGATCGAGTCGGACGACTGGTACGCCGAGCCCCCGAGCATCGAGGTCGACGGCCTCCCCACGGCGATCCACTTCGACCTCCATCCGACGTGCTCGCTCGACGTTCGCGTCACGAGTGCGGAGGACGGCAAACCGCTTCGTCTCAACCTCGGTCTGGCGGTGGGGGACAAGGCAACTCCGGTCGGCGGCGAAGGCTGGATCATGACCACGGCCTGGCCGCAGCAGGACGGCCTCGTCGCTCACCCGCTCGGCCTACGCAAGGGCACGTACGCCGTCCACGTCAAGGCGTCCGGGTACCGCGACCTCGAGGCGGAGGTCACCTTCGAGGCCGCGGGCGAGCACCGTACGGTCGAGGCGCGACTCGAGCGCGCGCCCGAGGTCGGCGCGCTGCGACTCGAGTTGGCCCATCCCGAGGAGGAAGTGGGCGTCGAAACGGCCTTCGTGATCGCGATGCGCCCGGCGAGCGGCGGACCCTGGCGGAGCAAGCCGGAGGCGGCCCGGACGGGACTCAGCCCGGGCGTGACGCGGCTCGACGTCGAAGCCCTCGTCGAGGGTGTCTACGACGTCATGGTCTGGATGCGTCCCACGATGCAGGTCGGCTACGCCCTCTCCGTGGCGGTGCACGGGGGGGTGGAGACCACCGCCTCGCTCCCGATGGCCGCGGGGCATCGGGTCGAGTTGGATAAGGACCGCCAGGGGCCCCGTTACGTGCGCCTCGAAGCGCCGCCGCTCGGCCGTCTGCCCCTCATCCACTTCTGGGGCACGAGCTACACCGTGACCGACGAGCGGGTCGAGGCCACCGCGCCGGACCTCGGTCCCTATCCCGCCGAGGCCGTTCAGCTCGAAGTCAGCCCGCGGCCCCTTCGCTGACCTCGGCTCGGCCCGGATCCTCGAGCGTCACGGCGTGCGGCCGTTTTCCGTTGCGGGGATGAGCGACCGCTTGCGCATGGCCCTCTGAACACGCAACCGCCTGCTTGGAGGTCCGCCATGCTTCCCATCCGCCCCACTTGCTCTTCGTCTCATCCCGTCCCGCTCGTGGCCGCCCTTCTGCTCGCCGTCAGCCTCTTGGCCGGCTGCGGCGGTGCCGGCCAGGCAGTCGGCGACGTCATCGGCATCCAGCCGCCGCCCCGGATCCACGAGGCTGCTTACGACTCGAATGCCGGCAGCTACGAGTACGTCGGTGACATGACCATCGAGAATCCGCCCACGGACGTCGACTGGTCCCGCTGGGCGATGTGCCACGACGGGGAACGCGCCCGTCTCTTCGCCATGCGCAACGCCTCCCCGCCGCAGGTCTACATGTTCGTCAACCTCCGCGGGCGGGCGTTCACCTACGTGCCCGTGGAGAACGGCTCGATCCCTCTTCGCGGCGCGCCTGCGGATGCGAGCTTCGACTCCTTCGCGACGGTCCACGGCAGTGGGGTCGTGTCCCTCTATCTCTGGAGCCGGTCCGTCGAGGGGCAGCTCTACCAGTTCCGCCTCTCGACGGCCTCCCCTTCGGGATTCGACTTCGGGGCCGGCGTCATTCCCGTCCTCGACGTGCGGGGGTTCCCGGCCGACGCCAACCCGCGGCGCTGGGCCATGCACGAGGACGGCAGCAACTACCGGGTGCTGGTCTTCAAGCAAGGCTCCTCGGAGTCTCTCTATCAGGCCGCCTACAACGCCGCACGGGGCCGATACGAGTACGGGTACCGCTCACGCGACGAGGTGTCTCTGCTCGGCATGCCCGCCAGCGCGATTCCCTTCGAAGGCGCTGCGCTTCACGACGGGAGCAACTGGCGCTTCTACCAACTCGGCCGCTGAGCACGGCGCGCGACCTCCGCCTACAGCGTCGCCTCGTACGTCACCCCGTGAAGCCTCTCCTTCAGCTCCTTCTCCACCTTGCGTCGCTCGGCGGTCCACCGCTCGATCTCGGCCCTGAGCAACGCAAGGCGTTCTTCCGCGGTGGTCAGCTCTTTGACATAGCGCTCGCGCAGGCCGCGCTCCTGCTGGGAGTCGCCGAGGGCCTTCAGGTTCTCGCGCTGTCTCTCCTGGTCTTCGAAGAGCGCGGCGATGCGCTTCTCGTTGTCCTGGATCTTGGCGCCGAGGCGACCCATGACCTGGTTCATGCCGATCAAGGCCCTCAGGACGCCCTCGGTCTCCTCGTCCACGTACTGCCGGGACACCCAGAGGCCGAGCGTCTCGGTGTCGAGGTTCGACAGCGCGTGGTGCCGCTCTTCGTCGCCCTTCTCTTGGACGACGTAGCGCACCGTCTTGCCGGCGGGGACGTCCAGACGGAAGCGGTAGAAGTTGTCCGTGGTCTCGTAGGGCTTCGGTGTGTCGACGAGCTCCCACGCATGCACGAACGGATGCTCGAGAACGAGGTCGACGGGACTGTCCTTCTTGTTCCGGATCACGTAGGCCGTCTCGCGAATGCGGTAGCGCCACGCGTGGAGCACGCCGTCCACGATCTTCACCTTGCGCACGTCCTCGCGGCGGCTCTGATGGTCGATCGACACGACGCAGCCGAGCTCGACGGAGTAGGGGACGAGGCGTTCCTCCTTCGGCTTCATCGTCTCCAGCATCGACTCGCCCACGTAGGCCTCGTCCTCCAACACGGTGAGCGGACCGCCTTCGAGGGTCATGCCCGTGGTGTTCTTGAAGAGGATGGCGGAGAGGGGGTTCTTCTCGCGGACGGCCGTGTTGTAGACGGCGACGCGATCGCCCTCGAAGGGACCCTGGAGGATGGGGACCAGGGCCGATTGACTTCGCTTCACCGTGACGGGATTCTCGATCGCATACTCGAAGAGGTCGCCCACCTCCACGGTGCGCGTCTGGACCTGGACGGAGCGGTCGCGGGCCTGCGCTCGCTTCTCGTCCTGGCGGACGTCTGCGGCGAAGCCGGCGACGCCGCCCGCGGCCCGCGGCGCGGCCGCCTTTCGACGCAGGGAGCGGGTCCGGGCCGGTCCCGCGTCCCCCTGCTCCATCGCGAGCGCCTCCGAGGCGGCGAAGACCGCATCCTCCAGCATGGGCGGGGCGTAGGCCTCCTCCTCGTCCACCTCCACCACGGGGCGCCGCTTGTAGCGGGGAGAGTAGAGATCGTGCACGAACGAGATCGGCAGGCCCGCGACGAGCGAGAGTTCGACGTCCACCCAGTCCTCGTCCTGGGGGTTGTCGACGAGCGCCCATCCCTGGATCAGTGGCTGCTCGTCGCCGAGGAGTACCCGGTACGACGTCTTCCACACGGGGGTCTCGACGATGTAGGAGGCGAGGATCTCCCGCTCACCCTCCCCCTGGGCGAACACCGTGAGGCGCTTGAGGTCCTTTCGCTTGGCGGCGATCAGCACCTGCAGGAGGTGCTGGAGGTCCTGCTGCAGCTCCTCGTCCAGGAAGTCGAGCTGGGCAACGTCCTGTAGGTCGAAGCTGCGGAGGGCGGTGCCGCCGACGAGCAGGGCGAGGTGGTGACCCTGCACGACCGCGTCATCGACTCGACGCTCCACGGTTTCGATCCCCATTACGAGGCCCTCGACCCGCTCGCCGGCCACCTGTACCGCGACGCGGGCGCCCTTGATTTCCGCGAGCAGTCCGCTCACGGCGTTGTCGTCGGGAAGGCGGATGGCGATGTCCTCGAGCTGTCGTTCCATCGGCGTGGTCGACTCGTAGCTGATGCTCGCGATGTGACCCCTGGTCAGATCGAGCGTCGTGAGCGACTTCAACACGTCGTTCATCTCGGAGGCGCGGAAGTGAAGGTCCAGCGCAGCATCGCCTTCAACCCGGCCACGCCGCTCGAAGTAGCCGACGCCGTGCTTGTAGAGCACGACCTTGCGGATGGGGAGCATGGATCACCTCCTAGTCGCGGCGGCTGTAGTTCATCTCGATCACGACGGCGCCCGCGGGGCCGACCGCTAGCCTGATTTACTCATGAAGCGCGCGCCGTCCATCGCGGAAGGCGCAATGGGGTGGGGTCTTGCGGCCGCTTGCGGCCCTCGCTCGAGCAACGGGGTGTCCTGGGTGCCCTGGAGCCGCTCCATCAGCCACCGGCCCTGATTCGCCCACTCGAAGGTGGCCTCGCCCTTCGTGGGCGGCATTTCCGCCATGCCGGGCATCTTCATCGAGATGGATACGTCCCAGGTGCCCAGAAAGCACTTCAGGGCGGCGCGCTGCTCGCCGGGCTGGATGATCTTCATCAACGGCGCCATGCGGGCCGCCTGGTCCGCGTCGTCGTCCTCGGACTGCGCCGTGCCCACGAGGAGAACCACGCCAAGCACGACCGACAGTGCGGCTACCACGATCCAGTTCCGCATGGCATCCCCTCCGTTGCGTACCCGGGAGGAGGCTACCGGCAGCCTGCGGGGTAGGGAGGCACGACCGGGGTCACCCTTCTCGGTGACCGCCCGCACCTGCTGGCGCTGCCGACTCTGCTTGGCCAGTTTCGTCCATGAACGCAAGCGGAAGTCAGAGGTTCTGGACGCCCCCGCAACCCGAGTCCCTGCGCCTCGTGCTCCGATTCACGTATGCGCCGCCGGTGAAGACGGCCTCCGCGGCACCCTCACGATCGCCGGTGTCCCCTTGGCCGGCGCGAACGTCCTGTACCGGTCGCGTCGAACCCGCACCGACGCCGACGGGCAGTTCGAGATCCGCTGGCCTCGGGGATGGCGCGCGACGCCCGACAAGCTCGAGATCGTGCGCTCGGTGGCGGGAGGCGGTAGGCAGCACTGGAGCTTCCCGCGATCGACCTCGCGGCCCGCGTTGGAGGACGCGGGACACATCGAGCTCGGTCGGCACGCGGTCGACATCGAGGTCGTCGACCTCGACGGGACCTCGCTGGAGGGAGCGGTGCGCGTCGAGACGAAGGGAGAGGTCCGCCTGACGGTGGACGGCTGGACCTCACCAGGCAGGATGGCGCACGTCGAGGGGCTGCTCGAGGCAGACGGCTACGTCGCGATCTTCTAGGTGGAAAGCGGCCTCGTCGTGCAGGCGGCGTTCGACGTCCCGCGGGGCGAGCCCGTTCGTCTGGTGGTCCCGCGAACGGGTACGCTCGAGGTCGAGGTCCGCCGCCAGGACGGCGCGCCCGGCCCCGGTGTGTGGGTCCGGGTCGAGGCCTTCGTGGAGGACGCCAAGCAGCCGACGTTCACCATCAGCGCCCAGACCGAAGCCGACGGTCGTGTGACGCTCAGCGGCATCCCCGTGGGGGAGATCCGCCTAGAGGCCACGCGGGGGGGAGGCTTCATGGGCGTCCTGGAGCAGGCCGACGCTCGCCTGCGCCTCGAGTCCGGCGCGCACGAGACCGTGCGACTACAGCTCCGGTAGCGCTCGTGACGCCTCGACGGGCCGCCGCCCGCGGCAGCGACGACACGCGCACGGTGGCGTGGGGGCGCGCACTGTCCCACGGCGAGGCTGCCTTCGTGAGCGCGCCGACGTTCGGTCGCCTTGCTTGCGAGCGCCTGTAACCGTGAATATCTGTCCTGACTCCGTGCGACTCCGTACCGTATACCGGTGGAGGCGACATGCCCAACGTCACGTGGCGCCGGCCGACGATCGTTCTCTGCGCGCTCGCCGTGTTTGCGTGTGGTGGCGGAGGTGGGGGGCCTCAGCCCGTCGGTTCCCCCACTTGGACGAGCGAGCTCTTCCCTCCAGCGTGGACCCCCTCGCACGAGGATTCCCAGGGCCGCTATCTGCCGGACGTCTCCTACGCCGGATACGGTGCGGGCGAGCGCGACCTGCCGAGCCAGGTAGGGTGGCGCGTCGTAGACGTCGTCTCAGACCACGGAGCCGACCCGACCGGCACCGTGGATTCGACGAGGGCGTTCCAAGAGGCCCTGGATGGTGAGCCACCCCTCGTGGTTCATGCTCCTGCGGGCCTCTACCGTCTGGACGGCGTGCTGACCCTGCGCCAGTCCGAGGTCGTGCTTCAGGGGGAAGGCCCGTCTGCCAGCCGCCTCTGTTTCACGAAGCACGACGGCATGACCGGACGATCCCATCTGACGGTTCAGGGCTCGCTGGCGACCGACGGGAACGCGTTGCTTGCTGCGGATGCTCTCCCTCGTGCCTTCGAGGTCGAGGTCGACGACGCGAATGGATTCCGCGCCGGAGACGACGTCGTCCTGGGGGGAACCATCACCGAGGCCTTCGTGGCCGAGCACGGGATGACGGGGACGTGGCAAGCGTTCAACGGAACCTGGCAGCCGTTCCTCCGGCGACGCGTCGTGGAAGTCGACACGACCACGGCGCCACACCGGATCCGCTTCGATGCGCCCGTGCGGTACCCGCTTCGCGTGCGCGACGGGGCTTCTGTGCGCCGTGAGTCGGGTTTCGTCCGCGAGGTGGGTATTCGGGATCTCGGGTTGGCGAACGCCGTGGGCTGGGATCAGGCGTGGGCCAACGTGCGCGTGCACGTGCTGGCCCTGATCGGCGTCAAGGACGGCTTCGTGGAGCGAGTCGAGAGCTTCGCCTCTCCGGTCGCACCGGTCGACGGCGCGGGGGCGGGCGCTCACCTCCAGAGTGGCGGCATCCTGGTGCAGCATGCCCGGCACGTCACGATCGCTGCGTGCCGGATGGAGCGCGCCCAGCACCGGGGCGGTGGTGGTTGCGGGTACCTCTTCGAACTCCTTCAGGCCACGGACGTGCTGACGCGGGACTGTGAGGGCCGGGCCGGTCGGCACAACTTCATCCAGAACTGGGGCTTCGGAACGACGGGGTGTGTTTGGCTCAGGTGCTGGAGTCGTGAAGGGTTCGCCATCACGTCCTCCCAGGTGCCTGCCCTTGGTCAGGTTGGGTTCTCGGAGTACCACCACTCGCTCGCGACGGCCTGTCTCGTGGACGACTGCCGCTTGGACGACGGATGGGCCGCCCAGAACCGCCACGACTGGTCGAGCGGAGCGGGCCACACCGCGACGGCCTGTGTGTTCTGGAATGTCCGTGGATACGGCGTGCTCCGCTCGCGACAGTTCGGCCTCGGCTACGTGATCGGAACCGAGTCGCCGCTTCGTGCGCAGACCTCGTTGACGGGAACAGGCGCCCAGGGCACCGAGCCCGAAGACTACGTAGAAGGGCTCGGACGCGGCGCGTCTCTGCGTCCTCGATCGCTCTACGAGGCCCAGCTGGCCGGTCGGCTCGGTCGGTAGACGCACGCATCGTGGGCGTGGGGGCGCGAAAAGTTCGACGGCGAGGCTGCCTCGGTACGGAACCCTACGATGGGTGGGCTAGCGGTCCAGGGCCTCGCGGACGCGCTCGCGCTGTAGCAGGGGGAGCATGTCGGGGTCGGCGCGGACGCCTTCGGCCAGTCCGGGCGCGAGGCGGAGGGCTTCGAGGAGACTCGCCTCGGCTTCGTCCAGGGCGTCGAGCTGCAGGAGCGCGCGGGCCAACGCCAGGCGCACCTCGGCGTCCTCGGGCGCATCCTCGGCGGCCCGGCCCAACCACTCGCGCGCCTGCGCCCACTCGCCGCGCACGAGATGGGCCGCACCTCGGGTCGCCCGTGCGCGGGCGTACGCGTGGCGTGCCCGGGCGCTGTCGATGCGCGTGGCCACTTTGGCGGACTCGCTGTAGAGCTCGGCGAGGACGTCGAGCTGTCGTGCGCGTCCTTCGCCGCGGGCGGGCGGCAGGGCCGCCGCGTGCGACAGCAGTGCCCGGTAGCGCGCGTTGGCCAGCCGCCACGCTTTCGCCTCGGCGTCCTGTCGGGCCTCGCGCAGCACGCGGTCCGGATCAATGAGTTCGGCGTGAAGCAGCGCGGCCAAGCGTAGCGCCGCGGCGTCGAACGCTCGATCCGCGCGGCGGTAGTCGGGCTTGATGAGGCTGCCCTCGACGGCGGTCTGGGCATCCTCCTCGCGCGCGCGCGCGATCTCGAGGAACCGACGCGCCTCCGTCTCCATCGCGCCCGCGAGCCGCGGGTTCACGAGGAGCGCCAGCTTCAAGAACCCCGCGACCCAGAGATCGGGCGCCTTGCGTTCGAGTTCGGCCAAGCGGAACGACTCGAGCAGGATCTCCGCCGACTCCGGGTGGAGGGCGAGGGCGTTGAGTGCGTCGCGCTGACGAGCCACCATCTTCCCGGCCATGGCCTGCCGGGCGCGCGGGTCGTCGGGCGGCGGCGTGCGCAGGATGCGTGCCGCGTCCGGCGCGACCGACTCCAGCGCGGCGCGCAGGTGCTCGCCGGCGTCGGGGAGCTCACCGCGGCGCCGGGCGAGTCGCGCCTGGGCCACGCGGATCTCGAAACGATCGGGCGCGAGGCGCCCGGCTTCGTTGTAGGCGCGCAGCGCCGCCACCGGATCGTGGTCCGCACCGGACGCTTCGCCGGGGATCGGTTCCTCACCCATCGCCAGGTGACCCAGCCGGATGCGCACGTCGAAGCGCGTCGGATCGTGGCGGAGCGCCTCCTCGAGCACCTCCCGCGCCGCGGCCGGGACGCCCTCGGCCGCGTGGGTCTGCGCCGTATCCAGACGCGCCTCCGTCATACCCGGATCCGCGGCCAGGGCCTTCGCGTAGGCCTCCCGGGCCTGCGCGGGGTCCTTCAGCGTGGCTCGTGCGACACCCAGGCGATACCAGGCGATCGCAGAGTCCGGGCGCCACCGCAGGGCGCCGCGCTCCAGCTCGTCGCGGGCGGCGAGGATGGCCGCCAGGGGACCCTGAGGGGCGGCCAGCCCCTCCTGGTACCGACGCAGGTGAACGTCCGAGATCAGGTCGCGCCCCTTGACCCCGGCGGCCAGGAGAGCGAGCAACGCCAGGGCGATCGTCAGGGCGCGGGGGATCTTACCGGCCGGGGCCGCGCGTCGATTCGCCGCCCCGAGGATGGCGGCCACCGCGAATCCGGCGATCAGCGTGATCGCCGGATCGAGTAGCACGTTCTCGCCGAGCGCCGCGATCGCGATCGTGAGGAGGGCGCCCATCACGGCCGCGACCCGGCCCCGCGCCGTCCGCTCGGCCCCCTTCAGCGTGGCGAGGCCGACCCCCAGCAGGCCCGCCAGCCACACGATCAACGCGAGGCCGGCCAGGACACCGCCCTCCGTCGTCGCATGGAGGTAATCGTCGTGGCCGACGAGCGGTCGTCGCCCACGGGAGCGTCGTGCTTCGTCGGGATCCCGGACGCGCAGGATCTCCGCGGGGAAGCTCCCCAGGCCGTGGCCCACGAGCGGGGCCTCCGCGATCAGGCGGGTCGACGCCCGGTAGAGACCCAGGCGCACGTCCAGCGTGTCCCCGCCACCGGGGATGCGGGCGTGCCCCGCGACGGCGAGCGCCAGCAGGAGTACGCCGGCGGCCGCGACGGCCACGAAGGCGCGACGGAGCCAGAGCCCCGCTCGCCCGGCGTGGGCGAGGCCGAGCGTGCCGACGCTGCCCAGCACCCCGGCGGCGAGCCCCACGCGACTGAACGTCGACACGAGCCCCGCGGCGAGCAGGGCCAGCACGACCCGGCGCACCCACGGGCGTCGGAGCACCGGATGGACCCACGCGACGGCCAGCAGCGACGCGAGCACGGGACCGGCGATGCCGGGACGGCCGAAGGGGCCGACGCCGGCGGCGCCCCGCACCAGTCCGTCCACGAGGACCCACCCCCCGGCCACGGCGCCCGCGAGAAGCAAGGCGCCCCACGTCAGGTCCCGCTCCTCGTCACGCTGCCAGAGCAGGAGGGCGCCCACGCCGAGCGCACTGAGCGCGATCCACGGCGCGGCCAGGCGGAGCACGCCCGCGGCCGTGGCGCCCTCGAGCGCGACTAACCCGAGCCCGGGCACGACGAGCGGGAGCATGGCCAGGACGAGGCGCGGCTTCCTCGGGCCGCGGCCCCCCGGCAGCAGCGCACCCAGCGCAGCAACGAGCGCCGCGAGGAACGTGACCACGACGCCGCGCAGCACGTCGCCCCGCGTGAAGAGGCCGGGCAGGTCGGCGAGCAGCGCCACGGCGGCGAAGACGGCAACGAGGCGAGGAGGAAGCGACATCGCGTGTCGGACGCCGGCGGTGGGCGAAGGCATGCGCTGAGGATAGGGGGTGGCGGGCAACGCGGGCTACGAGAAGAGGGCCTTTGCGAAGGCTTCCGCGTCGAAGGGCTCGACGTCCTCGATGCCCTCCCCGACGCCGATGAACTTCACCGGGACGCCGACCGTGTCCCGAATGCCGATCACGGCCCCGCCCTTGGCGGTTCCGTCCAGCTTGGCGACGAAGAGCCCGGTGACGTCGGCGGCCTCGTGGAACTGCTGCGCTTGGCGCACCGCGTTCTGCCCGGTCGTCGCGTCGAGCACGAGGAGCACTTCGTGCGGCGCGCCCGGGCACGCTTTGCCCACCGAGCGGCGGATCTTGCCCAGTTCCTGCATCAGGTTGTCCTGGGTATGAAGCCGGCCCGCCGTGTCGATGATGACGTAGTCGCGCTTGCGTGCACGGCCCGCGGCTGCGGCGTCGAAGGCGACCGCCGCGGGATCGGCACCCGTAGCCTGCTTCACGATTTCGACGCCGTTTCGTTCGCTCCAGATGGTGAGCTGCTCGACGGCGGCGGCACGGAAGGTGTCCGCGGCTCCCAGTACCACCGAGTGCCCCTGTCGCCTCAGCCACGCCGTCAGCTTCCCGATCGACGTTGTCTTCCCCGAGCCGTTCACGCCGCAGACGAGGATCACCGTGGGCCCCGGCTCCTCCTTCGCAATCTCGTTGCCACCCTGCTGCAGACGCTCGGCGATCTCGGTCTGCAGGAACGGCAGGACGTCGTCGGCCGTTCGGAGCGTCCCCTGGGTCCACCCCTCGCGCACGGCCTCCAGGAGATCGGCCGTCGCCGTCGGGCCGACGTCCGCGAGGAGCAGGCTCTCCTCGAGCTCCTCGAGGAGGTCGTCGTCGATCTTGCGGCCAAGCGTGAGAACCGTTCGGATGCCGCCGGTCAGCTTGTCGCGCGTCTTCGACAGTCCGGACTTGAGCTTCTGGAACAGACCCATGGCTACAACCCCTTGTCCCGACGGATCCGGTCGAGAATGCCGTTCACGAACGAACCCGATGCTTCCGTCGAGAAGCGCTTCCCCAATTCGATCGCCTCGTTGATCGCGACCTTCATCGGGATCTCGTCTTCGTGGAGCAACTCGTAACAGCCGATCCGCAGGGCGTTCCGGTCGACCACGGCCATGCGCTCGAGGTCCCAGTTGCGGGCGGCGCCCCTCAGCAACGCATCGATCGCGTCGCGATGCGTGATCACGCCGTCGACGAGGCGGCGTGCATACACGATCGCGTCCTTCGCACCCGCCTTGCCCGCCAGGGCCTCGTTGAGGAAGGACGTGAGCTCGGAGCGGTACTCGTCTCCCTGGACGTCGATCTGATAGAGGAACTGCAGCGCCAGTTCGCGCGCACGCGTGCGGACCCTCATCGGGCGTCCTCGAGTCGCCGGAACGTCCGGGCCAGCCGGACGGCGGCATCTGCCGCCTCGACGCCCTTGTTCCCACCCTTCTTGGAAATGCCGCCCCCGACGTCGGCCGCGCGCGCCTCGGCTTGCGCCTTCGTGTCGGCGGTGATGACGCCGAACGCGACGGGGATGCCGGAGTCCTGGGCCGCGCGGAGGCACCCGTCCGTGGCGGCGCGTGCGATGTGGTCGAAGTGGGGGGTCTCCCCCCGCAGCACGCACCCCAGCGCCACGACGGCGTCGGCTATGCCCGCCCGGGTTACCCACGTCGCCGCTTGGGCGAGCTCGAAGGCGCCCGGCACCTCGATGATCGTGATGTCGTCCTCGGCCACCCCGGCAGCCAGGAGTGTCTGGAGCGCGCCGTCGCGGAGGCGATCGGTCACCTCGGGATACCACCGAGCGACCAGCACCGTGACGTGGAGGCCGTGGCCGTCGAGTTCGCTGGAGATGCTGGCGTGGGGCATGGTCAAAGATCCGATCGCGGGGCCGGATCCTACCTGCGGGGCGGCGCGGGGACGCGCCAACGCCGAGGCGTGCTTCGGCCGGGTAGGATTCCGGCCCATGGTGAACGTCGAAGAGGCCCTCGAATCCGTCCGCGCCGCCCTGGCCGGTCGGCTGCCCGGCATGGAGCGCGTGCCGCTGGACGAGGCGCTCGGGCGGGTGATGGGCCGGGACGTCGTCCTGGATCACGACCTCCCGCCTTTTCGCCGCGCTTCCATGGACGGCTTCGCCGTAGCCGCCGCCGATGCCCGGGCCAGGGCCACGCTCCGCGTGCTCGGCCGGGTGGCGGCGGGCGATGGGCCCGGACCCTCGGTCGCACCCGGAGCCGCCCAGCGGATCAACACGGGCGGGGTGGTGCCCCGCGGGGCCGACCGCGTGCTTCCGGTGGAGTGGTGCCGCCTGGACGGCGACCGGGTCCACATCGACACGCTCCCCTCGGACGCCGCATACGTCGTCGAGGCCGGCACCCACGTGCGTCAAGGCGAGGTCGTCGTGTCCGCCGGTCGGCGTATCGACGCCGGCACGGTCGGGGTCCTCGCCACCGCCGGGGTGGCCGCCGTCCCCGTCGCCCGGAGGCCGGACGTGGCCGTGCTGCCGACGGGCACCGAGCTGCTCGCCGTCGAGGCGCCGATGACCCCGGGCCGCATCCGCAACTCCAACGCCCCCATGTTGCGGGCCGAAGCCCGGAGCGCCGGTGCGCGGGCGCACGATCTCGGGGTGGCCGTCGACGAGCTGGATGCGCTGGGCGCGCTCGTGCGACGCGGCCTGGATCACGACATCCTCGTGCTCTCCGGCGGCGTCAGCAAGGGCGACCTGGACCTGGTCCCGGACGCCCTCGCGGCGGAAGGCGTCGAGTGCGTGTTCCACCGATGGGCCGTTCAGCCCGGTGGGCCGCTGTGGTTCGGCACGAAGGAAGGCGTCCTGGTCTTCGGTCTTCCGGGGAACCCCGCCGCCTCCTTCGTCGGGTTCGAGCTGCTCGTCGTTCCCGCGATCCACGCCCTGCTCGGGCGGCCGTTCGCTGGCCGGCGTCGTCTGCGCGCGCGGTACGAGGGACCCTGGGGCCGCGCGGCGTCGCGTCGACGCTTCCGTCCAGTGGAGCTCGACACCGACGACGCCGGCGCGCTCGTGGCCCGCGCGCTCCCCTGGTCGGGAAGCGGCGATCCACTCGTCGCCATGCGCTCCTCCGCGCTCGCCGCGCTTCCCGAGAACGTAGATGCCCCGGCCGCCGAGAGCGCCCTCGTGGACGTGTACCCCCTGGAGAGGCTCGAATGAGCCCGCTCGTCGCTCTCCTGCTCGTCCTTCTCGGGGCCTTCCTCGACTGGTTGGCGATCCCACCGGGACCCCTCCCGGTCGCCGTCCTGCTCGCCGACGTGCCGTTCCTGCTCCTCGCCCTCCACGCGCGCGGCTGGAAGCGATGGACCTTTCTCTACGGCTTCGTTCACTTTGCCTTCGCGCTGCGCTGGCTCGGCGAGGTGCATCCGGCCCAGATTCCGGGCACCGGGCTGATCCTGGCGCTCGTGTACCTGCTCGCTGCCTTCGCCCTCCGCTTCCTCACGCGGCGTGGCGTGGGGCTTCTTCTCGCCGCGCCTGCCGTCCTCCTTGGCGAGGAGCTGTTGAGGACCATCTGGTTCGGGGGCATGCCCTGGCCGTCACGATCCCTCTCGTTCGTCGCCTTTCCCTCGGGCGACGCTTTCGTCGCCTCGAGCGCGTTCCTCGGCGCCTACGCGCTCGTCCTCGTCGCGGCGCTCTCGAGCGGTGCCCTGATCACGCTCGTGGGCAGCATCACGGCGCGTCGGTGGGCCCGCGCGGCCTTCGCCGTGGCCTTGCCCACGGCCCTGATCGCCATGCTCGTCACGGGCGGACGCTACCGGCTTGGCGACTACGAAAGGCGAGTCGAGGCGGGGGAGATCCTGTCCACCGGCAACGGGCAGCTGCTCGCCGTGCAGGGGAACATCGCTCAGTCGCTCAAGCACTCCGATCGCCCCGGCGAACGGATGGCGATGCTCAATGTCCACCTCCGCCTGACGCGCGAGGGCCTGGCTGAAGCCGAGCGGGACGGCCGGCACGTGTTCGCCGTGCTCTGGCCCGAGACGATGATCCCCTGGGAGTTCGTGGATAGCGACCTCGCCAATCGCTTCCCCGACGTCTGGGAAAACGAGCTGCGTATCCTGCAGAACGTCACGAGTACCGTGGCCCACATGGACGCCCCGCCACCGTTCCTGCTGGGCGTCGTCTTCCAGTTCCGTCGTGGAGACGAGCGCCACGCGACGATCGGCGCCTACGGCACCCACGACAGCCTGCTTCTCATCGACCCCTCCGAGGTGCCGTCCCCGCAGGAGGAGCCCGCCGCTCCCCCGGCTCCCCACGAGGTGGCGCCCTGGGTCCGGGGCCGGCACGACAAGGTCGTCCTGGTGCCCGGCGGCGAGTACACCCCGATGGGGGACGTGCTCGTCCCCCTCCGCTGGTTTCGCACGCTCGTCTCCGTCATCCCCGAACTCGACCCCGGAGACACCGATCAGGCCCCCCTCGAACTCGTGACGAACGCAGCGCGACACGACGGTGACACGGCAATCAAGCTGGGCACCGTGATCTGCTTCGAGTTGTTGTTCCCCTCCGCGTGCCGTGATTGGCGCGCCAAGGGGGCCGTGGTCCTGCTCAATCCGGCGAACTACGGGTGGTTCGGACCGACCGGTTTCCGCGCGCAGATTCGGGCCGCGGCGGCGCTTCGCGCGGCGGAGACGGCGACGACCATCGTGATGGCCGGGAACACCGGCCCCACATCCTTCTGGGGTCCTACGGGCCGCGCCCACGGGCGTTTACGTCCGCTCGGCCCCTCCGAGGCCGAGCCCGAAGACGCCGAAGGAGACACGTTCCGCGAGGGCTGGGCGAGGGCATCCTTGGTCATCGATCCGCGGCTCACGCCCTACGTTCGGTGGGGGGATGCGCCCTGGTTCGCCTTCCTCGTTCTCGTGGTCCTAGCGGCGCTTCTTCGCGGGGTTCGCGGGGGCGACCATGGCACAATAGTCAGCCGCGAGCCGGGGGAGTCCGGTTCCAAGCAGGGCGAAAACCTTTGACTCGCTTCCGGCCCTCTGCCATAACCCCTGAAGCCCGCAGTACATGGGCGTTCCGGGAGGGGGACGTCCGGACTGCGGATTGGATATCTACGCGAACCCCGGCGAGGGGTTCTGCGAGGAGCAGCGCATGAGCACCGTCGCCAAGATCCTCGTTGTCGTGAATCTCGTGCTCGCGGCCGCCTTCTTGATGGCCGCGTCCAACTACCTGGGGCAGCAGGACACGTGGAAGAATAAGTACACGGACCTTGATGTCGCCACGCAGGCCGAGATCGCCAACCTCGGGAAGACGATCAACGACAAGGAACAGGAAAACGTCAACCTTCTGAAGCAGGTTCGCACTGCCCAGGAAGACCTGAAGGTCGCCAACAAGGAGAACGACCAGGTTCGGTCGATGAACGATCTCCTGAAGCAGGCCCACAACGAGACGAGTGGCCAGCTCACCGTCTCCGCGAGCGCCGTCGACACGGCGCAGAAGACCATTCAGGCCAACCGCGAGATGATCGACGCCCTTCAGGCCGAGATCGGGAATCTCCGCGAGCGCATCCGGCAGTACCTGGATCAGAAGGAGGCGGCCGTCCGCAGCCTGAACGAGAAGGAGATCCAGTTCGAGAACCTGCTGGCCAACAAGCAGGACCTCGAGGCCCGGATCGCCGAGCTCATGGATAACCTGCGGAGCGCCAGCCTCACGGCCGAGACCGCGATCACCAAGCTCGGTGGCGAGGCGGACATCCCGCTCGACCAGCCGGCTCATGAGGGTCAGGTCCTCGCCGTCGACGGCGGGACCAACATCGCCGTGATCTCGCTGGGTGCCGAGGACGGGGTCAAGCCCGGCTTCAAGTACATGGTCTCGCGTGGAAGTCAGTACGTGACGACGATCGTGATCACCGACGTGCAGGCCAAGCAGTCGGCGGGCCGGTCCCTCACGGACTTCCAGAAGAGCATGATCCGCCGCGGCGACCGGGTGCTGAGCCGCTAGGCTCGCACCGAGAACCAAGAGGAGCCGCCATGGCCAAGACGGACTATCGGGACGTGGACGCTGAAGACACGGAAGCCGCCCCCGAGGGGCTCGGCAACGGTCTCATCGTGGTGACCACCCTCCTGCTCCTGGGTGCGTTCATCGTGATGCAGCTCGCCCTGAACAAGAGCTTCGGGATCGGACTGTTCGGCAACTAGCCTCACTCTTCGCATCGAACCAGCACGGCCGCATCGAACCACACGGCCGCATCGAACCACACGGCGGGCGCCGGATCCGGATCGGATCCGGCGCCCGCTTTGCGTCGGGGCCGGGCACCGTCCCCGAATGGGGTTATCTTCCGGCCACGCGGGTCGCAGACGCGGCCAGGAGGGCACGGGCGAGATGGCGAAGGTTCTTGAGTGGCTGATCGGGAAGTTCTCCACCGACATGGGGATCGACCTCGGGACCGCCAACACGCTCGTTTGCGTGCAGGGACGGGGCATCATCCTCAATGAGCCCAGCGTCGTCGCCGTGAAGAAGGGCACGAACAAGGTCCTTCTCGAGGGCCGGGCCGTCGGCGACACCGCGAAGGAGATGCTCGGCAAGACGCCGGGCAACATCGTCGCCATCCGTCCCCTCAAGGACGGCGTGATCGCCGACTTCGAGATCACCGAGGCGATGCTCCGCTACTTCATCTACAAGGTGCACGACCGGACCTGGGCCGTGCATCCCCGCGTCGTGATCGCCATTCCCTACGGCATCACGCCCGTCGAGAAGCGCGCCGTCATCAACAGCGCCGAGCGCGCGGGCGCCCGCAAGGTCTTCCTCATCGAGGAGCCCATGGCGGCGGGCATCGGCGTCGGACTGCCCATCACGGAGCCGCAGGCCTCGATGGTCGTCGACATCGGCGGTGGTACGACCGAAGTCGCCGTCATCTCGCTGGCGGGCATCGTGACGGCCCAGTCGGTGCGCGTCGCCGGTGACGAGATGGACGAAGCCATCGTCAACCACATGCGCAACACCTACAACCTGCTCATCGGCGAGCAGACGGCCGAGAAGATCAAGATCGGCATCGGCAGCGCCTATCCCCTCAAGCGCGAGATGACCATGGACGTCAAGGGGCGGGACCTGAAGCAGGGGCTGCCCCGCAAGGTCGTCGTGACGAGCGAAGAGATCCGCGAAGCGCTCCAGGAGCCCGTCCGAGGCATCGTGGAGACGGTCAAGGCGACGCTGGAGTCCACGCCGCCCGAGCTCGCCGCCGACCTCGTGGACAGCGGCGTCGTCATGGCCGGGGGCGGTGCGCTGCTCCGTGGCCTCGACCGCGTCATCGCCGAGGAGATCAACCTCCCGGTACGCGTCGCGGAGGATCCGCTCACCGCCGTCGCGCGGGGGACCGGGGTGTTTCTCGAGAAGATTCGAGACCTGCGAGTAGCCCTAGACGCCGGCGACGACTAGGTTTCGGGCTAGGGCCCCTTGCATGGGTGGGGGCTGCGCCCCGGCTGGAGTGCCGAGCGCCCCTTCATCGGCCTCGCGTGGGAGACCACGCCACGGCCTCCTCATGGGCCCTCGCCACCCCATCCGACGCGCCGACCGTCGTCGGCAGCGGCCTGTGTCCCGCTGACGTTGGCTTCGCGCTTGCCTTCGATCGGTGCCTTCTGCTCGCCATCGGCCTCGCGTGGGAGACCACGCCACGGCCTCCGCGGAGACCTCCCGCACCCCATCCGACGCGCCGATTGTCGTCGGGGGATGCCTGTGTCCTGCCGGCGTTGGCTTCGCGCTTGCCTTCGGCGGCTGCCTGCTACTCGGCGTCGGCCTCGCGTGGTTGACCACGCCACGGCCTCCTCATGGGCCCTCGCCACCCCATCCGACGCGCCGACCGTCGTCGGGCGGGGGCTGTGTCCCGCGACGTTGGCTTCGGGCTTGCCCTCCGCTGGTGTGCGCCGTCGGGCTTGCGTGGGCGTTCACGTCACCTCGTCGGCTCCGCCGTCCCGGGCACTCAACGCTTGACGGGGGAGGGATAGGGCCTTCAATACACTCCATAGGGGTGTATCCTTCGTTCATCCCCAATTGGTTGAGGCGGCCGGGGCTGTCCGTGCCCCGGGGGATGCTGACGGTCACGCGGGGTCTCCCCGCCGGCGGAGTGGATATGCGGGTTCAGAAGCGGCATGCGTGGGGAGCGGTCCTGATCGCCCTGTTCGCGCTGCCGGTCTTGAAGCCCGCCGGCATCCCGGCGCTCGAGCGGCCGGTCGCCTCCTTCTTCGCCTACTTCGGCCGCCTGCCGGCGCTGAATCCGCGTCTCTGGGTAGGCGATGCCCTCGAGGAAGAGGCCTCCGACGATCCCCGCGCCCGCTCCCTCGAGGTGGAAAACGCGCTCCTTCGCGAGCACTACGCCGAGCGCCTTCGTGTGGAGCAGGATGTCGAGGCGTTGTCGCGCGCGCTCGGTGCCAGCGGCCTCGACCGCCTGCCGCGCGCCGTGGTCGTCCGCGTCCTGCGCGGGGCCGACACCTCCGGCACCCGCCGCTCGCTACTGATCGATCGCGGCAGCATCGACGGGGTGAGAGAAGGCATGGCCGTCGTCTCCGGCTCGATCTTCGTCGGTCGGGTCGAGATCGTCCACGCACGCTCCGCGTTCGTGAAGCTGCTCACCGACAGACGCAGCCGCCAGGAGGTCGCCCTGCGCACCGACCAAGGCGTGCGACTCACCGGCTACGTGCGCGGATATGGCCGGGGCTGCAAGGACGAGGACCTCGACGTCCGCCACATTCACGTGGACTCGGGCATGGGGCGCGTCCTGCCCGGCACGCCCGTCGTGACCTCGAACGCGGAAGCCCTCGTCCCCGCCGGGCTCCTCATCGGACACGTCACGGACGTCATCGATCGCGACCAGGACGACCTGCCCATCGTCCGTGTGCGACCCGCGCTGGATCTCTCGCGCTCCACCCACGCCATCGTTCTCCTACCCCCGTAGGCCGCGCGCATGGCTCTCTTCGTGCTTTGGTGCCTGATCTTGCTGGCTGCCGCGATCCCGGATCTCTGTCCGGCTGCGCTCGGCCTGCACGCGCACGCCCCCGACCTCTGGGTTGCCGTGGTCGTCTACATCGCCCTGCGCGCACGCGGGTACCGGGCGGTCGGCTGGGCGATCCTGCTGGGGTTCGTCCGCGACGCGCTGTCGCTCGACCCACTCGGAACGCACGCGTTCGTCCTCGGCTGTGTCGCATTCCTGTTCTGTGAAGGGAGGCGCAGCCGCGGGCGCGTGGACACGTCGTCCGCCGTCCTTGCCGCGTTCGCGGGGACCATCCTCGCCGGCTGGCTCTATCTCCTGAGGAGCCTGCCCTTCGCCCGCGAGGGACTGGTGGCCGCCGACGTGCTCGCCGTCTTCCCCTCGGCGCTGTGGACCGCGCTCCTCGCGGCCGGCCTCTACGGCCTGCTCGACCGGTTCCGGTTGCTCGACGAGCTCAACGGGAGGCCCCGTGGCCTTCCCGCGTAGGCTCCGCATCCTCTTCCTCCTGACGTGTGTCGCGTTCGGGTTGATCTGGCTGCGCATGGTGCAGCTCCAGACCCTCGACCGGTCGGCGTGCGCGGCCATCGCGCAGAAGAAGCGGCAGACCACGCGGACCCTCCGGCCGCCCCGCGGGCGCATCGTGGACAGGCAGGGCGCCCTCCTCGCCTGGGACGCACCCATTCGCCAGGTGGCCATCGTTGGTGCGGAGTGGGAGTCTCGAGCCCGTCGGCGCTGCCCGACCTGCGGCACCATCCACTTCCACGATCCCGAGAGGCGCTTCCGGGTCAGGCGCTGCTCGTGTCGCACGCCGGCCTCGTCGTTCGAGGAGATGTCCCCCCCGGACCTCGGCCCGCTCGCCGCCGCGCTCGGCATCCAAACCGGTGAACTCGAGAAGTTCGCCGACGACCGGGTGGCCGAGATCCATGCCAAGGCGGATCGGCTCCGCGCCAGCCCGTCGCGGCCCGACCGCCCCGACTTCCTGCGCAAGGATCAGATCGAGCAGCTCGTCGCCGATCTGATGTCGCGCCCGTTCGTCTACAAGACGGGGGAAGGACGCGTTCTGGCGGACGTGGGCCAGGACGTGGTGCGGCTGATCGAGCTGGACGAGGTGGGGCAATACCGCGGGTTCCGCATCCTCACGGCGCTCCGTCGTCGCTACGACCCCGAGGGACCCGCCGGCCAGCTCCTGGGGCTCGTCTCCGCCGTGACCGGTGCGGACGAGTTGGAGGCGCTGAAGGCGGAGTACCACGGCAACGTCGGCTACGACACCCGCATCGGCCGCGCCGGCATCGAGCGCGCCATGAACGAGTATCTGATTGGCGAGAACGGATCGCAGACCCTGGCGCGCGACGAAGACGGCGCGTTCACCATCACGGTGGAGGAGACGCTCCCCCGTCGCGGCATGGAACTCACGCTGACGCTCGACAAGGCGGCGTGTCGCCAGGCCGACAGCGTGCTCGAGCACTGGGGCAAGGACCAGGGCTACTTCCCGCGTAGTCAGCCGTCGGGCGGGCTGGTCGCGATGCGGGCGGACACGGGGGAGATCGTCGCCTGGGGAGAACTCCCTCGGCTCGTCCTGGCGCGCGACCTGGAGCACCTCTACGACCCCGTCGAACGAGACGCGCGGTACGACCCGGCGCTGGGGCAGTGGCTGCCGTCGCAGCACGAGCCCCTACGTGAGGGCGAGACCCTCGAGGCCTTCCAGCGGCGTATCTCGAAGCCGGCGCCCCGTCACCTCAGCCGGGTCCATCAGATCGCCGTCGAGCCGGGGAGCACCATGAAGGTGTTCGTGGGCCTGGCCATGCTCGACGGAGTCCGCCACATGCCCGCCGGGACGCCGCTGCCGCTCGAGAGCCGGGGGCGGTACTTCGCGTGCGACTCGCTCCTCGTCCGCACGCCCGGCTGCCACGCCCACCGTGACGTCGACTTCGTCGGCGCCATCGAGGTCTCTTGCAACAAGTACTTCGCCTGGTCGCTGAAGGACTTCCCCCGCTACTGGGACGTGTTTCGCCGCACCGTGCCGCGCTACCTCGAGAACTTCGGCTTCGGCCGGCCCACGTGCGTGGACGTGGCGGCCGAGAGCCGCGGGCAGTTCCTCCGCCCCTGGATCGACTTCGACCCCCGTGAGCCCATCCGGACGGCCGCCGAGCGCCTCGCGGCCGAGGACGGGATCCAGCTGAGACTCGATCTGCAGGCCGGTGTACCCGAGCGCCTCGCCGGGCGCGGCCCCCAGCGGCTGGCGACCGGCCTCGCCACGGCGATTCGTCATGCGGCCCGTGCCGTCGGTGCCCGGCAGGCCCTGCTCCGCGTGCGGGGTGGCGAGCGCCGCTTCCCCTACCGAGATCTCGACTTCCGCCTCCTGCTCCCGCCGCTCGCCGCGGGGCCCTCCGCCGAGGAGGCCGCGGCCAAAGCGCGCGCCAATCTCCTGCGCTATCTCCATGCTCTCGGCGTCGAGGAAGACAAGGAGGTGGACGGCGCACCCGGCGCGCTCGCCATCGGCTTCAAGCTCACGTACCACGACCGCATCCACCGGGAGCCCGACGAGCCGGCGCCCCTCCTCGCCGAGGACGCGCGCAATCTCGCCATCGGCCAGGGGCCCGTGACCACGACGCCGCTCCAGATGGTCCGGGCCGTGGCGGCCATCGCCAACGGAGGCACGCTCGTCACGCCCCACGTGGTGGCTGCCGCCGACGGCACGCCCTTCACGTATCCCCATGAGCCCCTCGGCATCCCCACGGCGGACCTCGAACGGGTCCGCGCCGGCATGCGCGCCGTGATCTACGGATCAGGGGGGACGGCGCGTCACACCGCGCTCAAGTCCCTGCCCGGGACCGTCTACGGCAAGACGGGGACGGCGCAGCCGAGCGCCTGGTGGGCCCTGAAGCAGCTGAAGCCCGAGGGCGTGTGGCACCACTGGTTCGTGGGCTTCTACGAGGCGCCGGGGCGCCCGCCGATCGCTTTCGCGTGTGTACTGCATGCTCGCAGCGAGGCGGCGGCTGGGCTCACCTCCGCCAACGCCATCCACGACTTCCTCGCGTGGTGGGCCCGCCATGCGTGAGATGACCCTCGGCGATCGGCTCAAGCGCGCCGACTGGTTCCTCCTGGCGCTCGCCGTGGGCTTCGCCGTTCTCGGCGTCGTTTGCGTCGGGGCGGCATCCCCCGAGGCCGAGGGGCGCTTCACGGTCGACCAGATCCGATGGACCGTGATCGGTGTCGCCGCCTGTCTGCTCATGCTCGCCGTGCCCTATCAGCGCGTCGTGCGCGCGCGCTACCTCATCTACGGCCTCGGGCTGGCGATGCTCCTCGCGGTCCTCGCGGTCGGCGTCGGTGGGCTCAACGACTTCGCGAAGCGATGGCTCAGCATCGGCGGCATCAAGATCCAACCCAGCGAGTTCATGAAGGTCATCATCGTGATCACGCTCGCCGGCTACATCCGCTACGAGCGGAGCTACCGCCACTTCAAGGGACTGGCCGTCCCCTTCGCTCTCACCCTCGTGCCCGTCCTGCTGATCATGAAGCAGCCCGACCTCGGCACGGCGCTCCTCCTCATCCCCATCCTCTTCGTGCTGCTCTACGTCGCGGGGGCTCGGCCGCGGCACCTCGGCGTCGTGGCGCTGGCGGGCCTGATCGCCGGCTTGGTGCTCTTCTTCGTTCCCGGCCTGCTCAACGAGTACCAGAAGGACCGCATCCGGGCCTTCACCTACCAGTCGAGCAACGACAAGGTCCTGCTTCGTGACAAGGGGCACCAGCTCCATCACTCCAAGGTCGTTGTCGGTACCGCGTCCGTCTTCGGCTCGGGCGTCGGGGACGAAACGGGCGAAGCCGTCCGCTTCCTCTCGCAGTCGCACACCGACTTCATCTTCCCGGTGATGATCACGGCGTTCGGCACCATCGGCGCGAGCGTGTTCCTCGGGCTCTACCTGCTCTTCGTGGCGCTGCTCCTCCGGACCTCCCTGAGGGTCCGGGAGCCATCGGGGCGTCTGCTCGCGGTCGGGATCGCAACCCTCTTCGCCTGCCAGGCGGCCATCAACATGGCCATGACGCTGGGCCTGCTCCCCGTCGTCGGGATGCCGCTTCCCTTCATCTCCAAGGGGGGCTCGAGCCTCCTCACCTCGTTCATCGCGCTGGGGCTCGTGCTGAACGTCGGCGCCGACCATCCGGTCGAGTTCGGCCGGGGCGATTTCGACTAGCCCCGGGGCCCGACTACCATCCCGTCGGATCGTGGAGTACCCGATGAAGCCCGGAACCGCCCTGCTCGTGATGCTCCCGCTCGTCGCCATGGTGACGGCGTTCGTGCTCGTAGGGACGCGTGGTGCCGGGGCACGGCCGGATCAGGACGGGGTCTACTGGGACGAGTACGCCGCGAGTTTCGTGCGGCGTCGCGTCGCCCAGACCTACGTCGACGAGTTGGACCGCGAGCGCGCCGAGGACGCCTTCTACCAGGCGCTCGGCGCGTACGTCGGTCAGCTGGACGAGTACTCCACCGTCATCCCGCCCGACGAACACCGCAAGTGGGAGGAATCCACCGCCGGTGAGTACGCCGGACTCGGCGTCAAGGTGCAGGACGTCTCCGACGGCCTCCTGGTCGCCGGGGTCCTGCCCGGCGGACCGGCCCAACGGGCCGGCATCCGTCCAGGCGACACCCTCGTCGAAGCCGACGGACAGCCGCTGGCGGAAGTCGGTATCGAGCGCATCGAAGCGACCCGCTTGCTCAAGGGCGAGCCGGGCAGCACGGTGAAGATCACGTACGTGCGCGGACCTCGCCCCGAGACCGGGCCGGCCACGGGAGCGCGCGTCGTCGTGCCCGTCGAGCGCGCCGTCGTCCGGCCGCCCACCGTGTTCGAGCGTCGCGTGGGGCCCGACGCCAACATCGGCGTCATCCGACTGACGGAGTTCGCCGAAGCGACGCAGGAGGACTTCGACAAGGCCTTGGACGCCATGCTCGCCTCCGGCGTGGAGGGCCTCGTCCTCGACCTGCGCTACAACGGCGGCGGCGTCCTGCCCACGGCCGTGGCCATCGCGAACCGGTTCATCGACGCCGGCATCATCGTCCGCATGGAAGGCCGCGCCCCCGGCGCCACGCGCCAGTACGACGCCAAGGCCGAGAACACGATCTCCAAGAACATCCCGCTCATCGTCCTGGTGAACGGTCGCAGTGCCAGCGCCTCCGAAGTCGTCGCCGGCGCGCTCCAGGATCATCGCCGCGCCTTGCTGGTGGGGGAGCGCACCTACGGGAAGTTCCTCGTCCAGTCGATCACCGACATCCCCGGCCGCGACGCCGGCCTGCAACTTACGACCTCGCGCTACTACCTGCCGTCCGGCCGGTCCTACCAGCGGCCCCCGACCAAGAGCCCCGCGGCGTCGGACGAGGAGCGCCCGGCCGCCGGCATCCTGCCGGACGTCATCGTGCCCTCGGACGCCGAAGGCCGGGACAAGCTGAGGCAGCTCTTCCGCAATCAAGAGGCGGTTCCGTGGGGCGAGACGCCCATGTTCGACGACGTTTCCCTCGACTGGGTCGACCCGCAGCTTCAGCGCGCCGTGGAGCTTCTCCAGGGGCAGCTCGTGCTCCGTCGGATCCGCCCCGGCCGATGACCGACGCCCCGCTGGTCCTGGGGATCGACACGTCGTGTGACGACACGGCCGCGGCCGTGCTTCGTGCGCCGAGGACGATCCTGTCGAACGAGATCGCCTCGCAATTCGACCTGCACGCCGCCTTCGGCGGGGTGGTGCCGGAGATCGCGAGCCGCGCGCACGCCGAGCGCGTGACCGCGGTGATCGACCGAGCGCTCGTGGAGGCGGGCCACGCGCTCGATGAGCTGGACCTCGTGGCCGTCACGCACCGACCCGGTCTCGTCGGGTCCTTGATGGTCGGGGTTGCGGCCGCGAAGGCGATCGCCTGGTCCCGGGGCCTCCCCCTGGTCGGGGTGGATCACATCGAAGCGCACGTCGTCTCCGCCATGGCGGACTATCCGGACCTCGAGCCCCCCTTCGTCGCGCTCGTGGCGTCCGGGGGGCACACGGCGCTCTACAGCTGCCGCGCCCTCGACGACATGCGCATCCTCGGCTCCACGATCGACGACGCCGCGGGCGAGTGCTTCGACAAGGTGGCGGTGCTCCTCGACCTGCCGCAGCCGGGGGGGCCGTCCGTGAGCAAGCTGGCCGTGGAGGGCGACCCGAAGGCCGTCCGGTTCCCCCGCTACCGTCCGCCGGCGGACAAGCTGAACTTCTCCTTCTCCGGCCTCAAGACCGCGGTGCTCTACTTCCTGAAGGGCGCCGGCGGGAAGCGCGATGCACCCGACCGCCCGGATCTCGAGGCGAGTCGCGCGGACGTCGCCGCCTCGTTCGAGCGAGCCGTCGTCGACGTACTCGTTGCGCGCGCGCTCGAAGCGGCAAAGCGCGAGGGCGCGAAGAGCCTCGTAGTGGGGGGGGGCGTCGCCGCGAATCGTGAGCTGCGTCGCCTCCTCGCCGAGCGCGCGCCCGAGGGGCTCGCGATCCGCTTCCCCAGCCCGCGCCTGTGCGCCGACAACGGGGCCATGGTGGCGCTGCGCGGTGCCCAGCTCTTCGCGCGGGGACAAGAGGACGCGCTCGACCTCGACGTGGTACCGACGGGCAGGATTTAGCCCGATTCCCCGTAGCATGGGCCCCATGGCCTCCACACGGCCCCCGGCCCTCGTCGTCCTGCTCGTCCTCGTCTTCGCGCGCCCGGTCGTCGTGGGCGCGGGCGAGGAGAACGCATCGCCCCTGGCGAGCCCCATTCGCGCCGTCCTCTTCGACGAAGACGCGGGTCTCGAGCGATTCGCCTACGACGGCATTCGCGACGGACTCGAGGACGCGAAGCTGCCGCGTGTCCGGCAGGAGACCCCGTTCGGTACGGACGAGGGGCGGGCGGCGATCCTCGCCCGGCTCGAAGCCCACCCGCCGCCCCTCCTCTTCGTGCTCGGTCCGACGGCCGGCGCGTTCTTCGCCGACAAGCTGCCGGACGTGCCGCGCGTGTTCGTGGACACCGCGTGGTACGTGAACGGCGAGGAGTATCCGCCCGCACCGAGCCCGCAGGGGCGCGCGGTGGTCGTCAGAGCGGTCGTCAATGGTTCACGTGTGGCCGAGGTGCTGCGCCGCATCGATCGCACGGGCAAGCGTCACGCCGGGATGCTCAGCTGGCCGGCGACGTCCGACGGCCTGGCACGCGCCGCCGACGCTCTGGCGACCGCGGCCGGCTTCGATCGCGTCGAGGGTACGGCCGAGCCCGATCTCCTCCTGCACCTCCGGCTCGGTGCGGGGGAGAAGCCGGCCTCGTTCGCCTCGCTCGTGGCCCGGGCTCGCCGGGACCAGGTCCCGCTCGTCTCCGACGACGTGGCCCACTGGCAGCGCGGCGCGGCCATCGTCGTCCTGCCCGACCTCCGACTCCTGGGGCGCGTCGCGGCCAACGTCGGCCGCATGGTGCTCGCGCCGGCCGAACATCCGCCCGCCCGCTCCACCGTCAACGTGTCCGAGGTCCGCGTGGACATCCGCGCCGCACGGGCCGAAGGCCTCGTCGTGCCGCTGGAGTGCCTCGCGTGGGCGGATCGCCTCCGGCGGGGGCCGGTCCGGTGGCCGGCTCCGGATGGCGAGCGATGAGGACGCTCGTCGGCCGAACCCTGCTCCTGCTCGGCGCCGTCGTGCTCGTGTTCGGGGCCGCGGTCGTGGCCTGGATCACGGCCGCGGATCTGAAGGACGCGCGTCGGGAAGCGCAGGCCCGGGCCGAAGAGGCGGAGGCGAAGCTCGAGTCGCTGGCGCAGTCCCTGGTCGACCGGTCGCAGGCCGGGACCGAGATCCTCCTCGACCGGGCCGAGCGTCGCCTGCGCCAGTGGCTCGCGGCCGAGCCGCTCGATCTCCACCGCGACGCCCTGCCCCTCGAGGGCGATCCGCTGCACCGGCACGCCACGAACACCCGGGCCTTGCGGGATGCGCTCACCGCGGAGGCGAGCTCGCGCGGCATCGCGACGCAAGCGCACCTGGAGATCGTCCGTGACGCGGTCGATGCCGTGGCGGCGACGCAGATCGCGGAAGCGGCCCAACTCCTCCGCGACGAGTCGGCCGCGCGCGCGCGCGAAGCCACGGCGGCGCGACGTGGTCGGCTGATCGCGCGCCTCGGGCTGCTCCTGATCGGCATGGCCGCCCTGCTCGCCGCGACGCTCTACGTGCTCGTGATCCGCCCCGTGCGCCGCCTGCGGGCCAGCGTCGATCGCATCGCGTCGGGGGACCTCGAGACCCCGCTGGCGACGGCTGGCTGGCCGACGGACGAGATGGAGGCGCTCGCCGGCGACGTCGAGCGCATGCGCGTCCAGATGCGCACCGCGACCCACGATCTCGAAGCCGAGGTCGATCGCAAGACCCGCTCGCTCGCCGCGACGCTCGAGGAACGGACCGCCGCCCTCGAGGAGCTTCGAGCCACCCGCGACCGCCTGATCCAGGTCGAGAAGATGGCGGGGTTGGGCACGCTGGCCGGCGGTGTCGCCCACGAGTTCAACAACCTGCTCGGCGGGATCCTCGGATGCGTCGAGAATGCCCGCGAAGGCAGCCGAGGATCCCGAGGTGCTCGAGGACCTCGACATGGCCAAGCGCACGGCTCGGCGCGCCACGCGCCTCGTCGATGCCTTGCTCGGTGTCGCCCGCCCCGGCGACCGGGTGTTCGCTCCCGTCCACATGGGCGAGGTCGTGGACGACGTCCTGCGCGCAGCGGCGGCGTCCATCCGCCGGCAGGGCGTCGTGGTGGTGCGGGAGATCGAGGACGACCCCGTCGTCGACGGCGATGCGGGGCAGCTGCACCAGGTCGTGCTGAACTTGGTTACCAATGCGCTGCAAGCCGTGGACGACGGGGAACGCGTGGTCGTCAGCCTGCGGCGTGACGGCCGCCACGCCCTGTTCGAGGTGCGCGACGAGGGCCAGGGCGTGGCCGAGGCGGATCGTGCCCGGGTCTTCGAACCGTTCTTCACCGGGCGCAGCGAAGGCACCGGACTGGGCCTCTTCGTCTCCTACGGCATCGTGGAGCGCCACGGGGGACGGATCGAGGTGGGGGACGCCGAGGAGGAGGGCGGGGCGCGGTTCACCGTCCGGATTCCCCTGGCGACACGGATGGCCTAGGCCTTGCATACTGTGTCTCCCATGGACGACACCCCCGCTCCCCAAGGCCGTGTTCTGGTCATCGACGACGAGGAGTCGCTGCGTCACTCGGTGGCCCGCGCCCTGCGCCGGGCCGGCTTCGAGGCCGTGGAGGCCGCCACCGGCCGGGAGGGCGCGGACCGCTTCGCCGAGGGCGACCTGGACGCCGTCCTGACCGACATGCGTCTCCCGGACCTCGGCGGACTGGACCTCGTCGCCATCTTCACGGAGACCCATCCCGAGATCCCGGTGGTCGTCATGACGGGCTACGGGTCGCTCGAGACCGCCCTCGAGGCGATGCGGCGCGGCGCGACCGACTACGTGCAGAAGCCCTTCGAGATGAAGGACGTGGTCCACCTTCTCGGGCGCGCCGTCCGCGAGCGCCGACTGGCCCAAGAGAACAAGAAGCTCAGGGCCCTCGTCGAGCGCAAGTTCGCGCCCGAGGAGTACGAGCGCGTCGAAGCCGAGTTGAAGGCCGTCGCCCCGCCTCCCCCGCCCTCGCCCACGGCCAGCCCGAACCAGGACGCCGCGGCGGCGCTCCCCTTGCGAGACGCCCAGCGACAGTTCGAGATCCGCTACGTGGAGTCTCTGTTGGCCCAGACCGGCGGCAACGTCGCGGCGGCGGCACGCCTGGCCGGCATCAGTCGACCCAACTTCCACAAGAAGCTCAAGGTCCTCGGCGTGGATGCCGCCCGCTTCAAGGAGGCGGCGCGTCGCGGCCGCACGCAGGATCTCTAATCACCCGATTCCCACTTTCGGAAAGTCCCCATGCGCAGTTTCATCCTCCCGCTCGTCATCGTGGCCGTCGCGGTCCTCGTCTGGTGGCTCTTCGACCCCGAGCCCGAAGCCGACGTCGTCCTCTACTGCGGTGTCGACCAGGATCAGAGCCAGCAGATCGCGCAGCTGTACGAGAAGGAGAAGCAGCTCCGGGTCAACTACGTCGGCGAGTCGGAAGCGTTTCGCTCGATCGGCCTTCCCAGCCGCCTCAAGGGGGAAGCCGCTCATCCCAAGGCCGACGTCTTCTGGTCGAACGAGATCATGAACATGGTCGACCTCGGCAACCAGGGATTGCTGGCGAAGCTGCCCGAGGGGATCGCGGCGAAGTTCCCCCCGCTGTGGCGGGACCCCATGGGGCAGTACGTGGCGTTCGGCGCGCGCGCACGCGTCCTGATGATCAACACGGAGGTGCTCCCGAACGAAGAGGACCATCCTCGCCGAGTCGCGGACCTGCTGGATCCGCGGTACGAGGAACTGGGCGTGCTGACCTGCATGGCCGCTCCGCTGACCGGCACCACCTACACGCACGCCGTCGCCCTCCTCACCCGTGACGAGGAGGACGCCCGCTCGTTCCTGGAGGCCGTGGCCGCCGCGGGTCGGGCTGGGCGGATGAAGATCACACCCAGCAACGGGAGCGCCATGCGCGAAACGCGCGATGCGAGCAACAACATCGCGTTCTGCCTCACCGATACGGACGACGCGTGGAAGGCGATCCGCGAGGGCGCCAAGGTGAAGGTCGTCTACCCCGATCAAGGGGACGGCGAGATCGGCGCCGTGCTCATCCCCAACACCGTCGCCGTGGTGAAGGGCGCGCCGCATCCCGAGCAGGCCGCGGCCCTGCTGACGTGGCTCGCCTCTCCGGAGAACGAGTTGCGCCTCGCCAAGGGTCCGTCCGCCCAGATCCCGCTCCGCCCGGAGCTCGCGCGTGCGCAGATGCCTGCCCACGTGGAGCGGCCCGGCACCGAGTTCCGCCCGGCCGAGGTGGACTGGCAAGCCGTCGGGGCGAACCGCGACCGCTGGCTCGACTGGCTGACCGCGACCTTCCGTCCCGCGGACTAGCGCCCTCGCGGGCGCAGACCCGGAGAGACCACCCGGCGCTCGAGGACGTCGAAGAGGAACTGGACGATCAGGGCCAGCACGATCGCCGGGATCGCACCCTCCAGGATCAGGGACGTGTCGGCACGCCTCAGCCCCGTGAGGATCGACTGGCCGTAGCCGCCACCCCCGATGAGTGCGCCGATGGTCGCCAGGCCCACGTTCCACACCGCCGCGGTCTTGATGCCTGCGAGGATGGACGGGGCCGCGAGCGGCAGCTCCACCTTGAATAGGCGCGTACTCGGGGAGAGGCCCAGCACCTCGGCCGACTCCTTGATCGGTCGCGGAATGCCCGTGATGCCGGCGTGCGTGTTGCGCACGATCGGCAGCAGGCTGTAGACGACCAACGCGAAGACCGTCGGCAGCCAGCCGATACCGAGCCACGGCACGAGCAGGGCGAGTAGGGCGAGGCCGGGAATCGTCTGCGCGGCGCCAACGACGCCGATCAGGATGTTCCCGAAGCGGCCTGTCTTGGCCGCGAGCACGCCCAGGGCGAGGCCGATGAGGACCGCGATGGCGAGAGAGACGCCGACGAGACTCACATGCTCCCGCGTACGGCGAAGGATGCGCGCCCAGGACGTCTCCACCACCGGCGTGACGTAGCGACCCATCTCTGACTCGAGGAAGGTCGCCGCGACCTCCCCCTCGTCGCGCCCCTCGACGTCGACCTCGGCGTTCATGGCGATCATGGTGGGCTCGTCGATGCGATCCCGCAGCATCCCGAACGCCTCCGTCACGTCGGGATGGCGTGCCTCGAGATCCTCGCGGTAGAGGATGACCGCCTCGTAGCCGGGGAAGTACTGGAGGTCGTCCCGGAGCGTGAGGAGGTCGTACACCTCGATCTTGGCGTCGGTCGAGTACACGTCCGTCGCGTCCGCCTCCCCGGCGGCCACCGCTCGGTAGGCGAGGTCGTGATCGATGCCCGTCGCCTCCTGGGGCAACCCGTACCGGCGACGCAGGCCCGGCCAACTGTCGGCCCGCTCGGTGAACTCGTGACTGAAGGCGAACGTCAACTCCGGGTGATCCCGTAGGTCGCCGATCGTGGTGATGCCGAGCGCCTTGGCGCGGTCGCGGCGGATGCCGATGGCGTACGTGTTGTTGAAACCGAGCGCCGGGCCCATGCGAATGCCCTTGGCGGCGAGGGCCTTCTTGATGTCGCTCAGTGTCGAGTAGCCCTCTTGG
This sequence comes from uncultured Planctomycetota bacterium, assembly GCA_963802335.1. Classification (GTDB taxonomy): domain Bacteria; phylum Planctomycetota; class PLA2; order PLA2; family JAEUHO01; genus CAWDIE01. The sequence continues at coordinate 91,074 of CAWDIE010000011.1, read as the reverse complement.
GCGAAGATGTCGCTCTTGAGGGTGCCCGTGTACTCGACGTAGGCGTCGATCTCGCCGTTGACGAGGGCATCGTAGACGATCCGCGTGCCGCCCATCTCGCTTTCGTGCTTCGAGGGCGCGCCGGTACTCCCGGCGAGGAGATGAAGCACCTCGCCCAGGATGACGCCTTCCGTGAACTTCTTGGAGCCGACCCGGACCGGCTCCTCGGCGTCGGGTTGGAGCTGGAAGAAGCCCACCACGAGTGCGGCCACGAGGACGGCACCCACGATCCACCGGATGGGGCCACGCTCGCTGGCCATCACGATGCACCGCCGTCGCCGGGGGCGCGTTGGGCTTCCACGAAGCGGCGGACGAAGTCCGAGGCCGGCGCCTCGAGTAGCTGCCGGAAGGGGCCCTGCTGCACGATACGGCCCTCGTTCATCAGCACGACATCGTCGCCGAGGTAGCCGGCCTCGATGAGGTCGTGCGTAACGACGAGCGCGGTCTTGCCTGTCGACTTCACGATGTCCCTGAACTCCCGCTGCAGCTCGTGGCGCACCATGGGATCGAGTGCACCGAAAGGCTCGTCGAGAAGGAGCGCGTCGGGTTCGATGAGCAGCGCGCGCATCAGTGAGACGCGCTGGCGCTGCCCGCCGGAGAGCTCGCCCGGGTAGCGATCGAGCCCATCGGGAGGGAAGTGGGTGAGGCGGACCAGTGGCTCCAGGCGCTCCTCCACCTGGTCGTTCGTCCAGCCGTGCGGGCGGGCCGCGAGCGCCACGTTCTCCCGCGCCGTGAGATGGGGAAAGAGCCCGCCCTCCTGGATCACGTACCCGATGCGCTTGCGGATGTCCCGCAGCGTGCGGGGTACGACCTCCGTACCGTCGACGCGGACTTGCCCCGTGTCGGGATGCTCGAGGCCCACCAGCATGCGCAGCAGCGTGGACTTCCCGCAGCCGCTGGAGCCGATCAGTGCGGTCGTGGTGCCGGCCGGGACGTCCACGGAGACGTCGTCGACGGCCGGCCGTCCTCCCCAGCTCTTCGTGACGTGGTCGATGGCGAGCATGGGGGGCGCCGCCGTGCGCGAGTCGGCCATCAATCCTCCTCTTGGTCGCTTCTCAGAACGCGAGCCTTCTCCGCTTGGAGCTTGCGGACCAGGTCGCGGCCGAGGATGCCCCGCAGCTTGAAGGACAAGTCGCTGTGCTTGTCCAGATAGGCCTGGAGCTCCTCCTGCGGCCAGGCGAGGACCTTGGTGTCATCCCCCGCCGCCACGGATGCGCTGGCCTTCTCCTGGGTCAGGAAGCTCATTTCCCCGATGAACTGACCGGACTTGAGCCGAGCCAACTCCACGTCGTTGAGGAGCACGCGCGCGTCGCCGGCACAGAGGAGCATCATCTCCTGCACCACTTCGCCGTCCTGCACGAGGATCTCGTCGTGCTTCATGTCCCGCCACTCACCGAGCTTCAAGAGGCGCGTGAACTCGCCGGGCGTCAAGGCGTGAAAGATCTTCTCGTAGATCTCCCGCTCCAGTCCCTGCAAGGCGACGGGCCAGCGCTCGCGGATCAGGAGGAAGATCTGCCAGAGGTTCACGCCCAGGAACAGGCTGTTCCAGACGATCGGCTCCCAGAGGGGATTCGCTGCGCACGAGAAGTAGTAGGGGAACATGCAGAGCATGGCCACGACCGTCAGGATGCGCAGCCAGAAGATGTCCCGCACGCTGTACGAAGCGAGGTAGAGGACGTTCGCAATGTGGATCCAGGGCAGGACCTTGCCCAGGTTGAACGCTACGAGCGGCAGCAACAGGTCGATCGACGGCATGGCAATCGTGCCGCGCCATTCGCACGGCCCCCCCCCGAAGAGCGCGAGACTGTATCCACGGCGGGAGCCTCCGGCGCCAGTTCGTAGGACCGAGGCCGTGAGTAGGTAGGCTCTCCTGTCCAAGACATTATGTGGACTCGCGCGTTCCAGACGTGGCCTCCGTCAGGGGGAGGCCAATGCGCCTGCGGCGATCCCCGGCTCCCGTGGTAATCAACGTCGCCATCTAGTGTCGATGTCGGCAGGAGTCGCTCGTGAAGTACCGCACAGGTCTCGGTCTGTTCGCAGTTCTGGTCCTCGTCATCACCGTGGTCGTCGCCGGCGAGCACGACGCGGGTGACGCGGTCGCCGAAGGCGGCCACGCGACCGGGCCCGTCAGCGCCGAGGTCCTCGCTCGCGGGAGCCAGGCGCGGGAGCACGCGCTGCCCCTGCCGTCCACGCTCCCGCTTCTCGATTACGAGAAGATCCTCTTCCCCTTCGTGCTCAGCCGCGACTACGCCACCGAGCTCGGCTGGATCCGCGACAAGAAGGTGCGAGACACCGGCCCCTACATCAAGGGGAAGTACTACGGCACGCACCCCGCGGTGCGCATCTACTACTCGCCGAAGGTGATGTACTGGCTGACGGGCAATCCGGACTTCTGGCCGGAAGGCAAGGCCACGGGGGAGGCGAAGCCGCAGGCACCTCGCGAGGGCGAGATCCCCGACGGCGGCATGATCATCAAAGAGATGTTCCTTCCTCCGGCCGCGCGCTACGAGGACATGACGGACGAGGACATCACGGCCAGCCTGTACACCAAGACGGCGCCGGGCTGGACGGTCATGATCAAGGAGGAGGACGGCGCGCCGGACGGCTGGTTCTGGGCCAGTGTCTGGAAGGACCAGCACTACGACACCCCGGACAGCCTCGGCTACCCCGAGGCCGGCTTCGGAATGGCCTGCGTTCGTTGCCACGCCGTCGCCGCTGAAAAGGGGACCTTCTCGGCGCTGCGCAACATCGAGGGATTCCCGGGAGATCCGTTGGCGTTCTTCGTCGACGAGACCTGGCGCGACATTCCGCCGGAAATGCAGCCGTACACCATGACGCACGGTCCGGATGTCCCGGAGCTGCAAGTGGCCGGCGCGCGGGGACCGTGCGTGCCCAACGCCGAGTTCCTCCGCACGTTCGACACCATGGGGAAGGTGTGTGTCGAGCACGTCCGGATGTTCCCCTCGGAAGCCAACGACCACGTCGTCGCCGATCCGAACAACATCCAGCCCTATCTGACCTCGGACCAGTGCATGATGTGCCACAGTGGTGCCAACTCGAGGTTCGCGTTCGGCCCCATCATGTTCCTCGAGACGAAGTTGGGCGGCCTGAACGTCTCGCCCTACGGCGAGTGGCGCTGGTCGCCGATGGGCCTCGCGGGGCGCGACCCCGTCTTCTTCTCGCAGCTCGAGAGCGAGATGTCGATGCTGAAGGACATGCTCGGCGAGGAGAAGGGCGAGTTCTTCGGCAGCCAGGTCGTCAACACGTGTCTGACCTGCCATGGCGCCATGGGCAAGCGCACCTTCGACATGGACAACGGCGTGGCCGGTGAGTACTGGTCGCAGGAGTCCGTCTTCGACAAGGACTGGGTCTACATCACGGATCCGACCGACCCCCGCGCGAAGTACGCCGCCCTCGCCCGTGACGGCATCAGCTGCACCGTTTGCCATCACCAGGTCGAGGAGTACGACAGCATCGGAGACTTCCTCGCGAACTCCATCACCGGGCAGTTCAAGATCGGCCCGCCCGACGAGATCTACGGCCCCTACGAGGACGTGATCACCAAGCCCATGGAGCACAGCACCGGCCTCACGCCGAAGTACGACCCCTTCATCAAGTCCTCGCGTATGTGCGGGACGTGCCACGTGATCAACCTGCCGATCGTGGACTGGCCGCTGGCCGATCCGCCGTCGGACGACGGGCCGCCGCAGGAGGAGATCGACCAGCTTCTCGCGTCCCAGAAGAACCCCAACTTCCAGGGGTTCCGGCACAACATCGAGCAGGCGACGTACCTGGAGTGGCTGAACAGTAAGTACCAGGACGAGTTCGGGCCTAAGCATGACGAGCAGCGCACGTGCCAGGACTGTCACATGCGCAAGGAGTGGCACAGCCACGACGGCTCGATTCGCATCGATCCCATCCAGACCAAGATCGCCACCATCGAGGACGAGGACTACCCCGAGGCGGACCACCGCCTGCCGATCGAGGACATCACCGTGAAGTTCCGCGAGGAAGGCTTCCGGCGACACACCTTCCAGGGGCTCAACATCTTCCTCCTGGAGATGTTCAGGCAGTTCAACGACATCCTCGGCGTCCGTCAGATGGACTTCGAGACGGCCTCCAACGGCCTCGACTTCGCCATGTACAACTACGTGCAGAACGCGCGCGAGCGCTCGGCGAAGGTCGAGATCGTGAACTACGAGGCGGCCGGCAACCAGATCGTGGCCGACGTCAAGGTCACGAACCTGACCGGCCATCGCATGCCCAGTGGCGTCGGCTTCCGGCGCATGTTCCTCGAGTTCCTGGTCTTCGAGAAGACCGGCAAGCGGGAGCGGGTGATCTGGGCGTCCGGCCGCACCAACGACGTCGGCGTCCTCGTCGACTGGGACGGCAAGATCCTGCCTGAGGAGTTCTTCACGGAGGTGGAGGAAGACGGCAAGGCGGCCCAGCGCTACCACCACCACCACCAGGTGATCGACTCCCAGAGCCAGGTGCAGGTGTACGAGGAACTCGCCCACAACGCCGAGCGCCAGTTCACGACCAGCTTCATCCGCCGGGCGCACCACGTGAAGGACAACCGTCTCCTTCCCGCGGGCTGGACCAAGGACGGCCCCAGCCCGGAGATCCCGGCCGCGTTCATCCACGCGACCCATCCGGGGCATGGGACGCACGATGACCCGGCGTACAGCGATGGAAGCGGCACGGATACCGTGACCTACCGCGTCACGCTGCCCGACGGGTTCGACGCCGCGAAGCTGTCGGTCCGTGCCACGCTCTACTCCCAAGCATGGGCGCCCTACTACCTGAAGGACCGCTTCACGAATGTGCCGGCCGGTCCCGAGGGGGAGGCGCGTCGCCGGCTCTACTACCTGACCTCGCACCTCGTCACCGAGGGCACGCAGATCGAGGACTGGAAGTTCAAGGTCCAATCCGCATCCGCACCCGAAGCGGAAGAGGATGCTCACCCCGCGGCCGGACACGGCGACCTCCCCGATGCCCAAGAGATCGAGGATGCCTTCGAGGAAGACGAAGACGCCGGCAAGGGCTGCGGCTAGGGCAGCAACCCGGGAGGCAGCCTGGGCGGCGGGGGCGGCGGTCGATCGCACCGCCGCCCTGGCCGCCCGGGCCTTGCGGCTGGCGGGCTACTGAAGCTCTTCGTTGTAGGGCTGGAGGTACACCTGCAGGATGCGCACGCCCGCGCTCGACGTCCTGAGGGCCAGCCGGAACGGCGTGGGGGGGATCACCAGCCCATAGAGCGCGGCCCGTCGGTTCGACCCGGCGCCCAGCGCGATCGACCCGATCCACTGCGGATCCGTCGACCAGTTCTCGGCTTCCACCGCCGGCAGGACGCCGACCTCGAGCGTCGCATCGGTCGATGCGGGCAGATCCACCGTGGCCCGGATGTCGAGCAGCGCGTGCTGGTTGCGGGTTCCCGGCCGACCGTTGTCCACGCTCGGCGTTCCTCGCCATACCTGACCGCTGGAGAGGGAGATGCCACTCGCCAGCAGCACCCGCGGCCCGAGCCCCGTCCACTTCACGGCGCTCGGCGTCGAGATGGGCTGCGGCCCCGCGGGCGTCGGGGAGCTACTCCCGCCGCACGCCGCCAGGAAGGCGGCCGCCAGCACGAAGCCCACGAAACTTCCGACGATTACGTTCTTCACAGCATCTCCTCCCGGCCCTTCGGGCCGCCTCGCATGCTGGCTCTTGGCGCGCGCCAGCGCAAGCGTGCCTTGGACGTCCGCGCGGGGGCGCCCCCCGACGCAGCCGTCTGCCCGCGCCTTGACAAGAGCCGGCCTCGCCCGCACCCTCCCCCCGCAGTCGATCCGCGTGCCCCGTTCGTCCATCGGTTTAGGACACCAGCCTTTCAAGCTGGAGAGACGGGTTCGATTCCCGTACGGGGTACCACCCCTCCCGCCTGGGGGGGCCGAGTCGGCCGCCTATCGGAAGGTCGCAAACGCCGAGAGGTCCTTCTTGTCGATGTCCGGTACCTGGGTGCCCGGCTCCGGATAGCCCACGACCAGGAGCAGGAAGGGCCGCTCGTTGTCGGGACGCTCCAGGACCTTGTTCAGGAAGCGCATGGGGCTGGGGGTGTGGGTGAGGCACGCGAGCCCCGCTTCGTGCAGCGCTGCGATCAGCATGCCCGTGGCGAGCCCCACCGACTCATCGACGTAGTAGTGCTTCCGACGCGAGCCGTCCGCTCGCTCGCTCCACCGGACCCCGAACACGGCGACGAGCGCGGGCGCGCGCTCCAGGAACGGCTTGTGTTCATCCGTGCCGAGTGGCGCCAGCGCGGCCAACCACTCGTCCGGCGCCCGCGTGCTGTAGAAGCTCTGCTCTTCCTCTTCCGCCGCCTTGCGAATCGCATGCTTGATCGAAGCATCACGCACGACCACGAACTGCCAAGGCTGCTGGTTTGCGCCACTCGGCGCGGTCCCTGCGACGCGAAGGCAGTCCTCGAGGACGCCTTCGGGGAGCGGGCGATCGGAGAACGTGCGGATGCTGCGACGCGTTCGCGCTCGCGCGTGAGCTTGCCGTGCCCGACGTTGCATCTCGTCCGGATTCAGCTCCTGGAAGTCGAGCGGAACGAATCCCGAATCACCCATCGCGTGCTCCTCGTCGCCTCTGGCTCGCCCGCAAGTGGTAACCGACATACCGCTTTCGGCCGCATGTGTCGCGAGCGCGTAGCATGGACGGCGTTCCCTGGCGACGCTAGTCCCAGGTCGGCTGGCAAAGGCTGCGCGTGTCCCTGGCTTTGCGGTCCACTAGGGAACCTCTCGGCGATCGGATGCGTTGCCCCAGTGAGGGCGCGCGCAAGGAGAGTCGTGCTACACCGCTACGCCATGTCGACCCTACTGCTGGGCCTGGCCGCCATGGTGGTTGCATGTGGTCAGAACGAGCCGCCCGTGGCGTCCAAGGGCTATGCGGCGGACGGACATCCGCTCGGCGTGGCGGCCGTGCCCGAGCAGCGCCCGAACCTGATCGTGCTCGTCATCGACTCGCTGCGTCACGATGCCGTGTCCTCCCCCTCCCACCCCTTCCGAGCGGCGAGGATGCCCTTCCTCGACTCGCTCGCAGCCGAGGGCGTCTGCTTCGAGAATGCCGTGAGCCCGGCCCCCTGGACGCTTCCCTCCATCACGAGTCTCCTCACGGGACTCAGACCGTCCCAGCACGGCATGAACACCATGGAGTCGCGCGTTCGCCTGCCGGAGTCGATCACGACGTACGCGGAGATCCTGCAGAACGCCTACGGGTACGAAACCGCGGCTTTCTACGACGGGCAGTGGTTCGGGAGCGATGGGGAGACGGTGCTGCAGGGGTTCGGGCACACCCGCAGTGAGTTCTCGCTGCAGAGTCCCGCGCTCAGTCAGTGGGCACGGTTTCGTGACCCCACGCGGCCCTTCCTGCTCTACCTGCACAGCTACGACGCCCACGATCCCTATGGTGCCGAGAACCACCCGTACCCCAACCGGTACAAGGAACTCGTGCCCCACGGGCTGTCCCGAGAGGCCATGCGAGACCCCAAGGTGCTCGCGCGCACGGCCCTCCTGGACTACATGGGACGGGCGAGTCTCGTCAGCGCCATGAAGCAGGAGTTCTACGATGTACTCCTGCCCTACTTCGGCGGGGGGTACGGCCGGGACCCGGACCCTGAACTTGCCGACGAGCTCGAGAACGCCTACTGGGAAGGCGTGCGCTGGACGGACGGCCTGCTCCAGTCAGCTCACGACCGGCTGAAACGGGCCGGTCTCTTGGAGAACACGGTTCTCGTGATCACGGCCGACCATGGCGAGTCGTTTGGTGAGCACGGCTTCCTCAGTCACGGTCGCAACCTCTACGACGAGGCCATCCGGATCCCGCTGGTCGTGCACGGACCGCCTCCGTTTGACGGCGGACGCCGCGTCCGGGATGCCGTGGGCCTCGTGGACGTGTTTCCCACCTTCCTCGAGTTCGCAGGGATGGAGCCGCTGGCTCGCGTCGAGGGCCGCTCCCTGCTTCCGCTTGCGCGCGGCGAGGACCTCCCGTGCCGGTGCGTCATCTCCGAAGAGCGGCTGTCGTATGAGAACATGCGTGAGGACCTGGACGTGATCCTGCTCTCCGCGCGTTCGCCGGCGTGGAAGTACATCGTGCGTTACGACGTGCGTACGGGACTCGTGCGCGAGGAAGCGTACGACCTGGCGAACGACCCCGACGAGTTCCTAGACCTGGCCGACGACGGCGGCTCGGTCAGCGGGGGCCTCGAATTCGACGGCTGCCTCTGCGAGGCCGTGACCGCGCTCAGGAACGAGGTGTGGATGGACCGCGAGGCGGTGCTGACCCACGACGTCGACGAGGCTCCTTTGCCCCAGCCCGAGCCCTGCAACGCGGGTCTCCATTAGCCGGCTCAGGTGCGCCGGCGGACGCTGAGCGTCGAGGCTTGATCGCTCCCGATGGCTTCGAGGTGGCGCTTGAGATCCGCGGAGATCCGGCGAGCGTCCAGCGGAGCCTCGGAGCCGACCAAGACGCGATTCTCGTACTCCTCGAGGTGCACGACGACTGCGTGGGACCAGGGGGCGGCCAGCGTGTCCAGCAGGACCCGCCAGGAGATCCCCGGCACGGGCAGCACGTTGGTGATCGCGACGCCCTTCGAGGTCACGCGCTTGCGCATCAGCGTGGGGAGCTCGTCCAGACTCACGGGCGGCTTCGTGACGCCCAGGGGGGTCTGCACGGACAGGTCTTCCAGGATGGCGTGCCACGCGCGCCGTCGCCTCCGGAGCCAGGTCGCCGCGTCGCCCTCGTCTACGTGGATGTCCAACGCCCACGGGCCGGCCAGCGAGCGGAAGAGCGTCTCGCCTTCGAGGGAGAGGTCCACCGCCGCGAGCGGGTGCCCGAACCCGCACGCGCGTAGCGGAGCAACCACCCCGCCACCCGCGAAGCCCAACAGGGCGGCCCGTGGGCCCGGGCTGAGGGCGGCGATCGCCACGGCGAGGACGTCGAAGAGGCTGTCCGTGGGCCCCGGCGTCGAGCGGATCTCGCTCAGCACGAGCCCATCCTGAACGATGCGGGCACCGCGACGCGTCTTCACGATCCTCATGCCGGGATTCCCCCTTCGGGTGACCTCGCCGGTTTGGGGTGGGGGCCAGGATGCTCGACGGCTTCCACGATGCGGCGGGTTCCCTGGTGGGGGAGATGGCGGAACCCATTCGCCGCCGCGTGCGCCAGGCGGCCCGAGTCCAGCATGTCGAGCAGCCACGAACCGGCGGTCTCCGGCGGCCCTTGGAGGAGGCCGGCGCCCGCGCGTCCCACCCAGATCGTATTGAAGCGTTCCTGCCCACCGAGCGGTGGCGCGAGGATCAAGGGGATGCCCAGACCGGCATAGAACACCAGCTCCGAGGGCTTCGTCCACAGCACGTCGGTCTCCGCCATCAGTTCATTGAAGGCGCGGTAGTAGGACGGGAAGTCGTCACGGAGCAGGATCTGGACGCCCTCGTGGCCTTCGAGGCGCGTTCGGCGGACGTCTGCTTCGAAAACGCGGGCTACCTCGGGCCGCGTGCCCGCGACGAGCGTGATGCGCAGACGGCCCTCCCGGACGCGGTCTCCGAGGGCCAGCAGCAGGCGATCGGCGAGGTCGGCCTGCGCGCCCGCGCCGCCGACCGCGAGGACCAGGTGCGGCACACGACCGTCCGGTCCCTCCCGCGAGGGGAGCTCGAGCTCGTCGGCCAGGCGGCCCGTGTGTCGTCGATCCGGATCGAGTCGGGCCAAGCGTGCGGCCAGATTCCGTCGCAGGACGTCGGCCGTTTCGTCGCCGACGAGCTCGGGCGGCAAGGGGAATCCGGTCCATGTGATCCGCTCGCGCGGCACGCCGTAGCTGACGAGGCGCGCCATGGCGCGGCGGCTGGGTACCAGATAGTGGATGCGCGTGCGGGCGCCCACGGCGGGTGCCCACACGCGGTGCACGTCCGTATCCGTGACGACGACGTGTGCTCCATCGAGCCCCGCGTAGTCCGCGGCCAGGCCCGGCGTGTAGAACGTCGTCACCATCGGCGCGCCGGTCTCGCGCATGCGTTGGATCACACTCCGCCCGAGACCACCTTGAATCAGCTTGGCCTGGAAGCGCACGGCGCGCGTCGGCCAGGGGTTGGGTCCCCGCGGCGTATGCGGCCGGATCGACGTGAGCGCATCGAGGAAACGCCGAGGCAGGAGGCCGACCACCGGACGGCGGTAGAGCCGGGAACAGACCTCGTAGGTCATCCTCGAGCGATCCCAGGCTTCGATCTCGTCCGGGTAGGCCAGCGGTGGCGCGTCAATCCGCACCACGTCGACCTGGAACCCGTCGGCGAGCGCGTACGCGGCCCGCTGGTGCCCGTAGCCCATCAGGATCGAGAGGAGCAGGGGACTCGGGCCCTCGGACGCGGGCGTTTCGCTGGCGTGCATGGCCGTCTCGCTCATCGCCGCCACCCGGACCAGGAACGGGGAATGCCGCTGACCGCTCTCAGCTCGGCTTCGTGTTGGCGCCACGCGTCCCCGGCCGCCTTCAGGGCCGCGTCGAAGCCGAAGGGATCCGGTATGTCGCCTCGCGCGGCCTTCTCCCAGATGTCGAGGTACGCGTCGAGCGCGCGGACGGCCTCCTCGTTGTCGCTAAGACAGGCTGGCTCGCGCAGCGCCGCGAGGCGCATCGCGAGGTCGTTCTTCATCGTGGGCGTGGCTTTGTGTGGCGCGCGAGCGATGGCGCGTCCCTTCTTCTCGGCCTCGGCCAGATCGCGCAGGAAGACCCTCGCGTCGTCCGTGTCGACCGTCCGCGTGGCGAAGGCCTGAAGACCGCCGGCGCCCACCACGAGCACCAGCAGGCACAGTGCCAGGGCCCTCGCGCCGGAGCCGGCGGGAGTGAACCCCGCCCAGGGCTTCAGCAGCGCCATGCCCACGGCGCCCGCCACGAGGCCGCCGAGCTCGGCCCAGAGCTGCCCCCCGAAGGTCAGCGCGAGGGCTCCGAGGATGACCAGGAAGAGCACGGTGGACCCACGCGAGGCACGTGCGGCGGGATCCGGCGAGAGGAAGGCCCATACGAGGAGGGCGCCGAGGATGCCCACGATGGCCGGCCAGCCACCCACGAGGGGCCCGATGCCCCACACGGCGTGGGCGATGCCGCCGCCGGCGACGCTCAGGACGAGCACGACCCAGAATCGCGCCGGGCCGAGAACCGTCTCCAGCTGGCGGCCCGAACCCCAGAGGATCCAGATGCCGAGCAAGAGGTTCAGTGCCATGCCGTGCAGGAACGCGTAGGTGAGTACGCGCCGCTCTTCGCCCAGGCGGACCAGCGCCGGCACGTCGGCACCCAGTCGCTGGAGCAGGTCCTGCGGGACCGAACCCCACGCATACCAGGGAGCCCCTTCGATGCTCGTTTGCCCGGCGAGCGCGAGCGCCAGTGCGTGGACGCCGAGCCAGGCCGCGATGACGAGCCAGACGATGGGGGTGCGCCGAAACGTGCTCACGTGCTCTTCTTCTCCCGACGCCCAGCGCGCTTGGCTCGTGGGTGAGCCGCATCGTAGATGCGCACCAGGTGATCCAAGGAAAGGTGCGTGTAGATCTGCGTCGTGGCGACGTTCTGGTGTCCGAGAAGCTCCTGCACCTCCCTCAGGTTGGCCCCGTGCTGCAGCAGATGGGTCGCGAACGAGTGGCGAAGCGTGTGGGGATGCACTTCGGGGGGGAGGCCCGCCAACGCGATGTGTTTCTCGAGTACGCGGGCGATCCCGCGCGTGCTCAGCCGCTCACCCCATCGATTCAGGAACACGGCGCGCGCGTCCCGCCGCTTCTTCATGCGCCGGGTCTCGTCGAGGTAGGCGCGAAGCGCCCGGACACAGGGGCGACCCAGGGCGCCGATGCGCTGCCGCCGGCCTTTGCCATGGAGGCGGACCACGCCGCCGCTCAGGTCGACGCGGTCCAGATCCAGATCGGCGACCTCCGCTACGCGGGCGCCGGTCGAATAGAGCGTCTCCAACAGCGCGGCGTCGCGTAGGCCGCCCCAGTCGTCGGCGGTCGGTGTCTCCAGGAGCCGCTCCACCTCCTCGGGTGACAAGACGCGTGGCAACACGCGCGGCCGACGTGGCGTCCTCAAGCTGGCCGCCGGGTTGGCCTCCAGACGTCCCTCAGCGGTCATCCAACGGAAGAAGCTCCGGATGGCGCTGATGCGCCGCGCCAGGGTGGTCGCGGCCAGTTGCTCGTCCTTCAGCCCGGCCAAGACGTGGCGGAGAGCCAGCAGATCGACGCTCGCGGTCGATTCGATCCCCGCCTCCTCCAAGGCCGCCGCGACCTGTCGCAGGTCCGCTTCGTACGCGCGGAGGGTGTGAGGAGAGCGGTCGTCCACGACCTCCAGGTGGTGCAAGAACGCCGTGATGTCGTCGAGGAGCAGGCGGCCCGTCATTCGCGCTCCTGCTCCTCACCGGCCAGCGCGTGGTAGAGGCCGCGGCCCTTCACCAGGGTTTCTCGCCACTCCGCCTCCGCATCGCTTCGCAGGGTGATGCCGCCGCCTACCCGGTACGTCGCAAGCCCGTCGGCCATGAACACGGTACGGATCGCCACCGCCATGTCCATGTCGCCACCCTCGTCGAGCAGGCCCAGCGCGCCGCAGTAGGGTCCGCGTCCCTCCTGTTCGTAGCTGTCGATGATCTCCATGGCACGGACCTTCGGCGCCCCCGTCACGCTGCCGGGGGGGAACGCGGCCGCCAACAGGTCGATGCGGCTGCAGCCTCGCGCGAGGCGACCGCGCACGACGGCGATGGCCTGGTGGACGCGTGGGAGTCGCAGGAGGCGTCGCGGCACGACCACCTCGACGGTGCCGGGCTCGCAGACGCGGCTCACGTCGTTGCGCGAGAGATCGACGATCATGGCGAGCTCCGCGCGCTCCTTCTCGCAGGCCTGAAGCTCTCGGCGCAAGGCGTCGTCCTCGCGGCGGGTCGCGCCGCGGGGACGGGTCCCCTTCATCGGGTCCGTCTCGACCGTCCGGCCGCGCACGCGAAGGAACCGCTCGGGCGTCGCGGAGAGCACCGTGCGGCCCTCGCCGAGGTCGACGTAGGTCATGTACGGTGCCGGCTGGCTGGAGGCCAGGCGGAGGAAGACGTCGACGGGGCGGCCCTTTACCTGCGTCTCGTAGGCGTGAGAGAGGTTCACCTGGAAGACCTCGCCCTCCCGGATCGCCTCGCGGGTGACGTCCACCGCCTGTCGGAAGGCCGCTCCGTCCGTTCGCTGCCGCGGAGCGGTTGCGTGCACGGGGCCCGGGGCCGCGAGCGTGGCCGCCTCCAGGCGCGCCTCCAGGCGCGCCGTGGCCCGCTGCGCGGCGGCCTCGTCTTCGCCGAGGCCGGCGACGTAGGCCCGGCGCCGGCGGTGGTCCCAGGCGAACGCCGCGTCGTAGTGCGCCAGCCAGACCGCCGGCCATCCGGCGGGGGAGGGGCGCGCGGGCGGCCGCGCCTCGACCCCGCTGCGCGCCTCGTAGGCGAGCACCCCCACCCAGCCGCCGGCGAAGGGCAGGCGTGGACCCGTACGGCGCACCCGCTGGGCCGCCACCGGCGCGAGGGCCCGCGCGAGGTCGCCCGGTGCCTCGAGCGCCTGGACGGGCGCCAGGGCGACGGGGTCGCACATCAGGTAGGAAAACGGGAGTCCCCGATGCCCGACGGACGCGGCGTGCCGGAACGCGACGTGGGGCCGGCCCGAGAGGCCGAGGAGGGCCTCGGTCGGCGGGGGCAGCTCGACCCGGCGGACGAGCCCGAAGCGGGGAGGAGGACCAGCCATTGCGGCCGCGAGTGTAGGGGGGCCGAGGCAACGGCCGGCGCTTTGCGTATGGAAGGGGGCTGGACTTCCTCCTCCCGCTGATCTGTCCCCGCCTGGGGACACCGGAGGGCCTGTCCTGTCTCGACCCGGAGAATGGCGGGGCCGGACGGGGTGGAGGTCCGGTTACAGTGACGGACAGATCACCGACGACGACGACCTCTGGGAGGCCCGCATGTCCCATTGCGCTCGATTCCTGACGCTTGCCCTGCTCGCGATCGGCGCCCTTACGTTCCTGGCTCCGGCACCGGCCGTCGCCGAAGAAGTGGATCCGGTCCCGCTGGAGCGGGCCGAGGAGGCCTTGGGCCGACTCGCCAAGTCGCTCAAGAGCCGCAAGTCCATCAACGAGCAGCTGATCGCCGACCTGGACGAGGTTGCGGAGGCCTATCACAACCTCGAGCAGCCCGCGATGCCCGAGCTCCAGGAGATTGCCGAGGGAACGCCCGAGGAAGAGGCGAGAGCCATCAAGTCGGCCAACGACAAGCTCACGCGCGCCTACGAGACCGCGCTGGCCAAGTTCGAGAAGGGCCAGAAGAAGTTCCGGCGCGACTGCATCAAGGCCTACATCCGGGCGCTCAAGCTGACCAAGATCCACAAGCCGACCGAGACCAATCAGCGCGACGACGTGAACATCAAGGCGGCCCAGATCCTCGGTGACACCGGCGATCCCGAGGTCTCCGATGACCTCATCAAGGCCCTCGAGACCGGCCCCTTCAAGGCCAAGGGCTACATGGTCCCCGAGCTCCTTCTCGAGACCTCGTTCGCCGCCTTGGGCAAGCTCAACGACATGGACTCCCTGGAGTGGTTGCTCGACAACTTCGTCCACACGAACAACGCCCGGGACAAGGTCAACCAGCTGATTGCCGCCCACAAGGCCATGATCCTGTTCAAGAACGTGCCCGGGAAGCTGCGCTACGAGATCGTCGAGGAAATGGTCAAGACGTACTCCGGGACCGAGTTGCGCGCCCGGAACAAGGGCAGCACGGACAAGAACGACCAGGCCGCCGCCCGACTCTGGGACCGGATCAAGATCGATGCCATCCGCGCCGTCCAGGTCATGGCGGGGGAGCCCAAGCACGAGATGGGGGACCAGGAGGGCGAGCTCCTCATGCTCATGAGCGAGTTCAGCGACTGGTTCAGGGACAACAAGAATCCCCGGAAGGCCCCCTGGAAGGACGAAGAGCCCCAGCCCAGCGAGTAGGGCGGGGCGTCCCCTTTCCCCGTAAACTCGGCCCATGGCTCGCGCCGACTGGACCCCCGCCGTACTGATCGCCTCCACGGTCTCCCTGACCGTCGTGACGGTCGTGCTGATGACGAGCCCGGTCTTCCAGCCCAGCTACGACACGAGGCCCGGCCCCGCCCGGCCCCGCCACGCCTTACCCGACCGCGTCGCCGTGTGGGTCGGGGACCTCGACGGGGGCCTACGCGCCATGCTCTCCCCCGTGTGGGGGGACGCCGAGCCGGACGCCGTGCACGACCGGACCCTGAACGCGGGCCTCGCGGTTCAGCGTCCGCTCGCCTTCTACGAGCTCATGGTCTTCAATCCGTCCGACCAGAGCGCGAGCCTCGCCCTGCCCGACGGTGCGCTCCGCATCCAGCCGACGGACGACGGGGGCGATGTCGTCTCCTTGCAGAGCGTGTCCAGCCTCGTGGAGAGCGGCCGCGCGACGCCCTCGCCGGCCCTGCGCACAGTCCTGCTTGGCCTGGGATCGCTGCGCCCGGTCGTCGAGATCGAGCCCGGGGCGATGGCGATCCTCCTCGTCGCGTTCGACCGGCGCGTCGATCTGGAAGACGTCGTCGCGGTATCGTGGGCGGACGGTACGGCCTTCCGCCGACGTCCAATCGCCCGGGAGCGGCTCGAGGCCTTGCTGCTCGACCCGACCGAAGCCCGCGTGGGAGAGCTCTAGCCGTTACGCATGGACGAGACCCGATCCCCCGCCGAAGCCCCGGCCGGGCCCGAGGTGCGCCGGGTCGTGGACGCCGCGGACGAGGCCGGGGGGGGCTCGCTGGCGCCGCGCGCACCCGTGGCCCCCGAGGCGCTGCGGGACCTCGCGATTGCGTTTCGCACCAACGCGGAGGCGATCCAGGGCGTCAAGGAGCTGCAGGCGGAGCTCGTCCGCGCCGTGAAGCGGCAGGATCGCAGCGAGATGGTGCTGCAGTCCACGCAGGCCCTGAACGACACCTTCCGGAACCTGACGCAGGTCCAGCGGGAGCTGGTCAAGCGCCTGGCCGACGCCCCGCCGCCCGGCCCCGCCGCCGCGGGCGGCGGCAGCGGTCGTCTCGTCCCACTCATGTTGATCGCCCTCTTGGTGGTCTTCCTCGGCGGTACCTACGTCGTGCTCCTGGCAATGGAGCAGGTACGCAAGCACCAGCAGGATCCCGCGCTCGTGGCCAAGCAGGCGGCGGAGTCGGCGCTCGTCGGCATGCGCCAGGGCCTCGAGGATCGCGATGCGATGCACCTCCGCGAGATCCAGCGGCTGCAGGAGCAGGCCGAGTCCCTGCGCCAGCGGGAGTCGGCCCTGATCGAGCGCTTGGAGCGCGACGGCGCCAACACCGCCGACCTCGCGGTGCAGGTGCGGTCGCTCGAGGCGGAGAAGGAGGCCTTGGCATCCCAGGTCCTGCAGGCCCAGAACGAGATCCTCGCCAAGCGTGCGCTGGAGCAAGAGCTCACCTCCACCGCGAGTCGCATGGCCGTCATCGAGCCGCGCATGGAGGAGCTGACCCGTACGCTCGATGCCGAGCGCGCGGAGAACGAGCACCTGCGCAAGCGTCTCGCCGCCATCGGCTATGGCTTGCCGGATCCCGATGGCCAGACGCCCACGGTCGAGGAGCCCGAGCTCTCGATACCGATCCCGCCGGCGCCCGAGGATCCCATCGACGTGCCGACCACGTCGGGCGTGCAGCGCATCGATCGGGACCCGATGCTGCTCACGAAGGTGCGCGACCGGATGAACCAGATGCTCGAGACGAGCGTGCGGCCCGGCCAGGGCATGTGGCAGATCACCAAGATCGGCGGGGTGTCGCCCGATCGGCTGATCGGCGTCATGGCGATGCGCTACCAGAAGGGCTCCGGCAAGCTGATCGAGCAGCTCGCCGCCGACGAGCTCGAGATCTGGGTGGACCGCAACGCCCGCTCGACGGAGTTCAAGTTCATCGACGGCAGCGTGAACAGCCCCGCGGGCACGAAGCGCTTCCCCGGCGGCGTGCTCGTCCAGCGCGTGGCCAGCGGTGAGATGACCCGACTCTGGAGCCAAAGCGGCCTGCTCTTCGTGCGCTTCCGGTAGCCGCCAGCGCCCGGATACCGGGGAGGACGGCGACTGGGCTTTGAGACGCCGCCACAGGGGTAGCCTGTGAATCGATTCCGCGATCGGCTACCACCCTGTTGTAGAGCCATGTCCTCCCGTCCGCCTCTCGACGCCGAACACCTCCTGCAGCACGCTTCGTTCGTGCGTGCTGTGGCCCGAGCAACGCTGCATGGCGACGATCTCGTCGACGACGTCGTCCAGGAGACGTGGCTCGCCGCGCTGCGGGATGGGGCGCGTCGGCGCGGCCCCCTGGCTCCGTGGCTTGCGGGCGTCGCGCGACATCAGGCCAGGAACCTGCTCCGCAAGCGAAGCGTAGACCGGCGCCGCGAGCGACACGTCGCACGCGCCGAGCGGATCTCGCCCCAGCAGGACGTCGTCGACCGCCTCGAGATCGAGCGACGGCTCATCCGCGCGGTCGAGGGTCTGCCCGAGCACTACCGGACCCCGCTCGTGCTTCGGTACCTGGACGCGCTGCCGCCGCGCGCAATCGCCGTCCGACTGGACATGCCCGTCGACACCGTCCGTACGCGCGTGCGACGAGGCCTGGCGCGACTCCGCGACCGCCTCGAAGTCGATCACGGCAAGGAGGCACGGGACTGGCGCCTGGCGCTCCTTCCCCTGCTGCCGCGCGAGTCCGTGTCCTCGACCGCGCTCGTCCATGGAGCCGGAGGTCTCTTGATGGGAAAGAAAGTGGTCCTGTCTTTGCTCGCGCTCGTCTTGCTCGTGGGCGGGGTCGTGTGGGTCCTGCCCGGCGTCCTGCGGCCATCCCCCGAGAACCAACCGGAGGAAGTCGCGGAGGTGCCGGCCCCTCGGGAGCACGTGCCACCCGCACCCGCCCTCATCGGGCGGTCCGAAGACGCCCGTCTCGGCGAGAGCCAGGAGCAGGAGCCCGATCGTGTGGAAGAAGCGAAGCGTCCCGCCCGACCCGCGAGTGCCGGGTTCGGCGAAGCGGCGGCGGAAGCGATGCGGGCCCTGATCGCGGACATCCGGCGAGACGTCGAGCCGGCGTGGTGGGCAAGGAACGCCGAGGTCGCGGCCCTGGAAGGCCGTAACGGCGTCGTGATCGCCCGTGCCCCGCGGGACGTGCTCGACGCGCTCGCGCGCTACCTCGAGGCTCGGCGGGCCGGAGAGCCCTTTCACGTGGTGGAGTCGGAAGAACCGGATGGTCGAGCGCTCGAGGAGGCGCGCGAGGCGCTACGCGGCATCCTGCGCGGCGTCCTCGAACGTGAGCAGAAGCTCCACCGGGCGATGGTGGCCTGGGAGCAGGGGAACCTCGCCGACGCCGAGGCCATGGCGAAGGAGGTGCTCGCAAAGGAGCCCGACAACGGCCACGCACGGGAGATCGCGGCTCGCACGTCGAGCATCTCCGCTGCCGCAGGCAACGACGCGCAAAATGCCTTGGAGCGCGTACGCGGACAGCTTCGTGACACCCATCGGCAACCGACCCTCGAGCAGTGGTTCATGCGGTGGCCGAGTCTCGGCACCTGGAATGCGTATCAGTCGAGTCTCGCCAAGGCGAAGGCGAGTGGATTTCGGCGGCTCGCCCCGGACTTGGAGACGCTGCTCGACCGAGGCAGCGTGACCCTCGTCATCGGTGACGAGCCGTTGCACGATGCCGTTCGCCGGCTCCAGATCGAGACCTTCGCGGACATTCGCCTGTCCCGGGATGCGGTGGACGATGCGGGGCGCGTTCGAGTCCAGGATCGTCCGCGAGGAGGCGCGCTCCCTTCGGGAGATCCTCGAGGCGCTCGTGACGCGGCTGCCCGAGGGCTGGGCCTGGTCCACGGCTCGCGGCCAGGTGGTCCTCACCCTTCCCGCCGGCGACGGGGAGGTCGAGCTGGATCTGTTCCTGCGCTACTTCGACGTGAAGGACCTCATCGTCCCCGGCTACACCCCGCCCGCCGCCGCGCCCGCCCCAGCGCCCTCGCCTCCCCCGGATCCCACGGCGCCGCCCCCGCCCCCGGTCTACCGGCCGAACCCCGAGGGCGGGCCGCCCATCCGCGTCCGCTAGCGCCGGGCACCGGCAGGGGTCGACGCCGCATGTCCTGCGCATAACCGCCGCTGATGGGGGAGCGCCGTCGGGCGCGCCGAGAGCCGCCGAATGCGCCGGATATCCGGCAGAACGTGCACTCCCGCACGATCTGCCGAACGTTCGGCAGAATGCCCCCAAGAAACAGGCGTGCTGGCGGGTGGCGCATGCCGCGACCTTCCTTCCCGGCCTAGCGCCGCCCCATAGGCACGGCTTATCGCTCTGGACACGAAGAGACGGCGCAGCCCGTGAGGGCTGCGCCGTCGCGATGCACCGGATTGCGAATCTGGGTTAGGGCTCCCAGGAGGTCTTGCCGCCGTACATGCTGACGCCGCGCTTCTTCGTCGAGGGGCCGACCGTCGCCACGTTGGAGCCGTTGACGTCCAGCATGACGAGTTCGTACTCGGTGGAGTACCTGGTGGCGTCGATGTAGTGCCGGATCCCCGCCCAGACGGCGGCACGACTGCCGGTCCCATTCAGGCTCGCGCCGTACGCGACTACCTCGTCGTAGCTCGAGAGGGCATTGCTGCCGAACGACGTGGGTGTCCCGATGCCGAGGAACACACCGGTCGTCGCGTTCCACTGGAGGGGAGCGATGCGCAGCGAAGAGCCGTCGGCGGCGGCCCAGCAGGTCCACTTCCCGTCATCGCTCACGCCGGGCGGATACGCCGTTTCCGCCCAGGTGACCTCCACCGGACCCGTGACGATGTCGACCGGCCAACTGCCGGTGTCCACCTCCACCATCATCAGCTTCGCGGACAGGGTGGCGCCTGCCGACGCATGCGTTTCCTGTCGGAACAGGATCCAGCTCGTGTCACTTGCTTCCGGGTGCTGCGGAAGCCACTCGACCGGCCCGACGCTGACGTACGTGCTCGGATCGGTGGGCGAAAGCGAGAGTAGCGTCACGGCGTCCGACCCATCCGGCCCGAACGGCCGGTGAATGCGAAGCTCGCTGTTCACGGAGCCCGCGATGTACTGCGATTCCGAGGCTCGAGGCGCGCCATTGGCATCGAGCCGACAGGACCAGCTCGGCGACAGCGAGGCCGAGTCGAGGTCCAAGCGGCCACCCGACGCGACGTGGTGCAGCCGCAGGAGGTCCACGTTGCTACCGTTCACGATTTCGCTGGCACGGCAGGCGATGTACTGGCCGTCGGGCGACCAGTCGACGCCTTCCCACTGTCCGCTGGTCACCACCTTGGAGAGGTTGCTCCCATCGCCGCCCACGGTGTGTAGTGAGGCCAAGCCTGTGTGGGAGCCGCCCTTCACCTGCCAGCCCGTGAGCGCGACGCGCTTGGTGGTGGGGGCCGGCTCTTCCCCGCCGCCTCCACCGTCGCCGGGCTTCCCCTTTCCGTTGCCCTTCCCCGCGAAGACCGCCGGACTCGCCAAAATCGCGAGGGCCAGGACGGCAATGCCGATCCAAAGGTAACTTCTCATATCTCTCAACTCCTTTTCTCTCACTTCTCTTTCAGTTCTCTTTCAGCTCTCGGTCGGGTCTTGCCAGCCTTGCCGGGCCCCGAGTCTGTGAAGCCTCTCCTACGCGTCGCCGTAGGTCCTCCAAAGCGCGCTCGGTGCATCGTCGTCGAACCACAGGTACACCAGGAAGCCGCCGTCAGCGGGAGAGACGGCCGAGAGCCGGGCGTCCAGGATCGAGTCCTGGGTGTCACCGATTCCGTCTGCACTCGCCCCGTAGGTGGTGTCGAACTCGAGGTCGCCCTGCGCGTCCAGGACCATGCGTGCCGGGAAGACGGACGCCGACTGCGTGGAGCCGACCACGTAGATCATGACCTCGCCGGACGCGTCCTCCGCGGCGTGAAGGCCTCGGGACGCCGTCCAGTCCCAGCTCAGGTTGGTCGTGGACTCCAGGATACCGTCTGCGTCGTAGGCGCTGATCTCGACCTCGACTCCGTAGTCGTGGGAGGAGAGGTAGATCCGGTCCTGATCGTCGATGGCCAGGGAGCGTAGCTCGTGCCCCGACGGCCCACTCACTTCGCCGTCGAGGCCGAAGGTCGAGTCGATGGCACCGGTGGACGTGATCCGCAGCAAGGCTGCATCCACCGACGAGTCGCTACCGGGTAGGGCCGGGCCCGCGAGCAGGACGAGGCCCCCGTCCGACTGAGCCGCCGCCTCCAGGACGCGGAAGTCGCTGTCCGACGCCGTGTCTCGGTCGTAGGAAGCATACCCATCGCTTCCGAACGTCGTGTCGAGCAGGCCATCGGCATCAAAGAGCGCGACTACGATGCCTCGGGAGGAACTCGAGGTGCTCCCCTTGCGGCCCTTCTTGCCGCCACCGCCCGACGTCGTCGTGGTCACGGGGCCGTCCCCGACCACGAGGACGCTGTCGTCCGGCAGCACGACGAGGTCAGCGAGGCCGGAGAAGGCGTCGTTCTCGGTGTAGTAGCCGAGCACGACCTCACCGCCCTCGAAGTCCGTGTCCAGCAGGCCTGCATTCGTATAGCGGCGGAGGACGAAGGCGTGCTTGGACGTCGTCCGCGTCTTCTTGCCCTTCTGCGTCGTCGTCTCGATCAGTCGCTCCCCGGCGACGAGCACGCGGCCCTGGCTGTCGATGCCGAGACCGTGAATCCAGCTCGCTGTCTGCGTGGACGGACTGGCGTAGAGCAGGATCTCGCTGAAGGCCGTATCCACGCTGCCGTCGGCGTCGTAGCGCCGGATGCGCCAGTAGTAATCCCAGTCCGCATCCCGGTGGTTGCCCTGGGCAACGAGCACGTCGCCGTCCGAGTCCACGGCGATTCGATCCGCCCGAACCTCGAGCAGGCCGCTGGTTCCGAACGCCGTGTCGGTCGTCCCCGCGGTGCCCGCTGCCCAGGCCACCCCGGCGCCGAGAGTCAGGGCCAGGATGGCCGCGGTCCACATTCGTCTGCCTGAGTCCATCGTTGCTCTCCCCTTTTCGGCGCCTGGCAGGGCGGCGCTCAGCCCGTGTTCGTGGCGGCACAGCCTGTGGGGGCTGCGCCACACCCATTGGTCCTCGATCGAAGCGTGGGTCAGTTGGCCGCCGGTCGGAAGGCAGCACCCGTGAACGAGACGTTCCAGCCGGCCACCAACGCGAAGCCGACCTCGGTGGAGTCGCTGCTGATCTGAACCAGATCCGTCCCGTCCACGTTGCAGCTCACGAGGTCGCCGGCGTTGTATGCGCGTCCGGTATTGCCCTCGAGCGCAACCTGGGCGATGAACACCAGTTCGTGGAGCGCCGTGACGTCGCCTCCCCTCCGGTGCCGCCGCCTCCGCTGGGTTTGCCCTTGGCGCTCCCCTTGCCCGCCGTCACCGCCGGGGTGAACGCCAGGGCGAGGACCAGCACCCCCAAGCCGATCAGCAGGTTCCTCCACTCAAGCATCCCCTCTTCCCTTCTGGGCACGAGACCGGTCCTCGATTCGTACTCAAGGCGGCCGCTCGACCCGGAAGCGACCTGCCATGACCGACCGGCCTTACCCGGTTAATCGCGGCGTGCGTCCCATTCGGACAGTCGCGGTTTGCTCGGCTGCGCAAAGCGCAAAGGGACACATCTCCCGATAGGTAAATCGGCATTCGTGAGGAACTCCGACGCTGCACGGAGACGAATCCCGAACCATGGCGTGGCCCCGACGGGGGAGCTAGAGTCCGAGCAAGTAGCCCGCGCACGGGGAAACGAGAGGCTCACGTGAGGTCCCAGTCGGAAGTCGATGCGTTGACCCAGGCCGCGCAGGCCGGTGATGAGCAGGCGTATAGACGGCTCATGGACCTCCACGTCGACGCGATACGCGCCTGCGTCCTCCGACGCCTGCCGCGGAAGCTGCGGCGCAAGGTGTCCATCGCCGACGTCATCCAGGAGACGTCGTGGGCGGGATGGCGCGCCATCGCCTCCTTCGAGAACCGCGGGGACGGTGCGTTCCTCGCGTGGATCACCAAGATCGCGGAGCACAAGATCCACGACGTGATGCGCCACTACGGTGCTCAGAAGCGAGCCGTGCGGCAGGAGGTGGATGCCGATCGACGCCCCGCCACCCACGACGTCGCGGGTCACCGCGCCTCCCCCAGCCAGCAGGCAATTGGCGTGGAACTAGCCGATCAGATCCGAGAGGGCCTCAAGCAGCTCACTCCGCTCCAGCGCCTCGTGCTCCACATGGTGCGCATCGAGGGCGCGTCGATCGAGGAGATTGGCCGTCGCATGGGGAAGAGCAAGGCGGCCGTCCAGAAGACATACGAACGTGCGAAGGCCAAGCTGTGGGCCGCGTGCTTCGACGACGAGGTAGAGACCTAGGAGGCCGTAGCCGTGTCGAAACCCGCGCAACCCGAGCGCATCGGTCCCTACCGCATTCTCGACCTCCTGGGCCGGGGCGGCATGGGCACGGTGTACCTGGCCGAGCAGGCGTCGCCGATTCGGCGACGCGTTGCGCTGAAGGTGCTCCGGGGCGGCCTCCACGACCCGCGAGCCGTGGCGCGCTTCGAGGTGGAGCGGGAGTCACTCGCGCTGATGGCGCACCCCGGCATCGCACGGGTCTTCGCCGCAGGGATCACGGACGACGGCCATCCTTGGGTGGCCATGGAACACGTCGAGGGCGACGCCATCACGGAGTACTGCCAGCGAGAGGGGCTGGACCTCGACGCGAGAGTCCGCCTGCTCATCGAGGTGTGCGCTGCCATCGAGCACGCCCATCAGAAGGGCGTGATTCACCGCGACCTGAAGCCGAGCAACGTCCTCGTGACCGAGGTGGACGGACGGCCGACGGCGAAGGTCATCGACTTCGGTCTCGCTCGCCGCTTCGGCGAGTTCCGCGACGGTGAGGAGACCCTGACCGAAGGCGGGGCCCTGGTCGGTACGCCGGCCTACATGAGCCCTGAGCAGGTGAAGGGGCGTCCCGGCGACGTGGACACCCGCACGGACGTGTACGGCCTGGGTGTCCTTGGCTACGAGTTGGTCACGGGCAGCGTCCCGTACGGGCCGCCACCCTCGGAGCAAGCGCCGTTCCTCGAAGTACTAGACAAGGTCCTGAAGGAGGAGCCGTTGCCTCCGAGCGCGCGCGTTAGCACGCACGACGCATCGACCTTGACGCGGCTCCTGGGAAGGTCGTTCGATAGCAACGAGCTTCGCCGGCGACTTCACGGTGACCTCGACCTGGTCGTCATGAAGGCGCTCGAGAAGGACAGGGAGCGACGCTACGGGAGTGCCGGCGGATTCGGCGCAGATCTCCAGCGCTTCCTCGACCACGAACCGGTATTGGCGTCGCCACCGAGTGCGGCGTACCGGCTGCGGAAGTTCGTGCGGCGCCACCGGGTCCCCGTCCTGGCCGCGACGGCGGTTCTTCTCGCGCTGGTCTCCGGCCTCGTCGTGAGTCTCGGGCTGTACCGTCAGGCCGAGCACGATCGTGACGCTGCGGACCGTGCACGCGAGGAGGCGGAGCGTCTCGTGGGCGGCATCGTGGACCTGAAGGCCTCCCTGGAGCCGCTGGGCCGTCTGGACCTTCTCGACGCGATCGCCAAGCAGGCGCTGGCGTACTACGAGAGGAATCCACCCTCGGAGCCGGACGCGCTCCACCGGCACTACCGGGCCCTCCGGGACCTGGGCGTGCTCTTCTTCTGCGGGGCGACGCCGACACGGCCCTCGCAACCTATCGCGAGGTGATTCACGGTCGAGAGGAGCTCGAGAAACGTGTGCCCGGTCGGCCCCTCAACGTCGAGGGCCTCGCGCACGTGCACAAGCGGGTGGGAGAGGCACTTGCGTGGAAGGGCGAGACGGAGGCCGCTCTCAAACACTACCGGAAGGCGTTGGCCCTTTTCCAGGAACTGGCCACTTCCGCGGAGGGTAATCTCGACTGGCTGGCGGGCGTCGCTGCAGCCAATCAGTGGGTCGGGAGGGTGCTGATGAAGCGCGGCGACCTCCCCGAAGCGGCGCGCTCCTTCGAAGCCGCCTGCGACGCGTTTCGCAATCTGGTTGAGAAGGGCGCGTCCAAGCTCGAGTGGCGGGTGAATCTAGGCATCTGCCAGTACTCGCTCGCCGAGGTGGTCTGGGCCCGCGGCAACCGCGCGGGAGCCCTGGACCACGTCCTGGATTCGATCGCCACCCTGGAGCGAGTCCTCGACGATGACCCGACCCGTGGCCTCGTGCGGGACCACCTGGCAAGCGCCTATGAGATTGCTGCGCGACTCCTAAAGGACGGCCAGAGGTTCGGCGAGGCCGAGGTGCACCTGAACAAGCTCCTGGGCGTCGGGCGGAAGCGCCTCGAGGACGATCCAGAGCGGGCGAGCCATCGCCATCTCGTGGCCGATGGCCTCGTCTGCCTCGGCGACCTCCACGTAGAGCAGGAACGTCCGGACGCAGCCATCCCCCTCTTCCGGGAAGCGGAGGAGCACTTGGAGGTGCTTCTCGTACTCCAGCCCGACGCGTTGGATTACCTCCACCTCCTTGCCGCGGTGCAGATGGGATGGGCAAGTGCATTGCGCTCCCTGGGGAACCTCGCTCAGGCCTACGAGCGTGCGACCCGCGCCATTTCGATCTACGGAGGGATGAGCGAAGAACAGCGGCAGACAAAGAACGCCTCAGCCGGTGTCGCGATGGCCTATCTTGAGGCGGCGGGCATCGCCGCCGACCGCCGGGACTACGAGCAGGCACTCGCGTGGGGGCGCAGGTCCGTTCAGGTCACCGCACGACTCGTCCGGGCGGCGCCCGGACACGTAGGATGGAGGCTCGCCGGCAGCCGCGCACGGCACCGCACGGCCGTGCTCTTGATGACCCTCGGGCAGCCGGACGAAGGGCTCGCCATGCTTCGTGAGGACCGTCAGACGTACGTGGACCTGGTGGAGGAGTACCCCGAAGAGGTGCCCTTCGCGCACAACCTGGGCCTGCTCGAGTCCCTGCTCCACCGGAACGGGTCTCGTTCGGCTTGAGGCCCGCGTACGCCCGAGGAGCACTGGCTTCGGGCGCTCCAGCTCCGTGACGACGGTGACCTGCCAGCCTCGGTCGACTCTTGCCGAGCGGCCCTCGAGGGGCCGGCCCTGCGCAGCATGGGCAACCTCTACGACGCCGCATGCTTTGCGGCGCTCGCCGCTGCTGCCGACGAGCGTCGTGCCGCCGAGCGGCGCGCTCAGGCCTTCGCTGGCTCGAGGGCGCATTCTCGCGCGGGGACGCGCCGACATTGAGGTGCTGAAAGTGAATGGGCTGCTGCGGGACGCCGTCACGGCGGCGAAGGCGGGGCTCGCCGAAGCCGATCGCCTGGGGCCGCGAGGGCCATCCGGATCTGACAGTGCTTCGCGGCCGACCCGAGTTCACCCGCCTGTTCGAGGGGATCGACCCCAACGGGGCGAAACCGCGCGACGACGCGGAGTGACGGTGACGGGCTGACTCGGGTGGGCGCGCTCATCGCGTGTCCGCGAGTCCCAGCTACTTCTGTCGGAAGGCCATCCTGGGAGGTGCACGGTCCCACCGGGAGATCCTCGAGGCGTGGGCGAACACGGTGGGGGAGAACACGCGGCGTCAGACGGCGGATGGCCTTGAACCCGGGCCTCCTGGGGGAAGGTGTCCTGGGTAGCGCATCGTCGTCGCGATGGACTTGTGGCCGGCCAGGATCTGACGGTGGGGATCGCGACACCCGCCTGGGCGAGCCGGGAGCAGAAGGCGCGCCGCGGACGGGCCGACGCCGCACGATCTGCCGAACGTCCGGCAAGGAATGCCCCCAAGAAACAGGCGTCCTGGGCTTGGCGACGGTCACGGCCTCCCCCCGTGGCCGGGCGCCACGTCATAGGCAGTGCTTATCGCTCTGGACACGAAAAGACGGCGCAGCCCGTGAGAGCTGCGCCGTCGGGACCGCCACACCCGGGATGCGGCATGGTCGCCTCATGGACGGGTTGCCCGCTACGGAGTGCCCGGCCGGAACACGACGTCCGTGAAGGAGCCGACGTCGAATTCGACGCCATCCGTTCCCACGTCGATCTGCGTCAGGTCCGAGCCGTCAGCGCGAGCCACGAAGAGATGCCTGACGGGCACGGTCGATGCCTTCTTGCCCTTTCCTTGCTTCTCGTACCGGACGAGGACCAGGGCGACCAGGCTCCCATCCTCGTCACCGCGCGGATCTCGCGTCGTGCTTCGTAGCCACCGGGTACCGTGATGATGATCTCGTCAACGGGTTCAGGATCGGGCACCGTGATCATCTCGTCCACGGTATCGAACTCGATCGGCACGAGATACGCCTTGTCTTCGAAGGTGACGAGCGCAAAGCGACCATCCGGGGAGAAGGCCGGCGGCTCACCGAGTTCCCAGGGCCCTTCGGAACTGCCACCGGAGTTCTCCGAGAGGGGCAGGTCGATCGCTACGTCGTCGATCTCCGTGGGCTGACTCGGCCACGAACTCAAGTCCAGCGTCTTGACGCGGTACTCCACCTGCTCGTCGACGATCTCGAAGCTGGTGAGATCGGCACTGAACTGCGCCTGCACGATCCGGGTGTAGTAGATGACCCACGACCGATCGGGAATGCCGAGTCTGCTCCGGGATGTACGCCACGGCGTCTGCAGTCTCGTGGACGAAGATCCGCGTCGTGGAGTCCCACGTGTTGGTCATGTCGGAAAGCAGCCACTCATCGCCCGTGCCGTCCACGGAAACCAGCGCGAGGTTCTCCGTCGGGTAGGGATCGCCCGACGAATCTGAAGGAAGCGCATCCGAAGCTGAAGGAAGCGCATCGCCGCTTCGATGTTGCTTCGTCATGAGGACGCGTTGCTGGGTGTACGGAAGCAGCGCTCCACTTGCACGCTGCCGCGTCCAGCCATATGCGGTCCCGGCGCTGTAGTACTCGCCGTCGTCGGTGCCGGCATAGGGGGGGATGACGATCGTGTGGGCCCCGTCGTCCAGATCCGTCACCGTCTTGCCCCACGCCGGATCCCATTGGCTGCCAAGCTCCTTGGCCATGACGACGGTGCCCGTGGGATCCGGCGCCAGATTTCCGCTGTAGAACTGGTGGTCATAGGTCAGGCGCGACATGCGGCTCTGGTCGGCGGTTGCCGAGTAGATCTCGTAGGAGTTCGACCCGTTGGTTCCCGCGTGCCTTGCGAGGAACACCAACTCTGCGGCAGGCAGCGTGCTGCCCCCATCGCCGTCACCACCACCGCCGCCGCCACCTGGCTTGCCCTTGCCGCCCTTTCCGGCCAGAGCCATCGGGCTGACCGCCAGCATGATGGCGATCAGCCCCACACCAATCAGGATGCTCTTCTGCATTTCCCACTCTCCTTCCGCGGGGTCGATTGGTCCTGTGGACCCGCCCCACACTCCTCTGTTCGCAAACTCGCCGCAGTCGTGACGCTCTGCACCTGACCGTCCCGGAATCTGGCCGGAGCTCCCCTTGGGTCAGGACTCTGTCTCTCGTCCTGGCATCCGCTCAAGGGGGCAGGTCAGTTGCCGAGATACCGCGCCACGAACCAATGATTCGGCTGACCGGACACATTCCCCGTCAGCACTACGTCGTCGCCATCCAAGCTCAGGCCCACGACGCTTGCCTGCGTCGACGTCGTGCCCGGCGTGGCCACCTCGAAGGTCTGATCCACGATCAGGTCCTCATCCAGACGAAGAGCGGAGATCTCCTCAGGGTGCTCGCCCGTGTTCACGGCCACGATGATTCGTCCCTGGG
This sequence comes from uncultured Planctomycetota bacterium, assembly GCA_963802335.1. Taxonomy (GTDB): domain Bacteria; phylum Planctomycetota; class PLA2; order PLA2; family JAEUHO01; genus CAWDIE01. The sequence goes on along the minus strand of CAWDIE010000011.1, from coordinate 62,305 downwards.
CATCGACCTGCACGGCCGAGAAACTGGTGTCATCCGTCCCCAGCAACGTGTACGCGGAGGCGCTCGAGGCGTCGTCTGCCATGCGAATCACCAATCCGTCGAGGCTGCCGTCGGTCTCGTCGCGCATGGCACCCGACAGGATCACGGCTTCTCCATCGGCGTCGCTGACCGCGAGCCGCGCCAGAAGCACCTCCGTGGCCACGTCGCCGTAGGTCGCGATCGCATCTTCCGCGTCCGCGTTGAAGTCAACGTCGAGCGTGCCCCACTCGAGATCGCAGGCCCGCACCGCCCGACCGTGGGTCAGGTACACGATGCGCTCGTTCTCGATCTGGATCGCCAGGGCATGCGGCTCAACTCCGTCCCCGAGTCCGTCATCCGAGTTCGGGTCGTCGACTACGATGCCAGCTGAGCCGAACTCGGTGACGAGGCCGCCGTCCTCGTCGTAGCGGATCAGAACGGCTCCACGACTGGACACCGTGGTCGTCGTGCTTCCTTTTCTCCCCTTCTTGCCGCCTCCGGAACCCGTGCTGGTGACCTCGGTCGTGAAGGTGCCCGCGCCACCGACGAGGACGCCACCATCGGAGAGGACTACGACCGAGTTGGCCCAGTCATCGTCGCAGTCAGGAACGTCGGTGAGGACGAGGCCGTCACTGCCAAACGTGTTGTCGAGGTCTCCGCCGGAGTCCAGTCGGACCACGGCGATCTGCCGGTCGACAACCTGCGTGATGACCTGAGTGGTTTTCTTCTTCCCCTTGCCTGAGGTTACTTCCACGTCCTGCGTCTGCTCGACGTAGCCGGCGACCACGATCCGGTCGCTGCTGTCAACGGCGACGCTCTCCGGGTACCAGCGCGTCCAATCGTTCCCCAGGGGAAGCGTGAACTCGCCGCTCGTGCCGCTCGTAGCAAACGTGGTGTCGAGGTAGCCGGTGAGCGTGTAACGGGCCACGCGCCCCTTCGCTGCGTCTTCGTCGACGCGGAGGGTGCTTCCACAACGACGACTTTTCCGTCGTTCTGGACCACGCAGCCCCGTGCAAGGGAGGTGGAGCTATTGACGACGATCCCGCCGTCGAAGTTGCTGTCCAGGCTGCCCGCGGTCGCGGCGTACGCCACGCCGGCTACGCCCAGCACGAGCGTTGTGAGAATGATCCACCTGCTCATCGTCTTGGTCTCCCGGGCGCCGGGGCTGTGTCTCCTGGGGCATCGCGCGCTTCCCGGCAACAGCATTCGTACGCCGTCGTCGATTCCCCTTCACTGGATGTATTGCGGGGGGGCGGCAGGTGGGGACACTCGATTGCGGGACCCTGCCGCGGCCAGGGCTGGTGCTACTTGCCCGAGGCCCCGGCGGGCACCGGTTGCGCGACCTGCACGAAGAGCGCGTCGAACGCGGGCGTACCGCGGAGCACGGCGAGATCGGGGTCGCCCTCACGGGCCCAGGTGAGAACCTCCTCCAGTGCCGCAGGGTCCTTGGCGCTCTTCCGGTACGCCTCGATACTCCGGCGGAGCCAGTCCATCGCCAAGGCACGTAGGCGAGCGGCCTCATCGGCCTGCAGCTGCGTACTGCGGAGGGATGCTGCGCAGGCTGCGTTGTAGAGGTGCAGACTGTGGGCTGCGAACTCAGGGGCCTTGAAAGCCTCCATGAAGTGGTGGACGGCGTCGTCGTATGCCTTGCGCATCAGATCCGCCTCGGCCCGTTGTGAGTGCTCCTCCGGCGACTCTGGTTCGCGAAGACGGAGGGTCAACTGAAGTTCGCGGATGGCCTCATCGACCCACTCGTGGTTCGACAACTGGGCCTCGAGTATGGCTCGATAGCGCGTGGTCTGCGCCCCGGCCGGAGTCGGCTGGTCTTGAACCAGACGCTTTCCCTTCTCTAGGAAGTCCGCGACCGCTCGCCAGTGCTCGAGGGCTCGCCCCGGGTCGCCGAGCGCTGAATGTGCCTCCGCGCGGACCTTGTAGCTCACGGTAGCGTAGGTGATGTACTTGGCTTCCTCGCCCAGGTGCCCGGTCTCGTGCAACCGGTCCACGATCTGCATACCTTCACGCGCTGCCCCGCAGGCTGCTTCGTGGCTGCCCGCACGGCCGAGGGAAGTGCTCGAACTGAGAAGATAGTCCGCCAGCGCGCGCTCTGAGGCGTTGATTTCCTTCTGGAGCTTGGGCGACGGGCGGAGCTTGTGGGCATGGCGCAGGTGAGTGAGGACTCGCGCGCGCGCGCTGATCGGCTTCGGGGTAACTCCCCTCGTGCGAAGCCGCTTGGGAGACCTTGCTCTCCAAGATCCACGCTCTCTCGAGGAGTCCCAGATCATCGGAGGAGGCTTCGAGAAGAGGGCTCAGCACCTCCAAGCCGCGCTTCGCCCAACGAATGGTTGTCTCGGGCTCCTGCGTCCGCAGTGTGCAGAAGGTCGCCGCCGCGATGCCGTCTAGCAGAGCGAACACGCTTGCAGTGTCATCGGAATCGCCTGCTACGTGTTCGGCGGAAGCTCTGGCCGCTTCGATGGCGAGTTGGGTCGCCCGCTCCAGCGGCGCACCGAGTGGGGCTGCCGCCATGGCCAGTCCGTAGAGTCGTTGGGCCAGCATGGAACGGACCTGGGACACGCCCTTCCAGCGCTGCCACGCTTCGCCCCAGGCGTCGAGGCTCTCCTCGAAGGTGGAGCCCGCCTCCTCTGCACGGCCAAGCCGCCCGAGAAGAAGCAGCACGTCCCTCCGCAAAGTGAGAACCCCGTCCAGTAGATCGCGGTGATCGGGGCAGCTACGCGCGAGGTCCTCGAGCATCCGAACCTGTTCACTCAGGACACGCAGGGCTTCGTCTCCCTCTCCGGACGCCTCATGCACCCTGCTCAGGATCGACCAGGCAACGGAGAGGTGCTGCTGGAGGCGGCGATTGCCCGGCACCCTGGCCAGTGCCGCGCGACCGTGGGTTGTTGCTGCCTCGAGATCGCGGATCGCTTCTGCCGAGTTCCCCAGGGCCAACTGGGCACGTGCGCGGTGCGTCAGGGGGTGGACCAGGTCGCCACGCGCTTGTGGGGTCTCCTCATGGATCCCCTCGACTGTGGACACCGCACGGTCGTACGCAGCGAGTGCGGCCCTGCTGTCCGCGACTTTGGCCACGTGGGTCTTGGGAATTGCAAGGCTGTCGCCGATGAACGTCCACGACTGCGCGATGCGCCGTGCGTTTGTGAGTGGATCATGGTTGCCATCGATCAGTCTCTGCATCAGCCCAATGCATGCCCTGAAGTGCTCTCGAGCCTTCTCGTGTTCAGCGAGCCGCCACAGGGCCATGCCCAAGCCGGCGTGGTAGTCGGCTCCGTGGCTCGTGTGGGCGTGATCGTCTGCAAGTGCCTCGACCGATTCCCACTCCGCGAGGGCCTTCGCGTACACGTCTCTGCTACCTGCGAAGTCGCCCTCTTCGAGGAGTTGATCGGCGAGCGCAGTCCGGGCCTTGCCCATGACACGGCGCCAGTGGGCGCGATGGGTCGTCCGATCGCGGACGCTCTCGAGCATCGCGATCGCCTCTCGCCGGAGACTGCCCGAGCCGCCCACTGCGAAACGAACGTGCTCCTCGAAGTACGCGAGGCGCAGTAGCGTCTCGGCAAACTCGATGGCGCGCTGCCCATGTGGGTCGGGGTCCTCGGCGGGCACCTCGCGATAGTGACGCACGGCGTCCGTGAGTCTCTCTCTCTGTTCCTCTGTGCGCCCCAGTTGGCTCAGGAGCGATGAGGCATTGGAGTAGGCCTTGGCGGCGGCGGCGTGACTTCGGCCCGGTCTCTCGTCAACGCTCACGAGGGTCTCGAACTGCGTGGCCGCCTCGAGGGTCAGCGCGAGACAGGTCTCGAAGGCGCCTCGGTCGGTCTGGATGGCAGCCTCGGTTTCTGTGGCATGGGCGAGCAGGAAGCGAGGCTCAAACTTCCTCGGTTCATCACGTACCAAGGCCGCGAGCAGTCTGCGGCCCTCGCGAACTCGGGTGAGGGCTTCGTCCGGCCGGCCGGCGGCTCGGAGAGCGATCGCGACATTGACGAGGCTGTTCCCGAGTGCCCGTCGATGAGCTTCGACTGTGGGATGAGCCCCCGTGAGCATCCGTTGGTGCTGAACCGCGACCTCGCGGAGGCCGACCGTGCGGGCGTGATCCTGGAGGGCGTGCGCTAGCGCGGCCATCGAGTTCAGTTGATCGATGAGCGCCTCGCGTACTGCCTCGTCGTCGTTCCCACCAAGATCCGCTGCCAGGAGACCGCGTGCGGCATCATGGATCTCCAAGGCCCCGGCGAGATCGCCCTGTTCGCGCAGGGCCTCCGCGTCCTCACGAAGACGAGCTACGTCGTCCGTGTTGGTCGCGGGGCTCTCCGGCGTGCCCGAGCCCGTCTGGCGCAGGGAGTCGAGCCTCGCTTCCAGCGTTTCCGCGGCCTCTGCGACTCCCTGGCCTCTCAAGGCACGGGCGAGTTCCTCCAGGGTTCCCAGGGCGTGCGGGTGCGCGGGCCCTGCATGGCGCTGCACGCCGCGGAGGACGCCGTTCGCCAGTTGGGCCGCCTCGCGGTGCGAACCTCGTCGATTGAGGCTCCGCACCCAGTCCAGTTGGATGGCGTATAGGCGCGGATCGTCCTCCTGCAGGAACTCCGGGGCCAGGGCGACAAGCTCCTTGAGGTGCGCCGCCGCGCCCTCGGTGTCACCCTGCCCTTGGAGGGCTCGGGCCAGCCCATGGCGTGCAGGCAGCGTGCGCATGCTGGCCCCCGGGAACCTCTGCTCGGTGACCGCCAGGGCCTGACGATAGAGCATCGCGGCTTCCTCGTTCTTGCCCGCGGACAGGGCCAGGTCAGCTTCGGCTTCGAGGAGCGCAGCTGACAGTTCCAGGGGGGCGTCGTCCAGGTCCTCCAAGGCTACGCGAGCCACACGGAGTGCATCGGCGGCTTCGGCGAGCCGATCGCCTTGCGTGAGCGCCACCGCATGACGGATTCGCACCTCGGTCGTGTCTGGGTGTTGGTCACCCAGGGCACGCGTTCGCAGTGCGACTGCCTGGTCCAGGTGGGGGAGGGCCTTGTCCACCGCTCCGAGCTGCAGGTGGGTCGAGCCGAGGATGGCGTGCAGGGTCGCCTGGATCTCGGGATCGTCGGGGAGGGCTGTTGCCAAGCGTTCTCCTGCCGGCGTGAGGACGTCGAGCAGCCGCGCGTCGGCTCCGTGATACGAGGGGCGGACCTCGGCGAACATCTCGCGGAGGAAGTCGCGAGCAACCCAGGCCTTGCGCGCCTCGGCCTCCTTCTCCCGCAGTGCGCGTCCGGCAGCCGTCTCGGCGGCCTCCGCGGTTAGACGCGCGTCCCGCTCCAAAGCGGCGTGGGCTTCCGCGTCCTGCCATGCCCGTTCCGCCTCGCGATAGTGACCTTGGCTCACCACGAGGCCCCCGAGGAGCGCCAAGGCGATCCCCGCGGCCGCCGCCACGGCCGCCACATGGCGTCGCACGAATTTGCCCAACCGGTAGCCCGTCGTCGGGGGACCGGCCGTCACCGGCTGGTGGGGCAGGTAGCGCTCAATGTCGTCGGCCAGTTCGTTGGGCGATCCGTAGCGCCGTGCCGGGTCCTTTTCCAACGCGGTCATCACGATCCAGTCGAGGTCGCCGCGCAGCTCTCGACGCAGCGCGGCCGGATCGGCGCGGCGGCGATTCGCACCCGCGGAGCCCTCCAGGAGGTTTCCGACCCGCTCGCTGGGCCGGGGCAGTTCCTCGGCGCGGATGCAGTCGCGAATCTGCTCCAGGCTCATCTGGCGTAACCGGGCACGATCCAGCGGCAGCACACCGACGAGAAGCTCGTAGAGCGTGAGTCCCAAGGCGTAGACGTCCGTGCGGGTGTCCACTTCACGCCCTCCGGCCTCCATCTGCTCCGGCGACATGTACTCCGGAGTTCCGATAGCACGCCCCGCCGGGTGAACAGGGTCCGCTCCACTCCGTGCCGGTCGATCGCTTTGGCCACCCCGAAGTCGATCACCTTCGGGGTCGGTCGGCCGTCGACCTCGGTGACCAGAATGTTGGACGGCTTGATGTCGCGATGGATCACGCCCTTCTGATGGGCGTAGTGCGACCGCTTCGCACACGTCGACGAAGAGCTCGAGGCGTGCTTCGAGGTTCAAACCCTGCTGCTCGCAGTACTCGGTGAGCGGGGGACCGTCGACGTACTCCATCACCACGTACGGCCGGCCGTCGGGGAGCGGCCCGGCATCGAAAACGCGAGCGATGTTCGGGTGATCCATGCGGGAGAGCACACTGCGCTCTACGTCGAATCGTGCGCGGGCCTCCGGTCGGTCCACGTGGCTGGACAAGATCTTCAAGGCCACGCGACGGCGAAGGGGCTTCTCCTGCTCGGCCAGGTAGACGCTTCCCATCCCGCCGCGGGCGAGAAAGTCGATGATCCGATACGGGCCGATCTGGGGGGGGACGCCTTCGGCTTCCTTCTGTACGACATCGTCGAGCAACTCCAGCAGAGCAGCGTGCCGGTCGAGATCCTCCGCGAGCTCCGGGTGTGCCTTCTTGGCCTTCGCCAGGAAGGCCCCGGGGTCGTCGCACTCCTGCAGGCCGGCCAGGAGTTCCGAGATGGTCTCGTCGCTACTCACCGCGTACCTCCTCGTCGTTGTCCATGCACTCCTGCAGGCGCCGCATGGCTCGTGCATAGAGCTTCTTCGCCGCCTCGCGTGACCGTCCCATGCGCTCGCCCGCCACGCGCAGGGTCAGGTGCTCCTCGCGCGTGAGCCGGATGATCTCTCGGTAGTCATCTGGGAGCTGTACAGCGCCGCGCGCGCAGACGGTCGTGGGTCTCGCGGCCGATCGCCACCGCACTGGGCGTGGGCCCTCGACCGTCAACGGCCCTTCGTGGTGGGGCGACGGGTACGCGTGATCTCTCGCCCCAGGGCGCGTTGCGCCGTGCCGGCGTCGAAGTGCACGGTCTCCTTGACCTTGTTGTCGACGATGGCCAGGAGCCAGCGACGAAAGCCGTCGGCGTCGTCCGGTCTCGAGTCGGTCGCGGACCTGATACGCGGCGAGGCAGGCGTCCTGGAGGACATCGGCGATGGTCACGCGGCGGCGGAGTCCGCGGGGCAGCTGGCGGCGGATCTTGCGGGTCAGCACGGTGCCGTAGCGCTCGAGAAGCACGCGGAACGCCTGCTCATCGCCATCACGGAAGCGCGCCAGCAGCGCTGCCTCCTGCACGCGTATCTCCCTCTTGTCCATGATCGGAATCCCCACGACGCATGGCCGCCCTAAGGCGGTATTGCGCCCCTTCTCCAGGTGGGGACATCGCCCCGCTCCACTTCTCCGCTTTCCACCCTACCGCCGCGGGAGTCGGATGTCCCGGGGACCGCTCTGCCCGCCACCCTGATGAACTGGTTCCAGGAGCTCTAGCTGGCGCCCCGGGCACGACCCGTCAGCGGTCAGGGCGAAGCCCTGCCACCCTGAGCGCCGCTGATGGGGGAGCGCATGCCAACGAGCCGCGACCCGCCGACTGCGCCGGAATTCCGGCAGAACGTGCGCTCCCCGCACGACCTGCCGAACGTTCGGCAGATTGCCCCCGAGAAACCGGCGTCTCGGCGCTTGGCCCCTTCATCGAGCACGCTCCGCGGCCTAGCGCAACGCCATAGGCAGCGCTTATGGCCTAGGCGCGAGAGGGCCGCGGGCCCCTCCATGACGACGGGGCGCAGTCCGGTGGACTGCGCCCCGTACAGCGGTGCTTCCTGCCGGTCGGCAGCCGGCTCTGGTGCGATCTCCTGCCCTACGGAGCAGGACGGAACGCCGCGTGGATGAACGGAACGCCCGCGAATGCCGGCTGGTCGCGGAAGTTGATCCCGAAGCCGTCGAGATCGATTCGCGTGAGTCCCGTCCCTGCGCTCGTGGCGACGAAGAGGTGGCAGTAGCTCTCCGCACTCTGGGTCTTCCAGAGGTTGAGCGCCACCATGGAACCATCTTCGGACACGGCGCGGATCTGCACTTCATCCGTGTCGAACCCCGTCGGCGGCGTGATCGGGACACTGTCGCTCGAGGTGGGGGCGGGGAACACCGGGGCGCTCCCGCTGAAGTCGAGCTTGACGACGTACGGCGAGTTGGTGTCCCGCGTCGTGGTCCCCGGCAGGTAGTACCGGTTGATATACGCGTACTGACCGTTGGCGGTCACGTACGGGTGCTTCTTGCCCCGATGGTAGTAGTACGGGCCGTCCGAAACGGGAACGCTGACGGCAACGGGATTCCCGATGATGGTCGGCGCGGACGTGAACCAGTTGCCCGTCGTGCTGACGGTGACGCGATACCACTGCTCCACCACCGTCTCCGGCAAGGGGTAGTACTCGGGATCTGCGCCTTAGTCGTACTTCCAGGACTCGGTGCGCTGCTTGTAGAAGATCCAGGCGAGTCCAGAAAGCGTTGCTTTGTCGTGCTGCTCCGGCACGTTGATCACGCTGTGTTCGTCCAGGTGTAGAGGCTCCCTACGTCGTCCCACTCGGACTGGAAGTCCGTGATGGCGTGCGAGACCGTCCCATCGAGGGAGTGGATCGTCACGTCCCGCACGTACGGAAGCTCGTTGTAGGGGTTCAAGGGGCCCTTGTTCTCCCCTGTGATCTTCACCATGAACTGCTCGTCCCACGGGAGCAAGTCGCCGTTGGCGTCCTGCCGCTGCGTGCACGTTCGGGGGCCCCGCGACGCCGACCGCTTCCGTATCCAGGATCAGCTCGGGGTCCAAGGCCAGCAGCCCGTCGTCGTAGTCGTCGAAGATCACACGATCACCCAGGGCATCGAATGCGATGCCCGGACTGGCTTCCCCGACGATGGGGTTGTCCGTCGTGAGGCGACGAAGGCCCGCGACGCCCGATGCACTCAGCTGAGCGAGCACGACGTCGGAGCAGTTGTGGCAATAGGCGTTCTTCTTGCCTTTGTCCTGGATCTGGGCGCTGAACGCAGCTCGTAGAGGATCGGTTCCAGCTCGGATCCCCGCCTCCGCTTCCGCCTCCGCCGCCTCCACCGGGCTTCCCTCTGACGCCGCCCTTGCCCGCCATCACGTCCCCACAGGCTACGCCCAGGGCAAGGGCCAGGACCAGCATCGTCGTGAATCGCCAAGCTTGTTTCCTCATGAGTCTCCCCTCATTCCACGTTCATGAGCCGTCTTGAGGCAGATGCCCATCGGCCCTCACCCCTCAGATCGCGTCTCGCGCTCGAACCGAACGCGCGCTCTCCAGGAGAAACGGAAATCCTCGCGATCCGGACTCATGACCACGCGATCCAGAGGTCGCCGACCTGGCGAGGTCAGCAGCCCTGCATGCGGAAGACGGCGCAGCCCGTGAGGGCCGCGCCGTCTGGAAGCCCTGCCGGCCTCCTGCATGGGGCCGGAAGGGCGATAGGTAGCGGCCGATCAGGGGACGATGGTGACGGCGTCGAGCCCACCAGGCCGCAGCCGCCAAGGTCCGCCCGGAGAACGAGAGGACCGTCGCGGTCGCCGCGACGTCCAGACCGGACGTGTCGATGTCGACCAGCAGGTCGTCCCGCCCGTCCTTGTCGACGTCCTTCACCGTCGTCTGGTACGTGCCTTTGGGCTTGAGGCGTACGCCGGCACCGGCGAGCGAGATGGACGCCGGCAGGACCGTGGTCGCATCGGATGTGGCGTCGCTGAGAATGGCACCGGGAGGGCGCCCTGGGCACCGGGATTCACGACGTTGTCGGCGTTGCCCGGACGTACATCGATCCGGACCTCCTCAGGATCGACACGCTCTGCGATCACGAAGGGCGAGAACGACGACGTGAAGCCACAGACGGTGTTGGTGCTGGAGTCGATGGTCTGAGAGGTGAGCTCGTTCCACGTCTCCGACGCCTCGTCGTAGTGCATGATCACGATGGCTCCCTCGTCGTCGTAGAGCGCCTCGTCGTACTGGAAGCACACTCGGACCCAGCCCGAGACGTTGCCGTGGTCGAGATGTCGTAGTACGTCGCCGTGGCTCCTTCAGACACCTTGAAGTCGTACTCCGACGGAAGCGAGGGAGGCGCGGTCCTGCGGAACCACGTTCGTTCCTCCCTCCGACGTCACCTCGTCGAAGACGAGGGTGGTCTCGCCGTTGTCGCCGGCCACGGTCGTGACATCCATGCCCGGCGAGTCTTGGAGTCGGGAGGTGCATCAAGGCGAAGATGGCCTCGATGACCGCCTGGTAGGTGATGTCGCCAGCGTCGTTGACGCCCAGGTAGCCCCCCTCCGTGGAAGCCTGCAAGGAGATGGGGAGGAGGATGTTGTCGAGGTCTGCGATGCCAAAGCCTCCGGCGCCGTCCCAGAGGGCGAAGACGACCCGCCCACTGTCGTTGATGTCGGCATCATCGCTTCCACGACCGTGATCCCGTCGATCACGTCGCCGGGCTGAACGACGCGGTGAGGGCCCGAACGTCTCCCCGCCGTCCAGGTACTGGCTGGTCCTCAGCTCCCACGTGCCATCCGAGAAGCCGACCTCCATCACCACCTGCCAGTCGTCGTTGATTCTCCATAGCCGACGCTGGATACTGTCTTGCCGGCCGAGTGTCTCGCCCACCGACAGGAGGTGGACGTCCGGCAGAACGAAGACGCTCTGGGTGCTGGCGCCGGCGTAATGCCCGTAGGCGAGCACTGGCTCCGCACCGCCGCCCGTACGTCGGCGGCATCAACCAGGCTCACGTACGCGAGGGACTTGCCTCCCACGGCGACGGGGGTAGCCGCTAGCGCTGACTCGGTGCCGTCCTCTGCCAGCTTGAAGATGCCCGTTCCGGACCCGTGCCCGGCCCCAAAGAAGAGATCCCCGTCGTCCCCCAGGGCCACGGTGTTACGCAGGGAGCTCGAGAGGGTGTACCCGGCGAACGTGTCCCCATCCTTCACCGCGACGACCGTCTCATCTCCAATGATGTCGTGCCGGACGACGCAATCGTCGGATCCCACGCGGCCGATGAAGGCAGCCTGGTGTGCGTCGTTGACTGCGGTGCCACGGATCAGGCAAAGATGCTCACCATCGATGACGGTGGCGCAGCCCCAGAGAAGGGCTTCCTCGTCCCCGACCGGTACGAACACCGGCGGTACGAACAGCTCGGCATCGAAGGCCGTAGCGCTGGCTTCGACCGTGTACGCGTGAACCGCCTCTCCCATGCCCCCCACGGCGTAGGCTTCGATCCGCACCCGCTTTGCCCCGTCAAAACGGGTGATGTCGTACCCGGAGACCGGAAGACTGTCATCCAGAATGGCATCGGTCACCGGGTCGTTGCGATCGTCGGGGAGGTCGTCGAGGTGAAGCGTGACGCGACTGGACGTGTGCAGCACCTCTCCCTGTCCCAGTCCGGGGAACTGTGTGAAGCCCCCATGGACCCCGCCACCGCCGAGGCTTGCTTCGAACGTGTCGAACTGCATACCGCCACCGACCGTCACCTTGAGTGTGAACTTGACGGCGCTCGGGTCCGTGCCCCAGCGGTTGCTGTCGATGAGAACTTCCATGCCGAAGGTGCTGGAAACAAGGCTGCCGACGCGGTACTCGCCGAGGCTGCCCGAGGTGCCCGACCCGGGGAAGGCATCGGGCGTGTTCGTCGGAAACGTCATGGAGCCCGTCATGCCGTCACCGACGATGACGGGCGCCGTGTATCCGGAACCTCCATGACGGACGTCACGGTGCCGCTGAAGGTCAAGGTCGCGGGGCATTGCTCGGCGTGAGCGGGTCCGCGTCAAGTGCTCCGAGCGCCCCGTCAGGGCAGCCCAGAGCGGTAGGATCTTCTCTCGCATTCCACATCTCCCTCTCGTGGACTCGCTTCAGTGCGAATCCCCTCTTCTTGTCTGATCGCGATGGATCCGCCGACCGAACGCGCCGATTCGAAGCGGCACTTCCGCCGAGCTGAATGTCGGGCTCTGTCGGCCGGTACCGCTTCCGCAGCTACGTGTCCCCAGCCTCACGCTGGCGAAGTGATCTCGGACGTGGGGGGCTGGCTACGCCTGGGCTTCTGCATCACGAAGAAGAGGCGGCGCAGCCCGCGAGGGCTGCGCCGTCCTTGGTGAACCGGTCCCTGCCTGCGCCAGGCCTAGTTGCCGCTGGGTCGGAACGCCGCGCCGCTGTACGAGTTCTGGCTCGTACGCCGCAGGTTCAGGTCCTGTCCGACCTGGATCAGATTCGTGCCGTCCGTTGCCCGACGAAGAGATGGCGCCGCGTCGACGTAGTTTGCTTCTTGCCCTTGCCCTGGGTCTCGGTGCGCCAGAGGTTGACGGCCACCGTCCCACCATCGTCGGAGACAGCCGGACCTCCACCCGCGACTCCCAGTCCGTGTTGGGAGGCGAGATGGGAAGCGGCAGTGCGAAAGCCGCCGGCTCGGGGATCTCCGCATCGCCCGAGCTGAAGTCGACCTCCACGAGGTAAGGCCCCTCGCTTCGGTTGAGGGCGGCGTAGCGACCGTTGGGCGACAGGATGGGGGACTTCGACCAGTAGGCCGGGTACCTGGCAATGCTGAAACAGGCGATCATCGGCCGGTAATCCCGGCGGCTTTGTTCATACGAAGCCTGGCCTGGCGTCCCCTTGCGCGGGTGGAATCTGAGGGGCGTGCCGCGTGGGCAGCCCTCTGTGCCAACATCCCTGAGGCATCTCCCCCGCAACTGATTGCTGTGCGCGGCGGTGGAGACCTCAGCGATGAGCAAAACGGGGGCTCCCCCCGGGGGCGCGATCGCGCCCCCCGGGGCGGGCAAGAGGGAGGGGGGTAGACGAGTTCCCCGCCGGAGTCCGTCGGGGAACGGACTTGTTCGGGCGAGTTCCCTGCTCGAGGGTGCGACGAGGCGCCCGCTCCCTCCATTCGGTCAGTCGGATGACGGCGGCGGCGGGCCGAAATCGAGGGAGCCCCCATACTCGACAACGTTGTACTTGCTGGGGTTTACCCGGATCCAGGTGCCTATGGTCCGATCCAGGACATACACACTGTCCTCCTCATTCGAGGTGGCGCGCGTGTGAACAGCGATGTACGCGCCGTCATGACTCAGCGCGACGTTCTCGTCGTCGGCGAATGCCTGACCCGCCGGTGCGGCGTAACTCGTCTCCGCCGTGCAATCGACGACGAGTGTCTTCTCGCTGGTTCCGACGTTCCCGATGGAGGCAATCAGCAGCGGAGCCACGCGAAGCGTGCCGTCGTCTTCGTCGATCCACGCCGCGTGCGCACCGTCGAGCGAGACGGGAAGTGAGAGCTTGTCGCCGCCCTGAACGGGAAATGGGAGACCCAGGTCGTCGACGAGAAGCTCGTCCGCCAGGACATCCGTGGCGTCGATGTCCGGCCAGTCCGAGAGATCCAGGGTCAGGACACGGAGGCTGTACTCGTCCGTGTAGCTGTCGTCCTGATTGCACCAGGCGCTCTCCCCGGCCGGCGGCACCCATGTCTGTACTCGCTTGCGGTACACCACCCACGCGCGGTTCGGGACGTCCGTGCGCTCGCCGACCCATGTTCCTCCGTCAGCATCCTCGGCATAGGCGACCACGCTCCCGTCTGCCAGGGTCTGGTCCGACCATCCGAACTGCGTCAGAGCCACGGCGTCGTGCGGCGCGCCCACGGGCGTGCCGGGAATGAGGAAGAGGTTGTGGTGGAAAAGTGTGTAGGCATCCGGGCAGCCCGGATTCGGACCCCACTCCTGCCGGAAGTACGTGAGGACCAGTTGGCTCGAGAACGGCAGATGGGCTCCGTCCGTGCCTCGCTTCGCGGTCCACGAAATCTGACCGACGATCTCGTCTTCCTGCCCGGAGTCCCCGTCGGCCACCGGATCCACGAAGAGCCGCGTGGACGTTCCCGTCGCGCGCTCGAACAGGGTCAGTCTGTCGGGGCCGATGGCGAAGGCCTCGCCGTCCGGAGAGAGGTCGATCTGCTGGAAGTACCACGGGCCGTCCCCTCGAGCCTCCACGGTGTAGGCCGAACCGTCCGCCGGGCTGCTCACGATCAGGCTGTCCCGGTCACTCGCCCTCCCCTTTGTCGTACGGCAGACGAAAACGACCTCCTGCTGCGGGGCGTCGCCTCCCCCGCCGTCATCGCCGCCACCGCCTCCCCCGGGCTTCCCCTTGCCACCGCCCTTGCCCGCGAGCGCGTCACTGCCCGCCATGCCCAGGGCCAGGGCGAGGACCAGTATCGTCGTGATTCGCCAAGCTTGTTTTCTCATACGTCTCTCCTCATTCCACGTTCATGAGCTGTATCGAGGCAGATGCCTCACGGCCCTCATCCCTGAAATCGCGTTTCCTGGGCCAACCGAACGAGGCTTCCGTGCCGGCCTGGCTGCGATTCCGACACTCACTCCCCCGGTGTGGCGTCCGTGTTGGCGCTGGCAGAAGGAGGATAGACTTCGTCCAGGGCGCCTGTGCCTCGCAGGAGTTCGAGGTCCGGATCCTTGAGACTGGCGTGTCTGACGTGCTGTTCGAAGCGCGCGCGTGCGTGCTGAGCCTCCTCAGGCGTACCCGCGGCTTCGATCTTCGCAAGCCGGGCCACCCTCAGCCCCTGCTCCTCCCTCAGCCAGGCCAGCGCGTTCGCAAGCAGGCTCTCCCGTTCATCCTCATCCTGTACCTCGCTCGCGAGCAGACACGCCGTGCATGCCGCGTTGTACAGAGCGAACCTGTCCGGTGCGCGCCGCAGGCTATCGTCTGACAGGGCCACTCGATACTCGCGTAGCGAAGCGCCGTAGTCGTGCTGCGCGTAGTGGTGCTGGGCGAGGATCAAGTGGTCGCCGGGCGATTCCGGCTTCCTCAGCCCGCGGAGCATTTCGATCTTCGCCAGCATCGACACGCTCATCTGCAACCAGTCTCGAGACTTCCCAATCAGGGCCTCCCCGGAACTTCCTGGAATCTGAGGACGGCCTCCGCGCTGACGCTTCCGCCTCCTCGATCCGGCCCAAGCGTCTCAGGGCGTAGGCTCGTAGCATCAGTGAGTATGCGTGATTCGTTTGCGTCTCGGTGCTGCTGCGGCATCCGGTGGTAGGGATGCGTACTCTTCCGCGGCTGCTGATGCCATTTCGAGCGCCCACTGCGTGTCAGCCGGAGAGACGAAGCCGAGGCGTCCGCCCTTGAGACAGGCATACGCGTGCATCGTGCGAAAGAGCATGCGCTTGGGGTACTCGCGCTTGAGTTCGCTCAGGACGGTGCATGCCTTCTGAACGTACTCCTTGGCTTGATGGGATTGCCTCATGTCGACCAAGACGCTCCCAAGGATGGTGTAGAGATCCGCAAGAAGCCTGCGGGGCTCCGGGAGAGACGCCTCGCGGGCGAGATCCTCCGCCTCGGCGATGGCCTCCATGAACACCGAGATCCCCTTCGTGTTCTCGCCGAGACCGAAGAGTGTGAGCCCAAGACCGTGCATGTGCCGAATGACATTGGCCGCAGTCTCGAGGCGAGGGTCCAATTCCATGGCCCGCTGTGAGTGCTCGATGGCGCTCTCGTAACTCGATTGCGCAGCCGCGAAGCGCGCGCCAGATAGTTGGATGCGGCCGACGATGTGGTAGGTGATGCCCAGGAGATTCGCTCGCTTGTCCGCGGCGATGGTATGCCCTTCCTTCTCCCGCAGGAGTTCGAGCGCCTCGTTCGCGGCCGCCTCCGCCCGCTCGGGATCGCCGGTTCGCAGATAGGCCTCGCTCGGGTAGTAGAGTGCCGTGGCGGCGCTGACACGGAAGATGGGCGCGTTCGGACTCTGCCTTCCGAGATCCACGTACAGGTCTGCGGCGCGCCTCAGCGGCTCGATGGCCTCGTGTTCGCGTTGCACATCAGAGTAGGTTCTGCCCAGCGCGTGCAAGAACGCCGCGGTGGCCGTGGCCCAATGCGGGCTTGGAGGCAGCGGGAACGTCGGCCCCGATTCCACCGACCTTCAAGGCTTCCTCCATGAGGGCCACGGCCTCTTCGCACCGGCCCATCTTTCGAATCAGCCTTGCGGTTGCCATCCGCGACATGAGCCACTCCTGGTGCCACTCGGGATCGCCGTGGCCGTGGTGTTGGGCGCTGCGCATGGCATGTTCGGACGCGTCGAGCCAGCGCATTGCCGTGGCGAACTCCCCACGGTTCCGGCTGTCCGCGGCCAGTGTCCGGGAGACGCCGCTTTCGTCACCGCCAACCGGAGGCTCCATCTGCCCGAGGCGATGACTCGCTCGAAGAGGGCATGCGCAGCGCCCATCTCTTCGCCTGCCTCGGCGAGGCGCCCGACTCGGCGGAGCGCGCGGCATAGCCTGACGGTCGCCAGGGCGCGACGCGCCTCGTGATCCTCCCGTGGAAGCCGGAGCGCCGACCGGTCCACCAGGGAGGAATCGCCGAGAAGCATCGAGTAGACGCTGAGAGCCGCGCGGAAGTCGGTCTCTGCGAGCAGAGCCCAGCCGACACCCTTCGTGTCGTCTCCGTGGCGACGCCCTTCCTGCTGAAGTCCAGGTAGTTCCCGCCGGTCACACGGTGTGCATAGGCAAGGAGCTCCATCGCACGCCCATCGTTCGGATGCGCGGTGAGCAGGGACTCGAGCTCGGGAATCAGTCCGTGGAGGATCTCGGAGGCTCTGCGAGACCGTGGTGTGTCGGAGTCGCCCGACACGTCCGAGTCGCTCAGCGTGATGGCCAGGTCGATGAGGCACTGGGCGCGTAGGCAGTGGTTGCCGATCTCCGCGGGGGCCTCCGCGACGAGCAACTCGGAACTCTCCAGTGCCTCCGTTCGCGCGTCCATGGCCTCGTCGAATCGCTTCGCTTGGTCAAACGCAGTGGCGGATTCGTCGAGAAGGTGACACAAGCTTCGGTGTCCTGTGCTGTGCCGATGCGCAAGCGACAGATCTGCCTCGCGGCACCTACGGCGTCCGTGAAGGCTTGAATCGCTCCGGTGTGGTCCCCGATGCCACTGAGACGACGTGCCTCTGCGCTGGCGCTCTCGGCCAACGCAGCGAGCTTCATTCGGGTGTCGTCGGGGTTGGGTGTGACATCCTGCCCTCCATCGTGCTCGATGCTCACGGCGGTGCGCCGCGCGAGACCGGCCGGCTGGGGCTGTGCGAGCCGTAGGGCTGCGGCCCGGGTCGCAACGGAAGAGGCTTCCTCCTGGTTCCCAGACGCCAACAGTGCGGTGTGCAGGTGCTCCAGAAGCTCGGTGTGGACCGGGTGTGCCTGCCCGAACGTACGGACCACGTGAGGTAGGAGCGACTTCGCCATCTCGATGAGGTCCGCGGGTGCGAGCCGTCCGTGGGATCGGCGCAGCCAGGCGACGTCTGCTCGGAGGCGACGGGCATCGGAGGGAGGTAGGGTCGCCTCTGCGATGGCCCTCGCCCGCTCGGAGAAGTCGGCGCTCGAACTCGCTTCCGAGCTGGGGGACTCGATCTCCGAAAGGCTCAGGAGAACCGGGATGAGCTCCGGTGCGTCGGGCCCGTGCAGTTTCTCGTACTGTCGAAGTGCGGCGTCGAGGCGCTTGCGCGCTTCCTCGCTCTCTCCTGTCTCCACATGGGCCATGCCGAGGAGGTGATTGGCTCGCGCAAGTGCGGCTGCGGATGCCGTCGCGCCGGCGAGCTGCTGCAAAGCCGCCTCGAGGTCTGCGGTGACGCGCTGATAGTCGCCTAGACGAAGGTCCGCCTCTGCGAGATCGAGCTGCGCGGAGAGTGTGTCCGCGTGGGAAGGCCCCAGGCGCCGAGTTCGCAAGGCGAGCGCGGATCGCAAGTGCGCTCGCGCATCATCGACGCGACCGAGCGACAGGTAGGTCGTGCCGATCGTGTGATGGAGAGACGCCTGCACCAGGGGCTGGCCAGAGAATCGCTCCTCGATCTTCGTCGACGCAGGGGCGAGTACGTCCACCACCCGCGCGTCGGACCCGAAACGGCCGGGCTGGGCGCTTTGCATGAGCTCCGTCAGGAACACGTTCGAGGCTCGAGCCCGGCTCGCGGCACGACGGCTCTCCTCGAGACGCTCCCCGGCCAGCGATTCCGCGGTCCGTGCGTGCTGTTGCGCCTGTTCTGCCGTCCGCCGCTCCTCGTCCGCGCGCCGGTACAGAGACAGGCTCGCCGCCAGGCCGCCCGTGAGCGTCAGAAGGAGGAGACCGGCTGCGAGGACCGGTACCCGGTGTCGCTGCACGAACTTACGTGCGCGATAAGCCGCTCCCGGCGGCCCGGCCTCGACAGGCTCTTCCGCGAGGTGGCGCCTCAGGTCGGCGGCGAGCTCCAGTGCCGAGCCGTAGCGGCGGTCCGGCTCCTTCTCCATCGCCCGCATGGTGATCCAGTCCAGGTCTCCCTGGAGCCGACGGCGAAGAGCGGTTCCGTCGCGCGCGCGACCTGTCTTGGACGGTGTAGCGTCGGCGTCGTAGCTGCTCGCCCGGGTGCTCGGCTTCTTGGGGGCCTCGCTCTGGAGCCGCACCAACAGCTCGGCGAGGTTGCACTGCCTCACCACATCCTGCCCCAGCGGCACGTCACCCGTCAGGAGCTCGTAGAGCAGTACCCCCAGCGCGTACACGTCGGTGCGGACGTCGACCTCGGCGGCCCGCCCTCCGGCCTGCTCGGGGCTCATGTACGCGGGTGTGCCCAGGGCCTGCCCGTGCTGCGTGTGGACGGAGCCGTCCGTGAGAGGGTCGTCCATCGACTTGGCCAGCCCGAAGTCGATGACCTTCACGACGGGCTTGCCGTCCACGTCGGCCACGAGGACGTTGTTCGGCTTGACGTCCCGGTGCAGCACCCCCTTCTGGTGCGCGTGATGCAGCGCCTCGCAGACGGATACGAGGAGCTCCAGGCGCTCCTCGATGCCCAGGCGTCGGCGATCGGAGTAGGTGGTGATGGGCTCACCGGCAACGTACTCCATGGCCACGTAGGGGAGCTGTTCCGCGGTGAGACCCGCGTCGAGCACCCTGGCGATGTTCGGATGCGACATCCGTGCGAGTGCCTCACGCTCGACGTCGAATCGCGCACGGGCCTGCGTGGTGGCCAAGCCCTGGCGGAGCAGCTTGAGAGCCACCTCTCGGCGAATGGGGGTGATCTGCTCGGCCAGGTAGACCCGGCCCATGCCGCCCTCGCCCAGCATCGACAACAGGCGGTAGGGCCCCACGCGGCTTCCGATCCTCTCCGCGTCGTTGGCGGCCTCGCGGTCGCTCTCGAACGCGTTGGCCACTGCGAGGTCGAGGAGTTGGAGGGCAGCGAAGCGGGCGCGGAGGGCCTCGGCGAGGTCGGGGTGATCGGCGATCACCTCTTCGGGCCGGACGACCTCGCCACGATCCCGGCGTGCGCGCCACGCCCCGATGATGTCGGCGATGCGGGAATCCTGGTCCATCTAGGACGTCTCCATGTGTGCCTGCAATTTCGCCACGGCGCGCCCGTAGAGCATCCGGACCGCGTCGGGTGAGCGGTCCAGGACCACGGCAGCATCCGCCAGGCTCAGACCCTTGAAGTGAACGAGATGAAGCACCGTCTGGTGGTCCGGGACGAGCCGCTCGATCGCACGCAGGAGTGCCTGCGAAGCCTCGGACTCGGCTGCCAGGTGGCTGGGCGTGGGCTCCGAGCCCGGTTCGCTTCGGCCGGCGACCCCATCGGCGTGCGACCGCTCGCGTCCGGCGTCACGCTTGGCGGTGCCCAAGTAGCGCCGGATCTGGTCGGTGGCCTTGTGGTCCACCACCGTGCGGAGCCACGCCTCGAAGGACCCCCCGCCCCGGTCCTCGAAGTCATGGAGGCGCTGAAGGACGGCGAGATAGGCCTCCTGGATCACGTCCGACTCGCCGACCTTGCGGCGCAGGACCGCGGGCAGGGACCGCCGAACCTGGCTGCGTAGCAGCGGGAAGTAGCGCGCGAAGAGGGTGTGCGCGGCCTCCGGATCCCCGGCCTGGATTCGCTCGAGCAACTCACCGTCCGGAGCGGCCGTGCGGCCGGACTCTGCCGTGTCTTGCGGGTCTTCGGTCACGCGTCCTACGTCTCCGCCTCGTGCCTCTCCTCGGGAGGAGAGACCTCCGCACTCTGCGCCGAGCCCGCCGTTTCGGCCGGCCCACCCCCTGGCCCGGGGCGCCCCGTAGCAAAACCAGGCGTCCCTACCCTCCAAACGGGATGTCTGCGGCGACCGAACGCCGCCGTCGGAGCCGCGAGGGGCATCGCGGCCTGTCCGCCCCCTGGTGTGGCACTCTGCTCGTGGCGGGGCACGCCCGGAGCGGGTCCGATCCGCTGCGCGACGACCTGGAGGCGGCGGATCGGGCGGGTGAGCACGGTGCCGGCGCCCTTGAGAAGCACGCGGAACGCCTCCTCGTCGCCTTCACGGAGGCGCGCCAGCAGCGCTGCCTCCTCCACGCACCTCTCCCTCTTGGTCATGCTCGGATTCCCCACGACGCAGGGCCGCCATAAGGCGGTATGGCGCCGCTTCTCCAGGTGGGGACGCCGCCCCGCTCCGTTTCTCCAGCGTTCCACCCTACCCACGCGGGCGGCGTATGTCCTGAGTGCCGCTTCGCCTGCCATCGGGTGGAAGTGGTTCCAGGCGCTCTACCTCGCGCCCTGAGCACGACCCGCCAGCGGTCGGGTCGAAGCCCTCCCGTCCCATAACCGCCGCTGATGGGGGAGCGCCGTCGGGCGCGCCGAAAGCCGCCGAATGCGCCGGATATCCGGCAGAACGTGCACTCCCGCACGATCTGCCGAACGTTCGGCAGAGTGCGCCCAGAAACAGGCGTCCTGGCACTTGGTGCATGCCACGGACTCACTCCCTGGCCGGGCACCACGTCATAGGCAGCGCTTATCGCTGTGGACACGAATGGACGGCGCAGCCTGTGAGAGCTGCGCCGCCAACAGCTCGCGGCCCTTGCATCGCGCCTCCTCCTGGTAGGCGTGCGAGGTGCATGGGGGCCAAGGACTTTGTCCGGGGCGCAAGGCGCCTTCCGAGTCAAGCCAAGAAGTATAACACTATACAGGACAACTGCTTAGGGATGTTCGTGCCGAATTCAGACCGCAGTCACTGTCAATAAAAAGGAGCAGGCATGACCCAGAAAAATCCAGAAACAGATCAGAAGTGAGCTGTATGTGGTACTGTCTGCCCCGGAGACCAGAGCAATGACGACCTCTCAGATCCTAGACCGTCTCGCCAAGCGCCGCATGGAGCTGGCCATGTCAAAGCGGGCCCTGGCAGATAGGGCCAAACTCTCAGAGGCAACGGTCAAGCGACTGCTTGGTGGCAAGGAGCGCCGGCCGAGTCTCGAGAGCGTGTTCGCGCTCGCCGGGGCAATGGGGCTTGGGTTGCGCCTCGAGGAGGAGATTGACGCTGACTCCCTCCAGGAGCGAGAGGCAACGCGGAAGGCCGAGCGGGTTGTGCGACTGGTTCAGGGAACGATGGCGCTAGAGGCGCAGGGCGTTGGCCCCGAGGCTGTTCGGAGAATGGTCCGCAAGACGGCGCGGGAACTGCTCACCGGATCACGTCGGAGACTGTGGCGTGAGTAGTGGCGGGGAATGGGAAGTCATTGAGGGTGAAACGCCTGTTGATCCTTCGTTTCTCCTCAACCGGGAGATACGCAATCGCAGCGATCTCGCGTTAGCGGAAGCTGAGAACATCCGGAAGACTGTGATGAAGTACTTGGCATCGCGGCCAAGCGCAATCGTCGCGCCCTTCGACTACGAGTGGTTCCTCAAACTGCACGAGGAGATGTTCGGCGAGGTGTGGGAGTGGGCAGGGAAGATCCGGAATGGGGATCTCAACCTTGGATTACCGCACTATCAGGTTCGTGAAGCTCTGTCCGCTCTCGTTGGGGATCTGGCCTGCTGGGCGGACTCGGACCTGCTGCTGCTAGAGCAAGCTGTTCAGCTGCATCATCGCACGGTCCAGATTCACCCGTTCCCAAACGGGAACGGTCGCTGGGCCCGCCTCTTGTCGAACATCTGGCTCAAACGTCACGCCGCCGACGTTGTGGAGTGGCCTGCCGACGAGATGAGCCGAGTGAGTGCAGTGCGCGAGCAGTACTTGGAAGCGTTGAAAGCGGCGGATCTCGGAAGAATGGAGCCGTTGATCCAACTGCACCAGAGATTCTGCTAGCCCGTGGATGGGATTGGTCTGCGGAAGTCTGATGTCCTCCGTGCAAGCGACCATCGTCGCTTGAGCACGGACGACATCGGCAGGTCCCGCTGCTGGAACCGGATCCCTACTCAGTCCGCGTAGTCCCTCTCTACGTCACGGGTGAAGCGCCACTTGCGGACTCCGGATTCCCTGCGTCCCCCGTGGCGTCCCTGGGAACGCGTTCTGCGTAGCGCATAGTCGTCGCGATGGGCTTGTGGCCGCCAGCACTGTGATGGTGGGGCTCGAGATACGCCTCTGGGCGAGGCGGGAGCAGAAGGCGGGGCACCGGCGGGTCGACGCCGCATGTCCTGCGCATAACCGCCGCTGATGGGGGAGCGCCGTCGGGCGCGCCGAGAGCCGCCGAATGCGCCGGATATCCGGCAGAACGTGCACTCCCGCACGATCTGCCGAACGTTCGGCAGAATGCGCCCAAGAAACAGGCGTCCTGGCGCTTGGTGCATGCCACGGCCTCACTCCCTGGCCGGGCGCCACGTCATAGGCAGTGCTTATTGCCGGCGAGTGCTACGAGGATCGCGGAGCGTGGCTGCTGCTCGATCGCGCGGGCTGGCGTCCGAAGCGTGGGCGCGTGACGCCGGGAGGCTGGGTCATCCTGAACCATGTCGACATGGCACCGGGACGCGAGGTGTGGGTCGGTGGACTCGCCGGCGGTCGCTACGTATGGGGGAAGAACCTCACGGCGCCGGTGCACCACGCCGGCCAGGCTGCGGACGCCGACCCCGCCGACCTGGGTTTCGACGTGACGCGCCTCGACGTCGAGCAGGGGGGCGTGATCCGCGGTCGCGTGGCGACCGAGAACGGCAGACCACTGGACACGTGGAGGGTGGAGCCGCTGGCCCCCATGCTCGTCGTGGATCGAGCGGGGCAAGCGATCGGCGCGTGTCCGTGCACCCAGGACCTCGAGGCTCGCACCTTCGAGATACGAGGCGTTCCGCCCGGCACGTGGACGCTGCATGTCAAGGGACAAAGCGAGGGTGAAGTCATCGAAGGGCGCGTCGACGCGCGACCAGGCGAGTCGGTCGTCGTGCGGCTCGGCACCCCTTGACCGTGTCGGTCGCGCCTCCTACCTTCCTTCGGTCGCGCAATTCCGCGCCCTACGCCACGCACGCATGAGCACGCTCTTGATGGCCGGCAGCTCGCTGGTCGCCGGCATCGCCGGCGTCCTCGGTGCACGCATGTGGCTGAACCGACGCATGGGGCGGCCGGCGTCCGACACGAGCCCTGACATGGTAGACGATCGCCGCCGTCAGGCCGCGGCGCAAGAGGCCGCGCTCCACGATGCGGCGCAAGCCGTTGCTCGTCTCGAAGGAAAGCTCTCGAAGAAGGAGGATCTGCTCGGCAAGCGCGAGCACACGCTCGTCGAGAAGGAGCGCGCGCTCACCGAGAAGCTGCGCCTTCTCCAGCAACGCGAGGACGAACTCCAGGAGGCGCGGGAGCGCGTGGCGGGGCTGACGTCCGAGGACGCGCGACGCGAGCTGCTCGCGTGCGTGGAGAAGGACCTCGTCAAGGCGCGGGCGAAGCGGATCCGTGCCGCGGTCGAGGACGCCGAAGCCACCGCGGAGACGCGAGCGCGCGACATCGTGCTCACGGCCATGCAGCGACTCGGCGGCGAAGCATCCTCCGACGCCGCCGTGAGTCGGATCGCCTTGCCGGCCGAAGACCTCAAGGGACGCATCATCGGCCGCGAGGGTCGCAACATCCGTGCGTTCGAAGCGGCGACCGGCTGCGACCTGTTGATCGACGACCCGCCCGGCTACGTCGCCGTGTCGTCCTTCGACGGCGTGCGGCGCGCGGTCGCGCGTCGGGCCCTCGTGCGACTCCTCGACGAAGGCCGCATGCAGCCGGACCGGATCGAAGAGGTGGTGGCCGAGGAGCGCGCGCGCACGGACAAGCGCATCGTCGAAGCCGGTCGGGCCGCGGCCGCCGAGGCCGGTGCCCACGAGCTCGACGACGAGCTCGTGGGGCTCTTGGGACGGCTCCACTACCGGACCTCCTACGGGCAGAACGTCCTCCGCCACGCCGTCGAGGTGGCCCACCTGGCCGGCCTCATGGCCGCGGAGTTGGGGCTCGATCCCGTCCTGGCGCGCCGGGCCGGGCTGCTCCACGACATCGGCAAGGCCATCGACCAGGAGGCGGAAGGCAGCCACCACGCGATCGCCGGTCGGGTGCTTCGCCGGCTCGGCGAGCGGGCCGAGGTCATCGACGCCGCGGCCGGCCACCACGAGGCGGGCGACCAGGTGGCGCCCTACACGGCGTTGACCCAGGTGGCGGACGCCATCAGCGCGGCGCGACCGGGGGCCCGGCGCGAGAACGTCGAGCGCTTCGTGGCCCGGGCGAAGGAACTCGAGGGCATCGCCACGTCGTTCGACGGCGTGAAGCGCGCCTACGCGGTCGAGGCCGGCCGCGCCTTGCGCGTGCTCGTCGACGCCGACGTCGTGGGGGACGATGCGGCCGCCCAGCTGGCGTTCGATCTTGCGCGGGCCATCGAGGGCCAGATCGATGTGCCGGGTGAGGTTCGGGTTACCGTGATCCGCGAAACCCGCGCGACCGAGATCGCCCACTAGGAAACCCGATGTTCCGCATCCTCGCCGTTGGCGACGTGGTCGGTCGACCCGGTCGCGAAGCCCTTGCCTACTTCGTCCCCAAGCTCCGCGAGGAGCGCGGTGTGGACTTCGTCGTCGCCAACACCGAGAACGCCGCGTCGGGGAGCGGGATCACCGAGAAGATCTTCCGCGAGATCCGCAACGTCGGCGTCGACGTCATGACGATGGGGGACCACGCCTACAAGCGGCGTGAGTCGTTGGCCCTCTACGAGAACGAAGAGCGTCTGCTGCGGCCCTCCAACTGGCCGAGCGGCGCGCCCGGTCGCGGCGCCTGCGTCGTGGATGGGCCGCGCGGGGTCCGCGTCGGCGTACTGCACCTTCAAGGCAAGGTCTTCATGACGGCTCACGGGGACTTCTTCGTCGAGGCGGACAAGCAACTCGAGGCGATGAAGAACAAGGCCGACGTCATCATCGTCGACATGCACGCCGAGGCCACGAGCGAGAAGATCGCGCTCTCGTGGTACCTGGACGGCCGCGCCTCCCTGCTCTTCGGCACCCACACCCACGTGCCCACGGCCGACGCGGTGATTCGCCCGAAGGGATTGGCCTACCTGACCGACTGCGGCATGACCGGCCCCTACGACGGCGTCATCGGCCGCGTGAAGGAAGCCGTGCTGAAGAAGATGCGTACCCACGTGCACGAGCCCTTCACCGTGGCGACGCAGGACCGCCGGCTGGGCGGCGTCCTCGCCGAGGTGGACGAGAGGACCGGCAAGGCCGTGAGCATCGAGCCGCTCTGGCTGCCGATGCCGCCGGCATGAGCGGGGCGCCGCCGCCCGACTCGATCTTCTCCGTCTCGTCGCTGACGCGCGAGATCCACGGCCTCCTCGATGCGACTTTCGGCAACGTCTGGGTGCAGGGAGAAGTCAGCCGCGTCGTCTACGCCTCGTCGGGGCACGTGTACCTGACCCTGAAGGACGAGGATGCGGTGCTGGACGCGGTGATCTGGCGCTCGACCGTCTCCCGCCTGAGATTCCGGGTCCAGGAAGGGCAGGAAGTGCTCGCGCGCGGCGGCATCGATGTGTACGCGCCCCGCGGGCAGTACAAGCTGATCATTCGCGAGTTGCAGCCGCAAGGGGCCGGAGCCCTGCAGCTCGCGTTCGAGCAGATGCGTAAGCGCCTCGCGGCCGAGGGGCTCTTCGACGAGGAACACAAGCAAGCGCTCCCCTTCTTCCCACGTCGCGTCATCCTCATCACGAGTCCGACGGGCGCGGCCGTCCGCGACATGATCAAGGTGATCCACGGTCGCTTGCCGTCCGCCGAGCTCGCCTTGATCCCCGTTCGCGTGCAGGGCGACGGAGCCGCCGAGGAAGTCGCGCGCGCGCTGCGCTTCGCCGACGCGAAGGGGCAGGCCGACGTCATCCTCGTGGGACGGGGTGGCGGATCGCTGGAGGACCTGTGGGCCTTCAACGAGGAAGTGGTGGCGCGCGCCATCGCAGCGTGCCGCACTCCCGTCGTCAGCGCCGTGGGGCATGAGACCGACTTCACGATCGCCGACTACGTCGCCGACCAGCGGGCGGCCACGCCGTCGCACGCGGGAGAACTCGTCGTGCCGTCCGCGGCGGATCTCGAGCGCCGGCTCCAGGCCTTCGAGCGCCACCTTCAACGGGGGCTGCGTCGGGGCGTGGATGCGGCCTGGCAGCATGTGGAGGCCTTGGCCGATCGGCCCGTCCTGCGGGACGTAGGCGCGATCACGCGGCCGCGTCGAGAGCGGCTGGCGGCGCTCGCGGCCCGTCTGGCGGGCCGGTCGCCCGCCCAGGAACTGAAACGCCGCCAGGAGAACGTGGCGGGACTCGCGGCGCGGCTGACGCCGCCGCTTCGGCGCCGCGTGGTGCGGGCCCGCGAGGCCCTGGACGCGTTGGGCCCCCGCGGGCGTCTGGCGATGGGCAAGCGGCTCGACGGCGCGCGTCGCCAAGTCGCCTCCTTCGACGATCAGCTCCGCGCCCTGTCGCCGCTCGCGGTCCTGGGGCGAGGGTACTCCCTAACCACGGGCGAGGATGGGCGCGTGCTGAGGCGCGTGGACGACGTCACGCCGGGCCAGATCCTCTTCACCCGTCTCGCGGACGGCGCCCGGCTCATGAGTCGCCTGGAGGACGTGGATCCCGGCTAGCCGGGCGTCGTCAACCCCGAGAGGAAGGCCCGCGTCCGGGGCTCGGTGGGCCGATCGAGCACGGCGTCCGGCGTTCCCGACTCGACGATCTGCCCCTCGTCCAGG
Source organism: uncultured Planctomycetota bacterium (assembly GCA_963802335.1). Classification (GTDB taxonomy): domain Bacteria; phylum Planctomycetota; class PLA2; order PLA2; family JAEUHO01; genus CAWDIE01. The sequence goes on along the minus strand of CAWDIE010000011.1, from coordinate 35,516 downwards.
AAGTGCACCCGATCGGCGGTCTGTCGGGCGAAGCCGAGATCGTGCGTGACGACCACCATCGTCATGCCGCCCCGGGCCAGATCGGAGAGCAGCTCGTTCACCCCCGCGATCATCTCGACGTCCAGTGCGCTGGTCACCTCGTCGAGTAGGAGCACGCGCGGGTTCATGGCCAGGGCTCGCGCGATGGCCACACGTTGCTTCTGGCCGCCGCTGAGCTCGGCCGGCCACGCATCCCCTCGGTCCCCCAATCCCACCTTTTCCAGCAACTCGGCCGCGAGCGCCCGGGCGGTCTGCCGCGACGTGCGCTTCACGGTCAAGGGCCCCTCCATCACGTTCTCGATGGCGCGCTTGTGAGGAAAGAGGTGGAAGAGCTGGAAGACCATGCCCATGCGCTGGCGGTGGCGCGCGAATGCCTTGGAGCTCATCGACTGCCAAGGCACGTCCTCACCCTCCCAGCGCAGCGTACCGCCGTCCGGGATCTCCAGCAGGTTGAGGCAGCGAAGCAGGGTGCTCTTGCCCGACCCCGACGGTCCGATCAGGGCGACCGTCTCGTGACGACGCACGTCCAGATCGACACCCTTCAGGACCTCGGCCTCCCCGAAACGCTTGCGGAGGCCTCGCACCTCCATCTCCAGGACGGGGGCGTCTGTTTGTCTGGACATCAGACGGACCTACCGAGTGTGCGGCGCGATCGCGCATACCAACGCTCCCAGGCGTTGATACCCACCGTGACCGCGGAGATGATCGTCAGGTAGAAGAGGGCCGCAAGCACGAAGGGGAAGAACGCCTGACCTGTCTGGAACACGATGTTGCGGGCTGCGTAGGTGAGTTCGATCAGGGTGATGGCGCCAACCAGCGACGTGTCCTTGATCAGGACCACGAGGTTGTTCCCCAGGGACGGCAGCGCACTCCGGAAGGCCTGGGGCAAGACGATGCGGCGCAGGATCTTGCCACGGGTCATGCCCAGCGATGCCGCCGCATCCCATTGTCCGCTGTCCACGGCGAGGATGCCTCCGCGCAGCGTCTCCGCATTGTAGGCCGTGGTGTTCACGATGAGGGCGACGAGCGCGGCCCCGAAGGCACCCAGCAGCTCGATGCCAAGGGCGCGGTTCACGAAGGTGGCGAGCACGAAATAGGCGAGGAAGAGCTGTACGAGGAGAGGCGTGCCTCGAACGATCCAGATGAACGCGGTGGAGAGGTACTTGAGCCCGGGGTGTCTGGACACGCTACCGACTGCGACCACGGCGCCGACGAGCAGCGCCACGATACCCGTGAGGAAGGCCAACTGAAGCGTCAGCCACGCACCCCGCGCCAAGAGCCCCAGCATCGAGGCGGTCGTGTCCGCGAAGGCGGTCTCCGCCCCCTCTTCAGTACCTTGCGGTGCCAGCGCCGGAATGCGGCTCGCGAAGTCACCCCAGGACGCGAGCAGGATGCCGAGATCCGGACGTGTCCCAACCCAGCGTCGGTACAGGCGGTCGTAGGTGCCGTCCTGCACCAGTGAGAGCAGCGCCTGATTGGCGCTGTGCACCAAGGCCGGTGCGTCCTTGCGCGCGGCGATGCCGCAGGCCTCTTCGTAGAGCAGGTCACCGTGGGGTACGATCCGGCGCCCCGTGCCGCGAGAGGCATAGAACCCTCCGACGATCCGATCCGAGACGAAGCCGTCCACCTTGTCCGCCCGTATGGCGGCCACGATCTCGGCCTCGCTGCCGAACGTGAGGATCTCCACGTCGCCGAAGTCCTCGGGGTGCTCGGCGATCCAGTGGGCGTAGGTCGAGTCCTCGGTCACGCCGAGGCGGGCCCCTCGATACGTCTCCAAGCCCTCGCGAAGGAAGACCTGCGCACCGCTCACGTAGTACGGAAGCGTGAAGTGCATGCGCCGGAGGCGGTCCTCCGTAATCGCCATCGACCCGCAGATGAGGTCGAACTTCCCGCTCTGCAAGCCCGCCTGGATCCCGGCCCAGTCGATCTGCACGAGTTCCGCCGTCCGTCCCATGCGACGGGCCAGGGCACGCGCCACATCCGCGTCGAAGCCGACGAGGCGCCCCTGCTCGTCCGTCGTCGAAAACGGCTGGAAGGCCCCGGACATCGCCAGGCGGAGCGGTTCACCTTGCGTGGTGTCGTCCGCGGCCCAGCCCGCGGAGGCCAACGCGCACGCGACGGCCAACGTCGTAAGGAGAACGAGTCCTGCGCGGGCCCCTCGATGGGTCACGCGTGCTTGCTGCCCATGTCATCGGGCGCTTGACGGCACCACACGTTCATCGACTCGAAACCGCTGGGCATCCGGCAGTTGTTGATCAGGCAGCCGGTGTAGCGAAACCCCGCGCGGGCGAACGCGCAGTTCATGCCCACCTCGCCGGCGCGGGCGAGCGTGTAGAGATCCCTGATGCCCTCGGTCTTCGGAAGCGTGTGCTCGAAGGAGCGAATCACGTGGGCCATGATGCCTCGCCCCCTCGCCGCTTCACTCGTTGCGCAGTCCGTGATCTCGGCATTCCCCCTCGCTCGGTCGACCTCGGCGGAGGCACAGGCGACGAGATCCCCGGCCGCATCCTCGACGAGGTGGAAGATGCTCAGCGCCTCCCGGATGAGCCGGCCGACGTGCTCGTCCTCGAGTGAGGTCGGATAGCTCGGGAACACGGAACGGAGGAAGGGGGCCACCCTCGGGGCGTCGTCCGGGGTTGCGCGGCGCAGGGCGAGGTCGGCGGGGAGTGGAGTCACGAGCGGCTTCTTGGACGTCGCGAGGGATGCGGTGGCGTCGTGTCCCTCCTGATGCGGGTCGCGGCCTCGGGTCGGGTCGGGATAGGCGGCATGGAGCCAGGCGTCTTCCCCGCTCGCGAAGTAGCCGTGGATGGTCGCCTCATGACGATACCCACGATCCGCCCACGCACGGTCGTCGCCGGGATGGGCATACACCGTGATCTTGGTCGGGCGTTCGTCCGCTACCGCGGCTGTTTGATGCACCAGTGCTTCGGCCGCCGGCCAATCTTCGGCGGAGGCGCCAAGGACCTTGATGCGCCGGTTGTGTGCGTCGTCGATCACCTCCACCGTGCGTCCGGCGGGACCTCCCAGGAAGGCCGTTCCCACGGGGGCTACCCCCTCGCATGCCATGTCGGGCCGGCGTGCGCTGCTCACGCGCCACGTTCTCCGCCGTCGGGAGCCACGGCCAACTCCAGGTTCTCGTGTCCGCAGGCCTGAAGTGCCTCCTCGACGATCGACTCGTGCTCGTCGGGGTCGGCCCAGCGGGCCTGACCTTCCTCGGGAAGGAGCGCGAGGGGATCGAAGTAGAGATAGGCGCGATCGGCATCGACGGTCGGGCTGCGGTAGACGCTCACGCCGGTCGTCTCGTCGTAGTAGTCGAAACTGTGGGCGTCTCGCTTGCCGCCGCCGCCGGGGGCGTCGACCACGAAAATCGGTGTGTTGAAGCCCGCCGTGCTACCGCGAACAGCGCGCTCGATCTCGAGCGTCTCTGCGACTCGCGTGCGGAGCGTCTCCACCCCTTGGACGAGGTCGTGCTGATAGACGTAGTACGGCTGTACGTTCATGTACGCGAGTCGCCGCACCAGCAGGGTCATGAGCTCGGCCGTGTCGTTCACCCCCCGGATGAGCACGGCCTGGTTGCGCACCTTGATGCCTCGGGAGAAGAGCTTGCCCATGGCTTGACGCGTGATCTCCGTGATCTCGCTGGGGCTGTTGAAGTGCGTGTGGACGGCGACCTCCTTGCCCATGCGCCGCCCCAGATCGACGACGCGCGTCAGGGCATCTACCCAGGCGTGATCCCCGAGGATCTTCATGGGCATCACGGCGGGCCCCTTCGTCGCGAAGCGAACGCGGCGGATGTGCGGGATGGCGAGGAGCGTGCGTCCGATCTCCTCCAGGCGGCGCGGAGCCAGGTTGTAGACATCCCCACCGGAGACGACCACGTCTTCCAACTCCGGGCGAGAAGCCATGTAGGCGAACGCCCGCTCCCAGCGCTTCGGCTGGGCCTTGTAGTCGACCTTCTCCACCGCCTCGGTGTCCTGGCCGATCGCGTAGCTCCGCGTGCAGAAGCGGCAGTAGACCGGACAAGCATCCAATGCCAGGAAGAGGGCCTTGTCGGGGTAGCGGTGCACCAGTCCAGGCACCGGCGAGTCATCCTGCTCCGCCAAGGAGTCCAGCGTCAGCATGGGGTGGTCGGGGAGTCGCGTGGAGGCGACGGGAAGGAACTGGCGGCGAATCGGGTCTTCGTACGGTCGCTCCCAGTCCACCAGGGAGAGCAAGTAGGGCGAGAGGCGAAGCGCCATGGGTGCCAGGCGCAATCCCTCCTCTACGTCCGCGAGGAATGCCTCACGTACATGGCCGCTCAGGATCTCCCTCAACTGCTCGGGACGCGTCACGGTGTGCATGTTCTGGAAGCGCGGATCACAGAACGTCGCGTGGTCCACGCGGGCAAACGCGGGGATCCCACGCCAGAACTCGCCGGACTCGAACTCGCGGTGCTCCAACTCGGCATCCTCGACCGGGTCCCGCAGCGCCTCCGGCAGGTCCACCGCGCCGAGACGCTTCAGGATCTCGGCCGGGGCCGGACTGTCCCCGACGGGGTCCTCCGAGCGTGGTGTGCGACCGTGCATGGTGGTGTCCTCCTGGGGCGGAGCCTCGGCGGCGGTCGGGAAGGCCGACGGCAGCCCGCCCGATACCTCACGGTGAAGGGTGAGCGCACGCGCGCGACAAAGCGGAAGAGCACCTCGACCCTGCGAGCCCAAGCAAAGGGCCACGGCGGAGGATCAGCGCTCAAATGGTGTTCTGAGAACGACTGTAACGCAGATGCTGCGCAAGCCAAGTCCTGGGGCGCGGCGCCCAAGGGCTTTGGCTCACACCTGGAATGGATGGGGCTGACGCCCGTTCACCCGCGACGTCCCTACGGCAGCTCTCGCGAGTTCCGCTCAACGTCGGGAACGAACCTCCTGTCCGTCTACCCCGGCCTACTTGCGCAGTCCCCGGTGCCAGGCAGGCCACCCGAGGGAGCCCCTGCGGCGCACGGTGTCGACCGCGCGCGGCGTGCGTACGTCCGAGGTCGTGCACAGCGCGGATGCATCGATCGCGCCGATCGCCTCGACGAGGAGGCGCAGGCGGCGACGCCGCTCGACGATCAGCAGGACCTCCACTTGCTCGTCGTCGGCGGCGCGCCCATCCACCTCCGTCACTTCGTATCCCTTCGCGCGGAGGCCCTCCGCGAGGTCTACGTCCGAGCGTCTCGACACGGCACGGACGAGGGTGGTGCCGATGGCCAGGCGCGCCTCGAGCCACATGCCGACGACGTTACCCATCGCATACCCGCCCGCGAACGCGACGACGAGATACCACTGGCCGAGGTCTTGCAGGACGCGTCCTGCTGCGAGGACCCAGACGAGAGCCTCCAGGAATCCGAGTACCGCCGCGGCCCCCCGATAGCCTCGGAAGACGAGGAGTGTCCGGCATGTACCCAGGGAGACATCGAGGACCCGTGCAAGGAAGATGGCCACCGTGAGGACGACGGGGCTGGCGAGGAGCTCGGGCATCGGCCCATGGTCTGCGAGCTACTCGAGTGCGCAAGCCCGGTGCGGGTCGGCTGGGCAGCACGTCCGTCTCCCGGACCGGTCCAGGGCGCCGCGTCGAGATCCAGGTTCGCGTGCCGGGGAGGTCTGCCACCCGCCGGAGGCCCCGGGCCGTGCACATTCCTTGACGGCAGGGGAAGATGGCCGCGTGCTGAGGCGTGCGGACGATGGGCCCCGAGGGCCTGGATCGTGCGCCACGAGATAGGAGTCGCCCCTTGAATGCCAGCTCGATCCGCATCGGTTCGCGCAAGAGCCCCCTGGCTCGCGCGCAGACCGAGGCCTTCGCCGCCACGCTCGACGTCTGTCCCTCCCTGGTCTGGATCCGTAGCGAGGGAGACGCCGACCGCACGACCGAGCTTCGGGCGTTCGGCGGCGTGGGTGTCTTCACACGGGCGCTGCACGAGGCGCTCTTCGACGACCGGATCGACGCGGCGGTTCACAGCCTCAAGGACCTGCCGGCCGCCGAGGAGAAGGGCGTCATGCTCGGCTGTGTACCGCCCCGCGAGGACCCCCGCGACGTCCTCATCACCAAGGGCGACATCCCGTTCGACGCGCTGCCTCGCGGCGCGAAGGTCGGCACGGGCAGCCCCCGCCGCGCGGCGCAGCTGCTCCGCGCGCGACCGGATCTCGAGATGCATCCGATCCGGGGCAACGTCGATACACGCCTCGCCTACGTCCACGACGGACGCCTCGACGCCGTGGTCCTCGCCCTGGCCGGCCTCAAGCGCCTAGGCAAGGAAGACGTCGTCAGCCAGATCCTCGATCCCGAGCTCTGCCTGCCGGCCGCCGGCCAGGGCGCGCTCGGCATCACCATCCGCGACGGCGACGCCGACAGCGAGGCGATCCTCGCGCCGCGCCGGGACGTGCGCACCGCGGCCTGTACGTCCGCCGAGCGGGCGGTGCTCCACACCCTCGGTGCCGGCTGCCACGCCCCCGTGGGCGCGTTGGCCACGGTGAGCGACGGGGAGCTCGAGCTGAACGTGCGCGTGGTGTCGCTCGACGGGACCACGTGCTTCGAGCATCGGGAGACGGGCACGATCGCGGCGGCCGCCGCCGTGGGTCGCACGGCGGCGGCGGCGCTGATCGACGCCGGCGCCAAGGCGATTCTCGAGGCGTCGTGACGCGCCCCGTCTGGGTCGTCGCTTCGGGCCGGACGGCCAAGCGCTGGGCCGGTTCGTTTCGGGACGAGGGCATCGATGCCGTTGCCCTCGCGTGGGGGGACGTCGAGGGCATCGGCGCCGAGCGCTTCGTCGCTCCCGTCCTGGAGGCCGGCAGGCCGGACGTGCTCTTCCTCACCAGCGCGAATGCCGTCCGCTACCTGCCCACCAACACCCCGCTCGACGTGCCGGCCGCCTGCGTGGGGCGCGCTACCGCCCAGGCCGCCGCCGCGGCGGGACTCGAGGTCCGCTGGACGGGCTCCGGAACCGGACTCGAGCTGGCCCAGCGACTCGCCGAGGAGCAAGGCTTCGAGCGGATCCTCTTCCTCCGGGCCGCCGAGGTTGCGCCCGAGGCCGTGCTCTGGCTTAGGGCGCGGGGCCGGGTCGTGGACGAGGTGGTCGTGTACGAGGCCCGGGCCCGGGAGGCCTTCGGAGCGGATGTTCGGGCCGCCGCCGATCCCGCCGCGTTTGCGCTGGGTAGCCCCCGTGCCGTAGGCGCCCTGGCCCGCGCGCTCGATCTCGCCGGCCGGGGGGAGCTGAGGGAGCGACCGGCCGCCGCCATCGGCTCGCCCACCGCCGCGGCGCTCGAGGCCCACGGCTTCACCTGCCGGGGCCAGGCGAATCCCCCGGGGGTGGACGGACTCCTGGAGACGGTTCGGGACCTCCTCCGGATGCATCCCTCGCGGTAGGCGCACGCATCGGGTACATGGGCCCCATGGATCTCACCCACCGCCCCCGTCGTCTCCGCCGCACGCGCACCCTGCGCCGCCTCGCCCGTGAAACGCGGCTCCATCCCTCGAACCTGATCGCCCCGCTCTTCGTGGAGGCCGGGCAGGGACTCAAGAAGCCGATCGAGGCCCTGCCCGGGCTCTTTCGCTGGAGCCCCGACACCGTGGGGGAGGAGGCCGTGCGCCTCGAGGCCCTCGGGGTCGGGGGCGTGATCCTCTTCGGCATCCCGGCTGAGAAGGACGATCGCGGCAGCTCGGGCTGGGATCCCGAGGGCCCGGTGCCCGCGGGCATCCGCGCGATCGCGTCCGCGGCCCCCGGACTCGTGCGCATGGCCGACGTGTGCCTCTGCGAATACACCGACCACGGTCACTGCGGCGTGCTCGATGACACGGGAGCCAGCGTCGACAACGACGCCACGCTGCCGCTGCTCGCCCGCGAAGCGGTGGCCTACGCAGAGGCCGGCGTCGATGTCGTGGCCCCGAGCGCCATGATGGACGGCCAGGTGGCCGCCATCCGGGAGGCGCTGGACGCCGAGGGCCATGGCGAGATGCCGATCCTGGCCTATGCCGCAAAGACGGCCTCGGCCTTCTACGGCCCCTTCCGCGACGCGGCGGGCAGCACGCCTGGAAAGGGCGACCGCCGGGGCTATCAGATGGACGCCGCCAACCGCGAGGAGGCGCTGCGCGAGGTCTTCCTCGACCTGGCCGAGGGGGCCGACGCGGTGATGGTCAAGCCCGCTGGGCCCAACCTGGACATCATCCGGGACGTGGCCGAGGCCGTGGAGGTGCCCGTCGCGGCGTACCAGGTGAGCGGCGAATACGCGATGCTCCACGCCGCGGCCAAGGCGGGAGCCCTTGATCTCGAAGCCACGGCGTACGAGAGTCTGCTGGGCATCCGACGCGCGGGCGCGCGCTGGATCCTCACTTACTTCGCGGACTTCGCCGCCGAGGCGCTCCGCGATGGACGATGGGAGTAGCCGATGTCCGAGACGACCATGGCGAGCGGCGTTGGACCGCGTAGTCGCGCGCTGAACGAGCTCGCCCGAGGGCTCTTCCCCGGCGGCGTGTCCAGTCCCGTGCGCGCCTTCAAGGGCGTGGGCGGTGAGCCGCCGGTCATTCGGCGCGCGATGGGCGCGCTCCTGACCGACGTCGACGGTCGGATCTACATCGACATGATCGGGTCCTGGGGCCCGATGATCCTCGGCCACGGCCATCCCGAGGTGCTCGCCGCGGTGAGCGAGCGCATGCGTCGGGGCGTCAGCACCGGCACGCCGTCCCCGGACGAGATCCGCCTCGGGCGACGCGTGAAGGCGCTCATGCCGCACGTCGAGAAGATGCGCTTCGTCGTTTCGGGTACCGAAGCGTGCATGTCCGCGCTTCGCCTGGCGCGCGCGGCCACCCGTCGCGACCTCGTGATCAAGTTCGAGGGTTGCTACCACGGGCACGCGGACTCGTTCCTCTCCAGCGCGGGCTCGGGCGCGTTGACGCTCGGCACGCCCGACTCGCCCGGGGTGCCGCCGGAGGTCGCGCAGGACACCCTGACCGTGCCCTTCAACGACCTCGATGCCGTGCGCATGGCGTTCGAGTCCCACCGGGAGCGGATCGCCTGCGTCTTCGTCGAGCCCGTCACCGGCAACATGGGCGTGATTCGCCCTGCCGAGGGCTTCCTCGAGGGTCTCCGGGAGCTCTGTGACCGTCACGGGGCCCTGCTCGTGTTCGACGAGGTGATGACGGGATTTCGGGTCGGCCTCTGCGGCGCCTCGCCCCTCTACAAGGTGAAGCCCGACCTGACCACGCTCGGCAAGGTCATCGGGGGCGGGTTCCCCGTCGGCCTCTACGGCGGACGTGCGGACCTGATGGAGATGGTCGCGCCCGAGGGGCCGGTCTACCAGGCCGGGACCCTCGCCGGGAACCCGGTTGCGATGACGGCGGGCAACGCCACCCTGCGCGCGCTCTCGCGTCCCGGGGTGTTCCCGCGCATCGATGCCGCGGCGGCGCGGCTTGCCGCGGGACTCGAAGACGGGTGCCACGCGGCCGGCGTGCGGGCCACGGTCACTCGCGTGGGAACGATGCTCTGCCTCTGGTTCGCCGACCGGTCGCCGCACAACCTCGCCGAGGCGAAGGCCACGGACGTCGAGCGCTTCAAGCGCTACCACGCGTCCATGCTGCGCCACGGCGTGCACCTGCCGCCCAGCCCCTTCGAGGCCTGGTTCGTCTCGCTGGCGCACACCGATACCGTCATCGATCGCGTCCTGGAAGCACACAGCCGTTCACTGGGGTAGCAGTAGAGTGACGGCTCCGGAGGGAGCCATGTCGCTACGCCGCGCTGTTCTGACGCTCGTACTCTCGCTCCTCGTGCCGCTGACGACGGCGTCGGCGGAGGAGGAGGCGAGTAGCTACACCCCGGCCGAGCTCGACGCGATCGATCGGGCGCTCCACGCGGTCAACTGCGTGCGGGAGGACCTCCAGTTCGACCGCGATATGGCGAAGGGGCACGCCTGCATGGCCCCGGTCCGCCGCATGCTCCGGCAGCCACTCGACGTGGCCAGGTGGATCGACGGCTACGCGCGGACGACGCGGAGCGCGCTGGCTGAAGCCTCCCTCGCCGCCATCGTCCGCGAAGCCCGTGCGTCGTGGCGAGACCCCGGCGTGCCCCTCGAGATCGCCGTCGAGCCGACGACCTGGCTCGACGACGCAATGCCCCGCTCTCCCGACGAACTGGTGGCGCTCTTCCGGGAGCAGATCCAAGCAGGCGTGCCCTTCGTGGCCGGCACCTCCGCGGCGGCGAGCCTGTTCGCCGATCCCCGCCTCCGACTCGCCTTCCCTCCCGCCATGGCGTGGCACGACGTGTTCGACTCGCCCTACGACGAGGCGGAGACTGCGCGCCTCGAGAAGGAGATCGAGACCCTCGACGACGCCTGGCTGCACGAGCGCGCCGTGCGCATCGACCTCGACCGGCTCGTCGAGGCGTGGCAGCGCGTCTGTCTCGAGCCGCGCGCGTGGCAAGACCTGCCTCCCGCGGCCTTCCCGACCGATCAGCCCCTGGTCGTCGAGACCGAGCAAGGGCGGATCGCCATCGGTACCCTCGGCGACGACGTCTACGAGGGCGAGTACGCGGTGCTGATCGATCCCGGTGGCAACGATCGGTACCTGAACTGCCGGATCGGCGCCGCCGACGGTGCGCGGGACCGCGCGATCGGGCTCTTTGTCGATCTCGGCGGCGACGACGTCTACGCGTGCGGGGACACGAACTTCACCCTCGGCGCGGCCATTCTGGGGGTTGCGGCGTTCTACGACCTGGGCGCCGGCAACGACCGCTACGAGGGAGGGCACGCGACGCTCGGCGCGGCCATGGGCGGGATCGCCGTCTTCTACGACGACGGCGGCGCCGACACCTACGCGGGGAAGACGTTCACGCAGGGAGCCGCGGGCTTTGGGCTGGGGCTTCACCTCGACGCGAGCACGCAAGCCGCGCCCGCCACCACGCCCGACGAAGGGACGCCCGATCCGGTCGAGATCGGTCTCTTCGACAACGACATGTACAAGGCGTGGGCAAACGCGCAGGCCTTCGCGCGGTGCCGCGGCATTGCGCTCTGCATCAACGAGCGCGGCAACGAGGTCTACCACGCCGGCGGCGTCTACCTCCACGCACCGCTCTTCAAGGACCGCTACCAGTCGTTCTCCCAGGGGTTCGCGATCGGGCAGCGCAACATCGACTATGCCGGCGGCATCGCGCTCCTGGCCGACTACGCGGGCAACGACCGCTACCTCGGCGACATCTACAACCAAGGCGTGGGCTACTGGTACGCGGCCGGGCTCCTCTACGACGGCGGCGGCAACGACGTCTACGAGATGACGCAGTACGGGCAGGGGAGCGGCATCCACCTCGCGGTAGGGGGGCTCGTCGACGAGGGTGGCAACGACACGTACGTCATGCACGCGGGGCTCGGACAGGGAGGGAGCCACGACTACGCCGTGTCGATCCTCCACGATCGCGGTGGCAACGATCGCTACCTCGGCTCCACCTCCTGCAACGGCTCGGGGCTCACGAACTCGGTCGGACTCCACATCGACCGTGCCGGCGACGACGTCTACGCCGGACGCAAGAAGGGCGGCGTGAACTTCGGTCGACCCGCGCGCGGGTTCTCGAGTCTGGGGCTCCTGATCGACCTCGGCGGCAACGACGACTACCTCGGGCTCATGGACGGCGAGGGCGCGTGGCGGCACGCGGACATGGGGGTGGGGCTGGACCTCGAGCCGCCCCCGCCGGCGGACGAGCCGGCGCCCGCATCGACCGTGGCCGAGACCGACGAGGCGGCGCCCGAGCTCCCCGCCGTGTGCTCGCACGTTGGGGAGCTGACCGACGAAGTCTTCGCCGAGCTCTGGGCCATCAGCCGGCGCTGGGAGGTCGGCGAGAACAGGCGCATCGTCCCCAAGGCGCGCGCGCGACTCATCGCAGCCGGGCCCGCCGTCCTCGACCGACTCGACGCGCGCGTGGAAAGCGATCGCGGTGGGTTGGATGCTCGCGCGTTTGCCGCCGTGTTGGGGGGGCTCGCCGAGGCCGGCGCCCGCGACGAGGTCCTCGCCTTCGTTCGCAGCAACGCCGGGCGTGAGAGCGAGGCGCGTCGCCGATTCGCGCTCTTCATCATCGGCGACCTGAAGCTCCAGGATCTCGAAGACATCGCGGCGGGCTTCCTCGCGTCCGAGGATCCCGCGATTCGCCGTCGTGCCGCCGGGGTGCTGCTTGCGCTCTCGAGCCACGCGGGCGACGCCGCTCTGAGGACGTGGTTGAGCGAGGATGCCGACGCGCAGGACATCCAGGCGGCCCTGCCGGTCCTTCTCACGGGCGGTGGGTCCGCCTACGCGTACGCACGTCCCCTGCTCGATGATCCGCGCTTTAGGGTCCGAACGACCCTGGCGACCCTTCTCGCCCGGCACACGGCGCTGTACCAGACGTCTCTCCAGGGGGATCTCGTCGCGAGCGACCTGACCCCGCGCGCCCGACGGACGGTCCTCGACGCGCTCGCCCGGGCCAAGGAGCCGCCCACGCACGAGCTCCTCGTCCTGACGCTGCCGCATCTCGACGACGCCGACTGGGGCCTTCGGGCGGACGCCGCGCGCCTGCTTCGCCATTGGAGCTTGCTCGAGTCCACCCCGCCGGCCTTGGCCGCCGAGGCGCGCCAGGCGCTGGATCGCCGGATGAAGGCGGAAGACGACCCGTACGTGCGCTTCTCGGCGCGATCCGCTCGCTGAGGCGCGGACCGGGGTCTTCGCCGTGCACCTGCAATACAACACCCGTGCGGAAGCCAGGCGCCAGCTCGGCCCGTGGCGGCGGCGTCCGCCGACGACCGTCCTCAAGTTCGTTCTCTCCGTCGCCGTCGCCGCGCTGCTCGCGTTCCTGCCCGCGTTCCCCGGCATGGGCGAGGCCGCCCGTGAGGCGTTCTTCATCCTGCTCGTCGGCGTGGGGCTCTGGGTAACCGAGGCCATTCCCGCTTACGCGACGGCCCTCCTCCTGATCGCGCTCGAGATCGCATTGCTCGGTCGTCCTGGTGGGAGCTTCGCCGAGGGCGCGAAGGACTGGGAGATGTTCGTCCGGCCGTTCGGGAGTCCCGTGATCTGGCTCTTCTTCGGCGGCTTCGTGCTCGCGAAGGGGGCCGCCCAGACGGGCATCGACCGCAGGATGGCGCGGGCGCTGCTGGGACGCTTCGGGCGCAGACCCACGGCGGCGCTGCTGATCCTGATGGGGGTCACCTTCGTCTTCTCCATGTTCATCTCGAACACGGCGGCGACGGCCGCGATGATCGCCGTCATCGCGCCGCTGCTCGCGACAATGCGCGAGGGCGACCCCTTCGCGACGGCGTTTCTCCTCGGCGTGCCCTTCGCCGCGAACCTCGGCGGCATGGGCACGGTGATCGGCAGTCCGCCCAACGCCATCGCCGCCGGCGCCCTAGCGTCCACGCACCCGGTCGATTTCACGGCGTGGATGAAGATGGGGCTTCCTCCCGCCATCGTCCTCGCGGCCGTGATGTTCCTCTATCTACGCCTTCGCTACCGACCGACCACGCCCGAGCTCTCGTTGGCGGCCCTCGACGAAGAGGCGCCCCGCGCACGCGGTGACAGGGCGTGGCAACGCCCCTTGGTGGTGAGCGTCTTTCTCGCGACGGTCCTGCTCTGGATGACGGGCCCCCTCCACGGCATGCCGACAACGGTGGTGTCGTTTCTGCCCATCGTCGCCTTCACCGTGTTCGGCGTCCTGCGCAGCGCCGAGATCCGCGAGCTGCCCTGGGAGGTCCTGCTCCTTCTCGCGGGCGGCCTCTCGCTCGGCATCGCGGTGACGAAGACCGGCCTCGCCGACTGGCTCGTGGGGCAGCTGCCGATCGACGCGCTCGGTCCGCTCGCCGTCGCGATGCTTCTCGCCTACCTCACCTGCGTTCTATCCAACTTCATGAGCAACACCGCGGCGGCCAACATCCTGGTGCCGATCGCCATCAGTCTGGCGGGCGGCGCGCCCGATCTCGTCGTCCCGATCGCGCTGGCCGCATCCACCGCCATGGCGTTGCCCGTGTCCACCCCGCCCAATGCCATCGCGTTCGCCACCGGGAAGATCCGCACCGCGGACTTCGTCGTCGGGGGCATCATCGTGGGGTTGCTGGGGCCGGGGCTCGCCACGCTCTGGACGTGGTTGCTGATGCGGTAGGAGCGTGCATGCGAGACGGCGTGTTGATCCTGGGGCCGACGGGCTCCGGAAAGAGTCCGCTCGGGGATCTGCTCGAGACGCGTGGGTGGGGGGGACGCCCCGCGCGCCACTTCGACTTCGGGCGCGCCCTGCGCTGGGCCGCGGGCGACGCGGGCACCGTGTCCGGCCGTGCGCGCCGGGTCGTGCAGCGGGTCCTGTCGGAGGGTCGGCTGCTCGACGACCACGAGTTCTTCGTGGCCGACGAGATCCTGAGGCGTTTCTCGACGCGTTCCCCGATCCCCGGGGCGTCGTGCTCTTGAACGGCCTCCCGCGCCACGTGGGCCAAGCACACGACGTCGCCCGCCTCGTCCAACTGGGCGCCGTGATCCATCTCGACGCAGAGGCGGCGGTGCTCCACGAGCGCATCCGCGAGAACCGCGGGGGCGATCGCCTCGGGCGGCCGGACGACGATGTGGCGGCCGTCGAGGCCCGGCTCGAACGCTTCGAGGCGCGCACGCGGCCGCTCCTGACGCACTACGAGGCGATGGGGGTGTCCGTGCGGCGCGTCCCGGTGGCGGTCGCCACCCAGGCGAGCGACGTCCTCCGGGCGCTCGGCGCCTGAACGGCGTCGGCGCGGGACGCGAGTACCATCGTTTCTCTTCGCAGCGCCGCCCAGGCGCCCATCCCCGCTCCGAGGCCCCCCGATGACGTACCGCCTGCCCCTTCTTCTTCTCGTCCTCGCCCTGCTCGCCCCCGTCGCGATCGCGAAGGACGCGCCCCCCGCCGCGGAGGCGCCGAGCGCGAGAGCCCTACCCGACAATCTCCTCGTGGACACCCTGCCGAACGGCTTGCAGGTGGTCATCGAGGAGCGCCACGCCACGCCGATCGTCCACGTGATGGCCTACATGAAGATCGGGTCGATCTACGAGGGCGAGTACCTCGGCAGCGGGCTCTCGCACTACATGGAGCACATCGTGTCCGGCGGAAGCACCCGACGGCAGGAGGCCCTCGAGGACGGAACGACCGCCTGGGTGGGGCGGACCGAGGAAGAGAACAAGGCCCTGCTGAAGAGCATCGGCGGCAACTCCAACGCCGCCACCTTCTACAACTACACGAAGTACTACATCACGACCAAGAGTGACATGGCGGACACTGCCGTGGACCTCGTCAGCGGCTACCTCCAGAACTGCCAGTTCGACCCCGTGGAGGTCGAGCGAGAACAGCGCGTCGTGCAGCAGGAGCTCCTACGCAACGAGGACAACCCGGGTCGGTTCCGCAATCGCCTCTTCAGCGAGACGATGTTCAAGGTCCACCCCGTCCGCATTCCGATCATCGGCTACGTCGACACGATCCAGCGGATCACGCGCGACGACATGATGCGGTTCTACGACCAGCACTACACCCCGCAGAACTGCGTCGTCTCTATCGTCGGTGACGTCGACAAGGAGGCGATGCTCGAGGAGGTGAAGGCGCGGTTTGGCGGATGGAAGCGCAAGTCGCTCGCGCCGTACCTGATTCCGGAGGAGCCCCAGCAGTCGTCCCCGCGCTGGGTCGAGAAGGAACACGGTTCGACCAAAAGCTGCCTGGTCACGATGGGCGTCCCCTCGATCCCGCTGCAGCACCCCGATCTGTACGCGCTCGACGCGATGTCGAACGTCCTTGGCATCGCCGCCAGCGCGCGCTTGCCCGCCAAGTTCGAGAACGACCCGAGTCGCGAGGCGATCGCGAATGGCATCGGCTGCAGCAACTGGACCCCCGTGTTCGGCTCCGGCCGTTTCGCCATCGGGTTCACGACGGACACCGTGGAGCACGCCCGGCAGCTCGTCGAGGAGATCTGGGCCGAAATGGGCCGTCTGAAGACCGACCTCGTGACCGAGGAGGAACTGGCCCGCTCGCTCAAGGTGCTCGGCAAGTACTACTACCAGGGACGCGCGAAGCTCGACTCGCGGGCGGACAGCCTGGCGTCGAACCTCGCGTGGTTGAGCGACCCGCTCTACACCGACACCTACCTCGAGAACATCAAGAAAGTGACCCCGGCGCAGATCCGCGAGGCGGCCACCAAGTACCTGCGTCGGGACCTGCTGAACGTGGCCATCGTCACCCCGCCGCAGCCGAAGACCGAGGCGACGACCGAGAAGAAGCAGGTCGTGGAGGAGGATGTCCGAAAGGTCGTCCTCGACAACGGACTGACGCTCCTGCTCAAGCGCGTCCCCGACTACGGCATGGTGGATCTGGCCGCGGCGTTCAACGGCGGGGTGATCTACGAGGACGAAGCGACCAACGGTCTCTTCCTGCTCATGGCGAACACGTTCTGGCGCGGTACCGAATCGAAGAGCTTCCCTGAGCTCATGGGGGCGATGGACGAGTTGGGCATGGAGTTCGAGTCCACCTCCCACAACAACGTCTACTACGTGAAGATGAAGGCCCTAGCCGATGACTTCGAGCCGTCGCTGGCCCTCTTCTCCGAGATCCTCCTGAAGCCGGCCATCGACGAACAGTGGGTGGCGCGGTTCAAGGACCACATCGTGAACCGCGTGCTGCCCAACGTCGAGGTGCAGGCGGAAGACAAGATGGAGAAGGTGCTGCGGAACACGCTCTACACGAAGAGTCCGTACCGCCGCCAGGCGCTGGGTACGAAGGAAACGGTCTCGTCCTTCACGCCCGAGCAGGTGCGCAGCCTCTACGAGACGTTCACGCGCCCCAACAACGCCGTCATGGCGATCTACGGCGACATCGATCTCGACGGAACCGAGGCCGCCGTGCGCCGCATGTTCGGCGCGTGGGAGAAGGGTGAAGTCCCGCCGTCGCTCGTGGGGAGTGACCCCGGCCTCCTCGAGGACGATGTCGTCAACCTGACCAACCGCCAGGTCCGCACGAACTACCGTGTGGGTTGGCGCGCGTTCAGCCGTCAGGACGAAGAGAACAAGGTCGCCATGTCCGTCATGAACGCGATCATGGGCGCGTCGGGTTGGCTCCACGCGCGTCTGCGCGAGGGCGACAACGACTACGTCTACGCTGTCTACAGTCGTCCCTACCAGGGCGACCAGGTCGGCCACTTCTACGTGAACACCGACTTCTCGCCGCAGGACGAGAAGCAGGTCGTCGGCATCATCGACGGCGTCATCGCGGACATGAAGGCCGGGAACTTCACCGACGAAGAGCTCGAACTCGCGAAGACGATGATCCTCTGCTACGACGCGCTCGGGAAGCAGGAGAACGACGCCGTCGTCTCCGGCGACGCCCTCAGCGAGCTGTTCGGCCAGGGCTACGACTACGACAAGTCCTACTACGCCGCCGTCCAGGAGATCAGCCGCGAGGACGTGGTCCGCGCGGCGAACCTGATCTTCAACGGCCCGGCGCTTCGCATCTTCATCCGCCCGGAGGCGGCTGAGTAGGACCCCCGGGCGTCCAGCCTCGGAGAAACGACCTCCCGGCCTTGATCCGATCGGCGGGACCTGGGAAGCTCTCCCGGTGGGAGAGTCCTTCTCGGCCGCTGGGAGGTGAGGGATGGGGGATCGGAGCACGGGAGCCGCGTCGGCGGAGATCATCGTCCAGTTCGTCGAGGGCGAGAACCCGCAACCGATCACCGTAGACGACCAAGGGCGGCTGCAGGCCCAGGGGATCGACTTTCGGCCGTTTGACGACCTCCTCGCGCCGGTGGGGGACTACCACGTTCGCCCCAGCTTCTCGCTCGACCCGCAGCGCCTCCTCGCGCTCCGCACGCGAGCCGAGAAGCAAAGCGGGCGCAACGACATTCCCTGGCTGAACTACTTCGTGCGCGTGTCCCTTCCGGCGAACACCAGCGTGAAGAAGCTCGTGGCCGATCTGAGAGCGCTCGCGATCGTCGCCGACGCCGGTGTCGTGGGGCGCACGCGTCCCGCCGCCGTGTACGCGCAGGCCTACTTCGGACCCGCGACCGACGGCGTGGACGCCGACCACGCGTGGTCGCACGGGGGCGATGGAAAGGGGCTTCGTGTCTGCGTCTGCGATTGGGCTTTCGCGGACCGGCACCCCGACCTCCCGCCGATCGTCGATCTCACGGCCCCCGCGACCGGTAGCACGCCGACTGCGCCGACGACGCCGCAGCTGGCGTCCGACCTGCCGCCCCACGCCGACCACGGGACCGCGGCGCTCGGCACGCTGCTCGCGCTCGACGATGGTGAAGGCACGAAGGGCCTCTGCCCGATGGCCGAGGGCTTTTTCGCATCGGTCCTTCCGGCGAGCGGTTCCGAATCGACCGTCGCCGACGTGACGAACGCGATCGACGTCGCTGTCGAGGCCCTCCGTCCCGGAGACGTCCTTCTGGTCGAGTGCCAGGTTGAACTGGAAGCAGACGCCCTCATCCAAGGCGAGGACGAGGCGTCGAAGCCGGTGAATCACCCCGCCGACTTTCACCTCGACGTGCGGGCGGCGATCCTGACGGGCGTGGAGAGCGGCATCGCCGTCGTCCTCCCCGCGGGGAACGGCGCAGGCGACCTCTTCGGTCAGGATCTCGCCAGCCTCTCGAGCAGCGAGGGGTACGCCATCTGGAAACCGTCGGGCGACAACGAGGACGACTGCGGAGCCATCCTGGTGGGGGCGGGTGAGCCGTCGCTCTCGGGTGGGGCCACGATGTCCCTCGGGGCGGCCCGCACGCGACGCCCGTCTTCGAACTTCGGCGCGCGCGTGACCTGCCAAGGCTGGGGGCGCGGCATCGCTACGCCGGGGTGGCTGGAGGATTACACGGGGGACGTCGCGAGTCAGTACATCGGGTTCTCGGACACGTCCGGCGCCTCGGCGATGGTGGCCGGTGTCGTCGCGTGCCTTCAGAGCGCCGCGAAGCACCACCTGGGCGCTCCCCTCCCCGTGCCCCGGGTCCGAGAGCTCCTCGCGACCACGTGCTTCGGCTCGCCGCAGCCCGAGGACGATGCGGCGGCGACGCCGATCGGGTCGTTGCCCGATCTGCGGCGTCTCCTTCGCGCGGCGCGCATCACGCCGGACCTCTATCTACGGGACGGGAAGGACGACGACGGGACGGAGCCCTACCCTCGCGTGCGCGCATGCGCCAGCCCGGACATCCTCGTCCTCCCGGCGCCGAGCGGGCCCTCCCCGGCGAACTTGGCCGGCGAGGAGGACTGGCAGACCGCCTTGGCGGGGAGGGGACGGGATGCGGACATCGACCACCGGGTCTTCCTCCGCATCCGGAATGCCTCCCACGCGGCCGGGGGAGCGCGGGTCGACTTCCACACGACGCCCGCGGCGCCCTATGCGCACCCGTCTTCCTGGCGGCGCCTGGACACCGTCCCCGCCCCGGGCGTGCCGCCGCGCGGAGTCCGTGTGCTGGGGCCCATCGACTGGCCTGCCTCGACTCGTGGCGGGCCCCGGGGGTTGGCGACCTTCATTCGCCGACCGGGCGAGACGGCACCCGATCTCGTGTCGCTCTCGACGCGCGACTACGCCCGGCTGCTTGGCTGCCGGCACGACGTCACGCTGCGCCAGGTCCACGAGTTGGAGGCCCGCCCCGGAAAGTGGACGGCGTGGTTCGAGTTCCAGGTCCGCGGCGATCCCCACCGCGCGTTGACCTTCGATTTCACACTGGCGTCCTCGCTGCCGGACGGTGCGCAGATCGAGACGGACCCCGCCATGGGAGGCCCGCGATCCATCGGGTCGCCACGCCGTCCGATCCTCCCCGATGGGGGCGATCATCGACACCTCGAGCTCGCGCTGGGGGCGGGCGAGGTGCGGACGATGCGACTCCGCCTCGCCCTCCCTCGGCGTGTGTCGGTCCTCCACCCCACCCTGTTCCTGGATCAGTGGCACGAGGGGTGGCATCTCGGACGACTGACCTGCGTGCTGCGTGTTCCGATCCAGGACAGCCCCTCGTGATCGATGCGCCGGGGGACCATCTCGGCGGCTGCACGCTCGAGTCGGAGGTCGGCTCGGGAGGCATGGCGAGTGTCTGGCGCGCGACCTCCGGCCCCGGGGTGCCCGGGGTCGGCGAGGGCGAGGCCGTGGCGATCAAGATCGTCCATCCGCACCTCTACGGGGTGGAGGGCTTCTACGACCGCTTCCTGCTGGAGGCGAACCTCGGCATGCGCATTCGACATCCCAATGTCGTGCGCACGCTGGACGCAGGCGAAGGGACGCTCCACGGGGAGACGCGGTACTACCTCGTCATGGAATACGTCGAGGGGCAGACCCTGCGACAGCTTCTCGATGAAGGTGGTCCGCTCTCGGAACGGCTGTGCCGTCACATCGGCGTCGAGGTGGCGCGTGCCTTGCAGGCCATCCACGACGCCGACGTCATCCACCGCGACCTGAAGCCCGAGAACGTACTCATCCTCGAGAACGAGGTCATCAAGGTCATGGACCTGGGTGTCGCGCGCATGAAAGACGCGGCGCTGCGGCTCTCGGCGACCGGGCAATTCCGCGGCACTCTCGCCAACGCCGCGCCTGAGCAGATCCGTTCCGGCGGGCGCGACATCGATGGACGTGCCGACCTCTACTCCCTGGGCATGCTGTTGTACGAGCTGGTCACGGGAGAGAACCCGTTCGTCGCGACGGAGGCGCTCCAGGTCATTCGCCTGCAGCTGGAAGAGCGCCCGCGACCGCCGAGCGTGCTTCGCCCTCAGATCTCGAGCTTCCTGGAAGAGGTGATCCTGAAGCTCATGGAGAAGCAGCGCGAAGACCGGTTCGCGCGCGCCGACGACGTCCGCAATGTTCTCGAACAGGGCGAAGACTCCGACTGGTGGAGCGCGCGCTCCGCCACCATTCGCGCAGAGACGCATCGCCCCCCCCGGCGGATGCGTCTGCCCAATCCCACGGCGCTCTTCGGCCGCGACGACGAAGTGCAAAGCCTCCGCTCGCGTTGGGCGGACGTCCGGCGGGGCAAGGGGCAGACTCTGCTCGTCGTGGGGGAAGCCGGCATCGGCAAGAGCCGACTCGTCGAGGAATTCGCGGCCACCCTCGAACGCGAAGGCGAGGCGTTCCACTACGTCCACGCCTCCTACCCCCCGGGCGGCACCGCGTACTCCTCCCGCGCCATCCTGGACGGCTACCGTGACCACTTCGGGGATGCACGCCTACGCGCGCGATTGACCGAACTCCTCCCCGGCGTCCCCGAGCTCGTCGCGGCCTTCGCGTCGCTCCTCGTCGGCGCCCCGCCTCCGACCGCCGCGGGGTGGTTCGACCGGGACGCGGTGATTACCCTGCTCGTCAAGCTGAATCGCGCGTTGGCCGAGGAGCGGCCCACGCTGGTGGTCGTCGACGACCTGCACTTCGCCAGCGAGGAGAGTCGGGGCGTCTTCGCCGCCCTGGCCCACGCCGCCGCGGACGCTCGGGTTCTCCTCGTCGGCACGGCCCGGCCCGAACTGCCCAGCGGTTACGTCGCGGATCTGGTCCGCCAGCCGCACTCGACGAAGCTGGTGCTCGAGCGGCTCTCGGCCACGGACGTGACGCGCCTCGTCTCCGAGGCACTCGGCTCGGACACGACGGCCGAGGAGATCGGGGCCCTCGTCGCCGAGTGCTCGGACGGCATTCCCTACTTCGTCTTCGAGTACCTCGCGGAACTCAAGAGGCAGGCGGCGCTGTCTCAGCGGCCCGGCGGTGCGTGGGGTACCGTGACGAGCCTGCAGGCGCTCCCGCGTCCCCGCTCCCTGCGCGACCTCGAGCGCGCCCGCATTGCCGGACTCTCGGAGTTGGATCGAGGGCTCCTGGAAGCAGCCTCCTGCTGCGGCATGGAGTTCGATCCCCTCCTGGCAACTCGGGCCCTCGGCGTGGGGAAGATCCAGGGACTCAAACAGTTCGGCCTCATCGAACGCAATCACCGACTCGTTCGTTCCCTGGGGCGGAACTTTCGGTTCGACCACCACCAGAATCAGCAGACGCTCTACGACGAGATTCCGGCCCCGCTGCGGGAGGCCTATCACGCAGCGCTCGGCGAGGCTCTCCTCGAGCAGTCCGCGGACGCGGGGTTGGGCATCGAGGCCTCCGAGCGCGCCGCCGCGATCGCGCTCCACTTCCTCAAGGGACGGCAGGGAGCCAAGGCGCGGCCCTGGGTGATGGCGGCGATCGAGCACTGCAAGAATCGGCATACCAACCGGCGCGCGGAGGAACTGGCTTCCCTCGCGCTGTCCGTCCCAGGCGCCGTCGAGGGATGCGACCGCGCCGAGCTCCTCCTCGAGCACGCCCGCCTCATGCACCTGCTCGGTCAA
This sequence comes from uncultured Planctomycetota bacterium, assembly GCA_963802335.1. GTDB lineage: Bacteria > Planctomycetota > PLA2 > PLA2 > JAEUHO01 > CAWDIE01. The sequence continues at coordinate 13,196 of CAWDIE010000011.1, read as the reverse complement.
CGGGACGCCCTGGCGTCGACGCTGGAGGAGGCCATCCGCGCGTTCGACGACGCCGGTGCACCCCTGGGCCGCGTGGAAGCCATGCGCTCGCTCGGTCGCGTTCTCTGGGAGAGCGGTCGTGGGGAGGAGGCGATCGCGATGCTCGAGGAGGCGGGCCGGATAGCGGATCAGGAAGGGGATGGCGCCGCTCGATCCTCCATCCTCGGTGACCTCGGAAACGTCCTCGCGCATCTCGGCCGCTACGACCAGGCGAAGGCGCACTACGAGCGCCGCCTGGCCTTGGCTCGGGAGAGCGGAGACCGTGCGGACGAGGCCGCCGCCATCGGAAGTCTGGGGCTTACCGCGTTCGAACTCGGAGACTCCGCCTCCGCGCGGGAGCTCCTCCGGCAGGCGCTGCCGCTGTTCAAGGAAGCGGGCGACCTGCGCGCCGAAGCGATTACGGTGCTGAATCTCGGCATCGCCGAACTGGACGCGGGCCGGTTCGAGGCTGCGAAGGCCGCGTTCCTCCAACACATCCAGTTGGCTCGACGCATCGGCTATCGGCGAGGCGAGGCCAACGGCCTCGGCAACCTGGGACTCGCGCTGCAGGCGCAGGGCCAATACGCGGCCGCGCTCGAGCACTTCGAGCGCGATCTGCGCATCCAGCGGGAGACGAAGGACACCCTGAATGAGGGACATGCCCACCAGTTCCTCGGGGATCTCCTCCTCTCCATGGGAGCGCTGCGGCGAGCCCGCGAGCACCTCGATGCGTCTCGTCAGGCGTTTGCCGACCTGGGGTTCCGATGGGGACTGACCGCCACGTTGGAGCACCTGGCGAGGCTCGAACGCAACGCAGGCGATCCAGACGAGGCGGACCGGCTCCTCGACGAGGCCGAGGCCATCTCGCGGGAGATCGGCAAGGAGAGCACGCTCTGTGTGGTCCTGCGAGAGCGGGGGCTCGTGAAAGCGGACCGAGGACACGGGCAAGAAGCTCTTGCGCTGTTCGACGCCTCCTGCGACATCGCACGAAGACTCGCGTCGTGGAGCGATCTCGTCCTGGGACTCGCCGCACGTGCACGCGTTACCGGCGATGCGGAACACGCTCGAGACGTGTTCGAAGAGCATCGCGGCAGCTTGAATGCAACCACGCAGATCGCGACGCTCATGCGGCTCTGGGAAGCGCAGGGCCGCCGCGAGGAGCTCGAAGCGGCGCACCGAGCCCTCCTCGCGCTACGCGACCAGTCGCCGCCCGAATTCCGCGAGTCGATCCTCGCCCGAAACCGCCTCCACAGCAGGATCTGCGCGGCCATTCACGCCGAGGGCGGCAGCAACGAACAACCGTGAACCCCAAGGAGAAGCCTCATGTGCCCCGACGAAGATGGGAGAAAAGGCAAGATCGTACTGCCCGGTATCCGGACCAAGCGCCGGTGGTGGCGTGGGCGCCTGGACAAGCGCCTTCGTGAAGCACTCGGCGGCTTCATCCAGATCACCCCGCCGATCGGGAAGGGGCACATCGACCGCTACTACTTCACGAATGCGACGGAGACGGTCCAGGTCAACACGGTGCATGCCATCGCCTACGACGCGAATCACGACCCGCACCCCATGACCCCGATCGACATGGTCCCGACGATGGCCGTCCGCAGCGGAAACCACGTGGGCGAGTCCATCAAGACCTACGAGATCCAGGTTCTTGCCGACATCTCCCACGACGGCGTCGACAGGCAGGTCGTCTACACCTGTACGCTCGATCCGATGATCGTCGGTGAGCCCATCAGCAGCGTCGTTGTCGGACTGCAGACCCACTGGGTGCGACTGGCGGAGGATGAGGAAGTCGAGATACTGGTCCCCTACGGAGTCGTGATCGGCTATCAGGGCGCGCAGGCGCTCGTGACCGACATCCAGATGTTCCCGCCCATTCCGTAGGCCGGGGAGCGAGGCTAAGGCTGCCGCGCACCGCCGAAGGCGACCCCGACGGCGCTGCGCGGCCCTCCCGGGAACGCCAGGTCGGGAATGCCGTCCTGGTTGAAGTCGCCGGGCACGAGGTGCTTCACGGGCGGAAGGGGGGCCGGCTTGCCCGTGAGACGAAGCCGCCCCTCCGCGTCGCTCTCGAGGCCGAACGCCAGAGCCTCCGCCGTGCCGAGCCCGGCCGTGAGGACCACCAGGTCGCTCGACGCCTTGCCGCCGCGCACCCCGGGCAGGGCGACGAGCGCCAGCCCCGCGCCGGCGCGGCCGGCAATCGTGCCCTGGTCCGACGCCGCGAACGTCCCGTCGCCGGCTCCGAGGTAGACGCGGAGTGAGCCGTCGAGGCCGTCGAGCACGGCGAGGTCGAGGGCCGCGTCGTCATTCAGCCTGGTCACCACCAGCGCGATGGGACGTCCGCCGGTGGGGCCCGACCAGAGGGGGGCGTCGAAGCCGCCGCCCATCGTACCCAGCCAGACCTCGACCGTCTCGGCGAACTCGTCCGCCACGATGAGGTCCCCGGCCCCGTCGCCGTCCAGGTCCGCGATCTTCGCGACGGTCACGGCGTCGCCGACCGTTCGCCTTGCGAGCGGTCGGGTCAAGGCCGTGCCGGCGTCGAGCGCCGCCACGCGCGTGGCCCGGCCCGAGCCCTCGACCACCAGGAGCTCTTCCCGGCCTTCGCCGTCGAGATCGGCCTTGAGGAGCGAGCGCACGTGATCGGTGCTGCTCAACGCCCGCGTGGCGGCGAGCTCGAAGCCGCCACGTCCATCGCCGCGGAAGATCCTCACCACGTCGTCCCGGGCGTCGTACGTCGCCACGTCGTCGTACGCGTCGTCGTCGAATCGGCCCATGACCAGACGGTCCACCCCATCGTCTCGGCTTCCGTCGTAGCCGCGACCCGGGCTCCAGGTGCCGGCGCCGCTTCCGAGCAGGACGGTCAACGTGCTCGTGTCCGGCCCGCCGGTGACGATGTCGTCGTGCCCGTCGTCGTCCACATCCGTGACGGCCAGCGCCGCCGAGCTGTAGCACCACCCCGGGTAGCAGGGAGGCGGGTAGGGGTTCCAGTCCCAGCAGAACCAGCCGGTGCAGAAGCCGAAGCTCACGGCGCCGCACGCGGGGATCCCGACGACGAGAAGCAGGAGGACGAGGGCCGTGCCGACAGAGCGAGTCATCCGGATCTCCCATGCCCTACCGACCACGGCGGGGCGCGGAGGATCATAGGGGGAGCGTCAGGCGAGCTCCTCCTCGGCGCGAGCGGCCGCCAGCGCCGCGGCCACCCCCGCACCCGCGGGCGGACGGACGTCCTGTGTGGCCAGCGCGCTCTCCAGGGCCTCCAGGCAGAGGAGGACGTTCTGCAGGCGGCAGGCGTGGCCCATGAGACCGACGCGCCAGACCTTGCCGGCCAGGGCGCCGAGACCCGCGCCGATCTCCAGATCGAAGCGTTCGAGGAGATGCCGGCGAACCGCGGCGTCGTCCACACCGTCTGGGATGCGCACGGCGTTCAGCTGGGGAAGGCGTGCGTCGGGCGCGACGGCCAGGTCGAGGCCCATGGCCTCGAGGCCGGCGACCAGGACCGAGTGCCAGCGGAGGTGACGAGCCCAGGCCGCTTCCAGCCCTTCCTCGTTGAGGAGGAGCAGAGCCTCGTGGAGTCCGTAGAGCGCGTTGACCGGGGCGGTGTGATGGTACGCCCGTCGCGGGCCCTCGCCCCAGTAGCCCAGCACGAGGTTGAGGTCCAGGAACCAGCTGGGGACGACAGCGCGCCTCGCCGCCAGCCGCTCGACGGCGCGCGGGCCCAGGGTGATCGGTGCGAGACCCGGTGGGCACGACAGGCACTTCTGCGTGCCGGCGTACACCGCGTCCACGTCCCACAGGTCGACCTCGAGAGGCATGCCGCCGAGGGCCGTCACGGCGTCCACGATGACGAGCGCGTCGTGTTCGTGGGCGAGCGTCGTGAGGGTTTGTACGTCCGACGCCGCGCCGGTCGACGTCTCCGCCTGCACGAACGCCACGGTCCTGGCGTCGGGGTGTCGGCGAAGAGCGTCCTCCACCTTCTGCGGATCGACGGTATCGCCCCATGCGTCGTCCACGAGGATCGGGACGGCACCCACCCGCTCGACGTTCTGGCGCATGCGGTCGCCGAACACGCCGTTTCGACACACGACGACGCGGTCGCCCTTTTCCACCAGGTTGACGAAGCAGGTCTCCATGCCCGCGGAGCCCGGGGCCGACACGGGCAGCGTCAGATCGTTTCGCGTACGAAAGGTCTCGCGTAGGAGGCCCTTCAGTTCATCCATCATGCGAACGAACGCAGGATCGAGATGACCGATCGTCGGCCGCGCCAATGCCGAACGCACGCGCGGATGAACGTCGGAAGGTCCCGGCCCCATCAAGGTGCGGAGCGGCGGCTGGAAGGAGGTGGTCTGCATCGAAGGCTCCTCGACCTTCACCGTATCGCCGCCTGGGTCGGAGGTCACCTGGGGAGCGGGGCGCGTGCTTCTACAGGCGCTGTTCGCTAGACTGGCTCTTACTACCCGGTTCCACGGTGGAGACCTCGATGATGTCGACTGGGCGCCTCACGCTGTCGGTTCTGCTCGTGGGACTCGTTGCCTTGGCGGGCTGCGGGACGAATCAAGAAACGACCCCACGTCCCGAGGGTCCGACGATCCCCGAGACGTTCGTAACGTCGCTCCACTACACGGGCGAGGGCATGCGTACCTGGTACATGTTCGACGAGCCGGGGCAGGAAGGCTTCTTCTCGCAGACGGGCATCGACTACGAGGATCTGAACTGCAAGAACTGCCATGATCCCGTCGCCCAGCCGGACTGGGACGGTCCGGCCTGCGCCGACTGCCACGGCGAGGCGATCGGTCAACCCGTCGAGGACGGCACGTGTCTCGGTTGCCACGGCCGCCAGAACGCCGAGATCAATGTCCAGGGGTACTACGACTACCACCGCGACACGTTGGGCTGGGATTGCATGGACTGTCACCAGCTCGCCGAGATGCACGGGGACGGCCGGCGCTATGACTCGATGTGGGACGAGGGCGCGTTCAAGGCCAGCTGTGAAGGCTGTCACCCGCCGTCGAGCCTTCCCATCAACGTGGCGCACCAGACGCACGCCACCACGGTCGACTGCACGGCCTGCCACATGCAAGCGTCCATCTCCTGCGTCAACTGCCACTTCGACACGGAGGTCGAGCAGAATCGCAAGGTCGCCCGCCAGCAGATCGGCGACTGGCTGTTCCTCGTGAACCGTGACGGCAAGGTCCGTGCCGGCACGCTGATGACACTCGTACACGAGGCATCCGACAGCACGTTCGCGGTCATTGCCCCGTACACGGCGCACAACATCGCGCCCAAGGCGCGGGCGTGCGGTGACTGCCACATGAGCAACGCGCTCTTCCAGTACAACAGCAAGGGCAGCATCGACGTCCTCACGGACAAGGACGAGGACGGAACGCTCGAGCACACGTCGGGTGTCATCCCCGTGCCGGCGGACTACCAAACCACGTTCAACGTCGACTTCGTCAGCTACGACGGGGTGGGCGATCCGGCCAACCCGAACTCGTGGTCCTTCTACCGGAGCGGTGTCGATCGGTGGCAGATGATCCTCGAGTACGCGTCGCCGCTGACGGCGGACCAGATGCGAGGACTCAACCAGTTCTCCAACAGCCTGCACGGTTCGCGCAAGGGGATGGAGACCTGGTACGTGAATGTGGCGGGGCCGGGCGAGCCGTCGACCGAGAACGGGTTCGAGACCCTCACGGACGTGCCCTACGACGACCTGAGTTGCCGGGTCTGCCACGACAAGGCGCGACGCCCGGACTGGACGGAGCCCAACTGCGCCGACTGCCACGAGACGAACGACGGCGCGCTCCCTGGCGACGAGAAGATCGAGGACGCCGTCTGCTACGGCTGCCACGGTCGGCAGGTCGCCGAGGCCGCACGCGGGCTGGGGGACTTCCACCGCGATGTCCTGGGGTTTACGTGCACCTCGTGTCACAAGCCGGATCTCGATTGGTCGGACGGCATCACCGACGACTTCCACGGCGACGGGCACACGCGCTTGTCCATGCTGGAACCGGGGGCGATTCACGCTGCCTGCGAGGACTGCCACCCCCGCGACGAGCGCCTGATCGACAGCAACGCCTATCACGCGCGGCATCTGGACGCCGAGGGCGGTCAGTTCGACTGCAGCGCCTGTCACACCCAGGCCGTGCTCTCGTGCATCAACTGCCACTTCGACAGCGAAGTCGACGGACTGGGCAAGTTCGCCCACAAGCAGGTGTTCGACTGGACCTACCTGATGAACCGCGACGGCAAGGTCACGGCCGCCAACCTCATGACCCTCGTCTACACCAAGGAAGACCCGGGGGATCCCGACCCGGTCAAGACCTTCGGTGTTCTGGCGCCCTACTACGCCCACGCCATCCAGCGCAACGCGATCACGTCCTGTCGTGACTGCCATGCGAATCCCGCCGTCGAAGCGATCGACGACGGGTACCTGAAACTTCTGACCTGGGATGCAGCGTCGGAGATGCTGATCAACGAGCCGCCGGCGGTAGGCATCATTCCCGTGCCTCCCGACTACGACTCCGTCTTCAAGGTGGACTTCGTCGACGTCTCGGCCCGCGACGGGTCGGGCAAGCCCACGGAGTGGGTCGTCATCGAGGTGGACGGGCCGGACCAGTTCCAGACCATCCAGAAGTACGGATCCCCCTTGACGCCGGCGCAGATGAACGTCCTCGGTATCCCCTTCGGGAACGACTGAACTGCGCGCCGTCTGCTCCCGCTGTCGGCGCCCCGTAGGCGTCTGCTGGTGCGCCGACCTCCCCTCGATCCCGACGAGGACGAGGGTGGTCGTGCTGCAGCATCCGCGAGAGCGGGACGTCGCCATCGGCACGGCCCGCATGGCGAAGCTCTGCCTTCCCAACGCGGAGCTCCATGTGGGCCTGTCCTTCGAGGATCGTCCCGACGTCGTGCGTGTCCTCGCGGATCCCGCGCGGCCGGCGTGCCTGCTCTACCCCGGACCGGACGCGATCGATCTCGCCGATTCGCCGCCGCAGGGGCCCCGCACGCTGGTCGTCTTGGATGGAACGTGGGCGCACTCGCGCAAGCTCCTCCAAGCGAATCCCCGGGTCGCTGCGCTCCCGCGCTACGCGTTCGAGCCGGCGCGCCCGAGCGAGTACCGCATCCGTCGGGAGCCCCGCGCCACGTACGTGTCCACGATCGAGGCCCTGGCGTCGGTTCTCGGCGTACTCGAAGGCGACCCCGAGCGCTTCCAGGCGATGCTCGTTCCGTTCCGCCGGATGATCGACACCCAGATACGCTGTGCGAGGCTGCGTCACGACGGCCGCTACCAGCGCGCCCGCGGGCCCAAGCCGCCCACCTCCGTCCTTCCGCCTGCGCTCGCGGGCCCGGCCGATCGGGTGGTGTGCGTGGCCGCGGAGGCGAACGCGTGGCCCGCCGGGACCTCCAGCCCGGACGCGGGGCGTCACGAGCTCGTGCAGTGGGTCGCCCACCGCTCTGAAACACAGGCGTGGCTGGACCTCGTGGTCGAGGCGCGTGCGCCGCTGGCGCCGGGCACGCTGGCCCACACCGGTCTCGCGCGGGTCGATCTGGCCGGGGCGCGCCCCCTGGAGGAACTCATGGCCGCGTGGGCTGCGTTCCTGCGCCCGGACGACGTCGTCTGCGCCTGGGGCCCGTATCCCGCGTCCGTGTTTCGCGCGGCCGGGGGGCAACTGCCCGGCGCGCCGCACGATCTGCGCCGCCTCGTACGAAGCCACGCCGCGCCGCCCTTCGGGGGCATCGAGACGTGGCTGGAGCGGCTCAGCGCCACGCCGCGCCCGACCCAGGTTCGCGGTCGGGCGGGGCGGCGGCTCGCGCAGACGGCCGCGCTTCTCGAAGCCTTGCGGGACGACGATACGGGCCTCTGGCGCAAGGACACGTCCATGCCGTGGGCGGAAGACTCCACGACGTGAGACGGGACTCGATGACGTCGAGCGTCTCTTCGTGCGCTTCGGTGCTCCGACCGGTCACGGGACTCGGCGCGCCGACCATCGTCCGCAGAACATGGGCATCCCAAATGAGCGCGGCGCCGGATATCCGGCACTTCTGACCACAAGACCCCAGGTAATGGCGGGTCCATCCCTCCAGGGGGCCGGCCTCGGCGGCGCGACCCTGGTTGCCGGATGTCCGGCGTCCCCGTCCCCTGTCCGTCGCAGCGGGTGATTCCGGCCTACCCGACCTCCTCCGCGTGACCGCGGCCGCTCCTTACGCGGTGTCCCCTTGTGGAGGCACCGCGGTCCCGACATCCGTCCCCCCGCGCCGCACGCCGGTCTACCGCCCACGCCATCCGGAGCGGACCGTGCTCTACCGGCTGCTGGCGTCGGAGTTCCAGGCCTATGCCCGCGTGCACGAGGCGCGCTTCGAGCCCACGTCCGGCCCCCTCCGGCGGGTCGTCACCGACAGCGTCGACGCCTACCTCGCCTGCGGTCGGCTCCAGGGAGGCTTCGCCCGCCTGCGCTGGCCGGATGCGGGGCCGAGCACCTGCTGGCCTTTTCCTGCCGGACGCGCAACCTCTGCCCGTCCTGCCAGAGCAAGCGCTCGGCCGTCGGGGCGGTCTGGCTCGAGGCGTCGGTCTTGTTGGACGTGCCCCATCGCCACGTGGTGTTGACCATCCCGAAGAAGCTGCGCGGGCTCATCGAGCGCGACCGCGCGCTGCACGGCGTGATGGCGCGGGTGGGCTACGGCGTCCTCCGTCGTGCCCTGGCCGAGGCCGCCTGCGAGCCTGATGGCGTCCCAGGCGCGGTGATCTCGCTCCAGACCTTCGGCTCCTACGGGGCGAACTTCCATCCGCATCTCTTCGCCTCTGTGACCGAGGGCGTGTTCACGAAGGACGGTCGCTACCACCCGGTGATCTGGCCGCCCGAGGAGGCGCTGGAGGCGTCCTTCCGACGCCGCTTCCTCCGCGCCCTGGAGCGCGCGCAGCGGCTGCGGCCCGAGACCCGAGCACGGCTTCTTTCGTGGCGCCACTCGGGGTTCTCGGTGAAGGCGACCCAGCGCGTGGCGTCCACCGAGCGCGGTCGCCTGGCGCGTCTGGCCCGCTACGCGACGCGCGTGGTGGTGGCGGTGGGGGCGCTGCGGTTTCGCGAGGACGGGCGCGTGGAGGTCGAGACCCCGCCGGATCCGGTCATGGGGAGCACGGCGCTGGTGCTGGACCGTCTGGAGCTCGTGCACGCGCTCTGCCAGCAGATCCCCGACAAGGGGATGCACCTGGTGCGCTTCTACGGTGCCTACTCGAATCGCCGTCGCAACGCACTGCGCCGTCTGCGGGGAGACGTGCCCGGCGCGCCGGCCGGAGACGGAACGCTCGACCCCCGCCCCACGACGGCGCCGCCCGCCGCGACCCCGCCCGCCGCGCCCCCGCGGGCTCCGCTGGCGCGACGACGTCCGCCGTGCCGGGCCCGCCCGACCGGCCGCCGACCGCGGCGGAGGTGGCGCGCGCGGTGAGCTGGGCGAAGCTGCTGCGGAAGGTCTTCGAGGTGGATCCGCTTCGCTGTCCCCGCTGCGGGGGGAGCCTGGCCGTGGTCGCGTGGATCACCGAGGCGGCGACCGTGGACAGGATCCTGGCGCATCGTCGTCGGCGGGGGATCGAGTCGCCCTTCGAGAGCGCGAAGGCCCGGGCGCCCCCCGTGGCGTGACGTCGCGCCTGGAGGCGTGCAGTGCACACGACGCAGCCGGCAGGAAACGGTCTCTCCGCGAGCGCGGTAGGGGGGCGGTGCGCCCGCTCCGCGACCCGAAGCCTGTCGAGCCACGCCTTCCGGGGCTACGATGGCTGTCGTCGGTGACACGGTGAGTCATAGGAGGCTCATCGACATGCACAGGGAGCGGATCGGCGAACTCGGAGGTCGTGCGAGCGGCGACGGGGCCAATTCAAATGCCGGCGCTTCAGGAATCGTGTGGGTGATTGAGCCTGGATGGGGAGACAGCGTAGCCTCGGCGGGATGAGAGATCGAGACCTCTACGCCCAGATCCTCGGCATGCGCGCTCCCTGGAAGGTGACGGAAGTCGACCTCGACACGGCCGGTGAAACGGTCGAGGTGCACGTGCGCAACGATGCCGGACCGCTGTGCTGCCCGGAGTGCGGTACGGAGGGCCCGCGACACGATCACCGCGAGCGTCGATGGCGCCACCTCGACACCTGTCAGTTCCGGACCATCCTGGTCGCCGACGTGCCACGGGTGCGATGTGCCGAGCACGGGGTACGGCAGATCGAGGTGCCGTGGGCCGAGCCGGGCTCCTCCTTCACCGCTCTCTTCGAGAGCCTGGTGATCGACTGGCTGCTCGAAGCGAGCCTGAGTGCGGTGGCCCGTCGACTCCGCCTGACCTGGGACCAGGTCGACGGCATCATGGAACGGGCCGTGCGTCGTGGCCTGGCGCGTCGAGGCCGGCAGCTCCCAAGCCGGATCGGCATCGACGAGACGTCCTTCCAGAAGCACCACGAGTTCGTGACCGTCGTGACGGATCTCGATCGAGGGAAGGTCGTCGAGGTGATCGACACCCGCCGCAAGGAGGCGCTGGAGCGCTACTACGAGACCCTGGACGAGGAGCAGCTCGGCTGCATCCAGGTGGTGGCCATGGACATGTGGCAGGCCTACATCAACGCCACGCGGAAGTACGTACCGGATGCCGAGAGCAAGATCGCCTTCGACAAGTTTCACGTAGCGCAGATGCTGACGGTGGCGGTGAACGAGGTACGCATCGCCGAGAACCGGCGGTTGGTGCGCGAAGGCGATGACCAGCTCAAGGGCACGAGGTGGCTCTGGGTCCAGAACCCCGACCGCATGAGCGAGGCCCGATGGACGGGACGGTTCGAGGCCTTGCGCGAGAGCACGCTCAAGACGGCCCGGGCGTGGGGCATCAAGGAACTCGCCATGACCCTCTGGGACTACGTGCGACGAGGCCCTGCAGAGAAGGCTTGGAAGAAGTGGCTGGCGTGGGCGCTCAGGTGTCGGCTCAAGCCCATGCGCAAGGTGGCGAAGAGCATCCGTTCACACCTTTGGGGCATCCTCAACGCGATCATGCATCGCGTGACCAATGCCAAGGCCGAAGCGATCAACAGCCGCATCCAGTGGCTGAAGAAGCGTGCCTGCGGGTACCGCAACCGGAAACGGTTCCGCAACGCTATCTACTTCCATCAGGGAGGCCTGGACCTTCATCCGCGACCCCGAGCGGCCCACACGATTTCCTGAAGCGCCCAAATGCCTATGCGTCCGGCCCCTGATTCTTGGGCTTTTCGGGCACCGCCGGGCCCGGTTCGACACTCAGGGTGCGTCGGACCCCCGTTCTCAAGCTCAAACTCCTGTTAGGCGGCGGGTCGAAGTTCGATGTTGTCGACGGGGAGCCACTATCGCGCTTAGGCCCGCGAGAGGCCGGAGAGTACGTAGAGAGGGCCGGCGCAGGGAGGCGCCCGCAGGGGCCAGAACTCCGGGCCTGGCGGGATGTGCGCCGCGGGACACCGCGACCGCCCGCCCCGGCGTTGAACGCACGGACTCTACGCGATCCTCTCGATCTCTCGGTCCCGGGGGGAGAGGGCACGGTTGGTAAACAGCCAGTAGCGAATGGGCGCCCGTTCGAGTACTGCCGGCCGCCCGACAGATGAGGCAAGAGCGTGCGTGCTTCCCGTTGGGGCGATCGACCGGGCGAGGCTCCACAGCCGGGGTGGTCTGGTGCTCTTCGTGTGCGAGATGGCCTCCGGAGAGTTCAGGGACCATCAGCCTCTGCCTGCAGAGCGCCAGAAATCTTCGAACTGTGACAATGCCATGACAGGGGGGAGGGGCAGATCCTGGGTAGGAGCCTTCGGTAGTCGGAGGTTGGAGGGAAGCTCGAATGAAACAGATCCTACTCGTCTTGATTGCTTCGATGGCGTTCGGAGGGACTGCGTGGGCCACCGTGTCCGCGGATCCCCCTGGCGGGGGGACCGGGAACGTCGTCAGCGGATCCAACGTCCCGAACGGTACATACACTGGGCATGTGGAGAAGTCCTCTCAACAGCCGAACGGCTACGTCTTCGTTGTTGTTGGAGATGGCTCTCCGCTCCCGGCGGGGACCGTGATCGACATCCCGCTCACGGACACGAACTCGACGCAGGAGGACGTCCTGGACAAGGCCGTCAACCAGAACGATGACAACAACACGGTCGCGCTGACAGGCGGAAACGTCCAGCGCGTCTCAACCGGGGATCCGGCACGAACGTAGCACATCGGCGCCCGAACACGCTCCTCGCGGCGCGGGCCATCGCGCCGCGGGGAGCACGCAAGGGAGTGGACCAGTGAACCTTAACGCTAGCGTACTGGTAGTAGGGGCTCTTGGGATTGCGGTTGGCTTCATCGCGGCTCAGCTCATGGGTCATGGACGAGCATCTACCCCAGAGCCCCGCGCAAGCGATGCCTCGTACATGACGCCGCGGCACACAGAGCCCCCCCCAACTTGTGGGATCTGGGGCAGTGGCTGCCCCGAAGGCGGGCGGCGAGCCTGCGGTCATGGACCGCCTCGATGCGATCGAGGCCTCCATTCGCGAGTTGGCTGCCGCACTGCATGAGGGCGCTAGAGTTCAGGCGCCGATGGGGGAGGACGGAAGTGCGGAGCCGGAGGGAGTACGAGCCGGAGGCGGACGATTGGACGAAGTGCGCCGCACAGCCAGGCAACGATTGGCTGAGATCCGCCAAGAGGAATCTGAAGCACTCTCTCGGCTCGAGGCCACAGGCGCCGGACCTGCTGCCACCGATCCGTTCCGAGATTCGCTTCGGCGCATCGACGAGAAACTGGCTGCGGTCGAACGAGCGCGATCACTAGAGGATCTACACTCCATCCTCCGAGAGGGTCAGCCTGTATTGGATGACATCCTTCCGCGCTGAGTAGGAGCGCCGCTGCCCGACTGCGCTTGCTCTGCCGCTTGGGCACCTTGAGGTTCTCGTAGCGCCAGACCCACGCCAAAGCGACCCGGCGTTCAACTCACGGACTCTACGTCCCCCGTCGGAAGGCAGTGGCGGAATCACTCTCGAAGCGCAGCGGGGAAGAGAATGAAGGGGGACACCGCATCGACTCTGTAGGTTGAGGCTTAACCGAGTTCCGTGTCACGACCTTCTGGTGCGCCAGGCGAAGCCTGGACGAGGGGGACGATCATGACCTGACCTGAAACCTCGTAGTGGAACCCAGCGGGTAGCCAATCCCGTCCGGCCAAGCGGACTGAG
>CAWDIE010000010.1:0-207711 GCA_963802335.1 uncultured Planctomycetota bacterium | reverse complement strand
CCGCCGGATATCCGGCAGATGGTGCGCCTTCGCACGATCTGCCGAACGTTCGGCGCAACGCCCGCAGGAAACAGGCGTCCCGGAGCAGGGGTTTCCGCGGTGGCGAGCCTTCGCCGTCCACGCCGTCGCATAGGCGCAGCTTATGGGTGGGCCCCGTGGCGAGATGAGTAGCGACGGCAGCGGGAGAGGAAGTGGAGGCGCCGTCCGGAATCGAACCGGACTACGCGGATTTGCAATCCGCTGCCTAACCTCTCGGCCACGGCGCCTTGGTCCCTGCGTCGGGGGGGAGTTGAACGTGAGATGGGGGCCTTGGCAAGCCGGGGACCGGGCGTCGGGGGCTTCGACCCCCGTGCCGGGCTCGGGAGGATGCCATGGGGCCTCGGGGAGTAGACTTGCTCCCCGGAGGCGTAGCCATGCGCGCGATGGTCTTCGACGGCGTCGGCCGACCTCTGCGACTCGAAGAGCGCGAGACACCCACGCCGGGTGAGGGGCAGGTCGGAATCAGGGTGCGGGCGTGCGGCGTCTGCCGCACCGACCTCCACGTCGTCGACGGCGACCTTACCGATCCGATGCTGCCCGTCGTGCCCGGCCACCAGATCGTCGGCGTCGTGACGTCACTCGGCGAGGGCGTCGAGGGCGTGGGGGTGGGGGAGCGGGTCGGCGTTCCCTGGCTCGGTTTCAGCTGCGGGCGTTGCGACGCGTGTCGCCGGGGCGAGGAGAACCTCTGCGCCGATGCCCGCTACACCGGCTACCAGATCGACGGTGGCTTCGCCGACGCCTGCGTCGCCGACGCGCGCTACTGCTTCCCCGTGCCGGCCACCTACCCCGACGTGCAGGCCGCTCCGCTCCTCTGTGCCGGCCTCATCGGCTACCGCGCGTACCGCATGACGGGAGACGCGCGGCGAATCGGACTCTACGGCTTCGGAGCCGCCGCCCACATCCTTGCGCAAGTCGCGCGGCACGAGGGCCGCGAGGTCTACGCATTCACGCGCCAGGGGGACGACGAGGCGCAGGCGTTCGCGCGCACGCTCGGAGCCGTATGGGCGGGGGCCTCGGAGGAAGCGCCGCCTCGGCCGCTGGACGCGGCGATCCTCTTCGCGCCCGTCGGAGGGCTGGTGCCCCTCGCGCTCGAAGCCGTGCGGCCGGGAGGCGTCGTCGTCTGCGCCGGGATCTCGATGAGCGACATCCCGGCGTTTCCCTACCGCATCCTCTGGGAAGAACGGGTCTTGCGCTCGGTCGCCAACCTGACGCGGAAGGACGGGATCGAGTTCCTCGCGCTCGCGCCTCAGGTGCCCGTGCGGACCCAGGTCACCCCGTACGACCTCGAAGGAGTCGATCAGGCGCTCGACGACCTGCGGCACGGCCGCTTCAACGGCGCGGCCGTCGTCGTCGTGGACGCAGGCGCCACGCGTTAGGCAATCGCGTTCGCGATCCTCTCGCGCCACGCATCCATGTCGCCCTCGTCGTAGGCGCCATGCTTCCAGCGGAACCCGAGCTCGTCGCCGGGGCGCCGCGGGACCACGTGGAAGTGGACGTGGAAGACCTCCTGGCCTGCGACCTTGCCGTTGGACTGGAGGATGTTGTAGGCGTCGACGCCCGACGCCTCGGCCACGCCCTTCGCGATGCGGGGAAGGACGCGGCCGAGGTCGGCCATGGTGTCCGCCGGCATGTCGGCCAGCTGGGCGTGGTGGTCCTTGGGGATCACCAGCGTGTGACCGGGCTGCAGGGGACTGATGTCGAGGAAGGCGAGGACGCGTTCGTCCTCGTAGACCCGGGCGCTCGGGATCTCGCCCGCGACGATCTTGCAGAAGATGCAGTCGGGATCGCGATGCGCCATGCGTCTTCCTCTCTACGCGATCTCGACCAGCTCGAGATCGAAGATGAGCGTCTTGCCCGCGAGGGGGTGGTTCGCGTCCACCACGGCTTCCTTGTCGTTCTTCTCGGTCACCGTGACGATGAACTCCTGGTCCTCGCTCGCGGCCTTGAGCTGATCGCCCACCTTGACGTCGTCGGGCAGCATGTCGAGCGGGATGGTCTGGAGCAGCGCCGGGTCGTGCACGCCGTAGGCCTCGGCCGGCGCGATGGTGATCGTCTTCTTCTCACCCGCCGTCATGCCGACGACCGCTTCGTCGAATCCGGGGATGACCTGGCCGCTGCCGGCCTCGAAGCTGAGGGGGTCCCGTCCCTCGGACGAGTCGAAGACGGTGCCGTCTTCGAGGCGTCCCGTGTAGTGGATCTGGACCTTGTTGCCCTTTTCGACCGTAGCCATGGCGCTTCCTCTGGTTGTGGTCCCGCAGTCACGTAGCACGCTAGAGCATCTCGAGGCCCACCGCGTCACCCGGAGCCGGAGTGGTGTGGCCGTGGAGCCTACCCGGCGAGAGGGGAAGCGCCACGACAAGGCGAGGAGGCGAGGCCGCTCCCGAGGTTCAATGGCCTCGAACGCTGGAGTCTGGCGCATGCCCACCGACGGAATCCTCGTGATCGACAAGCCCGCCGGCCCGACGTCGCATGACGTCGTGGATCGCATCCGGGCCGTCTTCGGTCAGCGCAAGGTGGGCCACACCGGCACGCTGGACCCGCTGGCCACGGGGGTCCTGCCCCTGCTGCTCGGGCGAGCCACGAAGCTCTCCCAGCACCTGACCGGGACGGGGAAGGCCTACCGAACGACCATCCGCCTCGGCGTGGAGACGTCCACGCTGGACGCGGCCGGCGAGATCCTGCGGGAGGCCGAGGTGGCGGTCACGTCCGACGACGTGCGAGCGGCCCTGGACGCATTTCGGGGAGAAATCCAGCAGATCCCGCCCATGCACTCGGCCAAGCACCACAAGGGCCGGCGGCTGCACGAGCTCGCGCGCAAGGGGATCGAGGTGGAGCGCGAGCCCGTGTCCGTTCGCGTCGACTCGCTGGACGTCGTCGAGATCGCCCTGCCCGACGTGACGCTCGATCTCACGTGCTCGGCGGGGACCTATGTGCGCGTGCTGGCCCAGGATCTCGGGCGCGCCCTGGGCTGTGGTGGGTTCATGCAGTCGCTGCGGCGTACCGCGGCGGGGCCGTTCACGCTCGACGAGGCCACGCCTTTGAGCACGCTCGAAGACGATCCCGCCGCCGCGGCCGCCTGCGTGCTAGACCTCGATGGCCCCGAGCTCCTCCTGAAGCTCCAGCAGTACTTCAGCGCAGGGCGCGGCGACGCGTAGCGACGCCAGGTCGTCGGCGCGCGTTCGACCCAGGTTCAGGATGGCGAGGGGAATCCCGCGCTCGTGCGCGCGGCGCGCGAAGCGGTACCCCGAGTACACCATCAAGGACGAGCCCACGACGAGCAGGGCGTCGGCCTCGTCGACGCGCGCAAAGGCGGCTTCCGTCGTTTCGCGTGGGACGTTCTCGCCGAAGAACACGACGCGGGGCTTCAGCACCCCGCCGCAGAGCGCGCAGTCGGGCACCACGAAGGAGCCCTCGGCGCGCGGATCGACCGCCGCGTCGCCGTCGGGCGCGGCGGGCGCGTTTGCCTCGTGGACCACGCCCGGGTTGAGCCGCTCGAGCTGGATCTGAAGCGCGGCCCGGGACGTCGTGTGACCGCAGGCGAGGCACGCGACCTGGTCCAGGCGGCCGTGGAGATCGAGCACGCGAGCGGAGCCGGCCTTCTGGTGGAGTCCATCGACGTTCTGGGTCAGGAGGTGGTGGACCCGGCCGGCCGCCTCCAGCCCGGCGAGGGCCACGTGCGCCCCGTTCGGCGCGGCGGCTTCGATCCGCTTCCACCCGACGCGGCTCCGGGCCCAGTACCGACGGCGCGTCGCTTCGCCCCGTACGAAGTCCCGGTACTGGACCGGGGCGCGGTGCTTCCAGCTCCCATCGCGGTCGCGGTAGTCGGGAATGCCGGAGTCCGTGCTGACGCCGGCCCCCGTGAGCACGACGAGGCGTCGGCTGGCGCGGACGACGTCGAGCAGGTCGCTCGCGTTGCCCTCCGTCGTCACGACCCCGCTTTCCGGGTGGGGGGATCGATGGCGTGCTCGACCAGGTCCTTCAACTGGACGAACTCGAGCGCCATCACGTGCGTGGAGGCGAGAACCACCGGCGGCGCGAAGCCGGCATCGAGGGCTTCCTGCCACCGGGCGGCGCACAGGCACCAGCGATCCCCGGGCTCGAGACCCGGGAACGACCACTGGGGCACGGGCGTGGTGAGGTCGTTGCCGCGGGCCTTGGAGAAGGCCAGGAACTCCTCCGTCACCTCCGCGCAGACGGCGTGTACGCCCATGTCGCCCCCGCCCGTCTGGCAGGTGCCGTCGCGGAAGAAACCGGTGCGGAGCTGGCTGTTGCAGGGGACGAGGTCTTCGCCGAGGACGTTCTGGGACATGGGTGGATCTCCGAGAGGAGAATGCTCCCACGCGGCCGAGGGGACCACGGTGCCGGCCCGCCGGCCACGGCGCGGTAGGCACTTCTACGCTTCGGGCCGAGGTCCCGTATTCTCGGCCCCCGATGAACGCACTCACGCTCGCCCTCGCCTGCGGGGCCGCGCTCTGGCTCGGCTACCGCATCTACGGCCGTTTCATCGGTCGCCGCGTCTTCGGCGCCGGCGACTACCCCGACGACGCCGTCCCGAGCCATGCCCAGGAGGACGGCGTGGATTTCGTGCCGACCAAGCGGCACGTGCTCCTCGGCCACCACTACGTGACCATCGCCGGGGCGGGGCCGATCGTCGGCCCGGCCGTCGCGGCCACCTGGGGGTGGCTGCCCGCGCTGATTTGGATCGTGGTCGGCTGCATCTTCATCGGGGCCGTGCACGACTTCGGTGCGCTCGTGGCGTCGGTCCGCAATCGGGCGCGGACGGTCGGGGACCTCGCGGCGGACATCATGAGCCCGCGGGTGCGCATCCTGTTCCTGTCGTTCATCTGGATGGCCCTGTGGCTGGTGATGGCCGTGTTCGGCTTCGTGATCGCCAATCTGTTCACCGCGCGGCCCGAGAGCGTGCTCGCCGTGTGGATCGAGGTGCCGCTGGCGCTGATGGTGGGCTACCTGGTCACCCGGCGGGGGGGCTCCATGCTCCTCTGGAGTCTCGTCGCCTTGGTCCTCATGTACGTCGCCATCGGCGTCGGCATCATGCCCTCGGTCAAGAGTCTCTTCACGTTCGCCGACCCGTCCACCGGCGTGCTGTTCTGGCTGATCGCATTGTTCGCCTACGCGTACGTGGCCAGCGTGATGCCGGTCACGAAGCTGCTTCAGCCGCGGGACTACATCAACTCGCACCAGCTCTTCTTCGCGCTGGGCATCCTCCTCGTGGGGCTCGTCGTCGCGGCCGTGACCGGTTCGGGCCGCATCGAGATGGTGGCCCCGGCGATCAACGCGAACGTGCCCTACGAGTCGGGCGCACCCTTGCTCTGGCCGTTCCTGTTCATCACTATCGCGTGCGGGGCCATCAGTGGCTTCCACTGCATGGTGGCCAGCGGCACGACCGCGCGGCAGATCGAGACGGAGCGCGACGCACGCGCCATCGGCTACGGCGGGATGATTCTCGAAGGGGCGCTCGCCGTCATCGTGATCATCTGCTGCTGCTCGGCGGCCGGGTTCGCCGACCTCGCGGCGTGGAACGCCAAGTACAGCACGTCGTGGGCGGGCGCCGGCAAGCTCCTCCCCAAACTCGAGGGGTTCATCCAGGGTGGCGCGGGGTTCATGAACTCCGCCCTTCCCTTCCTGTCGACGGAGCTGCTGGCGGCGGTGATCACCGTCGTGATCATTTCGTTCGCGGCCACCACCATGGATTCGGCGACGCGCATCCAGCGCTACGTCGTGACCGAGTTCGCGGGCGCCTTGAACAAGCCGAAGCTCGCCCGCAAGCACGTCGCCACGTCGATCGCGGTGGGGAGCGCGATGCTGCTGTCGCTCTACGCGGCCACCGTCGGCAAGGGGGACCTCGTCCTCTGGCCCATCTTCGGGATCATGAACCAGATGCTGGCGTGCATGACGCTGCTCGTGCTCAACACGTGGCTGGCCAAGCGTGGGAAGCCGGTGATCTACACCACGATTCCCATGCTCTTCCTGATCGTTACGGTGTCGTGGGCGGCCATCGCCAAGATGCAGATCTACCTGACGAACCCCGTCCCGAATCTGCACCTGATCCTCGTGCTGGGCATCAGCCTCGTCCTGGAGGCGTGGATGATCGTCGAGGGGGTGGCCGTGTTGAGAACGGCGCGGCGCGTGCATCGCGAGCGCAAGGCCGACCACATCTCCCGCGCACAGGCCGAGCGGCACCTGGCGGGGCCGAGCGGCGCGACGATCGACGAGGACGGCGTGGTGCACGAGCCGACCGAGATCGAGAAGCCGATCCCCGCCGGCAGCGTCTGCTAACCGTCCGTACGGAGTCAGTGCAAATCTTCACGCTTCCCGATGCGACCTACTGCACGCAGAGGTAGTCGTCCTCTTCCGTGAACCCGGTCGCCGTCAGGGTCTTGCGCATCGCCTCCCTCGCGCCGGGGCGGCCGAGCGCCACGAGAAGGAACGACCCCCGGACGGTCTCCAGGTCAGTCGCGGGGAGGACGTGCGCTCCGTGGATCGTCCGTCCCTGGCGGGCGGGGTTCGTGTCCAGCAGGTGAGGCACGGACACCCCGCGGTCGGCGAGTGCTCGCACCCATCGCTTGCCGTGGCGGCCGCCGCCAATGACCGCGACATCGCGTCCACGCTCCAAGAGGAGCGGAGCCACGTGCTCGACCTTCAGCGCGAAGAAGCGGTCGAGCCCGAAGCGCTTGTCCGTCCGGCTCATGCGCGCCGGATGGTCCCGCCAGTCGAGGAGACACGCGTCCACCTTCCCGAAGCGAAGACCCGCCTCGGCCGCGCGCAGGAAGAGGTCGTAGTCCTCGGGGAACTCGTTCGCGTGGTAGGCGCCGAGCATTTCGAACGCCCCGCGCCGAATCGCCCACGCGGGGTGGGGGAGCGGGCACTCCACGAAGCGGTCGCGGACAATGGCCTCGTGGACGAGCAGGCTGTTGATCCACGCTTCGTAGCGCAACAGCCCCTCCGACAACCCGTCGCGCGGCACGTACTGGATGCGGCTCGCGAAGAACGCGACGTCGGGATGCTCGTCGGCATACGCGGCGAGGCGCGCCAGCCGGTCGGGTCGCGAGACATCGTCGGCATCCATCCGGACGAGGAGGTCGCCGCGCGCCCGGCGCGCGGCCGCATTCAACGCCGCGACAATGCCCTCGGGCGGCTGGCTCTCCACGAGGAAGCGCGGATCGCGCGCGGCGTAGGCGCGGGCGATCGCCGGGGACGCGTCCCGGCTCCCGTCGTCCTGGACCAGCACCTCGAAGTCCTCGATCGTCTGGGCCGCGAGCGACGCCAGGGCCTCCTCCAGGGTCGCCGCGGCGTCCCGCACGGGTAGCAGGACCGACATCCTCGGATTCAAGTCTCCAGACACCGCGTCGCCTCCTCCCGCACGCCCGGATGCGGATCGTGGTCGCGGGCGCGCTGGGCCAGGCGTCGGGCCTCCTTCTCGTCCAGTCCGAACAGGGCCCAGATCGCGTGGCCGCGGACGAGCGCCTCGGTGTCCTCCTCGACGCGACGGACCAGCGCCGGGACGCAGCCGGTCGCACCCACGTTCCGCGCGACGACGGCGGCGTTGCGCTGGATGCCGCGCCGGCGGGGCCGAAGCAGCGGTGTCCCGGCGAAGCGGGCCTCGAAGGCGGCCTCGTCGTCGATCTCGAGGATCGACCGCAGGTCGACGCTGCGGCCTACGCCGGCGTGCGGCTCGAACTCGGCCCACCGCGTTGGGCTCGAGAACCGCGTGAAGGGGCAGACGTCCTGGCACACGTCGCAGCCGAACAGCCAGTCGCCCATCTCGGGCCTCAGCGGCAGCGGGATCGCGCCCTTGTGTTCGATCGTGAGATAGGAGATGCAGCGGCGCGCGTCCAGCACGTACGCATCGGGGAACGCATCGCTCGGACACGCGTCGAGGCAGCTCTGGCAGGTGCCACAGCCGCCGGGCGGAGACGGGGGCAGGTCCAACCCCTCGATGGGGCGCCCCCCTTGCAGGAGGATCTCCCCCAGGAAGAAGAACGACCCGTGGCGCGGGAGGATCAGGCAGGTGTTCTTGCCGAAGAAGCCCAGGCCGGCTCGCTCGGCGAACGCGCGCTCCAGGATGGGGGAGTAGTCGCACGCGACCCGGACGGCCTGGGCCCCGGTACGCAGCGCCAGCACGGTTGCCAGCTGCTTCAGCCGGGGGATCACGACGTCGTGATAGTCCCGGCCCCACGCGTAGCGTGCCACCCGCCCGAGGCGACCGTCGTTGTCGAAGGGCGGCGCCTCGACCCAGTAGTTCACGCCCAAGGAGACGACGGTGTCCGTGCCCCGCATCAGGGTCGACGGGGTGGCCCGCTCGGGGGGATTCCGCGTCATGTAGGCGAGGTCGGCGCCGTGGCCGGCCTCGCTCCAGGCTTCCAGCGCCTGCAGGGCCTCCTTAACGGGCTCCCCGGAGGTGACCCCGATCAGCGAGAAGCCCAGGCCTTCGGCAGCCTCGCGGATCAGGGGGCCCAGGTCCGTCATGCGAGGAGCATCGCATCACCATAGGAGTAGAAGCGATACCCTTCCTCCACGGCTTCCGCATAAGCCGCACGCACCGCGTCCAACCCGGCGAAAGCCGCGACCAGGGCGAGCAGGGTCGAGCGAGGAAGGTGGAAGTTCGTGAGGAGCACGTCCACGACCCGGAAGGCGTAGCCCGGTTGGATGAGCAGGTCGGTCCGCGCCGCCCCGGGTCGGGGAAGCCCATCGCCGGACGCCAGGGCCGCCGCTTCGAGGGTGCGCACGCTCGTGGTGCCGACGGCGACGACGCGGCCGCCAGCCGCCTTCACGCGCCGTACGGCCTCGGCCGTCGCCGCGGGCACCACGTAGCGCTCTTCGTGCATCGCATGCTCGTCCAGGTCTTCGACGCGGACCGGCTCGAAGGTCCCGAGCCCGACGTGGAGGGTCACGGTCTCTACCTCGACGCCTCCTTGCCGAAGCCGGTCGAGTAGGGCCGGCGTGAGGTGAAGTCCCGCCGTGGGCGCGGCGATCGCCCCGTCGTGGCGGGCGAAGACGGTCTGGTAGCGCTCGCGGTCCAGCGGGGCGCGCGTGTCGCCCGCTTCCCGCCGGATGTAGGGCGGGAGCGGCATCTCGCCGTGGCGGGCCATGATGGCCTCCATCCCCGCGCCCGCTCCCTCGACGAGCCAGGCGCCCCGGCCACGGGAGGCGAGCAGTCGGATGCCGTCCTCGCCCGTCCCCTCGCCGAGGCCGAGCCTCTCGCCCGCGCGGATGCTCCGGGCCGCCCGCACGAGCGCTTCCCAGGTCCCGGGCTCAGCTCCCGGCTCCAGCAAGAACACTTCGACCTGCCCGCCCGTCGCCCGTCGCGCCCGCAGGCGAGCGGGAACCACCCGCGTGTCGTTCAGGACCAGCAGGTCCCCCGGCGCCAGCAGGTCGGGGAGGTCGACGATGCCGCGGTGAGTCCTGCGTCCCGACGCGCGGTCCAGAACCAGGAGCCGTGCGTCCTCGCGCCGCTCGGCCGGCACCTGGGCGATCCGGTCCTCCGGCAGGTGATAGTCGAGATCGTCGAGGCGCACGCGCGAGACCCTACGGCACGCGGAGAATGCAGGCCAGCATGGAGAACGTCGATGGGTGTGAAGTCCGCGAGGGTCGAGATCCAGGTCTGCAAGAGCTGCGGCTGGACCAACAAGAAGATCAAGAAGACCCTCCAAGCCCTGGCCCTGGGCCACCCGGATGCGCTCGACATCCGCCAGGTCAGCTGTCTCGACGAGTGCAGCGACGATCCCGTCGTCAAGGTGGGCAGCAAGTGCTACGCCCCGGCCAAGCCGAAGAAGCTCGCGAAAGCGGTCGAGAAGCTGCTGCGCTGATCCGGCCGCTCTCTCTCGAGCGGGACTACTTCTTCTTCTTGGCCCGGCGGAAGGCGCGGCGGCTGCGCCAGCGGAAGAACAGCGCCATGCCCACGACGCCGGCCAGCGCGCCACCCAGCAACTGCCCCCAGGCCGCGAAGAGCATGATCTTGTTCGTGAGGGCGTCGTGCTCCTCGCTCGTGTGGGGGATCATCCCGATGGCGCCGCCGACGTGATGCATCATGCTCGTCGCCAGGTTCCCCTCGGGGATCTCCTTGTGGCACGAGACGCACACGCCGTCGCGCGTCATGTGGGCGCGTTCCTCGTCGTTGAGGGGACGCGAGAGGCTGAAGTGGTGCCCCACCGTCTGGATCTGCTTCCCCTCTTCGGTGACGAAGCGTGACCAGTCGCCCTCGAGCTCGGGTACGCCGACCATCTGCGGCGACGTCGTCTCGGGGATGACCTTCCCGTCGCCCGTCATCAGATCCACCACGTGGTCCTTGGACGGGTCGTCGTAGAAGAGACCGCCGCCGATGCCGTAGCCGAGGGCCTTGGGGTCGGCATGGCAGCTCTCACAGGTCCGCGCCCGCTTCTGGACGGTGTGCGGGTGGAGCGGCGAGTGGTCGATGCCGCACTGGCCCTCGGGGCCCGCGCCTTCCACGTTGGGGATGCGCGCGATCTTGTTCGTGACGACCGGGTTGCCGTCCTTGTCGATCACCGTGACCGAGGTCTGGCAACCCGGGATGACGGGGCTGATGCGCCCTTCGCCGTTCACGGCCAGCGCGGGCTCTTCCCAACGGAGGTACGACCGTGTCTCCTTGATCTTGCCGTTGATCTTGAGGTGGTCGGCCAGGCCCGTGAACTCCGGCGTCTTGCCGTCGGCGCCATGGGCATCGCCGACCTGGATCCAGTCGTAGTGGGCGTCTTCTTCTCGGTAGTCGACCTTGATGTGGCACCCGTAGCACTGGGGGGCCCAGGTCGCGTGGCAGGCGAAGCACTCCATGCGCTCCATGTGCGAGCTGACCTCGACCATGGCCACCCGGGCTTCATCCGAGAGGCGATCCTCCTCGACCAGCAGCTTGAGGGGGAGCAGGTCCCGGATGGCCCCGGAAGCGAGGTGCACGCGTACGTGCTCGCCGTCACGGACGACGTTGCCGAACGGGTTGCCACGGGCCGTGAGCAGGTAGCCGTCCGCGGTGTCGGGATAGTCGCCGCGCTTCATGTACTCGGGCAGCGTCTGGGCCACCCCGCGCGGCTCGCCCTCCTTCGGCTTCTCCTCGTACTCGTCGCCGTAGCCGAGCGGCAGCTCCCACGGATAGTTGAAGGGCGTGCCGTGGCAGTCGGTGCACTCCACCTCGACCGCGCCGGTGATCGCGCCGATCAGCTTCCCCGAGGAGTGGACGTCCAGCGTCGTGTGGCAGTCCTGGCAGAGGAAGCCCTTCTCCTTGTGGAGGTCCGCGTGGAGCTTCAGGTACGTCTTGCCATGCAGCTTCTGCTGACCGGAACCGTCCTCGTTCCACCCGGAATCGTAGGGGGTCTCCATCAGGCCCTGGTAGGAGACCCCGATGCGCCGCCCGCGGTTGTGACACGTGGTGCAGGTCTCGACGGGAACGCCGCTCCAGGCGAGGTCGCCGTGCTGCACGGGTGCCCCCGGGCCGGACTGGATCGAGTGGACGAGCGGACGCCCCGTGCCCTCGAGGGTCGTGTCCCCGCCTTCGTAGACCCCGGCGTTTCCGTACGGAATGTGACACGCGCTGCAGCCCAGTCCGCGGAAGTCGCCGTGGCGTTGCGCGCCGCCCACGCCCAGATGACAGCGCTGACACTCGCCACGGATGTACGTGAACGCCGCAGAGGTCGGATCCGCGATGACGTCCGCGCCGCCCTCGGGTGCGGGGGCGACCTGGCTCATCGCCTCCACGAAGACGTTGGGCTCCTTGGCCGCGAGCGCGTCCATGTACTTCCTGTAGGCCGCCGTGCCCACGACCTCGTCGCCGGTCAGCGTCGCCACGTCGTAGTTGGCGAAGCGGTGCTCGTACTCCCTACCCTCTTCCATCGCACCGAAGCCCCAGAGCGTGCCCTGGATCTTGCCGGCCTCGGTCATCATCAGGCTCTGCCACTGGGTCTTGACCTCCCAGGCGTGGCAGACGCCGCACGTGTGCTCGTTGATCCACGGGGAGCCCGGATCGGGGTAGAAGGTCTTGGGACCGGGGTTCGTCTCGAAGTACGTCGCGGTGCCGGCGTGCGCTTGGTCGGCGAGGGCCTGGTAGGCATCGGACGCCGTGTCCATGCCCGCTTCGGCTCGGACGTCGCCGTTGCCCCCATGGCAGACCACGCAGCGGTTGTTCGTCCCGCTCTGCGTCGCCACCATCAGGATCTCTTGCATCATCTGGGTGTCGGAGCCGCGGATCATCTCGATTCCGTCGTGGCACGACAGGCACCCGTTGGCCGCCGCGTGCGGGTCGTCCGATGGGCGCAAGACCTCCTGGATGGGGCCCTGCACCAGACTGTCGTGCTCGGGCGGCCGCTCGATCTCCCCGCCACACGCCGTGAGCATCACCATGATCGAGGTCAGCCCGATCGCCGCGTGAGTCCTGCGACGTGCTTGCATACGGACCTTCTCCCTCGGGGTGCGGCGCCACGACGGGTCGAGGCGGCTCTGGCAAGAGACCACGGGCGCGGACTCCCTCGACCGGATCCTAGAGGGGGATCGGGGCCTCCGGGCCCGGCGCCCTCCTCCTTCATCCCGGCTGAATCCACCCGCCGGCCCCGCCGCCCCTCTCCCTTCAGTAGGCTCGTCGCGCCATGAGACTCCCCATGCCGCTGCGGCCCACCGCCCCGCTGTCACTGCTGTTGCTGCTTCTGGCCTTGCCCCTCGGCGCGTGTTCCGGCCAAGACGCTTCGGAGACCCAATCCATGACGAAGAGCGAGAGCGACCGCCCGAAGGAGCCCGATGCGACGGGCATCGCCACGTTCGGTGGGGGGTGTTTCTGGTGCACCGAAGCGATCTTCGACCGCGTCGATGGCGTGTTGTCGGTGACGTCCGGTTACGCGGGTGGGGAAACCGAGGACCCGACCTACAAGGAAATCTGCTCGGGGACGACCGGTCACGCCGAAGTCGTGCAGGTCCGCTTCGACCCGGCCGCGGTCTCCTACGCCGAGCTGCTCGAGATCTTCTTCAAGACGCACGACCCGACCACGCGCAATCGCCAGGGTGCCGACGTCGGTACGCAGTACCGCTCCATCGTTCTGACGCACGACGAGACGCAGAAGGACATCGCCGAACGCGTCATGGTGGAACTCGACGGCGCGGACATCTACGCCAAGCCGATCGTCACCGAGCTGAAGGCGTTCGAGAGCTTCTATCCCGCCGAAGTGGAGCACCAGGAGTACTACGCCCTCAACGGCGGTCAGCCCTACTGCCGCGCGGTCATCCAACCGAAGGTCGAGAAGTTCGAGAAGGTCTTCCAGGACAAGCTCAAGGGCGCCAAGACGGCCGAGTAGGCGGGGCTACGTGGCCAGCGCGGCCCGACAGCGCGCGATCCGATTCAGCACGCGCTGCTTCCCCAGGATCGCCAGCGTCTCGCCGATACCGGGGCTCACCGCCGCACCCGAGATCGCCACACGCAGCGGCTGGGCCACCTTGCCCATGCCGAGTCCCTTGTCTTCGGCGAAGGCCTTCAGCGCCGCCTCGATCGCCTCGGGCGTGAACGCGTCGAGTGCGGACAGGACGCCCTCGAGTTCCGCCAGAACGCCGAGTCCCTCGTCGTCGTTCTTGCGCAGCCACTTCTTCACGGCCTTCTCGTCGTAGGCAATCGCCTCGTCTTCGCAGATGAAGAAGCGGGCGAGGTCACAAGGCTCCTGCAGCGTACGGCTCCGCGGCTGGTACGCCGCGGCGAGCTTGCCGAATGCGTCGTCGTCGAGCTGCTCGAGGTAGGCGGGCTCGAACGCTTCGCAGTGGGCGCGCCACAGCGCGGCGAACGCGTCGGCGTCCATGGCCGCCAGGTCGTCTCCATCGAAGCGGAAGAGCTTGTCGCGGTCGAAGTTCGAGTTCTTCTTCCCGATGCGGTCGAAGTCGAAGTTCTCGACGAGAAACGCCCGGTCGAAGCGCTCCCGGTCGCCGCCCGCGCTCCACCCGAGGAGCGAGAGGTAGTTGCAGAGGGTCTCCGGCAGATACCCGCTCCGCCGGAAGTCGGCCACCTCGATCTCGGGCAGCCTCAGCTCCAGCGCCTTCGCGATGGCCTCGGCATGGGCGACGTCGTCGTTCTCCTTGTCGAGGAAGGCTTGGATCGCCGACGCGTCGGCGCCCTGGACAGCGCCCTGAACGGCGCTCGCGGCGAGACCGGCGGCGAGGGCGGCCTTGCGAGCGGCCTTCGCCTTGTCGCGCTTGGACATCTTCGACCCGTCCGCGTTCATGATCGACGGCATGTGCGCGTAGGCCGGGCGGGAGAAGCCGAGCGCGTCCTGGAGCGCCACGTGCTTCGGCGTGTTGTAGAGGTGCTCTTGCCCGCGGAGTACGTGGGTCACGTTCATCAGGGCGTCGTCGACGACCACGGCCATGTGGTAGGTCGGGTACCCGTCGGACTTCAGGATGACGAAGTCCTCGAGCTCCTCGCCCTTGACCTCGATGTCGCCGAACACCTCGTCGTGGAAGCGAACGTCCTCGCCCATGCGGAATCGGATCGCGCCCTGGTCCTCGTAGGCACGGTCGGCTTGGAGGAGACGATCGACGTGCTCGCGGTAGAGCGGCAGGCGCTGGCTCTGGAAGTAGGGGCCGTGCTCGCCCTTCTGACTGCTCGTGTCGTACGGATCGGCGGCCGCCGCATCCGGGCCCTCGTCCCAGTCGAGGCCCAGCCATGCCAGGTCGCGGAGCATGCCGTGGGTGCTCTCGGCCGACGAGCGGGCTCGGTCCGTGTCCTCCATGCGGATGAGGAAGCGGCCGCCCCGACCCCGGGCGAAGGCCCAGGCGAAGAGCGCGGTGCGGGCGCCGCCGACGTGGAGGGCGCCGGTCGGGCTGGGGGCGAAGCGGGTGACGACGGGGGAGGCGTTCATGGCGGCGGAGTCTACGGCCTCGGCGCCACGGGGACCCGCAATCGTCGGAGGTATCCCGGGCGCGGGCGGCACGCGAGGCATACAATCCGCCGCTGCTTCACGGAAAGAGAGCGCCATGACCGAATCCAACGAAGAACGCCGGACGGACTTCATCCGCCAGGCCGTCGCCGACGACCTCGCCGCCGGTCGCTTCCAGAGGCCCGTCGTGACCCGCTTCCCCCCGGAACCCAATGGGTACCTCCACTTGGGGCACGCCAAGGCGATCTGCATCGACTTCGGCATCGCCGCCGACTTCGAAGGCCGTACGCACCTGCGCTTCGACGACACGAACCCCACCAAGGAAGAGCAGGCCTACGTGGACGCCATGAAGCGCGACATCCACTGGCTGGGCTTCGACTGGGGCGAGCACGAGTACTACGCCAGCGACTACTTCGAGCAGCTCTACGGCTGGGCCGTGGAGCTCGTGAAGAAAGGGCTCGCCTACGTCGACGATCAGACGGCCGACGAAATCCGCGAGAACCGGGGGACGCCGACCGAGCCGGGTCGCAACTCGCCGCATCGCGAGCGGGGCGTCGAGGAGAACCTCGACCTCCTGGATCGCATGCGCAAGGGCGCGTTCCCCGACGGCAGTCGCGTGCTCCGCGCCAAGATCGACATGGCCGCACCGAACCTCAACCTGCGCGATCCCGTCATGTACCGGATCCTCCACGCGCACCACCACCGCACGGGGGACGCCTGGTGCATCTACCCGATGTACGACTGGGCGCACGGGCAGAGCGACTCGCTCGAGGGCGTCACCCACAGTTTCTGCGATCTCGACTTCGAGAACCACCGCCCGCTCTACGACTGGTTCATCGAGAAGCTGGGCATCTTCCCGTCCCGGCAGATCGAGTTCGCGCGAGGCAACGTGACCTACACCATCCTCTCGAAGCGGAAGCTGATCCGCCTCGTCGAGGACGGGCACGTGCAGGGCTGGGACGATCCGCGCATGCCCACCTTGAGTGGCCTGCGCCGGCGGGGCTACACGCCCACCGCCATTCGCGCGTTCTGGGACAAGGTGGGGATCGCCAAGCGCGAGTCCTTCATCGACGTCGCAGTCCTGGAGCACTGCGTCCGCGACGACCTGAACAAGACGTCGGTGCGTCGCATGGCCGTGCTGGACCCGCTGAAGGTCGTCATCACCAACTACCCGGAGGGGGAGAGCGAGACCTTCGAGGCGGTGAACAACCCGGAAGACGAGGCGGCGGGCACGCGGCGCGTGCCGTTCTCCCGCGAGCTCTACATCGAGCGCGACGACTTCATGGAAGACCCGCCGCGGAAGTTCTTCCGCCTGGCCCCCGGGCGCGAGGTGCGCCTCCGCTCGGCCTACTTCCTGCGGTGCGAGGACGTGGTGAAGGACGACCAGGGCGAGATCGTGGAGCTTCGGTGCACCTACGACCCGGAGACCAAGGGCGGCTACGCGCCCGACGGGCGCAAGGTGAAGGCCACGATCCACTGGGTGTCGGCGCCGGATGCCGTCGACGCCGAGGTACGTCTCTACGACCGCCTCTTCAGCGTCGAGAATCCGGACGACGCCCCCGAGGGGAAGGACTTTCTCGCGAACCTGAACCCCGACTCCCTCGAGGTGCTACCGCACGCGAAGGTCGAGCCCTCGCTGAAGGACGCCGCGCCCTTCGATCGCATCCAGTTCGAGCGCAAGGGCTACTTCTGCGTGGATCCCCAGTCCACGCCGAACGCCCCCGTGTTCAATCGCACGGTGACGCTCCGCGATACCTGGGCCAAGCAGAAGAAGTAGCGACCGCCTCAGTGGTGAAACAGCCTGAGGGCGGTGTGCACCATGGTGATGCCGTACTCCTCGCACGCCGCGGCGACCTCGTCGTCGCGGGACGAGCCGCCGGGCTGGGCGATGAACTTCACGCCGTGCTTGGCGGCGTGGTCGATGTTGTCGCGGAAGGGGATGAACCCGTCCGACGCCAGACAGACGCCGTCGAGCTTCTCCATCCACGCGTCCTTCTCCTCCTGCGTCAAGAGGAAGAGCGGCTCCTTGAGATCGGCTTGCAGCATCCCCACCTCGCCGGCCGTGAGATCGCCCTCGATGTAGCGGACGCGCCAGTTGATGCGCTGCTGGCGCTTGACTTCCGGCTTGAAGGCGAGGCCCAGCACCTTGGGGTGGCGGCCGAGGTGCCAGGTATCGGCCTTGGATCCGGCGAGCTTGGTGCAGTCCACGCGTGACTGCTGCCCCGCGCCGATGCCGATCATCTGGCCGTCCAACGCGTACCCGACGGAGTTGGACTGCGTGTACTTGATGGCGATGAGACCGAGAAGGAGATCACGGCGGGCGGCAGCGGTGAGCTCGCCGCAGACGACCTTCGCGAGGTGCTCCGCCGTCACCGGCACGTTGTTGCGGTCCTGCGTCAGGCGCATGCCGAACATCTCGCGCGACTCCTCGGCCGGCGCCTGGAAGTCGGGATCCGCCTGCAGCACGATGAACTTGCCGCCCTTCTTGGCCTTCAGAATCTCGAGCGCGGCCGGCTCGTAGCCCGGCGCGACGATGCCGTCGCTGATCACGCCCTTGAGGAAGAGGGCGGTCGCTTCGTCGACGGTGTCGCTGAGCGCCACGAAGTCGCCGAACGAGCTCTTCGGGTCGGCCCCGCGGGCGCGTACGTAGGCGGTCGCCGCGGGGGTCAGCTCCTTGCCCTCCACCTCGTAGGCCTTGACGAGGTCCGGCGGCAGGTCGACGGCCACGCCGGCTCCCGCGGGCGAAACGTGCTTGAAGCTGGCTGCCGCCGGCAGGTCGAGTGCGGCTCGGGCCTCGGCCACGAGCTGCCACGCATTCAGGGCATCCAGGAAGTTGATGAGGGAGGGTGTGCCGTTGAGCACACGGACGGGCTCCGTGCCGGCCAGGAGCGGCTCGACGGAGGCGTGGGGCTGATGGGGATTGGCGCCGTACTTGAGCTTCATGCCCCAGATCATTCCATCCGCCCATGCCTCCGGGAAAGGGAGAATCGACTGCTCCGGATCCGGGCCCCGCTTGGGGGGAGGGGAACTTCGCCATGCACACCGCCATCGAACTCGTCGGATGGGCCGGTGCCTTCGTCGTCCTCCTCGCCTACTGGCTGGTCAGCCACGGCCGACTCGGCGGGACGACGATCCGGTTCCAGTTGATGAACATCGGAGGGGCGCTGCTCCTCGGCGCGAACGCCCTCTATCACGACGCCCTCCCCTCCGTCTCCGTGAACGTCGTCTGGATGCTGATCGGACTCCTGGCCTGGCGCCGCAACGCGCGCCGCGCCTCGGCGCCTCGCGAGGGATACCCGTCGGGGTAGGATCCACGTCGGGCGGCGTCCAAGACGGGGCGTTGCGGCCCCACGGAGGAGCCTTGAGCCGATCGCTGGACCAGGAGATCCGGGCTTTCGAGCGCCGCGTGGACGCCTACGCCTTCCTCGGCGGGGCCGCGGAGGGCTTGCTCGCCGGGGCCGTCGGCGTGCTCGCCGTCGTCCTCGTCCTTCGCCTGCTCCAGCTCCCCTTCGCGCCGCCGCTCTGGCTCCTCGCTCCGGTAGGGGCGGCCGCCCTCCTGGGCGGCCTCGGGCGGCTCCGGCGGCTGCGCTTCGACGCCGGAGACTCGGCGGCGCACCTCGATCGGCGCCTCGGGCTCGAGGGGCTCCTCCTCGCCTCGCGCGAGACCGACGCCGGCGCGTGGCAGGGGCGCCTCGACGCCGGGCTCCAAGAAGCCCGCGCGGCGAAGCCTCACCTCGCACCCCAGCCGCTGCTCGGGCGGATCGCACTCGCCGCGGCCGCCCTGGCGGTCGTCTTCTTCCTGCCGCCGGCTACCGCGAAGGCGCGGGCGATGGATCGGCTCGCGGAGGAGACGCTGGAGGAGTTCGAGGCCCGGCTGGAGAAGCTCGAAGAGGAGAGGGGACTCGACGAGGACGCGGCCGAGGAGCTGCGTGCCCGCTACGAAGACCTGCGCGCCGAGCAGGAGGACACGGGCACGATCGCCTGGAGCGACTTCGACGCGCTCGAGGCACGCATGGAGCACGAAGAGGATCTGAAGACCGGGCGGCTCGCGAAGGCGGCGGCGGCGATGAGCGAGATGGCCGCCGACGCGAACGCCGGCGATCGGGCGGCGACGCCGGAGGCCTTCGACGAGCTGATGGCGCTCGCCGAGGCCGCGGGGCTCCTCGACCAGCTCCCCCAGGACCTGAAGGAGCAGCTGGGCCAGGGGGTAAGCGCTCCCGGCGGCGAAGGCGGTGGCGAGGGCGCCGGCGAGGGGGAGGGGCTGGCGCTCGACGCCGAGACCCTCGCCCAGCTCGCGGCCGCGCTCGCGGGCCTCGCCGGGCAGGAGCTCACCGGCCTTGCCGACGCCGGTCTGCTCGAAGGACTCTCGCCGGAGGAACTGCAGAAGCTCCTCGAGGGCGTCTTGGCGGCCGCGACGACGGGGCAGCCGTGCAAGCTCTGCGACGGCGAAAGCGATGACGATTGCCCGGGGTGAAGCGGTGGCGGCCTGGGTCCAGGCCTCGAAGCGTGGCTTCTCGCCCAGGGCATGCGGCCGGGCAGCCAGGGCATGCGGCCGGGCAAGGGGGGCCTCTCGCGCGGTCGCGCCGACGCGTTCCTCGGTCTCACGAACGACACGCAGGGCGGTACGGACGCGTTTCAGGCCGAGCGCCTGCCGAAGGGCAAGGCGGCATCGCGCGAGTGGGTGCGGATCGGCACGAGCCGCTCCACGCCGGAGACGAATCCGGTGCGCGACACGGGGGCCGGCGCGGCCGGCGCCGACGGGGCCGGCGAGGCGTCCTGGCGCCGCCGTCTGGCGCCGCGGCATCGTGACGCCGTGAAGCGGTTCTTCACGCCCGAGGGCAGGTGAGCCGGCCTGCGCCGGCCAAGGGGGGAAGCGAACGCATGGCCGAGTCATTGATGACCCCGGAGGAGGTCTCTGCGGGGAGGGAGCTCCTCCTCCGTCTCCGGAAGGGGCTCGGGGAGATCCTGCTCGGGCAGGACGAGCTGCTCGATCTCGTGACGATCGCGCTCGCGGCCCGCGGCCACGTGCTCCTCGAAGGCCTGCCGGGGCTCGGCAAGACCGAACTCGTCAAGGCGCTCGGCCGCTTGCTCGGGCTCGACTTCCGTCGCATCCAGTTCACGCCCGATCTCCTCCCGAGTGACGTGACCGGCGGCCCCGTCCTCCAGGAGGAGGGCGGGCGGCGCACGTTCGTCTTCCAGCCCGGGCCGCTCTTCGCCCACCTCGTCCTCGCCGACGAGATCAACCGGGCGTCGCCCAAGACCCAGTCCGCGCTGCTCGAAGCGATGCAGGAACGGTCGGTCACCGTCTTCGGGGACACGCACATGCTGCCTGCCCCCTTCTTCGTGCTCGCGACGCAGAACCCGATCGAGCTCGAAGGCACCTACCCGCTGCCCGAGGCGCAACTCGACCGCTTCCTCTTCAAGGTGAATGTGCCCTCCGTGGGCGAGGACGTCTTGGCCGACATCCTCAAGACGCGCCGGCGGGGGACGCCCCCTCCGGTCGCCACGGCGCTCAGCGAAGAGCAGCTCGGGCGGGCCTTCGACGCCGTCGATCGCGTGTTCCTCCCCGAGCCCGTGGCCCTCTACATCGCGCGCCTCGTGGCGGCCACCCACCCCGACACGAGCGGCGCGCTGCCGGGCGTGGCGCGGCACGTCCGCTTCGGTGCCTCGCCGCGCGCCGCCATCGCCATGGCCGAGGCCGGACGCGCGTCGGCGCTCCTCGACGGGCGGCCCAACGTCGACTTCAAGGACGTCGAGCGCGTGGCACCGGCCGCCTTGGGCCATCGCCTCGTGCTCGACCACGCCGCGCGCCTGGAGGGCATCGGGCCGAGCGACGTCGTCCGGGAGCTGCTCGGCGCCGTCGATCCCCTGGCCGAGAAGCTCCCGCGGAACGTGTCGTGAGGCTCGGTCGGCTCGTCCCGCTCGCACTCTGCCTCTTCGTCGCCGTGGCGGCGACGGCGGACGCAGACGAGGTCTTCTACCTGGACCGCAACGAGGCGTTCTCCGACCAGCAGCGGATCCGGGCGGTGTTCCAGCCGACGCCGTCGTCCAGCCGGGTCGGCACGTACGGGTTCATGCGCGTGGTCCTGCACAATCCCGATCCAAAGGAACCCCACCACTTCACGGTCGTCTCGGAGTCCGAGGTCGGCAACGTCTCCGGCCGATTCCGACAGTCCGCCGTGGTCGGGCCGGGTGAGAAGGGAGCCGTGTTCCTGCCCGTCCCTGGCGGCCAGGACTGGCCGCGCATCAGCGCCTGGCTCGATGGTCGTGGGACGGGTACGTCGCCATGGCGGCACTTCAGTATGGGGGG
The DNA here is from genome assembly GCA_963802335.1 of uncultured Planctomycetota bacterium. Taxonomy (GTDB): domain Bacteria; phylum Planctomycetota; class PLA2; order PLA2; family JAEUHO01; genus CAWDIE01. Next base: position 186,489 of record CAWDIE010000010.1, on the reverse strand, counting down.
ACGGAGCAACGTGGCGATTCTCGGGATCGAGCCTCACGGCACGTCCGCGAGCGCGTTCGCGTGGACCAACCTCGTGAACGCCGGCTCGACGCCCAGCGCCGAGATCCGGTGGCGCACCCCGGATGAGATCCCGGCGGCATTCCAACTCCTCAGCGGGTTCGACCTCATCATCGTGCAGTCGCCCCTGACGGACCTCCCCGATGCGCTTCAGCGCACGCTCGTCCGTTACGTGGCCGCCGGCGGGCGATTGGTCATCGCCGGTGCCGGGCCCGCGCTCGACGGCGCACTCGCTGCCCTCGAGACCTCCCTCGACGCTCGTCCGGCGCGAGCACCCGGCCGGGGCCTCAGGGCCGGCCATCACGGTCTCGGCGCGTGGCTCGCAGTCGGCACCACCGCCGTGCCCGAGTCGACGTTCGGCGCATGGTGGGATCAGCAGGTGGTTGGCGGGGAGCTCGTTACCCGGCCCACGGGCGGCTCGCTGCCCTCGTTTCTCTGGCTGCCGCTCTCGATCCCCGGCCTCGGCGACGTGCCGGTGCTTGCCTTCTTCCTGCTCCTGCTGGTCTTCGCCGTCGTGGCGGGGCCCTTGTGCTACGCCTACTTCAAGCGTCGTCGCAAGCTCGCGTGGCTGCTGGTGACGATTCCCGCGATGGGGTTTCTCTTCTCCGCGGCCATCCTGCTCTACGGGTTCTTGAGCGAGGGCTTCGGTATCTCCGGTGCGGTCCGCTCCTTTACCGTGCTGGACCAGCGCACCCACGAGGCCGTCATCTCGGCCGGCCGCACGCTCTTCGCAGGCCTGCCCGTGGCCTCGATCGATCCCAGCGCCGACACGCTGCTGGGCGTGGCCCAGCGCGGACGCTGGGACGACCCGCCCACCCGGCTGGACGCCGATCTGGATCAGGGCTTTCGCCTCGACGGGGCCGCACTTCCCTCCCGCACGCCCACGACGTTCGTGACCACCACCGTCGGCCGCTTGCGCGATCGCCTCCGCTTCAAGCGCCTGGAGGACGGGTCGTACGAGGTGCTCGCGGGACCCGACTTCGCGCCCGTCGCCGGCGAGGGGGCCGTCCTGCTCCGGACGCCGGAGGGCGGCTACTTCCTGAGCTCCGCGTCCGGCCGGCTGACGCCGCTCGGGACGCAGACATCCGAGCAGGCCATCCGGCGCATCCTCGACGGCTTCGTGACCGCGCCGATCGAGAGCCGCAACGTGAATCAGCAGGCCCGGCGTGCCCTTCGGCCCTTCGAGGTGCGGGCTCGGGGGGGGGCGGTGTCCGCACCCGAGAGCGCCTGGGCCGAGACGACCATGGGCGCCCTCTGGGTTGACGCGCTCGTCGGCGACACGTTGCCGCCGGGCGCCTACCTGGCCCACCTCGAGACCTTGCCCGGCCTCGACACGCTCGGACTGGACGTGGACATGCGCTTTGCCGAGCACGTCGTCTTCGGCATTCTGGGCGAAGAGGACGTGCTCGAATGACGATCGCCGCTCCCTCTGCTCCTTCCGCGGACGTGCTGCTCGACGTGCAGTCCATCTCACGTTCGTTCGGGAAGGTGGACGCCGTACGCGATCTCTCCTTCCGCGTCGAACGCGGACAGGTGTTCGGCTTCATCGGTCCCAATGGCGCCGGCAAGACCACGACCATGCGCATCATCGCCACGCTCGACCTGCCGGACCAGGGCGACGCGCGCGTCGAGGGACGGAGCGTGCTGGCGGAGCCCCGCGAGGTGTCCGCCCGCCTGGGCTTCATGTCCGATCGCTTCGAGCCCTACCCGAACCTGAGCGTGGCGCAGTTCCTCGACTTCATGGCGCGGGCGTACGGCCTGCGGGGGCGCCAGCGACGCCACACCGTCTCCGCGGTGACGGAGTTCTGCGGTCTGGCGGCCGTCGACGACCGTCCGGCCACCGGCCTCTCGAAGGGGATGGGGCAGCGTCTGCACCTCGCCAAGACGCTGCTTCACGACCCGGCGCTGCTCGTGCTCGATGAGCCCGCCGCGGGGCTCGACCCCCGAGCGCGCGTGGAGTTTCGCGACCTCGTGCGCGAGCTGGCCCGATCGGGGAAGGGCATCCTGATCTCGAGTCACCTCCTCTCGGAGCTCTCCGAGGTATGCGACGGCGTCGTCGTGATCGAGCAGGGCGCGCTCGTGGTCGAGGGTGGCATACGCGACATCGCAAAAGGCCTCAAGGAGCACCGGGCCATCTGCGTCCGGGCCGCGGTGGATCCCGACGTCGTCGAGCGGTTCCTGCTCACCCAGCCGCACGTCCACGCCGTGGTCGGCGGGGCCGAGGGCATCACCTTCGACTTCGCCGGCAGCGACGAGAACCTGGCGGACCTGTTGGGGCGACTGGTGGCCGAGGGCATCCCCGTCCACGAGTTCCGTCACGTCGAAGCCGACCTGGAGGAGATCTTCCTGCGCTCGACCGAAGGGAGGCTCCAGTGAGCGATGCATCCGCCACGACCGCGGCGCGCCTCTCCCTCTGGGGACGCTTCCTCGCCTGGGCCGACGACAAGCTCAATCCCATTCTCGTACGCGAGGTGAGTCAGGCGCTCAACGGCCGGGGGTTCATGATCACGGCGAGCATGGCGTTGCTGGCCACGGTGCTGATCGCCCTGCTGGTGGCGGCCGATGGGAGCGACGCCGCGGGCCGTGGCGGACGCGTGTTCGCGCAGGCGCTCGTTCCCCTGTCCATCATCGTCCTCTTCATCGTGCCGCTGCAGGCGTTCGTCTCGACCCGGCACGAAGTCACGAGCGGCACCGTCGAGCACCTCCTGATGTCTCGCCTCAAGCCGGGGGCCATCGTCCGCGGGAAGCTGGCGGCCGCGACGGTGCAGTTCGTCCTCTACCTCGCGATCTTCTCTCCTCTGCTCGCGATGACGTTCCTCCTCCGGGGAGTGGACGTGCCCACGATCGCCTTCCTCATCGGCACGGTCTTCGTGTTCGGCCTCGCGGCGTCGTCCATCGCGGTGGCCGCCGGTGCGCTCAGCCGCTGGCCGAGCGCGTTTCGCATCCTGCCGTTCGCCGTGGTCGTGGTGGGCCTCGGCTCCGTCACCATGATGGCCGTGGGGGCCTCCTGGGAGATCGTGCGCGAGGTCAGCCGGGGGTTCGCCGAGGACGGCTTCTGGATGATGGTCCTCAGCATCCTCATCGCGACCGTCGCCGGCATGATCCTCTGCGCGATGGTCGGGGCGAGCGCGCTGGCGCATCCCTACGAGAATCGATCGACGCCTTTCCGCGTCTTCGCGATGACGGCGCTCGTCGTCGGGGCCGTCTGGATGGCGTTCCTCATCCGCCACTTCGCCGCGCGGTTCAGCAGCCGCCCGCCCGACTCGGAGGTGCAGTGGGCGTATGCGGTCACCGCGGCGGCCATCCTCGCCATTTTCTGCATCTTCGCCGCCACCGAGGATCCGAAGCTCACGCCGCGGATGCGGGAGCGCGTTCCGCGACGCGCCTCGCTCGCCTTGCTCGCGACCCCGCTCCTCCCGGGAGCGGGCCGCGGCATGCTCTTCACGGTCCTTCTCGCCGCGCTGGCCCTGCTCATCCCCATGGTCCTCGGCACCTTGTTCGGCTTCCCGCCGGCGGACCGGGAGATCGTGGGGCTCGCCATCGCGTCCTGGCTCTACGTGGTGTTTTACGCGGGGATCTCCGCCCTCGTTCGACTACGCCTGGGCGTGGGGGGCGCCCGGAACTGGCTCGCCCGGGCCACGCTGCCCGTCCTCCTGCTGGCGGGCGTCCTCCTGCCCCTTCTGGGAGAGGTGATCGTCCACGGACGATCGCAGCGCGGGTGGCACTACTACGAGATCCTCAATCCCTTCCACACCCTGGATCACTTCCTGCGCGGGTCACGGACGCCGTTCGAGGTGATGCCCTATCTCCTCCTCCTGACCGGGATCGTCCTCCTCTTCCTGTTGCCGGCCATGGCGCGCGGTGTAGGCGACGTGCTCCGGGCTTCTGCGGACCGCCGACGCCGTGCGTCCTGAGGCGTCGGTCGCGGCACGGGCCTGGCGGCTCGTGCTCCCCAGCCACCCGCTCGCCGGGCGCCTCGGCGACCGACTCGGGCGGGGCACGGGATCGTCCCTGGAGTTCATGGACTTTCGCGACTACGTGCCGGGGGACGACTTGCGTCACGTCGACTGGCGGGCCTACGCGCGCACCGACCAGCTGAAGGTGCGGCTCTTCCGCGAGGAGACGGCGCCATCGCTCGACGTGATCGTCGACACCTCCGCCTCGATGGGCGTCAGCGCCGCGAAGCGGGAGGCGACGCTGGATCTCGTCGACGTCGCGTCGGCGCTCTCACGCCAGGCGGGGGGGCAAGCACGATTGCTCGAGGCGGACGGCGACCTCCTCGAAGACCCAGCATCCCTCAGCTTCGCCGGCAAAGACGCCCAGGATCTCCGTCCGCGGGCCCCGCTCCGGCCGCGGGCGCTGCGCATGATCGTCAGCGACTTCCTCGTGCCCGAAGACCCCCGTCCTCGTCTCCAGCGCCTCGCCGCCGGCTCGTCGCACCTCTACGTCCTCCAGCTCCTCGATCCCTGGGAGGCCGATCCAAAGCCGGATGGGGAGAACACCCTGATCGACACCGAGTCGGAGGAGCGCGCCGACATCGTGCTGGACGCCAAGACCACGCGGGGCTACCGCGAGCGGCTCGCCCGCCTGCAGGACGACGTGGCCCGCGCGACGCGCTCCGTGGGCGGCACGTTTGCCATCGTCCTGGCGGACGCGCCGGCGGCCATGCTGCGCACGTCGCTTCTCCCGCAGCGCGTCGTGGAGCCGGCATGAGCGGGCGAGGCTCGAGCGCAGCGACGCGTCGCGCGAAGGGGCGTGCCTAGCCGTGTCGTTCGCCACGCCCCTCGGTCTGATCGCCCTCCTCGCCCTGCCGGCGATCCTGATCCTCCACCTCTTCCGTCGCCGGTTTCGCGAGCGGCGCGTGGCCGGTCTCTTCCTCTTCGTCCCCGACGCGCTGCCGGCCGCGGCGGGCCGCACGCGCACGCGCTTGCTCCGCACGCCCTCGCTCTGGCTCGAGCTGCTCGCCGCGCTCTGTCTCGCCCTCCTGCTCGGAGGGCTCGCGTTCGGTCGTACCGCGTCCACGGTCCACCTCGTCGCCGTCGTCGACGCCTCCGCATCCATGGCGGCCGGGGCGGAGGGCGACCGGCCGATCGATCGCGCTCGCGCGTGGCTCGACCGCGAGCTCGACGCCCTGCCCGACGACGCGCGGGTGACGCTGATCACGACGGGACGCAGGCCCGACGTCGTGGCGGGTCCGGAGGCGACGCCCGCGCTCGCCCGCGCGGCGCTCGCCGACCTTCGCTGCGACCGGCCGGGCCACGATCCCCTGGTCGCCCTCGAGCTGGGCCTCGACCTCGCCGACGACGGGGGGCGCCTCCTGTTCGTCACCGACGCCGAACGGCCCGAGCCGCCGCCCCGCTACCGCCACCTGGGTTTCGGGCGCGCACTGCCCAACGCCGCGCTCCTCGCGGCCCGGCGGGTGGTTCGTGGCGACGAGGAGCGTATCTTCGCGGATCTCCTCGCCTTCGCGCCGCGGCCGATCGACGTCGAGATCGTCGTCGAGGTCGGCGAGGGCGGCGCGGGCAAGGAGGTCGTGCGGCGCCGGTCGACGCTCGACCCCGCCTCGACCCTCCACCTCGCCTGGACCCTCCCCCGTACCCCCCTCCCCGTCCGCGTCCGGATCGAGGGCGACCTGCTCGACGCCGACAACCACGTCCTCCTCCTGCCGTCGCCGACGCGCATCGTGCCCGTCCGCATCGATCTCGATCCCCAGACGGCTGGTCTGCTCCGCCTCGAGCGGGTGCTCACGGCGGCCACCGGCAGCCACGTCGTCGGCGCGGGCGAGCCCTACACCCTGCGCTTCGGCTCCGAGCCGAAGCCCGCGGCGACGGGGCGCTTCCAGGTCCTCGTGAACGCGCCCGGCGACGACCGGGACGACTGGATCGGTCCGTACCTGCTCGAGCGTCGTCGCGCAGTGGGCGGACTGGACACCGCGCCCTTGCTCGAGGGCATCACGCTCGACGGGGTGATCTGGAGCAGCGGTCGCACGGTGCTTCCGGGGCTGCCCCTGGTCCTCGCCGGCGACGTCGCGCTCGTGAGCGAAGAAGGAACGCCGCGCGGCCCCATCCTGCACGTGAACCTCGACCCCGCACGAAGCAACCTGCCCTCCTCGCCCGACTGGCCGATCCTCATCACGAACGTGCTCGCGTCGGCGCGCGCGCGCCTCCCCGGACCCGTCGAGACGAACGTGCGGATCGGGGAGGAGATCGCGTACCGAACGGCGGCGGGCGAAGCGTCCGGTAGCGACGCGGCCGGCCGCCTCGTCCTGGTCGACCCCGACGGCGGCCGCCTGCCCGCCCGCGGCTACGACATCCTCACGTGGGACGCCCGGCGCGTCGGTCTCCACCGCCTCCTCGATGGCGAGCAGGAAGTGGCGCGATTCGCGGTGAGCTTCATCGATCCGTCGGAATCCGACCTGGGGTCGTGCTCCACGTTCGACCACCCGGCGGTCGCGACCACGTCGCACGCCGGACGGGGCCGCGACGTGCGGGAGTCGCGCACGCCGCTCCTGCTCGGCTTGCTCGCCCTGGCCTTCGTGATCGCCGACATGGTCGTTCTCGGGAGGCGGTCGTGATCCACTTCGATCGCCCCGAAGCGCTGCTGCTGGGCCTGGTCGCCCTCTTCATCTTGCGACGCCATCTCCTGGGGCGCCCGACGGTGACGGCGCTGCGCGTGCTGCTCCTCCTGGCGCTGCTCATCCTGCTCGCCGGTCCCCGGATCGAGGGCCGGACCTCGGGACGCGATCTGGTCCTCCTGGTCGACCGCTCGCGCTCGATGCCCGCCAGCACGCTGGACACCCTCCGCGAGCTCGCCGAAGCGGCGCGGACCCGGTCCGAGCCGGGCGATCGGATCGGTCTCGTCGCGTTCGGTCGCGAGGCGGTCGTCGAGCAGGCGCCCAGCGAGGCGTTCCGCTATGTGGCGCCCACCGGGGAGCTCGACGCGGACGCGACCGACCTCGCCGAAGCGATGGAGACGGCGCTGGCCTTGATTCCCCCCGAGCGGCAGGGCTCGTTGCTCATCCTCTCGGACGGCGAGGTCACCGGGCGGGATCCGTCGTCGGCGGCACGCCACGCGCTCCGGCGGGGCCTACGCGTCGACGTCGCCGTCCAGCGCCGGCCCGGTGTCTTCGACCTCGCCGTCGAGGAAGTGTCCGTGCCGGGCGAAGTGGCCCTCGGCGAGCCGTTCCAGGCCTGCGTGTGGGTGCGAGCCGATCGGGCGCTCGACGCCCCGATCCGCGTTCAGCGGGGGGGCGTCTTGCTGGCCAGCGGCATGCGGAGCTTCCGGGCCGGCCTCAACTGCATCCGGTTCCGGGATCGGGCGCTCATGACCGGCATCGCGACCTACGACGTCCAGATCGACGCGCCCGAAGACCGCGTGCCCGAGAACGACCGGGCCCGCGCGGCGGTGCGCGTCACCGGACCGTTCCGGGTGCTCTGCGTGACACCCGACGGTCGCCAGGACCGCCTCACGCGAAGCCTCGCCGCCGCGGGCGTCTCCGTCGACGTCGTCGCGCCCCATAGCGCCCCCCTGGGGCCCAACCGGCTCGACGGGTACCGGGCCGTCGTGCTGGAAGACGTACCGCTCGAGGACCTGCCCCGAGGAGCGGACGACGTCCTCGCGACGTACGTGCGCGACCTCGGAGGCGGGCTCCTGATGACCGGTGGACGCGCGTCCTTCGGGCCCGGGGGCTACCACCAGTCGGCCATCGAAAGCGTCCTGCCCGTCTCCATGGAGATTCGGCAGGAGCAACGGAAGTTCTTCCTGGCGATGGCCATCGCGCTCGACCGGTCGGGGTCCATGTCCATGCCGGTGGCTTCCGGCGAGAGCAAGATGGACCTCGCCAACCGGGGCGCGTGCGCCGCCGTCGAGCTGCTGGGACGCGGGGACGCGGTCTCCGTGATCGCGGTGGACTCCGCGCCCCACATCGTCGTGCCGCTCGTCTCGCTCACCGACAAGCCACAGGTGCTCTCCGAGATCCGGAAGATCGAGTCCATGGGCGGCGGCATCTACACCTACACGGCGTTGGTCGCCGCGGCGCAGGAACTGGCGAAGGCGACACAGGGCACCCGCCACATCGTGCTCTTCGCCGACGCCCAGGACGCCGAGGAGCCCGGCGACTACAAGACCTTCGTGCCCGGCCTGCGGGCTGCCGGCGTGACCGTCTCGGTCATCGGGCTCGGCTCGGACACGGACGTCGACGCGGACTTCCTTCGGGACGTGGCCCACCTCGGGGGCGGCCGCTGCTTCTTCGCCGCGGATGCCGCCGACCTGCCGCGCGTGTTCGCGCAGGAGACGATCCAGGTGGCGCGCTCGTCCATCGTGGAGGAGGCTACCGCCGTGGCGCAGCAGCCCGCCCTGGTGTCGGTGGGCGCGCTGCAGGGACAGGGCTTCCCCCGCGTCGGGGGCTACTCGATCGCCTATCTCAAAGGGGCGGCCCAAGCCGGCCTGGTGACGCGCGACGACACCGCGGCCCCGCTCCTCTCGTTCTGGCAGCACGGTCTCGGTCGCAGCGCGGCCTACTTGGGCATTGCCGACGGCGCCCTGTCGGGCGAAGTCGGAAGCTGGGAGGGCTACGCGGACTTCTTCGCCACCGTCGTTCGATGGACGGCCGGAACCGAGGCCGCCGGTGAGCTCTTCGCTGACTTCGAGCGTCGCGGCCACGAGGGGATCCTCTCGGTCGAGGTGCCGGAGGGGCGGGATGACCTGCTCGCCGGGCTCAGCGCGCGCATCCTGGATCCCGGTGGCGAGGCCCGGGAGGTACGACTGGTCCGCGTCGACGACACGCGCATGGAGGCGCGCATCGCGCTTCGCGGCGAGGGGCTCTACCGGCCCGTGCTGGAGACCTCCGACGGCCGGTTCCTGCGCCTGCCCGCCGCGACGCTGCCCTACTCGCCGGAGTTCGAGCCACGCACGGATCCGCAAGAGGGGGAGAAGCTCCTCCAGCGCCTGGCGCGCATCGCCGAAGGGCGCGTGGACCCGCCGATGGGGGCGTTGATGGCCGGGAGCAGGGAGAGCCGGGGTGCCCGCTCGCTCGCGTGGCTCCTGGCGTGGCTCGCCCTGGCGCTGCTGCTGCTGGAGATCGCCGTGCGTCGCCTCGGGCTTCGCGTGCCGACCGAGCAGGTCCAGACCGCGTGGGCGAAACGACCCCGCATGGCGCGACGTCCGAGGGTGCGAACGACGAAGGTCGCGCCGACCAAGCCCCCCGCGGTCGAGACGACGCCGAAGGCGGTCGTGGAGGAAGACGCCTCCCCGCCGTCCGAGGAGACGGACGGCATCGCCAGCGTTCTGGATCGAGCCCGCCGCAAGGGACGACGACGGTAGACTTGCCGCCGACGCGTTCGAGGAGTCCACCATGCCGCTCAAGCCCACCGACCTGCCGCCCGTCGAACTGGAGTCGATGAACCGCGACCACAAGGACCAGGTCGAGATGGTCAACGCCGTCGTTGCCGCGCTCGACGCCTTCGATGGATCGGAGAGTGCCATTCAGGCCGTCGACGAAGCGGTCGAGGACTTCACCGAGCACACGACGGAGCATTTCCGGCACGAAGAAGACGAGATGAAGAAGTTCCAGTTCCCCGCCTTCCAGATGCACAAGGCGGAGCACGACCGCGCCATCGAGAAGATGCGCCTCGTCACGGCCACCTGGGCTACCGATCGCAACGTCGAGGCCATGAAGCCCTACTTCGAGCGGGAGTTTCCGGCTTGGCTCATAGGGCATGTCACGGCCATGGACGCAATCAGCGCCCAATTCGTGGCGGGCAACAGTCACTAGGGGTGGGGAGGGGCCCGTTGCATGGGGACGTGCTGCGCGCTGGGCTGAGGCACCCGAGGCCCTCTCGTCGGCCTTGCGTGGAGTAGCCACGCGGCGTCCTCCTCGAGGGCCTTGGGCGACCCCATCCAGCGCGCCGACCGTCGGCGGGCGTTGCGCGGCTCGCTATGCCTCGCGTGCGCAGGCGTCGCGTCGGACGTGCGTGGAGGAACCACGACACGTCCTCCTCATGGCCACGGGAGACCCCATCCGACGCGCCGATCGTCGGCGGGCGTTGCGCGGCTCGCTATGCCTCGCGTGCGCAGGCGTCGCGTCGGACGTGCGTGGAGGAACCACGACACGTCCTCCTCATGGCCACGGGAGACCCCATCCGACGCGCCGATCGTCGGCGGGCGTTGCGCGGCTCGCTATGCCTCGCGTGCGCAGGCGTCGCGTCGGACGTGCGTGGAGGAACCACGACACGTCCTCCTCATGGCGGTGGGAGACCCCATCCAACGCGCCGACCGTCGGCGGTGGTCGCAGCGCTCGCCATGGCTCGCGTGCGCAGGCGTCGCGTCGGACGTGCGTGGAGGAACCACGACACGTCCTCCTCGAGGGCTTTGGGCGCCCCATCCGGCCCGCCTTCCCGGGGCAGGAATTGGGACCCTCTTTGACGACTTGACGAAAACTGACGATCCGTCAAGATACGGGGTATGGCAACGTCCACCCGCAAGGCCCGAGAACGGGAAGCCCGCGAGGCCCTGATCCTCGACGCGGCCGAGCGCCTGGTCCAGGCGCGCGGCTACCTGGGCATGACCATGGACCTCGTCGCCGAGGCCACCGAGTACTCCAAGGGCACCATCTACCAGCACTTCTCCTGCAAGGAGGAACTGCTCAGCGCACTCACCGAACGCACGGCAAGCGAGCGGGTGAAGCTCTTCCAGCGGGCGGCCACCTTCCGGGGCTCGCCGCGGGAGCGCGTGGCCGCCGTGGGGCTCTCGCTCGATCTCTTCGCCGCGCTCTACCCCACGCACTTCGCCATCGAACAGATCGTCACGGCCGAGCTCATTCGGCTGAAAACCAGCGATCAACGCCGCGAATCGCTCCAGCAGAAGGAAGTGGCCTGCATGGCAGTCGTCACCGGCATCGTGCGGGATGCCATCGCCGTGGGGGACCTCGTCCTACCCGAAGGCACGACCCCCGAGAGCCTGGTCTTCGGGATGTGGATGGTCACCTACGGGGGGCTCTCCATCGCGGCGGCGAAGCCCGAACTCGAGCACCTGGATGTCGGTGACTCGTTCGAGGTCCTTCGCCGCACCCAGAACGCCGTTCTGGACGGCTATGGCTGGAAGCCGCTGAGCCACGCATGGGACTACGAGGCGTCGCGAGAGCGCGCCATGAAGGAGGTCTTCCCCGATGAAGCCCACCGAGCCCACCTCCTCTGAAAGGCCGCGCCCGGCTTCCGCGAACTCGACGATCCGTCATTTCGCCGCCCGTCGCCTCCTGCCCTTCGTCGCGCTCGTCCTCTGCCTCGGCGGGCTCGTAGCCGTCGGGCGGGCGTTTCCCGAGGGCGTCGGTGACGTCGAGGACGCCGCCCGCCCGCTCCCCGTCGCGATCGGACACCCGGAGGCCGTCGACGGCTACGACCGCGCGCGGGCGTTCACCGGCGAGGTCCGCGCGCGGCGCACCGTGGCGCTCGGCTTCGAAGTAGCCGGCCGCGTGCTGGAGGTCGCCGTGGACGAGGGCGACGTCGTCCAGAAGGGCGCGCCGCTCGCCCGGATCGACACGCGACGCCTCCAAACCGAGCGCCGGCGCCTGGCCGCCGCGAAGGAGGAAGCCGACGCCGTGCACGCCGAGATGCGCGCCGGTCCGCGCGAGGAAGTCGTCGACGCCGCCCGCGCCGCGGTGCGAGACCTCGACACCCAGGTCGCCCTGCTCGGCCGCAAGGCTGAGCGCCGCGAGCGCTTGCTGGCCCAGAAGACCATCTCGGACGAGGAGTACGACGAGATCCAGTCGCTCCTCGTGTCGCTCGAGGCTCGGCGCGCGGGCGCGAAGGCGAAGCTATCGGAGCTGGAACGCGGCACGCGTCCCGAGACCCTCGCCGCACAGGCGGCGCGAATCGCCGGGCTCGATGCCCAGCTCGCACGACTCGATCTGGACCTCGACGACGGCGTCCTGCGCGCGCCCTTCGACGCACGCGTCCTGCGTCGCCACGCCGACGAGGGCGCCGTGGCCGTGCCCGGGTCACCGATCGTCGCCATCGTGGAAGACGGCGTTCTCGAAGCGTGGATCGGCGTGCCGCCCGCGGTGGCGCTGGGCGTCGCCCCCGGGTCGTCGCACGTCGTCCGGGTGGGGGAGCGTGCCTTCGATGCCACGGTCCAGGCCAAGCTCCCTCAGACCGACGCCGCGACGCGCACGCAGGCCATCGTGTTTCGGCTGCCCGCCACGGCCCGCGACGCCGCCGTGCCCGGCCAGATCGCTCGACTCGAGCTGAGCGAGTGGGTCGAGGCGCCTGGGTTCTGGGTTCCCGCTTCCGCCCTGACGCGCGGTGTCCGCGGCCTCTGGGCCGTCTACGCACTCGAGCCCCGCGAGGGAAACGCGGGGTGGCGCGCCCTGCGCCACCCGGTCGAAGTGCTCTTCACCTACGGCGATCGGGCGCTCGTGCGGGGGACGATCGACGCCACGTCGCGCATCGTCACCGGCAACGCGGAGAAGCTCGCCCCCGGTCAGCCGGTCGCCCCGACCGGCTCCGACGCGTAGCGAGCGCGTGGGAGAGACGTCGTGGACCTCCTCTACCGCAACCGCCGCCTCCTCCTACTCGTCGTCCTCCTGATCGGGGCGGCGGGCGGCTTCGCCCTCGTCCGCCTGCCGCGTCAGGAAGACCCCACCCTGACGACACGCTTTGCGTTGATTCTCACGAACGTGCCCGGTGCGAGCGCCGAGCGCGTCGAGTCGCTGGTGACGGAGAAGATCGAACGCAAGCTTCTCGAAATGCCGGAGGTCAAGGAGGTCCTCTCCACGTCGCGCTCCGGCTTCTCTGCGGTCAACATCGAGATCCGCGAGGACATCGACGACGTCGATCCCGTGTGGTCCCGTGTCCGCGACCGACTCGACGACCTGGAGCCCGAGTTTCCGCCGGGCACGATGAAGCCCGAGCTGAAGGACCGGGAGCACATCGAGACCCTCACGATCATCGCGGCGTTCTCGTGGCGGCACGGCGATGCATCCAATCCGGCCATTCTCCGGCGGCTCGCCGAGGACCTGCGGGATCGGCTACGCGCCGTGAGTGGGACCGCGTTCGCCAAGGTCTACGGCGCGCCCGAGGAGGAGATCCTCGTCGAGCTCGACCGTCACGCTGCGGCCCGGCTGGGCATCGCTCCCGGGCACATCGCGGCCCGAATCCGAGGGAGCGACGCGAAAGTGACCGCGGGTCTCGTACGCGGTCCCGCGGGCGACCTCAACATCGAGGTCAGCGGGGAGCTCGACTCCCTGGAGCGGGTACGCAATCTCACGCTGGGGGTGGGACCGGGCGGCGAGACCCTGAGGCTGCGCGACGTCGCGCAGTTGACCAAGGGCATCGAGGATCCGCCTTCCGAGCTCGCCTTGATCGACGGACGCCCCGGCGTCTGTGTCGGTGCACGCATGCGCGCGGCGGAGCGCACGGACCTGTGGGCGGCCAAGGCCCGCGCGACGATCGAGGCCTACGCCGAGACCCTGCCCGAGGCGCTCGAACTGAGCGTGGTGTTCGACCAGAGCCACTACGTCCAGGCCCGGCTCCACGAGCTCGTGCGGAACTTCCTGCTCGGCGTGCTCTTCGTGCTCGTCGTCACGTTCGTGCTCATGGGATGGCGCGCCTCCATCGTGGTGGCTGCGACCCTCCCGTTGGCGAGCCTCATGGTGTTCGCCGGGCTCTTCGTGCTGGAGGTGCCGATCCAGCAGATGAGCGTCATGGGACTCATCATCGCCCTGGGCATGCTGATCGACAACGCGATCATCATGACGGACGAGGTGGGTCACCTCATGCGGGGGGGCGGCCGGCGCGCGACGCCATACGAAGGGCCGTGCGGGGCCTCGCGGTCCCGCTCCTGGGCTCGACCCTCACGACGGTCTTCGCGTTCATGCCCATGGTGCTGGTCGAGGGCGCGACGGGGGAGTTCATCCGCTCCATCGGAATCAGCGTCATCCTTGCAGTCACGAGCTCGCTCGCGCTCTCCCTGACCGTCGTGCCGGCGCTCGTCGGCATCCTCGGCGGTCTCCGCGCGCGCGGGCCCCGTTGGGTCCGTGAGGGCATATCCCCCGGTGTGTTCGCCCGGCCCTATCGCTCCCTGCTTCGGCTGATGCTCGATCACCCGGTCGTGGCGATGATCTTCGCGGCCTTCCTGCCCGCGCTCGGGTTCGCGCTGTGGCCGCGGCTTCCCGAGCAGTTCTTTCCTCCGGCGGAGCGGGATCAGATGCGCGTCGTGATCGAGCTCCCCGCGTCGGCGGGCATGCATCAGACCATGGCGCTCACGAAGGAAGTCGATGCCGTCCTCCGGGCGGACGAGAACACCCTGCACACGACGTGGATGGTCGGGCGAAACGCGCCGAAGTTCTACTACAACATGATGAGTGGTCGGGAGGGCTCGGCGAACTTCGCCGAGTGCCTCGTGCAGCTCGCGGCGAGCACCCGGTCGTTCGACCGCGTGCATGCGCTTCAAGCACACTTCGACCGTGCGTACCCCGAAGCGCTCATCCTCGTGAAGCCCCTCGAGCAGGGGCCTCCCTTCGACGCGCCTATCGAGTTGCGCGTCGTCGGCCCGGACCTGGACGTCCTACAGCGAGTCGGCGAAGACGCTCGCCGCGTCCTCGCGACCGTCCCGGACGTCATCCACACCCGCATGAGCATCGGTGGTAGCCGGCCCAAGGTCGAAGTCGTGCTGGACGAGGCGGCTTTGGGGCGCACCGGGCTCGCCAACCGCGACGTCGCGGCGCAGCTCTACGCGAGCCTGGAGGGCGTGGAGGGCGGGTCCGTCCTGGAGGCGTCCGAAGAACTGCCCGTCAAGGTCCGCCTGAAAGGCGGCGCACGGGAGAATCTGGACGACGTCGCCTCGGTGGACCTCTTCCCCGCTTCCGTCGGCCAGGGCCCGGCGCGGCCCGTTTCCCTCGCGGCCGTGGGAACGCCGACGCTCGTACCCGAAGAAGGGGCGATCACCCGACTCGACGGGCGCCGCTACAACAGCGTGCAAGGGGTGATCACGTCCGGCGTGTTGCCCGCCGTCGTACTTGCGCGGTCGGAGGCGGCCTTGGCCGCGGCGGGCTTTCAGCTGCCCAGCGGCTACGAGCTGCGCATCGCCGGCGAAGCCGAGGAGCGCGACGACGCGGTCGAGAAGCTGATGGCCAGCGTCTCCGTTCTCGTGCTGATGATGATCGGTGTGCTCGTGCTGTCGTTCTCCTCGTTCCGGCTGGCGGGGGTCATCCTGACCATCGGCGGACTCAGCATCGGTCTGGGGCTCCTGGCCCTGTGGGTCTTCGAGCAGAACTTCGGCTTCATGGCGATCAGCGGCGTGATGGGGCTCGTCGGGCTGGCGATCAACGACTCCATCGCCGTACTCGCCGGGCTGAGGCAGGATCCCGACATCGCGCGGGGCGACGTCGCCGCGGCCGAGCGTGTCGTGTTTCGCAGCACGCGGCACGTCATCTCGACCACGGTCACGACCATCGCGGGCTTCCTCCCGCTGATCCTCGCGGGGGGGCAGCTCTGGCCTCCCTTGGCCATTGCGATCGCCGGCGGCGTGGCCGGGGCGACCCTGCTGGCCCTGTTCTTCCTGCCGGCCGCGTTCCGGCGCCTGATGATGCCCCGCGCGTGACGTAGGGTGCGCACTCCGAGGGGTGCACGACGGGAGAATCGGCAGCAGCGTGGACGGCAAGGCCTACGGAGATCTGACGCTCTTTCGGCGCCTCTTCGCGGCGGCGCGCCCCTATTGGGGTCAGATCCTGCTTCTCTTCTTCGTGAGTCTGCTGGGCGCTCCGCTCGCCTTGCTGCTTCCCTTGCCGATCAAGATCGTCGTCGACCACGTGCTCGGCCAGGAGCCCATGCCCGACCTGCTGGCGCGCGTGCTGCCCGTCTCCCTGACGTCGGATCCGAATCAGCTCCTCCTCGTCTGCGCCGTGGCTGTCGTCATCATCGCCGCTCTCACGCAGGTGCAAGCGCTCGCCGCCTGGCTGCTCGAGACCTGGATCGGCCAGCGTCTCGTCGTGGACTTCCGCGAGGGACTCTTCGCCCACCTGCAGCGCCTCTCTCTCGGTTTCCACACGAGCCAGGGCACGGCGGATTCCGTGTATCGCCTGCAGTTCGACGCCCCCGCGATCCAGGCCGTCGCCGTCGGTGGCGCCGTCCCCTTCGCCACCGCCATCATCAAGGTGCTGGTGCTCGTCGTGGCGACGGCGCGGCTCGACTTCGTGCTCGCCATGGTCGCTTTGCTCGGGGGGCCGATGCTCTTCGGCTTGACGGAACTCTTCCGTCGCCGACTCCGGCGCCGCTGGGCGGAGGTTCGCGAGCACGAGAGCTCCGCGATGGCCGTCGTGCAGGAGTCGCTCTCCGCGGTCCGCGTGGTCAAGGCATTCGGGCAGGAACGGCGCGAGACCAATCGGTATCTGCAGCGCGCGCACGCGGGTGTGCGCGCGGCCATGAAGGCCGTAGCGGTGCACGGTACGTTCGACCTGCTGGTCGGCATCACCAACGGGATCGCCGCCGCGATCATCCTCTACCTCGGGGCTCGACACGTGCAGGCGGGCGACATCAGCCTGGGCGAACTCGTACTCGTGCTCGCCTACCTCTCCCAGCTCTTCCTCCCGCTGCGCGAGATCGGGACGCGCATCGCCTCGATCCAGCAAGCCCTGGCCAGTGCGGCGCGCGTCTTCACGATGCTCGACCAGGAGCCCGACGTCATAGAACGCGAGGGCGCCACGTCCCTCGATCGAGCGCGCGGCGCCTTCACGTTCCACAACGTGGCTTTCCGCTACCGCCCCGACGGGGAGGACGTCTTCCGTGACGTCCAACTGGCGATCCCGGCCGGAGCGCGCGTCGGGATCGCGGGCAAGACGGGGAGTGGCAAGAGCACGCTTCTCGGCCTCCTGCCCCGCTTCTTCGATCCGAGCGAAGGCGAAGTCCGACTCGACGGCGAGGACCTCCGGAACCTGAAGCTCGCCGACCTCCGCCGCCAGTACGCGATCGTCCTCCAGGACGCCGTGCTCTTCTCGACGACGATTCGCGACAACATCGCCTATGGCCGCCCCGAGGCGACCGAGGAGGAGATCGTGAGCGCGGCCAAGGCGGCGGCCGCCCACGACTTCATCACCCAGCTGGAAGTGGGCTACGACACGCCGGTGGGGGAACGCGGCATGCGGCTGTCGGGCGGCGAGCGGCAGCGCATCGGGCTCGCGCGGGCCTTCCTGATGGACGCCCCCGTCCTCATCCTGGACGAGCCTACGAGCGCGCTCGACACGGGGACGGAGACCGAGGTGATGGACGCCATCGAGCGCCTCATGAAGGGGCGGACCACGTTCATCATCGCCCATCGGCTCAACACCCTGGCCGAGTGCGACCTCCGGCTCCAGATCGGGGACGGTCGTGTCGAGCAGCGCGATCTGGCGGATATCGAGCTCGATCCCCCGGCCTGAGCCCCCCTTTCCTCCAGTCTCTCCCCGTGTTGGTCGATGGGGAGGCGGGAAACACTCCTCCATGGAGGGATGCCGTGCGGAAACAGGACATCGCCATCATCCTGGCCACGCTGGCGCTGCTCGCCGTGGCGGGGCTCGTGCTGACCGGGCAGGACCCCTCCGGCAGCGACGCGGCCGTGGCCGAGCGCGAGTCGCTGCCGTGTGAGGAGCCTCCGCTGCTCGCATCCGACGGGGTGGCGGTCGACGCCGGGCCTCGTCTCGGCGGCGGCGACCAGGCCGTGGCCGCCGAAGTGGCGCGCCTCGGCGACCTCGTGCAGCGCTTGGAAGCGCGCATGAAGACGCTGGAAGCGGAGAACGAGCGCCTCGCGGCGAAGGTCGATCCCGTCGCCGACATCCTCCTGCTCCTCGCCCGCGAGCGGCCGAAGATCGAACGCGCCCGTCAGCGCTCGCACCAAACGGCGGCGATCGCCACCCTGCGCAACGTGACCTCTGCGCAGGCGCAGATGCAGGCGACCGCGCGTATCGATCAGGACAACGACGGCACGGGAGAGTACGGCGGCTTCCGCGAGCTTTCCGGCAGCGTGCCCGGACGCATGAGCAAGGTGCTCGTGCCGCCGGTGCTCTCGAGCGCCTTCCGGACGCTCAACGCCTACGGCGAGGCCGAGCGGGCCGGCTACCTGTTTCGCTTCTACCTACCGGATGCGCACGGCGCCGGCGTCGGCGAGCCTTCGCGCGGCTTCGACAACACGAGCGGCGTCGACAGCGACCTCGCCGAGACGACGTGGTGTGCGTATGCGTGGCCGGCGGAAGCCGGCGCATTCCGGACGGTGTTCTTCATGAATCAGGCCGGCGACGTCCTCGTCACCGAGGCCGACTACGTCGGACCGGGGGGAGGACCGAATCCGGATGCGGCCTTCGTGCGCGCCGGTGCCATCACGGGCAAGACGGCGGTAGGCGCTCGAGGGTCGGACGGCAACGTCTGGACGCAGGCGAACTGACCGCCGCGCGCGGGCGACCCCCGCGCCCCGACGAATCGCATCCGCGGCTTGCGCCGCCATGGGATCCCGGCTTCACTCGGACCCATGTCGGCCAATCGGTTCGGTCCCTATCGCCTCGTGGAGGAGCTCGGCTCCGGCGCGCAGGCCACCGTCCACCTCGCGGAGGTCGTCGAGGCCCGTGAGGGGCTGGAGCCCGGGGACCGCGTCGCGCTGAAGGTCCTGCACGAGCACCTGGGCGAGGAGGGCGGCGCGGTCGAGCGCTTCGATCGCGAGGTCCGCCTGCTCAAGGCGGTGAACCACGACAACGTTCTTCGTCTCCTCGACGCCGGCGTCCTTCAAAACGGCCACGGGAAGCAGTACTACCTGGCGACCGAACTCGTAGAGGGCGTGACGCTTCGCGACTTGCTCGAGGAAGATGGTCCACAGAGCGAGGCTCTCTGCCGGTACGTGGGGCGCTCTCTGGCCCAGGGCCTCGCCGCGATCCACGCCGTGGCGGCCGTGCACCGCGACCTCAAGCCCGAGAACGTGATCCTCACGAAGGATCAGCGCGTCAAGGTCATGGATCTCGGCGTGGCGCTCCTACGCGACGACTTGCGGGTTTCCAAGACCGGCGAGTTCGTCGGCTCCATTCTCTATGCCGCGCCCGAGCAATTCGTGACGCACAAGCGGCGTGTGGACGGTCGCGCGGATCTCTACTCCCTGGGGCTGATTCTCTACGAGATGCTCACGGGCCGGCATCCGTTCGACGGCGAAGGCCTGGCCGCGATCATGGCCCAGCACCTGAAGGGAGAACCGCCGCGCCCCAGTCGCTTCGCGCCGACCATCACGCCCTTCTTCGAGACCTTCCTGCTGGGGCTTCTCTCGAAGCTGCCTTCGGACCGTCCGCAGGATGCCCTCATTGCGGCAGAAGCCCTCGAGGCCGGGGAGGCCTCCACCTGGTGGCGAGGGCACGAGCGGCTCCACCTCGCCCGCGCCCGTGTGTTTCGACCGGCCGCGCCACGGGAATACGCGCTCTGCGGGAGGCAGGACGAACTGGAGCGCTTGGACGCCCTCTGGCAGCGTGCCCGTGCGGGCGAGGGGAGAGCCGTGCTCCTCCTCGGTGAGGCGGGGATCGGCAAGACGCGCCTCTTCGATGAGTTCGCCGAGGGGCTTCACGTCGAGGGCGAGGAGTTCCACTATCTCGCCGGGTCGTCCTTCAGCGGAGGCGCCGCGACCGCGACCGGGGCCTTCACCTCCGCTTACGTGGATTTTTTCGGCACCAGCGAGCTCGAAGCGTCGCTCGAGCCGCTGCTCGTCGACGCGCCCGCCCTCGTGGCTCCGTTCGCCGATTTCCTGCGAGGCGCCCCGCCGGCCTCCGGTCAACAGCTCCTCAGCACCGACGGCTTGCACACCGCCTATATCCGCGTCGCCCAGACACTCGCCACCCAACGACCGACGCTGCTCGTCCTGGACGATCTGCACTTCGCGCCGCAGGAGGGGCACGCGCTCTTCGCCGCGCTGGCGCAGGCGATCGCCGGTCATCCGATCCTCCTCGTCGGGCTCTCACGTCCCGGCTTGCCTGCCGACTGGCGCGCGAATCTCCAGCGCCTGCCCCACGTGAGCACCATGGAACTGGAGCGGCTGGACGCGGATCACGTCGAGGCGCTCGTCGGCGAAGCCCTGGGTGGGGGGGCGTCGACCCGCGCCCTGGGAGCCCGCCTCACCGATCTGACGGACGGGAACCCCTTCTTCCTGCTGGAGACCCTCCGGGCCCAGCGCGAGAGCGGAGCACTCGAAGAGCAGGGCGACGGCACCTGGCGACTCAGGACCCGCGCCGAGGATCTACACGCGCCGGCGGTCGTGAAGGACCTGATCGAGGCCCGTGTGGCGGATCTCGACACGCACGATCGAGACACGCTGGACCTGGCGGCCGTCGTCGGCTTTCGCTTCGACCCCGCGATCGTGGCCGAGGTGCTGGACTCGCCGCGGCTCCCCGTCCTTCGCGATCTCAGCCGCTTGGAGCGTACGCGCCACATCATCGTCGCCGATGGTCGCGCCTACCGCTTCGATCACCATCTGGTGCAGGAGATCCTCTACGCGCTGGTCCCCGAGCTTCTCAGACGCGAGTACCACGCGGCGATCGGGACGGTGCTCCGTACCCGGCTCGATGAAGCCGGCGAGCGGCCCGAGGCCGAGGCCCTGACGGTCGAGGCATGCCACCATCTCCTTCGCGGCGACCGGGGTGGGCAAGCGCTGCGTATTCTCGACCGCGCCGGGACCTACCTCGACGGCCAGCACATGCATGAGGCCGCCGCCCGCTTGCTCGAGGACGTGCTGGGTGTCGCCGGCCTCGTCGAAGGACGTCGGCGGGCCGAGCTGCTTCTAGCGCGCATCCGGCATCTCCAGGTGGTCGGCTGGACCGAGGCCAGGGCGGCGGCCCTGCTCGAGGCGCGGCGGATCGCCGCGACCCTGACCGAGCAGGACCTGCTCGCTGACGCCGAGACCATGCAGGCCGATCACCACGTCAACACGGGCGCGTGGGACGAGGCGATGGAGGCCATCGAGCGCGCGGCGATCGCCGCGGACAACGCCGCAGATCCCGTGCGGATCGCGAAGGTGCTGAACACCCGCGGTTCCGTCCTCCTCCACAAGGGGCGTATGGAGGAGGCCGCGCGTACGTATCAGCAAGGACTCGACCTGTGCGTGCGGCTGGGGCGCGCCCCCGAAGAAGCCCAGGCACGCTGCAACATGGCCCGGCCCCTGGCGGCACTCGGGAAGACCGAGGCGGCCTACGACGCGTACCGCATGGCCTTGGCCATCTTTCGTGAGATCGGCGACGAACGAGCCGAGAGCGTGGCCGCAGGCAACTTCGGAAGCCAGCTCCAACTGGCCGGTCGCTACGAGGAGTCCGAGCCGCTGCTCAGGCGATGCCTCGAGTTGTCCCGGAAGATCGGCTACCGGTACGGCGAGGCCAACGCGCTGGGCAACCTCGGCCTGATGCACTACTCGTGTGGACACCTGGCGGACGCCCTCGAACACCTGGAGCGATCCGAAGCCCTGATGACGGAGATGGCGTACGGTCCCCAGCGAATCCACCTCGTGGGTACCCGGGGCCTCGTGCATGCGCGACTTGGTCACTTCCCCGTCGCGCGCCGACTGCTCGACGAGGCTCGCCGCGGCTGGGCATTGCTCGGCGCGACGTCGCAGGCCGCGCTGATCGACTGCTGGTCGGCGCAGGTTCTGTCGGATTCGGGTGACGTCGCCGGAGCCGTGAGCCTGCTGGAGCGAGCGCTGGACGAGGCGACGACGGCCGAGAGCGAGTACGAACGAGGGGTGGTCGAGGGGTGCCTCGGGGCCGCCCTCCTCGCCGCCGGCCAGCGTGATGAGGCTCTACCCCACCTCGAACGCGCCGCGCGGGAGGCCGACGATCGCGACGTGGAACTCCTTGCCAGCTTGGCCGCTCTGGGTCGCCATGACGCGGCCTTGGTCGAGGCTATGTTGGACGCACGTGGCGCGGAGGAAGAGTGCCACTCACGGATGGGCGCGCACCTCTGGCTGGGACGAGCTACGGGAAAGCCCGAGCACTACGAGCAGGCGTACGAGCTCTTGCAGCACCTCGTCCGGCACGCGCCCGAAGCGGATCGGAGCGGTCTGGCTGACCGGGTTCCGCTCTACCGCGAGATCCAATCCGCGTGGCGCGAACACGGGGGCGCGCCGCAAGCGATGCCCGACGATTGACCTGAGGAGAAACGTGCTCGTGCTCTTTGCACGAGCCGGAAGGAGGAACACGTGGAAGGTACGCAACTGCTCAACTATGTCCCGCTGGAGCCGAGTGGGCCGGCGGTGCCGCAGATCCCTCGGCCCAAGGGCCTCTTCGATCATCTCTGCTTCGCGAACGCGACGGGGCACGTGGTCGACCAGATCCACCTCCAATTGACTGGGAACGATACGTTCAACTTGAACATGGGGGCGATCCAGCCCGGTCAGGTGGGCCTAAGGACCGAGAACGTGAATCTAGGCCAGATGAACTACGTCAGCCTGGATATCGATGTCGCAAACGGGATGCAGTTCCACCTCGACACCTTCGCGATCCACAGTCTCAAGGACTGGCACCTCGGACGCGCCATGGCCGGAATCACCGCCGCGCCGGACGGGTCGGGCGTCGTTCCCTACTGCGTGCTGACGCTCTTCCCCGACGACATGTCGACGAAGATCTACGTCCAAGCCGTCCCGCACGACGCCTGGAGCTAGCACCGCGGATTCTCGCGGCGGGGCCCCTCTCGGGCTCCGCCGCGCACCCCGCGTCGGCCTCTCGCGCTACGACGCGTCCGCCTCGTCGTGTGCCTCGTCCGCGGGCACGTCGTGCCGGTGCCAGCCGCTCAGCATGCCGCGAAGGCCGTAGGACACGCGGTCGCCCATGGTGATCAGGTAGAGGTGCACCAGCAGGAAGAGCGTGGCCGCCGCCGAGACGAGGTAGTGGAGCATCGCCCACGCCCCGGCGCCGGGGATGCCGAAGAGGTTCTCGGGGCGGATGCCCTTGAAGAGCAGCATCGCCCCGGTGATGGCGAGGACGACCATCGCCCCGTAGAGCACGACGGCGTACGTGACCTGCTGCAGGGGGTTGAACTTGCGTTCCTTCGTCGCGTGCGTCGGATGCGGCTCGCCGCGGAAGATGCCCCAGACGTAGTAACGGGCCTGGCGCCACAGCGCGTGGACCATGTCCGGGATCTTCTGGAAGTACTGGCGCGCGTTGCCGTTGACTGCGTTCGAGATCAGGAAGCCGGCCATCGTGATCAGCATCAGCGCGCCGGCCAGGTTGTGGACGTTCCAGGCCGTCTCGAACGAGAGCACGGGTTCCTCCTTGCCGCCGAAGTGCATGCGGAAGCCCGTTACGGCGAGAATGCCGAAGAGGATCGCGTTCGACCAGTGCCAGAACCGAGTCCCCGCCCGGTAGAGGTAGAGCTTCTCGACCTTCACCGGGCCCCGCGTGCGCCCGAGGCCCGTGAGCAGGCGCAACAGGCTGTGGATCACGATCCCCAATACGGCCAGCCCAAGCAGCCCGACGATGATCCCGTCGACCAGCTTGTTCTTGGTGGCCCCGACCATGTAGGCCTCCTCGAAGATGATCGGATTCGTGATCCAGCGGCTCCGGTCTTCCTGGGGCGGCAAGTACTTCTCTCCGACCACGGGGTTCTCGTCGTGGCAGGCGGCACAGTCCCGCTGGGCCATGGCGCGCGGGAGGATCGTATGGATGCCCTCCCGGTTGAGCGGGGTGTGGCAGACGATGCACCGCATGCGTGTGCCGTGCTTCTCCGCGGATGGAAGCCATGCGTGGTCGATGTTCGGCGGCTTCACGCCCTCGCCTGCGAATGCGTCGTAGACCGCCTGGTTCCCGTGACAGTCCACGCAGGCCTGGTTCGCCACGCGCACGCGCTCGAGACGGTCCGTGAACGATTCGGGCTTGCGCAGTGCATGGGGGTCGTGGCACGTCGTGCAGGTGAAGCGGTCGCCGAGCTTCACGACGTGGTGGCTCGCCTCGAACTGCGAATGGACGTCCTCGAAGTCGTCGTCGTGGCAGTCGAGGCACGCCGCCACGGGCTCCATGCGATGCGGGACGACTTCGAATCCGTCCTCCTCGCTCTCGTTGTGGCACGTGTCGCAGGAGAGCTTGCCGTGCACGCCGGCCTGGAAGGCCTCCAACGAAAAGGCGCGCCCGAGCGGGTCGTCCGCGATGCGGTCGGCCTCGTCCTCGGGGTCGCCGTGGCACTCGAGGCACAGGTCCTGGGCACGGGCCGGCAGGACGAGCAGAAGCAAGGAGAGGAGGACGAGGAGGCGGAGCGTCTTCGGGTGGCGCATGCGGTCATCCTACGCAAGGCCTTGGGCTGGTCGCCACGACCTGCTTCTCTCGGGCCTGGACGTCTCAGGATGGATCGAGCCGTCGGAGCACGGCACCGTGCAGCTCCTCCAGATCGGAGTCGCCCATCCCCGCGTGGATCGCCTTGCCGATCTTCGACAGCCAGGTATCCAGCGGCGGCAGGCGCTCGAGATCCTCGCACGCCGTGGCGGAGCGGGATGCGTGGACGCGGCACACCACGGGGCGGGTGTCGTAGATGGAGCAGCGCTCGTTCTCATCGAGGAAGGCGCAGGGAATCCGGTGGGCGCGGTAGGTCCCGGCGTCCAGGTCCTTCGCCTCGCTGGCTACGTGCGCGAGACGTCCGTACAGCTCGTTGCGCGCTGCGTCCGACCAGCTGGTCCGCAAGGCCCCGGCGATCGCGTCCGCTTCGCCCGCGTGCACCCGCACGAGCAGGTGGCAGCACGCGGCGCATCCGGCCCGGCAGGCCCAGCCCGCCCGGCCCGGCGCGTCGAGGATCAGGGCGTCGGCCCGCGAGTACGCCGACCGGGCCGCATCCGCGGGAGACGCCGCGGCTTGCGACGCTTCCTCCTGCGCGAACCGGATGGCCGTCAGATTCCCCATGCGGCCACCATACACCCTCGTACCGCTCGGTGGCCGGCGAGCGGCGGGACGGGACTCCCTTCCTTGCCTTGCCCCCGGGGTGGGGGATAACGGGACCGCGACCACCACGGGCGAGTGGCGGAACTGGTATACGCAGGAGACTTAAAATCTCCCGGTCGAACGACTATCCGGGTTCGAGTCCCGGCTCGCCTACCTTCAGTACGGTGCCGTACTCGAGAGGCGTTCGCGGAGGAGCCTTGTGAGGTCGGGTCGGCGGCCCTCGGCCTCTGCCATCCAGAGGCTCTCCTCGAGCATCTGCCGTTCGCTGCGCGTCGCAACCGGGAGGGCCCGGATCGTGTCGGGTTCGAGCTCCGCGGGGAAGGTCCCGAAGCGTTCGCGAACGCCGGCGGCTTCGAGATTGATTAGCGTGCGCACGCACTTCGGGCACCGTCCGCAGTTGTAGGCGCCCCCCCGGTTCTCCCAGCAGACCCGAAGGTGCTCCTGCGCGGCCGCGTGGTCGGCCACGGCCCGCGCCTTCTCCGGCCGCGTCGCCTCAGCGCCGTCGCTCCGGATCCTCGCGAGCCCACCGCTCCAGGTCTCCCGATCCGCATCGCCCCGCAGCGCCTGTGGTCGGTGTGCTATCGCGAGGGTCGCGGGTACCAGGATCTCGCTAAAGTGCGCGGACAACAGCAGAGCGACAGCCACGAGACCCGCGTGGCTGTACCACGCCCAGTTCGCGTAGCGATCGGAGAGATGGCGCAAGTCGGTCTCGACCTCGACGAGGGGCTTGCCGAGCGTCGCCGCCGCCTCTCGCGTCCGCGCAACCACGAGGTCGCGTAGCACGCAGTCGTCCAGACCCACGTCGAATCCGTGCACGAACACGAGGTGGGTGATCTCGTCGGCATGCGTGATGGCCGTGTAGAAGGAGTCGAGCCCACCGGAGAAGAACGTGGCCGTGCCGCGCGCGCGTACCGGGGGGGGGGCTACGGCCGCGGGTGCATGCACGCGAGGCGCCCTGAGGTCCGGGTACCAGCTGCAGAGGTCCTCGCCGACCGCATCGAGTGATGCCAGCAGCGGCTCGCTCACCGGGCCTTCCATCACGACCCGGCGTCGGGTCTGCATGCCGAGCAGGAAGGCGATCGGGAGGTAGGGGTCGTCGGTCTCCAGCGGCGGGAGGTGCGGGGTCCGAAACGCCACCTCGGCCTGCCGTCGGCCGACCCGAAGCCGCGCGACCAGCCGGTCGGGCTCGCGGCGCCCCGGCTCCACCACGATGTCTCGCTTCAACATGCCCCGCACGTGTGCCTCGTCGGGGACGACCGCGTGTCCCCTGCCCTCCCTATGCTCACGGAGTGTATCACCTCCACTCCCGGCGGCTCGACGCGCAGGGCGCTCGGATGCGCCTCGACCGCTACCTGGAGGCGGCCATCCGCGCGAAAGCGTTCCCCGGGGCCGCCGTCGCGTTCGGGCGCGCCGACGAGAAGACAATCGTCCGATGCTACGGCCATCTCACGTACGCCGGAGATCGACCGGTCACGCCACGCACGCGCTACGACGTGCTCTGCCTCACGAAGCCCTTCGGGGTCGGTGCACTGCTCGCACGCCTCGCGGCGGAACACGGCTTCGATCTCCATGCTCCGGTCGCCGACACGCTTCCGGCGTTTGGGACCGCAGGCAAGTCCCGGATCTCCTGGGTCCACCTCCTGGCCCATGCCGGCGGCCTGGCCCCCTCGAGGTCCTACGAACGCCTCCGGGGTAGAACGCGCGACGAGGTCGTCGCCGGGATCCTCGCCCAGCCGCCGCGATTCGAGCCCGGCACACGGTTCGAGTACAGCTGCGACGGCTTCGTCGTCCTGGGGCTCGCGTTGGAACGACTCGCGCAGAAGCCGCTGGATGTGCTGGTCGCGGAGCGCGTTCTCGTGCCCCTGTCGATGTCGCGCGCCGGGTACGCTCGACCGGACGCGCCCTTCGTGGGCGACGTGGCGCCAACCGAGTACGCCGCGACCGACGACGGGCGGACCCTTCATGGCCGCGTCTGCGAGCCCCTTGCCCGTGCCCTCGGCGACGTGGCGGGCAACACGGGGCTGTTCGCCTGCATCGACGACGTGGCGAGGTTCGCGCGCGCCTGGCTCGGCCATGCCCCGGGCGCCGTGCCGCTCTTCGATCCCGCCATCACGTCGTGGTTCCAGCGGCCCGTCGATCCGATCCGGTTGGGGACGACCGGACTTGCGTGGGACACCCGCTCCCCCGAGGGGTACACCGTCGCCGGCCGCGCGCTCGGACCGCGGAGCTTCGGACACACCGGCGCCTCGGGCTGCTCCCTCTGGATGGATCCCGACGACGGGACCTGGGTCGCGCTCCTCACGAATGCGATCCACCGCGACGGAGGACGCCGCCGCTACCTCCACGTGCGTCCGTGGGTGTCGGAAATGGCGGCGGCCATCCTGCGCGCACCGTCCACGTAGGGAACGTGCGGGGCGGCCAACACCCGGTGCGAGGAGCCCAACGGCGCATGAGCGACCGGTCCAACGTGGCGACCGCGGATGCCCCCAGACACTACGCGTGGCCGCTGCTTCAATGACCCCGACGTCCGCTCATGCGCCAGCGAACGCGGCAACCACCACGGACATGACCAGCATCAAGAACGCGGGGAGGGACTTCAGCGGCGGGTCGCCGGCCTTCACGTGCATGGCAACCGCGCCGACCATCAGGATGGCCATGCCGATGCCCGCCGGTACGGTCACGCCGGGAACCCATAGGCCCACGACGAGCGCGACCGCGAGTGCGACCTTCAGGAACCCGATCACCCCGACAGACCACGGGGGCAGGCCGTAGGCGGCGAACTCCTCCCGCATGGTGGTCGCCGCTTTGCCACGCCACGCCGTGGGCTTCCCTACGCGCACAAACCAGACGTTGAAGATGCCCAGCGCGATCACGATCGATAAGACGTTGACGACCCAATCCATGGCGCTCTCCTCCGCTCGACGTTGACCAAGGCAACAGCCTACGCCGTCTACCAGCCCATCGTCCCCGGCTCTCCCTTGAAGGGCCCCACGACGTCCTTGGTGATCCAGCCGGCGTAGAAGCCGCCGGGCTGCGGGCGGGCCTCCTCCCCGCCGACGCGGCACGAGTCGAAAGGCGCCGCGTAGAACGCGACACAGTCCGCCACGGCCTCGAACGCCGGGGTGGGCCGCGGGTAGCCGAACGCCGCCTGGGGCAGGACCGTGCCGCCGACCTCGACGTCGAAATACACGGCCTTCCCCTTCCACTCGCAGAAAGAGCCCCGGCGAGAGGCGGGAACGAGGGCCCCCTCGAGCACGTCGTCGCGCGGGACGTAGTAGACGGGCGGGTGGCTGGTTTCCAGGACCCGCCAGGCACGGCTCGAGTCCACCACCCGCGTGTCGCGATGCACGATGACGATACGGCGATCGGTCCGCTCCAGTCGGGGCGGCCGGGGGTAGTCCCAGACCGACTCCTGTCCGGGGCCGGGGCGCTCGGGGGTGGGAGGAGCATGGCCTCGACCCTACCTGCCTCAGGCGGGTCGCCCGGCGCTCCCCGGTGGTCCGCCCCACGACGATCGGCACGCTCTCGGGGGGGAGCCGCGACCCGGCCGGGTCGTGGTCGCAGCCGCGGTCAGGGCCAGTACCTGGCGAGCGCCACATTCCCGTCGGAGGTGCCGGCGCAGATCAGCATGCCCCGCTGGACGGTGACGGCGTCAAAGCGCGCCTGCCACCGATCGGTCGCGTGGAGTGAGTCGACCTTAAGCCCCTCTGCCCCCGGCTGTGGATCCAGCACGCCTTCCTCGGTGAATCGACAGACGAGCGCGTACGTTTGGGCGCCCGTATCGGCCCGCCCGACGGCGTACAGGGAGTGGCTCGTTTGCGTCAGGGCCGCGACCTGCGTGCTTACGTAGCGCGGGCCGCCTCCGGGTGCGATCGGCATGGGGATCGGCGTATTCGGGAAGGTCGGATCGGCCCCCCTCGAGTCGAAGCGGGCCAGGACGCCACGTGCGGGTCCACCCGTGTATCCCCCGATCAGGACGCGTCCCCGCTGCGCCAGCATGTCGGTCAGGTGGTCGAGCGGGGTCACGTCCACGCTCAACTCGGCGTCGATGCCCATACTGAGATCCGGTCGCCCGTCGCCGTCAAGACGAAGGAGGGCGAAGTCGAGCTCGATGAATTGCTCGGATACGCCGTACCAACCGCCGACCACCAGCGCATCGCGCGATAGGGCAGCGATCCGCCGCGCGCCCGACGCCTTTCCCCGGAACGGGTACATCAGGGTGCCCCTCGAGCCGAACGACACATCGCGGACGAGGTCCGCGCGAAAACGCGTGATGGTCATCACGCGTCCCAGGTCGGGGTCCGGGGCCTCCCCGACGACCAGGAAGCGGCCCGGCTCCTGCGGCCCGTCGATCTCGATCACATCGTGGGCTGCGTAACCGGCCTCCGTCCCCTGGGGCAACTCGAACACGATGCCAAGCGTGCCGAACTCCTCGTCCAAGGAACCGTCCGCGGTGAAGTACTCGACGGCATGGCGCGCAAAGAGGGGCGAAGCCCGCGTTGCCTCCCCGACACAGACGTACCCGCCGGCCCGCGTCCGGATGGCCGAGTGCATGCGACTCGTCATGTAGTCCGGTGCGCCTGCGCCGCCCAACTGCTGACTCCGGCGAGCGGTGCGCAGGTGCTGCCCTCGGGCGTCGAACCACATGAGGAACCAGTGCCAGCGTTCCTCGGTGTCGCTTCGGGCCACACTTGTTCCCGCGACGACGATCTCTCCGTTGGGTTCGGGAATCACGCTGCAGACGAAGTGCTCTCTCTTGGCGGAGACGTCGCGGTCGATGTCATCCACGATGCGTGATGCCCCAGTCCCCGAAGTCCGTGTCCAGCACCAGGCGTCCCGGACTGATCGTCAGTCGAATCGTCGTTCGGCGCTGGGGTTCACCGGGACCCGTCGCGAGAAGCTGGACGGCGTGGTCTCCGAGTGCGGCATTGTGGTCGGCACGGAACCGGAGCATGGCGTCCCGCGCATCGCCCGCGACGTCGACGGGTTCGACCGTGACCCCCGTGGGCAGGACCAGCGCCTCGATGCGAACCGGACGTTCGTAGCCCTCCCGGATGATCGCGACGTCCAAGGACTCCTGCGTGGACCGCGGCAGCAAGAGTTCCGTTCGCGGAACCACCAACCCGAACCCGGCGTCGTTCCCCCCGGGACCGCAGCCGACGGGGAGTGTGAGGGCGAGCAGCAGGAGCAGGGGAGCGGTGGCAGGGAAGGATCGCATAGGGGCCTCCGGTCCTTGAACTGGAGACCATCGCTGCCTCAGGACAGCACGAATCGGCGAAAAGGCGTGTCCCCCCCCTCCGGGGCCTGACGGACGCGGCCGCCTGCCCTCCCGGCGGGGGTCCATGCGGTAGGTATGCTGGTCCCGTGACGGGGACCCGACAGCCGCAGGATGATCTCGAAGCGTTGCAGGGCGCGGGCCGCGATCGGGCCCAGGTCCTGGCCGAGCTGTTCGAAGTGCACCGTCGGCGCTTGCTGAAGATGGTCCATCTGCGCCTGGACCCCAAGCTGCGTGAGCGCGTGAGCCCCTCCGACGTCGTCCAGGAGGCTTTCCTCGAGATCTCAGCCAGGGTGGGGGACTACCTCGACGACCCGCGCATGCCCTTCTTCCTCTGGTTGCGCTTTCTCACCGCCCAGAAACTCGTCGCGCTCTATCGCTTTCACGCCGGAGCCCAGAAGCGCGACGTCCGCCGCCAGGTGCCCCTCGGGCGCGCGGCGTTTCCGGATGCCTCGTCCGTCGTCATGGCCCAGGAACTCGCGGGCAACCTGACCTCGCCAAGCGCGAACGCCATGCGCATGGAGGCGCGCTTGCAGGTCGAGGCCGCGCTGGATCAGATGAACCCGGCCGATCGCGAGGTCCTGGTCCTTCGGCACTTCGAGGAGCTCACCAATCTCGAGGCGGCCGAGGAACTCGGTATCCAGGAGTCCGCCGCCAGCAAGCGGTACCTCCGTGCCCTACGGCGCCTTCGCTCGATTCTCGCCGCCGTCGAGCCACATCCCGGAGG
The DNA here is from genome assembly GCA_963802335.1 of uncultured Planctomycetota bacterium. Classification (GTDB taxonomy): domain Bacteria; phylum Planctomycetota; class PLA2; order PLA2; family JAEUHO01; genus CAWDIE01. The sequence continues at coordinate 155,532 of CAWDIE010000010.1, read as the reverse complement.
GGAAGGCGCGTGACGAGCCGCCCCGACCTGCCGGAGGAACTCGACGCCCTCGCCGAGGAGTTCGTTGCTCGCGAGCGCGGGGGTGAGCACCCTACGATCAGCGAGTACGTCCGCCGCTACCCCGAGTTGGAAGAGGCCATCCGCGAGGTCTTCCCCCTCCTCGCCGTCATGGAGGGGGTGCGGCTTCCCAGCGAACCGTCGGTCGGGACGCGTGTGCCGGCGGGCTTGGATCCATCCATCGAGCGACTCGGGGACTACCGCATCGTGCGGGAAGTCGCTCGCGGCGGCATGGGGGTGGTGTTCGAAGCCGTCCAGGAGACGCTCGGCCGGCGCGTGGCCCTCAAGGTGCTGCCCCCGTGGGCCATGGCCGACGCCCAATTCGTCGAGCGGTTCCGCATCGAGGCGCAGGCGGCGTCCCGCCTCCAGCACCCCAACATCGTGCCCGTGATCGGACTCGGCGTGGACCGTGGAACGCACTACTACGCCATGCAGTTCATCGACGGCCATGGGCTGGACGCGATCCTCGTCGAGACCCGCGAGTTGCTGCACAGCGAGGCCCCGCCGTCGGGCTCGGGTCTTGCTCGGCGCCTCTTCAGTACCGAGCTGAGCACTGTCTCGACGGCGTCTGGTCCCTCCGAGGGACGGGGGATCGTCCCTCCCCCGACACCCGGTGGATCGGGGCCACGGCCCTCGCGTTCGGATCGGCTGCGCTACTGCCGCAACATTGCCCGCATCGGTCTCCAAACGGCGGACGCGCTCGCGTTCGCACATGCCCGGGGGGTGCTTCACCGCGACGTGAAGCCATCGAATGTGATCCTCGACGAGCGAGGCCGAGCGTGGATTACCGATTTCGGCCTCTGCCTCGACGAGAACGCCGGCGGGCTCACGAGGACGGGCGATCTCGTCGGCACCCTCCGCTACATGGCGCCGGAGAGCTTCCAGGGCGAGCACGACGTACGCAGCGACATCTACGGTCTCGGGCTGATCCTCTACGAGTTGCTGACCTCGGCGCCGGCCTACGCCGATGCCAACCGCGCCGCCCTCGTGAAGGCGATCACCCAAGAGCCCCTCCCCAAGCTGCGCACGCGCGCCGCGGGCATTCCCGCCGATCTCGCGACCATCGTGCAGAAGGCCACCGCGCACGATCCTTCCCTTCGCTATCCGACGGCCGATGCGCTCGCGGGCGACTTGCGAGCCTTCCTGGAAGGCCGTCCCATCGCCGCGCGCGCACCCAGCCTCGGCTACTTGCTGCGCGCGTCCGTGCGGCGGCACCGCCCCCTAGCGACGACGCTCGCCGTCGCGGCCCTGGCGCTCGTGCTGACCTCCGGGTTCTACCTGAAGAACCTCACGGAGAAGGAGCGCCACGCCACCCTGCGGCACTACGCGGCGAGCATCGCGGCGGCGGAGACCGCCGTGCGTGACGGCGACCTGTCTCGGGCCCAGCGCCTACTACGCGGCGCGCCGCCCGAGCACCGTGACTGGGAGTGGGAGCATCTCCACAGCCGGATCCAGCCCGGGGTGCGCACCTTCGCCAGCGTGTCGCCCAGCGCCGTGGCTTCCATCGCGCACAGCCCGGATGGGCGCTGGGTCGCGGTCGGCCACGACCGGGGGGTTCGTGTAGTTGCGCATGATAGCGGCCGGATCGTGGCCGATCTGCCGACGCCCCAACAGGCGGAGACCGTCGCATGGCGGCCGGACAGTGGGGCGTTGGCCGCGGGCTCGGGACGGACGCTGTCCCTGTGGTCGTGGCCGGATGGGGAAGCCCGCCCTCCGCTGGCCTGGGACGACCGCATCCAGGGGCTCGCGTTCGACGGATCGAGAGACCGACTCCTCGTCGGCGCCGAGGACTGTCGGGTCGTTGCGCTCGACGTGGAGACCCTGGAGAAGGTGGGCACGTGCTCGTTTGCGAGCAAGGTGCACGCCGTCGAAGTGAGCGGCGACGGCCGCCACGTCGTCGTCGGACGCCTCGACGGTTACCTGTCCCTTCTCGATGCCGACACCTTGACGCCGCGATGGTCCGCGCGTGTCAGCCCGCGGGGTGTTTTGAACGTCGCCTTCGTCGAGCCCGATCTGGTAACGGGTACGGCCTACGATGGGGTCCTGCACCTCCTGGACCGTGCGACGGGGCGGGTCCGGCGGGTCCTCCCGCATCGGCGCCAGCTGTGGGACGTCGCGGCACGGCCCGATGGTCGGCTGCTCGCCACCCTGGAGCGAGGCGGGCAACTGCACCTCTGGAACGTCCAGACCGGCAAGGCACTGGAGCCGCGGCCGCAAGGACGCGAGGTCAGTGTCGTTTCCTTCCACCCGGACGGTCGTCGGGTCGTGACGGGATCGTGGGCGGGGACCCTGATCGAGTGGGACTCAGGGCGGGTGCGCGATGCCCACGTGCTTGGACCCCATATCGACGAGGCGACGGTCGTCGCCGTCCATCCCGATGGTCGTCAGGCCGTCACCGGCGGCGTGTGTGGCGTCGCGCGCCTCTGGGATGTCGACACCGGCGAGCTCGTGCGCGCGTGGCCAGGGCATCCCTGGCACATCCGCGCCGCGGCCTTCAGCCCGGACGGACGGCTCCTCGCGACGGGCGATGCGGCCAAGCATGCGACCATCCTCGTGCGGCGCTTGACGGACGGGGCCGTCCTCCATCGTTTTTCCGCTGCCCAGGACGGTGTGTTCGGACTCGCGTTCCTGCCCGGCGGTCGGACGCTCCTGAGTGCCGACGGCGACGGCTCGCTGCGTCTGTGGAGCCTGGACGACGGATCCCTCGCCGAAGCCGTCCCCCTCTCCGACCATCCGCTGCGCGCGCTTGCCCTCGACGCGCCGCGGCACATGGCAGCCGCGGGGGGGCACGAAGGCGGCGTCTGGGTGTTCGACACGCGTCGGCGGACGGTCGCCCGCGCGCTGGAGGGCCACGGCGGGGCCGTACGCGGACTGGCCTTCTCTCCTGCTGGCGATGTCCTCGCTTCGGTGGGCGAGGATCAAACCACGCGCCTCTGGCGCGTCTCGACGGGCCACCCGCTCCGCGTGCTGAGCGAGGCCAATCCCGACCACGGCGATCACACGGACGCGATCCACAGCGTCGTGTTCCATCCGGGCGGCCGGCGGTTGCTCACGGGATCGCGAGACGGCACCATCGACGTCTGGGACTGGCAGCGTGGCGAGCTGCTCTCCACCCTGCGCGGCCACCGCAGCTGGGTGATCGACCTGACCTTCACGCCCGACGGCCGCCGCTTGCTCTCGGCGAGCACGGATGGTACGGCGCGGATTTGGGACACCCGCTCCGCGGCCGAGCGGTCTCGAGCGATCAGCCGCGCTGTCACGACGCGCCTCGAGGGCGAAGCGCTCTTTCGTCAACGCCTGGTCGAGTCGGGCGCCTGGGACGAGGCCGTCCGGTCTATCGAAGGCGATCCGGATGTCGGCGACGATGTGCTGGAAGGTGCCTTGCGCGCCGCGCATGCGCACGGTGCCGAGCGTGAGGGGCTCCGCGCGTGGGCCTGGCAGGTCCTGACGCCCCCCGAGGCCGACCCCCAGCGACGGCAGGCCGCCCGCGGCATCGTGCATGGTTTCGCGCGGTCCACCGACATACGCGGCGTTCCCGATGGGGAGGGGTATCTCCTGGCCGGCATCGCCGAGGCGCGGATGGGGGGCGTCTCCGCCGCCTACTACCTCGAGCGGTCCCTCGACATGAATGCCGGCCTCGGTGAACTGAGGGCCATCGGCCATGCGTTCCTCGCCCTCCACCTGGCGCACGACGATCCCCCTACGGCCCGCCGGCACCTCGAGGCCGGCGAGGCCTTGTTGGCAGCGGACCCGGCGGCACGGACGGCCCGGGCCGAGCGTTTCGTGGACGAGGCTCGAGAAAAGCTCGACTGACCTGTCCTCGCGGCCCAGCCCTTCGCAGATCACCGACTGGCCTCGATGTCGGCCGCGGAGATCCCGATGCACGTCCGATTGCCCTACGTCATGACCCTCACGACCTTGCTCCTCGCGCTCGCGGCTTGTGGCGGCGCGTCGGATAGCGGCCTCTGGACTCCCCCCGGCCCCGATCGGCCCGTGCTCCAGGGGTCCTACCACGCGCTCGTCTTCCAGATGGACGACGGAAGCGGGAACTTCATCTCCGGATCCGGCCGCTACGAGGCGGACGCTGCCGGGAACCTCGTCGGTGGAGATATGTGGGTGTCGGGCACGGGTGACACGGACCCCGTGGTCGCCCCTTCCCTGACCTACGACGTCGACAGCGACCGCACGCTGACGCTCTCGCCCACCAGCGGCCAGCCCCTCGTGGGACGCATCGCCACGAACGGTGACCTCGCGATCGCGACGGCGCTCGAAGACGGCGCGAACCCCGTTCTCGTCGTCATGATGCGGCGCCGCCTCGCTCCGACGCTCTCCGATCTCGAGGGCGACTGGCGGCGGTGCGACCTCAACAGCGAGGCCGCGGGGCTCGATTTCACGGCGCGTCTCAGCCAGATCGGGATCCGCGCGGGCGGAGCCCAGTGGCGCCTCGGGAGCACGTCCATCCGCAACGGTGTCCGCGACGTCGTGCTCCCACCCCCGGGCCCCGTCGAAGTGACCTCCAGCTACTCGGTCGATGCCGCGGGATGGATCCGGCACGTCAATCCGTTGGGTACCGGCGCCGACAACGAGATCGGGGCACTCTCAGCCGACGGGAACATACTCCTGATGGCCCATCTCCCGGATGCCAGCGGCTTCGCCTCCATGCAGATCTACATCCGGTCCCACCTTGCACCCGACGTGGACGAGGTCGAAGGCCCCTACGCCGTCGTGGGCACCGGGTTCAGCCCGCCGGATTCCATCGCCTTCGGGGGCGACTTCCAGTTCCCCCCCGGCGGGCTCGGGTCCGTCACGCTGTCCTACAACACGATGGGGACCATCACCCCCGCGGTCTACGGCAGCGTCGAGCTGCTGCCAGGCGCCGACGACTACCTTCTGATGGACCTCTTCAACGGAGACGTGCACGGGGGCCTCTTCACGCCAGGGCGCGGCTTCGGCGTATTCGTGGGGAACTTCCAGACCGGAGGCGACGGGCAGCTCCTGCTCCTTCTCCGCTGACGCTGGCCCTGCCGGTCCGTCTCGTTCGACGCTGCGATCCTACGCGGATCCCGACTCCGTGCGGCGCGCCCGGCGCCGCGTGGCCAGGGCCTGCTCCGCCTGTCGGTCGTCTTCGAGGCGGGGGGGCATCTCCCCGGCGGGACGCTCCATGACCCAGGCGCGCAGCACGGTCGATGGGCCGGTGGCCGGCAGGTCGACGGCCGTGTCGAAGTAGTAGTCGATCGCCCGGGGGTTTCGCACCGCGCGGTCGCGATGCCACGGCGGCAGGTCCTTCAACTGCTTGTCGAAGTAGAACCTCGCGAGATCCTCGGTGTGCTTGTCGTGCGCGGCGAGGGCCTCCTGGATGTCGGCATCGATCGACGCCATGAGCAGCGTCGTCTGGCAGCGCTGGGCTTCCTCGAGGCGCTCGTCCTCCATGCGCTCGTAGAAGCCCGCACTGCTCGACGCCTCCAGGAGCTTGGCGAAGCGTGCCTGCTCCTTGCGACTCCACTGCGCCGCATGCCGGCGCGCGAAGTGACCCAGGATCGGCCTCAACGCGGCGTCGAGGAGGGCTCCAAGAACGAAGCTGCCGACCACCGCCACCAGGCCTCCCATCCAGCCTCCCGTCAGCAGGATGACGATCCACAGGGCAAACAGGGAGACCATGAGGCCCAGGCCGCGCCAGGTGAACTGTGCGTCGTACAGGTAGTCCCACGCGCGTTGGAGCGCGAGTACGAGGACCAGCAAGACCGGAAAGCCCCACCACACGTTCGGGTCGCCTCGTCTCCGAATGTCGATCGCCGCTGCCCCCAAGCGGACTCGGCTGCTGCCTATGCAAACGGGGCCGGGCCTCCTGGGAGGCCCGGCCCCGTGGGTCGCGTAACCGAGAGGGAGCGGGCTACTTGCAGCCGCCGCAGCAACCGCCGCCGCTGCCGCATTCCTTGCTGCCCTTGTCTTCGGGGCACTGGCCGTCTTCGCAGCCGCCGTCGTCGCAACCGCCACCGCTGCTCGGGCAGCCACCGTCGTCGCAGCCGCCGCAGCTGCCGCAATCCGAGGCCTTGGGGGTGGTCTCGAGGACCTTGACGAAGCCGTCCATGCGACGGAGCGAGGCCAGGTCCGGGCTCTCCTTGGCCATCGTCTGCAGCGTCTCGGTCGCCCGCGGCGGGCAGTTCTCGAATGCACGGGTCAGCGTGGCCATCGCCTTGTCGTTCTCGCCCATCAGGGTCTGGAGGCGAGCGACGTCGAACATGAGACCGGCGTCACCCTTCTCGGGGAGGGGGTAGAGCGCCAGCTGCTCCTTGACCGCGTCCATCTTGCCGAGGCGCGCGTGGGCGATGCCGTTCATCACCTGGAGCTGCTCGTTCTTCTGACCCTCGCGGAGCGCGGTGACGAACGTCGCGGCCTGCTCGTTGCGATCGAGCTCGAGCAGCGACTGCGCGACGAGCGATGCGGTGTCGGCACTGTCGGCCTTCGCGTGCGCAGCCATGTCGTGCTCGAGCGCCATCTCATCGAGACCCTGCTGGTGGTACCAGCCGTGGAGTGCCGTCACGACGCGGTCCCAACCCGGGCCGGCCTCTTCCGTCTTCACGAACTCGCGGAGTTCGATGACCTTCGCGAGGACCTGGGCCTCCTTCGCGAACTGCTTGTTGTCGGGGTAGGCCTTGTTCAGTGCCTGGTAGGCGCTCAGGGCCTCCTGGAACTTGCCCTCCTTCAAGAGGGCCTTGGCCTGCTGGACCTGGCCGGCGACCGCGGTGGCGTCCGGCTGGGTGTCGTCGGCGGCGAGCGCCGGCGTGGCCAGAAGGCCGAGCACGAAGAGGGGGACGAGGAAGCGTCGCAGCATCGAGATCTCCTAACCCCTGAGCTCTCTCTTTCCCAGGGGAACGGGGAAGTGTACGGGAGGGCATGGGGCGTGCCGCGCCGGGCCGGCCGTCGTCCCTCGACGGGGAGAGATACGACGCCCGGCGCCCCCGTGTTCCCCGCCTCCGAGGCCGGACGTGACCCCCGCGTGGGCCGATCGGCCCGTTCCAGGGAGGGACGGACACGTTCCTAGTCCCCGACCCAGACCCCGGAAACCCGCCATGAAGCTGCTGTCGATCCCCCTGCTGGCCCTGCTCCTCCTCGGCGCGCACGGCGCCGGCGCGCCGATCGCCCGAGGCGATGGGGATGCCCTCGTCCATCGCTCCTACCCCGTCGGTGCCCTCCTCGGCGCGGACCACCCGGCCACCGCGCCGATTCTCGGCCTGGGCCTTCGCGGCCAGTCCTTCCTACGGCCGCAGCCGGGCATGAGCGAGGAGGAGGACGAGGAGCCCCCGCTTCGCAGCTTCGCCGAGGACGAGATCCTGGACCTGCTCCGCGCGGTCGTGCCTGGACTCGGCGACGTCGAGGGCGAGCAGCTCGAGCTCGACGGTGAGCGCCTCCTGGTGACGACGACGCCCGCGCGCCAGGAGCGGATCGGCGAGGCCCTCGAGGCGTTCTGGGCCGAAGGAGCGACGCGCGTCGAAGTCGTATTGGAGCGCCTCAGGATCCCGCCCGAGAAGGTCGGGCAGCTCGAGCCCTCGTTCCTCGCTCAGCTGCGCGGCGGGGAGGTGCCCGCGGCCGACCGCGCGTCATGGCACGATGCCTTGGCCGCCGTGAGCGCGCGCGTCGAGGTGGCAACCACCTTGGTTCGCCCGGGCGCGAGGACCGTGATGGGGCAGCTGCGACGCGAGCGCTATCTACGTGACTACGACGTGGAGATCGCCCAGGACTCGATCGTGGGGGATCCGGGCGTGGACACTCTCACGACAGGCTGGGCGTTCGAGGTGCGCCCGTTCGTGCTCCAGGACGGGTCCGTCCTCCTCGAGACCTTCGGGCAGACGGCCGAGACCCGGAGCCCGATCCGGAAACTGTCGCTGGAGACCGCGCCCTTCGGCGCCATCGACCTGCCCGTGGTCCACGTCCTTCGGGCGACCACGCGGAGTCGTGTCTCGCCTGCCTCCGCCCGCGTGATCCTCCTGTCCGAAGATCCGGAGGCCGGCATCCAGGCCTTCCTCGCAGCCGCACGCGTGCACGGGGCGCCGACCACGCATGCCTCCTCGATGCGCCTGGACGCGTCGGCGCTGATCACCCCCCGCGCCGAGCGCGCCCTGTTCGCCCACCCCGCGAGCCCGGGCTACTGGACGCGCGAGCCGTGGCCCGTCGAGGAGCGGGTGCCGGCGCTCGATGCCGACCGCCTCGTGGAGACTGTCCGGGCACGCACGCCGCCCGGCCTGTGGGAACAGGACGGCGCCTGGCTCGGGCTGCACGAAGGTGGCCGGCTCGTCGCGATGGGAGCCGGTGATGCGCGGTCCCGGGTACGCGCACTCCTCGAAGAGATGGAGGGGGCGCTGCTCCTTTCTCTACGTGCGACGGTCGTTCTGGTCGAGGCCCGCCCTGATGCCTCGAAACGACGGCTGGCCACGCTCACCATGGACGTCCCGGCGGGTGGACGCGTCGTGTGGCAGGCAGGGACCGAGGCTGCGTTTCTCTCCGACTGGGGCGTGGAGGTGGCCCAGGAAGCCCGCGTCGGGGATCCGATCGTCGAGACCCTCTTCGCGGGGGTGGAACTCGAGTTTCGCGCCACCCCGTCCCCGATCGGAGAGAAGGCACTCTTTCGACTCGACGTCCGCATGTCCGACGTGGACATGCCCTTCGACCTGACACGACCGGGCAACGACTGCACGGGGCCGATCGAGGTGCCGCGGACCTACGCGCGGGGCGCGGTGCAGGATCTCGTGATCGACATTGGTGGGTCGGTGGTCGTGCCGCTCGGCCGCCTCCACGACGGACGCGAGCTCTCGGTCGAATGCGCACTGGCACGGTGATGCGCGGGGCGCTGCTCCTCCTCGTGGTCGTGGTCGCGGTCGCGGTCGCTTCGTCGGTAGCGGCAGACGAAGCACCGCTCCCCGCCACAGGGTCCGCGGACGTGCTGCGCTCTCTGACCGATCCCGCTCCCTCACAGGGTGCGCCGATCCTGGGCTTCCTCCCGAGGCACGCGCAGCACTTCGGTTGGTATCCCGACAGGCACGACGACGAGGGAGGCGGCGCGGACGATCTCGGGGCCTTGAATCTGGCCACTCGGCGCTGGGCCGAGGAACATGTGCGGAGCCGGGACGATGTCCGTGCTCTTGCCCGGGATCTCCTTCAGCGCGTCGTCCTCGATTTCGAGGTCACGCGACCCGGTGGCGCCGTCGTGCGCGCGCGCCTCGTGACCCGACCCGGCGAAGCGCGGGCGTGGCACGACACGCGCACCGTGCCCGTCGTGCTCGACTACGACCCCGAGGTTGCCTGCGACAACAGCGGAGGCGAACGACCCTCGGTGATCGGGGATCCGATCCCCGTGGCGCTCGAGGGCGGCGTGGTCATGACCGTGCGGGCCACGCCGATCGAGGCCGGGGCGCTCGTGCGACTCGACGCCACGGTGCAGGTGGGCGATGTCGATGAGCCCGCGCCGATCCCGACCCGCGCGCGCTACCTGGGTGCCCTGACCCTCCCGTGCTACCGCGGCGCACTCCTCCGGGCCTCCGGCGTGGTGGCGGTGGGCGAGGCGTTCACGTCGGCCGTCGAGACCTCCCACGGCCGGTACGGCCTGCGCATCGTGCCCACCGTCGAGTACGTCGGCGAACGGCGGGGCCGGGCCCGGCGCGTCCAGTGGTTCGGAGCCGGCGCGCTCGTCGCTCCGCGGGCGACTCCCCGGCTGGATCGACCTTCGGGCGAGGCGCTCGAGCTGGCGAGCTGGCCCGTGGCAACGCGCCGTGGCGGTCGGTACGACCTGCGGTCCCTCCGCGAGGCGTTGCGGCGACAGGAGCCTCGCGCCGACGTCGAGGTGGATGCGCGTGGCGGCGTCTGGGTCGCCGGCTCGGGCGCGGCGAGACGTGCTGTCGCCCGGACGCTGGACGGACTCCAGAGCGGCGCCGGGCATCTGCGCCTTGGCGTCGACCTGATGGCCGACGACACGCTGCTCGCCCACGCAGAGCTCATGGCATGCGATGGCGAGACCGCACTCCTGCGCGTCGGACAGGACGCCACCTACCTCCTCGACGCGGACGTGGAGGTGGGGTGAAGCGTCGCCATCGCGGATCCCCGGGTCGGGATCCTGTTTAACGGGTGGAACCTCCTCGCGACTCCGCGCCGGGCGCTGGGGGGCTCCAGGTGGCGGGTCGATCTCGTCTTCAGGCGCGACGTCGCCGCGCGCGACCTGGGGCTCCGCGTGCTGGACGACGGCTGCAGCCCCGTCCTCCATTTCCCCCGCACGGAGAGGATCGAGCTGCGCGCCGAGGGCCTCCCTCTCGTCGAAGGAGAGGCGCCCTCGACCCTCGCGCTCGGCTCGCTGCGCGACGGGCGCATCCTGCGCGCGATCATCCGGAGCCCCGTACAGTAGCGGCGTGCTCGCCGTCCTGCTCATCGGCCTCGGGGCCCTCCTGATCCTCGCCGGTCTCGTCGGCTGCATCCTCCCCGTCATTCCCGGCCCGCCCTTGAGCTTCCTCGGGCTGCTTTCGCTCTACGCGGCCCGCGACTGGGACGCGGCGTCGTTCACGGGGCTCGAGCTGGCGCTCGTCGGTGTGGCCGCGGTCCTCGTGACCATCGTGGACACCGCCGCGCCGGCGATCGGGGCGAAGCGGTGGGGGGCGTCGAGAGGGGGCGTCTGGGGCTGCATCGCCGGCATGCTGGCCGGGATGATCTGGTTTCCACCCTTCGGCATGATCCTGGGCGCTTGGGTCGGCGCCTTCGCGGCCGAGGTGATCGTCGGACTCCCTTGGGGCCAGGCGTTCAAGGCGTCGTTCGGCGTCTTCGTCTACACCATGCTCGGCGTCGGCTTGAAGGTCCTGGTGTCCCTCTGGGCCGGCTACCTCTTCGTGGTCGAACTCGCGGGGCGGACGGCGCCGGTTGGCTAGCGATCACTCGGCGGCCGTCGCTTCGGCTTTCGGGGCCTCGATCGTGTCACCGCGCTTGAGGCGGCGGACGGTCTTGCCCTTCTTCTCGAGCAGCTTCAGGATGCCCATCTCGCCCGGGTAGTGCGCCGCACCCACGGCGACGAAGTAGGTCTTCTCCGGAGCCTTGGCGCTTCGCTCCAGCATGCGGTCGACCATGCGTACGTTGCGATCGTCGAGCAGCGCGGTCATGAGCTTCTTCTGCAGCGGGTCCGTCGGGTCGTACTGGTCGTACATCGCCTTGTGGATCACCTCCGGGTCGCCCGTGAGGTAGGCCTTGGTGATCATCTCCAGTGCCCCGCCGTCCTTCTCGGCTTCCTTCAGCAGGTCGATCGTCTTGCTCAGCATCTCGGCCTGCTCCTCGTTGCTCATCGTGTCGAAGATGGCGATCTGCTCTTCGGCGGTCTCCAGGCCCCCGACTTCCTTGCCGGCGGCTTTGGCCTCGTCGTAGAGCGTCGCGTCGAGCGCCGGGTTCTGCGCCATCTGCGGCAGGATATCGAGGATCTGGATCGTCGTAGCCACGACCCACGGCTTGAAGGCGTCGAGCATGGCCCCGGGGTAGCCCTTGCTGGCGATGTACTCGGTGGTGCGCTTGTAGAGGTCTTCGGGAAGGACGTCCTTCAGGGTCTTCCCCCCGGTCAGCATGGCCGCCATCTGCACCTTCATCTGCTCGGCCATCTCCATCCTGATCTCGGTCCACAGCACGTCGGCCGAGGCCCGGGCGTCCTCCACGGTCTTGCTGAAGGTCTTCACGCGTTGGTCCGGAATGTGGATGGTCCCGAAGAGGAAGATCCGGGGCTCGCCCTCCACGACCCACAGGAGCGGCTCCGGCGGCGAGGGCTCCGGGGCTTCCTCGGCAGGACCGGCCGGGGTCGCCGCCGGGGGCGCGGTATCCCCGTCGTCGGCGAAGACGCTCGGGGGAGCGCCGAGGCCCAGGACGAGGGCCAGGAGCAGGAGCGTGACGGGGATGGACGAACGCATGGGGGATCTCCAGGTCGAGACGGAATTCTAGCCTTGATCCGGCGGCCCGCCCGGGAACGCGGGGCTGGTCGTAGGATGCCCGGCGTGACCACGGTCGTCGCCCCCGCCCCGCCTCGCCAGGCCCACCGCCGCGTCGGGGGGTGGGTGCGCGGGCCGGCTTGGGACGGGGCCTGGATGCTGAGCGCCTTGTGGCTCGCCCCGCTCGTCTACTTCCTCGGGCGGGGGCACGACTCCCTCGTGGCCAGTCCGGTGGACAACGTCTACTTCGTGATGAGTCTGCTGTTCTGGGTCGGGCACCGCGTCAGCTCGACCTGGCTCGCCTACTTCACGACCGCCTACCGTCCGCTCCTGACGAGCCAGCGGACCCGCTTCGTCTGGGTGCCCGTCGGGATCGTGCTGTTCTGCTTCGCGGTCTTCCTGCCACCGGACGACGCGCTGGGGTTCACACGCTTCGAGCGCTTCGTTTTCCTGGCGATCGTGGACTACTTCCTCGTCACGTACCACTTCGCGGCCCAGCACTACGGGGCCCTCAGCCTCTACCGGCTGCGCGCCGGGCACGTGAGGGATCCGGGCGCGCGCCGGGTCGACCGGCTTTTCGCGCTGGGGGTCGGCGGGGTGTTGGTGATCGCGGCCGAGGTGCTTGCCGGCTCCGTCTTCTTCCAGGAGCGGTGGCTGGATCCGATCCTCGATCCTGCGCTCGTGGATCGGGCGCAGCACGTCGTCCGCATCACCGGGACGGTGCTCGTCGCCGGTGCTGCGCTGTTCCTCCTGGCGCGCGACGCCCTGCGTGCCCATCTCGCCCTACCCCGCTCGCTGTACGTCCTGGGGGTGGCGATGATGGTGCTGGCCGCCTTCCACATCCGGGACCCGTTCGCCTTCCTGGTGCTGTGGACGGTGCAGCACTGGACCGTCGCCGTGGGGCTCGCCACGCTGGTTGCGCGTGGGGAAGGCGAGCCGGGCGCATCCCGGTGGTACCGGTTCTGGCACGTCGTGAACCGGCGCGGCTGGGCCCTGCTGGTCGTGTTGATGCTCCTCTCCGCCGTCCTCCTCCCCTTCATGGAGGTGGAGGCGTTCGGCGGGGATGCTGCGGCAGGCGCCGCGACCGGAGACATCGAGGTCCTCTCCCTGGGGGAGGAGGGGTCGGTCTTCGTCGAGGACGTCGACGCGTCGATGCCCCCGCCGCCCGCGAGCGGCGGCACCTACGCCGACCGGCTCGTGGGGCGGTTCGCCGGCTGGCTTCGAACGTCCTGGATCGCCCCGATCCTGCTGGCCCTGGGCCTCGCAACGGCGTTCGTCCACTACGCGCTGGACAGGGCGGTGTACCGCTTCTCCGATCCCGAGGTCCGCCGCGCCGCGAAGGGCCTCCTCGACCCGTGATCGTCCGTAGACGACTTGACTAAGTGTACTGGTTGTACTAGTACATAGGGCGATGGGTATCTGGGACATCCAACCGTCGGGGAGCGAGCCCCTCTTCCAGCAGATCGTGAACTCGGTCAAGCGGGGTGTGGCGACCGGCCGGCTCCGCCCCGGCGACAAGCTGCCGAGCGTCCGCGATCTGGCCAAGGAGCTCGTGATCAACCCCAACACCGTGGCCCGCGCCTACCAGGTGCTGGAGAGCGAAGGGGTCACCCTCTCGCGTCGCGGGGCCGGCACGTTCGTCGCCGAGCGCCGCGTCGTCATGCGGCGGGACGCCATGCGGAGGCAGCTGGAAGAGGCGCTCGCTGCCGCCCTCACCGATGCCGTGAATCAAGGTCTCGCGGAGGAGGACATGCGCAAGAGCTTCGAGGCCGTCCTCCGTCGTTTTCGTTTCGAGGAAGGGGGAAAGCGATGAGCCACGTGCCCATCCGCTTCGACGGGGTCACCATGTACTACGGGGAGACCTGTGCTCTGGACAGCGTGTCCTTTCGGGTCCCGCCGGGATCGATCTTCGCCCTGCTCGGTCGAAACGGGGCCGGCAAGACCACGGCCCTCGACTGCCTCCTCGGTTTCCGCAGGCCGACCCGTGGGCGCGTCGAGCTTGCTGGGCACGACACGCGCGCCCTCCCGCCCGCGGTCCGCGAGCGCGTGGGCTACGTACCCGAGGGGCACCCCCTCGTGCGCTGGATGCGGGTAGGAGACCTCGTTCGCTTCCAGGATGCGAGCTTCGGCTCCTTCGACGCGGCTCGCTGCCGGGTGTACCTCGACCGCCTCGGCTTGCCGACCGATCGAAGGGTCTACCAGCTCTCGCGCGGCATGCGCGCTCAGCTCTCGCTCGCCCTCGCGCTCGCCACGGACCCGGAGCTGGTCATCCTCGACGACCCCGGCATGGGGCTCGATGCCGTCGTTCGCCGCGAGTTCCTCGAGGTGATGATCGACCTCATCCAGGAAGAGGGGCGGACGCTGCTCTTCACGTCCCACATCCTGACCGACGTCGAACGCGTCGCCGATCACGTGGCACTTCTCGATCATGGTGTCCTCCGCATCGATGCGCCGCTGGACGACCTGAAGGCTCGTGTGCGTCGCTACCGCGCCGTCTTCGATGGGGAAGCACCCGAGCCGCCCGCGGCGCCCGGGATCATCCGCGCCCGCCGCCGCGATCGGGAACTCGTGCTCACCGTCGTGGATCACGCGGCGGACACGGAGGCCACCCTCCGCGCGACCGGGGCGCGATCCGTGGATGCCGAGGGGCTCTCCCTCGAGGACCTGTTCATCGACTACACGACCGACGCGAGGGAGACCCTGTGATGCGCGCCGTGATCGGCAAGGAGTTCCGCGAGCTGCTCGTGGTGGCGCTTCCGATGTGGATCGTCGCGGGCATCGTCGCCGCGGCCGAGATCGCCGGGAGCTGGGACCACACCGAGGACATGGTCGGGACGGCCATCATCGGCGGGTTGGCGCTCGGCCTGGCCCAGGGCCTTCTGGATCAGCTCCGACGCGACGATGCGTTCTTCAAGCACCGTCCGCTGTCGGCCGAGCGCCTGCAAGTCGCCCGCACGGTGGCTGGACTCCTCGTGCTTGCGATCGCTCTTCTGGCCTTCTTCGCCTCGCTCTGGATCACGACCTGGATCGACACGATGCAGCTGGCGCGCCTGCGGGTTCGCATCGGGGCGGACGTCCTTCCGTATCACGACCCGATCCACTACGGCCTCGCGACCCACGCGCTCGTGGTGAGCCTCGCGATCGCGAGTTGGGCGCTGGCGCGCTACGTGACGGGGTTGCGCCCCTATGCCCTCGTGGTTCCTGCGTGTCTCGTCGTTCCGGTGGCCGCCTGGGCCGTCGTGTCACGTGCACCGACCATCCCGGCCGCATTGCTCCTGACCAGCGTGCTCGGCGTGCTCTTCCTCGGTCTGGTCCAAGCTCGAGAGAGCAGGCGGCGGGGCCCCGTCTCGCGGTTGCTGCTCTTGGGGATCCTCGGTCTGATTGCACTCGAGGGCGCCCTCTGGGCACGCAGCAGCCTGTCGTGGGCCCTGCAGTGGACGCTGCCGCGCTACGGGCTCGACGCGGAAGGGGAGGTCCGCACTTGGGATTGGACATCGGAGGGCGGCATCGTCGAGCTGGACGACGCACGCGATGTGGTGAGGCGATGGCCTCTCGACCAGCAGGATGAGGCTCCCAGCACCAGCCTCCGGGTCCAGGGGAGCCTCCGCGGCGAAGACGACACCCTCGCCTACGAGCAGTTCGACGACCCCCGTTTCCTTGTAGGCGCCCGGCGGGCCCGGCGAAGCGCGTCGTGGGCCGACCCGGTCGCCACGGCCCTCTACGCCGAGCAGCGCCGCCGCGCCGGCGAGGGCACCATCGACTATCGGAAGCTCCCACGATGGAGCTTCGTGGGCGGCCTCTTCCTCTGTCAGCGGGGTGTGGGGCTCGGGGTCGAAGCGTGGGTGGGGCCCGACGGGTTCCATGAGGGTGAGCCGCCCGGAGGGGCTGCCCGCTTTCCCCCGGAGGCCACCCTCTTCGGCTACGAGATCTTGCGCGGCCCGTGGGTCGCCACCGTTCTCGGCACGAACGACTCCTACGTGCTGCGTCTGGATCGCGACCCGGAGGTCCCCTCCCTCGAGCCGATCCGGCTCGACGTTGAGCGGCGCGCGTTCGTGCCCTACGAGGGCCCCCTCTCCGGTCCCCCGGCCGTGGTGGCGCACGGACGGAGCTACTGGCTCCTCGACGAGACACATGGGCTTCTGGCGCTTCGCGCACTCGCCGGGGACGAGTACGTGCCGAGCCGGACCTACGGGTACGCCCCCGCCACGGGGCCCGGTGGACTCGAGACCTGGATCGTGCCGCAGCATCCGACCCGGTACGGCGCGCGCCTGCGGTACTTCGACATGGACGGGCGGGAGCGGGTCGGTGAAGCTCGCCTCGAGCCGGTGGACCTGAAGGAGAAGCTGCCCGCCGCGGCCATGGGCCTCCTCGGCGTGCTCCGGCCGCCCGTCCTGAACGCGTGGGCGTTTCTCTCCGAGGGTCCACGCTCGCGCGGCGCCATGAATCGCTGGTGGTGGCGAGATCCCTTCTTCTCGTCCCGTTCATGCGCGGGGTGGTTTGTCGCGTCGCTCGCCCTCGGCATCGTGATGGCGCTCCTCGGCTGGCGATCGGCGCGGCGGCGTGTGCCGACGCGCGCGGCGCAGCTTTGCTGGGTCGCAGCCGCGTTCCTGCTCGGCCCGCTGGGGCTTCTGTGGATGAAGCTCGCGATCGGGCGCACGGCCGTGCTGCCGGTCGGCGACGGCAAGCGCGCCGTGAATCTGGAGCGCACGCCCGACAACCCTGCGCCGTGGCCGGAACCCGAGCGGACCGGGGCCGAGGTGTTCGTCTAGTGGCCGGCGGCGGCGCAGCCGTCGCCCCAGGCCTCCTTCATCCTCTTCTCTTCGGGCTGGACGGGCCAGAGGCTCGTCAGGGCCTTGGCGTCGCGGACGCCGGCCTTCGAACTCGCCGGCAGCGCTGAAGTCGTGGGCGGCGGCATCCTTGAAGCCGGGATCCGCCTTGACGTTCCCGCGTCGGGTGGCAGTGGCAGGTCTTCGTAGGCCTCGTCGTCGACCGTCGTGCCGCGCCGAAGGGTACGCGTGAAGCGCGCGCACTTGAACCACACATTGCGTCGAATCGGATAGGGAGTCGGTGGGGACGCCTCGGTGCTCTCCTCTCCCGGGCCAGGTTCAGACCGTCGACGGCGACGAAGCTGCGGAAGAACACGTTCCTCTCCACCACGGGCCGCGACCCGCCGGCCAGCGCCACCGCGATCATGTCGTTGTTGGCGAACGTGTTGGCACGGATCCTGTCCGCGTTCTGGAACCAGCAGCTCATGCCCTCGCCGGCATTGCCAACGACGAGGTTCGCCTCCACCACGGCGTGGGTATCCCCCGATGCATAGATCCCCGCCCCCTCGTGTGCGGCGATGAGGTTTCGGCGCACGGTGGGGGAGGCATCGTCGTAGCGGACGCCGTGCCGGGCCGACAGCGATATCCGGCACTGCTCGACGACCACGTCGTCGCAGCCGGGAGCGATCGCGATGCACTCGTGGACGCAGCGGCGTACGTCGGTGTCCCGGATGCGCGCCTTGACCGGAACGCCCTCGCCGTCGCCGATCTCGATACCGGTGGCCCAGATGGCGGCCACGAGGCAGTCGCTCACCACGACGTCGCTCCCGCCGCCAATCGCGATGCCACGGCCGGGCGAGCCGAGGACGGCGCAGTGGAAGAGACTTCCGCGGGCGCGCCGGAACGCGACGACCTCACCCGGATTGACGACTCCCTCCTCACGCTCGGCGCGACCGCTGATGCGGAGTCCCGTCAGGGTCGCGCCCTCCGTGTCCTCGATGAGGACCGTGGGCCGCACGAGAGCGGCCCGCTTGGCGCGAATCGCCGCCCACACCGCCTGGCGCTCTGCCTCGGTTCGAGCCTGTCGCAGACGCGGCATCATGGAGCGATTCACTGCGTTCAGATCGCACCGCTTGAAGAGCAGCGACGTGACGTGCGTCGAGCCGAAGCCCGCACCCCGAATGCTGAGCGGCTTCGTGATGCGGAGATGGCCCTCGAACGTGCCTTCCCCGACCAAGATCTCCGCGCCGGGGACGGCGGCATCGATCGCCTCTTGGATCGTCGCGTGATCCCCCGTGCCGTCGGCCCTGACGAGCAACGTGGGGGCGGTCGGTTCTCCGGCGCGCGCCTCCCCACCGAGGGCGGCTGCGAGTGCGACCAGAATCCACGGGAGGATGCACGCGACCGTCCCGAACACGCTACCCCTCGGCCCCATCTGTTCCTCCCTGCCGGAACCTCCATCCCCACCCTACGCCCGTTGTGGGCGCCTGTCACCCGCGTGGGACGAGAGCCCGGCTCCCCGGGGGGCTGGCTACGGCTCAGGCCGTGGGTTGGGACGGACTCTCGACGTCGGGGGCGTGGGTGTCGATCAGTCTGTCGCTGTAGCGGCCCGTGAAGAGCCACGTCACGCCCATCCGGATGTCCTCGAAGATCAGGTAGAAGACGGGCAGGAGCAGCAGCGTCAGCCCTGTCGCGAACGCCAGGCCGAAGACCAGCGAGATCGCCATGGGGATGAGGAACTGCGCCTGGAAGCTCCGCTCCAGCATCAGCGGAGCGAGGCCGGCGATCGTGGTGATCGAGGTCAGCAGGATCGGGCGCAGGCGTGCGCGCGCCGCCTGCACCGCGGCTTCCAAGGCCCGCTCCCCCTGACGGCGCTGGCGGTTGGCGAAGCTCACGAGGATCAGGCCATCGTTCACCACGACGCCCGCCAGGGCCACCGCGCCGATCATCGACAGGATCGTGAACGGGAAGCCCATGATCCAGTGGCCGACGATGGCGCCACCGAGGCCCCAGGGGATGATGATCATCACGATGATCGGCTGCGCGTACGACCGGAAGACGACCGCGATGATGCAGAAGATCGCGAGAAGCGCGGCCGGGAAGCCGATCGCCAGCGAGCCCAGGGACTCGCTCGTCTCCTTCTTCTGACCCTCGAACGCGTAGCTCACACCGGGATACCGGGTGGACAGATCGCCGAGCTGCTCGATCAAGTACTCCGTGACGTCGGCCGTGTTGGCGACGGTCGAATCGACCTCGGCGCGGATCGTCGCCGCGCGGCGCCCATCGACGCGGGCCAGGGATGCATACCCCCGGCCCGTGAGGATCTCCGCGACCTCTTCCAGGGGCACACGGTCCCCGGCGGGCGTCCGCACCCACAGCCGCGACAGGTCGCCGAGCTCCGCCCGAGACGCCTCCGGCAGCACGACCCGTACGGTGACCTCCTCTTCACCGATCTGGAGATCCTGGGCCTCGATGCCGAACAAGGCGTGACGAATCTGCGTCGCCAGGTCGGCCGTGGTCAGCCCGAGCAACCGGCCACTCGGCCGGAGCTTCAGCCGGATCTCGAGCTTGCCGAGCTCCAGGTCGTCGTAGATCTCGTCGACGCCCTCGTAGCTCGCCAGCTCGTTGGTCACATGCGTGATCGCACGGGACACGGTCTCGAGGTCTTCTCCGCGGACGAGGATCTCGATGTCCGCGCCGCTAGGGCCCCCCGACCGCCCGGACCAGGAGAGTCGACGCACGCCGGGAAGCGTGCTGGTCAGCTGCCGAAGCTCGGCGAGGAGGAGCGTACTCGTCCGCAGGTCGTAGTCCTCGCGCTTCTCGGCCGGCAGGAGCTCGAGGATGATCTGTCCGACCGTCGCGGGATCGGCGGCGATCTGCGGACCGCGGTCGCTGAACGACGAGCCGAGGACGCTGAAGACGCTGTCGACCTCGGGCATCTCGGCCGCGATCGCCTCGACGCGCGCCAACGTCTCGAGGGTCTTGTCCTCCGGCGTTCCCGCGGCCATCTCCAGGTTGGCGGTGACGGTCTCGGCGTCCGTGTCCTGCAGGAGCTGGAAGGGCACGAGCCCGCCCACGATCAGCCCCATGGCGACGAGAAGCGTACCCGTCGCAACCGCCGCCGTGGCGTAGCGCCAACGCAGGAAGAAGCGGAGCTGCTTCTCCATCAGATCGGGGAGCGTCTGCTCGAAGAGCTTGTGCTTGGCCTCGTTGAATCGGCCGTACGCCCGGGACAGCCACCCCTTCCCTTGCTTCGGCGTGTGGGCCAGGTGGGCAGGTAGGACGAAGAAGGCCTCGATGAGCGAGAACCCCAGCGCGCAGATCACCACGATCGGGATGACGCCCAGGAAGTTCCCCATCCGCCCGTCGATGAACGCCAGCGGAAGGAACGCGACACAGGTGGTCAGCACGGCGGCGACCACCGGGGCGGCGACCTCCATCGCTCCTCGTTCCGCCGCGAGCTTGGGTGGAAGGCCGCTTCGTAACTTCGTGAAGATGTTCTCGCCGATGACGATCGCGTCGTCCACGATGAGGCCGAGCACCACGATGAGGCTGAACAGCGAGATGAAGTTCAGGCTCACGCCTGCGAGGTACATCAGCAGGAACGTGCCTGCGAACGATACGCACAACCCGACCATCACCCAGAGCGCGATTCTGAGCTCGAGGAAGATCGCGAGCGTCAGCAACACGAGCAGGATGCCGGCGCGGGCGTTGCGCTGCAGCAGGTCGAGGCGTCCCACCAGGAAGCGCGCGATATCGGTGCTGACCGTCAGCGTGATGGCCCCCCCGGCGGCCTCGGCGTGATCGGCCACGTAGGCCTTCACCTGCTCGGCGATCTCGACGGCATCCTGCTCGGGGTTCTTGAACACCGTGAGGGTGGCCGCGCGGTGGTCCGGGCCGGGGGCGACGGGTAGCCGGGTCAGGTCGATCGCGTCGTCCTCCTGGCCGGCGTGGACGAGCTTGCGGAAGCGGCCGCGTTCGACCTTGTCCTCGAACCCTTCGCGGATCGTGGCGACGTCACGAAGCCGGATGACACTCCCACCCTCGCCGGTCCGCACGACGACGTCCTCGAGCCGGCTGGCCACCTGCTCTTCGCCGATGGTGCGGACGCGGATGTTCGTGCGGTCCCCCTTGAGCTGCCCCCCCGGGAGATCCAGGTTCGTCCGGGTCACGGCGGCCCCGACCTCTTGGAAGGTGAGACCGTACGTCTCCAGTCGATCGGGTCGGATCTCGATCACGAACTCGCGCGCGCGGAAGCCACTGACCACGACGGTGGTCACGTTGTCGAGGTCGAACAGGTCGTCCCGGGTCTTGATCACGGCCTCGTGCAGGACGCGCTCCGGTACGTTGCCGTGCAGCACCACGCCGATCACGGGAATCTGGGGGCGGGCCTCGACGATCTCGGGTTCTTCGGCGCCCAGCGGCAGGTCGGGCCTGACCTTGTCGAGCTCTCCCCGCAGGTCGTTGAGCACGCGGTCGCGGTTGGCGTGATCCTCGAGTTCCGCCGTGATCTGCGTGATGCCCTCGAACACGCGTGCCTCGATGCGCTTGATGTCGTCGACGTCCTCGATCTCACGCTCGATCAGGCGCGTGACGGACTTCTCGACCTCCTCGGGTGTGGCGCCCGGATAGGGCACCGTGATGATCACCTGCTCCGCATCGATCGTCGGGAAGAACTCGCGCGTGAGGCTGAACCACGACAGCAGCCCGGCCGCGAGCACGGCCCACATGAAGAGATTGACCGCGACGGGATTCTGGACGGAGAGCCGGGGGAGGTTCATTCGCCGGTCGCCTCGGCTTCACGCTCCACGGGCCGAAGCGTCGATCCTTCCGCGATGTCCTCGAGGTTCGAGACCACGACACGGTCGCCATTGCCGATGCCCCCCTCCTCGGGGAGCACCAAGGCCACCTCCGACAGCAGCTTGACGATGCGGGGGCGCACACGCCGCGCGGTCGCCCGCCCTTCGGCGTCCGTCGCGCTCGCCACGTATACGAAGTCGCCGAGGAAGGCCTCCCGTGGGACCGGCAGGACGTTCTCGTAGAGGGTCGCCTCGACATCGGCGATCAGGTGCTCGCCCGCGGCGACCGGCGCCTCCGAGGTGCCTCCGTCGAGCTCCACGTAGGCGAGGAACGTGCGGGTCTTGGGGTCGATGCGTGGGTCGATGCGCACGACGCGCGCTTCGGCGATGGGGGGCTCCTCGGCCCGACGCCGCAGCACCACGGCGCTGCCGTCCTCCTGTCCCGCGCGGACTTCGTCGTAGCGTCCGCCCGGGAAGGCGATGCCGACCTCGATGTGCCTGAGGTCCACGAGATCGAAAAGCGGCGCACCGGGGGCGACGCGCGTGCCCTGCTCGGCGTACCGCGCGACCACCCGTCCTGCGAACGGGGCGTACACCCTCGTCCGCTCCAGATCACGACGGCCCTGGCGCTCCTGGACGTCCAGCATGTCGAGTCGGGCGTCGATGCCCTGCGCCGCCGCGGCGGCCTGATCCCGCCTCGAGACCAACTCTGCCCGGAGCTGGTCCAGGGCGAACACCGAGAGCCGCTGCCGATCGGCCTCGCTCTCGGGGAGCGTGTCGGGCACGAGCTTCTCGATGCGCGCGAGCTCCGCCTTGGACGTGTCCAGTCGGCGGTCGGCCACCTGCAGCTGCGCCTCGAGGTTGGCGACCTCGGCACGATTGCGACTCCGATCGGCGAGGTTCTGTGCACGCTCCGCCTCGAGTCGCGCCAGCACGTCTTCCAGGTCGCGGCGGTCGAGTTCGATGAGCGGCCGCTCCTCTGCGCGGGGCGTGGCGCTGCCGTGGTCTGTGCGCGGTCCCGGTACGACGCTCGCGCCGGCCCTGAGACCGGGTGAGACGTACCGAACCACGCCGGGGACCTCGGCCGTGATCCGTGCTTCGCGCAAAGGGCGCGCGATCCCGTAGCCGCGCACGACGTCCTGGTAGTCGCCGAGCGTGATCGCCTCGACGCGGACGACCGGCAGGGGCGGGCCGCCGGCGGAGCGCTCGGGCACCTTGCGCTTCGCCGCCAATGCTTGGAATCCACGGAAACCGATACCCAGCGCGGCGGCGATCACCAGCAAGGAGACCAGGATCCGGACAACGAGGGAGGTGCGGGCGGAGAGGGCCATGATCTTGGGGAGGTTACTCCTCCAGGAGGGCCGGACCCCTCTTTGGCGGGCTCGCTTCGCATGGGTCCAAGCCCCGCGTGACGGGTAGGATTCCGACTCCCGGAGAGCCCCATGAAGATCCGCATCGAATACTGCGCAGTTTGAAACTACGAGCCCCGAGCCGTCGGTCTGGCGGCCCTCCTGCTCGAGAACCTCAAGCAGCGTGCTGCATCCTTGGAACTGGTGCCCTCCGGCGGAGGGTGTTTCGAGGTCTCCGTGGACGGTGAGCTCCTCTTCTCCAAGCTGGCGCTGGGCGAGTTCCCCGAGGATCGAGCCCTCCTGGACGAGGTCCTGGAGCGCGTCGCCTGAGCCGTCGCCTAGCCCCTCAGCCGGACGCCGAGCCGGCGCGCCCGCCCCGCGCCCCCGTGGGGGAAGGCGGCCCTCGTCCTTTTCGTCATCGGGGTCGCGCACCTCTCCCTCTATCTCCTCCTCACGGCCAACGCCCGGCGGGACATCGGCGAGATCGAGAGCCGCTATCCCGCGGCGACGCTCCTGGCTGCCGAGCGGCCCGGTGAGAAGCCCGACGGTGTCGAAGCCCAGGCCCGATGGACGCGTTCGCGGGCGCTTTGGGAGGCGGCGGAGACCTGGGAGGGGCATCGTCGCCTCGAGGAAGGGATGCGCTGGGCCCTGATCGCCTCGTTCGTCGTGCAGACCGTCGTCACGGTCGCCATGCTTCGACGAAGCCTGACCAAACGGCACCGCTGACCCCCGACCTAGCCTGGATGATTCATGAACCTTGGCGTAGTCGCGCGGTCCTGGGCACTTGGAGCCCTCAGGGCACCCCGTTGCTCGAGCGAGGGCCGCAAATGGTCGCTGAACCCCATTCGTTTCCGCCCTCCGCGATGGACGGCGCGCGCTTCATGAATCATCCAGGCTAGCGACAGCCGTCGCTGCCCTCCAGGGAGCGGCGAGCACGCTCAGCCCGGTCCCGGGCCCGCGCCTCGCGGTGCGTGGCGTAGTCGGCCTCCCACGCTCCACGTCGAGCGATCCAACGCGCCTCGGCCTCCGCGTCGGCCCTCCCGGGCGGGCCGTAGCGCCGAGCTAACTCGATGAGCAGCTCCAGCGACCGGTCGCAGACGGGATCGAGCGCGTACGCGGACTCGAGGGACGGCAGGGCTTCGTAGGGCCGAGCGAACGCCTCGTACAGGATCGCGCCAAGCGCGGCATGGCCCCGCGCGTCCTTCGGTTCCAGACGGACGTACTGCTCGAACGCCGCCCGCGCTTCCTCCAACCCCGCGCGCCGCAGCCCGGCGTCGCTCTCCGCCTCGGCCTGGACCCGCTCGGCGTAGCCCTTGCGGAGATAGGCCTGCCGCAGGAACGAGCGCATGGACCCCGCCACGCGCTCCTCGTCCAGACGATCCAGCGCGAGCCCGTAGGCCGTGGCCGCCTCCCCAGGGCGTTCGAGCGCGTCCAGAGCCAAGCCCAGGTGGTAGGGCCACACCGGGTTGTCGGCATCTTCCTTCGCCAACTGGTCGAATACCTGACGCGCCTCATCCGCGCGTCCGCTCAACTGCCACGCGATTCCCACGTTGGATCGCGCCGTCAACTCTTTTCGCTTGTCCCCGAGGCGCAGCGCCGCCCGAGCGGCCCGCTGCAGGATCGGTACGGCCGCCGGTGCCTTGCGCTCTTCGATGAGGCGGGCGCCCTCCATCATGAGTGCCTGGTAGTAGAGCGTGTCACGACCCCGATCAGGCTTCCTCCCATCGAGGCGCCGCATCTGCTCCAAGCTGGCCACGGCTGCCGCGCTTCGCCGCTCGAGCAGCAGTTGGATCAGCCCCCTCGCGTAGAAGAGACGCGAGTCGCGCGCCCCGTACGGATTGCGTGAACCGTACGTCTCGAGCCATCGGGCCGCCGCCTTCGGATCACCTGCGAACACCGCGGCCTGGATCAGCAGGAACGCCGCCTCCGGGTCCGCCTCTCTCTGGGTGTCGACCTGCTCGAACAACAGCGTGGCCCGCTGGGCCTTGAGCCGGGCTGGGCCGCGCCGGCCCGAGAAGTACAGGCGCTGGGCCTCTTGCAGCTCCGCCATGCCTCGCTCGAGCAGGTTGCGGTTCGTCGCCTCGTCCGCGCGTGCGACGGTCCGGGGCGCGACCAGGACGCAGGCGAGCAGGAACATGCCGGTGGCGAGGCGCCTCATCGCGGCTCGGTTCCGGATGCGTCGGGATCGCCCTCGATCAGCTCGACCAACGCCTGGCGGACCTCGGGGCGGCGGACCCGGGCCAGCGCCGCTCTAAGCAGCGGTTCCGCATCCGGGCCCAGCGCCCGAAGCCCGGCCTTGGCCGCCTCCCGCACGCGAGCGTCGCCCGAGCCCAGATGGGGGAGGAGCGCCTCGATCAACGCGTCACGACCGTCCAGCGGAGGGAGGTCGGCACTCTCGACGCTGCGTCGCTCCAGCTCGTACACCGCCTCGCCGAGCCGGACGCGGACGAATCGCGCGTCCGCGCCCTCGATCTGGCCGTGGAGGTGGACATCCCCGGGCAGCACCAGGTGGGCGGCGGCCGCGTAACCGACACCGCCCAGGACGAGCACGCCCAGGCCCACGAGGAGGAAGCGGGACGGCAGAGTCGACATCATTCCAGGCCTCCGGCCGACGAAGGTACCCCGGCCGTCGCCGCAGGGCGCATGGCGCCGTGACCGGACGGTGGCACGCCGCGAGGGGGAAGGCCGGTGGTGGCGCGTAGCCGGCGGGCGCTGTGCCTGCCTCGCCGGCTGCCTCGGCGAGGCGCACGCAAGCGGTGCAGATCCGCACGGGGAGACCCCCGCGCCGTCCCCACCGGTGTGCCCGAAGCAGGGATCGATCGACCTAAATGCCCAATATTGGGGGGCTTAGGTATCTTTCGCGGGCTCGCTTCCTGGCACGTCGCTTGCAACACCTGACCCGGTGGATGGTCGCTGTCGCCGGATGTCTCCGGCGGTCGAGACCGCCGCTGCGTCGATCGAGTCAGCACCCGTGCCTTGGGCAATGCACCTGTTGGGCCCACGCGGGTACTCCCCATTCGCGCGTCGGGGTCCTAGAATCCTGGGACTCCGCGGGTTATGGGAGGCTTGCGAGGAGCAGTACATGCAGCGAGGCGTTCCGGGCGGTGACGCTCGACTCCCCCGGTGGGGTTGGGTCGTGGGTCGGCGCGTGGGCCTTCGCACGTGGGGCGCCAGTGCATCTGGACGCGCGCCCCAGGGCATGCGACTCGGCCTCGGCCTCCACTTTCCCGAGGAGTTCACCGGATTTCTGGGATTCCAGTACCCCCTTCCCTGCGTTGCCAGCCTCGGGTTCACGGCGCTATGGAAGACGGGGTACGCGAAACCCGGGAGTGCACGGTGACGCGACGCCCGGAATCGGACTTCCGAACGAGAGGACTGGCCACGATGGTCAAAGCAATCGCATCAGCACGCACAGGACACCTCAGCGTGGTCGGCCTTTTGGCCATGGCCATGTTGGTGGTGGCATGCGGTGGCGGCTCCGACGGCCCGAAGGTCACGGCCCCGCTGGTCCGTGGATTCTCGCCCGTGGTGAGTCCCATGGACTTCAACACCCTCCAGCAGAACCCGACCTTCACGGACGGCCTGCTGACGACCTCGACCGATCCGAACTACCCGGGCAAGATCGTGATCTTCTTCCAGGCGGACACGGTACTCGATCCGCGCTCGGTCTTCGTCGGCGGAGACCCGTCGCTCGGTGTCGACCTCTCCTCGCTGGCCGTACTCCAGTACGTGCCGGGCACGGGGAACGTGCGGCTGCCGCTCGCGTCCGTGCAGGTCGAGGCCGACCGGATCATCTGCACGCCGGCGACGCTGCCGTTGCAGAACGGTCAGTACAGCATCGGGGTGTTCGACAACATCACGAACATCAACGGGAAGAACATGATCGAAGGACCGGTCTTCCAGTCCTTCTCCGTGGGCGCCGCCGATACCGTCGCGCCGTTCGTCGTCACGAGCTCGCCCGTCGACGGTGCCATCGGCATCGGCGCCGGCGCGCCCGCACCGCAGCCCCCGGGAGGCTCGGGAGCTGGTGTGGCCGATGTCCAGACGAACATCTTCGGCCCCACTTCGCCCGACCTCTTCATCCGGTTCAACGAGGGCATCGATAGCGCCCGCGTGACCGTCAACAACATCTCCGTGATCAACGCGGGCTTCCCGCCCGCGGCCGGTCCTCCTCCGAGCATCCTTCCCGCGCCCAGCTACCCTCAGCTGGTGAGCGTGGAAGACAGCTCGACGCTTCCGTCGAACGGGCACGAGGTCGTCTGGCGCCCCGATCCGCTTCAGGGTGGTTTCCCGTTCGGCACGATCATCGAGTGTGCCGTGGTCGGGGCCTACGACACCCAGGCGAACGCGGATCTGGATCCGGACGGCCTGAACCCGGACAACGCGACGCCGATTGCGGACCTCTCCGGCAATCCGATGCTCGTCACCTACAAGTTCTCGTTCCAGACCCTGGCTCCGCCGGATCTGCCGCAGAACCCCTTCCCCGAGTACGCCATCTGGTGGGCAGCGGCCGACCGTGTTGGTGCGCTCGACGTCCTCAACCAGGTCGGTATCGCGGACGCCTTCACCGGCGCCGTGTCGTTCCCCTTTGGCATCCCGCGCAACGTCCTGCAGGCCAACACCGATACGGTCGCGACCTCGAGCAACATCGCCGGCTTCGGGCCGACCGAGCTGAGCGTAGACAACCGCCGCAACGGCAACTGCCACACCTGGGTCTACGCCCTCTCGCCGAACAGCGGGCAGATCGTGGTGATCAACACGCGCACCAGCATTCCGATCGCGCTGATCAACACGCCGGAGCCGGGCGGGATCTCGAACCAGACCGGTGGTGGCCAAGCGGCCGAAGCCGTCGTGGTGACGAACTCCTCGGCGAACACGCTGACCATCTTCGATCTGAGCAACGTCTCGCCCGGATCGACCTACGTCAACGGCCCGATCTTCATCCAGAACGTGCAGCCCACCGGGAATACCCCGCGCGCGGTCTCGATGTCGCTCTCGCCGACGGGGTCCTTCAACCGCGACATGTTCAACGGCGGGCCGCCCCAGCCGATCATCATGTACGCCGACTTCACCGATGGTGTGGTCAACACGACGCGGCTCAACCTCGACGGTCCGGTCAAGCAGTTCAACCTGGGTGCGAACTCGGCGCCGAACGACATCATCATGTCGCCCTGCGTCGGCCTCAACCCCTTCTTCATCGCCGCGATCTCGGAAGGTGGCCTGCCCGGTGAGGGCAAGGTGGCCTACTACATCTCGGGGCCCGGCTGCATCACCGGGACCGGGTCGGGCATCTTCGCCGACAGCCTGATCGGTGACCTCACGGGCTTCGACGGCCCGGCGGGCATGGACGACATTCTCCCGATGGGCAACGGCGCCTGGTTCGCCGTCGCCGAGTCCGGCGCCGGTGCGGACCGTATCCGCACCCTCGGCCTCGAGGTGGGTGCGTTCAACCAGCCGAGCATCCTCAACACCTTCGAGAACGTCGGCCAGAACCCGGTTGCGATCGCCCACCGCGCAGCGTGGCTCAACACCATCTGCATCGACTGGCTCGACGCCATCCCGGTCTGCGCCAACCAGCCCTACTGCTACTACAACGGTACCGAGCAGAACCTGTTCAACATCGATCAGAGTGGCGCCGTGTCGCAGGACCTCTACATCTGCGCCCGCGGTGCGGGCCAGATCACGGTGGTCAACCTGGTGAACGGTGCCCGGGACTTCTACAGCCCGGTCCTGATTCCGGGGGTCCGCTTCGTAGCCAGCCAGGCCACGCAGTAGCACCTTTCCACCTCGCTTCGAGGGCCGCGACTTCCGAGCGAAGTCGCGGCCCTTTTTCGTGGTGAACCGACGGTCGTGGGCGGGGGCGATCGAAGCCGTGCCGCGCGACCGCCCGTGGCGGTACACTCCGCCGGTCGACCCTCGCCCCCGACACGCGGAGCCCTTCATGACGAGCGACGTCGCGCGGCCGCAGGCCCAAGCCCGGATCCACGCGCTCGAGCAGGCCGTCGCCGGTACCGTGCTCGGGCAGGAGGGCCCGATCCGCGAGACGATCGCCTGCCTGCTCGCGGGGGGGCACGGGCTGCTCGAGGGCGCACCCGGCATGGGGAAGACCCTCCTCGTCCGCTCGGTCGCCGCCGCAACGGGTCTGGTCTTCTCCCGCATCCAGTTCACGCCGGATCTCCTGCCGGCGGACATCACGGGCACCGACGTCCTGAACCCTCACGCCGACGGACGGCCTTTCGAGTTCCGCCCCGGTCCTCTCTTCGGGAACGTGGTGCTCGCCGACGAGGTGAACCGCGCTACGCCCCGCACGCAGTCGGCGTTGATCGAGGCCATGGCGGAACGTGGCGTGTCCGTGGGCAACGAGCGGCATACGTTGCCGGAGCCGTTCTGCGTCCTCGCGACGCAGAACCCGGTCGAGATGGAGGGGACGTTCCCTCTACCCGAAGCCCAACTCGACCGGTTCCTGCTGAAGATCGACGTACCCCCGCCGTCCGAGGCCGCGCTGGTCGGCATCTTCCAGCGGACCGATCGCCCCACGCCCGACCTGCCCGAGGTCGTCATGGCGGCGGACGATCTTCGGCAGTTGATCGCGGAGGTGCGCGAGGTCGTCATCCCCGAGCCGCTCTTGCGCCAGGTTGCGCGGTGGGTTCGTGCGACTTCCCCGTTCGGTCTCGAGGCCACGGACGCGGCGCGCCGCACGCTGCGGCTCGGGGCGAGTCCACGCGGAGGCGAGGCCATCTGTCGCGTCGCCCGCGTCGGGGCACTCCGCGACGGGCGCGGCTACGTGACGAGTGACGACCTGGGCTGGGCCTTGATGCCCGCGCTCAGGCACCGCCTCCTGCCCTCGTTCGAAGCCGAGGCAAGGGGCCTGACCGGAGATGCCCTCGTCGCCGACGTCCTACACGACGTCGCCGAGCTACCCGACGAGGTAAGGCGCGTCCTGGAGGCGGTCGAACGCTGAACGGCTCCGGCTACGGAGACGTGCGGGACATCGTGCGCGGGAACGGTGCCGCTTCCCTTATGTGCTTCAGGCCGCAGACCCACGCGACGAAGCGCTCGAGGCCCAAGCCGAACCCCGCGCTCGGACAGCCGCCATAGCGCCGCAGGTCGAGGTACCACTCGTAGGCTTCCTTGGGGAGGCCTTCTTTGGCGATCTGCGCTTCCAGGAAGGCCAGATCGCCACTGCGCTCGCCACCCCCGATGACCTCGCCGTAGCCTTCCGGCGCGATCATGTCGCAACCAAGGGCCACCTCCGGCCGGTCCGGATCGGGGCGCATGTAGAACGCCTTCACCGCGGCCGGAAAGCGGTGAACGAGGACCGGCTGGTCGTACATCGCGGAGAGGGCGTCTTCCTGAGGGGCGCCGAAGTCCTCCCCCCAGGGAATCGCCGCCTCGCTGCCCTCGAGCTTCTCGAGGGCTTCGTCGTAGGTCAGGCGGGGGTACGGGGTCGCGGCCGCCTTCTCGAGGCGCTCGACGTCTCGCTCCAGGGCTTCGAGCTGGGGGCGGCAGCGCTCGAGGACCCGGCGCAGCACATGCGAGACCGCGCTCTCCATGAGGTCCATGGCGTCGTCGAGGTGAGCGAAGGCCATCTCGGGCTCGAGCATCCAGAACTCGGTGAGATGCCGCCGGGTCTTGGACTTCTCCGCCCTGAACGTCGGCCCGAAGCAGTAGACGCGGCCCAGACCCTGGGCCGCGGCCTCCATGTGGAGCTGTCCCGTCTGGGAGAGGAAGACGGTGGCGTCGTAGTACTCGACCGGGAAGAGCGTCGCCGTGCCTTCCGCGGCGGCCGCGTTGAAGATCGGCGCGTCGACGCCCACGAAGCCCTGGTCGTCGAGGTGCTCGCGCAGGCCCCGGATGACCTCGGCGCGCACACGAAGTACGGAGGCCGTCCGCTTGCTTCGGAGCCAGAGGTGGCGGTTGTCCATGAGGAAGCCGACCCCGTGGGCCTGCTTGCCCAGCGGATAGTCCTCCGTGGTGGGGGAGAGCACCTCGAAGTCCGTGGCCGCGATCTCGAACTCGCCCGGGCGCTTGGCGTGCTCCTTGACCGTACCGACGACGCGCACGCTGCTCTCGATGCCGACCTTGGACGCCGCGTCCAACGCCTCGTCCGAGACGTTGCCCTTCTTCACGACGACCTGGGTGGTGGCGCTTCCGTCCCGCAACTCGATGAAGTTGAGCTTGCCCGCCGTGCGGGCCAGACGGACCCAGCCCAGCAGGGTCACGGTCTCGCCCACGCGACGAGGTAGATCGGCGATCCAGGTTCGGTCGGCCATCAGGCGCTCCGGTCAAGGGGGTGCGGAGTATACTCCCCGCGTGTTCGACTCCATCCAAGGGCGACTCGACCGTCGTGAGCTGGCTCGCTGCGTGGTCGAGGCCGGCGGGCTGGGCTACGAAGTCCACGTCCCTCTGTCCACGTACGAGGCCCTCCCGCCGCAGGACGCGCCCTGCCGCCTGCTGCTCCACCTCGTGGTGCGCGAGGACGAGTGGAAGCTCTTCGGCTTCGCCACGCCCGGCGAGCGCGACGTCTTCCGAGCTCTCCTGCGGGTCACGGGCGTGGGCCCGATGATCGCGCTGGGCCTGCTGTCGGGATTGAAGCCACGGGAGTTCCAGGAGGCCGTCGCCCAGGGGGACGTGCGCACCCTCACGCGCGTCAAGGGCATCGGCAAGAAGACGGCCGAGCGCATCGTGGTCGAGCTGAGGGACGTGATGGCCGAAGGAGCCCTCCCTGCGGGCCCGGCGGCCGAGATCGGCGTGTCGGACACCACGTGGAAGGACGCCATCGCCGCCTTGGAGGCCCTCGGCATCGACGGCCAGGATGCCCGGCGCCGGGTGGAGAAGGCCGCCGCGAAGGCGCCCGACGCCGACGTGCCCGAGCTCGTCCGCGCCGCCCTCAAGGGGTAGCCCGGCATCACCGGCAGGGCCGGGGTGACACGAAAACGGCTCCGACCCTCGTGAAAGGACCGGAGCCGTCGTCGCGTTGGGGCGGTCTCTACCGCTTGCGCAGGGAGAGTCCCATGCCGTCGAGCTTGCGACGCACCTCGTTCAGCGACGTCTGCCCGAAGTTCTTCGCGCCCATGAGCTCCTGCTCGGTCCGCTCGACGAGGTCGCCGACCGTCTCGATGTTCAGGTTGTCCATGCAGCGCCGAGCGCGGATCGACAGCTCCAGCGCATCGATGGGAATCGTGCGGGGATCCTCGGGCGTGGCCGTGGTCATGGCACCTTCCGGTACCTCGTCCTCCAGGGTGCCCGCCGCCGGCAGGCTGCCGAAGAGCGCATCCAACTGGGCTTCGGCTTCCGCGCGCGACGTCGTGTAGAGCGGCGCCTCGTCTTCGTTGGCCATGCCGAGCCGGAGCCCCTTCTGGGCGAGGATGTCCTTGATCTCCTGAAGCGACGTCTCGCCGAAGTTCTTGTAGGCGAGCAACTCGGCCTCGGACTTGCGCACGAGGTCGCCGAGCGAGTCGATGTTCATCTTCGCGAGGCAGTTTCGCGAACGCACCGAGAGCTCGAACTCGCTGATCGGGGTCTTCAGGACCTGCGCGCGACGATCCTCGCGGCGCTCGTGGTCCTCGTCGAAGTACATCGTCTGCGAGGCCTGCACGTCCTTGAGACCCACGCGTGCGCGAGCGTCGTTCGGGTGCGCTTCCAGGACGCGACGGTAGCACTTCTCCGCCTCACCGAAGCGCCCGCGGTCCTCGTAGAGCAGGGCGAGGTTGATCAGCGCGTTCACGTAGAGCGGCTGGATCGAGACCAGCTGCCGGTACAGCTCGAGTGCACGGTCGTCTTCGCCGTCGGTGTCGAGACGCAGCGCGAGGCGGAAGAGTGCCCGGGGATGGTTCGGGTCCTTCTTGAGCGCGGCCTCGTACTTCCCGCGCGCCTCGCCGTACTCCCCGTCCGACTCCAGCGCGATCCCCTCGGCGTAGAGCGCGTCGGCGCCGTCGGGCAGCTTCGATGCCGCCTTCTGCGCCAGGGCGGAGTCGCCGTTGAGCGCGGCGGCCGTCGCGAGGTCCAGCAACAGGGACTGGCCGTCGACGGAGGAGCCGACGAGCGCGGCGAACGCGTTGGCAGCGCTCGGGGGATCGCCGGCTTCGAGCGCGACGCGCCCGCGAAGCAGCCCGGCCTGCGGGGAGTCGCCGGCGCGCTGGAGCATCACGGATGCCTCTTCGATGCGCGACATGAGGTACAGCGCCGTGGCGCGCTTGAGTGCCTCGCGGTCCTCGACGGTTTCGGGAATCTGGCGGATGGTATCGCGTGCCAGGTTGTAGGCTTCGCGCGACGTGCGGATGGCGGCACGCGCGGCACCCAGATCGTCCGCAGTGAAGTCGAGCGAATCGAGCAGGGATCGAACGTCCACCGCAAGGGCGTTGGAGGGCATACGGAGCTCCCGGGCGGGAATGGGGACACGAACCCCTGAGCATAGCCGGTGGGGGACGGGGGCCCAAGCAGCGCGGCGGGGGTTGGAGAGAGCGCCCCGGTCACGGGGGAGTACGATCAGCGCGGGCGGGGGGCACGAGCCGACATGGACCGATTCGAGATCGAAGGCGGGGTAGCGCTGCACGGAGAGGTCCGCGTCTCGGGTGCCAAGAATGCGGCGCTGCCGATCCTCGCGGCCACGCTCCTGGCGGACGGCGAGTGCCGGCTCGAGGGGGTCCCCGAGCTCCGCGACATCCACACGATGCTCCTAATCCTCGAGCAGCTGGGCGTCCGGGCCGAGCGACAGCCCGACGGCGCCCTCTTGACCGAGGTGGTCGACGCCACCCCCGTGCGCGCGCCCTACGAGCTGGTCAAGACCATGCGGGCCTCGATCTGCGTGCTCGGCCCGCTGGTCGGCCGGCGCCGGCAGGCCGAGGTGAGCTTTCCGGGGGGGTGTGTCATCGGACCGCGGCCGGTGGACCTCCACCTGGCCGGGCTGGAGGCGCTGGGGGCCGAGCTCACCATCGACGGGGGCTACATCCGGGCTCGGGGCGAGGGCATGCGGGGCGGAGCCGAGATCTTCCTCGGCGGCCCCTTCGGGCCGACGGTGACGGGCACCGCCAACGTCTTGTCCGCGGCCGTGCTCGTGCCCGGGCGGACCGTCATCCAGAGCGCCGCGTGCGAACCCGAGATCACGGACCTCGCCCAGTTCCTCGTGGCGATGGGGGCCCGGATCGAGGGCATCGGGAGCCCGACCCTCGTCGTGGAGGGCGTGGAGCGGCTCCAAGGCGCCCGCCACCGCGTGCTGCCCGACCGCATCGAGGCCGGAACCCTCCTCTGCGCCGGGGCCATGACCGGCGGGCAGGTCGTGGTGCGGGGGGCCGTGGCGGCCCACCTGGCCGCGCCGCTCGCTCTCCTCGACCGGATGGGCGTCGTCGTGGACCGTCAGCCCGATGGGGCCCTGCGGGTCGACGGGGGTGGTCGGCCTCGCCCGGTCGACATCGTCACCCTCCCCTACCCGGGCTTCCCGACCGATCTGCAGGCCCAGTTCATGGCGCTGCTCACGGTGGCCGACGGCAATTCGTTCGTCACCGAGAAGATCTACCCCGAGCGGTTCATCCACGTCCCCGAGCTCCAGCGCATGGGCGCCCGCATCCGCAAGGAGGGGCCGACCGCCATCGTCGAGGGCGTCGAGGGTCTCTCGGGATGTCCGGTCATGGCCTCGGATCTGAGAGCGTCGGCTGCGCTGGTCGTCGCCGGACTGGCGGCGCGCGGCCTCACGACGGTCGAGCGCGTCTACCACATCGACCGCGGCTACGAGCGGATCGAGGCCAAGCTGGAGGCCCTCGGAGCCCGAATCCGACGGGTTTCGGGGTAGCGCCCCGCCCTCCGGGCGCGACGACGCCCCCCGCCAATCCTTCCGACTCCGGCCGCTGGTGGTTCAATCCCTGGTTCGGTCCCGTCTCCGGGCCCCAAGTTCCTGGTACCGGTCCAGCCCCACGTCCCCGCCATCGAGTCACGCCCTTGTTCGACGCTCTCGCCCAACGTTTCACCCGGATCTTCCAGGGTCTCGGCTCCGGCCGCCTGACCGAGAAGAACATCGAGGACGGCATCAAGGAGGTCCGCACGGCCCTTCTCGAGGCCGACGTCAACCTCGCCGTGGTGAAGGCGTTCGTCGAGCGGGTACGTGAGCAGGCCGTCGGACTCGAGCGTATCCCCGGTGTCCGTCCCGCCGACCAGTTCGTCAAGATCGTCTCGGACGAGATGGTGGCCCTGCTCGGCGGCGAGCCGACCCGGATGCGGTGGAACGACCGCGGGCCGACCGTGATCATGATGGTGGGTCTCCAGGGAACGGGCAAGACCACGACCACGGCCAAGATCGCGCGCCAACTCAAGAAGCGTGACGGTAAGAAGCCGCTTCTGGTCGCGGCCGACGTCCAGCGTCCCGCCGCCATCGAGCAGCTCAAGATCCTCGGGCAGCAGATCGACGCGCCGGTCTACGCCGAAGAGGGCGGTCGTCCGCCCAAGATCTGTCATCGGGCGATTCTCAAGGCACAGGACCTCGGCTGCGACGTCGTCCTCATCGATACGGCCGGGCGGCTCCACATCGACGCCGACCTGATGGACGAGCTCGAGGACATCCGCGACAAGGTGGATCCGCAGGAGATCTGGCTCGCCGTCGATGCCATGCTCGGCCAGGACGCGGTCAACAGTGCGCGCGAGTTCAACGAGCGGCTCGACGTCACCGGCCTGATCCTCACGAAGGCCGACGGCGACTCGCGCGGCGGCGCCATCCTGGCGATCCGCGAAGTGACCGGACGTCCCATCCGCTACGTCGGCGTGGGCGAGAAGCTCGACAAGATCGAACCGTTCGTGCCGGAGCGCTTTGCCAAGCGCATTCTGGGCATGGGAGACGTCGTCGGCCTGGTCGAGCAGGCCCAGGATGTCGTGGATCAGGAAAAGGCCGAGGAGACCGCCGAGCGCCTCTTCGCCGACCGGTTCACGATGCTCGACCTCCAGTTCATGTTCGACCAGGTCCAGCGCATGGGGGGCATGAAGGACATGCTCGCCAAGGTGCCGGGGGCCGCCGCCATTCCCCAGGACCAACTCGGCGAGGTCCCGGGCGACG
Source organism: uncultured Planctomycetota bacterium (assembly GCA_963802335.1). Lineage (GTDB taxonomy): Bacteria > Planctomycetota > PLA2 > PLA2 > JAEUHO01 > CAWDIE01. The sequence goes on along the minus strand of CAWDIE010000010.1, from coordinate 119,583 downwards.
ACAAGATCAAGCATTGGCGCGCCGTGATCTCGTCGATGACGAATCAGGAGCGCATGGATCCGTCCGTGATCCACATGCAGCGTCGCCACCGCATCGCGAAGGGGTCGGGTACCTCGCTGGGTGCGGTCGGCGAAGTGATCAAGGCCTTCAAGGACATGCGCCGGCAGATGAAGGACTTGAAGAAGAAGGGGATGATGGGCCGCATGGCGGACCGCGCCCTCAAGCGACAGAAGACCAAGCAGCTCAAGAAGAAGAGACGCGACGGCGGTAGCTTCCGGGGCTGGTTCAAGACGTAAGGACGCGGGCCGGCGCCGAGCGCCCGCCCCGAGACGCAACGAAAGAGAAGTGATTTCATGGCGACTGTGATTCGTCTGTCCCGCCAGGGACGCAAGAATCGGCCCCACTACCGGGTGGGTGTGTTCGACGAGCGTACGCGGCGCGACGGCACGCCGATCGAGTACCTCGGGCACTACGACCCGCTGGTCGAGGACGCGGACAAGAAGGTCACGCTCAATGCCGAGCGCATCAGCTACTGGCTGAGCCAGGGCGCCCGCGTGACCGAGACGGTCAAGAGCTTCATCAAGCAGCAGGGCATCGCCTTGCCGCAGAAGAAGAAGCGCCGCAAGTCCTCCGCGAAGAAGGCCTGAGGGGGCTTCTTCGGTGGCCGCCGCCCGCACCACCACCCGTAAGCCGACGTTCGAAGCAGCGTTGGCCGTCCTCAAGCGCCTCGCCGGTACGCCGGTGATCGCCGAGCGCCCTGAGGATCCGCTCCTCGACCACCTCCTGGTGGCCGTGCTGGGCTGGCACGTCGGCGCCGAAGAGGCGCAGAACGGCGTGCGGGCCATGTCCCGCGTGTTCCTCGACATGAACGAGGTGCGGAGCAGCCCGCTGTCCGAGCTGGGTGAAGTCCTCAAGCCCCACATCCCCGCCGACAAGCTACGGGCCGTCTGCTGGGACGTGCGTATGGCCTTGCAAGACGTGTGGGATGGGGCGCACAGCCTCGACCTCGAACCCCTGCGCGGCTGCGATCCGGAGGATGCGCGTGCGTACCTCCAGGATCTGCCGAACACGCCCGGTGGCCCCGCGGCCATTCTCTTCCAGGTGGCCATGGGCAACGATCACCTCGCGCTCGGGCCGCGCGAGCGTCATCTGCTCTCCCGCCTCGGCATGCTGCCCCGCGCCAGCTCTCCGCAGCGCGTACGAGCGGCCATGGAGAAGAGGGTGAAGAAGGAGGACCGCCTCCTCTTCACCTGGGTGGCCGGCGCCACGGCGCATCTCTACGAGTCGGATTGGGATCCGAAGCACCCCTTCTGCAAGCTCCTCGTCGACCTGAAGGCCAAGGAGGTCGCCGAGCGCGACCGCCAGCGGAAGAAGGACGAGCAGCGGCGCGTGGCCGAAGAGAAGAAGCGCCAGCAGGAAGAGGCCCGCCGTCTCAAGAAGGAGGAGGCGGAGGCCAAGAAGCGCGAGCGCGAGGAAGCGAAGCGTCGCCTCGCCGAGGAGAGGAAGGCCGCCGCGGCTGCGAAGAAGAAGGCCGCCGCCGAGCTGGCCGCGGCCAAGAAGGCCGAGGCGGAGAAGAAGAGGGTCGAGGCCAGGAAGAAGGCCGAGGCCGAGAAGAAGATGGCCGCCGCCAAGAAGAAGGCTGCCGCGAAGAAGGCGGCCGCCGCCAAGAAGAAGGCGGCAGCCAAGAAGAAGGCCGCGGCCAAGAAGAAGGCTGTGCCAAGAAGAAGAAGCCGGCGGCCAAGAAGAAGCCGGCCGCGAAGAAGAAGCGGCAAGAAGAAGACCGCGACCAAGAAGAAGGCGGCGGCCAAGAAGAAGCCCGCCGCCAAGAAGAAGGCTGCGGCCAAGAAGAAGAAGCCGGCCGCGAAGAAGAAGTCCACGGCCAAGCGCAAGGGCGGCTCGCGCCGCTGACCCAGGCACCCCGGTGCCCGCCGCCCGCCTCGTCCTCGCCAGCCGCAGCCCGCGGCGTCAGGCGCTGCTCGACGAGGCGGGCATCGCGTACGACGTGGGGCCCTACCCCGACGTCGATGAGACCTGGCCCGAGGGCGCCGCGCCCGACGAGGGGGCCCGGCTCCTGGCCGAGCGCAAGGCGCGCGCCGTTGCCCCCCGCGTGCCGACCCGCCTCGTGCTCTGTGCCGACACCGTCGTGGCCGTGGACTGCGAAGTGCTGGGCAAGCCCCGCGACCGTACGGAGGCTCGCGCCATGCTGGCGCGCCTCTCCGGCCGCCGACACCAGGTCGCGACCGGTGTCGCCCTCGCGCTCGGCGACCGCGTCGAGAGTGCCGTTGCGACGACGTCCGTGACGTTTCGGTCGCTCTCCGCCCCCGAGATCGACGCCTACGTCGCGACGGGAGAGCCGCTCGACAAGGCCGGCGCCTACGGCATCCAAGGCGGGGCGGCTGCGTTCGTCACCCAGATCGAGGGGCCCATCGACACGGTGATCGGCCTGCCGCTGGACCTCGTTCGCGTGCTGTTGGGCCGCTAGGGGGAGGCCTTCGGTCACCCCCGGTAGCTGGCCGATAGCAGCACGGCCCCTTGGCGAGAATCCTGCCCGTGCGCAAAGCGACTGCGATCACGACCGTTCTCCTGCTCAGCTTGTTCGGCGTCATGCTCTTCGTCGCCGATCGAGCGCTGCAGCCCCTGGCCAGGGACGGCCGACTCACCCTGGATCTGACCCGTGCCCTGGAGCATCGCGGCGAGATCGAGTCCGGTACGAAGGCCCGGGTGCAGCGCATCCGCGCCGGCGCGGCCATCCTGGCGACCCAAGGCCAGGGCGTACGCGTTCATCTGGTGCCGTCCGAGGCGGTACGCCAGCGCCCGCGAGCGATGGGGCGGCTGGCCCAGCTCAGCGCGGAGGAGGTCCTGCAGGCCTATCAGGGCCGGGCCCCCGATTGGGTGGAGGTCACCCTCCAGCTCGAGGCGGGGGAGGAGCCTCGCGAAGTCACCATCCTCCTGCGCGAGACGGCGGAGGGTCTTCGCGTCGAGGGACCCTCCGTCCCCGCCACCTGGCCGCCGCGTCCCGTGCCCCTCCGCCGGACGGCGCCCGCGCCGCCGCTCCGGGCCGGGGCGGCCGCGGGGGAGGCCCGGGCGTCCGAGGGTGGCTAGCCGTCATCCGCTCCCGGGCCCCGCTTGCGTGGACCCGGGGAGACGGTAAGGTCGTCGCCTTCGTCCACGAACCGGAGCCGCCATGAAGAAGGGCATCCACCCCGACTACCACCCCGTCGTCTTCGTCGACACGGGCGCGGAATACGAGTTCGTCTCCCGCTCCACGATGAAGAGCCGCGAAGAGCGCGAAATCGACGGCGTGAAGCACTACGTGATCCGCCTCGACATCTCCTCCGCCTCGCACCCCTTCTATACGGGCAAGCAGCGCTTCGTCGATACCGCCGGGCGCATCGACAAGTTCCGCAGCAAGTACGGCAAGCGGTACGTTCCCAAGGCGAAGAAGAGCGCCGAGAGCTGAGGACGGCGGCCGGAGCCTGACGGCCTCGGCGCCCCACGAAACGGCTCGGCATGCTCCCCGAACGCATCGACGCGCGTCTGAAGGCCATCCTCGAGAAGGCCGAGGCCTTGGAGGCGAAGCTCGAGGACCCCGAGGTCGCGGCCGACCATCTGGCCTACACCCGGTTCCGTCGTGAGCTGGGGCCGCTCGAGCAGCCGGTCACGCTCTACCGGCGCTATGTGCAGCTTCTGGCGGAGATCCAGGAGGGCCAGGAGATCCTCGACGCGGGGGACGACGACGCCGAGATGACCGAGCTCGCTCGCGAACAGGTCGAGAGCGCGACCAGCGCGATCGAGGAGCTCGTGGAGGAGATCAAGCACAGCCTGGTCGCCGAAGACGAGGACGACCAGCGCGACGTGATCGTCGAGATCCGCGCCGGCGCCGGTGGCGACGAGGCCGGGATCTGGGCGGGCGACCTCTTCCGCATGTACAGCCACCTGGCCGAGCGCCGAGGCTGGGCCATGGAGATCCTGGAGGGCGATCGGTCCGACCAGGGTGGCTTCAAGGACGTGCGCTTCAGCCTCAAGGGGAGTCGCGTGTACCGCGAGATGCGTTACGAGTCGGGCGTCCATCGCGTGCAGCGCGTGCCCAAGACCGAGACGCAGGGGCGCATCCACACCTCGACTGCCACCGTGGCCGTGCTTCCCGAAGTGGAAGACGTCGACGTCGAGATCAACGAGGCCGACATCGAGATGCAGACGATGCGCGCCGGCGGCCCGGGCGGACAGAACGTCAACAAGACGTCCTCGGCCGTGCGCCTCATCCACCATCCGACGGGGATCGTGGTGAAGTGCCAGGCGGACCCCTCGCAGCGCAAGAACCGTACGACGGCGATGCGCGAGCTCCGCGCACGGCTCTACCAGCTGGAGCAGGACAAGGCGCAGAAGGAGCGAAGTGAGGCGCGTCGCAGCCAGATCGGCACGGGCGACCGCAGCGAGAAGATCCGCACCTACAACTACAAAGAGAACCGCGTGACGGACCACCGCATCGGTCTCACGGTGCACGCGCTCGCCCAGGTGCTCGAAGGCCAGGTGGACGAAATCGTCGAGGGCCTGAGAAGCGCCGACCGCGAAGCCAAGCTCGCCAACCTCTGATCCCTCCAGCAGTACGGTGCCAGTCACCTTTTCGCCAACTTCCAATACGGTGCCAGGCACGATGTCGCCACCTTCCGCTCGACCCCGCGGTCGTTGCCGGCCATGCCGCGCTGAAGCGAGCCCCTGTGGGGAGCGGGTGGTCCGCGTCTTCCCTCCGGCGGGCGAGGGCGAGCACGTCGCACCAGGAAGGCGTATCATCCGCGGCATGAAGGCGCACCGTTGTCTGTTCGTCTCCTTCCTGGCGATCGCGCTGATGTCGCCCGTCGCCGTCGCGGAGGTCGACGCCTTTCGCTTCGACGACACCTCGCTCCCGCCCGGGTGGAGCGTTCGCGAGACCATTCGGGTTCCGGTTCACCAGCTCGCGGGCTTCGCCCAGCGCCTCGGCGCCAAGGTCGAGGCCCTCGAGAACCAGGTGCTCGACGTGGGGGGGCTCGCGACGCGCTGGAATGTGATCTCCGCCGAGACCCCGGGGGGGGCCAAGCGGATCGAAGCGACGATGCTCGGCATGCGAGGCAAGGACTACGTCCAGCGCGACGGCCGGCACGTGTACGAGGTACCCGGAAACAATGTGCTGCTCGCGCGCGCCGTGTTCGCCGCCGCCGGTTTTTCCGAGACGGAGCCGGTCACCTACGACGTCGCATTCCGCACCGCCTTGGTCGACGAGCCCGACTACACGAAGGTCAACCGGGTCTTCAACCACTTCCTGAAGCTCGACGCCGGCACGCTCGACGAAGCGGCGGCCCGGGAACGCATCGAGCGCGATACGGTCGGCTGGACGTTCGGTACGTCCCTGCGGCTGCGCGCCACGCACAAGCCCTTCTTCGAGGCCACGTGGAGCTTCGACCCGCCGCCCACGCGCAAGCGGCAAGACGGCGACACCATCCTCTACACGTTCGACGATCCCCCGACCGTCTTCGGGATTCCCTACGTGGACGTCAAGGGGACGGTCCGGGTCCGCTCGCGCTTCGAGCCGGGTCCGGACGGGCAGGACGGGGTCCCACCCGCCGTGGGCAGCCCACGGTGGCCGACGACGCCCGTGGCGCCGCTGGCCGCCGCGGCGATCCAGGGCCAGGAGGGCGCGCGCGCCCGGGCCGTGGCGCTCCTCACCGCGCTTCACGCGAAGGTCGCCTACGGCGGCCCCATGGGGAGCCGGGACGGCGTCGAGCAGGTGCTCGGCCGCGGCGCCGGCCGCTGCTGGGACAAGAGCGACGTCTACATCGCCCTCTGCCGGGCGGCGGGGCTCCCCGCGCGCCAGGTCGCCGGCTGGGTTCCCGCGCTGGGCGCGGGCCACGTCTGGACCGAGGTGCACCTGGCGGGGGAGGGCTGGATCCCCGTGGACGCGACCACCCCGTGGCTGGGAACCGGAACCGACTATGTTCCGTTCTTCCTATCGGAGGACGGCGCCCTGCCGTTCGTCTACCTGCGGATGCCCCGTCTGAGTCGCGAGGAGGGCCCCTGAATCAGGCCCCCCTTGGCGCATCGGGACCTTCTCCGTAGGATCGCGGCCGGCCCCCAAGCGGAGAGAGTTCAAGATGACCGAGGACACGAAGCGCGACGAGCTCGACGACAGCGAGAACCCGGTGGCGGACGTAGCCGCGGCGCTCGATGCGGAGGCGGCCGAGGCCGTCCAGGCCGCCGAGGAGGAGATCCTCGAGGCCGCCGAGGACTTCTACGGCGACGAAGACCCCATGGTGCAGTGGGAAGGCGCCCTGTCCGAAGCGCACGGCGAAGGCCTTGCCGCCAAGGCGTGGTGGTCGCTCGTGCACAGGGAGCAGATGACCCTGCTCTTCGCCAACATCCTCTTCTTCGTCGGCGCGCTCGCGGCCTGGTCGCGTGCGGTGCCCGGTGACGTGGCGAACCCGTCGACCTACATCCACGGCCTCGACACGGTGCGGGGCGCGTTGATCTTCGCGCTCGCCCTGTACGGCTTCGTCGTCATCTACGTGAACATCCGGTTCCGTCAGACGCGCGTGCTCCCGATCTTCATGAACGCCCTCTTCGCGCTCTGGGTCGGTATCCCCGGCTTCACGCGCATGATCGGCTCGGACGCCTGGGTGCAGGCCAAGGCCCACGTGGAGCACCTCAAGCAGACGGTGGGTGGGGTCTCCATCCTGGACGACTTCCTCATCCCGCTCTCTGCCATCGCCCCCGGCTACTGGATGCTGACGGCAGGCGGCTTGCTCGTGTTGCTCGTGCTCGTCCGCGGCGTGCTCGCCGGTGCGTCGTCCGTGAAGGCCCAGAAGCGCGAAGCCGCCGGGAGTCGTCGCCGTCGTAGCTGAGCCGCTGACCGTTCTCGAGATCCTCCGGCGCTCGACCACATGGTTGGGTGAGCGCGGGATCGAGAACGCTCGCCTCGACGCGGAGATCCTCGTGGCGCACGGGCTTCGGCTCGGGCGCCTCGAGCTCTATCTGAACTTCGACCGCCCCGTTACCGAGGCCGAGCGCGCGACGATTCGCCCGCTCATCCGCGACCGGGCCCGGCACGTGCCCGTTGCGTATCTGACCGGGGAGCGGGAATTCTACAGTCTCGCATTCCACGTCGAACCCGGCGTCCTCATCCCGAGGCCGGAGACGGAGCACCTGGTCGAAGTCGTGCTGCCGATGCTCGAAGGGGGCGACGAGGTCGTCTTCGCCGACGTGGGCACGGGGTCGGGCTGCATCGCGGTCACGTTGCTCAAGCACCGTGAGGGGGCGCGGGGACATGCCATCGACATCGCGGCCCTGCCGATCGAGGTGGCCGCCCGCAACGCCGAGCGCCACGGCGTCCGCGACCGGTTGACGCTGCACCAAGGGGACGCGCTCGACCCTCTCGTCCGCACGGCGGACTGGGGCCGGCTGGACGCCGTCGCCTGCAATCCGCCCTACATCCTGCGCGACGATCCGGATGTCGAGCGAGGTGTGCGCGAACACGAGCCCGCCGAGGCGCTCTTCGTCGACGGGAGCGATCCCCTGGCGGTGGCGGCGAAGGTGGCCCGGCAGGCCCTCGAGGCGCTGCGCCCCGGCGGCCTGCTGGCCGTCGAGATCGGGCACACCTCGGCCGCCGCGGCGCGATCCCTGCTGGAAGACCTCGGCTATGGCGACGTCCAGCTGACCCCGGATCTAGCCAAGATCGACCGCATCGTCTCCGGCCGCCGCCTCGGATAGGTTTCCGGCTTTCCGGGCGCTATCGGGCGAAGCGCCGTGGCATGGGCGCGGGCTGCGCGCTGGGCTGGGGCACGGCGCGGCCCTTCGTCGTCCTTGCGTGGAGGAGCCACGCCGTGTCCTCGTCAGGACCCCGCCGCACCCCATCCAACGCGCCGACCGGCGGCGGCGAGCTCCCCGTCCTGCCTCGTCCCCAGGGGTAGGTTTCCCGGCTTTCCGGGCGATACCGGTGAAGCACCGTTGCATGGTCGCGGGCTGCGCGCTGGGCTGGGGCACGGCGCGGCGCCTCTTCGTCCTTGCGTGGAGGAGGCTACTCCTCGGTCATCGAGCCGTTCGGCGGCCACTTCAGGTTGGCCTCGCCGCGCTGGGCCCCGAGGGGGGCGCCGTCGTGGTGGTACTCGGAGCGGCTGCGAAGCGGCACGCGGCGCAGCTCATTGCGCGGTACCGCCAGCGCGGCCGTACCCTGGACCAGAACGCCCAGGTCCACGGCGTAGGCGATCGCGCGCGCATGGCGTTCGCCGCGCTTCGTCTCGTCCCGCTCGGCCCACGCCAGGACCCGGCGGGCCAGCGCGGCGCGGTGCCAACCGGTGATCGCGCCGGCGCGCGCCGGCTCGAGGCGCTCGCGAAAGACCGGTTGCTCCACCGGAATCGTCGCCACGACCTCGCCGGACGGTAGCCGAACCTCCACGTCGTATCGGAGCGTACGGCTCCCGGGCAGCAGCTTCGCGGTGACCGGCATCGGGTCACCGGCCGCCGCGAATGTCCAGGGCGCAATGCGGCTCGTGGAGCCCCGTACCCGGCGCAGGCGGACGGTGGCGTCGCGCGGCACGCGCACGTCGTGCCTGTCCAGGAACGCGATGGGATCGAAGCTCCACATCGCCACATGCGTATCCAGTCCGCCCCCCGGGACCGCAATGGCGGCACGCGATCGGGCGTGCGCCTTGAACGGAATCGTCGGGACGCGGTCGCGACCGTCCGACGCGCCGACGAAGCGGAGTCGGTCTGCGATCCGTCCCGCCGCCGTCATGCCGACGGGATCCGCCGCGAGCTCGAGCCCGCCCGTGTGGACGACCCAGTCGGTCTGGACCGCGAAGGCGAGCGCGGGCGCCGGAGCGTGGTCGCCCTCCGTCACCACCGGACGCGCGTTCGGCGCGCCGGGGCCGGGGGCGCTCCCGCCGAGGTCCGCCTCGATCACGTCCCGGTAGTCCCGGCGGCCGCCGCGACCCCTGAGCGGCGTCACGAATTCGATGCACACGCGCACGGTCTCGCCGGGGTTGATCGGCCACACGCTGATGGCGAGACGACCCCGCCGGGTTCGCTCGACGCGGAGCGGATCCTTGAAGCGTCGCTGCGGTGTTCGCGGCGCCCGCGGGGTGATGACCTCTCCGTAGATGCGCCTCGCGGCGGCGACCGTCAGGGTCTTGGCGGCGATGGGGGCCGCGCTGCCTCGCTGCAACGATGCGCCGACCACCTCGCAGACGGGATCGATCTCGAAGGTGCGCTGCCAGGCCGCCGCCTGGTTCGTGCGGCTCGCGATCTCGAGGGTCAGGTCGACGCGGGCGAGGTCCTGGACCAGCTTCACGTCGCCGTGTCGTAGCTCGACCAGCGTGGAAGGCGACGCGAGTGTCGTGGGCGCGCGGCCGCGCTCCAGGTCGCGAATCGCCTTCTCCAGACGATCGCCGCGCTGATCGCCCCAGTCGTCGGCGAAGAGCGGCGCCGTCAAGGCCAGGCAAAGAAGGGCCGTCAGAAGGGCTTGGGTGGTGCGCATGGCTCGAGATCCCCCGGTTCCGTTGCGTTCGCGTCTTGGAAACGTCGTCCAGCCCTCCTTGGAACCCCGTCTGGGGCCGCCTGCCCTTCCCCTGCACCTCCCCCGAGCCCGGCGAGCGTGACCCTAGCCGCCACAAGTCGTGCCAAGTGAAGGGCTTGAGGCGACTTCGTGCGACGCGTACGGAGGGAGGCGCCGAGGTCAAACATGGGCCTCCCCAATCCGTCTGTATGATGTGCGCCACCCTAGGGGGCGACCAGGTGCCCATGGGGTCCGGGAGAGGTCATGGCCGAGTCCAACGCGTCCAAGCCGAGCGCCAACACCGCGCCCTCACCCCGGACCCCCAGCCTCGACGGCGCCGCCGTGCTTCCTTTCGAGCGTTCCATCATGGCGCTCGAGAGCAAGATCGACGAGCTGAAGCAGATCCCCGACGTCAGCCTGAATGGCGAGCTGAACCCGCTCGAGAAGAAGCGCGATCGCTTGATCGCGGAGATCTTCGGCAAGCTGACGCCCTGGCAGAAGGTCCAGGTCGCGCGTCACCCCCGGCGGCCCCAGTTCAGCGACTACGTCCGCGGCATCTGCGACGAGTGGATCGAGCTCCATGGTGATCGCACGTTCGGCGACGACCGCGCCATCAGTGCCGGGTTCGCCAAGATCGGCGATCACCGCATCCTGCTCGTTGGTCATCGCAAGGGGCAGGAGACGCGCGAGAAGCTGGAGTGCAACTTCGGCTGCGCGCACCCCGAGGGCTACCGGAAGGCGCTGGGCAAGATGAAGATGGCCGAGCGCTTCGGCTTGCCCATCGTGACCATGATCAACACCCCCGGCGCGTATCCCGGGATCGGGGCGGAAGAGCGCGGCCAGGCATGGGCCATTGCCGAGAACATCCTCGAGATGAGTCGGTTCCGCGTGCCCGTGATCTGCATCGTGATCGGCGAGGGTGGAAGCGGTGGCGCTCTGGGCATCGGGGTCGGGGACCGCGTATTGATGCTCGAGTACAGCTACTACTCGGTCATCTCGCCGGAGGGCTGTGCGGCCATCCTCTGGAAGGACGGTGCCCGGGCGGAAGAGGCTGCCCGCGCGCTCCGGCTGACGAGCGAGGACCTGCTGAAGCTGGGCGTCGTCGACGAAGTCGTCGAGGAGCCCCTCGGCGGCGCGCACCGGCAGCCGGACGTCATGGTCGAAACCATGAAGTCGACGCTGATCCGCCATCTGGAGGAACTCCAGGCGATGGATCCGGACGAGCGCCTCGAAGCACGCTACGAGCGCCTCCGGAACCTCGGCAACGGCGTATCTCCGCTCGCGCCGGCCCACGGAGCCGACGACCCGGCATGAGCCGGCCCGGCGGGTTGTGGCGCGGACTCGCCGTGGGGAGGGGCTTGATGCGATCCACTCTGGCCACGGCCTTCCTGGCACTGGGGCTGATCGTCGGCTCGCTCGACGGGCCGCTGGCCGGCGCCGATGAGCCCGCGCGCGAAGTCTGGCTCTTCGAGCGCGACGGCGTCATCCGGGAGCTCGACGTCACGGACCTCGACGCTGACCTCCGCGGGCGTCTCGTCCTGCGCCTGGCCGAGGACGGGTTTCTTCGCCGCGAGCGCCCGAGTCGGGATCTCCGCGCTGACATCGCCACGCTCGTGGCCCACGGGGGCCGCTTCCCCACCGCCGGGGCGACCGGCGAGCCGGCTGAAGGGCCGACGCCCTCCACGCTGCCGCCCGAGACCCAGGAACTCGAGTTGCTGCTGCGGCGGGCCGCCCGGCTCCTGACGGACCTTCGTGCCAAGAAGGGCGGTGAGGAGCGTCTGGCCGCGGTGAAGGACAGGCTCGCGCCCCTGGCCGCCTCCACGGACGCCGAGGGCCGCACCCTGCGTGACCTGCTCGAGGCCGTCCACGCGACGCCGCACGCTGCCCATGGCGCCCCGCCCCAGCCCCAGCGGGTCCAGAGCCATCTCTGGGGTGCCACCGTTTCAGTCGAGCGACGCCCCCACCCCTCGGATGCCCGTGGGGGAGAGGCGCTCGTGGTGGCTGTCGAGCCCCGGAGCCTGGCCGCGGCCTTGGGTCTCGCTCCCGGCGACCGCATCCTGGCGCTGGACGGACGCGTGCCTCGCCCTCGGACGTTCGCGGCCTGGGCACACACCTATCCTTGGAAGGGCCAACGCCGCATCCAGGTGCGGCGTAGATCGGGCCAGGTGGACACCTGGAACCTCCGCTGCGAGTCCGGCCGGCGAAACCCCGGAAGCGACACGCCTCGGTAGCGTCCCGTTGTCCTGTTGCGGAGAGACGAACGATGGGATCCAAGACCCTCCTGACCGCCGTCCTGCTGCTGCTGCTCGTCGTCGCGCCCGTCTTCCACGCGGTCGCCGAGGACGAGTCGTCCGGCGCGGCTCATCCGGACACGATCGACGAACTGATCGAGGACCTCGGTGCCGACGAGTTCCCGACCCGCGAGCGTGCCTCGCGCCGGCTGATCGAGCTGGGCGAGAGAGCGCGTTCGGCGCTCAGCGACGCGATGCGAAACAGCGACAATCTCGAGACCCGGTGGCGCGCCGAGCAAATCCTCAAGCGGCTCGATCAGCAGGCCGCACGCCCCCTCGCGCCGACGCCGCTCCCCCCGTCCGAGGTCGAGGAGGGCGAGCTGCCCCAGGCCCTGCCCCAGGGCGCACGCTCGCGCTTGGAAGCGCTGGAGCGCCACTTCGAAGAGATGCGCCGCCAGCTCGGCCTCAACGACGACCGGTTCGGCTCCGGCCTCGCCGGACCCCGTCTTCGCCGGGAGACCTTGAAGGCCCCGGGGCTGGCTCTGGAGATCGACACGTTCGGCATGTTCCCCAACCTGACGCTTCGCGTCACCGAGGAGGGCCAGCCGCCCATGACCTACCGGGGCCGCTCGCTCGAGGCCATCGTGCAGCGCAATCCCCGCCTCGCCGACCATGCGGGGATGAAGGACCTCCTCGGCGACTGGGCGGCGTACAAGCGCCGGCACCCGGCCGTCTTCGCCTTCGACGACCTCTTCGGCCGCGGGCTCGGCGGTGGGTCGGGCGGGCGGATCAGCGTTTCGGGCATGGGCCAGGGAGTGTCCGTGCGTTCGGATGCGAGCGGCACCACCGTCGAGGTGACCGAGACCGACGAGAACGGCAAGCAGGTCACGAAGACCTACACGGGGAAGGACCTCGAGGCCATCAAGAAGGAGCACCCCGAGCTGGCGAAGAAGCTGGGCGGCTTCTCGCTCCAGTTCGGCCCCGTCCAGGTCTTCCCGGGGCGACAGGGGCGCCGGCCGCCTGCGGTTGCCCCCGAGCCCCGAGGCGAAGTCTTCGGCGTGCAGGTGCGCCGTCCCGACGACGTCCTGGCCTCCCAACTCAAGCTCGTCCGGGACGAAGCGCTCCTCGTCGCCCGGGTGCTACCCGGCTCCCAGGCCGAGAGCATGGGGCTCCATCTCTACGACATCATCGTGGGCATCGACGATCAGACGGTGCCCAGCGTAAGCGTCGGCATGGAGCTCCTGCGACGGGCCGCGCAGACGAACGCGCCCCTGACCCTCGACGTCATTCGCCATGGCGAGCGGATGCGCCTCACCCGCTGACGGGCGCGCCAGGGGGTGAGCCCCCGCGTGGGGGGCGACAGACGTGGGTTTGGTCGGCGCCGAGCCCTATCCTGCCCCTTTCCCCGGGAGCAGCCCCATGTCGGTGGTCTTGAACGGTAGCGGTCTTCGCATCGAAGACGTGGTTCGCGTGGCACGCGATGGTGAGCGCGTCGAGCTTGCAGCCGACGCCATCGAGCGGATCCAGGTCTGCCGGGCGATGCTCGAGAAGAAGATCGAAGCCGGCGAGACGATGTACGGCATCAATACCGGCATCGGCGAGTTGAGCGAGGTGCCGCTCGACGAGGACCAGGTCAAGCAGTTCCAGCGCTACCTGATCTACAACCACGCCGCCGGGATCGGAGAGCCTGCGCCCATCGAGCACGTGCGAGCGGCCATGGTGAGCCGCGTCAACGTGCACGCGAAGGGCCACTCGGGGTGCCGCCCCGAGATTCCGCTCACCTACATCGCACTGCTCAATGCCGGCGTGACACCCATCACGAGCGAGAAGGGTAGCGTCGGCGCGTGCGGCGACCTCGCCCCCATGAGCCAGATCGCCCTCTGCCTGATGGGCGAGGGGGAGAGCTTCTACCGGGGCGAGCGCATGGCGACACGCGACGCCATGGACAAGGCGGGCGTTCCGATTCCCGGCCTGGAAGCCCGCGACGGGCTGTCCGCGATCAACGGCTCGAACCTGATCACCGGCATGTCCAGCTTGCTCCTCTACGACGCCGAGCGGTGGATCCAGCAGGCCGAGATCGCGGCCGCGATGTCACTCGAATCGCTCCGCGCGAACATGCGGCCCTACCAGTCCCTTCTGCACGAGCTGCGCGGCTTCAAGGGGGCCGTGACCTCGGCGGCCAATCTACGCCAGGTCATGGAGGGCAGCGACCTGCTCACCGGCAAGATGAAGGTGAAGGTCCAGGACGCCTACTCGATGCGCTCCACGCCCCAGGTGATCGGCGCGCTTCGTGATGCCTTGGCCTACGCCCGGACGCAAGTGGAGATCGAGCTCAATGGGTGCGGAGACAATCCGGTGTTCGTGCCCGACCAGGACCTGGTCCTGACCGGCGCGAACTTCCAGGGCACGCCCGTCAGTATGCCCATCGATCTGATCGCGGCCGGCCTGACCATGATCAGCGTTCTTTCCGAGCGGAGGCTCAACCGCCTCCTCAACCCCGCCCTGAGCGTCGGGCTGCCCGCCTTCCTTACGAAGGGCGCCGGCATGTTCTCGGGCCTCATGCTCAGCCAGTACACGGCCGACATGCTCATCGTCGAGCAGCGCATTCTCTCCACGCCGTCCTGCATCCAGTCGATTCCTGCGGCCGCCGACCAGGAGGACTTCGTGAGCATGGGGATGAACGGCGCGCTCAAGGCCAGGCAGATCCTCGACAACGCACACGGTGTCCTGGGCATCGAGTTGATGGCCGCGGCGCAGGCACTCGACTTCCGCGACTTCGAGCCCGGCCGCGGCACACAGGCCGCCCACGCTGCGGTGCGACGGCGGGTCGAACACCTCGACGTCGACCGGCCCCTCTTCAATGACCACAACGCCATGGCGGCGGCCGTGGAAGCGTGCGAGATCCTCGATGCCGTCACGGAGGCCGTGGGCGAACTTACGCCGTCCTGGACGTCCTGATCCCCGGGGCTTCAGGAGCCCGGCGGGTACGCTCGATCCGCAATTCGATAGACTGGAGCGAAAGGAGGTGCCCATGACCACCTCGACGTCGCTCTCGGACGCGGACCATGTCGTTCCCCCGATCGGGCGGTGGGCGGCAGGCCTGGCGATGCTCGCCTTCGCGCTTCATCTCTTCGCCATCACATCGCGCATTCCCACGCTGACCATCGGCGGGCTGATCGTGTCGATCGCACTGGCGGCCGTGGTGTTCTTCCTGTCGATCAAGACCTATGTCGACATCAAGGGCACGCCGTTTCACGCGCTGCGGACGGTCTATCTGCTGCTCACCCTGGCCGCCGTGGTGGGGGGGCTGCTGATGTTCAAGGAGTTGCTCCTCGTTCTGGCGCCAACGATCAGCTGACCCGCATCCGCCTTACGTCTTCAGGTCCAGCGTCAACGCGCGCAGTCGGTCGGCGACGGCACCGAGGCGCTCACCCGTTTCGACGGCGAGCTGACCGCTGTCCGCCGTCGCTTCCGCGAGGCTCTTGAGCGAGAGCAGATTGCCGCTGACATCATCAGCCGCCACGCTCTGCTGCTCGGCCGCGGCGGCGATGCGGTGATTCGTCGCCTGCATCCCGGTTGCCGCCTCGGCGATTGCGGTCAACGCGTTCGTGGTTTCGGCGGCCCGGACCGCCGTGCCCCGAGCCCGCTCGCCTCCTTCGCGGATCTCCTCGACCGCCGTCGCGATGCGCTCGCGGAGGCGTGCCACGACGCTCTCGACGTCGCGCGTGGCGGTCTCGGTGTGCCGCGCCAGTCGCTCCATCTCGCGTGCGACGACCTTGAAGCCGAGACCCTGGTCGCCCGCGTGCTCCGCTTCGATCGCTGCGTTCACGGCCAACAGCTTCGTCTGGTCCGCGATCTGCCCGATCGCGTCCACGATGCCGCGGATCTCGCTCGCCTGGACGTCGAGCCGATCCATGGTGGACGCGGCCGACTCGACCTCGCGGACCAGCTCCCCGATGCTGGCGATGGCCCCCGAGACGGCCGTGCCGCCTGTCGTCGCCTCCCGGTGCACGCGGTCGGCCTGCGTCGCGGCCTCCACCGTGCCGTGGGCCACCTCTTTCACGCTCGCGGCCATCTCCTGCATGGCCGCCGAGACGCTCTCGAGGGCGTGGAACTGCTCGGCCGTGCGCGTCCTCGTGTCCCTCGAGTTCGTTGCGACCAAGGCCGCGTGGTTCTCCAGATCCCTGGCCGCGCGCTGCACCTCCCGGGTGTTCTCCTGGAAGGTACCGATCATGAGGTTGAAGGCTGCGGCGGCCCGGCCGACCTCGTCCGCCGGCTTCTCGGGTAGTCGGGCATTGAGATCGTGCGTCGCCGTGATGCCGCCCATCGTTCGGGTGACGACGTCGAGCCGCTCCAGCACGGTGCGCCGGACGATCAGATAGGCAACGAGCGCGGTGCCTAGGGAGAGCACCAGGAGGATGAGCGTCGTGGTGCGAAGACGCGCCATGGCGGCGTTGGCTTCGCTCTCCATGAGACCCACGGCCGTGTTCATCGTTGTCAGGAGGTCGAAGGAGGAGGCCTGCAGGCGTGCCAACTCCTCGCGATTCGCGTCTTCGCGCTCGGCGATCCGGCGGGCCAGCGGGAGAAACGATTGCCAGAGACTGTCGACCTCCTGGAGCTTGGCTCGGATGGCCGGGTCCTCGGCGCGCGTGAGGCCCAGCTCCGCATCGCCCTCGAGGAGCCCCGCCAGGGTGCGGCTGAACTGTTCGCGTCCCTCTTCCAGCTCCGCGCGCTGGCAGACGCCTTCTCGAATCATCAAGGCGTCCTTGGTGATCTGCTGCGTGAGCATCCGCTGTCGCCCGGCGAGGTTGATCTCACGAGCCGTCGTCGACGCACCCTGGATCCACGCCCGCAGCACGAGGAAGTTCGCCACCATCAGGAGCACGAAGACCCCCACGAGGGTGATGACGCGAACCCGGATGCTCCAGCGCATGCTCTCTCCTCACCGACAGCCCGCGGATTCTATGTTCCGTACGGAGGCAGCCTCGCCGACGAACTTTTTCACCCACGAAGGCCGCCACCGGCCTCGAGCCAGGGGGCACGCCACGTGAGGGCCAGGGCGGCCCACCCAAGAGTCCCTGCCCACGACCCAACCGTCCGCCCGCGGATGCGACCGCGCCTGCCGTCTCGCTAGCCGACGCGGATCGAGGATCACCCGTCGCTTCCGGTGCGAAGCATGGGGTCAGTAGATGAACCCCACGCAGCCCATCAGGTAGCCGCCGCCGATGGAGGGCATCAGCACCAGATCGTCGTCCTGGATCCTCGCATCCGGCACGTCGACGATGCGCACCACGTGCCCGTCCGCGTCCAGCTCGCGCTCGGTGTTGCCGTAGCGGATGGCGTGGTCGAGCGCCACCAGATTCGAGGCAGCCGACATGTTGCCGTAGCGGTAGATCGTCCGAATCAGGCGGTTCTTGCCGATCTTCAGCCGGTCGGCCAGGCCGTCGAGGATGCGACCGTTGGCCTGGTGGGGGACGACCCACGCGCGGTCCAGCGTCTCCCGCAGGTCCGGCGGCATGCTGCGCAGGGCTTTCGGCTCGTAGCCGAGACACCGCGCCGTGCAGCCGGCCATTTCGATCACGGCCTTGCGAAGCACGTTGGGGCCGCCCTCCATCTCGACCATGGCCTGCTCGACGAGGGGTACGCCGGGTTGTTGGAGGCGGTCCGGGAAGAGACCGACGTCGACCGGCACGTTCGAGTTGGCCTGGTGGATGTTCCGCGGGCTCCACTGGAACGACATGTCGGGGGGCAGCATCCCCTTGCCGGTGGTTGCGTCGTTTCGCGACAAGACCACCGCACCTGCTCCGTCCCCGAAGAGGATCGACGTGAGTGGGTCGTGGAAGTTGAGCACGCGGCTGATGGTCTCGGCGCCGATGACCAGCACATGTCGGTGCACACCCGACGCGATCATGCCGTACGCCAAACCCATCGCGTAGACCGACCCTGCACACGCGGCCATGAGGTTGAACGTCGCCGTGCGCGTCGCCCCCAAGGCCTGCGCGAACCGGCAATGGTCGCCCGGTAGTGTCTGGCTCGGCGTGAAGGAAGCGTAGATGATGAGGTCGAGATCTGTCGGCTCGATACCCGCGGCGTCCAGCGCCTGGCGGGCGGCCACCAAGGCGTAATCAGAGGTCCGCTGGCCCGGCGTGCAGTACCGGCGCTCGTGGATGTGCGTCACCTGGTCGACCCACTGCCCGAACGGGCCGCTGTGCGTCTGGTCGTAGCCCGTGACGAGCGACTCGAGCTCGTCGTTGTCCACGATGCGTTCCGGAAGGGCCGCACCCGTACCGGTGATACGAACATGGGGATTGAGTGTGGCCCGCAAGTCGACCTCCGAGGCGAACGCGGCAGGGTAGCCCTGGGGAGGGGCCCGGGCAAGCCGGGCATGAGTTTGGCTCGGGCGGGCGCCTGGCGAGCGGCCCTGTCCGGTGACCCAGGCCGGGCCGGGCACGGTCGTCGGCCGCGCCGATTGCCTGAGGTAGGGCCAGGGTACGCTCTCGGCCTCCAGCGATATGAACAGGAGGGGAGAGCTGCCTTGGCCTCGCGCTCCACGTCCCCCGCGCTCCGCCTCGTCACCGGCCCGGCCGGGAGCGGGAAGACGCACGCTGCGCTCGATCGCGTGCGCGAGGCCGCCACCACCCCGGGCCGCCGGGGCCGGGGAGCCACGCGCCCCGGCGATGTCCTGCTCGTCGTCCCGACCTACGCCCAGGCCATGCACGTCGAGCGCGTGGCGCTCTCGCGTTGGGACGCCCGTGCGATCCTCGACGATCCCTTCGCGACCTTCACCTCGGCGGGCGAGCGCTTCCTGCCGGCCTTCCGCGTGCGCGCGCTGCCGTCCAGCATCGAGCGGGACGCGCTCATGGAGGAGGCCGTCCGAAGCGCGAACGTGCCGCTCTTCGCGGGCGTGCGAGACCGCCCCGGCTTCCGGTCCCGCCTGCTCAGGCTGGTGAAGGAGGTGAAACAGTCGGGTCTCGGCGCGGACGAGGCATGCGCGCGCCTGGCCGCGGCTGCGTCCGCCCTCCCCGTCGACGGTCGCGCCCGCCTCGAGGCGTTCCTCCAGGTGTTCGTGGCCTACGAGTCCCTGCTCACCCAGGCCGATCTCGAGGACCACGAGGACGCGCTGCGGCGGCTGAGCGAAGCCCTGGAAGGCGACGGACCCACCCGCGTGCCCCGGATGCTCGTCGTGGACGGCTTCGACGACTTCACCCCCGTCGAGCAGCAGATCCTGGATGCCCTGATCGATGCCGTGGCCGACGCCGGCGGCGAGGTGCTCGTCACCCTTCCGGCAGATCCACGCCGCCCTCGACTCTTCGCGGCCTCCGAGAGCACCCGGCGGCACTTCCTGGCCCGGGGCTTCGTCGAGGAGAGGCTCGCCGACTTCCCCCGGGCCCCTGGCGGCGTGCTCGCACGGATCGCGGCCGAGCTCTTCGGCCCGGGAGCAGAGCCGCCGTACGCCGGCCGGGACCGAGATCGCGCTCGTCGTCGCCGCCGATCCCGAGGACGAGGCCGACGCCATGGCGCGCGAGGCCCGGCGCCGGATGGCCGCCGGCGAGCTGGGGCGGGGCTGGCGCGACCTCGGCGTCGTGGCCCGCCGCCTCGACGAGGCCGGGCCTCGCATTGCCGCCGCGTTCGAGCGTCTGGGGATTCCCTGCCGCACGGTGGGTACGGGGGAGGCGCTGGCGGCCGAAGCGCTGGTGAGAGCGCTGCGGGGTCCTCTCGGCGTGCTGGGCGGTCGTACCCAAGCCGGCACGTTCGAAGCCGCCCCGCTCCTCGCCTGGCTCAGGTGGCGGGCACGCGCGGCCCAGCCCGCGGCATCCACGGCTCTGGCCGCCGTGGATGGCCTCGAGATCCACTGGCGCAAGAACGGCTACCCGCCGACCTTCGAGCGCGCGTTGGCCGATCTCGACGGCGCATCGCTCGACGGGACACCCCTCGTCGAGGCCCTCCACCGCGTGGAGCACGCCCGCGGGTCGGCTGCCGTCTACAAGGCCCTGGACGACGCCATCCTCGCCCTGGCGCCGCTGCCTCCGGCCAGCGGCCTCGACGGCGACGGTCGTCCGCGTGACGGCCATGCGGACCAGCAGCGCCGGCGCGCCGCCGCGGCGCAAGGCCGCCTGCGAGGCATCGTTCGGGGGCTCGCCCACGCCGCCGCCCGCACGGGGCTAGGCGCTCACGTCCAACCCGCCGACGCCGTGTCCCGGCTCCTCGACGGCATCGATCAAGCGAGGCTGGGTCTGCCCGATCGACGACTCGATGCCGTGAACATCATGGACGCGGAGGAGGCGCGGTTCTGGGAGATCCCCACGGTCTTCCTCGCCGGCGTCGCCCAGGGCGCCTTCCCTCTGCATCCTCGCGAGGACGTGCTGCTGCGCGATGACGAGCGGGTTGCCCTGCGGGAGCGCGAAGGCGGCTTCGCGCTTCCGCTCGCCCGGGACCGTGAGACCCGCGAGCGGCGTCTCTTCTACGGCGCCATGACGCGGGCCACCCGCCACATCACGCTGTTTCGCCCGGGCGCGAGCGCCGAGGGCGACGCCCGTGCACCCTCTCTCTTCCTGCGCGATGTCGAGCGGATCGTCGACCTGGGCGGCGTCACCACGACCCGTGCGCCGGGTCGGGCCGCGCCCGCGCACGACCAAGCCTATACGACCCAGGACTGGGCATTGGTGGCCGCGGCCACCGCGCGGCGCGCGGACGCCACGGCCGACACGCGCGCCCTCGCCTCGGCCCTGCTCGCGTCGCTCGACCCGGACCTGCCCCGGCGTGCCGCGCGGTGGCGTCGGCGAAAGGCGGATGTCTTCGAGGACCCGGCTCGGTGGCGGGAGCGCTTCGAGGGGGCCGTCGCCCATGTGTCCGCCACGGCGATCAACGCCGCCCTGATCTGCCCCCGGCGGCACTTCTACCGCGCGGTGGCGCGCGTGCCGGAAGACGACGTGCCGTTCGATGGGCCGACCTTCGGACCGCGCGAGCGGGGCACCTTGGTGCACGAGCTGCTGCGCCGCGCCGTGCTGGCGCCCGAGGCCGCGGCCCCGGATCTCGTTGCCTCGCTGCTCACGTGGGCGGAGCAGGAGGGGCGCGCGGACCTGAAGCCCCTGGACGCGGGCGAGCGCGCCGTGGAAGCGCGCGAGTTGGAGCGGGTGTTGCGCCTCTTCCGGGACCGGGAGCGAGTGACCCAGGGGCCCTTCGCGCCGCTTCCCACCGCGCTCGAGCTGTCGTTCGAGGATCTCGAGCTGAAGCGAGACGGCCTGAGTCTCCGCCTCCGAGGCCAGATCGATCGCGTGGACCACTACGAGGGGCGCGCCGTCGTCCTCGACTACAAGCTCTCGAAGACCAGCGCCGACGCCGGACGCGCGGGCTGGAAACACGGCACCGACGTCCAGCTCCCGCTCTATGCCCACGCCGTGAAGGCGCTCCTCGGGCTCGACGTCGTCGGGCTGGAGTGGATGGCGGCGCGCGAGCGCCAGCGCGCAGTCCAGTGGGCCACGGGAGCCGACGAGGAACTCGCGATGCGGCGGGAGGGGCGCGGTCAGGCACGGGGAGATGGGGACACCTTCACGGCCCGCGTCGAGGACGCGTTGGCCTCGGCCCTGATCGTGGTGGAGGGCGTGCGAAGCGGCGCGTTTACGCTCCAGGAGGAGGACGCCAAGCGGTGCGGCACCTGCCCCTGGCGATCCGTCTGCCGACCGGGGCAGTTCCGATTCGGCGCCGACGGTGACGACGAAGGTGAGGGCGTATGAGCGACTTCCGCCCCACGACCGCGCAGGCCGCCGCGATTCATCACCCGCGCTCGGACGCGTGCGTCGTCGCCGGGGCCGGGTCCGGCAAGACCGCGGTCCTCACCCAGCGCTTCCTCGAGCTCGTCCAGACTCACGGCGTGTCCGTCCGACGCATTGCCGCGCTGACGTTCACCGAGAAGGCCGCCGGTGAGATGAAGGAGCGCATTGCGCGGGCACTCGAGTCCGCCGGGCGCACGCAGGACCGCGAGGACGTGGAGTTCGCTCCGATCTCCACGATCCACGCCTTCTGTGCCCGACTGCTGCGATTGCACGCCGTGGAAGCCGGCGTCGATCCGGCCTTCGCCCTACTCGACGAGGCGGAGGCCTTCTTGCTCCGTGAAGACGCCCTCCAGCGCACGCGCAGCAGTCTGCAGGCAAACCACCCCGATGCGGCCGACACCCTGCAGCGCGTCGGCGCGTCGCCGCAGGAGTTGCTCACGCTCGTGGAGGCGGTGCGCGCCGCGGGGACGCCCCTCGCCCAGCTGGCGTGGGCGCGCGGCGGTACCGATGCCGGAGGGGGTCGAGAGGACGTCGTCCGAGCGAAGGAGACACTCCTCGACGCGGCCGAGCCCCTCGACGAGGCCTTGCTCGAGATCGCCCAGGAGGTCGCCGGCGAGGTCGATGCGGCCATCGAGTCCGGCGCGTCGCTCGCGTGGCGCGTCGATGCGGTGATCCCCCGCATCGACGACGTCAAGCCACCGAAGGGCCACGGGCCTCGCCCCCTGTCCAGTGCGCGGAAGGAACTGAAGGAAGCGCTCGAAGCGCTGCGCGCCGCGGCCCTCGACGACCTGGCCGAGCGCGAGATCGTCCCGGGGCTTCTCGTCTTCTTCCGGGAACTCGAAAGGACCTACGCCCGCCTCAAGGACGAGCGCAATGTCCTGGACTTCACGGACCTCGAAACGAAGGCTCTCGCCGTACTCGAGCAGCTCGCCGCCGAGGGCCGCCGACCCGCGCACGCGCCCGCGGCGCTCCTCGTAGACGAGTACCAGGACACGAACCCCCTCCAGGCCCGGATCCTCGCCCATCTGCGGGGCCCGGCGTGCCCGTTGTTCGCCGTGGGGGATCCGAAGCAGTCGATCTACCGGTTTCGCGGCGCCGATGTCCGCGTGATTCAGGAAGAGCACGATGCCGTGGGGGAGAGCGGGCGTCACCTGCTGAGCGCCACCTTCCGATCCAGCCCTTCCCTCGTCGATTGCATCAATGCGTTGGACGAGTCGATCTTCGAGGGAGGGGCGGCGGGCGTGGAGCACGTCGCACTCGACGCGCGTGGCGAGTTTCGCGACAACGACGACGTGGACGTCGACTTCCGCATCGTCGACGTGGGAAGCGGCGGCAACGCCGCCGAGGGCCGCGAGGCGCAGGCCCATACGATCGCGGCGTGGATCAAGGACCTCGTTGCGCGGAAGGTCGCACGGTGCAAGCGTCCCGGGCAAGCGGCGGGAGAGAGCGTGCCCGAGACACCGCTGGGCTACGGCGACATTGCGATCCTCCTTCGGGCGCGCGCCATGATCCCCACGATCGAGGACGCGCTGCAGCAAGCCGACATCCCCTTCCTCACCTACAAGGGCCGGGGCTACTTTCAGGCGGACGAGGTCGTGGACCTGCTCTACGCCTTGCGTCTGATCCAGAACCCGGCGGACGACTTCGCCCTGGCCTGCGTGCTGGCGGGCCCCCTGGTCGCCGCGACCGACGAAGACCTTCTGGATGCCTTCTCGGCGCGGGAGCGCGGTACCGATCCGCCGGGTAAACCGTGGACGCGCTTGCGCGACGAGGCGACCGAGGACCCGCGTCACGCGATGCTGCTCACGCGACTCGACCGGCTCCGCCGCGAGGCTTCCGCGGGGCGCCTCGGCCGCGTGGTCGAGGGTGTTCTCTTCGATCTGGGACTCATGGAGGCGGCGCTGCTGCAGGACGACGGACGCCGGCGCGCGGCCAACCTGCGCAAGGCCGTCGTCGTCGCCCGACGCCTCGAGCGAGAAGGACGGCACGACCTCGGAGACCTGCTTCGCCACCTCAGCCTCGTGCGCGACCGCGAGATCCCCGAGGCGGAAGCGGCCATCGGGAGCGAGGGCGAGGATGTCGTGCGCATCAACACCGTGCACAGCGCCAAGGGACTGGAGTATCCCGTCGTCGTCCTTCCCGACCTGCAGCGCCCGGCACCCAGCGCGCGCGGCAGCGCTCGATTCGACGGCGCGACGCGTTGGGCGGTGAAGCTGCGTCATCCCTTGGAGGGGGGGACGTACGTGCCCGCCGGCTTCGCGGCCCTCGTCGAAGAAGACAAGCGGCGTCAGGCCGAAGAGGACCGCCGCCTGCTCTACGTCGCGATGACCCGCGCCGAGGAGCGCCTGCTCCTCGTGGGCCACTGCAAGGGCGTGACCAAGAAGGACGGGCGCCTCGCGCGCTTCGCGGGGTGGGGCGAGATCCTCCTCGACGCGTTCGGGGGCAAGGCGGAGCCCGAGGCGAACGACATCGCGCTCGGCGACCGTGGGCGGGCGCGCATCCAGCGGGTGGATCCCCCGGCGGCCCCGGCGGCCCGCGACGTGGTCCTGGGCTACGCGCCTTCGACGGCGCAGGCCCGAAATGAGGCGGCGCGGGTGCTGGAAGAAGCCGCCGCGCCCGTCGCCCACCTCGGGGGCACGCCGTTCGTCGTCACGGTCACCGACCTCCTGCACTTCGCGCACTCACCTGCCGCGTACTACCGGCGCCACCTCGAACCGCAGGATCTTCCGCCACTGCTCTCCCCCCTCGACGCGGAGGACCCGGCGGCCGGGGACGAGTACGACGCCCCGGATGCGGAGCGCGAGGCTCAGCGGCGCCTGCTCTACGACGAAGTGCACGCGCCCATGACCGAGGGCGAGCCCTCCGCGCGGACCTCGCTGGACCGAGCCTCGCTCGGGCGTGCGCTTCACGCCGCCGTCGAGGCGCTCGTGCCCGGCGAGCGAGGGCTCGACGACGAGGAGCTGATCCGTCTGCTCCGCCGGGAGTTCGCCGAGACGCCGCACGAGGGCGCCCTCCCGCTTCTCCAGGCCATGCAGGCGCGCTTCCTGGCCGGTAGGACCGGGCGCAGGATGAGCGAGGCCTTGGAAGCCGGCGAGGACGTGCGGCGGGAAGTCGCGTTTCATGCGCGCATTCGTTTCCCCGCCGGGGAGAGGGTCGGCCCCTTCGACAGCCTTCTCGTGCGGGGCGCCATCGACCTCTGGGTTCCCGAGGCGGACGGGATCTGGATCGTGGATCTGAAGACCAACGCGAAGAGCCGCACCTTCCCCACGGCCCAGGCGCTGGCGGATCACTACGCCCAGCAGCTCCGACTCTACGCACTCGCGGCCGAGCGCATCCTCGGTCAGGACGTCGCCGGGGCGCGTCTCGTGCTCGTCGATCCCAGCTGGGGAGAGGGGGGGGCGCCCGAGGTCGAGGTGGGGGTGTCCGGAGAGGCCCTGGAGGAGACACGTCGTCTCTGCCGCGCCTTCGCTCTGGCATCGCTCGAAGGACGCTGGCCCGAGGACTGGCGGGACTTGCTGGACCCCCGGGCCGTCCGAACGGAGGAGTAGCGCGTGGCACGCATCGACAGCTTTCGTGATCTGGGGTGCCTCGTGACGGGCGCGAGCTCGGGCATCGGGCGCCAGGTCGCTCTCCTCCTCGCCGACGAGGGAGCGCGCCTCGTCGTCACGGCCCGTCGGGGGGAGCGCCTGCAGGCACTCGCGGTCGAGCTGCGCGCGCGCGGGGCGTCCTCTGCCTTCGTGGTCGTGGCGGACCTGGCCGATCGGGGCGCCGCCGAGCGCGTCGTCCAGGAGAGTGAGCGCCTCCTCGGCGCCGTGGATGTGCTGATCAACAACGCGGGCTTCGCGGTGCCCGGGCCTTTCGTGCGGAGCTCCCTCGACCGCACGGAGGCCATGCTCGACGTCAACGTCGTGGCCGCCACGGTCCTGATGCGCCAGCTCCTTCCTGCCATGGTCAAGCGGGGCCGTGGCGGTGTACTCAACGTCGCGAGCATCGCCGGCTTCATGGCCGCGCCCTACCAGGCCGGCTACGCGGGCACCAAGGCATACCTCCTGAACTTGAGCGAGAGCGTGTACCAGGAGACGAAGACCAGTGGCGTGGTGGTGACGGCGCTCTGCCCCGGCGTGACGGACACGGAGTTCTTCGAGGCCGCCGGCTACAAGAACCTGGGCAAATTCCTCGACCGGCGCATGCCGGTCGCCCAGGTCGCCCGGCAGGGCCTGGCGGGGTTCAAGCGGGGAAAGCGCGTCGTGATTCCCGGGCTCTCGAATCGCCTCCTGGTCGTGCTCAGCGGCTGGCTGCCACGCGGCATGGTCGGCGCGATGGCGCGCTGGGTCATGGTGGGGCGGAAGCGGTAGCCTTCGCCGTCTTCCCGCTCGCCTAGCCTGCACAACCTATGAAGCGCGCGACTACGCCAAGGTTCATGAATCATCCAGGATCGGTGGCGAGGAACGTGTCGAAGGGCCCGCGCACTTCGCCGAGCGTCGAGTGGATGAACAGCGGGACGAGCTGGGCGTACACGTCGAGCATCACGACGGCATTCAACGAGGCATCGGCCTGCGTGGCGGCGCGCAGGCGTTCGGCCGTGTATCGATTGACGACTTGCATTCGCTCGTAGACGGCTTGCAGGCCGTCTAGTTCGAAGTCGACGGGTTGTCCGTCGCTGGCGCGGAAGTACTGCGCCACGAGCCACGTCCCGACGGCCCTGAACATCGTCTCCTCTTCGTCCGCGAACGGAAGGTGGAAACGCGCCATCGGCTTGAAGAAGGCGGTGTGGGGGCAGCCGCTGCAAGCGATCAGCAGCCCCATCAAGGACCGCAGGGCCGCTTGCGAGGTCGTGTGCTTCGAGATCGTACGCTGCGGCGTCGTCACCTCGACGTCGAGTTCGTCGTAGGAGATCACGTCGTCGAATCGCTTCACGATGCGGGCCACGCTCGTGGCCAACGGGCAGTCGGGGTGCTCCGCCGCGTCGAGCGGACAATGAGGGCAGGTCTGATAGTCCAGCGCCGTCCAGGAAGCGGACTCCCGCTGGTCGCGGCTCAGCTCCAGCGTTTGTGAATCGAGCTGCAGATCGAACGTCTCGACCCGCTCGGGCGAGAGGCGAAGCGTGTAGCGGATGTCCAGCGTGCCCATGGGTCCTCCCCTCTAGAGAACCATAGTGGGCGAACCGGCCGGCCTGTCAGCCCTGGACCCCGCCGATCCGAGCCCGGGCCGCTGGGGCGGCGTCGCCAGCGTCACCGGCGCTTCATGGCGCCGCCGATGGCGCGGCGAGATCCGCTCAGGCCTCTTCGCCTTCCACGAGGACCGCATCGAACGACCGCCGGTCCGCTTCGGCCAGGCGGTAGGGCTTGTTCGAGCTTGCGCCGACGAAGACGCCTCGTTGCCGCGCGCGGGCCACCAGCTTGCCCGTCGCTTCCGAGTAGATGTGAAACGCCAACCACGCCGACACGTGCGTCAACTCGCTCACCCAGACTTCGATCCGGGCGGTGTCGGGAAAGGCGAGCGGCAGCCGGTACTGGATCCAGGTCTCGACGATGATCGGGAGGTAGCCTCGCGCCTGCATCGCCTCGATGGGGAGGTCGGCGGCTTCCAGCAGCCGCGTGCGCCCGACCTCGAGCCACTGGATGTAGACCGCGTTGTTCACGTGGTCGTTGATGTCGATGTGAAACGTGTGGACCTGCTCGCGGTACTCGACCTTGCCCATGATGGCCCCCGGACTGCGTGCTGGCAGCCTACGCATGGTCGGTAGGCGGGTCTACCCGGCAGCGGCGTGGTGGCGACTGGGGGCTTTTTGCGGTGAGGGGGTAGAGTGTCGCTCCCAACTGGAGCACGCCCATGGACGCCACCTTCTTCTGCAAGAACACCTGAACGACCTGCCGCAGAGCACGCGTGTTCGTGCTGAAGCTCGCCCCCGAGATCGAGGAGCGTAACTACGCCAAGACGCCGCTCACCAAGGCCGAGATCGAGCGCATCGTGAAGGCCGCGGGGGGAACGGCGAGCGTCCTCAACACCCGGCACAAGGTCGCCAAGGAGAACGGCTGGAAGGAGAAGGCGCCCTCCCGGACGGCGTTCGTGAAGGCGGCCCTCGAAGACAACAACCTGCTGCGCCGGCCCACCATCGTGCGTGGCCAGGACGCCGTCGTCGGCTTCGACGAAGACGCCATCCGCGAACTCCTCGGTTGAGCGGGGTCCGGTACGCTAGTTGCGCTCGTCGGGTGTGACGAACGCGGCCCCGGCCTCCGTCCTCCTGCTCGCCTTGGGCGTGATCCTCGCGGCCTGCGGGAGAGCGCCCGAATCCTCGGCCTCGGCGGGGGGCGACGCCCGCGAGGGCGTCGAGGGACCGCGCCTTGTCGGGCGGCCCGCGGAGGTTACCTCCCCGCCCCCTGTCGTGGCGTCGCCGCCACCTCTCGCGGACCTCCCGCCGAACCCGATCTCGGGTCGAACGAAGCCAGTCCAGGTCGTGGACGCTCACGGCCGCCCGGTGAAGGGCGCACGCGTCCGTCGCCTCTGGGGAGGCGCGGACGACGGCGCGCGGACCGACGCTCGCGGGATTGCGCTCACCGGCCCCTTCCTGGGCGGACACGGGACGCCGACGCAGTGTAGACGGTCGCGGACCATCGTGGTGGAGGCCGAAGGCTACGCGCCTCACCCTCACCTCTGCGAGTCCTACGACGACGGAGAGGAGGTCGTGACCCTGCGGACGCGTGGGCTTCGCCTCGAGGGCAGTTGCCGTACGCAGGACGGAGCCGGCATCCCGCGTGCTCGGCTGGAGCTTCGCTGCGGCGACGCCAGCTTCCGCTTTCACGCGGACGATACCGGCCACTTCGCGACGCTCGCCGCGCCGCCGCGCCGTGCGACCTTGGCCGCGCACACCGACGGGTTCATCGCCGCCGCCGTGTCCGTGGTGCCGCCCGACGACGATGTGCGCGTGGTCTTCTATCGCCCCGCCCGCCTCCGGGGACAGCTGGACGTACCGCCCGCGCGTCGTCGTTCGGCGCTGCGACGGCTTCGGCTCGAACCCGAGGCGCACGCCATCGACGTGGATGAGGAGACCCTGCGCTTCGAGGTCACGGCCCTTCCGGGTGAGTCCACGCTCTGGTCGGGCTCGGCCCTGATCGGCACGTACTCGCTGGCGGAAGGGGAGGTGCGGGACCTCGGCGTGGTCGAGCCCGCCCCGGTCGTCGCGCGCCGCGAGCGCTCCGCGGACGTGTCACGTCCCATCGTCCACCTCGACTTCGGCGATCTGGGGCTCGCCTACGTCCATGTGAGCGGCTGGTTTCTCGAGGGCGGTCTTCGCCACCTCGACTACGTGGACAAGAAGAAAGCGCGCGTCGAGCTTCCCCAGTCCGATCTCGCGTGGCTCGCCTTCACGACACCCGGGGGCGCCGCCTGTTGGCGCCAGGTCGCCACGGGGGTCCAGGCGCTCCGCCTCGAAATGCCCCCGCTCTCGCCGTTCACCGTGGGCGCTCTCCGAGACGAGCGGGGCCTCGTACATCGCGGGGACCTCGCGCTCCGTTGGGCGGGAACGTCCGACTACGCCCTGACGATCGGCGAGGGACCGTATCCGCCGGGTCCCCGCTCCGAGCGCCGCGGCGCCGGCCCGGGGACGTACGACCTCGTCTGGAAGAGGTCCCACCACGAAGAGACGGTCGTCCTCCGCCGCGGCATCGTCGTGCCGCCCGGGGACGATCCCGTCGCGTTGGGCGACCTCTCCGTGCCGCCGCCCGTCACCCTATGCGTGCACGTCGAAGACGCAGACGGAACGGCCCTCGAAGGCGTCCCCGTGACGTTGTCACGCCCGCGCCGCACGCTGGCGCTTAGGACGGACGACGGTGGGCGGGCATGCTTCGAGCTCAGCGATCCCACGCAGATCACGCTCTTCGCCGAGGTACCGGGGCGGGGCAAAGCCACCCGGTCCCTCGCGAGCGCCGATGACGGGGGGTTCGTCGTCCTCCGGCTCGAGTAGCCGAAACGCCAGGCCTCGGGCGCGGGCTACGGCTGGTAGCGCCGAACCGAGAGGATCTTCACGGCTTCGATCGGCCGGTTGAAGGTCTGCTGGTTGCTGCGGTCTTTGCCCACCTTCACCTTGCCGATCTTCTCGACGACGTCCATGCCCGAGGCGACCCGCCCGAACACCGTGTGTCGGCCGTTCAGATACTCGTTGTCCACGAGGTTCACGTAGAACTGCGAGCCGTTCGTGCCGGGGCCCGCATTGGCCATGGCCAGCGTGCCCTTCTTCATGGCGTGCGAGTTGCCTTCCTCGAGGAAGTGGAAGCCCATGTTCTTGTAGACATCCAGCAAGGTGAGCTCGCCGACGGCCTTCTCGATCTCGGCCATCCGGGCATTCGCCTCTTCCGCCGACTTGATGCCCAGCTTCTCGTATACCGGGCGCACGATGAAGAGACCGAAGCCGTCCTGACCGCGGAGCGCGCTACCGAGCCACTTGTGGGGCTTCGGCTGACCGGGCGTGCTCACATCGACGGCCTTCATCTTGTCCAGGCCGAGCGCCTTACCGTTGATCTCGTTCTTGAACTTGAAGCCCGGGCTTCCCGATCCCGTCCCGTCGATGCTCCCGCCTTGGATCATGAAGTTCTCGATGACCCGGTGAAACACCTGCTCGTCGAAGTAGTTGCGCTTCACCATCTCGCCGCTGACGGGATCCTTGAACGCCTTCGTACCTTCGGCCAAGCCGAGGAAGTTGGCGACCGTCTCGGGCGCCTCCTTCGCGAAGAGTTCCACGACGAAGTCGCCCATCGACGTCTTCACCTCGACAAGCGGGTTCGAGGCGTCCTCGACGTCCAGGGTGGCGGCTGCGGGCTGGTCTTCCGTGGCGGTGGGTGACTCGTCCGCGAGGGCCGGGGTGACGAGCAGGGTGAGGGCGAGGAGGGGGAGAAGGAATCGAAGCATGGCAGCGTCCGGGTCGGGGCGGGAGACGAGCCACGCGGCGACGATGCCGCGCGACCTGCAAGCCCCCGAGTGTACCGACGCGGCCGGCCCCTGCCCGCTCTCCGCGGGGAGGTGCCTGGGGCCCCGTCCTGCCGCTACCGCCCGCAGTTACCGATGATCGTGCAGCGGGGCGTCGTGTCCTCGATGAGGGTGCACTGGCGATCCACGACGTACGTGTGGGTGTACTCCATCGGCTTGTAGCAGCCCGCGCAACCCGAGAGGGCTACGCCGAGCGCCACCACGAACAAGGCCAGAGCGAGCTTCTGCATGGAGACCTCCACCTCCCAGGGCGTGAAGCTAACCGAGTAGGGCCCGCGGTGTCCAACCCTGTGTCGGTCAACCAGGCTCGGCGGTCGGCGGGCTGTCCTTTCGGTAGGTCGCGACGGCCTTCGCCGCCTCGCCTGCCGTCGCGGCGCCGAAGGTCCGCCCCGTGGTCAGGTCCTTTCCGTGGAGCGTCCCGTCGTCGTCGACCGTGAAGACGAATCGGATGCCCTGCCGGTCCGCGTAGCGCATCTGCGCGCCGTGCTTCTTCGCGTGGGGGTACATCTCCACCGCGAACCCGCGGGCGCGAAGTCCCGATGCCAGGGCGAAGGCCGCCGCGAGGCGATCCGGTTCGGGATGCGCTACGAGGATGTCGGCGCTGGAGAACGAGGTCGAGCCGCCCTCCTTCTCCTCGAGCGCGGCGAGCAGACGATCGATGCCCACCGAGCCACCGACGCCGGGAAGGGACGTCTTCGTGTAGATCCCGGCCAAGTCGTCGTAGCGACCCCCACCACCGACGCTCCCGAAACCCGGCGCCTCGGCGAAGCGGGCTTCGAAGACGATGCCGGTGTAGTAGTCCAGGCCCCGCGCGATGCGCGGATCGATCTGGATACGCTCGGGGTCCACCCCTCCCGCGATGACCAGGTCGCGAACACGTCCCAGCGCCTCCACGCCCTCCTCGCCCAAGGCACTACCGCTCACGGCCTCCGCGAGCCCCGCGAGGGTGTCCGGGTCGTCGTCGCCCGGCCGCGTCGCGTCCAGCAAGCGCGTGGCCTGATCCTCGTTCAGACCCGCGGCCACCATCTCCTCGGCGACCGCCTCGACGCCCTGCTTGTCCAACTTGTCCAGGGCCCGCAGCGCCGGCACGGCGTAGGCGGTCGCGCCCACGCTCTCCAGGAGTCCGTTGAGTACCCGGCGGTCGTTGAAGCGGAGCGTCACGCGACCGATGTCCAGCGCGACGTACGCGGCATCCATCACGATCAGCATCTCGGCGTCGGCGGCGGGACCGACGGCGCCCACGAGGTCCGCGTCGCATTGCACGAACTCGCGGAATCGGCCCTTCTGTGGCCGCTCCGCACGCCACACCGGGCCGACGTGGTAGCGCCTAAACGGAAACACCAACTGCCCCTGGTACTGCGCCACGTAGCGGGCGAGCGGCACGGTCAGGTCGAACCGCAAGGCCACCTGGCGGCCTCCCTGGTCCTCGAATTCGTAGAGCAGCTTGTCGCTCTCTTCGCCGCCCTTGCCCTTCAGGATCTCGGCGTACTCCAACGCGGGCGTCTCGATCGGGGAATACCCGTGGCGGCGGAAGGCCTTCGCCACCTGGAGAATGAGATGCTCACGGCGGCGGGCCTGGGCCGGCGTGAGATCGCGGAATCCCTTGAGCGTCCGGGGCGTGATGAGCGTCACTGCGTCTCTCCTCGGTCGCGCCCCACGCGGCGACCGTCGGGCCGCCATGCTACCCGCGGCCGGTTCGGGGGCATGGCCCGTTTCGCGCTACGCGTCGGGGCCCGGATCTTCTTCGATGAGATGCCCGAGGCGCGTCTCGAACCACGTTTGGTCCACACGACCCGAGATCCGCAGACGCTTCAGTTGGATGATGCCCGTGTTGGTGAACACGCCGATCTTGGCGCTTCCCATGCTGCCGCCGTCGTCGCCTTTCACTGCGCCCCGGAGGGAGACATCGTCGGAGCGTGCCTTCAAGACCGCCTCGCACTTGTCACCCTTGCGGATGAATGTCAGTTGGCAGAGCTCGGCGTTGGTGAGCTTGACCTTGGTGCGCTCGGCGATCTTGATGTAGCCGATCGCGTCCGCATCCGCGTCTGCCCACACCCCCTGCCCCATGAACCACAAGATGTGCCCGGGGTTGGCGCGGGCGTCGTCGCCCTTCTTGAGCGTGAAGCGGGTATTGCCGAGGTTGAACATGACGCAGCGATAGTCGTCGCTGTGCTCGACGGCGAGGATGCCGAAGTCGCGCGCCACCTCCGCGTACACCTCCGCCTCGACCGTGACGTCGGGTTCCCACACCAGAAGGTGGAAGAGCCCCGTGGCGCCGGACATCGTGACGACGCCGCCCTCGATCGCGGCCTTGACCTCGCGATCGCTCGCGAACGGCTGCTCGATCGTGAAGTCGCGTTCCACGATGCGCGCGTCACCGAAGGTGTACTCCACGTCGATACGCCCGTTTCGCGTCTTCGCCGGGACCGACAGGAGCGCCTCCGGCCCTTGGGCGCCCACCTTGGCGGCATAGCGCCCCGCCGTGATCCGCCGCTTGTTGTTGCGGTACGCGTCGGTGTTGCCGTACCGCATGATCAGCAGGGTGTAGCCCTGGAACGCGTCGGCGTAGCGCCCCGCCAGCAGGTCCGCGCGCGCGGACTTCCACTGCGCGAGCGCCTCCACCTCGGCGACCAGGCCCTCGGTCGGTCCCTCGTCGTCGTAGGGCGTCGGCTGGTCGCCGCCCGGCGGCGTCGCGCCCGGCGCACCGCCCGGCGTGCGGCCGGGCGGGTTCGGGGTCCGTCCCGGGGGCGGGGGGGGCGGTCGCGTCGTCGCACGAATCAGCTGGAGGGCCCGCTCCATCTGCTCGGTGATCTCCGAGGCCAGATCCGGCGGGAACTCGGGGCCGGCCGCGAGGAGCTTGCGGTGGGCGAGACGCGGATCGCGCGAGACGATCGGCCCCACCTCCTTGAGCAGTGCGTCCAGGGCCACGCGGGCCGACTCACGGGTCCGGCGCGTCAGCAACTCCGCCGCGTTCCCCTGCGCCGTGGCGCCGTACCGGCGGTCGAACGCGCGGATCCGGCGCAGAGCGCTCACGAACCGCTTCTCGGCGACGAATGCCTCGACGTCCTTCGTGACGCGCGCGAGCTCGGCCACCGCTGCCCGCTCGACCAACTCGCGCGTTCTCGCGCGGGCGCGTCCGGCGTGCGGAGACCCGGCCTGGTCGCGGACGTAGTCCTGGTAGCGCGCCAGGGCACCGTCGAGGTCGTCCGGGTGGTCACGCTCGTACTGCTGGATCTCCGCGTAGCGCGTGGCGCCGCGATCCGGCACCGGCGACGCGTCCGTCTCGTGCGTGCGAGGTGGTTCGGGGACGCTCACGCGGATGCGTCGTGCTTCCTGGATGTCGGAGAGCCCCATCACGACGGCCGCCACGCCGTAGAGCAGCAGGACGACGCCCGCCAGCGAGATCAGGGTGACCCACCACGGCGTCCGCGCGGCCGGCGGCCGGCTCCGCGGCGTGCGCGCGCGCTCGCCCGCAGCGGCCATCGCGTCGGATGCGTGCGCGGGTGCGTGCCCGGAGGCGGGCGCGAAGGCGGGCGACCGATCCGCCGTGCGGAAGGCGAATGTCTGGCCCGCGACTTCCACGCGATCGCCGTCCTCGAGGATCTGGCCTTCACCATCGGCGCCGTTGACGACGGGGAGGGCCTCGCCCGGCAGGGCCCGGATCACGCAGCCACCTTCGTCGAAGGTCAGGGCGACCTTGGCCTCGCGGAAGGGCGTGGGCGCGGCGTTCAGCCCGCCCCGCCCCGCGGGCCCCACGAAGACCGCGCCCTCGATGACGTCGTACTCGACGAGTCCGAGCGGCGAAGGGAGGAGGAGTTGGGCGCGGCGCCTGGGCGGCATATCCTGGGTCCTTCCTCCCGGAACCAAGACGGCATCCTACGGGCGCGGCGCGGGCGACGAAGACATGGCAGACCAACCCAGAACCGATCCCGCACCGGCCCCCGCGGCCGAGGGCCGGCCGACGCCCTGGGCGTATTGGCTCGGCGCGGCCTGGGTCCTCGTCGTCCTCCTGTCCACGCTCGCCACGGTCTTGGGGCTCGAGAACCTGGCGCTGGCGCTCGACTTCCAGCGTCACCTCAACTGACCTCCCGGGTGACCGTCGACGCGTCGCGCGCGATGAGGGGGCGTGCCCTTCGTCCCCCGCTCCGTCCTGTTCCGTCCGCTGGTCGACCTCCTCTGGCCGCCACGCTGCCTCGCCTGCGATGCCCCAGCCTGGGACGAGGGGGGGCTCTGCCGCCGCTGCGGAGCCGCCTTGCCCGCCCCGGCGCCTCGCTGCCCACGTTGCGGGCGAGGCGCGGGGCCCTTCCCGGACGCGCGGGGGTGTGGCGCGTGCGCCGCGGAGGATCTTCGGCTCGACGGGGTCGTGGCCGCCTACGCGTACCGGGACACCGCGCGGGCGCTGGTACGGGCGCTCAAGTACCGCGCCCGCCTCGGTGCCGCCGAACGACTCGGTGAGGGGCTCGTGGAGGCGCTGCGGGGACGTGTGCTCGACGCCGCGACCCTGGTTCCGGTGCCGCTCTCCCGCGCTCGCAGGCGGCAGCGCGGCTTCAACCAAGCGGCGCTGATCGCCCGGGTCGTCGCCCGAGACCTCGCGCTGCCCCTGGAAGCCGGGGCGCTCAGGCGGCGGCGCGACACGCCCCCGCAGGTGGGGCTCACCCGGGCCGGGCGCCTGAGATCGCCGCGCGGGGCCTTCGTCGCCGCCCGCCCGCGGGTGGCGGGGCGGGGGATCCTCCTCGTGGACGACGTCCTCACCACGGGCGGGACGGCCCGGGCCGCCGCCGTGGCGCTCAGGCGTGGGGGGGCCCGGCGGGTCGTGGCCCTCGTCGCCTGTCGCACCGAGGGTCGCTGAGGGGGGCGGAATTCCACCCCCTCCACGGTCTCGGGGAGGGAGGCTGGGGGGGTGAACGAGTCACTCCCGGTCATCGAGATCCACGGGCGCTTCGCGGACGAGGTCGTCGCCCGCGAGGTCGCCGACGCCTTGAATCGATGGTTCCGCTGGATCCTCGACGGGACCGAGTCTCCCGCACCCGCCATCTTCGAGCCGCTCGGCGTCGAGACCGCCGCGTATGCCTGGGCTCTGGAAGAGGACGTCGACTGGGCGCTCGCGCCGCATGCGCGAACGCTGGGTGACGAGGTCCGGATCAGCGTCGAGACGCACGACACGTGGCAGCACCTGGCGGGGCTCCTCCGCCGCCTGGGCGCCCGCGCGGTCGACGTCCTGCGGGACCTCTGACGCCCGGCGCGCTCGCGCGGACTCCGGCCTACTTGCCGAAGAGGTCCCGCAACCGGTCCACCGGATTGCCTTCGCCTCCGCCGGGGATCAGACCCTTCAACGCACCGGCCTGGAGATCGCTGGCCTTCAGATCGGGGGTCAGCACGGGATCGGACAGCGTTCCCCGCGCGGTGAGGGGAATGGTCTTCGAGGGCAGGATCCGGCCGAGACGTTCGCCCGCCTTGCCGCCCAATGTGACCAGCAGCTTCAGGTCCATCCGCTGATCGAACGCGACCCGCCCGGGGAACGAGATGTTCACGCGCTCGCCTTCGAGCATGCCGTGCCGAATCGTCAGGATCTCCTTGGCGACATCGAATCTGGACTCGAGCCGGTGGAAGGTCAGATGGCGCGAGAGCCCCTTGAGCTCCTTGCCGATCTCCGGCACCGTAGCCGCCAGGATCTGCCCGATCTTCCCGAGACCGCCACCTTGCGTGGCGACCTCGAACAGCGTGGACTCGCCGATGCGGCCCTGTGCCATTGTCAGGCGGCCTTGCCCCGCCAGGGTCGGCGCGAGCCGGTCGCCCGCCAGGTCCGCGGCCGCGAGATTCAAGTCCGCGTCGAGCTTCCCCGACAGCACGTTCGTCGAGGCGTCCATCGGTACGATCGTCGGGAACAGGTAGGTGAGGTAGCGTCCGAGCCCCTGGCTGACCAGCAGCTTGGACGTGTCGATGCCCCGGGCGTTCAGGCTCGCCTGCCACGAGGTGTTCAGGCGACCGGGTCGTAGCTGCGCGTCCACGGCGAGCGTGCCGCCGTTCACCTGGCTCGCGAAGCGCAAGGTTTGCGCCGTAGCGGGGTTCTTGCGTTCGAGATCCAGCCGTGCGTCGAGAAGCTCGAGGCCTCCCGTGCTCCACCCACCGGCCACGAGTTTCCCGTTCGCGAGCAGGGCCTCGCCTCCCTTCCCCGTTCGTCCCGTCACTGCCAACGTGCCCTCGATGGGGCCCCGGCCCACCAGATCGGCGTACTCCTCGCCCAGGTAGACCGCCAGCGTTCGGGCGAGCTTCGCGGCGTCGCCCGACAAGGTCATGCGCGCGTCGAGGTCGTGCTCACCCGCGCGCTCGAGGAGGGAGCCTGCGAGTGCCGCCCTGAGTCCGGGCAGGGTCAGCTCCACGGACTCCAGACGGTGGGGCTCGCCTTCCTCGCGCGCGATCAAGGCATCGTGCCGAAGGCCGACGGGCACGTCGTCCGCCCGCAGGCGCCCCGTCTCGTCCTGCCATCGGAAGTGGGCGACCGTCGCCGCGCCACGGAGTCGGAGGTGATCCCCCTCGGGCGCCACGGTGGTCGCAGCCTGCAGGGTGCCCGTGAGCGCTGCCTTGGGCTCGAGCTCGAGGAGCGGAGCCAGGAAGGGGCGCGCCCGTCCCAGGTCCGCCGCGACCTGGCAATCGGCCTTCTGGAGATCGTAGGTCCCATCACGCTTCAGGAGCGTGGCGAGCAGCTTCAAGTCCATCCCGAGGCCCGTGAGGCGCGGCACGGACACCACCAGGTCCCTCTCGCCGAGCGTCACCTCCGCCTTGCCCTCCACGCGCGTCGGGCGCAGGTCGCGTCCCCACGATTTGGGCAGCGTCAAGGGCGCGCCGAGCAGCGTGGCGCTGAGCTTCCCCCGGCCACCCTGCAGGGCCACGTTCGCCTGTGCCTTGAGCACGCCCGCCATACGGTCCGTGGGCTCCAACCCCAACGCGGCGCCGAACGCACGTGCGACCGCGTCCAGGTCCAGCGCGGCCTCGACGACCCCATCGACCTCGAGCGTGGCCGGTCCCGCGCCCGTAGCATCGGGCGTACTCGTGAGGGTCAGGGGAGCGCTGCCGGGCACGGATTGAATGTCCAGGATGGCGCTCCGCGCTTCCTGCAGCCGCACCACCGTCGCGCCCGCGTGGTCCGTCGTCGGCCGCTCCGCTTCCACGCGAAGGACGATCTCCGGATCGACGTAGCCCTGCAGCGACAGCGCCCCCGGCCCGAGCACGACCTGCTTGGCGCGAACGAGGACGTCGCCGATCGAGGTGGCCGCGCCGGGGAGGAGATTGGCGACGACCTCGATGCTCTTCACCGCGAAGCGATCGCCGGCCGGGAGGCAGAAGGCCAGGTCGCGTGCGTCCGCGCGCAACTCACCCGAGAACGCCGGCCCCGGTCGCGCGATCCCCCGCACCTTGAGGGCCATGCGGCCGCGCATCTCGCAGATCCCGGACGTGCACTCGATCAGCTGCCCGATCCGCGCCAGATCCAGCTCGGGGATGTCGATGTCGACCTTGCCCTCGCCGTCGGCGGGAAGCAGCGCCTCGACCGTGAGGTGCGCGTCCTGCCCCTCGAGCGCGGCTCGCGAGGCAACGGCGCGAAAGCGGATCTCGGCCCGCCCGTCCGGGTCCAGGGCGAGGTCGGCGTTCACGTCCCTCACTTCTTCGGGCAGCTCCTCACACGGGCTCTGGGCGCGGATGAGACCGTCCCGCACGCGCACCCGAAGGCGAGGGAGCGCCTCGTCCGTCGCCTCGCGTGGCTCCTCCGGGGTCGCCGCGAAGAACCCCTCCGCGTTGCTGCGGCCCTCGTCGTCCTCCAGGAAGGTGATCCACGGGGAATCGACTTCGAGCTGGGCGTCCACCCGACCCCCGAGCAGCGCCTTCAGATCCAGACCCAGGTGCGCGTGCTTCACCGTCGCGAGCGGCTCGTCGAACCCGGGCGGACTGTCGACGCGCAGCCCTTCGATGTCCACGCCCTTCGTCCAGGACGCGGAGAGCGCCGCGATCGCGACGGGGCGGCCGATGGCGCGGCCGGCGGCTGCTGCGATCCGGTCGCGAACGAAGCCGACCCCCACCAGGAGTGGCGCGAACGCCACGAGGAGCACGAGCGCGAGCAGCAGGACGAGCAGCCGGCGTCCCCAGCGGGACCGCTTGCGGGACGACGAGGGCGCCGGGACGGGGGGCGGCGGGGCGGTGGGGGCGGTCATCGAGCGACTCCGCAGCGTGGGAAACATCAGGGTAGAGCGAGAGAGGCGGCGTCCTCCCTACGAATGCTTCATCCGTCGTTCGAGGCGGGCCAGGAGCCATGCCGCGAGGAACCCGAGGGCGACGGCCAGCAGCACCCACCCCACGTTCGCGCCTACGCCTACGTTCTCGAGCGGCCCGAGTTTGGGGTCGTAGTTGGTCTTCCATGGCCAGAGCGCGCGGAGGGAACCGGCCATCAGCCCGGTGAGCGCAGCCATGGTCAGGTCATGGTGGCGGCGCAACAGATGGCGGAGGAACGGCACGAAGAGGATGACCCCGAGGGTGACGCCGGCGAGGAACACCAGGAAGGGGACGAGCTGCCGGTCGTGGACGGCGCCCGCCACCATCGTGTACTGGCCCAACACGACCAACAGCAGCGAGCCGCTGACCCCGGGCAGGAGCATCACCGCCACGGCGAGTGCGCCCCCGTAGAGCAGCGCCCACGTGGGCGGTTCGCCCTGCGTGTGCGGCAGGCCGATGAAGAGGGCCGCGGCCGCAGCCGCCCCGAGCGCTGCGATCACGTGCCCGGTGCGCACCTGCCCGATCCGTTGCCACGGTTCCTTGAGACTCGCGAGCACCAGACCGAAGAAGAAGGCGTAGCAGATGGGGGCCGTAGCGGCTCGGCGGATCAGGCCGGGTTCGGCCTCCTTGCCCACGAGGAGGAGGGTGCCGAGGTAGTACGCTGCGCCGAGGCCCCCGAGCAGGGGCACGAGGAAGAAGAGCGCCGAGCCCAGCTTGTCCCGGCCTTCGGGCGTGCGCACGAGGACAGGGAGTCGGAGCACCCGCGAGATGGCATCGATCAGGCGCTCGTACACGCCCACGATCAGGGCGATCGTGCCACCGGAGACCCCCGGGACCGAGTCCGCGGCGCCCATGAGGAAGCCGGCGAGGGCGCTGAGCGGCATGGAAAGCGGGCGGGGCGCGGGGTCGTCGGTGTTCATGGAGCGGGGGTGTACCACGGGAATCGCCGCGCGGGCCGGCTGAGCGCAGCGGGAGGCTGGTCATGGAGGGAGGGTGGGCGTAGCATCCTCGTTGATGACCGATGAACGCCGCAGAGCACCTCGCTACGCGCTGGACGTTCCCGCGGAGTTGTTCCTCTCCGGGGGGCGGCGCATCTCGGTCCGGATCGTGAACATCGGCCAGAAGGGCGCCCTGGTTTCCATCGCGGATCTCGAGGTGGCCATCCTCGAAGGCGAGCGGGCGACGCTGGAGCATCCCCTGCTCGATCCCGACGGCCGGGCCGTGGCGGAGACGGCGAAGACCGCGGGGGCCGTGGTGCGCGTGGAACTCGACTTCGCGGACGCGGGGGTGTCGCGCCACATGGCGATGTTCTTCGACGGGGGCGCGGCGCCCACGTAGCCGACGGCCCTACGGCGAGGCTTCCCCGGCGGTCGTGGCCGGACGCAGATCCA
This sequence comes from uncultured Planctomycetota bacterium, assembly GCA_963802335.1. GTDB lineage: Bacteria > Planctomycetota > PLA2 > PLA2 > JAEUHO01 > CAWDIE01. The sequence continues at coordinate 79,424 of CAWDIE010000010.1, read as the reverse complement.
CCAGCCTGAGCTCCGCCGTGCGGGTTCCCCGCCACTCGTTCGTCATCGGCTCCACCACCAGGTCGAGCGGCTCGCCGGCCGAGGCCACGCTGTGGAGCGAAGCCTTGCGGAAGCCGACGACGCGGATCGCTCCCCGGTCCTGCCGCAGGGCGAAGGCGAGATGCGTGGAGTCCTGGCCGATCAGCTTGACCTTGCCGGCGACCATCGCGCCACGAATCAGGAAGAGGGGCTGCGGATTCGCGGCGCCGAACGGCTGCAGCCGCTGGATCGCCTCGACCCCGTCGAGGGTGAAGTCGTCGACGGATGCTTCGGCGTCGACCTCGATGGTCCGCGTGGGCACGCTGCTTCCGACCTGGGCTTGGACCGCGTGTTCGAACGCGTCCCGGAAGTGGTCTACCCGGTGCCGCTCGATCTCGAGCCCCGCGGCGGCGGCGTGCCCGCCGTAGCGACTGAGGTGGGGGTCGCAGTGCGTGAGTGCTTCGTGCAGGTTCACGTGCGCGGGGGTGCGGCAGGAACCGCGCCCTTCCTCGCCGCTGAAGCCGATGACGACGGTGGGCCGCTGATGGAGGTCGACGAGTCGGGCGGCCACGATCCCGATCACCCCCCGGTGCCAGCCCTCACCGTGCACCACGAGGCTCTGGCGCTCGTCATTCGACAGCAGCGTCACCGGCCTGCGCCGTGGCGACTTCGAGCACGCGCTTTTCGATGCGCTTTCGCTCGGCGTTCGCGTCGGCCAGCTGGCGGGCGCAACGATGGGCGACGGCCGGATCGTCCGTCGTGAGCAGATCGATGACGAGGTCGGGCCGCGAGAGGCGGCCGGCGGCGTTGAGGCGCGGGGCGATCTTGAAGGCTACGTCTTCCGTGGTGAGGGGCAGCGCACCGAGACGCGTGGTCTCGAGCAGGGCGCGAATCCCCGGATGCTCGGACGCGCGTAGCGCGTTCAGCCCCGCCGACACCAGGATGCGGTTCTCGCCCACGAGCGGTACGACGTCCGAGATCGTCGCCAGGGCCACGAGGCCGACGGCGTCGCGCAGAAAGGCGCGAAAGACCTCGGCCTTCTCGCCCGTGGCCCGCCCGCGGAGGCGCTCGGCGACCGCCCATGCGACCTTGAATGCCACGGCGCAGCCGCAGAGCCCTCGGCCGGCCGGGCCGGCGTCGCGGCGGTGGGGGTTGACGATCGCAAAGGCCGGGGGCAGCGTCTCGCCCGGAAGGTGATGGTCCGTGATCACCACGTCGATCCCGAGCTCGACCGCCCGCTCGACGGCAGCGTGTGCGCTCGTGCCGTTGTCCACGGTGATGATGACGCGTACGCCTTCGGCGGCCAGCGTCTCGACGGCGGCTGGTCCGAGGCCGTAGCCGTCCCCGTCCCGGTCGGGGATGGCCCACGTGACGTCGGCCCGGGCGGCCCGGAGGAACCGCACGAGGACCGAGGTGCCCGTCATGCCGTCGACGTCGTAGTCCCCGTACACGGCGATGCGATGTCCGCTCCGCACGGCGTCGGCGATCCTCTCCGCGGCCCGGCGACTGTCGGGCAGCACGCTGGGGTTCTCCAGGTCGGCAAGCCGCGGGCTCAGGAAGGAGCGACCCTGCTCCGCCGATCGCACGTTGCGGAGCCAGAGGAGGCGGGCGACCAGCGGCGAGACCCCGAGGCGCCGCGCCAGGGCCGGGATGCCCTCGGTCTCGGCGGGCTCGTCGATGTTCGCGAGGATCCAGCGGGATTCGATTGCACGCATCGGGGTCGAGCAGGCTCCGGGCGAAGAGGGGTCGGCAAGCGAGGGCGAGGGGAGGGGGCGGCGGGGGGGATCGGCGCGGACGCGGGTAGCATGGCTCGCCTCCCCGGCCGCCCCACGAAGCCTAGGTGAACCCTCCGACCATCATGTCCGACGCCACTTCCGTCCGCAGAGTCATCCTCGGCACCGCCGGGCACATCGATCACGGCAAGACCGCCCTGGTCGAGCGCTTGACCGGCGTCCGCACCGACCGCCTCAAGGAGGAGCAGGAACGCGGCATGACGATCGACGTCGGCTACGCGGCCTTCGCGCTCGCCGACGGGACGGAAGTCGGCCTGCTCGACGTGCCCGGCCACGAACGGCTGGTGCGCACCATGGTGGCGGCGGCGACGGCCATGGACCTGGTGCTCCTGGTCGTGGCGGCGGACGACGGGCCCATGCCCCAGACCCGCGAGCACGTGGCCATCCTCGACGTGCTCGGCATCGAGCGTCTCGTGGTCGCCATCACGAAGACGGATCTCTCCGATCCCGAGACGATCGAGATCGTCGAGGAGGAGGTGCGGGACATGCTGGCGCCTACCGGCATGGCCGGGGCCCCGATGATCCATGTCTCGAGCGCCACGGGCGAGGGCGTGGACGCCCTGCGCGAGACCATCCAGGCGGCGATTCCACCCCGGCGCGAGGATCCGACCCTGAGTCGCGTGTTCCGGATGCCGATCCTGAGGGCGTTCGTGGCCGCGGGACGTGGAGCCGTCGTCACGGGGATCCCGCTCTCGGGCGTGGTCGAAGAGGGCGAAGCCATCGAGGTCCAGCCCGCCGGCTGGCCGGGGCGGGTTCGGGCCATCCAGGTCCACCGCCGGCCCGAGCCCGAGGCGCGTGCCCACCGCCGAACGGCGCTCGCCCTGTCCGACGTCCAGGCCGATCGCGTGAAGCGCGGCATGGTCGTGGCCACCAAAGGGGCCCTGAAGCCCGTGCGGCGGCTCGCCGTGGCCTTGCGCCTGCTCCCGGGCGCCCCCGTCCTGGAGCACCGCGACCGGGTGCGGTTCCATGTCGGCGCCGCCCAGACCGTGGCCCGCATCCACCTGCTCGAAGGGTCGCGCGTCCAGCCCGGCGAGGAGGCCATCGCCGAGTTGGAGGCCTTCGAGGACGTGGTGGCGCTCCCCGGGGACCGGTTCGTGCTGCGCACCGAGAACGCTTCCGACACCCTGGGCGGCGGCGTCGTCGTCGAGCTCCTTCAGCGCCGGCTGCCCCGCAAGCGCGAGGGCATCGTCCAGCGTCTCCGCGACCGGAAGGGGCGACTGGACGATCCCCAGCGGCTCGTGGCGGCCGATCTGGCCTCCGCCGGCGAAGGGGGAGCCCGCCTGGCCGACGTGGTGGCGCGAACCGGCGTGCGGGCCGCACTCCTGCCGGCGCTCATCGATGAGCTCGTCGACCAGGAACAGGTTCTTCGGCTGGGGCACGCCGGCGACCTCTGGGTCGACAAGGTCGCATTCGACGGCGTACTCGAGCGCGTCGAAGCCGGTGCGAAGCGGCTGCATGCCAAGGACACCGCGCTGGCCAGTCTCCCCGTGTCGGCGGTCCAGACCGCCGCGGGCCGGCTCACGCCCAGCATTCTCGATGCGGCCCTCGAGTCCCTGGTCCGGTCCGGCCGTCTGGTGCGCGAGGGACGCGACGGCATCCGGCACCGTGACCACGCCTCCTCCATGTCCGAGGCCGACCAGCGTGATCTGGAGCGCGTGCGCCGCCAGCTCGCCGACGGCGGCGGACAGCCCCCCGCCGTCGAGGACCTGGAAGCCGACCTGAGCCTGACCCGCCCCCGGGTCCTGCGCTTGCTGAAGCTCCTCGTGAATCGCCAGGAGGCGTTCCAGGCCGGCGACTTCTACTTCGACCAGGTGTGGACGGACGGGGCGAAGGCCCGACTGAAGGCGTTCGCGGACGAGCACGGCGGCTTCAAGCCGGCGGATGCGCGAAGCCTGCTCGACACGACCCGGAAGTGGGTGATCCCCTTCCTGGAAGCCCTCGATCGCCAGGGCTTCTCGAAGCGCTTGGGTGACAAGCGCGTCGTCCGATAGGAGTTCATTCCTCCTTAAGGACTCCCTTCGCCCCCTGAAGGCGGGCCGGTTGGGGGCCGAAGGGGTAGGATGAACCCAATGGTCGTAATTCGCAGCACCCTTGCGCCCGCCGCGCTCCTCCTCCTCCTCATCCTGGGCATGTCGAGCTTCTTGGAGGCTCGTGCGGACGACGACGCCTGTCCGCCGACCACCCTGGACCGCATCCTGCACGTCAACGGCAAGGTGTTCGAGGGGCGCATCGTCCAGCAGGACGAGCGCGGCGTTACGCTCGAATTCGTGTCGGCGAGTGGTGGACGCGGGCGGCTGTTCTTTCCTTACAAGCTGGTCCAGAGTGTCGAGCGCGGCACCGTCGAGGCGCTGCCCGACAGCCCCTCCAGCGTTCGGGACGCCTGGTACCTGCTGCGATCCGATCGCCGTGTCGTGGGCACGCGTCACCTCCGCCTTCGCCGCGTTCGGACGGGAGACGTACCGGGCTGGCGCCTCGAAGAGCACGTCATCCACTTCGCGCGTGGCCCGCACGTGCCGACCACGCGCATTCACCGCATGGAGACGGTGGATGACGCCTTCCGGCCGCTCAAGCTCCACTACCGCGAGGTGGGCGAGGCCTCGATGGATCCGATGGGACCCCGGCGCTACGAGCGCATCCTGACCGGGCCGGTGTCGGGCGGCATCTGGACGGCCCTCGTCCAGACCATGGCATCCAACGAGCAGAAGGCCCTCGAGGTGCCCGCCGGTCTGCGGGGACGCCTCGGTGTGCGCGAGCACCTCCTGCGTTCCAGGGAGACGGGGCTCGTCGACGTCGTCTTCTTCGATGCCGGTCGTCCAGGACCGGTGAGCGTGCGTGCCGGATACGCGGGGCTTGACCTCCGCGACGGCAACAGCCTGCCGTACGACGAGTTCGTCTGGGAAGAGGGCGATCAGCGCTTGCTCTCACGCTTCCGCGATGCCGAGGTCGTGAGCGAGGCGATCGCCGAGGGCGTGACCGCCGTGCCCGTCACCCGCGCGCAGGCCGAGGCCGCCGCCCAGGCGGTCGAGCGTCGAGCCCGGGCCGGCGAGGCCGACCTCGTCCGTCTCGCCGATGTGGGGGTGTCCTTCCGCCTGCCGGGCGACACGTGGAAGCTGCTCGACGTCGAGCGGTCTCCCGTGGCTCGCGGTTGGCGTCGCGTCGCCGCGACCGAGAGCCGCTATCACGTGGCCGACGTCCGCGTCGAGTGGGATCCCACGGGGGCTCAGATGACCCCCACGCCGGAAGAGGCCGAGACCCGTCTCCTCGCTCGTCTCAAGCGCGTGTGTCCGGATCTCCGGGTCGTGCGCGAGCGCCGCTCGCTCAGCGGCACCGGCGCACCTAGTGCCGCCTGGCGAATGACGGTCGAGGGCACGCTGAATGGCGAGCGAATCCGGACCACCGCCGTCGTCATCGATCGCGGCACCGGCCGAGTGCTGTTCCTCGCGGCCGCGCCCAACGTGGCTTGGAGTGAAGCGAACGACTCGTTCGAGCGCCTCTTCTCCTCGATACGGGTGATGTGACGCGTGGCGACCCAAGAGGATCTCGACCTGGCACGCCGACTCCTGAGAGCCGGTGTGCTCGACGAGGCGCAGATTAGGTCCGCGCTCGAAGTGCAGGGACAGCTGCTGCAAAAGGGCAAGCAGGTCTCGCTCGAGCGCGTCATCTACGCACGCAAGGAACTCCCCGAGGGTGCCCTTGCCCCGCTCCATGCGCCTCCGCTCATCGAGAGTCAGCCCTTCTCGAACTACGAGCTCTTGACCGAGATCGGCGAGGGAGGCGTGGGGAACGTGTACTCGGGGACGTACCTGCCCAACGGCACGCCCGTGGCGGTGAAGGTCCTGGACCCGGTCCAGGCGCTCCGCGATCTCTTCCGCGATCGCTTCCAGCGCGAGGCCAATCTCCACATCGAACTCGAGCACCCGAACATCGTGGCGGGCTACGAAGTCGGTAGCGAGGGTGGATACCAGTTCTACACGATGGACCTCATCGAGGGCGTGACGGTGCTCGAGGTGATCGAGCGTCGTGGGTACCTCGAGTGCGAGGAGGCGCTGTCGATCATCCTGCAGGCCGCCTACGCCCTCAGCTACCTGCACTCCATGGGACTCATCCACCGCGACATGAAGCCGGGCAACATCATGGTCGAGCCTTCGGGCTACGCGCGACTGATCGACCTGGGGCTGGCCGGCAAGATGGGCAACGAAGGGGACGAGTCCGCGGAAGCCACGACGACGGTGGGTACGGTCGAGTACGTCTCGCCCGAGCAGGCCCGTGGCCGGACCGACCTCGACGGACGCACCGATCTCTACAGTCTGGGCATCACGCTCTACCACATGGTCGTCGGCGAAGTGCCGTTCCACGGTGAGACCGACTACGAGGTGATGGCCAAGCAGATCCTGAAGTCCGTCGATGCGCAGAAGATCAAGCAGCGTCGCATCACGCCGGAGATCTACTTCCTCATCGCGAAGCTCGCAGCGAAGGATCGTGACGAGCGGTACGTCTCGACCAACGACGCGATCAAGGTGCTCGAGGGCTACCTTCCGCAGGGGATCGTGCCCATCGATGTCGGCGTCGAGCCGAGTGTCCAGCCGACGGGCTCTCACGCCGGGCGCTCCTCCGGCACGATGCGCCCCGTTCCCGACGGAGCGCCCAAGCGCAGCCGACGCACGGGACGCGACGCACCCCGCGGGGGCGCGCCGACGCCGCGCCGCCGGCGCCGTCGGTAGGCCGCGCGGAGTCGGCGATGGCACGCAAGCGGCGGGCCCGGGGCGACGTGTTCGGTGACCCCTGGTACGCGGAAGGCTTGCGCTTTCACTGTACGGCGTGCGGGGCATGCTGCACCGGGGCTCCGGGGTACGTCTGGGTCACCCCGGACGAGATCAAGGGCATGGCCAAGGCGAAGGGACTCACTCCGACGCAGTTCCGCAAGCGCTACGTGCGCCGCGTCCGCGGACGCTTTTCCCTGAAGGAGCGCGAGAACGGCGACTGCGTGATGCTCGAGGGCGAGCACTGTAGCGTTTACACGGCCAAGCCCGTGCGCTGCTCCACCTTCCCCTTCTGGCCGGAGGTTCTCGAGTCGAAGGCCGAGTGGGACGACACGGCGTCTCGCTGCGAGGGCATCGATCGGGGTGCGCTCTACACGCGCAAGGACATCGAGCGGATCGCGGCGGGGGATCCCCGCCCGCTCCTTCGCAAGCAGGACGAGAACGAGGGCGAGACCGCGGCCGGCGAGACTCCGGCCCCGCGCCACGGCCCGGACGAGGCGACGTGGCAGGCGGCCTTCGAGGACTTGGAGCGTCTCTACCGGGCGCTGGCGGAGGAGCTCCCACGCTACCGTTTCACGTGCGCCGCGAGCGGGAAGTGCTGCGACTTCGATGCCTACGGACATCGGCTCTACGCGACGACCCTCGAGGCCGAGTACTTCTTCCGTCACGGGGGCAGCGAGCGCCAGAACGACGACGAGCGCCATTGCCCCGCGTGGGGGAAGGACCGTCTCTGCAAGGCCCGCGACGGGCGCATGCTCGGCTGCCGCACGTACTTCTGCGGCCCCTACCCGGTGATCCCGCCCGACGACGTGTACGAGCGCTACTACGCGCGCATCAAGGCGATCCACGAGAAGCACGCGATCCCCTTCGCCTACCGGGACGTCCGCGCCTGGACCGCCGACCGCTGAGTTCGGTACGGAGGCAGCCTCGCGAACGAACTTTTCATCGCTCGCCGTCCCCACCCTACGCGTTGATCGTCGTCCTCAGACCCGCTCGTCGTCCCACTGGACGGTTACCTGATCGGAGAGGATGCCGGCGAACCAACCCCCGACCCGCACGTAGCCGCGGCGCGTCCTGCCCTGGTCGTCCTCGGCGCGGATGCGGAACACCTGGTGCCCCTGGTTCGATCGAAGCCAGAATGGACCTCGCCAGAACCAGGCGCGCTGGACCTCGAGCAGGCGAAGGCCCTCCCGCTCCGCCCAACGGTCGAGGAGTGCTTGCGACCGCGCAAGGGTCCAGTAGATCGAGAGCCCGACGAGGGCCACGACAGCGAGTACGGCGAGCGCGGGCAGTACGTCCATGCGCGGATCATACGAAGAGAGGCGGGCCGACGGCCCGCCTCTCAGCGCACTCAGATTGCGAAGCGTGTCCGGCTACGCGACGCCAACGCCCGCTTCGCGCTCGGCAGCGCGCACGGTGTTCTGGAGCAGCATCGCGATCGTCATCGGGCCCACGCCGCCCGGCACCGGGGTGATCGCGCCGGCGACCTCCTTGGCGGCCTCGAAGTCCACGTCGCCGACGAGGCGCCGGCCGCTCTTGCGGCTCGCATCGTCGATCATGTTCGTGCCGACGTCGATGACGGTGGCGCCCGGCTTGATCCAGTCGCCCTTGACGAAGTGCGCGCGCCCGATCGCCGCGACCAGGATGTCCGCGGCGCGGATCACGTCCGGAAGGTCCTTCGTGCGCGAGTGGCAGACCGTGACGGTCGCGTTCTTCTTGACCAGGAGCAGCGCCGCCGGCATCCCGACGATGTTCGACCGACCCAGCACGACGGCGTTGGCGCCTTCGATTTCGACGCCGCTGCGGACGAGCAGCTCGATGACGCCATTCGGCGTGCAGGGGACGAACGCCGAGTAGCGGCCCTTCATGGCCAGCGCGCCGATGTTGAGCGGATGGAAGCCGTCCACGTCCTTCGAGAGGGGGACGGCGTCGAGGATCGTCTCTTCGTCGATCTGGTTCGGCAGCGGAAGCTGGACGAGGATGCCGTGCACCTTCGGGTCGGCGCCGAGCTTCTGCACCAGCTGGAGTACCTCGTCCTGGGTGGCGGTCTCGGGCAGCTCGGTGTGGTAGCTCTCGATGCCCGCCTCGGCGCACGCCTTGCGCTTCATCGAGACGTACTTGTGGGACGCCGGATCCGCACCGACCAGCACGGTTGCCAGCCCGGGCACGATCCCCTGTTCACGGAGCTTGGTGGCTGTCTCCTTGACCTCCGCGCGGATGTCCGCGGCGATCGCCTTGCCGTCGATGATGCGTGCCGTCATGGGTGTTCTCCTCGAAGGAGGAATCGTACGTCTGCCAGGCCCGGCCTCCAGAGGGGGGGCGAGCGCTTCGGCCCGGCGGGGACACGAAAACGCGCCCGGGGGACGTCTGGTCTCCCGGGCGCGTCAGCGGATCGAGGCGCGAGGCTGAATCGGGCCTAGAAGAGGCCGACGATCTTGCCGGTATCGAGGTCGAGGTCCACGTTCTCGAACGCGGGCTTCGAGGGCAGGCCGGGCATGGTCATCATGTTCCCGCAGAGCGGGTAGAGGAACCCCGCGCCCACGGACGCGCGGATGTCGCGCACCGGCAGACGGAAGCCCTTCGGCCGGCCCTTGAGGCGCGGCAGGTGGCTCAGCGAGAGGTGGGTCTTGGCCATGCAGATCGGGAGCTTGTCGTAGCCGAGCTGGGTGTAGAGCTTCAGCTTCTTCTTGGCGTCCGGGAGGTAGTCGACGCCGTCCGCGCCGTAGACCTCGGTGGCGATCGTCTCGATCTTCTCCTCGATGGACGCTTCGAGCGGGTAGAGGAACTTGAAGTCCTTCGGCTGGTCGCACGCGGCGACGACGGCGTTCGCCAGGTCCATCGCGCCCGCGCCGCCCTCGGCCCAGACGTCGCACATGACGGCGGCTTCGGCACCGGCTTCGCGCGCGATCTGCTCGAGGAGCTTCACCTCGTTGTCCGTGTCGTCCGTGAACCGGTTGACGGCGACGACGACCGGGACCCCGAACTTCCGCGCGATCTCGATGTGCGCGACCATGTTCTCGGCGCCCTTCTGGAGAGCCTCGAGGTTCTCGGTGCGGAGCTCGGGCGGCAGGGCCTTCCCGGCCACCACCTTGCCCAGTCCACCGTGCATCTTGAGCGCGCGAATCGTGGCCACCAGCACCACGCAGTCGGGCGTGAGCCCGCTGACGCGGCACTTGATGTCCATGAACTTCTCCATGCCGATGTCGGCGCCGAAGCCGGACTCGGTGACCACGTAGTCGCCGAGCCGCAGGGCGATGCGGTCGGCGATGACGCTGGAGTTGCCGTGCGCGATGTTGGCGAAGGGCCCGGCGTGGACGAACGCCGGGTGTGCTCCAGGGTCTGCAGCAGGTTCGGCATAGGGCGTCCTTGAGCAGGACCGCCATCGCGCCGGCGACCTTCAGGTCCTCGGCGGTCACCGGCTCGCCGGCGCGGTTCGTGCCGATCACGATGCGGCCGAGGCGCTCGCGCAGGTCGCGCATGCCCGTCGTGAGGGCGAGGATCGCCATCACTTCGCTGGCCACCGCGATGTCGAAGCCGCTCTCCCGCGGGATAGCCGTTGGGCTTGCCGCCGAGACCGACGATGACCTTGCGCAGCGCGCGGTCGTTGAGGTCCACCACCCGCGGCCACGTGATCGAGAACGATGTCGATGTCCGAGCGCGTTGCCGTGGTGGATGCGGTTGTCGATGGCGGCCGACAGCAGGTTGTGCGCGATGGAGATGGCGTGGATGTCGCCGGTCAGGTGGAGGTTGAACTCCTCCATCGGGATGACCTGGCTGTAGCCGCCGCCGGCCGCCCCGCCCTTGATGCCGAACGTCGGCCCCATGCTGGGCTGGCGGATGCACGTGAAGGCGTTCTTGCCGATGCGGCCGAGGCCCTGCGCCAGGCCCACGGTGACGGTGGTCTTGCCCTCACCGAGCGGCGTCGGCGTGATGGCCGTGACGTCGATGTACTTGCCCAGCGGCTGGTCCTTCAGCCGATCCCAGACATCGAGGTGCACCTTGGCCTTGTAGCGGCCGTAGGGCTCGAGGTCGTCCGGCGAGAGGCCGGCACGGACCGCGACGTCGACGATGGGCTCGATCGGCGCTTCCTGGGCGATCTCGAGGTCGCTGGGGACGGGGGTGCGGGGCTCGTTGAAAGGGGCGACGGTCTGAGTGCTCATACCGGATCTCCTGCCGGGCCCGCCACCCTCCGACCGGAGGCGGGGCGCGGAAGCGATGACTGTAGCGCCTTCCCCACGGCGACCAAGAGGACCCGGCACCGCTCGGCCGGATGGCCGCCGGGGGAAGTCTCACGACAGGGGTCCCGGTGGCCGTCGGATCACCAGGACCGTGGCATCGTCTTCCCACGGGCCGCGACCGCCAAAGGCGCTCGTCGCCTCGAAGATGGCGCACAGCAGGGCCTCCGCCGAGGCGTTCCGATGGCGGCGGACGAGGTCCTCCAGGCGGCTCTCCCCGTAGATCTCGCCCGCGGCGTCCTGGCGCTCGACGATGCCGTCGGTTACGAGCACCAGGACGTCGCCCTCGTCCAGGCGGGCCAGGCTGCGCTTGAACCGGACGTCGCGGACGGGGCCGAGGACCGGATCGCCTGTGGTGAGGAGGGTGGCTCGCCACGCCCCGACGTGGATCGGCGGCGTGTGGCCCGCGTTCACGAAGAAGATGGTGCCGTCGCGTTCCAACTCCCCGTAGAAGGCCGAGACGAACGACGCGGTTCGGCCCCGGCCGATCACGCCGTTGAGCTTCGACAGGACGTGCGTGGCCTTCATCTCCTTCTCCACGCCCATCCTCAAGCCGACGAGGACGTCGCGTGCGACCAGCGCGGCGGGTAGGCCGTGCCCGCTCACGTCGCCGATCACGAAGCCGAGCGTGTGATCGTCGAAAGGCAGGAAGTCGAAGAAGTCCCCGCCCACCTCGTCGGCCGGCACCGAGAGGCCCGCGATGTCGAATCCCTCGAACAAGGGGGGGTGGGTCGGTAGCAGGTCACGCTGGATCTCCGCGGCCTCCGTGAGGGCGTTTCGCCAGCGGTTCTGCAGGATACGCGCCGACAGCACGGCCCGCAGCGTGTTGAGGACGAAGTCGGCGACAGCCCGCTCGTATTGATCGCCCAGCAGGAGAAGCAATACGTGACGCACCCGATTCTCGGTGATGAGCACTGCCGCCGCGGGTTGGTCGACCGGCCAGACGTCGGGCGACACGCTCATGGGGAGGTAGCACGGGTCGCAGGCGTGGAGCGCGCCCAGGCCCGGGTGGTCGGCGGGGAAGGGATCGGGGAGGTTGACGACGTGTTCACCGAAGCGTTCGCGAAGGATGAACCGCCCGCGCCGTTCCTCGTAGAGCACCGCGCCTCTGAGCCAGGTGTCCCGTCGCACGCTCTCGAAGAACTCCCGCACGCATCGTTCGATCGGCGGCGGCTGGCCGGCCGACGCGGGCTCCGGGGTCAAGAGCGCGTCCAGAAGGCGGTAGAATTTCTTCGGATCCTCCAGGTAGATCCGCCCGGTCTCGGTGGGGTGGGCACTCGGACGAGAGGCGGCATCGGGCGGGGGGCGGGCGGGGTGGACCATGGATGGCTGATGGTCCCATCCCGAGGGGTGGCGCCCAGGGCACGAGTCGTTCAAGCGGGTGTGGAGATTCGACCAAGGGCCACGAGGGGCTGGGCCGGGAACCCCGACCCCGCCGTCGGGTCCAATGGCGGGTCCGTGGAGGCCAATGATGTCGAAGACGATCCCCGCCCTGCTCCTGCCCGTCGCCCTGGGCGTCGCCCTGCTCCTGGCGTCTGCGGCCTCTCCCCGTGCCGCCTGGGCGCACGGGATCATCGTCACCGAAGGCGACGTCGTCATCGTGACCCCGCCCCGGCCGCCCACCCGTCGACCCGTCGCCCCGCCGCGCGCCAAGGCCGTGTTCCTCAAGGACCACCGCGTCGAGGCCACGATTCAGGGACAGGTCGCCGACGTGCAGGTCGAGCAGGTCTTCCACAACCGGTCCGGGCGCCAGCTCGAGGGGACCTATCTCTTCCCGCTGCCCGAAGGCGCGACCGTCGCGAAGTTCGCCATGACCATGGGGGGGAAGATGGTCCAGGGCGAGATCGTCGAGGCCGAGCAGGCCCGGCGCATCTACCACGACATCGTACGCCGTCAGCGCGACCCCGGACTGCTCGAGTACCTCGGCCGCGGCCTCTTCCGCGCCAAGGTGTTCCCGATCCTCCCTCACCAGGACCTCACGATCCGCCTCCAGTTCCAGCAGATCCTCCCGGACAACGACGGGACGCTGGAGTTCCGCTACCCGCTTGCGACCTCCCGCCTCCACGGCGACAAGGTGAACAACGCCCTCGTGCACGTGAAGGTGCAGAGCGACGTCGATCTGAAGGCGCTCTACAGCCCCTCCCACACGGTGGCCGTCGTTCGTGAGGGCGAGCGCCAGGCCGACGTGAGCTACGAGCGCGCCGGCCGCGCTCAGGACCGCGACTTCCTGCTCTACATCGGACGAAGCCCGGACGACGTCGGGTTCTCTTTCGTGAGCACCAAGGCGGCCGGCGAGGACGGCAGCTTCCTGGCGGTGCTGGCTCCCTCCACGCAGGTGCGAGACGAAGACCGCTTGCCGAAGGATGTCGTCTTCGTGCTGGACACGTCCGGCTCCATGGCGCAGGACGGCAAGCTGCAGCAGGCCCAGAAGGCGCTCGAGTACGGCGTACGCACGCTTCGCGACGGCGATCGCTTCAACATCATCGGTTTCGCCACGCAGATCCGTCCGTTCCGCGACGGGCTCGTGCCGGCGACGAAGGAGATCAAGGACGCGGCCTCGGCCTGGATCCAGAAGCTCGTGGCTGCCGGCGGGACCTACATCGAGGGGGGCCTCAAGGAGGCGCTCACGATGGGGGGCGACGACCGGCTGTTCATGGTCGTCTTCATCACCGACGGTCGGCCGACGGTGGGGGAGCGCGATGTCAAGCGGCTCGCCGCCATCGTGGAGCAGGAGAACACGAAGAAGGCGCGCATCTTCACGTTCGGCGTCGGATTCGACCTGGAGGTGCGGTTGCTCGACCGCATCGCCGACACCACGCGCGGCACCCGCGACTACGTCATGCCGGGCGAGGACCTGGAGGTCGTGACGAGTCGCTTCTTCCGCAAGGTCAGCGAGCCGGTGATGAGCGACGTGAAGGTGGAGTTCGGCGAAGGCGTTCACGACGTCTACCCGGCCACTCTTCCCGACCTCTTTGCCGGGGGGCAGGTCGTGATCCTCGGCCGCTACACGACGCCCGGCGACCGCCTGATCCGTCTTCGCGGCAAGGTCGGGCGCCGCGAGGTCGTGCACGAGTACGAGGCGACCTTCTCCGGCAAGGAGGCGGCCGACTACCTGCCGCGTCTCTGGGCGCACCGGAAGGTCGGCTATCTCCTCGACGAGATTCGCCTGCATGGTGAGGACCAGGAACTCGTCGACGAGATCGTACGTCTCGCGACCCGGCACGGGATCGTGACGCCCTACACCGCCGGCCTGGTGGTGGAGGAGGGCGAGATGCTGGAGGGGCGCTCGACGACGGCCGCCTTCGAGCGGCCCCGCGCCGTTGATGCCCTGCGCCGGCGGCTGGGTGCGGATCGCTCGGCGCCTCCGCTCACCCGGGCCGGTGGCGGCGGCGGCGTGCCCAGGCCCGGAGCGGCCTCGGGGCCCGTGCCCGACGCAGCGATCCCGACGCCCGCCCCCACGTCGCCCTCCGCCCCCCCGGCGGCCGAGCGCGAAGCCCGCGACTCGGCCGAGCTCAAGAAGCTCAAGGACGGGCGCTACGAGGACGAGGCGGATGCCGGCGACGCGTACGGTCTGGAGCAGGTCCGCGCGAAGGTGAAGTCCGTCGGTGGCAAGACGTTCCTTCATGCCGAGGACGGTCGCTGGATCGACACCGCCTACGACGGCAAGGCCGAGACCATGAAGGTGAAGGCCTACTCCGACGAGTGGCTGAAACTGCTCGAGGCCCTGCAGAAGAAGCATGGGAGGAAGGCGGCGAGCTACCTGTCCCTCGGCGAGAAGGTCGTCTTCGTGCTCGACGGCAAGGCCTACGAGGTGATCCAACCCTGATATCGCTTACGTCGCTTACGGTGCCATCTCTAAACGGGCTATCCGAGTCAAGCCCCAGCTCTGGTTTCTAGTTTCTACGCCATGGCCCTCCTAGTGGACAGGCGGGAGGGAGGCAGCTCGTAGCCAATCATCTCTTCGGGCTCCGTGTCCCATGCTGTCGATTTCGGAGGGCAGCTTCCCAATCAGGCACACGGCTTGGGGCACGTGGCTTGGAGGCCAAGACCCTCGGCTTGCGCCGCCACTGGCACCTCGGGCTCAGCTGCCTTCCGAAACTGACTCCCTCTCGCCTATCCGATCTCTCCTCAAAACCTCTGCTGTCTTAGCGGGCGCCTGCGGGCATCCCACCGAAGGGCTTGGCCGGGTCGAAGCACTCACCCCATTGGAACAGACGCCAGATCGACTCCGTGATCTTCCGAGCGGCCGCCACCCGTGCCTTGCCCTTGCTTCCCATGCGTCGCTGCTTAGCTCGGATCCAGTTCCCCGCGGCAAGACCTGGCCCGGATCGTGCTCTCGTGCATGCCATGGCAGCCTGGGTGAGGGCCCAGCGCAGGTGCTCGCTTCCCTCCCTCGTGATCACCCCATAGCGGGTCTTCCCCGCGGAGCTTCGATCCGATGGCGTGAGGCCAGCAAAGCGCCCCATGGCCTTGGCTGACGTGAAGCGGTCCACGGGCCCGAGCTCGGCGATGATCACGGCGGCGAGCCGGCAGCCAATGCCCGGCATCTCGGTTTGGAGCGTGTGGACTTCTGGGAAGGACTTGGCCAAGTCGTCGATGGTCTCCTCCCACGCCTCGCGGGCTTCCAGTAGGTACTCGAGTAGCACCAGGGACTGCATCACCGCCATCCCCTGCACGTCCGAGCGCTCTTCGGCCAGGTCCACCAAGAAGTTCCAGCCGCGGATCGAGTCCACCTTCCGGACCGGCAGCGAGATCCCCAACTGCCGGAGGTGCGACTTGATGCGCGTCTTCACCCTGCTGATCTGCTGCACGAGGGCGAATCGCTCACGAACCGCGATCCGCAGTTCGCGCAACTTCCCCGTGGGGATGAAGCACTCGGGCAGTCGGCCCTCGTAGGTGAGGTAGGCCAGCCACCACGCATCGTTACTGTCATTCTTCTGTGTGCTGTTGGCGATGGCACGGATCTTCTTGGGTTGGGCCACGTGAACGAAGTCCGCACCCAGTTCGTCAACGAGTAGGTCGTAGACCCAGAACGTCGAGCCGCCGGCCTCGAACGCCACATGGGTGGGCTCCTCCAGGCTGGCCAGGAACTTCGTCAGGGCCTCCGGCCGGGAACGAATGGCCCCCTTGCCGGCCTCGTTGCCATGGCGGTCCAGGCGGGCGTAGACGATGACGTTCTGGTGGACATCCAAACCCACCGACGCTGTGTTGACTTTCTGCACCGGTCGTACGAGTTTCCTCATCGGGCATCCCTTCGGGTGTTGAGTTGCGTCTCAACTGGGACTCTGAACCCGATCGGGGACATCGTTCCCCGCCCGGAGGGATTGCCCGTTTAGGTCATCAGGCACGAAGCCGCCACTCCCGTCGGCACCCGGTGCGCCGGCACGAGGCGGCTTGCCGAATCCGCCGGACATCCGGCAGATGGTGTGCATATCGCGGGGACGTGCGCTCGGTGAGCGTTCGGCGGAGGGGCGGCATGGCGAGATTCGGAGGTCGGCATTCACGGTGGCGCGGGCGCGATCGCTCGCAAATCGATGACCACCGACATGGAGCGCGACATCCGCCGGGGGCTGAGGGAGGCCTGGACTCCGGGTACGGCGTGCGGGCGCCGGCACGGCGTCGCTCATGCCGTTGAAGCCGCGGTCGTCGCCATGGCAGACTGTCCGCCTGTCTCTCTGCGGGCAAGATCGCGGTGTTCACGGATGACGGCACGCACGAGCTGACGCCACCATCATGGATGGTGCCACGGGACTGCGTGGCGGTCGCGGGGGCGCGCCACCTGCGCAACCCGATTCGCGCCGCGCGCGCCGTGATGCTCCTCTCCCCCTATGTGCTCCTCGCGGGGAGGGGCGCCGAGGCCTTCGCCCGTACGCGAGGTCTCTCGACCGCCGACGCGTCCTACTTCTTCACTCAGCAACGCTGGGCGCAGCTGTGTCGGGCCCGGGATCGGGAGCGGAGCACGGGGCGGAGCGCGAGTGAGCTTTCCGAGGGAGGGCAGGGTACGGATTCCCGCCACGGCACGGTGGGCGCCGTCGCGCTCGATCGTGAAGGAAACCTGGCCGCCGCGACGTCGTCCGGTGGGATGACGAACAAGCGCTGGGGCCGCGTGGGAGACTCCGCGCAAGTCGGAGCCGGTACGTACGCCAACAACGCCACATGCGCGGTCTCGGCCACCGGACACGGCGAGTACTTCATGCGTGGGCTGACGGCCTATGACATCTCCGCCCTGATGGACTATGCGGGGGCTGTCCGTGGCCGAGGCGGCAGGGGCGGTGATTCACGACAAGCTCGTGGCACTCGGGGGTACCGGAGGCCTGATCGCCATGGACCGCCGGGGCAGCGTCGCGATGCCGTACGAGGCAGGGGGAATGTACAGGGGACATCACCTCGAGGGCGCGGATCCCGTCGTGATGATCTTCGAATCATAGCGGGGAAGTCCACTGCACTCGGTGACGCGTGACCCCCCCGCGCTCGCTACCAACGAGTTCGGGCCCATGCACGCGTGAAGGGCAGCATCCCCCTACACGCTCCGTGACACGCACCTCGATCGCTCTGTGCCTGCGCTCGGCCGCGAGCAGGTCGTGGGTCACGGTGCGTGAGGATGCCGGCGCGACCAGCCTCTCGCGAATCGCGGAGGTTTGCGCTTGATGAGGGCTAGACTGTCCCGGCTCGCTGCCACGAACCCCTCCAGCCAAGAGCCTGGCACAGCGCGGCTGTGCGCCGATCTCGGATTTGACATGCCCACCGACGCCGAGCGCTCCATCCTCTTTGCCGACATCGTCGACAGCACCCGGCTGTATGCGCGACTCGGGGATGAGGAAGCGCGCCGGATCCTGGGTGAGGCCGTCAGGCGGCTTTCGGACGTTGTCGAGGCTCATCGCGGAACGGTCATCAAGACGATCGGCGATGAGGTGATGTGCACCTTCGGAGATCCGAACGAGGCGGCCGCCGCCGCGCGCGACATGCAGGGAGAGCTCGAGGAGTACGTGGCGTCCGCCCGCCTTACCGTGCAGCTGAATGCCCACATCGGCCTGCACCACGGCGGCGTGATCCAGGACGAGGGCGATGTGTTCGGCGACGCAGTCAACGTGGCGGCGCGGCTCGTGTCGCTGGCTAAGCCGCGCGAGATCCTCACGACGGAGGCCACGCGTGCACGGCTCCGTCCGGAGGAGCACCGGCGCTCGCACTTCACCTTTGAGACGCCTCTCAAGGGGAAGCACGGTCAAGTCAAACTCTACGAGCTGGCTTGGGAGGACTTCTCCCTCACCACCGCGGCCCTGCCCCCGGTCGACGAGGGGAGCGCAGAGAGTCCCATGCGCCTCCGTCTCAGGCACGGCAACGTCGCCTTCGACGTGTCCATGGCGAGTTCTGCGCTCTCGCTGGGCCGCCAGCGGCACAACGATATCGTCGTCGAGGGGCGTTCCGTCTCGCGCACGCACGCGCGCATCCTCTGGCGACATCACCGGTTCTTCCTAGTCGACGTCAGCACCAACGGCACGCACGTATGTGAAGAGGGTGCGGAACCGGTTTGGGTGAATCGGCTGGAGCACGAACTCCTCCGTGGCGGCTCGATCGGTCTTGGTGAAGCCGTCGGCGAGAGCACGGAAACGGTGCTCGAGTACGAGGTGTTCAAGGTGCCGAGCCAGAGCAGTCCCACCCGTATGGCAGGACCAGGGTAGCCGCCGAAGCGAAGCATCGGTGGTCTTACCGTGTCAGGCACAAAGCCGCCACCTCTTGTTCGCACTCGATGCGCCGGCACGGGCCAGCGCTTGCCCAGTCCGTCGAATCCGCCGGATATCCGGCAGATGGAACGTGGGGGTGGCCGTCGGCATCGTCAGCGCCTCGCGTGCGCGGTGCATCCGCCAACCGCATGCGCCTGCTGGATCACTGTCGCGTGCGGGAGCGCACCAAGGCGGTCGTGACCTGCTCTGACGAAACGCCAGGGTCCCGGTGTCTACCTGATGGCGACGTTCGCCGCCAGGCCACCAGGCCGCACGGACCACCGGGCCACTGAGCCAAGGCGCAGCTCCTCACCCGTTCAACGCGTTCCCCGCATTGTGTGGGTACTGCTAACCGTGAAGATCTGCACTGACTCGGTACGGACATCAATCCAGTGAGAGCGGACGCAAGATGGGGGATAGCGAGGCGTCGCCCACGACGATCGGGTCCTGCGCACCGAGCCCCAGCGCGTCGCGGT
Organism: uncultured Planctomycetota bacterium; assembly: GCA_963802335.1. Classification (GTDB taxonomy): domain Bacteria; phylum Planctomycetota; class PLA2; order PLA2; family JAEUHO01; genus CAWDIE01. The sequence goes on along the minus strand of CAWDIE010000010.1, from coordinate 60,421 downwards.
CGAGGACGCGCACCGCGCCGTTGGTGAACCCCACGATCGCGTAGTCCGACCTGGTGACGTCCGCCACGATGGGCTCGGGGGGAGCTTCCAGGGCATCGCTGTCTTCGTCGGTCGGCAGTCGGTACCGCGGGTCCGTGTTGCGACGCCCCGCATACGCGGTGAGGTCCGCAAAGCGCCGCGTCCCGAGGCTCTCGGGTGTCACCTCGGCGTACGCGGCCGGGTCGGGCGTGCGGGACGGGTCCGCGTGCGGGAAGAACACGGTGAGGTTGTCGGTGTTCTGCGCATCGATGGCGCCGCTCGCCACGAGCGACAGGATGAAGTTCTTCCCGTCGTGGGGCGGCCAGCCTCGGCGGATGCTCGCCCCGATCAGCAGCGTCGTGAGGTTCTTGACGTTCTGCACCGCCTGGGGCGCGCGGGGGTTGACGTGGACGCGTGGCAGGGAGACCGCCACGATGCCCACGACGAACGCGACGACCATGATCCAGGCGATCCACGCAATCCATGCGCCCTCGCGAGCGGACCGGTTCCCCGGCCGTGCCCCCCCGCTCCCGAGGGCGTGGAGGAGGCCGCGGACACCGAAAGAGACGAGGCCGATTCCCACGATGTAGAACGAGGCCGCGCTTAGGAAGGGCGCGACCTCGTGGAGGGAGTGCGGTTGACGGAGAATCACTTTGGTCACCGTCGTGAGCAGGAGCAAGCCCGCACTTGCGACGGCGATCCAGCCCATGCTTCGAAGCACGCGCCTCGTGGCATCCTCCTCGACCGATGCGGTGGGTCTAGCGGCAGGGGGTCTCGACGCAGCGGCCGGGGATGGTCACGTACGTGGTCTGCTGGACCTGCTTGGCGGGGCGAAGCACCATCGTTTCCTGACGCCAGCCCTTGAAGCGCTTCTCGGTGCGGACGCCGACCTGCACGCGAACGCGCTCGTGGCCGCAAAGGACGGGACGCGTGAAGGTCCCGCGGCGGTAGGTCTCCAGGCGCGTGCCGCAAGGCACGGTCTCCTTGCGCCAACCCTTGAAGCGCCTCACCGTCCGGGTGCCGCACGCCACGGTCTCGACGCGGAAGCCGCAGTTGACCGTCGTCTGCTGCCCGGTGCACGGGTCGCAGGCCATCTTCGTCACGGGGATCCGCTCGGTGCGGTACATGGGGACCTCGACGTCCTCGTACTCGGGCACCATCTGGATCTTGGTGACCGGTACGCAGCGCTGCGCCATGTCGGGCCAGGACATGTCCCGGTAGATGGGCTTGCACTCCCACTTGTAGACCGGCACCTCCACGTCTTCGTACTCGGCGACGCAGTAGCAGTGCGTGACGGCCGGCAGCGTGACGGTCTGGCAGCGCGGTTCGCGCCGCGGGGGGATCCACTGGCGCCGGGTCGCGGGCGCACAAGGCGTCACGCAGGGAGCCGGCGTGGACGGCGTCACGATCGCGGGGCGCGTTGTCGGGGCCGCTTCCGGCATGGGGGTGGCCTCGGTGACTTCGGCCGCGGGCGCTTCTTCCTCGACGATCTCGATCTCTTCGATCTCGACGAGATCGGGCTCGCCTTCGTCGGCCCAGGCTGCCGGCACGGCCATCAGGAGCAAAGCGGCAAGCAAGGCCGCCAGGGACACGATGCGCATAAATCCTCCACAGTCTGTTGCCTCTGCGCGCGAAGAAGAGTGCCAGAAGGCGGCCAATTCGCGCAAGGAGAAGTGCAGTGGGTGCCGCGCCAATCCACGGGGGGGCGCGGCGCCGATCCTGTCCGTTCTGGCCCTGTTCGCCTGCCGCACGATGCCGGATCGCTGGCCGACCCGCGCGTCGTACTCTGAGGAGAGTCCTCCCAGGGAGTCCGGCCATGCGTCGCCTCGCCGCCTTGCTCGTCCTAGCCCTCCTCGCCACCCATCCGGCCCTGGCCGCCGACGGCTGGCATGGCTCGCGCGACGACGGGCTTGCCGCCGCCAAGCAGAGCGGCAAGCCCGTCCTCGTGGTGACCGCCTGGAAGGAGAAGGTGTGAAGCCCCTGTGACACCTGGCGTGCCCAGGTGCAGGTACACGAGAAGGTGCAGCCGCTGCTCGCCCGCGTCGAGGCGGTGGAGTGGCTCTACGACGGCCTCAACGGCAAGATCATCCCGTGGACGCTCGAGCACGGGAACACGAACCACGATCCCTCCGTGCTGGCGTTCATCCTGAAGCCGGACGGCACCGTCATCACGCGCGCACCCAACGCCGTGCCCTACCAGGCGTCCTCCTTCGCCCGCTGGCTCGAGGAGCAGGTGGACGCCTACGAGAAGCTGCATCCCCGAACACGCGTGCCCTTCGTGCGCGCCGACGTCCGACGCGAGGGCGAGGGGGAAGACGTTTCCTTCGTCTGCGCGGCGCTCGAGAAGGCGCGAGCCGACCGGAAACCCTTGCTCCTCTACTTCGGCCGCGACGAGAAGCCCGGGCTGGATCGCGGCGCCCGCAAGCAGGTCAAGGTCGCCCGCAAGTTCGAGAAGTCCACGCTCGACTCGAAGTCCGCCGCGAAGGAGGCGGTCGGCTGGACGCTCTTGCGCTTCGACCTCGGCGAAGAGGCGCAGGCCGCCTTCGCCGCCTCGCTCGGCGTCGAGGCGGCGCCCGCGCTCGTCCTGTTCGCTCCCGGCGCCGAGGGGCCCGAGGTGCTGCCGCGGCGACTCAGCGGCGCCTCCCTGGCCTACCATCTGAAGAAGCACGCGCCGGAGTAGCTGCCGCTACCCTGGGGTCATGCGCCCGGTCGGCCACCCGCTGCTCCTCGTTCTTCTCCTGACCCTGTTGCCCACGGCGGCGGCGAGGGCGGACGACGTGGGCGACACGCTGAGCGCCCTGCGCTCGCCGGACCCCGTCCGCCGTAGCCACGCCGCGCTCGCCCTCGGCGACGTGCAGGATCCGCGCGCTGCCGACCGCATTCTCAAAGGGCTCGTCGTCTCGCTCGTCGATCGAAGCGCCGGCGTGCGACACGCCACGGCGGTGACGCTGGAGCGCCGCGGGGATCGCCGCGCCGCGCCCTACCTCGTCCGCCAGCTCCACGCCGAAGAGGACACGCGCGTAACCCCGGCCCTGCTGCTCGCCGTCGGTGCCCTCGGCGACGAGACCTACGTAGCCCACCTCCTGCCGTTCGCCAGGACGCACGCCGTCCCCGCCGTGCGCGCCGCGGCCGTGACCGCGCTCGGCGACCTCGGTGGCGAGGAGGCGCGCCGCGTGGCGCTCGACACACTCGAGCGGCCCGAACTCCCCGACCCGGAGTGGTCCTTGCGAGTCGCGGCGATCCTCGCCCTCTCCCACTGCGGCGAGGCCGACGACGTGGGACGCGCGCTGGTCGTGGTGAGGGATGGGGGGGGAGACGGCCGGTGGCTCGTCCGCACGGCGGTCGCGCGGCTCGTGGCCGCGAAGGACGCCGATCCCGTGCCTCTCCTGCGGCGCATGGCGGGGGATGCGGACGCCCGGGTCGCGTCCACGGCGGCGGAGGGCCTGGCTCGCTCCGGCCACGTCGACGCGCTGCTTTCGCTGCTCGGCCACGTCGTCCCCTCGATCCGGGCCGCGGCGATTTCCGGCGTCGCCAGGGCGCGCGTCGAGCGGGCCTATCCCAAGCTGCGCGCCCTGGTCCGTCTGGATCCGTCCCGCGAGGTTCGCTGGGCCGCCGCGCGCGCTCTCTTCGACTTGGAGGACCCGCTCGGAGACGAGCTCATGCTGCAGGGCCTGGCCTCGTCCGAACCCACCGTATGGGCCGAAGCGGTGGCGGCACTCGTGAACCGGACGGGTGAGAAGTACGGGCGCGACGTCGACGCCTGGCGTGCCGCGCTCGTGCGGTGGAGGGCGCGGCAGTGACCTACCCGCGAACGACGCGCGCCATTCGCGATGCGCTCGATGCGGAAGGGCTGAGTCCTCGCAAGCGCCACGGGCAGAACTTCCTGACGGACGTCCAAGCCGTCGATGCCATCGTGCGGGACGCCGGCGCTCGCGAAGAGGATCACATCGTCGAGGTGGGGACGGGCGTCGGGCTGCTCACGCACGCCCTGGCCTCTACGGGTGCCCGGGTCACGAGCTTCGAAGTCGACCCCGAGATGCTCGCGCTGACGCAGCGCCTGGCGTCGTGGCCCGAACGCGTGACCTTCGTCGAGGGCGACGTGCTCGCGGGCAAGCACGCGTTGGCGCCCTCCTTCCGGCAAGCGCTGGAAGAGCGCCCCGACCCGCCCGGCCAACTCCTGCTCGTCAGCAACCTGCCTTACGGGGCCGGCACGCCGATCCTGCTCGGGGTCCTCTCGCTTCCCCGGCCCCCCGATCGACTCGTGGTCATGCTGCAGCGCGAGGTCGCCGAGAAGCTCCTGACCGGCCCCGGATCCAAGGCCTACGGGGCGCCGTCGGTGGCCGTGGGCCTCAAGGCGCGCGGGCGGCTGCTCCGTCGCTTCGGTCCCGAGGTCTTCTGGCCCCGCCCCAAGGTCCAGTCCGCCGTCGTGGAACTCGTGCCTCTCGCCCAGGGTCCGCTCGCGCCCGACGAGCACGACGCCTTCGGTCGCTTCGTCACGGCGCTGTTCACGCGGCGGCGGAAGAAGTTGGCCACGGCCGTCCGGAGCGTCGATGCGGCGCTGGACGCCGCGTCCGCAGCGGCGGCCATCCGCGCGGCGGGCATCGACGAGGAGGCCCGCGTCGAGCGCGTGGCGCCCGCGGCCCTGCTCGATCTGTGGCGGAACCTGCCCCGACCCGGGCCCTAGTCAGGGCCCTGACCACGCCCGGTCCCAGCACGTCGGCGGGGTAGGCGAGGCCTATACTCCCTATTCGCCACGCAGGCCGAGCACGCCGTCCGTCCCACCGGGACCGCTCGCGCACGAGATGCGCCATTTAGAACGGCAGGTGCCCGCACCTGGGGAGACGGAAGACCGCAGAGACGAAGGTGGAGCCGCGGGCATTGAGTGGCCTCATACCCCAGGACGTGATCGATACGGTGCTCGCCGCGCATGACGTGGTCGAGGTCGTGGGGCGCTACGTCCCCCTGAAGTCGGCGGGCCGGTCCTACAAGGCACTCTGTCCCTTCCACGACGAGAAGACCCCTTCCTTCACCGTCAATCCGGACCGCCAGACCTACAAGTGCTTCGGCTGCGGCAAGGGAGGGAACGTCTTCCGCTTCCTCATGGATCAGGAAGGGCTCACCTTCCCCGAGGCCGTGCGCCTTCTGGCCAAGGAGCGGGCCATCACCATCCCCGACACGCGGGGGCGAACACCCGAGGAAGAGGGACGCGTGGAGGCCGTGCGGCGCGCGCTCGCCTCCGCCCAGGCATTCTTCGTGAAGCACCTGCTCTCGCCCGGCGGGACGGAGGCCCGGGCGTACCTGGCCCACCGGGGCTACGACGCCGAGGCCATCCGGCGCTTCGGCCTCGGCTACGCGCCGCCCGGCTGGGACACGCTGCTCCAGGCGGCCGCCAAGGCGAAGATCCTGCCCTCGGTACTCGAGGACGCCGGCCTCGTCGTCCGCCGGGACGATCGGTCCGGCTACTACGACCGCTTTCGCCATCGCGTGATCTTCCCGATTGCCGACCTCCAGGGGCGCGTGGTGACGTTCGGGGCGCGCGCGCTCGGGAGCGACGACAACCCCAAGTACCTGAACGGCCCCGAGACCGTGGTCTTCAAGAAGGCCAACACCCTCTACGCGCTCGATCGCGCCCGGGAGTCCATCCGTCGCGACGGGGATGCGCTGCTGATGGAGGGGTACACGGACGTCCTGATGTGCCATCTCCATGGCCTGGCCAGTGCCGTTGCGGGCATGGGCACGGCCTTCACGCCGCGGCAGGCCATGCTCCTCAAGCGATTTGCCAAGCGCGTCATCCTCGTCTACGACGGCGACGAGGCGGGGCAGACAGCCGCCGAGCGCACCCTGGACATCCTCCTGCCCGAGGGCCTGGAGGTTCGCGCCTGCTTCCTCCCGGTCGGTCGGGATATCGACGAGATCCTCCTCGAAGAAGGCCGGGAGGCCGTCGATGTCCTGCTGGGGGCCTCGCTGGACGTCCTGGACTTCAAGCTCGCCGTCCTGGCCCGGCGACACGACCTCGAGACCCCGGAAGGCCGGGCCCGCGTGGGCGAAGCCCTGGCCGCGACGATCGTCAAGCACCCCAGTCCCGTGCTCCGCGACCAGCTGATGGCGGAGGCCTCCGAGCGACTCGGCGGACTCGGGCTCGAGCAGGGGCTGAGGCTCGAGGCCGGCCGCCACGTGCGCGAGGAGGTCCGTCGGGGGACGACCCGGCGGCGCCCGCCGCCCGCCGATGGCGAACAAAAGCCTGAAATGAAACCTCACCACCGTGTTCTGCGTCGGAACACGCGTGAGACCGAAATCTTCCTCCTCGCCGGGCTGATTCTCATCCCAGACCTGCGGGACAGGATCTTGAGGGCCGTGGGCGCCGAGGATTTCCAGACCCCCGTGCTGGAGCGCGTCTATAACGCCGTGCTGCGCATGGAGGAAGCTGGCGAACCCTACGACCTGAAGGCCTTGACGGGGCGGATGGCTGACGACGCCGAGGCCCAGGCGGTGTTGGCCGGGCTTCCCGAGGACGAGAACCTGGACGAGCGCATCCCCCTCCAGATCGAGTTCCTCGAAGCGCAGCGCCGCAAGCAGCGCCAGCGCCAAGAGATCCTCGAGAGCCTGGGGATGGCCCCGAGTGAGCCCGCGTCCGACCTGGCCGGGGAAGCAGAGCCGGAGAGCCGTTCCGAAATGCAGAGGGACTTTGGGGGAAGCGTTGCCGCCGGCGGCAGCGACTCCACAGCCCGGGAGCCTTGACCGTATGAGCAAGCGCCGCGTCGATCCCTTCGTTCCGCCCAGTCCGCTCGACGAGACCGAGTTCGAGATCAACGACCTCCTCGAGACGGGGCGGAAGCGGGGCTACCTCACCTACGAGGAACTCAACACCGCCGAGCCCGAGGAAGCGCCGTGCCCGGCGATGATGGACCGCATCCTCCAGACCCTGGATCTGGCGGCGATCAAGATCTTCGACGGCACGGAGATCGAGAAGCACCAGCGGCAAGGGCGCATCGCCATGCCGCCGACTCCTCTGACCCCTGCCGGGGCGCAGCCGACGACGGACCCGGACGCCGAGGAGGAAGAGGAAACGGAGAGTGCGCTCGATCTCCCGATCACGACCGAGAAGATCGACGACCCCGTCCGCATGTACCTCACCCAGATGGGTGAGATCCCCCTCCTCACGCGCGACGAAGAGATCAGCCTCTCCAAGAAGATCGAGATCACCCGGAAGCGGTACCGCCACCGCGTGCTCGAGAGCGGCATCGGCATCGCCGCGTCGATCCGCATTCTTCAGGAGGTCGCCCGCGGCGACCTCGCCTTCGACCGCACGCTGCGGATCGGCACCGCCGACCCGGTCAGCAAGGACGACCTGCAGAAGCGCATGCCCGTCAATCTCCGCACGCTCGAGAAGCTCGTGACCGGCATGCGGGCCGACATGGAGCGCATCGCGCGCCGCGCGAAGGACCCCAAGCAGATCCGCGTGGCGCTCGAGAAGTCCCGGACGGAGCGCGGCGCCTACGTGCCGAGCCTCCTCAGCCGCCGCCTGAAGGCGCTGCACATGCTCGAGGAAGTGGCGATCCAGACGAAGAAGATCCGCCCCGTCCACGAGGAGTGCACCGAGCTCGGCGAGGAGATCGAGTTGCTTCGCCAGCGGGTGCGCGACCTCAAGCGTCGCAACGGTGATCCCGTCGAGATCGAAGACGCGGAGGAGCGCCTGCAGGAACTCGAGATCCAGTGCCTCGAGCCTCTCGACGACTTCCTCGCTCGCGTCGAGGACATCGAGCACCGCTTCGCCGAGTACGAGGAGGCCAAGCGCAAGCTCTCCGGCGGCAACCTGCGCCTCGTGGTCTCCATCGCCAAGAAGTACCGCAACCGCGGCCTGACCTTCCTGGACCTGATCCAGGAGGGCAACACCGGCCTGATGAAGGCGGTGGAGAAGTACGAGTACCGCCGCGGCTACAAGTTCAGCACCTACGCCACGTGGTGGATTCGCCAGGCCATCACCCGCTCGATCGCCGACCAGGCGCGGACCATCCGCATCCCGGTCCACATGATCGAGACGATGTGCAAGCTCCGCAACGTCACCAAGAAGCTGATCCAGAAGATCGGCCGCGAGCCCACGATCGAGGAGATCGCCAACGCCAGCGGGCATCACGCGTCGAAGAGACCAAGCGGGTGATGAAGATCTCCAAGCACCCGATCAGCCTCGACCGGCCGATCGGCGACTGCGAGGACTGCTACTTCGGCGACTTCATCGAGGACGAGCAGCGCCGAGAGCCCGGTCAACGCCGCCACCCACGAGATGCTGAAGGACAAGATCGACCAGGTGCTCCAGACGCTCACCTTCCGCGAGCGCGAGATCATCAAGCTGCGCTACGGCATCGGCGACGGCTACACCTACACGCTCGAGGAGGTCGGCCGGATCTTCAAGGTCACGCGCGAGCGCGTGCGCCAGATCGAGGCGAAGGCGGTGCGCAAGCTCCAGCACCCCGTCCGCGCCCGCAAGCTCGAGGGCTTCCTCGAGACGTAGTCCCCGCACCCGGCAGGGTTGCAGGGCGCAGCCTTGCTCGGGGGAGGGCGGACGACGAGCCGCCTGCCCCGGGGGAACGGGGGCGGTACGTCCAGCGCCGCGCGGGAACGGCGATTCCCCTGTCTGTGGACGGCCGGTGGATTCGCGGACGCGCGCCTCGTCACGGTGAGACAAGGCTTCCGCGGCGCTCCGCCTGCGGCTACCTTGCGGAATCCGAGTGCCGCGAGGGCCTTCATTGACCATGACGATCGATATGCGTGAAGCTGCTGAGCGGCTTCGAGTACTGCACGACCACGACCAGAAGATCCGCCATCTCGAGCGGGACATCCACGATGGCCCCGCGCGACTGGGCGGGTTGCAGGGCACCGTCGCCGAGATCGACAAGAAGATCAAGGCGGTCGAGGAGCGCGCCTTGATCCTCCGTGCGCAGATCAAGCTGCGCGAGAACGAGCTGAAGGCGACCGAGCAGAAGATCGAGCGCATTCGCGCCCAGTCCTCGGAAGTGAAGACGAACAAGGAGTTCGTGGCCTTCCGTGCCGAGCTGAGCAACTACCAGGCGGACGCCGATCGCCTTCAGGGCGAGGTCCTCAAGATCCTCGACGTGGTCGAGCAGGCCGCGGCCAAGGTCGAGTCCTTGAAAGCCGATCGCCAGCGCGCGATCGACAAGGTCGATGCGTCGCGCGCGAAACTCGAGGAGTCGCTCGAGGACGTCAAGAAGGAGCGCGATGAGCTCCTCGAAGCGCGCAAGGCCCTGCTCGCGGATGTGCCGGCCGAGGCGCTTGCCGTCTACGAGCGCGTCCACAAGATCCGTGGGAACGCCGTCGCCTGGCTCGAGGGCGAGTACTGCGGCAGCTGCATGGAGCGTCTGACGCGGAACGACCAGATCGCCGTGCAGAACAGCAGCCGTTTCATTCTCTGCCGGGGCTGCAACCGCATCCTGATGCCGATGCCGTAGCCCCATCGCGACGGCGCGGGGGTCGCGAGGTGCGCGGCCCACCGTACAATCGCGGGGCGAGCGGGCTGGGCGGTCGCGGGGCCTCACGGCTCCGAGGAAAGTCCGGGCTCCATCGGGCACGGAGGTGGGTAACGCCCACCGGGCGCAAGCCTAGGGAAAGTACCGCAGAGAACAGACCGCCGATGGTCCGTCGATGCGTCCCTCCGGGGGCGCGTCCGAGGACACAGGCAAGGGTGAAACGGTGGGGTAAGAGCCCACCGCGGGGGCGGTGACGTCCCCGGCATGGCAAACCCCTCTCGGAGAAAGGCCAAATAGCGGAGAACGGCGTCGCTCTTCGGGGCGGGGCCACGGTGCGGCCCGTACCGTCAGCACTCCCGGGTAGGCCGTTCGAGGCCGTCGGCAACGGCGGCCCTAGATCGATGATCGCCACGCGTCCTCTTGGGGACGTGGACAGAATCCGGCTTACCGGCCCGCTCGCCTATCCCGGTTTCGCCCGGCTACGTGTCCCAGACGACCTCGCCGCCCGGCAGGAAGTAGACGAAGAGCATCTTCCCGTCGGTGACCGTCGGGACGTGGTGGCTGCCGGGTGGGTAGACGACCCACCCCTGGGGGAGCCCGTCGAAGCGCGGGTCGTCCCCTTCCCACGCGAATCCGATGTTGACCTCGCCCTTCGGGTGGGTGTGTCCGAGCGCGGGTCCCTCCATGAGGACGCAATCGACGGCGTAGCCGCCCATGTCCTTTGCGAGTCGCCCGAAGCTCACCCGGGGGGATGCCACCTTGGGGACGAGCCAACCGTCCGCGACGCCTCGCACGCACAGCTCGCGAATGCGATGCATGCCCGGGCTCTCGAACGGATGCGCGGCTTCCAACGCGGTGGCCGCGTCGGCTGCGTCCAGATCGATCGTGGAGATCGTCGGAACGATCTCCGAGAGGATCTCCAGCAGCTCTTGCTTCTCGGCGGGCATCTCGTCGGCCATGCAGCGCTCTCCCTGGTGACTCCCCATTAGAGGGGATGGGGGTCGCCTGACGCAAGCATGGCGCCTCGCCGCCCACATCCGCATGAAGAGCGTGTGAGGATCAGCGCTCGAGCAAGACGGCGCGCACGGGGCTCGCGTCGGCCCCGACCAGGCACAACGGAAGAGCCACCAACTCGTAGGGACCCGGCGCGACGCGCGACAGATCGACGCCTTCGAGAATCGCGATGCCGTGGTGCAGAAGGCGCTTGTGCGCGGGGAGGTCCTTCGACTCGAAGGCGTCCATGGAGTCGGTATCGACGCCCAGCAGGACGACCCCGTGGTCGGCGAGCCAGTCCGCCAGCTCGGGGGTCGCATGGGCGAGGCCTTCGTCGAAGGCCTCGGGGCGCTGCTGGTACGTCCTCAGGAGCAGGCGCGGATGGCTGCGCAGCATCGGGCCCAGGTCGGCGGGCAGCGCGGAGGGGAGGATGCCTCGCTTGCTCGGCGCGACCGTCGCCACGACACAGGGACCTAGGTACTTCTCGAGGGGCACCGAAGCGATGTCGGCCGCGCCGTCCTCGAAGTGCAGCGGGGCGTCCGTGTGGGCACCCGTGTGGACGCTCATGCGCACGCTGCCCACGTTCACGGAGGAGCCCTCGGCGATCTTCGCCACCATCTCGAAGGCGTAGGGCGTGTCGCCGGGCCACACCGGGATGCCGGGGCCGACGGGGCGGCTGATGTCGTGAATGCGCATGGGGTTCCGCTTCACGTCACCGTGTGCTTCGTGCCTTCGTGCCGCTTCCACGCCGACGTCTCGAGGATGTCGTGGATCTCGTGGATCGCGCGATCGCACTCGTCGTCGGTGGAGTAGAAGTGTGGCGAGATGCGAATGCCCGCGCCCGGACGGTAGTCCACCACGACTTCGCGTCGCAGCAGCTCGAGCTTGACGTGGTAGGCGTGCGGCACATCCACGGCGACGGTTCCTCCGCGGCGCGCCGGCTCGAGGGGGGCCGTCACGTTCCACCCGTGTTCCTGGGCCTGCGCCACCAGCCGTGCGGTCTGCCGCATGCTCTTGGCGCGAATCGCGTCGACGCCCGCCTCGTAGACGATCTTGGGGCCGGCTTCGGCCGCGTAGAGCCCGGGCACGTTCGGCGTCCCGTTCATGAAGCGGTAGGCCCCCTCCGTGAAGTCCATCGGGGGCGACGCGAAATCGAACGGTTCCGGGTGGGCCATCCACCCCGTCAGACGCGGCTCGAGCGTGGCGAGGAGGTCCGGTCGTACGTAGAGGAAGGCGCCGCCCGGACCGCCGCAGAGCCACTTGAGGACACCGCCCACGAGGAACGCGCAGCCGAGGGCCTCGACGTCGACGGGCACGGTGCCCACCGATTGGTACGCATCGAGCACGACGTGCGCGCCGACCTCGGCCGCGCGCTTGCAGATCGCCTCCGCGTCCTGGATGTAGGAACTCTGGAAGAGGACGTGGCTGACGGGGACGAGCTGCGTCGTCTCGTCGATCGCCTCCAGGATCGCTTCCGTGGGGACGCTGACGCCGTCCGGCGAGGGCACCTCGGTGATGCGCGCGCCCATGCCGCCGGCGAACTGCTCGTAGAGGTAGCGGACGGACGGGAAGTTCATCCCCGTGTAGACGATTCCGTTTCGCTTTCCCGACCAATCGAAGGCGGACACGACGATGGCGGACGCGATGGTCACGTTCTGGTGCATCGACACCGTGCCGGCGGGCGCGCCGAAGAGGCGCCCGATGGTGTCCCCGACCTCCATGGCCTTCGACCACCAGACTTCTGCCCAGGCGCGGACGCCGCGGTCCGTCCAGGTGCGGCCGTACTCCCCAAGCGACTCGACCGCCGTGTCGGGCATCGCGCCCAACGAGTTCGAGATCAGGTAGGTGCAGTGCTCGAGGGTGGGGAAGTGGCGGCGTAGGGCCAGCAGGCGGTCTTCGTCGGTCGTCACGGTCGTGGCCTCCGCTCGGGGAGGAGGATGGTAGCCGCCCAGGTGGCCGCGTGGCGAGGGTCGCCGTCGATCCCGCCTCCCCGGCGTTAGCATGGACATGAGCATGAGCGTTTCCCCCCGCCCGCGCGGCGTCTCCCTGGTCCTGGCTCTCCTCGTGGCGCTGGGCTGCGTTCTGCCCGCCGCACAAGCGGAGGACGCCGGGCAGGTCCCCGAGGCGATGCGCCTGCGCAGCATCCGCCAGCTGGGCAAGACGCTGCGGAAGAAGACCCGGAGTCCGCGGCGCACGCGGTACCGGGACGAGATTCTGGAGATCCTCGACAGCCTGGAGGTGTTCGGCGGCTGGGAGGCCGGGAAGGCAGCCCTTCGAGGGGTGGCCTACGTGGAGACCGAGCCCGTCGACGACGGCGAGGCGGCGGCGAACGTGGTCCGCGACCGGATCTTCGACATCGTCGACACGGAGCATGCGCCGGACCTGGTGGCGCCGCTGGCGGCGCTGCTCGACGACAAGGACTATCGACGCGATGTGGACCTCCGCCTGCGCATCGCGCGTTCGCTGGGCATCGTGCTCGACCCCGCCGCCATCGCTCCGCTCACGAGTCTGATTCGGACGGATGAAGACGCGAAGGTGGTCGCGGCGGCCGCGGAGAGCCTGACCGTCTATGCGGCCGGTCCCCTGCCCGCGCGCAAGGAAGCCGTGAAGCAGCTCGTCGCGACGTACACGACGACCTACAACCTCATGCTCTCCATCAAGCCGGATCAGAAGGTCCTGGCCAGCGTCATGAAGAAGCGATACGCGATCTACGCCACACCCCTTCGCCGCGCGCTCCAGGCGCTGACGCGAGCGCAGCTGACGCGCCCCCAGGAGTGGCGCGAGTGGTGGAACGAGCACAAGAAGCGCACCGATTGGTGAGTTCCGTACGGAGGCAGCCTCGCCGTCGAACTTTTTTGCCGCCGCGGCCCGCGTGGGCCTGGGTCTTGACGGCGCTGGCGCAACGACCTCCTCGGGGCTTCAGTCGAGCGCGCGGGGCCGGGTGTGCGCGCGAGGCCCCCGCCCACCCCCTGCGGGCAGCCGCGACGGAGCGCGAAAAGAAAAAGCTCCGGGAGGCGTTTGCCTTCCGGAGCTTCTCGGATGGTGACCCCAGGGGGAATCGAACCCCCGTTTCAGCCTTGAGAGGGCCGTGTCCTAGACCGCTAGACGATGGGGCCAGTGGTAGCTGTGGCTGAGGAGGGAGGACTCGAACCTCCGACTTCCTGATCCAGAGTCAGGCGTTCTACCAGCTGAACTACTCCTCACTGGCCTGCCCCGCGGCAGCCCGCGCGGCAGGACGAGGATGGTAGGAACTCCGGGGCCTAGGTCAAGGAACGGGGGCCCCCTGCCCGGATCGGCCGAGGCCTCGGCGTTGACCGGGCCTCCCGGGGAGCTACCTTCGGTCCATGTCCCGCCAATGGCTCGCCGCAGGGGCTCTTGCCCTCAGTCTGCTCGCCGCCGGCGGGTCTGCCCTCGCATCCCCCGAGGTCGAATCGGGCATTGCGCGCGCCCGCGCCCTCGAGACGGAGCTGATCCAGGAGGTCACCCGGTTCAGGGACGCCACCGTCAGCATCCTCACCAAGGGCGGGGGGGCGGCCGCTCCGACGCGGGGCACCACCCGGCCGCTTCCGCTGTCGGCCGTCGGGAGCGGGGTCCTGATCCGCTACCGCGGCATCTGGGTCCTCACCAACAACCACGTCGTGGACTCCGAGGGTCGCCTCGAGATCGTCACCAGCGATGGACGACCGCACGCCGCGACCGTCCGTGGCCGCAACACGAGCCTCGACCTCGCCCTGCTCGCCTTCGAGCGGGCTCCCGCCGGTCTGCGACCGATCTCCTTGGAGCAGCCCGCCCCCCGACGCTACCGGGAAGGCGACTGGGTCGTCGCGAGCGGCAACCCCTTCTTCCTGGCGCTCGACGGCGAGACCGTCGCCTCTTGGGGGATCCTGTCCGGGGTGCGTCCGCCGGACAAGAATGCCTACATCGACGCGCCCACCATCCAGCACGACGCGGAGATCAACCCGGGGAGCTCCGGGGGACCCCTCTTCAGTGCGCAGGGCCACCTCCTGGGACTGAACGGCACCATCGCCACGCGGTCCAGGACGCAGTCCGCCGGGCCCTCCCACACGGGGGCCTCCTTCGCCGTGCCGATGGCGAGGATTCGGCCCTTCCTTCGGGGAGTCCTCGGGACGTCCCAACCCGCCGTGGCATTCGTACCGCCGCCCGTCGTACGCCCCACGGCGTACCTGGGGGTTCGCACCCGCACCGTCCGGGATACGCGTGGCGTGCCGCGGGGGGCCGTCGTCACCAGTCTCGATACCCGACGCCGCCCCATCCCCGGCATCCAGCCCGGAGATCTCATCACGGAGGTGACGGCGGCCGGGCAGCCCACCCGCGTCACCCAGTCGGGCGACGTGGCCCAGGCCATCGCCGGCCTCGCTCCCGGCACCATGGTGACCGTCCGCTTCGAGCGGCAGGGGCGCGTGTACCGCCAGGCCGTTCCCCTGGCGGCGAGGTGACCTCTTGAGCGTGGTTCGCTCCGCGACGCGGGTCGCGCTACTCGGCTTCCTCCTTGCCCTTGGCCCCACCCTCGCCATGGGGGGGGAGGTCATGGCGGCCGCTGAGCAGGAGTACGCCCGTGCGGCGCGCACGATGCTGCTCGCCACTGTCACCGTCGTTCCCGCCAACGTACGCCGTGGCGAACCCGGCTTCTCCTCGGGCGTCCTGGTGAGTCCCGCGGGGCTGATCCTGTCGGACGGCGACGCCGGCCTGGAGTGGCGCATCATCGACGGTGAGCGCACGCGCATTCGACACGAAGAAGTGAACGTGCGCGTCTACGACAGGCGGGCCGGCACCTCCCGGCTGTACCGGGCCCGGGTCCTGGCTCGTGACGTCGATGTCGACACGTCCCTCCTGCGCATCGCCAATGCTCCGCCCGGCGGATTCCCGTTCGTGCAGGTCGGTCGCAGTCGGGATCTCACGGCCGGGCGCTTCCTCTTCGCAGCCGGCACGGCCTTCGATGAGGAGGGACTCGCCCCGCCGACGGTCACCGCAGGGGTAGCCTCCTCCTTCGACGCGCTGCCCCGCGCCGACGGTGGGGGGGAACACGCCTGGATCTACACGACCGCGGCGATCAATCAGGGCGTCAACGGGGGCCCCGTCGTCGACCTGGATGGGCGCCTGGTCGGTACGGCTTCCACGTGGGAAGAGCCCACCCCGGACGGCGTCCATCAGTTCCTGGGCAAGGTCGCGCCCATCGATCGCGTGCTGGATGCCTACGCACGGGCGAACGTGACGACCGGCATCGTTCCCGCCGTAGGAAGCGTGCGCCCCGGCCCCGCGCACGACCTGGAGACCGCGTTCGGCAGCGCGGCCCGTCGCATCGAAGGCGCCGTCGTGAGTCTCGAGGTCAACCGTCGACGGCCGCTCTCCTCGATCGTGCCCACCGACCACGAGGACGCGAAGCTGGCGCGCTACACCGGCCCGGTGACCGGCCTGCTCGTCTCGATGAACGGGTGGGTGGTGACCAGCCTCTACAACCTGACCAATGTCCAGGAGCTCGTGCATCCGCTCTGGCGCGCTCCGACCGGCAGCGACGTGTCGTCCGGGCTCGACGACATCACGTCGATTCGGGCGTACTTCCCCGACGGTCGCGACGCGTCGATGCGCCTCGCCGGCTACGACGAAGGCCTGGGCATCGCCCTCCTGGGCATCGCCGGCGCGGCGGGCGAAGAGGCCTTGCCGGGCTCCGCGCACCGTCCCTTCGCGCCCGCCCCCCTCGAGGCCTTCCGGGCCGGGCGCTTCGTCGTCACGGTGGGCAATCCCTTCGGACCCAGCCGCCGCGCAGAGCCCCTGGTCACCACGGGCGTCCTCTCGAAGCTCCACGCGGGGACCGCCGTTGCCGCCTGGCGCGGCCAGTGGCAGACGGATGCCGGCGGGCTCGACACCAACTGCGGCGGCGCCGTGGTCGATCTCGATGGCAATCTCCTGGGGCTTCTCCAGCTCTGGCACCCCGCCCGCCACGGACGCAACTCCGGCGTGGCGTTCGTGATTCCCTGGCGCGACATCCAGCGCAGTATCGAGCGGATGCGCGAAGGCCGCGGCGCTCGCCGCGGCTTCCTCGGCGTGAGCTTCGGCGGCGGCGCACCACCACGCATCGCGGAGATCGTCGCCGGCGGCGCGGCCGAGGCGGCCGGTCTCGAGGTGGGCGACGTCGTGCGCCGCATCGACCGCAGCGCCACCGGAAGCGTCGTGGACGTCATCACCATCATCGGCCACCGTAGCGCCGGAGACGTGCTGGACATGACGGTTGAACGGGAAGGGCGGCGCCGTGTGATCGAGGTGGTCCTCGGTCAGCGCAAGCCCTGACCGCATGGCTCGATGGAGGGCCGGGTTTGACCGCCCTGGCAGCCACGGCTACGTTGAGACGATGACACGTCGTCTTGTCGTCATCGGGGCCCTCGTGGCCCTCACGCTCGCCGCTCAGCCGGCTTGCGCCAAGGATGACGACGTGCTGTCGCCGGACGAAGCGCTCCGGCAAGCCCTGTCGATCGAGCGCGAGGTCGTCGATGCCTGCCAAACGGTGCGACGCGCCAGTGTGAGCGTGGTGAACAAGCGGTTCCCCCGCAAGGGTCGCGAGATCATCGAGGGGCAGCCTGCCCAGCCGCGAGGCGTCGGGTCGGGGGTATTGATCGAGCGCAAGGGCAAGCCGTGGGTGATTACGAACGTCCACGTGATTCAAGGCGCCGATGAAATCGACATCGTCGCCGTCGATGGTCGTACCTACCCCATGCGCGTGCATGATGCGATCACCCTCTACGACATCGCGCTGCTTGCCTTCGTCGACAGGCCGAAGCACTTGAAGCCCGTACGGATCGACGCCCGGGCGAGCAAGAAGCTCGAGGTCGGGAGTTGGGTCGTTGCGACCGGGAACCCGTTCTCCTTGGCGCTGGAGGGGCAGCCCGTCACGACGCTCGGCGTGGTCTCGGGCAAGGACCGTATTCTCGGTGGCGAGTTCCTCTACGGGAACGCCATCCAACACGACGCGCCCGTGAATCCGGGCAACAGCGGCGGACCGCTGTGGAGCCTCCGTGGCCAGCTCGTCGGCATCAACGGCAAGATTGCCACCTGGACACGCTTCCCCGGCGCCCGGCCCTCCAACACGGGAGCGTCCTACTCGCTCCCCATCCACCAGGTCGCCGAGTTCCTCATGGCCATGCTGGACCGGCGTCGGGACGCGCAAGCCGGGTTCCTCGGCCTGGAGATCGAGACGGCGACCGATGACCGCGGTCGTACGGAAGGCGCTCGGGTCACGGGCGTCGACGCCAAGCGGAGTCCCGCGGCGAAGACCCGCACCGCCGTCAGGGTCGGTGACGTCGTTACGAGCGTGTTCATCATGCAGGACTGGCACCGCGTGCGCTCCGCGTCCGACCTGACGAACCTCCTCGCGCTGGCCGCCTCGGGCGACTTCCTCAAGATCAAGTACCGTCGCGGCCGCACCAGCTACATCTGGGCCGGGCGCCTGGGAACGAACCGTTGAGGCGCATCCTCGCCCTCGGCATGCTGGCGGCCTTGGCACTCGCATCACCTTCCGTGGCGCACGCCCGGGGTGAGCTCGCGAAGTTGGAGGACGAGTTCCGCGCCGCCATCCAGGGCGCCGGGGCCGCGTCCGTCGTGTGCGTGCCGCACGGCATCCCCCCCGCGCAGGTACGCCTCGGTTCGTCTGGCGTGATCGTCTCGAAGGCCGGGCACGTCCTGAGCGACGGCGACGTCGGGCGCTACACGGAAGGGGAGGGCGCGCCCCAGGCGAGGGTCCGGTACAGCGACGATGTCGATGTCCGGGTGCCGGATCTGGAGCACGGCGGCTTCTACACCTACCGGGCCCGGGTGGTCCGGCGGATGAACGGCGTGGACTCGACGCTGCTGAAGATCCAAGACGTACCCGCGGGCGGCTTCCCCGACTTCCTGGAACCGGCGGCCAGCGACCATCTCCAGGTGGGGGACTTCCTCTTCGTGACGGGTAATGCGTTCGGTTCGGGCCCGGAGACCCCGCCGGCCACCACGGCGGGTGTCGTCGCCGCGCTGCGTCCTCTCCCGGAGGGCGACGCCGGCGGTCGCCTGGAGTTCGTCTACACGAGTGCCGCGGTCAACCCGGGAGTCAACGGCGGACCCGTCGTCGACGCCGAGGGCCGACTGATCGGGACGGTTTCGACGTTTCTCCCGCCGGACCCCGGCGAGCCGTTCCAGTTCTTCGGCAAGGTGATGCCGATGGACCGGATCCGCGCGGTCTACAGCGACCTGGATCTCGACGCCGTCTTCCCGGCGCCCAAGGAGCAGCGCCAGCGGGCCCCCACGGCGGCGGCCCTGTCGACCGCCTACCGCCTGGCCGCCCGACGCGCGTATCCCGCCGTCGTGAGCATCGAGGTCGAGCGCGAGCAGCCGCTCTCGCTCAAGAGCCCCGGGGTGGGGGGGGTCTTCGATGTGCCGCGCTACCTCGGCCCCACGAGTGGCGTCCTCGTCGATGCCGACGGGTGGATCGTCACCAGCCTCTACAACCTCACCAACGTCGCCGAGTTCGTGTTCAACGGCATCGGCCTTCCCTTTTGGACAGCGCCGGCACCGCATCAAGCCCTCACCGGCTTGCGGGGCATCAAGGGGGTCCAGGTGCATATCCCGGGCACCTCGCCGGTGGCGGCCAGGGTCGTTGCTCACGACGCGCGCCTCGGCATCGCCCTGCTTCGCGCGGAGATGCCTGCGGACTGGGAGACCACCGGGGGCGGGCGCGCCCTCGAGCCGGCGCCCGCCGAGGCGTACACCCCCGGCCGCTTCGCGCTGGCGCTGGGCAATCCGTTCGGCGCGCGAGGTTCCCCCGACCCCCTGTTCGCGGCGGGCGTCCTCTCGAAACTCCACGGCGGCCTGATGCTGTCTGCCTGGCGGGAGCAGTGGCAGACCGATGTGGCGACCACCGACGCCAACTGCGGCGGCGCGGTCGTCGATCTGCGGGGACGTCTCCTCGGCGTCCTCCACCTATGGAGCCCCCCGCTCTTCGGCCGCAACTCCGGCATCGGCTTCCTCGTGCCGTGGGACCGGGTGCAGGCCGCCCTGCCTCGGCTGAAGACCGGGCAGTCGCTGCGCCGGGGCTACCTGGGCATCACGCGCGAGAACGACCGTGAGCGTCTCACGGTCAAGACCGTCGAGCCGGGGTCACCCGCCGAAGCGGCTGGTCTCCTCGCGGGGGACACCGTTCGCGCCATCGACGGCACGCGCGGTGCCTCGGCCGACCGGCTCCTCGTCCAATTGCGTGCGCGCTGGGAAGGGGAAGTCGTCGTCCTCGAGGTCCTGCGCGACGGGAAGCCGCGGGAGATCAGCGTCAAGCTGGGGGCAAGAACCCCCTGACGCCGAGATCCTCGCGCGCGCAGAGCGTCGGGTTGACCTTCCGGCCCCTCCGAGGACCATGACGCGCTTGGGCCGCGGCCGGACCCCTTCCGCGTGAGTAGGAGCACAGACCATGGGCGAGAACCCCGCCAACCTTGAGCGAGAGACGCTCGAGTACCACGAGTTCCCCCGTCCCGGGAAGATCGAGGTCATCCCTTCCAAGAGCCTGGCGACCCAGCACGAGCTGTCCCTCGCCTACACGCCCGGCGTCGCGATCCCCTGCCTCAAGATCCAGGAGGATCCCGATCTCGCGTACCGCTACACGGCGCGAGGCAATCTGGTCGCCGTCATCACCAACGGCACGGCCGTTCTTGGACTCGGCAACATCGGTGCTCTCGCCGGCAAGCCCGTCATGGAGGGGAAGGGTGTCCTGTTCAAGAAGTTCGCGGGCATCGACGTCTTCGACATCGAGGTGGACGAGACGGATCCGGACAAGTTCATCGACACGGTGCGTCGCATCGCGCCGACCTTCGGAGGCATCAACCTCGAGGACATCAAGGCGCCGGAGTGCTTCTACATCGAGCAGACGCTCAAGGAGCAGCTGGACATCCCCGTGTTCCACGACGACCAGCACGGAACGGCCATCATCTCGTCCGCGGCGCTGATCAACGCCGTCGAGCTCGCCGGCAAGAAGATCGGCGATCTGCGCGTCGTGGTCTCCGGTGCCGGCGCATCCGGCATCGCGTGTACGAACATGTTCGTCAGCCTGGGCGCCGACCCGAAGAAGGTGGTCTTCTGCGACAGCCGGGGCGTGATCTACAAGGGTCGCAAGGACGGGATGAACGCCGAGAAGGAGAAGATCGCGGCCGAGACGGATCACCGCACGCTCGAGGAGGCCATGCAGGGAGCCGACGTGTTCCTCGGGTTGTCGGGTCCGGATCTGGTCAGCAAGGACATGGTGCGGTCGATGGCCGATCGGCCCATCGTGCTCGCGATGGCCAATCCCGATCCCGAGATCAGCTACCCCGACGCCGTCGATGCGCGTGAGGACGTCATCATGGCGACCGGTCGCTCCGACTACCCCAACCAGGTGAACAACGTCCTCGGCTTCCCGTTCATCTTCCGGGGCGCCCTCGACGTCGGCGCCACGGCGATCACCGAGGGCATGAAACTCGCCGCCTCGCGCGCCCTTGCCGCGCTCGCCCGCGAGGACGTTCCCGAGAGCGTCATGGAGGCATACGACGGCGAGGAACTCCGCTTCGGACCCGAGTACCTCATCCCCAAACCGTTCGATCACCGGGTCCTCCTCTGGGTGGCTCCCGCCGTGGCGGAGGCGGCCTTCGAGGAAGGCAAGGCCCGCGTCGAGACGTTCGACGTCGAGGCCTATCGGCGAAGTCTGGAGAAGCTCCTCGGCGGGTCGCGCCACGCGATGGCCGCGGTCACGGAACGCGCGCGTCGCCAGAAGGCCACGATCGCGTTTGCCGAGGGCGACACGCTCCGGGCGCAGCGTGCCGCGACCTCCTTGCTCGAAGAGCGCATCGCTACGCCGATCCTCGTCGGGAGATACGGAGCGCATCCGGGCCATGGCCGCCCAGCACGGGACCGACATCTCCGCGATGGAGATCGTGGACCCGCGCCTCGACCCCCGTCTCCCCGCCTACGCCCGCCGCCTCTACGACCTGCGCGCGCGTCGCGGTGTCAACGTACGCAACGCAGAGCTGAAGATCCTGTTCCCCCGCCGGTTCGCGCTCATGATGCTCGACCAGGGCGATGTGGACTGCACGGTCGCCGGCATCAACGCGCCGTACCCGGATGCCGTGCGGGACGCGCTCGAGATCATCGGCACGGTCAACTGCAAGGCGAGCGCCCTGCACCTGATCGCGCTCAAGGACCGTAGCCTCTTCGTCGCGGACACCTCGATCAACATCAACCCCACGGCGAGCGAGTTGGCGGACATCGCGATTACGGCCGCGGACACGGCGCGCACCTTCGAGTTCGAGCCGCGCGTCGCCATGCTCTCGTTCAGCACGTTCGGGAGCGTTGAGCACCCCGACGCACGCAAGGTCGCCGAGGCCGTGCGTCTCGTGAACGAGAGGCGGCCCGACATCCTGATCGACGGGGAGATGCACGTGGACGTGGCGCTGAGTCCCGACGTGGCGAAGAACCTGTTCCCCCACAGCCGGATCCAGGGCGACGCCAACGTCCTGGTCGCCCCCGAGCTCTCGGCGGCGAACATCGCCTACAAGTTCGCGGAGTACCTGGCCGGCGGCGA
This sequence comes from uncultured Planctomycetota bacterium, assembly GCA_963802335.1. Lineage (GTDB taxonomy): Bacteria > Planctomycetota > PLA2 > PLA2 > JAEUHO01 > CAWDIE01. Next base: position 38,344 of record CAWDIE010000010.1, on the reverse strand, counting down.
CGTCGTCGGACCGATGCTCCAAGGCATGAGCAAGCCCGTCGTCGTCAGCTACCAGTCCGCGAGTGCGCAGACGCTCGTGAACCTCGCCTGCGTGGCGCTCGCGCACAAGGCGCGGGTCTAAAAGGGCCAGCGCCGGTAGCGTCAATCCCCGATGTCGGGCGGGAGCTGCAGCAGGACCTCCCGGGCAAGCGGGCTGTCCGAGATGTCCAGTCGCCATCGGGCCATGCGGTAGGCAAGCGCGTATCGCCCTTCCCGCAGGGCAGCCTCGGCGAGGTAGGCGATGGCCGGGGGGACCTCGTGCTGCTCGCGATCGGGACCCGTCCCGGCGCGTACCGCCCAGGCCAACAGGTCGAAGCGGTCGGTGCGGCCCTCACGATCCCGGTCCTCGTCTTTCAGCGCCACGGCCGCGTCGAGCGCGAGCTGGGCGCCGCCGGCGAGGCGGGCGTCGAGCCGCAGCGCCCGGAGCGCCTGCTCGCCCGCGACCACGGCCCACGACCGTGCTCGGGGAGATCCGGGTAGCTCGTAGGCATCGAGGTCCTCCAAGACCCAGCGCGCCAGCGAGGCGTGGACCACGGGGTCGGGGCGGGCCTCGAGGAAGCTGGCCAAGGGCTCGGCGTAGGGAGGAAGGCCGTCTGCCGCCTTGACGCGCGCGGGGTCCCGCAGCATGTACGCCGCCTTCAGCGCCGACTCCGTCAGGAACGGGTTGGTGTAGCCCGCGCGGGCCGCCTCGCGTAGGAGGCCCAAGCCCTTCGCCGGCTCACCGGCCTGACGCAACGCCTCCCCTCGGTACGCCAGCGCCATCGGCCGGGTCGGGGGGTCGCTCGCTGCCGCGTCGAGCAGGGTGACCGCCTCCTTACCGCGCCCCACCGCGAGGTAGGCCCATCCACGGCGGAGCTGCACGCGGGGGTGGTCTCGCTTGGGCTGGGCCACCCGCCCGAGGAAGTCGCCGAAGGCGCCCTCGTTGGCGAACGCCTCGCCCGACCCGATCCGCTGGGCCAGGGCGTCCAGGGCCCGGTCCACGGCGTCGTTGCCTTCCGCTCGAAGCAGGTTGCCGAGGAGGCGCTCCAGCGGCGGCTCCTCGCCGACGGCGCTCGCCGCGAGGCCCGCGAGCAGCAAGGCGGCGGCCACGACGCCGAGCGTCAACGAGCGGCTCATCGAGCACCTCCGACGGCCGCGTCGAGAGCCTGGATCCAGACCTCTTCATTCCAACCCGGATCGTCTCCGCCCAGGCGCCTCACCGCCTCCCGCCGGGTGTCCTCACCTTCGACCACGTCGAAGACCGCGCCGAGGATCGTCTTGGGAACACGGCCTTCGTCGTCCAGCCCTGCGCCGAGCAAGGCCAGCGCGGCCGCGATGCGGACGCGCTCCTCGCGGCGGGTGCGCAGCGCCTGGCGCACGGCCTCGACCTCGGCCCGCACCTCGGCGGGCTCGGCTTCCAGCAGGGCGCCCCGAAGGGTGGCGGGCGGCGCGTCCGCCGCGACCTCGGCCAGGGGCGCGTACACACGACCCTGGCCGAGCCCGATGCGCTGCGCGCGCGCTTGGCGCCGGATCCAGTCCCCCTCGGCCTCGACGGCCTTTCTGCCCGCCTCAGCCTGCCCGAGCAGCCAGTGGAGCTCTTGCTTCGCCGCGCGCTCGGCAGCCGACCGCTTCGCGCCACCCTTCGGGCGCGCCACGGCCAGGATCCGGTCGCGGGTCGCCGCGTCTTCGGCCCGAAAAGCGGCGCGCATCGCGTGGCCCAGGGCGGTCCTGCGCTCCGTGGCGAACGCCACCTCGAGCCAACCGAGGCATAGGTCGAGATCGTGGCCCGGGAAGAGCGTGCCTTCGTAGGCGCCGACCTGGACCAGCGGCCGGTCAGCCTCGCGTGCGTGACGCAGGGACCTCACCAGGGTCAGGCGACGCTGGGGATCGAGCTCCTGGTCCGCCGCCACGATCAGGCCGGCCGCCGCCAGCGGGTCGTCCCGGCCGAGCCAGGCTTCGGCCTCCTCGTCCAGTTTCCTGGTCGGGACCTCTTCCAGCACCTGGATGACGTGGGAACGAATGCGCGCCGCGCGATCCAGAGCGATGGAAGGCGACAGTCCGACGAGCATGCGCTCGAACAGCTGCGGGCCGACCACGCCGGTGTAGTACTCCTTGTCCCACACCAGGCGTCCGTCGGGATCGATGACGACGTGGGCCGGGCTGATCACCGTGCGGTCGGCGGGGAGGCGCCGCAGCTTGTAGAGCAGGCGCAGGGCTGTCTGGTGCGTCGAGCACGGGATGCCCTCGTAGCGCGAGCACGCCGCGCCTCCGTGGTGATTGGCGTTGCAGGGCAAGCAGACCCAGTCCTCCGTGGCGTCCCCCCAGGCCGCGCTGCGATAGAGCTCGAGCGCCAGCTGCTGGTTCGCCCGCTCGGTCTCCAGTGCGTTCAGCGCCAGCAGGAGGGGGCGGCCCTCCCGGGCGGCTCGCGCCTGGGCGGCCTCGGCATCCACCTCCCACCGGATTCCCTGCCCATCGCCTGCCTCGGCTCGGGGGGAGGCCAGGGTCGCCAGGAGCGCGAGCGCCGCAAGCGACGTGAATCGGAGCATCAGGGGCCCTCCAGGCCGTGGACGAGGCGGATCGTAGCCGGGGCGCGGGGACTGACCGGACCCGGCGTCCTCGGCCTCCCTCCGCCGGGGACACCGCTGGGACACTGTTGCAGCCACTAGAGCCGAAAGGCCCTAACCGTTCGCCCCGAGATCGCGCTTTCGAAGGGAGACAGGGCTTGGAGTCGTGTCGGGGGCATGGCTAGAGTGGTCCGCCATACGGGTAGGGAAGGCATCGCGGAAGGGACCGCGGCTGCCTATGGGTTGGTGGACGAGGGACGCAGGGTCATCCGTACACGCATTGGCCAGTCATGGGGCGCGAGCTGGGGCTCGTCCGCACTGCGGACGAAGAGAGCCCAGGTCGGCGTCCAACCCCCGACAGCCGCAGAGCCGACCGTCGCAAGCGACGGGATGGGCGGCAACGAAGGGGAAAGGAAGCCTGGCGGCGTAGGTCCTGTCCAAACCACCTCCCATGAACGAATCGTGACCCACTCTGGATTTGATCCGGACGTGAGCCGACCCAGGGGAAGACAGGACGGAGTGGGCGACCTCGACGAGGTCTCTATTCGATCCCGCTCCAACTCCGCTGGGGGGAGAAACAACATGCGGACGAGCTTCATCGTGGCAGTCGGGGCGCTAGTCGCCCTCGGCGGCTGCGCATCTGGGGGAACGGCTACGCGTTCGGCGACCCGAACGACGACGGCTTCGAGTCCCCGAACCGTGCGGCGGACGGTTACCCAACCGACCACCCGCTATGTCCGGTCCACACCGACACGGACCACGACGGCCTACGCGCCCCGCGTCGTCAGTCGACGCGTCGTGAGAGGGCCGACGGTCACGCGATCAGTGCCGACCGTGGCGGCCACGCGCCCGGCGCCCGCGCCGCGTACCGTGACCACGCTGGCGACCTCGCCGACGCCGCCGCCGCCGCCGTCCATGCAGGTGCTGCAGGGACGTCGGAGCACGACCGGCAACCGGGTCGTACCCGTGAGCCGCACGGCGCGTGTCCAGCCGGCCGTGGCGTCGCCCGTGCGCGTCACACGGACCGTGCCGGCCCGTGCGACGACACCGACGCCCGCGCGTCGCACGTGCGCACCCGCGCCGCAGCCCACGCGCAGTTACTTCGCGCCGTCGACCAAGCTCTGCGAGCCGTCGCCTTGCGCCGGCGGTACCTGAAGCCCCTGGTAGATCGCACGCCGTTGGCGTGCACTCGCACCTTCGAACCCCACGTCGGCTCGTCCGGCGTGGGGTTCGTCGTTTCCGGGGCCGGTGGAGCGCAGCGAAGAGAGGCGGTGAGGCGTGGCGCGTGACCTCGACGCTCACACGATTCGTCGCGCGCGGCGTCGCCTGCTCGCCCACTACGACGCACATGCGCGAGACCTGGCATGGCGACGCACGAGGGATCCCTACGCCATCTGGATCTCCGAGGTCATGCTCCAGCAGACCCGCGTCGAGACCATCGAGAAGCGTTGGCCCGCCTTCCTGCGGCGCTTCCCCGACGTAGGCACGCTGGCGCGGGCCCGAGAGCAGTCGGTGCTCAAAGCCTGGGAGGGGCTGGGCTACTACCGCCGAGCGCGGCAGCTTCACGCGGCGGCCAAGCAGGTGGTCCGTGATCACCACGGCTGCCTCCCGCGTGCCGCAGAAGAACTTCGCACATTGCCTGGCTTCGGTGCCTACACGGCCGCGGCCGTGGCGAGCATCGCGTTCGGCGAGGCCACCGCGGTCGTGGACGGGAACGTCCTGCGCGTACTCACGCGGCTCCTCGATGACGACGGGGACATCACGAAGGCCTCCACCCGCCGGCGTGTCCAAGCAGCCGCCGACCGGCTGCTGTCCCCGACGCGTCCCGGGGATTGGAACCAGGCGGTCATGGAACTCGGCGCGACCGTGTGTCGCCCCGCCCGACCGGACTGCGACGCCTGTCCCCTGGCATCGATCTGCGCCGGCCGCGCGAGCGGGCGCGCCTCGTCCCTACCGTCCCGGCCGCGCCGTCGCGCCGTACCGCACCACGACATCGCCGCCGGAATGGTGTGGCGCGACGAGCGACTCCTGATCGCCCGTCGCCCGGCCGCCGGCCTCCTCGGGGGGCTCTGGGAGTTCCCTGGCGGCAAGCGCCAGCCGGGCGAGTCCCTCGAGGAAGCATGCGTCCGCGAGGTACGCGAAGAGACGGGGCTCGAGGTGGAGGTCGTCGAGCCGTTCCTCTCGATCGACCACGCCTACACGCACTTTCGGATCACGCTCCATCTCTTTCACTGCACCGCAGAGCACGGCGAACCCCAACCTCTCGGGTGCGAGGATCCGCGCTTCGTGCGCGTCGAAGACCTCGAGCGCTATCCATTTCCCCGGGCCAATCGCAAGGCGCTGGACGTCCTGCTGCGAGAGCCCTAGCCGTCCAGGTCTTTTCCGCAGGTCGGGCAGGTGCCGTCGTCGGCAGCGGCTCCGTTCCCATTGCCGACGTTCAGATTGCCGACGGGCTCGTCCTGGTCGCTGGGGGGAGCGCCGGCCTGGGTCGCCACGTGGTCGGCCAGGATCGCCGTGACGCGCGCGAGGATCGCGGTCGACCTGAACAGGTAGCGAAACGTCATGCCCATGCCGCCCTTGCGAAGGTCGTCGTGGACCTTCTTGGTGACGTTGGCCAGGCGACGAAGGGATTGCGGACTCGGCATCAGCCGGATTCTACGGGCGTCGGTGACAGACGCCACGTCGTGCGGTCACGCAGAAGCCTCTTCGGCCGCGCCCTGGCCACGGATTCGGGCGATGGCGAGGGAGGCCGCGCCCCGGACCGCCTTGTGCTCGTCGCGTCGCAGGCGATCGAGGGCGGGCAGCGCAGCCTCGGCCGCCGGGGCGAGGCGACCGAGGGACTCGGCTGCCCAGAAGCGAACCGGGAATGCCCCGTCGTCAAGGCACGCGATCAGCCCCGAGATGGCGCTCTCGCTTCCGGCGCCGATCTTGCCGAGCGCGGCCGCCGCCATGGCGCGGACCATCGGGTCCGCATCTTCGAGCCGCGCGATCAGGGGGTCGGCCGCAGCGACCGCGTCGGGACCCTCCAGCCCGATCCGACGGGCGGCGGCCGTCCGCACGACCGGGTCCTCGTCGTCCAGGGCGAGGACGGCGGCCTCGAGCGTGGGAAAAGGGCTGCTCATGGGCGTACCAGCAAAGAGGGCCCTCCCTCGCGCGGAGGAAGGGCCCCGTAGGAGGTGGGGGTAGGCCGGCCTAGCCGCAGCCCGCAGGGCCGCCGCAGCCGCCGCACGAGGAGGCCGCCGGGGCACGCGGGGGCGTCGTCGAGGGCGTGGCGTAGGTCGTGCCGGGCGTGCTGTAGGTGGTGCTGGGCGCCGTGTAGGTCGTGCTCGGCGTCGAGTACGAGGGGGCGGCGGCGCGACGCCCGCTGCAGGCGGCCAGGAGGCCGGCGGCGGCGAGCACGCCCACGATTGCGATTGCCTTCTTCACGGTTCTGCTCCTGCGCTGGGTTTCGGGGGATGCTAGGAGCCCTGGCAGGGTCCTGCGGTTGCGACGTAATCTCATCTTCACGAAAAACCGGACGGTCGCCCCTGGCCGGAGGTCCTCCATGCAGATCGGCCACATCGAGCTTCCCATCCGCGACCCCGCGGCGAGCCTCGCCTTCTACGAGGGGGTGCTGGGCTTTCGACTGGAGGCCAACCAGGGCGGTCGCTTCCTCTGGCTGAGCTCCGGCGACGTCGTGATGCTCCTCAGACCCGGTCCGCCCCGTCTCCGCCGGGGGCCAGGACGATTCCCCCAACGTCGTGCTCTACACCGAGGATCTCGAGGGCGCGCTCGCCCGACTCGTGGCCGCGGGCGTGCCGACCACGCTCCGCGGGACGTGCCATTACTTCCAGGACCCTGACGGGCACTGGCTCCAGCTGGTGAATCCGGGGGACGACCACAGCCAGGGCTGAGCGCGGCTCAAGATGAACGCTTCGGCGCACGATGTCCCTCCTTCGGGAGGCGCGTCTGGATGCTCGGAAGGACCTGTCGACTCACCACGCGGTACAGCGTGTTCGCCATCGCCCTCTTCGGAGCGACGAACGTCGTGACCCACCACTACGGGGACGTCGATGTGAACGCCCTGTGGGTGCGCGGCGTCGGCTTCCCCGCCTGGCTCGCCGAAGCCGCCATCCTGGGCCTGGTGCTCGGCCTGCTCCTCGGGAGGTACGGCGCGTGGGTGGCCCGCGCATCCGGCCTCCTGCTGGCCCTTCTCTGCGCGATCGATGCGGCGGCGTACTACCGGCTGCTCGCCGACGGTGACATCGCGTCGAGCTTCCCCGTGCCCGCCGGCCTCCTGATGGCGGCCCTCCTTGCGCTCTGGGCCCTCTTCGAACGCGGACCTGAAGAGGCCCCTTCCGCCCCGTCCCGGCCTTGGCTGGCACGCTCGGTCGCCCTGGGCGGGGCGGTCGCCGCCCTCGTCTTGCTCCACCTCTACTGCTTCGGCGCGACGGACTACCGCCGGCCGGCGGACGCCGCCGTCGTGTTCGGCGCGCGCGTCCACGAGGATGGAGAGGCGAGCGGGGCCTTGCTCGACCGCACGGTGACCGCTTGTGAACTCTACCGCGCCGGCCTCGTGCGCAAGCTCGTCCTCAGTGGCGGCCAGGGGCCCGACGAGCCCGTCAGCGAGCCGTCGGTCATGCGGCAAATCGCGCTCGACCAGGGCCTACCCGCGGAGGCTCTGATCGTCGACGATGGGGGCGGCAACACGCGGGCGACGATCCACAACCTCGACGCGATCGCCCGCAAGCACGGTCTTTCCACGTTCTTGATGGTCAGTCACGACTACCACCTCTCGCGCATTCAGCTGATGTGTCGACGCAGCGGCTTCGACGTCTTCACCGTGCCGGCGCGGGAGACCGTTCCGTGGCCGGGCAAGCCGCTCGCCGTCCTCCGGGAGGGAGCGGCCTGGCTCTGGTACTACGTCCGGGACCTCGAGGTGCCGCCCTCCTCCCCGGCCGCCCGGACCCAGTAACGACCCCGCCGCCGGGCCTTCGTGCCGGGACTGGCGGGGGAAATGTGGCCCGGCCCCCCGGCAGCGCTACCTTCGTGCAAATGCCCCACGACGTTCCTACACACCGCCGGGATGCCAACGGCGAGCCGATGTTCGACTACGACTACACGGACAGCATCGTCTTCTGGGTCCTGCCGTCCGCCCGTGCCATGCGCCGGGCTCTCAACGAGGAGTTCGCGAAACTCGGCGTCACTCACCAGCAGTGGCGTGTCTTGCTGCGCCTCGCGCGCCAACGCGACACGTGCCAGGCGGAGCTGGCCAAGCAGATGACGATCGAGCCGCCGACCCTGGCCGGCATCCTCGACCGCATGGAGCGCAATGGTTGGATTTCGCGTCGTCCTCACGCCACCGACAAGCGCCGCAAGGTCGTGAATCTCGAGCCCCGCATCGAACCCGTGTGGGACCAACTCGTGGCGTGCTCCAAGCGGGTCCGCGCGCGCGCCGTGCGGGGCCTTACGCCGGAGCAACTCACCGCACTGCGGGACGGGCTCGCGATCGTGCAGCAGAATCTGGGCAGCGAGGACTACTGATGCGCCTCTTCCTGGCCGCTTGTCTCCTGGCGTCGATGCCGGTCCTGGTCCTGGCGGACGAGGGGGGCGAGCGCGGCGGTCCTCCCGGTGGCGGCGGGGGCCCCCCGGCCATGCCGCCCGCGCCCGTCCGCGTGACTGACGTGCTCGAGAAGACGATTCAGCGCGGGCGCACCTTCGTCGGCACGATCGATCCCGCCCGAACCAGCACGGTGGGGAGTGAGCATGCCGGGCTGGTCGTCGAGTTCCTGGCCCGCGAGGGGATGAGGGTCGCCGCGGACGAAGTCCTGGTGCGCATGAGGACGGCCCAGATCGACATTCGGATCCAGTCGGCGAAGGCGGAGCTGCGGCTGCGCCAAGAGCGCCTCGCCGAGCTGGACAACGGTACGCGTCCCGAGGAGATCGAGCAGGCCCGCGCCCGCGTGCGCGAGCTCGAGGCCGGGCTGGAACTGCGCCGGTGGAGGCTCCAGGCGTCGGAGAAGCTCTTCCGCTCGAAGACGATCAGCGAGGACGAGCTTCGCGAGGCGCAACTGGCCGTGCAGGCCGCCGAACTGATCGTCGCCGTGGCCGAGAAGTCGCTGGAGCTGGCCGAGACCGGTCCCCGGAAAGAGAAGAAGGCCCAGGCCCAGGCCGAAGTCGACATTCAGAAGGCCGAGGTCCAACGACTCGAAGACGAGCGGGAACGCACCATCATCCGAGCGCCGTTCGACGGGTACGTCACGCAGGAGCACACCGAGGTGGGCCAGTGGCTCACACCGGGCGATCCGGTCGCGACCATCGTGCACCTGGATGTGGTCGACGTGACGGTGGACGTCGTCGAGGACTTCATCGGCTCGCTGCGCCTCGGCTCCGACGTGCGCGTCTCGGTCGAGGCCGTCCAGGACCGCGTGTTCACCGGCACGATCGCGCGCATCGTCCCCCAGGCGGACTTGAGAGGACGCACGTTTCCCGTCAAGATCCGCCTCGAAAACGAGCGCCTCGGTGACTCGATGCTGCTCAAGGCGGGCATGTTCGCGTCCGCGACGTTGGCCGTCGGTCAGGACGCGCCTGCTCTCTTCGTTCCGAAGGACGCCGTGGTCCTCGGCGGTCCCGTGCCCGTACTGGTCTGGGTCGTGGATCCCGCCTCGTCGACCGCCGTGATGGTGCCGGTCACCTTGGGTGTGGCCTACCAGGACCTGGTGGAGGTGATCGCGCCTCCCGGCCAGCTCACCGCCGGCGCGAAGGTCGTGATCCGAGGCAACGAGCGCATCCTCTTCCCCGGTCAGCCGCTGCAGATCGCCGAGTGACATGAACCTGGTTGCCTCATTCGTCCGCAATCCGGTCAAGGTGTCCGTCGGCGTCCTGCTGTTGGTCCTGTTCGGTCTGCTCGCGTTCCAGGGCATTCCCGTCCAGTTGGTGCCCGAGGTGCAAACGCCGGTCATCTCCATCGAGACGCTCTGGCCGGGCGCCAGCCCGCAGGAGGTCGAGCGGGAGATCGTCCAAGAGCAGGAGGAGCAGCTCAAGGGCGTCGAGGGCGTGATCAAGATGTCCAGCGAGTCCACCGACTCGCGCGGCTCGGTCACCCTCGAGTTCGGCGTGGGTTCGGACATGGCGGCGGCGCTGCTGCGGGTGAACACGAGGCTGCAGCAGGTGCCCGATTACCCCGAGGACGCCCGCGAGCCGGTCCTCTCGACGTCCAGCTCCGCCGATTCACCCATCGCGTGGATGATCCTTCGGCTCCGGGTCGCCGACACCGAGGAGATCGCGGCGTTCCAGGCCGAGCACCCCGAGCTGGCTGAGGCGCTCGAGCCCGCACGCCGTGCCCCGACGCAGGGTCTTCGCCAGCGACGGCTCGAGGTGGCCGCCGCCGAGCATCCGGAGCTGGAGCGTTTCCTGCCGCCCGCGACCGACGTCGCGAAGAAGCGCCGGTTCGCCGAAGACCAGATCGAGGCACGTCTCGAGCGCGTCAAGGGCGTCTCCAACGCCAACGTCCTCGGTGGGCGTGAGGAGGAACTGCAGGTCGTCGTGGACCCGCGGCGCCTCGCCGCCCGGAGCGTCACGATTCAGGAACTGCGGGTCGGCGCTACGCACCCGCAACCGGGACACGTCGGCGGGTGACTACTGGGAGGGCAAGCGCCGTTACGTCGTGCGCACCCTCGGGCAGTTCGACACCCCGGAGGAGATCGAAACCGTCGTCGTGGCCCGCCGAGGCGGCGTGCCCGTATACGTGCGCGACGTCGCCAACGTGCGTCTCGACTACAAGAAGCCCGACGGCGAGGTCTACAACTTCGGTCGCCTGTGCATCGCCGTGAACGCCGTTCGAGAAACGGGCGCCAACGTCCTGGAGGTCATGGATGGCCTCAAGCAGGCCAAGGACGAGCTCAATGCTGGCGTGCTCAAGGATGCCGGGCTGTACCTCGAGCAGGTCTACGACGAGACCGAGTACATCGAGTCCGCGATCGGCCTCGTCAAGCAGAACATCCTGGTGGGCGGTGTCCTCACGTTCCTCGTCCTCCTGCTCTTCCTGCGCAGTGTCCGCTCGACGCTCGTCGTGTCGCTGGCGATTCCCACGAGCATCGTCGGGACCTTCCTTCTCCTGAATCTCCTCGGCCGCTCCCTCAACGTCATCAGCCTCGCGGGCATGGCGTTCGCCGTCGGCATGCTCGTCGACAACGCGGTCGTCGTGCTCGAGAACATCTACCGTCACTACCAGCTGGGGGAGCGGCGCTTCGTGGCCGCGGTCAAGGGCACCCAGGAGGTCTGGGGGGCGGTCGTCGCCTCGACGCTGACGACCCTGGCGGTGTTCATTCCGATTCTCTTCCTGAAGGACGAGGTCGGGCAGCTCTTCGGGGACATCGCGGTCGCCATCTCGTGCGCGGTGGGGCTGTCCCTCATCGTCTCCGTCACGGTCATCCCCACGGCGACAGCGCGTATCCTCTCCAAGCGCAACCGGCACGCCGAGACGGGCGCGCTCGTCGACGGCGGCAAGGACACGACCAACCTCCACGTCCCGGCTCTCCTCAAGCCGCTGCTTTGGCCCTTCGACGTCTTCGGGCGGGCCTTCACGGCCACCGTCCTCGGGACGCACCGCTTCCTCCAGCGGAGCTTCCTGCTGCAGATGCTCTTCGCCGGCGTGATCGTGGTCGCGGCCGTCCTGCTTGCCGCGGCCCTCCTCCCGAAGCAGGAGTACCTGCCCAAGGGAAACCGCAACCTGGCGATCGCGATCATCCTGCCGCCGCCTGGGTACAACCTCGACGAGATGACGGCCATCGGGCAGACGGTCGACGAGCGCATTCGACCGTACTGGGACGCGGACCCCGGTAGCCCGGAGGCCGCGGCCCTTCCTTACCCCGTGATGAAGCACTACTTCTTCGTCGCGCGCGGCCGGCAGCTCTTCATGGGCGCTGCTGCCGTCGAACCGCTCGAGGCCCGCAAGCTCGTGGGGCTCTTGAACGACTCGATTCGCGGCATTCCCGGCACCTTCGCCTTCGCGCAGCAGACGAGCCTGTTCGAGCGCGGTCTGACCGCCAGTCGATCGATCGACATCGAAGTTCGCGGGCCGGATCTTCGTACGCTCGTCGAGCTGGGCGGGCGGATCTTCATGCAGGTCAGGGGCATGTTCGAGGGCGCCCAGGCGCGCCCGATTCCCAGCTTGGACTTGTCCAGCCCGGAGGTCCACGTGAACCCGCGCTGGGAGCGGGCCGCCGATCTGGGCGTCACCGCCGTCGATCTCGGGTACACGGTCGACGCCTTCGTCGACGGCGCTTATGCCGGGGACTTCTTCACGGGGGGCGACAAGATCGACCTCACGATCGTCGGCCTGCCGCAGTATGCGAGTCGTCTGCAGGATCTCAAGGACCTGCCCGTCGTCACACCCACGGGGAACCTCGTGCCCATCGGTGCCGTCGCGGACATCGAACTCTCGTCGGGCCCCGAGCAGATCAACCGACGCGAGCGGGAGCGAACCATCACCATCCAGGTCGAGCCGCCGGAGACCGTCTCCCTGGAAGAGGCGATCGATCGCGTGGAAGCCGAGATCATCGAGCCGCTGCGCGCGGCCGGGGAGATCGGCGGCGCGTACCGGATCGAGCTCGGTGGTACGGCGGACAAGCTCAAGGCCACGAAGGAGCGACTCAAACAGAGTCTCCTCCTCGCGTTGATCATCACGTACTTGCTCATGGCCGCGCTGTTCGAGAGTTGGCTCTATCCCTTCATCGTGATCCTCAGCGTCCCCCTGGGCGCCGTGGGCGGCATCCTGGGGCTGTGGGCGCTGAATCAGCTGCAGACGGACTTCCAGCCGCTCGACACGCTGACGATGATCGGGTTCATCATCTTGATCGGCACCGTGGTGAACAATGCGATCCTCATCGTGCACCAATCGCTGAACAACATGCGCGAGAGCGACATGGCGCCCAACGAGGCGGTCATGGAAAGCGTCCGGACGCGGCTCAGGCCCATCTTCATGACCCTCTTCACCACGGTGTTCGGCCTCGCGCCGCTCGTGCTCTTCCCCGGAGCGGGGAGCGAGCTCTATCGCGGCATCGGCAGCGTCCTGATGGGCGGGCTCGTCGTCTCGACGTTCTTCACCCTCTTCTTGGTGCCGACTCTCTTCCGGGTCGCTTTCAGCATGAAGGGCTGGATCGCGTCCCTCCTGCCGAGCGACTAGTCGCCCAGATGCTTGCTGAGTAGGTAGGAGCGGTAGTTCGTCGTTTCCCAGTTGACGGTCCCGACGATGCGATACCCGTGGCGCTTGTACCAATCGATCAGTTCGGTGGCCGACTGAGCCGTGTCGCAGGCGATTTCCGTGGCCCCTAGCTCCCGCGCCCGTTTCTCGACGCGCGCCAGCAGGAGGGTCCCCAGGCCGTGGTGCTGGTAGGTGGGGGAGACCGCGAGCTGATTGAAGATCGCTACGTCGGCGCGGTCGTAGAACGGGTGCCCACCGGCGCGTGCCGGAGGCTTCAGCATGATCGTGCCGACCAGTTGCGTTCCGTCGACGGCGATCCAGCACTCCGCGTCGGCCATGCGTCGTGAGGTGATGGTGTCGTCCTGCCAGGTAGCTACGTAGCGCAGGCCCTGCTCGAGGTGCACGTGGTAGGCCTCGTTCAGCAGCTCCGTCAGCTGTGTGAGCGAGTCGCTCTCGCCGAATCGCCGAATGTCGACCTGCGGGTCACCCATGCCCGTCGTCCTCGCCTCAGGATCGGCCCCACGCTCCCGTGAGAGCGCCGGGGAACCCAGAGGAAAACCGAAAACTCCGGCTCGGGGCACGAATTTCTTCCTCGGGGCACCGGCGCTACTCGGCGTACTCACCGTAGAGGCGGGCATAGACGCCTCCCTTGGCCAGCAGGCTGGCGTGGGTCCCCTGCTCCACGACGCGTCCGTCTTCCAGCACCAGAATGCGATCTGCGTCGCGGATCGTGGACAAGCGGTGGGCGATCACCACGGTCGTCTGCCGCGAGGCCAGCGCATGCAGCGCCTGCAGGATCAACGCCTCCGTGCGCGTATCGACCGCACTCGTGGCCTCGTCCAGGATCAACAGCGTGGGCTTCGCCAGGAGGGCCCGTACGAAGCACACGATCTGGCGCTCCCCTTCGGAGAGATTCGCGCCCCGCTCGCCGACGTCTGTCTCGACGCCGTCCTGGAAGCGGCCGAGCACCTCCTCGCAGCCGAGTTCCCGGAAGCCGCGCACGGCGTCCTCGGCCGTAAGACCGGGATGCACGAAGCGCAGATTGTCCAACACGCTGCCCGCGAAGAGGAAGTTCGACTGCAAGACGATCCCCGTCTGCTCGTGCAGGGCCTGGAGGCGAAGGTCACGGATGTCGTGGCCATCCAGGCGCACGACGCCCCGCTGGGCCTCGTAGAAGCGCGAGAGCAGGTTGATCACCGAGGTCTTCCCGGCCCCGGTATGCCCGACCAGGGCGACCGTCTGCCCGGGCTGGACGTCGAACGTCACCTCCCTCAGCTGCCACCCGTGACGAGCCTCGGGGTCGTACGCGAAGCTCACGTCGTCGAAGGCGATCCTCCCCTCCAGACGACCCGGATCGATCGCGTCGGGGCGATCCTGCACCTCCGGTTCCGTGTCGAGGAGCAGGAAGATCCGCTCCGCAGCGGCGCCGGCGATCAGGCTCTCGTTGTACAGACCACCCAGACCCTCCACCGGGCCGAGGACGAAACCGAGCAGGAGAACGAACTCGAGCAGCCCGCCGATGGTCATCGCTCCATCGACGACCGCCAAGCCGCCGAAGATCAGGATGAGGACCATCACGCCGTGGAAGGTGACGGACAGGCTGGGGATGTACGCGGCGGAGATACGGGCTCCCCGCAGCACGGCGTCACGGTAGCGTCCCTGACGGACCTCCAACTCCCTCAGCTCGCGGTCCTCCTGGCCGAAGGCCTGGACGACCCGGACGCCGGTGATCGCTTCGGCGACCTGCGTGGAAATGGCGCTGTGGGTCTCCCGGATCCGTCGGTACGCGGGGAAGCCGATGCGGTGGAAGATTCGCGTAGTCAGCCAGACCACGGGGAAGGCCGCCACCAGCCAGGCCGCGAGCGCGGCGTTCGACGCCACGAGCACGATGGTGCCCAGGACCAGGCTCAGCGAGAGCATGGTCACCATGATCGGCCCCCAGGAGATCAGGTGCTCGAGCGTGTCCACGTCGCGGTCGGCACGCGCGATGATGCGACCCTGCTTGGTCCGGTCGAAGTAGCGCATGCTGAGGCGCTGGATGTGGTCGAAGACGTCTCGCCGAATCGCGTCGATCACCTGCACGCCGACGCGGGTGCCCAGGCGCAGCTCCCAGGTGGTGAGGATGGCCCGCAGCGCCACGTTGAGGACCATCCACCCTGCGATCACGAGCGTACCGCTCACGTCGCCGTCGCGCAGCGGGCCGTCGACGGCCGTGCGGATGAGGCGAGGATCGACGAGCATGCTCGCGACCCATGCCCCCTCGAGCAGGACGACGAGCACCACCTTCTTCTTGTGCGGACGGAAGTAGCCGAGCATCCGGCGCAGCGTCGAGCGCTTGAGCGTCGTGCGGGCGAACTCCTCTTCCAGGGCGACTTCGTCGATCATGACGAGACCCTCGTCAGCTGCTGGTGGTGGTGGATCTCTTGGTAGAGCGGGCTCGACGTGAGCATCTGCGCATGGGTGCCGATCCCGGTGATCACCCCCTCCTCCAGGAGGGCGATACGATCGCACCACCGCACGGAGGTCACGCGCTGGGAGATGACGAGGGTGGTCCGTCCGGCGGCGGCGGAACGAATCCCATCGAAGAGGGTCTTCTCCGTGACGGCGTCCACGCTCGCGGTGGCGTCGTCGAAGATCAGGACCCGGGGGTCCATGGCCAGGGCTCGCGCAATGGTCAGTCGCTGCCGTTGACCGCCGCTGAGGCTGACGCCTCGTTCGCCCACGATGGTCTCGTAGCCCTCGGGTAGCTTGAGCACGAAGTCGTGCGCCGCCGCGAGCGTCGCGCACCGTTGGACCTCCTCCATCGAGATGTCCGGATTCCCGTATGCGATGTTCTCGGCGACCGTGCCGGAGAACAGGAACGCTTCCTGGAACACCAGGCCGACGGCGGCCCGCAGCTCGTGGATGTCCAGGTCACGCACGTCGAGGCCATCGAGCTCGATGTGCCCCGCCACGGGGTCGTAGAAGCGAGGCAGGAGCTGCACGAGGCTGCTCTTGCCCGACCCCGTCGGGCCGAGGATGCCGAGGGAGGACCCCGCGGGCACGTGAAGGTCGACCCCGCGGAGGACGTGTGCGTCGTCGACGTGACCGAACGTGACGCCCTCCAGGCGCAAGTCGCCTCCCTGCGCGGGCAGGTGGCGCTGCTTCGCCGGGGGAGTGACCACGCGGGTCTCGTCCAGAACCTCGAATACGCGACTCGCGCTCGCCACGGCCTGCTGACCGAGGATCACCAGCCGCGTCAGCGGGCGCAGCCGGTGGTGGACCGTGCGCACGTACAGCAAGACGGCCGTGATCTCCCCGAGGCTTCCCTCGCCCCGGGCAATGCGCAGGGTCCCGATGATCAGGAGTGCGGGGATGGCCAGGTAGTAGACGTGATTGAGCCCGGGCATGATGCCGGTCCAGAACCGCTGTACGGCATGCCAGCCGCCCGTGAAGCGGTCCATGTGGCCGCCGAACTTGCCGATTTCGGCCCGTTCCCGGCCGAACGCCCGCACCACGTGGGCGCCGGCGACGTTCTCCTGAAGGGCCGTCGCCACGTGATCGTAGGAGTCGGAGACCTCGCGATCGAGCACGGCGATCCGCTTGCCGACGAAGGTCGCCCCGGCGATCGCGGTTCCGAAGGTCAACAGCACGACCAGGCCGTACCCCCAGAAGGTGGCGAAGACAACAACCAGCACCACGACCACGAGGAGTGCGATCTCGAGGTAGCCGAACCAGACCTCGCGGAAGAAGTGCCGAGCCTTCTCCATGTCGCGGAGACTGCGTGCCAGGGTCTTCCCGCTGCGGTTCTCGTCGTGGTAGCGGAACCGAAGCATCAACACGTGCTGGAACAGGTCCCTGCGCAGCTTGTTCTCGAGGTCTTGTCCCAGGCGGGCCGCCGCAACCTGCGAGGCGAAGAGCGCCGCGTTACGCGCGAGCACGATGGCCGCGAACAGGGCGACCAGCAGCAGGTAGCCGGGGGGCAGCCCGGTTCCCGTCCCGCGGGTTCCAGCGAGGGCGTCGATGACGCTGCCCAGCACCAAGGGGTAGGCAATTTCCAGCCCGCTCCGGACCAGCAGGAGCAGGAACACGCCCGACGCCGCAACGCGCCGGGGCCTGAACCGCGCGAGCAGCCGCTCGAATGTCTTCAGACCCAGCTCGGGGGCAGCTTCGGGAGAGGAAGGGGGGACGGCAGACACGGCACACCGATGGGTCGGGAGGAAGGGACCAGGGAAAGCGTAGACGACGCGGGGAGCCGAGCGGGAGTACCAAGGCCGGCCGCGCCGGCGGGAACTCCGGGCTACGCCGAAAAGCGAACGAAGCGCGTGAGCCCGCGCGGGCGCATGCCGTCCCCAATCGCTCCCAGGCCGGCACACAGGGCGGGCTCGCCGTCATTGGACGGGCGAGCGGCACACAGGCGGGGGTGGAGGGGGATCATCATGGCGGCACCGTATGGAAGGAGAACGTCCGCGCCCCCTTGCGGGTTCCCCGGATTCCGGACGGCGTCTCGTGGCACGGCTACCGGAGGAAGCAGAGGGCCTCTTGCAGCTCGCTGTCCATCACCAACTGCATCGTTCGGCCATTCGACACCTGGGCTACATCGATCACGCGGATCACCGTCTCGAAGCCATCGGCGTCGTCCCCGATCAGGCTCCGCAGGGCGTTGGGGCTGCCGATGAGGAACTCGTCGTTGAAGACGGCGCCTTCGTCGTCCGGGTAGAGCGGGAGGTAGCTGATCCCCGCCTCGACCAGCTCCTGGAAGAAGTGGGTGCCGAACGAAGGCTCAGGGGTCATCCCCTGAGCGGTTCGCGCGATCTCGATCAACGCTCGGGCGTTCCCGATGTCTCCGAAGCCCACGCGGACGCCCAAGCGCACATCCTGGGTGCCCCAGCGGCCCGGGCCCATCAGGAGGAACTGCCGCTCGGCGAGGAGCTCATTCAGGCGCCCCACGAGGACGCCGACCTCCAGTCGGGCATCGACGCTCTCCAAGCCGTCGTAGTCGCGAGGATCGACGAGCACGATGTGGGATATGTCCTCGATGGAACCGGACCGGACCCATCGACGCGCGCTGAAGACCTGATCGCCGGGCGGAACGTCCGTCGGCACGGGGTGCCGAGCCGTGTCGTCCACGCCGGTCAGCGGGCGGCACTGCAGGATGTGGATCGTGTCGTCGATGTAGATGAACTCGATGTCCACCGGCACCCGGTAGGCCTTCTCCAAGGTCTGCAACATGCTGTGGATGCGGTCGGGGAAGTCGCCCTGACTCAGCAGGCGATCGAAGGTCACCACCAAGCGGCCGGCCGGCTCGGTCACGCGCAACCCGATGGGACTCGCGAGGTGCCCACCCTCCTGCCGGATGCTCACGTAGTTCGCGATGCCTCCCGGTCGCATGGCATCCAGCGCTTCGTCAGCACCCAGCGCCGTGAACCCCCCGCCCCCGAGATCGAGGACGTCCACGCGGCGCTGGGAAGCGAAGATCACTTCTTCCGGCGTGCCTTCAGGGCGCACCGTCGGAGCCTTGAGGGGCACCATGCGGGCGTAGTCCCCGACGCGATCCACGGCGTGCGTACCCAGTCCCAAGACGAGCCGCAGCAGGCCGTCCTCGCGACGGATGCGACGATTCCAGCGGAAGTCGTTGCGTGAGAACGCCACCCCCGCCGTCGGGGGGAAGTAGTACTGCCCGTAGTGCTTGCCGACGACGGGCTGGATCATCACGGCCATGCGCTCGTCGTGATCGATCAGGTCGTGGCGCCGTCGATAGGAGACGGCGTGGGGGCTGAACACGCCGGAGTAGATCTCCGCGATGGCGCCGAGCAGCGCACGCAAACGCTCCTCCGGGGGGCCTTGATTGATCAGGAAGAGGCTCTGGTAGATGCCCGAGAACGCCGCACCGAAGCTGTCTTCGAGGAGACTCGAAGAGCGTACGATCAGAGGGACGTCGCCCAGCCGGGCCAACTCCGCGCGCAAGCGGTTTGCAATGCGCGGCGGGAACTCGGCATTCTGGAACACGGCCTGGATGGCGCGGTAGTTCCGGCGGACGCGTCCCAGCTTCTGGTACTTGTGGTCGGACAGCTCCGTGAGGCCGTTGTGGTCCTTGAACGCCGTGTACGCGTCCGTCAGGAGGAACACGGTGCTCGGGAGCGCGATCTCCTCGTGCCCGGAGTTGCGCAGGATGGCCCAGGCGAGGAGCATGCCGCCAGCCTTGCCTCCGACGCCGCCGTACCCGTGCTCGGTCGAGACCGTGCGCTCGAGGAGCCAACTCAGATCCTGGATCGTGAGGTGACGCTTTGCGATCGAGATGTAGTCGATCCGATCCGAGATGCAGCGACGAATGAGAGCCACGAGCGTGCCTTCGGGGGCGACCGGGACCTGGCCCGAGGACCCTCCGAGACTGCAGAACTGACTCACCTTGCGGGCGATCAACTCGAGGGGGACGTCCGGCATCCGGGCCAGCGCCTCGACCGACTTGGCTTCGTCGCGCTGGTGCGCGGCCCAGACGATGCTGTCCACCTCCCCGGGAGAGAGGAAGCGCGCCGCGAGGTCCGTGACGATCCGGTTGATGACTTCCGCCTCGTCTGCGGCCCAGAGCTGGGACGAGGGCACGTTCGGGTCCTGCGGAACATGCCAGTCGGCTCGGCGCTCTGCGCGGTCGTAGACGTCGTCGATCCGAGCCAGGCCGTTCGTGTGCAGATGCAGGAGCAGAATGCGGCAGACGCGTCCCCGGAGGCCCGGATACGACTCCAGATACGCCTCGAGGTGGGCCCGGGTTGCTGCCTGCTCGGCTTCGGTGCGTGTTGTCTCAGCCATGGCACGACATGGTACGGGGGGGGCGCCCGGTGCCCATGCCCGCATGTCGATGCCGAGGGGTGCCGAGGTCCTCCCGCGCGTGTCCCACGATCCCAACGCCTGGAAAGGCGTCCCCCCCGGGCCGGTCTTGGACCATTCTGAAGGCCTGGCCTATCCCCTTGTCGTGCTGGAGACCTCGATGTCGGGCCTCAATCCGTTCACCATCGCCCAGGCGCAATTCGACGAGGCGGCCGAGAGACTCGGCCTCGACGACGGCATGCGTTCCTTCCTGCGTTGGCCCCAGCGCGAGTTCCACGTCACCCTGCCGGTCCTCATGGATGACGGGAAGTTCAAGATCTTCCACGGCTACCGCGTTCAGTACAACGCATCGCGAGGCCCCACGAAGGGCGGGCTTCGTTGGCATCCCGACGAGACGATCGACACGGTGCGCGCGCTGGCCGCGTGGATGACCTGGAAGACCGCGGTCGTGGACATCCCGCTCGGCGGAGGGAAGGGGGGCGTCACCTGCAACCCCAAGGAGCTCTCCCAGGGTGAACAGCAGCGGCTGGCCCGCGCCTACATGCGCGCCGTCGCTCGCATCCTCGGCGTCACGCGGGACGTGCCTGCACCCGATGTCTACACGAACCCCCAGATCATGGCGTGGATGATGGACGAGTACGAGACCATCCGCGAGGAGTCGCACCCCGGTGTCATCACCGGCAAGCCCCTCTCGCTGGGGGGATCGCTTGGCCGCATGGATGCCACGGCGCGGGGCGGCGTTTACTGCGTGCGCGAAGCCGGCAAGCTGCGCAACATCAACTGGGACGCGGCGAGCTACGCCGTGCAGGGCTTCGGCAATGCCGGTCAGTTTGCCGCGACGCTCCACCATGAGCTGCTCGGACGCTCGACGTTCGTTGCCGCGAGCGATAGCCGCGGTGGGATCTACAACGAACAGGGCATGGACCCCTTCGACGTGGTCAAGTACAAGAACGAGAAGGGAACGCTCGAGGGCTACCCCGGGGCCGACGCGATCACGAACGCCGAACTGCTCGAGCTCCCCGTCGACGTTCTCTATCCGAGTGCCCTGGAGAACGTGATCACGGCCGAGAACGCCGAGCGGATCCAGGCGAAGATGACGTGCGAGCTGGCCAACGGCCCGACCACGCCGGAAGCCGACAAGATCCTCCACGATCGGGGCGTGTGTGTCTTGCCGGACTTCATGGCGAACGCCGGTGGCGTGACCGTCTCCTACTTCGAGCAGGTCCAGAACACGTACAACTACTACTGGTCGCTCGAGGAGGTCCACGAGCGCCTCGATCGGAAGATGACCGATGCCTTCCACGCCGTGAACAGCCTCAGCGAGAGCGAGGCGGTGCACATGCGGCTCGCCGCCTACCTCGTCTCCGTCCAGCGTGTGGCCCAGGCCTGCCGCGACCGGGGCTGGGTCTAACGAGACCGGGCGCCGTGGGAGAGAGGGCGTGGGGCCTCGTTCTCTGTCCCCAGCCCATTCGTCTGGTAGATTTCAGGCCTTCCCGGAGGAGGGGGTCATGACTCACCTGCACGTCGAGCACATGTTCAGCCCTGATGGCAAGAGCCTGATCTACCGCCTGCGAGGCGTGCTGGGCGAGAGCACGTACAGCTACGACTTCTCCGACGACATGCGCAAGAGCATCAAGGATGGCCCCGACCTGGTCATCCTCAACCTCGAGAAGCTCGAGTACATCACGTCGGCCGGCGTCGGCGTCATCGCCGCCGGCTACACGAGCGCCCAGCGGGCGGACAAGCGCCTCCTGCTCTGCTGCGTGCCGCCCAAGGTGCGGCGCGTGCTCGAGATCTGCGGCATCCTCGATGTCGTTCGCGCGTGTGACACCGAGGCGGATGCGCTCGAGGGCTAGCCCGCTCGAGACCTAGCCCGCGCGGGGCCGCCGTCGGGACGCGTAGAGGATCGTCGTCACGAAGATGATCAGCGCCCCGGCACTCGACCAGGGGCCCGGAACTTCGCCGTGGGCGAGCCATGCCCAGAGGGTGTTGAGGACCGGCTCGAGGAGCAGGAGCAGCGCGGCTTCCATGGCCGGGAGCCCGCGCATGCCCCGCGTCATGAACACGTACGCGAGCCCGATCTGGAACACGCCCAGGTAGACGAGCGCGAGCACGTCGCCGGGGGAGACCTCGACCACGGGCATGGCGGCCGGCAGACAGACCACGAAGACGATCGTGTTTCCCACGACCGCGGCGGCCGCCGCCGCCCCGGCGGGAGAGCCGCCTTGCTGACCTTCGGTCCGGGCCAGCCACCGGAGCCCCGCCACCGTGAGGGCCCAGCAGAACCCGGACAGCGCCGCGAGCACGTTCCCCAGCCCCGGATCGGGCGCCGTGCGTTGCGGTGGCTCGTGCCCGGCGAAGAACAGGCCGAGGCCCAGCGCGAGCAACGCCATGGTGACGACGTCTCGGCGACGGATGCGCTCGTGGAGGAGGAGGGGGGAGATGAGCAGCAGGTAGAGCGGTGCCGTGGACTGGAGGAAGATGGCGTTGGCGGCGGTCGTGTGCTTGTTCGCTTGCACGTAGAGGAAGAGCGTGCCTGCGTACGCGACGCCCACGAGCCCGGTGCGCCAGGTCCACCCGCGGCGCGCCCCGGGGATCAGCACGAGAAGCGTGAGCGCCCCCAGGGCCGACCTGAACGCCGCGATCTGCCAGCCGTCGAGCTGGCACGCCTTGATGGCGGCTCCCCCCGTCGAGAAGAGGAGTGCAGCGGCCAGCACTTCGAGACGGGATCGGGTGAGGGCGCGCATCGGGCGCCGAGCGTACCAGCCGACCGCCGAACTCCGCGCGCTCCTGATTGCGCCTTGCCCTCCCCGGCGGTCGGGTAAGACTTCGGGGGTGCGCATCCTCCACTTCAGCGATGTCCACCTCCCCCTCGAGCCCCGCGACCTGGCTCTCGCCAGCTGGTTCGGCAAGCGGGGGGTGGGCGGTCTCAACCTCCTTCTCGGCCGCGGGCGTTGTTTCGAGGACGCGGCGCCCAAGCTCGTGGCGTTGGAGCGCTTCGCCCGCGAGCAGGGCGTGGACCTCGCCATCAACACGGGAGACTCGACGGCCCTGGGCTCGCTCGCGGAGCTCGAGCGCGCGCGCGCGGCCCTCGAACCGTTCGGACGGCTGCCGCGCGGGCTGATCACGCTGCCGGGAAATCACGATCTCTACGTCTCCGACTCCTTGCCCTCATACGCGGCGACGTTCGGAGACGCCGTGCAGACGGACTTGCCCGACCTTGCCGCGGTCGACGGCTTGTGGCCCTTCGCACGGCTGATCGACGACGATCTGGCCGTCGTCGGCGTGAACAGCGCTCGCCCGAACCCCCTGCTGTGGCGTTCCTCCGGCTTGATCGGCGGCGCCCAGCTCGAGGCCCTCGAGCGCATGCTCGAGGATCCACGCATTCGTGACCGGGTGGTCCTGGTGATGACCCACTACGCGCCTCGCCTGGCCAACGGAGCGCCCGACACCGTGCGCCACGGCCTGGTGGACGCGGACGCGTTTCTCCGGGTCTGCCGCGGCATTCGGCGGGGGGCCGTTCTCCACGGACACATCCACTGGCGCTACCGCCTGCAGCCCGAAGGCATGCGCGTCCCCATCTTCTGCGCGGGGAGCGCGACGAAGGAGGGCCGCGAGGGCCTTTGGCTGCTCGACGTGGAGGGAAACACGCTGCGCGCCACGCCCGGGACCTATCGGGACGGCGCCTACGTGCTCGACTCGGACGAGACCGCTCCATCCCCTGCCCCTGCGTAGGATGGCGCGTTCTTACGGAGCGGGAGGTCCTCGGATGCGTTGGTTCGGGCTCGTACTCATGATGGGGCTCCTCGGTGCCTGCGGCAGCAGTGGGGGAGGGGGTACGCCTCCGCCCAACGGGCAGCTCACCATCAGCTCCGTCACACCGAGCAGCGGGCCGCAGGCCGGGGGGCAGACCGTCGCGATCCGGGGGAGCGGTTTCTCCTCCGGCGTCGTCGCGGTGCTCTTTGACGGCATCGCCGCCGCCGACGTCGAAGTGACCAGCGACAACAACATCGACTGTACGACGCCGCCCAACGACGGTGGCACGGTCGAGGTGCGGGTCACTACGCAGACCAACTCGGTCGCCCTGCCCGCGGGCTATACCTACAACGCGGAGCCTATCGTGTTCTTCGTGGCCCCCGCCGCGGGCTTCGTCGGGACCACGGTGAGCGTCGTGGGGCTGAACTTCGCGACGACGGGCGCCGGGCGGACGTCCGTCTTCTTCGGTACGGCGGAGGCGGGCAGTGTCTCCGTGGTGAACACCACCACGATCTTCTGCACGGTGCCGCCAAACACGGATGGAGGCGCCGTGGACGTCACCGTCGTGAACGACAACGGTCAAGACACGCTTCGCAACGCGTTCATCTACCTGCAGTCGTTGCTCGCCGAGGGACGACTCACCATGCCGATCGACGCCGGGGAGGCCGCGACCGTCGAGGCGCCCGCGGCGATCCTGGACGCCGACCTCGCGACCGGTGCGGTAGAGGTCTACGTGGCCTCGCCCCGGGGCGAGGGGCGCGCGTGGATCCAGGAGGGGGCTTTCCGGCTCCCCTTCGCGCCTGGCGAGGGGGACGCCAAGGAGTAGGCTGGGCGGGTGGTCCCCAACGACTCCGAAACCACGCCCTCCTTCGACGCGCCGCTCTCTGGTCGTCTCGACCAGCAGAGCGATCGCGATGCCGCCACCGCGCGGCAGCGCTTCGGGCGGGCGCAGGCACGCATGGCGCTCGGCCGCGACGCCGGCGCGCGCGAGGACCTGCTCGGACTCGCCGGCGAGTGGGACGATGCGACCCGCCTCGAGTTGGCCTACCTCGATCTTCGTGAGCGGGGGGAGGTGCAGAAGACGATTCGTACGGCGCAGGAGATCGCAGGGCGGGCCAGCGACGATCCCCGGCTGCGCGCGAGAGCCCTGCACGTCCTCGGCATGGCGCTGGACCGAGCGCGGCAAAAGGGGCAGGCCCTGGCCAGACTCCTGGAGGCGGCTCGTCTCTACGATGAGGAAGGCAACGACGTAGCGCGGGCCCATGTCTACGACACCATCGGGACGCTGCACGCGACGAGCGGTCGCTTGGACCAAGCGACGCACTACTACGCTCTCTCGCTCGTCGACAAGGCGTTGCTCGGCGATCGGCGCGGGCTGGCGGTGACCATCGGCAACTTGGGGCGGGTGCAGCTGAGGGCCGGTCGGTTCCAGGATGCCGTGCGGTACTTCGAGCGCGACCTCGCGCTCGCGGAGGAGCTTGGCGACGCACGCGCGCGGGCACGGATGCACGAAGACCTGGGTCGGGCGTACGCCGGCCTTGGCGACTTCGAGCGCGCCGAGACCCACTACCAGACGGCCTTGAGGGAATCCGCCGACGGTGCTTTCCACGAGCTGGCATTCTACGCCCACGTGGATCTGGCCGTCCTCCACCTGCGGCGTGGAGACACCGCCAGGGCACGGGAGGAGCTCGAGGAGGCACGCTCGCTCGAGCTTGGCGACGTGTCGGCGTACCGCGACGCGTTGCTCGACGCGGTTCGCGGCGCGCTGCTCCTCGCCGAGGGGAACGAGCGCGGGGTCGACGTGCTCCGTCGAGCCGTAGACGGGTTGTCCGCAGCCGATGCCCCCGACCACGCCATTCCCGCCCGCATTCAGCTCGCGCGCGCCTACGCCGACCGCGGGCTGAGCGCGCTGGCCGAGAAAGTCCTCCTCGAGGGCATCAGAAAGGCACGGCAGGGGCATCCCCGCTACCTGCCCGACCTGAACGAGGCCATGGCCGCCCTCGAGGTCGTCGAGCCCGCGCTCGAGGAGACCCCGCGGCGCCGCACACCGTCCGGGACGGTCCCCGCCGACGGCGCGTACGTGATCCTGGGCAAGCTCGGCGAGGGCGCGACGAGCGAGGTGTTCCGCGCGTACGACCCTCGCCATGCGCGCGAGGTCGCACTGAAGGCGCTGCGCCTCGAGCGGCTCTACGAGCTGCCGAAGCGCAAGCGCCTGCTGCGCTCGGCCCGCGCCGAGATCGAAGCCGCCTCCCGCGTGCGCCATCCCGGTATCGCCCGTGTCTATGCCATGGGGATCGAGGACGATGGGGGTGTCTACGTGACCCAGGAGTACGTGCCGGGCAGGCCGCTCCGAGACGTCATGGTCGCCGAGCCCTCTCCCTCTGCGCATCGGGTGGCCGCGTTCGCCGCGCCTCTGGCCCACGCGTTGGCCGCCATCCATGAGGCCGGCATCGCCCATCGCGACGTCAAGCCCGAGAACATCATCGTGCGCGAGGATGGGCAGCCCGTGCTGGTTGACTTCGGTATCGCGCGCTTGCTGGAGGATGCGCCCGACGGCACGTTCGCCGGCTCCGTCTCCTACGCCGCCCCCGAGATGTTCGGGGAGGCGCACGTGGACGCGCGCGCCGATCTCCACGCACTCGGGCAGATCCTCTTCGAGTGGCTGGTGGGGTTCACCCCCTCGCGCGCCGAGGGTCGGTCGATGGCCGACGTCATGCGGACCAAGCTCGAAGAAGACGCCCCGCGCGTCAGCGAGTTCGTGCCCGACATCGATCCCGAGTTGGACGACTTGATCGCGTCCCTGCTCGAGCGCGATCCCGCGAATCGGCCCCCGCGCACCGAGGCGGTCGCGGCAGCGCTCGAGTCCATCCGCGACCGCCTGGGCCCCTGACGAGCCCTAAGGGCCCGCCATGAAACAAGTGCGCGTTCTCGCATCCCAGCTTCAAGCCATCTTCGGCCGCTTCTCAATCGCGAATTCCTCGAGTTAGCTCAGGCTATCCCTCCGGATTCGCTCAATCGGCGCGACCGAATCTGACCCGAATCTGGGCGCGAGCTTCACTCACCTGTTCCATGACGAGCCCTAAGGCTCGTCCGCGAACTGGAACGCCACGAGCTTGAACTCCGTGTCCGCGCGCCCCTCGACCTTGACGAGCACGTCGACCGCACCGTCCGCCTTCACCTGGAGAACGGCGTACCAGTGTCCGGGCGGGGCGCGTTCGATCGGCTTGGCCGGCGCCGCGGGGTCGTAGAGCGCGAGGCCTACCCGCAGACCCATCGGGGCGTAGGCGAAGACGACGTAGGTGCCTGCCTTGGGTAGATGGAGCTTGACCTCGTTCTCCGTGACGGGCGGTGGGCTGGGTTGGGACGAGCCGAGGACGTCGGCCGCTTCGAGAATGCGCTCCGGCACCTGCCCGACCTTCGCCGCCACCTCGTCGAGATAGCGCTCGAGGAACTCGAGTGCGTCGGCTTCCACGGCCGAGCGGAACGAGGTGAAGGTGCGAATACCCTCCTGCCACCGCTTGGTGCGGGCTTCCTGGTTCGTCTCTGCCGTTCCGTCGATCAGCTCGCGGACCAGGTCGGCCCGCTGGGCGAAGTTCACCAGGACGGCGCTGGGGATGCGCTGCCCCATCCCGCCGACGGTGATGTTGCCCGCGTTGAGAACGGCCACGACGCTTCCCTGGTCGTTGAAGATGGGCGAGCCGCTGGCGCCGCCGGTGGCCGGCAACGCGTGCTGGACCAGGGTCGTCTGTCTCGGTTCGTCCGTCGCGAGGAAGAAGTTCGTCACGGCGGTTACGTGCGCAACCTGGGTCGTCGGCGACGGATTCGAGAGGTTCACGCCGCCCACGACCATGTCCTCCGCTGGATACCCGACGAAGCCGACGACGTCCCCGGGGCCGAGGGCGGCAAGCGCCTCGTCGTCCGCGATCGACAGCGGCGGCCCCAGGTGCTCCGCGTCGGCCACCTCCAGCAGCGCCACATCGCACGCGCCGGACGTGCGGAGCGGGCTGAGGTTGCCCGTGATCGTGACGTCGGTGGGGCGGTAGGCCTCCCAGAGCTCGCCGAACACCTTCCAGCCGGGATGTGTGGTCGCAGACACGATTGCGTGATCCCGAGGGGTCTTGCCCGACGACCGAAGGAAGAACTCGGTTCCCTCCAAGCCAGGGGCCTTGCGGATCGTCTCGATGAGGCCCACGACATGGGCGTTCGTGACGACCTTGTCCGGGGTCGCAACCCACGCCGTGCCGACGGCGTCTTCCTTGCCGTCACCGCGTCGCACCACCACGACGTAGACCGACGCCGCGGCGCGCTTCAGGCTCTCCCGCAGGCGCGGCGTGAGGCGCCGGATACGGTCCTCCACCCCCTCCATGCGCGGCCCGAAGCCGGCCACGGCGTTGCGTAGCCCCGACACGTCGGGTTTGAGCTTCTCCAGATCGTCGTCCAGCGAGGCCATTTCGGACTTGAGGCGATCGGTCGCGTCGGACTGCTCGGCGGCGATCCGCTCCCGGACCGCCGCTTCTTCCTCGAGCATGCCGCGCACCTTGGTCTGTTCCTCGGAGACCTCGGTGACGCGCTTACCCGTGTCGCGAAAGGCCCAGTAGCCCAGGCCCGCCAGCACGGCGAGGAGGATCGCGGTGAACGCGATGATGCGCCGATTCACTTCGGCCCGATTCACGGTCTCCACGAGCAGCGTCGTGACGTCGGTCGGCTTGTGCCCATCGTCGATCGTCGGCGCGACAGCCGTCGTGCCCAGCGTCTGGACGACCAGCTCCGGTCCGTCTTCGCCGAGCTGCAGAAGGGCTACGTCGGGCAGCTCTTGGTCGTGGAGGGCCGGCTTCGAGTCGAGGAGAACGTGGTGGTCGCCGCCGAGTCGCAGGCGGTAGCGGCCCACCGTGCGCTTGAGGGCCAGATGCTCCCGGCCGACCATCGGGTACGCATCCGGGATGACCACGTCGCACCGGTCCGGATCCCGACCGATGACGATCAGCTCCTTGTCGTCGTCGAATTCGTGGTTCCTCCCGGCCAGCGGCCCCCCACGAAACCGGATGCGTGCGCTCATGGCGTAGGACCCTCGCCCGGGAAGCCCCGATTCTAGTTCCGTACGGAGGCAGCCTCGTCATCGAACTTTTTCGCGCGGCCGTCGCTTCCCGTCAACGCACGAAGGTGTTCTTGACCCGCTGCGACGCGCGGAAGTAGAGGCCCCACACGAGAGCGAAAGCCACGGCGCCGGCCATGACTTTTAGGTTCGGCTCTTCACCCGTTGCCTCCGACACGCCCAACTGCACCAGGACTGTGAACACGGCGAACGCGAGCAGCCAGACCGTGGCCAGTACCGGCGCCTTGGAGCCGTTCCGGAAAAGGGACGTTGCGGTCGCGATCGACAGAACGATCATGACGCAGTTGCCGATGACCTCGGCAAGCAGTAGTCGCTGGAGATCGGGGCTCAGATCCGACCATGAGGAACGGATCGCCCACGCGTCCATCAAGGCGCGGACGCCGAGCAGCGGCCAGACGACGATCCAGAAGGTGGGGATGACGAGCCACCCGCCGATACCCACGGGGCCTGCGTCGCTGTTCGCGCCGGGCGTCGCGACACCCGTGAACGTGCCATCGCCATCCACCGCTTCCTCGGCCTGGTAGTGCGAGAGCCCCTCCTTCTCCACCAAGTGCTCGTGGATGCCGTCGCGTGACCAGCCGTCCGCGCGCAGCCCCTCGATCAGGTTGCTCACATCCCCCAACGCGTCCTTGGTCGCCATGTCTGTCTCCCCGCGGCCAGCATCCGGCGTGCGCATGCGGCCGTCAAGGGAGAGGTCGCTACCGCGGAAAAGTTCGTTTACGAGGCTGCCTCGGTACCGAACATTTTGCGGCTAGGTGGGGAGGTCGAGACCCAGGGCGGCGAGGTCTTCCTCGCCTAGCGGCACCTCGAACGAGCATCCCACCTCCACGCAGCTCGGGTCATCCGGCGAGTGCGTCAGACGCACCGGCCGGATCCGGCGCCGCACGAGGTCGCCCAGCACGTTCGGGTCGAAGTCGACGAGCGTGGCATCGAGCAGCGCCTTCGACGCCCGCGCCCACACGGCGAGCAGGCCGGCATGGGGGTGCAGATCCAGGTCCGCCAGCGCGACGCGGAGTCTGAGGCCGTCACGACTCATGTCCACGAGCTTTACGCTGGCGCCGTCGAGGCGGCCGACCAGGTTCAGCGGGACGTCACAGCCGACGCGCTCGGTCCTACGGCGCGTCGGGTCGGTCACGGCTCGCCTCCAGCTGCACCTCTCCCCCGGCCCTCATCGACCAGTCACCTGCGCGACCTTGAGGGGGAGCCACCGGGCCATCGCGCATCAGCGCCCACCTGCCTCGAAGTACTTCTCCCGCCACTCGTTGATCTTCTCGATCAGCTGGCTCTGCTTGTCCCGTGCGGCGGCAACCTGCTCTTCCGCCATGGGGCGGCCGCGCGAGGCGGCGGGAAGGGTCTCCAGCTGCGTCTCGAGCGCAGCGATGCGCTGGATGTTCTGCTCGGCCTGCATGTAGGCGAACTGCCACTTGCTCAGGGCGATCCCGGCCTCGGGCGTGCCCGGAATGCGGCCCGACATGGGGTTCTCGCCCAAGCCGGTGCTCGTCGCCGTGGGGGCGTCACCGATGACAGCGTCGGAGTCGGGGGCCAGGATCTTGCCCGTGGCGTCGTTCAGCTTCTCGGAGAGTTCGTAGACGCCCAGCACGCCGAGGTAGTCCAGCGCATCTCTGCGCTTCTCGGGCCGGACACGACGTCGGGTCAGGGCCGCGTAGGCCGTGATGCGCGCCTTGTGCTTGGCCAGTAGGCCCACCGCATCCCCACCGTTGTCGATCGCCTCCAGGACCGGCGAGTCGAGTTTCCCGCCCGCATCGAGAACCCCGATCATGTAGAGACCGATGGCCTCCTCGAGCTCACCGATCGAACGGGTGACGCTGCGGACGTAGGACTCGTGCGCCCGGCACCAGGCATTCCAGTCGAGTGTGGCCAGTACCTTGCGCATCGTGTCGTTGCTGCGCTCGAGGTTCCCCTGGATCCGCTCCAGTCGACCCTGGAATCGCTCGAGCGGCGTCTTCGGCGGCGGGGGGGGCGCTTCGGCCGCTTGGCCGCCCCGCGCGAAGGCGGAGGGGGCCGAGAGAGCGAGGGCCACGCAGACGAGGAGGAGGGCTGACAGTCGCTTCACGAGAACCTCCGGGAGGACGCACCCGCCGCCCGAGCAGCGAGGCCGTCCCAGACCTCCTAGGTCGGTAGTCCAGGGGGGAGTCTACACGCCGTGTACCAGGCCGCCCCGGGGCCGCTCATCCTCCCTGCATACGCCTCTCCACGGCGTGGCGCGGTCGGGGGCGGTGTCAGGGACGCAGGATGACGCCCCGACCCGAGCGCCCATCCATCTTCACGGTGAGGGGCTCCTCGAAGCGAAGCAGGCGTGTCCAGTCCTTGCTCTCCAGGGCCGGCTGGGCCATGAGCCAATCCCAATCGATGCGCCCCTCGGGCTGGGCATCGCCACCGTCCACGGTGAAGTAGCCCACCCGCATCGTGATCAGGTTATGAAAGAAGTGGGAGCCCTGGGACGGCTGCACTTTCAGGTCCCGGAAGCTCGATTCCACGATGACTTGCGCACCCGAGATGTCCTCCCACGCGACGGGGATTCCCAGCCACGGGTCGGACGAGCCCCACCGTCCGACGCCGATCAGGAGGTAGGGCCGCCCCTCCTGCATCAGCGCATGGTTGTACAGCGCGATCTCGGCCGCCACGGCCCGCGTGTTGGCTCGCTCGAAGCGCTCGATGTCGACCACGACGACGTCGCGGATCTCCTGGTTCACCCCGTTCCCCAGCACCTGCTCGCTCACACAGAGAGTCGCCTCCGGGTCGTGCCCCTCGATCGCTACCTTCTCGTGCTCCTGGTCGATCACCATGGGTCGCATCTGCAAGACACTGAAGCGCGCGGGCTCGCCTTCCGCCACGCCCAGCGTCCCGGCGAACTCGATCTCGACGGACGTGTTCATGCTCCAGCGCCCCAGCTCCAACAAGTGCTCCAGGATCGCGGCCAGGGGGAACGTCTCCAGCTTGAGCATCGGAGCGAACGTGACCACGCGGACACCCTTCCGGGACAGGCCGTCGTAGATCGCGTCGTTCTCCTGTGAGTACGTCGAGGCGATGTGCTGGAGCGTGCCGTCGGCCTCGGCCACGCTGAGGTCGTGACGTGACAGGCCACTCTCCATCTCGTCGCCTCGTACTTCGGACGTTTCCGTGAGGTCGAGCGCGAAGAAGTCGCGCTGCGAGTAGTCCAGCGTGTCCTCGATGGTCGCGAACTGCATCAGGTTGCGCGGGTGGCGGGGGCAGAACCGCAGGGCCGCCCCGCCCTCGACGACGAACTTGCCGAGGCCCAACGCAACCGACGCGATCCCCTCCTCGCTCTTCAAGGGGGGGGTCGGGTAGAAGTTGTGTGAGCGGGCGACGCCGGAGAAGTCGGGGTAGAACCGGTCTTCGTGCTTCGCGCCCTCGATGCGCTGGATGATGACGGCCATCTTCTCTTCTTCGATGCGATGGGCCGTGGCCTCTACGTACGTCTTTGCACGCTGCCGGAAGGTGGACGCGTAGACCTGCTTCACGGCCGTCAGGAGCACCGCGAGCCGTTCGGCGACGTCACCCTCGGAGTTTGCCAGCAGCAGCGTGTCGTAGATGCCCGCGAACGGTTGCCGCCTCGAGTCCTCGAGGATGCTCGACGACCGAACGGCAAGGGGGTACTCGATGGACTCGAGGAAGGCGTGGAGCTGGGTTGCGGGCTTCTCCGGAAAGGTCGCCTCCGCGAAGCGCCGCTCGAGTTCCTCGTCGTCGTTCGAGTGGAGAGCGAAGTCCCGAAGATCGTTCTCATCGAGGAACCGGTCGAACACGTCCGTGCCGAGGACGACGGCGGGGGGAACGGCGACGCGCACGCCCTCGTACTTGTTCGCTACCCCATAGGCCTCGATGAGGCGATTGGCGAACGCAAGGCCGCGGCCCTTGCCTCCGAGCGACCCGCCTCCGATCCTGGCCAGTCGCCCGGCATAGTCGAAGGTCGATAGCTCGAAGTCGACGATCCTCCCGCGCTGCTGACCGAGTCGGAACTCGCGGAGGCGTCGGCAGAGGTCCTCGCGCAGGGCGGTGATGGACTCGTAGTCCTCGATGCGTCGGGGCCGGAGTTCGTGGGCGAGCCAGAACTCCGTTCTCGCCTTCAGCCACGCACTGAAGTGGTTACGGGCGCCGTGGTAGCGGATGCTCTCGTCGGGCACCGTCTGGAGCACGGTCTCCAGGGAGCGGAGATCGGACGCCCGCGCCACCTCGTGGCCCTCGGCGTTGCGGAACACGAAGTCACCGAAGCCGAGTTGGTTGACCATGAAGTCGGTGAGGCCGCTGATCAGGCGGCGGGAGCCCTTCCGCACGAAGGACACGCCCAACTCCTCGGCGTACTTGCGATTGCCGCCATCCGAAGACTGGAGGAGGACCGGGATGTCGGGATGCCGGGCGCGAACGTATGCGGCGAATTCCACGCCGGCGTGAGGGTCCTTCTTGTCCTTGTGCGCGAAGTTCACGTCCGAGATCAGACCCATCACGTTCTCGTGGTAGCGGTCGAAGTAGTCCTTGGCTTCTTCATAGGTGCTACAGAGCAGGATCTTCGGGCGGGCTCGCAGACGCTTGACCCGATGGGCGCGATTCACGCTGTCGGCGAGGACGAGTTCCGAGTGCTCGAACAGCACGGCGTAGATGCTTGGCAGGAACGACGAGTAGTACCGGACGCTGTCCTCGAGGAGGATGATCGACTGGACGCCCACGAGCTTGGTGTCCGACTCGACGTTCCAGCGATCCTCGACGTACTTGACGATCGCAATGAGGATGCGCACGTCGCCCTGCCACAAGAACACCTTGTCGAAGGCCTCCAGGTCGCCGCCGGCTCGGAGGAGCTCGACTTCTCGCTGATCGTGCGTCAGGAGCACGACGGGCGTCTTGAGGCCCAGGGAGCGCACCCGGCGCACGAACTCCGTCGCGGCCATGTCGCCTACGTGGGCCGTGGTGATGATGAGATCCGGCCCCTTGTCCGTACACACCCTCTCGAGCGCCGCCGTCCCACTCACGACGCGCCGTAGGCGGGGCAGATGCACGAGGCCCAGGTCCTGGTACTCCGCGATCAAGCCCTCGTCGAGCCGTCCGTCTTCTTCGAGGATGAAGGACTCGTAGATGCTCGATACGAGCAGGATCTCGTGGACCCGGCGCTGCATCAGGTCCTGGAAGCTGTGGAAGCCTCCTGCGCCACCTCGGTCGAACGTCGTCGGATTGAACCGTTGCATGGTGGACGGGAGCCTACGAGAAGAGAGCAGGGGAGGCAATCGTGCCTCCCCTGCTCAGAGTGCAGTCGAACGTGCGTGATTCGGCTAGACGACGCCCTGGTCGAGCATCGCGTCGGCGACCTTGAGGAAGCCGGCGACATTCGCGCCGTTCACGTAGTTGCCCGGCGTACCGACACCGTTGGCCGCTTCGATGCACGCGTTGTGGATGCTCTTCATGATGCGCGCGAGGTGGCCATCGACCTCCTCGCGGCTCCACGACATACGCAGGCTGTTCTGGCTCATCTCGAGCCCGGAGACCGAGACGCCACCGGCGTTCGCCGCCTTGCCCGGACCGTAGAGGATGCCCTTGTCGACGAACACGTTCACGGCGTCCGGCGTGCTCGGCATGTTCGCGCCCTCGGAGACGACGTAAACGCCGTTGGCCAGGAGGTTGGCCGCGTCGTTCGCGTTGATCTCGTTCTGGGTTGCGGACGGGAACGCGCACTGCGCCTCGTGCTTCCAGATCGGATTGTGGTCGAGCGACGGATCCACCGGTGTGTAGGTCGCCTTCGGGTACTTGTCGGCGTAGGCGCTGATCCGGCCGCGACGGACGTTCTTGAGGTCCATCACGAAGGCCAGCTTCTCGCGATCGATGCCGTCCGGGTCGTGAATGTAGCCACCGGAGTCCGACAGCGTGATGACCTTGCCGCCGAGGTCCAGGAGCTTTTCGGTGGTGTACTGCGCGACGTTGCCGGAGCCCGAGACGATGCACGTCTTGGTCTCGAGCGTTTCGCCGCGCGTCTGCAGCATCTCGGCTGCGAAGTAGACCGCGCCGTAGCCGGTTGCTTCCGGACGAATCAGCGAGCCGCCCCAAGCGAGGCCCTTGCCCGTGAGGACGCCGACGAACTCGTTGCGGATGCGCTTGTACTGGCCGAAGAGGTAGCCGATCTCGCGGCCGCCCACACCGATGTCACCGGCCGGGACGTCCGTGAACTGCCCGATGTGCCGCTGCAGCTCCGTCATGAAGCTCTGGCAGAAGCGCATGACTTCGTCGTCGCTCTTGCCCTTCGGATCGAAGTCCGAGCCGCCCTTGCCGCCGCCCATGGGCAGCGTCGTGAGTGCGTTCTTGAAGACCTGTTCGAACGCGAGGAACTTGAGGATGCCCAGGTTCACCGAGGGATGGAAGCGGAGACCGCCCTTGTAGGGGCCGATCGCGCTGTTCATCTCGACCCGGAACCCCCGGTTGATCTGGACCTCGCCCTGGTCGTCGACCCACGGCACGCGGAACATCAACTGACGCTCCGGCTCGATGATCCTCTCGAGGATCTTCGCCTTGCGGTACTGGGGGTGCTTATCGAGCACGACGGCCAGCGACTCAGCGACCTCCTCTACGGCCTGGTGAAACTCAGGCTGCGCCTGGTTCTTCTCCTTCACCTGGGCCATCAGGTCCTTGACGTACTCCGACATGGCTGCTCCTGGGGGACGACACCCACCGCCAGGTCCACGCTTGCGAGGCCCGTCGCGGTGGAGGTCGGAATCCCGAGATAATGGGGACTGAGAGCTGCAAGGCGCCAGTGCTGACGCCATAGGCGAAGGGTAGCGCTACCCCGGTCCCGTCCGAGGTTTTCCCGCCCGCTCGGGGGGCCGAAACGCGATTCTGGGGCGGGAGGGCGGGCCCTCGTCGACAGGGGCACCCCATGCCCCAGGAAGACCCTGCGGCCTGCGGCTGGAGGCGCACCGGGCCAGACCCGGGGCTGGGCTGGCGGTGGCTCGTCCGCACGGTCCACGGTGGCCGCCGACGCGGGCCCCGCAGGGGCCGGATCGGGGGGGGCGGACATGCGACGGCCCGACCCGGACGCCGTCCGGGTCGGGCCGAGCTTGCTTGGCCGGGTCGAGCCTACTCCCTCGCGGGAATCGCGATCGTGACTTCCTCCACCGTCCCGGTGAAGTCCGAGTCCTCGACGTCCTTGAAGACCGTGGCGGCCACCTGGGTCGCCTCGTCCATCCCCACGTCCGCCGTTTCGTCGGCCGAGTAGACCGCGGGCTGCGTCTTTTCGACGCGGCCTTCAGCCACCTTCTTGCCGTCGACGTAGAGGGTGGCCAGGCCACCCTTGCCCGTGCCGCCGCCGTCGTAGTCGAACTGCAACTTGATCTCGGCCTGCTCGCCCGAGATGGCCTCGGGCGACGCGATCGTGTAGCTCGCCAGACCGAACCAGTTGTACGTGTAGGCGGGCTTGCCCTCGTCCATGTAGAGGGCCCAGCCGCCGAACTTCCCACCCTGGCACAGGATGACGCCTCGGTCGTCGCCCTCGAGCTTGACCTTGGCGGTGATCGTCTTCGAGGT
This sequence comes from uncultured Planctomycetota bacterium, assembly GCA_963802335.1. Lineage (GTDB taxonomy): Bacteria > Planctomycetota > PLA2 > PLA2 > JAEUHO01 > CAWDIE01. The sequence goes on along the minus strand of CAWDIE010000010.1, from coordinate 2,367 downwards.
GTTCTTCTCGTTGATGAACGTGTTCTCGAGGATGCCGGTCATGCCGTCGGCGAGCGTCAGGCTGGTCCGGTCGCCCATCAGGTCGGGCCTTCCAGCGATCGCGGCGTTGAACCGTTCGTAGGAACGGTCGTCCAGCGGGTAGACGCTGTTCCGAATGGCCTCCCGCTCGAACAGGGCTCGCATCTTCCGGAGCTTGTCCGGGCGCTCGGCTGCCAGGTCGTTGACCAGGCTGAAGTCCTCCTCCGTGTTGAAGAGCTCCCAGACGTCGTTCTGGAGCGTGTTGATGGGGTCGTTCACCCAGGGCACGCGATGTACGACACGCGCCAGCCAACCGTCGTGGTAGATGGCCCGATTGGCGAAGATCTCGAAGTACTGAGTGTTGTGTCGGTCTTCCGCCTCGGCGTCCGCGGCTGCGTAGAGCATGCTCACGCCCGCCAGAGGCTTCTGGACTACGCCGTTCACGACCTCCGGCTGCGGTAGCCGGGTCGCCTCGAGGACAGTTGCGGCCACGTCGTTTACGTGGTGCCACTGCTCGCGGATCTCGCCCTTCGCCTTGATGCCGGCCGGCCAGTGCATGACCATGCCGTTGCGCGTGCCACCGAAGTCGGCGGCCATCTGCTTGGTCCACGTGAAGGGCGTGTCCGTCGCCACGGCCCAGGCGGCGGAGAAGTGCGGGAACGAGTCCGGGCCGCCCCAGTCGTCCGCACGGGCCAGCATGCTCTCGACGGTCTCGGCGTCGAAAATGCCATTCAGGTGGACGAGCTCGTTGTACGTGCCCTCCAAGCCGCCCTCACCGCTCGAGCCGTTGTCGCCCATGATGTAGATGAAAAGCGTGTTGTCGAGGGCGTCCAGACCGTCGATGGCGTCCACCAGACGCCCGACCTGCCGGTCCGTGTGTTCGGTGAAACCGGCGAAGGCCTCCATCTGGAGGGCGAATAGCGCCTTCTCGTCCTCGCTGAGCGTCTCCCACTCCTTGATGTCCTTGGGCATCGGGGCGAGCTTCGTGTCCTGGGGGATGACGCCCATCTGCTTCTGTCGGGCGAAGGTCTCTTCGCGGTACTTTTGCCAGCCCGCGTCGAACTTGCCCTTGTACTTCTCGATGAACGACTTGGGCGCGTGGTGCGGGGCGTGGACGGCTCCCGGGGCGAAGTAGATCATGAACGGCTTGTCGGGCGTCATCGCCTTCTGGAACCGGACCCAGTTGATGGCCTCGTTCGTCATGTCCGTCGTGAAGTGGTAGTCCGGGTCGTCCTTCTTCTGGACCTTGGTCACGCCATCGAAGATGACCGGATCCCACTGGTTGGTCTCGCCGCCGATGAACCCGTAGAACTTGTCGAAACCCGAGTTCGTCGGCCAGCGGAAGTAGGGGCCCGAGACCGAGACTTCCCAGGTCGGCGTTTCATGCCACTTGCCGAACGCGGCCGTGCTGTAGCCGTTTTGACGGAGGGTCTCAGCGAAGTACTGGGCATCGTTGTCTCGCTCGCCCTGATTGCCGGGGAAGCCCGTCGCGATCTCCATCACGCAGCCGACGTTCACCTCGTGGTGGTTCCGACCCGAGAGCAGGGAGGCGCGAGTCGGCGAGCAGAGGGCGGTCGTGTGGAAGTGGTTGAAGCGCAGCCCGTTGTTGGCCAGCCGGTCGAACGTGGGGGTTTGGATACCGCCACCGAACGTACTCGTCGCGCCGAAGCCGATATCGTCGATTAGAACGACCACGATGTTCGGAGCGCCCGCCGGAGGCTTGATCTCGAACATCGGGGGCTTCTCGGCGTTCCGGGCATCCAACTCGGTGATGGGGGCGTACGTCGGCCGCTTGATCGGTAGCACGGTCCGGTCAGGCTCTCCTGCGGACACGGTGGGCGCGAGCCCCGCGAGCATCCCCAGCAGGCAGATGAGTAGAGGTAGACTTCGGGTAGGCACCGGTGCGTTCTCCAAGATGTGAAACGGCGTTCCCCACGGCCTCGGCTCGCGGCCGAGCGGCCATGACCCGGCATACTAGTCGTAGAACAAGCGAGGTCGGGCCGCTCGGCGGCCAAGAGGTGGCGTGCGGTACGTCGGGTGCGGAGGTCGTGCCCTGCTCGCATCGGGTACGGACTGAGTCACGCCCGCAGGTACCTTGCGGGCTGCGCCCCCAGCATGAAGACGCCGATGGCCCGCAGCTCGTGCGTCGGCGTGGGCTATACGTACGGAGGCGACCTCGCCCACATGGGTGGGCGCAACTCCGGGCAGGACTTGAACCTGCGGCGATCCTCGGGCTTCGCCCTGCGGCGCCGCTGTAGCGACCTTCATGTCCGCTCGTCGCCCCTTCAAGGGGCTCCTCACTCGGCAGGTCGCAGGTCCAAGTCCACGCCGCGTTACCTGAGAAGCTGG
>CAWDIE010000009.1:517500-1092971 GCA_963802335.1 uncultured Planctomycetota bacterium | reverse complement strand
CCAGCCCCTGATTCTCGGGCTTTGAGGGCACCTTTGGACCCTGGCTCGACCTTGAGGGAGGAGTGGACCCCCATTCCCACGAGCGAAACGCCTGTTAACCGGTGGGTCAGGAGTTCGAACATGGGGGTGGGGAGCCACCTCTTCGCTTGAGCCCGCGAGAGGCGTGAGAGCACGCGGAGAGGATCGCCTTCAAGCGGCGCCCCGAGGGGCCAGAACTTCGGGCCTGGCGGACAGGGCGCTCCATGGCGCGTCGGCGCGGTGACCGGCCGTTCAACTCACAGACTCTACGCTTACCTCTCGAACTCTCGGGAGGGGGGGAGAGGGCCCGGCTGGTTAACAACAGGGTTTGGAATGGGGGCCATTCCACGTCCGAACCTGGTTCGGTGGAGGCTGCCTGCGAACTGCCGGCGTCGGCGGCTAGAGTGTCGATCATGCGGCGCATCGCGTGGATCGGGCTGGCAGTGGTCCTTGGAGCAGGGGTCTGGTTGCTCCTGCGCGACACCGCACCTACGGCAGCCACGCGGGGCACGGAGCGCTCCTCGACCGCGTCGCCAGGGGACCGCCCCGTGTTGGTTGGATCCCCGGGCGATCTCGCTCCCCTGCCCGCCGGATTCGCTCCGCCACCGCCGCCGGGACGCGAAGGAACAGATCCCACTAAAGACAAACCTGTTGGGAGCGGTCGCGTCGTCGGACGGGTCATCGACACCGCGACTGGTGCGGGGGCAGTTGGGGCCTGGGTCCATGCGGCCCGCTACACGCGGACCCACCATTCCCGCATGCCGTGACCGACGCCGAGGGCCACTTCGAGATCGAAGAGGTGCCCGCGGGCGACGTGTTCGTCGTTGTGCTGGGCGGCGGCTGGCACGGATCCGACGTTGGCGACCTTCGCTATGACATGATGTCGCCAACTCCCTCCAAGGCCGTCCAGATCGACGCGGACGAGACCGAGAGGGTCGAACTCGAGGCCGTCCGTGCGGCATCCGTCGAAGGGCGCGTCATCGATGCTGGGGGCCGGGAGGTCGCCGGCGCTCGGGTGTGGCCCATCGCCACGCCCCGACACTACGCTCTTGCGCATTCCGGCTGAATCCCTCGAGGCGACGTGCGCCGCCGACGGCAATTTCCACCTCGACACGCTCGTTGCCGGTCTCCAGTACCGGGTCCAGGCGCTGACGACCGACGTAGCGCCGGGACTCTCGGAGCCGTTCCACGCCGACCCCGGCGTGACAGCGCGCATCGACGTGCACCTTCCGCCCCTACGTACCCTCGAGCTGGAGGTGCGTAGCGCCGCAGAAGGCACGCCCATCCCCAATGCCGCGGCGGCTTGGGTCGTGCCGGATCCTGCCGCACTGATCATGAATCACGAGTACAGCGCAGAAGGGAACAGCGGAGGGCGGATCCACGTCGGGCCGCTTGCACCCGGCGCCTTGAGCGTAGAGGTCTCCGCCAGCGGTTTCGCCAGCGACACCGTGAAGCTCGCCCCGGAAGAAGAAGGGGAGATCCACCGCGTGGTTTCGCTGGAGCTCGGGCTGGTACTCGCGGGCCGGGTCCTGGATCGCGACGGGCGTGCCGTGCCCGGTGCCTGGATGACGTGCGGGCGCGGCGAGGAAGATCGAAACCAGACTGCGTCCACGGATCAAGAGGGGGCCTTTCGCTTCGAGGGCCTGCTGGCGGGAGACTGGACGCTTGCCGTCTGGGTGGGCGACGGCACGGCGGACCTCACGGTCCAGGCCGAGGCTGGCCGCGAGGATCTCGTGCTTCGCGTGGAGCAGGCCTTCACGCCGGGGCTCGTCATCCACGTACTCGACCCTGAGGGCAAGCCCATTCCGCGATTCGAGGTTGTGACGGCCACCGCGTTCGGCATGGTGCCGGCGACTGGGAGGATGGCCGCTTCGAGATCGAGGCGGGACAGGACGTGGAGTACGTGGAGTTCCGCCGGGCTCGTGACGCGAAGGGGGTCCCGCTCGGCTACGCGCCTGCGCTCACCGACGTGCGCGACCGGTCGCAAGCGGAACGGACCGTTCGCCTCGAGCCCGGCGCCACGATCGAGGGTGTGGTCCTTGGCCCGGAGGGGCGCGGGGTACCGGGACTCTCCGTGTCGTCTGCCATGGAGCGACCTCGGGGCTTCGGCCTTCTGACGGGGCCGAGGCCGACACCCAGACCGATGCCGATGGTCGCTTCCGCTTGGTCGGCGTGGCGCCGGGTCGCCACCGCCTCTTCGTCACCGTCCCATCCCGCTACGCTCCCGTACCTCGCCAGACTGTGACCGCAGGCGCGACGGGCCTGACCATTCGGCTGCAGGAGGGGGCCAGCTTCCGGCCGCGCATCGTCGATGCCGAGGGCGCTGCGATCGCTGGCGCCCGCGTCCAGGTCACCCGCCTAGACGGAGGAGGCCTCTGCTGGGAACTCAGTGGGCGCGACGGCGCTGTCCACCTTGCAGGCCTCCTCCCCGACGGCTGGTATGGCTTGGAGATCTACCCGCCTGAAGGCCGCATCGACATGAGGGCGTTGGAGTTGGAAGCATGGCGGCCCTCCGACCAACCGATCGTCCTTGAGCCTGCCCAGGTCATCCGCGGGAGGGTGTTAGATCGCTCGGGACAGCCCGTCGGGGGCGCCAGCGTCACGGGTCGTGCGCCTGGCGGAGCCTGGTCCGCGACGGCGGAGACGGATGGCAAGGGGCACTTCGTACTCGGGGGAGTCGCTACGGGCCCGGTCGAATTGCGGGCGTACCGCTTCGGGGAGCCGGCGCTTGGTTCCACGTGTGTCACAGTGGCGCCCACACAGTCTGCTGGGACGGGCGGAGCTGGAGTCGAGTTGGTCGCCGAGCCTCTCGTCAGGCTCATCGTCCGCCTCGAGGGCGCCGTGCATCCCCCTGTGCAGGGCGACTTCCGCTACTACTTGAAGTCAGCGTCCGGTGACGCCTGGCCTCAGGCCGTCGAGGCTGGGGTGGGGCACTTCCTCGTGCGACCCGACGTACGCTACGACTTCCACTTTGTGCTCGCGGAGGACGGACTGGTCGCGTGGAGGGAGGGGATTCGGGGCGACGCGGGTGCTGTGTCCGTCGCATGCGTCCCGGCGAAGGAGATCCGGGGCAGTGTCCTGGTTCCCTCCGACGCGCTCTCCTGCAAGGTGCGCGTGGAGGAGCGCGGCGTCTGGTCGGAGTGCACGCCCGAGGCGGACGGGACCTTCCAGCTCCAGGGTCTCCCCGCCGGCACGTGGCGGGTCAATGCCCGGGTGCTCCGACCCGACGGCGCCATGGAGCGCAGCGTCACGGCCGAGATCGGCGCCGAAGTGACGATCGATCTGCGCTGAGGAGCAGCGCTCTGGTCAGTGGCGCCGCGTCAACTCTGCGACGTCACGCAATCGCGAGAGTCTCATGGAGTGCAGCTCGCCTTCGCGATCGAGTGCGAGTGCACGATCTCTCATCGCGCGTCGACCGTGATGTGCTTCTCTACGCCCTCCTGCAGATCCACGGTCTCCTTGTGGTAGAAGCTCCCGCCCATGTGGGTCCCGACCGGGATCTCCCAGCGTCCGGGGCCGAGCCCGCTCAGCACCGCGGAGGCCCCCTGGAAGCTCGTGCGGCGGCTGTAGCTCGGCTCTGCTTCGCGCCGGGCGCCCATCCACGCGCGCGGCGCGGCCTGGCCTTCCGGGAGTAGGACCTCTACAGAGATCCGCGCGCCCTCCCGGACGGCAACCTCGCCGAGGTCGGTGGCACCCTGTCCCACCCAGCACGCGGGGAGGTCGAGAGCCGAGGGCGAGGCACCAGCGCCCGTTGTTCGGTCACCCAAGGCCTCCGGAGCGGCTGAGGGCGCGGGGCTTGCCGGATCCAGGGTGTGGGATAGAATCCACGGCGCAAGACCAAAGACGCAGGACTTTCTATCCATGCCCCGCAGGCCCAGACCCCCGTCCCCGCCCGCCGTCGAGGCGGCTGTCGGCGTCTTCCGCGAGCAGGGGGGCATCCTGCGCACCGGAGAGGCCCTCGACCTCGGCATCCATCCGCGCACGCTCTACGCCATGCGTGACGCCGGGGAGCTCGAGCAGCTGAGTCGGGGCCTGTTCCGTCTCGCTGACCTTCCGCCCCTGGGGCACCCGGACCTGATCCCCGTCGCGCTCCGGGCTCCCAGCGGCGTGCTCTGCCTCGTGTCCGCGCTGTCGTTCCACGACCTGACGACGGAGATTCCGCACGAGGTCTACCTGGCACTTCCGCGGGGAACCGATGCGCCGCGCATGGATCACCCTCCGCTGCGCGTGTGCTGGTTCACCGGGCGCGCGTTCTCCGATGGCATCGAGACGCACACGCTGGATGGTGTCGACGTGCGGATCTACGGGGCCGCGAAGACCGTCGCCGACTGCTTCAAGTACAGGAACAAGCTCGGCGTCGATGTTGCCGTGGAGGCGCTGCGCGGATTCCTCCGGCGGGCGGGGTCGAGTGTCGATGAACTCATGCGCTACGCCCGCGTCTGCCGCGTCGCCAGAGTCATGCGGCCGTACGTCGAGGCGACGCTATGACCTCCTGGGCGAAGGCTCACGGCGCGGTTGCCGGCCGGTTCCCCGCAGCGATTGGCGGTGGTTGGGGGGAGCCCCCGAGCGGATATAGTACCGAGTGATGGTCCGCGTAGAGATCAAGGCCGAGCTTCTGCGATGGGCGCGCGAGCGTGCCGGGCTCGAGCGCGAGGACCTTCTGCGGCCGTTCCCCAAGCTGGATGAGTGGGAGCGCGGCGACCTCAACCCGACGCTGAAGCAGGTCGAGAACTACGCCCGGCGCACGCGGGTTCCCGTCGGATACCTCTTCCTCCCGGAGCCGCCCGAAGAGCAGATCCCGATTCCCGACTTCCGCACGATCGGGGATCGGCCGCTGGATCGTCCCAGCCCGAACCTCCTTGAGACGATCTACATCTGTCAGGAACGGCAGGAGTGGTATCGCGAACACGCCCGTCGCAGCGGTGAGGACCCGCTCCCGTTCGTGGGTTCCGCCACATTACAGAGTGACGTGGAAGAGGTGGCCGCCCGGATGCGGCATGCCCTGGACTTCGATCTGGATGAGCGTGCAGAGCTGAGGCGATGGACGGATGCGTTGCGGCGCTTCGTGGAGCAAGCCGACGACATCGGGATCCTCGTGATGGCCAGCGGGGTCGTCCTCAACAACAGCCACCGCAAGCTCGATCCCGAGGAGTTTCGGGGCTTCGCCCTCGTGGACGAGTACGCCCCCGTCGTGTTCGTGAACGGCGCCGACACGCGCGCCGCGCAGATGTTCACCCTGGCGCACGAGCTCGCGCACGTCTGGCTCGGGCAGTCGGCGCTGTCCGACGTGCAGGTGTCCGTCGTCTCCGAGCACGCTGCCGAGCGGTGGTGCAACCAGGTGGCGGCAGAGCTGCTCGTCCCCCTGGCCTCGTTTCGCGAGGCGTACGACGCCTCTCAGAGTCTGCAGGACGAGATCCAGCGCCTGGCGCGCCAGTACAAGGTGAGCACGCTCGTGATCCTTCGGCGCCTGCACGACGCCGGGTTCCTCGGTCGCCAGGAGATGTGGGCGGCCTACGAGGAGGAACGCGATCGCTTGCTCGACATCCCCCGGGGGTCGGGCGGGAACTTCTACGCCACGGAGGTAGCACGGGTCAGCGAGCGATTTGCTAGAGCGGTGGTCACGAGCACCTTCGAGGGGCAGACGCTCTACCAGGACGCGTTCCGCATGTTCGGGTTCTCGAAGCTCAAGACCTTCCAGGAACTCGGGCGCCGGCTCGGGGTCTCCGGCTGATGCCGTATCTGCTCGACGCCAACGTGTTCATCGAGGCCAAGAACCGGTACTACGGATTGGACTTCTGTCCTGCGTTCTGGGATTGGCTGCTCCGCGAGAACGCCACGGACACGGTCCTCAGCATCGAGAAGGTCGGTGACGAGCTCGAAGCAGGAGAGGACGAGTTGGCGGACTGGGCGGAGGCGCGCGGTCCCGAGTTCTTCCTCAAACCCACGGCCGAGATGGCCAAGTATCTCGTCGTCGTGAGCCAGTGGGCGCAGGACCAGGACTACGAGGCGGTCGCCGTCAGCCGATTCCTGGAGGGCGCCGACTACTACCTCGTCGCTCATGCGCATGCGCACGGGCATACGGTGGTCACCCACGAGCGTCACAGCACCTCAAGGAAGATGATCAAGATCCCGGATGCATGCCTGGGCGTGGGGGTCAAGTCGATGAACACCTTCGAGATGCTGCGCCACGAGAGGGCCCGCTTCGTGCTCGGTGTCGATGGGGGCCCGCGGTCAGAGCCCGGGGCGTGACGCCATATTCTCTCCTCGATTGCGCCCGCAACAGTTTCAGAGAGCAGAGAGTGCTCGCGGGCGAGTTGTCGAAGTGGACTCTCTGCATGCACGTGTACGAACGTGCCTGAAGGAGGCCGCAAGAGCTGAGCCAGTTGAGAGCGTAGAGTGTCCCGCTCGTCGGTCGACAACGGGCAGAGTGCAGGCCCCACCACCAAACAGCAGGAAGTGGAATGCAAGCGTACGCATGCGGGGCGACAATCCCAGCCGGAGCTTCGACGTTGGCAGTCGCTCGCGGCGCCCGCACGAGCACCGGCGTCCGTTGCCGGAGGGGGAGGGGGCTCCGGCGACGCCCGATGCGGAGATGCTCAGCGAGGTGGGCGGGAAGGCCGCTGCGGCCCGCGGACACCCGACGCGTGCGACGGCAGTTCCCCGAACTGCCGGCGGTACTCTCCGGCAAAGGGACCCATGCGATGGAACCCCCAGCGGCGCGCGACGTCTGCCACCTTGACCGGTTCGCCGTGCCGGGCCCGCAGCAGGTCGCCACGCGCCCCGTGCAGGCGGAGGACGCGCAGGTAGGCGATCGGCCCCATGCCGACGGTCTCGAGGAAGGCCCGGCGCAGTGTGCGGTCACTCACACCGAGTTCGGCGCACAGGTCCAGGGCGGTCGGCAGCTTGCGAGCGTGTGCCTCCAGGTAGTCGAATGCATGGCGCAGCAGACGTGCGCGGGGCCGGCTTGACCCGTGGGGGGCCCGGCCGCCGCGCGTCGACTCGAGCACGGCGACGAGACGTCGCAGACACTCCACTTCGAGTTGCTGCCACATTGCGCCGTCGAGCAGGGAAGGTCCGGCGAGTGCCGACGCGAGGAGCACGTCCATCGAGCGCTGCCACGCCGCCATCGCTCCGGGGTCGGGCCGGCGGGCTTCCCACGGTGCGAGACGGGGTCCGTCGTCCCGGCCTCCCAGGACGCGCCGGGCATCCTCCAGGACCTCCACCGGGACGAGCAGCGCCCGGATGACCGTGCCTCGTCCCGTGAGGTTGCCGTAGGGCGCTTCCGGTGTCTTCGCGAGAAGCTGACCCGTGGCGAGGCGCCGACCGCTCCATGCCGTCCGTTCGTTGGCCGGCGTGATCGGGATGAAGGTCGCCATGGAGGTCTGGTCCATCCCGCGGGTCAGGAGGGACTGGTTGGTCTCGGCCTCGAAGAGGCGGACGGCCCCCCCCGCCACGACCCGCAAGGTCCCCTCGAAGCGCCCGCGCGACATCTGCTCGAAGCGCCCGCGCCAGCGTGCGAAGAGCTCCGCGAACTCCGCGAAGTCGGTGAGTTGCCGCTGCGCCGCGAACGGTGCCTCGGCTTCACCCGGCCTTCGCAGCTGCCCAGCCGACATGGCCAAGATCGTACATGTCCCCTGAAATCCCGCCAACGCCCCACGGTACGTCCTACAGTTGGGTCGGTGACGGTCGGTGACGGTCGGGTGGTCGCCGCGCTCCGGCGGCGACGGGTCGTCGCCGGGCACCCCTGCTCCTTCCGGCTCCGAGGTTCCATGCGAGCGACTCTTGCCCTCCTCCTCTGCGTGCTTCTCCTGGGGTGCGACGAGCCGCCTCCGCAGGACGCCGTCCCCGCCCGTCCGGGCTCCGACTCCGCCCGACGGCCCAACATCCTCCTGATCGTCGGGGACGACATCGGCTTCGGGGACCTCGGGATCAGCGGCGCCGTGACGAAGACGCCGACGCTCGACCGCCTCGTGGAACGGGGCGTCATGTTCACCCGCTTCCACGCGTCCCCGGTCTGCTCGGTATCGCGGGCGATGCTGCTCACGGGGAACAACCCGGTCGAGGTCGGGCTGGCGGCCTTCGACTACGCGCTCTACCCGCCCGCGAAGGGAAAGCCTGGCTACGAGGCCTACCTGACCCGGACGACGGCCACGATCGCCGAGCTCCTCCACGACGCGGGGTACCGCACCTACATGGTCGGAAAGTGGCACTTGGGCGGCACGGCGCACGGCGGCGAGGGGCCCCACGAGTGGGGCTTCGACCACAGCTACGCGATCTACACGGGCGGCTCCAACCACTGGAACCAAGGGGTGTTCCACGTCGACACGCACGATCCCGCCGTGCGGGCCGAGGTCCAGGCGGGGCGAATCCCCCAGGAACCCTTCTATGAGGACGGCCAGGAAGTCGACCGGCCGTTGGGCATCTTCTCGGACGACTTGTACACGGGGAAGATGCTGCACTATCTCGAGCAGGGGCGCGACTCCGGCAAGCCGTTCTTCGCCTACGTGGCCTACACGACGGCCCACGCGCCGCTCCAGGCGCCCGACTTCCTGATCGACAAGTATCTCGACCACTACCTGCAGGCGGGGTTCGAGGGCCTCAAGCGTGCGCGGTTCGAGTCGCAGAAGGCACTCGGCATCCTCCCCGCCGATGCGTCCTTCCCCGCCGCGACCTCGAAGCGCCTGCTGCGCGCCTGGGCCGACCTGGGCAAGGAAGAGCAGCGCCGACAGGCCCGCATGATGGCCACGTACTCGGCCATGATGGAGTCGCAGGACTACCACATCGGGTTGATGCTCAACTACCTCCAGGAGACCGGGCAGCTCGACGACACGCTGGTCGTCTACCTGTCCGACAACGGCCCCGAGGGCCTGGACCTCCGGGGCGAGTTGAGCAACCTGGGCGCGACGCAGTGGATCGAGGCGACCTTCAGCCAGGCGTTCGAGGACATCGGGCGTGGGAACGCGTTCGGCTTCATCGGAACCGACTGGGCCAATGCGGCCACCGGCGGGCTCCAGTGGTGGAAGTGGTTCATCGGTGAGGGGGGCGTGCGGGTACCGCTCGTCGTCGTCCCTCCGGCCAACCCTGCGTTCCAGAGGGCAGGGCATAAGCCGGCTGCATTCGCCCACATGAAGGACGTCCCCCTCACGATCCTCGACTACGCGGGCGTCCAACCCGCGCCCGCGGACTACAAGGGCCGCCGGATCGTCCCGCCCTCGGGCGTCTCCATGCGGCCGTTCCTCGAAGGAAGGTCCGAGCAGCCCCGCACGCCGGACCAGTGGGTCGCGTTCGAGCTCTTCGGGAACGGCTATGTCGTCGCCGGCGACTACAAGGCGATCCGCGTGCGTCCGGCCATGTATGGAGACGGGGCCTGGCATCTCTACGACATCAAGGGCGATCCCGGCGAGACGCGCCCGCTCGATGCCAAGCAGCCCGAGCGGCTGGCCGAGATGGTCGCCGTCTACGAGCGCTTCGCCGAGGCGAAGGGGTTGGTTCCGGTGGCCGACAACTGGAGTCCCTGGCACGGGTTCCTCGACGAGGAATCCCCGAAGTAGGTCGTGCGCGGCTAGAGAACGTCGAGGGGGAAGACATCATGTTGGAGTCCAAGGATCCCATCGGTTTCTTCGGGAAGCTGAACGCCGGCGTCCTGCTTCTGGTGACGCCGGAGTACGGTCAGCTCAAGGCCGTCAGGAAGCCCGGCGCGGGACGCGCCGAGCCGCGCCCCGTCGAGTTGGCCGTGCAGCCCCGGTTCGAGACGATTGCTGGCGTCAAGATCCGATGTGCCGAAGGTGGGACGAAGGAGGGGCCCACCGTACTCCTCCTGAGCCCGCTACCGCAGAGCATCCTCTGCTACGACCCAATCTGGAAGCGCCTCGGCGAGCATTGCCGCCTGGTTGCCCTGGATCTGCCGGGCTTCGGGCGGAGTGAAGGCGGCCTCGAGTTCATGAGCTTCGAGGCGCAGGGCCGCTTCCTCGAGCGATTCGTGAACGAGAAGGGGCTCGAGAACGTGCACATCGTGGGGCCGGACGTTGGAATGCCGGCGGCGCTCCACTACGTGATCCACCAGGACCACAAGGCCGCGAGCCTGCTCGTCGGCGACGGTCCGGGGATCCTGCCCTCGGTGAACGGAAGCATCATCAACAAGGCCGTGGACTCCGCCTTCTGGCGGATGATGTTTCGGATCACGGGGGCCCGCGCCTTCGTGGAGGGCGGCTACCGCCTCGCTTGTGTGAACTACGTGCCGAGCGCGCAGGAGGTCGCCGACTACGTCGCCTCCTACGATGGGCGCATCGGTGCCATCACGCACTGGTTCGCCACGTATCCGCAGAATCTCGCCACGGTGGATCCGCACCTGGCGACCCTGGACCTGCCGGTCCAGTTGTTCTGGGGCGACCTGGACCAGTTCCTTCTCCTCGACAATGCGAGGCGGCTCCAGGAGCGCCTCCCGCGAAGCCGGCTCCACGTGTTCGAGAGGTGCGGGCACTTCTCGTACCAGGACAAGGCCGACGAGTTCGCCACGATGGTTCTGGACTGGGTCCAGGGCGGCTACCGGAGCGTCTAGACCCGGCGCCCCCGCCCGTGCGCCGTGCGTGGTTGAAAGAGAACGGGCGGCAGGGGATTGCGCCCTCGTTGGGGCCTCCAGGCGTCGCGAGCAGGGAGGGGGCCGCTCGTGCGTGTCGAAGGGGAACTCTGTGCATGCACGTGCGCGAACCTGCAGGAACACCGCCGCAAGGTCGGGGCCGGTCGAGAGGCGAGAGTGCTCGACGGCGTGAGCTTGTTGGGGACTCTCTGCATGCACGTGCTCGAACGTGCGCGAAGGAGGCTGCACGGGCTGAGCAAATCGAGGGTGCAGAGGCTTGCGCTCGTGGGCTCGTGGCGAGGATCCTGGCTCGCGGGGCGGGACTCGAATGCCGACTCGATTGCAGAACCTGTCGATCGGTCTCTGGTTCTGAAGGCGCTGTGGCCGGCCTCCATCCTGATAGTGCATTGGTCGTGAGTCTGGCTGCCCGAACTGGGGGGCGATCCACCCGAGGTCCAGGTCGCAGCCGAGACCGAGACCCCGCTGCCGGGGGGGGCAGATCGCGCGGGCGGATTCATCTGTTTCGTTTGGTGCGACTATTGCGAATGATGATAGACTTCCTCCATGAGCACGTTCGAACTCAAGATGCCCTCGAAGGCCCTGACGGAACGGGCTCGCGAGGCCCTGCGCGCCCTGTCTGAATTGCCGCGCTCCCGGGGGCGCATCGTGCGCCTGCGGCCGGAGGGGACCGACAAGCCCATCTGCGTGGACGTGCCGCTCGAGGCCTTCCAGATGCTCATGGCCATTCTCGGCCAGATGGCGAACGGGAACGCCGTGACCCTGGTTCCGATCCACGCGGAGCTCACGACGCAGCAGGCCGCGGACCTCCTGAACGTGTCGCGCCCGCACCTGGTCCAGCTCCTCGAATCGGGCAAGCTCCCGTCGCGCAAGGTGGGGACCCACCGCCGTGTGCGGGCCGACGACGTGCTCCGGTTCCGCATGCAGGAGGAGAAGCGCCGCAAGGATGTCCTGGATGAACTCGCATCCGAGGCGCAGAAGCACGGTCTCGGGTACTGAACGGTGTCCCGGTGCCGCTCGTCGCGATCCTCGATGCCTGCGTCCTCCATCCGGCTCCGCTGCGCGACCTGCTGATCCGAATGGACCTCGCCGGCATGGTGCGCGCCCGGTGGTCCAAGCGGATCATGGAGGAGTGCTTCGCGAGCATCCTGGATCGACGCCCGGACCTGGCGCCGGACGCGCTCGACAGGACCCGCGAACTCATGAAGGCTGCGATTCCCGACTGGGAGATCACCGGCTTCGAGGATCTCATCGAAGACCTCGAGCTCCCCGACCCGGACGACCGCCACGTTCTCGCGGCGGCGATCCGAGGGAGCGCGCAGATCATCGTGACGTCCAACCTGAAGGACTTCCCCTCGGGCATCTTGGCTGCGCACGGAGTCGAGGCGCAGCACCCGGACGACTTCATCCTGGAGCGCATCGAGGAGGCCCCGGCCCTCGTCGCGCAGGTCCTGATGGAGCAGGCGACGGCCTTGAAGAATCCGCCGTGTACGATCGACGACGTACTCGCGGCGCTGCAGGATGCCGGGCTCGTGCGCTCCGTCGCGCGACTTCGGGACCTTCGCGGCGGGCCGTAGCGCGGCATGATCTCACCGGCGCGGTGGAGCGGGCGGACACGGTGGCGAAGAAGCGCTCGAAGAAGGCGGGTGCCCAGAGGGCAGGCGGGCGCCGTCACGCGTGGCCCAACCTGGCAAGTCTAGTCGACGACTGCCATGCGCAGGTCGACATCAACGGCGGGGGGTACGGCCTCGACATCGCGGCCATCCACCTCGAGGCCGATCAGGTGTGCATGTTCCATTGCGGCGGGATGACCTTCGAGGCGATCATGGACCACCTCGAGGAGCTCGCGACGCGGTACGTGGACGAGGGCATCGTGACCGACGAAGTCAACGGCCAGGAGTGGTCGGTGGAGTAGCGCAGCTCGGTTGGCCCGGTTCCGAGGCCCTGCCTGCTGAACCCGTGTGCGCAGACTCACGGGATCCGTTGCTTTGCGCTCTCAGATTCGGGATCGGCGTTGACTGGGGCGGCATCCGGGAGACCCCACGCCCGTAGTGCGATGCGGGATTCTCTCCTCGATTGGGCCTGCAACGATTTCAGAGAGCAGAGAGTGCTCGCGGGCGACGGTTCGAAGTGGAGCCACTCTCTCCTCTTGGCCTCGCCAGAGGCCGGAGAGCACGGCGAGAGGACTCCGCGCCAGCTCCGCCGGCAGAGGCCGGGACTTCGCATCTCCACGCAACCGGAGCGTCACCCGGCGCCGGCACGCCGACTTGGTGGTTGACAGCCGGACTCTACGCCTTCCTCTCGAACTCTCTGTCCGAAGGCGAGAGGCCGCGCGAGTGAAGTCAACAGGTCGGAATGGGGTCCGCCTTGCGACCGAAACCGAGAGGTGAGGCTCTCCTTCGAGACCCCGCTATCCAGGGCCTTGAGAACCATGAATCGCTCCTGGATGGGGGAGTTCCAAGGCGCAGGGAGCTGCGCATCCTGGTGCGGGCCGCTGCCTTCGGAGACTCCCTTGATCCCGGCTGGGAGCTGGCGCCGCTGACCAGAGGCTCTGTCGAGCCTCCTCCTGCCGGAGGTACCCTCTGCACGCCCGCGGAAAGACGTCCTGGAGATGCACAAGCCAATGTCGCTCGCCGTTCCCTTCGCGCGCGTGTGGCCCCTCAAGCCGTTCGTGCGACTCCTCGAAGAGCTGGGGGCTCCTGCGGAGACCTACCTGTCGAAGGCCCACATCTCTCCCCATCTCCTCGAGGATGAGCAGACCGCGGTCCCCTTCTCCTGCCTCGTGGACTTCTTCGAACGCGCGAGCCGCGGCGAGGGCATCGATCACTTCGGAGCGCGTGCCGGGCGACTCGCACGTCCGGAGACCATGGGGAATCTGCGCCAACTCATGGCCACCTCCCAGAACCTCTACGAGTACTTCGCCCTGGCATGTCGCTTCGCCAGCAGCGTCACCTCGCATAGCAGCTATCACTTCTCTGCCGAGGGCGACGACGTCCGTTTCGAGTACCGGGAGACCGGCGGGCCTCGGTCCCTCCACGGGCACCTGTTTGCCATGATGGCAACTATCAACACGATCCGCTCTCTTGTCGGAGAGGCATGGCGGCCTTCGGATGTCGTGTTGCCTTCGAGCTCCGTCGCGGGAGTGGCGGACGTCTCGGACGCCTTCGAGCACGCACGGGCGGGTCCAACCGCAGAGGGCTCCTCGTTTCGGTTTCCGCTAGCGTTTCTCACTCTGCCGTCGCCGGGCGTGGGCGCCGGACAGGACGTGCCAGCCGACGAGGCCCTGGCCTCGCTCGATGCGGGATCCGCTCGCCATGCGGTGGGCCGCCTCGTCCGGATGCTGGTCGTGAGCCGGTGCGCCGACGTTCGGACGGCGGCCGACGTGGCGCACATGAGCGTACGGACGTTCCAGCGGCGGTTAGCCGACTGCGGGTTGGTCTTCTCAGAGGTCGTACTGGAGGCGAAGCTCGCGCTCGCGAAACAGTGGCTGCTGGAGGAGGGGTGGCCGGTCAACGAAATTGCCCGGTCGCTCGGCTACAGCAATCCTACGAACTTCTCACGCGCCTTCCGGCGGCTATACGGACTCTCGCCACAGCAACTCAAGCAGTCGAGAGCGGCGATTGGTACGACGGCGGTCCGCCCTACCAGATCGCTCAGTCCTCGACGAGAGTGATCTCCCCAGGTTGCCACGTCTTCTCGAACCACGGCTCCAGGGGACCGTAGAGGCGCAAGACCGTGAACCAGCCCTTCCCCGGCATGGTCGGGACCCAGTTCGACTCCTTGCCGGCGGGCGGCTTCGGCCCGAACCAGATCGTCGTGCTGCCATCGGCGTTCGCCTGCACGGTCCCGCTCTGACTGCTGACGCTCGGGACCGGCGTCTGCGGCGTCTGGAGCAGGGAGCGGGTCTGCGGGTCGTAGTTGACGAACGACCAGAAGTCCTTGGCCGGGATGCCTGCCGGAAGAGTCACCGAGTAGGTCTTGGATCCGTCCAGATAGTCCCCGTTCGCATCGACGGACGCAATCGCGTACTGCGATCCAACACCAACGGTTTCCATCGCCATCGCCGGCGTCACGGTCGTGTACGGATAGTGGAACAGGGTGCGGGCGTCGAGGTCGAACGCACCACGTTCCCTGAGGAACGCGTGGCTGCCGCCGACGAAGGCGGTGAACCAGGCCGAGTCGTCGTAGTAGAAGGCCCGAGAGTCGCGCGGACGGAACGAGATGGCGCGCGCCGTGGCATTGCCCACCGCAACCGCGTCCTCCAGAATGCCCTTCATCCGCTCGTCAGGCGCGAAGGGCCTTCCCTTTTCGACGCCGATGGCGGCGAGCAGGCCAAGCACCTCCGGGCTGAACGCGCTGGCGGGTTCTTCTTCGAGGACCTCCTGGACCTCTTCGTAGAAGTGGAGGTCGTTGGCGTGGATGGTGTTGTGGTACCGCCCGGAGACGTTGACGGACGACACCTTCTCCCCATCTCCCGGCCGCGCGAGCGGGTAGACCTTGATGAGAGTCTTGGCTGCCGCAACGGCGGGTGCGGGATCGCCGTCCACCAGGAAGCCCCGCCAGAACATCAGATTCCGGAAGGTCGGCGAGCGGTAGGTGAAGTAGCCCTCGGGGACAGCGCCTTCCCAGTCCGGGGGCAGGTAGAGGTACTTGCCCCCCTTGCCCTTGTCGGGGCCGGCATTGCCCATGTCGGATACGTAGCGGAAGAAGTGGTCGTTGACCATGCCCAGGGTGTTGGGCGGACTCTCCACGACGACCGGGCCTTCGCGCAGGTCGAGAACGCTACCGATGTAGACGCTCTCCGTATTGGCCGTCAGATAGAGGGACCGCGCGTCCATCAGTGTCTCGGTGATCGAGATGACCCCGTTCCGATTTACGCCGCAGTCTGCGACGCCGGCGAGCAGGGCGTGCACCGACGCGGCGGGCATCGCCGTGAGGAACGCCTCCGTGCCACGCAGGAAGTCGAGGTTGTCGTAGACGAGCTCGACGGTCTTCGGGGTCGGGAAGCCGTCGAAGAACTCGAGAGGGCCGATGCGGGTATCGACGCGGTCCGGCGTCGTGATCGAGGCCGGGATGTCGGTTGCCATCTTCGGCCGCGTACCCGCCGGTACGACGGCCGGGACGTCGTCGAGGCGCTCGACCTCGCCGGGCTGCCAGGCCTTGTCGAACCATGCATCCAGCGGGCCGTAGAGTCTCAGGATGACGCTCCACCCCTTGCCGGGCATCGTCTGGATCCAGTTGCTCTCCTTGCCCGTCGGAGCACGCGGACCGAAGTAGACGGTCGTGGAGCCATCCTCGTTCGGCTTGACGCCGCGCTGGCTGTTCAGGCTGGGAAACTGCTGATCGGTTTGCAGCATCGAGCGTGTCTGGTTGTCGTACAGCACCAGAGACCAGAAGTCCTTCACCGGCACGTTCGGGGGGAGGCGGAGCTGGTAGGTCCGCCCCCCGTCGAGGGCCCGGCCTTCGGAGTCCACCATGGCACCAGCGTACTGGGAGCCTATGCCGACCATCTTGGCGGCCATGGCCGGCGTGATGCCGGTGGCGTAGTAGAAGAACAGCGTGCGCGGGTCGAGCAGGCGCCTGCCCTCCTGCGCGAACTCGTGACTGCCGCCCACGAATCCGGTCTTCCAGGCACTGTCCTCGAAGTAGTAGGCCGCGGGGTCACGCGTTGCGAACACCAGGGCGCGTGCGGTCGCGTTGCCCACGGCGACCGCGTCCGTGAGGAGAGCCCTCATCCTGTCGTCCGGTGTAAAGGGCTGGCCCTTCTCGATGCCGATGGACGCCAGCATGCCGAGGAGTTCCGGATCGAGGGCGTCGACGGGTTCCTCTTGGAGGACCTCGTGTACTTCTTCGAAGAACGAGAAGTCGTTGGCGTGGATGGTGTTGAACGACTTGCCCGACAGATTCACGAACTCCGCCGGAGGCGGGGCGTCGCGCTGCGCCAGAGGGTAGATGTGCGTGTTCGCCTTCAGGTTAGCCACCGCGGGCCCGGGGTCGCCCTCTTCGAGGAACCCACGCCAGAGCAGCCAGTTGCCGTAGGTTCGCGACTCGAACGTGTGGTAGCCCTCGGGAACGGCACCTTCATACCCGGGCGGCAGGATCAGGAACTTCCCGCCTTTCCCCTTGTCCGGTCCAGCGTTGCCCAGATCCGTCACGTGCCCGAACCAGAAGTCGTCGAGGATGCCGAGGGTGTTGGGCGCACTCTCCACCACCATGGGCCCGTCCTTCAGGTCCAGCCAGGCGAAGGCGTAGACGCTTTCCGTATTGGCTGTGAGGAAGAGCGTCCGCGAGTCCATCAGACTCTCGAAGATGCCGATCGTGCCGTTGGCCACACCGACCTTGCGTAATCCCTCGCGCATGGCGTGAAGCGATGCGATGGGCATTGCGTCCAGGAAGGTGCGTACTCCGCGCTGGAAGTCGAGGTTGTCGTAGACGGCCGTGACGGTCTCGGGGTTGGGATAGCCGTCGAAGAACTCGAGCGGGCCCAGGCGTGTCTCGACGCGGTCCGGGGTCAGAATCGAGGGCGGGATCGGCTCGTACGTCACGACGTCCTCCTCGGCGGCGCAGATACCGACGAAGGTAGCCAGAACCAGTGTCACGATCGTGCGCTTCATAGCCTCTCCCATCTCTTCCCAGCCTCGTGTTCTCGGGCGGAGCGGAGTCCGCGAGCGTGGTGGCGCATTCGCGGGCAACGCCAGGACGGCGTGTCCCCACGTGGAGCTCCGCTCCGCGCTGCCGCCGCCACAGGCTCCGCACATTCCACGTCGAATCCTCGGTCGGAAGCGTGACCCTACAGCATGGCCCCCAGTCGACGGATCATCTCGTGCCACGTGCTGGCAGAAATCCGTTCGCGCGAGAGTCGCCTCTGAGGGCGCGTGCGGTTCGCTGGCATGGCCCAACGCGCAGGCGTCGGTGGCGGTACTTCGCCTACACGGGCCGTGGGCTTGCACCGGCGCCGTCTGATTCGAAGGGGAGTGGGGCATCCTCCTCGTAGCCGAGCGTTCGGTACGTGCGCAGACGGCGCTCGAACATCCGGGCGAGGAGGGGGACGTCGAAGTCGACGTAGTCCACGACCCGGACGTCGGTCTTCCCGGGATGTGCCCGATCCAGCCGTCCCACGTACTGCGAGACGGTCCCCTTCCAGGAGATCGGCAATGCGAGGAACAAGGTGTCCAGGTGCGGAAGATCCAGGCCCTCTCCGGCGAAGCGACCCGTTGAGACGACGACCTGCGGCGTCTCACCTTCAGGCGCAATGGCGCCCAGTGCCTCCCTGCGTGCGCGCGCGCCGAGCCCCCCGTTGGAGGGAGATGACATCGACGTTCTCCCGGCACAGCGCCTCCCAGAGGGCATCGATGTGGGCGCGGCGCTCCGTAAGGACGAGTACCTTCCGACCCTCATTCGCGGCGGCGACGACGTCCTGCACAGCTGATCAGTCGAAGCCAAAGGTCAAAGGCTCACTCATGCGGGTCTTCATGTGGTTCGTGCCAGGCACCGGCCCAACATCCCCGAGGTAGAGGCGGAGGGTGACTTCGGGCTTGGACAAACCACAATGGTGTTGATCAGCTGGTGGGGCGCACCGGCAGAGGGTGCGCCCCCGACAGGTTTACCCACCTATTGCTTCGCCACCGGAGCCAGGTAGAAATAGTCGAACAGCATGCGGGCGATCTCGGCAATAGCCCGTTCTCTGTCCGAAGCGGGCGTCTCACTGCTGTTTGTGAACACGGCGATAGCAAATCGTCGACCGTCAGGGAGCGTGATATAGCCAACGTCGTTCGCAACTCCGCCTACGGTTCCGGTCTTGTGCGCTACGGGCGTTCCCTTCGGCAACATTCCCTTGAGTCGGCCAGCGCCGGTGCGCGTGCGCGACATGACGCCTAGCAGGAACTCTCTGCTCTCGGCGCTCATCGCCGTGCCACCGTCGATGGCAAGTAGGAGTTTCAGATACGCATTGGGCGTTGTGTGGTCGCGGGGATCCGCCTCGAAGTCCGGATTGGGATCAACCTGGGCCGGCACCAGTGCCGGGTTGTTGCTGATGGCCTCAACGACAGCTTCTGGGGTGACCGCTGGCAAGCCGTAGAAATCCATGAGAATCTCGCGGACAGTCCGATCGACCCTGAAGTCGGTGATCCCGAGCCTGCGCAGGTTCTCGGTCACCGCTGCTGGTCCACCTGCCAGCCCCATACAGACGTCGGTCGCCGTGTTGTCGCTCTCTGTGATCATCGGATATATCAAGTTCGCTAACGAGAACTGGACCCCGGGGTGGGGGAATCTCTCGGCAATCGCAACTTCGCCGGCGACATACATGTCTTGCGGGACGTCGACCATTTGGTCGAGACTGAGTTCCCCCTTGTCCACGCGATCCAGCACTTTCGTGGCGATCGCCACTTTATAGGCACTCGCCATCGCAAAGGTTTCATCGCCATTGACCGCGATCACTTCGTCGCCGCCAATTTCCTGCGCCGCGAATCCTATGCGCCCGGCAAGGCCCGACACGATCTGTTCGATCGCGGCCCCGACGGACTGTCCTTCCTTAACATGACGATCTTTCATTTCTTGCTTCTCTTTCTGTGAGCCTAGTTTCGGGAATGTACCCATTCGATGTTGAAAGTGCGTGACGAGCGGCGCTGCGGATTTCAGGGTCATGCGGCCTTCTCGCTCAGGTCACCGTTCGCGCCGACTTGGATGATGTGGGTACCGTCCCTATTTTCCTGCCAGCATTTTCGCCGCGTTGCGCAGATATCCCGGCGAGTGATCGATCCCCGAGATTTCGTCAGGGTTGGGCGCGAGACCGAAGTACATGCCGCAGAAATCGCGGGCCGGGTCGACATAGATACCCTGTCCCATGTTGCCGTGCTTGAACATGGCGCCGTCGCTGAAGACATGGTCCCACTGGGCGGAGTTGTAGGCAGGGACTTCGCCGAACCAGTCGGTGCCGTATTGCTCTTCGGTCGAGCCCTTGTAGGCCTCGTGATTGCCCATGGTCTGGATGCCTTTTAGCAGCCTGTCGGAGACGATCTGCTCATCCGACACGACATTCCAACTGGGCGTGTAAATCAACGTGTAGCGCAACAGGTCCTCGGGCGTCGTGTTGTGCAAACCGGCGGCCAGAGGAGTTCCGTCCTGCGCGAGCCCGCAAATGAACGGGTTCTTCGCCCCGATCTTCGACCAGACCCGCTCGTTCCAAAGGTCCTGCCACCGCATTCCGGACACATATTGCGTCGCCAGCACCAGCGTCTGCGTATTCGCGCCGGAATAGCGGAAATGTTCGCCTGCGGATTCACCCGGCAATGGCTTGGCATTCTTGGACATCTCGCGGAAATCGCCCTTGTTCAGCTCGAAACCCGCCGCAAACCAGTTTGCGATCCACGATTTAGGGTTCAGTAGGTTCTCGATGGTTTCCTCAATATCGAGGCCGGAGGACATGTTCATCACGTTCCTGACCGTCGCCTGCTCCCAGGCCGACCCTCTGAGCTCGGGCACGTAGGTCGGGACCGGCTTGTCCAGATCGATCTTGCCCTCATCAGCAAGCATCGCGACAAGCAGGCCAACCGTCGGTTTGGATGCCGACATCCAGATGTGGATATCGGTGGGATTCATGCCCGGATAGACCTCGAAGACGACTTTGCCCTTGTGGGCCATCATCATCGCCTGAACCTGGCGCTTGCCGACCAGATACTCCTTCAGCGGCGGAGTGGGTGTGCCGTCAACGGCCGCATAGGTCAGATCCAGGATTGACGGATCGATCGCCCGCTCAAGCTTGGAAAACTCCTTCGGCGGAGCGACGTAGGAGCAGTGGAAGAACTCGGGGATATTGAGGTTGTAGTAGATGGAATCTTCGTTGCCCGACTGCCAGTTGGGAAAACTGTAGTTCTTGGTCGCCTTTGCGATGAATTCCGGGGACTGGGGCTTTTTCCACCTGGCCATCGGGCTGTCGACTTCAAGCGGCTCGAAACCCGAAGCGCCGGCCCTGACAGGCCCCTTCAGAGCTTGTCGCCAGCTTTGTCGTGTTCAGTGTTCATTGTTGTTCTCTGCTCGTGATTGGTCATTCGTTTTGTTTGTTTGAGTGCGCTGTGACCCGTGTCAACGGCTTACGCCCATCCACGGTGAGTCGTTTTCGCGTTGCATACCGCGGGTCCGGGCGCGATGGGCGCCCGAACCCCTTGATGATCAGTCGAAGCCAAAGGTCAAAGGCTCACTCATGCGGGTCTTCATATGGTTCGTGCCAGGCACCGGCCCATCATCCCCGAGGTAGAAGCGGACGGTGATTTCCGGCTTGGACAAATCACAATTGGTGTTGATCAGCGTGCGTTCGTCAAACGCCGCCTCAGCCTTCTTGTCGTCGACAAAGGCGCAGTGGACGACATCGACCAGATCTTTCGCATCCGATTTCTTGAAACGGCGCCTTCATGCCTGCATAGGTCTTATCCAGAAGGTCCATCCGGAAGAAACTGTTGTGCTCCGCCTCCTTTGAATAGGCCGGATAGGTGCTGGGATCGGTGTAAGTGAACAGCGGGTGATTGGTGCAGAAAAGCGGCTCGCCCGGCTTGCGGTCGACGAAGACATAAGCCTGGGTTGTCTTGTCGATCTCGAAAACGGTGGCATTGCCCTGGCGATCAGCAATGAGCATATGGATACACATACCAATCTGAATCACACGAGAGGTAAGGATCGCTTTCTTGGCTTCCTCCACGGTGGCGCAACTGCTGAGAAGATACGCACCAAGCTGCACGTCGGATAAACCGTTGGCTTTCCCCCCAGCCATAGCCGCGGCGCCTTCGCCTATGCCATTCGGATCGGCGAAGGTTGTGAAATACAGCCCCTTCTCATTGATGCCGTCGATGAATGGAGTCAGGAGATCATGGCCGCCGACCAGGATGCTCTTGCAGCCTTTGTCGGGGCGAAACTCGACGACATTGGCCCGCTCTTCGCAACCATGGGCGCCCTCAGGCGGCGTCTTACCGAGAAGGGTGCTCCAGGCCGGTAGCGGGAACAGGTCGTGGTTGCGGGCGGTATACACACCTTTGCTTGTGTCGCTCTTCTCAATCGGTAGCACGACCCCTGAGCAGGCGCCGAATGAGAGTGTCTGGCCCCGAACACAGTCGTAGACGTCGAAGGGCAGACTGCAGGTGTCGTGGAAATGATCGTCTTCCGCCAAGTCAAAGGCGCGACGAATGCCCTTGGAGCGTTCGTTCATCTCTGGCCAGTTACGCCGGAAAAACTCCCGACGCGCTTCGCCGTAGATAGGATCATCATATTTCTCGAGTGTGCAGTCGTACTTTTCCTTGGCGAGGCAGGCTAAGTCGTAGCCGATTTCCTCGTCGCTCCCTGCAACGATAATGTGATGTGGTTTAGCATAGTCTCCATCTTTGAAAGAGAATAGCGGCTCGTTCTTGAGTATTGCCATGGGCGCATCCTATCGTCGCTTACTTGCTTGCTCGCTTGTTTGCTGTTTCATTGCAAAAAGCGGCATGTCCTCGAAGTGCTGGCTGTCTTCCGGCTCGTGGAAGAGCGTGAGATCCGCAACTGGGTTACGGTTGCCCAAGAGCAAGAGATTGTCTGCTAGCGCACCTGCGGAGAGGACCTAGGAGGCGCTCTCCGAGTCCTTCAGCACGTCCTTGCCGAAGCCGCGCACGGCCCCGCCCGTGAAGAGGATCGTCAACCCGGACATCAGCAGGTCGATCCCGAGCAGTAGACCGGGGAGCCACACGGCCGTGGTCGGGAACTGGGCGATGAGCATGATCGCGAGGATCACGCCGACGATGCCCGAGAAGAGAACCCAACCCCACCCCTTGGCGGGCTTCAGCTGGAGGGCGCCACCGATCATCACGATGCCGCGCATCAGGATGACCATCGTGATCAGCATCGTCAGGGCGGTGAGCCCGGCGAGCGGGTGCATGAGCGTCATGACGCCGCCGGCGATGTAGAGCAGCGCGATCAGGATCTCCCCAGCACCCATGCCGAAGGAGTCCGCCTGGAACGCGCCGATCGCTTGGACGATGCCCAGTATCGTCAACACGATCCCGATCACCCATGCCACGGACAAGCCCGCCGCAAGCGGCAGTGCGATGCACAGGATGCCGCCGATCACATAAAGGATGCCGAGGAACATCATCCAACCCCCGGCCTTCTTCACGTCGTTGCCGATACCCATCTTGCTCTCCTCCAGTCTGCAGTGCTTGGACCCCAGGACGTCGGCCGGCGAGCGGCGACGGGTCTGGCTGCGCACGGATGTGCGCAAGTCCTGAGCTGGATCTTCCTGCGGGCGCAAGGCCAGAGGAGCCGTCCCAGGCCGTGGATGTCGTCTCCGGCGCAGACTTTAGCCCCTTGCCGCTTGAGGCGAGAGGCAGGTGCTCGGGACGGGTCCGCAGGTGTCAAGCGACATCCAGTCTTACGCATTAGCGCGACACCTACTCTTACGCAGGTGTCGTTCCTCCCGCCCGGGTCCGATCCGAGAGCAGTTGGCCCGCAGGGCCAGCGGTGGGAGGGGGTGAGGCGGCACCGGCCTGGGGTGCGCACGAAGGCGTGCCCCGCGGCCGCTGGGTCCTTTGGGTCCTGCTCGGCGTGAGCGTACGATTCGCGCCATCCCATGCGCACCCTTCGATCGGAGATCCCCGTCTCGCGTGCTGCGAGTCTGAACGCCTTCGTCCACTGGCTGGACGACGCAGGGATGCCACACGCCCGGGAGCTGGAGCAGGCGGGACTCCCGCGAGAGCCGCTTCCGGCTTCCGCCGTCCTCCCCGTGTTCCCCATCCTCCACTTCACGGAGGTCATGGCGCAGAGGGAGGGCGTCGACGACCTGGGCGTTCGCGCCGCGCTGCATCCGGTGGCGCCGGCGCCGACGTCGCCCCGCGTCTTGCGACTGGCGGCCAGCCCGAACGGATTCACGCTGCTGGAGGCGGCGCGTGATCTCATGGGCGTGTACAGCTCGCACGTCCCAGGATGGCTTCGCGAAACGCCGCGCAACGTGTGGTTTTGCATGCGTGGAAGCACGGCGGCAGACGAGCCCGGCGCGCGCTTCGCCGAGCAGCTGCGCGTCGCCACCGTCGTGGCGGTCCTGCGCGAACTGCTGGGCGCGTCCTGGCGGCCTCGGGAGGTGCATCTAGAGTGTCGGGGGCCGGTGCCCCCAAGCTTCGCCGAACACCTGGGCGCCTCCGTCATCCGGACGGGCATGGACTGCGAGGCCCTGGCGTTTCCACGGGCCCTCCTGGCGAAACCGCTGGTGCGTCCGAGAGCCAAGGCCCGAGGCGAGCCCGCCCCGGACGATCCCTACGTCGTCCTCCCGGACCTCGGCGACTGGACGGAGCGCCTCGGTGCCGTTCTCGCCAGTGGGGTCGGCCGCGGCTACGGATCGCTGCTGCAATCCGCCGAGATCCTGGGATTGGGGGCTCGGACGCTGCAGCGAAGGCTCCGCGGCGTGGGACTCACGCACTCCGACTTGGTGGAGCGGGCCCGGGTATCCGAGGCCCAGAGGCTCCTGCGGGATCCGCGGATACCGATTCGGGAGGTCGCCCACCGGGTGGGCTACGGCAGCCCGTCCAACTTCGCCCGTGCCTACCGGAGACAAACGGGCTCGACGCCGAGCGCGTCTCGGACGTCCGGCTCCACTTCCTGATCTCCCCGGTGTGGGGCCAAAAGCTGTTCCGGACGCGACAGCTCCCGCGCTCCGTGGCAGGGAGGCGGATGGCACCTTCGCCGGACTCGTACGATTCGTAGGCGTCACAGGGGGGCCTCCCCGCGGGCTCATGTGAGCCCGAGTTCCCGCGCTGGGATGGACCGGCGCGGGGCGGTCGCAACCATCCTGGGTACGGCGCGGCGGAGAGCCGAGAGGGAGGTCTTCGATCGCTCACAAGGGCCGCTACGACCTGGTCATCCGCCGCGGGCGGGGGATGGACCCCGATACCATGTTCGACCGCGTGTTCGACGTGGGCATCCGAGATACGCCGAGGAGGATTGTGGCAAAGTCCTTGGAGGTAACATGTACCGGGTAATGAGTAAGGTCTGGAAATAGCCTTTTTGTGAAAACCACATGGTTCTGT
Organism: uncultured Planctomycetota bacterium; assembly: GCA_963802335.1. Lineage (GTDB taxonomy): Bacteria > Planctomycetota > PLA2 > PLA2 > JAEUHO01 > CAWDIE01. The sequence goes on along the minus strand of CAWDIE010000009.1, from coordinate 1,068,323 downwards.
TCGGCTGGTGGATAGGGGTGTTCCATGGGTAGCGCTCACGTCCGGACAGTGCCCCAGACATCCTCGAAGGTTCCCTTCGAGGATGCCTTCCGATTCATCATCAAGGTTGGAACTGCGGCCCATCACTATGGCTCCACCGCAACCCGACTGGAGACGTTCCTCGCGGGCCTGTCGAAGAGGCTGGGCTACCAGGCTGTCATCCGGTCGACTCCGTCGGACATCGTGTTCGCCGTGCGCGAGCGCCCTGACGCACCGCAGCGCGTGGAGGTCCTTGCCACGCCGCCCCCGGACCTGGATCTCGACAAGTTGGCCCGGTTGGGCGATCTGTTGACCGAGGTGGGAACCGGGACCGTGTCGCTTGCCGACGCGTCAACTCGTCTCGAGGCCATCGAACGCATGCCGCCCCCGTGGGGCAGGCTCGCAACCATGTGCGGCTACGCGCTGGTCGGGCTGGGACTGGCGCCGCTCCTGGGTGGTGGCTGGTCCGACACTCTGGTCGCAACGCTGTTCAGCATGCTCGTCTACGGTCTGGTCGTGCTCTCGGGGCGTGTCGGAGGGGCGGCCGTGGACTGGTTGCCGCTCTCGACGGCGTTCGTCGTTGGCGTTCTGGCGACCATCGTGAAGACCTGGGTGCCAGAGCTGAACCTCGTCCTCGTGATCCTCTCCGCCGTCGCGATCCTGCTTCCCGGCTACACGATCAGCCTGGGTGCCGGAGAACTCGCGGCGCAGCGCGTCGTCTCAGGCACGGCGAACCTGATGAGCGGCCTGGTCTGCCTGGTCAAGCAGGTCGCGGGCGGCTGGCTGGGCGTCGCCGTGGCAAGCGCTGCGCTTTCCCTGGGGCCCGGCGGGCCGGCCACGGTCGTGGATCCGGCCTGGCTGTGGCTGCTCGTTCCCTTGCTCCTCGTCGGCCTGTGCCTGGTGTTCCAGACATCGCGCCGGGATCTACCATGGGCCGTCCTTGTATGCGGTATCGCCTATCTCGGCATCATGGCGGGACAGGCGATCCTGGACGGCAATCTCGGCAATCTGGTCGGAACGGTCGTGGCCGTGGTCGTGGCCAACCTCTGGGCAAGGCAAACGGGACGGCCGACCTCGATCGTGCTCCTTCCGGCCATCATCCTGTTGGTGAGCGGCAGCATCGGCTTCCGCGGCCTGGCCGCCATGGCGGAGGGCGAGCTGCTGGTGGGGACGCAGCAGTTCCTCCAGATGTTCGTGGTCGCCCTGACCATCTTTGCCGGCATCCTGGTCGGCTACACGATCGTCCGCCCGGAGCCTACCCTGTGAGCCTGACGGCGGGTCACGGGCCTTTCGGCAACGCGCCCAACTCGGCGGGAGAGGGATGCGTTATGGCGGAAGGCTCGATGACGTAGCTCGACTCCGCCCTCACCATCCCATCGCCCCGGTAGATGGTGAAAACCAGGCGCCATGCACCTGAACGGGGACGCGTAGGAGAACGCCCATGATCACTTCCTTGATTCTCGCCCTTCAATTCATGGTCGGCATCGGTAAGCGCCTGGCCAGCGATGCCTACTACCGATCGCTCGGACTCGTCTTGGTCATGCTGTTGCTCATCGGCACGCTGTTCGTGTGGCTGGTCGGAAACTGGCCCTTCACCGAGTCGTTACTCTATGCCGTGACGACCATGTCCATGAACTCGCCCTACGGGGGCCCACTCGTGGAGGCGGCCGGCCCCGAGCTGGTGTTCTTCCACATGGGATACACGTTCTTGAGTGTCGGGGTCTTCCTCGTCTTCACCATAGAGACCGGCAAGACCATGCTCGCCAGCTACGACGAATCGAAACGGAAGAAGGCCGCTCGCAAGGCGCAGAAGGCCTCGGACAGGTAGAGGCCCGAGCGTTGAAATTGGACTCGAAGGATGGGGCACGTGACAGGGACCGCGAAAGTCACGTAGGAGTTGGTAGCGTAAACGGGGGCAGGTCAGGTGGGTAGAGGCGGAAATCCGCCGTGTTCCTTCCACCCACAGGCAAAGCTCACGTACGCCCCGGTATCGGCCGCAGGGAAGCCTTGCCTGTGCTCTGTGCGGGGTTGAGCACGACCTTGTCGACGTGGCTCCAATCCCTGATCTCCTTCGTCCATCGGTTCGGGTTCGGCGCCTTCGCCTTCTCGTAGAGCGACGCACGCCTCGCCAGGAGCTTCACGTCCTGGCCGGTGTGTCGCTGCTCGGGGGTAACGAACTCGAGGGCGCTGTGCCGGTGCTGGGCGTTGTACCTACTTTGGGTTGCTGACCAATGGCTCCAATGGCAGAATCCCCGCAATCATCGCGGCGTCACATGCAAGCAGTAGTGACGACCTCGGCGAAGGCCCTCGACCCTCAGAAGAAAGCGCTCAATATCAATGACTGAGAAGGATGGCCAAGCGGCCTTCGAAGCGATCGTCGGCGAAGCCGGCGATCTCATCGCACAACTGCATATACCGGGACTAGCTGTCGGCGTCATCCACGGCGACAACCGCCATGCCACCGGCATCGGTGTCACGAACGTCAGCACCCAAGAGCCCGTCACCGCTGACACCGTCTTTCATATCGCCTCCGTCACGAAGACCTTCACTGCGACGCTGGCCTTGATGCTGTCCGAACAGGGCGATCTCGATCTGAACGCTCGCATCGTAGACATGCTGCCCTGGTTCAAAGTCAATGATCCTGATGCGACGTCCAGAGCGCGAGTCATCGACCTGTTTCACCATCACACCGGTTGGAGCGGCGACCACGCTTTCGATCCCGTTCCCCCAGGTGGCTCGATCACCGAGAAGTGCATGCTCCAAGCGCGCTACCTCGAGCAGATCGTGCCCTTCGATCAGGCGTGGATGTACAACAACTCCAATCTCGCCTTCGCGGGCCATGTGCTGTCGGTCGTCGGCGGAAAACCGTTCGACACTCTCGTCGAAGAGCGCCTTTCTCTCCCCGCTCGGCATGGATGCGACACGCTTCAACTACAGCCCCACCCCTCCCGACGACAATTACGCCTGGGGCCATCCACCGATCTATGCCGACAACAAGATCAGCGAGCTGAAGCCGATCTACACGCCTAGCCCGCCGACGCTCGGGAGCGCCGGCGCAATCGAGTCCACGGTTCACGACTTGTTGAAATGGGCCCAATTTCAGCTGGACGGGAAGGACTCGTCCGGCAACACACTGCTGTCCAAGGAAGCGCTGGCCTTTGCCCACGCCCCGGCAGTCGATGCTCCGACCGGCGAGTTCACCGGACTGACCTGGTTCGTCCGCAAGTACGGCGAGATCACGAGCGCTTTCCACGGGGGGACCTTCATCGGCTACCGCACCTTTCTGCAGCTGATCCCGGATCACAACTTTGCCGTCGTCGTCCTCACCAACAGCGATCGCGGGGTCGAGGCATACACAGCAGTTGCCGACGCAATGGTCAGCGCCTTCACCAAGCTCGAGCTCCAGACCGCGGTCGCAACCGGCGTTGATCCGTCCGTGCTCGATCCCTTTGTCGGCGTCTTCAAGGGCACGTTCCAAGACTTCGAGATCAAGACCAATGGCGGAAGGTATCAGCTTGTCCAGAACTCCAAACTGACCAAGCCGGGAGTGGATCCTGCCCCCGCCGATCTGGCCAACACAGCCGAAGGGTGGTTTATCGTCACCGAAGGGCCGAACAAGGGAATGCTCGGTGAATTGCTCGAAGATCCGTCTGGCGAACGCAATTACATGCGATTCAACCACCGCATCTTCATTCGCTCCGCCGAGGAGAACAGATAGCACCGGGGCGGATCAGTTCGCTGCCCTACGCCTTGTTGGATGCCATCGCGCAATGCACGAGGAGCTCGTCACCGTTCAGATGCTGAGGTCTTCGAGGTCGGCGCTCTCTCGATCCTTTCGAGCGACCTCTCCGAGCGCGAGGCGCGCCGACGTGCCCGCTGGGCGCGGATGATCCGCCGGATCTACGAGGTGGACCCGCTGGCGTGTGGTTGCGGAGGCGAGCTGAAGATCGTGAGCGTGATTCCCGGATCCGGCCGTGGTCGATCGGATCCTTGTCCATCGAGAGCGCATGGGGATGGGGGGCAGGAGGCGCGGGCGCCGCCGGATGGATGAGAAGGCCTGCAGAAGAAGGCCTGAAGAACCGGAGCGCACTCAAGCAGCTGAGGCCTGTGGGGGGGGGCGTTGTGTCCAGGCAGGTTCCAGCGGGGCAAAGTGGGGGTCGCTGAAGTCGCGATGGGGGTGGTCAGGGGAGCTTGGCGGTGGGGGAGGCGGCCCGGGAGAAGTCGAAGGGGCCGGCTGGAGGCCGTTCGCGGTGCCGGCCGTAGAGGGCGGGGGTCGCTACAACCCCCTGTCCCTATTTTGGCCGCTGCTCCTCGGTTCCTACCGCTGGTGCTTGGGCGCCTTCTCAGTGCCCGCAACCGAACACATCCGTGCCGCCGAACTCGCACCCGGACACGTTGTAGATGTGCCGCCACTTCTCCACGCTGAGCGGCTCGAAGCGGGACGGCTCGGGGTCGAAGCGGATGGGCTGCCCAGCGTTGACGCCCTCGAGCACCGCGGAGTCCTTGACGACGACGGTCCCATTGACGAGGACGTAGGGGATGCCCGTCGAAGGGACGGTGCCCTTTGCGTAGGTTGCCTGGTCGGCCACCGTCTCCGGGTCGAAGATAGTGATGTCCGCGATCATGCCCTCTTGCATCCGGCCGCGCTGCTGCATCGCGGTCAAGCCCATCTTGCCGAGCGGACGGGCTGAGTTGTAGCTAGTCTGGGCGACCGACTGCATGAGCGGGATGCCGTTCTCGCGCCCCAGGCGCAGCACCTTCGCGTAGGAACCGGCGCCCCGAGGGTGGGAGTTCGGCAGCTCCTCGTACGGGGTGTCCCAAGGGAACTCTCCGATGATGGGTATCGTGTCGCTGCCGATCGCGACGTTGGGCAGGCGGAGCCAGTCGACGACCGCCGACTGGGGCATCTTGTAGACGACGACGAGGCGGGCCGGCTCCTTCTTGATCATCGCCTGGCGCGACTCGGCGGTGTAGTACTCGCCCGTCACCGCATCTTGGAGGGTCTCCTCGTACTTGTATCCGAGCTCGTCGATCCACGTCTTCTCGTCGAGGAAGACGGCGTTGAGCGCGGTGCACCCCGCGATGTACGGGTAGAGCTCGCCCCAGACGTTCATACCCCGCTCACGCATACGCTCGAGCAGCTCGTGCACGAGGTTGTAGCCCGGGTTGTTGAAGTGACAGGCGATGGCTGGCGCGCCGAGGGCGGCGGCGTTGGCGAGGAGCTCTTGGATGCCGTTGGCCTCGGTAACCTCCGTGCCCGGCGTGTAGCGGAAGTGGAAAGCCGCCTGGCGCCCGTAGGCGGCCGAGAGCTTCTGGACTTCGAAAGCCTCGCGAGCCGATACGCCATTGCGCATGTAGCCGAGGGTCGAGCCGATCCCGACGGCCCCCGCCTGTAGCCCCTCGTCCAAGGTCTGTAGAACGCGGTTGCCCTGCTCGAGGTTCACCTTCTGAAGCGACCACCCCGTCGCCGCGCGCGACTTGGTGTAGTCCAGGATTTCCTCCGGCCCCTTCCCGTCGAGGACGAAAGCGCGTGCGGCCTCGTGCCCGCTGGCGGTGCCGAAGTTCGCCTGGGCATTCCCTTCGCGCTTCCCGTACCACTGAGCGACGTAGGACCCGAGGGTCCCCATCTCGAGCTCCATCATCGTGGTGCGACCGTCGCGCAGCCCGAGCTTGTAGCCCATCGGGGCGGGCCAGTGATGGTGCGTGTCGATGAACCCCGGCGCGACGACGTGACCCGTCGCGTCGATGATCTCCGCCGCGCCCTCCAGTGATTCGGCCGTGATTGCGACGATCCGGCCGCCGCGAACGCCCACGTTACGGACGGCGTCGAGCCTGGTCTCTGGGTCCATCACTCGGCCATTTCGGATGACGACGTCGAAGGTCTCGCTGCTGCTCATGATGCTCTCTCTCGTGACCGGAGTTTCGCACTCGGGCGCCCGTGACTCATCGCGCGTCTCTTGTCGGGAGCGGAACCGCGTCGGCCTAGCGCGGTCCAGGTTTCGGATTGTAGGGCCCTCGAGACCTTTCGTCTAGGCGCCGGCGCGACCGCGACCGACACAAAGATGGCGGCCTACACGTTCGAGAACGGCGGCTGCCCGGCCGACGGCACGGCCGGAAGGTCGGGCTCGATGCGGCTGATCTTGTTGCCATCGATCAGCACGCTCATGCCTTCGATGAGCTTCGGCGATTCACCGTCGAAGATGCGGCAGTTGGTGATCAAGATACTCATCGTCATGACTCCTTCGATTCCGACCGAATCCGAAACTTGTACGAGCGGGTGCGAGGGCGTGCCAGGGGTTCCACGGCGCGTGAATCGTCCGCAGAACGCGCATGGGGATGGTGAGCAAGACCACTCTCTGTCGATGCAGGTGTGAGCACAACCGCCCTCGCCGCTGGAGTCCGTGAGATGGCGCGTTCGGCATAGCCCTAGGTCCCGTGCTGCAAGGGTCCAAGGGCGGAGCCGGATGGCGTGACGTGCTGGGGGCGATCTCTCCGCGGACGTCGACGTCGAGGACTTCCCCGACGTCGGGGCGGGTACACGACCGTGCGGCCGAAACCGACTCTCTGGGTCCGAAGGCAGTACGTCGACCCTCGGACGGGCCTCGAGGTCGTGCGAGATGACCTCGGGCGAGATCAATACGTTTCGGGGGCGCCATTCAGGGTGGACGCTGGCCCCCCGCCCCAAGATCTCGAAGCGACGCCACGTGCGATACTCAACAATGACACACCCGCGTCAGGTTTGAACCCCTGTTTCCCCCCGCTCGGACACACCCCATCGTGGCCCACTGCATCACCCACTCGGATTCCCCGCTTCGCGGCCGCAGTTCTGCGCTGGTGCTTCACACCAGCGCAGCGCTGTGCCGAGTGACCATCGTTCTCCTGGCTCTTCTCGTCGGTGCCAGAATGGTGGGGGCGGACGAGGCCGCCCCGCCGAGTCCGCAGCTGCAGACCCAAGAAGATCTAGAGCGGCGGGTCCGTCAACTCGAAGATGAGGTGCGTCAGTTGATCGCTCCCGGCAAGTTCGCCGACGCATCCGGGCGGTCGGCTTTCCGCAGAGTGACCGCAGCGGAGGTGATTGATCAACAGCCGCTCGCCGCATCGGGCCGAAATGACGACCTTACGGATCCGGGCTTTCTTAAGTCAGTGCCTCTGTTTGGGTCGCGTTACCGCTTCTCGTTCGGAGGCTACGTGAAGGTCGATCTGCTGCATGACTTCAGCGGGACGGGGGACAAGCAGCAGTTCACTCTGGGTACGATCCCGGTCGACGGGTCGCCTCCGCCCGGCAGCTACTACAACCTCCAAGCGGCTGAAACCAGATTCAACTTCGAGGTACGCGACACCTCGAGCTGTGCACCCCACAACAGGGTGTTTCTCGAGTTCGACTTCTTCGATGAGACTAGCCCGCTCTCTCTCCGTCTGCGGCATGCCTTCTTTGAGTACGGAAACCTGTTGGCTGGTCAGACCTGGACCACGCTGACCGAGATGCGCCAGTTGCCGTTCATCCTGGACTTCGCCGCCGGCGACGCTATCTATGGCGGGCGCACGCCGCAGGTCCGCTGGCAAGCCGATGTCAACAAGCGACTCAGCTGGGCCGTAGCGCTTGAGAAATTCAACGATGGGGCCATCTTCAATGCCGCCGGCGCCACGGGAACCGCGCGCAGCAACCTTCCCAAGCTGGCGGGGCGGGTCACGCGGGAGTTCAGCAGATCCGTGGTCACCGTAGGGGCGTTCGTGAGCCAGAACCGGTGGGACGGCACGGGGTCGACGCCGGACAAGCACACTCTGGGCTGGGGCGTGGTAACAGGCGGCCGTGTCTATTTGGGACGCGGGCGCAGGCACTGGCTTGGATTTGGAGCCTCCTACACCGATGGTGGCGTCCAGAACATCATCTCCCTTGCAGAGGCGAGCACCCCCAACGCCGTGCTTGGGCCCGACGGGATGTTGCGAGGCGTGCGCGCGTGGAACGCTCAGATCGGATTGCAGGTCCATTGGACAGGCAGGTGGAGTTCGAACTTTAGCTTCGCATACGCGCAGCTCGATGGAGTGCCGTTGGGGACGCCGGACGATGTCATGCGGGTGGGGCACGCGTCACACATCAACCTCATCTATTCCGTCACCGAGAGACTGCGCGTCGGGGTGGAGTACATGCACGGCTTTCAGGAGTTGGTCCAGCGCTCCAGTGGCACTGCGGACCGTGTACAGGGCAGCATCATCTTCGATTTCTAGGGCGGGAACGGGAGACTCCCGCGACCGCACTGAGCCCTCGGGCCACCGGCCCGCGGCGGCCTGCTCAGGAGGAGGCCGCCGGGGGGCTTCAAGAGCGGAACCGTCCAGCAGGCGGCTCCCCTGCGCCGCCTGCCGAAGCCCCACAAACCCCGCGGGGCCGTGCGCCTCGAAGCGCCGGCGCCAAGCGTAGAGCGTCTCACGCGTCATGGGCGAGCGCGATGGCGCGTGCGATCAGGATCAGAGCCGCGTGCATCGAGGGAATCCAGGTCGAATGCGGTGACCGCGTGAGATCTGTATGAATCAGGCGTTTGCGGTCGATGTCAGACCTGCTGGGGCGCTACATGCGGTCTGTTCGCGGTGTAGGGTCTTGCTCGGTATACCCGTCGTAGGTATAAGGGCGGTGTGGCGATCCAGAGCTTCGCAAGTCGCGACATCGAGGCCTTCTTTCGTACGGGACGCGTGCCCAAGCGGGCTGGATGGGCGGCGGTGAGCCGGGTCGCTACCCGGAAACTGGATATGCTCGACTACGCCCAGGAGCTTCGCGATCTGGCCTCCCCGCCCGGGAATCGGCTCGATGCGCGGAAGGGCGATCTGGCGGGCTTTCACAGCATTCGCATCAACGACCAATGGCGGGTGATCTTCCAGTGGGCCTCGGCGGGGCCGGCGGGAGTGGACATCTGCGACTACCACTGAGATTCCGATGAACAGGTACGCACGACGCAGGACGCCAACGACCCCCGGTGAGATTCTCCGCGAGGAGTATCTCGTCCCGCTCCGCATGACGCAGAAGGAGCTGGCCGACCACCTCGGGTGCGATGTGAAGGTCGTCAATCGGATCGTCAATGGCCGGACGTCGGTCTCCGCGGAGATGGCGTTGAAGCTCGGCGCGGCGCTTCGCACGAGTGCGGAGTTCTGGATGAACGCGCAACTGGCCGTCGATCTCTACAAGGCGGCGCGAAACGCGGGGCGACTGCCGAGGCCGTTGCCACAGGCCGGGTGATGGGTTCGAGTCCGTCCCGGACCCCATTCCGACTTAGGCCGAACCGAGAGTCCGCGAGAATCAGGGCTTTTGGGAACAGAGAGTGTTCCGCCACAGGGGGGCGGAATGGGGAGCCATCCAACTCGTCGGGTCGAAGCTCAGTGCGGACGCCTCCTCGAAGGCGTCCCGGTGGTGGGGGGCCTCGGTGGGTGCCACGATCCGTCGAACCATGGCCGCCACACGCGTGATCCCCAGGGCTACGCGAAACGCCATTACACTCGGGAGGACATCGACCGGCTCATCGGCGCGGGACATGTGGACGTTCTTCTGACCCGCGATGCGCCTTCGGGGTTCGTATTCCCGCGACACAGAAGGGGGCTGAACTGGGCGAGCGAGGCGGCCGGGCTTGACGATCTCGTGCGAGCGGTCAAACCCCAAGTCTGCTTCTTCGGCCACCACCACAGGCGGGTGGACGGAGTCATCGACGGCGTCCAGTGCGTGGGACTCAACATCGTCGGGCGGCCCGGGAATCTCGTGGCGCTGCGGCTAGATGCCGCCGGCTGGGCTCCACTGGGGGAGTGGCCCGAGGCGGCGCCAGCCGGGCAGCCATGGCGCCGGAGTGTCATTCCGCTTGCAGAACCGGTCACGGGATCAGTGGTTCTGCACGCGCAGTGGCTCTCCGGGGGAGGGCAGACATCCGGAAGATAGGTCGTTGGTAGGTTCGATGCGCTAGATGTAGCCGGTCGCTCACATTTTCATTTGTCAGCGATCGTAGACAATCTAGAATGTCGTCGATCGAATACATGGAGGCCGTCATGCGCCTGAGAACGCCCGCCGACTTCGGGGCCGCCATCCGCGAGCAGCGCCGGGTCTTGGACCTCGACCAGGCCACCCTCGCCAAGCGCGTCGGCGTCAGCCGCCAGTGGATCATCGAGGTCGAGAAGGGAAAGCCTCGCGCCGCCATGCAACTGGTCCTGCGCACCCTGGAGGTGCTAGGGATCGAGCTGTGGACCGAGCGCAACGCACCACCCTCGTCGTCCGGATCGCTGCCGGGCGCAGCCGTGGATCTCGGGCGCATCGTGGACGCGCATCGAAGGCCCCATGGAACCCGGTCGTGAGCACCAAGGAACTCGTCGCCGTCCTGTGGGGAAACGAGGTCGGCCGCCTGACCTGCGACCGCAACGGGCGGCTGCGCTTCACATACGCGGATGCGTGGCGCGAGCGCGACGACGCCATCCCGTTGTCGCTGTCGATGCCTCTCGCAGCACAAGAGCATGGGCACAAGCGCGTGTCGGCATTCCTCTGGGGGCTCCTCCCGGACAACGAGGTCGTGCTGCGGCGTTGGGGACAGCGCTTCCAGGTCTCGGCGCGCAACGCCTTCGCGCTGATCGCGAACGTGGGGGAGGACTGTGCTGGGGCCGCGCAGTTCGTGCGAACCGAGCGGCTCGACGCAGTCCTGGGCGTCGGGCCCATGCAGGTGGAGTGGCTCGACGACGCGGACATCGCCGAGCGGCTGCGTCTACTGCGGGAGGACCGGGAGCGTGGCGCGGCCCGTCGGACACGGGACAGTTCAGCTTGTCCGGTGCGCAGGCGAAGACCGCGTTCCTGCTCGAGGGGAGCCGCTTCGGAGTTCCGTCCGGGCGCACCCCGACGACGCACATCCTGAAGCCACCCTTGCAGGAGTTCCCCGGGCACGTCGAGAACGAGCACTTTTGCATGGCCCTGGCGAGAGAGCTTGGCTTGGCGACCGCCGTCTCCGAGGTTCGCCGGTTCGGAGACGAGCTGGCGATCGTGGTGACGCGCTACGACCGGGCCCGCACCGCAGCGCTTGCGGCGGACGCGGCGGCGAGGGCAGCGGCGGCGGCGGCGAGAGCCGCCGGGGACAATGACGCGGCGACGGCGGCGGCCGAAGCGGTGGCTGCATCGGCGGACGCTGCGGCGCTCGGCGACCTCGCGGAGTCCCAGCCCATCCTGAGGCTCCACCAGGAAGACATGTGCCAAGCGCTTGCGATCGAGCCGACATCGAAGTACCAGAACGAGGGGGGACCGACGCCGGTCCAGATCACCGAACTCTTGCGAGGGAGCTCGAGCAGTCCATTGGAGGACGTTGCCGCCTTCGTCGACGCGCTCGGGTACAACTGGATCCTCGCGGGCACGGATGCGCACGCGAAGAACTACTCGCTGCTCCTCGCGGCGCGAGGGCAGGTGCGCCTGGCACCCCTCTACGATCTGGCCAGCGCCCTTCCGTATCCCACCCTGGAGTTTCAACGGCTCCGCCTCGCCATGAAGGTCGGCTCGACGTATCGCATCCGCGACATCCAGGGCCGGCACTGGCGAGACCTGTGCCAGGCACTACGTGTGGATGAGGATGAGACGATCGGGCGCATCGACGCCCTCGCGGCTGGGGCCGCGGACCGGGCGAGCGATCTCGGCGCACGCATGGTAGAGCATGGCCTCGAGGCCGAGGTGGTCGAACGACTCGTGGAGTGCATCGTGGATCGCGCACGCGCCTGTCGGAAGCTGCTGGCGGACTCCGCAGCGGGAGCGTGACCGCGGTGTCGGCTGCCTCGGCCGCCGGGACCGTGCTGGCGTCGATCGGGGCCGCATCTGGGAGACCGCACGCACGTCGTGCGCTGCAGGATTCTCTTCTCGATCGTACTTGCGGCGGTTTCAGAGAACAGAGAGTGCTCGCGGGCGAGCGTTCCAAGTGGAGCCACACACCGCCGAGGCCCGGCGAGAGGGCCGAGAGCAGGCCGCGAGGATCCCTCCGTGACGTCGCCAGAAGAGGCCAAAATTTCGGACTTGGCAGTGGGTGCCGTCGTCGCTCGACTCTCCGCGCGACCGGCCGCACGAGTTGGGCGGACTCGAAGTCCCCGGTCCCTACCTGCCATGCAGAGTGAGTCTGATGCAGAGCGCTGTTTTCAACGGCAGCGAGAGCCGCTCGGCCGCGGTCCGCACGGCGAGCCATGGGATCGACGCTGCACTCCCCGGTCAGCCGTTCGTCCGCCTCCTATGCTGGACACCGCTCACGCGGAGAAAGCGCCATGGATGACGAACTGAAGGCCGTGCTCGAGAAGGTCCGCGACTGGCAGGATCCCGGTCCGCTGAAGTGGTACCACTGGGCCGCAGCGTACGTGGCGATCGTCGCCGGCCTGGTGTTCGTCGTCTTCGAGGTGCGGGGCGGCGGCAGCGCGCGCGAGGGCGCGGTCGCTGGGTTCATGATCGGGATCGGACTGCTCGGTCTGTTGGCCTTCAGGGTCGCACGGCAGCGGCGGACCGCGTTCCTCCTGATTCGCCAGGCCGACGAGGCCGGCGCGTTCGCGAAGCGGAACGAGGCCGGAGACGCGACCTAGGTGCAGCGTCCGTCGGCCAACGTCCTGATCGCGGGGTGCCTTGGCCGCTTCGCCCTGCGCTACCCTGAACCCGTGGCTCTGCCCATACGACGCGTTGCCCTTGCGGAGGGCGCGCAACGGCCGCCGCAGCGCTTTGAAAGAGGAGTCGCGGGACGGGGCGGAGGTCGCTGGAAAAGGTCCCAGGCATGAGACACGGCACCGCGCCCGCGCTTGATCCGGAGGAGTCCCAGCCATGGAGTCTAAGCCGCGCATGCTCCCCCTGTTCCGCCAGGTCTGGATCTACCCGCTGGCGTTCGCGTGCGTCTGGGTCTCGGTCGAGGTCGCACGGGCCATCGGAGGGGTTGGGGGCGCGGTCGTCGGTGGGATCTGCTGCCTGGTCCTGGGGCCCGGCCTGGTTCTCGCCGGCCTGCTGGTGTCGGCGTGGCTCGCGGCACGAAGAGAACGGAAGCGAGCACGGGAGGGAGGCTAGCCACCGCTCGACGGCTCGCCACCGGCGCTGAAGTTGGGTCACGTCGATCCGTGAAGGGCTCGTCGGTCCGCCACGGGCCGAAGGTGCGGTCCCCGTGCGTGTCCGAGGCTGACGCCCAGACGCTGACTCGGATCATCGGGAAGATGCTGGAGAACGCCGACCGGCCTGTCCGTGAGTTGTAGTCAGGTCCAGTTGAAGGCCGCACACCGTGGCTATGGCGATGCCCCCGTCCTCGTCGAGTTTCATGCCTCCGTTCTCACCCACGCTGTACTTCTTACGGTCGTTGGGGATGAAGAACCCGTTCTCCGTGTCGTAGAGGATGAGGGACCAGAAGGCCTCGGCCAGAGGTAGCTCGTCGGCGGCCATGCGAGTCACGTAGTCGTGCTGCTCGTTCATCGGCTTCGCGTCGGTCGTCTCGATGGCGGCGTAGACGGCTTCGGCCGCGGGCTGGCCGATGGGACCGAAGACGGACTGGAACAGCAGCAAGTCGAGGTCAATCTCGCCCTTCACCTTGAACAGCCCCGTGCTCGCGGCCAAGCGGTCGGCCTTCGCCATCTGCTCGGCCTCGACGCGCACGGCGACTTCGCGGAACCGCGCACCGTCCAGCTTCGTGATCCCGTCTGGTTCGAAGGCCTGGCCAGGAACGACGCCGAGTGGCTCGTAGAGGGCCAGGAGCTTCCGATCGAGTTCGTTCCCCGGATCGAAGGCCGTGTGGTTGAAGACGAACTGCGTCACCTCGAGCAGGTTGTCGGCGAAGACGTCGGCATCCGTCTTCCCGATGGGAGGAAAGTCGACGTCGTCGATCGGCTTGGGGTCGCCGCCCTGATCGGCGGAATCGTCCCGGGTGTACGCTGCGTTGCTGCGCATGCCGCTGATCGATGGGGAGGCCCGCCTTGTAGAGCAGCGGATGAAGCATCCTCGTCTTGCTGAGGACGCGCTGGACGACCTCTACCGCGCCCCGCCGGCGTACCTGGCGAAATGGATGGTTCGGAAAATCGAGGCGGGACGTGGGGAGTCGCCCTGGGTCCCCGTTGCTTCGCCTCAAGCCGTACGTCAGGCCGTGATGGAGTTGGAGGCCCAAGGTGGCGCCTACGCCCTCCGAGCCAGCCGCCGGCATCACGACGGGTGGAGTCTCCTGGCTGCTGGACTTCTCAACTCCCTGGCCTGCCTCACCACCGATGCCTCGGGGAAGGAACTCGGCTGCCACGGAGCGACCGTGTCGCGACGGACCCAACTCCACAGGACGTTCATGCTTGAAGACAGAGAGTACTCTCGGCGCGCGGGCGTAGCCGCACGGAGAGCTCTGGACCTGACCTTCCCCGGGTAGGCCGCCAGAGCAGGGCGAATGGAATGTGCAACAATGATTTCCGCCTCTGTACGGAAGGGCATCCCGTGCGGCGCCCCCAGGGGCCAAACGTTCGGGGCTCGCGGGATGCGGACCTCGCGCAGGCCGCGACCAGTGCGCCCCAGGGCCCCGATGGATCTGAGCGTTCCGGGCGGGCCCTGGATTGCGGCTGAGCGAAACCGGGCCCGGGCGTCCGGCAGTTGAGCACACGGGTTCAACGGCTCTCTATCAGACTCGCGGTCCCGGGAGAGAAGGCGGTGTTCGTCCACAGCCAATCGCGGACGGGGGCCCACCGCAACGAGTGAGGGCGCCGCGAGGCCGTCGCCGCAGAGCGGTCTGGCCTCGCAGCACCCTCGGTAGGGGAGGCTCGCAGCGCTTACTGACTGACCTTCTTCCAGTGCGCGTCGGCCTTGATGACCTGCGTCTGCTCGTCGTTCTGCTTCCACTTCGCCAGGGCATCGACATTCTTGTTGCGCAGGAACACCATGAGGCGATCGTTGACGATCTTGAAGTTGGTCGGGTCGATAGGGAACTTGTCCTGGACCGCCATGCCGTAGGCACACCAACCGCCGTAGGCGGGGATGTACTTGCCGGGATTCTCGTCGAAGGTCCGCTTGGCCGCGGCCGATGCGAATCGGTAGTCCACACCGTCGTACGTCGAGGTGAACTCCGCACACCCACGGCGTGCCTCGTTGGCCGTGAAGTAGGTCACGGGACAGTAGCCTTCGAGGGCCAGCCCGGTGCTGTTCAGGTTGTAGCTGTGCAGGTAGGCGCGGGACATGGGCGGCGCGCTCCGCGTCATGTCGGCCACCGCGAAAGCTCCGGCAGTGGCCACGAAAGCGACGGTCAGCGCGGCGACGATCAAAAACTTGCGATTGACTCGGTACATCTCGATTCTCCTGGATTGAGTGACTTCACTCGGGTTGCGGGTTGCATGCGTCGTGACACACCGTGCACGACGGAAGGTGTTGGATCAGCGCGCGTTGTCGAGCGCCTGCAGGCGCTCGACGGCACTCTCCGTGCTCCAGACGCCATTGGCGATGAAGCGGAAGTTGACGAAGGCGGCCTCGTAGCCGTCGTAGTTCGGGAGCGTGGCGGCGGCCGTGGCATCGGCAACCACGATCACCTCGAAGCCCTGCTCGATCAGCTCGCGCATGTGCGCCTCGGTGCACAGATTGGCGGACATGCCGGCCAGGATCACCTGATCGATGTGCTGCTTCCGAAGCTGAAGTACAAGGTCATTGCTCTCCGGACCGTAGACCTTGTGCGGGCTGCACACCGTGGTGTTGGGGTGTTCGATGTGGGGCTTGTAGCGCTCTAGCCAGTCGGCGCCGGAGCCCTCGAAGCCCGTGACGTCCAAGGCGCCGGGGCGATCGAACATGCCGATCTCGTGCATCAACGCTTCGAGAGCTCCCTCGAACTTCCATCCGTGATCGTGCTTGTAGTAGTAGTGGGGGCTGATGAAGACCGGGATGCCGCTGTCGTGTGCCGCAGCGAACAACTGGGCAATGTGGTCGACCGTTCCGTTGTTCGTGACGTTCTTCCCGACAACACCCCACGTGACGCCCTTGGGGCTCAGGAAGTCGTTCTGGGGATCGGTCACGACCAGTGCGACCCGCCCCTTTTCCAGGGTGACCGGAGGTATCGGGAGGGCGGCATCGGGCTTTCCGCGAGGGTGCGCGGACGCGTCTGCCCCCGCCTGCGGCCTGGCCGCGGCCGTACGGATGGCGTGGGGCAACGAGAAGACGGCCAGGAGCGAAAGGGACAGGGTCGCCCCCAGCAGGACGACGGTCGAGGCTCGGACGGAACGGTTCATCGGGTTCTCTCCTTTGGGGGGAACAGGGCTTCGTCTCGTTTGGGAGAGGCACATGCCTCATGGAGGATTCGTCGGGCCGCGAGTTGCGCGCACCGGTTGTCGAGCCCCTCCAGGCGTTGCACCTCTCGCGTGACCCACTCGAGCAGGGGATGGCCGCTCATCGGGGCCGGCCTCGGGGAGACG
Source organism: uncultured Planctomycetota bacterium (assembly GCA_963802335.1). Classification (GTDB taxonomy): domain Bacteria; phylum Planctomycetota; class PLA2; order PLA2; family JAEUHO01; genus CAWDIE01. The sequence continues at coordinate 1,051,934 of CAWDIE010000009.1, read as the reverse complement.
AGACCGCCTGGTGCTCTTTCAGAATCGACGTATGGCTGCAACGGCCGCCTGGCGCTCGAACTGAACATGCGTGCCCTCCCGATCCGCCTTGCAGGGGGTGGTCAGTTCGCGGCCGATGCGCGGTCTACGGGGATCGCGTCCAGCTTCGCGTCGACGAGCGGGAAGTCGATCGTCGTGGCAGCAATCTGGTTGAAGTAGTTCGTGAACACGTTGAGCGCAATGAGCGCGACTATCTCGGCGATCTGTCCGTCCGAGAAGCCGGCCCGCCGCACGCGCTCGAGGTCGCCGTCCGGAACGAGCCCGCGTGTCGCAACGACGGACCGCACGAACTGCAAGGCCACTCGCGTCTTCGTGTCGGCGGACTCACCACGGAGATTCGCGGTCATCTCCTCCGACGCGATGCCGGCCCTCGCGCCCAGTGCCGTGTGTGCCGACGCGCAGTAGCTGCAGGCGTTGGCACCGGCGACGGTCAGCGCGATTTGCTCGCGCAACGGGGGTGACAACGCTTGGTCCAGCGCGTCACCGAACGCGATGTACGCGCCCAGTGCGACGGGGGAGTGCGCTAGGGTCTTCACCAGGTTGGGGACCAGACCAAGTCGGCGTTGGGTGGCTTCGAGCAGACGCTTCGAGGCGCCGACGGCATCGGTGACCAGTACGGGTTGCATGCGCGGCATCGGGGGTAGCTCCTACGGGGGCCGACGGCGCCCGCATGGCCCGCCGACTAGAGCCGCCCCTGAGCACACCCTGTTCCACAAGTCCGGAGTTCTTCTAAGGGCTTGACGGGCAATGACTTAGGTGGAACATCCATGCCTGGGGAGATAGTGGGACTTCATGAATTCGGGAAAACTCATGCAAGTGGGCGTGAGATCTGGCAAGCATTGGGCATGAACACTGCCTCCGATGCCCACAGCCCGCGCGATCTACGGACCCTACTCCTCGGGCTGGCGGGCGAGCGTTCGCTGGATGGCCTGCTCCGGCTCATCGTGACGGGCGTCGCGGCGATGCAGCACGTCGCCATGTGCCGCGTCTGGTTGATGGAAGCTGGCGACATCTGTGCGGCCTGCCTGCTGCGCGACGAGTGCCAGGACCGGACGCGCTGTCTGCACCTCGTCGCGAGCGCGGGACGCTCCATCGTCGACGGGGGTGTCCGCTGGGACCGAACCGACGGCCGCTTCCGCCGCTTCCCGATCGGGGTGCGGAAGGTCGGCCACGTTGCGGCCACGGGTGACGCGGTGGTCGTGTGGGACACCGCAGAGGACATGCACTGGGTCGCCGACGAGGAGTGGGTTCGCGCCGAGTCGATTCGCGGCTTGGCGGCGCAGCCACTGGTCTTCCATGGAGAAGTCCTGGGCGTGCTGGCCGTCTTCATGCGCACGCCCGTCGTGGTGGACGAGTTGATCTGGCACCGTATGCTCGCCGACCACGCTGCCGCCGCGATCGCGAACGCGCGGGCCTTCGCCGAGATCCAGCGACTGAAGCGTCAGCTCGAGCTCGAGAACGAGTATCTCCGTGAGGAGGTGGCGACCGGGGGCGCCTTCGGCGAGATGATCGGATCAAGCGCGTCCCTGCGGAACACGGCCCGACAGGTCGAGATGGTGGCTGCGACCGACGCCAGTGTGTTGATCACGGGCGAGTCGGGCACGGGCAAGGAGCTCGTGGCTCGTGAGATCCACCGGCGTAGCGAGCGCAGTCACCACCCAATGATCAAAGTGAACTGCGCTGCCATTCCTCGGGACCTCTACGAGAGCGAGTTCTTCGGCCATGTGGAGGGAGCGTTCAGCGGTGCCGTTCGCGACCGGGCAGGTCGATTCGAGGCCGCCGACGGGGGCACCCTGTTCCTCGACGAGGTCGGTGAGATCCCTCTCGATCTCCAGGGCAAGCTGCTTCGGGTGCTGCAGGAAGGCACGTTCGAGCGGGTCGGCGAGGGCGTGTCACGCATTTCGGATGTCCGCATCGTCGCGGCCACGAACCGCCCACTGCGCCAGGAAGCAGCTGCGGGCAAATTCCGTCAGGATCTCTACTACAGGCTCAGCGTGTTCCCCATCGAGGTCGCGCCCCTGCGAGAGCGCCGTGAGGACGTTCCGGCACTCGCCGAAAAGTTCGTCGAAGACGCGTGCATGCGCCTGAACCGGAGACGGCCGCGATTGACGAAGGCCGCCGTCGAGGCGCTGCGGCGCCACGACTGGCCAGGCAACGTCCGAGAGCTGCAGAACGTGATCGAGCGCGCCGTCATCACGTCGTCTGGGTCGTCGCTTCGGATCCCGCGGCTTGGTGCCGACCAGCCGGACGACGTAAAGGGCACGCCTGCCGCGCCCGTCGAGCAGCGTGTGCTGACCGACGCGGAGTTGCGTCAGCTGGAGCGCACCAACATCGAGCAAGCGCTCGCAGTGACGAACGGGAGGGTGTCCGGTCCGAGCGGGGCCGCCGCACTTCTCGGAGTCAATCCCAGCACGCTGGCTTCTCGGATCCGGGCAATGGGAATCAAGCGTGTGGTCGGCTGATGCGTCAGGCATGGACGCGTCCCAGGAGGATCAGAGTCCGGGGACGCACATGTGGAGGCTGCCGAGAGCTGGAGTGCTGGCGGGCGAGTGCCCGGCGTGGCGTCACTCGCGAGACCGCAGGCTCTTGCGAAGGCGCGCACCAATCGGGATCCGGCTGCCGAGTCGTCGATGCTGGCCCGCAGCAGCGGCACGACGACGATGGCGGCAAGGCGCGTCACGGGGCCTCGGGACGACTTCCCAGGCTACGAAACTTCCGCAGACCGCGTGCTCCACGTGCGGCGAGGGCCACGCGCGAATCCTCGGACGGGGGCCGAGGGCGTCGTCCGACGGCCTACTTCTCGGCACCTTGCAGGTAGCGGTAGAGATCGGAGGAGGGGGCGAGCACGAGCGTGTGGTTTGGGCCCACCACCGCCTCGTACGTCTGCGGCGAGCGGACGAAGGGGAAGAACTCCGGATCCGCGTTGTAGGCCTCCGCGAAGATCTTCGCGGCATCCGCATCCGCCTTCGCTGCGAGAGGCCGATGATCCCGAGCACGCGACGCGAACGGTCGACGGCACGAAGAGGCCATGCCCTCTCGCGTCCTTGAGGAACACGCGGCCACGTGAGATCAGGCTGGAGCAGGCGAAAGAGCGCGAAGAACAGGCGCAGGACGGCCTTCGTGCGGGCGAGTGCGGGATACCGAGGCCGGTCACGAACGTCGCATCGCCGGTCTCCTGGACGAACCGGGTGAGGCGGTGGTCGCAGGTGCGCTGCCGTAGTTGGGTCGCCACACACCGATGGCGCAGCGAAGCACGATGCGGGCCAGGCGTGGGCAGGGCGATGGCGGCATCATCGCCGTCGAGAAGTCGACGCGACATGCAGAGTGTCGGGACACGTGGCTCAGCTCTTCTGTTGGCCTGGACGCTAGGCGCCCTGCTCGAACTGAGCACGGTAGCGCGTGGGGGTCGTGTCGGTCCAGCGCTTGAACGCGCGATTGAACGCGCTCTGCTCGGAGAACCCAGTGAGGAAGGCCACCTCGGAGAGCCGGTAGGCGCTGTCGCGCAGGAGGTTCCTGGCCAGGTCGGCCTGAGTCGCTTCGACGAGCCGTGTGAAAGTCAGATCCTGGTCGGCGAGGCGGCGCTGGAGGGTACGCTCGCTCATCCCCAGGCGCCTTGCGACCGAGGCCATCCGCGGCATGCCGTCCGAGAGTGCCTTCGAGATCGCTCTCCGGGTCAGAGCCACGATGCTGGCGTCGTCGTCGGTGGCCTGGATCTCCTTCTCGAGGTGGCTCACGAGAAAGGCGGAGATTCCGTCATCGGCCAGGTGGTTGGGGCGGGCCAGCGCTTCGTCGGAGATGGAGATGGCGTCGATGCGTGCGCCGAAGTGGACGGGGCATCCGAAGAATCGCTCGTGGTCCCGGGTGACCTTCGGCGCCTGGTGTTGGAGGTGGACGGCGCGCGGGCGGAAGCTCTTGGATGCCGTCTTGCGGATCAGAGAGGTCGCGCTGGTGATCGTGGCTTCGTTCGAGAGTCGCATCCCGAGTCGACGCTCCCCGAAGCGGTGTAGGACGAAGTCGATGCCGCCGTCTTGCTCCTGGATCTCGTACGACATGTTGTCGGTCCAAACGCGGCAATAGCGCGCCACCCGCTCCAGAGAGCCGCGGACCGTCGGTGCGGACTTCCAGGCGAGTCCCAAGGCACCGTAGTCGTCGGGACGCATGAGCGGTCCGACCAGGAGCGGCAGGACGTGTCCGTTTCGCATCTGTCGCACGATGCGCTCGAGCAAGTCGTAGTAGGCCTGTGCCCCCACGCGCTCGTTCACGTCCATTTGCGCGTCGGCATCCAGCCCGATCGACCGAAGCATCCTGCGCGGATCGATCTCGGGGCCGGCTGCCTCGATCATCCGGCGCGCGAAGATGGCCGTGACGAAGCCCATGGCCGGGATCGTAGCGTCCGCGGACGGGGCGGCCACCGGAGAGGATCCGAACCGCCGGGACGGAGGCCTCGGCGAGGTCCGGTGCCACGGTGGGGGAGATGAACGCTACGGCAGGAGCAGCAGGATGGCTGCGATCGTCGGTGCGACAGTTCGGATGTGGTTCCAGAGGGTCCAGCGCTTCAGGTAGTGCTGCCAGAGGGGAAGGGCGCCGCGGTCGTCGGCATCCACGGCGGCAAGTTGTTCGTTCAGCGGCACGTTGCCTACGATCGTCACGCCGATGCAGCCGAATACGTAGAGTCCTGCCGCGATGGCACTTCGCGGTGTGACACCCGAGGGCTGTTGGCCTTCCACGATGAGCAATGCGATGGCCAACAGGCCGGTCCCGAAGAAGGCGGCGAAGAACAAGGGGTTGATCACGACGACGTTGATGGACTGCATGGCGCGGATGCCCTCCGGCGGCGCCAGGCGTCCCAACGCGCCCATGACGAACGTCGAGAAGGCGAAGAAGATGCCCGCGACCACCGCGGCGCTCACGGCTGTAGCGACGACAAGAGCCGTCACGCCGTCGCTCCCTCGATGCCGAGTTGCTCGAACAGACCAAGCATGTCGAGGATCTCCCACTCGTCCCGGATCAACGCGTCCTGGAAGCGCGAACGAACCATGCCGTGAACCCTCACCGATCGGCCGGTGGGCGCGTTGCCCAGCAGGTCACCCAGGTGGGTGCCGGTCAGGGTGAAGGAGAGCACCGTCGCGTCCTCGGCGGCGATCAGCTCGTCGATGTGGATGTGGAGGTCCGGGAAGGCTCCCCTGTACGCACCGATCAACGCTGCGAGACCGTCCGGGCCGTCAATGACCTCGCCCGGGCTCCGGTACACGTAGTCCGGGTGGACGAGCTCGGGGATGATACTTGTCTTGCCCGCGTTGAAGGCCTCCTCGATGAGTCGTCGCACGAGAAGCTCGGGCCTGTCGGTGGTGCTGTCGGACGACAAGGGGGACTCGGGCGGGTCCCAGGCGCCCGTGGCCGCGGTGCGGCAAGCGTAGTCGGAGAAGTCGCGCGGCGGGTGACCGAGGGCTCGCTCGACGCCGTCGGCGACGGATGCGTTCCGGCCGTCCAGCACCGTGTCGAAGAGGAAGGTCAAGAGGCCGGCGATCTCTGCGGGGGCTCCCTGCGCGCGGGCGGCCTCGACGTACGCCTCGGTGGGAATCTGCCGGTATGCGATCTCACGGCCCGTGGCTCGGGCTATCTCGGCGACCGCCTCCTCGAAGGTCAGGAGGCGCGGTCCGGTGACCTCGTAGATCTCGCCCTCGTGGCCCTCGGCAGTCAAGGCGGCGACGGCGACATCCGCAATGTCTTCGATGTCGACGAAGGGCTCACGGACGGACCCCGCCGGCAGCGACAGCAGGCCGTGCTGGAGGCCGGGCTGGAAGAAGCCCTCGGAGAAGTTCTGACAGAACCAGCCGGCGCGGATCACGGTCCAGTCCGGATTGATGCCGAGTACGATCTGTTCGCACTCCTGGGCGTATTCCTCGCCTCGTCCGGAGAGCAGGACGAGTCGCTGGATGCCCCGTTCCTCGGCCTTCGTGGCGAAGGCGGCAATGATGGGCGGGGTGCCCGGCACAGCCAGATCGGGCACGAAACTCACGTAAGCGTGCCGGACGCCTTCCAGGGCCTTGTCCCAGGTTCTGTCGTCACTCCAGTCGAAGGGGATCTCAGTCGAGCGCGAGACGGCGCGCGTGGGCACACCCTTGGCGCGCAGTTTTGCGGCGACCCTGCGCCCGGTCTTTCCGGTGGCACCGATGACGAGGGTCACGGGGTTGGACGGGTTTTCAGGAGCGGTAGCGCGCATGATTCAGTCCTCCAGGGCAATGCGGTCCGTGTGTCGGACATGACCCTACGTGAGTGCCCCTCCGCCTTCTTGACCTCCGACGCCAAGCTCTTGACCGGCGCGGCCAAGTACGGAGGCGGCAAGTACGAGTACGAGAGTACGGAGGCGGGAAAAGTTGTTGCAGCTTGTGACCGGACGGGGTCCTCCCGCGATGTATGGGCCGAGGATTCGATATGGTTCGATCGCTGCACCTGGACGCACCGGGTAGAGTTCACCACGTCTTCAATCGAGCAGCGAGACGCCAGGTCCTGTTCGCTGACCGTCGCGACTACCGCTACTTCCTGATGTTGCTGGCGTGCGCTGTCCGGCGTGGCGAGCTGATCGTCCATGCGCATTGCTTGCTGAAAACGCACTTCCACCTGCTGGTCGCCTCGCCGGATGGACGCCTCGTCGCACGGAGAGTGCTAGACCTGACCTTCCCCGGGTAGGCCGCCAGAACAGAGCGAATGGAATGTGCAACAATGTTTCCCGCCTCCGTACGGTACGCGGCGTACGGCGCCACGGCCCCCGGTAGACTCGCCTCACCATGCGAGCGATCATGTACACCGAGTACGGTCCCCCCGACGTACTGCGGGTGCGCGACGTCGATCGGCCGGTTCCCGCAAGAGGCGAGATCCTGATTCGCGTTCGCTCGGCGGAGGCGACCAAGGCCGACTGCGAGTTGCGCAGCTTCCGCTTCCCCGTCAAGTGGTTCTGGCTGCCGTTGCGCCTGGTCGTCGGCCTACGGGCGCCCCGACGCCCGATCCTCGGCGGCTACTTCTCCGGCGTCGTCGAAGGGTGCGGCCCGGGGGTGACGGCGTTCGAGGCGGGGCAGGCCGTCTTCGGCAGCGCCGGCCTGCGCATGGGCGCCTACGGGGAGTACATGGCCCTTCCCGACACGGCGACCGTCGTGGACAAGCCACGCAACCTGAGCTTCGAGGAGGCGGCGGCCGTCCCCCTCGGTGGACTCAACGCGCTGCACTTCCTGCGCCGCGCCCGGGTCCAGCCGGGCGAGCAGGTGCTCGTCAACGGGGCGGGCGGCAGCATCGGCATCTTCGGCGTCCAGATCGCCAAGGCCATGGGGGCGGAGGTCACCGCGGTCGACTGCGCCGCGAAGGAAGCGATGGTCCGCGACCTCGGTGCAGATCACTTCATCGACTACGTCAAGGAGGACTTCACGCGCTCCGGCCGGTCTTACGACGTGATCTTCGACATGATCGTGCGGTCCTCCTACGCTGGGTGCTTGCGGTCGCTGAAGCCCAAGGGGCGCTACGCGCTGGCGAACCCGCGCCTCTCCGACATGATCCGCTCGTTCCCGTCGTCCTGGTTCTCCGACAAGGAAGTCATCGTGGCCTTGGCCAGGGAGACCAGGGACGAGCTGCGTGAACTTCGGGACATGATCGAGCGTGGCGTGATTCGTGTGCCCCTCGAACGTGTGGTCCCGCCGACGGAGGCGGTCGAGGCACACCGCCTGGTCGAGACCGAACAGAGGGTCGGCATGGTCGTGATCTCACACGATGCCGCGTCGTAGCTGCGCACGGGGTGGGGACCGGTGCTGGGGGCACGAGCCGGAACATCCGCGAGAGGCCCACGTCCAGTGGCTCCACGCTCGGGCGTACTCCGTTCAATACGAGACGCGGGGAGCCGTAAGGTTCGGTATCCTCTTCCTTTCTGCGCATGACGCGCTTGTGGGAGCTTGACCTTGGCCTCAACGGCGCCGCAGAAACTGATCTTCCAACTGGGGACCAACAACTGGCAGTCCAAGGAGGAGTTCGCCCCGGGGAGCGGCATCCTGCACGCGCAGCTCCACGCGACGTTTCGCGCGATGGACGGCGTGACCTGCCACAGCGTGTTTCCCTCTCGCGTCCAGCGCTTCGACCGCGCCGATGTGCGGGTGTTCGAGTTGGAACACGACATCCCGATCTGCGAGTCCGTCTCGCCCGTGTCGTCCTACCGCTGGCACAGCATGAGCGAGGAGGACTTCGACGCCTATCGCAGCCGGCTGCTCGAGTTCGTTACGGCCTACATCGACGAGGTGGAAGCCGACCTCGGCCGCCCCTTCGACCTCTTCATCGCCCATCATGCCTTCCTCAATCCGATGGTCATGGTCGAAGTCAACCGTCGGCGGGTGGCTGCGGGGCGCGCGCCCGTCCCCTTGGTGGCCTTCGTCCACGGCACCGCCTTGCTGATGTTCGTCCACGAACTCGAGGGGGAGCATCCGGAGTACCCGCCGCGTTTCCACGCCGAGATGCTCGAAGCCCACGTGTTCGAATCGGTCCAGGGCGTGTTCGTGATCTCGGCGTCGCAGAAGGAGCGCTTCCTCTCGATCTTCCCCGACTACCCGCGGGGCCAGGTCTTCGTCACGCCCAACGGCATCGATCCTGCCGTCTTCCACGTCAGCAGGGGTCTGACGCGGGATGGCGTCCTCCCCGGCTTCCGTACCGTCCCCTACGAGGGCAGCGCGTCGAGCCCCACGACCCTCCCGTCCGGGGCCGATCGGATGGTGCTGTTCGTGGGCAAGTTCGCCGACATCAAGCGCTTGGACGCCCTGCTCCGGGCGGCCGTGATCTACGAGGCCAACGCCGCCGCGGCGGGGCTCAGCGTCGTCACCGTCATCGCGGGCTCGGGGCCGCTGGAAGCGCAGCGCCTGTATCAGGACATGGCAGTCGAGCTGGGCCTGACGGGCGTCTACTTCATCGGTCCGCACGACCAGCCTGCGCTGGCCAGGCTCTACAACGTGGCGGACGTCGGGGTCTTCCCCACGAAGTTCGAGGCCTTCGGTTTGGTGTTCATCGAGTGCCTCGCCTGCGGGACCCCGGTCATCGGCACCGCGGCGGGCGGCCCCCTCGAGTTCGTCGACGACACCGTCGGCGCCTTGGTGGCCGATGTCGATGATGAGCGGAACTTCAGTGATGCGCTCGGCGAGACGATCACGCGCGCGCTGCTCGACGACTGGAAGGAGCGAAAGCAGCAGGCATGCGTGGATCGCGCATCACGCTACACGCTGAAGGCCCAATGCGAGGCCATCCTCGCTGCGGTTGATCGGCGCATGGTCCGGGCTCATAAGCGTCGCTGATGGGGGAGCGCGGCCGGGCGAGCCAGCCGCCGCCGAATGCGCCGGATATCCGGCACCTGGTGCGCGTTCGCACGTTCTGCCGAACGTTCGGCGGAATGCTCCCGACAAACAGGCGTCCTGGGGTCACGCGCGTCCCGCGGCCTCCTCTCGTGGCGTGGCGCGGTGCCATCAGCATCGCTTATCGAGTGGGCAGGGGACCACGGCACAGGGCGATTGGCAGGTGGGCCTCGTGGCCCGGTCCAGGTGCAGCACAGCCTCCGCTCCCACGGGGACGTAGGCGCGCCTTGAGTCGACGCGCACGCGGCAGGTGGGGAGCGATAGGGTCTCATGCCACGTGCGCAGCTCGCCGTGGAGCAAGTCCTCCTTAAGGAGCGGCGTCGACGGGCGTTCGTCGGTCGCTGCCTCACACCGTTCGACGACCAGGTCGACGACGTCCGTGTGTCCCGCGGTCCACACCGCGACGTGGAAGCGGACACCGCCTTCAGCCACCGGCCACGGGCACTCGCGATGGGGGTCGACTGCGCGTCCCTGTGTGTCCACCGTGCAGGTTCCCGCAGCAGGAAGACCGTGGCCCCCGGCGCCACGAGCGGCCAGCGGAATCGTGCATGTGCACCCCTGCAGGGGGCCTGATGCCAGCCACGTGACCGAGACGAAGCTCGGCGGCTGTGCGGGCCGTGTCGAGGGTGACGGGCGTCGAGGAGCAAGGACGGAGGCCACGTACGGTGGATCGGGGCTGTAGCCCGTCCGCGGGGCGTGGACCGTGAGCGTGGCCGACCGGCCGTCGTCCAATTCGAGGTCGTGCTTCCCGGCCTGGGCCGGAACACGCCCGCGCCAGCGAGTGACAGGGATGTGAGGCACTTCGATCGTGGTCGCGATGAACGTGTAGGAGGGAGTCACCTCGCTTGCCTCGAATCGAGGTTGGCCGTGCGTCGCGGCCACCTCCACGTCGATCGCCGGCGTGCCGTCCTCTGCCTCGACGAGGCGCGCCGTGACGGCCTGGCCCGTGTCCAAGCCGGCCACGAGCGGCACGGGGCGTATGAAGGACGGAATCAGCTCGACGTCGAAGTCCAGGCCAGGGCCGGCTTCGACGTCCAGGAACGCCCAGACAAGGCCGTGATGCGCCCGGACCGTTCGCCCCCAAGGCACATCGACCCGGAGTTGGTCCGCGGACTCTGCGGGCGTAGGGCCGAGCTCCACGACGATGTGGACGTCCGAGAGGCGATCGGCAGCGCGCCTCGTCAGCAGCGCCTGGACGCCAGCGTGCCCCTCGGCATCCTGCTGCACGTAGAGCGCCGCCCGCTCAGGTCTCCATGCAAGCAGCGTGTCCGAGGCAGGCCAGCGGTCCCGGCCGACCGCCTCCACGAGCGCCTCGACGAGATCGGCCCACCACGGATCAATTTCGGTGGGGGCCGGGGGAGACGTGTCCGGGATACCCCGGAGGGCGGGCAGGAGTCGCGGCGCGGTGGGCGCGAGCGCGCCGATGTCGTAGCGGACGAGCGTGTAGCCCTTCGGTACCACGGCTCGCGTCCACGGCGTCTCGCCGTACACGAGCGTCCCCGTCGGTGAAACGGCTGCGCTGGGAAACGGTCCGATGTGAACCGGCGCGGGTGGGGTGGAGCTTCGCGGGTCGGGTCGACCCTCCGAAGGCGAGGGCTCGGCCGACGGGACGGTCCCCGTGCCCGGGAGCACCGCGTCCATGCGGCTGACCTCCGGCCCCGCCGGAGGCCGTGGCGCGCGAGCTCGCGGACGACCCTGGAGCCGATTGACTCGTTTGTCCGGCCCGGTCCCGGCAAGAGCGGGCGACGCGACGGCGACCTCTCGCATGGACTCCTCGGGGAGAGGCGGCTCGACCTGGCCGGGCCGTCCCAACCACACGGCGACCCCAACGGCCACCACGAATACCGCCATAGGCAGGATGGGGGAACGCGCGAGGGTCATAGGAGCAGTCTACTCGTACGCCCGTCCGCGAAGGCTGGCGTCCTTCGTCCTTGCCTGCCCGTCGGGGGGCGCATTGCCAGTACGCTGCGGCTCTTGGAGAGTTCGATGCCGCACGACGATGGTCTGCTGTTCACCTGTCTGCTCGATCGCGAAGGCGGTGGGCGCTTCGGCGGATGGGATCAGGTCCGAGACTGGGAGCCCACGCAGGGGCTCTTGTGGATGCACCTCGACCGCACGAGCGAAGAGGCGCGCCGCTGGCTGGAGGATGAAAGCGGTCTGGACGAGATCACGTGCGCCGCGCTCCTCGCGGACGAGAGTCGCCCCCGCAGTGTCGTGCGGGGGGGGACTGCTCGTGGACCTGCGTGGACTCAATCTCAATCCCGGAGCGGAGCCGGACGACATGATCTCCGTACGGATGCTCGCCGCGGAGCACCGCGTCATCACCATCCGGCGCCGCCGCCTGATGTCGATCGAAGACATCCAGGAGCAGTTGGAGGCAGGGCAGGGCCCGAAGGACGCGGGCGACTTCCTCGTGGCGCTGGCCGACGCCCTGGAGCGTCGGATGGCCGCGTCGATGTTGGACCTCGAAGAGCGCGTCGATGGACTCGACGAGCGCATCATGGACGAGGCGGGCTCGAACGTGCGCGCCGACATCGCCAATCTGCGACGGGAAACCATCGGGCTGCGCCGCTATCTGGCGCCGCAGCGTGAGGCCCTTGCCCGTCTACAGACCGAGATGGTGCCGTGGGTGACGCGTCTTCACCGGGAACAACTGCGCGAGATCGCCGAGCGGACCACACGCCGGGTGGAGGACCTGGACTCGATGCGGGAGCGGGCAAGCGTGGCGCACGAGGAGTTGTCTGGTCGGATGGCCGAACAGATGAATCGCACCATGTACATCCTCGCGATCGTGGCGGCGATCTTCCTACCCCTGGGGCTCCTCACGGGCCTCCTCGGCATCAACGTGGGCGGCATGCCCGGTGCGGACCACAGCGCGGCCTTCTGGCTGGTCTGCGCGTTTCTGGGTGTCGTGGCGGCGATCCAACTCTGGCTCTTCCGCCGCATGAAGTGGCTGTAGCCCAGCGTGGGTAGCCACGCATGGCGCAACGAGGGGCCGGTCGCACGGTAGGGTGCGGCGCCAGGGGGATCCGGTGGTGGGTCCTCGAGGACGAGGAGGACGACGCTTGAAGTTCATGATCACGTTTCCCCTGACCCACCGTGACTACGACAAGCGGGTTGCCCGCTTCCTCGAGACGGGCGCGCCGCCCCCCGAGGGCGTTGCGTTGCTGGGGCGCTGGTTCACAGCCAGCCACAGTCGTGGCTTCATGCTCGTCGAGACGGAGGATGCGACCGCGCTCTTTCACTGGACCTCGGAGTGGGCCTCCTTGCTGGACTTCGTGATCGAGCCGGTCCTCACCGACGAAGAGGCCGGCGCCGCGCTCGGCGGGGTGAAGACGTAGGACGGCCTGCGAAGCCCGGAAGGCCGACAGGGCCCGAACGCGTGGGCGCTTGGGCGCGCTCCCGCACGCCTCGGATGCTCTCTGCGCCAGGCTACTTGACGAAGTCCTGGGCCTACCGTGGTCCTAAGAGCCACGGCGCCTTTCATGTATGAACCGGTGCCAACTACCGCCGCCGGCCGCCGCCATGGAACCCGCCGAAGCCGGCGCCGCCTCCGAAGCGGCCGCCGCCACCGAAACCCCCGCGGTTCGCGCCGCCAAAGCCACCGCCACCGAAGCCGCTGCGATTCTCGCCGCCGAGGCCTCCGCCTCCGAAGCCCCCGCGGTTGTCGCCGCCGCGGTCCGCGCCGCCGAGGCCCCCGCGGCCCGCGCCGCCGAAGCCGCCCACACCGGCCCCTCCGAATCCGCCGTGGCCTGCCCCCCCGAAGCCGTTGTAGTTGTTGTGAACGTGGTAGTGGACGTGCGTGTCGCCAGCGCCACCGCGGTTCGCGGCGGCCGTACCGGCCGCGAACCCCTGCGCGCGGCCGTGCTCAACACCGGCTCCGTAGGCGGCACCCGGATGCGTGCGGTAGGCGCCGGCGGGGTGCGCCCAGGCGTAGTGCGGGTAGGCCCCATGGACGTAATTGTGATTCGCGATTGCCGCGCCCACCGCCATGCCCGTAGCAAAGTGGAGCACGGGAGCGCCGGCGTAGCCGTAGCCACCGTAGAAGGCCCCCGGCACGTAGAGATACGCCGGGTCGTACTGAGGTACGTACACGACGCTCGGATCCGGCGATGTGATCGTGACGTTGCCGTCGTTGTCGGCGACCGTCTGCTTGTCATTCGACTTCAGGTTGCCCGCTTGCTGGGCCTTCTGGCGGACGTAGTTCACGGCTTCCTCGACCGTCTTCTGCTGCTGACTCCACGCGTTCCCGAGCCGCGTCGCCCATCCGAGGTTACCGTCCATGTTCATCAGGACATCGGGGTAGTGGAGGAGTGCCTCGATGCTGGTCGGCCACTGGGGGTTCGGCGTGACCGTACCCTGTTTCGCTTTCAGGAAGTCGCCGGCCGCGACCACATCCGACGGATGCGTACACGCGTCGAGGACCGCCTTGAGCAGAGAGTCCGGGTACAGGGCCACGGGCGCCACGAGCTTCTCCAACTGCGCGTCCGTGGCACTGCCCGCCATGATGCTCTGCTCGCCCTTCGCTCCGGCGCGCAGGCTCGGATCGGGCTGATCGTCGGCGGACACGAATGCACCAGTCAGGAGGATCACGACGACCGCACATGTGATGACGAGTCCGAGTCCTGTTGTCTGCGTCTTCGAGAGTTCCATCGAAGGGTCTCCAGCTTTCCAGTGAATTCCAATGACGGCCGTTCGCGGCTACACGAGTGGGCCACGCTCGCTCCATGGTAGGGACCCGGCTCGTGGAAGTCGCTAGCCTTGCCCCGCGGCCCCGCGGGGGGACGGGTCCCGCGAGGTCAGAACACGACCCGGTAGCGCAAGCCGAGCACGTAGACGAGGCCGAATACGGTCGAGGAGCGGATGGCCTGCAGGGACACGCTGAGCTGGCTGGCATTGTCGAGCTGGAGGCGGTAGAAGACCTCCGAGACCATGGTGTCCCGTGCCTCTCCCTCCGCCGGCGCTCCCCACGCCAGGGCGGCCCCCATGTAGTCGTCCGGGAGGCGCTTGAAGGGACCCGGCAGGCCTACCCCGACCCGGAGGGACGTCCTCGAGGCCGCCAGGGAGGCCTCGGCGGTCTCGTCCGTCAGCAGGGCCCGCCCCTGGTACTCGAAGCGCAGGAAGGCGACTACCTTCCTGCCGAGCTCCTGGTCGATGCTTAGGACCGTCCCCGTGCCGGCGGGGGCATCGACGAGAGGGCGAGCCATCACCCACCATGCACCGTAGCGGTAGGTCCCTTCGCCGAGGCCGCGGATGCGCGTCCGCAGGTCCACCTGGGCCGCGTACCAGAGCTCACCATGCTGCAGAGTCGACGGGTCGAACTCGGTCTTCACGCCGTTCGCGTTCTGGATGCCGACGGAAGCCGACCAGCGCTTCGAGAAGTCGAACGTTGCACTGAAACCCAGGCCATTGCCGGGGAAGAACACGGCCGGGTTGCTCGCGAACGCGTAGTTCATGAAGTAGAGGCTCGAGCTGTTGATCCGGTTACCGAAGAAGACCGCGGAGGGATCGAGCTTCCCGAGCCTCAGGTGGAGCCGGTCCCGAAGGGCGTCCTGACGCCAATAGAGCTGCACGGGGAAGAAGCTCTGGACGTTGAATCCGCTGATGGTCGGCCACAGCGAGTCGATCGTGGTCGACAGGGCAGACGGGGTGATTTCGCCACCGAGGCCGTGGCGGGTCTCGAATGCCGCCTGAAGGGCGCCCGTCGTGCGGCCACCGCGGCGAATCGCGTCCCACGTCACGACGAAATCGAAGTCCCCGCCGGACGCGTCCAGGGGGCCGTCGCCTTTGGAAGCGCGCTGATAGACAGCGGTCCACGCTCCCGCGAACCGCACCCCCGTGGCGCGGTAGAGCCTTCGGTCGACCGCCTGGGCGAGGTCGCGCAGGCCGAGGTCGAAGACGCCATGGCGTGCCTCTCGGGCCTCCCGGTAGATATCCGCGATGTTCTCCCCCGAGACGAAGTTGGCCGCAGGGGCCCCATTTCCGGGTTCGGCCGCTCGGGCCCCGTGCACACCCAGCGGACCCACGCTTACGAGGAAGAGCAAGCCGATCACCGTCGTGCGTGCTACGGAGAGCATTCGGACGCTCCAGGAGTGGCCGCCGTCGACGCCGGCAAGGGGCCCCGGCGCGGAGAGCGCGCCGGAGCCGTGGGGCGTCACACGTGGGCGTACGCGTCTACTCGCTGGACGAGTTCTCGCGCTGCGCTGTCTCGAGTTTCTTGACGTCCGCGGCCGAGAGCTGCGGGCGGTTTATCTCGAGCGTCAGCTTGTTGAGCTTGGCCGTCAGCGGGAACGGAGGCTGATAGTCGGCGTCGTTCACGCCGGTCAGCGTGTCGGAGCCGATGTCGAAGCTCTCGTCCCACTGGAGGATCATGGGCAGGGTGTGGTCCATCTTCTTGGTGTCCACGACCGTGCCGTCGACCTTGAGTGTGCCCGTACCCGGGCGACCCAGTCCGCTCATGTTGTTGTAGAGAAGCGTGCCCGCGCCGAGGCCGTCGTACTGGAAATCGAACTCGATGACGTGCTTGCCGGGCGTAAGTGCGTCCGGGCCTTCCCACTTGATGCGATTCAGATCGATGAGGTTCCAGAGGAACACCGGCTTCCCCTTCAGCAGGTAGAACCCATAGCCGGCGAAGCGTCCGCCGGACGTGAGGATCACGCCTTCTGCGCCACCCTCGGGCACATCGATGTCGGCCGTGATGGTGTAGGAGCTGTTCAGCAGGGCCGGCGAGTCTCCCTGGGGAAGGCCGACCATGGGGTGGGTGTAGGTGAACTCCGTACGGCCGGCCGTGATGTTCGGCCGCGGGGCGACGAGGCGTGCCGCAACCGAGGCATCCAACGGGAAGACCTGGTACTTCTTCGCCTCGGCGATGAAGAGCGCTTTCATCTCCTCGAGCTTCTCAGGATGCTTGTCCGCGAGGTTGTTCGACTGACTGAAGTCCGTATTGAGGTCGTACAGTTCGAGGACCTGGTTGTTCAGCGGATCTGGATTGGCCACACCAAAGGCCTCCCATGGCGCGCGATTCACCTTCGTGCTGAGCAGCCACCCTTCGTGATAGAGAGCCCACTGGCCCATCATCTCGAAGTACTGGGTCCGGTGCCGCGACGGGGCTTCTGCGTTCTTCGGGTCGAACGTGTAGGCGAAGCTCGTGCCTTCGATCGGGGCCTGGGCGATGCCGTCAACCATGGCCGGAGCCGGGATCCCGGTCACCTCGAGGAGCGTGGGGACGACGTCGATCACGTGCATGAACTGCTCGCGCAGTCCGCCCGTGTCCTTGATGTGGCCCGGCCAGGACACGGCCATGCTCTGGCGGATGCCGCCGAGCTTGGATGCGTTCTGCTTGAACCATGTGAACGGCGTGTCGAAGGCCCAGGACCAGCCCGCCGACATGTGGTTGTAGGTCGCTTCGGTACCCCAGACGTCATACCACTTCATTTGCGTAGCGACCGGCATCATATTGACGCCGTTGAAGAAGGCCACCTCATTGGGCGTGCCGAGGGGACCGCCTTCGGCGCTCGTGCCGTTGTCGCCGTTGATGTAGATGATGAGTGTGTCGTCGAGCTTGCCCATGTCTTCGATAGTCTGGATGACCCGACCGATCTCGTGGTCGCTGTACGCCGCGTAGGCGGCGAAGATCTCCACCTGACGGATGAAGAGCTTTTGCTCCTCGGGCGTGCAGTCCTCCCAGTTCTTGAGAACCTTCGTCGGCCAGGGCTCGAGCTGCGTGTCCTGCGGGATGACGCCGAGCTTCTTCTGATTCTCGAAGATCGTCTCCCGGAGCTTGTTCCAGCCCTCGTCGAAGAGGTGCATGTCCCGGATCTTCTTGACCCACTCCTTCGTCGGATGGTGGGGCGCATGGGTCGCACCGGGGGCGTACTTCACGAAGAACGGCTTGTCGGGCATCGTCTGGTTGAGGCGATTCAGGTAGTCGATGGCGTCATCCGCCATCCCGGTGACCAGGTTCCACTCGGGCTTGCCCTCGAAGGGGTAGATCTGCGTGGTGTTTCGGAAGAGGTTCGGCTGCCACTGATTGGCGTCACCTCCTACGAACCCGTAGAAGTACTCGAACCCCATGCCCGTCGGCCACTGGTCGAACGGCCCGGCCTGACTGGCTGCGAACGCCGGCGTGTTGTGGTCCTTGCCGAACCACGACGTGGCGTACCCGTTATCGAGCAGGATGCGCCCGATGGTGGCCTTGTTCTCGGGGATGATGCTGTTGTAGCCGGGGAAGCCCGTGGCCTGTTCGGAGATCACGCCGAAGCCCACGGAGTGGTGATTGCGGCCCGTGATGAGCGCCGCACGGGTCGGCGAGCAGAGCGCCGTCGAGTGGATGTTGTTGTAGCGGAGCCCGTTCTTCGCGACGCGGTCCATCGTCGGCGTCGGGATGACGCCGCCGAACGTGCTGGGAACGGCGAATCCGGCGTCGTCCGTGATAATGAGCAGGATGTTCGGCGCGCGCTTCGGCGGGACGATGCGCGGGGCCCACCACGGCTTGGATTCCAGTGCGTCCTTCTTGATTACCCCCCCGAACGCGGGTTCGGGCGCCGGCAGCTGCTCGCCATCCACGGTGGTGGTGGCGCTTGCCGCCCCGGGTTCTCCGGTGGTTTCGATGGGGGCCCCCGGTTCCGATCCCTCGTCGCTCCACACCGTGCCTGCGAACGCGGCGCAGAGGGCCGCAATCACCAAGAAGCCAAACACCCTCACGATAGGTCCTTCCCGGACGGCGCGTCACTCGGCCGACCTGTCCCGTGTGCCCCCAGGTCGCGTGCATGGCGCTCGTGGAGGCTCTTCCGACCAACGCATGCTAGCGAACCGGGCCCGGGCGGTCTGTACACAAACTCAGCGCAGGTGGGGAGCGGGCTGAGGTCGTTCTTGCGCTCGTCGCGGATCACCATCTCCACGCATGGGCGCAGGGCTGCCTCCTCATCAAGTTCAGGCGGTCCGGCCGTCCCGGTTCAGTCGCCCTCCCGGATCGCACGACCTCGGTACCGCAGAGTCGTTCCAAAGCAGGACACGCTATCGGTAACTTTCGTCAGCGGTCCCTTGCCCAGCGAGGCTTCGGGAGCGGCAGCCGGCCACCCGGCCGCGCCGAGAGCCCGCGTCGCCAGCTCGGTGCCGTCACCGAGCCAGAACACGCGAAGCTCGAAGCGCCCTCCCGGGATCGCTTCGCCTTCCGTCGGTGGCCGGTCGAACAGTCGTCCGCTGGCCCACCGCAGGACGTAGAGTCGCTCGGCGTCCGCCGCGATGCCGAGAATGCGCGTCACGCGGTAGGAGATGCGCCGCGTGTTGATCGCCACCGTTCCCGTGATCGGGAGGAGACGGGTCATCTTGCCGCTGCTTCGTGCCGTGTGGAGGGGCTCGTGACCGCGGGCCACAACGCGCTCGACGTGGTCGCCCGTCGGGGCGGGCCATGCGGGCAGGGCGTGGACGAAGCAGGCCTTCGTCTTCACCAGCAGAGCGGGGTCGTCGGCCGCCGCAAGAGCGGCGGGCAGGAGCGCGAACGTGAGGAGGGCCGAGCCGAGTCCAACCCGAAGCCTCCGCGTGTTCATCACCTTCAGAAACAGGTTCATGCGGCCGCCTCCCTCGCCGGTAGCAACTTGTACCCCGGCCGGCTCCCGGCAGCACGGGCGTGGGGCGGCCGAGACCGTGGCTCGAAGGCGATCCCCGTGTCGGATGGAGGCTCGGGGACCCTCGAAGACGAGGCTCTCGTGCGTCCGATGGCGCTCGGTCTTCTAGCCCGGGCCGTTGCGCCTCCCCGGCGTGGGTTGAGCGCGCACGTTCCGTCCCCTACCCTGCCATGCGACCGGGCACAGGAGCAGGCGCAGGGCATGGGTACCTCCACCCTCTGGATCGACGCACGCGACCGCGGTAGCCGTGGCCTCCGCTGGCACGTCGCGGTGCACCCCGAATGACCGAGGAGGGACTCTCCACGGGCGGGCAGTTGGAGCAACGTCTCGAGTTCGAGACACTGATCTCCGACACCTCGGCCTCGCTCCTCGCGGCGCCACCGGATGGACTGTCGCTCGCCGTGGAAGAAGCGCTCACCCGCGTACGTGTCTTCTGCGAAGCCGATCGATGCGCCCTGCTCTCGGTGACGCCCGACCGGCAGGTCGTGAAGGTGCGCTTGGCGTCCTACGGGGAGGGCGTCTCGCAGGTACCGCTCGACCTGGACCTGGCGCCCGCCTTCCCCTGGTCGCGCCACACGCTGTTGGTCGAGCGTGCGCCGGTGCGTGTCGCCAGGATGGCCGACCTCCCGCCCGAGGCGGATGTCGAGCGAGAGAACTGGAATCAGATGTCCATCCGATCCGCCTTGACGCTGCCGATCGAGACCGGGGGCGGCGCCTTGCATCTGATTCTCCTCAACACGGTGCATGCAGAGCGCGAGTGGCCCGACGCGCTCGTCTCGCGACTGCGGGTACTGGGCGAGATGCTCGTGGGGGCGCTCGAGAAGCAGGCGATGCTGGCCGGGCTACGCGAAGCCGAGGAGCGCGTGAGTCTGGCCGCCGACGCGGCAGGGGCTGGACTCTGGGCGCTGGATCCGGCCACGGAGCAATTCTGGGCCACGGCGAGGGCGCGCCGCATCTTCGGCTACGCGCCGGAGGAAGTTATCAGCGTCGAGCGCTTCGAGGCGTCGGTCCACCCCGACGATCGGGATCGTGTAAGAGGAGTGATCGACGCGGCTCTCCAGTCACGAGAAACCATGAGCGTGGAGTACCGGGTCGTGCGCGGCGACGGTCGGGTGCGGTGGATCGCCTCCCGTGGGCGCCCGTGTCTCGATTCCACCGGGAGGCAAGAGCGCCTGACGGGGCTCTCGGTGGACGTCACGGACCGTAAGCTCGCCGAGGAGGCGCTGCGTCGCAGCGAGGCACGACTCGTCGCGGGCGCGAAGCTCGCTGGCCTCGGGTACTACGAGATCGACTATGGCACGAACGCCATCACGGTCGATCCGGGCTTTCGCGACATCTGCGGCGTGCCACCGGACCGGGAGCAAGGCCTGCAGCCCGTGGAGTTCTGGTTGGGGCGCCTGGATCCTGCCGATCGTGAGCAGGTCGTGGATGTGCGCCGGCGGATGCACGATGGCCGCTTGGAGCAGATTTCCTTGGAGTACCGATACCACCATCCTGCGCGCGGGGAGATATGGATCCACCATCTGGGCGGCGTCGCGACACGCGACGCCGACGGACGCGCCGTCCTCACGTATGGGGTCCTGCGCGACGTTACGGCACGCAAGCAGAACGAAGACGAGCTGCGCGATCTGAGTCGGCGGTTGATCCGGGCCCAAGAGGAGGAACGAGCCCTTCTGGCCCGCGAGCTCCACGATGACGTGACGCAGCGGCTGGCCGTCCTGGCGATCGACGTCGGTCGCGTCGAACGCGTCTGTGAAGATGGTCCGCAGGCCGGGGCCATGCGGGCCCTGCACGAGAGCCTCGTGCGCATGAGCGAGGACATCCACAGCCTGGCCTACCAACTGCACCCGTCGGTCTTGGAGGATTTGGGCTTGGTGGAAGCGCTGCGGGCGGAGTGCGAGCGCCGTGGCCGGCAGAGCCGCGTTGCGCTCTCCGTCGTGTGTGACGCGGTCCCACCGACCATCGACCGCGACGTCGCCCTCTGTCTGTTCCGCGTGGCTCAGGAAGCGTTGACCAACGCCGTCCGGCACGCCCAGGCGCAGGCGGCGCGCGTCGTGTTGCGAAGCATGGATGGAGGGCTGCTCCTCGCCGTCAGCGATGACGGGGTGGGCTTCGACCTGGATGCTCCGCCGGAGCGCAAGAGCCTCGGCCTGGCGAGCATGCGCGAGCGTGTCTCTCTCCTGAAGGGCACCCTCGATATCGAGAGCGCGCCGGATCGGGGTACCTCCGTCGTCGCCTGGGTGCCTCTCGAAGGACCAACCCGATGAGCGATCGAACTCCCCCGCGGATCCTCCTCGCCGACGACCACCTCCTCGTCGCCGAGGCGCTGAGGAGCCTACTCACGCCCGAGTTCGACCTCGTGGGTGTCGTTGAGGACGGTCGGGCCTTGGTTGAAAGCGCCCATCGACTCGCGCCCGACGTGATCGTGGCCGACGTCACCATGCCGCACCTCAACGGTATCGATGCGCTCATTCGGCTGCGACAGGAAGGGTGCCGCGTGCCCGTGGTGTTCCTGACGATGCACCGCGATGTAACGTTCGCGCGACGGGCCCTGGAGGCCGGGGCGTCGGGGTTCGTGTTGAAGCATGCCGCCTCTGCGGAGTTGATCACGGCCATCCGAGCCGCGCTCGCCGGCAACACGTACCTGACACCGCTTCTCGCGGCAGATGTTCTGGAGGCGATGAAGCGCGCACCCGAAAAGGCTTCCGACCCGGTACGTTCTCTCACGCCGCGCCAACGCGAGGTTCTCCAGCTCCTGGCGGAGGGTCGCTCGGCGAAGGAGATCGGCGCCAGCCTGTCCATCTCGGCGCGTACGGTGGAGTTCCACAAGTACCAGATGATGGAAGCGCTCGATATCCACACCAACGCCGAGTTGATCCACTTCGCCATCAAGAACGGCCTCACCGAGCTCTAGCCTTCAGGGCCTTGCTTTGCCGAGTCGCGGCCATCGCCTCGAACTCGGGTACTCGACCCCCGTTCCCCGTAGATTCTCCCGACTCACCCCGTAGAAGTCCCAGGTTTCATCGCTCCAGGCCCCGACTAGGCGTTGGGCGCAGGCCCCGTAGATTCTTGCGACCTGCCCCGTAATTCTCCGAGGTTTCGTCGTTCCGCGATCCGACTAGCCTCGCTTCGTCGTAGGAGGCGGCGGAGGACGATGCGGGATGCCTGAGGGCCCTCAGAGCTGCGTGCTGCTGGCGGACCGTCACCACGGTTTGACGGAGGGTGTTCGTGGCTTGCTCGAATCAGCGTTCGGCACCGTCGTCATGGTCGCCGACGAGGCTTCCCTCCTCGAAGGAGCCGATCGATTGCGGCCCGAAGTGGTGGTCGTGGACCTGTCCTTGGCCAGGGACTGCAACCTTCGTTGGCTGAAGGCTCTCCGGCAGCGTTGTCCCGCGCTCAAGGTGATCGTCCTCAGCGTCCACGACGAGCAGTGCATACGCGAAGCCGCGATGGAAGCGGGCGCCCATGCCTTCGTGCTGAAGCGCGCGCTCGCGACTGATCTGCTCCCCGCCGTCGATCTCGTTCGTGGCGAGCGCGGTTCCATCTCCGGAGGCTCGAGATGAAGTTGGGAATGGGCCTGGCCTACATGTTGGCGGTGCTGGTCGTGCTGACGACAAGCACGGTGGCGGAGTCTGCCGAGATCATCGACGTCAAGGAAGTCCGTGCGGCCCTGAAGCGCGGCGCCATCCTCTGGGACGTGCGCGCCGCCGAGGAGTACGCCCAGGGGCACATTCCCGGTGCCGTCAACATCGGCGCCGTGGAGGCCGTGCTGCGCAACCCCAACACGGAGGACTACCTTCCCACCCCGCAGGTACAGGAACTGCTGGGCGCGGCCGGGATCGACCTCTCCAAGGAAGTCGTCGTCTACGGACGCCGAGGCCACCCCGGGGCCTACTGGGGCCTGACCACGGTGAAGCACTTCGGGGGCAAGCGCGGTCGGGTCTTCCACGGCGGCCTCGACGCGTGGCAGGCCGCGGGCCTCCCGCTTTCCAAGGAGGCGACCCGACTCCCCCGAGTCGAGCAGACGCTCCACATCGATCCGACCATCCAGGTCTACCTGCCCGAGGTGCTGGCGAATGTCGGCAACCCGGATGTGCAATTCGTCGATACACGGGAACCCGCGGAGTTCTGCGGCGACGTCATCAAGGCGCTCCGCGGGGGGCACATCCCGGGGGCCGTCAACATCCCCTTCGAGGAGAACTGGGTCGATCCGAACGCCCTGGTCCGGCTCGCCCAGGGCGATGCGAAGGCGTGGGACGGGATGGCGCTCAAGTCAGTGGAGCAGCTGAAGGCTGTTTATGCCGACCTCGATCCGAAGAAGGAGACCATCGTCTACTGCCAGAGCGGCTTCCGCGCGTCCGAGACCATGTGGGTGCTTCGCGGCCTGGGCTTCGAGAAGGTGCGCGTGTTCGAGGAGTCCTGGCTTGGCTACGGCAACACGCTCTCGGCCCCGGCCGAGGACGTGCAGTTCGTCAACGTCGGGGCCCTCCAGGCGAGGATCGAGCACTTGGAGGCGGCCTTGAAGCAGCTGACCTCCGCGCTCGAGACGCTCGAGGCAGCCACGAAGTGAAGATCGCGACACGCCCAGCGGGGGCGTCACATGAACTCGAGTTGTAGCAAGCAGTAACCATCCGATTGAGATACGACAGCAATCGAGGAGGAGGCACCATGCCTGCAAAGAAGAAGCGTTCAGCCGCCAAGGCGAAGAAGCGCCCCGCCGCCAAGGCAAAGAAGCGCTCCACCGCCAAGGCGAAGAGGCGCCCCGCCGCCAAGGGGAAGAAGCGTGCGCCGGCCAAGGCGAAGAAGCGCCCCGCGCGGCGCGGCAAGGGCACCGAGGCACAGCTCGAGCAGTTGCTCGGCCTGGTCGTCGGTGCCGCGGAGGAACTCGGCACGGGGACCCTCAAGTCCCTCGTCGAGTCCCACTTGACGGAGGCCGGCGTCACGCTGACTGGGTCCAAGCAGGCCAAGAGCAAGGCCAAGGGCACGGCTGCAGGGGCCAAGGACATCAAGGTCACGACCTACGAGAACACGAAGCTCAACACGGTGCCGCTCAACTGGAGCGAGGTGTACTACACCAACTGTCCCCTCGTCTCCGCGAGCAATGTCGACCAAGAGCTGGGTTGGACGCGCGAGGAGTTCAAGAAGATCGGGGTCCACTACTCCTTCCTCCGCTCGCGCCGCGAGAACGACTGGTACCCGCACTACATCCACAACCTCGACAACCTCATCCGCTTCGGAGGACTGAACCCGCCCGTCGCTGTCCACGCGGACGTCCGTCGGACGAAGCTTCTGGGCTTGACGCACGTTCCGCACGAAGGCGGCTGCATGTTGGTGCGCGCCCGGGACGACATCTACACGATGCAAGACCTGAGGGGCAAGAAGATCGCCCTCTCGAAGAGCATGAACCAGATCAAGAACGACTGGTGGCGCATCCAGGAGGAGCAGGGCATCGAGCTGATGCTCCGGATGAACGGCATGACCCGCGACGACGTGGAGATCGTGGAGTTCCCCTACGCGGACGACTGGTACAACGACCCCACGATGCTCGCGCCCATGGAGAACGCGTCCGAGCTGTGGCTGAAGCGCGACCACAAGCACGACCTGGCCTTCCGTCCCGCGGAGCCCGCGCTGGAAAGTGGCGTCGTCGATGCGATCTACACCCAGAGCAAGCCCTTCCAGCATCTCCAGGAGGCGACGGGTAAGTTCAAGGCGATCGAGGATCTGTCGCGGTATCCGGACTGGACCATGCAGCTCTGCAACATCCCTGCCGCCATCACATGCACGGAGGAGATGGCCAAGCAGCACCCCGAGCTCGTGACGACCTTCTTGAAGGGCATGATCAAGGTGGGGCGCTGGTCGAACGAGCACAAGCACGCCGCGGCGGTGATCCTCGACAAGCAGACCTTCTACCTGGACGCCGAGGACACCTACCAGGGCATCAAGCACGTCGACATGGTGCCGAACCTGTCGCCCCAGAACCTGGTTGCGGTCGATATCGTGAAGGACTTCATGCTGAGCCACGGCTACATCGAGAACGACTTCGATGTGCATGCGTGGGCGGCACCGGAGTTCCTCGAGAAGGCGGCGGAGGAGCTGATCAACGAACGCTGGCAAACGGTGACCGGGGACAAGCTTCCTCACGCCTCGAAGGCACGGATCGGGTAGTTCGTAGGGACCTGGTTGAGCAGCAAGTGCGCCCGACCCGCCTCCTGGCGGGTCGGGCGCCTGTCTACCGACGCATCCAGGAAGCAAGGAGCCATGATGCGCGCCATCGTCGTGATCTCGACCCTTCTCCTCCTCGGCGTCGTTGTCGCGGCCGGCAGCGCGCGTGGCGAGGACCTCCTGGCCGACGCGAACGCCCGTGTCTCCCCGGATGCTCCGGCAGCTCCTACGCGGGGCGTCTGGCGAGCGGCGCTGCCGAAGGCGGAGTGGGCCTCGTGCAGTGCCGATCGGCTGGTTGGCGCTGGGGGACGCTCCGCCTGCTACGAGCGCGCGTGTACGGTGCCCCTCATTCAGCAGCCCCGCAAGCGCTGGGAGGTCATTTTGCCGTCTACCAGTGGGCCCCCGACATCTCCGGCACCACCTACGCGGATGGCGCGGCGACGGACATCGACATCAGTTTCTCGGACCTCTTCGACAAGCTCGAGGCCTCGTACATGGGCTACGTCGAAGGGCGGTACGACCGCTGGTCGCTCGCCGTGGACGCAAGCTACGTGTCGTTCGAGGAGACACGCACCGGTCCCGTGCTCGATAGCCAGCTGGCACTCGGACTCGATCAGACCCTGATCGACGTGCGGCTGGGATTCGCGGTGTTGTGCCGCACGGTTGGTGGTGCGAGCTGGGGACGCTGCTGCCATCCCCGCATGCTCACGCTCGACGCCGTGGTGGGGGCCCGGTACTGGAATCTGGAACTGGACGCCGATCTGGTGACGCCCCGAGGGCGGACCCGCGCGGCGAGCTCGTCGGAGGACTGGTGGGACCCGTACGTCGGTGCACGGTTCCGCTGGCAGTTCGCTAAGCACTGGGGAATGACGCTCTACGGTGACGTGGGTGGATTCGGGATCCAAGGCAGCTCGGACCTGACCTGGAACTTTCAGGCGCACGTGCGCTACTTCATCACCCGCGGGCTGTTCGTCTCGGCGGGGTATCGCGCGCTGAGTGTGGATCGTGTGACCGGGTCGGGCCCATCGCGCAACGGCCTGGACGCCACGTACCACGGCCCGATCCTGGGCGTCGGCTTCACCTTCTGACAGGGCGCATGCTCGGGTGGGATAGACGCCGTGGGCCGTGCAACCGAGATCGTCAATGAGACCGTGTGCGCGACGGATCTGGGGGATCGCGTCGCCGACGCCTTGAAGGATGCTCAGAGGGCCGTCAAGAAGCAGCTCAAAGCGGACCAGAAGGAGCTAGAGCAGGAGCTGGACGCAGCCTCCAAGGACTACATCAGTTGGGGGCGGGAGACAGGGGAGATCCTGATCGTCTTCCGCGACCGACGCGGGCAGGTCGTTGCCGAGTTGATGCTCGACAATGACGAAGGTGGGAGGGACTTGATCGGGTTGACGCCCGCCGGCGACGGCACGCTGCGCGAAACCCACAGGGACCACAATACTGCCAGGCCGGCGCCCTTCGTGCGGTCGTACTACATCGAGGCGAAGGAAGTCGGGGTCCCAATGTGGCCTGAGGTCTACATCTTCGTCGGTCAGAACGGGAAACTCGATGTGCCTGGGATCACTCGCGCCACAGCGATCTACGGCGCAGACGGGGGCCTCCTCGGGATCCTGACCGCTGATTTCGACTTCAGGTCGCTCAATCGCTACATGCGTACCGTCGAGCTCGGGGAGGAGGGAATCGTGTTCCTGCTCGAAGTCCGAAAGGACGGAAAGCTGCAGGTCATCGCGCATCCCGACGCCCCTGAGAAGCTGGAACTCACGGCGCCGGCCAAGGACGGGCAGGGCAGCGCGGCGCTCGAGGCGCACGAAGTAGAGGACCCTCGGGTCCACGCTCTGCTCTCCGCGCTGCCCGCAGACCTGGCGCAGATCACGGACAATCTGCAGGAACTCACGTTTGACGTGCAGGACGTTCCGTACCTTGCTGGGGTGCGCATGGTGGGCGGCGAGGATCGTCCCAAGTGGATGATTGTGATGCTGCTACCCGAGTCTGAGATCTTCGGGCGGGTCGAGTCGATGAGTCAGCGCATGATCCTGCTGGGTCTGGCAGGCATCGTGATCGTGCTCCTCTTCGCCCTCGTGGTCGCGAAGAGGCTCTCGTCCAAGCTGGCGCAGATCGCCCGCGAGACGGCCGAGATCGCGAATCTCGAGCTGGGTGCAAAGCCTCCAGTGCGATCTGCGATTGTCGAGATCGACCGGCTGGGCGCGGCACTCGAAGAGATGAAGTCCGGACTACGGTCGTTCCAGAAGTTCGTGCCGCGCGAGCTGGTCCGGAGGATCCTGTCCTCCGGGAAGGAGGCTGCGCTTGGAGGTGAGCGCCGTCGCATCACCGTCTTCTTCTCCGACATTGCCAACTTCACGCAGATCGCGGAGTCGCTTGGTCCCGAGGCACTCGTCGATCTCCTGTCCGCCTACCTGGATGCCATGACCCGGGAGATGCTCGCCGCAGGAGCCACCGTCGACAAGTACATCGGCGACGCGATCATGGCCTTCTGGGGCGCGCCCCAGGACGACGAGGACCAATGCTGGGGGGCGTGTCGCGCGGCGCTCGCCAACCAGCGAGAACTGAGGCGCCTCCGCGGCACGTGGTCCGAAGCCGGTCGCCCGGAGCTCAATGCCCGCATCGGCATGCACGCCGGCGATGCCATCGTCGGCAACTTCGGCAGCGAGTACCGCCTGGACTACACGGCCATCGGCGACACCGTGAATCTCGCCAGCCGCCTGGAGGGGCTCAACAAGGTCTACGGAACGCGCATCATCATGAGCGAGACCGTTCATGGGGAGGTCTCGGACCGGGTCGTGACCCGCCTCCTCGACAAGGTGGCAGCCAAGGGCCGAGCCGGCGGAACGACGATCTACGAGCTCGTCGGACTGCCCGAGGACGTATCCGAGGACACGGTGGCGTGGATCGCTCTCTACGAGGCCGCGCTGCAGCGCTACTTCGAGCGCGACTTCGAGGGCGCGGTCGCAGGCTTTCGCGAGGTCCTGGCGTGCGTTCCGGAGGACGGTCCGGCCGCGGTGTTGTGCGCACGCTCGGAAGCCTACCTCGATCAGCCGCCGCCCGCAGAGTGGAACGGGATCTTCGCTCATGACACGAAGTAGTCCCCCGCGTAGTGTGCAGGGCAGGCGCGTGCGCTGCAGGCGGGCGGGGGTCGGCGTCGGGTGCCCGCGTCTTGATACGCCAGGAGGAGTGCTCACCATGAAGCCTCGACAGGTGTGGCCGGACGCGAACACTCCGTCGACGGAACCGTTGAGCCTGGACATCCCCCCCGGCATGGCGACTCACGTCCCGGGACCCACGACCATGGAAACCCCATCTGACCAGACGCAAGGAGCAGGACGACGATGAACGACACCTACGTACTCGACACCATGATCCAGGTCGACGAGAACCTGTGCATCGGCTGCGGAAGCTGTATCCGTGCCTGTCCGGGCGGCCTGATCACCAAGGAGGAGTTCCCCGTTCCCGTCGAAGACGGGTGGGACCGCTGCATCGACTGCGGTCACTGCGTGGCCATCTGTCCCACCGAGGCCATGCACCAGCGCTCGATGGGGCCCGAGGACTGCGAGCCGATTGACATCCACCTCATCCCGAAGTGGGATCGGGTCAAGCAGTACCTGATCTCGCGGCGTTCCATTCGAGGCTTCATCAGGAAGCCCGTCGAGCAGCAGAAGGTCATGGAGCTCCTGGATGTCGCCCGCCACGCGCCGAACGGGGCGAACCGTCAGGTGGTGTGCTGGACCGTGGTCAACGACCCGGATCGTGTGCACCGCATCGCCGAGCTGACGATCGAGTGGATGAAGAGCGTCAAGGAGCAGAACCCCGCGCTCTACAAGGAGGCCAACCTCGAGCTGTTCATCAAGCCGTGGGAGGAGGGCCAGGATCACATCTCCAGGGGAGCGCCCTGCGTGATCGTGGCCCATGCGCCGAAGGGCGAGCGGACGGCTCCGCCGGCCGCCATGATCGCGATCCACCAGATCCAGCTCGCCGCGCCCGCCCTGGGCCTGGGGACGACCTTCAGCGGCAGCATCAACACGGCCGGGGAGTCCTACCCGCCCCTGGCCGAGGTCTTCGGGTTGCCGGACGGGCACGTGCCGTATGGGACGTTCCTGATCGGCCATCCCGCCGAGAAGTACCTCAGGATCCCGGCGCGGAGGCCGGTTCAGGTGACGTGGCGCTGAGGGGCTGAGGGCTGTGGTCTCGCGCCCCTTGGCCTGCCGGTTCGGGTGGCACCGGCCGGCGGAGCCTGGGGCGCGAGTACGCATCCGCGGTCGTGCCACGCCGGTCACAGTAGGCGCCCGTGAGGCAACCCGTCTGCTGCGTCCACGCTCCTTCTCGCGCACCTCGGCAAAGTCGACGCGGCCGCCGGCGATCTGCTCGAGACCCGGGGCGACGTGTTCCGGTTCCTGTTTGCTCCAGGCACCCCGGACGAGTTCGCCGGATACGTGGACGGGTACGCCTTCGATCAGGCGTCGGCCCTGCTCGGGCAGGCCGCCAAGGTCGCACGCCCCGTGTTCGAGCGTCTCCAGCACAAGCATCCATTCGAGGCGCGCGGCACGGTCGAGGTGAAGGGCAAGGGGGCCGTGGAGACCTGGCTCCTGCGCCCGGCCGACGTGACCTCGGTCTGAGCCTCGGCGGCCTCC
This sequence comes from uncultured Planctomycetota bacterium, assembly GCA_963802335.1. Classification (GTDB taxonomy): domain Bacteria; phylum Planctomycetota; class PLA2; order PLA2; family JAEUHO01; genus CAWDIE01. The sequence goes on along the minus strand of CAWDIE010000009.1, from coordinate 1,022,084 downwards.
GGGGCTCCCTGCGAGAGCCCGGCGGGACGCCCTGTCGTGGTCTCTCCCCGGGGTGGGTTGAGCGCCCGTGCCGGGTCCCATACCCTGCCAACCACGAACCTCCAGGGAGCGGGTACGAGAATAGTGGGCACGTCGACGGTCCGGGGCCGCATGGGAAATCCTGGGGGCCCGGCTCCTCGTGTGGGCGTGGTCGACCCGGCGGCCTGGCAGCGCTGCGAGCCTGTCCTTCCCGTGGTCCGCCGCTGATGCGCGAGGACGGCCATGTCCAGGGGGAGCCGCTCGAGCGCCGACTCGAGTTCGAGACGCTGCTCGCCGACCTCTCCTCACGGTTCGTCAATGTGTCGCCGAGCGAGGTGGACCCCGAGATCTCCGATGCGCTCGGCCGCGTCTGCAAACCACTTGGCATCGAGGCCGCCTTCCTGTGGCAGTGGTCGGAGGCGGATCCGAGCGAGGTCCGTCTGACCCACCACCACTACGCGGATGACGGGCTCCCGCCGCCCGACTCCGTTCTGCAGGAGCACTTCCCCTGGTATGTAGAGCAAGTCCGAGCCGGGCGCCTCGTGCGCCTGCCTTCCATGGACGACCTGCCGCCAGAGGGGGCTGTCGATCGCGCCTCCTGCCTGGCGATGGGTATCCGATCGAATCTGACGATCCCGCTGATGGTTGGAGGGGAGGCGCCCGTCGGGGCATTGGGTCTCAACACGCTGCAAAGCGAGCGACCGTGGCCTGACGACGTCGTGAACCGTCTTCAACTCGTCGCCCACGTGTTCGCCAACGCGCTCGCCCGGAGGCGCCACGACGTGCAGTTGCGCGAGAGCGAGGAGCGCCAGGCCTTGGCGGCGGACTCCGCCGAGGCCGGGCTCTGGGAGCTGAACCCCAAGACGGGTGTCATCTGGGCCTCTGCCAGGACGAGGACGATCTTCGGATACGGGGCAGACGAGGCGCTCAGCCTCGAGCGGTTCCGGGCCTCGGTCCTGCCCGGCGACTGGGAGCTTGTCCAAGCTGCCATCGACCGGGCCGTCCGCGAGCCCGACACCGATCCCGTCATCGTGGAGTACCGCGTCCTGCGCGGTGACGGCAGCGTGCGGTGGATCTCGTCGCGGGGCCGACTCCACGTCGGTGCGGACGGCCGGTCGGGGCGCGTGATGGGGCTCTCCATCGACGTTACGGAGCGGCGGCGAGGGGAGGACGCGGTTCGGGGGTACGAGGCCAGACTGGCAGCCGGCGTCGAGCTTGCGGGCCTCGGGTTCTACGAGGTCGATTTCGACGACGGCGTCGTCTTCTTCGACGGTCGTCTGCGCGCCCTCCTTGGCGTTGCTCCCGATCAAGCGGGGGGGCTCCCACTCATCGAATTCTGGGTGCAGGGTATCCATCCCGACGATCGCCCGCGTGTCCTCGAGCTGCGCGACCAGCTTCACGACGGCCGGCTGGAGCGGATCTCCGCGGAGTACCGGTTCCTGCACCCTGAGCACGGGGAGCGCTGGGTCCATCATGTGGCGCGGGTCTCCCAGCGCGGCGCCGACGACCGCACGAGCAAGTCCTACGGCGTGCTACGTGACATCACCGAGCGACGGCAGCGCGAAGAGGATCTGCGGCAGTCGCTGGAGGAGATCGCGCGCCTCAAGGACCGGCTCCAGGCGGAGAGCGACTACCTCAAGGCCGAGATTCGGGTGATCCACCCGCACGGCGAAATCACGGGGAAGAGTCTCGCCATCCGGAAGGTCCTGCGCCGGGTCGAGCAGGTCGCGCCCACCGACTCGCTGGTGCTGGTCCGGGGAGAGACGGGTACCGGCAAGGAACTCGTAGCCCAAGCCATCCACCAACTCAGCCCTCGCCGCGGGGAGCTGATGATCAAGGTGAACTGCGCCGCGTTGCCGTCCGGGCTCGTGGAGAGTGAACTCTTCGGACGGGAGCGGGGCGCCTACACGGGCGCCCTGACGCGTCAGGTCGGGCGCTTCGAGGTTGCGAATGGCTCGACGCTCTTCCTGGATGAGATCGGTGAGCTGTCCCTCGAGGTGCAGGCCAAGCTGCTGCGTGTCCTCGAGACTGGAGAGTTCGAGCGACTTGGGAGCCCTAAGACGTTCAAGGCCGACGTGCGCGTGGTGGCGGCGACCCATCGTGATCTCGCCGCGGAGGTCCAGGAGGGACGTTTCCGCGAAGACCTCTTCTACCGCGTCAACGTCTTCCCGATCCTGGTGCCACCGCTGCGGGCGCGTGCGGACGACATCCCCTTGCTGGTCTGGACCTTCCTCGAGGAGTTCTCCACGCGCATGGGCAAGAAGATCACCCAGGTGCCGCGCAAGACGATGGACGCGCTCCAGCGCTATCGGTGGCCCGGCAACGTCCGTGAGCTGAAGAACGTGATCGAGCGCGCGGCCATCGTCACCTCGGGCGACACCTTGCGGGTGGAGATGCTCGACCTGGGCGCGGCGGTCGAGGCCCCACCAGCTACGCTCGCCGACACCGAACGGGACGCCATCCTGCGGGCGCTCGAGAGCCACGGCGGGCGCATCAAGGGCCCCAAGGGTGCCGCCGTCGCGTTGGGGCTCAAGCCCTCGACCCTCTACGGGCGTATGAAGAAGCTCGGCATCCGCCCGCCCACCGCGGGCGAGACCGAAGGAGACTAGTTCCTTTCGCAGCGAGAATGGCCGACCGGGGGGCCGGCCGTCTCCCACGAGGTGTCCCTCCATCGGGCCCTGCGGCGTCGCTCTCGCGTTGGTTGGGCGTTCCTCCATGGTCCACTACGCTGCGTACGATCCGGCGTCCGGAGCGTCTGCACCGCATGGGGTTTCTCGCGAACGATTCCCTGGGCCACAGTCCTTGGCAAGGCGCCGCCCGCAGGCGCGTGGCCGGCCTGGTCCCGCGGGGGAGGGGGCCGGCATCCTCGCTATCGTCCATATGCTGATGACGCCGATGTCCGCGGAGCGGGTACTGCTGAAGAGCGTGCGTAGGTTCTTCCGCGGCTGCACGCGGCTCGTTCGGGGACCTCGGCGCAGGAAACCTGCCGAGCGGGCTGCTGCGGAGCGGTCACGTCACCAAGCGTACGCATCCATGATCCAGCCGGCGCTCGGCGGGGTGCAGGCCGCTCAGCGCGGCCTGAAGTACAAGAGATACCCCGACAGCTCTCCCGAGAAGGTGCAGCGATTGGTGGATGGCATGCTGGACATCGATCATCGACTGAAGTCGTTGGAGATTGCCCATAGCGAGTTCGCCCGTGAAAGCGGCGAGGCGTCACAAGACATCCTGCCCGCTATCGGGGACGTGCGGGTTCTTCTGCAATCCGTATTCCGTGCCTGGGCAGGTTTGGAGTCCGGGGGAACTCTCGACGCGCAGCCCGACGAACTACACCGACTGGCGCGTGACATGGAGCGGCAACTGGAGATGGTCGAGGCTCGCCACCGTCCGGATGAGGAGCAGGATGAAGCACTCGCGGATCTCTACGCGCTGGTGGGCGCTACTCGAGGCCTCCTGGATGCTGTGGCCTGCACGGAACCCGTCATCCATGAGATCAACTGGAAGCAACTTGCAGCAGCACGATTCTAGATTCTCCGAATGCGCCACGCGGCTCTGGCCAAGTGACACGCCTGCGTTCGCAAGTGGCGAGTGGGAAGATCCGAGGTCGCCCCGTGCCCGTCCCGGGAGGTCCCCATGAGGCAACGCCTGGCCGCGATCTCACTCGTGTTCGCGCTGGGTGCTCTCCTGGCGAGCGGGGCCTGGATCCGTAGCGCCTCAGCCCAGGAGTCCGGTCTCTGGGAGGCCGAGATGCGCGCCAGCTTGGGGACGGCCGCCCGGCAGTCGCTTCACGACGTCTTCAGCCGGCCGCGACTCTACTGGAAGAGGGGGCCGGTTTTCGAGACGGGCCGGAAGGCGATGGCCGTGCACCTCGGATACGAAGGGCAGTTCGATGCGGCCTGGTACGGCGACATGGCGGAAGCCGTAGACGTCGCGGCGGACGCGCGGTGGACCTCGGGAGCCATCGTGCGACGAAGCCGTGTTCTCCTCGAGATCTTCTTCCTACACGACACCTTCATTCGCGTTCGGTATGGGCACGCCGGATTCGCCAATCCCATCTTCCAGGATCTGTTCCTGGAGTGGTCGGGCATGACCCGCCTTCCGGGGGACTGGTGGCCGGTTATCCGCGTCGGTCAGGTCAAGGAGGCCATGACCATCGACTGGATGAACAGCGCCTTCAGCACCACGTTCCTCGAGCGAGCGATGTTCACGACCTCGATCGTTCCGAATCGAAGCCCCGGAATCCGCATCCAGGGCGTCGGGCCCAGCAAGCGAGTCACATATCAGCTCGGCGGCTATCTCGTCAATGCCGCGAAGTTGAGTGAGTACAGGGAGGATTCAGGCCGGTCCGTCACGGGCAGGGTCACCTGCCTTCCCTGGGCGCCGGCGGGTCGACCGAATCACCTGCTCCACGTCGGCCTCTCCGCTTCCTGGCGGTTCGATGTAGAGACGTACAAGCTTGGATCCAAGCCGGAGTCCTGGGTCGGCCCCCAGATCGTCGCCACGGGCGAGTTCGCCGCGGATTCGTCTCGCGTCCTTGCTGGCGAGTTCTTCTACCAGCGGGATCGACTCTCGCTGACAGCCGAGGGGGGGTGGACGCGTGTCAACCAGCCCGAAGGCGACGCCATCGACTTCTGGGGAGCCTACGGTCAGGTGTCGTACTTCCTGACGCCGGGGCACATTCCGTACAACCGCAAGCTCGGTTGCTACGGGCGAGTACGACCGAAGCGCTCCATCTTCTGTCCGGCCAAGCCGGGATTCGGGGAGTGGGAGCTTGCGGCCCGCTACTCGATCCTGGATCTCGAGGACGGTCCCTTCCCGGGCGGTCGCCTGTGGGACGTGACCTTGGGGCTGAACTGGTACGCACGAGACAACATCCGCGTGTCGTGCAACTACATCTACTCAGACGTGAGGAGCGCCTACGGCGTCCCCGGCGCCGACGGCACGATGAACACGCTGGTCGCTCGCCTGTCCTACGATCTCTGAGGAGCCTGCGAATACGCACCCCGCCGTCCTCGAGCCTTCGACCGTCCACGGCCGGGGCATGACGCGGGGCTTCCGCCCGCCGTACGTGCGCGAGAGCGATCCAGCCCGGGGGACCAAATGCCGACCCGCTGGACGACATTTGGTCTATTCGGTGCCGGCTTGCGCCGTTTGCCCATCCCCATGATGGGATGCAACGTGTTGTAGCATAGCAGGTTAGGTGCTTTTGATCGCCTTTCGTCTGGGCCTGGCACGTTCCGCGCTCTACGGCCGGCATGATCGTGGGCACCATCCGGGTCCTCCCGGCTCCGAACCGACGCGCGGAAGTGCTGGAGATCTTCCGAGCTGTCCAGGGGCCGGCGTGCGCGCAGCCGGGCTGCACGGCCTGTCACGTCTACGCGGAGCAGGATCCCGACCCGGGCGTCGTGCTCGTCGAGACGTGGGAGGACCAGGCGGCCCTGGAAGAGCACCTGCGATCCAAGGCCTACCAGCTCATCCTGGGCGCCATCGAGCTCTCCGCCAGTCCACCCGAGATCCGCTTCGACACCGTGTCCGCCACGGAAGGGATGGAGCTGATCGAGCGGTTGCGGCACCGGCCCGAGGGCGAGGACGGCCCGACGCAACCGGGCAAAGTCGCGCGAGGGGCTGGCGGGGCATGACTGCGACGCCCGCCAGCCTTGCCCTCTGCCCCCTCACGTCGCGGGACGGGTTGACACGTTATCAGCGGCATCCAAGCACACCGAACTGACAGGAACAATCAGGAGTACGCCCGATGGCTTCAGCAGCTACCAAGACGGAAAGTTCGACCGGCCGTGTCAAGGCCGACAAGGAACGCATCGATCGCTTGAAGGAACAACTCCGGAGCACGCCGCAGGAGATCGATTTCGAGCGCGTCCGGATCATGGCCGACGTCTACGAGGACACGGTCGGCTACCCCCAGATCGTCCGCAGGGCGAAGTTCATGGCGGCCCTCCTCGAGCAGAAGAAGCTCTACATCGACGACAACCTCTTCGTCGGCAGCATGGCGAGCACGGTCAACGGCATCTACACGTATCCCGAGTGGAACGTGGACTGGATGAAGGCAGAGAACACCGTCGAGAAGTCGCCGACCCCGGAGGACAGGGCCGCGAACGAGTGGGCGCTCGAGTACTGGGAGAAGCGCTCCTTGAAGCCGCGGACGCTGGAGATCTTCGAGAAGCGCTACGGCTTCGATCCTCGTCCCGTCGTACGACGCCGGCCTCGTGGTCGACTTCTTCAGTTGGCCGGGTGGGGGAGGCAACCTGAACTACCCCCGGGTCTACAGGGAAGGTCTCGCTAGCATGGTCAAGGAGGTCGAGGAGCGCCAGATGGCCCTCGAGATGCGGCTTCCGAACGCCTCCAAGCTCTACTTCTACGAGGCTTCGCTCATCGTCATGAAGGCCGTCATCCGCCTGGCGCATCGCTACGCGGAGCTGGCTCGGGAGATGGCGGCCAAGGAGAAGGACGCCACCCGCAAGGCCGAGCTGATCGCCATTGCCGAGACCTGCGAGTGGGTTCCCGAGAATCCGGCTCGCAACCTGAGGGAGGCGATCCAATGCCACTTCCTCTGCCACATCTGCGCGGAGATCGAGCAGGTCGGCTGCGGCTACTCGGAAGCCTACCTGGGGCAGAACCTCGAGCCTTTCTATCAGGCCGACAAGGCGGCCGGACTGGTCGGTCCCGAAGAAGCAACGTTCATGTTCCAGAACCTGGTCATCAAGCTGAACGAGATCGGGTACTACTACGGCGAACAGGTGGCCCTGCAGAACTCCGCCGATCTGGGGCAGAGCATCTCCCTCGGGGGGTTCACCGAGGATGGCGAAGACGCCACCGCGGAAATGGACTTCGTGATCCTCGATGCCTGCGGCTATCTCATGCTTCCCCAGCCTCCGCTGACCTGCGTCTACACGGAGAGGACGAGCGGGAAGCTCCTGGAGAAGGTGCTCGACGTCATCGGGACCGGCGTCGGCATGCCGCAGTTCGTGAACGGCGACGTCATGATCAAGCGGGCCCTGCATCTCTGGGGTCACACGGAGTCGATGGGCGATCTCCCCTTGGAGAAGGCCCGGCGCACCTGCATCGGAGCGTGCGTGGGAAGCTACATCCCCTACGAGACCGGCCATCCGGTGGAGGGGCAACCCAACCTGGGCAAGGTGCTCGAGCTCACCATGAACAACGGGTTTGACCCTCGAACCCAGAAACAGGTCGGTCCCGAGACCGGCAACCCCGAGGACTTCAAGGACTTCGAGGAGCTCTACACGGCGTTCGAGGCGCAGCTCCAGAACTGTGAGGACATCCTTCGTCGCGGGGCGTGGATCGCGAGCATGCTGACGGCGGAGTTCCTCCCCGTCACCTGGCGTTCCCTCCTTACGGGCGGATGCATCGAGTCCGGAACCGACACCTGGGCCGGCGGCGCCAACTACTACACGATCGCCCAGATCTCCGTCGCCGGCGTGGATGCAGCCAACGGGCTGATGGCGGTGAAGAACCTCGTCTTCGACGAGAAGAAGCTGACCATGGCCGAATTGAAGGAGGCGTTGGCCGCCAACTTCGAGGGGGAGTACGAGCGCGTCCGGAAGCTCTGCTACGGGGCGCCCAAGCACGGCAATGACATTCCCGAGATGAACCGTCTCGTCCACAGGGTCTACGACAGCATCCTGCATGCTTTCGAGAGCGTAGACGGGGGCGGCAACTACATCAGCAAGGACATCAAGACCTCACTCGATTCCTACACGAAGAGCATCCACAACTTGATGGGCCTGGTGACCGGGGCGCTGCCCACGGGCAAGAAGGCCGGAGTGGCGCTCACCGATGGGAGCCTGTCGGCGATGCCAGGTACCGATGTCAGTGGACCAACCGCACTTGTGATGTCCGCGGCCAAGGGCTGTGATGCGGTCGCGTGGACCGCCACGCACATGAATGTGAAGCTCCCGCCGGATCAGCTCACGACGCGCAAGGGCCGGGACAACGTGTTGGGCCTGGTCAAGACCCTCTTCGACAACGACGGCTATCACATCCAGTTCAACGTGCTGAACACCGACACCCTCCGGGACGCGCAGAAGCATCCGGAGAACTACCGCGACCTCGTGGTGCGGGTGGCCGGGTTCAGCGCCTTCTTCACCAAGCTGCACGTGGGCGTGCAGAACGAGATCATCGAACGGACGCTGCAGTCGTTCGACGGTCAGATGTGCTAGGAACCCGCGGAACCGGTACGGCGTGGCCCCGGGTCACGCCGTACCGGCCGTTCTTTGACGAGTGCCGCGACTCGGCAGGTTCGGTGACCATCGCGGAAGCCAATGGGATCCACAGAGGGAGTTCACGATGTCTAGTGACGTAGGACGGGGCAGTCCCCCGCGGCGCATCGCCATCATGGTGGGGGGCGGTCACGTGCCGGGGATCAATGCCGTCATCCGGGGGGCAGCCCTGGCCGCGGGACAGCTGGGTTGGGAGACGGTCGGCATCCGGGACGGCTTCGACGGGTTGTTGCACCCGGAGCGGTATCCGGACGGCGGGCTGCTGACGCTGGGCCGGGCACAGGTCGAGGACGTGGACCCGACCGCCGCCGGCCTCCTGGGCCAGGCGCCGCGGGTGGACCCGTTCCACGTGCGCCAGGTGGACGAAGACGGCATGATCGAGGAGGTCGACCTCTCCGACGAGCTGTTGAAGCGCCTCAAGGCGGAGCGCATCGACGCGGTGATCTGCGTCGTGGGCGGCCAAGGCATGAGCATCCTCTACAAGCTTCACCGAAAGGGGCTTCAGACGGTGTGCGTGCCACGTTCGATCGAGAACGAGATCGCGTCCACCATGGTGTCGTTCGGTTTCAACAGCGCACTGAGCTTCACGATCGAGCTGCTCGACCGGGTTCGTCAGGCGGCTCGGGCGGCGCGCAAGATCGGCGTTGTGGAGGTCCTGGGCGAGCAGGCGGGCTGGGTGGCGATGCAGTCGGGCATCGCCGTCGGGGCCGATGCCGTGCTCGTTCCCGAGATCCCCTGCGATCTCAAGGTGGTGGCCTCGAGCTTGAAGGAGAAGCTGTCGACCGAGAGGCCCTACGGGCTGGTGGTCGTGGCGGAAGGGACCCGCTTCGTCGAGGCGCCGAAGTCGGGGGCCGTTTCGACTCTCAAGGCATCACTCTCGCCGCTGGCGACGGGGGACGTGAGTGGCAGCTACGTCATCCGCCGATCGGGCCAGGCCGCCGAGAGGGTTGCGAACGGCCTGCAGCTCCTGCTCGCCGAGGAGACCTACCCGCTCGTCATGGGGCCCTGGGTCCGCGGCGGCGCGCCTACGGCCGTCGATCGTCAGCTGGGCGTGGCCTACGGGGCCGCGGCCGTACGGGCCGTCGAAGCCGGTACGACGGGACACATGGTGGCCTTCGTGCCTCCACGAATCGAGTCCATCCCGCTGGCGGAGGCGATCAACAAGATCCGAACCCTGCCGCTGGATGGCGGGTACGTCCAGACCGCCCGCTCCTTGGGTATCTGCCTGGGAAGGGACTTCTAATGGCTCAGCCCATCGACCCCTCTGCTCCGACCGGCCGGGTGCTGAACATCCAGCGCTACTGCAGCCACGATGGACCGGGCACCCGGACGACCGTGTTCCTGAAGGGGTGCTCGCTGCGTTGCAAGTGGTGCGCCAACCCCGAGAGCATCGCGCCGAAGCCGGAACTCTCCTACGACTCGAAGAAGTGCACCGGCAAGGCCGCCTGCGGGGTGTGCCTGAAGGCTCCGTTCCCGGAGGGCGCCTTCTACGTCGTGGACGGCGACGACGACCGCGTCAAGGTCAACTGGCAGCTGGCCGGCGAATGCAACGAGGCCTTGGCTGCGCTCTGCCCCGAAGGCGCGCTCGAGATGTTCGGCAAGGTGATGGGCGTGGACGAGGTGCTGGACGAGGTGGAGAAGGATGCGTCCTTCTACCGCAACACCGGCGGCGGCATCACGCTGAGCGGCGGCGAGTGCCTGCTGCAGCCCGACTTCAGCGCAGCGCTGCTGAAGGAAGCGCACGCGCGCGGGATCAACACGGCCATCGAAACCGCCGGCAACGTGCCGTGGAAGTTCATGGAACAGGTCGTGACGCACGTCGACACGATGTTGCACGACCACAAGATGACGGATCCGGAGCGACACAAGAAGTGGGTGGGCGTGGATAACAAGCGCGTCCTGGAGAACTTCAAGAAGGCCTACGAGACGTTTCCGAAGGTGGATTTCATCGCGCGCACGCCGCTGATTCCGGGCATCAACGCGGACGAGGAGCACATTCGAGCCGTGCTGGAGTTCATCCGCCCGCACAAGAACGTGATCGACTACGAGCTGCTTCCCTACCACCGGTTCGGGCTGGGCAAGTACGAGTTGCTCGGCGAGGTCTACGCACTCGACGACTACAAAACGCCCTCCGCCGAGGTGGTCGCGCACCTGCAGGCCATCATCGACGAGGCTTTCGGCCGAACGAGCGAGAACGCGGCCGGCACGCAGTGACCCTAGGGGCCGCGCAAGGCGACTGCCCGGTAGGATGACAGCGACGGGGAACCGAAAGGAAGATCATGAAGGTCATCATCGTGGGTGGGGTAGCCGGCGGCGCGTCGTGCGCGGCTCGTTTACGGCGGCTGGACGAGTCGGCGGAGATCCTCCTCGTGGAGCGGGGTCCCTACGTCAGCTACGCGAACTGCGGGCTGCCCTATTACGTCGGTGGCGTGATCGAGCAGGAGTCGAGCCTCCTCGTCGCGAACGAGCAGACCTTCCGCGTCATCTTCGGAGTCGAAGTACGGACGCAGTGTGAGGTGGTGTCGATCGACGCGAAGGCGAAGTCCGTCCAGCTCAAGAACCTCGAGACGGGCCAGACAACGACCGAGACCTACGACAAGCTGGTCCTGTCGCCCGGGGCACCGTCGGTCCATCCGCCGCTTCCGGGCATCGACCTGCCGGGCATCTTCCACGTTCGCACCGTGCCCGACGCGAGGGCCATCCGCGAGTGGATCGAGCGGGGGACGTCGTTCCTGGCCGGGATGTTCCACTACTCGGGCATCCAGATGGTCAAGCCCACGCGCCGCGCGGTAATCGTAGGCGGGGGCTTCATCGGCCTGGAGACGGCCGAGAACCTGATCCACGCCGGGTTCGAGGTGACCTTGATCCAACGCGAGCCCCAGGTGCTCGGGCCGCTCGACGCGGAAGTGGCCCACCTGGTCAAGGGCTTCATGGAGCGACACGGCGTCAAGATGGTCCTGGGCGACGCCGTCTCAGAGTTCCGCCAGCTGGAGGGAGGCGCCCTCGAAGTACAGACCACGAGTGGGGAAACGTATCCGGCGGACGTCGTCATCCTGGCGATCGGGGTACGGCCGGATACCACGCTGGCCAAGTCCGCGGGCCTCGAGCTGGGCGACCTCGGCGGCATCCGCATCGACGATCAGATGCGCACGAGCGATCCCGATATCTTCGCCGTCGGGGACGCGATCGAGGTCAAGGACTTCGTCACGGGGCAGTGGAGTCTGGTAGCGCTGGCCGGCCCGGCGAACCGCCAAGGGCGCATCGCAGCCGACGTGATCTGTGGGCGAGACGCCAACTACCGCGGCACGCAGGGCACGTCGATCATCGGCCTCTTCGGCGCCGCGGCCGCGTGGACGGGCGCCAGCGAGAAGACACTCCAGCGGGTGGGGGAGACGGACTACGACAAGGTCTACCTCTTCCCGAACTCCCATGCCGGCTACTACCCGGGGGCGAAGCCGGTTCAGCTGAAGGTCCTGTTTCGCAAGTCCGACGGGCGTGTTCTCGGAGCCCAGGCTCTGGGCGAGGATGGGCCGGCCGTCGACAAGCGCATCAGCGCTCTCGCCATGGCCATTCAGCTGAAAGCCACGATCTACGACCTCGAGGAAGCGGAACTCTGCTACGCGCCCCAGTTCGGGAGCGCCAAGGACCCCATCAATTTCGCCGGCATGGTCGCGGCGAACGTCCTGAAGGGCGACATGCCTCAGGCCCACTGGGATGCCGTGGATGGTGCGTTCGTGCTCGACGTGCGCGAACCGGTGGAGCTCGTCGTCGAGAGCGTCCCGGGCGCGGTCAACATCCCCTTGGGGCAGCTTCGGGACCGCCTCGGCGAACTCCCCAAAGACAAGGAGATCCTCATTCTGTGTCGTTCCGCCCAGCGCGCCTACTACGCGACGCGGATCCTCCTGCAGCACGGCCTCAAGGCCCGCAACATCTCCGGAGGGATGATGGTGAAGACGATGTACGCGGGCAAGCCCAAGGCCTGAGTCGGGCCTGGGGGCGAGCGAAGCGCTCGAGCAGAGGAGACGGACTGTGACCGCTTTCATCGAGTTCCTGCAGGCGACCTTCAACCCGTTGGTGTTCGTCTTCACCGTGTCGAACCTGGCGGCCATGGGGCTCCAGGTGAGGATGCCCGAGGTCACGGCGGTCTTTCGCAGCAAGAAGTCGCTGGCTCTGATCTTCGCGTGGGGCTGGGTCGTCGGACCGGCCCTCGGGCTCCTGATCACGCGGGTCATCCCGCTCGAGGAGCCCTACAAAGTGGTGGTGCTTCTCGCGAGCCTTGCACCCACCGCCCCGTTTCTCCAGCAGGTCGTGGGAAAGGCCCGTGGGGACATGGGCTTTGCCGGCGCCCTCATTCCGCTCGTGACGGTGGGCACAGTGGTGTTGATGCCCCTGATGGCGCCCCGTTTGATCGAGGGGCTGACCATCAGCACCCCGGCGCTCGCGAAGCCGCTCCTCCTGACCATTCTCCTGCCGCTGCTGATCGGAGCGGCGGTACGGAACCTGGCCGACAAGTGGGCGACCAGGATCTTCCCCGTGGTCAAGGGGTTCGCGCTGCTCTCCACGCTGTTGACCATCGTGTGGTGTCTCGTCATCTACGGCCGCGGCATGCTCAATACCGCGGGCGAGTTCGCCCTGTTGGCGATGACCGTGTTCATGGTCGTCATGGGCGTCATCACGTACCTCTTCGGGTTCGGCCTGAGGCAGAACCAGCGAAGCGTCATGTCGCTCGGGATGGGCACACGCAACGTCGCGGCCGTACTGGCGGCGGCGCTGGCCATTCCGGACGCCGATCCGCGCATCGTCGTGATGACGGTCATGTGGACGCTGTGGTCAGTGGTCCTGGCCGCCATCGCGGCCAAGTTCTTCGCCCGGCAGGCCGGCCCTGTCGCCACCGTGGGCGAGCTGCCGTGAGCAGCCAGGAGGTCTTCGGCGGCGCCATGTTCGTTGCCATCACGGCCTTTCCCGTGATCGACCCGCGCCTGATGGTGATGATTCTGTTGGCCGTTCCTGTTCCCGTCATCGTCTGGTACGTCTTGTCGCGCTTTTTCGCCTCCCGCGCGGATGAGACGCCCGCGGAGCAGGCGGCATGAGCGTTTCCGATCTGGCCCGCCGCTACCTCCCAATCTTGACGTGGGGACCTACGTACACCGGCCGAACGCTGACCAACGACCTGATCGTGGCCGCGATCGTCACGGTCATGCTGATCCCACAGTCCTTGGCCTACGCCTTGTTGGCTGGGTTGCCCGTGCAGGTTGGGCTCTTCGCGTCGATGGCGCCCCTGGTGCTCTACGCAGTCTTCGGCACCTCGCGTACGCTGGCCGTCGGTCCTGTGGCTGTCGTGAGCCTGATGACGGCCGCCGCCATTGCGCCGCTGGCCGCGCAGGGCTCTGCCGAGTACTTGGGCGCGGCCATCGCTCTGGCGATGGTCTCGGGTCTCCTGCTGGTCACGATGGGCTTCCTGCGGCTTGGGTTCCTTGCGAACTTCCTCAGCCATCCGGTCGTCGCGGGCTTCATCACGGCGTCGGGGCTGCAAATCGCAGCGGGCCAATTCGGACCGGTGCTTGGCATCCACTTGGAAGGGGAGACGTTCGTCGAGTTGGTCGGCCACCTCGCGCGGGGCGTTGGCGAGACCAATCCCTACACCGCCGCGATCGGCTTGGGGTCCCTCGTCTTCCTATTCTGGGCACGGCGTGGTCTCAAGCCGCTGCTGGTTCGCCTGGGGATCGCCGAGCGGACGGCCGGGACGATGGCCAAGATCGGACCCGCTGTGGCCCTCGTCGCGACGACGGTGGCGGTGTGGGGCTTCGCTCTCGGCGATCGAGGTGTGAGCATCGTCGGCACGGTCCCAAAGGGGCTCCCGAGCCTTGCACTCCCACCCTTCGATGCGTCCCTCTGGACGAAGATCCTCGTTCCCGCTCTGCTCATTTCGATCGTGGGGTACGTGGAGTCGATCTCGGTTGCACTGACCCTGGCCGCCAAGCGCCGCCAGCGCGTCGATCCCGACCAGGAACTGATCGCGCTCGGCGCCTCGAACATCGGTGCGGCCGTCTCGGGTGGGTTCCCCGTCACAGGCGGCTTGTCACGCTCCGTAGTGAACTTCGAGGCCGGGGCCGAGACGCCCGCCGCGGGCGCCTTCACGGCGGTCGGGATCGCGTTGGTCACGCTCTTCCTGACCCCGCTCCTCTTCTTCCTGCCGAAGGCGACCCTGGCGGCAACCATCGTCGTCGCGGTCCTGTCACTCGTGGACTTCGGTGCGCTGAAGAGCACCTTCGTGTACTCCAAAGGTGACTTCGCCGCCATGGTCGCGACGATCCTCGTGACCCTCGTGGCGGGCGTCGAGCCCGGCCTGGTCGTGGGCGTCGGGCTCTCGATCCTGCTTCACCTGTACGCCACGTCGCGACCGCACGTGGCGGTCGTAGGCCAGATTCCTGGGACAGCGACCTTCCGCAACGTGAAGCGCCACGAGGTGGTGACCGATCCCGAGATCCTGTCGCTCAGGGTGGACGAGAGCCTCTACTTCCCCAACGCCCGGTTCCTCGAGGACCGGATCAACGAGGGCGTGGCCGCGAACCCGCTTCTCAAGCATGTCATCCTCGAGTGCCCAGCAGTCAACACGATCGACGCGTCGGCGCTCGAGAGCTTGGAGGCGATCAACAGCCGCCTGAAGGACGGCGGTATCACGCTCCATCTCTCGGAGGTGAAGGGGCCCGTCATGGACCGGTTGAAGCGGTCGCACTTCCTGGGGGAGTTGACGGGGCAGGTCCATCTTCGCCACTACGACGCCGTGGCCAGCATCAACCCCGACCTTGCGAAGCGCACCCTCGCAGCCCCGCCGGCCCCGGACTCGAGCACAGACCCAACAGGCTAGTACCAAACCGCCCTGCGGACCGCCTCCCTGTCGTTTCGACGACGCGTTGCTCGAAGACGACGACCCGGCGCACCTGACTGCCTACGCGGGCCGTGGCTCTAGCATCCCGTAGAGGCGCCAGGTCGTGACCAGCTTCCCGGGCAGCTTCAGGTAGCGGAAGAGCTGCGCCGGCGGGCGCATCGTGGGGTCCCACGAATTGGCGGTGAGGACCGGTGGTGGCTACTCCAGCAGCTTGAACAGCACCGCCGCCAAAAAGCCCGCGAGCGTGCTCAGCCCCACGACGCTTGGGCGGCCGTGGGCGGCGGCCTCGGGGATCATGGCGGCAGCAATCATTGTCAGCATGGCGCCCGCGGCGACGCCCTCGGCGAAGACGAGCCACGTCTCGCTGAGCACGCCGGCGAGCAGGAAGCCGAACCCAGCCCCGACGGCCGTGGTCACCATCAACGCGAACCACATGAGGAACACCCGACGGCGGGTCCACCCCTGGGCGAGCATGTTGGCCGAGCTCGACAAGGCCTCGGGGAAGTTCGACAAGAACAGGCCCGCCACGAGGGTGTAGGGGATCACCTCGACAAACCTCAGATCCTCCGGCGTGGCGTGTCCGAGGAGGACCACGTAGAGCCCCGCGCCGATGACCAGGCTCTCCGGGATGCCGTCCAGCAAGATACCCAGCCAAACGGCCAGGGGGGATCCCTCGTGTCCCTCGTGCGCGCGGCGGAGCTTCAAGGCCGGAGCCTCCGCGCCGCGGCGCAGCGCTGTCGCGGCCTCGCGACTCCACGCGACGGCTCGAGGAAGGCGCGTGGCCAGATGCTCCTCGACCTGGCCCATGCGCTGGGCGGCCAGCTCGCGACACGCTCGATCGAACGCAGGAGACAGGTCCTTCAGCACCTGGACGTTCGACCGGCTCAGGGCCAGACACTTGAGTTCCGCTTTCGCGCGGATCTTCCCTACGGTCTCCAGGTCCGGCACGAGCAGCATCAGCAGGCCGACCAGCGTGCCCGGCCCGAAGCGAGCGGCGTCCTGGCCCCGGATCTCGACCTCGACCTCACCCTCCAGGACGATGTAGGCGTGCGCCTCGCCGGCCTGCTGGATCGAGAGGACCTGCTCCGGCTGGAACGCAACGGGGGACAGCATGCTCGCCAGGGTCGGGGTGAGGTCGGGGGGCAGGGCGTCGAAGGGCGCGGCGGTCAGGACGCCCTGCAGCAGGCGGTTCACTTCTTCACGATCGCGCTTCGCCCTGAACGCGAGCGTTGCCGACGTCTTGCGGACATGGCCCCCCTTGCGGTTGACCACGGCGTCCAGGGCCACGAAGAGAAGCCCGCCGAGGACGCCGCCGACCACGAGAGCGAAGAAATCGGCGAGGGCGTGGCTCCCCACCTCGCCGTGATTCGCTTCGGTGAGGGCGATGGCCGTGGGCGCGACGAGTTCCACGCTGAGCGCCGCGATCAACGCGCCGGCCCCGAACGCCGCGAAGGCCGCGATGGTCCGCGGCCGAAACCGCACGTTGAGGCCCACGAGAGAGCCGAGCGGAAGCGAAACGGCGCTCACCGCTCCCAGGATCACGGCCCAAGTGAAGTACATGCCCACGCCTCCGCCGTCCGAAAGGAACTGGGTCGAATGGTACATCGTTGAGCCCGACAAACATGCGCCAAGCTCGGTTCTGCCATGGAATCGGACAGCTGACAGTCACCCGTCCGCCAACCAGAGTTCGGGGACGAGCAGCGCACGCAAGAAGATGGCGTACGCGTGACTGGCACCGTACTGCCAGTCGGGTCCCGCCACGCTCCCCGCCGATGGCCGCTGGCGCCGGAGGTGTTGTGGAACCGATCGAGGCCGAGGGTTCACGCCGCGTTCGAGGGATCGACGACCGGCTTCGCCTGCCAGGGCCAGCGACCCGTGATCTCCAGGACCATGCTCCAACTCAGGATCGTGCGGATGGCGATCATGATGGCCAGCTTCCCCAGCGCGGCCGGCGTCGGGGCGATCGTGATCGTCTTGATGATCGTGGCGGCGACCAGGATCTCCAGGCCGATGACGACGACACGTCCCAGCGACTGTCGGTACCGATGGAAGGCGGGTAGGGAGCCGAGTGCCTTGACGTCAACGAGGAACCGGCCGGTAGAGACGACGAATCCGAGGATGAGCGCCCCGGCACCGAAGATCTCCAACCACCCTGCCACCGCGTTCAGGATCGTGATGATGCTCGGGGGCATGGCCTACTCCGCCGCTGCCCGCTGCCACGGCCAGCGACCCTCGACCTCGAGCGTGAGCGTCCAGCTGACCGCGGTCCGCAGGACCACGAGGAAGGCGAGCGCGGTCAGGGAACTGAACGTCGGCTTGACGGTGATCGTCTCGATCACGTCCGCCACGACCAGGATCTCGAGGCCCAGCAACAGGGCTCGGCCCAGCCCGACCTTGAACCGGGCGAAGCTGCCCGCAGACCCGAGGCGTCGGAATCCCTCTGCGTAGCGTCCCGCGGCGAGAAGGAATCCGCCGGCGATCACGAACACGCCCACGAGACTGATGACGCCGCCCGCGTGGTCCAGGAACCGCAGGATGTGCTCTGCCATCGAGACCTCCCGAGGAGACCCTACCAGAGCCCCTGCAACAGGAGACTCGCTACGAAGACCAGCAGCACGGGGACGAGCAGGAGGATCCAGAAGACCCGGCGACGGAAGGTCGCCGCGAACAACCCGATGAGCTTCAGATCCACCATGGGCCCGATCGTGATGAACGCGAGGTGCGCGGCGGCCGGCAGTGTCACGAACGACGCGGCGACGAAGGCGTCCGCTTCGGAGCAGACCGAGAGGAGGATGGCGAAGAGCATCATGCCGGCAACCGCGCCGGGCGTCGTTCCCTCGATGGCTCCGAACACGGCAGCGGGAAGGAAGGCCTTCAAGGCCGCCGCGGCCAAGGCGCCGAGGATCAGGTACTTGCCCATTTCCAGGAAATCGATCGCGGCGTGACGGAGGACGTCGAGCCACCGGCGGCGCGCCACGTCATCGTGGGCGTGGTCGACCGGGGCGCCGCTTCCGCGCAAGACGTCGCCGACGGTCTGATGTCGAACGAGGAAGCCGACGCAGGATGCAACCAGCACGGCCACAAGAGCGCGCGCGCCGACCATGCGCCAGTCCCCCCGAAAGGCCACCAACGTGGAAATCAGCACGATGGGGTTCACGATCGGCGCGGCCAACAGGTAAGCCAGCGCGGTGGGGGGCGGAACCCCCTTCAGAAGCAAGCGCCGAGCGACAGGGACCACCCCGCACTCGCAGGTGGGGAAGACGACGCCTGCGCCGACGCCGACGGCAAGCCGACCGAGCAGCGAGCGAGGCGTCCAAGCGGCGAGTCGCTCGGAGCTGACGAACACCTCCACGATGGCCGACAGGAGTGCTCCCAAGGCCAGGAACGGCATGGCTTCGAGGAAGATCGCCGCCGCAATCGAGACGAAAATGCGGAAGGTGTCGTCCATGCCACGCGGAGTATACGACCGAGTGGAGAAACGCTGAGGTCGGCTTACGGCCGGTCGGCGCGATACCCAGCGAAGTCGATGCCCGCCAAGTCGGCCATCTCCTTGCGCCAGGTGGCGATGTCCTCGCGGTGGAACTTGCGGAGATGATCGTGCCCGCACGCACGAGCCATCGTCTTCATCAAGGTGACGGCCGCCTCGAAGAACCGTGCGACGCGCTCAGCCGACGCCTCGACATCGATCAAGGCACGAAGGGCCGGGTCCTGGGTGGCGACACCGGAGGGACATTGGTTCGTATTGCAGAGTCGGGCGCCGATGCAGCCCACGGCCTGGATGGCGGCGTTGGCGAGCGCGATCCCGTCGGCGCCCAGAGCGAGCGCCTTCACGAAGTCGGCGGGCACGCGCAGTCCGCCCGTCACGATCAACGTCACGACACCGCTCACGCCGCGCCGGTCGAGATGATGTCGGGCCCGCGCCAAGGCGGGAATGGTGGGGACGGAGATGTTGTCACGGAAGATGAGGGGAGCGGCTCCGGTCCCACCACCGCGCCCATCGAGGATGATGTAGTCCGCACCCGCCTCGAGGGCGAAGTCGATGTCGCGCTCGATCCGGTTGGCCGAGAGCTTGAATCCGATGGGGATGCCGCCGCTGACGTCGCGGGCGCGGTCGGCGAAGGTCTTGAAGTCGGCAGGCGTGAAGAGGTCGGGGAACGCCGCGGGAGAGATCGACTCCGTGCCAGGCTCCAGCCCACGGACCTCGGCGATCTTTCCCACGACCTTGTTGCCGGGAAGGTGGCCTCCCGTGCCCGTTTTCGCGCCCTGCCCCCCCTTGAAGTGCATGGCTTGGACGCGAGCCAGCTTGGACTCCTCGAAGCCGAACGCCCCGGAGGCGTACTCGTAGAGATACCGGCGATTGGCCGCTTGCTCCTCCGGAAGCATCCCGCCCTCACCCGAGCAGATCCCCGTTCCTGCGCGTTCCGCTCCCTTGGCGAGGGCGACCTTCGCCTCCTCGCTGAGCGCGCCGTAGCTCATGTCGGACACGAAGAGGGGGATCTCGAGGTGGAGCGGTTTCTTGGCGTTGGGGCCGATCACCAGGTCCGTGCCGACGGCGTCTTCCTCCTCGAGGGGGCGCGTGTCGAGCTGGGCCGTCATGACTTGGATGTCGTCCCAGGTGGGGAGGTTGGCCCGCGGGACACCCATGGCGCCCATGGGGCCGTCGGGGCCGACTCGCGAGAGACCATGCTCGGCGAGCTCGTGAATGAACGCGACGTACGGTTCTTCCGGCGTCGGCCGGGGCCCCGTGGCGTCGCTGGCGGGCTGCTTCGTGTCCTCCCCGTCCTTCCAGACCGTCCAGTGCGAACCGTCGCAGAACGGCTTGTTCTTGGAGCCGCCACAGCGACAGAGAGCGAAGTGCTCCTTCGAGGCGCCCTCACCCCACGCGTCCACCGCGAGTTGGCAGCCTCCCTTGACGGCATAGGGACCGCTGGGGGTCACGAGGATCGCGGGATCCCGATTCGACGGATCACGATGCTCGACGCCGTCGACCGAGTAGCTGAGCGCACCGGAGGGACACTTGCGGATCGTGTCGATGATCCGCTCGGCCGCTTCGGCATCGGGGTCGATCCACGGCTCGGTCTTCATGCGGAATACGGTGGGTAGACCGTCCGTGCAGAAGCCGGCGTGGGAGCAGATGGCGCGGTTGTCGTGGATGGTGATCGTCTTGCCGCGGTAGTCGTCCCTGCGATCCGGGTTCGGGCCACCGCTCGTCTTGCTGTCGAAGCCGACCTTGGCGTGCGTGCCGTCGCAGTAGGGCTTGTTCTGGGACCGTCCGCAGCGGCAGAGCGCTACGTCCGCGTCGATCTCCACCGGGCCGTCCTTCGTCTCGAGTCGCTCGAGACCCGTGACGCGCAGTGGCCCGTTCTCGATGGGGGTGATCTCGGCACGCGCGTCACTCATAGGCCTCTCCTCGGTGAATCGAGCCTAGCCCGGACAGGGGGGTCAAGCCGCGCGGCCCAAGGACGCTCGTGCCGGATGCAAGGCCCCGTCAGAGCACGGGCCCCAGCATGCCGAGGGTGTTGTTCCAGAGGCGTCGAAACGGAGACCACGCTTCCACGTCGGCGAGCGTCACGGGGTTGGAGCTGGCGAGGTAGGCGTCCTGGCGCGAACGCATCTCGGACGTCAGCGCCTCGTCCCAGAAGAGGATGTTGTTCTCGTAGTTCAGGTCGAAGGACCGTCGGTCCATGTTGGCGGAGCCGATCAAGGTCACGTCGTCGTCGACGACGAGCGACTTCGTGTGCAGCAGACCGCCCACGAACTCGTGGATGTGAACCCCCGCCTCGAGAAGCTCCCGGTAGTAGGACCGGCTGGCGCCGCCCGTGAGCTTCGAGTCGTTCCGAGCGGGGAAGATGATGGTCGTCTCCACACCCCGGTTTGCGGCCGCGCAGAGTGCCGCCTGCATGGCTTCGTTCGGGACGTAGTAGGGCGTGGTAATGACGAGCGATTTGCGCGCGGCGTACATCAGCGTCTCGAACGTCTCCGGCATCGCGGAGTTCCGGATGGTCGGGCCGGTGGCGATCACCTGGGCGGGGAAGCCCTTGTCGGGAGCACGTATGGGTCTCTCGAGCATGCTCCGGATGTCCTCCTTCACGTAGGTCATCCAGTCGCCGATGAACACGTGCTGGTTCTGGCGAGCGATCGGACCTTCGAAGCGCATCAGCGCATCGACCCAGGGAGCGAACTTCGGCTTCACGCGGAATTCGGGGTCGGCGCAGTTCTGGCTCCCGCAGTAGGTGATGCGATCGTCGATGACGACGATCTTGCGGTGATTTCGGAGGTCGATCCGTCCGTGCAGAGGTCGCAGGAGGGGATTGCCGATGGGCAGGGCGACGCCCATGTTCACGCCCGCCTTGCGCATGTCCTTCCAGTGCTTGGAGTGGATCATCGCGCGCGAGCCGAGACTGTCGGCCATCGCCCGGCAGGTCACGCCTCGTGTGGCGGCGCGCTTCAGGGCGTCTGCGACCTTCAGACCGTTGTTGTCGGCGAGCCAGATGTAGAAAGTCAGGTGGATGTGGTCCTCGGCCTCGTCCATGTCCTTCACCATGGCGTCGATGGCGGCGTTGGAGTCGGCGGTGAGACAGGCCGAGTTTCCCCCGACCGGCTTGAACCCGTTGACGGACTCGCCCAGCGTGAAGAGGGGGGCAACCCGACTCGGGAACTCGGCGTGCGCGTTGGCCGCGTCCTCCGGCGAGGCGTCGGCCGGCGGGGGCAGGTCGGCGAGGACCTTACGGGACCGGGCGACGCGCTTTCGACCGATGTTGGTCTCGCCGAGGAGGAGGTACGCGACGACGCCGAACACCGGGAGCACGGCGATGACCACGACCCAGGCGATTCGGGAGGACGGATCACGGTGGGGACGAACGATGGCTCTGGCGATCACCGCCAGTTCGATCAGGAAGAAGGCGACGTACGCGACTGTGGATTCCATATCCGCTCTCCCTACCCGCGTTGGCGACGCCGCGCACGATGCCATACCCCCCTCGCCCCGTGCGAGGGAAAGGTGGCAGGCGAGCCCATGCGCGGCCTCCAGCCTGGTCGCGAGGCCCATGGCGCCCGAGAAATGGCCATCTCCGTGGGAAACGAAGGCTGGACGGGGGCTGAAGCTCGGGTACCCTTCCTCCTTACCCGGCGCGCGGATTGCCGACGCGCCCTTCTGTACTGCTCCGAGGCACAACCCTCTTGCAGGCCTCGTTGAGCGAAAGATCCAATGACTACACACGACAAAGGTGCCAAGCGCACCGACCCCGCCGCGAACTCGACGAGTCCGGCGTTTTCCGACCTTGACCTCTCCTCGTCCCTACTCAGCGCGCTCCGCGCTCGCGGGTACGAGCAGCCGACGCCGATCCAGGCGCAGGCGATTCCCCACCTCCTAAACGGCCGAGACCTGCTGGGCGTGGCCCAGACCGGGACGGGCAAGACGGCGGCGTTCGCGCTGCCCATGCTCGATTTGCTCAGCGCGAGCCGCCAGCGTCTCGACCCCCGCCGTCCGCGCGCCCTCGTGCTGACGCCGACCCGCGAGCTCGCCTCGCAGATCGCAGCCAGCTTCGATGCCTACGGCCAGCGCCTCTCGATCCGCACTACCGTCATCTTCGGCGGGGTTGGGCAGACCCCCCAGGTCCGCGAGCTCCGCCGCGGCGTGGACGTTCTCGTGGCCACCCCCGGCCGGCTCCTCGATCTGATGGGGCAGGGCCATATCGATCTGTCCCGCGTCGAGATCTTCGTTCTCGATGAGGCCGACCGCATGCTCGACATGGGGTTCCTCCGCGACGTACGGCGTGTCGTCGAGAAGCTGCCGAGCAAGCGACAGTCGCTGCTCTTCAGCGCCACCATGCCGAACGATATCGCCAAGCTGGCGCAGACGCTGCTCCGCAAGCCGGTACGCGTCGAGGTGACGCCGCCCAGCACGACCGTAGAGCGCATCGACCAGAGCGTCTGCTACGTGGACAAGCAGGCCAAGCGTGGCCTCCTCACGGCGATTCTCCAGGACACCGACATCGAGCGGGTCCTCGTATTCACCCGGACGAAGCACGGCGCGAACCGCGTCGTGCGCCATCTGGAGACGCGCGGCATCCGCTCGGCAGCCCTCCACGGCAACAAGTCCCAGAGCGCGCGCGAGCGTGCTCTCGCGGCGTTTCGCTCCGGCGCCCTCCGGGTCCTGGTCGCCACGGACATCGCGGCCCGCGGGCTGGACGTCCAGGGCATCACGCACGTGATCAACTTCGATCTGCCCAACATCCCCGAGAGCTACGTGCACCGCATCGGCCGCACGGCACGCGCGGGGCGCGATGGCGTGGCCATCTCGTTCTGCGATCACGAGGAGCGTGGCTACCTCGCCGACATCGAGCGGGAGATCGGTCAGAAGATCCCGGCGATGAAGGACGCGCCTCGTCCCGAAGCGACGCCCGCCTACGAGCGGGACACGGGTTCGGCGCGTCAGGGTTCGGCTCGTCAGGGCTCGCGCTCGAGCCGTCGACGTCCGTCGCGGCGGAGTCGCTCCTACCAGGGCGCCCGCGCCTAGGCGACGGGCCGCCCACCCCTCGCTCCCGGTATCGGCGGGAAGAGCGGGCCATGCCCTCTCTTCCCGCCAGTCCCTGAAGAACGAGAGCGCCTCGCTCGCGGCCTGCCAGTCCTCGATGCCGTAGGTCGTCTCGACCGCGTCGATCCGCTTCTTGGGGTCGGCCTGGATGGCCGCGAGGTCTTCTCGGCTCAGCTTGGGCCACTCCTTCGCTATTCGGACTCTCAAAGCCTCCGCGTCGATCGCCAGCCGCCTGCTCCAGGCCGTCAGCTGGGCTTCCCAGATGTAGGCCTCGGCCAGCGGTCGCGCCTCCTCGGGGGTGAGGTGGTACGAGCCATCGATGATGCCCGATACGCGCTCCACGTCTCCCTCGATGCGGCCGAACTCGTCCTTCTGCCACTCGGCCCAGCCGGCCTTCCAGCGGCCCTGCAGCGCATGCCATCCACCGCGGAATCTGTTGTGGCTCATATGCGCCCTCCCCTTCGCCGGCCGGGTGCCGATTCTCTAGCCTCCCCGCCCGATTGCCTTTTTCGGTGGGCAGCAGGCCCCTGCTCAGCCGGATTGCGGTCAGCGTGGAGCCCGGCCGCGAAGCCGAAACGGCGCGGGAGCTACGCGACTACGTCCTGGACTCTCTGGAGTCGGACGCCGCGCGCCTGCAGTCGACATTCAAGGGGTTCCAGGACGACGTCTCACGAGCACGGAGCGCCTTCTCGGCCCTCACGTCCGGGGCAGGCGGCGTGCTACCGGGCATGTCGTCGGTCGTCGGGCTCCTCACCAGCGCGCTCAAGAAGAAGAAGGCCAAGATGAGGTAGAGCGTCCGCGCAACCCGCCGGGAGCCATGGGGTTGAAGGCACGATGACGTCGGCCTCTCCAACGTCAGCCCGGCACGCTTTGGAGGTACGGTATGCGGGTGCAGTTCCTCGTTTGTGCGCTCGGCGCGACGCTCGCTGCGTTCGCTCTGGTTCCCGGCGGCTACGCGGAGGACGGCTCGGCAGACCCCGAGAGGGTCGGCAAGCGGCCCAACATCATCCTGATGCTCGCGGACGACCAGGCGTGGGACGGGCTCTCGGTCCCCATGCATCCCCATCACGCATTCGCGCGGAGTCGGCTCGTTCGAACGCCCCACCTCGAGACCCTGGCCGAAGGAGGCATGCGCTTCACGGCAGGGTACGCGCCGGCGCCCGTCTGCGCTCCCACCCGGATCAGTCTGCAGACCGGCCGAAGCCCGGCCGCCCTGCACTGGACCAGGGCTGGACCGAGCGTACGCGCCTCGGCCGGCCCGAAGCTCGTCCCTCCCGTCAACATCCGCGACTTGCCGGACGACGAGACGACGATTGGCGAGCTCCTGCGCGCCGCCGGGTACGCCACGGCCCACCTGGGCAAGTGGCACATCGGTGGGGGAGGCCCGGCTCGGCACGGATACGACGTGCACGATGGGGACCTGGGGAACGAAGCGGCGTCGCGCTTCAAGGATCCGAATCCCGTTGATATCTTCGGCATGGCCGAGCGGGCGACGGCGTTCATGCAGGCGTGCAAGGAGAGGCAGGTGCCCTTCTTCCTGCAACTGTCCTGGCTGGCGCTTCACGCTCCCGAGAACGCGCGCGCGGCCAGCGTGGACGCCGTGCGGGCGCGCACCCGGAGGGGGCGCGAACGGGTGCTCCAGCGGGCCGCCCTGGCCGAAGACCTGGATGCCGGGGTGGGCCGCGTGCTGGCCGCTCTGGACGAGCTGCATCTGACCGGAGATACGTACGTCGTCTACATGGGCGACAATGGGGGGCCCGGCGGCGGTGGACGCCGGGCAGCGCGCGCCGGCGGCAGCGGCCTCGCCGGAGGGAAGGGCTCCCTTGGCGAAGGGGGCATCCGCGTGCCCTTCATCGTGCGCGGACCGGGCATCGCCGAGGGAACGTGGTCGCATGCACCCGTGACGGGGATGGACCTCTATCCCACCTTCGCGGCCTGGGCCGGGGTGCGCACCTTGCCGAAGGGGCTCGAGGGGGGCGATCTCGGGGCGGTGCTCGGCGGATCGACGAACGCGAAGGTGAGTCGACCACGCGAGGAGATCGTCTTCCACTTCCCGCACTATCAAGACGAGCGGGGGCCGCAGTCCGCGATCCTGCTCGGCTCGATGAAGCTGCTGCGCTACTACGAGGACAAGAGCGTGGCGCTCTTCGATCTCGAAACGGACATCCGGGAGACGCACGATCTGTCGGGGGAGCGGCCCGACGATGCCGCCGACCTGAGCGAGCGGCTCGCGGCCTACCTGAAGAGCGTGGGCGCCCAGATGCCGCAGGCGAATCCCTCGTACGACGCGAGTAGGCCCTACGTCGCCCGAGCGCGACCGGAGCGCCGGGGGCGTCGCCCCGCGGACAGGGACTAGCTCTCCGCGGGGTGCATCGCCTCGGGCGGCACGTCCTTGGTGTGCGTCGCGAAGTACCAGCGATGGCCGCCGGGATCGTCGGCGGCGTACATGCGATCCCCGTAGAACTTGTCCTCCGGCTCGCTGACGATCGTCGCGCCCGATGCCTTGGCGTGTTCGAAGTGCGCGTCGACGTCGTCGACGTAGCAAAGCACCGTCGTGTGGCGGGCGCCGAGGGCTTGTGGGCTCTTGGCACCCATCTCCTCGAACACGGACGCGAGCATCACGACATTGCCCTGATAGCCGACCTCGGCATGCATGATCGTTCCGCCGGGGCCGGGCATGCGCATCCGCTCCTCGAACGCGAACGCCGTCGTGAGAAACTCGAGCGCGGCACCCGCATCGTCGTACGACAGATAGGGGATGATTCGCTGGTAGCCGTCGGGCGGGTTGTTGACCATCGTGCCTCCTCCGCGTCGCAGCCCACCGTACCGATCCTGCGGGGGTGACGGGGAGCGTCGGGCGTGCCTTTGCCCGCGCGAGCGTCACCCAACGCACCCTACCTGGTCAGGCGCTCCTGGAGCAGGTCCTCCATCATCCTCCAGGCGCGGCGCGCCGCCTGAGCGTCGTAGGCCACGCCGCGCTCGGGAGCCGCCGCTGCCGGGTTCATGAACCCGTGCATGGCGCCACCGTGGATGACCACCTGCCAGTCGGCCTCGGCCGCGCCCATCTCCTCGCGGAAGGCCTCGACCTCGCTCATCGGGACCAGAGGGTCGAGCGCGCCATGGTGCGCCTGGATTGCGGCCTTCACGGTCCCGCGGCTCGCCGGCGCGGGGGTGTTGAAGAAGCCGTGAAACGAGACCGCGGCCCGGATCGGCGCGCCGCTCCGGGCCAGGGCGAGGGCGGCCATGCCGCCGAAGCAGTAGCCGATCGCGGCGAGCCGATCGGCCCGCTACGCCTTCCTGGGCCGCCAGTGCGTCGAGCGCGGCCCGACCCCGCTCCCTGAGGCGCGTGCGGTCGGTCGCGAGACCCTGCATCAAGCCGGCCGCTTCGTCGTCTGACGCGGCCACGCGGCCCTCGCCGTACACGTCCGCCGCCATCGCAACGTACCCCTGGCTCGCGAGTCGCGACGCCTGCGATCGGGCGAACGTCTCCACGCCCTTCCAGGTGGGAAAGACGACGACGCCTCCGCGAATCCCGTCGCCCTCGGGCGGGCGGGCGAGGTGGCTCTTGAACGTGGTGGTGCCCACGCGGTACTCGATGTCGCTTCCGTCGTGCACGTTGCGTCCCCTCCCGGGTGTCCGGACCGACCGGTAGCATGACGGATCGACCGGGGTTCGGAGTACGTGAGCGATCCATGGCCAGTCGCCCCAAGAACGCCCGCAGCAACAGCGCCCGCAGCAGCAACGCCCGCAGCAGGGCCACCCGACGCCGCAGGCGCGATCCCCTCTGGGCGGACTACAAGGACGACGAGCTCCTCGACGTGCGAATCAAGGACCTGGGCTTGCGCTTCGAGGGCACGCCCCTCGAGGAGCGAGTCGGCCGGCTTCACGCCGAGCTCGAGAGCAAGGGGCTTCGGCTCAAGCCCCACGCCTGGCTCTCGACGGAGTGGTTCTCCCCCGACGGCGTCCCCGGCATCGCCTGCCCGTTCTACCTCGCCCATCCGCGCCTCATGAAGCTCGAGCGCAAGCAGATGCTCGACGTGGAGGGGGGGACCGAGCGGGAGTGCATGAAGATCCTGCGTCACGAGGCGGGGCACGCCATGGCGACCGCCTACCGGCTGCCGTACCGGCGGGACTATCAGCGGACGTTCGGCAAGTCACGGCCCTATCCGACGCTACTACAAGCCTCGCCCCGTCAGCCGCAAGTACGTGCTGCATCTCGACCATTGGTACGCCCAGAGCCATCCGTCCGAAGACTTCGCCGAGACCTTCGCCGTCTGGCTGTCACCCCGCAACCGGTGGCGTCAGCGCTACGCCGGCTGGCCCGCGCTCAAGAAGCTCGAGTACGTGGACGGAGTGATGCAGTCGTTGAAGGGCGTGCCCGCCCGGGTCCGCACCCGGCGCAAGCCCGAGACCCTGTCGCGGGAGACGCGGACGCTCGGCGAGTTCTACGACATGGAAGCGCGGCTACTACGGCACGGAGCACCCGGCGGTCTACGACCGGCACCTGAAGCGGCTCTTCTCGGATGCACCGGCGTATCGTCGGCGCGAGACCGCCGTCAGCTTCATCCGGCGGGTTCGCACCGAAGTGCGCGAGCGGGTCGGTCACTGGACCGGTCTCCCGGTGTACACGATCGACCAGGTACTCCGGGACATGATCGGCCGGTGCAAGGAGCTGAAGCTGCGGGTCTACCAGAGTGAGCGCACCACCAAGCAGGACATGACGGTCATGCTCACGGTTCAGACCATGAACTACCTCTACAGCGGTCGACATCGGCTGGCGCTGTGAGCACACCATGGCCAAGAAGCTCCGGGTCCTCGTCCTGATGCACCGGGATCTCATCCCCCCCGACACGATCGAGGGGATGAGCGACGACGAGGTGAACAAGGCGCCCTGGAAGACGGAATTCGACGTCGTGGCCACCCTGCGGTTCGCGGGCCACGAGGTGATGCCCTTGGGTGTCATCAGCGACTTGGGTCGCATCCGAGACGCCATCGCGGAGTTCAAACCGCACGTCGCCTTCAATCTCCTCGAGGAGTTCGATGGCGTGGCCGTCTACGACCAGAACGTCGTCAGCTACCTGGAGCTCATGCGGCAGCCCTACACCGGATGCAATCCGCGGGGACTGATGTTGGCCCGGGACAAAGCGCTCAGCAAGAAGCTGCTCGCCTACCACCGCATCCGGGTCCCCTCCTTCGGGGTCTTCGCGCGCGGCCGCAAGATCCGTCGACCGCAACGTCTCGCCTTTCCGCTGTTCGTGAAGTCCGTGACGGAGGAGGGCTCTCGCGGCATCTCGCAGGCCTCGCTCGTCACCAATGACGAGAAGCTCCGCGATCGCGTCGCATTCATCCACGAGCAGATCGAGACCGACGCCATCGCGGAGGAGTACATCGAAGGGCGCGAGCTGTACGTCGGTGTCGTGGGCAATCAACGACTCAGCACATTTCCCATCTGGGAGATCCTGTTCTCCAAGATGCCCGAGGACATGCCGCGGATCGCGACCGGCAAGGTGAAGTGGGACGTCGAGTACCAGAAGCGGTGGGGCATCAAGACGGAAGCCGCAAAGGACCTGTCCGACGCCGTCGCCCGACGGGTGATTCGGGCCTGCAAGCGCGCCTATCGCATTCTGGACATCACGGGCTATGCCCGCATGGATCTGCGTATGCGCGAGGATGGTGCCGTCTACATCCTCGAGGCGAACCCGAACCCCCAGATCGGCTACGGCGAGGACTTCGCGGAGTCCGCGGAAACGGCCGGCGTGGGCTACGAGAAGCTACTGCAGCGCATCCTGAACCTGGGCCTTCGCTACCGCGTGGAGTGGAAGACCTGACGTCTCGGCCTCGCCACTCACGACGACAAAGCCAAGACCTCCTCGATTTCCGTGCGCTGCACGTCCATGTGGCTCGCGTGGTGGACCACGCGGCCATCGAGGATCACGATGACCTGAGGGGACTCGTGCGGGATGCCCGTGTGCTCGGCCACGTCCCGGGACAGCGTGCGCTCGCCGACGACGTCGATCCACGCGATCTCGAGTTCCGGGTGCGCCCCGTGAAGCGCCTGGATCTGCTCCCAGGCCCAGGAGCTGACGGGACATCGCGTGCTGTGCTTGAGGAGGACCAGACGCGGGGCGCGGAGGGCGTCTTCGACGGCTTCGGGGGTGTCGAGGCTCGAAATGGGCATGTGGACAAGACCTCGACCGTGCGCTGGGCGTGCTGGATGGATACGGGACGACGGGCCGCGGCACCTCGAGGTTTCAGGTCAAGACGACGCGGAGGCGTAGGCCTTGAGCCCCCGCCGCCAGAACCAGACCATCACCGCGAAGAGCACGGCCGCGACGAGCAGCATGTGGATCACGAGGCCCCGGGGGAAGGCGTCGAAGAGCCCTTGGGTGGGGTAGGAGGCGATCAAGGCGAAGGGGAGGATGGACGTCAGCATCCGTAGCGCGAGTCCCCGGAAGATCCCGTGGGGGCGACCGGAGAAGCGGTCGAAAGCGAAGTAGATCTCCCGAAGCCCGTGCGCGGTGTGCAGCCAGAACACGGGGATCAGGAACAGCATGTTCAACACGTAGTTGATGAACACACCGAGCAGCAGGAAGGCAACGTAGAGGGTGACGCTCCCCGCGGTCAGCGGGTGCGGGTACCTGGTCAAGGCCCACACGAGGATGCCGATCGCGAGCAGTAGATTGAGAAAGGAGTTGGCCGCGAACTCACGCAGGCTGAGGAAGAAGAGCGACGAGACGGGGCGAACGAGGTAGTAGTCGAGCTCGCCCTTGTTCACCGCGAACGGCAGCCACCACATGTTGTTCGCGAACACGGTCATGTGGAGCGCATCCGCGAAGAAGACGGCGCCGGCGAATACGAGCACCTGATCGAAGTCCCATCCGCCCAGGACGCCCGTGTGCTGGAAGAGGATGCCGAAGAAGGCGAGATTCACGGCGTACCAGAGGCCGTCCATGACCACCCGGAAGAAGAAGTCGAGCCGGAACTGCAGCGCCTTGGCGAAGCTGAACCGCAGGAAGTGCAGATAGAGGCGAACGTAGCGGCCCATCAGATCCCCACGCCCGTGTACTCGAGGCTGCCGCGCCGCCACACGACGCGGCCGACCCAGCCGATGAGGGCGGTCCACAGGAAGCAGAGAGCGAGTCCCTGCAGCCAGGCCGCCGGACCGATGCGTCCCAGGGCGACGTTGACGGGGAAGTCGTACAGGTACCGGAAGGGGAGCCACCGCACGATGTCCTGCGCCCAGGCCGGGAAGACGCTGAGGGGCAGCAGGAAGCCGCCGAGCAGGCTCGAGAGGAACCGAAGCGCGACGGAGAGGCTCCAGACGTTGTCCGCCCAGAACGCGACGCACTGCAGCGGGAATCCCAGGACGAAGTAGAGCAGGTTGCCGGCCAGTGCGGTGATGACGGCCATGAGCAACGTCAGCGGCGTCAGACCGACATCGTCCGGCATGGGCAGCACGAGCAGGAAGACCACGCCGAACAGGACCAACTGGACGAACGCCGGTCCCAGCCGGCCCAGGCTCTGCGCCACCTTGAACGCGAAGTAGTTCGTGGGGAACACGAGGTAGCGATTCAGTCCGCCCTCGTAGATGTCCGTGCTGACCCCGCCCTGCATCTCGGGTCCGCGCACGATCTTCCCGAAGAGGATCACGCCCACGTAGTAGAAGAGCATCCCGTGGAAGTCGTAGCCGCCGATGCGCTCGGCGCCCGACTCGGTGAACATGGCGCTCCAGAGGAAGTACATCAGGACGAAGTGCGCGCCGAAGCCCACGACGGAGTTGATCCAGAAGTCCACGCGGTAGCTCATCTGGCTCCGCGCTTCGATGCTGGCCACCTGGAAGAAGAGCCGCCCCGTCACGCGTCGGGCTCCTCGCGGGCGTCGAGGATGCCGGCGATGATGCTGCCGACGTCGGGCTCCTCGATGGTCAGATCGGCGACGCGCTCGCGGCTGAGCAGGGCGGCCGCGGCGGCGGCCACATCACCTCGCGGTACCCGCAGGCGGATCTGGTTGGCGTTGGCCTCGAGCACGTGCCCCAGGTCGGCGAATGTGGCGGGCGTCCGGCGAACGCGAGCTGTCCTCCTGGAGGTGGGCCGTGATGACCTTGTCTCGGGCATACCGCTGAACGACGCGTTCGAGACCGCCATCGTAGATCAGCTCACCGTGGCGGAGGATCAGGATGCGCTTGCAGAGCCGCTCGATGTCCTCCATGTAGTGGCTCGTCAGGAGCATCGCCGGCTTGTGCTCTGCCCGGTAGGTCAGGATGAAGTCTCGAATCGCCCGCTGGGCGTTCAAGTCGAGGCCGATGGTCGGCTCGTCGAGGAAGACGACCCGCGGGGCGTGAAGCAAGGCGGCGATGAGCTCCATCTTCATCCGCTCGCCCAACGACAGTCGACGGATGGGGATGTTGAGTTCGGCCGTCAACCCCCAGGACCGTGGCGAGGTGATCGACGTTCCTCCGGTAGGTGGCATCCGGAATGCGGTAGATGTCCCGGAGCAGCAGGAACCCGTCCGCCGCCGGCAGGTCCCACCACAACTGGGCTTTCTGGCCCATGATCAGCGCGATCTGCTGGCGGAATGCGTCGTCCCGCTCCCACGGGCGGTAGCCGAGGACCGTGGCGTCGCCGGACGTGGGGTGGATGATGCCGGCCAGCATCTTCGTGAGCGTCGTCTTGCCCGCACCGTTCGCGCCGAGCAGGCCGACGATCTCGCCTTCGCCGACGTCGAAGGACACGTCGATCACGGCCTTCTTCTCGACGGTCTCCCGGCGGACGAGGGCTTTGAGGGAGCCGCCGAGCCCCGGCGCCTTCTTGGCGACCTGGAAGGTCTTCGCGAGTCCCTCGACGTGGATCATCGGCCCAGCGCACCCGAAGCCGACGGGCTTGGCAAGCCGGGGTCGAGCGGGGCGCTTCCGGGATACGGGCGGAGGGTAGGATCCGCGCGCATGGAGATCGTCGGGACGCCCCCCCTGAACCAGAGCGACCCACGCTTGTCGTCGTGGCGCATGCCCTTCCTCCTGTTCGCCTTGTCGGGGGCGAGTGGCCTCATGATCCAGGTCTTGTGGCGGGAGCGGCTCGGCCAGATCTTCGGCGCGACCGCCGAGGCCACCGCGGCCACGCTCGCCGCCTTCTTCGTCGGCCTGGGTCTCGGCGCCTGGGTGTGGGGGCGCCGCGCGGCCCACCTCGAGCGACCGCTGCGCACCTACGGCCTCCTGGAAGTCGCCGCGGCCGCCTCCGGCCTGCTCTACTTCGCCGTGCTCCCCGTGCACGGCTGGCTCTACGGCCTCGTCGCCCACGCGCCCGGGGTCGGCGAGCCGCTGCTCACGGCGGTCCAGCTGCTGCTCGCGCTCGCTTTCCTGGCACCCCCGGCCTTCTTCCTCGGTGGGACCTTCCCGGTGATCGCTGAGGCCCTGGTGGGAGGGCGGCGAACGCTCGGCCGGGCGGGTTCGCTTCTCTACGCCCTGAACACGCTCGGGGCCGTCCTTGGCGTCGCCTTGGCCGCGTTCGTCCTGCCGCCGCGGTGGGGCTTCGCTCGCAGCTACCTGGTCGGCCTTGGGCCTCGCCGCCACGGTCGGTCTCGTCGCCCTTCTGCTCGACCGTGGCCGGTCCGCCCGCGTGACCGGCTACCGGCCGACGGACGCGCCGCCCCCTGGAGCGGGGACGGTGCCCATCGGCCTCGCCCTGGCCTCGGGCTTCCTCGCCATCGCCCTCGAGGTCGCGTGGATGCGCATGTTCGCCCAGGCGGTGCCCAACTCGGTCTACGTCTTCGCGATCGTGCTGATCGTCTTCCTGGCGTTCCTGGTGGGGGGCGGCCTGCTTGCGCGCTGGCTCGCCGCGCGCACCTGGCCCGTCCTGCGCGTCCTCACCTATCTCCTCACCGCCTCGGCGCTCCTGGTGGGCACGGGCGTCGCGCTCTTTCTCTGGATCACGAAGGGCCTCAAGCCGCCGCCGCCGGGTCTCGCGTGGGGGGCCTACCTGCTCCGCACCACCGGCTACGCACTTCTCGTGATCGGCCCCCCCGTGGCCGTCTTGGGGGCCGTGTTTCCGTACCTCCTGAAGGTGGCCGAGCGCACCCACGAGGCTCCGGGAAGCATCGTCGGACGCCTCGCCGCCTGGAACACGCTGGGCGCCGTCCTCGGCCCGCTGATCGTCGCGTTCGTGCTCTTCCCGCTCGTGGGGCTGTGGCGAACCATCGGTCTGTTGACGTTCGCCTACGCGCTGCTGGCGTTCACCGTCGCCCGACGCAGTGGGGAGAGGGTGCCGCAGGGAGCGGCCGCTCTCGTTCTGCTCCTCAGTGCGGGGGCGCTGGCGCCGTCGTGGATCCCCGTGGTTCGTCTCCAGCCCGACGAGAGGCTCGTCGAGGTGCGCGAGGGTGCCTCCGGAACGGTCGCCGTGGTCGACGCGCCGACGTCTCGCAAGCTCGTCCACAACAACGTGTTCACGCTCGGCGGCACGCACGACGTCCGCTGGGAAGCGATGCAGGCGCACATCCCCCTGACGCTGCACCCCGATCCGCGTCGAGTGTTCTTCCTCGGGCTCGGTACGGGCATCACCGCGGGCGGCGCCATGGATCACGACGTGGACCAGGTCACGGTGGCGGAGTTGGTCCCCGACGTGATCCGCGCGGCTCGGACGCACTTCCAGGACTTCACCAACGGGCTCTTCGACGATCCTCGGGCAACCGTGCTCGCTGCCGACGCCCGCCACCATCTTCGATGGACGACGGCGCGCTACGACGTCATCGTCGGGGACCTGTTCTTTCCCTGGGAGCCGGGGACGGCCAACCTCTACACCGCCGAGCACTTCCGCGCCGTGCGGGAGCGACTCACACCCGGCGGGCTCTTCGCCCAGTGGCTTCCGTGCTACCAGCTCTCGCCGGAGGAGTTCGAAGGCATCGCCCGGACGATGGTGGACGTGTTTCCCCTGGTGACGCTCTGGCGCGGTGACTTCTTCGCCCATCGGCCGATCCTCGCCCTCGTGGGGCACCAGCGCGCCGACCCCCTCGACGCGGCGGCTGTCGTGGCGGGCGCGCGGCGCCTCATCGTCGGCGACGGCGCGGACCTGGCGCGGGACGCCGCGAGTCTGCCGTTCCATCTCTACGCGGGAAACCTGACAGCCGGCCGGGCGCTGATCCGTGATGCACGACCCGTGACCGACGACGTCCCCTGGATCACGTACTCCGCGCCCAAGAGCGAGCGGGGCGTGGCCACCGGCGGCCCCCGGCGGTTCGTCGGCCGGGTGCTCGTCGACTTCGAGGCGTCGCTGAACTCGGCTGTGCCGGCCGACGAGGACCCGTTCCTGGCCCGCCTCGGGACGGGGCAGCGACGTGCGGTGGAGGGGGGGCTCCTGTTTCGGCGGATGGCGGTCGCGATCGCGGCCTTTCGGCAGGGGGAGTACGCCCGACTGCGCCTTGCGTACCGCCGGTTGCTCCCTGAGGACCTCCGTAGCCCCGTGGACGCGTGGGTGGAGTGAGAGGGCCCCGCGGGGCCCGACTCCGCATATCCTCACGGCGTTCACGGGAGGGTTCAGTGAGTCACGCCGCACGCTTCGTCCGACTGGTGGAGGACGCCAAGCGCCAGATCCCCGAGATTCGGGCCGCCGGCCGTGCGGGCCGCCCTGGAGGCCGAGGAGCCCCTGCACTTCCTGGACGTGCGCGAGGATCACGAGTGGGCCGCCGGTCGGATCCCGGGAGCCAGACACCTCGGGCGCGGCATCCTCGAGCGGGAGATCGAAAGCGTCATTCCCGACACGGCAGCCTTCATCGTCCTCTACTGCGGCGGCGGATACCGATCGGCCCTCGCCGCGGCGTCCTTGCAAGACATGGGTTACACGAACGTGCACTCGCTCGCCGGCGGTATCCGAGGCTGGAGCGAGGCCGGCTACCCGTTGGCCTGATCCACGGAGACGACGACTCGATGCGACTGTTCCTGCATTCCGGCGGCGCGTTTCAGCAAGCACGGGACGAAGTGATCAGCTTCGTTCCGCCTTCCACGAAGGTGACCTTCGTTCCCTATGCCCTGCACGATCTCGACGCCTACGTCGGGATGGTGCGCGCCGCCATGGGCACCTGGGGGTACGAGGTCGAGGGAACCCACGAGCACGACGATCCGCGACAGGCGATTCGCGACGCCGACCTGATCTTCGTCGGGGGGGGCAACACGTTCCGCCTCCTGACCCGTCTGGTCGAGCTGGACCTCATGGATCCGATCCGGGAGCGGGCGGCCGCCGGGGTGCCCTACATGGGCAGCAGCGCGGGCAGCAACATGGCGTGCGCGACCATCATGACGACGAACGACATGCCGATCGTCTATCCGCCGACGTTCGACGCGCTGGGCTTGGTGCCGTTCCAGATCAACCCGCACTACCAGGATCCGGATCCTGACTCGACGTTCCAGGGGGAGACCCGGGAGCGCCGCATCCTCGAGTACCACGAGATGAACGTGCGTCCGGTCATCGGACTTCGTGAAGGTTCGCTGCTGCGGCGCGAGGGCGACCAGTTGGAGCTACGTGGGTCCATCGGGGCTCGCCTGTTTCGACGCGGCGAGGAGCCCGTGGAGTGTGTTCCCGGCGATCGGCTCGACGTCCTGCTCCAGGATGCCGTCCGCGCGTGACGACCCCGCTCGTCAAGGCGGGCGACGTCCGGGCGGCGGCCCGTAGGATCGCCCCCCTGGTGCACCGCACGCCGGTCGTGACCTCCCGCTTGCTGGACGAGCGCGTGGGGGCGAGCGTGTTCCTCAAGTGCGAGAACCTCCAGCGCGTCGGGGCCTTCAAGATGCGCGGCGCGAGCAACGCCGTCGCCCTGCTCTCTGACGAGGAGCGCGCCCGCGGTGTCGTGACGCATTCGAGCGGGAATCACGCCCAGGCGCTCGCCTTGGCCGCCAAGGCGCTCGGCGTGCGTGCCACCATCGTGATGCCCGAAGGCGCGCCACGCGTGAAACGCGAGGCCACGGCCGCCTACGGCGCCCGCATCGTTTCGTGCCGCGCGACGCAGGCCGACCGCGAGGCGACGGCGCAGGCGGTGATCGACGAGGAGGGCGCGGTCCTCATCCATCCCTACGACGACGCGCGGATCGTGGCCGGCCAAGCCACGGCGGCGCTCGAGCTGCTGGACCAGGTCCGCGATCTCGACGCGATCCTCGCACCGGTCGGCGGTGGGGGGCTCCTGTCGGGCACGACGATCGCGGCCGCCGAACGCGGCGTGACGGTCATCGGCTGTGAGCCGCTCGGCGCCGACGACGCGTGGCGCTCCCTCGACACTGGCGTCCGCGTGACCGCGCAGACGCCGGCGACCATCTGCGACGGCCTTCTGACGTGCCTCGGCGCCCTGCCCTTCGCGATCCTCCGCGCCCACGGCGCTCGCATCGTGCGCGTGGAAGACGACGATGTGCGCCACGCGCTTCGTTTCGTCCTGGAACGGGTCAAGCTCGTCGTGGAACCCAGCGCCGTCGTCGGGGTCGCGGCCCTGATGGCCGAAGGGCCCCGGGCGTGGCTCGGCGGCCACGCCCGGCCACGCGTCGGCGTCATCCTGTCCGGGGGCAACCTCGATCTGGACGCCCTCCCGACGCTCTTGGGGGGGTAGCGGGGGGGCTACTCGCCGCCGTTCTTCCAGTTCATGGCGGCAACCTGTCCCTGACGGGCGTAGTCGGCCGCCTCGGCGAGGATCCGGGCGGCCTCTTGGGGGGCGTGGAAGCCCATCGAGTTCTCTGCCGCGATGAAGTCCAGGCGCCACTGGGCCTTGCGCTGAAACTCCAGGCTCGCTGCCAGCTGGGCGTCCGTCGCTCCATCGGCCTTGGCCTGGACGATCGCGTCGAGCTGCGCCATGAGGGCGCTGCCGGCCCGCTGCAGTAGATCGAAGTTGCGCTGCTGGATCCCGTCCACGCGTGCCTTGATCTCCTCCTCGGAGAAGTGGTGGCACGTCTGACACGCACGGTTGACGTTCAGCAGGGGGCTCCGGACCCAGTGGTCCGAGATCTTCGTGGCACCCTCGCGCATGTACGGCATGTGGCAGTCCGCGCAGGACACGCCGCTGCGGGCGTGGATGCCCTGGCTCCACAACTCGAACTCCGGGTGCTGGGCCTTGAGGATCCCCGCGCCCGTTTCCTTGTGCTTGTAGTCGAAGAAGCGCTCGCCGGTGTCGTAGGTGATGCCGTCCCAGTAGGCCTCGGCGTCTTCCATCTTGAGGCCGTTGCCCCAGGGGAACGTGAGCGGGAACTTGCTGGAACAGTAGTACTCGACGTGGCACTGGCCGCAGACGAACGACCGCATCTCGTTACGCGTCGCGTCCGTGTTGGGGTCGTAGGGCTTCGCGCGGCTGCCCGCACGCCACTCGATGATCGACGGGAGATGCGGGACCTCGCCGTCGCCGGCGGCCAACGCCTGGATACCGTTGATGAAGCCGGGGCGGGTTACACGGATGCGCATCGTATCGGGGTCGTGGCAGTCCACGCAGGACACCGGATGACCATGGCCGCTCTCGTGCAGCAGCTTGTTGAGGTCCTGGTAGGAGTACTTGTAGGTCTCCTCGAACCCCTTCATCGCATCCCCGTCACCGAGTTGGCGATAGAGGGGCATGATCGAGGCGTGGCAGTGGAGGCACGATCCGGATTGGGGCTTCGTCAGGCGCTCGGTGTTCTGCTGGTCCTCGAGCATGTAGGCGTGGCCGCGTCGGTCGCGGTAGTCGATGGAGAAGGCGTACCCGAGGAACATCCGCTTGAGCCAGGGGTCCCGGTCGATCTTCTCCTCGGGGAGGGCCTCGCTGCCGCCGTGTCCGCCGAAGCGCGTCCGGGTCGCGACCGCCGTGCGCTGGTAAGAGTCGTATTGCTTGGGGAAGTTCGTGCCCCACACCGCCGGATCGGTGGTGTCTTCATCTACCTCGACGAGTTTCACGAACGTCGATTTCGCCTCCTGCTTGTGCTCGGCGATGTTCATGAGCAGACCGGTGGCGAGGGCCGTGATGACGGCGACCCCCAGCACGGTGAGCAGGAACGGCAGGATGCGACGAGGCTTCGGGTTGTCGGCGTTCATGGTCCTTGCTTCTCCGCTTGTTCTCCGCGGTCCGGCCCGCCCAACCCGACACGCTCTCCGTGTCCGACGGAACGATGGCAGTGCACGCAGTGAATCGCGTCCTTCTCGGTCGTGGCGCCCGGCAACTGCTCGTGGACGAACTCGCCGTGGCAGCCGAGACAGTTCTTCTGGAGGATGGCGGCGTTCTTCGGCGTGATGGCGATCGGCTCGGCGAAGTCGCCGAACGTGAACGCCTTGGAGTGGTGGTAGCCGTTCTCCATCTTGGCGATGTACTTGCCGACCAGGTCGTGCGGGAGATGACACTCCACGCACGTGGCGACGCCGTGATGGCTGCTCTTCTGCCAGGAGTCGTATTGGGGGCGCATGATGTGGCAGTTGACGCAGGCCACCGGATCGCTGCTGAGGTAGGAGTGCCCTTCGGCGTAGTGGAAGGTGAACGCACCCACGCCGATCGCGATGCCGAGAACGACAGCCAGTACGAGGGCAGGGCCACTCAGGACGCGTCGTCGACTTGCCACAGGGCCCCTCCGCCACTCACCTCTTTAAACTACCTTTACCCGGCAGCGGGACCGCCGCGAATCGCGGTGCCGATCACCGCGCGATCACCTTCAGGCGCTCCCCGACGAAGTCGAGCATGGACCGGAGCTCGTCGTAGTCGGGGTGGCGGAGCCTCAGCCAGGCGTTGGCCTTGTACCCGCTCTCCACCGGCATGGTCGGGGAGCCGACCGGCGGCAGGTGGGAATCAAGGATCCACTCGCCGCAACGCCGCTGCACGTCGTCCATGCCCTCGTAGGCCACGATCTGACCATCCTGACTGGGGCGCACGTTGACCATCCCGGCCGCGAAGCCGCGCGAGGCGTGCTGGGCCGGCCGACCGTGGGCCACCGCCATCGCCCACTCGCGGTAGAGGTCCATCTCGTGCGCCGCGCAGTAGAGGTCCCACATGGCGACGCCCGGCGGGCGGCAGCCGATCTCGGAGAACTTGAGTCCCTTGGGACCGAAAAACCACTCCATGTGCGTCGCGGACGTCTCGATGCCGAGCGCGTGGATGA
Organism: uncultured Planctomycetota bacterium; assembly: GCA_963802335.1. Lineage (GTDB taxonomy): Bacteria > Planctomycetota > PLA2 > PLA2 > JAEUHO01 > CAWDIE01. Next base: position 982,320 of record CAWDIE010000009.1, on the reverse strand, counting down.
CGCGTGTCCCCATGGCCCGCACCTCTTCGTAGCCGGGGGCATCGAGGCGGTTGGTCGTCACGATCTGCGGAGAAATCCAGCGCGTGCGCATGGCCTCGAGGACCGGGGGGTAGTAGTGGGAGATGAACTCGTGCACCGGCTGACCGCCAATGCAGATCGTGTCGTAGAAGCCCTCGTGGCCCTCCACGAACTCCTCGACGGCGACCGGTGCCCCGCGATCGACCTGGGTCTCGACGATGGCCAGCTCGAGCGATTCGTCGTCGTCGGCTCGGACGGTGCCGGCGGCCCCGGCAGCGCTCCGCGGCTTGAGCACGACCGGGTAGCCGACCTCGGCCACGAACGCGCGGACTTCCTCGGCCGAGGCGGCCCCCGTCGACGCGGCCGTCGGGATCCCGGCCTCGCGCAAGGCCTCCTTCATGCTGGGCTTGTCCCGGCAGAGCCAGGCCGTCTCGACGCTCGTCCCCGGGATGCCCGTCGCGGCCCGCACGTGGGCGGCGGGCATGATGTGGGCTTCGATCGTCGCCTCGAGGCGGTCCACCCAGCCGCGGCTCTGGATCCGCCGAACCGTCTCGAGCATGGCGTCCTCGTTGACCACGCTCGGGACCTGCTCGTAGGCGTGGAGCCAGCCCTTCACCTCGTCGTCGAGGGCCTCGACCGGGGCCTCCCCGATGCCGGTCACGACGGCGCCGACCTCCCGGAGGCCGCGGACGAACTCGCGCTGGTACGTGGGAAAGCGAGGCTCGACGAAGATGACGTGCACGTGGAATCTCCCCTCGGCGCGGGCGTCGCTTGGGGCGACGGTCCCACGCCCTACCATGTCGGCGTGTCCACGGTAATCCTCCTCGGCCCTCAAGCTCAAGCCCCCGTCGTGCACGACGCCCTCGCGTTGCTCGGCGTCACCGGGCCCGTGGTGACCGTCACGGCCGGGTGGGAGGAGCGGGAAGGGGAGCTGGAGACCCTGGAGAGCCACCTCGGGCGCCGGCTCCTCGACCTCAGGCTCTACGAGCGCACGGAGGGGCTCCTCCTGGAGGACCCGGCCTTCCTGGCGGCCTACCGGGCCCGTCGCGCCCAGGTCCGGGACCTGCAGCGCCTCTACCGGATCCGCCTGGAACACCTCATGGCCGCCGACCACGAGCTCAGGCTGAGGATCGGCGCCAACCCCCTGGCCCAGGAAGAGCGGGCCTCGATCCTGGGGCAGATCCGGGCCCTGGACCGCCACCACGGCCGTCGGCTCCGCGACACCTACCGCGCCTTCGAGACCTCCCTCAAGCCGGTCCCCGCGGGGCTCGCGCGGGAGCGGCGCCAGGTCCACGGCATCCTGGAGCAGGCCGGCGCGGTCTTGATCGCCGGGGGACACCTGCCGGTGCTCCAGAACCGTCTCCGGCTCTTCGGCCTCAAGCGCCTCCTGAGGCGCCGACCGATCCTCGCCTGGTCCGCGGGTGCGATGGCGCTGTGCCGTGCCGCCTATCTCTTCTACGACGACCCCCCGCACGGGCGCGGGTACCCCGAGGTCACGTCTCCCGGGCTTGGCCTGGTGGCCGGAATCGTGGCGCTGCCCGACGCGACCCGGCGTCTTCGCCTCGGCGACGAGGAGCGGGTCGCGATGTTCGCCCGGCGTGTCGCGCCGAAGCGGGCCGCGGTGCTCGACGACGGCGCCGGTCTGCTCTGGGACGGGCGCCGACTGCGGACCGCACTCGGCGGGGCGCGCGCGCTCGGCCTGGACGGACAGGTCGTGGGGTGGGACGCCGCATGAGTCCTCGCATTCACGATCTGCTGGCGAGGGGCGAGGGCCTCGACCGGGCGGCCATCGATGCGTTCATCGAGGCCAACCACTCACCGATCGTCGAGGGCCCCTCCGTCACGTTCCTCTTCCGTGGCGAGGCGGACGAGGTGAACCTGCGTCACGCCACCTACGGCCTGCCCTCGTTGGAGCCCTTTCAGCGTGTACCGGGGACCGATCTCTGGTACGCGCTTCTGGAGGTGCCGGAGGGATCGCGGATCGAATACAAGCTGGAGGTCATCCGCGGAAATCGGCGGCAGCTCATTCGCGATCCGATGAACCCGAACTTCGCCCGCGATCCTTTCGGGGCCAACTCCGTCTGCCAGTGCGTCGGCTACGTCACGCCGGCATGGACGCAGTTCGACCCTTATGCGCGGCAGGGCACCTTCGAGCATCTGACCGTCTCATCCAAGGCTCTGGGCAGCGAGCGCGAGGTGCAGGTCTACCTGCCGGCTCGGCTTCGCTCGACCCGGCGCTATCCGCTGCTCGTAGCGTTCGACGGGATCGACTACCTGCGCTACGCCGCGCTGGGCACCGTGCTCGACAATCTCATGCACAACCACGAGATGGCGCCCGTGATCGTCGCGCTCTGCCGGCCGGTCGACCGCATGCAGGAGTACACGGGCGAGGCGGAGCACGGGCGCTTCATCCTGGACGAGCTGGTGCCCTTGCTGGAGTCGCGCTACCCCATTCGCTCCGACCCCCGCGAACGAGCCCTGATGGGAGCAAGCCTGGGCGCGGTGGCGGCCCTGTCGGTCGCCTGGCGCAACCCCGGGACGATCGGCCGCCTGCTTCTTCAGTCGGGGTCGTTCGCCTTCACGGACGTGGGGAAGATCGACGATCAGCCCGTGTTCGCCGAGGTGGCCTCCTTCGTAAACGAGTTCCGCGCGGCTCCCGGTCGGCCAGCCGAGCGTCTTTTCATCAGCTGCGGGATGTACGAGCCGCTCATCTACCAGAACCGCTCGCTCGTCGCGCTGCTCCAAGGCACCGACGTCGACATGCGCTACGTGGAGGCGCGCGACGGCCACAACTGGGAGAACTGGCGGGACCGGCTCCGGGACGGGCTGACCTGGCTCTTCCCTGGCCCCATCGGCCTGATCTACGAGTAGCTTCGGTTCCGAATCCCGGCCTGCGCTGGGTGGGCCGGCAGGCTAGGATTGGCCGCCCCGGTGGGAGGCATCGTGCCGGGCGGGGAGGTTTCATGGCCGTCGTCACGAAGCGCATCGGGCTGTCGCTGGGCGCCGATATCTGCTGGCCGCTGGTCTACGAAGAGATCATGCGGCGCCTCGATCTGAAGATCCCCATGGGCAAGAACAAGGTCCGCTTCGAAGTCGAGCGTGTGACCATCGAGCCGTTCGATCTCGCCGGTCGCCGGAAGTACGACGTGCTCCTGGACCGCCTGACGCACTGGTATCACACGAGTCGCGAGTGGATCAAGAAGGTCGTCCTCGCAGACGGCACGTACGTGTTCAACAACCCCTGGTCCATCCAGTCGATGGAGAAGCACACGGCGTACGTCGGCATGATGCGGCTGGGTATGCCCGTACCGGCTACGTGGATGATCCCGCCCAAGGACTACGAGTGGACCGACGACTTGAAGTCGACGCTCGAGCGGTACGCTCGCATGTTCGACTTGGAGGAGGTCGGCAACGCCGTGGGGTTCCCTTGCTACCTGAAGCCCTATGACGGCGGGGCCTGGGTCGGCGTGAGTCGCATCAAGGACGCCCAGGCGCTACGGGACGCGTACGAGGGCAGCGGCAAGCGCGTGATGCACCTCCAGGCGTCCGTCGAGCCGTTCGACGTCTTCGTACGGTGTCTCGCCGTCGGCCCCCAGACCCGCATCGTGCGCTACGACCCGGACGCGCCGCTTCACCAGCGCTACACGCTCGACAAGGGCTTCGTCAATGACGAAGACGCCTCGCTCCTGCGTGACATGACGCTCACCATCAACACGTTCTTCGGCTGGGATTTCAACTCCTGCGAGGCCCTGCGCAAGGACGGCGTCTACTACCCGATCGACTTCGCGAACGCGTGTCCCGACTCGCAGATCACGTCGCTCCACTACCACTGGCCGTGGCTCGTCAAGGCCAAGACGCGGTGGTCCGTCTACGTGGCCGCGACGAACAAGGCCCTGCAGCGGGTGACCGACTGGGACCCCTACTTCGAGATCGCGGCCACGAAGGGCCTCTCCTACCGCGAGAAGCTGGCCGGCTACGCGGCCATCGCGGATGAGCGCATGGAGACCGAGGCCTTCGAGACCTTCTGCGCCAAGCACCTGGGGCACCTCGATGAGGTGGCCTGGGACGTCCTGGGCGAGCCGTCCACGCGAGATGCCGTCCACCAGAAGGTCAAAGCACTCTTCCCCGAGCACGAGATCGAGGAGTTCACCGAGCACTTCTGGGCCCTGATCCAGCAGTGGCGCAACGAGGAAGGAAAGCCCGCATGAGCGAGCTCGAGAAGGTCAGCTTTCGCATGCCGTCGCAGCACCTCGGGCAGGAGGTGCTGGTGGCCCGCTGGGGGAGCTACGGGATGCCCGTCCTCCTCTTCCCGACGGCCGGGGGCGATGCGGAGGAGTGCGAGCGATTCAAGATGATCTACGTGTTGCGCTCGCTCATCGAAGAGGGGCGCATCAAGGTCTTCTCGTGCGACAGCATCGGGGGACAGGCGCTCACCGAGCGCCGGGATCATCAACCCGGCTGGTACCCCCAGATACAGAATAGATTCGATGCCTTCATCAGCTCGGAGCTGGTCCCGTGGATTCGCGAGGACTGTCAGTCGCCCGACCTCGATGTGGTGACCGCGGGCGCCTCCATCGGCGCCTTCAACGCGGTGGCGTCGGTTTGCCGGCACCCGGACCTGTTCTCGCACGCCATCGGCATGAGCGGGACCTACGACGTCTCGAAGTGGCTCGATCCGTTCGACCTGAACATGGACTTCTACTTCACGTCCCCGTTGCACTTCCTGCCGAAGCTCGAGGAGTCGGAGCAGCTGGATCGATTGCGCAAGCGGTTCATCCTCCTGCCGACGGGTGAGGGCGACTACGAGGACCCCAGTGAGTCGTGGCGGATGGCCGGTGTACTTGGCTCCAAGGGCATCCCCAACCGGGTCGATCCGTGGGGCACGGACTACCGCCACGACTGGAACACCTGGCGCGCGATGCTCCCGAAGTATCTCGACGAGTTGACGCGTTAGGGCTCGTCATGGAACAGGTGAGTGAAGATCGCGCCCAGATTCGGTCGCGCCGATTGAGCGAATCCGGAGAGATAGCCCGCGCTAACTTGAGGAATTCGCGATTGAGAAGCGGCCGAAGATGGCTGGAAGCTGGGATGCGAGAACGCGCACGTGTTTCATGGCGGGCCCTTAGTCCAGCCGCCGAAGCGCCTCGTAGAGCCCGACATAACGCTGGATCTGTCGGTCCCAGGAGAAGTCCTTCGCCATGCCGTTGGCCTGCAGGCGGCGCCACGAGTCCGGCCGGGCCCAGGTGGCGAGTGCCGTATCGAACGCCCACGCCAGGCCGGCCGTCGTGAAGTGGTCGAACAGGAAGCCCGTGCCCCGGCCGGTCGCCGGATTCCAGGGCTCCACGGTGTCGGCGAGGCCGCCCGTGCGGTGCACGATCGGCACGGTCCCGTACCGCTGGCTGTACATCTGATTGAGCCCGCAGGGTTCGAACAGGGACGGCATGAGGAAGATGTCACTGCCCGCCTCGATCCAGTGCGCCAGGGGGTCGTCCTTGCCGTCGAAGAACGCGGCGCGCTCGGGGAACGTCGCGGCCAGGGTGTTGAACAGCTCCGCATAGTGCTCGGACCCGCTGCCCAGGGCCACGAGGCGGATCTGGTTGCGAGCCAGGAGAGGACCGAGCACCGGGCCGCAGAGGTCGAAGCCCTTCTGGGCGGTCAGCCGGGACACGATCCCGACGACCGGGACGCGGGGGTCCGGATCCAGGCCGAACCGCTCCAGGAGGACCTTGCGGCTCTTCGCCTTGCCCGCCATGTCGCCGGCGGCGTACCGGTGGGGGATGTAGCCGTCCTTCTCCGGGGACCAGACGTCGTAGTCCACCCCGTTGACGATGCCGACCACGGTGTCGGACCGGGCTCGCAGGAGGCCGTCCAGCCCCATCCCGTGCTCCGGCTCCTGGATCTGCCGCGCGTACGTCTTGCTCACCGCAGTCACGGCATCGGCGTGGAGGATGCCGGTTTCGAGGAAGGAGACGTAGCCCTGCTGGAGGTGGTCCTGGTGGAAGAGAGATGCCACGGAGGACAGCCCCAGCTCGTCCAGGACGTCCGACGGGAACATCCCCTGATAGGCGAGGTTGTGGATCGTCAGAACGGTCTTCGTGTCGCCGAACAACGCGTCCCAGCTGTAGAGCGAACGGAGGTAGAGCGGCAGAAGGGCGGTGTGCCAGTCATTCGCGTGGAGGATGTCCGGCGCGAAGGCCATGCGCTGCAGGGACTCGAGCATCGCGCGTGTGAGGAATGCGAAGCGCAGGTGCTCGTCACCGTCCTCGCAGTAGATCGACGGGCGATTGTAGAGCCGGGGGCAATCGACGAAGTAGACCGGCAGTTCGGTGCCCGGCAGGAACCCGGTGAAGACCGAGAACGACAGGTCGTGGGGCCCCATCGACAGGGGCACGTTCTGGAGGAACTCCACGGGGTGGCCCGACTGGCCGTGCGCGTTGATCGTGGCGTAGTGCGGCATGAACAGCCGCACGTCATGACCCGCGCGGTGGAGATAGAGCGGGATCGAGGCGGATACGTCCCCGAGACCGCCGGTCTTGGCGAACGGGGCGACCTCGGCGGCGACGAATCCAACCTTGAGTGCCATGCGCTCTCCTAGATCATGGTGCCGTCGGGGATGTTGGCGGCGCGGGGGATGACGATGATGCCGCCGCGAATGGCCCAGCCATCGCCGTCGGCCTCCTCCAGGCCCTCCTCGTTGACCAACCGGCACCCGTCGCCGATGGTCGCGTCGAGGTCCACGATGCAGTTGCGGAGTTCACATTCCTGACCGATCCCCAGCCGGAGGGACTGGGTCGGACGGGCGGGGGATTCGTAGTACCGCGCCCCCATGAGGATGGACCGGTTGATGGTCGTACCGGCCCGCACGATGGCCCGGATCCCGACGAGGGAGTCGCGGATCTCGCTGGCGGAGATGATGCTCCCTTCGCACAGGATCGACTGGTGCACGGCGCAGTGGTTGACCTTCGTGCCGGGCAGGAAGCGCGGATGCGTGTAGATCGGGCGCCGCGGGTCGTAGAGGTTGAGCGGCGGCAAGGGGCGCGTGAGGTCCAGGTTCGCCTCGTGAAACGCAGGGATGGTCCCGATGTCCCGCCAGTAGCCCTGATGGGCGTGAGCGTGCACGTGATGGGTACGCATGGCCGTGGGGATGACGTCCTTGCCGAAGTCGACGCCTTCGATCTGCCTCAGCAGCTGTTCGAGCACGTTGCGCTTGAACACGTAGATGCCCATGCTGGCGAGGAGCGACCCTTCGGGTGGCGCGAATCCCATCGACTGGAAGGTCGCCTCGGTCGGCGTCAGCGAGTCCAGGGTCGCGTCGTCCGAGGGCTTCTCGACGAACTGCACGATGCGGCCCGACGCATCCACCTGCATGATGCCGAAGGACGGGGCCTCGTGCCGGGCGATGGGGTTGACGGCGATGGTCAGGTCCGCGTTGGACTCCCGGTGGGCGCGGACGAAGCGCTTCAGGTCCATCAGGTAGAGGTGGTCGCCTGAGAGGATCAGGACGTCGCGGACTCGCGAGTCGCCCATGCGGCTCAGGTTCTGGCGGATGGCGTCCGCCGTACCCTGGTACCAATCGCGGTTCTCGATGCTCTGCTCGGCGGCCAGCAGGTCCACGAAGCCCGATCGGAAGGCGTCGAAGCGGTACGTCTGGGCGATGTGGCGGTGGAGGCTCGCGCTGTGGAACTGCGTGAGGATGTAGATGCGCTCGATCCCAGCGTGCAGGCTGTTGCTGATCGCGACGTCGATGAGGCGGAACTTCCCGCCCAGCGGCACGGCCGGCTTGGCCCGGTCCCGTGTCAGCGGCCAGAGCCTGGCCCCTTGACCTCCTCCGAGAACTGCGGTGATGACGTGGTCCATAAAGGGCCCCCTCCCTCATGCCGCATGCATCCGGGCCGCTGGAAGGGTACGCTCTTGGGCGAGCAGGCTCAACGGGGGGGCACGACATGGCCAGGGTGGTGTTCGCGGCACCGTTCGCGATGGCGGCGACGTTGCGCTTCATGGAGTCGGTGGCCGCGCTGCCCGGGGTTCGCATGGGCCTCCTCACCCAGGAGGGGCCCGAGAGGCTGCCAGCGAGCCTGCGAGCGCGTCTGGCCGCCCACGGGCGCATCGACGACCTGCTCGATCCGGCTACGTTGGCCGACGGTGTTCGTGCGTTGGGAAGGCAGCTCTCGGGCGTGGACCGCCTGATCGGAACGCTGGAGCAACTCCAGGTTCCGCTGGCCCAGGTGCGGGAGGGGCTCGGCATCCCGGGCATGGGCGTGAAGGCCGCCGAGCGCTTCCGGGACAAGGCGCTCATGAAGGAGACCCTGCGGGCCGGCGGCGTGCCCTGTGCGCGCCACGCCCTCGCTACATCCCTCGGGGAGGCCGAGGTCTTCGCGAGCGAGGTCGGCTTCCCACTCGTCCTCAAACCGCCCGCGGGGGCCGGGGCCAAGGCGACCCTGAGGGTGGAAAACGGACCCGAGTTGACCCGGACGATGAAGGAGTTTCAGCCCGGGCCGGGTCGCGAAGTCCTCGTCGAGGAGTTCGTGCGAGGAGAAGAGCACTCCTTCGACACGGTATCGCTGCAAGGCCGGGCGGTCTGGCACTCGCTCAGTCACTACGAGCCTTCGCCTCTCGAGGTGTTGGAGAACCCGTGGATCCAGTGGTGCGTCATCGTGCCGCGCGAGGTGAACGACCCCCGCTACGACGACATCCGCAAGGTGGCCGTTCGCACCCTCGATCTGCTCGGCATGGACTCGGGTGTGACCCACATGGAGTGGTTCCGCCGGCCCGACGGCAGCCTGGCCGTGTCGGAGGTGGCGGCGCGCCCGCCGGGCGCGCAGTTCTGCTCCCTGATCTCCTACGCGAACGACTTCGACTTCTACCGGGCCTGGGCGCAAGCGGTCGTGTACGAGACGTTCGACCCGCCGAAGCGTCGTTTCGCGGCCGGCGCCGCGTACCTGCGGGGTCAAGGCCGCGGCCGCGTCAAGGCGATCCACGGTCTGGATACGCTGCAGAAGGAGATGGGTGGTCTCGTGGTCGAGGCCCACCTCCCGTCGGGCGGCCAGCCGCCGTCGGACAGCTACGAGGGTGACGGGTACGTGATCTTGCGGCACCCGGAGACCTCGGTCGTCGCCCGGGCGCTGCGTCGCCTCGTCAGCGTGGCCCGGATCGAGCTCGCGTGATGTTGGAAAGGGAGAAAACGTGGCTGTCCTGATGATCTCACCCGGCTACCCGCCGGAAATGCCGTTCTTCGCGCGAGGCCTCTCTCGGGTGGGGGTCCCCGTACTCGGGATCGGCGACTCGCCGGCGGGCGCGCTACCGCCCATGACCAAGGCCGCGCTGACGGACTACCTGCAGGTTGCGAGCCTCTGGGACGAGGACGCCGTGATCCGCGCAGTCCAGGCGTGGGAGCCGAGCCGCCGCATCGTTCGCGTGGAGTGCCTGTGGGAGCCGGGCATGATCCTCGCCGCCCGGCTTCGGGAGGCGCTCGGCCTCGGGGGGATGACGGTCGAGGAGACGGTGCCGTTCCGTGACAAGGAAGACATGAAACTGGTGCTCGATGGCGCCGGTATCCGTACGCCGCACCATCGTCGCGCACGCACGTCGACCGAAGTGTCCGCGGCCGCCGAGAGCGTTGGCTACCCGCTGATCGTCAAGCCGATCGCCGGCGCGGGGTCCGCCGACACCTATCGCGTGGACGGCCCGGAGGACCTGGAGCGCGTGCAGGAGCTGGTACGTCACGTTCCCGAGGTGAGCGTCGAGGAGTTCATCGACGGCGAGGAGTTCACCTACGACACCATCTGTGCCGGCGGCGAGATTCTCTTCGAGAACATCTCTTCGTACCGACCGCGCCCCTTGATTGCGCGCCAGAACGAGTGGATCAGTCCCCAGACCGTCGTGCTCAAGGACATCGAGATCCCGTACCTCGCAAAGGGACGCGCGATGGGGCGGGCGGTGCTCGAGGCCCTCGGATTCCGGACGGGCTTCACGCACATGGAGTGGTTCCGCAAGCCGGATGGGGAAGCAGTGTTCGGTGAAATCGCGGCGCGCCCGCCGGGGGCCCTCACGACCGAGATCATGAACTACGCGTGCGACGTCGACATCTTCGAGGCGTGGGCGGAGGCCGTCGTGCACGGCCGCATCAGTCAGCCGATCGTCCGCAAGTACAACGCGGGCATGATCGTGAAGCGAGCCCAGGGACAAGGCCGTATCCAGCGCATCGAGGGGCTCGATCGACTGGTCGAGGAGTTCGGCGACGCTGTCGTCTCGGTGGACCTGCTTCCCGTGGGCACCCGGCGCCGCAACTGGAAGCAGACCCTGCTCTCGGACGGCTGGCTGATCATCCGGGACCCGAGCCTGGACCGGGCCTTGGAGATGCTCGACCGCGTCGGCACCGATCTACAGATCTACGCGGGCTGAGGATCGTCCCACCCAGGCCCTCTCCCTGAAACCTCGTCGGGGTCGCCGTCATCGTTACGGCACATGGCGCTCGAGGATGGGCGCCCTCGAGGAAGCGATATGCGTTCACCCCGTATGAGAAACTCGATTTGGCTCGTCGCCTTGGCCCTGGGGGCGTTGGTCGCGGCCCCGGGCGGCCTGGAGATGGCTCACGGCGAGGACTATGGCCAGGAAGCGAAGGGAGAGGCGCCGGCTTCGTGCCCGATGACGGCCGCAGCGCACCGACATACGGCCGCGGGTGCAGTGACGAACGGCTATTGGTGGCCCAATCAGCTGAACCTCCGGATCCTTCATCAGAACGCCCCGATGGGCAATCCCATGGGCGAGGCGTTCGACTACGCCGAGGCGTTCAAAACCCTCGACCTGGATGCCCTGAAGAAGGACATCGCCACCTTGCTGACGACGTCGCAGGACTGGTGGCCGGCCGACTACGGGAACTACGGGCCGCTGTTCATTCGTCTTGCGTGGCACAGCGCCGGAACCTACCGCGACACCGACGGACGCGGTGGCTCGTCCTACGGCACGATCCGGTTCGCTCCTCTGAACAGCTGGCCGGATAACGCCAACCTGGACAAGGCTCGCCGTCTGCTCTGGCCCATCAAGCAGAAGTACGGCAGGCAGATATCGTGGGCCGACCTCATGGTGCTCACGGGCAACGTGGCGCTGGAGTCCATGGGCTTCAAGACCTTCGGATTCGGCGGGGGCCGCGTCGACGTCTGGCAGCCCCAGCTCGACGTCAACTGGGGCCCCGAGAGCGAGTGGCTGGGCGACAAGCGCTTCACCGAGGACCGCGAGCTTCAGGGTCCGCTCGCCGCCTCGCAGATGGGCCTGATCTACGTCAACCCCGAGGGGCCCAACGGCAAGCCCGACCCTCTCGCCGCCGCGAAGGACATTCGGACGACTTTCGGCCGCATGGCGATGAACGACGAGGAGACCGTGGCGCTGATCGCGGGCGGTCACACCTTGGGCAAGTCCCATGGCGCAGCGGATCCGAGCAAGTACGTGCGCGCCGAGCCCGAGGGCGCCCCGCTCGAGCAGCAGGGCCTCGGCTGGAAGAACGAGTTCGGCACGGGCAACGCCGACGACACCATTACGAGCGGTCTCGAAGGTGCGTGGACGTCCACGCCCGTCCAGTGGTCGCACGAGTACTTCAACAACCTGTTCAACTACGAGTGGGAGCTCGTGAAGAGCCCGGCGGGTGGTCACCAGTGGGCACCCACGGACGCCTCCGCGCAGGGCACCGTGCCGGATGCCCACGACCCGTCGAAGTCCCATGCGCCGATGATGTTCACCACGGATCTCGCGCTCAAGATGGATCCGATCTACCGCCCGATTTCCGAGCGGTTCCTCCTGAATCCGCACGAGTTCGAGGCGGCCTTCGCCCGGGCCTGGTACAAGCTGACGCACCGCGACATGGGTCCTCACTCGAGGCTGCTCGGTCCTCTGGTCCCCGAGCCGCAACTCTGGCAGGATCCCGTGCCGGCGGTCGATCATGAGCTGATCGACGCGCAGGACGTCGCTTCACTGAAGGCGGCGATTGCGAGTTCGGGGCTCTCCACCGCTCAGCTCGTCTCGACCGCGTGGGCGTCGGCCTCGACGTTCCGTGGAACCGACAAGCGAGGCGGTGCGAACGGTGCTCGGCTCCGCCTCGCCCCGCAGAAGGATTGGACCGTCAATCAGCCGGCCGCCTTGGCCGAGGTGCTACCCGTGCTCGAACGTGTCCAGCAGGACTTCAACGCCAAGCAGTCCGGGGACAAGCGGGTCTCGCTGGCCGATGTCATCGTGTTGGCGGGCGGCGCGGCGGTCGAGGATGCGGCCAAGCGGGCCGGCTACGACGTGCGCGTTCCCTTCGCACCCGGGCGAACCGACGCTTCCCAGTCGATGACCGATGCCGCGTCGTTTGCCGTGCTGGAGCCGAAGGCGGACGGCTTCCGGAACTACATGGGCGAAGGCCTCGATCGGTCCGCGCCCGAGATGCTGGTCGACCGGGCCCATCTGCTCACGCTGACGGCACCCGAGATGACGGTGCTCCTCGGTGGCTTGCGCGTCCTCAACGCCAACATCGGTCAGTCCGACCTCGGTGTCTTCACGAATCGAGTCGGCACCCTGTCCAACGACTTCTTCGTGAACCTGCTCGACATGGGCACGGTGTGGACGAAGTCCGCCGACCACGAGGATGTGTACGAAGGCCGCAATCGGGAGACGGGTGACGTGACGTGGAAGGGTACGTCCGTCGACCTGGTGTTCGGCTCCAACTCCGAGCTTCGCGCCATCGCCGAGGTCTACGCGTCGAGCGACGCGAAGCGGAAGTTTGTCGACGACTTCGTGGCGGCCTGGGTGAAGGTCATGCATCTGGACCGCTTCGACCTGGACGACGCGGCGCGGTAGCCGACCGGGCGCCGGTAGGCATGCCCGGCGATGATGATGCCGGGTGTTCACGCGCAAACGACCCGCCGGCTCGATGCCGGCGGGTCGTTTTCGTTGCGGGAATGGCTGAGCTACGGCGCCTTGTAGATCTCGGCGCCGCCGTCCTTGAACTCGCTGCTCTTCTCGCGCAGACCGGCGGCGACCGCCTCCTCGGTGTCGAGGCCTTTCGCCTTCGCGTAGTCGCGCACCTGCTGGGTGATCTCCATGGAGCAGAACTTCGGTCCGCACATGGAGCAGAAGTGGGCGACCTTGGCGCCCTCGGCGGGCAGCGTGGCATCGTGGTACTCGCGGGCGCGCTGGGGATCGAGTGCGAGATTGAACTGGTCCTGCCAGCGGAACTCGAATCGCGCCTTGGACAGGGCATCGTCGTGGTACTGGGCGCCGGGGTGGCCCTTGGCCAGGTCGGCCGCGTGCGCGGCGATCTTGTAGGTGATCACACCCTCCCGTACGTCGTCGCGATCGGGGAGACCGAGGTGCTCCTTCGGGGTGACGTAGCAGAGCATGGCGGTGCCGTACCAACCGATCATGGCCGCGCCGATGGCGGACGTGATGTGGTCGTAGCCGGGGGCGACGTCCGTGGTGAGCGGGCCCAGGGTGTAGAAGGGCGCTTCGTGGCACCACGCCAGCTGCTTCTCCATGTTCTCGCGAATCATGTGCATGGGGACGTGCCCCGGGCCCTCGTTCATGACCTGGACGTCCTGGTCCCAGGCCCGGAGGGTGAGTCCGCCCTGGACCTCCAGCTCCCCGAGCTGCGCGGCGTCGTTCGCGTCGGCGATGGAGCCGGGGCGCAACCCATCGCCGATGGAGAACGCGACGTCGTACGCCGCCATGATCTCGCAGATCTCGTCCCAGTGGGTGTAGAGGAAGTTCTCCTTGTGATGCGCGAGGCACCACTTCGCGAGAATGGACCCGCCGCGGGAGACGATGCCGGTACGGCGCCGGGCGGTCATGGGAACGAACCGCAGGAGGACGCCGGCGTGGATCGTGAAGTAGTCGACCCCCTGCTCGGCCTGCTCGATGAGCGTGTCGCGGAAGATGTCCCAGGTCAGCTCCTCGGGACGCCCGCCGACCTTCTCGAGAGCCTGGTAGATCGGCACGGTCCCGATGGGGACGGGGCTGTTGCGGAGGATCCACTCACGGGTCTCGTGGATGTGCTGTCCGGTCGAGAGGTCCATCACCGTGTCCGCGCCCCAGCGGATCGACCAGACCATCTTCTCGACCTCCTCCTCGATGGACGAGGTGACCGCCGAGTTGCCGATGTTGGCGTTGATCTTCACGAGGAAGTTGCGCCCGATCGCCATCGGCTCGATTTCGGGATGGTTGATGTTCGCGGGGATGATGGCGCGGCCTCGCGCGACCTCCTCCCGGACGAACTCCGGCGTGATGCGGTTCGGAATCGCCGCGCCGAACGACTCCCCGGGATGTTGGGGATTCAGGCTCGCCACGGTGTCCCGGCGCTGGTTCTCCCGGATCGCGACGTATTCCATCTCGGGCGTGATGATGCCCTGCCGGGCGTAGTGCATCTGCGTGACGCGCTGCCCGCTGCGGGCGCGGAGCGGGCGGCGGGGTGACGGGAAGCGGACCGCGTCGAGGGCCGGGTCCTGCTCGTGCTTCAATCGCGTCGCGGACGACGCGTGGGGGAGCTCCTCCACGTCGCCGCGGGCCTCGATCCAGGCGCGTCGAAGGGGGGCGAGCCCCCGGGCCAGGTCGATGGCGACGTCCGGATCGGTGTAGGGGCCCGAGGCGTCGTAGAGCGTGACGGGCGGATTCGGCACGGGCGTGCCGTCCGGGCTCGATGCGGGTGAGTCCTCGAGGGCGACCTCGCGCATCGCGACCTCGAGGTCGGGGTGGATCTGGCCGGGCACGTACACCTTGCGGGACGCCGGGAAGGGCTCGCGCGTGATGCGGGTGGAGTCGGGTAGGCGCTTCGCGTCGTTGGCCATGGGGTCTCCCCACCGGCGGCGGACGTGAGGCCGGGAGGTGGCCCGGCCCTCGCTTCCCTCCGCCGGCATGAACCGGATCAGGTGCCAGGGGTCTCATCTCAGCCCCGGAATCGCGGATCCCAGGACACCCCCAGCGAAGGTGGACCCATTGGACGGGGCGCCCGAGGGGAGAAAGAGCACAAAAGGGGGTGGGCGGGTGGAGCACCACGAGGGTGGGGGGGTGCAGCACCACAGGGGTGGGGGGTGGAGCACCATCCGGGAGGTGGGGGCACGCCCCCGCGTGCTCGGCTCGCTGCGCGTCGTTCCACCGCGCCCCGGAGGGGTTGGTGCCGAAGGTGGGACTTGAACCCACAAGGGCCGTTAAGCCCACTAGAACCTGAATCTAGCGCGTCTGCCAATTCCGCCACTTCGGCGCGTATCAGCGAGGCGGGGCATCGTAGTCGTCGGCCCCTCCGCGTCAAGGCCCCGATGCACCCGGGGGCGTTCTCGAGTGAAGGGGCCGCCCAGGGCGTCGTCGGGCGGGGAAGCTACTTGCCCTTCCGGCACGCCTCGCAGGTGCCACACCAGCCCTGGGGCAGGGAGAGGAGCTCGGAGAGCTCCTCGTCGGTCGGCGCGCGCATCGAGGTCGACTGGACGAGAGCGCTGTCGCCCCCGACGCGGGGCTGCATGTGCGGGTGCCCACGGATCACGAGGGCCTGACCGTCCGAGATCGTCGAGCCGCCCACGGCCTGCCAGTGCATGAGGTAGCCGCCGCCGGGCGTCGTGCAGACGCTGTCGGTGCCCGACGAGGGGCACTCCAGCGTGTCGTCGATGAAGTCGTGGGAGCCGTCCTGCTCGACGGTGTGATAGAGACCCACGAAGTGCCCGATCTCATGCGCTGCGATCAGACCGATCGTGGACGTGCTGTAGCCGTCGTAGATCGCCATGACGCCCGACATGCCCGTACCGTTGAGCTTCGGCCCGGAGATGGTGGCGGAAACGCCGACGACCCCGCCACCGAACGCCACCTCGACGAAGAACAGGTTCAACCGGTTCTCGGTCGCGGCGCTGGTCGTCTGGAGCATCTCGGCGAACTCGGTTTGCGTGGTGACGGTGTCGTAGGACGCGTCGTCCACGTCGTAGTAGTCCACGTCGCCGATGGAGATGCCTTGCGTCTCGAGGATCTGGTCGATGCGGGTCAAGACCGCTTGGAGCCGGGTGTCGCTGCTCGCCGTCGCGGCGGTGGGGGTGATGCCGTCCGCCAGCCAGACGTTGAGATCCAGCGTGGCCAGACCCTTCTGGTCTTCGGTACGACGCTCGATGATCGCGCGCACCGTCATGCTGCTTCCGATGCCCTGCAGCTTGCGCAGGCGGAACGTGTAGGTCCCGCCGCCCGACACGAGCTGGACGTCGCTCTGATCCGAGTTGGGGACGCTCGTGGAGAAGACGTCCACCCCCGGAATCCAGATGTAGTTCCCGGACGAGGAGGCGTTCTCGTAGACCTTGTCCCCCGGGCCCGTCAGCGTGTACAGGCCGATGCTGCTCCCGAAGAGCAGCGTCGAGTTCATCTTGGCCTCGAGGGTGAGCGAGATGGCGTCGGCGGGCACACTCACGGTAAGGGAGGGCGTCCGTCCGCTCGAATCCAGGTTCACGGATCCGAACTCCACGATCTGTTCGCTGTCCGGGGTCACGGTGCCGGCGAGGATCGGAATGCGAACACTGGCGCCGACGTCCTGCGGCCCCAGGGTCAACGTGCCGTCGTCGATCCCCGCGGCAAGAGGTGCGTAGCGGATCGTGACGGAGGCGGTCATGCCCGGCGAGACCGTCATGGGGAAGGGGTTGCCGACCACGGAGAAGTCACTGCTCGGCAGGGAGACGGAACTCAGGGTCACGGGGCTCTGGCTGCTGAGATTCAGCGCGCGCGCCTCCAGGTCCTTCGTGGCGCCGATCTCGACGGCGCCGAAGTCGAGCGTCGAGGTGACGAGCGCCCACGTGACGCGCTCCCCGCTGGCTTCCAGCTCGTAGGTCCGAGTCTGGCTCTGGCTGCCGGCCGTGAAGACCAAGCGGATGGTGCCTTGGGTGGGGCCCTCACCCAACGCGTCGTAGAGCACGCCGAGCGTGACGCGGCCATTGGGCGGAGCCGTCGCGGGCAGGTCGGTCGGGTCGATCGAGAAGGGGCCCTCGGTCGGGCCCGCGGTCACGATCGCCGTCGCCGCGAGGGGGTTGGTGAAGCTGGTCTCGGTCCTCGAGGGCGAGGTGGAGCCCAGAATGCCCAGGTCGACGATGGGCGTGGTGGGCGGCGGGTCGTAGGTCCCGGCGACGCCGCCCCCGCCGCCGCAGGCGGCGAGCAGAATGAGGCAGAGGGTCCCCACGGGCCAAACCAGGCGCATACGCAGCCACAGGCGACCGCCGGGGCGGGACAGGGGATTCAGGTGCATCGGCGAGCTCCGCGGGCCCAGTCCTACAGTCGACCCCCAACCCCTTTCAGGTGTAGAGCGTATCGGGAAATGGGGTCTGCGGCACAAGGCCGGTGAACGGGAAGTTGGGCGAACGGGGGTCGAAGCCCTAACCTTGCCCTTTCGAGCCCCGGGGCGGGGCCCACCGAGGGAGGATCAGGACGATGACCGGCCGCGCGCGCATCCTGGGGATGGTCGGGCTCGGCGTATGCGTGCTCCTCCTGGGGGCCTGCAGCAGCCGCTACACGAAGCTCTCTTCCGGCGGCTCGGCCACGGACGTCCTCTTCTACGACATGCTGAACCGGGATCGTGAGCCCCGGTACTACTACTCCCTGGTCAAGAACAGCCACCGGGAGAAGGACTTCTGCTACGAGTGCGCTTCCGGCGACCCGTTCCTGGTGGACAAGAACGTGGATGCCGTCCAGCGCCTGGGGCATGCGAGCTACGGACGCCTGGAGGGGGTCGCGGAGGTCGTCGAGCTCTTCAGCGAAGTCATCATGGAGGATCGCTCCGCCTTGGCGCGGGCATCGGCCGCGACCTCGCTCACGCAGATCGGCCTCAAGCTGCCCGACTATCCGGTCTGCGGAATCCAGGACGACGGCACGCGGTTCTTGGCGCTGATGCGCGAGGTGGACGCCATCTACACGCGCGGCCGCTGCGACCCCAATCAGCGACGCGCGGCCATCGACCGGATCCGTCAGATCGGGGATCTGGCGTTCACCTCGATCGACTTTCGCTTCTATCGCCAGTCCCTGAAGTTCTTCTATGGCCGCCCGTACCTCGTCGACGAGTCCGATCCCGCGCTTCGCCAGGCCATCGACACCGCCCTGACCAAGCGCATCAACGGGCTCATCCACGTGTCACTGCAGGCGGCCGTCGACGATCCCGTCGCGCAGGTGCGCGCAGACGCCATCCGTGGTCTGAAGACGCTCGGCGACGCGGACGCACGTGAGACCGTGGCGCTGCGTCTGGCGTACGAGAGCAACTGGCTCGTCCGCATGGAAGGCGTCGAGTACTTCGGCAAGATCAAGACGCGGGAAGGGGTCGTCGCCCTGATCCCCCTGCTCGACGACCCCAACGCCAGCGTGCGCCACAAGGCGCGCGCGGCGCTCTCCCAGATCGCCGGTCAGGACTACGGCTTCCGCCGGGCCAACTGGGAGCGCTGGGCCGAAGCCAAGGATCCGACCCTCTCCTTCGAAGAGGACGAAGACCCGGGCGACGCCGCGGGCGCCCTGATGCGGCGCTAGCGTCATGAGCACGGTACGGCGCACGGCTCGGCGTTGGATCCTGCGCCTCGTCGGCCTCGGTTTGGTCGCCTTCGTCCTGACGACGCAGGTGGACTGGCAGGATTCACTGCACCTCACCGACGGCGAGGTGCTCGAGGGGCGCGTCGAGGCACGCCCGGACGGCGGCTGGACGGTCGCGTCCGATGCGGGGCCGGCCGCCCGCTACGTGGCCGGCGCCGAGGTGGCCGTTCGCGAGGGGCCCGCCGGCGCGATACCCGAGGTCACGTGGGGCATTCGCACCCTGGGGCGCCGCCTGTCGTCGCGTCCCGGATACGCGCTGGCCGTCCTCTTCCTTCTCTTCCTGACGTGGGTGATCACGGGCGTGCGTTGGCACGGGCTGCTGCGCGCGGTGGACGTACCCCTCAAACTGGGCGAGACGGTCCGACTCAACCTGATCGGCGCGTTCTTCAATGTCGCCGTCCCGGGGTCCACGGGAGGGGACGTGGTCAAGGCCTGGTACGCGGCCCGCGCCACGAAGCGAGGGGTCCGTGCGGTGCTCTCGGTCTTCACCGACCGGCTGGTCGGTCTCGTAGGCCTCGGTCTGCTCGCCGCGCTGGCCCTCGCCTTCGCTCCGTCCGACGCCGGCTACGGTCCCGCGAAACTCATCGTCGCCGTCGCGTTGGCGGCCCTCGGCGGGGGCGCCGCGATCCTGCTCAGTGCGCGGCTGAGGCGGTGGCTCGGCGTCGAGCGACTCTTCCGCAAGCTGCCTTTCCAGGGCGTCGTGGCCGAAGCGACGGCCGCGCTGAAGCTCTACCGGGATCGCCCCGTCACGCTCGCCACGGCGCTGGCGATCTCCCTCCTCAATCACGCCATCGCGGGGACGTCGGTCTGGCTCCTCGCGCAGGGGCTCGAGATCCAGGGACTGACCCTACCGACCGCGCTGGCCCTGGTCCCGGTCGCCAACCTGTTCGGCGCCATCCCGCTCCTTCCCGGGGGGTGGGGCGTCGGGGAGATCGCCTTCGCCTACCTCTTCGGTCAGGTGGGGATCCCCGCGACCGAGGCCGTCAGCCTGTCCGTCGTCTTCCGCCTCAGCATGCTGGCCACGAGCCTTCTCGGCGGTCTCCTCTGGCTCTTCTGGAAGGACCGGCCCACGCGGGATGTCATGGCCAAGCGGGTCGAGGCCGCCGAAGCCCTGGTGTAGGTCGGGGCCGTCACTACCGCGGCGTGGGTACGCGCTGCGCGCCAGGCTCGCGCGAGTCGGCGGGGAAGACCGTCCCCGGTCGGGGGGACCATGCCGGGCATGCGACAGCGTCTGCGTACTTTCGTCGCGCTCCGATGCGGTCGAGGCATCGTCCGGCGCCTGCGTGAGGAGACGGATCGTCTGGAGGCGGTCGACCGCGTGTTTCGTGGCCCGCCGACCGACGACTTCCATCTCACGCTCCACTTCCTCGGAGAGACCGACGAGCGGGACCTCGGGGAGCTGGGCCGGGCCCTGGCCTCCGTCGCGGCCGCCTCGGCCCCGATCTTCGCGACCTACCGCGGCCTGGGGGCGTTCCCCACCCCCGCGCGCGCCCGCGTGGTCTGGGTGGGCCTCGCCTCCGACCTCCAGCCCGACCCTCTGGTCGGGCTCGCCGGCGCCGTGGGCGAGGCCCTCGGCGAGCTCGGCTACCCCCCCGAGGCGCGGGCCTTCAAGCCCCACGTCACGATCGGGCGGCTGCGGGGTCGACCCGGCGAGCCGCTCGTCGAGGCGATCGAGGCCGGAGCGGATCTCCAGCTGGGGCAGGAAATCCTGTCGGACCTGAAACTTATCCTTTCCGACCCTGGAGATCGCGGGTACCGTTACATCGACCTAACAACAGCGAAGCTCGGAGCTGCGGACGAGGGCGAACGTCGCCGCAGGTGAGGTGCCGAGAAGGGAAGGGCCAGTCATGGTGAGCCAAGCGAAGGATTCCTCGAAGGCGGCGGACGTCCGCCAGCGGCAGCAGGCGCTCCAATCGGCCTTGGGCCAGATCGAGAAGCAATACGGCAAAGGGTCCATCATGACGCTCGGCGGCACGGGCATGCCGCTCGTCGAGGGCATCTCGACCGGCAGCCTGTCGCTCGATCTCGCGCTCGGTGGCGTCGGCATCCCACGGGGCCGCATCACCGAGGTGTACGGACCGGAGTCGTCCGGCAAGACGACGCTGTGCTCGCACGTCATCGCGAACGCCCAGAAGCTGGGCGGGGTATGCGCCTTCATCGATGCGGAGCACGCCTTCGACGCGACCTACGCCAAGAACCTCGGCGTGAATCTGGACGAGCTGCTGGTCTCGCAGCCCGACACCGGCGAGCAGGCGCTGGAGATCGCCGAGACGCTGATTCGCAGCAACGCGATCGACGTCGTCGTGATCGACTCCGTCGCGGCACTCGTGCCCAAGGCCGAGATCCTCGGCGAGATGGGGGACTCCCACGTGGGACTCCACGCCCGGCTCATGAGCCAGGCCCTGCGCAAGCTCTCCGGCGCCATCCACACGTCGAACACCGCCATGATCTTCACCAACCAGATCCGCATGAAGATCGGCGTGATGTTCGGAAGCCCCGAGACCACGACGGGCGGCAATGCGCTCAAGTTCTACGCGTCGGTCCGCTTGGACATGCGCCGCATCGGCTCGATCAAGGGCGCGGGCGACGTCGTGATGGGGAACCGCACGCGCGTCAAGGTCGTGAAGAACAAGGTCGCCCCCCCGTTCCGGCTCGCGGAGTTCGACGTGATGTTCGGCAAGGGCATCCAGTACATCGGCGACGTGCTCGATCTGGCCGTGAACGCCGGGATCGTCGACAAGAGTGGCTCCTGGTACTCGTTCCAGGAGACCCGCCTGGGGCAGGGGCGAGAGAAGTCGATCGACTTCCTCACGAGCAACGACGACGTCTTCCAGACCGTGCTCACGGAGACGAAGAAGGCGCTCGGCATCGCGGGTGAATCGCAGGACGAGGCCGCCGCCGCCGCACAGGGCGAGATGTTGAAGGCGGCCCAGCAGCGCGCGGCCGACGCCGCCACCAAGCCCGCCGCCCCGCCGGCGCGAAACGGCAAGGCCAAGGGCAAGAAGACACCGGTGCGCCGGTAGCGTCCCGCCCGGGCCTCCCCCGCGTCGCGCCGGTGGCGTGGACTCGGGGGCGGCCGTGAGACTTCGCCGTCGGGTGTGCTACGTTTCCGGGCTTCCAGGCCCGAAACCGGGAACCACGCCATGACGACGTCCCTCACCGCCGACCAGCTGCGCCAGACCTGGCTCTCGTTCTTCGCCGAGCGAGCGCACGCGCAGCCCCCGGCTGCGTCCCTGGTCCCCGAGAACGACCCCACGCTGCTCTTCACGGGCGCGGGCATGAACCAGTTCAAGGACCTGTTCCTCGGCCGGGGTACGCCTCCCTACCGCCGAGCCGTCACTGTGCAGCCGTGCTTCCGACAGGGCGACCTCGAGAATGTCGGCCGCACGCCGCGCCACCTGACGTTCTTCGAGATGCTCGGCCATTTCTCGTTCGGCGACTACTTCAAGAAGCAATCGATCGCGTGGGCCTGGGAGTTCCTGACCCAGGTGCTCGACCTGCCGGCCGACCGCTTCCTCGTCTCCGTCTACGAGGACGACGACGAGGCGTTCGAAGCGTGGCGCGCGCTCGGTCTGAGCCGGGACCGCATCGCTCGTTTCGACGCCAAGGAGAATTTCTGGCCCGCCAACGCGCCCGAGGCCGGGCCCAATGGGGTGTGCGGACCGTGCAGCGAAGTCTTCTTCGACTACGGACCGACGCGCGCGGCCGGCGACGGCGGCCCCGGTGCGTACGACTCGGGGCGCTACATCGAGATCTGGAACAGCGTGTTCACGCAATTCGACCGCAAGGGGCCCAACGAGCTCGCGCCGCTGCCGCAGCGAAACATCGACTGCGGCGTGGGCTTCGAGCGCGTGCTGGCGATGATCGAGGGGCAGTACTCGGTCTTCGGCACGTCGCTCTTCCGGCCCCTGCTCGAGCACATCGGCGAGATCACGGGCCACGCCTATCCGTTCCCCGAGAACGGCGATCTGCCGGAGGGGGAGGACCCGCGACGCATGCGTCGCATCGCCGACCACGTCCGGGCCTCGTGCGCTCTGGTGAGCGCGGGCGTCAAGCCGTCCAACGAGGGGCGCGGATACGTCCTGCGCCGCATCCTCCGCCTCGCCATCCGTGACGGCATTCAGCTGGGCCTGGAAGAGCCCTTCCTCGCGAGGCTCGTGCCGTCGGTCGTCTCGATGATGCAGGGCGGCTACCCGGACCTCGCGGAGGGCGAGACGGTGTTGATGTCCGTCCTGGCCGGCGAGGAGGAGCGCTTCCGGGCGACCTACACGCAGGGGGTGCGCTTCCTCGACGATGCCGTGAAGGGCCTGGGGCGGGGAGCCGTGCTCGACGGCGCCGCGGCGTTCAAGCTCTACGACACGTACGGATTCCCGGTGGACCTCGCACGGCGGATCCTCGCCGACCGTGAGATCGATGTCGACTTGGACGGCTTCGAGCGGGAGATGACCAAGCAGCGGGAGCGGGCGCGCAAGGGCAGCAAGATCTCGGATTCGATCTTCGCGGGCGGCCCCATCAGCGACCTGAAGGCCCAGGGCGTTCCGACGACCCTGTTCGTCGGCCACGACGTCGCCGACGGCACGCTCGACACAGCGGCCGAGCGGGGTTGCGCCGCCGATGCCACGGTGGTTGGCCTGATCGTGAAGGACGCCCTCGTGGAAGCGGCGGACGCCGGGCAGAAGGTCGGGGTCGTTCTCGACCGCACGCCCTTCTACGCGGAATCCGGTGGCCAACTCGGTGACAGCGGCGTCCTCCGGGGCGACGGCCTCGAGCTCCGGGTGGGCGATACGCAGGCGCAGGAGGGCTACACGCTCCACGCCGGGAAGGTCGCAAGCGGCCGGATCGAGATCGGCGCCAAGGTGGCGGCCGAGGTCGATGAGGACCGCCGCGACGCGACCCGACGCAATCACACCGCGACCCACCTCCTCCACGAGGCCCTCCGGCGCACGCTGGGCGACCATGTGCGACAGGAAGGGAGCCTCGTGGGGCCGGAGCACCTGCGCTTCGACTTCAGTCACGGCCAGGCGCTCTCGCCCGACGAGGTGCGTGCGATCGAGGACCTGGTCAACGCCTGGATCCTTCAGAACGACCGCCTCGACAGCGCCGTCATGGGGATCGAGGCGGCCAAGGCGTCCGGGGCCATGTCGCTCTTCGGTGAGAAGTACGGCGACGAGGTCCGCGTCGTGGCCATCCCCAGCGGCTCGCGGGAGCTCTGCGGCGGGACGCACGTGCGGCGGACCGGCGACATCGGGGCCTTCCGGATCGCGGTCGAGACCAGCATCGCGGCCGGGGTCCGGCGCATCGAAGCCGTCACCGGCCTGGGCGCCGTCGCCCAGGCGGCCCGTGACCAGCGCGTCGTCAAGGACCTCGGCCAGCTGCTCAAGGCGGGCCCCGACGAGTTGCTCACCCGCGTCCAGGGACTCCAGGAAGAGATCAAGGCCATGCGCAAGGCCGAGGAGAAGAGCCGCCGCGAGGCCGGATTGAAGGCGGTGGACAGCCTCGTCGCCGACGCCGCTCACGTGGGGGGCCTCAAGGTCAAGACCGCCTCCCTCCCTGGCGTGGACGCGAAGGCGCTCCGCGGCGTCGGCGACGCCGTCCGCAAGGGTGGTCTGGACGTGGCCGTGCTCGTCGGCGAGGCGGGCGGCAAGGCTCCGATCCTCGTGCTTCTCTCGGAGACGGCGCGTGAGCGCGGACTCGATGCGCGGAAGCTCCTCCAGGCGGCCACGGCGGTGCTGGGCGGGGGCGGGGGCGGGCGCCCCGACATGGCGCAAGGGCAGGGCCAGCGCCGGGAGGGGATTGCTCAGGCGCTCGCTGCCGTGGACGAGCATCTCCAAGGGGCCCTCGGCTCGGCCTGACGGGAGACCGAACACGATCGCCCAACCCCGGCAACCCCAAGGGCTTGGCGTGGTGCGGGCATTCTTGACCATCGGCACCGACCGGCATACCCTTCCGGGCTCCCCTGGGGAGATCGGCGCGGAATCCGCGGATGCGCGTCGTCCGGTCCAGAACGATTGCCCACGCCCGCGCCTGCGGGGCCTGGAGGAACCCGTCATGTCCGTCCCGTCGCGCAAGCTGAGCAAGCGTCGCACGCGCATGCGCGCCGCGCACCACGCCTTGACGCCTCGCAACCTGACCGCGTGCCCCCGCTGCAACCATCAGCGGCCGTCGCACCGTGTCTGCCCCAACTGCGGCCACTACGCCGGCCGCGAGGTGGTCGCCAAGGAGGACTAGCCTCCTCCCTCGGGGGCGACGACAATGCGCATTGCACTCGATGCCATGGGCGGGGATCGCGCCCCGGCTGCTCCGGTCGAGGGAGCGGTGCAGGCGGTCCGCGAGTTCGCCGACGTCGAGATCACGCTCGTCGGCTTTCCCGATCTGCTCGAGACCGAACTCGCCGGCCACGGCGTGTCCGACGCGGAGCGCGCCCGCCTGACGATCGTCCCGGCCGACCACGTGGCCGGCATGAGCGATGACCCCGTCCGGGCCGTTCGCGCCAACGAGGGCAACACCGCCCGCATCTGCGCCGAGCTGCTTCGCGAGGGCGAGGCGCGGGGCGTCGTGAACATGGGCTCCACCGGGGCCGCGGTCGCCGCCGCGCAGCTCTTCTGCGGGCGCCTCGTCGGCGTGCGCCGTCCCGGCATCGCGGTGCCGTTTCCCCGTGCAGGGGGCACGACCCTGGTCGTCGATGGGGGGGCCAATCCCGACGCGCGGGCCGAAGACCT
This sequence comes from uncultured Planctomycetota bacterium, assembly GCA_963802335.1. Lineage (GTDB taxonomy): Bacteria > Planctomycetota > PLA2 > PLA2 > JAEUHO01 > CAWDIE01. The sequence goes on along the minus strand of CAWDIE010000009.1, from coordinate 957,031 downwards.
CTACCAATTCGCGATCATGGCCGGCTTGTACGCTCGCTCGGCCCTCGGCGTCGACACGCCCCGCATCGGTATCCTCTCGATCGGCGAAGAGGAGCACAAGGGCAACCAGCTCGTCCACGACACGTGGGAGCTCTTCCGCGCGCGCGGCCTGCAGCCGTTCGTCGGCAATGTGGAGCCCCGCGAGTTCTTCGAAGACAAGGCCGATGTCGTCGTGACGGACGGCTTCTCGGGCAACGTGGCCCTCAAGGCAGCGGAGGGCATGGCGGAGTTCCTCCTGCGTTCGCTCCCCGACGTGTTGCCCGCCGGGGTTGACGTACCGGACGTGGCGCGCCGTCTCGCCGCCCGCGTGGACTACGCGGAGTACGGCGGGGCACCGCTGCTGGGCATCCGCGGCCCCTATCTCATCGGACACGGCCGAAGCAATGCGCGGGCCGTCGTCAACGCTTGTCGCGCCATCCGGGCGTACGAGAAGCACCATGTGGGCGAGAAGACGGTCGAAGAGCTCGCCCGCACGGCCACGAAAGCGGAAGGGTAGCGAGATGGCCTACGCGATCCTCTGCCCGGGTCAGGGCGCCCAACACGTCGGCATGGGCGCCGATCTGGCCGACACGTTCGAGGCGTCTCGGCGCGTCTTCGAGGAGGCCTCGGACGCGCTCGGGCTGGACCTGCTGGCCATCTGCCGCGAAGGGCCAGCCAGCGAACTCGTGCGCACGGACCTCCAGCAGCCCGCGATCCTCGCCGTCGGCGCGGCCACGTACGCCGCACTCGTCGAGAGTGGGAAGATCGACCCCGCGCAGCTCATCACGGCGTTCGGTCTCTCGCTCGGGGAGTTCACGGCGCTGCACGTCGCCGGGGCGCTGGCGCTGGGCGACGCGCTACGACTCGTGCGGGAGCGCGGGCTCGGCATGCAGGAGGCCAGCGAAGCCGTCCCGTCCGGACTCGTCGCCCTCAGGGCCGAGGAGGAGATCGCCGAAGCCGTCTGCGCCGCAGCGCGTGAAGCCACCGGTGGCGTCTGCACCGTGGCGAATCTCAACGCGCCAGGGCAGATCGTCATCAGCGGCGACGACCCCTCCCTCCAGGCCGCGGCCGAGGCCGCGAAGGCCCACGGGATCCGCCGAATGACCCGACTCCCCGTCGCGGGCGCATTCCACAGCCCGCTCATGACGATCGGCGCCGAGCGACTCGCCGCGGCGCTCGAGGGCGTCACGGTGCACGTCCCGCGCGTCCCGGTCATCAGCAACGTGACGGCCGAGGGCACCTCGGATCCCGAGGTCATTCGCGCCAACTTGGTGGCCCAGGTCACGAGTCCGGTACGCTTCGTGGACTGCGTCCGGGCTGGCCGGGCGCTCGGTGTCACGACGACCATCGAGGTGGCTCCGGGCAAGGTCTTATCGGGTCTCGCGCGTCGGATCGACTCCGACCTCGAGACGTTCAGCGTCGAATCCGCCGAGGCGCTCTCGGCCCTCGACGCCCAGGGTGCGAAGTAGTGGCCGACCGGCGAGCCGGTGGGCGGGGAGACGAGCGGTGAGCGAATTCGAGAACGTGTCCGCGCTGGTGACCGGCGGTGCCCGAGGCATCGGGCGAGCCATCGTCGAGCGCTTGGCCAAGGATGGCGCCAAGGTCACGTTCGTGGATCTCCTCCCGGATGCCGCCGAGGACGCCATTGCCGCCGCGGGCGGTAGTGAGCGCTGCCGCTTCGTTCGTGCCGACATTTCGACGGCCGAAGGGGCGGAGGCCGCGGTGAATGCCGCCGTCGAGCATGGCGGCGGACTGGATGTGCTCGTCAACAATGCGGGGATCACGCGGGACGGCCTGCTGATGCGCATGAGCGACGAGGACTGGACCAAGGTGCTGTCGGTCAACCTGACCGGCACCTTCCTGATGACCCGCACGGCCACGCGCCGGCTCATGAAGAGCAAGCGCGGTCGGGTCATCAACATCGCGTCGGTCGTTGGCATGATGGGCAACGCCGGCCAGGCCAACTACGCGGCCAGCAAGGGCGGGGTGATCGCCTTCACGAAGGCGGTCGCGCGCGAGCTGGCGGGGCGGGGTGTCACGGCCAATGCCGTGGCCCCCGGTTTCATTCAGACGGACATGACCGCGGCCCTCGGTGAGAAGGCTGCGGCGGAACTCAGTAGCCGCATTCCTCTGGGGCGCCTGGGCACCGTGGACGACATCGCCGACGCCGTGGCCTATCTGGCCTCGTCGGGAGCGGGGTACGTGACGGGACAGGTGATTCCGGTGGACGGCGGCATGGTCATGTAGGACAACTAGCCGCAGTCCGGAACCGCCGGACCGCAGGTCATCATTCGTGGACAGGAGGCAACGTGGGCACCAGTGTCAGGGACCGCGTGATCGAGATCGTCTGTGAGCAGATGGGACAGAGCAAGGACAAGGTGACCGAGGAAACCTCGTTCATCAACGACCTGGGCGCCGACAGCCTCGACACCGTCGAGTTGGTCATGGAGCTCGAGGACGAGTTCGACCTGAGTATTCCGGACGAAGAAGCCGAGAAGATCAGGACCGTCGGCGACGCGATCAAGTACATCGACGAAAACCAGAAGAAGGACTGATTCCGTATGCCCCGAAGAGTGGTCATCACCGGGCTGGGAACGGTCAATGCTTGCGGCAACGACGTGAAGTCGTCGTGGGATGCCGTGGTGTCCGGCCAGAGCGGTGTGGCTCGAATCACCAGGTTCGATCCCGAGCTGCTGGAGATGCCGTGTCTGATCGCGGCGGAGCTGAAGGGGTTCGACCCCCTCGACTATTTCCAGAAGCGCGATCTGAAGAAGCTCGACCTGATGACCCTCTACGGTGGGGCCGCGGCGCAACAGGCCTGGGATGATTCCGGGCTCAGCGAAGACAACGGGTTCGACCCGGAGTTGAGCGGCGCGATCATCGGAACGGGTATCGGTGGACTCGACAGCATCGAGAACACCCACACGACGATCATGGAGAAGGGGCCGCAGCGCGTGAGCCCCTACTTCGTTCCCCGCATGATGGCGAACGCCATCGCGGGCCAACTGAGCATTCGGTTCAATCTGCAGGGACCGAGCTACATCACGGCCTCGGCATGCGCGTCGAGCAACCACGCCATGGCCCTCGCCTACCGAAGCATCGGGAGCGGGGAGAGTGACGTACTGCTCACGGGCGGCGCCGAAGCCACGATCACGTCGATGGGCATGGCGGGGTTCAACTCCATGCGTGCCATGTCCACCCGCAACGACGACCCCCAGGCGGCCAGCCGCCCCTTCGACAAGGAGCGGGACGGGTTCGTCATGGGGGAAGGCGCGGGGATCATGGTGTTCGAGGAACTCGAGCACGCGAAGAAGCGAGGCGCTCGGATCTACGCCGAGGTGCTGGGCGCGGGGATGTCGGCGGATGCGCATCACATCACGGCGCCGGCGCCGGGAGGCAGGGGCCCGGCCCGAGCCATGCGCCTGGCCCTCAGGAACGCCAAGCTCAACCCCGCCGACATCGACTACATCAATGCCCACGGTACCTCGACGGCGTTGAACGACGCCGCCGAGACGGCCGCCATCAAGGCGGTCATGGGCGAGGACGCCTACAAGGTCGCCATCTCCTCCTCGAAGTCGCTCGTCGGGCACCTTCTCGGGGGCGCCGGCGGGGTCGAGGGGGTGTTCACGGCCATGTCCATCCAGGACAAGACCGCGCACCCGACCATCAACCAGGAGGTCCCGGATCCGGAGTGCGATCTCGACTACGTGCCGAACACGGCACGTGAGCTCGACATCCGCTACGCGCTCTCCAACGCGCTGGGCTTCGGCGGCCACAACGTGACGGTGGTGTTCGGCCGCTTCGACGGCTGATCCGCGCCGTCCGAGAGGACGCCGTATGGCAGTGGAGGCGGCTCGCGCGCGATTGCGGGAGGTGGGGCAGTCCCATCTCGTGGAGCATGCGCAGACCCTGGGTGAGGCGGCCGCAAACGCCTTCCTCGTCGAGGCCGCCCGCCATCCGTGGGGGGCCCTGACCGAAGCGCTCCGTACGCCGGGGCCGGGTGTGACGCCCTCGCTGCGTCCGCCGCATGCGCTCACGTGGAAGCGTCAGATGAACGAGGGGGGCATCCGGCGCCAACTCGGCACGTTGGGGCGCGCCCTGATCCAGAACGGACGCGTCGCCACCCTGCTGCTGGCCGGTGGCCAGGGGACCCGGCTTGGACTCGACGGGCCCAAGGGGAACTTCGTGTTCGGCCCCGAACCCGACCGGACGCTCTTTCGTATCCTGGCGGAGCGCGTCGCGGCGGCCGGCCGAGGCGCCAAGCGTCCTCCGCCGTTCTACATCCTCGTCTCGGAGGCGACCGAAGAGGCAACCCGCGCGGCGTTCGCGGATCCGAGCCGCTTTGGGTTGGCCGAGGGCCAGGTGCGCATCATCCGGCAGGGCACGCTGCCCGTGCTCGATGCCGACGGACGTGCGGTGCTGGAGGCGCCCGGACGCCTGGCGACGGCACCCGACGGACACGGGGGCGCCATCGACGCGCTGGCCCGTGAGGGCGTGATCGAGCAGCTCCGTGAGGACGGTGTGGACGTCCTGACCACGTTCCAGGTGGACAACCCCCTGGGGCTTCCGCTCGACCCCGTCATGCTGGGCTGGATGGTGGAGCGCCGCGCCGTTGCCGGGGGCAAGGCGATCCGCCGCCTGCCCGAAGAGAAGGTGGGGGTCTACGCGCGCGACATCCAGGGGAAACACCTCGTCGTCGAGTACAGCGAGTTTCCCGACGGCGGCATGCCAGACGATCTCGTGATGGGGTCGATCGCGTTGCATGCCTTCGGGGTCGAGTGGCTCTCCGATCTCCTCCGCGCCGGCGTCGAGTTGCCCTACCACCTCGCGCACAAGAAGGTGCCCTACCTGGCCGAGGACGGGACCACGCAGAAGCCCGACGAGCCCAACGCCTACAAGTTCGAGAAGTTCATCTTCGACGTCATCCCGCATGCGGACCGGGTCGAGGTGCACGAGGTGGCTCGCGAACGGGAGTTCGCCCCCGTCAAGAACGCCGAGGGGGCTGACAGCCCCGCGACCGCGCGTACGCTCGTCGACGCGGAGGTCAGGCGCCAGATCGAGGCCGCGGGCAAAGCGGTGAAGGAGCCCATCTCGCTCAGGCCGCTGCATCTCGAGCCGTAGCGAGGGGACCCCATGGCGAGCAGGAACGGCAGCAAGGGCGACCGCCTGCGGGTAGCCGTTCTCCTGGGCGGCCCCAGCAGCGAGCACGACATCTCCCTCATCGGTGGGAGAAACGTGGTCGAGGCGCTCGACGCGAAGCGCTACGAGGTCCGGCCCGTGGTCATCTCCCGCGAGGGCGTATGGCGCGTACCGGGACGCACGTGGCGCGGCCCGGCGTCCTTCGATCCTCAACGCACGGAGGACTGGCGCGTGGTCGGGGGCACGCTCGAGGGCGTGCGCTACCTGGAAGCGTGGCCGGCCGACGTGACCGTACCGGTCTTGCACGGTCGCTTCGGCGAGGACGGCATGCTGCAGGCGTGTCTCGAAGCGGCGGGACTCGCCTTCGTCGGCAGCGGGATGGCCGGCAGCACGCTGGCAAGCGACAAGGTGATCACCAAGTCGTTGCTTGCGTCTCACGGCATCCTGACGCCTCGCTTCGAGGTGCTGGACGCGGAGGCCTTGCAGCGCGGGCGGTCGCAGACCGCACAGCGCCTGGTCGACGCGTACGGGACCCCGCTCGTCTTGAAGGACCCGTGCGGTGGGAGCAGCCTCGAGGTACACATCGCCGATGACGTCGGCGAAGTGAACGCCGCGCTGCAAGCGCTCGCGCCACCCTCGAAGCGGGTGTTGGTCGAACAGTACGTCGCTGGGCGTGAATTGGCCGCCGGCGTGTTGCACGACTGGGAGAAGGGGGAACCCGTCGCCCTGCCCATCGTCGAGATCAGACCTCGTAAGGGCCGGTCCTTCGACTACCACGAGAAGTACGACCCGGACGGAGCGGAGGAGCTCTGCCCGGCGCCGCTTCCTCCCGAGGTCGAAGCCGAAGCCCGCCGTCTCGGCCTCCGGGTGCACCAGCTCCTCGGTTTGTCCGGCCTCAGCCGATCGGACGTCATCCTCGACGCCGACGACCGGCTGCACGTCCTGGAGGTGAACACCCTCCCGGGCATGACCGAGCGCGGACTGGTTCCGAAGGCGGCGGCGGCCATGGGGATCAGCTTCCCGGCCCTCGTGGAGCGGCTGATCCGCACCGCCGGTCTCGCCTCTTCCATACGGTAGCGGCGTCTCCCGGCGGCCGCTTGGCGGCCGGACCGGGGCTGGACTGGACGAAGCCCGCCCCCTCCGGGACGATCCTGCGCATGGCGGACTCGAACGAGGACATCCCGCGGTATCCGAAGGTCTGGGGCGAAGAGCACTGGATCGTGAATCGCGAGTACTGCGGCAAGAAGCTCATCCTGCGGAAGGGCTTCCGCTGCTCGCTGCACTACCACCAGAACAAGGACGAGGTCTTCTACATCCTGAGCGGTCGCGTCCTGCTGGAGGTAGGGGAGTCGTTCCGGGTGCTCGGGCCCGGAGACCACCAGCACATCGCGCCTGGCGTCGTGCACCGATTCTGGGGCCTCGAGGACGCCGCGATGATCGAGTTCTCGACGCACCACGAAGACGAGGATTCCTATCGCGTGGAGGTCTCCGGTGCGTTCGCCGCCGAGGACCTCGCGCCCTTCGAACTGTAGAGGCCCGAGGGGCGTGGGGATTCACGCAGCGAATGGCCCCCACAAGCGTTTGAAGGGGGAGTCGCGTGGGTCGGCTCGCTCACCGGCCCTGCGCCGCTAGAATCGAGCGGGCCGCACCGCTCGTCTACAGCGACCGGCCCGCAGTCCTTGGATCGATTCGTCCGATGAAGCGCTTCCCCCTCCTCGTCAGCATCCTCGCGCTCCTCGTCGCCCTGGTGGCGGTGGTGTGGGTCGTCACCCGCGAGGGCCCCCCCGCGGAAGAGGTGCCGGCCTTGGCTCCGCGCCCCGAGAGCGCCGTGCGCGATCGCCCCACGCTCGAGACGCCCGAGGGCGGGATCTACCAAGGCGTAGTCGTCGACGAGGACGGGCAGCCGGTGGAGGGGGCGTCCGTACTGCTGGTCGCCTTCGACAGCGGCGACAAGGTCATCCCCGGCGCGGAGAACCTCGGCGCCGACCCGGACGTGTTCGACGAGCGACTGCTGCCCGTCGTGGGGTTCCGCACGGCGGCCGAGGGCATGACGGATGCGGGTGGCCGCTTCCGCATCGCGGCGGACTCCGATAGCGCCATCCGCATGGTGGCGGCGTACAAGATGGGGTACGTCCCGGAGCTGGTCACGGCCGCGCCTCTTGGTTCGGAGACGTCGGTGACGCTCCGTCCGGCCGGGACTTTCATCGGCAAGGTCGTCGAGGCGGAAAGCGGGAAGCCGGTTCCCGGCGCGCGCGTGACGCTGTACTTGCAGCAACGCGCGCGAGCCCCGGACGCGAAGCCGGGTGAGCAGGTAGGGGCCGTCGGCGTCGCCGAGCCGCTCTCGCCCTTCGCCGTGGCGCAGAGCTGGGTGGCTCGTGAGCTGGGTGCGCGCGTATGGGGGATCACCTGGCAGAACGAACCGGCCATGAAGTTGTGGACCGATCCGAATGGCGTCTTCCGCTTCGGGCCGATTGGTGACCAGGTACAGCTCGAGTTCGTGATCGATCACCCCGGCTACATGTGGACGGAGTTCGATCGGACCGAAGCCGGGCACGCCGTACGCACGGTGGTCGAGCCGGGTGAAACGGTCGAGCGCACGTTCGAACTCGAGAAGGGCAAGTGGATCTCGGGACAGATCATCGAGAAGGACACTGGGCGTGGTGTTCCGGGTGTCGAAGTCCTGATCGACCACTCCCCGCAGTATGCCCAGCACTGGTGGTACCGAACCCGCCAACGCAAGGCGGTGACGGCCAAGGACGGCACCTTCGAGGTGGGGGGGTTGAGCTACGGCCCGTACACCGCGACGCTCAGGCACCCGAGCTTCGGCGAGGACTTCGTGCCGAGTATCCCCGAGTTCGCCGAGGGCCTCGTGTGGGAGGTCGACCGCCTGGGGGCCATCGCCGGCTCGGTCGAGGGTCTCGAGCGGGGCGTGATGACCCGCATCACGCTCGTCCTGGAAGCCGTGGAAGCGAACTCGGAGCTGGGGCGGCAGAAGGCCCAGAGCGTCGTGGCGAATCAGGTCGGCCGGTTTCTGGCCGAGGGGATCAAGCCCGGCCGCTACCGGGCCTGGATCCATGCCGGCAAGCGGACGAGCATGCCGGCCGAGGTCGAGATCCGGAGCCTGGAGACGGCGGAGCTCGCCTTCGAGCTCGGCGGCGGCGGCCGACTTCGCATGAAGGTCTACGAGGCCGGCGGGCGGGCGCTGGATCCGGCCGAGGTGCGCCTGATCCGTGTCGAGGGCGACCAGGAGATCCCGCTGGGCCGCTTCGTCACGCGAGCCGGGAAGCTCGAAGCCGAGGGCATCTTGCCGGGCCGCTACCGCGCCGAGGTCGTGGCGCCGGGCTACCTGGCGACGCGCACCGAGCCGTTCGACATCCGCGAGGACGGGACGGCCGACGTGGGGGATGTGGATCTCAGACGATACGGGTACCTCCGGATCCAGCGCGTGAGCGACGCGCAGGGCCAGCGACCCGGCGGGAGGGTCACCATCCAGGTTCGCGAGGGGCCGGAGGGCAGCTTCCGGAGCCTGGGATTGCTCACGGGCACCGATCTGCCCGTCCGCCCCGGGCCGGTGACCGTAAGGGCCTCGACGACCGAAGGATTGGCCTTCGAGAGGACCTATGACGTCCTGGACGGTGCCGTCGTGGCGGTGGAGATCGTGTTCGATCGATGATCGGAGACGGAGCGACCCCTCTCGACAGTTGTCCAGGGGGGCCGGGCCCCGTAGGCTGCCCGCTTCTCATGCCCAAAGACAACGTCCGCCCCGATCCCGCCCCGTCCCAAGAGCCTGCGATGGACCGTCGCAGGCCCCAGGAGAGGCGACAGACCCAGCGCCGCGCTCGCAAGGAGCCCGTCGCCCAGGAACGACGCTCTGGCGACGAGCGCCGCCGCGGCGAGCGCCGCAAGCGCAACATCAATCAATACGACATGTCCCCGGACGAGCTCGAGTTCGTCAACGCGGTCAATCGCTTCCGCGAGTTGAGCAGCAACCGGTTCCCCTCGGCGAGGGACATCCTGAACATCCTGCGTGATCTCGGCTACGAGAAGAACGCCTGACACAGCGCACGCCAAATACAGCGCACGCCAAACACACGCCCGCCAAACACCACGCCCGCCAAACACTACGCCAGCCAGACACCACGCCAGCCAGGAGAAATCCGACATGGACTTGCGGGTACGCAGCACGTCACCCTCAGCTTTCAAGGGCGATGCCGTCGTCCTCTTCGCCCGGCCCGGGGAGAGCCTGAAGCGGGTCCTGAAGGGGGCCGGCCCGACCTACCCCGCGGCCGTCGACCGCCTCGTGGAACGCAAGGCCTTCGGGGCCAAGCCTGGTCAGACCCAGGTCCTCCACGGGGGCGCAGACGACCGCCTGCCGACCGTCGTGGTCGTCGGCCTCGGTAAGGCGCCGACCGCCGAGACGCTACGGGACGCGGCCTCGGCCGCCGTCCGGGCGGCCCGGCAGGCCGGCGCACGCGACGTCGCCGTCCTCCTGCCGCACGGCAAGAAGCCCTGGCTGAAGGGTGAGAAGGCCGCCGAGGCCGTGGCGGAAGGGGCCGTCATCGGGCTCTACCGCTTCGAGAGCCACAAGAGCGAGCCCAGCAAGGATGGTATCGACACCCTGACCCTGCTCGCCCCGCGCGGTGAGGCCCAGGCCGCGGAGAAGGGGGCCGAGAGCGGCCGGATCATCGGCGAGGCGGTCTGCCTCGCACGCGATCTCGGCAACCAGCCCGGTAACGTCGCGACCCCGACCTACCTCGCCGAGACGGCCACCCGACTCGCCGAAGAGAACGATCTCTCGCTCGAAGTCCTCGAAGAGGCCGACATGCAGCGCCTCGGCATGGGCGCCCTGCTGGGCGTCTCGCAGGGAAGCCACGAGCCGGCCAAGCTCATCATGCTCACCTACGAGCCGAAGAAGCGTCGCAGCAAGGTGGACACGGTTGCGCTCGTCGGCAAGGGACTGACGTTCGACTCGGGTGGCATCTCCATCAAGCCGGCCAACAAGATGGAGGACATGAAGTTCGACATGTGCGGCGGGGCGGCGGTGCTCGGTGCGATGCAGGCCGTGGCCCAACTCGAGGTGCCCGTGCGCGTGGTAGGGGTCGTACCGGCATCCGAGAACCTCGCGGGGTCGCGCGCATACAAGCCGGGCGACGTGCTGGAGGCTTCCAACGGCACGACCATCGAGGTGAAGAACACGGATGCCGAGGGCCGGCTGATCCTCGCAGATGCGCTGGCGTACACGACGTCCAAGATGCGGCCCAAGCCCAAGGCGGTCATCGATCTCGCCACCCTGACCGGCGCGGTCCTGGTGGCCCTGGGTGATCAGCACGCCGCGCTCGTTTCGAACGACGAGCGGCTCGCCGAGAGGGTCAAGTCCGCGGGCGACGTATCCGGCGACGATGTCTGGCGGCTGCCGATCACCGATGGCTATCGGGATCAGCTGAAGAGCACCTACGCCGACGTCAGCAACCTGGGGGCGGGCGGCGCCGGCACGATCACGGCAGCCGCGTTCCTCGAGAAGTTCACGAGCAAGGTGCCGTGGGCACACATCGACATCGCGGGGATGGCCTGGACCGAGAAGCAGTCCGGCAAGCTCACCAAGGGTGGAACCGGGTTCGGCGTCCGGCTGCTGAGCCAACTGCTCAGGGACTGGAAGTCGGGCAGCTAGACACGAGGCGGGGGGCGAGGAACGAGCATGGCGAAGGCGGACACGACGGCCGTCCTGAGTGACGAGAGCGCAAGCCCTCGCGGTGCCGCACGCATGCTGCGTCGCTTCCTCGACGCAGCCCGTGGCGCTCGACGACCGCTCGTCCACCTTCAGCACAATCCCGACCCCGACGCGCTCGCGAGCGGCGTGGGTCTACAGTTCCTGCTCAAGCGCACACTGGACGTCGACACGGTGCTCGCGCACACGGGACAGGTAGGGCGCGCCGAGAACCGAGCGATGCTGCGATGGCTCGGCATCCGCATCATCCCGTCCTTCAAGATCGACTACGACACGCACGACTTCGTGATCGTCGTGGACACCCATCCGGGATCGGGAACGTGCCGCCTTCCGGAGGGGGTCGTCCCGAACGTGGTCATCGACCACCATCCGGCGGGCGACATGCCCGAAGGTGTGGACATCGCCTTCCTCGACCCCGACTTCGGCGCGACCTCGAGCATGGTCGGGTGGTTGATGCTGGAAAACGGCATCATCCCGGATGCGCGCGTGGCGACGGCGCTCACGTACGGCATCAAGACCGACACGATGGAGTTGGCACGCGGTGCCGGCCCCATCGACGAGCACGTCTACCGCGAGGTCTACAGCCACGCGGACAAGCGCATCCTGGCACGCATCCAGCGCGCCCGCCTGTCGCAGGACTACTTCCGTGTCCTGGAGCGGGGACTCCGGCGCGCCCGCGTCACCGATCACGCGGTAGCGACCTACCTGGGTGAAGTTCACCACTCCGACGCCGTCGCGGAGATCGCGGACATCCTGTTCCGCCTCGAAGGCGCGCGGTGGGCGATGGTGGCCGGCCACAACGGCCCCCTCATGTACCTCTCGATCCGGGCGACGAAGTCCGAAGGGGTCGACGCGGGGAGGGTGGCCAAGGAAATCAGCGACGGCTTCGGTGGGGGGCACGACACCTTCGCCGCAGCCCAGATGCCGCTGCCGGCGGATGGCACCGAACCGCCGGACTTCTACGAGGTGCTCTGGGAGCGCTTCCTCAAGACGATTCGCGCCAAGAAGAGCCTCACGCGCCCCCTGACGGTGCCGCCGGACGCGTACACCGCCGAGAGCGAAGCCGTGAAGAAGAACAAGAAGAACGCCAACGGCAAGGCCCCCCCCGCGGACTAGGCGCAGCGCCGGGCGGTACACTGCACTTCGATCGCTCTGTTCGTCGGAGATGCCATGCGCTCGATATCGTTCCTCCTCGTGATCCTCCTGCTTGCCGCGTCGCTCGACGCGAATGCCCCGGTGGCCCAGGCGGCGGATCCCACGACCGACGAGCTGGTCAAGGCGTTCGAGGCGGATCTCGAGTCCGACGATTCCGACGTCCGCGCCCGCGCATTCGACCGGCTTCACCTCGCGCGGGATCCGGCGGTGGTCGGCGTCATCGTGAAGAGCCTCCAGGCGATCAAGAAGCAGACCGTCAAGATTCGCCGCGAGCAGGAGACCATCGAGGCGAAGTACGAGAAGCAGTTCGAGAGGAAGCTCGATGCGGACGAGGCCTTCGAGAACTCGTCACGCTCCAGCCGCGAGCTCGACGCCTACAACAAGAAGGTAAGGAAGATCACCAAGGATCTCGACAAGTTGCGCCTGAAGCAGAAGAGCCTCGAGAACGACTTCACGCGCGCGCGGGCGCAGCTCGATGGGGCGGTGACGGCGGTCGGCAAGGTGCTCGACAACATCCCGGAAGACGCACTTCCCGCGGCCCTCGACAGGCTCGCCTCCGGCTGGCTCGAGTCCTCGGACCCTGAGGATCGTGTGCGCTGGGTGGATGCGATCGCGGACCTGGATCGGCCGGGCGTGGCCGAGCGCATTCGCCGCGAAGTGGCGAACCTGGAACGCGACGTCAAGGTGCGCGCCGCCGCCCTCGAGACGCTCGGAGCGCGCAAGGACAAGGAAGCCCTCGACTACGCCACCGCCAATCTCGTCGAAGGTGTGCCGTGGGACATGCAGGCCGCGGCGATCAGCGCCATGGCGCTCCTGCGCGAGAAGGAGTGTGTGGAGCCGCTGATGCTCTATCTCAAGCGCGACGACATCAAGCGACTCCGCGAGGATGCCCACGTCGCCCTCAAGAGCCTGACCGGCGAGGAGCACGGCCCGTACTACGACCCGTGGCAGCGCTGGTGGCGCGACGCGAAGGACGGCTTCCAGATCCCCAAGGACCCGCCGAAGCGCGGGGCGCGGGGCGCCGCCGAGGAGGGCTCGACCTTCTACGGAATCCACACCTTCAGCGATCGCATCCTCTACATCCTCGACATCTCCGGTTCGATGGACCAGGCGCCGAAGGGCAAGGACGAGGCCGGCAACGTGATCGCCACAGGACCGCCCAAGATGGATACGGCCAAGAAGGAGCTGACCGGCTCGATCATCAGCCTCGACGAAGGCGGCCTGTTCAACGTCATCTTCTTCAACCACGAGGTCGTGCCGTGGCAGAACAAGATGGTCCAAGTGACCGAGAGCCAGAAGCGACGCGCCGTGAAGTGGGTCGAGAGCCAGACGCCGCTCGGCACCACGAACATCCACGACGCGCTCGAGCGCGGATTCGCCATCGCCCTCAGGGCCACTGGGACGCCGCTGATCGATACGATCTTCTTCCTGACGGACGGGCGCCCGACGTCGGGCAAGATCCAGGACAGCGAGAGGATCCTCCGCGAGGTCCTGGACTGGAACAAGTCGGCCCGGCTGAAGATCCACACGATCGGCATCGGGGACCACGACGCGAAGCTGTTGCAGGCCCTGGCCACGGCGACGGGCGGCGAGTACATCGCGAAGTAGCACGGCGCGGGTGGGAGCGCGGCGCAAGCCCCGAGAGCCCCGAGAGCCCAGAAGATGGCGGGCTTCTCCAAAGGGTGGATTTGCCCCGAGGAGGCCCACCTCCACGCCTCAAACAAGCCCATCCAGAACGTCTGATAATGTACGTTATGTTGCGTTGGGGGTCGAGGTGGGGGTGGCGGCTGGAGCGAAGCAATGGACGCCTGTGGCCGACGGCGGGCTCCCGCGTCCCCCGCCGCTCAGTTCGTCTCGCGGCGCGGACGTCGGAAACCGACGACGAGGGTCAAAACCACGAGCCCAACCGCCGTCAGGACGGCGAGGATCAGGTTCCGACGCTTGACCGCCGCGGCGAGGCGTTCGAGATCGGCGCGCTCGCGAATCAGCACGTCGTCCAGCGTCTCGGGCACGTCGCCTTCATACGCGCGACGCATCCACCAGCCCAGGTAGTCGTCCGTGTAGCGGGTCCACCAGTGCTCCCAGGCGTCGGGCGGTGGGCGGGTCGCGAGCGGGCTCTCGGCCGGTAGCCCCGCCTTGCCGCGGCGCTCGCGGCGGAGGCGATCGAGAACCAGGGTGGTCAGGACCGGCCAGCCGTCGGTCTCGCCGCCCGAGGCCTCCGGGTAGGGGCCGTCCCCCCCACCGAGAATCCAGCCGAGGCGCCGCGCCGTCAGCCCCCGGGCCTGCTCGCCAGATCGCCGGTAGAGCGCCACGACGTCGGGGTCGGAGGTCGTCCGCCACCACAGATCGCGCAAGGCGAGCGGGTACATCGCCTCGGCCATCGCTGCGAGGCGGGCGTTCTCGTCGCCGATGCCCTCGGCTCGCTCCGGCACCGGGCGTAGCCACGCGTCGATGGTGTCGGGTCGCCCGCGGAGGAACGCGTGCTGGAGCTCCAGTCTTTCGTCGAGGGACAACAACGTCGGGAGCGATGTCGGGCTCGTCGGCGAGGGCGGATCGAGCTCCTCGGTCGCTGGATCGACGAGAGGCTCGCCCGGTGACGGGCCCGCCGACCGCCCCTCGGCGGCGGACGCACGCGGCGGCAGCGTCAGGGGCCCCAGGTCCACAGGGTAGAGCCAGCCGTAGTACATGCTGCGCCGTACGCCGGGCTGGGTCTCGAACGTACGGCTGAGCGAGCGCTCCAGCAGGCCCAGCTGGCGGACCTCGCCATTGAGCACCAGGCGCACGTCGCGGTCGAGGTCGACCACGTCGTCATTCAGCCATACGCGAATGCTCTCCACGCCCCAGCCATCGATGCGCAGCGTGTTGGGATCGGATTCGGTGTCGACGTACCGCACCCGCAGCATGGGCTCGAGCGGCGAGCCGCTCGCCGACTCTCGAGACGTCGTCTCGAGAATGTGGATCCAGTTCGCGAATACGTGCTCGGAACTGGCCACCACCCAGTCGAAGCTCGCAGGCACGCGACGTTTCCGGGCCTGGAGCCAACTCGTCAGCGCGTCCCGGTCGCCCGAACGCACGTCGGGATGCCCGGCTTGCCTCAGCGCCCGCTCGAGTGCGGGGTCCTCGACCACGAACACCGGAACCGCAGCGAAGTTCGGCACGGTGGAGAGGTCGACGTGGCCCCCACGGAGAACCATGCCGGCGAACACGTTGGGAAACACCGACGCCAGGAGAGCCGCCTCGCCCTTCCCGTCGAGCACGATGCGGTCGAAGTCGACGTGCGCGTGCCGCCAGAATCGCTGCAGGGTGGCCGTCGAGAAGGCGTGCCGAAGGGCGCCGTCCTCGTACATCCACTTCGCGCGAACCACGCTGGGCGCGAGCATGAACCAGTCTTGGTACAGGGCCGGGAAGCGCTTCTTGGGGTACCGACGCATGAGCACGGCCTGGCCCGGGAACGCATCAGCGTTGCTCGTGCTGTCGTACGTGTCCTGCGGCTCGTGGAAGGCCATGAGGAGCGGATACGGGTCGCCACGCGGGATCTTCCCGAAGTCGCGCTCCGAGGGGTACTGCTTCGGCTGCACGTACGTGAACCGCATGCGCTCGGACTCGAGGTTGTAGTAGACCCCCTTGTCCTTCTTGAAGTAGCCGACGTTGTTGGACTTGCGCCAGCTCTTGTCCGAGAAGTCCGGCAGGAAACCACGCCCCTGATTGATGATCTGGCGCAGGACATCGAGGTCCCCAAGCGCGTCGATGCCCATGTCCCGGCGGCGTGTCGCCAGTGCCTCCTCGAAGTGCTTACGGGCCGCGTAGACGGCTTCGTTCGCTGGATCGAGATAGGCGCGCGCCGCCTCTACCAGCTCCTTCTCAGTGGTGGGGTCGGCGCCGGCGCTCGTTGCCGCAAGCGTGGCGACGACGACGAGGGCGCTCAGGGCGAGGACGCGCGCGCCGGTCACCGGGTCTGGGGTTCCGCGTCGGCGAGCTGGTCGACGTCGCTCCTGTCGTCCGTGAAGATGTGCTCGTCCTGCGGGTCGCGCACATGCGCAACGCCCCACCACTCGAGTGCGTAGGCCGGCGTCCGCAGCGCGGGCAGCATCTCCAGCGTGCTGTCGATGCGGGGCGGGCGCTTGCCGCGCGACGCCCAGAGCACGATGCTGCCGGGGTAGAACGGATTCGGCACCAGCCAGACGCCGCCGATGCCCTCCGCGGACTTGATCGTGTCGCCGAGGGCGAGCACCAGGCGCCCGTCGAGGCCGGCCGAGGCGTGGAGGTTCACACCGATCCACCCGTCGGGCGCCAGGTGCTCCGCCGCCTTGGCGAAGAACTCGCGGCTCGCGAGCTGGAACGGCACGTAGCTGGTCTTGGCGTACGCGTCCAGAAGGATCAGGTCGAACGCCTGGTCGGGGCCGAGCGCGTTCACGACCGTGCGCCCATCCTCGCCCGTGATGATCGTGAGGTCGTCCGTCTCGAGCTCCCCCAGCGCGAGGTGTCGTCGTCCCGCGTCGACGACCGCCGGGTCGATCTCGATGCCGAGCACTTCCAGGCGTACCCCGGGCGCCTTCGCATGCTTGAGCGCACGGTGGACACTGCCACCCGCGTAGCCGATCACCAGGACGCGTAGGGCGGCCCGCTGCGGCGACCGGGCGAAGAGCGCCCCGAGTGCCAGGTGATCGTAGTAGCGCCCCCCCACCAGGTGATCCGCCGCGATCTCGGGTGGCTCGAGCACCACGCTCTGGTAGGTGAACTGATCCTCGTCGTGGCGAAGGAAACGCGCCGGTACGTCGAGCGTCGTGCCGTAGAGGGGGTACTCGCCTTCCTCGGAGAACTGGGAGTCCTCTTCGACGACCCGGATCGTCTGGTACGTGCTCTCGATCTCCTCCACCTGCCCGGGCTGCTCGCGGAGCGGTACGTCGGCGGCGTGGACCCACCCGGCCAGACCCAGGCTCGTCACGAGAAGGAGGACGCCCGCCGCCTTGCCCGCCAGCGCGCTCGACCGGTCGAACGCGAGTCCGGCGAGGCCCAGCGAGGCCAACGCGGCGGCACAGAGCAGAATCGTGGCGCGGCTGCCGACCGCCTGCAGCAGCCACAGCGGCGCGAGGTAGCACCCGATGAGGCTGCCGATGGTGCCCACCGCGAAGATCTGCCCCGCGGTGCGCCCGACGCGTCCCGGACTCTCGTCGAGACGGATGAGGAACGGGCTGGTCATCCCCAGCACGAGTACCGGCGGAGCGAACAGGAGCAGGGTCGCCACCAAGCTGCCGGTGAAGGCGAGCGGCAGCAGACGGGCCGTGTCGAGTTCCGCGGGCACCAACCACGTGCAGAGCGCGCCCCCCAAGAAGGCGATCAACACGGCATACCCCGCCGCGAGCAGGTACGCGACGAAGAGGGGCCGGCCGGAGGTGCTGCGGTCGGCCAAGCGCCCGCCCATCCAGTACCCCAGCGAGAGCGCGAGCAGGATGACACCGATGACGTTCGCCCAGACGTAGTTCGATTGGCCGAACGAAGGTGCCATGAAACGCACGGCCCCGAATTCCAGCACCGTGACGGCGAGTCCGGACAGGCCGGCCACAACGAGGTGGGCCTTCCGGGCGCCGGAAGTCGTGTCCGTCAACTCAGCCCCTTCATGGTGCGGGGTGCGCTACTCGGCGGCGAGCTCCGCGAGCTTCGCCTCGGCCTTCGCCTTGTACGAGTTGGGCTTCTCCATCTCGACGATCTTGCCGAACAGCGCCTTCGCCTTGGCCGGATTGCCCTCGCCCTCGGCAGCGACGGCCATGTTCCAGAAGGTCTTGGCCTTCGCTTCGTCGGCCGGTGACCCCTTCGCCTCCTCGACGGGCGGCGCCTCTTCCACCGGCTCCTCGGGCGGTTCCGGCATGCGGAAGGGACCGGCAAAGACCGGGTAGAGCCAGCCGAAGAACATGTTGGAACGGATCTTGGGGTCGAGCTCGAACACGCGACTGAACGAGCGTTCCAGCTTCCCCAACTCCATGACTTCCCCATTCAGGACCAGGCGGACCTCGCGGTCGAGATCGACCACGTCGTCGTTCAGCCAGATGCTGATCTGCTCGACGCCCCGCGTGTCGATTCGCAGGGTGTTGGGCTCCTCGGCCGTATCCACCCGACGGGCGTTGACGGTCGGATTCAGGGCCCCACTTTCGCCTTCCCCGCTCGACGCGAACTCCGCACCGATGACCGCGATCCAGTTCGCGAATACATGGTCCGGGAGCTGAATCTCCCAGTCGAACGTGGCCGGGACTTTCCGCTCGCGCTCCGCGAGCCAAGTCATCAACGCCGCGTCGTCGCCCGTCGTGACATCCGGGTGGCCGGCCTCCTTCAGCAACTTCTCCAGCTTCGCGTCGCCCTTGACGAAGACCGGTACGCTGGCAAAGTTCTTCACCGTGCTCGGGTTGATGTCGCCGCCGTGAAGCACGAGCCCCGCGAAGACCAGGGGGTACACGGCCGCCAGGGCGGCGGCCTCTTCCTTGCCGTCGAGGACGATGTGGTCGAAGTCGACGTTGAAGTGCTTCCAGAAGCGGTGCAGCACGGAGGTCGAGTAGCCGTGCTTGATTGCACCGTGAGGCTCGAGCCACTTCGCGCGAGCAACCACGGGTGCGAGCAGGAACCAGTCCTGGTAGAGGTCCGGGAAGCTCTTCTTGGGGTACCGGCGCATGAGCACGGCCTGGCTGGGAAATTCCTCGGCGTTGCCCTTGCTGTCGTAGGTGTCGTCCTGCTCGTGGAAGGTCAAGAGGAGCGGGAACGGCGGGTCGCGCGGGATCTTCCGGAAGTCACGCTCGGACGGGTACTTCTTCGGCTGCACGTACGTGAACCGCATGCGCTCGGACTTGAGGTTGTAGTAGACCCCCTTGTCCTTCTTGAAGTAGCCGACGTTGTTGGACTTGCGCCAGCTCTTGTCCGAGAAGTCCGGCAGGAAACCACGCCCCTGATTGATGATCTGGCGCAGGAAGTCCAGATCCTTGAGCGCGTCGATCTGCTTCTCCTCCTTGAGGGTCGCCAGCTGCGCTACGAAGTGCTTCCGGGGCCAGTACACCGAGGTCACGCTCGGATCGAGGTACTCGCGGGCCGCGTCCACGAGTTCCTTGCGGTCCCTGGCCCCGAAGTCGACGAGCTTGGGGGTGGTCGCCGCCTCGTCCTCGCCCTCGGCACGAACGTGGGCGGGCAGGACGCACATCAGGGCGGCACACAGCAGGAAAGCGGTCGAAGCGAAGCGCACTCGCGGCATCATGGACTCCCAGACAAGGCGGCCCCGCATTCTACGGGCGCTCCATGCATCGAACAGCCCATGACGAGGGTCGTCTCCTCGGCCCCGCCTCATCGGAGGGCCTCGCGGTGGCTCGTGCGCCACGCCCGGTCCAGCAGGAAGCGGTAGCGGCCAGCGCTCCGACCGGCGCTTCGGAGGCACCGCAAGCCCTCGGCCAGGGCCCGGGAGGCCTCGTCGTCGCGCCCCATCCGCCAGTACAGCCGGGCCGCGTTCTGCCACGCGGCGTCGTGGTCCGGGTCCAGGGCGGCGGCGGCCAGGAAGGCCTCGAGAGCCGCATCCTTGCGTCCGAGCGCCGAGAGCACGAGCCCGCGATCGCTCGCGATGACGGGATCGGATGCCTCCAGCGCCTTCGACCGGTCGTAGGCGGCCAGGGCGTCTTCCAGGCGGCCCGCGACGCGGAGCGTGTTGCCCAGGTTGCCCCACGCCAAGCCATCGTCGGGGTGGGCCTCGACGATCGCACGCTGCATCCGGATGCTCCGTGCCAACGCGGGCGGCGAACGCCACGCCATGGCGTAGTCCCGGCCGGACTGGTCCCAGAGGGCCGCGAGCACGCGCTCGTCACCCGGGGCACGACCCAGCGCGGCGAGCCAGGCGGCTGCGGCCCGATCCGCCTTGACGTCGGCGTCGTCGCCGGGGGCCGCCAGGACGACCTGCCCCAGGGCGTAGAGCGCATCCGGGGACGACGGGTCCGCCTCGGCGGCCGACTCGAGGAGTCCCACCGCCGCCTCGTACTCCCCTACCGCGGCCGCCAGCTGCCCACGTACGGCCAGCCACGCTGCGCGCGTGCTCTCGTCGACGTCGAGGCTGGCCAGGACCTGAGCGAGCTCTGCCTCCGCGTCGGCGTACCGCGCCGCGGTGAGGGCCTCGTGGAGTAGCCGCGCGTCGGCGGCGCCCGACCGCAAGAGGACCTCGTAGGCCTTCACGGTCTCATCGCCGCGCCGCGCGGCCGACCACGCCGAGGCGGCCCCCCGGACGTTCCCCGCGGATTCGAAGGCCCGAGCCGCGTCCTCGAAGCGGCCGGACGCGTAGAGCGCGTGGGCGAGCAACTCCGCCGTACGCTGGGCCCGCATGGGATCCAGGGCCGCTTGATCGACGGTAGCGAGGAGTTCCGCCGCTTCCTCGAGCTCCCCCATCCAGTAGCGCGCCTCCCCCATCACCGCCCGCTTCTCGTCTCGGGTCTCTTCGCCGTCGCCGGCGAGCGCGGCCGCGTCGAGGGCATCGAGCAGGTAGGGCAGCACCTGCACGGAGGCCGCCCCCCCGCCGCTCATGTGCGAGCGCGCGACGGCAATCAAGACGTCCGCATAACCCAAGGCGTCTTCGGGCGAAGTGCGGAGGCGCAGCGCCTCCTCGTAGTGCTGGAGCGCCGCGTAGGGCTCACCGGAGGCCACGTACGCGCGGCCCAGGGCCGCGGACACCGCCGCTCGCTTTTCGCCGTCGTCGTCCTCCTTCGGGAGCGCCGCGAGGACCTCTTCCAGCGAATCGACGGCGTCCCCCGGGCGCCCCGCCTCGACGAGCTTCTGGGCCCGGTCGAGCGCGCCGGCCACCTTGTCCTGGACGGCCTCGTCCGCGTGAAGCCGCGGGCCGGCTCCCAGACCGATCGCGAGCAGGAGTCCGAGCCATGCGAGCCGGCGACGATGCGACATCATGCACCTTCCTTGGACGCTTCACCGTGGGCAGCCCACCAGGCATCCAGACGCTCGACGTCCGCTTGGATATCGGTCGCCGATCCCATGACGCGAGGCGTGACGGCCCCCGCCGTCAGCTGATCGAGCGCTTCCGCGGCCACGCGGCGTTGACCTGCCGTCGTGGCCTCGGCGTAGAGGGCACGCAGGGGGAGGAACGCGCGTTGCTCACCCGCCAGCGCGAGCGCGACCGCGAGGACGTCCGCATCGGCGGGCTCCGTCTCGAGTGCCTTCAGCACCGCGTCGGGGTTGGTCCGGGCGAGGTCCAGCAGCCGGCTCTGCGCCTTCATGACGTAGAACGTCTCCGGCCGCCGCGCCTTCCAGAGGAGGTAGGCGATCTCCTCCTCGGCCGGACGCGGAGGAAGTGCATGGTTCTCCTCTAGGACGAGGAGCCACCGCGGATCCTGCTCCTCGGGGATACGCTCGGCGTGCCGAAGCAGCGCCGTGCGGCCCTCGCGATCGAGCGCGGTCAGGCGTGCCTCGGCCGCGCGGGATCGGGACGGATCCGCCGAGAGCAGCCGTCCGACCTCGGCCGCAACGAGGTCCCTGGCCAGGGGCTGAGGCGCGTCGGGCAAGTCGATGGCCACACGACGCGACCCGTCGCGGCACGCGGGGAGGAGAAGCAGCAGCCCGAGGATCCAGAGACGCTTCACTTGCCGAACTCGAACGAGACCTTGGTGACGAGGCGCGCGCGGTAGTACTCGAAGACCTCCGGCTCGGACACGCTCTTCTCGTCCAGCGCGTCGCTCGGCGTGAGTCGGTAGACGAGCCAGGCCTCGCCGCGCCCGCTCCGCGCCGCGGGCACGTCCACGTAGCCCTTCGATCCCTCGATCGTGGACACGCGCGCGAGCGGCGGTATCTGCGTGTCGCGGACGCCTGAGCCTCGATAGAACTTGCGGTAGGTCGCGGCGTGCGCCTGGCTCTGCTGCATCGGATCCAGCGGATCCAGAATTACGTTGTCCGCTTCGTCCCAGAGCTTCACGTACGTATCGAACGATCGGTGTCGCGCATCCGTGGGCATGTAGTGGCCCGCCCCGACGTTCGTCACCCACACGCGGAAGCGGTGGCCTCCATCCGGCAACGGCTCCACTTCGACGTCCAGCTCTCCGGCCTTGCGCAGGTGATCCAGATCGTGACCACCTGGCCACGTGTGCCGGCGCCCCTTGCGGACGGGACCGCCCTTCACGAGCGGCCGCTCCACCCAGGGCATGTGACAGTCGAGGCACGTGGTTTCCGGTTTCGTCCGAGGCTCGCTCGCGTGCGGCCCGTACGGGCTGTTCAGCCACTCCGTCCCGGTGTCGTGCTGATTGTGGCAACCGAAGCAGACCTTCACGACATTGCGTTGGGCCGGGTCGTGAATCGGGTTGCACGGGCCTGTCATCCCCTCGGACGGTCCCGCCATGTGGTTGCCCGACTGATGGCAGGACAAGCAGGAAACGGCGTCCTCCCGCCGGTCCAGCCGTGCGATCGGCACATCGAAGTCGACCTCCCGGATGGGAACGGGGGCGTGGCATCGGATGCACTCCTCCCGATTGTCGACCTCCATGTCGAGGAAGAGGAAGTCCGACATGGCGCGCCCGTGCATGCTCTCCTTCCACTCGGCGTAGATCGCCTCGTGGCACGCGCCGCATTGCGCCGCGGTGCGAAACCGGAGCACGTTGGCGTCCGCTCCATCGGCGGCCGCCAGGTCCGAAGGAACCTCCGTGCCCGCGGCCTCCGTGCCGACGTCCTGCGTCGGCGGGGTCGTCGCATCCGGTGTCTGACCGTCGCCGCCGCAGCCGGCCAGGAACAGGACGCCCAGAGCGATTCCCCAGGTCAGGTGACTGCGCATCACGCCGGGTCTCCTTCCGCTACCAGGGCCGCCTCGCCCCGCACCTCGACTGGAATGCGACTGCCCGGCTGGAGCCGATGCGCACTGATGCCGGCTACATCCGCATCGCCGATGCGCGCGGAAAAGACCCACTCCCCCGCCCGGGGTCGGGCGTCGAGGATCTCCACCTCGGGGCCCGTCGAGGCGGGACGGATCGCCTCGGGTCGGAGGATCGCCACGGCGCGCGCTCCCGTCGCCGTGCCCGCGAAGGGAAGCGCGCCGAGCGCCGTGATGATGCGGTCGGCGTCGATCGTCCCCTGGAGGGCGGACATCGGTCCCAGTGCGCGCGCGCCGGCCAGACTGGTCGGCGCGCGGTACAGCACGTCCGGCGCGCCCCGGTCGACGATGCGGCCTCGATGCAACACGGCCACGTCGTCGCCCACGGCCATGGCCTCGTCCGCGTCGTGCGTGACGTACACGAGCGTGGTCTGCCGCTGCCGGCACAGTCGCCGGATGAGGCGCCGCAACTCGATGCGGCGCCGCGGGTCGAGGTTCGCGAGGGGCTCGTCGTAGAGCAGCACCGCCGGCTCGGGGGCCAGCGTACGCGCGATCGCCACGCGCTGCCGCTCGCCGCCGCTCAGGGTCTCCGGGGACCGTTCCAGGAGACCATCGATGCCGACCTGTTCCGCCAGGGTCCGCACCGCGTCGTTCGCCACCGCGGCCCGCCCGCGCGGTCGACCGGGCAGACCGAATGCGACGTTCTCCGCCACGGTCATGTGGGGCCACAGCTCCAGGTGCTGGAACACGAGCCCGACGCCACGCCGCGGGGGCGGCACCCGAATGGCCGGGTCGCTGAGGACCCGCGATCCGACGCGCACGCGCCCCCCATCGGCGGCTTCGAGGCCCGCAACGATGCGCAGCAGGGTGGTCTTGCCGGCGCCGCTCGTGCCAAGAAGGACGAGGATGCGCGCCGCCTCGACGTCGAGATCTACATGATCGAGCGCAGGACGCGCGGCCCCCGGATGACGCTTGACCAGCTGCTCGAGGTGGAGAGGCTCTGCGGTCACGCCGACCTCCGACGCTCGAGCACGGCCATGACCACAGCTTCGTCGCGCTCGTCGATTGGGGCCTGCCCCGTCTTCGGCTGCGGTTGGGGGTCGTATTCCAGGGGAGGCAGAGCCAGCGCCCGATTCAGGAGCTGCCACCAGGCAGCCCGCTCGTAGCGTCGCTCGTCCCCCAGCCCTTCGCGGATCGCCGGCCAGTGCGCGGCCCCCTCCTGGACGAGGCGCGCCACCGTCAGAGCCCGTGCGTACTCGCGGTCGTCCGTGCCGAAGGTCGCTTCGTGTCGAGCGACGTCGTGCGCCCGAAGCGCCGCCCGAACCGTCTCCGAGGGCGGCGCCTGGACCAGCGCCCGGAGCGCGGCTACGCGCACGGACGGCTCCGGATCGTCGAGGCTCGACACGAGCGCCGTCTCCACCTCGGGATGGCTCTCCACGTAGGATCCGAGCGACTCGGTGGCCGTAGCGCGCACGACACCGAGGCGCGCCTGCATGAGGTCTCGGAGCGCGGGAATCGCGCGCGCGTCGTCGACCGCGCCGAGTGCTCGTGCGATCTCGACGTGGTAGATGGCGTTCTTCGTGGTAGCCAGGACATCCAGGAGCGTCGGCGTGATCGCCGGTCCCAGCAGCTCGCACGTCTCGTGCGAGATCTGGAGTTCGAAGATCGCCCGGCCGCGAAGCTGCTCCACCATGCGCCGCGCCTCGCGGCGAAAGCCCGGATCGTTCTCGTCGAGACGGGTCTCGAGCAGCGCGTCTTTCGCCTCCTGCTCCTGCCACCAGGCCATGAGCCCGTCGAACGCCGCGCGACGTTGAGGCAGTCCCGCGTCGACCTCGTAGGCCGCTACCGGCGCAAGCGGAACGGAGCGCGCGAGGCTGTCGACCGCGTCCTGGAGGACACGGATTCGGAAGTTGGCCACACGAGGGTCCATCTTCTTGCGGATCAGCCAGGGAATCGCGCGAACGACGCCCAGACGGATCAGCGCATCCGCCACCGCCACGTCGATCACGTAGTAGTCCACGGTCGGCCACGCTTCGGCCGAGACGTTCGTCTCCTTCTCACCGGGGAAGTCCCACTGGTCCCGAGAGCGGAACACCTCCCCCCGGTAGGTGATCTTGTGCGCCAGCGGGATCGTCGCCGCCGGGTCCCCAAGATCGCCGAGCGCTGTCGCGGCGGCGACCTGGATCCAACCATCCGGGGCGTCGAGCGCGCGCACGAGGGCGGGCGTCGCGCGGCGATCTCCGATCAACCCCAGCACCGTCACCGCGCGCGCGGCCCTCGGCCAGCGTCCAGGCGACTCGCCACGCGCGGCCGCGGCGACTTCGTCCACCAGCACGGCCACGGCCTTGCCGCCCATCCCGAGCAGGGCGTCCATGCCCTCTTGCATGCGCGGCAGGTCGTCCCGCGCCGCCTCGTCGAGCGCGCTCTGGACCTCGGCCTGCTCGGCAAGGAGGGCTTGCGTCCGTGCAGCCGCCGCCGCCTCCAGGGCCGCCGCTCGCTCGCCCAGAGAAACCCGAAGCTCCCGCTCCAGCACGGCGCGCACGGCGGGCGCGGCGGGCCACGTGGCAAGCAGGACCTCCCGCGTCGCGTCGCTGCGGTCGCCGAGGGCCAGGGCAGCCGCGGCCCAGGCGCTTCGGGATGCGGTGGGTCCGTTCTCCTTGGCGAGGAGCTTGGCGACGTGGGTCCGGGCTCGCCCCAACGGCGCGTCGGGTACGAAGCTCGCGTCCATCGTCCGCCTGAGCAGCCAGAGGCCCGTGGCGGGCGCGCGCTCGAGCAGGGCCAGCGCCGCGTCGAGCGTCCCTTCCGGGTCGTCGATTTGGCCGGCGGCCAGGAGGAGATCTGCGGCGGCCAGTTTCTCGCGATCCGTCGCGCCGCTGCCCAGAATCTGCCGCACCGCGCGCTCGCGGGCCTGCACGCCCAAGGCTCCGTCTTCCTCGGCCGCGGCCGCCGGCGACAGCAACAGCAGCAGGAGCATTACCGTCAGGAGACGGGATGTGACCTCAGCGATACGGTGATGGCGCATTCAGTCCTCGTCGAGCTCCGGGGGATAGGCTTCTCGCACGCGGCGTACCGCTTCCGCCTTGTCCTCGATCTCGCCATCGAGCTGCAGCTCCCGAACCCAGCGCAGCGCCTCCCCCAGCCGGCGGCCGGGGCGGTACCCCAGGCCGATGAGATCGCGGCCGGCAAGCAACGGCTCGGGAAGGACCGGCTCGGCCGCGTAGGTCTCGAGCGTCTCCTGGCAGAATCGCACGAGGGAGAAGTCGCCGTGACTCGCCCCGCTGTCCGCGGCATGGAGCTCGAGGTGCAACGCGAAGTCGGGGTCGCCGAGGAACCGTCGTAGCTTCGCCTGCCGCATCTTGGGCAGATTCGGGAAGCGCATGTGGGAGGCCACCAACGAGCGCACGCGATCGACGCAGCGGCGCGGGCTCTTCATCCGCTCGAGGAACGCCTCGGCCCGTGCGGCGCCGAGCGCGTCGTGGCCGTTGAAGCGGATACGTCCCGTCTCGTCGCGCATGAACGTCTCGGGCTTCGAGATGTCGTGAAGAAGCGCACCGAGGAGGAGGTCGTCGGCGGCGACGGCGTCCGCATCCTCCGGCACCACGACATGGTCGAGGACCAGGCACGTATGAACGAACACGTCGCCCTCGGGGTGGTAGAGCGCGGGCTGCAGGACGCCTTGCATCGCCGCGATCTCGGGAAGAACCACCTCCAAGAGCCCGGTGTCGTCGAGGAGCCTCAAGCCCAAGCCCCGGCCCGCGCGGAGCAGGCGCAGCAGCTCGACCCGGACGCGCTCCCGGCTGACCCCGGCCACCTCGGGGGCCAGCGCGCGAATGGCGTCCCTCGTACGCGGCTCGATCGCGAACCGCAGCTCGGCGGCGAGACGCACGGCGCGCAGCATGCGGAGGTGGTCTTCTTCGAAACGCGCGCGCGGGTCCCCGATGGCGCGAAGCAACCGCGAGGCGAGGTCGCGCCTCCCGTCTACGTAGTCGAGGACTTCCCCGGTGCCCGGCACCTCGAAGAGCCCGTTGACGGTGAAGTCCCGGCGCTGGGCGTCGCGCTGGGGCGTGGAGAAAGACACGTCGCTCGGACGACGCCCGTCCACGTAGATGCCGTCGTCCCGGAAGGTGGCCACCTCGGTCGTGTGGTGGGCACCGGGCACCATCACCACGCCGAACCGCGCTCCGACCAGGACCGAGCGCGGAAACAGCGCGGCCGTGGCTTCCGGGCGGGCGGAGGTGGCGACGTCGTAGTCGCCCGGCTCGCGGCCGAGCAGCCCATCGCGAACGGCCCCGCCGCAGAACAACGCCTGGTGCCCGGCGTCCTCGAGACGCTGAGCTACGGCCCGTGCCGCCTCGCGAGCGCACGGAGAGTCGATGTCGTGAGCGGCCATGAGCCGCGCATTCTACGTGCGTCTGTGCCGTGTCCTTCGACTCCCCGATTCCAGGGCGCCTTCAAGGTCCTTCAGGACGCCCTTGACACGGCGGCGCTCCTCAGCTTGCACGGGGCTTCGCGCGTAGCGCTCCCCTTCGTGATACGCGGTCACTCCCTGGATCGCTTGTGCCGCCTCCGGCACCCGCCGCGCGGCCTCGACGACGAACTCGCGCGGTGTCTGATGACGTCCGCGTCGAATGCCTCGGCGCGCGAGGAGGCCGAGCATGGCGCCATAGGGCCCCTCGAGTTCGGAGGGCGAGCGCAGGCCGGCGCGAGCGGCCAGCCGACGGCGACGGCGGCCGTAGCCCCAGCGCAGAGCGAGCCATGCGAGGAGCGGGAGCGCCAGGAAGAGCCGGACCCCGCTGAAGATCCACCGGACCGGCCGAAGGACGACGCGATCGAGTCCCCGGGCGAACGCCGCGAGGATGGCTTGGTGATCCTCGCGGCCGTAGGAGAGGAAGCGGGAGATCCAGGGAGCGGCGCCTTCCTCGGCAGTGTCGGCGACCCGCGTCACCGACTCGGCGTCGATCGCCGTGTTGTCCGGCGGCGTCGCGTCGAGCGGAACCCATCCGACCCCGGCGAAGTGCATCTCCGTCCACGCGTGATAGTGGCTCCCGCGGACGATCCACGTGCCGCGCCCCTCCTGCGCGTCCCCACCGCGGAAGCCCTTGGCGACGCGCGCGGGGTGTCCGAGCGAGCGCAGCATCAGGGTGAGGGCGGACGCGAAGTACTCGCAGTGTCCTCGGCGCACGCGCGTCACGAAGTCCACGACCGGCGTAGCCGTGTTCACCTCCGGCATGCTGAGGGTGTAGGTGAACGCGTCGCCGCCAAACCAGGCGATGAGTCGCTGTGCTCGACGGTACGCGTTGGTCTCGCTGCCGACCACCTGACGCGCCACGGCTTCGAGCGGACGTGCCGAGTCGGGCAACTGGAGAAACGACGGTCGGGGCGATGAGCGCCGATCGGACGTCGTGCCCTCGAGGACGCGCGGATCCTCGATGGGCGGCACGATCCGCGCTTCGATCCTGTCTTCCGGTCGAAGATCGAGCGCGCTGTCGAGCTGCTCGTTGTCCAGGCGCCACAAGACGGCGCGAAGCGGACGTCCATCGCGCACGACCCGTAGCCGCACGCCATCCCGCTCGAGATACAGGCGTCGGTGCGTACCGCGATAGAGCCGCAGTTCGAGGTCGAAGCCCCGCTCGAGGTCGTCCTCCTGCCTCAGATCCAACCAACCCGAGCGCGTGGGCGAGGGCCCGATCTGCTCCGGAAGCCGGGCGCCTTCGCCCCGGTGCATGGTCCAGGTCGCATCCGCGTAGTGGTCGTAGGTGTTCTCGCGCAGGAAGGGGCGACGCCCCGTCGGCAGCGTCACCTCGAAGTAGGGCGTCAGGTCCCGCTTGATCTTGCCCACGTCGCCGAGGCGAATGCCCTGCGTCATCGTGTCGGGGCCGGTGATGAACACGCCCGCACCGTCCGTGGAAGCTGCCACCTCCCCGGCGAGCTCGCCCTGGGCATCCGCGCCGCTCCCCATATCCCCTCGGGCAAGGATGGCGAGATTGCGCGGTGCGGCGACGTACAGCAGGCCGCCACCCACGGCGCCGCCCACGGCGAGGAGGACCAGGGTCGAGGTCCAAGCCCGGAGCGGTAGGCCGGCGTCCTCGTCGACGCGTACGCGACCGCGTACCGCGCGGTCCTCCTGCGCCCGCAATTCGGCGAGACTCCGCTCGAAGAAGAGGACCGTCGCAACCAGCGCGACCATGTAGAGCCCCGCCAGGCCCAAGGCGGTCGGGTCCCGCACCACGAACGCCGCGCCCGCGGCCTGGGTGGTCGAGAGGAGGGTCATCCGGAAGAGCACCGCGGGCGTCTGGCGCGCGAGCAGGGATACCCCCTGCACCGTCGTGACGAGCAGGAGGATGGCCACGACCGGGGGGATGACGCCGCGGGCCGAGACCAGCAGCAGGAAGAGGACGGCGGCGGACGCCGCCGTCTGCAGGACCAGCCGTGCCTGTCGCCCGAGCAGGGCACGACCCGAGGAGCCCAGGATCAGCCGCCAGAGGGCCAAGCTGAGCACGGCGGCCGTCGCCACCCGCGGGAACGCCGGGATGCGGGCGACCGGCAGCGCCGCGACGGCAACCAGGAGCGCGGTGGCGCGCATGAGCGTCACGTGACTCTTCACGGCAGCCCCCCCACCCAGCGTTGGATGGACGGCTCATCGGCCCGGAGCAGGAGCGGGCTGCCGCCGGCGCCCGCGGCGGCCCGCAGTCGCGCGTAGATGCCCTGCTCCTCGGTCGCCGCCACGTAGACCACCACGCGGGCGCGACCTTGGCGCGCGAGTCGGCGGAGGGCCGCGCGAGGCCGACGCCCCCCTTGGGGCCGCACCAAGGCGAGCGCGTCGAGCGCCCGCGGCAGGCTCCCCGCGGCGCCGACGCGGAGACCCGCGCCGGCGGTACCGAGAAGCAGTTGGGCGTCGAGACGCCGCCGGTGCGCCATGCGCAGCAGGGTCGCCGCGACGCTCGTCGCCCGCTCGAAGTCGCGCGCGGCATTCCCTCCGGCGCCGCGCCCGCGGCCGAGCACCACGACGAGGTCCAGCCCCTCGTCCCGATGCCACTCGGACAGGGCGAGCGCCCCCGTGCGCGCCGTGGTTCGCCAGTGGATCCGACGCGGGTCGTCGCCGACGCGGAACTCACGGACGCCGTGGAAGGCGTCCTGCCCGCGGATCCGGGCGCTGGGGCGCCGGGCCGCGTGCGCCCGACCGGCCACGAAGCCCAGCAGACGTGGCGTGGCGCGCCCTTCCCGGGGTCGCACAAGAATCTCGGCGCTCTCCTCGGCCGAACGCACGGCCTCGAAGAGCCCGAGCGGGAAACGCGTCCTCAGCCGCACGGGCCACAGGGGTTGCGGCCCGCGGCGCAGGTAGACGAAGCGGGCCGTGTGCCGACGTCGGCTGCGGCCGGGCACGTAGGGGAACTCCAGCGCGAGGTCCACGGGACGGGCCGTCGGACCTTTGCGGTCGTGAAGCTCGACGCCGACGGCACCCCGTCGCCGGGGATTATGCAGCTCGTAGGTCACGGGAACGGGCACGCCGACGCGTGCGCTGCCGGGCGAGGCACGGGTCGCGCCGAGTCCCCGAAGGCCGAGCCCCACGGCCCACCGCGTCGCCAGAAGCGCCCCCAGGGCGAGGCACGCCATGAAGAACACGAGGTTCTCGCCCAGCAGGAGGGCGGCCACGGCGACCAGCACCACGAAGGTGCCGACGACCCGCCCTTCGAAGGTGCTCCGGACCGTGGGTCTCACGGGTGCCCCGGCTCCGGGCAGGGAGTCCACCGGGACCTCGGGGGCAGACCGGGGGTGATCCTGCGCCACAGTCCGAGTATACGGATCTCACGACCCGGCGGTTCGCCGCCGTCTTTCGAGGAGCCACGGTGGCCCAGAAACCGCCGATCACGACCCGCCGCGAGCACACGCTCTTCTTCTCCCTGATCCTCATCGGGGCGGCCGTCCTGATCGTCACCCCCCTGCTCAAGGAGCGGCGCGTCGCCCGGACGAAGGTCGAGAACGAGAACGAGTCCCTCGGAGCGCTCTTCGATCTGGCGGAGGCCCAGGCGCGGTATCACGAAACGCACGGCCGCTATGGGTGGCTGGCCGACCTGGCGAGCGACGATCTGGATGCGGGGTACCCCCTGCGGGAAGAAGACGGTCGCCGGTACGTAACGACCCCCGGCTACCGGATCGACGTTCTCCTGCCCCACGGACGCGAAGGTGCCGCCGGCATCGCCATCGCTCCGCGCGGCCCCGGCCAGCCGCCGCCCGATCTGGAGCTGGTCAAGCGACACTTCGTCCTCGTCGCCCGACCGCTGGCGCCCGGCGAGAGCGGGTGGCGGATGTGGTACCTCGACGAGCGCGGCGACGTCTACCTCAACGAGGGCGTCGTGGACGTCTCGGGCGCCCTGCTGAACCGCTTGCCGACCAAGATGGTCCTGGGGTCCCAGCAGTTGCACAGCGGCCGCCCCCTCCTCTGGCAGCGGCTCGACGACCTGATGCTCGACTGACGCCAGCGTTCGAAGGCGGCCGTCAGTTCTCCAAGCGGACGCCGACCCCGGTGTCGAGCTCGCCCATGAGCCACGCGTCCTCGCCCGCGTCCCTCAGCACCTGGAGGGCAGCATCCACATCCGACGGACGAACGGCGATCACGAGCCCGCAGCCCATGTTGAAGACGCGGTACGCTTCCTCGCGCTCGACGGGCCCCGTCTCGAGGATCCAGCGGAACACGGGGTTGGGCGCCCACGTGGATCGATCGATGCGCGCGCCCACGCCCTCGGGGAGGATCCGCGGGAGATTCTCCTGCAGGCCACCTCCGGTGATGTGGGCGATGCCGTGGACACGGACGGCGTCGCGCAGCTTCTTGATGGGCTCGAGATACGCCCGATGCGGCCTGAGGAGCGCATCCGCCAACGACTCCCCGAGACCGTCCGGGGTGGCGTCGAGGTCGAGTGCATCTCGATCCACGATGTGGTTCACCAGGGAGTAGCCATTCGTATGGAGGCCGTCGGAGCGCACCCCGATCAGAGCGTCGCCCGCCACGACGTCCCGTGGCCACAGCCGCTCGCGGTCCACCAAGCCGACGAGGAAGCCCACGAGGTCGAACTCGCCCTCCGCATACACCCCCGGCATCTCGGCGGTCTCGCCTCCGAGCAGGGCCGCGCCGACGGCGCGGCAGGCCTCGGCGAGTCCCGCCACGGTGTCTTCGAACACGGCGGGATCCAGGTGGCTGGCCGCGAAGTAGTCCATGAAGAAGAGCGGCTCGGCTCCCTGAACCAGGATGTCGTTGACGCAGTGGTTGACGATGTCGTGTCCCAGGCCGCGCGCCCGCCCCGCTCGGATGGCGAGACGGACCTTGGTGCCGACGCCGTCGTTCGTGGCCACCAGGATCGGCTCCTCGCGTCCGGGGAAGCGGCCGTCGAAGAGCCCGCCGAAGGACCCGGGCTCGTGCAGCACCGCGGGCGTGAAGGTGCTCTTCACCAGGGTCCCGATCCGTTCGAGCACGTTGTGCTTCTTGTCGATGTCCACGCCGGCGTCGTCGTAGCTCAAGTTGCCCATGGGGTCGCTCCTCGGGTCGAGGGCATCCTACGAGGCCGTCCCCACGGCACCCTCCTCGGATTCGTGATGGAGCCATGAGCCCTCTCTCCGAGGCGCAGGGGGCCACACCCCCCTAGGGAACCTCGGAGCGCCCCGCCCGCAGCGGTATCCTCGTCGGCTTGGTCTCGCCGCTCGGCGCCTTTTCCGTCCTGCCGCCTGCGGCGAGTAGGAGGCGTCGAAGAGCACCCGAAACCCCGAGAAAAGCAGCATGCCCACGACCCTGTTCACCCCCCTGCTCGCCAGCGGCACGTCCATCGCCGTCTCCATCCTGGGGGTCGCTTTCCTGATCTTCGTGCACGAGCTGGGCCACTACCTCGCCTGCCGCCTCACCAAGACCCGGGTGGAGACCTTCTCCATCGGCTTCGGGCCTCGCCTCTTCGGCTGGGAGCAGCTACCGGACCAGGCCCGGCGCTTCACGGTGGGGCGTCGTCGCCTCGACCCCGCCGAGCACGCCATGGATTTCCGGCTCGCGGCGGTGCCGCTCGGGGGCTACGTCAAGATGGCCGGTGAGAACCCCGGCGAGGGACGCTCCGAGGCCCCGGACGAGTTCCCCAACCGTCCGATGTGGGCTCGCGTGTTCATCATCTCCGCGGGCGTGATCATGAACGTGTTGGCGGCCGTCGCCCTCTACACGATCGCCTTCGCCGGGAACGTGACGCAGGAGCCCCCGATCGTGGGCGCCCTCGACCCGAGCGGGGCAGCCTGGGAGGCTGGTCTCGAACCGGGCGACCGCATCGTGTCCATCAAGGGCCAGCCCGTCTACTCGTTCACCGAGATGAAGATGGAGACCGTCTTCCTCGGAACGGACGGCGACGCCGACATCGAGGTCGAGCGAGGGCCCGACCGATTCACGGTCCAGGTCAGGCCGCGCTACAACGAGGAACAGGGCGCCGTCCTGCTGGGCATCGGCGCTGCCGCCGACCTGACGATCACCCAGGGCGACAAGCAGGTGCATGTGGGTCCGACGGACGTCGTGCGCGTGGCCGGCATCGAGACCCGCGGGGGCCGTGCGGCGTACGACCTCCTCCAGGCAGCGCTGGCGGCGAGCGCGGACGGGGGGGTCGAGATCCAGGTCCTCGATGACGAGCCCGTCACGTTCTCCTACCCGCTTGGCTCGGACCTACCGCCCGCGGCCACACCGATCTACAAGATCGGCGTCGAGCCGTACTACCAGGCCAAGGTGTCGTTCGTGCGCGGCGCGGCCGCTTCCGTCCTGAAGCCCGGTGACGTGCTACTCGCGGCCGAGACACCGCAGGGCCGTGAACCGCTCGAGAGCACCTCGGACTACGAGACGCTGCCCTTCCGTGCCCCGATCGAGAAGCTCCGTGTCCGGCGCGGCGACCAGGAGATGGAGCTTCCCGTCGCCCTGACCACGCCCCAGGAGACGTTCGCCTTCATGCGAGACATCGGTCTCGACCGTGCCATCACGAACGCGGTGAAGCCCATCCCCGCCGGGCGCATGAGCGGAGCGTCGGCTCGCTACCCCTCGTCTCCGACCGCCGATGCGGGCGTCCAGTCGGGGGAGACCATCCTCGCCGTGGACAGCTTGCCCGTGGCCGACTTCACCGGCATCGTGACGGCGGTGACGGGGGCGGACGGCGCGAAGCCCATGACGCTGCGGGTGCGCTCGCGCGGCGGCGACGAGCGCGACGTCACCGTCACGCCCGTGGCGCTGGAGACGATCGACGGCATCGACCTCCAGGCTTCGTTGGAGCCCTTCCAGTCCACCGGCGTGGCCGACGCGCTCGGCAAAGGCGTCGCGCGCACCGGGCACGAGATCAAGAACATCTTCCGGCTGATCGGCGCCTTCTTCACCGGAGGCATTTCCTTCACGAAGAACGTGGCGGGCCCGGCGACGATCGTGGCCGTTTCGTCGGCGCGCGTGGAGTCGGACTTCCTCCAGTTCCTGCTCTTCCTCGCCTACATCAGCGTCTCGCTGGCCGTGCTCAACATCCTCCCCATTCCCGTGCTCGACGGTGGTCACCTGATGTTCATCCTGATCGAGAAGATCAAGGGGAAGCCGCTCAAGGAGGAGACCATCGGACGGCTGCAGTTCGTCGGCCTGATGCTGCTGCTCCTGCTGATGTTCTTCGCGTTCAAGAACGACTTCACGAATCTGACGGGCCGTTGACCGGGGCGCCGGCCGCCGCCTCCGCCTCGTCATGCGCGACTGGCTCCGCCTGATCCGCTTCCCCCTGGCCGCGACGGCGGCCTGGGACGCGCTCGCCTGCCTGGCGCTCGCCTTGGCCGGCGGCGGCCAGGGGCTGGCCACCTACGGCGTCTCGTCGTGGGCCCTGCTCGCCCTCACCTCGCTGCTCACGTACGCATTCGGCATGGCGGCCAACGACATCGCCGACCGCGCCCGGGATCGCACCCTCGCCCCGACGCGCCCCTTGCCGAGTGGGGCCGTCGCCGTGCCCGCCGCCGTCGTGCTGCTCGTTCTTCTCGGCCTGGGCGCCCTGGCCCTCGGGGGGGGGCCGGCCGGTGACCGGCGCGTCGTCGCCGTGGCGCTCGCGCTGGCCCTTCTCTACGACTTCCTGACGAAGCGCTGGCTGGTCCCGGGGGTGCTCACGATGGGCGGGGTGCGTTTGGCCAATGCCTCGGTAGGCGTCCTTCCGCTCGTGCTCGCCGGCGCTGCGCCCGCCTACGTCCTGCTTGCTCCCTTCGCCATCGGACTCTACGCGGCCGGCGTCACCCTCTGGAGTACCACGGAGGAAACCGACAGCGAGACTCGGCGGCTCATCGCACGGTTGTTGTTGATCGGGGCGTTTACGCTGGCTGGGGGCTTGGTGTGGGTGATCTCGGCCGTCCCCACGCTGGGCACGTTCGTGGCGGCGGGAGCGGTATCCAGCCTCGCGTTCGCGCGCACGCCTCGCGCCGCTCCCCCCAAGCGACAGGTCCTGGAGATGCTGCTCGGGCTCTACTTCTTGTCCATGTGCTTCGCGACGGCGGCCAACGGAGGGACCCTCGTGGTGAGCCTGGGAGCGATCGCCTTGGCGATGCTGCTCATCTGGTCCAGCCAGCTGCTCGTGCGCGCCCTGCGCTGAGCCCGCGTCGGAAGGGCGCTACCGCTCTTCGGGAGGGATGTTGGCCACGAGCACCATCTGGCGAAGGCGCTGGAACGCATCGGTTGCCCGAATCGGGTCCAGATCCCGGTCCTCGTCCAGCCAACCGACATCGCTCCAGCCGGCGGCGACGGAGCGCTGCAAGTACTCGAGCGCGAGCTCGCGCTTCTCCGCGCGCTCCTCACCCTCGATGCGTTCCCCCCACTGCGCATACGCACAGGCCATGTTGTAGTACGTCACCGTTCGGCTGGCGATGCCGAGGCGATCTCGTCCGCCCAGGAGCCGCTCGAACTCTTGGATGGCCTCTTCGTACCGCCCAACCTGGAGCAGGATCGCCGCGCGATGGCTGACCGTGAGTCCGTCGTGCCAATCGCCGCCAGGTGAGATGTTTTTGAGAAGGTGCTTCAGGCCTCGCGCGTACCGCGTTGGGTGGACGTGATAGAGGGCCACGAGAATGTCCGCGTAGCGACCTAGATTCTCGAGGAACGCCGGATCCAGAAACCCGGGGTAGTCCTTGATCCGACTGTAGAGCACCTCCAACTCCGCTTCGAGGACGCGCATGTGCTCGTCGTCCGAAGGCCGCCCCAGTTCCGCAAACGCGTGCGACGCCATGCCGATCAACTCGACCATGTCCACGGCGCGCTCGGGCGAGCGAAGCAGCTCGAAGCGCCCCGTGGTGAACACGCCGGGCTCATCGACGGCCCGGTCGAGCAGGATCCCCACGCACACGTCGAGCGCCTCCTCCCGATAGGGCTCGAGCAACTCGTACTGGCCGCGATACGACCCCGTGCCGCCCGTGACCGATTTGCGCGAGAGGAACAGCCGCTCCGCCTCGGCGCGCCTCAGCAGCGTCTCGAGCGCGACCACCTCTTTGGAAACGGCGCCTCCTTCACCGGGCGTCTTGAGCGACGGATCCTCGGCCCAGGCCTCGAGCACGCGCCGGGAGACCTCTGCTCGCGCCACGAGCGAGTGCCGGATGCGCGACGCCTGCAGCGGCTCGGCAGCGGCCAACGCAAGGAGCAGGGCCCGGATGGCGGCCGGCGAGCCGTCCCGCCCGAGCACCTCGATGAGGTGGACCTGGACCTCGGGACGGGCATCTTCCAGGGCCGCGATGACGGGCGCCCGCGAGGCGGGGAGGGCGTCCACCAGGGCCTTTACGGCAGCCCGACGCGTGGCCTCGCCGGGGGCGGAGAGGGCGTCGATCGAGGCCCGCACCGGCTCGGACTCCGCCGACGCGTCGAGGCTCCCCGCGAGGAGGGCGAAGACGAGGAGGAAGAGGACGGCCGTGCGTCTCGACATACGCGGATGCTACCTGCCGCCGGGGCCCCTGGCCGCCTCCGGCGGCTTCTCCTCAGGTCGCGGCCCCATCCGGTCGAAGCAGAGGGTGGCGCCTTGCCGGCGTGAGGGACATGACATCGGCCAGACATCGATCGATGCCCGGATGGAAGCGGAGCTGCGCCGCGGCGCGGTACAGCTCGTCATGCTCATCCTGCTCGAGTCGCCTCGCTACGGGTACGACCTCGTGCGCCAGCTCTCCGAGGTCGGATTCGAGGTCGAGGAAGGCACGCTCTATCCCATCCTGCGTCGGCTGGAACAGCAGGGTCTCCTCTCCTCGAGTTGGAACACGGACGGGGCACGCCCGCGCAAGTACTACGAGCTCTCCGAGGACGGGCGCCGCCGCAAGGAAGAGCTCGTCGATGCCTGGCGTCGTGTGCGCGATGCGACCGACGCCGCCGTGGAAGGCCGCCTGTCATGAGCACGAGCGTGAAGACCCGTAGCGACTACATCGAGCGCCTCCGCGACCTCCTCCCCTACCGGGACAGCGCACGGATCTTGCAGGAGGTCGACGGCCTGCTCCGGGACCGCATGGACGCGGAGGCCGAGGGAGGCGCGACGGCCGTCGAGGCCGAACAGCGCGCCGTCCAGGCACTGGGTCCTGCGGAGCAGCTGGCCGAAGAACTCGTCGCGCCCGCGATTCGCGTGGACCTCGCGACGCGACGCACCTTCACGCGCATGCTCGCCGTGACGTTCGCCGTGCACCTCCTCCTCTCGATCGTGCTGACGGTTGCCGGCACGAGCGGGGCGGCGATTCCCGGCCTCCTCGGTCCCCTGCCCACCCAACCCCTCGCCGCCGTCTTCTCGGGTGCGCTGTCGATCTTCCTGCTCGACGCCGGCGCGCTCTTCCTGTTGTTTGCCCTGCTGGGCCGCGGCAAGGCCCCGGCCATGTTGCCGGCGCTTCAGCTTCGCGCGCAGACCAGCCGCGCCGACAGTGTCCTGGGGCTCGTCCTGCTGGGCCTGCTGGCCCTCGTCTTCCATCCGTTCCGTGACGCCATTTTCGCGCTGCGCACGGCAGATGGTCTCGTGCCGATTCTCTCCCCCGTCGTCGTCTCGCTCCTGCCTCTGCTGGATGTCGTGTTCGGCCTCTTCGCCGTACGACAGATCCTCAATCTCGCGCGCGGACGCGAGACGGTGTCGGCCGTGGCCGTGGACGCCTTGGCGTCGCTGGCTCTGGCCGTCCTCCTCGTGCTGGTCGCCACCCGAGGGGAGCTGGTGGTGTTCCCGGCGGACGTCCTGGGGCAGGGGCCGGCGCGCGTCTTCAGCGACCTCTTGACCCGGGTCCTGATGCTCGTTTGTCTGGCCGCCGCGCTCTTCTTGACGGTGCGCGTCGTCAAACGCGGCATTCGGGTGCGTCAGCTGCTCGCCGAGCGCTAGCCCGACCCGGCCCTCGCGGCTTGTCCCTTGTGGCTTGTCCCTCGGGTAGGCTCGTGGCCGCCATGTCCGCGCCCCCCGCCCTCCACATCCGCGACCTCGAGAAGGCGTTCGCCGCGCCCGGTGGAGGCCGCGTCCGCGTCGTCGATCTGCCCGCCCTCGATCTCCCCGCGGGCGCGACCCTCGCCGTGGAAGGAGAGAGTGGTTCGGGCAAGACGACGCTGCTTCACCTCATCGCGGGCGTCCTCCCGGCCGACGCCGGCCGGATCGAAATCGCCGGGGAAAGCATGACCGGCCTGGGCGAAGCCGCGCGGGATCGACTGCGGGCGCGTCGCATCGGCTATCTGTTCCAGACCTTCCTCCTCCTGCCCCACCTCAGCGCGGAAGAGAATGTCGTTCTCGGCATGAGCTTCCGGCCGGCCGGGCCCGCGTCGCCGCGCAAGGCCGCGCGGGACGCCCTGGCACGCGTAGGTCTCCTCGAGCGCCGCCACCACCGCCCCAAGCAACTCAGCGTAGGGCAGCAGCAGCGGGTGGCGATCGCCCGGGCACTGGCGGGAAACCCGTCCCTCGTGCTCGCGGACGAACCCACCGCGAACCTCGACCGCGCCAACGCCGACACATGCCTGGACCTCCTGCTCGCGTTTGCAGAGGAGCGCGACGCGGCGGTCCTCGTCGTGAGTCACGACCCGGCGGCGCTGGAGCGATTCGACGGTCGGCTCCACCTGGCGCCGGCCACGCCGGCCGGTCGCGGTGTCGCATGAAGGACGCCGCAACGCACCTC
Source organism: uncultured Planctomycetota bacterium (assembly GCA_963802335.1). Classification (GTDB taxonomy): domain Bacteria; phylum Planctomycetota; class PLA2; order PLA2; family JAEUHO01; genus CAWDIE01. The sequence continues at coordinate 918,059 of CAWDIE010000009.1, read as the reverse complement.
CTGGCTTCCTTGGGGCTCGCCTTCCGGGGGGTCCTCCGCCGGCCGCTGTCGAGCGCCCTGACCCTGATCGCCGTCGCTCTCGGCGTGGGGCTGGTCGTGCTCGTCGACTCCGTGCGGGCCTCGACCGAGACCTCCTTTCGCGACGCGGTCGGAGGCTACGACGTCCTGCTCGCCCCCCCCCATGGCTCCCCCCTGCAAGCCACGCTCTCGACCCTCTTCCATGTGGACGAGCCCGGAGGAACGCTCGCCTGGTCGGTCTACGAGGAAGCCCTGGCCGACGAGCGGGTGAAGGACGCGATCCCCTACGCCATGGGCGACACCTACCGCGGCCACCGGGTGATCGGTACGACCGACGACCTCTTCACGCTGCTGACGGACGGCGAGCGGCGGCCGATCGGCGAGGGGGTGCGCGGCCGCCTCTTCCGAACGGGTACGTTCGAGGCCGTGGTGGGAAGTGGTGTAGCCCGCGCCACCGGCCTCGCTCTGGGTCAGGACTTCGGCGTCACGCACGGGCTGGCCGAGGGCGGGCATGCGCACGACGAGCGCTGGACCGTCGTCGGCGTGCTCCGCCCTACCGGCACCCCGCATGACCGAGCGATCTACATTCCCATTCAGACGTTCTATGCGATTCCCGGACACGACGCCGCCGCACCCGAAGAACACACCGACTGCGACGACCCGGATCACGAACACGACCACGCGAATGAGGAACTCGACCTCGTCGGCATCGAGGGCCTCGACGACGACGACCACGCCGAGTGCGACCACGACGGGCCGCAGTCTCTCTCCGCGATCGGCATCCGCTTGAAGAGCCCTCAGCTGCGGCTGGGCTACTTCCACGAGTTCCGCACGACGCGCACGAATGCGCAGGCCGTCCTCCCAGCCGACCAGGTGCGAAAGCTCCTCGGCATCGTCGGCGACGTGAACCGCGCGGTCGGCGCCATCGCGTGGCTCGTGACCGTCGTCGCGGGGCTGGGCATCCTCGTCGGGCTCTACAACACGATTCACGGTCGTCGCCGGGAGATTGCGCTCCTTCGCGCCCTTGGCGCGCGGCCGCTCCACGTGTTCTCGGTCATCCTCTTCGAGTCGCTGCTCCTCTGCCTCGCCGGCGGCGTCCTCGGTCTCGTCTTGGGACACGGGGTGGCCGCGCTGGCGGCGCCGACGGCACTCGCGAGCTACGGCGTCCGCCTGGACCCCTCGCCCGGCGCCATGGACGCGACGATCCTCCTCGCGCTGATCGGCCTCGGCGTGCTCGCCGGTCTGCTGCCCGCATGGCGCGGTCTCACAACGCCGGTGGCCGAGAACCTGGAGCCGGACGCCTGAGCCTCCAGCGCGTGGCTACCAGCCGATGACCGTCGCCTTCGCGTCCTCGATCGAGTAGATCGACACGACGTAGCCGGCCTCCTTGTGCTCGCGCACGCGGAACGTGCCGACGATCTTCAGCGGGTCCGTGCTGTTCTTGAGTCCCTTCTGTCCCTTGGCCAGCCGCACGTACACCCACCCATTGATGCCCGGCGGCACGCCGAAACAGCACGACCAGTGGCTGGCGACGAGATTGAACTCCTTGATGTTGTCGAACTCGTAGAGCGGGAGGAGGAAGCCGGCCATCGTGACCGGCTGCCCGTCCAGGGACTGGATGTCTTCGGGAACGCCCTTCAGATCCTCCTGGTACTCGTAGCTGCGGAGCGTCGACCAGCTCACCGCGCGACTGCCGTCCTCCGGCGCCAGGTCGAGCCCGACCAACTCCAGGGTCTGCGGATCGATCGTGACGCCCTCGGGCAACCCGGAAGAGGAGCCCGTCTCCGCATGCTCGATAGCCGGCGGGGGAGGCACCCGCGGGAGTGCGCGTCGTCCGCCCTGCGGCGAGGCGGCGGCCTGAAGCGCCGTCCATGCGATGACGCCGGCCACCAGGACGGCCGTCACGCCGACGAGCATGGAGTCGAGTGTCTTCACGGGGAGTCCTGAATTCTACGCCGAAAAGTTCGGTACGGAGGCAGCCTCGTCAACGAACTTTTTCCGCCGACGGCGGCCATACCGATCCCGAAACGGAATCGGTTAGCCTGGGAGCCGTGAGCCTGGTCGAACCGCTTCCGCGCCGCCTACCCGCCCCCCCGCCCGCCCTCGACGAAGCCACGCGGGCGCGGCTGCAGGCGCAGCTTCCGAAGGAGGATGGCGACCTGCTCAGGGACTACAACGCGATGGCGCGCGACATGCCGGTCTGGCTCGGGCTCACCGTGGTCGGCTTGGTGCTTGGCGGTGACGTGCTCATCGGCTACCTGCCGGAATTCGGCGCGATTCTCTTGCATGGCGCTGGGTGGCTCCTCCTCGGCGTCGGCATCTACCGCAAGACCCTCGCGATCCGTTCCCACGCAAAGGGAACCCCGGAGCACGACCGACTCTGCGGTCATCGCTTGTTGCTCGCCGGGCTTCTCGTCGCATTCCTTCCCGCCCCCGTGGCGTCGCCAGCATTCGAGGTGGTCATGACCGTCAAGTGGCTGCTCGCTCTCACGGCCTTCGGCCTCGCCTTCGATCGGCTCGCGCTCCGTCCGATGCGCCGATCCGAGGCGAAGCCGCGGTCCTGAGTTTCATCCCCGGTGAACGCTCGAACACCCGATACCGAACCCCTGCGGCGTCCCGCGACCGACGAGCTGCAGTCTCGCCGCCGCCTTCCCTTCGCCGGCCCCCTCCTGCTGAGCGTCGGTGCGGTGGGCTTGGGGGCGGCGCTGCTCGTTCTCCCCGACGGTCTCGTCAATGTCCTCGGCCCCCTGTTCGTCATCGTGTCCTTGGTCGGTCTCTACTGGACGGTGATCACCGGCGGCGCATGGTTGCTGTGGAGGTTGCGCGGGCCCGACCGCGGGGTGCGGAGGTAGGTCGATCGCGCACGTCGCCGCCCAGCGATAGCCGCCTGGGGCGGCGAAGAGTTCGTTGACGAGGCTGCCTCCGTACCGAACGTAGGAATTGAAAAAGGCCCGCCAGGCGGGCCTTTTTCAGCTTGTTACCCGTCACGCGGGCTTGCGCTTGATGCTTCAGCCAGGGGGCATGGTCTCGGTGACCTCGACGCTCCGGCCTTCCACGACCGCCTCGATGGCGTTCATGAACCAGTCATCACGCTCGTCGTCCGACTTGTTGCCACGCGGATCGTCGTCCACCCCACCGCGGTAGTGCAGCTTCAGATCCTTGTCGAACAGGAACAGATGCGGGGTCTTCTTGCCACCGAGGCGATCCACGATCTTCTGTTCGGGATCGAGGATCACGTTCCACGCGTAGCCATTCTCCTCGAGGTAGGTGTTCACGTGCTCCGCCTTGTCGGGGTAGCTACCGGCCACGACGAGCAGACGAACGCCCGTTTCACCGAGGAGCTCGACGACGCGCTCGTCGTAGACGCCCTTGCACATCGGGCATCGCGGCGACCAGATCATGACCAGAATCGGCGAGTCCTTCGAGCCGAGGATCCACGCGGCCACGTCGGCCAGCGTCTTCACGCGGTCGAGACGCGCCTCGTTGACCGTCAGCCCGAAAGGCTGCCCCGCCTTGGCCACGAACTCCTTGACCATCAAGTCGTCGAGCTCACCGTCGTCCATGAGGCCCTCGAGCGAGGCGACGGCCGTCGCCAGCGTCAGGGGCTTGCCATTCGCGTAGGCCTTGGCCGCCTCGAGCACGGCCGCTTCGGCCTTGGCCTTGTCAATCTGCAGGCCGGAGAGCTTGTGGGTCTCTCCGTTCGGTCCGGGACCGGACAGATCTTCGACGACCTCACCGAAGTCGAGCACCTTCGGCTTCTCGGCAACAGCCGTGTCGTCGTCGGCTACCGCCGGAACGAGCATGACGAGCCCGACCAGCACGGCCAAGGCGATGGGGAACAACCGCATGGGAATCTCCTGGGGCGAAGGACGGAAGACTAACCGACGTCCGGGCGGGCGGAGTGCCTCCCTTGGGTCGCGCGCCCAACCTGATGCATGTTCCGACGACGCTCGAGGGTCGAGGGTTTCAGACCGTCGCCGGTTGGGCCAGAAGACTCACGAGCAAGCCCGTCAGATAGCGGCCCTCGGGTGCCGCAGCCAGGAAGGGGTGATCGGGTCCCGCCGTCAGCTCCCGCAGGACCCGGACGGGCCGCCGGCACTCCAGCGCGGCCGAGGCGACCACGGCGCGGAGCCCCTCCGCGTCCAGCCTGGCGCTGCACGAGAATGTCGCCAGCAGCCCACCCTCGGCTACACGCGTCAGGGCCTGCACGTTCAGATCGCGGTACGCCCGCTGCGCCCGACCCTCCCCGCCCCTCCGGGGGAAGAAGTTCGGAGGATCCACCACCACCAGCCCGAAGCGCCGGCGTGCCCCCTTCAACTCGACCAAGGTCTCCCGCACGTCAGACACCCGTCCCTCGAAAGCCCCTGCCACACCGTTCTTGGCGGCGTGGCGCCCCGCCCGCTCCAGCGCCGCCGCCGAGGCGTCCACCGCCAGGGTCGATGCCGCCCCGTGGCGCAATGCCTGGACCGAGAACAGACCGGTGCCCGCGTACAGGTCCAACACCGTCAGCCCCGACGCCATCTGCCCCACCAGCGCTCGGTTCTCGCGTTGGTCCACGTAGTGCCCGGTCTTCTGTCCTCCCTGTGGCTCGACCTCTACATCCAATCCGCCCTCACGCACCCAGAGAGCACCCGAGAGCGCCGCACCCGCGGCAAACGCCACCTCCTCGGCCGCGATTCCCTCCTCACGCTCGTACCCGCCGGCCCGCCCCACCAGCGACCGCGCGCCACTCGCCTCGAGCAGCGTGGCCGCCAGTCGCTCGCGACGGCGGTGCATCGCCCCCGTGGCGAATTGCGCCACCAGGACCTCTCCGTAGCGATCCACGACGAGACCCGGCAAGCCATCGCCCTCGCTGTGCACGAGACGATACGCGTTCGTCTCCTGGGGCCTCGGGAAGAGGCGTCCTCGCAGATCGACCGCGCGATGGATCCGGGCATCGAGGAGCTCATCGGGATCCGCGTCGGGGGTGTGCTGCTCGAAGAGGCGGACGCGGATCGCGGAGTCCGGGGAGTAGAAGCCGCGGCCGATACGGCGGCCGTCCGCGTCGCGCACTTCCACGACGTCGTCAGGGACGAGGGAGGCCTGTGGGGTCGGAAGCGTGTCGGGGGAAGGGTCGTCGATGCGGCGGACGGCCGCAGCGTGAACCCAGGGGTGACCGGACCAGAGGGCCTTGGCGTGGCCCTTGCCGACGTAGAGGACGCGCATGGGGGAAGGATGCCATGCGGGTGGGTGGGGGCCGGCGGCATTTGCGGTTGTGGGTGTGGGGTGGGCGGGGGGCGGGGGCTTGACTCAGGGGCGGCCCCCTCGCTCTGCGGGCCGTCAGCTTCGCGACGGATTGGGCGCCCGTCGGCTTTGCGACGGGCGGAGAGGCCGGCGGCATTTGCCGCCGGGGATGCGTGCTCACGGGGGGTGGAGTTGGACGGGCCCTTTGGTTGGCGGTCCGTCGGCTTCGCGACGGACTGGGGGCGGGGGGCGGGGGCTTGACTCAGGGGCGGCCCCCTCGCTCTTCGGGCCGTCGGCTTCGCGACGGATTGGGCGCCCGTCGGCTTTGCGACGGGCGGAGAGGCCGGCGGCATTTGCCGCCGGGGGTGCGTGCTCACGGGGGGTGGAGTTGGACGGGCCCTTTGGTTGGCGGTCCGTCGGCTTCGCGACGGACTGGGGGCGGGGGCGCGGGGGCTTGACTCAGGGGCGGCCCCCTCGCTCTTCGGGCCGTCGGCTTCGCGACGGATTGGGCGCCCGTCGGCTTTGCGACGGGCGGAGAGGGGTTCGTTCATCTCTCGTCGTCGGTGGAGGCGGGGGCAATTATGCCTCCCCCCGCCTCTACTCAGCGCACTTACGCCGTTGGGCGTACTTGGGAGAACGGCAGCCCACGTACTGCGACCGGGGGTGGTGGAGGCGGGGGGAATTGCACCCCCGTCCCGTGATGGAGTCGCCGGCGCCTCTACGCGCGTAGTCTGCGATTTGATTCTCGTCCTGAGGACGCCCGCAGACGGGCTTCCCTTCGGACCAGTGCGTAAAGTCTCGCCCCCCCACCGACGCACGGCGGTGAAGGGACCAGCCCGAAGTATGGCAATCCTGACTCCCCTACGGGCGCAGGGAGGGGATCGCGCAGCTAATTAAGCTGCGAGTGCGTAGTCGCTGTTGGCAACTAAGGTTCCAGGGAGGTTGATAACGGGGGGTCCGACCTGGGTTCCCCGGCGCGCCACGACGACGACCCTGGCACCCGGTCGATTCTATTCGCCCCCACGCTTGGTCAGCCGCGGGATCCCGGTGCAGGTGTCGGTGGACGGTGAAGCCGTTCTTTCAAGGAGCAGGTCCTAGGACCATCCCTGATGGTACCCGCAAACGCAGGCCTCCGCGCCGTACGCCCGCCCGCGCTACGTGTAGTCGCGGATCTGCTTGCGGTCTTCCTTCTCGCGCTCCCGCGCCCGACGATCACCCTTCTGGCGGCCCCTCGCCAAGGCGAGCTCCACCTTGGCCCGGACGCCCTTGAAGTAGAGCACGAGGGGCACCAGCGTCGTGCCCTGCCCCACGAGCGCCGCCTCCAGCTTGTGGAGCTCCCGCTTGTGCACCAGGCACTTGCGCGGCCGCCCGGGCTCGTGGTTCTGATACGACGCCTGGGGCAGCGGCGGGATATGCACGCCCAGCAGCCAGAGTTCCCCATGCTCGATCTTCGCGTACCCCTCCCGGATCGTGGCCCCGTTGCTGCGAAGCGACTTCACTTCACTGCCCGTCAGCACGAGCCCGGCCTCGAGCTTGGCGAGCAGCATGTAGTCGTGGCGAGCCTTGCGGTTCGTGGCGATGACCTGCCGCTCGTCGGCGGCCACCGCCGCCGCCTTCTTCGCCGTCTTCGCGGACCGGGAGGACTTCTTCGCCATCGGCGTATCCTACGCGCGTCGATGCAACACGCCGCCCCCCGCCCGCGACGATGGCGCCCGTCCTGGCTCGGGCTCTGCCTTCTGCTCCTCTTCCTCGCGGCGTGCCGTGGACCGGGCCTCGTGAGCATCCCGGCGCCTCCCCCCAAGGATCGCCTCCCCCCCTTCGCCGGCCGGCAGGAGGACTACCGCGCCGTCGACGAGCTCCTCTTCGTCGCGCGGCGCGACCTGGACGCGTGGCACGAGGGCCGCGTCGCCACCGGCCACGGGCTGCGACCGAAGTCCGCGCCCCCCCCCACCGGCGTGCGCGCCGACGCGGGCTTCGAGCTGCGCACCGCCCACATCCGCCTGCGCACGAACGTGGGCTGGGAGCAGGCCGTGCGCGTCGCGGCTGTCGCCGAGCAGCACGTGAGCCTCCTGATCTCCACGCTCGGACACGACCTGGACCTCGTCTTCCCCGCCCATCCCCTCCAGCTCGTCGTGCATGCCACCCGGGACGAGTACAACGCTACGCTGGCCCTCGCCGTGCCCGGGCACCACGGCTGGACCGCCTGGTACGACGACCGGACCCGCACGGTGCATGCCTGCGCCGAGAAGGCTCCGCAGGGCGCCCTACCCCTTCGCGCCGACCTGCGACACGAGATCACCCACCAGATCCTCGACAACGCCACGCCGCGTGCCGGACGTGCGCGCATCCCCGAAGGACACGGCCTCTGGCTCTGGGAAGGCATCGCCGTCTGGTCGGAGACCCTGGGCGACGTCGCTGGGCAGGACACGCGCAGCCCGCGTCGGGAGCGCTTCCTCACACGCGCCCGTCGCCACGAGCTCACCCCCCTTCAGCAGCTCGTGCGCCTCTCCCAGGACGAGTTCCGGGGGCGCCACTACGACCAGTGCGGGATGCTCTTCGACCACCTCATGACGAACGGGGTGCCGCGCGGACGTCAAGCGGTCGTGGCGACGCTCGCCGACGTCCTACACGACCGACTCGACGGCGACCCCTTCCCCCGCCGGGTGGGCATCGGCTACGGCACGCTCGAGCGGCAATGGCTGAACGCTCTCCTCACGGAGCGCTGATCCGCTCTTGCGTCCTACTTGGTCGTCAGATGCGTCGTTCCGTCCCACCCCGGCGCGGGCGGATCTCGTAGCGCGTCCCGACACCGCGAGGCCAGCCGGAAGGCGGCCGCATCCGTGTCGATGCATGGAGCAAGCAGGTCCAGGGCCTCGCCGAAGGCGCGTCCCTGGTACAGAGCGAGCGCCTTCTCTACGGTCACGCGACGCGGATCGTCCTCCGGGACGTCGTCCCTCTCCCCGAGGAGTTCGTAGACCGTCACCGGGGCCTGTCGTCCCTTCACCGCGAGGCGGTCGATCCGGCGGAAGACGAAGGCCTCGCCGGCCTCCTCCACCGTGCTCTCGGCGACGAGCGACGTGGTGCCGTACACGCTGTTCGCTCCCTCCAGGCGACTCGCGAGATTCACCGTGTCGCCCAGCACCGTGTAGTGGAGTCGGGAGCGCGCGCCGACGTTGCCCACCACCACGGGCCCCGTGGCGAGGCCAAACCGCGTGGGCAGCGGCGGCTTACCGCTCTTCTGCCACGCCTCGTTCAACACCTCGAGCCGGCGCTGGCAACGCAGAACCGCGTCGACGCCGTGGATGGCGTGGTGCGGGTCGTCCGTCGGCGCGCCCCAGAAGGCGACGATCGCGTCGCCCACGAACTTGTCGACCGTCGCTCCGCTCTCGCGCAGCGCGTCCACCATCCCGTCGAAGTACTCGCTCATGTGCATGGTCAGCTCACGGGCGGACAGATGCTCCGCAACGGTCGTGAACCCGACGATGTCCGTGAAGAGGATCGTGAGGGTTCGCTCCCGCCCCCCGATCTCCGCCGCCTCGCCCCGGACGAGAAGGTCCTTGACGACCTCGGTCGGCACGTACCGCGCGAACGAGTCCAACGCCTTGCGCATGCCTTCCTGGGCCTGGTCGAGCGCTCTCAGCTCCGTCACGTTGGTCCGTGCCGGCGGCTGCGGATCCAGGTCGAGCTCTTGGATCCGTCCGCTCTTCCTCACGAGATCCAGCACCGGTCGGCTGTACTTGCGCGAGAGCCATCCCGCGACGAGCGTGGCTCCTGCCATGGCGATCAGCGTGAGGAGGGCGATCTGGACGCGCAGCGGGGTCATGTCCTGCAGGAAGTCGCTCTCGGGCGTCACGACGCCCAGGTAGAGCGTTGGCGCACCCTCCACGACGAACTTCCGACGCGTCCCCCACCACGTCTCCCCCTCGTGTTCGAAGGGGAAGGAGACAGGCTTGGCGAGATCCTCCGTCTCGGCCTCGTGTCGCAGCGCGGCCTGGATGACGGGCAGATCCAACTCGTCGATGCGACGGAGCATCCCGGAACGACGGGCCTCTTCCGTCGCGAACGCCGGATGGTTCGGCAAGCCGAGGATCAGGCCACCCTGCCCACCTTCCTCACCGGTAGAGAGTACGAACACGAGACCGTTGGCCCCCGCGTCCAGCCGACGTACGAAGTCGGTGATGGCCGAGAGCCGTACGTCGAAGGACAGCACGAAGGGAGCCCGCCCTTTCGCCCCGACCAAGATCGAGGCCGTGATGCCCGGCTCCCCGCTGGTGAAGAAGGTGTAGGGCGCGGTCCAGTAGACGCGCCCCGCTTCTCCCTCAGCGGCTTGGACGTACCACGGACGCGAGCGGGGGTCGTAGCCGACGTTCTCGTCGCGCGTGGAAACCGCTTCCCAGGACGGCGAGTAGTCCACGATGCGCGCGCGGTCGCCCCATGACTCGGCATCGACGAGTCGGTTGCGCCATCCCTCCGACGTGACCGTCAGCATGGCGCCCCGCCCGTGCGCATCCCCGGTGTTCACCGCATCGATCTGGTGGTGCCGCCTAATGACCGGTCCGAACAGCGCGTTGATGCACGTGGCGTCGCTGCATTTGAGGGCGCCGTTGGACGCCCACCCCGCGGCCACGCGCAGCCCATCCCGCACGGGCTCGAAGAAGAAGGCCAGATCGGATTCCATTCGATCGACCGTGCGTCGCACGCGGTCGCCGGCCAACTCGCTGGCCTTGTCCCGCGCCGCCATACGCACCATCACGAACAGCGCGCCCGCCAGAACCAGGATCAGGAACAAGAAGCTCCTGAGCAGGCTCCAGCGGATGCTGACACCGCGAGGTCGAGGGGGGAGGCTCACGATCGCGAATCAACGACTCGCGTCGGCGCCCTCGGCGAGCAGGGCGTCGAGGATCTCGCGGAAGTGCTTCACCTGCGCTTCCCGGTCGCGTAGGAGCGCACCTACCTTGAAGTACCGGATGCGCCCCTGGCGGTCAATGATCACGGCGTGCGGCCAGCCCTGGAGGCCGAACTTCGCCTTCGGCTCGGCCTTGTCGATCATCAGCACCGGCCACGTCATCTCGTGATTGGCGATGAAGCGCGTCAGCGCTTCGCGCTCCTTCGCGGGAAACACGTCGGCGGGGTAGACGCCCTTGGCCGGATCGGCGGGAGCCCGCTCCGACGCCAGGCGGATCCGCGCGATGGCCTTCCCCGCCTCGAGCTTGTGTTTCATGTCCTCGTCGAGGTTGTAGTTGGCTTCGACCACGCTCGGCGCGGTGGTCGTCACACCGACGACGGCGAGGTCCGTATCCGCGTAATCCCGGAGGAGGTCCCGGACGGCGGGGAAGGATCGGATACACCAGCCGCACCAGGTTGCCCAGAAGTCCACGAACACGACCTTGCCCTGGAGATCCGCGAGTTGCTCGACGTCGCCGAACGCATGCTCGAGCGTCCAGGCCGGCGCCGGTTGGCCCAGCATCGCGAGCGGAGCCTCGCCGTTCGCCAGCAACTTCGACGCCGACGCCGCCCGGGCCTTGGCCTGCTCGTCGCCCGAGGCGGCCACGGTCTCCACGTAGCCCGCCGCCAACGCGCGAAGCTCGTCGAAGTGCTTCGTCGCGTTCGCGATGAGCGCCGGGTAGTCCTCCATCCTCGCGGTGGACGACATCCAGGTGCGCAGGATGGACCGCCCCGCCTGGGCCGCGCGGCCGGGGCTCGACCGGGCCGCGGCCATGTTCAGCGCAACGACCTTCTCGGGTTGGTCGACGGCGCCGTAGTACTGCGCCAGCCCGAACAGCAGACGGCTGGGATCCACGCGCGCCGACGCGGCCTCGTCGGATGTGGCGAAGGCCTCGATGGACGACGCCAGCTCCGCGAGCGCCTCCTCACCCAAGGCCTCGCGCACCTCGGCCTGCGCCATGAAGCCCGCGATCCCCTGGGCCGCCTGGGCGCGGTCGCCGACCGGCGCCCCGGTGTCCGCCAAGAGGGGCATGGCGACCCGCACAGCCTGGTCGAAGCGCCGTGCCGATGCGTTGAGCCGATGAAGGGCCAGCACCTCGGCGGGCTCGCTCACCGCCTGGCCGGAGGTGGCCCACGCGTCCAGGTAGGCACCGGCCAGCGCGGGGCGGGCGTTCCATTGCTCGTTCCGCGAGAGGCCGCTCAACTCGGCCTGGAGCGCGACCGTCGCCTCGGTCGGTGTCATCAGCCGGAGGAACCAAGACGGCGCGGCGTCCTCGGCCTGGGCCGGCGTGGCCGGCGCCGCAGCAAGGAGGACGAGGGCGAGAAGGACGAGGCAGACGACGGGACGCATGGCAGGGCTCCGGTTGAGCCGCGGATTCTAACCCGTACGGCGTCCGCCCCGGCTACGTACCTACCTGCCGTACCTATGCTGCCCTCGTGGAGGCCGACGCCCAGCCCCTGATGCGCCCGCTTCGCGTCGGCATCGTCGGCGCGCGCCGTGTCCGGCAGGGAACGGGCCCCTACCTCGCGCGCTTCCTGGCGGCCGAGGGGGCCAATGTCGTCGGCGTGGTCGGCACCAGCCTGGCGACGGCCATCGATGCCGCCCGCACGCTCGCCGCCGAGGGAATCGACACGACGCCCTACCCCGACGCCGCGGCGCTCGTGCGGGAAGGGCGTCTCGACGCGCTCGTGATCGCGTCCCCCCACGAGACCCATGACGAGTACCTGACGCTGGCCGCCCGGGCTGGCCTCCACGTGCTCTGTGAGAAGCCCCTCTGCTGGGGTGGGAGTGATCCCGCGGGCCGGGCCCGGCGGCACGCGGGGGCCCTGCTCGCCCAGAGACGCCACCTCATGCTCCAGACCCAGTGGCCCTACACCCTCGCGGGCTACGAGCGGCTCTTCCCCGGCGTCCTTGCTTCCGGCTGGACCCGTTTCTCGATGCACCTCGGTCCGGGCAGCCGGGGCAAGCGGATGGTCAGCGACGCGGCGCCCCACGCCTTGAGTCTGCTTGCGGCGTGCGTGCCGGATTCGTCGGCCGCGGTCGTAGACCCGACCATCGAAGTCGCCCCCGGCGACGACGGGCGTGCGGTGGTGCGCTTCGACTACTGCGCGGCCGACCGACGCATCGAGTGCGAGCTTCGACTCGACCACACCCCGCGCGCGCCTCGCCGCGCCAGCTACGGCTTCGATGGACACCTGGCGCGCCGGGAGATCGAGCCGGCCACCTACCACATGACGCTCGCGGGAGGCGGGTCGAAGGTCGCCCTGCCCGACCCCACGCCCTTGCTGGTGCGGGCGTTCGTCTCCCGGGTACGCTCCGGTGAGAGCCCCTCCGTCGACCCGGGTGCGGTACCTGGTGTGGCGCACCTGGTCCAGTTGGCGTCGGCGTGGGGCGCCTCTCCGTGTTGACCGCATTCGAGGGACCTAGAGAACCAGGCATGACCGCAACGCCTCCTCCCGATCCGGCTCGGGTCAAGACCCCGACGCCGCCTCCGCTCGCGCCGGTCCACGACTTCGCCGCCAAGCTACGCCAGAAGGCGTTTCGGGGCCGGGTGGAGGACTACGTGGCATGGCGGCGGGCCGTCCTCGCGGCCCGGCGGGACGGCCTCGCGGCCCCCGCCGCACCGCCGTGGGCCCCGCTCAGCATCAATCTGGACCTGACGACGGCCTGCAACTTCGCCTGCGACCACTGCATCGATCTCGAAGCCCTGAACACGGGGATCGGTCACGACGACGCCCGTCTCCGCGACGCGCTGGCGCTGATGACCTCGCGCGGTCTGCGCAGCGTGATCCTCATCGGTGGCGGCGAACCCACCGTGTACCCCCGGTTTCGGGAAATGGTCCGCTTCCTGAAGGAGCTCGAGCTCGACGTCGCCGTGGTGAGCAACGGCAGTCGCAACGATCGCCTTCTCGACGTGTGCGAGTCCCTGGGAGAGCGGGACTGGGTCCGCCTGAGTCTCGACGCGGGCACGGACGCCACCTTCCAGGCCATGCACAAGCCGAAGACGCGCGTCACGCTCGAGGAGATCTGCGCCTGGATGCCGCGGATCAAGGCGCGAAACCCCGCCCCTCGCCTCGGCTTCTCCTTCGTGATCACGTGGCAAGGTGCCGAAGGCGAGGCCGGCACGCCTTTGGTGGAGAACGTGGGCGAGATCGTGGCGGCGGCGCGGATGGCGCGCGATCATGCGTTCGACTACATCTCGTTCAAGCCCTTTTTGCTGCGGACGGCCGAGGGCGCGGAGGTCATGGATCCCTCGCAGGCTTCGCGCCCCGATGCGGTGATCACGCGCATCCGCGCCGCACTGGACGAGGCGCATACGCTCGCGACGGACACGTTCGACGTCGTGGAGAGCACGAACCTGAAGCTCCTCGAGACCGGTTCCTGGGCGGCCTGGACACGGCAGCCCCGCACGTGCCACATGCAGGCGCTCCGGCAGGTCGTCTCGCCCCTGGGGCTGTGGAACTGCCCGGCCCACCGCGGGGTGGCCAAGGCTCGCATCGCCGCCCGCGACGCGTTCGTCGACGAGAGCGCGGCCGATGAGACCGCCGACGCCGTCGCCGGCATCCTCGACTCCTTCGACGCCGCCGCCGAGTGCCGCGAGGTCACGTGCCTCTACAACCACGCCAATTGGTGGATCGAGGGGCTCATCGACGGAGACATGCCTCCGCAGGTGAAGGAGCACCCCGGGGAGGACACCTTCCTGTGAGCTCCGCGAACGAGCCGATCACCGCCATCGAGGTCGTGGCCGACAACACCGCCGCCAGCCGGTGCGAGGAGGGATTCCTCCGCATGCGCCGCCTCGTGCTCAGGAACCGTCGTGCGGACGGGTCGACCTCGGCCCCCTACGCCTGCGACGTCGTCTCGCGTCGCCACGTCGACGCGGTCGCGGCCGTGATCTGGGAGCGGGCCCCCGGCGGGACCGTGCGCGTGGCGCTCAAGACCGGCATCCGCCCCCCCATCCTCCTGCGACGCGGCGACGACGGCATGGCCGGCGACGCGGCGTCGCTCCTCCTGGCCGAGATCGTCGCCGGGGTGATCGAAGACGAGCCCGGCCAGCGCGAGAGCATCGAGCGGCGCGCCGCCGAGGAGTGCGCCGAGGAAGCGGGCTACGACGTCGCGCCAGAGAGCGTGCGGGCCCTGGGAGGTCCCCTCCATCCCAGCCCGGGCGTCACCGACGAGCTGGTCCACTTCCGCGCCATCGAGGCGTCGCTGGACGGGCGGGGCGACGCGCCCGGGGACGGTTCCCCGATGGAAGAGGGAGGCGGGGTCGTCGTGATGCCCCTTCGCGAGGCCATCCGGCGCTGTCGCGACGGCACCTTCCCGGACATGAAGACCGAGGTGGCGCTGCTGCGGCTCTCAGACCAGCTCGGCTACGTGCCGGCGTTGGATTGCTTTCTCGACGACCTCGACCCGGCCTTGAAGAGCCGCCGAGACGCGCTGCCACCCACGATCTAGAACAACCGCTGTTGGCCCATAGGGCGGGTGATCCTACGCAGGTGCGGGAAACTCTGGACGAGTGTCTCGGGCGCGAGCGGCGGCTCGCCGTCGAGAAGACCACGAAGCTCCAGCGCGTTGGCCAGCGCCTGCCCGCCGTAGTGGTTGTTCGTGACGAGATACGTCTCGCGCCCGTGTGCGGCGACTTCGCGAATGCGCTCGGCGATCTCGACCAACTCGGTGTGCCGGTAGAGGTAGTCGTAGCGTTCGTCGCGGCCGGCCTTCGGATCAAACCACGTGCGATCGTTGCGGCCGTGAAGACGGACGTAACCGATCGGACCGAGCGTGGGGTGGGCCGTTGGTGGGTGGTCGCGCGCGACCGGCAGATCGATGTGGGCCAGTCCGACACCCAGATGCTCGAGTTCCTCGAGGGACTCCGGCGTGAACCAGCTGCGGTGCCTGAGCTCCAGCACGAGCGGACGCTCGTGGAACGCGTCGGCCAACCGGTGCACACGCTCGCGTCCAGTCGTCGTCCGGTGAAACGAGACGGGAAACTGGGCGAGTAGCGCGGCCAGTCGACCCGCTGCGGCCAGCGGGGCGAGTCCCTCCTTGAACGCCCGCACGCCCGTGTCGTCCACCTCGACCGCTACCTCGTGGGTGAACGACCGATGGAGCTTGGCCAGGAACCGGAAGCTCGCATGGTCCGCGACGAGATCGGCCCACCGGGCCGCATGGCGCGCTTGCGGGAGGGCGTAGAAGCTCGAGTTCAGCTCCACGCAGTCCACGTACCGGGCAAGAAACGCAAGCGGATGGAACGGACGAGGATGCGGCCGCGGGTACACCCGGCCCTCCCAATCAGGATAGGACCAACCGGCCGGACCCACGCGCACGAGCTTCGCCACCATGCCGAGAGGGTAGCCTTCGGCACGGACCGCGGGCCGGGCCTCGGAACCGGGGAGGCGCCCTCGTGTCGAATGTGGCATGGTTGGCGGAGGCGGTGTGCCCGCCCGGGAGATCCCCATGCTTCGTGTCCTCGTCGCGCTCGTTCTCGTGTCCGCTCTGTTCGTGGCCTGGCTCGCCGCGCCGCTCGTGCTGAGGGCCGAAGACGAAAAGCCCGCGCCGGACGATCCGCGCGTGGCCACCGTCCGGGCGGTCGAGGGCGCCGCGTACGTGCGCCCCGGGGGGGCGCGGCGCTGGACCCCGCTTCGTGCCGACGCACTGCTCCTCCCGGGCGATGAGGTCAAGGTCGCGACCCGTGGCGCCAACGCGTTGGAGCTGGCGCTGCCGGGCGGAGGCAACCTCGTGCTCGGACCCGGCTCGCTCGTCGAGTTCCCGAGCCTCGGTCGAATCCGCCTCCTCGCGGGGGAACTCGAAGCCGAGGGCGGCGCCACGTCGCCCCTCCAGGTCGACACGGCCGACGGCGTCGCGCGGGAGGTGACTACGGTCACCTGGCTCAGGGTGCGCGGTCAGGTCGCCGAGTCGCTCGAAGAGGCCCCCCGCTGGCTCCGGGGGTACCGCGCGACGGTCGGCGACGAGTGGATGGGATCTCTCGTCGCGGAGGTCGACGGCCGCAACGTCCCGCTGTCCGTGGGCTACCACAAGGTCACGGTCGACGTGCGTGACCAGATCGCCCGCACGACCGTCGAGCAGAGCTTCGTCAACGCCACCGACCAGGTCCTCGAAGGCGTCTTCTACTTCCCGCTGCCCGCCGACGCGTCGATCAGCGGCTTCGGCATGTGGATCGGGAACGAGCTGGTGGAGGCGGACCTCGTCGAGAAGGCGCGCGCGCGGCAGATCTACGAGGACATCCTCCGGCGCAAGAAAGACCCCGGGCTCCTGGAGTGGCAGGGCGGAAACCTCTTCAAGGCGCGCGTCTACCCCATCACGCCCCACGCCGAGAAGCGCATCCGAATTCGGTACACGCAAGTGCTAGAGCTCGAGGGCTCGGCGTACCGCTACCGCTACGCGCTTCGGAGCGACCTGCTTCGCGCCAATCCCCTCCGCCGTCTCGATATCCAGGTCAACGTCGCGTCCGCGCGGCCTCTAGCGGGCGTGGCCTGTCCCTCGCACGCCGCCCGCATCCGCAGCACCGCCCACGAAGCGCAGGTCACGTTCGACGCGGAGGAGTTCGTCCCGCAGCGCGATTTCGAGGTGCGCGTATCCGTGCAACCGGGCCCCGCCGCCACAGCCATCGCGACACGACGGGGCGAGGACGGCACGTTCGCCGTCTTCCTCAACCCGCCGGAACCGGAGGTTGCCGGCTGGAAGCGGGATCTCACACCCGACGGCCAGCCCTTGGACGTCGTCCTGTTGGCCGACACGTCCGGGTCCATGGACGACGCCGCGCGCGCGACCCAACGCGCCTTCCTGGATGCATTCATCTCGCAGCTCGGAGACGAGGACCGCGTCCGCCTCTTCGCGACCGACGTGGCGGTCGAGCCCCTCCTCGGCGACCCGCGCCCCGGCGGATCGACGACGGCGGCGGAAGCCTTGGCGAGCCTCGATGCGCGCGCATCGCTCGGATGGACCGACCTGGACGCCGCATTGAAGGGCGCGCTGGCCGCCGCCGGGCCCGAGACCCTCGTCATCTACGTCGGGGACGGCATCCCCTCCACCGGCGACGCCGATCCGAATGCGCAGGCCGACCGACTTCGGCGCCTGGGCAACGGGGCGAGTGCGCAGGTGCACGCGGTGGCGACGTCATCGACCTACGAGCAGGTGGTCCTCGACGCCATGGCGTCGCTGGGTGGCTCCGTGCGTCGTGCCGACGACGATCCCGTCCACGCGGCACGGGCCCTCCTCGCCGAAGCGGTCCGGCCGGCGCTCCGCGACCTTCGCCTGACCATCGAGGGCGCGCGCACGGCGCGGGTGTACCCCGAAACCCTCGCCAACCTGCCGTTGGGTACGCAGCGGATCGTGCTGGGACGGTATCTCCCCACCGCCGAGGCTCAACAGGCCGAGGTCGTACTCGAGGGCACGCTCGAGGGCGAGGCGATCGCCTGGCGAACACCGCTGGTCCTCCCCGCCCGGGACAGCGGGAACGACTTCCTTCCCCGGCTGTGGGCCCGACGCCACCTCGACCACCTCCTGGCCCAAGGTGCGTCGAAGAAGATCCAAGCCCAGATCGTCGCCTTCAGCCGGCGCTTCGGGATCATCACGCCCTACACGTCCTTCCTCGTCCTCGAGAGCGACGAGGAGCGCGAGCGCTACGGGGTCGAACGCACGGTCCGGATGCGCGACGGCGAGGCCTTCTTCGCCGAAGGCCGCGATCAGGTGGCCCTCGAGATGACGCGTCAAGCCACCCAAGAGGCCGAAGCCTGGCGGGTGGCCCTTCGTCGCCGCATGCTGAGGGAAATCGCCGGGCTGGGCCGCGACCTCCTGCCCGAGACGACGTTCGTCGCCCTCGGCTCGTTGCGCGAGGCGCACGGCAACGCGGAGTCGGAGTACGACAAGGCCGGCGAGCAAATGCTGGAAGCCAAGCGCGCGCTCAAGGGCCGCTCCAGCGGAGGAGTCCGCGGCGGCTGGGGAGCCGGCGGGCGCGACCGCGGCTTCGACGGCCAGAGCCCGCCCCCGGCGGCGTCCCCCATGCCGACGGCCGGGGCCCCGGCCCGGCGCGGGGGCGAGTCCCTGAACGAAGCCGGCGCCGCGGAACCGGAGGCGGAGGAAGCCCAGGGGGATTTCGACCTACCGATGGAAGACTCGCTGGAGGAGTCCGCGAAGCGGCGCTCTCGGGCGCGCCGTGCGCTGCCCGCGTCGAAGGACGAGAAGCTCGGACGGGCCCTGGCCTCGCGATCGGATAGCTACGCCGCGCGGAAGGAAAACCTGTTCAAGCGACCCTCCCGCGTGCGTCCCCCGCTGACGCCCGCGTCGTTTGGGTTCCCCGGTATCTCGCTTCCGCCTGCCACGGACATCGAGCGCCCGCTCCCGGCCTGGACGCCCGAAGCGCTGGCCGCGATCCGCTCGCTGGACCGGCGCGACGTGCTGGCTTCCCTGCCGAATGGGCTCCGCGTCGTGCAAGAGCGATCGGTGCTCCATCCCGTGCGGGGGGACGAGCTCGACGCCGCGACGTCGACGCTCTTGGTGGGTCCGAACCGTTGGGCGGTGGACACGGAACGCCGGTTGGCTCTCCTCGACGCGGACCGGCGCCTGACCGTCGATCCCGTGCGCGACCTCGGACGCATGCGCGCGCGCGTGGAGAGCGACGCCCGGCGGATTCCCTTCCCCTTCCCGGACCGCTCGGCCGAGGACCTCGTGCGCGCGTGGCGTGATCGCGAAATCCGAGTCGAAGCGATGGACGAAGACCTCGCTCGCCTCGTCGTGGACGGTCGGACGCTCGACGAGGAACGGCTGATGCTCACGATCGATCGCCGGCAAGGACTCCTCCAGGAGTCGCGGCGGGTGACTCCTTGGGGCCGCACGCTCCAGCGGCGTGTGTACGGTGACGTCGTGACGGTGCACGGCATCCCGTTCGCCACCACTATCACGACGATGGACGCGCGGGGGCGCGTGACGCAGACGGTACGGCGCACGATCGAGGCCCTGGACCCCGAGGCGTTCGATGCGGCCTTCCAGGCCCAAGCGTTCCGCTTGGGGTCCCCGGTGTGGCTGGGGGAGTCCCTGCCCTCGCTCGCCAAGGCCAAGGCCGCCATGCTGGAAGGCGAGGCGCCGTTCGACGCGCAGTTCGTCGTCCTCTTGGACCTCCTCCACCGTTCGCAGAACGAGGAAGCCCTCGCGCTCTGGAGCACCCTGTACGCCGCCCTGGAGAAGAGCTGGGGCCGGGATGGACTGGACGCGAGCGTCCAGCGCCAACTCCGACGGGGCCCCGAGCTGATGCAGCGTCTGGACGCCCTCGCTTCGGCAAATGGCGAGATGCTGGGGCGCCGCACGGCGGCCTACGCCGCGTGGGTCGACGGGCTCGGGGCCGGCGTGCTCGGACCCCGCGAACGTCTCGCGCTGCTGACGTCGCTCGAAGACCTGTGGCGCGCCGGAGGACCGCGCGACGCGCTGCGCTACGACCTGAGACGAATCGAGGCGCTGCAAGCGACCGACGATCTCGACGCTGTGCGGGCCCTGCGCGAGCAACTCCTCGAAGCCCACCCCACCAACGTGGGACTCCTGCTGCAGCGCGCTGCGGACCTCGTAAGCGTGGGGCGTTGGACCGATGCAGCATCCTCCCTGGAGGCCGCCCTCGCCGGCGACCCGCGCTTCACGGAAGCCGAGTTCCATCAGCTCTACACCCGCCTCACGGACCTCCTGTGGTCGCGTCGTGACATGGCGTCGCTCGGCCGCGCGCTCGACGCCTACGTAGCGGCCGTGCCCGCGCAGTCCGAAGCCTGGCGCCGACGCACGTCGTACCTCTATGCGACGCGGCGGATGGAGGAAGGGGACGCCTTCGTCCTCGAGAACCTGGCCGCCCCCGTGCCCACATCGCCGGACACCGCAGGCTGGGCCCGCATGCAGGCATCCGTGGAGATCGCGCTCGGCAATCTGTGGTTCGCACGCGCCCGCGAGATCCATCCCACCTTCCAGGATCCCCTCGTCGCCATGGGCCTGAAGCTCGGGCTCGCCGAAGCACCGTCGGACGCCCTCGGCCGCCGCATCGCTGGGGATTACCTGTTCGGCCGCACCGACGGCAAGCGACGGCTGGTCGACGCATGGCGCCATGAGATCGTGACGAAGGGAGCTTCCCTCCCGCCGCTGATCCTCTCCCGGCTGCTGGGTTGGGTGCCGTGGAGCACGCGCGTTGCGCCCGAGGACGTGTTCCAAGGCGTCTTCGACCTGCTCGCCACCCGCTACACCGCCGCGGGCTCCGCGGCCGAGCGCCGCACCCTGGGGAATGCCTGGGAAGCGCTGGCTCGCGCTCGTGGCGACGCGAAGCACATCGCGCAGGTGCTGCGCGCGCGCCGCGACGCCACCCGCGGGGCGGAACGAAGGCAACGCGAGGCCATTCTCTTCGATCATCTACTGACCCTGAAGTGGGATGAAGCGACCGAGAAGGAGATCGCTTCCCTTCTTCCCACGTTCCTGGACACCGAAGATCCGAAGCACGCCGCGCGCGTGGCCGCCGTCGGGACCCGCCGGTTTGCGAAGTGGGTTTTCGAAGGACGGCGCGAAGCCGCGATGCCCTCGACCGAGGAACGCAAGCAGCTCTCGCGTGCCGCGGGCCGCGCCGCCGCAACCCGAGCCATCCAGGAGGCACGCCGTGGTCTCGTGACGGCCTTCGGCGGGCTCCAGGCCGCCGCCGCGCCCCCGCTGCGCGCGTGGCTGACGCTCGAGCGACTCGGCTACGGTGTCGAGCTGGGTGAGGACCTCGCGGCGATCGAGGCGAGGGCGCGAGAACTCCTGGACGCCGTACCCACGACCAGCGACGACCCGCTCGACGCCATCCTGGCCGAGCGCACCGTGCTCGTCTTGGATTACGCCGCGACGCGGCGCGGCGCTGAACCCGAAGCGGGCGACCGAACCGAGGCGCTTCTTCGCGCACGTCTCGCCGATCCCCTGGACGAGCGACTGGATTGGCACTACGAGCTCTTCCGTCTGCTCCTCGCACTGGACCGTGAAGAGGCGCTGGAGACGACGCTGAGGGCGTGGATCGAGGCCGAGCCCGGAAACGTACTCTGGCGAACGGCCCTCGGGCAGGTCCTCGCCGCGTCCGGGCGACTCGCCGACGCGGCGGTGGCGTTCGAAGCTGCGTCCGCCGTGGCGACCCTGGCACCGGCCGAATACGAGAGCCTCGCCACCTGGTACCTGGTGCTGGGCGACGACGCGCGACGCGAGGCTGCCCAGCGCGCGCGCTACGACGCCATGGGCGAGAACGAGCTCGCTACCCTGCTCTATCAGGCGCAGAGTCGTATGCAGCGCCGACGCGGCGGCGTCCCTCCGGACTTCGATCCGTCCATCGTGCCGGTGCTCCGCGCGCTGCTCGCGAAGGCGACGACGCCCGCGAACTACCTCTGGCGCATCCAGAGGATGTATGAAGCGGTGCGCGATCACCGACTGCTGGAACCGCTCGTGGACGGCATCGGCGGCCACACACCGGAAGCCGCGTACGGCTGCCTGCTGGGACTGCAGCCGCTCGTCGCCTCGATCCACGAGGAGGCAACGGTCGACCAGACGCTCGCCCACCTGACGAAGGTCCGGGAGGGCGTCGCAAGCGACGTCGATCGACGCGCGCTGGACCTCTTCGACGTCATGCTCTCTGCTCGCGCGGCCCAGGTCCCGAACGCCGATCCCGCGTTCGCGCCCCGCGCCCTCGAGGCCTTGAAGGCGGCGTGGAAGGGCTCGTGGGTCGCGGGTGAGCGCCGCTACGTGGCCCAACTGCTGTCCGGGCTCGGACGGGTTCAGCTGCCCGCGCTCGCCGAGGCGCAGCTCGCGCGTCTCGCCGAGTTGGACCAGGCGGCGCAGGACGAGACGGTACCGGTACGGCTCGCCATCGCCCAGGCGCGGGCGCGTGCGCTGGCGGCCTACGGACAGGTGGACGCCGCCGTCGACGTCCTCACGGCCGCCCTGGATGGCGTGCGCCCGGCGCCCGACGCCCCGCTGCCCCCGGAGGGCGACGGTGCCTTCGAGCAGAGAACGAGCCTCCTGGCCCAGGCCGGGCACTTCCAGCGGGCGGAATCGCTACTCCTCGACGAGACGGGCCGCCGCCGGCTGGCATCGCGACGCCTCAACCTCGAGCAGCGACGGATCGCACTGGTCGCCGAGGCACTCCGGGCAGGAGGGTCGATGCGCGCCGGTACGGGCACGAGCCTCCTGGACGCTACGACGAACGAAGTCCGCGGTTGGCTGGAGACGCGGCCCGCGGACGAAGCCGCGCGATGGGTCCAACTCCTGGTGGGTCTCTACCAGAGCGCGGCGAAAGGCAAGGTCGTCGGGGATGCGGGCGCACGCCTCTACCGCGAGGCAGGCGAACACGTACGCCCCCAACTCGACAGACTCGCGCTCGAGTCCGCGGGCATCGTCAACACGATCGCATCCGCCCTGGCGGCGCTCTCGGGGCCCTACTCGGCGCTGGAGTACGCGCTCGAGGAGCAGAGCCGGGCGCCGGCGTTCCTGGCCCGCCTCGGTCGGGACCCGTGGTCGGCCATGCACTGGTCGATGGCGAAGTGGCGTCAGCAGGCGGGCCAGGTGCGAGTGCTCGAAGACCGCCTCTTGCCGCTGGTCAAGGCCAGCCTCGACACGTGGCTTCGTGCCGGCCGCCGCCTCGGTTCGGGGTTCTGGCAACCGAACGACCGTCGCTTCTGGAACGAGAAACGCAACGACTTCGCCGCCACGGCCGGGGCGCTGATCGAACTCGCGCCCGACGACGTCACGGCGCAGCATCGCGCGGCGTCCTACCTCCGCTCTCTGGGCCGCGGCGTCGAGGCGATCGCCGCCCTGGCCGCGGCACTCGATCGTGGCGCGATCACGGACGCGGGTCGGCTCGACCTGGCACGGTGGCGCGTTCAGGACTCGCAATTCGCCGCGGCGCTCCCGGTGCTCGAGGCCCTGCGGGAGACGCAGCCCGATCAGCTCGAGAGTCAGCTGCTCTACGCGAAGGCGCTGCACGGTCTGAAGCGGGACGACGAGGCCCTTCGTTCTTTGGGAACCGTCGAGGCGCGTCAGCGCGAGAAGAAGCGCTGGGGCCACGGCGTTGCCGCGGCGCTCGGTCGCGCTGCGCTCGAGTTCGGCTACCTGGAGCCGGCCCAGACGTGGATGGAAGAAGCGATCCGCCTGCGCGAAGAGCAACGCGGTCGGTCCGGCGGAGCCGATGGCACGCTGGGCGGCTACTTCGGCGTCCTCGCCAAGGTGCGCGCCGGCCTCGGTCGCACGGACGCGGCCGTGGACGCTGCGTCGGCTGCGGTCGTCGCGTGGGGACGCAACGCGCGTCGTCGGGGCCAAGCCGTCGAGGCCCTGATCCAGGTCCTCGTGCGCGCCGAGACGCTGGACGCCTGGGTCGAAACCTACGAGGCGCGGGTCGACGCCGAGGGCGTGGACGCGCCCATCTTGCGCAAGGCGATTGCCACGGCCTACCAGCAGCGGAACGAGCCCGCCAAAGCCGTGCCCCAATGGCTCGCAGCGCGAGAACTCGCTCCGGAAGACGCCTCGATCCACCAGGCCCTCGTGGCGCTGCTTGACGAGTTGGGGCGCCGCGAGGACGCGATCGCCGCGCTCCTCGAGTCGCTCCGCATGGCGCCTCGCAACCTCGACGCGGCCGCCGATCTGGCACGCCGCTACACCGAGACGGGGAACCCGACGCAAGCCGAGCGCGCGCGCACGAACCTGGCGGAGGCTCTCCCCCACGAGGCGGCGGGGCATCGCCGACTCGCCGCCCTCCTCGCCGACGCGGGTCGTACGGAGGAGGCCGTCGTGCAGTGGCAACAGGTCGTGCGGACCGACCCCCTGGATCCGACGGGGTGGCTGGACCTCGGTGCCGCCGCGCTGGCCGCCGGCCAGCGCGAGCGGGCACGCGAAGCCGCCGAGCACGTGCTCTCGACCGCTTGGGAAGACCGCTTCAAGGACGTGAAGGCGCGGGCGGCGGCCCTGCTGGAGGAAACCACGAAGTAAGGCCCGGCCCTGCCGCGGGAGGCATCGGGCCATGCGTAGAATGGGTTCATGGCACCCGAGGCTCCGACCATCCTCCCCGAGCAGGACGAGCAGACCGACGAGCGGACGGAGAAGATGCCGCCGTGGAAGGTCCTGATCGTCAACGACGAGGTCACCACCTTCGACTTCGTGATCTGGATCCTGGTCACCCTCTTTCATAAGCCGGCCGAGGAAGCCGTGCGGCTCACGTGGGAGATCCACCGATCGGGCGCGGCGCTCGTGACGGTGACGTCGAAGGAGCGAGCCGAGCTCTACGTAGAACAGGTGGCTTCTCTCGCGCGCCCGCGTGGCTTTCCCCTCACGGCGACCATGGAAGAGGCCTGACCGCCCGGCCCCAGCGCCCCCCAGCACGCGCCCACACATGCCGGTGACATTCCTGCCTGCCCGAGGGCCGTCCAGGGGCCCGCCCCAACGACTGCTTTACGGTCATGGGGGCTTGTACGACGTATGCTCCAGACGAGGACGCGCCTATCCGATTGTGAAGGGCGTGGGCAGGAAGTCGTGCCGGCTTCCACGAGGTCCGACCGTAAACCGCAGGAGGAGTGCCGGGCGACGAGCCCGGCGAGGAGAGGAAGATCCGATGAAGAAGTGCCTGTTGATCGCCGCCATCGCTGCGCTCCTCGTGCTTTCGGCGTGCAGCGGCCGTCGACCGACTCGCTGCGACCAGTGGGGTTGGTACAAGCCGTGCGACCTCGTCGAGGGTCAGCAGCCCTGCGAACCGAACTGCGCGCACGACATGTACACCTACAAGCAAGGGCAGGTCGTGAGCCGCGAGTACGCCTACCCGGTCACCCCGACGGCGCCGTGCCGCCCCAGCCCGGTCCCCACGACCGGCACGCCCGCACCCGTCGTCCCGCTCGACTAGCGCGCACGACCCACGACGTCCCCGAAACCTGCCGAGCCGCCACGCCCCCCGAGGGCCTGGCGGCTCGCGCTCTTTCTGCGCGGTTGTGAATTCGCGGATGCTCCGAGACACTTGACGCGTGCGTTTCCGTCGGCCGATTTCGCTGGCCCTCCTCTCGCTCGCCCTGTTGGCGCCCGCCGACGCAGTCGCCGACGCAGCCGACGGCGAGAGCGTGCGCGCCGCGGTCGCCACCCTCGAGCGCTTCGCCCAGGACCCCTTCGAACAGAAGGAGCGCTCCAGGGCCATCCGGCGCCTCGGTCGAATCGGCGGCGAGGACGCCGCTGCCGCGCTCTTCGCGGTCTTCGAGGATCCCTTCGTCCACCTCCACGATCACGCGACGAGTGCGTGGATCGCGATGCTGAAGGGTAAGCGGGCGGACCCGACGCGGGCCTTCCTCATCGCGAAGGCGCTCCCCCATCGTCACGCCCATGTACGTCGGGGTGCCGCGACTGCGCTCGGCGTGGCCGGAGGCCCCGCCGTACAGCCGGCGTTGGAGAAGCGGTTGACCCGCGAACGGGACCCGAGGGTCAAGACCGCGCTGGTCTATGCCATCGGACGTCTCGGCTTACCGTCGAAAGAGGCGACGGCCCGCCTGGTGGCGAAGGCCGAGGGTCCGGTGCTGCTGGCCCTGGCCGACGTCTACCGCGCGCGGGGGCGGCGTGCGGCACGCCCCCTCGCCACACCCGACCTGGATCCTTCGTCGCGCGACCCCCTGGGGCGGGCGGCGGATGTGCTCCTCGACGCCGCGGGCGGCCGCCTCGACGCAGCGCGCGTGGACGCGGCGCTGAAGGACGAGGCGGATGCCGTGCGGATCGCGCTGACCGAGGTCGTGGGCGACCGAGCGCAAGCCACCGGGATCGGCGACTCTGCGCTGAGACGGCTGCTCGCCGACCCGTCGTGGCGCGTCCGGGCCGCTGCCATTCACGCGTGCCGACGGCAGCCGAACGGCCGGTGCGTCGTGTGGCTGATCGACCGCCTCGATCTCGAATCCGGGCGGCTTCGTCTGGATCTCCTCTTGGCGCTCCAGGCCATCACGGGGCAGACGATCGACGACGACCCCGAGCTGTGGCGGGCCTGGTGGAAGTCCAACCAATCGTCGTTCGAGCCCTCGCAGCCGGCACCCCCACCGCGCCTGCCGACCGCCGTCGAGACGACCACCACCCGGGCGTTCTTTCGGATCCCCGTCCACTCGACCCGCCTTGCGTTCCTCATCGATTGCTCGGGATCCATGCGAGACGCGGCGGATCCCGCTCTCCCGGACGGGCCGACCAAGCTCGACCGCGCGCGGGCGGAGCTCGCCCGGACCCTGGCGGCGCTCGACGCGGATGCGTCCTTCGACGTGTTCCTCTACCGGTTCCCGAGCGACTTCCCTCCGCGGCCCCGGATGACCCGTGCCCTCGGCCGGCTGTCTCCCGCATCCAGGTCGACCGTCAAGAAGGCCGGCCGCTGGCTCGACAGGCAGGAAGCGAAGGGGTGGGGTGCTTTCTACGACGCCCTGGTCGGGGCAATCGCGGAGGACGTGGACACGGTCTACTTCCTCTCGGATGGCCGCGCGTCCCGCGGGACCTACGACCGCGACTTCCGACTGCTGGACGAGTTCGAACGGGCAAACCGGTTCCGCCGCGTCGTCGTTCACACCGTGCTGGTTGGACGTGCCCAGGCGGACCGGGCCTTCCTCCAGGACCTCGCCCAGCGCACGGGGGGGCTCTTCGCGGACGCAACCGCGGATTGATCCTCCATCCCGGCGCTCCCCGCACCCCGCGCGCGATTCGCGCCCACTCGGGGAGGTGGTAGCTTGCGTCCTACGAGGCACGAGGCCAGGAGGTTCGAATGCGCAGCACGCCCCTCACCGAGGCGCACGTCGAAGCAGGCGCCCGCATGGTCGACTTCCACGGCTGGAACATGCCCGTCCAGTACGAGGGCATCTTGGGCGAGGTCCATCGGGTACGCAAGCAGGGCGGCCTCTTCGACCTGTGCCACATGGGACGGCTCGAGATCACCGGGCCCGACCGCGAGACCCTGGTCAACCGCGTCTTCAGCGGACGCACGGCCAAGCTGAAGTACGGTCGAGCCAAGTACGGCTTCCTCCTCAACGAGGACGGGTATCCGATCGACGACGTGCTGATCTACCGCGGCGACGACATCGTCCACATCGTCATCAACGCGACGGGCCGCGAGACCGATCCCGCGTGGGTCCGCGAACAGGCCCGAGCCGGTGACTTCGATGTCGAGATCAAGGACGTCTCGGACGACCAGGCGATGATCGCCATCCAGGGCCCCGTGTCCGAGATGACGATGCAGCCGCTCTGCGGCGCGGATCTGTCGGCTGTGCGCTACTACAGCTTCACGACCGCACCGATCGACGGCGTCGAATGCCTCCTCGCGCGAACGGGCTACACGGGCGAAGACGGTTTCGAGCTGTTCATGCCCAAGGACGAAGCGCTCCACGTCTGGAAAGCGCTGCTCGCGTCCGGTCGCTCCCTCGGCGTCGCCCCCATCGGGCTCGGCGCACGCGACACGTTGCGCCTCGAGGCCGGCATGCCCCTCTACGGGCAGGAGATCAACCTCGAGACGAACCCGCTCGAAGCCGACCTCGCGTTCGGCGTCGACCTCACCAAGACCGACACCATCGGCATCCCCGCGCTCGTACGCGTTGCGCAGCACGGGGTGAAGCGCAAGGCCGTGTCGCTCGCCGCCAAGGGCGGCCGCGTCGCGCGGCACGGCTACGGTGTAGTCGTCGGCGACGAGGCCGTGGGTGTGGTCACCAGCGGCAGCTTCAGCCCCACGTGCGAGAAGAACATCGCTCGCGCGCTCGTACGGGCCGATCTCGCAGAGGAGGGGCGTACCCTCGACATCGACATTCGTGGCAAGGGGCTGCCCTACGAGGTGGTTCCCTCGCCGTTCTACAGTCGCAAGCGTTGACGCTTTTCCGGAGGCTCTGATGGCCGATCGTCCGTCCGACCTGAAGTACACGAAGACCCACGAGTGGGTTCGCATCGATGGCGATACGGCGACCGTGGGGATCACGGACTTCGCCGTGGAACACCTCGGCGACCTCGTGTTCGTCGATCTCCCCGAGCTCGGTCGCACCCTCGAGGCGGGCGAGACCTGCGCCGAGGTCGAGTCCGTCAAGGCGGTTGGTGAGGTCATGACCCCCGTAGGCGGTGAGGTCATCGAAATCAACGAGGGGCTCGCGGACGATCAGTCCGACCTCGCGGGCGAACCGTACGGAGCCGGCTGGCTCTTCAAGGTGACGTTCGGTGGCGACGAGGCCGAGGGCCTCATGGATCTCGCCGCGTACGAAGTGCAGCTCGAGTCGGAAGAGACCGAGGCCTAGGCCTCCGCTCGCACCCTCGCCGTGTGGCCCGTCGTCTGGCAGTTCGAGGTCTTCGGGAAGACGCTCACGATCCACGCCTTCGGGACGTTCATCGTGGCGGCTTTCATCGTGGCCGTCGTCTACGTCCAGCGGCGGGCGCGACGCGAGCTGGATCTCGACAAGGACCGCGTCTTCAACCTCGGCTTCGGGTTGCTCGTGCTGGGGATCGCCGCCGGGCGACTGCTCTACGCGCTGCTCAAGTACGACGACTTCGTCGCGCGCCCGGGCTCCGTGCTCTACATCTGGGAAGGCGGGCTCGTCCTCTACGGAGGCCTGATCGCCTGCCTGCTCTGGCTGGCGTGGTACCTGCCTCGCCACCCGGAGCTGAAGACCTTCGCCTTCCTCGACATCCTGGCGCTGGGGACCGCCCTGGGGCTCTTCGTCGGCCGGTGGGCGTCGCTCCTCTCAGGCGAGGCCTTCGGCGTCCTCGCAGAGTCCTTCCCCCTCGCCCTGCGCTTCCCCTACCACCCGAGTTGCGTGGCTCCGCACGGCGACCCGGCGCAGCTCGGGACGGCCCCGCCCCTGCAGCCGACGCAGGTCTACCTGATTCTGTTGGGCCTCGTCCTCTTCGTCGTCTTGACCCTGTACCGGCGCCGCCGGCCCGAGACGGGGCGTCCGTTCGCACTCTTCCTCATGCTCTACGCGGTCGGCCGCTTCATCATCGAGTTCGTCCGTGCGGACTGGCGCACGGAAGGACTGGAGGAGATCCGCGCGTGGATGATCGCGGCGGGGGGATCGCCCCGCCTCCCGGATCCGGCGGGCCTCTACGTGTTCGAGGACTTCCTGTCGTGGAACATGCTCCTGTCGATCCCCTTCTTCTTCGCCGGCCTCACCATCTGGATGATCCGCAAGCCCGCTGCGTGACGCGGCTTCGCGCCAAGGACGGAGCAATCGCGCCGCTACAGGCCGATGTCGCTGACGAGACGCTGCGCGTGGAGGTGGTAGAGCGTCAGCGCCGAGTAGCCAAGCAGGGCGATCACCAGACACACGCGGCCCAGCGGCCAGTTCTTGTGCAGGCATAGGAAGCCCACCGCGAGAATCGTCACGACGGACTTGATCACGACGAAGGCCGGGTTCCCCAGGTGGAGCGCCGCGCGCATGACCGGGTTCGCCTCCGTCGCACCGCGCTCCAGGAGCCAGAGCGTGAAGCCCGCGTCCAGCAAGCTCAGGCCGACGAGTACGACGAAACCGGCGACGACCCAGGGCCCGGGACGGTCCACGTAGATCCGAGCCATCTCCCCATCGCGGCGACCTGCCTTCCGCTTCCCCAGGAAGAGGTAGCGGGAGATCATCGGGGTCGGTCGCCGGCGGCGATCCGTGTGCTGTCGGCGCGCACCGTCCATGTTTCGGGAGGATAGCCTCCCCCGCCTACCCGGCAAGGCGCCATGGGGGCGCCATCCCTACGGCTTCTGAACCTCGCCCTCCTACCGAGGCGCCCGGTGGCGAACCGCCTCGAGCACATCGTCCGCCTCCGCGCGAACACTCTCTTCGAGACGGGCACGAGCGGCGGCGAGAGCCGGGGCCGCGCTCGCGGGGGCCCCCATGTACGTGGCGATCAGAACCTGACGACGCTCCCGACTCGACGTGGCCCCGTCCACCTTGGTCAGGAGGGCCTCGGCGACCTCGAGCGGCATCGGACCCGGGCGCCCCAAGAGGGCTTCCACGTAGAGCCTCCGACGCGGCCCCAGAAGGCCCTTTACGTAGGCGCGGGCCCCAGCCTCACCCAGGTCGAGAAGTCCCGGCAGGAGCGCGACCAGGGCGCGGTCGGCCATGGGCTCGATCCAGGTCTCCACGCGGGGAACGAACGCGGCGCGGGCCGCCTCGTCGACGTCCTCGGCCACCGCGTGCGTCCACAAGAGGACCCGCCGGAACTCGTTCCGCATGGCACCGGACGAGGCTCCTTCCGCCTCGAGGAGGGCGGGCACGTAGGCCACGCTCGGCGTGCGGCGCATGAGACGCAGCGCCATCACGATTTCGTCCGGGTCCGTGCTCTCGAGACGCGCCGCGACCCACGCGCGCAGTCGCTCGGCGTCGAGCCCCAGCAGCATGTCCTGAACGGTCTCGAGCAGGGGCATGTAGGTCTCGCGCGGCCGCGCCTCCTCCAGAACCCGGACGAGCACCTCCAGCGTCGCTTTCTCGTCGGTCGATGCGAGCACCGCGAGTGCCTGGGCGATGCCGTCGGCACCCACGGCGTAGCGAGCATCGAGCGCCGAGAAGAACTGCTCGATGATGTCGCGCGCAGCGTCGATGTCCGCCAAGGGCTGAGCACCGAGACGGCACGAGCGCGCGGTCTCGGCGAGATCCTGGTCGCGCCCCGCCAGGTCGGCCTCCACGCCGGCCACGGCCGCGGCGTAGCCACGTTTGGCCAGCCGACAGCGCGCATCCGCGGCGTAGAGCTTGCCCTGGAGCCCGAGAGAGGCCGTCTCCACCAACGCCGACGAACCCGCGCGAGCGGGTAGGAACCCGCCCCCATCCTCGACGTACGCGGGGGCGAAGAGACGTCCAGCCAAGACGGAGGACCCCATGCCCTCCGTCTCCTTCGGCCAGACGCGCGCATCGAGCAGGAGGCGGGCCGGGTAGTACAGCGGGTGCGTGGTGCGGTGGAGCTCGGCGGCAGGACGCGGAGCGCCCGTCTCAGCGAGCAACGCCCACGCGGCGAGGGCGCTCTCCGCATCCTCCTCGCCATCGAGCCAGCCGGCGACCGTCTTCCACGACGTGATGGCACCCTCGCGGTAGAGGAGGCGGAGGGCGCGCTCCCGCCACGGTGAGCCGGCCTGAACGAGTGCACGGCCGCCCACGCCCGCAACCTCACGGTCTCGCGGACGGCGCTCGAGGAAGCTCAGCAGTAGCTCGCGCGCCTGGTCATCGTCGACACTGGCGAGCACGTCTACCGCCCGGCGGACCAGAGGCACGTCGGTACTGTCGCGCGCATCGCGGGTCCAGGCGATGGCGAGCTCGGCCGGCTTGTCCGGGATCCGCTTGAGCACGTCGAGGATGCCGTGCCAGGCGTTCTGGGAACCGGCACGGGCCGACGTGAGTCGCCGGCGCATCGCCGGATCGTCCAGCAGGCGCAGCGTCTCCTGCGGCAAGGCCAGCAGGTCCGCTTCGGCGTGCTTCAGGTTCAGGGTGTGCAGCTTCGGGATGGCGAAGGCCCCGGTCCTCGGCAGAGGCCCCTTGAGCAAGCGATCCATCGCAAAGGCCGCACGCGCGGCCTCGTCGACCTCGCCCAGCGCCTCCACCGCCCGCTCCGGCGCGCTGGCCGGGGGCCGGGGGGCGGGCGGGTCGGTCTCGCGGCCGCACGCGGCGAGAAGGAGGAAGAGGGTGAGCGAGGCCACGAGGCGGCCGGGGCGACAGGAGAGGTCCAACGCGGCTCCTTCGATTAGAAACACCAGCCCCGACGCAGAGGTTACCCCGACGTGCACCCCTCCGACGACCAACGTGCCGACCCCGACGCGCCCGCCGACGCGCGCAGGCTGGTACCGCTGCGCCTCGGCCCGGTCGTCGTCGATCCGCCCCTGCTCCTCGCCCCCATGGCGGGCTTCACCAACCTCGCCTTTCGCCGCATCGTGAAGCGCCTGGGCTGCGGATTCACCACCACGGAGATGGTGATGGCGGACGGGGTCGTTCGCGACCACCCCCGCACCCTCTCCCTCGCCGTACTGAGCCCCGAGGAGCGCCCCGCGGGGGTGCAGATCGCCGGCGGGGAACCGGCGATGCTGGCGGAGGCCGCGCGGCGTCTCGTCGACTCGGGCGCCGACCTCGTCGACATCAACATGGGCTGTCCCGTGCGGAAGATCGTCGGTCGCTGCGCCGGGGCTGCGATGCTCCGCGACCCCGATCTCGCGGCGCGGGCGGTCGAAGCGGTTCGTGCGAGCGTGAGCGTGCCGGTCACGGTGAAGATCCGCGCGGGCTGGGACGACACCTCCCAATCAGTCGTCGCCGCCCGCCGACTCGAGGCGGCCGGCGCGACGGCGATCGCCGTCCACGGACGCACCCGCGAACAGCAGTACCGGGGACGTTCGGACCTGGCTGCGATTCGCGCCGTGAAGGAGGCGGTCACCGTTCCGGTCATCGGGAATGGCGACGTCGTGCACCCGGAAGACGCCGTCCAGATGGTCGAGGCCACGGGCGTGGACGGCGTCATGATCGGTCGAGCGGCGCTACGCGATCCGTGGATCTTCCAGACGGCCGCCGAGGCGCTTCGCGCGGGGGGACCCACGTCCCCGCCGACGGCGGCTCAACGTCGAAGCGTGTTGATGGAGTTCTTCGAGGAGACGGCCGCGACCCAGGGGGAGCGAACGACCCTGCTCCAGATGCGCAAGTTCGCGGCCATGTACCTGAAAGGATTCCCTGGCGCGCGGACCGTTCGCAAGCGCATTCAGCAGCTCACGACGCGGGCGGAGTTCGAGGCCATCCTGGACGAGGTCTTCGCGGAGGGCGCACCGGCGCCGCTGGTCGCCGACTACGAGCGCCTGCGGCGCAAGACGACGCCCCCCTCGTAGTGAGATCGAGCGCGTGGCGGGCTAGCGGCCGCTGCCCACGCCCATGCGGTCGCCCAGCATCCCGACCGATCGCCAGAAAGAGGCGGCCGACTTGCGCACCGCGACGGCGGCGATCGCAAGCGTCAGACGGGCGTCCGTGAGCGTCTCCTCGCGCAAGAGCACCTGGAAAGGCGTCGACTTGCCCTGGTCGAGCAGCGCTTGCTCCCCGCGGAGATTCTCCTCGGCGGCCGTGACCTGGGCCTGCGCCGTTTCGAGCACGGCTTGCGCGGTGACGACCCCGCGCACGCCCTCGCGCACTTCCAGCACCACCGAGTTCTCGAGGTCCTTGTAGCGGATCGCCGCCTGGCGACGAGCCCACTGCGTCAAACGCAGGTTGCTCCGAGCCGCTCGCTGGCCGATGAACATGGAGAAACGAACACCGATCCCCGCGGAGAGGGCCTGTCCGGTGGCCAGGGACTCGAAGGAGCCCGGGAAGGCGCTGTCGAGCCCGCCCGTGCCCACCGTGCCGACGAGATCCACCTGCGGAAGCACGGCGTTGGCTGCGGCCGTGACGTCGATGCTGCGGCTGGCCAGTCCCGCCTGGGCGGCCCTCAGCTCAGGCCGCGTCTGGATGGCGATCTGGGCGTAGCGCTCCAGCTGTTCGTGGTCGGGCGCGGGGATCTTGGCCATGTAGACATCGTCGACCGCTTCGTACCGGATCCCACCGATGTCGTCCGGGCGGAAGGGGAAGATGAGCTGCCGTAGGCGGTCCTGAACGCGAGCTTGGATCCCCTCGGCGTTGATGCGTAGACCACGCCGGCGCTCGAGGCCCGCGCGCGCTTCGGCCACGTCCAGCGGCGTACCGACCTGTGCATCCAGCCGCGCCTCGGCATCGCGGAGCAGCTCGGCCGCCGTCTCCTCGGACTTGCGTCGCGCTTGGAGGTCGAGCTGAGCCTGCGCCAGATCCCAATAGGCGACCACGATCTGCAGAAGGGTCTGCTCGCGCAGCGTCCGCTGCTCCTCGCGTGTGCCCACGACGTCGTTGTGGGCCAACCGGATGTTGGCCATGACGACGTCCCCCG
The DNA here is from genome assembly GCA_963802335.1 of uncultured Planctomycetota bacterium. Lineage (GTDB taxonomy): Bacteria > Planctomycetota > PLA2 > PLA2 > JAEUHO01 > CAWDIE01. The sequence goes on along the minus strand of CAWDIE010000009.1, from coordinate 884,011 downwards.
CGCCGCGGAGGAGGGGTTGGGTCCCTTCCACGACCGCGCGGTTCGTCCAGGCCGGGTTGATCGTGGTGAATTGGTTGGTCGTGGTGAGTCGATCCGCGCGGTAGAGGAAGCTGACCGTGCCACCCGTCGGCAGGTATTGGCGGATGCCCGCACCCCCGCCGAAGTTGTCGTTCGTGACCACGTCCTGACCGAAGAAGTTCGAGAACTGCTCGTCGCGGGCGTAGTCGAGGTCGGCCGTGAGCAGAGGATCGAACACGGCTCGCTCAGCGCGATAGCGCGACGCGGCGATCACGGGCGAGATCGCCCCGGCCTTGAGTTGGAGATTGCCGCGCAATCCCAGGCGAAGCGCCTCGGCGAGGGTCAGGGGCCGAATGGGCCCCTCGTTGGCGACCCCGCGGGGCGACGCGGGGAGAGGCACCGGTGCGCGCCGACGCGGCGTCAGGTCGTCTTCTCCCACGGCGGCCGGGGCCGCGACCAGTACCAGAAGAAGGCCCAGCCAGGCGTACCGCATGCGCATCGTCCTCTCCCGAGTCCTACGCCCGGCTCACCGCTCGCGGGCCGAGCCCACGGCGCGTCCCTCCGCGCGTTCGACCTCCACGAAGGCCGCGCTCAGAAGGTATTCGGCCAGCGGGACGATGTCACCCGCTCCCGCGGAGTTCGCGCCTCCCGCACGGATCCCCTCCAGCGCCGCCACGGCCTCCGGGGTGCGGATCCTCGCCAGGGCGAACATCGTCTCTCGCCGGATGCGGCCGTTGCCCAGTCGGTCGATCAGCCACGCCACATCCGCCTTGGACCCGAGCAGCCCGATCGCCTTCATGATGGCCGCGTGGATCTCGGGGTCGGTCACCCGGCTGTATCGGGCACGAAGTCCATGGAGGGTGTCACGACGAGGTCGCCGGACCAGGCTCTCGACGAGCGACACCTGCAGCGCCACGTCTTCGTCCGCCGCGGCCTCGAGGACCGCCTGGATGCCCGCCCCCCGGTGACGTTCGAGTTCCCGGACGTAGGCCGCCAGGCGCGCTTCCTCGTCCTCGGCCTCCTCGAGCGCAGCGGAGAGGATCCGGAGCTCGGGACGCACGAGCGTTTCTCGCGCGAGGTCGCTCGGCAGACACGCGAGCGACTTCAGCGCCCGGCAGAGCCACGTTCGCTGCGTGGCTACCCTCGTTCGACGTGCCGCATCGTCGATCGCCTTGCGGGCAGCCGCGTCGAACACCGAAGGCCACACACGCGCGAGGTGGTTGAGCTCACGCGCGGCGTGTACGCGTGTCCACGCTCCACTGGCCCGTTGGGCCTCGAGCAACCATGCGAGCGTGGCCCGCGCCCGCACGTCGGGATCCGCGATGGACATGAGGCGGGCATGTTCGATCAGGGAGCGCGTCTTCTCCTCGCCGATCATGCCCTCGGCCTCGAACAGGGTGTCCAAGCGCAGCGCGATGCCCTCGGGCGAGCGCGAGAGGAAGAACACGAGACGACGATCATCCCCTTCGCGTAGGTACGGAGCGGACGGCCGCTGCCGGTCGTTCGTCGGGCGCGGCCCGCCGGCGATCACGGTGAAGTCGCCCTCCGGCCGCACGCCGCGAACGACGCGCTCGACGTCCAGGGTAGCCACTTGTACCGCTTGATCGCCTCGTACCGTCTTGACGCGACCGATGACGACCAGGGCCGCACGACCGAGCGCACCCCGGGCAATCGCCGTCATGGCCGGGCCGCGGACGGGATTGCTCTCCTCGGCCCCGATCGCCGGCACGAGGAGGACCGCCGGCCCGATCAGGCACGCAGCGCACAGAAGCACGGGGACGAGACGAAGAAGCCGAACCACCGGGCTATCGTAGCGTCGAGTGGGGCGACACCCGACACCCCGCGCTCGAGTCCGGCCGTCCTAGGCGACGTTGGGGCTTCGCGCTCGGTAGGTGCGGGCCGTAAAGGGTCGCGCTCGCGCGGGGCGTTGCGCCTCCTCGCGCTCGTCGAGGACCTTGCGCGTGTGCAGCTGCATGAAGCGTTCACACTCCTCGCGCGCACCAGCAAACACATCCAAGCCGTTGCGACGCACGGCGTAGATCTTCGTACCTCGTTCCAGGCACAGGAAGACGATCTCCATGGTCGGCCCTTTCCCACGCCCCGAGGGGCGCGCCACACGAGCGCAGCCTCCGCGGCCGAGCACGGAGACAAGCAAGAATCGCACCACGCCATCCGCGACGTGATCGCACACGCACCGCCCGCCCCGAGAACCGCCGCTCGAAGCCTGATCGTCGGCCTCGGAAGGGTGACGCATTTCCAACATCGACCATTCGGGCGCGTCTCCGTAGCGTCACCGCCCACCCGGTCTTCGCATTTGCCTGAAATTTACGTCCCCGACTGGAAACGCCCCTGTGGTCGATGCGGGACAGGGACCTCGGGCCACCCGGCACGGCCGAGGCGAAGGCGGGCACGCTGCGTCAATAGGTGCGGTAGGCCACCTGGAGCGCGAGGAGCAGCGTCGCCGTGTCGCCCACGGGATCCCCCTCCCGCGCGACGCCGGTCTGGAGCAGGCTTCGGATCAACTTCTCGTCGAGACCCCGGCTCCAGGTCTTGAAGGCGCGTGCGTCGTGGAGCAGGAGGCCCGTGCCCGTCGCGGCGAGAACGAAGGCGTCGTCCTGGGACTCGAAGCCGTCCATCAAGGCGCGACGCGTCGCCACGTCCGCCGCCTCTCGCCCGAACGACGCGCCCAGGGTGCGGGCGAGGAGTAGCCCCGCGGCGACCTCGTCCGTGCGTGTGCGGGGACGGCTGCCGTACCACGTGCGGAAACGCTCGGCAACCGTCGCGGGCGGCAGGACGGTTCCGGTCCGTGCCGCAGCTTCGAGCCCCCACATCGGCCAGGCCGCGAGACGCATGTCCTCGTCGGCGCCGGGGAATAGACCGGCGTCGTCCTGGGCTGCGACGATCCGTTCGGTGAGGCGCGTCAACTCCTGGGCGCGGCGCTGGGCTTCGACGGGGCGCAGGCGCCCGTAGCTCAGCATGAAGTCCTCGCTCAGCGCCTTCAGTGCGATGCCGAGATCCGCCACGGAGGCCGACGCGTCCGGCGCGTCGGAACCGAAGAGCGACTGTCGGACCCAGGCGACGCCGGGCGCCACCACGCGCTGGCTCATCGGGCTCTCGGTGCGGGAACCGTGCCCCTCGCCGAGGAAGGGAAGGAGCGCCAGGGCCGTCTGCCCGAGTCCGCTGCGCCCCCCACCGGCCGGAAAGGACCCATCCGCGGTCTGGCGGCTCTCGAGTGCCTTGAGGCCCCGCCCGACGGCCTTCAGGGTGCCGTCCGCGTCGAAGCCGAGCAGCTGGAGTCGGCCCCGCTTCAGCGCATCGCGACGCCGCACCTGCATCGGCCCCGAGACCAGCGGCGGGTAGGCATGCCGATCCTGCGCCAGGGGCCGGAGGTGCGGTTCGCTCCCCCCCGGTCCGGGCAGATCCGCCGCGGCCAGCCGCGCTTCCGGAAGGTCGAGCTCGCCCGGCGCGGGCAGCCACGGTGAGGCCGACGCCGGCTCGTAGCTCTCGCTCTCCTCCAGGATCCCCGGCGCGGGAAGCTCCACGCTGATGCGCACGGGACGATCCTCACGCTCGGCCTGGCGCGACTTCAGCACCAGCACCCCGAGGAGAACGACATGCAAGCCCACCGACACCGCGAGAAGGCGCGGCCAGAGAAGGCGACGCGAGCCACCCCGCGTCAGGGCCCCGCGGCGCTCTCGGACGCTCTCGGCCTCCGTGCGAGCACGTACGCGCGCCACGATGCGCTCGGCCTGCCCGGGCTCGGGTGTTTCCTCGAAAGCCGCGCGCGCGGCGGCGAGCAGAGGGAGCAGTTCCTGGGCAGCCTGGGCCTCGAGCTCGGGTCGATCCCGGAGCAAGGCCTCCAACCGCGCCGCGTCGGGCGGCGTGAGCTCGCCGCGGGCCCGGTCGATGAGCAGTCCTTCCACCTCGGGGTCCAGGGGCGACAGAGGGGAACGGGGTCGGGTCGTCATGCGGGCCTCGCGGACCTACTGCCGGACTGAACGGAGGGGATGGCTCACGGTTCGAAACCTTCTCGCGAAAGTCGGTCGCGGAGCTGCCGGACGGCCGCATGCATGCGGGACTTCACGGTGCCGACTGGTATCCCCAGGATCTCCGCGATCTCCTGATAGCGCAGACTCTCCACCTGGGAGAGGACGAACACTTCTCGGTGTTGTTCGCCGAGGGCGGCGACCCCTCGATCCAGGGCGCTGGCCAGGGCGTCGCGGTCGAGATCCGCGCCCGCCGGGGCCTCCTCCCGCGTGAGCTCGGCCGCGAGCCCCGTCCCTTCCTCGCCGCCTCGATGGGCATCCGCGCTGATGGTCGGCGGCTGGGCCTTGCGATGGCGGTAGACGTCGATCCAGTAGTTGCGGGCGATGTGGAAGAGGTAGGTGATGAACCGCGCTTGGGGGCGGTAGCGCTCCCGGACCCGGTAGACGCGAAACAGCACCTCCTGGGCGCAATCCTCGGCCAGGGCGGAGTCCGCTCCCAATCGACGGAAGTAGCCGAGGAGCCGGGGGAGGACCCGCTCCACCAGCTCGGTGAACGCGTGCACATCGCCGGCGGCGACACGGCGCATCAGTTCGGTGTCGTGGTCGCTCAAAGCGCCGCCCCGGCCTCGCGTGAGAAGCGCGAGCATACGGGCCCGGGCGCCCGGGCGAGAGAAGGAGGTGGGATCAATCCGCGGGAAGCGCCTCGGGACCACGCTCGGCCACCAGCAGGTCGAGAAACGTGTCCTCGCCGGCCTCGAGCGTGACCCGCTCCTCCAACGGCTCGAAGCCCGAGCCGGCCTCGATGCGCACGACGTAGTCCCCGGCGCCCAGGTCGTCGATCACCACGCGGCCGGTGCGCGAGATGGCGCGCTCGCGGGCGCGTCCGCGGCCGAAACCGGGTGCTCGCCGTCGCACGACCACATCGCCGGTATCCGCACGCGCGACGATGATGCGCGTCGGCCGAGCCGCGGCGGCCCCCTCCAGCTCCACCCGAAGCGCGAGGGTCGCGGGGGGGCCGAGGCGCACGATCAGCTGCGAGACCTCGGCCTCGCGCATCACGACGGCCGACCGCGTCACCCGCCCGTACCGGGGGGCCTCGACGCGGACGAACTGGGGTCCGACCGGCACACCGAGCAGACGCAGCCGCCCGCTCCCCGTGGTCGGGAAGGCCCGCGGGTGGAGCGGTCGCCCCCCCTCGTCCTCGAGCCAGATACTCGCCCCGGCAATCCCCCGGCCGTCCATGTTCAGGACATCGACGTCGAGGGTTCCGCCCAAGCCGAGCACGATGGTGACGGCGCTCTCGGCGGGCGGGACCTCCGCCGTCGCCCCGCGCCACACGCCCGGCGGACGTCCCGGCGCCGCGGCCGACAGGTCGTACCCCCCCGCCGGCAACCCCGCGAGGACGAAGCGGCCCTCCGGATCGGTCCGCGTGCGTGCTGCGATGTGGCCTTCGACATCCTCCCGAGGCAGCGCTTCGACCTCCGCGCCCGGGACGCCGCGACCCTGCGCATTGACCACGCGGCCGACGATGCGCGCGTCCCACACCTCGAGGTCCAGGTCGAGGCGACCCCCATCTTCCAGGTGCAGCGCTCTCGTCGACCGAACCACGCCGTCGACGACGTCTACCGCATACGCACCGGCGACCAGTCCGTCCCAGTAGAACTCGCCACGCACGTCGGTGCTCGCCACCAGGCGGCGCAGGACGTCCTCGTCCTCTTCACCCTGTCCGACGAGTCGAACGACGACGTCCGGGACCGGACGGCCTCGCCGACGAACCGTCCCCTGGATGCGTCCCCGCCCCGGCGCGGCCAGGTCGATCTCCGTCGTCTCGCCGTCGATGATCTCCGCCAGCGCCTCGAGCCCGGTGAACGGTCCGGCCGGGGCATCCAACGTGACGCGCCACAGTCCCGTCGCGAGGAGCGGCACGACGAAGCGACCATCCTCGCCGGTCCGCACGTCCCGCGGATCGACCCCGTCCACCAGGGACTCCAGTCGCAGCCGGGCCCCGTCCAGCCCCCGTCCGGCCGGATCCGACACCCGTCCTCGGAGCGAGCCCCCCTCGCCGAGCACGATGTCGGGGGCCAAGGTGCTCTCGCCTTCGTCCACCCGGACGACTTCGACGTGCGGGGCACTGTCCCGATCGCGCGCCTCGATACGCCAGAGTCCCGGGGCCACGTCGTCGAAAACGTACGTTCCGTCGGCGTCGGAGGCCCGGCGACGGTCCAGCCGAACCTCGCCGACGGGGTCGCCGTCCCCTCGGAGGCGGACCAGACGCACGTCGGCCCCCAGGCGCGGCCGGTCGCGTGCATCGAGGATCGTGCCCGCGACGCGGCCGCCGGCGGGTAGCTCCAGCGTGAGGTCCTCGACGGACCCGTCGTCGAGCAGGACGGGGAGGGCCTCGGAGTCCAGGGCGCCGCGAACGAGGCGGATCGCGTACGCCCCGGGGGCCAGCCCCCCGAACGCAAATGGCGCCCCCCCCACCTGGGTCGTGACCGGGCGACGGGCGACGGTCCGCCAGCGGTACACGTCGTCGTCGACGTCGAGCAGGGGCGCCTCGAGTTCCACGGCGACCTCGGTCGCCTCCCGTCCCGCATCGACGACCCGCCCCGCGATCCGCAGGAGGGCCGGGACCAGGATCGTCACTGCGCCGCTTTCGCCCGGCATCGCGGCCTCGTAGCGCGCCAGCGGGGGTCCATCGACACCGGTCGCCGAGTACACGACGAGGTCGGTCGGTACGGCCGCGAGCCCGTCGAGACGGAAGGTGCCGTCGGATGCCGGCCTGACCTCGCGACGTGCCCCCCCGTCGCGCGGCATGGCGACGACGCGCACGGGCGGCAGTCCGTCCGGCGCTTCGCTCGTCACCCGCCCGTCGAGCCGAGGCGAGCGGATCATCGCGGCGTTGAAGAGGCGCACGTCACCGCTCCGGGGATAGGGGACGATCGACGTGACCTCGAGCCACGTCCCGCCTCCCGCCACGACGCGGGCGTCCTCCGCCGCCAGGTCGGGCAGGACGGCGCGTCCCTCGGCATCGGTCACGTCGGCGCGGGCGAGCGCCTGCCACGCGGTGTCGGCCCGACCCACCGGGTGAGAAGCCGGGTAGCCGACGACGCGCACACCCTCGACGGGACGTCCGCCCGCAGTCTGGGCCCGCACCTCGATGCGCCAGCCACGCACGAGCCGCACGGAGGGCAGCGCCACGTCCCGTCCGCGCCGGACCTCGATGGGGTTCGACACGCGCGGCGCGAAGCCGCGGGCGGAAATCGTGAACCGGTAGAAGGCATCCGGGATGAGGTTCTCGACGCGAAAGGCCCCGGAGGCATCCGTCCGCGTCGCGGCGGGTAGCGCCCAGCCGCCCGGCGGCGGGGTGCGGGTCGCATCGGCGACGACTTCCACGGTCGCGCCTTCGATGCCTTCACCGCGTGGCCCCTCTACCCGTCCGGTGACCGCGCGCTTGCGCACCACGAACGAGGCGGGGAGTCGAAGATGCGAGTTGGGCAGTGCCTCGAATCGAGGCGGTGCCGGATCGAACAGATACGCCGGGTCCGTGAGGCGCAGCTCGTAGACCGCCCCCTCCAGGCCATCCAGACGAGCCGTGCCATCGGCCCCCGTCACGACCGTGCCGCGCTCGTCGTCCGGATCGGGCGGCAGCATCGCGAACGCCAGGCCGATGCCCGGCGCCGGCGTGCGCGTACTCGCGTCGCCGTCGAGGATCAAGGCCGTTGCGCTGCCCCCGCGCTCGACGACCAGGTCGCTCGGTTCGTCCTGCTGCCCGGCCACGAACAACCCGAGGTCCTGACGCCGACCGTCCTCGCGTCGAAGCGCCAGCGTCCATGCCCCCGCGGCCAGCCACGGAAACCGCCAGGTTCCGTCCGCCGCGGTGCGGGTGCGGTGCACCAGGCCGTCGGCGCGCGCGCTGGTCGCGACCAGTTCGGAAGCCACCGCCGGTCGCCCCCGGGCGAAGCGCACGCGCCCGGCGAGCGGTCCCGCCGGCAACAGGCGAACGCCCACGAGCCCGTCCCCGCCCGACGAGCCGATGTGCGTTGCCGCCAGGCCATCGCCCCAGGCAACGAGCGCGAGCGGGTCGCCGGGAGGCAGGGCGGTCTTCGACAGGAGGCCCGCGTCGAGGTCGATGGCCTCGCCCACGGTCGCCGTATCGAGGACCCAGGCGCCGTCCTCTCGTGTCGCGTACGCCAGGACGACCTGCCGCAAGGGACGCCCGTCGGCCCCGAGGAAGAGCATCTTGCGCTCGGGATCGCTCTCGCCGGCCATGGCCGACCAGGGCAGCAGGAGGGCGAGCAGGAGGGCGCTTGCGGCCCATCCGGCCGGGCCACAGACCGACCGCGTGGTCACGGCCGGCTCGAGCCGGGCGTCGTCGAGCGCCTCGAGCCAGCGCGCCGACGCGGCGCCTCTCGCGACGAACCGGAGGCGGCGCGGCGCCCGCGGCGCCTCGCCCCGCACGTACGGCTCGTCCATGGGCAGCATCTCGATCCACAGGTCGACGCGGTCCTCCGGGAGCGCGTCCTCGACGCGGCTCGCCCATTCGACGCATGTGATGCGCCCGTTCCCGCACATCTCCTCGAATCCGATGTTGTCGAGATCCTCGACCCCCGTCAGCCGGTAGGCGTCCACGTGGTGGAGCTCGAGAAGCGAGTCCTCGACCTCATAGGATCGAGCGATCGTGAAGGTCGGGCTCACGACGGGGGCGTCGCTCGTAATCCCCAGCCCTTCGGCCAGGCCCTGCACGAAGACGGTCTTGCCCGCGCCCAAGTCCCCATGCAGGGCGAGAAACGCGCCCGCCGGCGCCAGGGTCGCGTGCTCGTCGCCCCAGCCGTGCCGCCACCGCCCGTGTCGCCGTCTCGTCGGGCGTCGTCACGACGCAGGCAATCGGAAACTCGTCGGCCGCGGCATCCATACCCGGATTGTAGGCCCGGCCCGGCATGCGCCGCGACATTCGGAGATCAAGCCGGCGTCTTCGCCGCGGAAGTGGTCGTAGCCTCGAGCCTCGAGCCGCTCGTCCCCCGCCGAGGAGCGCAGGGTGATGCCCTCGGCGATCGACCGCACCTCGCCGATCCGGATGAGGTCCACCCCCGCCTGCGCCAAGGCGCGCCGGGTGTCCGCGTCGAGCGGCGCGTGCGCCACGAGCAGCTCGAAGTCCTCGCCGTCGTCCAGCGCGTGACGGAGCGGATCGACATCGTCTTCATGGCGCGCCACGTCGGCGTGCACGGGGACGCTCGCGGCATCGATGCGCGCACCGACCCCCGATGCGCGGCAAAGCCGAGGCAGGTCACGGCTGAGGCCGTCGGAGAGGTCCATCATCGCGTGGGCCACGCCCAGATCGGCCAGCCGTCGTCCCGCCTCGAGCCGGGGCCGGACGTCCAGGTGCCGTCCCCAGACGCTGCCGCCGAGGGGGCCGGTCACACTCAGGTGATCGCCGGGCTGCGCGCCGCTCCGCGTCACGAATCCCCCGGGCCCCGGCTCGCCGAACACGGTGACGGCGATCACCAAAGGCCCCGTGGCGACGTTCGTGTCGCCTCCCGCCACGGGGCAACCGTACCGCCGCGCCGACTCACCGAGGCCACGGGCCAGGCCGGGCAGCCAGTCGGCCGCCTTGTCCCGCGGCAACACCACGCCGACCTCGCAGCCACGCGGCGATGCCCCCGCCGCGGCGAGATCGCTCAGGTTGACGAGCAACGCCTTTCGTCCCGCCGCTTCGGGGCCGCACGACTCGATCCGAAAGTGCACGCCGTCGACCAACACGTCCGTGGTGACGACCACGTCCACGCCACCGATCGTGACGACCGCACAGTCGTGCCCCGGTCCCACCCTCAAGGGGCCGCCTCCCTCGACGAGCGGGAAGACGCGCTCCAGCCATCCGTCCTCGTCGCGCGGCTCAGGCGGCTCGGTCATCGATTCGGGCCGCCGCGGGTCACCCGCCGCGAGACGTCCTCGACGCGGGCGACGGTGCGCTCGAGCTCCGCGGGGGACATGCCCGGCACGAACCCGGCCTCCCATCCCGCGGCTTGTCGAAACAGGCGGAAGAGCATGGCGAGGACGGCCGGCCGCGGCTCGGGGCGCGCGATCTCGCCGCGCAGGCCGCGCGCGGCGAGCCCGATGACCTGTTCCTTGGGCAACGACTCGAGTATCTCGAGGAGCTCCGTACGAACGCCCGGCTCTTCGTTCGGCACCTGGGCGAGGAGCCCGTCCATCACGTCGCGGCGATCCGGTGCGGCCTCCAGGATGGCCCGGGCTGCGGCCAGCCGGACGGGAGCGCTCGGATCCGAACGCGCGATCGGCTGCAGCACACTCACCGCACTCGCGGCCGCGTAGGCCTCGGGGACGACCGCGGCCGCGGCTTGGCGGACGACCCACGCTTCGTCGCGTAGCGCGGTCTGCAGCAGGGAACGGAACCCGGCCCGGCCGGCGGCGGTCGCCGCCGAGCGACGCAAGAGGGTCGCGGAGTCGGCGAGGGCCCGCCCAACCAGGTCCGGGGTAGCGACGCCATCGGCCACGGCCTCGTCGAATGCCTGCCGCCGTACCGCGTAGCGGGGATCGCGCAGCCGCGCGAGCAGATCCGGGTGGGCCCGCAGCCATGCCGGATCGAGACCGAAACGAAGCGCGGACCACAGCCCCGGGCCTCCCGCGCGGGTCACGGCGTCTTGCGCCAAGCCCTCGGTCCAGAGATGCACCTGGGCGTAGGGCTCGACGGCGAGTAGGACGTCGAGGTCCGCCCGGAGTCGCTCCACGGACCCCGTCCAGCTCGGGGCCAGAAGGCCGACGACGCGCCCCAACTCCGCGGTCTCGGCGAGGAGGCGCGTGGTCTCCCGCCGGCGCGGACCGGGCTGCCGAGGGAGGCGTCGGGCCAAGGCGCGGGCCGCCGCGGTGCCGCCGTCCCTCACGTCGGCGGCGGTCGTCTCGCTCGGTCGGCCGAACCAGGCCAGGGCCCTGGCCTCGTTCGCGGCGAGATTGGCTTCGTCCGGCGCTTCCTCTTGGCGCGCCACGGCGGCTCGCACCCCGCTCAGCTCGGGCGCCGAGGCACGCTCCCCCATCGCTTCCAGCACCCGACGCGCCGCACCCGCGCGGTGGTCTTCGAGCAGGCGGGCGACGAAGAACCGCGCCTCGACGCCATCCATGGACGCGATGGCGTCCGGCGCCGCGTCGGGGGTGAGGCCGTTGGCCGACGCGTGGAGCGGGAAGTCGCGTACCCACCAGGTGCGCAGCGTCGCCGCGCGGGCCGGATCCCCGCCGGGCTCGTCTTCGACCCGTGCCCACAACCGGATGGCCTCGGGGAGATGCTCCAGCCGTCCGCGTGTGTCGGCGTCCATGTCCCTGAGCAGCGTCCTCGCCGCGGCCAGGTCACCCTCGCCCGCCGCGGCCTTGGCCCGCAACCACGCGACCTCGCCCCGGATGACGGCGGGCACCCCGCTCTCGAGCTCGGCCTCGAGCCCCGCACGTCCCAGGGTGTCGAGCGCACGCTCCGCTTCCGCGAGCGTGCGCCACGGCTTCAGGTCGAGCCGCGACAAGCGACGCTCGAGGAGCTTGCGGCCCTCCCCGGCCCAGGAACCGAGGGGGTCCTGCACCTCGCGCGCGAGGAGCAGGTCCGGATCGTCTCCCTCGGCGGTGAACCGGAGGAATCGCGGGATGGCGTCCGGCTGGCCGGTGGAGGACAGGACGAGGATCGCCGCCAGTGCCGTGCTCGCCGCATGGGCGGGATCATCGGTATCGACTTGCGCGGCACGCGCCCCTTCGACGACGACGTGCCGCGCCAGAGTCGTTCATGCGCTCGCCGAACGTGTCGGACGCGACGATCTCGCCCGCCCGCACGGCCCACGCGGGAACGCCGCCGAGCCGAAGGGCGGCGTCCTCGAACACGGCCGCGGTCAGAGCGCGCGCGAGGACGGCATCCGGACGCTCGCGACGTGCAGCCAATCGCTCCAGGTTGATGCGCACGAAGGGGACGCGTCGTCCGTCTTCGACGCTCGCCTCGAGGCGCCACGGCACGTTCTCATCCCCCAGCGGCTCGAGCTGCACGCGAGGAACGACGCCGGCGGGGAAGTGGAGCCCCGTCCGGAGGCGGACGCGCTCCACGGCGGCCCCCACGCGCTCGGCCCAGGCGTCGAGCAACGCGGTCACGCGCGGATCGTCGTGGTAGTCACCGGGTTCCACGGAGGGGCGTGTCGTCTCCACGACGCCCGGCTGCACCCCACCCTGCTCGGGGGTCCCATCCAACTCGGCCAAGGCGCCCGTCGCCGTGACACGACCGTCGTTCGTCCGGCTCGTCGCACGGCCCTGGCACCCCACGGTGGTGGCGAGGCACGTGGCCAGCCAGGCCGCACATACGACGAAACGGGCGAGGAGGCGAAGCACAGTGGATGCAGCGTGCGGTCGAGCGTTCATGGTCACGTCACCCGGTCGGGCCGCCTCCCGCGTGAAAGCCCCTCGCCGCCAGGACCGCATCCGCCGGGTCACGAAGGGCCCGGATGGCGGCGACCCCGTCCGCACCCGCGGCGAGCAGGAGGGCGGCGCCGGCGCCGGTGATCCCCCCCAAGCGCGACCACCGGCAGGTCGACCGTGTCTCGGAGCGCCGTGAAGCCGTCCACCCCCAGGGGTTCGCCCTTACCCGGGACGGCGAAGACGGGGCTCAGCACCGCGTGATCCGCGCCGCCCCTCGCAGCGCGCGCCAGGTCCCCCGCCGTGTGGCAGGAGGTGCCGATCCACGCCGGGTAGTCGCCGCGGAGGGCCTCGATCGGCGGCGCGCGATGGCCGAGTTGGACCCCCTCCGCGCCGACGGCGCGGGCGACGTCGACGCGATCGCCGACGAGCAGCGCGACCCCCTCGGAGCGGGTGAGGTCACGGAGCCGCTTGGCCCCTGCATAGAGCTCAGCGCCGGTCGCTTCGGGTGCGCGGAGCCACACGGCGGTGACCCCGCCACGCGCCAGGTCTCGTAGCCTCTCCTCGTCGGCAGCGGCTTCGAGGTCGGCGATGTAGATCAAGCGCAGTGCGCGCACGTGCTCCATGATCGCTCTCCCGGCACCGCCTGGCGACGCGGGCTCAACTCTCCTCGGGCCACAGCAGTCGGTCCAGGCCGTGGACGAGACCGCGGACCCCGTCGATGCGGCGAATCCCCTCGACCACGCCGGGCAGGAAGCAATCCCGTCCGGTCGCGTCGTGCGCGAGGAGCAGTCGCTCCCCGTCGCCTCCGAAGTGGACCTCTTGACGTGCGACCACACCGGGCAGAGCGCAGGCTATGAACGCGTACGCCGCCGACGTCGAGGCCCCGGGACGCCTCCGTCCCCGGTCGCCCCCGGCCTCCCACGTCGGCCAGCATGCGAGCCGTGTGTTCGGCCGTGCCCGAAGGTGCGTCCAGCTTCCCCGGATGGTGCGTTTCGATGATCTCCACGTCGGGGAAATGCGCGGCGGCCTCGCGCGCAAAGCGTTGCAGCAGCAGCATGCCCAGAGCGAAGTTCGGCGCGACGAGGACGGCCCTGTCCGCCTCGCGCGCGGCGGCGTCGATCGCCTCCAGATCCTCGGGCGTGAAGCCGGTCGTCCCGATCACCCCGTGGGCTCCCCCCGCGACGATCGTCAAGGCGTTGGCCAGGGCAGCGGACGGCTGGGTGAAATCGACGACGACGTCGGCAGCCTTCTCACGGACGACGGTGAGGAGATCGTCGTCCTTCTCCGCCTCGCCGACGAGCTGGATCCCGTCGACCTGACGCAGCCCCGGCACGAGCGCCCGCCCCATGCGGCCCTGGGCTCCGCTGAACACGACACGGATGTCGGCCATGGTCACTCCCTCTCCTTCGCGCGGTCGGCGTCGGCCCGATGCGCCCCATACGCCTCCACGAGCGAAGCCTGGTCGCGCGTCTCCACCGACCCGGGGCGCACACGCCGAACCTCCCGCACCGCCTCCGACGGCTTCAGACCCCGGGCGACGAGGTAGGACGCGAGCACGAGCCCCGTTCGCCCCATGCCGGCCGCGCAGTGCACGACGACGGGGCGGCCCGCCTCGACCTGTTGCTCCATCCAACGGATGGCGCCGTCCAGGGCCTCGAGATCGGGCACCCCGAAGTCGACGATGGGCAGGTGGTGCCATTGGAGGTCGTGCGCCGCCGGGTCGGTTGGGGGCGTTCGCCCCGTCAGCGTCAGGACCGCGCCGACGCCCTGCTCCTTCAGGAGCGGCCACACGTCGCTCGGAGGGAACGCCATGCCCGCCACTTCACCCTCGACGACCCAACCGAAGTTCAGGCCCTTACGGATCGCTTCGTCCATGCCCCTTGATACCCATGGCGGCGGGGCCCTGCCCCATATTCACCCGGCGCGCCACGTGGCGCGTTGCCAAGGGGGCTCCTCCTCCGTACGGTCTGCCGCGTGGATCCCCGCACCGTCACCTACCTCGCGCTCGGCCTCGTGTTCGGGGGCGCGCTCATGCCCCGTGTGGGACTGGACATGGTGGCGGTCCTGGCGCTCGCGCTCCTGGTGGTCGGCGGGGTCCTGACGCCCGACACGGCCGCCTCGGAGTTCGGCAACGCGACCTTGCTGACGGTCGCCTGCATGTTCATCCTCGCCGAGGCACTCCAGCGAACGGGGGCCGTGGATCACGTCGGTACCCTGGCTCGGCACGTCGGTCGCAAGGGTCAGCGCAAGCTGCTGCTCGCCCTGCTCCCGATCATCATGGTGCTCTCGGCCCTGATGAACAACACGGGCGTCGTCGTGCTGATGCTCCCCGTCTTCCTGGGCGTCGCGCAGGAGTTGGAGCTACCTCCGAGCAAGTTGCTGATCCCGCTCTCCTACGCCGCGATCCTCGGCGGCACCATGACGCTCGTCGGTACGACGACGAACCTGCTCGTGGACGGCATGGTCCGCCGCACGATGGTCCCGGGCTCCCCGGAGGGAGATGCCGCGGAGTACTACACGGGACTGTCGCTGCTCGACTTCCTGCCCGTGGGCCTCGTGTTCGCGGGGATCGGCCTCGTCTACCTCGTCTTCCTCGGACCCAAGATCCTCCCCGATCGATTCGGACTGACGACGCTCGTGGATCGCGCGCTGCGGTCCGACTACTTGACCGAGGTCGTCCTGGGCCCTTCGTCGAGGCTCGTGGGTCGCACCCTGCAGGACCTCCCGGAGATCGCGAGCAAGATCCGCTTCCTCCAGATCGTGCGCGGCGAGGAGACCATCTGGCCGCCGTTTCACGATCTCCCCCTTCAAACCGACGACCTCCTGATGGTCAAGGGCGCGCCCGAGGACATCGTGCGGCTGCTTCAGCAGCGGGGCCTCTCGGGCCCGCCGGAAACCGCCGAAGGGGGGCGGGTGTCCGACGTGACGCTCGATCTGGCGGAGGTGATCGTCGCCCCCGCCTCGCGTCTCGACGGCGCCACGGTGCGGGCGGCGGCGCTCCGCGAGCGCTTCGGGGTCGCCGTGCTCGCCGTGCTGCGCCGCGGCGCGCACCTACGCCAACACCTCGGATCCCTGGCGCTGCGAACGGGTGACACGCTCCTCGTACAGGGGCAGGAGCGTGACCTGGCGCATCTCGCGCAGACGGACGACCTCATCCTCCTGGGTGGTCCCCGACCGCGTGCGGCGAAGCACACCAAGGCGGCACTCGCGGTGGCCATCTCGCTCGGGGCGCTCGGGCTGGCCGCATTCAATATGATCGCGCTGCCGGTCGCAGCGTTGCTCGCCAGCGTAGCGCTCGTCCTGACCGGATGCCTCAGCAGCGGGCAGGCCTACCGGAGCATCAATCTTAGTCTCCTGGTCATCCTCGGATGCATGCTCGGCGTCGGGTTGGCCGTGGACAAGACGGGGATCGCGCTCGACGTTGCCAACCAGCTCACGGCGATCGGTGAGCGCTGGGGCCGCCCCGGCATCCTGGCCGCGATCTACCTGGCCACGATGATCCTGACCGAACTGGTCACGAACGCTGGCACCGCGAGCGTGATGGTGCCCATCGCACTGCGCTCGGCGGAGCTGTCGGACTCCTCCCACATGCCGTTCGTCATGGCCGTCGCCCTCGCCGCCTCCTGCAGCCTCCTGACGCCGGTCGGCTACCAGACGAACCTGCTGATCTACGGTCCGGGGGGTTATCGCTTCCTCGACTACCTGCGGGCCGGCCTGCCACTCTCCCTGATTCTCTGGGGCGTGGCCGTCCTGCTCTTGCCCATCTTCTTCCCCTTCTGATGCCGGCCTCCACGCGCGCGGACACCGCTGACGTGCACATCATCCGAGCCGTGGATCGCGCTCCGCTCACCGCGCTCCGCGACGCGTGGCGGCGTCGAGGCGTGTTCCTGAGCCTCCTCCTGCGAGAGATCCAGGTCCGCTATCGCCAGGCGTGGCTCGGCGTGGTGTGGGCCCTGCTCCAACCGCTCGCGCTCATGGTGGTGACCACCCTCGTCTTCCACCGCGTCCTTCACGTCGACGTGCCGTCGATGCCGTACGCGCTGTTCGTGCTCACCGGTCTGCTCCCCTGGACCTTCTTCCATACGGCCGTGAGCGCCGCCGTTGTGAGCCTCGTGGGGAACGCGGAGCTGGTGCGCAAGATCTACTTCCCCCGCGAGGCGTTGCCCGTGGCCGCCGTGGGCGGCGCCACCCTGGACTTGCTGGTCGGTACCTGCTTGTGGCTCCTCGCCATCGTTCTCTTCGGCCGGACGCTGCCGTTGACCGTGCTGTGGCTCCCCTTCTTCCTCCTCTTGCTCATGGCCACGACCCTCGGCCCCGCCCTGCTCCTCGCCGCCCTCAACGTCCATGCGCGCGACGTCAAGCACGCCTTGCCCTTGGTGCTCCAGGTGCTCTTCTTCGCCACACCGATCGTGTATCCGCTGGACGCCGTCCCCTCCCCGTGGCGTGGGGTGCTGCTTCTCAATCCCCTGACGGCCGTCGTCGATGGTCTCCGGCGCACGGGTGTCGAAGGCGTGGCCCCTCGTCTCGACGTGACGATCGTCGGCGTCGCGATCGCGGGGACCGGACTCCTCCTGGCCTACGGCGTCTTCCTCCGGGCGGGACGGCGCTTCGCGGACATCGTCTGATGCAGCCCGTGCTCGAGGTGCGCGACCTCGCCAAGTCGTACCGACAGGGCGTGGCGGCCTACGGAACGCTGCGCGACGCGCTGGGAGGCGTGCTGCGCGGCCGGCGCGCCCGGGGCCGCACCGTCCGGGCGCTGGACGGTGTTTCCCTGAAGGTGGAACCCGGGGAGACGCTGGCGGTGGTCGGGGTGAACGGTGCGGGGAAGAGCACCTTGCTCAAGGTCGTGGCGCGCATCACCCCGCCGGACGACGGTGAGGTCGTCGTTCGCGGGCGGCTCTCGGCTCTCATCGAAGTCGGCGCGGGTTTCCACCCCGAACTCACCGGACGCGAGAACGTGATGTTGCACGGCTCGATTCTCGGCCTCGAGCGCCGGGCGTTGCGCCGCGGCATGGACGCCATCGCAACGTTCGCCGGACTCGAGACAACGATGGATGTTCCCGTGAAGCAATTCAGCACGGGCATGTACGCGCGCCTGGGCTTCGCCGTGGCGGTGTTCGCCACGCCGCGCGTCTTGCTCGTGGACGAGGTGCTCTCGGTCGGCGACGAGGCGTTCCGTGAGCGCTGCTACGACCGCATTCACGAGCTGATGCGCGCGGGCACCGGCATCCTGTTCGTGAGCCACGACCTGGCCGCCCTAGGGCGGGTGGCCCATCGCGGGCTGTGGATGGACGCCGGCCGGGTCCGTGGGGAGGGGCCGGTCGAGGAGGTGATCCGGGCCTATCGCGATACGCCTCGCCACCCGCTGCGATGAAACCACCGACCGGCACGTCGGTACGACAGGTGGATTGCGCCTCGGGAGTCATGCCATGAACAAGGTCGTCTGCCGCTTGCTCGCGTTCGTCCTCGTCCTCCTCGCCGCCACCCCCGCGCGGGCCGAGCGGACTGCGTTTCGCCTGGAGGATCTCGAGGTCCTTCCCGTCCACGACCTCGAGTGGGGCGTTCTCCTGCTCGAGCACCCCCAGCTCGTCGTCCGCGTGCAGCTCCTGGCCGAGCGCGCCAAGAAGCTCGCGACCCACCTGGCGGCGCGGGACGACGCCGAGGACGCGGGTAGCCGCCAACTGAAGCGGTCCCTGGCCCAGCTGGCCGAGCAGATGAAGCCGTCGATGGCCGCGCTGCGCGAAGCGCTCCGTCCCCTGGGCGTCACGGACGCCGTCTGGGACGTCGTTCACGACGCGCCGCGTGGCCGGATGCGCGTCGAACGTCATGCGATGCGTCTGGCGCTCGACGCGCCCGGGGTGGCGCCGGACGTACGCACACTCCACCAGCGGCTGATCGCCACGACCGAGGGGGCGCTACTGGGTCTCGACCACCTCCGCGGACGCATGCCGAAGGACGACGCCGCCGCGCGCGCGGCGATCGACGCCAGCATGCAGGAGATCCGCATTCGATTCTGGCGCGTGATGGACGCCACGCTGGATCGATCGCAGCGGACGTACCTTCGCAGGCGCCTACCGAACGAGATCGCCAAGCCCGCCGACCTGCTGGGGCACGTGTTCCTCCTTCCCGGCCTGACGCCCACGCAGATGACGCGGCTCAAGGCCCTGCTGGTCCAGCTGGAAGCGGAGTCCGCACCCGACACGGCCACGATCCAGCGCGTGAACGCGCGCCTCGCCGTCCCGGACCTCGCGGCAGCCGAGCGCAGCCGGCTCGAGCGCGAGAAGCGCGCCGCCGAACGAGGGAGCATCCAGCGCGCCGTGCGCATTTGGCGCGATGGACTCGCCCTGCTCGACGCGGAGCAGGCAGCGGAGTTGCTGGCGCTGCCCCCCTTCCTCAGCGCGCAAGCGCGGGTGGGTGAGTTGGAGACCGACTTGAAGCGCATCGCGTGGCACCCGGATCAGGAGGCGCGCCTGAAGGCGTTCATCCGGCGGCACGCCGGCATCAAGGGACGCATGGTGCAGCAGCTGGGCGTCGCCGAGATCAAGGCGCGTGCGGCCGGCCCCGACGGTCCCCAGCAGGACGCGGTGGAGATGACGCGCTACCGCGCCTACGCCGATGCGCTGACGGCCGCACGCATCGCCGTCCATGAGTTGTTCACCGACCTCCTGGACGACGAGCAGGTGATTCGCTGGGTGCTCGGGGACTGATCCGGCCCCGCGGGTAGGATCCCCCGCGTGGTGTCCTCCCCGCTCCCGATCGATGACGCGCTCGCCGACGTGCTCGCTGCCATCGGTAGCGATGGCGCGGTCGTGTTGCGCGCGCCGACGGGGGCAGGCAAGACGACCCGTGTGCCCCCGGCCCTCCTCGACGCGAACCCCACCGGCCGCGTACTCGTGCTGGAGCCGCGCCGCGTCGCCGCCCGGGCCGCGGCGCGCCGCATCGCATCGGAGCGCCATACCCCGCTGGGGCGCGAGGTCGGGTACCACGTGCGTTTCGAACGCGTCGCCTCGAGCGCGACCCGTCTGCTGGTCGTGACCGAGGGGATTCTGCTGCGCCTTCTCCAGGACGATCCCTTCCTGGAACGCTTCACCTGCGTCGTATTCGACGAGTTCCACGAACGCAGCCTCGACGCCGACCTCGCGCTCGCCCTCTGCCAGCGCGTACGGAGCGAAGTCCGTCCCGAGCTCCAGCTGGTCGTCATGTCCGCCACCCTCGACCCGGAGCCCGTCGCCTCGTTTCTCGGTGCGGCACCGATCGTCGAGAGCCGGGGAAGGCAGTATCCGGTCGAGATCCGGCATCGGGCACTCGATCGCCTCGAGCCGCTCGAACGCGGTGTACGACGCGCCGTTGAGGACGCCCTGCCCGAGACGCCGGGACACGTGCTCGTCTTCCTCCCCGGGGTGGGCGAGATCCGACGCTGTGCGCGCCACCTCCAAGGGGCCGGTCGCGCGCTCGACGCGGACGTGCTGGAACTCCACGGTGAGCTGGCTCCCGAGCGACAGGATGCGGTCCTGGGGGATCGAGGAAGGCGCAAGGTCATCCTCGCCACGAACGTGGCCGAGACCTCCCTCACGATTCCCGGCGTTACGTGTGTCGTCGACACCGGTCTGGAGCGTCTTCCGCGCGTGGATCCGCGATCGGGGCTGGAGCGACTGGAGACGGTCCGCATCGCCCGCGAGTCGGCGGATCAGCGCGCCGGTCGCGCCGGTCGCGAGCGTGACGGACTCGCCCTTCGGCTCTGGAGCCAGGCCGAGGACGCGCGGCTGGCGGATCGCCGGGAGCCTGCCATCCGACGATCCGAGCTCGCCGGCGCCGCGCTGCAGCTCCTCGCGTGGGGCGAGCCGGACGTGGCGTCATTTCCCTTCTTCGAGGCGCCTCCACCGTACGCCCTCGAGCGGGCCCTGGACTTGCTGCGCGACCTCGGGGCGCTGGACGCGACCGGCCTCACGTCTCCCGGCCGGGCCATGGCCCAGCTACCCGTCCATCCGCGTCTCGCGCGCCTCCTCGCCGAGTCCGCTGACGTCGGGCACCTGCCCCGGCTGGCTCTCGCCGCGGCGCTCCTCGCGGACCGGTGGCCGTTCGAGAGGCCGGGCCCGAGCGAGGTTGCCGCGCACCACGGGCCGTCCGACATCCTGGACGGCGTGATCGCCCTCGAAGCGTTCGAGCAAGGCGGCCGAGTGGATGTGGGCGCCATGCGACTCAAGCGCGGCGCGGCTCGACACACGTTGCGCGCGCGCGATCAGCTCGTCCGCATGGGGCGTCGAATCCCAGCGAAGGCGCCGCGGTCCGGGGACGCGGACGACGCCGTGCTTCGCGCCCTCTTCGTCGCCTTCGCCGACCGCCTGGGACGCATGCGCCCCCAGGCGGCCCCGCGCGCCTTGCTCCTGGGTGGACGTGGCGCGCGGATCGCTCCGTCGTCGATCGTCCAGGACAGCGAGCTCTTCGTAGCCGTGGACGTCGACGCCGGACGCCGGGGTGAGCGCTCGGAGGCCCGGGTCCGCCTGGCGTCCGTCGTCGACCGGGCATGGCTCGATAGCGACCGCGTGCGCACGCGCGAGGCCGTGTCGTTCGATGCCCAGCGACAGGTCGTCGTCGGGACCCGGCAGACCCTCTACGACGATCTCCTCCTGGAAGAGGTCGCGTTGAAGACACCCCGCGGCAAGGAGGTGGAGGACTGCCTCCTCCAGGCCGCCTCGGCGGACCTCGCAGCCGCGCTTCCCCTCGAGGACGAGGTCGTCGACGCCCTGCGTCGCCGCGTGGCCTGCCTGCGGCTCTGGCGCCCGGAGCTGGACCTCCCGGCCCTGGACGACGAAGCGCTCCGCGCGTTGCTCTCCCACCTGGTCCGCGGTTGTCGCTCCTTCGCGGATCTGCGGCGCGCTGCCCTCGCCGACCACCTCCGCGGCCGTCTCACGTGGCCGCAGCTCCAGGCGCTCGACCGCGAGGCCCCGGAGCGCATCGAAGTCCCGAGCGGCAGCCGCGTGCGCCTGAGCTACGAGGTGGGCCGTCCGCCCATCCTGGCCGTCCGGATCCAAGAGGTCTTCGGCATGCTCGAGACACCGCGTGTCGCCGGGGGCCGGGTGAAGGTGCTAATGCACCTCCTGGCACCCAACCATCGTCCCCAGCAGATCACGGACGACATGCCGAGCTTCTGGAAGAACACGTACGCGGTCGTCCGGGGGGAGCTGAGGCGTCGCTATCCGCGGCACGCGTGGCCGGAAGATCCGATGACCGCGAAGGCACAGCGGCGCCCGCGTGGGAAGCGCCGTCGTTGAGGATCCAGCGAGGCGCGCGACCTTTGTCACTTGCCCGCCGCGGCCATTCGGGCCGCCTGCCGGTAGAGTACGCGCACGGTCGGCATCCCGCCGACCGCGGAGCGCCAGGCCTTGCAGGTCCACGAGTACGTCATCGTCGGAGCCGGGTTCGCCGGGGCATCGACGGCGTGGCACCTCCGTCAGCGCGGCGTCCAGGACGTCCTCGTCCTCGAGCGTGAGGCCACCCCCGGCGTGCACTCCTCCGGTCGCAACGCGTGCCTGATCCGCGAGCACGTCCAAGACGAGACTTGGCAGCCGCTGACCCGGGCCGGCGCGGCGTTCCTGCGGCGGGGGGAACTCGCGCCCTACGACCGGCACGGCAGCCTGCTCATCGGGCTCGGATCCGACGAGGTCGCCGCGCGCGTCCCCCTCGCCCGAGGCCACGGGCTCTGGTGCCCCGACGACGGGATCGTCGACGTCGCGGCCCTGCTGGACGCCTACCTGCGCGACACCCCCGTGCGCTACGGCTGCCTCCTCGAGCGTTTCGATCGCGAGGCGGACCACCTCCGCCTCGAGACCTCGGATGGGTCGCTCGGCGCGCGCACGCTGATCAACGCGGCGGGCCCCTGGGCCGGCGCCGTCGGCCGGCTACCCTTGACGCCGCTCAACCGCCACGTGTTCGTCACCGAGCCCGTGCCCGCCGTGTCGAGTGACTGGCCCTTCGTTTGGGACGTGGATCACGGCCTCTACTTCCGACCCGAGTCCGGGGGGCTTCTGTTGTCTCCCTGCGACGAGGTCGCCGCCGCGCCGGGCGCCTACACCGAAGACGGCGCCCAGCTGGAGCGCCTCGCGGAGCTGGTCGCTACGTACCAGCCCGGGCTCGGGGACCTCAGGATCGCCCACCGCTGGGTGGGCCAGCGGACGTTTGCACCCGACCGCGCGCCCGTCATCGGGTTCGATCCTCGAGAGGAACGGCTCTTCCACGTCGCCGGCCTCGGGGGACACGGCGTCACCACGTCCCACGCCGTGGGCGAAGTCGCCACCCAGTTGCTCCTCGATCGCCGCGAAGCCCCGGCCGGCGTGGACCCCCGTCGGCTTGGTCTCCACTGACGCGAGGCGTGGCCAACGCCGTGCGGCCCTGGCCGCCCCGCCGACGACGCCATCGATGTATAAAGGAAAGGCGCAGGCTGCGGGAGGTACTCCATCCGTGTACACGAAGTTCCTCTCCAGCATTCTAGGTTGCCTCATCCTCGTGGCGTGCGGCGGCGGAGGAGGCGGCCCCGCGCCCCAACCTCCCGGCACCGTCCCCCCCATCCGGCCCACGGGCAGCATCAGCGGACGGGTCTCTTTCCTCAGCGGGATTCCCAGCGTCGCCTTCGAGCAGGAACCGAACGACGCGTTCGACGAGGCGCCCTTCGTGGCACAACTACCCGTCGGCGGCCGCCTGACGCTCCTGGGAGAGATCGACGCGGACGCGGGCGACGCGCGCGATGGATACCGCCTCCGGGCCAGGCCTCGGCTTCGTATCCACGCCGTGCTGAAGGTGCAGGACCCCGAGGCGAACGACGTGTGGCTGGAGGTGGTCGACCCCGTCGCGATGCAAGTCGTCGAGTCCTACGCCGCGGCCCAGGCCGCCGGCGGCGTGACCTTTCATGCCAACGGCGACTTCGACCTCGTCGTACACGCCCGCGCCGGGCACGGCGCGTACGAGCTGGCGCTCGCCGCGGACGCGCCGTTCGCGCCGCTACGAGAGCAGGAGAGCAACGACGATGCCCCGTCGGCGACCTATCTCGGTCAGGTGGATGCGGGCGAGCGCGTGGTCGTCGAGGGCGCGGCGGACGCGTCCACGGACCCGCAGGATGGCGTGCTACTCCTCGCTCCGACCGCGATGCGCGTGAACTTCGAACTCGAGCATCCCGCCTTCTCCGCGTTCTCGCTTCTCGTGCAAGATGTGACGGCGTCGCTGGACGCGCCGCTTCCCCTGGCTCGCTTCGACGGTGCGCCCTCCGGCCCGCAGCAGGGCGGCATCGACGTCGCCGCGGGGACGCTCTTGCACGTCGCGTCCGTGGTGACCTCCGGTGCGGGACCGTGGCGTCTTCGCATCGAGGCCCTCGCCCCGAGCACAGCCCTCGCCCCGAAGACCGCCGTACCCCCCCCGTCCACGCCGTCGCCAAACGCGTACCTCGTGACCGGCTCTGAGATCGTGGCCGGAGAGGCCGTCGTCAAGTTCCGTTCGCGCGCGCCTCGAGGGCAGGAACTCGCCCGCTACGGAGCTCGCCTGGAAGCGGACGGAAGTCGGACGACCCGGCGATTGCGCCTCGACGTGGCGGACGGTGCGTCGCTGGCGTCGAGGGTGCGGGCCACGTGGAGCCGTATTCGCGCGCTCGCCGGTCGGGACGACATCGAGTGGATCGAGCCCAACTTCCTCGTGTACCCCGCGGCCGAACCCAGCGACACGTACTACCCCCTGCAGTGGCACTACGAGTTGATCGACCTGCCACGGGCATGGGATCTCACCACGGGCGATGAGAGCGTGATCGTCGCCGTCGTCGACACGGGGGAGACCGCGCACCCCGACCTCGAGGGCCGCCAGATCCAGGGCTACGACCTGATCTCGAGTCCCAGCATGGCCGGCGACGGGGATGGAATCGACGGCGATCCCACGGATGTCGGCGACGGAGGCTCGAGCGGCCGTCACACCTGGCATGGCACGCACGTCGCCGGAACCATCGGCGCGTCGAGCGACGACGCGCGAGGCGTTGCGGGCGTCTCGTGGGCAACGCAGATCATGCACGTCCGCGCGCTCGGTATCGGCGGCGGGACGTCGTTCGACGTCGCGAACGCCGTGCTCTACGCCGCTCGCCTCGCGAACAGCTCGAACCGTCTACCGGCGACGCGCGCGGACGTCATCAACCTGAGTCTCGGTGGCAGCGGCTACAGCCAGACCTTGGCGGATGCCTGCGCAGCGGCACGCGCCGCGGGCGTCCTGGTCGTCGCTGCGGCGGGCAACAACAACACGAGCACACCCTTCTATCCCGCCGCCTATCCCGGCGTGATCTCCGTGATGGCGGTCGACGCCGCTTCGCAGCGCGCGCCGTACTCCAACTACGGCACGACCGTGGATCTCGCGGCGCCGGGAGGCAACCTGGGAGCCGACCGCAACGGCGATGGGTACGCCGACGGCGTCCTCTCGACGCTCTGGGACACGGCGGGCGAGCCGGCGTACGCGTTCTATCAGGGCACCTCCATGGCCTGTCCGCACGTGGCGGGCCTGGCCGCACTCCTCCTCGCCGAGGACCGCGATCTGACGGTGGACGAGCTCGACAGCCTCCTGACCTCGACCGCCACGGATCTCGGCGCCGCCGGGCGGGACGATACGTTCGGCCACGGACTGATCAACGCATACCACGCGCTCGTCGAGGTCGCGGGCCCGCCACCCGCGACGCCCCCCGTGCTGCACGTGAACCCGCAGGTACTGAACTTCGGCCAGGACTCCGTCGAGCTCGACGTCCGCATAGCGAACCACGGGGGCTCGTTCCTCGACATCGAGGACGTGGCGACGAGCACCGTGGACGGGGGCGCGTGGCTCCAGGCCGTGCTGGTGGGGCCACCGACGGACGCGCAGAGCGCCGGCCGACTGACGGTTCGCGTCAATCGCGTGGGCTTCCTCACGGGAACCTTCCGCGGCGCGATCGACGTGGTCTCGAACGGTGGATCGGCGCACATCGACGTGGTCATGGGCGTAGCGACGAGTGCGGCGCCTCCGCCCAACCTAGACATCATCGTCGTCGCGATCGACGCCGACACGGGAACCGAGGTGCTTAGAACGAGCGTGAATCCGTCGGGCAGCCTCGCCTTCACCTTCCCCGCGCTGCCGGTGGGGCGCTACTACATCCGCGCCGGCACGGACATCGATGGGGACGGCTTGCTGGGCGAGGAGGGCGACTACGTGGGCGCCTATCCCCTCACCGGGGAGGCGGTCGCACTCGAGGTCATCGAAGGACAGGAGCAGAGGAATGCCGACTTCGACGTGACGTTCGCGCCCACGCTCGGCGCGAGTCATCGATTGCCGTGACACCGCCGGAGACGCCGCCTCCGCGTTCCCCCCCGAGTCCCTCGAAGGGGCGCGAGGTGGCCTTGCTGTTCTTGCTCGTGCTCTCGGGCGCCGCCGCCCTCCTCCACGAGAGCGTCTGGCTGCGGTTGGTTCTTCCGATCCTCGGAGCCGGCGCCCTGTCCGCCGCCCTCGTCTCCGCGGGCGCCCTCGTGGGTTTGGCCGTCGGCGCTTCCGTCGGCGGTCGGCTGTCCTCGCGCACGGCGCGTCCCGCCCGCCTGCTTGCGGCGGCCGAGCTCCTGGCAGCCGCCGTCTGCTTGCTGGTCCCCACGCTGCTCGCCCGCATCGACGGTGGACGGGGGGTGGACGACCTACCTCGCACCGTACTCCTGCTCGGCGTACTCACGGCCGCCGCGGTGCCCATGGGCGCGACCCTGCCTGCCGCCCTCGCGACCTGGGCTCCGACCGAGGGTCGCATCGGCAACGCGTTCAGGCGTCTCTATGGCCTGAACACCCTGGGCGCCGTGGCCGGTCTCCTGTTGGCCGCGGCCTGGCTCCTGGAACTCCTCGGCAATCGGGGCGTCATCCAGGTGGCGGCAGGCGTCCAACTGGCCGTCGCCGCCCTCGCCCTCCTGCTGCGATCCTCGGCGACACCCGCGGCGCCGCACGACCCGTCGCCCGCATCCCCGCTCCCCATACGCCTCTGCCTCGCCGCGTTCCTCGCAGGCGGCGCCGGTCTCGTCATCCAGGTCGCGTGGGTACGGCGCCTCACGCCCGTGGTGGGCAACACGACCCAGTCCTTCGCCACGGTCCTGGCCACGTCGCTCTTCGCTCTGGCGGCCGGGTCCCTCCTGCTGGGCCCGCGCCGGGGACGGAGCGCCCCGCATGCGCCCTTTTTCGTCCTCATGCTCTCGGCCTTGCCGGTCGCACTCCTACCGCCGGCCATCGGCGTGGTCGACGCGTGGTCCGCGGCCCAGATCGCCGGTGGCGAGCCCACGGCGGGGCGCCTCCTGCTGATCCGCACGGCGGCGGCGGCGCTGCTGCTCGTCCCCAGCACGATGCTCGGCGCCGCCGCCTTGCCATGGCTCGTCCGCGCGGCCGCGGCGCGTCCGGCGGACGCGGGGCGCGTGGCGGGGCGGCTCCTTGCGTGGAACACCGCCGGGTCGGCCGTGCTCGCGCTCGTGGGCGCGGCGCTGTGGCTGCCCGCCGTGGGCTCGGCCGCCGTGCTGCGGGGGTCAGCCGGTCTCCTCCTGATGGCCGCGGCGGCCGTCACCCGCGGCAGGGCGCGCTTGCTCACGGGGATCGTCGGCATCGCCTTGCTGCTGCTGCCTCTGCTCATTGCCATCCCCGACGACGGCATGTGGGATGCGGTCGGCGCGAGCTTCATCCCGGGGCGCCATCGCCCGGCGGACGCGGATCGTCTCTTCGGGGCCGAGGGCCGCGTGGCGACCGTGGTCGTCCGGGATCGGGAAGGCACGCGCGAGCTCTGGGTCGACTCGAAGATCGTGGCGTCGGCCTCCCGACCCGACCGGCTCCACTTGGCCCTGCTCGGCCACCTGCCCATGGCGCTCGCGACGACCCCACCGGAACGGGTCGCGGTCATCGGTCTGGGAACGGGCGTTACCGCGCGTGCCGTAGCGACGTGGCAGCCCGAGACGATCGATGTCTTCGAGCTCGAAGACGAGGTCCCCCGCGCCGCCCGCTTCTTCGAGGACGACGACGGCGGCATCGACGAGCGGACCACGATCACCATCGGCGACGGGCGGCATCACCTGGCGCTCAGCGACGAGCACTACGACGTGATCACGAGCGATCCGATCCATCCGGGCGTAGCCGGCAGCGCCGCGCTCTACAGCCGTGAGCACTACGCCATCCTCGCCGCCCACGCGGACCTCGTGTGTCAGTGGTTGCCTCTCTACCAGCTCACCCTGGACGACGTGCGACTCGCCCTGCGGACGTTCGCGGACACCTTCGCGCACAGCTACCTGTTCCTCGCCGGCCCGGATGCTCTGATGGTTGGCAGCCGGGAGGCCCTGGCGCTCGATGAGGCATCGCTGCGCGCGCGCGTGGAAGGACACCCCGGGCTTCGCGCCTACGGCCTCGCGTCGCCGGGCCGCCTCCTCGGCTTGGCCGTGCACGGGCCGCGCGGCGTTCGCCGGCTGGCGGGTGACGGTCCCCTCAACACCGACGACCGCCTCTTGCTCGAGTTCCGCGCCGGACGCCACTGGTACGTCGACGAGAGCGAACGCATCTGGCGGCACCTGCTCATCGGCCGCGTGGATCCCGCGGCGTTGCTCACGGACGCCCCCTCGGCGAGGTTCGAGGAGGAGCGCAGCGAAGCCGACCTGGCCCGCCGGGCGGAGCGCCTCGTGATCCAGGGGAGCGTCGAGAGGGCGCTGGACTCCTTCACGGCGCTCGAAGACCTCGACACGGGAAACGACTACGCGCGGCGCATGGTCGAAGAGCTCCTCGTCACGTCGGCCGACAATGCCTTGGAAGCCGGGCAGCCGGAGAAGGCCCGCGCGCGGATCGACGCCCTCCTGGCCCGCCCGGATGTGTGTGCGGCCCTGCGCATCGACGCCGCGGAGCTCCTGGTGGCCCTCGGCGACGAGGGTGCTGCCCGTCGTGCGATCGAGTCGCTGGACTGGCCTCGGGCCACGCGCCTTCGAGACGCCCTCGACAGCGCGACTCAGTCGCCGTCGACCAGCCGCTGACGCAACGTCTCGATGTGGCCGGGGAGCACGCGGTTCAGGCGGTCGAGCGCCACGACGCGCTCGTAGGCGTCGATGGCCCCCTCGAGGTCACCCGCGATCTCGTGCGCCGCGCCCAGCTTGAACCATCGCTGGTCGTCGTCGGGTACCGCATCGACGTCGGACGCCAACACCGGGAGCAAGGCCTCCAGGAGGACGCGACTCGCCTGCACGCGCGACCATCCGGCCAGGGCGGCGTAGGCCGCGGCTCGCTGCACCGCGACCGAGGTGTCCCGAAGGCCGCTAAGCAGCAAGGCGTCGACGTCGTCGCCCACGAGCGTCTGGAGCCCCCGCATGCCCTCGCGACGGATCAGGCTGTCCGGGTGTGCGCACGCCTCGGCGAGCACCGCCTTCGCCTTCGTCGCATGCCGCGCGAGCAGGCGCACGGCCGTGGCCCGGTAGAGGCGTGGTGCAGTCGCGTCGCGCATGAGCGCAGCCAGCGCCCTGCGGGTCGCTTCCGTCCCTTCGGCATCCAGGCGCGCGTCCGCGACGATCGCCTGGTAGCCGACCACCTCCACCCCGTCGGGCCAGAAGCGGCGCCACCCCTCGTCGATCGCCTCGGCGTCGAGACGCGGCACGTCGGTCGGAGCGCCACGCCCGCCCTGGTGGCACCAGCTGCACGCGTCGACGGCCACCCGGTCACTCCGTGCGTGAGGCCGCGGAATGGAGATGGTGTGGTCGGTCACGATGCCGTGGCCCCGCTCGATCGTGAGATACGGCATGTGGCAGTCGACGCAGCGCCCGCCCGGGCCATCGGCGGGATGGTGCGCATGCGCCGTGGGGTTGGCCGCGTGGTCGGGGTGACACGCGGCGCACAAGGCGCTCGATTCCCGAGGGTGCTTCAGCTGCGCCGGATGCTCGCTGCCATGCGGGTCGTGGCACTGCGTGCAAGTCATGTCCGCCGCGTCGGCGCAAAGCGAGGCGAGGAAGGGAAGGCCGTCGTAGATCAGCTCGAGCGGCCGGCCGAACGGATCGACGCGTGCGGCATCGTCGAGGAGCGTGGGATCGAGAAACTCGAAGAAGTCGTCCCCGAGCTCGAGGCCGCTCCGCACCCACTCGCCCTCCATGTGACAACGCAGGCAGACTCCGAGAAGCGTGTCCCGCGGCACGTCACCGAGTCGGGCCAGCGGGTCGTCGACCTGGTCCGCGACGCGCCCCGGGGCGTGGAACGCCGCGTGTGCCCCGCCGTCGCCGTGGCACATCTCGCAGTCGACGCCCATCGTGCGCCAGGTGATGTCGGGGCGGCGGGAAGCGTCGTCGAAGGTCTCGACGTCCCGCGCGCTGACATGGCAACCGGAGCATCGCACATCGAAGGCGCGTACCGGCCCGGTCCAGAACGACAGGTCGCCCGGCTCGACGAGGGGCGCTCGCTCGGGATCGGCGTTCGGGCCACCGAAGATCAGGTTCGTGTAGTCGAACCAGGCCCCCGTGCCCTCTTCCAGCATGCCGGGAAGCACCTGCAGACGACCATCCGGCAGCGTGGCCACGTACATGCGAATCCGTCGCTTGCCCACGACGTGCGTGAGGCGGAAGCGCTCGCGCTCCCCCGTGCTCCCGAGGGTCTCCGCCTCGAAACAGAGCCGCCCGTCGTCCTCCTCGATCGCGTAGAAGGTCGTGGACCCCGGCGCGTGCTCGACCGTGCGCTGCTCCAGGACGTCCTCGGGGAGATTCCACGGCCCCGCTTCTTCCAACGTGGTGGCATGGCTCGCGCGCGACCACGCCGCGTAGGCCTCGGCGTGACACTGTGCGCAGGAGGCCGCGCCGACGCTCCCGGGGCGCGGGCGCTGCCGATCGTCCTCCCCCCGGGCCGTCACCGTAGCAACCACCAGGGCAAGGCCGACGGCGACGAGGGGGAGTGTTCGAACCATGGATGAACCCCGCTTCCCCTCACCGGCACGGGTGGGAGTCGAAGCCGATCCTACCGTGTGGGGAGCGTCGGTGGCGTCCCGCCGTCCACGGTACGAGCGGTCCGGAAGCGTCTAGACGCTATCGGAACCGCACCTCGACCCCCAAGCGTACGAGCGTGCTACCAGATCGACTTGCCGGCCGCCTGGATCTCCTTCTCCAGCTCCTTCGCGATGGCGCGCGCCTTCTTCACGAGTGCATCGTGATCGGCATCGTCCGCCGCCTTCAGGGTGACGCCGGCGACCGCGGTCGCCTTGCCGTCCGCCAGCATGATCGGCACGGTCAGGTCCACCGCCCCCGCCTCGTCGAGGACGACCTCCTGGCCCGTGCGAAGGGCCTCGATGTCCTCGGGATCCGAGGGCTTGCCACGACGTGCAGCCATCGTGCTCGCGATCTGGGTGGATTCGGTCTTGCCCGCGGGGACGGCGTGCAGCGTCAACCGCTCGAGATCCGCGTGGCGCGCGGCGACCCCATCGACGATTGCCTGCGCCGCCGCGAAGGACGTGGTGTCCATCGCCGTTGCGCTCCCGGCATCTTGCTGCGCCCCACAACCGACCAAGACTCCGACGAGAACGAGCACGATCCAACGCATGGTGACCACTCCCTTTCGCATGCAAGGCCTCTCAGGCTAGTGGATCGATCCCGCTAAAGGAAGGCCCCGCGGGCGTTCCTCGAGCGCCTCCTAGCCGGCGACGGGCTGGGCATCCGGTGCGCCGACCTAAGGGCCCGCCATGAAACAAGTGCGCGTTCTCGCATCCCAGCTTCAAGCCATCTTCGGCCGCTTCTCAATCGCGAATTCCTCGAGTTAGCTCAGGCTATCCCTCCGGATTCGCTCAATCGGCGCGACCGAATCTGACCCGAATCTGGGCGCGAGCTTCACTCACCTGTTCCATGACGAGCCCTAAGGCGACGAGAACCGGATGTCCACCTCGGCGCCGTCCGGGAGGTCACGGATCTGGGCGTGCATCTGGCCGAGGAATGAGATGTACTCCGCAACCGTCCGTATACAGAGGTTCTCTCCGTCCGGCCGGCCGCCGAGCACGAGGGGTTGGCGGTAGCCGTAGCACTCTCCGGCTTCGAGCGGTCGCCCGGCGGTGGTCGCGCGATCGATTTCGTTTGCGCGGAGCCAGAGGTTGGCGTTGGGGCCGGCTTCGATCGCCTCGGCCAACGCGTCGCGGCTCGTGGCGATCTTCTCCAACTCACCTCCCTCGAGGTCCAGTCGATGAACCGTGTCATCGTCGAAGACGAGGATGGGTTCACCGAGGCGGTTGGCGAACCACACGGTGAAGGCGTCGGGCAGGATGTCGCCCCAAGGCTCGAGAACGTCCAGCCAATCGAGGTCCGTCGTGTCGAGCAGGTAGTCGTTCAGGTCCACCGTCGTCCTCCTCCCCCGCAGCGTACCGCCGCGGGACCGGACGGCGTAGGGTGGCCGAGGCCCCGCGGGCCCCACCGGGGGGGCGGGTTCGGTGGGACGCGGAAGGGGAATTGAAAACGGCCGGGCGAACCCGGCCGTGTTCAGTTCCGAGGTGGTCGGAGACCTACCAGCTGTCGCGGCGTCCGCCACCGGAGCGGGGCTCGCGGGGCTTGGCGACGTTGACCTTGAGGTTGCGGCCGTCGAGGTCGCGACCGTCGAGGGCGTCGATCGCCGCACGGGCTTCGTTGTCGCTGCCCATCTCGACGAATGCGAAGCCGCGGGGGCGGCCGGTCTCACGGTCCATCACGAGATTGACGCTCGTGACCGTACCGTGGGCGGAGAAGGCTTCGCGGACGTCTTCCTCCGAGGAGTTGAACGACAGGTTGCCTACGTAAAGCTTGTTCTGAGACATATGAGAAATCGAATCCTAGAAGTCATGCCCCGGTCCGAACGGCGTCGGCGTGCGAGGGCTCTTGCGTTGATGACAAAGCCGCTAGAGAGAGCCGGGCAGACGAGGTCGGGGGCTTGCCCGTTCCTGCGATATGCGCCAAAACGCTGAAGAAGTGATGTCGAGGGGACTCTACCCCGCATGGAGGGGGCGTCGCGATCTTTCTCAGGGCGGGCTCGCCGGGGCGTCAGGACCGAATCCGTGCCTTTCGGCGTGAGCGCCGCTCGAAGGTATCGCGATAGGGCACGGCGGCGATCTGGCAGTCGTCCTCGTAGACGATGTGGCCCGGCTTCAGGGTCCGCACCGGGTGAACCGGGACGCCGCTGAGGTTCAGGAAGGTCGCGAGCACCCAGGCATGGTGCGTGCACAGCGCGCACTCGGCCTTGAACCAGAAGACCGCTCGCGGTTGGCGGATCCACGGCACGGCCATGTCGGACTCGAAGTACTCGAGGGCGACACGAAGGCCGCGCGCGTCTTCCCCGTGAAGTTCATCGCCCTCCAAGAGGGCGTACGCCCGCTGAAAGACGCCCTGCGGCTGCTGGGCATTCGGGTCGATGCGGTGGGTGGCAAATCGCAAGTACATGACAGGACGACAACGGCATCGATCGCTTCCGGAAAATGGCGGACATGAGGACGTACGTGCGAGGCGAATCCCGTGTTCCCAGCGCCAGACGGGCCCGGTCGGTCACAAATGTGCCTAGCCCAACCGGGCCTGCCGCTTGGCGCCGCCCCTACAATCCGTCCGAGGCGGGGGACGGGCGTCGAGGGAGAGACCGGGTGAGTCACATCGAACTGCAGGGCGTCGGTCGCTTGTTCGGGCGAGGCGAGACCGGGGTCTGGGCCCTGCGGGACGTGGACCTCACGGCCGAGCGGGGGGACTTCGTCCTCGTCAAGGGCCCCTCGGGCGCGGGCAAGACGACCCTGCTGAATCTCCTGAGCGGACTCGATGCCCCGACCCACGGCACCATCGACGTGGCCGGTAGGGACATCACCCGGCTGAACGACAGAGAGCTGTCGCGCTTTCGGAACAAGCACATCGGCTACGTCTTCCAGGCCTTCTACCTGGAGACGAATCGCTCCGCCCGGGACAACGTGGCCGTGCCGCTGGTGTTCGGCGGCGTGTCCGCCGCCAAGCGAGCCGAGCGCGCCACGCGCATGCTGGAACGCGTCGGCCTCGCGCACAAGGTAGGTGTACCGGCGAGCAACCTCTCGGCCGGTCAGCGCCAGCGCGTCGCACTGGCCCGGGCGTTGGTCAACGAGCCCGAGTTGCTGCTCGCCGACGAACCGACGGCCAATCTCGACTCGAAGACGGGCCGGGAGATCCTTGCACTGATCCGTGCGTTGCACGAGCGCGAGGGGGTGACGGTCGTGCTCGTCACCCACGAGAAGGACATCTCCTTCGAGGGCGCCCGGGAACTCTGGGTCGAGGACGGTCGCATCACCGAACTCGCACGGGTGGGCGCCGAAGCGCCGGGTCACGAGGCATGATCGTCCCCCACCTGCTGAGGATGTCGCTGGAGAACCTCACCGCGCGCTTCGGGCGCACGCTGTTCCTGATCCTGGGCGTGGCGGTGGGCACGGGAACGCTCGCGTTCCTGATCGCCACCTACAACGGCCTCGACTCGTTGGTGCAGACGAACCTGGCTGCCTACCGGACGGTCTTCGCCCAACGCTCGGCACTCTCTGACAAGCAGGACGAGCTGATCAACGCATTGCCGGTGAACCAGATCACGATTCGTCCCGCGACGTCGGGCGACGCCGAGAACATCACGCAGGCCCAGCTCGAGGAGGTGGCCGAGCTGCACGGTGTGCTGCGAGTCGATCCCGTGGCGCTCCTCTTCCCCGTGATCATCGGGGTCAAGGCGAACTTCTCGATTCCCGGCATGCCCACCGGGAAGACCCAACAGGAGTTCAAGATCCCCGCGACCGTGTATGGGCTTCCCGCGGGCTTCATCCCCCCGGCGGACGTGCTTCCCGGGCAGCGCTTCGAGCATGGCCCGGAGGGCGACGACGCGGCGGTGCCCGTCGTGCTTCCGTCCCAGCTCCTCGGGTTCATCGGCAACATGCGGAGCCCGGAGATGGTCGACCGCTTCGCCGAGGTCTTCTACGCCGAGATCAAGAAGGCGATGGACCGCAGCGAACGCGTCAAGCGCAACGTCCACAAGTCCATGGGGAGATTCGGGGTCTCGGTCGTCACCGACGAGGTCATCAAGACGATGATCCGCCGCATGCTGAGCCAGTTTCTCTCCACCCTCAACGAGGAGAATCTGCCGCGCAACTTCGCGCTGCGCCTCTTCCCCGGGCTCGACACGGAGACCATGGCCGTGCCGATCCACGTCGTGGGCTACTCGCGCAAGCTGCCGGGTACGGGCATCGGGGTTCCGATGCCCTATCTCGAGCGCTGGAACCGCAGATTCCACGAGGAGACGTCCGGCCTCCTGACCAAACTGTTCGCCGGCGATCCCGAGGTCACGTACAGCGAGCTCCACGTCCAGACCGGCGGCTTCCAGGAGACCGTGGCACTGGCCTCCACGCTGCGCGACATGGGATTCAAGGTGGAGTCAGCCGCCGAAGAGGCGGAGCGCCTGGAGGCCGAACTGGCGTCGCTCTCGTCGGAAGCCGAGCGGCTGAAACGAGAGACGCGTCAGATGCAGGACCTCTCGCACGCCCTGTCGCGAGGCACGCTCATCTTCTCGATCCTGTTGTTCCTCCTGGCCGGCACGGTCATCGGCAACGGACTCTCGCTGAGCATCATGGAGCAGCGACGACGGATCGGGATCCTGCGCGCGGTCGGGGCCCGCCGGGTGGACATTCTGGTCATCTTCCTGTTCGAGGCTGCGCTGATCGGCGCCCTCGGCTCCGCGCTCGGCTTGGCGCTGGCGCACGTCGGCCTGTGGATGTTCCAATCCCAACTCTCCGCCGGCCTGTCGGCGAGCGGCGGGTCGACCTCCGTCCTGTTTAGCCTGCCGCTCGCGATGGACGCGACGATCTTCGCGCTGGGCGTCGTCTTCAGCTTCGTCGCCGGCATCGTTCCGGCGATGAAGGCCGCCTGGATCCGTCCGATCGACGTGCTGAAGCACTGAGCGAGCCCTTGCGTGCACAGACGCCCGGCCAGACCTCGAACCCCAGGGCGCAGCCTCAGGGGTGCCAAAGGAAGGCCGTGTCCCCATCCCCCACCTCGAAGCCGACGCGGAGGCTGACGAACGGGAGCTGGAAGTAGTCGAACACGGCTGCGTAGGGGAGACCCAGCCGGCGCATCAGGTTCGCAACGTTCAGCCCCACCCCCGCGAAGACCCAGCGCTCACCCCCATGCGCGTCGCCGGTATAGCCGCGGGTGCGGTACCCCAGCTGGAGGTCGACGAGATCCAGGGTCTTGGGTGATCGACTCAAAACCCCACCGACATTCACGGCGAGGAGGTAGGCGCTGTTCTCGTAGTCACTCGTGAGGTCGGTATTCGTAGCCACCTCGTTCCACGGGAACCACTCCCACCGCAGGTCGATGACGCGATTCACCCACGGATTGGTCTCATGGATGTACCCGGCGACCGCCCCGAGTCCGTCGGCGATCAGATCCGAGGTCGAGAACCCGTAGCGCGTCGAACTCCCGTCGGCCACCTCGATCGCAGCGAGCGTGGCGAAGGACATGATGGCGCCCCGGAGCGCGGCCTCCTTCCGACCGAAGCCCCAGTGCCGATGCACGGCGGCGAAGGCGGCCGTGCCGATACTCGCAGACACGAAGTGCCCCGTCTTGTCCCCACCGCCGTGCTTCGTGTCCGATCCGAACCAGCCCTCGTCGTCGACACCGAAGCTGCCCTTTCCATAGCCCCAGAAGATGGCGCCGTAGGCGAAGGCGGCGACGGGGGCACCCACGCCGAGAGCGAGGCTCTTGCGGTGTCGCTGCCGCGCGCACCACGCATGGGTATCGGACGGAAGCTCGAAACGCCGCGCCTGCCTTCGCATCTCGTGACGAGGCCACCCCAGCGAGGGTCGAAGGCGGGCGTAGATCGAGTCCACCTCCCGAGCGTCCACGGGAGGTCGCCTGACCACGACCGTACGGGAGGCGGACGGCCGTCTGGCGCTACGAGAGGCTTGCGCGTGCGTGTGCAGGCCACCGGCGCATCCCGCGAGGAAAAGCGCGGCCAGCGGAGCGAGCATCAGGCGACACATCGAGGCAGAGAGCATAGCGCGCAGGACCCGCGTTGCATCGCAGGACCGGTCCCAGCGTGGACAGCGTGGACGGCGTGGACGGCGTGGACCGAGCCGGTCCGACGGGACGAAAGCGCAAAGCAGCCAGCCGACATGGCGTATCGTGGTGCGCATGAACAAGGCGTTCGTTCGCGACCCGGAACCCAGGGATCCCACGTGTCCCGAGCCGCCGGGATGCGGCGGGATGGGGATCTCCGTGTGGGAAGAAGCGCTCGGCGCCCAGCTCTCCGCGGACGTGCGTTCCTCGCTGGGTCCGGAGGTGTACTACTGCCCGAGCCCTTCCTGCGATGTCGCCTACTTCGACACCACTGGGAACACGTTGCCGCTGTCCGTGGTGGCGCGTCCGGCGTACCCCAAGCCGGCCTCGGCGCCCCTCTGCCGCTGTCTCGGTGTCACGGCCGAAGCGATCATCGAGGAGGCGAAACGAGGCGATCGAGGCCTGATCCGCCGACTCGTAGCGCAAGCGGAGAGCGACACGCGATCGTGTGCGAGGCGCATGCCGAGCGGCTTGCCTTGCGCGACCGAAGCCCGGCGCCTGTTCATGGCCTTCTTCCCGTCCCCGTAGGGCACGGAGCGCATACGCCACCGCAGGCGAGGAGGGATCGCGGGAAAGGGGTGGAAGGGACCGTGTCCCTGCCCCTACGCTGAGTCGAGGCAGCGGAGGAGCAGCATGGCACGAACGATTCTCGTCGCGGCCGTGACGGCTCTGGCCGTCGCACTCGGCTTTCAAGCCCTTGCCAAGCGCCTCTCGACGTCCCCCCACGCCGACGATCCCGCGGTCTCGAGTGACACCGAGATTCTCCGGCGGCTGAAGGGAGTCGAAGCGCGACTGGGTGCAACTCTCCCTCCGATCGGACCGCGCGCCGCCGCGCCTGGAAGGGCGCCCGGAGATCCCCGTGTCGCGGATCGAGGCGCTCGAGGCACGGATGGCGGAGCTCGCCAAGCAGACGGCGGATGCACGGCACGAAGAGAGGGACGTGCAGCAAGCGGCCAAGGCCGCCGGGGAGAAGAGCGCGGACGTCGACCGTTGGATCAAGGCCCTCCACGACAAGAGTGAGAACGTGGCGTTCAGCGCGACCCTGGAGCTCGCCCGCCTGAAGGACCCCCGGGCCGTCGATCCGCTGATCGCCGTGCTGCGGCACCACAATGACTTCTACGTGCGTTTGGGCGCCGCCGTCGCACTCGGAGACATCGAGGCGCTCGACGCTGTTGAGTACCTCATCGACGCGCTGGACGACAAGGACGCCCTCGTTCGCACGGCGGCCAGCGATGCACTGCAGAAGATCACCGGCGGCCGCATTGCGATCGCGCAAGGCGCCACGCCCGAGGAACGCAAGCAAGGCCAAGAGGCATGGCGCCTTTTCTGGAAGGAGAACGAGGCCCGTCTGCGGGACGACGCCTGACCCGCGCGCCCCGGGCCGCCCGGTACAGTCCCACGATGAAAATCTGCATTCTCTCGCGCAACCGGAAGTCCTACAGCACCCGGCGACTGCGCGAGGCGGCTGTCTCTCGCGGCTTGAACGTCAAGGTGCTGGACACCATGAAGTTCGCGATCTCGCTGGACACCTCCGATCCGGCTCTCTACTACCGCCACAAGCTGCTGTCACACTACGACGCCGCCGTGCCGCGCATCGGAGCATCGGTCACGTTCTTCGGGACAGCCGTGGTGCGGCAGTTCGAGCAGATGGGCGTCTTCTGCGCCAATTCCGCGCTGGGCATCGCCAACTCGAGGGACAAGCTGCGCTCGCTCCAGATGCTGAGCCGGTACGACATCGGGATGCCGCAGACCGAGTTCGTGCGCGACAAGGCCGACGTCCTGCCGGCCATCGAGCGGGCCGGTGGCGCCCCCGTCATTATCAAGCTCCTGGAAGGCACGCAGGGCGTCGGCGTGATCCTGGCCGACTCCGTGAAGGTCGCCCAGGCCATCATCGAGACGCTGCAGAGCACCAAACAGAGCGTGTTGGTCCAGAAGTTCGTGTCGGAGAGCAAGGGCCGCGACGTCCGCGCCTTCATCGTCGGGGACCGTGTGGTTGCGGCGATGCGCCGCGTGGCCCAGGGGGACGAATTCCGCAGCAACGTGCACCGCGGCGGCAAGGCGGAGTCGATCGCGCTCGATCCCGTCTACGAGGCCACCGCCGTGCGCGCGGCCCAGATCCTCGGCCTACGCGTCGCCGGGGTCGACCTGCTCGAGGGCCGCGACGGGCCGCAGATCATGGAGGTGAACTCCTCGCCCGGGCTCGAGGGCATCGAGGCCGCGACGGGGAAGGACATCGCAGGTGAGATCATGGACTACGTCCGTGAGAATGTCCGGTACCCGGAGTTCGACGTGCGTCAGCGCCTGACCGTGAGCCGAGGATACGGCGTGTCCGAGCTGCACATCGGCGACGCATCGGGGCTGGCGGGCAAGGCGCTGCAGGAGAGCGGCCTGCGCGACCGCGATCTGCTCATCCTCAGCCTCACCCGCGACGGGAAGGTCATCCCCAACCCGCGGGGCACACGTGTGCTGGAGGTCGGCGACCGACTGCTCTGTTTCGGCAAGATGACGAACATGGAGGACCTGCTGCCGCCGGCCATCCGGAAGAAGCGCGCGCGCAAGCTCAAGACGCGTCCCGAGGCGGAGTCGGACTGACCCTCGCGGCGCCGCCCGCCACCCGCGCGCAGCACCTACCCCGTGCGCGGCGAGGCGGCGGAATGCGGCGACCGGGGGTGTCGGCCCCATCGAGCAGGATGGCGCTCGTGAAGAGCGGCGTGGATATCAGGATCTCCGGCATCGTCCGCGCCGCGCGTACCGCGCACGAGCGCATCCAGGCCGGCATGGAGCCCGCGGAGAAGGCTTCGTTCCTCCTGGGCTTGCGGCGTACGGTCGACCGCGTGGGCGCCCTGCTTGCCGAGTGTGGGGCCCAGGCGGGAGACCTACCGGCCCCCTCGAGGCGCGCCCTCGCCGACTTGGAACGGCTTGCCGCCCTCACGCCGGATGCCTTGCCCGGGCCACGGGAGAGGACCCCAGGGCCACGGCGGGTAGGCGTACGCAATCTCGTCCGCACCCGGGACCGGGTGCTGCACGCGATGAACCGGGTCCAGACCGAGGGCTCGCCGCCGCAGGATGCCCTGCGGCAGGCCCGTGTCGCCGTGGGAGCCGTGGAGCGCATTCTCGAGGAGGAGGGCGCCACCGCGTCCGCGCTCGCGGCGCCCAGCCGCCGGGCCTTCCTCCTGCTGAGGTGGATCGCGGACGAAGAGCATGCGAAGCGCTACATCACGCAGCTGATCCGCTTTCGCACCGCCCTGGCGAGACACCTCGACCCCTCTCGCGCGGTGCGGGTGCGCTTCCTGGCTGACCGTACCCTGTTCTCGATCCGTCCAATCGAGACCGAGGCGGCGTACGACGTGAAGCTCAACGTGGGCTTTCTGGCGGCCGGAGACGAGATCGCCGACTGCCTCGCGGGCCTGGCGTTCAAGCGCCCCGATGAGGCCCCGGCCAACGACGAACAGGTTCGTGCGTTCGCGGCCAGCCCGGCGTTTCTCGAAATGACCAGGCAGTTCGAGTCACCCCGGGCGTCGGACGCTGCGACGGCGCGGGGACGCGTCCGGGACCTGTGTCCGCTCTTCGACACGCTGAACGCGCGCTACTTCCGCGGAGCGCTCCACCGGCCGGACCTCGCGTGGTGGAACGGTCGCTCCCTCCACCGCTTCGGCTTCTGCGACGTGCGGCGGAAGCTCATCCGCATCGACGTCCGCCTGGACGACGAAGCCGTTCCGGAGTACGTGCTCGAGTTCGTGCTCTACCACGAGATGCTCCATCTCCGGCACGGGGCCGAGCGGCAGGGTGCCCGCACGTGCACCCACACGGCCGCCTTCCGTGCTGACGAGCGCCGCCACCCCCGGCACGCCGACGCACAGACGTGGCTCGGCCGACTCGCGAACCCGGAGACGGCGCGGGCCCCCACCCCAGGGCCGGAGCCGGGGCCTGCGCCGGGGCCTGCGCCGCCACGGACCCCGGCGCGCGTCCCTCGCAACGCGCCTTGCCCGTGCGGGAGCGGGCGGAAACACAAGAAGTGCTGCGGCGGCAGGTAGCGGGCCCGCTCGGAGTTCCGATGTGTCGTGCCAGGCACCTCCCCCTCGGTGAGGCCCCCGGCACCGGGGCAACCCGACGCGCCAGCCGCTGAGCCGCGTCGCGGCGGACGTCCGCCGCGTTCCGCCAGGGGGGTGGTCATCCTCCGGAGAAGATCGCTTCCAGGAGCCCACAGAAGAGGCTGTCGAGGAACGACCGATCCTCGCGCGCCTCACCGTCGATGTTGACGAAGGTGCGGCGCTCGTGGTCCGGATAGACGTATCCATCCGGCGCCCACGGACACGCAGACCAGTCCTCCGGCTCCTCCGCAGGCCCTCCGGCGCAGCCGACCATGGAGCTGCCGAGGCACACGCAGAGCATGACCACGATCAGGCGTCGCATGATCTCGTCCCTTGCTACCGGCATCCTACGGTGGCGCGTCGAGTCCGGCCTGCGTCGCGCGACGGGAGGGGGCACGAGGACACGGCGCGCCGCTCTACGTGAGGGCGACGCGCACGACGAACCAGGGGCCGTGGCGACCGAGGACCTCGGTGCGGAAGATGCCCGTGCCGTCCAGCGTGGTCACCTCGCTCCAATCTGCTCGCCGACTCACGATGATCACTTCGCGGACACGTTTCCACGTCTCCTCAGGAAGCGGATGCATGGCGTCGTCGGTCGGCGTCACGTAGTAGCCGCGACCCGCCGCGAAGTCCTTCAGACGGAAGGTCGTCGCCGGCTCGACATCCGGCGCATCGAGTGAGACCCACCCCCCTTCGCCCGCCGCATCCGCGGCCGCACGCAAGGCGTCTCCCAGCGGCGCGAGGCGCCCCGCCAGCAGGGGTGCCCTTGGACGTACGGTCGTCTGCACCGGGGCCGAAACGACGCCGAGCGAAGCGAACAGGGCCAGGAGACCGACGGCCAAGGCGACGCCGCGCCGTCGGGCGAGGGCCGCCCCCATCCCGGCGACGCCGGCCAGCAGAGCGAGCGGGACCACCGGCCGCGCCGCGCCGAGCCCAGCCTCGAAAAAGCGAAAGCCTTGCCCTCCGTCGAGCGCCAGCGTGGCCAAGAGCATCAGGAGCGCGCCACCGGCGACGGTGATGCGGAGCCGGGCATCGGGCGTCCGGGCCCGCACCACCGCGAGCGCACTGCGCACGAGCCCGGGGAGGAACACGATGAGTACCGCGACGGGCAGCCATTGCACGATGAGGGCGAGCAGGCGCGTGCCGACGGCCGGGGCGCCCGGCGGGACCGTCGGGAGGGGCGTCAACAGGACCCCCAGTAGCAGGAGCAATGCGGGCGCGATGCGCCACGGTGTGGCGCGCTCACGCCAAACGAAGTAGGCCACGAGGAGCACGGCCGCCGGCGTGGCCAGGGCGTACGCCAGGGGCAGGAGCGCAGCGAGCAGAGCACCGACGCGTCTCGTGCCCGCACGGCGACTGCCCAGACCGAGCACGCTCCCCAGCAGGAGGACACCACCGAGCGAAGCAGCATCCGCGAGCACGGCCCCATACGCCACGGCGGGGTGGAGCGTCGTGAGCACGCCGGCCAGCACGCTCGCTCGGCGACCCACGCCGAGGCGCAGGCCCACCAGGAGGATGAGAGGCGCCCAGAGCGCTCCGAGGACCAGCGTGATCGCCCTGAGCGCGACCGTCGGGGACGCCATCCAGGCGGTGAGAGGCGCCGCCAACCAGACCAGAAGGCGGCTCGTGGCCCCGGCCCAGTCCAGGGGCTCGGCCTGGGCTGTGTCGGCACCGACCCGGAGGACGTGGGCACCCGTGGCCAGCCGCGCCCCGTCGCCCTCGAGGGGCAGCTCCAAGGTCGGCATCCTCAGCAGGACGCCGACCACGAGCAGGAGCAACGCCGCGAGCCACAAGCCTCCAGGCCTCGGGCGGGGCGAATCCGGCGCGCGGGGCTCCGCCACCTAAGGCGTGCTGCTCCGGGGGAGCTTCACGCTCTTGCCCAGCGAGCGACGCATCCAGATCATGGTCTTCACCAGGCCCTCGTGGAAGCCCATGCGCGGCCTGAAGCCCAGTACTTCCTGAGCCTTGATCGTCTCGGCCAGGCTGTGGCGCACGTCCGCCGGGCGGCTGTCCTTGAACTCGGGCTGCACCTCGAGATCGAGCAGCTGGTTGAACATCGTCAGTAGGCCCGTGACGCTCACCCGGCTGCCGGACGCGATGTTGAACACCTCGCCCTCGGCCTTGGGTGCGGTGCAGGCGAGACGGAAGGCCTCGACGACGTCCGAAACGTGGATGAAGTCGCGCGACTGCTTGCCGTCGCCATAGATCACGGGAGGCTGGCTGCGCAGGAACGCGCCGCTGAACCGGGCCACGACACTGGCCGCCGGGTCGTCGGGGTTCTCGCGCGGTCCGTACACGTTGAAGAGACGCAGGCAGACCGTCTCGACACGGTACGTCGCGTAGAACACGCGCATCAGATCCTCGCCGAGAAGCATGGCGGCACCGTAGGGGCTGTACGGCGAGGGCAGCATCGACTCCTCCTTGGGGAGGACCGGGCTCTCGCCGTAGACGGCACAGGACGAGGCGTAGACGACGCGCTTGATCTTCATGTCGCGCGCGGCCATCAGGGCGTTGAGGGTGCCGGTCGCGACGACGTCCACGACTTCGGTCGGGTCTTCGACGGAGGAGGCGACGCCGGGAACGCCCGCGACGTGGAGCAGGTAGTCGCAGCCCTTGGCCGCCTTCTTCAGCTCCTTGGCGTCACGAACGTCGCCCTCGACGACCTTCACCTCGGTCTGCTTGTAGTCGACGACGTTGCGCTTGATGCCACGCCGGAAGTCGTCGTACACGACGACCTTGTCGCCGCCAGCCACGAGGGCTTCCACCAGGTTGCTCCCGACGAACCCGGCACCCCCGGTCACGAGGTATTTGGCCATGGTGCTCCTCTGTCACGCCACCTCGCCGCGGCTCGCGGCGAGCCCAAGAAGGTAGCCGACGCATGCCCCACGCCCCAGACAAATGGTCATCCACACCCCGGGGCCCGGCTTTCGGGCCTTCCTCAGCCGCCGACGGCGGGGATCCGCCCGTGCTCGCGGAACCAGTTCACCGTCCGCTCCAGGCCCTCTCGGACGGGGACACGGGGCGCCCAGCCCAGCGCGAGGGCCCGGGTCAGGTCCGGCTCGCGCTGCTTGGGATCGTCCACCATGGCCGGCACGTGCTCGAGATCCGACGCGGATCCGATGACGTCCTTTACCAACTCGGCGAACTGCAGGATCGTCATCTCGCCCGTGGCCCCGATGTTCACCGGGTTGCCGTCCCCCTTCTCGAGCACCGTGAGGATGCCGGCCACCGTGTCGTCCACGTAGGAGAACGAGCGCGTCTGGTGCCCGCTCCCATGGACCTCGAGCGGGCGTCCGCGCGAAGCGGCATCGATGAACGCCGGGAGGACCCGGCCGTCGTGCAGCCGCATTCGGGGCCCGTACGTGTTGAAGATCCGGACGATCTGGGTCTTCACCCCGTGCACCTGGCGGTAGGCCATCGTCATGGCCTCGGCGAAGCGCTTGGCTTCGTCATAGACCCCGCGAGGTCCCACCGGATTCACGTTTCCCCAGTACGTCTCGGGCTGGGGATGCACCTCGGGGTCCCCGTACACCTCGCTCGTGCTCGCGAGCAGGAACGCCGCTTCCTTCGCCCGGGCCAGCCCCAAGGCGTTGTGGGTCCCGAGCCCCCCCACCTTCAAGGTCTGGATGGGCATCTCGAGGTAGTCGCGCGGCGAGGCGGGACTGGCGAAGTGCAGGATGGCATCGACCGGACCCGTCACGCCGATGCCGTCACAGACGTCGCGGCGGATCACCTGGACATCCGGATCGTCCGCGTACTGGGCGAGGTTCTCCTCGGAACCCGTCACGAAGTTGTCCACGACCACCACGGC
This sequence comes from uncultured Planctomycetota bacterium, assembly GCA_963802335.1. Classification (GTDB taxonomy): domain Bacteria; phylum Planctomycetota; class PLA2; order PLA2; family JAEUHO01; genus CAWDIE01. The sequence goes on along the minus strand of CAWDIE010000009.1, from coordinate 839,652 downwards.
ATCGCCCCGCCGTCGCACGGCGTCCACGAGATGCGAACCGAGGAATCCGGCGCCGCCGGTGATTACGACCCTGCCCACGTGCGTCTCCCGAACTTGGAAGGCGGAGCATACCCCGGCAGCCTCGGCGCCGCAGGAATCTCAGGAGTTCAGCAGCGCGTCCAGGAACTTCGTGCTGTAGTCACCGCGCGCGAAATCGCCGTCCCGGAGGATCCGGCGCAGGAGGGGAAGCGTTGTCTTCACGCCTTCGATCCTGTACTCGTCCAGGGCCCGCTGCATGCGGCGTATGGCCTCGTCGCGGGTGCGGGCACGAACGAGGAGCTTCCCGATCATGCTGTCGTAGTGCGGCGGGATGCGGTAGCCGCCCTGCGCGTGGCTGTCGACGCGCACGCCCGGCCCCCCCGGTGCCTCGTACCGCGTGATCGTCCCCGGGGACGGGGCGAAGTCGCGATCGGGGTCCTCCGCGTTGATCCGGCACTCGATGGCATGGCCGGTGACCTTCACGTCGCTCTGCTTGCGGTTCAGGGTCTCGCCCGCGGCGATCCGGATCTGCTCCTTGATCAGATCGATGCCGGTCACGAGCTCGGTCACGGGGTGCTCGACCTGGATGCGCGCGTTCACCTCGATGAAGTAGAACTTCCGGCCCTGGACGAGGAACTCGACCGTGCCGGCCCCGTGATAGCCCACGGACTTGGCCAGCTTGGAGGCGGCATTGCCCATCTTCCGACGCAGGTCCGGCGTGATGCCCGGGCTGGGACTCTCTTCAACGACCTTCTGGTGTCGGCGCTGCACGGAACAATCACGGTCGCCGAGATGCACCACGTTCCCCTGGCGATCGGCCAGGATCTGGTACTCGATGTGCCGCGGCTCCGCGAGGTACTTCTCGATGTAGATCGAGGAGTCTCCGAATGCGGCTTCCGCTTCCGACCGCGCAGACCCGATGTTGTGCAGCAGGGAGATGTCGTTGTTCGAGATCCGCATGCCGCGACCACCGCCGCCGCTGACCGCCTTGATCAAGACGGGATAGCCGACCTTGCGCGCGACCGACAGCGCGAGGTCGTCGTCGCCGACGGGTCCGTCGCTGCCTTCGACGACCGGGATCCCGGCGGCCTGCGCCGCGTCCCGGGCTTGCGCCTTGTCGCCGACGCGACGAATGGTCTCGACGTCCGGCCCGATGAACTCGATATTGTTGGCGCGGCACACTTCGGCGAAGTGGGCGTTCTCGGCCAGGAAGCCGTAGCCGGGATGGACCGCATCCACGTTGGCGATTTCGGCGGCCGAGATGATGCTCGGAATGGCCAGGTAGGACTTCGCGCTGGGGCCGGGGCCGATGCAGATCGACTCGTCGGCCTGGTCGATGTACGACGCGCCGGCGTCGGCCGTCGAGTAGACGGCCACGCTCTCGATGTCCATCTCGCGGCAGGCGCGGATGATGCGAAGGGCGATCTCGCCTCGGTTGGCAATCAGGATCCGCTCGAACATGGCGTGCGGCTACCCGACCTTGACGCGGAACAGGGGCTCGTCGTACTCGACCGGCTGGCCGTCCTCGGCGAGGGTCTCGAGGATCTCGCCCTGTATCTCGGCCTTGATCTCGTTATTGACCTTCATGGCCTCGACGATGCACACGACGGTCTCGGCATCGACCGTGGCGCCGACGTCGACGTAGGCGTCCGTGTCCGGGCTGGGACGGCGATAGAAGGTGCCCACCATCGGGGACTTGATGAGCTTGGTGCCGGGCACCTCGGCCACGCCGCCGCTGGGCTCGGCCTCGGGGCTCCCCGGCACGGGAACGGGCGCCACGACGGGTGGCATGCCGGCCTGCATCGGCGCGATCGTCTGGGCGACGGCCCCCGCCTTCTTCAGGCTGACCCGGAGGCCATCCTGCTCGATCTCGAGTTCGACGAGCTCATTGTCGTTCATCAGCTCGACGAGCTTCTTGAGCTCGGTGTGATCCATATGCCTCCGCCCCCGGCGTATTGGGGCGGCCACTCTAGAGGTGCCTCGTTCGACCTGTCAAGGAAACCGACTTGCCCAGGACAACCAAACCGTAGTGGATACCGCCCTGCGCGGGCCGCTCATGGGCCCCAGGGCAGGACCTCCGCGATCTGGACCGCATTCTGCGCGGCCCCCTTGCGTAGCTGGTCACCCGAGAGCCAGAGATCCAGCGCATGCGGGTGCGAGGCGTCCCGACGAATGCGGCCGACAAGAACGTCGTCTCCACCCTCCGCGTCGCGGGGGGTCGGAAAGAGGAGCTCGGCGGGATCGTCCACGACGCGAACGCCGGGCGCCTCGGCCAGGCGTGCCCGGGCGTCGTCGGGATCCACCGGCCCATCGAACTCGAGGTTGACCGACTCGCTGTGCGCACGACGCACGGGGACCCGCACGCAGGTCGCGGTCACGGGCAACGCCGGCGTTTCGAGGATTCGGCGGGTCTCGTGGACCATCTTCCACTCTTCGAGCGTGATGTCCCCCTCACCGAAGCCCTGGACGAAGGGCAGCACGTTGCCGTGGATGGGCTGCGGGTAGACCTCGGCCGTGAGCGGCTCACCCGCGGCGGCCGCCGCCGCTTGCGCCTCCAACTCGGCCAGCGCGGCCGCCCCGCTGCCGCTGACGGCCTGGTACGTGGAGCAGACGACCCGGCGCAGCGTCCCGAGCGCGCGAAGGGGCGCGAGGACCACGACGAGCAAGATCGTCGAGCAGTTGGGATTGGCGATGATTCCATGGTGCTCCGCGGCGCGCGCGGCGTTGACCTCGGGCACGATCAGTGGAACGCGAGGATCCATGCGGAAGGCGGACGAGTTGTCGATGACGACCGCGCCGGCCGCTGCGGCCCGCGGTGCATGGGCGCGGCTGAGGTCTCCTCCCGCGGAGAAGAACGCCACGTCCACCCCCGCGAAATCGGCGTCGGCCAACGCTTCGACCTCGACCTCGAGGTCCCCGTAACGGATGCGACGCCCCACGGACCGCGACGAGGCAAACGCCCGCAGCGATCGCACGGGAAAGCCGCGTTGCTCCATGACCTCGAGGAGGGTCTGCCCGACGACCCCCGTGACGCCCGCAATGGCGACGTCGAGTGCGCGACCAGGCTTCATTCGCTCTCTCCCGAGGCAGCGGGGCGCTGCCAGCGTCCGCTTCGTCCCCCCTCCTTTTCGAGCAGACGCACGTCGGTGATCTCGGCCGCGCGATCCATGCCCTTGACCATGTCGTAGAGCGCGAGCGCCGCCGTCGTCGCGGCCGTGAGCGCCTCCATCTCCACGCCGGTTCGGTCGAAGGCCACCGCTTCGGCGCGAATGCGAACACCGTCGCTCTCGATGGCGAGTTCGACGTCCACCTTGTCCAGCCGTAACGGGTGACACAGCGGAATCAGGTCCGCCGTTCGTTTCGCGCCCTGGATCCCCGCGATGCGCGCAACCGCGGCCGCATCGCCCTTGGCCAGTCGACCGTGGCGGAAGGCGTCGAGGGTGGCGGGAGCGAGACGTACGCGAGCCTCAGCCAAGGCACGCCGGTGGGTCGCCGGCTTCGGCGACACATCGACCATGCGGGCGCGACCCGCGGCATCCACGTGGGAGAGTCGTTCTTCGGACATGGGCGGGATCCTACTCCGCCTTGGCGCGTCGTCGCCGTTCATCGGGCCGCCAGCGCTTCCACCACGTGCGCGGGCTCCACGCTCGTTGCGCCCGCCAGGTCGGCGATCGTCCGGGCGACCCGGAGGACCCGGTGGATGCCCCGGCCGGTCAGACCGAGCCGTTTGGCGTGCAGAATGAGGTCCCGTTCCGCCTCGGCGGTCGCTTCGGCGGCCGAGGGGAGCAGGCGGGCGGGCAGCCGGGCATTGAAAATGCGGCTGAGCCCCAAGCGCTGGGCCCGCTCCTGCTGGCGCCGCACGGCGCGAAGCCGCCGATCCGCATCGGGGAAGTCCCGCGGCGGGGGACGCTCCCGCTGGATCAGGGCCTCCGCCTCGACGGGCTGAACCTCGACCTGCAGATCGAAGCGGTCGCGAAGGGGGCCGGAGATGCGCCGCCGGTATCGGCTGATGTCGCGGGCCGTGCACCGGCAGGTAGCTCCGTCGCCGGCGTAGCCGCACGGGCATGGATTCATCGCGGCCACGAGGACGACCTCGGCGGGGAAGGTCGCCCGCCCGGCCGCGCGGCCGAGCACGATGCGGCCGTCCTCCAGCGGCTGGCGAAGGGACTCCAGGCTCGCGCGCTGGAACTCCGGCAACTCGTCGAGGAAGAGCACCCCGAGATGGGCCAGACTCACTTCCCCGGGGCGAGGGATCGAGCCCCCTCCCACGAGACCGGCCAGGCTCGTCGTGTGGTGTGGCGCCCGGAAGGGACGCGTTCGAGCCAAACCGCCGTCGTCGAGGAGGCCGGCCACGCTGTGGACGCGGCTCACCTCCAACGCTTCCGCATAGGTGAGCGGCGGTAGCAGGGAGGCGAGGCCGCGCGCGAGCAGGGTCTTACCGGCACCCGGCGGTCCCGACATGAGCAGGTTGTGGCCACCGGTCGCCGCGATCGCCAGCAGACGAAGCGCAACGTCTTGCCCTCGGATGGCGCGAATGCCCTCATCGTCGGGAAGGGCGCCACGCCACGGCGGCACACGAGTCGGCTGGAGTTCGAGGGCGCCGACCAGCCAACCCGCGGCCTGCCGGAGGCGATCGACGCCGTAGACGCGCATGCCGCGCACGGCGGCGGCCTCCGCCGCGTTCGCACTGGGTACGACCGCACGAAGCAGGCCCCGTGCCCGGGCGGCCTCCACGGCCGCGAGCACGCCGCGGACCGGGCGGATCGTCGCGTCCAGCCCCAGCTCGCCAAGGCAGAGCGTCCGTCCCAGGTCGATGTCGGGCCCGAGGGATCCGTGCGCCGCGAGGCAGGCGAGCGCGATCGGCAGATCGAGTGCGGCCCCTTCCTTGCGCGCAGTGGCGGGCGCGAGGTTCACCGTGAGGCTCCCGTGTCGCCACGGCCAGCCCGCGTGCTGGATGGCGCCGCGGATGCGTTCGCGTCCCTCTCGAAGCGCGGAGTCGGGCAGACCGACCATGCGAAAGCTCGCTTCGCGGTCCTCGTCCGACTCGAGAAACGCCACCTGGATGTCGACGAGCTGGGCGCGCGCTCCGAAGACGGAAGCCCCGGCGATACGTGCGAAGGTGCGCATGCCCTACTCCGCACGCGGGCCCCCCGCGGTCACCCGGATTTCGATTCAGCGCCGGCCGCCCCCCACCGGAGCGGGCGAGGCCGCCCCGGCGGGCTAAGATTCGAGGATCGGCCTTCGTCCGCCGTCTCCCCCGATGAGAAAGCCACATGCCCCGACGCGTCTCGACCTACCTGCCCGTCCTCCTCCTCTTCTCCATGCTCCTCGCGCCGTCGGCCCCCGCCGATGACATCGACGAGGCCGCCGCGGGGAAGCAGGTGACTGCCCTCCTCGAGAAGGCGCCCGGAGACGACCCCCGCGCCATCTGGGCCCTCAGCGAGTCCCTGGCTGAGGGCGGCAAGCCCGCCATCCGTCCCCTGGCGGCCGCGGTCGAAGCGGCGGGCGCCACGCAACGTCTCGCGATCGGGCGGGCGCTGATTCTCCTGAAGGACTACGTCCGAGGGCTCACGGTCCTTCGTAGCGTCGCCGAGAACGAGAACGCGGACGGCTCCCTTCGCGCGGCCGCCGTCGGCCTCATCGGCGAGGAGGGCGAACTCGAAGATGCGGAGTGGCTCGAGGACAAGATCGACACCACGCTCGAGCCGCACGTGAAGATGGCCATGGCCAAGGCCCTATGGGACCTGAACTTCACCAACAAGAAGAAGGGCAAGGACGTCCTGCTCGCCTACATGCGGAGCACGGACGAAGACCTGCGCGCGGAAGGGGCTCTCGCCCTCGGCGAGATCGGTGCGGCAGGAGAGGCCCGCAGTGTCCTGAACGAACTGCGCCACGAGCCGACCGAGCGCGGGCGCAGCGCTGCCTTCCTGCTCGAGATCCTGAAGCTGGAGAGGCTCAGCGAAGCCGAGTACCGCGTGCCGCGCGAAACGGATACGCCCCTGCCGGATCCCGACCTCGGCGCCGAGGAACCCGGTCGCTGGCCGCTCCTGGACGAGGTGTACCGGACCTTGCAGAAGCTCTACGTCGATGACGACAAGCTCGACGCCGCCGCGCTCGAGGACGCCATGGCGGCGGGCATCACCAAGGCGCTCGACCCGTTCACCAGTTACCTGTCGCCCGAAGCGCATGCCAAGCTGCGGGAGGGCCTGGATCCGACCTACGGGGGGGTCGGGGCCTACGTGCACAACGACCCCAAGAACCAGGAGCGATTCACCATCAGTCGCCCCATCTGGGGCGGCCCGCTCTATCGCGCGGGACTCCGCACGGGCGACATCATCTTGGACATCGATGGGACGTCCACCGAGGGCCTCAGCGTGGAGGATTGCGTCCGTCTCCTCAAGGGCCCCCCCGGCACCGAGGTCACGATCACGATCTACCGTCGGGGCTGGGATGAGGGTCGGCCGTATACGCTCAATCGCGCACGCATCACCATCCCGACGACGGCGTGGGCGGTGCTGCCCGGCGATATCGGCTTCCTGCAGGTCGTGTCGTTCAGCCAGGACACGGCGCGCGAGGTGGGCAAGGTCCTCGATCGCTTCGAGGCCGCGGGCGTCAAGTCACTCATCCTCGACCTTCGGTTCAACGGCGGTGGCTTCCTGCACAGCGCCGTGGAAATCGCCAGCCACTTCCTGCCGCGCGGGGAGCTCGTGGTGAGCGAGAAGGGTCGCGACGGCGTCTATCCGGAACAGAAACACTTCTCGAACGGAGCGTGGAGCCGGCGCCCGGGCCTGGCGAAGATCCCCATCGTCATCCTGATCAACCAGGCCACCGCGAGCGCGGGGGAGATCCTCGCCGGGGCACTACGGCAGCAGCGGGAGGACGTCCGGCTGGTTGGCACCATGTCGTACGGGAAGGGGAGCGTACAGCGTCCCTGGGACCTCACCTCCCGCAGCGGTGAGCCCTTCACCGACGAGGAGCGCCAGCGGCCGACGTTCGAGGATACCAACGGCAACGGCCGCTACGATCGCGGTGAAAAGGTGCGCCTCGTGCGTGAGAAGAACGGCCGCTGGGACGACGCCGAGCGCTTCGACGACACGAATGGCAACGGCCGCTGGGATCCCGGCGAGGACTTCCGCGACGAGAACTACAACCGCACGTGGGACGATCACGAGCCGTTCGAAGACGTCAACGGCAACGGCACGTGGGATCCAGGCGCCAGCCTGAAGCTGACCATCGCCGCGTACTACCTGCCGGATGGCACACGCCTCCAGCGCAAGAGCGAAGTGAAGGACGGGAAGCTGGTCACGACGGGCGGCCTGAAGCCCGATGTCGAGGTCGATCCGAAGTTCATCGATTTCTGGGAACTGCAGGCGCAGCGCAAACTGGAGAGCGGCAAGGAGGTGGACACCTACGTGGACCGTCTCTTCGCCGAGCATCCGAAGCTCGTCGGCGAGCTGGCGAACTCCGACGGTCAGGATCCCGCCCGGTATCCGGACTTCGATGCCTTCTGGGAGAGCCTCGACACGCGGCTCGACAAGGAGCCGGTCCGCTTCCTGGTGCGCTTCAACATCCGCCGCCGGATCGGCGATGAGCTGGGCCGCGAGCTGGTCGGCGATGTCGTCGACGATGTGGAGCTGCAGGCGGGGGTGAAGACCCTATTCGACCTGCTCGGCACCGACATCGCGGCCGACCCGGAGTACGCCTTCATCCAAGCGGTGTGGGACGAGCGTGAGGCCGAGAAGAAGGAGCGCGAAGCCGAGAGCGGTGGCGCAGACGCCAACGACTGAGGAGTCGATCCGTGTTTCGGCATTTCGAGCACCTGGCGGGGCACCCCTCGCTTCGCCACGGCGTGACCACACGCCGCGGTGGCGTGAGTGAGGGCGCCCACGCGCGGCTGAACCTCGGCCTCGGCTCGGGCGACCACGAGGCCGCCGTGCGGGAGAACCGACGTCGCGTCGTGGAGGCGCTGGCCCTCGACGGGTTCGTGGTCCCGCGTCAGGTTCACGCGGCCACGGTCCGCCGGGTCGATCACCCCGAAGACGATCCCGGCGACGCCGATGCGCTGGTCACGAATGTCGCCGGCATCGGCATCGCCGTCATCGGGGCGGACTGTCCTCTCGTACTCCTCGTGGATCCAGCGCACGGGGCCTTGGGCGTCGTCCACTCGGGGTGGCGCGGGACGGCGGCGGGTGTCGTGCCGGCGGCCATCGCCAGCATGGGGCGACACTTCGACACCGCGGCACGCGACCTCCTCGTAGGCCTCGCACCGTCGATCTCCGCGACGCACTACGAGGTGGGCCCCGAGGTCGAAGAGGCCTTCCTCGCGGCCGACCGCGACAGCCGGCATGCGTTCGCACGTGATGCCGGAGGGCGCCTCACCCTCGACGTCGCCCAGGTGATTCTCCTCCAACTCGAGCAGTTCGGCGTTCCGCCCGATCACGTGGAGCGGATGACCGGATGCACCTACGCCGAGCCCGCCCTGTGGTTCAGCCATCGACGTGACGGACCGGCGACGGGACGACACGCGCTCGTCGCGGGGTGGAGGACGTAGGGAGTCGACGGCGCGCGGAGCTCCGTCAGATCTGTACGCTCTGCAGCGCTTCGCTGAACCCGCGCTCGAAGACATCGCTGAACTCGTAGAGCTCATGGAAGTCCTCGCGCCGGTCGTTGGCGGTCTTCTGGAGCAGGTCCGCCTCGATGAGGTTGAAGACGATCTCGCCGAAGTCGTTCGTCCGGTGCACGCCCCACGATGCGAGCACACTCGGCGCAAGGAAGCCGAATTGCTGGATGGCCAGGTCCTTGACGCTGCCCATGATCTCACGACCCGTGACGTGCTTCGCGCCGCCCCCCCGCTGCTGCAACGTGAAGTCCAGCGCGTCGAACACGAAGTCGTACGCTTCAGCGCGATAGCGCGGATCCCGCGCCACGATCTCGAGGATGATGCGATCCTTGTCCAACACGATTCGTCCTCGCCGGGTTCCACAACGTACCGCCGGGCGCGCGAACCTCGGAATACCATTTCGAGGCGTGGTGCGGGTCCCCGGCCCCGAACCTATCGACCGGAGGGGGCCTCGCATGTAAGCCCCGGGCGAACGAGGGCCTGACAAGCATCCCGCAGCCTACGCCGAGGCTTACGTCGGCGGCCGCAGGACGCGGGCGAGCTCCAGCACGACGATGGACGGGGTCACGTTGGACGCGACGGCCGCGCTCAGCCGCCCCAAGCGCTCGAGCAGGGCCACGCCGTCGGCGGTGGATCCCTCGGCCAACAGCATCGGGGCGCGCCCGGCGGCGAGATCCCGCGCCTCCACGGCGAGGATGTGGATCACGTCCGCCAGCAGGTCGCGCACACCCTGGCGCCGCATGTCGACCGCACCGTCGCCCTCCGCCTCCGCGCGCTCGACCGAGGCGCGCTCGATCGCTTGCAGCGCGCCGTCGGCTGCACGTGCGGCTCCCCCCTCGTCGTGCGCGGCACCCACGAGGCGAGCGGCGACCGCCTCGAGACCGTAGGTCGCGATGCGTCGCGCGCGCGCCAGGGATCCATTGCCCCAGTGCGCAGCATGCGCGGCCGGCTCGCCATCGATGCCCTCGCTCGCGAGCCGCTCGACGATGGCGACTTCGGACAGCGGCGGGAGGCGCACGCGCCGTACGCGGCTCAACACCGTAGCCGGCAGTCGGTCGGGATGCGTGGACACGAGGATGTAGACGGTGCCCGGCGGCGGCTCTTCCAGTGCTTTCAGGTACCGCGCGATTCCCTCCGCTTCCATGGCGTCGGCGGGGTCGATGACGAAGACCTGGCGCTCGCCTTCGAGCGGCTTCTGGTACGCCTGCTCGAGCTGCGCGGCCAGCGCCGCGACGGAGATGACCGTCGCCTTGTCCTTGCCGAGCATGTGCAGGTCGGGGTGTTCCAACGCGGCGACGAGTCGGCGGACGCGGGCCCCCTCGGCGCCGTCCACATCGCCGCCGAGCAGCGCGGCCGCGAAGGCCAGCGCCGCGTCACGCGCCCCGGCGCCGTCCGCCCCCTCGAATAGGTACGAAGGCGAGACGCGGCCCGTCCCCAGGATGCGTTTCAGGGTGACGCCGGCCTCTCCGTAGGCAGCAAGATCAGAAGAGGTCACCAACCACCTCCCACACGCGCGCCTCCACCTCATCCGGTGTGCCCGCGGCGGATACGCGGCGCAGGCGGTCGCCGCCCCCATCGAAGAGGACGCGGAGCGCGTCGGCCACCTGGGCGCGGTAAGCGTGTCCGCGCTGCTCGATTCGGTCGAGGTCGCTTCCCAAGCGGGAACCGGCCGTCTTGGGCTGGATGTCCAGCAACACCGCCCGATCGGGCTCGACGCCGTGGGTGGCCAGGCGAGACGTCTCAGCCACGGCGTCGAGCCCGGCCCCACCCGCCACCCCCTGATAGGCGGAGGTGGCGTAGTGCCACCGCTCGCACACGACGACGCGGCCCGCGGCAAGCGCGGGCTCGAGCAACTCGGCGACGAGCTGGGCCCGCGCCGCCTGGTAGAGGAAGACCTCGGCGATCGGCGTGAGCTCGCCCAGCGCGGGATCCAGCAAGAGCGCGCGAATCCGTTCCCCGGCCTTGGTCGTTCCCGGCTCCCGTACGTGCAAGACGTCGCGGCCCATGCCCTCGAGGCGCTGAACCAGACGGGTCGCCTGCGTGCTCTTGCCGCAGCCATCCACACCTTCGAACACGAGAAAGACGGGCGTTGCCACGACAGCGGTCACATGCGCGCCAGGAGACCGTCGACGACGTGCTCGAGGGCGGGGTCGCCTTCCCGTTCCTCCCGAATCTGCTGGATGGCGCGGCTGACGCTGCTGTGGCTCTTCAGCCCGAACGCGGCGCCCAGCTCCTTCAGCGGTAGTGCCGCGGCTCGGTAGACGAGATACATCGCGACGCGCCGGGGCAAGGCGGCACTGCGCACCTTGGTCGGTGCGTTGAGCAGATGCGGCGCGATGCCGTAGTGGGAGGACACCGCCTCTTTGGCGCGGCGGATGATCTCCTGCCGCGCCGTGGCGGTGACGGAAGGAGCGATTTCGGGCAACCACTCCACCCCGAGGGGTCGCCCCATCTCAGCGGAAGCGGCGCCCCAGCGATCCATCACCTCCACGGCGCCGTGAATGGAACTCGTGCGCTCGTGCACCCAGTCCAACACGTTCTGCTCCACGTCTCCGAGCCCGTACGACTGTGCCCGCTGAACCAGGATCTGGTCGAGCCAACCCCGGTCCGGTGTCTTCAGGCGAAGCAGCACGCCCCCCATGAACCAGGAACGAAGCCGCGGCGAGACATCCTCGAGCTCGCGGGGGTGACGACTCGACGTGAACACGAAGCGCGTTCGCGTTCCGTGGGCGCGTTCGCGCAGCCTCACGAGGGCCGCTTGGGTCGCCGTACGTCCGGCGAGGGAGTTGACGTCGTCGATGAGGACGATGCGCCGATGGCAGAGATCGACTTCGAAGGCGCGGAGCGCATCCATCTCCTTGGCCCGCAGCGCCGATACGAAACGCGATGTGAAGCGACGGCTCGTGAGGTACACGGCATCGCCTGGGCCCAGGGCATCGGAAGCCGCCTGCAGCCCCGCCAGCAGATGGGTCTTGCCCGTGCCGTGCTCTCCGTACAGGTAGACGGCCGGAGGGTTGACCGTACCGTTGCCGTGCACGAGCTGCGCCAGGAGCATCGGCGGGAAGCGCTCGCCACTGCCGCAAACGAACGATTCGAGACGCGGCTGCGGTCGACGGCGATCCAGCAGCGCCGCCCAGTCCTGGTTGCGTGCAGGCAGGCGATCGCGCATCTCGCGCCGAATGCCCTGGGCCCGACTCACCTCCAGATGCACGTCCACGCCGTCACCGAGGACCGTCCCGACCGCACGCGTCAGGACGTCGCCGTAGGTGTACTGCAGCCAGGTGCGGTGGACTTCCGTCGGCACGGCGATGGTCACCGAGGACTCGTCGACGTCCTCCACGACCGTGTCCCGGAACCAGAGCCGGAATCGACTCCGCCCCACTTCCCGCACGAGTTCCTCGCGCAGTTCATCCTGGATCGGTCGAAGCGCCTCACTCACCGGTACCCAGCCGCCTCCTCAGCCTGCCCCTTCAGGATACGCGCACCTGCGTCGTCTGGGGAGAGGCGCAGGGCCGCCGCGGCCTGGCTCAGCGCATCGAGGGGACGATTCAGCTTCAGAAGCAAGCGCCCCAACGCCAGGTGGTCGTCGATGGCGCCGGCCGCCACGCGCTCTTCCTCCGGCAGGAGGGCGACCAGCTCGACCTGGACCTGCAACTCCCGCAGCGCCTCGGGCTGCCGCCCCAGGGCCTGGAGCGCAAAAGCGTAGGCTCGGTGCAGCTCCAGGTCCGGCTTCTCGTTCGCCGAAGCGCCGAAGGGGGAGATGTCCACCATCTCTCCACAGAGTTTCACCACTCGCTCGTGGTTCCCCTCCTCCTTGTAGTGGCTCAGCAACTTCTTGCGAACGCCGTAGTCCTCGCCCGCAACACCCGCGTAGCTCTCCAGCTCGCGCAGCGCATCGCCGGTCCGACCACTGCCCGTGTAGAGCTTGGCGAGTTGCACGTACGGGCTGTTCTTACCCACCATCGTCGGGAAACAGAGCTTCGCCGCCTCGAGGTGCTCGATGGCCTCGGCGCCCTTCCCCTGCTTGGCTGCCTCGGCCGCGAGGAAGAGACGGGTCCCTACGTCGTCTTCCCCCTTGGCGAGGTAGGCCGCGTACGCGGTTTTCGCGAGGTCGGGCCGACCGTTTGCCTCCGCGAGGCGGCCCTTCAGCAGGATCGCCTCCGGGTTGTCGGGGTCCAGCTTGAGCGCCCGATCCAGCTTGGCGCCGGCGTCGATGGAGCGACCGCGCTGGAAATGGGCCCAACCGAGGCGCGTCCACGCTTCCACGTCGTCGGGATCGGCCTCTACGCGCTCTTCGAATGCCTTCAGGCTCTGCTGGTCCCAAATCGGCACGAGACGGTAGTGCCCCACCTGGGCCTTCACGTAATCCCTGAACTGCCGGTCGTAGTCCGCGAGCTCGATCCCGAGCACCTCCTTGAAGACTTGCTCGGTTGACCGGTCCTCGCCGAACGCCTTCAGCATCTGGGGAATGACCTCGAAGCCCCGCGTCTCGGTGAGGTGCTCGGCGATCAGACCGCCCTGGTAGTAGGCGAACATGATGTCGGGACCACGAAAGGCGCGGTTGATCTTCGACATCCTCAAGAGGCGGTCGTTCCGGTATCGGTCGTAGAGCTCCTTGTGCATCTCCCGGCCCCAGTGCGGGCGTCGCATCTTCTCCTCGTAGACGGAGAGTCCTTCGGTCAGCCAGCGCGGCACCTGTCCACGACTCTGACCCAAGGTGATGGTGTGGGCGAATTCGTGCCAGGCGGTGCGTGACCAGGAGAAGGAACCCAGCGGACGCGAGAGCGGCCCGAGCAGCGTGATGACGTTGCCGAAGCACACGCCGAGCGCGGGCAGGCCCGCGACGCCCACGCTGCGGACGGAGAAGTCGTTGGCTTCGTTGAAGGAGTCCACGCGCACGACCCCGTCGGGTGTGAAGCCGTACTTCGTCGTGAGGACGTCCCACGACTCCTCCAGCAAGTCGGGCAGGTAATGCCTCATGACCTCCAATTCGGCGGGGTGCACACGCACGACGAAGTTGTCGGTTTCGAGGGTCTTGAACGTGTCGAGGTGATCCAAGACGGTCAGCCAGTTGTCGCGCCGAACGTCCTCGTAGCGCTTCGACTTGTCACGCCCCTGGAGGAAGATCTCCCGCGCGCGGTCCGTCTGCCCCAGGTTCATGAGCGACTCGCCGAGAACGGTGTACGCCAGACCGTCGTCCGGGTCCTTCTCGATCGCCTTGCGCGCGAAGTCCGCCGCCACCTCGTATCGACGCTGGCGCTCTCCGACGAGTTCACTGATCGTCAGATAGAAGCGCCCGAAGAGGGGATCGTAGGCGAAGACCTCCTTCTCGAGTCGGTCGTACGCCTCACGCTCGCCGCGGATCCACCGCAAGGCGCCTTCGACCGCCCGGGTCTCGCGGTCGTCCGGGTTGACGGCGAGCGCGCGCGCCAGGAGCTTCTCCGCGCTCTCGTAGTCGCCGTTGCCGACGTGGATGGAGGCGAGCAGGCTGAGCGCCGGAACGAGTCGCGGGTTCGTCGCGAGGGCGCGCTCGAGCTCGCGCATCGCCTGGTCCTGCTGATAGAAGACCAGGAAGTAACGAGCGAGGCCCACCCGCGCCGCGGCCATCTCCGAGTTGGCCTTCAGGATGGTCCGGTAGCGCTTGAGCGCCGCCGACTGGCTCCGCGCCCCGCGGTCCTGCTGCCAGATGTCGGCCTCCATCAGCGCCACTTCGAGGTCCTCGGGGTTGGCGTCGACGTGACGGGCCAACAGCTTGACGGCGTCCTGGCGGAGATCGTCCCGCGGCGTGCTCGAGATGCGTGTGATGTGCTCGGCCGCGAGGGCGACCCAGGGCACGTGCTCGGCCGGAGCGCCGCGCTTGTAGCTGGCCACCGCCGCCTCGTAGGCGGCGAGCGCCTCCTTGCGGCGGCCCCGCGTCTCGTGCGCGAGGCCGAGGGCGCCCAGCGCGATGGCGTCCTGCCCGTCGGCCTGCCGTGCCGCGTCGGCCCGAGCGATGACGGCGTCGATGCGGCCGAGATCGAAGAGCAGTCGGTACACGAGGGTCGCCAGCGGACGACTGTCGGGGTGGGCCTGGAGACCAGCCTTCGCGAACGCCAGCGCCTTCTCGTACTCACCCTGGCGCTCGTGCACCCGGGCGCGCAGGATGCTGGGCAGGGGGCTGTCCGGGTCGTAGGTCTCGACCCGGTCCATCCGCGCCAGGACCTCGTCGTGGTTCCCGGTGGCGAACGCTTTCCACGCGCGGTCCGCGTGCCGATCGGCCGCCTCCTGGCGTTCCTCCGCCTCGGCGATCGCCTCGGCGGTCGCCTCGTCGTCCGCGCCGCGGGCGGTGGACATGGAGACACCCAGGCCGAGCAGTAGGGGGAGCAGAAGGACGAGGGCGCGGCGCCTCGGAGGATGGAAAAACGACATCAAGGGCTCCGTCCGGGGTGACGAGCGATTCTACCTCTCGCTCGGGCCCGAACAGGGCGTCCCCCGAAGCCTCGGCCATACTCCCGGCCATGACGACCACGCATCCCCGCATCCAACCGTCTCAGCGCCTCGCGCGTCTCGAGGGCTATGCCTTCGACGAAGTGCAGAAGCGCGTCGACGCGCTGCGCGCGCAGGGCATCGAGCCCATCGACTTCGGCGTCGGCGACCCGACCGTGCCGACGCCCACGGTGGCGCGCGAGCGCCTGAAGACGGCAGTCGACGAGCGTGCGGCGGCGGGATACCCCTCCTATCAGGGGGATCCCGCCTACCGCGCGGCGTGCGCCGCCTGGATGCGCCGCCGCTTCGGCGTGGACCTCGATCCGAATCGTGAGGTGTGCGCGACGATCGGCAGCAAGGAAGCCGTCTTCAACGTGCACGAGGCGCTGCTCGATCCGGGCGACGTGATTTTGGTCCCCTCGCCCGGCTATCCGCCCTACAAGCGCGGCGCCGCGTTCGCGGAGGGCAAGCCCTACTTCTACCCGTTGCGCCGTGAGCACGGCTACATGCCCGACCTCGACGCCATTCCCGCCGACGTCGCCGAGCGCGCGCGCGCGATCTGGGTCTGTTACCCGAACTCACCCACCGGCGCGGTCGCCGATCGAGCCTTCTACGAGAGATTGCTGGAGCGGGCGGACCGACACGGCTGGGCCGTCCTGTCGGACGAAGCCTACTCGGAGATCTACTACGGGAATGAGAAGCCCCTCTCGCTGGTCGAAGTCCGCAAGGAAGGCGTGCTGAGCATCTTCTCCATGTCCAAGCGCAGCGCCATGACCGGGTGGCGCATCGGATGGGTGGCGGGCGACGAAGCGCTCGTCTCCATGTTCCGCAAGGTGAAGACGAACATCGACTCGGGGACGCCCACATTCATCCAGGATGCGGCCATCGCCGCCCTGGAGGACGAGACTCACGTCGACGCTTTCCGCGCGACCTACCTCGAGAAGCGCAACATCATGGTGGACGCGCTGGCCCGAGCCGGCCTCGAGGACTGCGCGCCCCCGGCCACGCTCTACATCTGGCAGAAGACCCCTGCGGGCATGTCCGGGGTCGACTTCGCCGGACGGCTGCTGGAGAAAGACGTGGCGGTCGTCTGCACACCGGGCGAGTGGATCAGCGACGTGGTGAGCGACGGGTCCAATCCCGGTGCGGGGTACGTGCGCTTTGCCCTGGTGCCCTCCGTCGAGGACACGACGAAGGCCGCCGAGCGAATCGCCACGCTGTCCTTCTGACGCCGATTACGCCTCGGGCAGCGGCTTCTGGACGACCTTCGTCGGGGCCTCCAACTCGACCATGAGAGGCAGGTGGTCACTCGCCACCCCCGTGACGCGATTCAGGACGGTGACGAGGTGATGGCAGGTCACCGGATCGCGATAGACGATCTTGTCGAGGGACACGAGAGGCCGGCTGCTCGGAAAGGTCTTCTCGCCGTAGGGACGATGGTCGCTTCGCGCGATGTGGAAGCCCCACTCCTTCATCACCCCGCGGACCAGCTTGCTGCGCCAGTCGTTCCAGTCGCCGGCGATCACCAGAGGCTGATCGGGTGTCGCGTCTTCGAACAGGTGTCTCATCAAGCGCCGGATCTGCACCCGGCGTTCCAGGTGCATGAGTCCCAGATGCACGTTGGCGATGCGCCAGCGATGGTCGCCGTCCTCCATCACGTCGACCACCAGTCCGCTGCGACGCTTCTTGGGCGGAATGGTCAGGTCGACGTTCCGGACCCGACGCAGGGGGTACCGCGACAGGGTCAGGTTCCCGTAGGCGCCGCCCTGGACCTTGACGTTGAGTCCCAAGGCGGAGTGCTCGTAGCCCAGCTCCGTCGCGAGACGCTGCCCCTGACGCTCGCCGTTGCTTCGGCGCACCCCCTCGTCCACCTCTTGCAGGCAGACGACGTCCGCGGCCAGGTCACGCAGGACGTCCAGGACCCGGTCGAGTCGGTAGGCCCGATCGGTGCCGATCCCCTTGTGGATGTTCCACGTCACGATGCGGAGCTTGGACGTCACGGCAGCGGGTCCCTCGGTTACGCGAGTATCATGCGGCAACGCGCTGACGGCAACGTTGGTACCCTCGCATGGTGCGATTGCTCGCCTTCGTCGTCCCGCTCCTCCTGCTCGTGTCGCCCGACGTGGGGCGCACGGACATGGATGGCGCGCCCCCCTCGGCCGCGGCCATCGACGAGGCGATCGAGCGCGGGGTCACCTACCTCCTCGAGGAGCAGCGGGCCCCGGGCACCTGGGCCTCACGCCGCCGGGCCTTTGGACACACCGCCCTGGTGCTGTTCACGCTGCAGCACGCCGGCGTCGATGCCGCCGAGGATCCCCGCGTCGCCCGATCCCACGCCTGGTTCGACCGGCATGGTCCGGGGCGCCGCGACGCGTCCGAGCCGGACGCCGCGACGTACGACACGGCCCTGGCCATCCTCTTCCTGGCGGGTCGCGGCCGAGACGAGGACCGGCGTCGTGTGGAGCGCCTGGTCCGCATTCTGGAGGCCGCGCAGGCCGAGAACGGCCAATGGGACTACACGGGCACGAAGAAGGGACGCCGCTCCCCCGCCGGCGACAACAGCAACACCCAGTTCGCGGTCCTCGCGCTGGGGACGGCCGGCGCCGAGGGGGTCGCCGTCGAGCGGCCCTGCCTGGAGCGCGCGCTCGCCTGGTGGGCTCTGGCGGCCCAGCCCGACGGAGGCTTCGGTTACGCCTCGGGGGGATCGCGCGCCTCGGCGAGCATCGGGTCCATGACGGCCGCGGGCATCGCGTCCCTGGGCATCCTGGAGGCCGCGCTGGAGGGGCGCGTATCCGCCCGCGCGGGTCGCCAGCGTCAGGCGGCGATCCAGCGGCTGGCCCAGGGCTTCGAGGTGGACCACAACTTCGGGCCGACGCCGGGAGGTGCGAGGCAGCGGCAGCGAAACGCAGGACGCGGCTGGAAGCACTACTACCTCTGGAGCGTCGAACGCGCCATGGTGCTCGCCGGGCAGGAGCGCCTCGGGACGACCGACTGGTACACCGAGGGCGCCCGCCACCTGCTCGACACGCAGAAGCGGGACGGGTCGTGGCGCGGGGAGCATCCGCTCTACGCGACCTGCTTCGCGCTCCTCTTCCTGACGCGGGCCGCGGATCCGCCCCGGGCCTTTACGCCCCGCCCGCCGCCGACCGGCCCCACCACGCCCGGAGCCCAGCCCGACCCCGCGCCCCCGCCCCCCGCCGGTTCGGCCGCGCCGGTGGATGGAGGAGTCGACGACTGGTTGACGGAGGGCGTCCCGCCGGACGTGCTGCGGGGCCGCTGTCTCGCCCGGGGTCCTTCCTCCCTCCCGCCCCTCGTCCGGGCCCTGAGCGCCCGCCGGCCCGAAGTGCGGCAGCGTGCCCACGAAGCGCTGCTCCTCCTCCTGGGCGATGAACGGGTCGGACGCGCCGACCGCCATCCCCTCGCCCGGGGCCGCCTCGCGCTCTACGTCCGCCGCAACGCGCGCCATCTGGAGGCGGTGGACGGCCGCTTCGTGGAACGGCCTTGAGCTTCTGGCCGCGCGGGTAGAATCCGCGCCCCATGAGTGCCCAATCCACGACGCCCCGTGCCCCCGCCATCGACGCGGTCGAGGCCCTGATGGCCCGGCCTCTCCTGGACCTCGTCTTCGAGGCAGCCCAGGTGCACCGGGCGCACCACGACGCACGCCGTATCCAGTGCTCCCAGCTGCTGTCGATCAAGACCGGCGGCTGCCCCGAGGACTGCGGATACTGCTCGCAGAGCGCCCACCACGGCACGTCGCTGGAGCGAGAGGCGCTGCTGGACGTCCCGGCGGTGCTCGCGTCGGCTCGTTCGGCCAAGGAAAACGGCGCGGATCGGTTCTGCATGGGCGCGGCGTGGCGGGAGGTGAAGGACGGGCGCGCCTTCGACGACGTTCTCGACATGGTGCGCGGCGTCAAGGCCATGGGTCTGGAGACGTGCGTGACCTTGGGCATGCTCACGACCGAGCAGGCCGAGCGGCTGCGCGACGCGGGCCTGGACTACTACAACCACAACCTGGATACGGGCCGCAGCCACTACGACGCGGTCGTCTCCACGAGGACGTACGACGACCGACTCGAGACCCTCCGGTCCGTTCGCGAGGCGGGCCTGCGCGTCTGCGCGGGCGGCATCGTGGGCCTGGGCGAGAGCGAGCGGGCTCGTGCGGAGTTGCTGTGCGAGCTCGCCGCGTTGAACCCGCAGCCCGAGAGCGTACCCATCAACGTCCTGGTCCCCGTACCCGGCACGCCGCTGGCCACCGTCGAACCTCCTCCGTGGACCGACGTGGTGCGCACGGTCGCCGCCGCGCGGATCCTGATGCCGCACACGGTCCTGCGCCTCTCGGCGGGACGCTGTGAGATGCACGAGGCCGTCCAGGCCCTCGCCTTCCTCGCCGGCGCGAATTCCATCTTCGTCGGCGAGGCGCTGCTGACGACCCCGAACGCGCCCCGCGACGCGGACCTCGATCTTCTCGCGCGACTTGGCCTGACGCCTCTCGACGCCGAAGCCGGGTAGGCGTCGTGAGCGACCCGCGCGGTCTGCAAGCGGCGTTGGCGAGCGCACTCGATCGAGCGCGCGAGGCGGGACTCCTCCGCACGCTGGGCGACACGACCTCCTCGGGGATCGACTTCACGAGCAACGACGTACTCGGACTCTCGAGGCACCCAGTGGTCGTCGCCGCGGCGTGCGAAGCCACGA
Source organism: uncultured Planctomycetota bacterium (assembly GCA_963802335.1). GTDB lineage: Bacteria > Planctomycetota > PLA2 > PLA2 > JAEUHO01 > CAWDIE01. Next base: position 819,857 of record CAWDIE010000009.1, on the reverse strand, counting down.
AGCGGCACGGGACCGGAGGACGCGCCTCGCGTCTGCTCGGGGGGGGCTCGCCTCAGGATCGGTCCGTCGAGCAGGCCGCGGCCGAGTGGCTCGGAGCCGAGAGCGCCCTTCTCTTCGCGTCGGGCTACCACGCGAATCTCGGCTTGATCGGGGCGCTGGTCGGACGCGGCGACGTCGTCCTGGCGGACGCACTCGTCCACGCCTCTCTGGTCGATGCCATTCGCCTTTCGCGCGCACGCCCGGTGATCTACGCCCACGCGGATCCCGACGACCTGCAGCGACGGCTCGAGTGCCTCGGTCGGCGTGGCCCCGGTCGCGGCCGCACGCTGGTGGTCACCGAGAGCCTGTTCAGCATGGACGGAGACGTCGCGCCGCTCGGCGCCATCGGGGCGATCTGCGCGCGCTACGGCGCCTCCCTGGTCGTGGACGAGGCGCACGCCTGCGGTGTGGTGGGTCCCGAGGGAGCCGGCGGGTGGGCCGCATTGGCCCCCTCCGAGGTCGCGCCCGACGTGCTCGCGGCCCGGGTGGTGACCGGGGGCAAGGCGCTCGGCGCGGCGGGAGCCCTCGTGGTCTCGAGCGGGATCGTGCGCGACGCCCTGATCCAGCGGGCGCGCACCCTGGCGTTCACGACCGCGCCGCCGCCGGCGGTGGTGGCTGCCCTAGGGGCCGCGATCCCTCTCGCGCGACAGGCGGACGAGGCGAGGACGCGGGTTCACGGGATGGCGCGGGCCTTGAGCGAAGCCTGCGGACTCGAGGCAAGGGCCGGCGCCATCGTCCCGATTCCCCTCGGCAGCGCGCACGCGGCGCTCGAGGCCGGCCGGCGGCTCCAGGCCGCCGGGTTCGATGTTCGCGCGGTGCGGCCCCCGACGGTTCCCGAGGGAACGTCCCGCCTGCGTGTGGTCTGCCATGCGTTCAACTCGGAGGACGATCTCCAGCGGCTCCTCGCAGCGATGCGCGACGCGGGGATTCGACCCGCGCCCTCCCCAGAGCCCGCGCGTACGCCGCGCTCGGCGCGTCCGCTCGTGGTTTGCGGAACCGATACGGGTGTGGGCAAGACCGTGGTGTCGGCGTTGCTCACGGCCGCTGCCGCCCGCCACGGGGAAGCCGCCTACTGGAAGCCCGTCCAGACCGGGGACGAGAGTGACACGGATGCCGTCCGCGCCCTCGTCCCCCGCAACGCACCCTTCGCCCCTGACCCCCGCTTCGCGTTCGCACGGCCTGCCTCCCCGCACGAAGCGGCGGCGGCCGAGGACCGCGAGGTCGACGTCGACGCCATCGACGCCGCACTCGTCGAGCACCTCGAGACACTCGGGTCGGGGCGCTTGATCACGGAGCTGGCCGGCGGCCTACTCGTACCGTGGACGCTCGACGTGACCCAACTCGACTGGCTCGGACGACGGCGCCTGCCGGTGGTGCTGGTCGCCCGCTCGGGTCTCGGCACGCTCAACCACGTCCTCCTCTCACTCGAAGCGCTTCGCCGACGGCATCTCGAGCCCCGGGCGTTGTTCCTCGTCGGTCCGCGCCACGATGCCAACCGCGAGACCCTCGCCTCGATGACCCATCTGCCCGCCATCTACGAGGTGCCCTGGCTGGATCCTCTGGACGCGGACGGCGTGGCAGCGTGGGTGGACGATCACGACCTGGACTCGATCTGGTTGGAGCCTCGCGCATGAACGAGCCCCGTTCGCTCCCGGAGCGTGACGCCCGCGTCGTGTGGCACCCCTACACCCAGCACGGCCTCGAGCCGGACGCCCTTCCCATCGCAAGCGCCCGGGCGTCGGTGCTCGTGCTCGAGGACGGCCGCGAGCTTCTCGATGCCATCTCGTCGTGGTGGACCTGCCTGCACGGCCACGCGCACCCCCGCCTCGTCGAGGCCCTCTCCGCCCAGGCCGGGACCCTCGATCACGTTCTCTTTGCGAGCTGCACCCACGAGCCGGCCGTCCGCTTGGCCGAGGAACTCCTCGCCGCGGCGCCCCCGGGCTTGGAGCGTGTCTTCTACTCGGATGACGGCTCCACGGCCGTGGAAGTGGCCATGAAGATGGTCCTGCAAGCCCATCAGCACGCGGGCGAGGCCGAGCGGCGCGTCTTCGTCGCCTTGGAAGGCGCCTACCACGGGGACACCTTCGGCGCGATGGCCGTGGGTGAGAGGGACCCGTTCTTCACCCCGTTCGCCGCGCTCCTCCCGGAGGTGCGACGCGCGCCGGTCGACGCCGGCAGCATCGACCAGGCCTTGACGGAGCTCGGGCGGCGGGCCGCCGGGGTCATTCTCGAACCGCGTGTGCAGGGTGCAGGTGGGATGCGCATGCACCCTCCGTCCTTGCTCGCCGACGTGCGCGCGCTCTGTGATCGGCACCGCGTGCCGCTCATCGCGGATGAGGTGATGACCGGGTTCGGCCGCACGGGGACGTTGTTCGCCTGCGAGAGCGCGCCCATCACGCCGGATGTGATGTGCATCGCCAAGGGACTGACCGGGGGCATTCTGCCCTTGTCGGCGACGCTCGCCACCGGCGCCTTGTTCTCGCGCTTCCATGATCGCGACCGCGGTCGGGCGTTCTTCCACGGACACAGCTTCACGGCCAACCCGCTGGGCTGCGCCGTCGCCCTGGCCAGCCTCGCGCTGTGTCGCGAGAACGACGTCCCGGCGCGGTTGGATGCCATCGGGGCCCGGATCGAGGCACGCCTCCGGGACGCGCTCGGTTCCCTGGCCACGACCTACGACCTGCGGCGCACGGGGGGCATCGTGGCGCTGGACCTACCGTCCTCCGGCGACAAGGCTACCTCGCCGGCCAAGCCCTCACCCTGCGCGCCCGCGCGATCGAGCGTGGTGTGCTCTTGCGTCCGCTGGGCCCCGTGCTCTACGCGATGCCGCCGGCGTCGACCACCGCGGAGGAGGCGACGCGGATCGCGGACGTCATGGCGGAGCTGGCCGCGAATCCGACGCTGGACGGGTGAAAAGGTTCGTCGGCGAGGCTGCCTCCGTATCGAACATTTAGGGCGTGCAGCGGGTGCGCCACGCGCGGCGGCGAAGCACGGCGAAGAACTCCCGGCGGCGGTCGGACAGCGGCGTCGCGGGGCGCACGGACAGCACGTCGAACACGTCGTCGAAGGCCGAACGCACGCAGGCTTCGCTGACGTTGTAGGGCGGCCCGCCCGACCGCCCGTGATCCCAGAAGAGCCCGTACAGACGTCCGCCCGGCTTCAGCGCCTTGGCCATCGAGCACGCGTAGCTACGCCGGGCCGAGGGCGGGAGCGCGCAGAGACACGTCTGCTCCCACACCACGTCGAAGGCGCCGTGGAGATCGGCGGGTAGGTCCAGGACGTCGGCGAGGAGCGCGCGCAGCGGCCGCTGCATGGCGCGCGCCCGTGCACGGCAGCGCTCGACGGCCCGCGGGGCATGGTCGATGGCCGTCACCTCGTGCCCCGCAGCGGCCCAGGCCACGGCATCCGTACCGTGCCCGGCACCGGGCACGAGGACGCAGAGCGTGGTCCCCCCGAGCGCCTCGAGCAATTCGAGGAGGTCCGGCGGCGGACGGCCTCGTTCCCAGGGGGTGTGACCATCGCGGTACCGTGCATCCCACGCGTCGGGCGACGCGGGACACATCGGATCCTGGCGGCGGCGGCGGGAGGGCGGGGTGGTCACGGTCGCCCAGGATACCGGTGAATCGAGAGGAGCATCAGGGCCCCGATGCCCGTGACGAACGCCCGCCCTCCGCTCAGGGAGTAGGGGCCCCGGGGGTCCCAGGACCCGGCGGCATGTCCGTCCGCGCGCTGCCCCTTGCCCAGGGCGGCGCGCAGCGCCCTGCGCCATCCGGCCGCGGCCGCGCCCCCGTGATCGAGCAGGGCGCGATCGGCGAGGTACCACAGGAACGGGTAGAGCGAGCCCACCTGGGCCTTCACCCGACGCCCGTCCCGCGTCTTGATCACCTTCTCCTCGAGCTTCCAGCGCGGCTTCTGCTCCCGCGCGGCCGCCAATTGCGCCGCGAGAGCGGGCGTGGCGGCGAGGGCCCCGACCGCGCTCCGGGCGGCGAGCGCCGCCGCCGCGTTGGCGCGCGTCGGGGTGTACCCCTTGTGCTCAGCCCCGTCGTGGTACTCGCTCCGACCGCTCCCGGGGTCGACGCGTTCGTCCAAGAAGGCCAGCGCCCGCGACACCGCCTCGGCGTCGACACCGATCCCCGCTTGCGCGGCCTGACCCAGCGCGCACAGGACGACGGCCGTGGTCGGCACATCACCGATGGCGTACACGTAGGAGTACCCTCCATCGGGACGCTGTTGCGCCTGCAGCTCGGCGACGCCGCGCTCGACGACACCGCGCAGCCGCGCGGCGCGGGACGCAGCGCACACGTCGGCCACGGCCTCGGTGGCGAACGCGACGTTCCAGATCGAGTCGAACGACGCGACGCCCGCCTCGATGACGCGCTCGCAGAACGGAATGGCGCTCGCGATCGACGCGCGATAGGGCCCCGCCTCGAGTGTCGAACCGTGCGCCGACCACGCGAGGACGGCGACCGCCGTGACCGCGCCGTCGAACGCACACGGCATGCGCTCGCCGTGATGTCCCCCGCCCGTCCCCTCGCAGACGTCCCCGTCCGGACAGTGACGCCCGAACGCGTCGGCATCGATGCGTCCGTCCTCGTCCTGATGGGCGGCCAGCCACGCGAGGGCGCGCTCGGCGCGCTTACGCATCGTGCTGCCGCCCACCCGACCAGTCGCCCGACGCTGCTCGGCCCCCCACCGTGGTCCCACGTCCCAGGCGTCGCCGTGAGGTGGGGCGAGCCCCGCCACCCACCCTGCCGGCGCACGCACGTGACCGAGGAGCCGGTGGGCGGCTTCGTGGGAGGGGTCGATCGCGAGCGCGGCTGCGGCCAGGCGCCGGCTCGCCGCATCGTCTCGGCGCTCCCAGGCCCAGAGAGCGAGGGCGACGCGCCCGTCGGCGTCGTCGGCCGCGAGCCCCGCCTCGCGGTCGGCCAGCGTGGGCTCGTCGGCGCCGAGCCGACCGCCCGGGACGCAGAGCAGCCAGAGCACTAGGAAGAGGCCCGCGACGCCCGCCGGCCTCACTTCGGCATGCCCTCGACGCCCAGCGTGGACGTGACACTGCGCTGGTGCGAAGGGATCCAGACGGCGTCCGCCCACGCGGCACCCGCGCCCGCGACCACGTTCATGATGGACGTGGGCGCCTCGGTGTCGTGACCGCATCCGCAGAGATGTCCGAACTCGTGCGCCAGGGTGAGCCCCATGGCGCTCGAGAGGCCGTCGACCAAGCACCGGATGTCCTCGATGCGACGGTTCCGTGCGCGGTCGCCCCCCCACCGGTACGTGCCGTCCAGCAGCGGGCGGTCCGCGCTCGACAGCGGTGGCTCCAAGGCGTGCTGGATGTACATGGTGCGCTTCAGGAACGTCGAGTACACCGCGACCATGCCGTCGCCGATGACCTGCCCACCCGCGGCCGGGTGGTCGCCGGCCACGATGGCCAGCCAGGTACGGCTTCGCGGCCGGTCCTCGGGAGGACGGGTCGTGAAGCTCATTCCCCAGGACCAGCCCGGGATCTCCGTGCCGTCGGGGTCTCGGCGGAAGAGGTGGTGCGCGACCCGGATCGCCCGGGCGAGCAACTCGTCCCGAACGAAACCATCGAGCTGCGCATCCTCCCCCCCCGTGGACAGACCGAGTTCGAGGAGGTCGGCCTCGATCGTTCGCGTGTCACCCTCGCCGTAGGTCAGGTAGCCGATCTTCCCGCGCCGCTTGTTGACCTCGGCTGCCGGCGGCTTGCCGAAGCCGAGCGGCGGACCGCACCCCGGCGTGGGCAGGAACGCCACGGGCCAGGTGTCGTAGCGCCCGTGATCGAGCCGCCAGAGCGCGAAGGGAAACAGGCGGATGCCGTGGTGGCGTTCGAACCCGATGGCGCCCAGAGCGCCCACGACCTCGGGGCCGGCCCACACGGCCTCCACCAGCTTCCGGCCCGACGCGCCCCCCGTGCGCTCGTGGGCCTCAACGATCTGTCGCGCCCCCTCGAACGCGCGGAGGGCGTCCACGTCGACAGGCGCCCCCCGCTCCTCCAAGCCGAGCACCACGGACTCCCCGACACGCCCCACCAGCTCCGGATCGGGCCCGCCGACGAAGGCACACCCTTCGAGGAGTTCGGGGGCGAGGGCGGCGAGGGACGACCGTCGGTTGCCGTCCGTGAACAGCATCGCCTGCCGTTGCTCGCGGCGCGCGAGTGTGCGTACCAGCTGATCCGCGGAGCGCCCGCGCACGGCGGCGACCACCCAATCGGCTTCGAAGGACCGGATGGCCGCAGCCACGGCATCGGCTTGTGTCTCCTCCGGCGCTTCGGGCCAGACTTCGATGCCGGCGAGGGTGATGTCGCTCGAGAGACTGCGCGCGACGGCGGCAGCCACGGCGCTCCCGTAGGGAGTCGCCTCGTGGACGATCCCCACGCGATGCGCGGCGATCGGAACGACGAGGGCATCCGCGGCAAACACGCCCTCGGCGGCGGCCGTCGGTCCGAGATGGAACACATGCCCCTTGTTGCGTGTGAGGTCCGGGGTCACGACGGCGGTGAACACGACGGGCGTCCTGAGCGACCGGACAGCCTTCCAGTACGCGTCGACGAGATCGCCCCGCGGCGCCACGATTACCCCGGCGACCCTGGCGCGCTTGAGCTTGGTGAGGGCGGCCTTCAGCCCGGCCACGGACCCGCTGTCGTCGAGCGCCAGTACCTCGACCGGCTGCCCACGCGCCCGCACCTGGGCCGCGAGGACCTCGACGCCCGCGCGCGCCGCCGCGAGTCGGCCTCCGTCGTCCTTCGTCGCGAGCACGCCGAGGCGAATCGGCTTGGGGGGGGCGGCGCTCGCCACCGTCACGCCACCGAGCCTGCCGAGAAGGCAGGCCACGACGAGGATGAGGAGAACACGCCCGACGAGGTGAGCTAGACGATGCACGGCCCCCCCACGGTCGGGGGGAGGTCGGGCACCGTCAAGAGGCGCGTCGGGCGCCGGAACTGCTCAGGGCCGCAGGGCGTCAGTCGAGTAGCCGTACTTGACGTCCGGGTATCGGTCGCGCAGCGCCTTCACCTGCGGTCTGACGTCCGTGCCGTGCGCGATCGCCGCGGTCATGAGCTCGGCGATCTCCTCCATGGCATCGACCCCCATGCCGTACCGCGTCATCTCCTGCACCCCGAGACGAATGCCGCGCGGATCCACCGCGTTCTTCGGCGGCTCGCCCGGCAGCATGTTCATGTTGCAGATGATGTCGAGGTCGTTCAGGCGGGCACTCACCTCTTTGCCACCGCCGTGGGCGGCCACGTCGACAGCCACCTGATGGGACTTCGTGTAGCCCAGGTCGGCCGCGGCGACGTCGAGGCCCCGCTTGTGCAACGAGGCCGCGAGCGCTTGGGCGTTCGCGATCGTGTCCTTCGAGTACTCGGCGCCGAAGGCTTCCATCTCGAGGGCGGCGACCAGGAGCGAGGGCAGGCTGAAGAGGTGGTGATTGGACGAGGACCCGGGGAACACGCCCTTGTCGAGCTTTCGCACGAATTTGGGATCGGTGCTGGCCGAGAGGATCACGCCCCGCTGCGGGCCGAAAAACGTCTTGTGCGTGCTACCCGCGAGGATGTCCGCGCCTTCGCGCAGAGGATCCTGGAACTCGCCGCCGCAGATGAGGCCGAGCACGTGCGCGCCATCGAAGAAGATGCGGGTGTCCGTCTCGTCGCAGACCTCGCGAAGCTCGGCGACCGGCTCGGGGAAGAGGAAGAGGCTGCGCCCCACGACCACGAGCGGAGGCTTCTCCTTGCGAATGAGGTCCTTCGCCTTCGAGACGTCGATGGTCCAGCCGTCATCCGCCATGGGCCACGGCTCGATGTTCTTCGTCCGCTTGCCGAGGCTCCCGATGCGCGCGTGGCTGATGTGGCCTCCGCTGGCAACGGTGTGCGCGAGCGCGAACGCCCCCTGCGGCACGAGCTTGGAGAACACGGCTTCGTTGGAGACGGTGCCCGCGATGGGCCGCACGTCGGCGAAGCTCGCCCGGAAGATGCGCTGCATGACCTCGGTGCAGATCGTCTCGATCTCATCGACGTAGCGGGTGCCTTCGTAGTAGCGCAGGCCGGGGTGACCCTCGGCGTAGCGGTGCAGGAGATCGGTGTCGAGGACCGATCGGGCAGCAGGCGAGAGGACGTTCTCGCTGGCGATCAAGTTGATCGAGCGTGCGCGCCAGGTGTCGTTCTCGTCGAGAAGCGAGCGGACGCGGTGGAGCATGGCCGACGTGTCGGACGAGGCGGTCTCGGTACTCATGATGGGGAGTGTAGCGCCGCGGCCGTGCGAGGCTTAGCGATGGCCCCCCTGCCCGCCGGGGCTTCCTGCCGCCACCGCCCCGGCCCCGCTTGGGCGCCCCCCTCAGCGCGGCGCCGTGCGCTTTGCCTTGGCGGCGATGAAGGCGAACGAGACGAGCCCAGCGAGCATCATGCCGAGGCTCAACAGCTGCCCCTGCGTGATCGAGCCGAAGAGCACGAAACCCATGTCGGCATCCGGCTCGCGCGCGAACTCCACGAGGAAGCGGACGAGCCCGTAGCCGACGAGGAACGTGGCCGCGATGCGGCCCCCGCCGACGCCCTTCTTCATCATCAGCCAGTAGAGGACGAGGAACAGGAAGAGGCCCTCGAAGAGGGCTTCGTAGAGCTGGCTCGGGTGGCGAAGCTGGGTGAACATGCCGGCGGTCTGACCCGCGTCGAACTTGGCCTGCCAGGCGTCCGGTCCCCCGTGATGGCGATAGGCCGGAAAGCGCATGGCCAGCGGCCCATCCCACGGGCGGCCGTAGAGCTCGGCGTTCACGAAGTTGGCCATGCGCACGCAGAAGATGCCGGGTGCCGTGGCCAGGCTCAGCCCGTCGAGGAACGCGCCCATGGGGAGCTTGTGCGCCCGGATGTAGAGCAGATAGGCGACGATCACGCCGACCAGGCCGCCGTGGAAGGACATGCCGCCCTCCCAGACCTTGAACACCTGCCAGAAGGACTGGATCGCTCCCGAGGGAAGCCCGTAGAAGAGCACCCAGCCCAGACGCCCGCCGAAGAAGACGCCGAGGATGCCCCAGAAGAGCACGTCGGCGACCTTGTCCGGCTCGACCGGCCACCGCCCCCGCCGGGCCAGATACCGAAGGACCAGGTAGGCGAGCGCGAAGGCCAGGACGTAGCTCACCCCGTACCACCGCACGGTGAGCGGCCCGATCGAGAAGATGTCGGGGTGGATCCGCGGGTAGGGAAGTTCGGCGAGAAGCGGGATCACGCAAGGCCTCCGGACGGGAGCGGGGATTGTGCCGGGAAACGGGCCGGACGCTACGGATTGGCGTTCCCGGGCGGCGCCAGACGCGCGTAGCGACGCCGCCCGACCCGCAGGACCTCGCCGCCCTCGAGCGCCAGCCGCGCCTGCCAGTCGGCGATCTTCGCTTCGTCCAGCCTTACGCCGCCGCCCTGCACCAGCCGGCGCGCCTCGCTCGTGCTGGTGGCGAAACCGCAGGTCTTGAGCACATCCACGATCCAGTAGCTGCCGTCGTCACCGGCATCGCCGAGCGCCACGTCCGGAATATCGGTGGGCGCGTCGCGCTGGCTGAAGACCCGGAGGAACTCCTCGCGCTCCGCGCGACCGGCTCCTGCCCCGTGATAGCGAGCCACCAGAGCCTCGGCGAGTCCGAGCTTGGCGTCCCGCGGGTTCTCCAGCGCCTCGAGCGCCAGGATCGCCTCGTCGGAGAGGCCGGTCACCAGGCGCAGGTACTTGCCCATGAGGTCGTCCGAGACGCGCATGGCCATGCCGAACTTGTCCTTGGGGCTGTCGAGGAGATTGATCGAGTTGCCCAGGCTCTTGCTCATCTTGGCCTGCCCGTCGGTGCCCTCGAGCAGCGGCGTGAGGACGTTGACCTGCGGCGGCAGACCCTCCTGCGTCATGAAGCGACGCGCCACCATCAGGTTGAAGGTCTGGTCATTGCCACCCAGCTCGACGTCGGCCTTCACCGCGACCGAGTCCCATCCCTGCATGAGGCAGTAGAGGAATTCGCGGACCGAGATCGGCTCGTTTGCGGCCCAGCGGTCCTCGAACGAATCTCGCTCCATCATCTGCTGGACGGTCATGCGGTCGGCCAGGCCGAGCACATCCAGAAACGACATGGGCGCGAACCACTCGCTGTTGCGGCGCACCTCGACGCGATCGAGATCGAGCACCATGCCGATCTGCTGCATCCAGGTTTCCATGTTCGTCTCGATCTGCTCGGGCGTGAGCATCGGACGCGTCTTGTCCTTGCCCGAGGGGTCGCCCACCGTGGCGGTGTAGTCGCCCAGGATGAGCACGGGCCGGTGCCCCCCCTCCTGCAGCGCCCGCAGGATCCAGAGCTGGATGGCGTTGCCGATGTGCACGCTGGTCGAGGTGGGGTCGATCCCCCACTTCACCCGCAGCGGTCGGCCGGTCTCGAGCTTGGCCAGCAACTCGACCTCGGGGACGATCGTGTCGATCGTCCGGGACACCTCCCCGATGCGTTCCCTTAGGGCCGCGTCTTCGATCATCGGGCATCTCCCGCGTCCAGGCGTAAGGGAGGTACCGTCCTCCCCTTCCCTTCCAACCGCCGCCACCAGTCCCGCCAGAGGCGCGGGTCCGCCGGCACCGACTCGTCGCTGAGCATCATCAGACCTTCCATGAGCGCTTCGGCGCGCGCCGGCCTGAGTTCCAACTGCTCGATGAGGGGCCGAGCAGCCGGTCTGAGCGGCGTCCCGGCCAGCCGCTCCCGCAGCAGGCCCAGGGCGCCGAGGGCGGCCGTCCTGAGCGCCGCTTCGCCCCGACCCAGCGCGTCGGCCGTGACCTCGATCGCCTGGACACCCTGCCCCCGGCGAACGAACTCGCTGGCCACCAGGAGGTGCGTCGGCGCCACCGTGTCCACGGCCGTGCGCATGGACCCGAGCGGATCGAGCACGAGCGGCTCGTAGCCCTCGGGAACGACCACCACCCGGCCCGGGCGGATGGGTAGCGACACGCTCTCGGGTTCGCCGTCCACGCCTTCGAGGGTCGCCCGGAGCGTTCCGCCGAGTTGCAGGATGCGCAGGCCGGAGATCGCGGCGCCGACGTCCTCGGCGGGGACGCGCACGGGTTGCTCGTACGTCTCGCCCGGCTGGATGCGGATTTCGCCTTGTTCGGCGGCGCAGAGGAACACGGTCTGGTTCCACGTCCGACGCAACTCGGCCGCGTAGATGTCGAGGTCGCGCCGGAGCATGGTCAGCGACAAGGCCGAGGGACTCGACGCCGCGTAGCCGCCGACCGGCGGCCGGAACACGACCTCGCGCCGCGACACGTTGCGGATGCGGATACGCCAGTCGATGGCCGTCGCAAACGGGACGTAGTCGCGGCCGCCGCGCGCATCGACCCGCAGGAGATCGCTCTCCAGCCGCCGCACCTTGAGGCCGGCTCTCAGCGTTCGGAAGCGGTCACCCCACTGCGGCGGCGGCTGGAGCGCAAGCGTGCGACGGATGACGTCGAGCGCCTCCTCGTCGAACCCGCCCGCCGCGTAGCCACTGGCGAGCTGGTACTTCTCTCGCCAGCCGGCATCCGCCTCGTCGACCTCCCGGGTTTCCTGCACCATGCCCGCCCGGCCGAGCTGAGCCGCGTCCGGGTGCGGAATGACGATCGGCTCGAAGCTCGGCGGGATGGGGTCCACGGTCGCCACGAGCTCACTGCCGTCGGCGAGACGCTGGGGCGGCGCGCAGGACCCCAAAGCGATCGTCAGCCCGAGGAGGAGCAGGGCCCCTATGACCAGAAAAAGACCCGGCGCGCGGCGTGTCATGGGGACACGGTCGCGCGCCGGGGTCATGGACATATCTCGGGCGGAGGGGCTCGACCTACTCGGCCGGCTTCTCCGCCTCCTCGTCCTTCTTGGGAGCGGGTTCGTCCGGCGTGGAGGTCGCGTCCGCCTTGGGGGCATCGGCGGCCGGCTCCTCGGCCGCGGGCTTCTCGGCTGCCGGCTCTTCGGCTGCCGGCTCTTCGGCTGCCGGCTCTTCGGCTGCCGGCTCTTCGGCCGCGGGCTTCTCGGCTGCCGGCTCCTCGGCCGCCGGCTCCTCGGCCGCGGGCTTCTCGGCTGCCGGCTCGATATCCGCCATGGCGACCTCTTCCGGCACTTCGTCCTGGCCCATCGCCGCGGCCTTGGCTGCGGCCTCGGCCTCCGCCTTGGCGTTGGTCTCGGTCAGGGCGAGCAGCGCCTTGGCCTCCTCGGCATGCTCCTCGAGCACGACGTCGGCTTCCTCACCGCGAATCAGCGTCAGGCCGATCTTACGGTCCTCGGTGTCGAGTCGCAGCACGCGCACGGCAACCACCGAGTGCGCCGTGAGGTTGTCGGCCGGCGTCAGCTCCGAGATGTGGAGCAGTCCCTCGAGGCCCTCCTCGAGCTGGACGAAGATGCCGAAGTTCGTCACCTTCGTCACGACACCCACGTGGAGCGTGTCCGGAGCGTAGCGCTCCATGATCTCCTTCTGCCACGGGTCGAGCTCGAGCTGCTTGAGACCGAGCGCGATGCGCTTCTTGTCGGGGTGCACGGACAGCACGACGGCGCGGATCTTCTCGCCCTTGTCGAGCATCTCGGTCGGGTTCGCAATCTTGCGCGTCCACGACATGTCCGAGACGTGCAGGAGGCCATCGAGGCCGTCGTCGATCTCGACGAAGGCGCCGTACGACGTGAGGTTGCGGACCGTACCCTCGACCACCGTGCCGGGGGGAAGCGCGCTTCGACGTCGTCCCAGGGATCGCCGTCGGCCTGCTTCATACCGAGCGAGATTTCCTGCTTCTCGCGGTTGATGTCGAGGACGACGACCTCGACCTCGTCACCCACGCTCACCACCTCCTGCGGGTGGTTGATGCGCTTGGACCAGGACATCTCGGAGATGTGGACCAGGCCCTCGATGCCGTCTTCGAGCTTGACGAACGCGCCGTAGGGCATGACGTTCACCACGTTGCCCTTGACGCGGCTGCCCACGGGGTACTTGAGTTCGACGGTCTCCCAGGGGCTGGGGAACTTCTGCTTGAGACCCAGCGCGATGCGCTCGCGGTCGAGATCGACGCGCAGCACCATGACCTCGACCTCGTCGTCGATCTTCAGCATGTCGGACGGGTGGGTCAGGCGGCTCCAGGACATGTCCGTAATGTGGAGGAGGCCGTCGATGCCACCCAGGTCCACGAACGCGCCGAAGTCGGCGATGTTCTTGACCACGCCGGCGCGAATCTGCCCGGGCTTGATCTCGAGAAGGAGCGTCTTCTTGGCTTCCTCGCGCTGCTCCTCGATGAGGCGGCGACGCGAGACGACGATGTTCATGCGCTCCTGGTCGATCTTGATGATGCGCGCTTCGATGTCGCGGCCGATGAACTCACTGATGTCGTTCGTGCGGCGAATCGAAACCTGGCTCGCGGGGAGGAAGACCGGCACGCCGATGTCGACGAGCAAGCCGCCCTTGATCTTCTTGATGACGCGCCCGCGAACGGTCGCGCCCTCGCCGTACTGCTCGACGACGCGCTCCCAGCCGCGAATGCGGTCGGCCTTGCGCTTCGACAGGAGGACGCCGCCGCCCGCCTCGTCCACGCTCTCGAGAAGGACCTCCAACTCATCGCCGACGTCGTACTCGTTGATGTCCTGGAACTCGCCGGCGCTGATGATGCCTTCCGACTTGTATCCGATGTCCACGATGACTTCGTCGTTGCGAATGTCGACGATCTTGCCCTTCACCACCTTGTTCGGGGTGAAGTCTTCGCTTCCGCTGGCATAGCGGTCGTCGATGTCTCCTGCCTTCTCGAGAATCTGACTGACCTCGTGATCCAGCTCGTCCCGGCTGAGGTCGTACTGACGAATCTTGTCGCGTGCGCGCATGGGGCTCCATTCACGAACGAGCACGACCGCCGGTCCTGCTCGCGGGCCCAAAAAAAAAGGGTTGGGGGTACGGCCGGCCACGCGGAGCGCGCGTCCGGTCGCCGTCGACTTCGCCCCCGATACCTAGGCCCCGGATTCCGGCGGGAAGACGACAGGAATCCTCGATCGTACATGGGAACGGACCGCCTCGAAAACCTCGTCCAGGGTCATGGCGGTGGTCTCCAGTCGCCACGCGTCCTCGGCCGGACGAAGGGGTGAGGCGGCCCGCGATCGGTCGGCGGCGTCCCGCGCCTCGATCTGGGCGCGAACCCGGGCGAGGTCCTGGGCGTCCTCGGCCGCCTCGGCGCCCGCGTCCTGGCGAAGTCGGCGCCGGGCCCTCTCCCCGGCATCCCCGTCGAGGAACACCTTCACGGCGGCGTCGGGAAAGACCACGGTGCCCATGTCGCGACCCTCGGCCACGACGCCTTCGGCGGCGGCGGCCGCGAACCGCCGCTGATGGGCGACCATGACCCCACGAACCGCGGGATAGGCCGCGAGGCGCGCGGCGGCGGCGGTCACCTCCGGGCTCCTCAGGCGCTCGGTGATGTCCTCGGCCCCCCGCCGCACCCGACCGTCGAGGCCGACGTCCAGGGCCAGGGAGGCCGCGAGCGACGCGACGGCCGCCTCGTCCTCGAGATCGACGCCATCGTCGAGGGCGGCGAGGGCGACGGCCCGGTACATGGCGCCGGAGTCCAGCCGCGCCCACCCGAGATCCACGGCCAGGAGTCCGGCCACCGTGCTCTTGCCGACGCCGGCGGGGCCGTCGATGGTGATCACCCTGAACGGCACGACGGCTTACGCTCGGCCCACGCCCTGGCGATGGAAGTCGTAGGCGTCCTTCACGATCCGATCGAGGTCGCTCGCTTCGGGCACCCAACCCAGGTCGTCGCGAGCGCGCTGGGACCGGGCCACGAGCGCCGGCGGATCGCCGTCGCGGCGTGGCGCTTCGATGGCGGGTACGGGCCGGCCCGTGATGCGGCCGACTGCGTCCAGCACGTCGCGGACGGAGACGCCCTGCCCCGTACCCAGATTCCAGCGTCCCCCCTCGCCACCGCCCTCGAGCCGCGCGAGCGCCGCCAGGTGCGCGGTCGCCAGGTCGGCGACATGGATGTAGTCGCGCACGCAGGTGCCGTCGGGGGTGGGGTAGTCGGTGCCGAAGATGTGCAGCGGACGCCCCGTCTCCACCGCGCGCAGCGCGAGCGGGATCAGGTGGGTCTCCGGCGTGTGAAGCTCCCCGATGCCGTGCTGCGGCTCCGCGCCGGCGGCGTTGAAGTAGCGCAGTGCCGCCGTCGGCACACCGCTGCCAAACAGCGCGTCCTCGCAGCCGGCCTTGGACTCTCCATACGGATTGATGGGAGCGCGCGGATGGTCCTCGGGGATCGGCACCTCGGTGGGCACACCGTAGACGGCGCAGGTCGAGGAGAACACGAACGCCCGCACGCCCTCGGCCGCGGCGACGTCCGCGAGTATCTGGGTCTTCCCCCGATTCCATGCGTCGTACAGATCCGGCTTCTCGACCGATTCGCCGACCAGGGCCTTGGCGGCGAAGTGCATCACGGCCCCGACGTCGTGAGCACGCAGGGTGCTCCGCAGCAGGTCGGCGTCGCCGACATCCCCCTCGACGAGGTCCCCCCACTTCACGAAGGCCCTGTGCCCGGTGGAGAAGTCGTCCAGGACGACGACCCGACGACCGGCCTCGACGAGGCGCCGGACGACGGGAGGCGCCACGTAGCCGGCGCCTCCGGTCACGAGGACGGCCCGGCGGTCATCAGCCATCGCTACTCTCCTTGCCATCCGCCTTGCGGGTGGCGAGCCAGGCTTCCCACCAGGCCTTCACGGCGGTGCGTAGCGCGGCGAGGTCCGCGTCCTCGACGTCGTCGTAGACGGGAAACCTCGGCCACATCACTTGGGCGACGCCGTCTTCGCTGGGTTTCTTGGACCGCGTGAGCAGGACCTGGTAGGCCGCCTTGCTGATGTCGGCATTCGTGTCGAGCACGTCCTCGATCAGGTAGAGCTCGGGTCGCAACTCACCACGGGCCGCCAGGTCGGCGATGGCCTTCAGCCGGACGGCGACCCCGGCCGGCTGCGCGAGCCAGACCTGCCAGTCCCGCCGCAGGTCGGGCAGATCGCTGCCGGGCACCCACGCCTCTTCCCCTCCGAAGTGGTCGAAGCGCTCGGTCAGGGAGATCAAGGCCGAACGGGCGGCGTTGTGCTCGCGGACCTGCGCCACCTGAGGCGCGGCCGGCAGGTCGGGTCCCAGGAAGAAGGGGAGGAGGTAGAGGATGCCCGACGGTGTCCCGATCTCGCCGAGCGTCTCCGCGGCCACCGCGCGCACCGTGGTTTCCGGATCGAACAGGCCGAAGGCCGCGACCTGGGCGAGCTCGGGATTGCGGAGCTGGGCCATGATTCGGAGCAGCCACTGGCGACAAATGGGGTCGGGCTCCAGCTCGGGGTGCACGCGTCGCACGAGCGCCGACGGCATCATGGGCGGCTGGGCCTCGTGGTAGAGCTGCAGCGCCTCGCGACGGACTTGCACGTCCGTCGGGTGCATGCACCGCTCCATCAACTCCGCGAACGCGTCCCGCTCCCAGGTCTCCCCGTCGACTTCACCGGTCGCCGCCCCCGCCTGGCCGGGTCGCTCCCCCGCCTCCAGGCGCGCGAGCACGTCCTTCATCTGGGCCTGCATCTCGGGATCCCGGACGTTGGGGATCATGCGGCGAAGCGTCCGCATCACGCCATCCCAGTCTTCCAGCCGCGCGTACGCGATGCGGAGCATGTCCAGGATGCGCACATCCTTGGGATCCATGCGGGCCAGTCCCTCGAACTCGCGAGCCGCCTCCTGGACCTGGCCGGTCTCGAACAGCGCTTGGGCGTAGTACCAGCGCACCGAGATGTCGTCGGCGTCGCGTCCGCGGAGGACTCGCAATTCGCGCAGCGCCGACGACCAGTCCTTCTTCGCCATGTAGCAGAACGCGAGGTTGCGTCGCACTTGCGCGCTGCTCGGGTCGATCGATAGCAGGTGATCCAGGACGCGCAGTGCTCCGTCGAAATCGCTGCTGTCCATGCGGATCTGGGCGAGCAGCTTGAGGGCGTCCTCCTCGCGCGGCTTCTGCCGCAGGACCTCGCCGAGGTAGGTGTCGGCCTGCTTCGTGTTCTTCCGCTCGACTTCCAGCATCGCGAGACGCAAGCGAGCGAACCAGAAGCGGGGCTCGAGCCGGAGCGCCTCGCGCAGGTGGCGCTCCGCCTCCTGCGCGTTGCCATCGTGGTAGAGGGCCCGGCCCAGGAGGTAGTGGTTCATGGCGGACGGCTGGCGGCTCAGCCGACTGGCGTACTTGGTCACCACCTGACGTGTCGTGCCGCGACGCTTGGCGTGTTCGAGGAGACGGTCCTCCTCGGCTTCCTCCTTGCGCACCGCTTCTTCCCACGGTTCGTCCGCCAGCAGCGATCCCACGGGAACAGCGCCGAAGAAGAGGAACAGGAGCACGGTGGCGAACGTGATGTGGCGCAAGGGAGGCGTCTCCGGGGGAGCAGCTGTTCGTGGGCGCCGGGAGGGGGCGCGATCATGAGGGCCGGGCCGCGACCCAGGCGTCGAGCCGCCCCTTGGCGGCACGGGCCGAGGCAGCCGTGGCGCCCGCCGGCAGCGGCGGCAGGGATCGGAGCCACCCGGCGCGGGTCACGGGGAGATCGGGGCGGGTCAGCAGGCGCCGCGCCTGGGCGGCCATCGCCTGCCAGGCCGCCAGGAGCACCTCGGGGTCCGGATCGGCGAGGTAGCCGAGCAGGACACCCTCGGGCTGGGGGTCCTTCGCCAGGGCGAAGCCCGCGAGGGCAGCGATCTTGGCCGACGTCCCGGTCGGCCCGCGCCACCACGCATCGAACGACGCCCGCTGCGCGGCCTCGTCCTCGTCTTCCAGGGGCGCCTTGATCAACTCGGCGAGTCCGGCCCGCGCCGCCGCCGCCAGGGTGCGGTCCGCGGACGCCGCCGCGCGACCGAGGGTCAGCACGGCGGTCGCCTCGGCCGCCCCCCCGGTCCGCGCCAACTGGACGACCGCGTCGACGGCGACGGGACGGACGGCGACCGAGGGGTCGTTCAATGAGTGCCGGACCAGGCCGACGAGCCCGAATCCCCCGAAGCGCCCCAGGATGCGCAGGGCCCAGGAGCGCACGGCCGGGACGGTCTCCGTGCGGGGACAGCCGGCGCATGACCGCCTTGAGCAGGTCGCCACTCGGCGGTTCCTTGCGGCTGTAGACGTAGCGCAACACCTCCGTGCGCGCCTCGTCCGGCAGGTCGCCGAGGCGCGCCGCGATCTGGGCGTCCGAGGGCGGCCCTTCGTCGGCCACGCCGGGCGCGCCGGCGCGTGCGTCGAAGCTGCGCATGTCCTGGATGGCCTGCTCGAACTTCGCCTTGGTCTCCGGGTCACGCTCCAAACGCATCAGGCCTTCGAGCGCCCAGAGGTAGCTCTCGACGTCCACCTCTTCGCTCTGCTCTCGCTTGAGGTCCAAGGTGCGCAGGTACCCCTGCAAGGGTGCCTTGGCGCCGGGGTTGTCCAAGGCCAGCCGTCGGTAGACGGCCAGTCCGTCATCCAGCCGTCCGCGCTGCACGTAGACCTGCGCCTTCAACTCCTGGAACGCGGGGCTGTTGGGCTCCTTGCGCACCAGCATCGCGATCTCGCGCTCGGCTTCCCCGAGACGCCCCCGGTCGAGCAGGGTCCGCGCCAGCAGGAAACGCGCCTGGAGGTCGGCGGGCTCCCCGTCGACGATGCGACGGAGGAAGTCGATCGCCTCGTCGACGCGATCCTGCTCCAGTAGCACCATCGAGAGCTTGCGCTGGGCGGTCAAGTAGCCGGGATTCAGTCCAATGGCGCGACGCAAGTTCGCCTCGGCGCTACGCACGTCCGGCGGCGTACGCGCGAGGTCCAGCATGGCGAGGTCGTGATAGGCGTAGTAGCAGCGCGGGGCGAGGGAAAGGAGGTCGCGGTAGGTGTCCCGCGCGCTCCCGCCATCGCCCGCGATGCCGTAGGCGCGGGCGAGCAGATAGACCCGGACGATGCGGGGCGCGCCCTGGGCGGGGCGTGCCGCGAGCAACTTCGCCTGCCGGAGGATCGTCTCGGCCTGCCGCTTGGTCCGCTCCCGGTCCTGCCGCGTGATGCCGTCGCGGATGCCGGGCTCCCAGGCCTCCCCCAGCACCGTGTCGGCGGCGGCGGCGGGCCGGCCCCCGCCGAGCACGAGCCCGAGGAGCAGGACAGTCACGGTCCAGAACGAGAGCCTTTGCACCACGCGCGTAGCCTCCGAGGGCGGAAGCACTCCATGCTACCCGCACGGGGCCCGCCGGGTGGGCCCCGGCACGACGGCTCAGGCCCCCGTGGACGCCGCGGTCGCGGCCTCCATCTCCCTCAGGAACGACGGATAGGACTTCCCCACGGCCTCGGCGCCGCGGAGCACGACCCCCTCCACGACCAGCCCGAGTACGCCGAACGCCAGCGCGATCCGATGATCGCCGGCCACCGCGACGGCCCCGCCCCGCAGCGGGCCGCCCCGGATTCGCAGTCCGACGCCATCGAGTACCTCCGCGTCGCCGCCCAGCGCCCGGATGCCCGCGGCGACGGTCGCCAGGCGGTCGCTTTCCTTGAAGCGGGCGTGGCCGGCACCGTGGATGCGGGTCTCGCCATCCGCCCCCGCGGCCAGGACACCGACGATCGGCAGGAGATCCGGCGCCGCGCCCAGGTCCACGTCGCCCGCTGCTTCGAGCCGCCCGCCGGGGGCCCCCACTTCGACCACGTCGTCGAAGAAGCGCACGGAAGCCCCCATGCGCGGGAGGACGTCGAGAAGCCGCATGTCGGCCTGGCGCGAGCCGGGCGCGAGCCCCGGCACCCGCACCGTCCCCCCCGTGAGGACGGCAGCGGCCCACCAGGGAGCGGCGGAGGACGCGTCGCTCTCCACCTGGTAGCGCGACGCCTTCGGCGTGCCCGCCGGGACGCGGATGCGACCGTGTTCGCCATCGAGGCCCTCGGCCTGGGCCTGGATCCCGAACGCGTCGAGGACGGAGAGCGTCAGATCGAGGTAGGGGCGGGAGACGATGGCGCCGTGGAAGACGAGCTCCAGCCCCCCCACGCGCGGGGCGACGAGGAGGAGGGCGGACGCGAACTGGCTGGACACGTCGGCGGCGACGTCGACCGGACCCGGGCGAAGCCCGCCCCCGTGGACCCGGTAGGCCCCGCTACGGCGCCGCTTGAGGCGGGCGCCCCGGCGAGCGAGCGCACGCGCCAGGGGACCGTGTGGGCGGCCCAGGAGGGGAGCGCGTCCGGTCACCAGGGTGCGGGCACCGTCCGGTCGGAGGGTGGCCGCCGCCAGGGCGAACCGAAACCCGGTGGCGCCGAGGCCGAGGTGGACCCTGAGGGACGCCCGCGAGTCCCCGAGCGCGCCCTCCGGGCTCCAGGTTCCCATCGCATCGAGCGCGCGGCTCAGATCGCGGACGTCCTCCCCCACCTCACCCTCCGCCACCAGGCGCGTGGGCCCATCGGCCAGGTGGGCCAGGACGAGGGCGCGCTGGTGGAGGGACTTCGAGGGCGGGACCGGTCGCAGGCCTTCGACAGGGCGCTGGGCCGGCTTGACTGCGTAGTCCACGCTGGGGCGCTCCGCGAAATCGGGGGATCAGGAGGTATCATCCCCGCCTCCGAAGGGAAGCACATCGATGAACTCCACCGTTACCACGACCGCCCTGGACGGCCTGAAGCTCGTGAGTCGAGGCAAGGTCCGCGACATCTACGACCTGGGCGAGCACTTCCTGATCGTCGCCACGGACCGGGTGAGCGCCTACGACGTGGTCCTGTCCCCCGGGATTCCCGACAAGGGGCGGGTCCTCACGAGCCTCTCGCGCTTCTGGTTCGAGCAGCTCGCCGACGTGGTCCCGCATCATCTGGTCACGACCGATGTGCCCGAGATGCCCGCCGTGGTCCACCCGCACGCCGCCGTCCTCGCCGGGCGGTCCATGCTCGTGAAGCGCCTGCGCATGTTCCCGATCGAGTGCGTGGTTCGCGGCTATCTCACGGGCAGCGGCTGGAAGGACTACCTGCGCACGGGCGCCGTCTGCGGCCACGAGCTTCCGAAGGGCCTGCCCGAGAGCGTGCGTCTCGACGAGCCGATCTTCACGCCGGCGACGAAGGCGGAGGAAGGCCACGACGAGAACATCGACTTCGAGCAGGCAGCATCCATCGTCGGTCGGCAGACGGCCGAGAAGCTGCGCGACCTGACGTTGCAGGTCTACTCGCGCGCACGGGACTACGCCGCTGAGCGGGGCATCCTGATCGCCGACACGAAGATGGAGTTCGGCGTGGACGCGCAGGGTCGAATCGTCCTGGGCGACGAGGTGCTGACGCCGGACTCGTCCCGATTCTGGGACGCTGGCACGTACGCGGAAGGCAAGAGCCAGCAGCCCCTGGACAAGCAGCTGGTACGCAACTGGCTCGACGAGGAACAGTGGGACCACACACCGCCCGCGCCCGAGCTCGCGCCCGAGGTCGTCGCACGCACCTCCGCGACGTACCGCCAAATCCACGAACGCCTGACGGGCCGCGGCCTCGGCGCCTAGCCGAAAGGTCCCGAGCGGAGCAACGATGGCAAGACGGACCAGAGGCAGGGGTGGCAGGACCGGAGGCGACCGGACACCCCCGGACCACCCGCCCCAGGAGCCGCCCGCCCCGCGGGCCGCGGGGACGGACGTCGAAGTCGATCTACGTAAGCCCGTGGTCGGCGTCGTCATGGGGAGCCACCACGACCTCGAGGTCGTGCAACTCTGCCTGGAGACGCTGGAAGATTTCGACATCCCGTACGAGGTACGGATCCTCTCCGCCCACCGGACGCCGGAGAAGGCGCACAGCTACGCAAGCACGGCGCGGCTGAACGGGCTCAAGATCCTGGTGGCCGCGGCGGGGGGTGCAGCCCACCTGGCGGGCGTCCTGGCGAGCCTGACGACGCTGCCGGTCATCGGGATCCCCATCCAGACGAAGACGCTGGGCGGGGCCGACTCGCTCTACTCCACGGTGCAGATGCCGGCTGGGGTGCCGGTCGCCACGGTCGCGATCGGCGAGGCGGGCGCTCGGAACGCCGCCCTGCTGGCCGCGGAGATCCTGGCGCTCGGCGACGAGGGGCTCCACGACCGCCTCCAGCACTTCCGTGCGGACCTGAGGCGGCGCGTCGCGGAGCAGAACGATGCCCTGCGGGAGCGCCTGGCCGAGCCCCGGTGAGGGAAGACTCGATGATGCTCGACGGCCTTCCCGAGCCGCCGGTTCAGGCCCTGCGCTGGACGGGCGGACCGCTCGACGGAACGCTCGACATCCTGGACCAGACGTTGTTGCCCGGGTCCGAGGTCTGGAACGCGCGCGAGACGACCCAGGCCGTCGTGGACGACATCGTCCGGCTTGCGGTCCGCGGCGCACCGGCCCTCGGCGTCGCCGGGGCCTACGGGCTGGTGCTCGCCGCGCGCGAGTCGGGGCCCTACGACGACCGCTACGTCTCCCGGCTCGAGGGGCTTGCCGCGCGCCTCGCGTCGGCACGCCCGACGGCGGTGAATCTCGCCCGGGCGGTCGAGTCGTCGATGACCCGGGCACGCGTGGAGGGCGTCCTCGAGCGAGGCCCCGCATTCGCGGCCCCCTTCCTGCACGCGTTCGCCCTCGCCCTCGAGACCTACGAGCGCGAGGCGTGCGCCCGGATCGGGCGCGCCGGCGCGGATTGGTTGCGCGGGCGCCACCGCATCCTCACGCACTGCAACGCGGGGGCCCTGGTGACCCCGGGACTGGGGACCGCGCTCGCGCCCATCTACGTCCTGCATGCCGAGGGCGAGAGCGTGCACGTCTGGGTCGACGAGACCCGACCGCTGCTCCAGGGCCTCCGGCTCACGGCATTCGAGCTCGCTCGGGCCGGCGTACCGCATCGGGTCCTCGTCGAGGGGGCGGCCCCCGGGCTCATGCGCCGGGGCGACGTGGACGCCGTGATCGTCGGGGCCGACCGGGTGTGCCTCAACGGCGACGTGGCGAACAAGATCGGTACGTACGCCCTGGCCGTGGCGGCACACCGCCACGGCGTGCCCTTCCTGGTCGCCGCCCCCCTCAGCACCCTCGATCCCCACACCGCCTCCGGGGACGCCGTGGACATCGAGGAGCGCCCGGAAGATGGCCTCCGCTATCTCCTGCCCGGCACAGCACTTATGGGCCTCGAGGCCTATGCCCCGGCGTTTGACGTGACGCCCGCCGAGCTGATCACGGCGCTCGTAACCGACCACGGCATCGTAGAGGCGGGCGACGCGGAAGGCCGCGCGGCTCTCATGGAGGCAGCAGCACGCCTTCAGCCCCGGACGCGGCCCGGCCGATAGGGCGCCCGTGCCGGAGGAATGGGCCGACGGCCGCGCGGTGGAAGCCACATGTCCCTACAGGGCAGCCTTCGGCAACTCGGACTCGCCGACGTCCTGCAAACGGCCCTCGCGGGGCGTCGCGGCAACCTGATCCTCAGGCGCGGCCCCACGCGCGCCGTCTTGCACATCGCTACGGACGAGCTCTATCTGATCGAGCCGGATCCGATCGACCCCGACATCCTCCTCGAAGGATTCATGCACCGCGGTCTGCTCGCGGAAGAGACGGTGGCCGCAGAACGCCAGCGCGAGGAAGACCCCCTGCGCCGGGTGGACGCGCTTCTCGAGAAGAACGTCATCTCCGCGCACGAGCTCGATGCCGTCCTGCGGGGATCAGCCGAAGACGCGATCCTCGACCTGCTGACATGGCAGGACGGCGAGTTCCGCTTCGAAGAAGACGCACCCATGCCCGAGCGCACGGGTCTCGTCGCTCGCGTCGGCGTGGACATCGGTGGCATGCTCCTTCGGGCCGCGCAGCGACTCGATGAGCACAACGCGATCGCGGAGGCGCTGGGCCTCGAGGCCCTGCTCTTCATTCCGGACACGCTCGCCTCTCCGCCCGTGGACTTCGAGGGCGATCCCACGCCGACCGTGCACACCCTGCTCGACGGCCACCGGGTCATCGACGAGGTTGCCATGCTGTGCGGCCTCACGCGCTTCGCCGTGCTCCGCGCGGTGTTCGCGTGTGTGCGTGTCGGGGCCGCCCGCCTCCCCACGATCGATGAACTGGCGGCTGAGGCCCAGCAGCGAACCGAGGCCGGTCAGCACAAGGTGGCGCGCGGGCTGCTGCTGCAATGGACCTCGCTGGAGCCGGGCGCACTCGAGCCGCTGCAGCGCCTCATCGATCTGGCGAAGCTGCGCAAGAGCCCCGAGGAGCAGGCCGACGCGTTCATGGCCCTCGGACAGGTGTTGTTGCGCCAAGGCCAACCTCAGGAGGCCCAGGAGGTCTTCCGCGAGCTGCTCGCGCTACGTCCCGGCGACGAGGTCGCACTCCAGTCGTTGTGCAAGGCCGCGGACGCCGCGGGCAATGAAGACGTGTACCGCCGGAGCGCGATCGACCTTGCGAAGGCCGCCCTGGCGGCCGATGAGGCCGAGCGTGCGGCGGAGGTCCTGGAGCCCATCGTGGCCGCCAGCGACGCCCCGCTCGTCGCCCGCGTGCTGCGCGCGCGCGCACTGATCCGCCTCAAGGCGCCCGACGCGCTGGTCGCCGAGGCCGAAGCCGCCGCCGCCTCCATGGGACGGCGGGCGCGGCGCAAGGAGGAGAAGGAGGCCGCCGCCTTCTTCCGCGACGCCATCGCGACCCTGGCTCCGGAACGCAGTGACCTGCTCAAGCGCTTCCGCATCCTGCGCGAGGGTGAGAAGCGGCCGGCGCGACGCGTCGCCCTGATCATGGCTCTGCTCGCCATCGCCGGCAGCGTCGGTTTCGTCGTCCTCCGGGACACGCCCGCCAAGCTCCTCACGCAGATCCAGGCGGCATGGGAGTCCGGTGACGAAGGCCTGGCCATGCAACTGACCGCGACGATCCAGGACAAGTTCCCCGAGAGCCCGGAAGCCGAGGAGGCGTTTCGAACACAGTCCACCCGGCAGACCCGGAATCGGCCGGTGGAGCAGGAACGGAGCGCCGCTCGCAAGGAACTGGACAGGCTTCAGGACCTTGCGCTGGCCACGATGAGCAAGCTCCCCGCCGCAAAGGCGCGCGAGAGCCTCGCTCAGGTCCACCGCCTGCTCAGTACCGACGAAGGACTGGGCCGGTTCCAGGACGCGACGGTGAGTCAGCTCGCGCCCCACTTCCACCGCGAGCTCCTGCGACTCGAGCGCGAGCTTCTCACCCGTGAGGACCACCTGCTGAGCGCGAGAAAGCGGGCCTCGGCCCAAGCCCCGGACCTCGAGCGGCTTCGCGCGTTCATCCAGAAGGCGCAGCGCTACCGCCAAGGCGCATACAGCGAAGACGTGCGCGAGGCCATCGACTTGGTCGGGAAGTTCATGGTCCTTCACGCGGAGGATCGCACGCTCGCGCTGACGCGGCGTGCGGACCACGCGCTCGGGCGTTACGAGCGAGCGATCAAGGAGGGGGCCCAGGACGTGGCCACCTGCCGCCGCCACCTGGCGCTGAGCGAGATCGAAGTCTCCCACGAGCGGTGCCGTACGGAGGCAGCCGTACTCCTCGTCAACGGCGACCTCGATGGCGCCGAGGCGATCTACCGCAAGCTTCGTGAACGCGTGGACGCCTTGGCGCTCGATCCCGAACTGACGGATCTCGGCGCGGAGCTCCGCCGCCGCGGCATCCTGCAGTTCCTGATCGACCGGGAGAAGGAGTTGGAGAGCATCCGCGGCATGCTCGGGAGCGCGATCCGCGCCGAGGAAGCGGGTGATCTGGAGACAGCGGTCGAGATCTACACCAACCTGGCGGACCAGTACTACTGGATCCGGTTCGAGAACGTGATCGAGTTGCCGATCGGCATCGAGACGGTCCCGTCCGGCGCCACGGTCTCCATGAAGGGCCAGGATACGAACGCAACGCCGCTGGTGCTCCACTACCGCTGGGCCACGCAGAGCACCATCGAGATCGCAGCCCCGGGGTTCCAGGCAGAGACCCGCATCGTCGGCACGCGCCGGGCCAAGCCGGTCGCCCGCCTCCGCGTCGCGCTGCAGCCCGACCGCCTCTTCACCACGCCGGTGGACCCGACCCTCAACGTGCAACCCGTCGTGGTGGGTGACGATCTCATCCTCGCCGAGCGCAATGGACGCATCAGCCGTATCTCAGGTCGGGACGGGCGCGTGAAGTGGGCCCGCCAGATCGACAGTCTGGAGGGCGTCCGTGCCCAGCCGATCGTGGTCGGCCACCAGATCCTGGTGCCCTTCCTCGACGGCAATCTCTCGGTACTCGACGTGCGGGAAGGCCAGGTGGACGAGGTGCATCGCACCGGTCGTCCCGTCGGCCGCCCCGCGGAGCTGAGAGACGTGGTCCTCATCGCGACGCTGGACGGTCGGGTCCTCGGTTTCCGTGGCCGGCACCGCGCGTTCGAGACGAAGCTCGACGGGCGTCCGAGCGTCGGCCTGGTCGCCGCCCACGAAGCCGCGTGGATCGGCTTCTCGGACGGGCGCGTCGGGCGGATCGACAACCACGGCGGGATCCGTCTGACGCAGCTCCAGGGCCGCCAGGACGACGTGGTCGGTATTACCGCCCACCCCGACGGTGTGCTCGTGAGCAAGCGCGACGGGACGCTGCACGCGCTCGACAAGCGCGGCGACGTCGTGTGGGTCGCCTCCGAGATCGGCGACATCCCCGCCGGGCCGGCGCG
Organism: uncultured Planctomycetota bacterium; assembly: GCA_963802335.1. GTDB lineage: Bacteria > Planctomycetota > PLA2 > PLA2 > JAEUHO01 > CAWDIE01. Next base: position 793,244 of record CAWDIE010000009.1, on the reverse strand, counting down.
GGCCGGCACGGTGGCGGCCGTCGCCGACTCCCGGGGACGGGTGCTGCTCTTCGAGATGGCCAGCGGCTCGATGCGCGGGCAGGTGGCGCTCCGGGAGGAGATCCGAGGCGATCTCCTCGCCTACGAGGGGCTGCTGATCGCGCTCACGAAGGACGGCCGCCTGTGGATCTACGACCCCGCCGAGGATCGTGAGATCTGCCACGCCGCGCTGAAGGGCTCGGCGAGGTTCCCGGCCGCCCTGCTGGAAGGCGGCCGCCTGGCCGTGTCTGCGGACGGTGAGCACCTGACGGTCATCGACCTCGCCCGGATCGTCGGGAAGCGCTGACCGCGCCGACGGCGTGCGCACACTCGCCCTACCCGGCGATCGCCGCTACCCTCCTGCGCCATGGGAACATCTACCGCTGCCGACACGCCCCCGCTGCGCTTCGAGACCGAACCCGGCGCCTACCGCCACTGGAAGCTGGCCTTCGATGGGCCTGTCGCCCGGCTGGACATGGACGTCCAGGACGACGCGGGCCACCGCTCCGACTACGAGCTCAAGCTCAACTCCTACGACATCAGCGTCGACATCGAGTTGGCCGACGTCGTCCGCCGTATCCGCTTCGAGCATCCGGAGGTCCGGGTCCTCGTGATCGGGTCCGCCAAGGACCGCATCTTCTGCTCGGGCGCGAACATCTTCATGCTGGGCTCGTCGACCCACGCGTTCAAGGTGAACTTCTGCAAGTTCACCAACGAGACCCGCCTCGGACTCGAAGCCATGGCCGAGGAGTGCGGCGTCCACACGGTCGCCGCACTGAACGGTACGTGCGCCGGTGGCGGATACGAGCTGGCTCTCGCTTGCGAGGAGATCATCCTCCAAGACGATGGGAACTCCACGGTCAGTCTCCCCGAGACGCCCCTTCTCGCGGTTCTGCCGGGCACCGGCGGGCTCACCCGCGTCGTGGACAAGCGCAAGGTCCGCCGCGATCTCGCCGACGTCTTCTGTACCGTCGCCGAGGGCATCAAGGGTCGCCGCGCCGTGGAATGGAACCTGGTGGACCATGTGGTCCCGGCGAGCCGCTTCAAGGCGTTCGTCACCGACCGGGCCGCCGAGGCGGCGAAGGTCGATGGGCCCCGCGGACGAGATGCCTCTCAGGACGGGGTCGTACTCGCTCCGCTGGCCGGGACCTACGAGGAGAACGCCGTCACGCATCGGTACGTGGAAGCGAAACAGGACGGACGTTTGTTGGAGATCACGCTGCGCGGGCCCGACGCCCCCCCGCCGGCGGACGTGGCCACCGCGCGCGCCCAGGCCGATGATTGGTGGGCCCTTCGCGCCGCACGCGAGCTGGACGACATCCTGCTGGATCTTCGGTTCAATCGCTCCACGGTCGGACTCGTCGTACTCAAGACCGAGGGCGACATCGACGCCGTCCTCGCCCAGGACGCGTTCCTGGAAGCGCACGCCGATGACTGGTTCGTGTACGAGGTGCTCGCGACGTGGAAGCGGACACTCAAGCGCCTCGACCTCACGGCGCGTAGCTTCTTCGCCCTCATCGAACCCGGATCCTGCTTCGCGGGCACGCTCTTCGAGTTGGCCCTGGCCGCCGACCGCAGCTACATGCTGGACGACCCCGACCACCCCGTGGCCGTCGCGCTGTCTCCGCTCAACGGGGGCGCCTACCCCATGAGCAACGGTCTCACGCGCCTCGAGACCCGCTTCCTCGCCAGCCCCGAGGCACCCGAAGCGGCCCTCGCCAGCCCGGGCCACCTCGAGCCGCAGCAGGCCCTGGACCTCGGTCTCGTGACGCTGGCGCCGGACGACATCGACTGGGAAGACGAGGTGCGGCTGGCCGTCGAAGAGCGACTGAGCATTTCGCCCGACGCCCTGACGGGCATGGAGGCGAACCTGCGCTTCGCGGGTCCCGAGACCCTCGAGACGAAGGTGTTCGCGCGGTTGAGCGCGTGGCAGAACTGGATCTTCCAGCGACCGAACGCCGTAGGAGCCAAGGGCGCCTTGACCCTCTACGGGCGGCCGGAGCGGCCGGAGTTCGATTGGATGCGCACCTGATCCGATGCCCCCCCTCGTCTTGGCATCATGGGGCGGCGATACCTCGCCCATGCCCCGGAGAATTGCACGATGAGCAAGGTCGATCTCAATGCCCGCATCCCGAACAACATCAACCTCGGAGACGATCGGCGTCTCCAGCGGGCGCTCGAAGCGTGGCAACCCAAGTTCATCGAGTGGTGGAAGGACATGGGGCCTGAGGGCTTCCAAGCCGACGAGATCTACCTCCGCACCGCGGTCGACGTGGGGCGGGACGGATGGGCGCACTTCGAGCACGTGAAGATGCCCGACTACCGCTGGGGGATCTTCCTCAGCGATCCCGTCGGCGAGCGGCACATCCCCGGAGGCGACTTCGCGGGGCAGCCCGCCTGGCAGCAGATTCCCGGCGAGTACCGCAATGCCTTGCGCCGCATCATCGTGACCCAGGGCGACACGGAACCCGCCAGCGTCGAGCAGCAGCGCCTCCTCGGTCAGATCGCCCCGAGTCTCTACGACCTCCGCAACCTCTTCCAGGTCAACGTGGAAGAGGGGCGTCACCTCTGGGCCATGGTCTACCTGCTCCACACCTACTTCGGCCGCGACGGGCGCGAAGAAGCCGAGGACATGCTCCGTCGGCGTGCGGGCGATGCCGACTCGCCGCGCATCCTGGGCACCTTCAACGAGCCCATCGAGGACTGGCTGTCCTTCTACATGTTCACCACGTTCACGGACCGCGACGGCAAGTGGCAGCTCCTCTCCCTCGCCGAGTCCGCGTTCGATCCCCTTTCGCGCACCACGCGGTTCATGCTCACGGAAGAGGCGCACCACATGTTCGTGGGCGAGACGGGGGTCGGCCGGGTGATCCAGCGCACCTCCGAGGTGATGAATGAGCACAAGATCGACGCATCCGACCAGGTGCGCGCGCTGGGTGCCATCGACCTCGAGACCATCCAGAAGTACCTCAACCGTTGGTTCTCCTCCTCGGTGGACCTCTTCGGCGGCGAGCGTTCGAGCAACGCGGCCAGCTACTTCGCGGCGGGACTGAAGGGTCGCTACAAGGAAGACGAGCGCTTCGAGGACCACGTGGCCCTCGAAGGCGCCTACGCGCTCGCGGTCGCCGAAGGCGATCGGATCGCGACGGAAGAAGTGCCGCTCCGCAACGCGATGAACGAAGTGCTTCGCGACGACTACGTCGACGACTGCCAGTTCGTGGTGCAGCGCTGGAACCGGGTCCTCGAGAAGGCGGGACGTCCGGAACGCCTCACGCTCCCCAACCGTCGCTTCAATCGCGCCGTGGGAATCTACGCGGGTCAGCACTTCGACCCCGAAGGCAACCCGATCTCGGCGGAGGCGTGGGAGGCCAAAAAGGAAGGCTGGCTGCCCAGTGATGCGGATCGCGCGTTCGTGAAGAGCTTGATGCGCCCCGTCCTGCAGATGGGCGCGATCGCGGACTGGATCGCTCCGCCGTCCAAGGGGATCAACGGGAACCCGTTCGCCTGGGACTACGTCCGCTTCGACAAGTCGAGCGGCGGCGTGGCGCTCGGAGCGACGCCCTCGATCGTCGGCTGACGATGAGCGCGGACGCCACCCCGACGAGCATCCGCCTCGACTTGCCGACCAACCGTCTCACGATCGGGTGGGCGGACGGGCACGAGAGTGCCTACGACGGCGGCTATCTCCGGTGGATGTGCCCCTGCGCGCGGTGCCGAGGGCACAGCCCCGGCGAAGTCGAGCCCCCCACCTGGGAGGCGTGTCGGGACGTGCGCGTGGAGCACGCTGCGGGCGTGGGTGCCTATGCCCTGCGACTCGACTTCACGGACAAGCACGACACCGGCATCTACTCCTTCGACTGGTTGCGCGAGAACTGCCCCACCGAGCGCGACGACGTGGACGAGATCGGCCACCCGCTGGAAGCCTGATGGCGCGGCCGGTCCCGATTCCGCCGGCTCGGTGGCCGGACGCCGCCGAGGCCGCGGGCTCGCGCCTCTTCTCTCCTATCGCGTTGGGTCCCCGCGAAGCCCGCAGCCGCACGTGGGTGCCCGCGATGGTGCCCTGGCGCGCCACCGAAGACGGAGACGTCACGGGAGCCAACGTCGGCTGGTACGAGCGCTTCGCGGCCGGTCAGCCCGGCGTATTGGTGGCCGAGGCCACGGGCATCCGGGACATCCCGAGCGGGCCCCTCCTCCGCATCGGCCACGATCGCTACGTACCGGGCCTTCGCCGCATGGTCGACGCCGTGCGGCGCGCGAGTGACGGTCGAACGCTGTTCTTCATCCAGTTGATCGACTTCCTCACGGTGCGCCGGCGGCCCGATCCGTCGGTCTACTTCGCCCGCTACCTCGACCTCGATCCGAGCCACAAGAGGCGCCTCGCGGCAGCGCTTGACGAGGAGGCGTGGACCGACGCGGACGACGACGCCATCCGCACGCGGCTTGCGTCGGGCGACGAGGCCTTGCACGAGGAGGTCCTCACCGCCCGCGAATTGGAATCCTTGCGCTACGGCTACCGCGAGCGCGTGACCGATGTCCACCTGCCGCACGTCCGGGATCTTCCGCGGGTCTTGCCGGCGCTCTTTGCCGACGCGGCGGCCCGCGCCCGCGACGCCGCTTTCGATGGGGTGGAGCTCCACTTCGCCCACGCCTACACGATGGCGTCGTTCCTCAGCCGGACGAACGATCGCGCCGACGGCTACGGAGGAACGCGCGAGGGCCGCGTCCGGCTCGCCCTGGAGGTGATCGAAGCCGTCCGGGAGCGGGTCGGCGACGACCTCGTGGTCGGCACGCGCTTCCTGGGCGACGAAGTGATCGAGGGCGGTAGTCGTATCGACGACGCGTGCTACTACGCCGCACGATTCGCCGACGCAGGCATCGACTTCCTCTCGGTGAGCAAGGGCGGGCGCTTCGAGGACGCGAAGCAGCCCCGTGTCGGCGAGGCCGTCTACCCCTACACCGGGCCCAGCGGACACGAGTGCATGCCGACGGTACGCATCGACGAGCGAGGCCCCTTCGGTCGCAACGTGTCGCTCGCGGCCGCGATTCGTCGTGCCGTCCACGAGGCGGGGCATCCCGTGCCCGTCGTGGCCGCGGGCGGGCTCTGCACGTTCGACCAGATGGAAGCGATCCTGCAGCGAGGCGAAGCCGACCTCGTGGCGTCCGCCCGCCAGTCCCTCGCCGATCCCGACTGGTGGCTCAAGATCCGGGTCGGCCGCGGTGACGCCGTACGCCGCTGCGAGTTCACGAACTACTGCGAGGGCCTGGACCAGAAGCACCGCGAGGTGACCTGTAAGCTCTGGGACAAGGCGTTCCCGGAAGGCGAGGCCGAGGCGGACGTCCCGCGGAGTGCCGACGGACGCCGCCGCCTCCTTCCCCTCCCTGGACGCCGTAGAGTTCCGTACGGAGGCAGCCTCGCCGACGAACTTTTCTCGCTCGCACCGACCGGAAGAACGAGAGGAACGAGCGACCTCATTGGATGCGCAGGACACCCACGCGGTCGGGGTGCACCTCGACGACCGCGTCGGCCTGTCGCCGTCTTGGATCCGGTCAGGCACCACGACGAGCAAACCCGGCCCGGCGCAGCGTGATACGCACTGCATCCGCGGGAGGCACGGGGACGGCCTCGCTGGCGTATCGACGTCCGAGCCATGCAGCGGGCGCGGTGGCGCTTCGCCAGGGCCCGCCGGTGTACGACGGAGGCTCCTCGGGCGCCGGCGGCACCGAAAGGCGTTGCATTCGAACGCGGCGGGCGGTTGCATGGCCGCTCGACGTCGACCCAATTGGAGACCGGTCCATGGAATTCACCATCGAGACGCTTGATGAACGGCCGGTCGTGGGGATCACCGAGTTCGTGACGATGAAGACCATCGGCAACAAGATCGGCGAGTTGATCCAGCGCGTGATGCCCGTGGCGGGTCCGCACATGGCTGGACCGATCCTCTCTCGCTATCACACCTGGGAGAACGACGAGGGCGACATGGAAGTCGCCGTCCCCGTGAGAGCCGCGATCCCCGACCAGGGCGACATCAAGGCCTCGACCTTGCCGAGCGGCCCCGCCGTGGTCTGCATGCACGTGGGGCCGTATGACGGTCTGGCCGACTCGTGGCGCGCAATCAAGACCTGGATCGAGGAGAGCGGCAAGGTGGGCCGCGCGGCTCCCTGGGAGGAGTACCTGGACGATCCGGGCGTGGTCCCCCAAGCCGAGTGCCGCACGCGCATCGTCTGGCCGATCGAATAGGCTCAGCCGGCCCGGCCTCCGCCGACGGCTCGTGGCAAACCGTGCCCGCATCCGTACCCTATCGCCTCGAGCCGATGCCGAGCGGATGCAGAGCTTCCCCATGACACAAGACGACCTCCCCGCGCGCTTCGACGTCGACTTCACGGGCGCCACGCTTCTCGGCATCTACCGCGTGGACCAGAAGATCGCGGATGGCGGTATGGGCTCCGTCTGGGCGGGCGAAGACACGAACCTGGGGCGCAAGGTCGTCGTGAAGGTCCCCCACGTGCGCTTCCTCGGCGAACCGGGGTTTGGCGCTCGCTTCAGCCGGGAGATTACGGAGCTCGTCCGACTCGAGCACCCGAGCATCGTGCGTATCCTCGCCCAGGGGACGCACGAGGACATCCCCTTCTTCGTCCTGCAGTACCTGGGCGGGGGGTCGCTCGAGGAGAAGCTGACGGAGGCAGGGACCGGTCCGAGGAGTACCGACGCGGTGGTGCCCTGGCTGCGGACGATCGCAGCGACGCTCGACTTCATCCACGGGCGTGGCGTGGTCCATCGCGACGTCAAGCCGGAGAACATATTGTTCGACGGCGAAGGCCACGTGTTCTTGTCCGACTTCGGCGTGGTGAAGGCGCTCGACGAGGACTTGAGCGTGACCGCCGCGGGCACCGGTATCGGATCGCCCCGGTACATGGCTCCGGAACAGGGCGTGGGGCGAGCGGTCGGTGGAGCCGCCGACCAGTACGGACTTGCTACGACGGTCTACGAAGCGATCTCCGGCCGACTGCCGTTCGCGGGCGACAGCGCCATCGAGGTGATGCTGGCGAAGCACAAGGAGAAGCCCACCCCACTGCACGAGCTCGTGCCCGCGTTGCCGGCGCCCTGCGCAGACGCCGTCATGCGCGGCCTCTCCTCGGACCCGGATGAACGCTACGCCTGCTGCCAGGATTTCGCCGATGCCTTCCTGGCTGGCGCCGGCATCTTCGACCGAACCCCGTCGTCCGGCACGCCCGCGCTGGTGACACCCGAGGTGGACGGGCCTCGTCCCGGTCGGCATGTCCTGGTAGGCGCCTTGGTAGCGACGCTGCTCGCGCTTGCCCTCGGCGGCGTCGGCGTCGCCGCGGGCTGGTTCTCCTCCCCCCGGGGGCCGGACGCAGGGGTGCCGGACGACCCCAACGAAACGAGAGTCGTGCTACTCACCGCCGGGGCCGAGCCGAGACGGCCGCTCCGCTATCAGCCGACACCAGGTGTGCCGGAGTCATTGAGCATCCACGTCGTCACGGAGGAAGCCACGACGCTCGAAGGCAGTGACTCCCCCTTGACCAACCTGATCGACATTGCGATGCGACTGGACCTCGAGGTCACCGACGTAGCGTCCGGCGGCGACATCGGGTACGCGTGGCGAGCCCCGGAGCTGACCTTGGATGGAGCAGCGTCGTTGCCCGAGGCCGCCCGGAACGCACTCAGCGGCGCGGCGAAGGGGCTCGTGGGACGGAGTGGCACGGCACGTCTGAGTGCCCGCGGTATCCAACGAGCCCTCCAGCACGACACCCCTCCACCGGAGGACCCGATCCTCAAGTCCGTCTTCGGGTTGATCGTGGAGTTCGCGGCCCGGCCGGCGATCCCCCTGCCCCAGGAAGCGGTGGGTGTCGGGGCCCGCTGGGAGATCACCTCCACCAAGGAACACATGGAGGGCATCCGCATCACCCAGATCGTGACGTACGAGATCGAGTCACTGGACGAGACGGAGGCGCGTCTCCGTATGTACATCGCGGTCACGGCCCCGAATCAGGCGCTCGAGCATCCCCGCATCCCGACGCAGGCGCAGGCACGTCTGAAGCAGGTCGTAGGCAGCGGAGAGGGAGAGGTCGTTGTCGATCTCGACCTCCTGGGCACACCAGAGCTCTGGATGACCATCGCGAGCGAGACGAAGTTCACGCTCTCCACGACGGGTGAGCCGCAGGAACTGGCGACGAGCCGTAGCACGCGGGTTAGCGTCAACCGCGATTGACGACCAACCGCAGGAGTACGCCCTTGATACGCACCGGTCTCCTGGTCGCCGCACTGGCCAGCGGGGTGCTGGCGTGTGGCGGTCAGCCCATCGTGCCCGAGGTCGTGATCGAGCGACCGGCCGCGTCGATCGCCACCACGCCCCACCCGGTGGCGATCGTCGAGGGGCGCACGCGGCACGCCCACGTGCTGGTACTCGCCATCACCTCCGGCGAGGACACCTTCACCTTCGAGACGGCCCGAGGACGGTGGCTCGCGTTCCGGCACGATCCATCTGCTTTCCCCCCGCGCACGGTTCGGTGGCCGGACGCGACCGCCTCGCCGCCGCGCTCGATCCGCGAGGACCTGGAGGCGCGCGTCGAGGGCATCGGACTCGCGCCTGCCTCCACGCTCAGCGCGGACGGCCGCGCCGTGGTGGTGGAGATCCACCCGGAGGGGACCCACGACGTGGCCGAGGTCGTCCACGCCCTCGAGCGCCCCGGGGGCGACGTACGCCTCCTCATGGTGGTTAGACCGCAGGCGTCGTACGTCACCTACGACGGCGTGCGGCCCCCACGACTCGCCCGGGGCGAGGCTCCGTGGCGGGAGGACGACGAGGCCTTTCGCACCTTCAAGCAACGTGAGGTCGAGACGTACCTGGACGCCATGAGGGCCGAGCAGCCGTATGTTCCCACCACGTCCAGCTACGTCGTCCTCCCGCGAGCCGACCTCAGCCTTGCCCCCTCGACGGTGGACGACTTCGAGGTGCTGGAGTGGCCGGCGGACCCGGCCCACCGCGTAGACCACACATGGGTCGAGAGGCCGTTGGTCGGCGTCGGCGAGGCCGGCCGCCCGGAGATCGAATACGACGTCGCCGCGGCTCGACAAGGAGATTTCCACGCGTGGACCGAAGCCAACCTGGGGCTGCCGATGGCGCTCGTTCTCGACGACCGCGTCCTGTCCGCCCCCGTGATCCAATCGCCGCTTCGTGACCGCGTTCGGATCACCTTGGGATCCGGCGGGTCCCGTAGGGCGCTGCGGGCCGAAGCCCAGGCCCTGGCGAACGCGCTCGCCCTGGGGCCGCATCGCGCGGCGGCCCAGCTGGTAGCAGCCGTCACCTGGCACGACGACGGACGCTTCGAGATCGTGCTCTCGCCGGACACGCCGGACACCGTATTGGCGGTGCGGGCCGTGGACGTGGATGGACGCGAGTCGGCTGCCGCCACGAGGACCCTGCGGTTTCGCCCCAACACGGAGAGCGAGGCGACGGTCGCCGTTTCCTCCGTGCTCGCCGGAACGGAGCTGGGGCTCTTCGACCTCGGCACAGGCTCCGACACCTTGCGACCGTTCGGCGAGGGCGCGGTCCTTGCTCTTGAAGCTAGGGTCCTGGACCAGGAGGCGGCAGCCACGACGGCGAAGCGTCAGGAGCTCGCCGTCGAACTCGCAGGTCGCCTGGATCTGCAGGCGGAGGCCACGCAGGGGATGCTCCAGGCCGTCGTGGCGAGCACACGGAGACCGGAGCTGAGGCGGCTGGCCGTCGCGGCCCTCGGGCGCATGTCTCCGCTGTCCGCTGAAGCCCGTCGGTGCCTGGAGAACGCCCTGGGCGACGCGAGCGCGGACATCCGCATCGATGCGGCGCATGCCCTGCTCGCGAGCGACGCGGACGGTACGGACCCACTCGCGCGTCTCCTCCCGCTGGCGGCAGAGGATCCCGAGGGCGTCTTCCGCGCCGTTTCCCGGCACGTGGCCGTCGACCCCGAACCGGCCATCGAGCTGCTGCTCGAGGAAGCAACCCACGCGACGGCCCTTCGCCGTCGCCAGGCGGCCCTCCTGCTCGCCAACACGCTCTCCGCACCTACCCGCGCCGCGCTTCTGGCCTTGCTCGTGGATCCGGACCAGGACGTGCGACGGGCGGCGGCACGAGGTCTGGCCTTCATGAATGGCGATGTCGGCGATATCCCGCGACTCGCGATCGACCGGGTCGTGGCACGCCTTGGTGCCGAGCACGTGGAGCCTCGCGCGTGGGCGGCCAGCGCGCTCGCCGCCTACGGCGAGGCGGCTCGCCCCCACCTCGACGCGCTCCGGGGCCTGCTCGACGATGAGGCGAAGGAGGCTCGCATCGCGGCAGCGTGGGCCCTCGGACAGCTCGGGGCATCGAACGCGACGGCAAAGGCGATTCTCGATGCGGCCCTGGAAGAAGCCGAGGCCCGCTCGACCTCGCGGTAGCCACGCCCCCCGGTGTACGCCAATGCAGGACGGTGCAACATGACGAAGGTCGAGCGACACAACCGCGACGCGTGGGACGAGCAGGTCCGGAAAGGGAATCCCTGGACCGTGCCGGCCTCGTCCGAAACCATCGAGCGGGCCCGCGGGGGCCGGGTCGAGTTGGTGCTCACGCCCACGAAGATCGTGCCCCTAGCGTGGTACGGCGAGCTTCCGGGAAGCGACGTACTCTGCCTCGCGTCCGGAGGAGGACAGCAGGCTCCGATTCTCGCCGCAGCCGGCGCGCGGGTGACCACACTCGACAACTCCCCCGCCCAGCTCGCCCAGGACGATCTCGTCGCGAAGCGCGAAGGGCTCGAGATCCGGCTCGAACTCGGCGTGATGGCCGACCTGTCTCGATTCGAGGACCAGTCCTTCGATTTGATCTTCCACCCCGTCTCGAACTGCTTCGCACCAGAGATCCGCCCAGTGTGGCGTGAGGCGTTCCGGGTGCTGCGCCCCGGCGGCACGCTACTCGCCGGTTTCAACAACCCCTGGATCTTCATCTTCGACTGGGCAAAGTACGAGGCGGGTGAACTGGTGGTGAGGCACACGCTCCCCTATGCCGACCTGACCTCACTCGACGAGGCGGAGCTCGCGGCACGCATCGCGGCCGGAGAACCGCTCGAGTTCGGTCACTCGCTCGACGATCAGATCGGTGGCCAGCTGGACGCGGGCTTCCTCCTGGCGGGGCTCTACGAAGACGCTCTCCCCGACGACCTCGCGAGTCGATACGCCCCGACGTTCATCGCCACCCGCGCCGTGAAACCCGCGAGCCCAGCTGAAGGTCTGCTCTGACTCGGTACACGCGGTACGGATGGTCAGAGATCGGGCCAGAGGAAGACGGGCTCGGGGCCCAAGGCGAGCGGGAGGAGGCCGCCCTCCACCCGCACGGTCTGGGCGTCGAACGCCCCCTGGGCATTCATCGTCGCCATGACGTACCGTCCGCGGGGGAGCGGGACGGCCGCGGCCCACGTGTCGCTCGACCCGTCCAACGAACCCGCCCAACTGTGTCGTGGATCGAGTGCCACCGCCACGATATAGGGCTGCTCGTGGCCGCGGGGGAACTCGAAGCGGGTGGCGGTCGCGGCGCGGCCCAGCGATGTCGTCGTCGCCCGGGTGTGACCGCTGAGCAACGCCACGACCTGCACCAGGGCCGGGACACAAGGGCGAGCCTTCCAGCCCCCCTCCTTCGTGCCCGGAACCCACGCGTCCAGACCCCGGTCACCACCGAGCACCAGGCGGTCTACGCCGGCGGCCCGCGCGGTCACGGCCGTCCGAATCACGTCGCACGCGCGACCGTGCTCGAACCAGGCGCGGGCCTTCTCGTAGTCCTGCAGACCCGGCGTGCGCACGGCGGCGAGCCAGCGCGCGCGTGTTCGCCGCTCGGCGTCGGACATCCGCCCGGTGGGATCCCGCTCGGGATCGTCGGTCTTTGCGAGCGGACTGTCCACGAGCCAGATCTCCGCACGCACCCCTTGCGCATCGAGCGCTAGGCGCAGCGCCGCCGGTCCCTGACGCTCGTCTCGCAGGTTGGTGCGCCCGACCTGGGACACCGCAGCGTAGAGGCCGGGGATGCCCAGGAGCTCGAAGTCGAAGTCCAGGGCACGGGTCTCCGCGAAGGACACGGCGGCGGGTCGGCCGAGCTGGCGCGCACGAAACCGCCGACGCAGCTCCTCCTCGTCCGGGGACGGTGGATAGGCGTCTCGCCCGAGGTCGACGGCGCCGGCTGCGACCTGCACGCGTCGAGACGCGAGCTCTGCTCCGAGCGTCGCGTGGTGGAGCACCCGCTGGTACTCGGCGGCGCTCCCGGTCCACGAGCGCGGCGACGACGGTCGATCGAGGATCTGGATCCATCGCACGGGACGCGTCACACCAGGGGCATCGGCCTCCCCGTCCGCGTCGTAGCGCTCCACGAGATCCTGGATGAAGCGCTGCCACTCGGCCCAGTAGGCAGCTCGCGGCGGGGCGGCTCCCGTCCCCTGGGCGAGCCACAAGTCCCGCTCGTGGGCGGCGACGTGCTCGCGAACCGCCTCGGCCCAGTCGCTCGTGTCCTGGGAGGACGCGGCCCACGGCGCGTCGGGCGAGATCACGAGGATCAGCTCGGCCCCAGCACGCTGCCAAGCCGCGACGAAGGCGTCCACCTCGCTGAAGTCCCTGAGGCTCCGGCCGTGGATGGGCGCCCGCGGCTGCATCCGCCCCCAGGCCATGGGCCGGGTCCGGACGAGGATCCCCTTGGCGTCCCCCAGGGCCGCCAGCCGATCCGGATCGCGGCAGGCGGCATCGAAGACGTCGACGCCGTCGACGCCGATCCAGCCGTACCCCGGAAGCGCTCGGGCCTCTTCGGCCTCCTCGGCCGCCGTCCGTACGGAGGCCCCGAGGACGATGAAGCAGGCGGCGAGCAGGGCCAGGTTGCGTGACGTCGGAGAGCGCATTGCTCGCATCCTACACGCCGTCCGCGGCGTCCCCCCGTGCTGGGAGGATGGCGTCATGCCGCGCGACCCCCGCGCCGTCCAGGTGCTTGCCCTCTCGCATCCCAAGGGATGCCGGTCCTACTTGGTCGTCGATCCGACGACGCGGGAGACGTGTGTCGTCGATCCGCTTCTCGACCGCCTCGCGGAGACCGTCCGCATGCTGTCCGAAGCGAGCGCCCGCGTGCGATGGATCGTGGACACGCACAGCCACGGCGACCACCTCTCGGGGGCTGCCGCCCTCCGCGAGCGCACCGGCGCCGAGGTGGTGATGCACCCGGCCTCGCCATCGGGCGTCGCCACCCTCCGCCCCGCCGATGGGGACACGCTGGCCCTCGGTGAGACCGAGCTGGTCGTACACCATGCGGCCGGCAATACACCGGATGCACTCGTCCTGGAGGCCCCGGGCGCGCTGTTCACCGGAGACACCCTGCTCATCGGCACCGTCGGGCTCCAGGACGCGCCGGGCGCCCAGGCGGACGCCTGGTACGAGACCCTGCATCGCATCTTCGACGACCGCCCCGATGACACCGTGATCCACCCCGGCCACGACGACATGGGACGGACCCGGAGCTCGCTGCGGCAAGAACGCATGGGCAACGGATGGCTTCGCCTCGAGGATCTGGAGGCGTTCCGGGACAGATTCCGCGCCGACGAGCGCCGAATCCGCGAGGACGCCACCGCGTTGCTCGAGGCCAACCGCGAGGGTCTGACGCGCGTCCCCCGTGACCTCGAGGCCGCCTCCGGTCTCACGGATCCCGCCCATGCGACCGAGGCGGCGCTCGAGCGCGGGGCACCCTGGACGGATCCTCCCAAGCTGTCGCGTGCGGCGATGGACGGTCCCGCGCAAGGCGTCTTCATCGTGGCGGGCGTCCTCCTCGTGGTGACCACGCTCCTCGGCTGGTTGCTCGAGCTGCCGGGGATCCACCTCGTCAGCGGCCTCGTGGGCATCGCCCTGCTGGGCCTGGGCCTCTCCCGCGGGGGGCGCCGGCGGCGACGAGGCGGCGCGGGCCCCGGGCTCTACTACGAGGGCCCCGAGCGCAAGACCATCGGCTCGTGAGGTTCCGTGCGAGTGACGTGCGGGTCGTGACCCTGCCTCCCGTGCCGGAGTTCAGTGGCCTGGGCGGGGGGGGTATCGTGCTCCCCGTGGAGCCCATCGATGACTGATCCCAACGATCCGAAGAACCTCGACGACGACCTCGAGCGGGAGATCCAGGACGCCCTGGGCGAATCGTCACTGCTGGGTGTCGGCGGCTCCGCGTCGTCCAAGGCGAGCCCGAAGATCCCCGAGCGGGCTCCGGGCGAGGACGTCGTCCCCGAGCCCGGCTCGTTCGCGGATGCCACCATCAGCGGCGTCGGGGTGGAAGACGTCTTCGTCGAGTTCGGCCCGCGCGCCCAAGGGGTGGTGCCCGCGGCGCAGTTCGGCGCGGCCCCCACCGTTGGCGAGACCGTGCGCGTCTACGTCGAACGCTTCGACCAGAAGGAGGGCATCTACCTCTGCGGCCTGAAGCGCGCGCTGCATGCAGCCTCCGGATGGGACACGGTCGAGCCCGGTTCCGTCGTCAACGCCACGGTGCGCGCGGTCAACAAGGGCGGGCTCGAGGTCCAGGTCGGACACCTCAGTGGCTTCCTTCCGGCCAGCCACCTCGATCTCCAGCACGTCGAAGATCTCGAGTCGGTCGTGGGCCAGACGTTCCCGGTCGAGGTCGTGGAGTCCGACCCGGACAAGCGTCGCCTCGTGGTCTCGCGCCGTGCCGTACTCGCTCGTGCCCGCGAGGAGAAGGCGTCCGCCACCCTCGAGGCGCTGCAGCCGGGCGACGTCATCACCGGCCTGGTGAGCCGGGTCGAGAAGTTCGGCGCCTTCGTCGATCTGGGAGGGGTCGACGGTCTGGTCCACGTGAGCCAAATGGACTGGAAGCGCGTCGAGGATCCGTCGACCATCGTCAAGCCGGGCGACCGCGTGAAGGTCCAGGTCCTCAAGATCGAGGAAGACGGCAAGCGCATCGGCCTCGGCATGAAGCAACTCACCGAGGATCCCTTCTTCCGGATCCTCCGCGATCATCCGCCGGGAGCCGTTCTCCAGGGCAAGGTGACACGCCTCGCGACCTACGGCGCCTTCATCGAGGTGGCCGACGGCATCGAGGGGTTGGCCCACATCAGCCAACTCGCACCCCATCCCATCCACTCGCCGCGCGACGTGGTGAGGCCGGGCGACGAAGTGACCGTGCGCATCGCGGAAACAGACCCCGAGCGCCGCCGCATCTCGCTCTCCCTGCTGACCGAGCGGGGAGATCGCCTCACGGACGACGTCGCCGACGACGCCACGATCCGCCAGGTGATGGACAAGACCCACGACCCGGAGCCGACGCTGGGCGATCTGCTGAAGAAGGCCCTGGGCGAGACACCGTCCGAGCCGTAGTCGGCGAGCCGAGGTGGCGCCCCCCCATCCGCAGCTACTCGTCGGTAGCGACTTCCACCTGGGCCCGCTCTGTCACGCGTTCGAGCAGCGCCTCCAGGAGGACGTGATCCCCCTGTTCCTGGGGGATCTCGTGAACCGTCCGCGGCACGACGCGCCGGCGTTTTTCTCCATGGTCAAGCGGTGGGCGTCGCTCAACGCGGACCTGATCGTCGTGCCCGGCAACCACGATCCCGAACCGGCGGGTCCTTGGGAGGGCGTGCAGATCCACGAGCGCCGCGGGCTGGAGATCCTCTCGATCCCGGTGATGCCGATCCTCTACAAGATCCCCACGTGGACCCACGAGTACAGCGAGCGCCGCATCGCCGAGATGCTGGATCCGTTCCGAGGCGTGCGCGTCGATGTCATCGCGAGCCATGCACCGCCCTACGGCATCCTCGACCGACTGGCGTGGGGGCGCCGCCTCGGGAGCAAGGCGCTGCGCGCGTTCGCCGCCGACGTGGACTTCGATCTCTGGGTCGCCGGCCACGTGCACGATCAGCGTGCTCGCGAGGCGCAGATCGAGGGCCGGCCGATCCACAACGCGGCGCGGACCATCCTCACCATCGACGGCCCGGGATACGCATCAGCACTCCGGTAGGTTCACCGCCAAGCCGCCCGTGCCGGTCTCCTTGTACTCGTGGCGCATGTCGAGCCCCGTGCGCTTCATGACGCGAATGACGCGGTCGAGCGTGATGACCTGCGCCCCCTCCGCGTGCAGGGCGAGTTGCGCCGCGCTCCACACCTTGGCCACCCCCATGGCGTTGCGCTCGATACAGGGCGCCTGGACGAGGCCCTTCATCGGGTCGCACGTGAGGCCGAGGTTGTGCTCCATGCCGATCTCGGCGGCATACTCCACCTGGTCGGGCGTGCCGCCGAGGATCTCGCAGAGGGCGGCCGCCGCCATCGCGGTGGCCGATCCCACTTCCCCCTGGCAACCGACCTCCGCGCCGGACAGGCTCGCGTGGGCCTTGATGATCATGGCGATCGCGCCGGCGGTGGCGAGAGCCCGACGCATGCGCGCCGCGTCCAACGCGAGGCGGTCCTGTACCTCCGCGAGGACGGCCGGAAGGATCCCGGCGGCGCCGTTGGTAGGCGCGGTCACGACGCGGCCGCCCGCGGCGTTCTCCTCGTTGATCGCGAAGGCGTACGCCTGCGCCCGTGCGATGTGCGCGTAGCCCGTGTCGATGCGCCCGTCGCGGACGCGATCGTAGATCGCGGCGGCACGGCGCCGCACGCCGAGCCCCCCCGGCAGCTCGCCGCGCTGCTCGAGCCCTCGTCGGATGCATGCGCGCATGGAGGCCCACGCCGCGTCGAGTCCGTCTTCCACGGTACTGTCGCCCGCCGACCACTCCTGTTCGTTGGCCAGGACCAGATCCCCGAAGCCCAGTCCCGATGCCCGCGCCTGGGCGAGCAGCGTGGCCCCGTCGTGAAACGGATACCGGGGTGGGGTCGGCGGGGTGATGTCGAGATCACCGCGCAGGCCGTCGGCCGTGCCCACGAACCCGCCACCGACCGAGCACCAGGTCTCCTCGAGCAACACCTCCTCGTCGTCGGACAGGAGCCGGAAGACGAGAGTGTTGGGGTGCGGGAGCGCCTCGGCGGCGCCACCGAATCGCACGAAGGCGACGTCGTCGGGGCGCAGCTCGACCGTCGCGTCACCCCAGGCGATCGTCGGGTTCTTTGCGAGGGTCGCGGGGAGCTCGTTCAGCGCGTCGACGTCGCAGGTCGCCGGATCCCACCCCTGGAGTCCCGCCAGCACGGCCCGGTCGGTGTGGTGACCTCGCCCGGTCGCGCTCAGTGACCCCATCAGCTCGATGCGAATGCGCGCCGGCACGATGCCCTGGTCGAGCGCGGCCTGGCGCACGAAATGCGCAGCCCGCATCGGACCCAGCGTGTGACTGCTGCTCGGCCCGGGGCCGATCCGGTAGAGATTGAGCAGGCGGGTGGTGAGGGCGATCTCCACGGCCACGGATCCTACGCCCCCGCCGGGGCCCGCGCGGATTCAGCCCAGACGGCCAAACGCGGCCAGGGCGATCGCACCCGCCGCGGCGACGTTCAACGAATCGACCTCGGAGCGAAGCGGGATGCGGGCTCGGGCGTCCGACCGGGCGAAGGCGCCCTCGGTCAGCCCCTCCGCCTCGCTCCCGAGCATCACGGCCACCGCTCGGGACCCGATCCGTTCGACCACCTCCTGCAGGGGCTCGGCCGTGGGATCGGGGGTCAAGGCCACGCGGGCGAAGCCGGCGTCGCCGACCACGTCGAGGGCCTCCGGCCAGGCGGGATCGAACACGAAGGGCAGTCGCAGGGTGTTGCCCAGGGAGGTGCGAAGGGCCTTCCGGTAAAGCGGATGGGCCGCTCCCGCCGCAAGGACGACGGCGTCGGCGCCGAAGGCCCGCGCGCTCCTGAACAACGTGCCGACGTTGTCCGGATCCGTGACCCCTTCCAGCACCAGCAGGAGGCCGCGCGTGGACGTCCCGAGCAGCGCTTCGACGGAGAGGGAAGCAGGCAGGTCGGCCACCCCGAGACATCCCTGGTGGAACCGCACCCCGGTCATGGCCAGCAGTGACGCCGGCGAGGCGACGACGCGGACGTCGAGGCCGTCGGGCCAGACGACGCCTTGCCGCTCGAAGGTGGCAAGCGCGGCCTCCGTCAAGCAGAGGTGCCGCAGCAGGTGGGGTGCGAAGGTCAACAGGTCGGCCACGACGCGACGGCCCTCGGCGACGAACGTCCCTTGCTCGCGAATGCGCCGCGGGTCCGTGACCTCCCGGAACGCGTCCAGGCGTGGGTCGTCGGTCGACTCGATCCGTTCGATCCCCATGACGGGCTCCCGGTCTTGCAGGTCCCGCACGGTATACCTGCCCTGCCGTGCCCGCGTCGATCTCCCCACTCTGGATCTTCTTCGCCCTCTACACCGTGATGAGCACGGTCACGTTCCTCGCCTACGGGTGGGACAAGCGCCAGGCGCGCCGAGGCGGCCGACGCCTGTCGGAGCGCAAGCTACAGACGCTTGCGCTGCTCGGGGGGTGGCCGGGCGCTCTCCTGGGGCGTCGCACCTTCCGCCACAAGACCCGGAAGCGCGCGTTCAGCTGGACCCTCGGCGCGATCGCCCTGGCCCACGTAGCGGCCTGGGCGATCGCGCTCCTGGGATGAGGGCCGCTGTGGGCTACGCCTCGGCGTAGGTATCGATCGGCGCGCAGGTGCAGACGAGGTGCCGGTCGCCGTAGACGCCGTCGATCCGCCCCACCGGGGGCCAGAACTTGAAGCTCTTCGTCCACGGCGCGGGGTAGGCCGCCTGCTCGCGGGTGTAGGGGTGGTCCCACGCGTCCGCCGTCACGCGCTTTGCCGTGTGCGGGGCGTTGTGCAGCAGGTTGTTCTCGTGGTCGGCCGTGCCGTCCTGAATGGCCTGGATCTCCGCGTGGATGTGGATCAGTGCATCGCAGAGGCGGTCGAGCTCGACCTTCGCCTCGCTCTCCGTGGGCTCGATCATCAGGGTCTCGTGAACCGGGAAGGACACGGTCGGGGCGTGGAACCCGTAGTCCATCAGCCGCTTGGCGACGTCCTCGACATTGACGCCCGCGTCCTTCTTCAGATGACGCATGTCGAGGATGAACTCGTGCGCAACCCGGCCGTGCGCCCCCTTGTAGAGGATCGGGAACGACGACGCCAAGCGCTTGGCCATGTAGTTCGCGTTCAGGATCGCGACCTCGGTTGCGAACTCTAGCCCCTCGGCGCCCATCATGCGGATGTAGGCCCACGGAATGGGCAGGATGCTCGGGCTTCCCCACGGCGCGCTCGCCACCGGACCGATGCCCTCGCTGCCGCCCATGTCGACCAGGGGGTGGCGAGGCAGGTAGGGGGCCAGGTGCTCGGCGACCGCGATGGGGCCCATGCCGGGGCCCCCACCGCCATGCGGGATGCAGAAGGTCTTGTGGAGATTCAGGTGGCAGACGTCGGCGCCGTAGTCGCCGGGTCGGCAGAGCCCGACCTGGGCGTTCATGTTCGCCCCGTCCAGGTACACCTGCCCGCCGGCGTCGTGGACGATCCGGCAGATCGCCTCGATGTCCTCCTCGAACACGCCGTGCGTCGAGGGATACGTGATCATGATCGCGGCCAGGTCGTCTTTGTACTTGGCGGCCTTCGCCTCGAGGTCGGCGAGGTCCACGTTGCCGTGATCGTCACTGGCGACGACCACCACCTTCATACCGGCCATGACGGCGCTGGCGGGGTTGGTGCCGTGCGCCGACGCCGGAATCAGGCAGACCTTGCGGTGTCCCTGGCCCGACTTCTCCAGGTACTCGCGAATGACGAGCATGCCCGTGTATTCGCCCTGGGCGCCCGAGTTGGGCTGGAACGACACGGCCGAGAAGCCCGTGATCTCCGCCAGCCAGGCGCCGAGGGTGTCGAAGAGCTCCAGGTATCCCTTCGCCTGATCCAGCGGTGCGTAGGGATGCAGCGCACCGAACTCGGGCCACGTGATGGGGAGCATTTCCGTGGTCGCGTTGAGCTTCATCGTGCAGGAGCCGAGCGGAATCATCGACGTCGTGAGGCTCAGGTCGCCCGCCTGCAGGCGGTGGACGTAGCGAAGGAACTCGGTCTCCGAGTGATAGAGGTGGAAGCAATCGTGATCCAGGATCGGCGTCGCCCGCTGGAAGATGCTCTCGTGGCCCGGGGTCGTTCCGTCGACCAGCGCATCGAAGTCGACGCCACGGTCGGGCGCGCCGGCCGCGAAGACGTCGAGGAGGTCCCTGAGGTCCTGTTCCTCGGTCGCTTCATCGAGCGAGAGGCCGAGGGCGCCGTCGTCGTACTCGCGCAGGTTCATGCGCTGGGCCTTCGCGGCCGCCAGCACGGCGGCGCGGGACGCGTCGCTCATCGGCACCTTCAAGGTGTCGAAGTAGGGATCGTCGCCCAGGGCGTAGCCGAGGCTGCGCAAACCGGCCGCGAGGATCTCCGTCATGCGATGCACGCGCTCGGCGATTAGCTTGAGGCCTTCGGGACCGTGATAGACGGCATACATGGCCGCCATGATGGCCAGCAGGACCTGCGCCGTGCAGATGTTGCTCGTCGCCTTGTCCCGGCGGATGTGCTGCTCGCGCGTCTGTAGCGCGAGCCGCAAAGCGGGATTGCCGTCCGAGTCGACCGAAACGCCGACGATGCGGCCCGGCATCTGACGCTTGTACTTGTCCGTCGTCGCGAGGAAGGCGGCGTGAGGGCCGCCGAACCCGAGCGGCACGCCGAAGCGCTGCGAGTTGCCGACGACCACGTCGGCGCCCCACGTGCTCGGCGGCTCGAGGAGGACGAGACTGAGCAGGTCGACCGCGGCGACCACGAGCGCGCCGGCCGCGTGCGCGCGCTCGGCGAACGCCTTGTAGTCGAGAATCCGGCCGTCGGTCGCCGGGTACTGCACCAAGACCCCCACGGCGCCGCTGGGGAACTCGTACGTCGCGTAGTCGCCGACCTCGATGTCGATGCCGAGCGGCTTCGCGCGGGTCCGAATCACCTCGATCGTCTGCGGGTGCACGGCATCGGAGATGAAGAACACGTTCGACTTGGAGCGGCGATTCACCGCGAAGCAGAGGTGCATCGCTTCGGCGGCCGCGGTGCCCTCGTCGAGCAGACTGGAGTTCGAAATCTCCATGCCCGTGAGCTCGGTCACCATGGTCTGGAACGCCAACAAAGCCTCGAGCCGTCCCTGGGAGATCTCCGCCTGGTACGGGGTGTACTGCGTGTACCAGCCGGGGTTCTCGAGGATGTTGCGCTGCACGACCGGCGGCGTGATCGTGTCGTAGTACCCGAGACCGATGAACGAGCGGAAGATCTCGTTCTTGTCCGCGATGGCGCAGATCTCGTCGAGCGCGTCCTTCTCGCTGGCCGGGGCCGGCAGATCGAGCGGCCGCTTCAAGCGGATCGACTTGGGGATGGTCTGGTCGATCAGCTCGCCCAGCGAGCCTACGCCGAGGACCTTCAGCATGGCCTCGATCTCGGCGGGGCCGGGGCCGACGTGGCGGCGCACGAATCGATCGGTGAGTTCGAGTTGGCTCAGGGGGCGTGAGACGGTCGTGGTCGTCATGGTTTCATCCGGGGAGAGAGACGCACGAACGGCGACACCGCGCCAGCACGCCCGAGCGCCGCCGGGTACGGAGTCGCCACGAGCAGGCATTGTGCCCTCGGAGTCGGCTCGGGCCCCCCAATTGGTCGGCCCGTCGGGCGTGCGAGGGGGACGCCCGCCCCCCCTACCCGTGGGTCGCCCGGTCCCGGTCGTCGAGCACGGTGCGCACGGTTCCCGCGAACGTCCGCTGCGGGATCTGTGCCAGCGCGCCGCGGTAGCCCTCTCCGTCCTTCATCACCTCGACGAGGGCACCCCGATCGAGCCGCTCGGGATCGTCGATGACATCCTCCTTGCAGATGAGCAGATCCGCCCGTCGCCCGGCCTTGAGGAGCCCGGTATCGCCTTGTCCGATCTCCTCGGCCGCGAGGCCCGTGGCACTGTGCCACGCCTGGAGCGGCGACAGACCGTCACGCACCAGGTGGACGATCTCCATGTAGTTGCGCCCGTGCATGCCGGGGAGCACCGCGTCCGTGCCGGACAGGATCTTGAGGCCGCCCTGTCTGGCGAACTCCACGGCGCGGGCGTGGACGTCGGCCACGCGCCGGGCCTTGTCCATGACCTCCGGCGAGAGTCCCTCCGCCCCGGGCAGATCGTTCACGATCCACGAGGTAGGCGTGACGGTCCGCCCCAAGGCATAGGCCTTCTCCACGAGTTCCTCGTCCATGAACGAGATGTGCTGGATGTCGTGTACCCCGTTCTCCAGCGCCAGCTCGATGCCCCGTCGGCTGTGGGCGTGCGCGGCGACCCGCAGGCCCCGCGCCTCCGCCTCGTCGCAGATGGCCCGGATCTCCTCCGCGGTGAAGTCCTGATGGTCGAGCTTGTCGCGCGGCGACGCGACGCCGGGGCTCGTACACAGCTTGATCAGGTCGGCGCCGCAGGCTGCGATCTCCCGGACGCGCTGACGACAGGCCCAGGGCCCGTCGACGATGCTGGAAGGACGCCCCGGGGCGGCCGGCCAGAGCTTGGAGACCTCGCCGTGGCAGCGATCGGGTCCCCGAAAATCGGCGTGTCCGCCCGTGGTGGAGAGCATGCAGATCGCGATCTTGAGCCGCGGCCCGATCATCTGCCCCTCGTCCACCAGGCGCTTGATGAGATCCGTTGCCCCGCCTACGTCACGAAGCGTCGTTACGCCGCCGTCGACGAGCGTGCGGTAGAGGATCTTCTCCACGTAGACGAGCCACGCCGACTCGAGCATCCGCTCCATGTCCCCGCGGGCGAGACCCAGGATCGTGACGTGACCGTGCGCGTCGACGAGTCCAGGCACCACGGTCATTCCGGTCAGGTCCACCACCGTGTGCCCGTCCCCGATCTGCAGATTCGAGTCGTGCGGCTTTCGGTCGCGGATGCGCGCGCCCTCGATGAAGAGATCGACGCCGCGATGGACCGCGGCGGGCGTGCCGCTCGTGCCGTCGTAGAGCCGCGCGATGTTGGACAGGATCAGCATGAGACGCCTCCGGCGAGATACGCATTGGAGCGATTCCTCGCCCCGGGCGCAACCGGCACCCCCCGCTCCGCGCCCGGCTGGTAGTCTGATCCCCCGCCGAGGGACGGCGACCGAGGTACGCCGAGGTGCCCAGGGAGGGTGAGACGTTGCGGATCGTGTGCATTGGGGGCGGCCCGGCCTCGCTCTTCTTCTCCATCCTCATGCGCAAGGCGTACCCGGAGACCGAGATCACGGTCTACGAGCGCAACCGCGCCGACGACACCTTCGGCTGGGGCGTGGTCTTCTCCGACGAGACGCTGGGGAACATCGAGGCGGCCGATCCGGAGAGTCTCGCCGAGATCCGCGCCAACTTCGCGTACTGGGAT
Source organism: uncultured Planctomycetota bacterium (assembly GCA_963802335.1). Taxonomy (GTDB): domain Bacteria; phylum Planctomycetota; class PLA2; order PLA2; family JAEUHO01; genus CAWDIE01. Next base: position 769,911 of record CAWDIE010000009.1, on the reverse strand, counting down.
GACATCGACACGTACATCCACGATGAGGTCGTCCGCAGCACGGGACACGGCTTCTGCGGTCTCGCCCGCAAGCGCATGCTCGAAATCCTTCACGACCGGGCTCGTGACCTGGGGGTGGAGCTCGTCTTCGAGCACGACATCGAGGACTTCGAAGCCTACCTCGACGCCGACCTCGTCGTCGCGGCGGACGGCGTCCACAGCCAGGTCAGGGATCGCTGGGCCGAGCACTTCCGCCCGACGATCGAGTGGGGCAAGGCCCGCTTCACCTGGCTGGGAACGACCCAACCGCTCGACGCCTTCACCTTCATCTTCCGGGAAAACGAGCACGGCCTCTTCCAGGTCCACGCGTACCCGTTCGAGGAGGGGCGCAGCACGTTCATCGTGGAGTGTCACGAGGACACGTGGCGCCGCGCCGGACTCGAGAACGCCACGGAGGAAGAGACGGTTGCCTACATGGCGGCCCTCTTCGCGGACCACCTCGAAGGCCACGCGTTGCTGACCAACCGGTCCATCTGGCGCAGCTTCCCCTTGATCCGGTGCGAGCGCTGGCATCACGAAAACGTCGTCCTCCTCGGCGATGCGGTGCACACGGCGCACTTCTCGATCGGGTCGGGCACGAAGCTCGCGATGGAGGATGCCATCGGGCTCGTGGACGCGTTCCGGGCCCATGGTCGCGACGACGTACCCGCCGTTCTCCAGGCCTATCACGATGCGCGCTGGCTCGACGTGGTGAAGCTCCAGAAGGCGGCGCGCACGAGTCAGACGTGGTTCGAAAACGCCGAGCGATACCGCCACCAACGGCCCTTGCCCTTCACCTTCAACTTGCTCACCCGCTCCAAGCGCATCACCTACGACAACCTCGGCGAGCGCGACCCGGCCCTGGTCGCTGCGGTCACCGAGGACTTCGTCGAGCGGCACGGAGGCGCCCGTTCCTCGGACGGCGTCGCTGCCCCCCGATGTTCGCCCCGTTCCGCGTCGGCCTCCTGGAACTCGCGAATCGCGTCGTGGTGTCCCCCATGTGTCAGTACCAGGCCGTGGACGGACTCGTCGGCGACTGGCATCTAGCGCATCTGGGCGCCCTCGCCGTCGGCGGAGCGGGACTCGTCCTCACCGAGATGACCGATGTGGTACCGGAGGGTCGGATCACGCGCGGATGCGCCGGACTCTGGTCCGACGAGCATACGCTCGCCTGGAAGCGCATCGTCGACTTCGTCCACGCCCGGTCGGCCGCGCGCATCGGCATCCAGCTGGCCCACGCGGGTCGCAAGGCCTCGTGCAGTCTGCCGTGGGAAGGCGACGAGCCGCTGCGCGGTGAAGCCGCCTGGCCCACGGTGGGTCCCTCCGCCCTGCCCTTCGACGAGGGGTGGCCCACACCCACCCAGCTCGACCGCGCCGGCATGGACCGCCTTCGCGACGCCTTCGTGCACGCGACCGAGCGGGCGGAGGCGGCCGGCTTCGATCTCGTCGAGCTTCATATGGCGCACGGCTATCTGCTCTCGAGCTTCCTCTCGCCCGTGTCCAACCAGCGTCGGGACGAGTACGGCGGCCGCCTCGAGAATCGGCTGCGCTTTCCGCTCGAGGTCCTGGAGGCGGTGCGCGCCACGTGGCCGGCGACGAAGCCCGTCCTCGTCCGCATCAGTGCGACGGACTGGCTCCCTCCGGACGAGGGGCTGGACGGAGACGACGCGGTTCGTATCGCCCGCGCCCTCGTCGAGCACGGGTGCGATCTCGTGGACGTGTCGACCGGCGGGAACACACCCAGCTCGAAGCCCGTGCTCGGCCGCATGTACCAACTGCCCTTTGCGGAGAGGATCCGCTACGAGGCAGGCGTTCCGGTCATGAGCGTCGGTGCCATCCAGGGTTGGGACCACGTGAACACCATCGTCGCCGCCGAGCGAGCCGACCTCTGCGCCCTGGCTCGACCGCACCTCCTCGATCCCCATCTGACGATGCGCGCGTCCGTGGCCTATGGCTACGATGGCCAAGCCTGGCCGCCGAACTGGCTCCCCGCCAAGCCCACCCCACGACGGACACCGTGACGGTGGCGGACGACGTGGGCTTCGAAGCGGTGGCGTTCGACGCGCTGCCCCCCCGCGCGCTGCACGACATCCTGAAGCTCCGCAGCGACGTGTTCATCCTCGAGCAGGGCATCACCACGGAAGCGGACATCGACGGACTCGACCCCGAGGCAGAGCACGTCATCGGCCGTGACGCCGCGGGGAGGGTCGTGGCGGCCGCACGACTGCGCCCCGGCCCCGCGGGGATTCACGTGGAGCGCATCGTCGTCGCCGCCGACCGTCGCGATCAAGGAGTGGGCAGCGCCCTCATGGCCTTCGCCCACGACCGTCTCGGCCGCGCCCACGGCGTCATGAGCGCGCAACTCGAGGTGCTGCGTTGGTACGAGGCGCGAGGGTGGCGCCCGGCCGGCGAGGTGTACGACGAAGGCGGCGTTCCTCACTGCCGCATGGTGCGCCCTCCCACGTCGTCGGCCCAAGCAGGAGACGAATGAAGGACGCTCGCGCCGCGCGTGAGGCCATGGTGCGCACGCAGATCGAACGACGCGGAATCCGGGATCCCCGCGTGCTCGATGCCATCCGCCGGGTACCGCGTGAAGCGTTCGTGTCGCCGACCGACCGCGCGCGAGCCTACGAGGATTGCGCGCTGCCCATCGCAGAAGGGCAGACCATCTCCCAGCCCTACGTCGTGGCCCAGATGGTCGAGGCGTTGGCCATCGGGCCCGCCGACCGCGTTCTGGAGGTCGGCACCGGGTCCGGCTACGCCGCCGCGGTCTTGGCCGCGTTAGCCGCCTCCGTCGTCACGATCGAGAGGCTGAGCCGGCTCGCCGAGGCGGCGCGCGCGCGTCTAAGCCGCCTCGCGTACGGCACCGTCGAGGTCGTGGAAGGCGACGGCACGCTGGGATGGCCCCCGGGCGCTCCCTACGAGGCCATTCTCGTCTCGGCGGGCGCACCGGCAGTCCCCACCGCCCTCGAGGAGCAGCTCGCCCCGGGCGGGCGCCTGGTCCTCCCCGTGGGGCGAGGGCTGGACGACCAGCAGCTCCTACGCCGCATCCGGGCCCGGGACGGGAGGATCCGAGAGACGATGCTCGGCCCGGTCCGCTTCGTCCGCCTGATCGGCCGCGACGGATGGCCGGCCGACTAGCACAGGCATCCCGTCCATCCCCCGTCCACGCCAGCAAGAGGCACGTCCACCCCCCGTCCACCCTCAATTCAAGGGGTCAGGGGAGCAACTCGAAGCGCTTCTCCTGGCCGACCGGTGGCTTGGTCTGGCGGGGGTCCCAGGCGTAGCCGAAGACGTAGACCAGCGAGCCCCGCTCGAGCCGCAGCAGGTGGAGCCGGCGGGTCGTCCCGACCAGGACGAGGCGCGTCGCCGGCCGTCGGGCCAGCTGCGCCCGTCCCTCGGCGAACGTCTCCGGCAGCGCCGCCTTCAGCTCCGCCTCCAGGACACCCAGCAGGGTCTCGGGGTCGCTTTCCCCGTCGGGCTCGTCTTCGGCGCCAGGTGGGCCGTAGGCGGCGATGAAGAGCCGAGCCTCCCCCAACGCGGTCGTGATCAAGCGGCCTCGGCCCATCCACGGCGTGGGTGTCACGTCCCGAAACCCTCCGCGTAGGCCTTGCGCGTCCAACCGGAAGCCAAACTGCTCGTCGACGAGGACCCCCGCGGCTTCGCGCGACGGCTCGATCCCCCCCGCCGGCAGCGTCAAGGCCGCGAGCACCTCGAGAACGGCCGCCTCGATCGCGTCCCGGTTGACCTCGAGGCCACTCGCCAGGAGCTGGAAGGCGACCCCTTCATGGCTGAAGCTCGTCAGGTGCACCCAGGACCTCGGCTGCCCGTCGGGAGGGGCCGCGGCGGCCGTGGTGCGGGTCACCGTCTCTCCCCGGCGCCCCAGCGTGGGCTCGATCCCCGCCGCCGCGCTCTCTTTCCCCCACAGGCGCCGAACAGCGGCTTGGTGGTAGACGACGCTAGGCAGCCCCAGCCCGGGATCGGGGATCAGCAGAATGCGACAGCCGCGCGATGGAGCGTCGAGTACGAGGCGCGCCCCCATCGCCTTCGCGTCGGCCGCGTCGCCGGCCCAGAGGCGCCAATCCGTCGTTTCTCGGACGCGGAGACGGAGTCCGAAGGCGAAGTCGACGTACTGCACGCCGCGTAGCGCCCAGTCGGGTCCCACCTGGGCCTGCTCGGTCCGAGCCCGGCTCTCCTCGACGCGAGCGAGTCCCCGCTCGTCGGGGGTCAACCACCGCAACGCGTTCATCGCGGCCTCGACCTCCATCCCCGCGCGCGAGGCCAGGGCGGACGGAAACCAGGCCAGCACCTGCAGCAGGATGTCGTCGCGTCCGTCCACGCCGTGCCAGAAGGTCATCGGGGGCTCCCCCTCCACGTCGTAGCGATCGATGGAGATCGTGGCACCGAACCCTTTCGCGTCCGCCGGTTCACCGCCGGACGCGACGCCGAGTCGAGCGGCGGTCGCTTGCCGCAGCGCCGGTCCGACGGTCGCCTGGGCCTCAGCCGGCACGCGCTCGCCCAATACGACCAGGTAGGCCTCGGTCGCCTGATGGACGAGCCCCATCTCCGCATTCGGACTCATGATGCGAAGCTCGTCGTCGGACGCCAATCGCCATCCGAGCACGGGCATCATCGCGAAGCCGAAGGCGCCGCTTCGGAATCGATCCGAGGGCGCGGCGACGTCCCGCGCGGGATCCGGCGCCATCGAAGTTTGCCGCGGGGCGCTGGACCGGACGGCGGGGCGGGCGCTCGCGAACGCCGGCAGGAGCGTGACGCTACGCTCGAACCGCGCGAGGTCCACGTAGGCAGCCATGACCGTGGTGCCGACGCGCCAGGCTCGCATCTCGGCCAGGCGACGCCCCCGCGCCGTCAGGGTGATCCGGTACCCGACCTGCGTCCCGTCGCGGCGCCCCTCGACGAGGATCCGCCGCGCACGCTTCGCATCGAGAATCACCTCGACGTCTTGGATGACGCGCATGTCGTCGAGATCGAGGCCGCCGAGCACGAGGTCGCCGACCGCACCCAGGCGACTCGCGTCTCCCTCGTGGACCACGAGGACGGCCCGCGTGTCGCTCGTGTCCCGGGCACCCGCCACGGCGTCCGGATGCAGCGCTCGGGCCTCGGCCGGCGGGAGCAATGTCCAGGCGGCCGTGGGCCGGCGGATGCGATAGCCGGCGGCGGCATCCTCCAGCGTCTGGCCATCGGCGGAGAGCGTCGCCTCGGCGTGCGCCGCGCCCGCGAAGAGGAACCAGACGAAGAGGAGCGCGAGTCCCCCCGTCGAACGTCGATGCAGCATGGCGTGTCTCCCGACGGTGGGATCTTACGCCTTCGGCGTGGCTCCCTCGGGGCTGCGCTGCGGTCTCCAGGTGAGGCGGCGCACGCGCTCCGCGTCCGGCGCCTCCCCCAGGAGGCGGCTCAAGACCTCCCCCAGCAGGACGGTGGTGACCAGCGCAGCCGGCCCCAGCCACAGGGGATGGACGTGGTGTGCCTCGAGGATCGGCTGACGCAGGATGGTGCCCACCAGGAGCACGCCGAGCCCGGCCGTCATCGTCGCGATCACGGCCCCCACCTGATTCGCCCGCGTGGAGAGCATGCCCAGAGTGAAGAGGCCAAGCAGCGGCCCGGCGAAGAAGGTCAGCCACTGGATCAGCGTCTCGAGCATGGTGGTGTCGCGGCCGGCGGCCTGCACCGCGAGCAGGGTGGCCACGACCCCGAAGGCCACGGTCAGCCACCGGGCCATGCGCAGCTCGGCACGGCCCGAGAGGGGGCGGCGACGAAAGCGACGCACGAAGTCCACGAGGGTGGCGGTCGACATGGAGTGGATCGCGGAGTCCATGCTCGACATCGACGCGGCGAAGATGGCCGCCACCATGAGCCCCGCCAGACCCGCGGGGAGGCGCTCGATGATGAACAGCGGAAGCGCCTTGTCCCCCGCATCCGCGAGCACGGCCCCGCCGGGAGCGAGAGCGCTCCATGCGAAGAGGGACACCCCGAGGAACAGGGTCAGAGCGACGGCGACGAGACCGATCGCCCAGGCCAGGAAGGCGGCGCGGCGGGCCTGGCCGACGTCCTGACAAGCCATGTAGCGCTGAACCGCTTGCTGATTGGTGGCCGCCATCGACAAGGCCAGTGCGCCGTAGGGCACGATCGCGCCCAGCAGGTTGAACGGCGAGGAGAAGTCGATCTTCGTCGACACGGCGTCCAGGCGACCCTGGCTGCCGGCGAACTCGAGGATGGCGCCGAGCCCCCCGGCCACGTCCCCCGCGACCAGCGACACGCAAAAACCGACGCCCAACACCACCACCCCCAGCTGGATCAGGTCGGTCCAGACCACGGCCGTGATCCCTCCGGTCGCGCTGTAAGCGACGGCGGCGGCCCCGGCGATCGCGATCGAGAGCCGGATGTCCATGTGGAGGATAGCGGAGAGCGCGAGCGCCGGGCCGTACACCAGCACGCCCGCGCGGAAGAGGGTCTGCGCGATGAACAAGAGACTCGCCACGGATCGCGCCACGACGCCGAATCGCGCTTCCAGGTACTCGTACGCGGTTGTGAGCCGAAGCCGGGCGTAGAAGGGGAGGAAGAACGAGACGGCCACGGCCACGGCGATCAGATCCCCGATCTGCAGCTGGAGCCAGCCCATGCCCTTGCTGAAGCCGAACCCGGTCGCGCCGATGAGCGCGACGCTGCTGAACGACGTCGCGATCAGGGAAATCCCCACGGCCCACCATCGCATCCGTCGCCCGCCGAGCAGGTAGTCCTCCGTCGTCTTCTGGCGTCGATTGGCCCATACACCGATCCCCACGACCACGAGGCCGTAGAGCACCAGCACCGCGAAGTCGAGGCGTGTGAGTCCGGGCATGCGGGGTGAGCCTACGCGTGGAGGGCGACGCTCCCCGCCCGACGCGTGCCGCGGGAAAGCGAGCTAGCGGTCCTCCTCCGTGACGCCCATACCGCTCCGGTCCGGGTGGGTCGGGCGGGGCGGCGGACGGTACGCCCGGGTCTCGAGCGCGAGAAGCATCCGCCGGATCGCCTCGTCGAGCTGGGGATCGCCTCCATCGAGCATGAGCGCGGGATCGTCGATCACCTCGACATCCGGGTCCACCCCATGCCCTTCGATGCCCCAGGTGCCATCGAGTTCGTAGAAGGCGAAGGTCGGCACGCTGACGTACGAACCGTCGATCAGCGGAGGATTCCCCGAGATCCCGACGAGCCCCCCCACGTGCGGCGACCGATGAGGGGCCCCAGGCCCGACTGTCGGAAGTAGGCCGGAAACGCGTCGCCGCCGGACCCCGAGCTGCCGTTCATCAGCATGCACTTCGGCCCCTGATGCGTGTGGACGGGCCAAGGCCAATCGATGCCGTCCCGCCGAGCCCAGTAGTTGCGCAGGGGGCGATCGAGCATCTCCACGAACCGGTCCGGGATCTGCCCTCCCCCGTTCCAGCGTTCGTCGATGATCAGTGCGTCCTTGAATCGTTGACCGATGAGCTGCCGAACCAGCTCGCTCTGGCCCCGCCGCCCCGTGTCCGGCACGTGGACGTAGCCCACGCGCCCTTCGCCGATCTCCTCCACCCGGCGCCGGTTCGCCTCCACCCACGCCCGGTAGCGCAGCGTGCTCTCGCTGGCGAGGGGTTTCACGAGCACCTCGCGCGCACGATCGTCGAGCACGGGATGCGCGCTCACTGTGAGGGTCGTCGGCTTGCCGGCCGTACCCTCGAAGGCGACCCACGGCGCGACCTTCGGATCGAGCGGCACGCCGTTGACGGCGAGCAGGAACTCGCCTTCCTCGACCTGCACGCCGGGCTCGTCGAGCGGTCCGCGTGCGTCGATGTCCCAGGGCCCGCCGCGGAGGATGTGGGCGAGACGGTACGCCCCCTGCTCGAGCCGGAAGTCCACACCCAGCAGGCCGGTCGTGTTCGATGGCCGCTCCCAGGGGCGTCCCCGCCAGTAGTTCGCGTGCCCGACGTTCAGTTCGCCGATCATGTCCCGAATCACATGCCCGACGTCTTCGTCGGTGACGCAGTCGTCGATGCGCGGCCGGTACGCTTCCAGCACCGCGGGCCAGTCCACCCCGTGCATACCGGGGTCGTAGAAGAAGTCGCGCATGATGCGCCAGCCGTCCCGGAGAAGTTGGTGCCGCTCGGCCCGGGGATCGATGCGCGCACGCATACCCTTCGTCGCGACGGGTCTCGCCTTGCCCTCCGGCTTGGCCGGTCGCATGGCCGCCCCATCCCGCCGGATCACGAGCAGGTGCTCGCCGTCGGCGGAGAGCCGGTAGTCGTCGGCACCCTCGGCCAGGTCCTTCTCCTCGACCTCATCGGCGTCGAGCTTCAGGTAGTGGATCGAGGGCTTGGTCGTCTCGCCGCGCACGGGACGGCGCACGTAGATCAGCCCCCCGTCGGCCGCGAAGGCGATTCGGCCGAAGCTGCCCGCGTCGACGGGGACGACAATCCCGCGCGCCTCGAAGCCCTCCACGTCGATCCTCACGGGGTCGGCGGCGCCCTCCTCCGCGCTCTCGTCCTCGCTCTCTTCCTCGCTCGCGTCCTCGCTCTCGTCCTCGGCGTCGTAGCCCTCCTCGTCGCTCCTCGGGGCGAAGGGCGAGGCGAGCTCGGCCCGCAGAGGCGTGAGCACGAGCACCTCGCTACCCGCGTAGATGAAGGTGTCGTCCACGTCGGCGTAGCGCGGCCGGAAGTGGCGGATCGTCCTATGGGCGAGGTACTTCCCGTCACGGTCGAATGCCGGCGCCTCCGCCGGGAAGGCGGAGGAGGTCAGCTGCACGGTCTTGCGGTCCATCGTGTCGTAGAGAAACAGCACGCGGTGGCGCGCCCCATCGGGGACGCGTGCATAGGCGATCCAGCGCGAGTCCGGCGAGAAGCTCCACGGCGCCATCCCTTCCTCGTCGACCAGGGGATCGCTGTCCACCTCGATCCGCTCTTCTGTCGTCACGTCGACCAACCACAGGCGCGCCGCCTTGTCGGTGAACGTCAATCGCGTCGAGTCGGGGGACCACACGGGCGTGAAGCGAAAGGCCTCTCCCCCCTCGGTGAGGCGCCGCGCCGCGCCCGTGCCGTCCGACGGCCGGATCCAGAGTTCGTACTCACCCGTCTCGTCGCTGAAGTAGGCGATCCAGCGGCCATCCGGGCTCCAGGCCGGGTCCCGCTCCGCATGCCCGCTCGTCGCCGTCAGGTTCCTCGGGACGCCGTGCTGCGCGGGAAGGGTCCAGACGTCGCCGCGTGCCTCGACGACGGCGCGCTTGCCCGTCGGGGAGATGCCCCACCGACGCATGGTCTTCGACACGTCGACCGCCTTGGGCAGCAAGGTCGGCCGGTCGCCCGGGATCCGCACGGGCACGTCCCGCACCGCGCCGGTCTCGACGTCCAGCAGGCGAAGACCGTCGCCGAGCTGGAAGACGACCTCGCCGCCGCCGTCCGCGCCCGGCCCCATGGCCGGCCAGCGGACGTCCGCGTCCCGAAAGTCGGTCCACTGCTTGCGCTCCCCGGAAGCCAGGTCGACCGACCAGATGTTCAACCGATGCTCGTCCCCCGCGTCGGACACGAAAAACACCCGCTCCTCGCCGTGCCACATCGGATGGGCGTCCGTCCCTTCCCACGACGTGAGTCGCTTCGAGGTACTCGTCTCGAGATCGAACACCCACACGTCGGAGGCCCGGCCGCCTCGGTAGCGCTTCCACGACGGATGCTCGGGCCCCTGCGGACAGTAGGCGAGCAGCCGACCACTCGGACTCGCGGTGGCCAGGGCGCCGTACGGAACCGGGAGCGCTTCGGGCAGTCCGCCGGTCGCCGCGACGCGGTAGGGCCGGGCCTGCCGGGTCAGGCCCTCCATCCGCCGGGCCGAGAAGAGGAGCTCGCCCTGCCCGGTCCAATCCGACAGCCACTCCGCGTCCGGGTGGTTGGTGACGCGCCGGGGCACGCCCCCCTCGAGCGGCACGACGTACACGTCGGGCCCGGCCTCGTACGAGGCGACGAACGCCACCGCGCGGCCATCGGGCGCGAAGCGTGGCTGGCTCTCCTCGCCGGGGGGGCTCGCCAACGGCACGGCCGTGCCGCCGGCGCGGGGCACGACCCACAAGTCCCCCCCATAGACGAACACGATGTGGGTGGCGCTCACGTCCGGCTGACGAAAGAGCCCTCCGTGCGGCTCGATGTCCGCGCGCGCGGCTTGCGTGCCGGCCAGGAGGGCCAGGGCGGCCACGAGCAGCCAAGAGCGTAGTGAAGTCGTCATGAGACGGTCCCTCCCCGGGCGTAGCTTCCGCCCTCCGAAGCCGGTCAAGCTACCGAGAAAGGCAAGCCGTGTGTTCTCCGCTCTCCTACGCCGCCCCGGCGCTGGGGGCGCTCCTGGTCCTCCTCGTGCTGGTGTCCGGCTTCTACCTGGGGCTGCGGCTCGCGCGATGGATCCTGGCTCGCCGGGCGGCGCGCACGCGCCGTGTCGGACGCCGGGGCGGCAAGAAGGCGCTCACCCTCCTCGAGGCGGCGGGCTTCAAGGTCCTCGCCACGGAGGTCACGCGCCAGGGTCACCTCGAACTCGACGGCCAGACTCGTGACTACGTCGTCCGTGCAGACGCAGTGGTGGAGCGCCGCCGCCGTCGGTACGTCGTGGAGTTCAAAGGAGGCGCCGACGTGTCCCGCATCACCCATCGACGCACGAGACGCCAACTCCTCGAGTACGCCTATCTCTTCGGCGCGGAGGCCGTGCTCCTGGTCGACTCGAACCGCGGCCGCATCCACGAGGTGCGCTTCCCGGGCCTGGGCGCCGACGGCGTCCGGTGACGCATCAACGCTCGAAGATCCCGGGGTCCACGTCCACGCCGATCGGGCAGTGATCGCTCCCCTGGACATGCGGGTGGATGAAGGCCTGGCGCACGTAGCGCATGGCGGCGGGGCTCGCCAGGACGTAGTCGATCCGCCAACCGATGTTCTTCTCACGAACGCCGAAACGCTGGCTCCACCAGGTGTAGTGGCCGCTCCCCTTCTCGAATCGACGAAACGTATCTACCCAACCGGCCCGGAACCAGGCATCGAGGGCGTCCCGTTCCTCCGGGAGGAAGCCACTCGTCTTCCGGTTGGCCTTGGGACGGGCGAGGTCGATCTCGGCGTGCGCCGTGTTGTAGTCCCCCATCACCAGGACCCGGTAGCCGCCACGCCGCATGCGCTGCAGCCGCTCCAGCAAGGTGGCGTAGAACGCGAGCTTGAAGGGCACCCGGCCGTTGTCCCGATCCCTTCCCGATCCGTTGGGGAAGTAGACGTTCGCGAGGATGAGTCGCCCGTAGCGGGCGATCTGCACCCTTCCTTCGGCGTCGAAACGCGCTTCCCCCAGCTCGGTGTCGACGCGGTCCGGGGCGCGGCGGCCGACGAGCGCGACCCCGCTGTACCCCGCACGCTCGGCCGGGCTGTAGTGTGCGTGCCAACCGTCGGGTCGGCGCAGGGTGAGCGGCAGCTGCTCGGGGCGAGCCCGCACCTCCTGGAGGCCCAGGATCTCGGCGCCGCTGGACTCGAGCCAGGCCTCGTAGCCCTTCTTCGCGCAGGCCCGTAGACCGTTGACGTTCCAGGAGAGGATCCGGGCCAGGCCCGTGGTCATCGCACGACCTCACGAAGCTCGAAAGCCATCCCCTGGGTACGCCGGTAGATGTCCGTCGCATCCACGTCACCTCGAAGCAGCGGGATGTGGGTCGCATCGACACGGAGTTGCTCCCACGTCGGGTCGACCTCCTCCCAGCGCCCCGCCAGCAGGACCTCGCACCAGCGGTGTGGGCCGAAGGCCTGGACCTCATCGCCGAGGTAGACCAGGCCATGTACTTCGCGTGCCGGCACCCCGGCCGCGCGCGCGAGCGTGACGAAGAGACGCGCGTGCTCGGTCTCATCGCCCAGTGCCTCGACGCGCAGCAGCTCGTCCACGGTGGGCTCGTGCGGCGCGTGCACGTCCCCCAGGTAGCGCGCCACGTAGGTGAGCAGACGCTCGACCCGCTCCCGCGGCGTCGCATGATCCCCGTCGATTGCCTCGACGATACGGCGCACGTCGGCGTCGGCCGTGGGGTAGGTCGCGGTGGCGGCCAGCGGGTCGTTGGCGTCGTGGCCGGGCACGTCGGGCTGGCCCTCCCCCCCCCCGTCGATGCGCACACGGGGATCGCCTCGCTCGCTGCGGGAGAGCAGCGTCGTGCGCGGCATCCCGACGACCGCTTCGGCCAGCCAATCGCGCGCGTCGCGACCGAAGGCCTCGAACTCGAGACGCTTTACGTCCCGGGCCTCTCCCAGCTTCTCGGCGACGGGTACCCGGCCGAAGGCGAACAGGCCGCTAGCGCAATCCTTGCGTCGGGCCTGCGCTTCGCTCTCGATCCTCACCACCAGGCGCGAGGCGATGCGCATGGTGAGCAAGCGTCCCTCCACGTCCATCCAGGCTTCGCCCAGATCCCCGCGCCGACGGCTGTGCATGGCGAGGCGGAAGGCCTCGACACGGATGGCCGAGGGAATGACCCAGCCGCGCTCCAGGCACGTGTAGGTGTAGACGTCCTCCTCGAGGTCCGTGATGTTGAACTCGCGCACCCGGATCGAGGCGCCGACCTCGGGCTGCGAGCGAACCCACTCGACATGGGTGAGTCGGTCGATGAGGGAGTAGTCGAACGACAAGGAGCGAGCTGGCTGTGGGACGCCTTCGCGAACGACGGCGCACGTGTAGGGCGTCGAGGGACCCGTACCCACGACCTCGACTCGCTGATTCGCCACACCGTCGAACGACGCCTCCCGGGCGGCGAGGAGGGCGAAGGGCGGCCGCCCGTCGAAGGTGTCCGTACTCTCGAAGTCGAGACGGCCCCGCTCGCCGAGGGTGACCACGTCGGCGAGGAAACGACTGCGCGACACGTAGCGGATGGCCTCGCCGTCGTCCGTCCGCTCCAGCGTCTGCCGCCCGAAGCCGACCTTCTCCCGCCCGTCGTAGAGGCCGTACGCGTCCCGCAAGTCGGGCACCGGATCCTGGAACGGAATGCGGGTGGTCACCGCCACGTCACCCTCGTCGGGCATCGAGACGCCGGCCGGGGCGATGAGGAGCACGAAGAGCAGCGAAGGAACGCAGAGACGCATCGTGGCATCTAACCACAGGTCCTTGCCTGCGTACGAGGGTCGTTGGGAGTCACAGGTCGGCGCCCGCGGGCGCCGGCAGGACCGGGAGAAGCGTATGCGTTCGTGGATGCTCTTGGCGATCCTCAGTCTCGTCGTCGTCCTGCCCGCCCGGGCCGGCGAGGCGACCGACCCGGAATGGCTGACGATCCGTTTTCTCACGAGCGGACCGGCTGCGTTGGCCGACGCCCTCGCTGCCTACGAGGAACTGGACCCCGCGGCCCGTGGTCGGGTACGGGACCTGCTCCACCGCGCCGAGCGCCGCCCCGCCCACGTTGCCGACCGCTGGATCGACCTGGCGGTAGCCGCGACCGGGGAGCGTCGCGCGCGGTTGCTCCTCGCCCTCGACGCGCTGGGCGAGCCGGCCCTGAAGCGCTTCCTGGAGCGCGCCAAGGGCGGCCCGGTGCGCTTGATGCAGTCCGAGCCCTCGGCCACCGAGCGCACCGTCCCTCCGGAGGAGGCGCCGGCGCTCGTCGCCGGCGACGAGCGTGCGCTCATCCAGATCGAATGTCACTGGATCGAGGCCGATCCCGGCACCGTGCGCGACGTGCTCGGCTCCGCCGCGCCGACGGCCGAGGAACCCCATCGCGTGATCGATCCCGTGCGAGCACAGGCGCTACTCGCGCGTGAGGGCAAGGGTCTGAGGATCCTGCACGCGCCTCGACTCACCACCTTCGATCGCCAGCCGACCAACATGACCATCACCAACCAGGTGACGTACGTGCGCGACTACGAGGCGAAGAAGGACGACGACGGCAACGTCATCCTCGATCCGATCGTCGACTCCATCCAGGACGGGCTGGTCGTCGACCTGTCTCCCGAGGTGGCGGGCGATCGCTTCGCGCTCAAGGTCGTTGCCACGGTCGCCGACCTCGCACGTCCGATGGCGGAGTTCACGGCCGCCTACGAGGGACAGACCGCGCGCATCCAGGTGCCGGAGCTGCGCGTGTCGCGCGTACGTGCGCACCTCGACCTACCCGACCGGGGCTACGCTCTCGTCGGCGGGTTCGGATCCGCCGACGAGAGCGAGCGCCTCCTGGTCGTCAGGATCGAGAAGCTGGACGTCACTCCGCGCTGATCGTGGCCTTGTCGATCGTGAGCGTCTCGGTCGGCTTCCCGTCTCTCGACCCCTTGGTCTCGAGCGTCTTGACGACATCCATGCCGTCCACGACTTCGCCGAAGATCGTGTGCTTGCCGTCCAGCCAGGGCGTTTCCACGAAGGTCAGGAAGAACTGGCTGCCGTCGGTGCCGGGTCCCGCATTCGCCATGCTGAGAAGCCCGGGGCGATCGTGCTTCTCGTCGCCGCCGAACTCGCCGTCGTACTGGTAGCCGGGGCCCGCAGTGCCGGAGCCGCGCGGACAACCGCCTTGGGCCATGAACCCGGGGATGACCCGATGGAAGCTGAGACCGTCGTAGAAGCCCAGGCGGGTCAGGAAGACCGTGCTGGACACGTGCATGGGCGCGGAGGCGGGCAGGAGACGTACCCGGACCTTTCCGTGGTTCGTCTCGAGGTCCCAGAACACCTGCTTGCCGTCGTCGAACGCAGCCTTCGGGGGCTTCGGCAAACGAAGCCGCCAGCCGTCGCGCTCGGTGTTGATGTCCTTGTCGCTGATGAAGGCGTCGATGGCCTCGATCGTCATGATGATCTCCCTTGAAGAGGGGGGATCATACCGGCCCTGGGAGGACCTACGCAGCCCCCTTCTCGTAGCGCTCGAAGCGGCGCCCGAGAAGCCACAGCAGGACGAGGTCGATCGCCACGTAGCTGATCAGACCGACGAGTATCCCCGCGGCCGGATAGGGCACGACGAGCATCGCCAGGGCCCCGATGCCGACGCTCGTGGCGACGGTGAAGAGGATCGTCATCATCTGGAGGGTGGTCGTGAGGAAGCCGAGCTCGCTTCGCTCCTTGCCCAACTGGAATAGCTCCACCACGGTGGTGATCCCCAGGTCGAGCGCGGGGAAAGCCACCAGCGCCGCAAGGGCCCACGTCGTTTCGAGTTGCCCGAGAGCCCAGAACAGGACGACGACGAGGGCCTGCACGACCCAGATCACGGCCGTCGGGACCGCGACCTGCGCCATGGCGAGCCGAACGCCCGAAACGGGAAGCGTCTTGAGGAACTCCAGGTGCTCGAACTGTCCGCGAAAGCCCAGCGGCAGATTCGCGATCACGGGGAAGAAGGCCAGCACGAAGAAGATCTTGGGCAGACCGGTGTCCCCCTGGTCTCCGGCGCGCTGCCCGGAGACGAGCATGATCACGACGAGCATCGCGATGAGCCCCACGACCATCCGCAGGCGTCGCCGCAGGGTGAGGAGGTTGAGCCACGCCACGGCTCCCGCGCCGCGGAAGAACGAGGGCGTCCGGTTCAGGGAGAGCGCCCCTTCCGCCGTCTTCACGACGGGGCCGAGCCCCTCCTTCTTGCGCGCCGGCGCCTTGGTGTAGGCCGTCTCGAGGAAGTTGACGGGGAAGAGGAGGGCCACGGCGAACGTGGTCGCCACCCACGCGAGGAGCGCACCGAGGGCCGGCAGCGCCACGGCGGCCGAGGTCGCCCGTGCCAGGCGGGCGGCTTGAATCGCGGGATGGGTGACGATCCGGGCGAACGTGCTGTCCTGGACCCGCCAGAGGAGGCCGCTCACGTCGGCCTGGGTGGCCATCGCGGCCAGCGCGAGGCCGCCGCCGAGCAGGAGAACGCCGATGAGGATGGCGCGGGACACGGTGCGCATGCGGGCGAAGACGCGATCTCCGACCAGGGCCGTAGAGAGCGTGCTGAGTAGTTGCAGGTGGGCGGCCGCGGCGAGGCAGAGGAAGATCCCCAGCCATGCGAGCGGCGGGTACGGCATGCCGGCCGCACCGAGGAACACGGCGTACATCACGGAGAGCACGAGGATTTGCGCGTACTGCCGCCCCATGTAGTAGAGGAGCACTTGGGCTCGACGGAACGGACCCGGCAGCACGTAGTCCAGGTCGGCCGGCTGGAATGCGAGGCCGGGTTCACCCAGCCCCCCGAACAAGGCCAGCAACAGATAGAGCGACAGCAGGGCCCAGATCGTGTTGCCACTCGGCTGGGCCGAGGCATCCCGTTCCGTGCTGCCCGCCACGATGAGCAGCACGAACAGCGACAGGAGCATCAGCACGCCGAAGAGCCGCTTGGGATTGCGCACGATGCGCAGCACGAAGTTCTTGAACCGAACCGCGAGCAGGTAGCCGAGGGCACGCTGGCTCACGCGTCCTCCTCCGCCCCTTCGGTGATGGCGAAGAAGACCTCCTCCAGCGTGCCTCCGCTGTGGCCGCCGGCGGCCGCGCGGATCTCGTCGAGCGTGCCCATCGCCACGGCCCGCCCACGGTGGAGCACCAGGATGCGGTCGCAGAGGCGCTCCACGAGATCGAGGAGGTGTGACGAGACGATCACGCCGGCCCCCGCATCGGCCCGCCGACGGACGGATTCCCTCACGCTGCGGATCGCCTTCGGGTCGAGTCCGGTGAGCGGTTCGTCGAGCATCAGCACGCGCGGGTCCCGCAGAAAGGCGCAGGCGAAGGCGAGCTTCTGGCGCATGCCTCGGGACAGCGTGCTGCCCAAGGCATCCCGCTTCTCCACGAGCTCGAATTCCTCGAGGAGCGACCCCATCCGGGAGGCGGCGTCCTCGACGCGGTAGGCCAGGGCCGTAAACCGCAGGTGCTCGGCCACGGTGACGAGGTCGAAGGGCGTCGGCGTATCGGGCACGAACGCGAGGGCCCGTTTCGCTCCGACGGGATCGTGGGCGAGATCGTGCCCGGCCACCCGAATCGTGCCCGCGGTGGGCTTGAGGATGCCGGCCAAGCCGCGAAGCGTCGTCGTCTTTCCCGCGCCATTCGGGCCCACCAGACCGACGATCTCGCCGGGCTCCACCCGGAAGGAGAGATCGTCTACGGCCGTGAAGTCCCCGTAGCGTTTCGTGAAGCCGTCGACCTCGAGCATGGGCACCCCTAGACGTCGAGCCCCACGGCCCGCATGAGTTCGATGGCGTTGCTCCGCGTCACGACGCCGGGTCGCATGCGGTAGTCGAATCGCATCCGGCCGTCTTCCATGCGGTCCTCGAAGTGGACGTTCTGCATCGGGGGCCGGCGCTGGGCGATCTCGGCCAGCGCGAGGTCGTGCGTCGTCACGAGGCCGACGGCGCCCGTGTCTAGGAGCGAACCGATCACGGCTTCCGCACCGATCCGTCGGTCGTGGGAGTTGGTGCCGCCCAGCATCTCGTCCAGGAGGAAGAGCGCGGGCCCGGCATCGCGGGCGAGATCGACGATGCGGCGCAGTCTTGCGATCTCCGCGTAGAAACGGGACTCCCCCTCGCGCAACGAGTCGTTCACGCGAATCGAGGCGCCAACCCGCAAGCGGGAAACGCGAAGGGCCGTCGCGCGGACCGGGGCCCCGGCGAGGGCCAGCACGACGTTGATTCCGACGCTCCGCAGGAGCGTGCTCTTGCCCGACATGTTGGAGCCGCTGACCAAGAGGGCCTGCGGCGTCTCCCCTGCCGCCGGCGAAGCCAGCGAGACGTCGTTGCGCACGTTCGTGGCGCCGGGCAGCAAGGGATGGCCGAGGTCCGAGGCGTCGAAGACGGCGCCGTCGTCCAGCACCTCGGGGAACGGGTCATCCGGGTGCTCGTAGGCATAGCCGGACAGGGCCACGACGGCTTCCAGCGTTCCGAGGGTATCGACCCACCGCACCAGGGCCTGGCCGTACTCCGCCCGCCAGCGCTCGATGGCGAAGGCCAGCTGGGTACCCAAGCCGAGCAGCCAGCTGATCGGCAGGAAGATCTGGTTGCGGCGCGCCTCGACGAAGTCCATGAGGCGCGTCAACCGATCGATCGCGGCGGACGGCGGACCACCGGCAGCCGAGAGGTCCTCCTGGAGGGCGCTGAGGTACGGCGTCGTGAAGGAGGCGCCTTCGAATCGACGCATCAGACGGGAAACGAGATCGAGGTCGCGGCTGGGTTGATCCGCTCCGCCGAGAACGGTGTCCACCCGACGCATCCAGGGCAGCACGAGCAGGAACTGGATGACGGCCGACACGAGGAATGGGAACATCGGCCAGGGCCCGAACAGCCAGCCCATGCAGAGCGTCGTCGTGACCAGCCCGAGGATACGCACGACCCACGGGAGGAACGCCCCGTTCAACTGGATCGGGGCCGTCGCCCAGGCCAACGCGCCCTGGCGGTCGAGCGCACCGTGGACCTCGCTCCCGACGATCGCCAGATCCTCGCGCAGGTCGAGGTTCCCTCTCAACTCCTCGACGGCGGCCTGCCGCTGTCGGACCTCGACGGGCTCGGCCCCCTCCAGGAGCCAGGTCGCGAGGCGCTCTTCACCGGCTTGCGTGCGCGCCGTACAGAGCAGCTGAAACAGCGACCCCTCCCCGAAGAGATCCAGGTCGTCCGCCATGAGTTCCTGATCGCTGCGCCACCGTTCGCCGGTGGGCCCGTGCCCCGACCAGCGGTCCTCCATCCGGTCCAGTCCTCGCCGGTAGAGCCCGGCCCTTCGTTCGGCCTCGAAGAGCGTCCGGGACGCCCGCTGGTGAATGACGACGAGCACGATGAAGGCAGCCAGAACCAGCCACAGCGCGTGCCAGGTGACCAGACCCTGGGCAGCCGCGATGGCGACCAGGATCGCCGCCCCCAGACACAGCAGTCGCAGATTGGACATGCGATCGGCGCGCGCTTCAGCGGCTTCGGCAACAGCGGTCGCCGCGGCGAGGCGCGCCTGGTAGGTCTCTGCGGGCGTGGCGTGAGGGTCACGAGGGACAGGTTTGTCGTCCATGGGCCGGGGTGTACCTCCGGCGCCGCGAATGGCAACCCCCGCCGGAGGTAGACTCCCTCGTCGTGGCCCGGCCCCTCGCACTCATCCTCCTCGTTGCCTTGGCCGGCTGCGGCCGAGCGACGGCGGCCCTCCCCACCGCCACCCTGGCGGTGGGAGCCTCTCGGACGCGCGTCGAGATCGCCCGCCGCCCGGAGGAGCGCGTCCTGGGGCTGTCCGGGCGGGCCTCGCTCGCACCGGGCTGGGGCATGCTCTTCGTGTACGAGGCGCCGTGCCGGCCGAACTTCACGATGCGGGACATGGCATTCGACCTGGATCTGGTCTGGATCCGGGCCGGCCGCATCGTCGGTCTCACGCGCGGGGCCTCGGCGCATGCGACCGAACGAGGTCGTACCTACCGTGCGCCTGTCCCCGTCGATCGCGTACTGGAGGTGGCCGCGGGCACGGTGGACCAGCACGGCTGGCGCACGGGGCAGCGCGTGAGCCGCCTAGACGACGCCCCTCTTCAGGACCCATGAAGCCCTACGGCCGCAGCGTGGCCCACGACCTATACTTCCTGCGTGCACCGCGAAGGTGCGCCTATCAGGCCCCGCACGGGGCGCGGGGAGGCATCATGCGGCGAGCGACTGCGGCGATTTTCGGGCTGGTGCTCCTCACCGCGTGCGGTGGCGGTGGAGGCGGCGTGGAGCCCCCTCCGGCCCCGTCCACCGTCGCGATCACCGCCAACGACGTCGCCCCGCTGGACCCGACGTACCGCGCCGTGTTCGACGCGCGTGTCACCGTGCGCATCACCGGTCAGCCGCTACCCTTCACGCTCGACGGCACACTCACCATCGAGAACGAGGGGGCGGACGTGGAGTACCCCCTGGATGCCGAAATCGACGCCCAGAGCCTGAAGCACACGCTCTTTCTCAGGATCCCGGCCACCTTGCGAGCGTTGCTCGAGCAGGCCGCCGCGGGGGAGTTGGGTCAGGACGTGTCCATTCCCGAGTCGATCAGCACCGTGGCGCGCGAGTACATCCACGTCGACGCCGACGGGCGCTGGTTCTCCATCGGTGGTCAGATCGAAGACGTGATGAGCACCGAGGTGCCCGCACCGACCTTCGTCGCGTGGTGGGCGGTGCCGATGCTCGAGCTCGAGTCGACGATGTTCCCCGATCAGTCGTTCGCAAGCGAAGCCACCGACGTGCTGGCCGAGGACCTCGTGACGGTCGTGGGGACGCGCGCCAACCAACGTCGGATCGCGCCGGCGTCGACGGAGCTGGACGTTCTCGGTCGGCGGTACGAGGTCTACGTCGCCGACGTCACGGAGACGATCGCGGCCTCGGATCCGTCCTCCGACGCGAGCACCGTGACCTACCGTCGCTGGGAACGTCCGGATCTGGGACTCCTCCGCCTCCACGCGGAGGGCTACGAGGTCACCGTGCCGACCGACCAGGGGGACGTCACCCTGCGGCTCGAAACGCTCGACGCGGTGATCGTCACGCTGGACTGAGGCGCCCTGGCCCCATCTCTTGGGATCTCGCGGGTCGCCGGCGAGCGGCCAAGAGGAGCCCCTCCGCCACGTAGAGGTCCCCGGGTACCCGCGTATCATGCTCCGTTTCCGGATCCGTCCGGGGCGACGGCTCCCAGGCTCGTGCCTTCCCTCCCGCCCCCAGGTAGCACCATGATCAAGCAGCACGCGACCGACGAGCGCCCGGCCCTCTCGCCCTGGCTCCTTCTCGTCGCCCTCCTCCTCCTGCCGGCCCTCGCCCTCGTGGCGCCCGCCGCCGAGGCAGGCGACGATGAGGCGACGGACACGGCCACCGAAGAGGAGGCCCCGGCCGAAGAGGAGGCCCCGGCCGAAGAGGCAGCCCACCTCCCGTGGATGATGGACGTAGCCGCCGCCAAGAAGCAGGCCGCCGCGGAGAACAAGGATCTCTTCATCAACTTCACCGGCAGCGACTGGTGTGGATGGTGCAAGAAGCTCGACTCGGAAGTCTTCGAGCACGCCGCGTTCGTCGACGCCGCGACGAAGGACTTCGTGTTCCTCTTCTTGGACTTCCCGAACGCCCCGGAGTTGAAGGAGAAGGTCGTCGACCCCGAGCTCAACCAGAAGCTCAACGAGGAGTACGGCGTCGCCGGCTTCCCCACGATCATCCTGGCCACGGCTGACGGTACGCCCTACGGGCGCACGGGCTACCAGGCGGGCGGCCCCGAGGGTTACCTCGAGCACCTCGCTGGCTTCAAGGACGGCCGCGAGGCCATCGTGAAGCTCGTCGCGGACACCAAGCACGAGGACGTCGAGGCGTTGAAGGCCGCGTTCCCGGTGATCGCCGAGCAGCGCTTCCTCGCGTGGCCCACGTTCGCGTGGACGCTCGACGCCGCGGAGAAGGCGGATCCGAACGGAGACCTGGAGCTCCTGCCGATCGTGCAGGAGGAGCGCCGCCGCCGTCTCGCCAAGGCGGAGTGGGATGAGTTCGTCAAGATCCTGCCGCAAGCGCGCGGCCAGGAGCCGGACTGGGACAAGATCGTGCCCGCCCTCCTCGCGCTGGAACACCAGTCGGGCGGACAGTTCCTGCAGCTCGCCATCAACCTGAGCGTCGGCCTCCTGCAGAACGACCGGCCTGAGGACGCGAAGAAGATCCTCGACCACATCAAGGACGACGCGTTCTTCTCCGAGCAGGAGCGCGCCAAGCAGGTGCTCGACCAGATCACCCAGCAGGTGGACGACGCCATCGCGAAGGCGAACGCCCCCGAGGACGAGGACGACGAGGACGACGAGGAGGTCGAGGACGAGGATGAGGTCGAAGACGACGCCATGGGCGAGGGCGAATAGGCCCACCCCGTTCGAGATCGGGTACTCCCCCGCGCGCTGCCGCGCGGGGGAGTTCTCAATTGGGGAGGTCGCGGCATGCGGTCGCCGGCTCCGATCGAGACGCGCTTTTTCGGCCATCAAGGGTCGTACGTCGCCGTCCTGCACGGCGGCCCCGGCGCGCGGGGGTCGGTCCACGGACTGGCCCGGGACCTCGCCACACGGTTCCGTGTCGCCGAACCGCTGCAGCGACAAGGCGGCGGCGAGCCGCTCACGGTCCAGCGCCATGTGGAGGACCTGGACGCCGTCTTGACCGCGTGGGCCGGCGAGGATCGCGTCGCGCTCGTCGGGTGGTCCT
The DNA here is from genome assembly GCA_963802335.1 of uncultured Planctomycetota bacterium. Lineage (GTDB taxonomy): Bacteria > Planctomycetota > PLA2 > PLA2 > JAEUHO01 > CAWDIE01. Next base: position 747,835 of record CAWDIE010000009.1, on the reverse strand, counting down.
GGGGCGCCATGCTCGCCCTCGCGTACGGTGCCGCTCATCCGGCTCGCATAAGGTCCATCGCCTTGATCGGATGCGGCACGTTCGACGAAGACGCGCGAGCGCGCTACCGCAAGGCCGTGGCCGATCGCCTCGACGGGACGTTCGGAGAGCGCCTCCGTCGCATCGAGTTGGAAGCCCGCGCGCATGCCCAACCGCGGGACGACGAGCTGGCCCGCAAGGCCGAGGTCTTCGAGGAGCTGATGTCGGTCGCCCCGCTGCCCAGCGACGGCTCCGCGGTCGAGGTCGATGCGAAGGGGCACGAGGAGTCGTGGGACGACATGCTTGCACGGCAGGCGGACGGCACCTATCCCGCGTGTTTCGCCCACATCACGGCGCCCGTGATCATGCTGCATGGCGACGAGGACCCGCACCCCGGAGAGGCCACGTATGAGACACTCGCCCGTACTCTGCCCCAGCTCGAGTACCGCTCGTGGGCCGCGTGTGGACACACCCCGTGGCGCGAGCGACACGTTCGTGAGGAGTTTCTTCAGGAGCTTACGGCCTGGCTCACGCGCCGCGTCGTCCAAGAGGAGTCCGAGGACGGGCCCGGCTGAAGTTCAAGCCTTCGCAACCCATGAAGGCGATCCAGCAGCGGCCTCCCCGTTTTCTGGGCTCTGGAAAAGATTCGTGCGCAGGTGACCGATTTGAGACAAAGATGAAGATGCTGGTAGGTGAGGGCATTGGACGAAGGGAGGCTGACCCCTTCGGAGGACACGAGATGAAGCTTTTCGACTTCGGCATCCGGATCCTGGCTTTGGCGGCTGGCGTTGCAAGCGCCGTCGCTGCGTGGGGCGTCTAGCCTCATCCACGGTGCGCAGCTCGGCTGCGCTTCAACCATCCACGCCTCTTCCCTGTCCGCGGGCGCCTTCGGAGTTCGACGCGCCCACCCAGACGCGAAGCACTTTCTCCAGTTCGAGCGGCATGACGGGTTTGCTGATGAACGCGTTCATGCCAGCGGCCCGGCAACGCTCTCGCTCCTCTTCGAGCGTACTCGCGGTGAGCGCGATGATCGGCACGCGACGATCGCGAACGTCCTCGTCCCCATGGCGTATCGCATGCGTCGCCTCGAACCCGTCCATGACCGGCATCTGACAGTCCATCAGGACGGCATCGAACGGCTCCCGCAAGGCCCGCACGGCTTCGAGCCCATTCTCGACGACGCACACGTCGTAGCCCAGGCGTTCGAGAATGCGCGTGATCACCAGCCGGTTCACGCGGTTGTCCTCGACCACGAGGATTCGCCCTTCTCGATCCGAGGGTAGGGTCTCTCGCGGCTCCTCGTCTTCGCGCACCTCGTCACCGGCCGTCAGTTCACCTTGGTCGATCGCAAGGAAGGGGATCGTGAGGGTGAAGGCCGTCCCGACTCCCAGGATGCTCTCCACCCCGATCGCCCCCCCCATGCGCTCGACCAGGTGCCGGCAGATCGTGAGCCCCAACCCGGAGCCCCCGAACTCACGTGTCGTCGACACGTCGGCCTGGGTGAAGGCGTCGAACACGTGCTCGATGCGGTCTTCTGAGATCCCAATGCCCGTGTCCTCGACGCGAAAGGAGAGGACGGGATTCGACCCCTGCGCCGGGGCGCAGCGGACAAACAGTTCCACGCGCCCCGCTCGGGTGAACTTGCACGCGTTGTCCAGCAGATTGAGCAGGACCTGGCGAAGGCGGGCGGGATCCCCGACGACCCGCTCGGGGACGCCCTCGTCCACGTTCCACGCGAAAGCGACGTCCCCCTTGCTCATGCGCGCGCGGACGAGACCGGCCGCCTCCCCGACGGGTACGCGAACGGCGAAGGGCATCCTCTCCACTTCCAGACCGCCCGACTCGAGGCGGGAGAGGTCCATGATGTCGTCGATGAGCGAGAGCAACACCCGGGCTCCCTGCACGGCGGTCCTAGCGTACTCGCGCTGCTGCTCGCTCATCGGGGTGTCGAGCAGGAGACTCGTCATCCCCACCACGGCGTTGAGGGGGGTCCGGATCTCGTGACTCATGGTGGCCAGGAAGCGGCTCTTGGCGTCGCTGGCCGCCTCGGCCTTCTCGGCCATGGCCTGCAGGGCGCCCATCGTCTCCTTCAACTCGCGATTCCCGTCCCGGAGCGCTTCGTGCATCGCGACCATCGCGTCTTCGAGTTCCTTCTCGAGCGTGACGTCGTAGATGGTCACGAGCACGCCCGCGGCAGCGCCACCCTTCGCGCCCGACCGTCGGATGAGGGCCGCGGAACACTGCAGGTAGGTGCGCTCGAGCTCGATGCGCCACGATTCCAGATGCCGCCCGTCGGCCACGAGTTGCTCACCGTGGCGGACGGCCCCGAGCTCCTCCAGCCGGCGCAACAGGCGGGGACCCGCGAGGGTGGGCGCGAGCTGCAAGAGGCGCCGCGCACTCGGACTGATGTGGACGACATCGTCGTGCTCGTCGATCTGGACGGTGCCGCCGCCCAGGGTCGACACGTGCGGCGAGCGAGCAGACCGCAGGATGCGGGTGAGGCGGGGGACGATCTCCGTGTCGATCAGACGCTTGAGTTGGAACGGCGTGACGCTACCCGGCGAGAGGTGATGTTGGGCAAGCGCGTCGTCGACGATGGCCTTGGCGAACAGCGGCACCTCGACGGCCAACCGGTTGACGAGGCTCCGGTAGATCGGGCGCTCGGTCATTCCATCTCCCGCAGGGTCTCCTCCGCTCGCTCCTCGATTCGATCCGGCGGGGCCATCACGAATCGACACTGTTGATCGCCCCTCGCGCGACACGTGATTTCCTTCGCGACGAGAGAGCGCTCGAACGACGCCGAGACCCAGCCACTCGAGTAGCCCGCGTTCATGTGACAGACGCAGTGATCCGTCTTGGCGCCGGTCGCGAGCCACGCGTCGCACTCGAACGACTGGGGGTGGTCGTAGACGAGGTAGAACTGCTCGTCGGGCGACGGATTGGACGCCGGGAGGATGTCCACGTAGGCCCAGCCGGACCAGGCGAAGAGGACGGGCCCCGTGCTCAGGCGCTGGATCGGGTCCGTCACCTGCATGCGCACCTGGAAGTTCCTGGCGTCGTTCTCGCCGATGGCATGGGCGATGTCGAACAACAGCCGGTTCACCACTGAGGCCGCCTCCCCCGTCTCCAGCCCGGGATAGGTAGAGCGCACGTACTCGGCAAAGTGGACGGACATGCTGGCCGCCCGCACCAGGATGTACCGCTCCCCCCCAATCGTGATCACGCCCTTCGTCGGGTCGTGGTGGAAGGACGCGAACCACCGGCGGACGCGCTCCTCCGCGTCCTCGAAGGCCGGGCGAAACGCGTCCGGCACCGAAACGGACCGAAGCTCACCCATGAACACCCCCTTGACGCCACTTGACCCGGTCGCCCCTGGGCTGTCAAGCGCTTCGGCTCCATGGACGCCCTCGGGCGGGCAGCGGTAGGATCCCGGCCATGGTCGAGATCGCCCTCACCGCCTTCGCCACCCTTTTCGTGGTCATCGATCCGTTCGGCAATCTGCCGATCTTCGTGGCGCTGACGAGTGGCGAGAGCGCGGCTCACAAGCGACGCATGGCCATCAAGGGTGTGGGGATCGCGGCGATCGTGTTCGCGTTCTTCGCAGTGATCGGCGCACGACTCCTCGACCTGCTCGGGATCGGGCTGCCGGCCTTTCGCACGGCCGGTGGGTTGATGCTGCTGGTGATCGCGTTCGAGATGGTGTTCGAGAAGCGCAACCCTCGTCGGAGTCGTACGGCGGACAAGATCGCGGCCGAGAGCGGCCCCCGTGACATCTCCGTGTTCCCGATCGCCATCCCGTTGGTCTCCGGTCCGGGGGCCATCACCTCGTTGGTCCTGCTGCTGAGTCGCCACGCCGGCCTGCCGTCGGCCCAGGTCGTGGTCCTCGTCATGCTCGGGGCCGTCTTGGCGGTCTCGTGCCTGCTCTTCCTCCTGGCCGATCCGATCGAGCGGGCCCTGGGGGACACCGTGATCGACGTGATCACACGCCTACTCGGCATCCTGCTGGCCGCCCTCGCCGTCCAGTTCGTGTTCGACGGTGTCTACGGGGGCCTTCTGAACCGCCCCTGAACAAGGACTGAACTACTCGCGGCAGGTGTTCAGGGTTCCTGAATCGGGACGGGGAACCCGCAGCGGCGCCGCTTGGGTCCGACGTCTGAACCGGTCGATGAGAGGGCACGCGGGCCCCCCATCGGGGGGAGGCGTGTGCAGGCACGGTCCCGGTACTCACCCGCTGGGGAGGTATATGTTCTTCGCCCGACGAACGGCGCTCCTCCGCTTGACGGCCATGTCGGCCCTCGTGGCCAGCGCGGTGCTCACCGCGGATGCGCTTCATCCGGAGCGTGCGTTCTGCCCGCTCGAGCAGGCCTGCGACGCCGCGCGCGAGAGCGCGCTGGGTTCCGTCTTGGGGGTGCCGACCTCGCTCCTCGGGATGCTGGCCTTCGGCGGGCTCTTCCTGCTCACCCTCTTGCCGGTCGAGTGGTCGAGGTCGCTGCTGCGGCCGGCCGGCGCACTCGCCGCGCTGGCGGGAGTCGGCTTCGTGGCGTACCAAGCGCTGGTCCTCCACACCTACTGCCCTCTCTGCTTGGTGGCCGACGTCGCTGGCTTCGTCGCCGGCGTCATCACCCTCAGCTGGCCCGCTCCCCCGGTTCGTCTCTCAGGCAAGCGCTTGCCGGGGGAGGCGCTGCCGCGCCGCGTGGCGTGGACCGTGGCGGCGAGTCTCGCGGTTCTGGCCCCCTTCGTATGGCCCCGCCCCGAGGCCCCCGCCTGGGTCGAGATCACACCCCTCGCCGACGCAGACCTATTGTTCGAGGCAACTGACCCGACGGCCACGGAGGCGGCCTCGACGGCCCCCGCGGCGACTCACGCGCACGGTTCGGCAGCACGGGCCCCCTCCCCGGGGCATGCGCTTCCTCCCGCCCGCTGGGCCGGGGACCCCGCGTCGGCGACGGGTCGACCGCCGACCCCGCCGACGCCGCCGGAGCGCCCCGCGGCCGCGGCGGTCCACGCGGCCCATGCCGCACCGACACTAGAGCCCACGGCCACGACGGCGGCGCTCACCACAGCCCCGCCGCCTCCCACCGCCACCCCTGCACCGCCCGCCCCCACCGTGCAGCCGGTTCGCGTCGTCGAGTACCTCAACGCCTACTGCCAGCACTGCCGCGCCACGCATCAGCGCCTGGAGGACGTGTTGGCCCAGCTCGATCATCCCGTCCAAGTCCGCCGCATCTACACATGGGGCGGTCAGGGGTATCCCCTCTGGGCCCGCGCCTGCGTCTTCGCCGCGACCCAAGGGCTCGAGGACGCCATGTTTCGCGAGCTCCTCAAGTCCCGCCGCGAGTCCCCCCAGGAGATCCGCGCGGCGGCGCAACGGGCGGGCGTCGACGCAGCGGGACTCGAGCAGGCACTGCGCGCGACGGCCGTGCCCTCCCGGCTCGAACGCGACGCCACGCTGATGCGCTCCGCGCGCTTGCAGGGGCTACCGACGCTCGACATCGGGCGGCGGCGGCTGATGGGGGCGCAGAGCGAAGCCGAGCTGACGGGCGCCATGCGCGCCGCCGTCGCCGACCTGCGGGTAACCCTCACCATGGCGCCGCCCGCGCCCCGCTCGAGCGACTCCTAGCACGTACGGGCTCATCACCCCTCAGGCATAGTGGACTACTTTGGGACTCTATAGACAACGCGCATCTTGCGAGTGGTTCGCATCTTCAAATCGACGCGCTTCATGACCAAAGTTCGACCTGTGAACAACTTACGTTCGTTCGCTATTTGGGATGGGTGCCATAGGATGAGCCTGTCCAGAGCAACCGTTGCCACAGTGTTGCAACCGACACGTTTCGCTTCGTCCTTCGTGGACACGCAAGGGCAGGGCGCGGTCGCTTCACGGCAGGTGGCTCCGGACGACGGCCGTGCCGGTCGTTCTCGAGCGGCGCGGACGGGGACTGGTCATCGGTCGGCACCGCCGGCCTCCACAGGAGAAGGTATTCATGCAACCCAGGTCCGATGGACGGCGCTGGACCCGAGCGGTCCTCGCCCTCGCATTGCTTCCGCTCATCATCGGCGGTTGCGGCGGCAGCGACGACAGCCCGCCGTTCATTCCGCCCCCCAACCCGGATACGACGCCGCCGGTGTTGACCGCGAACCCCGCTGAAGGGTGGTTCGCCGCGAACGTCAACGTCGACCTCACGGCCGTCGACGACCGGGATCCCGCTCCGGTCATCTACTACACGATGGATCTCACGACGCCCGACGAGACGAGCCCGATGTACACAGCGCCGATCCCGGTCGCTGCGGACACCGTCATCAAGTGCTTCGCCATGGATGCGTCCGGCAACATGTCGGCGATTCAGACGCTCGGCTACGTGATTGCCAGCTTCGAACTCAAGCAGCAGTGGGCCGAGAGCGGTCACGGCATGATCGCGAACGAGGCCTGGCGTCACTGGGATGAGGACGGCGGCGTCCAGGAGTCCTGCGCCCGCTGCCACTCGGCAGAAGGCTTCAGGGACTACGCCGAAGACGGCACGGTCGATACGGTCGCCCCGCTCCCGCTCGGCCTCGCCTGTAACGGCTGTCACGAGAACGCCCCGAACACGCTGTACGACGATCTGGCGATGTTCCCCGAGATGGAGCCCGTCGTGTTCCCCTCGGGCGAGACCGCCACGCTCAACGGCAACAGCAACATGTGCATGGCGTGCCACCAGGGTCGCGCATCCACGGACTCGGTCGACCAGTCGATCGAGAACGACCCCGCAGGCCCCTACTCGTTCATCAACATCCACTACTACGCCGCAGCAGCGACGATGTTCGGTGGCGAGGTGCGCGGTGGGTACCAGTACGAGGGCATGGAGTACCAAGGGAAGAACGTCTTCCCCAGCCACCCCGAGAGTGCCAAGACGTGCGTGGGCTGCCACATGCAGGGTGACGACGCGAACCACACGTTCGCGCCCGACGTCGACTCCTGCACGGCGTGCCACGGCGGCACCTCGTTCGAGACGCTCGGCGGCTCGCCGAGTGCGAACTACGCGGCCATCCAGACCCTCCTGGTCGAGCTCTACGCCGCGATCCAGGACTACGCCGACGACCTCGGGTTCCCGATCGTCTACGACGATCACGCCTACCCCTACTTCTTCAACGATCTCAACGGCAACGGCATGGGCGACCCGGACGAGATCAACTACGGCAACCGCTACGTCCAGTTCGATGCGGCGCTGCTGAAGGCGGCCTACAACTACCAGGTGGGTGAGAAGGAGCCTTGCGGCTACATCCACAACGGAACGTACGTCCAGCAGATCCTCTACGACTCCACGATGGACATCGATGGCTCCCCCAGCGTGATCGCGCCGGGCCGCACGGGCTTCGACGTGGACAATGCGTCCGCGACGCAGCAGTGGCAGCTCAGTGGCCACGGCGACCGCTACGGCGAGGCCTTCCGCCACTGGGACGAAGACGGGGAGGTCCCGACTTCCTGCGCCAAGTGCCACTCGACGCCTGGCTACCTCGACTTCCTCGAGGATGGCACGGTCGACGAGGCGGCGGCTCTGGGCAGCACGATCGAGTGCCTGGCCTGCCACGAAAGTGCCAACCTGTTTGCGAACACGCGGACCAACTGGGACGCGCAGGATGACGCGGGCAGCGGCCCGCTGCTCGACGTCGAGTTCCCGTCCGGCGAGACGGCGAGTCTGGACGGCCCGAGCAACATGTGCATGGCTTGCCACCAGGGACGCGAGTCCGGTGACGACGTGCAGGCGGTCATCGACGACGATGCCGGCGTGGGCCCGTACACGTTCATCAACATCCACTATTACCCGGCCGCCGCGACCATGTTCGGCGGAGACGTGCGCGGTGGGTACGAGTACGCAGGTGAGGACTACGACGGTCAGAATACGTTCCCGGCGCACCCGGGCACGTACAAGACCTGCGTGGGCTGCCATATGGACAGCGACGCCAACCACACGTGGGAACCGTCGCTCGATACCTGCACGGCGTGTCACGGCGGCACCAGCTTCGAGACGCTCGGGTTCGGTGTAGGCCAGGCCTACGACGACATCCAGGTCATGCTCGGCGAGCTGCTCGACAGCATCCAGACGTACGCCACGGACGTGATCGGCGTGGACATCGGCTACGACAGCCACGCCTACCCCTACTTCTTCAAGGACCTCGACGGCGACGGCGAGATCGGCGAGGACGAGGCCAACTTCGGCAACCGCTACGTCGACTTCGACGCGACGCTGCTGCCGGCGGCCTACAACTACCAGGTGGGCCAGAAGGATCCCTGCGGATACATCCACAACGCGGATTACATCCGTCAGCTCCTCTACGACTCGATCTCGGATCTGGGCGACACGTCCAGCGTCGATCGCCCGTAGGACCCGGCACCACACAGCCTCGCTCGTCTCGAGCGCGGTTGATCCACCAAGCGCCCGCGCGAGTTCGCTCGCGCGGGCGTCTTTCGTCAGCTACCGAAGCCGCCGTCGACGAGGTACTCGCTCGCCGTGACGTAGCGACTGGCGTCCGACGCGAGGAAGCTCACGACGTTCGCGACCTCCTCGGCCGAGCCGAAGCGGGCCATGGGCACCATCTGGGTGATCTGCGCCGCCATCTCGTTCGCCTCCTCCGCCGACATCGGGAGCTTCGAGAAGAGGGGCGTCTCGATGGGGCCGGGATTCACGGCATTGACCCGAATGCCCTCGGGAGCGAGTTCGCGGGCCCAGGACTTCGTGAGGCTCGACAAAGCGGCCTTGCTAGCCGAATACACGCTCATGCCCGGCAGGGGGCGCTGCGCGACGGCCGAGGAGACGTTGATGACCCGCCCCCCGGCCTCGCGAAGCATGGGGAGAGCAGCTCGGGTCGTGCTCACGACACCGCGCACGTTCGTGCCCAGGATCTCGTCTACGTGCTCGTCCGTCGTGTCGGCCAGGGACGCCGGCGGGGCGATCCCCGCATTGTTCACGAGGACGTCGAGGCGGCCATGGCGATCCCGGGTCGCCGCGACGGCGGACGCCGCAGCGGACGAAGACGAGGCGTCGGCCACGACGTACGAAATCGAGGGGCGCGAGGTGGCGGCGTCCCGCAGGGCCTCCTCGCGGCGCCCGGTGATGACGACGTCGTAGCCGTCGTCCGCCAAGCGTTGGGCGATGGCGAGTCCGATACCGGAGCTACCTCCGGTGACGAGGGCGACGGGCTGGGGCATTGGATCTCCTCGAGAGTTGTTCTGCTCTCGATGCCGGGGGCCAACCGGGAGTTTCGGCCCGCCGCCCGAGAACGTCGGGCGCGCCTCAACCGCCCCTGAACGAGGCCGCCGCCCGGGTGAGGACGAGGTGGTAGGCTTCCTCCATGCCGGATGCCTACTCGTTCGGAACCGAGACGCACGAAGAGCCCCGCCGCCCCTCGCGCCGCCCGCTGAAGTTCCTGGGGCCTCTGCTGCTGCTGCTCGGCGCGGCGTACATCCTGATCTTCTCGCCCTGGGCGCCCTTCGCCCACGTGGGAGACCGCCTCCGCTATGCCTTGACGGACGCCACGGAGGGCCTGATCCCGGGTGACTCGACCGGGACGCCGGACGAGATCCTCGCCCGATGGGAGGCCGAGTTCGGGAAGGGGGACGAAGCCTTGAAAAGGGCAGGCCCCACGGCGGCGATGCTCTTCCGGAACAACCTCCGCGGCCTGCGCAACGCGGTGCGCCGCGACGAGCGCGAGAAGATCAAGACCTGGCGTGCCGGCATCCGGAAGAACTTCGCGACCGGGCGCGCATGGCGCGCATCGCAGGCGAAGCCCTCGGGCGGAACCTAGATGCTCAAGCCCCAGTCGATGTGCAGCACGGCCACCATGAGAGCGACGCCGAAGCCATAGGCCACGTGTCCCACGATGTGGGCGACGGCGACCTCGAAGCCGGCATCCTGGAACTGCTCGAGCGGGTGCTTTTCACTCACGGCCGCGAGCAGGAGCAGACTCATGACGATGCCGTGGGCGAGCCCCATGAGGATGCCGAGTCCAAGGGTGATCGGTAGCCCGTGGCCACCGAACGCGCTCAGGATGATGGTGTAGGGAATCGCGAAGAGCATTCCACTCACGAAGTGGATGACGAGCCCCCAGGCCAGCGCGTTCTCCCGGGAACGCGTGATCAAGCTGCCGAGCGCTCGGATCATGTCCGCGTTGGCCCAGCCGGAGCGATGGACGAGGGTCATCACGACGCTCATGAAGCACGTGCCGACGATGCCGGCAAAGAACGTCGCGACGAGTGTCATGCCACTTCCCCCAGTCTCGCCGAGGCGCCGCACGCCCCTCGGGAACCTGAACGGACGACGTGCCGGGAGGCCCATGGGTTTCGCCCTGGGCATTAAAGCCCGGGCACCAAGACTCAGCCCAGACCAGCGGCCCGGCGCAGGGCGGGATCGCCGCGGGCATCGATGGCCTCGTGAAGGGCCGCTCGCAGCGCCCCGCCGCGCAAGCACGCGCCCAGCAGCGCCGCGGCATCGGCCGCCACCGTCGGCGCGGCCTCGCGGACGACCTCGACGAGGAAGGCCAGGGCCTTGTCGGTGCGTACCTGGGCCAGTGCCGTCACGAGGACGCGCCGGCGATCCTCATCGAGGGTTCGGTCCCAAGCGAGACGCAGGCGGTCGCCCGCCTCGTCGCTACCGACCTCCCCGAGAGCGAGCGCGGCTTCGGCAAAGGTGGCCTCCTCGTCCTCGCCATCCGGGGCGCGGAGCCATGCCTCGGCCACGTCGAGCGCCTGCGGGTCGAGCGCGAGGAGAGCGCGGAGCACCTCGCCGAGCCCATCCGCCTCGACGTCACCGATCCGCGCCTTGAGGCGCAGGAGCAGAGCAGCTTCCCGCCCCCCGTGCACGACCAGGTTCCGCGCCGCCGCACGACGCACCGGCAACAGGGGATCGGCGAGGTGATCGGCCAGGACGGAGAGCGCTTGGGGATCGGCCACGGTGACCAGGCCCGCGGCGGCCGCGATGCGCAGATCGCCGGCCACGTCCACCCGGCCTCCGTACACTTTCTCCCACGCCACGTGACGCGCCGCATCGCGAAGCAGACCGCGGAACTGGCCGGGGGTCACCCCCTCCCCCCGCTCCGCCTCATGGCGGACCAGAGCGACAACGAGCGCGGTCTTGGCCGTACAGCCCGGGTCGGCACGACGGCCGTCGCCCATCCACGCCGAGAGGGCCGCCAGCATGTCGTCTTGCATCGACCCGCGGATGGTCGGGCCCGCGTCGCGCAGGATCTTGGCCGCAGTCTCGACGACGCGTGCGTGCTTCGCCCGCAGGCCCTCACGGAGGACACTCACCGCGTCGGGATGCGGGAGGAGATCCCGCGCGCGACGAAGCGCTTCGACGTGTCGATCGGCCGCCGTCATCGCTCGAAGTTGCCGGACGGACGAACAATCTCCATGACGGCTCAGCCTACCGCGACGATGCCGCCTCGCGAGACCCGTAGCATGGCGGGATGCGCGCCGTCCTCCTCGTGGCCGTCCTCCTGGCGAACCTGGCGGGACATGCGCACGCCCGGGAGCCGCGCGGGCTCACCGTGCCCGCCTGGCGAGCGCTTCCCTTCGAGGAGACGGGAACCAGGCACCAGGGTGTCGTCGAGGCGCCGCACCAAGGCGTCTGGCTCGCCACGATCGAGGGCGCGGACACCCTCCTCGTGAACGACACCCCCTTCGACGGTGACGGCGGTGGCCGCGGCCCGGTGTGCCATCCCGTTCTCCTGCGCGCCGGGACCAACACGCTCGTCGCGGCCAACACCCGTCCTTCGCTCCGCGTCACGTTCGAGCCCCCCCGGACCGAGATCCTCGTCACCCACGCGCACGCTACCCGCGGGCACCCTTCGGTCGATGCGGCGGCGCCTCTACTTGTCGTGGTCCGGCTGGTCAACGCCACCATGCACACGATCCGGCCGGTCACCATCGAAGCCAGCCTCGTCGTCGGCGCGGCGATCTACGGGAGTGGCACGCGCCTCCCTGCATTGCCTCCCCTCGCCGAAGCAGGCGTGGCGCTCTCGTTCCCCCTCGCGGCCGATATGCCCAAAGACGCCGAGGCGCTCCGGCTCGAGGTCCAGGTCGCCGACTGCGACGCCGTTCTCTTCGAAGGCGCCCTGTCCGTCCGGCTCCTCACGCTGGGCGTGACGTCGCCACCGCGAGAGAAGCCGTTCTCGCACGTTGCCGGGCGAGACGTCGTGCTCGTCTTCGGCACGTCCGGTACGGACGAGGAGACCGAGGAGCTCCTGGCACTCGCCCGCTACGACGCCCAGCGGTGGCTCGGCCGCCCCGGCCGCTGCGTAGAACTCGTTCGAGACGTGGACGTCCTGAGGCGTCCGCGCCGGATCCGAGACCGGCCGTTCGTACTCTATGGCAGCGAGCACACGAATGCGGTCTGGGCGATGGTTGCTCGGTACGTCGCGCTCGGCCCATGCGCATCAGTCGGAGATCGGGAGGAGGCCGCGCATGCCGATGAGCAGTGACTGGATCACCTTCTGCTACACGAGCGATCTCGACACCACCACCCGCTTCTACACGGACGTGGTCGGCCTATCGCTCGCGCTGGACCAAGGCGCCTGCCGGATTTTCCGCGTACGCGAAGGCGCGTATCTGGGTTTCTGTGACCGGGACGATCGACCCACGAAGGGTGTGATCCTGACGTTCGTCACCGAGGACGTGGACGGGTGGCATGACCGTTTGGCATCGAAGGGCGCGACCATCCTCCACGAGCCTCGTACGAACGAGGAGTACGGGATCTACCACTTCTTCTTCGAGGATCCGAACGGTTACCTCCTCGAGGTGCAGCGTTTCCTTCGTCCGGACTGGGATCGTTCTCGCGTTTGACCTTGTAGGCAGAGCAGGGCTAAAGGAATGCCTGCCTCGATGCGAGGCATGGGGATGGTCGTTTCTTGGGAACGACACACGTGCCGCCGCGTCTGAGGCGGGTACGTGGGGCCACGGGGCTGGCGGACGATCGATGGGATGAAGCGTGATCCGACGGGGAACGACTGAGAGCTGGTGGCCGATCCTGCTGCTCGCAGGCGTCGTCGGACCCCCGCTCGGGTGGGTCGTCCACTACACCGCCTTCCACGCCGAGCAGGCCCGTGTCCAGACGTCCTTCAACGACCTCGTGACGGAGAAGGCCTTTCGATTGGAGAAAGAAGTCTTGTCTCTCTCCAACGTCGTGCGGTCGGTGCGGGCGTTCTACGCCTCCTCCGACGTGGTCACCCGCCGGGAGTTCGCGTCCTTCGTACAGGATCCCTTGAGCCGCCTCAGCGCCATCCGCGCCATCGAGTGGGCGCCGCGTGTCGCGAGGGACGAACGCCCGGAGCACGAGCAGGCCACGAGAGCGGCTGGATTCACGAACTACAGGATTCGTGAACCCACCTCCCACCGTGGCTTGGCACCCGCAGGCATCCGAGCGGTCTACTACCCCGTGCACTACCTCGAGCCGCGCGAGGCCAACGAGGCGGCCTTGGGTCTGGACCTGGCCTGCGAGTCGACCCGGCGGAGAGCCCTCGAAGAGGCAGAGCTCTTCGGGGAACCGATTCTGTCAAATCCCCTGCGGCTGGTCCAAGGGGTCGACGGCGGTCCAGGCGTCCTGCTCTGCCAGGCGGTCGGTGACCCGGACGGCGACAGCGCTTCCGGCTTCATCGTCCTCGCGGCAACCGTCCCCGACATCCTCTGCTCGTCCGAACTCGTCTGCGAAGGCAAGGGACACGAGCTCTTCTCGCTCAGCTTGGACGACGTGGACGGCGAGGAGGGCGAGCAGCCGCTGTTTCGCTCCCCCGGCTACGTGGCGACCGACCTGGAGGCCACGCGCGACATCGCGATCTGCGGTCAGACGTGGCAGCTCCGTGCCGTGCCGACCGCCGCCTTCCTGGCAGGGCGCGCGAGCCTTCAGCCCTTTCTCCTGGGCCTGGCCACGCTCTTCCTGTGGATCGTGTTCGTCGGCTTTGCCGGACTCGGCGCGCGGCGCCTACAGCAACGGGCGCTCGACCGCCAGAGCTCAACCATTCGTTCGGTCCTCTCGGCACTCAGTGAGGGTGTGGTCGTCGCGGATCCCGAGGGCACCATCCTGTTTGCCAACGACGCGGCGCGCGCGATGGTCGGCCGGCGTGACGCGTTCCCTCCCGAGGAGGGCTGGGCCCAGGCCTGTGGCTTCTTCCTGCCGGACACGGTCACGCCGTACTCCGACGGCGATCTTCCCCTCACGCGCGCGCTGCAGGGCGAGCGCGTCAAGGAGATCGAGACCTTCGTGCGCAACGAGCACACCCCCCGAGGAGCGTGGCTCGGCATCAGCGGCAGCCCACTCCGAAGTCGGGAGGGGCGCCTCCGGGGCGGCGTGGTCGTCCTGCGAGACGTTACCGAGCGCCACCGGTTCCAGGCCCAACGCATCGAGATGCAGCTCGCCGCGCTCGTCCAGAGAAACCTCTACCCCCCACAGGCCCCCTCGGTACCTGGACTGGACCTGGCCGGCGACGTCGTCTCAGCCGAGGCCACGTGCGGCGACTACTACGACTTCATCCCCCTGGCGGACGGCAGGTGGGCCCTCGTCATCGGGGATGTCAGCGGCCACGGCCTGGGTCCGGCCCTCGTCATGGGGCAGGTGCGTGCCTACCTCCGCTCGATTGCCGTGTCCGAGTGCAACCCCGAGGCCATCCTGAAGCAGGTCAATCACTTGCTCACACCGGACCTCCGCGAGAGCCTCTTCGTGACTCTCCTGATCGTTTGCATCGACCCCGACTCGGGTCGGATCGCCTACGCGTCCGCCGGACACACACCCGCCTACGTCATCGGGCCCGAAGGCGACGTTCGCCACGAGCTGCTGCGCACGGGCATCCCGCTCGGCGTGTACGCCGACAGCTCCTACCACTGCTCGGAGCTGGCCTCCCTCGCCCCCGGCGAGACCCTGCTCATGATGACGGACGGCGTTCCCGAGAGCCGTTCGCCGACGGGTGAGTTCCTCATGGAGGACGGCGCCTTGGGGCTCGTCCGCGAAGTCCTCGACGAGCCGGCCGAAGACATCGTGAATTACCTCAAGACCAGCCTGGAACGCTTCCGTCACGGCGGATCCCCCGACGACGACGTGACGATGATCGTCGCCCGTCGCGTGCCGGCGCCGCCGGCGTCGGGGACCGACACGGCCACGAGCGAGGCGCCACTCGTGCGCACGACGTGGTCCCCGACGAGGCCGGGTGGAGAGATGCTCTAGCCTAGGAGCTGTCGCAGGACGTAGGGAAGGATGCCGCCGTGGCGGTAGTAGTCCATCTCGCCTTCCGTGTCGATGCGCACCCTCGCCTCGAAGCGCTCGACCGAGCCGTTCTCGCTCTCCACGTGAACCGTGACGCGACCGCCCGCCTCGAGGCCAAGACCGATCCCCGTGATGCGGAACGACTCGCGTCCCTCGATGCCGTGGCTCGCGGCGCTCTCCCCGGGTAGGAACTCGAGGGGCAGCACGCCCATGCCGATCAGATTCGAGCGGTGGATCCGCTCGAACGACTCGGCGAGCACGGCCCGCACGCCCAGGAGCAAGGTCCCCTTGGCCGCCCAGTCGCGAGAGGAACCGGTACCGTACTCCTTGCCGGCAATCACCAGGAGCGGCACCCCATCTCGCTGGTAGCGCATGGCCGCCTCGAAGATGGTCATGAGTTCGCCATCGGGATAGTGGTGGGTCCACGAGCCTTCGGTGCCCGGCGCGAGCTGGTTCTTCAGGCGCACGTTGGCGAACGTACCTCGCACCATGACCTCGTGATTGCCGCGGCGCGACCCATACGAGTTGAAGTCCTCCGGGCTCACCCCATTGGCGACCAGGTACCGTCCGGCGTCGCTGTCCTTGGCGATCGCGCCCGCGGGAGAGATGTGGTCGGTCGTGACCGAGTCCCCCAGTAGGGCCAGGAGCCGCGCACCGTGGATGTCTTCCGTCGCGGCGGGCGTCATCCCCATGTTCTCGAAGTACGGCGGCTGGCGCACGTAGGTGGAGTCCTGGTCCCAAGCGAAACGCTCACCTTCGGGAACGGGGATCGCCTGCCAGCGTGCATCACCGTCGAAGACGTTGGCGTACTCCTCCTCGAACATGGAGGCCTCGACGGAGCGGTGGATCGCCTCGCGCACCTCATCGGCACTGGGCCAGATGTCCCGGAGATACACGTCCTTCCCGTCGCGATCTTGACCGAGAGGCTCGGTCGTGAGGTCGATGTCCATCCGGCCGGCGAGCGCGTAGGCGACCACGAGCGGCGGACTCGCGAGGTAGTTCGCGCGTACGTCGGGACTGATGCGGCCCTCGAAGTTGCGGTTGCCGGACAGCACGGACACGGCCACGAGGTTCTTCTCGCGGACGGCGCTTCGCACGTCATCGGGCAACGGGCCACTGTTCCCGATACACGTGGTGCAGCCGTAACCAACGACGTCGAAGCCGAGGGAGTCCAAGTCGCCGAGGACGCCAGCGTGCTCGAGGTAACGGGTCACCACCTTGCTCCCCGGGGCAAGGCTCGTCTTGACCCAAGGCTTCACGCGCATCCCACGCTCGGCCGCCCGCTTCGCGACCAGTCCGGCGCCCAGCATGACGGCCGGATTGGAGGTGTTCGTGCAGGAGGTGATCGCGGCGATCACGACGCTACCGTGCCCCAATTCGTCGCTCGAAGCGCTCCTGGCCCCGTCGCCGCCGAGCGTCGCCAGCGTGGTCTGCCAAGCGGCCTTCGCCTGGTCCAGGTCGATCCGATCCTGCGGGCGTTTGGGGCCCGCGATGCTCGGGACCACCTCGTCGAGATCCAACGCGATGGTGTCCGTGTACTCGGCGCGGGTGTCCGCATCGTGGAAGAAGCCCTGGGCGCGGGCGTAGGCGGCCACGAGCTCGACGTGCTCTTCGCGGCGCCCGGTGAAGCGCAGATACTCGATCGTCTCCTCGTCGATGGGGAAGATTCCGCACGTGGCGCCGTACTCGGGGGCCATGTTCGCGATCGTGGCGCGGTCGGCGAGCGAGAGGCTCTTGAGCCCCGGCCCAAAGAACTCGACGAACTTGCCGACGACCCCCTTGGCGCGCAGCATCTGGACGACGCGCAGGACGAGGTCCGTCGCGGTGGCCCCGGGCGAGAGCCGTCCCTTCAGCTCGAACCCGATGACCTGGGGCACCAACAGACTGACCGGCTGGCCTAACATGGCCGCCTCGGCCTCGATGCCCCCGACCCCCCATCCGAGAACGCCGAGGCCGTTGACCATGGTGGTGTGGCTGTCCGTCCCGATCACGGTGTCGGGATACGCGAACCACTCCCCCTGCCGCTCGACGGCGAACACCGTGCGGGCCAGGTACTCGATGTTGACCTGGTGGACGATGCCCGTGGCGGGCGGGACGACCCGGAAGTTGCGGAAGGCCGTCTGCCCCCAGCGCAGCAGAACGTACCGCTCGCGGTTGCGCTGGAACTCGAGCGCGACGTTCTGAGCCAGGGCGTCCGGCGTGCCGAACGCGTCAACCTGCACGGAGTGATCCACGACCATTTCGGCCGGCTGCAGCGGATTGATCTTGGACGAGTCCCCCCCATGGCCGCCATCGCGTCGCGCATGGCGGCGAGATCCACCACGGCCGGCACCCCCGTGAAGTCCTGCAGCAGGACGCGCGCCGGCCGATACGCAATCTCGTGGCTCGGCGCGGCCTTGGGGTCCCAACGAGCGACGGCCTCGATGTCCGCGCGGGTCACGGATACGCCGTCCTCGTTGCGCAGGAGGTTCTCGAGCAAGATCCGATGGGTGAACGGAAGCGCCTCGACCGGCAGGCCCGCCTTAGCCAGGGCCGGCAGGCTGTAGATGGTGTAGTTGCGATCCCGGACCGGGAGGACCGTGCGGGTGGAAAATGAGTCCGGTGCGGGTCGAGTCATCGAGGCTCCTCCTTGGGGGGGCGAGACGTAGGGTACGGACGCCGGCGGCTCAGGAAAGCCCGGGTCAGCGCGATGCCTCCAGGACATCCGCCATCTGCGGCAGAACGACCCTCGCCGGCGCGCGCAAGGCGTACGTGACGGCCGGCGACAGGTCCGTCGGTTCCGGATTGACCTCGACGGTGAGCTTACCCGCCTTGGCCGCGAACAGGACCGGCTCGTCGATGTAGGGGAACATGGCGGACGTCCCCACGACGAGCACCAGGTCGGGCGTGCGACGGTAGAACGCGTCCTGCATGAGGTAGACCTTGCGCTGCGGCAAGCGCTCGCCGAACAGGACGGCATCCGGTCGAAGCCCGCCCCCGCAGCTGCACGTCGGCGTGCGCGTCAGCTGCACGAGGTCGTCGCGCGTGAGCCGCCCCCGCGCGTCGCAGCGCGTGCATCGGGTCGCCAGCACGTCGCCGTGGATGTCGATGAGATTCACGGTCCCCGCATCGGCATGGAGTCCATCGACGTTCTGGGTCAGCAAGACGAAGGAGGCGACGGCGCGCTCGATGCGCACCAAGGCCTCGTGGCCGGCGTTCGGCCGGGCCGCGATCGAGTGACGCGCCAACTCGGCCACGGCCCGCCACGTGCGATCCGGATCCCGATGCAACGTTGCTCCCGTGAGGGACTCCACCGTCCGCTCGCCCTCGACGGGGTCGTCGTAGACACCGCCCGCGCCCCGATACGTGGGAATCCCGGAGTCCGCCGAGATGCCGGCTCCGGTAATCACGCCAACCGACGTGACGGGAGCCAGAGCGGCCACCAGGCTCGGGGGAAGCTCGTACGTCACTGGGGCGCATGCTCCACGGGAACCGTCAGTATCCTGCCTCGATGTCGACGCGATTCGGAGCGACACCCCCCGCCGCGAAGGCCTCGAGCAGCTGGACGAGGTGGCGCGCGCGCAGTTCTTCGGTGGGCGCGGCATGCCCCGCCCGATGGGGACTCAAGACCACGTTGTCGAGCTCCGCGAAGGGGTACGTGGAGGGCGGCGTAGCCTCGCGCGCCGCCTCGTCCTGCGGATAGTGCCACCAGACGTCGAGCCCAGCGGCGCCCAGCCGACCGTCGCGCAGCGCCTCGTAGAGGGCCTGTTCGTCCACGACCGCGCCCCGAGCCAGATTGACGAGTACGGCATGGGGTGGGAGGAGGTCCAGACGGCGGGCATCGATCAGGTGACGCGTGGCCTCGGTGAGCGGCGTCGCAAGCACGATCACGTCCGCGCGCGGGAGGAGGGCATCCAGGGCGTCCGGGCCGAACAGCGCCACCTCGCCATCCTTCCCTCGTCCGCGCCTGCGCACGCCGAGGACCCGCATGTCGAATGCCCGGAGCACACGCGCGACGCGACGCCCGATCGCCCCGTAGCCCACGATGAGAGCCGTGTGTTCCGCGAGAAGGAGTCCGCGATCCTCCTCGGTATAGCGGGGACGCCAGTCACCGACTCGCAGCGCGCGGTCGCAGGCGACGACGCGCCGGGCCGCGGCGATCAGCAGACCGACGGCCATCTCCGCCACGGGTGCGGCGTTGTGGTGGAGATTGTGCGCCTGGATGTGCGGCCGCGCGCGGAGGAGGGCGGCGGTGGCCGGCGGCAGACCGGCATAGGGGATGACCAGCCGTTGGAGGCGACTGCCCGCATCGAGGTCGTCTTCGCTCGGGCGCCCGTCGACGAGGACCTCGTAGTCAGCAGGGTCGGGTCGCGGTCGGTCGACCTGGAGATCGATCTGTACGGGCAGGCGACGCCGGACCTCCGCCTCGAACGCGGAGCCGGCCGACCGAGGCATGTAGACGCGCACGGCCCTCTCCCCTACCGCGCCGGTACGGCCCGCTCGCGGGCCCAGGCACGCAGCGCAGCGACGTCTTCGCCCCGTGTGATGGACAGCGGACGGGTGCCCCGGAGCTCGTCGAGGAGCGTCGGCGTGTCGATGTCGGTCCCCGCCGCGAAGGCGCTGTAGAGGCCGGCCACGACGGCCTGCTCGAGTTCGGCGCCGCTGAATCCCTCGGCCGCCTCGACCAAGGCGTCCAGGTCGAACGCGCCCGACTCGCGCCCACGGCGCTCGAGGTGCAAGGCGAGGATGGCCTTGCGCTCCGCGGCGTCGGGCAGGTCGACGAAGAAGATCTCGTCGAAGCGTCCCTTGCGAAGCATCTCCGG
This sequence comes from uncultured Planctomycetota bacterium, assembly GCA_963802335.1. Classification (GTDB taxonomy): domain Bacteria; phylum Planctomycetota; class PLA2; order PLA2; family JAEUHO01; genus CAWDIE01. Next base: position 727,788 of record CAWDIE010000009.1, on the reverse strand, counting down.
GGGAAGGTCGTCCACGGCGTTGCACGTGGCGACGACGAAGACGGGGGCGGTACGGTCCTGAAGCCAACCGAGGATCCGCCCGAGGATCCGGCGAGACACCCCGCCATCCGCCTCGCTCCCCGATGCGCCGGCGAAGCCCTTCTCGATTTCGTCGATCAGGAGCACGCACGGCGCCATGTGCTCGGCGAGCTGGAGCGCGCGCTCGAGATTCTGCTCGGACTCACCGATGAACTTGCCGAACAGGCGGCCAGGCTCCAGTTTCAGAAGCGGGAGCTGCCAAGACTCGGCCACGGTGCGCGCGGCGAGGGTCTTCCCGCACCCCTGTACGCCGAGCAGGACGACGCCCTTGGGTGCCGGCAGGCCGAACGACCGGGCTTCGGGCGTAAACGCGCGTTGGCGCTTCTCCAGCCACGACTTGAACCGGCCGAGCCCGCCCAGGGCCACGCCATCCGCCTGCGGTGCGAGGTACTCGACGACGCCTTCGTCACGCAGAAGCTCCCGCTTCGCCTCCTGGACCATGAGGACGTCGGCATCGGTGAGCGCTCGATCGTCGAGGATGGCCTTGGTCAACGCGCGCTCCGCCTCGTGCAGCGTGAGCCCCTTCATGCCTTCGATCAGACGCCGATAGTCCGCGTCGGCGAGTTGCACCCGCACGGGAACACGGCGCCCCAGGTCTTCGACGACGCGATGGACGAGCCGCCGAAGTTCGATCTCCCCGGGAAGCGCCAACCGGTAACGCACCGCCAACTTCTGGAGATGGGCGGGCGGATCGACGCTCGGTGCGACCAACACGACCGTGCGCCGCTGGCCGGGCTCGAGCTGTCCGAGATCGCGAAGCGTGCGCCCGACCTCGGGCTCGTGCAAGTAGTGATGCAAGTCCTTGAACAGCCAGACGCCATCGCCACCGAGCGTGGGCAGATTGGCGAGTGCCTTCAGCGGCTCCTTGCTGTCGTAGACGTGGTGATCCGCCTCGGGGCGACGGAGCCCACCGGTGAGGGTCCAGACGTGCATGGGCATGGCGAGGCGACCGGCCACCTCCCGGAGCGCCGCTTCGAGGCGCTCCTCCTCCCATGTCTCGACGATGACGAGAGGATGCCTCGACTGGATCAGCAGTTCGAGATCGTGCCACGACTCCATGCGCGAACGATACCAGCCGCCCCTCACACCGCGAACGGGGACCGCCTTCAGTCGGCAGCGATTTCGAGGTAGCGCTGCGCGACCCCCGTCAGGAGCTGGACCCCGAGGGGAAGTACGTCTTCATCGACGTCGAAGCGGGACGAGTGATGCGGATGGACGAGCCCCTTGGCCTCGTTCCGGCTGCCCACGAAGAAGAAGCACCCGGGCACCCGCATGAGGTACTCGCTGAAGTCCTCCGAGGTCAGGGTGCGCGTCTCGACGACGTTCTCGGGGCCCACGATCTCGGTGGCGACCTCCCGCACGACGGAAGCCATGCGCGGATCGTTGATCGTCGCCCGCATGAGGCGATCCACCTCGATCTCGGCACGACAGCCGAAGGCCTCCGCGACGCGTGTAGCGACCCGCTCGACGTGCCCCGGCAACGCCTCCCACAGGGCCGGGTCGAAGCACCGCAGGGTCCCCTCCAACGTCACCACTTCGGGGATGACGTTGAACGCGTCACCGCCGTGGATCGAGCCCACGGTGACGACGGCTCCCTCGAGCGGGTCCACGTTCCGGGCGACGATCTGCTGCAGGGCCGTCACCACGTGCGAGGCCGCGAGGACGGGGTCGCGGCTCTGCTGGGGAATCGCACCGTGCCCCCCCCGCCCCACCACACGAATGTGGAACTTGTCGACGGCCCCCATGAACGGGCCGTCCACGACGGCCACCTTCCCCACGTCCAGTTGGTTCCAGACGTGCAGGCCGAAGGCCGCGTCCACGGGAGGCGCTTCGAGCACGCCGTCCTCGATCATGGCCGAGGCCCCGTTGCCGCCTTCCTCGGCGGGCTGGAAGACGAGCTTGACGCTGCCCCGGGCCGGCCGACCCAGTCGCTTGAGGACGCGGGCGCTGGCGAGGGCGATCGCGACGTGACAGTCGTGTCCGCAGGCGTGCATGCGACCCGGGTGCACGGATCGATACGGGACGTCGTTGGCCTCCTCGACCGGCAGGGCATCCATGTCGGCCCGCAGCATCACGCACGGGCCGGGTCGCTCGCCCTCCAACACGGCGACGACGCCGGTGCGGCCCACGCCCTCGGTCGGCTCGTAGCCCAGCCCGCGGAGGCGCTCGACGGCGAGGCGCGCGGTCCGTTTCTCGTCGTAGGCCAGTTCCGGATGGCGATGGACGTCGCGTCGGGTGGCGATCAGCTCCTCGACTTCCTCGGCGCTCGGATGCACGATCTCGGTCACGGCACGACTCCTGGGCGGGAAGCCACGGATCCTACGAGAAAGCCGAGGACATACGCATGGACGAAGCGGCCGCGATGGAGATCGCCATCGGCCTCGCGCGCGAGGCGCTCGACGACGCGGTGGGTGGACCCTTCGGTGCCGTCGTCCTCCGCGGCAAGGCCGTCGTCGGACGCGGCCGAAACCGTGTGCTCGCCGATCACGACCCGACGGCTCACGCCGAGGTCCTCGCCATCCGAGATGCCTGTCGCACGCTCGGTACCCACGATCTGTCGGGTTGCGTGGTCTTCGCGAGCTCGGAGCCCTGCCCGATGTGCCTCGGCGCCTTGTACTGGGCACGGGTCGAGCGCGTCGTGTTCGCCGCCGATCGCGCCGCGGCGGCCGCGGTGGGCTTCGACGACGCCTTCCTCTACGACGAGCTGGCGCGTCGACGAACGGAACGCACCCTGCTGTGCGAGCACCGCCCGACGCCCGCCGCCGAGGAAGTCCTCAGGCGCTGGGCCGCCCGAGAGGACCGCACTCTGTACTAGTGTCACTAGTATCGTGCGCCGCCAGCCTCAAGGCGCCTTGCCGGGCGGGAAGACCTTCCGCTCCTCCACGAGAACGAGGAACACGCCGCGCGGACTGACGATGACTTCGGGATGGACCCGCCCGACCCTTGTCTCGAACACGACGTCGAGCACGCTCTTCGGGATCTGGGTCTCCTGCCGACGCACCCACGATGTTCGCTTGCCTCCCGGACGCACGACGGAGACGACCCCACCGGCCTTCGCCGTCGCGTCCTGGGAGTGGCGCCGCGCAAGCTCGTCGAAGCTGTCGCCTGCGGCCAGCCGCTCGAGCAGGCGCTGGGCCTTGGCTACAGCCTCCTCCTTGGAGAGCGTGATGCGGTCGCGCAGGGAGGGATCCGCCAGCCACGCCCCCCGGTAGAGCAAGGCGATCGAGCGAAAGCGGGCGCGGACCCCCTGCTCCCGGATGAGCAGGGCCTCCAGCTCGGCGGCGCGCGCCAGCCCGATGCGGGCGCCGAACCAGTAGCCACTCCGGAAGTCCATGACCTCGGAGACCCCGCCCACCGGAAGGGAGGCCAGCGCGCGGTCACACACGGTGGGCTTCGCCTCGTCGCGTGGCAGCACACCGGTGAATCCGTCCGCGGCGGCGAAGGGCGCGTTGCTGTACTCGCGCGCCAGCGCACCGATGTCCTCGCCGGCCCGCACGCGTGCGCGCAGCTCATCCGCCAGGGCCTTCGCTTCACCCGCCGGACGGCCGGTCGCCCGGCCGTAGGGCTGGGCATGGGGGGAGAAGTACGAGATCCAGATCTCCTGACCCACGATCGGCCGCTTCAGCGGACCGCGGCGAGGGATCGACGCGCGGGACGCGGCCTCACCGGCGCCGTCTCCGCACGCCGGCACGAGCAGGAAGACGAGGAGAGCGGCAACGAGGAGAGGTCGATTCACGGCGATTCCCATGCGCAGTCTAGCCAACGTCCGCCCGGCCGCCTGGCACCCGGATTCCTCTCTCATGTCCCGGCGCGGATCTGGCCGAAGAGACCGCTGCCGGATCCGTCCGGCCGTCTCCCCCGAGATCCTGCACGTCGGAATCCCTGTCTCCGGCGATCCTCCTCCCCATGCGCCAAGCTCGGGTGGATACGACGACCTCGGTCGGCTTCGGTCGACCGGGGTCCTTTTCATGAAGGGCCCTGGGTGCCGAGAAGCGCGAGGAGCCCCTCTCGCACCGCCGCCAGCGCCTCGTCCACGCGCCACCGGGCCCGATCGGCGTCGCCGGCCACGTTGCAGATGCCTCGGAGCACGTGGACGTGCCGGCCGGCACACGCGGCCGCCAGCGCCACCGCGAAGGCCTCCATCTCCTCGCCCAGGACGTCCGGGTGGGCCCGTCGGAGCACGTCGGCCTCGCGCGCGGAACCGGAGGCGCGCGACACGGTCAGGAGGCCGCCCCGCACGGCCTGCCCGAGGATGCCGGCCGGGGGCTCGGCCAGGCGCAGCCGGTCGTGGATGGCGGGCCCCGTCGGCCCCGCCGGCACCTGGGCTAACCCGAGCGCTTCGGGCCCGAGCAGGGTGTCCCCCCGCCCGCGGCCCACATCGGCGCATACGGCCTCGGTAGCCACGAGGAGCCCTCCGACGGGCAGGCGGCGGGCGTCGTAGGTCCCGGCAACGCCGGCCAGGCAGACGGGCTCTGAGACCGCGCTGGCGAGCGCCCGGGCCGTGAGGGCGGCCGCGGCGATCGGCCCGAAGCCCACGAGCGCGGCCTCCACGTCGTGGTCACCGACCCGCGTAGGCACGGGCGTGGACCCCTCGGGGCACGTCCCCTCGAAGAGGCGATGGGCTTCCGCCGCGGTGGGTACGAGGATGAGCATGGCCCCCAGTATCCGTCGACGCCCTGCGCGGACGAAACTCCTTTGGCCGGCAGGGGTTGGAGCCGATGAGATCCGTTGGAGGGCCATCATGCGCCTGGCATCGCTCGTCATCGTGTTCCTCGCCATCCTGCCGGCCTGCCCGGCGGTAGCGGACGGCGCGCCCGAGCTCACGACGGCAGAGGGCATTCGCAAGGCGTTGGTCGACCGCGAGGCGGGCACGCGCCTACTCGCCGCGCGAGCGGCCAGCGAGGTCCAGGACAAGAAGCTCACCTCACCGCTCGTCAAAGCCCTGAAGGACGACGTACGCGAAGTGAGGGAGGCCGCGATCGAGTCCCTGCGTCTCCGCGAGGGCAAGGAGCGCGCGCCGGCGGCGCGCGGTTTGGCGGCTCGACTCCCCCGCTATCTCCGTGAAGGATCGAGTGCGGAAGAACACGCGCTGGTGATCCAGGCGCTGCACGACCTGGCCCAGCCCAGCACGATCAAGGCGCTGCTCGACGTTCCCGTCACCTTCGATCGTACGCTGATCAAGGCGCGGGCCATGGCCGTCGCGAACGTCCCGGACGCGGAGGCCATCGAATCGTTGATCCAGTTCGGCTCGCGCGGGCGTCGAGGTGCCGGCTTCCGCGACATCACGCGGGACGCGCTGAACTACGCGACGGGCCAGCGGTTCCGGACGAATCCGGATGAGTGGCGACGCTGGTGGCGCGAGGCGAAGAAGCACTTCGACTTCCCGGCAGCGTTCGCCGCGCGCGAAGAGGCGCGCGCCGCCAAAGCGGACAAGGAACGTCGGCGCGAGGAACGCAGGAAGCGCCAGCGTGAACGCGAGGCCCGGCCCCCGGAGGCCGAACCGGACGACGCGATGGGCCCCGGCATCACCGAGCCGATCTGAGGGCCCGGGGCGGCGCACCGACCTTGGTCAGGCGGGCGGCGAGGAAGCGATTCGTCTCCGCGCTGATCCAGGGGAGGAGCAGGAAAGACGTGTAGTGGCCAAGAGGCAGCACGTGCAGCCTCGGCTTACCGAGCGCGCGCCAGAGGGTGTAGCCGTGGCGAACGGGAATCGCGGTATCGCGCCGCGCCAGGAACAGCAGGACGGCATCCGGGTCGACGCGGGGAGCCAGGGCGACCGGGTCGGTACGCAGACGCCGACGCAGCTCCTCCCGAAACCACGCGGGGTCCTTGCCGCTGCTCGCGCCGAGCGCCTCGCGGTAGCGCACGAACCGATCCTCGTCCGTGTCGGACAAGACGTCGGCCACGGGCCCCCCCGCGAGTACCAGGACGTGGGCCCGGAAGCGGTCGTCCACCCCGGCAAGGCAGGCGCTGATCGTAGCCCCGGCGCTCACGCCGAACGTAGCCAGGCGCTCGGGATCGACCTCGGGACGGGTCACCAGGTAGTCGACCGCCTGCCGACTCTGCATGACGTACGTGCGAAACTCCCCCTCCGCGTCTTCCAGCGCCGTCGCCGGATCGAACTCGAACTCCTTGCGCATCACGATGGCGGCGAGGAAGCCCTGGCGCGTGAACCCCGTAGCGAACTCGTTCATGAGCGTGAGGCTGTTGGCCAGGATCGGCGACATGAGGACCAGGGGACGTCGCTCCCTGCCGAGCCTCCGGGGTCTGAAGAGGAGGAGCTCGATCGGGTCCTCGGCGTGCGACAGGTGGCGCAGGTCGTCCGGCACGCGCGGTGGCAGTTCGAGTCGGAGGATCTCGTGCTCCACCCCGCGAAAGACGACTTCCTCCGGCCCCACGGGCGGCACCTCGCCTCCGGCGTCGTAGTAGGCGGCTTCGGGTGCGCTGGGTACATGCTGGGTGGGCAGATGCGGGGCAGGCGGCGACGGTTGCGGCACGACCGTCCGGCAGCCCGCGAGTGCGAGGAGAAGCAGCGTCGAGACGAGGCGGGGCGACCGGGGCATCACCCGGGTAGCCTACGACCACTCCCGAGGCACGGCATGGCCCCGACGTTTCGCCGCTACACCACCGACGAGCTGATCGCCTCCCGCCCTGACGCCGCGGAGCGGGACAGCACCCGACTCCCGGTCATCGTCGTACTCGACAACATCCGCTCGGCAAACAACGTGGGCCTGATGTTTCGCCTGTGTGACTGCCTCAACGTCGAAGCCCTCTGGCTGACGGGGATCACCGCGTGGCCGGGCGTGAGTGAGCGCGCCACCAACCGCATCCTGAAGACGGGCGTCGGTGGCAGCCTCGACGTGGTGCCGTGGACACGTTACGACGACGCCGTGCCTGAAGTCGCCCGCCTGAAGGCGGCCGGCTGGCGTGTGATCGCCGTCGAGCAAGGCGAGGGCAGCGTGCCGTGGCGACGGGCTTCCTACGACCTGCCCCTCGTCCTGGTGTTCGGACACGAGCGCGAGGGAGTACGCGACGACTTGATTGCTCTCGCCGACGAAGTCGTCGAGCTGCCGGTGCGCGGCATCACGAACAGCCTCAACGTGGCGCTCTGCGCCTCCGCCGTCCTGTACGAGGTGCTGGGTCGCGCCTCGGAGGGGGGATAAGAGAGTGCGCGACCGGTCCCGCAGGACCGGCCGCGCGAACAGGGGCTTCCGCCGGCAGGAACGGTCCCCCCTGGACCCGTCGGGAGAACGCCCCCCGATCGAGCCAGCCGCACGACATCGCCGTGAAGCCGCGGGGTGATTCGCATGGCGCGTGCCAATGGCGACGGAGGGCCGACCGCGGCACGCAGCGCGCCCCGGCAAGCGCACGCGCGTCGGCCTGGCGCATCACACGTTCACAGGGGTGGACGTGGCGCACCGGTCACGACGACGGCGCGGCGCCCCAGGACGCCCCACGACGCATCGAAGCGCGCGGTGGGGACCTTCTTGGTCGTTCCCGTGGCGGGGTCGAGGAGGATGATCTTCCCGGGCGTGTAGCCCACGGCCAGGAAGGTGTGCTCATAGGGCACCACGGGGAAGGTCCGGCCCTCGGCATCTTGCATCGTGGTGGCCGGGGGGGCATCGAGTCCCGCCGTGGCCCACACGATGACCGGACGCCGGAGCGCCAGCTGTCGCTTCAGCCAGTCCAGATCGACGCCGCGAAGAGCGAGGGGATGCGCACCCAAGGCGCCGAGACGCCGCGCAATCGGCTCCTCGTACACCCCGTAGCCGGCGGGCGGCAATCCACCACCCGGGTCGTCCACGCTGCCCACGAACCCGTACTCCGGGTTGTCCGAAGCCGTCAGGCCGCCGAGAAACGCGGCTTCCTCGGTGGGACAGCCCCAGTACACGAGGAGATCGCAGGCCGACCGGCTCTCGCAGGACAGGCTCCGCTCCTGCGCCTGGCCGCGCACCTCGAGGCGCACGCGCACGGGTCGGGGCGTCCCTTCGACCCAGGGGGCGGGGTCGGCATGGGTGCACTGGGCGAGCAACAGGACGCCGAGGGCGAGCCCGGGAACGAAAGACGCCCCGGGCGTCCCTGAGGACGTCCGGGGCGTCGTGGCCGTCATGCCGTCGCGTCGGGTGGGCTCAGTTCGCGGCCGGAGCGCAAGGCGCGGGCACGGGGGCGCAGGGCACCTCGCACGCGTCGTTGCGGCGCCACTCCCAGCGGCCGGGGCGGACGCAGACTTCCTTCATGCGTGTGTCGAAGACGGGCGGCTCGGTGATGCACTGGCACTTGGCCGGCGACACCTCGTAGCGCTCCTCGACCACACAGTAGCGAGCCGGCGTGTAGTCGACGCAGACACGCTCCGGCGAGAGACAGACGGGGCAATCCTCTTCCTCGAAGCGCGCCGGGTGCTCCACCTTCTGCCAGCACTGGGTCTGGATCTCGTGGCTGCCGAGGTCCGGATTGCGCGAGCAGCAGATCCGCTTCCACTCCTCGCGGGGAGGGCAGACCATGACCGTGCGCTTCTTGACGCCGTACTGGGCGGACACGCAGCGCTCGTCCATCTGGGCCTCTTCCACGCAGACGAGCTTCGGACGGACCCCGTACTCGGCGGGAATCTGCACCGTGCGCTGGGTCGCCGGCTTCACGCAGTAGGTCTCGGCGACCATCGCGTACTCCGGCGGAATCCAGACCCGGCACCAGGCCTGGCCGGCCTCGGCACCCAATTCGGCGGGAGGACAGCCGCCGCCGGGATCGGCGGTCGGCGTCGCCCGCGCGATGCGCACCTGGCTACCGCACGGATCACAGGGATCACATCCACCTACGGCCGTGACCCGATTGCCCGCGCAGCCCGCGAGTACGAGCCCCGCAAGCATGACCACGCTCAGCAGGGCGGTCGAGCGCCGCCCCGGGATCCAACGCGTCGTGCGCACCATACGCCTCCTCCTCCACGAGGCGCCGTGTCTACACGACGACCTCGTCTGCCTCGGACGTTCCTAGGGAAAGGTACCAGAGCAAGGCCTGGCCTCCCCACGTGGGAATCGTCCGGATCGCCCGCCAACCCGCAGCAAATCCAGGTTTCAGGCTCTTTCCTGAGCAGAATCCACACGACCTGGGTCATGACGACGTCATCCTGGGTCGGGCGGCCGACGAGGTCAGCGGCGGCGCGGCGCCGGCTCGCCGAGGCTCGCTCGCGCGGCCCTGGCCTCCGGCTCCAGGCGGGTCCCGACGAAGTGCGCCAGGACACGGTCGAGGTAGGTCCGGGCCTCGGCCTTCTTTCCGCGTCCCGCGAGGCGACGCGCGTAGGCCACCCGCCCCGCGAGCTCCTCGCGGGCGAGGATCTCGATCCGGGCCAGGGCCGTGCGCACCTCAACCGGCGCGTCCCTTGCGGCGGCGCGCGGCTCGGCGAGCCGCAGGGCCTGCCCGAAATCCCATCGCGCCACGGCATCGCGCGCGTCGGCCAGCGCCTCGGGAACGTCGCCCAGCCGACGAAGGCGGTAGCGCTTGAGCTCGGCCCGAAGCACGGCGTCGGAGGCGCCATTGCTCTGCCGCACCCGCCCGTCGATGCCGATCACGTAGTCCGTCGGTCGGTGACCGACACCGTACTGTCGCGCCAGGAGGCCACGGGGGTCCTGGCCGGTGGGCATGTCCACGCCATCGCGGCGCTGCCAGGCCTTCAGGTCACCCGGCCCCAGCTCGTGCATGACGGCGAGGGCGACCAGACCGCTTCCGGCCCACAGCTCATGCCGGGCTTGCATGGCCGGCAACGAGGCCCGGCAGCGGGGGCAGTCGCGGAGGACGAACTTGATCCACACGACCTTCCCCCGGTAGTCGGAGAGTCGCGTCCCGGCCGCCACGCCCACGCCACCCGGAAACACGAGATTGGGAGCGATGCGACCGTCGAGGTTACGCCCGCTGGCGGTGGCCGACATCGGGGCCAGGACGACGGCGAGCAGGCCGAGCAGGGCGGGCAGCCGAGCGCACGAACCACGCACGACTAGCGCACCCGTCCCGTCGTCGCATCCACCCGCGCCGGACGGTTCGAGCGCCAGTGCATGTTCTTCCAGACATCGGGATGGAGCAGCGCGATCACGGTCACGATCTCGAGACGCCCGACCCACATGGCGATCGACAACAACACCTTCGTGAAGTCCGACAGGTGGGCGTAGGTCCCCATGGGGCCGACCGGGCCGAATCCGGGGCCGATGTTGCCCAGACAGGCCAGCGATGCGGTGAACCCCGTGAGGATGTCCACATCGGGTTCGACGAGGACGACGAGGGCGCCGGTGACGCCGTACCCGAGGATGTAGAGCACGACCAGCGTCGTCACCGCACGCAGGACCTGCGGCGGAATGGGCACGCTCTTGTAGCGGATGGGAATCACTGCGGTGGGATGGAGCACCTGCTTCAGTTCACGACGGAGCACCTTCGTCGTGATGATGTACCGGATGACCTTGGCGCCCCCGCAGGCCGAACCGGCACATCCCCCCATCAACATGGCCAGGATCAGGACGGTCTTGAGGGCCTGACTCCACAGTTCGAAGTCCGCGCTGGCATAGCCGGTGGAGGACGCCAGGCTCGCGATCTGAAACGCGCCCGTGCGGATGGAGTCCAGCGACGGCAAGCCTTCGGTCAGGAGCGCAGCCGCGAGCAGCGTGAGGAGCAGCATGCCGATGAAGTAGGTGCGGAACTCACCGTCGCGCACGAGTTCGAGGGGTTTCTTGGTGAAGGCCCGATACTGCAACGTGAAGCTGGTGCCGCTCAGGACCATGAACACGATAAAGACCCACTCGGCCCCGACGTTGGCGTACCCCTCGATCGACCGCGGGTGTGGGGAGAACCCCCCGGCGCTCATCGTGGTCAAGCTGTGCACCACGGCGTCGAACAGCGACATCCCGGTGAGGAGGAGGAGGACGGCTTCGAGCAGAGTCAGACCGGTGTAGAGGATCCAGAGGCGGCGAGCGCTGTCGCGCACCTGCGGGCTGACACCGTCGCCGGACGCCGACGACGCCTCGGCGAAGAAGATCTGCCTACCGGCGATGCCGAGCCGGGGCAGGATGACGACGAAGAGCGCGATGACGCCGAGGCCGCCGAACCACTGGGTCATGGCCCGCCAGAGGTAGAACGCGCGATCGTACTGTTCGAAGTCGACGAGGATCGTGGCGCCCGTGGTGGTCAGACCCGACATCGACTCGAAGAACGCGTCGAAGACGTCCATGCCGTAGAAGAGGTAGGGCACGGCTCCGCACGTCGCGACGAGGAGCCACGTCCCCGCCACGACCCCGAGCGCCTCCCCGCGACGCAGGAGCGGACTTCGCTCGAAGCGCCAGGAGAGAAGCCACCCGAGTCCTCCCGTGATCGCCAGGGCCGTGACGAAGGCACCGACAGCCGACCACGAGCTCTCACCCTGCAGCGCATTCACGAAAGCGAGGACGAGCGGAGGCAGGAACGCGAGGGCGAACATCCGCAGGAAGAACCCGATGACGCCGAGGACGAGACGAAGCCGCACGGGCTACTCCTGACCGTCGCGGATGTGCTCGGTGAAGAACTCCCGAACGCTCTGCTCGTCCTCCTGGGTACAGAAGATGAGGAGGCGGTCCCCACCGCGCACGTCGTCTTCCCCCCGAGGGATGATCACGCTCCCGGCACGGAGAATCGCACCGATGATCGCGAAGATATCGGACTTGATGCTCCTCAGCGGGGTCGGAGCCAGATCGGACGGCACTTCGATCTCGATGACTTCCACGTCACCGTGTTCGAGTTCGGCCAGCAGGTCCGCCTTGGAGTGCCCGATGGTCTCGAGCACGGATTGCACGGCCGCGCCCCGGGCGCTCAACACGACGTCGATCCCGACCTTCTCGAAGATCCGCTCGTTGGCTTCCTGGTCCACGCGCGTGAGAATGCGGGACACGCCGAGTTGCTTGGCCAGGAGCGACACGAGCAGGTTCTTCTCGTCGTTGGACGTCACCGCCACGAGCACGGGGTCGTCGGCGATGCGCTCACTCTCGAGGAGGTCGAGGTCGGTCCCATCGCCGCGCAGCACCAACCCCCTCACCAGCGGTGCGATCTCCTCGCAACGAGCCCGATCCCGCTCGACGATCCGTATGGTCCAGCCGTGGGCCTCGAGCCCGCGTGCGACCGCCAGCCCCACCGTACCGCCCCCGACGATCGTGGCGCGCTTGGCCTCCTTGCCGTGCGTGGTGCTCTGCAGAAACTGGCGTAGCAGGCGCTCGATGCCGGCCTGGCTCCCCATCGCCGTCACCTTGTCGCCGGGACCGAACCGGGTATTGCCCTTCGGAATGAACCGCTTGTCGTCGCGGCGCCCCATGACCAGCACCACGCCGTCGGGGACACCGACCTCCATCAGCGTGCCTCGCGTGATGGGTGCGCCTTCCTCGATCACGTGCTGCAGCAGATGAACGCTCCCCCCGAGGAAGACCTCGACGTCGAGCGCGCCCGGCACCTCCACGATGCGCACGATCTCCTGGGCGAGCTGCTCCGCCGGCACGATGACCGCGTCGATCTCGAGGCTCTCGACGAGGACCCGTCGGTCTTCGGGGGGCGCGAGGAAGTCGAGCCGGTAGAGGACCCCGATCGTGCGATCGGCCCCGAGGTGTTTGGCACCCACGCAGGCGATGAGGTTGTTCTCGTCGTCGGCGGAGGCGGCGATGAAGAGATCCGCCTCCTGGACGCTCGCTTGCCGAAGGACGGAGGTCGAGGTCGGGGAGCCGTACACGATGTCCACGTCGAGGCGATCCAGGCGGGTCGACCGGGATGACTCCGGACAGATCAGGGCCACCTGATGTTCGTCCATGAGCTTCTCGGCCAGGCGAAACGCCAGCTCCTCGGCTCCTCCGATCACGATCCGCATGATGCCGTCCCCCGCCCTGCTGCCCGGCGATGCTACGCGTCAGCGCGCCTGGCGGCCACGCTCCTCGGCCACGATGCCCGGGATCAGCCCGTAGAGGCGCGTGGCGCGGGCGCTGGGCTCGGGGTGCGTCGAGAGGAACTCCGGAGGCCGCTCCTCGCCCACCTTCGCCATGCGCTGCCAGACGCGCACCGCCGCGTAGGGGTCGTAGCCCGCGCGCACCATGTAGCGCACGCCGATCTCGTCGGCCTCGTGCTCGTGCAGGCGCGAGTACGGGAGAAGCGCCCCGACCTTGGCGCCGAGCCCCAGCCCCTTGAGCGCCGCCTCCCTCACCAGGGGATCCTGTCCTTCCAGTCCGACCTCGGCCGCACCGAGGACGCCCTGGGCGAGCAACTCCTGGCTGACGCGCTCGCGGCCGTGGTGGGCCGTCGCGTGCGCCACCTCGTGGCCGATGACGGCGGCCAATCCGGCCTCGTTCTGCGTCACGGGCAGGAGCCCGCGGTAGACGGCGACCTTGCCCCCCGGGAGGCAGAACGCGTTGATCTGGTCGTCGTCGAGGAGACGGAACTCCCAAGCGAAGGACTCTCCGGATGCCTGGGCGATGCGCCGACCGACGCGCTCCACCATCTCGGCCTCGGGGGTCCCGCGTATCACGGTGGCTCCCTTGAGGATCTCACTCCACGCGTCGAGGCCCATCTGGGTCTCCTGCTCGACGCTGATCAGGCTGAGCTGGCTCCGACCGGTCATGGACACCGTGGCGCAGGACAGGACCGCCAAGGCGATCAGCGCGAGAACGAGGGGGGGAATCTGTCTCATGGGATGGCTCCGGGGACCCACCAGTGTGGGTCGGCTGACGGGGCTCGTCGATGAAGCGGACGCCGCCGGCCGGGGGCGGACCCTCCGCGGCGTCTCAGGGCTGACCGCGACGCTGCCGCTCGGCCGCGCGTCCGAGCGCCTCGCGGGCGACCCGGGCCACGTTCTCCGGCGTGAACCCGTACTCCTCCATCAGCCGGTCTCCGGGGGCGGAGGCGCCGAAGTGGTCGATGGTGACGAATCCGCCGCTACGACCCACCCACCGGGTCCAACCGAACGATGTGCCCGCCTCCACGGCCACCCGGACGGTGTCGCCGCCGAGCAACGCAGACTGCGTCGCGTCGTCCTGGGTCTCCAACAGTTCCCAGCAGGGGAACGAGACCACACGAACGTCCAGGTCGTCCGACGCCAGCCGATCGGCAGCCTCCAGGGCCAGCGCCACCTCGCTGCCGGTGGCCATGAGGCACAGGTCCGGATCCAGACCCCCTTCGCGCAGGGCGTACGCCCCGCCCGCGAGACCCGAAGCCGAGGCCGCTCCCTCGTGGACCAACTCGGGCACCTTCTGCCGGGTGAGCACGAGCGCCGTGGGGCCCTTGCGCTCGAGGGCCTGGCGCCACGCCTCGGCCGTCTCCGCGCCATCGGCCGGCCGAATGACGCGCAATCCGGGGATGGCGCGCAGCGAGGCGACTTGCTCGATGGGCTGGTGGGTGGGGCCGTCCTCCCCCACACCGATGGAGTCGTGGGTGAAGACGTAGACCACGTTCAGCCCCATGAGCGCCGCCATGCGGATCGCCGGACGCATGTAGTCGGCGAACACGAGGAAGGTGCCGCCGAAGGGTCGCACCCCGCCGTGCAGCGCCAGCCCGTTCATGATCGACCCCATGCCGTGCTCACGGATGCCGTAGTGCACGTTGCGGCCGCTGTAGTCGTCGCGCGACGCCGTACCGGCACGCGCCATCCAGGTGTTGTTGCTGCCCGCGAGATCCGCGGATCCCCCGATCAGCTCGGGCACGGCATCCTGGATCGCGTCGAGGACCTTGCCCGAAGCCTGCCGCGTGGCCATGGCCGAACCCGCCTCGAACGACGGGAGTGCCTCGGCCCATGCGGGATCGATCTCCCCGCGCATCGCGCGCTCGAATTCGGCGGCGAGTCCGGGGTGAGTCGTCTTGTAGGCCGCGAAGCGGTCGTCCCACGCCTTCGCGTTCACGGCCCCGCGTCGACCCGCTTCGCGCATATGGGCCCGTACTTCGTCGGGGACCAGGAAACGCGCGTCCTCGGGCCAGCCGTAGGAACGCTTGGCTCCGGCGATCTCGTCGACGCCGAGGGGGGCACCGTGCGCGGCGGGCGTGTCCGCCTTCTTGGGTGCGCCGATGCCGATGATGGTGCGGCAGATCACGAGCGTGGGGCGCGCCGCTTCGGCGCGCGCCGCCTCGGCGGCGGTCACGTAGCCCTCGACGCCATCCTCGAGGCCCACGTGAACGACGTGCCAACCGTAGGCCTCGAACCGCTTGGCCACGTCTTCGGTGAAACTCGCGTCGGTGCGGCCGTCGATCGTGATGCGGTTGTCGTCGTAGAAGACACAGAGACGGCCCAGGCCCAGATGGCCGGCGAGGCTCGCCGCCTCCTGGCAAACGCCTTCCATGAGGTCCCCGTCGCTCGCGATCACCCAGGTGCGGTGATCGACGATGTCGTGGCCCGGTCGGTTGAACCGCGCCGCCAGGGCGCGCTCGGCCAAGGCCATGCCCACCGCGTTCCCGAATCCCTGGCCGAGCGGACCGGTCGTCGTCTCGACCCCGCGGACGTGCCCGAACTCCGGATGGCCGGCCGTCTTGCTCCCCCACTGCCTGAACGCCTTGATGTCGTCCAGATCCAGGTCGTCACCGGTCAGATGCAGCATTGCGTAGAGCAGCATGCTCGCGTGGCCGCACGAGAGCACGAAGCGGTCCCGATCGGGCCAGTCGGCCCGTGCCCCGTCGTAGCGCAGAACGCGGGTCCACAGCGCGTAGGCGAGCGGTGCGAGCGCCATGGGCGTGCCGGGATGCCCGCTCTTCGCCTCCTGCACGGCATCCATCGCCAGCGTACGGATCGTGTTGATGGACAGTTCGGCGAGGTTGCGCGTAGACAATTCGGGCATAGGGCCTCCGGAGGTGCAGGGATTCTACGGCCCCCCTCCGTCGCCCGCGAAACGTGGCCGATGCGGCGGGTCGCCGACCGCCTCAGGCGTGCCCCGGTGGCCTCGCCAGCACGGCGTCCAAGGCGCGGTAGAGCGCGTCGGGACGGATCGGCTTGGGGACGTAGTCGTTCATGCCCGCCGCCATGCACCGCTCGCGATCCCCCTGAAGCGCGTGCGCCGTCATGGCCACGATGGGCAGGTCTCGGGGCGCGGCGGTCTCACCTCGCCGAACCATGGCCGTCAGCGTGAGACCGTCGATGCCCGGCATCTGGACATCCATCAGGACGGCGTCGAAGGTCCCCTCCTGGAGCGCCGTGAGGGCCTCGTCCCCCGTATCCGCGACGCGGACGGCGTAGCCACGCCGCTCGAGCAGGCGGCGCCCTAGCATCTGGTTGACGGGGTTGTCCTCGGCCAGCAGCACCCGACGCCCCGCCACGACCGGCGGCCGCGAGGACGGACGGCTGGCGGCGGGCTCCGACGAACTGCGCCCCGAGGCCACGATCGCGTCCAGGAGCTCCGAGGGATTCACCGGCTTCAGCATGTGGGCGGCGAAGCCCAGCCGGCGCGCGCGCTCGATGCCACCAGGGTAGCTGCCCGACGTGAGGAGCAAGAGCGTCAGCTCGGGGATCGCGGCGTCGCTGCGGATCGCCTCGGCGAGTTGGAAACCGTCCATGTGAGGCATGTGGAAGTCCACGATGGCCAGACGGAAGGGGTGCTCCGTCTCGGCCGCCTCGCGCAGGGCCCGGATGGCCTCGGCGCCCCCGGGCACGGGGACGGGCAGCAGGCCCCAGGCCTCGAGGAGGTGGCGCAGCACTCGCCGGTTGGTGGCGTTGTCGTCCACGACGAGCGCCCGCTGGCCCTGCAACTCGGCGGGCGGGTGATCGAAGCCACGCGCCGGATGGCCCACCGCGCGCTGGAAGGGAATGTCCAGACGGAAGGTGGTCCCCTCGCCCTCCTCGCTCTCGAGGTGGATCCGTCCCCCCATCAGTTCGACCAACGCCTGGGAGATCGCAAGGCCGAGGCCCGTTCCTCCGAAGCGACGGGTCGTGGTAGCGTCCGCCTGGGCGAAGGCCTCGAAGATCGTGGCCTGGGTCTCCCGCGGGATGCCGATGCCGGTGTCTCGCACCGTGAACCGGACGTGCTTCCCGTCCGGGCCGACGGTCTCCCCCGCCTCCAGCCCTACGAACACCTCTCCGCGTTCGGTGAACTTGATCGCGTTGCCAACGAGGTTGATGAGGACCTGCCGGAGACGGTCCGGATCGCCGATGACGTCGTCGGGGACGTCGGCCGCGACGTCCCACGTCAGCTCGAGGTCCTTCTCCGCCGCGCGCGGCGCGAGGATCTGGAGCGTCCGACTCACGGTTTCCCGGAGGCGGAAGGGGCGCGGCGCGAGCTCGAGTCGACGGGCCTCGATCTTGGAGAAGTCCAGGATGTCATTGAGCACCGTCATCAGGGATTCCGCCGAATAGACCACCGCCTCCAGGAACTGCCGCTGATCGACGGTGAGGTCCGTGTCCAGCGCGAGACGCGTCATGCCGAGGATCCCGTTCATCGGCGTCCGGATCTCGTGGCTCATGTTGGCGAGAAACTGGCTCTTGGCACGCGCGCTGTCCTCGGCACGATCGCGAGCATCCTCCAGCTGCGTCGTCGCGCCCTGGAGAGCCCCCGCCATGGCGTTGAACTCGTCACCCAGGAGGGCGACCTCGTCCTTGCCGCCGATGGCCACACGTGCATCGTAGCGCCCGCTGCCAATCCGCTTGGCGGCCTGCCCCAGTTGAGCAATGCGCCGACTCAGCACGCCGGATGTCGTCAGCCCGATGCCGAGGGCCAGCAAGGTGGCCACGGCCGCCGTCCAGAAGATCGTCGTCCTCAGGCGGCGCACCGGGGCCAGGATGCGGTCCGCCTCCCACTCCCAGACCAGCAGCCAGCCGAGTCCGTCGAAGCCTCCATACCCCTTGGAGGGTGCGAATGCGGAGAGCATGTCGGTCCCGTCGGGCCCGTGGATCCGACGGGCGACCACCACATCGTAGTGCTCCGGCAACTCGACGCCCTCGACGCGCTGCGCCCCGTCCTGCGGCGGCTGCAGCACGGTACCGCTACGATGTACGAGTTGCCCATCGCGGGTGAGCAACTCGACACGACCGCCGTCGTCCGCGCTGATCGCCCCCGTGCGCTCGTCGATGAGCTCGACCACGTCGCGGATGTCGAGGACGGCCTTCAAGACCCCGGCAAACGCTCCGTCGTCGTCGACCAGGCGGATGCAGATGTCACACGAGTAGATCTTGGCGCTCGCATCCCACTCCACGTCGCCGACGTACACGCCTCGATCGCGCGCGTGTCGCCACCACGCTTCGTCGTCCTGCCGGTAGTCGAACGTGCGGTGCGTCTGGGCGACGTTCGCGCCATGTCGATTGGTGAAGAAGACCTCGCCGAACACCGGATAGCCTCGCTGCGCGGCCAGTTCGTCGATGCGCTCCCTCAGATCCCGTGCGACGGCGCTCCCCTCGAGGCGCACGAAGAAGCCCGGCGGCAGCGATGTGCCTCCGGCGCGCCACGCCCGGTCCCGCTCGTCGATCACGGCGTCGGGGTCGTCGAAGGTCGCGAACGAGGCGTGCGACCGCCGCAGGGCATCGCGGACCAAGGCGCTGCGACCGACCACGGACCATTCACGGATCCACTCCCCCATGTCGCGGTCGATCTCGTCCATGAGGGAGCGGGCCTCGATGGCCGACGAACGCTCGACCGCTTGCCCCACGGCGCGCTCGCCGCGCCACCCGGCATAGATCGCGACTCCCCAGATCAGAGCGACGGGGAGGAGGTCACCCAGGAGGAGTTTCGTGGCGAGTCGCAGAGAACCGAGTCTAGACGCCGCCCCACGGCAGGGAAACCACCATCAGCGCCCGTCAGCGGGGGGGCCGCCTCCCCCGGTCAGTGTCGGGGGCGTCATGGGGACCACGGGCTTGCGGGTCGCGCGCTGGAGAAAGAGCAGGGCGAAGCACGTCTGGGTGATCGCGGACTCCGTGGAGTCGGCCGGGCGCCCCTCACCGCCCGCTTCCTTCCACCCGCCGTCGGCTTGTTGCGCCCCTAGCAGATGTTCGGCTCCCTCTCGGTACCAGTCGTGCCGCCCGATGTAGGTGACCCCCGTCTTGGATCCCGTGCGCTCCAGTCCGTAGAGGTAGTAGTAGTGCCACATGTTCGGGGGATCGGGGTTTCCTTCGACGGTGAAGTGATCGGACAACCAGGCCAGGCCGTCGAGCATGCCGCGATCCAGCTTGCGGGAGAACGCATCCTCGAGCTTCTTGCGCAGCCAGAGGCGCTCCTTGACCATCGCCAGACACGTGACGCCGGCGCACGTCATCGAGCCCGTGGGAAGCTCGTTGTGGCCGGGCAGGTAGCACCAGCCGCGCGCCTGCGTCTGTCCGATCTCGCGGAAGCGGCTCTCGGGGTCTTCGCCCTCCTCCGTTTCCTCGTCGACCACCCAGATCGGCACGTCGATGCCTTCCTCCTCTTGCTCGCGAAGCACGTGCTTGCCCGCCGCAACCCACGTCTCCGCGGGTGCGTCGATCCCGCAGCGCGCCGCCGCATCCAGGCCCAACAAGGCGTACTGGGTGTTCGAGAGGTCCGTGTCGGCCTCGACGGAATCCACCGGATTGCCCGGGTACCGCCAGCCCCCCGAGGGCCGCACCCGGTTCTTGACGATGAAGTCCACGAGCTCCCGGATCCACCGCTTGTCCGACGAGGACATCTTGCAGGCGGGGCGGCGCTTGGGCGGCAGCGGCTTGCCGTAGCGATCCAGCTTGATCCGCGGCGCACGCCCGCCGCCGGGCGCGTTCACCTCGATCAGCGCCATGATGAGCGCGGCGGCCGTGTAGACGGTGAGGCGCCCGCTGCCCTTCGAAATTCCAGGACCCCTTCGTGGGGTCGCCCGAGTAGTGCGTGCGACAGAAGTTGAGGCACTTCTTGATCGCGACGTCATCGCGCTTCACGCCGCAATGCGCCAGCGTCAGCACGACGAGTGCGTTCACACCGACGTCCATGGTGTTGAACGCGTTCTCGCCCAGGTCCTCGGAGAAGGCGGGGTAGTCGCCGATGTTGCGCTGCTTGGCCTTGAGCCAGGCCGCCCCCCGCTCGATGGCGCTCTCCACGCGCGTGGAGAGGTCGTCGACGGCGGCGCCCTCGTCCTCGCCGGCTACGGGCGCCCCAGGCAGGACGAGGACGAGGACGAGCAGGAGGAGAGCGGACAGGAGGATTCGCATGGTCGGGCTCCGGGCCCGGATCATTCCTCATCGCTCCTCACCTCGCAAGGGCGATGGGTTGCACCCAAAAAAGACGGCCCGCGCTCTCTGGGAGCGCGGGCCGTCGCGGTATCAGCAGGAAACCGAGTGTGCTACTCGATCATCTCCTCGATGACCTCGATCTCGGTCTCCATCGGAGCCTCATCGACGATCACCTCTTCGATGACCATCTCGCCGGGGGCGGTGGGCACCTCACACGCGGTGTTGCGACGCCACTCCCAGCGGCCGGGCTCGACGCAGACCTGCTTGCAGCGGGTCTCGTACTTCGCGGGAATCGGGACCTCTTCCCAGTAGCCGGGCTGGACGCAGACGCGCTCGGTGACTTCCTCGTACTGCGCGGGGACGATTTCCTCGCGGTTCGAGGCGGGCTTGACGCAGACCTGCTTGCAGCGGGTCCCGTACTGCGCGGGGATGATCTCCTCGCGGCAGGTCGCGGGCGTGACGCAGACCTGCTTCGTGCGGGTCTCATAGCGAGCGGGGATGACTTCCTCGCGGAAGCTCGCGGGCGTGGCGCAGACCTGCTTGCAGCGGGTCTCGTAGCGAGCGGGGATGATCTCTTCGCGGCAGCTCTCGGGCTGGACGCAGACCTGCTTGCAGCGGGTCTCGTAGCGCGCGGGAATGACTTCCTCGCGGGTGCTCGCGGGCTGGACGCAGACCTGCTTGCAGCGGGTCT
Organism: uncultured Planctomycetota bacterium; assembly: GCA_963802335.1. Taxonomy (GTDB): domain Bacteria; phylum Planctomycetota; class PLA2; order PLA2; family JAEUHO01; genus CAWDIE01. The sequence continues at coordinate 706,900 of CAWDIE010000009.1, read as the reverse complement.
CGTACACCGGCGGGATCTCGACGAGCATCCAGCACTCGCCCTGCTTCTCACCGGCGGCGAGCTGCTCGGGGGTGCACTCCACGCGACGCCACTCGGTGCGAGCCGGGCAGGTCATGACCTGCTCGTTCACGGTCTCGTAGACGGCGGGGATCGGAATCTGGCGAACCGACTCGGGGCAGACCATCACCTGTTCCTCGACCGTCTCGAAGACGGCGGGGATCGGGTGGCGCACGACCTGCTCGGGGCAGACCATGACCTGCTCCTCGACCGTCTCGTAGACGGGCGGGACGGGGATCCTCTTGATCTGCTCGGGGCAGACCATGACCTGCTCCTCGACCGTCTCGAACACGGCGGGAACGGGGATCCTCTTGATCTGCTCGGGGCAGACCACGTACTCCTCTTCGACGGTCTCGTACTCGGCCGGGACCGGAATGCAGATGGTCTGGGCCGGCTTCACGCACACGGTCTTCGTGCGGGTCTCGTAGACCGGCTCGATCCACTTGCGATCACACGACGCGGGGCAGACACAGACCTGCTCTTCGACCGTCTCGTAGCGCGGCGGGATGTAGACCTTGCACCAGGCTTCGCCAGCCTGGGCCTCCGGCGGCATGCCGGCAGGTGCCGCCGCAACGCCACACGGGTCGCAGGGCTGACAGGGATTGGGTGCCGTCGCACACGGGTCGCAGGGGTCCGCGCACGGGTTAGACGAGCACCCCGCGAGGAGCACAGCCACCGTCAAGGCGAACAGGACGGCGCCCCCGTTTCGCAGGATTGAACGCTCAAACATCTTTGTACCTACCTCCTATTTGGGGTGCCCCCCAACCCGAAGGTTTAGGGGAAGTCCTCCCGAAGGCAAAGAAATCTCTTCTTCACGGAACGACCGCCCCCCGACAAACTCCCCGAGGGGGAGCCTGCCGATCGTCCGCAACTGTCCAGGGGCGCCTCGGACCTCCATCGTCCGACTGCTCGATAGGATACCCACAGAGCGCGTCGCGCGGCACTTCCCTGTGCCGAATCGGGGCCGCGGCACGCTTGCTTAGGGCCTTTGTAGGTCTTTCCCGGTCACCCCACGGTCACGGCGAATTGCCCCCCCATCCCCCGTTCGGCGCGGGATCGACCGCGAGTACGCTGTCCGCGTGGGAGGGTGCATGGACGCGTACGCCTTGCGTCTCAGGAAGACCGACGGCTGGACCTACCTCGGAGGCAAGCCGGATGCGAAGAAGCCGCCCGAAGTCGTCGTCCGGGCGTTCGAAGGCGACGTGCTCTTCGCGACGGGCAGCGACGACAAGACCCCCGACACGGACCCCGTCGTCGTGCCCGAGGGCGAGGGACGCCGGCTCACGGGAACGCACTTCTTCGTCCGACCGGCGCCACCGGCCCAGCGTCCGTCGCTGCTCACCCATCGCGGACTCGTGTGACGTGTCGGTTTCCCTGCCTCGCCTCGCCCTGATCGTGCTGCTCGCCGGCCCCCTCGTGCTCGGCGGCGGATGCCGGCGCTTCACGAAGCCCGGCGCGGACAAGGAGGTCTACGAGATCCTGGACTGTCGACGTCCTACGGTGCCGGCGGCCGTCGGCCATCTGGACGTGGACGCCGCCGACGCCATCGCCCAAGCCCGGCGCAAGGGCACGAGCTACCGGCTGACCCTGGCCGATGCGCTCGCCCTGGCCGCCGCCGCGAATCGCGACTACCTCCGCCGACGCGAAGACGTGTATCTGACGGCGTTGGATCTCACTGGCGTCCGCCACTCGTTCGAGCCTCAGTTCGGGCTCGACCTGGGGGTGGCGGCCGTGGGAACCGAAGAAGACGGCATCCTTCCCGAGGGCAACTTCCGCGGCAACGTCAGCAAGAACTTCGAGACGGGCGGGAGCATCGTCCTCGACCTCGCGACGGGCTTCCTGGCGAGCCTGGCCACGGGCGACTTCTACAACCTGGCCCGTTCCGTGCTCCGCAGCGACATCGTCCTCCCGCTCGGTCGCGGTTCCGGGTGGGTCGCACGAGAGAGCCTGACGCAGGCCGAGCGGGACACGCTGTACGAGCTGCGCTCCTACGCGCGGTTCCAGCAGGAGTTCACGGTCGATGTCGCGGCCGAGTACTACCGACTGCTGCAAGCGCGCGACACGTGGCGCAACGAGGAGCGCACATACAAGAGCCTCCAGCGCTTGCTCGAGCGTCAGCAGGCCATGGGGGCGCAAGGGGCCGGGCGGCTTCCCGACTTCCAGGTGGACCAAACCCGACAGGACGTCCTGGCGGCCGAGAACCGCACCCTCATCTCGCGCAACACGCTTGCATCGACGCTCGACGACTTCAAGCTCACCCTCGGCATCCCCGTCGATGTTGATATCGAGTTGCCCGAGGAGGACCTCGAAGTCCTGCGTGACCAGGGCCCCAAGGACGTCCCTGTCGCTTCGCAGGACGCCATTGGCGTCGCGCTGCTACGCCGCCTCGACCTCAGCAACGCGGTGGATCAGGAGGCCGACGCCCGCCGCAAGGTGCTCGTCGCGAAGAACATGCTCGGGCCCGAAGCCGACCTGATCATCGGAGCCTTCGGCACGAAGGACGCCTTCGGGAACCTCGACCCAAGCGAGGTCGACCTGGAGGCGCTCGCGGGCGTGAACGTCGGACTCCCCCTCGAACGCATGGCCGAGCGGAACGTGTTTCGTGCGGCGATGATCGTGGCCACGCGCGCGCGCCGGTCCGTGGAGTCGCTGCAGGACACGATCGAGCTCGAGGTCCGCGAAGCCAAGCGCCGTCTGGAGCTGGCGCGGCGGAGCTACGAGATCCAGGCCCAGGGCGTCGAACTCGCCGAGCGCCGGGTGGAGAGCACGGACCTTCTCCTCGAGGCGGGCCAGGCCAGCACGCGCGACCGACTGGAGGCCGAGGATGCGCTGGTGCGCGCCCGAAACGGGATGACGCGGGCGCTCGTCGATCATGCGATCGCCCGGCTGGTGCTCGAACGGGATGTCGGCGTGCTGGAGGTGACCGCGGAGGGCAATTGGGTGGAGCACACGATCGGCAAGCCGGACGGGCCCCCGGCCTCCGTCGCGTCCAATCCCGTGGCGTCGGCCCCATCAAAGCCGCCGACATGCCCCCCGCCCCCGTTTGTTCCGAGCGCGCCCCTGCGCCCCGGTAGTAAGGTCGCGAAGGTCATGCCCTCCTCGAATCGCTCCATCCTGCCGGTCCTGTTGCCGCTCCTCCTCCTCGCCGGGGCGGGGGTGGCGGTCTGGTACTTCCTTTTCCGGGACGTCGAGGAGGATGTCACCGACATCCCGCTCTACACCGTCGAGCGCGGGCCGCTGCGCGTGACCGTCAGCGAGACCGGCAGCCTCGAGGCGCTGGAGAAGTACACGGTCGTGAGCGGCGTCGAGGGCAAGGCCGCAATCCAGTTCATCGTCCCCGAGGGTAGTTACGTGACGCCCGAGGACGTGGCGGCGGGCAAGGTCCTCGTCCAGCTGGATGTCTCCTCGATCCAGGAGAACCTCAACCGGCAAAAGATCGAGCTGGCCCAAGCGGTGGCGTCACGGGAGAACGCGGCATCCAGCCTCGACATCCAGCTGCAGCAGAACGCCAGCGACATCCGCAAAGCGGAGTTGGACGTCCGCTTCGCCCGACTCGACCTGGAGCGCTACGTCGGGAAGGAACTCGCCGACGTCCTGCTGGAGGCGTGCGGGTGCGAACGCACCCCGCTTCAGCCCGTGTCGGACGACATCGAGCCCCCGGCGCCGGCGCCGGGGGACGAGGTGGGGACGACGTCGTCCGCCTCGACGCAGCGCCTCATCGCGAATCTGCTCGGAAACGAGCTGCTCGAAGGTGAGGCACGGCAGACCATCCGTCGCCACGACAGCGACATCGGCCTCGCGGACGAAGAGCACAAGCGCCAGCAGGTGAAACTGGATTGGACGCGGCGCCTGCTCGAGAAGGGCTACGTCAGCCGCGACGAAGAGGAAGCGGATCGCATTGCGCTGGAGCGCCGCCGCGTCGAACTCGAGCGCGCGAGAACCGCCCGCGAACAGTACGCGACGTACGACTTCCGCAAGGAGGTGGAGCGACTCCTCTCCAATCTGCTCGAGGCTCAGGACCAGCTCCAGCGCACGATCGCGCGGACGACGGCGGCCGAGGAGAAGGCGGTGGCCGAGCTGCGCAGCCGCAAGGAGCAAGAGGCGCTGAAACAGTCCCGTCACGACCGGGTCGTCAAACAACTCGCCGCCGCGACGATTCGTGCGGATCGCCCTGGACTCGTCGTGTACGCGTCGTCGCAGCGCCGGCGGCGCTGGGGCGGCGGGGACCGCATCCAGGAGGGCACGGTCGTCAACGAGCGCCAGCCCCTCATCGTCATTCCGAATCCGGAAGCGCTCGGCGTGAAGGTGAGCATCCACGAGTCGGTCATCGAACGCGTGAAGGTGGGTCAGACGGCGACCGTGAAGGTCGACGCGCTGCCCGGTCAGCCGGTGCCCGGCACGATCTCGCTGGTGGCGCACCTCCCGGATCCGCCCGACTCCTGGCTCAACCCGGATCTAAAGGTCTACTCCACGGAGATTCGACTGGACACCATCCCCCCGCAGCTTCGCCCCGGCATGAGCGCCAAGGTCGACATCCTCGTGGCCGATCTCGCGGACGTGATCGCCGCCCCGGTCCAGGCCGTGGCGGGCACGGCCAAGGAGCCCGTGATCTACGTGATGACGCCGGACGGCCCTCAGCCGCGCCCGGTCGTGCTCGGGCACTCGAACGACGAGCTCGTCGAAGTCAAGCAGGGCCTCGAGGACGGAGAGACGGTCCTGTTGGCCCCGCCTGACCGCCCCCGCCTTGGCCGGTCGGGCTCGCGGAAAGCCGAGGAACCTGCCAAGGAGGACGGCAAGGGTGGCGCCCCCTCCATGTTCGCAAAGCCGGGAGGCGGCGGTGGGCGTCCCGCCTCGAGCGGGGGCAGGGCGGGCGGACGCCGGGGGGGCGGGCGCAGATAGCGATGAGCCTGGTAGCCGAGCTCGACGGCGTCTCGCGTGCCTATCCCATGGGGGACGTGATCGTGCGCGCCCTGGACCGGGTGGATCTCGGGGTCCACTCCGGCGAGTACGTCGCCATCATGGGCCCCTCCGGGTCGGGCAAGTCCACGATGTTGAATTTGCTGGGGTGCCTGGATCGCCCGTCGGCCGGGGAGTACCGCCTCGACGGCAAGAACGTCGCCCATCTCGACGATGACGAGCTCTCCCGCACCCGCAACGATCGGCTGGGCTTCGTCTTCCAGTCCTACAACCTCATCCCCCACCTCACGGTGCTGGAGAACGTCGAGGTTCCCCTGGAGTACGCGGGGGTCAGCACGGGCGACGCACGGCGTCGCGCCGAGGACCTGGCTGAGCGCATGGGCCTCGGCGAGCGGCTCCACCACCGCCCGGCCGAGCTCTCTGGGGGTCAGCAGCAACGCGTTGCGATCGCCCGCGCGCTCGCCAACGAGCCGAGCCTTCTCCTGGCCGACGAACCGACCGGGAATCTGGACTCGGCCACCGGTGAGGAGATCCTCACGCTGCTCGACCACCTGAACAGCGAGGGCACGACGCTCATCATCGTGACGCACGACCCGGCCATCGGGAAGCGCGCACACCGGACCGTTCACATGCTCGACGGACGCGTCGACCGGATCGAGGTGAACCGGTGAGGGCGGTCCGCGTGATGTCGCTGGCGTGGAAGAGCATCTGGCTCCACCGCTTGCGCTCGCTCCTCACCGTCCTCGGCATCGTGCTCGGCGTGGGGTCGGTCGTCGCCATGCTCGCCATCGTCGAAGGAGCGAGCCAGGACGCCCAGGAACGCATTCGGCGCATGGGAAGCCGGAACATCCTGCTGACGAGCACGGCCCCCGCAGCGAGCGACAACGCCGGCGAAAGCCGCCAGCGCGTCCTGGAGTACGGGCTCGAGCACCGGGATCTGGATCGCATCCGCACCATCGTGCCGCACGTGCGCCGCGTCGTTCCGCGGCGGGACCTCCCCGAGGAGGTTCGCAACGGGCCCCGCAAGTTCACCGCCGTCATCGCGAGCACCGTGCCCGCGTACCGCATCGTCAACTCGCTGCGCCTGGCCCGGGGCCGCTTCTTGTCGCAGGCGGACGAGATCGAGAAGCGCGCCATCTGCGTCCTGGGACACGAAGTGGCCCAGCGCCTCTTCCTAAACAGCGACCCGGTGGGTAGGCACATCTGGGCCGGCCCCCTCGCCTACACCGTGGTGGGCGTGCTCGAGGGGCGCGGCGACGCACCGGGCGGCGCCATCATCGATGCCGACGCGGCGGTGTTCATCCCGCTGTCGACGATGGACGAGCGCTACGGCAGCGTGATCCGTAACTTCGCCAGCGGCAGCATGTCCCTGCAGCGGGTCCAGCTGCACCGGATCGTCGTGGAGGCCGACACGCTGGATGATGTGCGTCCCGTCGCCGCGGCCCTCCGCGCGATGGTGGCGCGCTTTCACCCCAAGGACGATGTCCGGCTGACCGTTCCCCTCGAGCTCCTGCGGGAAGCGGAGGAGACGCAGCGCATCTGGACGATCGTGTTCAGCCTGATCGCCGCGATCTCACTCGTCGTGGGCGGCATCGGCATCATGAACATCATGCTCGCCAGCGTCATGGAGCGAACGAGGGAGATCGGGATCCGGCGCGCTGTCGGCGCCCGGCGCGGACACATCATCGTCCAGTTCCTCGCGGAGACCGTCCTGCTGTCGATCGGCGGAGGCTTGATCGGGCTGCTCCTCGGTGTCGGCATTCCGCTCCTCGTCTCCCTGTCCACCGGCATGCCCACCGTGGTCACGCCCCAGTCCCTGGGCATCGCGTTCGGCATCTCCGCCGCGGTCGGGCTGGTCTTCGGGATCTACCCGGCCGCCCGCGCGGCCCAGCTCGACCCGGTCGAGGCCCTGCGCCGGGAGTAGCGGGCCCCCACCCGCCCCGCAGGCCTCGCGCTCGAGGCCGCCGCCGGTACCATGCGCCGTTCCCTCCGGCTGGGAGACGACCGTGGAACGAAGCCCCTACGACCCGCAGACCGTCGAGGCCCGGTGGCAGGACCGCTGGGAGGAGGCGGGTGCCTTCCATGCCGAGGACGGGGGGGACCGTCCCAAGAAGTACGTCCTCGACATGTTTCCCTATCCGTCCGGGGACGGGCTCCACCTCGGCCACGTGGCCAACTACACGATCAGTGACGTCATCGCCCGCTACGCGCGCGGCCGCGGATTCAACGTCCTTCACCCCACCGGCTGGGACGCCTTCGGGCTGCCCGCCGAGCAGTACGCGATCGACAACCAGATCCACCCGCGCGACGCCGTGGCCCGCAACATCGAGGTGTTCAAGGGACAGATGCAGCGCATGGGCTGGTCCATCGACTGGTCCCGGGAGATCAACACCACGGACCCCCACTACTACAAGTGGACGCAGTGGATCTTCCTGAAGCTGTTCGAGCAAGGGCTCGCCTACGAGGCCGAGATTCCCGTGAACTGGTGCCCGGCCCTGGGCACGGTACTGGCCAACGAGGAGGTGATCGACGGCAAGAGCGAGCGCGGGGGGCACCCCGTCGTGCGCAAGCCCATGCGGCAGTGGCTGTTGAAGATCACGGCGTACGCCGACCGCCTGCTGCGCGACCTGGACGAACTCGACTGGGGTGACCACCTCAAGCAGATGCAGCGGGAGTGGATCGGTCGCTCGGAAGGCGCCGAGGTCTTGTTCCAGGTGAAAGACGAGGGTTCGTTCACCGTCTTCACGACGCGGCCCGACACGCTCTTCGGTGCCACGTTCTGCGTCCTGGCCCCCGAGCATCCACTGGTCGCTGAGATCACCACGGACGAGCGAGAGGACGAAGTCCGCGCCTACGTCGAGCGAACGCAGCGTCGCTCGGAGCGCGATCGCATCGCCGATGTAGAGAACCGCACCGGCGTGTTCACGGGGGCATTCGCCACGAACCCGGTCAACGGTGAGGAGATCCCGATCTGGATCGCGGACTACGTGCTGGCGACCTACGGCAGCGGTGCCGTGATGGCGGTCCCCGGACACGACCAACGCGACTGGGAGTTCGCCCGGGCGTTCGGTCTACCGATCCGCCGGGTCGTCGAGGGCGGCGACCTGGACGAGGCCGCGTTCGAGGGCGACGGCGTCATGGTCAACTCGTCGTTCCTGAACGGCCTGGCGGTGCCCCAGGCCAAGGAGCGCATCACCGCCTGGCTGAGCGAGCAAGGCTATGGTCGTCCCAAGGTCCAGTACCGGCTGCGGGATTGGCTGTTCAGCCGTCAGCGCTACTGGGGCGAGCCGTTCCCCGTCGTGCATGCCGAGGACGGCGAGGTCGTGGCGGTGCCCGAATCCGAGCTGCCGGTCACGCTGCCCGAGGTCGAGAGCTACAAGCCGACGGGTACCGGCGAGAGCCCCCTGGCAGCCATCCCCGACTGGGTCAACACGACCGATCCGAGGACGGGCAAGCCCGCCAAGCGCGAGACCAACACGATGCCGCAGTGGGCCGGATCGTGCTGGTACTACCTGCGGTTCGCCGACCCGCACAACGACGGGGCCTTCGTGGCGGAGGACAAGGAGCGTCTCTGGGAGCCGGTCGACGTCTACGTGGGCGGCGCCGAGCACGCCGTGCTGCACCTGCTCTACGCACGGTTTTGGCACAAGGTCCTCTACGACCTGGGGCTGGTGCACACGAAGGAGCCGTTCAAGCGTCTGATCAACCAGGGCATGATCCGCTGCCCTTCCTACCGCGCGGACGAGAATGGCCCCTACCTACCGCTGGACGCCGTCGAGATGCGCGACGGAAAGCCCTTCGTCAAGGACACGGGCAAGCCCGCTTTCTCCGTCGTGGAGAAGATGAGCAAGAGCAAGAAGAACGTGATCAACCCCGACGTGCTGGTCCGCCAGTACGGGGCGGACACCCTGAGGCTCTACATCCTGTTCATGGGCCCGCCCGAGGCCGACAAGATCTGGAGTGTGAGCGACATCGAGGGCATCTGGCGCTTCGTGAATCGCCTGTGGCGCGTCGTCAAGGGCAACACCCACGTCGAGCCGGCGCCCTTGGTCGATGATGCGCCCGAGGGCGAGGACCTGCTCCTTCTGCACCGGACCGTCGCGGGCGTCACCGACGACATGGAGTCGCTCTCCTTCAACACGGCGATCAGCAAGCTGATGGTGATGCTGAACGGCCTGACCAAGGCGGATCGCTCCGCCCCCATCTCCCGGCCGATGATGCGCGCCTTCCTCAGGATGCTGGAGCCCTTCGCCCCCCACCTGGCCGAGGAGCTGTGGCCGGCCGTCGGAGGCGAGGGGTTCTGCGCGCACGCCGCGTGGCCGACCTACGACCCGGCACTGCTCGTGGACGACGAGGTCGAGTTGGCCGTGCAGGTGAACGGCAAGGTGCGCGGCCGCCTGACCGTGGCCGCGGACACGGTCGACGACGAGGTCATCGCCAAGGCGAAGACCCTGGCGTCGGTGCAGCCCTTCCTCGAAGGCAAGACCGTCCGCAAGGCCATGGTCGTCCCCGGCCGGCTGGTCGTCTTCGCCGTGTCGTAGGCGTTTACCCCTCGCCTTCGGGGAGGGGCTGCTCGGGAGCCTCCGGCTCCTCCGGCTCCTCCGGCTCCTCGGCCTTGTCGGGTGTGAGGACCACGCAGTGGACCGCACCCGCGTGCGCGGTGGTCGAGGACCAGTGGGGCGCGGCCCGATCCACCGCCCAGACCCAGAGGCCGTTGTCGGCGTCGCCACCGACGATCCATCGACCGTCCGTCGTCACGGCCACGGCGAACACGGCCTTCGAGGGCCCTTCGTACTGACCGTCGGCCGGCTCCTCGACGGGAGCCAAGGTGGAGGCGTTCAAGGCGCGCACGCCGCGATCTCCCGCGGCGTAGACCCGCTGGCCGTCGGAGCCCACCGCGATGCTGCTGACGTACGCCCGGTGGACGTCCACGAACCCCATGGGCTTTCCATCGGTCGCGTCGTAGGCGCGCAGCGCCGTCCCGCGTCCCCCCGCGTACACCTTGGAGCCGTCCGCGGAGAACGCTACGGCGAGGACCTCGGTGCCGAAGTCGATCTTGGAGGTGGACTCCCCTTTGGTCAGGTCCCACAGCCGAATCGTGCGGTCACGACTTCCAGTCACGAGACGCTTGCCGTCCGGCGAGACGTCGAGACAGAGCACGCCGCCGGTGTGCGCGTCGAGGGACTCGGCCTGCTCGGTGGTCGGATCCCAGACGAGCACGCCCCAGGTCTCCTCCAACCCGCAGTAGATGGGTGATCCGGAAGGGTGGAAGGCGATGGCGTTGACGGCCGCGGACGCATCGTGCCCGGCGACGCGCGAGCCGTCGGAAGCGTTCCAGAGCATGAGCTGGTTGTCGGCGCCGCCGGTCGCGAGCACGCTCTCATCCGGCGCCAGGTCGCAGGCGAAGACCTCGCCCTCGTGCCCCTTGAGGCTGCTGAGCACCTTGCCCGCCGCGAGCCCCCAGACCCGGACCGCTCCGTCCCCCCCCCCGGAGAACGCAAGGAGGCCTTCGGGCGGCACGGGACGCGCTGCTTCCTCGTCGGAGGGAGGCATGACCGGGGCCGCAGCCGCCGCCTCGGGCTCCGCGCCGGGAATGCCGTAGATCAGCACGCCGCCCGCACCGGAGGCGTCGGCTCCGAGAAGGCGCCCCGGGAGGTGCGGATCGACGACCAGAGACGACAGCCGTGCCCCGGGGTCCGGCAGGGCGTCCCACAGGGCGGGCGCGTCCTCGGGAGCCGGCGCTTCATCGAGCACGGCATCCACGTGCTGTTTCAGGCGGGCCGTCGTCGTGCTGACGAGCTGGCGCGTGTCGTTCTCGCCTTCGACCTGAAGCAGGACCTGCAATCCTTCGTCGGACGAGGCGGTGGTTGCCGCAGTCACGCGGGCCCGCGGCAGGGCCGGGCTGACGTCGACCCAGCGAGCCCGCCTCAACAGGGCCTTGGCGTCCTTCTCCTTGGGATCCACGTAGGGTCGGGCGAAGACGCCGAGTTCGTCCGCGGCGTAGATGAGGAGGCCCGTCCCGTCGTCGAGAAGGGCCAGACGACCGCGATTCCAGTCGTGCAGGGGATCCTTGGCGCCGCCGATGCCCTCCAGCAGGGGCTTCCAGGTCTTGCCGCCGTCCCAGGTCTCGAGCGGACCGCCCTCTCGGTCCTTGGCCGTCCAGAGGGTCGACAGGCTGCCGGCCGAGGCGAAGAGATGCTCGGGTCGGTTCGGATCCACGGCCAGATCGGTCGCGCGCCCCCCCGTCCAGCCCTTCGGTCGCTTCGGCTCCGTCCAGGTCTTGCCGCCATCGGCGCTGGACACGACGAGGCCCGAACGCTCGAGCAACAGGATCATCGAAGCGTCGCCATGCCGCTCGAAGGCGACGATGCGCTCTTCCGGGTCGGCCGGTCGGTAGACGACCTCCCACGTCCCGCCATTGTCGGGCGAACGGAGGAGGGCGGAGCCGGTCGCGTACCACGCCCCGGCCGCCGAAGGATCGGGGTAGACGGACGTGGGGAGCATGCCGAGCATGCCGGCCCGCGACCACGTGACGCCGCGGTCCGTGGAGGCGAACACGGACCCGCGCTCGGTGACGGCGAGGGCCCGGTCCACGTCGGCGGGGTGCATCGCGACGCCGGTGATCGGCGGTACGACCGCCTTGATGTTCGACGCGACGGGCTCGATCGTCTTGCCGCCGTCCCGGGAAAGATGCAGACCGGAAACGGACGATGCGAAGTACAGCAGATCCTTGTCACGCAGTGGTGCGGCGATCTCGGTGATCAGCAGCTCGGCGCTCCCCAAGGGCTCCCACTTCTGGTGCCGTCCGTCCTCGCTCAGGAACAAGCCCTGATCGCGCAGGACGGCATAGACCCGCTTGCGATTCCGGGGATCGACGTAGACCGTGACCGCGTCCCCCGGCAGGGTGGGTTCCTTCTCCCACCGGTTCCCGCCATCTCGTGACGACCAGACGCCCCGACCGTCGGCCAGGAACAGTTCGCGCGATCGTCCCTCCATCTCCGTCAACGCACGCACGTCGTGCCAACCGATGTCCCCCGGATCCGCCCGCTTGAACTGACGGCCACGATCATCACTGATCCAGAACCCCATCGTCCCGCCTACGGCGATGTTCTTGTCGGTGCGTGGGTCGAGCACGATCGGCCAGGCGTCGTAGGAGAGCTCGCTCTTGGGCATGTCGGTCCCGGCGATCTTCTCCCAGGTTTCGCCGCCGTTGCTCGACTCGTACAACCCCCCGCGCATCGCACCACCCGTGCGGGTGCCGGCCAGCACGTGCAGGCTCTTCTTCGGGTCGACGGCGACCCCGCGGATCATCATGCGGTTCTCGCGGCGGTCCCACGAGTAGGACGACAGCGCGTTGGAGCTCACGTTCACCCAGCGGGTGCCTTCATCCTCGGACCGATAGACGAAGCCCTTGGTGACGAGCCAGACGCTCCGCTCGTTGCGCGGATCGACGGTGATCTCGACCTGGTCCCGGATACCAGGGATGTGGTCGGGTTCGATCCCCTCATGCAGGACCTTCCAGTCCACGCCGCCGTTCTCCGACCGGGCGATGCCCAGGCCGTGGACGTGGGCGAGCAGGACCTCGCTGCGCTTGGGGTGAACCCTGAGCGACGAGAGTCCTACGACGTCGAGCCCGGCCGTCTGCGACGCCCAGGTCGCAACGGCTTCCGCCTCGTCCTCGGCGGGCGCTACCCCGGCTCCGAGGGCGAGCACGAGAGCGAGCACTGCAATCCAACGCATCTGCCCGGCAACCGGGCGACCTCCCCAACCGCGCATCCACCCCTCCTCGTGCGTTTCCCGCCGGGCAGGGACGCCACCATCCTGGACCGCAGCGTCCCTCTCGCCGGGAGGTGATTAGGCTGATGATAGCGGGGGTCCTATCCCGTTGCCACCAGCGTACTTCGTTCCCCCCGAACGATTCGTGGGCCGAAGGGCCAATGACGCCCGGCCCGGCCCGCGCGGCCGCTCAGGCCGAGGGCGCCGACGGCGGACGCCGCCGGGTCCGAGAGCGCTTGGGCCGGGGCTTTGCGGCGGCGGTGGCGGTGGGGCTGGACCACCCGCCATTAGCCGGCGCGTCGCCGGCCGCGCGCGGGGACGGCGCGAGCATCCCATCGAGGAAGGCCGCCATGCCCTGACGGATCTCGGGCGGGGAGAGGATCTCGGCCTCGGGGCCAAACCGCGCGACATGGGTGTAGAGCCAGCGCGGGCGACCGCGCTGGATGCGGAAGGTCCGGACGACGCCGCCCTCCGGCGCTTCCTTCACGTGACGCCGGGGCGCTTCCTCCCGGACGCGCGGGGCCGCCACCGAGCTGAACGCCACCTTCACGTCGATGTCGTCCTGCCCCTCTCGCCAGAACGCGTCACGGCGGTAGGTCTCGGTCGTGAACGAGTCCGGCACCTCGTACTCCTGGCCGGGGAGCAGTCGGGTGGCGCGAATCCGATCCACGCGAAACGGGAGCTCGCGCTGCCGCAGGTGGTCGCGGGCGATCACGTACCAGTTCCCGCGGTGATCGATGAGTCCGTACGGCTCGATCGTGCGGGTGCTGACGCGGTCGCGGCTGGCCGTGTAGTAGTCCACTTCGACACAGACGTTGCGGGCCATCGCCTCCTTCAGGTGTCCGATGGTCTCTGTGACCACGTCCGGAGGGGGCGTGCCGGCGACCCCGCGATCGAAGGCTTCGAGCGCGCGGCGCTCGCTCCCCCCCAGCAGGGCACGGAGCTTCCCCCGCAGGCGGGGCGCCGCGTCACCGAACACGGGCGGACGACCGCCGGAAACGCTGCGAAGCGCCAGGTCGATCGCCAACGCCTCCTGCAGGGTCAGATGCACCGGCCGGCTCAAGTGCTCTGCGAAGCGAATGCTCACCCGGTCACCGTGGATGGAGAACACCAGGTAGTTGTGCGGCAGGTAGGGCGGCACGCCGCAGAGGGTGAGCACCTCCGTGATGTCCTCCCAGATCGCCTCGTCGCGTACGCCGAAGATGGACGCCAGCTCGGGGATACGGATCCCCGGTCGCGCCCGAATCAGCGGGATCATGGCAAGACAGCGTCGAATCCGGTCGCGTGCGATGGTGGACATGGGCCGGGGGATTCTACGGGGCAATGCCCGAGCGCGAAATGGGGCGCCGCCGTTCAGTCGCGGGGGCGCACCACCGACCACGACCGCGGCGCACGCGCGAGATCATTCATCCGTCGCGCGAGGACCCGCGGCGTGGCGCGCTCCATGGCGCGGGTCCGGGCGTTAAGAGGCAGATCGTCGACGACCTGGCCGAGGAGCCAGTGCGCCGTCGCCTCCGGCGCGTTGAAAGTCCTGAGCTGCTGCCCCCGGGCCTTGCGGCGCACGCGCTCGATCTCCGCCGCACGAGGCGGGAGGCGGGCGGCCGCCTCGAGCGCCGACTCGAGCCGGCGCCGAAAAGCGCCCGCATCGTCGACTTCGGCGTTGATGACGGCATGCGCGTAGTCCGCCTCGACCTCGACCCCCGCGGCGAGGGAGTCGTCGACCATGCCTTCCCGGTAGAGCGGCGCCTCGATGCGTCCACCGTCGCCGAACAGCAACTCGAGCAGCATCGCGGTGTGGATGTGGTGATCCGCGAGGCGTCGTCCACCGCCTGGGGCGGTCTCCTTCATTCCCAGGAACACGTGCGGCCGGCTGACGGACAGGGGTTCCTCGACGAAGCGACGGCGCACGGCGGCCGCCTCGCGGACGGCCGGTCGCCGGTGACGCGCGCCCCGGCGCTGGGGCCGAAGGACCTCGTCCGCCAGATCGAGGACGCCGGCGGGATCCACGTCGCCCGCCACCGTGAGGATGAGATTCCGGGGGTGGTAGTACGCCTGCTGGACGCGATCGAGCAGCGCCCGATCGAGCCCCGCGATCGACGCGTCGGTGCCCGCGATGTCGAGCCGCAAGGGATGGCGGCGGTACAGAGCCTCCATCAGATTGAAGTAGCCTCGCCAGGACGGATCGTCCGCGTACATGGCGATTTCCTGTCCGATGATCCGCTTCTCCCGTTCGATGGCGACGTCGTCGGCGTCGAGGGTCGAGAGGGTTTCCATGAGCGTGCGCAGGTTCGCCTCGAAGCGATCCGTGCAGGTGAACAGGTAGCTCGTGGACCCGAAGGTCGTGTAGGCGTTCGCAGACGCGCCGCGAGCGGCGAATACGTCGAACACGTCCACACCCCCGACCTGGAACATGGTGTGTTCCAGGAAGTGCGCCGTGCCGTCGGGAAGAGCCGTCCCATCGGGCAACTGGGTGTCCATCGATCCGTAGCGCGTCGTGAGGATCGCGCTTGCCCCGGTGAAGCCGGCCATGCGGGCCACGAGGACCGTGGCCCCCCCGCGACTCGTCCCCCGGTAGACCGTCGGTCCGCCGAAAGGCGCTCGCTCGGTCCTCAGACGCCGCCCGGTGGTCATGCCGCCCCTCCCCCCTCGGCGCCGATCGGTGCGAGGAAGAAGGTCGCGTCCAGCCCGAGGCGTCGACCGACGCGGCGGATGCCGGCCGGTGTCACGGCCTCCAGCGCGGCCAGGTGGCGGGTCGGCGAGGGATCCAGCCCCAACGCAAGGCTCTCCTGGGCCCACCCGACCAGGCCGGCGCGGTCGTCGGCCAGAGCCGCGACCCCGTGCGCGGCCCCTTCCAGGAACGCGTGGTGGGCGTGGGGCTCGAGCACGCCGGCGCATGCTTCGCGTACGAGGTCTTGAATCAGGCGGCGGGCGCGACGTTCGTGCGCGGGATCGATGCCCGCCTCCACGATGAAGAGCCCCTTGGCGGGATGCCATCCTCCGCTGATGCGGTAACAGAGCCCGGCCTCTTCACGCACCACCTTGAACAGGCGGCCCGCGGGGCCGCCGAGGACGCCGGCCACGGTGAGGGCGGCCGCCAGGGAGGGGCTCGAGGGCCGCAAAGGCGCGCGGTACAGCATCACGAGACGCCCTTGCGCGATGTCGTCGGTCTCCCGACCGTGGCGCGGTCGACGGTGCGGCGCCCGGACCGACGCCACGGGCGGGAGACGCGCAGCAGTCGACGCCCTTTTCGGCCAGAGCAGGTGACGTCTCACTTCCGCGCAGGCCTCGTCGGGGTCCACGTCGGCCACGAGGAAGATCTCCGCCGGCAGGCGCTGAAGGAGACGGTGATGGAGGCGGCCGAGCCGCTGCGGCGTGACCGCCGTGATATCGGCCGCGCGCCCGAGCGCATCGAGGCCGTAGGGCTCACCCCGACAGCCGATCTCGAGGCAGCGACGCATCGCATGCCGTGACTTGTCGTCGGCCAGCGCCGCCAACGTGCGCCGGTGATTCGCGCACTCCAGATCCACCATCGACGCGTCGAGCCCGTCCGGACCCCGCAGCGGTCTCGCGACCACATCGCTGAGGAGCGCCAGACCGCGCGCGCGCGCGCGCTGACGGCCGCCCACGCCACGCGTCGGCCACTCGAGCGACGCGCTCAGCAGTTGGCGGTCGCCCAGCTTGCGAACCCCGACCCCGAGCGAGGCGCCGTAGAGGTCGTCGAGGCGGTGCGCGAGCGCCTCGCGCGTCGGATGGCGCTCCGTGGCGGACTGCAGGACCTCGGCCAGGATGGCCGTCGCCGTCGCGTCGTCGGCGAGGTCGCGGCTGAACACGATCCGGGCGTAGGCGGTCGTGAACCGGGAGGTCGGCACGACGTGCAGCCGGACGCCGCCGCCTAGGTCGCGTGTTCTGGGTATCTCGAGCTTCTGCCGCGCTGCCACGAGGGCACGACCTCCGAGTGCCTGTATCCTTTGGCGCAGCCCTGGGCGGTCTCGAGCGGGCGGCGGGAAAAGTCTACCCCGCCGCCCGCTCGGACCATCCTGGGGGAGCACCCGCCGGCCCGCTGGGAGGGTCCGGTTTCACGAATCGTCCTGGAGAGGATCGAGAATGTCCATTCGTCGTCCGTCCCCGCTACGCCTGTCCGGCCTCGGTGCCCTCGTCGCCATCGCCATGCTCGCGTTGACTCCGCCCCCGGCCGTCCACGCCGAAGGCGGGGCCGGAGTCCAGCCCGGCTCCGACCAGAGCTTCACCCTCGGGGCGAAGTATTTCGATGACGCCATTCGCTACGTCGCCCAGGGACGCGAGGGCATCCCGCAGGTGCGCGACTTCTACGCGAAGCTCGACGCCAAGCTCGATCTGGACAACGTCCAGCACGAGGGTCAGATGCGCGTCTGGTTCCAGCAGCCGGGCCTCTACCGGCAGGAACTCACGACGAACCAGGCCACGACCACCAAGATCCTGAGCGGCAACACCGGGTGGATTCGCACGCCGAACGGCGTGGTGCAGGATCTGATCAAGAGCGCCGAAGGCCGCCGGACCATGACGCAACTCAAGGACGACCGGCAGCGCCTCGGTGACCTCACGCAGTTCTTGACGCTCCAGACCTTGAAGGGCCCCGGGGTTCGCTTCCGGTACGAAGGCCCGCGCCAGGGCTCAGGCACCTACGCGGGCAACTGGCTCAAGGTCACGCGGCTCGCGCCCGGCAAGACGAACATCACGTTCTGGCTCGCCTACGAGCGCAACGCCCAGACGGGCCAGACGGTCGCTACGTTCCCGGGCATCGTCCGCGTGGACGGCGACCGCGGCGGGCAGTTCCCCACCGAGGACTACATCCTGCGCGACTGGAGCGGCACCGACGCGAACAGGGCCTTCCGCTACCCGCGACGGATCGAGGCCTACTCGTTGCTGCGAAACGCCCAGGGCCAGACCATCCCGACCCGATTCCTGTGGGCGATGGTCGAAGACATCAAGATCAACTCCGGCATCGACCCCACGCGCTTCCAGCGCCCGGCCCCGGCGGGTCGCCAGCCGACCATGCCGCCGCGCCGGCGCTAGTTCGCTTCCTTGTCGTTCGCCGCGGGGACGCGGGCGCTGCACGCGCCCGCGTCCCCGCGTCAATTCCGGCTCGTCAAACCTGGCGGTGGAACCAACGCTCCAGCTGCCCGCGGGACAGCGTGAGGCGCGTCGGCCGGCCGTGAGGGCATGAGTGGGCGTGGTTCAGCGCCTCGGCCTGCTCCAGGAGGGCGATCACCTCGTCGGGGTGAAGGACGTCTCCGGCCATCACCGCCGCGCGGCACGCCATGCGATCGACCGTGTGTCCGAGGAGCGCGGCGCGATCGAGTCCGTCGCGTGCGCCCTCGGCCAGCGCGTCCAGGATGTCGCGAAGCACACCCTCCGGATCGGGCCGCCGAAGCACGGCGGGCATGCCCTGAATGGCCACGGCATCCTCGCCGAAGCTCTCGACGTGCCAGCCGAGCGACTCGAGCAAGGGCGTCTCCTCGGCCAGGAGCGCGGCTTCGGCGCGGTCGAGGTGAACGATGGTCGGCACGAGGAGGCGCTGGACCTCCAGCGAGCCTGCGTCCCGAAGGCGCGTGGAGAATCGCTCGAAGAGAACGCGCTCGTGCAGCGCGTGTTGGTCGACCAGGACGACCTCGTCCTCGCCCTCGAGCACCAGATAGGTGCCGAGCAGCTGACCGATGGGCCTCAGCCCCTCGCCGGCGGTCCGCCGTACGGCATCCACGGCTCGGTCGGCCACGCGGTCGCTCTCGCCGACGGGAGGGCTCGAGGCAGGAGGCCGCGCCCCCGCGGCGCGTCCCTGGGCCTGGGTGAACGCGAACTCGACCGCGTGGGCGGTCGAGGGCGGCACCGAGGAGGCCCCCCCCGTGTCGTCCGTCGGCGTCGGGCTCGTCCCCACCGGGACCGCGACGCCCGGGGCGGCCCCCTCGAGCCGCGCGCGCAAGGTGCGAGACACGAGGCGATGCACGGCGCTCCCGTCGCGCCAGCGCACCTCGGCCTTCGCGGGGTGGACGTTGACGTCCACGCGGGCGGGATCACAGCGGAGGAAGAGAAAGGCCACGGGCCGTCGGCCGCCCGGCGGGAGGAGCCCGTCGTAGGCCTGGCGCAGGGCGTGCGCGATCGTGCGGTCCCGGACGTGGCGGCCGTTGAGGAACACCTGCTCCAGCCGCGCGTCCCCGCGATGCAGCGCGGGCGGCCCGACCCACCCATCCAGTTCCAGGTCGCCCGCGCGTCCGTCCACCTCGAGAAGCCGGCGCGCCACGTCGTCGCCGTGGATGGAGGCGATCCGCTCCCGCCGCCCCTGTCCAGCCGGCGCTTCCAGCAACGTACGGGCACCTTGGGTCAGGCGAAAGGCCACGTCGGGATACGCCACGGCGAACCGCCCCATGAGGGAGCTGATGTGCCCCAGCTCGGTCGCGGGGGTACGGAGGAACTTCCGGCGCGCCGGCACGTTCTGGAAGAGCCCCTCTACGCGGACGACGGTGCCGGGAGACGCCGCGGCCGGCTCGACCTCGCCGAGCACGCCTTCGCGGTCCTCGAGCGTCCACCCCGCCTCGCTGCCCTCGGGCCGCGTCGTCACGCGCACACGCGCCACGCTACCGACGCTGGCCAACGCCTCGCCGCGGAACCCCAGACTCGAGATGTGCAGCAGGTCGTCGACCTCACGGACCTTGCTCGTCGCGTGCGGCAGGAACGCGCGCCCGAGGTCCTCGGCCCCCATGCCCCAGCCGTCATCGGCGACTTCGACCAGCGCGCGCCCACCGTCCTCGACGCGTACCTCGACGCGACGCGCCCCGGCGTCGAGGGCATTCTCGACCAGCTCCTTGACGACGGACGCCGGACGCTCGATGACCTCCCCCGCCGCGATCTGGTTGACGACGTGCGGATCGAGGATCTGGATGCGTTCCATGACGGGTGGATTCCTGCACATCGGATTGCCGGGACGACTGGTTCCCTACGCCATGGCGGGAACGCGCGTGAGTAGATCGACGACGAGGCGCTCCAGGGCCGCCGCCGCCGGCATGCGCCCGCTCTTCACGGCCATCTCGGCCAGGAAGAAGGCCTCGTGCGCATCGAGCAGCCGCCGCGGGTCGCGCCGGCATCGCGCAACGAACGCGTCCGCGCGAAACGAGGGGATGCCCAGGGTGCGGGCGATGGCCCCCGGTTCGTCGCCGGCCGCCAGGGCCTCCGCGCCGGCGAGGACCTTCTTGTACTGGCCGTGGAGCGCGGCGCCGAGGTAGCCGAACAACGCCTCGCCGCGGGCAATGGTCCCTCCGCGAGCGTCCGGGAGTCCGCGCGCGAGCGCGGTCTCGAGCAACCCGATGGCGGCTCCGCGATCCCCCTCGAAGACGGCGTCGACGAGTCGCCACGCCGGGTCACTGCGACGCGCTCCGTGGGTGGCATGAACGTCGTCGGCCGTGATCGCGTCGCGATCGCCGACGTAGAGCGCGAGCGACTCCAGGCCGTCGAGCAGGGCCCCCAGATCGGACCCCACCAGCTCGGTCAGCAGGTGGGCCTCCGGCAGCCCCAGCCGCTTGCGGTACTGCTCGCCCGCGCGAGCCGAGAGAAAGCGAGCGAGTTCGTGGTCGTGCTTGGGTGCGTTTCGCTTCCAGGTGCCGGGCGTGTCGTACAGCGACCGACAGTCGACCACGAGGGCCCCCGCCTTCTGCAGGCTCTTGACGGGCGCGGCTTCCTTGCCTTTGACGCCCTTGGCGGTGAGTAGGACGAGTACGCTGCCCCCGACCGGGGCGGTGAGGGCGGCCTTTGCGAGGACCGTGATCGGACTCGTACGGGCCACCGCGGCCCAGGGGCCCGACGCGCTCTCCGGGTGGTCGATGGCGACGACCTTGTCCCCGCCGAACAGCGAAGCCGAGCGCAGCTCGTCGACGGCGCCGGAGACGCCTTCGCGGTCTTCGGGTCGACGGGCGTCCAAGCGGAGGAAAGCGCCGCCGGGGTCGCCGTCGGGGAGGACGTGCGAGACGATGCCAGCCAGCGCATCCTCACGGAAGTAGCGCTCCGCCCCCGCCAAGACGACGACGGCCGGCAGACCCCGGGCCAGGGCCGTGGGAAAGTCCGGTGCCCTCAGGGGCGGAGGGCTGGCGGCAGCGCGAGGCGGCATCCGCCCATCCTCCCCCGCCGGAGGGACGTTCCATACCGAGGCAGCCTCGCCGACGAACTTTTTCACCCCCCGTTCCCGCCTGGGGCGCGCCCCGGCGCGACCGGACCCGCGACGAGCCCGGATGATTCATGAACCTTGGCGTAGTCGCGCGGTCCTAGGCACACCTGAAGCCGAACCTCCGCGTTGCTCCTCCTCGGCGATGCGCAGCGGCATCGAGTCGTCGTCGCGCCTTGACTTTCGGCTCCAGGAGCACCCAGGACACCCCGTCGCTCGAGCGAGGGCCGAAAATGGCCGCTGAACCCCACTCGTCTGCGCCTTCCGCGATGGACGGCGCGCGCTTCCTGAATCAACCAGGCTAGACGAGAACGTCCAGGATCCCCGCGCCGCCCAGGACCAGGGCCACGACGCCGTTCAGGGTGAAGAACGCCAGGTTTACCCGGGCCAGGTTGTCCGGCCGCACGATCCGGTGCTCGATCACCAGCAAGAGGGCCACGGCCGCGACGGCGACCCCGTAGATCCAGCCGAGACCCGCGAGGGGTCCGATGGCGGCGAAGCACGCGATGCAGACCAGATGCAGGAGGGACGAGACCCGCAAGGCGCCCCGCGTACCCAGGCGGGCGGGCAGCGAGTGGAGACCGAGTCGGCGATCCACGGCCTCGTCCTGGCAGGCGTAGATCACGTCGAACCCGGCGACCCAGGTCATGACGGCGGCCCCCAACGTGATGGGAATGCGCAAGTCCCCGACCAGCCCGCCCGCGCCCGCGATCCACGCGCCGAGCGGCGAGAGACCGAGCGCGAGGCCGACGCCGAAGTGCGCGAGGCTCGTGAAGCGCTTCAGGTAGGAGTAGCCGAACAGCACCGCGAGGACGAGCGGAGCGAGCGCCAGGGCCGTGAGGTTGATCTGCCAGGCCGCGACGAGGAAGAGCGTGACGCACACGAGGGTGAAGCCGAGTGCGAAGCCGGGCGAGAGGCGTCCCGTGACGAGGGGCCGCGACGCGGTGCGGGGATTGGCGGCGTCGATCTCGCGGTCCGCCAGACGATTGACGCTCATCGCCGCGCTTCGTGCCGCGACCATGGCGACGAGTACCCACGCGAGGACACCCGGCTCCGGCCACCCACCGGATGCGAGAAACAGCGAGAAGAGCGCAAACGGGAGCGCGAACACGCTGTGGGAGAACTTGATCATCTCCAGCGTGTCGCGAAGCGAGGCGGCGAGCCCACGTCGGGCCGAGGCGGAGGCGGCAGGCATTCGTGGGAGCATACGAGGACCCGAGGCGGCCGCCTGCCCTGGCCGTACCATCCCCCCATGCCGAGCACCGTGCCGAATCTCCGCGTGTTCCTGGATCGCCTCCGCGCGCGCGGCGACCTGGCCGAAGTCCGGGTCGAGGTCGATCCCCATCTCGAGGCGGCCGAGATCCACCGACGTGTAATCGCCGCGGGCGGCAAGGCCTTGCTCTTCCACCGTCCGCGGGGATCCGACGTTCCCCTCGTGACGAATCTCTTCGGCACCGCGGAACGCGTGCACACGGCCTTCGGCGATCGCCCCACGCGCTTCGTCGAGCGCGCCGTCGAAGCGGTGCACGACATGCCCACGCCCTCCCTGAAGGGCTTGTGGGGCCTCCGCGGCCTCCTGCGCGACGGCCTCCGCATCGGGCTCAAGACGAAGCGACGCGGCCCCGTCACCGAGCTCGTCGAGACACCCGACCTGACAGGCCTGCCGGCGCTGACCTCCTGGCACTCGGACGGAGGTCCCTTCTTCACGCTGCCGCTCGTCTACACGCAGAGCCCGAGCACCGGGAAGCACAATCTGGGCATGTACCGGATGCAGATCCACGAGGCCGACACGACGGGTATGCACTTCCAGATCCACAAGGGTGGCGGGTTCCATCTCCACGAAGCGGAGAACCGGGACGAGGATCTGCCGGCCACCGTGTTCTTCGGCGGCCCGCCGGCGCTGATCCTCGCGGCCATCGCGCCCTTGCCCGAGGACGTGCCGGAGCTGCTGCTGGCGAGCCTCCTGCTGGGAGAGCGACTCCCGGTGATCCGCGGCCAAGGCCCCCACCCGCTCGTAGCCGAGTGCGAGTTCGCCTTGTCGGGGCGCATTCTCGCCGGCGAACGAAGGCCGGAGGGGCCGTTCGGAGACCACTACGGCTACAACAGCCTTCGCCATGACTACCCCGTGTTCCGGGTCGAACGTGTGTTCCGCCGGCGCGACGCGATGCTGCCGGCCACGGTGGTCGGACGCCCCCGGCAGGAGGACTTCTACATCGGGGACTACCTCCAGGCGTTGCTCTCGCCGCTGTTCCCGGTCGTCATGCCGGGCGTCCTCGATCTCTGGTCGTACGGGGAGACGGGGTTCCACAGCCTCGCCGCCGCCCGCGTGAAGAGCCGCTACGCGCGCGAGGCGCTCGCGTCCGGCCTGCGCATCCTGGGCGAGGGACAGCTCAGCTTGCAGAAGTGCCTGATCCTCACGGATCAGGACCTCGACCTCCGCGACTTTGGCGCCGTGCTCACGGCGTGGCTCGAGCGCTGCGACTTCGCCAGCGATGTGGTCGTGCTGGGCCGCACGGCGATGGACACGCTCGACTACACCGGGCCGATGGTCAACAAGGGGAGCAAGGCCCTCTTCCTCGGCGTGGGTGAGAAGCGCCGCGACCTGCCGACGTCGTTTCACGGCCCCCTCCCGGCTGGCGTGGTCGCCGCGCGTCCGTTCAGCCCCGGCTGTCTGGTGGTCGCCGGGAAGCCGTACGCGGAGTACGAGGGGCAGGGGGCGGCCCTGGCCCGCGAGAGCGCCTTCGCGGCCTGGCCCCTGGTCGTGCTCGTCGACGACGTGGAGGAGGCTACGGCCTCCCCGGAGCTCTTCCTCTGGACGGTGTTCACACGCTTCGAGCCCGCGGGGGATCTCGCGGCCCGATCGATGGAAACGGAGCGATTCCACGTCGCGCTCGAGCCCCCCCTCGTGTTCGATGCCCGCATGCGCCCGAGCTATCCGGAGGTCATGGAAGTCGACGCGGCGACGCGGGACCTCGTCGATCGGCGCTGGGACGAATACGGCCTCTGAGGCGCGACGCTGCCCGGCGTCAGCCGACTTGGATCAGCATCACGTCGTAGAAGCCGTGCGCGAAGGCCGCGATGCCGATGCCGCGGGTCACGAAGATCGCTCCGAGCGCCGCGCCGGCCCAGAACCGGAAGGCGAAGACGGACGCCACATAGGGCTCCCCGCCTACCCCCCAGTGGTGATAGGCGGAGAACACCCAAGCCGCGCCGAGGATCGCCACCAGGGATGCACTCATGCGATCCGCCCCGAGGGCGTGCTTGAGGAAGAAGACGAGCAGGGTGACGAGCACGCCGCGGAAGACGAGCTCCTCGAAGATGCCCGCTCCGAGGGCGAGACCGAGGCCCTCGATCCCCTCCCGCATCAGCGCCGGCCAGGCCAACGGCACGACGCGCTGGAGCAGGGACGCGTCCGCCAGGATCCGGGCCACGAACCCGAGCAGAGCACCGTAGACGACGCCCTCGAGCAGCATGCCGCCGTAGATCCCCCTATCCCGGGGTGCCTCCTTGACGCGATGGACGAGCACGACGTAGAGCAGGCCGACGACCGCCAAGCTCAGCATCACGAAGAGGTTGCGGTCCAGCCCGCCGACCAGGGCCTTCACCCAGGCGCCGGCCGCGTTGTCGACGGGGCAGCGCGCGCCGAGGAGGCAGAGCTGGTAGACCACCAGCCAGGGCATGAGGAAAAGGAGATTGACGGGCACGTCGCGCGTTCGCGCGACGTAGTCCACCGGCGGCTGGCGACGTGTTCGACCCACACAGGATGGGATCGGATGGAGCCAAGGCGGCCTTGCGTCGCGGTCGGGCGCTATCCGCGGTGGGCGATGTGGATGGCCGCGATGCCACCGGTCAGCCGCACCACGTCCACGGCCCCGAAGCCCGCGGCTCGGAGCCGATCGGACAGGGCCTCGGTCCCCGGAAAGGCCTGGACGCTGCGGGGGAGGTAGGCGTAGGCGTTGTCCGCGCCGCCGCTCACGAGGTTCCCGATCATGGGCAGCACGATCATCGAGTACGTGTCGTAGATCCCGCGAACCAGTCGGTTCGGGGGTCGTGAGAACTCGAGGATCAGGAGTCGGCCCCCGGGCCGGAGCACGCGCGCCAGCTCCCGCAGGCCCCGATCGAGGTCGTGGTAGTTCCGGACCCCGAAGGCCACGGTCGCCACGTCGAAGCTGGCGTCTTCGAACGGGAGGTCGAGGGCGTCGGCCACGGAGAAGTGGATCCGGTCGCCGGCCTTCTCGTCGGCGAGGCGAATCATCTCGGGCGCGAAGTCACATCCCTCGACGCGGCGTGCGCCCCCCTCGAGGAGGGCGACGGCGAGGTCGCCGGTGCCCGTGCAGACGTCCAGCACCTCTTCCGTACCGCTGAGCGCCAGGAGTCCGACGGCCTTCGCGCGCCACCGGCGATCGACGTTGGCCGACAGCAGGTGGTTGAGGAGGTCGTAGGTCGGTGCGATCCGGTCGAACATCCGCGCGATACGCGAAGGTTGCTTGCGACGGTCTTCGTCGTCGAAGCGGCGAGCGGCGGGCGTGGGGACGGAGTCGGACACGGGGCGGGGGAGTGTACTCGCCCGGCTGTCCGACGGCGCACGCTGCCGCCGGCGCCACCCTGGCCAGGCCCCGCCCCAAACCTTGGGGGACGACCGGGATTTAACCCCCACCGGTTGCGTGGGTCGGTGGGTCGGGCTAGGGTGATGGGGTTGGGGACGGAAGGACGAGATCACGTGGGAAGTGCGCCCCCCCCGCCCGAGTACGCCGATGCCCTGGAACGCGACCAGGCGTTCGACGGATCACTGCGCCCGCGCCGACTCGAGGAGTTCGTCGGGCAGCGCGAGGTCAAGGCGAACCTGAGCCTCGCCGTCCGAGCGGCCCAGGGACGAGGCGAAGCCGTGGACCACGTCCTCCTGAGTGGACTGCCCGGCCTGGGCAAGACCACCTTGGCGCACATCGTCGCGCGGGAGAGCGACGCGCACCTGCACGAGGCCGCGGCACCCACCCTGCAGCGCGCAGCGGATCTCGCCGGCATCCTGACGCGGCTCGAAGCCGGGGACGTGCTGTTCATCGACGAGGTGCACCGGCTTCCGACCGGCGTCGAGGAGTACCTCTACGCGGCGATGGAGGACTTCGTCCTCGACATCATGATCGACCACGGCGCGGCAGCGCGAAGCGTCCGCGTGGATCTCCCCCGCTTCACGCTGATCGGAGCGACGACCCGCGAGGGCCTCCTCACCGCGCCGTTCCGCAGCCGCTTCGGGATCCACGAGCGGCTCGAGCCCTACGCCGTACAGGAGCTCACGGACATCGTGTGTCGTAGCGCGGAGATCCTCGCCGTCGCGATCAGCGACGACGCGGCCGCGTTGCTCGCCAAGCGCGCGCGCGGCACGCCGCGCATCGCGAATCGGTTCTTGAAACGCGTCCGCGACCTTGCGCAGGTGGAGGCGAACAACTACATCTCGCCCGAGGTGGCGGCGGAAGGACTCCGCCGGATGGGCGTGGACGACCACGGCCTCACGCGCGTGGACCGGACCATCCTGCGGAGCATCGCCCGGGGGGGCGGACTCGCCCTCGGCCTGAAGACGCTCTCGGCGGCCGTCGGCGAAGACGAGCGCACGCTCGAGGATGTCTACGAACCCCACCTGCTGCGCGAGGGTC
This sequence comes from uncultured Planctomycetota bacterium, assembly GCA_963802335.1. GTDB lineage: Bacteria > Planctomycetota > PLA2 > PLA2 > JAEUHO01 > CAWDIE01. Next base: position 680,317 of record CAWDIE010000009.1, on the reverse strand, counting down.
TGGTCGTGAAGACGCCCCAGGGGCGGCGCCTGACGCCACGTGGAGCGGCCTTGATCGGCGCCGATGAGACGCTGAGCGCGCTGCCGCCGCACGGAGAACTCCCGCTGTGACGCGTGACGCCTGCCGCTCCCCCCGTCGCGGGCATACCCGCTACACGCTGGGCGTACTCGCGTGCCTCGTGTTCGCCGCATGCGGTGACTCGTACGACCTACCTGCCCTCGCCTCGGTCACACCGCCCAAGGTACGGGTGCTTCTCGGACGCAAGCGCAAGGAAGGACGCCTCCGCATCGCCGCCCAGTCCTGGGTCATCGCGGGCGGCGCGTCGTACGAACGGCGCGGCGAGGCCGCCATCGACATCCGGGTCGAACCGGGCACCAACGGCATCCGCCTCGGCGGCGAGGAGACGCGTGCCAAGGACCTGCTGGTGCACGTCGCACGGGAGTTCGAGCTGGAGGGCATCCGCTACGCCGGGGATCTCCGACTCCATCTGCGCGATGGTCGGGTCCGGTTCGTCAACGAGCTCGACATGGAGACGTACGTCGCCGGTGTCATCCCGAACGAGATGGCCCCAGGCGCCGCCCCCGCGGCCTACCACGCGCAGTCGGTTGCGGCACGGACGTACGCGTGGATCCGCCTCGAGGCGCCGGGTCGCAAGAAGAAGCTCTTCGACGTCTACGACGATCAGGGAAGTCAGGTCTACACCGGTCTGGACCCACGTTACGACGTGTCGTACGCGGCCGTGCGCAAGTACACGGCCGCGACGATCGGCGTGGTTCTCACGTGGGAGAACAAGGCGTTTCCCGCGTACTACAGCTCCACGTGCGGCGGCCACACGACGGATGCGCGGACCTCGCTCCTCGATCCCGATGGTGCCACGGTTCCGCTCCGCGGGGTGAAGTGCGACTTCTGCCAAACGAGTCCCCGGTACGCGTGGACCGCCAAGGTGAGCGACGCGGACATCGTCAAGGGGTTGAAGGCGCGCCGGCTCCCCATCGTGGCTCCGGTGCACCAGATACGGGTCTCGCGCCGCGGTGCCGGGGGGTGGGCCGCGGAAGTGGAAGTGCTCTACGGTCCGCAGAAGAAGACCCGGAAGGTCCCCGGGACGGAGTTCCGGTCCGCGCTGCGCCTCGACTCCCACTTCATCCAGGGCATCGAGAAGCGCGGGTCCACGTGGGTGCTCGACGGACGGGGCTGGGGGCACGGCGTGGGCATGTGTCAGTGGGGCTGCCTGGAGATGGCCAAGAAGGGCTCGACCGCGTCGGAGATCCTGAGCTGGTACTACCCCGGAGCCGCGTTCGTCCGCGTCTACTGACCGGCACGCGCCCGGCGCCAGCCGGCCGGCCTGAATCGCTCCCGAACGCCGTGTTCAGGATTCACAACAGGCCCAGTGGCGCCTCTTGCTGTGTGCGACACACTATGGGCGGAAGGTCAGGTAGGGCGCGGAGTCGCCATGTTCCGCGAAAACGTCGCAGTGTCGGCCCAGGCTTCGGCAGGAGCCTTGCGCGGCATTCTGGACACCGTTCCCGTCGGCATCGCCTTGTTCGATCCGGCCGGTACGCCGCGCCTCGTGAACCGCACGGGGCGAGACGTCCTCGGGGATCTGGCGAGCGCGCCTCTGACACGCTGGGCCGACCAGCGCCGCATCACGCTGCCGGGCGGCGAGGCGGCCACGGTGGAGGACCTCCCCGTGTGGGCGACGCTGCAGGACGGCCAGCCCCGGCGCGAGGTCGCCCTGAACGTCCGCTCGCCGGACGGTCGCGTGATGCCGGTCCTGCTCTCGACGGAGGCCGTGCTCGATCCCAGCGGCTCGATTCAACAGGTGGCCTGCTCACTGACGCCCATCCACACCATGCAGGACCGTGACGCCGAGTCACGGCGCACGCTGAAGCAGGAGGCCATCCGGTCGCTCGCGACGAGTCTGGCCGGGCCGTTCAATGACGTGCTCACGGCGATCGCCGGGCACTGCGACCTGGCCCAGGCTCGCCTCGACGGGTCGGAGCCCCTGAAGAAGATCCTGGGCGACATCCAGCAGGCGGGCGCACGCGCCGCCGTCCTGACAGGGCGCCTGCTGGCGCATGGCGAGCGAGAAGTGGCTCGGCCGCGGGTTCTCGAGGTAGACGCGTGGCTCACCACGCACTTCACGGCACTGCGCGCGCTGGCCGGGGAGCACCTCGACGTGGAGCTAACGCCCGCGGCCTCGGGGGCCTGCGTGGAAGTGGATCCGGATCTGCTCGAACAGATTCTGGGCAACCTGGTGGCCAACGCGCGGGAGGCGTGCGGCGACCAGGGCACGATTCGGGTGGAGACGACCCAGGTTCAGATCGATCCGGTCCTCGCTCCGCTGCTTGGCGCGACGGAGGCTGGGGGCTACGGCGTCGTCACGGTCCGCGACACGGGCGGGGGCATGGAGGAGCGCCTCCTCAAGCGGATCTTCGAGCCCTTCTTCACGACGAAGCAGGGAGCACTCGGCCTGGGCCTGACCACGGTCGAGCGGCTCGTGCGCTCGCAGGGGGGACACATCCGCGTGGAGAACCGGTGCGGCGAGCAGATCGCGTTCCACCTCCACTTCCCGATCAGTCAGGCCGGGGCCGTAGCGGAGAGCGTCGGGGAGGCGCTCCCCGTCGAGTCGAGACAGACCGAGCCCCTGCACGTCCTGCTGGTCGAGGACGATGCCGTCGTGCGCGATCTCGTACACCAGGTGCTGGAACTGGAGCACCTGGACGTCCACGAGGCGCGCACGACGGCGGATGCCATTCGCGCGATCGAGGACGAGGGGCGCCGCATCGATCTCTTGATCAGCGACGTCGTGCTACCGGGCGAAGGAGGCGGCTTCATCGCCCAGCGGGCTCGCGAGGTCCATCCGGACATCCGCGTGCTGATGATGAGCGGATGCAGTGATCAGGCCCGCCTGGGCCACGCGCTCGCGCATCGGTCGAACGCATTCCTCGCCAAGCCGTTCACGCCGGACGGTCTGCGTCGCGCGCTGCGGTCGGTGCTGGCCGAGTCGGCCGAGGCACCGGCGGATACGCCGGCCTAGCCTTCACTCGCCGACGTGGGCGCGGCCGAGCATCAGGATCATGCCGAGACAGAACAAGAGCAGTAGCCGGCAGATCGCGAGCAGAAAGTAGATCCCCGCGCCGAGGCCGCCAGCCCCCGGTGGCATGAGAAGAGGCGTTCCGGTGACGAGGTGTGCAACGGCGACGATCCCGACGAGCCCCAGGCCGCTCAGGAGCGGTACGGGTTTGAGTTCCGTGATCGCCAGGCCGTAGAGCGCCCCCAGCAGGATCAGCCAGACCACGCCCGACAGTGGGAGCGGCGTGAGGACGACGCTCAGTGCCGGGATCGCCAGCGCCCCCGTCCAGACGGACCGCTTCCGCTCCTCGCGACGCGTGGGGCCCCAGGGATGAAGCCGCTGGACGAGGCGCACGCGCGCGCCGTGTAACTCGTCGCGGAGGCCCGGCGGCAGGCGGCGCAGCCCCGCGCTCATGGGCGCACGCAGGTCGTCCGAGGTCAGCTTCTTGGGCCGGTACGTCGTCTCGGGAGGCATACCCATACGGCCTCATCGACGCAGGCGGACCACCCGCTTGAGCGGGACCGCCCCCGTGACTGCGGTACAAGGTGCGGTCGTGGCCGCCCCCGCACCCCATCCCGATCTCGGTATGCGCCTGCTCGCCCAGGACGGGGGCGCTCGTGCCGCGGTCTTCAGTACGCCCCACGGTGACGTCCGTACGCCGGCCTTCATGCCCGTGGCGACACGCGCCTCCCTCAAGGGCCTGACGAATGGGCACATCCAGGCGATCGGCCCCGAGGTGGTCCTCGCCAACACCTACCACCTTCACTTGAGACCCGGCGAAGCGCTGATTCACGACCGGGGGGGCCTCCACGGCTTCACCGGGATCGACCGCCCGTGGATCACGGACAGCGGAGGCTATCAGGTGTTTTCGCTCGCCGGTCTCACGAAGGTCAGGGAAGACGGCGTCCTGCTGCGCAGCCACCTGGACGGCACGCCCTTGTTCCTCGGACCGCGGGAGGCGATGGCGATCCAGGAGGCGCTGGGCGCCGACATCATCATGGCCTTCGACCACTGCCTGGGGCTACCGGCCAAGCGCGAAGCGCTGGAGGACGCGGTCGCGCGCACGACCCGGTGGACCCGCTTGTGCGCCGCCTCCCGGACACGGGATGATCAAGCCCTCTTCGGCATCGTCCAGGGAGGCACGGACGCCGAGTTGCGGGCGGAGAGTGCCCACGATCTCGTCGAGCTCGATCTCCCCGGATACGCCATCGGCGGTCTCGCCGTCGGGGAGAGCCAAGCGGCGACCCAGGCCACGCTCGCCCTGACGACGCCCCTGCTGCCCCCCGAAAAGCCCCGCTACCTGATGGGGCTGGGTACCCCGCCCGAACTCGTGGACGCCATCGCCCTGGGGGTGGACCTGTTCGACTGCGTCCTCCCGACGCGCCTGGGCCGACGCGGCCACCTCTACACGCGCGACGGCGTGATTCGCATCACCCACCGGCGCTACGCGGATAGCGACGAGCGCCTGGACGCGTCGTGCCGGTGCGAGACGTGCACCACCACGACGCGGGCCTATCTCCGCCACCTCTTCTCCGTAAACGAGCACAGCGCGACCACCTATGGCGCACTGCACAACGTCACGTTTTACGTGGACCTCATGCGCGACGCCCGGCAGGCCATTCTCGAGAAGCGCTACGAGGCCTTCCGCGAGGCGTTCCACGCTCGCTGGAGCGCAGGGGAAGCCGCGTGGCGCGACGCGCGCGCCAGCGATCCGCACGGCGCCGAGGGTTCCCGGCGCGCCCGAGAGAGGCAGCGCAAACAGAGCGAGGCCTTCCACGCCCGGTTCGGGCGTCCCGACACGGAGGCGTCCGCCTGAGCCAACTACCGGATCGACCGCACGTGGAGGATGGGCATGCCGAAGAGCCGCTCACCGGGGAGCGATCCCACCACACGCCGCGTCTTGGCATCCGCGAACGACGCGAACTCGACCTTCGGTGCCGTTGAGGCCGCACGCAGCACGAAGGCCGGTTTGTCATCCACCCAGAGGAAGTAGACCCCGGCTTCCTTCCAACCCGGGGTCGGTTCGTACTTGATGACCCCGTCGCGCTCGACCCGTTCGACCTTCGCCTCCAAGGGCGGGACCGCGGGCGCATCGCGTCCCAGCTCCCGGGCCAACGCCGCATCATGGCGTGCGACCCGAAGCTGGATCTCGCGTTCGAGATCCTCGCGCAGCGCGCGGGCCAATCGGAGGACCGCGGGCGTCGCGGCCGCCTCGGCGGCGAGGCCATCGTCGAGCTGGTTGGCGAGCGCCACGATCGGCATCTTGTCGTGCCCGCCGGCCTGGCGCAGCTGATGGAGGTCCTGTTGAACGGCCCCCACCGTCTCCATCAGCCGTACGCCGGACGCCCGGGCCGCCATGGCGGCCCGCACGGCCACCAGGCGATCGATCTCCTTCTGACGCTGGGCGCGGGCTCGGGCGAGACGGGCCGCGGTCGCCTCGGCGACGGGGAGCTTGCGGATGAAGCGTTCGCTCACGTAGACGCGCGTCGACTCCGGCGCCATGACCCATGCCCAGCGACCGCCGAAGAGCTTCCGCTCGTTCTCGTCGAGATCGGGGCTCTCCTCTTCGATGTCGATCAGCGTGAGGACTTCGCCGAGGGACGGGTGGTCGCGGAAGATGCCCGGCATCGGCTTGCCCGCTTCCGGGGGATGGACGCGGACATTCAGCTTGCGACCGAGTACCCGTACGCCGTGGTTGCCGACGGGCTCCACGTAGTTCATCGAAACCGCCGCGGGGAATCCCGACGGCACTTGCACCCCGATCCAGCCGGGGACCTCCTCGACGACGATGACCACCGCCTTGTGCGCCAGCCGCGTGACGGGCCGGTTGTCCATTCGCGGACCGACGCGTGCGTTCACCTGGTCGCCCGTGATCTCCGCGAGGACGAGCGCGGACGCGGCCGGGGGGGCATCGTCTTCGACGAGGGGCACTTCGTCGGCCGAGACGGCCGGACCCCACGAGAGGAGAAGGAGGAGGAAGACGGGCACGAGAGGGACCAGGCGTAGCTGCATCATCATCGATCTCCGCCGCGAAGCCGCGGATCCCCGGGGTTGCGGGTTGACGTGCCCGGCCACCGGTCGTTGGCTGTGCGACTCCTGGAGGGTACCCATGGCCGACGACGCCGCTCCGTTCCCCTATCTGCGCTGGGCCAAGGCTCACCTGCGCTTCGGGGAGCGCCTCAATCTGGGCCTGAGCGGTGCCCCCCATCCCGCTGCGGGGGAGGTGGAGGGGCTCCTGGACCCGACCGCCACCTGGCCGGACCCGGCGGGCGCCCTACGCGAAGCCCTGGGAGACCGGTACGGGGTCGGGGCCGAGCAAGTCCACCTGGCCTCGGGAACGTCGCAAGCGAATTTCGCCTGCTTCCTCGCGTTCGCGCGAGGAGGGCGGGTCGTGTCGGAAACCCCGACGTACGAGGCCTTCCTCCGACTGGGACAGGCCGTGGGCGCATCGACCGCCACGTTTCGCCGCGATCGTCACCGGGGCTGGCGCATCGACGCGGAAGCGCTGCGGCGCGCGGTCACGCCGGACACGTCGCTCATCACGCTGACGGACCTCCACAACCCGAGCGGCGCCGCCCTGCACCCCGACGACATGAACCTCGTCCTCGAAGTGGCGGAGCGCGCGGATGCACGGGTACTCGTCGACGAGGTCTACCTGGACCTCGATCCGGGGGAGCGGTCCAGCGCCGCGCACCTGAGCCCGCGGGTCCTGGTCACGGGCAGCCTGACCAAGGCGCACGGACTGTGGTACCTGCGCTGCGGCTGGGTCCTGGGTGCGCCGGACGCGATCCGGGAGATCGATCGCTGGAACGATCTGGTGTGTCCAGCGCTCCCCCTGCTCTCCATGAGCCAGGCGCTGACCTTCCTTCCCCACGCGCACGAACGCCTGGAGGTCGTGCGTGCGGCCTGTGACCGGCTCACGCGGCAAGTCGACCAGTGGGTGGCGTCGCGCGACGACGTGGCGTGGGTGAAGCCCCAGGGCGGCTTCACGGGTTTCCTCCTCCTGGGCCGCCGAGGCCATCCGATCGACGGCGATGCCTTCGCCGAGCGCGCCTGGGCCGAGGAGCAGGTTCGTGTCGTCCCGGGTTCGTACTTCCAACGACCCGATGGCGTCCGCATCTCCTACCTGCTCGAGACGGACGCGCTGGCCGACGCCCTCGAGGGCCTGGGCCGCGTGCTCGACCGAACGCGTCAGCCCTCGAGCTCGGCGTAGGCCTGCCGCGCGGCCAGGAGCACGCGACGCAGGGAGACGTCATGGGCATCGGCCAGCCTCCGACAGTCGTCGTACTCGGGCGTCGCTTCCTCGCCGTGGGGCAGCGCCCGCACCTTCATCCGCACGTCCCCCCACGCTGTCGTCACCACCACGTGCCGACGCGCCAGGACGGTCCTGGCGACCGCCCGGCGGCGCACGCCGAGGGTCGGGGTCTCCGCAAAGAGAATCGCCTCCATGCGGGCGACGTCCGCCGGAGCGGCGAGGACGCTGAGCACCTGGCCCGGACGCCCCTTCTTCATGACGACGGGCACGGACCAGACGTCGAGCGCGCCTGCGGCCAACACGGCCTCCATGGCTCGTGCAACCTCCTGTCCCGTGGCATCGTCCAAGTTCGCCTCCAGCAGGAGAGCGTCCGTCGGCGTGGCCTCTTCGGTTCGGCGACCGATCGCCAGGCGGACCACGTTCGGTCGCTCGGGGGCATCGAAGCTGCCGGCACCCGTGCCGACGGTCTCCACCACGAATCCAGCCGGCACGGCGTGGCCCGACACCAGGGCGCGGGCGAGCGCGGCGCCGGTGGGCGTGACCTGCTCGTACCCTGCTCGACTCGGAAACGTCGCCAGGCCCTCGAAGAGGAGCAGGGTCGCGGGCGCGGGCAAGGGAAGCCGTCCATGGGCGGTATCGACTTCGCCCTCGGACCAGGGGAGCGGACCGACCCGCACGTCCGTCACGCCGAGGTGTCTCAACCCCACGCAGGTACCGACGATGTCGACCATCGCATCGTTGGCGCCAACCTCGTGAAAGTGCACCTCCTCGACCGTTTGGCCGTGCACCCGGGCCTCGGCCTCCGCCAGGACGCGGAAGACGCGCGTCGCGTCGTCGCGCGCGGCCTGCGGCAGCTCGCTCGCCGCGGCGATTCGCGCGCGGATGTCTTCGAACGTCCGGTGTCCGTGCGTGCGGTGCTCTGGCGGCGAAGACCCGGGGACGCCATCCGCGGGCTCGCCATCGACGAGCACCTCGACCTTCGTGGCCCGTAGCGGCCCTCGCATGACTTGCTCGGCACCAACCGTCACGTTCGGCAGGTCCAGCGCGGCGACGACGTCGCGCAGGACCTGTAGGTCCAGCCCGGTGTCGACGAGGGCGCCGAGAACCATGTCGCCGGCCAACCCGGCCGACCCGTCGAGGAAAGCAGTGCGCATGGTCACCCGCTCGGCTCCACGCGGACCGGCATGTCGACCTGCCAATGAAGCAGGTCGGATGCGCGTCCGCCGTTGACCGCGATTTCGAGATGCTCGCCACTCCCGATGTAGGCGAGCGCCCGCCCCGGCTCCACGTCCCCGAACGTCTCGACGAGGCCGTCGATGAACGCCGCGCCGACGCGCACGCGCACGGAACGCCCCCCCCCACCGACCAGATCGACCAGGCGGCGAGGGATGTTCGTGATCAGGTTGCCGAAGCGATCTTCGAGCAACACGCGCCCCGCGATGCGCCCGTGCTCGAAGTGCGGCCCGTCCCCGATGCGGAGGGGCTCGGTCAACGGCCCCACCTGGGCGAGCGGCGTCCCTTGCGCCAAGCGGGCCGCGACGGGCGCCATGATGTCCCGGCCGTGGAAGGTCGAGGAGATCGTCTCGCCCATGAGCGCGCGGTTCTCGACGCGGCGCACCTCCCCGCCCGCGACGAGGTCGGTGAACACGCCGTTGTCGGGGCCGACGAAGACATGGCCCCGGGCGGAGGCGGCCACGATGTCGCGCGCCGTCCCCACCCCGGGATCGACGACGACCACGTGGACGGTACCTTCCGGACACCCGGCGTACGAGCGCCGGAGGATGTAGGCCGCGGCCTCGATGCCCCCAGCCGGGCAGTCATGCGCCATGTCGAGCACGTCCGACGCAGGCGCCAGGCGCCGGAGGACGGCGTGCATCTGCCCGACATAGACGCTGCCCGGGCCGAAGTCCGTCAGCAGCGTGATGAGGGCGCTCACGGCAAGCCAGCTCCGCTCTGGGCGCCGACGGCGGCGTACACCTCGTCCGCGTTGTAGGACGAGCGGACGAACGGACCGCTCGCGACGGAGAGGAAGCCGAGTTCCTTGCCGCGGAGGCCCCACGCGTCGAACTCGTCCGGCGGGATGAAGCGCTCGACCGGTAGCTGCGCGAGGCTCGGCCGGAGATACTGACCAAGGGTCAGGATGTCGACGTCGTGCGCGCGCAGGTCGATCAGCACCTGATCGAGATCCTCCGGCGCTTCCCCCAGCCCCAACATCAACCCCGACTTCGTCAGCACGCGCGGGCGGTGCTCCTTGACACGCTGCAAGAGACGGAGGCTGCGCTCGTATCCGGCGCCCGGGCGTACCCGCGGATACAGTCGCGGCACGGTCTCGAGGTTGTGGTTGAAGATGGTCGGCTCGGCCTCGGCCACGACGTCGATGAGGGCCTCGTCGCCGCGGAAGTCGGGCGTGAGGACCTCGACCACCGCGTCCGGCAAGCGATCGCGCACGGCCAGGATCGTCTTGGCGAAGTGCGCCGCGCCCTGATCCGGAAGGTCGTCCCGGTCCACACTCGTGATCACGACGTGGCGCAGCCCCAGCTCCGCGGCAGCCGCCGCCACGTTGTCGGGCTCGCTGGCGTCGAGCGCGAGGGGCTTGCCCTTCGGCACCGTGCAGAAGCGACAGGTGCGCGTGCAGATGTCCCCCATGATCATGTACGTCGCGGCGCGTCGCGACCAACACTCGTTCAGGTTCGGGCACCGCGCGCTCTGGCACACGGTGTTCAGGTCCTTGCCGCGCATGAGGTCGCGGACCTTCTGCACGGCGTCCCCGAGGGGGAGCCGCTTCTTGAGCCACGGAGGCAGCCGCTCACGCGGGGCATCCGGCGCCTTCAGCGCCGGGTCCTTCATGGGGTGCACGGGCCGGTCGTGGAAGTCAGGGGAAGCGCTCATCGGCGCCGATGGTACCGGCCCCGCGGCATTCTGGCGCTGCCGGGCGACGCCACCGACGGAGCACCGGGCGAGCACGAAGACGCTCGTAGAGGTCGGCGGTCTCCCGTGCAAGCCGGTCGGCGCCGTAGCGCGCGCGTACCTTTACGCCCGCTCCGAGACCCAAGCGGGCCCGGAGGCGGGTATCAGCGGCCAGGCGATCCAAGGCGCCCGCCAGCGCGGCCGCGTCGTCGGGCGGCACCCAGAGACCATCCTCGAGATGCTCCACGAGGTCGGGCACGCCTCCGACCGTCGTCACGACGGCCGCGCGACCCAGGGCCTTCGCCTCGAGCAACGCGAGCGGCGCGCCCTCACTCGCCGAGGTGAGCACGACCGCGTCCGCCGCCTGCATCCACGGAGCGACGTCCGCGACATCGCCCGGGAGGAGGATGCGTTCCTCCAAACCCGCGGCCCGGACACGGTTGCGTGTCGCCATCCGCAGGGGACCGTCCCCGAGCATGACGACGCGATACGGCACCGCAGACGCAGCCACGGCGTCGACGAGGAGTTGAGGTCGCTTCACCTCGACGAAGCGCCCGGCCCAGAGGTAGAGCACCTCCCCCGCGGGCGCCAACCGCGCACGCACCCCCTCCGCGTCACCGTCCCGGGCCCGCGCTCGCCACGACTCGATGTCCAGTCCCGGCAAGATCACGGCGACGCGCTCGTTCGGCATCACCCCGTGGACATCCACGACATCGCGGCGCTGGCGCTCGGTGAGCACGATGCCGGCGCGGGTGAGTCGCCCGAGGCGGCGCTCGGCTTCGACGGCCAGGTGCCCGCGCGGCCAGGGTGCGCTGAAGTGGTGACCGTGAAAGGTGTGCACGCAAGGCACACCCACCATCGCCGCCGCCAGACGCCCCAGCGCGCCGGCCTTGCCCATGTGCGTGTGGACGAGATCCGGCTGCTCCCGGCGCAGTACGGCGAGGATCGCCCGCAGCGCCCGTGCGTCGCGAGGCACCTCGACACCGCGCCGGAGGGAGGGAACGGTCAGGAGGTTGGCGCCGACCGCCCGCAACGCGTCGCTCCCATCGTGCTCGCCCGGTCCCACGCTGCCGGCGATGATGGGACCCGACCAGCCTTGCTGCACGAGGCCGGGTACGAGCGCGGTGAGTTGACGAAGCGGCCCCCCGCGGTTCAGACGGGTGATGATGCGGACGACCCGCCCCCCCACTTACCCTCCGATGCTCTCGCCGAACGCCGCCGCGGCCCGGTCGACGGCTTCATCATCCACGTCGAGATGCGTCACGAATCGCAGCCGGTCACGCCCCGCGGCGATCGCCAGAACACCCCGTCGCTCGAGGCTCGCCCGGATCCGCTCGGCGTCCTGACCACGGATCCGCACGATGAGGATGTTCGTCTCCACCTCGCCGTAGGGAAGGTCGACGCCGGGGATCTCGAGCAGCGCGTCGGCCAGCCGCCGGGCGCGACGGTGGTCCTCGGCGAGGCGGTCCCGCATGGTCCGCACGGCGACGAGCGCGGGCGCCGCGAGCACCCCGACTTGCCGCATCCCCCCCCCGAAGAGCTTGCGGACCTCACGGGCGCGCGCCACGAGGTCCGCGTCCCCGACGAGCAGCGAGCCGATGGGTGCGGCGAGGCCCTTGCTGAGGCACACCATGATGGTGTCGGCGATGCGGCCGTAGGCCTCCAGGTCCACCCCCGCCGCGACCGCCGCATGCCAGAGCCGGGCGCCGTCCATGTGGATGGCCGCGCCCCGCTCCTCGGCGACGGCCTTGAGCCGTCGCAAGTGGTCCAGGCCGACCACGGCGCCTCCGTGGAAGTTGTGCGTGTTCTCGACGATGAGCAGCCGACACGCGGGGCGGAAGCCGCCGGCCCCGCGCAGCGCCGTCGCGGTCGCTTCGAGGTCGATCGCCCCCCGGGTGCTGGGGAGGGGGCGCGCCTGTAGCCCCGACAGGGCGGCCAGCGCGGCCATTTCCCAATCGTAGCAGTGGCTGTCCTGCCCCAGCGCAACCTCCTCGCCGGGCGCGGTGTGCAGTCGCGCGGCGATCTGGTTGCCCTGGCTCCCACTGGGCACGAAGAGGGACGCCTCGCGCCCAAAGAGCGCGGCGACCTCCTCCTGCAGCTCGATGACGGTCGGATCCTCGCCCCAGACGTCGTCACCAACGACCGCGTCGGCCATGGCCTGGCGCATGGCCGGCGTAGGTCGGGTGAGCGTATCGCTGCGGAAGTCGGCGACGACGCCGGAGGGTGTGGCAGGTGTCGAAGACGTCAATCGCGCTCCGCGCGGACGTCATCCCGCGTGTTGAAGGTGCGGTCCGGACCCGCCGACACGATGGCGTAACCGCCCGAAGCCCGACGTTCGTAGAGGTACACCCCGCCCCACGGGTCCTTGCCGGCTCCCTGGATGAGGCCCTTCTCTTCCATCTCCTTGAGCGTGTCCGGAAGGCGCGCCTCCATCTCCTGGAAGGTCGAGACGTGATCCGCCAGGATCTCGACCTGGATCTTCGCAACCTCCAGGTCCATCTCGTCGTCGAACTCGTCCGGATAGGGCATCACCTCGTCCGCCGGCATCTCGAACGACGCGGACGACGCGCGCATCCCCCCGAACAGTGCACCGGTCAGGCCCACCGTGAAGAAGAGCGGCATCATGGGAATCGGACCTTGGTAGCCGATCTCCAGCCCGTTCTCGTTCATCGTCACGTACTCGGCCATGCTGCGGAAGTACGGCATCATCCGGCTCGCCGGAGGAAGCTGGGCCCAGTCGATCGGGATCTGGACGTCCTGCATGACGTTGGGCTTCGCGACCGTCTGGAGGAGCGGGACCGCTGTGTCGTAGAGCAGCGCCGAGGCGCTCTTCAGGTCCAGGTACACGAAGGCGCCGCTGTCGGCCGGCTTCACCTGCATCAGCGCCTGGAAGTCCTCCTTGGATGCGAGACCGGGCGCGGAGATACGCCCCTGCGCGCGCAGCACGATCTCCTTCATCGTGTGGGGCACGAGCGTCATGACGAGGCGATCCCCGAGGATGGCCCACGTCGGGGTGAACGGGATGACGTCGTCCCCGCGTGCGGCCTGCAGGTCGAACAGGTGCATGCGGATGCCGTGGTACTCCAGCACCCGGGTGCTGGCGATGACATCGCCTTCTTCGTTCAGGATCCCCGCGATCGACGTCGAGAAGCGGTCGAGCACGCTCTCGTAGCCGGCGCCGTCCTTCAGCTGGACGATCACGGCCAGCTCGGGGAACAGGCCCCCGCTGGGCGGGAAGCCGGCGTACACGCCGTAGGTGTCGCCCATGCCCGCGAGGAGCTCCTGCTCGAGGTTCACACCGACGATCTGATCGACCGTGGCGAGCCCCTCGTCCATCTGCTGGACCATGTCGGGATCGATGGCCTGGACGATCGTCCGCGCGCGCTGCATGAGCTCACCGAAGGGGAAGTTCACCTCGCCCCAGTAGAAGGCGTTCGCCGGCACGAGGTCGAGCGTGCGCGGCGCCGTCAGCGGATCCATCGCGAAGGCGGTGAACAGGCCGTGATCCGCGCCCGGCGCGTGCAGCAGCATCGTGTCGCGGAAGCCGTCTCCCTTGAACGAGAGCCCGTACGCGGCGGCACGCAGGGTGTCGAGGCCGAGCGCGTTGGCGATGTGCAGCTCCTGCGGCCCCATCTGATCGGAGAACTTGGCGAGAAGCGCCGGGACGTTGACGTAGGCGAACGCCGCCAGGTCGTTCCCCCCCACGCGCCCCCGGACGGAGACGAAGTCCGCGTTGTCCGAGAGCGTCCCCGTCACCGCCGCTGCGCCGAGCAGCGACTCGAGCAGCGCCTCGTCGGTGGCGACGACGAATGCGGTGTCGACGGTGGTGGCGAACACGGGCATGGGGCCCGTATCCAGCGACCACCAGATCCGACCGTTCTTCTGCAGGGTTTCAATGGGCGGACCGCCCTGCTCGAGCTCCTCGAGCGCGCGACCGAGAAACGTGGTGAAGTCCCCGACGTGCTGGCCGAAGTCGAGACTCATGGCAGCCTCGACGCTCTGCTCGGCCATGTTCACGTCGACGAGCGCGAGGGCGATCTGCCCCCGCAGCCCCTTCATCTGTTCGAAGAGGTCCATCACGATGGGCGGCATGCCCGGCGCGCCCTCCGCCAGCATCTGCTCCCCCATCTTGTTCAGCGGAGCCATGAAGGCCTGCATCTCTTCGTCGAGCATCATGCGCCCGATGGCCGTCTTCCTCATGCGCGCGTCCATGCCGCCGATGTCTTCGACACTGACGAACGCCAGGGCGTCGGCGGCCACGCGGGACTCCAGATGGAAGCCGGAAGCCTCGTCGGCATCGGCCGGGAGCAGGCCCAGCAGCGGAACAAGCGCCAGCAGCGCCACGATCGAGTACGCACGTCGCATGTCTCTGTCCTCCGGCAAGTCATTGTGCCGCCCGGCTAGGCGACGGGCGGAAAAAAGGACCGCGGTTGCGGGGCCTTTCCGATGTCCATCCCGAGGTCGTACCGTCTATCCGGCCAGCAGGTTTCGCATCCGTGTGACGGCTTCCTGGATCCTCTCGACCGAGGCGGCGAAGGAGAACCTGACGTGGCCGGCCCCCGCCGACCCGAAGGCGTCGCCTTCGACGCACGCCACGCCGGCCTCCTCGAGCAATCGTTCGCTCAGCGTGCGGGCATCGACGCCGGTCCCCGTGACGTCCGCGAAGGCGAAGAACGAGCCTTCGGGCCGATCGCACTCGATGCCAGGTACGTCTTGAAGTCCGTCGACGAGCGCATCGCGACGGCGCTCGAACTCCCCGACCATGGTGTGCACGGCATCCTGCGGCCCTTGCAGCGCGGCGAGCGCGGCATGTTGCACGAAATGGACGGCGCATGAGTTGCTGTTCGTCATCAGCTTCTCGTAGAGCGGTGCCAACGCGGGCGGCGCCACGGCGTATCCAAGACGCCAGCCGGTCATGCTGTACGTCTTGGAGAAGCCATCCAGGATGATGGTCTTGTCCTGCATACCGTCGAGACTCGCGATGCTCTCGTGCTCGCGTCCGAACAGGATGCGGGAGTAGATCTCGTCGGACAGGATCCAGATGTCGCGCTCGCGGCAGAGTGCGGCGATCGCTTCCAGCTCCTCGCGCGTGAAGACGACGCCGGTGGGGTTGCCGGGGCTGTTCAGGACCAGGAGACGTGTCTGATCGTTGATGCACGACGCCAGGTGGTCCACGTCGGGGCGGGACGCCCGGCCGCTGCCCGGCCCGTAGGGCGAGCGCTTCGCGCCGAGCGCGTCGGTCATCGACTCGAAAATCGGGAACCCCGGATCGGGGTAGACCACCTCGTCGCCGGCCTCGACCAGGGCCAGCAGCGTATAGAAGATCACCGGCTTCCCGCCGGGGCACACGACGACGGACGCCGGATCCACGGCGATCCCCCGGGTGCGGCCGACGTCCTCGGCGATCGCCCGGCGAAGCGCGGGGATGCCCGCGGCCGGCGAGTACCCCGTCTTGCCGTCGCGGAGGGCCTGGATGGCCGCATCCACGATGTGGGGCGGCGTCGGGAAGTCGGGTTCCCCCATCTCGAGGTGGATCACGTCGCGTCCCTCGGCCTCGAGCGCGCGGGCGCGCGAGAGCACCCGGAACGCCGCCTCCGTCCCCATCCGGTCCATACGCGAAGCGATGCGCATCGTGAGCGGCCTCCCGGAGGAGTGAACGGGCAGGTCCGGGGGTGCGCCAGACATTTCGTCGTGGTGCACGGCCTCCGGGGTGGGGCCGGGCGGTCGTATCCTCCCCTGCGTGAGCGAGTCGTCCGCCCCCGAGCCGTCCCCGCTGCCGCCGGCTGCAGCCTCCTCGTCGCCGTCGGCCTCGGCACCTACCACACCCGGACCTACCACGTCCGGACCTACCACGTCCGGACCTACCACATCCGGACCTACCACATCCGGACCTACCACATCCGGACCTACCACATCCGGACCTACCACATCCGGACCTACCACATCCGGACCTACTGCGTCCGGCCTCCCGGCGTCGGCGCCTCCGGTGTCTGGGCCTCCGGCCCCCGCACCGTCGTGGCCGACCGTGGCGGCCGAGCGGTTGCGCCGGTCCCTGGCGCAGCGAGGGATCGGCGCACGCGTGCTCGCGGGCGCGGCGGTGGCGAGCGCGATGGTGGCGGCCGTCCTCTTCGCGCTGCACTACCCCGTCATCGGCGCCATCGTAGGGCTACTCGCCCTGGCAGCGAGCGAGCTCTCCTCGGGCGCGGCGCCGGAGGTCACGCCGGACGCGACGCACCTGCCGGCCGCCCTGCGTCTTCCGGTCGACCTGCTCATCGCCGCGGGGATCGTGGCGGGCCTGGCCACGACCGCTCCCGTCTCCCCCGCGCTCGTCCTCCTCGGCCTCCTCGTGCTGGGCCTGGTGGCATGGCTGCCCCACCTCAAGGCGATCGCCCCGAACACACGCCTCGCTCCCGACGCCGGCATCTGGCGGCGCCCCGAGCGGCTGGGCATCCTCCTGCTCGGCGCCCTCCTCGGGCGGATGCTGCCCGCCCTCCTCCTCGTCGCCCTCGTCGGTGCCCTGGACGCCTGGGTGCGGCTGGATCGACTGGACGACGCGGGATCCGGGGGACCGCCCTTTCTCCGGCCCCTCCTGCAGGCGGACGGGCGCCTCGTGCCGGCGGTCCGCTGGGGCACCCTGGCCATCGCCACGCTCATCCTCCTGGTTCTGCCGCCCGGGCAGGTCTGACGCTTTGGATCGTCGCCGCCGCCGTCACGGGTATCGTCCCCCCATGCCGCACCGCACGCTCGCCCTCCTGCTCGTCCTGCTCGCCCCGCTCGCACTCGCTTCGTGCGGCAGCGGCCAAGGCGAGCGAAACCGACCGACCGTGCTCTGGACCTTCCCCGGCCAAGGAGACGTACTCGACAACGTGGTCGAGGAGGTGGGCGTCCTCTACGACGACGAGATCCGCATCCTCAACCCGGACGTGGTGTGGATGGTCGATCAGCGCGGGCAGGTCAGGGTCTCCGCCTCGATCGACCGCGACAACCCGCGCCTCCTGCGCATTCGCACCAACGCCGGCAACTCGTTCCTGCCGGGGCGGACGCAGATCATCGTCGGTGCGGGCCTGGTCGCCAACTCCCTGAACCAGTACGACATCGAGAACTACAGCTTCAGCTTCACCCTCGGGGATGGGCCCAATTTCTACGTCGCGACCCGCGGCACGAACGTGGTCGCCGAGCTCGATCAGCAGACCTTCGAAGGCGTCCACACGACGCC
This sequence comes from uncultured Planctomycetota bacterium, assembly GCA_963802335.1. GTDB lineage: Bacteria > Planctomycetota > PLA2 > PLA2 > JAEUHO01 > CAWDIE01. The sequence goes on along the minus strand of CAWDIE010000009.1, from coordinate 662,866 downwards.
GACGCCCGGCGGACGCGCCCCCGTGGGGCTCGCGGCGAGCCAGGTGCTCGCCGACATCCGCGTCTGGACCCAGCTCGAGAGCGGAGGCGGCGCGGGGCGCTCGCTGGCGTGGTTCCGTCCCGGCGATGACGCCATGAGCGAGATCGACCTCACGCACGCGCCTGGGGGCGACCTGGAAAGCGAGTACGACACGGTCGCCCTGTCCCGCGGCGGTCGGTACGTGTTTGCCGCCTACCGGGACACGGCGCTGGAGCGCGTGCGCGTCCACATCGTCGATGTGGACACCGCAACCGAGCTGCAGTCGCTCGTCCTCTCGCCGCCGGCCTCGGCCGCGACCGCGCCCGTCGGTCTGAACCCGGGTCCTCTGGGGACCTACCTCTTCGTCGCATGCACGAGCGCGGCGGGCGACACACTCAACCGCATCGACATCCAGTCGTGGGAAGAGGACGACATCGGTGCCGGCGAGGACACGGACGGTGAGGCGCTCGACAGTGGCGCCGGCGCCCTGGCCGCCTGGGGCGTGTTGGCCTACATCGCCCCCCGTGCATCGACCACGAGCCTATCCTCGGTCGCCACGCCCGCCCTCGGAGGCGGTACGGTGCTGGAGAGCGTGTCCGAGATCCCCGGCCGCCCCACGGACACGCTGATCACCGTGGACGGCCGCTGGCTGATGCAGAGCTTGGCCGGGTATGCGGGTCTCGATGGTCTCGTTCGCCGCAACCTGGTGAGCCCGTCCAACCCGACGGTGATCGAGGTCGCCTCCGACACCGGGGCCGCCAACCCGATGGCCACCACGGTGACGGGGCTGACCCACTACCGCACCGCGCTGCGCTTCCTCGCTCTCCTGGACAGCGGCGCGCTGGCGACCTACGGCTGGACGCTGCAGGACGTCGAGCAGGAAGATTTGGATCCGCTCCTCGACGGCATCCAGGCGGCGGACATCTCGACCGTGGCGCCGCAGCCCGTGGATGCGTCCTTCGTCTCGGGCATCTACCTGCGCTAGTCATCCGTGCGGGAGGCGTGCGGGAGGCGTGCGCGAGCGCGGGCTACGCCCGCGGCGCTTCCCCCCCGGTTGCCCCGCCGCCGGCGCTCTACTTGAGGAGCAGCGCCGCGACGAGCCCCGCGGCGAGGAGCACGGCGAACCCGATCGACAGCCAGAAGACGCGGGACTGCGCCGCGTGCACTTTCTGCACGAGCATCTCGACCTGACGGCTCAGGACCTTCTGGGTCTCGGTGTGTTGCGCGTTGGCCTGCTGCTGGGCACGGTGGAAGACGTTGAGCGCGCGGTTCTGGGTGTTCTGGAACGTGGCGAATACGTCTTCCTGGGTGCCGGCGATGGACCGGACCATCTGCAGCTGGGTCTCGGCCTGCTTGCGGCTGGTCTCGAGCCCTTCCCGGATCGCCGAGCTCTGGACGTCGAGAGCGCCGGCGGTGCGTGCCTGCAGTTCCTCCAGGAACTTCGCCTGCTCCTGCTGATGCAGGGCGAGATTGCGAAGGAGATCGGGCACGGCGTCGAGCCGCGCGAGGACATCGCGCGTTCCGGTGCCCATGTGTTCGAGCTGCTTGCTGATCTGCGCCATGCACTCGATCTGCGCGCGCTGGATCTTGGGAACCTGTTGGAGGTAGCCGGGGAGGGCCTGCAGGGTCTGCTGCACCTGGCCGTCGCGGTTCTGGAGGGTCTCCTTGATCGCGACCAGGAGGCGAGACAGGTCCCGGAATCCGCCGCTGACGCGATCCGTGATCTCCTCGCGCAGGGCGTCGCCCTCGCCGACGGAACGAGCCGTGCGCCCCACCTGCATGCCCCGATCGGTAGGGGACGAATCCGTGGCGGGCGGACGCACGCGGGCCGCGTCCCCGACGCGGGCCCCGGCGCGCGTGCCGTCGATCGTCACGCCATCGGATCGGCGCACCCCGAAGAGGCGCGACAGGAGGGTGTCCTGCTCGTCGCGACGTTCGTCGTCGGCGGCGGAGAAATCCTGGGTGGGCTCCAACACGGCAGCACCCTCCCTGACTGGCCATGGCGGCGGATGCACCACCGATCGTACGGGCGCCAGGGACACCCGGGAAGGCGAAAAGGCGAAGGGCCCCAACCGATGGGGGTCGAATGCCGCGGTGGCCCCCGATCTGGGGCCATCGACGCGGGTCGCCCTGGGGGGATGGTGGAGCCGAGGGGAGTCGAACCCCTGACCTCTTGAATGCCATTCAAGCGCTCTGCCAACTGAGCTACGGCCCCGGGCGTTGAAGCGGCCGAGATTGTGCCGGGCCGCCGAGGCGCGTCAACTCCGGGACCAGGGTTTCGCAGGGGCGCGCTTCTTGTCCCTCGAACGGGAGCCCCCTACCCTCCGGGTCGTTCCTTCTTCCCTTCCGAGGCCCGGCGTCCTTGGCCCATCTCCCCCGAGGGAGAGGGCCGGAAGAGGGGTGAGAATCCCCCGCGGACCCGCCGCTGTAACCGGGGACAACCCCTGCACGAAGCCACTGGGTGGCGAGGCATAGGCCTCGCGCCTGGGAAGGCGCAGGGGACGGATGATCCGGGAGCCAGAAGACCGGACGACGGGCAGGCATTCGTTTCGCTCCGGTGTTGAGTGGCGTTCGCGGTGAAGGACGTGCTTTCGCCGCCCCGTCCGGTCGCCGGAGGGGAGGCTACCCATGCAGTTTCGTTTCGTCCGCGCGGTCGCCCTGACGCTCGTGTTCGCGGCGCTCCTCACCGCCTGCGGCGGCAGCGCCGACACCCAACCAGGGGAGGCGCCCCCTCCCTTCGTCGCCACCTTCCCCGACGACACACTGGGCGGCGGCGAGGACCCCGGGGTGGTCGTTCCGCCGCCGCCGGGACGCGCGCCCCACTTCGACGGGGACACCTTCGCGCATGAGCGCACGGCGTTCTTCGGCAGCTTCCCCTCGGATCTCGTCTCGTTCGAAGACACGCTCTTCTGCGTGGACGCGGACCAGATCGAGAGCGAGGGCGCCCTGATCGTCCCGCTGGATGCCTCCCTCGCCTTCCCTCGCCTGTCCGAGCGGTTCCTGCCCGTCGCCATTCGCGCGGCGGATCTGGTCGACGACCAGCGTGCTGCGGGCGATCTGGGTCGGCCGGTGGGCTTCGGGTTCTTCGTCGGCGACTTGCTGATCGCAGGCGAGACGCTCGGCTTCGCGCTCGTCAATGCCGGGGGAAGCGACTCTTCACCGGCACTCGCCAATCTGGTGGTGTTCGATCCCTCAGCCGGTCGCATCCGGCAGGTCGTGAGTCTGGCCCACGTGCTTCCGGACGACGGGCAGTACGTGGACAGCGAGGGGCGCGACGTGCCGGACACGGGATTCGTGCAGAGCGGCGCCGAAGCCGTGGCGTACGTCCCGACCGGACAGGGAGGCGGCCGCCTCTACGTGGCCATGAGCAACCTGTTGTTCGGGGCGCCCTCGCACGGCACGTTCAAGTACCCCGGGACGCTGCAGGTCTTCGATGTGGCCCCGGCATCACTCGAGCCGGTGCGCGCCCGACCGCGCGGCGCGCTGATCACGGAGACCTTGGTCGTCGAGGGCTACAACCCGGTCTCGCTGACCCTGCTCGACGTGCCGCTCGCGCCGTCGCGGTTGCTCGTGACCGTCGCCGGCGCGACCGCATACGACGACGCCTTCCGCCTCCAACCCCGAACGCCGGCATCGGTGGAAGCCTACGATGCCCAGGGTGGCACCTACCTCGGGCGGTTCGAACTCGGCCTCACCGGCCTCGCCGGCGCGCGCCCCGCCGTGGGGCTGGACCTGGCGGGCCATCACATCGGCTTCTTCCCCTCGGCCGTGACCGGAGAGATCTACCTCCTGCGCCTGGACGGCTTGTTCGCGCAACCGATCGACCCCGATCGCGTGGCGGTCTTGCGCGGCCCCCACAACGGCATTCCCATCCGGTCCCAGGACGCTGGAGGCCCGGGCGGCAACGTCACCGGCGCCCTGCTTCTCGACGGCGGCCGCACGCTCGCCGTCACCGGGTTCGGCGACCTCTTTGCCTTCCCCACGCCCGAGCCGGGACGACTCTACCTCCTCCCCTTGCCCAGCAACGTCGTCACGGGCTCGGCCTTCGGCGCGAATTTCATCCCGGGCGCAACCCTGCACGCGACCACGGCGGGCCGCACGCTGGGCGCCGTCGTGGCCGGGGAGGGCGTGAGCGACAGACCGGACCTCTACGTGAACGTATCGGGAAGCATCGACCCGACGAGCTACGGCGGCACCTCGCCGGCCAGCGTGGGCGCGCTGTGGTTGCGCGCACTGGGGACGAACACCGACCCGTAGCCCAACCGCCTGCGGGTACCATGTGGGCGTGAACACCGCGCGCCAGTTCCTGCTCGCCACGGGGCTTCTCGCCCTCTTCGCAGGCATGCTGTGGGCGGACGTCCGCGCTGAACAGCCGGCGGTACGCCACGGCTCGTACGAACACGTGAAGGTCATCGACTTCGAGGGCCCGATTGCCGGCCTCCTGGCCGCCTACGTCGGCCGCCACGTGGAGGCCGCCCAGGCCGACGGCGTGGACTGCCTCGTGCTGCGCATCGACAGCCCGGGCGGGACGGTCCTGCACAGCATGGAGATCGGCGATCTCCTCGTGGAGCTTGCCGACACCATCCACGTCGTAGCCTGGATCCCGAAGGAGGCCTACAGCGGCGCCGCGTTCGTCGCGCTCGCATGCGACGAGATCGTGATGGGCCCCCACGCCCACATGGGCGACGCGCAGCCGGGCACGATGGACCCGACCAACGGCGGCTGGCGCAAGGCGGGCGAGAAGATGGAGAGTCCGCTGCGCGCCAAGGTGCGTGGCTACGCGCAGGCCAACGGCTATCCGATCTCCCTTTGTGAGAGCATGGTCAGCGAGCACATCGAGGTGCTTCGCGTACGCGATCCGAGCGGCGCCGACCACTTCGTGGAAGGCGAGGACTACCGCAACGCCGACGACGATGCGGAGCTCGTTCCCGGCTTCGAGAAGCGTCAGCTGAAGCAGGTGGGTTCGCCGGTCGTGAACGAGGGCGAGCTGCTCACGATGACCTCGAAGGAAGCGGCTGAGCTTGGTTTCCTCGAACGCACGTTCACCGATGGTGCGCGCTTCCCTGCCTCGGAGGATCAGCTGCTCGCGGCGCTCGGAACCGAGGGCGGCCAGGTAGAGAAGGTCGGACTGACCTTCTCGGAATCAGCCAGCCGGCGCCTCCTGCAGATCGCGGGGATCCTCTCCGCCATCGTCGCCCTCGCATTGATCGTCACCATGTGGCAAGGCGTAGGCACGATGACGATCGTCGGCGCGATCGCGCTCGTCCTGACGATCCTCATCAATCTCACGGCGGAGCAGGTCCACGGTTTTCCGCTCTTCCTCGTGGGCCTAGGCGTCCTCCTGCTCGCGGCCGAAGTGTTCCTCATTCCAGGCTTCGGTATCGCGGGTGTGCTCGGTATTGCTTCGATCGGGACCGGTTTCCTCTTCCTCTCCGGCGGCGTCACCCTGTCCGACGATCACGGCCTCACCAAGGCGTTCGTCGTCGAGTACGGCCTCCAGTTCGCGTTGACGATGCTGGGCGGATTCGGTCTGCTCCTCCTGGCGAGTCGATTCCTTCCCAACGTCGGACCCGGGCGCCGCCTGATGCTGGCCGGTCCGCCCGTCCCGCCTACGAGCCAGCGTGAGGAGCCCACCGCCGCGCTGCGTGTGGGGCAGCGTGGCCGGGCGGTTTCCCCCTTGCGTCCGGCCGGCGCGATCGACATCGACGGCCGGGCGGTCGACGTGATCACGGACGGCTCGTTCGTGGAGGCGGGCGCGGAAGTTCGGATCACCGAGATCGTTGGCAACCACGTCGTCGTGCGGCCGGTGGGCACCACCGAAGAGGAGGACGCGTGAACGTCCTTCCGATCGTCCTCATGCTCTTCGGTCTGGCCTTCATCATCGCCGAGATCTTCATCGTCTCGTTCGGGGTCCTCAGCCTGGTCGCCCTCGCGCTGATCATCGGCGCGGATGTCGTCGCCTTCGAAGAGAGCCCGGTCTACGGCTGGATCCTGGTCGCCTTGCAGGTGGTCCTGATTCCGTTGACGGTCAAGGGGGCGTTCCGAGCGCTTCCCAAGCTCCCCTTCGGACGCCGGATGCTCCTCGACGGTCCGAGCACGCCGAAGTCCGGCGCCTTCCCCGACCTCGAAGCCCTGGGCGGGCGCCACGGCCGCGCGCTCACGGACCTGAGACCGTCCGGCAAGGCCGATATCGACGGCAAGCGCGTCAGCGTGGTTGCGGTCGGACGCATGATTCCCGAGGGCACCGATCTCGTCGTGTGCGAGGTCGAGGGCAGCGAAGTTCGCGTCCGGCCCTTGCACCCGCTTCCCAACGAAGAACAAGATTGATCCGGACCTGCTGGAGCTTTGCCCATGTCTCCCTTCCCCGCGCTCGCCCTGATGGCTCCGCTTGCTGCGCTCGAGTTCAGCACCGTGCTTCTCGTGCTTGCGCTGCTCGTCGTTTTCGTGGTCCTGGTGATCTTCCTGAAGTTCTTCAAGCTCTGGATCCAGGCCTACTTCTCCGGGGCCGAGATCTCGCTGTTCGAGCTGATCGGGATGTGGCTTCGCAAGGTGAATGCCACCGTCATCGTCAACAGCAAGATCGCGATGGTGCAGGCGGGACTGCCGATCGAGACCAAGGACCTCGAGGCCCATTACCTCGCGGGCGGCAACGTCATGAACCTGGTGCGCGCGCTGATCGCCGCCGACCGGGCGCGGATCAAGCTGGACTTCCCCACGGCGGCCGCCATCGACCTCGCGGGCCGTGACGTGCTGGACGCCATCCAGACGAGCGTCAATCCCAAGGTCATCGACTGCCCAGATCCGCGCAAGGACAAGGTCGCCGTGGCGGCGGTAGCGAAGGACGGCATCCAGGTGCTGGCCCGGGCCCGGGTGACGGTGCGCACGAACCTGGATCAGCTCGTCGGTGGCGCCACGGAGGAGACGATCATCGCGCGCGTGGGCGAGGGCATCGTCAGCACGATCGGCTCCTCGGAGAGCCACAAGCAGGTGCTGGAGAATCCCGATCGGATCAGTCGCACCGTGCTCGACAAGTCGCTCGACGCCGGGACGGCGTTCTCGATCCTCTCCATCGACATCGCGGACGTCGACATCGGGGAGAACATCGGCGCACGACTGCAGGCCGACCAGGCCGAGGCGGACAAGCGCGTCGCGCAGGCCAAGGCCGAGGAGCGGCGGGCCCTGGCCGTCGCGCGCGAGCAGGAGATGCAGGCCGGCGTGGTCGAGAACCGCGCCAAGGTGGTCCTGGCCGAGGCGGAGGTGCCGAAGGCACTCGCCGAAGCGCTGCGGAGCGGCAACATGGGCGTGATGGACTACTTCAACTTGAAGAACATCCAGGCCGACACGCAGATGCGCAAGACCCTCGGCGGGGACGACGACAGCGCGACGACGGAGATCGGTGACGGGCGCTAGCCGGTGACGCCACCGTCGCGAGGAGCCACACGTGGCCGACGACCTCTTCCAGCTGATCTTCCTGGCCCTCGTGCTCGTGGGGTGGCTGATCCGTGCCGCGGCGGAGCGCCGGCAGCGCCGGGAAACCGCACGGCGTCCCAAGGACATGGAGCAGGCGCCGCCCGTCGAGCGCCCGACCACACCCCTTCCCGTCCCCTTCCCGCCCGAGGCGCCGACGGCCACGGACACGATCGCCGAACACGCCGAGGCGGTGGGCTTCGGCGGGCTCCAGGACCTCGACTCGGCGTCGTGGGCCGGCACGAGCGATCGGCACGAGACCACCGCGGCCGCGGACCTCAAGGCAAGCCATGTGGCGGCGCTGCGCCGCCTGGCGGGCGGCACGACCGCGCGGCCGGGCCCCGCCATGGTGCGAGCCGGGATGCTGTGGAGCGAGGTCCTCGGCCCGTGTCGCGCGATCCGGGGCCCCCACCGGCCGCCGTCCGCCGCACGTCGCCGGACCTAGGACCGTGGGGTCCGTCGGCGCGCGATGGCCTTCCGTGGGGGGACGTCTGGAAGCCGTGCTGCTCCTGCTGCTGGGCGTGGCGGCATTCGCCCTCGCCCGCAGCGAACGCTACGGCACCCTGATGAACACGTCGTTCCGGTGGGTGACGATCGCCGGCGCCGTGCTCCTCACGGCCATGGCGCTCGCCCTTCTCCATCGCCCGCGCGCGAGACCCACGGCCAGCGCGATCCTCATCTTCCTCACGTTCTTCGCCCTGATCCTCGTGGCCCGGCCGGTGCGCGATGGCACAGCCGTCCTCGGGCCGGCCGTGCCGTCCGCGGCGGTCCTCGAGCGCGAGGGATACGAGATCTTTGATCCCGAGCAGATCTTCCAGGGCCTCCAAGTCGAGAACCCCGGTCTCGCCGGTCGACAGTCGATCATGGGTGGCTTGGTGAAGCGCACCGAGGCGCTGGACGCCGAGGGACGGTACGTGTTACTCGACCCCGTCATGGCGTGCTGCCTTGCGGACGCGATCGGGCTGGGCGTGGTGGTGGACTTGCAGGGTAAGCCCGCGCCAACGGATGCCGAGTGGGTCTACGTCTACGGCCTGCTGGACACGGCGGAGAAACCCCTGGACGTCCCTCCGCTGCGTACCGGCACGATCATGTTCACGGCCGTGAGCAAGCAGTACGTGCTACGCACGCACGACCTGGTGACGCACCGCGCCCTCCAAGCCGACGTCGTCGAGAAGCTGCCCGAGGCACAGTGTGCTCGTTTCGCGGCTGCGCTGGAGGCATCTGGCGTGGCGGAGGTCCTTCGCACCGAGGGGCCCTTCACGCTGTTCGCCCCGCTGGACCTGTCGTTCGCAGACACCGTCGAGGGCGCCGAAGACCTGCGCCGGTACCTGGAGGGGTTCGTGGTACGAGGCCGGCTCGACCGCCGCGATCTCCACGCGTTGGACGATGTGGAGACCCTGTCCGGGCGTCGCCTCCCGGTGCGCACCCTGAACGGTCGCCTCTCGATCGACGGCTCGCGCATCCTGTTCACGGACGCGATGGCCCGCAACGGCGTCGTCCACCTCGTCCACCCCGCCTGGGGCGCTGCAACGGAGTAGAGCGAGGGCGCGTTCCCCTACTTCTCGATCTCCTGGACGAGGGGGACTCCCTCCGACGCGACGCGGCCATCCACCAGGTGGACGACGCGATGCGCCTGGGCGGCGAGTTTCGCGTCGTGGGTCACGACCACCATCGTCTGGTTCTGGCGGGCGTTCAGGTCCCAGAGCAGGCGACGGACATCTTCGGCCGTCTTGCCGTCGAGGTTCCCCGTGGGCTCGTCGCAGAGAAGGAACTGCGGTTCGTTCTGCAACGCCCGGGCGATCGCAACGCGCTGGCGCTCGCCACCCGAGAGCTGGCCGGGACGATGATCCATCCGGTCGCCGAGGCCGACGATCGCAAGGAGTGCCCGGGCGCGCTCGCGCGCCCGGGCGCGGTGCGATCGCCACGCCCCGGCTCGCCAGCGGATCATGGAAGGCAGCAGGACGTTCTCGAGGGCCGAGAGCTCGGGCAGCAGGTGGTAGAACTGGAAGACGAAGCCCATGATCTCGTTGCGCAAGCGGGCTCGTTCGCTGTTGGGCAGCTTGGAGCGGTCCCCGCCTTCGTAGAGGACGTCGCCCTGGTCAGCGCGATCGAGCCATCCGAGCACGTGCAGGAGCGTGCTCTTGCCGCAGCCGCTCTTGCCGAGAATCGCGAGAATCTCGCCCTCGTGCACCACCATGTCGATGCCGCGCAGGACGTCCAGGGTGCCGCTGCCCACGCGGTAACTCTTGTGGACGTTGATCGCCTCGAGGAGGATCCGGCGCTCGGCGGTGTCGAACTCACTCATAGCGAAGTGCCCGTACGGGATCCATGCGTGCCGCGCGAAGTGCGGGGATGAGCCCCGCGACGAAGGACATGAGAACGCTGCCGGTTACGATCCAGGCGATCGTCGGCCAGTCCCAGATCGTGGGGATCTCGCGGAAGAGGTAGATGTCCGCCGGGAAGATCTGGACGCCCATGCGCTCGGCCAGGAAGTCCTTGATGCCGTTGACGTTGCTCGTGAAGAGCCAGCCCAGGCCGACGCCGAGCATGGAGCCCATCACGCCGATCAACAGGGCCGTGCCCACGAAAAGAGAGAGGATCCCGCGGCGCGTCGCCCCGAGCGCCGCGAGGACCCCGATGTCCTTCGTCTTCTCGACGACGGTCAGGGTGAGTGTGGCGAGGATGATGAACCCGCCCAAGAGGACGATGAACGAGAGGACGATGACGAGCAGGACCTTCTCGTTGTTGACGGCCCTGAGGTACTGCCGGCGGTGGTCCTGCCAGATCGTGGTCTGGAAGTCCGGATACTGCTTCGTGAAGTCCTGCTTCACCTGCTCGGCGTCGCGGTGGTCCTCGAGCTTCACGCGAATGCTGTGGTACGGATCGTCGATGTGCGCCACGTCGGCCAGGCGGCTGCGCTCCATGAAGACGCGGCCCAGGTCCAGCGACGTGTCCTCGGCGTCGTACACGCCCGAGATGATGAACGTGATGGTCGGGGCCGCGGCGGTGATGCTGCGCACGCGCACGGCCGGGGGCGGCTCGACCGGCGGCGGGCCGCCGCCTCCGTCGGGGTCCCCGGTCGCCTGCGGCCCGGCCGCGCGCGGCCCGCCCTCGCCCTCTCCCGGTCCCTCGGTGGGCGCCGCGACCGCACCGATGTCCAGGAAGGTGAGCTGCAGTGGCACGTCCAGGAGGTCCCGGGCATCGCTGAAGTGCTGCCCGAGCCCCAGGAACTTCTCCGCGAAGGTCCGGCTGACCAACACGGTTCCGGTCGGCTTTCCGTCGATCACCCGGTCGCGGGCCCGCTCGCTGAAGAAGGGCTGCGCCGGGTCGTTGGACGCGACGAGAAACTCCTCGATGTCGGACACCTCGCGCTCGCGGTCGAAGTCGATGCCGACGGCGGTCATGTCCTGGATGGCGTGGCCTTCAACCACCAGCCCCCGGCTGCCGGTGGCCGGGTAGAGGTAAAAGATCTGCCGCGTGAGCTCCGGCGACGTCGCGCGCACGCGGGGGTCTTCACGCAGGCTGGCATCGACCCGCTCGTAGGCAGGCAGCGCCTCGCCGTCCGGGATCATCGGCACGAGCACGATGTCCGAGAGGCTTCCCCTCAGCACGGTCAGGACCTTGGCGCGGAACCCGTCCATGACCGACGTGACGACGATCAGGACGGCCACCCCGAACATGACCCCGCCGACGGCGATCAAGTTCACGAGACGGCTCTTCAGGTAGCGCTGAGCGAGAAACAGACGGTACACGGGGCCTCGAAACGTTGGATCGGCCGGACGGAGCGGGAAGGATAGTCCCTGGCCGGGGGCCTTGACTCATTCGGCGCCGCCGCCCGCGGATCCAGTCGGCTACGGCGCCGGCTCGACCGCGTCGAGGCTCTCGATCACCTCGAGGTAGGCATCTTGACTGAGCTCGTTTCGCCCGATGACGGTCACGCTGACCCCCTCGATGTCGTCGACGCGCAGCACGGTGCGGCACCGGTCCTTCCGGCGGAGAATGCGGAGCCCCCCGGTCGTGATCGGCATGCCTCCTTCGGGGATGCTGGGACAGGTGCCGTCTTCGTGGTGGCGGCTGTCTCGCGCTCGCTCCCGGGCCTCGAAGGCGTCGACGGCTTCGCGCGTTCCCTGGAGGATCCGGATGAGCGCCATGCCGTCGCGGTAATCCAGGACGGCGAGGCCGCCCGAGGGGTCGTCGGCGAACTGGAGGCGACGCGCGGCGTTGAGCTCGAAGCCCGCGGGGACCCGCAGGGGGCGCACCAGGGGAAACGGCACCTGCTCGGCGAGGGCACGCAAGTCGGGGCTGGCGCGATCCTCGTCGGCCTTGACCTGGCCGAGACAACGACGCATGCGCGCCTCGTCCCCCGCGCCCGCCTCGAGATCCAGGCCAAGGTCCTCGACCCGCCGGGACGCAAGCGTCAACGAGCGGATCAGCCCGTCGTCGATCGAGCGATCCTCGAACCGGACGACCTCGGACGTCCGAGGGTCGACCCAGAAGATCCGGGCGGTCTCGCCCCCCGGGTCGTGCTTGGGGACCCAGGTGGCTCGTAGGACGAGCCGTTGGTCGTAGACCTCCTCGGTCACCGTCTGCCGGCGGAAGTTGCGGAAGAAGAGATCGGCCGGTCCCGGGACGACGTGCCCGGCAAACCGGCGCCGCGGCGCGGGCCACAAGCCGCACGTTCCTTCGGCGTCGCCGCGCCACCGCCCGATCAGGACACAGGCCGCCTCGTCGGGATGTGGCACGACCACGACGTCCCAGGTCCCTTGCAGACTCTCCTGCTGCCACAAGCCCCGCGTCGGCCCGCTCTCCATGAAGCGCTCCGCTGCGCTCACGTCGATTCGGGCGACCCGCTCGGCCGGAGAGAACACGACCAGGGCGATCAGGCCGACCGCGGCGAGAAGCGGTAGCCACGGTGCCCATGTCGACCCGCCCATGCCGGTGAAGCGGCCACGGGGGTGCAGAGCGACCATCGGGGGGTGCCGCCTAGCGGGGACCACCGAGATCGGCCAACGCTTCCCAGCATCCCGCCTCGCCGTCGAAGGCCGCGAGCGCCTCGAGCGACTGGTAGAGGGGCACCTGGGGATCGTCCACGACAGCTACGATCGGCTCGGCGCAGAGTGCGCCCGAGCAGCCGGCGTCGGCGGCCACGGCGGCGACGCGCGAAAACGCCGTCAGGCCGAAACCGAGCAGCATCGCGGCCGCGACGGCGCCGAGCCCGGCGAAGGAGCGGCGACGGGGCTGCCAGGGGCCCCGAACGCGGCCTTCCTGCCAGGGCGGGGGCTCGATCGGTGGCAGGGACTGCATCCACTGGGCCACGTCGCTCTCGCCCGCCTCGACATCCGGCGGCATGGGCCAGGCGCTCGTTCGATGGGAAGTCGTTTGATCAGGCATCCGGCTAGAGGACGATCCGTACACGGAGGATGTTCCGGCCTGGATGGTACCGAAGTTTCCGGTTCCCCGGCCTCGCGATTCCGCGGCCGGGGGGGCTGGGGAATCCTTGCCCGCCGGGTGGCCGGCCCTAAACTCCGGGGCTTCGCCTCGGAACCGGCCCCGCGAGGGCCCGGACGGACCCGGGGACGGCCATCCGTCCGCGGTCAGCAGGAGAGTGCCATGCCCACGATGCTCCACAAGGGAATCCTCGGTCGCAAGATCGGGATGACGCGCGTCTTCCTCGAGAACGGGGACGCGGTTGCCTGCACGCTGGTCGAGGCGGGCCCCTGCTCCGTCGTGCAGCGCAAGACCGAAGGCGGCGAGGGCTACGAGGCGATCCAGATCGGCTTCCTGCCCAAGCGTGAGAACCGCGTGACCAAGCCCATGCAGGGGCACTTCAAGAAGGCCGGGGTCGAGCCGACCCGCTTCCTCGCCGAGATCCGCCTGGACGAGAAGGACGAGGCGCCGGCCGTCGGCGAGAAGATCACGTGCGACGTCTTCGCCGCGGGTGAGATGATCGACGTGATCGGCACGATGAAGGGCCGCGGCACCGCAGGCGTCGTGAAGCGCCACGGGTTCGCCACGCTCAAGGAATCGCACGGCGGACACTTCTTCGTCCGCCACGCCGGCTCGATCGGAAGCCGCAAGCCGCAGCACACCCTGCCCGGCACCCGCATGGCCGGCCGCTACGGCAACTCGCCGGTCACGGTCCAGAACCTCGAGGTCCTACGGGTCGAGGCCGAGAAGAACCTGCTCTACATCAAGGGCGCGGTGCCCGGCGCCCCGGGCGGACTCCTCTACCTGCGTCAGGCGCTGAAGCAACGCGGCAAGGCGTAGCCCCGCCCCCGGCGGCGCTCACGCGGAGAGCAAGTGGTGGCGCACGAAGTCCCGGCCCTTCGAGGTCAGGCGCCAGGTGTGCTCGCCTGCCCCGGGGGATAGGACGCGCTGGGTCAACAGATCGCCGTAGACTTCGGCTGGATCGACCGGCAAGGTGCGCCCGTGGGCGGCGAAACACCCCGCGACTTCGTCTTCGGTGAAGACTTCCCGTTTCTCGTAGTTCCACAGGAAGAACGCGTAGGCCGCCACCAGGTGGGCCTCGTGGGCTTCCTCGACGGCCAGCTGGCGCTGGAAGGTCCCGAATCGATCCAGCGGAGGCTCGTAGCCCACCGGTTTGGACGCGGCCCGGGCGTCCGCTGCCTCGGCGGTCGGATCCGCGTCCGGCCGGCTCTTCGGAAGGGACGGGCGGGCCCCCCCCGCGGCCAATCCGTCGAAGAGGGAAGCGAGTGAAGACTCGAAGCCCTTGCGTCGCCCCCGGTACTCCAGTCGAACACCGCCGGACCACCGCAGTCGGACGCGAATATCTGCCATGCGTAGCACTCCGAGCACCGCGACGGGGGCGTTCTCGATAGGTACCGAGGGTTCGAATGTCCACTCAAGATGCGCTACGCGCCTCGAGGACATCCTTCGTGGATCTAGGCTACCGCAGACCGACACGCTGTCACGACGGGCTCCGCCCCCCCGACGGCCCTTCAGCGCCCTCGAGGGGCCAGTTTGTGGGCCGAAAACGCCACAATGCGCTCAGGAAGCTTGCATTTCCGGGCCATGCGGACAATTCTCCCCGCACATGAGTCGCGTGGAGCCCCAGCCGTGAAGCTGCCCTGGCCGGAGATTTCGTCCCGCCTTCGGCCCGATGAGTCCATCCGGCAGATCCTCGATTACCTGGCCTGGGTCGGCCTCGAGATGGCTCAGCACGGCTATCTGGCCGGTGCCGAGCGGGAAGGCTGGCGCCAGCGAATCCAGGCCGCCTACCGGGCCCTCTTCATCCCCCGGTAACCGGCCACGGCGACCCCTATCCCCCGGACGTCCCACCGGCGCGTAATCCGGGCATCTGGCCGGACATTCCCTCCTCGGGCGTGCCGGGCATGACGGTTCGCCATCAGCTGAAGGTCATCCGGCTGCTGGCGCTGGATCTCAGGGACCATCCGTGGCCGCACGGTCGGGAACCTCAGTTCCTGGAGTGGGACCGTCGACTCAGTCAGGCGCGGGAGGCCGTCGACCTGGGCCCCGGTGTCCCCTTGCCCGACGAGGCCAAGACGAATGCGTCCGAGAAGGTCCTGGCCGAAGCCAAGGCGCAGGCGGACGCCAAGCGTAATCTCCAGCGCAAGCGAGAGCGGGCCATGAAGCGCCTGAAGGCGCAGTCCGCGCCAAGAAGAGCCCGGCCCCCAAGAAGAAGGCTGACACCAAGGCGAAGCCCGCCACGAAGGCCAAGGCGACGAAGAAGAAGGCAGCAGCGGCTGTCAAGAAGCCCACGAAGAAGAAGGCGACCGCACGCAAGAGCCCCCCGTGCGAAGAAGGCCGCGAAGAAGACGGTCACCAAGAAGACGGTCGTCAAGAAGAAGGTCACCAAGAAGAAGGCCGTGAAGAAGAAGGCGGTCGGGAAGAAGCCCGTCAAGGGCGCCGCGGCGAAGAAAACGCCCAAGAAGAAGGCTGCCCCTCGCAAGAAGCCGTCGGCCAAGAAGTAGGCTCTCGCCCGGTCGCAGGGGAAGGCCGGAGAGTGGCGCCGACGCCGTAGACTGGCCGCATGGATTCCCCCCCTCCTCGCGCCGGGATCTCACGCCGCGCCGTCTTGGCGGGTCTGCCGATCGGTTTGGGCGCGGCGTACGTGGGTTACCTGGCGGCCAGGGAGCGCTCCCTGCCCCCCTACCGTGCTCCCGCGGCACGCCGGCCCCCGCCTACCGTCGGTGACGAGCTGCGCCTGCTGGTCGTCGGCGACTGGGGTAGCGCGACGCGCCCCCAAGCCCGCGTCGCGCGCGCCATGGAGGCCACGGCCGCCCAGGTCGGCGGCGTTCACGCCGGGCTCTTCCTAGGCGACAACTTCTACAACCGGGGCGTCGCCGACGTCGACGACCCCCAGTTCCGCGAGACCTTCGAGCAGGTGTACGACGGAGAGCATCTCGGGCTCCTCACCTGGCACGCGGTCCTGGGTAACCACGACTACGACGGGAACCCACAAGCGCAGATCGCGTACACCGCCGTCTCCGGCGGTCGCTGGCACATGCCTCACGAGTACTACCGCGTCGACCTTCCGAGCCCCGACGCGCCGCTTGTCACGGTCCTGGCGCTGGACACGAATCGACAGTTTGGCGGCTGGGACGAGCAGCTCGTCTGGCTCGAGGCCGAGCTGAGCGCGCTGGCCGGCGCCCCTCAGGCGGTCATCGCTCTCGGGCACCACCCCCTGATCTCGTACTGCCGGAAGCGCGGACGCGTCGAGCAACAGAGCTACAAGCGGCTCTGGCCCCTCCTCGCCGACCAGGACACGCTCGACTTGTATCTGAGCGGACACGCGCACAACCTCGAGATGATCGAGACCGGCGTGTTTCGCCAAGCACTGATCGGGGGCGGCGGCAAGCGCCTGCATCCCGCCGGCACGGGACCCGGCTCGCTCTTTGGCCGTTCGACGTTCGGCTTCGGTCTGCTGCGTGTGCGGCCGGATCGCCTGGTGCTCGAGCTCCGGGACGATCACGGCGACCTCTTGCACCTCTGGGAACGCGTTTCCCACCGCACGGGGAAGGAGCATTCGAGTGGCTAGCAAGACCCGGCGCTCCATCCTGCTCGGTCTCCTCGCACTGCTCGCGGTCGGTGCGATAGCTCCCCGCGATGCCGACGCGCACTTCCCTCCGCCGGTCTACTTCGGCATCCGCATCACGGAGGCGGCCGTCGAGTGGCGCCTTGTAACGACCTACGACATCGCGCGCAGCTGGTTCGGGATGGACCCCAAGGAACTCGAGGAACGCGGCGCGCTGACGGACGAAGATCGGGAGGCCGTCCTCGAGAAGCTCGCTGTGTGGTTGCAGGTACGGATCGATCGAATCCTCGTGCAGGGCCTTCTTCACCAGGCCATGAGCGAGTTGTACATGGATCACGGCATCGACTACGAGTACGTGAGCCTGGTGATGCGCTTCGAGACCAAGGGCATGCCCAAGGAAGTGGCGCTGGCGTGGACGAAGTACCAGACCGACAACGGGTACATCTTCCCCTCGATCGAGAGTGAGATCGACGGCCCCGACACGTCGGCCTACCCGGTGTTTCGAGAGAGCGAGCCGGAATACGTCTGGCACGCGCCGCGGGAGCGGGCGCCGGCGCCGGCGTTCGTTCTGCCGGAGCCGGCGCCGCCCCCGACCGTGCGCGTGCCGATGGCGTCGCTGGCCTTGCTCGTCCTCACCATCGTCGCGTTCGTGGTCACCACGCGTCTGCGCGTGCCGCGCCGGGAGCGCTGGGTCGGCGTCGTCGTGGCGGTCGCCCTCATGCTCGCGCTCCTGCCCGTGGCGCGTCGCCCGTTCGAGATCCCCGGCACATCCGGATTCGAGCGCCCCCCGGAGGCCGAGGCGCTCTACGTGTTCGAGGCCTTGCTGCGCAACGTGTACCGCGCCTTCGATCACGAGACGGAAGACGCGATCTACGACACGCTGGCCACGAGTGTCAGCGGGGATCTGCTGGACGATCTCTACACCGAGATCCACCAGAGCCTCGTCATGCAGAGCCAGGGCGGGGCGGTCTGCAAGATCGAGACGGTCTCCGTGGACGGGCGGGAGCTGCTACCCGTCGAGGATCCTCGCGCCCCCTACTTCAAGGTCCGAGCCAAGTGGACGGTGGAGGGGAAGGTGGGTCACTGGGGCCATACGCACCAGCGCATCAACCGGTACGAGGCGGACTTCGGCATCGTGCAGGACGAGGGCGGCTGGCGAATCGCCACGATGGATGTTCGCGAACTCCAGCGGATCGACGACGGCGAGGATGCCCGCTAGACGTACGGTGCCAGTCACCCGTCCGCCATCTCCCCCCCTCGACACACGCCGCGCCAGAGCCCCTGAACGCACGCCCTCTGCAAACGCCGCCTCCTGGATCGCCCGTCAAACAAGTTGGCGGAATCGTGCCTGGCACCGAACTCCACAAGTACGATGGTGCCCGCATGGTCAAGCAGCAGTCTCACGATACGTCGCGCACCCTCGAAGCGACCCTGTTCGAGCGCTATCGCCAGATGTCCATCCAGGAGAAGCTCGATCACATCGGAGCCCTGGGCCGGCTCGCAGAGGAACTCGCGGTTGCGGGTTTGCGCGCCAAGTACCCCTACGCCAGCCGTCATGAGAATCGCATGCGCCTCGTCTCACGTTGGATCGATCGCGACACGATGATCCGTTTGTACGGGTGGGATCCGGATATGCAGGGACGCTGACGTGGTCACCGACGTCGTTCCCCTGCTCATCCTCGTGACGAGGATCCTCGACAAACTTGATATCCGGTACCTGGTTGGCGGTTCACTGGCCAGCGGTATCTACGGGGAGCTGCGGGCCACGAACGACGTCGATCTGATGATCGAACTACCACTTGAGCGGGTCCGCGTCTTCGTGGAGGCAATGAAGCCGGAGTTCGACATCTGGGAAGACACGGTGCGCGCTGCAGTCGCCGAGGGCCAGTCGTTCGGGACACTGCACATCGAGTGGCACGTCAAGGTCGACTTCTTCCCAGCTTCCGAGTCCCGACTCGACGTGCGAAGCCTGGAGCGGCGTCGAGCGCTTCGTCTGCCTTCCGAGCCCACCCATGACATCTTCTTCGCGTCGCCAGAGGACATCGTTCTTCGGAAACTCGACTGGTTCCGTCGTTCGGACGGAACTCTGGAGCGCCAGCTCCGCGATGTCGTCGGTGTACTGAAGCTCCAGCGGGATGCCTTGGACCTGGCATATCTCCGCGAGACGGCCGCCGCATTGGAGTTGACCGAGTTGCTGAATCGCTGCTTCGCCGACGCAGGATTGGACGACTGAAGCAAGAAGCCAGCAGTACGGTGCCAGTCACCCGTCCGGCGTTTTCCGCCCACGACACACGCCGCGTCGACGTCCCCGAACACGCGCCATTCGCCAACGCCGCCCTGTGAATCGTCAGTTCAACAAGTTGGCGGAATCGTGCCTGGCACCGTACTTCGAGTTGACGCAATCGTGCCTGGCACCGTACTGCTCATGGAGTGAAGCGGAAGGGGATGGCTGCCTTGCGCGTGCGGGGGATGCGGGCGAAGCGCCACTGCCGCGCGGAGGCGAGCGCCGCGCGGTCCAGCACGTCGTGCCCGCTGGACTCGAGCAGGCGCGTGCCCATCACCGTGCCCGAGGTGTGCACCGTGACCTCGACGAGCACCCGCCCTTCCAGGCGCTGCTCGATCGCCTCGCGGGGGTAGTACTGCGGAGCGTGCACCGGCTTCAGCGGCGGCGGACGCGACGACGCGCCGCGGGACGGTTGGGGTGGGACCGCGGGCGGAGCCGGGGCAGGGGGCGAGGCCTCTGACGGGGGCGGGGCCGCTCGTGCCGGGTCGGCGGCACGCTCGATCCGGCGACGTGCGACGCTCAAGGGGATGTCGATGACGACCCACGCCGGGTCGTCCGCCTCCAACGGAGGCAGGAAGGGCTCGTCGTCGTCGGGAGGCGGCGGCGCCTCCTGGCGCGGCGGGTCCGGCAGGCGAGGCTCCCGGGACAGGGCGCCCGCAAAGCGCACGTCCCGGGACGGGTCGGACGTCACGTCATCCAGGGCGGACGGACGTAGACGCGGCTCCTCGAGTCCGATCTGCGGCAACAGCACGGGTCGCCCCGCCGGCCCCGCGCGGACGAAGAAGTACGCGAGCGCGGCCAGGGCGACGGCGTGCCCCACCAGCGAGAGCAAGAGGGGCCAGAGCTTCCCCACCCGACGCGTCACTACATCTCCACATCGATCGTGGCCACGAAATTGAAGCCGGTCTCATTCTGCCCGGAACCGTGGATGCGGTAGTTCTCGTCGAGCAGGTTTTCCAGCGCCACGCCGATGTGGACCTGATCCCCGACACGGATGCCGCCGCGGATGCCGAGCGTGGACCAGCTGGGTGTGCCGGCGGGGGGAATGCGGGTCACGTCGGCCATGTCGCGCAGCGAGAGGCGGTCCTCCCGAAGGCTGTAGGCCCACTCGAACTGGAGCCAACCACACCCGCCGGGCGGCTCGTAGCGAACGCCGAGAACGGAGGTCAAGGGCTTCTGTCGCGAAATCCAGGTCCGAAGGAGACGACCCGCCGCTTCATCGACCTGATCCTGTTTCCCTTCGAGCCAGGACGCGTTTCCGTACACGACCCACGCGGGACGGACGCGGTAGGCAAGCTGCACCTCCCACCCCCACATCCACCCATCGCCCACGTTGTCCTTCCGGACCACGGGGGTTTCATCGAGGATCTCCCCGGTCGGCGACCGCACGATTCCGTCGCGGATCCAGGTGTGCCAGATCGAGGCGTACCCGCTGAGGTTTTGCTGCTCAGTCTTCGCGCCCAGCTCCGCCGTCAGGTACTGCTCGGGCTGCAGCCCGGGCGAGGGCAGCTCGAACACGCTCGTGGCCTCGAAGGCGGTCAGGTCGTAGAGCGTCGGCGCGCGGAACGCTTGACTGACACTCGCGTAGGCATTCCAACGCTCGCTGAAGCTGTACACACCCCGCACACTGCCCGCCCAGTTGGTCCAGCTGTCGCCCACCTGGAACACACCACCCGATGTGGGGTCCTCGACGCGACCCGCGAACGCACTGGCGTACGTGAAGCGCCCGCCGACGATCAGATCGAAGCGGCCGAAGTCCACGTCGTCCTGCGCATACACCCCGAGCAGGTCGTAGCGACCGTCGTCGCCGAAGGGTCCTTGGACACCGTCGCCGCTCGGCACGCCGTCCACGAAGTTGTGGCGCCACGTGGTGGATTCGTCGTGGTAGTAGTCCACCCCCCAGGTCCACTCCCCCACCGGCGAGCGATTCACCATCTCGTATTGCACGCCGTACTGGTAGAGCTCGAAGCCGGAGAGATCTCCGCGACCCCGCGTGCGCAGCCGATCCCGTTGCTCCCAGTGTCGATGCAGGGAGACGCCGAGGCGCCCGCCAGCAATGAGGCCGCACGGCGAGTCGTACTCGAGGCGCGCGTAGGCCAGGTCCCGGCGTTGATCGTAGTCTCGACGCAGCTCGGACCCCGGCTGTGTACCCTCCCACGGTTTCGAGTCGACCGTCCGGTGCGTACGCGGCGCGTCGTCCTGGCCGACGTGCTGATAGGCCGCGACGATGTGCCAGCGACGGTCCAGCGGGATGTCGAAGCGCACGTCGCCGTCGAGTTCCGTGATCCCACCGGTCTCGGGCAGGAGGCCCCCACCGCTCTCGATGTCACCCATCTCCCGCCACGTACCGCCGGCGAGAAACCCGATGTTGTCGTAGTTCCCTTCGATCTGGATCCGGTTGGCTACCGCGTTCTCGGCGCTCGCCACGCGCCCGGAGTAAAGCCCCCCCACGTGCCACCCCGGCTGGAACGACGCGCGACGGTTGGGGATGACGTTGACCGCACCGCCGATGGCATCACTTCCGTAGAGCACGGAGAGCGGGCCCCGCGTCAGCTCGAGTCGCCCGATCGTGTAGGAGTCGATGGTGCTCCAGTACTGGTTCGGCCCGTCGCGAAACGCGGAGTGATTGAGCCGGATGCCGT
Organism: uncultured Planctomycetota bacterium; assembly: GCA_963802335.1. GTDB lineage: Bacteria > Planctomycetota > PLA2 > PLA2 > JAEUHO01 > CAWDIE01. The sequence continues at coordinate 641,439 of CAWDIE010000009.1, read as the reverse complement.
CGATGAGCAACAGGTTCCGGTACCCGGTGAATCCACGGATGTACGGAGACGCCTGAAGCGGGGCGGTCTTCTGCACCATCACCCCGGGAAGCCGCAGCAGCGCATCGGTGGCGTTGCGGGCCATCCGGCGGCGTCGGATGTAGTCGCCTTCCTGGACGGTGACGGCCGCGGGGACGTCGAAGACCAACGCTTCGCGGCGCAGCGGCGTCGTGGCGGTCTCGGGCACGGCGGCATCCGCCGGCGTGGCGTAGATCCGCGGGGGTCTGACCCGCACCTCGGGTAGAACCTCGAGTTCCTCCTCGGGCTCCGCGGCCGAGGCGAGGTCAGGCATCGCCACGATCGGAAGGACGAGTAGGGCGAGGACGAGACAGACCGACGTGCGCATGGTCAGGTGCTCCCAGAAACCGCCCCCACCTCCGAAGAGGGTAGTTCCCAGGCATAACGGCTACGTCGCCGGTCGGTTCACCCGCTCGCCTACTCCACGACCCACACCGTGAAGCCCTCGCCTTGCTTGACGACGGACTCGCTGGCGTGGTGGCGGAGCAGGCGTCCGATCCAGGATCGGGCGCGCCGCCCCATCACGACCGTCCCACAATCGCATGCACGCGCCGCATCGAGAATCCGACCCGGAACACGATCCTCGGGGATCGCGTCGAACGCGTGGACCTCCACGGCGCCGGGCGAGACGCCGGCCTCCTCCAGGATGGTCCGCGCCCGATCGAACACGGGCTGCGCCTGCGCCGTGGCGTCCGCAATCCAGGCACGCTGCTCCTGCTCTTGCTCGGCCTCGATACGGGTCTGGGACTCCTCATCCGGGGCGCCCCCCGTCTCGAGGAGCTCCGGCGGCAGTGGTGGGAGAACGTGGATCAACCGGATCTCGGCGTCGGGCCGTGCGGCCACCATGCGCGCGAGGTACGCCACGGCGCGCATGGAAGCATCCGTCTCGTCGATCGCGACGAGGAAGCGGTTCGCTTGCGTCATCGGGACCTCCGGTCCCAGTCTACGCCCGCGCTACTTGATGCGGAACCCGCGGAACTCCGGCTCGTTGGCGAAGACCCAGGCGACGACTTCACCCGGACGGAAGTCGTCCCGCCCGTACGTGTCGTGCCCCATGGCATCGGACGCACCGGCCGAGCCGCCCCGACGGGAGGCGATGACGTGATCGAGGCGGGTGGCCCAGCGCTCGAGGTTCGCGGCGCGCAGGTCCACCCACCCCTTGCCGGCGTAGGCATCCAGCTGCTCGGCGGTCACCGTCGAGGGCGCCACGCTCGGATCGTAGGCCGGGATCTTGATCTCGGGTCCCCGGAGGAACGTCGTCCCGTCAGGCATGAGGATCGGAATACCGATCGACACGATCAGATCGCGCAGGTCCGGCAGCCCCTTCAAGCGTGCCTGCAGGCGCGCGCCCGCGTCGGCCTCCCGAAGCCCGGCGGCCGCCGCCTCGAGCGTCCCGTACTCGGCACGCATCAGCGAGAGCTCGAAGAGGTACTTCGAGAGCTGGGGCGGCCCGAGGTCGCCCAGGGCCACGGACGGCACGGCGCCCTCGGTCTCGAGCTGCGTGATGCGATCAAGGGCCACTTGACGCACGAGGCCGCCCTTGAAGGTCGGTCCCATGATCGAGGCATCGATGGCGCCGATGACGTCGAACCCCGTGTTCCGCCCCACGAGCTCTTGCACGGTCGCGCGTGCGATCTCCTCGGGCGTGATGATCTCCATCTGGTCCAGCGCGGTGATCGCCTCGAACTCGCCGTGGGCGAACCAGCCGTTCTCCCCGGTGTTCACCGTGGCCAACTTGAGGGTCCGCGCCTGGCCACTACCGTCCTTGCGCATCTCGAAGGGATCGCTGTCGGGCGTCGTGTCGAGGGGCTCGCTGAGCGTCGCTTCGCGCGCCTCGAAGAGCGGCCGCTGGGCGACGCGCTCCTTGACGAAGCGATCACCCCGGCGCACCCACACGTAGCCGGGCACCTCACGCACCTCGACCGCCTTGTAGCCGATCATCGCGGCCGGCTTGAGTTCCTTGAAGATCGGCCCCCCTACCGTCCGCGCCGCAAGGAACAGCAATCCCGAGTGGGCGAACGCCACGGCGGTCTTCGCCATGAGCGTCGGGCTCGGCTTGTCCTCGCCGTGCGTGTACGGGATGTTGAGCCCCATCCCCCCGGTGCCCGTGGTGCCGACCTTGACGTAGACCTCGGTGCCGGCCTCGACCATGGCCTCCTGCAGCAGGCGGACGTGGAGGATCAACTGCGGAATCTCGATCGACGCGAGCAGGGTCTCGACGTCTTCGTGGAATTGCTCCTTGGCGACCTCGCCGCCGCTGCCCCGTAGGCCGAGGTCGGCCATCAGCTGGCGAGCACTCGTAGGCACGTCCTGGTAGGAGATCGCCGTCGCGGTGTTGATGCAGTCGATCAGCGCCGCGGGCTTCAACTCGTCGACGAGGCCGCAGAGGGCGGACGCCTCGCGCGCGCCATCGAAGTCCTCGTAGATGTCGCCGAGTAGCTTGCGTCGTCGACCTGCGTCGCGACGGTCGAAGACGGGATCGACCTCTTCGCTCTCCGAGTCGGCGAGTCGGCCGCGGGCGAACACGTTTCCGTAGCGACCGAGCACTTCGACACCGGGGAACTCGGCCCGGAGGCGCTGTACGGCGGCGCTGGTCTCCGCGCGCGGCAAGCTGACGACGATCAGGCGCGAGGTGATCCCCTCGCGCAGAAGCAGCCGGGAAACCTGGTAGCCGACGAGGCCGGCCCCACCCAACACGCAAACGGACTCGAACTGCCTCATGAACGGCCTCCCTGACTTGCTGCCCAGCAGAATCGTATCCACGCCGCGCCGCCCGACGAGCTATGCCCACGGTCGCTCGTAAGCGTGCAAACGAAGTCCGGCGCGCGCCGGCCCCCCTCAGGCTTCGTACCCCGGCACCTCGGCCAGGGGGAGCTCGGAAGGCAGGAAGGACCCGCTCCCCCGGGCAATCTCGCGGCCCCGCTCGTCGAGCACGACGGACTCCGCCACGACGAGGCGGCGACTACGCTGAACGACCCGCCCGCGGGCCTCGAGCCGCCCTTCCTGAACCGGCCGAAGGAAGCGCACGTGGAACTCGGCGGTCAGCACCAGGACCTCGCGGACGCGTGAATTGGCCGCGAAGAACGCTGCGTCGTCGAGCGCCTTGAAGAGCACGTGACCGTGGAGCCCTCCCCCGCCGTGGAAGTGGGACGGGTCGACCTCGACCCGAACCGTCGCAGTCCCGTCATCCACCTCGATCGAGGTCCGGAAGCCGTCGTTACAGGGCGCGGTCGCGAACATGCGCTCGAGCCCTCGGTAGTGCAGCGGGTCCACCCGGGAAGGATAGCAGATTGGGACTTCGGGACTGGTAGACCAAGCGTGCGTGCCAGGGCCTCCAGGCGTAGGCTGCGATCCATGTTGCAAGGTGTGCACCTGCTCCTGACGTACCGCTGCACGCATGCTTGCGATCACTGCTTCGTCCACGGCAGCCCGCAATCGAGAGGCACGTTCAGCCGCGAGCGCCTGGCCGACATCGTCGAGCAGACAGCGGAGCTCGGGACCGTGGAGTGGGTCTACTTCGAAGGGGGCGAGCCCTTCCTCTACTACCCCCTCCTGCTCGAGGGCCTTGCGCTGGCGCGCGCCTCGGGCTTCCTGACCGGGGTCGTGACGAACGCATATTGGGCGGAGAGCGTGGACGATGCCCTGCTGTGGCTGAGGCCGCTGCGGGATCTGGGCGTTGCCGACTTCAGCGTGAGCGACGACGCGCTGCACAGTGGCCCGGCGGAGGCCTCCCGGGCGGCCCACGCGCTGGAAGCCGCCGCGCACCTGGGGATTCCCGCGCACGCCATCTCACTCCCCCACCCCACATGCGGAAACGGCGTCAAGTTCCGAGGCCGTGCCGCCGAGCGCCTCGTCGAGGGTCGCCCGTGTCTCCCCTGGCAGGAGTTCACCTGCTGCCCGGATGAGGACCTGGCCGCCCCCAGCCGTGTCCACATCGATGCGCATGGCAATGTGCACGTCTGCCAGGGATTGCTGATGGGCAACGCCTGGGACACCCGGTTGGAGGACCTCGTGGACGCGTGGGACCCGCTGCGCGAGCCCATCGCGGGCCCCCTCATCCGGGGCGGACCCGCCGCCCTCGCCAGGCGTCTGCGCATGGAGCCGGCACCGACCTACGCTTCCGCGTGCCACCTCTGCTACGCGGCCCGAAGCAGCGCGCGGGAGCGCCTCCCGCGCCATCTGGGCCCCCCGCAGGTCTACGGCGGATGACCGTCAGCGACGCGGCAGCCACCGCGCGCTGAGGAACGCCCAGACTTCGACGGTGACCGGGCTATCGCCGTCGACGTCGACCTGCTCCCGGTGACTCAGCACGAGCGTGGAGCCGGGGAAGTGCAGGACGCTGCCGCGCCAGCGCGAGGTGGCCTGGAGGGGAAGCAAGGTTCCGGCGCGCGCCTGGCTCCATTGCACGTTCAGGTCGTACGTCAGGTACTCGCCAGGACGAAGCTTCGCGGCGCAGCCCTCGTTGAGGACGGAGCCCTTCCAGAACTCGTTGTGCTGGTCTCGCCGATCGAAGATCTCCATGTGCTTGGCCTGAGACTCCGTGGCCTCCACGTCGAGATCGGGCAGGGTCGTCACGCGCTGGTCCATCAGTACCGTCGCTGCGCCGCGCGCGCGAACCGAAGTCAGTAGCTCGGGCCAGGTCGTCGGTACGACTGGACTCCCGTCCTTCCCCTCCGCCCAGGCCGCGGGCTGAGCCGCCAACTCCTCGCTGCCGACCACCTTCACGACGCGGATGTCGTAAAGCCACTGGCCCGCCGGGGGCGCCACGCCCTCAGGCTCGTCCGCGCCTACCGGCAGGGCGCCGGAGATCAGGAAGCCGACGGCGACGACGACGATCGCCAACAAGGGACTCCGCAAGGTATGGCTCATCCGGCACCTCCAGTACCGGCAGCATACGTTCGCGGCAGGCTATGAGCCACCCACCCGCGCCGGACGCTCTACCGTACCCTTCCGCGGCGCGACCACGGCCAGAGGATGCGGTCTGCGCGCCCCCGCACTTCCTTCCACGGCACGACGGCGTCGATCGCCCCCAGCGCGTCGGGAGCCGAGGGATCCCCCGTGACGAGAATGGCGCGGTCGGGGACTTGGAACCCGCCTTGGCGCTGGAGGCGAGGTGTGGCGCGCCAACCCCGAATTCGCTCGATCCGTAGGCGATCGACCTCGAGCGCGTCACCACGTGCCCCCAGGCCGAGCACCTGGGGCTGAATCAGCTCCTCCAGCGGTGCCGCCAACCCGAACGCCGCGCGCTGCACCACACGGTCGTCCAGTCGGACGATCACCTCCCCGTCCACGACATCCAGGCCAAGCCGCGTCGTCTCTCCCCGTCGCAGCCCCTCGGACCAGGTCTGCGTGCTCACGGCGGCGCGACGCTCGAGGCGCAGCCCTTGAGCACGTGGACCATCGCGGGTCGAGAGGGTCAAGAGCACGCTGAGCCCGATGGGCGCACGCCACGCGATTTCGACGTCGCTGGAGCCGGCGGGCGTGAGATCGAAGCGCAGACGGATGTCGTCCACGCGCTCGCCCACCGCCGAAGGCACGTCCGCTCGGGAGGTCGTGGTGATGGCATCCGCGTAGTAGGCGCGCGCGACGCCGCCGCCACCGAAGCGCAGATGCCCGGGCCCGACGACGCGCCAAGCCCCCTCGCACTCGAAGGCGCCTAGGGGATCCAAGGCCACCCCGTCGAGGGGGTAGACCGCGACGAAGCCCTCGTCCCGGAGGGCCTCGGGGCGACGTTCGCGCCTCCACGTGGACGCCGTACGCGACCAGAGCCCCCCGCGAACGATACGAACGTGCTCCCCGGCCAGCCCGATAACGCGCCGCACGTCGGCGGTGCCCGACGAGGCGTTCGCCGCGGGGACGAGCACCACGTCCCAACGCGCGGGGTCCGCATCGCGGCAGTCGACCCGGCGCACGAGGATCGTGTCTCCCGGGCGCACGAACGGCACCAAGGCCTCGGTCGAGACCTCGTGCAAGCGGTACCGCGCGACCCCCCAGACGAGGAGCGCCACGAGCAGCAGCAGCCCGAAGCGAAGCACGCGTGCCACGCGCCGGAGGCGCTTCCGGGGCGTTGAGGACGACCCGCGTTCGGTAGCTTCGTGCGTCATGGCGTCCCAACCCCGCTGGGCGTACCCTACCCCACAGGAGCATCCACCATCGGTCCCATTCAAGTCATCATCTGGATCGTCCTAGTCGTGATCGTCGTTCGCTGGGTGCGGCGGATCGCCGCGGCCGGGCGGACGGTCCACCGCGCCGGCCGGGCCGTGCACCGCGCCGGTCAGACCGTGCGCCGTGCCGGTCGGGCGGTTCAGGAATCCGGCGAGGACGGCAAGGACGGCAAGGACAAACACGGCGCAGGGGAGGCGGTCAACCGCGCCAGCAAGCACATCGACCTGGACGGGCCGTGGCAGGACGAGTCCTCGTCCACCCACCGTCACGAGCGCCCCGAGCACGCGACGCCCACGCCCGGGCAGATCCTCCACGAGCTGGAGAGCGAAGACCCGCAGCGGCGCCTCGCGGCCTATCGCCGGGTGGCGGACATGGGGCCGGAAGGCGCCCCCTTCCTCCAGGGACTGCTGACCGACGAGCGTCCCAAGGTAAGGCGGTGGGCGGCCGAGAGCCTGGCCCACCTCCGCGGGGGCGAACGCGACGCGACGGACGCGGCGCGAGCGCCGGGCGACGGGCGGCCTCCGCTCCCGCCCGTCGCCGCCCGTCAGCCCCTCCCACTGCCACCGCGAGCGAAGAAGACGCCCGCCGTCGTGGCGGCCGAAGCGGTGCCCGCGACGCCCGCACCCGAAACGCCCGAACCCGAAACGCCCGAGGCCGTCGCGACGCCGTCGGCCGCGGCCATGGACGTCGACGGACCGGCCCTCGCCAAGCGCCTGCTGGCCTTTTCGAGGCTCAGCCGTCTCGATCCCGCCTACGGCGAGGACCTGGCCACCTTGAGGGCCCAACGCAAGCGCTTCGCCTTGCAAGCCGAACGGGCCCAGCCGACGCGCGCCTTTGATGCGGCGCCCTCGCTGCGCAATGGGACCACGCTGCTGGGCGTGATCGAGGGTGCCGACGTCCCGGTGGCCGTACGCATTCCGAAGAACGCCTCGGCAGAGGAGGGACCGTTCGGCGGGGTCTTGCTCGTCGAGGCCGAATTCGTCGGCTGGGATGCCATCTACGACCGTGCGGTGTTCGAGGGCGTCCGGCTCGACTGACCGTCGGTCAGGACTCGAGGAGTTCGAGCCGGCGGGCCGCCTCGCGCTTGCCCAGTCGCCGTACGAGGGCAAGCGACTCGAGCTGCTTCTGACGCGGACGCACCTTCCCGTGTTCCCAGTTGTAGATCGTGATGTGCGATACGCCGACGAGTCGACCGTAGTCTGCCGCGGAGAGCCCCAGGCGCTCCCGATGGGCCTTGACCGCCTTGGGGCTGAAGCGGATCTGACGCTGGGCCGGAGCCGCCGTCTTGGCCGGCCCTTCGACGAGGCGCCGCTTCTCGCGGCCCTCGAAATAGGCCACCCGCCGCTCCAGCGCGGCCACGCGCCGCTTCAGGTCGGCGATCTCTCGACGATACTGAGCCGACGATTTCCGCAGAACCGCGAGAGCCGCGTTCAGTTCCTTGCGAGCCAGCCTGGCGACCTCGGCTTTGAACGCCGTTTGATAATTGGCCATGAACGAGCCTCTCCTCGGTGTATCCCCTATCCCACTCTAGCGCCCGTTGCGGGCCCGACTTCCCCTGAATGCTAACCTCTAGACACCTAGCGACCTTCTCTGCGTGAGACGTTCGATGCGCTACCTTCCTTTCATTGCCGCACTTGTCATCCTCACCCTGTCTGCGTGCTCGGGCATGGGGGACGGTGAGGAAGGCTGGGAGGCCGTCGACATCGACGGCGAAACGGAGATCTGGGTACCGGTGGACCCCACCCCCGAGCAGGTCACCCGCGCGATCGACCGCCGACCGAGCGCGCCGAGGACGGATCCGGTCGCTCGGCCGACGCCGCGTGTCCCTCCCTCGTCTCCGTATCCTCCCCCGCCCCCGCCTCCGACGTGGATCCCCGAGGTTGCCCCCCGCGGCGCCGGGGCCTTGCCGCCGCCCCCGCCGCCTCCGCCGCTCCGTTGACGCCCCTCCCCCGGGGCCATAGCTTGCGCGCATAGGAGACGCGGGATGCGCACCGAAGGACGGGAAGAGAGCCAGAATGTCGAGGACCGCCGGCGCACAGCCGCACGAACCGTCGTCGGAGGCGGCCTGGGCATTCTGATCCTGGCCCTTCTGGTGATGTGCATGGGCGGGAATCCGCAGCCGATCCTGGACCAGGCCCTCCAGAACCAGTCCACGCAGTACGCGCCGGCGAATCCGCGCGAAGAAGAGATGGCCAGCCGCGTGAAGGTCGTGCTCCGCGACACGGAGAAGATCTGGTCCGAGCTCTTCCAGCAGATGGGCAAGACCTACCGTCCGCCCACGATGGTTCTGTTTTCCGGCTCGACTCCCTCGCCCTGCGGCTACGCGAGCGCGGCCACGGGCCCCTTCTACTGCCCGGCGGACGAGAAGATCTACATCGACCTCTCCTTCTACGATCAGCTCGAACGGCGCTTCGGCGCCCCCGGCGACTTCGCACAGGCCTACGTCTTGGCCCACGAGGTCGGCCATCACGTGCAGAAGCAGCTCGGGATCACCAGCTACTTCGAGCGCTACCGGCGCCGCCTGACGCCGGTCGGCGTGAACAAGCTCATGGTCCGTCTCGAGTTGCAGGCCGACTTCTTCGCGGGTGTGTGGGCTCACTACGCCAAGAACTGGCAAGGCACCCTGGAGCAGGGTGACTTCGAGGAAGCCATCCGCGCGGCCGGCGCGATCGGCGACGACCGCCTCCAGCGCCAGACGCAAGGGTACGTGGTGCCCGATACGTTCACGCACGGCACCTCGGAGCAGCGCATCCGGTGGTTCAACCTCGGGTTCCAGTCCGGTGACTTGAACCAGGGTGGCACCTTCGACAACGAACAGTTCCTCAAGATCGAGATGAATTAGGGCTCGTCATGGAACAGGTGAGTGAAGCTCGCGCCCAGATTCGGGTCAGATTCGGTCGCGCCGATTGAGCGAATCCGGAGGGATAGCCTGAGCTAACTCGAGGAATTCGCGATTGAGAAGCGGCCGAAGATGGCTTGAAGCTGGGATGCGAGAACGCGCACTTGTTTCATGGCGGGCCCTTAGCGCGCTGCGACCTCGCGGCTACGCCCCCGCCTCGACCGACGTCTCCCAACCGTCGTACTCGCCGCCCTGCTCCTTGGCGGCGTCGGCCAGGCGGATCGTCACCTGGCTTATGTCTTCCACGCGCGGCGTGCCGACGTGGTGGAGCCTCACGGCGTAGGCCTCGTCCTCGTCGTCGGGATCGAGGATCCCCTCGACGGAGAAGCCCTCGCGCTGGGCCCACGCCTGGAAGGCGAGCGCCTTCGCCTTGTTCGAGAACGTCGCCCAGTGGTCGATGCGCCGGGCCAGGCCGAGGTCGTCACCGCTCTCGGCGAGCGTGTCGATCACCTTCAGGTCCTGGATGACCTGCCAGTCGTGGTCACTGGGGAAGAGTTCGTCCCAGTACCCACGCTTCTCGGGATCGGCTTCCACGGTGACGTCGAGCGGGTACCCGTGGTCGGATGGGAAGGTGCGCAGACGCTCGGCCCACACCGACTCGCCGTCCCCGACGTACGCGAGGAACTCGCGGGTCCCGGCTGTGGTGAGCCGCCCGACGTAGTTGCCCCCGCTCTCCGACACGACCTGCTGGAAGGCATCCTCGAAGGCCGTCAGCGAACCGGACTCCTGCTCCGTCGGAAGGCCGTTCTCATGCGGCGCCTGGAGGGCGAGGCGCACGCGCAGGAGGTTGGGCGCGGCCAGGGAGTCGATCGTCTCGCGCCGTCCGTGGTCGTAGAAGATAAACGCGAGGTCGTCCCCGATCCGGCAAGGGAAGTAGAGCCAGTGGTCGGTCATGATGCGCCTCGCATGCTCGCCGGGGGGAAGGCCCTACACCTTGCCCGGGCGAGCCCTCGGGAGCAATCCCCCAGAGGGCGGCGCGCCTACTCCCGGTCCCTCGCCCGACGGATGACCTCGGAGAAGGCGGCATCGCCCGGTGACGTCGCGGTAGGGTCGATCTGGAATCGCCGCCGTGCCGACTCGAGATCCAGCTCCGTGTCGATCAGACCGAGGGCCATCGCCTTGCGGTCGGACAGGCCCGGCAGCACCGTCTCCAGCGTGAAGCCCACCTCGGACTCTCTCACATGATCCAAGTGGTCGACCAGGCAACTCGTGCAGGTTCTCGTGATGGAATTGTAGAAGGCCGGCTCCTCGTGGAGGCGATTCAGGGTGGCCAGGATGTCGAGGAAGAAGGCGCGTCGCCCGTCCGGCGTCGACCGCATCGGGTAGACGCGGACGGTGTCCCCGCGCGCGTGCGTTCGAACGCCGACGACGTCACGCTCGTCCCCGACGACGTACAGCAGCTCGAGTTGCCGGTACAGGCCGGAGACGATGCCGTACGACTCGCCCACCTCCTTGCGCGTCTCGACGGATACGGCCAGCCTCTGCCCGTCGGCGAAGGCGAAAGAGACGAAGGTGTGCGCCAGGCCGGGCAGGCCCTTGAAGGGAACGACGAAAAAGTCGATGCCGACCAGGTCGCCGAGGTCGTATCGTCGCGTCTCCCACGCGACGTCGTAGTCCTCCGTGGTCCGGTAACGGGCGTTGCGGACGTTGTTCACCGTCACGACATCGCCATCGAACTCGGCCCACGCCGTGCGTGCGTCGCTGGCCTGCCAGTCGCGATCGTTCGACGGCGTCCGAGCGAAGAAGAGCACCAGCGCAATCCCGAACATGACGCCGAGCACGCCCCAAGCCTTGCGCCGACTGTCGGGCAGCAAGAACAGGATGGGCACGCAGACGACGAAGATCGCGCTCAGCCAATCGGGCCCCAGGTAGAGGAGCGCTCCGAGCGTCCAGAGCCCCGCCCCCAGGGCGGCGAGCGCGACCGCAAGCCTGGCCACCCGCCTACGCACGGAGGTCCGCCTCGCCGGAGGAGTGCACGAGCAGGGTCGGCGGGAGTTCGTGGAGGAAGGCGTCCGTGGAGCGGTGGACCTCGAGCGCCTCGCCCTCCTCGGGAATCTTGAGTCCCATGAGCACGAGGTCCGCGTCCGCAGAGTATCGGAGGAGGACCACGGGGAACGCCTCCCGGCTGACCACGGCGACCGCGTCCGCCTCGACCCGCGCCGCTTCGATGAGTTCGCCCAAGGCTGCTTCCGCCGGCACCCGTCCGGCTTCGTCTCCCACGATCCGCAGGATGCGAAGGCGCGCGTTCGCCCACTGGGGGTTTCCTTGCAGCATGTGCGCGAGGATGATCATCAAGGCACCGTTCGTTCGTCCGCGCCACCAGAGGTCGATGCGTGGCTCGCGGCTCGGTTCCGGCACGTCCTTGCCTTCGTACACCACGAGGCTCATCCCGAGTCGATCGACGGTGCGGAGGATATGGGAAAACGCCTCGGCGCGCTCACTGCCGTACGACCAACCCAGCATCACGAGGTTGGGCTTGAGAGGACCGATCCCCTGGGCCTGCAGGAGAACCGGTAGCGCCGTGTCGAAGTCTTCGGCGACGACGACCTCCGGATAGGCCTCGAGATCGTGCTCGGCGATGAACCCCTCCAGACGCTTCAACCCGGCTTCTCGAAGTCGCAGGCGCGCGTCCACGTCGCCGAGGATGATCTCGACGAGGGTGACGACGCCGCGGCCGCCTTCGAGCCACGTGGCGAAGGTGACGAGTTGGAGCCTACGATGCGGGTTGCCCGAGAGGACCAGCATCGTCGGGCGCCAGTTCTTCGCATGCATCGGCATGCGCGAGAGCTGGTAGAGCCCGTCCCGAACCTGGGTGAACCGTAGACCGCGACGGGCGTCGCCGTAGGCCAGGGTGAACGTGCGTCGCGTCAACCAGATGTAGGTGCCCACCATGATGCCGGCGGCGATCAAGGCACTCGGCCAGTGGATGAGGAACGCCGCCGCGATACAGCCGATCGCTCCGGCGAGAGCCGTCGCCCAGTGGAAGTACCGGAACCGGGGACGAAAGGACGGATTGCCGGCCGACTTCTCGACGAACGCAGCCACGTTCACCATCCCGTAGGTGAAGAGGAAGAACATCGTCACGATGGAGGCGACGAGGTTGAACACCCCTTCGCCTCCGCCGCCGGCGAGCAACAGGACCGTCACGGTGATGATGCCGGTGAGCACCAGGGCGCGGCGAGGCTCGTCCGCCCCCTCCGTCCCTGCGGCGAAGGGCTCGAGCACGCCGAAGAGACGATCCCGGGCAACCGCCTGGAGCACGCGGGGCGCGCCCATGAGGGAGCCGATGGCGCTGGACAGCGTGGCGGCGAACACCCCCGCGACGACGAAGCTGCCGCCCGCGAGCAGGGCGTTGTCCCGAAGCGAAGTGAAGGGCTGCGTGGATCAGGGTCTCCCGATCGAAGGCACCGCCCGTGATGAGGATCTGGATCCCGTAGGCCGCGGCGCCGACCAGGACCGCGTAGAAGGTACCCCGAGGAATCGACCGGGCCGGGTCGCGGAGATCCCCGGACATGTTGATCCCCGCCATGATCCCCGTCACCGCGGGGAAGTAGATGGCGAAGATGGGCCAGAAGCTCTGCCCTCCCGTGTAGCCCGCGCCCAGGTTCTCGCGAAAGCGATCCACATCGAAGAGGCGTGCGGCACCGCCCAACATGCTGACGATGGCCAGGACGAGCACGGCCAGGATCAGGTACTGCACGCGGATCGCGTACTTGGCTCCGATCCAGGTCACGACGAACAAGACGACGGCCGTGGCGAGGGCGATCCCCTGGGCGTGGGGCTCGAGCCCGGGGAACGTGGCCACGAGCGCGGCGGTGAAGCCCAGGATGTAGAAGGGGACACTGAGGGTCTGTCCGCCGTAGAGGCCGAGCCCGATGGAACCGCCGAACTCGGGCCCCATGACCCGCGAGATGAGGAAGTAGGCCCCTCCGCCTTCGACGCGGGTATTCGTGCTGATCGCGGCGACGGAGAGCGACGTGAGCGCGGTGATCGACTTCGCCAGCATCAGGATGACGAACGCTTGGAGGATGCCGGCCTCGCCGATCACGAAGCCGGCGCGCATGAACATGATCACGCCGAAGATCGTGAGGATCGACGGCGTGAACACGCCGCCGAACGTGCCGAACCCCCGGCCCGTCGCCGCGCCCTCCCCTGACGGATCCTGTCGCTTGCCCAATGCGCCTCCCTCCGGCGGTAGGCCATCGTCCGGTGAGGACGGGGCCCCGGCAACGTTCATGTCGAGACGAGACGGGTTGGGTGGCCTGCGCGACCGGCATCGCGTACAGTCGGGCGCGGGGCGCCGCGCTTCGGACCGTCGTCGACCCCGATGGAGGAACCATGAAGAACATCCCGATGCTGCTCGTCGCCCTGGTCAGCGTCTTGCTCCTCGGTGTCGCGGCCCTGGCCCACACCGCTGGACCTCTGGAACATCAACGACGCCCGCGAAGCGACCAAGCTCGAGATTCAGGTCGACGAGAGCGGTCAGTTCGTCGAGATCGAGTACCACATCCCTCCCGAGCGCGTGCCACCGATCATCCAGCAGGCGATGAAGGCGGCGTTCCCGGAGGTCGGCCCGTTCACCGATGCGGAGAAGGAGATGGACGGCGGGATCCTCTACTTCGAGCTGTCGGGCGAAGTAGATGGTCTGGAAGTCGAGGCCATGTTCGACCTCCAGGGGCGCCTGCACGCCAAGGAGGTCGAGGTTCCGCAGGCGAGCGTCCCCCAAAGGGTGCAGGATGCCGTGCTGGAGTCGACCTACGTCGGTACGGTGCGCAAGTGGGAGGAGATCCGTGGCTCGGCGAATCAACTGGTCGAGTACCACGTCAAGACCGAGAAGGACGGTCGTCGCTACAAGCTCGTCGTCCCCCTCTCGGGGCGCCTCGGTCGCGTCTTCCTCGAGACCGTGGCGGAGGTGGAGGTCCCTGTTCGTTAGGAACGTCCCCCGGGCAACCGGTAGCATGTGCCGCGCCGGGGAGGCCGGCGTGAGGGAGATCGACATGAAGCGTTGGGTAACCGTGCTGATGATGGCTCTGCTGGTTGGCGGGTTGGGCATGACGACTGCGTGTTCGTCGAGCGGCGGAGGCTGCGGGTCCGCGTGCGGATCGGCTTGCGCCACGGGCTGCAAGGGATGCGCCCCGGATCGCAACTGCTGCGACGGCTGCCGCCAGGGCACCGGCTGCACCTGCCCCCGGTAGCATCTCGTCCCCTTACGTGACGCCGCCCTCGCTGGCCACCGACGCCCGGTACCCGGTGGTCGTCATCGTGGGTGGAGGATTCGGTGGTCTCGAAGTAGCGCGCGGTCTCCGCCGTGCGCCCCTTCGCGTCGTGCTGATCGACCGCCAGAATCACCACCTGTTCCAGCCGCTGCTCTACCAGGTGGCCACGGCCGCGCTCTCGCCTGCGGACATCGCAACCCCTATCCGGAGCATCGTGCGCCGGCAGAAGAACGTGGAGGTCGTCCTCGGCCACGTGGATGGGGTGGACCTTGAAGGCCGGCAGATCGAGGTGGGAGACGCCGTCCTTCCCTACGACCACCTGGTCTTGGCCGCCGGGGCGACACACTCGTACTTCGGCCACGATGGGTGGGCCGACGATGCCCCCGGGCTCAAGACGATCGATGATGCCGTCGAGATCCGGCGCCGCATGCTCCTCGCATTCGAAGCGGCGGAGGTCGAGGGAGACGAGGCGGCCCGACGCGCGAAGCTGACCTTCGTCGTGGTCGGTGGAGGGCCCACCGGCGTGGAGCTGGCCGGTGCCATCAAGGAGATCGCGGCCAAGGCGATTCCACGCGACTTCCGGCACATCGACACCACGACGACGCGGGTGATTCTCGTCGAGGGTGCGTCGCGTTTGCTGGGAGGCATGCCCCCCGAGCTCAGCGACCGCGCGCTGGCCGACCTGCAGGCGATCGGCGTCGACGTGATGCTCGGCGCCTTCGTGACGGACGTCGAGGACGGCGCCGTCTGGGTGGGCGACGATCGCATCGCCGCGGAGAATGTGTTCTGGGCCGCGGGCGTCGAAGCCCCCCCGCTGGCCCGCACGTTGGGCGTGCCGCTGGACGACCGGGGACGGGTGCGCGTGGAGCGCGACCTGACGCTTCCCGGGCATCCGGACGTCTTCGCCATCGGCGACCTGGCCCACGTCGAGGAGGTGGGGCACGGGCGAGCCCGTACCGGGGGTGGCTCCCGCCGCGATCCAGATGGGGCGCTACGTGGCTCGCCTGCTGCGTACGGAAGCCGACCCGGCCCGGTCGTCCACCCCGCGCCCCCCCTTCGTCTACCGCGACAAGGGCAGCATGGCCACGATCGGCCGGGCCCGCGCCGTCGCCGCCATCGGCTCCTGGAGGTTCACGGGACTCTTCGCGTGGTTGCTCTGGGGGATCGTGCACGT
Source organism: uncultured Planctomycetota bacterium (assembly GCA_963802335.1). GTDB lineage: Bacteria > Planctomycetota > PLA2 > PLA2 > JAEUHO01 > CAWDIE01. The sequence goes on along the minus strand of CAWDIE010000009.1, from coordinate 625,928 downwards.
GATCCCCCTGGCGACGTTTCGCAACAGGATGTTCGTCGTGCTCTCCTGGATCTGGAGCTACGCGCTCTTCAGCAAGGGCGCCCGGCTGATCACCGGGAAACCGGACATGCGCATCCGGCGCCCGCGAGACGGCGGCTAGCCAAGAGGCCCGTCTACTCGTCGAGATCCGGTCGAGAGCGCTTCCAGCGTCCGCGCGCGAAGAGCAGCGCCATGCCGATCCCGCGGAGGATCGCCGTCGCCGAGATCGCCCACCACACGCCGTGCGCCCCCCATCCGAGCTCGTGGCCGAGATACCAGGACAGGGGTATGCGCGCGGCCGTCAGCGGTACGTCCACCAGCATCGGCGGCAGGGTGTCACCGGCGCCCGAGAACGAGTGGGCGAGCACCACCTCGAGGTTCAGGAAGACGAAGCATGCCGCGATGATGCGCAGGTACGCGGTCCCGTGCTCGACCGTCGCCTGATCCGCGGCGAACTGGCTCATGAGCTCCCGGGGCCAGATCAGGTAGAGCGCCGTGAACAACAGCGATGGAACCATCGCCATGCCGACCGTGATCCACGCCGCGCGTTCGGCACGATCGGGTCTGCCTCCGCCGAGGTTCTGTCCGACCATGGGGCCGGCCGCGAGGCCGAAGCCGACGAGCACGAAGAAGCAGAGGCCTTCCACCCGAATGCCCACCCCGAGGCCGTTCTGGGCGGCCGTGCCGAAGTCGGCCGTGATGCGCGAGACGACCTGGTAGATCAAGCCGAAGAGCATGGTCCGCACGGCCACGGGCGCGGAGACCTTCGCGATGCGCTTCCAGAGGGTGAGATCGAAGTGACCACGCGCACCCCGGGTCAGGTCCAACCCGACGCGCTCCAGGAGAAGCAGGCCTACCAGCGCGCCCACGATCCGGGAGAGGATCGTGGCGGCGGCGATGCCCGGGACGCCCGCACCGAGCACGAAGACGGCGATCGCGTTCCCGGCGATGTTCGTCGCAACGGCCACGACGTGGAGCAGTAGCGGCGTGCGAGCGTCTCCCCGCGCGCGAAAGATCGCCTCCACGGTCGGGAACACGAACATGGCCGGCAGGCCGACGAAGAGGATCCGCAGGTAGGCCACCGACAGGTCGGCCACCGCGGGTTCCATCTTCATCAGTTGCGGCACCCAGGGCGCAGAGGCGAAGCCGATGGCGCCGAGCAACAAGGAGAGGGATCCCGCGAACAGCATCCCCTGCCGGGCCGCCCGCCCGGCCCCCTCTTCGTTTCCGGCCCCCGTGCGCCGGGCGACGAGCGTCAGCGTGCCGATGACGGCGATCTGGATGAAGCCGAAGATCGTGATCAGGACGAACAGGTTGTTCGAGACGGCGGTCTGACCATCCAGGCCGGTGTGCTTCGCGAAGTAGACGTCGTTCAGCCCGTAGAGGTTGTGAACGAGCGTGGACAGGATCGCGGGGATGGCGAGCTGCACGACGTGCCGTGCGATGCTCCCTTGCGTGAGGTCCTGGTGTCCACGACGTGCCATGGCGGGCGACGGTACCCCCTCGACGGCGCGGGCCGGCAGGAAGGCGCAGGCGAAATGCGCGCGGGGGACGTCAGGCGCGCTGGCATCGCGGACAGTGAAACGTGCTGCGCCCCTGCGTCACCGTTCGCACGATGGTGGCCCGGCACGTGGCGCACGGCAGGCCGTTGCGCCCGTACACCCGGAGGCGCGTCTGAAAGGTCCCGGGCTGGTCCCGGGCGCCTCGGTAGTCCGACACCGTCGTGCCGCCGGCTTCGATCGCTCGGCGGAGGATCCTCCGCGTTGCCCGGAGGAGACGAGCCGTCTCGGCCGCCTCGAGACGGCCGGCCTCCCGTTCGGGGTGGACGCCGGCCGCATGCAGGATCTCGCTCGCGTAGATGTTGCCGAGCCCGGCGAGGCGGTCCTGGCGAAGGAGCCAGGCCTTGATGGTCTGGCGGCTGCCGGCGAGCATCGCCGTCAGGCGACGGGCCGTGAGGGTCGGCGCCAGCGGGTCGGTTCCCGCGGGTGAGGCCGCGTCCCGCGTAGGCGCGATTCGAAGGGTGCCGAAGCGTCGTGTATCGACGAAGAGAAGGTCTTCGCGGTCGAGCTCGAAGCGCGCGCGAACCCGCCCCGCGTCTTCCTCGGCCACGTGGCCGGCCCAGAGGAGCTTGCCCGTCATCCGCAGGTGGATGGCAATCCAGAGGGCAGGTCGACCGTCTTCCTCGAGCGCGAGGAGGATGTTCTTGCCCCTTCGCTCGACACGGCGGATGTCGCGGTTCTGGACCGTGGCCAGGGGCAGGGGTCGCAGGCGGTCGTCGAAGAGGTGCAGTTGCCTGAGGCGTGCGCCCTCGAGTCCCGGCCGCAAGGAGCGTACGACGGCCTCGACCTCCGGAAGCTCGGGCATGGGCTAGCCTGGATGCTTCATGAAGCGCGCGCCGTCCATCGCGGAAGGCGCAAACGAGTGGGGTTCCGCGGTCATTTGGGGCCCTCGCTCGAGCAACGGGGTGTCCTGGGTGCTCCTGGAGCCGAAAGTCAAGGCGCGACGACGACTCGATGCCGCTGCGCATCGCTGAGAAGGAGCAACGCCGAGGTTCGGCTCCAGGGGTGCCCAGGACCGCGCGACTACGCCATGGTTCATGAATCATCCAGGCTGGCCTGGATGCTTCATGAAGCGCGCGCCGTCCATCGCGGAAGGCGCAAACGAGTGGAGTTCCGCGGTCATTTGGGGCCCTCGCTCGAGCAACGGGGTGTCCTGGGTGCTCCTGGAGCCGAAAGTCAAGGCGCGACGACGACTCGATGCCGCTGCGCATCGCTGAGAAGGACAGGCGCCGAGGTTCGGCTCCAGGGGTGCCCAGGACCGCGCGACTACGCCAAGGTTCATGAATCATCCAGGCTGGGCTTCGTCGCGCCTGAGGCGGGTCAGCTCGTCGTTTAGCCCCAAGAAGCGCTGTCCCAGGGTCGTGACCATGGCCCCCACCCACGGGGCGACCTTTCCCAGCTCGGCTTCGACTTCGGCCTTGCCCATCACGCGCACGGTCGTGCGTTCGAGGACGCGGACGGTGGCGGACCGCCGCTCGCCGGTGAGCAGGGCGACCTCACCGACGATCTCGCCGGGGCCCAACTCGGCGAGGGTCTGCTCCCCCGCGCCCGTCGCCTTGATCACCGCGACGCGCCCGGAGACGAGGGCGTACGCGGCGTCGCCTTCGTCGCCTTCCCGAAAGAGGAGATCACCCGGCTCCAGGACGACTTTCGGAAACGCCTGCCCGGCATCTCGGAAGGTGGCCAGCTCGGCCAGCACCTCGTGGAGATCGGCGGGCCGGCTTCCTTCGTCCTTGGCGAGGAGTGACTCGCAGATGATCGCGAGGCGCTCCGGAATCTCCGCGTTCTTCGAACGCAGCGGCGCCGCGGGCTCGGTCTGGATCGCCCGGAAGAGGGACCGCATGTCCGCGCCCTGGAAGGGCACGTCCCCCGTGAGCATCAGGTAGAGGAGGACACCGGCGGAGAAGATGTCGGCGGAGGGGCCCAGCGTCGAGCGCGGCCGCTGGGTCTGCTCGGGCGCCATGAAGTGAGGCGTGCCCGAGAGGAGATCGGCGGGCTCGTCGACGAGCAGCGCGATCTCTTCTTCGCCCGCGTTGTCGCCCAGGTACCGACGGTAGGGCTCGGCATCGAAGAGACGCGCGTTGCCCCAGTCCATGAGGAGAACCTCGCCATACCGCCCGAGCATGACGTTGTCGGGTTTGAGGTCGAGGTGCGCCACGCCCCGGTCGTGGGCGAATGCCAGCGTCTCGGCGACGCGCGTGAAGACGCTCAGCGCCTCGGACACCGGCAGGGCCCGGGCGGGGCCACCCGCCTCATAGCCGAGCCGAGCGCCGAGGGTCTCGCCGCCAAGGAGCTTCAGCGCGTAGCAGGGCTCGTCGTCCTCACGGAGGAAGTGGTCGTAGATCGGGACGACCCCGGGGTGATCGAGGTATCCGATGAGGCGCCCCTCGCGCGTGAACACGCGCCGTGACTCCTCGGACGCGGCCGCACTCGTCTTCATGGCCTTCACGGCGACGATGCGGTGGAGCGCCGTATCGAACGTCTCGAGAACGATGGCGTCGCCCCCCTGGCCGATCTCGGCCAGGGTCCGGTAGCGCGGGGGCTGATCGGCGGCGTCACGTCGCAGGAAGCGGAGCACGGGGGGGTGGTTTCCTTGCCTTGGGCTGCCCCGTATCCTCGCGGCCTGCGGAGGCGAATGCCAGCCCGACGCCGAAGGAGAATGCATGGCCCCCACCCCCGAGACGACCTGCAGTGCGTGCGGCAAGCCGGTGGATCCGTCCGACAAGGCTTGCAAGGGGTGCGGCGCGATGATCGGCGCTCCCTCCTCGGGGTTCAGCCTCGACGCGGAACACGAGCGCAAGCCGAGCACCATGGCCCCCAAGCCGCCGCCCCCGCCGGCCAAGGAAGCCGCGCCGAAGGAGCAAGCCGGGTCGGCGGAGCCCGAGCTCGAGATGATCGACCTCGGCGAAGACGAACCCGCTGCGCCGGCGGACACGCCCGCGCCTCCCAAGCCCCCTGCGGACGAGCCGCCCGTCGAGAAGGAAGCCACCGAGAAGACCGTCGCCGAGAAGGCGGCGGAAAAGGCCCGCGACGAGCCGAAGGGCGAGACGGTCCGCATGAGCCTGGCGGACGCGACCCAGGCCTGGCTGGAGGACACGCCCAACACCACGGCCGTGATCGACGAGGACATCGACGACCTCGTGCCGCCGAAGAGCAAGAGGACGCTGCTCTTCGTGGTCCTGGGCATCGCCGTCGTCGCCCTGGCCGCCCTCCTCCTCCTCCTCAAATAGTTCGGTACGGAGGCAGCCTCGTAGACGAACTTTTCCTCGCCCCGCGCCCGCCTATCTCGCCCCCGCCCGACGCGCGCTACACCGGATCGCGGAGCAACGGGCAGGTCATGCAGTGGCCGCCGCCCCGGCCCCGCCCCAGCTCCGAGCCTTCGATCTCGATGACCTCGATCCCGGCCTCGCGCATGTGACGATTCGTGTGCTCGTTCTTCGCGTAGGCCACGACGACGCCGGGCTCGAGCGCAACGACGTTGTTCCCGTCGTCCCACTGCTCGCGCTCCGCGGCGAACTCGTCCCCGCCCGTCGGTACGACACGAAGCTTGGACACGCCGAGAACGTCCCGTAGCGCGTCGAGGAAACCCCGCTCCGGCGTGACCTCCAGACGCTTGTCTCCCGAGCCTGGCCGGAGGCTGAACACCTTCATCCGTTCGACCACGGTGGGGTAGATCGTGACGGCATCACGGTCCATCAGGGTCAGCACGGTGTCCAGGTGCATATGCGATCGATCGCGAGCCATGTCGCACGCGACGACTCGATTCGCGGCGCCGGCCTCGAAGAGCTCCAGCGCGATCACCTCGATCATCTGGGCGGTCGTGCGCTCACTAATGCCGATGAACACCGCGCCGCCCCCCACAGGCATGACGTCGCCGCCCTCCAGGCTCGCCTGGCCGAAGTTCTCCCGATGCGTACGATCCCCGGCCCGGGGGTACCAGAACCGAACGCCCGCCTCGCGGAACATGGGGTGGTGCCGATACACGGTGGCGACGTTGAGCGCTTCGCGCTCCCGCGCTTCGTAGTACATGGGGTTCACGCTGACCCCGTCGTAGATCCAGCACGACGAGTCCCGCGTGAACAGGGAGTTGGGCAAGGGTGGCAGGATCCAGGCGCGGGCGGGCGAGGCCGCAGCCACGAGCGAGTGACGCCTGAGCCCGACATCCCCGATTTCGCTGGCCAGCAGGCCGCCGATCAGGTGCTCGGCGAGCCAGTTCGAGTCCCGCTCCAAGAGGTAGGCCCGCATCTCCTTGGCGGCCCCGGTGCCCACCGTCCCATCGGTCACGGCCTCTTCGAGCACACCGGCCCGCACGGCGTCGTCCTCCAGCGTCTCCGCGAGGAGGTGCGCGAGGTAGTAGACCTCGACCCCGCGCTCCATCATGCACTCGACGAACGCATCGTGCTGTTCCTGCGCGCGCGCGACCCACACGACGTCATCGAAGAGCAGCTCGGCGGAGTTCGAAGGCGTCAGCCGCCTCAAGCTGAGATCCGGACGGTGTACGAGCACCTTTCGGAGCTTCCCCACCTCCGAGTGGACACCGAATCCCGTGTGCATGGGCCCTCCTTGGCCGCGCCCCTCCGCGGGAGCACCGATGGAGCGTACAGGAAGGTCGGCCCCTGGCACGTCGTCCACGGCGGACCGATGCCCATCCGCTATCCTCGACGGACCCTACGGGAGCATGCCATGGACTGGATCGACCTTCTGGAGCGTGAAATCCGCTCCACGTACGACTCGGCCGACACCCTCATGGGACTCGTCGACGAGGGTTCCTTCGGCTGGAGACCACCGGTGCCCGAGGGCGCCGAGACGACGGGGTGGATGACCGTGGGCGAGTTGCTCCACCACCTGACCTCGTCCTGCGGCATGCTCTGCAAGGCGTTTGCCGAGGGCGACTGGAGCTTCATGGCGCCCGTGCCGAGCGACGGCGAAGGGCCGCCCGCCATGCCGGTAGCGGTTTCGGTTGCCGACGCACGCGCCGACCTCGCGCAGGACCGCGAACTCGCGATCACCACGATTCGCGCCGCGGGCAACGAGCGGCTGGCGAACGAGCGCGTCACGGCGCCGTGGGAGATCGAAGGCTCGCTCGGTGAGCAGTGCCTCGACATGGTGAAACACCTCGGGCAGCACAGGAGTCAGCTCTTCTACTACCTGAAGCTCCTCGGGAAGCCCGTCCACACGGGGCATCTCTGGGGCATGGCATAGCCAGGTCCGCCGCCGGATTGCTGGAGCGCCCCTACGATCCGGCCACGGACTTCCAGGTGCTGAGGGCGTTCCTGCTGGCGCGTGCGCGCGACGTACCGCCCAGCGGGCTCTGGGACGCGCGGATGGCGGACGGAGCCTACGCCGGCCCCGTCGACGCCGATGTGCTCGTGCGCACACGTATGTTCGAAGCCCCTCCCGGGCGTCTGGCCGGCGCCCTGTTGTCCCAGGGCGATGCCGAGATCCATCCCCAGTTGCACCCGACGTCGCGTCGATTCGAGTCCCACCTGATTGCGCGCGGTGAAGCCATCGGCCGGGAGCTCGGCGACGAGCACGCGAGGGTCCTCTGTTGGGCCGACGACGAGTTTCGCCGGAGCCTGCTACGCCACGCCGGTTACGAGGCGACCGAACGCTGGTGCAGCGTGTACCGTCGCCCGCTCGACGCTGACCTCGCGCCCGAGGCGACGTGGCCGGCCGGCTACAGTCTCAGGACCACGCGCGCGACCGACGACGAGGCCCTGGCCGTGCTCCTGAACCGGGCGTTCGAACGCACACGCCACACCTCCCACGAGGTCCGGCGGTTCCGCGGCCACGCGCCCTCGTTTCGCCCGGAACTCGACCTGGTCGCCGAAGCCTCGGACGGTTCGCTCGCCGCCTACGTCGCGGTCGCGTGGATCGACGGGCGCACGCCCAGTCAGCTGGAGCCCGTCTGCACGGCCCCCCACCACCGTCGTCGCGGCCTGGCTCGGGCGCTGATCCTGGAGGCGATGCAGCGGGCCGCCGCCAAGGGCGCCACCGCGCTGGAGGTCGGCACGAATGACGCTCCCGCAGCGCATGCCCTCTACCACGCCGTGGGCTTCGAGGAGATTCGCCGCGGCACGTTCTGGCGGAAGGACCTGGATCGCTCGTCTGGATGATCCAGGAGGCGCGAGTCACCGAGGGAGGAGGAATCACTAAGGGCTCGTCATGGAACAAGTATGTGGAGATCGCGCCCAGATTCGGGTCGGATTCGGTCGCGCCGATTGATCGAATCCGGAGAGATAGCCCGAGCTAACTTGAGGAATTCGCGATTGAGAAGCGGCCGAAGATGGATTGAAGCTGGGATGCGAGAACGCGCACTTGTTTCATGACGAGCCCTAAGGCCGCTCGCCCAAGCGGTCCCCCAGACGCCGGAGCCACCGTGCGCGCGTCTCGGGGCGCCAGCCCTCCTCAGCAGACCGGACCTGGTGCAGGAGCCAGCGCGTGCCGTGAAAACGAACGCGCTCCGCGAAGCGCGCTTCCCGCGGTTGGTCGTACGCTTCGAGGGCCGCTTCGAGGCCCGGCTCCCCGAGCGCCACCCACAGTCCCACGAAGTCCCCCGCCGCATCCCACGGTCCCGTGTCCGCCCAATCGATGATGCCGGTCAGCGCGTGGGAAGCCGGATCCACCAGCAGGTGCTCCGGGCCAAGATCGCCGTGGGTGACGACGCGCTGCGTCGCCGCCGGGGGCGGTCTCTGCAGACGCGTCCGAGCCGCCAAGACGGCGCCGAAGGGAAGCTCGTCCCGGATCGAGTCGAGCACCACCAGCGCCCTGCGAATCCAGGCCGCCATCTCGTCGCGCGGACTCGGCGCGGGAGGAAGGGACGCAAGGGGAAGCGCGTGCACGACGGACAGGGTCTCCCCAACGACTCTTCCGAGGGCCCGCGCCGCGCCTTCACGGACTGCGTCCGGCGCCAACGTGTCGAGGGGAACGCCACCGAGGCGGCGGTAGCCGACGAAGGGGAAGGGATACCCTTGCGCCGGCTCGCCGAGCAGGCGGTCCGACGGCAGCGGTGCCGGAACGCGGCCCTGGATGGCGTCGAGGACGACCAGCTCGCGCGCGAGCCAGGGCAAGGTGGTTGCTCGCTTAGGGAAGCGGAAGACACGTTCGCTACCGACGGCGAACACCGTGAAGTCCCACCCCTCGGCGAAGTAGCGGACGTCCTCGCCACGCAGGGCGGGAAACTGGTCGTGTACGAGCCGCCGCACCGTCGCAACGTCCGGTCTCGCTTGCGCGTGCCACGGCCGCGCGTCGCTCGCACCCTTTCCTTCGTTGCTCATCTGCATACCTACCCATGTGCCCGACGATCTGCCCGTCAACGCACCTTGAACGTGGCGATCAACGGGTCGTGATCCGAGCCGATATCCGGTCCGACCCAGGCGTTCGTCGGCTTCCAGAAGCCACTGCACAGCACGTGGTCGATGCGGGAGCTGAAGTCGATGCCCCCCTCCGTCACGGTGGCCGTGTGCCCGAGTCCCAGGCCGGCGATCGAGAAGGCATTCTGGTACGCACTCCATGACGCCCGGTAGATGGTGCTGCACGTGGGCATGTTGAAGTCGCCCGCGATCACGAGCGGCGCGGTGATCGTGGCGAGTTCCACGCTCAGCTGCCGACTCTCGAGTCGCCGGTTCTCCGTTTGCTCGACGAGGGTGGCGCGCCGCGACGGCGCGATCAGGGTGGTGGCATCGGTCACCGCGGCGAGACCGTAGCGTGGGCTCTCCACGTGGAGAGTCGCGACGTAGAAGTTCGCCTCGACGCGACCGACACGAACGACGTGGCAGATCGGACGTGGCCATCGGGTCGCCGGATGCTCACGCTTCACGACCTGCACCGTCTCACACGGAAACCGGCTCGCCACGACGAGTTCGCCCTCCTGGACCACGGACCACGTCCGCGGAAACAGCGATGCGATATCGGGCGGGCTCTCCTGGAAGCAGGCGATGTCCGGCTCTTCCTCACGTATCAGGGTGCTGAGCGCCGCCCGATCCACCCCGCCCCCGAGGTTGCAGGTAAGCACCGTCAGGTGCCGCTCATCCCGATCCAGGAGGCTACGCCACGGCAGGCAAAGGCCCATGAGGGGGAACAACACGACGGCGCCCCCTACCCCCCACAGGAGCCAGCGGCGCCACCCGGCTCGCCGCCGGAACAGTCCGATCAGGAAGAGGGGGAGGGGTAGCCCCAGGATCCAGAGGGGCGAGAAGAGGAGGATGGTCGCGGGCCACCACCGGTCGCCGCCGAAGAACACGAAGGCCCACACCGCGAGAAGCAGGCCGACGTACAGAGGTAGAAGCCAGCGCATGCGAGACGATACCCCGACGCCGGGCTCCCCGCCCCCGACGCCCCGCCGCGTATACGATCGGCCGCCATGCAAGCCCCCCTCGAAACCGAGCGCCTCCGGCTCCGGCCGTTTCGGCCCGACGACCTCGATGCCTGGTTCGCCATCTGGGGCGACCCGGAGGTGATCTGGTGGGGGCCCTCCCCGAGCCTCGAGGCCACGCGCGAACCCTACCGGCGCCTTCTCGACCAGGAGCGAACGTGGCCGGACGGCATCGGGTGGCTCGCGGTCCTCGACAAGACCACGAACGCGATCGTGGGCGATGTCATGCTCCAGCCCGCTCCGTTCGTCGATGGGATCGAAGTCGGCTGGCACTTCCTCCCCACCGTGTGGAATCGCGGATTCGCCACGGAAGCCGCCGCCGCGATCGTCGACCGGGCGTTTCGCAATGGCGTGCTCGACGTGGTCTATGCGGCCGTGGCGACGACGAATGCGGCGTCCCTGCGCGTAGCCACGAAGCTGGGCATGGCCGCGGTGAAACAGCTCGAGCTCGCGGGGATGGAACACTGTCTCTTCGAGCGGCGCCCCGCATGAGCGCGGATTCCATCTCGCAGCCTTGACGAGCGGCTCGGGGTGAGACATCATCTCACTCCAGTCGAACACCCATGTCTCCCTCCCCCGCCCGAAGAGCCCCTCGTCGGAAGGGCCGCCTGCGCGACCTGATCCGCCTCTGCGAAGAGCGCGGTGTCGCATTGAGTGATGCCCGGCGCGCGGTGCTCGAGACCCTGCTGGCCATGGAGGTCCACCCCACGGCGGACGAGGTGTTCGCCGCGGCCATGGCGCGCGAGCCGGGACTCGGACGCGCCACCGTGTACCGGGCCTTGGACGCGCTCACCGCAACCGGGATCGTAACCAAGGCGCTCCACCCCGGCGCCGCCGTTCGCTACGACATCCGTGCCGAGCCCCACCATCATCTCGTGTGCACGCGCTGCGAGGCCATCATCGACTTCACGGACACCCATCTCGATGCGCTGCCCGTCCCGGACACATCCAAACTGGGCTTCGAGGTCTCCGACCTCCAGGTCCAGTTGCGCGGAATCTGCCAAGACTGCCTGAAAAAGGAGGAACGGTCGTGAGAGCCTTTCTCGTCGTCGTCATCGCCGTGGTCCTGACCACGGGCGCATGGCTTGTCGCCGGCCCGGTGTCGGCTGGAGGGCCGGACACGGGTCCGGACCTGCTTGGTCTGCCCGAGGTGCCCATCCCCGCCAGCAACCCGCAGACTCCCGAGAAGATCGCCCTCGGCGAGCTCCTCTTCAATGACACGCGCTTCAGCAAGACCGGGGAGGTCAGCTGCGCCACGTGCCACAACGCCGCCAAGGCGTTCACCGATGGCCCGCTGAAGGTCTCCGAGGGCATCGACCAGCTCCAAGGGACCCGCAACGCCCCCACCGTCGTGAACTCCGTGTTCTTCACGTCGTTCTTCTGGGATGGGCGGTCGCCCAGTCTCGAAGATCAGGCGCTGCACCCCTTCCTCAATCCCGTGGAAATGGCCCTCGAGACGCACGAGCCGATCCTGACCATCTGCCGCACGGATCCCGAGTACGTGGCGGCCTTCCAGAAGGTCTTCGGCAAGTCCGGGGAAGGCATCACCATCGACGAGGTGACCCAGGCGATCGCGGCGTTCGAGCGCACCCAGGTATCCGGCAACTCGCCCTTCGACCGCTACTACTTCCTCGGGGAAGAGGACGCGCTCACCGAGCAGCAGAAGCGCGGTTTCGACCTGTTCGTGAATCAGGGGCGCTGCGTCTCGTGTCACGTCATCGAGCAGACAACCGCACTCTTTACCGACAACCGCTTCCACAACGTCGGGGTGGGCATCAACGACATCCAGACTCAGGTACCCGCCCTGGCCGAGGAGTTCCTGAAGGCGGAGGCCACGATGGCCGAGGTCGACGTCCAGGTTCTCAGCGACAAGCGGACGTCCGAGTTGGGACGCTTCGCCGTGACCCGCGGACTGGACGACCTGGGTTCGTTCAAGACGCCGACCCTGCGGAACATCGCTGTGACGGCGCCCTACTTCCACGACGGGAGTTCGGAGACGCTGAGGGACGCCGTCGTGCACTACAACAACGGTGGGGTGACCAACGAAGACGACCCCGTCAACGATTTCCTGAGCGGGGGCATCCGACCGCTCGACCTGACCGACGATCAGATCGACGATCTCGTCGCCTTCATGGAAGCCCTCACCAGCCCGGAGTATGCCGCGTACGCGACCGCATCCTCCGGCAGCGAGAAGAAGGAGTAGCGCGATGCATCCGAACGCCCCGACCCGTCGTGACCTCCTGAAGGGGGCAGGAGCCGTCGCGCTCGCCGGCACGCTTCCCATGACCATGGTGGAGCTCGCCTTCGCGGACAGCTCGAAGGACTTCACCTTCGCCTACATCTCCGACGCGCACATCCAGCACATCGAGGGCAACAAGTTCGTCCGCAACTGGGACCGGGGGCTGATCCGGGCCGTGGCCGAGACGAATCTCCTCAACCCCAAGCCCGACTTCGTCGTGTTCGGGGGCGACCTGGCCCAGCTCGGCACCAAGCCGGAGCTGGACCACGGCGCCGAGATCATGTCCAAGCTCGACTACAAGACGTACTGGGTCATGGGCGAGCACGACTACTACCTCGACCTGGGGAAGTACTGGTCCGAGCTCTTCGGCGACCAGTGGTACTCGTTCGACCACAAGGGCGTCCACTTCGTCGTGCTCAACAGCATTCTGACCTACGACGACTGGACCCACGATCGCTGGCCGACGCCCGAGCAGCGCATGTCGGAGATGGCCGGCCTCGACAATCCCAATGGATCACCGTTCATGGTGGGCGAAGCGCAGCGCGCGTGGTTGAAGCAGGACCTGGCGAAGGTCGACAAGAAGACGCCCGTCGTGCTCTTCTCGCACTCTCCCATCCAGAAGCTCTACAAGGGGTGGAACTTCTGGACCGAGGATGCGGAACAGGTGCAAGCCCTGCTGCGTCCCTTCGAGACCGCAACCGTGGTCTACGGCCACGTGCACCAGATCCAGTACAACCAGATCGGCAACATCACGTTCCATTCGGTGATGGCGACCGCGTGGCCCTGGCCCTACCCGCAGTCCTATGCGCAGGCCGAGCACACGATGCCCAAGCTCACCGTACCGATGAACCGCGCCGACCCGTTCTTCGAGCGCGACGCCACGGGCTGGCAGATGATCGACGTGACGACGGGGCGGACGACCCTGGACTACAACCTCTACAACAACACGAACCGCACGGTGAAGTTCAACCCCGCCACCGGGCAGCCCGAGGACTCGGCCTTCCAGGATCCGAAGAACCGGGTCGCGCCCCAGACGCACTACTAGGGCGACGGAGGATCATCATGACGAAGAAGCGCATTGCCATCCTGACGATTGCCGTCCTCGCGTTCCTCGCGGTCGGGAGTGGCGTCTTTACGCGGGCTGACGAGTTCACCGAGGAGGACGTCGCGCGGTGGAAGCGGGAGTACGAAACCGTGGTGAAGAAGGGACGTGAGCTTTGGACGAGCGACAAGCTCGGCACCAACAAGGTCGCGTGCGCCCAATGTCACCCCAACGCCGCCAACACGCACCCCGAGACCTACCCCAAGTTCCAGAAGCAGTTGGGGAAGGTCGTCGCGCTCCGCGACATGATCAACTGGTGTCTCAGGAACCCGCTCGAGGGCGAGCCGCTGGCCCTCGACAGCGCGGACATGATCGCCATCGAAGCCTACGTGATGCACGAGCGCCGCGGCGTGAAGTTGGATCCGGGCAAACACTAGACGCCAACCGTCGCATTCGACCCCCTGAGCCCCGGTCGGCTCAGGGGGTTCGATAGACGTAGAGTTCGTGGATCTCCCGGTCGTAGCCGGGATAGAGCCCCTTCGGCATGCCCTTCACGATGCGCTTGCCTCGGTTGTTGAGTACGACCATCTCGGCGGCGGCGGTATCGAAGTCGAGCCCCTCGATCTCGCCGGCCCGGAAAAACTCCGTGAACGGTTTCACGCGCGTGGCCTTGCCCACGCTCGCGTCGGGCTCGGCGCGAACCCGCCAGAGCCCGTCGGGCTCGTCTTCTTCCGCGTCGCCATCGTCGGCGGTGATGTAGAGGAATCCGCCCTGCACGGCGATTCCCTGCTGTGCCGGTGGAACCGGATCGAGTCGCATCTTGCCTTGATACACGCCCGTGTCGAGCCCGTAGCGGTACACGTACGTGCCGTTCACCCAATCCGTCATCCAGATGGTGTTGTTCGCTGGGTCGACGGCGACGGCACTGACTTCGACCTGGCCGGAGTCGGGAGACCAGGGAATCGATCGTCGGTACGCCAGGGTCGCGGCGTCGTAGACAACCACCTGGATGTTCGTTCCGCGGCCATCGAGGAAGTGCTCGACCCCAGCGAACAGCTCACCCTCGTGCACGCTGATGTCGCCGATGTGGTTCGCGGCTTGAGACAGGTGCTCAAAGGGCGCTTCGTTCGCGAGGAGGAGCCGACCGTCCTTGTCGTAGACATAGAGAGCGGTGCTGCCGCTGACGTAGTATCGCTGCCCATCCGTCGCCACACCCTGGCGTCCGGCCACCTCGAGCACACGAAGGAGTTCGAACGGCCCCTCCTCCTCACGCCCGCACCCGGTGAGGAGGACGAGGCCCAGGTAGACGACGAGAAGCGCTCGGTGCATGTCGGTCTCCAAGAGGCCCAGGCTACCGGCCCTCGGACGAAGGGCACGCCCCCTCTGGCGCCGACCACCGAGGGCTACGCCCGGCGGCTCCTTGCGTACGTTCATGAATCATCCCGGCCAGGTGGCGCAGAGCCCCTGTCCCTGGGGCAAGCGCCCTGTCGGACGTCCTCCCCAGAATGGGGCGTACGTGGGAACGGCGAGATGAAGAAGACGAAGCCCCCGCCCGAACGCCGCTGGTACGTGCGCGTCGGAGATCACGTCGACGGACCGCATCCCGAGTCACGCGTTCGGGCGTGGCTGGAGGATGGCACGCTGCCCCGGGACCTCCTCCTCTCGAGCGACGCCCAGACGTGGCGACGGGTGAAGGCGCCTCCCTCGCGGCGAGGTGTCCCGCCTGTCCGCTAACCGCTAGCCGCTAGCCGAGCGACTGGAAGAAGTCGTTCCCCTTGTCGTCGACGAGGATGAAGGCGGGGAAGTCCTCGACTTCGATGCGGTAGATGGCTTCCATGCCGAGCTCGGGGTACTCGAGCAGCTCGACGCTCTTGATGTTCTCCTTGGCCAGAACGGCGGCCGGTCCGCCGATCGACCCCAGGTAGAACCCGCCGTGCGCACGGCACGCGTCGGTGACCTGTTGGCTTCGATTGCCCTTGGCGATCATCACCATGGATCCGCCACGAGACTGAAAGAGGTCGACGTAGGAGTCCATGCGCCCCGCCGTGGTCGGTCCGAACGAACCCGAGGGCATGCCCTCGGGCGTCTTGGCGGGACCGGCGTAGTAGACGGGGTGGTCTTTCAGGTACTGCGGCATCGGCTCGCCGGCATCCAGACGCTCCTTGATCTTCGCGTGCGCGATGTCGCGTGCGACGATCAGCGTCCCGTTCAGCGCCAGCCGGGTCTTGACCGGGTGCTTACCCAGCTCCTGCAGCACCTCGGGCATCGGCCTGTTCAGATCGACGCGGACGATGCCCGTCTCCTGCTTGCCGCGGTATGCCTCGGGGATGAAGCGGCCGGGACGACGCTCGAGCTCTTCGATCCACAGACCGTCCTTGTCGATCTTCGCCTTCACGTTGCGGTGAGCCGAGCAGGAGACGCCCATACCCACGGGGCACGAGGCGCCGTGCCTCGGCAGCCGAACGACACGCACGTCGAGCGCGAAGTACTTGCCCCCGAACTGCGCCCCGATCCCCGTGGCGGCCGCCGCCTCGAGCAGGTCCTTCTCCAGCTGTAGGTCCCGGAAGGCCTGGCCACCTTCACTTCCCTGCGTCGGGAGGTGGTCGAGGTAGCCGGTACTGGCAAGCTTCACCGTCTTGAGATTCGCCTCGGCCGAGGTCCCACCGATCACGAATGCGAGGTGGTACGGCGGGCAGGCCGCCGTGCCCAGCGTCTTCATCTTCTCGGTCAGGTACGGCAGCAGTCGCTCGGGATTCAGAAGCGCCTTCGTTTCCTGGAAGAGGTAGGTCTTGTTGGCGCTTCCCCCCCCTTTGGCGACGAAGAGGAAGCGATACTCAGCCCCCGCCACGGCGTGCAGGTCGATCTGCGCCGGGAGGTTCGTACCGGAGTTCTTCTCCTCGTAGAGCGTGAGCGGAATCGTCTGGGAGTAGCGGAGGTTCTCCTCCTGGTAGGTTTCGAAGACGCCGCGAGCGAGCGCCGCCTCGTCCCCGCCGCCGGTCCACACCTGCTGCCCCTTCTTCCCGTAGATCGTCGCAGTCCCCGTGTCCTGGCAGAACGGGAGCATGCCCTGGGCCGCGACCTCGGCGTTCCTGAGCATCGCGAGCGCCACGCTGCGGTCGTTCTCGCTGGCTTCGGGGTCGTCGAGAATCGCGGCGACCTGGGCCAGGTGCGCGGGTCTCAGGAGAAACGCCGCATCGCGCATGGCCTCTCGGGCCAAGCGCACGAGGCCGCCTTCCTCCACCTTGAGCACCTCGTCTCCCTCGAACGTCCCGAGCGAGACGTGCTCAGACGTGACGTGGCGGTAGGCCGTGTCGTCGACGCCCAACGGAAAGGGCTCCTGGTACGCGAAGTCCGCCATGGCTGCTCCCTTGCTGCGCGACTGCCGCGATGCTACGGCGCCTCCACGTGAACTCCACCTGCCCCTCCAGGCCACTGGTGGAGACGACAGGGAGGACAAGGCGAGTGCGTGAGCAATCCGAAACACACTTTGCGAGTGACTCGCACCATCTACTTCGCAGAAAACGAACACCCTGAGCGTGCCGCCACCGGTAGTTGCATTAGGTTTTTCCGATTGCTGCCTTACCTTCTTCCGAAGGAGGGCTCGGAGCGGCCACCGCACCGTGTCCAAGGCACGTTCAACACAGCACGCCTTAGGAGAGTGCCATGAAGGCAACACTGTTGCAGCTTCTCGTGGTCGGCATCCTGGGGGCCACGCTCGCGCTCGCCGGTTGCGGCAGCGGGGATGATGGCGCCCCTGGCCCGATCGGCCCGGAGGGTCCGGAAGGTCCGGAGGGACCGGAAGGTCCGGAAGGTCCCGGAGGCCCGTCCGTGATCGACGCGTCCACCGCGCCCGATGCGGTGCTCGACGCTTTCGTCTTCGAGAGCAAGATCACCAACATCATGGTCGGCAGCCCCACCGTCGTGACCTTCACGATGGCGACGGAAGCCGGCGTTCCGCTCGTGGGCCTCGTCCCCTACTGGGAGGACTCGAGCCGCTTCGTCCGCTTCACCATGACCAAGCTGGTGCCGGGTGAGAACGGGGACCCGGACAGCTGGGTGGCCTACACCCGAGACGACGGCGAGCCGGACTACGACACGGGCTCGGCGTTCGTCGACAACGGCGACGGCAGCTACGACTTCACGTTCGCGACGGACATCCCGAACGTGGACGGCGTCCCCTACGAGCCCACCCTCACGCACCGCGTGGCCGGCCAGACCGGCAGCGGGAGCGTACCGATCACGCCCCAGAACATGTGGATGGACTTCGTCCCCGCCGGTGGCGACGTCACCCGCACGCGCAACATCGCGGTGATGGAGACCTGCAACACGTGCCACGACGACCTGGTCTTCCACGGACGTCGCTTCGAGGTCGAGTACTGCGTGCAGTGCCACAACCCCGAACTCGCCGAGGGCGAGGGTGACATGGCCTACATGATCCACCGCATCCACGCGGCGGGTTCGTTCGACGTGCTCGACGACGCGATCTCCTACGAGGAAGTCACGTACCCGCAGGACCTGAACAACTGCCGCCGCTGCCACAGCGGCGACAATGCGGCGACCCCGACCGAGGGCGACAACTGGAAGAACCTGCCGAACATCGCCGCGTGCGACGGCTGTCACGAGTCGTTCGAGAACGGCACCCACTCGGGCGGCCCGCAGGACAACAACGCGGCCTGCCAGACGTGCCACTCCGCGAGCAGCATCGAGGAGTATCACCTCACCGCCAACGCGACACCGAACAACCCGGACCTGCTGGACGGCCAGCGCAGCATCACGTACGAGCTCATCGACGCCAGCGTCGACGGCCTCACGAACGACGTGACGATCCAGTTCAAGATCCTCAGCGACGGCAACCCGCTCGACCTCACGAGCCTGCCCCAGGACCTGCTCGACGGAAACCGCTACCCCGGGTTCCTGCTCGCGTATGCCCTGCCCCAGGACGGCGTGGACGAGCCGATGGACTACAACAACCTCGGCATGCGCGGGGCCCAGCCCATCAGTCTCGCCTTGGACGACTTCGGCCCCCTGGCCGCCGTCGACCCGATCGGCGTGCTGAGCTTCGATGCTGGAAGCGGCATCAACACGGCCGTGATCAACACCGTGGACAACCAGTTCCCCGAGGACGCGACCCTGCGGGCCGTGGGCCTCCAGGGCTACCTGCGCCAGGATCTGGACAGCGACGGTAGCTACGACGTCTCGCTGCACACGCCCTCGGCCGTCATCCCCGTCACCGGTGACGATGCGCGCCGCGTGGTCGTGGACAACAACAACTGCGCCAACTGCCACGAGTGGTTCGAAGGCCACGGCGGAAACCGCGTCTTCAACATCGAGATCTGCACCCTCTGCCACGTTCCCAACCAGAGCAGCAGTGGCCGCACGATCGATCCGGCTGACAACGATCTCGAGGAAGAGCTCGGGGATGACCCGCTCATGTACCCCGAGGACGCCCAGAACCTGAAGGATCTGGTCCACGGCATTCACTCGTCGGGCTTCCGCTCACGCGCCTACGAGCACGTCCGCGGCGGACGGCAGGGCTACTACGACTGGAGTCACGTCACGTTCCCGCGCGGCGCGAGCACCAGCAACTGCCTGCTCTGCCACAAGTCGGGCACGTACGAGTTGCCGCTGATGGCCGACCTCCTTGCCACGACGGTGAGGACGACCGGCGAGATCGACGGTCAGGACATGAGCCTGGTAGACGTGGAAGACGCGTTCCAGAACGTGCCCAACCCCACGGACTGGATCAACACGCCGACCGCGTCCAGCTGCTTCTACTGCCACACGACGGCAGAAGCGCAGGCGCACATGATGCAGAATGGCGCCCTGCTGTCCGCGCCGGACGGCTCCTGGGTCACGAACCGCTTCGACTTCGGCACCACGTTCGAGTCGTGCTCCGTCTGTCACGGCGAGGGCAAGACCGCGGACGTGAACGAGGTTCACGGCAACTAGCTCTTCGGAGCCTCCCATCAGACTCGAGAGGGGCCTCCGCCTAGGCGGGGGCCCTTCTCAATTGCCGCAGATCGACCAGCGCACGTAGGCTGGGGAGTCCCCCCCCGAGGGAGATTCCGATGCGCACGCCCCACCTCCTCGCGGCCCTCCTGGCCGGCTCGCTCCTCCTGGGCTGCGGCGGCTCCGATGCCCCGCCCTTCACCCTGCCGCCGCCCAACGTGTCGCCGGTGGTGGTCAACACCCTGAGCGACGCGCTCGAGCCCCCTGCGGGCAAGGTGACGCTCCGCATGGCGCTGGGAGCGGCCGAGAGCGGTCAGCCCATCACCTTCGATCCCTCGCTCGACGGCGGGGAGATCCAGCTCCTGCACGTCGGTGATGCCCACAGCACGCTCAAGGCCGAGGTCATGGGCATCCGCGACGAACCGAGTGGACCCGTCTCCTATCTGGTGGGGTACTTCGACCGGGACTACGGACGGTCGGCCCTCTACGCCCAGAAGAACGTGGTGATCGATGCTTCGGACCTGCCCGCCGGGATCACGATCGCGTGGCGCGGAGACGAGGACGCGCGGGTCCTCGCGGTGTACGGCAACCTGACGATGACGGGGGTGACGGTCACGGGCGGCCGCAGCGTGACCGAGGACATCAGCACGGATGATCCGACGGCCCAGCCCTGGACGCTGGCCAGGGGAGGCGCCGTGGCCGTCTGGGGCCGGGCCCGCCTGAACGGGTGCACCCTCTATGACAACCACTGCGTCGGTGACTTCGACTCCTCACGCGACCGCGGCGCCTTCGGTGGCGGTCTCTACGCGAACATCGTCGAGCTGACGGACTGCATCGTAGGTGGGAACACCGTGCTGGGCGCGGGTGCCGCCGGGGGTGGGGTCTTCTCCGTGGGGGGAGCCAATACATCGAGTTCCCTCTCCACGCTCGAGCGGTGCACGATCAGCGGCAACCGGATCGCAGGTCTCTTCGCCTACGGCGCGGGCGTGTACTCCGACGGCGGCGGCATCGGCAATCGCAAGACGCTGGAACTGAGGGACTGCACCGTGGCGCGGAACGTCTCGGAACCCGCCCCCGGCCTCCCGCCGTTCCTCCTCGGGATGGGGTACTGGCGCGGCGGCGGGCTCTACATGTCCAACGGCTACATGCATCTCTGGGGATGCACGGTGGTCGAGAACGAGTCCTTCGGCTACGCGCGCACGGACAGCCTCAGCCGCCCCAACCTCGCCGGCGGCATCGCGGCCACCATCGGCAACGCCCACGCGGTGGAGGATCTGGTCATCGGGTTCTCGATCGTGGCGGGTAACCAGGTCCACGAGTTGGGGATGGACGGCCTGCCGGCGAAGACCTACGACCACGACGTGTTCACGGGATCGCTCCTCTACTTCAAGAGCCGCGGTCACAACCGCTTCGGCGTGCTCGACTTCAGCCAGATCCTGGTCCCCGTGGGCTGGGAACGATGGGAGACCCTCTCCCGCAAGCACTACCCGAAGGTCGGCGATCTGGATGGCCTGGAGCTGGGCGACGTTCTCGATCTGGATCTGGGCATCACGCACCACGCAAGCATGCTCTCGGCCGGTGTCGATCCGGGCACCCCCCTGGTACTCAACTATCAGCCGCAGGGACCGGCCGTAGACGCCCTGCCTGCCGCGACCTACGTGGTGTACGAGTTGCTGGCCGAGTACAGCCTCGACAAGGAGGCGACGGACGACTTCCTCGCGATCGTCCTCGAGCGACTCGAGGCGCACTACGGCCTGCCGGGCTTTGCCGCGACGCGCCAGGCCGAGTTCGAGGGCTTCCTCCAGGCCGTCGACCTCGACGATGAGACGCCCGGGCTTCAGCCCTATCTCGATCCGGGTGGGGATCCCATCCTCACGCTCGCGGACACGCACTTCTTCGGCCCGGCCGAGACGTGGCCCAAGGAACTGGCCAACCACCCCTACATCCACTTCTGGCACCAGCTGGACGGGGCGTTGATGGCCCACGACCTGCCGGGCATGGGCCCGGAGCTGCTCGGCGACAGCGAGTGGGCGTCCCTCTTCGCACCCGGGCCGCTCGATGAGAACCCGGGCATCACGATGATGATGGAAGTCCGCCCGGGCGGCGGCGCCACGCCGTCCACGATCGACCAGGTCGGAACCGCCCGCCCCACCGGAGCCGCCGTGGACATCGGCGCGATCGAGAAGCCGTAGCACGTCCCCATGGCCAAGGCCTCCCCCGGGGGCTATCACTCCTCCCCCGGCTGACGAGGCCGGCGAGGAGACCTGCACCATGGCGCGAGCGATCTGGAACGGCGTCGTCGTCGCCGAGAGCGAGACCTGCGAGATCGTGGAGGGGAACCACTACTTCCCGCCCGACGCGCTCCACCGTGAGCACTTCGTGCCCAGCGAGACGCGCACCACGTGCGCGTGGAAGGGCGAGGCCCACTACTTCAGTCTGCGCGTGGGCGACGAAACGAACGTGGACGCGGCCTGGACGTACCCAGACCCCAAGCCCGCAGCCCAGAACATCAAGGACTACGTCGCCTTCTGGAAGGGCGTGCGAGTCGAGGGCTGACATGCCGGAAACGCAACTCACCCTCGTGACCCTGGATCCGCCCGGGCCGCACGACGCCACGGTCTTCTGGCTCCATGGCCTCGGAGCCGACGGAAACGACTTCGTCCCCGCCATTCCCTACCTCGACCTCCCCGAGAAGCACGGCATCCGGTTCGTCTTCCCCACGGCCATCCCGATTCCCGTGACCATCAACGGCGGGATGGTGATGCCGGCCTGGTACGACATCCGGGACCTGGATCTGGATGCCCCCGAGCGCAGTGACACCGATGGCCTCAAGGGCTCGGTCGAACGCGTCCGTCGACTGATCGAAGAGGAAGTGGACGCGGGCGTGCCGTCCAAGCGCGTGGTCGTGGCCGGCTTCTCCCAGGGCGGCGCCGTCGCGTTCGAGTTGGCCTTGACACATACGACGCCCTTCGCGGGCCTCGTGGCCCTGTCCACCTACATCGTGGACCGCCCGCGGATCACGCGCGACCGGCGTGACGCGAACGCCCAGCTGCCCATCCTCCAGTGCCACGGGACGTACGATCCGATGGTGCCGGTGGCCTCGGGGCAGAGCGCACGCGACTTCGTCGCAGGCCTGGGCCATGACGTCGCGTGGCACGAGTACCCGATCCAACACGAGGTCTCGGCCCCGGAGCTCAAGCGCATCGGTGCCTTCCTGACCGAGGCCCTGGCCTAGGCGTCCACGCCGGTAGGCCGGGTCCGGAAGATCCTCGCCCACAGCGGAAACGAGAAGCCGCTGTAGACGGCCAGCGCGACGACCAGGCGCGCCGCGTAGAAGGGCAAGGCCGTCTGTGTGACGAGCACGTGGAAGCCGGCGGAGTTGAGAAGGAACGTCCCGGCCTCCACCAGGAGGAAGCGACTTCCCTGGCGAAGATGATCGCGCGACATGTCGCGAAAGGCGACGTACTTGTTGCCCAGATACTGAACGGTGACCCCGACGAGCAGAGCGGGGACGTTCGCGCCCACCGGCGGGACACCGAGACCGCGGATGAGAAGCCACAGCGTCCCCAGGTCGGCGGCGGTGGCGACGACGCCGACCAAGGCCGAGCGGATGAACGTCCACGGGACGCGCCGACGAGGCGTGACCGCACGGGTGGAAACGCCGTCGCGGGCGGGAGACGGGTCGCTACTCACCCGAGGCCGGCTGTCTGGCCTCGAGAGCCTCCGCTGGATCCCGCGCCGGCAGCGCGGCGCCGGGATCCCGGAGGAAGGCGATCATCAGGTCGCGGGCAGCGTCGGCCTCCTCACGCGCCATCAGGGCACCGATCGTGCGGTGGCGTCGTTTCGGGAAGTGCCGGAAGCGGATTCGCTCGATCCCTGCCTCCTTCACCCTGTCCTCGAAGACCTTGGTGTAGCCGTAGGTGTCGGCTTCGGAGAGCACGAGCATCGGCACCTTCGTCTTCTGCATGTGCGCGGTGGGTGAAGCGTCCCGCAGCGCCCCGTCGCCGTGCCCGAACACGTCGAGCACGTGCTGGTCGGCCATGGTCTTGCCGTTCGCCTCGAGGTGCGCCTCGTAGTACGCCTCGATGTCGTACGCGCCGCCTACGGGGAGCGCACCCTTCACGACGTCGCTGTCGAGGCCGTGCACCTTCAGGTACTTCGGGTCCGTCGCCAGCAAGGCAGCAAGATGGGCACCGCTGGAGAAGCCTCCGACGAAGATGCGCTTCGGATCGAGTCGATGCGTGGCCGCGTTCTTGAAGAGCCAAGCGAGGGCGGCGGCGACGTCCTGGACGTGCGTGGGGTGTTCGACCCCTTCGGAGAGCTTCTCGCTCATCCAGAGCGCCTTGCTCATGCGGTGATCGGCCGCGGCCACCGCGATGCCCCGCTCGGCGAAGCGTCGAGCGAGCGCGCCCTCGTCCTGGCGATGCCCCACCGCCCAGGCGCCTCCGTGAATCCACAGCAGCACGGGCCAGGGGCCTTCGCCGACGGGCACGTAGAGGTCGAGTCGCTGACGATCGGGCACCTCGTCGCCGGACACATAGGCGAGGTCACTCGTGACCTCGACCGCATGCAGGGCCTCGCCCGCCCGAAGCGGGGGAGCCGCCCAGATGAGGGCGATCAGCGAAAGGGCCAGCCCGTGGAGAATCGGCCCCGAACCAACCGGCCGGCAAAGGGAGACACCGCGCATGAGGGAAGCTCCGAGGTCCTGAAGGCACGCAAGCGTAGGTCGAAGGCACGAGGAAGGCGGGACGGGGCGTACCCCTGGTTAGGAGCGGACCCGCGCGGCGAGCTGCCGCAGATCGTCCACGCTGCGAATCGTTTCGACGATACTCCGGGTTCGACGAACGCCCCGCACCTTCTCCATGGCGAGATGGGCGCCACCGCGAAGCATGCCCTCGTTCATGCGGGGCATGCTCGAGTGGGCGATCAGGAGCGGCGTCGGCCCCTCGTCGGCCAAGAACCGCTCGATCACCTCCATCCCGTCGTGACCATCGAGGAAGTAATCCACGAAGAGGACGTCCGGCCGCCCCCCCCATCGAGCTCGGCAAAGAGATCCGGGACCGAGGCGAAGGTGCGGAGCTCGCACGCATCCCGAACGGAGGCGGGGAAACTCGCCATCCAGGTGTCCCGGTTGTCCTGGCGATCATCGATGAACCACACGTGCATCTCGGGAGCATAGCGCATCGGCCGGCGTCGGGGTGCTGGCCGGCAGGGTCCGTTCCGGGCTATACATGGGCCTGTGGAACGAGCCAAGGGCTGGATCGCCGCCGTACCGAATGCCCTGTCCACGCTGCGGCTGCTCCTGGCGGCGGCCTTCCCGTTCCTCCCGCCCTCGTGGCGCCTCCCGGTCGTCGTCACGGGCGCATTCACCGACTGGCTGGACGGCTTCGTGGCACGGCGATACCACGCACAGAGCACGATCGGCGGGTTGCTCGACGGGATCGCCGACAAGGCGTTCGCCCTGTCGGTGTTGGTGACCTTGGCCGCAGCCGGCGTGATCGCCCCTTGGCAGGTTGGACTCGTCGTGCTCCGCGACGTCGTGGTGGCGGGCATCGCCCTCTACGTGGCCCGGCGAGGCGACTGGAGCGCCTTCCACCGAATGCCCTCCCGCCTCGCCGGCAAGGTCACGACCGCGCTACTCTTCGTCTGGCTCATCGCCGTCCTGATCCCTCTCCCCGAAGCAGGGACGTTCTCCCTCTTCGTCCTCTGCGCCGTGACCAGTCTGGTTGCCGCCGTGGACTACGTCACCCAGTTCGCACGCGCCCTGAAGCGCGCGTGAGGATCGCCCCCACCGGCGGGACGCGAGGCTCCGAGGCCCTCACTCACCGAACCCAGGAACGCCCTCACGAATCCGTCGAGGGAAGTCGTCGACGCGACCGATCCGATTGGCGGCCGGATTCCTGTGGGCGAGTGCCTTCAGCTCGGCGAAGGGGAGGGTCGTAACGACGACCTCGCGGTCGTAGAGATGACGATCCAGCTTCCCTGGCAGGAAGACCGACAGATCCCAAGGCATGGGCTGTTCGTGCGTCGCGGCGACGTGGATTCGGATGTTGGTCGTACAGTTGTTCAGTAGCGTGTTGTACCAACGAGGCTTCTCGTAGAGCGCGTTCACGGACTGCAGATAGCTGACCAGCAGCGTTCGTGCCTCGTCCGCAGACGCCAGGAGCTTGTAGAGGTAGACCTGGTCGCCATCGTCCTCGTAGATCGTGCGACGGAGCACGGCGTCGCGGTCGGTGCAGACCACGTACATGAGTTCGTACTGGCGATAGAAGCCGCCCAGGGTCGAGTACGGGCGGGTCTTCGTGTTCCGGGTCTCGATCGAGATGGAGAGGGTCTGTCCGTCGGCGAAGCGCCAACTCAGGAACGGGTGGGCGATGTACTCGCTGCCCCAGTAGCAGAGGAAGAGATCGACGCCCACGACGCCGCGTAGATCGAAGGTGGCATCCAGGTACTCGGGTTCGCTGACGAGCATGGCGGGGTAGCTCGCGTCGCGCATGTCGCGCACGGTGAAGCGATCGCCGTCGAACTCGACGCGCGCGAGCACGGCCTTGTCGGGAACCCAATCGCGGTCGTTCGAGGGCTGGATGGAAAGCCAGCCCGCCGTGACGAGCGCGCAGAGCCCCCCGCAGACCAGGGCGGCTTGCCCCGCCGGCAGCATGAGCACGACGGCCACCACGATGCCCAGGAAGAGGGCCGCGGTGACGCCCGCGGGAAGGCGAAGTCGTAGGTCGTAGTAGAACGCACCGACGAGGTAGAGGACCCAGAGGCCCAGCGCCACGACAATGACGAGCCGGATCGTGGCGAGCAGGATCCGCAGGAGGTTGGGCATGGCGCGTCCTCCCCGGGGTGATGGGCGGTCCCGACAGGCTAGCCTGCATAACCCATGAAGCGCGCGCCGTGACAACGGCAGAGTGCGATCGAGCGGGAGCTTGCGCGCTTCGTGGGGCCCGGCGAACGAACCACAGGGTGTCCTGGATGGGCCTGCGCCCGAAGGTCAAGGCGTGACGACGGATTCGATCGCCTAAGCATCGATGAGGAGGAGCAACGCAGAGATTCGGGATGCAGGGCCGTCCAGGACCGCGCGATTCACCAGAGGGTTCATGGGTTATGCAGGCTAGACCCCCACCGCGGATGCGTCGAGGTCCGTAGCGTCACGGCGGCCCCGGCGGCTGATCCTGCGCGCCGGGCGCACGCCCAACGCGCGCCCGGCGGGGAGGGCTGCCCCCCTGCCGAGGGGGGCGGTCAGGGCGCGCTCGTGCAGGGTCGAGGTCGGGGGGTGGAGGCGTACTGCCGCTCCGTGGCGTAGGGCGTGGTGACGACCTGCTCCGTTTCGGCGGGAATCAACCAGATCAACTCGCGGAGCTCCTCGATCGCGGCGCACATGCATGCGTCGAAGGCCTTGCCTTCGGGGAGCTCTCCGGTCCCCGCGCCGAAGTCCTGCTGCTCTTCCGGATCGAGGCGGAGATCGTAGGCTTCCTCGAACACCTGGCCCGTGGCGAGATCGAACGTCGCGATGTACTTCAGGGCATCCGTGCGCGCGGAGAGGCGAATCGCGTTGGTGTCCTCGCCCGTGCTCGCGCGGCTCAAGCGTTCCTCGGAGACGACGGGGCGGCACCAATTCGCCGTGTCTCCCCGCACGAGAGGCATGAAGGAGTGGGCATCGGTGTCGCCCAGCGGGGCCGCCCCCACCCAATCGAGGAACGTCGGCAGCACGTCGAGCAGGGCCACGGACTCGTCGACGACCCGTCCTCCCTTGAACGGGGCAAGACCCGTCATGACGAGCGGGACCTTCACGACCTCGTCGTAGAGGAAGAGGGTGTGTGCCAGGTTGCCGTGCTCCCCGAAGGCCTGACCGTGGTCCGAGGTCACGACCAAGAGGGTGTTTTCGAGCATGCCCCAGGAGGCGAGCTTCGCGTGCGCACGCGCCAGCAGATCGTCGACCCAGCGGGCCCCGTCCCAGTAGGCCTTCTCGAGCTCCCACGCGAGCTCCGGCCTGGGATCCTCGGCGTAGCCGCGGAACTTGTACCGCTGGAGCAGATCCGCCAGCCGCGGCCCGAGGATGTGGTTGAACACCATGGCGGACTCGAGATCGAGGTAGCAGGCACGGAAGATGTCGGCCGGGTCCGTGCCCGCCTCGAGCAGCGACCGGTCCGCCGTTCCCGACTCCGGGGGCCGCAGCGGCCAGGGGTGGTTCGCTTCCCCGTACGGATCATGCAGGTCGTACGTGTGGAGGAGGAGGAAGAAGGGCTTGGAGGGGTCCCGGCTCTCGTTCCAGCGCCCCACGGTCTTATCCATGCCCTGCAGGGAGAAGGCGGTGTCGCGCCTCGTGAAGCCCTGGAGGAGACTCTCCTTGCTCTGTTGGAACCACGACCCCGTTGACGAAGGCAGCTGTCTCGTAGCCATATCCCCCGCGGAGGACCTCGGGCAGCGTCGTCATGGCCCGAGGCAGGTGCCAGCGATCCTGGACGCGGTTCTGTCCGTGCTTGCTCGGCCTCAGCCCGGTGAAGAGGCTGACCATGCTCGGCAGCGTCCAGGGCGCGGAGGCGGCGGCCTGGGTGAACTGGACCCCCTCGTGCGCCAGCTTCGACAGGAAGGGCATGCGCTGCTCATCGACCGGAATCTGGGATGCTGCCGGCGCGATGGCGTCCGCGCGGAGCGCATCGATGACGATCACCACGATGTTCGGCGGATTGCGTAGCGCCGGCCCGGCCTGCATGCGCCGCCCGTGGGCGTCGTACGCCTGGCGCGAGACGTCCCCGACGTCGGCCTTGCCGCAGCCGGCGAGGCACAGGATCCCCAGCAAGAGAACCACCAGCAGGGGCGTGAAAACACTCGTGCGTGCCGCTTGCATGGATCCGCCTTGTCGATGACCCACGACGGGTCGCTGATCCACACGTAGCGAACCGTGAGCCAGTCGAGCAGAAAGGGACCCGGCGTGGGTCGCGCCCGGGCCCGACGTCCTGTTCTGGCCGTCGCGGCGGAGCGGGCACGAACCGATCCATCGCGGCGCTGAAATGCCCCCCCCCCGGCTGGCAACAGGGTGTCCGCCAGGTGTATGGCCAAGGGGCAGGTCCGGGTCGTGATCGCCTGGGGTCGAGGCGGCAGCGAAGAGCCGGCCATAGGCCCTCGGCGCGGGCGACCTAGAGCACGGCCGCGGGGTCCGGACAGGTGCGGCGCGCGCCGTGGGTGCCGAGCCCGTCGATGGCGGCCATCTCGTCGTCCGTCAGGGAGAAGCCGAAGAGGTCCAGGTTCTCGCGCATCCGCGAAGCGTTGGAGCTCTTCGGCAGGACCGTGCGCCCCGCCTGCAGGTGCCAGCGGAGAATGACCCGCCCCACCCCCACCCCGTGGGCCTCGGCGATCGTCTGGAGGACGGGATCTTGCAGCAGCCCGAACGAGCCGCTGGCGAAGGGTGCGTAGGCGGAGATCACGATGCCGGCGTCGCGGCAGAACGCTTCGAGCGCGGGGTCGCGGCAGTAGGGATGAACTTCGACCTGGTTCACCATGGGTCGCACGGCGGGCAGGTCTTCCGTGAGCTGTTCGAGGTGCGCCCTCGTGAAGTTCGATACGCCTACCGCACGCGTGGCGCCCTTCTCCAGGAACTCGAGGAAGGTCTCCCAGATCGTCCGACGGGCGCGTCGGGCGAACGCGGGATCCTCGTTGGCAAACGGGCCGGGCCAATGTACGAGCAGCAGGTCGACGTAGCCGACGTGCAGATCCTCGAGGGTCCGCATCAGGTCGTCGCGGAGTCGTTGGCGGACGTCGGAGACCTTGTCGGCATCCCAGGTCCGCCGGTGCGAGATGTTGACGTGGGGCGGAGCCGCCGGATGCGCCAGCTTGCTGGTGATGAACAGGTCGTCTCGCGCGAGGCGCCCCGAGGCAAAGTGCTCACCGAGCAGGATACCGAGAATCGACTCGGTGCCGTACGCGTGCGCACCATCAAAGGCGCGATACCCGACGTCGAGCGCCTGCGTCAGGGCATGCCAGGCCTGCTCCGGGAGGAAGCCCTGGAACTCAGTGCCACCGACCCAGTCCCCGAAGGCACAACCGAAGGCGACGGACGGCATGACGACGCCATTGGCCAGCGTCACGGACTCCAGATCGTGAGACGGATCGAGCATGGGCAGGACTCCCTCGAGACGGCCAGGGTTACGGCTGGGACACCCTACGCGAAGGAGGACGCACGGTGGACATGCTCGTCGACATGCTCGTGGGCCGCGAGACCGGGGAGAGGGATCGAGTGTTCCTCGACCGCCGCACCGCGCCGAGGTGATGGGTCGCCCACCTCAGCACCCCTTCCACCGACGCCCTCCGTTGCTCTGCTCGACCAGGCCGCGGATGTCTTCGACCGTCAGCCTCCCCAACCAGGCCGGCATCAGCCAGACGACGTTCGAGTGGAACTTGCCCCGTCGATCCCGCAACCGAAAGGAGATCGTGTGGTCCCGCGGCGCACGGTGTCCGCCGTAGTCGCCGTGCGCGCCCCACACGGCATCCAGATCGGGATACGCCTGAGCGACCGCCTGACGCGCGTGCGCCATCTCGCTCTTCGTTGCCTTGCGATTCTGGTTGCCCATTCGTTCGAAGATCCAGCCGCACCTCAGGTGGCGCGGACACGAGGAGGTGCGCGGCGAGGCTTCGTGGTCCGCCGGGCCAAGAGGAAGGCGAGGAGGCCCGGCAAGACCACGAGGGACACGTAGTCCAGCGAGACCCGCCCCGGCCGCGCGGCCACGACGAGGACGACGGACACGATCATCAGCAGGAACCCGAGCCCGTAGAGGCGCACCCGTTCAACCCCCGAGCCGCCCAGCATGTAGCCCGCGACCGCCCCCGCCATCGCGAGGGCACCGAGCGTCTCCCCCATGCCCAAGGCGGGCAGGAACAGGAAGACGGCGAGTCCCCCCTGCATCCAACCCGCCATCGCAGCGACGCGCGCGGGATCGGCTCGCCATGCGCGCCAGGCCGGCAGTAGGGCGAGGAAGGCCGCGACGGTGAACTCACCGGCGGTGACGCCTCAGCCGGGCGACAGGAACATCTTCACGAACCACACCGCCGGTTGCAGGGACTGCAGAGCGATCACGGCGGAGGCCAGGGCTCGCGTCGAGACGGGTGTCGGAGCGGGATCGGATCGCGCACGCATGCCGCGTTGCAGTCTACGCTGACCCGACGCGGCAACACGGACTCGATGCCGCGTCTGCACGCGGACGCGGACGCGGGGTGCGAAGGGTCACGGCCACAGGCCGCCTGAAACCGCTGGATACGACGATAGGATGCCGCTGATGAGTAGCCGCGATCCGGACGCCCCCCTCTTCGATCTGTACGACGAGTACTGCCACGGCGCCATGAAGCGGCGCGAGTTCCTCAAGCGCGCCGCGGCCCTGGGAGCCGTGGCCGGCCTTGCGGGCTGCGGCGAGCGCGCCGAGACGATGCTGCCGGACTACACGAAGGTGGTGACCGTGGCCTTCACGGATCCGCGCATCAAGGCGCGCTTCGTGGACTACGACTCGCCGGGGGGCCACGACAAGATGCGCGGCTACCTGGTGACGCCGACCGAAGCGAAGGAGACGCGCGGGGCGGTCCTGGTCGTGCACGAAAACCGTGGACTGAACCCCTACGTCAAGGACGTGGCGCGAAGGGTGGCCACCGAGGGCTTCCTTGCACTGGCTCCCGACGCGCTCGCACCGCTGGGCGGCTATCCAGGCAACGACGACGACGGCAAGACCATGCAGCGTGAGCTCGACCGCGACAAGATCCACGTCGACATGCATAACGGTGCCAAGTACCTGCTGGCTCACGAAGCGTGCAACGGCCGGCTCGGCGTCACGGGCTTCTGCTTCGGCGGCGGTGTCTCGAACTACCTGGCCGTCGAGATGGGCGACGCGCTCCAGGCCGCGGCACCCTTCTACGGCAGGCCGCCGGACCTGGATCGCGTGGACGAGATCCGCGCGAGAGTCATCGTGCACTACGCCGAGGACGACCCGCGCGTCAACGCGACCAAGGACGCCTACGAGGCCGCGCTCGCGGCGGCAGGGGTCGACCACGAGATGCACCTCTACCCCGGGACCCGCCACGGATTCCACAACAACTCGACGCCGCGGTACGACCACGCCGCGGCGACACTGGCTTGGCAGCGCACGATGGAGCTGTTCCGCGTGACCCTGGCCTAGGCACGGAGTTGGTGCCGAAGGAGGGACTCGCACCCGCGTGAGGGGGCTCGGGGGGGGTGGGTCCTAGCCGGCATAACCCATGAACCCTCTGGTGAATCGCGCGGTCCTGGACGGCCCTGCATCCCGAATCTCTGCGTTGCTCCTCCTCATCGATGCTTTGGCATCGAAATCGTCGTCACGCCTTGACCTTCGGGCGCAGGCCCATCCAGGACACCCGGTGGCTCGTTCGCCGGGCCCCACGAAGCGCGCAAGCTCTCGCTCGATCGCACTCTGCCGTTGTCACGGCGCGCGCTTCATGGGTTATGCAGGCTAGCTCCCCCGATGGAGCCTAGCGACATCGAGTCCGCGCGGGAGCGCGGGGCTACGGCGTGATTCACGGTCGCGCAAAAGAGATGGTGCCACGGGAGGGACTTGAACCCTCATGCCCTTGCGGGCGCAGCATTTTGAATGCTGTGCGTATGCCGATTCCGCCACCGTGGCCCGTGCGGCCTGACATGGTTGCCGCGGGGCGGCCCGGGTGCAAGGGAAGGCCCGTGCGTCGGGTCAATCCGCGTCCGGCACCTGGACCTCCTCGGTGCCATCGAGGCGTCCGAGCAGGATGCCCGCCGCGAACCACGCGGGGCTCGTTTCCGCGTTCGTCTCCAGCGCAGCCGCGAGGGTCTCCTTCGCCGTCGCGGTCTGCTGGCGCTGGACCGCCCGCGCTCCCTCGACGAAGAGCGCGTCCGAGAGCCTCGCCTGCTTCGCGTTCTCGTCCCCCGCCTGATCGACCTTCGTGCGGAGTTCCTCGACGCTACGCTCCCCCACCACGAACCGCAGGAGCTCGACCGACCACGGCACCGTAGCCTCGGGATCCAGGCTCTTCAGGAAGTCGCGCATGCGGGTGACGGCCGGGTTGACGCCGCTGCCGCCCAGGTCCGCCACCCACGTCCAGAGCAAGGCGGTCGCGCGCGTGTCCACGCTGGCGTCCGGTCCCAGGCGGATGGTCTCGAGCTTGCGGGTCGCGGCACGGACGGAGCCCTCGGCCGCCAAGGCCGCGGCATACGCGAGATCCGTCCGAGGTGACGTGGGCCAGACGTCTACGGGCTCGCGCGGCGCGAGGCGAGCCGCCGCAAACACGTCCGCCAACCACCCGGCTTCGTCGCCCGTCTCCAGGCGCGCCACGGCGCGACGCATCAAAGGAATCGGATGAGGCTGCGATCTGTCCAGCGCCGTCGTGAACGCCTGGATGGCGCGCTCGGGCTCGTCGCCGCGCATCAGCACGAGTCCCAGGTTGAACCAGTCCTGCGGAGACGATGGGTCGAGCTCGCACGCCTTCTCGAAGTCCTCGATCGCGCCCTTCAGATTGCCCGCCCGCTCACGGACGATGCCGCGGCCGCGCCACAGGGCCGAGTTCTCCGGACTGCGTTCCAGAGCGAGGTCGTAGTCCGCCTCCGCCCCTTCGAGATCACCGCCCGCCATGCGCGCGTGCCCACGCCGCGCGATCATCTCGGCGACGTGCGGCCCCTCGGGGTCCAACGCAACGACCCGCGCATAGTCCTCGGCCGCACCGAGCGCGTCGCCCGTGCGCTCACGAATCAGCCCGCGCAACTCGTACGGCGCCGGGTTGTCGGGCGTCGTCGTCATCACGCGATCGAGGTCCGCCAAGGCCGCGTCGTACTGTCGCAGGTAGTACTGGGCACGAGCTCTCCCAAGGAGCGCCGGTACGTGCCCCTCCGTCACCGCCAGAGCCTCGGTGAACTGATCGATCGCCTTGCCGAACTCCCGCTGCTGGACGAGATGCGTTCCGGCGGCGACCTTCTCGATCACCTCCTGGGGTACGGGATCGCGTCCGGATCCGGGGGGAAGGAAGGCGATCTCCAGCTTGTTGCTCGCCTGCACCGTAGCGCCGACGAACGCCCGCGTCTCGGGATGGAACGCGAAGGTCAGGCGCTGACGTGCACGTGTCCCCTCGACGACCCAGGCGTCCGCGCCGCGAAAGCGCGTCTTCCCCTTGGACGTGAGGCGCAGGGTCGAGAGAGCATTCGCCTTCTCGGTCTCCAGCGGGTCCCAAAGCGTCGTCTCGTAGACGCCCTCGGTGTCGAGGATGGACCGCGCAAAGAGCATGACCGCGGCCATCGTCGCCAGCAGCGGCCCCTCGTGCGGGAGAACCACGGGACCGGACGCGGCGTCGGCGGCGAGGGGTTTGGTCGTCGTCTCGATGCGCAGGCCCTCGGGCGTGCGCTCCCAGACGTGCGTTCGTGACTGCCCGGGCATCGACGGGATGCCGGCCCCCTTGCGGGGGGCCAGGTCGGCATCCAGATCCGCCCACGACTCCAGCCGCACGCCGGGCCCATCCGTGCCGTCGAACGACAAGTCGTCCCGCGTGGTCCACCCGGCGCCGTCCTCGTCGTCCGCGCGCACCGTGGCCTCGAACACGCAGGTGCCACGCCGCTCGCCGTTCAGCACGAGCTCGCCTTCGAAGCGGAAGGCATCGTCCTCGCTCGGCGCGCCCAAGGTCAGCACGTGCGCCTCGAAGCGCTCGCGCGGCGTCGGCACCGGGGCTTCGTCGTCGGGCGCGGCGACAGCCCGACCACCCGCCCACGGCAAGACGACGAGGGCGAGCGCGAGCGTGAGGATATGGGCACGCAGGAAATCGAGCATCCGCGGAGTCTCCGACGAAGAGCACCTTAGGCTACTCGGTCCCGTCGGCTGCGTTCCTACTTCGAAGGCGCGTCTTGAAGCGGCGCCAGCAATGGATCGGTCGCCGACGGGAGTCCGGTGGCCCCCGCCGTCGCCTCCGCTGCGCGCAGGTGCTGTAGTGCGAGGTCGCGGCTCGCCTCGCGTGCGGCCGCCGAGGCCAGCGGCTCCCCCATCCGCGTGACGTTGAGCAACGCCAGGCCGTACTCTCCCCACGGCAGGTCGGGCCTCAGCTCGGCCGCCTGCGTGAAGCGCTGCTCGGCGTCTGGCAACAGTCCGGCCATGAGTCGAGACCGTCCCAGCCCGTAGAGCGCGAACGCACTCGGCTGGGCATCGACGTAGCGGTCACCCGCCTCCCGGCGTTCCTCGCGCGTCCCCACGTCGTACTGGCGCAGTTGGCCGGGATGGATCGGCGCGGGC
Organism: uncultured Planctomycetota bacterium; assembly: GCA_963802335.1. Classification (GTDB taxonomy): domain Bacteria; phylum Planctomycetota; class PLA2; order PLA2; family JAEUHO01; genus CAWDIE01. Next base: position 591,490 of record CAWDIE010000009.1, on the reverse strand, counting down.
AACCGACGCGTCCCGAACTCGACCGGCGCGAGCGACCAGGACCGCACGACGCCGTCTCGCGTGGCGGTGATCAGGTGCTCGGACGCCGCGTCGAGGAGGCCCGTACGATCGGCTCGGGGAAGTCGCGCAGCTGGGCCCGGAGGTCGCCATCGCTCGCATCCAGCAGCCATACCCCGCCGAACGACCAGGCGAGGAGCGTCTCACCGTCCGGCGCGTAGGCGAGACCACGAAGGGTGCGCGGCAGGTCGAGGTTGGCGCCGACTTGCTGCCCGTTCGGCACCTCGAAGATGCGGGCCTGCCCCTCGCCGGTCACCCAGGCCAGACGCGTGCCCGTGGGATCGAGTGCCACGTCGCGGACGGTCGCGCCCGCCGAGGGCACGGCGCACACGACGCTGCCGTCCTCCGTGCCCCGGATCTCCACCCGCTCGGGCAAGACCACGGCGACGGTCGCGCCGTCGGCGGCGAGGGCGACGGCGCGCGGCATACCCTCGGCACCGTCGTAGACGCCACGCCACGCCGCGGCATTGATGTCCGCCGCCAGGACGCGTCCGTCGTCCAGGAGCGCAGCGACCCGTCGTCCCTCGTCATCGAGCAGGAGGAGCAGGGCGTTGCTCTCGACGGCCAACGACCCCACGAGCCCGTCGCCCGCGTCGACGACCTCGATGCCTTGGGAGTCGCTCACGAAGGCGACCCGCCGGCCGTTGCCCGAAAACGCGATCCGTCCCGGCTGCACGTTGCCGCGGCCGAGATCGTGCAGCACGCGACCATCCTGGGTGTCACAGAGCCTCAGGTCGGCAACGCCCCCCTCCTCCACGGCGCCCGCCGTGACGGCGCTCTCGCCGTGCGGATCGACCGCACGCACCGTCCCCGCGTCCCGGCTGCCGTGTCGCCACAGACCGGTCCGCGACGGTGAGGGGGTTATCTCCCAGGCCCGTGCCGTGTGATCGTCGGACGCCGTCCAGAGGCGCTTCCCGTCCGCCGTGAAACGGACCTCGGTGACGGGCTCGTCGTGGCCCCGGAGGGTGAACATCCGCTCGCCCCCGGCGGCGGACCAGACGCCGACCGCGTTGCTGTCGCCCAGCGGCATCGCAACGAGCTGCCCGTCGGGGCTGAAGGTAGCTCGAACGGGCTGACGCAGGAACGGGAGCTCCTGAAACCGCCCCAGCATCCGATTGGTGTCGAGGTCGGCGACGGCGGCGAACGCGCCGGGTGCGTTGGGGTCGCGCGCTAAGAGATACGCGAAGAGGCGCGTACCGTCGGCCGAGAGCGCCGGCGGATGGGCGGCCAGCTTCGTGTCGCCGAAGCTCCGCAAGCGCTTGCCGGTGGCGGCCTCGTACACGCTGCCCACGCCTCGCGGCGTCCAGGTCACGAGCCGTCGGCCTTCGAGGTCCCCCCGCAGCAAGCCCGGTGTGCCGAGCGGGTCACCGTCCCCATCGGTGTCGACCGACCAGAGCCGCTCGCCCTGCATCGTGTAGACCGTCGCCACGCCGAGGCCGTCGAGGGTCGCCACCCGAGCACCGTCGCCGAGGAAGAGGACGCAGTCCAGGCCGACCGCGCCGGCGGCGAGCGTCCACACCTTGGTTCCCGTTGCCGCTTCGAAGAGATGAAGGCGACCGTCCTCGCCGCCCACGAGTACGTGCGTGCCGTCGGGTCCGAACGCGCCGACCGCCGCATCCGGTACGTCCAGCACGCGAGACGCGGCGTCGGCGCCGACGCCATGGATCGCCGCGCCGGCGTGGATCGTCAGGAGGCGGTCGCCGGTCGGCGCCAGATGAGCCCCGCCGACACCTTCGCCTGCGAGCACACGTCTCGACAGCACGTCGCCGCTCGCGACATCGCACACCTGCACCAACCCGGAACGGTCCCGCGTGAGCAGGCGCGCGTCGTCCCGCGCGAGTTCGAGGCCGACCACGGCTTCGTCGTGCCCGTAGAAGCGACGGATCTCGCGCTGGGCGGCGAGTGTCTCGTAGAGCACGTCGCCCGCGAGGCGCCCGGGTTCGAGCTGAGCACCGCGGATCGCAAAGCGCAGGGCGAGGGTCGGATCCTGCGGGGCGAGCCAGCGCCCGAGCATGGTCAGGCGGCGCCCCTCCGCCCTGACGCCCGCTTCCTTCTCGTAGCGCGCCTTGGCCTGGGCCTCGATGAGTTCGTGCTTCAGATCTCGATTCAAGTCCCCGGCACGGGTGGTCGCATGCACGGCCCACGCCACGATGAAGGCGAGCGTGGAGGCGGCGAGGATGGCGGCGAGCCGATGCCGCCCGGCCCACGCCTGCAGTTCCCGTGCGGCGCTGCGGCGCTGCGTTCCGTAGGCGTTGGACCCGATCCACGCGTCGAGCGCCCGTCGAAACGCATGCGCATCGGGAAAGCGCTCGTCCGGCGTCCGGGCCATGGCCCGCTGCACGATGGCACGCAAGGCCGCCGGCGCCAGGGGGTTGACCTGCCCCACCGGCAAGGGGGGGCCGGCCATCAAGTCCCGACGCACCTCGAGGCTCGAGCGACCGGGCCCCCGCTCGCCGTAGGGCGGGTGCCCGGCGAGTAGGAGGTAGAGGAGCGCGCCCAGCGCATAGACGTCGCTCCGGGCGTCGGGAAGCTCGCCCTCCGCCAGCTCCGGTGCCGTGAAGGCACCCGCGGAGAGCGTGCGCTCGACCCGTCCGTGGGACGGATCGGCGACCGCGAGGTCGTCGAGGGAGATGTCGACGTCCGGCGTGTCGTGGCCCTCCACGCCTCCGAGAGGCTGCGCGAAGGCCCATCCGGCGACTTCGGTCGCGCCGTCGTCACTGGCCGCCAGGTGCCGGGGCTGGAGATCCCCGTGGGCCCACCCGCGGTCGTGGGCGAAGGCCAAGGCCTCGGCCGCGCGCCCCAGGACCCCGACCACCTTGGCCAGCGGCCAGGCGCGGTCGCGCGCGCTAGACCTGAGCACCAGATCGTCGAAGGTCTCGCGCCGACGCCCCACCGAGCCCCGCACGACGTACGGGCACGCGGCCCCGTCGCGGCCGACGTCGTGGACCGGTGCCACGCCCGGGTGGGCCAGGCGCCCGGTGACCAGCAGCTCGCGGACGCTCCGGGCGACGAACCCCCGGCCCCGCAGCTCCTTGTCCTCGACGAGGCGCGTACGAACGGCCTCGCGGCCGGTCCGGTGGTCTTCCACCAGGGCGTACTCGAAGGGGCCTTCCTGTTCGAGGACCTCGGCGGTGGTCCAGGCGCCCCGAGAGGCGTCGAGGAAGGCGTCGAGCCGGCGATCGAGCTGCTGGAGGTCGCCTGCCATCACCGGTCTCCGTCCGCGCCCATCGAAGAGCGCACGATACCTCCCTTTCCCCCCGGTCGGCCCGCTTCCCCGTAAACTGCGCCGCCTGCGCGCCTCGCCGGCGGGCGAAGGAGGGACAGCCACGATGACGACCACACTCGAGAGCTACGTCCAGGGCGCCTGGGTGAAGGGCGACGGCACCCCCGCCGAGCTCTTCAACGCCACCACCGGAGCGAAGCTCGCCGAGTGCTCGACCGCCGGCATCGACTTCGGCGCCACCGCCCGGTACGCACGCGAGACGGGCGGCCCGGCGCTCCGCGCCATGACGTTCGCGGAGCGGGCGGCCATGCTCAAGGCGCTCTCCGCAGCACTTCACGAGCACCGCGAAGCATTGATCGAGACATCCATTGCGAACGCCGGCACCACCCGCTCGGATGCCAAGTTCGACATCGACGGCGCGACCGGCACGCTGGCCGCGTACGCCTACTTCGGCAAGGGTCTCGGTGACCGCCATCACATCGCCGACGGCGACGGCGTTCAGCTCGGGCGCACACCCCGCTTCTGGGGCCAGCACATCCTGGTACCGCGTGAAGGCGTAGCCGTCCACATCAACGCGTTCAACTTCCCGGCGTGGAACATGTTCGAGAAGATGGCGTGCGCGCTGCTGGCCGGCGTCCCGGTGATCGAGAAGCCGGGCACCCCGACGGCGATGCTCGCCTGGCAGATGGCCAAGATCGCCATCGAGAGCGGCGTCCTGCCCGAGGGCGCGTTTCAGTTCCTCGCGGGTAGCGCGGGAGACCTGCTCGACCACCTGGGGCCGCAGGACAGCCTGGCGTTCACGGGGTCGTCCGCCACGGGCTTGAAGCTCCGCGGGCATCCGAACGTGTTGAAGCACGGCGTGCACGTGAACATCGAGGCCGACTCCCTGAACGCCGCCGTGCTCGGCCCCGACGCCGATCCCGACAGCGAGACCTTCAAGCTCTTCGTGATGAACATCGTCCTGGACATGCGTCAGAAGACCGGCCAGAAGTGCACGGCCGTGCGTCGCATCCTCGTTCCGCAGGACAAGGTGGACCTCGTACGCGACGCCGTCGTCGAGGGTCTCGCGGAGGTCGTGGTCGGCGATCCGGCCGACAAGGCGACCCGCATGGGCCCCCTCGCCTCCGCGGCGCAGCTCAGGGACGTGCGCGCGGGCATCGAGGCGCTGGCCGCCAAGACGACGATTGCCTGCGGCGGCCCTGCGCCGCTAGAGGACGAGGGCTACTTCGTGGCCCCGACCCTTCTCGTGGCCGACGACCCGATGTGCGACATCGTCCACGAGCTCGAGGTGTTCGGCCCCGTGGCGACGATCCTCCCCTACGACGGCACGCCCGAGCAAGCGGCGGCCGTCGTGCGCAAGGGCGAAGGCGGCCTGGTGAGCAGCATCTACTCGAACGACAACGCGTGGATCGAGGGCACCGTCCGTGGGCTCGCACCCTGGCACGGCCGCATTTGGATCGCCAGTGACAAGGTCGTCGAGCACGCGATGCCGCCGGGCACGGTGCTCCCCGCCTCGATCCACGGGGGTCCGGGTCGGGCCGGCGGCGGTGAAGAGCTCGGCGGGCTTCGCGGCCTCGAGCTCTACCTGCAACGCACGGCGCTCCAGGGCTTCAAGGGCGTGGTCGCACGGACCTTCGGCGCGCCGGAAGCCTGACGAGCGGCCGGCGCCTGACCCGCCTCGACGCGGTGAGCTAGAACTCGGCGGTGCGTAGCACGTCGAGGACGTGAGGCGTGATCGCCGGCCACTCGGCGTCGCGGCTCTTCGTCACCGTCAGGAAGTCGTTCACGCCGAAGAGGCTCTCCACCCCGGGGATCGCGAAGAGGCGCTCCGCCCAGGGTGTGCCGTTGGCGTCGTCCGCATTGGCGAACGACCGGCTCTTGGTGCCCAGCACGGCGCTGTCGAACTGGAAGCGCAGGGCGTTCGGATTCGGCGTGGGTTGCGGCGTGATCTCGTGCGGCATGGCCGTCCTCCCGGTCGCCCGCGAGAGTACCCGATCGGCGGCCGCCGCCGAGACCTGACCGTGAGGACGGCTTCGGTCCTCATTCCGTCCGGGACTCAGTCCCTCGACGCTTTCCCCGCGGCCTCCTGGGCTTCCCGGATGCGCCGGGCAGCCTCCTTGGCCCAGTGACGCCCGATCTCCGTCTCGTCCTCGTCGGCCGCGGCGGTGTCGAGCGTGGGGAGGGCCGACGCCGCGTCGCGACCGATCCGGGCCAGCGCCTGGCTCGCCCGGTAGCGCACGAAGCTGTCGGCGTCGTTCACCGCACGGGTCAGAGCGGGTACGGCGGCCGCGGCGGACGAACCCGCCTTCCCGAGGGCTCGGGCGGCCCACTCCCGGACCCAGCGGTCGGCGTCCTCGAGGGCCGCCGCCAGCGGGTTCACGGACAGCGCGGCGAGGACGGGATCGTCGTGGAGCGCCCTCGCCGCATCACGGCGGGCCACGACGTCGATCGCCGCCAGGTCGTTCGCGAGGGCATCGGCTTCGCCCTGACGCGAAACGTCCCCGCCGCATGCGGCGAGGACGCAAAGAAGCACAGCCGTGGGCGCGAGACGGCGGAGCAGACGAGCTAGAACTGCGCGGCCGCGGTGCGGTTCACCAGGCGACGAGCGCCGTGGTTGAGCGCGGCCATCTGAGCCGGGTTGTTCTTCGGGTCCCAGGCCTGGCCCTTGCTCTCGAATAGTCCGCGAGCCCGGGCGATGTTGGCCTTGGCCTTCTTCTTCTGCTGGGTCCGCTTCCGGTCCAGCTTGATCTTGCGGTGCTTGAAGCCGCCACGTCCGCTCATCGGGAATCCTCGCGATTGGTTGCGCCCATCTGGATGGCAAGCGGCCGATTTTGGCCCCGCGGGCGGGTTTGGCAAGTCTGGATCGGGCGTTCGGGGGCAGGATGGCCTACGGTCCCTGGAAGTAGATGCCGTTTTCCCGGAGGGTGGCCAGCAGGCGCCGGTCCTCCGGGGCTTCCTTCAGCAGGGCCTGCGTCGGGCTCAAGCGGCGGAGCAGGAGCTTCTTCACGTCCGGCAGGGCGAGGATCTCGTCCAGCGAGGACTCCTCCCCGACGGTCAGCACGACCCCGCGCTCGAGGGTGGCGAACGCGACGCGCTGGCCCCAGTCGCTCAGGGTGTACGCCACGTTCTGGGGAATGCTCCCCCGGGAGCGGGCTTCCAGGAAGGCGAGCAGGTCCTCGACCTTCTTGCCGCTGCCCACGGCCGCCTGCACGGACTCGCGGGTGAGGCGGAAGTGGACCACCTCGCCGCTCTTCACCCGCTGGGCGAACCCGTCCAGGGTGTGGACCACGTCCGAGACGTCGCCCTCGGGGAGGACGACCACCTCGAAGTCCGGGTTCACGAGAACCGGCTTGAGGCCGGTGTCGAGGCCGCTGGTCTCGGCGCCGAGCACCCGTGCGCCCAGGAGCGACAGGCGCCACGCCCGCGGGCGTTCGTCCTGGACGGCGACGTCGAGGAGCCCCAGGACGTGGAGCCGCTTCAGCCAGCGATGCTCTGTCGCGCTCAGGAGGTCGCGCGGCGACTCCTTGCCGGAGAAGTAGGCCGTGAAGTAGCGGTCGCGGTGCCGGTCCTGGATGCCCCGCTCGTCCAGGGTCGCGAGGTAGCGATGGCGGCTGATCGAGGCGAGAGGGCGGGCCGCCCACCAGCGCTCGGGCTCTTCGCGAAGGCACTCCGATACGAGGGTACGGATCTCGCGTTGGTGGAGGCTCCGGGCGCCGCGACCCACCTGCTCGAGAGCGAGGTGGTAGAGCTCGTGCGCCTTCTCCTCGAGCGGCTGCTCGAGGAAGCGCTCGGCCTCGGGCGTCAGCTCGAGGAAGCCCTCCTTGTCGGTACGGATCAGGCCCAGCGTGTTCGAGGCGCCGAACACCTCCGCCCACACCTCCTGCGGACCCGCGAGGAAGGTCTCGCGGTAGACGAAGCCGTCCTGGATGCGCCGGCGACTGGCCTTGTGGACCTCGCCCTGCTTGCCCACCTTGACGGGATGCCGGCGCACATGCTCGAGGAACGCGCAGAGGTCCGCCACGAGGTCGCCGCCGCTTCGCAGGATCTCGTCCGCTTCCGGCTCACCGCCGTTGCGACTCCGATGCAGGTCCTCCAGCACCTCGCGGAACACGACGACCACTTCGTCGTCGCACGCGATGCCGTAGGGCTTGAGGGACAGACGGGCCACCGTTCCCAAGCCTGCGGCTTCGAAGGCCGCCGACCACGCCTCCCGGTTCCAGCGGATGTCGCGCAGGGCTCGACGGGCCGACCAGTTGGCGCGGGTCATCAGCCCCCCGTGGCGATCCACGAGGTGCTCCACGACCTTCTTCATGCGATCGTCGAGTCGGTCGACGAGCCCCTGCCCCCCCTCCTCACCGAGGATGCGGGACGCGTCGTCCGGTGCGGGGGCCGCGTCGAGACGGGGGAACGTCTTACGGAGCGCCTGGCGCTCGGCCGCGGTAATCGCACTGCAGTGCTCGCCGAGATCGAAGACGCTCTTGACGGTGCGGGTCTCTTCGCGGAAGAGCGAGGTGAGCATGCCGCCGAGTTCTTCGGGCACGGCGAAGAGCACCCGTCCGTTGGAGGCCATGCGCTTGTCGTTCATCTCGGCGAGGAAGCCGCGCCGACGCAGTGCCTTCACGCCCGCTTCCGCCTCGTGGTACTCGAGCTCGAGAGGCCCCTCCCCGGGCAGCCGCTGGAAGAGCCCGGGCAGATCCGAAGCGTAACCGTGGCGGCGCAGGAGCAGGAGAAGGACGTCGAGGACCTTCCGCGTGAGCGTCCGCACGCGACGGTACACGGTTCCTTCGTGCGACATCGTCTCTTCGAGGCTGTGCACGAGGTCGCGCTTCGTCATCGACTGCGGCGACTCGTCCGGACACCAGAACGCGTACACGTCGCGCAAGTCGCCGACGCGCAGGGTCTCGAGGTGCTTCTTGAGTGCGACACCGCCGTTCTTGCGGTTGCCGTTGCTTCCATTGCCCCCGGGAGGACTCATGCAGGCGTTCCCTTCTGAAGGGTCGCGGCGTCGATGATTTCGTACGCGTACCCCTGCTCGGTGAGGAAGAGCTGGCGGTGCTGGCCGAAGTCCTGCTCCACGCTCTCGTCGCTCACGAGGCTGTAGAAGACGGCGATCCGGCCGTCTTCCTTCGGGCGGAGCACCCGCCCGAGTCGCTGGGCCTCTTCTTGCCGGGACCCGAAGGTGCCCGAGATCTGGATGATCACGCTCGCCGACGGAAGGTCGACGGCGAAGTTGCCGACCTTACTCACGACGAGAACCCGCAGATCGCCGTCGCGAAAGGCTCCGTAGAGTCGAAGCCGCTCGTCCTTCGGCGTACGTCCCGTGATCAGCGGGGCGTCGAGATGACGCGCGACCCGATCGAGCTGATCGAGGTACTGCCCGATCACGAGGATCTTGTCGTCGTGATGCGTCTGGATGAGGGTGTCGAGGAGAGGGATCTTGCCCGGGTTCTCGGCGGAGAGGCGGAACCGCTGGCGCGGTCCGGCGAGCGCGTAGCGCTTCTTGAGGTCGGGGCCCATGGGCACACGCACCTCACGGCAGATGGCTTCGGCGATCCACCCCTGGCGCTCGAGCACCTTCCACGGCACGTCGTAACGCTTCGGCCCGATGAGCGTGAACACGTCGTCCTCGTGGCCGTCCTCGCGCACGAGCGTCGCCGTCAGGCCGAGGCGGCGCGTTGCCTGTAGATCGGCCGTCACCCGGAAGACCGGCGCGGGTAGGAGATGCACCTCGTCGTAGATGACGAGCCCCCAGTCGTTGCGACTGAACAGCTCGAAGTGGATGAAGGGGTCCGTCTTGCGCCGCCGCCACGTGAGGATCTGGTAGGTGCTGATCGTGACCGGCTTCACCTCCTTGGTGAGTCCCGTGTACTGGCCGATCTCGTCCGGCGTGAGCGTGGTCTTGTTGAGCAGCTCGTTCTGCCACTGCGCCACGGCGGTGTGATTCGTCGTGAGGATCAGGGTCTTGCGGCCGATCCGCGCCATGGCGCCGATCCCGACGATCGTCTTCCCGGCCCCGCACGGCAGGACGATCACGCCGCTTCCGCCCAGCGCGCTGCCGTCGCGATGGAACACGCTGACGGCATCGTGCTGATAGTCGCGAAGGCGAAACGGCTCTCTCCCCTCCTCGGCGGCCTCCTTGAGGCCTACGGTGAGGGGCCCGCCGTCCACGTATCCCCCCACGTCCTCGACCGGCCACCCGAGCTTGATCAAGGCCCGCTTGACCTCCCCGCGGTACTGCGCCTCGACCGGCAGCTCGCCGTTGATCCGCTCGCCGATGAGGTCCCGAATGAGGGGGCTGTGCTGGACTTCGCTGAGCAGGGTCTCGTCGTCGGCCACGAGGGCGAAGGACGCCGCTTCGCCCTCTCGCGGCTCGAGCCGCAGCCGTCCGTAGCGCCCGTGCAGGTCGGTGATGTCCCGCCGGACGTTCCCCGGGACGGGGAAGCGGGAGTAGGCCTCCAGCGCCTCCATCATCGCGTCCGCGCCCAGTCCAGCGGCCGCCGCGTTCCAGATGGAGAGCGAGGTCACCCGGTAGGTATGCACGTGCTCGGGGGACTTCAGCAGCTCGCAGAAGGGCGCGATGGCGTCCCGCGCCGCCTCGTAGGCCGGTCCGCCCACCTCGAGCAGGATGGACCGATCGCTCTGCACGATCAGCGGGCGTTCGGGCTGGTAGTTCATAGGGAGCAAAGCCCCATTATCCGGGCTCCGAGGCAGTTCGACAGGCTGGGCGGCATTACGCCCAAGACGACGGGCGGAAGTTGCCGAAGGTAGGCGGGCCTGCAAGTCGGTCAAGCCTGGGAAGGCACGATCGGGCCCGGCCTGGCGGGCCGCCCGAGGGCGGCGCCCAGGCCTTTGGACTCCGGTGGCGACGCCCGGCGCGCCGCGAGGGCCTGCCTAGAGCCCCTTCAAGGGGGCCAGCGCGGCGCGCAGCGGCTCGAGCAGGAGCCCGTTCGCGGCCACGATGTGGCCTCCGAAGAGGAAGTCCTCGCCTCCCCGCTGGTCGGAGACCCGGCCCCCGGCCGCCCGCACGATGGCGGCGCCGCCGGCGACGTCCCAGGGGCTCAAGTGCAGCTCCCAGAACCCGTCGAGGCGGCCACTGGCGACGTAGGCCAGATCCAGGGCGGCGCTCCCCATCCGCCGGATCCCGCGGGCCTCCATGCCGAGTTGCTGGAGGTTGTCGAAGTTGTGGTCCTCGCGCTCGTTGCGGAAGTAGGAGAAGCCCGTCGCGAGGATCGCGTCCTCCAGGAAGGGGGTGACGCTGACCGAGATGGGTCGGTCGCCCTCGAAGGCGCCACTGCCCGGCGCGCCCAGGAAGGTCTGTCCGAGCGCCGGCGCGTGGACCACGCCGAGTCGCGGCACGCCGTCCTCGACATATCCGAGGCTCACGCAGAAGAAGGGGATGCCCTGGACGAAGTTGACGGTGCCGTCGAGCGGATCCACGACCCAGACGGGCCCGGACGAGCCCCGCTCGCGCGCGGAGCCTCCGCGGTCGCCCTCCTCACCCAGGATGGGCTGCCCGGGAAAGGACTGCCCGAGCCGCCGCCGAATCAGCTCCTCCGCGTCCCGATCCGCGGTCGTGACGACATCGCGGCGCCCATGTCGCTCCACCTCGCTACCGGTCAGGCGGCCGAAGCGGTCGAGCAGGAGGCGTCCCGCCTCCTCCGCGATCTCCCGGGCGGCATCGAGCATGGCAACCTCCTCCACGAAACGGGCCAACCGTACTCGCTGTCGTGCTGGAGCGCACACTCGGCACAGCCGACCCCAAGGGGAGTCGCCGCCTCCCTCTACGCTGGGATCCGCCCGCCCATGACCCGCCGCCTCGCCACCCTTCTGCTCCCCTTGTTCATCGGCTTCGCCGCTCTGCCCGCGCCGGCCGAGGTCCGCAGCGCCTCGTCACTCGCGACCGCGGTGGACGCGCGCGTCCGCGGAGCCGGCCTGCCCGCGGGACGCTACGGGATCGCGATCCTCGAGCGCGGCACGGCGCCGCGCGTGGTCTACGCGAAGGGCCACACCCTGGGCCTCAAGCCCGCGTCGGTGGCCAAGGTCCTCACGGCCGCCACGGCGCTGGATCTGCTGGGGCCCGCCCACGTCTTCACCACCCGCCTCACCGCCCGTGGCACGCTCGATGCCCAGGGCGTCCTCGAGGGCGATCTCGTCGTGCACGGCACGGGCGACCCCTGCATCAGCGGGCGCTTCTTCGACGGCAAGGCCACCCACATCCTGGAGCGCCTCGCCGAAGCCACGCGCGAGGCCGGCATCCGGCGGGTGACGGGTCAGGTGGTCCTGGACGACGGACCGTTCGATCGGGAGTATCTGCACGCGTCCTGGAAGGACGCGGACCTGGAGCGCTGGTACGCCGCGCCGGTGGCGGGGCTCGCCTTCAACGACGGATGCGCCGACGTCGTGATCCGCGGCGGCACCCGGGTGGGACAGCCGGCGACGATCCGCGTGCCCTCCACCCTGGGGGCGTGGAAGCTCGAGAACCGGGTGAAGACGACCGCCAAGGGGTCCACCCGGGTGAACGGGCTCTGGGTCAAGCACGAGACCGCACTGCGCGTCTCGGGCTCGATTCCGACGAAGACCGAGTACAGCTTCTGCAAGCCCGTGCCCGATCCCCTCCTCTTCCTGGGGTCCACCTTCGTGTCCTGCCTCGAGCGCCACGGCGTCCGGGTGGACGAGGGGACGCGCGCGGCGCGGGACGATGCGGACCGTCGTCCGGGCCGCTTGGCGATCGCCCAGTACGGCACGCCCCTCGGGCGAAGCCTCGGGGTGATGAACAAGCGGAGCCACAACTTCACTGCCTGCCTGCTGCACAAGGCGTGCGGCGCCATCTTCTCGGGCTACGGCACCTGGGACAGCGGGCGGGAGGCCGTCTCGGCCATGCTCGCCCGGCGGGGGCTCGACGCCCAGGGCAAGACGCAGATCGTCGACGGCTCGGGCCTCAGTCACGACAACCGCACGACGGCGGCCACGCTGGCGCTGCTGCTGGCGGGCTACGAGCACGATCTCCAGCGCGGACCGCTCCTGTACGCATCGCTCGCCGAGCCCGGCGAGGACGGCACCCTTCGCAAGCGGCGCTACAGCAAGCGGGTGCGCGGCCGACTCCACGCGAAGACCGGCACCATCGCGGGCGTCCGTGCCCTCGCCGGCTACCTCGACGGCGTCGACGGTCACCCCGGCTATGCTTTCGCGATCCTCTTGAACACGACCAAGGGCGGTCGGCCTCTGATCGACGCCCTGGTCGAGGAGATGGCGAAGCGGTGAACAACGAAGGCGAAGCCGATCAGCGGACTCGCAAACCGCTGGCGGATCGCCTCCGACCCGCCTCGCTCGACGAAGTCGAAGGCCAGGGCCATGTGCTGGGGCCCGGCACGCTGCTCAGCGCCGCGTTCGAGCACGGCACGGTGCCCAGCCTGGTCTTGTGGGGACCGCCCGGCACCGGGAAGACGACGATCGCGCGGCTGCTGGCCGACCAGACGGGCATGCACTTCGCTCAGCTCTCCGCCGTCACGTGTGGCGTGAAGGACGTTCGTGCCGTCGTCGCCACCGCCAAGGAGCGACAGACCGACGGCGGGCGGACGCTGCTCTTCGTGGACGAGATCCACCGCTTCAATCGAGCTCAGCAGGACGCGTTCCTCCCGCACGTCGAAGACGGCACCATCGTGCTCGTGGGTGCCACGACGGAGAATCCGGGGTTCTCGCTCGTCGGTGCGCTGCTCTCCCGCCTGCGTGTCGTCGTCCTGGCGCCGCTGGACGAGGCCGCGCTGGATGCGGTGCTCGCCCGGGCGCTCGAGGATCCCGAGCGGGGCTACGGGGGCACGGTGGTCCTGGCGGAGGAGGGACGACGCGCGCTCTTCGAGATCGCGGGGGGCGATGCGCGGAAGACCCTGAACGCCCTGGAGAGCGCCGTCGCGCTCGCGGCGGCCGCCGGCAGCGAGACCGTCGACGCCCCCCACGTCGAAGAAGCCGCTCAGACGCGGCTCGTCGCCTACGACAAGTCCGGCGATGGGCGCTACGACCTCCTGTCCGCCTTCCACAAGTCGCTGCGTGGCAGCGACGCAGACGCCGCGCTGTTCTGGATGGCCCGCATGCTCGAAGGCGGCGAGGACCCGCGCGTCATCACACGCCGCCTGATCGCCATGGCGTCCGAGGACATCGGCCTGGCCGACCCCGCCGCGCTGCGCATCGCGCTCGACGCATGGGACGCCATCGAGGTGCTGGGTCTCCCGGAGGGACGACTCGCCATGACCCAGGCGTGCCTCTACCTCGCCACGTGCCCCAAGTCGAACACCGTGGTGAAGGCGCTCGGCGGCGCCACGAAGGCCGCCCAGGTGCACGCCGAGGAGCCGGTGCCGCTGCACTTACGAAACGCCCCGACCCGCCTCGCCAAGCAGTTGGGGCATGGCAAGGGCTACCGCTACCCCCACGACCACCCGCACGCGTTCGTCCCGCAGACCTACCTACCCCGAGCGCTCGAACACCTCACCCTCTTCGAGCCGCGCGAAGTCGGCGCCGAGCGCGAGGTGGTGAAGCGCCATGCGTGGTGGCGGCGGCTGCGTCGCGAAGCCGGCTCGTAGCCCGCCGCGCGCGCCGTCAGAGCCCCCGGGCCCACTCCGGTCGAAGGTCCACCTCGCCACGCCGGGCGGCGCGAATCGCCTCGAGGAGTCGCTCCTTGTCCGCGGGCAAGCGTCCCCCGAGCGGCAGGTAGTTGCTGGCGTGGTTGCTGCGAAACACTGACGCCGTGACGTCGAGGTGCTCGACGAGGGTCTCGAGCTCGGCCAGCGTCTCCTCGGGCTCGAGGACCTCGAAGCGTCCGGCTTCGACCTCGGCATGGAGGGGCGTACCGGGCACCGGCGTCACACAGAGGCACGAGATGAACCGGGCGTCCATGGCCGACAGGACCTTCCCGGTCTCGACGGCGTGCTCGTGACTACGGTCGCGGCTTCCCATCCCGAGGAGGGCCATGACGCTCATCTTGATCCCCGCGGCCTGGGCGCGGCGGACGGCCTGGATCTGGTCCTCGATCGAGGCGCCCTTGACGATGCGCTCGTTGGTGACGGGGTCGCCGGTCTCGAGACCGAGGTAGGCGATACCGATGCCCGCCTCCTTCAGCGCCCGGAGGTCCTCGTCTGTCTTCGAGTTGATCGACACCGCGTTGGCGTAGGCCCCCACCCGCTGGAGACTCGGAAACGCCTCCCGCAACGCGTCGAGGATGGGGAGGAGCCGCTTGGCCGACAGCGTCAGCGCGTCCCCGTCCAGAAGGAACACACGTCGTGTCTGCGGCATGAGGCGCGCCGCTTCTCGGATGTCCTCCAGCACCTCCTGCTCGGGCCGCACCTCGAAGGTCTTCGAGAGGTACATCGCGCAGTAGGTGCACTTGTTGTGACTGCATCCGTAGGTGACGTGGAGCAGGTACGAGTTGGCCTCGGACGGGGGGCGGTAGACGGGCTCGCGGTAGCGCATGAGCGAATCCTAATCGACGGAGTGCGCTTCCAACCGGATGGCCGCGCCGTCGAAGGTGATGGCGTTCGCGTGGCGCGCCCAGTCCTCGAGGACGTACACATCGCGGGGACGATCGCCCTCGAGACGGTGGTGAACGCCCGTGTGGACATGGCCGAGCACCAAGGCGTCGGCGTCGTAGCCGTCCAACCAGCGCCGGGCCTCGCCGTAGTCGAGCCCGACTTCGGTGGGCGACTTCCGCTCCATGTCCGCCGTCGAGATCCGGCGGGCGCCGCGGGCCATGCGGCTCGTGAGGGCGAAGGGACTCAGGCGAAGGAAGGACCGGGCCGCCGGGGAGCGGAACACCCGGCGCATACGCAGGTAGCGCTCGTCGGCGGTACAGAGCAGGTCCCCGTGACTGAGGACGACCGTCCGATCCCCCCAGCGGGTACGCACGACGTCCGGCCAGATCTCGATGGCGAGGTTCCGTGCGCCGTCGAAGGCGAAGTCCCGGTTCCCCCCCAGGAACGCAAGACGCACGCCACGAGACGCGACCTCCCGCAGCCGATCGAGCGTCCCGCGAGCGAACGGCAACCGCGCCTGCGCACGCCCCACCCACCAGTCGAAGAGGTCGCCGAGCAGGATCAGGGTGGAGCCCTCGGGCACGGTGGCGAGGAACGCCGAGAAGCGTGCCGCGACCGCGGGGTCGTGCTCGCTGAGGTGCACGTCGCCGACGACGGTCACGGGCGCCTCCATCGGCGGAAGGTCGAGCACCGCGGGCAGCGGGATCGGGCTCATGCCGCCTCCGCTTCGGGCCATGCCGCCTTGGTGCGAAGCCGCAGGGAGTTCGACACGACGGACACACTCGACAGGGCCATCGCGGCGGCGGCCACCATGGGGTGAAGCAAGCCCGCCGCGGCGAGAGGAATGCCGAGCGTGTTGTAGGCGAACGCCCAGAACAGGTTCTGTCGGATCGTGGTCAAGGTGGCACGGCCGACGTGCAACGCCTCGGGTACGAGGCGGAGGTCGTCGCGTACCAGGGCGATGCCTGCGGTGGCGGTGGCCACGTCGGTCGCGCCGCCGACCGCGATGCCCACGTCGGCTTCGGCCAGGGCCGGGGCGTCGTTGACGCCGTCCCCCACCATCGCGACGACGCCCGCGCCTTCGCGGCGGAGCGCCGCCACCGCCTCGGCCTTGCCGAGCGGAGGCACCTCGGCGCGCACCGTCTCGATGCCGAGGGTCCGGGCCACCGCCTCGACCGCCGCCCGTCGGTCGCCGGAGAGGACGACGGGCTCGATGTCGAGAAGGCCCAGGCGCCGCACGGTCTGGGCGGCTTCGGCGCGCGCCTCGTCCCGCGCGCCGAGCAGCCCGACCACCCCACCGGCCCGGGCCACGACGAGCGCCGTGGCGCCTTCCTCGTCCAGGCGCGCGAGCGCGGCCAGGACGGGCGTGGTGTCGATCCCTTCCTCCTCCAGATAACCGGGACTCCCCACCAGCACCCGGGCGCCATCGACGTGTGCGGAGGCGCCGCGTCCGGGGGCGGCCTCGAAGTCCTCGGCGGCGGGCACGGTCCAGCCGCGCTCCTCCGCCGCGCGCCGGACACAGGCGGCCAGAGGGTGCTCCGACGACGCCTCGACCGCGGCGGCCCACCGGAGGACCTCTTCCTCGGTGTGGGGCGCCAGCGGCACCGTGGCCACGAGCGAGGGCCGCCCCCGCGTCAACGTCCCCGTCTTGTCGAAGACGACGCGATTCACGGCGGCGCTGCGTTCGAGTACGTCGGCTCCCTTGAAGAGGATGCCGCGCGTCGCGGCGCGTCCCGTGCCCACGAGGATCGCCGTCGGCGTAGCGAGGCCGAGCGCGCACGGACACGCGATGATCAGCACGGCCACCGCATTCACCACGGCGCGCCCGACGTCGCCGTCGGTGCCGAAGAGCCACCAGCCGAGGAACGTGAGGAGAGCGATGGCGATCACCACGGGCACGAAGACCGCGGCGACCCGATCCGCCAGCCGCGACACGGGCGCCTTCGCACTCTGGGCCGCCTCCACCCACGCGCGGATGCGGTGCAGCGTCGTGTCCGCGCCGACGGCCGTCGCCTCCATGCGGAACGCGCCACGACCGTTGAGCGTGCCCCCCGTCACGTCGTCGCCCGCGGTCTTGGCCACGGGAATCGACTCGCCGGTGAGCATCGATTCGTCGACGGCCGAGGAGCCTCGAACGACACGCCCATCCACGGGCACGCGTCCGCCGGGCCTGACCTCGAGCACGTCGCCGGTGAGGACGTGGGCGACGGGCACCTCCTCCACGCTCGTTTCGTCGCGAACGAGCCACGCCGACTCGCTCTCGAGCGCGGCGAGTCCGGCGAGCGCTTCCCCCGCCCGCCCCCGCGCGCGAGCCTCCAGCCACCGTCCGAGACAGATGAGGACGATGATCATCGCGCTCGTCTCGAAGTAGACGGCCTCGCCCGCGGCGCCGCCGGAACGGAACACGACCCAACTGCTGTAGAGGAACGCAGCGAGCGTGCCGACGGCCACGAGCGTGTTCATGTCGGCGCGGCCGCGGCGCGCGGACGCGAACGCGCCCTGGAGGAAGGGCCACCCGACGACGAACTGCACCGGCAGGCTGAGCCAGAACAGGAGGCGTGGGTCCTGCAGCGCGTCGGGGAAGAGCCGCCGCGTGAAGGGCATGCTGAGCAAGAACACGGTGAGACCGAAGAGGAGCCCGCCGACGAACCGCCGACGCCACGTGCGGATCTCGTCGCGACGCCGACGGGCATCGGGGTCGGTCTCCGTGCGCAGGGTGCCGGCACCGCTGCCGGCCACCTCGTGCGCGGATGGCGTCGAGGATCGGCGGGGCGTCCACGTGCACGACGTGCGCCCGCTCCCCCTCGACGGTGACGGCCTCCACGCCGTCCAGGGCCTCGATCCGCCCGAGCGCGTCGGGCGACAGGCCGGCCACGGTCGTCGTTCGGGTCCCCAGGGAGAATCCGCCGCGGGCCAGGGCCGCCGCCACGGCGGCCAGATCCGGCCCCCCTTCGAGGTGCGCGCGTTCGGTGGCGAAGTTCACCCGGACGTCGGCCACCCCATCCAGGCGCCCCAGGAGTTTCTCGATCGAGTTGGCGCAGCCGGCGCAGTGCATGCCGCGGACGGGGAGGTCCCGAACCGGGCTGGAGGAGGGGGCGGGGGTGGCGGACACCCATCCAGAGTAGCGGGGCCCCGACCCTTCCCGGTACCTTGCGCGTCCCACTCGACACCGCTGGGAGGCAGGCAGGATCGATGGCCCAAGGGAAGAACTTCTACGAGACCCTCGGCGTCGGCGAAGACGCGTCGCAGGACGAGATCCAGTCCGCCTACCGCAAGCTCGCCGTCAAGTACCACCCGGACAAGAACCCGGGGGACAAGTCCGCCGAGGACCACTTCAAGGAGCTGGGCCAGGCCTTCGACGTCCTCTCCGATCCCGGCAAACGGGCTCAATACGACCAGCAGCTGCGGGGGGGCTTCCCGCCGGATGGCTTCGGCGGCGGCCCGGGGGGATATCCCGGCGGGGGGTGGCAGTCCATCTCGACCGACGAGATCCTGCGCAAGTTCGGCGATCTCTTCGGCGACGCCTTCATGGGCGGCGACGGCGGCTTTGGCCAAGGATTCCGTCGTGGCGGCGTGCGGCACCGCAAGGGGGCCAACGTCGAGGCCTCGGTCACGGTGCCGTTCCGCGCCGCGGCGCTCGGGGAGAAGGTGAGCGTGACCCTTCACGACTCGCAGGGTCAGCGCACGCTCGAGATCCGCATTCCCGAAGGCACGGTGGAAGGCGCCACGCTGAGGCTCCAAGGTCAGGGCGAGCCCAGCCCGACCGGCGGACCGGCCGGCGACCTCTTCCTTCGCGTGCACGTCGAGCCCGACCCCGTGTTCCACCTCGACGGCAACCACGTGCAAGCCGATCTGCCCGTCCCCGCGCCGATCGCGGTGCTCGGCGGCAAAGTCGAGACGCAGACCCTCAAGGGCGCGGTGGGAAGCGTGACGGTGCCCCCGGGAACGAACAGCGGCACCATCCTGCGGCTGCGTGGGCACGGCGTGAAAGGCGGGGATCACCTCGCCCGGGTAGTGGTGACGGTGCCGGATGCGCCGACCGAAGCCCAGAAGGCGCTCTACGAGCAACTGAAAGAGCTCTGACGCCGGTCGTCAGCGCGCCGGCTCCAAGCCAATGGGCGCGCCGTCGAACGCGTCGAGGTCGAGCCCGAAGAAGTCGCAGACGGTCGGCGCGATGTCCTGCACACTCAGCGCTTCGTTCGCCGGGGGGGGAGCGAGCGTCCGGTTCGACGCGAAGATCCCCGGTACGACGGTGACGTCGGTGCTGCAGTGGTCGCCCGACCACGGATACCGGTTCTCGGCGATCAAGGGCTGCCCCATGCCGCCGAGAAGCGCCGTCTGCCAGGAGATGCGGTACCCCGCATCGAAGCCGACTTGCAGCTCGGGCGCCTGGCCGAGGTGCGGGCCGGCGTAGCGTTCCCGCAGGAGGTAGACCTCTTTGAGGACGGTCTCGTCGGGGCGATAGGGGTTCCTGATCTCGAGCAGCCTCGTGCGGATCTCCCGCGCGAGCCGAGGCGCGTCTTCGGGCGCTACGATCCCCTGCTCCTCTCGGCCTTCGAGGTTCAGGTAGATCTGACCGAGCCCCATGGCGTAGGCGCGCGTCCGCTTCCAGTCCACGGCGTCCGCGCTGAGGTCGCCGCCGTGGGAGAAGGTCGCGAGGTTCTGCTCCACGACGGAGCCCTTGAGCGTCATGTAACCCCTCGTCGACGAGCCAGCGGTTCAGATTGACCTCCCACCGCCAGGTCTGGAACCCGTGGTCGGAGCAGATGAGGAGCAGGTCCTCGTCGTCGAGTCGCTCGAGGACGTCGCCGACGATCTGGTCGCATCGCTCGAGGACCTGGAGGACGGGATCGCCGAGCGCTTCCATGCGTCCCGCGACGTAGACGGGGTGCTCCGGGTCGTAGTAGCGGTAGAAGCAGTGCAGGGCCCGGTCGGGGGCCGTGAACACCTGGAAGACGCAGCGGCCGCCCTGCGCCAACTCCCCCATCAGGATGCCCGCGCCCCGGTCCAGATCCTGGAGCAGGTCGCGCAGGAATCCCTCGTCGTCCTGGTAGCCGTCGTTGAGCGCGAAGGTCTGCTCGGACCATCCGACCGTTTCGAAGGGCCCGTACTGGTCGAAGAGGTGCTTCGCGTACGCCTCGGGCGTCGTCAGGGGAAACATCGCGCCCGGCGCGTAGATGTTGACGGGATCGGCGAGGACGACGAGGGGATCCAGCTTCTTGACCTCGAAGCGAACGTGCCCGCGCACCTGGATGGTCGGCACGGTCCCCAGCTCGAAGGGGACGACCATGAACGGACTTCGGCCACCCACGGCGACGATCTCGCTTCGGCCGGCGAGGTGGATCGCCACGGCATCGCGACCGTCCTGGCTCACGCGCTCGAACACCAGCCGTGCCTTGGCCCGATCGAGCCGGCCACCCCTCAGCCGCGGCAGCGTCGGGTCGGGCGGGCCGGGCAGCGCCGTCTCCCAGCGCCGGGTCTCGTCGGGATCGAGCGGGATCTGCGTCCCACCGAAGATGGTCTCCCCCCGGGGAAAACGCACGCGGGAGGACCAGACGGCATAGAAGCCCGCCCCGCCCGAGAGATCCGGTGTGCCCAAGCCCGACAGCATGCGCGCGCCCGGTCGGGGGGCGACGGGAAAGAGCAGCGGCTGGCGCAGCGAGACGACCGGGTAGCCCGCGTCGTTGACGCGCTCGAGGAACGTCGGCGCGGCGAGCCGGGATCGCACCTGAGGAGGCCGCACGGGCACCCGGCCCAACCCGAGCCGCATGCGCCTCACGTCCACCATGCCGTTGACCGGGCGATACGATGCGCCGGGCCGGACGAAGTCGAAGATGCCGTGCCGGGCGGGATTCACCCCGGTCAGCACGCTGGCCCAGGCGACCGGCGACTCGGGCGGAACCTCGCTCCTCAGAGGCGCTAGCGTCCCCTCGGCCCGAAGACGGGCGAAGTGGGGCAGCCGCCGCTTCTCTACGGGGCGCTGGGCATCCTCGTCGAGGTAGCGCGTCAGCCAGCGATGGTCGATGCCGTCGAAGCCCAGCACGACGGCCCGGGGATGCGTTGCGAGGTCGGCCGCCGGCGCCGGGGCGCGCGCGGGAAGCGCGGCGCCGACCAGCTCGGCCGACGCCAGGACCGCCAGGGCGACGCCAAGGGCGACGCCGAGCCAGGTGAGGACACGCAGCATGATCGCGGCGGGCCCGATTAGGAGCGCCGAGAACGGGCGGCCTTGGACGTCGCTTGCGACGACCTGCCCCCGGACTTCTTCGATGCCTTGCTCGACGCCTTCTTCTTGGCGGACGCCTTCTTCTTCGCGGCCCGCTTCTTCTTCACGGCCTTCTTCTTTGCCGCGGGACGCTTCTTCGCCGTGGCCTTCTTCGTCGTGGCCTTCTTCGTCGCGACTTTCTTCGTCGCGACGTTCTTCGTCGCGGGACGACGCTTCTCCTTGACGGGCACCAAGGCGACGTCGATGACCTCGTCGACGTGATCGACCAGGAAGAAGGTCAGCTTCTTCCGGATCTCCTCGGGGACCTCGTCGAGGTCGACCTCGTTGCGCTTGGGCAGGATGATCCGCTTGACGCCCGCGCGCGCCGCGCCGAGGACCTTGTCGCGGATGCCGCCGACCGGCAGGACCTGACCGCGAAGGGAGATCTCACCCGTCGTCGCCGTGTCGCTGCGGGCCAGGCGACCCGTCACCGCGCTGGTCAATGCGACGAGGATGGCGACGCCGGCACTGGGCCCGTCCTTGGGGACCGCCCCGGCGGGCACGTGGATGTGCACGTCGAGGGCGTCGAGGTCCTTCGTGACTTGACCATGCCCTCGGAGATAGGTCATGGCGGCGATCGCGGATTCCTTCATCACGTCGCCGAGGCTGCCGGTGAGGCGCACCTGCCCCTTGCCCGGGATGACCGCCGCCTCGATGAAGAGGATCTCGCCGCCGACGGGCGTCCAGGCCAGCCCCATGGCCACGCCGGGAACGGACATGCGCTCGACCGCCTCGAGGAAGAAGCGACGGGGACCGAGGTAGGTCGGCAGATCGGCTTCCTTGACCCGCCACGGACCCTTCTCGCCCTTGGCTTCGGCGAGCGCGAGCTTGCGCATGACGGTGCCGATGGCGCGCTCGAGGCCACGCACGCCCGCTTCCCGTGTCCACCCCTGGATGATCGCACGGATGGCCTTCCGATCGATCCGCACCTCCTTCGCGGTCATGCCGACGGCCCGTCGCTGCCGGGGCACGAGATGGCGTACGGCGATCTCGACCTTCTCGCGTTCGGTGTAGCCCGGCACCTCGATCACCTCGAGGCGGTCGAGCAGCGGGCGAGGCAGCGTGTTCAGCGTGTTGGCCGTCGTGATGAACAAGACACGGCTCAGGTCGAAGGGAACCTCGATGTAGCGATCGACGAAGTTGATGTTCTGCTCGGGGTCGAGCACCTCGAGCAGAGCGGCCGCCGGGTCTCCTTGGAACGACGTGGACATCTTGTCGATCTCGTCCACGACGAACACCGGGTTGCGCGACCCGGCCTTGCGCAAGGCGCTGATGATGCGACCGGGCATGGCCCCGACATACGTGCGTCGATGGCCGCGAATCTCGCTCTCGTCGGAGACGCCTCCCACACTGATTCGCACGAGCTCGCGATCGGTCGCGTCGGCAACCGCCTGCGCCAAGCTGGTCTTGCCGGTGCCGGGCGGGCCCACGAAGCAGATGATCGGGGCCTTGCCGTCGGGGTTGCGCTGGCGGACCGCGAGCGTTTCGAGGATGCGCTCCTTGGCCTTCTCCATTCCGTAGTGCTCGCGGTCGAGGATCGCGGAGGCTTCGGCGAGATCTTGACGCTCGGGGCGCAGCTCGGTCCACGGCAGGGAGACGAGCCAGTCCAGGTAGTTGACGACCCACCCGCGCTCGGGGGATGCGGAGGGGATGGACTCGAGTCGCCGCAGCTCGCTCTCGGCGACGTCTTGCGCTTCCTTGCTCAGCACGCCCTTGGCGATGAGCTTGCGGATGCGGGTGACGTCGGGGTCGTCTTCGTCGCCCATCTCCTTGCGAATGGCCTTCATCTGCTCGCGGAGGTAGGCCTGGCGGCGGGCCTCCTCGAGCTGGCCCTGCACCTCGTCTTGGATCTTCTTGCCGAGTTGCGCGACTTCCAGGGCGTGACCGGCGAAGCGCACGACCTCGGCGAGCCGCTCCTTCACCTCGGAGGTCTCGAGGACGAGCTGCAGATCGTTCGACCTGAGCTGCAGTTGCGTCGCGACGAAGTCGGCGAGGAGGCCCGGATCCGAGATGTTCTCCGCGAGAGAGACCACCTCGGCGTTGCCGGTGGGCGAGATGTCGACGAGTTGGCGCACCTGATCCCGGAGGGTGTGCATGAGGGCGTCGAGCTCGAGGTCCTCCTCGTGCTCGAGGGCGGGGATCACTTCGATCGTGGCCTCGTAGGCGTCACCGTCGCGCGAGATCTCGATGACACGCGCGCGCTCGGCGGGCTGCACGACGAGGCGCATCGCCCCGTCGGCGGTGCGGACGCTCTTGGACAGACGCCCCGTGACCCCGGTGCGGTGAAACCCGTCGAGGCCGGGGTCCTCGTCGGCGGCGTCGCGCTGCATGAGGAGGAGGACCTCGTCGTCGGCGTCGCGCGCCTCGTTGACGGCGGCGAGGGAGAAGGGCCTGGTGACGGCGAGGGGGTGCGGCATCCCGGGCAGCGGGATCATGCCGCGCAGGGCGAGGATCGGCAGCTTGCGGGTCGCCGGCGGCGAGGACGCGTCGGGCACGACGGCGGCCTCGGGGGCCTCGGGACCGGGACTGTCGGAGCGTTGATCGGCGTTGGACATCACCCCCGGATCCTACCCGGCGGCGAGGCGTTCCCCGGCCCGGGTCAGGGGGTAGCTGGCGTAGGCCTCCGGAACGAGGACCCGCTCGTGGCCGCGCTTGCGAAGCGCTTGGGCCAGGCCGAGGCAGGCCTCGACGTCGCCGTGCACGAGCAGGATGGTGGAGCCCCAGGCGGCGGCCGGTGCCAGGTAGCGCAGCAGGTCGTTGCGGTCGGCATGCGAGGAGAATGCGCCGATGTGCTCGACGCGGGCGCGCACCTCGCGCTTGCGACCGAGGATGCGCACGGTGGTCTGCCCGTCCATGATCCGGCGAGCCAGGGTGCTCGGGGCCGCGTAGCCCACGAAGAGGACGACGTTGCGGTCGTCGTCGATGCCGTGGAGGAGGTGGTGCACGATGCGCCCGCCCTCGCACATGCCCGAGCCGGCGATGACGACGAAGGGCCCCTTCTGATCGTTCAGCGCCTTGGACAGCTCACGCGACTCCACGTAGTGGACGCCGTGCGGATGGAAGGGGTCCCCGCCTTCGCCGATGAAGTCCTTGGTCTCCTCGTCGTAGCACTCGGGGTGATTCACGAATGCCGCGGTGGCCTTCCGAGCGAGGGGCGAGTCGACGAAGATCGGGATGTCGGGGATGGCCTTGCGGAGGCGCAGCTTCGCGAGGGCGTAGACCAGGTTCTGGGTCCGGCCCACGCTGAAGGCCGGCACGAAGACCTTGCCGCGGGTGCGCTGCACGCGGTCGAGGACCTCGACGAGGGTCTCTTCGGCGTCCTCTACGGGCTGGTGATTCCGGAGACCGTAGGTCGCCTCGGAGAGGATCACGTCGGCCTTGGGAAGCGGCTCGGGGTCGCGGAGGATCGGATAGGCGCGCCGCCCCAGATCGCCCGTGAAGTAGATCCGGAAGCCGTCATCGCGCTCGAGGAGTACGCCGGCCGACCCCAGGATGTGCCCGGCGTCGCGGAACGTGGCCTTGACCTGCTTGATGACGTCGAAGGTCTCGTCGTACGGGTGCGTCCGGAAGCGCTTGAGCGCCCGGTCGACGTCCTCTTCGCGGTAGAGCGGCTCGATGGGCGGGAGAGCGGGGTCGCGACGCTTGTTGAGGTAGCGGGCGTCCGCCTCGTTGAGGTGGGCCGAATCGGCGAGCATTGCCCGGCAGAGATCGCGGGTCGCGGGCGTCGCGTGGATCCGCCCTCCGTATCCATCCCTCACCAGAGAAGGTAAGGCGCCGCTGTGGTCGATGTGGGCGTGAGAGAGGACGACGGCTTTGACGCTGCCCGGCAGGCCGAGGTGACGATTTCGCTCCTCGGCCTCGCGCCGCGGGCCTTGCACCAGGCCGCAGTCGAGCAGCACGCTCGAGCGACCGAAGTGAAGGACGTGGCGGCTACCGGTGACCGTCCGGCAGGCGCCGAACGACTGGAACACGACGGGGGCGTCGCTCATGGTCTCTCCCGATTGCGAACGAGGGGGTCAGATGCCCATGCCCTCGAGGGCGGCTGCGATCCGATCGATCTCGTCGGCCAGGCGGGTCCGCCAGTCCGCCGGCTGGCTCTCCAGCTTGGCCTTGAGCTCGCCGAAGCGCTTGCGCTCCTCCTCGGTCGGGGCGCGGCCCTCCTCCATCACCTTGGCGGCCAGCTCCGTCAGCTCGCGGAGTTCCTTCTCGATGCTCGCGGTCATGACGCGTCTCCTCGGGGAAGGCCTGCCCCAGGATACGCCGAGAGACCAGCCGACGGGCGCGAGCTTCCTTGAGGGCGGCCTTCGCTCCTGCTAGGCTCCCCGCCCGAGTCCGCGGACCGCACACGGGCGCATAGCTCAGTCGGCTAGAGCGCGTGCTTCACACGCACGAGGTCACAGGTTCAAGTCCTGTTGCGCCCACCACCCCCGCCCGCGAAAAGGTTCCGTACGGAGGCAGCCTCGCGGACGAACTTTTTCGACCCACCCGGCCGCCCCTGGCCCACGCCTCCCCGATCGTGCACGTCAGGGCTCATGAGTCGCTCCCATCGTGCAGCCCGTACCGTAGCTTGACCGGCCGACCCGCCGCGGCCAGCGGTGCGACGCGCCGCGACCTTCTGCACAGGGGTGACGAGTTTCGACATCGACAGGCACCCGAACCCAAGCCTGAGTAGAGAGCACCACCGTAAGACGCAGGACGCCGGGTCGAGTCGCGACGCTGACCTCGCCGGCCTCCTAGACGAGTCGAACGAGGCGATGGTCGTACATTCGTTGCCGGCGGCGCACTCGCGGGCTTCCCTGTCCACGTGGTGAGAGAACCTGGGCGCTGCGGGAAGCCGGTCAGTCCCCGGCGAGGACGACCTCGAGCAGTTGGTTGCGCGCCTCGAGGGCGATGCCGGCCGCGGTCCGGCGCCAGGTCCCGGTGACGGTGCGGTCCAGGTCTTCCGCGGTCACCTGGAATTCGAAGGCCCCGTCTTCGTCGAGAAGTAGGCGTGCGACGAGTGGGGTGGGCTTCGTGGGTATCACGCGTGTCCATGTACCCGGTGCGGTCCCGCCGGACGTCAGGTGATCGTGAAACGTCTTCCCCTGGGAGTTGCGCGCCTGCCAGAGGTGACCGCCGAGGACGAAGGCCGAGAGGCGAGGTCCATCTGCCTTGTCGTTGAGGCGGTAGGCCTCGTCCAGGAGCGCAACTTCCAAGATGTCATCGGCCCGCCGGCCGAAGCCACGATGAATTGCTACGCCTCGTTCGTACGCGGCGTCGAGGATGGCGTCGCTCGCCGCCTTCCAGATGGGGCTCAGTTCGAACGGATCGACCCGGCCGTTGTGACGGTGCAGGTACCAGTACGAATGGATGACGGTCCGAGGAACTCGCCCACCGATCCTCTCCTTGCGCTCTCCCCACGGGACGATCCGCGCGACGTTCGCAAAGACCATCTCGCGATTGCGCCCACCGATGGGATTCGAAGAGCGCTCCGTGACGCTCCGGTCGGAGATCACCAGCTCTTCGCTAAGCCGGGACGGGAGGACCAGCAGTCCCAGGAAGAGCAGAATCCCCAGGCCACACAGCGCTTCGACGCGCCAGTGGCGCCGGAAGGCCATGGCTACGAAGGTCAGAGTGCCGAAGCCGAAGGCCGCCGCCCAGAGCCAGCGGACGGCGTCCCCGGCCTGGTAGACGGTGGTGGCGCCCTCCGTCCGACTGTCGTAGCCCTCGATGAGCAAGGTGGCTCCGATTCCGACCGCGAGCAAGGCGCAGAAGATCGCCCCCCACCCCGCGAAGCCCGGGCGCTTCGCCTGCCTGCTCCCGTCCTCGTCCCCCACCGGCATCGGATCCCCTCTCCGCTGGCTACGTAGGGGGGGATTCTAGCGACCACCCCCGGGGCCCCGGGCCGGCTGGTGCCATCTCGCGAGAGCACACCGCGTCGTTCGCGCGTCGACACCCCGCGCCCCTGTCCCTTGCAGCCAAGGAGCAACCAGCGCACCCCCGCCTGTAGCTTCTGGGTCCACACCGAACGCGGCATCGACTTCACGACCGGCGTCGAGTCGATCGGCGTGAGGGAGGACCTCGACGCAAGCGATCCGTCCTCGTTCCCAGACGTGGTCATCCCCGCCACCCGGCCCTTCACGGGCGTGCATGCCGACGACCACCGTCCCGGCGACACCCCCAACGAGATCGACTTCGACGGGCTGGTGAACGTGGCGACGGGCTCGAAGGCTCCCCAGCCGCCAAGACCGGGAGACGAGAGACCCCCACAGCTACGCGACGCACATCGCACGGCACCAGCCGGGCGAGCAGATCACCGTCCGCCGCAACGAGAGCGACGGTACGCTGGAGTGAGGCCGTCCGGCGCGATGAGCGTTTTCGCGGGGTAGGCCGCAAGGGACTTCTCATGGAACGAAACCGGCGGCTCGCGGTTGCGCTTCTTCTCGCGGCGGGCGTGCTTGGGGCCTGTGGGGACGAACCCCCGACGCGCAGGGAGGTCCTCACCAAAGCGATCGTTCGGGGCCTCCTTCCGGAGGCGGCGTCGGTCGATCGGGCCGCCGTGGAGGCCGTGGCCCGGCTGGGGATGCGCACGACGCCCGCGGACGTCGGACACGATGCCGCGCTGCCGTTGTGGGCCCTGACGCCGGTGGTCTCTCGAGCGTGGCCACCGCCCGAGGGCGGCGCCGCAGCGGCCCCGAGCTACACGCCGCGCCAAGCCGCGGCGCTGCTCGCGGACAGCGAGTGGTCCAGGCAGCACGGCGGCCGACCGACGCTCCTCAGCCCCGAGTACGTCAAGTCCGTGACGATCGACCAGAAGGGTAGCGATGCTCGTGGCGTCGTCTCCTTCGGCCCGAAGGGCGGCTTCACGGGAACCACTCGCTATGAGGCGACGTGGTCGGATGACCGCTGGACCATCACCGCCTTCACCCTCCCCGCACACGGCGTCCGCATCGTGAGAGGCGATGGAAAGTGGGAGGTCGCGGAGCTCACGCCGCCACCGCCACCGCTCCTGCTGACGCTGCCTCACGCGGATGACATCGAGGCACCGGGACCGACGAACACGATGCAATCGATCTACGTGCTTCCGAGCGGCGACCTCGAGGTCGGTGACGAGCGTTGGTCTCTGGCCACCGGTAGCGATCCGGACATCCGGGCGACGCTGCGCAGGCTGGCGAAGACGCTGAGCGCCGGCGGCGAAGCGCGCGTCCCGGCGATCGTCGGCGATGTCGGTCTCCGGTGCAAGTACACACAGTGGGTGCTCGCCGCGGCTGCACGGAGTGGGGTCGAGACCGCCTTGCTCGCAGCCCGATCCACGAAGGACGGCGCCGTCGGGGTCGTTCCGGTTCGACCGACGAGCGACCTCGACGCGATCGTGCGGGCCGCGCGGTCGGGGGGCAAGTTCGGGTTGGTCGTGGATCTTGCCCGGCTCGATCCCAAGGACCGGAATCGCTCGTACACCCGCGTGCAGATCGCGGGCGATCTCACCTTCGATCTCCCCCGGGGGTTCTACGGCCTCGGAACGGATACCGACCGGGAGCGGTACGACGCGGAGGTCGCTCGCATTCGCGAAGCCGTGCGCTCAGAGCTGCGAGCCCAACGCGGTGAGAGCCTGGGCGTGATCCAGACGACGTCCCCCTACGGTGGCCTCGTGCCCTATGGCGACGTCGTGCGGATGATTGGTGTGCTCCGCGAGGCGGGCGCGACCGAGATTTGGTGCCAGGTGGAGGCCTTCCCGGACTGACCGCCGGTCGTCGGTCGCAGATGCTCGCCGGGACGCAACGAACCAAGGACGTGCCGATTGCCGATGGCACGCCATCCGTGCCTCGAACACGACGTGGCTGGGCGCCCTCCCGTGCCCCCTCTACGTGTTTCCGTCCTCGGGCGGCGCTTCGCATCGAGGGGGCAAGTTGTCGGGGTCGGACGAGAACGCCCAGGGCGGGCGCCCCGACCGTCTCCAACGAGAGAAGGCGAGGTCGTCACTGCCGCAAGTGGAGCACCGCTGTCCTGGGTGCTCTCGTCGCGACACGACCACACCGCAGGCGCTGAGCGCGGCGCGAACCTCGTCTCGCTGCTGATCAAGCGCGGGAACCCTGACGTTGAGGATTCGCTGGACCGCTGGGACCAGGTCGCCTTCTTCGCAGGCCGTCAGCAGAATCTCAGGGACGCGGATCCTGGCGATGTACTCGTCTACGCCGCCGTCCGTGGCCACCGCGTGACCGCAGGAGAGACACTGCACCGCCCCGAGTGTGGCGATCGCGCCGCGGTCCAAGAGGAGCGTCCGTTCGTCCCGATGCTCAGGCGGAGCAGGATCGAGCACGAATCCCTCCGACGAGTGGCCTACGCTGGCTAGATCTCGCCGGAGGTCCGCCCCGGCCCATCGGCGGCGGGGCTCGTGCGCCGTCAGGTAGCACATGGCGCGGAGCGTCGCAATGGCCGCGTTGGCCCAAGGCCTTGCGCCCGGTGCGAACGTGTGGCCGTTCAGCTCGCTCAGGACGACATCGTTGAACGATCCCATGCCTGCGTGCTGACTCAGGTGGCGAGAGACATCTCCTGACGCGTGCCACCGCGAAATGTCCTCCCGGATCGAGTCACGCCAGTGCTCCTCCCCCACGCCATCAAGCAGGCACTCCATCGCTTCCAGCACTTGCTCGTAGGCAACCATCAGGAGCCTCGCCCGGGGACGGAGACTCCAGCGCAGCGAGAGGCAAGAGCAGGTACGTTCACACTCACGGGGACGACACCTCACCACGACGCGGCGCAAGGTTCCATACGGAGGCAGCCTCGCGGACGAACTATTTCGACCCGCCCGGCCGCCCCGCCGCCGCCGCCCACGCCGCGTCGCTGGCGCTTCGCTCGCGCGGATGCCGCAGGACGGGATCGAGCGGACGTTCGCCGACCACCGTCACCTCCAGGAGGTCGGCAGCCACGCCCTCGCCTGACCGATCCCTGACGGAACGGGCGGGGCTGGCGGGGTAGGCTCCGGGCGTGCGCTCCCTCGCCGAATGGTTGCTGCTCCCCCTGTTCCTGCTCCCCCTGCTGGTGGGCGTGGGACTCGGCCTCTGGGCACGAGAGCGGCATCGCGCCGAGGTCGAACGCGTACGCGTCGGCGGTGCGGAAGTCGCACGACGGTGGCTCGCCACGCCCGATGGGCCCGCGGCTTGGATGCCGGCCGAGGCGGTCGCCGCGTTCCGACCGGGGCGGAGTCTCCGGGGCCAGGAGATCGACTGGATCCCCTTCGTGCATCCGACGGGGCTGGGGGAGGTATGGTTGCCTGGGACCGCCCTTGGCCGCACGCCATGGGTGATCCACGACGCCTATCCGGCCGGCCTGACGTCGGATGCACTCGCGGACGAGGACGTCCGCCTGCGGATCGAGGTCGGGACGACGCCCGTCCGTGTCGCGCGCGTGGACGAAGCGACGACCGTGCTTGCCGACCTCCTCGACGCACCCGATCTCGCCACGCTTCGGCAGGCACCGCTGCCCGCGGCCACGAAGCTCTTCCTCGTGTCGCGCTGGGAGAAGCGGGGAGCTGTGCTCGCTTGGCTCCCTGCGGCGCGGCGGCTCCTGACGGTCCTACGGGACTTCGAGCACGAGGCCGGCGCAGCCGGCGTCGCCCTGCCGACTGGAGCGCATCGGATGGATGCCGGGCTGGCTATGTCGACCGGCGGGGCGGAGCCTCTGCTCCTCTACCCGGATGCCCACGCCGTGCTCCCCCACTCCGTGTTCTGGGAGGGCGGGCGGGAGGAGGACCCCGTGCGCCTGGTGTGGACCTTCCCCCCCGACGCCACGGTGCCCGAAACCGTGGAGTGGTCCGGGGAGCTGGAGGCCCCGCTCGCCGGACGCTGGCGGTGGGTCTCGAAGTACGGCGATGCCTGGTGGAACGCGCCGCGCGTGCGCCGGTGGGCCGGGCCCGTGCTGCTCTTCCTGGCGGCGTTCCTGGTTCTGCCTATCGCGCTCCTCGTGTCGATGCGGCGGCGCCGCCGCCAGGAGGAGGCGCGCGTTCGCTTCCTGAACGAACTGGCCCACGATCTCCGCACGCCGCTTACGTCGCTTCGCCTCCATGCCGAGCTCCTCGCCCGGGGCACGAACGACCCCGCGAAGCGCAGCCGCTACGAAGCCACCGTCACGCGAGAGGCCGCGCGGCTGTCCGGGTTGCTCGCGAACGTCCTCGATCTCTCCCGCCTGGAGCGGGGAAAGCGGAGTCTCGAGACCGTTTCTCTCTCGGTGGCTTCGGCCGTGGGGCAAGCCGTCTCGGAGTTCGTCGCCACGCACCCGGAACGCGAGGGGGACGTGCAGCTCGAGGGACCGGACGACACGGAGGTCGTTGCGGACCCGTCCGCACTCGGGCGCGTCCTCGCCAATCTCCTCGACAACGCCGGGAAATTCACCGAACCGGGCACGCCCATCGCCCTTCGCTGGAACGACGCCGGCGCTCGCACCCGTATCGTGGTCGCGGACGAGGGGCCCGGCATCCCCGCCGGCGAGGAGCAGCGCGTGTTCGACCGCTACGTGCGAGGCCAGAGGAGCGCACGGGTACCGGGCACGGGCCTCGGCCTGTCCCTGGTGCGCGAGCTCGTCCAGGAGATGGACGGCACGGTGGTGCTCCTTCCCTCTTCGAGGGGCGCCGTCTTCGAGATCCGCTTGCCGGAGCCGAAGCATGCCTGAGCACGCGAAGGATACGAAGCACCGCATCCTGATCGTCGAGGACGACGACGCTATCCGATCGGGCCTGGCCGACGCCCTCGACGACGAGGGCTACGCCGTGCTCCAGGCCGCGGACGGTGAGGAAGGTCTCGCGCTCGGCCTCACCGAAGACCCGGATCTCGTTGTGCTCGACCTGATGCTCCCCGGCATCGACGGCTTCGAGGTGCTGAAGCGCCTGCGTGAGGACCACGTCGCCACGCCCGTGCTCCTGCTCACGGCGCGCGGCCTCGAGCAAGACCGCGTGCACGGCCTCGACCTCGGCGCCGACGACTACGTCGTGAAGCCCTTCGGCCTCGCCGAGCTGCTCGCTCGTATCCGTACGCGGCTGCGCGCGTGGGACCGCGAGCGCGGCATTGGCGCAGGCGCGGTGCTGCGCTTTAGCGGCATCACCGTCGACTTCGCCGCCCGCACCGGCACGAAGGACGGAGTGGATCTCCAGTTGACGCCCAAGGAGATCGACCTCCTCGCCTACCTCGCCCACGAGGAGGGCCGTGCGGTCTCCCGCGACGACTTGATCCGCGCGGTCTGGCACGATGACGATGTCACCCCGCGGGTGGTCGACACGGCCATGCTTGGGCTCCGCAAGAAGGTCGAAGCGGATCCCGCGGCGCCCCACCACTTGCTCTCGGTCCGCGGTGTCGGCTACCGCTTCCAGCGCCGGACCTGACCATTCGCTGACGTGCCCCTGACCAGGGCCTGACCCGCTCCGGCGTCCTATCGGGCAGCATGGTCCCGGTACTCGGAGGAACTCCCATGACACGCTCCCCTCTCTCCTCGATTCTCGCCTCGTGCCTCTTTTCGTTCCTCGTCCTGCTTCTGGTCGCTGCACCCGCCCACGCCGACGAGGACCGGGCAGAAGCCCTCTTCCACGAGGCCTACCTCCAGGAAGTGGTGAGCGGCCAGGTCTCCGCCGCCGCCGTGAAGTACTGGCAGCTGGCCGAAGACGAGAGCGCCCCTCCCCGTATTCGCGCCGAGGCACGCTTCCGCTTTGCCGTATGCGCGACGCTACTCGGCCGCGCGGACGAAGCGCGGACGTGGCTCGCCGCCCTGATCGCCGACGAGAGCGCGCCGGCCGCCGCACGCAAGCGTGCACAGACGTATCTCGACTCCGTGTCGTCCGTCGGCATCGGGACGGAGCTCGAGAAGAAGCTCCAGGACCTCGTGTTCCAGCTCGGACGCGCCGAGGGGGACCAGGGAGACTTCCCGGTGTACCGGGACTTCGAGATCCTCGGGGATCGCGCGGTGTCGTTCCTGAAGCAGCTCCTCCACCACGAAGACGGCAAGATCCGCCAGCATGCCTTCCGGATCCTATGCCGGATGGACGAGCCGGGCATGGGCGCCGCGTGGCATCCGGGGATCTCGTGGCACGGCCGCATGCACGGCTACGACCTCCGCAGCTACTTCTCGAAGGCGGGGCACGAGCAGGAGCGAGCGGACCTCGAAGCGAGCATCCTGAAGCTCGAAGGCGACGAGCTGGCCCAAGCGCTCGGTTCGGTGAGTACCGCCCGCCAAAAGCTCTCCCTCGACTTCGCGCGGGCGCTGGCCGGGCGAGAGGCGGGAAAGCGCTTCGCCCTCGCCTTCTACCCCCACGCCCGCGAGGCCGACGAGTCATGGGAGCAGCTGCACGCGTGGCTCTACGGGGACGACGACGTGCTGGCGGAGCGGACGGCGAGGTACCTCGTCGAGAGCCAGCCGACTCCGCCTCCTCCGTTCGATGAGAGTCTCTTTCCGGGTGCGGTCGCGCACGTCCTTGCCTTGGGCGATCTGTACTTCCGCAAAGACAGCTGGCTCCAAAGGCAAGAGCCCGGCGCGGTCCTCGATGCCCTCGAGGCGACGCTCGACGCCGAGGCGGCTTGGGACGGCGATGCGCGACAGGGCCCCCTGGGAAGCGGTCTGATCTCGAGGCTCGAGGGCGCACTCCGCGGCAGAGAGATGGGTGACGTCGACCTCGCGCGCTTCGAGAGGCTCTACCGGCGCTGGGTCACCATGGAGACCGACTGGCTCGCGGAAGAGCGCCGGAAGAACCAGACGACCCCGCGGCGGTCGTACAAGGCCCTCGCCTATCTGCTCGAGCGCCTGCCCACCGAGCAGGCCTCGGCGCTCGTGACGTGGGTCTTGAGAGACGCGCTGAAGGACGCGCCGAGAGAACACCGGGATTTGCTGCACATGGTCCCGATGACGCGTCCGGCGCACGTGCCGGTGTTCCTCGCGGCCATGCGTCATGCGGAGGAGTCGCAACCGAACATGAGCGTGCAGATCTTGACGTCCAAGCTGACCCGCGCCGACGTGCCCGTCGACGTACGCGGCGCATTCATCCTCGCCCTTCCGGATCTCGCCGCGGATCTCCCGGTCTCGGAGCTGAACATGCTCCTGTATCTCGTGCCCGAGGTCGCGAAGCACGTCTCGCGCGACGCCGCCGTGGCGTCCATGCGCGGCTTCCTGACCCAACTCACGCGGTGGTCGCCGAGCGGCCGGGCCAGTGTGCTGGATGCGCTGTTCCCGAAGCCGCCCGACCCGTCGCGCGGACGCGCGGCGGCGGAGTTCGTCGCGCCGATCCTCGTGCCGGCCGCCGAAGCCTCGTGGGACACGCTCCCCTCGGACGTGCACGCCACGCTCCTGTCGCAGGTGGCCAAGCTCCTGCGCGAGGAGGCCGACGGCACTCTCGTCATCCCCGAGGGGCGAGAGGCACTCGCTCACTTCCTCGCCGCGCATCTGGATGAGGCGCCGGAGGACGCTTGGCCGGGCATCGCCTCGGTACCCGCGCTGATCCCTCCCGAGGCCTGGATTCCCGCGTCTCCGATCTCGGCGCGCTCGCTCGTGAAGCGTGCCACCCCCGAGCAGCGCGACGCGGCCGCGCGTGCGTTCCTGGCGATGGACGAGGTCCCGAGCGTCCCGGTCCTCTACTTCATGAGCGTTGGGCCGTCCGAGCCGCTGCGGCAGACGTTCTACGACACGCTCCTGCGCTCCGACGATCCGGAGCGCTACCACGCCGCCATCGAGTGGAGCGACCGCACGAGTGGGAAGCCGGCCTCGGCCGAAGCCTGGGAGGCCGTGCTCGACACGCTCCTCGCCGACGAGGACTACGATCTGGAGCGCATCGGACGGGTGACGCGGATCCTCGCGCTCCGGAAGCCCTCCGAGAAGCTCTACCCGGCCGTTCGTGTGCTGCTCTCGGTCGACGACCGCAAGGCCGCGCTCGACGGGATCGAAGTGGCCTACGTGCTCGGCCAGGCGGCGCTGCTTCCCGACTTGGTGCCGCACCTCGGGTCCATGGACCTCAACGTTCGCAAGGCCGCAAAGCGCGCCGTCGACAGCATCGAGGAGATCCTGCGCATCCAGGCGGAGGCTGCCCGCCGCGCCTCGGGGCGTTGACCGCCCTTCGCGCGGCGTTGGCTGAAGCCGCGTGGGGCTATGGGCACGAGGACATCCGCGTCCCCCGAACGTGGTGGGAAGGCCGTGGCCAGACCGTCCGCGAGGATGGGAAGGAGATCGACCACACTCGCGCGACCCTCATAAAAGATCACCCCGGCGATCCACCCGTGACGCTTGA
The DNA here is from genome assembly GCA_963802335.1 of uncultured Planctomycetota bacterium. Taxonomy (GTDB): domain Bacteria; phylum Planctomycetota; class PLA2; order PLA2; family JAEUHO01; genus CAWDIE01. The sequence goes on along the minus strand of CAWDIE010000009.1, from coordinate 556,196 downwards.
CGTCGCTCAAAGCTCGTCATGGAACGGGTGCGTCAAGACCGCGCCTGGATTCGGGTCAGATTCGGTCGCGCCGATTGAGCGAATTCGGAGAGGCAGCCTGAGCTAGCCTGAGGAATTCGCGATTGATAAGCGGCCGAGGATGGCTCGAAGGTGGGATGCGAGAACGCGCACTTGTTTCGGACGCGCCCTTAGCCGACGGTGTGCGGCCATCGCCGACTGCACGCTCGACGCATCGAATCGCGCTACGCCCGCGTGCCACCTACGCCGCGGTCGGCGCCCTGTCGGGTGGCCCGGTGCGGCAGACGCCTTCGCGCTAGCGGAGCCAGCGGTGGCCGCGGCGGGCGGCGCCGGCACAGGGCCTGGCCGCGTTCCCGGCCGCGAACGCCCCGGCTTCGGGGCGCGCCGGTAGAATCGCGGGCAGTTGGAAGGAACGCACCTCATGACACAGGCTTCCTGGAGCGCTCTGGTGCTTCTCCTCACCGTGCCTCTGGTCCTCGCGAGCTGCGGGGGGTCGGACGGGAAGAGCCAGCACGCGAGCCGGATCCCGGCCGACTTTCCTCGTCGGCCTTGGGAGCGCCCGCCCTACATGTACGCCAACGTGCATCTGCCTCCCGCGACCAACGTGCGCTGGGATCGGATCTCAGAGGATCGTGTCGTCGTCAACGTGCTCCGGTTGGGCGACCTGCGGCTAGGGAACAACGACTGGCCGCTGTCCACGGCGTCCGCCTCGGAGCGCGAGGTAGCGCTGGGGGCCTTCGTGGCAGAGCTCGTCCGCTTGGCCGCAGAGCGGGACGCGCGGGAAGGGAGCGGCTACCCCGTGGCCGTGTTCTTCCATGCGGGTCAGCGGGTGGACTGGCCCGTGGCATCCGACGTGTTGCGCAGGATCGTAGCGAGGCCGATCCGCGCGGATCGGCTCTTGATCGGCGTAGAGTCGGACGCCACACGACGCGAGGTGGTTCTGGCGGCGAGGGTGAGCCCCTTGCCGACCGGGGGCTCCGATCAGGACCGAAACGCTCCCCGGATCACCCTCTCCGAGGACGGCATCCTCGTCGAACGAGACGGCACGCGCCACCCCGTCCTCGAAGCTCCCTGGCTCACGCCCTCACCCCAGCGCACGAGCATGGAGGATTGGCGGTGGACGCTCGATCTCCTCGACCGTGCCGCGCCCGCCCTTGCCTCCCGGCTCCGCGGACAGGCGCGTGCCGTCCTGCGGCTGCCCGAGGCCGATGCAGGTCTGTCCTGGGGTTTGATGGTACGCATCCTCGACATCGGCCTCGGCGCCGGCGTGAGGTCCTTCGACGTGCCCCGGCTCGGCGTCCGTCTGACCCTGGAGGAACCCCAGGAATTGATCCACGATCCGTTCCTGCATACCGACGATCCGGTCCTGACGCTACCCACCCTCGTGCTCTCGTTGCTCGCTCTGGGAGTGGCGTTCGGAGTGACGCTCGCCCCCCTGCGCGCGAGGCAGTCACGGACAAGAAAGAAGGGCTAGGCGCTGGGAGGCGCCGCCCACCACGGCGTGTGAGGCTGGAGCCGGCGCTCGGCCACGACGGCGGCCGCGACGAACCCGAGTCCCATCACGTACGCGACGAGGCCGAACGCCCGGCCAAGGACCAGGGTGGTGTGATAGGGCTCCGGCGGTGGCGTCTCGGCCAGCGTGATTTGAATAAGGCTCTGAGGCAGCTCCACGACGAGGCGCAGGATCAGGCCGTGTGCCGCGATCACGAAGCCGCTCCCGGTGGCCATCGTGACCCAGCGACGCGCCACCGCGAAGATCCAGACGGTGTACGCGAGGGCCACGACACCGAGCAGCACGGTGTTCGCGACCTGGTTGGCCCGCATCCAGCTGCCGTAGTGCCGCAGCATGAGGAGCGAGTAGGAGCCGAGCAGGATGTGGAACCAGTTCGCAGCCCACAGCGACACGAGCGCGGGGACGAAGGCCAGGGCCGCGGTGGCCCCGTGCCGGGCAGGGTGGATCCGCATGGAGGGATCTTCGCCCGGCCCGCGCGCGATGGCAACGACGGGCTATGCACCGCGAGGTTCCGTACCGAGGCAGCCTCGCGGACGAACTTTTTCGACCCGCCCGGCCGCCCCAGGCCCACGCATCCTTGGTCGTGCTCTTGAGGGCCCATGAGTCCTACCGCCGTACGGCCCGCACGGGAGCTTGGCCTGCCGATCCACCGCGGCCCGCATCACGCAGACGCGCAAGGCACCGCGTGGAGCGATGTTCGCACGGGACAGCGAGGCGCAGACGCTTCAGCCGCGAGCACGCCTCACCGATCGGAGGTGCGCACCTGCAATCGCAGCCGGTCCTCTAGGACCTCGAGCGGGCGGCCGCCTTTCGCCTGGAGCTTCGTGGCCATGGGTTCGAGGACATCGGCGCCCCCCGGACGCGGTTGGAAGGCCGTGGTCAGATTGTCCGTGAGGATGGGAAGGAGGTCGACCACACTCGCGCGCCCCTCATGGAACGTCACCTCGGCGATCCACCCGTGACGCTTGACCGCGCCGAGCCGGTGGTGCGCGCCCATCAAGCCGAACGCGAAGTTACCCAACGAGTAGAGAATGGGGACGCCGCGGTACGTCCCTACGCCCTGTGCGACGTGCGGATGATGGCCAAGCACCAGATCGGCCCCGAGCTCGACGAAGCGACGCGCCCAGTCGCGCTGCGTGTCGGTCACGCCCAGATACTGATCGCCCCAATGCGCGGCGACGACGAGGACATCGACGCGCGGGCGCAACGCGGCCATCGCCGACTGTACGCTCGACGCATCGAGTCTGGCCACGCCCGCGTGCCACCGCTTCGCGAAGAAGCCGATGTCATCGTACGTTTCGAAGGGTTGGCAGAACCCCAAGAAGCCGATTCGCAGCCCAGCGCGCTCCAGGATCACGCCGGCCTCGGCCTCTGCACGGTCCAGCCCTGCGCCGAAGGAGGAAATCCCAGCCTCGGCGAGGGCGCCTTGGGTGTCCAGGAGGCCGGCCCTGCGAAAGTCCAGCGTGTGGTTGTTCGCGAGCGACAAGACCTCGAAGCCGAAGTCGCGAAGGATGGGAGCGACCGCCGGATCCGCGCGCAGCAGGAACGCCTTGTCGGGATCGATAGGACGGCTGGCGAGGGTGAGAGGCCCCTCCAGATTGCCGATGAGCAGTTCCTCTTCCGAAGTCGGTCTCGCGAGGGCTCGTAGGGAGTAGTCGATTCCCTCCGCGTCCATCCAGGGTTGGGCATCGTGACCCAGCAGGATGTCCCCCACCGCAATCAGCTTGAGCGGCGCGGTCTGGATCGCAGGCGGGGGGCGAACGACGACCGGGGTAGTCGTGCTCGACCCACCGCAGCCGAGCAAGCCGGTGAAGGCGAGGAGTGTCATCGCGGCGAAGGGCACAAGACGCGTAGTCACGCGGCACAAGGTACTCGAATCCCGCGAGCCGCGACGCGCATGATTGGATGATCCGACGTCCTGGGTTCCGTACCGAGGCAGCCTCGCGGACGAACATTTCCGCGTCGACCGGACGCCGCTGGGGCCACCTCGTCTCCCCCATCGCCGCCTCTCCCCGAGGGGGAAGGCTGGCGTCGGTATCCACCGACTCGTACGCTTGCACAGACCGGGCGCGGGGGCAAACCACATGGAGTACACGTTGGGCCTGCTCATCGACGGTGCGATCCTCGGACTGCTCGTCATCGTGATGGAAGGAAGTGAGTTTCCTGGGTGGGGACCGGTCATCGGTACCGTCCTGGCTATCGGCGTCGGCTCGGGCCTCGCAGCACATCTGATCCCCGGCCCCAACTGGTTGATCGGCGCTGTGGCCGGCACCTTCGTCGCGGCGTTCTTCTTCAACTGGCTCTTCAACATGGAGCCTCGCCGCAGCTTCATCGCCGCGGGGGTCTACCTGGCCGTGCGCACCGTCCTGGGGTTGCTCTTGTCCCTGATGATGGCGGCCTAGCTCGGCGGCCGATCGCGGCAGCGCGCGGGGATGCGGTAGCGCACGATCTGAAGCACGCGGCCATCGACGGTCGGGACGACCTCGGTCCCCGCACGACCACGCGGCCCCGGGCCTCGGCGATGGGGCGGCGGAGGCCGGCACGGCGGACGAAACGAGCGGATCGGTGCCTGGCTCCGTATCGTCAACGCATGCAACTCGAGGACCTCGTCGTCTGCCCCCGCTGCCGAGGGGACCTGCTGCACGAGCCGCAGTCCTTGCGCTGCGTGCCCTGCGGTCACACCTACCCCCTCGTCGAGGGCGTCGCCCTCCTCGCGGTCGGCGGGACGTCGGAGACCTGGGCCGCGGAGGAGCCGGCAACCCCCGAGACGAGTCGGCCTTACCAGGACCAGTACGTCCAGGTCGAAGCCGCCGAGGAGTACAACCGGGAGTACGAGGAGAAGCTCTTCAAGCGCATGAGCACCGCGCGGGAGTTTCGCCTGCTCGAGCAGCAGCTCGCCTCACAGGGTGAAGTCGAAACCATCCTCGACCTCCCCTGTGGCGGAGGGCGACTCAGTCCGCAGATCGCGCCTTTCACGCGGTGCATCATCGAGGCCGACATCGCGGAGGGCCAGGTGCTCTACGGGAAGCAAACGAGCCGGCTGGAGGTGGAGCGGATCTGGATGACCGCCTCCGCCTTCCATATCCCGCTCCGCGATGCGTCTGTGGATGGCGTGGTCTGTTGCCGCCTTTGCCATCACTTGCCGACCGCCGAGGAACGCGAACGGCTCGTGGCCGAACTGCTGCGTGTCGCCAAGCGCTTCGTCATCATGACGTTCTTCGACTACCACTCGCCCAAGAACCTGATGCGGCGCATGCGGCGCCCGTTCAATCACAAACCGCCGAAGATGACCATGACCGTCGCGCGCGTGCGCGAGCTAGCCCGCCTGCACGGTGGCGAGCTGGTCGCATGGCCGGCGCTCGCCTACTTCAACTCGGGGCATCGCTACGCCCTGATCGAGAAGCGGCAGGGGTAGGAACGCGGGATGTGCAAACGCACGGGCTTCTTCCCGTACCCCGTCGAGGAGCGCTTGGGGGCGCTGGGGGTCCTCCCGCCCTCGGCGGACGGTGATGGTGCCCGCATCAGGTCCCAGACCCCGTGGATCTGGGAAGACGCCTTGGGCGATGGCACCTCGGCCGTCCTCAAGCTGTACCCCCACCGTGGGCCGATCAGCTGGGAGCGCGAGAAGCGCTTCCGCTTCCGCGTCGAGCGGGAGTTCGGAGGCCTCGAGCGCCTCGTGGCTGGGCGCGTTCCCTGCACGGAGCCCCTCTTCTGGACGTTCGGCCGTCACCCGAGGCTCGGGCGATTCGAGGTCCTAGCGACGCGCAAGGTCCCGGACGCCGCGCCGCTCTCGGCCTGGGTGGGGACCGGCGAGCCGTGGCCGTCGCTCGAAGGCTTGATGCCATGGGTGCGCCGCATGCACGAGACGGGCGTCTTCCACGGCGCGCTGTGGCTGAAGAACATCCTGGCTACCCCCGCGGCGAAGGGCGGGTACGACTTCCACCTGCTCGACATGCCCAAGGCGATGCTCTTTCCGACCAGCATCGTCGGGTCGCGCATGGCCCGCATGGACCTGCTCGACTTGCTCTGGTGGGTTCGTAAGGAGCACGGTATCGACACCTGCCGTCCACTCGTTGCGGCCTACGGGCTCGAGGGCGAAGAGCGCGCGGCTCTCCTCCTTCGACTCGAGGGGCACCGCCCCACGCGCTTCACGCGGAACCGCCAGCGATTCGAGTTCTCGGTGCGGGAGTGGCTGGGACGACTGCGTGGTGCGGGCAGCGGGACGTAGCGCGAGTGAGGGGCGCAGCGACTGGGCGCTGGAGCGAGCGAAAAGTTCGTTGACGAGGCTGCCTCCGTACGGAACCTAGCGGTCCGGGGGGAAGGGACGTCGCACGACGTTCGTCATGCAGCGTACGGCGCCCCCGTGGGCGATGGTCGTGCGCATGTCGATGGCGTGGACGACGTACCCCCACGAGCGCCAGCGGGCCTCTGCCTCGGCATCCAGTCTCCGCACCCCGTACTGGGGCACGAACGCGTGCCGAACGCCCTGGGAATGGTGCAGCAGGACGTTGTTCCAGGTCAGGACGACCTGGTCATCTCCGGTGCCGTTGCCCTCGCCATGCAGGATCGGCAGCCGCCGCACCTCGATCCCCTGGGCGCGCAGCTCGCTCGCGACGCGTTCGTAGCGCGGGATGAGTTGGAGCTGGCGCGATCGTCGGTACCTCCCCAAGGCCCGAAGCGCCGCTCCCTCTTCGGGGTCGGCGGCTATCGCCGGCAGCTGGCCGAGGGCGAGGCGAGGGTCTCCGAGCACGACCGTTCGGTCGTCGAGTGGGGTCAAGAACATATCCGCGTGTTCGTGCAGCAGCTCCTCTCCCCCGTGCCCGACGACGATGGGACGGCGCCCCATCACGGCCGCGATGCGTCGCAGGAGGTCTTCGGGGGCGATACGGAGATGGCGACGGTTCTTGTCGAGGGTGGCCGCTCCCACGAAGACGCGCCGGTCGGTGACGAAGACGTCCCCGCCCTCGAGGGCGAAGCGCTCCTCCCGTGTCTCGAGACCGGGCCAGCGTGCGGCCAGTGCCAGAGGCACCGCACTGTTGGCCGCCGTCTCGACCGTCACGCCGTGCCGCGGCGGAAGGAGCGCGCACGAGTGATGACCGCGCTCGAAGTAAACGTAAGGATCCCGTGGCCAGGAGCCCAGCGGCACGGTCGTCGAGATGTAGTGGATGGGGCGTCCGGCGCGAGTCTGGTCGCCGAGCGACGACCGAGCGCGCGCGGAGGCTGCGTCGTCGACGGAGGCCACCACGACTTCCACATCCATCGGGGCGACTTCGAGCAGCTGCCGGAACACGGGCACACGAATGGGCGCGTCCCGATCGACGTAGTGCCAGATCCAGGTGGTCATCCACTCCTGGCTGGCCGCGGGGCGGGCCGCCGTCGCACCGCGACCGTGGGCAGCCAGGGCCAGGAGGACCACGACCAGAGTGGCAATCGCGATACCAGAGCGGATTCGCCAACGCGGCGGGGTTGACCGACGCACCATGTGCCGACCTCGTGAGCCCTCGGTGGGCCACGAGGAATGAAGCAAGGCAGGGACCGCCACGCGAATACCGCGGAATCACGACGCGGGGCCGCCCCCATGGCGGCGGTCGAAAAGCGGTGGGTTACGGCCTTACCAGCGGCGCACGCACCGGGCGATAGCGGGATACCAGCAACGTAAGCGCGGCGTGCAGCGACTGGGCGCTGGAGCGAGCGAAAAGTTCGTTGACGAGGCTGCCTCCGTACGGAACCCAGCTCACGCTTCGGGCGGTGCCTCGGGTTGCGGGACGCGGGAAACGCGGATTGCCTTGGTCGCCGCCAGCTCACCGTTCGCGATCAGTTGGAACTCGTAGGTTCCCTCCGACGGCAGGCCGACCCGGTGAAGGAGCGCAGACAGCTCAGTCGTCTGCAGCGGACCGGGGATCGTGATCGGTGAAGGCTGGCTGTGGCCCACGACACGGCCGCTGTCGGAGACGTTCACGAAGCGGATCTCGAACACGTAGTGCCCATGGGCATCGGTCAGGTTCGCGTAGATCCACAGCTCCTGGTGGACGGTGGGGAACTTGCTCGCCTTGATCTCGTGGAAGATCCCGATGAGGGACTTCTTCCCGGTCTGGGCGTCCTGGATGACCTTGTCACAGACGAGGAAGGCCTTGATCACGGGGAGGGGGGGCTTGCTCACGGGGGGAGCGTACCCGAAGCCGGGACCCGCGCCCCGACGCGCGCATGGAGCTACCGGCCAAACCGCCGGGACGACTGCTCGAGGAAGCGCTTCTCCTCCTCCGTGAGGCTGCTGATCCCCTCCGCATGGATCTTCTCGAGGAGGCGATCCACCCGCGCGCGGTCGCCCACGGCCGTCTGACTCTTGCGCTCGGCTCGAGCCCTGTCGGCCTTCTTCTTGAGGCCGGCGAGGACGCCTCCACCGCTGGGCACGGGCCCGCGGCGCCGCAGGTAGCGCTCGTACCCATACCCGAACGCGGCCCCCACGAGGTGGCCGATCGTGGTGCCGAGCGGTGCCTGCCTCAGGACCAGCATCAGCAGCTCTCGGCCGACCATGAAGCCGTAGACCATCACAGCCAGGCTCATGGGCACGATGAAGAGGATCACGCGCATATGCGGCGCACGCAGCGCGGCGAACACGCCGATGGCGTAGACCGCACCCGAGGCGCCGACGACGGTTCGGATCGGCGTCAAAGCCGACAGCGGCACCATGGCGAGCATGGCGAGGGCCCCCCCACCCAGGTAGAGCGTGAGGTAGCTCCGCCGGTCCAGCATGCCCTCGACCACGCGTCCGAAGAAGTAGAGGAAGAGCATGTTGAAGAAGATGTGGCTGATCGACGTGGGATCGTGGAGCCACATGGCCGTGAACGGCTGCCAGATACGCAGACGCCCGAACACGTCCGCGGGGTGGAGCGCCAGATACTCATCCATGAGGTGGAAGAGGGCCGTCGGCCTTCCTCCGTTGAAGGCGAGCGCGTAGATGAACCAGATCACCACGTTGGCCACGATGATCCGGGTGGTGATCGACCACGAACCGGGCCCGCCCCAGCGCGGTCGATCGCGGCGCATGTAGTCCCTGGCATCGAGCCCCATGGGAGGAGCCTACCAAGCGAAGCGGCGGCCTTGTCCTCGAGGGCGCCTCGTGGCAGGGTCAAGGCATGCGTGACGCGTCCCCGTGCCGCCGGCTGGACGGAGCGACCGTCGTGCGGGCCCTCCGGACGCGTTGCGTCGAGGTGCGCCGAGCCTCGACGGCTTCTCCGACCCGCCCGCGCCTGGACGTCATCCGAGTCGGCGATCACGCGGGCGCCCGCTCTCAGGTAGCCGCCCTGACCCGACTTGCCGAGACGTGGGGAATCGAGGTCGCGGTCGAGCGGCTCCCCGCGACGAGCTCAGCGCGCGCCGTCCGTCGGTGCCTGAAGCAAGCCTCGACCGAGCCGGACGTGCATGGGGCGCTGCTCGCGAGCCCCCTCCCGGCTCGACTCGACCGCGCCGCGCTCCTCGATGCACTGGCCCTCGCCAAGGATGTCGAGGGCGCCCACCCGACATCGCAAGCAAGGTTCCTGGGCGGACAGGCCCCGCTCGAACCCGCCGCGGTCGTCGCGCTCCGCGCGCTGCTCGACGCGGCCGGCCGGTCCCCGGGAGATGGCCGGAGCGTGGTCGTCGCGCGGCCCGGCGTCCTCGCCTGCCTACTGGCCGCCGCCCTGCACCAAGGGGGCCACGCGCCGCGACTGATCAGGCCCGAGGAGGCTTCGCCCGAGGCCCTTCGCCGGGCCGACATCCTCGTCCTCGTGGACGGGGAGCCGGAGGGGATCGACGATCGCGCTGTCCGGTCCGGGGCGACCGTGATCGACTTCGGCGTGCACGTAACCCAAAGCGGACGCCTGGTGGGCCATGCCAACGGGGAAGCGGTCGCGCGGGCGGCGGGGGCGCTCACCCCGGTGCCGGGCGGCGTCGGCCCGGTCCTGGCCGGGGCCGTGCTCGCCAACGTAACGAGAGCCGCCCGCGGGATCGTGGATCCCGCGGGCGGTCAGGAGCTCCCCCTCTTCGGGGGAGCTGGAACCTAGGCCGGGCGGTCTACCAGAAGATCTGGAAGCGGACGGCGAAGATGTTCAGCTTGCCCTCGCCCGTCGCACCGAGGAAGTTGTCCTGGTCGTCGAACACCGGCAGGTCCTTCACGTCCGAGTAGACGTAGTTGAACATGATCCGGGTGTTGGGGTTCAGGTACCAGTTGAGGCCGACGGTCACATCCATGGCCGTGCCGCCCTCGTAGCCCTTGTCCTGCAGGTCGAGGCCGGAGACGCGCGCCGCGATCTCCCACTGCCCCAAGTGACCGCACTCCGTGCAATCGAAGTTCTTACAGGGCTTGGTCTTGTCGAAGACCGAGTACGACGCGCTTGAAGCGGCGGGTGCCGCCATTCAGTTGGTACGTGACGTACGCGTACCACCCGTAGAAGTACGGGTCGTCTTGGACGTCGGGGCGGGCCATGATGTACTCGCCCTGGACGCTCCAGCGATCGAAGTTGAAGGCGGTCTCGACGCCGATGCGGTACTCCTTTTCGGCGTCCGGGAGGCGCAGATCGAGGATGCGGGGACCGAAGTGATTCTCGGGACGGGTGCGGTACCGGGTGCCGTTGCGCTGATCGAAGCGGTAGGTGCCGTAGACACCGACCTCCCAGAAACGGGACTCGCAGTCACAGGGCGCCCAGGGCAGGGCGGTGAGGCGACCCGTGATGTGGTTGCCGTCTTCCCAGTAGTGCTCGCCGCCGTCATCGGACTCGCCCCACCAGCCGAGGCCAATGGTCGCGCGCCCGCCGTAGAGGTCGCGGAAGAGGCCGATACCGCTGTTGCGGACGGGCGCGAAGGCCTCGACCGGCAGCGCACGCTCCATGAACGTGATGTACTTGGACGACGTCATCTCCTCGAGGGAGAAGTACTCCTTGAAGTGACCGATCGTGATGTCGGGGAACAGGCAACCCCAGCACTCGTCCAGATTCCGGAAGGCGATCCACGCGTCCTTGATGACCACGTCGGCGTCCGCGAAGTCGATCTGTAGCTTCCACGCGATGTTGTTGTAGATCGCGCCCTCGTTCTCGAGGCGGAGGCGGCGGAACTCGAAGCCGGAGTGCCATTCGTCGCCGCGGAAGAACTCCAGGCGGTCGCGACCGTCGGTGTCGCCCTGGAAGAAGCTGAAGTCGGCCTGGACACGCCCACCGATCTTCATCGTGAACTTCTTGTCGCGCGTCGCGAAGTTCAGACCGTCCTTCCAGTAGACCCGGAAGTCAGTCTTCTGGTCCTTCATGTAGGCCTCGATCTCCTCACGAATCATGTCGCGAGTGGGATCTCCGTCGGCCATGGCCGGAGCTGCAAATGCCGATGCCCAAACAGCGAAGGCACCCAGCAAGATGATGAGCTTGCGTCCCATTGCGGTCCTTACCTCCTCCCGAGGATTGATGGCATCACGGTAGGCATTCTCTGTGAAAGCACGATGAATCCGTCCACTGCAAAACATCGAAATTCAGGTCATTTCCCGGTCATCCGAGCGCCTCTGCTGAGTCCGTCACGGCCGCGTCATCCGCGCGTGAAGCCGCGGTCTCCACCACGTCACCGCCGGTGGCGAGGAGCCTGCTCATCGCCTCTACCAATGCACCTGGAAGCGCACGACGAACGCGTCCACCGACCCGTTGGCGGGGCTCGCGTAGCGCTCGCCGAGGGCGCCTCGCACCTCGCCGTGCACGTAGTTCAGCATGATGCGCGCGTTGGGATTGATCCACCAGTTGACGCCGAACACGAAGTCCCCGGCACGGCCGCCCTGCTTGTCGCCGTCGTCGAGATCGGCGTAGCTGTAGCGGAACGCCAACTCCCAAGCCCCCATCGCACACGGCGTCTTGCAGTCGAAGAACTTGTCGATCTTGGGTCCCGCGAACGCGCCCGATCCCCGTGCGTAGTGCCGGCACGGCGCGCCGAAGATGTAGGACGTCTGAACGTACCAGCCCCAGAAGTTCGGATCGGTGCCCTCGTCGGCGTCGACCTGCACCCACATGTACTCGCCCTGCACGGTGAAGTGGTCGTAGACGAGCGCAGCTTCGAGGTCGACGAAGATCTCGGTGGACGCATCGAAGACGCCGGTGTCGATGACCACCGGCCCGGCGTCCAGGTCCGGACGGCTACGAAAGCGGGTCGAAGCGAGGTCCCAGCGATAGGACGCGCCTACGCCCAGGTGCAGCAGTCGACAGGCGTTCCCGCAAGGAGCCCACGGCAGGGCCGTGATCCGCCCCGTCACCGCCTCCCCGTCTTCCCACTCGTATCGGCCCTCGATGCCGCTGTTCGCCCCGAAGAACCCCACGCGCGTGGTGACGCGGTCCCCGTAGAAGTTCCTCAGCAACGTGACGCCGGTGTTGTAGCCAGGCGTGAACGCGCTTGTCGGGATCGGCCAGGCCGTCATGGTGAAGTACTTGCTGGAGGTCATCCACGCGAGACCGATGGGTTCCTGCGTGTGACCGAGACGGATGTCGGGGACCCAGCATCCGAAGCACTTGTCGAGGTTCTCCAGTTGGACCCAGACATCGAGGATGACGAAGTCCCGCGTGTTTCCGATGTAGCCGACTTGCAGCATGTACCGCGCGTAGTCGGTGACCTTCCCCGTCACGTTCGTCCAGATGCGACGGAAGCGGAACTGAGAGTGGAACTCGCCGTCGACGGCCGTTTCGAGGGCCTCGTCGTCACCGGCGAAGAAGGTGAGGTCCGCCATCAGACGGCCATGAAACCCCATGGTGAACTTGCCGTTGAACGCCTCCAGCTTCGGGGCGTTCTTCCAGTACACCCGGAAGTCATTGCCGGACTCGGCTCGCCAGGCCTCGAGCTCCTCGCGCACCATCTCGCGTGTCACGACGCCCTCGTCGCCGAGCGCGGGAGGCGGCAGGGCTCCCAGGACCACGATCCCGACGAGCACGACCCAAAGCATGCGAGTCATCCCGCGTCTCCTCTCGCGACGTCGCCGGCCAGGAACCGGGCGTCCGCGGCGCCACCGTGAGCTTGAGACCCCGCACGCACCTGCCGGCCGAATTCCCCACTCGGAATCGCGACTCCATTCGCGTGCTAACGGCTACACGGGGCTGCGCGTCACCGGGGCGTCACCTACGCGCGGCGGATCCGTGCGCGTGGGCCCGCGGTAGCTGCACGCAGAAGCGGCTGCCCCCCTCGTCGCCCTCTTCCACCCAGACGCGGCCCCCCAGCGCCTGCACCAGGTGCTTCACGATCGCCAGGCCCAGGCCCGTGCCGCCGGCGGCCCGGCTGCGTCCCGGATCCACCCGGTAGAAGCGCTCGAACACCCGCTCACGCGCCTCCAGGGGGATGCCGATGCCGGTGTCCTCGACCCGCAGGTGCACGCTCTCGGCGTCGACCTCGAGGCGCACCCACACGGTGCCACCCGAGGGCGTGTACTTGAGCGCGTTGTCGAGCAGGTTGGTGGCCAGGCGCCGGATGGCCTCTTCGTCTCCGCGCACCTCGACGGTCCCGTCCGGAATCGTCGGTACGACCTGAATGCGACGCTCCTCCGCCAGCGGTGAGAGCGTCGCGCAGGCCTCCCGGATGCAGGCCGCCGCATCGACGCGTTGCATCGGCACCGCCTGGCTGTCCGACTCCAGCCGGGAGAGGGCCAGGACTTCCTCGACGAGATCGGTGAGTCGGACCGCCTGCTTGCGGACCCGCTCGAGGAACCGGCGCCGCGTGCCCGCATCCATCTCGTCGTCCTCGAGGATCGTTTCGGCGAAGCCGCGGATCGCCGCCAGCGGCGTCTTCAGCTCGTGGGAGACGTTGGCGACGAAGTCCCTCCGCACGTGCTCGAGGTGCCGGAGCTCGGAGATGTCGTGGAGCACCAGCACGGCGCCCGTGACCTCACCTGCCTCCGACTTCACCGGCGCGGCGACGAGTTGCATGAAGCGGTCCCGTTTCGCACCGGGGATGCGCACCTCCTCCTCTTCTTGCCTCCCTTGTTCCAGGGCGGCGGCGACCACTTCGGAGACCTCGGGGATGCGCGTCACCTCCCAGATGCGCTTGCCCACGGCATCGGCAGCGTGTTCGCCGACCATCTGCCCGGCCGCGATGTTCATCAGCACGACGCGCCGCTCGCGGTCCGTGGCCACGACCCCCTCGGTCATACCGGTGAGAATCGCGAGGAGCTCGGAACGGTCCCTCGAGATCGTCTCGATGCGCCGTTGCAGCTCCTTCGCCATGCGGTTGAACGTCTCTCCCAACCGGCCGAGTTCGTCCGACGACTCCACCGGGACGCGCGTGTCGTACTGGCCGTGGCCGAAGGCCAAGGAGGCATGCGTGAGGGAGCGCAGGGGACGTGTCAGCCGGCGGGAGACGAGGAAGGCGATCGCCAGGCTGATGAGGATCGCAGCCAGCGTCGCGCCGAGGACGTGGTCCCGAATGGCCCGGGTTCGCGCGCCGATGGCCCGGAGGGTCTGGGACGCGCGTACGTAGCCGAGGACCGCGTCTCCGTTGCCGATGCGCTCGGCGGCGTACATCATGCGCGTCCCGAGGGTCGCACTGTGTCGCGTGGCGACGCCCGTTCCCAAGCGCCGCGCGTCCTGGATCTCCGGGCGATCGCTGTGATCGTCCATGCTCGTCGCGTCGTGCTCGCTGTCGGCGACGACGCGACCGTCGGGCGCAATGACGGTCATGCGGACGTCGCTGTGCCCCGAGGGCGTCGCCATCCGCTCGCGAAAGGCGCCCTCGTCTTCGCGACCGGCCAGGACCGGCACGGCCCAGGGCTTCAGCCGCGCCACATGCGAGAGCAGGGTCTTCTCGCTCTCGACCTCCTCAGCCCGCACCAGGCTGGGGATGGCGAGCGCCCCGATTACGAGCGCCGTGGCGAGCGTGACGAGCGCGAACGCGGCCAGCAGCTTCCAAGTCAGGCGCAGGCGGGGCAAGGCGCGGCTCCATGTCCATCCACGTCAAGCATCCTTGAAGCGGTAGCCTACGCCCCGCACCGTCTCGATCAGGTCCCGATGCTGGTCGAGCTTCTGACGGATGGCGCGAACATGGACGTCGATGTTGCGGTCGATCAGGACGACGTTCTCGCCCATCACGCGACGCAAGAGCTGCTCCCGGGTGAAGACGCGTCCCGGGTGGGCCGCGAGAAAATGCAGCAGCCGAAACTCGGTGGCGGTCAACGTCAGCACCTCACCCGCCAGCATCGCCTCGTGGCGCGCCGCATCCACGACCAGCGCTCCGCGGACGACGCGCTCGGGCGGCCCTTCCTCCCCCCGCGGGGGACCACGCCGGAGGACGGCCTTCACGCGCGCCACGAGCTCACGCGGGCTGAACGGCTTGGGAATGTAGTCGTCGGCGCCCACCCCCAGCCCGAGCACGATGTCGCTCTCTTCGCCCTTCGCGGTGACCATGATGACCGGCACCCGCGTGGTCAGAGCGTCGCGACGAAGGCGGCGGCAGACCTCCAGGCCGTCGATATCGGGCAGCATCAGGTCGAGCAGGATGAGGTCCGCACCATGCTGGCGCGCCTTGCGCAGCCCATCCGCTCCGTTGCTGGCCGCGCGGACGTCGAATCCCTCCCGGCGGAGGTTGTAGCTCATCACCTCGACGAGGTCCTCCTCGTCTTCGATCACGAGGATGCGTTCCTTGGGCACGTCGCGTCTCCACTCGGTGGATAGGCGTGCGAATATAAAGACGCCCACCGCCAGCCGACCACGCGGAACGCCCGCAATCGGGGCCAGGGCGTAAAGAGACCGCGAAGAGACGGCCAGAAGGCTGTGAGGGGCCTCTGGCGTCCGGCTAGCGGCGCCGCCGGAGCACGTAGTCGGCGATCGTGGCGAGCAGGTCCCGCTCGGGACCGTCCGGCAGCAGCGCGAGTTGGGCCTGTGCCTTGTCGAGCTCGACCCGGGCCGCCCGGTCCGCCGCGTCGAGCGCCCCGTCGGCCGCGAGGCGCTCGAGCAGGCGGGACGCCATCTCGGGGTCGTGCCAGGCCGCCTCGACCAAGGCCACGGCATCCGGATGCTCCTCCGGCGGTCGCTCCCGTAGCCAGACGATGACGGGCAGGGTCGTCTTGCCTTCGAGGAGATCCCGGCCCAGGGTCTTCCCGACCGTGACCTCTTCGCCGGTGAGATCGAGGCGATCGTCGACGATCTGGAACGCCATCCCCAGGTGGTGACCGTACCGCCCCAGCGCCGGCCCGAGCTCCGGGGCGCCGCCGTAGTGCGCACCCACGACGAGCGCGGCCTCGTACAGGGCAGCCGTCTTGCCGCAGATGATCGCCCGGTAGTCTTCCTCCGCGAGCGTGGTCCTATGCGACGCGACGTCCTGGTGGATCTCGCCCTCGAGGATCTGCCCGACGACCTCGGAGAGGTACTGGGACGCGAACCGGTCATCCAGCTGCGAGGCCGTGAGATAGGCCTTGCTGAAGAGCACGTCGCCCACGAGGACCGCGATGCTGTCGCCCCAGCGGGCGTTGACCGTGGCGACCTTCCGGCGCACGTCCGCCTCGTCCAGGATGTCGTCGTGCACCAACGTCGCCGTGTGGATCAGCTCCACGATGGCGGCGACCGTCGCGACATCCGGCGTCACGCCTCCGCCCGCCATGCGGGCGGCGACGCAGGTCAGGGCCGGCCGGAGCCGCTTGCCGGTGAACCGGGTCGCCTGGCTCGCGATGTTCTTGGTCCACTTGGAGACGTTCGTGAGAATCCCGTGGTAGGCCTCGCCCACGAGGTCCAAGTCGCCACGGATCGGTTCGAGGACGGCAGGGAGATTCCGGGGCGGGGGTCCGAGCGCGCGAGCCATGGTGATGCGCGGTATAGCACGGTCCCGACCGCGAGGGGATCGAAAGGCACCCTCGGCTCCGGCCGCCATCAGGCCTCTGCGCTCCCCGCATCGCCGCCCCCCGCATCGTTCCACCACGCCTCCCAGGCCGCCTTGTCGGGCGGGAGGTCCTGGCCCGTGAGGCGAATCAGGTTCCGGTGGGCTTTGGCGACGGTGTCGGGCTCGCGCGAGCCGAGCGCACGGATCAGGATCGTCACCGCTTCGTCCTGGGTCCTGAGTCCACCGGAGCCGCTGGTCCCTGTCCCGGATGCGTTCGTGGCCGAGCGGATGGCGCGCATCAGGGCTTCGAAGCGGGTCTCCAGGCGCTGCAGCTCGCCCACCAGCACGGACATGGCGAGGAAGACGGCCGCGAACCCGATCCGCGTGATCGGGTGGGCACCGGGCAGCGCGGTCGGCGCCACGGCAATCCAGCCGGCGAAGAAGAGAAACACCAGGCGGACGATCGAGGCAACGATGACACGGGCAACGGGCTTCAAGGGCGCCTCCAGGGCCGAGGGGAGGCGCATGCTACCCGGCCGGCGGGAAAAGCGGGCCGGGGGCCTAACGGGGGCCGGGCCGTCCGTAGGATGCCGACATGGTGCGCCGATCCCCCCTCATCGTTTTTGCCCTCTCCCTGATGCTCGGCCTCCTGGGTCTCGAGCCGCAATCGGTCGTAGCCGGCGGCGACGAAGCCGGCGCCGAACGCATCGGCCTCGTCAGGATCCAGGGCGACGGCTTCGTCCGCCTGGAGGCAGAGGCCCTGGCCGCCCTCGGCCCCCGAAGCCGCGGAGCGCTGGAGGTGAGGCGTCAGGGTCGGCGCGTGCCTCAGCGGAGGGTAGGGCCCGGCGGCGATCTCGTGTTCCTTGCCTGGCACACCGCCACCCCCCACAGCGCCACCGCGGTCTTCGAACTCTGGGCCATGCCGGACGCCGAGCCCGGGGCGGTCGCGCCCCGCAAGGCGAGCGACGAGCCGGTCGAGCCCGTCGAGCTCCGAGCCCAACCGATCACGCGCCACGACGACCGGGACGCGATGTTCGGGGACGTCGCGGCCGCGAGGCCGGAGGTCTATGCGCACGCCCATGTGCCCACCTGGTTTCGCTACTTCATCCCCCCCGGGCGGGCGATTGCGACCCCGCTCCCGCCCCTGGCCCGCGGCGCGACCCATGACGCCATCGAAGCGGTCGTCTACGCGACCCGCATCGGCGAGGTGGCGCTGCGGGCGACGTGGGGTGGCCTGGACCTCGGGGTGGCCCGGGGCCAGACCGCGGCGGGGGGAGCGACGTTCCGCTGGCTCGTTCCCTCGGGCTTCGAGCCCCCGCCCGACGCCAAGCTCCAGCTGAAGGACGTGTCGCCGCCCGCTCCTCCGGCGCCTCCCCAGGACGTGTCGAGCGGTCGCGGCACGCTGTGGGTGGACGCACTCCGCCTCGAAGGCCGCGGCGTTCCGCAGGCCGCGGCCGCGCTTGCGACGTACGAGGTCGCGGAAGAGACCTGGGTGCCGGTGGTCCTTCCCGCCGCGGACGCCGAGGTGCACGTTGCCGTCACCGACGCCGACGGCGCCCCGCTCGATCGGTCGCTGCGCACCGACCGTCGGACGGGGGCCGAGGGGGAGTCGCTGCTCCTCGTTCGCGTGGGAGCCGAGGCACGCCTCCACACGGCGACGACGGCGCGCGACGCCCCCATCCAGCCCGCCGGTCCCCGAGCCGATCCGCTGGCCCGCGCGGGTGCGGCGACGCACGTCGTGATCGCGACGCCTCCCCTGTTGGGGCCGGCCGAGCGGCTCGCATCCCATCGCCGCGCCACGGGCACCCTGTCCCGCGTGGTGGACGTCACCACGGTGTACGACCGGTACGGATTCGGCGAGGCGGGCGCGCCGCCCATCCGCGCCTTCGTGCGGGACCTGATGGCCCGCGACAGGACGCGCCGCTCGAGTACGTCGTGCTGGCCGGCGACGCCGCGGTCGACCGGGTGGATCTCCTGCCCGAAGCCACCATCCCCGCCCCCATGGCACGGACGATGTACAACGGCGCCACCGCGGCGGATCGTCTCTACGTGCTCCCGCTGGATGGAAGCCAAGTCGGCGGCGCGTCGATCGGACGACTGCCGTTTCGCACGACCGAGGCGCTCGCCGCCTTCGTCGAGCGACTGATTCGCTACGAAACCGCGCCGCCGGTCGATCCCACGCGCCGGCTGATGCGCTTCGTGACGAGCGAGGGTCGCTTCGGTGCGTTCATCGACCGCATCCTGGAGCAGATGTTCCGCACGGTGGTCTCGACGGACATCCCCCCCGCGTACGACGTGGAGATCACGTTCGCGAGTCTGGCGAGCCCCTATCTCTGGCCACCGCCGGAGTTCAACGAGAAGGTGATCCAGGGATTCTCCGATGGATGCCTCTTCTACACGTACGTCGGCCACGGCTTTGCGCATGGGTTCGACAGCCTGCGCGCAGGCACTCAGCGCTTCCCCATCCTCACCAAGGACGACGTTGCCGGCATCCAGGGGCGGGGTACGCCCCCGGTCGCGTTCGTCGTGGCGTGCACCACGGCGATGTTCGACATGCCCAACGACACGGGCATCGGCGAGACGCTGCTCGCCAGCCCGGGCGGTCCCATCGCCTACTGGGGTGCGACGCGCATCTGCCATCCCGCCGCCAACACCCTGCTTGGGCGTGGGATCGCCCGCACCATGGCCAAGGGGGAGGGCGTCTTGCGCTTGGGCCAGATCCTCGACACCGCGCGGGACCAGGTCCTGACCAAGGAAGGCGACCCGGGTCGGGCACTCATCGACTTCGCGATTCGCCAGCTCGCCGGGGGTGCGGATCCGGATCGCCTCGCCCTCGAAGGCTCGTGGATGTACCAGCTGCTCGGCGATCCCGCGACGCGCGTGGCCTTTCCCAAGAACGACATCGCTGTCCAGGCCGTGCGGGGCGAGGGGCCTGTCGTCGAGGCCAAGCTCAACGCACCGCTGCCCGATGGCACCACCGTGCACGTCAGTCTGGAAGTGCCCCGCCACAAGAGCGTCAGCAAGCCGGCCCGCGTGGAGAACGCATTGGATCCCGCCTCGTACGAGACCATCCGCACCAACCACGCGCGCATGAACGACCTGCGACTCGCCCACCATACGATCGTGCTCCGCGACGGGGAGGCGGCCGTCGCGCTCGAGATACCGGACGACGGCGATCCGAGCGCCCTGATCGTCAAGGCGTGGGCCGTGACGTCCGAGAACGTGCACCAGGGCGCCGCGCGCGTGTCGGGGGACTAGCCGCTAGCCGCCCGACGCCTCGTCGGAGGACTCGAGCTCGTCGCGTCGTCGCTCCGCGTGCGCGACCATGTCGGCTTCGGCCTCGGGCTCCCCCGCCGCGCGCCATCCCGCGAGGAAGCGGCGGTAGGAGGAGAGCGCCGCCTCGGGCAGGGCCAGGTGCGGCACGTGGCCGTCGTAGAGCATGGCTCGCTCGAAATGAACGGGGTAGAGCGCCGCATCCAGCCGCTCCGCCCAGCGCAGCCACGCGAGGGCATCCTCCGGTCGCCCCGCGCGCTTGAGCGCCCACGCCCGCCGGAGCGCGAGCCACGCGCGCGCCGGCGCGCGCTCGGCGACGGGGTCCTCGAGCGCGAACGCCTGGCCATAGGCCTGCGCCGCCCGGGCCCACGCGCCCGCGGCCGCCGCTTCGTCGCCGCGACGCTTGTAGCTGGCGGGGTCCTCGCTCTCTGCGCCGGAGGACCCGCAAGCCGCGAGGGCGAGCAGGCAGGCGAGAGCCGCGGCCATGGGCGCCAGGCGCCTCACGGTCGCCCTTCCACCGTCTCGTCCCTGAGGAGGCGCTCGATCCGCCGTCGTGCGGTCGTCTCGCGCTCGCCTCCGTGATGCAGGTAGCGCTCGTAGCTGGTGCGGGCTTCATCGCGGCGGCCGAGGTGCTCGAACGCGACCCCCTGCCGAAGCATGACCTCCGCGGCGGTTGCCTCCCGGCGCAGCGCTTCGTTGTAGGCGTCGAGCGCCTCGTCCCAGCGTTCGTCCTCTGCGTACGCGTCCCCGAGCCTAAGCCACGGTTCGGCGTCGCCTGGCGCCAGCCGGGCGGCCTGGGCATATTGCCGCGCCGCATGCGCGTGGCGGTCGGTGCGTTGCAGTTGGACGCCGACGGCGAGCCTCAGATGGGCATCGGCGGGGTGGAGTTCAGCCGCCTTGAGGAGCGCCGCGAGGCTCTCCTCGTGGTCTCCGAGGCGGGCGTGCACGTCACCGAGCCCCTCCCACGCCGCCCCCAGCTCCGCATCGCGGCGCGCTGCCACGCGAAACGCCGCCCGGGCTTCCTCATACCGGGTCACGCGGTCGACACCACGCCCCTCGAGGTCTCCCCGAACGGCGGCGGCGAATCCGCGAAAGAGCGCCACCTCGGCGAGTTGGGGTGCGAGGGCGTTCGCGGCGACCAGCGCGGCGTCGGCACGGTCGAGCGCGGCGCCCGCTTCGTCGCGCGCTACCGACGCGGCCTTGCGGTCGCTCCGGGCGCGAGCCGCCTCGCGCCGCGCGATCCACCCATCGGCGTCGGCGATCTCGACCTCGGCCTTGGCGAGCCGCCACCACGGCTCGGCGGGATCCGCTTGGGCGGCTTGCAGGTACGTTCCCCTGAGCGCCGCCGGCGAGCCGTCGGTCTCGAGGCGAGCATGCATCGTTCGATCGGCGGGCGTCGCCCGCACGGAGGCCGCGCGCCGCCGGTAGACCGCCAGCGCGTCGCTTCGGCGCCCCTGCTCGAGCAGGAGCGAAACGTAGCGGAGATGGGCCGGCACGCTGCGGGGATCACGCTCGATGGCGGTGCGGTAGAGGGCGAGGGCCTCGTCGTAGCGCGCGCGACGGCGCGCCGCGTCTCCTTCGCGAAGCGGGTCCTCGGCGGGCGCCGCGGTCGACGGCGCGGACGTCGAATCCAGCCGACCGTGGGCACACGAGCAGAGCAGGAGCAAGGCGAGCACGAGCGTCGGCACCAGCCCGCGCTCACGCATCACCGCCTCACTGCCTGTTGCCGCGATGCCCAGCTGCGCCACCGCGCGACCGCGGCCTGGCGATCCGTGGGACCCAGATCGGCCCGGAAGTCGAACGTCTCGCCGGTCATCTGCTCCAACAGGCCGATGCACTTCGCGCGCACCCGCGGATCCCCGTCGTCGAGTCCGCTGACGATCACGTCCAGACCTCGCGTGTCGCGGATCTTCAGCAAGGACGAGGCGGCTTCCAGTCGCACGAACTTGTCGCAGTCGCGGGTGGCGGTGTAGAGCGCGTCGGCGGCCCGCGGATCGCCCAGGAAGCCAAGGCACCAGGCCGCCGTGCTGCGCGTGTCGGACGACGGGTCGCCGAGTGCCGCTACGAGTTGCGGCATGGCGGGTTCTCCGAACGCGACGATCATGCGACCGATCTCGATGCGCTGGGCACCGCGAGCCGCCGGGATCTGATCGATCAGCTCCGCGATCGCCTGCTGCTGCTTGGCCGTGCCCTGGTTGTACTTCCGAGCGGCCTTCGCCGTCGGCACCCCCTCGGCGCGCGGGGGCGGGCCGCAGGGCTTCTTGCAGCACGCGGAGAGGGCGAGCCCGAGGGAGAAGAGGAGAAGGGTCGACCGGAGGATCGTCATGGTGCTCGTTCCAGGGTGCTCTCACCCCGTGGATCGGTTGGAGGCACGAGCCGCTTCCGTCGCGGCTCGCTCGAGAACGAGGAGAATACCCGCGAGCCCCAACAACCAGGGCGCGAGGGGGCGGCCCCCGGGTACGGGGCGGGTCGGCGGCACCTCGCCCGTGCCGAGCCGCCGTCCGGCCCCCGCCCGGGCGATCCGCATCAGGGCCTGCGCATCGACCCCCGCGCCGCGATGCTCCGGCGAGGGCATCGTGGGGAGATCCAGCGGCCTCAGGCGGCCGACGCCGTCGGGCTCGCGGGGCGGCACGAGGACGCTGACGCCCCGCTCGCAGTCGCATGGCAGGGGCCCACGAAAGAGCCCGCTCGCCGTCTCGAACAACTGGCCGCGTCCGGCCGGCGAGCGGATCTCGACGCGGCCGCGTCCGGCGGCTTCGGGGAGCCGGAGAACGAGCTCGCCCTCCTCCACATCGGCGTGCAAGCCGCGGTCGGCCTCGGTGGCGAGTCGCTGCACGAGCGATCGCAGCGATGCCGCGGCCGCCGCCGGCACCGTCTCCGCGGCCGGCCCCCAGGCGAAGGCCAGGACCTCGCCCGCGCCGACCGTGCGGCGTGCCGCGAAGGGATGCGCGGTCCCCTCCGCGCGGCGAGCCTCCGCCAGCAGCTCCGCGCCGGGTACGACCTCCAACCGCTGCATCCAGGAGGGCTCCAGCGCCTGCAGCGCTTCGTCGCCGGGGACGCGCCACCCCAGCCGGAGCGGACCGTCGATCGTGGCGCGTCGTAGCCGCGTGGACGCGAGCGAGCGCAGCATCTGCTGGGGAACGAGCGCCGCATCGTCGAGCAATACGACGTCTTCGGGCTGCTGCGCCAACGCCGACCGCAACCGTTCCGCGACCCGCGGCATGCCCGACACCACGGCGAAGAACCGCACGCCCGCCCCGTCGAGCCGCGCGCGTACCCCCCGCAGGGCCTCCACGTCGAGCCTGGCGTCGGGATCGCCGTCGGTCAGGAGCACGACGTGCCGTTCGCGGGCCGGCCGCGCCTGGACCTGGTCGGCCGCCGCCTGAATGGCCGCGGCGAGGTCCGTCCCCCCCCCGGCCAGCAGGGTGCCCAGCTGCCGCGCCTGCTGCGTGCGCCCCTCGGGGTCCTCGGCCGTCACCCACCCAGGTTCGAGCAGGTCGGCCGCCGGCAGGGTCGCGAACGGCAACATGGCCAGCTGCTCACCGGGGGCCAGCGCGCCGGCGGCCTGTCGTGCCGCGCGCACCAGGTGGGCGAGGGCGCCCTCGGCCGTACTGCCGCTGCGGTCGATGGCGAGGACGATCGCGGTCCCCTCGCCCTCGGGACGAGGCGCGCGAAGCGGCGACAGATCCTCCTCCAGCGTGGTCCCGGCCCACCCGCCCCCTTGCCACGCCATGGGGCCGCCGAGGAGAAGCAGTCGCCCGCCCCCCGCGACGAAGCGCTCCAGATCGCGGACGCGGTCCTCGCCAAGGCGACTCCACGGGAGATTCGAGAGGACCACGCAGTCGGCCGCGTCGAGTACGCCACCCTCCCACCCGGCAAAACGACGAACCAGGAACGGGACTTGAGGCCCGGTCCACGCGCCCGGCGGCAAGTCGCCCCAGACGAGCACGGCGGGCCGGTCCGGCGCCACACCGAGCGCGAGCGAGTCATTGGCTCCGTCGTCGTCCGGGGTCCCTCGGCCGGGGCGCCACGTCAGCGTGTAGGCGACGGCTAGCTCGGGCGCGGCCTCGTCCACGAGCGTCAGCGCCAGCTCCGTTCCGCTCTCGACGAGGACGGCGGATTCCGCCACGGCACGGCCGTCCCGCACCATCTGCACGACGCCCTGGCCCGACGTCGAAGCGGCGAGGCGGGCGTGGACCTCGATCCCCCCACTTGACCGCCGTCGGGCCCGCGCGGCGACCAACGCGACATCCGCGGCCGGCCTCGGAGGCGCAGAAACATGGACTCTGCCGCCGGCAGCGGCGATGGCACCGGCACCGGCCTCGCTATCCAGGTCGGTGCTCCGCCCGTCGGTGAGGCACCACACATCGCGCCCCGGATAGTCGATCGCCACCTGGCGAAAGGCGGCGCCCAGGCGCGTGGCCTCGCGCCGCAGGCGAGGGGTGGATTCCTTGCCGTGGACCTTGGCGACCCCGTCGGCCACGGCGTACCACGTCGTCGCCACGGGGGCGTCGAGCGGCGGGCCCGGGGGCTGGACGCCCACGCTGGCGGAGACGTCCACGATGGCCAGCGGGCGGGGCAAAGGGCCCAGATTCGGCAGCGTCGGCCCAGCCAATGCGGCGAGAATCGAGAGGCCCACGAGGGACCGAAGAAGCCAGATGCGGATGCGGGCGGGGCTGGTCAAGGCGAGTTTCCCGTTTGCCTCTCCCGAGGCTTTGGCTAGCATTCGGCCTCAGAGGCCCATTCTTCGCGGCGGGAGGACATATGAACAAGGCGGAAGTCATCGACGCCATGGCCCGGCACATGGGGTCGAGCAAGGCAGAAGCGGAGCGAGCGCTCGCAGCGTTCACCGAGTCCGTAGCGGAAGGTCTCATCGGGGACAGCGACGTCGCCATCCTCGGGTTCGGCACATTCCGCGTGTCCCGGCGCAAGGCCCGCATGGGGACGAACCCCCAGACCAAGGAACGCATCCAGATTCCGGCCTCGGTCGGCGTGGCGTTCAGGGCCGGCAAGGCGCTCAAGGATCGCCTGAACTAAGCCCCCAGGCAAGGCCCTCCGAGGTCGTGCCCCCCAGGTCAGCATCCCGAAGGCGCCCCGGCTCCAGGCTGGGGCGCTTTCGTTATGGTGCCCCCAGCGAGGACGGCGTCGCCGCGGTAGGCCACGAGCGCTTGACCCGGCGTGGGTGCGAACACCTTCTCGGCGAAGTGCATGTGGGCCGCGTCGGGGGCCGTCACCACGAGCCGGCCGGCCTGGAGCTGCCCGGCGTGACGGACGCGCCCCTCGACCTCCGCCTCGAACCCGGGGGCCGGCGGGGCGATCTCGATCCAGTTCATGCCCCGCACCTCGACGACGTCCTGAAGTAGCGCGTCGCGCGTCGCCACCTCGACGCGCCCTCGCCGAGGGTCGACGCGCGCGACGTAGTGCGCACGACCGAGCGCGGGAAGCCCGCGGCGTTGTCCGACCGTGTAGCCGGCCGCGCCGTCGTGGCGTCCCACCAACCGCCCCGATGGCCTGCTCCACGATGTCCCCCGCGGCCATGGCTCTCGGGCGCACGGGACGCGAGGAGACGCCGGTAGTCGCCCTGCGGCGCGAAGCAGAGATCCTGACTGTCGGGCTTGGCGGCCACCGACAGACCCAGGGCTGCGGCTTCCTCGCGGATCGTGTCCTTCGTGTCCTCGCCCAGGGGGAAGCGCGCGCCGGCGAGCTGCTCCTGGTTCAAGGGGTAGAGAACGTAGCTCTGGTCCTTCGTATGGTCTCGCGCACGGAGCAGGCGCCAGCGTCCCCCACCGCCTCGCTCGCGCCGAGCGTAGTGGCCCGTCGCCACGGCCTCGCACCCGAGGTCGGCGGCGATCTCCCGCAGGCGACCGAACTTCACGTCGCGATTGCAGTCGATACAGGGGTTCGGCGTGTGCCCCTCGGCGTAGGCGGTCACGAAGGCGTCGAGGACGCCCGAGAATGCCTCGGACACGTCCAGGACGTAGAACGGAAGGCCCAAGGCGGATGCGACCAGCCGGGCGTCGCGGGCGTCATCGGCACCGCAGCAGGCGCGGTTGCCGGCGGCCGTGGCGTCGTCGGCTTCGACCCCGGTACGCAGGTGGACCCCGATCACCTCCGCGCCCTCTCGACGCAGGCGCGCGGCAGCAACGGCACTGTCGACGCCCCCGGAGAGGGCAGCGAGGATCCTCATGGCTGCTTCCGATCCGCAATTTCGGGGTGGATGGGCGCGAAGCCCCTACGATACGGGACTTGCAGGCGGGACACGGGGGCTACCCGGACCGCACGCACGGGAGTTCCCTTGGACGCTACGCTGCTGACCCTCCTGGCCGCCGACCAGCCCGCCGCGCCGAGCGCGGGCGGCATGCTCATGCCGCTGCTCATCGTCGCCGTGATCTTCTACTTCATCGTGATCCGGCCGGGCCAGAAGGAGCGCAAGCAGCGCGAGGCGCAGATCGCCGCCTTGCAGAAGCACGACAAGGTGCTCACCAACTCGGGGATCTACGGGACCGTCGTCGCGCTCGAAGACGACGCCGTCGTCCTCCGCGTGGACGACAAGAACAACGTGCGCATGCGCTTCTCCCGCCAGGCCGTCTGGCAGGTCTTGAAGGGCGAGGACGTGGCCGAGAAGCCGCTACCGCCCAAGGAGTAGGATGCGCCGTACGTCCGACCCGATCCGCCGCGCCACGCTGGTCTTGCTGGCCATCTGCGCGTTGCTCCCGACGCTGATCGCGCTGGTGGCGATCGGTGTGGGTGCCGCCGCACCGACGACCCAGGGCCTCACGCAGGCAACCGGCGCGCTCTCGGCAGCGGCCTTCCAGGGGCTCGATCGACGCTCCTTGGACGTGCCGCCGCTGATGGTGTTCGCGACCATCGGCAGCGAGCGGGCCACGGTGATCGAGCGGGTGGCCGAGACCCCCACCGCGGTGCTGCTCGGCGAGCATGCGCCCTTTTCCTGCCTTCGTCTGCGCGTCTAGAGCTACCGCCCCACCCGCATCCGGCGTGGGGCCCATCCGTGCGCATCGCCTCGAGCGGTGACCCCCGGAGAGAAGAACGTCATGGAACAAACGAACCTGAAGAGCCGCTCGGTGCTGATCGTGGTGGTCACGGGCCTATTGCTGGCCGCGTTGCTCCACTGGGGCATCCGCCTCGGTCAAGACCTCGAGGGCGGTACGACGCTGAGGTTCTCGCTCGACCTCGAGCGTGCGGAAGCGACCGGGCGTATCGATCCGGCCAACCGTGAGAAGGTCGTCACCGACACCATCAAGGTCATCGAAGACCGGATCAACAAGTTCGGTCTGGCCGAGATCAGCTTGACGCCGATCGGCGAAGACAAGTTCGAGATCTCGCTTCCGGCGGGCACCGAGGGCGATGTGGACAGCATCGTCGGCGTCGTCACGGCGCTGGGCGACCTCAAGTTCCGCGTCACGGTCCGCCCGGACGCGAACTACGGCAGCTGGGATGGCGAGACGCCGCCCCGCCTCGCCGAGCGCGGCTCCTCGCCGTGGCAGGGGTCGACCGGATTCGCGGCGACGCCCGAGGGCTACCGCGGCTTCCTCGAAGCCGAGGTCCAGCGGTGGAAGGACGCGCGCGACACCGTCACGGCGTACCTCCCGTCGGACCCGCGCTACTTCGTGGTCCCGCGCACGGGAGGCGAGGCGAGCACACCCGAGGACTTCGCCCTGCTCGAGGAGCCGGCGGAGGAGAAGTTCCGCTTCGACGGCCGCATCCTGAGCAACCCCGTCGTGGGTCAGGGTGACGCCGGTCGTCCCGAGGTCTACTACGACGTCAAGCTCGACTACCAGAACGCGTTCGGGGAGTGGACCGCGGCCAACGTCGGCCTCCCGATGGCCATCGTGCTGAACGAGGAGTTCTACAGCGACCCGACGATCCAGAGCAAGCTGACCGACCGGGTCCGCATCACGCTGGGCTCGGGTCGGACGTTCAAGGAGCAGAAGGCCGAGGCCGACCAGATCGCGACCGTGCTGCAGACCGGCTCGCTGAAGGTCCGCCCCAAGCTCGAGTCGCGCACGAAGATCGGAGCCAGGCTGGCCGGCCAGGCGCGTCAGCGGGGCATCTACGCGGTGTTCGTCGCGTTCGCCCTGGTGCTGCTCTTCATGGTCGTCTTCTACCACAAGACGGGTGTCGTCGCGGACTTCGCGCTGTTCCTGAACGTCATCCTCCTTCTCGGCACGCTCGCGTTCTTCAAGGCCGTGCTGACGCTGCCCGGCATCGCGGGCATCGTGCTGACGCTCGGTATGGCGGTTGACGCCAACATCCTGATCAACGAGCGCATTCGAGAAGAACGGCGGGCAGGACGCTCGCTGCGCCGCGCGGTCAGCGAGGGCTACGCTCGCGCATTCACGACCATCGTCGACGCCAACGTCACGAGCTTGATCACGGCGTTCTTCCTCTACCAGTTCGGCTCGGGTCCAGTGCGTGGCTTCGCGGTCACGTTGATGATCGGCCTGCTGGTGTCGATGTTCACGGCGATCTTCGTCACGCGAACGATCCTGGAGTGGGGCCTGAAGAGCGGCCGCTTCAAGGACATCAGCATGCTGGGCACGGGCGAGCCGCCGAAGATCTCCTGGGTGGCGCTCCGCCGCTTCTTCGCCCCCATTTCGACCATCGGCGTGGTCTTCGGGCTCCTCATGTTCACGTTCGAGGACCGCAACACGTTCTACGACGTGGACTTCACCGGCGGTCTGAAGCTGCAGGCCCGGTTCCAGGAAGACACCTCGGTCGATGAGGTTCGGGAAGCCTTGCGGGGAGAGCCGCGCACGATCGTGGTGGAAACCGAGGACTTCGACGAGAACGACCAGAAGGTCACCATCCGGCAGGAGATCCTGGCGGGGCCGTACGACAAGAGCGAGGTCGTGGCCGTCGGCGACTCCGCTCGTGGCGTCGAGATCACCATCCAGCGGGATGAGGACGAGGACGCGACGGAGAACCTGGAAGTCGAGGAAAAGGCCTTCGAGGGGTACGTGCTTCAGGCCCTCGGCGACCGCCTCCTGCCCGACTGGCTGGCCGACGGCCCGAGGTCCTATGCTGCCCCCACGACTGCCGAGGAGGAGTTGCGTGGCCTCGATGGCGGCATCTACGTCCGCGTCACCCTCTTGGACCCCGCGGGCGTGCTCACGCCCGAGCGCATCCAGGAGGCCGTCTCCACGCGCATGCCCTATTGGACGAACAAGGGCAGCGAGTTGGTTCGCAACCCGGCTTCGTCGGTGGAGCGAAAGGTCGTCGTCCGTTCGGTCGCAGGCGCTGCCAGCGAGAGTTTCGACGCGTACGACATCTGGATGAAGACGACGAACAAGGCCACCTCCACCGCCGTCGAGACGGATCCGCCGCGGGTCCGCGCCACCCTCGCCGAGTTCCTCGGCGGACAGGGTCTGAAGAACGCGCTGATGGACGCGGGTGTGGACGAGACCCAGACGAAGGACGTCAGCCTGAGCATGCCGTTCCCCTCGGTGGACCTGATCGGCTCGTCCGTGGCGCGCCGCATGCAGAACGACGCGTTGATCGCGCTCGTGCTGTCGCTCCTCGGCATCATCGTCTACATCGCGTTCCGGTTCAGCAGCCGGGACATGGGCCTGGCGGCCGTGGTCTGCCTGTTCCACGATGTGGCGATCACGCTGGGCATCGTCGCCGTGGCGAACCTGCTGGGCGTCGTGGATGCGAAGATCAGCCTCCCCATGGTGGCGGCCTTCCTCACCCTGGTCGGCTACTCCGTGAACGACACCGTGGTCGTGTTCGACCGCATTCGTGAGAATCGTGGCAAGAAGACGGTGATCACCCCGGAGATGATCGACCTCTCGATCAACCAGACCCTGGCGCGTTCGATCAAGACGTCGGCCACGTTCCTGCTCGCCGCGTTCGCCCTGTTCGCCATCAACTACGGACAGCGCAACGTTCTGGAGGGGTTCGCCTTCATCCTGATCATCGGCTCGGTCATCGGTACGTACTCGACGGTGGCGATTGCGGCGCCGCTGCTGCTCTTCCTGCCGTGGCTGTGGAAGCGCATCGAAGGCCTTCGCCCGCGCACGGCCATCGTCACTACGCCCGCCTCTCACATTTGGGGGCTTCCGCTGGTGCCGTTCACGGCGGTGCTCTGGTTCCTCTGGGCCGTGGCCTTCGTGATCGTGAGTTTCCTGATCGGCCTCGCGTTGTTCCCGGTCTGGGCGCTGACGGTTCCGCTGTCCGGCGTGGAGGTCACCGACCACCCGACGGCGCCGGCGACGGTCTAGACGTTCTCCGCGCCGGAAGAGGCGAGACTAGAAGTTCTCGTCCTCTTCCGGCTCGGGGGCACCCTCGAGGATGTCGCCCCCGCCTTGGCGGATGCGATCGACGTAGCGGGGGGCGATCGCCACATCGATGATCGCGTGGCCTTCGTCGTACGCCACGTCCCGGACCTCCCCCCACTCGCGCAGATTCGCGAGCAGTCGGCCGTTGCCGGCATCGGTGCGGATACGCAGGTCGACGTAGCGCCGGGTCACGTACGCCTGCACGACGTCGCGTAGCGCGTCCAGCCCCTCCCCCGTCACGGCACTGGTGCGCACGGAGCGGGGAAGGCGATCTTCCAGCAAGCGCAAGGCGAGGGGATTCGTCAGGCGATCGACCTGATTGAGCACCGCGACACGCGGCACACCTCCCGCGCCGATCCGCGTGAGCGTTTCCTCGACGATGTCCACGTGGTCCACCGCATCGGGATCCGCGGCGTCGATGACGTGGAGCAGGAGGTCGGCTTGCCGGGCTTCCTCGAGCGTGGCCAGGAACGACGAGACGAGGTGATGCGGGAGGTCTCGGATGAACCCCACCGTGTCGGACAGGAACACGCGCTTTCCGGGCGAGATCTCCCACGCTCGCGTCGTCGTGTCGAGCGTCGCGAAGAGGCGGTCCTGGATGAAGACCTCGGCTCCGGTCAGCGCCCGCAGCAGGGTGCTCTTGCCCGCGTTCGTGTAGCCCACGAGACAGATGGTGAAGAACCCACGACGCGCGCGCGTCTGCCGCTCGCGGTGAAGCGCCATGTCCTTGAGGTCCCGCTTCAAGTCGCGAATGCGAAGGCGCACGAGGCGGCGGTCGACTTCGATCTGCTTCTCACCCGGGCCGCGAAGCCCGATGCCGATACGCCCCCCACCCACTTCGCGGTTCAGGTGCGTCCACAGGCGCTTCAAGCGCGGCAGGGTGTACTCCATCTGCGCCAGCTCGACCTGGGCCTTGGCCAGGGCCGTTCGCGCACGACGGACGAAGATGTCGAGGATCAGCTCGGTGCGATCGATCACGCGATGCCCCAGGACCTTCTCGAGATTCCTCGCCTGCGAGGGCGACAGATCGTGGTCGACGATCACCAGATCGGCTTCGAGCTCGTCCATGCGAGCCGCGATCTCCTCGACCTTGCCTCGCCCGATGAACGTGGCGGGGTCCGGGCGCGCGCGCCGCTGCACCACGGTATCGACGGTATCCGCGCCGGCCGTGTCCGCGAGCTGGCGCAACTCGTCCAAGGGCTCCGCGTACGAGGGGCGTGCGCCGGGCGACTCCAGACCGACGAGGATGGCTCGATCCCGCCGCTGACCGTGCCGCCGGACCGCTTGCGTGCGATCGAGCTTCAATCGAGATCTCCCGTCGTGCCGCCCGGCCCGGACGGCAGGGCCTCGCCCGCCAACGCCTCGACCGGCACGCGCTCGGGTCCCGCGCCGCGCTGGTAGAGCAGCCGGACCCGCCAGCCGTCGTCGCGCTCGGGGAAGTCGGAGCGGAAGTGCGTCCCGCGGCTCTCCTCCCGCGTAAGCGCCGCATCGGTCACCAGGTGGGCGACCAACAGCATGTTGAGGAGCGTCAGGCGCTCGCGCGACTCCGCCCCCACGCGCAGGGCGAAGCCCTGCCAGCCCGCCACGGCGCCCAGTGCGCCGGTGACGTTCCCCCCGTTGCGCCCGATGCCCACGGCCCGCCACATCAGGGCCTTGAGCGACGAGCGCAGGTCGTCTTCGTCCATGTGCCCGGCCGCGGCGCCCGTGCCGTCCCCCCACCGGGACGGGGACCGCACGGCGGCGGGCGGCGAACGCCGCCGCCGCTCGGCCGGTCGTGTCGCCCAGCACGAGCCCCTCGAGCAGCGAGTTGCTCGCCAGACGATTGGCTCCGTGCAGGCCGGTCGAGGTGACCTCGCCCGCGGCGAAGAGCCCCTCGACCGTCGTGCGTCCGTCGGTATCCGCTCGCACGCCGCCGATCGTGTAGTGGGCGGCCGGACGAATCGGTATGCGGTCCCGCGCGAGATCCAAGCCATGGGCGCGGCACGACGCCTCGACGCCGGGAAACCGCACGGAGATGCGACCGGGCTCGAGATGCGACAGATCCAGGTACACGCCGCCAACATCCGGCCGGTTCAGGTGACGCATGATGGCGCGCGACACCTCGTCGCGCGGCGCGAGCTCGGCGTCCTCGAGGACATCGAGGAGGAAGCGGTTTCCGTGATCGTCGACGATGTGGGCGCCTTCGCCGCGGATCGCCTCGGTCAGCAGCAAGCGGGGTACACCGGCGAGGTAGAGCGTCGTCGGGTGGAACTGGACGAACTCGAGATCGGCGACCGCGGCGCCCGCGCGCCACGCCGCGGCCAGCCCGTCGCCCGTGGCCCCAGGCACATTCGTGCTCTCTCGGTAGAGCTGGCTGTAGCCGCCCGAGGCGAGAACGGTCGAACCGGCCCACACGGCCCGCAGGCGGCCACGACTCATGACGAGCGCGCCGCGGCACGTACCGTCGTCATCGGTGAGCAGGTCGACGAGAAAGGCATCGGTCCAGACGTCGATGTGGGCTTCGGCTTCGGCCGCGCGCCCCAACGCGTCGCGGATCTCGGCGCCCGTCGCGTCGCCGCGGGCGTGGAGGATGCGCGGCGCCGTGTGACCGCCCTCCAAACCGAGATCCGGATCTCCGCGATGACCATCGAAGCGCGCCCCGAGCGCAATGAGATCTTCGACGGCGCTGGCACCCGCGGCCGTCACCTTGCGCACCACCGCGGGGTCGCAGAGTCCCTGCCCCACCCGAATCGTGTCCTCGGCGTGCCGCTCGGGTGAGTCCGAGCCGCCGGACATCGCCGCGGCCACCCCTCCTTGCGCGTACTCGGTGTTGCAGTCGGTCACGTC
Source organism: uncultured Planctomycetota bacterium (assembly GCA_963802335.1). Taxonomy (GTDB): domain Bacteria; phylum Planctomycetota; class PLA2; order PLA2; family JAEUHO01; genus CAWDIE01. The sequence goes on along the minus strand of CAWDIE010000009.1, from coordinate 523,475 downwards.
ACCCTTGGAGAGCAGCGTGACCCGCGCACCCGTATGCGCTGCGGCGAGGGCAGCCCGGTAGCCCGCGACCCCCGTTCCCACCACCAGCACGTCGGCGAAGTGGTGCGGCAACCGGAAGGTGTCGAAGCGGACGAGATAGCGCGGGAACAAGCCGTCCATGGGCGAAGAGAATAGCCCGAAGGAGGTCTAGTCGAAGTCCTCGGTCCGGGAGAGCCGGATCAGATCGAGGCGCTTGATCTGGCCGAGGCGGATCCGGTAGCTACCGACATCCGTGTCCCCCCCATGTAACGCTGCCCTTCGACCCGTTGGATCTGGACCTGCAGGACCTTGCCCCTCCGCGACGTCACGGTCGCCGGATAGTGCCCCTTGGACGGGATGTACGTCCCGATCTCGATCGCCCGGATCTTGCGGAAAGGGATATCCACCCAGGCGTCGCCCCGCTTCGCCATCAGGATGTTGGGTCCCGTGTAGAAGCCGAACTCGCGCGCGTCCGTCACCACCCCCTTGCTGTCGGTGACCTTGACGTCGTAGGTGGCGTAGTCGATCTCGTAGATCGCGCCGCCATCCGCCGCAGGTGCCGCCACCGCGATCAACGCGAACAGGGCCATCGAAATTGCGGTGCGTCCCATCGGCATCATCTCCCGTCGCCACGCCTCGTCTGCGCGTTGGACGACACCGTAGCACGATCCCTGCCCACCTCGGGGAACCAGCGACGGGTCAGAAACCGACGCCGAACGCAACCCCCAGGTTCACCGGGGGGTTATGGCCTTCAAGCGCCACGCGCCGGCCATGCGTGTCCTCGAGGCCGAGATCCCCGAGGAGGTCCACCCCGGCCGCGAACGTCACCGAGATCAGGTTCTTCGGTCCAAAGCGGTAGGTCACCGCGCCCAGGAGACCGAGCTGCGTGTCCTCCCCGACGCCACCGGGGGCCACCCCGTGGTCATCGAGCCGGAATCGGAGACGGTCGTACCGTGCGCCGACGGAGATGTCCCAGTGGCTGGTGGGTTCGTACCGAAGCGCGAGCCCCGGGCCCAAGGTGGCGCCCAGGCCGGACCCGGTCTCGAGGATCAGATTTCGGCGGATGTGCCACTTGATGAGGAGCACGGGGAAGAAGCTGGCACGGTCATCGAGCTGCGTCTGCAGGCCGAACCCGGGGCCGATCTCCAGCTTGTCGTTGACGCGAAACCACACCCCGCCGAGTCCTCCGTAGGTGAACGAGCTGCCCCCGTTGGCCCCCCGCTCGAAGCTCCAGCGCGTGAAGAAGGTGCCGATGGCGCTGATGCGGGGATTGAACTTCCAGGAGGAGACGAGGGAGAGCTCGGGCGTGTGGACGTGGCGCCAAGGCTGGTGCCCGAAGATGCCGGGCCCGTCGAAGGTGTACCCGTCGTAGCGATAGCCGAAGGCCAGACCGACGAAGCAGCCGGGGCCGGGACCGTACGCCGGCCCGCTCTGGAAGGCCGCCCGATCGACCGCGAACGAACCGCCGCCGTCGATCTCGGAGGAGAGCTGGCGGAGGTAGGCACCGCGGGCGAAGGGTAGGAGGCCGAAGCCCTCCTCGTCGTCCTTCTCGCTCGGCGGGTCGGTGAGTTCCTTCTCGGCGTGGGCCGGGAGGGAGAGGCCGAGGAGGAGGGAGAGGAGGAGCCCGACGAAGAGGACGACCGGGCGCGGGAATGCGGACGACATAGGCCCTCCTGGAGGTGGTGGGACCGTAGCACGTGCGGCCGCCGGGGCGGACCGGAGGCCGAGAGGGCGGGCGGCCCGGGATGGCGGGGGAGACGGGGGGGGGACGGGGGGGCGGGGGAGTAGAGGGGGAGGTGGCGGAGCAGGCGGTGCCGCTTTGCGGCTCCTCCTGAGGGGAGCTCCGGAGCAGTCGGCGCCGCGGCGGCTCCTCCTGGGCTGGCGGGGAGCAGGCGGTGCCGCTTTGCGGCTCCGCCTGGGGGAGCGCGGAGCAGTCGGCGCCGCGGCGGCTCCTCCTGGGCTGGCGGGGAGCAGGCGGTGCCGCTTTGCGGCTCCGCCTCGGGGGAGCCCCGGAGCAGTCGGCGCCGCGGCGGCTCCTCCTGGGCTGGCGGGGAGCAGGCGGTGCCGCTTTGCGGCTCCGCCTCGGTGGAGCGCGGAGCAGTCGGCGCCGCGGCGGCTCCTCCTGGGCTGGCGAGGAGCAGGCGGTGCCGCTTTGCGGCTCCGCCTCGGGGGAGCGCGGAGCAGTCGGCGCCGCGGCGGCTCCTCCTGGGCTGGCGGGGAGCAGGCGGTGCCGCTTTGCGGCTCCGCCTCGGGGGAGGGCGGAGTAGTTGGCGCCGCTTTGCGGCTCCTCCTGAGGGGAGCCCCGGAGCAGTCGGCGCCGCGGCGGCTCCTCCTGGGCTGGCGGGGAGCAGGCAGTGCCGCTTTGCGGCTCCGCCTGGGGGAGGGCGGAGTATTTGGCGCCGCTTTGCGGCGTCACTTGCCGGACAGACTTGTTTGTTCGCTGCCAAGACGGACTCGAACCCGCAGTCATCTTCAAGGGGACCCTCTGTAGGGTCCCCTTACGGCATGGAGGCGCTGCGCACCTCCGAGCCTATCCCCCAACCCGGTTATGGGTGGCTCACGATCTGGTGGAGACGATGGGACTCGAACCCATAACCTCCGGCTTGCAAAGCCGGCGCTCTAGCCACTTGAGCTACGCCCCCGGGGGATCGTCGTCGGGAAATGAAAACAGCCCCGAACCAGTGGAAGGCTCGGGGCTGAAAAAGATGGTGGGCGCACGTGGACTCGAACCACGGACCTCCGCCTTATCAGGGCGGCGCTCTAGCCGGCTGAGCTATGCGCCCATCTGCCGCGGAATCTACGCGCTCTCAACCGCCCTGGCAATCGATGGACCGACCGCTGGTCAGAGGAGACACGAAAAACGGCGCCGTTCCGTGGAACGACGCCGTCTCGATGAATACGCCCGGCGTTAACCTACTTTCCCAACTAGAGTCAGTATCATCGGCCCCAGAGGCTTAACGGCCGAGTTCGGGATGGGATCGGGTGTGGCCCTCCGGGTATAGACACCGGGCAAATAAGGGATGAACAGGGTTCCGCAGAAACTCTGCGTTCAATCGCACGCTGCAGATGAAACGTTGCGAGGTAACCACTCGGGATGCCTCTTGGGCATTTCTCTATCGCTCACTTCATTGCGTCCACGAGGGACACAACGTGCATGGAACGAAAGAGAAAGTGGTCAAGCCGATCGGCCGATTAGTACCAGTCCGCTGAACACATTGCTGTGCTTACACGCCTGGCCTATCAACCTCGTAGTCTTCCAGGGGTCTGATAGGGAGAACTCGTTTTGGAGAGGGCTTCGCGCTTAGATGCTTTCAGCGTTTATCCTTTCCGGACATAGCTACCCGGCGCTACCGCTAGCGCGATAACTGGCACACCAGAGGTCCGTCCAACCCAATCCTCTCGTACTAAGGTCAGACCTTCTCAGTTCTCCTACACCCACGGCAGATAGGGACCGACCTGTCTCACGTCGGTCTGAACCCAGCTCACGTACCACTTTAATTGGCGAACAGCCGAACCCTTGGGACCTCCTTCAGCCCCAGGATGTGATGAGCCGACATCGAGGTGCCAAACCTCCCCGTCGATATGGACTCTTGGGGGAGATCAGCCTGTTATCCCCGGAGTACCTTTTGTCTGATGAGCGACGGCCCTTCCACTCGGAATCGCCGGATCACTAAGCCCTGCTTTCGCATCTGCTCGACCTATAGGTCTCGCAGTCAAGCACCCTTATACCTTTACGCTCTACGCACGATTGCCAACCGTGCTGAGGGTACCTTTGGGCTCCTCCGTTACCTTTTGGGAGGAGACCGCCCCAGCCAAACTGCCCACCTAGCACTGTTCCTCGCCCGGATTCACGGAACGAGGTTAGAGGTCAAACATCACAAGGGTGGTATTTCACTGATGGCTCCATCGGGTCTAGCGACCCTTGGTAATAACGCCTCCCACCTATCCTACACATGATGATGCCTAACGCCAATACTAGGCTACAGTAAAGGTTCACGGGGTCTTTCCGTCTTGCCGCGGGTTCGTGGTATCTTCACCACGACTACAGTTTCGCCGAGTCCATCGCTGAGACAGTGGCTCAGTCGTTACGCCATTCGTGCGGGTCGGAACTTACCCGACAAGGAATTTCGCTACCTTAGGACCGTCATAGTTACGGCCGCCGTTTACCGGGGCTTCGGTTCAGAGCTTTGACCGAAGGCTAACCCCTCCCTTTAACCTTCCGGCACTGAGCAGGCGTCAGTCTGTATACGTCGTCTTTGGACTTAGCACAGACCTGTGTTTTTAGTAAACAGTTGGAGCCCACCTTTCTCTGCGACCCCCAGGCGCTCCAGTCGCGAAGACCTATCACCCTCAGGGGCACTCCTTCTCCCGAAGTTACGGAGTCAATTTGCCGAGTTCCTTAACGATGGTTCTCTCGAGCGCCTTAGGATATTCACCTCACCTACCTGTGTCAGTTTGCGGTACGGACGGTTAACTCAATGCCGCGAAGCTTTTCTTGGAAGCATGGCATCAGCGACTTCGGTGCAAAAGTGCCTCGTCATCAGCTCTCAGGCTTAGTGAAGCGCGGATTTACCTACGCCTCGCCCTACGGCCTTGAACCGGGACTTCTAACCCCCGGCTCGCTTAGCCTTCTCCACCCCTCCTCGGCCTGGTTACCCAGATATCAACCGGTACAGGAATATTAACCCGTTGTCCATCGACTACGCCTTTCGGCCTCGCCTTAGGATCCGACTAACCCTGGGCGGATTTGCCTTCCCCAGGAAACCTTAGGTTTACGGCGAAGCAGATTCTCACTGCTTTTCTCGCTACTCATGCCGGCATAATCACTTGCACTTCGTCCAGCAGTCCTTACCGTCTCCCTTCACCCGTAGCGTTCGACGCTCCCCTACCCCGCACAAGATCCGCAGATCAAGTGCAGTCGCAGCTTCGGTTTCATGCTTAGTCCCGTTCATTTTCGGCGCAGGAATGCTCGACCGGTAAGCTATTACGCACTTTTTAAATGATGGCTGCTTCTAAGCCAACATCCCGGCTGTCTTAGCACTCCCACTTCCTTTTGCACTTAGCATGAATTGGGGACCTTAGCTGGCGGTCTGGGCTGTTTCCCTCTCGACCACGGAGCTTATCCCCCATTGTCTGACTGCCGCGATACGGCCGACGGTATTCGGAGTTTGGTTAGGTAGGGTAGGATGGCTCCCCCCTATCCCAATCAGTAGCTCTACCCCCGCCGGCTATTACGCGACGCTGGCCCTAAAGCTATTTCGGGGAGAACCAGATATCTGCGAGTTTGATTAGCCTTTTACTCCTATCCACAGCTCATCCCAGAACTTTTCAACCTACACGGGTTCGGGCCTCCACGCACTGTTACATCCGCTTCACCCTGGCCATGGTTAGATCACTCTCTTCGGGTCTAATCCACACGACTTAAGTCGCGCTATTCGCACTCGCTTTCGCTTCGGCTTCGGACCTGAAGCCCTTAACCTTGCCGTACAAAGTAACTCGCCGGACCATTATGCAAAAGGCACGCGGTCACCCATTCCGCCCGAAGGGGCATAGGGCTCCCACAGCTTGTAGGTACATGGTTTCAGGTACTATTTCACTCCCCTAACAGGGGTTCTTTTCACCATTTTCGCTCGCGCTACTGGTTCGCTATCGGTCGCCGAGTAGTACTTAGCCTTGGAGGGTGGACCCCCCGGATTCACGCCGGGTTTCACGTGTCCGGCCCTACTTGGGTGACCAATCAGAAGAGCCGATACTTTTCGTCTACGGGGCTATCACCCTCTATGGCTCCTTTCCAGTCTGATTCGACTAGGTACGACTTTTGTAACTTCTGCCAGCATCCGGAACTGCTGGACATGGCTCCCACGACCCCTACACGCAACGCTTCCGGGCTTACACGTACACGGTTTAGGCTCTGTCCCCTTCGCTCGCCGCTACTGAGGAAATCGAGGTTTCTTTCT
>CAWDIE010000009.1:0-515000 GCA_963802335.1 uncultured Planctomycetota bacterium | reverse complement strand
GCCGTCCTCCATGGGAGGTTCGCTGGGACCACAACCTGTCCGCCAGACGCTGGGAAAGACCGTCAGAATGCGGCTGACCGCATCCAGGTCGCCCGGGCGGAACTGCGCGAAGTTCTTCGCGTCGTGTTCCCACACGGGCCGCGTATGTTAGCAAGTCCCCACCGCGCCGCAAGCCGGAAACGAGAGCGAAATCGTGGCGTCCTCCCTTCCCCGATCTCCCCCCCGCCTGGCCGCCCGCCTACCCCGCGTCACAGGGCGGTTTCCGCCGATGACGCGCGCGCGCTGGACCGAGACGCGGAGTCGGTCTATGGCGTGCCTGGCCTCGTGCTGATGGAGCACGCCTGCGCCGGAATCGCCGCCATCGCGGTCGCCATGGCCTCCCCGGATCATCGCTTCGTGGTGCTGTGCGGCCCCGGCAACAACGGCGGCGACGGGTACGGCGCCGCCCGGCTCCTACGCTCCTGGGGCCGCAGCGTACGGGTCCTACGCTGTGCCCCGCATGCCCCCCAGGGCGGGGATGCGGGCCTGGAGGCAGGTCTGGCCGCCGGCGACGGGGCGATCGAGGATGCCTGGAAGCAGCCGGGCCTCGTCGCCCGAGCCACGGCGGACGCGGAAGTCGCCATCGACGCCCTCTTCGGCGTCGGCCTGGCTCGCGACCTCGAAGGTGCGTTTCCCGGCTGGATCCACGACCTGAACGCGGCCCCCCTGCTCAGGCTTGCCGTGGACGTGCCCAGCGGCCTGGACGCGGACAGCGGGCTCGCGCGTCCCGTGGCGGTCCGTGCGGACGTTACGGCCACCATGGCGATGCCCAAGACCGGACTCGTCGCGGCGGGCGCAGGGGCGCTCTACGCGGGTCGGGTGATCGAGGTGGACATCGGCCTTCCCGGGCCGCTCCACCGCCCCCACCAGGTCGGGGACGCCTCGACGATCCGAGAGTCCTAGAAGATCTCGATGACCGTGGCCTTGCCGCCGGCGCTCGCGGAACGCACCCAGCGGTAGAGCTCCACCGCCTCCTTGTTGCGCAAGCGAACGCAGCCATTGCTGCAGCGCGAACCCACGGTGTCGGGCTTGTTGGTGCCGTGGATGCCGAATCCCGAGCCTTCCGAGATGCGGTCGCTGCGGATGGGCATCCACGCGTCGCCGAGCTCGTTCCGGGGATCGCCGTAGCGGTAGACCTTGCTGTCGTGGGGGTTCGTCCAGTCGGGGTTGAGCTGGCGGTTCTTGCCCAACGTGAACGTGTCGCGCGGGGTCGGACTCTGAGGTCGACCGACGCCCACCTGGAACTCCTTGACGAACCAGTCGCCGAGGAAGATCGCCAGGCGCTTACGCTCCAGGTTGACCTGCAACGTGAGCTCTTCTTCCGGGAGCAGGAGCCACTCGAGGGCCCTCACCTTGCGGGGATCGAGGTTGCCGTCCTTGTTCCAGAAAAGCAGCGCATTCGGCCCGTAAGCCAGCTTCTGCCGGCTCACGATCTGGATCGGGGTGACGCCGGCCGGAACCCGGTAGGCCCGCGTCACGCCGGGGAGCCCGCCGCCTTCGCGCCGCCCGTAGTGCATGACCTCGTTGTTGGCCGCTTGAATGGCGCCGAGGAGCTTCTCGCGGTCACGCGTGGGATTGCCGTCCGCGTCGAAGAGCTCGGGCAGCCAGATCCCGCGGGACATGTCGCGCCGCGCCAGGTCGAAGCGGCGCACCCGGTCGAGCCCCTCGGCCTTCTTCGCAGCGCCGAACTGACTCGCGCCGAGCTTCATGGCGAATCGGCGGGCCGAGGGTGCGTCCCACGCCTCCGCGCGCAGCCGGCCGAGTGCGTCGTCGTAGCGCGTCCGGTCCCGGGCCTCGTGGGCCCTGGAGACCTCGCCGAGGATGGCGCGCGCCTTGGCTTCGAGCGCCTCGGCCGCCTCGTCGGCGACCTCGTCCTCGGTCATCAGCTCGGGCAGGACGTCGCTCGAAACCGGCTTGGCCACGGGGGCCTCACGGTTGAGCTCCACGTCCGCGCGCGTGTCGTCGCTCTGCTGAACGAGCTTCACGTACGCCACGACGCCTACCGCCACGATCAACCCGAGCACGATCCACGTCGGTCGCATCTGCTGCCCTCCCCCACCCCCGCGGCCTGGACACAGCCCTTGGGGGTCTTTACCGCGTCATCCTACGAGATGATGTGGAATCCTCAAGCCGACCGCGTCGGACCGAGTCCGGGGGCAACGGTACCAGCGCGGGCTGACAGCCGGGGGAGCGCATGGCCACGCCGTGGCGACGACGTCAGTCGGCCCCGCCGGCCTCCTCGAGCGCCGCCTCGAAGGTCCGGAGGTGCTCCTGCATCTCGTTGAGGACATCGTCGGGCAGGTCCGGCGGCGCAAGCTCGAGGGCCCGGCGCTGGGTGGCGAGGGCGGCCGCGGTGTCGCCCGTCCGATGCTGCGCCAAGGCGAGGGTGTCCAGGTACTGCGAGAGGGCGAGGAAGTTGGGCGCGTCGGCCGCCTCTTCGCGGGAACAGGCTTCCTCGGCGAGGGCACGCGCGGTCATCGGATCCTGGAGTTCCTCGATCGGATGGGTCAGGAGAAGCCAGGCGGTCTTGTTCTTGTACTCGGCGGGCGCCGAAGGGCGCTTCGCGGCGGCGACGGTGAGGTCCACCAGCTCGCGGCGCAGCGCCAGGGCGTCTTCCGTCCGCCCGAGCCCCTCGTAGGCCTCGGCGAGACGGACGATCGCGACCTGAATGAACAAGTGCCCCGCGGGAAGGACTCGACGCTTGGCCGCCAGGCTCCCTCGAGCAAGACGCGCGCTTCGTCGAAACGGCCCTGCGGTAGGAGGGTGATCGCGAGATTCGTGATGGCGCCGAGGACGTTGGGCGCGTCCGCAGGCAGGGTCGCTCGCCGGATGGCAAGCATCTCGCGGCCCAGGGCCTCGGCTTCAGGCCAGCGCGCTTGCATGCCTCGCACGCGGACAGACCGGTAGAGGCGCCGAGGGCGGAGCCGTACGACGCGTGCTTCCCGTCGTGGATGCGCCGGATGCGCTCGATGGCCGCCACGAAGAGCGGCGCGGCGTCGTCGAAGCGCCCCTCGCGCAGCGCCTCGACGCCCCGCACGATACAGCAGCTCGGGCACCTTCGGGCTGGTCGCTCCCTCGGCCTCCTCGAGCTCCTCGATCAGTGGTCTGAGCTTCGCCGCGGCCTCCGCGTCCGCTGCGCTCGCAATCCTCGAGCAGCTCGAGCCGCCAGCGCGCCTCGTCGACGACCGCGTTGGTGCCCGTGGGCGGAACGTCGGCGTGCTCGAAGTAGGGTCGGAAGCGCAGCACCGCGTCCGCGTTGCGACCCAACCGGGCGTAGCAGATGCCGAGCTTGAGGCTCGTGAAGAGTGCCTCGGGCACCGTGGCTTCCCCCTGCTGCTCTCGAATGGCGAGGCACCTCTCCAGCAGCGCCGCGGACTGCTCGAGGCCCCTTCCGGCATCCATCCGAATCGTGGCGAGCTCCTCGGCCGCCTGCATCGCGTCCGGGGACTCCTCGCCCTCGGTCGCTAGGAGAATCTGGTACGCCTCCTCCAGGAAAGGCAGAGCTTCCTCGAAGCGGAGTTGCCCAACGATGCTCCACGCCAGCGCGCGGATGAGCTTGGCCGTCGCGGCGCCCCCCGAGCCGTGGTCAGGCCGCGGCGCCGCAAGCGCTTGCCGACAGAGCTGCTCGGCCTCGTCGAAGCGCTTCTCCGGCAGGAGGGCGAGGGCAAGCTGCGCGATGGCCCCGTGCACCCCGGGTGCGTCCGGCGGCTCGGCCGCACGCCGCATGGCGAGCAGCGCGCGCGCCAGGGCCTGGGCCTCGCGCCAGCGCTGCTGGGCCATACGCACCTCGTAGAGCTGCTGGAGCGCCGCTCGCGTGGGAAGGGTGCACGCCCTCGTGCACGCCCTGGATGCGCTCGAGCGCCGCCGCGAGCAGCGGCTCGGCCGCGTCGTGCCGGCCCTCGCCGATCGCGTGCGTGGCTCGCTCGACCAGGATCTCGACGACGCGCGGGCTCGCTTCGCCCTCGGTCGCCTCCAGTTCCTCGACCTCCGGCCGCAGCCTTGTCGCGGCCTCCGCTGCCTTTCGCTGGTCCTTCTCGAACACGGCGAGAAGCCGGCGTGCCTCGTCCACCGATCGCGTTCGTGCCCTCGGGGGGGACGTCGGCGTGGTCGAAGTAGTGTCGGAGACGCCGAGCGGCGTCGGCATTCCGGCCCAACATTGAGTAGGCGAGACCCAGCCGAAAGCTCGTCAGGAGCCCTTCGGGCGTCGTCTCCTCCCCGAAGCGTTCACGGATGGCCATGCACCGCTCGAAGAGCGCCACGGGTTCTTCGAGGTCCGCGGCCGGCGTCGATCGAGACCGCGGCGAAGGTCTCGGCCGCCCGCAGCGTGTCGCGGGCCTCTTCCCCCTGAATCGTCCGCGTGACCTGGTACGCCTCCTCCAGGTAGGGAAGAGCCTCCTCGCGGCGGGACTGTCGCAAGAGACTCTGACCCAGGGTAGCGAGGAGCTTCGACGTTTCGACGACTCCCGCGCGGTCGACCCCACGCAACGCCAGTCCTTCCCGGCACAGGCGCTCCGCCTCCTCGTTTCGCCCCGTCGTCACGAGGATCCACGCCAGCATCGCCTTCAGGCGACGCGTCCCCTCGAAGGGCGCTTCCTCCGTCGCTTCGATCGGCGGCAAGACCTCGCGGACGAGCCGCTCGGCTTCCTCCACCTCGCCGCGAGCGGTCAGCACCCCTGCGAGGATGTCGGCGGGAGGAGCCAGACGGGCGTCGCCGACGTCGAAGGCCTCCCTGGCTTTCGCCATCGTGTGCGCGGCCAGGGTCTGCGCCTCGTCGAGCCGGTTCTGCGTGAAGAGCATGGACGCCATGCGCGTCGCATCGCGAATGACGCTGGGGTGCGTCGGTCCCACAGCCTCCTCGAGGCGGGTCAGGGCGTCCTGGTTGAGGCGGTACGCCTCGTCGTAGCTTCGCTGGAGATGGCGGATCGATGCCAGCCGGAGCTGCTCCCGGAGGGTCTCGGGGTGGCCGGGACCCTGCACGCGGCGCCGGGCTTCGAGGGAGCGCTCGGCGGCCCGCGCCGCCTCGTCCAGATCGGCCGCGCCCAGGCGAAGCACGGCGAGCTCGGTGAGCAGGCTGAGCGTCAGGCGGGCGTCGGGCCCGAACGCCTCCTCGGACAGATCGAGTGCTGCTTCGACCCGATCGATGGCCTCGGCGACTTGCCCGCGCGTCTGCTCGATGCGGGCCAGCCCCAGCTCGAAGTAGAGGGCCAGTTCGCTCTGCTCGCCGTAGCGCTCGCGAGCCAGGCGCCCGAACCGCTCCGCCATGGCGGCGGCCTCCGTCACCTCCCCCTTGGCGAGGTGGAGACGGAGGACTCCGAGCACGGCGCGCAAGGTGTCGGGGTGGCTCTCGCCGAGCACGCGGATCTTGCGGCGCAGGTTGTCCTCGAGCAGCGCCTCGGCTTCCTCGTAGTGCTCGTACCCGATCTCGAGACTCGCCAGGTTGGTCTGGGCGTTCAGGGTGCCCGGATGATCCGGCCCCAGCGTCTCGACCAGCAGGTCGTACGACTCCTGCATGCGCTCCCGGGCCTCCGGCCGCTCCAGGTCGGAGAGGGTGTTGGCGCGCGTGAGCAGGAAACCCGGCAGCCTCTCGTGCTCCGGGCCCAGGGCCCGTCGAGCCTTGGCCAGCACCTCTCCGCTCACCCGCTCCGCCTCACGAAAGCGCCCCATCTGCGAGTAGACGGTGGCAAGGGACGCCTCGCTCTCCAGCGTCTCGACGGCGTCGGGGCCGTGCACGCGCTGGCTGCGCTCCAGGGCGTCCACGAAGTTCCCCTCCGCCTCCTCGTAGCGGCCCTGGTACAGCCGCAGGAGTCCCACCCGCGTCAACGCGCTGACGCTGTCCGGATGGTCCCTTCCCAGTCGCCGCTCGCGGATCGCCTGCGCGGCGAGGACGTGCGGTTCGGCCACGTCGTGGAGGCCGAGGAGGCGGTAGGTGCTTCCCACGACGAAGTGGAGCTCGGCGGCGACGAGCTCATCCTCGACGCCTCCCTCGAGCAGCCGCGCGCTCGTGTCGTCGAGGATGCGCTTGAGCAGCGTCGTGTCCTCCCCCTGCGCGACCAAGGGACCGGCGGCGACGAGCATGTCCTTGATGAGCTGCTTCACCTCGGTGGCGCGCGCCAGCTCGAGCGCGGTCTTTGCCTCGGCCCGCTCGGCGCGCTGCCTTCCCTCGGTGGCTCTCAAGAGGCCGTAGACCGTGCCAATGACGCCAAGAACGAGCGCGAGGGCCACGAAAGCCGCCGCGACGACGCCGGTGCGGTGGCGCTTGACGAACTTGCTGAGGACGTAGCCCCGACTCGGGGGCCGGGCGACGACCGGTTCGTCGTCGAGGTAGCGCTGCACGTCCTTCGCGAAGCCGTTGGCGGTCTCGTAGCGACGAGCGCGGTCCTTCTCCATGGACTTGAGGACGATCCAGTCGAGATCGCCCTGCAGGCGGCGAGGGAGCTCGCCCGTGCCGAGCTGGCGCGCGATCGAGAGTCTCCCTGTGTCCTCGCCGGACGTCGAAGCGCGGGTCGAGGGCTTCGGCGGATCCTCCTCCCGAATGACGCGCAGCATCTCGCCGTAGCCCTTCGATCTCAGATCCTGCAGGTCGAAGGGCTTGCTACCCGTCAAGAGCTCGTAGAGGAGCGCGCCGAGTCCATACACGTCCGCGCGCGTGTCGATGTCGAGGCCCGACATCGCCGCCTGCTCGGGCGCCATGTACTCGGGGGTGCCGATGATCTGACCGTACTCGGTGAAGAGCGTCCGCTCGGTCAGCTCCTGGTTCGTCGCCTTGGCGATCCCGAAGTCGATCACGCGCACGACCGGCGTCCCGTCGTGCAGCGTGACGAGGACGTTCGAGGGCTTGATGTCGCGATGGATGATGCCCTTCGCGTGAGCGTGCGTGATCGCGTCGCAGACCTGGATGAAGAGCGCGAGTCGCTCCTGGATCGAGAGCTTGGCGTCGTCGCAGAACTTCGTGATGGGCACGCCCTTCACGAGCTCCATCACGAAGTAGAGGCGCCCTTCGTCGGTCATACCGCCGTCGAGGACCTTCGCGATGTGGGGATGATCCAACACCGCGAGCGCCTGGCGTTCGGCCTCGAAGCGAGCGATCACCTGCTTGGTGTCCATGCCCAGCTTGACGATCTTGAGCGCGACCTTGCGCTTCACCGGCACGAACTGCTCCGCCATCCAGACGGTGCCCATCCCCCCCTCGCCGATCGGCTGGAGGAGCTTGTAGTTGCCGACGATCGTGCCGGCTTCGTCCTCCCGAGACGCCACCGGCGCGGGAACGGCCCCTTCCCGCTCGGGCGCGTAGACCTGATCCAACGCCACCACCAGGGCGAACCCCGCCCGAAGCTCGGCTTCGAGCTCGGGATGCCGGGCGATGACCTCCGCCGGAGGATCGGCCTCCCCCGCGTCGTGCGCGCGCTGCCAGTCCCCGAGGATCCGGGCTACCTCACCTTCGTCCGTCATGCGTCCGTCTCCCCGAGGCCGGTCAACGCAGAGAGCTTCGCGAGGGCCCGCCCGTAGAGCTTCGCGGTCGCGGCGGTGGAGCGCTCCATGCGCTCGGCCGCCGCCGCGAGCGTGAGTCCTTCGCGCTGCACCAGCCCGATGACCTCGCGGTACGCGTCGGGAAGCTCCTCCATCGCCCGCTCGATTCGATCGCGCAGCTCGCCGGCCACGGCGAGGCCGCTGGGGCTCGCCTCGCGGTCCCGAAGCGCCGGCGCGCGCTGGTGGAACGAACCCGTCTCCTCACGATGCACGCCGCGCTTCTCGACCTGTACGTACTGCCGCACCACGTAGAGGATCTTGTGTTCCACGATCTGCTCGAGCCACGCGCGGAAGGAGCCCGCCCCGCGGGCCTCGAAGTTCTCGAGGCTGCGGTGGGCGCTCAGGTAGGCCATCTGCAGCACGTCCCCCTCGTCCACCTTGCGGCGCAGCATGGGGCTGAGGCGCTGGTGGATCCGGCGCGCCAGCGCATCGGCGTGCCGCTCGTAGAGCCGCTGGAAGGCCGCGTCGTCCCCACCCTGGGCGCGCAGCGCCAGTTCCTCGTCCGTCGGATCGGGCTCGGTACTCAAGGTGGGTCTCTCATTCCACGTCGGGGTGGTCCCCTCATTCCCCTAATCACCAACGGAGGCTCCGCTGGACACGCGTTCTAGCAAATCGACGCAGCAGTCGGGAGAACGAGATCCTCGCGTCCTTTGGGCGAGAGAAGCGTGATTCCTTCTTCGAGGCCCCGCTGCGGAGGCCGTCTAGTCGACCCAGGAGAAAGGGGATGCGCATGTCCAACGGGAAGAGAATTGCGGTGTGGATCGGTGCGGTCGCGGCCCTCGCCGCACTCGCAGGGGGCCTCGGCACGGAGGTGGCCGAGGCCGGGAAACCGAGCAGCGGATCCGACCGCCCGCTCGTGCTCGACGGGACCGGGGGCTACAGCGAGACCGCAGTCTTCGACTCCGACGCGGTCCTGTCCGCCGCCCAGCTCTTCGAGGACGACTCGGGCGTGGCGGCGATGGAGTACGTCGACGGCCTCCGCCTGTCGAACGGCCTCGAGGTGGCCGCGGATGGCTCTCTCTACGCCATTTTCAAGGCCATCGACAGCTCGGACACGGTCCAGCCCACGAACGCCAACGGTCCAATCCAACGCCAGGAGTTCAGCGGCATCGTCCGCTACACCAATGCCGGGGCCGAGATCGCCTACCACACCGAGTACACCTACGGCGGCTCGAGCACGGAGGCGTACAGCGTCGAGGCCTACGCCGGCGAGGAGCTCGTAGCCATGGACCGGGTGCCGGCGACTTCGTCCCCCCTCCAGGAAGGCGACTTGATCGTCCTGCGCTGGGTCGATGACGACCCGACGAACGCGTCCGCGGAGGACGACACGCTCGAAGTCGTCCACTTCCGACCGAGCACGAGCAGCGGCGCCTTCACGCTGACCGAGCAGGGCGTCCTCTACAGCTTCGACCTTCCGGGGAGCGACGAGGTCCTCGTCTCGCGCTTCAACATCGGTCAGGTGGCCGCGGGACCCAACGGGGAGATCTACGTCTCGACCTTCGAGACGGTGACCAACACGAGCGGGGCCATCGAGACGCGAGCCCGGCTCTGGATGCTCTGCCACGACGGTACGTCATGGAGCGCCGCCGATGTCGAGCCGCCGTTCGACTATGAGCCGCACATCGAAGTGGACGGGTCGGGCAATCTCTACGTGCAAGGCGATCGCTTCGGGGCCGACGCGGGCGTGATCTTCCGGCTGGATGCCGGCGGAACCGACTACGAAGCCTTTGCGGCCTTCGACCAGTCCACCAGTTCCCACAGCTTCTTCGGCTGGACGGCCGACGCGGGCAACTTCGCCATCGCCCTGCAGAAGCCCCCGAGCAGCAAGCCGAGCACTTGGAACGTGAACTACTTCGTGGGCCTCGTGAACGCGGCCGAGACCACGGTCTTCGCCGACCGCATCGCCGATACGGCGTCCACGTCCGTCGTAGGCATGACCGCGGATGCGGACTCGATCTACGTGACCCACGCGGATCGGTACTACGATGCCAGCCGCAACCGGTACGACATCTCCCGCTACACCGTCTACCGTCTCGAAGGCGATGCGGGCGGCGGTGACACCGGCGGTGGCGACACGGGCGGCGGCGACACCGGCGGTGGCGGCAAGGGAAACGGCAAGGGCAAGAAGAAGTAGCCGGCCGCGCTCGAACAGACTTCGCCACGACTCGCGGCGCAGCCTCCCGGGGCTGCGCCGTCTTCGTTCCCCGTGGGCGTGGGGCAGAATTGAAAACGCCCGTCCGAGGGGCGCCAGCGAACTGGATCCATCTGAGCCCTCCCGTTAGGTGGGCTCGCCTTCGGCGCATTCGACCCTGCAATTCGCATTGCTGCGCTAGCGGGCTCTAGTTCACCGAAAATGGGGAATCCGTGATCGTGGTATCGGCTCAGGGATAACTGTGCCAACGCCCTCTCGGTCGGGCAGGCGTAGTCTAGCACTCGTTCGAACGAGTTGCTCGCGCGGAGATCGGACGGCGTGCGTGTCAGGACCTTTCGGCCCGACGCCGGCGACATCAGTCGCCGGCGACATCGTCGCCGGTGCGCACGGTCCAGCCGTTCTTCTCGAGCGCACCCACGATGCGACGGCGCAGCTTGTCGGCCTTCTTGGTCGTGAGCGTGCCCTTGGGGTCGAGGAGTTCCAGACGGAAGGCGAGACTCCGGCTCCCGTCCGGGATACCCTGTCCTTCGTAGACGTCGAAGAGAGCGACGTCCCGAACGGCCGTCTTGTCTACGCCCGCGATGGCGTCCGCCACGTCGGCGGCGGGAGTCTTGCGGTCGACGATCACCGCGACGTCGAACGGCACGACCGGGTACCGATGGATCGGTCGATAGAGCGCGCCCTTCTCCGTCGTCGCGCCGAGCACGGCGTCGAGGTCGATCTCGGCGCACGCCACGCGTCCCGGCAGATCGAAGGCGCGAAGCACGGCGGGCGACACCTCGCCGGCCACGGCGACGGCCGTATCCGACGCAGCGATGAGCGCGCGGCGCCCCGGGTGCTGCCACAGGGGACCGGGAAGACCCGGCCGCAGCGGCTCGCCCGTGCCGTCGCGAAGGACGACCTCTCCCACCGGTGCCGCGGCCAGCGCGGCCCGGACGTCGGCGATCAGATCCCGGAAGAGATGCCCCTCCGCATCCGTCTCGGCGTCGCGGTTCCACGACACCAGCCCCAACACGGGGCTCTCCGTGGGCAGCCCCTCGCTCGCGTCCCGAGGGACGGTGAGTCGGTTCGATACCCACATCCGTCCGGACGGCTCGCGCACGATGTTGCGGAGGACCTGCCGCAGGAGGCCGGGCACCGTGGTGAGGATCATCCGATCCTGCTCCTCGGTGATGGGGTTGCTGACGTGGAGGTGGGCCACGTCCCCCAGCCCGACGCGGGCGGCGTCCGTGGGCCCGTAGAACGCGTAGGTCTTGGTCTCGGCGTAGCCGAGGTCGAGGCTGAGGACGTCCCCCATGCGCCGCTCGAGGCGCCGGAGGGGCGGCGGCAGGGTAGGCGTCAGCTTCCCCACGGGCGCCGTCTCGGGCACGTGGTCGTAGCCGTGGATGCGCCCCGCTTCCTCGACGAGGTCCTCGGCGCACTCCACGTCCTTCGTGGCCCGCCAGGACGGCACGTCCACCTGCAGTACGTCGCGCTCTTCGTGCACCTCGAACCCGAGGTCCATCAAGTTGGCGCGCACCTCCCCATCCGAGATGCGCATCCCCAGGCGCCGGCTCACGAGGTCGTAGGGCATCTCGATGCGGACGGCGGGGTAGGGACGAGGGTAGGCGTCGGCCACCCGTCGGGTGACCGTCGCACCCGGGCAGTGCTCGAGCACGAGCTGGGTGAAGCGCCGAGCGGCAGCCCACGCCGACTCGGGGTCGAGTCGCTTCTCGAAGCGGGAGCTCGCCTCGGTCCGGAGGCCGAGACGCGCGGCGGTGAGGCGCACGCGCACGGGGTCGAAATTCGCGGCTTCGAGAAGGAGCGTGGTGGTGTCCTCGCGGACCTCGCTGTTCTCACCGCCCATGACGCCGGCGACCGCCACGGCACGCTCGCCGTCGGCGATCAAGAGGTCGTCCTCGACGAAGGTCCGCTCCTCCCCGTCGAGCGTGGTCATCGTCTCGCCGGGCCGGGCACGCCGGACGACGATGCCTCCCCCTTGGATGTCGCGGATGTCGAAGGCGTGGATGGGCTGGCCCTGCTCCAACATCACGTAGTTCGAGAGATCCACGAGCAGACTGATGCTGCGCATTCCGAGGGCTTCGAGGCGCGTCCTGAGCCACCACGGTGAGGGACCGTTGCTGACGTTCTCGATGACGACACCGACGTAGCGTCGGCACCCATCTTCGTCCTCGATCCGGATGGGGAACGGCTCCCCGGTGGCGTCGGCGAAGGCCTGATCGGCATCGTCGGCGGTGGGCGGCGTGAAGCGCTCCCCCAGCAAGGCCCCCAGCTCGCGCGCGTACCCGACGTGGCCCCAGAGATCCGGTCGATGCGTGATCGCCGGATTGTCGATCACGAACACCTCGTCGTCGGCGCCGAGCACCTGGGCGACAGGCACCCCGATCGGCGTGCCCTCCGGCAACTCGATGATGCCCGCGTGCCCCTCGCCGAGACCGAGCTCGTCCTCGGCGCAGATCATCCCCACGCTCTCCACGCCTCGGATCTTGGCCTTCTTGAGCTTCACCCCGTTGGGCAAGGTCAGGCCGACGCGCGCGTAGCAGACGACTTGCCCTTCGGCGACGTTGGGCGCGCCGCACACCACCTCCGGCGTCGTGCCGTCACCGAGATCCACGGTGCAGAGACGGAGCCGGTCCGCATCCGGATGCGGGCGCACGGCCACGACGCGGCCGGTCACGACGCCGGCGAGCCCTTCGCCGACGGTCTCCACGCCCTCGACTTCGGCGGTGTGGAAGGTCAGGCGACGGGCAATCGTGTCGGCCGGCAGATCCTTCAGCCCCACCAGCTCGTCGAGCCACCGATACGAGAGCCTCATAGCTCCACTCCCTGACGGAACTGCCGGAGGAACCGGAGGTCCCCACCGTGTAGATGCCGGATGTCCTCGATGCCGTAGCGGAGCATCGCCAATCGGTCGATCCCGACGCCGAAGGCGAAGCCCGAGTAGTGGAAGGGGTCGATCTCCCCCGCGCGCAGCACGTTCGGGTGCACCAGCCCGCAGCCGAGCAGCTCCAGCCACGAACCGCGCCACCGCATGTCGACTTCGTACCCCGGTTCCACGAACGGGAAGTACGAGGGACGGAGGCGGATCTCGACGCTCTCGCCGAACACCTCCCGCAGGAACGCCTTGAGGACGTAGAGCATGTGCCCCACGGTGACCTCACGGTCGATCATGAGGCCTTCCATCTGGTGGAAGGAGTGCTCGTGCGTCGCGTCGGTCGCCTCGTTGCGAAACGCCCGCCCGATCGCGACCGCCCGGATGGGCAGCTCGCCACGCGCCATGAGCCGCATCTGCACGGGACTCGTGTGGGTGCGCAGGCAGTTGCCGTCTTCCATCCAGAAGGTGTCCTGGAGATCCCGCGCGGGATGATCCGGCGGGACGTTCAGGGCCTGGAAGTTGTGCCAGTCGTCTTCGACCCAGGGGCCGTCGGCCAGCTCGAAGCCCATCCCGAGGAAGATGTCTTCGACCTCGCGGATCATCTGGCTGATCGGGTGGAAGCTCCCCCCGCCGCGGATCGCCCCGGGCAACGTCGCATCGACCCACTCCGTCTCGGCGAGATTCGACTCACGCGCTGAGACGAACGCGGCCTCCCGCTCGGCCGCCGCGGCCTCGATGGCCTGCTTGGCGAGGTTGGCCGCCTGGCCCACGCCACCGCGCTCCTCCTTGGGCAGCTTGCCGATCCCACGCAGGATCGCCTGGAGGCGGCCGCGCTTGCCGACCACGTCGGCCAGGACGTCGGCAAGCGCCGCCTGGCTAGACGCCGCCTCGATGGCGGCGAGGGCCGAGGTCTCGAGTTCGTCGATGTCGCGGAGCATCAGGATCCTCCTGCCGAAGCGCGGAGTGTACGAGGACGAGCCGGTGGACACAGCGGCGCTCGCCGGAACCGATCCACCCATGCAAAAGGGGCGGGCCACTGGCCCGCCCCTCGCGTGAATCCCGGGGGAAGCCCCGCGTCAGGCCAGCTGGGCCTTGGCCATCTCCACGAGCTGGTCGAACGCCTTGGGGTCGTGGATGGCGATCTCGCTGAGGGACTTGCGGTTGAGCTCGACCCCCGCCTTCTTCAGGCCGTTGATGAAGCGGCTGTACATCATGCCGCGCGCGCGGGTCGCCGCGTTCACGCGGAGGATCCAGAGGCGGCGGAAGTCGCGCTTCTTGAGGCGGCGGCCGATGTAGGCGTACTGCCAGGCGCGGTGGACGGTCTCGCGCATGACCTTGTACTGACGACTGCGGGCGCCCCAGAAGCCCTTGGCGGCCTTCATGAGACGGCGCTTACGGGCGAGGCGGACGGGAGTGCTTCTGACGCGGGCCATGGTTCAGGCTTCCTCTATTCGTGGGGCGGCGGGTGACCGCGGCCCTACTTGCCGCTCTGCTGCCGGACCATCTTGGCCTGCGTCTCCACGACCTGGGAGTTACGCAGGCGACGGCGCCGCTTCGCGTTCTTCTTGCTCATGATGTGGCTGGTGTTGGCCCGGCCATAGCTGAGCACCTTCCCGGTCTTGGTGACCTTGAAGCGCTTGGCAACGGACGATCGTGTCTTCAGCTTGGGCATGGGATTTCACCGGCTCGGTCAAAGGGGAAGCGGCGAAGGTAGCGTCCGTCTTCGACTCGTCAAGGGTTTCGGGGGGCGGGGAACGGGCTACGGAGGCCCCCTCGGGCCCCCAGAAAGCGGGGTGGTCGGGGGTCCACCCCCCGATCAGTCACTTGCGCGACATCAACATGGTCATGCGGCGCCCCTCCATGCGGGGCTCCTGCTCGACCCGGGCGACGTCTTCGAGTCGCTTGGCGACCTCCTTGCAGTGGCGCATCCCCATTTCCTGGTGGGCCATCTCGCGGCCCCGGAAGAGGATCATCAGCTGCACCTTGTCCCCACGCATGAGGAACTGCCGCGCCTTCTCGACGCGGATCTCGAGCATGTGGGGGTCGGTCTTGGGGCGGAGTCGGACCGTCTTCAGCTTCGATTGATGCTGCTTCTTCTTCGACTCGTGCGCCTTCTTGCTCTGCTCGTACTTGTACTTCCCGTAGTCCATGATCTTGCACACGGGCGGGCGGGCGTTGTCGGCCACCTCGACGAGGTCGAGCTGGGCCTCCTTGGCCATGTCGAGCGCGCGACTGGTGTCCACGACGCCGACCTTCTTGCCTTCGGCATCGATCAGCATCACCTGGCGAATGGTGATGCGCTCATTGACACGGGGCCCCATGTCGCGGGGCATTGTTCGATCGTAACGACGACGGATGGTTGCTTCCTCCGATCAAAGACCGGCCCGCGCCGTACACCGGCTGGGCCTACTGGGCTCCGGACCGAACCGGAGCGACTTCCATGGACGACAGACCCCTCCCCCACGGCCCACGCGGGAGCGGTGGGGACGGGACGAACTACGAGCGCGCACGGATCATCTCGTGAGCCAGCTCGAGGAATGCGTCGAGGTCCATCGGCCCGAGATTCTCGCCCGACTGGCGGCGGACGGCAACCTTGCCCTCTGCCGCTTCGCGCTTCCCGACCACGAGGAGGTAGGGCACGCGCTCCAGGGTGGCGTCTCGGACCTTGGCGTTGAGTTTCTCGCCGCCGCGCAGATCGCCCTCCGCGCGGATGCCGGCCTCGCGCAGCGTCCCGATGACGTGCTCGGCGTACTCGTTCTGGTCGTCGGTGATGGTCAGGACCTTCACCTGGACGGGGGCCAGCCAGAACGGGAACTTCCCGGCGTGGTGCTCGATGAGGATGCCGATGAACCGCTCCATCGATCCGACGATGGCCCGATGGATCATGACCGGCACGTGGCGCTCACCATCCGCGCCGACGTACTCCAGGCCGAACCGTCGGGGCATGGAGAAGTCGATCTGGACGGTGCCGCACTGCCAGCTCCGCCCGAGGGCGTCGGTGATGTGGAACTCGATCTTCGGGCCGTAGAACGCACCCTCGCCGGGCGCGAGCTTCCACTGCCCCTCGAACCCCTCCGCGTCCAGCGCGGCGGCCAGGGCCTTCTCCGCCCGGGCCCAGGTGGCCTCGTCCCCCATGGCGGACTCGGGGCGGGTCGCCAGGCGGGCGGCGGGAATCCCGAAGCCGACGGCCTGGTAGATCTCCCGGGTCATGTCGATCATGTCCCGGCACTCGGCCTCGACCTGGTCTTCGGTGCAGTAGACGTGGGCGTCGTCCTGGGTGAACGCGCGGACGCGCACGAGCCCGTGCAGCACGCCGGACATCTCGTTGCGGTGGACGTAGCCGAACTCGCCGAGCCGCATCGGCAGCTCGCGGTAGGAGTGCGGACGGCTGCCGTAGATCAGGCAGGCGCCGGGGCAGTTCATCGGCTTGACGGCGTAGGACTTGTCGTCGAGCTCGAGGAAGTACATGTCGTCGCGGAAGTGGTCGTAGTGACCCGACCGCTTCCACAGCTCGTCGGAGAGCAGCATCGGGGTGCGGACCTCGCCGTACCCGCGCTTCTTGAGCTGCTCGCGAATCAGGTTCTCGATCTCGTTCCAGACGATGCTGCCCTTGGGGTGCCAGAACGGGAAACCCGGGCCTTCCTCGTGCAACGAGAAGAGGTCCATGTCGCGCCCGATCTTGCGATGATCGCGCTTCTTGGCCTCTTCGAGTCGAAGCATGTGCGCCGCGACGTCTTCCTTCTTGAAGTACGCGGTGCCCCGCACGCGCTGCATGCCGACGTTATCGGCGTCGCCGCGCCAGTAGGCACCGGACACGCCCAGAAGCTTGATGTGCTCGAGCCAACCGGTGTCCGGCACGTGCGGGCCTTCACACATGTCGGTGAACGAGGCCGAGTCGTAGAAGGTGATCACGTCCTCGGGGATCTCGTCGACGTGCGGGATCTTGAGCTCGTACCCGACTCGCTTGGAGCCTCTCCTTGGCCCCCTCGCGATCGTAGGCCACGCGCTCGTATGCCCGCTTCTCCTTGGCGATCTCCAGCATCCGAGCCTCGATCCGCGGGAGGTCTTCCTCCTGGATGGGTTCGGGGGTGAGGAAGTCGTAGTAGAAGCCGTCTTCGGTGGCGGGACCGAACCCCAGGTCGGTGCCGGGGAAGAGATCCAGCACGGCCATGGCGAGCAGGTGGGCCGCACTGTGGCGAAGCACGTACAAGGCCTCGGGATCCCTCGCGGTCAGGATGCGAAACGCGCCGCTGTGCTCCAGCGGCCGCCCCATCTCCACGATGGCGCCATCGAGCTCCCCGGCCACGGCCGCCTTGGCCAGGCGGGGACCGATCGCCTCCGCGACCTCCAACACCGTAGTGCCGGCGGCCACCTGTCGGGCGGATCCGTCGGGAAGTCGGAGTTGGATAGCGGAGGACATGGTCTCGTTCCTTCTGAGGGGGGGAATCGTGGGCGCCGAGCCCCAGACCTTACCTGCAAGCCGGCCTGCCTCCCCCGACGTTTCCGCGGGGTGTGAGGTTCACTCGGTCGCGTCGGTATCCGCCGTGATGGCGAGCCCGAGCTCGTCGAGCTGGGCTCCGTCCACGCCCGCGGGGGCCTCGCTCATGAGGCACACCGCCTGCGTGGTCTTGGGGAAGGCGATCACCTCGCGGATCGAGTCCTCCCCCAGCAGGAGCATCACCATCCGGTCGAAGCCGAAGGCGATGCCCCCGTGGGGCGGCGTGCCGTAGGCCAAGGCCCTGAGAAACCACCCGAACCGCTGCTCGGCCACGGCCGGATCCAGGTTGATCAGGCGGAAGACGTCCGACTGGACGTCCTGGCGGTGGATACGGATGCTGCCCCCGGCGATCTCGACGCCGTCGAGGACGAGGTCGTAGGCCTCGGCCCTGAGGCCGGCGACCACCTCCCGGGGCGCGTGCTCGATCCCCCCCTCGACGAGGCCGCGAAGCCGCGCCACGTCCTCGGGGACCAGGTTCGTGAAGGGATGGTGGAGCGCGTCCCAGCGGGACTCGTCCTCGATTCCATTCCACGAGGGGGAAGTGGTGGACCCAGAGCAGCGCGCTCCGGCTCTCGTCCACGAGGCCGAGCCGCTGCCCGAGCTCGAGGCGGGCCATGCCCAGGACCTTGTGGACCAGGTCTCGCTCGCCGGCGGCGAACACCAGCAGATCCCCCTCACCGCCGCCGGCGGCCTCGACGACCGTGTGCCCGGCCTCGGACTTCAGGAAGCGGCCGAGCGCACCGGAGACGCCGTCGGCCGTGACCTTGGCCCAGCCGAGCCCGGCGCCCCCCTGGGCCTTGGCCTCCGCGTCCAGGGCCTCGATCTCCTTGCGGGAGAGCGAACCGCCCCCGGGGGCGGCGATGGCCTTCACCACCCCGCCCGTCGCGACGGCCTGCTCGAAGGGAGCGAACCCGATACCCGCGGCCTCGGCGCTCACGTCCACGAGCTCGAGCGGGTTCCTCAGGTCGGGTCGGTCGGACCCGAAGCGGTTCATCGCCTCCTCGTACGTCATGCGCGGCAGCGGCAGGGGGATGTCGTGCCCACGGTAGGTCTTCACGAGGTCCACCACGACGGGCTCGAGCAGGGCGGCCATGTCCGCCTCGTCCACGAACGACGCCTCGATGTCGATCTGCGTGAACTCCGGCTGACGGTCGGCGCGCAGGTCCTCGTCGCGGAAGCAGCGCGCGACCTGGTAGTAGCGGTCCACGCCGCTCACCATCAGGATCTGCTTGAAGAGCTGCGGACTCTGGGGAAGCGCGAAGAAGTTGCCTCGTCGCACGCGGCTGGGCACGAGGTAGTCCCGGGCTCCTTCCGGCGTAGACCGGGTCAGGATCGGCGTCTCGACCTCGGTGAAGCCTTGGCTCTCCAGGTGCCCTCGCATGCGGCTGAGGATGCGCGCCCGCTCCTGCAGGACCTCCTGCATGCGCTCCCGGCGAAGGTCCAGATAGCGGTAGCGTAGACGGATCTCGGTGCCGGCATCGGCGTGCTCGGAGGGGTGGAACGGGGGCACCTCGCTTCGGGAGAGCACCTCCAGCGTGCGTGCCTCGACCTCGATGGCACCGGTGGGCATCTTGGCGTTTTGCGCCTCGGCGGGTCGGGCGAGGACCTTGCCCTCGGCGCGGATCACCCACTCCGGGCGTACCTCTTCGGCGGCCGCCAGAAGCGCGGCATCGACGTCCCCCCGGAACGTGACCTGGGTGAGGCCGTACCGGTCGCGCACGAGGACGAAGAGGACGCCCCCCTGGCTGCGCACCGTGTGGACCCAGCCGCAGAGCGCCACGTCGGAATCGACGTGTTCGCTTCTCAGCTCGCCGCAGGTATGGGTTCGGTAGGACGTCTTCATCGTTGTTTCCCTCGAGATCGGGAAGGGTAGACAGGAACGTGCGCCAGGCGAAACGGGTTCCGTTGGATCCCCCCCGCAGCGCCCCTACAGCACGTAGCGGCCGAGGTCGCGGTCCTCGAGCAGGTCGCCGACGCGCCCCAGCACGTACGCACGATCGATCACGATCTTGCTGCCCTTCTGCGACGGCGCATCGAAGGAGATCTCCTCGATGACGCGCTCGAGGACGGTGCCCAGACGGCGGGCGCCGATGTTCTCGTGCTGCGCGTTGGCCTCGGCCGCCACGCGGGCCAGCTCCTGCACACCGTCGTCGGTGAACCTCACCTTGACGCCCTCGGCGCCCATCAAGGCGATGACCTGCTTGGTCAACGCGCCCTTGGGCTCGGTCAGGATCCGGATGAAGTCCTGCTCACTCAGGCTGTCCATGCGGACCCGGATGGGAAAGCGTCCCTGGAGTTCGGGCAGCAGGTCGGACGGCTTGGCGACGTGGAAGGCCCCGGCGGCGATGAACAGGATGTGGTCGGTCTTCACCATGCCGTGGCGCGTCGCCACGGTGGTCCCTTCGACGAGGGGGAGGAGATCCCGCTGGACGCCCTCGCGCGACACGTCGGGGCCGCCGCCCTTGCTGGACGCCATGGCGACCTTGTCGATCTCGTCGAGGAAGACGATGCCGGAGTTCTCGACGAGCGAGATGGCCTCTTCGGACACGTCCTGCTTGTCGACCAGCTTCTCGCTCTCCTCGGCCGTCAGCAGCGCCAAGGCCTCGGGCACGGTCATGCGCTTCGACGTGGTCTTGGGCGGATGGATGCGATCCATCATTCCCTGGAGGTCGATCCCGGTCTGCGCGAACGACGCGCTGGAGAAGATGTCGGCGAGCGGTTGCCCCGCCCCGCCCTCCTGGACCTGGATCTCCACGTCGCGCGCGTTCAGCGCACCGGCGCGGAGGCGCTCGCGCATGCGCACGCGGGTGGCGCTCATGTCCTGGACCGACGGGGCGCGAGGGTCCACGCGCTCGAAGCCCAGCGGGTCGCTGTCGGGATCGTTCGGGTCGTACGACGCCATGAGGGCATCGAGGACCCGCTCCTCGGCGGCGGCGCGCGCCTTGGACTGCACCCCCGCTCGCTGGCGATCGCGCACCATCCCCATCGCGCTTTCGAGGAGATCGCGCACGATCGACTCGACGTCCCGCCCCACGTACCCGACCTCGGTGTACTTCGACGCCTCGACCTTGCTGAACGGCGCGCCGATGAGGGTGGCGATGCGACGGGCGATCTCGGTCTTGCCCACCCCGGTGGGCCCGATGAGGAGCATGTTCTTGGGCGTGACTTCCTCGCGGAGGTCTTCACCGAGCTGCAGGCGTCGCCAGCGGTTGCGGATCGCGATGGCGACCGCGCGCTTCGCCTTGGCTTGCCCGATCACGTGGCGATCGAGCGCCTCCACGATGCGGGCGGGGGTCAGATGGGCGTCGGGGGCGGCGTGGGTCATGCGGATGCGAGGGTACCCGGGTGGCCGCCCTCCTCGCGACTTACGCCGTCTGCAGAATCGTCAGTTGATCGTTGGTGTAGAGGTCGATCTCGGCCGTGATGTCCAAGGCGGCGCGGCAGATGGCCTCGGCGTCCAGATCGGTATGCCGTAGGAGGGCGCGTGCGGCGGCCCCGGCGACGGTGCCCCCACTCCCCGCGTACATCACGCCGTCGTCGCTGGACAGCACGTCCCCGGTACCGGAGACGAGGAGCAGGTGATCCGGATCGGCGAGGAGGAGCACGGCCTCCAGGCGTCGGAGGACCCGGTCCTTGCGCCAGTCGCGTGCGAGCTCGACCGCCGCCTTGACGAGGTGCCCCCCGGCCTCCTCGAGCTTGCCCTCGAAGCGGTCGAGCAGGGCCATGGCGTCGGCCGCCCCGCCGGCGAACCCGGCGAGCACCTTCGTGTTCTCGATCGCGCGGACCTTCACGGCGCCGTGCTTCTGGATCGCCTCCCCCAGGGTGACCTGCCCGTCGCCGCCCATGACGGCGGTGTGGGCCCGGCGGATGGCTAGCAAGGTCGTCATGGCGAGATCTTACCCCTAGGCGCGCCTACGCGTACGATGCCGGGCTTGGTCCGGGAAAGCCCCCCCAAACGGAGTGAATCCATGGCGATGGAAACCAGTCTCGTCCTCGTGAAGCCCGACGGCGTCCAGCGCGGCCTCATCGGCGAGGTGATCCGACGCTTCGAGGCCAAGGGTCTCCAGGTCGTCGGCCTCAAGATGCTGAAGGCCCCGATGAGCCTCCTCGAGCAGCACTACGCCGTTCACAAGGAGCGCCCGTTCTTCCAGAGCCTTCTCGGCTTCATGTCGTCCGGCCCGGTGGTCGCGATCGCCGTGCGGGGCGAAGGGGCGATTGCCGCCATCCGGATGCTCGTGGGCCCGACGAACGGCGCCGAAGCGGCTCCGGGGACGATCCGCGGTGACTTCGGCATGAGCAAGTCCTTCAACATGGTCCACGCATCCGACGGCTCGGACACGGCGACCTACGAGTTGGGCCTCTGGTTCCCGGGGGACGACCTCATCGAGTGGGCGCGTGACGACCTCAGCTGGGTCTACGACCCCGACGCCTAACGCCGCCCGTGCGCCCCTCCCCGCCAGCCAACGCGCGAGCGGGGCCGGGCGTATGTCGAGTTTCCCCCCATGACGCCCAGCCAGATCCACGCCATCGCCCGAGAGATCGACGCCCACCGCGGGTGGCGTGTGCGCGCCGTCCACCAGGATGGGCGGAACCGATTCCGCGTCGCTCTCGAGCAGGGATCCAAGCGGCGGGATCTGGTCTTGGATCTGGACCCGGATCGCCCGCGCATCCACATGGCGTCGGCGCGTCCCGCGCCCCATCACCCCGCCCCGCTCGCGTCCACGATGCGCCGGCACCTCAGCCACGGTCGCCTCGAAGGGGCCCGGGCCGTGCGGGGCGAGCGCGCGCTCGCCGTGGCGTTCGGGCGCGGCGGTGCGACGACGCCGCTCTGGTTCGAAGGCTTCGGCCGAGGCGCGAACTTCTACCTGGTGGACCCCTCGGGGCGGGTGGTCGTCACCCCGCGCGGCGACGTCGCCCGACGCCGGGGAGCCCGTGTGGGGCAGGAGTTCATCGCCGTCCCACCGTCGGACGCCGCGCCCTCGACATCGGCCCAGGCCCAAGACACGACCAGCGAGGCGATCGAGCGGGAGGCCGACGAGGCGAGTGCCGAAGCGGCCGCCACCCGGGAGCGCCGCGAATTGAGCCGGGCGCTGGAACGGCAGGTTCGCCGCGCCACCACCGCCGCCGAGCGCCTCGGCGACCCCGCGAAGCTCGAGCGCGAAGCGGAGGAGGCCGCCCGCGAAGCGCGTCTGCTCCAGGCGTCCTTCCATCTTCTGAAGGCCGGGCAGCAGGACGTGATGGTGCCCGATCACGAGACCGACGCGCCCGAGCCCCCGATGGTCACGATCCGCGTGGATCCTCGCCGAGAGCCCGGGGAACAGGTCGCGCACGCCTTCCGGCGCGCCCAGAAGCGGGAGCGTGCCGCCGAGGAGGCCCGGCGGCGCGGACCGCGCGCCCGGGCCCAGGCGGACGCCGCCCGGCGGGCGCTCGAGGCCAGTGCCCGCCCGGACACGCCGATCGAGTCCCTGCGGCGCCTCGCCGAGGCGGCCGGGGTGAAGCCCCAGACCACGACGCCGGGCGCCCGCGCGGCGGCGCACGCACGGCCGTGGCGCGAGTTCTGCTCCGCGGACGGGTGGCCGATTCTGGTGGGGCGCCATGCCCGAGGCAACGACGCGCTGACGCTGCGCCGGGCCCGTCCGCAGGACCTGTTCCTCCACGTCCGGGGCGGCCAGGGGAGCCACGTGATCGTGCCGACACCGAGCGGAAAGACGGTCCCCCGCGACACGCTCATCGACGCAGCCGAGCTCGCGTGGACGTTCAGTACGCTGAAGGGCCGCCAGAACTGCGAGGTGGACTACGTCCAGCGCAGACACGTCCGCAAGCCGCGCGGGACACCCCCGGGACTCGTCGTCCTGGCCCGCCAGAAGACCCTCGCCTTGCGATCCGATGGGGCACGTCGCCGCCGGATCGTGGGCTCCGAGCGCAAGTGACGGCCCGATGACGACTTCGGGCCATCGTACCCCCGCCTCGCCAGGGAGACGAAACGACATGACCGCGGCTACTAGAACCTCCTGGACCCTGCTCGGCTCGACCGTGCTCCTCGTCGCCCTCGTGGGCTGCAGCGGGGGCCTGCCCACCCAGCTCATGCCGGACAAGGAGTCCGCCAAGGACGCCGTGGCGCGCGTGGACTACTACGAGAACGCCGCCAAGCAGTACTACGAGGGGGGCAAGTACCAGCAGTCCGTCGCCATGTGGGACAAGTTTCTCTCCGAGCGCCCGGACGACCAGTGGGCACAGTTCGGCCTCGCCAAGTCGTTGCAGATGATCGGTACCGTGCCGTCGCTGCGCCGCGCGGAGAGGATCATCAACGGCGCCGACGGCAATCCCGGCCTGCTCTGCCTCCAGTGGCAGCACCCCACCCGGGGGGACATCCGTTTCGAGGTGCAGAGCACGCTCGCCATCGTCTACTCCCAACTCGCGGACTTCTACGACCGCGACATCCGGGAGATCGACGAGAAGCTCGCCAACGACCCGAACGCCGACAGCGCCGGCCTTCAAGAGTGGCTGACCCGGCAGAAGCAGATGCGCGACAATCTGCTCCACAAGTCGGCCCCGCTCTGGCGGGCCGTGTTGGAAGCGTCGCCCGACAACCCCTACGCGCTGGCCGGTCTCTCCAAGGCATACATCCTGACCAACAACGAGCAGGCCGGCATCCACTACGCCGACCGCTACATCGATCTCAGCCGCAAGAGCCAGAAGCAGTGGCGCGAGCGCCTTCGTGAGTGGGAGGCCATGCGCGGCGGCGACGTGAAGCCGGAGCAGCGCGCCTTCTACCTGGAGAAGATCCACGGAGCCCGGGAGAAGGAGAAGGGCATGCTGATGCTGCTCGGCTCCGTGCACATGCGCCGCGAGGAGTTCATCAAGGCGGTCGACCGCTACGATGCCGTCCTGGCCATGGACCCGGCCCACGTGGCCGCCCTGGTCGAGCGAGCCCAGGCCTACGCGGCACTCAGCCGCTACGACCAGGCCGTCAAGGACCTCGAGCGCTACTTGAAGCTCACCGACGCCCGCAAGCAGCGCCAGGCGCGCATCAACGCGGCGGAGCTCCTGGACCGGTACCGGCAGATCCTCACGCGCCAGGCCATCAACAACCCCGCACCCCGATAGGCCCCTGACGATCCCTTTCCGGGGAGGCAGGCCGGGCCCGCAGACGTTCGTACGATCGGAAGCGGAGATTCCATGCGCCTCACGACCCCCTTCCTGATCGCCCTGCTCATGCTCGCCGGGTCGCTGTCCGTGGCCCGCGCCGCCGACACGCGTCCCGTGGATCTGCCGCTCGCCTCGGGCAAGACCCTCACCGGCGTCGTGGAGTCCAGTGACGCCCGCGAGGTCGTCGTCCGCGTCGGCCCCGATGAGGTCCGGCGCGTCCCCTGGTCGCAGCTCAGGCCACGCGGGGTCTACCGCGCCAAGGCCGCGCTCGCGCCCGCCGCAGACGGCGACGCTCGACTCGCGTTGGCCGAGTTGGCGGTCGAGATGGGCCTCTACCGGGAAGCGCGGGCCGAGTTCGAGAAGGCGCTCGCGCTGGGTGCCCTGGACCGCAAGACGTACCAACAGATCGTAGCCACCGCCGAGCAGGACGCGGTGGAGGCCGGCGTGGGTCAAGCACTCAAGGCCGCCGAGGACGGCGACATCGACCGCGCGCTGCAGACGGCTCGGGAGCTGAAGCTGCACTTCAGCGGCGCGCCCAACGCGGCCGCGATCGACAAGCTGATCCGGGATCTGCTCAAGAAGGTGGGCAAGCTGCAGACGCTTGCGGACAAGGATGCCCGCGAGCTCGAGCGCGCGCAGGTGGATGCGGAACGCAACAAGGAGATCCTCAAGCGCACGATGAAGGCGATCGGCCAGATCGAGTCCGGTCGCAAGCAAGCCGTCAAGGCCGCCGAAAGCCGGGCGATCGGCAACGTCACCCGCTCGCGCAAGTACGCCGAGGCCGCCGACAAGGCGTTTACGGCGGCACGTCGCAACTTCGGCCGCCTTCGTCGTATCGTCTCGCGCGAACACGAGGCCTACCGCGACATCCTCAGGCGCCTGAACGAGCTCGACGTCGAGCAGTTCCAGCTCCTCTTCGCAACGGCCTGGTTCTTCTGGGATCAGCGCGTCTACAGCCAGGCCGAGCGCTGGGCCGCGCGCGCGTCGTACATCGATCCCGTCCATCCCGAACTGCTGGAGCTGCGCGACCTGCTCCGCAGCGCGAGGATCCGCTACCGGGCCAGCGACATCACGAACGCACGCCCGATCATCCGCTGACCGCGGCGGGCGAGGCGCCCACGTACCCCTGGACCAGGAGGTCGTCCCCCATGCGGCGCCACTGGGCATCGCGAAGGGGCAGGGCGTGGTCGAGATCGAGAATCCCGCTGCCTTGCACCGCCACCGGTGCGTCCTCGCGACCGAGGATCCGGGGCGCGACGAAGGCGGTGACCTGATCGGCGAGCCCGGTGCGGAGGAAGGCGCCGTTCACCCGCGAGCCCCCTTCCACGAGCAGGCGCTCACGGCCGGCGTCCCTCAGCCACGCCAGCGCCGTCGCCAGATTGGCTCGGCCATCGGCGCCCGGCACCTGGACGACGCGCGCTCCGGCTCCCTCCAGGAGGCGACGGGCCCCCTCATCCGACGAGGCCGTCATCACGATGACGGGAGCGACGTCGACGTCCTCGAAGAGGCGAGCCGTCGGTGGCATCCGGAGCGAAGAGTCGAACACGACCCTGGCGGGCTGGGGGCGGCCGCGCGGCAGGCCTTCGGCCAGCCTGCAGGTGAGCCGGGGGTCGTCGACGAGGATCGTGTCCACGCCAACCGCAACCGCGTCGACGTGCGCTCGCAGCTCGTGGGTGAACGACGCGGCGCGCGCTCCGGTGATGCGCCCCCCGGCGCCCGGTGCGGACGCGATGCGCCCGTCGAGCGTCATGGCCCACTTGAGGATCACCCAGGGGCGCGCGCGGGTCGCCGAGGCCATGAACACCTCGAGCAGCGCGTCCGCTTCGTTCTCGTCGTCGAGCGGCCCCAGGACCTCGAGGCCCGCCGCCTCGAGCGCACGGCGGCCGCGGCCGTCCTCGTTCGGATCTTCGCGCTGGAAGACGACCCGCGCCACGCCGGCGGCGATGAGCGCCTCGCAACAGGGCGGCGTCTTGCCGTGGCGACTGCAGGGCTCGAGCGTGACGTACGCGGTCGCCCCGCGCGCGTCGTCCCCGGCCTTGGCGAGTGCCATGGCCTCGGCATGCGGCCCACCGTAGACCGCGTGCCACCCTTCGCCGACGATGCGCCCTCCGCGCTCGAGCACGCAGCCCACGAGGGGATTGGGTTCCGCGCCGAAGCGGCCCTTGACCGCGAGGGCCCGGGCGCGGAGGAGACGCTCGGAGTCGTGCGCACGATCGTGTGCCATAGCCGGCATCCTACGCGGGAGCGCCAAACACACGAAGCCACGTAGAATCGTCGGGCGATGAAGCACTGCTGGACGACTCCGTGTGCCCGGCTGGGCCTCGCCCTCCTCCTGGCCCTCGTTTCGGTCGAGGCAGGTACGGCGTGGGCCGGGGACGAACGCCCGCCGTCGGGTCGCGCCCTCAAGAGCCTGGTCGCATCCTACCTGGACGCGGACTTCGCCGGGCGGCAGGCCCTGCTCGCGGAGGTGGAAGGCCGCTTCGCGCCGCTCACGCCCGCACAGGCCAAGAAGCTCCGGAAGGACCTGCTGAAGCTGGCGATGAAGCGCAAGCCCCGCATCGCCAAGTCGGGCACGAACACGTTGCTGGGGCCGGAGCGCGGCAAGTACATCGTGCACGGCAAGCCGGCATCGACGCTCTTCCTGGGGCTGCACGGCGGCGGCGCCGGATCGGGGAGCGCGGAGAGCGCGGCGGGTGCGATGGGCGGTGGCGGGTGGTGGTGGATCTTCCCCGAGGTGTTGGAGAAGACGGAGCGAGGCTGGACGACCTCGGGTACCGAGGAGTTCGTGGTCGAGTTGGTTCGCGCCGCGAAGCGCACGGGGAAAGTCGACCCCGACCGGATCTACATCTGCGGCCACAGCATGGGGGGCTTCGGATCCTGGCACATCGGCGCCCACCACGCGGACCTGTTCGCGGGGATCGGCGCCTACGCGGGCGCGCCGGTGCCCATCTGGGACAACGACACCGATCGCAACGTCGTCGGTGTCCAGCCGGGTGTGTTGCCCAACCTGTTCAACCAACGCCTGCACGTCTACCAGAGCCTGGACGACCCCCGCGTTCCTCCCGCCGAGAACCAAGGCGCCATCCGCTTTCTCACCGCGCTCAAGGAGGAGTTCGGCGGTGGCTTCGACTTCCGCTACGACGAAGTGGACGGCCGCCGCCACGCGGCGCCCGCGAAGGGGTACCTGCCGAGCTTGCGATGGCTCGCGGAGAAGCGGCGCGACGCACGCCCCGCCCGCTTCGTCTGGGAACCCGTGTTGGCATGGAAGCGCCAGTTCTACTGGGTGTACTGGGCGCGACCGGAGCCGGAAGCGCGCATCGAGGTCCAGGCGATGCCCGGCAACGTGTGCGACATCCGTGTGCACGCGGGGGCCGACGATCTGACCGGTTTGTCCGTGCTTCTCGGGCCGCCGCTCTTCGACCTGGCGCAGGAGGTCGTGATTCGGGTGAACGGTGAGGAACGGGCACGGGGTCGGGCCGACCTACGCCTGTCCACGCTCCTGATGACCCTGCCACACGTCGACGATCAGCTGCTCTACGCCGCACGAATCGACCTATAGCCAGGCACGCAGTTTCGCTACCGCGTCGGAGGCATGCGACGCCGCCACCGTCGCCATGGCGCGCTTCAAGGCCTGGCGCGCCTCGCCGGGAACGCCCGATCCATCCACGGGCAGGAGCCCGACCAGATCGGCGGCCACGCGATCGAGGGCTTCGTCGTCCCCGGCCGCCGCGGCGAGGCGAATCAGGCCCGCGCCCGAGAAGACCCGCGCGCGCACGCCTTGGCCGAGCTTCCACGAGGCCCGGTAGTGGCGGCCCGCCAGCTCGAGATCGCCCGTCTCGAGCGCGCAGGCCCCGAGCAAGCTGTGCATCTGAACCTGCCCGGCCCGATCTCCGATCGCCTCGGAGATCTCGAGGTCCTTGGCGAAGTGAGCCCGCGCGAGCGCCGGTTCCGGCGGCTCGCTGAAGAACGCGAGCCGACCCAAGGCCCCGTGTGTCATGGCGAGGCCGCGCAGATCCCCGACGCTCGACGAGGCGATCAGCTTCAAGCGTCGCTCGAGCAACGCCCGCGCCCGCGCCTGGCCGGCGGCGTCGGCGTGCATGAGGGCTTCCGCGAGGGAGCCCAGCACCCGACCGAGCAGGCGCAGCACCTCCGGCCCCTCGGAGGCGTCCGGGTGGTCCGCCTTCGTCTCCTCGAGCAAGGCGAGGGACTGCTCGAGTAAGCGGGTGCGCTCGTCGGCCGCCGCCGGAGGAAGACTCACCCCCACCAGGTGGCGGCCCGCCGCCTCTTCGACCGGCGTGGCGGCGTCGGCGATGATGCCCCGGCCGATGGCGACGGCTTCCTCGAGGAGCGACGGTTCGGCCTGTCGCTTGCCAGCCTCGTAGGCGAGGTGACCCAGGGCGAGGCGGACCTCGTGCGAGGCGTCGGGCGTCGCGCGGAGATGCTCGGCGCCCTCCCGGGCGGCTTGAAGCAGAGTCTCGCGGTCGCCATCCATCTGCGCCCGCTGAGCCTGGATGGCACGGCGCACCTCGTCGACCTCGTCCCCGAGGCCGGCGTACCTCGCGCACTCATCGGCCCGCCCCAGGTCCTGTTCGCAGCCGTCGAAGTCGGCGATGGCGGCATGGGCGCGCGCGGCGAGGAGCGCGTAGTGGACGGCGCGCGGCGCGTGCCGCGTGCCGGCGGCGTAGAAGTGGTCGGCCACCCGGTAGAGCACGTGAGGATCCTGGTCGAGGCGCTCCTCCAGCGCCTGCGCCAAGCGCGCGTGGTACTCGCGGACGATCTGTGGAACGGACGTCTCGTCGGGCCCCGCCGCGCGCACGTTCAACTGTTGCCGGACGGCCTCTAGCATGAAGGTGGATGCGAACGCATAGACGTCGTCCCGCTCCCCCACGTCACGGACGATGCCGGTCTCGCGCTCGATACCGTCCAGCCGCTCCAGGATTTCGAGCCGTGTGAGGTCCAGCACGCGCGCGAGCAGATCCACCCGGAAGTCGCGCCCCACCGCGGCACACGCCGCCGCGGCCAGGGCGTGGCGACAGTCGGGCGAGCGCTCCAGGATCGTGGCGACGACGTCCCCCATTTCCCGCGGCAGCTCGAAGTCATCGGGCAGGTGGCCCGAGGGCAGGTAGAGGCCATCGGGGCCGGCTTCAAAGGCCGACGCGCGTCCCAGTTCACCGACGACCCGAAGTAGCCACGTCAATCCGCGCGTCGACTCCGATGCCGGGCCCACCCGCTCGAGCACTTCGCGTGCGGTCGACGGGCTGAGACCGACACCGGACACGAGGATGGTGGCCTGTTCCTCGGGTGTGGGATACGCCAGGCGAATCACGTCCTGCGCACGGTCGAACGCCACGGCGTCCAACCGTGCGGGGTCGTGACTCCCCACGAGCAGGAGCAAGGGCAGCGCCTCGCCGCCTCGAACGTGCCGAACCAAGTAGCCGAGTAGCGCCGTCGAGGCCGAGTCGAATGCCTGGAGGTTGTCGAGAACGAGCAAGACCGGCTGCTGGGAGGCCTTGCGACGGAGCAACCAAAGGATCGATGCGTACAGGTTCTCTTGCGAGCTCTCCGAGGCGACGCCCGTGGTGTCGGGGAAGAGCAGGGAGCCGAACGGCACGAGGCTCTCCAACATGCCGCCGATCGAGTGGTCGATGCGCTCCGGGCCGCCGTCTCCCACGAGGAGATCCACCTCGAAGTGGGACGCCAGGGCCTCCCGAAAGGGCCCGTAGGGCGCCGCCCGCCCCCCCGTCTCGCGGCCGCGGCCCGTGAGCACGAGCGGTTGGACGCCCCGGCCGCCCACCTCGTTCTGCAGCCGGGCGGCGAGCTCGGAGAGCGTACGGCTGAGCCCGCTGCCCGGCCCCCCCACGACCCCGAGTCGCTGCGCCCGTCCGTCGCGAAATGGCGCCAGCCGTCCCCAAACCGACTCGAACGCCGCGGTCGTCTGGAAGACGGGTTCGGCCGCACGATCGGCGAGATCCGCGCCGCTCATGGTCCTCAGGCCCCCGGCACCCTTGGGCGTCGCCGGGAGGGCCCCGGCGGGTCGCTCCCTGGCGCTCGAGGACCGCCCGGCGAGCATCAGGCTGCCCAGGGCCGTGCCGACGAGCGCGGTGGCGACAAGCAACCAGGGGAGGCTGCCGTGCAGGAACGCGCCCACGACGGCCATCGCGAGGAAGCCGGCCAGGACCGCGAAGCCCCCATGGAGGCGCTCGGCCGGATCGAGAGCGCGCCCGAGGATGTAGGCAATCCCCCCGATGGCCGGTGTCAGCACGAGCAGCATGCCGATGGCACTCGCTTCCAGATAGAGGAAGGCGGGGACCGCGAGGTAGGCCACGACGCCGGCCCCGATGGCGACACAGCTGGCGGCCCCGCGCCCCTCGAAGGTGAGCGCAGGGAAGAAGCGGGAGAGCCGCGACGCGACGATCCAGTACACGACCATGGGCAGGGTGACGATGAGGAGCGCCGCCGTGAGGGGGACCCAGAACGAGATGATGGCCAGGTTCTCGGGGGCGGGCGCGAACGACCTCAGCGCGGGACTGATCGCCCATGGCGTGGCCCGCCCCACCACGAACGCCAGAGCGGGAACGATGAGGTACGTAGCAGTCGACACCCGCACGCCTGCCTTGCGCCGGGCGCGGAGGAGGACGATGAACGCGACGTAGGCCAGCGCGAGCAAGAGCAGCGTCGCCAAGACGAGCGGCCCGAACCACATGCGCCGATCGCGGCTGAAGCCCATCACCTGGAATCGATGTCGGGGCAGCGGATCGCCGCGATCGACCAGTCGCCCCTCGACGATGTAGAAGTGGTCGCCGTCGACCACGTCGACGCCTCGAACGAGCACGACGAGCAGCTCCGGCACGTCGAAGCTGTCGAGCAGCGCATCGGTGACGTCGCGCGTGAGTTCGCCAGCGAAGAAGACGTCGCGCTGTTCGGGCGTGAGCGCATCGGTCGCTTCGCGCTGGTTGTGTACGAAGAACTTCGGGATGGCGTTGAAGATGTACAACGCCTCGTTTTCGAGAGCCTCGTCGCGCGGTCGGCTCACGAACACGGCGTCCAGCTGCGCTCGGGGCGTCCAGCTCTGCAGCGCGACCCATGCGAGTTGCTTCGATGCCGCCGTGGTGACCATGACCGTGGGCTCGTCGAGGAGCTCGAACGTCGCGAGGTTGGTCTGGTCGGCGAACAGGGAGGGAGCGAAGAAACGATAGAGAGGGAACACGCCGTAGAGGGTGTCGTGGCCGATCTCCGCCTGCTCGTCCAGGTCGGCGCCGAGCGCGTCGATGCGCGCCTGCTCGACCGCCCGCTGCGCATCGGAAAGCGTCGCAGCCGCGAGAAGGGCCTCGGCCTCGGCCAGATGCCGGCGTCCACGCGCGTAGGCCTTCATGTTCCCGCGCTCGGCCATCCCGAACCAGTAGTAGGTCTCGGCGTGGTGTAGCGCTCGGTCGAACGCCTCGCGGTCGAGTTCACCCGCAACCGCCGCCCGCCCCGTCGCCCCGAGCCACACGACGAGCAGGCCCGCGGCGAGCAGGAGCCACCGCGGGCAGGCAACTCGGTCGGGGCCCGGAATTCTCAGCACGCGGCGACACCCTACGCGTGGGCCCGGCCCGCGGCAACGGTGGGCTAGGAGGCGCGCTCTCCGACGAGGCTGTGCTTGCCGTTGGCCGTGATGCGCACCTCGACGAGTTCCCCAGCCAGCGTGGCCTCACCCGGGAAGTGCACGAGGCGACTGCCCGGCTCGCGCCCGCTCAGCATGTCGTCTCGGTTCTTCGAGACGCCGTCGACCAAGACCTCGACCACCCGGCCCACCATCGCCGCGTTCCGTCGATCCGAGTTCCGCCCCTGGACCTCCTGCAAGGCGACGTTGCGCACCTGCTTCACGGTCTCCGGCACATCGTCCGGCAATCGACGCGCGGACAGGGTGCGGGGGCGCACGCTGTACTTGAAGACGTAGCTCTGCACGAACTCCATGCGCTCGACGAGAGAGCGCGTGCCCTCGAAGTCCTCATCGGTCTCCCCGGAGAAGCCCACGATGAAGTCCGACGTGATCTCGACCCCCGGGATGTGGGTACGAGCCCACCCGACGACTTCCTCGTACTGCGCGACCGTGTAGGTCCGCTTCATCCGCCGCAGGACGGCATCCGATCCGGACTGCGCCGGGATGTGCAACCAGGGCATCACCTTCGGCGTCTGGCCGAAGCGACGCATCATGTCCTCCGTCATGTCGAAGGGGTTCGACGTGAGGAAGCGGATGCGGTCGAGGCCCTCGATCGCGGCGGCCGTCTCGAGCAGGGTGCAGAGCCCGCCCTCACCGAGATCCTTGCCGTACGTGTTGATGTTCTGGCCGAGGAAACACACCTCGCGCACGCCGTCGTCGACGAGGCGGCGCGTCTCCTCGATCACCTCGTCGAGCGGGCGGGAGACCTCGCGGCCCCGCGTGAACGGCACGATGCAATACGCGCAGACGTGATCGCAACCCCGCATGACGGTCACCCACGCGCGATGCCGATCCGGGCGGACTGCGACGTCGCGTCCCTCGTCGAGCACGACGTCGGGCGGTGGACGGCGGTCGGTGCGCAGTGACCGCCCCCCCTCGCGAGCGATGTCCTCCAGATCGGCTACGGCCTGGCGGAAGTTGGAGGTACCCAGGACGAGGTCCACGAACGGCGCCCGGCGGACGATCTCGTCCTTGACGCGCTGGGCCATGCAGCCGAGGACCCCGATCAGCACGCGCGGGCGGGCCGCCTTCACCTGAGCCGCGCGCCCGAGCAGGCTCCACACCTTGTTCTCGGCGTGGTCCCGGATCGCGCACGTGTTGATCAGGATGATGTCCGCCTCCCCCATCTCGTCGGTCCGCTGGATCCCCCGGCGCGCCAGGTCACCGAGGACCAGCTCGGAATCGAGCAGGTTCATCTGGCAACCGAAGCTCATCAGGTAGACCCGGGTCGAGGTCTGCCCGGACGGAGGGAGGAGCGAGGACGGCAGAGCAGCGGCGGAGTCGGACATGGGGCGGAGGCTACCTATGTTGCGAGGTCCGGCTCGACCCCGGCCTCCGCGTCGAGGCGAGCGATCAGGACTTCCGTCGCCTCGAGGTGCTCGGCTTCGGCTGCGCTGAGCGGCCGGCGCCTCGCGAGTCGCTCCCCAGCCGCGAGGCCGCGCTCGGCCGCCTCGCGGGCACGCAGGAGGAACCCCGACGCGTGGAAATTCTGGGCCGCTTCCCGAAAGCCCTGCAGCTCGCCGCCTTGGGGGTACATGCGGCTGTAGATCGCAGAGACATCGCGCCCGTACGCCCGCTCGGCCAACTGATCCCCGAACAAGTACACGCAGCGGACGATCACGTTGTGCTCGGCCCACTCGGGCAAGAGCGTCTCGATGCGCCGAAGGCCGCCGGTGAAGAGGCGGCGGATGCGACGAAGCCGCCGTGGGTAGAACCCACTGACCTCTTCGAAGAGGGTTCGGTAGCGTCGACGGTCGTGGATGCGAAGGAAGCGCCCCACCGAGCGGTGCTCCTCGCTGAGAATCGAGAACTCGTGATAGATGTGGCTGCAGTAGACGTCGAGCAGTTCCTCGTGCTCGCTGTCAGCGAAGATCCGCTCCGCCAGGTCGCGAAGCGGCCTGAGCCGTGCGCGGCGGAGGAACTTCAGGCGCTGCAGGTGGAACAGATCGAACAGGTCCTTGGGAGCCAGCTTCAGGTGCTCACGCGGCACGCCGAGGGTCTCGGCATGCCGCAGGACGCGGTGCTCGTAACGGCGGAAGATCGACAAGAAGTTGCGCCGGGCGGCCACGAAACTGACCAGGAAGTCCCAGAGCACCGCTCCCTGGTCGCGCTCGAAGAAGAGACGACTCTCGGCCGGCGAAAACTCACCGTTCTGCCGCAGAAGGAGATCGCGACTGCTGGCAGGGGCCTTCATGATCGTGGCTCGAGGGTGGTGGCTGTTCGGCTACGCCTCGTCGCCCTCGGTCGCCTCGGGACGGTCCACGAACTCCCAGATGGCGCGCGGGGCATTGTCGCCGAGCTGGTTCTTCGAGTCGCGCATGATGCGTGTGTAGCCACCGGGGCGGTTCTTGCACAGGGGCGCGATCTGCTCGACGAGCAGCTTCAACACCGCCCGATCCGGGATGTCCCGACGCAGCAGGCGGAGCTGATGCACGTACGCCGCACGGTTCGTGTCCTTCAGGTCCAGCGCCTTGCACGCGCGCGTCACGAGCTTCTCCGTGAAGGGGCGCGTCGCCTTGGCCTTGGCCACCGTCGTCGTGATGCGCCCGTTCAGGAGGATCGCTCGCGTGAGGTTGCGGCGCATCGCCAGCCGATGCTGGGTGTCCGCCGTGAGCTTCTTGCCGGCACGTAGGTGTCGCATCGGGCTATCCCTTCTGGGCCTTCATGGACTCCATGTCCATGCCGAGCTCGAGGTTCATGTCGTCGAGCTTCTTACGGATTTCCTTCAGCGACGTGCGGCCGAAGTTCTTGAACTGCAGGAGGTCGTCCTCGGTGAGGACGACGAGGTCCCGAATGGTCTGGACCCCCTCGGACTCCAAGCAGTTGCTGGCGCGCACCGACAAGTCCATCTTGCTGATGGGCAACTCGAGCTTGCTCGAGAGCTCGTCCGTCGCGGCCTCCGCCATGGCCGGGGCGGCCACGGGGGTGGGCGTCGGCTGGACGGCCATGGGCTGCGGCTCGCTGGGCGCGGCGGCCGGCTCCACCGCGAGCTCGCGCCCGACATCGAAGAACTGGATGAAGGGGTTGAGGTGCTTGCGGTAGATCTTGCTCGCCTCGACGAGCGCCATCTCCGGCGTGATCGTCCCGTCTGTCCAGAGCTCGAGAATCAGGCGGTCGTAGTTGGTCATCTTGCCGACGCGGGTGTTCTCGGTCCGATACCGGACGCGCTGCACGGGCGAGAAGATCGAGTCGGCGGGAATCACGCCGATCTCCATCTCTTCGCGCGCATTCTCTTCAGCGGTGACGTAGCCGCGGCCCTTGCGGACCTCGACCTCGGCCTCGAAGGGACGCTCCGTGGTGATGGTGCAGATGACGAGATCCTTGTTGACGACCTCGGCGTCGGAGCCGGTCTGGACGTCCGCGCCGGTCACGACGCCGGGCCCCATCTTCTCGATGCGAAGCACCTTCGGATCGTCCGTGTGGAACCGCACCCGCAAGCGCTTGAGCGCCAGGATGATGTCCGTCACGTCCTCCTTGATGCCGTCGATGCTCGAGAACTCGTGCTTCACCCCCTGGATCTTCACAGAGGTGACGGCCGTGCCCTCGATGGACGAGAGAAGCACGCGCCTCAGGCCGTTGCCGACCGTGACGCCGTACCCCCGCTCGAAGGGCTCGGCGGTGAACTTCGCATAGGTATCGGTGCGCGTCGCCGAATCGGCGACGACCTTCGTGGGAAGTTCCAGGTTCCGCCAGCGGATCCTCATTCCGTCCTCCGTGCTGCTGTCTCACTTGGGAGGAGTCCGTCGACCCCGTATCCCGCTTCTGTTTGGTCACGGTCGACTGCGCGCGTCGACCGACTCGTATCACGACAGCTACGCGTCCGCAGGCCACCGGCGAATGGATGCCGGCATGTCGCTGCCCACGAACGACTCGATCGCTACACCCTCCGACGCTTCGGCGGACGGCAACCGTTGTGGGGCAGCGGTGTTACGTCCTCGATCGCACGGACCTTGATCCCTCGCGACTGGAGGCTGCGAATCGCGGACTCGCGACCGGAGCCCGCGCCCTTGACACGGACCTCGACTTCGCGCACGCCCATCTTCACGGCCTTCTCGGCCGCGCGCTCGGCTGCCTTCTGGGCGGCGAAGGGCGTGGACTTGCGGCTTCCCTTGAAGCCGATGGTGCCCGCGGAGTCCCAGCAAAGGGTCTCACCGTTGGGCGCCGCGAAGGTCACGATGGTGTTGTTGTACGAGGCGAGGACATGCACCACCGCCTTCGGGACGTTACGACGAATCTTCTTCTTGCCAGCCATGGATCCTCCACCGACCTGGTGGGATGAGTCCGCGCAGGGGAACGGAACAGGTTAGCCCCGCCTCCCGCCCCCTGCAACTTTCTCGCCCACCGATACGCGATGTGCGATCGGAATCCCTAAGTTTCGGATTACGAACAGTTTACGATTGATCTACCGGAGCTGCTTGACGCTCTTCTTGCCTGCGACCGTCTTGCGCGGGCCCTTACGGGTACGCGCGTTGGTCTGCGTTCGCTGCCCGCGGACCGGCAGTCCACGACGGTGCCGAAGGCCCCGGTAGCAGCCGATCTCCTTCAAGCGAGCGACGTTCTGCTGCACCTGGCGGCGGAGGTTTCCCTCCACCACGTACGTCTGCTCGATCTGGTTGGCGATGCGCGCCAGCTCCTCGTCCGTCAGATCCTTCGCGCGGCGGCGGGGATCCAGATCGAGCGATTCACAGATCTGCAGGGCAGCGTGCTTGCCGATGCCGTGGATGTACTGCAGGGCAACCCAGGTCACCTTGTCATTGGGAATGTCAACACCGACGATACGAGGCATGGGATGACTCCAACCGCTTGCGAGGCGTGCTGTAGACGGGGTACGGGCGCTAGCCCTGCACCTGCTTGTGGCGAGGGTTCTTGCAGATCACGCGCACTTTGCCGTGGCGACGAATGATGCGGCAGTCCTCACAGAGACGCCGGATGCTGGACCTGACCTTCATGACTCTCTCCGACCTGAGCGGACAGCACTACTCACGGTAGACGATACGCCCCTTCGTCAAATCGTAGGGGCTCATTTCAATGGTGACTTTGTCGCCCGGCAGGATGCGAATCCAGTGCATGCGCATCTTTCCGGACACGTGGGCGAGGATGCGATGGCCGTTCTCGAGCTCGCACACGAACATCGCGTTCGGTCGCGCCTCGATGACCTTCGCTTCCAGCCGCAGGTTGTCCTCGCGTGCCATGATCCAGACTCCTAAGGCCTCGTGAGGATCCGAGGACCGTCCTGCGTGACGGCCACGACGTCTTCCCAGTGGGCGGCGACCGAGCCGTCGGCCGTCACCACCGTCCACTGGTCGGCGAGGACCCGAACGCCGGGCCCTCCCTGGATGACCATGGGTTCGATCGCCAGGCACATGCCGGGTTCCAGGACCAAGTCGCGGGAGAGCGTGCTCTCGTCAACGTAGTTGTGGACCTGAGGCTCCTCGTGCATGCGGGCGCCGATTCCGTGGCCTGCGTAGTCCTTCACGACGCTGAATCCCCGGGACTCAGCGTGGGACTGGATGGCCCGACCGAGGTCGGACAGGCGCGCTCCGGGGCGACAGCACCGGATGGCGCGGCGGAGACATTCCTGGGCCGTCTCGTTCACGCGGAGGCTGAGGTCCGTCCCCTCCCCCACGATCACGGTCCGGGCGTTGTCTCCGACGTAGCCGTTCAGTCGGGCGCCCACGTCGATGCTGACGAGGTCTCCCGTCTTCAGTACGCGACGTCCGGGGATGCCGTGCACGACCTCGTCGCCGACGCTGATGCACGTCGCGGCGGGGAAGTCCTGGTATCCCTTGAACTCGGGCGTGGCGCCGTGGGCGCGAATCACGTCCTCGGCCACCTCGTCGAGTTCGGCGGTTCTGACCCCGACACGCGCGGCATCGCACGCCGCGTCCAACGCCAGACGGGCCACCCGGCCCGCGGCGCGAAGCAGCTCGATCTCGCGATCGGTCTTGACGGGCACGTCCATCAGCACGAGGCCGCGTCCCCCGCCGTCATCGAGTCGAGCAGGCGCTGGTGCACCTCCTCGACCGTACCGAGCGCGTCGACGTCGCGGATCAGGCCACGGTCGCGGAAGTACGCGACCAGCGGTTCCGTCTCCGCGCGATAGACGCTGAGGCGATTGAGGA
Source organism: uncultured Planctomycetota bacterium (assembly GCA_963802335.1). Lineage (GTDB taxonomy): Bacteria > Planctomycetota > PLA2 > PLA2 > JAEUHO01 > CAWDIE01. Next base: position 476,936 of record CAWDIE010000009.1, on the reverse strand, counting down.
TCACCTCCTCGGTGTCGTCCTTGCGGCCCCGCTGGAGCAGGCGCCTGAGGATCTCGTCGTCTTCCAACTTCAGGTAGACGACGTGGTCGATCGCATCGGCCCCGATCCGGGACTGCAGGGCTTCGGCCTGGCTCACGTTTCGCGGAAAGCCGTCGAGCAGGAATCCTTCGTCGGCAGCCCGCTTCCCGAGACGCTCCTCGAGCAGGGCCAGCACGAGGCTGTCCGGCACGAGCTCGCCACGGTCCATGTAACCCTTGGCCTCCACGCCGAGGTCCGTACCGGCGGCCACGGCCGCGCGGAGCAGGTCGCCGGTGCTGAGATGGAGCAGGGCCCGGGCCTGACAGAGCAGCTCGGCTTGGGTGCCCTTGCCGGCGCCGGGGGGACCGAGGAGAACAGCCTGCATGACTACCTCCGCTTCCGGGCGGCGGACGCGCTTCCACTGCCCATGAAGCCGTCGTAGCTACGCATGAGGAGGGCGCTGTTGAGCTTGTCCACCAGGTCGAGGGCGACGCTGACCACGATGAGGATCGAGGTCCCGCCGAGGAAGTAGTAGATCTGAGCCGGCACCTGCTGACCGAGCTGCGACGCGATCATCTGCGGCACCACCGCGATGACCGACAGGAAGGTGGCGTCCGCAAGGCTCATGCGGTTCATCACCTTCTGCAGGAACTCGGCCGTCTTCTTGCCCGGTCGGATGCCCGGCACGAAGGAGCCGTACTCCTTCATGTTCTTGGACATCTCCACGGGGTTGAACATCAAGGACGTCCAGAAGTACGTGAAGAAGAAGATCAGCACGGTGTTGAGGACCGTGTAGACCCAGCTCCCGGGTTGCATGGCGTTCGCCAGCGCGTTCCATCCCGTGGCCTGACCGAGCAGCATGGGGAAGGACAGCAATGCGGACGCGAAGATCACGGGCATGACGCCGGACTGGTTCACCTTGATGGGCAGGAAGTGGCGCTGACCGCCGTAGACCTTCCGCCCCCGGGTGAGCTTGGCGTACTGCACCGGGATCTTCCGCATGCCTTTGGACACGTAGACCACGGCTATGACGATCACGAAGAACAGCACCACCAGCACGAACGGCAGGAAGGGCGTCTTCGTGATCTCGACGAGGCGCACGGCCGCTTCGGGCACGCGGGCGATGATGCCCGCCATGATCAACAGCGAGATGCCGTTGCCCAGGCCGTACTCCGTGATCTGCTCACCGATCCACATCAGCAGGATGCAGCCGGCCGTGAGTGCGATCACGGCGGAAATGGCCGCGGGCAGGCCGCCCGGCAGCATCACCCGGTCCGGGATCACCGCGTTGGGCTTGATGTAGACGTTCGTGACGAGGATGATCGCCTGCAGCACCGCGATCGGCACGGTGGCCAGACGGGTCCACTGGTTGATCTTGCGCTGCCCGGCGGCCCCCTCCTTGGCGACCGCCTCCAGCGAGGGCACGACCTTCGTCAGCAGACTGAAGATGATGCTCGAGCTGATGTACGGCATGATGCCGAGGCTGAACACCGCGAAGGAGTAGATGCCGCCACCCGAGATCAGGTTGTAGAGCTGCGCGAACGTCTGCTCTTCCCCCTGACCGAGCGCATCCTTGATCGCCCCGAGATCGATGCCCGGAAGCGGGATGTTCCACCCGATCCGGTACACCAACAGGAAGGCGACCGTGACGAAGAGCTTCGATCGGATCTCCGGGACCCGAAAGATATTGAGGATTCCGCCGAGCACGTTGTCCCTCAGTTCTCGTTCCCGGCCGACGCGCGGCGGGGCTTCTTGACGCCGCGAGGACGCGACGGCGGACGGGTCTCGAGGATCGTCACACGGCCCGAGGCGGCCTCGAGCTTCTTGCGTGCACCTTGGCTGATGGCGTGGGCCGTGACCTCGTAGGCGTGAGGCACCTCACCCCAGCCGAGAATCTTGAGGTACTTGGCCTTCTTGGGCGCGAGTCCCGCGGCCTTGAGGGCCTCGAGGTCGATCTTGCTCCCGGCCTCGAAACGGGCCGCCGAGGTCGCCGATGTTGACGACGTGGTAGCTCAGCTTGAAGACCGCGTTGGAGAAGCCCTTCTTCGGCAGGCGCCGGTAGATGGGCATCTGGCCGCCTTCGAAGTGGAGGCGGATCACGTTGCCTGAGCGCTGCCCCGCGCCCTTGTGACCGCGACCGGAGGTGGTCCCCCAGCCGGAGCCCTGACCGCGACCGACGCGGTGGCGCTTCTGGCGCTTCACCTTGATGCGACGTACGTCTTCGAGGTTCATCGGAGAGACACTCCGCGCAACGCCTCGATTTCCTTGCGGGTCCGCATGGACAGCAGTCCCTCGAAGGCAGCCTTGGCGAGGTTCATCTGGTTCTTGCTACCCATGGCCTTCGTGAGGGCATCCCTGACGCCCGCGGCTTCCAGGACGGCACGGACGGGATCACCGGCGAGAATACCGGTGCCGGGCGCAGCCGGAATGAGCTTCACGACGCTCGACCGGAACCGGCTGATCACGGGATGCGGGAACGTGGTTCCGACGAGCGAGACGCGCACGCAGTGCTTGCGAGCATCGGCGACGGCCTTCTCGATGGCCGGCGGCACTTCACGAGCCTTGCCGAAGCCGAGCCCCACGACACCTCGGCCGTCACCCAGCACGACGAGCGCGCTGAAGCCGAACCGACGTCCGCCCTTCATGACCTTCGCCGAACGGTTGATCGACGATCGTCTTGTCCGTGAGGTCGAGACCCTCGGCGTCCGGGTCGATGTAGTCGATTTCCTGGCGCATGGTGACTCCTAGAACCTCACCCCGGCCTCACGAACCGCATCCGCCAACGCGCGGACACGACCGTGATACCGGAAGGCGCCACGGTCGAACCCGCAACGCTCGATCTTCAACTCGGCGGCCTTCTTGCCGAGGTCGGCGCCGACGGCCTTCGCGGCCTCGACGTTGCCCCCGTACGCCATCCCCATCGCCTTGGAGGAGGCGGAACACAGCGTGCGGCCACTCTCGTCGTCGATGAACTGGGCGTACAGGTGCTTGTTGGTCCGATGGACGCTCAGGCGGGGACGCTCGGCGGTACCCCGAGTGCGCTTGCGCACGCCATAGGCGCGACGATCACGGCGCTTGGTCAGTCGCTTTTGCGTAGCCACGATCTACTTCTCCCCACCCACGAAGGACTTGCCGGCCTTCTGGATGATCTGCTCGCCCGAGTAGCGAACCCCCTTGCCCTTGTAGGGCTCGGGCGGCCGGGCGCGCCGCACGGTGGCTGCGAACTGCCCGACCAACTGCTTGTCGATGCCCTCGACGACGATCTGCGTCTGCGAGGGGGTGGTGACGTTGAGGCCCGCGGGGATGTCGACGTACACGGGGTGGCTGAACCCGACCTGCAGGCGAAGGCGCTTGCCCTCGACCGCGGCCTGGTACGACACGCCCACGACTTCCAGCCGCTTCTCGTAGCCCTTCGTCACACCCTCGACCATGTTGTTGGCGAGCGCGCGATAGAGACCGTGAAGCGCCTTGGACGCGGATTCGTCGTCGGGCCGCTCGAACTTGAGCCACCCGTCGTCCACCTGGGCCGTGACGCCGCCGGTGAGCTGCTGGCTGAGCTCACCCTTGGGGCCCTTGATCTTGAGCACTCCGGCCGACGCGTCGATCGAGACGCCGTCCGGAATGGCGATGGGAGTTGTGCCGATGCGCGACATGACAACCTCTTTCCAGGTCCCTACCAGACTTCGCAGAGGACCTCGCCACCCACTCCTTGGGCGCGAGCCTCGCGGTCGGAAAGGACACCCTTGGACGTTGTCAGGACCGAGATACCGAGCCCGTTGAGGACCCGCGGAATCTCGACCACGCCGCGATACACACGCCGGCCGGGCTTGGAAACCCGACCCAGCTTGCGGATCGCGGGGACGCCGTCATCGTCGTACTTGAGGAAGATCCGCAGACCGGGATGACCGGTCCGGGCCTGGATCTCGCGCACGTCGCCGACGTAACCCTCGCGAGCGAGGACCTGAGCGACGGAGCGCTTGATGCGACTCGCGCCGACGTCGACGTACGCGCGACGGACCTGGAGGCCGTTGCGGATACTCGTCAGCATGTCGGCAATGGGATCGGACATGGACATATCAAGCCCCCCTTTACCAAGATGCCTTGCGCACGCCGGGAATCTCCCCGCGCACGGCCATCATGCGGAAGCAGATGCGGCAGATACCGAACTTGCGGTACACCGCGCGCGACCGGCCGCAGAACTGGCATCGCGTGTACTCACGCGTGCTGTACTTCGCCTTGGCGCGCTGCTTGTTGATAAGGCATTTCTTAGCCAACGGTCACCTCCTCCCGTCGGAAGGGGAAGTTGAACGCTTCGAGTAGAGCCTCGCCGCCACCGTTCTTGCCGTTGCGGATGGTGATGGCGATGTTCATACCCTGCGTGTTCTCGAGTAGATCGGTGTCGATCTCGGGGAACACCGACTGCTCGGCGATGCCCATGTTGTAGTTGCCCTGCGCATCGAACCTGCGGTTGAGGCCGCGGAAGTCGCGAATACGCGGGATGACGACGGAGATCAGGCGATCGAGGAACTCGTATGCCCGGTCTCCACGAAGCGTGACCATGCACCCGACGGGCATCCCTTCGCGCAGCTTGAACTGTGCGATGGGACGGCGCGCCTTGGTGATGACCGATTTCTGGCCGGTGATCCGGTTGAGGATCTCCACCGCGTCCTGGAGCAGCTTCTTGTTGTCCTTCGCCGCCCCGACACCGCACGAGACGGTGATCTTGGAGAGGACCGGGATGGCCATGGGGTTGTCCAGGCCGAGCTTCTCCTGGACCTGCGTCCGGAGTTCCTTCTCGTACTTTTCCCGAAGACGGGGCATGGCCTAGTCCTCGCTCTCGGCGGTCTTGCCCGCCTTCTTGTCCGACTTGGATCCACCGCGCCGCGGGGCGGTGGCGGTGTCGAGCACCGTTCCGCTCCGACGGGCTACGCGGACGCGCCGGCCGCCCTCTTCCCGAACCGTGACCCGCGTGGGCTCGTTCGATTCGGGATCGATGGGCATGACGTTGCTTACGTGAATCGCCGCCTCCCGCCGGACCCGGCCGCCCTGAGGCTGCTGCTGGCTCCGACGCATGTGCTTGTAGACGAGGTTCACACCTTCCACGATCACCCGGTCGTTGTCCGACAGGACGCGCAGCACGCGACCGCGCTTGCCCTTGTCGTCGCCCGACACCACGGCGACCAGATCACCCTTGCGCACGCGAGCCGGCATCACACCACCTCCGAGGCGAGGTTCACGATCTTGGTGAACCCCTTCTTACGCAGTTCCCGCGCCACGGCCCCGAATACGCGGGTGCCCTTGGGGCTCTTGTCGTCACCGATGATGACGACCGCATTCGAGTCGAAGCGCACGTAGGTCCCGTCCTCGCGGCGGTGCGCGTTGCGGGTGCGCACCACGACACCACGAACGACTTCGCCGGTCTTGATGGGCGACGCCGGGAGGGCCTTCTTGACGGAGGCGACCACGATGTCGCCGATCCGGGCGTACCGGGCGTTACCGCGCCCCACCACCTTGATGGCGTGCACGCGCTTCGCGCCCGAGTTGTCCGCGACGTCGAGCCAGGTACGTAGCTGGATCACGAGGCGGCCCCCTCTCCAGCATCCTGGTCGACCGCCACATCCGATTCGGAGGCCTTCACGGCCGTGGTCTCGGCCTGATGACGCTCACCCGAACGAGTCAGGATGCGCAGCAGGCGCCAGTGCTTCGTCTTGCTGATCGGGCGGGTCGAGACGATCTCGACGCGGTCGCCGGCTTCGGCGGTGTTCTTCTCATCGTGGACCTTGTAGCGGGTCGAACGACGGATGTACTTCCCGTAGAGCGGGTGCTTGACCATGCGCTCTTCGCGGACGGTGATCGTCTTGTCCATCGAGTCGGAGATGACGGTCCCGGTGACCGTCCTCTGCATGGGACGCTCGTTTGCCATGACTACTTGGCCTCCGGCGCGCTCTCGAGCTCGAGCTCGCGCGCCCTCAGGATCGTCTGGATACGGGCGACATCCCGGCGGTGCTTGCGCACCAGGCCACGATCCACCTTCTCTTCACTCTGTCCGCGGAAGCGCTGCTGGAAGACCTCTTCCCTCAGGCGCTGGATCTCCTGGCGGAGATCACCATCGTCGCGGCGTCGGATGTCACGAGGCCTCATCAGAAGCTCCTCCGCTTCACGAAACGAGTCTTGATGGGCATCTTGTGGGCGACCTTGTTCATCGCGTAGCGTGCGAGTTCCTCGGTCACGCCACCACCGACCTCGTAGAGAATGGTGCCCGGCTTGACCACGGCAGCCCAGTAGTCCGGCTCGCCCTTACCGGTACCCATGCGGGTCTCTTCCGGCGTCGAGGTGACGGACTTCTGCGGGAAGATGCGGATGTACACGCGACCGTCGGGCACACCGCGGACGGCCGCGACGCGGCCGGCCTCGATGACGTTGGCGCGGATCCAAGCCGGCTCGAGCGCCTGGAGCCCGTAGTCGCCGAACGCGACCTTGTCCCCGCGCATGGCGCGACCCTTGACCCGACCGCGTTGCGACTTGCGGTACTTGATACGCTTCGGCATCAACATGTCAGACGGCCTCCTCCCGCTGCTTCGGCATGGCCGAGGCGAGCGTGCCGAGGTAGATCCAGACCTTCACGCCGATCACGCCGTAGGTGGTACGCGCCACGGCCTCGCCGTAGCTGATGTCCGCCCTGAGCGTGGACAGCGGGATGGACCCCTGGGCCTGCTTCTCGGTGCGGGCGATCTCCTGGCCACCGAGGCGACCCGCGATGATGATCTTCACGCCCTTGGCGCCCCGCTCCATCGTGTGCTGGATGGCGCGCTTGAGCGTCCGACGGTACGCCGCGCGCTTCATGAGCTGCTCGGCTACGTTCTGGGCCACGAGCGTCGCATTGAGCTCAGGCCGCGGGATCTCCATGATGTCGAGACCGACGCGCCGCCCCGTCAGCGCCTCGAGGCGCTTCTTGAGCTCCTCCGCCTTGACGCCCTTGCGACCGATCAGGACGCCGGGCTTCGCGGTGTGCACGATCACGCGCAGGGCATCGGCCTTGCGCTCGATCTCGATCTTCGGGATGCCCGCGCCGTAGAACTCCTTCTTGATGAAGTTCCGGATGGCCCGGTCTTCCTTGAGGAGCCGGGCGAAGTCCTGCTTCCGGGCGTACCACCTGGAATCCCAGTCGAGGTAGATCCCCGTACGAAAGCCGATCGGGTTCGTCTTCTGTCCCATAGGGCTACTCCTCCCCGATCTCGGCCAGCGTGACCTTGATGTGGCTGACCATCTTGCGAATAGGCATGGCCTGACCGCGCGCGCGCGGCCGCCAGCGCTGGCGGCCCTGGAGGAGCCCCCCCCGTCGATGCGGGCATCGACGATGACGAGGCGCCCGAGGTTCACGTCGAGGTCGTTGGACGCGTTGGCCATGGCCGAACGGATGACCTTGCGGATCATCGGAGCGGCGCGACGCGGCTCGAACTCCAGGAGGCTGAGCGCCTCCTGCACGGGACGACCGCGCACGAGATCGATGACGGGACGAGCCTTGGTCGGGCTGATCCGGGCACCGCGGTGCGAGGCGACGAAGGTCTTCGACATCTCCAGCCCCCTTACCGCTTGCCGCCGGCGTGGCTGCGGAAGAGCCGCGTAGGCGCGAACTCACCGAGCTTGTGCCCGACCATGTCCTCGGTCACGTAGACGCGCACGAACACCTTGCCGTTGTGGCAGAGGAACGTGTGCCCCACGAACTCGGGAACGATGTCGCACTGACGCGACCAGGTCTTGAGAGCCTCCTTGCGACCGGACTCCTCGAGCCGCATGACACGGCTGAAGAGACGCTCGTCGACATAGGGGCCTTTCTTGAGACTGCGGGACATGGACTACCTCCCGACCTGCTTGCCGCGCTTGCGACCGCGGACGATGAGACGGCTCGAAGCCTTCCGCTTGTTGCGTGTGTTGCCGCCCTTGGCCGGCTTGCCCCACGGAGACCGCGGGTGACGACCGCCGGAGCGACGCCCTTCGCCACCACCCATCGGGTGCGCGACAGGGTTCATGGCGGAGCCGCGAACGGTGGGCCGGATACCCATGTGCCGCTTGCGCCCCGCCTTGCCGATCTTGACGAGATTGGCATCGACGTTGCCGACCTGGCCGATGGTCGCCCGGCAGTCGAGCCGGACGCGACGCATCTCACCCGACGGCAGCGTGAGGAGGGCGTACTTGCCGTCCTTGGCTCCGAGGGTGCAGTACGCGCCGGCGCCGCGCGCCAGCTGGGCCCCGCGACCGGGCACCAACTCGACCGCGTGGACGATCAAGCCCGTCGGAATGTCCTTGAGCTGCATCGAGTTGCCGGCCTTGGGCTCCGCCTTGGGACCAGCGAGGACACTCTGGCCGACCTTCACCTTGTGGGCCGCCAGGACGTACCGACGCTCGCCGTCGATGTACTGGAGCAGGTGCAGCCGCGCGTTGCGGTTGGGGTCGTACTCGTGCGCGATCACCTTGGCCGGCACACCGTCTTTGTCGGCGCGCTTCCAGTCGATGATGCGATAGAGGCGCTTGTGCCCGCCGCCCCGGTGGCGACAGGTGATGCGGCCGTGGTTGTTGCGCCCCCCGCTCTTGCGGAGACCTTCCGTGAGGCGCTTTTCAGGGCGCTTCTTGGTGAGGTCGCTCGTATCGAGGTAACTCATACCTCGACGGGCGTTCGATGTCGGCTTGACGCGGCGAATGGGCATGGCTTGGATCCCTTACCGTCGACGGATCAATAGAAGTCGATGGTCTCGCCCGCCTTGACGCGAACGAGAGCCTTCTTCCAGTTACCGGTTGTGCCCACGCTGCGCCCCATCCGACGACGCTTGCCGTGGTAGCGCTGCGTCCGAACGTCGGTCACCGTCACCTTGAAGAGGTGCTCGATGGCGTCGCGGACCTGGACCTTGTTGGCAGCCTCCCGAACACGGAAGGTGTAGATGTTGCTGCGCTCCGACGCCCGCAACGTCTTCTCGGTGATGACGGGGCGGAGCACGATGTCCTGGTGCGTCAGATTCCTCACGACGCGCTCCCTTCCTCGCCCAGACCCAGACGAGTGCAGATCTGCTCGTAGGCCCCATCGAGAAGCACGAGCCAGTTGTGGCTCACGACGTCGTACGCGCTGACCTCGGCGGCCGGAAGCGCGCGGACGCGCGGGAGGTTGCGCACCGACAGAAGAAGGCTCGGGTCGACCGGGCCGGCCGCCACGATCAGCGCATGCTGACCGACGCCGAGCGTCTCGAGCGCCTGGCGCATGGCCTTGGTCGAGGGCTTGCCCCCCGCGACATCGGCGCCCTCCCAGCGGACGACCTCTCCGTCACGGAACTTCCCGGCGAGCGCGATGCGCAGCGCGCGCCGAAGCGCCTTGCGCGGGAGCGAGTACGAGTAGTCGCGCGGATGGGGACCGTGCGCCACGCCGCCACCACGGAAGGACGGAGCCTTGCGGTCGCCGTGCCGGGCGCGTCCGGTGCCCTTCTGGCGGTAGATCTTCTTGGTCGACCCCTTCACCTGGGAGCGGGTCTTCGTCGAGGCCGTACCGACGCGTCGGTTGGCCTCGTACATGAGGACGGCTTCGCGAAGCACGACCGGGTTCACGCGCCCCTCGAACGCCGAAGCGTCGATCTGCGTGGTCCCGACCTTGCCGCCGCTGAGGGATTTGATCTCAGCCATGATCACACCTTGATCCGGATATCGACGCCGGCGGGCAGGTTCAGCTTCGAGATGGCGTCGATGGTCTTTGCGGTGGGTTCACTGATGAACAGGATCCGCTTGTGCGTGCGGATCTCGAACTGCTCCCGCGACTTCTTGTCGATGTGCGGGGAGCGCAGAACCGTGTAGCGCTCGATGCGCGTCGGGAGCGGCACGGGCCCCTGCACGCGGGCGCCGGTGCGCTTGGCCGTGTCGACCAGCTCCGCGGCACTCTTGTCGAGCGCCTCGTGGTCGTAGGCCTCCATGCGAATCTTGATGTCTTGCTGAATCATGGGTGCGGTCCCGTCCCCAGAGGTGAAAGCGCTGCGCTCTTCGCAGTGCCCCCCCCAGGGGAGTGGTTCTGGGCTTCGTCGAGACGCCCCCGGAGGTCTGTCCACCCGCGGGCAGACACGCAACGAGAACGGGATGACGAGCCGCGGATGTTACGGCCCCCGGACCCGCGTGCCAACGGAATACGCCCTGTTTCTTCCCGGCTCGAGCGCCCCCGCCCCGCCCCTGCGTAGTCCGTTGTCAGTGGCGGCCCCGCCGTGGGGCGCTAGGACCAGTCCGCGAAGGTCAGCTTCTTGGCGACCTGCTTGGAGACTTCCCGGAAGCCCGCCGGCTCCATCGTGTACGACGCCCGGCCCTGGCTGAGCGAGCGGACGGTCGTGGAGTAGCCGAACATCTCGCTCAAGGCGACCGTGCCGCGAATCACGCGCATCGCGCCCCGCATCTCCTCGCCGTCGACGACCGCGCCGCGGCGGGCCAGATCGGACTGGATCGGCCCCACGAAGTCGCTGGGCGTGCTGACCTCGAAGCGCATCACCGGCTCGAGGATCACGAGGCCCGCCGCTTCGCAGGCCTCCCGGAAGGCGTCCCCCCCGGCGGCTCCGTAGGCCGTTTCGGTGGACTCGAGGTCGAAGTGGCGCCCCCCCGTGACCACGACCTCCACGTCGATGACGGGGAAGCCCAGGTCCAGGCCGCCCTGGGCAGCGAACATCGCGCCCTCCTGGACGGCGGGACGGAACTTGGGCGGGAGGGTCGATTCGTCGGCCTCGACCCGGAACTGGAGGCCGCTGCCGCCCGCGCCCGGCCGGACCTGGATCGCCACCTCGGCCTTCTGCTCCTTGCCCTGGATCAGTCGATCGAAGAGTGCCGTCGCCTCTCCGGAGCCCCGGACGGTCTGGTGGTAGGAAACGCGCGGCTTGCCGACGTTGGCCGCGACGCGGAACTCGTCGAGCAGCCGATGGCCCAGCACCTCCAGGTGGAGCTCGCCCATACCCGAGATGATGGTCTGCCCCGTGTCCTCTTGCACCGTCGTGTGGAAGGTCGGATCCTCGCGCTGCAGGCGGCCGAGCGCTTCTTCGAGGCGGTCCCGGTCAGCCGCGCTCTTCGGCTCGATCGCCATGGAAATCACCGGCTCGGGGAAGGTGATGGACTCGAGGGCGATCGGATGCGTCTTCTCGCTGAGGGTGTCCCCCGTGGCGGTCTTCTTCAGGCCGACCAGCGCGACGATGTCGCCGGCCGAGGCGTTCTCGAGGGCCTCGCGCTCATTCGCGTGCATCCGCAAGATGCGCATGGCCCGCTCGTGGCGCTGGATCCGGGCGTTGTAGAGCCCCTGGCCCTGCTTGAACTGCCCCGAGTAGATGCGCACGAAGGTGAGGTCTCCGTGCTGATCCGTGACGATCTTGAAGGCGAGGGCGCAGAGCGGCTCACTGGGATCGGGCTTGCGCACGACCTCGCGGTCTCCGTGGAGGGGGTCGTGGCCGACGATGGGCTGGGCCTCCAGCGGCGTCGGAAGATAGGCGACCACGGCATCGAGCAGGGGCTGGATGCCCGCGTTCTTCAGCGCCGAGCCACCGAGGACCGGGAAGAACGTGCCCGCGAGCGTGCCCTGGCGCACGGCGGCGCGGAGCTCGTCGACGGTCGGCTCCTGGTCCTCGAGGACCTTGATCATCACCTCCTCGGAGACGTCGGCGAGGCTCTCGACGAGTTCGGCCCGGCGCATCTCCATCTCGTCGCGGAGGTCGTCGGGAATGGGCTCGCGAACGACATCCGCGCCCTGATCCCCACGGAAGTAGACGGCCTCGCTCGTCAGGAGATCGACGACGCCCCGGAAGGTGTCGGACGCGCCGATCGGGACGGTGAGCACGATGATGCGCGCGTGCAGCCGCTCGCGAATCGTGTTGCAGGCGGCATCGAAGTCCGCGCCACCGCGGTCCATCTTGTTGATGAAGCAGATGCGGGGGACCTGGTAGCGATCGGCTTGATGCCAGACCGTCTCGGACTGAGCCTCGACGCCGTGCACGCCGTCGAAGACCACGACCGCGCCGTCCAGCACGCGGAGGCTGCGTTCGACCTCGGCCGTGAAGTCCACGTGGCCGGGGGTGTCGATGAGGTTGAGGTCGTGCGCGAGCCACCGGATCCGCGTGGCGGCGGCGGTGATCGTGATCCCCCGCTCCTGCTCCTCGGCCATGTAGTCCATCGTCGCGGTGCCGTCGTGCACCTCGCCGATGGCGTGTTCCTTGCCCGTGTAGAAGAGGATGCGCTCGGAGACGGTGGTCTTGCCGGCGTCGATGTGGGCGACGACGCCGAAGTTGCGCAGCTTGTGGAGGTCGTTCTTTGGCATCACGGGGACCCGAGAGGGGAAGGCGGCGAGCATACCGCCGTTCGCAGAGAGGGTCCCCTCCGTGGACGCCCCAAGGTCGGAGCCCCCCCCGCACCGCGGCCGGAGTCCGCGACCGGCCGCCAAGTCCCCGCGGCCGGAGTCCGCGACGGCCGCCGAGTCGCCAACACCAAGGCACCCGCGCGCGCACCAAGGACCGCCCGCCCCGCACCGCGGCCGGAGTCCGCGACGGCTGCCGAGTCGCCAACACCAAGGCACCCGCGCGCGCACCAAGGACCGCCCCCCCCGCACCGCGGCCGGAGTCCGCGACGGCCGCCGAGTCGCCAACACCAAGGCACCCGCCCGCACACCAAGGACCGCCCGCCCCGCACCGCGGCCGGAGTCCGCGACGGCCGCCGAGTCGCCGCCACCCCGGCGAGTCCAGGGTGTTCGCTCGTTTGGCCTTCAGAGATGGGGGTCTGGGGGGCCTAGCCCCCCAGACAAGCACGTCGTGTTTGGAGATCCCGAAGGGATCGACCACACGAAAGCAGGCCGAGGCCAACAAGGCCCCGACCTGCAGGTGTTTGGAATACGGTTCGAGCGAGGGCTAGAACGCGAAGTGCGCAAAGGCCTTGTTGGCCTCGGCCTGCTTATGAGTATTCTCGCGCTTGAGCATCGCCGTGCCTTCGCGGTTGTAGGCGGCGACCAGCTCCTGGGCGAGCGAGACGTGAAGGGGCTTGCCCTTCTTGCTCCGCACGGCCTCGAGGATCCAGCGGAAGGCGAGCGCGCGCTGACGGCGGCCGCTCACCTCGACGGGCACCTGGTAGTTCGCGCCACCGACCCGGCGGCTGCGGACCTCGACCATGGGCTTCACGTTCTCGACGGCCTGCTTCCAGACTTCGAGGGGCTCGCGCTCGGGCACCCGCTTCTGGATCATCTCCATCGCGCGATAGAAGATCTTCTCCGCGGTGGAGCGCTTGCCGTCGCGCATCAGGTTCGAGATGAACTTGGCGACGTTCAGATCCCCGTAGCGGGGATCCGGCTTGAGAAGGTGCTCGAAGCTCTTGTAATACTTGCCGGCCATCGTCTGGTTCCCTACTGCTTGCCGCGCTTGACGCCGTACTTGGAACGCTGCTGACGCCGCCCGTCGACACCGGAGGCGTCGAGCGTGCCGCGGATGATGTGGTAGCGAACACCCGGCAGGTCACGGACACGGCCGCCACGGATCAGCACGATGCTGTGCTCCTGGAGGTTGTGGCCTTCGCCCGGGATGTACGCGGTGATCTCGCGGTTGTTCGAGAGCCGCACACGGGCGATCTTGCGGAGCGCCGAGTTGGGCTTCTTCGGTGTCTGCGTCTTGACGGCAAGGCAGACGCCGCGCTTCTGGGGGCAGCCCTCGAGGACCGGAGACTTGCTCCGGGCCTTGATCTGCTTGCGTCCCTTGCGAACGAGTTGATTGATCGTCGGCATGTGTGGTCTCGAAATAGGTACGGAGCCGAACACGTTAGCAGACCCGGCGAGCGACCCGTAGGGGAAACCCACCCGGCCCGAGCTCCCTCGGAAACGGGAAAAACAAGGGCACCCGGGGTCGATCCGACGACCCCGGATGCCCGGTGCGCTAGGGCGTGGCGGCCTCTTCCTCGGAGGAGCTGAGATCGCCGTCCTCCGCGAGGAGGTCCTTGAGTTCCTTGAGCGCCTCGAGATCCTCGGGCATCTCGGCGAAGCCAGCCACGCTCTCCTCGAGCGGGATGTTCTTCTGCACTCGGGTGCGCACATAGGCGCGGTAGCCGGTGCCGGCCGGGATCAAGTGGCCCAGGATGACGTTCTCCTTCAGGCCGACGAGGTGATCGACGCGGCCCGCGAGCGCGGCCTGGGTCAGCACCTTGGTCGTCTCCTGGAAGGAGGCGGCGGAGATGAAGGACTCGCTCTGGAGCGAGGCCTTGGTGATGCCCAGGAGGAGCGGCTCGGACTTCGCCGGCTTGCCGCCCGTCTCCATGACCTTCTGGTTCTTGCGACGGAACCGGAACTTGTCCACCACCGCGCCGGGCAGCAGATCCGTGTCGCCCGGATCCTCGACCCGGACCTTGCGGAGCATCTGCCCGATGATGATCTCGTGGTGCTTGTCGTCGATCGTGACGTTCTGGCTCCGATACACGTTCTGCACCTCGCGGAGCAGGTAGTCCTGCAGCGCCTCCAGGCCGGAGATGCGCAGGATGTCGTGCGGGACGAGCGGGCCGTCCACCAGCGGGTCGCCGGCCTTCACGCGGTCACCGGAGTGGACGCGCAGGTGCTTGCCGTGGGGCACGAGGTGCTCGACGACCTGGCCCCCATCGGCCTTGACGAGAATCGTGCGCTTGCCGCGACGCTTCTCGCCGAGCTCCACGACCCCGTCGATCTCGGCCAGGGTGGCCGGCTCCTTGGGGCGCCGGGCCTCGTAGACCTCGGTCACACGCGGCAGACCGCCGACGATGTCCTGCGTACCGGAGATCTCGCGCGGCGTCTTGGCCAGCAGGTACCCCTGCTGGACCTTGTCGCCCGGCTTGACCTCGAGGTGGGCCTTCTCGGGAATCGGGTACAGGGCGATCGGCGTTCCCTTGTCGTCCTCGACGACGATCTGGGGGTGCAGGTCACCCTTGTGCTCCATGATCACGCGACGGCGAACGCCGGAGCCCGGATCGATCTCCTCGCGCATCGTCTTGCCTTCGACGATGTCGTCGAACCGGACGACACCCGCACGCTCGGCGAGAACGGGGACGTTGAATGGGTCCCAGGTGAAGAGTCCCTTCTTCTCCTTGACCGTCTCCCCGTCCTTGACGCTGAGCACGCCGCCGAGCGGCACGACGTAGCGATCGATCTCCCGGTCCTTGCTGTCGACGATCACGACCTCGCCGTTTCGCGTGATCGAGACCAAGGCGCCCGTGGGTCCCTCGACCGCGTTCAGGTTGAGGAACTTGACCTTACCGCCATGGACGGCGCGGATCTCACTCTCCTCGACGCCGCGCGTCGCGGTACCACCGATGTGGAACGTACGCATCGTCAGCTGCGTGCCGGGCTCGCCGATGGACTGGGCCGCGATGATGCCCACCGCGAGGCCTTCTTCCACGACACGGCCTCGCGAGAGGTCCATGCCGTAGCAGAGCTGGCACACGCCGGCCGGCGACTCACAGGTGAGCGGCGAACGCACGCGCACCTTCTCGTAGCCCATGCTCTCGATTCGACGCGCGATCTCTTCCGTGATCACTTCGTTCTCACGGACGACGACCTCGTCGGTGACGACGTCGATGATCGTGTCGCGCGCGGTGCGACCACGGATCGCCTGCTCGAGCGAGACCTCCATCTTGTCGCCCTTGTAGACGACACCCTTGCTGATCCCGTTCATCGTCCCGCAGTCCTCGCGGGTGACGACTACGTTCTGGGCCACGTCGCTGAGCTTGCGGGTGAGGTAGCCGGAGTCCGCGGTCTTGAGCGCCGTATCCGCCAGCCCCTTGCGGGCGCCGTGCGTCGAGGAGAAGTACTCGAGCACGAGCAGGCCTTCGCGGAAGTTGGACTTGATGGGCGTCTCGATGATCCGGCCGGACGGCTTCGCCATCAGACCGCGCATGCCGGCCAGCTGACGAATCTGCTCGACCGAACCACGAGCACCGGAGTCGGCCATGGCGGCAATCGGGTTGAGATACGGCTTGTCGTCGCGCGTGTCGCGCCGCAAGGACCGCATCATCTCCGCCCCGACCTCTTCACGAGCACGCGTCCACGTGTCGATGATCTTGCTGTAGCACTCGCCACGCGTGATTTCACCGCGCTTCAGGTGCCCGCGGATCTCGGAGACCTCGTTCTCGGCTTCCTCGAGAATCGTGACCTTCTCCGGAGGAACGACCATGTCGTTCTTGGCGAAGGACAAACCGGCGCGCGTCGCGGACTTGAAGCCGATCTCCTTGATGTCGTCGAGGAGACGCAGCGTCGCGCCCTTGCCCAGCAGCTTGTGACAGTCGCTGATGAGACCGTTCAGCTTCCGCTTGTCCAGCGTGTAGTTGTAGAAAGGCATGCCGGCCGGAAGGATGTCGTTGAACAGCACCCGTCCGACGGTGGTGTCGATCATCGAGGCCGGCTCGCGACGACCGGGAACCGTCGCGACCTCGCTGCCCGGATCGAGGCGGAGCTTGATGTGGTCGTGCATCTGGCCCTTGCCCTCGCTGTAGGCGAGGAACACCTCGTTGGCATGCGTGCAGTAGGGAACCTTGGTCTGCTGCGTCGGGTGATCGACGGTCAGGTAGTAGATACCAAGGACGATGTCCTGCGACGGCGCGATGATCGGATTGCCCTGGGCGGGCGAGAAGATGTTGTTCGTCGCGAGCATCAGGGTCGTGGCTTCCACCTGCGCCTCGTAGGAGAGCGGGAGGTGGACGGCCATCTGGTCCCCGTCGAAGTCGGCGTTGAAACCGGTGCAGACGAGCGGGTGCAGACGGATGGCGTTGCCTTCGATGAGCGTCGGCTCGAACGCCTGGATCCCCATGCGGTGGAGCGTCGGCGCGCGGTTGAGAAGCACGGGGTGCTGGCGGGTCACCTCTTCGAGGATGTCCCACACCTCTTCGTCCTTGCGCTCCAGCATCTTCTTGGCCGACTTGATGGTGTCGGCATAGCCGAGTTCCTTCAGACGTCGGATGATGAAGGGTTGGTAGAGCTCCAGCGCGATCTTCTTGGGCAGGCCGCACTGGTGGAGCTTGAGGTCGGGGCCGACGACGATCACCGATCGCGCGCTGTAGTCGACGCGCTTGCCGAGCAGGTTCTCGCGGAAGCGGCCCTGCTTGCCCTTGATCATGTCGGTCAGCGACTTGAGCGGGCGGTTGCTCGAGCCGAGCACGCTGCGGCGGCAGCGGGCGTTGTCGAAGAGCGCATCGACGGACTGCTGCAACATCCGCTTCTCGTTGCGGATGATGACTTCCGGCGCGTTCAGGTCCAGCAGCTTCTTGAGACGGTTGTTCCGGTTGATCAGGCGACGATAGAGGTCGTTGAGGTCGGACGTCGCGAAGTTGCCCGAGTCGAGCAGGACGAGGGGGCGCAGGTCCGGCGGAATCACCGGGATCACGTCCAGCACCATCCAGTCGGGTTGGTTGCCCGAGTCGCGCAGCGCTTCCACCGTCCGGAGGCGCTTGAGGAGGTCCTTGCGGCGCTGCTTGCTTCGCGTTTCCTCGAGGTCGGCGCGCAGCTCGGTGGAGAGCTTGTCGAGGTCGATGCGCTGGAGCATGGCCTTGACGGCCTCCGCCCCCATGCCCGCCTCGAAGGCGTCTCCGTACTTCTCACGCGCCTCGCGGAATTGCTCTTCCGTCAGGAGCTGGTGATCTTCGAGCGGCGTGTCGCCACTGTCGATCACGACGTAGTCCTGGAAGTAGACGACGCGCTCGAGACTCGACGTCTTCATGTCGAGCAGCGTGCCCACGCGGGACGGCATCGCCTTGAAGAACCAGATGTGCACCACGGGGGCGGCCAGGCTGATGTGGCCCATCCGCTTGCGACGGACGCGGCTGTGCGTCACCTTGACGCCGCAGCGGTCGCAGATGATGCCCTTGTGCTTGATGCCCTTGTACTTGCCGCAGAAGCACTCCCAGTCCCGTTCGGGGCCGAAGATCTTCTCGCAGAAGAGGCCATCCTTCTCGGACCGATAGGTCCGGTAGTTGATGGTCTCGGGCTTCTTCACCTCGCCGTAGGACCACGAGCGAATGATCTCGGGCGAAGGCAGGCTGATCTTCACCGCCGTGTAGTCGTTCACGCGGTTGAACATGCTCTCGATCATCTAGGTATCCCTCTCTTCTCGTCTTGGGATGTCGCTTCGGAGCGTTCGTTACAGACTGCTCTTCTCGAGCTCGATGTTCAGGGCCAGGCCACGGATCTCGTTGCACAAGACCTCGAAGGAGACGGGCGTGCCGGCTTCCAGCACGTTCTCCCCCTTGACCATGGACTCGTAGATCTTCATGCGGCCGTCGACGTCATCGGACTTGACGGTGAGGAGTTCCTGGAGCACGTTCGCGGCGCCGTACGCCTCGAGCGCCCAGACTTCCATCTCGCCGAACCGCTGACCGCCGAAGCGCGCCTTGCCGCCCAGCGGCTGCTGGGTGATGAGGCTGTAGGGCCCGGTCGCACGCGCGTGGATCTTCTCGTCCACCAGATGGTGGAGCTTCAGCATGTACAGATAGCCGACGGTGACCTTCTGATCGAAGGACTCGCCCGTCCGGCCGTCGTAGAGCACGACCTTGCCGTCGGTGGGCAGGCCGGCCTCTTCGAGCATCTTCTCGATGTCCTCCTCGGAGGCACCGTCGAAGACCCGCGTCGTGACGCGGCAGCCCAGGAGGGTCGCGGCGTAGCCGATGTGGGTCTCGAGGATCTGCCCGACGTTCATACGGCTGGGCACGCCCAGCGGGTTCAGGACGATCTGGACCGGCGTCCCGTCCTCCAGGAACGGCATGTCCTGGATGGGCAGGATGCGGCTGATGACGCCCTTGTTGCCGTGCCGGCCGGCCATCTTGTCTCCCACCGACAGGTTGCGGCGGGTGGCGATGTAGACCTTCACGAGTTCGAGGACGCCCGTGGGCAGCTCGTCGCCGCGCGAGAGGCGGTTGACCGTCTTGTTCTTGACGGCTTCCGCGTCGTCCACGGCCATGAAGTGGAGACGCGACACGCGGTGGAACGGATCGTCCGCCCTGAGCCCCGCCCCCCGGATGGCCGTCGCAAGCCGATCGCGCAGCTCGCGCAACTCCGGCAGCGCCTCGACGCCGTTGGCGGAGAAGGGCTTGCCCGAGGCCGGATCGACCAGCTTGCGGCCGAGCATGCTGTGCATCGACTCGACCAGCGCTTCGAGCTCGGCCCGGTACGCCGTCTGGAAGGTCTTCTCCGCTTCGCGGATCTGCCTCTGACTGTCGATCCGGTCTTCCTCGGAGACGTTCACCTTGCGGGAGAACTTCTTCGTCTCGATCACGATGCCCTCGACACCGGGGGCGACGTTGAGCGAGTCGTTCTTTACGTCCTCGCCGGCGCGGCCGAAGATCGCGTGCAGAAGCTTCTCTTCCGGGGACAGCTCGCTCTTGGACTTCGGCGCAACCTTGCCGACCAGGATGTCGCCGGGCTTCACGCGCGTACCGATGCGCACGATGCCGTCTTCGTCGAGGTTGCGCAGGGCGCGCTCGGAGACGTTCGGGATGTCGTTCGTGAACTCTTCGCGGCCGAGCTTGGTCTCGCGAATCTCGATCTCGTACATGTCGATGTGGATCGACGTGTAGGTGTCGTCGCGGACGAGCTCTTCGCTCACGAGGATCGCGTCCTCGTAGTTGTAGCCGTCCCAGGGCATGAAGGCGACGAGGGCGTTGCGCCCAAGCGCCAGTTCCCCCTGATGCGTGGCCGCACCGTCGGCGATGACCTGGCCCGCCTTCACCTGTTCACCCAGGTCCACGATCGGCTTCTGGTTGAGGCAGGTGCGCTCGTTGAGGCCGGTGAACTTGCGCAACTCGTAGAACTCGTCGTCCACCTGGATGCCCATGGCGTCCACGCGCTTGACCGTGCCGGCCTTCGCCGACCGGACGACCATGCTGGAGTTCTCGGCGACGACGCGCTCCATGCCCGTACCCACGACGGGGGGATCGGTGATCAGGAGCGGCACCGCCTGGCGCATCATGTTCGATCCCATGAGGGCGCGGTTGGCGTCGTCGTGCTCGAGGAAGGGGATCAGCGAGGCCGAAACGCCCACGAGCTGCATGGGGCTGACGTCCATGTACTGGATGTCGTTGGTCACCACGGGCAGGAAGTCGTCGTTCTGCCGCCCGAGGATCTGGTCCCCCACGATCGTGCCGCCCGACTCGACGTCGGTGTCGGCGGGTGCGAGGATCGCGTCGAGTTCCTCGTCGGCTCGGAGCTCGACGATCTTGTCGGTCACCTTGCCGTCCTTGACCACGCGGTAGGGCGTCGTCAGGAAACCGTAGTCGTCCACGCCGCTGTAGATGGACAGCGAGGAAATGAGGCCGATGTTCGTGCCTTCCGGCGTCTCGATGGGGCAGATGCGTCCGTAGTGGCTGATGTGGACGTCGCGCACCTCGAAGCCGGCGCGCTTGCGGTTGAGGCCGCCGGGGCCCAGCGCCGAGAGACGGCGCTCGTGGGTGAGCTGCGAGAGCGGGTTCGTCTGGTCGACGACCTGCGACAGCTCGCCGCGACCGAAGAAGTAGTCGATGGCCGAGGAGATGGTCTTCGAGTTGATCACGCTGCGAGGCGTGATCGTCTCGGCGTCCTCGATGTTCATCCGCTCCTGGGCCGTACGGCGGAGCTTCAGGAAGCCCTTGCGCAGCTCGTCGCCCGCCAACTCGGCGATGGTGCGGATACGCCGGTTACCCAGGTGGTCGATATCGTCGATCTCACCGCGACCGGCGCGCAGCGTCATCAGGTAACGCACGGCCTGGACGAGGTCCTGCTTGTGCAGGGTCTGCTGCTCCTCGGGGAAATCCGTGCCGAACTTGCGGTTCAGGCGGAAGCGACCCACGCGCCCCAGGCGGTAGCGAGAGGAGTCGAAGAACTTCTCGCGGAAGAGCTCCTTCGCCTTCTCGACCTGCGGCGGGTTGCCGGGCCGAAGGCGGCCGTAGATCTTGAGGAGCGCTTCCTCGTGCGACTCGGTGGTGTCCTCGAGGAGCGTGTTCAGGACGAGGGGATCATCGAAGTCCTCGATGACCTCGATGGCGTCGATGCCGCACTTCTGGGCGCGCTCCGCCGCTTCTTCGCTGACGATCTCGAGCGCTTCGAGGACGACCTCGCCGGTGTCCTCATCCGCGACGCTCGTCACCGTGTGCTTGCCGACGACGTTCTTCTTGAAGCTCCGAGAAGACGTGGAGACCTTCTTGGTCTTGTAGAAGAGCCGGACGAGATCCTGGTCGGTCGAGAACTCCTCGCTCATGGCGCGAAGCAGCGCCGTAGCGGGGAACTTGCCCGACTGGTCGATGCGGACCGCGAGTACGTCCTTCTTCGTGACGTTGAACTCAATCCACGAGCCGCGCTCGGGAATGAGCCAGCAGGAGTGGAGCTTCTTGTCGGAGGCATGCGTCTCGACGGAGAAGTCCACGCCCGGGGAGCGGTGGAGCTGCGTCACGATGACGCGCTCGGTGCCGTTCACGATGAACTCACCGCCGCCCACCATGATCGGGATCTCGCCGAGGTAGACGTCCTCCTCGACGGGGCTCTCCTTCTGGAGGCGCACCCGGATCTTGAACGGCCGCCCGTACGTGATCTTCAGCTCGCGGCACTCTTCCATCGTGTAGCGCGGGCTACCGAGTTCGTACCCGAGGTACTGCAGATCCATCGTCCCGTCGTAGGAGGGGATCGGGAAGACCTCGCGGAGGATGGCCTCCAGCCCGTACTCATCGCGGTGATCCGTGGGCATGTCCTCCTGGAGGAACGCCTGATAGGACCCCGTCTGGAGCATCGCGAGATCCGGGAACGGATGCGTCCGCTCCCCGCCGAACTCGACCACGGGCTTCGCCGCGACCTTGCCGTTGCCGTTCTTCGTATTCATGGATCGACAGCCTCGCCTCGACATGGGGAGTTCCCGTCGGCGGGCGCGCCGCAGCACCCCACCCCTGGCGAGAGGAGGCACGCGGCCGGCCGGATCCGATGGAAGACCTCCCGGTCTCTCCTGGACGCGGGTCAGACACCCGCACTCGACACTTCGGTTCCAGGCCGAACCCCGGACCGTGGCTTCAGGCTCTTATCCCCCCCCCGGCCCAGAGGGGGGACATTGTCGAAGCCACGCCGGACGCTCGGGATCGTCGACCCCGAGCCGATCAAGGTACGCCGGTTGCTAGGGCTTAGCAAGCCCCGCACCGGTGTTGAATTTGCTACCCGCCCAGCGGCGGGGATACGGAAGCGGCCCCGGCTGGACCGCGCACGGTCCAGCCGGGGCCTTGATGTGAGCGTTCCGGGCCCAGAAGGCTGCCTCGGAACCCACCAACCGGCCTTGCCCCGGTTTCCCGGAGACAGGAGCCGGCGGGCAGCTACTTGATCTCGACCTCGGCCCCGGCGTCGGTGAGCTCCTTCTGGAGCTTCTCGGCGTCGTCCTTCGCAATCCCGGTCTTGACGGGCTTCGGCGCCCCGTCGACGAGCTCCTTGGCCTCCTTGAGGCCGAGCCCGGTGGCCGCGCGGACCACCTTGATGACCTGGATCTTCTGCTGGCCGGCGCTCTTCAGCACCACGTCGAAGGCGGTCTTCTCTTCTTCTTCGGCGTCACCACCGCCCGCGGCGGGGGCTGCCATGACGGCGGCCGGCGCGGCGGCCGAGACGCCCCAACGATCCTCAAGGGCCTTCACAAGCTTCGCGGCCTTGGCGATGGTCAGGCCATCCAGGGTCGCGAAGATGCCCTCGAGCTCCTCGTCGAGCTGCACGCTCTGTTCGGTCTGCTCGGACATGTTCCTACTCTCCTCGTCCCAAGGACTAAAAGACGATCCTGGGCTACTCACCACCTGGTTCGCCGTCACCATCCGTGCCCTCGCCGCCCGCTTCATCGATGTGGGCCTGAAGGACACGAGCAAGACCGCCGTACACCGCCTGCAAGGAGCCGGCGATGCCGCGCGCGGAACCGATGATCACGGACAGCAACATGCCCCGCAACTCGTCGGCACCCGGGAGGTCGGCGAGGCCTGCGGCCCCGGCGGCATCGAGGACTTCGCCCTCGGCCACGCCACCCTTCACGCTCAGCGGCTTGAACTTCTTCTTCCAGTCGCGAACGACCTTCGCGATCGGGATGGGCCCCTCGCCACCGTAGACGATGGCAGACGGGCCACTCAGCATCTCGTCGAGTAGCTCCGGGCTGTCCTTGTAGAACTGCTCGAGAAGCACGCGACGAGCCGTACGGTTGTGGATCAGACGGAACCGCGCGCCGCCGGCCTGCTCGCGCAGATCCTTGCGAAGCGCTTCCGCCTTCTCGACGGACATCGGACCCGGATCGACGACCAGCAGGCCGTCCAATCCGTCGAGCGCTTGCTCGTACTCCGACACCATCATTCGTTTGAGGGCTTTGGCCATGGCGTCCCCCCTCAGCTCAAGTCGAGGGTGATGCCGGGGCTCATCGAGGCCGACACACACACCTTCTTGAGGAATGCCCCCTTCACCGCCCCGGGCTTCAGGCCCCGGAGATGATCGACGAAGTGGACGATGTTCGCTTCGAGGTCTTCGTTCGCGAACGAGCGCTTGCCAACCGGCACGTGCACGTTGGCGCCGGAGTCGGCGCGGAACTCGACCTTACCGGCCTTGAACTCACGGACGGCGCCGCCGATGTCCTCGGTCACCGTGCCCGACTTGGGCGAGGGCATCTTGCCCTGGGGGCCGAGGATCTTACCGAGGCGACCGACGTAGCGCATCATCGACGGGTGCGCGATGCACACGTCGAAGTCCATGAAGCCGTCCTGGATCCGCTGGGCGAGATCCTCGGCCCCTACGATGTCGGCGCCGGCCTCCTGGGCCGCCTCCGCCTGCTCGCCCTGGGCGAACACGGCGACGGTGCGCGTCTTCCCGATGCCCTTCGGCAGCGAAACGCTGCCGCGGACCATCTGGTCGGTGCGCTTGGGGTCGATGCCCAACCGAACGCAGAGTTCGACGGTTTCGTCGAACTTCGGCTTCGGAAAGGACGCCAGCATCTGAAGACCCTCGTCGATCGGGTAGCGCTTGTGCTTGTCGTACCCGGGAGTCTCCAGAGCGGCGCGATGCCGTCTGGACTGTCGTCGCATCCGCGGTCTCCTACTCTCCCGCCACCAGGCGCGGCCCCGGGAAGCGGTAGTCGAGTTTGTTCCCGGGCGAGCCCCGGGAAGCGGCACAGATTACTCGGCGCCACGGTCAAGCAGAGCAAAAATCGGGGCGCCCTCCGGCGTGACCCCGGTCGTCGAGATCAGCCCTCGACTTCGATCCCCATCGACCGCGCGGTGCCCATGATGATCCGAGCCGCCTGGCCCTCGTCGTAGGCGTTGAGGTCCTCCATCTTGCGCTGGGCAATCTCGAGGACCTGGTCGCGGGTGACCTTGCCCACCTTCTCGGTGTTCGGGGTCGGGCTGCCCTTCTCGAGGCCGGCCGCCTTCTTGAGGAGCACGGCCGCAGGGGGGCTCTTCAGGATGAAGTCGAACGAGCGGTCGGCGTAGACGGTCAGCACCACCGGGATGATGGTGCCGCGGTCCGTGCCCGTCGCGTCGTTGAACCGACGAACGAACTCACCGATGTTCACACCGTGCTGACCGAGAGCCGGGCCCACGGGCGGTGCGGGGGTCGCCGCGCCTCCCGGGCACTGCAGCTTGATCTTGGCCTTGATTTCCTTCGCCATGGCTTCGGTCCTTCGGGCAGCTCGGCTAGATCGACTCGACCTGCCAGTATTCCAACTCGACGGGCGTCGCCCGGCCGAAGATGGTCACGATCACGCGCACCATCCCCTTGGCGGGAATCACCTCGTCCACTTCCCCCTCGAACGACTCGAGAGGGCCTTCCTTGATCTTCACCGAGTCGCCCTTCTTCATCGAAATGGCGACCTGAGGCTGCTTCTCCTCACCTCGCTCCATCTCGTTCAGAAGGCGGGCGACCTCGGCCTCTTCGAGCGGCTCGGGCTGCCCGTGCGGCCCGACGAAGTCGCCGACGCCGGCGGTCTCGCGGACCAGGAACCACACATCGCGCGGCACCTTGTTCTTGTCTTCCTCGACCTCGACGAGCACGTAGCCCGGATATAGCTTCCGCTTGCGCGTCCGCTTCTTGCCGCCCTTGAGCTCCGTGATCGTCTCGACGGGCACGAGCACACGCGGCACGGCATCCTGCTTTCCGGCGACCTTGAGTCGACGGGTCAGGGCGGTCTGGACGGTGTTCTCCCGTCCGCTCTGCACTCGAACCACGTACCAGCGCTTGGCCACGTAAAATCCCCTAGATCACCAGCTGGAACAGAGCCCGCAGGAGCCAGTCAAAGCCGAAGAGCATGATGGCCATCGTGAACGTCACCAGAACCACGACCAGCGTCGCGTTCCAGACCTCACGCTTGGACGGCCAGGAAACCTTCTTGAGCTCCTGCTCCGTATCGATGAGCGTGTCGACCACGGTGGGACGATTGAGGAGCAGGTGCAGGGCCAGCGCGCCAAAGAGGACGGCGATGAACGCGATGACCCTGTATGCGGAGATGTGCCCGAGGAGCGGCACGTTGGGGACGTAGAGCGCGTGCTCGATCTTCTCCCACGTGGAGGTGGGCGTCGCGCGCGCGTCGAAAGGCACGTTGATCGTGGCGTAGAGGCTGATGCCCCCGAAGACGACGAGGAGCATGCCGAGGAAGTAGGCCGCACCTCGTGCGTACCGACCCTGCCCGGGTTTGATGATCTCGAGTTGTGCCACGCCTTCGGCTCTCTTCCGTCCCCGAGCGACTCGGGGACCCCTCGCCCGCCAGGCGGGCCGAGGAATGGCACGGCAGGGAGGAATCGAACCCCCAACCCCCTGATTTGGAATCAGGTGCTCTACCTAGTTGAGCTACTGCCGTGCGAACGAACGGATGCGAAGCGGGCACCCACCACGGGTGGGCGGGTGCCCGCAACACTACTTCTTCTTGCTCTCCTTGTGGAGCGTGTGCCGCTTGAGCCGAGAAGAGTACTTCTTGAGCTCGAGCTTGTAGGGGTTGCCCTTGATCCGCTTCTGCACGCGGTAGTTCAGGTCGCCCGTCTCAGTGCACTGGAGCCAGACGTAGCCGCGTGATGCTTGGGATTTGGCCATCGTCAGCCTCCTCTACCGATTGCGTGGCGTTCGCCCGCTCGCTACTTGATGATCTTCGTCACCGCGCCGGCGCCGACCGTGCGGCCACCCTCGCGGATCGCGAAGCGCATCTTCTCCTCGATCGCGATAGGCGTCTGGAGCTTGACGTTGATGGTGATGTTGTCGCCGGGCATGCACATCTCGGCGCCGCCCAGGAGCTCGATCGAGCCCGTGACGTCGGTCGTCCGGATGTAGAACTGCGGGCGATAGTTGCTGAAGAACGGAGTGTGGCGACCACCCTCCTCCTTCGTGAGGACGTAGACCTCGGCCTCGAACTCGGTGTGGGGCTTGATCGTGCCCGGCTTGGACAGGACCATGCCGCGCTCGAGGACCTCCTTGTCGACGCCGCGAAGCAGGATGCCCACGTTGTCGCCGGCCTGACCGTGGTCGAGCGTCTTGTTGAACATCTCGACACCCGTGCAGGTGCTCTTCATGGGGTCTTCCTGGAGCCCGACGATCTCGATCGCGTCGCCGACGTTCACCACGCCGCGCTCGATACGACCCGTGCCGACCGTTCCGCGGCCCTTGATCGAGAACACGTCCTCGACGGGCATGAGGAAGGGCTTGTCGGTGTCGCGCTCGGGCTCGGGGATGTAGCTGTCGACGGCATCGAGGAGCTTGATGATCGCGCCGGCGCCGACCTCGTCGTCGAAGTCACCGGGGTTCTGAAGCGCCTTGAGGGCCGATCCCATGACGACGGGAATGTCGTCGCCGGGGAACTGGTACTCGTTGAGCAGCTCACGCACCTCGAGTTCGATGAGCTCGAGCAGCTCGGCATCGTCGACGAGGTCGATGGCGTTGACCCACACCACGATGGCCGGCACGCCGACCTGGCGGGCGAGCAGGATGTGCTCGCGGGTCTGCGGCATGGGGCCGTCCGCGGCCGACACGACCAGGATCGCGCCGTCCATCTGGGCCGCACCGGTAATCATGTTCTTGACGTAGTCGGCGTGCCCGGGGCAGTCGACGTGCGCGTAGTGACGGTTCGGCGTCTCGTACTCGACGTGGGCCGCGGCAATCGTCACGGTCTTGCTGTCGTCGCGCACGGTACCGCCCTTGGCGATATCGGCGTAGGCCTTCGCCTTCGAGAAGCCCTTGGCCTCCATGACGGCCGTGATCGCGGCCGTCAGGGTGGTCTTGCCGTGGTCCACGTGGCCGATGGTGCCCACGTTCACGTGCGGCTTGGTGCGCTGGAAAGTTTCCTTGGCCATGGGATGGCAATCCTCCAAGGGCGACAACACGACGCCCGTCGTTCGCTGATTTCTCTACCGACCACGAGAGGTGGAGCTGGTGGTGGGGATTGAACCCACGACCTCCTCCTTACCAAGGAGGTGCTCTACCACTGAGCTACACCAGCACTCGTCTCCGGCAGTACCTCTGATT
Organism: uncultured Planctomycetota bacterium; assembly: GCA_963802335.1. Lineage (GTDB taxonomy): Bacteria > Planctomycetota > PLA2 > PLA2 > JAEUHO01 > CAWDIE01. The sequence continues at coordinate 449,464 of CAWDIE010000009.1, read as the reverse complement.
CCTTCAGTCCGTCGTCGGGTGGGACCCGTCCCACCAAACCCACCTGTCCTGGGCGCCCCGGACACCTCAGCAGCCGGGATCCATCCGAGTCACTCGCTTCCCGTCCCGAGGACGTGGAGCGGGCGATGGGAATCGAACCCACGTCATCGGCTTGGAAGGCCGAAGCTCTACCATTGAGCTACGCCCGCTGGCTGTCCTCCCGGATCCCCAGGAACAACACATCAGGGTAGCCCCTGAAGTCGGGGGATCTTACGGGTCGCTCGGTCCCGGTCAACAAAGGGTGGGGCCGAAGAATCGCGGCCTCTGTGCGGATTCACGCCCCGAGGGCCTGACCGGCGTTCGCGTGGCGTTCGTGTCGCCGAGTGCGCCTCCTGGTGTCAGGAGATGGCTTGCGTGAGGTAGTACGAGCCAACGGCGACGCCCAGGCCCATCGCGATGTTGATGATGGCCCCGCAGGCCGTTCCGAAACTCTGGCATCCGGCAAGCGCAAACGCCACGGCCCCGAGGCTGATGGCGATCGCGACCGTTCGATGAATCCGCTGCATGGACAACCCTCCCGCGAAGAATCAATACCTACGGCAGGGGGGGAGGGGCAAGACGGGAATGGGCCCCATCCGGCGCAAAGCCCATAAAACGGGCCCGCGCAGGGGAACTGTGGTCACGTACCCGTCACCGGGCCGCCCAGTCCTTCGCCGCGTCCGTTCCGTGCTCGCCCCAGTAGCGCCGGCAGCGGGCCTGGTTCTCGGGCGTCAGCCGACCGACGTCGGCGAGGTAATCGAGTACGTCGGTCAGCTTGAGGACCGGCTCCACCCCAATCCCGGTCCGCGCCGTGAAGGAGGCGACCGCGTCCTCGCCGGCCGGCGTGACCTCCTGGCGGTCCAGCACGATCAGGAGGGCGGGGAAGGTGCTCTCGGGGGCCACCTGGCGCAGGAAGGCCACGGCCTCGTCCTTGGTGCCTCCGGTGGTGAGGACGTCGTCCACCATGACGAAGCGGGCATCGGGGGCCGGCATGCGACCGAGGAGCTGCTTGGCCAGGGAGCCCCCACTGGCCTCCGCACCGTGGGTCTTGGCCTCTTTGCGATCTGCAAGGAACGCCCGCTCGACACCGCGCTCGCTGAGGCCCATGACGGTGGCGACGGCGAGCGGAATCCCCTTGTAGGCGGGGCCGAAGACCACGTCGAAGCCGTCCGCCCCCACGCGGTCCAGGATGGTGTCGGCGTAGGCGAGCCCCATCCGCCGCAGGCGACCGCCGGTGTCGATCCGGCCCGAGTTGAAGAACACCGGAGACACCCGCCCGCTCTTCAGCTTGAACTCCCCCACCTGGAGGGCCTCGGCCTCGAGCAGGAAATCCACGAACGCTCGCTGGTAGTCATGCACGGCAGGTCCTCCGGAGGTGGAGCGTAGCGTACTGCCTCCACGCGAAAAGCCGCCTACGTGTCGTAGGTGAAGCGCGGGCCCCAGTTGCCGGCGCCTCCGTCGAGCAGGGCGAAGAGGTGCCAGATCCCGGCATAGGGGTCCCCCGGACCGAAGGGAGCGTTCGCGATGCGAACGATGCTCCCGTCTGCCCGGCGCTTGAAGGTCGAGAACCCGGGTAGACGCATGGTCTGCCCTTCGTGCTCCCCGACGTAGCCCATGTCACGCGTGAAGTCGCCCTGCGCGTCGGACACCATCGGGAACGCCCACCCGCGGGAGAGGGCGAACTCGGCCTGGTCCGTCGGCGCGTCCGGCGACACCACGACGAAGGCCGCACGGTCTGACAGATGCGGCCAGACACCGTTGAAGCCGTCCGCCCACAACGTGCAATAGGGGCAGCTGCGGCCCATGTTGTGGACGAGGATCAGGTCGTCCTTGTCGCCGAAGAGTTCGGACAGCCGAACCTCCCCGTCGGCTCCCTGGAACGCAACGTCGTCCACCGCCTCGTCCGGCCCCGACCGGAGCAGCTCACTCAGGCGAGCCTGCTTCTCGTAGACCTCCTGGGCCAGGCTCCGGATCTCCTCCTGACGCGCATCGCTCTCGTTCGTCGTGTCGCTCATCGTGCCTCGTCCCTTCCCCTGTTCCCCCGCGGACGGGGGAGGTCTCGCTCCCAACGATCGAACCAAAACAGCGCGGCCACCACGAGCGCGTGATCCACCTGGCCGGCGCCCACCAGTGCGTCGAGTCGCTCACGCGAGACGACCGCCACCTCGATGTCTTCGGTGCCTTCCACCTGGGGCTCCCCCACCCGCACGACGTCCTTCGCAACGAACGTGAAGCAGCGGTTCGAGAACAGCGCTGGATTGGGGTTCACGGCCCCCAACTCGATCACTTCGCTGCCCTCGAAGCCGGTCTCCTCCCGCAGCTCGCGGGCCGCGGCGTGCGCCGGCGACTCGTGCGGATCCACCATGCCGCCGGGGATCTCCCAGGTGAGGGACCGGGAACCGTGCCGATACTGCCGCACGAGGACGATCTCGCCGCGCGCCGTCACGGGCACGACGTTCACCCACACGCCCGCCACGATCCGGTAGAAGCGGTGCGTGACTCCCGTGCGCGGTGCGATCGCTTGATCGGCGTGAACGGAGAAGACACGGCAGTCCTCGAGTTGGGTGCTGCTGACGAGGGGCCACGGCCGAATCGGATCCACGGCGGGAAGCTAACCCCGCGCGGGGGGCCGCACCGAGCCTTCAGGACTTGGCCGCGGCGCTTCTGAGGCGCAGCGTGAGCGCGAGCAGGGCGTAGACCCAGGTCCCCAGAGCGGCAAGCACCACGAAGTAGCCTTGCCAACGAAGCAGGACCAGGGGGAACAGGGCCCACGTGAAGTCGCGGCGCGCAAGTCCGTCCACGAGGCCCTGGAGACGGCCGTCCCGCCGCTCTCGTGCCGCGCCCCCCGGCGCCAGGAGCGGCGCCACGACCAGGAAGGCCGCCGCGACGCCGAGCGCGGCCACGATGCCCACGACGGTCCAGGGAATGCCGAAAACGCCGGGCACCCCGTCGACGGCCTGCCCGCGCGCAATCCCCGCGAACACCGCCGCGTGGGTGAGATTGTCCGTGACGACGTCGAACCAGAATCCGCTCCGCGACTCCTTGTGCAGCAGGCGGGCGAGCTCGCCGTCGGTGCCGTCGATGATGGAGTGGAGTTGGAAGAGCAGGGCGCCGAGCAGCCCCCACGCCACCCCGCTTCCCTGGCTGAAGGCCCACCCCGCCCCGAGTCCGAGCGCGAGGCAGAAGGCCGTGACCATGTTCGGCGTCACGCCGAAGCGCCAGAGCCGGCGCGTGAGGAAGAGGCTCACGCGACGGTTCACGTGCCTTGCGAGGAACCCATCGGTCGACTTCGTCAAGCCGCTCAGCAGTTTGTCGTGCGCCTGGGCGAGGTCGGCTTCATCGTCCACGTCCTGCCACCAGCCGAGCCCCGGGTCGTAGGCGTCGAGACGCCCGGCCGCCGCCAGGCGCGTGCATCCGTCGGAGATGCTCGGCGACGGGCCGGCCGCGCGCAGGGCCTCGGTCGTCTCGGCTGCATCGAGAATGAACATGCCGGTGTCCACCGCGTCGGCATCCGGTAGCGTCTTGCCCAGGGCCGCGACGCGTCCGGCCTTCACGTCCACCTTCGTGGCGTCGTCGAGGTTCCCGTCGAAGGCCTCGAGGGGTTGCACGACGAGTAGCGGTCGTCCCGTGGCCTCGTAGTGCTCGCAGGCCGCACTAAGGCGCGCGGGTACGAAGAGGTGATCGGCCATCAGCAGCGCAAACGGCCCCTCGAGCGTCGATGTCGCCGCGAGCAGCGAGACCCCGTTGGGCTCGTCGAAGCGAGGGTTGTCGACGAAGGTGATGCGGCAACCGTCCGGCGCCACGGCGGGGACCGCCGCACGGATCTCGTCGCCGCGGTGTCCGACCACGATACGCACGTGCTCGATCCCGCTCCCATGAGCCGCGCGCAGCACGCGCGCGATCAAGGGCACGCGCACGACGGGCATGAGCGGCTTGGGCAGGGTGCCGGCGTCGGTGAGGCGGCTGCCGCGTCCGGCGGCGACGATGACCGCGGTCTTGACGCTGTGGCCCTTCATCCGGACGACTCCTCCGCCGGCGCGAAGCCGGCTGCAGCGGCATCCGCGCGCCGCATGTACCAGGACAGGGCACCGAGTCCGAGGCCGATCCAGACGACTTCGCGCAAGCGACGAAACACCGCGTACGCGCCGCCGAGCGCGACCCCCAACCCGAGCACGTCGAACAACCAGGCGATGCCCCCCTCCTGAGCCCCGAGCGAGCCGGGTACGAAGAAGGAGAGTCCTTTCACGACGTCGATCCCCGCCTCGATGACGATGGCCAGCAGGAACGCGTCTTCCACGCCTGCGGCGACCTTCAGGAACACCCACACCTCCACGACGCCGAAGGCCCAGTCCAGGAACGCGAAGAGCGTGGCCAGCACCACGTCCCACGGCTGATGGCGGTAGTAGGCGTGAACAGCCTGGTCCACGGCGTCGGCGCCGGGCAGGGCGCGGTCCCAGAGCTTGCGCGGTCCGAGGCGAAGCGCGCGCAATACACGCGCGCCACGCCCCACGAGGCGTCGGCGCTGGACGAAGATCGCGACGACCATCACGGCGATGCCGACACCGCCGGCGGTTAGCATCCAGCCCGCGACGGGTCGTGTGACGTCCAGGGCGAAGGCGGCCACGGCCGCCCCCACGAGGATGAACAGCACCTCGCCCAGGGTGTGCAGCGTCTTGCCGATGAGGCTGGATGCCAGGGCGGCGGACTTCGAAGGACCGTACCGCGCCGCCAGCAGCCCCTTGACGGGTTCGCCCGCGACGTATGCGCTGACCAACCCGTTGTTGATGGCCTCCCCGGCCAGCCGGATCCAGAAGAGGTGGCGCCAGGGAAGCGGGCGGCTGCCCTCCACCCGCGGGAAGGAGAAGCGCCACGAAAGGGCGCCAAACACCATCCGCACGCCCATCAGGGGGATCAACAAGAGCAGCGCGAGGGGGAGTCGCGCGAGGACGGCGGCGACGTCGTACTCCTGGAAGACCCGCGCGAAGACCGCGAGCCCCGCCGCTGCCGCGGCCCATCCCAGCCAGGCACGCCATCGGCGCGGTGCACGCGAGGGCGTCCGGTTGGAGGCGTGGGACTCGTCGGGCATGGCCACGCGTCTCCTCACCTCGCCGTGCATTCGCGCCCGGCCGTTCGCAGCGGGGCCGAGTGTAGTCCGGGCCCGCGTGCGCTCGGAGCGGATTGCCGGAGGCGCCCCGCCTCCGCGTCAGGGACCGAGCCGCCAGGCGCGATCGAAGAAGCCGGCCGTGAGCACGCCCGCGTCGCCCCGGCGCAGGACCGCGGGGCCGTAGGCCACGTAGTCAGGAAGCCCCACGCCGCTGAGGAAGAGCGGCAGCCGAAAGCCGAGGCGCGTGCCGGGGACGCCGGTGTCGCCGACCACGGCGACCTGCGCGACCGGACTCCCCTTCCGCGGATAGACGAGGAGCAGGCCCAGGGCTTCCCCCTGCCACGTTTGGTCGCCCACGCGCAGCCGGCCGCGCTCGGCACGGATCGGGCAGCGCGTGTCCAGCACGCCGTCCCACGCCGCATTCGTCGTGGCGTTGCCGTAGAGGATCACGTTGCGGTCGCGGTAGCGCCGTGGGTGGGCGAGGAAGAAGGCGTCCGTGACGCACTCGGCGTGGCCGTTGGCACGGTAGCGCCACTGCTCGGCGTCGTAGCGCGCCGACGCGAGGAGGGCCCCGTCTTCGTCGGCATGTCCCGCGGTGCCGTAGACGAGCACGAAGCGATTGTCGAACGCGCGCTTGAAGGGCCCCATGCGCGCGGGATGCTTCTGGGCGTGGTCGAGCGCCCGCGGGACTTGACGCCACGCCCCCGCCTCGCCATCGCGCTCGAGCACCACGCCAAGCAAGCCGGCATCCGCCGGCACGGACACGGTCATGGCCTGCCCATCGATGAGCAACGCAGAGGTCCCGCGCAGGCTGCAAGTCCGCAGGCGACGCACGTTGGCGCTCTCGACGACGAAGCGCTTCGCGGCCCCGTCATGGCGGACGGCGAGGGACGAAGCGGCACCGTAGCCGAGCGGCTGATCGATGCCCCAACCGGCGTGCTCGGCATCCACCGACAGGTCGGCCGTGGTCCACCGAAGGTCGGTGCCCGGCGCCGCCAGGCGCGACGCCTCGAACATCTCGAAGATCGGGGGCCAGTCGACGCAGTCCGCGCCGGCCGATTCGTCACCGTCCCACCAGTGGCCCCGGTCCTCGGCGTAGTGGACGTGGGGCGTGATACCCAGCGCCTCGAGTTCCTTCACCAGGTGCTCGGCCTCGCTCACGGGCACGTTGTCGTCGTCCGTGCCGTGCAACACGTAGACGTGCGTACCCTGGAGATTCTCGAGAAGTCCCTCCGTGTCCGACGCGGCGTCCGCCGCATGCCAGAGGGCGCGGTGCTTCCCCTCGGGGCGCCCTCCGTAGGTGTCGAACGAGCACCATCCCGCACTCGGCGCGATCGCGCGGAATCGATCCGCATCGTTGACGCCGAGATGCCACGTGCCGTGCCCGCCCATCGAGTGACCGGTCAGGAACGACGTGCGCATGCCGGTGAGCCGTTCCAGGTCCGCCATCACCTCGTAGGCGTCCTGCCGCCCCCAGTCCTGCCAGTCGAAACCGAAGGGACGGCGGTTGGTGGGCGCCACGATCCACAGGTCGCGCTTCGCCGCGTAGGCGCGGGCCTGCCCCAAGGCGTCCACGCCGGCGCCGTGCAGCGTCAGCACGGCGCCCGCGGCGTTGTCGCCGGAAGGCTTGCGCACGGCGTAGAACTGCGCGGAGTCGTCGATGGCCGAGCGGAACGTGATGCGAAAGGGCTCGTCGGCGCGGCGGACCTCGAGCGCCCGTGCGTGGTTCTCGAGCACACGCCCCTCGCGACGTACGACCACGGCGAGCCAGCCCTTGGTGGCGTCCTCGGGAAGCGCCACGTTCACCGAGCGCAGCGCGACCTTGAGCGAGCCGAGCGGCGGAATGACGACGGGGTCCCGCGCGTGCAAGGGGAAGCGCAGGGAGCCCTCGCCGCCGCGCTCGATCAGGATCGTGGCGGACACGTCCAGGTCCGTCAGCGTCTCCTCGGTGGCGTTGACCAGCAGCACGCCGACCGTCATGCCGGTGTGCTCGCCCGGCACGATGTCCGGAAGGGTCGCGTCCCACCGGCCGACGAGCTCGCGCGGGCCGGCGTAGTCGAAGCTCACGCGAAGCGTGCCGCGAAGACCGACGGCGTAGACGTGGTTGGTGCCCTCGTTCAGCGCGACCGGAAGGCGCGTGATCTGGTGCCCGTACACGTCGCCGCCCATGGGTACGCCGTTGACGTACAGCACGGAGCATCCGGCGATGCGCGCGATCCAGATACGGGCCCGGCCCGTGGACCGGCGCGCCTGCTCGGCCGACGCGTGGATGCGGCCGTACAGGACGCCGAGCCCCTGCCCGGCGACTTCCCCCTTGTCGCTCGGTTGGAGGCGCCGCCAGGTGGCCTCCGTCCCCGTGCTTCCCTTCACGACGTCGCCGGGTCGAGGCGGTGCGGCGTCGGCGCGCCAGAGGTAGCGCTCGAAGACGGCGCTCGGCATGAACGGCGCGCGACCGCGCGGATCGACGCTCGCGAGCCCCAGCCAGTCCGACACGACGGGTGGATCGACCGGCTTGGCCGCATGCGTTGGCAAGCAGGGAAGGAGCATCACGCCCAGCAAGAGCCCGACGGAGACCACGCGCAGAACAACCATCCCCGGATCCTACCCCCGCGAGCCTCCGCGCGGTCCGCAGGGATCGTCCGCCCAGGTGAAGGTCTCCAAGTGCCTCCGGAGCCGGGTCACGTTTGGGTAGGCCTTGAGGATGAGATCGCGTCGCCGCCCCTTGACGATGGCTTTGATCTCGGCCGGCTGCTTCGGGTACCGCTTCTTGCCCCCGACGGCATCGTAGAGGAGATGAACGACGTCGACGACGTCATCGCCGCGGTGATCGGCTCGCATGGGCCCGCGGTGGAAGAAGTCGATGAGCTTGAGGGTGAACCCGACGCCCTTGCGTCTCACCATGAGATTCTCGCTGTGCAGATCGCCGTGGTAGAGCTTCGCCGCGTGGATCTCCTCGAGCCCGGCGGCGAGCGCGTGGACGATGGTGAGGGCTTCGAACGTCGTGAGGCGATGGCCGACCTGCCGCTTGACGAAATCACTGAACAGCTCTCCATCGAAGAACTCGCTGATGAGTGAGGTGATCGAGATACCTCGATAGCGAAGCACGTCAGAGTGGTGGTACTGCGTAATGATCGGGCATTGCCGAAGGCGCTCGAGTTTCCTGGCGTAGCGCAGCACGGCCCGATCGCCGACGTTGCGCTGGGGGTAGAAGAGCTTGGCGGCGCGGACGATGTCGGTCTTGCGCTCTCGTACCTTGTAGACCTCGCCTTCCCAGCCGCCGCCCAGCTTGCGCTCGACCACGTACTTACCGCCGATCACGCGTCCCGGCGCCAGGTCGAAGGCCGTGAGTCGAGGCACGGAACGCTCCCGGACGGCGTTCACAGTCGTGCCCCGGCCTCGAGAGCGCGCCGATCCGCCACGTGCACCGTCGGGCGGTAGAGGAGGAACGTCAGGTCGTCGGGCTTCCCCGGCGCTTGCAGGTCCTCGCCGCGCGCGCGACGCAGCGCCGCGTCCGCCAAGCGTCTGGCGACGAGGGAGAGGGGCCCGGTGGCGATCACTGCCGCGATCTCGTGCGGACGGAGATTGTCGAAGAGACCGTCGCTCGCGAGGAGGAGGGTGTCGCGCGCGTGCATGGATAGCGGAGGCCCGATCTCGATGCGCATGTCCGGTGCGCCCACGACGTTCGAGACGAGATGCCGGTCTCGGTGATGGAAGGCCTCGTCCTCGCACAGCATCCCCGACTCCAGCGCATAGCCGACTGGCGAGTGCGGCACCACCTCGAAGTGGATGCGGCCGCGCTGGCTCACGAGGAGGATCTGCGAGTCGCCGACGTGGAACGGTCGGATCGTCGAGCCCTCGACCGCCACGGCAGCCAGGGTCGTCGCTGCACCGGTCCCCCTGGCCTGGACCTCGACGCTCGCCCGCTCGATCCCGTCCAACACCGCCGCGCGCAGGCCCTCCGCCTCTCCACCAAGAGACTGGACGGACACGGCGAGGGATTCCAGCACCGCGGCGGAGGCCTCTTCACCCGACGCCTGCCCGCCCACGCCGTCGGCGACGGCGAGCACCGACGCGCTCGAGCCACAGGGGATCAGCGCGGCCCCATCCTCGTTCGTTGCGCCGTCAGGGTGGCGCGCCTGCGTGAACAGGGCCGCCACGCCGCACATGGCGGACACCAGGACGGGCTCGCACAAGGTGCAACGGGAGAGGAGAAGGGTGTCCGCCTGCAACAGCGCGCTCCTGACGACCACGATCACGCTACCCGGTGAAGACGCCGATGCATGCTGGAAAGGCGACTGTGCCCCCGGCCTTGCTCCTTCGTCACTTCACGCTCGCCGCGAGGCGCTCCCCCAGCTCGTCCGGGTTCTCACCGCGGAGCGTCAGCCGCGCCCACAACTCGAGCGCGACCCATCGAAAGGCGATGGGGTCGGCCTGGGGCCCGAGGGCGAGCAGGTCGTCGACGTCCTGCCCGGTCCATCCCAGCAGTTCGCAAAGGGCCCCGTCCCGAAGCAGGGGACGCCCCGGGGCGGCGAGCGTGGGAGGCGCCGGGAAACCCTTCTTACGAGCGTGGACGACGTCCCTTGGGAGCCGGCGCACCGCGGCCTGCTTCACGAGCCACTTGGTCTTCCCGTCTCGGTAGAGCCAGGAGCGAGGTGCGTGGAGCCCCATGTCGATCACTTCGTTCGCGAGGAAGGGAACACGCGTCTCGATCGACGCCCCCATGCTCATCCGGTCGTGACGCTGGAGGATGGTCCGAAGGTGTCGCGGGATGTCGTCGAGGCACTGCGCCTTGAAGGCTCGATCCTCGCGCTTCTCGATCGCTGCGAAGTAGTCCATCAGCCGCCTGCCGCGCAGCTCGGTACTCGCGTTCAGTGCGCCGATCAGACGTAGTCGTATGCCGGGATCGGTGCGACCAAGATTCGTCGCGAGCGGACTGAGGGCCAGGCGACTCAGCTCTTGGCGCCGTCGCCGCTTCGAGTGCGCGAGGCGCCAGCGAAGCCCTTGGCGCCGTTTCCACATCTCGTAGGTCTTGCGCTGCCAGGGATACCCGCCGAAGAGCTCGTCCGCCCCCTCGCCGGACACGAGGACGCGGATGCCGTCTCGGCGGCAGGTCTCCGCGACCATCAGCAGGGCGGGATCGCTGGCGAACATCGTGGGCTGATCGAGGAGCCACACGGCTCGGGGCAAGCGCCGCACGTGCGCCTTGGCGTCGACGTCGACGGTCCGCATGTCGACGCCCAGGTGACGGCCGACCCGCCGCCCCTGCTCGCCTTCGGCCTCGGGGCCCTCGATGTCGGCCACGTAGCTGACGAGGTTCGGCTCCGAGTCGGTGGCGTACGCCGTGACCAGGCTGGAGTCCACGCCGCCGCTGCAGAGCGTCGCCACGGGCGCGTCACTGACGAGATGCGTCCGCACGCAGCGCTCGAGCGCCGCCTCGAAGTCGTCCACGACGTCGTCGGGGGAGATATCTTCTCCCGCGCGGATCCGGTCGACGTCGACGCTGTCGGGGAGCTGGAAGTACCGGGATCGCTCGACGCCGTCGCGCGTGATGCGCCAGACGCTACCGGCGGGGACGCTCTCCACCGACTCCCACATCGTGCGCGGATCTTCGAGCGTCCAACTCGCCAGCACGATGTCCACCGAGCGAAGCGAGGGCCGCCTCGCGACGTCCGCATGGGCCAGGACGGCCTTCACCTCGGAGCCGAAGACCCACGCCCCGCCTGTCCGGGCGGCGTAGAGCCCCTTGATGCCCATGCGATCGCGGGCCAGCCACAGCGTGTCCGAGCGGGTGTCGAGGTAGGCCAGGGCGAACATGCCGTCGAACCGCGGGATGGCCTCGCGCGGCCCCCAGTGCTCGAGCGCTCGGAGCACGACTTCGGTGTCCCCCGTGCTGCTGAAGCGTACGCCGCGCGCTTCGAGCTCCGCGCGAAGGAGCGCGAAGTTATAGACCTCGCCGTTGTAGACGAGCACGCCGTGCCCGTCCGGTGTCACCATCGGTTGGTGGGCGCGCTCGGTCAGGTCGAGGATGGAGAGCCGCACGTGCCCCAGCGCCACGGCGCGCCGACTCCACGTGCCGTGGTCGTCCGGCCCGCGGTGCGCCGTCACCTCGAGCATGGGCCCGAGCGCAGCGACGTCCGCGGGCGCGTCGTCCAGTCGGTAGATTCCAGCGATGCCGCACATGGCCGGGGAGGATACCGGAAGCGCCCGGCCCCTAGATCGCCGGCGCCTGCATCCCGATGGCCCCCCACTCTTCCTTGGCGGGACCGTACACGCCGGGGACCCGGAGCCCCGCCTGGCGCATCAGGACCGACATCTGGCCCCGGTGGTGGGCCTCGTGATCGCGAAGGACCTGAAGCGTCACGCCGCGGGGCCACTTCGAGCCGTAGAGGTCGTCCTCGACGGCGAGGGTGTCGTCCGTCCAGTGCGCCTTGACCTCGGCCAGGAGCGAGTCCGCGGCCCTTGCGTACGCCGCGGCGATCGCCCCCGCGGAAGCCGGCACGGGGTCGGTCTCGCCGGGGCCCTCGGGCGAGAGGCCGGTCTTGGACATCATCTCGGGAATCGTCTGGGCGAGGTGCCAGGCGATGCGACCCAGCGTGCGGTGCCCCTCGGCGATGCTCTGCCCGAGCGACGCGTCGGTGAGAGCAGCGAGGTACTTCTTCGTCTTGTCGGCGTCGGCGGCGAACGCGGACAAGAAATCGTCGATGCTCTGGACCATGCTCGGCTCCTCGCGGTGGGCGGCCAACGCGGCCTCAGTGTAGGTGTTCAGCCCGGCGAAGGGTGCTCTGGCGCTACCAGCCGTGGACGTAGTTGTTGTAGGACTCCGCGAGCTCGGCCTCGACGCGCGCGGCGGCGGGGGCCAGCTCGCGTTCGATGGCCGCTCGCCGGGACTCGTCGAGCAGGCGCGCCCCACGCAACGGGGTCGTCTCCTGCAGCATGCGGATTCGCAGCCCCTCGGGAGGGTGCGTGGCGTTCAGGGTGGGATGCTCCATGTCGGCGATGCGGCGCAGTCGTTCGTGCTCACGCGCCGGCAGGGTCCGGGCGTAGTGTGCCAACTCCTGGAGGATGCCCCGTGGCGTCCGCCCCTGCACGACGATCTGCGCCGCCTGCAAGGGGTTGTAGGTGCTGAGGCCCTTGACCAGAAGGCCGGTAGTTGCCTCCGTCCCCGACACCGACGCGGCCACGCGGTCAGCAGTGTACTCGGCGCGTTGAGAGTCCGCCCAGGCCAGATGAACCATCAGCAGGAGCAGAGACCGAGGTACGAAGGAGATGAGTTGGAGCGCAAAGGCGGAGATGCTCGCGGCGTCCGCCTCGCCTCCCTCGTAGAAGCTCTGCGGCGTGAGTACCTCACACCACCCCGCGACGGTTTGGATCCCCGCGCCGGCCAGACTCCCCCATCGCTCGTCCCCGTGGGCCAGATGAGCGAGCTCGTGCCCCAACACGGCCACCCATTCACGCTCGTCGAGCGTGGCGAGCAGCGGCAGTCCGAGGGAGAGCACGCGCCTCGCTCGGAAGCCGGCCCGGGCGACGTGGGCGTCGTACTCACTGTTGACCGCGACGAGATCCGGCCGAGGTGAGCCGACACGATCGGCCACATCGCCGATGAGGCGCATGAGCTCGGGGTGCGACTCCGGATCCAAGACCTGCTCGGCAGGAACACGGTAGGGCCGCGGCCAGAACACCCACACGCAGAAGAGGACGAAGAGGGCGGTCAGGAAGGCGAGGACGTTGAACCAGGTCGCGGCGACGACCCACACGGCGAGGAGCGCGAGCAGGGGCATCGAAACGAGCACGGCGATCGATAGCGCGCCGAGCACGAGCCGGGCCGGATCGATACGGCGCGGCGCGGCGTCGGCAGCTTTCGTGCTCTCGAAGAGAGCCGCGCCGCGCTTCTGGCTCATCTCGAGGTAGAGGCGCTCGAGGAGGCTCGTAGTCGCCGCACACCCTTGGCGCCCCAGATTCCATCCGCACTCGCACCACGGCACATGCCCCGGATTGTCGGGAACGCGCGCCCGGCACTCAGGGCAAGTGGTAAGGGAATCGAGAGCGCGCCCCGTAGCCATGCCGGGAGTCTACCAAGCCGCGCCCCAGGCCACGCTCCCCCTACCGGACGCCCACCACCTTGTCGTATCGGTAGTAGATCTCCGAGGCCAGCAGGTAGAGCGCGGTCGACTCGATGACGCTTCCGGGAAGCTCCACCTCGCTCGTCCACGCTCCGCCGAGGCAGCACGCCTCGCCCTCGCGCTGGGCCGGCGGCACGGTCTCCCGGAAGCGCTCGCTCCAGACACGCCACGTCTCTCCCTTCACCCGAAACGCGGCCAGCGTACCGAACGCGGCGATGACGGGATCGAGCAGCAACGCCTCGTCCATGTCCTCGAGCAAGCGACGGAGCACCAATGCCACGGTCCGCTGCTCCGGCTCGCCGCCGAGCAGCATCATCCCGCAGCATCCGATGGCCCGACTGCGAGGACTCGACTGGGCGGTGAGATCCCGACAGGCGCCGAGGAGGTCCTGAATGAACGCGTCCCGTCCCTCGATCGTCCAGGTCCTTTCCTCCCCCCGCCTGCTTCGATCCGCATGGAAACCGCGCTCCGCCTCGAGCGCGAGCACGGCGTAGCCGGTCGCGAGATCGTCTCCCACCACCGCTCGCCAGACTTCTTCCATTGCCCCCTGCGCAGCAGCGGCCGGGGACAGGAAGTGGGGATGCTCCGTGAGGCGAACGAGCTGCGTCAAGGCAAGCGTCGCCAGGGCGTGATTGCGGCCCCGCCAGCGCTGGCCCGGCGGCCCAAAGCTGCCGTCTGCACGCTGGCACGTCTTCAGGTGCGTAGCGGCACGATGGACCTTCTCAGCATGAGGATGCCGCCCCCGATTCGTGTAGCCGGCCCCGAGGAACGCGGCCAGGGCCACGCCGGTCGCGCCGACCTCGAAGGCCTCGTCCCCTGACCCATCGACCTCCACGGGAAGTCGCATGGTCTCCCCGTCGCAGGCATGCCGCCAGGCATCGGGCCCCCACGCGCCGCTCGGGGACGCGTGGGCGGCGAGGAACGCGAGACCACGGTCCACGGAGCCGTAGACGCGTCGACCACCACGTGGTCTGAGCTCGAGGTCGATGTGACGCGCACCACCCTCGACGAGCGCCGCCAGCAGCGTGGCGACATCGCCCGTGGATACCTCGGGCGCTTCCTCTTGGGCAGCGACCTCGACGCCGACGACCAAGGGTGCGCCCTCGTGCTCCAGCCCCAAGGCGAGGTCGAAAAGGCCCAGCGCCGGGGACGGTGGTCCATCCGGGTTCCAGGGCCAGCTGCCTCCCGCGTACCCACCGCAACCCAGCGCCAACACCCACGCCTTGCCCCGCGGGACCACGTCCAGTACGAGACGTCCCTCGTCGTAGCGAAATCGGTAGACGAGGACGAGGGGACCCTCGAGTTCTCGAGACGGCCGGACGCCCGCCGTGAACCGCACATCGAGCCGCGTTTCGTCCCCGCCGATGAGTTCGAGTCGGATCTCGGTTCGACGACCCTGGGCGAACCGCTCGATCGCCTTCTTCAGCTGCCGCCACGGTGCTTTCGCCGCCGCCGCGACTCGCACCACGCGGACCGAGTTGCTGGTGCGTCGCACCCCACCGCCTTGCGCTCGCTCCTCCGGCGACCGCCCGTGTTCGGTGGTGAGGGTCCCCTCCGCGTCGAGCAGGATGGCCACCTCGTCCGCCGACAGGTTGGCATCACCAAGGGAAGGCACCTCGGTGGCGCGCTCGTCCGCAGGCCCGACCCGCCGCCGGCCTTGGGGCATCTCGGTGCGCCCGCGGAGCGTGATGGCCTCGGGCGACACGCGCGCTGGGTCATCCACGCGCCGACGGGCGTCGAGGCCCGAAGCATCGCCCGGCCCGCCATCTCGCTCCCACCCGTACAGCCACACAGCGCCGAGCAGGAGGACGAGCGCAAGCAGGCAGAGGAGGCGAGGCACGCGGCGAGTCTAGCGGACCGCCTTCTCGTTGCAGCCGATCTCAACCGCCAGGCGGCCCGGCTCGAGCATCGGGCGCCTTCGGCAGAGAGCGAAGCGCCGGATATCCGGCGCGCCGCCGGCGGGGTGCCGGATATCCGGCGCTTCCCGGTGAGGCCGCCGGATATCCGGCGCGCCCGCCGGCCAGAGCCACCCGTCCGCGGGGGGTGATCGCCACGAGGCCGCGGTCGAGCAGCTCGGGCTCCACGTGGTCCTGCACGATCCTCTCGCCGAGGCGTAGGCCCCGCGCGAGCTGGGCCAGGGCCATCGGGCGATGTCGGCGCTCGAGGAGGTCCAGGTAGCGCCGCTCGTCGGGGGCCAGCCCCTCTGCGTCGTAGCCCAGCCGCAGCAGGGCCCCACGAACGCTCTCTCCATCCAGCCCCGATCCTCCACGCCCGAGCACGTCGTTCAGCACCCGCTCGAGGAGCCGAAGCGCCGCCCGCGGCGTGCCGCGGGCCCGCTCGGCCACGAGCCGCGCCCCTTCCTCGGTCGGCTCATGGCCCTCGCGGCGGCCGTGGGCTGTCGCGAGACGGGTCAGGTCCTCGACGTCGTAGAGACCCAGGGCGATGCGCGTCTTGAACCGCGAGCGCAGGGCCTCGTCGAGGTCGGCCTCCTCGGTGGTGGCGCCGAGCAAGGTGAATGCCTGCAGATCGAGCCGCACGGGCTTCGTCCGCATGCCCGCATGGAGCGTCAGCGAGAGGGATCCGTCGGTCATCGCCTCGTAGAGCACCTCCAGCACGCCCCGGGGCACGGCATGGATCTCGTCGAGGAAGAGCATGTCGCCTTCGCCGAGCTGCGTGAGCAGACCCAGGAGGGAGGCCACGTCCTGCACCAGCGGGCCGCTCGTCTGGACGAGCCGGGCGCCCGCCACCCGGGCCGTCCCACGGGCAAGCGTCGTCTTGCCCGTGCCGGCCGGCCCGACGAAGAGGGTGTGGGGATAGGCCCGCCCCCGCAGGGCGCTCCCCTTCGCGGCCGCCGCCAACTCGGCCACGACGTCGTCCTGGCCGACCAGGTCGGCGAAGGCCTCGGCGGCGGAACAAGGACTCAGGGGCACGGGCGTCGGCGCGGGCGTCGCGAGGGTCTCGGACGGCATCAGCTCGAGTCGCTTGCCGTCGCGGAGACGGATGCCATCCGCATGGCGCTGCCACCACGCCGTGTCCACGACGTCGGGCACCTCCTCGATCGCCGGAGTTCCGGCGGACGTCGCGGAACCGGCGAGAGACGGCGCGGCGCCGCGCTCCGGCCGCGCGAGGCCAAGCAGTGCTTCGCGGGCGACGTACTCGCCGGCCCGGGCCAGCGAGTTGCCGTCGGCATCCACGAAGCGCACGTCCTCCTGCCGCTCGCCGACGACGCGGATCAGGTCGCCGTGGATCAGGGAATGGCAGCCGTTGCAGCCCGAGAGCAGGTTCCACATCAACGTCGGGCCACCGTGCTCGCGGAAGCGGATGTGGTGGACCTCCAGGTCGTGCGTGCTGCCGCACATCCGGCACCGGTGACCGTCCCGATGGAGCACTCGCTTTCGCATCCACGGCGGGGTCTTCCTGTCGACGGAGCCCGCGTCGCAGCCACGCGCCGCGGCGTCCTGGAGGGGCACGAGCCCGACCTCGTGCGTGTCGAGGAGGAGGTCGCCGGACTCCGCATCCGGGCTTGCAGTTCAGGGCTTGCATCGGGGCTCGCCTCCGACCGCACCTGGTGCAGCACGATCTGGTAGAGCGAGTGGTCCACGCGCTTGCGGCCCGGCACGGTGCCGTCGTCGTCGGAGCCGAGGATCAACTTGGCGGCGATCTCCATGAACTCCGCGTCGCCGACGGGTTCGCCGCGTTCGTCGCCGAGCTTGCGCTTCGCGTTCTGCACGACCTCGTGGCCGAGCGCGCCCATCGTGACGCGCACGCGGAAGCGCGGCTCGCGGATGCCGCGGCGGTCGCCGGTTTCGCGCGGCTTCGCGCCGGCGCGCGTGAGCTTCACCTGCCGCCGGAGCTCCTCGCAGTTGACGGCCTTGGCCCGCTCGAGCCAGGCTTCCTCGTGCTCGCCCGCGGCGACCCGGACGAGTTGGAGCACCTTCGACCAGCCGATCTCGGCGTCGCAGAACGCCTCGTGGATGCGGGGCAGCTCGCGGAGCTTGCGGCCAGCCGCGATCAGCTCGCCCGCCCGGCGACGGTCCATGCCGAGTCGGTCCGCCGCGTACTGGGCGGCCGTGCGGTGGCCGGTGGCCTGGTGGGTTTCCCGGTCGGCCATCTCCGCCAGGTAGAAGGACAGGATCCCCTGTCCGGTGTCCCCGAGTCGAAGACCGATCTCGAGGCGCGTGTGGGTCTCGTGGACCGGAAGACCTTCGACGAGGTCGACACCGGCCAACACGCTGCGGGCGACGTGAAGGGGCAACACACAAACCTCCCTTGGCTTGCGCCAAGCTAGAGCCCCAACTCGCAAGGGACAGGATACCCCCGCCCAGGGACAGTCCACGCCCACCGTCAGGGCTTAGCTTCGGTGCCAGCTTCGGTGCCGCTTCGGTGCCAGTCACCTCGCGCTCAGTTGCCGATGGACACGACGGGCCCTCGCGCACCCTCATGGCGGTCGGCCAAGCGGAGCATCAACTCGATGAACGCGAAGGCCCGCTTGGACTCCATGTCCTTGTCGTCCACGTAGAACCACACGCCGCGATTGCCAACTCTGACGTATGCGTCACAGGGGCAGTCGCAGGCGCATCTGGCACGGATCACCGGTGCGATGTCTGGCCGGCGGCTCTTGAAAGAAGGCCCCGTGCGCCCCTCCACAATGTGCTGCTCCGGGACGTCGATGCACCACGCGAGGTTGAGCAGGACCTCGAAGGGCGACCGCGTCATGATCGCGATTTCGTTGGGTTGGGTCGGAACGAGGGCATAGACGACACGGTACTCACGTGTAGAAGCGTCGAGATTGAGGGCCGATCGGAGTGCAGCCAGATCTCGCGCCTTAGCGGCATCCAGTTCGTGTTCCTTCGAGACGACGATCAAGTTGGGAGAGCTTTCCTCCTCATCCACCCGGAACGCGAGAACTCCGGCGTCGCGGAGACGTCCCCAGGTACGCAGCAGGTCCCAGAACGCGGGATCGGCGTGCCTTCGGCGGAGGGGGGGCGACGCGTCGTTGCTCAGGCCATTGATCGAGGTCACGGTCAGGGCGAGCAGGCCCTCCGCAGGCCATCCCGATTGGACCAACGCGAAGAGGCTCTCGGGGTTGATCGGCATGAGGATGCTGCGCGAGAACCTCGCACCGCTGAGCGGGACGTACGTAATGGTCGGTCGATCCGACCACGAAGTCGCGCCACCGAGGGTTTGGGTGTCGCCTTCGGCAACGCCCGTACCGAAACCCAGGGCGGCCCGTGCCTGTCCCCCACGTGCGTATTGGTTGATCACGGTCGAGACATCGAGGAAGATCGGCGACTCGAGGTATCGCAAGCGCACGAGGTTACTGAGCAGTTGCTCTCTGCCCGATAGGGACAAGGCGTTGCCATACTCGAAGCGGTCACGGGGCACCACGCGAGGTCCCACCGAGCGGAAGCCGCCCGTGGAGCATGCGAGCAGGACCGAGAGCAGGCACGCGCCGACACCCCCGAAACGCTGCCCGTGATGCAAGCCTCGTAGCATGCGGCCCTCCCCCGGCGCCGTGTTCTTGGCTCCCGGCACCGACACGATCCCTGTCGCGGCGTGCGGGGCCAAGTCGCGGAGACCTGGCGCACGAGCGTCGATTAGCGATACGGCGGACGCGCGACGGGCACCGTGCTCCAGTGCTCGGCGCCGTGCCCCCCCGCTCCGGACGCGAGCGCCGGATATCCGGCGGCACACTCATCTGGGGAGGCCATTTTCTGGGAGGGTGCGTGGCGGGCGGCCTCGGTACGATCAGGGCGACGGGAGGCGCCATTTCCGCGCATGAGTGAACGAGGAGAGGCCGGTGAGGTGACCATGATGCTGCGCGCGCTGGTGCGCGGCGAGCGGGAGTCGTCCGAAGCGCTGCTCGGGCGCGTCTATGGTGAGCTTCACGCCCTCGCCCAGGCCCACATGGCCAACGAGCGCAAGGGTCACACCCTCCAGCCCACGGCGCTGGTCCACGAGGCGTGGCTACGACTCGTAGGGAACCATGCTGTCTCGTGGGAGGGGCGCGCGCACTTCTACGGCGCCGCAGCAAGCGCCATGCGGCGGATCCTGGTTGATCACGCCCGGCGACACGGCGCACGGAAACGTGGCGGCGGCGCACGGCGGCTGGACCTGCCCGCGGCAGAGCTCGGCCGCTCGCAGGCGCCGAGCCTGGAAGAAATCGTGGCCGTGGACGAGGCCCTTTCGCGCATGGAAGAGCGAAACCCCCGCGGAGCCGAGGTCGTTCGGCTTCGGTACTTCGCGGGACTCGACGACGGTGAAATCGCCCGCGTGTTGAGGGTGTCGCCCCGTACCGTGCGCCGCGAGTGGTTCTATGCCCGCGCCTGCCTGTACCGGACCTTGCACCCAGACGCTGGCGAGCCGGGGGGGAGCCATGAGCAGCGAGCGAGAGACCAAGATCAAGGAGATCTTCGCGCGCGCCGCTGACCTCGCGGCCAGCGAACGATCCGCCCTTCTGGAGAGGGCATGCGGGCCAGACCCTTCCCTGCGCCGCGAGATCGAACGGCTGCTCAAGGCGCACGACAGCGCCGAGGGGTTCCTCGAGTCCGCCTCCACCGCGGCGGTCGTCACACCCGCGGCGATCGTGCAGGAGAAGCCCGGGGACGTGATCGGACATTTCAAGCTGCTGCAGAAGATCGGCGAGGGCGGCTTCGGGGTGGTCTACATGGCTGAGCAGACGGCACCGGTGCGCCGCCGCGTCGCGCTGAAGATCGTCAAGCTCGGGATGGACACGAAGCAGGTGATCGCCCGCTTCGAGGCCGAACGCCAAGCGCTCGCCCTCATGGATCATCCCAACATCGCGCACGTGTTCGACGCGGGCGCCACCGACACGGGACGGCCCTACTTCGTCATGGAACTCGTGAAGGGCATTCCCATCACGGCGTACTGCGACGAGGCCCGGCTATCCAACGCGGAGCGGCTGCAGCTGTTTACCGTCGTATGCCAGGCCATCCAACACGCGCACCAGAAAGGCATCATCCATCGCGACATCAAGCCCACGAACGTGCTCGTCACGCTGCACGACGGAGTGCCCGTGCCCAAGGTCATCGACTTCGGCGTCGCGAAGGCCACGGAGGCGCGGCTCACCGAGCGCACCCTGTTCACCGAGTTCCGGCAGATCGTGGGCACGCCCGAGTACATGAGTCCGGAGCAGGCGGAGATGTCGGGGCTCGACGTCGACACCCGCGCCGACATCTACTCGCTCGGCGTCGTGCTCTACGAGCTCTTGACCGGCACCAAGCCGCTGGATCTCGAGACCCTGCTCGCCAAGGGCTACGGCGAGATGCTGAGGGCCATCCGGGAAGTCGAGCCGCCGCGTCCCAGCACGCGCGTGAGCTCGATGGGCGGCAAGGCGCGCGCCGTCGCACACAAGCGGAGTACCGCCTCAGGTCTCCTACCCAAGGCATTGGAGGGGGACCTCGACTGGATCGTCATGCGCGCCCTGGAGAAGGACCGCACGCGCCGCTATGCGACGGCGGTAGCGTTCGCAGCCGACATCGAGCGGCACCTTGAGGACCGACCCGTCGAGGCGCGCCCCCCGAGCACGCTCTACCTGCTCCGGAAGTTCGTCCGGCGCAACCGGACCGGCGTGATCGCGGGGGGCGTGGCCGCGCTGGCGATCGCGGCGGGACTCGTTCTCGCCGTCCTCGGCTACGTGGAGGCGGACCGGCAGCGAGACGCGGCCCTGTTGGCCGAAACCCAGGCCCTCGAGGAGCGAAACGAGGCCCAGCGGGCCGGCGAACAGGAACGGGAGGCGCGCGAACGGGAAGCCGAGGCCCGGGCGGAAGCTGCAGAGGAGGCGGAGCGGGCCCTCGCCGAGCGCGATGCCAAAGAGGAGGCCCGTAGCGAGCTCGCCGAGGCCCTCACCCGATCGGAAGGCTCGCGCCTCCTCGCGACCTCGAACGCCTGGCTCCCGCGCGACCCCACGCTCGCCTTGCTGCTCGCCATCGAGGGCGCGAAGCGCAACCCGGGTCTCCTCGCGAATGCTGCGCTCCTCGACGCCCTCGATGACAGCCCCTCGTCCGAGCGTCACTACGATACGGACGCGTCGCCCACGCCGTTATCATTCGCCCTCGACGCTCAGAGCCGGCGCTTCGCCGTGGCTGACCTGGAGCATCAGGTGCTGGTCTTCGACGTGGCGACCGGCCGGCGGCTGCACGTGCTGAAGGGGCACGGGGACCTCGTCTCCAGCGTGGCCTTCTCGCCGAACGGCCGCCGGGTGCTCACCGCGAGCCGGGACTGGACCGCCGGTCTCTGGGATGCGGAGACCGGCCGCCTCCTGCACGCCCTGCGCAGTCACGAGGCGGGCGTGACCGCGTGCTTCGATCCCCGGGGTGTGCGTGTTCTCACGACCTCGGACGACGGGAAGGCCTCTCTGTGGGACGCAGCGTCGGGGGCTTTGCTGCACACATTCGAAGGAGTCGGCGAGCGAGCAGCGAAGGGCTCGTTCTCGCGAGACGGGTCTCGGGCCCTCGTCTGGTCGTCCCTGGGAGTCCGGATCTACGACGCGAAGAGCGGTGCGACGTCGATGGAGTTTCTCCCTCCGGCCGAGAACAACGCTCCGCCGATCGCCGGGGTCGCCTGGAGCCCCGACGACCGCTGGCTCGCGGTGTCCCTGCAGAGCCGGGAACTCCACCTGCTCGACGCCGAGACGGGTACGGATGCCGCGCACGTGAGTATCCCCGGCACGCGAGGCGTCACGGACGTGCTGTGGGCGCGGCAGGGGCATCACCTCCTCGTCGCGGACGGAGGTCGCGTGCACCGCTGGCTGGTGCAGGGCTCAGGCGACGACCTCGCCCTGGAGCCACTTCCGTCTCCTGACGACGGGTACTTCCCCTACGAGGTGAGTTGGGGGGATCAGAAGGCGGGCGTTCTTGCTGCCCCCAGTCGCGACGGCTCGATCGTCGCCTTCGCGCTCCCCTCCCTGAAGGAGCTCTGGCGCCTGCGCGGTCGTCAGGGAGGCATCCGCTTCTGCCGACTGCACACGGACGGGCACCGGGTCCTCACGGTCGACGCCGACGGGAACACCCACCTCTACGATCCCCGCCGGCTCGGAGCCCGTCGGTGCCTGGAGGGAGAGGATCCGGCCATCATGGCGATGGACGTTTCCCCCGACGGACGCTTCATCGCGGCGGGCAGCGGCGGCGGACAGACGGCCGGCATCTGGCGGGTCGACACCGGCGAGCGCGTCCATCAGCTCCGCGGCCACTGGATGAAAATGGAACTCGCCAACATGATGAACTGGGTGACCGGCGTGACCTTCGGGCGGCGCGGCCGCCGCCTCGTCACGTGCGGCACGGACGGCACGGCTCGGGTCTGGGACGTCACCACGGGGGGCGAGCGGCTCTGTCTCGAGCCGAAGGGCAGCTTCGTCTGGCATAGCGCGTTCAGCCCCGACGGTCGGCTCCTGGCGATCGGATGCCGCGACGAGGTCGCCCGGATCTACGACGCGGAGAGCGGGGAACTCCTGCATGCGTTGGGGGAGCCCCAACCGGAGGAGTACCACGTCCAGATACCGGGCCGCCTCGTCACGTTCAACGCGTCGGGCGATCTCCTCGCAGCCGTGGCCGTCGGCCAGGACCTCGTACGTGTCTACGACGTCGCCACCGGAAGGCTCCAGGCCACGTTCGAGGGCAGCGCGGCTTCCTTCTCGCCGGACGGTCGGATGCTCGCGGTGACCCGGTGGCCCGACCGGGACCCTCGGAACGCCAAGACGACCACGTTGTTCGACGTGGCCGCGAAGAGGGCGGTCCAGCGCTTCCCGGGGGCCGCGGGGGGATGGGCCGCGACTTCACGCCCGACGGATCGGCCGTCCTCACCCTGCAGCCGGACCGGGCCGTGCTCTGGGACGTGGCGAGTGCCGAGGAGCGCTGCGCGTTCCCCGTCGGCTGGGGGAAGATGGGCGTCGGATGCTCGACCGTGAGCCCCGACGGACGGTTCGGCGCGGCCTTCGACCGGCAGGGGCGCGTACACGTCTGCGACCTGTCCACAGGGCGACGAATTCTCGAGCGGGGCGCCTACAACGCTCGGGCCGGCATCTGCTTCGCCCCGGATGGGTCGTGGGTCGCGGTGGCGAACATGGACGGGTCGCTCGCCATCCTGCCGACCGATCCCCTGGCCACCGCCGAGGCCGAAAGGCCCCGCGACCTCACGGACGCGGAGCGCGAGCGCTTCGGGATCAACAGCCGACCGCAGTGAGTACGGAGTAGTGTGTCCGTACGGGCTCGATCCTATCTCGGACCGGCGGTATCAGGCCGGCTCCCCCGCGTCCTCGGCTTTCGGGGCCACGAGGAGCCGCCGCACGTCTTCGAGGACGACATAGAGGCAGGGCACGAGAACCAGGATGATCGCGGTGGCGAAGACGATGCCGAAGCCCAGCGAGATCGCCATCGGGATCAGGTACTGCGCCTGCAGTGACTTCTCGAGGATGATCGGCGTGAGCCCCCCCGCCGTCGTCACCGTGGTCAGGACGATCGGGCGGAAGCGACGGACGCCGGCGTGGCGGATGGCATCGAGGGGTGATAGCCCCTCGTCTCGGCGGAGACGGTTCGCGTAGTCGACCATGATCAGGGAGTCGTTCACGACGACGCCGGCCAAGGCGATCACCCCCATCATGCTCACGAGCGAGAGGTCGTAGCCCAGCAACATGTGTCCGATCACGGCACCGACGATCCCGAAGGGAATCGCGACCAGCACGATGAAGGGCTGGGCGTAGCTGCGAAAGGCGATGGCCAGCAGCGCGTAGATCACGGCCAGCGCGAGCAACAAGCCGGACCAGAGCGCGTCGGTCGACTCGCGCATCTCGGCCTGACTGCCCTGGAACGTCCAGGTGATGTCCGGATAGTCCGCGCGGATCGCCGGCAGCACCTCTGCGTTGAGCGCCTTCATGACCTGCCCGATCGCCCGCTTGGGCTCCACATCGGTGGAGACCGTCACGACCCGGCGGCCGTTGCGTCGGTCGATCCCCTTGAAGGCCTCGTTCGACTGGACCTCGACGACGTCTGCCAGCGGCACCTCCGCGCCCGTCGGCGTACGGATGATCAAGTTGTCGAGGTGGTAGAGGTCCTGGCGCTGCGCCTCCGGCAGCTTGACGCGCACCTCGAACTCGTTCGTGCCCCGCAGCTGCCTCGCCGCCAGCGCCCCGAAGAACGCGTCGCGAAGCTGCATGCCGACGTACTCGGACGTGAGGCCGAGGCGTCGGCCCTCGGGCCGGAGGCGGAAGTCGAGCTGCTTCTTGCCGCGGCTGAAGCTGTCGCTCACGTCGCGGGTGTTGGCGTAGCTCTCGAGCCGTTCGACGAGTGCCTGGCTCGCCTTCTCGAGCACGTCGACGTCGTTGGAGCCGATGTCGACGCTGATGTCCTGGCGATAGCCGCCGGGACCGCGTTCGGCCTCGAAGGACACCTGGTCCACGCCCTCGAGGTCGCCGATCTGATCCCGCCACAGCTCGATGACCTGCTGCGCCGACATGTCGCGCTCGTCGGGCGGCCGCATGACGAGTTCCACGTCGATGAAGTTGCCGCCGCGCACGTTGGTCTTGATGCCTTCGCAAACGCGGTGCAGATCGTGCTTCTCGAACATCTCCTGCGTCTTCGCCGTGACCTCGGCGGCGACGCGTGCGGCCTGGGCCGGCGTCGTGCCGACGGGTAGCCGTACGCCCGCCTCGATCTCGTCGGCCGCGACTTCCGGCATCATGATGATGCCCATGTGGTCGCTCGTGGCGTAGGCCCCCATGACGAGGAAGGAAGCCAGCATGAAGACGGACGTCGCGTAGCGAAAGCGCAGGAAGAAGCGAAGCGAGCCCTCGTAGACGGTTTTCGCGAACGCCTGGAACCCCCGCGAGAAGGCCTGTTGGCCGCGGTGCAGGAGTGCGAAGATAGGGAGTCGAGACCGCTTCCCGACGTGGGCCAGGTGGGCCGGGAGGATGAACAGCGCCTCGACGAGCGACACCAGCAGCACGAGGATCACGACCGCGGGGAGGGGCCACCAGAACTTGCCCGTGGTGCCCGGCATGAGCAACAGGGGGATGAACGCGACGACGTTCGTCAGGATGCTGAAGACCACCGGCCCGGAGATCTCCTGGGCACCCAGGATCGCCGCCCGGAGGGCGGACATGCCTTGTTGGCGTCGCTCGTAGACGTTCTCACCGACCACGATGGCGTCGTCCACCACGATGCCGAGCGCCACGATGAAGCCGAACATGGAGACCATGTTGAGGCTCAGGCCGACCGAGGGCATGAAGACGAAGCTGCCGACGAACGAGACGACCATGCCGAGCATGACCCAGACCGCGAGCCTGAACTCGAGGAAGAGCGCGAGCAGGATGAGCACGATCAGCACGGCCTGCACGGCGTTCTCGGTGAGGAGCGAGAGCCGGTCGCGGTAGTCGCGTGCCGAGTCGTTGTCGGTGCGGAACGCGACGCCCGGCGGAAGACCAGGTCGGGCCTGGTCGAGCACCTCGTTCACGGCGTTGGCGATCTCGAGCGGGGACTGGTCGCCGATCCGATAGATCCTCAGCTCCACCGAGGGCGTCTGGTTGAACTGCCCGTGGAAGCTCCCTTCCTCGAAGCCGTCGTGGATCCTCGTCGCGAGGTCGCCGAGCGTCACGGAACCGCCCTCGGGGGCGTTCACGATCTCGATGCCGCTGAAGTCCTTGGCCCACTGCTTCCGGGCCTTCATCCGCAGGAGGATCTGGCCGGAGGACGCGTCCACGTCCCCGGCGGGGATGTCCTCGCTCGACGACCCGATGATGTTGGCGACGGTCCGCAGCGTCAGGCCGTACTCGCGGAGCCGCTCGTTGGGAATCTCCACGTGCGTCACGTAGTCGGGCACCCTGCGGAGCTCGACCTGGGTGATTGCCGGATGGCTCTGAAGCCGGTCGCGCAGCCGCTCCCCGAGCTTGCGAAGCGTCCAGACGTCGACATTGCCGAAGATGCCGACCTCCATCACCTCGCGTTGCCGGGCCTGAAGGGAGACGTCCGGCTGTTCGATGTCGTCCGGGAAGGTGCGGATGCGGCTGATCGCCTGATCCACGTCCTGGAACGCCTTCATCCGGTCGGTCCCGGCGACGAGCTCGATCGAGACGGATCCGCGCGCCTCGTTCGCTTCCGACACGACCTCCTTGATGCCCTGGATGCCGCGCACGGCCTCCTCGATCGGCAGCACGATCCCCTGCTCGACCTCCTCCGGTGCCGCGCCGGGGTAATCCACGCGCACCTCGACGATGTCGAGCTCGAAGTCCGGGAAGACCTCCTTCTGGATGTTCTTGGCCATCCAGAGGCCGCCTCCCAGCAGAAGCAGCATGAGGAGGTTGGCGGCGATCGAGTTCCTCGCCATCCACGCGATGGGACCGCGGAGGTCGCTCGTGTCGTCGCCGCCGGCTCGCGGGGTCTCTTGCGGGGTGGTGCTCACGGCCGATCGGTCCCGGCATCGGCTTCCGCGTCGGCTTCCGCGTCGGCATCGGGCTGAGCGCCCTCGACTCGGAGCGGTGCGTCCGTGGCGACGGTGGCGAGGTTCGTGGTGACGACCAACTCCCCGGCGTCGAGGCCCGAGCGCAGGTAGGCGTAGTCGGGATCCTCGAATGCAACGTCCACTGTGCGGATGTCGAGCTTGCCCTCCTTCATGACCCACACCGTGCCGTTGCCACGCAGATGTCTGCGATCGATCCGAACGACGTCCGGAAGGAGCGCCCCTTGGATGCGGACTTCGACCAGCGAGCCCACGATCAGCGCGGGCCGGTCGGGGTGCTCGGGATCTGCTTCACGTGCGAGCGGGTCCTTCACCGTGACGAGAACGCGGCCCAGGCGGGTCGTGCGGTCGAGTGTGCCGATGAGGGTCTTCACGCGACCCTCCCGACGCCGTCCCTCGCCCCAGGCCGCCTCGTGGTGGACGAAGACCCGCGAGCCCTCCTCGTCGCCGCTCGGAAACCGGATCCAGCGGAGCTTGCTGACGGGCACGCTCGCGATGATCCAGTACTCCGCGATGCAGACGAGATGCGCGACTTCGTCACTCGCCGACACTTCCGAGCCCAGGTCCGCCATGCGGGCCAGGACATGGGAAGGAAACGGTGCCCTGATCGTCGTGCGTTCGAGGTCGTGCTGCGCCTGGTCGATGGCCGCCTGCGCCACCGCGACACGCGCCTCGCCGGCCTCGACCGCCGCCTCGGCGGCTTTGATCTGGGCTTGCGTCGCGAGGATGCGCGCGCCGGCGGCGGCGATCTGGGTCCGGACGGCGGCGATCTTGGCCCGCGCCGAGGCGAGCTGCGGCTCCCGCAGGGCCAGGCCCCGCTGCTGCTCGTCGAGACGCTCCCCCAGCAACTCGTAGTCGCGGCGTGCGATCAGCCGGCGCCCCTCCTCGACCTGCAGGTCCGCGTTCGCCTGCTCGAGTTCCGCCTCGGCCTGCTGCTGCGTCGCGCGGACCTGTTCCAGGTCGGCCACGATGCGCTGGACCTCGGCCTTGGCCTCGTCGTGCTGCGCCTTCGCCTGCTCGAACTCGCCCTGGCGTGCGCGCTTGGCCGTCTCGTAGTCGGTGGGGTCGAGCTGGAGGAGCGCCTCGCCCGCCGCCACGAAGCCTCCGGGCACGAAGGTGGGCGCACGCCGGGTCACGGTGCCCGAGACCCGAGGGCGCAGGAGGACCTCGCGCTCCGGCTCGACCGTGCCGACGACGACGATCTCGGGCACGAAGTCGCCCCGCTCGGCCGGTACGACCTCCACCAGCATGGCGGTTTCCTTCACGGCCCCCACGCGCTGGGCGACCGGCTCGCTCTCGTTGATCCACCGAATCGCGCCGTAGGCGGCGGCGATGAAGAGCGCGCAAACAATGATCTGGCCCAGGCGAGTCACGGCGCCCTCCCCTCTCGACAGGTCAGCGTTCGACCGGCCAGCGCCCGGTAGAGGCCGATCCGCGCCTCGATCAGCCGTCGCCGGGTCGTCAGCCGCTCCCGGCGCAACTCCTGCTCGTTCGTGATTGCCGCAAGGACATCGAGGTAGCTGCCCTGTCCGTTGAAGTAGTCCTCGCGCAGGCGTGAGGAAGATCGCTCGGCAAGATCGAGCTGGCGTTCGATGCTCTCGAGCCGCCTCCGCTCACGGTCCTCCGTGACCAGCGCGTCTTCCACCTCGCGGAACGCGACGAGGATGGTCTGTGCGTACAGCGCCCGCAGGCGATCGCGCTCCGCGGTGGTGCGGTCGATCTCGGCGGCCCGGCGGCCCCCATCCACCACGGGGGCCAACACCCCTCCGGCGAACGACGCGATGAACCCCTCGAAGACGCCGGCGCCCGAGCCGGCTCGCGCTCGCAGGTTCAGGCTTGGATAGCGGTCCCGCAGCGCGGCGCCGAGTTCCTGGTCGCCCGCCATCACCCGGTCGCGGGCCGCCCTCACGTCGGGACGGCGGCGCACGCGCTCGATCGGGACCCCCGTGTCCGGCAGCGGGGGAAGGGTCGGAAGAGGACCGACCTCGGTCGCCTCCATGACGCCCGGCGCCCGCCCCGTCAGGACGGCCAGCTGGTTGCGAAGCACCTGGGCATCGGTCTCGGCTTCGATCCGCGTCTCCCGCCTGGCTTCGATGAGCGTCTCCTGCCTCAGGAGGTCGACGCTGCGGAGCTGCTGCGCGGCGACACGGGGCTCGATCAAGGACAGGATCTGCTCGTTCGCCAGGATCTGCTCGTCCAGCACCGCGACCTGAAGCTCCGCCTCGAGCATGCGGTACCACGTGCGCGCGACTTCGGCGGTGAGGGAGACCACCGCCGTGTGGTAGTCCCCCAGACTGGCGTAGGCCTCGAACACGTCGGCGCGGCGGCTGGCCTCGAGGCGCCCCCAGAGATCCAGCTCGTACCCCAGGGCCGCCCCCACGGCGGCTTCCTCGAAGCTGCCGCTCTCGGTTCCGCGCCACACGGTGCCGTCCGCGAAGAGATCCACGACGGGACGCTTCGCCGCCGCGGTGCGACGCGCCACGGCCGAGGCTTCCCGGAAAGCGTGCCACACGCTCTCGAGCTCCCGGTTGGCCTCCAGCGCACGCTCCACGTGCCCGGTGAGCAGCGGGTCCTCGAACTGGGTCCACCAATCGTCCGTCGGGACCTGGTCTCCCGTGCGGCTGAACGCTTCGGGCGCCCCCACGTCGGGCAGACGGTCCACGGGCACGGGGGCGCCGCGGCAGCCGGAGAGCACGCCGAGGACGGCAACCAGCACCCAGCCCGCAAGCGGCAGTGGGCGGGCGGAGGGCCCGACCGGGCGCAGGGAACTCCGATGCGTCATGTCGTGCGGGCCTCCGAGTCGCGCCATGGTATTCGACGCTCTCGGGCTGAGACGCGGCCGAGTTCGGGCCGCTATCAGGTGCACGCGGAGCAAGGGGTGGTGGCGGGAGCTGGATTCGAACCAGCGAAGGCTAAGCCAACAGATTTACAGTCGGAGGTCAGCCCCTGTTGCATCCCGTCTGCATCGCGTTGCGAGTTTGCTGCGAGGTCTATCTGCTCGCGAGCCCCGCCCGACTCACCTCTGCAGGAGCCGTGGCAGCCATCTGCGCCCCCCCGTGCCCCGTGGTCTCGCTAGTCGCCGGCCTGGCGTACTCGGCGGGCAACGGGAGCCTCGGCGGCAAAGTTTGAGCGCCCTAGTGAGCTAGGAACCCCTAGGCAGTCTAGGAGCACACGAGAGAGCTTGGCACGCACTCGAATTACACGGGAGTGCAGCCGATGCCCGCTAAGACCAATCCCCCCCACCGACTCCTCCATAACATCCCCGAGGTCGCAAGGAGCCTCGGAGTCTCCAAGAACTTCGTCCGAGACTTCATCGCCAAGGGCGACCTGCCCCACGTCCGTCTCGGCCGCCGCGTAATGGTCTCGGACGCCGACCTCGCGGCATTCGTCCGGCGCCATCGGTCTCGGTCCTGAGTGGCCGCTGAGGGGCGCACCGTGACCCACGCCAACCGCCCCCCCCATGGCAGGCCGGCCATGGAGCATATGCCCTCCTCCGAGGACGGCTTAGTGCTGAGGCTCGGCGGCACGCCTGACGTCGCCACAGAGCCTCGAGCGCCCTACGACGCATGTAGGCCGAGGCCTTTCCCTTTCGACCTCCTGGAGCGCGAGTCGCCCCCTGGGTTGGCCTTGCCCCCACGCGTGGTCTTGGGAGGCCGGCAGGCAGTCAAGCTGGGCCGGGCCGAGTTGCGAGAGGCGAGGTGGCTGCTCTGGGCAGCTGAGTGCGCCGTGCTCCGTCTCAGCCCTACCGCAGGCTCGCTCCTGGACCTGGATCCGTGATGGCGACGGGGAGCATGGTTGAGACTGTCCCGCCTAGCGACCTCGAGGCGGAGATGGCCGTCCTTGGCTCGATCCTCAACGACGGGCATCGCATGGACGACGTCGCGCCGATCCTCACGGCGCGGGCGTTCTACAAGTCCGCCCATCGGAAGCTCTACGAGGTCCTGCGGGAAGTCCACGAACGAGGCGATCCCATCGACCCGATCCTCGTCGCGAACGAGGCGGAGCGCGACGGTCGCGCCGACGGATTCGGCGGGCGTGAGTACCTCGGCGACCTCGTTCGCTCCGTAAAGGACCCGACCCACGCCGACCGGTACGCGTGGATCGTCCTCGAGAAGTCGGCCGAGCGCGACGTCATCTGCGCGACCCATGAGCTACGGCAGGCAGCGAGCGAGGGAGCGCTCCCCGACGCCGTCGCGAAGGGCCTCGCTGCGTCGCTCCGTAGGCTCGCCGCCGCCCGGAAGGGGCGAACGGGCCTCGCGGGCCCCCTCACCGAGTCATACGACGAGGAGACAGATCTCGCGGAGGACTGGGCGATCGAGGGGCTCCTCGAGCGCGGCGACGTGGGCGCCCTCTACGGCGTCCCGAAGGCCGGCAAGACGACACTCGCGTTCGCTATCGCCGCCGACCTCCTGTTCAAGCGGGAGCTCGTCTGCGGGGTCTGGCGTCGAGATCCCGCATGGAAGCCCGAGCGGATCCTCGTCCTGACCGAGATGAGCCGGAAGAAGGCTCGCCGCCAGTTCGTGAGGATGTACGACCCTCGCCGCGAGCTCGTCGGCCGGGTCCGCTTCGTCACCATGGCCGGGCGGAGCGCGATTCGAAGCGGGCACTTCTCGGTAGGAGACCTCATCACGCGCGCCGCGGCCGAGGCGGGACCCTTCGACCTCGTCCTGGTCGACACCCTCACGACGTGGGCTCTCATCGCCGGCGGGGAGGACCTCAACGGCGCGGGGGACGTCGGCCGGTTCATCGGCGAGATCCGCGACGCGTGCGAGACCTTCGGCTCCGCCGCGCTCCTCGTCGCCCACGCCCGGAAGAGCGCAAACGAAACGGACGTGACCCCGAGCGACATCCTCGGGAGCGGCGGGGGCGTCCGTGGGCAGACGGACGCGAACATCGGTGCGAGCCTCCTCGACGAGGAGTCGACGCTCGTGAAAGTCGTCGTCGAGGCTCGGGACTCCGAGGGGCTGGTCACCCTCGCGAAGGCCGCAACCATGAAGGCCAAAGGCATGGATGCCTCCGCGGATTTCCGGAAACGATGCTGGTACCTCCGGCTCGACTGGCACGATGACCGCGTCCGCTACATCGAGGCCGAAGACGAGCTCGTCGAGCGGTTCGAGAGCTCGCGTGAGACCGTGACCCGAGAGGCGAAGGCCGGCCGCGGCGACGTCCGCGCTTGCGTGAACGAGGCGCTCGTCCGCCTCACTCGCGACGCCGCGATCCACGGAAAGGCGCGGGTGTTTCCCAAGCGCACGATCTCCAAGGAGGCGAAGCTCCTGTGGGATCTCCGCGGCGGGGCCCCCGACTTCGCGCCTAGCGTTCGAGTGACGGAGAAAATCCTCGACGAAGCACCTCTCCGGCGTCGTCCACGTTCGCCGCCCGAGCTATCCCGACAATGGCCGGGCGGGCGGCTACGGAATCGCGTTGCACCTCCCGAAGCCCCTCGGCGACGGCCACGACCCCGACCCCGACCCCGACACTCTCAAGGGGGACGCGTGATGCCTCGCGCGGATCATGACCATGACCACCCCCTAGGGTTTGGGGGAGGTGATGATAATCGCCGTAACCGTATGGTCCCGTAGCACCCCACCGGGGGGACTCCGGGTAGTCCCTCCGGTGGTGGGCGCGGGCACGAAGGGCCCTCTGGCATGGAAGCCCCAAACTGCGACCAGGGGGTTGGTCACGTTCGAGCCGCAGCGAATGGCCCGCCGAGGAGGATCGCAACCGGCCCCGCTAAGGGGTGGTGATGATGGTCCTCGCCACACTCCAGGCATGCGAGTTCGCCGCGCCAATCGAATCCCGTTTGCGGATGCCCTTTCGAGCAGCAGGCCACGCGGGAAGTGCCAGCCCAGTTCGTGGCTCTACGGCCGAGCAGAACGGAATCGCATCCAGGACAGCCAGTCACTCTCATGGCTACTCTGCCCAGAGCTTCTGATCTAGGGCAGCATCCACACGATAGTGCGCCCCCCCGCGCCGTTCGCCGGACGCTAGCTGCGTTGAACCACGTCCTCGGGTATCTGCCGGCCTCACGACCACACTTGACCCGTAGTGTGCAGATGGCCCTCAGAGCGGAGGGGGAGACAGTCCTAGCTGACTTGAACAAGTCAGCAAAGTGCCGCCAAATGCCTATCTTCTCGCGGCTAGAGGCAGCAATACCCTCATGGACATGACGCTACCCAGAGCCATGAGAAAGAGGACCGCCGCCCTCCGCCGTGCCCGGTTCGCGGAGAAGTACCGCGACTGGCATCTGCCCCTGCCTCGTCCTCTGTGGGAGCGGTTGCGCATCGTGCGGATCCTGGACGGCCGCCCCATCACCGAGTGGGCCCGGGCAACCCTGGCCGCCGCCGCGGACGATGTGCTCACCAAGAGCGGACAGCACCTGCGCATGCGGCCCGAGTCACGGCTCTACCGACTCTCCTCCGACCCGAGTCGCGTGGGCGCGCCCATAGGCTGCTCACAGGGCGGCGAGCGTGTCTGGATCATCGAGAGGATCGAGGGGTTGCCCTTGGGCCTCTGGACGACTCAGGAGGCCGCTCAAGCCGGCGTGGGTTACCTCTGTGACCTGACCGCTGAGCAGGGTTCGGACGGAGCACACATGCGCTACGTGCTGGTCAGGGCGACGGACGTCATCTGTCCGGGTGCCTAGCTCCCGCGGTTGGGCGGTCGCGCCCACCACCACTTGGGCCGCGTACAACGCCAGCGCGAACAAGAGGCCCCATAGCCGCGACTCACCGAGTAGGCGTGGCACGCCCTGTTCGGCCCTCGGTGGTGCCCGCACCGAAGGGGGACGGTCCCCTTGCCGTGCACTTCTCGTGGGGAGGCTGAGCAACCACGCGAGGCTGTCTGAACTGGCCCCATCTGGCGTTACATCTCGCCGTGTACGATCCAAGGCCGGCAAGATGGAGCGTGAAGTCGATGAAGCCGGACACGGCCGAGCAGATCATTCGGCCCTCAGGAGACGGGGCCCTTAGACTGCCCTGTCCGTGGGATTGAGGAGGCCTCCGTGCGCTGGATCGCTACACCCGAGAAGGACACCGCCAACGCCGCGCTGGAGTGGCGTCTCGCCGTGGCCCCTTCGGCGCCGCGGGTGCAGAGTAGAGAAGGCGTCGGGAAGCGCGGGGGCGCGTCGGCACCTCGCAGGCACGGATTGCGAAGAAGGGGGCGAGTCGCATATGACGACTCGGGGCGGCTGGCTACCAGGGACACTCCGAACGGTCGGACTGACGCTGATCGGCCTCGCGTTGATGGCCATGGCCTCGAGGTGCTTCGGGGAAGGCATGCTCGACGACCTGCCTTCGGTCTATCCGTGGCCAGCGGCGATCTTCATGGTGGCGTTGGGGCTTGCCGCGCTATGGCTGAGTCGTCGATAGGTCGTGTGACGCGTCACAATCCTGCCGAACGAGAAGCGCAGCTGGACGGTCTCTTGCCGGCGGGGTCGCGTGTACGAGTCGCCCCGAGGCGCGACGTCACGCCGCGGGAGGGGGCCCGCCGTGCGAACTCCCTAAGAGCGAGGCGATGGCGTGCTGACGACGATCGGCCAGGATCGGATCGATGGTGGCGGGTTCGGTGATCCACGCCACCACCAACCCGACCTCGCATCGATTCGGAAGTAGCGCGAGATGGCGTCGCCGTGATCGTCGGTGGTCGAGTCCCTGAACTGATCATCGGCGGCGGAGATGGCAGAGCCGATTACAGCCACGGTGCGGCTAGACCCCCAGCCCAGCACGGGCTCAAGTGCATCTCGGGCGAAAACACCGTTCGTGTAATCGTCGATCGTCGCTGTGTAGTGGCCAACCTCATTCGCCAAGCTCTGCCATTGGCGAATCAGTCCATCGACGCTGACGTGCTCGCCCGATCCCTCGGCGCGGGGTCGCTTCGTGAGGGATCAAGCTCAACCGTCACATCCGATTCGACCATCTGCCCAGAGTGTCAGATCGGATCGCAACGGGCAAGCAACCCGTTGGCACGCCGTCCGATCAGAACGTCCGGCGGACGACGCCGTCCGAGGCGCCCAGAACGGCAGGTCCGCATCGCCCACACCCAGGGTGAGAATCGCGGCATCCCGGCTACGGAGGCAGCCCGCTGATGGACGTTCTGGTCCGTCGCGGGTCATGAGCACTACTCCCCTTGCGCGGCACCACGCCCGCTGGCTTGCCGTCTTGGCCGGCCTGCAAGCCACGCTTCGAGCTCCAGCCATCGTCCAGGCAGCGCCTCCCATGTGGTGTTTGACACTCGGCCGCCGACCCGCACCATGACCATGGGCACCGACGGATACCTGAGTACCTGCGGGTGCAACCCACTTGCAGCCCGCTCCTCGCGGTCTTCGGCCAGTTTGACGGCGTCGCGCTCCCACCCTTCCCACAGGGCCTCGGCGAGACCTCTGACCGAGTCTGGTCTGCGTCCGTCGATCTCAAGCAGGACCCAGCCGCGGCTGGCGAGTCCAAGCCCGTTGTGCCGCTTCTCCGTCCGGCCAAGGGACAAGAATGAGGACCCTGGGGCGCAGCCAAGTCGATCGGCAACCCAGGATGGAAGAGGGAGCCAGTCCACACCCAGCAAGTTCACGACCGCTCCCACATCCTCGATCCGATCCAGGCGCAGATGAAGCTCCTGGCCATCGACCGGGGTTGGGAGTTCTCGGCTCAGTATCGCTGGAGGATCTGCAGTAAGGACTCGCAGGGTGATCGGACCGTCTGGTACTCCCTCCAGGGTGTATCGCCCGTTGGCGTCGGTCTCCGTACTGCGTTGCTCCGAGCCGGGGGTTTCGCACACAGCATGGACTCTGGCTGAGGCCGCCGGAGAACCGTCCTCGTGAACCAACGCCCCCCTCAGTTCCAAGCCGCGACGCATTACGATGCGGAGCGACTCTCGCGCGCCGTCCGACAACTCGTAGAGATCCTCCACTCCGGTCTGGAGGTGTTGCGGGTGTGTGAGCTTCAGAGGCCACGGAGAGACATCGCCACCTAGCTGCTCACGGCGAGGGAGGCTGTAGGCGTGGAAGCGCCCTCGCTGATCGGTGTACACCTGCTCGCGGCAGTTCCGGTCGGTGGTATCCGACACGAAGATCCGGACGCGGACATCCGAGATGGGCTGGCCGCGTTCGTCCTCAACGACGCCCCCGGCGGCAAGGCCCGGCTTGAGCACGAAGTCGAGTTCCTTCTCTGGTGCCCTATGAGGGTCCCAGCGCTCGGCATACTTCGAGCCA
This sequence comes from uncultured Planctomycetota bacterium, assembly GCA_963802335.1. Lineage (GTDB taxonomy): Bacteria > Planctomycetota > PLA2 > PLA2 > JAEUHO01 > CAWDIE01. The sequence continues at coordinate 413,556 of CAWDIE010000009.1, read as the reverse complement.
CCACCCCCTCCCTTCGCAGTTGGGCTGTCGGTAGCCCACGGCGAGCGCCGTGACCCAGAGCCGTTCAGGGATGACGTTCGGCGCGAAACTCAACTCGTAGCGCCCAGAGAGGCCGGTCAACGCAATCGAGCGGTTCGCCTGCGGACTGCGAAGGGCGACGTAGGATCTCGCGTCGGTCACAATGACCTGGGCTCCATCGATTGCCTCGCCGCTTAGGCTGTCGACAACTCGGCCTCGCAGGATGAGAGGGGTCGGGGCAACGGAGACGCCCTCGTTCTCTGCCCCGACTCGCCGGCTCACTTCGTCCGCTTCTGCGTCCGGCGGCGTGTCGGGGTGGCCGGCCAGCACGGGAGGGTCGATCTGGGGCTCTGCTGAGACGGACGTGTCGACGCGCGCGGCCGGTGGGACGGCACCGCGCTGCGACTGCGTGGCCCACACCAACACGACGAGGGCAGCGAGCAGAGCGACAGCGACTGCGATCACCCTCACTTGGGATCCACCGGGAGCGGCGAGACGAGACGGAATCCGATCGTCCCGGATGCGGGATCCGACTTCCTCTGCTCACGGCGTGCGGAACGGACGCGGGCGGGGCTGCTGAGCCACCCCCCGCCCCGGACCACGCGGCGTGACTCTGTGACACTATCAGCGCGGTTCACGCCTGGGGTGCTCCCGTACGGTCTGTACCAGCCCTCGCACCACTCCTTCACGTTGCCGTGCATGTCGTACAGACCCCAGGCGTTCGCCTCGTATGAGGCTGGGGGGGCGGGCCAGCCGCCCGCATGGCCGTCGTCGGTGTCGAAGTACGTCGTAATGTGCTGAGGGTCGTGGGCGTGCTCGGTCCGATCGGCCACGTTGGCGTAGAGTCCTGCGCGCGATTCGCTCTCCCCCATGAGTATCGGCCGGTCGACCCAGCACGGCACGCGTACTCCCACTCGGCTTCAGTAGGCAGTCGGTAGATCCTTCCTTCGGACTGCATCGACAACGCCCGGCCAAACTCGACTGCCACGTTGTAGGTGACTCCTGAGGCCGGAAGGTGGGGATGGCGCAGATCCACCTCGGTCATTTGCCCCAATGCGGCGAGTTGTGCGTAGGTGACCTCGGTCGTCTGCACGTAGAACGGTGCCGAGATGGTCACTTCGTGTAGAGACTCGTCGTCTCGTCGCTCACGCTCGTCCACCGGCGCCCCCATGAGGAACGTCCCCGCCGGGATCAGCACGAATCGCATCCCGAGGTCGTTCTCGAATGCCGCGGGCACGCCGTGCTTCTTCGCCTCCGCGATCTGCTCGGGGGCGACCTTGGCCCAGGAGGGGACGACTTCGGCGGGCGGTGGGCGGGTGCCACAAGCAGAGAGTGTGAGCAGCACGAGGAGGAGCCTCATCGCGTAGATCCAGGGCCGAACCTCAGCGTAGCACCGCCTTCCTGCCGGTCAGCACCAATCCCTCCCCCGCCCTCCGGGCGGGAGGGCACGGCCTGCGCCATACCGCACCGGGCACCGCATTGAGTGGGCTATTCTCCTCTAGGACCGGACGCAGCGTCAGTTTCGGGGATTGGGCGGAGCATCTCCGTCAGGTTCAGTACGTTCTCGCCCGTCCAGCCCCATGCTCTCGTGTGTCGTCCACCCCCAGGTCGCGGGGACGGGTGGTCCAAGGGCGGCAAGACTGCGCGCTCACGGCCACCCTGCGTACTCCACGAAAGGACGAGGCGGCATCCCTCTGCCTCGGAAGCGTGCTCCCGGACCCACACACGCTGCCGGTAGAGGGCGTCCGACTCCGTCGTATCGTCGCCCCACAGGTGATCGATGGACCCGAGTGGGCTCGTGGGCAGATCCACCAGGCGCTGAACGCCGGCGCCAAGGGCTACGTCGAACACGTCCATGACGGCGCCCCAGGAGACGAATCTCGAATCGAGGCTCGATCGCCGTATCTCGAGCGTCGCGTCATTGAGCACGGAGGGACCAAAACTAGCGATCTGCTCGTGCAGTCCACGTAGGTCGGCGTGGCCCTCCGCGGGACGCACGAGGACCGTCAATATGAGCCCGTCACCAAAGGACAGCGATGGGTTAAAGCCAAACTCCCCGCCCCACCGATACGCAATGGCTCCGGCTTCTCCGTCGTTCGCGTTCTGCACGACGAACCAGAAGTGCCGGATGGTCACGAGTGCGTCGAGACCTACGCCGAGAACGCCGGCAACGAGGGGCCATGGCACTCGCCGATCGACGTGCAGCATGAGGTCGATCGCGTTCTCCCGGCCCGGTCCCCGGCCGGTACGCCCCGTGCGATCCGCTTGTCCAGGAGGTAGTGGCGGAGGCTCCGCAAGCTCATCGCGCAGCCGAGGCCCTCGACGTGGACATCGCCCTCCTTCGTGACCCAGACGTGGATCACCCATTTCCCGCTTGGGATCGACCCACACTCGCGGACTGCGGGCAGCTCGATGTCAGGCAGAGCAGCACGCTGAGAACGGTCGTCGCCACACGACGTGAGAACGAAGAGCAGACATGACACCCCCAGGACGACGACGACTGTTCGATTCACCTCTCGCGGCTCCCTGGGAACGGGGCATCAGGATGATGCCATGCACGCGTCGCGAGTTCCACGGGCAGCCGCATGACTCGGCCACGTCGCCGCTCGCACGCTCGCCGCCCCCAACGTGTACCGTCAGCCATAAGCCAGACTGCCCCCCCCAACGGTTGCTTCCACCCCCGGGCCCGAAACTGCCACATGCAGAATATGGGGCCCCAATGGAAAGCCTCGCCGCGGCTCGCCCGGGTGGTACCGCCCCCCCTCCTCCTCGATCCGTCGGAGTAGGAGTGCCTGCGCTCCTCCCACTCGTGCAGCACACAACGCAGCTCGGCCTTCCACAGCGAGCCGGCGTGGGCCAAGCCTCGCCGGCGAGCAGTCCTGCGTCCGCGCAGCACCCCTACGCTGGTGTCAAGACTCACGGGTGCGCGGATCACAACTACCCATCGCGATAGAACACGCGAAGCGTGCGTGGAGGAGTCACGCACGCTTTGACCGGCGTCGCGTCTTCTTCTTCGGGGCCATGAGGTCAAGCGCACCGCGCAGGTCCTCGGCACGGAGGTGGGTGTAGTACTTCGCCGTCAGGTGCGGGGTCGAGTGTCGCGCGAGCTTCTGAACCTTGGCCAGGGGCGCTCCCGCCTGGACCAGGAGCGTGATGAACGTATGGCGCAGGGAGTGGAAGTCCGCGACGCGTCCGTCCTCGTCTTCGTACGGGATCTTGGCCTTGATGAGATCCTCGCGGAGCTCCCGGACGGAGGGAACGACGGGAACACGCGCTGCGCCCTCCTGAGGCCGCCCAGGGCGTCGGGCGTGGAAAATCGGCGTGGCGCCCGAACCACGCCCAGACACGGCATGGAGCGCTTCCTGGGCCTCCTGATGGAGGGGCAGGTGATCGCGCTTGCTGCTCTTCGCGATGGACGCTCGCACGGTGAGGAGTCCCGCCGCGAAGTCGACATCCGCCCAGTTGAGCTGCTGCAGTTCGCCACGGCGGAGGCCGGTTCGCACGGCCAGGACGTAGGCGAGCTGGCGGTGCTCAGGGGCCGCTTTGACGAGTCTCCGTACCTGCTCCTCGGTGAGAGCCCGCCTCTCCCGCTTGGCGTCCGCCTGGCGCTCCCGATACCGCGGGACGGGGTTGGCCGGCCACTCACCCTGGTCGACCAGCCAGGCGAAGAAGGAGCGAAGGGCTACCTGGTACCCCTTCAGCGTCCTCTCGGACCGGCCAGGCTTGAGGCGGTTCAAGGCCCGGACGACGTACTCCCGGTCGACGTCAGAAAGCCGGCTGGCCTTGCCGAGCAGGGCCTCAAGTTGGGCCCGCACAGCGCGTACATAGCGCGGATCCCGCCCCCGAACCTCGAGTTCCGTCTCGTAGCGGGTGATGAGCCTGTGAAGGGGAACCTGCCTAGATCGGATTTCCGACTTGGGGAGAAGCCCAGACCGGACGAGTTCCCGCTCGGAGTAGAGCTTCGCCGCCTTGGCCCGCGCAAGGCGCTCATCCCGCAGCCCCGTGGACACCGCACGGCTGCTCCCCGGCGGGTAGAAGTACCAGGTCGCCGTCTGGCGCGCCTTGCCCCTAGTGTCCCGGTACTTCCGCTGGAAGATCGTCACCGCCATGGCCGCCCCCTCGTGTTGCGAGGTGTTTTGCGAGGTAAGCCATGATATCCGGTGGTTCCCCCTGGCACGTCGCCCACAGCAGCACGAGCGAGGCGTCACCCCCGAGAGCCCATTTATTGGGCATTTGCGGCGTGCGAAGGGGTGGTGGCGGGAGCTGGATTCGAACCAGCGAAGGCTAAGCCAACAGATTTACAGTCTGTCCTCGTTGACCACTTGAGTATCCCGCCATCCTGGAAGAGAGCCGCGCCCGACACGCCGAACCCGGGTGGAGCCGGTGGTCAGGATCGAACTGACGACCTGCGGTTTACAAAACCGCTGCTCTACCACTGAGCTACACCGGCGAGCCGGAGGGGGAACGCTACGGACGCCCGGGGGGCCGGTCAAGCAATGGATGGAACGGGCAGGCGCGAAACCCCATGTCGCCTTCAGTCCCGGTCGGCCGCTTGGCCGTAGCGCTCGGCCGTGCGGGCCCGGAAGCGCTCGATGGTCTCGCGTACCTCCTCGAGACTCGCTCCGCCGAAGCGCCGGCGGACGTGGCGCGCCAGCTCCAGGGAAACGACCGCTTCGAGGACGATGGCGAGACGCGGTACGGCCGTGACGTCGCTCCGCTCGATCCGCGCCGGCACCGCCTCACCCGTTCTGAGGTCCACGCTCGGCAGGGCGTGCCGCAACGTGGCTAGCGGCTTCATGGCCGCGCGGAGCACGATGGGCTCGCCCGTACTGGTACCGCCCTCGATGCCTCCCACCCGGTTGGAGGAACGCCGCGGGGCACCGTCGCCGTCGTTCGGCACGATTGCGTCGTGCACCTCGCTGCCCTTTAGCGACGTGCAACGAAACCCCAGCCCCAACTCGACGCCGCGGACGGCCTGCACCCCCATCACAGCTGCCGCCAGACCGGTCGAGAGCTTGGTCTCCGGGCGCTCGTGCCCACCGAGACCGGGGGGGACGCCCGTAGCCACGACCTCGACGATCCCGCCGAGCGTGTCGCCTGCGCGATGCGTGGCGTCGATCAAATCCCGCGCGCGATCCTGCGCCGCGTCCGCGCCGAGGGCATGAAGATCGGAGGCGTCGCGCTGCGCACGAGCCACTTCGAGATCCGCGCCGGCGTCGCCACCGACGTCCTCGGGGCCGATCGTGATCGTGTGCCCGAGGACGTGGATGCCGAGCGCTTCGAGGAACTGCGCTGCCAACGCGCCGCCCGCGACGCGCGCCGCCGTCTCCCGCGCGCTGGAGCGCTCGACGATGTCGCGCGCATCCACCAACCCCCGGTTGACCGCACCCGGTAGATCGGCATGTCCGGGTCGCGGCGCGTGCACGGGAGGCAGGTCCTTGTAGCGCGTATCGCGGTTCAGGACCTGCAGCGCGATGGGATTGCCCGTGGCGCGATCGTCCCGAACGCCCGCGAAGAAGAGGACTTCGTCCTTCTCCGTCTTCTGGCGCGCGCTGCTGCCACGACCGCGCTGGCGGGCGGCCAGCCGCAGGTTCACGTAGGCCGCGTCGGCCGGGCTGCCGGCCGGGAGACCGCTCAGAATCGCGGTCAGGGCCGGGCCGTGACTTTCTCCGGCGGTCTCGAGGAGGAGTTCCATGGCGGGCATCGTACGATTGGGTCGGCCCTCCGACCCACGAGGATTGCCGGTATGACATCCAACGAACGCGGATCGGGGCCCGCGCACCGCCCCCGCTCACCCTCCTCCACGGGCGAATCCGAGAACTTCGCCACCCAGATCCAGCGGATCGCGACCCAGCGCCCCCCGCCCCCGCCCGGCAAGGGCATCGCCATGATGGTCATCGCCGCGGGCGTCGTCCTGGCGGTGATCTGGCAATTCACTTTCGGCCGCGACCTCGGCCCCGGCGCCGTGATCGAGGACTTCCACCGAGACGACCCGTCGAAGACGGCGGCCCCGCGACCGGAGCCGTCCAAGGGCGAGGCCCCGCCCGTCGACACGCCCACGTCGGCGCCGCGCCGGGTCGTGCTGGAGGAGGCCGGTGGCAGTTCGGCCGTGCTTCCCGTCCCCATTCCCGGTGCCGACATCCCCGTACCGGATGGCATCGACGCGCGGACCGCCGGGCGCCTGCGGCTGAACCTCAACGCCCTCGCACCGGACAGCGCGCGTATCGTCGCGCTGAGCGCGCTCCGCGAGCTGCCCTACGTGGTGATGGAAGCGCCGGCCGCGTCGCAGGACCTCGTCGGGACGTTCGTGGTCGAGCGTCTCGTCGCGCTGCTCGGGCGCCCGGGCCTGGCCGTGGCGGCGCTGGACGCCGGGATCGTCCTCGCCGCGGAGAACGGCACGTATCTACCGCCGCTCATCGAGGCGGCCGCGACCACGGCCCTTGGCGCCAATCGGAGCGCGGCCGCGGCCCTCCTCTTCCTGGATGCCGTGCCCGCCGACGCCCGCGTCGCCTACGTCGCCAAGGTCAAGGCGCTCGAAGACGACGACACCCGCCCCGAGCATCTGCGTCGCCTCGCCCGTCGCCTGCTGACGGACTGGGACGTCGAGTAGGCGAGCGGGCCCGTCGAGCTACCGTGCGCGGAGGTAGTGGCCTCCGCCGCGGCGGGCCAACTCCATCAAGAGCCGGCTTCCCTTGCCGCCGAGATCCACGGCGTGGATGACGGTGTGCTGGGGATCGAGCCGGTCCAGTTTGTCCGCGACGATGTGGGCTGGGGTCTGCTGCGAGGTCTCGACGCCGTCGCTGACGAACACCATCGTGACGGCCTCGCGGATCGGCTGGCCCGACGCCTCGAGCGCCGCCACGCGGCGGCGCACGATCTGCAGCCCGGCGTTCAGCGGCGTGAACACGTCGGTGCGCTTCCCGGGCTCGATGCCGCGCAGGAAGAGCGACAGGGCAGCCTTGTTTCCCGGCGTGGCGCGGACCAGCTCGGGCTTCCACATGTGCACGGTCTCGGCGAAGAAGAGCGCGGCGATGTGCACGTCGGAGCCCAGCTGCTCGACCGCTCGGATCAACTCGCGCTTGGCCTTGGTGACGCCTCCGCTCCCCACCGAGCCCGATACGTCCACGACGAACACGACGTCCTTCGCCGTGATGGGTAGACCGTAGAAGCGCGGGATGAGCGAGCGCGTCACGTGCGGCTCGGGTTCGGGCACCTCCTCGGGCTCGACCGGCGCCACGGTCGCCCCCTCGCCCGCTGAACCCCCGTCCCCCGGCACGGGGCGGGCACCGGGCCGCCCTCTCGTCTCCCACCACACCGTCCAGGGCGTCAGGTCGTAGCCGAAGGCCTTGCCCGACAGGGCTTCGAGCGCTTCGATGCCGGCGCTTCGAACGCGGGGATGGTCGTCCTTTGCGAGCAGGTCGAGTACGACCGGCACCGCGTCGGGCTTGCGGCGATCCCCCAGCAGGAGCAGGAGGTCGGCACGGAAGGTGGGGTCCTTGTCCTCCTTGAGCAGCCGAGCGATCACGTCGAGGTAGTCACCCCCGCCCCAGAGCACGGCCTGCCTCGCCGCGGCGACGACGCCGGGATCCCCGCCTTGGCGCGCCGCGAGGATCACGGGAATCCACCCCGTCGCTCCCCCCAGGCGCGAGAGCGAGCGGACCATCTCCGCGCGAACGCGAGGGTCGGCCTCCTTCTCGAGCGACTTCTTAATCGCCACCGCGGCGCTGCGCCGACGGGGCTCGGGCAGCCGGCGGGCCACACGGCCGATGCGGTGGACCGCTTCCAGGCGCTCCTCGGCCTCCCCACGCCGCAGTGCGCGCTTCAGCTGGCTGACCGCCTCGCGGTCCTCATCCGCGCGACCGATGTCCGCGGGCAGGAGGAGGAGAGCCAGGACGAGGAGGAGAGCAGGACGCACGTACCCCTTCCAACGTCAGGACCGCGGCGCGGCCCGCAGGAATCGTCGAGGGTGGCGAGGGGGTACGCCGATCATCGACCGCCCAGCCGTTCCTCCCTGTCGTCCTCGCCCTCGCCCTTCGCCGCCCGGATCACCGCCATGCGCACCGCCCGCTGCAAGGAGGTGGGCAGGTCTTCGCGCGCCTGCATCTGCTTCAGGACGCCCGTGGCTTCGTCGCCCCCGATCTGCCCCAAGGCGATGACCACGGAGCGTTGGAGGTTCTCGGACCCCGACGCCAATACGCTCACCAGGGCATCGACGTGCTCGCGGGCCACTTCGCCGACGCGGCCGAGACCCTGGGCGCCGACGATCCGCATCCGCTCGTCGCGGTCGTCGAGCGCGGTAACGAAGGCGTTGGTCGCAGGCACGTGCTTGAGATTGGACAGCGCGCGGAGGGTCTCGAGGCGACGCTCGTCGCCGTGGACACCGGACGGCACCTCGTCGAGCGAGGCGAGCAGTTTCGCGCGCGCCCCCGTATCGGCCGCCGTCATCACGCCGATGCTCCGGATGGCGGTGAGGGCCGCGTCGTCGTTGCCGTCCGCCGACAGGAGGACGTGGTCCACCGCCTCCGCGGTGCCGATCACGGCGAGCGCCCGCAGGGCCGCGCTGCGGATCTCCGGCGACACGTTCGTCGAGTCGAGCGCCACCAGGCTCTCCACGACGCCGCTGGCCCCGGGCTGGGTGGCGATGCGAATGAGAGCCCCGAGCGCCTCGTCGGAACGCGTCTCCCGGATGGCGGTCGCCAGTACGGCCGTCGCCTCCGGGTCGTCCTTGAGCTGGAGCCGGAGCGTCCCCCGCGCGGCGACGGCGAGCGGGTCCTCGCTTTCTGCGATGTAGGTCGTGATCGCGCGTGCCGCTTCCGCACCCCCGCGCTGCCCGATGGCCTGCAAGACCACGGCGTCCCGGCGCGCGCTGCCCGACAGCCTGGCCTCCAACCCCCGAACGACCTCCGCGACGTCCGCACGTGGCAGGGTGGCCAGCGCCGTGAGTACCGCGGAGCGTGCATTGCCGGTCACCTCGACGTCGTCGAGGCGAAGGAGGAGGTCCTCCACGAGCGTGGGGTCTTGCGCCACCTGAAAGACCTTCAGCACCAGACCGCGTCGACCGGACACCAGCTCGTTCACGAGGCGCTGGCGCGTGGTCTCGTCGAGGGGCTCGGGATAGAGCGCGGCCAGGCGAGCCACGTCGGACCAATCGGTCGGCACGGCCGCGAGCCGCTTCTGAAGGAGCGCGTAGACCTGCTCGGGATCGCTGAGGTCGACGCCCTCGGGTACCCGCAAGCCGATGACCGAACCACCCCCCACGGTCTCGGGCCGGATGGGCGCCTGCGTTCCGCCTTCGTTCTCGGTAGGCGTCTCGGGACGCACGAGGGGGTCCGTGCGGAGGGGGTCGGTCGCCGCGGAAGGCGGCCCCCCTCGGCGGATCTCGGCGACGTCGTCCTCGGGCACGACGGTCGGCCCGCCGGACGCGACGAGGTACACCACCGACGTGGCGGCGAGCAGGACGGCGAAGACGATGAGGGTGCGCTGGTTCATGAGATCGGCTGACTCGGGCCCCGCCCGGGGACAATCTACCACCGTCGCTCGGCGTCCGCGGGCCGGATGAAAGCGGCTATCGGGCGGGCGTGCGCGCTGCGGCCGCCACGAATTGGGCGAAGAGGGCGCGCGAGAGCACGTCCTCCGGCGAGCGCTCGGGGTGCCACTGCACCCCCAAGCAGAAGGGATGCCGAGGATCCTCGATCCCCTCGATGACCCTGTCCGGGGCGCGGGCGCTGATCAAGAGGCCCGGTGCCACCTGGTCGACCGCCTGATGATGGAAGGTGTTGACCCGCGCCCGCGTCGTGCCGGCGATGGCGTGCAGGCGGGTGCCTTCCTCGATGTCGACGTGATGGCTGAGCGCGTCGGGGCGAACGTCCACCTGCTCATGCCGAATCGGGGCGTCGATCTCGTCGGGGATGTGCTGGATCAGCGTCCCCCCCATGGCCACGTTGAGGAGCTGGGTGCCGCGGCAGATGCCGAAGATCGGCATGCCTTCCCCGTGCGCGCCTCGCGCGAGGGCCAGCTCCAGTCGGTCGCGGGCTTGCTCCAGCTGGCGAAGGTCCGGGGCGGGTTCGTCCCCGTAGAGGAAGGGGTCGACGTCCCAACCACCGCCCAGGATCAGCCCGTCGATGCGACTCAGGTAGGCGGCGGCCGCCTCAGGCGGCACGTTGGGGAGCAACAGGGGCAAGCCCCCGGCGGCCACCACGCACTCGGCGTATTGCTGGGGCACCGCGTCGTGGGCCCCGCCCCGCATGTGGGGGCCGGCCAGGGTGACGCAGGTGATGCCGATGACCGGGGTGGACGCCTCGGCCGGGGACGGAAGGGGAGATTCGCTGCCCATGGCCCGTCATCGTACCCAGGAGCGACCGATCGCCCTCCTCGGTCACGACTCCCATGTCCCACGATTGGGCTTTGGCCGGGGAGCCGCTATCCTGCCGGGGACGAACAGGAGACGCCCCCGCTCATGAAGCCCCTCTCCCCCCTCGAGGATGCCACCCTGCGAATCGTGCTGGGCCATGCCCACGAGAGCGACGGCTGGCTGGACCTCACGCGGGTCTCGAGTTCCACGGGGCGCATGCTGCCCGACGTGCGACAAGCCGTGGCCCGTCTTGCGCGCCGCAATCTGCTGACGATCGACACGGACGCATCCAACTCCGACCGTTGGGTCCGCTTCCTGGTCGCCGGCGTCCCTGCCCGCGCCGGGGCGACGCCTCCGGGGGCCGCCGCGCCGTGAGCGCGGCCGCCGCCTCCCTCGCGAGGTGGCGTCGCGGGCGCGCGCTCTGCCTCCTCGCCTTCCTCGTGCTCGCGCTGATGCCGGCGCTCGCCGGCGCGCAGGAAGAGTCCAGCGAGAACGGCGCGCGTGACGCGCTGATCGAACGCGTCACGGCGGACCTGGCCGAGCGACGCATGGAGCACTACGCGAGGGACGAGCAGGATCTGGACGAGGCGCTGAAGGCGCGACCGTCCGACACGGTGCTGCGGCTCCTGCTGGGCGAGGTGCTGCTGGCCGAGGCACGCGCGACCGCGTCGGCCGGCGTGGAACAGGCCGCCGCGGCGCGAGCCCGGGCGGCGTTCGAGACCGTCCTCGACCAGGACCCGACCGCTATGCGCGCGGCGCTGGGTCTCGCCCAGGTTCTCGAGCTGGGTGGTCACGTGGACGGAGCGGTCGCCGCCCTGGATCGTGGGCTCGACGCGCGGCGCGCTTCTCCCGCCCTCGTCACGGAGAAGGGACGCATCCTCTACGCCCACGCCGTCCACCTCCACGAAGCCGCCGGTCGGGGCTACCCGCTCTCGCCGGAGGTCGCGCGGGCCTTCCGGCGCGCACAGGGCGCCCTCCTGGGTGCGACGACGGCGGTCCCCGAGGACCTCGATTCGTGCCTCCGTCTCGCGTGGGCGTCGCAGACCCTGGGCGACATCGAGGTCGCCGTCCAGGGATACCGACAAGCGCTTCACGCCGCGCCGGAGAGTCCGCTTCCGCTGCGGGGCCTTCGCGTGCTCTTCGCGAACGATGCCGATGGGTATGCCGCCGAGCTCGAGCGCATGGCCGAAGCGGGCCCCCCGCTGAGCCGCGCCCTCCTGCTGCAGGCAAAGGACCGGATCGCGCGCAAGGAGTGGGCGGAAGCCGAGCGCACGCTCGATGCGTTCCTCGCGGCCTATCCCGAGGATGCCGATGGTCTCTACGGTCTGGGCGAGCTGCGCGAGGCGCAAGGGCAAGCCGACGAAGCGCTCGACTACTTCCGACGCGCTGTCGTCGCCGACGGCGACCACCTGGCGGCGGCCGACCGGGTCGACCGCTCCATCCGCCAGGGGGGGCTCGCGCGCGCGAAGGCGAATCTCGACGCCGCCCTGGACGTGGAAGCCGCCTACGCGTGGCTCGTGGAGCGCACGCCCCACAACCCGTTCGTCCGCAACAACGTGGCCTTCCTGCTGCGCGAAGCCTGGCTCGCACACGAGGCCGACCCGGCGTGGCGGCCCGTCCTCGATGCGGCGATCGCCTACTACGACGATGCGGTGCGCGTGATCGGACCGTGGACACCGGAGAAGCAGCGGGAGCTGCCGTGGGCGACGCGCCACGCCTACGCCCAGATCGTGAACGACACGGGCGTAATCCGGCATCTCTACGAGCCGTGCCGCGACCTCGCACGCGCGGAGCACGATTACCTCGAAGCGATGCGCTACGCCGAGTGGGGATACATCGATGCCTGGACGTACCTGAGGCGCATCTACGAAGAGCAGGCGCGGTGGCCCGAGCTCTACCGCCTGGCGTGCCGCGCGGCCGAGGCCCTGGCCGACGCCGCCGGCCGGCCGCTGGAGGGACCGCGCGCGGCCGCCCGGGCGCTGGCGGAGCGGCTGGAGGCCGAGGGTCGGACGAGGTAGCGCAGGCAGAGGCCCCCGCCGATTCGCGTCAGCCGGTGAGCGTCAGGTCCTGCCCGCGCGCGGGCCAGCGCTCGAGGCGCATCGGGATTCCTCGGCCTTCGAGCCAGAGCGGCGTCAGGTCCTCGTAGTGCGGACTGCCGACGTGGCCGGACTGACCACCGAGCGTGATCATGCGCGCCGTACCTTCCATGTCGGCGAGGTCGATCACGTGGCGGTAGGACGCCCCCGAGGTCACGGCGGCGGGGCGCGCGTGGCTGTACTGGCCGCTGGCCGGCGTGAAGGTGCTCCCCGGATAGGGAAGCGGCCCCCGATTCAGGATCCCCCCGAGCAGCGGCACGGTGCCGAGCGGATGCCGGAGCGTGAGCTGATGGAGCGCCCCCCACGGCGCGTCGATGCCGAGGCCGCGGCGTTCCAGGTCGAGGAGCGCGTCGTCCAGCGCGCGCTGCACGAGCGCGGCGCGGGACCGCTTCGGCGCCCACGGGCTGTCGTCCTCTTCGAACGCCCGCCGAAGCGGAGCATCGACGAGGTTGAACAGGCCGAGCCACGCGGGAAGCAGGTCCGCGCCGAGCACGCCCCCGAACGTACGCCTCAGCAGATGGTGGTACGTCAGGTGCCAGAGCGCGCTGGCGCCGGAGTCGATCCCGTCCTTGCCGTCCCAGGCGAGCAGGCGATCGAGCGCGCGCCCCAGCTGCGGGCGCGTGCGCCGCACGGCCTCCACGTGCGGCAGCAGCACGAGCTCCCGAAACCAGTCGGTCGCCAGGTTCTTCGTGTCCATCTGGATCGCCGCGAGGTCGTCCACGTCGAGCGCATCCCGTCCGTGGAGGCGGTCGCGAATGCGCTGCGCGCGGTACGGCGGCTCGTAGAGATGGCTCAGGTAATGCGAATAGGTGCCGTCGACCTGCGGATCGTTGGCCGTGGTGAGCGTGCTGGATGCGTCGACGACCGTCTGGGGCAGCAAGGCGTGGGCGACGTACCCGCGCCAGTCGCTCTCGGTCGTCGTGCCGTCGCGCGGTAGTACGGGCGTGGGCCCCGGCCCGCGATCCGGCACGTGCCCCATCATCGTGTAGCCGGCTTCGCCATGGACGTCGGCGTACACCACGTTCTGCACGGGCGCGCCGTACGTCACCACGGCGGCGCGAACATCCTCGGCTCGACGCGCGCGTCCCAACCCGAGAAAGGTCTCCAGATCCGGCGTGGGCTCGTGCAGGGTCATGCGGAGCGAGAAGGCGGGCCCCCCGTAGGCGGGGAAGGCGTCGCTCAGCAACGGACCGCGATGCGTCCGTCGCAGCCGGAACATCTCGGGCGACCGCTTGCGGCGGCGGATCTCCTGGGTCTCCGTGACGAGCGGTCGCCACGTGCCGTCCACGCGGTAACGCAACCCCGTGCCGTCCAGCTCCTCGATCCAGAGGTCCGCATCGTCGATCATGCCGTTCGTCAGGCCCCAGGCGACGTCAGGCGTTCGGCCGATGACCACGCCCGGCAATCCCGGGAGCGAGCAGCCGACGGCGCGGTACCGGGCGCCCGAGACGCTGGCCAGATACCAGATCGACGGCAGGGCGAGTTCCAGGTGCGGGTCGCTGGCGATCAGCGGCAGGCCCGATCGCGAGCGCCCGCGCCCCACGACGAAGGCGTTGCTTCCCTGCGGCGCCCCGCCGGTCGGCAAGAACGTGAGCGCCTGCTCGAGCCCCTCGGCGACGAGGGCCGTCACGGCCGCCGCGCCGGACTCCGGCGAGCGGGGCAGGAGGCTCTGGAGCAAGTCCGGGCGACCGGCCAGGCGTTCGGCGATCGTCGCGAGGACGGGCGCCGTGCGCCACTTGAACGACAGACCCAAGGCCATGCCCTTGGCCACGATGATCGAGTCCACGCCGCTCCACGGCACCAGCGGCAGACCGAGCAGGCGGTGCTCCAGCGGGCGCCGGCGGCGGAGGTACGGAAGCGCGGCGTTCACACCGGCGACGTAGGCGTCGAGCAGCGCGCGCCCTTCTTCTCCGACCGTTCGATCGTGGTAGCGCCTTGCCGAGCCCGCCAGGTCGAAGCACCGCATCAGGCGGTCCGCATCCGTCGACGTGTTGGTCGCGCCGAAGGGTGGCAGGCTGCTCGACCCCAGGCGCTTCTCGCCGATGGTCTCCGCGAGGCGTCCGCGTAGGACGCGCCGGAGGATATCCATCTGGAAGAAGCGGTCCAGCGCGTGGCAGAACCCCTGGGCCATGAACGCGTCGGCATCGGAGGCGGCCCGGATGTGCGGCACCCCATGCTCGTCGAAGCGGACGGCCACCTCGCCCGCGAGCCCCGGCAAGCGAGCGCGCCCGTGGTGAGGCACGATGCCGCGACGCGAGTAGGCCCGAGCGATGGGCGCGAGGGCCCGCTCGGCCCACGCCTGCACCCGCTGCCGCCAGGTGGGATGCGGGTCTACTCGTTGTGCCACGTCGACCCGATCTCTTCGTAGCGCGCCAGGCGCTCGCGGAAGAGCTCCTTGATACGGTTCATCGCCGCCGGCGTGCGGCCCTCGAAGACGAGCACGAGTTCCGGCAGGTTGGACGAGGGGCGCACGAGGCCCCACCCGTCGTCGAAGGAGACACGCGCGCCGTTGATGTCGTTGACGGCGTCGCCGAACTCGGCCTTCATGTCCGCAACGACCCGCTCCATGACGCCGTACTTCACCTCGTCCGCGCAGTCGGCGTTGATCTCCGGGCTCGTCACGTACTGGGGCGCCGCCGCGAGCAGATCCGCGAGCGGTTCGGACTGGCCGGCGACGTACTCGGCGAGCCTGAGCCCGGCGAAGAGCCCGTCGTCGTAGCCGTGGAAGCCGTCGCGGATGAAGAAGTGGCCGCTGCGCTCCCCCGCGATCGGCGCGTCGAGTTCCTTGGCCTTGGACTTGATCCACGAGTGCCCGGTCTTCCACATCACGGGCGTGCCGCCGTGGGCCTCGATGTCGTCGATCAGCGCCTGGCTACACTTCACGTCGAACACCACGGGCGCGCCGGGGTGCCGGGCGAGCACGGGACGAGCCATGAGCATCAGCACCCGGTCGGCCAGCACGTCCGCTCCGGTCGCATCCTGAACGCCGAGCCGGTCGCCGTCTCCGTCGAAGGAGAAGCCGAGGTCCGCCCCGTGCTCGACGACGGCCCGACGGATCGCCGCGCGAGCGTGGTTGTCGCTCGGATTCGGGAAGTGGTTCGGAAAGGTCGGATCGGGATCGCAGAAGAGGGGGATCACCTCGGCCCCGGCACGCGTGAACACCTCCTGGCAGAAGAGGGCCGCAGTGCCGTTGCCCGGATCGAGCACGATCTTCAGCGGCCGCTTCAGCTCGACGCGCGACACGAGATCGCTCATGTACGCCTCGCGAAGATCCAGCGACTCGACGCGGCCTTCCCCGGTCTCGAAGTCCTCGCGGGCGCAGAGGTCCATGAGGACCTCGATGTCGGGGCGAAGCAGCGTCCGGACGTAGTCCAGCGACATCTTGAGCCCGCTCCACCCCTGCGGGTTGTGGCTCGCCGTGATCATGACGCCGGCCGCCGTATCCGTGTGGATCTGCGCGAAGTAGAGCGTGGGCGAGAGCCCGCAGCCCACGTCGATCACCGCCTGTCCGGTCGACGCGAGTCCATCGATGAACGAGGCGGCGAGGCGCGGACTGTAGGTGCGCAGGTCGTGCCCCACCACGACGCGATCCCGCCCGCGCCTTCGCGCCAGCGTGCCGAAGGCGCGCCCCAGCGTGCGCATCCCGGCGTCGGAGAGCTCGTCCGTCGCGTCGGGGAAGACCTCGGGCACCCGTCCCCGGATGTCGTACTCGCGGAACAGGGTCGACTTCAGCGCCATGGTGGGACCTCTCGGACGAGAAGAAGGAGGCACCGCGGGGCATCGCCGAGGAGGAGCAACGCCGAGGTCTCGGCTCCCAGGTGTGCCCAGGACCGCCGCGACTCACGCAAAGGTTCATGAATCATCCAGGCTAATCGGCGTTCGCATCCTCGGCGAGTCCGGCACGCACGAGGTCGTGCAGGTGGATCATGCCGACGGCTCGACCGTCGTCGTCGACGACGGGCAGGAGAAAGATCGGCCGCGGTTGGTGGTTCTCCATCAGCTGCAGGGCCTCGACGGCGAGCTGCGCGTGGTGCACGACCGTGGGGCTCTTCGTCATCCACGCGGTGATGGAGGTCTCCAGCAGGGCTTCCGCGGTACCGCCGGCCTGTTGGATCGTGCGCCTCACGTCCCCGTCCGTGAAGATGCCCACCAGCCGCCCGTCGTCGTCGACGACGGAGACCCCCCCGAGGAGTTTCTGCGAGATCTCATCGAGCGCCGTGGCGAACGAGGCGGTGTCCGGTACACGGGGATTCGTGTGGTTGCCCCGGAGAAGATCCGCCACGCGGGTGCGCAGCTTCGCGCCGATCGCGCCGCTCGGGTGAAAGAGGTGGTAGCGCTGCCGGTCGAAGTCGCCCCGCGCCATGCGCTGGTCCATGACGGCCACGGTCAGCGCGTCGCCGAGCGCGAGCGTGACCGCGCTGCTCGTCGTGGGCACGAGCTCCATGGGATCGGCCTCCTTCAGGGCGCCCCAGCAGAGAGCCAGGTCGGACGCGCGAGCCAAGGGGGAGTGCGCGGTCGCCGTGAGCGCGATCACCTTGGCCTCGATGTCGCGCACCACCGGGAGCAGGTCCAGGAGCTCACGCGTGTGCCCGGAGTTGCTGATGGCGATGACGACGTCCGCCGAAGTCACCATGCCGACGTCGCCGTGGAACCCCTCGGCCGGGTGGAGGAAGCGGCTGTGGACGCCGGTCGAGACCAGCGTGCTGGAGATCTTCTGCCCGATCTGGCCGGACTTCCCGATCCCGCAGACGACGACCCGCCCCCCGCTCTCGATGCACGCGAGGATGGCCTCGACGGCCGCGTCGAAGTCGCGGCCCAGCGAGCCCGCCAGGCGGTCCAACGCGTCGCGCTCGCACTCGATCACCCGGCGGCCGGTCACGTGGGGCTTGTCCGTCATCCCGGGAGCATACGGGAAGGACGCCCCGCACGGTGGGCGTGACCGTGCCGCCCCGAGCTGCGATGAGGGGTGTGCTCGCGCCTCGCTCGCCCCTCCTGGTCTTCGCTCTCGGCCTGGCCGCGGGGCGGACGCTCGACGTGCCGGCGGGGGTGGCCCTCCTCCTCCTCGCGACCTGGCCGCTGGCCGGCCGGTGGCGTCCACTCCTAGGGGGCGTGCTCGCCGGCTTTCTGCTCTCCCTCCCGGCGGGGCGGCCTGACCGAGCGGTCGTGGAGGGCACGCCGCTCCCCCGCCCGGGGCTCTATGCGCTGGAGGCCGTGGTCGTGTCGGCGCCGCCGCCGGGCCCCCGGGCCGCCCCCGTCGTGCTTCTAACCTCGACCCTCCAGGGGCGCCCCTGCGTCCTCGGGATCCGCCTCTACCCGGCGCGGGACGGGACGGTCGCGCTTCGCCAAGGCGCACGGGTACGGCTCCGCGCGCGACTCCGGCGCCCGCGTCGCGCCACGAACCCGGGCAGCTTCGATCGAGCCGGCGCCCTCGGGCGTCGTGGCATCGACCTCGTGGGCTGGCCCGTAGTCGGCGACCCGATCGTCGTGAGCGAGCAACCCGGCGGCTGGCGCCACGCGATCTCGGCGCTCCGCGCCGGGGCCGCCGAGCGGCTCGACCGCAGCCTGCCCGGACGGGATGGGGCACTGGCCCGCGCGCTCGTCCTTGGCGATCGGAGCCAGCTTCGCCCCGAGACCCGGTCCCGCTTCGCCGAGACGGGGCAGAGCCACATCCTCGCCGTCTCCGGACTTCACGTGGGGCTTCTGCTGGCCGGCATGCTCTTCCTCGCCCACCTCGCACACGTCGGCACGCGCGCGCGGTGGTTGTTCGGCGTCGCCGTGCTCGCGCTCTACGTGCCGCTGGCCGGATCCCCGCCCTCGGCCGTTCGCGCGGGCCTCGGCGCAGCGCTCTATCTGCTGGGGCGGTGGCTCGGCCGGACGCCGTCGCCGTTCACGCTGCTCGCGGCGGTCGTCGTGCTCGTCATGCTGACCGATCCCTCCACGGCGAGCGAAGGGGGCTTTCGCCTGTCGTTGGCCGCGGTGAGCGGCATCCTCTTGCTCACCCCGCGCCTCCAAGCCTGGCTCGTACCCGGAGACCTCGAACTGCCGGGCATCGCCCCACGCCCGCGCGCGCCGCTTCGCCGCCTGCTCGCGGTCTCGCTCGGGGCGTGGCTCGGCGTAGCCCCCCTGCTCGTCGAAGCGTTCGGTCGGCTGGTCCCGACCGCACCCTTGATCTCCCTCGTCACGGTGCCGTTGGCCATGGTCCTCGTCGCCAGCGCGTTCCTCCTCGTCGCCTTCGGCGGTCTACCCTTCGCCGCCCCGGCCCTGGCCACGACGTTCACGGTCGCCCACGAGGCGCTGGCGAGCACGCTCGGGGCCGCGCTCGATCTAGGCCTGGGGGCGATCCCTGCCCACCCCCTGGGACCCTGGTGGTGGGTCACGTACGGGCTCGCGGTTGTCGCCGCGGGCCTCGCGCCACGCCGGTGGGCCGTAGGGGCGGGGGCGGTGCTGCCGTGCCTCCTGCTGCTCGCTTGCCTCGCCCCGCACCGTGCGGTGCCGCCCCATCCGCGCCTCACGCTGCTTGACGTCGGCCACGGTCAGGCAGCGCTGCTGGAGGTACCCGACGGTCGCGTCGCGTTGCTCGACTGCGGACGCCTGGGCGACGCGGAACCGGGACGACGCATCGTCGTCCCCGCGCTGAGGAACATGGCCGTGGGGGCGCTCGACGTGGCCACCGCATCCCACGCGGACAGCGATCACGTATCGGGGTTCGCCGCCGTCCACGCGGCGTGCCCCATCCGTCAGCTGATCGTCTCACCTGGCTTTCCCACGGATCGTCGACGGGCGTGGGCATCCGCCGGGATCCCCGTGCGCGTGGCAGCGCGGGGCCGCACCGTCCTGGCCGGCGCCTGGGGCCACCTCGACATCCTCCATCCCCCCACCACGTTGCCGGCCGACGCGTCGTCCAACGACCGCTCGCTGGTGCTCCGTCTCGACGTGGTCGGCAGTGGCTCGCTGATCCTGCCTGGCGACATCGGCGCCGAGGCCGTCGATGCGCTGCTTGACACCACGGCACCGCCCCGAGCCGACCTGCTCGTCCTCCCGCACCACGGTCTGCCCGCGCCGGCGACCGAGACCTTCGTGGCTGCGGTCGGGGCCCGGGTGTGCCTGGCGAGTTGCGGCGCGAGCGCACGCGGCACGTTGCCACCCGGCACGCGGTCCACCGTGGAGGAAGGCGCGCTGCGCGTGGACTTCCTCCCCGGCGGCCCCGTGGTGACGGCGAACTACGCCGCGCGTCCACGGGAGTACGATCCCCCCCGCCCCATGCCGTCCCTCCCCGCCCCCTCCGCGCTCCCGCCGTGGCTCCTCCCGGCGTTCCTGCTCGTGTTCGCCGTCCTCGCCGTGCGCCCCCTCGGCTGGCTCACGCCGGGCGGATCGGCCGCCGCGTTCGCCCTCGGCACGGCCGCCGCGGTGGCCTTCGGGCCGACAGGGCTGGCCGCCCTGTTCGCGCCGTTCGTGGTTGCGACCCTGCTCGGAAAGCTCCCCGGCGTACGCCGGGAGGGGCCTCGGAAGCTGGTCCAGGTTGCGGCCAACGGCGCCGTCCCCTTCGCCGGTGCCCTGCTCGCCCTCCTGGGTCACCCGGAGACGGGCGCCTTGATCTATCTGGGCGGCCTGAGCGCGCTCGGCGCCGACACCTCCGCAACGGAGATCGGCACGCGGTACGGCGGCACGCCCCGCCGCCTGCTCGACGGCAGGCCCCTGCACCCGGGTGAGAGCGGCGGCGTCACACCGCTGGGTCTCGTGGCCTCCGTCGGTGGAGCCCTCCTCGCCCCCGCCGCGTGGGCGCTCGTCACCCCCCTCTCTGCGAGCGCGGTGGCGCTCGTCGCGTTCGCAGGCGTCGTGGCCGGCCTGGCCGACAGCCTCTTGGGCGCGACGCTGCAGTACCGCGGCGCGGACCTGCGTACCGGTGAGCTGACCGAGCTCCGTCGCCATGCGAACGGGAAGACCCGTCGCGTGTCGGGCCTCGCGTGGCTCGACAACGACGGCGTCAACCTGGCCGCGGGGCTCGTGGGTGCGGCGGTCGCGTGCGGGCTGCTCGGCTGGCTTGGCTGAGCCGGGCTACGACTCCCGACGGGCCTTGCTGGCGCGATCGAGGATCGCCCGCTCCGCCCGGGTGAGTCCCTTCAGGCCGACCTCGTTCACGCGGTCGAGCACCTTGTCCAGGGCCTCGTCGAGCGCCGCGTCGGCTTCCTCCGCTTTGCGGGCGCGGCGCGCCTCGCGCTTCTGTCGGCGCGGGGCCTTGGCCTTCGGCTCGACCGCGTCGGCGACGTGGCCACCGCCCTTCCACGCTTCC
Organism: uncultured Planctomycetota bacterium; assembly: GCA_963802335.1. GTDB lineage: Bacteria > Planctomycetota > PLA2 > PLA2 > JAEUHO01 > CAWDIE01. Next base: position 392,801 of record CAWDIE010000009.1, on the reverse strand, counting down.
GCGTCGTTCTCCCACGGCTCGCTCGCCACGCTGTCGTAGGGACCCATGGCGTAGCGGAGCGCGCGGAGCTCCTGCATGCAGGAGAGGAACACGCTGATCCCGATCACCACGAGGATGCCTCCCCAGGGCCCCTCGCGGAAGAGCCCCAGGACGACGAATACGACGGCCCCGACCTGCCCGACGCGGCAGGCGATGCGCGTGGCGCGACCCGGGTCGAGCTTCATGGTGAGCAGGGCGCGCAGGACACGTCCCCCGTCGAGCGGGAACACGGGCAGAAGGTTGAACACCATCAGCCAGAGGTTGATCTGCCGCAGGAAGTCCACGGTGTAGTAGAGCGGGCTCGAGGTCCAGCCCTCGGGACGCCCCCAGGACGGCTCGAGGAGCATGGACAGGGGCCAGAAGACGGCGAGCAGGGGCAGGTGGACGGCGGGCCCCGCGAGGGCGATCCACAACTCGGCGCGGGGGGTCGGTGCGGAGGTGCCGAGGTGGGCGACACCGCCCAGGGGCGACAGGGTGATGAGCGGTGTCTGAATACCGTACCGACGCGCGGCGAGGATGTGACTCATCTCGTGCACGTACACGACGGCGTACAGCGCCAGCGACGCGAGGACGGTCAACGTAAGGACTTCCGCGAAGCCCCGGCCGGTGCGCGCCAACTCGATGGCGAAGAAGACGGGCAGGAGGACGAGCGTCAGGTAGAAGACGCGCAGCTCGACGCGGAAGAAGCGGCCCATGCGAAACGACGCGGACAACGCACGAAGAACGCGCATCCAGGAGGGTTCACCGTAGCCGGGGTCGCGATAGACGGGCATGGACCATCTCTATCTACCAGAGGGGCCGGGCATTGCCCCAGGCCGTGTGCCCGTGCCCCCTGTCTTCAGGTAGGGCGTGCTAGGATTCCCGGCCCGACGGCCACGGAGCGGGTGGCTGAGCCCGGCAGAGGGAGATGTGCATGTTCGAAACGGCCGAGCTCGACCAGAAGATCACCAAGAAGGAGTACCAACAGCGCGCACCGGATCTCCGGGCCGAGTTGCTCGAGGCCCAGGTCAGGATGCGCGAACTCGGCCTCCGCGTGATCGTCCTCTTCGCCGGTGTCGACGGCGCGGGCAAGGGCGAGACCGCCAACTTGCTGAACGAGTGGATGGACCCCCACCTGCTCGTCACGCGTGCGTACACGAAGCCCACGAAGGAGGAGCGAGAGCGCCCCTACCTCTGGCGCTTCTGGCGCGATCTCCCTCCGCGCGGGAAGATGGGGATCTTCCTCAGCGCGTGGTATTCGCGCCCCCTCCTCGACCGGGTCTACGGGCGCTCCACGGAGCGCGAGTTCGACAACCAGCTGCACGACATCGCCCTCTTCGAGCGCACGCTGCGCCAAGACGGGGCGCTGATCATGAAGTTCTGGATGCACCTGGGCAAGTCATCCCAGAAGCGCCGCTTCAAGACGCTCGAGAAGGACCCGCTGCAGCGGTGGCGGGTGACCAAGCGCGACTGGAAGCACTGGAAGCTCTACAACGAGTTCATCGACGCCGCCGAGCACGCGATCGCCCGGACGAGCCGCGGCGGGTCACCGTGGAAGATCGTCGACGGCTCCGATCAACGGTACCGGAGCCTGACGGTCGGGACGTTCATCCTCGGCGGCATCAAGCGCCACATCCTGGAAGAGGAGCGCCGACGCGCGCTCAAGAGCGACCCGGTCGACACCTCGAACGGGGACGAAGAGAACAGCGACGCGGGCCCGGCGCCCGAGGCCCTGACGGCGTCGACCACGGTGCTGAGCGGCCTGGATCTCACGCAGAACCTCCCGAAGGACGTCTACCAGGCCGAGCTCGCCAAGTACCAGGGCCGCCTGAGCCTGTTGCAGCGCACGGCCCGCGAACGTGACATCTCGACGATCGTCGTCTTCCAGGGTTGGGACGCGGCCGGCAAGGGCGGCGCCATCCGGCGGCTCGTGGCGCCGCTCGACGCGCGCGACTACGACATCATCACGATCAGCGCACCCACGGACGAGGAACTCGCGCACCACTACCTCTGGCGGTTCTGGCGCCATCTGCCCCGGGGAGGCCGCTTTACGATCTTCGACCGCAGCTGGTACGGGCGGGTCATGGTGGAACGGATCGAAGGCTTCGCCACGGAGCGAGAGTGGCGGCGGGCGTACGGGGAGATCAACGACTTCGAACGTCAGCTGGTCCAACACGGAAGCGTCGTCGTGAAGTTCTGGTTGCACATCACGCCGGAAGAGCAGGAAGCACGCTTCAAGGCCCGACTCGAGGTCCCGTACAAGCGGTGGAAGCTGACGCCCGAGGACTGGCGCAACCGCAACCGCTGGCAGGATTACGAGATCGCCGTGCACGACATGGTCGAGCGAACGAGCACCCGCTACGCGCCGTGGACCCTGGTCGAGGGGAACGACAAGCGCTTCGCGCGCGTCAAGGTGCTCCAAACCGTCTGCAACGCCTTGGAGAACGCGCTCGAGCTCGGCGCAGGAGAGGATACGTAGGATGACCGCAGGAAGCGCTCCCGCCCCGTCCGAGAAGACCAGCCGCCAGCGCACCAAGCGCTCGCCGACGGCGAAGGGCGCGACGAAGTCCCCGGTCGTGGCCGCCCGCACGCCGCCCCATCCCGGGCCGATGCCGGAGCCGGACAGCAACGGCCGCTTCGGTCTGAACGACCCGCGGATCTTCCTCAACCGGGAGCTCACCTGGCTGAGCTTCAACTTCCGCGTCTTGAAGGAATCGGAGAACGTGCACACCCCGCTGCTCGAGCGGGTGAAGTTCCTCTCGATCGTGAGCTCGAACCTCGACGAGTTCTTCATGAAGCGCATCGGCGGCCTGAAGCAGCAGGTGGGCGCTGGGCTGGACGACAAGACGGCCGACGGCCGGACCCCGCAACAGCAGATCGACGACAGCTACGTGATGGTGCGTGAGCTCGAGTCACGCAAGCGCGCCACGTTCCTCGAGGTCGTCAAGTCGCTCAAGGAGAAGGACATCGCGCTGACGTCCTTCGAGGATCTGCCGAAGGAGGACCGGGAGCATCTTCGGGAGTTCTACATCAAGAACATCTTCCCGCTGGTGACCCCGCAGGCGACCGATCCGGCCCACCCGTTCCCCTTCGTCTCGAACCTCTCGCTGAACCTGCTCGTCTCGCTCCACCACCCCGGCGATCCCACGCCCCACCTGGCGCGCGTGAAGGTACCGGTGGGCGCGGGCACCCCGCGTCTCCTCAAGCTGAAGGACAGCGACACGTTCGTCACGCTCGAGAGCGTGATGGCCAACAACCTCGACCTCCTGTTCCCCGGCATGGAGGTCGACACCTGCGAGCTGTTTCGCGTCACGCGGAACGCGAACACGGACGTCAGCGAGGAACATGCCGACGACCTTCTCGCCACGATCGAAACCGGCCTGCGCGAGCGCAAGTTCGCCCCGATCGTGCGTCTGGAAGTAGCCAAGGGGATGCTCCCCCATCACCGCGGCATGCTCGCGGCGGAACTCGAGCTGGACGAGAACGCCGACGTGTTCGAGGTCGAGGGCATGATGGCCATGCGCGACCTGATGGGCGTGCTCCAGGTCCGCCGGCCGGCGCTGCACGACGCGCCGTTCCATCCGGCCGACCACCCGCTCATGGTCACGGATCGCAACATCTTCCACGTCATCCGCGACCACAAGACCATCCTGCTTCACCACCCCTACCAGTCCTTCGCGACCTCCGTCGAGCGTTTGCTGCGCGAAGCCAGTCAGGATCCCAAGGTCCGCGCCATCAAGATGACGCTCTACCGGACGTCCGAAGACGCGAAGATCATCGGGTACCTGGTCGACGCCGCGCGGAACGGCAAACAGGTGGCGGTCGTGGTGGAGCTCAAGGCTCGCTTCGACGAAGAGGCCAACATCCGCTGGGCCAAGCGCCTCGAGGACGTGGGCATCCACGTGACGTACGGCGTGGTCGGTCTCAAGACCCACTGCAAGGCGATCCTGGTGGTGCGTCGCGACTACGACGAGCTCCGGCGCTACGCCCACATCGGCACGGGGAACTACCACTCCGGCACGGCGCGGCTCTACTGCGACCTGGGCATGCTCACATGCGACGAGCGCATCGGGTCGGACCTCACCGAGCTCTTCAACTACCTCACCACGGGGTACAAGCCGAAGCGCAACTACCAGGCGCTCCTCCCCGCGCCCAAGATCGCCAAGCCGGCGATCCTCGAGAAGATCGAGCGAGAGGCCGAGCACGCCCGGGCCAAGCGCCCGGCGCGGATCCAGATCAAGGTCAACGCCCTGACGGACCTGGACGTGATCCGCGCGCTGTTCACGGCGGCCGAAGCGGGCGTTCACATCGACCTGATCGTGCGCGACTCGTGCTGTCTTCGCCCGGGCGTCCCCGGCCTGTCGGAGAACATCCACGTCGTCAGCGTCGTCGGCCGGTTCCTGGAGCACGCCCGGGTCTGGTACTTCGAGAATGGCGGCGACGAGGAGTACTACATCGGCTCCGCCGACGCGATGAAGCGCAACCTCGACGATCGCGTGGAGATCCTCGGGCCCGTCTGGGACCCGGTTCTGCGCAGTGACCTGCGCATGCTGCTCGACCTACAGCTGGGCGATCAGCACGGCGCCTGGGACATGCACGCCGACGGCCGGTATGTGCAGCGTGTCCCCGAGGACGTGAGTGCCCGCCACGTGCAAGACATCCTGATCGACCTCTACCAGGAGCGCTTTCGGGACGCGACCCGCCTGCGGCGCCGGAAGCCCCGCGGGCTGAAGAGCCGGAACCTCCGCTAGCCGATCGGCTTCGGCTAACCCCTTCGCACCCGGTCGTGCACGATCACGAACGGCCCCGTGCTGTCCACGCCTCGCTGGAGGAAACTGTCGACCTCGTCGCCTTCGAGCGTGCGCTCGTGGTCGCAGACGTATTCACCGGCGCCGTTGCGCTTGAGGCGCCACTTGTAGACCTCGGCGCGGGCCACCTCCCCGTCGGGACCGGGGACCTTGCGCGCGAGGAGGAGACGGCCCGCCAGGTCCTCGCGCCGCTTGGACAAGGTCAGGCCGTTGCGGGGGCCGCCCCGGAGCCGGACGGGGACCTCCCAGCCGTGGTTCTCGATGCCGTCGGCGATGTAGTCCACGATCAGGTCGCGCGCCTTCTCGGCCCGATCCCCGTCCACGGGCATGCGCCAGAGCCCGTCGAGCACGACCCCCTCCTCGATCTCGACGAGGTGGACGACGGGCCGTCCCTCCGGGGGAGGATCGCCGGCCTCCCGAATCCGAAGGACCTTGCCCTCCTCGAGTAGTTCGGCCGCCCAGTCCGGGCGCTCGTCGCGCACGTAGGCCAGGAAGTCGGCGACGAAGGACATGACGCGGGGTCTCCGGGATCGGTCGGGGGACGATACAGTACCCGCTCGAGGAGCCCGGTATGCCGTTGGATCGAGACCAGGCCTGGACCCAGCTCTGTGCGTGGACGGAGACCGATGCGCTCCGCCGGCACGCCCGCGCGGTGGAGATCACCATGCGGGCTGCGGCCCATCAGTACGGCGACGGGGAGGCCGACGAGGAGCGGTTCGGTCTCGCCGGGCTGCTTCACGACGCCGACTACGAGAAGTGGCCGGAGGATCACCCCCGGCGCATCGTGGCCTGGCTCGAAGCGCAGGGCGAGCCGGCGATCGCGCACGCCGTCTCGGCCCACTACTCCCAGTGGGGCGTCCCCTGGGAGAGCTCGCTCGACAAGGCACTCATCGCCTGTGACGAGCTGACGGGATTCATCGGCGCCTGCTGCCTCGTGCGCCCGGACGGCATCGCGAGCCTCAAGTCGAAGTCCGTGAAGAAGAAGCTGAAGGACAAGAGCTTCGCGGCGAAGGTCGACCGCGCGGAGGTGCAGAAAGGCGTCGAGTTGCTCGGGGTCGAGCTGGGTGAGCACATCGACTTCCTGATCGAGGCGCTGCGGCCCCACGCGCGCGAGCTGGGCCTCGAGGGCCGCGGACACGAAGGCCGCCCCTCGTGACGGCGGCCGAGCCGCGCATCGGGCTGGCGCTGGGCGGCGGCGGTGCGCGCGGGCTGGCCCACATCCCGATCCTCGAGGCGTTCGACGACCTGGGCATCCGGCCCGCGATCATCGCGGGCACGAGCATCGGAGCGATTTTCGGTGCCGCGTATGCCGCGGGGCTACCGGCACGGGGCATCCGCCACGCCGTGGAGAGGATCACGATCGACGATCCGTCCAAGCGGTCGTTCTTTCGCCTGCCTCGTCAGTTCGGATGGTTGGACCTGCTGTCGCTGGACCTGGGCAAGAGCAGCCTGGTCGGCGTCGACAAGTTCCTCTCGGGGTACATGGAGGCGATCGGCGTCGAGACGTTCGAGGAGCTGGCGATTCCCCTCCGCCTGGTGGCGGCCGATGCCCAGTCGCAGCGCGAGGTCGTCTTCGAGCACGGAGATCTCGCCCACGCCATTCGCGCGTCCATGTCGCTGCCGGGCATCTTCCAGCCCGTGGTGGAGGGCGAGCGGGTCTACGTCGACGGCGGCTGCGTGAATCCGGTGCCGTTCGATCTGCTCTCGGGTCGCTGCGACATCTCGGTCGCGGTCAGCGTGACCGGCCGGCGTGACGTCGAGCCGGGCGACCTGCCCGGCCTCGTCGACTCGATCTTCAACACCTTCGAGATCATGGAGCGAGCGATCACGCGCGAGAAGCGCCGCCGCTCCCCCCCGACGATCTTCCTCGAGCCCTCGATCCGCAACGTGGGGGTGCTGGAGTTCCACAAGGCGGCCCAGATCTTCGAGGAGGCCGACCAGGCGCGGGAGGAGCTCAAGAGTGACCTCCAGACCGTCATCGAGGCCTTCCGACGCGGCCGGCTGAGCAGCGCGTAGAATCCCCCCCATGAGAACGCCCCTCCTGATCCTCGCCCTCGCCGTCCTGCTGGCGGCCTGCAACGACGACGAGCGTCCGCCCGCCCAGCAGATCCCGCCGGACGTGATCCGGGTGGATCACATCCTGATCGCCGTCGAAGGCGCCCCGCGCCTGCCGGCCGACCGTGTCGACCCCTTCGTGGATGCCAAGGCCAAGGCCTACGACCTCCTCGCCAAGCTAAAGAACGGGGCCGACTGGGACGCGCTGAAGAAGGAGCACTCCGACGACGGTCCGCCGGCGCGTCCGCCCGGGGGCCCCTACTACCTTGCCAACAGCCACGTGACGGAGCGCTACCGCGGTGTGACGCCTCGCGCCAACATGGTCCGAGGTTTCAGCGATGCGGCCTTCAAGCTCGACGTGGGCGAGTACGGCATGGCTCCCTACAACACGAAGGACTCCCCGTTCGGGTTCCACATCCTGAAGCGAGAACCCCTCGGGCCGCCTCACATCACGGTGGATCACATCCTGATCAGCGTGAAGGGCCCGCGCACGCCCAAGGGCGATACGGACGAGGTCGCTCGCAAGAAGGCGTACGACCTTCTGGCCCAGCTGAAGGCCGGCGCGAACTTCAAGGAGCTCAAGAAGGCGAACACGGACGACCCGCCTCCCGGCGGCCCGTACCCGATGGCCAACCACGGCACCCAGCCGACGAGCGACTCGGAGTTCCCGCGCGGCAACATGGCCCCCGCCTTCGGCGACGTCGGGTTCGAGTTGAAGGTCGGCGAGTTGGGCATGGCCGACTACGACCAACAGAAGAGCCCGTTCGGCTACCACATCATCAAGCGCGTGCGGTAGTCGTCCGTACGGAGTCAGTGCAAATATTCACGGTAACTCGACTCACCGCTCCGCGTCGTCGGGGCGGAAGACGGAGTGCAGCGCAGACGCGCGCGCCAGGTCGCGCGGCGTGACGAGGCGCCTCTCCAGCGGCGGCGCCGCACCCTCCAGGCGTCGGATGAGTCCGTCGTAGGGCGTCCAGTCGAGATCACCCAGGCGGACGAGCACCCCCAGCTCCGCACCGTAGGCCGTCTCGAAACCCTTCTGTACGAGCTCCGAGCAGTAGAGGTACTCGTCGTCCATCCGGTAGCGGTAATCGTACGGTCTTCCGAGGAAGCGCCGCGCCGCCTCGACGAATCGAGGCCGGCCCTCGGCGAGGCTCGGATGCAGTCGATACGCCCACAGCCGCCACCCCCGTCCTCGGCGGATCCACCGCTCGAGCGGGGTCTCCTGCACGGGGCCGATCGCCTCCACCACGACCCACCGCCCACGATCGAGCGCCACGATCCCGCAGTGAGACAGCGGGGAACGTGTCGCGCCTTCGATCATGTCGACGAGTTCGCCGTGAGGGAGCGACTGGAAGACCACGTCGCCGATCTGCGGGGCGTACCCGTTGAACACCCGCTCGGGCGTGGGGTAGATCCGCGTCTGGTCCCACCAGAACAGGAGACCGAGCACGACGAGCACGCCCAGGCCGACGACGAGCCCGACAGACGGACGGCGACGGCTACGTCGCGCACGGGAGGGTGATGCTGTCTTGCTCATGACGTTGGTCGGCTGTCGAGCATCCGCCGGATCGGCGACGAGAGCACGCGAATTCCTGCGGCGGCCGCGCGGCAACGTGGCTCGTCAAGTAGGCGTACGCATCACTCGGGGCTCGGCTGGTCGCTTGACCTCGCCTCGACCCACCGCAGTGGCCCACGCACGACGCCGCGGCTCATCTCGATCCCGACCAGCACCCGCCCGTCCCGACGAACGGCGAGCGCGCGGCCGTCGTAGGTCCTCGCGTGCGTCGGATCCCGCACGTCGATCAGCATCCCCTCGACCGCCACGCGCCCCGCTTCGGCCGGGCAAGGCCAGCCCGTCTTCTCGCGCTTCGCGATCGCCGAGCGAGCCCCCGTTCTCGTGTCCTCGACCTGGACGGTGTCTTCCCCCCAGTGGATCAGATACGGCTCGCTGCATACCGCGCCCGTCGCGGGGAGCGGCGTGGCGCGGCCGGTTTTCATGTCGACGCGTACGTCAGCGTCGCCGGAGGCCACGAGGGTCCAGCGCGAGGTGATGCAAGGCGCCATCCTGGCATCGAGGTCGCTACGCAGGGGACCCAGAAGGATGGCTTCACCCAGGCCGTACACCCAGAGCTGTCCGGCTCCCACGCCACGGGTGTGTTCGACGAGCGCCGAGCCATGCACCCAGTTGGTAGCGACGAGGCGACCGCCCGCCTCGGCCGGCACCAGGGAAGTCTCCGCGCCGGCCGGGGACCGCAACCAGAGCCCGCCGTCTCGGTAGGCGATCACCGCGTAGGCCCCGAGCGTACCGACCATCTTCCCCACGCCGCGGAGGTGGCCATCCCCCACCCGCGCGACCCGCATCGCGGGGTCGTCCCCTCCCCGGCCGTGGGTCGAGTACGACAGCCACGGACCACGACAGCGCTTCTTGGCGAGACCCGTGTAGATCCTGGGAAGCTCCAAGCGCCCGTTCCCATCGGAGTCGTGGTCCACGGTGTACGCGAGGATCCACTCGCCGCTGGCGTCGAGCTCCGCCCTCCAGAGCAGCCCCCGTCCAACGTTGGTCTCTTGTTCCACGCCGGAGACCAGGTCCCGAACGACGATCCACGTTCCCTCGTCGGTCGTCCGAACGTACGCCATGCGCTCGCCCGCGTCATCGAAGCTGGCGGCGCCGTGCGGCCCGAAGTAGGGCTCGCGGTCGGTCGGATCCGCGCCTCGCGCCCCGAGATCGGTGCGTCGCCCGGTGGCGGTGTCCAGGAGGAGCAGGGATCCCCCCTGGACGACGACGACGTAGCGTCCACCCCGACTGCTGGCCACGTAGTCGTCGATCGAGAGCAACGTGCCCACGCCGAGGCTGAGGTGAGCGGTGACCTGATCGCCGACGGGCTCGCCGTGCTGGCCGTACCAGAACCGGAGCTCACCGTCCCCGTTCGTGTCCCGGGTGGCCATGCAGAGGGCGACCCACCGGCCGTCGGGATCCCACGCATGGACTCTCGTCGGGAAACCGAGCGGCGCCTGCCCCTCGCTCTCGGCCTTCGCCACGGGGCCCCCGACCAAGGCCACCGCGGCGGCCACGAGGGTCCACGAGACTCTCTGTCGCCACGTCACGGCTGCGGCGCCTCCGTTGAGGGGGCCAGGTCCGGGCGGTGTGACCGCCAGTGCAGCAGCAGGTCCAGCACGGTCTTGCCCGCGACGAGGAGAACGAGCAGCGGCAGCGGGTTGCCGAGGAACTGGACGGCCATCCCCCCGAAGAGGATCGCGAGGTGGAGCACCACGACGCGGCCGTAGGGTGCGAACATCACTTGCTGTGCGCTCTTGCGCTGGAACTCCCCGCGTCCGATGTAGTTCGCGCCGAACGAGTAGAGGTGACTTGCGATGAGCGCGGCGGCGGCCCAGAGTCCGCCGCCCGAGAAGACGCTGCGCACGATCTCACCGACGCCCGAGGCGGGGTCCCCCATGGAGCCGTGGAGCCCGTCCGTGCCGAAGAACGTGACGAGGAAGACACCGTGCACGAAGGTGAAGAGTCCGTAGTGGACGACGAAGAATGGGATCAGGAAGAGCTTCGGGGCATGGCTCAGGCGCTGGAGATTCTTCCGCTGCTCGGTGTCCAGCCACTCCACGCCATCCGGCGCCAGCGGCCGCCCCCGCGTCGCCACGATCTTCAGCACGTTGATCGCGCCGACGACGACGTTCTCGAACCAGTACAGGAAGACGATCCGCGCCGCGTCCCAGCCCCAGAAGAGAACGCCGATCAAGGGGATCGCATTGGCCGCGAGCAGGGCGAGGACCGAGAGGTCCAGCGGACGTCGAGGCGGTCGGCTCGCTGTGCTCACGCCGCCCATCCTACGCGTTCCGTACGGAGGCAGCCTCCCGGACGAACTTTTTACCTCCGCTGCCCCGCCCCTGTTCCGCACGAGTTCAACGCGCTCCCCCCGGCACGTGAGGGTCCAGACAACCGTGAAGACTCGCGCTGACTCCGCACGTCAGCTGCAGGAGCAAGCCGACACCCTTGTTGAAGGTGATACGTGGATGGGTCACGTTGCGCCCCACGACCACGAATCCCGCGCCCTCGAGCAGTGTCTGGGACACCCGATTGTGTTCGGACGTTACGGCGTACACGCGGTCTGCTCGCTCGGCCACCCAGGCGAGCCTTGCCTGGAGCAAGGCCCTTCCGACCCCACGGCGTCGCCAGGCGGGTCGCACGACAACGCCCATGAGATACCACCCCGCCGGCACGGCACGCGGGCCGGTGCCTTCGGCCTGGTCGTCCCAACGCGCGCGTCCGAAGCCGAGCACGTCGGGTCCGGCCGTCGCCACCCACACGCCGAGCCGGTCACCAAACTCGGGGAGCGACAGCTCGCCTTCGATCCGCGGCTGGATCGTCACGGCGTCGTGGCCTTCCCGCTCGGCCGAGATCGATGCGATGGCCGCCGCGTCCGCGGAGCGTGCCATACGAATCGCCAGGTCGGCCGGCGATGGGAGGTCCGGCGTCCCCGGCGGGCGGGGTTCGTAGTCGGCCATCTCGGACATGCGGAGAGAGAGTACCGGGAGGGTTCCGTACGGAGGCAGCCTCCCGGACGAACTTTTCGCCTCGGCCGACAAGTCGCCTGGGGACCTCGAGCTGGTCACGACCAGGCTGGCGTCGTGCCGATCCGTGCCCCTGGGGGGGACTGCCTCCGATGGACGAAACGCCAGATTGTCGGCGTTTGCAGGGCGGCGAACGTTCGCCGCGGGGACGCGCGGATCTGAGTGCCTGGCCCTGCTCCGCGCGAATGGAGCGCGGCCCCCCAGGTTCATGAGGAACCTGCCAACCGTGAAGACTTGCACTGACTCCGTATCCACCAGCCTCGCGCTGTTCGGCCTCGGCGCGGCGGGGCTCGCGGTGTACCGGCGACGGAAGCGCACGACTGCGTAGCCCCCACGCACAGCACTGATTCGTCTGCGGCCCTACGTTTCGACGCGGGGCCGTTTGCGTTGCCCTCTTGAGTCGGGGGCGGCATGATAAGCCTCATGGGGAGCGCACTTGACGCCGCGGATGAGCTACGACGCCTTCGAAGCTCGTTGGGCGATGAGGGATTCAGTGCGGCTGTGCATGGAGCAATCGGGTGGGGTCTGATGGCGTTGCCCGAAGTCAGCGGTACCTGGGATCCCGATATCTGCTACATGCCTCGCCGCATCACCGCGCGCTACGCCTCGGAAACGCCCCAGGCAACGTGCGAGCACGCTGAGGCTCTCGTGCTCTGGCTGCTTGAGCAATGCGGCACCGCAGGCCTCATGACGTCCTTCGGTCAGTTGCATCTTCTGGCCATTCTGCCCGAGTGATTCCGCCATCAGACGCGTTCCCCTAGCAGCCCGTTGAAGAATGAGCCCTGCCCGCGGAGGTTCGATCCGTCAGAGGCCTTCTGCGGTGGCGTCGCATCCGGCAGTCCATGCGATGCCGAACTGTTCCAAGGGCGCAGAGGGGATTCTGAGGGCCCCACCGAGGGCTGAGAGGGCCCTTCGGAGCGCCGAAAAGAGCAAAGTGAGATCCTGCATGGATCTCGGTGTGCCGAATCCGAAGGCCCTGCGCATGATCACCCCGAGGTTGCGCCCGGCCACCAGCGCCCGCTGGCGTTTTCGTACGTCCTCCAGCCCGCGTAGCCAGGATCTTCGAGCATTCCCCGTCTCGCACGTGTGGGCGAAGGAGCGCTCGGTGTACTCCGAACGAAGCCGCTGCAGCTTCTTGTTACGCGTGCCCTGGACCCTCCGCCGGTTCGCGCGGTAGGCCTTCTCGTGCCCCTCGGGTTTGTCCGTCCATCGGCGCTCGTACCCGTCTTCGCGCTCCGGGATGTAGGAGCGCAGGCCCTGAGCTTCCAGGTCCACCAGGGCTTGCGCCTTGTAAGGAGTACAGAGGCGTGAACAGTTGTTGCGGATTCAGGCCTGAATCTGCAACAAGCGAACGCGGTACCGTACCCGTCCCGGCGGGTATTCGCCGGCTGCCTCGACTAGCTCAGAGGCAGTGAGCGGCCCGGACAAGAAGAAGGCCCAGCCAATGCCTGTGTGGAGGCGATTGGCTGGGCCGAGAAGTGGTACCTGCCCAGGGACTTGAACCCCGAACCAACGGATTAAGAGTCCGCTGCTCTACCGATTGAGCTAGGCAGGCACGCGCAATCAGGCGGGGAATCTACCCTGGGGTTAGAAGACGACCAAGCCTCGGCACGGGTGCGCTAAGTCCCCCCTCGGAAGGGCCATCGGGGCGGCCTACTGCGGGCAGCCCGCGTCGATCCAGGCCGCGAGCCGGTCGACGTCCGCCGCGTCCATGTAAGGCCCACCGCGGGGCCACCGGTCGAGGTCGCGGGTGACCACCTCGCCACTCGGCATGCGGATCTCGATTCCCCGCCCATCCCTCAGCAGGCGGACGAGGTTCGACGCTCCGCTGTCGCCGACCACGATGATCGGCGCGTGCCCTCCTCCCCGGATGGGCAGCTCGTAGGCCAGGAAGCCCTTGTAGGGCAGCGCCCCGATCGCGACCGGGTAGGCCGCGGTCGCCTTCTCCTCGACGCGGCGAAGAAGGGTCTGCACGTCGCCGAATGCCAGCGTGCGGGTGGCGGGCTCTGGCTCGGCGGGCGGCGGGAAGGCCGGCGGGGACACCTCGGTCGGGGCCGCGGGGGAGGCCGGCGGGAACGCCGGTGGCGGTGCGGCGGGCGTGCTCCCGCCCGGCGGAGGAAACGCCGGAGGCGGCGCGTCGCCCCCAGCCGGCGGAAACGCCGGAGGCGGCGCGTCGCCCCCGGCCGGCGGGAAGGCGGGCGGCGGCGCGCCGAAGGGATCGGCCGGCGCCTCGGTCGGGGTCGCCCCACCCACCGGTGCGGTCACGGTCGCCGGGGGGCCGCCCGCAAACTCGGGGCAGCCCGCATCGATCCACGCCGCAAGCCGCATGATGCGGGCTTCGGGCATCGGCGGCGCCCCCTTCGGCATGCGGTCGACCTGGATGGTCTTCGTCGTGCCGTCGGGCAGCTCGACGACGATGTCCGGCTCGCCCCGCAACACCTTGATGAGGTTCGAAGCACGGCTGTCGCCGGGCACGACCGCGCGGATCATGCCGTCTTCGCCCCAGTCTTCGGGGAACCGGAAGCTGAGGAACTCCGCGTAAGGAAGCTCCCAGAAGTTCTCGTGCGGCGCGGACGGGGCCGACTTCCCCAGGTCCTTGATCATCTGCTGGACCTGGGCGTACCCGATCGTGCCGCCGTCGACCGCCTCCGTCGGCGGCAGCGGCGTGACCGGCCCGCGCGCGGTGAGTACGGGATCGCAGATCTCGGTGCCGGGCAGGCAACCCACGGCCATCGGTACGTCCGCGAAGTCGAAGACGAGCGCCCACTTCCCGGCCAGCCGCTGGTACACGCGGATGAAACGTCCCTTGGCGCGGTCCTTCGCGCCGGCCTCGTTCTGCGTCTCGAGGAAGATGCGACCCGTGCCGATGACGACGCTGCCATCCTGTTCGACGGTAGCGGGCTCGTAGTCGTAGCGCGCGTCGGGGAAGGAGATCTGGACGACGCGAGACCCCGCCTCCTCGAGCGCGATGAAGTAGGCCCGCCACACGCCGAGCACGTTCGCGGCGCCGCGCTCGCGTACGCCGTCGGTGCGGAAGATGAGCGGCTCGAGGCCGCCGTGCGGCACACAACACTCGGCCAGCACGCTCTCGTCCCGACGCTTGATGGCGTCGCTGAAGCTACGGTGCAGGGCCTCGATGCCCGCGGGCGGACGGCGATGCTTCAGCTGGATTTCACTGGAGTCGTGGCCCCAACTGTGGCGCACGTGGTTCACGACGGAGACGATCTCCTCGTTCGTGAGCCGCGTCCCCCACTCCGGCATCATCGAGCCTTCGTCGCCGGCCGTCACCTTCACGAGCAGCGGCGCCGCCGTGTCGGCCACGGCGATGTCGGCGTCCCTCAGCGGCGGGATCAGCGGGCGCTCGCCCTTCCCCGTCTCGCCGTGGCAGCGCGCGCAGGTGTCCATGAAGATGCGCTTGCCCACGTCCGCGCTGGGACGCCCCACGACGCCGTCGTCTTCCTCGCGCGGCAGGCTCGGGTTCAAGACGTAGAACAGCGTCCACGCGACCACGGCGAGGAGCACGACCCAAGCCCAGGTCGGGATGGGCTGCGGGGTCTCCGCGCGGCGCGGCTCGAAGTCGACCTCCGAGCTGCCCGCATAGGCGTTGATCACCATCTGGACCTGGCCGCCGATCGTCTGCTCGGGATCGAGCCCCGAGACCGTGATGGCGACGCCGTTGCGGACCACGAAGGGGATCCTGCGCACGGTGGGCGGCGCGAGCCCGTTGGGGGCCTCGATGCGCAGCGTGTGGGGACCGTCGGCAAGGGCGATGGTGTTGAACTGGAACGTCAAGGGAGCCGGAGCGACCTTGAACGGCTCCTGATCTTCATCCAGATAGAGCTTGATGCTCTCGGTGTGGCCCGGCTCCTGCATCGCTATCCCGTCTTCCTATGGCCTCGGGAGGGCCCGTGGATCGTCCCCCACCGACGGGGGCGCGTCATCCAGGATCGACCGTTTGATGTGATGGGGATCGGCTTCGCCGGGACGAACGGTCAGCACGACCGCCCGCCAGATCACCCACACGACGGCGAGGGCACAGAGGCCGACGACGATCCATTCGACCCACGACAGCGCGGCGAGATCATGGGCGTGGGCCGCGAGCGAGGTCACCGGGTGCTCTCCGGCCGTGTGCGCGAGAGCAGGTACTCGACGAGATACTGCGCTTCGGGCGTGGCGTAGAGGCGCCCCTTCTCGACGCCCAGGTCAAAGAGCGGGTCGACCTTCTCGTAGGTCACGCCTTCCTGGCGCGTCGACTCGGTCGCGAAGAGCCACGGCAGGCCCTGCATCGTCGAGTCGGGCGAGACGCTCCGCGGATCGTAGAGGTGCCAGTAGTGCCAGGTGGCGCTCGGCAGTCGCGTTCCGACGGCGAGCAGGTCGGGACCGGTGCGCTGCGTCCCCATGAAGGGCGGGCGGTCGTCGCGGTACTCCTCGGCGGTGCTGGGGCGGTCGAGGCCGAAGCGTGCGTCGGCCCCGAGGACGGGGACGCGAAGGGTCCCGTCCTCCTCCTCCACCGCGAGCCGCTCGTCGCCGCGGATCTGCTGGGTATGGCAGTAGACGCAGCCGTAGCGGAGGTAGAGACGGCGGCCCTGCTCGACGGGATCGAGCTCCGGATCCACGGCCGGCCCCACGGGGGCGAGCGGCGGATAGCGCTCCTGCAAGGCGGCGGCCGGGAGGATCGCGACCAGGATCACCAGCAGCAGGTAGATGCCACCGGCGAGGAACAGGAAGGTCCGGAGACTGGTGTGGACGTCGAAGCGGAAGCTCATGGCGTGTCCTTCCCCTTCTCGAACGCCAGCGTGAAGGCGCCGGGACGCATCCGCCAGAGGTTCACCGCGAAGATCAGGTGCGCGGACAGCAGGAACATCCCCCCCACCGCGCGCCATACCAGATGGGGCACCACGCTGCGGACGGAGTTCATGAACGGCAAGCCGTCGATCCAGGACTGGCCCTGCACGTCGCCCGCGATCCAGAGCGCGATCGAGTAGATCAACATGCCGGCGAGCGCGAGCCAGAAGTGGGCCCCCACCATCGCCGGCTCGGGCTCACGCCCGGTGATCCGGGGCACGAGGCCGTAGACCGAACCCCAGAGGAGGAACGACACGAAGAGGTAGAGCGCCGCGTGGGCGTGCCCCACCGTGTAGTGCGTGAAGTGCCAAGCCTCCTGCACGTAGCGCAGCGACTGCACACTGCCCTGGAGCGAGACGAGCCCGTAGGCGACGACCCCGACGAAGAGGAACGGCAGGCTGTAGGAGAGCGAGATGGCCGACCGCTCCCCCTTCATCGTCAACAGGAAGTTACCCGTGCTGGCCCAGACGGGCACGATCATGGCGACGCTGAACACCACACCGACCGTCTCGATCCAGTCGGGCAGCGGGCTGAAGAGGAAGTGGTGCGTGCCGATCACCGTGTAGAAGACGAGGTGCGTGAAGAATCCCAACACGCCAAGGGCGTAGCTGTAGATCGGTTTGTTCAGTAGCTTCGGCAGCGTGTAGTAGGTCAGGCCCACCGCCAGGGGCGTAAACCACATCCCGACGACGTTGTGGATGTAGAACCCCTCGATGATCGTGTTGGCCAGACCTTGCCGGAAGAAGGGCATGTACCCCACGACGACGACCACCGCGAGCCACATGTGCGCGGCCACGACGAACCAGCACGAGATGTAGACACCCCGCACGGCGCGCCGGTGCACGATGTGGATGAACACACCCAGGAGGGTGAGGACGGCCGCGGCGATGAAGATCATCGCCCACCAGGGGATCTCCCGATACTCGCGCCCGGTCGTGTGCCCCGTGAGCAAGGCAACCGCACCGACGAGGATGCCCAGATTCCAGAGCCCGAGGGCGACGTTCGCAGCCCGGAGCTCTCCCGTATTCAGCGTGACACGGCTGGACTTGGGGACCACGTAGAGCGAGATGGCCACCAGGCCGAGCGACGCCCAACCGAAGAGCACGGTGAGGGTGTGTACGGGCCTCAGCAGTCCGTGGAAGAGCAGCTCGCTGGTGCCGAACAGCTTGGGGTCCACGAGGCGGAACGCGAGGAGCAGGCCGAGGATGCTCCCCACGAGGAGCCATACCACCGCGCTGAAGAGGTAGCGGAACACCAGCCGCGCGAAGCGGGGGTCGGTCCCGGCCGCGGCAATGAAGACAGGGATGCCGACCTTGATCTTCACGAACGCTGCTCCGCACCTCGGCGGAACGGTAGCAGCCCCCGGAGGGGCGAGTCGCGCTAGGGGGCGGACGGCGCCGCGGGCGTGGGCTCGGGCAGAACGTCGTCCTCACAGTCGATGGGCACCGAGAACACACACCCGTAGGCGATGTCCGTCTCCGCGGGGTTCGGCTCGAGCCCGGCGTCGATCGCTTCCAGGGCCCCCTCCAGCCAGATCTTGGTGGGGTTGCGCAGGTCGTCCCCGAGGTTGCCTCGAAAGCGCAGGTACCCGTCGGGGTCGAGGATCGCGACCATGGCCGCACGGTCGAACCCCACGCGAGCGCAGAGCCGGTGCGAGGGATCGAGCAGCATCGGGTAGAAGGCCCGCAAGCTCGTCATCTCCTGGCGGATCCCCTCGGCCGTCTCCGTGGGTTCCCCGGCGATCGCGAACCACGTGTACCCCTTGCCCGGCCCGAACCGCGCGTGAAGCTCGCGCATCTTGTCCTCACAGAACGGAATACACGGGCAGGTCGTACTCCAGGCGTAGAGGATCGTGCCCTTCGTGCCGAGGGCGTCGCCCAGCCGTACGCGCTCGCCGTCGAGCGACGTGAGCGTGATGTCGGGCGAGAGGGCCTCGCCGATACCGACCGTGCGCGGGCCGGTGGCGGGATCCTCCCCACCGCCGGTCAGCTGGCGGACCACGGCGAACGCGACGAGAAGGATGACGACGGCGGCGATGATGAGATCGAGTCGGCGCATGGACGACACTGTAGCTCCCGGCGACGCGCCGCGTGCGGTGTCCCCGAGTGCGGCGTAGGCTTCCGGGCATGCCCGGCCTACCGACGAACGAGGAGATCGCCGCTCTCTACCGGGAGACGGCTGCCCTGTTGGATCTCACGGGCAGCCCGCCCGACGTGGTGCGCCGTCGGGCCCGCACCGCCGCCCTCATCGAGGGGCTCTCCGCCCCGGCGCACCGCCTCCTCGCGGAGGGTCGGCTCGGCGACACGAAGGGCATCGGCGGCCGGACCGTAGCCGAGGTCCGCGGGATCGTTCGCCAGGGACGCCTGGAGCAACTGGACGCGCTGAGGCGCCTGGTACCCCCGAGCCTGCTGCGCCTCCTCCAGCTCCCGGGGCTCGACGTGAGGCGGCTGCGCATCCTCTGGCTCGCCCTGGGCGTGGTCAGCGTCGCCGACCTCGAGCTGGCCTGCCGACGCAACCGCATCCGGGACCTGCCCGACCTCGGCCCCGAGCTCCAGACCAAGCTCGAGGGCGCGCTCGGCCGCGGCATCGGCTGGGGCTCGCGGCGCTTCCTGGACGCCGCCCGGGCCACGGCCACCCGGCTCCTCTCGCGGCTCCAGCGCGAGCCGAGCGCCTTGCGTCTGGCCGTCGCCGGGTCGCTGCGCCGCATGGACATCCTGGTGGAGCGGATCGACCTCGTGGCGACGGCGCACGACACCGCGGCCTTGCTCGACGCCTTCGCGGCGGGCCCGTTGGTCGCCAAGGTGCACGAGCGCGGGCCCGACGACGTCCTGGTGCGCACCGAGACCGGCTTCGACGTGCGGCTCGTCGTCGCGCCGTCCGAGGCGGCGTTCCCCCTTCGCCTCCTGGAGGCCACGGGCCCGGAGGCCCACGTCGATGCGCTCCGCCACGTCGCCAGGACACGCGGGCTCGCGCTCGGCGCGGACGCCTCGGACGAAGCGGACATCTACGAGGCGCTCGCCCTCCCGTGGATCCCGCCGGAACGGCGCCACGTTACGCCGCTCGCCGACGCGGCCTCCCCGGTCGTCGCCATGCCGGACGTACGAGGCGTCGGGTGGCTTCACACCGAGGACGGCGCGGGGCGCGCGTCGTGGGAGAACATGGTCGAAGCGGCCGCGCTCGACGGCTACGCCTGGGCCGTCGTGGCCGACCGGAGTCGCTCGGCCTTCCCGCGGGGGGCAAGCGAAGCCGCCTTCGCGGCGAGGGGCGAGGCCATCGCGACCGACGCGCCGGAGGGCATCGACGTGTTCCACGGCTTGGTCGTCGACATCCTCCCGGATGGTCGGCTCGATGCCGGCGCGGCCCAGCTGGAGGCCGCCGACGTGGTCATCGGACAAGTGAACGACGGCGTCGCGGTCGACGGAGGTCCGCAAGACGAGGCGGGCATGACGGCGCGTCTCCTGAAAGCCCTCGCCCACCCCCAGCTCCACGCTGTCGACCTCCCCGCGGGCGGATGCGTGGGCGGCGCACCGCCGTGGGACGTGGACCTGGAGGCCGTGCTCACCGCGTGCGCCGAGTATGGCGTCGCGCTCGCATGGAGCGGCCTCCCCCACCGGCAGCTGCTCCCCGATGCGGCGCACGCCCTGGCGCAAAGGCTCGGTCTGCTGGCGTGGCCGGCCGCCGACGCGCACCGGATCGAGGCCATCGACCAGGCCCTGCTCGCCGTAGCCTGCGCCCGGCGACACGGATGGCCGAGCGAGCGCGTACTCACGACGCGCGACGCGGACGGCTTTCGGGCCTTCCTCGGCGCCAAGAGAGGAGCCTGACATGGGCGGTCGAAGCGGCAAAGTGAAGCGCACGCGGGGACGCCGACCTCGTCGCACGACCCCGGCGACCCGTGCGAAAGCAGCCGACGTCCTGGCGACGCTTCGCGCGACCTACCCGGATGCGCACTGCGCGCTCAATCACCGCAACGCATACGAGCTGCTGGTCGCCACCATTCTCTCGGCGCAGTGCACGGACGAGCGCGTCAACATGGTGACGCCGGACTTGTTTCACCGCTGGCCGACACCAGCCGCACTCGCGCGCGCCGACCGCGCCGAGGTCGAAGACGTGATCCACTCGACGGGCTTCTTCCGCAACAAGGCGAAGAACCTGCAGGAGATGGCCGAGCGCGTGACGGAGGTCTACGGCGGCGAGATCCCCCAGACGATGGAGGATCTGCTGACCCTCGGCGGGGTCGCTCGCAAGACGGCCAACGTCGTGCGCGGCGTCATCTGGGGTCTCGCCGACGGCGTCGTCGTCGACACGCACGTGAAGCGAATCGCCGCCCGCCTCGGCTGGACGAAGGCCACGTCGCCCGAGCACGTCGAGCAGGACTTGATGGCGCTTCATCCGACCGAGGTCTGGATCGATCTCTCCCACATCCTCATCCACCACGGGCGCGGGCTGTGTCCGGCACGCAAACCCCGCTGCGAGGCGTGCCCGGTCCGCTCGCTCTGCCCCGCGGCCTCGGTCAGCGAAGCACGGGGGTGAGGAGGAGCATCCGGCGGCGTCCCTCGTGGCCCCACGACCCGACGAGGATGGTCCGCCCGAAGGGCGCATCGATCGCCGTGCGCAGCTGGAAGATCTCGAGCTCGGGGAGTTCGACTTCCCCGTGCGTGGTATTCAGCTTCTGGATGGGCATGGGCATGCCCGTGCGCACGAAGTCGACCTCGAGTAGCGCCGCCTGGCCGTCCGGCGCGAGGCCGGCGGTCAGGGCGAGCTGGGAGCCGACGAAGACGTCCATGAAGACGGGGTTGCCGATCTCGGACGCCTGGGCGATCTCAACCTCGTAGTCCTGGAGGTAGTTGACGACGGTACCCACGCGCACCACATTGCGCCGCCCGCGCATGGACGTGAGGCGCAGGGCGTCGAGGGAGGTCGCGTCGCCCGCGCGGCGCGCCGCGTGAAGCGCTTCGACGGCCGCATCCGACAGCAGTCCGTTCTCTCCGAACGGTGCAGCCATGGCCGCCGGAAGCTCCACGACCTCGGCCGCGACGACGAGGGTCCAGGGCGCGGCGCGCCTCACGGCCGCGATGGTGCGTTCCACGCGCGCCAGCACCTCCGGTGTGTTTCGCACGATGAGCATGCCGTTGCGCCCCTCGATCGTGGCCGGGTCCTCCCAGACCTCGCCATGATCCCCCTCGCGGATGAGCTCGACGAGTTCGTCGAGGCCGATCGCCGGCTCCGGCTCGGGCAACTCGTGGGGTTGGGGCGGGGAGTAGTTGGAGGGCCACAGGTGGGGCGGCAACGACGGGAGGCTGCGCACCGGGGTCGTCAAGTCGCGGACGTCGAAGAAGCGCAAGGCGACGCGATCCGTCGCCGGTCGACCGCGGGCGGACGGGCCGAGATCGATGACGCCGTGGGGGCCGACCCCGGTCCGACGGGCGACGTCGTGGACGGTGGCGCGGGCGACGAACACCCACGCTGCATCGCCGCCGGCGGGCATCTGGCCGTCTAGCACGACCCAGGCCCCACTCGGTACGTGCACCACGGGCCGAATCCGGGTCACGTCGTGATGGGGCGCCTGCAGCGAACCATTGCGCAGCGTAGCGAGCGTGCGATTCACGGCGATCTCCGCCAGCGCAGCGTCGAGGCCGAGCAGGACGGTGTCGTCGGGCGCGACGGCGGCCATGGCCTGGACCATGAGACCGAGGTTGGAGACGAGCACGATGGGATCCGTGCTGGAGGACTCCTGGGCGACTTCGACGTCGGCGTCGCCGATCCAGCTCACCTGACGGCCGCCCCAGGCCACCGCCATCTGCCCGGAGAAGGCCGTGATGGAGACGGCCGGGCCGGCCGTGCCGGCACGGCGGAGCTGATCGAGCGCGGCGGCGCCAAGCGTGGTCTGCGCTTCACCGCCGAGCAGACCTTCGGCGCGCGTCTTCTCGACGTGCCAGCTCTCCAACTCGATGGTGACCGTGCGGCCGACCATGCGCTCGAACTCCCGCAGTCGCTCGAGGACCTTCGCGTGCACCGCTTCGGTGGCCCGGACGGCGATGCGCAGCTCACCAAGCGTGTAGATCTGGGCGCCCTCGCGCTGTTCCCAGAAGAAGGGATCCACGGAGACCTGGATGAGCTCGACGAGTTCGTCGACGGTCCCGAGCGGGAAGGTCGGCTCGGGCAAGGGCCCGCCGAAGAGCGGACGACGCTCATCGCTCACCCTGTCGGGTGCGACGACGGGCTCGGCGGGCCGCACGTAGCTCATGCGCCCGTGCGTCAATTCGCCCACGGGGTAGATCCGGAGCACGAGCTCGCCTTGCGCGTCCTCCTCCGCGAAGGCCGAGCCCCCGCACGCCAGCAGGACGATCGTCAGGGTCCACAGGGTCATCAACGTACGCATCGTCCCTCCTCGGCTCGCACTCTCGGGGCGACTCTAGACCCGGGCCCCCGCCCAGATCAACGCCCCCTTGTGTGAACGCAGGACAGCGGGCGATGCCGCGTCGGATGTGCTCTCGAGGGCGAGCACATCATTTCCTCGGCTGGCCCCGCCGGTCGCGGAAGATGGCGCGATGAACGCCTACGCCCCCGTCACGGACGCCCTGCAGGCCAGGCTGGAAGCCATCGTCGGGCCCTCCGAGGTCCTCGTCTCCCAGGCCGCCGTGGAGCCCTACGCGCACGACGAGACGGAAGACCGCCGCCATCCGCCGGACCTCGTCGTCCGGCCGGGGTCGACGGAGGAGGTCGCCGCGGTGCTTCGCGCGGCCTTCGAGGCCGGCGTGCCGACCACGCCGAGGGGCGGAGGGACGGGGCTCTCCGGCGGCGCGCTGGCCGTTCACGGGGGGATCGTGCTCTCGATCGAGCGGATGGACGGGATCCTGGAGATCGACGAAGCCAACTTGATGTGCGTCGTGCAACCGGGCGTCATCACCCAGGTGCTTCAGGACACGGTCGCCGAGCAGGGCCTCTACTACCCGCCGGATCCGGCGAGCCGCGGATCGTGCCGCATCGGCGGCAACATCGCCGAGAACGCCGGCGGTCCGCACTGCGTGAAGTACGGGGTCACCCGCGACTACGTGCTCGGCCTGGAAGCGGTGACCGTCGGGGGCGACGTGTTCCGCACGGGCGGGAAGCTACGCAAGGACGTCGCCGGGTACGACCTCACGCAGTTGCTCGTCGGCAGCGAGGGCACGCTGGCCGTCGTGACCGAGGCGACGCTACGTCTCGTTCCGCTCCCGCCCTACCGGCGCCTCCTCCTACTACCGTTTGCGAGTCTGGAGGCCGCGGGCGAGGGCATCGTGTCGCTCTACCGCGCACGCATGCTTCCGTCGGTGATGGAGATCGTCGGACGGAGCGCGCTCGAGCTCGCAGAGGCGCATCTCGGCCGCCCCGTCCCTTTCCGCGACGCGCAGGCGCAGATCCTGCTCGAGTTCGACGGCACGAACGAGGACGCGCTGGACGCCGAGGCGGCGAAGGCGGCGGAGGTGTTGATGGCGGCTGGCGCACTCGACGCGGTGCTGGCCGACACACCGGCGAAGGAGCGCGCCATCTGGGAGGTCCGCCGCTGCCTGGGAGAAGCGGTCAAGAAGAGCGCGCGCCACGTCGAATGCGACACGTCCGTTCCGCCGGCCGACGTCCCTGCGTTGTTCGGCGGGGTGCGTGAGATCGCGGCGCGCCATGGCGTGCGCGAGATCTCCTACGGTCACGCGGGGGACGGCAACGTGCATGTGAACCTGCTCGGCACGCACGACGACCCCGAGGAGGATCGCCGCGCCCTGGAAGGCGCGGCGGAGGCCGTCTTCCGCTTCGCGACCGCCCTCGGGGGAACGATCACGGGGGAGCACGGCGTGGGCTGCGTCCAAAGCCGCTTCCTCCCACTGTGCCGAGACGCCGTCGCGCTCGCCTCGATGCGTGCGGTGAAGCACGCACTCGATCCGCGCGGTCTCCTCAACCCGGGGAAGATCTTCGTCTGAGGAGCGAGCCGCTACGCGTCGTCGGTATCGACGCGGAAGCCGAGCTTCACGGTGACCTGGTACTGGGTGATCTCGCCCGCGTTGACGGCGCCGCGCATCTCCGTCACTTCGAACCAGCTGATGTTCTTCAACGTGAGCGAGGCGCGCTTCAGGGCGCTCTGCACGGCGTGGGAGAACGACTGATCGCTGACGCCCACCACTTCCACCTTCTTGTAGATCTTGTCCATGCCTTGACCCTCCGGCACAAATCCTACCGCGACGTCGACCGGATTAGACTCGCGCTCGAAACGGGTCGGGGAGGTAGCCGGTCGTCGCCGGATACGCGTCGCCGGCCCGCGGTTCGTGGTGGCCACACGGGTCACCCCATCGAGCAGCGCGTGATTCCCGAGCTTCCTCCCCTCTACGTCGATCACCTGGTGGCCCCGCACGGCCAGGACGATCTTCCCAACGCCGAGGCCATGGGCCAGCAGGGCAGCATGGTGGGCGGGATGGGGATTCGGGTCACGCTGCTCTACCGCGAGGGCAACGGGCATGAGGCCCTCATCCGAGCGGCGGGCGTCAAGGTCTTCGGCAGTCCTGCGCCGCTCGCACCGTCGTCCTACCTCTCGGAGAACGTGGTCGGCATGACGCCCCAGGCCGCCCAGGCCCTGTGCGCCCAGGACGTCCTGGTCGCACTGGCGGGGCGGCAGGCGCCGTCGCTCCCAGCGGCTGTCAAGAAGGGCGCGTCGTTCGCCATCGACGCGCTCCACTGCGCCCTCGGTCTCCCGGGGCACCGTCCGTCGGATCCGGAGGGCCAGGGCATGCTGGTCTGCCGGTGCCTGAGCGTCGGGGACCTCTCCATCCGCGCGGCTATCGCCTCCGGCGCCGCGACCCCGGAGGCCATCGGCGCACGCTGCGGGGCTGCTACGGGCTGCCGCTCGTGCCGGCCCGACCTACTGACCCTCCTCCACGAGGAGCGAGGCCCGGTCGCCCCCCCGCCGCCGCGCTATCTGCCCCCCCTGGCCCGCATCACGCTGAGCCGCGTCGGGCCGGTGCTCGCCGCCCACGGACGCCATCTTCGTGACGCTCGCGTGACAAACAGCCACGTGGAGATCGTCCTGGATCCGGCGACCGACCCGGCCGCGATGCGCGACCGCTCGGCCGTCGCGACGGCGCGCCACGTGCTGCGGGAGACCGTTTGCGACGATATCCGCGTCGAGCTGGCTGCCGCGTCCACCGCGTAGGCCGGACTCACGACGGCCCTCCCTTCGCCCGATCTAGCCCAAGTGGGCAGACGGCCGCCCCGTTCGAGGCCGACAGGGAGGAACGCCATGGTCCGGAAGACGCTCTACGAGCTCGACAGCGCCAACCAGGTCCTCCCGCTGGTGCGGTCCATCGTCCGCGACGTCGTGGAGGAGTTCCACGCGCTCCGAAACGCCGGACGCGAGCAGCGCGCGCTCGAGGCGGAGCCCGTGGTCGACGTGGACGCGCGTCGTCGCATCCGGGCGCTTAGGGAGAGCGTGGGCACGGCGTCGAACCGCATCGAAGGCTACCTCCGTGAGCTCGAGGCACTGGGGCTGGAGCTTCGCGACCTCGAGACCGGGCTCGTCGACTTCCCCACGATCCTGCGGGGCGAGCCGGCCTACTTCTGCTGGAAGCCCGGCGAACAAGACGTCGGGTTCTGGCATGCCGCAACGCAGGGCTTTGCGGATCGGCGTCGCCTGCCGCGCGAGGAGCTCGCGTCGCTCAGCCCGCGCGCCTTGCCTTCGTAAAACTCGCCTAGCGACGGACGATGTCCATGAACTCCTGGCGGGTCTTCGGATCGCTCCGAAAGCCGCCGAGCATGCAGGACGTCACGGTGGTGCTGTTCTGCTTCGCCACGCCGCGCATCATCATGCAGAGGTGCTGTGCCTCGATGAGCACGGCGACGCCGCGCGGATTGAGCGCACGGCCGATCGCTTCCGCGATCTGCGAGGTGAGTCGCTCCTGCACTTGAAGGCGGCTGGCGTAGACGTCGACCACGCGCGCCAGCTTGCTGAGGCCCACGATCGACTTGCGAGGCAGGTACGCGACGTGCGCGCGACCGAAGAACGGGAGCATGTGGTGCTCGCACATGCTGTAGAGCTCGATGTCCTTCACGACGACCATTTCGTCGGTGTCGCTCGTGAAGACGGCGTTCGTGAGGATGGACTCGGGGTCCATGTCGTAGCCGCGGGTGAGGAACGAGAGGCTCCGCGCGACGCGTTGCGGCGTGAGGAGGAGGCCCTCGCGATCGGGTTCCTCCCCCACGGCGCCGAGGATCCCGTGGACGTGGCCGGCGAGCGCGTCCAGCCGCTCCTGGTCGGCCAGACGGTCCTCCGGCGCGGGCGCCTCGGGCAGGATGACACGGTCGAAGCTGGCTTCGGAATCGCTCATCCCGGGAGCCTACTGCATCAGACGGGCTGGGGGGTAGAGTGGCGCCGCAGGATGGGAGGTTCGAGGCACGTGAGCAAGACCCCGGAAACGCTCGTCGATCTGTACTACCGAGGACGGTTCGAGGCCAAGCCGCTGGGGATCACCTTCGTGCCCGGTCGCGTCGTCCTGCTGGGCGAGCACCTGGATCACCAGGAGGGCCCCGTCCTGGCCATGACCCTGGGCCAGGGCGTCTACGTCGCCTACGGGGTGCGCCCGGACAACAAGGTGCGCCTCCACGCGCTCAACGCCCGCGCGGTCGATAGCTTCGAGACGACGAACCTCGTCGCCTCCGGACGGCGCTGGGCCGACATGGGGCGCGGCGTCTTCGCCCACCTGGGCCGCGAGGGCCGGCACGTCCCGGGCATGAACCTGGCCGTCTATGGCGACCTGTCGGTCAAGGCGGGTCTCGCGTCGTCGGCCGCGTACGTCACGGCCCTGCTGCTCTCGGTGCAGCGGGCCACGCAGCTGGAGACGAGCCCCGATGTCATGGCGCAGGCCGTCGCCGCCATCGAGCGCGAGTGGGCGGACGTCGCCTGCGGCCCGATGGACCCAGCCGTGGAATTGCTCGGGCAGCCGGGCGAGATCGTGCACCTGGACACGCGTAATCTGACCTACGAGATCCTTCAGCTGCCGGCCGACGTGGAGCTGGTGCCCGTGGGCACCGGTATCGAGCGACGCCTGGATCAGACGCCGTACAACGAACGCCTCGAGGAGCTCGAAGGCGCGTTCGCCGCCATCCGCACGATCCATCCCGAAACCCGCAGCCTCGTCGACCTCACGCCCGAGATGTTCGAGGCCGCGGCGCCGATCGTGCCCGAGCCGGGACGTCGCCGCGCGCGGCATGTGGTGAGCGAAGCGGCACGCGTTCGCACGGCGGTGAACGCGCTGCGCGAGGGCGACGCCGACATGGTGGGTCGACTGATGTGGGCCGGCCACGAGAGCTTGGCGCGTGACTTCGAGTCGTCGCTGCCCGCGATCGACGAGCAGGTGGCCGCCCTGCGCCAGGACCCGGAAGTGCTGGGCGCGCGTCTGCAGGGAGCCGGATGGGGTGGCTCCCTCGCGGTGCTCAAGCGCCACTCGCATGCGGCGGATCAGCTGCTCGACGAGATCTGGCGGGATCCGAACGCCTAGTTCGACTCATCCGGAGGCAGTGTGCGAAGCAGCTGCCGGGTGATCTCGTCCCGGGGGCCCAAGCGAAGCGCTTGCTCGTAGGCGGCGCGCGCCTCGTCCAAGCGACCCTGCCCCTGCAGGGCGCGGCCGAGCCCCCGCCACGCCGGCAGGAAGCCGCGGCTCAGGGCCAGGGCGTCCCGGTAGAGCGCCTCGGCCTGGTCGTAGTGCTGCTCCCTGAGTAGGAGGGCCGCCAGGTTGACGTGCGCCACGGGATTGCGCGGTCCGGCCTTGAGCGCCATGCGGAAGACGGCTTCCGCCCGCTCGGTCTCGCCCTCGGCGAGCCAGAGCCGACCGAGGTTGGACCAGGCCCGGCTGTAGGACGGATCGAGTCGCGTGGCCAGGAGCCACTTCTCGGCGGCGCCTTCGACGTCGCCGATCTCCTCGCGTGCGAGGCCCCAGTCATTGAGGGCGCCGACGTCGCGGGGAACGTACTGGAGCACCTCCTGATTCCACGCCTCCCGGCCGCCGTAGACCGCTGAGCGGTCCCAGGCGAGGACGACGAGGAGTCCGACGAGCAGGACGATGAGGACACGCGGCAGCAGCGTCACGAGGGCGCCGATCGCGGGCACGAGGAAGAGCAGCGGCAGGTAGAGGAAGCGCGGCGCGAACACCTCCCCCGCCGGCACGATCTGCAGGACCGGGAGGAGGGAGAGGGCGGCGACCGCGAGCGAGCTTCCGACGACGACCCGCTTCGCGTTGCGACGGAGGAGCCCCGACACGGCCGCGGCGCCACCGCCGGCAACCAGCGCGATCCAAGGGAGCCAGCCGAGGAGGGCCACGAGGCCGGGCGGCGCGCCGACGCAGAAGCCCATGGCGAGCCGGTACGTGGGCGGATACGCCACGGGGAAGAAGACGAGGCGGATGGCTTCGAGCAGTCCCCGGCCGGCGAAGGCGAGGCGGTCGACGAAGCCGAGGTCGGCGAGGGGGGCGTGCGGCGCGCTCGGCATGGCGCTCCCCAGCGCGTGGGCGCGCATGGCGAGATACACGCCGAGCGCGAGGACGCCGCCGACGACAGCCGCGAGGCGGAAGGAGCGGGGACGCAGGAAGGCGAGGAGCAGCACGGGCAGGGCGAAGACGATGGCGTCTTCCTTGCCGAAGAGCCCGAGCAGCAGGCCGCCGGCCACGCCGAACACCGCAGCGGGCCACTGGCGCGCCAGGAGGACGGCCAGGCACGCGAGCAGACCGCCGGCCGCGGAGAGCATGGACGTACGGCCGGAGATCCACGCCACCGAGTCGGCGATGGCGGGGTGCGAGGCGAGGACGAGCAGGCCGAAAAACGCCCATCCCCCCACCCCGGCCGTCCGCGCCAGGACCCCGCCCGCCAAGGCCACAACGAGGACGTGGAGGAAGAGGTTGGTCAGGTGATAGCCGGCGGCCCGCCTGCCCCAGAGCGCATGGTCGAGTCGCAGCGAAAGGGTGGCGAGGGGACGGTAGTGCCCGGCGTCGCTCGTGTGGTGCCAGTAGTCCCGCCGGAAGGCCTCGACCAGACCGAGGTCTCCGTTGACCACGGGGTTGTCGAAGATCGCTTCGCGGTCATCGAGGACGAAGCCGCCCTGCACGATGGCACCGGTCCACGCCAAGATGGCCACGCCGACGGCAAGAAGGATCCACGAGCTCGTGGCGTTCGAGGCGGCCGGTTGCGAGGCCATGGGGCGCGAGGGCCTTCCTGGTCGTTGGTCGCGAAAGGGGATGGTGCGAGAGGGGGGACTCGAACCCCCAATCCCGGTCAAGGGAGCTGGATCCTAAATCCAGTGCGTATGCCAATTCCGCCACTCTCGCGTGGGGCTATTTCTTCGCGTCTCCGGGCATCCGGACTCGACGCCGCCGAAAGCTGGGTACATCCGTGGGTACGCTAGGCTCCCGAAGCTCCGGTCCATTGCGGCCGCCACCGCGCGCCCCGCCTCCGGGGCGAGGTGAGCGTACCGCATCGTCATGGTCGTGGAAGTGTGGCCTAGGGTCTTCGCGACATCGCAGAAATGGGGACGCCCTGAGCAACGAGCCGTGCTGGGCACCACGACACTCTGCACAATTCCGACGAGTTCTCGACACTCTGCCGGATCTGGCCCCTCCGGGAATCATGCATAGGCATTTGAATTGGCCCCGACGACGGCCATCCTAGCCCCGCAAGGCGTGCCTCGACAGGCTTCGGGTCGCGGAGCGGGCGCACCGCCCCCCCACCTCGCTCCAAGGATGGACGGTTTCCTCCCGGCGGGGTCGCGTGCACGGGGTCGCGTGCACCCAGGCGCGTGTACGGGACGCCCCGAGGCGCGACGAGGCGCGACCTCACGCCGCGGGGGGCGCCCGGGCCTTCGCGCTCTCGAAGGGCGACTCGATCCCCCGCCGCCGACGATGGGCGAGGATCCGGTCGATGGTGGCCGCCTCGGTGATCCACGCGACCACGGCCAGGCTCCCCCCGCCGCGGCGACAGCGAAGCGGATCGACCTCGAACAGTTCGTTCTGGAAGCGAACACGGAAGGCTCCCGCGCCACCTCCGCGGCGGTCGGCGGTCGGCGGCCGGTCGGGCGGGTCCGGCACGGGGGACGTGGTCGCGCCAGCGGAGCCCGCGGGGGGCGCGGCGGGCCGCGCCGTCGTGGGGCGGGGGCCGAGCGACGAGATGCTCGTCGTCCTGGTCGGCAATGTCGTGACCGAGGAGGCCCTGCCCTCGTACCAGACCGCCCTCAATCGCTTCGGCGGCCTCACCGATCGCTCCGCGTCGAGATGCACGCGTGGGCCCAGTGGAGCCGCGGCTGGACCGCCGAGGAAAAGCGCCACGGGGACGTGACGCGCACGTACCTCTATCTCAGCGGGCGGCTGACCGACGGCAAGAGCCGGCGTCTGTTCCAGAACTTCGCCGACCTCGGCCGGCGCATCGGGGTGTACGGACTCCGCGACGATGCAGACAACGTCGAGGGCTTCGTGGCCGAGCTCCAGTTGGAGACCCTCGGCGGGCTCGGTGGCGCAGCCGAGCAGCAGCGCGACGAGATCTGCGCGCTGCCGACGCGCTACCGCGAGAGCGCCCATCTCCTGGATCGCCAACGCGTTCGGCCCGCGACCTTCCGCTGGATCCACGGCCGAAGCGCGTAGCGGAGCGACTCCGCTCGTACGCACGCCGTGGGCTCGGCACCGCTCGAGCATGTAGGCGCGAGCCTCCTCCGGCGCCTGGTCCGGCGGAAAGAACACGCTCATGTTCTTCACGATCTAGATCAACCCGACATCCGAGTAGCGCCAGAGGCGACGGAGTCCATCCCAGGCATGACGAGCCGTGGAGGAGCCCACGAGGACGTCGAAGCCCTCGTCGTCCGGCCGGTAGGTGATGGTGCGATCGGGCGACTGCTTGGCCCAGAGCCGATCCACCCGCCGCGCGGCGCTGCGCCACATGCGATAGAGCAATCCCCAGGGCAGCAACAGTCCTCCCCCGACGATCAGGAGCACGGACACGTCCAGGCGTCTCGTCCACAGCCACAGGACGGCGAGGACGACCAGCAGGGCCGTGGACGCATACACGCCCCGCCAGGCCAGCTACACTCGTGCCTGACGGCTATCGAGACAGGAAGGTGTCGAGATCAGACTCCAAGTCGTCGAGCGAGACTACCGGGCGCTCGTCCCATTCGATCAAGCCATCAACAGACGCCCGATCGCCCTCCTTCGTCCGGTAGCTAGCGACCAGCCAGTATCGACGGCCGCGAACGAGCAAGTGCCCCGGACACATGCCGTCCGCGGTGAGAGATACGGATTGGCTCGTCTGAAGCGCACGATCGGTGATGTCACTGATATGCAGTGTTGCCGAATCGAGAATGGCTCCCTGTAGCCGTATGGCAACCGGGCTGGCGAGAGTCTTCGGACCAAAGCGAAGATCAAGCTCGGGCATGCTGCGATCGTCGGATCCAGCATCATGCCAAAGCGGCTGTCTGCCGGCCGCAGTCGCGAGCAACACTACACGCCCTGACGCAGGAAGAGCGAACCGGAAGGAACCGTCCCTATCCACAGGCACCGTGGTCTGTAGGTTCACGAACACCTCCCCATGTCTGGTGACTCGTGTGCCCACGGGCCAACCTGCCATGGCGTAGCGGCCTGGGTTCAGTGTGTGCCGCATGCCCTCGATCACGATGTGAGCATGCAACTCGACGTCATCGATCGGCTTGCCCTGGTCGTCTAGCAGATGGCCCGAGACGACAGGAGCGCGCTCGAGGTATGCGACCAATTCAATCGAGTCCTGCTCAACCGCCACAGGTACATCAAGCACTCGCGTCCTGAAGCCCTCACGTCCGATGGCGATCACAGACGTTCGAACATGCGGAATGACGCCTAGGAAGGTGGAGCCCTCCCTGTCAAAGTCAAAGGCGTCTAGACGATCTTCGATGCCGTGGGAAAGAGCCCAGGAGCGGTTCCATGGTGTCTTGCCGGCGCGGTCTTCCTGAGTCCGCACGTCTGGACCCACTACACGAGCGGCGATCCACGGGTCTCCCGAATCGGATGGTGTCTCGGAGTACTCGACACGAACTCGTAGCGTTACGTTCCGGTAGATCCAGACCTCCTTGCGGGATCTGACTAGGGATCGCTTCTCGAACCTCGCCGATTTCCATCCGGGAGTCATGACGTCGATGGCGATTCGGTTTGGGCCTGATTCGAGGAGCACGATGCCGTCCTTGTCGGTTGTCTGGACTGCCTCCATTCCCTCTGACCTCACTCGCAACTCGATCCCACTCACGGGGGCCCCCGAGCGCAGATCCCTGACGGTGACTCGGACCGCGCCTTCGCTCGCCGGCCTCTCCGACGACTCGAGCCTGTCGAGCCCCTCCAGTCGCGCCTCGCCGACAGAAGGCGCCGGAGTCGCCTTGGGGTCGAGTCGGGAGCGCGGCACCGGCTCCTGGTCTGCCAATGCAAGGTAGAGCAGCAGACACGCGGCGCCAGCGCCACCCAAGAGCAGTCCGTTCCTGGCCATCCGACTCATGGCGTACTCCAAGCGAAATCCTGCGGCACGGTGAGCGCGCAAGCGCGGACGGGCAGCCCGCGCTTGCGCAGCGCAACCAGTCATCCCGGCAAACTGTAGCTCACGGGATGTGTGTGCCGAATGCCCCGGGCTCCCCGTTGGTGCCGTTCTCGCTATCAGAGCCATCCGCGGGATCGGGCGAATCGAACTTTGCTGTTCCGCCAGTGCCTGGCTGGCCGATGCCACCGGGTACGCCTCCAGGCCTCGCGCTCCCGCCCGTGCCGCCGTCTCCGCCATCTCCGCCGAACGCCGTGACTACGGCCTTCACACCACCGATGGCCGTAGCGGGCCCGCCGTGCCCACCGCCTCCGGGATGTCCTCCGCCTCCCCCGGGTGCGCCGCTGCCGCCAGTGCCGCCCTTTCCACCAGTCTTTCCGTCGCCGCCCTTCGCTACCGCTGTAGCTCGCATAGCTACGGTGTCGGTGGGGTTGCCGTCGCGATCGACCGCGAAGGTCGAATCGCCGGTCTTAGCAAACGCAGCGCCGCCGCCGCCGCCGCCGCCGCCGCCCCCACCGCCGCCGCCGCCCCTCGCATGATTGGGATCTCCGTTGCCACCAGTCTGGCCAGGGCTTCCCACCGTGGCAATTTCAGCAGCGCCCGCGCCCTTCATGCATAGGCATTTGGGCGCTTCAGGAAATCGTGTGGGCCGCTCGGGGTCGCGGATGAAGGTCCAGGCCTCCCTGATGGAAGTAGATAGCGTTGCGGAACCGTTTCCGGTTGCGGTACCCGCAGGCACGCTTCTTCAGCCACTGGATGCGGCTGTTGATCGCTTCGGCCTTGGCATTGGTCACGCGATGCATGATCGCGTTGAGGATGCCCCAAAGGTGTGAACGGATGCTCTTCGCCACCTTGCGCATGGGCTTGAGCCGACACCTGAGCGCCCACGCCAGCCACTTCTTCCAAGCCTTCTCTGCAGGGCCTCGTCGCACGTAGTCCCAGAGGGTCATGGCGAGTTCCTTGATGCCCCACGCCCGGGCCGTCTTGAGCGTGCTCTCGCGCAAGGCCTCGAACCGTCCCGTCCATCGGGCCTCGCTCATGCGGTCGGGGTTCTGGACCCAGAGCCACCTCGTGCCCTTGAGCTGGTCATCGCCTTCGCGCACCAACCGCCGGTTCTCGGCGATGCGTACCTCGTTCACCGCCACCGTCAGCATCTGCGCGACGTGAAACTTGTCGAAGGCGATCTTGCTCTCGGCATCCGGTACGTACTTCCGCGTGGCGTTGATGTAGGCCTGCCACATGTCCATGGCCACCACCTGGATGCAGCCGAGCTGCTCCTCGTCCAGGGTCTCGTAGTAGCGCTCCAGCGCCTCCTTGCGGCGGGTGTCGATCACCTCGACGATCTTCCCTCGATCGAGATCCGTCACGACGGTCACGAACTCGTGGTGCTTCTGGAAGGACGTCTCGTCGATGCCGATCCGGCTTGGGAGCTGCCGGCCTCGACGCGCCAGGCCACGACGCACGGCCCGTTCCATGATGCCGTCGACCTGGTCCCAGGTCAGTCGCAACCGACGGGCCACCGCACTCAGGCTCGCTTCGAGCAGCCAGTCGATCACCAAGCTCTCGAAGAGAGCGGTGAAGGAGGAGC
The DNA here is from genome assembly GCA_963802335.1 of uncultured Planctomycetota bacterium. Taxonomy (GTDB): domain Bacteria; phylum Planctomycetota; class PLA2; order PLA2; family JAEUHO01; genus CAWDIE01. Next base: position 358,358 of record CAWDIE010000009.1, on the reverse strand, counting down.
CCGGCTCGGCCCACGGCACCTCGATCTGCCGTACCCCGTGCTCGGCACATCGCACTCGTGGCACGTCGGCGACCAGGATGGTCCGGAACTGACAGGTGTCGAGGTGGCGCCATCGACGCTCGCGGTGATCGTGTCGCGGGCCCTCCTTACCGCACTCCGGGCAGCACAGCGGTCCGGCATCGTTGCGCACGTGCACCTCGACCGCTTCACCGGCCGTGTCGAGGTCGACTTCCGTCACCTTCCAGGGAGCGCGCATGCCGAGAATCTGGGCGTAGAGGTCTCGATCTCTCATCCCGCCGAGGCTACGCTGTCTCCCCATCCAGGCTCAATCACCCACACGGATTCCTGAAGCGCCGGCATTTGAATTGGCCCCGACGACGGCCATCCTAGCCCCGCAAGGCGTGCCTCGACAGGCTTCGGGTCGCGGAGCGGGCGCACCGCCCCCCCACCTCGCTCCAAGGATGGACGGTTTCCTCCCGGCGGGGTCGCGTGCACGGGGTCGCGTGCACCCAGGCGCGTGTACGGGACGCCCCGAGGCGCGACGAGGCGCGACCTCACGCCGCGGGGGGCGCCCGGGCCTTCGCGCTCTCGAACGGCGACTCGATCCCCCGCCGACGACGATGGGCGAGGATCCGGTCGATGGTGGCCGCCTCGGTGATCCACGCGACCACGGCCAGGCTCCCCCCGCCGCGGCGACAGCGAAGCGGATCGACCTCGAACAGTTCGTTCTGGAAGCGAACACGGAAGGCTCCCGCGCCACCTCCGCGGCGGTCGGCGGTCGGCGGCCGGTCGGGCGGGTCCGGCACGGGGGACGTGGTCGCGCCAGCGGAGCCCGCGGGGGGCGCGGCGGGCCGCGCCGTCGTGGGGCGGGGGCCGAGCGACGAGATGCTCGTCGTCCTGGTCGGCAATGTCGTGACCGAGGAGGCCCTGCCCTCGTACCAGACCGCCCTCAATCGCTTCGGCGGCCTCACCGATCGCTCCGCGTCGAGATGCACGCGTGGGCCCAGTGGAGCCGCGGCTGGACCGCCGAGGAAAAGCGCCACGGGGACGTGACGCGCACGTACCTCTATCTCAGCGGGCGGCTGACCGACGGCAAGAGCCGGCGTCTGTTCCAGAACTTCGCCGACCTCGGCCGGCGCATCGGGGTGCACGGACTCCGCGACGATGCAGACAACGTCGAGGGCTTCGTGGCCGAGCTCCAGCTGGAGACCCTCGGCGGGCTCGGTGGCGCAGCCGAGCAGCAGCGCGACGAGATCTGCGCGCTGCCGACGCGCTACCGCGAGAGCGCCCATCTCCTGGATCGCCAACGCGTTCGGCCCGCGACCTTCCGCTGGATCCACGGCCGAAGCGCGTAGCGGAGCGACTCCGCTCGTACGAACGCCGTGGGCTCGGCACCGCTCGAGCATGTAGGCGCGAGCCTCCTCCGGCGCCTGGTCCGGCGGAAAGAACACGCTCATGTTCTTCACGATCTAGATCAACCCGACATCCGAGTAGCGCCAGAGGCGACGGAGTCCATCCCAGGCATGACGAGCCGTGGAGGAGCCCACGAGGACGTCGAAGCCCTCGTCGTCCGGCGGGTAGGTGATGGTGCGATCGGGCGACTGCTTGGCCCAGAGCCGATCCACCCGCCGCGCGGCGCTGCGCCACGTGCGATAGAGCAATCCCCAGGGCGGCAACAGTCCTCCCCCGACGATCAGGAGCACGGACACGTCCAGGCGTCTCGTCCACAGCCACAGGAGGGCGAGGACGACCAGCAGGGCCGTGGACGCATACACGCCCCGCCAGGCCAGGTCACGTTTGAGCGCGTCGCGCAGGAACGCCTCGTCGAACGAGAACGTGAAGTCGTGCTCCATGCGTGGGCCGATCTTCCAGCGTGCGCTGCATCGGGCGGTGCGGCAGGGTGAGGGCGTCGGAGAGGCGAGCCGGTCTCCCGCGATCGCCGCCCTCGTAGGGTCCCGACGGCTGGGCACGGCGGTGGGGTCCTCGCCAGTCTCCGCCGCACTCCGCCGCCGAGGATGCGACCGCCGCCTCTTGTCCATCCGAGGCCGAGGGAGAGTCCCCCTTGATTCGGAAAGCCCGCTCTGGGCGTAGACTCGAGGGCTCGGCTGCCAAGGCCACCGAGGGGATTTCGTTGCGAACGTACTACTTCATCAGCGACCTGCACATCGGCGGAGACGAGGCCCTGGGCGTCTGCGACTTCGAGGACGAGCTCGTCCTCTTCCTCGGAGAATTGGCCGCCAAGAAGGACGAAGACGTCGAGTTGGTGATCGTCGGCGATGCGTTTGGGCTCTGGGAGTTCACGACGACGGACGGCCACGACAAGCTGGCCGTCCTGATCGGGCAGTTCCCGCGCATCTTCGACGCGTTTAGGCGTGCGGGGGAGAGGATCCGGATCACCCTGCTGCCGGGCAATCATGACTACGAACTCGCCTGCTACCCGGATTTCGTCGACGTCCTGGCTGGCTTCAACGTCCACCTGGAGCAGTCCTACGCGATCACCCGCGAGCTGGGGACACGCCGTATCTGGATCGAGCACGGCAACCAGCACGATCCGGCCAACACCATGCCGGACTACGGGAATCCCTACGCCCAGCCGGTCGGTTTCTTCATCACCAGCAACATGGTCGGTGGAGCCGGTCAGCTCTCCCGGCGAGGACGCTACAACTGGCTCAAGGACATCCAGTCCGTCTACCCCACGGAAGACGTGCCGAACTGGGTCTGGTCCAACTACTTCTACAAGGAGATGGCTCCTTGGCTGCGGTGGATCACCCTCCCCTTCCTCCTCCTCTTCGGTTTGACGCTATTCGTGCTCGCCGGCGGGGCGCTGGAGTCCCTGGGCCTCTCGGACAGCAACCTGTTCCTGAACAACCGGGTGTTCGACGCACTCGGCATCGTCGGCAACGCGGTGCAAATGGTGTTGACGATCAATGCCGCGGTATTGGTCGGACTCTTGATCCTGGCGATTCCGGGCTACTTCATCGTTCGCGACATGAAGCGCGCCGCCGCGCGGTTCGGTATCCAACTGGATCCCGGCAAGCTGACTGGCGAGTTGGAAGACGCGTACGTCGAGGCGGCAAGGACGGTGTTCGACGAGGAACCGGACGTGGCCGCCTTCGTCTACGGACATACCCACGTACCTTCGATTCACGTGGCCGACGGACGCGCCATCGTCAACACGGGCACCTGGATCAAGCAATTCGATCGCGTCTCCACCCGATTCGGCCTCCTGCCGAAGGTGTACGTGCCGAAGTACCGCCTCAACGCCTTCCGAATCCACGAAGAGGGTGACGCGGTCATCATCACGTACACGAAGTTTGACAAGACGCCCGCGCCCGAGCTGACGCTGACCCAGAGGTTGATCGCGTCGAGTCGACGGGATACGCCGCCGCCGCCGATTCCGGAACGGACCGTCCTGCGGTCGGCCTAGGAATCCTCGGCCAGGTAATACATCCGCATACGGCCTTTGCCTTTGACGTCCATGACCTCGCGTTCGGTGTAGGCGAACTGCTCTGGGACGAGACGCCACGTGGGCTTCGGAGACATTGATGCGCATGGGTGCGGAGTTGGTCTCCATGCGCGACGCCGTGTTGATCGTGTCGCCAAAGACGTCGTAGATGTACTTGTTCACGCCCACGATGCCGCCGACGACCGGACCGGAGTGGATGCCCATGCGGATCTGCCAGCCACTTCCGGACGCTGTTCGCCGCTGCCGCATGAAGGCCATGGCGTCGACCGCGGCCTGCACCATCCTCGCGGCATGATCGGCGTGGGGTTCCGGCATGCCGCAGACGGCGAGGTAGGCATCCCCGATGGTCTTGATCCGCTCGCAGCCGTGGGCGTCCATGATTTCGTCGAACCGGGTGAAGACGTCGTTGAGATCGGCGATGAGGTCCTGCGGCTCGAGCTCCGCCGACTGTTGCGTGAAGCCCACGAGATCGGTGAACAGCACTGTGACGGCCGGGAACGACTGCGGCGGGCTGTATCCTCGCTCCTTGAGTTCCTCGGCCACCTGGGCCGGGAGGACGTTACGCAGCAACTGCTCCGACCGCTCCTTCTCCGCCTCGATGAGCCTGCCTCGCTCCTCGATCGTCCGGAAGGAGTCCTTCAACTGCTGCGTCAGGCTGTTGAAGCACTTGGAGAAGCGGCACACGCGGTCACCGGTCCCCCAGCAATCGACCTCTTTCACGCGATAGGCCGTTCCCGTCTGCCGCTCGAAGATCGCTGCCAGGAATCCCTCGTCGTAGGTACAGATCTCCTCGGAGCACACGGGGATACCCGAGCAGTCGAGATCTTCGGCCACGGTGACGACGAAGGAGCCCTGGGCCTCGTCCATCGATTCGACGCGGAAGATGCCGATACTGTGTTCCTTGAACGTGCGCTGCAGCTCGGCGAAAAACGCGTCGAGATCGGTCTGCGGTTGCATCACGTGGACGAAGTACTGCTGCCCCGCGAGACGACCTGCTTCGTAGAAGAGCCCGTCGGCCTTCTCCGGCCCGAACTCACGGACGAGCAGGTCGCGTAGGGTGAACGGCATCAGCCGGTAGACCGCCACGGGCATCGTGGCGCCGAGATTCGGCCGACCCACGCCTACATCGCCGAGCATGTCCCAGGCGAACTGGGACTCGACTCGCTCTTCCTTGAACATAGGAGGCTCCTCGCCCTCGGTCCGGCTGCGCTGGCGCATCCGATCCCAGCCGCGCGACGGCTTGCCCGGCAAGGGCGTCGGAGCGCTGGGTGAGAGCGCGACCCGGACGGCCATCCCGGCCACTATCGCCGCGCCCGCCGCACGTAGATCCGTCTCACGAGCCCGCGCCCGTCGAACCAGAAGCCGATGTCGCCGTAGTGCCACCACGCGGCATCCGCGTACTGCCGAACGGGCGCGCCGAGGCATAGGACTCTCAATCGGCCCCGTCGCCGTTCTCGTGCCCGCCGAGCTCACCGATCCGCCCCCTGCGCATGGCGTTGGGTCTCCCGGGACTCTCCGTGGCACCGACGACGGCCATCCTAGCCCCGCAAGGCGTGCCTCGACAGGCTTCGGGTCGCGGAGCGGGCGCACCGCCCCCCCACCGCGCTCCAAGGATGGACGGTTTCCTGCCGGCGGGGCCGCGTGCACCCAGGCTCGTGTACGGGACGCCCCGAGGCGCCCCGAAGCGCGACGAGGCGCGACCTCACGCCGCGGGGGGCGCCCGGGCCTTCGCGCTCTCGAACGGCGACCGGGTCCCCCGCCGACGACGATGGGCGAGGATCCGGTTGACCGGCATGCTGCACCAGGTTGTCGCAACTCTCACGCTTCAACTGCACTCGGGCAAGCCCGCCCTTGGCATGAGCAAACCAGACGGAAAATGCACCATAACAATAGTAGTTGTGCTACAGAGACAAGATCGGTGCAGATATGCTTGTGAGCTACTCTGGCATGAGGGACCTGCAATGTCGGCGAGGCGAAAGACGAAGAAGCAACCGAACAAGCCGAGGGCCCGCAAGCAGGGTCTGCGAGCCAAGGATGTGCAGGTCCTCATCGCTGTGGAGGATTGGGAGGCGGTCGAGAAGGCCGTAGAGGCAGAGACGGTCTCCTACATGACGCTACGGTCGATCGTCCGGGAGTACCGGGAGTTGGCAGAGAAGGGGAACGAGCGCGCCCAGGAGATCCTGGACAAGCTCAAGGAGACCGGCGTCACGGCGGGCTTCCGCAACACCGGTCCCCGCGCCTCCCGTATCGCTTTTGATGAACCTCTCTCTCGAAAGATCCAGGTCGTCGAGAACAAGAATACCGGCAACAAGACCTACCTCGTCTCCGGCATCAGCCTCAGGCCCTACGTCGATCCGGAGAAGGGAGTGCGGGCGCTCCCCGATGTTCTTGAGGTGCAGGTCACCTACCGCCGCAAGGGCGTGATCGAGATCTCCTGGTAGGCAGCCGTGCTCCACCTCACGACATTCTGGCAATACGGTACGAGATCTCGGTGCGCCAACTGGCACCTGCCGTGTCAAGAGCGGCGGCGGAGTTGGGGGCCTCCGCGTGCCTGAGTGCGAACCGGCTCCGGCATCGGCGTTCCTCCGCCGCGTCCTGCGGGCTCCTCCTGCAGTGCCCAGGTCCCTCCACCCCGACGGTCCGAGTCATGTGCACACGGCACAGCGCAGCGAGCGGTTCTCCGCGAGACGCGCCTGTGTGGCGTCAGCCCGGCCCACCATGAGCGTATCGGGGACATTCGCACCGGAGCCGAAGTACATCTCGTCGGGAGTCTGACCCTGGAAGGCGACGTGCGGGATTCGACCGTTGTGCGCCGCGACGTAGAACTCGACAAGGCTGCGGACCCTGGCCTCCGAGTGAGTGGAGGTTGTTGAGGAAGGTCCAGCCATGTTTATGCATAGGCATTTGAATTCGCCGCAGCGCGCCCCTCGACCTCGCCGCTCGCCTTCACCGAGAACCCCGAGTGGCGCCACGAGAGAAGCCGCGCCCGGGTCTCGGGCCGCAGCCGCTGTGCGCGCTCCAGGGCGCGGAGGAAGCGGCGTCGGAAGGACTCCTCCAGCGCCTCCTCTGGGGGCCGGATCACCGGGTGGTAGCGACCGTCCTTCGTGAACACGCCCTCGGTCACAGAGGCGAAGAGATGCGGATGGAAGTTCGCTCCGTAGGAGCCGAACGTCTGCAGCGAGATCACCGCCCCCGGCACGCCCTCGGGCTCGCACGCCGCCTCGGCCAGGGCATGACGGAGGGCGTCGTAGCCCACCCGCGCCATCACGCCGTGCAGCGCGCGGTCGCGCTCGATGAGCCCGCCCGATGCGCGCCGCCACCGGCTCGAGGTCCTCCTGACGAGGCGGACGCGCCCGCACCAGCGTCACCACGCAGTCGTCGCCCGTCACCGCCACCACGTCCGGGACCAGGGCGTGCACGTGGACGAAGCGGCGCAGGTCGCCCGTAAACGCCTGCACCACCTGCACCATCCCCGCGCGACCCTCCGGGCACTCGCTGGCCGAACTGGACGAGAAGTGGCTCGACTTGCGGAAGAACCCTGCAGCCGGCGAGTTCTTCTGTGACGTCGTGAACGCCTTCCGTGACGGGTTGATCGGCCTGAGCACCGACTTCCCGCCGGGCTCAAGGTACGACAGGTGGGCTCCTCGGTGCCGGGGCGAGTTTACAGAACACTCGCTATCAGACCTTCGGACCTCGACTACTTTGCGCTTCGAGCAAGGACCTGCTTTATCCAACTTATGCGCCTCGACTTGGCGCAGAAGGCCTCGGCGTGGTTTTCGGAGAGTGAAATGGAGATGACGAATATGTTCGATGACGACGCGTCCAGCCTCGCGCGGCTGTGCGACACCGGCCTATCCCTAGACTCGCAGCGAGTCGCCCTCATCCAGGGCAAGCGGTCGATGACGTATGCAGAGCTCGAGCAGCGCATCAATCGGGTCGCCAATGGGCTGATCTCGCTCGGAGTCGAGCGGTTCGAGCGCGTCCTCGTCATCTTCGAGAACGACATCCGCTTTCCCGAGGTCCTGCTCGGTATCGTCAGGGCCGGCGCCGTAGCGGTCCCGGTCAACTTCAAGTTCCAGCCGCCGCAGCACATCGAGCTGGCTCGAGACTGTGGGAGTCGCATCGTCTTCGGCAGCGCCGGGAAGGCCGAATCCGTCCTCGCCTGCCTGGCCGACGGGGTTGCCGAGATCGGTCTCGTCGTCGATGCCGACCGGGGTCCGCTTCGAAGCTATGAGGACTGGCTGGCCTCGTCTTCGCCCGAACGCTGCGATCAGGGGTCGGCCGGCAGCGACGTCTGCATCCAGGCGTACACCTCGGGCTCGACCGGACGGCCCAAAGGGGTTCTTCTCGCGCACCGTGGGCTACTGCGTAACGTTCAGCTCCAGGTGGAGTCCAACCGGATCGACGAGAACTCACGGGTCTTGTTGTCGACGCCGCTCTTCCACATGAACGCCACTGCCTCGGGACTCCTCCCGTGCCTGAGCCAGGGCGGCTCGGTGGTCATTCTCAAGGAGTTCGACGCGGAGCGCGTGCTCGATGCGATCGAGACGCTCGGGTGCACGTACACCACCGGTGTACCGGCCACGTACAAGCTGATTCTGGCTGCCGCGCGGCAAAGAACGCACGTGGATGCCTCCAGCCTCGAGTTCATCGCGGTGGGGTCTGCTCCCATGACACGCGCGCTTCTCGACGAACTGGTCCTGACCTTGCCGGGTGTCGATGTGATCGAAGGCTACGGGCTGACGGAGTGTGGGCCGATCATCACCCTCAACCCACGCGGCCGAAACAAGCTGGGCACGATCGGTCCCGCTCTTCCGGGCTTCGAGTGCAAGGTCATCGCCCCCGACGGGAACATTGTGCCACAGGGAGAGGCGGGGGAACTTGTCGTGCGGAGCGAGTGCAACGCCCTCGGCTATTACAACCGGCCGGACGCCCAGGCGGAGCGCTTCCGGGACGGCTGGGTGCATACCGGGGATGTGGTGTCGTGCGACCCCGACGGCTGGTTCACCTTCAGGGGGCGCGTCGACGACCAGATGAACGTGGGAGGCGAGAACGTCTTCCCGGCCGAAGTCGAGAACATCCTCGCCACTCATCCGGAAGTGCGGGACGTCTGTGTCGTTCCTGTCCCCCACGAGGTGAAGGGCCAGGTTCCGGTGGCCTTCGTCGTGCGCAACGTCGGGTCGAACCTCGGCGAGAAGGAACTCATTGACTACTACCTGACGCGCGGACCCGCGTATTCCCATCCGCGCCGTATCTACTTCATCGACGAGATGCCGCTCTTGGCGACCGGGAAAGCCGACCTGCAGGCTCTTGAAAGGCAGGCTCTTGAAAGGCAGGCTCGCGAGCCAGGCCCAGGAACGGGGCCCTCTTCCCCCGCCCGCTGACTTGCCATAGCGAGTGCTTATCGGACTTGGAGCCCGGGACGGGGCTTGAATCTACCCGGCCGCACGCGCCGAGTCCGGCACCGGTCGTTTTTTTCCGGCTTCATCCACCGCCACGTAGGTGAAGGTGGCCTCGGTCACCTGAAACCTCGGCTTCTGGGGCTCGCCCGTCGGTGTGCGCGGCTTGACCCAAACCTCCAGCTTCAGGGTCACGGACGTGGTTCCAATCCGAATCACCCGTCCATGGCAACCCACCACATCCCCCACCTTGACCGGTTGTTGAAACTTGAATGCGTCCACCGCCACGGTGACACAGCGTCCGCGGGTGAGTTCCTGCACCAGGATGTCCCCGGCCATGTCCATCTGCGACATCAGCCAGCCCCCAAAGATATCACCGCTCGGATTGGTATCCGCCGGCATGGCCAACGTGCGCAAGAGCAATTTGCCGTGTGGTCCGGCAGTTCCGGAAGCATGCTCCTCGTCTACATTCAGTGATTGGTTCATTGATTGGTTCATTGCATCCGTGTTCATCAAATCTCTTAGTGCCGTTCTCGACTGATCGGGTTGCGGATCGCCCCCATCGTCGGCGTGAGCTTCCACGCGATGCTGTAACGCGAGAAGTCATCGAGCACCGTCGACAGGTAGTACCTTTGGGCGCATCCGTGCCTCTGTCGGGATCAGAATGTCACTCGGGCTCGCAATCCGAACAAGGCGACAACATCCCTGTCGGGGTTGAGGGCCGGATTCCCAACGATTTGCAGGTTGGGCGTGATCTGAAAGTTCTCGGTAAGCTGGATCCTGTAGAAGACATCGCTTATCAACTGGTCGTCGAGGTCGACCCCGAACGTATCCGAATTAGGGCGGCCCCAGTTGAGGCCGACGCCGAGAAGGTTGCCGCCGGGCTTGTTCTGGTATCCAAAACCACCGCTCACCGACACCTCGCAAAGGCCCCCGCCTTCATTGGCCCAAGCGGCACGCAAGAACGGCAACCAGTGCCCGTCCACAACATGGGAGACAGACGCATTGACGCCCCATCCTCTCTGCGTGCCGCTATCGTCACTCCCATCTTGCTGCCAGACCGCGATATGCGCATTGTCGAACAAAAATCGCTTGCCACCTCCGGTGATCCCGATCTCCGCGGTCTTGAAGGTGTTGAAGTCACCGAAGAAAGTACCGAAGCCCTGAAACATGGATGTCGGCTGGAAACCGGCGTCGATGATGCTGGCTGCCGCATAAATGTTGTCGGTCAGATAGCCGCCGACCATCGCGCCAAGCGCGGCGTCCGGCAACGTGATCATCGTGTTTGAGCCGATCGTAAAGGCGAGATTGAGAAAGCCGGTCCAAGGACTGGCCAACGCGTAACCATCGAAATATTCCTTCATATCAAGAAAGCCGACACGCAAGACAGCGCGGTCGTCGGCGAAGCCCTGCTTCCAATAGAGGGTGGTCGCGCGAAAGCCGTCGTCGTTGAAGACGGGTTCTGGCGTACCGACGAACCCGACTTCGACGCCGAAGGCAGACGGCGTGATGTCGGTGTAGGCGTGCCGGTGTTCGATCTTGAACTCAAGGCTGCCGGTGTTCGCCGCGCCGCGGTTCAGCAAGTCCCAGCCCCCAAAGAAGCGCGCGACCCCAGAGGCCGAGGTGTCGTCGCCAAGGCTGTCGGTCGCGGCGAAAGCCACTGCGAGGTAATCGCCGCCGAAGCTGAGCCCTGTGCTCTCGGCGATACCGGCCTTCCATCCTTCCCACGCTTTGAGGACATTGCGATTGAGTAGATCCTCCTTCTCCTCGCGGCTATCGCGCAGGAGAGTGGTCCCCGCGTCGGGGCCGTTCAGAGGGGCATGGTCAAAAGCACTTTGCACCGGCGCCCCGGTGCGGGAGGCGCCCTGCTCTGCGTTCTCCGCGAAGGCAGGTTGCCAGCCCATAAAGAATAAGAGCACAGCCAGTGGCGCGACGGTCAGCCTTGGTGACAACAGGGCGTCTGCCGCACAGTAAAGGTGCGCAGGGAGGTGCGCAGGGACGTGCTGGGCGTTTCGCTCGGCTCTCAGACAAGAGCAACAGCCGACCTGGTCGAGGCGTCTGCGCATCGTGCTGAGGGAGGACTGCAGGAAGCTAATCATTCTCTTCGCGCACCCCCAAGGCAAGAAGGCCGAGATCCTCGGCCTTCTTGCGCAATTCATTCGCCAACTCAGGCCTCACCACATGAGTCTCTTCGACCCCCGCTTCATACGGGGCAAGTTCATTCTGGAAAAATGCAGCCAACAAATTTTGTGGTGTCAAGCGGGTCTTGAAAATTCGCTTTGCGCTTATTGATGAAAGCGTCGGCTCCCTCGCGGAGGTCCTGCGTACGCTGTAGCACATCGAGCACGTCAAGCAGCTTCGCGATTGCCTGCTCCTCGGGCAAGTACATGCCATACCGCAACACCTGCTTGACGGCACAAATGGCCTGCTTCGGAGCACTTGCAAGCCTTGCAGCAAGTGTTTGCGCGTGTGCGAGCACCTCGCCCTTAGGCTTAATGTGATTGGCGTAGCCCCACGCGAGCGCTTGCTGCGCATCGATCATATCGCCCAGCAAAAACAACTCACTGGCGCGGCCAATACCGATACGCCGCGTTATACGCACTGAGCCCCCACTGCCGGGTATGGCGCCAAGGTTTATCTCGGGTACGCCGAATTTTGAATTTTCGGCGACCACGATGATGTCGGCGCCGGCTGCGAGTTCCATGGCGCCGCCTAGCGCATAGCCTTCAATGGCCGCGACTGTGGGTTTCGGGAAATTGGCGAATTTGGTGAATGTTTTGTTCTCAGGAGCGAGCTTGCGAGACACGACGGAACCGTCCGCCAACAGTTCGGGAAATTCCTTGATGTCGGAGCCGGTGCCGAAAGCGCGGTCACCGTCGCCTGTGATTACAAGCGCCGCTATCGCTGGGTCAGCCTCCAGGCGGGTCAGGGCCGCGTCCAACTCGCGTCTCATATCCATTGTCAACACGTTCATCGGCGGATTAACCAGGAACAAGGTTGCCACGCCGCCATCGATCTCCACGCGTACTTTTTGGTCACTCACTTTTTTTCCTCCTTTAGTAGCTATGAGTCATATGTGAGCTACACGCTGATCATTTTAGCTTCTCGTGAACACCGGATCCCTTTTCTCTACAAATGCTTTTGTTCCCTCCGCCTTATCATGAGACCTAGCAACCACTCCAAAGACTGATGCTTCCTGGTGTATGCCATCTTTGTTTGACATATCATTTCCAGCATTCATAACTTGTTTCGCACTTGCAACGGCAAGGGGGCCATTTTTTCCTATAACTTGCAAACAATCGACTGCTGCCTGCAAGCAGCTTGATTTATCCTCTGTTACCTTATTTACCAACCCCCACTCATAGGCTTTATCTACATTTATAAAAGTGCCCGTATAGATAAGCTCTTTTGCTCGGTTTCGGCCAATGTATTTCGGAAGTCTTTGGGTTCCACCAAAGGCAGGCAACACACCCCATTTGACCTCAGGCTGTCCAAAAACTGCTTGCTTCGAAGCAAAAATGAAATCGCAAGACATTGCCATTTCACATCCACCTCCAAGGGCAAAGCCCTGAACACAGGCAATAAGAGGCAGGGCCAAGTCCTCCATGGCCAAGGTGACAGCCTGTCCTGCCTCGGCAAAGACTTGTGTCTCTTGCGGAGTCATTTCAGACATAGCAGTTATATCTGCACCTGCCATAAAGGCTTTCTCTCCAACACTTGTCAGAATAACGCCCTTATATTTTGAAACATCGACACCTTTTATTGCATCCAACAGTTCGTCCAAGACTTCTTTATTAATTGCATTTAGCTTGTCAGGCCTATTTACCTCTAAATAAAAAATATTGTCTTTTTCGAATGTGTTGATTGTCTTGTAGCTCTTAGTCATATCTTTTTACTTTCCCTTATTGCTTGCGTTTCTGCCAGCTTAATCTGGTCTCAGATTTCCTCCAGCCGCATCTGCGGCTGGAGGAATCAATTGCATTCATCCTCGTTGGACGATCAATCGTAACCCGAGTACGCTGTAACTAATGCCAAGCAGGAAACTTATTTAGCGCTCTTACCGTTGCTTCCGTCCAAACCGTATTCGCGAAGCACTTCTTCGGTGTGTTCACCGAGCTGTGGCGGCATGATTCTCACAGCAACCGGGGCGTCACTAAGATGAACTGGGCAACTGAGGGTCGTCAGTTTGCCAAGAATCGGATGATCTATATCTATCAGCATATTATTAATTTTTGTTTGTGGGTCCTCCATCACTTCACTCAATTTTCGGACCTCTGAACAAAGTACATCCTGCCCTTCAAAGCGAGCCAAACTTTCGGCCATTGTGTATTTAGCAATTTCCTTGCGGAGCGCATCCTGTATGACTTTTTTGTTTTTAACCTGAGAAGCCATGTCTGGGTAGGGTATGGTAAGATCATCTATTTCCAATGCAGCGCACATTGCCTTTAACGGGTTGGGCATAAACGCTCCAATCACCACAATTGGCCCATCCTTGGCCTCGAAGTGACCAGCGAGTGGCATTGCTGCCCAGTTCAGAACCTGCTTATACTTGCTCCAGTAGGCCGCTTCCTGCAGCTGCGTCGCAATCATCGAGTCATAAAGCGACACTTCCACCTTTCGACCAACGCCGGTTTTTTCACGCCCAATCAACGCGGCCATAATGCCCTGACAGAGATGCATTCCGGTGGTATAGTCGCAGATAGCTGTTGGATAAATCGATTGTGGAATTGACGGGTCGGCGGTTTCATACATTAAGCCCGTTATAGCTTGGGCCACCATATCCTGCCCAGGTCTGTCGGAATAGGGTCCGACAGGTCCGTAGCCTGTTCCGGCCGCAAATATAATGCGTGGATTAATCTCCTTAAGCTTCTCATAACTAAACCCGAGCTTCTCCATCACGCCGGCGCGATAATTATTTACGACCACGTCCATCTCTTTGACGAGATCATAAATAACCTGCTTTCCGGCTTCGCTTTTCGTATTAATCTCCATTGAACGCTTGTTGCGATTCATGGCTACATACGTCGGATTGTTCGTCGCCTCTATAGATGTCCCGCCAACGGTATGCCGACTCAGATCACCGACGCCCGGGCGCTCGACCTTGATCACATCGGCACCAAAATCAGCGAGCATTAGAGTAGCAATGGGGCCCATCTCGGCCTGGGTGAAGTCCAGAATGCGGATTCCGTCTAACGGAAGCTTTGAAGCATCAGTCACAGATATCTCCTTTTTTATAAGTTAATTAAGCTTTGCTGCAAGCTTATGTAAACATAGCTTTCGTATGCAGGACTTCTTGTCCCACGAAACGACGTCTATCTAGCGGGAGCATATCAGCCTCCAGCACCCATCCGCCACCCACCTGTGCTGGCTTGTTCCACAAGCTGTTCAGTGCTTGGTGTGCAGACTGATTCGGCCGAAATCCGTACGAGAAGTCAACGAAGTCCTGCTCGTAAACCGCTTCCACCGCCATCAGTACCGCTCTTTGCAGGACCTTGTCCTCAAAGGTCGGTATCCCGATCGGGCGGGTCTTGCTCCCGTCTCCCTTCGGAATCTGCACTCGTCGCACTGGCGGTGCGAAGCTCCTCCCGCAGCGGGGACAGCGGAGCGGATCCACCTCGAAGACTTCGTTCTGGAAGCGAACACAGAAGGCCCCCGCGCCAACTCCGCGGCGGTCGGCGGTCGGCGGTCGGCGGTCGGCGGCGCAGCGGCCGGCGGCCGGTCGGGTCGGCCCGGCACAGCGGACCCCGTCGCGCCAGCGGAGCCCGCGGGAGTCGCGGCGGGCGGGGTCGCGGCGGGCGGCCCCGTCGTGGGGCGGGGGCGGAGCGCTCCGGCTCCGGCCGGCGCGCCGGGCACGTCTCCCCGCAGACGGCTGTGCGTTGCGCCGGCGATTCGAGTAGGGGCGGCCCAGGTGGCCGCCCCTGTTCCGCGAATCGGGATGACGTGCACGTGTCCCGCGAGCCACGAGTGCCGTCAATCTTGACCCGGGGCCACGGCTGCCCCCGATCCGTTGAATACGGGCGGGGCATTCAGCCCGCCCCTACGCCGCCTGAGGGAAGGCGTGAGGTCGCCGGCAGTCGACGGGGACCGCCACCACCACGCGGGTCGCGTAGCGGGCCACGCGCCAGGCGACCACGCTCGGTGGAACCGGGGAAGTCTGCCTCGAAGCATCGGGCTTCTCCTCACGTGGGACTTGGGTGCTCGGGGGGGGCAGCCGCCCGAAGCCCGTATCGTCCCGGGAGGAGAAGCTACCCGAAGTGGCGGGTACCACCCTCGTCAGAAGGTGAAACCGACCCCGATGAGCGGTCCGTGCTGGGTCAGGGCCTGCCCGCTGCGCTGGGTCCCGACGCCCTCGATGGTGTCGTAGTAGATAGCCCGGTACCCCAGGACCAGGTGCAACCACCGCGTCAGGCCGATGTTGATGCCGCCGGAAGCCTCCCACGCCAGCTGCGCGGCGTTCCCGAGCCCGAAGCCGCCGATGTCGCCCCGGACAAACACGCCGAGGCGGCGAGTCAGATCGATCCCGAACCGGGCGCCGAAGAATGGGTCCCAGCGCTCGTCCGTGCCTTCGGACTTCTTCACCGGTCGGCCGAGGGCGGTCAGGGTGACGGTCTCGTGGGTGTACCAGTAGCGCGCCCCGATGAAGGCATCGAGGCCCACCCACCGCCGCCAGCCCTCGCAGCACGGATCGAGAACCCCATCCAGGCTGCGCCGGAAGACCTCGTAGCCGAAGCGGACGTCGAAGAGCCGCTGGCGAATCTCGACGTCCAGGCCCAAGAGCTCGTTGCCTGGCGTGCTGCCGAGTTCCGCCCAGGTGCCGTCGAACGCCACGAACCACTTCTTCCAGCGCGCCTCGAGGTAGAGCTGGAAGCCGCCGTTGGTTCGATCGGCGAGGTCGGAGAACGGCACATCGATGTCCGTCTCCTCGCCCTTGGTCACGACCGTGCCGTCGACGCCGGCCAGCCAACCGTACGGCGCAACGCGGAAGCGCCAGTCCGAGCGCCGGGCCGGCGTCCACCGCTTGAGGACGGTCGCGCCCGTGAGGGGAGCGCACGACGCGTCGCCCACCCGCCGGGCCGCCGCCTCGAACGAAAGGAGGTCCCCGGGCGTCCTGCCCTCGGCGCGCGCGGAAGATCCAGCGGCGACCCCGACGAGAACGAGTAGGGATGCAATCCAGACGCGTGCAGCCATGGCGGGCCTCCTGACACACCAGAGTGCCCGGAGCGTGTCATCGGTGCGTCCAGGGAGGGGACCGCTTGCCCGGGATCGCGATCGCGTAGGTCTCCGCGGTACGGAGCCGCGTTCGCTTGTTGGGTTTCGCGGTAGGGACTCCGGTTGCCCGGAGCCCCCCGCACAGATCCCAGCGAGCGGAACTACCGCACTGGGCTCCTGCCGCAGGTCAAACGCGCAGACGCTCCCCCGGCCAAGGATGACATAGCTGCGGATACGGAACCCACCGGGCCGAGATCCGGCCCATCCGTTGCCAGTCGAGGCGGCTCTTCTGACTCCGGCGTCTCAGACGCAGGCGCCACAGCCGAACGACATCGCTTCGGAAGGCCTTCAAGGAGGCCCAGTTGTCGGGAATGGCGTGGTACCGGTAGTACCCGGTCACGACACTCCGCAACCAGCGTCCCGTTTCGGGAATCGAGTCGTGCATGCGGCGCCCAAGCTCCGCGTACACCGCCTTCAGCCGAGCCCGTTGGCGGCTCGGGATCGTCTGTCGAAGCAGCTTGAACTTCCCGTTGCGGCCCACGGCACAGATGTGTCGAAAGCCCAAGAAGTCGAACGTCTCCGGCTTGCCTTGGCCTCGCCGGGCCCGGTTGCCCGCCGCAAAGCGCCCGAACTCGATGAGCCGGGTCTTGTCGGCGTTCAGTTCCAGGCCGAACTTCCGGAATCGCTCTACGAGCAGTTCCTGGAAGCGCTCCGCCTCCGCACGATGCTGGAATCCCATCACGATGTCGTCCGCATAGCGAACGATGATCACGTCACCGTCCGCACGCTTCTGGCGCCATTGCTGGGCCCACAGGTCGAACACGTAGTGGAGGTAGATGTTGGCCAGCATCGGGCTGACACTTCCACCTTGGGGACTTCCCCGCTCCACCGGTGCCCACTCGCCTTCCTCCAGCACGCCTGCGTGCAGCCACTTTTTGACATGCCGCACGACGCGCTTGTCCGCAATCCTGTGCTCGATGAACTTCACCATCCAGTCGTGGTCGATGGCATCGAAGAACCCACGAATGTCGGCATCCAGCACCCAGCCCACCTTCCGTCGCGTGATCCCTACCGACACCGCATCCAACCCATTGTGCTGGCTTCGGCCCGGCCGGAATCTATACGAGAAACCCAGGAAGTCCGCCTCGTAGATGGCCCCCATCACCTCGCAGGCCGCGCGCTGGACGATCTTGTCCTCCTGCGTCGGCACGCCGATCGGGCGTTGCCGCCCATCGGGCTTGGGGATGAACACCCGTCGTACAGGGCGTGCCCGGTACGCTCCGCGTTGCAGACGTGCCGAGAGGTCCAGGAGGTTCTCCTCCAGTTCCTTCCCGTAGTCTTGCCACGTCACGCCATCCACCCCCGGTGCGCTCTTGCGCGTGAGGCCGAAGTAGGCCTCCCGCAGTCGGTCGACATCGTAGACGTGGTGCCAGAGCGCGGTGAACCGCTTCTCCTTGTCCTTGGCAGCTGCCTGCCATATCCGATCCGTGGCGGCTTTCAGGCGCACCCGGCTCTGTGTCCGGTACCTGGTACCTCGAACCGGATTCCCCTTCGCCGAGTCCCTTCCCTCCCCCCGCTCCGCCGGAGGCGGCGCACCGCCACCCTTGTTCGCGGGGTTCTTCGGTACTACGGACTCGTCAGACTTCCCACCACCGTTCATCGCCGTCGTTCCCCCGTAGGGTTCACGGCGCGGACCGGCCATCCATCTTCGGCCGGTCGGTCGTGGGATCTCCCGCTTCCCGTGTGGAGAGCTTCCGTACATGCACAGGGTCTCAGACCGCGCGGGATCGAAGGACGCCTCGCCGTGGCGGCATCCTCCGTGTTGCCTTCCGCCCTCCGTACGGCGTCGGCACCCCGAAGACACATGATTTCGCGGCTCAATGGCTGGCCTGCACGTACCCCTGTCAACGCTTCGCCGACGCCCTCGCGGACGCCCACGCATGACGCGGGGCCGGTGTGGGTGGCTACCCCTTCACCGCAAGACTCTCTCATTCTCTACTCTCCACCGGTTAGACGGCGCTCACGGAGCCGCGTTCGTTTATTGCATGTTCCGCGTGCTCGCCGAGGTGCCGTGCACGACTCTTGGCTGAGCCCGACAGTCTGCATCAAGGGTTCGCCTGCGTACCTGCAACAATTACTATCGGGTGGGAGGGGAGGTTGCCCTCCCCGTCCCCCCACACCACCGTGCGTACGGGTCCGTACACGGCGGTTCAAGTAGACCGCTGCAGATTCCTGAGCGTCGTGAGAAGGTTCTGGAGCCCCCACTGTTCGAGTCGCCTGTTGGTGATCGTGGCGTGCATGTGTGCCGCGCCGGCGTTCCACCAATCGCCTCGGCCGGTGGCCGTGGCTTTCTTGGCTCGCTCCGCCTCGAGCCCGAGTTGAACCATCTTGCGGTATCGGTTGCGAGGTGTCTTCCACTGCTCCCACAGAATCTTGCGCAGGCGACGCCGGAGCCACTGGTCCAGGACTTTGAAGTCCTGGGCGACATCCGCCAAGCGGTAGTAGCCGACCCACCCTCGGGTGAAACGATTCACTTCGTTGATCACCGTCTTGATGTTCCGGCCCCGCCCCCTTTGCGTGATCTCACGAACCCGAGCCTTCGCGCGTTGCATGGATGCTCGCGCCGGTTTCAGGCGAGGAGATCGATTCGTGGTCACCGTGTACCCGAGGAACTTGCGGTTCCACGGACGGTCCACGGCACTCTTTGCGGAGTTCACCTTCAATCGGAGCTTGCGTTCGAGGAATCGCGTCATCGACGCCATCACCCGTTCTCCTGCCACCTTGCTTCGGACGTACACATTGCAGTCGTCTGCGTATCGGCAGAAGCGATGCCCTCTCCGGTCGAGTTCCTTGTCGAGGTCGTCCAGAAGGACGTTCGAAAGAAGTGGTGAGAGCGGACCACCCTGTGGCGTGCCCGCGTTCCGTGGACTCACGATGCCTTCCGCCATCATCCCTGCTTGCAGGTATTGGCGGATCAGCTTCAACAACCTCTTGTCCCTAACCTTCCTCGCGATCCGACTCATCAAGATGTCGTGGTTCACTCGATCGAAGAACTTCTCCAGATCGAGGTCCACAACCCACCGGTATCCTTCGGCCATGTAGCTCCGAGCTTGCGTCACCGCTTGGTGAGCACTGCGCCCGGGTCGAAAGCCGAAGCTGTGGTCTGAAAACGCCGGGTCGAAGATCGGACTCAGTACCTGCAGGATGGCCTGCTGGATGAGTCGATCCAGAACGGTGGGGATGCCGAGCATCCTCGTCCCCTTGCCTTTTCCGGGCTTGGGTATGTCAACCCGCCGGACGGGGCTCGGAGCATAGGAGCCGCAATACAGTTGTTCTCGAATGACTGGCCATTCCCGCCTCAGGAACGCCGGAAGATCATCGACGGTAACGCCGTCGACACCTGGGGCACCCTTGTTGGAAACGACGCGTCTCAAGGCAGTCAGCAGGTTCTCGCTGTGCAGCACCTCCTCCATCAGCTCTTCGGTCTGTGGTCCGATCTTGTCCACCGCCGCCGGGGTCGTTTGATGCACAGTCTCCGGCTCATGGCGGCTTCCGGCCGCCTCCTTCCGGGGCCGTCGGGGCATCTCAGCACCCATTCTGCATCTCCTTCAGCCCG
The DNA here is from genome assembly GCA_963802335.1 of uncultured Planctomycetota bacterium. Classification (GTDB taxonomy): domain Bacteria; phylum Planctomycetota; class PLA2; order PLA2; family JAEUHO01; genus CAWDIE01. The sequence goes on along the minus strand of CAWDIE010000009.1, from coordinate 338,668 downwards.
CGAGGCTTTGGGATCGAGCCGGGTTCACTCGTTCGGGCCTCGGGCCGGTGCAACGGCCCTTGTCGCCCTCTGCTGACTTCTGTCCGCCCGTCGTCACGCCTCTCAACGTGGCTAGCAGCGGGGAAGGCCGGTGATGGCTGCAGGGAGTTGCCTTGGCTGTGTCCGCCGTTTCCAGCTTCGTGCCCGTTTAGGCGTCCCATGCCGTCAACGAGTCCTTCTCGTTTGCAGGCTGACAGATCTCCCAGGGTAAGGCGCGTGACCTTCCCTCCATCCCCGTCGCATATACACCGGATCGATCCGGATGACTTTGGGCTTCGGACACCAACGCTTCCTTGCCCTCGATCCGATGCCTCGGATGCGCTTCGTGTACCTCGGGTCGGAGGTTTGCCTTCAGCTTCCTTCAGATCCCACCTCACGGTGGGCACCCTTGCTGTTCGGCTAGGAGTTCCTGTCATCAAGGCCTCCAGGGGACTTACACCCCCAAGTCACTTCCCGGTTCGCTTTCGCTCCCCGGTTGACAGCGCCAGTCACGGCGCTGCGCGCCATGCCTGGCGCACGTCGGGTAGGCGAGGGAGATTGCTCTCCCCCGCCCCCCACAGATCCGGACGTGCGGGACTACCGCATCCGGCTCCTCGTCTGGAAGATTCACGACCTGCGGAACACGGAGTGAACCACGGTGGCATTTGGCAGCGGATAGCGCGCCAGACGCCGATCCAGCCCTGCCAGGCCGCCACGCGTATGACGCGAGCGGCGGTTGAGCCACTTGCGCCAGATCACGTACGCCCAGTGCCGAAAGGCACAGATCTGCGGTCCGTTCCCCGTGATGCCGTAGTAGGCGTAGTGCCCGCGCAGCTTGCGCACCAGCTGCCGGTGCTGCTCGGCCAAGGGTCGGTGGCGGTTCGCCTTGCACCAGGTCCACACTGCCCGGAGGGATCGGCTCAAACGGCTGGACATCGTCCGCCGCTTGATGACCCAGTATCCCCGTCGACTCCGCCCCCAATAGTGGGTGAAGCCCAGCAGGTTCAATGTCCCCGGCGGTTCCGTACCGGTGGGCCCGTGTCCCCCGCCTTGTCGCGGAGGCCGTCGAAACGACACCAACCGCGTCTTGTCGGGATGTACCGTAAGCCCGTATTTCGCAAAGCGCTTGTCCACCACGGCCAGGACCCGATTCGCGTCCTCCTCATGCGCAAAGCACATCACAAAGTCGTCGGCGAAGCGCACCAGGAAGCCCCGTCCTCGGAGCCGTGGCTGAACCTCGCTCTCGAACCATGTGTCGAGCACTTCGTGCAGGAAGACGTTGGCGAGTAAAGGCGAGATGACCCCGCCCTGCGGAGTGCCAGAGTCAGGGTGCGTCACGCGCCCCTCCTCCAGCACACCCGCCTTGAGCCACTTGCCGATCAGGCGCAGGATCACGCCATCGCGTACCCGCTGGCGCAGGATCTCACGGAGGCGACCGTGGTCGATGGCGTCGAAGAAACTCTTCACGTCCACTTCGACAACAGTTCCGCCGCCCATCGCCATAGCCTGGGTCCAGAAGCTCTCCAGTGCCATGTGCTGACTTCGACCCGGACGAAAGCCAAACGAACAGTCCAGAAAGTCCTGCTCGTAGACCTCGCCCACGATCATCGCCACCGCGCGCTGGAGCACCTTGTCCTCAAAGGTAGGTATCCCGATCGGGCGTGTGGCCCCACCGGATCCCTTCGGGATGTGCACACGTCGAACGGGAGGTGCACGGTACGTGCCTGACTTCGCACGGTTGAGCAGCGAGGTGAGGTTGGCCTCGAGATCGCGCCCGTATTCCGCCGCCGTCTGCCCGTCCACGCCCACCGCACCGTCCTTGCGCGTGCGTCGGTACGCTTCCTTCAACCAGTCCAGGTCGATGTGCTGGGAAAGACTCGTAAGAGCCTGTCCGCGCATGTCCCTTGCCAGTTTCGCTATCCACGCTTGTTTCGTTGAGATGCTGCTGGAGCTTGGAGTCTCCGACATCTGTCCCTCCCGCGGTTCTTCCATACGGCGTCCCCTTCCCTCCACCGGGTCCCTTGGGTTGGTTCCCCGGCTTCCGCGGTACTACGAGACGCTCCGACTTCCCATCGCCCTTCCCCGATCACTTCGGCGATGCCTTCGATCACGGGTACCACGCAGACGTACTTCGATTCGCTCCGCTGGAGGGCAGTACGCAGCCCACCGCGGCCCGGGTTCTTGTTCACGCGGCAACCCGCAGCACCGCAAATCCTTCGTACGTGGAGACAATTGGATCTCCCAGGTTCCTGAGCAACCCCCTGTGTACGTGCCCCGCTCGAAGACCCCGGTGAGACCTCGGCGCTCGGCCACTGCCGCGCCTCGGTGCTGCCTTCCGCCGACAGGATGGCGTCGGCTCTCACGAAGATACCTTTCGAGATTCAGTCACGCAGCCCGCACACTCGCTGTCTACGCTTCGCCGTGCTGATTGCTCGAGCACCACGCAAGACTCGCTTCCGGCTGGTGGCCAACCTTTGCCGGGTGGGAGTGGGTACCCACCGGGTTCCAATGCAAGGTTTCAGATGATCAGGTCATCGATCCCCCTCGCTCAGGCTTAGCCTGGCGCACCCCGCCTCCGTACCCTCCGTACCCGAGGGCGGGCGCACGGTCTGCGGGCGCGTGTGCGAGCCGCTCGCCCGGTCGCTCGGCGACGTCGCGGGGAACGCCGGGCTCTTCGCCAGTATCGAGGACGTGGCCCGGTTCGCGCGAGCCTGGCTGGGGCACGTGACTGAGGGCGCGCGGCCCCTCTTCGACCCGCGGGTCGCCAGGCGATTCCAGCGCGTGATCGACCCCGAGCGCCTAGAGACGCGCGCGCTGGCTTGGGACACGCGTTCGCCCTCGGGGTACACGGTCGCGGGTCGCGCCTTCGGGCCGCAGAGCTTCGGACACACGGGCGCGACGGGGTGCTCCCTCTGGATGGACCCCGACGAGGGGATCTGGGTCGCGCTGCTTTCCAACGCGATCCACGGACGGGACGGACGGCGTCGCTACGTGCACGTGCGACCTCGCGTGTCCGAGCTCGCGGCGGCCGTCCTGCAGGTCGAGCCGCGCTGACCGGCCCGCGGCGCCGGACCCGCGCCACCGCCGCCGGGCCGAGGTGCGGGCACCGCATCCCGCCGTGCGACCGCCCGGGCCTTCGGCAGAGCGGATTGCCACGACATGCTGGCGGTTTCTGTCGAGATCTCGACAGGCTGCCCGTAGCTCCGCACCGTGCTCTGTGTCACAGCATTCCAACGATCCGCGACGAGAACTCGACAGCGCGCGGCGCCCGAGTCTACGGCCTGGCCCGCGCCGATGCACGCGCCCCTGGGTTACCACAGTCCGGCTTCCTGACCCGAAGTCAGGAGGCCCCGCGCGTGAGAGAGACCGGACTCCGAGGAGTTCCCGCGGAGGGTGTGCGCTCAAGCCCTGGGCTGGGGAACCGACAGACCGGCTCGCGGGCCCTGGGCGGGCACGATGGCCGTGTCGAGTAGTCGACCGAGACCGCTGGAATGTCGTGGTGGTCAGCTCCGCTAGGCGCAGGAAATGGCCCTCTCCCGGCGATGCCAAATCTCCTGGCCTATACAGACAGCCCACACGTTGCGCAGGCGAACCGAAACGCACCGCGGATGCCCGCTGACCCGCGGGGAACTCGCCCGCCGAGGATGGGATGCACGCGGAAACGAGCCGGCGGGACCCTCCGGACGGTTCATCACCGCGGCGGCACACGTCGTGTCTCCCGGCATCGCAGCGTCCCCGGGTACACTCGACGCAACACGAGGTAAGACATGCCGTATCCGCGAATCACAGCCGATCCTGAGCGCATGGGAGGCGTGCCCTGCATTCGGGACACGCGCATCCCCGTGTCCACCATCATCTCGATGGTGGCAGATGGAATGGTCGCGAGCGAGATCGTGGCGGCTCACCCCGACCTCGTTCCGGACGACATCGCCGAGGCGCTCCGGTTTGCGGCAGAGGCCGTGCGCGAACGCGAGATCCCGCTCTCGAATGCGTCGTGAGGCTCCTCGTAGACAACGCTCTCTCGCCGGAGCTGGCCGTCGTGCTCACCGACATGGGGCACGACGCGGTTCACGTTCGCGACATCGACATGGCGCGCGCGAAGGACGCGGAGATCTTCGACTTCGCCGCGACTCATGATCGTGTCGTCGTCTCGGCGGACACGGACTTCGGAACGTTGCTGGCCTTGCGAAACGAGCCGAAGCCCTCGGTCGTGTTATGGCGCCGCCAGTCCCCGCGTCGGGCCGTGGAGCAGTCTGCCGTGCTGCGTGGTGTGTTGTCCCTCGCCGAAGTAGAGCTTCGCGAAGGCGCCATCGTCGTCATCGAGGTCGCACGGATACGCGTTCGGCGCCTCCCGATTGGCGGCGTGTAGCGGCCCATCACGATCCTTGACACGCGGCCCTGCTTCGCGTCACGACCTCTGCACCTTCAGTTCGAGTTGTCGACGCCCGCATTCTGCACCTACTGCGCCCCACCTTCTTCGCCTTCGCCCTCGTCGGCGACAACATGCAGGCATGAGCACCGAGCGCCGTCTGCGGATCTACGACCACCGCCTCGTCCAGCTCGTCCAAGAGACGGGCAACGCCCGCATCGCGACGCGCATGGGGGTCCCTCGCTCCACGGTAGCCGGCTGGCTGAAGCGTGCCCCCCGGACCATCACCACGGAGCCTGGGGTGGACTACGCCTCCGAGATCGAACTTCGCGTGCGGGTCGCAAAGCTGGAGAAACGCGTGGAACGCCTGTCGGCCGTCCTGCGCATCTTCTTCGCGCTGTTTCGCCTGCTCCAACCCGATCTCAAGCGCCTCCGCGTTCCGCATGCCAGCGACAAGGCGCGATTGCTCCGAGCCATCGATTGATCGCGGCACGTCCTGGGACTACGCCGCATCTTGAGGATCATCGGTCTCTCGCCCTCTCGTCTCAGCGCATGGCGGCGGGCCGCCTTGGCCTGTGATCTTGACGATCGCTCGGCCTGCCCGCGCTTCTCGCCGCACGAGCTCACCGCGGAAGAAGTCTCCGCGATCCGCGATGCATAGGCATTTGAATTGACCCCGTCGCCGCTCGCACGACCTCCGAGCTCACCGATCGGCCCCCTGCGCATGGCGTTGGGTCTCCCGGGACTCCCCATGGCACCGACGACGGCCATCCTAGCCCCGCAAGGCGTGCCTCGACAGGCTTCGGGTCGCGGAGCGGGCGCACCGCCCCCCCACCGCGCTCCCAGGATGGACGGTTTCCTGCCGGCGGGGTCGCGTGGGCGTGACGCCCCGAGGCGCGACGAGGCGCGACCTCACGCCGCGGGGGGCGCCCGGGCCTTCGCGCTCTCGAAGGGCGACTCGATCCCCCGCCGCCGACGATGGGCGAGGACTCAGGGTCGATGGTGGCCGCCTCGGTGATCCACGCGACCACGGCCAGCCCCCCCCCACAGCGGGGACAGCGGAGCGGATCCACCTCGAAGACTTCGTTCTGGAAGCGAATACAGAAGGCCCCCGCGCCACCTCCGCGGCGGTCGGCGGCCGGTCGGGTCGGCCCGGCACAGCGGACCCCGTCGCGCCAGCGGAGCCCGCGGCGGGCGCGGCGGGCGGGGTCGCGGCGGGCGGCGCCGTCGTGGGGCGCGGACCGAGCGTTCCATCTCCGGCCGGCGCGCCGGGCACGTCACCCCGCAGACGGCGCAGTGCGTTGCGACGGCGATTCGAGTAGGGGCGGACCAGGTGGCCGCCCCTGTTCCGCGAGTCGGGATGACGTGCACGTGTCCGGCGAACCACGAGTGCCGTCAATCTTGACCCGTGGCCACGGCTGACCCCGATCCGTTGAATACGGGCGGGCATGCAGCCCGCCCCTACGCCGCCTGAGGGAAGGCGTGAGGTCGCCGGCAGTCGACGCTGAGCCAGGTGTGCCCGGCCGAGTTCGAGAGCAACTACAACAACACGCTCCGCGTGCTGACGCCCGCTACGCTCCGGGGCCCCCCCTACTACCGGGCGCCACGCTCACCCGCCGCGCGGCGTCGCGGGTGGATGCATCCGTGGATGCATTGCCGCCCGTAGAAGCGCGGTGCCAGCAGGTGCTACGAAGTGCCACGGGCGCGGGCTCTGTCCCCTCGTCTTCGCGGTGCGATTCCGCTATCCGCCCAAGAAACCGGGCTCTTGGGTCGGGTCGCGCAAGGGCCCGAAACAAGCCGGACACAGCATCCGAAGTCCAGTGCGTATGCCAATTCCGCCACTCTTGCGTGGCGCCTCTTCGACGCCGCTCACGTTCTACGGGACCAGGTACCGCCTGTCGATGGCTGCCGGCACTGGCGCTCGCGTGGGCATGACATGGAGCAGCCACGTCGTGCGCGGCGTGGCTCCAAACGGTGAACATTTGCCCTGACTCGGTACGGACGGAGGGGGTACCTTGGCGGGGGCGACGAGGAGGCAGCCATGTCGACAGGGTCCAGTGCGAACGAGAAGCGGCGCATGGGCGAGCTCGCGATCGGGACGCACATCGGGCGCTACCGCCTCGACGGCATCGTCGGCCGGGGCGGGATGGGCACCGTGTATCACGCCTTCGACGAGGAGACGAAGCGCGAGGTCGCGGTCAAGGTGCTGCTGCCCGACCTGGCCGAGAGCTTGCGCGAGCGATTCCTCGCCGAGTGCGAAGCCGAAGCCAAGATCCGGCACCCCCACGTGATGCCCGTGTACGACCGCGGCACCTACGGCGGCGACCGCCTCTACTTCGTGATGGAGCTCGTCTACGAGCCCATCACCCTGACGGACGTCGTCGAGGCGCGCGACAAGGGGAAGCTCGCTTCCCGTTGGCCGCGCCTGCGGCACTGGGCCGACTCGGCTCGGCTGGTCCAGGACGTCTTCATCCCGATCGCCGAGGGCATCGATGCTTCGAACCACGACTACCGGATCCTGCACCGCGACCTGAAGCCGGACAACGTCCTCATCGACGTGCGCACCCGGCGCCCCTACCTGATCGACTACGGCATCTGCCACAACGAGGGGGACGCGGTCGAGAAGGACAAGATCATCGGGACGCCGCGCTTCTTGTCCCCCGAGCAGGCCCGCGCGCAGGTCAGCGAGCAGACCGACGTGTTCGGTCTCGGCGCCCTGCTCCACTACATCCTCTCGGGCAACCCGCCCATCGCGAGCGCCTCCCCCATCCGCCGCGAGGAACGCGAGAAGCGCATTCACGATCTGCTCAAGGCCGAAGCGCGGGCCCGCTCCGAGAAGAAGGACGCCAAGGCCGAGGAGTTGGCGGCGCGCCGCAAGCAGCTCGAAGCACCCGACTTCCGCACGATGGACGACATGCTCCAGGACGCCCGCAGCGGCAACTACCTCCCGCTGCCCGAGGGCGCACCGGCCCCGGCGCGCGCCATCGTCGCCAAAGCAATGGCCAACGATCCGGCCGCCCGCTACGAGCGCGCGCAGGACATGGCCGACGATCTGCGGGCCTGGATCGAAGGCCGCTCCGTCCTCGCCCAGACGGAGCAGGACGCCATGGGCGCCGCCGTCGCCGCCGCGCAGCGAACCGTGCATCGCCACCTGGGCACGGCCGCGCTGGTCCTCTTGGGCCTCCTGGTCGGCGGCGCGTTGGGCCACCGCTTCCTGAGCGGCACCCCGCAGGTCACCAAGGACCGCATGGCCGACATGCTCGAGGACGTACAGCGCCTCGAGAGCGAGATGACCGCGGTGAGCGGCCTCGACCTCAGTCCGACCGAGGCGGGCCTGCGTTGGCAAGCGCTGCGCGGTCGCCTGGGGGACCTCCAAGCGCGCGCGCGCGACCTACCCGAGAGCGACGCGCGCGACCAAGCCAGCACAAGGCTGGCGAGCCTGGCCTCGCGCCTCGCCCCGCCCCGCGTGCGTCTCCTCGCCGAGGACGCCGAGCTGTGGGACGCCACGGCCGTGGTCGGCGGCCAAGCCGTCTCCATGGGCGCCAAGCCCGTGGACGTTCCGCCGGGCGCGTACCGCTTGGTGAGACGGCAGACGGACAGCGCGGTCCAACTGCCATTGATCATCCCGCTCCGCCTCGATCCCACGGACGACCCCGTGGCGCCGCTCGAGACGCGGATCGACCTTCCGGCCGGATCCGTTCCCGAAGGGATGGTCTACGTGCCCGCCGGCCCCGCGCGTGTCGGCGAGGCGACGATGCCCCCCTTCCTCATCGACCGCGACGAGGTGTCCTGCGCGGCCTATGCCGAGTGGTTGGACGAGCTGACGGACGCGGAACGCGAGGCTCACGTGCCCGCCGTCGGCTTCGTCCGCGACCCCAGCCGCCGGGGCGCCTTCCTGGTGGAACCCGAGTACGAGGATCGGCCCGTCGTCGGCATCCGGCCGGCGGACGCCATGGCGTACGCCGCGTGGAAGAGCTCGCTCTACGGCGCCGACTACACGCTCCCGACCGACGCGCAGTGGCGGCGCGCCGCCGGCAGCGCGCTGCTGGACGCAAAGTGGCAACGCTTCTTCTCGCCGCTGAAGGCCTCCCGGGACGGGGCGGTGGAGCCGGACGTCAGTCCCTACGGAGCCCGGGCGCTCTTGGCGGCGCCGGGCGAGTTCGCGCTGGCCGACGGCGAACTGGTCCAGAAGGGACTGGGCTACGCGCTCGGCATTCCGCTCACGGCCGAGGCCCTGGAGGCGATCACGCTGGTCGGTCCCGACGAGCGTGCCCAGGCGGGCTTCCGATTGGTGCGCCCGGTCCACTGACCCGCGCTGGGGCTCGGCCGCGCCGGACTCCTAGCCGCCTTGCAGCGCCTGGATGCGACGCTCGAGCAGCGCGCGTCCCTCGCCCTCGACCCACGCGCGGTAGGCAGTCGATCCTTCGGCGAGTGCCTTGCGGTAGGCATCGTGGATTGCCAGGGACGTCGGATCCCGCGCCGCGAAGCGAGCCCGCCCCCCTTCGCCCTCGACCAGGAGTTGCACCGTCACGTCCCCCGCGATCAGCGAGAGGTTGTGGTGGGCCCGTCGAGCCGCGTCCGTGCCCTCGCTCGCCTCGGGCCAGAGCAGCACCGCGACTTCTCCCACCGCGTCGATCCACGCCCGGTCGAGGACCTCGCTTCCCCCGTCGAGGCGCATCCGCAGGTCTTCCAGCAGGTCGCCCGCCGCCGCGCCCGACGCCTCGCGCCGGCCAGCGTCATCGGGCACCGGGGCGTCGCCGCCCTCCCCACACGCGGTCAACAGGAAGCAGGACAGCACGAGGAGGGCCAGCCATCGGTCGATCACGCCAAAGCTCCAGGGAGCCGTCCAGCCTACGCCCCCGCTCGCGCGGCGGGCCCGGGCTTTTGATTGCATTCAACAATCAATCCCCAGGGCGGTGCTTGTGGGCCCGCCACCCGACGCGTATTCTCTCCGCCCCGCCGCGGCGGCCCCCACCGGAGGAAGTCGACCCATGCCCGAGACACTCGACATGCTGCAGGTGCTCGACGCGGAGGGGAAGGTGAAGGGCAAGGCCCCCGCCGACCTCACCAAGGACGACCTGAAGAGCCTGTTTCGCGCCATGGTCCAGACCCGCCTCTTCGACGCGCGCGGCCTGAACCTGCAGCGGCAGGGACGCATCGGCTTCTTCGTGCCCGGGAGCGGCCAGGAGGCCTCGCAGATCGGCACCGGCTTCGCCATCCAGCCTGACGACTGGATCTTCCCCTCCTACCGCATGCACTCGGTGGCACTGCAGAAAGGGGTGAAGCCCCGCACGATCTTCGACCAGCTCTGGGGCAACTCGCGCGACATCCTCAAGGGTCGCCAGATGCCCAACCACTTCAGCTTCCGGTCGATCCACTGGCTCTCGATCTCCTCGCCCATCGGCACCCAGATCACCCAGGCGGTCGGCGCCGCCCGTGCGGCGCAGATCCGTGGTGACGACGTGGTCACGTGGGCCTGGTTCGGCGACGGCGGCACGTCCTCGAACGACTTCCATGCGGGCATGAACTTCGCCGGCGTGTGGAAGACCCCGACCGTCTTCGTCTGCGAGAACAACCACTGGGCCATCTCGGTGCCGCAGGAGCTCCAGACGGCCAGCGAGTCCTTCGCGGCCAAGGCGATCGCCTACGGCATGAAGGGCGTGCGCGTGGACGGCAACGACGTGCTCGCCGTCTACCAGGCGGCCAAGGAAGCGCGTGAGCGCGCGCTCGCCGGTGAAGGTCCGACCCTGCTCGAGACCGTCACCTTCCGGATGGGACCCCACTCGTCGTCCGACGACCCCAAGCGCTACCAGGCGCCCGAGCTGTTCGAAGCCTGGCAGAAGAAGGACCCCATCGATCGCTTCCGCACCTACCTGAAGTCCAAGCGTATCTGGACCAAGGCGTGGGAGGAGGAGTTCACCGAGGCCTTCCAGGCGGACATCGCCCAAGCCGTCGAGGAAGCCGAGAGCTGCCCGGCTCCGGCGATCGAGACGATGTTCGAGGACGTCTACGCCGAGATGCCGAAGGCGCTGAAGGAACAACAGGACGCGCTGCTCGAGCAGATCCGCCGCAGCGGAGACATCGAAGACACCGGGGGCGCGTTCCCGCTCTAGCGGGACGGGGCTTCACGGGGAGGAACGACACCGATGCCGCAGATGACGATGATCCAGGCGATCAACGACGCGCTGCACGTCTCCATGAAGAAGGACGACAACGTCGTCGTTCTGGGCGAGGACGTGGGCAAGAAGGGTGGCGTCTTCGGCGCGACCGCTGGCCTGTTCGACGAGTTCGGTGACAAGCGCGTCATGGACACGCCGCTGTCCGAGTGCGGGATCATCGGAACCGCGATCGGCATGAGCGTGTACGGCCTGCGCTCGGTCCCCGAGATCCAGTTCCTCGACTTCATCTACCCCGCCTTCGACCAGATCGTGTCCGAAGCGGCCAAGATGCGGTACCGCTCCGGCGGGGAGTTCACCGTCCCGATGACGATCCGCTCGCCGTCGGGCGGCGGCATCCGAGGCGGTCACTACCACTCCCAGTCGAGCGAAGCGTACTTCGCGCACACCGCGGGCCTGCGCATCGTGATGCCCAGCACCCCGCGCGACGCCAAGGGCCTCCTGCTCGCGTCGATCGCCAACGACGACCCGATCCTGTTCCTCGAGCCGAAGGCGCTCTACCGCCACGGCAAGGAAGAGGTCGAGGAGGGGTACTTCACGGTCGAGCTCGACAAGGCACGCACCGTCCGGGAAGGCACGGACGTGACCGTCGTGACCTGGGGCGCCATGGTGCCCACGTGCGTCGACGCCGCCAAGCTCGCCGAAGAGAAGGACATCTCGGTGGAGATCGTGGACCTGCGCACGATCTACCCCTGGGACGTCGACGCCGTGCTCGAGAGCGTCCGCAAGACGGGCCGCCTCGTCACCGCCCAGGAAGCGCCACGTACCGGCGGCTTCGGCTCCGAGATCGCAGCCACCGTCTCGGAGAAGGCGATCGAGCATCTCGAGGCTCCCGTGGGCCGGGTCGCCGGCTTCGACACGCCTTTCCCGTACTCCCTCGAACACGTGTACAAGCCGGACAAGCAGCGGGTCCTCAACGCCATCGAGTACGTCGCGCGCTGGGCCTGATCCGAGGATCGACGAAGGAGCCGATCATGGCATTCGAGTTCAAGCTTCCGGACATCGGCGAGGGCCTCACCGAGGGTGAAGTCGTCAAGTGGCTCGTGAAGGAAGGCGACGTCGTCAAGGACGACCAGCCGATGGTCGAGGTGATGACCGACAAGGCCACCGTCGAGATCACCGCGCCGCGTGCCGGCACCATCGCGAAGATCCACGCGGCCGAGGGGGAAACCGTCCCGGTCGGCTCGGTGATGGTCGTGATCGACGACGGCGGCGCGCGCGCCGGCCGCGAGCGAGGCGGACGCCAAGCCGGAAGCCAAGCCGGAAGCGGAGCCCGACGCGAAGCCGGACGCGGCGACACCGGCCGCGGCCCCCGCCGCACCGACGCCGGCCCCGGCGGCCCCGGCGGCCCCGGCGCCGGTCGCGGCCGGCCCCTTGCGCGAGCGCACGCTCGCCGCGCCCGCCACGCGAAAGCGCGCCCGTGAGTTGGGCATCGACCTCAACGCGGTGCCCGGGACCGGGCCCCACGGCCGCGTCACGCGGGACGACGTCGAGCGCTTCGCCGTCGCGCCCGCCGCCGCGGCCCCGAGCCCGACGGCCGCTGGGCCCGCCGCCGCGACCCCGCCCGCCGCCGCCCTGCCCGCCCGCCCGACCCTGCCGCCGCTCGGCGCCGCCGCCGCGGACGAGCGCGTCCCGCTGCGCGGCATGCGCGGCAAGATCGCGGAGCAGATGGTGCGCTCGAAGCAGTTCGCGCCGCACTTCACCTACGCCGACGAGTGCGACATGACGGAGGTCGACCGCCTCCGCAAGCAGGCCAAGCCCGTGGCCGCCGAGCAGGGCGTGAAGGTCACCTACCTGCCCTTCATCATCAAGGCGCTCGTGATCTGCTTGAAGAAGTTCCCCGTGGTGAACTCGATCGTCGACGACGAGGACAAGTCGTACATCCTTCGCAAGGAGTACAACGTCGGCCTCGCCACCGACACGGACGCCGGTCTCATGGTGCCGGTCGTGAAGCATGCGGATCGCCGGTCGATCATCAACATCGCCGCCGAGATCCAGAACCTGACCACGCTGGCCCGTACCCGCAAGATCGAGCTCGACGACCTCAAGGGCGGCACGATCACGATCACGAGCGCGGGCTCGATCGGCGGCATGTTCGCCACGCCCATCCTGAACTACCCCGAGGTCGCGATCCTCGGCGTCTATCGGATCAAGGATCAGCCCGTCGTCCGGGACGGCGAGATCGTCATCCGCAAGATGACCAACTTCACGATCACGCTGGACCACCGCATCGTCGACGGCGCCACGGCGGCCCGGTTCCTGAACGAGCTGATCCGTCTGCTCGAGAATCCGGGCCTGATGCTCCTCGAGGACGCCTGATCCGGTGGCGAAGGCAAAGTCGAAAGCGTCCGCGAAGAAGCGCCCGGCCTCGAAGACGAAGCCGCTGAACCCGTACGACATCGGTCCGCTCGGCCTCTACCGACTCGTGGACGAGGACGGCCGCGAAGCCTCACCGCTGCCCGCGTTGCCGGACGGCCTCGCCGTGCGCCTCCTGGAGGCGATGCTCTTCCAGCGCGCGCTGGATCAACGGATGCTGAATCTCCAGCGCCAGGGTCGCATCGGCTTCTACGGCACGGCCAAGGGCCAAGAAGGCGCGACCCTAGGCTCGGGTGCGGCGTTCGACGAGCGGGACTGGCTCTTCCCCGCGCTCCGCGAGGGAGCGATCGGCCTCTGGCGGGGCATGGACCTCGAGCGCTACATCGCGCAGTGCTTCGGGAATGCGGCCGACGCCACCTGCGGGCGGCAGATGCCCTGCCACTACTCCGACCGCTCGACCCACTACGTGTCGCTGTCTTCCCCCATCGGGACGCAGATCACGCACGCCGCCGGCGCAGCGCGCGCCGCCCAGATCCGCGGCGACGACGTCGTGGTCGGGGGATACCTCGGCGACGGAGCCACGTCGTCCAACGACTTCCACGCGGCCCTCAACGTGGCGGCGGTGTGGAAGTCCCCGGTGGTGTTCGTCTGCCAGAACAACCAGTGGGCCATCTCGGTGCCGGCTTCGAAGCAAACGGCGAGCGAGACCTTCGCCGTGAAGGCGGAAGCCTACGGCATGCCGGGGCTGCGGGTGGACGGCAACGACGTCCTCGCGTGCTACGTCGCCACGCAGGCGGCCGTCGATCGCGCGCGGCGGGGCGAGGGCCCGACGCTCATCGAGTGCCTGACCTACCGTCTCGGGGGCCACTCGTCCTCGGACGACCCGACCAAGTATCGCGACGAGAGCGAGGCCAAGGTGTGGGAGGGGCGCGACCCCCTCGAGCGACACCGCACCTGGCTCGAGGCCCAGGGCGCGTGGGACCGCCGCCGCGAAGAGGACTTCCTCGCCGCCGCGGGCCGCCGCATCACCGAGGCCATCGCGGCGGTGGAGGCCGCCGGGCCGGTCCCGGTGGAGAGCCTCTTCGACCACGTCTACGCGGAGCTGCCGCCGGTCCTTCGAGACCAGCGTGACCGGCTCCTCGGAAACGACCCCGTCTAGCCGAAACGCACAGCAAGCACCAGGGAGCCACCCATGCCTCCGGAGAACTACCAGGTCGTCGTCATCGGTTCCGGCCCCGGCGGGTACGTCGCCGGCATTCGCGCGGCCCAGCTGGGTCTCGAAACCGCGGTCATCGAAGAAGACAAGATCGGCGGCGTGTGCCTCAACGTGGGCTGCATCCCGTCGAAGAGCCTGATCTACGCTTCCGGTCTCGTGGACAAGATCCGGCACGGCGACACCATGGGGCTCATGGTCGGCGACGTCGACGTCGACGGCAAGAAGCTCCAGGCGTGGAAGTCGGGCATCGTGAAGCGCCTCACGACCGGCGTGGGGTTCTTGCTGAACAAGAACGGCGCGACCGTGATCCACGGCCACGCCGAGTTCACCTCGCCGACGAGCCTCACCGTGAAGGGACCGGACGGCGACGTCCGTGAGATCACGTTCGAGAAATGCATCGTCGCGACCGGCGCGCGCGCCGCGACGCTCCCCTTCCTGCCCATCGGCGGGAACGTGATGACGTACCGCGAAGCCCTCGACATCGACTGGGTCCCGGAGACGTTTACCGTCGTCGGTGGCGGCGTGATCGGCCTGGAACTGGGCAGCGTCTTCATGCGACTCGGATCGAAGCTGAACGTCGTGGAGCTCACCGACTCGCTCCTCCCCGGCACGGATCCGGAGATGGTGAAGGTCCTCGAGCGCTCACTGAAGAAGGCGAAGGCCAAGATCCACCTCGCGACATCGGCCACGGGGGTCATCGAGAAGGACGGCAAGCAGATCCTCACGGCCAAGAAGAAGGACGGGAAGGAGATCGAGATCCCGTCCGAGGTCATCCTGGTGTCCGTGGGCTTCAAGCCGAACGCCGACCACGTGGGCGCGGACAAGGCCAACCTCGTGATCGACGATACGGGGCACTTCACCGTCAACGAGCACCGGCAGACGAACGTACCTCACATCTACGCCATCGGGGATGTGGCCGGCCTGCCCTGGCTCGCCCACAAGGCCAGCAAGGAAGGCATCGTGGCGGCCGAGCATGCGGCAGGCCTGGAGAGCACCTACGACGTGCGCGCGATGCCGTCGGCCGTCTACACCCAGCCAGAGATCGCCTCGGTGGGGCTCCAGGAGCACGAAGCGCGGGAGCAGGGCCTCGACGTGAACGTCGGCAAGTTCCCCATGACGGCGCTGGGTCGCGCGCTCTCCGTCAACGCGACGGACGGCTTCGTGAAGGTGATCGCCGACGCGAAGACGGACGTCGTACTCGGCGTATCCGCGGTCGGCTACCAGGCCTCCGACCTCATCGCCGAAGCCGGCTTGGCGATCGAGATGGGTGCGACGGCGGCCGACATCGGGCTGACGGTCCACGCGCACCCGACATGGCCCGAGTCGCTCATGGAGGCAGCCGAGGCCGTCCACAAGAAGGCGATCCACATCCTGAACGGCTGACCGCGCCTTCCGCCCCCCCACCGACGCCGCCCCCCCCCTGCTACACTCGCGCCCGCGCGGGTCCAGGGGGGTGGCGTTTTCGCGGTCATGCCGAACGCCCCGGGACTCGCACCCGCTCCCCGGAGGCAGAGATGCTGTCGAAGATCGGCTTCAAGCAACGCTTCATGCTCGTCAGCCTGCTGATCGTCGTCGGCTTCGGCGTGCTGCTCGCGGTCGGGTGGCGCACGCTGGATCGGGTACGCATCAAGGGGGACCTGTACGAAGCGGTCATCCAGGACAAGGACCTGATTGCCGACCTGCTTCCCCCGCCCGAGTACATCGTCGAGCCTTTCCTCCTCCTGCACCTGATCGACATCGAGAAGGACGATGGAAAGCGAACCGAGCTCGTCGACCTCTACCAGGAGAGCGTGACCGGACACCGGACCCGGGCCTCCTACTGGAGCGAGGCCCTCCCCGAGGGGAGCCTCAAGACCACGCTCCTGAAGACGGCCGGGGAGCCGGCCCGCGAGTTCTTCCGGGTCGCCGAACAGGAGTTCTTCCCCGCCATGGAGGGGCGGCACGCAGAGGGGAAGACCCCCGCCGACGTGCTGGAGTTCCGTCTCCAGCCCCTGTTTCAGCGCCACCGGGATGGCGTCATGCAGGCCGTGAATCTCGCGAAGCAGAACATCGCGCTCCACGAGGAAGAGGCCATGAACGCCCTCGAGAGCGGGATGGTGTGGGCCCTCCTGACCGCGGCCGGCGTCTTGATCATCGTCACGCTGATCGCGTCCCTGGTGCTCTACAGCGTCCTCAACGCGGTGCGGCGCGTGGTCGATCGCATGCGCGACATGGCGCTGGCCGATGCGGACCTGAGCACCCGGCTCGACGTGCACTCGCACGACGAGGTGGGCGAGCTTGCCACGTGGTTCAACGCGTTCCTCGACAAGATCGCCGAGCTCGTGACCGCGGTGAAGAAGTCGAGCATCCAGCTGACGTCCACGGCGACGGAGATGACCGCCACGAGCCGCGAGCAGGAGGCGACCATGAACGCCTTCGGCGCCTCCACCAACCAGATCGCCGCGGCGGTCCAGGAGATCAGCGCTACGGGCAGCGAGCTGATGACCACCATCCACGACGTGAGCCAGGTGGCTTCCGACTCGGCCACCGTGGCAAGCGAAGGGCGGACGAGCTTGACGGACATGGAGTCGACGATGTCCGAGTTGGCGGGCAGCAGCGCGTCGATCTCCTCCAAGCTCGCCGCCATCAACGAGAAGGCCAACGACATCAACGTGGTCGTCTCGACGATTACCAAGGTGGCCGATCAGACCAATCTCCTCTCCGTCAACGCCGCCATCGAATCGGAGAAGGCGGGCGAGTACGGCCGGGGGTTCCTCGTCGTGGCGCGGGAGATTCGTCGCCTCGCGGATCAGACGGCCTCGGCGACCCTCGACATCGAGGACACCGTCGGCCAGATGCAGTCCGCCGTCTCCGCGGGCGTGATGGAGATGGACAAGTTCGCCGATCAGGTCCGCCGCAGCGTCGACACGATGACGGACGTAGGCGGCAAGCTGGGGCGCATCATCCGCCAGGTCGAACGGATGAACCAGCAGTTCGAGTTGGTCGCCGACGGCATGGCCAGCCAGGCACAGGGCGCGGACCAGATCAACGACGCCATGGGGTCCCTGAGCGGCAGCGTGCAGCAAACGGTGAGCTCGCTGCATGAGTTCACCTCCGCCGCCGACGACTTGAAGCGTTCCGTCGACACACTGAAGTCGGAGATCAGCAAGTTCAAGCTGGAGAGCTGAGTTCGCCGTGCAGTGTGTCGTGTTCCACATCGCAGAGGATCGCTACGCGCTGGATGCACGAAGCGTCGTGGAGATCGTGCCCTCCATCCCCTTGCGTCACGTGGTGGGCGCCGCCGAGCACGTCCTCGGTGTGTTCGACTACCGCGGCGTGGTCGTCCCGGTCGTGGACCTGGGTGTCTACCTCGGTCACCCGGCGTGTCGCGACGCCTATGCCACCCGGATTCTCGTATGCGACGTGGAGCAGGACGTGGCTGCCCGGCACGATACCCATGAAGCAGAGACGCTCGTCGGGGTCCGGGCGGAACGGGTCGTGCAGATCGAGGCGATCGATCCCGAGCAGGCGGGCAGCCATGCGGGCCCCCCGTCCGCGGGCCGACCCGCCTTGGGTCGGATCGTGAGCGATGGCGACGGCCTCCTGCAGTTCGTGTCCGTCCGGGAGCTGCTGGCACCCGACGTCCTCCGGACGCTTCGCCAGGACGCCTCGCCGGATGCGGGGAGCGCGTAGTGGAGCCGATCGACCGCCTCCTTCGCGACGAGTTGGGCCTCGAGCCCTCGTCCCTCGGCACGCGGGGCGCGGACGAGATCATCTTGGGACGTATGCGGGCCCTCGACCTGACCGACCCCTTCCAGTATGCGGCCGTACTAAAGCGTGGCCCGGAAGAGTGGCAGCGCCTCGTCGCCGCGCTGATGGTGAACGAGACGTGGTTCTTCCGCTACCCCGACTCCTTCGCCCACCTGGGCGCCTTCGCGGCCTCCATCGTGGCCGCGGCCCCCGCGACCTTGGTGCGCGTGCTGAGCGCTCCGTGTTCGACGGGCGAAGAGGCCGCCTCGGTGGCAATCGCTCTGCTGCGCGCGGGGCTCGAGCCCTCCCAATTCCAGATCGATGCGATCGACATCAGCCGACCGGCGCTCGAGCGAGCCCGCATCGGTCGATACGCAAGTCGGGCCTTTCGCGAGACCTCTCCAGCGGATCTGGCGCCCTGGATCCGGGGAGGCACCTCGGGCTACGAGGTCGCGCCACAGATCCGCGCCCGGATCGCGTACGACGAAGCGAACCTGCTCGATCCGGTGGCGCCTTATCCCCCGCCCAACCGGCGCTACCACGCGATCCTCTGCCGCAACCTCCAGATCTACCTGACCGACGCCGCGCGCGGCCTGCTGATGGACAGGTTGAGCGACCGTCTTCTCCCCGGCGGCGTGCTCTACGTCGGGCACGCCGAGTTGGGCCGCGTCACGCGCGGGGGGTTCGCTCCGCTCGCCCCGATGAGCGCATTCGCGTGCCAGCCGATCGGGGAGGCGGCACCGGCGGCCGTCCGGCAGAGAACCGACCCGCCTCGCCGCCGGCCCCCTCCTCCGCGCCGTCGGCCCCCGTCGCCGCTCCCCCCCCCGAGCACGCCCGCGCCCACACGAGAGCCGACCGCCCACGCCGAAGCCCGGGCGCTGGCCGACCGGGGGCAGACCGAGGCGGCCAAGCGTGCGATCGAGCAGGCAATTCGCTTCGGCCAGGCCGACGCCGACCTCTACCACTTGCAGGCCATCCTGGTGGCGGACGACGCGGAGGGCCGTCACGCCCGCGAGGCGCTGCGCCGGGCGCTCTATCTGGACCCCACGCACTACGCGTCGCTCGTTCACGCCGCGCTGCTCGCCGAGCGAGCCGGAGACGCGGTCCGCGCACGGCGATTCCGGGACCGTGCCCAGCGGGCCCAGGGAAAGAGGGACGCATGAGCCGCCCTACGTCCGACCGCCGTCGCGACGACGCGCTGCACGACCTGCTGAGCCGCAAGCCGGACGATGCCTACCTTCGCGCATGGCAGGCATCGCTCCGCCACTCGATGTTCGGCGAGCAAGAGCGCAAGGAGCATGCGGCGGTCCTGTTTCGCGTAGGGAAACAGTGGTTGGGACTCGACCCGAAGGCGCTGACCGAAGTACGTCCGTGGGCGCCCGTGCGCCGGATCCCCGGCCGAACCAACAGCGTGTTCCGGGGCCTGGTGAGCATCCGAGGGGAACTCCACCTCTGCGCCGATTTGCACGCGATGCTCGGGGTCCCGGTGGATGTGCCGCCCGGCCCCCCCGGGCACGCGCCGCGTGGCCCCGAGAGCCGCCTCCTCACCGTGGGCACGGAAGGGCATCGGTGGACGCTCGAGGTCGACGAGGTACGGGGAGTGATGTCGTACGCGGCATCCAGCGTCCTCCCTCCCCAGAGCACGGTGGCCAAGGCCCTGATGCACGTCACCGATGGGCTCATCCCCTTCGACGAGACGCTCGCGGCTCGCATCGATCCGCCGCGACTGCTCGCGAGTCTCGAACGGAGCCTCGAAGCATGACGCGATCGAGCGACGATCTCAGCGGCTTCTCCCTGATGGAGCTGTTTAGAGCCGAGGTCATCCAGCACGCGCAGGTCCTCGAGGAAGGGCTGGTGGCGCTCGAGGGTGACCCGTCCCAGGTGGAGGACGTCGAGTCGTTGATGCGCGCGGCCCACTCGATCAAGGGCGCGGCCCGGATCGTGGGCCTGCACGAAGCCGTCGATCTGGCGCATGCCATCGAGGATGTCTTCGTCGCCGTCCAGGCGGGGCACATCGCGTTGTCCGCCCGCGCCGTAGACGCCCTGTTGGCCGGGAAGGACGTGCTTCGATGCTTCGGCGATCTGGAGGGTGAGCAGGTACCCGCGTTCCTCGAGGCCGAGGGGGAGCGCATCGCCGATACGACCGGTACCCTGCGCGCGCTGGCCCGGGGTGAAGCCTCGTCCGCGAGCCCCGTGCCCGCGCCCCCGGCGACGCGGCCATCGGAGGCCGACGGGGCGAGCCCCGCGAAGGTCGATCATCCGGTGCCCGTCAGTGCGGCGAGCCTCTCCCGTCTTCTCGCCTACGCGGGCGAGAGTGTGGTCGCCGCCCGCCGCCTCACGGCGGGGCTGGAGGGCCTGGAGGGCGTCGAGCGGTGGCTGCGAGACGTGGAAACCGCCATGGAGCGCGTCGACGAGGCGACGGAGGACATGGACGCGCGGCTACGGGTACGCCTCGACACGATGCGGCGTGAGATCGCGCGCGCGACGGACGATCTGACGCGACGGCATCAGGCGCTCCGAGGATCGGCGCGACAGGCCACCGACCTCACCGAGCGCCTCTACCGCGAAGTGCTAGCGGGGCGCATGCGACCCTTTCGGGACGCCGTGCGTGGCTTCCCGCGTCTCGCTCGCGACCTGTCGCACGAGCTCGGCAAGGACGTCCGGCTCGTCGTGCAGGGGAAGGACGTGCCGGTCGATCGCGACGTGCTCGAGCAACTCGAGGCACCGCTGAATCACCTCGTCCGCAACGCCCTGGACCACGGGCTCGAGACACCCGAGGTGCGAACGGCCGCGGGGAAGGAACGGAAGGGAACGCTGCGCATCGAAGCGCGCCACCGCGCCGGCATGCTGGAGGTGGTCGTCGCCGACGACGGCCGTGGTATCGATCCCGAGCGCGTGCGGGCGAAAGTCATCGAGCGCGGCTTGATCGATCCCGCGATCGCCGCGAGCCTCGGTGTGGCCGAGCTGCTCGAGTTCCTCTTCCTCCCTGGCTTCAGCACCGCCGACGCGGTCAGCCAACTGAGCGGCCGGGGCGTGGGCCTCGATGCCGTCCAGCAGACCGCGCACGAAGCGGGGGGCATGGTGCAGGCTAAGACCGAGATCGGACAAGGGATGCGCTTCACGCTGACGCTCCCCATCACGCGCTCCGTGATTCGAGCCGCGCTCGTCGAGATCGGGGGCGACCCGTACGCCTTCCCGCTGGCGCGAACGGAGCGCCTGGTTCGTCTGGACCAGGCCGACATCCACGAGGTCGAGGGCCGTCAGCAGTTCATCTACCAGGGGCACGCCGTCGGTCTGGTGCTCGGCCACGAACTGCTCGGCGTCGCGTCGACGAGCCGGAGCAGCGACGCGGTGCCGGTGGTCATCCTCGAGTCGGGGGGCAAGGGATACGGCATCGTGGTCGACGGCTTCCTCGGAGAGCAGGACCTGGTCGTCCGCTCGCTGGATCCGCGCCTGGGGCGGATCCCGCACATCGACGCGGCGTCCCAGTCCGCGGACGGCGTCCCCCTGCTCATCGTGAACACGCAGGACCTGGTACGGAGCATCGACCAGGCGCTCGCGGCCGGTCAGATGCGCACCATCCGCGCCACGGCGCTGGAGGGTGCGGCACCGGAGCAGCCCAAGCGCGTGCTCGTCGTGGACGACTCCATCACGGTCCGCGAGGTGGAGCGCAATCTCCTCAAGAACCATGGGTACGAGGTCGATGTGGCGGTCGATGGCGCCGAAGCCTGGACGGCCGTCCAGAATCAGGCGTACGACCTGGTTCTCACGGACGTGGACATGCCGCGCATGAACGGCATCCGACTCACGCATGCCATCAAGGCGGATCCCCGCTACGCGGATCTTCCGGTGCTGATCGTTTCGTACAAGGATCGGGAGGAAGACAAGGTGCGGGGACTGGAAGCCGGAGCGGAATCGTACCTCACCAAGAGCTCCTTTCACGATGAGACGCTGCTGCAAACCGTGCGCGACCTCATCGGCGAGCCCCTCGAATGAGCGGCTCTGCAGGGCCGACGCGCGTCGGCATCGTCAACGACCTGCGCATCGCACGCGAGACGCTGCGCCGGTTGATCGACCAGCTCGACGACTGCGAAGTCGCATGGCAGGCCGAGCATGGCCAGGAGGCCGTGCGGTTGTGCCAGGAGGCTCCCCCGGATCTCGTCCTCATGGACCTCCTGATGCCCGTCATGAACGGCGTCGAGGCCACGCGCGAGATCATGCGCGTGGCCCCGTGCCCGATCCTCGTCGTCACCGCAACAGTGGACGGGAACTTCGCGAAGGTCTACGACGCCATGGGCGCCGGTGCCTTGGATGCCGTTGACACGCCCACGATGGGTGAGGGTGGCGGGATCGAGGGGGGCGAGCAGATCCAGGCCAAGATCCGCATGATCCGACGCCTCGGCGCCGCCCCGTCCGCTCCCAGCGCGTCCCGGCCAGTGGCCGCTCCCCCCGCCGCCCCCAACGATGTGTCCGCGGGCTCCGCGAAGGGCGCGTCCCTGGTCGCCGTGGCCTCGTCCACGGGCGGCCCGGACGCCCTCCTCAACGTGCTGCGCGGCCTGCCGCCGTCGTTCGAGGCACCGATCGTCATCGTCCAGCATCTGGGTAAGGACTTCCTCGATGGATTCGTCACGTGGCTGGGCGAACAGACGTCGCGTCGCGTGCTGGCCGTCGAGCGCGGCATGCGTCCCGCGGCCGGGGAGGTCCTGGTCGCGGCCGGGGACGACCACGTCGTCATGCGCCCCGGCGGCACGCTGGCGTTCACGCGCGATCCGAAGGAGTACCCCTACCGACCAAGCGCCGACGTGCTCTTCGCCAGCTTGGCGCGACACGCCGCCACCCCAGGGGTGGCCGTCGTCCTGACGGGGATGGGACGAGACGGCGCCCAGGGCATCGTCGCGCTCCAGCAGGCCGGCTGGACGACCTTGGCCCAGGACAAGGAGTCCAGCGTGGTCTACGGAATGCCCCGGGCGGCCGTCGAGAGCGGGGCGGTCGACCGTGTCCTCCCCATCCGACGCATGGGCATCGGCATCGCGGAGGCATGGGAGCGGCTGACCACAGCGCGCAACTCGACATCGGACCGGCCGTGACGACGGACGCGGACCTCCCCCCGCCGGACGAGCGCGCCGACCCGCTGCGCACCGACCTCCCGGAGTACCCCATTCAGGTGCTCCTCGTCGATGACCAACCGATCATCGCCGAGGCCGTACGCCGGATGCTCGCGTCGGAGAGGGACGTCCTCTTCCACTACTGCGACGATCCCGCGCAGGCCGTCGCCGTGGCCAACGACATCGAGCCGACCGTGATCCTCTCGGACCTGGTCATGCCGGAGGTCGACGGCCTGGAGCTGGTCCGACGATTCCGCGGCAACGAGATCACGCGGCAGACACCACTGATCGTCCTGTCGTCTCGGGAGGATGCGCGTACGAAGGCCGAGGCCTTCGCGCTGGGCGCGAACGACTACCTGGTGAAGCTCCCCGACCCCATCGAGTTGGTGGCGCGTATCCGCTACCACTCCGCCGCCTACATCCATCTGATCCAGCGCGACGAGGCGTATGGCGCCCTCGTCGCAAGCCGTAACACGCTCCGCGAGGACCTGGCCGAAGCGGCGCGCTACGTGGAGTCCTTGCTTCCCGAGCCCTTGGACGGTCCCGTTCGCGCGGCATGGACGTTCGTCCCCTCCGCATCGCTGGGCGGGGACACCTTCGGCTACCACTGGCACGACGACGACCACTTCGCCGTGTACCTCCTCGACGTCGCAGGCCACGGCGTGGGCGCCGCCCTCCTGTCGGTGTCGGCGCTCAACGTCCTTCGTAGCGAGAGCCTGCCGCACACGGACTTCAAGCAACCGGGCGAGGTCATCACCCGCCTCAGCGAGAAGTTCCAGATGGAGCGCCAGAGCGGCAAGTACTTCACCATCTGGTACGGGGTCTATCAGAAGAGCCGGCGGCGCCTCGTCTACGCGGGCGGCGGGCATCCGCCGGCCATCCTCCTCCCGGATCCGCGGCGGCCGAACTACGGCATGCCCCTGGAGTCCACGGGCCCCATGCCGGGCATCCTCCCCAACATGGTCTGGCCGAGTGCCGACGTCGACGTACCGGGGGACGCACGCCTGTTCCTCTTCAGCGACGGGATCTACGAGATCGAGCGCAACGACGGCACGTTGTGGGACTACGAGGGCTTCGAGGACATCGTGACCCGGGAGGGAGCCGGGCCGGGCGCCTGCATGGACCGGATTCTCGACTACGTGAAGTCCATCAGCGGCCGTCCCGCGTTCGAAGACGACGTCTCGCTGGTGACCTTCGATTTCCCGTGATGACGCGGACGAGGGCGGAATTGACCCCTTCCCGTGCCCTGCGTAGGCTCGGCGGGGAGGGAGGGAACTCCGAGCCTATGACGATCACGACGCACGATGAGGGTCTGCCCGGCGATCCGGACGTCCTCGAGCGCATCGCCTTGCGCATGGCTGCCTGCCTCGACGTGGAGGAGCTCATCCGACTCGTCACCGAGCGCCTGGTGCGCGACTACGACACCGCACTGGCGCGCATCTGGTTGACGGGGCCGGGTGACCTCTGTGCCACCTGCCGCATGCGCGAGGCCTGCGAAGACCGCACCTCGTGCCTCCACCTACGCGCCAGCGCCGGCCTCTCGTCCAGCCTCGACGGGGACTACCGCCGGATGCCGTTCGGCGAGGCGAAGATCGGCCAGATCGCCGCCCGCCGCGAAGCGCACTGGACCAATGCCGTCATGCAGGACCCCCGCGTGGCCCGCAAGGAGTGGGCCCGCGAGCACGCCTTGCGCTGTTTCGCCGGCTATCCCCTCGTGCACGGCGGGCGTCTGCTGGGCGTGTTCGGCGTGTTCCGACGTGAGCGGCTGACCGCCGAGTCCTTCCGCCGCCTGACCATCTTCTCGCAGCTCCTGGCCATCTCGATATCCAATGCCGAGCGTCTCGGGACCGAGCGCTCTCGGCGGCAGCGGGCCGAGCGGCTGCTGCAGATCGAGTCCACCCACGAGACGGACGTGCAGCAGATCGCCGGCCGCAGTGCGGCAATTCAAGCCCTCTTGCGGAGCATCCAGGGCGTCGCCGCCAGCGACGCCCCGGTGCTCGTACAGGGCGAGCGCGGAACGGGCAAGCGTCACGTGGCTCGCGCGATCCACGATCTGAGCAGCCGCCGGGATGGTCCTTTCCTCACGGTGGATGCGGGGCTCCTCCCTCGCGATCGTGGAAGCACGGCCCTTCTCGACGAAACCGACGGCAAGCTCGCCCTGGCCCACGGCGGCACCCTGCACGTGATGCACGCGGAGGCACTTGCGCCGGACCTCCAGGAGGCGCTCATCGACATCCTGAGTGGCACCGAGCCGACGCGAGCCGACGTGCGGTTGATCGCCTCCACCACGGCAGACCTGGACGCCGAGGTGGACGCGGAGCGCTTCAGGAAAGACCTCGCCTACCGGCTGAGCCGGAACACCTTGACCGTCCCCTCCCTGCGCGAGCGGTTGGAGGATCTGCCGGAGCTCATCGACCACTTCATGGAGCGCGCAGCGGAGCGCCTCCGGGTCCGCGTGCGCGGGCTCGCCCCGGGCGAGATCGACGCGCTGGGGAAGCTCTCCTGGCGGGGCAATCTCAGCGAGTTGCGCAATCTCGTCGAGCGCGCAGCCTTGGGCATGACCGACGGGCTGATCCGGCTCTCGGAGCTCGCCATGGGCGACGGCGAGGAGGAGCCGTCCCTGGAGAGCCTCGAGGCCGTCGAGCGCAGCCACATCCAGCACATCCTCGAGCGGACCCAGTGGACGATCGAGGGTCCGGGGGGGGCGGCGGAGATCCTCGACCTCGCCCCGAGCACCCTGCGGAGTCGGATGTCGAAGCTGGGGATCCGGCGCCCCTAAGGGCTGCGTGACTGTCTACGGGATGTAGAGGAACGCGACGTCGAGCTCCGGCTCGCCGCTGTTCTCCGCCAAGCCGCCGCAGAACAGCACCTTGCCGTCGCCGAGCGCCGTCGCCGTGTGCAGTGCGAGCCCCACGGGGAAGCGCATCTCCGTGCTGAAGGTGCGACTCCCGCCGATCCCACCCTCGATGACGATGTCGATGGTGTGCAGCGCGAAGAAGCCCTGGCTCTGGTCGAAGCCGCCAGCCACCAGGATCTGGTCGTTGGCGATCCGCGTCGCCGTGGCGTAGGCCCGCGGCCGATCCAATCCGGACCCCGTGTTGTTGACGAACGACGTGGCCGGATCGACATAGAGGACCGTGCCGAGGGGATCGCCGCCGGCGACGCTCATGGCCCCGCTGGCGAAGGTCGAGCTGCAGGCGCCGAAGCGGACGCCATCCTGCGAGGGAATCGTCAGAGCGTTGAACGTCTCGGTAGCCGGATCGAAGTACTCGGGACGCAGATCCGTGTCGCTTCCGCCGACGAGAACGACGTGCCCGCCGCTGGTCAGCTCGACCGCGTGGGTGGCCCGCGTGTGGATCATCGGGTCGGCCACCACCGTGAACTCGTTGGTGGCGGGGTCGAAGAGCTCCGCCGTATCGAGGTCGATGAGGAATCCAGCTTCGAGCCGGCTGCCACCGGTCAGGAGAACGCGACCGTCGGGCAGCAGCGTCGCCGCATGGTCCACGCGCTCGACGCTCATGGTCCCCACCTCGCTGAACGTACCCGTGGACGGGCTGTACACCTCGGCACGCGCCGTGGTGGCGAGGCTACCGATCGCCGCTTCGTACCATCCGCCGGTCAAGAGAACGCGCCCGTCTTCGAGGCGGGTCGCCGTGTGCCCGGCGCGCTCCTGTTGCATCGCGCCTTGGATCAGCGTGAACGACTCGTTCGAGTAGATCTCGGCGCGGTCCGTGACGTTGGTCTCCTGAATGAACCCACCCGCGACGAGGACGGTACCGCCCGAGAGCCGGGTCGCCGTGTGGGAGCGGCGGCCGATGTTCAACTTGCCGAGGGTCGCGCGGATCTGAGTGGGGTCGGGAAGCGGGGGCGGCGGCAGCCCGCCGCCGGTGCGGAAGGTGAAGGTCAGGTCTCGTTCGAGGCGTGCGCCGGACGCGCTGCGTACACTGGAATCGACAATGATGGCGTAGGTGGACACGGCAACCATGGGCGACTGGGGGTTCCACTCGAGGACCCGGCCTTCACCGTTCACTGAAATGGACGTTGTCCCTTCCGCGGCACCACTTCCCACGACCCCGACGCGGATGGTGTCCGCAAAGACGGACGTGGGATCGATGACGTCGCTGAAGCTCACCAGGATCGGTGACTGCACGTCCACGCCCTGGGAGCCGTCCGCCGGACTGACGTCCACGACCGCCATGGCCTCGGGCGTCGGTTCAGCGCTCACGCCCCCTCCACCTCCGCCGCAGGCGGCGATCGTGGAAGAGAGGAGCAGGAGCAGGAGGAGGCGGACGCAACGCGTGGGGACTGCCGTCTTCATCATGGCTTTGTAACTGCAAAGGCCGGTCCGGACCATCCTCCTTGAGTCCCGTGTCCCGAGCCGGCGCATTCGGGGCCGGACGTGCAGCCTTGCTTTACGCAGCGTGCGCGTTCGCACCTTGTCTCGGTGTCGTTCGCCTAGAGCACTTCGCGCGGACGGTAGATCCCGTGGACCGATCCGGCGCGCGGCCCGAGCAGCGGCTCGTCGCCGGCTGCCGTCACGTGGGCCACGGCACAGGTGGTCATGAGCTTCCCGCCCTGCGAATAGGTCGGTGGCGCAGCCGCGAGCCAGAGAACCAACTCGTCCAGCCCGGGATTGTGGCCGACGAGCATGGCGCGGCCGGCGGACGAAGCGAGTTCCTCGAGGACGCGGACGAGGTCGCGCAGGCCGCCGCCGTAGACGCCCGCCTCCTCTCTCACCTCCACTTCGTCGGCGTCCATGGCGCCGAGGATCTGCTGGGTGGTCATCCGCGCGCGGAGCGCGGGGGAGGTGATCACGAGATCGGGCACCAGAGCCCGCTCGGCCAGCCACCCCCCCATCGCCGGCGCATCCCGGAGGCCCCGAGGGCCGAGCGGACGATCGAAGTCCGTGACCGCGCCGCTGTCCCACGACGACTTGGCGTGTCGCACGAGCAGCAACTCACGCATGGCCTCTCCCTACGGGGGTCTGGAATCCACGTCGGGCCGTCGGCACCCTCCGAGACTCCGGATCGGATGGGGCGACGTCGGGCTTCAGTCCACGATGCGAATCACCTGTTCCTCGGCGTTGGCCCTGAGTTCCGGAACGTACATGGCGTAGAGCCGCGTGGGCAGGGCGTGGAACACGCCGGGGATCTCCGCGCGCAGTCGATATCGGATCAGGTGACGCCCCATACCGAGCGAGCCGAAGAAGAACGCGACCTTCTCGTCCCTGAGCTCCATGTTCGCCCAGAAGCCCTCTTGACGCGTGCCTCCCGACCGGAGTTCGACGGGCTCGCAACCGGCCGGCTTCATGTCCTCGCAGGCGAGATAGGTGTAGTCATTGTCGCTCGTGAGGGCGAGCTCGACCTGGATGAGATCCCCGCTGGCGACCTCGTCGCCCTCGGCGAGTGGGACGCGCTCGTAGCGCAGACGCTTTTCGCCTACGGGCTCGCCGTCCGCATCCGGGACCTCCACCGTCTGCTCGATCTGCTTCAGCCGGTAGTAGGTGCGCTCGACCTTCAGCTCGTGCCCCGCGGCAGCGATGTGCTCCTCCTTCGTGAAGTAGCGCAGGTAGGCGTTGACGTAGACCGCCCCTTCGCCCGTCCGGCTCACGGTCAGGGTGTGCTTGCCGCCGCCCAAGGCCAGGCCTTCGACGACGAAGCGATTGTCGAAGGTGAAGAAGTTCTCGCGATGGATCCGGACCTCCTTGACGACCGCGCCGTGATCGAGATCGATGCGAAGCGTGAAGTCGGGGTTGCCCTCGCCGGTAGCGAGCACGAACTCGCTCATCGCCGCAACACACAAGGTCGTGTCGCGGGTCGAGCGCCAGTAGTAGCCGTGCTTGCGGTTGCCGAGCAGCCACTTGACCATGCGAGGCGCCAGCTCGTTCTGGGGATCGAGCCGGACGAGCGCGCGCAGGGCCCACGCGTTCGTCTCGATATCGTTGTTCCACCAGTACCACCAGCCCTGGTTCGCGGTGCGAACCCAGGCGACCTCCGTCTCCTCGTTCTCCTCCGTGTATTGGAGGATGTTCTGCAACACGGTGTGGGCGCGCGTCTCGTCGTCGAGGGTCGCCATCGCAAGCGAGAGAAGCGACTTGGCGTAGACGTTCAGGTGATCACGCCCCAGCCACAGGCGCTCGATCAGATCGCCGGGACGGTCGTCGCCTTTCTCGGGAGCCATCGTCGCGCGGGTGCCGGCTCGGGCCAGTACGTACGCCACGAAGGCTTGCTGGGTATCGGGCGCCCAGGCCTCGCGACGCAGATCGGTGCTCGCCCACGCCGCGAGGAAGCTCGTCCCTCGCTGGATGAGCGCATCGGGGACCTCGACATCCGCTTCGCGGGCCTCGAGCAGGCCGTAGAGGACGTAGCTCGTGAGATAGGGGTTGGATGCGTCGCGCGTCCACCATCCCCAGCCGCCATCGGACTGCTGCATCGACGCCAGACGCTTCAGGCTCTTGTCGACGATCGACCGAAGCGCCGCGCCATCGAAGATCGGCGAGTCGACGTAGGCGGCAGGCAGCGTGAAGTGCTCGTCCTTCGCGATCCGACGCAACTCCGCCATCCGCCCCTCGCGGATCGACTCGAGGTCTTCGAGCTCGAGTCCCATGGCCTGCAGGGTCTTCAGAGTGAGGACCGCGGGCAGGAAGCGACTCATCGTCTGCTCGGTGCACCCGTAGGGGTAGTCGAGGCAGTAGGGCAGGGCGTCCAGCATCGCGCCGACGAGGCTGGGCGCGTAGCGCACTTCCAGCACGGTGAGTTCGGGTCGACGCTTGTCGGGAACCTCGAACTCGAATCGGAGGCTCTTGTCCGGATCCGACGGTCGGATCGAACCCGTCGTCGCGACCTGCTTCGACATGCCGTGCACGAGGACCGGGAAGGTCACCTGCATGGCGTCGGACTCTTCATCCGTCAGGGCCTCGACCCGGATCGCCGCCTGCCCCTCTTCGAGGACCTTCACGCGCCAGTCGACGCGCGACTCCCCGCCGGCGGGGACGCTCACATCCACCGTGGCCGGAACATCCCCCATCAGCGCGAGCAGCGCGTCGGGCACCGTGAGAGTCACGCGTGCCTGCTTTGCCTCGTCCAGGTAGTTGTGAACGTTCGCGCTGAGCACGACCTCGTCGTACTCCATGAAGAAGCGGGGCGCCTGGAGTCGCACGAGGAGGTTCTTCGTAGTGACCGCCGATGTGGTGGCCTGCCCCACGCGCGTGTCCTTCGTCATGCACCAGGCGTTGACCTTCCAGGTCGTGAGGTTGTCGGGCATGTCGATGAGCGCGGAAGCCGTGCCGTCGTCTGCGGTCTCGATCGCCGTGGCCCAGAGAGCCGTGTCGGCGAAGCGGGTCCGCACCTCGGCCTCGACGAGATCGGCCCCACCGGGCGCCGCCGCCCCCTGCTCGCGAGCCATGCCGAGCTTCTCGCTGTCGTCACGCGCGACGAAGCCTCGTCGCGCTCCGCCCGGGGCGCCGCTGATCGCGGTGGCGGCCGCCGGGGTGCAGGGTGCACACGCATCGGCCGTCACGCCGCCGTCGGCGGTTTCCATGTCTTCCCCAAGCGCCTCCTCCGCGCCCCAGGCACCGAGCAGCTCACGCGTGTCGCCTTGAACGAATGCGCGCGAAGCGTCCGCGCTCGGGCCCCAGATCCCGTACCAGGACGGCGGCTGGGGCCAGAGCTCCTGGAACGGACGACTCACGTGGCCCTGCGCGGCGAACCGCTCCAGGAGATTTGACTGGTGGCTCGCGTTGTGATGCCGCAAACGTCCGTGGAAGAAGCCCGTGATCCGGGGAGTCAGCTCGGGCTGGATGTAGAGCACGGAGCGGTCGAAGGCGCTCAGGGTCACTTGCGCCTTCGCCGGGCTTCCGTCGGGTCGGGTGGCTCGTACCGAGACGGTGGCTCTCTCGCCCGGTTCATACTCCGCCTTGTCCGTCTGGACGTCGACGGCGAGCACGCCGTCCTCCGGCGGAACGCAGATACGCTGGACGCGCTCGTGGACCTTCGCCTCGGCGACGGTAAGGGCTTCGACGAAGATGTTCGGCGCGTCGCCGGCGTGTATCGGCACCTCCACCACACGGCTCCGCCCGGGGATGTGAAGCACCTGCCATGAGAGGAGTGCGCCCGAATCCACCCGGTCGCCGAAGAGCACCCAGGCCCCCTTGCGGCGGACGTTCACCATGACCCGCGCGACGTCGCCGGGCTGATAGGTGCGACGGTCGGTCAGCAGCTCGAGGTCGTTGAAGCGATGAAACGCGCCGTCGAAGTCGTCCCCCACGACCCACACGAGGGCATGGCCGCGGACGACCTGGCCCCACGCGTCGGGCGCCTCGAAGGTGAACTCGAGTTGCCCGCTCTTGTCGTGGCTGAATCGCACGTCGGCCTGACCGCGCTCGTCGGTCTGCAAGGTGATCTGTTCGATCTCGCGCTTCAGCATCGCCCCGTCATCGCGGCCGCCGAAGGAAACCTCGGCAACGTGGAGGATGCCCTTCGTCTCGACGGGCTGGCCGTCCGGGGTCTGACACTGCACCTTCAGCACGAACTCCTCGGCCGGCCGAGTCCAGCCGCGATCCGCGTGCAGGGACGCGTAGAACGCCTGACGCGTGACCTTGACGGCCCCCTCGCCCTCGATCACGCGCCGACTCGCATCGCGCACTTCGGCTTGGATCACGTAGCGATGGTCCTGGTCGCCGTGGTGCTCGAGGGCCGCGGACGTGTCGACCGTGACAGGGAACGTCCCATCCTCCTGAATGCGTCCCTTGGTCTCCAGCACGAGCTCGCGTACCGGGGTGGGTGCACCGCCTCCTCGGAATCCATGCCACCACGCCGGCGCGAAGCAGCCCACGCAGCCATCCCCCCACCAGGAAAACCACGCGTGGGGGTACCAGCCGTAGCCGTACCCGGCTCCGTAGAGCCAGTCCCAGACGCCATGCGGATACGACTGGTGGCGGTAGGTCTCGCGGAAGACGCGCACGCTGACATCCGCCTCGGAGACGGGTGCGCCGAAGTAGTAGGTGGCCTTGATGTTCGCGGTCAGTCGGTCACCGAGACGTGCGTGCGTGGTCGAGGGCTCGACCGTGACCTCGAACTCAGGCTTCTTGTACTCCTCGACCCGGAAACTCTGACCGCCCGCGTAGCGTTCTCCTTGGATCTGGATGCGGTAGAGGCCCAAGGGCGGCTCCTCGTCGAGTTCGAGCGTGCCGTCCAGTCCGCCGTAGTCGTCGGTGCGGAAGGGCTTCTTGAGAACGGGGCTCCCCTTGGGATCGAAGACCGTGACCGTGACCGACCGGCCCGGGAAGTTCTCGAGGAGCCCGTTACGCCCCTGGCGGAGCCATGCTTTGAAGCGAACGGTCTGCTCGGGGCGGTAGACGGGACGGTCCGTGACGCAATAGGCGTAGAGGCCGTTCTGCATGCGGCTCGGATGATAGGGCTGCCAGTAGCGCATGCCGGTCCAGGCCACCCGCCGCTTTCCAGCGGCGGTGACCGTGGCGAGCGTGTGTACCTGACCGAGTTGTCGTGAGGGGACGGGGTCCAGCGCCAGGCCACGCGCATCCGTCGTGGCGCGGCGTTCGTCCCGAAAGTAGTCGCTCTTGCGGCGATTGCCATCCCAGCGCGACCAGGTCTCGACCATGTGGAGGTCGGCCCCGGCGACGGGTGCGCCGGTGCGCGCGTCGGACACGAAGTAGAGTGTTCCTTTCCGGCTGCGCTTCTCGACGAGCGCGAGGTCGGTCATGGCGAGGACCGCGCGCGCGACGCCCAGTCGAAGAACGTCGCCTCCTTTGAGACGCTCGTCCTCCCGAGGCGGCTCCTCGAGATATGCGTACACGAGGTACGCGCCGGCCTCCGTCAGGGGCGACGGCAGCGTGCGCTGCACCAGGCGATGGGTTCCGTCGTCGACGAGGGACTCGGTCCAGCGGCCGACCTCCTGCCCGACGTGACGGGCGGCGATCGCATAGGCACCGTCGTGGTCTTGGATGCCGTTGACGAAGTAGTTCGACCAGTTGCCGAGGGCCCACCAGTGCGGGTAGCCGTTCTCGGGGTCGGGCTTACGCTGGCGGATCTCCTCGAGGAAGCCCACGAGGTCGATCCGTCGCGCAACGAAGTAGGCCTTCGTCGTGTTCCGGTGGGTCAACTGGATGGCCGCCGGCGCGCCGGGGAGCTGCACACCACTCGTGTTGACCGTTACCTGGGGCTGGCGGATATCCGTGACCTTGACGCGCGCGTGGGTCGCCCAAGCCGACGTTGGGTGCTGCTGGATCATGGCCTCGTAGGCCTGGGTCGCCTGCACATACTGCTGGCGACTCTGGAGGTAGAGCCCTGCGGCGTATCCCGCCTGCGGCGCCATGCCGGACAGGGGATAGTCTCCTTCGACGACGTGGAGGAGCTCGAGGACGTTCCACGTCGGAGGAAGCGTTACGCGGCGGAGGCGCCCGCCGGCGAGCACGATGGCCTCGTCGTCGGCGAGCGTCCAGGGCTCGAAGGTCTCGAGTTCCTCTTGGAGTGGCTGGCCCGTCCCCGGGTTGTAGAGACCGGCCAGCGTGCGTACGCGGTCCATGCCGAAGCGCGTGCGTGCGAGCATGGCCTGTCGGTAGAGACTGGTCGCCGTGTGCTGCTTCTCCTCCGTCCGGTCGAGGTCGCGCACCTCCTGGAGGAGGAACAAGATCTTGCCGTCGTCGCTCGAGCTGGACGCGTACGTCGCTGGCGTGGTGGGAAAGACCGGCTCACCCTCCACGGTGAGGCGAAGCCCCCGTGGGCGTACGCGGGACATCGCGTACCAGTCCATCCCCTCGTCGAAGTCGTCCTCGCCCGCGGTCTCGGCCAGCGCGTCGTCCCGCTCGCCCCAGAAGCCGTACCAGAACTGGTACTCGGGCTCGTAGATCCCGAAGCGCGCCACGGCGCCGGAGAGGTCGAAGGAGCATTCGATGCGCTCGTCGTGCCATGCCGCGCGCTCCGGCTCTGTGAGGGAAGCCAGGCGGTCCGTGTGGTCGGGGTCGTCGTAGTAGGCGTAAAGCTCGCGCGCGCGCTCGAGGTGCTCGAGGGCGAGTCTCTTGTCGTGGCGGTGGCTCTGCAGGTGGATGCCATCTCGCCACTGAGCTCGATAGAACACGCCGCCGGCGCGGACGCCCCAGTGCGGCAGATTCACGTAGAGGTTGCCGAGGAAGCGCTGGGCCCGCGCCTCGTGCGGGGTGCCTTCGACGCGCTCGAGCATGCCCTCGGCGGCTTCGAGTGCGTCGTCGTAGCGCTCGAGCCGGAGGAAGCACGCGACCCGTCGGAGGCTCGCGTGCCGCATAGCGGCCGGTTCGAGCCCGCTGGTGAGGAGCTCGCCGTAGGCGACGGCGGCCTCCGCGTAGTTCTTGTCCTTGAAGAGCGCATCCGCTTTGCGCGCGATGTCCGCGTCTTCGGCCATCGCCAGGAGGCCCCCCCCCAGGACGACCAGACACGCAGCAAGCACGATGAGGGCACGGGGCATGGACCGACCTCCTCGGCGGGGCGAGCCCGCCTGGGGCATTGGACCCCGGACCGCCCCCTGGGTTCCAGCCCGGGGATGTCGGCGTCCCGCGCGCGGGGAGGGAGTGCGTACACTGAGGCGGTGAGGGGGAGGGCAATGCGTATGGGATGGGTGCGGGGCGGCTGGATGGTGATGGTAAGTGTGGTTGCGCTGGTGGGGCTCGCACCGGGGGCCGTGGGTGACGTGCCTCTCCCGCCGCCGCCCGGGCAGCACTTCCAGAGCCAGTCGGCCACCGTGGATCTGGGGGGATTCAGCCGGGTGGCCATGCGCCGACACCGGATCGAGAAGGGGGACACGTTCAGTGAGCTGGCGCGACGTCTCCTCGGCGATGCGAAGCGGTGGACGGAGATCCAGGACTGGAACCCGGAGGTCGAGCCGTCCCGGTTGATGCCGGGCACCGAACTCCTGATCCCCCCCGCGTCTCGACGGTGCAGGGCGATAGCGTCGAACGAGACGCGCCGGCCTCGCGGCGGCAGGTGTGGCTGTTCCTGATCGCCGAGTATGGCGGCCTCCGTCACACGCGCGAGGTGGGCGAACATCGTGGGCCGATTCCGCTGACTGGGCATCACCGGCTGATCGCGCTGCGCGGCGATCGCATCGGGCCTCTGCTGGCGGGCATGCGCGACTACGAAGGGGAGATGCCGCAGGCTTTCCCCGAGACTCTCGACGCGAGCGATCGAGCGGCGTTCGGCATGACGCCGGATGGTCTCTGTAGCGGCCAGTGGGTCCGGGACGAAGACGACGCGGCGCACGCGGTGGAAGTGCACTACCGTCTCGTCGACATCCGAGATGGCGCGCTCGTGCTGGAGGAGCTTTCACGTGTGCGGCGGGACCGTCGCGGGGAGGTGCTGACCTTCGCCATGGCCGACGATGAAGCGGAGGAGGGCGCGGTCGGCCAGGTGGCGCGCTGGGACCTTGTGTTCGTCTTCCTCGCGATGGTGGCGCTGATCGGAATCGCCATCGTGGCCAGCCGCCGCAGCGCTCCTCGTGCTGGGGCGGAAACGCCCCTTCGTTCGTGAGGGCCCTGCCGCAGCACACAGGGTCGTGGCTGACCCTCACGGCACTCGCCGCGGCCATTGTGGCGGTCCTGATACCGCTTGGCACGTATGCGGTGACGCTGGCCCTCTTCGGGCTGGTGCACGTCGCGGTGGAGCTTCGCTACGTGGATCGTCGCTTCAGCGGTCGCGTGCCCTGGCGGCTGGGCACCGCGCTGGTGTGGATCCTCGGCGTCATCGTCTTGCTACGTCTGCTCCAGCTCGGCGGCGTCTTGGAGCGCGTGGTGGCCCTGCGGTGGGAGCTCGTACTCGTCGCGCTGCTGGTCGGCGTGGCGCTGCCGGTGCTCCTGCGCGCGGGCATCGGACATGCGATGCTCGGTGGACTGCTGCTGGGACTGATCGTGTTCGGGGCGTTTCGTGCTCCCCTGCTGACGATCGTGATCTTCGCCATCGCTCACAACCTGACGCCCATGGGGTTTCTTGCCGATGCGCTGGAAGGCAAGGAGCGGAGGTGGGCGATGGCGCTGGGCACGGTGCTCTTCGTGGTCGTCCCGGTGCTCATCGCAAGTGGGGTGGTTGCAGACTGGCTGGGCGGCGCCCGTCACGCGGACTGGCCGCTCCCGGACGCGGGAGCACTCGACGTAAACCTGGGCGTCTTCGTACCGGGACCCTTGCTAGGCCACGCCCGGGCATTGGACTTCTTCT
Source organism: uncultured Planctomycetota bacterium (assembly GCA_963802335.1). Classification (GTDB taxonomy): domain Bacteria; phylum Planctomycetota; class PLA2; order PLA2; family JAEUHO01; genus CAWDIE01. The sequence continues at coordinate 302,543 of CAWDIE010000009.1, read as the reverse complement.
CGGCGGCGGTCTATCTGCAGTGCATGCACTACGCGGTCGTGATCTTCGTCCTACCGCGCTTGGCTCCCGCGCGCGAGACACGTCGTACGCGGCTGCCCTGGCCCCAGCCTCGGCTCTTCGGCTGGGCCCTGATGGCGCTGTCCGCTGTCTCGTTCCTGGCGTTCGTCTGGGCCTTCCGCGACATCCGGATCGTCTATGGGCTTTTCGCGCTCGTGCACGCGTGGATCGAGATACCGGTCCTCTTGCTCGCTCTCGCGCTTAGGCCGACCGGCTGACCCCACGATGGTCGTCTACGCCCTGGCCCTGCTCGCCACGATCGTCCTCGAGACGGGTCTCGCGCGCGTGCTGCTCCCGCGCGCGTGGGATCGTCTCCGCGTGGACGTCCCCCTCCTAAACCTGTTGTCCCACCCCCTCTTCACATGGGCCGTCTGGCGCAACGCGATCTCCATCCCCACGGGGGAGGCTCTGGTGATGATCCTCGAAGCCATCGGCTACCGCGTCTTGACGCGACTTCCGTGGTCCGTGGCCATCCTCCTATCCCTGGCCCTCAACGCCGTGACATGGGCCCTGGGCGCGCTGCTCTTCTCTTGACCCACGCACCCGCCACGACGCGACCTACGCTGGCGGGCCGCGGGACACTTGCCGGCGCCATCGCCTCGTCGCCGGCGGCCAGGTGCGAGGGCCGGTCAGCCACCCATCATCCCTCGCCACCCAGCGGCCCATCCAGCGTGCGCCGCGCTCGGAGACGCGAGGCGGCGGTGTCGGCCGGTCCTCAGTCGCCTCCGGATCGTCTGCCGACGCCGGAGAGTCCCGCAGCGGCTGCCCGGGAAAGTCGGGATGGAGGATCGACCCGTTCATCATCTCGAAGATCGGGAGCTTCTGTTCGTTGTAGCCGATGATCCAGATCTCGCCCGCGTCATGCAGCGTGTGGTGCACGGTGCAGCCGCGCCCGATGTTCTGCGGTTCCTGACTCCCGCCCTCGCGATTCGGCTTGAGGTGCATGGACTGGAGGAAGATCTCGTTCGTACAGCCGGGAACCCAGCAGCGATCGCCGTAGTGCTCCAGACATGCGCGAAGCGTCTCGGCCGGCACCGTGCGGCAGGACGGGTCGGATGTATCGCCCACTCGACGCTTGCCCGCCTCACGCTCCTCGGGATCGTGGCGTCGATTGAAGTCCCGGAACACGAACGCGAGGGCCTGCCCGCGCGTGAGCACCTCCTTGGCCTTCCGAGAGGCCAGCACCCGCGCGCGCTTGTAGTCACTCAGGGCGTCACGCGAGAGGAACGCGCTGAAGTGGACCAGGTCCTTCTTCCGCTGACGAACCTCCTCGATGCGCTTGCGCACGAAGCGACGGAGATCGCGCAGACGCCACTCCCTGGCCCAGACCTCCCACTCGTCGCCTTCGCGCACCGCGCCTTCGACGTCGCAAGCCTGCCCGACGGCTTCGGCCTGATCGAAGCCGATCGTTCCGACGCGGAGACCGGGTTCGACCCAGTCGAAGGTGTGCATCGCTGTCCCGACGTAGCGAAGCGAACGCCCCTGGTCGGGGGACAGCCCGCGATGGAGCACGAACTGACCGATCGAACCGCATCCCTCGCTGACGTGGTGCGCCGAGGCGTGAATCGTATGCAGCGCCTGAGCCAGCTCGATCTGGGCCAGCTTGATCAGGGCGCAGGTGCGCTCGGCCACCCCCGCGGCTTCGGGCTCGAGCGTGAACTCGATGGTCCGCCGATCGCTCCGTATTCGGCCCACGAACAAAACACTATCTCATCCGTCCGACACCCCCACACCGCCCTTTTCTTGGGCTTCGCGGCCGGGTGCGTCGGATCCCGAGGCGCCGTCCCTCGCTCGGACCTCACCTCATTCCTCCCCGGCCATCCGCCGCCGCGCCTCCTCGAAGGCAGCGAGGTACGTATCGATCGCCGCCCCCCACTTGGGGAACGTCTCCTCGCCAATCAGCACCGCCTCTTCCCCCGCGCCGAACGCCACCCGGCCGGGATGGAGCACGAAGTTCCCCGGGGAGACCTGGAATTCCTCGACCACCCGGATGCCCTTCGCGAACAGCAGCTCGTGCTCATCGCAGGTGAGCCCCGGGTACAGCGGGCACGCGTCGTCCTCGCCCGGCGGATGCGGTTCCTCGAACCCGTCGCCGGGCTGGTGCCCCACGATGACGACCAGATGCTCGTTGCAGAAGGCGACGAAGCGCGGATCGGTGAACGTCTGGGCACGCAGGCGGTCACACTGCCCGCACGTGTCGTACTGCAGCGAGAGGAGAATCGGCACCTTCCGTCGCCTGGCCTCGGCAATGGCGTCCTCCCAGTCGGTGGCGACCCGCAACGTCGTGCGCCCCACCGGCCTGCGTGCCTCGCGACCGGGCTCCGGATCGTCCATCACCACCCGGAAGCCGACGCTGCCCTCGGCTACGTTCATGGGCTGCATGCAGACATCGAGGACACGCAGGTTCAGCGGGTGCGGTGAGAGCCAGGAGGCGCCCTTCAGCATGATCGGCAACCGGAGGCCAGGGCGCGTCTCGGTGACGACACGCTCGTAGACGTTGCCCGCCATGTCCATCGCACCATAGGGCGACGCACCCGCCGCGTACGATCCAACCGGCATCAGGCCGCGCGGCTCGGGCCGCCCGAAGTTTGCCCGCGTTTCGTCCGGCTCCTCTTCCCCCCAGGGATAGAGACGACCGCCCGGTCCACCGGCCGCCTTCATCCACTCGTGGTGTGTGGGGAGGCGCGCTCCGACCCAGGCAGCATACGCTTCGGCCCCTTCACCTGTCGCCGCGGTAACGGGCCGGCGCGCCCACCCCGGCGAGGGCGCCCAGGTCGGCTCCTGCCCGGGACGGAAGACGAGCCCGTTCACGCCGGGCCAGACCAGCCCTTCCTGATCGTCCGGCGGCAGCTGATTCAAGAACGCGGCGAACTGCGCATTCGTGACCTCGTACTGATCGATGAAGAAGGAAGCGACCTCGACGGGCTGGGGTTGCTCAGCCAAGCCCCAGCCCTCGTAGGGTCGCGAGAGGTACGGTCCGCCGGGCACGCGCAGAACGAGCGCGTCGTCCTTACCGCGCAGCCACGACTCGGTCCCCCACCGGTTGAATCCGACGAACCGAAGAGCGCGGTCGGCGCCGCCGGCAACGCCACCCTCCGCCAGGGCCTGCAACCGACGGTACCGCTCGGGCTCCGACGTGAGAAGCCAGTCGACGTCCTTCAGCTTCGCCCACGCCCTCACGAACCAAGGCTGGGCCTCCTCACGACGCCCCAAGGCGAGCAGGTTCTCGCCCAACTCCTCGTAGACGAAGCCGGACTCCTCACCGAACCGCTCCCAGGCCTCGAGCAACTCTCGCTGCATGCCCAGGGCATCATCGGGCTTCCCCAAGGCTCGCAGCATGCGCGCGACCGCCCACGCCGCGATCATGCGAGGCCGCTCGTCTCCCTGCGACTCGCGAAACGCAAGGCCCTTACGGTGGATCTCGAGGGCTCTCTCGAACTGCCCCAGATCGAAGTAGGTCCACCCCATGTTGTTGTACAGGGGACCCAGCCAGGCACGAACCCGCGGGTTCTCGGAAGCCTCCGCCAGGGCGAGCGCCTTCTCGTGCCACACGACCTGTTCGTCGGCGGGCACGACGATCGCGATCATGTGCACGGCATCGACGGCGAGCAACTCCTGGCCGGCGGCCCGCGCACGCTCGAAGGCCTTCACGAAGAGCGGCTTGGCCTCGTCCTTGCGACCGGCTCCATTCCAGGTGCGACCCCGCTCGAGCAGGTAGCGGATCCGTGCGACCGGCGTGTCGTCGGCCAGCTCCGCCTCCACGGCGTCGAGCAGCGCGTGCGCCTCGTCGCGCTTGTCCTGCATCCCCAGAGCCCGCGCAATCTGCGTCTCGAGTTGCAGGCGGTACTCGCGATCCCCGCGGGCCCGCGGGAGCAAAGCCCGAAAGCGCGCTTCCGTCTCGGCCGGCTTCCGGAAGTCCCAGAGCTCATCGAGCGCGGGGAGTCCCTCCTCGCCCCACACGAGGGGGGTCGGTCCCACCTCGACGGAGGCGAGCAAGACGACGAACAGCAAGACCGGACCAACGCGAGCCATGGCGCACTCCAGGGAGGGAGCGCGATTCTGCCCGGTGGGATCGCCGCTGTCACGTCGTCGGCGGAGAAGACGTGCCCCTAGAAGATGAACTCCGCCTCGAGCCACACGAAGTCCAGTTCTTCGTCGTTGCCGACTTGCTCCGGGAGGCTCCCCGGGAACACGTGCGCCCAACCGGCCGAGAACATCAAGTGGCGGTCGAGCCGCCATCGGGCGGACAGGTCGAACTCGGCTCCGACGTACTTGTCGTCGATGTCGGGCACGGCCGGGATGAGGATCCGGCCGAGCGGCGTATAGACGGCGTCGTCCTCACTCGACCGCCAGAAGCCGTGCAGGTCGGCCCTCAGTTCCACGTTCTTCACGGGGTTCATGGTGAACGTGCCGCGCACCGCGACCAGGTTCGGGCGGCCGAAGATGTCGGCGTATCCGAGGTACTCATGACCGTCCGGGAACAGGGAGTTGAACGTACCCAATTTGCCCTCGTCGTCGCTGTTCCCACTCGCGAAGTCGATGCCGATCGCGAACCGAGGATCGAAGCGGAACGACGGCGGCCGCCACCCGATGTCGAGCGCGACGAACCAGGCGCGGATGTCCTTGTCGGCGAACTCGCCGAACTGGTAGGCCCCCTCGAAGTCGTAGTCGAAACGGGAGCCGGGGATCTCTCCACCGAAGCGCATGCCGAAGGTGAACCGATCCTCGTTGCCCACCCCGGCCATGTAGGTCGCGTTCTCGTTGTGGTAGCCGAGGAAGTACGCCTCGAGCGTGATACAGGTCTGCGTACGGTTGGTGAAGTAGAGCCCCCAGAACCCGACTTCGCGATCGTTGCCGTTCTCCTCGTACGCGCGGACCTCGACGGGCCGCGTGGCGAAGACGTCCAGCCGGTTGTGGTTGCGGCCGATCCAGCCGTGCACGCCGTCGAACGTCTGTGGCGAGTTCAGCCAGTCGTACGGGCTGATCAAGCGCTGCTTGCCGAAGGCCATCTCGCGGCGACCGGCGCCGACGCCGGCCGTCCATCCCCGGCCCCAGGAGCCACCGAGTTCGACGAAGCCGTTGAGCAGGTCGCCCTGGTCCACGTCGCCGTAGCGGGGACCGAGTTCACGCTCCCACTGATCCGCGTAGATCCCCTCGACGAAGACCCGGAGGAGATTGCCGAAGTGCAGGTCGGCATGGAGACGCGCCCGCCCCAGGAGCCAGTTGTCGTCGCCAGCATCGGCAGGGCTGAAGATCTGGTTCTGCCACCACTCCCAGCGCAAACGCACGGAGCCCCCGAAGTCGGCTTGAAACCACGGTGTGCCGAAGCTGATTGCCTTGGCGTAGTCGGACCAATCGCCGCGGTCGGAGGGGCGCTTGGCCAAGCAGCCGCGCCAGTCCTCGAGGTAGCGGATCCGCTCGTAGACGGCGGGACAGGTCGGGCAGACGGGCGGGCGGCACTCGCAGCTGTAGGTCCAACAGATGGGATGCGGGCCCTCCGTGGGATTGCAGCCGCCCTGCTCCTGGGGGCAGGTCGGGACGGCAGCCGGATCGAAGAGCCCCTGTGCGGGCGGCAACTCGACCAGCGGAGGCTCCTCGGCTGACGCCGGCACGGCAATCAGGATGGCGAGCGTCGACAGGACGAGCCCCACGATGAGGACATTCGTTCCGCGTGCGTATCTCATGGTCCTGCCCCTCGAACGGATCCCTCGCATCGTCGCGTGAGCCAGCCACCATGTCCACGACCGCGTGGTCCGGGTCTGCCCCTACGTTGGACGCCGGACCCGACTCGACCCTGCTTGGCTAGCCGAGCGCTGCACCGTCCATCACAAGAACGTCATGGCGTGCTCGGGACGGACCTCCGGGTAGACCACGACACCCACGGCAAGGGTCACCCGCTACGCGCCTCCCTCCCGGCGGCGCTCCCACCACCGACGGATGCACGCTACGGCCTCTCGGCGCGAGGCGTCGGAGGATGTAGCCGTGTAGCCCGCGGCGACGAGGTCGACGCGCCGGTAGGGGAAGAGGTTTCTCAAGACCGCGTCGAGCGACTGCAGCGCCGCGGTGCGCACCCCCGCGTCCTTGTCCATCAACGCGTCGAGCAGAGGGTCGACCGCGGCGCGCCGTGTGAAGGCACCCAGCGCCCGGGCGGCGGCGGTGCGATCGGCGACCTTCTCCCCACGCCGGAGGATTTGGACGATCACCGGCAACCCGACGGGATCGTCCATGCGGCGAAGCAGTTCCGCGGCCGAGACGCGCCGCGCATCGTCGCTTGCCTCCAGCAAGGGCCGAAGCTGCTCGGCATCGAGCCCTCCCCCGAGCTCGGCGACGGCTTCGAACGCGCTCTTCGCGAGAAGGGTGTTCTCATGCCGCATGAGCTTCTGGATCGCAGGCGCCGCCTTGACATAGCGAAACGACGTGAGGATCGCGATGGCCGCCCGCAACGCGTATGGCTCGTCCTCGCTCTCGAGCAGCGAGGCGACGGCGTCGAGAACACCCGGCGGGACGTGGGGCGCCTGCCCGAGAAAGCTGTTGATGCGGTAGAGAGGTGTGGCCGCCAGGTCCCCCGATGCCAATGCCTCCGCCAAGGCCATGGCGTGCCCGTCCTCGCCGTGGCGAAGCAGGAACGCCAGGGCGAGCGCGCGTACGTCGTTCGGCGTAGCCGTTGCCAGAGCCCGCACCGCCACGATATCCTCCGGGAGGGGCTGCTGCCCCAGCGTCCACAAGAGGCTGCCCAGGTAGCCGATCTCGGCGTCCGGGTCGAGGAGCCGCCGCAGCGCCGCGCGCACGCGCGCATCCCTGACACCGTAGAGGCGGTTGACCATGTAGAGCCGCTCGTTCGCAGGCACGGTGCCGACGCCGAGCGCCTCCACGATCAGGTCCGCTGCACCTCGCGCGTCCCACGCGAGGAGCGCGCGGCCCGACGACAGCCGTAGGTAAGGATCCGCGCAGGCGGAGAGGGAAACGAAGGCCGGTCGCGCCTGCTTCTCCGGATAGCTCTCGAGCACCATGACGCCGTAGTAGCGCCCCATCAGCCCATACGTGGGCAACAGCTCCACCAAGCGCTGGGGCACGCGTGGCGGCTTGTCGCGCCGCAAGGCGGTCAACGCCGCGGAGCGACGCGCCACGTCGTCGCCGTCGAGGTCGGCGAGCAGTGCATCCGTGTCGGCCTCGGCCGCGGCCGAGCGAGGTAGGCCACCGACGACGAGGGCGACGACGAGGGCGAGGGCGAGGGCCAACACGAAGAGGATCCGACCGCGGGCCACGATCATCCGCCACCCGAGGTGGGACCGCCCGTCCCGCTGGCCGGCGTCCCCGCGCGCGTCGGACGATCGGTCTCGGTGGTGGTCTCGTCTTCCGTCGATCCCGGCACCCTCCGCTTCGGAGGAGGCACGTACTTGCCCCGGGTGGTCAGCGTGAACCGCGCCAAGCCGGACCGACGGACGACCGCCGCGAAGGGCGTGTGTGCATAGCGGCGCAGGAAGGTCTCCAGCGACGCGTCGAGCGCGTCCAGTTCCCGACGCGTCGTCTCGCCACCGGGTAGGTAGAGCTCACGGAACGGCTGAACGCCGTGGCAGAGGCTGAGATTGGTGAACCCGACCCCGGTGAAGCGTTCCTTGCCGGTGTAGAAGGCGATCTCGGGGAGTTCGAGCTCATCGCCGGCATCCTTCACCCAGCGGGGCGCCACTTCGCGGCAGAACGCTGCGTAGAGCAGGAGGTTCATGCGGGTGATGCGGAGCATCGCGAGCGTGGTGTCGGCGATGGCCCGACCGCGGAGCGTGCCATCCCCGTCGTCGATCCCCGCTACGTGGCTCTCGAGATCGTGCAGGATGCCGTCCGCCACGCGGACCAGCTTGTCGGCGCGGCCGGCCTGCCCCGAGAACGAGGTCGACCGGCCGAAGTCGGCGGCGGTGCCGACAGGGCGCTTGACGATGGCGCCACCGGCCTTGATCGAGGGGCGGCTCCGCAGCAGCCCCTTGCGAGCCGCCTGGTCCCAGGCGGCAAGGACGGCGCGGTAGTAGGGGTCGCGGACGGCCGCCAGGGCCGCGTCGCGGCGGCTGGCGATCGAGGGGGCCAAGGCACGCAGACGATGCGATTGGTACCCCTCGCCGTGGGGAAGGTGATCGCCTCGGCAGAACGGACACGCGCCATACACCGCACACGCGTGCTTCGACCCCGACGCGGGGTAGTACAGGTAGACGCGGCCTCCGGTCGCTGCGGCGAGGCGCCCCAGCCCGTAGATGGGAAACCCGCTGGCCACGGACTCGTTGGCCACGTGCTGCTGAAACACGTACCCCCAGGGCAACTCGACGAAGGCCCCGTCTGCGCCGGCCATCGCGAGACGCGTCGACGGCGGCTTTCGACTCAACCAGTAGCTGTCGGAGAGAAACGCCTCACGCGCCACGATGGTGAGGCGCACGTCCGCACCGCGCAGCGCTGCCGCCGTCCCTTCGATGTCGTCTTCCCCGTCGCCGTTCTCGAGCGTAACGAGGAGCAGGTCGCGCGCTCCGCGGTGGCGCCTCAGCTCCTGCGCGGCCCTGCGCGTGTCCTCGTACACGTTGCGAATGGCGGTGCTGGCCCCCTGCAGCACCTCGTCAATGGCCTCGCCGAGCGCGGCCGCCTGGTCCACGGCCAGTGGTGTCGCCTTGCCTCGCTCCCCGGTCCGGCGCACGAGGAAACGGGTGTCGCCCAGCGCCTCGCGGTGGCGCTGCACCGCCCCGACCAGCGCCTTGCCGAAGCCCGCCTGCACGAGGGAGGGACTCGGGTCGAGCAGGATGAGCATCGTGCGGGGGCCGACGACAGGGGCTCCTCCGGGAACGAGCGCCATGTCGAGGATGCGCGCGAGGCTACGCCCGCGTTCGGTCGTGCTGGCGGCGGTCGGGGCGTCGTCCTCGGCGCGTGCCGTCGCGACGGAGACCAGAAGCAGGATGAGGAGAGGGCCGATGCGGATCATGGCAGCCGCAAGATACCGTGGAGTGTGCTCATGTGACGAGTCGGCGCTTCATCAGGACCAGGGCTACGACGAAGAGCCCGGCCGCCGCGAGGACGAGGTAGAGAACACTCCAGATCCACCCGTCGGGGTACCACCCCAGGAACGAGCCGCGCACCAGCAGGGCGACGTGCGTGAGCGGCAAGCACCAGGCGATCGCGCGCGCCGCCGCGGGGAGGACGTCAATGGGGAAGAACGTCCCGCTGAACATGAACATCGGGAAGATCACGATGAACACGGGCACGTTGAAGGAGTCGATGTTGGGTGAGATCGCCGTCGTGATCAGTCCCATCGAGGCGAACACGGCGCCGCCCAGCAGGGCGATCAGGACGACCCAGAGCCCCGTGGGCCAGCTGACCAGACCGAACGCCGTCAGGACGAAGAGCATGATGAACGCGGCGGTTACGCTCTTCGTCACGCCCCACAGCCACTCACCCACGATGACGTCCTCCACGAGCAGCGGCGTGGCCATCATCGCGTCGAAGGTCTTCTGGTAGTACATCCGGACGAAGGACGCGTACGTGTTCTCGAAGAAGGCCCAGAACATGATCGCGACGGAAACGACGCCGGGCGCCATGAACGGCAGGTACTCCGTCTCGTGGCCGTAGTAGGTGAAGGGACGCACGAGCGCGCCGAGTCCGAGGCCGAACGCGAGGATGTAGAAGACGGGCTCGAGCAGGGGGGGCAGGAAGTTGGTCTTCCACGTCGTGAGGTAGACGTCGAGGTCGCGTCGCCAGACCTTCCAGCTCAGCCGGGACACGTTGCGAAGCACCTCCATCAGACTTCCCTCAGTACGCGGCCGGCGCGCCGGAGGAACACGTCCTCGAGGGTCGCCCGCCGAAGCAGGTGCTCCTGGTGCGGGAAGGCTTCTCCGAAGCGACGGCCGCCGTCGCTACCTTCCGGAAGGTAGACGTAGAGGCGCTCGTCGTGGATCTCGTGGGGCCACCCGGCTTCGTCCACGAACGAGACGACCGCGCCGTCGTGGTGCCAAACCTCCAGGACTTCTCGTCCGACCTCCTCTCGCACCAACTGCGCGGGCGCTCCCTCGAGCAGGATGGTTCCCCGGTCCATGAGTACGACCCGATCACAGAGATTCGACGCCTCTTCCATGTAGTGCGTCGTGAGGAGGATCGTCGTGCCCCGCGCCTTGAGCGCTCGCACGCGCTGCCAGATCAGATGCCGGGCTTGGGGATCCAGCCCGGTGGTGGGTTCGTCGAGCAGGAGGAGGCGTGGTTCGTTGAGGAGCGCGCGCGCCAGCACGAGCCGTCGCTTCATGCCCCCGGAGAGTTCGGTGATGCGCGCCTTGCGCTTCTCCTGTAGCTGCATCAGCTCGAGGAGCTCGTCGGTCCGGCGGCGCGTATCCGTACGAGGGAGGTCGAAGTAGCGCCCGTAGACCCAGAGATTCTTCTCGACCGTGAAGTCGGGGTCCAGATTGTCCTCCTGAGGACAGATGCCGAGCTGACGCTTCACGGCGCGCGGCTCGCGGTTCACGTCCAATCCGAACGCGAGCACGCGTCCGGCCGTGATCGGGGTGAAGCAAGAGACCATGCGCACGGTCGTCGTCTTCCCGGCCCCGTTCGGCCCCAGGAATCCCACGCACTCGCCCGGCAACACGTCGAAGTCGATGCCGTCCACGGCCACGAGCTCACCATAGCGCTTGGTCAGTCCGCGGGCTTCGATGATGGTGGACGGCTGTCGCATCGCCGGAGGATACCGCCTCGTCACCGCGTTCCCGATGACGCATTCTGGGGCACACGCCACACCCAGATGGCGAAGCCCAACCCATCGCGGCCCCAGTCGATGTACGCCGCCTTGCTGGGCATCAACCGCCTTCGGATCGACTCGACGTCGGGGTGGGTCGGATGCGTACGTAAGAAGTGGTCGAAGGACGCCGTCTGGAGCATCTCGTAACGATCCCACTCCTGCTGCGACGATGCGCGCATCCACACGAGGGAGAGGCCTTCCTTCGTCGCGAACGCGTGGTAGCCGGCGAGCGAGGGGAAGTCATCTCGCCGTAGGGACTCGGCGTCGAGGTAGCTGTCGGGCGGCTCCTCGATCCAGTAGGGTTCGCCCGCCACCAGGAGTCCGCCGGGACGGACGAACGAGCGCAAGGCGCGCAGCGTGCCCGCGTAGCCGTCCCAGATCCAGGAAGCCCCGAGACAGAGGGCCACGTCGAACGGCTCGTCGCTGGCGTAGCTCTCTCCCCGCGCGTGAACGAAGGTCACGTCGACGCCCGCGCCGAGCTGCGCCTTCGCCGCCTCGGCGCGGCCGAGGGCGAAAGGCGAGGCATCGACCCCGACCCCGATCGCGCCGAAACGCTCGGCGAGCTCCAGCAGCAGGGTGGCGTGCCCGCAGGCGATGTCCAGCACGCGGTCCCCGGGGTCGAGGTCGAGGACGGACTCGAGCTCGCGCACGGCCTCTTCGGAGATGGGGTTGCAGTAGCGGTGGAGGGCGTGAACGGCGTCGTAGTAGAACCAGTCGTCCATGCCCGGGCTCCCGCGGGGCGCGGCCCCTCCCCGTGGCAAGCGCCTCCGCGTATCGTAGCGGCCTGCCCCCGGAGATTGCCATGCGTCGCACGCTGCTCACCCTCGCCCTCCTCGTCACCTGCTTCGCCTGGGGCCCGGCCGCCCACGCCGAGGATGAGGTCGCCGACGACAAGACCCCCGCGCCCCTGGCGCCGTCGTGGCGGGATCAGGGGGAGGCCGCCTACAACCGCCAGGAGTACGCGACGGCGATCGACTTCTACCGCCGCTGGCTCGAGGCCGATCCACGGGACAGCACGACCTGGTACAACCTCGCCTGCTGCTACGGACTCGAAGGGGAGACGGAGCACGCGCTCGATGCGTTCGTAACCGCCGTGCGCGCCGGATGGTCGGACGCCGAGCACCCCATGCGCGATCCGGACCTGGAGAGCCTTCGCGACGACCCACGCTTCATCGTTGCGGTGGCGATGGCGAAGACGAGCACGTCGAAGGACGGCCCGGAGGCCTTCGAGCGGCACTGGATCACCTACCCCACCATGGGGACCTACATCGCCGTCCTGCCTCCCGACTACGCCGAGGCGAAAGCCAAGACCTACCCGATCGTGGTGATCCTCCACGGCAACGGCTCCTCCGAGCTCGGCCACGGCCGCGTGGCGGATCGGGTAGGGCGCGAAGGCGTCATCTTCGTGGTACCGCGTGCCCCCCACCCGCACAGCGGCGTCTTCGCGATGATGCGCAAGCCCGGCTGGACCTGGCAACCCGAGGATGCGGGCAACCAGGCCGTGGACGAGCAGCGCGGGGTCCAGCTCTACGTCGACTCGATCCTGGCCGCCGTGAAGGACGCCCGGAAGCGCTACCGCACCCAGCCCGGCCCGATCCACGTCCTCGGCCACAGCATGGGCGGCTTCTTCGCCAACACCGTCGCGGCACTGCACCCGGACCAGGTCGATACGTACTTCGCCTACGCGGGCGGCGTGCCGGAGGAGCTACGCACCCAGGGGCTGCTGGAGGGCATCGGCAAGGCCGGCGTCAAGGCGTGGATCGTGCACGGTGCCAACGACCCGGTGGTCCCGCCGCAGGCGTCCGTGGATGCGAAGAAGCACCTGGAAGCCGCCGGCGTCGATGTGACGTTCCACATGGTGGACGGTGTCGATCACGGCATCGCCGACAGCGTCGCGGACCTCATTCGCGCGTGGCTCGACGCGGAGGTCCGGCCGACCGCGAAAGCCGCGCCTCGCTGAGCCCTCCAGAACAGAACCCCGCGGGCGTCAGCGCAGCTCGGCGCCGGGCGCCAAGGGGCAGAGACGGGGATCGCAGTCACGGTGGTCGGGGCCCCCGATGCCCTCGTCCTCGGTGATCTCGTGGCTGTGGTCGTGTTCGTGGGGCCGATAGGGAAACGGAGGGATGTAGACCGTCCCGTCCACCTGCAGCTGGAGGCGCGCCCGATCCGGCTCGCCGAGCAGCCCGTCGTGCTCGTAGTACCAGCCGCCGTCGCGACCTCGCTCGCCCACCATGGCGACCGGCCTCTCGTCGAGGCATGCGTGGATTCGAGGCGGACGATCCATGCCCCGCGGGCGACCGCGGTGATCGATGAGACGGAGGTGGGCGACGCCCCAGTGGGCGTTGTGGTCGACCACCAGGCGAGCGAGCGGGCTGAGCACCAGCACGACGCCGGGCGGGGGAGGACGCACGTCTGCGTCCGCACCGCTCTCATGGCCGTGCCCATCGCCGTCGGCGGGGACGCCGTGGGCGTGGGCGAAGGGAGGCACGTAGGTGGTTCCTCCGACGACCAGATGAAAACGCGCCCGCTCCGTCTCCCCCAGCAGCCCGTCGTCCTCGAACACCCAGGGCGCTTCCCCCGTGAGGATGTCCACTTCGCGGCGACCCTCGACGCGCCGGGGCTCCTCGTCCAGAACGAGGTTGAGGTACGGTGCTTCGTCGAACTCGAGCTCGCGTCCCTCGGTATCCACGAGATGGATCGTCAGGGTGCCCCACCCGTCGTCGTAGACGAACTCGACCCACGCGGCGCCGCCGGCCAGGGCGAAGACGTGCCCGCCGTGTTGGGGCGCCGGGCCTGCGGCGACCACCGGTTCCGAGCAGACCGCCTCCGCGGGGGCGGCATTGGACGGCGCGCCACCCTCGCCGCGGCACGCGGCGAGGGTGACGAGACACAGGAGGGCGAGTCCCCTACTCGTGGCCCTCGTGATGGTCGTCCTCGTGACCCTCATCGTGATCGTCGTGCCCATCTCCGTCGTCGTGACCATGGTCGTGATCGTGATGCGTGTGCGGCTCGAGCTCGAACACGTCCGAAGTGTACGTGACGCCATCCTTGGCGAAGGAGACGACGACCTTGGATTTGAAGTCGGCACCGACGAGCCAGCCCGCATCCGCCTCGGTGTCGCCGGGGAAGATGAAGTAGTTCGTTTGCCCGCCCCGGATGTTCGGCGTGCCGTCTTCATCCGCATTCTGCTTGGTGTCGCGGACGGCCAGGTGGACCGTCCGGTCCCCGTGGTCGTGGAAGACGACCTGGATCTTCGTGTCGAGCGGCGCGTCGAAGGGCAGGTCCAGGCTCTCGTCCATGACGAGCCACAACTCGAGGTCCCCCTTGTCGTCGTGGAGCTTGAGTTCCAGGGTCCCGCCGGGCTTCCCGTCGGCGCCGTGGAAGGCCGCCACGGTGCCGTCGTGGGCCCCGTGCTCGCAGTCGGCGTGCTCGTGGCCGTGATCGCAGGCGCTGTACTCGGAATTGTACGTCTTGCCCGCCAGCTTGAGGCGGAAGCGCCCCGCGACGTCGTGGTCCATGAGCGCGTCGTGCGCGAATTGCCACCCCCCGTCGGCGACGGCAACACCCTCGACCGACAAGGAGCCCTCGTCCGTCAGGAGATTGAGCGTCGGCGCCTCGTCGAAGGCCGCGGGCTTCATGTCGGCGTCGAGGGCGTACACGATCAGCTCATCGCCGTCCCCGTGGGTGATCTCGAGGTGGGCGGTGTGATCGCCGAGCACGACGACGTGCCCGCCGTGCGGCCCTTCGCTGTGATCGTGCCCTTCGTGGGCGGACTCGTCGTGCGCTTGATCCGGACCGGGAGGCGTGGAGGTGGTCTCGGCTCCGCAGGCCACGAGCCCGACGGTCAGCACGGCGCTCGTCAGGATCAGGAGGGTCGTTCGCATCATGGGTCAGGCTTCCTTTGCAGCAGGGGACAGGGTATCGAGCTCGCGGGCGATCCCGAGGGCGGCGAGATCATCCGCGTCCCGACGGGCTACGTGCGCCTCGGCGGGCTTCTTGCCGAAGAGCCAGAAGGCCGCCGGGGTCACGAGCAGGTCGAGCAGGGTGCTCGACACGAGGCCGCCGACGATGACCGTGGCGACCGGATAGAGAAGCTCTCGCCCCGGCTCGCCGGGTGAGAGCACGATGGGAATGAGCGCGATGCCGCTCGTCAGAGCCGTCATCAACACGGGCACGACGCGCTCACGTCCCGCCTGCACGATGACGTCCTTGGAGAAGGGCATTCCCTCCTCCTTCATGAGGTGGAGGTAGTGGTCGATCAGCAGGATGCTGTTGCGCGTGGCGATGCCACCCAGAGCGACGAGGCCGACGAGCGTCGCAACCGACAGGTTCTGCTGGGTCGCGAGGATGATCACGACGGCGCCGGTGAAGGCCTGTGGAATGTTGAGCAGGGTCTGAAGGGCGAGGTTGGCCGACTTGAAGTGTCCGAAGAGCACGAGGAACATGATCAGGAGGGACAGGAGCGAGAGCCATCCCATGACACGCGTCGCTTCTTCCTGCGCCTCGAACTGACCGCTGATCCGGATGCCGTACCCCGCAGGAAGCGTGGCGCGGATGGGCTCCAGCGCCGCCTTGACGTCGGCGACCACCTCGCCGAGCGACCGCCCCTCGACGTTGTGCTGAACGACGACGCGACGGAGCACGTTCTCGCGACTGACGTTGTTGGAGGTCCGCCCGACGCGCACATCGGCCACGTCGCCCAGGTTGAGCATGCCGCCCGCCGGCGTGCGCACGAGGAGGTTCTCGACGCTGGCGAGCGTCCGCCGGTCCTCCGCCTCGAGTCGCACGACGATCGGGAAGTAGTACTGGCCCACGATGAGACGCGAGACCTCCTCGCCCTCGAGCGCGAGTTCGATGGTCTCGGCGACGTCGTGGACGTCCAGTCCGTGGCGCGCCAGGGCGCCGCGGCGCGGACGCACCTCGACCTGATCGACGAGGACCTGGGGCTCGGGGAAGAGGTCGGTCACGCCCGCCACGGGCTTCACGGCGGCCTCGACCTCCTTGGCGAGTCGCCGCAGGACCGTGAGATCGTCCCCGATGATCTTGATCGCCACCTGGGCGTTCACGCCCGAGAGCATGTGGCTCAGGGTATGGGCGAGCGGCTGCTCGGTCGCTGTCGCGACCCCGGGGAAGTCCTCGGCGATCCGCGCGCGGATCTCGTGGAGGACCTCTTCCCGGGTGCGACCACTCGTCGGGTCGAAGGTGACCATGATCAGGCTGAAGTTGACGCCGTGGGCGTGCTCGTCGCCCTCGGCGCGGCCGGTCTGCCGGGCTGCGGTGTCGACGCCCTCGACCCCGATCACCAACGACTCGAGGCGCCGACCGAACTCGGCCGAGGTCTCGAGGTTCGTACCCGGCGGGAGGATGAGGTTGATGAGCGCCGTGCCCTCGTTGAAGGGCGGCAGGAACTCCGTCCCACGCGTCGAGAGCATCGCGAGCGACATCAGCACGAGGCCCGCGAACGCCGACAACAGGGCGACGGGGTGAGCCAGACTGGTTCGGATCATCCGCTCGGCGAGCCCCTTGATCCGCTTGACGAGCCACCCGTCTTCCGAGCGCCCGATGGCCTTGGAGTTGGGCAGCAGCCACGAACAGAGGACGGGGGTGAGCGTGAGCGCCACGACCAACGACGCCAGGATGCTGACGATGTAGGCCACCCCGACGGGCCGGAAGAGCCGGCCCTCCATGCCGGAGAGCGCGAAGAGAGGCAGATAGACGGCCGTCACGACGATCGTGCCGATCAGGATCGGACGCCGTACCTCGCTGGACGCCAGGAAGACGACGGCCAGCGGATTGCGGCGGGTCTCCGCGTGCTTGTTCTGGCGCAATCGTCGGAAGACGTTCTCCACGTCGACGATCGCGTCATCGACCAATGCACCGATCGCGACCGCCAGACCGCCGAGGGTCATCGTATTGATCGAGATGCCGGCGATCTTGAAGAAGAGCGCCGTGATGGCGATCGAGAGAGGGATCGCGGTCAGCGTGATGATGGTCGTTCGGAAGTTGAGGAGGAAGAGGAAGAGCACGATGACGACGAGGATGGCGCCCTGGTAGACCGCCTCCTTCACGTTGTCGATGGCTCGGTGAATGAAGTCGGCCTGGCGATAGAGGCCGGAGAGGATCTCGAGGTCGTCGGGCAGCGTCTCTCGGATGCGGTCCAGTTCCTCGTCGACACGCTTCGTCAGCTCGACCGTGTCCACGCCCGGCTGCTTCTGGATCGTGAGGATGACACCGGGCCCACCGTTGACGCCGGCCTCGCCCGTCCTGATGGCCGAGGGACCGAATTGGATACGCGCGACGTCGCCGAGGAGCACGGGCCGGACCGGGTCGTGGCGCACGACGGCGCGCTCCAGGTCGGCGGTCTCCTGAACGAGACCCGTGACGGTCACCAAGGGGCCCTGGGGCCCGATGTTCAGGAACCCACCCGATCCGCTCATGTTGGAACGGCGGATCGACGTGGCGACCTCATCGAGGGTGACGTCGTGGGCGCGGAGCTTGTCCGCACTCACGATGGCCTGCAGCTGACGCGGCGCCCCGCCTGTCGAGACGACCTGGGCGACACCCGAAATCGAGAGCAGTCGGAGCTTCAGGGTCTGGTCGACCAGCGCTCGGATCTCCGTGGGAAGCGTCTTGCCACTCCTCGACCGCACCCCCACCTGCAGGATCTGGCCCATCAGGCTCGAAATCGGCGCCATGTGCGGCACGGCGCCGGGGGGCAGGTGCGGTCGGGCGAGCTGGAGCTTCTCCTGGACGATCTGTCTGTTCAGATAGATGTCGGTGCCCCAGTCGAACTCCACGTACACGACCGAGAGGCCCATGCCCGACGATGACCGGACGCGCAGCACGCCGGTGGCCCCGTTCAGGCTCTGCTCGACGTAGCGCGTGATGAAGCGCTCCACGTCCTCGGGCACGAGACCGTGCGCCTCCGTGATCACGGTGACGGTGGGTCGATTGAGGTCGGGCAGGACGTCGACCGGCAAGTCCCGGCCGGCGACGAGGCCCACCGCGGCCACGAGAAGGGCCACCACGGCGACGAGAACGCGGTTGCGAAGCGAGAAGGCGATGATGCGGTTCAGCATGGTTTCGCTTTCGCGCTAGTTGTGGGCGTGCCCGGCATGCGGATCGACTTTCTCTCCGCCGCCGGTGTCGATGGCGAGGCCCAGGGCGAACGCACCGTGCGTGACGACGGGGTCTCCGTCGTAGATGCTCCCGTCGTCGGCGATCACCACGATTTCGTCGTCTTCGTATTCGATGTGCACGAGCTGCGGCCGGAACGTGTCGCCGTCCTGCAGGAACGCGATGCGATCCGGTCCCTGCTTGGTCACGGCACCGAAGGGAAGCACGAAGCGCTTTTCGAACGTCCTGACGGGGACCTCGGCGATGTACCGAAGACCGACGCGTAGGGCCCAGGACTGGGACGTGCCGTCGGCCGGGCCGATCAGGCGATTGGCCACCTCGGCGTACGCGCGTCCGCCCCGGCCACCCTCCTCCCCTTCGGTCGCCATGCGCTGCAGCCGCACGCCTCCGAGCGCGGGCCCACTGCCAGGCACGAGCGGCACACAGCGAAGCGCGGCCTGCGCCTCGAGCGCCTGGCTCACGAGCCCGACCTCCGCACCGATCGGCTCCAACCGGAGCCACATGGTGCGGGCGTCGTGCAGTCGAACCAGCTCCTCTCCGGCCTCGACGCGCTGGCCCAGGCGGACGCTCACGCTCGCGATGTCCCAGCGATCCACGTCGCCGGCCGGTGCGCGCACCCGGATCTCGGGCTCGAGTGCGCCCTGGCGGGCGAGCAGGCGCACGGTATCGAGCGGCATGCCGCTCAGCAGGAGCCCGACGACCTCGGCGAAGTGCTCGCATAGCTCGTCTTGCGTATCGACCGCCTGCCGCAGCTCGGGCGTCAGGAGACCTGTCGCCACCAACTCGCCGATGGCCGCCACGCACCAGGGGAGGTCGCAGGCGGTACACGTCAGGGACGCATAGATCTTCTCCGCCTCGTCGGGCCAGAGCCCGTTGTGCGCGAGGGCGCGGCGCCAGAGGCTGCGGTTGCCCGGCGGGTGCTTCCCGCCGGCGACCGCCTTGATCTCCTCGTCGGTGAGGCCGTGAAGACGCAGCTCCTCCCGCGCGTTGGCGAGTTCCTGCGTGTCCCGGGCCAACTGGTACTCGAGGTCGATCTGCGTCTTCCGCGGCAGCGTGTTGTTCTCGACGAAAGGTCGCACGCGTGCCAGTTCCTTCTCCGTGACGCCGAGATGGCTGACCGCGAGGCGGAGCGTGGACACGCCCTCGTGCACCGATTCGCTCAGCGGCGTCAGGATGTCGGCCGTGAGCTCCGGCTTCGGACGCGGGATCGGATCGCGCGCGATGGTCAGGAGGACGTCGCCTCCTTCGGCCGTACCTCCGGTCTCGACGGCCATGCTCGTCACGATGCCCCCGAAGGGCGCGACGACCGGACGCGAGTTACGCGGGCGGTCTACGATCACGCCCTGCACCTTGTGGGTCAGCACGAAGTCGGTCCGGGCTGCCGGTGCCACGGTCACGCCGAGCGTGGCCAGCGTCTGCGGCGAGAGGCCCCCGCTGGGCGGCGGCGGCGCCTCGGCTGCGTGCCCGCAGCCGGCGTGGGGATTGGGCTTGTCGCCCTCGGCGCTTCCGGCGCCGCCCCCCAGATAGCGACCGACGAAGAGACCGGCGCCCGTGAGCAGCAACGCCAACAGAATCGTGACGATGTGACGCATCAGTTCGTTCCCTTCGTGTCCACGGAGGCCACAGGCAAAGTCGAGATCGAGGTGCCGGGTTCGGCGGGGAAGCGAAGGAGCGGTACGCCGCACGCGCGCTCGAGCGCGCTCCACGCCGCGAAGAGCGCCCGCTCGGCCTCGAGACTCTCGAGGCGAACGCGCTGCGTCGTACGAAGGATGCCCAGGTAGCGAACCATGTCGATGCTGCCCGTGGCATCCAGAAGTTCGGCCGCTTCACGTTCGAGCTGGTCCGCTGCGTCGAGCTGCTGGCTCGCCAGTGTGCGGATGCGCATTCGGGTCTCGACGAGGGCGCGCGCGTTCTCGACGGCGGCCAGCGACTCGTTGAGTTGAGCGGCGAATAGCTCGCGCAACCCGTCGCGCCTGGCTTCGGCCTCCGCCACGGCCTGTTGGTTTCGGTCGAAGATCGGCAGCTCGATGCCCAGGGGGATCCCGAGCTTCTGGACCTCGACCTCGTCTTCGAATTCGGCGCCGAATTGGAGGTCCGGCCAGACCTGCGCCGCTTCGAGGCGCAGTTCCTTCTCGGCGACCGTGTAGCGGGCGCGGAGACTCGCGAGCCGGGGGTGCTGATCGAGGACGACCTGCTGCAGCGTGCGCGCCTCGGGGACCGTCGAAGGCAGGGTCGGCAGCAGGGAGGGCGAGGGCGTCGCCGGGTCCTGCGCTTCCATACCCATGCGCGCGGCGAGCGCCCCCATCGACTGCTGTCTGGCCTCTTCGCCCTCGGCCGCGTCGAGGCGGAAGCTGGTCGTCTCCATGGTCACCAGGCGGACGTCGACGCGGTTCGCGTCGCCGGCCTCGGCAACCCGCGTGAACGCGGCCTCGGCCTTCTCCGCCGCTCGCGTGAGGTCCGTGCGTGCGGCCTGGAGGCGAGCCTGCATGGCCGCATCGAGGAACTCGCCCCGCAGATGCAGGTACTGCTCCCGCTCGATGCTGGCCGCCTCAACGAACGCGGCACGAGCACGGACGGCGTTTACGCAGTCGTTCAGGCTCCGCTTGCCCCCGAGGACGGCCGACCAGCCGATGCCGGCCAGCGCGCCGACCTGCGTCCCCGAGAGGATGTCCGCCCCGCCCAGGAGGAGCGGACCGGCGTTGATGCTCGGATTGGGAAGCGGGGTCGCGACGTCCGCCCGCGCGCGCAGGGTCGCGTACTGAACCCGCGCGCGGCGAACCTCCGGATTGTGGCGACGCATGAAGTCGGTCGCCGTCCCGAGACTCAACCCCCGCTCGAAGCGGGGCGCCGACCGGGCGCAGTCGACCTCACGCAGGATGGTGGCCGGCGCAAGCGGCCGGGTGGGTACGTGGGGGGCGGCACAGGCACCGACCCCCAGCAAGACAACGACGGCAACACCCCGTACGGGGGGCCGGCACGAGCTGGAACTGGACACAGAACATCTCCACGAAGCCGAACGAACGCGAGAGGACGCGCGCCGTGCGGCTAGACGAGGAGGCGGATGGTGGCCAGCGCCCGAGGTGGGCCCGTGGCCTCTTCCTCGCACTCGAGCCGTGCCGAGAGATGGGCCCTCGGTGCAGCCACCGCCGGCACCTGGACCGAGGCCAGCCAGGACGCGGCCGTGCCCAACGGGAGGCCGGGTGCGGCCGGTGCGGTCACGGCCTGCAGGAGGAAGATCGAGTGGTCGTGCTCGTCGTCGCCGTCGTGGTCGGGGGCCCGCACGGGCTCCTCGGCGTGGTGCTCGGCCTTGTGGCCCGCGCAGCCGTGCGCCGGGCAGCGGCGGTGGATGACCGCGTGGTCGGGATCTTCGCAGTCATGGGATGTGGCGACGAGCAGGGGGCGGATCGCGCACCCTTCGCCACAGTGGCAGGGGATCCACGGCACCTGGGCCAAGGCCAAGGCCAGCGCGCAGATGAGGATCCTTCCACGTCCCATAGTGCTCCCAGCATGCCACGGCCCCGCCCCACCGGCAAAGGGCGCGAAGGCAAGCGTGAACAAGTCCCCGGACGGACCCGGCGGACGGGCCGGGCTCGGGCCCACAGTCCCGAGCCGCGCGCTGCCCCGCCGGCCCCCCGGCTCGGTCCGTCAGCTCCGGGTCTGCCGTTGGTTGTGAAGGACGTCGAGGATCTCCTCGGCGCTGAGGACCCGCTCGCTCTTCTTGGCGCGGGCCAACACGGCGGCGACCACATCCGGATGATCCGAGAGGCCGTGGCTCTGGAGGTAGTGCACCACGTTCGACGCGCCCGACATGTGGCTGATCTCGATCAACTGACGGCGGCCGATCCAGCTCGCGGGAACGCCGGAGTAGACCCTGTCCGCCAGCCAGTCGTCGCCCTTGCGCAGGGCCTTGACGACCGCCGCGGCGTGCACGCCCGTGGCGGTCCGAAAGGCGTCCTTGCCGACGACGGGGGTATTGACCGGAATCGGCACACCGATGGCCTGGGACACGACCTCGGCGTACTCCGCGAGGCAGGAGAGGTCGTCGCTTCGCACGCCCAGGAGCCGGAGGTTCACGAGGAGCAGTTCCATGGGCGTGTTGCCGACCCGCTCCCCCACCCCGAGGGCCGTGCCGTGAACGCGCGTTGCCCCGCCCTGCACGGCCGCGAGCGTATTGGCCAACCCGAGTCCACGATCCCGGTGGCCGTGCCAGTCGATGCCGACGCCCTCGTCGACCCCCAGCTCGACCAGCAGTTCCTTGACCCAGTGGACCAGGTTGTAGGTGCCTTCCGGCGTCGCGGCGCCCACGGTGTCACAGAGGCACAGCCGCTTGGCGCCGGCATCGATGGCGCCCTGCAAGAGGACGCGCAGGTGCTCGGGCGACGATCGCACCGTGTCTTCGGTGACGTACATGACGTCGAGACCCTCGGCGACGGCGAACTGGATCGCCTCGCGCGTCAGACGGAGGATGTGATCCAGGTCCCATTGCTCGGCGAATTGACGGATCGGGCTGCTACCGATGAACAAGCAGGCCTCGATCGGCACGCCCGTCCGCTGCGAGACATCGGCCATCGGCTGGATGTCGGCCAGCACGGTCCGGCCGGCGCAGTTGGCCTGGATGCGCATGCGGTTCTGCGCGATCTCGCGGCACATCGTCTCCACGGCCTCGCGCTGACGGGGTCCGGCCCCGGGAAGCCCGACGTTCGCCGTCTCGATACCGAGTCGGTTCATCAGGTGCAGGATCTGCACCTTCACGTCGACGTCCGGGTCACGCACGGACGGACTCTGAAGGCCGTCGCGCAACGTCTCGTCG
The DNA here is from genome assembly GCA_963802335.1 of uncultured Planctomycetota bacterium. GTDB lineage: Bacteria > Planctomycetota > PLA2 > PLA2 > JAEUHO01 > CAWDIE01. The sequence continues at coordinate 279,786 of CAWDIE010000009.1, read as the reverse complement.
TCCAGCATCACCTGGCGCGGCATGGTGAAGCGACGGGGCCCCGTCGCCGCCCAGTCGTAGACCAGCGCATCGCGGTGGTCTGCGGTCTCGTCGGGCCTTTCCTCTGCCTGATTCAACGTGCCGCCCCGCTCCCGTTCTCACGCTTGAACTGCCGCGCACGCTGCAGGAGTTCCTCCGCGCCGGCTTCGTCGCCCGCTGCCTTCCGGAGACCGGCGAGGTGGTACATGCTGCTCGCTTCGCCGACCCCATCATCGATGCTGCGCTGGAACTCGCGCGCGGCGCCCTCGGGGTCCCCCATCCTCTGGCGGATCACACCGATGTGGTAGCGGGCCATGAGGTACTCGGGCGTCAGCATGGTGCACTCTTCGAAGTGCTTCAGCGCCTCGTCGAGCTCGCCCGCGTGGTACTTGGCGATCGCCAGACGATAGTGCGCCGCGTTGTACTGGGGATCGATGTCGAGGCACGTCTGGTAGGCTCGAATGGCCTCGGGCATGTTGCCCATGTGGTACCAGGCGACACCGAGGTCATAGGCGCAGAGCACGAACTGAGGCGCGTTCTCGAGGGCCCTCTGGTAGCGCTCGACCGCCAGCTCCAGGGTCCCCTGGTGGAAGTACATGGACCCCAGTAGGTGGTTGCCCAACGCGTGATCCGGTTCGGCTTCGAGCAGTCGCTCGAGTTCCCGGCGGGCCTCGCGGTCCTTCCCTTCGCGCTCGTACACCAAAGCCAACAGGAGACGTTGGTCCAGATGGGCGTCGCGCAGGAACATCCCGCACTCGGCGCAGAACTTGTCCGAATCGGCCGCTTCCCGGCCGCAGCGCATGCACCTCAAGATCCTGCTCTCCTCGCCCCCGCTGGCGGGGCCTCTCGTCGGCGGACGACGGCTTGCCGCCCGCCCCGCGACCGAACACTCTAGCCTCTCCCACCGGCGAGGGGGGCTCGGCCTTGGCCGCAGCTCGCCGCCATCCGCGCCCGCATCGACCCCCGACATCACCGCTCCGTCACGTGCCCACGCACGCGAGCCCCAATAGACGACAAAACGACCCGAAAGAGGGCTTTGGCCTTATGCCCTAAACTATAATGAGAATCATTCTCAACTACTAATGCAGATCCACCCCCCTTCCCGGAGGATTTGCATGAAAGCCCTGAAACTAGCCCTTGTCGTGGCCCTGGCCGCGAGCGGAGTGGCGGCGGGGGCCGCCCCCGCGGCGGCCGAGGAGCCGACGGACGCGCGCATGGCGCGGCTCGAAGCGTTGCTGGTCCAGCAGGCCACCGAGCTCGACCGGATGCGGGTCGAGCTCGACTCGCTGCGGGAGACCGAGAACCCGGTCGAACGCCGTCTCGCCTCCCCCGTGGCTTCGCCCGCTGACCCGCCGGCGGCCGCGCCCCTCCCCCGCCGACCTACGCCGACCTCCCCCCCTCCGGGCCAGGGAGCCCCGACCGCTGCGCCCCCTCCCACCCCGACGGCCCAGGACCTCCAGTCGAGCGTCGACACGGCGCTCGCGGGCACGCCGGCCGCGCGCCGGTCCTACGCCGGGCAGATCGGCGGGGTGCGCTGGGGCGGGTACCTCACGCTGGAGTACCTGCAGCCGAGCTGGAGGAACAGCACGTTCGATCTCCACCGGCTGGTGTTCCAGTTCGACGCCCCCCTCACCGACCGCATCGCCTTGACCGGCGAGCTGGAGTACGAACACGGTGGCATCGGCGGCGGCGCCGAGGGCGACGTGGAAGTCGAGTACTGCGAGGTCAACTTCCAGGTGGCGGACTGGTTCAACCCGAAGCTGGGCGCGATTCTGATCCCCTTCGGTCGATTCAACCTCTTCCACGACGACCCGCTGAACGACTTCACGCGGCGACCGTGGGTGGCACGCTACTTCGTCCCTTCGGGCTTCGGTCAACCGGGGATCGGCGCGGACGGCGCGTTCGGGCTCGGGTGCCGTGGGGCCCTCACCTACAACATCGCCCTGACCAACGGCTTCGGCGGTGACATCACCACCGCCGACGGCGTCCGGCCCGCACGACAGAAATGGCAGGCGGACAACAACGAGAACAAGACCGTGTGGGGGCGACTCGCCGCCGTGCTGGACGTGCCCGGCTTCGACCACTTGAGCGTGGGTCTCTCGGGCATGGGCGGGAAGTGGGATGACGACGGCGACCACTGGATGTCCGGGTTCGGCGCGGATCTCACCTTCCAGAAGGGCCCCTTCGAGTTCCACGGCGAGTACATCCAGTACGACATTCGCCGGGCCGCCGGCGCCCCGATCGAGGATCCCCGCAAGCAGTGGGGCATGTACGCGGAGCTCGGCTACCACTTCTTCCCGTCCCTCATGTGCTGCCTGCGCGGGAGCACCTTCGTACGCAACGCCTCGCACTTCACCCTGGCGCTTCGGTACCAGCAGATGGACCTCAACGACGCGTTGACGGGTGGGTCGTTCAACGACGACCTGAAGGGCTACGGCGTGGCGCTCAACTACCGCATCCAGGAAGGGACCGTGTTCCGCGTGGACACCACGTGGTTCGACGCCGCCCACGACGACGACCGGACCGAGTTCACTGCGTCCTTCTCGACGTACTTCTAGGAGCCCGTGCGATGCCCCACTCCCTACGATCGAATCCTCGCTCGCCGGCTCTCCTGCTGACGACGGCCCTCCTGATTGCTGCCTGCACCTGGTCCGTCCCCGCCAATCCGGGACGCAACATGGCGCTTCGCGATGCCGACACGTCGTGGACGACGACGCAGGTCTCCCTCGAGGGCGCCGACGCGGACGCCGATGACCCCAGGCACGACAGCGAGGCGGCGCAGATGTACGTGACGCGCTGCGGCAAGTGCCACGTCCCCTATCCCCCCACCCAGGTGCCGGCCGCCCGCTGGCCCTTCTTCGTCGCCAAGTACGGCCCCCGCGCCGGACTCTTCGGCGCGGACCGCGAGCGCGTTCTCGCCTGGCTCATGGCGAACGCGGAGTAGGCACCGCCTGGCTGCGAGGGCCGGGTCGGGCCGGCCCTCGCATCAACCCGGCATCACCTCGACGTGGACCTCGGTCGCACCGGCGTGGTCTTCGAGCAAGCTGCCGAGCGCGGAGGCGTGGTGGTGCATGGCGTCGGCGGAGAAGAGGCGGGTGGAGCCGTAGAGGACGGCGAGGACGTGCGTCGACACCTCCGTAGTCTTCGTCTCGAGGGAGTCCTTCACGGGGTTTGCCAGACACGGGCCGCCCGCGCGGGCGAGCGAGATCAGGCCCTCGACGTCGATCACCTGACCGCCGGCGTTGAACACGAAGGACTCCCCGGGCTTGCCTTCGCGAAGGACGAGCCCCCGCCCCTCCCCTCGCGCCACGTCCGCGTCCACCAGGGAGATCGGGATCCCCGTCTCCAGGGAAACGAGGTTCAGGGCATCGACCACGTTGTTGATCCGTGGGAAGCGTCCCTGGGCGGCGGCCTGGGCCAGGTACTCGCTCGCGGGCTTGTTGCGCCCCGTGGGCTTGAAACCGCCGTGACGCAGGAGGTCGCGCGTGGCGCGCTTGCTCTCCTCGGGCGGGGGCGGGCCGCCCGGCCGGCGCGCGAGCGCCTCATCGATGCGCGCGGCCAAGGATGCCGGTGCCGGTCCAACCCGCACGCCGCGGGCCTCGACGAGGCCCAGGACGAGCTCCGGGTTGCTGCTCTCGAGCGCCAGCTCGACTGCCATGCCTTCTCCCCCGCGACGGCCGGTCATGCCCCCACGAAACGAGGGCGTCGCGCCCCATCCCCCGCGGGACGACCGCGACGCCCTCGTGGCATCTGCATCGCACGCCTCGCCGTGGCGGGGCGTGCCCCTCGCGGGATCCGAATCAGCGGCGGCGGCCGCCGCCCGCCGGACCGCCGGGCACGCCACCGGGGCCGCGCGGTGAGACACCCGGGGCTCCCGTATCGAGTCCCTGGCCCTTGCGCAGACCCTCGTTCAGGCGCTCCAGGATGCGCTTCTCCGCTTCCGTCAGGCGCTGCCCGGGATTGGCTCCGCGGCGGTTGCCTTCCGTGATGCCGATGCGCTCCGGGTCCTCGAGCAAGTCCGGATCGACGGGCTTGAGCGCCCTTGAATAGAGCTTGCTCTCGAAGGGGTCGTGGGGAAAGACGACGAGGTGGAGGAGCTTCCCATCGTGGCCAAGCGCCCGCCCGCGGGTTCCGTCGCCGGTCCTCAGCAGCAGGGCCTCGCCCAGCTCGTCCTTGCCCGTGTCGTCGTCGCGGTAATTGGCCAGGATGAGACGGTCGAGCAGGCGCTGCGCTTCCTCCTGCACGATGGCCAGCGTCGCCTCCGGATCGTCCTGCCCCGGGAGGGGAACGCCCATCTTCTTGGCACGGAGCTCGATGGCCGCGGCGGCGAAGGAGTGCCCCTTGAGCATCGGCTCGAAGTACGCCCGAAGGAGGCGGTTCTCACCGAAGATCACCAGCGACTGGATGCGGCCACGCACGGCCGAGATGCTGCCGACGACCTGCTCCCTGGGCTCCTTGGGCTCCGGGAACGCGGCCAGCGTCTTGTGGCAGACGAGGCAGTACTGCGCGAGCTGGTTCGAGTCGTTGATCGCGATGAGCGAGCGCCGCTCGTCCCCCTCGTTGCGGAACTCGAAGAAGTGGGTGATGAAGCTGGGCACCAGGTTGTGGTTCCCGCCGAACTGGGCCTTCTCCTGGAGATAGGGAGGAGCGAGGATCGGCGAGACCTCGAACGGCGCGGCTTCCCTGCGCTTGTCGTTCACGCTGGCCGCAGGCATGGTCCGGATCTCGATCGTCTGACCCGGCGGAAGCAGTACGTCCTGGGGGACGAGTCGGTCACGCTTACCGCCTTCGAGGACCGTCCCGCCCAGCAAGAGCACGGGCGACGCCTCGTTGTTCGTCACCTCGAGGTTGTAGCGCCGCCGGGGGAACTCCGGCTCGGCGAACGCGAGGTTCGGTGTCCGGGTGTCGGCGACCACGTCGGATTCGACGGGCACCACATCGGTCACGAGGGGGAAGATCGTGACCTGGTTGGCCTGGATGCCCTCCCCCAAGCGGATGTCACCGATGACACGCTGCACGAAATTCCGCTTGTCGTCCTCGGCGCCGTCGTCTTCCGCCCGTACGGCGATCGGGGCCGACAGGACGAGCGCGACCAGGACGAGAAGGGGCCACGAGAAATAGCGTTGCATGGGTCGATCTCCTTGAGAGGCCGAGTTTCTCACGGGCACCGAGCCTTGGCAATCGGCTCCCACTCCTTGTAGCGGTGAAGAGGTCCCTGTAGGACTCTTCCGCATATGAACGCCCCCCGCCGCTCGTTCTGGAAGGCCTTCGGGCCGGGCCTGCTGTGGGCGGGCGCCGCGGTCGGCGTCTCCCACCTCGTGCAGTCGACGCGCGCCGGCGCAGGCTTCGGGCTGGGCCTGATCGGCATCGTGGTCCTCGCGAACATCTTCAAGTACCCGGCCTTCTCCTTCGGCCCCCGGTACGCGGCGGCCACCGGCACCAGCCTCCTGGAGGGGTACCGACGGCGTGGCTTGTGGGCGCTGGCCCTCTACGCCCTGCTCACCCTGGGCACGATGTTCACCGTCCAGGCGGCCGTCACCTTCGTGACGGCCGCCCTCTTCGTGGCGCTGCTGGGCCTCCCGGCCGAGGTCGCCGGCATCTCCAGCATCGTCCTCGTCGTCGGCATCCTCACGGCGATCTGTGCCGGGCTCCTCTGGATCGGTCACTACCGCTGGCTCGACCGCTCGATCAAGTGCGTCGTCGCACTCCTGACCGTGTCGACCTTCGCCGCCACGCTGCTGGCGTTGCCCCAGGTGGACTGGAGTTCCGCTCGTCTCTGGCCCCAGGCGGGGTGGCTCGACGACCCCCTGACGCTGCTCATGATCGTGGCGCTGGTCGGCTGGATGCCGTCGGCGTTCGACATTTCCATCTGGCACTCGCTGTGGACCCTGGCCCGACGACGGGAGACCGCGCATGCCCCCACCGTCCGCGACGCCTTGATCGACTTCAACGTGGGCTACGTGGGCACGGTGCTCCTCGCGTTCTGCTTCCTCCTCCTGGGGACGGCGGTCATGTACGGCTCGGGACAGGCCTTCGAGCCCAAGCCGCACCTGTTCGCCCAGCAGGTGATCTCGCTCTACACTGAGAGCCTCGGTGAATGGAGCCGACCGCTGATCGCCCTGTCGGCGTTCACGGTGATGTTCTCGACGACCCTCACCGTCGTCGACGGCTTCCCGCGGGCCATCGCCACGCTCGTGGCGCGCTTCCGCGAGCCGGAGGTGCCGGACGCCGTCTCCCCCATTTCGGTCCGCGTGTACTGGGCCGCGCTCGTCGTCCTGGGCGTCGGCGTCCTGGTCCTGGTCGCGCGCTTCCTGACGTCGCTGACGGCGCTCGTCGACGTGGCGACGGTGCTGAGCTTCCTCACCGCCCCGGCGCTGGCATGGCTCAACCACCGGGCCATGACCGGCGTGGAGGTGCCCGCGCACCATCGTCCGGGTCGGGCCATGGTGGTCTACAGCTGGGCGGGCATCGCGTTCTCGCTGGTGTTCGCCCTCTACTTCGTCTGGATCCGCTGGCTCGGTGCGTAGCCGAGGGCGCCTTCCGGCTGGGGGCACACCTCGGTAGACTGCCCGGCCACGCAGCCGCAGAGGGAGGAGCGACGCATGGCGGAAACCCGGGAACGGTGGGCGAGCCGCCCCGCCTTCATCATGGCGGCTGTCGGCAGCGCCATCGGCCTCGGCAACGTCTGGCGCTTTCCGGGCACCGCCTTCAACAACGGCGGCGGCGCCTTCTTCATCCCCTACTTCATCGCGCTGCTGACCGCCGGTATCCCGCTCATGATCGTGGAGTACGGGCTCGGCTCGCGGTTCCAGGGCGGGGCGCCGAAGGCCTTCCGCAAGCTGGGCCGCGGATTCGAGTGGATCGGCTGGTGGGCCGTACTGATCGGTCTGGGCATCTCGATCTACTACTGCGTGATCCTCGCCTGGAGCTGGGAGTACGTCTGGGCCACCCTCCGGTCCGTATTCACGGGGGAGTTGCCCTGGCAGGCGCAGCAGGCCAAGGAGTACTTCCACACGGACGTGCTGCAGCTCTCCGACAACGCCCTGGACGTCGGGGTGTTCAACGCCAAGGCGGCGGCCGGCCTGGTCCTCACCTGGCTCGTGGTGTGGTGGTGCATCGCCCGCGGCGTCCACCGGGTAGGCAAGATCGTGATGATCACGGTGCCGCTTCCCCTGATCCTGCTCGTCCTGCTGGCCATCCGCGGCCTCACGCTCCCCGGCGCCATCGACGGCCTCGCCTACTACCTGACCCCGACGTGGGAGAAGCTCCTCGAAGCGAAGACCTGGGTGAACGCCTACGCGCAGGTGTTCTTCTCGCTCTCCGTGGGCTGGGGCATCCTCATCGCCTACGCCTCCTTCCGCCCCAAGGACTCCGACGTGGTGAACAACGCGTACATGACGTCGTTCGCCAACTGCGGCTTCTCCTTCCTCGCCGGTTTCGCCGTGTTCAGCACGCTCGGCTATCTCGCGATGGCCCTGCAGCGACCGATTCCGGATCTCGAGGCCACGAGTTTCGGCCTGGCGTTCTCCTCCTACCCCGAGGCCATCAGCCAGTTCCCCGGCGGCCACGTCGTGCAGGGTTTGCTGGGCTTCGGCTTCTTCGTGATGCTGCTCACGCTCGGCGTGGACTCGGCCTTCTCGATCGTGGAGTCCGTCGCGACGGCGATGTACGACAAGTTCAAGATGCCCCGCGGGCGCCTCGTGGCGGCGCTCTGCATCGGCTCGTGCGTCCTCGGCCTCATCTTCTGCTTCGGCTCCGGCCTCTACTGGCTCGACGTGACCGACAACTTCCTCGCGAACTACAGCCTCCCGCTGGTGGCGCTCGTGCAGGCGGTCGTCCTCGGGTGGATCATCGGGAGGAAGCGCTTCCAAGCGCTTCAGGACGACGTCAACCGACGCAGCGAGCTGAAGGCCACCTGGTTCTGGAAGTGGTGCCTGAAGGTCGTCACCCCGCTGGGTCTGGGTGCCGGTCTCTTCTTCGTCCTCAAAGACCTCTTCGCCTCGGGCTACGGTGACTACCCGACGGCCGCGCTGCTCTGGGCGGGCGCCATCCCCGCCGTCCTGATGGTCGTCGCCTCGTTCGTACTCGCCTCGCTGAAGGGAGCCGGCGATGAAGACTGATCGCGTGCTGCTCCTGGGCCTCTCTCTGGGCCTCCTTGTGAGCCTCCTCTCGGCGCTCGTCCTGGCGACGACCTCACCCGCGCTCGCCAGCGAAGCGCCCGACGCCGCCGCCGCGCTCGATGCGCTCGAGACGGCGACCCGGCCCGACGCCCCGACGACCTGGGATGAGCGCTGGCAGGCGTATCGCCAGGCGAAGGACGCGGTCGACGCCCTGGACGAGGCGGACCCCCTCCGCGACCGCTACGCGGCGCTGCAGCCGCAGGTCGGCGTCGCGCTCCGCCGGACCTCGATCCCCCAGAGCGGGATCATCATGGGCATCGTGGCGGCGCTCTTGCTCTGGGGCGGCTTCTTCTTCTGCCTGGTCGTAGCGATGAAGAGTGATCCGGGCGCCCACGAGCCCCTGGAGGACGACGAGACGTGGCCGCTGCGTCCCGAGTAGTCGCTCTCCTCTCGGGCGGCATGGACTCGGCGACGGCCACGGCGATGGTCGCCGCCGACGGGGCCGAGGTCCACGCGCTGGCCTTCGACTACGGGCAGCGCCACCGGGTCGAGCTCGACGCCGCGAGGCGCGTGTCGGAGGCCATGGACCTGGCTTCCTTTCGCATGATCCGCGTGGACCTCGCGTCACTGGGCGGCAGCGCCCTGACGGACGATATCGACGTCCCGCGGAGTCGCGACGAGATCGGCGCGGACATCCCCGTCACGTACGTCCCGGCCCGCAACACGGTGTTCTTGTCGTTGGGGCTTGCCGCGGCGGAAGTCCTGGACGCCGACGGCATCGTGCTGGGCGTGAATGCACTCGACTACTCCGGCTACCCGGACTGCCGCCCCGCGTTCCTGGATGCGTTCAGGGAAGTCGCCCGCACGGGGACGAAGCAGGGCGTCGAGGGACGGGCCGTCTCGATCCTGGCTCCCCTCCTCCATCTCTCCAAGCAGGGCATCGTCGAGGAAGGCTCCCGTCTCGGCGTGCCCTTCGAGCTGACCACGTCGTGCTACGACCCTCCGACCCAGGGAGGCGGCCTCGTGCACTGCGGTCATTGCGACGCCTGCCGACTCCGCCGCCGGGGCTTCCTCGAGGCGGGCCTCGAGGATCCGACCGTCTACGCGTCGCTTTCGTCGTGACCGTCGGCGCCGCTCGGGCGAAGAGGTAGGGGAAGGCCCCCTTTCCCCGCTTGGCAGGCCCCCTCGCCTGCCGTACCCCTTGGCCCCCCGGGACGGAGGCTTCGATGCGCGCGATCATGACGGGCCAGGTCGGCCTCGAGAAGAAGGGCTACCTCAACGAGGTGGCCCGCCTGAGCGAGGAGGCCGGCGACGGCATCGCCCTCTACCACGTAGGCAATCGCATGTACGCGGAGGCCCCGGAGGTCAGGGCCGGACGAATCCTCGATCTTCCCCTGAGCCGGCTGCACGCCCTACGGCGCAGCGTCTTCAAGGACATCATCACGGAGTCGGCCGGCCGGGAGAACGTGATCGTGAACACGCACGCCACGTTCCGGTGGCGGCACGGGCTCTTTCGCGCGTACGACTTCGACCAGATCGAGCAGCTCAACCCCGAGATCTTCATCTGCCTCGTGGACAACGCGGAGGGGGTCCACCACCGCCTCATGAAGGAGCACACGCTCGATGCCACTCTGAAGGACACCATGGTGTGGCGCGAGGAGGAGATCATGGCGACGGAGCTCCTGGCCCGTGCCGTGGGTTGCCACCACTCCTTCTATGTCGTGTCGCGTGGCCGGGACGACATCACGGCGGAGACCTGCCGTCGCCTCGTCTGCCATCCCGAGATGCGCAAGGTCTACCCCTCGTTCCCCATGAGCCACGTGGTGGACATGCCCGACGTCCTGGCCGAGATCGACGCGTTCCGCCGGGAGTTGGCCCAGCACTTCATCACGTTCGATCCCGGCGACGTCGACGAGAAGCTCTTGCTCGAACGCGCGCTGGAGGCCGTGAAGGAGGGCGTGGACTTCATCGAGGGCACGCTGATGCTCGAGGACGGCTCGATCGAGCGCTTCCCCGTCTCGGTGAAGCAGACCCTGGATTGCGCGCGCGACATCGACGGCCAGATCTACGCGCGCGACTTCCTGCTCATCGACCAGTCCGACATGATCGTGAGCTTCATCCCGGAGCTGCCGGGCGGCATGCCGGGCCTCTCGAGCGGCGTCGAGCGGGAGCTGCACCACGCGTTCGAGCACGGCAAGGAGGTCTACGTGGTGTGGGCCCCCGGCAAGAGCCCGAGCCCCTTCATCACGGAGACGGCGACGAAGGTCTTCCCCTCGGTGGACGACGCGCTGGGGTACTTCGACCAGAAGGGCTATTTCCAGACGACGCCCGCGTCGTAGGAAGGCCGCGCGAGGGGCCGGAGCCGGACCGAAGGTCCGCCTCGTTAGCCGAATTCCACGCGTGGCTGGCCGAAGGAGGGGTGGCATGAGTGACTCGTCGCAGCTGGCCGTGATCGGCGGAGGCATCGCGGGTGCCGCGTTCGCCCGCGCGGCCGTGGACGCAGGCGCGGACGTGGTCGTGTTCGACAAGGCGCGGGGACTCGGCGGGCGCATGAGCACGCGACGAGCATCCCCCTTCACCTTCGATCACGGGGCGCAGTACTTCACGACGCAAGCCACGCTCTTTCGCCGCGAGGTCGCCCGCTGGGCCGAGGCGGGGACGGTCGCCACCTGGGACGCGCGGCTTGTGCGCATCGAGGACGGGACCTGGCAGCCCCGCGAGGACGACATTCGGCGCTGGGTCGGCACGCCGTCCATGAACAGCCCGATCAAGCATGTCCTGGAGGGCCTGCCCGTCCACCGCGCGACTCGCATCGAGAGCGCCACGCGGCGTGGACGGCGCTGGCACCTCGTGGACAGCCGCGGGCAGGACGCGGGGCTGTACGACGCCCTCGTCGTGGCCACGCCCGCCGCCCAGGCCATCCCGCTGCTGCGGGAGAGCCCGCGGCTCGCCGCCGTCGCGTCGTCCGTCCGGGTGGCGCCGTGCTGGGCGGTGATGCTCGCGTTCGGCGCGTCCGTCCCGGCGCCGTATGACGCGGCGACGGTCACGGGCAGCGCACTCACCTGGGTCGCCCGGGACTCGACCAAGCCGGGGCGGGCCGCGCCATCGGGTGGTGAGACCTGGGTGCTTCACGCATCCCCGGCGTGGTCGCGGGCCCACGTCGACGACGATCCCGAGCGGGTCGGTGTCGCGCTGTTCGAGGCCTTTCGAACGCTTCCGGGCGCCGAGGCGGCGCCCGCGCCACGGGAGCGGTTCATCCATCGGTGGCTCTACGCCCGCGTCGAGGACGCGGCAGGCGTCCCTCACCTCTGGGACGCCGGCGCCCGCATCGGGGCATGCGGCGACTGGTGCCTGGGGCCTCGCGTCGAGGAAGCCTGGACATCCGGTCGCTCCCTCGCCGATGCCTGGGTACGAGGCTGACGGGCGCGAGCGACACTTCCGTGACGGTGGCGACGGCGAATCCCGCCCGGACGAGCCCACCAACGCCCGCGCGGCGTTGACTTCCAGGCGTCCCCTGATTGCGATTGTCGGGGGGATGTGTAGGCGGGAGGCACGAGGTGAGGCATCGCACTCCGTACGTAGCAGCGCTGGTCGCGGGCATCGTGGCGCTGGTCTTCGTTGGGACACCGAGCGCGTGGGCCAGCGGCGTGGAAATCCAGGAGCAGGGCCAAGGGGTCGGCAACAGCTTCGCCGGCGCCCAAGCGGTCGCCGAGGATGCATCCACCCTCTGGTGGAACCCGGCCGGCATGACGCGCATCCAGCGCAACGCCGTAGCCATCACCGGCTCCGCCATCTGGGCCCGTGGGGACTTCCAGGACGAGGGCTCGTTCCGCGCGCCCGGGCTGGCGTTCACCGGCGAAACCGGCAGCACGGACGAGATGATCCCGATCGGCTCGCTCTACGGCGTGTACAGCGTCAACAACTGTCTCAAGCTCGGTCTGGCGATCAACGCCCCGTTCGGCCTGGTGACGGACTACGGCGAAACCTGGATCGGTCGCTACTACGGGACGCGCTCGGGGCTCACGACGATCAACATCAACCCCAGCGTGGCGTACCGCTTCCACCGGAAGTGGTCGATCGCGGTCGGCTTCAATGCCATGTACGCACACGCCGAGCTCGGCAACATGATCGATTTCGGTGCGCTGGCCCAGGCCCCGCAGGCGCTGGACGGGAAGGTCGACGTCGACGGCGACAACTGGGGCTTCGGAGGCAACATCGGCCTCTTGTGGGAACCCACCTGCTGCACGCGCGTCGGGCTCCACTACCGCTCGCGCGTCAAACAAACCCTCGAAGGCACGGCGGACTTCACCGTGCCCCCGCCCGCCGCGGGCATCAGCGCCGCCACCGGTCGCTTCGTGGACACGGGCGCGCAGGCCAGCATCACCATGCCGGACCAGGTCGGCTTGGGCTTCTCCCACGACTTCGGGCGCAAGTGGACCGTGCTGGCTAGCGTGGTGTGGACGGGGTGGAGCAGCTTCGACGAGTTGCGCGTCGAGTTCGACAACCCGGCCGAGCCCGACGCCGTCACGCCGCTGGACTGGAAGGACACGTGGCGCGTCGCCCTGGGCGCGATCTACCGTCCGAGCAGCCGCTGGCGCTTGCGCCTCGGCACGCAGTGGGACCAGACGCCGATTCCCGACGACACGCGCACCCCGCGAATCCCGCTGAGCGATCGCGTCTGGGCATCCGCTGGCGTCGGGTACGACTTCAGCCGCGCCTGCTCACTGGAGCTGGGCTACGCCCACATCTTCGTGAGCCAGGGCGACATGGACCTGGCCTCGCCCGCCGCCGGCTTCCTCAGCGGCTACATGGACGGCACCACGGATATCCTGACCCTGCAGTTCAACTGGAACTTCTGATCGCGGCGAGAATCAGAGGGCCGATCCCCGCGCCGAAGCAAGGCCTCGGCGAGGGGCGGCCCTTCGTCGAGTCCGAGCCACCCGTTTCCTCGAGGTTACGGGTCCACGGACGGTGACGCGATCGGCGCGTCCTGGCCGACGGGCTCCGCCCCGTCCGGGGCGTCGCTCTCGCTTCCCCACCCGGAGAGCGCTACGACCGCCAGAGCCAAGAGGCCGGCGAGGACGAAGGCGAGAATCTCATGGCGCGGACGGGGGGAACGGGGGCGAGGGGGCATGGTCGCTCCTCACGAGTCGTGAGCGGTTCTGTTTCCTTGGACGAGCGCGGCCCTGGCGGGTTCACGCTCCAGTAGAAACGTCGGCTGGATGCGAGGGGTGTTGCAGGATTCGTGCCACCCCCGGCGCTCGGGGCGGGACAAAGGCCCACCGGCGCCCCCAAAAAAGAAGAACGCTCCCGCCGCCACGCCGTGGCGGCGGGAGCGTCGATGGGCGCGAAGGCGTCAGTCGTCCAGATCGACCTCGACCCAGCCTTCGCCGGGATCGAACGCAGTCATCGCCTTGGCCGTAGCGAGCGAGTCTTCGCCGAGGTCCTGCTGGTAGATCTTCCCGTGGTGGCTGACGAGAAAGGTCATCACACCGGTCTTGAGATACTCGGCGGGGGCCGCGACGAACGCGAACCCGGCGATCATGTTGCCGTTCACCAAGTAGGAGTGGGCGCCCCCCGGGGCATCGCTTCCCTGCTGCTTCAGGACCTTCCAGTAGTACCCGCCGAAGGGGACCTTCTTCCCCTCGGTGGCGTATGCCAGGAAGGGCTGGATCGCCGGCCCCAAGGGGCTCTCCGCCTCGCCGCTCTCGGGATCCACCTTCCAGTAGAGCCCATCCTGCGTGCCCGGCGTGCTCGGGATCCGCTGCGCGAACTCCCTCACCTTGTCCCCGTCGCGGTCGGCGCGAGCGTACTCGACCTGGGCCCGGGCCAGCGTCTTCGCGACTTCGATGGCGCGCAGCTCGTTGCGTCCGATGCGTCGCAGGAAGACCTCCTCCGCACCGGCGATGCGGTCGAATCGCCACAGGCCGTCTTCGCCCTCCACCATCGGCACCGGAAGGGGCCAACGCATGGTGCCGAAGAGAAGCGAAGCCAGACCCTCCCCTTCGCTCTCGGCAACCATCCGCTCCCGACCGGCCTCAGCGAGCTCGGCCCGCTCCTTGGCGACGGTGGGATCGTCGCCGTTCATCACCAATTCCTTGGACCCGGGGCCGAAGATTGCGACCAGCGCCGCGTCGTCGTTCGTGGCGCAAGCCTCGATCAACGCCTTGCCCGCCGCTTCCGGTGAAGCGAAGGCCTCACCCTGGAGCCCGTCGCCTTCCGCACGCACGCTCGGCAGCATGCCGCCGAGCAGTACGAGGACCAGGGCCGTCGTCAGCGCAAGGCGGCCGAAGCGGCGACCCACGCCGTTCACGTTCGGATGCACCATGTCTCTCTCTCCTTCAACCTGCTTTGCACGACTCATCGACGACGTCCGCCACCCCGGCGGCCTCCACCACCCCGGGCGCGGCCACCGCCACCCCCACGGCTTCGGCCGGCGCTGCTGCGGCCGGCACTGCGGGAACCGCGACTGCTGCTCGCACGCGCCCGGCTACCGCTGGAACGCCCGCTGAAGCTGGACGAGCGATTGCCTCCCGACCGATTGGCCTGACGGCTGGACGAGGGACGCGACTGCGGCCGCGACTGCGGCCGTGACGAGGGCCGCTGGGCCGACGAGGGACGCTTGTTCCCGGCGCTCTGGCGACCTCGGCTGGAGGCATTCCTGGCCCCCCGGTTGCCACCATTCACCCCGCCCAGTCCGCTCTTGCTGGGCGCCGGCGTCGGCCGCGCCATCTTGTTCCCGCCGGGACGCGTCGAGGGACGCGTGGAGGGACGATTGCCGGAGCCGGGGCGGCCTCCCGCACCGGGGCGGTTCCCGCTCCCCGGGCGGTTGCCCGCACCGGGACGGTTGCCGCTCCCCGGACGGTTGCCCGCGCCGGGACGGTTGCCGCTCCCCGGGCGGTTGCCCGCGCCGGGACGGTTGCCGCTCCCCGGGCGGTTGCCCGCGCCGGGACGGTTGCCGCTCCCCGGGCGGTTGCCCGCGCCGGGACGGTTGCCGCTCCCCGGGCGATTGCCCGCGCCGGGGCGGTTGCCGCTACCGGGGCGGTTGGCCGGCGGCTTCACGCCACCCGGGTTGCCCCCGGGTCGGTTGCCGGGTCGGTTGCCGGGTCGGTTGCCCGGGCGGTTGCCGGGGTTGTTCCAACCGGGACGGTTCGGCGGACGGGTTCCGGGGCGGTTCCCCGGACGATTCCCGGGTCGGTTGCCCGGCCGATTGTTCGGCGGTCGCCAGTTGCCAGGCCGGTTGGGACCGTGTCCGTAGCCCGGCCGGTTGCCGATGACGTTGTTGCCGCCATGCCAGTAGTTGTTGTTGATGTTGATGTTGCCGTGGTGGCCACCCCATCCCCAGCCGATGCTGTTCCACGCCCAGGCGCCCAAGGCCCCCGCGGCGAAGCCGACACCGAAGTTCAACAGAGGCGTCGCTCCGTAGTAGGGCTGGACCACCGCGGCGGGCTGGTAGGTGGGGATGTAGACGGTCTCGGGCTGCGCCTGATCGATGATGATGACGGTGTCACTGGACGCCGACGTGCCGAGGTCTTCGGTGACCCCCGTCTCGGTGGCGTACTGATCTGCCGGCATGGTTTTGACGTTCTGGTACTCGTTCGATTCGAGGTTCCCCGCCTCCTCAGCGGCGTGGCGGAACGACTGGACCGCGTCGAGCACCTCGTCCTGCTGGACGCTCACGGCCCAGGCGAGTTGCTCCATCCAGTCGATGTTGTCGTTCATCCAGGTGACCACGTCGGGGAACTGGAGCATCGCGACGACGCTGTCGTCCCAGTTGACGTCGTCCGGCGCCTCGCTGACTTCGCCACCTTGTTCCTTCAGGTACCGGGCGGCCTGAATCACGTCGGTGGGAAAGCACGAGGCGGGGAGCAGCGAGGACAGGACGATGTCGGGGTAGAGGGCGATCGGCCCCACGATCTCCTGCAACTCCTCGGCGGAGTACTTGTCGGGCTCGTCCGTTTCGGCGACGGGCGCGGGGGGAGCATCGTCTTCGGCCAGCACCGCGCTGGGTAGCGCCAGCGGGAGCGCCAGAAGGAGAAGGAACGCCCCGAGGGGGAGTCGACTGATTCGCTTCATGATGTTCTTCGGTCGGTAGCCGCAGCTACTCGACCGCCTCCTCGGCCGCCGGCTCGACGGGCTTCCAACTCTCGTCCGGATCGAAGGTGTCCATGGCGGCCACCGCCTCGATCCCGTTCTCTCCGAGGTCCTTCTCGAAGATCTCCCCGTGATGGCTGACGATGAACGTCATGATCCCGGTGGATCCGTACGCGGCGGGTACCCCGACGAGCGCGAAGCCCGTGATCATGTTGCCGTTGATGATGTAGGAGTGAGCCCCTCCCGGCGCGTTCTCGCCCTGACCCTTCAGGATCTTCCAGTAGTAGCCGTTGAAGGGAATCGCCGACTTGTCATCGGCCTTCAGATACTCCTCGAGCGTGATCACCGACGGCCCGAGCGGACTCATGTGCTCGACGTCGGTCGCTTCGGTCTCCCAGTAGAGACCGTCGTGCTTCCCCGTCGTGCTGAGGATGCGCTGCGCATACTCGCGAACCTCGTCGCCGTCGCGGTCCTTGGACGCATAGGCGACCTGGGCATCGCTGTAGATGTCGGCGATGCGAAGGGCGGTGAGCTCGTTGCGTCCGATGCGGCGAAGGAGGATCTCCTCCTTGCCCTCTTCGGCGTCGAAGTACCACTTGCCGTCCTTCGAAACGATCAGAATCGGCAGCGGCCACCCGGTGCGCCCGACGAGGAGTTCCTTGGAACCGTCCTCGAGCGTTCGAAGCTGCGCCTTGTCGCGCGCGGCGGAGGCGAAGGCCCCACGCTCGCTTCGCACCTGCGGGTCGCTGGCGTCCTGGACCAGTTCCTTCCCGACCGCGCCGTAGATGGCGAGAATCGCGTCGGAGTCGTTCTTCTCGGCCGCCAGGACCAAGGCGTTCACAGCCTGGGCGGGTGTGTCGAACATGCGGGGCTGACCGTCCCCGTCCGCGCGCGCGTCGGGCATCCACCCGGCGACGCCCACGATCATCAAGAGAGCCAGACCGACCGCGATCGGCCTGTTCCGGCTCTCGGAGTTCACTGCTGCCATTGCCTCGCCTCCTTGCGCTTCGTTGCCTGTGCCCCCGGGGGGCACGCCTTCTCGCATTTCACTGAAGTAGGGTGACCTTCCGGTCAGCGACGCCGGCCGCCGCCGCGGCGCCCCGGGCGCGCGGCTGCCGAGGATGTGGTTGCCGCCGTGTCCGTCGTCGTTGTTGACGTGGATGCAGGACCGTAGCCACCGCCGCCCCACCGAGGAGGCTGAACGGCCACCCACCGACGCACCCGACAGCTGCGGCCCCTCCTGCCTCGCTCCCAACATCGTGCGTGTCTCCTCCGCCGCCCCTGGCCCGATTCCAGGCCTCCACCCGGCAGTTTCGGGCTTCACCCAAGGGCGCGCAAGGGGCCTCGCTTTCGCTGCCTTTGGCGCTTGCCCCGCCGGGAAGGACGGGATTCAATCCCCGGGCGACCCACGTGGGCCGCGAAGGAGGGTCCCATGACGATCATCGTGGCGGTGGGTGCGAGACAGATCCTCGACAGCCGGGGCAACCCGACCCTGGAGGTCGAGGTCGAGCTCGACGACGGCTCCCTGGGCCGTGCCGCCGTGCCGAGCGGGGCCAGCACGGGTGCCCACGAGGCCGTCGAGCTGCGAGATGGGGACCCGAAACGGTACGGCGGCAAGGGCGTCCTGAAGGCCGTGGAGAACGTGAACGAGCGCATCGCGCCCGACATCGTGGGCTGGGACGGCATGGATCAGACGGGGCTCGACGCCCTGCTCATCGACCTGGACGACACGCCCAACAAGAGCGAACTCGGCGCGAACGCCATCCTGGGCGTGAGTCTCGCCTGCGCGAAAGCCGCAGCCAGCGCTTGCGGCCTCCCCCTCTACCGGTACGTGGGCGGGATCTCCGCGTGCCACCTGCCCGTGCCCATGATGAACATCATGAATGGCGGAAAGCACGCCGCGGGAAGCACCGACTTCCAGGAGTTCATGGTGATGCCGGTGGGTGCGCCGACCTTCGCGGAGGCCCTGCGTTGGTGCGTCGAGATCTACCACACCTTGGGCGGGCAACTCCACGCGGCCGGCTACGCGACCACGGTCGGTGACGAGGGCGGCTACGCGCCGGCCATCGGCAGCAACGTGAAGGCGATCGAGCTCATCCTCGGGGCCATCGAAAAGGCCGGCTATCAGGTTGGCGAGGACATCCTGCTCGCGCTCGATCCCGCCGTGTCCGAACTCTACGACGCGAAGAAGGAACGCTACGTCCTCGATATCGAGGGGCGCGAGCTGACGAGCGGTGAGATGGTGGATCTCTGGGTCGACTGGTGCGACCGCTTCCCCATCATCAGCCTCGAAGACGGGATGGCGGAGGACGACTGGGCGGGGTGGACGCTCCTGATGTCGAAGCTCGGCGACCGCGTGCAGCTCGTCGGCGACGACCTCCTCGTCACGAACGTGGAGCGGATCGACCGGGCGATCCGGGAGAAGGCCGCGAACGCCTTGCTGTGCAAGGTCAACCAGATCGGCACGCTCTCCGAGAGCATGGCCGCCGTCCAGATGAGCCATCGCGCCGATTGGGCGGTGGTGACGAGCCACCGATCGGGCGAGACCGAAGACACGACGATCGCAGACCTGTCGGTCGCCTTCGACTCGCGGCAGATCAAGACGGGCGCGCCCGCCCGCAGCGATCGCGTGGCGAAGTACAACCAGCTCCTCCGCATCGAAGAGGACCTCGGCGACATGGCGGTCTATCCGGGGCGAGGCGCGTTCCGCGTTCGCTGCTGACCCCCGCCAAGGGGTCTCGCTCGACCTCATCCACCGTCGGTAGGGTCTCGTCTTCCGGCCTGGGCCCAGGCGATCCACGCGGTCGTCGAGGGGTCGTGGGGACGGGGGGGACCCGCCTCGAGTTCCTCGAGGATGGTCCCGGCGAGCTTCTTGCCCAGCTCCACCCCCCACTGGTCGAACGCGTTGTCCCGCCAGAGCACGCTCTGGACGAACACCTTGTGCTCGTAGAGGGCGACGAGTGCGCCCAGGATTTCGGGCGTGAGGCGCTCGTACCCGATGGTCGTCGTGGGGCGGTTCCCGGGCATGGCCTTGTGCGGAGCGAGGCGTCGAGCCTCGGCCTCCGAGAGCCCGCGCGCGACCATCTCGGCGAATGCCTCTTCTTCGGTCCGCCCCCGCATGAGCGCCTCGGTCTGCGCGAACGCGTTCGACAAGACGGCCGCCTGATGGTGGGGTAGCGATGCCTGACTCTCGAGGGCAACCAGGACGTCCGCGGGCACCATCCGGGTGCCCTGATGCAGCAGCTGGTAGTAGGCGTGCTGGCCGTTGTTGCCAGGCCCCCCCCACACGATGGGGCAGGTCGCCTGGTCGACCGGCGTCCCGTCACGCGTCACGCGCTTGCCGTTGCTCTCCATCTCCAGCTGCTGGAGATGGGCCGGCAGGAGCCGTAGCGCCCAATCGTAGGGCAGCACGACATGCGACGCGGCGTCGAAGAAGTCGACGTACCAGACACCGAGGAGCCCGAGGATCACGGGCAGGTTGTCGCGGAGCGGGGCGCTGCGGAAGTGCTCGTCCATGGCGAACGCGCCCGCGAGCATCGCTTCGAAGGCTTCCATGCCGGCCAGAAGCGCCACGGACAACCCCACCGCGGACCACAGCGAGTAGCGCCCCCCCACCCAGTCCCAGAACACGAACATGTTCTGGGGATCGATCCCGAATTCCCGTACGCGCTCGGCGTGCGTCGAGACCGCGACGAAATGGTGTGCGACCGCGGCATCGTCTCCCAAGGCGTGCGTCAGCCACGCTCGCGCGCTGCGGGCGTTGGTCAGGGTCTCCTGCGTGGAGAACGTCTTGGAGGCAATGACGAAGAGCGTGCGCTCGGGATCGAGGCCGGCGAGGACGCCCGCCAGCTGGGCACCGTCGAGGTTGGACACGAAGTGCCCCCGGAGGTCCTTCGGCCAGTGCGCTTCGAGCGCCGTAGCGGCCATGGCGGGTCCCAAGTCGCTCCCGCCGATGCCGATGTTCACGACGTCGCGGATCCGCTTCCCCGTGAACCCCGTCCACCGGCCCTCGCGAACGTCCCCGACGAAGGCCCGCATCGCCGTCAGGACCGAGCGCACGCCGGGCATGACGTCCTGCTCATCGACGCGGACCGGCCGCTCGGAACGATTGCGCAGGGCGGTGTGCAGCGCCGCGCGACCCTCCGTCGTGTTGACCTTCTCCCCCTCGAAGCAGGCGTCGCGCCACGCAACGAGGTCCGCCTCCTCCGCCAACCGGACGAGCAGATCGATCGCGCGCTCGTCGACCACGTGCTTTGCGAAATCGACGCGCAGGCCACATGCCTCGCGAACGAAGCCTTTCATGCGCTGGGGATCCCGGAGGAACAGGTCCTGGATGCGAACCGAATCGAGAGACTCCCGATGACGTGCCAACGCGCTCCACGCTTCTGTCCGCATGCTCTCTCCATCCCACCGCGTGCCGGTGCCCGTCACGCTCGCGTCCGCCCGTCAGGCTAGCGCGAGGTGGGCGGCTCCGATCATCCCGGCTCGGTCCTCGGCTTCCGAGATCCGTACGCGCAGCTTGCCTCGCAACACCGGCAGCAGGTCGTGCTCGAGGCGCCGCTGAAAGGCGACATCGCAGAGATCCCAGGAGAGGGCCACGCCGCCGCCGATGACGAGGTCGGACACGTCGAGCACCTTGGCGAGGTGCGCCACGACGCAGCCCAGCGCCGCCCCGGCCCGGGAGAACGCCGAGCGCGCCCGCGTATCGCCGGCATGCGCGCGCGCGGCGATCTCGGCGGTCTCCAGCGTCTCCCCCGCGGCCTCGGCGTAGCCCTGGCGAATGCCCGTGGCGGAGGCGTACTGCTCCAAGCAGCCGTGGTTGCCGCAGCCACAGGGTCGCCCCCCCGGCTCGACGATGATGTGCCCGACCTCCATGGCGACGCCGTGGTCGCCGCGCCGAGGCAGCCCCCCCAGAACGAGGCCGCCCCCGATGCCCGTTCCCAGGCCGATGTAGAGGAGATCCATGGGCCGCGCGGGGTGGAGGACCCACTCCCCCACCGCGGCCGCCAACGCGTCGTTCTCCACCACGACGGGGAGGCCCAGCCGCGCCGTGAGCGGGGCTTCGAGGTTCACGTCGATCAGCCCCGGGAGGTTCGGCGAGAGGC
Source organism: uncultured Planctomycetota bacterium (assembly GCA_963802335.1). Classification (GTDB taxonomy): domain Bacteria; phylum Planctomycetota; class PLA2; order PLA2; family JAEUHO01; genus CAWDIE01. The sequence goes on along the minus strand of CAWDIE010000009.1, from coordinate 258,449 downwards.
GTAGCAGGCGGCTCGTGGGATCGAAGAAGCCGGGGAACGCCAGGCCCACCGCCTCCGCGCGAGGCTGGGTCGCGAGCGCCTCGGCGATGCCCTCCTGGAGGTGACGCAGCACGAGAGCCTTCCCCTCGGCCGGCCGATCGGCCTCCAACCGCCGCGCCAGGTGCGGGGCGCGCCGCTGCTGCCACACGACGCGCTGCCCCTCGACGACGCCGAAGCGGACATGGGTTCCGCCGACGTCGATGCCGATGGCCACCCGACCGTCGCGCTCCGGAAAAGCGGCGTCGGCCATCACGCGCGCAGGGTCCGGACGGCCTGCGCCACGTCCTTGCCCTCCACCACGGCGCCTTGCCCCTTGAGGTGCTTCATCGCGATGCCCGTCGCCGGGCCAGCGGCCGTCGCGGCGCGGATGGCGTCCTGGATGGGCTCGAGCGCGGCCACGATGGCTCCCACGTCGAGCGCCTTGGGAAGCAGCGCTTCGAGGATCGCGGTCTCGGCGACGAGACGGGTCTTCTGCGCCTCGTCCTCGATCAACGCCAGCGACTCCTGATTGGACTTCACGAGCTTGCGGAGCACCGCTTGGGCCGCGGCGTCGTCGAGCGCCTTCCCCGTCCTCACTTCGACGCCCTGGATCTCCCCCAGAGCCACCTTGAGGATGCTCCGCTCGAGGGTGTTCCCCGCCTTCATCGCTTCGAGCATGCGGCGGCGGATCGTGTCACTCAGCATGGCGGCCTCCGCGCGCCATCCTACTCGGCGGGAAGCTGGAAGTGGACGACGGGGGCGGTACCGGGCTCGCCGGAACCACCGTCGTAGACCATGTTGCCCCGCTCGCTGAACCCACCTTCGGCCCACCGCGGATCGACCATGTCCCGGTGGTGGCCGCCGTCGAACTTCCAGAACTCGATGGCGCTCTCGGGTCCTCGCGCGCCCGTGATGCACTCGACGACGCGTCCTTCGTAGCCGACGAGCGCGGCGCGCATTTCCTTGGTCTCGCGTTCGGGCATCGGACTGCGATGAGAGAAGTACCCGAGGCGCATCATCTCCTCCGCGTGCTCGGTCGCCATCCGACCCAGCTTCGCACTGTATCGCAGGGAGGAGATGCCCAACGAGACGCGATGCGCGTTGAGCGCGGCCAGGCCTACGTGCGCCTGCTTGCTGAGGCGCTTTCCATCCGCGGCGTTCGCATCGTCCACGGTGCGGGTGTAGGCGTAGAAGAGGCAGAGCCGCGTCCACGCATCGTCCTCGGCATCGAAGAGGGCCGCCGCCTCGGCGAACGCGCCGCCCCGAAGGGCCAGCAGGTCGAGCGCGAGGCGCGAGACGGTCGGCGCGGCGTCCGCCTCCGTCGCAAGGGCCCGCGCCCGCTCGATTCGTCTGAGCGAGGCTTCGGCCTCAGCGTGCTCATCGAGCAGGGACCGGGCCTTGTCGGGCCGGAGGCGGAGCAGACGGCCGAGTTCCCGATCGAGGACCTTGGCCAGGCGCGTGTAGGCCCGCGCCGCGGCGTCCCCGCGCTTCTTGGCCTCCTGGTATCCCTGCATCGGCCCGGTGATCAGGGCCTGCTCCGGCACGGGGAACGCCTCCTCATCGAAGATCCACGCGCGCGCATGCGCGGCCGCGTCCATCCACGCGCGGCGGAGCTTGGTCGTGGTCCGTCCCTCGGCCGCACGTGGCGCGTACGCCTCGAGCCGACGTGCCAACCTCGCGCCGTCTCGCCGTGCCTTCGCGGCCAGTCTGTCCAAGGCGTCGTCGAGGAGTGCGCCGTCTGCGCCGCCCCGGCGTCGAAGCTCCGCGACGGCGTCGAGGAAGCGCTGCGGATCGTCGTGCCGCCGGACCTCGGCGAGCAAGGCCTCGCTCGAGCTCTCGTCCGCCCGGACGACGGGCGGCATGACGGAGCCGACGACGAGGAGAGAGACGACGAGGGGTAGCACCCAGATCCTCACGCGAAGCTGGCCCCCACGCGTGCCCGGGTCCATCCGAGGCACGGCGCACCCGAGTCTACCCATCGCAGCGCCATGTGTTCAGGCGGATGAACAGGCCCTCGTCCCACAGACGACGTAGGCTATCCTTGGTTCTGGGAGTCGAGGACCCGCTTCGGCGGCCAGGGAGACAGGCAGAGTGAGCATAGACGGCAGTCCCTTGCACCGGGTGCTGTTCCGCTTGGCGGCGCGCGCACCCCACAATTCGCTCGAGGGCATGATGTCCCGAGTGACCACGAGCGTGGCGAACCACTTCGCTGCGGTCGCATGCTCCATCCACACGGATGCAAGCGGGTGGGCGGCGGCCGCCGCCGAGCCGATTCGCGAGATGCAGAAGATGGCTCGGCTCGACCGCGCGCGCCAGGAGACGATCGAAGCCAATCTCGTCAAGGAGGCCGTCCGGCGCAAGGCGCTCGTGAGCGCCCTCGACCTGGAGGATCGCTCCGAGATCGAGGCCTTCCTCGAGCGCACGCTCGGTGTCGTCGACATCTTCGCGTTCCCCCTCCTGGTCGATGGCAGGGTGAGCGCGGTGCTGGTCATCTACCTCTCGCTCGACTCGGACCCCCTCTCGGAAGCGGACATCCACGGCTTGCTGTCCGTGGGTGAGCTCCTCGCCTTGTCGGGCGCCGCGGTCTCGAACGCCAGCTGACCGTCGCATGGTCGGCGGCCGGAGGCGGGCCCGATGGCTCGCCCTGCGTGGGCGGCTACGGCCCACTCGCCTCCCGTCGGCCCTCACGGTCCTCGCCACAGCGCTCGTCCTCGCGGCGTGGGGACGCCGTCCGGGGGGGCGCCGGGGCGCTCAGGTCGCGAGCGCCCTCTGCCAGCGCTTGATCTCGCGGCGGACGTTGGCCGGCGCCGTGCCGCCGAGGGCTCGCCGGGCCCGGACGGCGGTCTCGGGCGTGACGGCGCTGAGCACATCCGCGTCGAACACGGGATGAACGGCTTGCCACACCTCGAGCGGGAGGTCGGGGAGACCGGCGCCGCGGGCGTCCGCCTCGCCGACGAGCCGCGCGACGGCCTCGTGCGCCTCCCGGAAGGGCACGCCGCGTCCGACCAACCAGTCCGCCGCCTCCGTCGCCAGAAGATGACCCGACGGATCGTCGACGGCGGCGCGCATACGCTCGGCGTCGAACGTCACGTCCTCGAGCATGGCGAGCGCCACCTCGAGCATGGAGAGCGTCGTGTCCTCCGCCAGGAAGAGGTGATGCTTGTCTTCCTGCAGGTCCTTGAAGTAGCCGAGCGGGAGGCCCCGCTGGAGTTCGAGCAGGGCCGCGTGCGCCCCTTGCACACGGATCGCCTGTGCCCGAAGCAGCTCCGCACCGTCCGGATTGCGCTTCTGCGGCATGATGCTCGACCCCGTGGAGACGGCGTCGCCGAGACGCGCGAATCCGAACTCTCGACTCGTCCACATGACGAGTTCGCCGCCGAGCCTCGAGAGCGTCGTGGCCAGCGAGGCGAGCGCGGCCGCGAATCCGGCGGCCTCCGGCCGCGCCGAGACCGACGCGAGGCTGTTCGGGGACGGGCGGCGGAAGCCCAGCGCGTGAGCCGTCGCTTTCCGATCGATTCCGAAGGTCGTTCCCGCGCCAGCGCCGCTGCCGAGCGGGCAGGCGTCGAGGGGGAACGCGAGCGCATGACGGTCACGCTCGAGAAGCTCCACGTAGGCGAGGAGGACGTGCCCGAGCAGCATCGGCTGGGCCCGTTGCATGTGCGTGTAGAAGGGCAGGATCGCCTCGCCGTCGCGCGCGGCCAGCGCCACGAGCACCCCCTGGAGCCGACGGACCGAGCCCACGACCCGCTCGCTCGCACCCTCGAGGTAGAGGAGGAGGTCCAAGGCGACCTGGTCGTTGCGACTCCGGGCCGTGTGCAGGCGCTTGCCGTCCTCGCCGATGAGCTCCGTGAGTCGGCGCTCGACGGCCATGTGGATGTCCTCGTCCTCGGGCCGCTCGGGGAACACCCCGCGCTCGAACTCGGCGGCGACCTGCTTCAGTCCCCGGACGATGCGCTTGACGGCCGCCATGGCGAGAATGCCCCGCATCCCGAGCATCTCCGCGTGGGCGATGGACCCCCGGATGTCCTCGGCGGCCATGCGCCGGTCCAAGTCGAAAGAGCGGTTGACCCGGTCCAGCGCGGGGTGCACGCCGCCAACGAAGCGTCCCCGTAGGATCCCCTCATCGCCGACCCGCGCGCCCGCGTTCGCCTTGTGCTTCTTGGCCATCAGCTCTCCTTGACGCGTCCGCCTAGAAACGACCGGACGACGTGGCCATACGCGGTCACGGCCGCTTCGACCTGATCCACCGCGATCGACTCGTCCGCCGCGTGACTCTGCTCGCTCGTGCCGGGCCCCATGACGACCCCCGGTCGGTGCCGCACGTGGAAGAGGTCGGAGACCCCTCCGAACGGGCGGAGGCGCTTCGTCGGACTGGCGTCCAGCGCCAGGCGGACGATGCGCTGGCTGGCCGGTGTGCTGACCGGAAGGAAGCGCTTGCTCCGCACGACGACGTCGCTCGCGACGACCGCCTGGAGGCGTGCCAGCATCGCGTCGTTGTCGCATGCGGGGGTCGATCGACCGTCGAGTTCGACCACGCATTCCCCGGGAAGCACGTTCGGTCGCGTCCCCCCCGCAATCACCGTCGACTCGAGGGTGGCCCTCCCCAGCACGGGATCCTCCTCGCCGAGGTCGAGCCTGTCGATGGCAAGGACGTCACGCGCCGCCTTGACCACGGCATTCTCACCCTCCCAGGGTCGAGAGGCGTGACAACTGCGGCCCCGCGCCGTGAGGGTCGCCCGCAGCAGCCCCCGCTGGCCGGGGCAGACGTCCAGCTCGGTCGGTTCCCCGATCACCGAGGCGGCGAAGGGTTCCAACGCGTCCTTCAGGACTTCGAGCCCCTCGCCCCCGGTCTCTTCATCGCAGACGAAGGCGAGCACGAGCCGACCGCGAAGCGACGACGTGTCCACGTGCGCCGCCACCCACGCCATCGCCGCGACGCTGGCCTTGGCGTCGTTCGCGCCGCGGCCGTGGATCCGACCGGCCTCGACGTGCCCCGCCCAGGGGTCGCGGGTCCACCCGTCGCCCACCGGGACGACGTCGATGTGCGAGCAGAGGAGCAGGCCGTCCGCGGCGGGATCCGCGCCCTCGATCACGGCATGCACGTTTCGTCCGTGCGTTCGCGCGGCCACGCCCCGGCGCCGGAGCCAGCGCACCAGGGCGTCGCGGCAGGCCTCTTCGGTGCCCGAGACGGAGGGGATGCGCACCAGATCGCAGAGCAAGTCGACGACGCCGTTCATGCGTCGTCTCCGGCCTCGATCAGGGTCCCGACGCCCTCGGTGGTGAAGAGTTCGAGGAGGAGCGCGCTCTCGTCGAGACCGCTGAGGATGTGTCCCGCGGCGACGCCATGCTCGACGGCATCCACCAATGAACGCACCTTCGGCACCATGCCCCCGCGGATGCGGCCGGACGTCAGCGCATCGCGGGCCTCGGCCAGCGTGAGACGGGAGATCACGGAGGAAGGATCCTCCGGATCCCGGAGAAGCCCCGGCACGGTCGTCATGCTGATCAGCTTGGATGCCCGCAGGTCCTGCGCGAGCGCGGACGCCACGGTGTCGGCGTTGATGTTGAGCACGTTGCCGTCCGCGTCGCTTCCGAGCGAGGACACCACCGGGACGTACCCGTTCTCCACCAGCAACGAGAGGAGCGAGGTATCCACGCCCGTGACGTCCCCGACGTGGCCGAAGTCGACGACGGTGGTCTCCCCGGTCGCGTCGTCCGTCATGGCCGTCGGCGGTCGACGGATGGCGTGCAGGATGTCGCCATCCACGCCGCTCAGTCCCACGGCGTGCAGCCCCTGTGCGCGCAGGGCAGACAGGATGTCGAGGTTGATGCTGCCCGCGAACACCATCTTGGCGACGTCGAGCGTAGCCTCGTCGGTGACGCGACGCCCCTGCACCATCCTCGGCTCGAGCCCGAGGCGGCGGCTCAGCGCCGTGGCCTGGGGGCCACCGCCGTGCACGACGACGATCCGGATGTTGACGTGCGCCAGGAGCGAGAGCTCCTGCGCCAAGGAACGAAGCGCGCGAGCATCGGCCGCGATCTCGCCGCCGAGCTTCACCACCATCGTGCGCCGACGGTGCGCGCGGAGGTAGGGAAGCGCCTCCTTCAGCAGGGTGACGTCTCTCATGGGAGCACCTCCGTCGGCGCGGGGCGAGGCTCGACGCCGAGGGCGTAGCACAGGGTGGCTTTCTGCACGTCGAGTCGCGCTCCCGCCTGGTCCACGACGAGGCTTCGAGGACTCTCCAGGACATCGCTCGTGACGACGACGCCCCGGCGCACGGGCAGGCAGTGCATGAACACGGCGTCGTCGGTGCGGGCCATGGCCGGCGCGTCGACGATCCAGTCCGCGTGGCGGGCGAGGCGCCGGGCGCCGTCCGCCGGGCGCCCGTAATCGGCGCGGGCCCCCCAGGACTTGGCGTAGACGACGTGCGCCCCGTCGAACGCCGCATCCCGATCGTGCATGACGTCGAGGCTCCCGCCGGCTTCCCGGGCGAAGCGGCCCGCGTCCTCCATGACGCCCTCGTCGAGATCGAAACCCGGGGGATGGGCCAGGACGACTTCATGCCCCTCGCGGGCGAAGGCGGTGACCGCGGCGTGCGGAACGGCGAGCGGCAGCGGCTTCACGTGCGGCGCCCAGGTCACGACGACCCTCACCCTCCGGCCGGGGTAGGCACGACGCACGGTCAGGGCGTCCGCCAGTCCCTGGTGCGGGTGGTCCATCGCAGACTCGAGGCTGAGCACGGGCACGGTGGAGGCCGCGGCGACGGAGCGGATCACCGGATCCTCCGCGTCGTCGGCCGCATGGACCAGGCCCGCGAAGCTCCGAACGCCCAGCACGTCCAGCATGCGTCCGAGGACGGGGATGCCTTCGCGGACGTGTTCCGCTGCGTCTCCGTCCATCACGACCTCGGGACGGTGCTCGAGTTGCCACAGGCCTCCCCCGACCTGGAGGTGCACGGCATGGGCCCCCAGGTCGGTACAGGCGATCTCGAACGCGACACGGGTCCGGAGCGAGGACTGGAAAAAGACCATTCCCCCCCGCCGTCCGGCGAGGAGCGGCCGTCGGCCGGGCGACCCGTGGAGGACCTCAGATGCCTCGAGGAGACCGCGCCACGTCTCGACGTCGAGGTCGCGAAGGGAGAGGAGATGCCAGGGTCGAGCGCTCATGGGGTGGCGACCTTACCCGAGGGCCGGCCGGCGCGCGGCGGACGTCCTGCCGCCGCCGTCACGCGTCGAGCGCCTCGCCGAGTGCGGCCACGAAGTCCATGGCCTCGTCTTCCTGGAGGACGAGCGGAGGCATGAGGCGCATCTGGTGCTCGAGCGAAGACGGTGCGACCAAGAAGCCCGCCTCCCGCAGCCGCAGGAGCACCGGTCGGGCCGGACGGTCCAGGTCGATCCCCAGCAGCAGCCCGCGGCCGCGTACCGCCTCGACGCCGGGAACGGTCGCGAGCGCCGCCTCGAGCATGGCGCCGAGACGCGCCGCATGGGCGGGCAGGTCGTCCTCGAGCACGGTCCGTGCCACCACGGCCAGAGCGACACTCGCGAGCGGCCCCCCCCGAAGGTCGTTCCCTGCTCGCCGAGCGTCATGGCCGACGCCAGGTCTTCGGCCACGAACACGCAGCCCGCGGGGAAGCCGCCGGCGATGCCTTTGGCGGTGGTGATGAGATCCGGGACGACGCCGACGTGCTCGCCGTAGAAGAGGGTGCCGGTCCGACCCGCGCCGGTCTGGACCTCGTCGAACACGAGCCGGGCGCCTCGGTCGTCACAGAGGGCGCGCAGCCCCCGAAAGTACGCGTCGCTTGCGGTGCGAATGCCCCCCATGGAGGGAATCGGCTCCAGCAGCACCGCGGCCGTGTCGCGCGTGACCGCTCGGTCGGCCGCCTCGAGATCGCCGAACGGGACGAACGTGTGGTCGGGCACGAGCGGATAGGCCGGATCGCGATACGTGGCGAGGCCGGTAGCCGAGAGCGAGCCGATGGTCCGCCCGTGGAAGCCCTCGCGCATCGAGACGACGTGCCGACGGCCGGTATGCTTCCGGACGATCTTGAGCGCCGCTTCGTTCGCCTCGGTGCCGCTGTTGCAGAGGAACACGTGGTCGAGGCCCGGGGGCGCGAGACGCGCGAGCCACGACACCGCCACGGCGCGGACGTCCGAGTAGGCCGCGTTGCTGTAGAAGATCAAGCGCTGGGCCTGGGCGCCGAGGGCGGCCGCAAGCGCCGGGTGGGCATGACCGATCAGGGCCACGGCGTGCCCCCCGTAGAGATCGAGGTAGCGCTTGCCGTCGGCATCCACCACGGAGGCGCCCGCACCCTCGACGAGGACGACACCCTTCGCGTAGGTCTGGACCTGGTACTGGTCTTCCAGGGCGCGGATGACCTCGCCGTCGCGAGGGAGCCCGCCCAGGAGCCCATCCAGCACGTCGCGCGGGGAGGTCACAGGCCCAGCCCCGGGTCGCCAGAGACCCGTCGTCTCGTCCAGATCGAAAGCGATGTTGAGGTTCTGCACGGCGGTGCCCGCCATCCCCTTGCCGAGGTTGTCGATCGCCACCGTGATGCACGCCGTCGTGGCGTCCGTCACGACCCCCACTTCCGCGCGATTCGTACCGACGACGTGGCGCAGCTCCGCCGTCCCGCGCTCCAGCCGGACGAAGGGCTCCGCCTCGTAGGCACGGGTGAAGGCCTCGTCGACACGCCCGAGGTCGTTTCCGTCGAGTCGCACGATGGCCGTGACGTAGATGCCTCGCGCGAAGGGGCCGGAGCAGGGCACGAAGTCGAGCTCCGCGCCGCCGAGCGCCTGCACGATCTCGGGGCGGTGCTGGTGCGCGAGCGGCCGATAGGCCTTGAAGTTCGCGAAGCGCTCCGGGTGGTGTGTCCCCGGCTTCGGCAGGGCCCCGGAACCCGAGGAACCCGTGACGCTCGTGACGGCCGGCCGCCGGCCCTCGAGAAGCCCCAGGCGGACGAGCGGGTGGAGCGCGAGGATCGTCGCGGTCGCGTGGCAGCCGGGGTTGGCGACGAGGCGGGCGTTCGCGACGGCGCCGCGTCCTCCGCACTCGGGCAGGCCGTAGGCGGCCGAGGCCAGGCACTCGGCATGTGGATGGTCGAAGCCGTAGTGCCGCTCGTAGGCCGCACCATCGCGGAGGCGGAAGTCGCCCGAGAGATCGATGACCCGGAGCCGCTCGTTCGCCTCGAGGAGGTCGGGCGTCTGGTGCGCGGACACCCCGTGGGGCTTGGCCTGGAAGAGGACGTCGCAAGCCTGGGCCAAGCGAGCGAGCACCGCGGGCGACTCCCGCGTGAACTCGAGGTCGCAGAACCCGGCCAGATGGGGATGCGCCGCGTCGACCCGTCCACCGCGCGAGCGACTCGTGACGGCGGTTAGATCGACCTCGGGGTGGTCGAGGAGGAGGCGGAGCAACTCCATCCCCCCATACCCCGTCCCCCCGAGGATGGCGGCGCGAATCCGGGCCATCAGCCCTTGAGCGACGTCACGTCGGCGATGCCCTGGGCCACGCCGTCGGCACTGGCCTTGAGGGAGGCCATCTCGTCCGCGCTCAGGTCGAGCTCGACGATGCGCTTCACACCCTCGGCCCCGAGCGCGACGGGCAGCCCCACGTACACGCCGCTCAGCCCGTACGGGCCGTCGACCCAGGTGCTGCACGGCAGGATGCGGCCGGTATCGCCCAGCACGGCCTCGGCCATGAGCACGGCACTCGAGCCGGGCGCGTAGAACGCGCTGCCGGTCCCCAGGAGCTTGACGATCTCACCGCCGCCCGTGCGGGTGCGCTGCACGATGGCCTCGAGGCGCTCGGGGCTGATCAGCTCGGTCACCGTGATGCCGTTGACGGTACTGAAACGCGGGAGGGGCACCATGCTGTCGCCGTGCCCACCCAGAACCATGGCCTTGACGTCCTTCGCCGAGCAACCGATCTCCATCGCCAGGAAGGCGGAGAAGCGGGCCGAGTCGAGGATGCCGGCCATGCCGACGACGCGGCTGGGGTCGAATCCGCTGGTCTGCTGCACGACCCACGTCATCACGTCGAGCGGGTTCGTCACGGTGATCACGACGCAATCCGGCGCGAACTTCTTCACGATGCTGCCGGCCGACTGCGCGATCTCCATGTTCTTGCGCAGCAGGTCCATGCGATCCATGCCCGGCTTCCGGGGGAAGCCCGCAGCGACGATGATCACGTCGCAGTCCGTGAGGATGGCCGGGTCGTGCGAGCCGGTGATGCGCGCGTCGTACGCAAGCACGGGACCGGTCTGGGTCATGTCGAGAGCCTTGCCCGCGGGCATGCCCTCCGCGATGTCGTAGATCACGACGTCACCCAGGTCGCGCGTCGCAGCGACGAATGCCGCCGTGGCTCCCACATTGCCGCCGCCGAGGACTCCGATCTTGCGCATGGCCACTCCTTGGTTGGTTCCCACCGGGAGGTGAGTGTAGTCGGTACGCCCTGGCGCGTCGGCAACAGGACCGACCGCACCCCCCCTCGGGGGGGCGGGCCAGCGGTCAGTTGGGTCGGACCCGAGGCGGCGGGGCCACCCGCGCCGCCGCCGCGGGCGTCGGGCGGCTGTCGCGCAGGAGCTCGAGCAGGGCGCCTTCGACGGACTTGTACTGGTCCAGACTGCCGTCCAGCGTGGCCAGCGCGCGGCGCAGAAGGCCGCTCGTGCCGGGGCTCTTCGGGTCGAGGGCGAGCGCCTGCCGGACCGTCTCGGTGGCACGGTCGACCCGCTGCATGGCGCGCACGTAGTTCTGCATGGTCGTGCGCAGATTCTCGTAGGCGATCTCGTCGGCCTCGGGCTCGTTCAGGAGCTTCCACGGATGGGCGCGGATGTCCTCGGACGCGTCCGCCAGGTTGTAGGCGGTGTCCTTGAAGACCTCCAGGAGCTCGTCGACGTCGCGCCCGGCCGACCGCAGGACCTCGCGCACTTCGGGGCCGGCTTCCGCGAGTTCTTCGGACAGCTTCACGATGTTGTCGCCGACCGTGCCGACGTCGTCGAGGAAGCCGTCGATCTTGGGCGAGGCGCGCGTGACGATGCCGTCGAGCTTGCCCGTGATGCCCTTCACATCGCCGAGGACGGCGTCGATCTTGGGCGGGAGTTCCTCTCCGAGCTTGGCGCCGGACGCCGCCAGCGACCGCACGTCGCTCGCCGCCGCCTTCAAGTCTTCGGTGATCGGTCCGATGCTCGTGTCGACCTGCGCGGTGATGCTCTTGATGTTCTCAGACGCCTCGGCGATGTTCGACAGGGTCTGGTCGATGTCGCCCTTCTCGATGCGCTGCTTGATGGCCTCCATCGTTTCGCGCGCCGTGTCGATGAACACGTTTGCGTTGTCGGCAACGCTTTCCACCTTCGTCACGAGCGACTTCGCCTGCGTCCCCACCTCCTCGAAGCGCGTCGCGATGGACGTCATGTCGGGCGCCTGATCGACGCGGATGGGCTGCTCGAGCGTGCTCGCCGCATCCAGGGTCGCCTTCGAGCGTCCGAGCAGGATCTTCAGGTCCCGCTGGCCGGTGATGGACTCGCTGATCAAGCCCTTGGTGCCGAGCGGCAGCTTGTAGGCCGAGTCGATGCGGGCAGAGACCATGACGAAGGTCTCCTGCTCCTCGTCCGGCGCGCGCGCGTCCTCCGGGGCAATCGGCTGGCTCTCGAAGTAGACCTTCTCGACCTTGCCGCCCTCGATGCCGTTGATGGAGATCGGGTCACCTACGCGGGGAGCCAGCGGCCCGGGCTCGACCTGCATCTGGTAGTAGCTCCACTGCCGGAACCAGATCCCGCCCGTCGCGAAGTAGATGAGGCCCAGGAGCACGAGACCGGCCGTGAGGACGACGATCCCGGTCTTGACGGCGGCAAACCTCTCGTGCATCGACTCCCATCCAATCCCACGGGCCACGGGGGCCGCATTCTAGCTCACCAGGACAACGACCGCTTCCGATCTCCCATTGGGCCTTTCCGCGCCGATGCCTCGCTTCACCCCAGCCGGAACAGGAGGAAGTAGTTGAGCAGGGCATCCGTGATGATGATCGCGAGGATGGAGGTCACGACGGCCTGTGTCGTCACGCGGCCCACACCCTCCGCTCCCCCCTTCACCTGGAAGCCCTGGTAGCAGCCCACACACCCGATGATGGCTCCGAACGCGCAGGCCTTGAACGCCCCCCGCCAGATGTCCTGCGGCGTGAGCCGCCCCCAGGCCTGCTCGAAGTAGGTCTGGACCGAGAGGTCGAGCACGCCGACCGAGACGACGAGTCCCCCGAGGATGCCCACGAGGCTCCCGAGCACGGTGACGCAGGGGATCATCACGAGCGTGGCCACGACCCGAGGCGCCACGATGTAGCGCACGGGATTGAGGGCCATCGTCTGCATGGCGGTGGTCTCCTCGGAGACCACCATGGTGCCGATCTCGGCGGCGAAGGCGGCGCCGATGTAGCCGGTCATGATGATGCCCGTGAGGAGCGGTCCGAGCTCGAGCACCACGCCCACGCTCATCAGGTCCCCGATGAAGCGCGTGAAGCCCAGGCCGCTCAGCAGGTTGCCGCCGATGAGGGCCAGGATGAGGCCGACGAAGAAGTTGACGAGGAAGACGATGCCGAGCGCGTTGGGACCCACGCGCATCGTCTGCCGGAAGAAGTCCCGGGCGCGCACGGGACGCCCCTTGAACGGCCCGAGGAAGGTGTGCGCCAGGGAATCCTTGAGCACGATGAACGTGCCGCCGATGAACGACAGGAAGTCGAGGACCTTATCGCCGAAGACGATGCCGGACTGCTCGTCCTTCCTACGACCCGCGCTCATGCGATGTGCTCCCCCGCCGCGCCTCCGGCGGACGTCAGGCCCCGAGGGCGTCCTCACGCGTATCGTGGATGTGGAAGATAGAGGTGAGGTTCGAGAGCCGGAAGAGGTTCTTCACGGCCGGCTGTAGGCCGGCGAGTCTCAGCTTGCCGCCGTACTTGCCCACGCCCTGCAGCGCCTCGATCAACGTGGCGAGGCCGCTGGAGTCGATGAAGGTCACATTGGTCAAGTCGGCCACGACGGGGGTGTTGCGGGACTCGAGCGCGGTGCGCAGGAACCGCCTCAACTCGGGGCTCGTGTGCATGTCCACCTGCCCGTCCACGATGAGCACGACGCCATCCCCATGATCTTCACGTTGGACGTTCATGCCTCACCCTCCTCGGTGTCCGCGCCCGGCGCGACGGCACCGGGGCCGCCGGGGAGACGCTTGATGAGCGTCAGCGTCGTTCCGCCGCGCTCGTTCTTCCGGTACGTCACGCTATCCATCGTGGTCTTCATGAGGTGGACGCCGAGACCACCGGGCCGCACGTCGTCGAGCGGACGGGACTGGATGGCGTCCGGGTCCACGAAGCAGCCGTAGTCGTGCACCTCGAGCCGAAACTCGCGCTCCGGTGCATGCAGTACCAGGTCGATCCGCTGCTCCTTGCAGCCGCCGTACCCGTGGCGCATTACGTTGGACACGCCCTCGGTGACACCCAGGACGATCCGCTCGCACGCTTCCTCGCCGAAGCCGGCCATGTGGGCCCCCTGCTCGGCGAGCGCACGCACGAGCGGGAGGAACTTGGGATGACTCGGCAGCGCCACGCGGACGGTGTCGGGATCGGCGCGCCTCAAGGTGCGCCTCCCCGCGTCCGCGACGACCACCACGCTCGCCAATCCAGGACCGCCGCGCGTCGCGCCTCGGCGTCCCCCCAGGGTCGGTAGTCGGACCGTCGGCCCGTCAGGTCTTCGAGCGCGGCCGCGGCGGACATACGCACGCCACCGTCGCTGTCGTCGAGCAGGTCGATCAGCCGGGGCACCTCCTGGAGATCCCGGGTCTGGCGCAGGGCGTTGATGGCGTCCGTCCGCACGGCGGGATTGGGATCCCGCAGCCCGGCATGCACGTCGAGGGGTTTCTTGGGCGTGCCCCCACAGGCGCCGAGGAAGAGCAGCAGGCTCAGTACTTGGACGGGCCTTGAAACAGTGCACCTCCAGGCGCGCCCTCGGGCCCCCCGCCCCGCGCGAGGGTGGATTCTGGGGGTGGGAGGGGGTGTCGTCAACGCGTGGATTGCGACGGGAGCCATCCGCGCTCCCGATACCAGGCCGCCGTGGCCGCGCATCCGGCGACGATCCCCGTGGTGGCCTGCCACCCGACGGTCTCCTCGAACGCCTCACCGCGACAGACGTACACGCGTCCCGCCATCTCCCGAAGGCGCTGGCGGTTGAGCAGCGGAGGCCGCTTGGCCAGCTGGGCCCCGACCTCGCTGAGCTCGGCGAGGATCCGCAGGGTGGCATCGGGGACGCGGACCACCCGGGCGCGCCGGCCGACGGCGAGCGCCACCGCGGCGAGGAACGCCTCGAGCTCGACCCTGGCCGGGTGCGCGACGAAGAGGGTCCGTGCGCGCGCGGCGGGGCAGCGCGCGGCCTCGACCATCGCCTCGGCGAGATCGGGCGCGAATACGAAGGAGTACGCGCGGGGCCCATCGCCGAGCCGGGGCAGGATGCCGCGCTGGGCGGCCTGGAAGACGGCGAGGAAGTCCCGATCCCGGGGGCCGTAGACCGCCGGGGGCCGGAGCACGGTGACGGCGAGCTCGCCCGAGGCCGCGAGGACGGCGTCCTCCGCGCAGGCCTTGCTCTCGCCGTACCAGGTGACGGGACGCCGGGGGGTCCGCTCGTCGACGGCCCGGTCGTCGGAGGACGGTCCCACGGCAGCCAGGCTCGAGCAGAACACGAAGGTCCCGGGGAGACCTTCGGCACGGGCGGCCAGGAGCAGGGACTCGGTGGCCGCGACGTTGGTCGCGAACATGGCCCGCCGGGTCCGGCTCCGGGTCAAGGCCGCGAGGTGGAAGATCTCGTCGACCCCCTCCACGGCGCGGCGAAGGGCGTCGGGCGTACGGAGGTCCCCCACGCACAGTTCGACGTCCAGGCCGTCGAGGGAGGGAGGTACCCCCGGCCGACGGATCAGACAGCGGACGGTATCGCCCTGCGCCAGGAGGCGCCGGACCAGGTGGCTTCCCACGAAGCCGTGACCACCGGTGACGAGGACCCGCACGGGGGGCAGGATAGACGCGCGGCGGCGCTCGCACCCCATTCGGGCCTCGGGGCCGCCACGGTTGACGCGATTCGTCCGGCTCCTAGGATGGGTCGGCCCTTGGCCGGGGCATGCACCCCGGAGGAAGGGTGGTTCGTGCCAAGGCCCGGCCGCGCGGGAGCTTGGACCACGGAGAGCGGCCTCGACCTCGAGGTCCGCGTCTTCGCGCTCGCTCGTTGGACGCGGCACGGTGAAAGGGCCATCCGCCGGCGTGAGCGGGTGGGCCGGGCAGCTCGGACAGGATTGGCACGGCGGGGCCTCGGCCCAGCGCCCGAGGACACGAAGCAACTTGGACCTCTTCGCGAAGATCGCTCGCTGGCACCGCGCCGACGACTTCATCAACGCCGGGATCTATCCCTACTTCCGCGCCATCGAGGCGTCGAGGAACGGGACCCGCGTCGACATCGAAGGCCGGGAAGTCGTCATGGCCGGGTCGAACAACTACCTCGGCCTGACGCACGATCCCCGCGTGATGGAGGCGAGCCGCGAGGCCATCCACGCTTTCGGGACGGGATGCACCGGATCTCGCTTCCTCAACGGCACCTTGACCCTGCACGAAGAGCTCGAGGAGCGACTGGCCCGGTTCCTCGGCAAGGAAGCGTGCATCACGTCGGGCACGGGCTTCCAGACGAACGTCGGCGCGATCGCCTCGCTCACCGGCCGCGACGACCTGATCTACGGGGATCGCGACAACCACGCATCCATCATCGACGGATGCCGCCTCTCGTTCGCGAAGCTGCTGAAGTACCGCCACAACGACGTGGAGGACCTCGGGCGTCTTCTCGAGAAGACCGCTCCCACCGGGGAGGGCTCGCGGCTGATCATCACGGACGGCGTGTTCTCGATGTTGGGCGACCTCGCCCCCCTCCCGCCGATGGTCAAGCTGGCGAAGGAGCATGGGGCACGGCTGGTCGTGGACGACGCCCACGCCCTGGGCGTGCTTGGAAGTCACGGTCGGGGCACCGGGGAGCACTACGGCGTCCAGGACGAGGTCGACCTCGTCGTGGGGACGTTCTCCAAGTCCTTCGCCTGCCTGGGCGGCTTCGTCGCCGGCCCCAAGCAGGTCATCCACTACCTGAAGCACGGCAGCCGCTCGGTGATGTTCTCAGCCAGCATGACGCCCGCGAGTGTTGCGACGGTGCTGGCTTGCCTCGACATCGTCCAGGCCGAGCCTGAGCGGCGCGAGCGGCTCTGGGCCAACGTGGCTTACATGAAGCGTGGGTTCGAGGCCCTCGGCCTCGAGGTGATCGACGGGGGCAGCCCCATCCTCTCCGTCGTGATCGGGGACGAGGTCCCCACGCTGGAGTTCAACAAGCTCCTCTTCCAGCACGGTGTCTTCGTGAATCCCGTGCTGCCGCCGGCCGTACCGGAGGGCATGAGCCTTCTCAGGACGTCGTACATGGCCACCCACACCCAGGAGGATCTGGACCAGATCCTCCGTGCGTTCAAGACCGTCGCCGAGCAGTTGCGCATCGTCAAGTAGACGCCGGCGGTCCAGCGCCGGGAAGGTGGCCGTGAACACCGAACTGAGCATCGACGTCGAGAGCACGGCACGCGACCGCCGCGCGTTCCTGGAGCTGCCCTACCGCCTCTACCGCGACTTCCCGCATTGGATTCCGCCGTTGCGCATCGCGGAGAAGGAACTCCTCGACCGGACGAAGAACCCCTTCTTCGAGCATGCCGAGGTCCAGCACTTCCTCGCGAGGCGAGGAGGGCGTGTCGTTGGTCGCATCGCCGCCATCGAGAACCGCCTCCACAACGAGACCTACGACGACCGAACCGGCTTCTTCGGCTTCTTCGACGTCGAGCCCGACCCGGACGCGGCGCGTGGACTCGTCCAGGCCGCGAGGGCGTGGACCGAAGCGCGCGGGCTCGCCCCCATGCGCGGCCCGGTCAACTACAGCACCAACGACATGTGCGGCACGTTGATCGACGGCTTCGATCTCGATCCTACGATCCTCATGCCCTACAACCGTCCGGACTACGACGAGCTCCTCAGGGGGGCGGGGCTCGTAGGCGCGAAGGACCTCGTCGCCCTCGAGATCACGCACGACGGGGAGGTGCCGGCGCGCATGCGCCGCGTCGTCGAGCGACGCGTCGCCAAGTCGAACACCGTACTCCGTCCGATCGACGTGAAGCACCTCGACGACGAGATCGAGAAGCTGCTCGACGTCTACAACCGCTGCTGGGCCGACAACTGGGGCTTCGTCCCGGCCACGAAGGCCGAGTTCCGGCATGCCGCCAAGTCGATGGTGCCGGTGCTCGAGCCCCACCTTTCCGTGGTGGCGGAGACCGACGGCCGGCCGGTGGGCATGAGCCTCGTCCTGCGCGATGTCAACCGCCTGCTCAAGGGAACGAACGGGCGCCTCTGGCGCGCGCTGCCCAAGCTCATCTTCGGTCTGAAGAAGATCAACACCATGCGCATCATCGCCCTCGGGGTCGTACCCGAAGCCCGCGGGCGGGGCATGCTCGAGGCCCTCTTCCTCAACTGCGTCGATCAGGGGCTCGCGCGCGGATACCCCGTGGGTGAAGCGGGGTGGATCCTGGAGGACAACCGCCTGATGCA
Organism: uncultured Planctomycetota bacterium; assembly: GCA_963802335.1. Taxonomy (GTDB): domain Bacteria; phylum Planctomycetota; class PLA2; order PLA2; family JAEUHO01; genus CAWDIE01. Next base: position 240,796 of record CAWDIE010000009.1, on the reverse strand, counting down.
GGCGCCGATCCTCGCCGTGGGTGGGAAGGTCACGAAGCGCTACCGCATCTACGAGACCCCCACGCGCTAAGGGCCCGCCATGAAACAAGTGCGCGTTCTCGCATCCCAGCTTCAATCCATCTTCGGCCGCTTCTCAATCGCGAATTCCTCGAGTTAGCTCGGGCTATCCCTCCGGATTCGCTCAATCGGCGCGACCGAATCTGACCCGAATCTGGGCGCGAGCTTCACTCCCCTGTTCCATGACGAGCCCTAAGCTGGCTCACGCAGCGCGCCCCGGCCATCCGCGGTTCAGGACGCGTGGGCCGGGTTCAGGCCGGTAGGGGTGCTCCTCAGGCCGGGACGGGCTGTCCCAGGCGGTCCCGCAGGGCCGGCTCGTTGTCGGTGAACCAGTCCTTCCACTTCTTCTGCAGCTTGCGACGCTCGCTCTTGCTCATGCCGGGGACGAACTCGAAGGGTTGTTCCGTGATGGCCTGAAGCGCGTCGTTCGCCGCCGTCCGCACGAGGGCGTCACTGTCGTTCAGGGCGTCGATGAGCGTGGGAATGGCGTCGACGGCGCGGATGTCGCCCAGCGCCGTCGCCGCCCCCAGTCGGACGTAGTAGTCGCGGTCCTTGCGCAGGACTTCGGTCAACGCGGCGACCGCCCTCAGGTCCTTCAGTCGTCCCAGCTCGAGCGTCGCGCTGAAGCGGATGTTCTCGTTACCGTCCTTGAGCCGGCGGATCCAGCGGTCGACCTCCTCGTCGTGCCCTGGTGCCCGCTCGGGTCCGGCGGCGACCGCGGGCTCGGGCTCCTGGGGCGGGGGCTCGCTCACGGCGGGCTCGACCACGGGCGGAGGTGCCGCGGCCGCGCGCCGACGCATCTCCGCGTCGCGATCGGCTTGCTCCTTGATCTCACGCATCAAGCCGTTGAGCGCGGTCATCTCGTCTTCCAGCCTCGTTATCCGCTTGCGCTGGGCGGCGAGGTGTTCCCCGATGTCGCGCCCGCTCTTCTCGAACTGGGACTGCAGGATCTCCAGTTGAGCCCGCACGTCGTCGCGGAGCGCCTTCGCGGCCGCGTCACGCAGCGTGGCGCTCTCCCGGGCCGCGGCCGCCATGCGCGCGGACACGTCTTCGGCGATGCGTGCCTCGCTGCCGCGCAGGCCCGACTCGAAGGCCTCCTGCTCCGCCTGGGTCACGACATCGGGCCGCTCGACTCGCCCGAGTTCGTGGATCAGCAGGTAGGTAGCGACCCCCGCGGCAAAGAGAGCCAGGAGGAAGGTCATCCAGCTCCGCGGGCCACCAAGCGACAGCGCCCGGCGCATCGAGCAGGCCACGTGCATGTGCTTGCCGTTGACCGTGACGGCTCTTCCCCCGTCGAAATCGGAGTCGGGGATGCTCTCGGAGCAGACGTCGCAGAAGCGGATTTCCATGGGAACCACCGTGGCATCGGGAAGGGGAGGTAGGGAGGGTCAGGAGACGGAACCTGGCGCGGGCCACCTTGGGCGTCCCGCATCTTCAAACGCGCGGCCGGGAGGTTGGGACGTGATTTGCACCCACGTGCCCGTGGAGCCTACCCGGTGGGCGGCGGCCCGGCCCGATCCGGGCCCGGCCCGGCGCCATCGCCCGCCGGCCCCTGGGCGGCTTCGGAGATCCGGGCGACACGCTCCTTCATCAGGCGCCCCACCTTGAACTTCACCACGTGCCGCGCCGGCACGCCGACCTTCTCGCGTGTCCGCGGATTCAAGGCCTTCCGTGCGGCCCGCTCCTGGATCTCGAAGACACCGAACTCACGGAACTCCAAGCGGTTACCACGACCCAGCTCGTCGATGATCTCGTCCAGGAAGGACTGGATGATGTCCTTGGCGACGACCTTGGTCTGGCCGGTCTTGTCGGCGATCCGGGCCACGAGTTCCTTCTTGGTGATGGTCCTCGGGTGGACCGAGCCCGCCCGGCTCGAAGGGGACGACGCTGCGTCCATGTGCGACTTCGTCCTCCAGGGCCCTCCGTGGGGCCGCATCGCCTGGTGGCGAATCTCCCTAGCTCCTTTGCCCACAGAGTTTTAGGACGAAACGGCCGCCCTGTCAAAGGGACGACGCAAATTCTACCGGCGCCCGCTCGCCGGGTAGCTTGGGGTCCCCGAGCCGGAGGCCTTTAGAGATGCCCAAGATTCCCCATGCCCTCGAGATGCGCAGCCTGAAGTACGAGGGCAGCGGGGATGCGGCCAAGGACGCCGTCGCCAAGGCCCTGATGGAGACCGGACGTCGGTCCGAGGCGCTCCTGCTCTACGAGGGCCGCCCGCAAGCGCCCTTCCTCCAGGAGGAGCTCGCCTGGGCCGTGGAGCAAGGGGTCGCCTTCCACCTGCTGGCCCTGGCGCGACTGGGCGTGGAGATCCCCCCCACGGCCTGGACCGCCTGCGCCAAGGCAGCCGAGAAGGCCGCGCGCTGGCTGGACGCCCGCCAGTGCTTCGAAGCCCTCGAAGACGAGGAAGGTCTCGCCCGCATCGCCGACCACCTCCCCCCCAGCGTGCGACCGAGCGCCCCCCCTCCCGCGTCGGATTAGTTCCGTACCGAGGCAGCCTCGCCAACGAACTTTTTCGCCCGCCATCGCCCCATGGCAGGCTGGCGGCAGGCGCCCGGCACGAGCGCAGGACGGGCGGATCGGGCTGACGGGGGCTACCGGCCGCCCGCGCCCTCCGCCTACTCGGCCTCGGCGGCTTCCTCCTCCTGCTGCTGCTCGTCGAGCTTGGCGCGGGCTCGGTCGATGCGCCGGAGCGCCTCCACGTCCCCACCGACCTCCTCCACGACGGACCGGGCTTGCTCGAGGAGGGCCCGAGCGCGCCGGTAGTCGCCGAAGTACTCCCCCCGGAGCCAAGCCAACCGGAGGTAGGCCTCCAGACGGGACGGGTCGGCCACGAGGGCATCCTCGTAGGCGCCGAGCGCCCTGCGGTACTCCGCCTGGGACTCCCAGTCGCGCGCCTCGGCGATGGCCTTGTCACTTCGGACGAGGGCGGCCTCCCGGCCCTGATCGAACGCGACCTGCAGCCTGGCCCGGCGGGGACCCTCCGGCGTGAGCTCGATGGCCCGCTTCAGGAAGACCAGTCCCTCCTGATCCCTTCCCGCACGGATCGAGGCCCGGCCAGCCCGGGCCAGGATTCGGGTGTCCTCGGGGGCGAGCCGCGAGGCGATGTGGAGGTGCTCGATGGCGACGTCGGTTCGCCCCTGGGCTTCGAAGGCCAGGCCCAGCCGGTAGTAGGTCTCGGCGAGCTCCAACCGATGGGCAGCCCGAAGGTCCTCGGGGGACTTCGCCCCCCGAAGAAAAGGATCGAGCTCGAGCCCCTCGCGGAGGGCGGACTCGGCCTCGGGGGCGTACCCGCGCAGAAGCCGGGCTCTTCCCAGGAGGCGCCACGCGGCGGCCATCCGGGGGGACTGCCGCGTCACGCTGTCCAGTCGCCGCTCAGCGTCTGCGAGTTGGCGGGCGGCGACCGCTTTGAGCCGCCGGGACGCCTCGTCGAAGCTGGCCTGGGCGGCCACGGCTTCCCGAGTGGCCTCGGCCGCATCGAGAAGCCGCCGCGCGTAGCGCACCTCCAGCGCCGATCGCTGAGGCGAGGACGCGACCAAGGCCCGGTGGAGCGTGAGATCATCCGCCCAGACGCTCGCCTCGAAGCGGGCGAGAACGGCGAGGCAAAGCAGGAGCGGAGCGAGGACGAGCGCCGTGGCCGCCGGCATGCCGAAGCGCGGAGCGACCAACCCCCGGGCGAAGGCCGCCGTGACCTGCCCGAGCACGAGGCACGCAGGCAGCGCGAACACGTACGCAAATCGCGCCTCCAGGGCCGCGCCGACCGGTGAGAAGAGGGCCCCCGCCACGAAGGGGAGCGCCAGGAGGGCGGGCCACGCAGCACCGAGACGAGCGGCGCCGCGCCGAAAGGACCAGGCCCAGGCCCCCAGGGTGGCGACGGCGAGAAGCGCGCCGGCGACCACCCCGCTCGGGGCCGGGGGCCATCCGACCGCGAGGCGATCGTGTGCGAATCCGAGGGGGACGAACCAACCCAGGCTTGCCCGCGCGAGGCCCGCGAGCCCCGTGGCGAGCGCCTCCCCCACCGGTGGCCAGGGGGCGGGCCGCAGCAGGCCCCAGCCCACCAGCACGGCGGCCAAGGCGAGGCTGGCGGCCACACGTCGGCCGCGAGCGGCCGGGGGCCGAGCGAGCAGCCCAAGGAGCAGCACGAAGAGGCCGGCGGCCGATTCCTTGGCCAAGAGCGCCAGCAGAAACGCCAGGGCGGCGAGGGGGAGGAGAGCCACGGACCGCTCGAGGACGCGGTTGTAGAGCCAGACGGTGACCAGCCCGAGGAGGCCCGCAAGCAGATCGGCCCGACCGAGGATCGGGGCGACCGCGCCCACGAGCAGGGGATGCACCGCGAAGATGAGGGCGGCGGCCGCGGCGCCCCAGGCCCGGCCGGGCAGCAGGGCGAGGCCCACGGCGAGGACCATGAGACTCGCCAGGCCGTGCAGGAGCAGGTTGGTGAGGTGGAAAGCGAGGCTCGATCCGTCGGCTCCGAACCCTAGCGCATGCTCGAGCTGGAACGTGAGCAACGTCAGCGGTCGCCAGACCTCCCCGTCGATGTCCCCGCGCCAGGCGTCCGCCGCCCAGACGTCCGCCACGCCGGCCTGCACGGCGGGGTTGTCACGCGCGACCGCCGCTTCGTCCAGGACCCAGTCCCCGGCCAGGGCTCCCCCGTGGGCGAGCCAGGCCGCTGCAAGCACGACCAACGGCAGCCAGGAAGGTGAGGAGGCGGCCTTGCTACCCATGGGGCGGACGCGAGACTACTCGTCGCCCTCGTCCGGCCAGTCCGTGCGTCCAGGCGGCGTGTACTCGTAGTCCTTCCAGTTCATCTTCATGATGGTCCCGGTGAGGTACTCCTCCCAGTCCTCCTGGATCTCGTCCCACTCGTCTTCGTCGCGGATCTTGAAGGCGCGCATGAAGGCGGCCTTGTTGAGGCCACCACGCCCCGTCTCGCGATCAAGCGCGGCACGGAAGTAGCCCAGCCAGTTGTCCCGGTACTTGCCGTTCTCGAAGTGGTTCAGGAAGTACGTGAACGCCCAGGACTGTTGATAGAAGAACGCCATGGCGTTGCGCGAGGCCCTGCGGCCATCCGCTCTGACTGGCCGCCCACTGCTGCATCTCGGCGTAGCTACCGAACGCGACGAGGTGTTCGACCGGGAAGATCGGGTACTCCAGATTGCTCCTCTTCAGCGTCTCCGCGATGCTCTGCATCATCTTCAAGCGTGGCACGTTCACCTCGATGAACTTGAGGTTGCGCGCCTTGTCCATCTGGGCGGTACCCAGGAACTCGGCCAGCCCCTCGGAGAAGGAGTCCTGCGAGGGCTTGGGATCCCCCCAGCGGTTGCGCTGCTTGGTGAACCAGTGCTCGAGTTGGTGCGTACCTTCGTGGAGGTTCTTGTTGACCTCGAAGGTGCGCTTCTCGGGATCGTCACCGGGATCGTCGAAGAGGAAGATCCAGCCATTGCCGGGGTTGAAGTAGCCGGCCACGCCCGGGGGCAGCCGCCCGCCCATCTTCTCCTCGTGGTACGTCTGGAACGCCTTCTCGTCCGTGAAGATCCAGATCACGAAGGGGACACCGTCGAGGAAGCTCCGGTCGCTCGCCTTGTAGTCGGGGCGGCCACCGTACGGCTCGGTCAGGTCCTTGAGTTCGAAGCGCTCGCGGTACCGACGCATCCACTCCTCGTAGAGCTGGGTGTAGATGGCGGCCTTCTCACGCAGGACGACTTCCCAGCCCTTGCGCTTGTCGAGCATCTCCTGCTTCTTCTTGCGCCGCTCGGCCTTGTCTTCGATGTCGCGCAGCTCGAACTCGGAGAGCGTGTCGCTGGAGGAATAGACGACCAGATACGGGGCGGACCAGACCGTGATGTAGTTGAGGTCCTTCAGCTTGTTGTCGGTGGCGATGTTCGCCCGGATCTGATCGCCGGCCCGGTAGATGTGATCCTCGGCGAGGTTCTTCTCGTGAGCCTTCATCTCCGCGACGGCCAGCTTCGCGAGCTCGATGTCCTCCTCGTCATTCAGCCACCGCTTGTTGTGGTAGTGCCTCACCGTATCGAGGAAGGGATAGCCCTTGCGGTTGGCGATCGAGTCGGGAATGGGATCTTCCATCTCCTCGAGCACGCGACCGAGAACGTCACTCTGGAAGTCGGTGTACCCGAGCGCCTTGCGCGCCTCGAGATCCTCGGGCGCCACCTGCTCAATCAACTGGCGGTAGAGGCTCATGGCCTCCGCCTTGCCTTCCTCGGAACCGAGGCCGAGGAAGCGCTGGGCGAAGGCCTTGTACTGGCTCGCTCGCTTCAGGCTCGTCTCGGCGAGCTCGGTCTTGATCGACGCGAGGGTGTCGGCGCCGGCCGCTGTCTCGGTACCGCTGCCCGTGCCGTTCCCGTCCGCGACGGCGGTGGCGTTCGTTCCCGGTCCGTCGGTGGGGTTCGGGTTGTCGCCCCCGCCGAAGAACAGGAACGCCAGGACGCCGACGACGACGAGTGCACCGATGCCGTAGATGAGCGCGGGGTTCGGCCCCGACGGCGCCGGACGCCGCTCGTCGGCGCGGGCGCGCGGCCGCGCGGATGTGCGAGGCTTGCTCGCGGCGGGCTTCGTGGGAGGCGGCGCCTTACCGGCACGCGCACCCGTTCCGGCACGCTCGGGCGGGCGGTACTGGGGGCCACGGGGCTTGGTCGACGACGCACCGGCCGTGCCGCGGGCCGGCGCCTTCCGGCCCTGACCCGAACGGCCCTGACCCGAACGGCCCTGACCCGAGCGTCCCTGACCCGAGCGTGCCTGCCCTGAGCGTCCGGCACCCGGCTTCGCCCCGGCCGGCGCGGGACGCCCGGAGGCCCCGCGGGAGCCGGGAACCCGGCCGGCCGCCGGCTTGGCGGCGGGAGCCGCCCCCGCCTGCTGCGCACCCACGTGTGCGGTCAAGACGGCGCCGCAGGAGCCGCAGGTGAACTTCTGTCCGGGTTCAAAACCCGAGACGTCGAACTGGGCGCCGCACTTGGCGCACGACTGGAGCTTCATTCCGACTCCTCGACGTGAGAGGGGGTCGCGGGGACCGCTTGACCCTTCCTTATAGCATGTCCACCCCGGCCCCCGCGGCGATGGACGGGGTGCGTACTGTCGAACGCCTCCCCCACTCGCTACCATCGCGCTCGAGGACCGTATGCGTCGATCTACTGCTTGGCTCGCCTTCCTGTTTGCGGTCGCGTTCGCGCTCGCCACCCTGCCCCCCGCGGGAGCCGTGCCCGACGAGGAGGACCCCGCCGCCGAAGCGTCGCCGGACGACGGGGTCGCCGACGAGGGCGCGCACGATGTGCGCGTTCTCACGGACGAAGAGGCAGCCTCCCACGTGAAGGACCTCAAGTCGCTGGCGCGCAAGCGCGATCCGGCTCCCCTCCTCGCCGCACTGGTGGCGATGGGGTCCGTGACCCACGAGGACCTGCCCGCCGTCTTGCTCAAACTGCTGAAGCACAAGGACGCCGCCGTCGCACTGCAGGCGGGGAGCCTTCTCCAGATGCAGCGAGTGGAGAAGGACAGGGATCGGGACAAGCTTGCCAAAGCGGTGTGGAAGACCGGATGGTCGGGTCGTGTCAACGATCGGCGCTACGCCGTGCGAGGTCGCGCGCTTCGGGCATACGCTGGACTTACCGGAGGACCGGTCGACGACGGGGCCTACCGCGAGATCCGCAAGCTGTGGCAGCGACTGATCGGCGATCCGCAGGATGCCTACGCGCCGGGCATGGTCGAGCTCTGCCGCTACGCGCGCGAGACCAAGGACAAACGGATGTGCAGGCTCCTCGCCGAGGAGATCGACACCCCGATGGCGACGGACGTGAACTCCCCCACCAATCCTCCGGCGGCGTGGTGGGAACGCCGCTGGACCATGTGGCGCGAGTACCACGCGGAAGCGGTGGAGGCTCTGGAGGCGATCACCGGCGAGACGTTCAAGACGACGCAGGACGCGAAGGCGTGGTTCCAAGCCCACGAGAGCCGGTTCGGCTTCCGGTGGTGATCTGCGGGCCCGCGGCCCGACGCGTCCCGTCGGCGACTACGGCCCGGCGCGATTGAAGAAGATGTCGCCGGGTCCGAACCGGTCTTCGTACCAGACCACGCGAGCACGGCCGCCGGACACCACCATGGCTGGCGCCAGGGCGTCGGAGGCTCCCAGCGCCGCGGTGTTCATGCGAAGGGCGGGATCCCGCCACGTGGCGCCATCGTCGCCCGAGGTGCCGAGCAGGACGTCGAACGCCCCTTGACGGTCGTCGGCCCACGTGACGAACACATGGGTTTCGCTCAGCTCGACGTCTGGTTGGATCGCTCGCGTGGCACCCGGCGGACTGGCGTTCACGCGGGACTCGCTCGCGTTCCACGTCGCCCCGCCGTCCACCGAGACGTTGAGCAAGACGTCGGGCAGCCCGAAGCGCTCGTCCTCCCATACGACGTAGACGGACGCGCCTCGCACGGCCAAGTCGCAGCGAGTCGAGTCGTCGGCGCCGGGCACGTCCTTGTCCACGCGGCGGTCCAACGCGAAGAAGGTGAGACCGCCGTCGGAGGAGGCATTGGCTCGAATGTCGAAGGCACCGTCCCGCGCGTCTTGCCAGGCGACGGCGAGGACGTCCGCGGAAGCCGCGATGCGCGGACGGATGGAGGCGCCTTCGCCCGGTGCGTCCGTGTCGAGGCGCACGTCGCTCTTCAGCCACGTCGCGCCCCCGTCCATCGATCGATTGAGCCGGATGTCGGCCTCGCCGTCGCGATGGTCCTGCCAGACGACCCAGACGTCGTCTCCTCGCGCCGCGATCCGCGGGAGGACGGAGTCGGCCGCACCGGGGTCGTCCGAGTCGAGACGGACATCGCTTGGAAGCCATGTATCGCCCGCATCCAACGAGCGGTTGAAGTAGACGTCCCACGCACCATGGCGACTGTCCTGCCAGACCACGTACACGTGCGAGCCGTGGGCCGCGACGTCGACTTCGAGAGACGATCCGTCGGTCGGGGATGTTTCGTCGAGGCGGCGGTCGGCACCGAGCCACGCCTGTCCTCGATCGAGCGAGCGGTTGAATCGAATCTGGGAGAGCCCTCCACGCTGGTCCTCCCAGACCACGTAGACCCGCCCTTCGGTCGCAGCGATGCGGGGCACGTTGCTGCCCGCGGCGCCGGGCGGGTCCGTATCGAGGCGGCGGTCGGTCCCTTCCCACGACACGCCCCGATCCAGGGAGCGGCGGACGAAGACGTCGGTGTCCCCGTTGCGGCGGTCGTACCAGGTCACGTAGAGCGCACTCCCATCCGCCGCGATCTGCGGGAACACGGACAGTTCACGTCCCGCCGGATCGGTGTTCAGGCGAACGTCGAACGCCGCGGGCGGCTCGAACGGCCCCTCGCCATCCGGCGGCAGCGGGGTCGGCGACGAGCTACCCCCGCACGCGCCCAGGCAGAGGACGAGGGACAGGAACGACGTGAGGACCGAGGCGCGTGAAGCGGATGCCATGCGGGGGAATCTACCGCTGCCGGCCAGGGCTCGCTATCCTCCTGCCCCCTCGGGCGCCGCGCGGACCTCGGGGAGTGGTGGAGGGAGCCCGCATGCCGCCGAGAGCACTCATTGACCTGACGATCCTCGATCCGGACCAGGTCGTGGCCGATATCGAGGAGATTCGGCTCGCCAATCCCCAGCGCTACGAGATGGAGCAACTTTCTCACATCTGCTACGCCGACGTCGATGCGGGCGAGGTGGCGGGGGTCCTCAATGTGCCCGACGACCCCTTCTGGGCCCGAGGTCACATCCCCGGCCGGCCGCTCATGCCGGGCGTGATCATGCTGGAGGCGGCGGCCCAGCTCTGCTCCTACTTCGTGCGCCAGGTCTACGCTCCCGAGGAGTTCGCAGATCGCTTCTTCGGCTTCGGCGGCATCGACGACGTCAAGTTCCGCGGAACGATCTTCCCGGGGCAGCAACTGATCCTGCTCGGCCGGCGCAACGAGGTGCGTGCCCGGCGCGCCGTCTTCGACACCCAGGGATGGGTGGACGGCCGCATGGCGTTCCAGGCGAAGATCACCGGGATGTGGGTGTAGGGCGCCGGGCGCTTGAATCCCTACGCCTCGAGCCGCCCGTCGTAGTCGCCCCGGGCGTGTTCCTCGGCCCGCTCGACGTAGTGCCGGGCGGTGTAGAGCGCATGCCGATCTCGCTCGGCCGCATCGAACGACTTCACGATGCGCGCGGGCACGCCCACGGCGAGGCTGAAGGGCGGGACCTCCATGCCCTCGCTCACGACGGCCCCCGCGCCGACGACCGCGCTTTCGCCGATCACGCAGCCGCCGAGCAGCATGGACCCCATGCCGATGAGCGCCCGGTCGTGGATGCGCACGCCGTGCACGATCGCTCCGTGACCGATCGTGACGTCGTCGCCGATGATGTTGTCGGCGTCGGGGTCGCAATGGATGATCGCGCCGTCCTGCACGTTGGTGCGCGCGCCGACCTGGATGTGCGCGTCATCGCCACGGATGACGGCCGCGTACCAGATGTTGGCATCGGCCCCCAGGCGGACCTTACCCGTCACGACGGCGTTCTCCGCCACCCACGCTCGACCGACGCGGTTCATGCCCGCGGGTCCCTGTGCCCGGTGCGGGGTCAGGGGCGCGGTCACAGGAGCCCCTGCATGCGCGCGAGGAGCAGCGGCAGGATGGACGCGGCATTGAAGAACGCGTGCGCCACGATCACCGTCATCAGCGAGTCGGTACGCTCGAAGACCCAGGTGAACACCATCGCGAGGAAGAAGAGAGGCAGGAACGAAGGCGCGTGCTGGTGAAAGGCGGCGAAGAGCGCGGAGACGAGGATGGCCGCCACCCACATGCCTCGCTTCCCGCCACCCACCGTGTCGCGCATGGCGGGGTAGAGAAGCCCCCGGAAGAGGGTCTCCTCGACGATGGGCGCGACGATGACGGCGAGGATCGCGGTCACGTAGAGATTGGCGGGCTGCGTCGGATCGACGGCCTTCTCGACGACCTGGTAGGTCGTGACATCGACGCCGAACGACTTGAGCACCGCGGCGCCGACGAACAGGGCGGGGACGGCCAGGGCGTTCCCGGTGCAAAAGGCCAAGAACCCCCGGCCCAGGACCTTGCCGGCCGCGTCGGGCGCACGCGTACGAAGGCTGCGGCGGCGCATGGCGTAGCCGGTGACGAGCGGGATCGCGATCACGACGAGCGCGACGAGGGTCAAGACCATGGACCCCTTGAAGGCAGGCCAGGCACGGGTCGCCGCCAGGACGACGAGGGACGGAGCGACGACGTAGAGGAAGGTCACCAACACGGCTTCCGGCAGGCTCGCGACCCGGGTGGCGCCGACCGGCGCCGGCGCCGCGGGGAGCAGACCCGCCTGCCGGCGGCTGCGCAGGGTGTAGCCATACGCGAGGAGCCCGACGCCGATCAGCGCGGGACCGAAGCGAAGGAGCCCCATGAGCCAGACCAGGCGCCGGTCCTTGAGGAGCGCTGCCTCGATGCGTCCGCCGCCCTCCGTCACCGCCGTGGCGCCGTCCTCCGACTCGGCCGAGCCGCTCGTGTCGGAGGCGGGCGGCGTCCCCTCGGGCCCGGGCGAGGGCGGAACCGGGGGCTCGGCGACGGGCGGGGGGGCCGGAACGGGGGCCGGGGCCTCGGCGACGCCGGCGCCGTCATCCGCCGTGGCGATGCCCGCCATCGTGGCTACACCGGCGCCCAGCACCAGGGCGAGCAGGAGCGCTCCCCACCCGGTGGCCCTCATGCCTGGGTGGCGCCCGAGGCGATGACGCCCTGCGTCGGGCTGGACGGGCTCGGCGTTCCCTTGGGCATGCGTCCCGCCAGGAAGCTGTTGCGCCCGGCGACGCAGGCGTCGCGCATCGCGGCCGCCATGCGAATCGGATCCGTCGCCTTGGCGATCCCGGTATTCAGCAGCACCCCCGCCACCCCCAACTCCATGGCGACCGCCACGTCGGAGGCCGTGCCCACGCCGGCATCGACGATGACGGGAACGCCCGCGCGGGCGACGATGAGCTCGATGTTGATGGGATTGAGGATGCCGAGTCCCGTGCCGATCGCGCTGCCGAGCGGCATGACGGCCGCCGCACCCGCGTCCTCGAGCTTCCGGGCCATGACGGGATCGTCGTTCGTGTAGACGAGGACCGTGAAGTCTTCCTCCACGAGCGTCTTCAAGGCCACGAGGGTCTGCTCGACGTCCGGCAACAGGCTCTGGGGATCGGCGAGGACCTCGAGCTTCACGAGGCTGGCGATCTCGAGCTCGCGCGCCAGGCGACACGTGCGCACCGCGTCGTCGGCACTGAAGCACCCCGCCGTGTTGGGGAGGAGGGTCCAGCGGTCCCCGAGCGCATCGAGGAGGTTGGGACCATCCTGACGCTTCAGATCGACCCGCCGCAGCGCGACGGTGACGCACTCGGTCCCACTCACCTCGAGCGCCTCGACGGTCTGCTCGTTCGAGGCGTACTTGCCGGTGCCCACGAAGAGGCGGCTCGTGAAGTGGTGGTCGCCGATGACCAGTTTCTCGTCTTCGAACATGGGGTCCCCTCCGCCGACGAAGGAGACGACCTCGACGACGTCTCCTTCGGCCAACGTCTGCTCGCCGTGTTTCGCCCTTCCCACGACCTCGCCGTTCAGTTCGACGGCCACGCGGGCGCCGGTGAGATCCAGCGCCGACAGCAGGTCCAGGACGGTCGGCGGACCGTCACTACGGGCCAGACGGTAGGCCTCGCCGTTCAGGCGCAGCGTGATCTGGGATCGGGGCTCGCTCACGGGCCGCAAGGTACGCGAGGCCTCGGGCATGGGCCCGCTTTGCCCCCAAGACGACCGGGGCGCCGGGGGACGCCACGTCGGGTCGGCGCCTACGCCTCGTCCCCGCCGACCACGCGCTTCTCCCACTTGTAGAGATCGGCGACCTCCGCCAGCGTGGTGTTGCCCTCGCGGATCTCCGCCCGGATCCGGTTCTCTGCCTCCAGGCAGTACATCGCGCGGTTGGCACTCTCGACGGCGCGCGCCTGCGGAACGACCACGATCCCGTCGGCATCGGCGACGACCCAGTCCCCCGGACGACACTCGATGCCCTCGTGTCGCAGCACGATGCCGATCTCACCGAACCCCTTGGGTTCACCTGCGTTCGCCGCCACGTGCCGAGCGAAGACGGGTAGGCCGATCTGGCGGATGTCGCGGGTGTCGCGAATGGCCCCCAGGACGACCACGCCGGCCACCCCCCGGTTCATCGCCGAGTGCGTGGCGAGCTCGCCCCACACCGCCGGCGGACGGCCCCCGGCGTCGATGACGAGGATGTCCCCTTCGCCCGCCAGGTCGATCGCCTCCACGGGCTTGGCCCAGTCGCCGGGCGTAGTCCGGACAGTGACGGCTCGCCCCACCACGTGCGCGTCGGGCTGGGTGAGGTGAAACCCCGACCAGCAGGGCGCCCGATGCATGGCGTCAGTCAGATTAGGCGTCGACACCGCGCCGAGGATGCGTCGGATGTCGGCCGCCGAGCTGCCGCGCTCGGCGATCTCGGATGCGCCCGCCACGCCGGTCCGCATCGCCTCCAAGAGCCCCTGCGTGGCTCGCGTGGCATCGGCGGCCTTGGTGATCGCTCCGCCGACGATGACCACGTCCGCCCCCGCCGCGACGGCCTCGGGTGCCGTCCGGGCGTCGATACCCCCCGCCACCGTCACGGGAAGGTCGACGGCGGCGCGGACGGCCCGAAGCATCGCGAAAGGGTTGTTGCCATGCACTTGCTCGTCGATGGGACAGTGGACGTTCACGGCATCCGCGCCCAGGGCGGCGGCCTCGCGGGCCCGCTTCGCCGGGTCGTCGCACCCCAACAGGTCCACGAGGACCCGGATCCCGTAGTTCGCGCCGGCTTCGACGCACTCTCGAATCGTGGAGTCGGACGCGACCCCGAGGACCGTGCCCCAGTTCGCTCCCGCCTTGGCCGCCGCTTCCAGCTCCAGCCGACCGGCGTCCATGGTTTTCGAGTCGCAGACGATCTCGAGCCGCGCAAAGGCCTCGCGCAGGGCTCGTACCGCCCCCAACCCTTCCGCCTTCAGCAGGGGCGTGCCGACCTCGAGGAGGTCGACCCCGCCCGCCACGGCTTCGCGAGCGACCTTCATCGCGCGGTGGAGATCGACCTGGTCCAATGCGATCTGGAGTCGGGCTGTCATCCGGTCAAGCTACCCACGGGGCGGCCGGAGGCGGCCCCGCATTCCTACCCCGGCTGGCGGTCGGAGGGCGGACTCGGCTTGACGAGGGGGTGTAGGGCCCTGAGAATGCGACGCTCAGGAGTCGTGCAGTCGAGCACGGGCGGGCAGAGGCCCGCCCGCTTTCGTGTACGGCCGGTTCTTTCGTTTCGCGTGTTCTTTCCACACCCCCCCCGTCCCCCCCCGAGAGCGCCATGGATCCCGCCGACATCATCCGCTTCGCCGACGTCGTCCACCGCGACCGAGGCATCGACAAGGAAATCGTCTTCAGCGCCATCGAGCAGGGGCTGCTGACGGCCGCGCGCAAGCGCTTCGGCGAGGACGCCGTCATCGAAGTCCACCTGGATCGCCGGTCGGGGGATATCCAGTGCCTCGTCAATGGCACGCCCAAGAAGATGGACTTCGGCCGCATCGCCGCGCAGACCGCTCGGCAGGTGATGAGCCAGCGGATCCGCGAGGCGGAGCGGGACAAGAACCTGGACGAGTACAACCGCCGCCTCGGCTCGATCGTCACCGGCGCCATCCAGCGCATCGAATCCGGCAACCTGATCGTGAACATGGGCCGCGTCGAGGGCATCGTGCCTCGAAGCGAGCAGATCCGGGGAGAGACCTTCAAGGTCGGCGACCGGATCCGCGCCTACCTCTTCGAAGTACGCCCCCAGGGTCAGCGCGTGCGGATCGTGCTGTCCCGGAGCCGTCCCGACTTCGTCAAGAAGCTCTTCGAACTCGAGGTGCCCGAGGTGAGCGACGGCGTGATCGTCGTGAAGTCGATCGAGCGGGAGGCGGGCTACAAGACGAAGCTGGCCGTGGAGTCGCTGGACCGGAAGGTCGATCCGATCGGCGCCTGCGTCGGCGTTCGCGGCAGCCGCATTCGGAACATCATCGACGAGCTCAACGGCGAGAAGGTAGACATCCTCAAGTGGGAGGAACAGCCGGAGGTGATGATCGCCACGGCGCTGAAGCCTGCGCAGATCAACTCCATCACCCTGAACTGGGACGAGCGGACCGCCGACGTGTTGGTGGACGAGGACCAACTCTCGCTCGCGATCGGGCGACGGGGCGCCAACGTCCGCCTCGCGTCCCGGCTCGCGGGCTGGGAGATCAACATCTCCGGGGAACAGACCGCGCCGCCGGAAGCCGCGGACAAGGCGGAAGGCGCCGACGCGGTGGACGGAGCCGAGCCCGCGGCCCCGGCGGACACATCGTCGGACACGTCGGCGGATGCAGCGGCCGAGCCGGCTGATCAGCCCTCGAACCCCGAGCAGCCCGAAAAGACCGAGCAGCCCGCGGCCGCTCCGGACGCGGCGGGCGAGGCGCCGGCCGCCCCGGCCTCGTCGACGGACGAGGCGCCCCCGGTCATCGAGGAGACCCCGTCGGACGAGGGCGTCACACCGCGCGAGATCTAGCATGAAGCGCGCGCCGTCCATGGCGGAACGCGCAAACGAAATGGGGTTCAGCGGCCCTCCATGCGGCCCTCGCTCGAGCCACGGGGTGAGCGGGGTGCTCCTGGAGCCGAACGTCAAGGCGCGACGACGACTCGATGCCGCTGCGCATCGCCGAGGAGGACAGGCGCCGAGGTTCGGCTCCAGGGGTGCCCAGGACCGCGCGACGACGCCAAGGTTCCTGGGTCGGGCGGTCTTTGCCCGTCGCGCCGGCCGGTTTCTCACTCCCGTTCCTCGGGGGACACGAGCAGCCCCGTCCGGTACCATGCTCCGTTCATGCCCCCCGTCGGGGGGCCTACTTGACGGATGCATCCCACGTTGGCCAAGCGCTTCTACAATATCGCTTTCGAGTTGGGCGTCCCGCCCCGCGCGTTCATCCGTGAACTGGCTGGTGCCGGCCTGTCGGTCGGCAACCAGATGGTTGTCATCCCGGATGAACTCGAAACCCGCATACGCGAGGTCTATGCCGGCCTCCATGCCCCGCCCCCGCCCGTCGAGACGGAGTCCGAGGTCGAGGTCCCGGATTCGACCGAGGAGGTGGCGGTAGCCGAGGGGGATGCGACCGCCACCGAGGCGGTGGACGAAGCACCCGCCGAGGCGATCGAGGCGCCCGAGCCGGTCGAGACCGCGGAGGTCGCCGAGGCCGCCGAGGCCCCGGTCGAGACCGAGGCGCAGCCCGCTCCCGCTGTCGACGAGCCCGTGCCCGTGGCCGCCGAGGCCGAGACGGCCACCGAGGACGTCGTCGCCGAGCCCGAGGCCGAGCCGACGGTCGAGGAGCCCGCCGTCGCCGAGCCGGCCACGGCCGACGCCGCGACGACCAAGCCGAAGCGGTCGCCGAAGACCGTCAAGGGCAAGGGCAAGGGGAAGGGGAAGGGCTCGGAGCGCACGCCCCCCCGCGCCGGTGACGCCCCCAAGCCGATCGACCTCGTACCCACCATCGATCCGCGTGCGGGTCGCCTCGTCAAGGAAGCCCCGCGCGGCGGCATTCCGGGTGTGACGGCTCCGCCGCGCCCGCGTGGCGGCGACGCGGGTCTCTCGAACCTGAACCCGACGATTCCCCACTCGGACCGGGCCCCGGGTCGCGCGCGCGACGGCCACCGCCGGACCAACGTGCCGGATCGATTCCGCGGCAAGCGTGGCAAAGAGACCTTCCACATGCGCCGCCGGACGCGGAAGCGCAGCACCGCGCCCGCCAAGCCGCGCCCCACCGCGTTCGACGTCGAGCCCCCCGTCAGCGTCAAGAAGTTCGCCGAGCTCAGCGCCTACAAGGCGGCCGAGATCATCAAGGTTCTCTTCAAGAACCACAAGATGATGGTGAACCCCAACTCGATCCTCGACAAGGACACGCTCGAGATCCTCGGGCTCGAGCTCGAGATCGACCTCACGTTCGTGAAGCGGGAAACGGCTGAGGATGTGCTCCTCACCCGGGTGAGCCAGGAGGATGATCCGGCCGACCTCAGGCAGCGCCCGCCCGTCGTGACGATCCTCGGCCACGTGGACCACGGCAAGACCACCTTGCTCGACAAGATCCGCGAGTCCGACGTCGCCTCCCACGAGGCCGGTGGCATCACCCAGCACATCAGCGCGAGCCAGATCACGTTGGAAGACGGTCGCCGGGTCACGTTCATCGACACGCCGGGCCACGAGGCGTTCACCGAGATGCGCGCCCGCGGCGCCCAGGTGACGGATGTCGTCGTGCTGATCGTGGCGGCGGACGACGGGGTCATGCCCCAGACCGAGGAGTCGATCAGCCACATCAAGGCGGCCGAGGTGCCGATGATCGTGGCCATCACGAAGAGCGACCGGCCCAACGCGGACACGACGCGGGTACGACAGCAGCTCACCGAACACGGTGTCTTCGTCGAGGGCTACGGCGGCGACGTGTCCGCCTTCGACGTGTCGGGTATCACGGGCCTGGGCGTCCAGGACCTCCTCGAACACATCGCCCTCATGGCCGAGGTCGAGGCCGAGCGCTTCCGCGCGAACCCGAGCCGTGCCGCCGAGGGTACGGTCATCGAGTCGGAGAACAGCCCCAAGCGCGGTGTCGTGGCGACCGTCCTCGTCCAGAACGGCTCGCTCAAGCCGGGCGACTCCGTCCTCGCCGGCGAAGCCTTCGGTTCCGTGCGCGCGATGTTCAATCACCTGGGCAAGCCGACCAAGCTGGCCCTGCCGGGCGACGCGGTCGAGATCATCGGCCTGGATCAGCCCCCGGGCGCCGGCTCCAAGTTCTACGTCCTCGAGGAGACGAACAAGGCCCGCGAGATCGCCGAGACACGTCGACAGGCGGCGCGCGAGCGCGAGCTGGCGGCCCAGAGCAAGCCCACCACGATCGAGAGCCTCTTCGGGGCCATCGACGAGGGCAAGATCGCCGAGTTGAACGTCGTGCTGAAGGCGGACGTTCGCGGCTCGCTCGAACCCATCAAGGGACTCCTGGCGCGGCTGGGAACGGACGAGGTGCGCGTCAAGGTCATCCACAGCGCCGTTGGCGCCGTCAACGACTCGGACGTGATTCTCGCCAGTGCCTCGAACGCCTGGGTCATCGGCTTCAACGTCAGCGTGGACGACCGTGCCCGCGATCGCGCCAAGAAGACCGCCGTGGAGATCAGGACCTACCGGATCATCTACGAGATCGAGTCCGACGTCCGGGATGCCCTCGAGGGCAAGCTGGCCCCGGAGCAGCGTGAGGTGGTCCTGGGTCACGCGGAGGTCTTGCAGATCTTCCAGTCCAGCCGCCTGGGCAACATCGCCGGCTGCCGCGTCCGCGACGGCCTCATCCGCCGCGACGCGCAGATTCGCGTGATTCGAGGCGGCAAGGTGATCGAAACCCTGGGCATGGCCAGCCTGCGCCGCGAGAAGGACGAGGTCCGCGAGGTGAAGGAAGGCTTCGAGTGCGGTATCCGCCTGCAGGGTTGGGACCAGTACGAGCAGGGCGATGAGCTCGAGTCCTTCACCATGGAGGAAGTGCGCCGGACGCTCGACTGAGCCCGGCGCCACCGCCTCCATGCCCAACGAACGCCGCATCAAGCGACTGCAGCAGCTCATCCTCGAGGTGGCGGGCGAGACCCTGCAGCGCGAGGTTCGTGATCCGCGCATGGGACTGGCCACGTTCACCCGGGTCCAACTGACCAAGGACCTCTCGGTGGCCACGCTCTACTGGTCGTGCCTCGAGGAAGAGGGCGCGCGTCGCCGGACCGAGCAGGGCCTCACGAGTGCCACCCCGCTACTCCAGCGACGGGTTGCCGAGGCACTCACGACGAGAACCACGCCCCGCCTCGAGCTGCGATTCGACCCGACCCTCGAGCAGGCCCAGCGCCTGGAGACGATCTTCCATAAGCTCCGCGAAGAGCGGGGGGACGCGGTCGACGAGGACGACGAGGAGGGCGACTCGCCTGCCGACGGGGGCGGGGAACCGGAAGAGAGGTCGTCCGCCGATTGACGTGCGGGCGAGAGCGAGGATACTCTCGCGCATTCGACGCCGTGGTGGCCGTAGCTCAGGTGGTTAGAGCGCCGCACTGTGGATGCGGAGGTCGGGGGTTCAACTCCCCTCGGTCACCCCACCCCCTCCTCCCCCTCGCGGGGTGAGAGACGGGGAACGACGGCGGGCCGGCGGGACTCGTCGACAGCCACCATCACGAACGTGGCCGAGGTACACAGCCACCGCTTCGAGGTCTTGAGGTCCTCCCCGTAGGCCTCGACACGGATCCGCATGGACGTTCGCCCTACGGAGGTGAGCGCGGCCGACACCTCGGCGAGTTGCCCCAGGAGGATGGGAGCTGCGAAGTCCACGGAGTCGATGTGGGCGGTGACGACGTCCATGCGCGAGTGCCGCCGCGCCACGATGGCGGCCACTTCGTCCATCCACCCCAGCAGGACGCCGCCGTAGAGAGAGAGACGGCTGTTCGTCTGCCCCGGCATCACGATCTTGGCGAGCGTCGTCGTCACGAGGCGCTTCTCCCTTGGAGACTCGAGGATAGCCCGGACAGGGGATTCGTTCCTCCCCGCCCCTGGACGCCTTGGGTAGGCTCGCAGTTCTTCCGACCGTCACGGAGCCTTGACTCGATGCGTATCCACCCCCTCGCCCTCGTCCTCCTCCTGGCCGTGGTCGGCCTCGCGGCGACTTTCGGCGTCGGTCTCCTCGAGCCGACGCAGGCGGACGACGACCTACCGTCTGCCGTCTACATCAGCGTCAGCGGGGATGGGCCCACCGCCAAGGGCTGGTTCGCGGGCGCACCGCCCGCCGGCATGCTCATCCAGGACGCACTCGATCACTTCTCCGAGAAGGGCTACCGCATCAAGTCGATCAGTCCCTCGCTTCGCCATGACGTCACGGTCATCACGAACGATCGGGAGCTCAGGCAGCTGGAGGATCTCGAGAACTTCTACGTGATCCTGCTCGAGCGTTGATCTAGCCCGGATGATTCATGAACCTTGGCGTAGTCGCGCGGTCCTGGGCACGTGGAGCTGAGATTCCGCGTTGCTCCTCCTCGGCGATGCAGAGGGGCATCGAGTCGTCGTCACGCCGTGACGTTCGGCTCCAGGAGCACCCAGGACACCCCGTGGCTCTGGCGAGGGCCGCATGGGGGGCCGCTGAACGCCAATCGTTTGCGCGTTCCGCGATGGACGACGCGCGCTTCATGAATCATCCAGGCTAGGCGTTCCCCGCGGGGTCATCCTCGTCGGCGTACGGAGACCACGCGCGGCCTACGACACCAAGCGCGCGCGCCGACACGAGCCAGAGGTAGACGAACGCCGTCCGGAGAACGATGGCGAGCACGATGGCGGGGAAGGCCCCGATGCCCGACTGGGTTCCCTCGAACCACTCGACCCCGACGGCAACCACCCACCCGACCGTGGCCGCGAGGAGCCCCAGTGGCCGCGCCCCCATCCAGGGGAGCGCCTTCCAGGGCAGCA
This sequence comes from uncultured Planctomycetota bacterium, assembly GCA_963802335.1. GTDB lineage: Bacteria > Planctomycetota > PLA2 > PLA2 > JAEUHO01 > CAWDIE01. Next base: position 220,212 of record CAWDIE010000009.1, on the reverse strand, counting down.
CGAGGGACGGCTCCCCCACGACCGTGCCGAGGGCCGCGACACCGGCCCAGAGCAGCCCCGCGACGACGAGGAAGAGACCCGCGGCCGTCTTGCCGAGGAGCAAGAGGACGATGCCCGGCAACGCGAGCGCGACGATGATCGCGACCAGCCGCCCGAGGGCCTTCAATCCCTCCATGTCGATGTCCGAGACCCTCGCGAACGGCGTGGGCACGTCCTGGCCGGAGGCGGAGGTCGAGGCCACGCTGAGTTGCCAGCGCAGGAAGAACACGTAGGCGAGCACCTTCAGCGTGACGCCGACGAAGGGATTCCACCAGGCCACGAGGTCCAGCAGGACCCAGATCCCCAGGGCGATGCCGAGTCCCACGAGATCGCCGCGCATGGGGAAGGAGAACGCCTCGACCGGCCAGTCGGGCGGCGGGGGACGGCGGCCGGCTCGTAGCTCGATTTCCTGCCCGCGCCGCTCGGCCACCGTGCGGGTGTCGACCTCGTCCTCGGCCTCCCACGGGGGACGCTCGGGCACGGTCACGGCGTCGTCGGCCGACGGCGGCGGCGGCGGGGAGGGCGGCGAGGGCGGCGGTCGCTTCAGCCGCTTCTCCACGTCCTCGCGGAGGGTCTCGAGCTCGAAGCTCCCCTCGGGGGGGCGCGCGGGGGGCTCGGACGGGGCCGGCGGCTCGGGCGACGGAGCCTGACCGTTCTCGTCTTCGCCGTCGGTTCGGCCGGGGGGTCGTGCCTCGTCCGTCATCGGGCCCTCTCGGGGGGGATCAACCCGCGGCTGCCGCTTCCGCCGGATACTCGGTGAGTTGGACGGCGACCTTGCGGCTGACCCCGGGCTCCTCCATGGTCACCCCGTAGAGAAGGTCCGCCGCCTCCATGGTGGTCTTGGCGTGGGTGACCACGAGGAATTGGCTTCGGTCGGTGAACTCGCGTACCAAGGCGATCAGGCGCCGCACATTGGCTTCGTCGAGGGCGGCGTCGACCTCGTCGAGGATCGCGAACGGGCTGGGCTTGGCCTTGAACACGGCGAAGAGCAACGCCACGGCGGTCAGCGTCCGCTCCCCGCCGGAGAGCAGGCTGATCGTGCGCTGTTCCTTGCCTGGGGGGCGCGCGACGATGTCGACGCCGGACTCGAGGAGGTTGGACGCGTCTTCGAGGACGATATCCGCCCGGCCGCCCCCGAACAGCCGCCGGAAGGTCTCGCGGAAGTTCTCGCGGACGACCTCGAACGTCTCCGCGAAACGCGTGGTGCTGACCTCGTTGAGCTCGTGGATGACGCTCGCGAGGTCGGCCTTGGCCTCGAGCAGGTCCTTCTCCTGACCGCGGAGGAAGTCGACGTGCGTCTGCACCTCGTCGAGTTCCGTGATCGCGTTCAGGTTCACGTTGCCGAGTCCCTCGAGGCGCTGCCTCAGATGCTCGACCTCGGCGTCGACGGCGTCGAGATCGACGTCCTCGTCCGCGGCGGTTTCCTCGGCCACCTGCGCCAGGTCCAGCCCGTGATCCTGCTGCACCTGCTCGATCAGCGTCTCCATCCGCACCCGTAGCTCGGAGTCCTTGAGGCGGATCTGCTCCAGGCGACGACGAAGGTCATCGTGGAGGCGCTGGACTTCGTGACGCTTCGCGTCCTCGCTACCGGCCTCGCCCTCGAGCAGCGCAAGCTGCTTGCGAGCTTCGACGAGCGCGTCGCCGGCGCTCTGCCGCTCCTCCTCCCGCCGCCGCGCCAGGGCCTCGGCTTCGGTGATCTCGACCTCGGCGTCCTCGAGACGCTTGCCGAGACTCTCGATGTCCTCGACGAGGGCGCGCCCGCGCTGCTCGAGCTGGGACACCTCGTCCCGGGCGCGCGCGACGCGGTTCGCCGCGCTCTCGTGGCGGGCACGGGCCTCGGCAAGAGCAAGGCGGACTTCCATGCGCCGCTCGGCTGCCTCGTTTCGCGAGGCTTCGATGGCCACGTACCCGCGAGCGGCTTCTTCGGCGCGGGTCTCGACGGCGGCCCGCTCCTGCTCCAGCGCGGCGAGTCGCCTGCCCAGGATCGCCGCCGCTTCGTGCGCGAAGACGAGGGAGTCGGCCAGCTCGTCGAACTCGAGCTCGTGCAGCGCGAGCGTCTGACGGACGTGACCGAGCTCGCGCTCGACCCCGGCCAGCGCCTCGCCCCCTCGGCTCCGGTCCTCGGCGTGACGCCGGATGTCGGCACGAAGGCGACGAATGGCCTCGTCGGACGCCCGCACCAGACCCTCGGCCTCGACCTCGTCGCGACGCGCGGCCGCGACCACGTCGTCGAGCTCGGCGATCTCCTCCGCGAGCGCCATGCGCTCGGCCCGGCGCCCCACCAGCCCCAGAGCCACGCCATCGGCGCCCCCGAGCAGCGCGCCGCTGGCGGTCACGCGGTCCCCGTGGGGCGTCACGGCGTTCACACGCCCCCCGCGCCAGAGCGCCACGCCGTCCTCGAGACGGTCGACGAGGGCCACGCCCTCCGCGACGGACTCGACCAGCGCGAGGAGGCGGCCCTCGCAGCCCACGGCGCCGAGCCCCTCGGGCAGCGGCGTCACGTTCTCGCGTACGAGGTCGAACGAGAGGAAGCGCGCCCGAGCGCTCTCGTCGTGCTCGCGGAGCCACGCGATCCACCGGAGCGCGTCGGCGCTGGTACGCACCACGAGCGCTCCGGCCGCGGGGCCGAGCAGTCGGTCGAGCACGGCCGCGTCCTCGGGCTTGGGGCCGACCAGATCGGCGAGCAGCCCGAACACCCCATCCCGACTCCCGTCCTCGGCCGGCTCGTGCGCCTCGACCTCGGCCAGGATGGCCTGGGCACCGGCGTCCACCCCCTCGTGCGAAGCCGCCAGGCGCTCCAGGATGTCGAACCGCGCGAGGCGACTCGCCCGGGCCTCGGAGGCCTCGCTGCGGCGCGTCCGCGCGTCCTCGACCGCCTGGACGCGTTGCTGGCGCTCGGTCTCGGCGAGGGCCAGGGACTCCTCCCGTTCGCGGGCTTCCGCCTCCATGCGGGTGGCGTTGGAGCGCAGCTCGTCTACGTCGACGGCGAGGCGATCGCGGCGCAGGACGAGGTCTGCGCGCTGCGAACCGAGGCGACGGATACGCTCCTCGGCCTGCCGGATCTCGACGCGCCGCTCGGACTCGCCGTTGCGGACCTCGCTGATGCGGCCCAGCGCAGCGAGCGCCTCGCGCTTCGCGCCTTCGTGGGCGTCTCGAATCCGCGCGGCCTGGGCTTCGAGCCGCGACAGCTCCGTCTCGGCCTCCTCGAGCACGTCGGTGTGGCCCGTGGTGGCCTCGCGGGCCTCGTCGGCCTCGCGGTCGAGCCCCTCGATCTCGCGACGGAGGCGCTCCGTGCGCTCCTTGGCGTCGGCGAGCTGTCGTTCGGCGTCGATGATGCGACTCTCGAGTTCCTCCTTGGAACGCGCGGCGAAGGACGCGCGATCCGTCGCGGCCCGGGCGTCGGACGCGACCCGGGCGATCTTCGCCTCTTCGGCGTGCACGGCCTCGCGCGCCTCGGTGCGGCGGGCCTCGGCGATGCGCGCGTCCTCCTCGAGGGACTGCAGCTCGGAGGCGACCCTCGTCTCCTCCTCGAGCATGCTCTGAAGACCGGACTGGAGCCCCTGGCGCTCCGTCGAGACACGTCGGTAGCGGAGGACCCCGCGCAGAACCCGCTTCTTGAGCAGGTCCTCCCTGATCTCCTGATAGCGGCGGGCCCGCCCGGCCTGGTTCTTCAGGGAGCGAAGACGCTTCTCCTCGAGTTCGAGGACGTCGAGGAGCCGCTCCAGGTTCTCTTCGGTCCGCCCGAGGCGCTGCTCGGCCTCCTTGCGGCGCTGCTTGTAGCGGCTGATGCCGGCCGCTTCCTCGAAGATGCTGCGTCGATCCTGGGGGTTCGCGGCGAGCAGGGCGTCGATCTGCCCCTGCTCCATGATCGCGTTCCCATCGACCCCGAGCCCGGTGTCGAAGAAGAGCTCGCGGATGTCCTTGAGGCGGGCGGCCTCGCCCCCCATCAAGTACTCGCTCTGACCGGTGCGGTGGAGCCGACGCGTGATCGCGACCTCGGTGCGCTCGGTCCTGAGCTGGCCGTCCTCGTTGTCCAAGACCAGGGTGACCTCCGCGAGCCCCACGGCCCGGCGGTGGCGACTCCCGGCGAAGATCACGTCCTCCATGCGCTTGCCGCGGAGACTCCGCGGACTCATGTCGCCGAGAACCCACTTGATGGCGTCGACGACGTTGCTCTTGCCGCAGCCGTTGGGGCCGACGATGGAGGAAATGCCGTCGCCGAACTCGAACGAGGTTCGATCGGCAAAGGACTTGAATCCCTGGATCTCGAGTCGACGAATCTTCATGGATGAGCGGGTCGGCCTTGGAGGGGTGGTGGTACGCCCCCCCACAGGGGGAGGTCGGTTCCGCGAGGCACCTTCCGAAGTGCCACACGGAGAACAGGTCATGGGCGACGGCCTAGCGGAGGGATGCCTCACCACGCAGCGTGCGCTGCGGCCAGGGCTCGAGAGCATATTCCACGACCCGGTCGTCGTCGGCGGCCGCCTGCAGCGCGGCAAAGAGATCGTCGACGGGGGGGCGGTGTTCGGCATCCACGCGGTGACGGATGCGCTGGAAGGCGGGCAATCCGAGTCCGAGCGCGGGCCAAGCCGGCTCTCGCCGCGACTCCCCGGGATGCGGGGCCGGGGTCATGTAGGTCGGCACGGCGTCCGGCGGCCACCAGTCGGCGGCCTGCGGGAAGCGCTGGGCATCGAGCGCGGCGAAGCGCGTGGCGGCCTCGCTGGCGAGCCCCTCGGCGAGGGCGGCATCGAGGCCGCGCTCCACGTGGGCGGTGGCAAGCCGCGCCTCGAGTCGGGCGAAGAGGGCTCGACGAATCGCCTCGCGGCGCTCCCGGGTGGCCAGGGGCTCGCAGGTCAGGACGGCGCGATCCAGTCCTACGGGTTCGATCAGGTGACAGGCCGCGTCGATGTCCACGAGAGGCACGGGGCCCCGGCGCAAGGCGTAGAGGGTCCGGCCGGGATCCTCTCCGGCGGCCTCGAGGAGGGCGCCGCGGGCCGCCGCACCGTCCAACGCCAGGTCGAGCAGGCGCTCGGCTTCGGCGTAGAACGCGTCCAGCCCCCCGGCGCGCGCCCGGAGGGCAGCCGCGACGAGGTTCAGCGCCGTCACCGTGGCGACGGAGACGTCTCCGTCCTCAAAGCGCAGCGGATCGATGGCTTCGGACGCCCGGCGGCGCAGCCAGCGCGTCCCCCGCGTGGCGACGCCGCTCTCCTCGAGGACGACCAGGGGCTCCCCCACTTCCGCGGCCGCGGCCAGGGCTTCCCTCACCAAGGCGCGCGCGGCGGCGTCGCGAGGCTTCGCCCGGGGGAGGACCAGCGTGAGGCGAGGTCCCCGGATCTGGCCCTGTCGCCTCAGGCGGGTGGCCTCGCGCACGAACACGCGTGCGACGTCCAGCGCGGTATCGGCGTAGTCGGCGAATCGCCGCCCCGGGGGCGCCGGGGAAGGGGGCTCGCGTGCGGCGAGCCGGTCCGGGACCTCGGCGACGATCGTGAACTCGAGCTCGAGCCGGCCGCCCCGCTGGGGGAAGGCCTGCAGCGCCGGGGACAGGAGCCACTCCCGGATCTCCTCGGCCAACGCGTCTTCGTCGAGATGCGAGACGAAGGGCGCGAAGAGGACGTTGACATCTTCGAGGGCGAGTCGCCGGGTGACGTAGGGCGCATAGCGCCGCAGCACCTCGCCCACAGCCGCAGCGAAGCGACGGGGGCCGCCGGGCCGGGTAACGGCTTCGCCCTCGAGGTGGCGTTCGAGCAACTCGCGAAAGGGCAGCGCCACGGCGGCGAGCCCGAGCGGCGCCCCCGGGTCGTAAAGATGGAGATCCCCCATCCGGTGGGCCTCGGCGACCACGCGCGGCAGCGACTCGCGAAACACGTACTGCGCGAGGACCTCCTCACCGAGCGCGCGCGCGAAGGCCGCGGGATCGGGCGTGCGAAAGCCCATGGGGCCATGGGTGAGCCAGGCGGCGACCGCATCCAGCCCCACCCCGGCGATCGCCTCGCGGGCAAATCGACTCTCACGTCCCCGCTCGAACATCTCGACGTGCACGAGCGAGGCCACGGTATCAGCCGTCAGGCGCGGGATGCCCGATTGGACGATGCGACCCTCCACGGCGCGGGCGACCTCCTCGGCTTCCCCACGCCCCACGCCCTCGACCTGGATCAGGGTCTCGACCAGACGGGCCTTGTCGAATATGACGGCTTCACGGTCCACGTCGCCGCCCACGAGTGGGCGTGCCCCCCCTTGCGCCGCGAACCGCGCCGCGCGCGCCGCGGCGCGCCGCTCGCGGTAGAGGATGTAGGCCTTGGCGGTGCGCGCGTGCCCCGTCTCGATCAGCACCCGCTCGACGGCATCCTGGACGTCCTCGATGGACGGAGGGGTGCGCTCGGCACCGCGCGTCAGGTGGGTGACGACCACGCCGGACAGCTCCTCGGCCAGGAACCGGTCCTCCCCACCCACCGCACGGGCGGCTCGGAAGATGGCGTCCGCGATCTTCTCGCGACGGAAGGGCACGAGCCGGCCATCGCGCTTGCGTACCTGACGAATGCGCGTCACCGGCTCTTGCGCCCCTTGCGCGCGGGCTTCGATGGGGCCTTCTTGGCGCGCGCCGCACTCGAGGGCGCCTTCCGCTTGTCTCCGAGCATGGGCTTTAGCTCATCCATGAACTCGGTGATGTCCTGGAACTCCCGGTAGACGGAGGCGAAGCGGACGAACGCGACCTTGTCGAGCTGCTTGAGCTCGTTCATGACCAGCTCGCCGATGTAGGAAACGGGCACCTCGGACTCGTACTCCTCGAGCACGCGGTTCTCGATGCGCTCCGTGATCTCCTCGAGGGAGCTGATCGGAATGGGACGCTTCTCGCACGCCTTGATCAGCCCAAGCAGGATCTTGCGCCGCTCGAGGGGCTCGCGGCTGTCGTCCTTCTTGATGACGCGCAGCGGGCTCTCCTCGATGCGCTCGTACGTCGTGTACCGACGCCCGCATGCTTCGCACTCCCGACGACGACGAATCGCGAACCCGTCTCCGCTCGCGCGGGAGTCCACGACCTTGTCGTCATCGACCTTGCAGAAAGGGCAGCGCATGCCCGCTCCTCATGACCTGGGGGCCCAATCACCCTCCCCACCCCCATCCCTGGTGGTTACAGAACCCTACCACCCGCTTCCCTGGGGTGCAAAGGACGACCTCGGCCCCGCTCGGAGGTCCAGAATTCCGCCGTGGAGATGGTCGTCCGTCCGCATAATGGCGCACCCAGACCTCGGACATATGAGGAGTCCGCGTGGCCGTAGCCATCCTCGCCGACATCCATTCCAACATCGAAGCCCTGTCCAAGGTCCTCGAGCACATGGCCGAGCGTGGCGTCGAGCGGATCGTGTGCCTCGGGGACATCATCGGATACGGCCCGAACCCCCGCGAGTGCCTCCAGGAGCTGTTCCGCTCGGAGGTCGCCATCATGGGCAACCACGAGGAAGCCGTGATGTTCTACGGGGAGGACTTCAACCCGAAGGCCCGCGCCTCGGTGGAGTGGACGAAGGAACAGCTGAACTCGGCCGAGTACGACCGGACCGAGAACTACGACATGTGGAACTTCCTCGGGACCATGCAGCAGGTCGTCGAGGACGGAGACGTGATGTACACGCATGGGAGCCCGCGAGTGCCCACGCGTGAGTACGTCGTGCCGCAGGACATCCGCAACCGAGAGAAGATGCAGGGCATCTTCGATCTGTTCCAGCGTGTCTGCTTCATCGGCCACAGCCACGTGCCCCACATCTACACGTCGGACATGAAGCACGCCTCGCCCGAGTCGCTCGGGGGCGCCATCGACCTCCGCAAGCTGGGTGACCGCAAGGTCCTGATCAACGTGGGTAGCGTGGGCCAGCCCCGCGACGGCGACAAGCGCCTCTCGTACGTCACCTTCGACGGCCACGTCGTCCGGTTCTTCCGGCTGGACTACGAGTACCAGACCACCGTGGAGAAGATCTACGCGGTGGAGCAGCTGCCGAACTTCCTCGCCGACCGCCTCCTCGTCGGCCGGTAGCCCCGAGGCCGGGGAAACGGCCGAGACGGGCCGTCCTGAGCGCCCCGGCCGCCGCGGCCGCCCCGGTGGGCGACGCCGTAGGCAGGCAGGGGGCGCCTCCCCCCCGTTTTCCGGTCGTCCTCCCGGCCCGGCAGGCCGTACCATCTTCCCCTTTGCCGCTTCGGAGGCCGCGAAATCCATGGAACGCCGCATGCTCCTCGCGGTCCTGCTGTCCTTCCTCGTCGTGACCCTCTACACGATGGCCACGGGACAGTGCGAGCCGCCCCCCAAGGCCCCCACCACGGCGGGGTCCGGGGAGGAGTCGCCGGCCGACGCCGAAGGGGGTGCCGTCGCCGAGAAGCCCGGCCCCCGTCCGGCTGCCCTGCCGGGCGAAGAGGAACCGCGTCCGGCGGCAGGCGCCGAGGGCGAGGCGGCGCCGGCCGCGCCCCAGGACCCTGATCCGCAGGCTTCCTACGAGGCGCCGACCCTTCGCACCGTCATCGAGTCCACGGAGCTGGAGGTCGGCTTCACGGCCCAGGGTGGCGCCGTCGAGTCGGTGCGACTCCGCCATGCCTTCGAGTCCGATCACACCACGCCGCTCGACCTCATCGTGCCCCTCGACCCCTTCTTCCTGCTCGGCCAGATCGACGACGGCGTCACGGCCGAAGGCCGGGTGGTCGAGCTCGGGCCGCGCGCGGGCGCGCCGGGAGGCGCAGATCGCGCCGAGGACGAGATCGGTCGCCTGCGCCGCTACCAGTGGACCCGCGACGAAGCCGCGGAAGCCGCGACGGCGGACCTCGACGTCGTATACCGATGCACGACGGCGAACGCGATCTGGACGAAGCGCTGGATCGTCGCGGACGGCGAGGGACGCTTCGACATCCGGGTACGCGTTTCGCGCCAGGCACTGAGCAGTGACGCGGCCTCCCCGCAGGCGATCAAGGTCCTCGCCGCGTCCGGCCTCCTCCGTGAACCGGCCACGGGCGCGGCGTTCCAGTACCCCAACGTAGCATTGATGCGTCAGGGTCAGATGGACCAGCCCAAGGAGGCGCCCGCGGGCATCGAGGTGACATCCGGACCGGACGCGACGATGCTCCGCCTGCTCGGCGCCCGGAGCCACTACTTCCTCGGCACGTTCTTCACCGACAAGGACCGGCCCGACGCACCCAAGATCAAGCGCTTCTGGGCCACCGGCGAAGCCGCCGACATGCGCGAAGGCATGATGGACGAAGTGGTCGAGTTCTTCCGCGAGGTGCGCGGCCGCGATGCCGTGGAAGACGAGGCGCTCCTGGAGCGCATCCGCACGGGCATCGATGCCATGCACCTGTGCTGGATCGTCACCGAGATCCCCGCTGCGACCGACGCCGCGGCCGCCGAAGCGGGTGCCGTCGAGCTCCCCTTCTACCTGGGGCCGATCGACCGGCAGGTACTGCGCAATCCCGAATACGCCCAGGTCAAGCCCGTCATCCGCTATCAGGGAGCGTTCGACCTCGTCGCCGACGCCCTGCTCGGCATCTACGACTTCTTCCGCAACCTCCTCGGAAGCGCGGGCATCGCGGTGATCCTCATGACGATCGTCGTCCGCGGGCTCATGATGCCGCTCTCGATTCGCAACCAGCTCTCGATGCGTCAGTACAGCCGGAAGATCGCCAAGCTGAAGCCCCAGCTCGACAAGCTGAAGAAGAAATTCGGCGGCAACGCGAAGAAGATGCGCGACGAGCAGGCGAAGCTCTACCGGGAACACGGCGTGGGGCTGCCGACGGGCTGCCTGATGATGGTCGTCCAGATTCCCATCTTCTTCGCGCTCTTCTCGAGTCTTCGCAGCGAGTACACCCTCCGCAACGCGTCGTTCCTCTGGATCAACGATCTCGGTGCGCCGGACAAGCTGATCGACTTCGGCCACACGATCGTGAACCTGGGCATCCTGACGATCTTCAGCCTGAACATCCTGCCGCTCCTGATGGTCGGTTTGAGCCTGTGGCAACAGCGCCTCATGCCGAAGCCGGCCGATGAACAGCAGGCGCAGCAGATGCGCATGATGAAGTGGCTGCCGATCGTGTTCGCCGTGATCCTCTACAACTACACGGCGGCGCTCGCCCTCTACATGGTGCTGAGCAGCGCCGTGTCGATCGTCGAGAGTCGCATCGTCCGCGCCAAGGATCCGAGCGCTGACGACCCGAAGCCCGCGCCGCCGGCGCCGGCGTCCAGTTGACCGGATCCCGTCGGCGACGAAATCCGGGATTGGCGTGACCGCGGGCGCCCCTCGTTCGATGGAGGGGCATGCACGATGCCATATCCCCCTCGACCCGCCAGGCCCTCGACGCGAGGAGCCGCGCCCTGGAGCGCTTTCTCGCACTCGGTGAAGACGCCCTGTCCACCCGCGAGCTCCTGTCGCTCCTCTTCGTGTCCGGCCGGCGAGCCCGGGCCCCCGAACGCACCGCACACCGCCTGCTCGAGACCTTCGGGGATCTGAGACGTCTCGCCGGCTCTCGCCCCGGCGAGCTACGTGCCCTCGGCGGCATCGGGCCGGTCGAGGCCACGCGGCTCGGAGCCGCGTTCGCCCTGGGCCGACGCGCACTCGCCATGCGCTTGGAGCCCGGGCGCCGGCTCCGCACCAGCGCGGAGATCTACGAGGCGTTCCACGGGCGCCTGCGCGACCTGCGCAAGGAGCGCTTCCTCTCCGTCCTGGTGGATGCCAGGCATCGCGTCATCCGCGAAGACGTGGTGAGCGAAGGGACGCTCACCGCCAGTCTGGTCCATCCCCGGGAGGTCTTCGCCCCGGCCATCCGCGAGGCGGCGGGCGCGATCCTCCTCGTGCACAACCACCCCTCCGGCGATCCCGAGCCCAGCATCGAGGACACGGAGATCACGCGACGCCTCGTGGCCGTGGGCGAGATCATCGGGATTCGCATCCTCGACCATGTGGTCATCGGGGACGGGGCCTACGTCTCCCTCCACGACCGCGGCGTCTTGTAGGTCACATCCCTCGTGGCATGGGTGGGTGCGGCGCGCTGGGCTGGGGGCGGTCGGACCACCTCGTCGTCCTCGCGTGGCATGCGGCGTGGGTCACATTGCTCATTGCATGGGTGCGTGCGGCGCGCTGGGCTGGGGGCGGTCGGACCGCTTCGTCGTCCTCGCGTGGCATGCCACGCCACGTCCTCCTTATCGGCCCTCCGCTCCCCATCCAGCGCGCCGACCGGCGGCGGACGGGGTATGAGGGCCCTTCTGAAGGTCACGCGGGGTGGGGTGCGTGGGTGTGGTTGGGCGCTTTCCCGCTTCGCGCGGGGGGCCTGGGGGGTGACGCCCTTGCTTCGCTCGGGCTGGCGGCGTGGGGCGTCGGCGTGGGTCGTCGGCGTTGGGTAGGGCCGCCGTGGGCGGTCACGCGGGCTGGGGTGCGTGGGTGTTGGTTGGGCGCTTTCCCGCTTCGCGCGGGGGGCCGGGGGGTGACGCCCTTGCTTCGCTCGGGCTGGCGGCGTCGGTCGTCGCGGGGGTCGTCGGCTTTGGGTAGGGGCGCGGTGGGCGGTCACGCGGGCTTAGGTGCGTGGGTGTGGTTGGGCGCTTTCCCGCTTCGCGCGGGGGGCCGGGGGTGACGCCCTTGCTTCGCTCGGGCTGGCGGCGTGGGGCGTCGGCGGGGGTCGTCGGCGTTGGGTAGGGGCGCGGTGGGCGGTCACGCGGGCTTAGGTGCGTGGGTGTGGTTGGGCGCTTTCCCGCTTCGCGCGGGGGGCCTGGGGGGTGACGCCCTTGCTTCGCTCGGGCTGGCGGCGTGGGGCGTCGGCGGGGGTCGTCGGCGTTGGGTAGGGGCGCGGTGGGCGGTCACGCGGGCTTAGGTGCGTGGGTGTGGTTGGGCGCTTTCCCGCTTCGCGCGGGGGGCCTGGGGGGTGACGCCCTTGCTTCGCTCGGGCTGGCGGCGTCCGTCGTCGGCGGGGGTCGTCGGCGTTGGGAGAGGGTGCCGCACGGAATCACGCGGGGTGGGGTGCGTGGGCTTTGCTCGAGCGCCTCCCGCGAGAATGGCAGGGTGGCTAGCGGCCGGGGAAGGGCTTGCCTCGGCGGAGCCGGCGGCGGAGGACCACCCAGCGACGCCAGTCCTCCACGGGGATCGGTGGGGTACCCATGTAGACCCGCCCCGGATCGTCCAGACGCCCGTGGCTCTGCAAGGCCCCGCGGGCCCCGAGGATGGTGCCGGCGCCGAGCGTCGCGTCGGGCGCGAGCGCGCCCTGCGGTCCGAGGATCGAGCCCGCTTCCAGGGTGGCCCCGCCACCGATCCCGGCCAGCGCGCAGATGATCACACCCTCGCCGATCGTCACGTTGTGCCCCACCTGCACGAGGTTGTCGATCTTGACCCGGTCACCGAGGCGCGTGTTCTCGAACGTGGACCGGTCGACGGTGCAGTTGGCACCGACCCGCACCTCGTCACCGAGGACCACGCCCCCACGCTGAGGGAAGCCGACGGGCCCCTCCGGGCCCGGCTCGTAGCCGAACCCCGGAGACCCGAGCACCGCCCCGGCATGGATTTCACAACGCGCCCCGAGAACGACGCCGGGGTAGAGGACGACACGGGCGAAGAGGCGGGTGTCGTCGCCGATCACGACGCCCTCCCCCACGACCACATGCGGTCCCAGCACGACCCGCTCGCCCAGACGGGCACCCGCCTCGACGACCGCGAGCGCTCCGACCTGGCAGGACGCCGGCACGACGGCCCCCTCCGCGATGACCGCGCTCTCGTGCCTCCCCGGGCGGACGGCAGCTTCGGGGTGGAAGAGGCGCACGGCGTCGGCCGCGGCGAGACGAGGATTGGCGGCCCGAATGGCGGGGCGCCCGCCGACGTCGACCCCCTCCCGGCAGATCACGGCTGCAGCCCCGCTCGTGGCAAGAAGCGCATGGTTGCGCTCGTCCTTCACGAACGTCAGGTGTCGGGGGCCCGCGGTAGCGAGCGGCGCCACGCCGTCGAGCTCGAGCTCGGCGGGCCCGTCGAGGCGCCCTCCCAGTGCCTGAGCTACCTCCTGCAGCGTGCGCACTCCACCCCCCGCTTCTATCGCTCGAACGTCAGCCCCACGGTGAAGAGCAGATCCAACGACTCGATGTCGCGCTCCGGAGGATCGATCACGTGATCAAGCCGCAGGCCGACGACGAAGTTGGCGTACTCGAAGCACGGCGCAAAGTACTTGAGCTCGAGCGTCGAAGCGCTGAGATCGAAGTCCCCGAAGTTCGGGCGGAAGGCGTACACCGCCGTGAAGCGGCAGTCCTTGGACCACTTGTGCTCGTAGTCGATCCCGAGCCAACCCGACGGATCCACCGTCTGCTCGCGGCGCGTACGCTTCTCCACGGTGAAGCCGAGACCGACCTCCCCCTTGAGGATGTCGGTCGGGGTGTCGATGAACTTCCGCCCAACGCCGACCGTCACCGTCCATCGGTAGATGAGGTCCGCGAGCACGTCGCGCTCGTAGAGCACCTGGCCGAACGCATAGTTGCGGCCGGCGAAGTCGCGCTCCCCGCGAGCCAAGGCCTTCCAGTTGTTGGCGCTGGATTCCCCGTCACGCTCACCGTAGACGTACGTGAACGCGAACTTGAAGCCCCAGGGCGTGGGCTCCCGGATGACCTCGCCATCCACGCGCACATCGAAGAAGTCGGAGTTGCCTTGCCCGAGGCCGAGCGCCAAGCCTCCCCGGAAGGTCCACGGCGACTCCCAACAGGGATCCGGCTCAGCGCATCGGGTCGCATCCGAGGTGGCAGCCGCCATCACGCCCCGGTCCACGTCGATCACCCGCGGCGCGGCGGTGCGCACGAAGGGCCGCGGCGACGTGGAAAGTGCCGGCGGCGGCGGCGAAGGCTCGGTTGCACGAACCACGGCAGAGCGGCGAACGACCGGGGCGGACGCACGCTGGGCCGGGGCCACGGGCGCCACAGCAACGGGTGCCGCGGGCGCCACGGCCGCGGGCGCCACGGCCGCGTCGGCCGCTTCCAAGGGGATCACACTCGCTACGACGTCGCTCGGAAACGTCATCACGCTGCCGTCGGCGCGTTCGAGACGAACCGCCTCGGCGCTGCGCTCGACCGCGCCGAAGTACACGTCACCGGCGTGGGTCGTCACCGTGGCTTGCTCGGAAGCCACCGCATCGCCGACGCCAACGGACCCGAAGAGCAGACACAACAACACGATCATGGTCGACGTGCGCAAGGGACTACCTCCAATAGCGAAGCCCGTGGGCCCACCCCTCCCGAACCATCTATCGGTAGCATCGCATCGCGCCCCGACATCCAGAGGACCGGTGCTACGCGATCTCCGTCACGACATCGTGGATTGCCCGACGCGTGGGGACCCCGGCCCGGATGACTCATGAACCGTTGCGTAGTCGCGCGGTCCTGGGTGCTCGAGCGAGGGCGGCATGCATGGCCGCTGGACCTCACTCGTTTGCGCCTTCCGCGATGGACGGCGCGCCTCATGAATCAGCCGGGCTAGACGAAGGCCCCGGGGAACCCATGGGTCCCCCGGGGCCTTCGCCGGCAAACCGCCTCGCTGCTCGGCGCTACTTGTTCTCGCCGCCGAGCGTCTCGGCGAACCACCCCGTGACGTCGTTGACGTGCCCCTTGGAGATGCTGTCCGCCACGAGCGCGCCGCAGACGGCAACGACGAGCGTCAGCGCGAGAAGGAGCGTGACCCACAGCGGCGTCGTGGCTTCCTCGACCGCGACGGTCGGGCGACGACGCGCCGGCTGCTCGGCCGCACCACGGCGCACGCGCGAGGCGCCGATGTCCTCGATCTCTTCCGCATCTTCACCCGCGTCGTCGTCGGTGAAGTCGATCGGCTCGGTCGACATGCCGATGTCGCCCTGATCGATGTAGGTGTCCTGGCTCGAGATCTCGGCCGTGCGCATGCCGCCGACCTCGTCGTCGACGAGGAGGTCGTCGGAGAGCGTATCGACCGGGCCCGCCCCCACGTTCACCGTGGGCTGACTCTCGTCCTCGAGGCTGATCTCGGTGAGCGACGTGTCGGAGGTCTGACCTCCGCGGCCCACGCGACCCGCCAGACTGTCGATCTCGGTCCGCTTGAACCGCATCTGGTCGCCCTCGCGGAAGGCGCGAATCTCACCCTCCGAGACCAACCGCTTCAGCCGGTTCTCGTCGATGCTCAGCTGCCGGAGCACCTCGTCGAACGTGTAGAACTCACCGCTCTTCGACTTGGCCACGCGCAAACTCCGTTCGGGTACGGGGTTGGGGTGACACCCCACCTCCCTGGGCGTGCAAGGATGGCAGATCCTCGCAGTCGGATCAAGGTTTCGGAAAGTCGATTTCCCCCGACCTAACGGCTGCCCGCAGGCAGGTCCACACGTCGTGTGGGCAGGTTGCGACCGTCCTTGGGACGCGCCTGCATCGCAGCTTCGTAGGCATCGCGCATCTGCGCGGGGGTCTTCTCGCTCAGGTCCCGATAGGACTCGAGCTTCAGGTCGTAGCCAATCAGCCGGGCGGCCAGAAGGCGGAGGCCTCCGCGATTGCCCGGTGAGTACTGGTAGACACAGAGGCGGTTGGCCACGGTGTCGAAGTAGTAGACGACGCTCATCCCGCTCCCGACCGACGCGGACAGGGCGATCGAGCGGTGGTTGGAATCCGACGTACCGAGCCCCGGGTTGGCGATGCTGCGGCCGTCTCGAAGATCCCTGTCTCCCGGCGTGGAAGGCCCCGGCCCCGGCGTTCCGGTCGAGGGAGGCAGCGGAATGGGGATCGGAAGAGGGATGGGGATGGTCGGCCCACCCTGGGCGGCAGCCTCGGGAAGCGACACCGAGGGTAGGGAGAAGTGGGGCACGGCGAGGAGCACGAGGGTGGCGATCCACCCGCCGGCGAGGAAGCCGATGATCAAGCCCTTACGGTCCATTGTTCGTTCCCAGGTGAAGGGGCCCGCCCCCGGCCGCGCGCCGGTGGGCCGACCCATGGGTGTAGCCGACACACCTCATCATCTCGTCATGATCCGTCGTGTGTCCGGGGTAGCCTCCGGGGCCGCCGCCGCAGGCCTTTAGGCCCTATCCTCGACCGACTCCTCGTCCGCTGACGGCTGCTCGGCCGGGAGGACCACGCGGAAGGTCGCGCCCTTGCCGGGCTCGCTTTCGACCTCCATCCGGCCACCGTGGTTTGTCACGATTGTGTGGGCAACGGCCAAACCGAGCCCCGTTCCCTCCCCGACTTCCTTCGTCGTGAAGAAGAGGTCGAAGCAGCGAGACTGGTCGTCGGCGTCGAGGCCGACCCCGTTGTCGATGACGCCGAGGACCACGTCCTCGTCCCGCGCCTCGATGCGGACGAGGACGCGGGGTCCCTCGGCGGACGCCACGGCATCCGCGGCGTTCAGCAGGAGATTGAGCGCCACCTGCTGGAGCTCGTGGGGATCGCCGAAGACGATGGCGGTGCCCGGCTCGGGGAGGTCGAGCTCGAGCGCTACGCCGTGGGTCGCCATGCGGTGACGGGCCAGCGCAACGGCCTTCTCGACCACCACGGAGAGATCGGTGGGGCGCGGCTCGACACGTCGGGGCGTGAAGCTGAGAAACTTCTTCACCGTCTCCTCGACGCGGCCGAGTCCCTCGTTCACCAGGTCGAGGTACTCGCTCGTCTTCTCCGGCGGGAGGTCGCCGCGCGCAAGCGCCCGCACGGCGTTCTTCATGCCGCCGAGCGGGTTGTTGATCTCGTGAGCGACACCGCTCGCGAGTTTGCCGGTCGCCGCGAGGCGCTGCGCGATCGCCAAGTGCTGTTCGGCCTTCTTCATGCGATTGAGCGCGCTCAGTACCCGGTCTTCCAGGTGGCTCTGGTACTCCCCGATTTCGCGCGTCATGCGATTGAAGGCGGCGATGGTCCGATCGAACTCGTCATGCGTCCCGCCGCCGGTCAGCTGGACCTCGTACTCACCGCTGGCGATGCGATCGGCCCCTTCGGTGATGCGCTCGAGAGGACGGATGACGAGGCGAGAGATGAGCCAGAACGAAACCGCGGTGAGGAGGATGACGCCGATGACCATGACGACGTAGACCATGCGGAGGCCCGAGTGCGCCGCCGGCAGGGCCACGTACTCGGCCACGAGGCCGATGGGTTCCTCCCCGGTGTGATCAGGAGGCGCCGGCAGCACGACCGCGAGTCGGGTCGCGGCGATCGAACGCTTGCGGTAGTTGAGGCGAGCGCGCTGGAACGCGGCGGCCGCTTCCTGACGCTGGGGCCCCGGCCCCAGCTCCTCCGCCTGGGCGCCGAACGCCATGTAGTCGTTGAGGTCGTGGATGTGGCGCACGAAGCGCGGCCCCCCCGGGCCCGGGGCCAGCGTCCGCTCGTCCCGCACGACGAGCAGGGCTTCGAACACCCCGGCCTGCTCGAGTTCCTGAAGAAGGGCCTGGGCGGCCGCGCGGTCCTCGGACTCGACCGCGAGCGCACCGCCCAGTTCCACGAGGTCGCTCACCAGGGCGGGACTGGGGGGGATCGGCTGGTTCGCCTCGCTCCGAAGCAAGAGATAGAGCGCCAGGAGGAGGATCACGCCGTTCAGGCCGACCACCGCGGCAAGCAGTTTCGTCCGAAGCGACATCAGGGGTCAACGTACCCGAACTTCCCGCCCTCGAAGCGTGCGAACCCCGGGGGCTCGGGAGCGGCTAGGATCGCCGCATGCCTGAACGCCAAGCCCGCAACGAAGCCATGGAGGTCGCCGAGGAGGCCCGCGAGGACACACGGACGAAGCCGTCCTTCGCCGCCGAGCTCTTCCTCGGGAACTTCGCCACGGCGCTGGTCCATCCGTTTCCCGAACAGGAGCCCGAGGACCGCGCCCGGGCCGACCCCTTCCTCGCGTCGCTGCGGGAGGTACTCGAGCGCACGATCGACCCGGACCGCGTAGATCGGGAGGGGGATCTGACGCCCGAGGCACTCGCGGCGCTGCATGAGGTCGGTGCGTTCCGGATGAAGATCCCCGAGGCCTACGGAGGCCTGGGCTTCAGCCAAACCAACTACAACCGAGCGGCGGCCTTGGCGGGCAGTTGGTGCGGCAGCACGTCCATCTGGCTCTCGGCGCACCAGAGCATCGGCGTGCCGAACCCGCTCGTGCTGTTCGGCACCCAGGCGCAGAAGGACGCGTATCTCCCGCGCCTGGCGAGCGGAGAGCTCTCGGCCTTTGCGCTGACGGAGCCGGAGGTCGGCAGCGACCCGGCCCGCATGCAGGTGACCGCGACCCCCACGGAGGACGGGGACGCCTACATCCTCGACGGTGAGAAGCTCTGGTGCACGAACGGTCCCGCCGCGGACATCCTGATCGTGATGGCCCGCACCCCGGACCGGGAGGACGGGCCGCGCGCCCGAACGCGCATCTCGGCCTTCATCGTCGAGCGCGCGTGGCCCGGCGTCGACGTGACGCATCGGTGCCGTTTCATGGGCTACAACGGCATCCAGAACGGCCTCCTGACGTTCAACGAGGTACGCGTCCCCAAGGAGAACCTGCTCTGGGGCGAGGGCCTCGGGCTCAAGCTGGCCCTCATCACCCTCAACACGGGGCGCCTGACCCTGCCGGCCACGAACACCGCCGTGGCGAAGCAGTGCGTGGCGATCGTGCGGCGATGGGCGTCCGAGCGGAAGCAGTGGGGCGAGCCGGTCGGCCGACACGAAGCCGTCTCGACGATGGTCGGCTGGATCGCCAGTCACACGTTTGCGATGGAGGCGGTGGCGGACTACGCGGCGGCGCTGGCCGATGCGAAGGAAGCGGACATCCGCATCGAAGCCGCGCTGGCGAAGCTCTTCTGCTCGGAGATCGGTTTCCAGGTCGTGGACCGATCCCTGCAGGTGCGCGGGGGGCGTGGGTACGAGGTCGTGTCGTCGCTCGAGGCCCGGGGCGACGTCCCCTTCCCGATCGAACGCTTCTTCCGGGAGGCGCGGCTCAACACCATCGTGGAAGGCTCCAGCGAGATCCTCCGGCTCTTTCTGGCACGCGAGGCCCTGGACCCCCACTTCCAACGCGCGGGCGCCCTGGTGAAGCCTGAGGCGAGCTTCCTTGCCAAGGCGCGCTCCGCCATCGCGGCCGGCCTCTTCTACGTCCCTTGGTACGTGCGCCGATGGGTCCCGACGTTCGGCATCCCCGAGGACCTCCCCCCCACGCTGCGTGGGCACTGGCGCTGGACGCGCGCGAATGCGCGGCGCCTGGCCCGTCGCATCTTCTACGCCATGGCTCGCTACGGGCCTGGACTGGAGCATCGACAGGCCCTGCTGGGCCGCCTGGTGGACGAGGGAATGGACCTGATGGCCATGAGCGTGACCATGTCTCGCGCCGCCTCCCGCGGGGACGCTCCGTCGGTGGAACTCGCCGACCTCTTCTGCCGCCACGCCCGAGCCCGGGTCGGCCAGCGTCGGTCGCTTCGCGCCGCCGACGATCGGCGCGGCGATCGCGTGGGGAAGGCCTTGCTCGAGTCCCGCTACCGTGACCTGGAAACGGGCATCCTCCCGCACGTACCGGAGGCGTAGCGGGGCTGTTCTCTTCGGGCGCCGGGCGGGGGCCTAGCCCCCGGGCCCGCCGATCGACTCGATGAGCTTCAGCAGGGGTAGGAAGAGACCGAGCACGATCGTGAAGACCGCGCCACCGAGGAAGATGATCAACACGGGCTCGATGATCGATGTGATCGAGCCGACGGCGATGTCGACCTCTTCGTCGTAGTTGTCCGCGATGCGGATGAGCATCTTGTCGAGTTCACCGGTCTCCTCGCCGACGTCGATCATGTTGACGACGATGTCGTCGAAGATGCCGCTCTCGCCGAGCGGCTCGGCGATGGTCCCGCCCTCGGAGATCGAGTCGCGGACGTTCTGGAGCGCCTCTTCCATCACGTAGTTGCCGGCGGTGTCGCGGCAGATGTCGAGCGCTTCGAGGATCGGCACGCCCGAGGCGATCAAGGTCCCGAAGGTCCGGCTGAAGCGGGCGACGACGATCTTCCGCGTCAGGCCACCGACCACGGGCATGTTCAGCTTGACGCGGTCGAACAGCCGTCGGCCGACCTTCGATCGCGCGAAGAGCCTGAAGAGAAGCACGACGACGACGACGATCAGGATGACCGCCCACCAGGACTGCACCAGGAACTTGGAGAAGCCCTGCAGGGCCTGCGTCAACGCGGGGAGCTCACCGACGCCAGGCAGGCTCTTGAAGACCTCCTCGAACTTCGGCACGACGAAGATCATGATGAGGAGCAGGATGAGGAGCGTCACGCTCGCCACGACCGCGGGGTAGATCATGGCGCCCTTGATGCGCCCCTTCAGGCGCTGGGACTTCTCCATGAAGCTCGCCAGACGCGAGAGGATCACGTCGAGCACACCGCCGGCCTCACCGGCCTTCACCATGTTGGCGTAGAGGTTGTCGAACACGGAGGGATGCTTGGCCATCGCCTCCGAGAGCGGCGAGCCGCTCTCCACGTCCTCCGTCACGTCCGCCATGACGCTCTTGAAGGGACCGCGATCCATCTGGCCCTCGAGGATCTTGAGGCTTCGGACGATCGGGAGGCCGGCGTCCTGCAGCGTGGAGAGCTGGGTCGTGAATTGCGTCAGGGCCTTCGTGGAGACGCGAACCCGCCCCTTGCGCTTCTTCGTCCTCGGGGGCGCTGCCGCGCCGGCGGCGGGCTTGGCGCCTTTCCCGCGCGGGGCGGGCTTCGATCCGGCGGCAATCTTGGGCATTCTGCAGCTCCTTGTTCTCTAGCCCGCGATCAGGCCATCGTCTCTCGGAGGACCTCTTCGACCGTGGTCTGTCCATCGAAGATGGCCATCAAACCCGCTTCGCGCAACATTCGCATGCCCTCCCGCCGGGCTTGCTCGCGGATGGCGTCGGAGGAGACGCCCTTGATGATCATCTGCCGGGTCGCCTCGGAGATCTCCAGGATCTCGAAGATGCCGACCCGCCCCTTGTACCCGCTGCCGTGACAGGCATCGCAGCCCGTCCCGTAGGCGAAGTGCTTGTCCTGCAGGTCGTCCTTCTGGAGGCCGAGTTCCATGAGTACCTCGGGGCCCGGCTCGTAGGTGACCTTGCACTCCTTGCAGATAGTCCGCACGAGCCGCTGGGCCACGACGCCTTCGAGGGTCGCCGCCACCAGAAACGGCTCGACCCCGAGGTCGAGCATGCGGGTGATCGCCAGCGGGGCGTCGTTCGTGTGCAGGGTGGAGAACACCACGTGCCCGGTGAGGGACGCTTCGACGGCGATCTGAGCGGTGTCGTAGTCGCGGATCTCGCCCACGAGGATCATGTCCGGGTCCTGACGCAGGATCGAGCGGAGACAGCGGGAGTACGTGACCCCGATCTCCTCGTTGACCTGCACCTGGACGATGCCCTCGAGTTCGTACTCCACCGGGTCCTCGGTGGTGATGATCTTGATGCCGACGTCGTTCGTGTAGTTCAGGCCCGAGTAGAGCGTCGTCGTCTTGCCGGAGCCCGTCGGTCCCGTCACGAGCACGATGCCGTGGGGCAGCTTGATCAATCGCTTGAACGTATCGAGGTCCGCGTCGCGGAGGCCCACCTGCGCCAGGTCCAGCGAGACCACGGTGCGGTCGAGGATACGGATCACGCAGGATTCACCGAAAAGGGTCGGCAGCGTGCTCACGCGCAGGTCCACGGGACGGCCACCGATCAGGATCTCGATGCGGCCGTCCTGGGGCAGCCGGGTCTCGGCGATGTCGAGGCCCGCCATGACCTTGACGCGGCTGATGAGCGGCAGCGCCAAGTGCCGAGGCGGTGCCTGTAGCTCGTAGAGCGCGCCGTCGACGCGGTAGCGGATCTTGAAGTCTTCCTCGAAGGGCTCGAGGTGGACGTCGGACGCGCGGTCGCGGATGGCTTGGAAAAGGATGTACTGGAGGAGCTTGATGACGGGCGCCGAGTTGGCCATCTGCTCGGCGTCGGCGAGGTCCACACCCTCCTGGCGGCGTCCGCCGCCGCCCCCGCTGACCTGCTCGACGACCTCGTCGACGAGACTCTCCATCGTGCTGCTCGCGTCGCCGTAGTGCTCGTCGACGAGGCGCCGGACCTCGTCTTCCGAGGCGATGACACCCTCGACTTCGCCGCCGGTCATGAACCGGAGGTCGTCGAGCACGGCCTTGTTCTGGGGGTTGGCCAGAGCCACGACGAGCTTGCCAGGCTCCTGGCGGATCGGGAGGACGAGGAAGAGCTTGGCGGTCTCGGGATCGATCGCCTCGAGGAGCTCGGAGGTGAAGTTGATCGTACTGAGATCGACCGTCTCGAGCCCCGCCTGGCGGGCCAGCCCCTGTTGGAGTTGATCCTCGGTCAGGTGGCCGAGACGGACCATGATCTGACCGATCTGCCCGCCCTCGTCGCGCTGGACGGCCAGAGCCTCCTGGACGATCCCCTCGTGGATCACGCCCATTTCCTTGAGGATCTGACCGATCAGCTTCTTGGTTCGAGCGTAGCGGTAGGGAACGTCGGACACCGCTGTCTCCTCTCGTGCGCAGCCGGCGCTAGTCCGTGAGGCCCAGCTTCTCTCGGGTCCGTCGCAGGTCCTGACACTTGAGCAGGACCTGCTCCTGATCGATCAGGCCCTTGTGGAAGAGATCCAGCAAGTTGTCGTCCAGCAGGAACATGCCTTTGCTCTTGCCGGTCTGGATGGCGCTGGGGATCTTGAACGTCTCGTTCTTGCGGATGTGGTTCTCGATCCCAGGCGTCATGGTCATGACCTCGAACGCCGCGATCCGACCGTCGCCGTCCGCCCGGGGCATGAGCACCTGACTGACCACGGCGATGATGGACATCGAGAGCTGGACGCGGATCTGCTCCTGCTGCTCGGAGGGGAACTGATCGATGATGCGGTCCACGGTGCGGGCCGAGCCCGTGGTGTGCAGGGTGCCGAACACGAGGTGACCGGTCTCCGCGGCGGTGATGGCGGTCGCGATGGTCTCGAGGTCGCGCATCTCGCCGAGCAGGACGACGTCGGGGTCTTCGCGAAGCGCGCGTCGAATAGCCTCGGCGAACGTGGTGACGTCCGTACCCACCTCGCGCTGGTTGACGATGGCTCGCTTGTGTTCGTGGTAGTACTCGATCGGGTCTTCGATCGTGATGATGTGGACATCCTGGTTCTGGTTGATGTAGTCGACCATCGTGGCGAGCGTGGTCGTCTTACCCGAGCCGGTCGGCCCCGTGACGAGGACCAAGCCACGCGGCCGGTCCAGCAGGTGAATGGTCTCGGCCGGCAGGCCGATCTGCTCGAAGGTCAGCAGGCGGCTCGGAATCAGGCGGCAGACCATGGCGTCGCAGTGCTTCTGCCGGAAGACGGCGATGCGGAAGCGGGCCTGGTCGGAGTGGGCGTACCCGAAGTCGGCACTCCCCCCCTCGCGCAGCTCGGCCAGCTTGCCCTCGGGGATGATCTCCTCGATCAGCGCCGTGGTCTCCTCCGGCGACAGGGCCGGGTGATTCACGTTGCGGAGCGATCCACCCAGGCGGATGCAGGGCGGCCGTCCCACGGTGATGTGGAGGTCGGAAGCGTTCTTCTCGACGACGAGGTCGAAGAGACGGTGGATGTCCGATCCGGTCAGAGGCATGGGGGAAAACACTCCTACCAGCACTGGTTACTTCGTTACCTACCGCTGAGATGCTCGTTTACACCGATGCTGCGCCCTCGCCCTTCTCGGCACCGGTGACCCGGAGGACCTCCTCGATGGTGGTCATCCCCTGGAGGATCTTGCGAATGCCATCGGCTCGGAGGCTCCGAAGCCCGCCGGTCAGACGCGCCTGGTCGCGAATCTCCTGGGTACTGCCGCCCCGGAAGGTGATGTCCCTGATCTGTGGATCCATGGCGAAGAGCTCGTAGAGCCCGACACGGCCCTTGTAGCCCTCGAAGCGGCACTCGCGGCAACCGACGGCCTGGTAGATCTGGCGACCCTCGACGTCCGAGGGAGACAGCCCCACGGCGGCGAGCAGGGACTCGGCCGGCGTCACCGGCTGCCGGCAGGTGAGGCAGAGACGGCGCACGAGGCGCTGGGCCAGCACGGCGGTGACCGCGGTGGACACCAGGAAGGGCTTGACCCCCATGTCGTTCAGCCGGGTGAGCGCTGAAGGGGCGTCGTTCGTGTGCAGCGTCGAGAACACGAGGTGACCGGTCAGAGCGGCCTGAATCGCGATCTCGGCGGTCTCCTGGTCGCGGATCTCACCGACGAGGATGATGTTCGGCGCCTGACGCAGCATCGAGCGCAGGATGCGCGAGAAGTCGAGGCCGATGTTGTGGCGGACCTCGGCCTGGTTGATGCCCTCGAGGTTGTACTCCACGGGGTTCTCGGCCGTGATGATCTTGACGTTCGGCTTGTTGAGGCGCTTGAGGGCGGCGTAGAGCGTGGTGGTCTTGCCCGAGCCCGTGGGGCCGGTGACCAGGAAAATGCCATTCGGTCGGCGGATGATCCGCTCGAATCGATCCAGGTCCTCGCCGACGAAGCCCAGATCCTCGAGGTCGACCAGACCGGCCTCACGGTCGAGCAGGCGCATCACCATGGACTCGCCGTTGGTCGCGGGAAGCAGGGACGCCCGAATGTCGATGGGCCGCCCCAAGAGCTGAACGTTGATGCGCCCGTCCTGAGGCTTCCGGTGCTCCGCGATGTCCATGCGAGCCATGAC
This sequence comes from uncultured Planctomycetota bacterium, assembly GCA_963802335.1. Classification (GTDB taxonomy): domain Bacteria; phylum Planctomycetota; class PLA2; order PLA2; family JAEUHO01; genus CAWDIE01. The sequence goes on along the minus strand of CAWDIE010000009.1, from coordinate 195,586 downwards.
CTTCAGGCGCGTCACGACCGGGCCCGCGAGCTCAGCATCGAGGGAGTGCGCCTCGTAGCAGACGCCGTCCACGCGGTAGCGAACGCGAACGCGGTCTCCCATGGGCTCGATGTGGATGTCCGAGGCCCGCTGGCTGAGGGCCTGCTCGAGGACCTGATGCACGAGCCGGATGACCGGCGCCTCGGCGTCCTCGACCTCCTCGGTGACGGCCGCGCGTCGGCGGTCCGCGCTCTTGACCGGTTCTCCGATGCCGTAGGTCTCGGCGCGAGCGTTCGTGAGGCCGGAGCTGGGGGTGATGGCGAACGTGAGTTCCCGGTTGAGAACGAATCGCAGGTCGTCGGCGGCGAACGTGACCATGGGGTCGTCGGTCGCCAGGACCAGCTTTCCTTGGTGGATCTTCACCGGGATGACGGGGAAGTCGTTGATCACCTGCCTCGGAACGAGGTCAGCGACCTGCTGGGCGATCCGCGCGCGCCCCAGGTCCACGAAGGGGAGGCGGAACTGGCGACACAGCGCCTTGGCCAGCTGCACCTCGTCGATGAAGCCCAGCTCGACCATGGCCTGGCCGATCTTCGTCCCCCCCATCCGACGCTGATGGTCGAGGGCCTCGTTGACCTTGCGCTCGTCAACGACGCCCATCTCGAGGAGGATCTGACCGAGTTGTTTCTGGACGGGCGGCATGGGCGAACCTGTCCTCCGGGCGATTGGGTGGACCCCGCCCCCCACCACGGGCGGCGGAGGTCGATGTGGCAGGCGGGTATAGCACACGCCGCGCCACGCGGGCCAGGGCCGAAGCGGCTGCCACGCCAAGTAGGCAGGCGGGCCCGGGTCCGGTACCGTCTCGTGGACGTCGAGGAGGCACGGAGATGGCGAAGAAGACGGCCGGCAAGGGCGCCAAGGCAGGGAAGCGGGCCAAGGCGATCTACCACTTCGGGGGCGGACGCGCCGACGGCCATGCCGGCCTGCGCGAGTTGCTCGGGGGCAAGGGAGCGAATCTCGCCGAGATGTGCCGCATCGGACTCCCGGTCCCCGCCGGCTTCACGATCGCAACTACTGCCTGCCAGGGCTACTACGACAACCGGGGGCGTCTCCCCGCCGAGCTCGTCGACGACATCCACAAGGCGATCCGGCGGCTGGAGCGGGGCACCGGGAAGCGCTGGGGCGCACGCCGAGAATCCGCTACTCGTCTCGGTGCGCAGCGGGGCGGCCGTCAGCATGCCCGGCATGATGGACACCGTACTCAACCTCGGTTTGACCGCGGAGGTGACGGACGGGCTCGCGCAGCTGACCGGCAACCGCCGATTTGCTCTGGATGCGCGCCGACGGTTCATCCAGATGTTCGGGAACGTCGTCGAGGGCCTGGGGCTCGAGCGCTTCGAACGCATCCTGCGCGCGGCGCAAGCCGAGGCCGGCGTGTCATCGGACTCGGAGCTATCAGCCGAAGCCCTAGAAGGGGTCGTCGAGCGGTACCTCCAGACATTCGAGGAGGGTACCGGGCGCCCGTTCCCCGACGATCCATACGAGCAACTCGAGCGCTCGGTGGGTGCAGTCTTCGGGTCGTGGATGGGCAATCGAGCGGTGGAGTACCGCCGTATCCACAAGATCGACAGCCTGCTCGGTACCGCGGTCAACGTGCAGTCGATGGTGTTCGGCAACCTGGGCGCGGACTCAGGCACGGGGGTCTGCTTCACGCGGGATCCCGCAACCGGAGAGGACGTCTTCTACGGCGAGTTCCTCATGAACGCCCAAGGAGAGGACGTTGTTGCCGGTATCCGAACGCCGGAGCCGCTGGAGGAGTTGAGCGAGGAGAGTCCGAAGGCGTACAAGCAGTTGACGCGCGTCCGCACGATGCTCGAGCGGCACTACCGCGACATCCAGGACATCGAGTTCACGATCGAGCGAGGGATTCTCTACATCCTGCAGACCCGAACGGGCAAGACCACCGCGCGGGCGGCGGTACGCATTGCCGTGGAAATGGCCAAGAAGCGCTTCATCACCCGGGAAACTGCCGTTGCGCGCATCACACCGGAGCAGGTAGACCAGTTGCTCCACCCGCAGTTCGACTCCCGAGCGGAGCGGCACGTACTGACCAAGGGGCTGCCGGCGAGCCCGGGGGCCGTGAGCGGCGAGGTCGTCTTCACGGCTGAAGAAGCGAAGGAGCGCGCGGCCGAGGGTCACAAGGTGATTCTGGTGCGTGCGGAAACGAGCCCCGAGGATGTCGGCGGCATGCACGCGGCGCAGGGCATCCTGACGGCCACGGGCGGCATGACCTCACACGCGGCTGTCGTGGCGCGCGGCATGGGAAAGTGCTGTGTCGCCGGCGCGGCCGACGTCCGTATTGATGAGGAAGCTGGGACCTTCCGGATCGGCGATCGCGTGTTCAAGGATGGCGACGTGATCTCGCTGGACGGGACGACGGGCCAAGTGATGGCCGGCGCTGTGGCGACCATGCCAGCGGCCCCCAGTCCGGAGTTCGAAGAACTACTGCGGTGGGCTGACCGCATCCGTCGATTGAAGGTACGGGCGAACGCGGATGCGCCTGCGGATGCCTCGGCGGGACGTAGCTTTGGCGCCGAGGGGATCGGACTCTGCCGAACCGAGCACATGTTCTTCGGCGACGAGCGAATCGCGGCCATGCGCGAGATGATCCTCGCGGATGACGAGGCGGGGAGGCGGCGGGCACTCGAAAAGCTGCTGCCGTTCCAGCGGACCGACTTTGCCGGAATCCTCGAGGCCATGGACGGGCTGCCGGTGACCATTCGCCTCCTGGATCCGCCGTTGCACGAGTTCTTGCCCCATGAGGAGGAGCAAGCCGTGGCCGTAGCCGAGGCACTTGGGATCCCGGGCGAGGAGGTGCTGGATCGTGCGCGACGCCTCAAGGAGATGAACCCCATGCTGGGGCATCGGGGCTGTCGCTTGGGTGTGACGTATCCCGAGATCTACGAGATGCAGGTGCGCGCCATTTTCGAGGCGGCGGCCCAGGTCAAGAGAGGCGGCGGCAGGCCGAAGCCGGAAGTGATGATCCCGCTGGTGGGCTCGGCGAACGAGTTCCGGGTTCTGAGGGACCGTCTGGCGCCCATTGCGAAGTCCGTGATCAAGGAAGAAGGCGTACGCGTACCGGTCATCTTCGGCACGATGATCGAGATCCCGCGCGCAGCGCTGCGGGGGGGCGAGATCGCCGAGCAAGCCGAGTTCTTCTCGTTCGGGACGAACGACCTCACGCAGATGACATTCGGTTTCAGCCGTGACGATGTCGGGAGCTTTCTCCCCACGTACGTGGAAGAGAAGATCCTGCCGAGCGAGCCCTTCCAGACGCTGGACATCGAGGGTGTAGGTGAACTCGTGCGCATCGGTGTGACCCGCGGCCGCGCGACGCGCCCCACCCTCAAGGTAGGCATCTGCGGTGAGCACGGAGGCGACCCTGCCAGCATCGCCTTCTGCCACGAGGTCGGACTGGACTATGTGTCCTGCTCACCCTTCAGGGTACCCATCGCCCGACTCGCGGCTGCCCAAGCCGCCATCAATGACACGCCGCCAACTCGCACCGCCAAGCCGAGAAAGGCGAAGGCGAAGGCGAAGCCCACGGCCAAGACCGCCGGCAAGAAGGCCGCAAAGAAAGCCGGCAAGAAGGCCGCGAAGAAGCCGAAGCGCACGGCCAAGCGGTAGGCGCCGGCCTACTCACTACCGCCGGCCCGCTCCCGCCGCCACCCACTGGGTGGCGGCGGGGAGCGCAGTCGCTTGGCACGATAGGGGCGATTGAAGGCGTCGAAGAACCGCGGGTCGTCGGCCGTGCCGCGAATGCGCAGGAAGCCGTGCTCCATCATCTGGTTGTGCGTCCAGCAGAGCAGCAGAATGTTGCGAATCGTCGGTTCGCCTCCATCGCGAAAGGGCACGATGTGCGAGAAATTCAGGGGGTGTTGACGCCCGCATCCGGGCACGCGACACATCCCAGCATCCCGCATGCGAACGGCGGTGCGGACGGCTCGCGGGATGTAGCGCGTCGGCGCATCCCGCACGACGGGAAGCTCGGACTGCCCGGGCCCCTCCTCGCCCTTCAGGTAGGCCGCGCTGATCGACTCGAGCGCCTCTCCTTCCGTGAGTAGTCGGCGCTCACGCCTCTCGGCTTCGCGATGCGCTCGATCAAACGTCTCCTTGCCTTGTCGTGAAACGAGGAAAAGGAGCCGCACGGGCGCTCCTCCCAGCCGGCGCGAAGCAAGATGGTCTTCCGCGCGAGCCCGGAACACGGCGGTCGGCTGGTCCAGGGCCAGCCGTATCCATGCGTCGGCCTCCTCCTGGGGATCTGAGATCACCTGATAGAGCAAGGCCGCGGCCTCGAAGGAGAGTTCGCCCCCGAGCAGCCAAGCCTCCGCCTCGGATCGCAACTCGAGCAGAAAGCCGGCCTGGTACAGATCGGAGGTCACGCAGGGGCGAAGCCCCAACTGTCGGCCGTATTCAGCAAGCGCACTGCACCCGGTGAGTCGGTAGTGACGCGACCTAGCGATGCGGGCCAGCATGCGCGCCCGTTCGATCTCGAGCGGCAGCATCTGCCGGGTCAACTCCTCCAGGCGACGATCCGCCTCCTCGTCGGGGTAGACCCCGCGCCCCGGCTGCGCGCGATGCGGCTCGGCCATGGACGATCTCCTGTTCGCCCCAGCCCCAGCGACCGCGGCGACATCCCCACATCGCTTGGGGCCGCCCGGCGGTCACTCCCCTCCCAGGAATTCTCCTAGATCGGCACCTCGAGCCCGGCCACGAGATCCGAAATCAGGCTCTCACGGTCCTCCCCCCCACCATCCACATCGAACCCCGTCCCGAGGATGCGATGGGCCAGCACGGGCACGGCCAGTGCTTTGATGTCGTCAGGGAGTAGGTAGTCGCGGCCCTGGAGGAAGGCGTGTGCCTGCGCCGCCCGGGTCAAGGCCACGGTGCCTCTCGGACTGACCCCCACCGTGAGGTGCTTGTGCGCCCGCGTCTTCCGCACCAGGGCCACGGCGTAATCGAGCACCGGTTCCGCGATGCGCACCTCCCGCACAGCAGCCTGGATCTGCACCACATCCCGAGCCGACAACACCGGCTCCAGCGCCTCGATGGGATGCGCCTGCTGCTGACTGAGCACCACCGCCTTCTCGTCTTCGGCGGACGGGTACCCCACCCGGAGGCGGAGCATGAAGCGGTCGAGCTGGCTCTCCGGCAGAGGGTAGGTGCCCTCGAACTCGTACGGGTTCTGCGTGGCCACCACGAAGAAGGGGTCGGGCAGGGTATGGGACGTTCGATCGACCGTCACCTGCGCGTCGTTCATGGCCTCGAGCAACGCCGACTGCGTGCGAGGGGTGGCCCGATTGATCTCGTCGGCAAGCAGCACATTCGTGAAGATCGGACCTGGCTTGAAGTCGAAACTCCCGACGCGCTGGTCGTAGACGGCGACGCCGACGATGTCACTGGGCAGGAGATCCGGCGTGAACTGCACGCGTCGGAATTCACAATCCACCGACCGCGCGACGCTCTTCGCCAGAATGGTCTTTCCGACCCCCGGCACATCCTCCAGCAGGACGTGACCGCCCGCCAGCAAGCCGGTCAGGACCGATCGAATCACCTCGGGCTTGCCCAGGAAGACCCGCCCCACGTTCTTCTGCAGGGCAGCCACGAGTGCGGCCGGGTTCTCCGAATTCGTCCTAGAGACGTCCGATGTGGTCAAGGGTCAGTCCTCCGCGAGTCGGGCGGCCACCTCTTCCGTGACGTCGAGATTCGTCGTCACGGACTGCACGTCGTCATTGTCCTCGAGCAGGGCTTGGATCCTCATCACCTTGCGCGCCGTGTCCTCGTCGGCCTGGACAGTCGAACTGGGGATCATCGCCAACTCCGCACGCGACGGCTCGATGTCGGCATCAACGAACGCCCGGCGAACGGGTTCGAATGATGTGACCGGACACGTGACCACGAACAGTTCCTCTGCCCCGCTTTCTCCTCCACCCTCGCGAACGATGTCCTCTGCTCCCGCCTCGATGGCGATGTCGAACAGGTCCTCTTCGCTCACGCGGCCGGCAGGGACCTCCAGGAGGCCCTTGCGTTCGAACATCCACGCCACGGACCCGGCATTGCCGATATTGCCCCCATTGCGGTCGAGGATGACGCGCACCTCGGGCGCCGTGCGGTTGCGGTTGTCCGTCAAGGCCTCGATGAGGATCGCCACCCCGCCCGGCCCGTAGGCCTCATAGGTCACCTCGGCGTAGTCATCCCCGCCGGCTGCGCCCGACGCCTTGTCCACGATCCGCTGGATCGTGTCCTTGGGCATGTTCTCCGCCTTGGCTTTCTCGATGGCGTACTGCAGGCGCAGGTTGTCACGCGCATGGGGGCCGCCCTGACGCACGGCGGCTTGGATCAGGCGAGAGATCTTGGAGAAGGCCTTGCCGCGGCGTGCGTCCACGCGCGCCTTGGTCCGCATGATGTTGGCGAAGTGGCTATGTCCGGCCATGGCTCCTCACAGTCTGCTTATCGGACACGTGGTCAGTTCCCACGAAAGCGGCCCACCACCCTGTAGGTGATGGGCCGCCGGATTGACGTGAACGCGGCCAGGCCGCGTCCCCACGATCAGCGCTTGCTGAACTGGAAGCGCGCGCGCGCGCCCCGCTGACCGTACTTCTTGCGCTCCTTCATGCGGGCATCGCGCGTCAGCAGTCCGGCCTCGCGCAGCGGCCCTTCGAGCGCCGGGTTCGCCGAAGCGATCGCACGGGCCAGACCGTGGCGGACGGCGTCGGCCTGCCCTTGAACACCGCCACCGATCACGTTGACGTGCACGTCGTAGTGGGTCTCGGTCTCGGTGACCTTCAGCGGCATGACGACGGAGATCTGGGCGCTACGCGTCGGGAAGTACTCCCGCCACTCTTTGCGGTTCACGACCATCTGGCCGGTTCCGGGCGCCAGCCGCACGCGGGCGACCGAGCTCTTGCGCCGGCCCGTCCCCCACACGTAGTTCTTCGTGGCATCGACCATCGACCCTTACTCCTCGCTCTTTGCCGCGCTGGTACCGAAGGTCAGCGCCTGGGGCTTCTGGGCGTGATGCGGATGCTCAGCGCCGGGATAGATCTTCAACTTGCGGAGCATGTGCCGGCCCATGGTGGTCTTCGGCATCATGCGACGCACGGCCAACCGGACGATGTCCTCCGGGTGGCGATCACGCATCCGCTGGTAGGACCACTCCACCAACCCGCCCGGATGGTGCGTGTGGTGGCGGTACACCTTGTTCTCGGCCTTGCGACCGGTCACCCCGACGTCGCGGGCATTCGTGACGACGACGAAGTCACCGACATCGGCGTGAGGTGTGTACTCGGGCTTGTGCTTGCCCATGAGGATCCGCGCGATCTCGGCGGCCATGCGGCCGAGCGTCTCCTGGGACGCGTCGACCACGAACCAGGTAGCCGAGGCTCGGTCGGTGGTGGCGAGGGTTGTCTTTTGCATGGGGGTTGGCCCGAAGGGAAGCGCACGAGGTTACGGTCGAGCGTCCGCCGGTCAAGTCGGGCGCGACGCGCTCGGGGCAGGAACTACGGGATCGTGAGTGTGGCCGCGCCGATCGGCGGCGTGCCTTCGATCCGAAGGGGTAGCCGGTCGATCTGTCCGAGCCGCACGCGGGCCACGTCGACCTCACCCCGGACGAACCTCAAGAGATGGCCCTCGCGGGGGCTCTCCCGTTCCCCGGCGAAGCCCCCCTCAGCCACCGTCTCCCGGATCGCCCACGCTCGCTCGCCCGGCCCCACATGCACCCGGCCGGCCCCGTCGACCTCGGCACCGGCCACGCGGACCAGTCCGCCGCCCTCCCAGGTGATCCGCCCCACCCAGCCAGCCTCGCCGGCCACCAGGAGGACGGCCTCGACACGCCGTCCCCCGCCCCCGCCCAGATCGAAGGCCACGCCTCGGGCCGCCACGCCGGGCATGCCGGTACTGCTCCAGACGAGCCCCGCCACGATAGCCAGGGCAGGGCCGACGGCGCCGAGCAGGCGCGGCCAGCCCCGATGAAGGACCCGGTCCAGCAACGCGGCGACGAGTGCGTAGCACACCAGGAGGAGGCCCTGCGCGCGGCGTCCGGGCGGGGCGGGCCGGGGCGCCCTCAAGGAGCGCCCTCCCGCTGGGCAGCGGGCCTCCCCCCTCGTCAAACACCGTCGAGAGGCGGGGAGGGCCCTCCTGATCGTCGATCAGCGCGCGCACGCGGTCGGCCGACCCGGCGCGGGCCACGCCCCCCAGCCCGTAGGGGAGCACGGCTTGGCCGGGCATCTTGCGCGCGCTGGCCGCCCGCCCGAGGCGCCGCCCGATGGCACCCGGCCACGGGCGCCCCGGCGCGGGACCGATGAGGAGCCCGCCGCGACGGGCGTAGGTGGCGAGCGCATCCGCCCACCGGGCCGGCTCGCCGAGTGCCGCCGGCCATGCGCCGGGGAGCAGGGCGACGGCCTCGAGCCCGTCCCACGCCAGAGGACGGGCCGGGTCCAGCGATCGGGCCGAGACGATGCGGAGCCGCCCGTCGTCCTCGTCGGTGGGGAAGGCACCCCCGAGGACCGCGACCAGGCGGGCCCTCGGCGGATGGTGCCCGCGGCGGGCCGGCACGTACCAGGGGCCGACGCCGTCGCCCAGGGGGGTCGAGGCGACCGCTACGGCATCACCCGGTCGCAGCCCGACGGGGACGTCGGCATCAGGGGCGGCGGCCGCCTCCGGGGGTGCCACCAGCTCGATCACCGGCCCCGCCGCCGCGCCCCAGGACCTGGGAAGCAGCGGCCGCTCGGCCGCCCCCAGCACGGCGTCCAGTCCCAGCACGGCAAACACGATTACGCCCAGGGGCAGGGCCCGCGCGGGCGCCAGCGCGGCGAGGGTGACGCCGCCGGCGAGGGCAAGCCACCACGCAGGGGCGGGCACGAGGAGGACACCGGGTAGCCGCGGCGCCTCCAGCAGGCCGAAGACGACGAAGGGTGCGGTGACGATGACCATCGCGCCTACACGGCCCACGCCGCGGACGCCGTGCGGACCGATCCAGGGAAAGACGACGAGAGCCCCGAACGCAGTGACGGCGAGCACGACGGACAGGAATCCGGGCATCGTGGCGGGAACGCCCAGGCCGCGGGCGAGGCCCGCCGCGGGCAGCACGGCGAGCGCGAGCAGCCCCAGGAGGACGGGGATACCGAAGTCGCGGCTCACCGCAGTGCCGCGAGCGTCTGTCCCTCCCGCGCCAGGCGGAAGCGCACGTCGATCCGCCCGGTGCGGTTCGGGCTGCGTCGGACCAGTTGCGTCTCGAGCCGCCAGCGCTTCGTCGCGTAGAGGTCCTCGCCGGCCACCTCGTCCAGGGCTCGCTCCGTGCGTCCCCACTCGACGACGGTCCCGCCGGAGAGCCGCAGCCGAAGCTCCCCCTCCCGCCGACGATGCGGCGGGGCGGGGAAGGCACTGACGTCGATCACCTCCACCTGGACCCGACTGCGAAAGTCACGGTAGAGCCGGCGCGAGAGCTCGGCGGCGGCGAGTCCCTCGGCCACCTGCTCGGCCAGGTCGTCCCACTGCTGCCCGACGAACTGAGGGCGGGGGGCGCGCACGCCGACGACCCGCGGAAGTGGGACGCTGGGTTGCTGGAGCATGGCGCCGTAGAGCGTGGGGTCGAGGACGTAGGCGTCGTCGCTGACCAGGACGTAGCCCGGACGGCCGCGTGGGTCCCGCACCTCGAACCACGCGGCCGGGCGACGGAGCCTGACCTCGACGTCGGCCCGGTTGGGGTAGCGGACTTCCACGCGCTTGACCTGCGCGACCATCGGGTGCCGTGCGACCGCGTCGCGCACCTGCTGTTCGGCATCTGGGTCGAACACGGAGACGTTGATCGGAAAGCCTCGGCTATCGACGAGCGACTTCGTGAGCAGCGGCCCGAGCCGCGCATCCAACCCGACGAAGCGGACGGACTTCGGACCGAGCCGGTAGGGACGCAGCGCGTAGGCGTGAGCGCGTGCCTTCCGAACGACCGCGCCGACGCAGAGAAGCAGGACCGCGCTCGCGAGCCCGACCACGAGGATCCGCCCCAGCCGCGACCCAGCCAGGTCCTTCAGGCGCTCGCGGTAGGTCGGGGGAGACTTCTTGCGGGGCATCGACGTCCGTTCAAGAGGGCGCAACGGCCCCGCTCGGCCGTGGTTCGCCCCCAATTGCAGTCGGTCGGCGGGAAGCCGGGCTGAACGGCCTTGCACGCCACGGGGGCGCCGCGTTGGGGAATTGTCAGGACCAGATGCGCACCTCGAGGTCGAGGTCCACCCCGAAGGCCTCCCGAACCGCGTCCCGAACCAATGTGATCAGCGTCCGGATGTCCGAGGCGGTGGCTCCGCCCTCGTTCACGATGAAGTTCGCGTGGCGGGACGACACCGCTGCCGCGCCGATGCGTCGCCCCTTGAAGCCCGCTTGATCGATGAGGCGCCCGGCCGACGGGCCCGCGTCGGGGTTCTTGAAGATACAGCCTGCGCTCCGGGCGCCCAGGGGCTGGACGTCCCGCTTGGCGTCGAGCGCCGTACGGAACAGCCTCGTGGCCTCGTCCGGGTCCAGGGCCGCGTCCCGCCGAAACGTCGCCCCCGTGACGAGCACCTGGTCGAAGGGACTGCGGCGATAGCCGAAGTCGCGCTCGGCGGTCGCCCGCCGAAACACCCGCCCTTCCCGGTCGATCCCCTCCACGGCCACCAGCGCCTGGGCGATCGTGCCGAACCGACCGCCGGCGTTCATGATGACCGCCCCGCCGACGGTGCCGGGAATCCCCGAGCAGCCCGAGAGCGCGGGCACGCGCAAGGAGGCCGCGCGCCGCGCGAGCGCCGGGAAGGAGGCGCCGGCCCCCGCGTGCACGACGTCGCCCCTGACTTCGATGCCCCCCAGCCGTCGTGTGGCGATCACGGCCCCCTCGATGGTCTCCGACGCTACGAGCAGGTTGGATCCGCCGCCGAGGAAGCGGAGCGAAACGCCGTGTCGGCGGCACAGGCGCACGAGCGCGGCGGCTTCGTCTACGCTGCGCGGCTCGAAGAGGTACTCGGGCCGACCGCCGATGCCGAGCGTGGTCCGCCTGGCCAGGTCGTTCGCCGTGGCCGAGGCGTCAGCGAAGGTGCAAGGCAAGACCACGCGCCACCTCGTCCACGTTGCCCGCCCCCATCGTCACGACGACGTCGCCGGGACGAACCCGCCCGGCGGCATGTGCGACGACGGCGTCGAGATCAGGAAGCGTTCGCGCGTCTCCGCCCTCGTTGCGCACGTGCGCGGCCAGATCCTCCGAGGTCACGAGGCGACGCTCCTCCTCGCTGTCCCGCGCGAAGTAGATCGGCGGGATCCAGACCACGTCCGCCTCGGCCAGCGCGGCGGCGAAGTCCTTCAGCAGACAGCGCGTACGGCTGGCCTGGTGGGGCTGGAAGATCACGATCAGTCGGCGACCCTCGTACTTGCGCCGGAGCGCACGAATGGTGGCGCGGATCTCCGCCGGATGGTGCCCGTAGTCGTCGAAGAGAAGCACCCCCCCCTTGTCCGCCACGAGTTCGAGGCGACGCCCCACCCCCTCGAAGTCGCCGAGGCCCGCGGCGATCTCGCTGAACGCAAGGCCGGCCTCGGTCAAGGCCGCCACCGCGGCCACGGCGTTCAGAGCGTTGTGGGTGCCGAGGAGAGGCACCTCGATCCGCCCCGCCAACTCGCCCCGGTAGGTCAGGCTGAAGGTGGAGCGGCGCCCGTGGCCGATGGGGTGCGGCTCGCTGAGGCGCCAGTCCGCGTCCTCGCCGAAGCCGTACGTCTCGATCCGCGCCACGACGCGCCTATCGTCGCGAAACAGTGGGGCGTAGGCGTCGTTCACGACCAGCAGACCGTCGCGGGGTATGCGCGCCGCGAAGAGGCGGAAGGCCTCCTGGATCTCCGCGAGATCCCGGTAGTAGTCGAGGTGGTCTTCGTCGACGTTGAGGATCACGCCGGTCAAGGGCGCGTGACGGAGGAAACTGCGGTCGAATTCACAGGACTCGGCCACGAAGTCGGGACCGTCGCCGCTGCGCGCTCCCCCCCCCAACCGCGCAGGTTGCCGCCCACGACGAAGCTCGGATCTCGCTCCGCATGCAGGAGGACCGAGGCGATCAGGGAGGTGGTCGTCGTCTTGCCGTGGCTACCGGCCACGCAGAGCGCCCGGCGGTCGGCCATCAACGCCCCCAGCAGGCTGGCGTACTTCCAGATGGCGATGCCGCGGGCGTCGGCCTCGAGGAGGCGCGGGTGTGTGGCCGGGATGGCGGCCGAGGCCACGACGAGGTCCACGGTCGGCGCCAGGCCGTCGTCGTCTTCCTCCTGGCGGACACGTACGCCGCGTTCCTCGAGGCGCGCTCGACGCGGCCCCGGGTCGCGGTCCGAACCAGAGACGGTGACGCCGCGCGCCCGAAGGAGCTCGGCGGCGCAGCTCATGCCGACCCCACCGATGCCCAGGAGATGGGCGTGCTTCACGCCACGCAGTGAGTTCGCGTCGTCCTGCAAGGTGCTCTGTCCCTGGATCTCGGTACGCACGGCGCCCTCGTCGATGCCTTCCATCGGGCTCCCATCATCGAGGAAGCGTCCGACACGCCCCTCTTCTCCTACAGGAATCGGACGAGATCCTCGACGATTGAAGCGGACGCTGGGGCGCCCGCCCCGCGCATCGCCTCCGCCATCGTCCGGCAGTGCGCGGTGTCGAGCAGGAGGTCCACCACGCGCGTACGCACGCCGTGCTCATCGAGCTCGTGTTCCTCGACCAGGGCGGCGCCGCCTCGCGCCACCAAGGGACCGGCATTCTCGAATTGCTGTCGGTCGGCGTGGTGCGGATAGGGAACGAGCACGGCGGGGCGCCCCGCCGCCTCGAGCTCGTGACAGGTCTGGGCACCGGCCCGGCAGAGCACCAGATCGGCCGTGGCGTAGGCCGTCCCCATGTCCTGAATGAAGCTGGTGACGTGGTGGGTCAGGCCGGCCCGCTCGTAGGCGGCCCCGACCCCGGCCTCGGACCGCCCGACCGAGTGGAGGACCTGGAGACGACCGGTCAGCTCCGGATCCGCACGCACGGCCGCCTCGAGCCCGCGGGCGATCCGCTCGTTGAGCGCCTTGGCCCCCAGGCTTCCCCCCGTCACGAAGAGGGTGAGGCGATCGGCGCGCAGGCCGAACGCGGCCGGCGTGGGCGTCGCGCGGCCGATCTCGGCGCGCACGATCGGCCCCGTGACGAGTACGTCCGTGCCCGCGCGCAGCCCACGCGCCGCTTGGGCCTGCGCCACGTAGACCCGGGTTGCGATGGCCGCGAGGCGGCGCACGGCGGCGCCGGGCATCGCATCCGACGCGATGAGGACCAGGGGAATGCCCCGCAGGCGGGCCGCCAGCGCGGCGGGCACGCAAGGCCAGCCGCCGAGGCCGACGACGACGCCGGGTCGGACGCGCCCGAGGAGGCGCCAGGCCCGCGCCACGTGGATGGCCAGCCGCGGGGGGAAACCCAACGCCTGGAGGGCCCCCCGCGGCAGGCGCGTCGCGGTCGATCGAAGCGGCGGTGGCTCACCCACGGGAAACCACGCCTCCTCGTGCGCCTCTCCCGGCGTGGCGATGTGGGCGGGGATCCCCCGCTCACGCAGCAAGCCGGCCAAGGCGAACGCCGGCGCCAGGTGCCCCACGGTGCCCCCCCCGACGAAGAGGACGCCTCGCTGCCCGGTCACGCGGACCACGGCTCCTCCTGGGCGACCTCCTGGGTACGGCGCGCGATGTTGAGCAGGAACCCGACGGCGATGCTCAGCGCAAGCAGGTTGCTGCCGCCCTTGCTGACGAAGGGCAGGGGGATGCCCTTGGTGGGCGCAAGGTTGGTGACCACGGCGAGGTTGATCACGGCCTGGAACACGATGATGAACACGGCACCGGCCGCCAGGTAGTACGCGAACGGGCCGACGGCACGAGCGAACCACGCGAGACGGCTGCCGAACCAGGCGATGGCCATGAAGGCGAGGACTACGCCCGCGCAGCCGAGGAAGCCCAGCTCCTCGCCCACGAGCGCGAAGACGAAGTCGGTGTGGATCTCTGCCACGAAGCCGAGCTTCTGCGCCCCTTCGCCGAGGCCGAGCCCCGTGAAGCCTCCGCTCCCGATCGCGACGAGCGCCTGCTGGACCTGATCGCTGGTTCCCGACAAGCGGACGCGGACGTGGCGAAAGCGCGTGTAGGCGTAGAGCACGATCAGCGGGGCGACCACCGCGGCGAAGGGCAAGACGCGGGTGGGCCGCACCCCGGCGAGCGCCAGGAGGACGACGGCCTCCGAGACGATGAAGAGCGAGGTGCCGAGGTCCGGCTGCACCAGCACGATCACGGTGCTCAGGCCCACGGGCGCGAGCAGCGCCAGAAGTGGCGGGCGCGAGCCGAAGTGCGCTTCCTCGTCCCGGCGCGCCAGACGCTCGGCGAGGTAGAGCAACACGCCGAGCTTGAGGATCTCCGAGGGTTGGAGGGAGAGGCCACCGACGTGAAGCCACCGACGCGCGCCGTTCACCTCGTGTCCGATGAGGTGGACCGACGCGAGAAGCAGGAGAATCGCGGCAAAGGCGGGCACGGCGGCGCGACGGAGCATTTCGAGCGGCACCACGCTCGCCGCCCAGCCCGCACAGAACGCGAGGAAGAGCCACTGGAGCTGCTTGGGCAGCAGGTAGTTCGGTCCCGCGTCTCGAACGACGATCAGGCCACGCACGCTGCTGTACGAATACAGCATGATGAGCCCCAGGGCCGCAAGACCGACGACGCACCCCAGCACGATGCGGCCGGCGCGCTGAGCCTGCCGCCCGATACCGGCCTGGCCGCTCAGGAGTTCGAAGCTGGAAGATCGAAGGAGGGCCTCACTCATGCGGCTACCTCATCTTCAGCGACGCGAGGGCGATGAGGACGCAGATGATGGAGACGATCCAGAAGCGGATCGTGACCTTGCTCTCGTGCATGCCCCCGTGTTGGTAGTGATGGTGCAGCGGCGCGCAGCGGAACAGGCGCTTGCCGGTCGCGTCCGGCATGCCTCGCCGCTGGGCCGCGCGGCGCGTTCGCTTGAAGTGGTAGCGCTGTAGAAGGACCGATCCGGCCTCCGCGACGAACATGCCGCCCGCGATGGCCAGGGTGAGCTCGTGCCGCAAGGCGACGGCAAGCACGCCGAGGATGCCGCCGATGGACAGGGACCCCGTGTCCCCCATGAAGACCTCGGCCGGATGACTGTTGAACCAGAGGAATCCGAGAGAGCCCCCGGCCAGCGCGGCGGCGATCACGGCGAGCTCGCCGGCCTCGGGCACGTAGAAGAGGTGAAGCTCGCGCGAGAAGTCCACCCGACCGACGACGTAGGCGATGACGGCGAACGCCAGAGCCACGGTGGCCGTGACGCCGATGGCCAGCCCGTCCAGTCCGTCCGTGAGGTTCACGGCGTTGCTCGCGCCGACGATGACCAGGATGCCCAAGGGGATGAAGAGCAGCCCCAGGTCCAGGCAGAAGCCCTTGAAGAACGGGACCTGGAGATCGGCCCGGTGGCGATCCTGGGGGTTCGGCCACGGCTTGGGAAGCCTCACCTCGCGGCCGGGGATGGGTGGATAGGGATGCCCGTCGCGGGCGAGCTGCCCGTTGTGGCGAGCGATCTCACGGCCCCGCGTGCCGTCTCCGAGGTAGGTGGCCGCCAGGCTCTCCCACGAGTCGTTCGGGCCCACCGCATGGCGCGTGACCCATCCGCCGTAGGGATTCGCCTTGATGGAGGGCCCCCGCAACCACGGCTGGTGATCGTCCGCGTTGCCCAGGGCGTAGAGCGCCGCGATCGTGACGAAGGCGATGGCCAGCTGTCCGGCGAGCTTCTGTCGCTCGGGCATACCCGACGAGAGCGGGTCGCTGAGCTTCCGCCAGTCGTCTGCTGCCCCCAGGGCGCCGAAAGCCAGGAAGGACAGCAACGCGATCCACGTGTAAGGGTTGTCGAGCCGGGCGAACAGGAAGCCCGAGAGCGCGACGGCGATCAGGAGGATGACGCCGCCCATGGTGGGCACTCCTCCCTTGCGCTCGCGCTCGGCGTCCACGCGCGCGTCCCCGGTCTTGGTGAACCCCTGCACCCGCTTCTCGCGCAGCGATGCCACGATGCCGGGCCCGACCACCGTGGCGATCAGGAAGGCGAGGATGGCCGCGAAGGCGCCGCGGAACGTGATGTAGTTGAACAGACGAAAGCCCGAGACCACATCCTCCAGGCGATGGAACAGGAAGTAGAGCATCGGCTCCGGTGCTAGCCTGAGTGATTCATGAAGCGCGCGTCGCGACGGCGGCAACGCCTGGCCGCGCAAGGACATGCGTACGAAGCGGAGCCCCGCGGCCAATCCACGAGGTGTTCTGGGCGATCCTGCGCCCGAAGGCCCAGGTGACTACGAGTCGAGACACAAGCATCGCTGAGAAGGATAGGCGCCGGCATTCGGGATGCCGGAGCGTCCAGAACCGCGCGATGTACCGAAGGGTTCATGAATCACTCGGGCTAGGCGCGGCGGCCGCTCAGGCGACTCGTCGTGTACTGGTCCGCGTGCGTGGCGATCCGCTTCTCGACGGCATCGGCGACCCGCTCGAGGAGCAGGCTCCTAGATGCCTTGAAGAGCCAGGCATCCCCTGGCTGCGGCTCGAAGGGGAGCGACGCGAGCGCGTCCTCGACCGTCGGATGCCACGCGACCGCGGCGGCCGGCATGCCGAGCTTGCGGGCTTCGCGGGCCATGGCTTCGCTCTCTTCGCCGATGGCCCAGAGCAGGTCGATCTCGGCGTTGGCGATCTTGCGCCCCAGGGTCGCGTGATGGTCCCCGGTGGACGCGCCCAGCTCGAGCATGTCGCCGAGCACGGCGACGCGTCGTCCGAGACAGGGCCGCGCGGCCAACTCGAGGATGGCCGCTTCCATGCTGCGGGGGTTGGCGTTGTAGGCGTCGTTGACGAGGACCACGTCGCCGACGACGGAGCGACTCATGCGCATGGCGGGCGCCTCGTAACCTCCCAGCGCGTCGCGAATCTCCTGCGGATCCTGGTTGAGCCAGAGCCCGATCGCAACCGCGGCCAGGGCGTTGCCGACGTTGTGCATGCCGAGGGCGGGCACCTCGAAGGGCATGCGCCCGTAGAGGTAGAAACCGATGCCGTCCGGCGTCGCGTAGGGCTTCATGCCGTACACGTCTGCGTCTTCCCAGGTACCGAAGGTGACTAGATGGCAGTCCACGGACTCCATCAGCTCCCGACAGTAGTAGTTGTCGGCGTTGACGATGGCGGCGCCGGTGTCCGGCAGGCCGCGTAGGAGCGCGCCCTTCTCTTCCATGACGCCCTGCACCGTGCCGAGGCCCTCCAGGTGCGCGTGCTCCACGTTCGTGAGCAGGCCGACGGTGGGACGCGCGATGGACGTCAGATAGGCGATCTCGCCCGGCGCGTTCGTGCCGATTTCGACGACGCACGCGCAGGTCTCGCGGTCCATCTGCAGCAAGGTGAGGGGTACGCCGATGTCGTTGTTGTACGACGCGGGACTCGCAACGACGTGCTCGCCGAGGACCAGCTTCACCATCTCCTTCACGGTGGTCTTCCCGCACGAGCCTGTGATCCCGATGACCGGCACGTCGAAGCGGCTGCGATACCAGCGCGCGAGATCCCCCAGCGCGCGCGTGGTGTCGCCCACGATGATGGCATTCGCCGGCATGCGGGCGAAGTCGGCGTCCTGGGCGACGAGCGAGAAAGCGGCGCCGTTCAGGAACGCCTTCTCGACGAAGGAGTGGGCGTCGTGACGGCGCCCCCGGATGGGAACGAACAGGGCGCCGGCCGGCACGTCGCGGCTGTCGATCGTGACGGCGGGAATCCACGGGTCGCCATCGACAGGGCCGGCCATGTGGCCGCCGGTCGCGCGCAGTACGTCGGAGAGTCGGATGCGTTCCATGGGTGTCGCCTCACTCGTGCCCGGGGGATCGGGCGCCGTCTCGCTGAGTCGTGCGCTCGGCCAGTGCGTCGCGCAGGACCTGAGCGTCGTCGAACGGGATCTTCTTCGTGCCGAGGATCTGGTAGGTCTCGTGCCCCTTGCCGGCCACGAGCACGCAGCCGCCGGCCGGGCACGCTTCGACCGCGGCGCGGATGGCCGCGCGGCGGTCGGAGATGATGCGGGTGTGCCGAGCGAGGTCTCCCCCGAGGCCGGCTTCCATGTCGAGGAGGATCGCTTCGGGATCCTCCGTCCGCGGATTGTCGCTGGTGAGGACGACGCGGTCGCTGAGCTCGGCCGCCGCGCGCGCCATGCGCGGTCGCTTGGTCCGGTCGCGGTCACCACCGCAGCCGACGACACAGGTGAGAGGCCGGGCCCCCACGTCCCGGAGGAACGTCAGGACCGCGCGCAGGGCCTCCTCGGTGTGGGCGTAGTCGACGAAGGCGTCGACGTCCGAAGCGCCCTGGATCCGCTCCAAGCGGCCGGGCACGCCCGTGGTCGCCGCCGCCCCCCGCCCCGCTGCGTCCAGATCGACGCCGAGCGTGCGCGCGGCACCGATCGCGGCGAGCAGGTTGAGGACGTTGTGGCGTCCCGCGAGCGGCGTCTCGAGCCGGAGGGCATAGGACCCGTCAACGACCAGCGTGAAGGCGGACCCGGTGACTTGCAGCTCCAGGTCGCGTGCCCTCAGCTCCACGCCCTCGCCGAAGCCGTAGCGAACGACCCGCGCCGGCGTGAGCGCGGCCAGCCGCTCGGTCATGGGATCCTCGGCGCTGAGGAGCGCCGTCGCGGACGGGTCGAGCCCCCGAAACAGCCGGCTCTTCGCGTCGAAGTAGCCCGCCTGGTCCCGGTGGTAGTCGAGGTGATCGCGGCCCAAGTTCGTGAAGACCCCGGCGCGGAAGTCGAGGCCGGCGACCCGCCCCTGATCCAGGCCATGACTCGAAACCTCGAGCACGGCGGCGTCGCAGCCTCCGTCGCGGGCCTCGGCCAGGAGCGCGCGTAGTTGGAGCACGCCGGGCGTGGTGTTGGCGGCCTCGCGACGCCCCGCCGGGCCGAGGTCGTTCCGAATGGTCCCGAGGACGGCCGTCTCGCGGCCCGCGGCCCGAAGGGCGGCAGCGGTGAGCCAGGCCGTGGTGGTCTTGCCCTTCGTCCCCGTGATGCCGATGAGGTCGAGGCTCTCCTGAGGGTCCCCATAGAAGGCATCCGCCGCCCGGCGCAGGGCCTCGTCCACGTCGGGCACGAGGAGCGCGGGCAGGTCGCCCTCCAGGGGCGTGGCGGTCACGACGGCGATGGCGCCGCGACGGGCCGCGTCCCGCGCGAACGAGGCGCCGTCCTGGTCCGGCCCTCGGCGGGCGAAGAAGACGGTCCCCCTCGTCACCTCGCGCGAGTCGTCCGCGAGCCCCCGGACGGCGTCGGCGCCGGCCGCGCCCTCGAGGCGCCCGCCGAGCAGACCGGCCAGGCGGCCGAGGGTCTCCGGTCGTTGGGCACTGCTGCACATGGTCACGGCCCCGCCTCCTCGTCCAGGGAGGCCCCGGCCTCGCCGTCGAGATAGGCAAGCGTCTGTTCGATCACCGCGCGGACGGCCGGTCCGGCCACGCTGCCCCCGTAGGGCTGTGCGCCTTCCGGGTCGTTCTGGTAGCGGACCTGCTCGTCCACCTTCGCCATGATGAGTACCGCCAGGCGGGGACGGTCCCGAGGGGCGTATCCGGCGAAGCTGGCGAGGTTGTAGGTGATCGCGCCGTGCTTCACTTCCGCCGTGCCGGTCTTGCCGGCGACGGGGATCGAGAAGCCGCTGAACGCCCGGTGGGCCGTGCCCTCGTCGACGCAGGCCTCGAGGCCCCGCCGCACGATCTCGAGGTGCTCGCGCCGGGCCACGACCGGGGGCAGGTCGGCGCGGCCGCCCCCGCGGCCCGGAATCAGGGTGGGCCTCACGACCCGTCCGTCCTCGCGCGCCAGGGCGGCGAAGGCCGAGAGCATGTGGATCGGCGAGACGCTGAAACCCTGCCCGAACGCGAAGCCCACCGTGGGGTGGATCGGCGTCGGTGTGTGCGATTTCGGGCCCGTCGAGACGAGTTTCTCGTCCATCAACTCCAGGCCGGTCGCCTGGTAGAAGCCGAGCCGACGAAGCAGGTCAAAGGCCGGTTCCACGGTCGCCTCGGGCGCGAGGTACCCATCCGGCCTGGCCCCCATGACGCGCCACAGGATCTGGGCCACGCCCACGTTCGAAGACGCCTTGATGACCTGGACCACATCACCCCGACCGTCCCAGTCGCACGTCTCATGCAGGTCGGAGACGGTGCGGCGGCCGCGTCGCCACGAGAACACCATGCGACGGGGCAGGGGAAGCCGTTCCTCGACGTCGAGCACGCCCTCCCCGAGGCCGTAGGCCACGACGAGCGGCTTGAAGATCGAGCCGGGGGGGAGGAGGTTCTGGACGGCGTGGTTGTACGTCCGGGCCTCGGTGTTGGGATCGAAGGTGGGGCGATTGGCCAGGGCGAGGATGTGGCCGGTGTGGGGATCCATCACGATCCCGAGCGAGAACTCCGCCTGCCAGTCGTTCTGGATCCGGTCGAGTGCCTGCTCGAGGTAGTGCTGGACGACGATGTCCAGCGTGAGCCGGACGTCCTGGCCGCGCGAGAGAATGGGATCCAGCGCCAAGGACGACCGGCAGCGACCGCGGGCGTCGGACCGCACGCGAAGGCCGACGTCGTCCCCCTGGAGGCTCGCGTCGAGTGCGCGCTCGAGGCCCGACCCCAGGTTCTTGGCGTCCCCGGGGCACGGCGCCCGCCCCGTCACGTGCGCGGCATAGCTCCCGTTCGGATACGTGCGCTGCTCGACGGCTTGGATGGAGAGCCCCTCCAGGCCGGCGTCGAGCGTCGCGCGGTACCCCTTGACCATCAGCAGGCGGGAAGCGATACGCTCGTCTTCGACCTGCCGACGGATGGTGACGTGCCGGGTGGCGGGGTCGCTGTCGATGATCCGCTTGTAGATGGCGCCCGTTTCCCGCTCGGCGTCGAGCAGAAGGGCCAGTTTCTCGGCGAAGCGCCGCTTATCCGTATTGCCGCGCTCCAGCACGTGCTTGTCCACACTCACGCAGAGCGCCGGCCGGCTCGTGGCGAGCACACGCCCATGGATGTCGAGCAGACGCCCCCGCTGCCCTCGAAAGGTGACCTTCCGGGTCTGCTGATCCTGGGCTTCGGACCGAAACGTGGCTGCGTCCACGATCTGGAGCTTGCCGAGCCGCCCGAGAAGTCCCAGGAGGATCACGAGGAGGGCGCCGAAGACGACGTTCAGCCGGAAGCGCTGGACGGACTCGAGGTTGCGGCGCAGCTGGCCCACGGGGACCGAGCGAGGCAGGCGGGTAGCGCGGGTGCGGCGGCTCATTCGTCCACCTCGGTGGCCGAGAGGACAGGACGCGTCTCCTGGAGCAGGGACCGCGGAGAGAGCACAGTCTGGATCTGAGCCTGCACGTCGCGGATCTGACGGGCGAGGCTGTCCCGGCGCCGCATCTCCTCCCAGACCATGCGCTCGAGCTGGTGGTTTTCGCTACGCAGGCGGACCCCGACGAGGGCCACGGCCACCGTCGAAAGGAGGACTGCAATCGCCGCCAACGCTCTCATCCCCGTGCCTGCTCCTCCCTCGTCTTGTCCGGTCCCGTTACCTCGAAGGCGCGCAGCCTCGACGGCCGTGCTCTCCGGTTGTCTCTTGTCTCCTCGTCCGTCGGCCGCTGGGGCTTCTTCGTCAGCACCACGCCGCGCCCGCTCCGCGCCGCCTCCCGAAAGGCGACCTTCACGCGTCGGTCCTCGCCGCTGTGGAACGAGATGACCACCACGCGCGCCCCGGGCGCGGCGGCGTCGATCGCCGCCTCGAGCCCTCGCTCGAGCACGGCGTACTCGTCGTTCACCGCGATGCGGAGCGCCTGGAACGTCCGCGTCGCCGCGTCGTGCCGGCGGGTGCGAAACGCCGCGCCGCGTACGACCTCGGCGAGATGGGCACCATCCCGGATAGGACGACGCCCGACCAGGGCGCGGGCCACGGCGCGTGCGCGCGGCTCCTCCCCCAAATGGTGGATCAGGTCCGCGAGCGCCCGCTCGTCCAGGTCGTTCACGAGGTCCAATGCGGTCGGCGTGTCGGCCGAACGATCGAAGCGCATGTCCGCGCCTTCGCGCCCCTCGCGGAAGCTGAATCCCCGCTCGGGATCGTCGAATTGCAGGGACGACGCACCGAGATCGAGCAGGACGCCCTGCGGGGGCGTTTCGCCGAGTGACGCGAGCACGCCGCCGACATCCGCGTAGCTCGCGTGGACGAGCCGAACGCGACGCTCGAACGGAGCCAGCCGTTTCCCGGCGAGCGCCAACGCCTCGGCGTCTCGGTCGAGGCCGAGGACGCGAACGTCCGGCCGCGCCTCGAGCATCGCCTGGGCGTGCCCGCCGAGACCGACGGTGCCGTCGACGAGCAAGGGCCGCACGAGCGGACTCGGGGCCCAGGCCACCGAGCAGGAACGTGCGCACCTCGTCCACCATGACGGGCCGATGGATATGGGAAAGATCGTCGCGAGCCGGGGCCATCCCCGGCTCAGTCCCCGGAGCTCTGGAGGCCCGGTGGCACCTGCGACGAGAGCGCCATGCCGATGCGCTCGTCCCAGGTCTTGGGATCCCAGAGTTCCAGGTAGGTGTTCATGCCCGCGATCCGCACCTCGTCGCGCGGGAAGTAGGCGAGGAACCGCTTGGGCAGGGTGATCCGGCCGGGCCCCTTGAGCTCGACCTCTTCCGCGTTCTGGAAGAAGAGCCGCTTGAGGTCCTGGCGGCCCTCGAACCGGTTGGGCACCTGGGCGGTCGCCATGGCCTCGTAGATGCGGGCCGGGTAGGCCTCGAGGCAGGGGGCATCGTTGCTCGGGACGAGGAAGAGCCGGCCGTCGCTGTCTCCCTGGATCCGGTGGGCGAACGACGCCGGGATCACCACCCGGTCCTTCCCGTCGATCCGATGATCACGATGACCCGTGAAGGGACTCACTCGAGGCTCCACCCACCCCCTGAGGGGACCTGCTCAGGCAGAAGATTACACTTCTTGACACCTCATGCAACGCTCAAATCCACCTGAGATATGCGTTTGCAAACTACTGTCAGACAACAAGTTACGAATACTTCAAATAAGCAAACAACAATATGCGCGACGATCCATGCCACGCGGAAGCAAACTCCGAGTTTCCTTACTCTAGGAATGAACAGAGTTTACGTAGACCTGGGTCACGGAACGTCGCTTTCATGTCACGAAGTGGGCCCCAGGTGACATGCCTTTGCCCCCTTCCCCCGGCCGGGGAAAGGGTGGGCCCCCTCGAGGGGCCCGCGTAGGATCCCGTTCCCCGCGGGCGACAGGACGGCCACGCCCCGAGGGGTCGGCGCGTCCGAACCGGGTCAGGTCCGGAAGGAAGCAGCCCTAAGGGCCCCCGCCGGCGTCTTCGGGTCTCCGTGGTCGTCCTGGCGCCCGCGGTCTGTTTTCGAGGGAGAGATGCAGTGGCGGCCACGTCGAAAGGGACGGTCCTCGGCGCGGTCATAGGCAACGCGGCGCTCTTCGCCATCAAGACCGTGGCGTTCCTGGTCTCGGGGTCGGGCGCGATGCTCTCCGAGGCGATCCACTCCTTCGCCGACACGTCGAATCAGGCGCTCCTCTTCGTCGGAATCCAGCGGAGCGAGCGACCCGCCGACGCCCGCTATCCGTACGGGTATGGCGCGGAGCGGTACCTGTTCGCGCTCCTCTCGGCCGCGGGCATCTTCGTGCTGGGCTGCGGCGTGAGCGTCTATCACGGCATCCGCAACCTGATCCATCCCCACCACCTGGACCTGACGCCCCTCGTCTTCATCGTGCTGGGCATCTCGCTTCTGGTCGAAGGGGTGATCTTCGTGGTCGCGCTCCGCAGCGTGATGGCCCAGAAGGGCGACACGCCCCTCTTCACCTACATCGGGCGTGCGACCGACCCCACCGCGGTGGCCGTGCTCCTCGAGGACTTCGTCGCCTGCTTGGGTGTGATCATCGCGGCGGCGGGCATCCTGCTGAGCCAGGCGACGCACTCCCCCATGTGGGACGCGCTGGCCTCGATCATCATCGGACTCATGCTCGGCGCCGTGGCCGTCTGGCTGGCGTGGAGCAACCGACGCCTGATTCTCGGACCGGCCATCGCCCCCGAGATCGTCGGAGACATCGTCGGGTTCCTGGAGGCGCAACCGTCCGTTCGCCGCGTCGAGCGGTTTCGGACCCGCGTGCTCGGTGCCCACCAATTCCGACTGAGCGCCGAGGTGGAGTTCGATCCCGCCTGGCTGGGCGAGGAGGAAGCGCGCGTCGCACGAGAGGCCGCCCCGACGAAAGCCGAGGACGACGCGACCTGGACGCGCTACACGAGCGGGATGGCGGAGCGCATGCTGGACCGCATCGGCGCCGAGGTCGACCGTATCGAAGCCGCGCTCGTCGAGCGGCACCCCGAGTTGGTGCACGTGGACGTCGAGACCGACTGACGCGCGGGACGATCAGTCCCTCACCACGTTGGGCCGCCCCTCCTTCTTTGCAGCAAACAGACGCGTGCGGATCTCCATGAGCCGCCCCTTGATGCGCGGGTGCTCCTGGATCAGGGCCTCCGTCTTCTGGAAGAAGCTCGGTCTGAGCTCGCGGATCTTCGGCAGGTACTCCTCGAGCGATCGCGTAGGTGAACAGACCCTCGTCGCATGCGTCGAGGTAGATGTCGGGGTGGAAGAGGCCGCGCACGACGAGCGACGCGGCGAGTTCCCAGTACCCGACCACCTGTTGCAGGTGCGCGTGCTTCGGATGGGAAGCGTCCAGCATCGGCCGAAAGTCGTCCCAGCTGAGCTGGAAGAGGTCGTCGCCCACCATGTCGCGGGCGCGCCGGAGTTCCTCGTCCCGGCGCAGTTCGTAGAGGCGGAGCGCGTAGTACCCGTCACGGAACCCAGGCTTTCGCATGGACGTGATCCTACCCTACGCACACGCTCCGGCTGCGCCCGTGAGGCCTTCGGGCGATCCGACGGCGACGAGGATGTCCCCGGCGTCCAGCACGAGGTCCGGATCCGGGTTGTAGTGCACGTCCTCGGTCCCCGCCTTGACCACCGCCACCACGGTGACTCCGTAGGTACGCCGCAAGGGGGTCTCCTTGAGCGGCAGGCCCACGATCGCCGCGCCGTCGCCGACCTGGATCTCCTCGAGTTTCACCTCGAGGCCGTGCGCGGAGTCGAGGAAGCGGGTGAGGTGCGGGTGCGCAATGCGGCGCGCCATGTTCACCGCGCCGATGGTGTAGGGCGACACCACGTAGTCCGCACCCGCCTTGCGCAGCTTGCTCTCGGCGGCCGGCTCGCGTGCCATCGCCACGATCGGGATCTCGGTGCGGATCTCGCGCGCGGTGAGGGCCACGTAGACGTTGTCCGCGTCCGAGCCCAGCGTGCTGATGACGCCCCGCGCGTGGAGGAGCCCCGCGCGAAGCAGACCCGTCTCCTCGGTGGCATCCGCGTCGAGGACGGACCACCCCCGCTCTTCGGCGAGCTTGACGCGAGCTGGATCGCTGTCGATGACGGCGAAGGGCAAGTCCAGCCGGTCGAGTTCGGAGGAGACGCGGTACCCGAATCGTCCGCACCCGCAGACGATCGTGTGGTTCTTCATCTCGGAGATTCCGCGTTCCATTCTGCGCCTCTCGACGGCTTCGCGGAGCCGCCCCTCCACCAGGAAGGCCGCCAGCAAGGACAGCGTGACCACGAAGATGCCCACGCCCACGGCCATGAAAACGATGTTGAAGACCCGCCCTGCGTCCGACTGGACCAGGTCCGAATACCCCACCGTGCTCAGGGTGATCATCGTCTGGTACGCGGCGTCCAGGGGGCGCATGCCCTCGATGAGGACGTAGCCGACGACGCCGATCGGGAAGAGGGCGAGCACCACGAAGATGAGGTTGCTCGGCCGGCGCGCGAGCAGCCACTCGAGCAAGCGCATCGCGGGCGTGAGGGACCGGTTCGACGCCATGGCCCGGAGTATCCCATGCCGACGCCGAGGGTTGGCGGAGAGGACAGGATTTGAACCTGCGGTACGGCGTAAACCGTACACGTGCTTTCCAAGCACGCGCCTTCGACCACTCGGCCACCTCTCCGCGCTTCAGGTCCTCGTCGAACGGGGCCGGTAGTCTACCGTCCGCGCCGGAAGATGCCGCTCCCGGCCCCGTCGACCGGCGCCCGGAACAGCACCACACCCTCGGCCGTCGTCGACCGGTAGCCGGTGTCCGAGCCGAACGTGTCGCCCCCTCCGGGAATCGTCGCGCCGGGCACGGCCGTCGAGAAGAGGCCGACGCCGCGCACCAACCAGAAGAGGCCGGTGTCACCGCTGGGGCTGAGGACGTTCGCGAAGGCGAGGTCCGCCCCCGGCGAGGTATCGAGCTGGCCGGCGGTGCCGAGGCCGGGGAAGGTCGAGCTGAAGCTCTGCGAACTCGTGGAGGAGACGCGGCGACCGTTGTAGATCGCGAGAGCGAGCCGGACCTGGCTCGTCGCAAAGTCCAGGCTCTCCAACGTGTAGATGCCGAACGTGATGCCCTGGGCACCGCTCAGGTTCGCCTGGAACATGGGATTCGAGGCACCGGCGGCGTTGTTCAGCCAGTCGAGCGGCCCGAACACGCCGCCGGTGAATGCCGTGTCCGCATCCCCTTCGCGCGCGATCAGGAAGTCCGGCTGGTCGGGAACGCCGAGGATGAGGTGGTCTTCGGCCAGGTTGCTCTGGCACTTGTAGAGCACCGTAGGCACCTGCCCGCCGTAGACGACGAGCGGCTGGTCGTAGGGAATCAGGCCGACGAACTCGCCCTCCGCGAGGGGGTCTCCGGTGACCGCGACCTCACCGTAGAGGCCGCTGCCCGCGACGCCGACATAGACGCCGTCACGGTCCTGGATCCCCGTGGTCTCCGCCACGAACGCGAACTGGGTCCCCGTGGTGCTGATGCCCGCGGCGTAGACCTGGATCAGCGTCTTCCCGCCCGGTGCGGCGTCGCCGGACGCGACGAGCTTCGTGAGATTGCTCCCATCGACGCCGACCGACCACAGACCGGTGGCGGTGGACGTCCCGGCGCGGAAGAAGAACTCGTCCTCCCGCAGGAACGAGTACTCGGCGTCGAAGCCGGTCAGCTTGCCGACCGAGGTGCTGGTCCCCTCGAACGCCAGGCCCGCCGCGTCGGAGACGACGCCGGTGTCGACCTGAGCGCTGATCAGGCCCTCGTTCACCCCGAAACGCGTTCCCCGTGACTTCGACGTGGGCCACGACGCGTCCGTCATCCCCCACCCAGACCTGGCCGAAGCTCGAGATCTGCCCCGTGGTGAGCCCGGGCACGGCGTCGCCCTCTCCGAAGACGGCCACCAGGTCCCCCTCCGGCTCGACGGCGTAGGCGACGAGTCCCGCCGTGCTGGTATCGGCGACGAAGGCGCCCCAGCTTCCCTGCCCCGCGCTGAGCGGTGTGGACACGGGAAACGCGAGAAACGTGCCGGCGCCGTTCGGGGCGGTCTCGCCCTGGAGCGCGATGGTCCGCAAGGTGCCCGGCTGCGAGGGCGGCGGCGGCACGTCTCCCCCGCCACCACCGCCTCCGCAGGCGACGAGGCTCGAGGCGGCGAGAATCAAGATGGCGGCGAAGAGGGTCGGACGCATCGTGCGCTCCACTAGCGATAGGACTCGTTGATGGCCTCGAGCACGTCCGCCGAGGGCCGGACGCTTGCGGCGGGCATGGTGCCCAGCGGCGCCTCTTCGAGCTGCAGGATGTCGAAGAGGTTGGGTGCATCGGGGTCGATGTAGTAGAGGCCGGTGAGGAACTCATCGGGGCCGAAGCTGCGGCGCAGGAGATCGAGGGCCGCCTCCTTGTTCCGCGGATCGTGCGCTTCACCCACGCGACGGACGACGACCGTCCCGCCGTCGGGCATCTGGACCTCGAGCCCCTCGTCGGGATTCGTCTCGAGCTCCGGATGATCCCAGGCGGGGACGAAGCCCACCTCGTTGATGGGGCCTTGGTGATCACGCCCCCAGTCGTAGGAGCGAGTCGAACCCTCGTGGTTGTTGAACGTCACGCAGGGGCTCATCACGTCGATGACGGCGAGCCCCTGATGGGCGATCGCCCCTTTGAGGATCTCGAGCAGCTGCTTGCGGTCCGCCGAGAACGCCCGCGCGACGTAGGTGGCCCCCAGCTCGACGGCGACCGCGCAGAGGTCGATGGCCGTCATGTTCTCGACCGTCCCGTCCTTGAGGCGCGAGCCCTTGTCGGCGGTAGCCGAGAACTGCCCCTTGGTGAGGCCGTACACACCGTTGTTCTCGACGATGTAGGCGAGGGGGAGGTTGCGGCGCACCATGTGGACGAACTGGCCCATACCGATCGAGGCCGTGTCGCCGTCGCCGGAGACGCCGATGCCCACGAGGTCGCGATTGGCGAGTAGCGCTCCGGTGGCGACGGACGGCATGCGCCCGTGGACGGCGTTGAAGCCCCAGGCCCCCGAAAGGAAGTACGCGGGCGTCTTGCTCGAGCACCCGATGCCCGACATCTTCGCCACCTTGTGCGGTTCCACCCCCAGTTCGTAGAACGCGGAGATGATGGTGTTGGAGATGACGTCGTGCCCGCAGCCCTTGCACAGCGTCGAAGGTCGCCCCTTGTACGCCGCCAGGGGGAGCCCGATGTGGTTGGTCTTCGGAGCGGCAGCCATCACGCATCACCTTTCTTCGCCCGGTGGGAGGGCTGGGCTACGCGGCCCGCCTCGGCCGTCGCGATCTGCTCGACGATCGTGGACGCGTCGAGCGGCAGGCCGTCGTAGTGGAGTACCGATCGCAGCGAGAGCGCGAGATCCGGGAACTCCATGTTCAGCATGCGGAGCATCTGGGCATCGCGGTTCTGCTCGACGACGTAGACGTGATCGTGCGCCTCGACCCAGCGCTGGATGTCGGGCGCAAACGGGAACGCGCGGATACGCAAGTAGTCGGTCTCGAGGTCGTGGTGGTCACGCAGGCGATCGCGGGCCTCGTGCACGGCGGGGTCGGACGTTCCCAACGCGATGACGCCCACCTTCGAGCCTCGGTCGTCGATCAGGGGGGCGGGAACCAGGGTCGCGGCGGTCTCGAACTTCTTCGTGAGGCGGTCCATGTTGCGGGCGTACACGTCGCCGTCCTCGGTGTACTGGGCGTACTCGTCGTGGCCCGAACCGCGCGTGAAGTAGGCGCCCTTGCCGCCCGGGGTGCCGGGGAGCGTTCGGTACGGGATGCCGTCGCCATCGACGTCCTTGAACCGCCCCCAGTCCTCGACGCGTTCGAGCGCCTCTTGATCGAGCACCTTGCCGCGGTCGATCTCGTCCTTCGGGTACTCGAACGGCTCGGACATCCAGAGATTCATGCCGAGATCCAGATCCGACAGCACGAAGACGGGGGTCTGCAGCCGCTCGGCCAGGTCGAAGGCCGCGAGCGAGAACTCGTAGCACTCCTTGATGTCGGCCGGATAGAGGCACGGATGGCGGCAGTCGCCGTGCGAGAGATACGCCGTGGACAGCAGGTCGCCCTGCATCGTGCGGGTCGGGAGGCCCGTGCTGGGCCCGGTCCGCTGCACGTTGAAGATGACGGTGGGAAGCTCGGCGAAGTACCCCAGGCCGACGAATTCGGCCATGAGGCTGATGCCCGGTCCGCTCGTGGCCGTCATGGACCTGGCACCGGCCCACCCGGCACCCAGGGCCATGCCGACCGCGGCCAGCTCGTCCTCGGCCTGCACGATGGCGAGGCTGGTCCGGCCGGTCTCACGGTCCGTGCGGTACTTCGCCGCCAACGCCTGCACGTTCTCGGCCACGCTCGAGGACGGCGTGATCGGATACCAGGACATGACCGTGGTGCCCGCGAAGATGCAGCCGACGGCGCATGCGGTGTTGCCGTCGATGAGGATCTTGCCGGCCGTGAGGTCGCGCCGCTCGACGCGCAGCTTGGGACGCACGGCGGCGTTCGCCTGGGCCCACTCCTGGCCGGCGAGCACGGCGTCGCGGTTCAGCGCCATC
This sequence comes from uncultured Planctomycetota bacterium, assembly GCA_963802335.1. Lineage (GTDB taxonomy): Bacteria > Planctomycetota > PLA2 > PLA2 > JAEUHO01 > CAWDIE01. Next base: position 165,619 of record CAWDIE010000009.1, on the reverse strand, counting down.
GCCTTGGGCTTGCTGCGGAAGGCGCTCTGCAGTGCGCGCTCGATCTCCTCCGACTCGATCCCGATCAACTCGGCGACCACGCCCACGTAGAGCATGTTGACCACGAGCTTGCGGAGGCTGACGGGCTCGCACACCTCGCGCACGAGCTTGTTGAACGGCACCCCGAACAGCAGGAGGTCGTCGCGGAACCGCTCGACCTTCAGGGTCTCTTCGTACACGACCGGTGTACCCGGCGGCAGGTCGCGAACGTCCTGCTCGACCGTGGCCGGATTCATGCAGACGACCAGGTCGATCTCCCGCAGGCGGGCGATGTAGCCGTTCTCGTTCACGCGAATCGTGAACCAGGTCGGCAGCCCCTGGATGTTGCTCGGGAAGAGGTTCTTGCCCGAGACGGGCAACCCCATCTGGAACAGGGCCCGAAGGAGCGTGTTGTTAGCCGTCTGGCTTCCCGAGCCGTTCACGGTGGCGATCTGCAGAGCCAGGCGGTTGACGCGGACGGCGTCTTCGGCCTCGCTCGCCTTCTCGGGGGCAGTCTTGGATTTCGACATGCGATGGGGCGTTCCCGGTTCACGGGCTCCGACAGCGGGCCCACGAGGCGTCGGATTGTACGGACACGGGGCGGGCACACCACGCCTGCCCCTCCGTCTGCGTCAGTGGAGGTCGCGCCGGGCTCGTGCGAGGCCGTCCTTGACGCCCGCCATCCGCTGGACGGCGCCGCGCGTGGGGTGCTGGAGCGGACCCGCGGCGGCCCAGGCCTCCGCGCGAGCGCACAGGGCCTGGTCGCTCGCCCCCTGCCGGGCCGCCAGGAGCGCCGCACCTCGCGCCGGGCCCTCGCGGGTACCCACCACCCGTCCCGGCGCCTCGGCGGCCGCGAGGATCTGGCGAACGAGGGGCTCGGACGCCGCCGCCCCGCTCGTCAGCCGGAGCTCGTCCACGGGCACGCGGCTGGCGCGCAAGAGGTCCACGATCTGTCCCAGCGTCGCGCTGACGCCGTCGGCGACCGCCCGCAGGAGGTGGGGCGCGGCGTGCGAGGTCTCGACCCCCACGAACGCGGCCCGGGCGTGGGGGTCGGGGACGGGGCTACGCTCGCCGACGAGGGCGGGAATGAAGAGAGGCACGGAGGTCGACGGGTCGACGGAGAACGCGACCTCGAGCGCCTCGGCCGCCGACGCGCCCGAGGGCAAGAACGCCTCGCGGGCCCACGCCAGCGCGCGCCCCGCGGAGAGCATCGTGCCCGTGGCCGCCACGCCACGACGGGTGACGAAACGCCCCCACACCAGGGCCCCGACCCGCCCTCGCCGCGGCGCCGTCGCGATCACGGTGCCGGAGGTGCCGAGGATGACGGCGACCCGACCGGGCTTCACGGCGCCGCAGGCGAGCGCGGCGGCTTCGTTGTCTCCGGCCCCCCCCACCACGGGTGTGCCCGCCTCGAGGCCGGTGCGCCGGGCGGCATCCTGGTGGACGCAGCCGGAGAGCGCGTTGGAGAAGACGACCGGCGGCAGCCAGCGGGGATCGATCCCGACGGCGGCGCAGCGCTGTGCGTCCCACCGCCGGGAAGACGCCCGCCAAAGCTGCGAAGCACCGGCCTCGGTTGGATCGGTGGCGAACGCGCCGGTCAATCGGTAGCGCAGCCAGTCCTTCGCGAAGAGCAGGTGGGCCGTGGCGCGCACCAGCGCCTTTTCCCGCGCCTCGAGGTGCAACCACTTGGGCACGACGTAGCCGGGCAGCGCCGGCGCTCCGGTCCGCCCCGCGAGCCGGGGGACGGCCTCCTCGAACCGCTTGCATCCGTCGATCGCACGGCCGTCGGCCCAGAGGCGCGCGGCCGTGAGCGGTCGGCCCTGGGCGTCCAGCAGGAGCAGGGCGTGCTTCTGGCCCGTCAACCCGACGCCGGCGACCCGGACGCCTCCCGCCGCGGCCAGGCAGGCCCGCGTGGCCCGCACCGCGGCCTCCCACCAGTCGTCGGCCGACTGCTCCGCCGCAAGGGGCTCGGGGACCCGCAGCGCCAGCTCACCCTGCCCCTCGCCGAGGAGGGTGCCGTCCTCCTTCACGAGCACGGCCTTGACCGCGGAGGTTCCCAAATCGATGCCGAGCCAGGCAGCTTCAGGCGCGAGCTTCGCCATGTCCGGACTTGTACATGGGAAGCAAGCCCCGCTGCTCCGTAGAATCCGGGCGTGACACCTCGACGTGCTCTCTGCCTGCTCGCGATTCTCTGGCTGGGGCACGCCGCGGCCCTGGCCGACCCGATCCAGGAAGCCGAGGTGCTGCGCCGGTGGCGCGACCCGGCGGTGCTGGCGCCCTTGCTCGAGGAAGCCTGCGACGCCGTGGAGCGTGCCACGGGCGCGACCTTCACGGAGCGGCCGCGAATCGAGCCGTCCTCACAGGACGAGATCGAGCGCATCCTCAACCAGGGAGCGGAGGGCGAGCGCGGCATGCTGGAGAGTACGCCCGACGCCACGCGCGCGTTCTTCGCCTACTTCGAGCCGCTCAGCCGGACCATCCACCTCGTACCCGAGGCGCTCGTCGCCGTCGCCCGGGCGGCCGGCGATCCCGCCCTGCTCTCGGACGACGTCCTGCGCAGCATCCTCGTGCACGAGGCGACCCACGCGCTCGACTTCGAGCGGTTCCCCGTGCGCTGGGTCCTGGCCTGCTGCTCCGCCTCGGACGAACGCCTCGCGATCGAGGCGGTGCTGGAAGGCCACGCGCAGCTCGTGGCGGAGCAGGTGGCCAAGGAGCGGGACGCCTCGGGCGCGTTCGAGCGGCTGACCCACCTCTATACCGGCCGCGTCGGGGGAGAAGACGGCGGCATGGTCGATCCGGAGGCCGCCTTCACCTACGTTCAAGGGCATCGCTTCGCGCGCGAGATCCTCGACACGAAGGGGCGGGCGGCACTGGAGGCCCTGCTTCGGGATCCCCCCTGCGAGACCCGCGTCATCGACCGGCCCGAACTCGCGATGGACCCCCTGCTCAAGAGCCGGGAACCCGACCTGCAAGCCGTGCTGGAGCTCTTCCGCTCGTTCGTGACCCGGCCGGGCTGGGAGGTCAGCAAGTGGAGACTACTCGGTCCCACCGCACCGTCGCTGGGCGGCGAGGAGGGCGACGAACGGAGCTACCTCGACAACCACGGTCTCTACGGAGGCACGGAAGACGGGATGCGCTACGTGAACGTCTTCCTGGCCTCGACCCCGTCGAAGGAAGAGGCGGAGGCCCTCGTGGCGGCGCTCCGCGCGGTGGATGAGGGACGCGACCGGGAAGCGGCGTGGCTGCCGGCCGAGCGCACGGAGGGAACGGGCACCGACGGGGGCCTCCCCGGCTTCACGTCCCGGCGCCGCGCCCGACGCGGGGGCGCGGCCACCGACCTGATGCTCCACGTGGCCCGCGTAGGCAACGTGGTCGTGGAGTACACCTCGTACGGTGTCCCCCCGGACCGGGCGCAGGAGAACCGCTTCCTCGACCTCACGGAGCGCCTGCTCGAGGCCCCGCCCGCGACCGCAGCCGCGATTCACCTCCGCGGCATGGTCACGGCGTTCCTGCGGGCACGGGCGGAGGACGACCAGCTGAAGGCCCGCGAGCTCATGCGCGACCTCCTTCCCTCCACGGCCGATCTGCGGCGCGTCGTGCGACCGGAGGACGCGACCGCGTTCGCCGACGGCTACCCCGGCCTCAAGCTCGCGCTGCGAACGACGATCGTGTCCGATGCCACCGTGGCGTCCGCGTTCGCCCAGGCGGGCCCGACCGCGCGCGTCCGGGCCTGGGGCGCGACGACGGAAGACCTCGTCAAGGGACGGGGACACGCCGCGCGGTTCCCCGCCCCCATGCGCACGTTCGCCCGCGAGCGTGCCGCCCCCGGGGTCAGCTGGGTCCTGCTCACCGTCACTGACCCGCAAGAAGGCGACGAGCGCGTCTACTGCTGCTTCGCCCGTCTGGGCGACCGTTTCCTCTGGATCGACGAGCCGTGGCGAGCATCCGCCAAGGAGCCCCGATGAACCACTCCACTGGGGGCACCGACACGTCGTCGTTCGGCCCCGCTGTGCGCTTGGGCGCAAGCTCCTGCCTTCTCGGCCAGAACGTCCGTGCCACGGGCGGTCACAGCCGCGATCGCTTCCTGGTCCTGAATCTGGGCCCCTGGGTGGAGTGGGTTCCCGTGTGCCCCGAGGTCGAGATGGGCATGCCGACGCCCCGGCCGACGATTCGCCTCGTGGGCACGAAGGAAGCCCCCCGCCTCATGACATCGGACATGACGGTGGACCACACGGACGAGATGCAGGCGTGGGGCGAAACGAAGCTCGACGCCCTGGCTTCGGCGCGGCTGGACGGCTACGTGTTCAAGAAGAACTCACCGTCCTGCGGGCTCTTCCGCGTGCGCGTGTACGCCGAAGGCGGCATGCCCGTCCGCGACGGCCGCGGCTACTTTGCGAGCATGCTCACCGAGCGCTTCCCGCTGCTGCCCGTGGAGGAAGACGGCCGCCTGAACGATCCGCGGCTACGCGAGAACTTCATCGAGCGCATCTTCGCCCACCAGCGGTGGCGAACGCTGCTCGAGCGTGGAGCCGACCCGGCCGGGTTGGTGGACTTCCACACGACGCAGAAGCTCACGGTGCTCGCGCACAGCCCGAAGGCCTACCGGGAACTCGGACGCATCGTGGCCCAGGCGGGGCGCGGCGACTTCGACGCCACGATCCGTAGCTACGGGACGCTCTACATGGAGGCGCTGGGGGCCATCGCCACGCGCGGGCGCCACCGCAACGTCCTCGAGCACCTCATGGGTTTCCTGAAGGACGACCTCGACGCCCGCGACAAGGAGGAGCTGCTCACCCTGATCCGGGACTACCAGGCAGAGCTCGTTCCCCTGGTCGTTCCGTTGACGCTGCTCAAGCACCACCTGGCGCGGAACGACGTTCCGACATGGGTCCATCGGCAGGCGTATCTGGACCCGTATCCCCGCGAGCTGATGCTGCGGAATCACGTGTAGCGTCCCGCTCCAGCACGTCCAGGCACCTCGCCAAGGTCAAGAGCACGTAGCCCGTGCCGTAGGGCTTGTGATAGGTGTAGAGCTGGTAGTCCCACCAAGAGCCGTCCTTCTCCTGGAGAGGCACGAGGTGGGACGCGATGTTCTGTGCATGCTCCCGCGCCTTGGCGGCCGGGACGTCGTCGAAGAGATCGCTCGCGTAGTAGTAGCCGTAGAAGCAGAAGTAGCCGGAGTTCTGAAACCACGTCTCGTGCGGCCTGGGGTACTTGCGCGCGATGCGGAGGTAGTGGCCGAATCGCTCGAGGTCGTCCAGCGCGGCAACGATGCGCCGCGTGGGCACCGCGTCTCCGGCGCGCGTCAGGGCCGCCAGGCAGGCCGGCGTGCGGGCGAGGCTGCCCTTCTTCTTGTTCACGCCCCAGGGCGCGCGGAAGTGGAAATTGAAGGAGTACGAGTAAGCCCCATCGGGAAGGCGCGAGGCGTTGATGAGGCGCCGGGCCCGTCGGAGCAGCCGCTGTGGCACTTCGACGCCGTGTGCTTCGACCATCGTGAGCCCGACCAGCGCGGTGGCCGTAGTGAAGCTGTTGGCGTGCCCGTGGCTGGGGTGCTGCGTGCCGATGGAGAAGTCGTAGTAGCCCCATCCCCCGTCGACGTACTCGTAGCGCTCCAGGAGCTTCACCGCCTCCTGGGCCGCCTGGAGGAGCGCGGCGCGCTGCCCTGCATCCGTTTCCCGGTCCAGCAGGCGGGCAAACGTCTCGAGGGCGTACGCATGGGCCCACACGTTGTAGATGACGTCGGCGGTCGCACGCTTCGCCTGGTGGTGCTCGAGAAGCCACGCCGTCCCCTTGCGGATCGCGGCCTGCACCCGCGAGGCGTCGCCGCCGACCTCGATGAGCGCAGACAAGGCGAGGGCACTCGACGCCACCTGGTACCCGTCGAAGGCCCCCTTGTTCGGGGCGTAGATGTCGACGTGGAGGGTGGGCGCGGGCGAGCCCCACGATCCGTCCTCGTTCTGGTCGGCGAGCAGGTACGCAACGCCCCGGCGCATGGCCGCCTCCGTCGCGCCGGGGGTGGCCTCCGTAGGCGACCGCGCCGCCGCGGGCGAGGCGAAGATGAGGACGACGAGTCCGACGAAGAGGCTCGCGCGCATCACTTCTCCGGCTTCACGACGACCGTGGCCCCGGCCTCGAGCCCGGATGTGATCTCCACGCGGTCGCCCTGCGTGGTCCCCGTCTCGACGTCGCAGCGCTTCGTGGCGCCCTCCTCGACGACGTAGACGTGGGAAGCCCCGTCCTTCGTGACGACCGCGGACGCCGGCACCATGAGGGCCGCGTTCTCCTTGCGCCAGGTGACGACGGCCTTGGCCGACTGCCCGGGCATCAGGACAGGGTCGGTCTCCTTCAGGCGGAGCAAGACCCGGTGCTTACCACCCACCCCCACGGGCGCCACCTCCGCGACGGTGGCGGGGAGCGTGCGGCCGGGCAACAGGGCGGACTCCACGGTGGCCTCGTCTCCGACGTGGAGTTTGGGTAGGTCCGCCTCGCCCACCGAGGCGACGAGTTCCACGTTGCCCGGGTGGAAGATGGTGAACAGCGTCTGCTTCGCCTTCACCTTCCCTTCGGGTACCAACGCCTGGCGCAACGCGTCGAGGTCGTTCCACTTGCCGCCCCGGAAAGCGCCCCGCACGGCGAAGCCCGCCGAGGGCGCGCGCACGCGCAGGCGATCCAGGTCACCGCGCAGATCGTCGTACCGCTTCGCCTTGTCTTCCAGCGCCTTCACGCTCTTCTGGAACTCGGTCTTCGCGATGTCCAGCCGAAGCGGAGCGGTCTTGCGGTAGGAGGCGAGGTCCAGCTGCTTCTGCCGCACGTCCATGCGTGCGTTCTCCTCGTCATGCGGAATGGTGACTTCGAGCAGCTTTTGGTGGCGCAGGCGCTGCCAGGCCATGCTCTTGCGCGACCGCACGAGGTTGCGGCGCGTGCGGCGCAGGACGATCTCCTCGGTCTCCTCGGTGAGATCGTCCTCCTTGTACATCTTCTCGAGCTGTTCGAGTTCCTCGGTCTGGTCCTGAAGGCGGTTCTCGGCACCCTCGAGGTTGTGTGCCGACTGCGCGATGCGCTGGGGCTTGTCGATGTCGAGGAACCGCTGCAGGGCTTCCTGGGAGCGTGCCAGGCGCTGCTCGAGCTGCTCGAGCTTGAGCTTGTGCTGCGCCTCCTTGCTCTCGAGGTCCTGCTCGGCGATCGCATGCTTGAGGCGGGCGATGCGTAGATCGCGCTCCGCCGCGAGGAGTTGCTCGCGCACGTCCTCCTCGTCGAACTGCACCAAGACGGCGCCCTTCTCGACCACGCCGCCGTCGAGCGCCCGCACGACCTCGAGCGTGCCGCCGTAGACCTCGCCCTCGTACGCAACGAGTTCGCTGGCCTGCGGCACCAGGCCCGCCTTGAGATCCAGCGTCTCGACGAGTCGCGCGGGTTCGAGCACGAAAGTCTCGATCTCCTCTCGAGGCGTGGCCGTGCCACCGGCCTCCTGGCCGGCTGAGGCGGTTGCGGCGAGGCCGCCCGCCATCCAGAGGACGACGAGAGGCAAGGCGAAGCACAAGGCGCGTTGGCGCATGGTCCGAGTCTCCGAGCGTGGAAGCCGTCCTTGTACCTCGCTCCCCTGGGCGTTGGTACGGTGGATGCGTGCACTGGATCTCCACCGCGGCTCTCGGAGACGACCTCGACGCCCTCCTCGAGGAGGTGACGCGCGACGTGCGCGCGGGGCTCGGTGACGCAGGGGTGGACCTGGTCTTCGTGTTCCTGGGCGCCGACCTGGCCGGCGGAGCGGAGCGAGTCCTCGAGGTGCTGCGCGAGCGGCTGGGCGCGGAGGTCCTCCTCGGGTGCACGGCAGGCGGGGTCATCGGCGGCGACCGCGAGTTCGAGGATCGGCCCGCGCTCAGCGTCCTCGCCGGCCGCCTCCCGGAAGCCGGCATCCACGCGTTTCACCTCGGCGAAGCGGACCTCCCGGATGCCGACGCCTCGCCCGGTGCATGGCAAGAGTCCCTCGGCCTGTCCTCGGCCGACGATCCGGCCTTCGTTCTGATCGGCGACCCCTTCTCGATGGACGCGTCGAGGCTGCTCGCCGGGCTCGACTTCGCGTACCCGGAGGCCGTGAAGGTAGGCGGGCTCGCCAGCGGCGCCCGCCGTCCGGGCGAGCAGGTCCTTCTGCTCAACGACCGCGTGATCCGCGATGGCGCCGTCGGTATCGGTCTCATGGGAAACGCCCGAATCGTGCCCGCGGTGGCGCAAGGGTGTCGCGCGCTGGGCGGTGCCATGCGCATCACGGCGTGCGAGGGCCACCTGCTGACGCAGGTGGACGGACGGCCGATCCTGGAGGCCCTGCAGGGCGTCATGGGTGAGGCCTCCGAGCACGATCGCCGCCTCGCCAGCCACACCCTCTCCCTCGGCTTCGAGATGGACCCCCTCGTGGGCACGAGCGACGACGCTCCCTGGCTGATCCGCAACCTCGTGGGCATCGATCCGACCACGCGCGGCCTGTACGTCGGCGAGGAGCTCCGCCGAGGGCGCCGCGTCCGCTTCCACGTGAGGGATCGGGTCACGAGCGCGGAGGACCTGGACCGCACGCTGGAGGCGGCCCTCAGCGAAGACGCCACGGCGCCCGCCGCCGCCCTGCTCTTCTCCTGCCTGGGACGCGGCACCCATCTCTACGGCACCCCCGATCACGACACCCTGGCGTTTCGGGAACGGGTGGGTCAGGTCCCCCTGGGCGGCTTCTTCTGCAGCGGCGAGATCGGCCCCGTCGGCGGGACCACCCATCTGCACGGGTTCACCTCGGCCTTCGGGCTGATCGGACCGAGCTAGCCGTACAATCCGTCGCCGAGGGAGTCCGCCCGGGCTCCCCGAGGAGATTCCCATGGCCAAGATCACGCTCAAGGGCGACCCGTACAGCACCAGCGGCAGCGTGCCGGCGCCGGGCTCGGCGGCCCCCAACTTCGAGTTGGTACGGCAGGACCTCGCGATCGCCACCCTCGCGACGTACGCCGGCAAGAAGAAGGTCTTCAACGTCTTCCCGAGCCTGGACACGCCGGTATGCGCCACGTCGGTGCGCGCGTTCAATCAGAAGGCCGCGGACAAGGCCGGGGTGGTCGTGCTCAACGTGTCGGCGGACCTCCCCTTCGCGGCCAAGCGCTTCTGCGCCGCCGAGGGCATCGAAGGCGCCGAGACGCTCTCCTCGTTCAGGGGCGGGTTCGCCCAAGACTACGGCCTCGAGATCGTCGATGGTCCGCTGGCGGGGCTCTGCGCCCGGGCGGTCCTCGTGGTGGACGAGAACAACCAGGTCACCTACACGGAGCTGGTTCCGGAGATCGCGCAGGAGCCCGACTACGACGCGGCGCTGGCCGCTCTCTAGCCTGGTTGATTCATGAAGCGCGCGCCGTCCGTCGCGGAAGGCGCAAGCGAGTGGGGTCCAGCGGCCATTCTTCCGCCCCCGCTCGAGCGACGGGGTGTCCTGGGTGCTCCTGGAGCCGAAAGTCAAGGCGCGACGACGACTCGATGCCGCTGCGCATCGCCGAGGAGGAGCAAGCGCCGAGGTTCGGCTCCAGGGCCGTCCAGGACCGCGCGACTACGCCAAGGTTCATGAGTCATCCGGGCTTCGTCGCGGCGAAGGATCTCGGCCGGCTCAGCCCGCGAGCGACAGGTTGAGGTACTTCTTCTGCCCGGTCACGTCGCGTCGGACGACGGGGGCGAGCCACGCCGGCGGCTCGACCTTCGTGTCGACCGTGGGCAGCTCCACCTCCCCCAACCAGAGATCGCGGTCCAGGAACTGGTCGATCTCCCAGACGAAACCGTCCTCCTCGACCCGATGCCGGCGCTTGCGCACGCGGCACCCCTCGGTGAGGGCCCACAGGGACTCGAAGAGCGCCTCGGAAACGGTCTCCTCGACTTCCGTCCGCCGGATACCGGATCCGAACTTGATCGTGCGCGTGTAGGTGGCCTGACCGTCCTCGGCGATCTCGCGGCGGACGCGCTCGCGGATCTCGCCGCCGGGCAACCAGCCCTGGTCGATCTGCACAGTGACCGTCGCGTCGGGCAACTCGGGACCGGCGCGGAGGAGGAACTTCCGCTCGATCTCGACGGGCCCCTGGGCATGGCGCTCGAGCTTCGTCGCAAGACGCTCGACCTCGACGAGGAAGTCGGCGGCGCCATCGCCGAGCCAGTGCTGCTCGAGGTCCGCGAAGAGCGCTTGGGCACGCTTCTGCCCCCGGTGGGTCAGTTCGATGATGCCGCTGCGCTCGGTCCGACGCATCTCGCGCTTCATTCCCTCGAGGTCGCCCTCGCCCACGAGCTCGTGGAGCCGGCGCGCGTGCTCGACGGCGGCGTCTTCCAGGGCGACCCCGAGTTCGTCACGGAGAACGCGCGCGTCGTTCATGTCGCCGAGGATGTCCTGCAGGCCCTTCATCCGCTTCACGAGTCGCCCCGCCTCGGGCATGAAGGGGCGCAGAGGCTCGAGGAGGTAGCGCATGCGCTTGCCCATGATGCGCGCCTGGTGGGCTTCCTCCTCGTCACGGAGCGAGGCCACCTTGGCGAGGTGGAGAATGAGCTCCGCGGCGTGCTCTCGCGCCTTGGCGGCCACGGCCTCGGCGAACGTCGACTCCGTCCGAGGCCCGCCGAGATGGATCTCGACCCGCATCGTCTGGAGTGCCTCGCGGAGGGCTCCCTCGATGGCCTCGAACTGTCCGCGGATCTCCTCGTTGACGTTCGCCATCGCACCCTGCCGACGCTGCGTCAGCCGATCCACCATCCACTGGAGCCCTCGGCGGTGCGCGGGGCTCAATGCGTCGCGCTGCGTCTCGAGCCACTCGATGGCGACCTCGGCGTCACGCCCCCCGCCCGTGGCGTTCTGGAGCGACTTCAGCGCCGCCCGGTCCCGCTTGTGGACGGTGCCTTTCAGCCGGTCCTTCCAAGCACGAGCACAGCTTCTCAGTCGCCGTATGCCAACGCGGAAGTCGTGGAGGGCTTCCTTGTCCTTCGGGTCGTCGAGACGGAGGGACGCCGCATGCGCCTCGTCGAGAAACCCGAGGGCGATGCGTCGCGCACCCTCCTCGGGACTGCGCATCAGGAGGTCGGGGGGGAGTGCCATTCGCGGAGTCTACCGCGCCAGCAACGCCCCTCAGGCAGTTTGGGCGTGGTCCTCGTCGGCGCTCGAGGGGCGAGGGTAGACGCAGTTGCCGCCCGCCGCTTTCGCGATCCGCAGTTGCTCGTCCGCGCGCTGGATCAAGGCGGGCACCGAGCGGGCCTCTCCCGGCTCGACGGCGGCGACACCGATGCTGAGGGTGATCGCTCCGTCGCTGGCACCCTCGTCGTGCGCGTGGCTGCCGTGCTCGACGGATTGCCGGAGCCGCTCCATCGCCACCGACGCCTCCATGGCGTTCTCAGCCTGCATGGCGATCACGAACTCGTCCCCGCCGAAGCGGTACACGGTGTCGCCCTGTCGTAGGGCAGCACGAAGGAGGTCGGCCACGCGGCGGATGGCGCGGTCGCCGCCGACGTAGCCCTGTTCGCGGTTGTATCGACGGAAGTCATCGACGTCGCAGAGCGCCAGCGCGAAGGGGCGATCGTAGCGGTCGGCGTTTGCGTACATGCGACCGAGGTCTTCCTGCATGCGCCGGCGGTTGGGCAGGAGGGTGAGCGCGTCGAGTCGCGCCTCCTCGAACAAGGCCTGGTTCTGCATCACCAGGTCGCGAATGCGGGCCTCGAGCTCGTCGATGCGCTGGGCCTGCTTCGTGGCCTTCTCGTAGACGACGCGCTGCTGGAGCGCGTGCTCGACGATCTCTCGGAGGTGGTCGAGATGGAAGGGCTTCTTGAGGACGCCGAATGCCCAGCGCCGGGTCTCCCCGAGCGCGTCCAGCATCCGGTCGGCGCCGGTCATGATGATGACGGGGGTACGACCGCGGAGTTGCTGCACGGCGGTCCTGAGGAACGTGGGCCCCGGCATGCGGGGCAGCTCCAGGTCGCAGAGCACGAGGTCGTAGCTCGCGTCCGAGAGGTACACGCGCTCGTAACCACCGATGCCATCGCCAGCTACGTCGACCGTGTGACCCCACTCGCGGAGGGCCTCGCCGAGCATGGCGAGCAGGGAAGCATCATCTTCGACAACCAGGATTCGCGCCATGGGAGCCCTATCGACCGCGACTCTGAACGCCTTGAATCGAATCTTCATGCGGTCGTACGATGGCCCCATGTCCGCCTGCCGCGCCGTGCTCTTCGATCTGGACGGGACCCTTCTGGATACGCTGGAGGATCTGGCGGACTCGATGAACGAGGCGCTCGCGGGCCTCGGCCACCCCCCCCACCCCACCGACGCCTACCGGCGCTTCGTCGGCGACGGGCTGGAGACCCTGGTCGAGCGGGCCCTCCCGGCACCGGCCCGCTCGGCCGAGTCGATCGACCAGGGCCGCCGGGCCATGCTCGAGGTCTACGGTCGCCGCTGGAACGAGAAGACCCGCCCGTACGCCGGGGTGGATCTGCTTCTCGACGGATTGTTCGAGCGAGGCGTGCAGGTGGCCATCTTCTCCAACAAGCCCGACGATTTCACCCGCCTCGCCGTGGAGGCCTTCCTGGGCCGGTGGCCCTTCCAGGCGGTGCGCGGCGTGGGACCCGACACGCCGAAGAAGCCCGACCCGACCGGCGCCCTCGCCATCGCCGAGGCGCTGGGCGTCCTTCCCGCCGCCTGGCTCTACTGCGGAGACACGAACACCGACATGTGGACGGCCACCGCCGCGGGCATGAAGGCGGTCGGGGTCCTGTGGGGGTTCAGGCCGGCCGAGGAGCTGGAGCGTGCGGGGGCCTCCGCCCTCGTCGATCGCCCGGAGGCCATCCTGGGTCTTATCTAGCCAAAGGGCCACCACCGGCGGCTTCGGCGGACGAGGCGACGCGTCTCCCGCCGTACATCGGGCGGCAGATCCAGAGCCAGGAGTTCCTGCCACAGCATGGCCAGCCCGGGCGAGAGTCGCCCCAGGGCGCGAATGGCGGCCGGAAGGTCCGCTCGGGCGGAGAAGGTCCGAAAGCGATCGAGCACCCCCGCACCGGCGAGCGCGGTCATCGTGCGGACGCACTTCTCGCAGCGAGAGCAGTTCTGCTCGTCGGTGCGGTGCTCCCAGCAGACCCTCAGGTGCCGCTGCGCGAGGGGGTAACCCGCGATCGTCAGCAGCCGGTCCCTTCGCCCGATACCCGCGTTCCCGTGGAGCACGCCGAGGTGGCTGGACGACCAGAGCTGATCGGTCTCCGGATGGGATCCCCACGGCCTGAGGCGCGACCGGCTCCAGCTCGGCGGAATGGAGAGGTGCCCCAGACGTGGAGCGAGGAGCTGGCCGACCGCGGCGAGGGCTGCGCCGTGGGTCCGCTCCCACGGCACGCTCGAGAAGACCGGGTGCGAGCGGAGGTTCGTGCGGACGAGGACGGCCTGCTTGCGGGTATCCAAGGCCACGTCCCGCAGCGAGCGCTCCCACGCGTCGATGCGCACGCCGTCGGCGAGATCGATGTCATAGCCGTGCACGAACACCAGGTGGTCGTAGCGGCTGGAGGCTTCGTGAAGGGCGTAGAACGAGTCCACGCCCCCGGTGAAGCAGAGGCCGTGACCCGGCGCGGGTGCGACCTGGGCGGGGGCCACGCCGACATCCTCGATGGGGTAGGTGGCCGGGTACTTCCACCACGAGGCGTAGATCCCGGTCAGGGTCTTCGTGCCGAGGAGCCAGGCGCCGTCCAGGGGGGCCTCGACCCGGAGGCGGGCGTGCTGCTTGAGCGCCGGGAGCAAGAAGAGGCCGGCGAAGGCCTCCGGCGAAGGGCGCAGCCGGGCATCCGCCGTCTCGAAGTAAATGGTCTCCCCCATCGCTTCGACGGCGACCCGGTCCACGGCTCCGCGGACCCGCCGCCGAGGCGCGGGGAGTGTCCATCGCGTGGGCGGCGGGTGGGCGGGTGGGCGTCGGGGGAACATGCCTGCGAGCCAAGGTACCGTGCCGCCTACCAAGGAGGGAACATGGCAGAGTTCACGCTTCCGGGCGCCGAGGCCCACTACCCGCCCGACCTCACGCTCGAGCCGATCCATCTGGACATCGACCTCCGAATCGACGTCGAGAAGGCCCGGGCCGCGGGCACGGTGACACACACCATCCGCGCCCACGCGCCCCAGGCGCGCACGCTGCTGCTTCACGCCGTCGACTTCGAGGATGTTCGGGTCGAGGACCCGGCCGGGCGCGCCCTCGGGCACCGCTACGACGGGAGAGAGCTCGAGATCACGTGGGACGAGGCCTTCGCCGCGGGCGAGGAGCGGCAGGTGGCCATCCACTACGTGGTCCAAGAGCCGACGACGGGTCTCTTCTTCTCCAAGCCCCTCCCCGCCTATCCCGAGCGAGCGACCTACGCGGCGACGGACCACGAGACCGAGCGCGCGCGACACTGGCTGCCGACGATCGATCTGCCGAATGTCCGCCCCACGCTCGATGTGCGTCTTCGGGCCGACGCCCGGTTCACGATCCTCGGGCCGGGGTTGCTACAGGGGGAAGTGAAGCACGAGGACGGCACGAAGACGGCTCACTGGAAGCTCGAGCAGCCGTGCCCCTCCTACATCACGTGCTTCGCGATCGGTGACTTCGTGTCGTTCGACGACGGCGAGTTCGAGGGGCGCCCGCTGGCGTACTTCACGACGAACCACTTCGCGTCCGCCGACCTCGAGCGTTCGTTCGGGCGCACGCGCGACATGATGGCTTGGATGGAGAAGAAGCTCGACCACGCGTTCCCTTACCCCAAGTACTACCAATTCGCGCTTCCCGGCTTCGGCGGCGCCATGGAGAACATCTCGCTCGTCTCCTGGGACGACGTCTTCGTGCTCGACGAGACGATGGCCAAGGAGATGACCTGGCTCGTGGACCAGGTCAACGTGCACGAGATGGCGCACTCCTACTTCGGCGACATGATCGTCTGTCGCGACTACGCCCACGCCTGGCTCAAGGAGAGCTGGGCGACCTACATCGAGACGCTCTGGCTGGAGGACTCGAAGGGCGAGGACGAGGCGCGCTACGACGTCTACACCAACATCGACGCCTACGCCAAGGAGGCCGACAACGCATACAAGCGGCCCATCGTCACCCGCCGCTTCAACCAGTCGTGGCAGATGTACGACCGCCACCTCTACCCCGGCGGTGCGGCGCGGCTCCACATGCTGCGGAAGGACCTCGGCGACGACGTGTTCTTCGACGGCGTCAAGGCCTACGTGAAGCGCTACGCCCACCAGGTGGTGGAGACGGCCGACTTCCGGCGCGAGCTCGAGCGGGCGTCCGGCCGTTCGCTGGGCAAGTTCTTCGACCAGTGGATCCACGGTCTGGGGTATCCGCAGCTCAAGGCGAGCGCCACCTTCGACGCCAAGGCGGGCGAGTTGACCGTCACGGTGGAGCAGAAGCAAGTCGACGAGAAGGCCGGCGTGGGGCTGTTCGACCTGCCGCTCGACATCGGCTGGGTCGTGGACGGCGCGCTGCACACGCAGCAGATCCGCCTTGAAGGACGCGAAACAGTCGGCGGTGATCCGGGTCGACAAGGACCCGGCGCAGATCCGCGTGGACCCGGCCGGCAAGGTGGTCATGACCCTCGAGTTCAACCCCGGAGACGACAAGCTCCGTACCCAGCTGACCGAGGCCGAAGACGTCGTCGGTCGGATCCTGGCCGCGAAGGAGCTCTGCAAGACGGGCAAGCGCGCAGAACGTCAGGGCCGTGGCCAAGGCATGGAAAGACGAGCCCTTCTGGGGCGTGCGTGTCCGATTCGCGGAAGCGCTGGCGGAAGCACGAACCCAGGCGGCCGTGGACGCCCTGGCGGAGTTGATCGGCTGGGAACAGGACCCGATGGTGCTCGAGCCGCTGCTGCGCCGGGCTGGCGTCGCTACGGGACCCGGGGATCCGCGATGCCGTCCAGGCTCGGCTCGACGCGGGGCTGAGCCTCTACCGGGCCCGGCAGGCCGCGTTGGAGGTCCTCGGCGCGCAGCGGGACGACGCTCCCTTCGATCGCCTGGTGCGAGCCGTCGAGGAGGACGACCCCTACGGGATGGGGCCCACGGGTGCACTCCGCGGCCTGGCCGGCACGCGTCGCGATGAGGCCCTCGACGTTCTCCTGGCGCACACGCAACCGGGCGCGGTGTCGAACCGCGCGCGGCCCGCGGCGGCCACGTCGGCCGGCGTCCTGGCCGCGCTGCTCGAGAAGCCCTACCGTGCGCGCACCGCCGAGGCCCTGGCCGATCTGCTGCGCGACGAGATCGACCGCGTGCGCCTGGGAGCGATGGCGGGACTCGCGGCCCTGGGTGAGGCGCGCGCGATCCCGGCGCTGCGGGCCTACCGGGGCGGACGCTCGGCCCAGGAGAAGGTGGGCGTCGATCGCGCGATCGAGCGCATCCGCGGTGCCCAGGGCGCCCGCGCCAAGGCCGCGGAGAAGGAGCTCGACGAGTTGAGGACGAAGGTACGGAAGCTGGAGGAGGCCTTGCAGCGGGTGGAAGCGAAGCTGGAGAAGGCCTAGCAAGCGCACCCCGCCCCTGAAAATCCTGAAATCCGCCGGGGCTTCTCGCATCCTAGCCCCATGCACAATCCGATCACCGACCGCCATCCGGTCGGCGCGCCCGATGCCGCCTTCTTCGGTGTGGACGAGGAATCCATCCTCCGCGTCCTCTCCGAAGCCATGGGCCGGGGCGCCGACTTCGCCGACCTCTACTTCGAGCACGACCGCCACAACGTCATCGCCATGGAGGACGGCATCATCAGCCGGGCTTTCACGGGCACCGACCGGGGCGTGGGCATCCGCGTGCTCGTCGGAGACCAGACGGGCTACGCCTACAGCGAAGACCTCGACCTCGACCTCGATGCTGCAGGCCGCGCGCACGGCGGCCACCATTGCAGACGGCGGCGGCGGCGTGCCGCCCCAGGCCATGACGAGCCACGGGACGGCCGACCTCTACACGATTCCCGAAGCGTGGGACCAGGTGAACGTCGAGCGCAAGCTCCCGCTGCTCCAGCGCACCGATGAGATCGCGCGCGGGCTGGACCCGGCGATCAACAAGGTGACCGTCAACTGGGCGGACGCGGACTCGCGCGTGCTCATCGCCACGAGCGAGGGCGTGATGTTCACCGATCGCCGGCCGATGTCGCGGCTCGTCTGCATGGTCGCGGCGGAGAAGGACGGCCAGCGTCAGAGCAACATGGCCAACCTGGCCGGACGACGCGGCATCGATCACTACACCGAAGAGGAGCTGCAGCAGGTCTGCCGCGAAGCGGTCAACCGGACGATGATCCTCTTCGAGGCCGGGCGTCCGCCCGCGGGCGAGATGCCCGTGGTCCTGGCCGCTGGCGCTTCCGGCATCCTCCTCCACGAGGCGATCGGCCACGGGATGGAGGCCGACTTCAACCGCAAGGGCACGTCGATCTACTCCACGATGATCGGCCAGAAGGTCGCCGCCGACTGCGTGACCGTCGTGGACAGCGCGCTCCACGAACACGAGCGGGGCGCCCTCAACATCGATGACGAGGGAAGCCCGACCGAGGAGACGGTGCTGGTGGATCGGGGCGTCATGCGCACGTACCTCCACGACCGCATCAGCGCCAAGCACTACGGCGTGAACGTCGACGGGCTCGGGACGACGGGAGTCGTTCCGCCACGCGCCCATGCCGCGCATGCGCTGCACGTACATGCGCAGCGGCCCGCACACCCGGGAAGAGATCATCGCGTCCGTGGACCGAGGCATCGTCGCGGAGACGTTCACGAACGGCCAGGTCCAGATCGGCGCGGGCGACTTCACCTTCTACATCAAGAACGGTTGGCTCATCGAGAACGGCAAGATCACCGCGCCCATCAAGGACGTGAACATCATCGGGAACGGTCCCGAGGCGCTGAAGAACATCACCATGGTCGCCGACGACATGAAGCTCGACACGGGCGGCTGGACCTGCGGCAAGAACGGGCAGGGCGTGCCGGTCTCCCAAGGCATGCCGACGGCCCTCGTGTCGCGCCTGACCGTAGGAGGCGAGAATGCCTGATGTCGCCAGACCCCCGCCCCGTAACGGCCGACCAGCTGCTGAACCAGGCCATCCAGTCCGTCGACGCGGCGAAGTCTCTGGGCGCCGAGGATGCCTTCGCGACCGTCGTGCGCCAGCGCGGACTCGAGTTCCAGTGGCGCGACGGGCAGCTCGAGAAGGTCCAGGAGGACGCGAGCCGCAGCCTGGCCATCTCGTTGTACGTCGATGGCCGCTATAGCTCGCACACGACGCACGACCTGGAGCCCGAGCGCCTGAAGACCTTCCTGGCGGACGCCATCGCGCTGACGCGGCACCTCCAGCCGGACCCCCACCGGGCGATTCCCGACCCGGCCCTGTACGAAGGTCGGTCGAAGGACGACCTCGACCTCGTCGACACCACGCTGCCCGACCTCACACGGAAGGAGCGCATCGCGTGGTGCGAGGCCATGTGCGAAGCGGCCTCGGCCGACGAGCGGGTGGTCTCGGCAACCACCACGGTCCAGGACGACCACATCGTGCTCGCCCGGGCCAGCACGAACGGCTTCGCGGGCACGGTGGAGAACACCTCGATCGCGTACGGCACGATGGTCACGCTGCGGGAAGGCGAGACGAAGCGGCCCGAGGCCGCGTGGTTCGTCGCCGGCACGCACCAGGAGGGTCTACCCACACCGGTGGCCGTCGGGACGGAAGCGCTCAAGCGCGCCGTGGAACGGCTCGGCTCGACGCGTGGCGACAGCGTGCGCACGACCATGATCGTCCACCCGGAAGCCGCGGCGATGTTGCTGGGCCGCATGCTCGGCGCCCTCGCGGCGGGTCCGATCCAGCAGGGCCAGTCGTTCCTCGCGGGCAAGCAGGGCGAAGCCATCGCCTCGAAGGTCCTCGACGTCATGGACGACCCGCTGATCCCGCGCGCGCTGGGTTCGCGCACCTTCGACCGCGAGGGCATCGCCGCGAAGCCGCTGCACGCTCATTCGCGACGGCGTCCTGGAGAACCACTACGTCGACACCTACTACGGGCGCAAGCTGGGATGGGCCGCCACGACCGGCTCCGCCTCCAACGTGGTGATCCGCCCCGGCGACAAGGACCTGGACGGTCTCGCCCGGGCGGCCGGCGAACGCCATCCTCGTGACGTCCTGGCTCGGCGGCAACGCCAACATGACGACGGGGGACTTCTCGTTCGGCGTGCGCGGACACGTCGTGCGCGACGGCCGGATCGCGGAGCCCATCTCGGAGATGAACGTCACCGGGAGCTACCCCGACCTGATGCAGCAGCTGGTCGAGGTCGGCAACGATCCGGTGCCGTGGTACACGGTTCGGGTCCCCACCCTGGTCTTCTCGGATATCCAGTTCAGCGGCAACTAGCGCCCCCACCCCAACGCCAGCGCACGCAACGGGCGACAGAAGGCAAGACCGGGACGGCCTCCCGCGTCGTATCGCGTCGCATCGCCTCGCATCGCATCACATGCGTCGCATGCGTCGCGTCGCGTCGCGTCGCGTCGCGAGGACCGTTCGTCCGTGGGGTGGCCTCGACGCGGAACGCAGCGGCAAAAAGTTCGTTTACGAGGCTGCCTCCGTATGGAACTTTTCGGGCGGGGGGGTGTCTGGATGGTGGTGGAGGATCTGCCATGCGGATGATCGCTGCGGTCGTTCTTTCGATCGTCCTTCTGGGCTCCGTGGCCCCCGTCCAGGCCGAGGAGGACTGGCGCACCCACGCGATCGGTCGAGGTGGTCTTACGATCCGACTCCCCGCGGCGTGGACCGTGCTCGTCGACGAGCTCGAGGGGCGCTTGAAGGCGACGGAGCCACGACGCGCCCGTCGTCCGGCTCACGGCGTCCGCGACCGCGGACGCCGCGGAGGCCTCGCTGGAGGACATCCGGGATGACGTCGTGCATGCGCTCTTCGACTGGCCGGGCATTGATGCGACCATCGAGGATGAGGCCGAGCGGACGGTCGGCGAGCGGCCGGCCCTGTGGACCCTGCTTGCCTACGAGGGCGCGTCCGGTCCCCGTCGCAGCCTCCTGGTCGTGCGAAGCGACGTCACCCTGCGCTTCGACCTGGCGGCCGACGTCTTCCCCGCGCGGCGCGCGTTGATGGTGGAGATCGCCGGCTCGCTGCACGCGGCGGAGGCGACGGAGGCCGACGATGGAGAGCCGGCCCCGATCGACGTCGAGGCCATGGACCTTCTCCGCGCGTTCATGACCCACGTCCCGCGAACGCGCGCGGAGCTCGACGAGCTGGTCAAGGCGCTCGGCCGCGAGGCCGACGTGGACGACGCGCTGGCTGCCCTGGACGAGCTCATCGCGGCCGCAGGCACGGGAGGTGAAGAGGTGCTGGCGCTCGTGGGCTGGCGTCGCTTCCACCATCCCCTCCCCGAGGCGCTTCACTACCGCGGGCACGAGTTTCTGAGAACGGTCGAGAAAGCGAACGCCCAGCGCTGGTTCGGGCCCGACGAGCGCGCGGCGTACGCCGAGGCGGGCCGGGCCTGGGAGCGCGCGAAGCAGCACATCGGGCAGCTCGAGAGCGATCACCGCTACCGGGCAGCGGATCAGATGCTCGCGAACCTCGCGCACGACCCGGCCTTCGAGAGCCAGACCCTCGTGGCGCTCTCGGCCCCGCCCTACGTCCTGGTCCACGTAGGCCCGGGACGACGGGAGGACGTCGCCGCGCGCCTTGGGCGCGAAGGCGAGACCCTCGAGGCGGTCTACCAGACTCTCCTCGCCGGCTACGGGGACGCCCTGGGCCTCGCCGATCTCACCGCCCCCTACGGCGGACGGCAGGATCTCCCCGTCACCTACCGGAGCTTCCCCGATGGGGTGGTGCTGGTGGCGCTGGTCCCGGCCACCGAAGCGATCGCCGCGGCCCTGGACGCCGAAGGCGCCCGTGGCCTGCGTGGGGTTGGAGGCCTCCCGGCGCTTTCGAGCGCGCGGACGGAGCGGCTCCTTCTGGCGCCCGAGGAAAACCTCGAGGCGACGGCCGTCATGGGTGCGAAGCAGCTGCTCCTCACGTTCACGCGCCAGCGCAATCGCTGGGGCGCGTCGCGACGCGCCTTCGCGGCGTTCGTCGATGGCTTCGCCCGACGATTCGCCGCCATGGAGCGGGACAGCGAGGGCCAATCATCGTTCCCCCGGGACGGTTCCCCGCACCCCGCGTCGATGCGAGCCCTCGCGCGGGCGCTCGCGCACCAGGGCCGTGCCTACCCGCTTCTCCCTCTCCGCCAGCTGGTCGCGTTCGGATCCGTGGTGGAGGCAGAGCGCGCGATGGACCGGCTCGCGCCCTTCCGAGGCATGCCACCCGGGCTGCGCGTCCGGACCCTCTTCGACCAGTCCTGGGCGCTCGCGACCTTCCTGATGGAGGCGGAGAACGGACGGTGGCGCGACGCCTACCTGGGGGCCGTGCGGGCCGGTCTCGACCGGCAGATCGGGGTCGGCGGCCTGAACGAAGTGGCCTTCGCGCGCGCGTTCGGACTCATCGCCTCGCCCACCGACGAAGGATGGAAGGAGCTCGAGAGCGCGTGGACGCGCTTCGTCCGGGAGGAGCTACTTCAGGGGATCGGTCCCGCCTCGAACTCGCCGGCGAAGGAACCCACCCCAGAAGAGCCCGACGAGAACTAGCGGGATCGCGGCCAGGAGGTCGACCACGTAGTGGTAACGCAGGCCCAGCGTCGAGAGCGTGATGAGCACCGCGGCAACCAGGGCCCACCGTCCGTAGCGGGGCGCGAAGCGAAGCGCCACGATCGCCGTGATCCAGGACAGCGCCGTGTGGCCGCTGGGGAAACAGTCGGGCGTGACCTGGTTGGCGGCAATCAACGCGCGAATCGGCTGCGTCAGGACGAGGCCCACGAGCGGATGCTCGAAGCGGTCGGCAAACTCCCACACGGGCCCCATGGCGGGCACGAACACGTAGCCGATGTAGTTCACGAGGTACGCGCCGACCCACGCGGCGAGGAACATGCGGACGTCGGTCCACGCCGCCCGGGTCCGGGACCCGACGTAGCGGGCAAGCAGCAGGAAGAGCAGCCCGTAGCCCCAGACGTAGTAGCTGAAGTAGCTGAGCTGGAAGAGCTCGGTGAGGATGCGCCCGAGCGGCGTGAGGGGGCCCATCCACGACGACCGGTCCATCCAGAGCGAGAACTGCCCCTCGGGGAAGAGCCAACCGAGGAGCACGCCGTCCGCGGCCCAGAGGCGAGGATCGACGAGCGCGGGCTGGAGCCCGCGAAGGAGCGCGCCGGTCGCGGCGTAGTGGACGGGGACGCAGGCCGCCAGCGCCAGCGCGAGCACGACGCGCGCGCGCGGCCCCGGCGAGCGGGTAGCGATGGCCGAGAGGACGACGACAACGCCCAGGATGAGCGAAGGCAGGAAGGGACGGGCGTCGCCGATCAGCAGCGCGTAGACGGGCCCCACCAGCGCCGCCGCTGCGACCAGCAGGCCGAACGCGACACGCGTGCGGGCTTCAGGGGGCCGTCTTCTCGCGCCGTCGGACATCGCTCCTCCCGTGGTTCCTAGAGGGAACGCAGGAACGCCACGAGGGCGCGCCGATCCGCCTCATCGAGATCGGACACGACACCGTGTCGGTCGCCGAGGCCTGCCTCCTCGAAGATGGCGTCGAGCGTCGTCGCGCGGCCGTCGTGAAGGTACGGCGCCTTCTGCCCCACGCCCGTGAGGTGCGGCACGTCGAACGCCCGCACCGGGTCCCCCGGCGCGTAGCTCCCCACGTCGGTGCGCTGCCTATTGGTGTAGTGCGGCGGTGGATGACAGGTGATGCAGCGCTCCGACGGTCTGAGGCGTCGTCCGTCCTTGCGGCGGCTCCGCTCGAAGATGGCGCGGCCCCTTGCAACCAGGTCGGCTTCGGCTCCCTCGGAATCGACGAGAGCGCGTGGTGGCGGCAGCGACTCGAGCCACGCGGCCATGGCGTCCAGGGTCGCGGGCGGCATGACGGCGGCGCGCGTGAGCACCATGGCGAACCGCGCTCCGCACTGACGCTGCAGGCTGGGGTTGATGCCGGTCCACTTGTAGGGCGCGGTCCCCGCGAGACCACGGAGGCTACGGTTCAAGACCACGTGGCGGCCGACCCCGTCGATCTCGAAGTCGTAGGTGAGCCCGTCGGTATGCGCTTCCGGGTGGCAGCTCCGACAGGAGAACGCGTCCTGGAAGCAGAACGACGCGTCGTGAAACGCACGCTCGCCGGCGAGCAGCTCGGGATCGGCCTGCGCGCCGCCTCCCGTGAAGAGCCGGGACGCGGCCCCCGCGTCGGGCAGAAGGGTGATGCGCCCCTGGAGCCGCTCGGCGACGGCGACGCCGCGCTCCGTGCGCACGAGTCCGCAGGGGTAGCGACCGACGGCCGTGTGCGCTTGCAAGTACCGGGGCGTGAGACCGAAGTTCTCGCTCGTGCCGTCTCGTCCCTCCACCTCGACGGCGAGGAGGGCGGGGACGTCGATTCGGGCCACCGTGTCGGCGCTGCCCGACGCCACCCACGCCGTCGTGCCGTCCCGCGAAAGCGCGATCGCCGTCGGGTCGGCGAACCCCCGATCGCTCTCGTTCAGCGGCAGCACGGACGCCACGCCGCGCTCGAGGTCGACGATGCCCATCACGCCGGAGAGCACCCACCCGCGGGCGACCTGCACGATGGGCAGGAGGTTGCGCACCCGGATCGCGGGGATGAGGGCACGCGAGCCGTCCGGCGTCACGGCGAGGCTCTCGGCCATGTGGACCGACGGCAGGCGCACGCGATGGCGCACCTCGAGCCGAGCCGTGTCGATGACGGTCACGACGGCGTAGGGCGCGGCGTCGGGTCGGGCTCGCTCCGCGCGCCGGCTGACGACGATGACGGCGTCGCGCGTTGCGGTGGGCTCGAGCGCGAAGGGCTCTTCCCCCGCGGGCAGTGTCTTCACCATGCGGCCGGAAGGGATGTCGAGTACCGCGACGTCCCGGCCCAGGCGCCGGGCGACGAAGAGACGCGTCGCGTCCGCATCGAAGGCCAGTCCCTCCGGCGCCAGCGGGCAGGCGAGCGTCCGGCGCACCCGGCGAGAGGCCACGTCCACCAGCGCGATCTTGTTCTCGCGTCCGAGGCTCACCGCCAGGGTCGCGCCGTCGGGCGAGAGCGCGAGCCGGCGCGGGCCTCCGTCGAGCGGGATCGACGCCACGGCCTCCCGCTGGGTGTCCAGCACCAGGACCCGTCGCGCGTCCTCGCAGGCGGCGAACACCCGGCGGCCGTCGGCCGAGGCCTCGAGCGCCCAGGGGAGCGAAGGCCCGGCGGCCTTGGCCGGGCCCTCGGGCCTCCCCTCCGTACCCGGAACGAGCCAGGCCGCCAGCACGGCGAGCACCAGCAGAGGCCACAGGCACCAGGCACGCCTCATCGCTCGCCCTCCACGCCGAGCAGGGGAACGGGTTCACGCGCGACGGCCAGGGGTCGGCGATTGGGCGGCGCGGTGTCCGGGTTCTCGTGGCAACCGATGCAGGCTCTCGTCTCGTTGGGTCGCACCCAGAACGGAGTCTCGCCCTCGACGAGGACCTCTCCGTCGTCGTCGACCACATCCAACAGCAAGGACGTGTCGGCCGGCAAGCGAACGAAGAAGGAGCCGTCCGACGCCAGAGGCACGCTGCCGAGGAGCTCGGTGGCGGGCCGCATGCCCGCATGCACCGTGCCCCTCAGCGCGCGAAAGCGCGCGCGCACGTTGCCTTTTACCCCCGGCGGACGCGCATCGAGACAGAGCAGGTCGCCGTGATGGCGTTCCTCGTCGAGGATGCTCAGATGCCCCTGCGGGCGGGGCCTTGGACGGAGGGGCATGGGACCGAACGCTTCGGTCAGGAGCGCGGCCCCCGTGGGGGCGGGCGCTCGAGTCCACGGACCTCCGCCGGCTCCGCGGATCCACACGACCTCCCCCACCGTGGCGAGGAGGCGACCGTCGGCGAGCTGCGCCCAGGCGTGCGGGTCGCGCAGCTCGTCCGGGGCGGGAACACGCGCCGCGCCGGTCCCGTCGGGGTGGATGGTGTAGAGGAACACACCCGACGCCGACCTCGTGCCCCCCGGTTGCCAGCTCCCGTAGAGGATGCGGCCGTCGAGGAGCACGACGGGTCCGACCTCATGGCCGGCGCCGAAGGAGATGCGGCGCCCGGGGAGTCCCGTGCCCGGGGCGACGTGGAGCGCCCAGGCCGCGTCGCGCTCCGGCGTGACCCCGGGGCGCGACGTCACGGCGGCGTAGGCGATGCGTCCGTCGGGGAGCAAGGCGGGCGACGCACAGTCTTCCTGCGCATCGACGGCCAGTCGCCGGTCCCCTCCCTCGACGTCCAACGACCAGATGCGCCGAGGCTGGTCCTCGCCTTCGCGCGCGGCGAACACGAGGCGCGTCCCGTCCGCACTGACCGCGGGACGGCCGAGGTCCACCATCCCCTCGACGAGGCCCACGCTTGCCGCCTCCGGCGCGTCCAGGTCGAGACGGACGAGGCGAGGGGGATCCTCGCCCACCCACTGAACCGCGAAGCGTGGTCCGGACGTCTCCACGTCGCCCCCGCAGCCCGCGACGAGCGCGGTGGCGAGCAGGGCCCAACACAGGACGGCGAGGTCACGCATGGCTTCCCCCCCAGGATAGGGACGTTCGCATCCGCCAACGCGGTCTTCCACGCACGAGACCGTCTCGGCGAAGTCAGGGGCGCCGTCGGGGCAGTCCCTCCGACTGCTCCGACCTCTCGGTAGAGTGAGTCCATGGCAGCCGTCACCCCCCTCGATCCGAAGCAAAACCCCGGCTTCCTCAAGCTGGATCTCTTCTGTCGGGGCGCTCGCATCCACGAGAGCTGCCACGTCGAGGAGGACGGTGGTCGTCCGGTCATGCGCGCACGCGCGGGCCTCGGTTCCGGCCTCGAGCTGGTCCTGCCCGGCCACCTCTACGTCAACGTACCGGTCACGGAACCCTTCGCTGCCTCCAGCCCCTACGAGGTTCGCCGGACGTCCGCCGGTACGTCGGGGGGACGCTACGCGATCTTCTACGACGACACGCACTGCATGGACGTGGCGCTCTCGCCGCGCCCGCGCTGGTACGACCAGCCGACGTCGAGCGGCAAGGTCATGCGACGCGTCGCCACGCTGCAAGGCACGTACCTCGCCGTCTACCCCGCCCAGGTGTGTCAGTTCTGGGTCAAGGGCCCGAACCGTCCCGCGCGGGAGAACTGCCGCTTCTGCTCGGTGGGCCTCAACCTCGGCGTCGACGAAGAAGACGGCAAGAGCGTCGACGAGGTGATGGAGGTTGTTCACGCCGCGCAGCGTGAGAGCCACATCACCTACGTCGACTTCAACACCGGCCACTACGACGGCAGCGAATTCCTGCCGATCCTCGAGCCCTACGTCAGGCGCGTGAAGAAGGAGACCGGGCTGCTGGTCGGCGTCCAGACGCCCCCGTTCCACGATCCCGCGGACTACGCGCGCCTCAAGCAAATCGGCGCCAACCGGATCAGCTTCTGCTTCGAGATCTTCGACCCCGCCCGTTTCGAAGAGGTGTGCCCGGGGAAGGCACGCGTGTACGGGCTCGACGGCTACCTGGAGGCGGTCGCGACCTGCGCCGATCTCGGACACGCCTCCCGCAAGGCCTTGGAGCCGTGGGTGGTGAACGGTGAAATCGTGGCCGGGCTCGAGGCCCCCGAGAGCAGCATCGCGGCCATCGAGTGGCTGACCGACCGCGGCGCGATCCCCACGGTGTGCGTCTTTCGTCCCCTGGCGGGCACCGATCTCGAGGCCACGTCTCCCCCGACGACGAGCGACATGGTGCCGGTCTTCCAGGCGCTCTACACGAAGTGCATGGAGGCGGCGCTGCCGATTGGCGTGGCCCCCGGCATCCACGTGAGCCTCGTCTTGCTCCCGGACGAGGCCCGCTGGCTGATCCAGGACGAAGCCGTGTTGGAGGCCTTTCGTGCCCAGGAAGCGCGGCTCAGACGACAGCGCGCGCTCTTCGGCACGGCGTTTCGCCTGAAGCGGCGCTGGAAGCAGCTGACGGCGTAGCCCTGCTATCCGTCCAGGCGCACGTGATCCAGGCCGTCCCCGGGGTCGCGGACGCGTCCCCCGTCTCCCGCGGGATGCGGGACGTCGTCATCCTGGAGGAGGCGCTCCCAGAACCGATGAAAGGCCCCGCGGGTGATCACCCACCGATTGCCGCGCTTGCGCCACGGGCCGAGCTTCCCCTCGAGTACCCGCCGTCGCACGGTGCGCTCGGCGAGCTTGAGATCGGCGGCGACGTCTTTGGGCGTGAGCCACTCCCCGTCGTCTTGCCCGGCGGGCACGGCCGTCCCGGCCAGGTTGAGGCGGTCCCAGCCCCTCGGTGCCTGCATGGCGGTATGGATGTCGGCGAAGACGCCGTCCCTGAACCGCGTGACCTGAGACACCCAGTCGGCGACGGACGTCGCGCTGTACTTCCCGTGCACGTAGTCGTCGAGCAGCGTGCCGAGCTGACTCTCGCGGGTCTCGACCTGGTGCAGGGCCCAGGCGTTGCGCCCTCCGGCCTCGATGCGGTCCGCAAGCGTCTTGAGCTGGGGCGACCGTCCGAAGGTGGGCAGTCGGAGCGGACTACCGAGGGCCGCGTCCCCATCCGCCGAGGCGAGCTTCTCGTACGGCGCAAGCAACGACTCGAAGGCGAGCGTGGTCGCTTCGAGCACGCCCTGCAGCGTCTGGGTGAGGTCTCGCGTCTCCGACTCCGCCATGGGTCCTCCTGCACGTGACACGCCGGGGGGGCGTCCCGCGATCGATGCGCTCCCCATGATACGAGCGCGCGGGCCGAGGACGTCACGCGCTCGGGGGAATTGCACCGCCGTTCACCTCGTGATCGCGTAGGGAGGGGGCGCTAGGCTAGGTAGATGTCGTCGCCCCGCTACGCCACCGTCGTCTTCGACTGCGACTCGACCCTGTCCCGCATCGAGGGCATCGACGAGCTCTGCCGCCGGCTCCCCCTCGAGCGACAGGAGGAGGTCGTGGCGCTCACGAAAGCCGCCATGGACGGCGAGCTTCCCCTGGCCGCGGTGTACGGCCGGCGCCTGGACATCGTCCGCCCCTCCAGGGGGGATCTGGAGGCCTTGGGACGGCACTACGCCCGCGAAGCCGTCGACGGCGCCAACGACGTAGTCGCGGCACTCCAGGCACGTGGCGTCCGGGTCGTCGTCGTCAGCGGCGGGCTCGGGCCGGCCGTGACTGCGTTCGCCGCGGCGCTCGGAATCCGCGGCGCGGACGTGTTCGCCGTGGACGTCTACTTCGGCGCGGATGGAGCCTACGCCGGCTTCGACGAGGATTCGCCCCTCGCACGCAATCAGGGGAAGGTCGATGTCTTGTCGCGTCTCGAAGCCGAGGGCGGGCCGGTCCTCTTCATCGGCGACGGCATCACGGACCTGGAGGCAGCGCCCGTCGTCGACACGTTCATCGGGTACGGCGGCGTCGTGCGGCGCCCGGTCGTCGAAGCGCAGGCCGCGATCTACCGGACGGATCCCGATCTGCGCTTCGTGCTCGACCTCATGGCCTGACGGCTCAGCCGGCGCTGACCGGCGGCGCGACGCGCACCGCAAGGATGCCCTCGATGCCCTCGAGCTCCGCCACGACGTTCGGCGCGACCCCACACTCGACGTCGACGAGCGTGTAGGCGATGTCACCGCGCGACTTGTTGAGGAGATCGACGATGTTGTGATCGTGATCCCCCAGCGTGGTCGTGATCCGGCCCACCATGTTCGGCACGTTCTGGTTGGCGAGGATCAAGCGACATCCCTCGGTCCGCGGCATGACGGCCGGCGGGAAGTTGACGGAGTTGACGATCTCGCCGTTCTCGAGGTAGGCACGGAGTTGCTCGGCGGCCATGACGGCGCAATTGGCCTCGGCCTCGTGGGTCGAAGCACCGAGATGCGGCAAGGCGATCACCCGCGCGTTGCCGCGGAACGTGGCCGAGGGGAAGTCCGTGACGTAGCGGGCGAGCTGCCCCTCCCCGAGGGCCGCGAGCACGGCCTCCTCTTCCACGATCTCCCCACGGGCGAAGTTCAGGAGGACTGCCTGCGGACGCATCAACCTGAGCCGCTCCGCGTTGATCATCCCCCGCGTGGCGTCGATGAGGGGCACGTGCAGGGTGACGAAGTCGGACCGCGCCAGCAGCTCGCCGACGCTGACCACCTTGTCGACGTCCGCCTGGAGCTTCCACGCGTTCTCGACGGTCACGGCCGGGTCGTAGCCGAGCACCTTCATGCCGAGGGCGTGCGCGGCGTTCGCCACCCGGACACCGATGGCCCCCAAGCCGACGACGCCGAGGGTGCGCCCGGGGAGCTCGTAGCCCACGAAGGTCTTCTTGCCGGCCTCCACGGCTTTCTTGAGATCCTTGCCCTGGGCATCCAGGCCGCGCACGTACTCCCAGGCCAAGCAGAGATTCCGGGCGGCGAGGAGCATCCCGCCGATCACGAGCTCCTTCACGGCATTGGCGTTGGCCCCGGGCGTGTTGAAGACGGGCACGCCGCGCTTCGTCAGTGCGTCGATCGGGATGTTGTTGGTCCCCGCGCCGGCACGCGCGACGGCCAGTACGGAATCCGGTATGGCCATCGCCTTCATGTCGTGCGAGCGGACCAGGACGGCGTCGGGTTGGAGGATCTCGGAGGCGACCTCGTAACCGCTCCGCGGCAGGCGTCGGAGTCCTTCCGCGGCGATGCGATCGAGGGTTTGGACTTTGAACATGCTTGCTCCGCGGTCTACCGGTAGGGACGCGTCAACCGTGACTCGCCTCGAACGCCTGGAGGAACGAGATGAGGGCGTCGACGGCCTCTTCCCCGACGGCATTGTAGATGCTCGCACGCATCCCGCCGACGGAGCGGTGCCCCTTCAAGCCGTGAAGGCCGTGCGCCTCGGCCTCCGCGAGGAAGGTGGCATCCAGCCCGTCACGCTTCAACAGGAACGGCACGTTCATCCACGAGCGTGCCCGCGGCTCGACGGGATTCTCGTACAGACTCGAGCCGTCGAGGTACGCGTAGAGCTTCTTCGCCTTCCGCCGATTGCGCTCCGCCGCCGCCGCGAGGCCCCCCTCCTCGAGCAGCTGGCGGAACACCAGGCCGCAGACGTACCAGGCCCAACACGGCGGCGTGTTCAGCATGGAACCCGCCTCCGCCTGCTTTCCATAGTCGAGGACGCGCGGCGTCGTGGCGCGGGCTCTGCCGAGCAGCGACCGGTCGACGATGACGAGCGTGACGCCCGCGGGGCCGATGTTCTTCTGCGCGCCAGCGTAGATGAGGCCGAATCGCGAGACCGGGATCGGCCGCGACAAGAGCGTGGAGGACATGTCGGCCACGAGCGGCCGGTCGATGCCGTCGGGCACGGCCGGGAACTCGACGCCGCCGATCGTCTCGTTCATCGTGACGTGCACGTAGGCGGCGTCGGGAGACAGGTCCCAGCTCGACCGCTCGGGAATCGAGCGGAAGTGGTCGTCGGCGCTGCTGGCCGCCTCGTGCGCGTCGAGGAACGCAAGGGCCTCCTGGGAGGCCTTCTTCGACCATGCGCCGGTGAGGACGTAGTCCGCCCGATCTCCCTCGCTCGCGAGATTGAGGGGGACGGCCGCGAACTGCAGCGTGGCCCCTCCTTGGAGGAACAGCACGGCATACTCGTTGGGAATCTGAAGCAACGCGCGGACGTCCGCCTCGGCCTGCTCCGCGATCCGGCGGAAGTCCTTGCCGCGGTGGCTCATTTCCATGACCGAGAGGCCCTGTCCCTCGAAGTCCACGAGATCGGCCTGGGCGGCGCGAAGCACGCTCTCGGGAAGGGCCGCCGGCCCCGCGCTGAAGTTGTAGATCCTGCTCATGCCGCGCGTGGTACCCGGCCGGGGGCGGTCGTGTCAACGACGCCGTGTCGTCCACCGGGGCCCCGGAGTAGACTGGTGGGAGCAACGGGGCGCCCCCGACATCGGGTGCCTCGCGGGACCCTCTGGACGAGCGGGGAGACCCCGTCGCACGGGAAGACGCCGCGCCCGCGGCGAGAGAAGAGGAACCCATGCCGAATCAGAAGGTCACGACGTTCTTGGATGAGCACGACGTACCGTACGAGGTCATCCACCACCGCACGGACTACACGGCGCAGGAGACGGCGGCGGACACCCACACGCCGGGACGGGCGTTCGCCAAGACGGTCATCCTGGACATCGGAGCACTGCATGCCATGGCCGTGGTGCCCGCGCCGTGCCGAATCGACCTGGAGAAGATCCGCGAGTCGATCGGCACCCGGCAGATCAGTCTGGCGAGCGAGCTGGAGATGAGTCAGCTCTGTCCGGACTGCGACGTCGGGGCCGAGCCGCCGCTGGGAAACCTGTACGGCATGCCGGTCTTCGTGGATCCCGCGCTGGAGAAGGACGAGACGATCACCTTCAACGGGGGAACCCACGACGACGCGATCCGCATGCGCTACGAGGACTTCCAGCGGCTGGTCCACCCGACGCCGATGGACATGATCGAGGCGGTCTGATCGACGCTACCTCTGCAGCGTGAGCGTGGACGTGCCGCTGCAGGTCTCGGCCCCCTGGTTGTTGCGCCAGACCCAGGTGGTGTTGCCGGATGCCTGGTTTTGGTTCTGGAACTGCACGAGGAACCGACTCACGGTCATCGTGCCGCCGTTGATCAGGTAGGAGTACGAGTTGTTCGACTCCGCACGGCTCCCACAGAGCGTCGCCGTCGTCACGCCTTGCCCGAAGATGGTCAGCTGATTGTCGTTCTGGGTGACGGTGATCACGCCCTGGCTGGGCCCGACGAACGTGCAATCGTTCGCGAACCACACCTGATCGACGACCCAGGTTCCGGTCAGGTTGTCCGTGAACGGGGGCGGACAGTCCCCGATCGAGTCGTCGCCGCTGCTCCCCCCGGTGCCGCAAGCCGCTCCCATCGTGAGCATGCCGACGAGCAGGGCGAGAGCGACGATCGGGCGGATGTGGCGCATCGGGGACGACTCCGGGATGGGAAGGGTGATTCTGCCGGGGAGTCGGGGGAATCGCCAGACTCGCTTCATGCCGGGGCCGGAGCGGGTCGCCCGCCACCCCTGGTATTCTCGACGCCGTCCTCGATGAGCGTCACCGAGGTCGTCCCCACCCGCTTCTGGCACACCCTCGAAGACGGCCGTGTCCAGTGCGACCTCTGCCCGCGACACTGCCGCCTGAGCGAGGGCCAGCGCGCCTTCTGCTTCGTGCGCGCCTGCCGGGATGGAAAGGTCGTCCTCACCACGTACGGCCGTGCCAGCGGGTTCTGCGTGGATCCCATCGAGAAGAAACCCCTCTATCACTTCTTCCCGGGCTCCCGCGTGCTCTCCTTCGGCACGGCCGGCTGCAATCTGGGCTGCAAGTTCTGCCAGAACTGGCACATCAGCAAGTCCCGAGCCGTCGACACGCTCTCCGATCAGGCGTCGCCGAAGGCCATCGCCGAGGCCGCGACCGCCCGCGGCTGCCGGAGCGTGGCGTTCACGTACAACGATCCCGTCATCTTCCACGAGTTCGCCGTCGACACGGCCATCGCCTGCCACGAACGAGGCGTCGCGACGGTGGCCGTGACCGCGGGCTACGTGAACCCCGAGCCCCGGCGAGAATTCTACGCCCCCATGGATGCCGCGAACGTGGACCTGAAGGCGTTCACCGAGTCGTTCTACCGGAGCCAGTGTGGCGCATCCCTGGCGCCGGTGCTCGACACCCTCCGCTACATCCGCGAGCACACCGGACACGTGGCTGGAGCTGACCACGCTGCTCATCCCGGGGCTCAACGATGGCGAAGCGGAGATCGACGACATGACCCGCTGGGTGGTACGAGGAGCTCGGCCCCGACGTGCCGATGCACTTCACGGCCTTTCATCCGGATTGGCGCCTGCGGGAGCGCCCCGCCACCCCGGCGGCGACCTTGTCCCGGGCGCGCGACCAGGCCCTCGCCAACGGCGTCAGATACGCGTACACCGGCAACGTCCCCGACGCGGAGGGCCAGCGCACGGCGTGCAGGACGTGCGGCGCCCGGCTGATCGAGCGACGGGGCTACGACGTGCGCGTCGTCGGTCTGAACGACCGCGGCGGCTGCCATGCGTGCGGCGAGCAACTCCCCGGCCGGTTCTGTACGGAGGCAGCCTCGTAAACGAACTCTTTCGTCCTCCGTCGCCCCATTACTTCAGCTTGCCGATGATGTCCTTCGCGATCGTGTTCTTCTGGATCTCCTTCGTCCCCTCGTAGATCTCGGTGATCTTCGCGTCGCGGTAGAAGCGCTCCACCTCGAAGTCCGTCATGTAGCCCCAGCCACCCAGGATCTGGATGGCTTCGTCGGCGACCTCGACGGCCGACCGGGCCGCGTACCACTTCGCCATCGACGTGAGCTTGGGATCGATGCGTCCCTTGTCGAAGTTCCACGCCGCCTTGTAGGTGACGAGACGCGCCAGCTCGAGCTTCGTCGCCATCTCGGCGATCTTGTGCTGGGTGGCCTGAAACGCGGCGATCGGCTTGCCGAACTGCTTGCGGCTCTTCGCGTGGGCCAACGGCACGGTCGAAGGCTCCCTGGGCGATCCCCAGGGCCTGCGCCGCCGTCTCGACGCGACTCTCGTCGAAGAACTCCAGGATCTGGTAGAAGCCGCGCCCTTCCTTGCCCAGGAGATTCTCCGCCGGCACCCGGACGTTCTTGAACGTGAGCTCACCCGTCGGGCTGAGCCGGATGCCCATCTTCAGACCGACGTCGGCGATCTCGAGCCCGTCGGCGTTGCCGGGAACGAGGATCATCGACTGCCCACGGTAGCCCGCGTCCGCGTCGGTCTGGCACAGCACCATGTAGTTGTGCGCGATCCCGCCGTTGGTGATGAAGGTCTTGACGCCGTTCAGGACCCACTCGTCCCCGTCGCGAACGGCCGTCGTGGCCATGGTGGTGATGTCGCTGCCGTGATCCGGCTCGGTGATCGCGCCGCCGAAGATCTCCCGGCCCTCGGCGATCGGGGTCAGGTATCGCTGTTTCTGCTCGTCGGTGCCGCAACGAAGGACCGTCTCCGAGGCGAAGTCGCACAGCATGATCGCCGTACCGATGCTGGAGTCCTGCCGACAGAACTCCTCGACGACGAGCACGTTCTCCAGACACCCGTAGTCCGCGCCGGAGCAGGACTCGGGGTAGTGCATGCCGATGAAGCCCAGCTCGCCGGCCTTCTGCCAGATGTCCCGGGGGAACTCGTGCTTCTGTTCCAGCTCCAGGGCCAGGTCCTTGTCGAACTCTCCCTTGGCGAACTCGCGGGCGGCTTTCTGGACGGCCGTCTGTTCCTTGCTCAGCTCGAAGTCCATGCGTCTATCCCTTCATCTCGCGAATCTTCTCCTCGAGCGCCGGCACGACGTCGAAGAGGTCCCCCACGATGCCCACATCCGCGACGCCGAAGATCGGCGCCTTGGCGTCCTTGTTGATGGCCACGAGGAAAGGCGATCCCTTGATGCCTCCCACGTGCTGGAACGACCCGCTGATCCCGACGGCGACGTAGAGCCGCGGCTTGACCGTGACGCCGGAGGTGCCGACCTGCCGGCTCTTGGGCAACCATCCCTTGTCGACGACCGGGCGCGAGCAGGCGACCTCGGCACCGAGCGCCTCGGCCAGCGACTGGACGAGCTCGAGGTTGTCCTCCTCTTCGATGCCGCGCCCTACGCCGACGAGGACGTCGGCCTGCGAGATGTCCACCTCGCCCGCGTCCGGCTCCACCGTGCGGAGCGTGCGGCGCCGGGCGTCGAGGTCGGCGGGGGCGGCTTCGGCCACGACCGCGCCTCCGACCCCCGTGGCCGCTTCTCCAGGGAAGGTGCCCCCGCGCAGCGTGGCCACGGTAATCGGCGACGACACGCTCTTCACGCGGGCATTCACCTTGCCGCCGTAGACCGCCCGCGTGGCGCGGTAGCCACCGTCTTCTGCGCCAGTGATGTCGAGGCAATCGGCGAGCAAGGGTGCTTCGAGTCGGGCGGACAGCCCCGGTGCGAGGTCGATCGTCGTATTCGTGTGGGCAAGGAGGACCAGATCGTAGCCCTCGCGCTGAATCAGAGGCACGAGCAAGGCACGGCGCGCCTCACCGTCGGGCGTGTCGAGACGCGCGTCCTCGACGACGCGTACCGTGTCGAAGCCGCCGGCGAGGACGTCGGCGAATTGCGCCACATCCGAGCCGATGAGAATCGCATCGACGTGCCCGCCGTCGTCCGCGAGGGCGCGAGCCGCGCTGAGGAGTTCCCACGTCGCGTCGTCGAGCTGACCCCGCTGTAGCTCGGCGATGCAGAGGATCTTGGCGGCCATCAGATGCCCCCCTTCTCGCGCAGGCGCTGCGCCAGCGTGGCAACCGCCTCCTCGACGTTGCCCTCGAGGATCTCGGCCCCTTCCCCGGTCGGTGGCAACACGAACGACTCCACCGTGACCACGGCGCCGGCCTCACCGACCGTGCCGGCGTCGACGCCCAGGTCGGCCGCCCCCAGCAACGGGATGTCCACGCCGGCGACCTTGCGTATACCGCGAATCGAGACGTAGCGAGGCTCGTTGATCCCGGTCTGGACGGAGACGACGGCTGGCGTGTCGAGCTCGACCACGCGTTCCAGCCCGCCCTCGACCTCGTGCTGAACCTCGGCCTTGCCGTCCTTCCAGGTGAACTGCGTGGCGAGGGACACTTGAGGGACGTCGAGCAAGGCGGCGAGCAGCCCCCCGACCTGAGCCCCGGCGTCGTCACCGGTGACCGCGCCGGTGAAGACGAGGTCGAAGGGAGCACGCCGGATGGCCGCGGCGAGGATGCGAGCGATGCCGAGCGCGTCCGACCCATCGAACGCCTCGTCCTGCAGATGCTCGGCGCGATCGGCGCCCATGGCGAGCGCGCGACGGAGGACTTCCTCCGCTTCTTCGTCGCCGACGGTGAGGACACGGACAGTGCCCCCGTGCGCTTCTTTGAGACGCACGGCTTCCTCGACCGCGTAGTCGTCCCACTCGTTCGTCGCCCAGGTCAGGTCGTCGTCGACGATGCCGCGACCATCCGGTCTCAAGGCGACATCCGCCTCCGACACGTCGGGGACGCGCTTGACGCACACTACGATGTCCATCCGTCTCCTTCCCTCGCGAGCTACGCGTCGCGGCTCGCGGACGGCGGCGCGGCCGCGCGCTCGACCAACTCCGCGAGATCGATGACTTCCATCGCCTCGGCCCGCCCGGTCGTCTTCAGGGCGTCCTCGAGGTTGATCAGGCAGAACGGACACGCCGTGACGACGACCTCGGCGCCCGCCTCGGCCGCCATATCCAGACGCATCTCGCCCATCCGCCGCTCGGACTCCCCCTCGTAGAACAGGTAGAGCGATCCACCGCCGCAACAGAAGCTCTTGTTGCGGGACCGCTCCATTTCCACCGTCTTGAGCCCGGGAATGGCGTCGAGTACCCGCCGTGGGGCGTCGTACTCGTCGTTGTGGCGTCCGAGGTAGCAGGGATCGTGGAACGTATACGTCCGGCCGTCGCCGAGCCCCTGAAGGCGCAGGCGCCCCTCGGCCAGGAGGCGATCGAGGGTCTGCGTGTGGTGCTCGACCGGCTGCTCCAGGGTGTAGTCGTTCCGCAGCGCATTGAACGCGTGCGGATCGCTCGTGACGACGGACGCGCAGTCCCGCTCGGCGATGGCCTCGGTGTTCTTGTCGCGCAGGACCTCGAACAGTCCCTCCTCGCCGATGCGCCGCACCTCGTTGCCGGAGTCGACCTCGTCCTTGCCCAGGGTGCCCACGTCCACGCCCGAACGATCCAGGAGACGGGTGAACGCCCGGCCGATGCGCTGGATTCGCGGATCGAACGCCGTGCAGCTGTCCGTGAAGAAGAGGCAGGAAGCCTGCTCGCCCTTCTTGAGAACGCGCGCGGCGGCCGCGCCGTCGTCGCCACCCTTCGTCCAGTCGGCACGCTTCCGCGCCATCTTGCCGTAGGGATTCCCCTTCTTCTCGATGTCGGCGAGCGCCTTCTGTAGCGAAGCGGGCACGCGCCCGTCGTCCACCGCGCCGCGCCGCATGTCGACGATCTTGTCCACGTACTCGATGAGAACGGGGCACGCGTCCTCGCAGGCCCCGCAGGTGGTGCACGCCCAGAACTCCTCGTCGCGAATGATGTCGCCGACGAGCGTGGGCCGATCGCCTGCGGGAATGGTCCGACCGAACACCGGGTAGGCGCGGTAGGCCTCGTCGCGCGTCTTGATGCTGATCATGCGCGGCGACAGTGGCGTCCCGGTGGCGTAGGCGGGGCAGTTGTCCGAGCAGCGACCACAGTCCGTGCAGCTGTAGGCGTCGAGCAGGTGCTTCCAGGTGAAGTCCTCGAGGTGGCGGACACCCAGGGTCTCGAGCTCGTCCATGTCGTCGACGCCGTAGCGCGGAGGCTTCACGCGACCGGCCGGCGCAAGCTTGGCGAGGTACGTGTTGGGGAGCGCCGTGATGACGTGGAAGTGCTTGGAGAGAGGGAGGTAGCAGAGGAAGGCGAGAAGGACGATGTTGTGGATCCAGAACCCCGCCAGGTGCAGGGTGTTCCGCGCGCCCTCGCCGAGACCAGCCGTCAGGGCGGCGAAGGCGCTCCCCAGCGGGAGGCCTACGCTCCGCCGGCCCGCCTCGGCCATGGCCGTGCCTTCGTAGAGCCCGTCGGCAAGCAGCAACACGGCGATCATGCCCAGGATGACGAGCCCTTCGGCGCCGTGGCTCCGCGTGGCGGTCCGGTCGTGATAGCGCGCGGGCTTCACGACGACCCGGCGGTAGGCGGCCACGGCACAGCACACGAGCACCGTGAGCGCGACCCAGTCCTTCACGCCGGCGTAGATCTGCCCGAACGTGCCCCCGAACCCCGGCAGGGTGAAGCCCTCGACGAAGCCCTCACCCAGCAACGTCAGCGAGCGGAAGAAGAGCACGAGGAAGCCAGCAAAGATGAGAATGTGAATCGTTCCCGCAATCGGATAGCGGGGCTGCCTCGACTGACCGAAGCCGACGACGAAGAGTGACCGCAGCCGCTCCCCCACGTGCCCGCGGCGATCGTCCGGCGCGGCTTGGGTGAGGAGGACGAGGCGCCGGCCGAGGATGAACGCGAAGAGCGTGACGGCCGCGAGGAGGAGCAAACCCTGGAGAACGGGCCCGGGAATGCCCAACAGGCGCTCCGTTGCGGGTGCCGCAGCGAAAACGGAGTACGCGTTCATCGGCCTCCGGGAGGGAAGGGCGCATTGTCCGACGGGAGGGCCGTCCCCCCAAGGGAAAGCTGTCCAATGAACGGGGCGGTGGCCACTCCCTTCGCCGAGGGCCCTCTTGAGGTGACGCCCCCCTTGCGTACTCTCTAGGTGGAGGATGGCCACTCCTTGGAGAACCGATGTCCGGGCTGGTGGTGCGCGACATGACTCGGGGCGACGAAGCGTTCGTCGGCGCATGCGCGCGAGCCACGACCAGTGCGGAACAGGATGCCTGCGCGAAACGACGCGTCGGGTGGCTGCGTGCGGCTCACGGGGACGGCGTGCGCGCGAAGGTCGCCGTGCTGAACGACGAGCCGGTGGGATTCGCCTACGTCCTCCCGATCGAGTGTTCGCCCTGGGGCCCGCGGGGTCGGGACCTCCTGGTCATCCCCTGCCTCTACGTCCGACCGGAGGCGGAACACCAGGGCGTGGGCCAGGCGCTCGTGGAGGCAGCCGACGA
This sequence comes from uncultured Planctomycetota bacterium, assembly GCA_963802335.1. Taxonomy (GTDB): domain Bacteria; phylum Planctomycetota; class PLA2; order PLA2; family JAEUHO01; genus CAWDIE01. The sequence continues at coordinate 126,997 of CAWDIE010000009.1, read as the reverse complement.
AGAGGTCGAGCACCAGGGCCGCAAGGGGCTCTGCGTCTTGGCCAACAACCACGAGGCGTGGTTCATGCCCCAGGCCTACTTCGAGGCGCAGGGGTTCGAGGTCGCGACGAAGCGCGGCGTCGAGCTCGTCCTCTGGCGCCGACACACCGCCGATGCCGAGCCTCCTGAGCTCCTGGAGGCCAGCTACCGCTTCCGGCCGGTCCGCGACAAGGTCGTGGTGGATCTCTTCTGGAACCGCTTCTGCCTCACGAGCGAGATGGAAGCCCAGCGCGTCCGCGAGGTGGTGGCGGAGTTCGGCGACCGCGCCGTCCTCAACGAGCACCACGCCTGCGACGCCGAGGAGCTGTCCTGCTACCAGATTCCGCGGGGGATCTACGTGCAGGGAGCGCGGACCGACTGGGGCTACGAAGCGCCGCGCGAGGGCCTTCGCACCGCCCTCAGGGAAGCACTCGCCCTTCTCTGACCGGCCCGGACGGGGCGTCAGGCGCGCTTGACGCGCACGTCGTGCAGGAGCGGGGCGACACGGGACAAGAGGAAGGCGGCGACCGCGACGCGCTTCGCCTCGCGCGGGAAGGTCGCGCAGAGGTAGTGGCGCCGCTCGTCGAGCGCACCGAGGAGTTCCTGCCGCGTACCGACGGAGGTGGCACCCGCACCGAGCAAGGCGCAGCGCACGCAGGTGTGGGCGCCGAGGGCGAGCTCATTCGCACTCGCGAGGTACGTCGCCGCGTGCGTGGAGTCCTCGAGCCGCGCCTGCTCGAGCTCGACCCAGGCGTGGTCCTCCCCCCACGACTCGACCGCGAGTCGCTGATCGCCAAGTCGACGATCCAGGCGCCACGGCGTCTCGAAGCGGCGCGTACGCCGTACCTCGCGCTCGCCGTGGCACCACTCGATCCACGCCACGTGGATCCGGCCCCCACCGGGTGTCGTCGCCTCGAACACATGCTGCTCGCCCGTGGTCTCGAGCCCCGCAATCGACTCGCCGCGCACCGTCTCGCGCACGCCGGTCGGACCGAGGAAGAACCCGCCGAGCTCGTGATGGGCGCCGCAGGGCACGTCCGGTCGGCAGGCGTCGGCCACGCCCAGCGTGAGATGAGGCGGCACGACGTCGCGGCATACCCTGCAAGAGCGGGCATCGCGAGCGAGCGGCGACCCACAGGCCGTGCACCTCATCGTGTCGAGCGAGCCTCCGGTGGTGGCCCCGAGAAGTCGGGTCGAGCTTGAACCAGCAACCGCTGTTCCTTTCTTCCTTCGGCGCGGCGTGTGGGCCTGCTTGAGCCTCGAACGGCCTCGAAGACGATCGGAGGCCCCTCCGGCCCACGAGGATCTTCACGGCCATTTCACGGGCGCCCCGCTGCGCACGTTCACAATGCGCCCGTCTGAGGAACGCCCCCATGCGCACACCGTGCCTCGTCCTGCTCCTGTTCGCCTTTGCTTCGCCCCTTGTCGCGGATGAGGGACACGTGGCGACGGATCGCCCCGCGGCCCGCGTACTCGGGCTACCGCCGAAGGAAGCGTCGTTTCACTTCGTGATCTTCGGTGACCGCACGGGTGGACCGCCCGAGGGGCTCGACGTGTTGCGCCGCGCGGTGCGCGACACGAACCTCCTCGATCCGGACTTCGTGATGACCGTCGGGGATCTCGTACCGGGCTACAACCGCCAGGGCCCATGGCTCGAGCAGATGCGCACGTACCGCGAGATCATGTCGCACCTCGAGATGCCGTGGTACCCGGTCGCGGGAAACCACGACGTCTACTGGCGCGGTGGCAAGGCCCCGCGGGGGCACCACGAAAAGGACTACGAGGAGCACTTCGGCCCCCTCTGGTACTGGTTCGGCCACAAGCAGGCGGCCTTCGTCGTGCTCTACAGCGACGAGGGCGATCCCGAGACCAACGAGAAGGGCTGGGGTGAGGCGAGGGTGAACCGCTTCAGCGACACGCAATTGGCCTGGCTCGAGACCACCCTGAAGGCCACCGCGTCCTATCGCCAGGTCTTCCTCTTTCTGCACCACCCGCGGTGGATCACGACGTACTACCCCGGCAGCAATTGGGACGCGGTCCACCGACTTCTGGTCGAGGCGGGGAACGTCCGGGCGGTGTTCGCGGGTCACATCCACCGCCGCCGCTACGACGGCGAGCGGGACGGCATCGAGTACTTCGCCCTGGCGACGACCGGCGGGCGCCTCCCCTTCCAGTCCGCCGGCACCGGGTTCGTACATCACATGGACCAGGTCACGGTTCGCGAGGACGACATTTCCATCGCCACGATCCCCGTCGATGCCGTGCTCGACCCGCGCGCCATGACGCCCGAGCACCTGCACGAGATCGACCTGCTCCGCCAGCTGCAGGCCGACCCCTCCGACTCGGTGATCGCGTTCGATACACGTGGCGTGGGCGAAGGAACGTACGGCATCGAGATCCCCAACCCCACGTCGCGTCCCATCGAGGTAACGCTTCACGTCGAGACCAAGGACCCCGCGTGGAGCTTCGCGCCGGAACACGTACACGCCGTCCTGCCGCCCGGCACGACCAAGACGGTCGACTTCGACTACCGACGCCGGCCCGAGCGGGAGCTGCAGCACTTCCGCTTTCCCGAGCTCGTCCTGCAGGTGGACTACTTGGGTGAGGCGCAGCGCATTCACGTGCCGGAGCGCCGGTTGGACCTCAATTGGGTCCTCGCCGACGTCCCCCCCACCGTCTTTCAGCCGGATCGCGACGCGGCCCTGAGACTCGACGGCAGCGGAGCGCTCATGGTCGAGAATCTCCGCATGCGCATCCCAGACGGCCCCTTCACGGTGGAAGGCTGGGTGCGGAGCGAAGACTACGCCGGGCGGCGGGCGCTGATCGGCAAGACCGAGCGGAGCGAGTACGGGCTCTTCGTGTCGGACGGCGCGCCGTCGTTCTCCGTGTACCTCGACTCGGGGTACGCCACGGTCGCGAGCCCCAAGCCCCTCCTCGAGCCGAATCGCTGGCACCACGTCGCGGGTGTCTACGACGGCTCGGCCATCTTTCTCTACGTGGACGGCAAGCTGGTCCGCACGCGGGAAGCCACGGGACGTCGCAAGCTGAATGCCTGGCCGCTGTACATCGGCGCCGACCCGAACGCGGGCGGAAGGCCTTCGGGTCGATTTCGCGGCTGGATCGACGAGGTGCGCGTCTCGAAGACGTCGCGCTACGACGTGTCTTCCTTCGAGCCGACGCGACGGTTCGAACCGGACCCGGACACGCTGCTCCTGCTCCACCTCGACGGCCCGGTGGGCCCCTTCGCGCCGGACCACTCCCCACGCGGCCGCCACGCGCGGCGGGTGGGTACGGTCACGTACGAGACGCCTTGACCTGTACCGGGCGCGTCAGGCCTCGACCACGGCCTTGACGCGCTCACGCTCCAAGAGGGAGGACGCCTCGGGGTTGTGCCGGACGGCCTCCCGGAGGTCGTCCGGCAGCTTCGCCCACGCGTCGAGGAAGACCTCCTCGGCTTCCTCCATGCGCTCCTGCCGCGCGAAGAAGAGGGCAATGCTCATCAGGCCGAACGTGTAGCCCGGGTTCGCCACCGGGATCTCGCGGAAGACGGCCTCGGCGAGGTCGGGCCTGTCGAGCTTCTCGTAGAGGCGTCCCAACCCCACCCGCGCCCCCACGAAGCTGGGCTTCGCTCCGATGGCGCGGGCGAACCACGGCAGCGCCTCATCCGGGCGATCCAGCTCCGTTAGCGCCTGCGCGCGCATGCGCATCATCGTCTCCTCGTCCGGGAAGACGGCGAGGCCCCGCTCCGTCTCGCCGAGGACCCCCTCCCAGTCCTTCAGTGCGGCGAGCAACTGCTGCTTCATCCAGTACGCGAACACCCGATCGGGTCGCTGCTCGATCCACTGCTCGGCCAGCGGGATCGCCTCCTTTCGGACCACGTCGTCGGACACCAGGCCCCGGTGGACACCACCGAACGCGGACCAGAGGAACTGCTCCGCGGGTGCGCGCACGTCCGGGTGCGCCCGGATCAACGCGCGGAGCGCTTCCAAGGCCTCGTCGGCCTCGCCTCCGTAGAATCGATGCGCGAGGAGACTCGCCTGCGCGCCCGGATCCTGGGTGTCCTCCAGCTCTTTCTTGAGCGCCTCCTGCTCCTCGCCGGCGCTCATGAAGTGCGTCAACGTCCCCTTCAAGTCGTCGCTCTGCGTCGCCTCGAGCCCACGACGCAGCACACGGAGCCCCTCCTCACCTCGAAACGAGCGGAAGTGGCAGAAGGCGAGGTGAGCCCAGCTCTCGACATCGCTCGGGTCGAGCTCGACGACACGCTCCAGAATCCGCTGTGCATGGTCGCAGGCGATTGCGGTCATGGAGCTCGCGTCCGAGCAAGCCCAGCGACGGGGCGTCGTCCCAGGCCTCCGGGATGCGGACGAGGAGATCTTCGATCGTGTTCATGGCGGCCTCCGCGGAGCGCCGATCGTAGCGCCGAGGCCCCTCCGACGGATACCGCGTTCGTCGCGGGGAGGGTCGCCCACGCCGTGGCGTCAGGCCTCCCCGAGGGCGCGCCCGGCAGCCACGGAGCGCGCTCCCGCCTCCTCCATCGTGGCCCCGGTCGCGACGAACCCGTGGTTTCGGAGGACGAAGAAGGGCTCCGAGCGGGCCAGCGCCACGGCCGCTTGGGCCAACGCGTCGGTTCCGTAGGGCAGTTCGGTGGCGGTGCAGGGAAAGGCACCCTCCTCGCCTTTCGCTACGATGGCGGCCGCGTGGCCGTGGAACACCGCCTGGACGTCGGGCCGCGCGCCGTAGATCGCCGCGTGCATCCGCACCTCGGAGCTGGGCTCCCGCGTCCCACGCACCGAAACCGGACCGGGGTGCGGCTCGAGCGACACGACCTCGACGAGGTCCTCGACCTGGAGGTCGGCGAAGGAGACGTGCGTCGGTGTGATGATCATGCCGCCGCCCCATCGACAGCTGAGATTGCCGGACGCCTCCGTCGCCGTGGCGAACCCGTGCGCGAGGAAGGCTCGGCACCAGCCGAGCAGGGCATGAGCCGACTCCGCGTCGGGCGGCCGGCGCTCGACGAAGCGGGTCTCGAACTTGACGCCGTCGTAGATCTCCACGCGCCCATTCTGCGTGGAGGCCCTGGAAGGTCAACGCGCCGGTGACGGCGCCTCGGCAGCGAGTTCCTTCCGACCGAAGCCCGGCGGACGCGTAAGGAGAAAGACCTTCCCGTCGAACCCGCAGGCGATGAGCTCGTCCGTTGCGTTGCGTCCATCCACGTCGGCCCGGCAGAGCCAGTGGCCTTCCGACAGCCCCGTGAACGCGTTCTCTACGCGCCACCCATCCTCGGTGCGCTCGAGAATCTCGACCCGGCGACTGTATCCGAAGACGGCCACGGTCTCCTTGGAGGGATCCTCGCCGAAGCGTCCTGCGGCGACGCCGCGGGCGCCTTGGGGCCCCAGGTAGATGGTCACGGTCGACCAGCCTCCCGTGGCGCCGCGCTCGTGTCGCAGGATCCGCCCGTCGTCGTGCGTGGAGTAGAGCACGAGGGGCGAGCCCTCCGCGGGCGGCCGCATCGCGATCCGCCCCATGCCCATCGGGGCCGCGTAGATGGTCTCCCACCGGGGGCCCTCGGGGGTGAGTTGCAGCAGGCGCAGCCGCCCATCGCGAGACACCGTGGCGATCTGCGGCGCCGTACCGGGCTCGCCCGGGAGGATGACGGCGTCACGGATCCGACCGACGAGGTCTTCGAGGTGCTCGACCACGAACGCCCCGTGACTTGCGTCGGGTGTGAGCCGGAACAGCCCTCCGGGTCGCGTGAAGGCGAGAATCTCCTGACCGTCGTGCTGCGGATCCAGCTCCCCCACGACCAGGGTGTGGATCTCGCGGCCGGGGAGGTAGGCCAGAAGGCGACTCTCGAGTGCACCGTGGCGGTGCGGAATGACCTGATAGATCCGGCCCTTCTGACTCCCGGTGTAGATCTCCGCGCCGGGGACACGCGGGTCGACGTCCCCATGCGCCAGTCCACCGAGCCACCATCCATCGTTCACGGTCTCGACCGGCGTCCACTTGCCGCTGTAGTCCACCATCACGTAGAGCCGCCCGTAGTCGTCCAGAGCGACGACCTCCGGGCATGCGAGGTGGTCGAACACGGGGAAGGACTTGACCGTCCACACACCGACGCCACGGTTGTCGTGCATCAGGAACGCGTTCCAACCGTCCCCGGAGGGAACCGGGACCTCGCCCCGACGGGGATCGCCGAGAGGGCTCGGCCACGGCGCCTCGTCGCCGTCCTCATCCTCGTCCGCGTCCTTATCCTCGTCCGGATCCACGGCCTCCTCCGCCTGCACGGCCTGGACCGGCTTCGCGGCGTCGTTCGGCTTTGCGGGGTCATTCGGCTTCAGGGCCGGGTCCGCCGGTGCGGCCTCGTCCGGCTTCTTGCCGTCGTCCGGGCTCTTGCCGGGAGCCTCGATCGGCGTGGGGCTCTCCGACGCCGAGGGACCGGCCTCCTCCGCGCGGGCGACGCCGGATGGCAGCGCCCACGACAGAGCCAGGAGAAGGCCGGCAAGGAGGGGGTGGGAGACGTGCGCGGTGGTCATGGGATCTCTCCTGCAACGGCCGGGCCTCCCGGAAGAGGAGGAGGGGAGGAATCTTCCGGGCGCGGCATCCGGCTTGCAAATGCCCCTTCCACGCCAGGGGGAATACGCCATGGTCCGTCCGAGATCGTCGCCGCATCGCACATCCCGTTACGGGGCTGAAACGTCCCGCGTGCCGGGGCAGGCTCCCGCGCGTGACGACCAGGATGCGGGTTGGCACCTGGAGGAGCCCCAGGCGATCACGCCGGCGATCCACCCCCTGCTCGACGAGCAAATCCTCGTGGGTCGGTCCGAGGAGGTCGATCTCGTACTCCACCATCGCGACGTATCACGGCGGCACCTGCGCCTACGCCGCACGGGCCGCGGATATGCAGCGATGGACCTGGGCAGCCGCTTCGGTTCGGCGGTCAACGGGGTGGACCTCGAAGAGGGACGCGCCCGCATCCTCGCCGATGGAGACCTGCTGCGGATCGGCCGTCGCGTGTTCACCTTCCGACGGAGCCCGGCCGTCGTCACGGCGGCCGCGGAGGAACTGGGGCGTGGGGGCGGTCACCTGCGTCTCATGCCTCTGAGGCCCACCGGATCGGAGGGGCGAGGGATCCGCTTGGATGGTCTCGGGCCCTGGGTCGTCGGACGCCACAGTGTGGACGCCGCCCTGCCGCTGGCCGACCGTCGGGTGAGCCGGCAGCACGCAGTCTTCGTCCGCCGTGGCCATAGCTACTGGGTCCGGGACCTGAGCCAGATCGGCACCACGGCGGGTGGCACGCAGCTCAGGCCCGGCGAGCTGATCCGCCTCGTGGATGGGGACATCGTGGGCTTCCAGGATGTACGCTTCCGCGTGGAGATCACCCCGTCGGAGACGTAATGCGCGCCGAGGTCCACGGATGAGCCCCGAGCAAGAGGATGTCGCCCTCTGGACACGAGCGCTGGCCACGCTGGAGGCGGCATTCGACGAGCTGCCTCCATTCGAGCCCGCCGCGGACACGGCACGCATGCGCGAGGTGCTAGAGGACGTGGCGCTGCGCATGCGCGACAACTACCCCTACCCGCATCCTCTGTACGCCGGCCAGATGCTGAAGCCCCCCCACCGGATCGCCCGCTTGGCGTACGCGCTCGCCATGTGGATCAACCCCAACAACCACGCACTCGACGGCGGACGCGCCAGCTCCGTCCTCGAGCAGGAGGCGGTCGCCCGCCTCGCGGCGCTCTTCGGGTTAGAGACGCACCTCGGTCACCTCTGCGGTGGCGGCACGATGGCCAATCTGGAGGCCCTGTGGGTCGCACGGAACGTCTCGCCCGGCGCGGTTCTGGCGTCGGAGCAGGCCCACTACACGCACGAGCGTTTGAGCGGCGTGCTCGGCGTCCCCTTTCGCGCGGTGGCCACCGACCGGCACGCTCGGCTCGACCTCGAAGCGCTCGAGCGCGCGTTGGAGGCGGGGGACGTGGGCACGGTGGTCGTGACCCTCGGCGCCACCGCCACCGGCGCGATCGATCCGCTGCCGCAGGTCCTGGCGCTACGTGAGACCCACGACTTCCGGGTCCATGTCGACGCGGCGTACGGGGGCTACTTCAAGTTGGCGCGCAACCTCGCGCCCTCGGCGCGGGCGTCGTTCGACGCCCTCAAGGCGGTGGACTCGATCGTCATCGATCCGCACAAGCACGGATTGCAGCCATACGGATGCGGGTGCGTCCTCTTCCGCGACCCGGCCGTCGGACGCGTCTATGCGCACGACTCGCCGTACACCTACTTCAGCTCCGCCGCGCTCCACCTCGGCGAGATCTCGCTGGAGTGCTCGCGTCCCGGCGCCGCCGCGGTGGCCCTCTGGGCCACCCAGGAACTCCTTCCCTACGCGGAGGGAGGCACGTTCGCCCGCGGGCTGGAAGCATGCCGCGATGCGGCCTTGGCGCTCCACGCGCGGCTCGAGGAAGACGAACGCTTCGCGCCGATTCTCGACCCCGAGTTGGATATCGTCGTGTGGGCGGTGCGGGCCGCCACGGTCGAGGAGGCTTCGGCGCGGGCGCGCTCGATTTTCGACGAGGCGGCCCGACGCGACCTGCACCTGGCGCTGGCCGCGTTCCCCCGCGCGCTGGTCGAGCGCGCGACGGGAACGCTCGGCGGCGACGGCACGACCGTGCTGTGCCTGCGCTCCTGCCTCATGAAGCCCGAGCACGCCGCGTGGTTGGACGCGATCTACGAGCGCCTGGACGCGGCAGCGGCGGTGGCGGTCGGCTGAGTGCCGGCGCCCTCACTTCGCCGAGGCGGCCTCGAACTCGGCGGTGGCGTCCTCCTCGCTGGCGGTTGCGCTCATCAGGGCGCTCGTGAGCGCGAGCAACTCGTTGGGCATGGCGGCACGCCCCGCCCGGATCTGATCCTCGAGCACCTCGTGCAGCCGGGGCTGGTGGAAGTTGAGCTGCTGCCACGAGCGCACGCGGACGGGACGAATGGGCTGGGACGTGAGGTCGGCCAGCAACGCCTCCGCCAAGGCCACGCGGCTCGGGTCCTGCTCCACGTAGGCAGTGAACTTCTGGTTGAACGCGCGCGCCTGAGCGGGCCCCGTGGCGTCGGCGCCCATGGACTCGAGCAGCTCCTGGGCTCGCGCCAGCAGGGACTCACGCACCGACTGCAGCTCGAGTTGAGCGGCCACGTCGGGATGCGCCGCCAGCCACGCTGTCACGGCTTCCTGGGCCTCCGTGCGCGCGGCCGTCGCCTTCTCGAGGCGGGCCTTGGCGACCTTGTAGGCAATGCTCGTTCGCTCGTCTGCATCGCCTGGATCCGCCGGCGACGTGTCCGTGTCCGCATCCGTGTCCGTGGCGTCCCCCGTCCCGCCGGGTGAGGTGGGCTCGGACGTCGTCGGCGTGGCTGCCGCGTCGGTGGAACCGGCGGGGTTGCCCTGGTCGCTCGAATCGACGACGGCGGTGCTGCGGTCACCGTCCTTCGGCGACTCGTCGTTGCCGCCGCGCCCGAACAGGGCCCAGAGCACGGCCCCGACGACGATCACGGCCGCCAGCCCCAAGGGCCAGACCGCGTGGTGCTCCTCCTTTGACTTCGCCTGCCCAGCCACCTCCTCGGGCGAGGGCAAGGTGCGAGGCGTGAGCTTGGTTCGCTTGTGGCACTCCTTGCAGTCGTAGTACTCCCCGAGATGCGTGGGCGGGATCTCCGCGTGGTCGCCACACCAGGGGCAGGTGAACGGACGGGGCGAGTCGTCGAGATGGGGCGCATCCGAGGGCGGCTCGAACAGGTGCGCGTGACGCGTGTTCTGGTCGGTGAGCTTCGTTTCCTTGCCGCACTCGACACACTCGAAGTGCTCGCCGATGAGCTCCGGTTGGACGCCGCTGATGGCACCGCACCACGGACAGTCGAAGGTCAGATGACCCGGGTCGTAGCTCTCTTTCTTCCCCGTTTCGTGCACGCGTATCCTCCACGCGAAGGTCGCGCACGCCACCAAGGGGTTCGGCGGACGCCTCCGCTCGGTAGCCCCATTCTAGGGAGAACGTGGGCTCCCAGGGAAGCCCCCGGCCCGATTCGGGCCCGCGGCTCAGCTGGCGCCCACCTGAACCGCCTCCTTCAGGTGCTTCGCATTGCCCATGCCGATGACCACCGTGGAGACGCCCGCCTGGTCGAGACCGAACTTGTAGAGCTTCTGATGCCGGGACCAGGGGCTGTCCGCGGGGAAGGCCTTGGCGAGCAGACTGTCGGTCGGCGTGGAGAGGAAACCGTCCTTGGCCACCTTCATGGCCATGATGCCGATGTTCTTCTCCTTCGCGAGCGCGAGCAGCTCTCGGGTGTCGAGGATCGGTCGCCCAGCGCCCCGGGAGGTATCGGAGCCTTCGCGGCCCGCGACGTCGGGGTTCTGGGTGCAGATGTTGATCACCGTGAGGATGACGTCGTAGAAGCCGTCCTGGATCCCGGCGGTCACGGTCTCCTTGTAGTTGGCGTGACTGGAGAAACCGAGGAAGCGGAGCTTCTTCTCGTCGCGCATGACCTTCAGCGCATCCCGCACCGCCTCGTCTTCGAGGAACGCGGTCGAGTTCGCACCGTGCGGCCACAGGAAGAGGTCGAGGTAGTCCGTCTTCGTGCGCTTGAGGCTGAGTTCGACGTTGGCGCGCACGGCGGCAAGGACGTCCTTCGCGGATCCGTTCGCCGGGCGGCGGAACGAGGTCGCCTTGGTGCAGAGAAAGACCTTCTCGCGATCGACGCCGGAGGCGAGGAACGCACCCACCGCTTCTTCGGACTTCCCGTTCTGGTAGCCCTGCGCGGTGTCGATACCGAACAGCCCGTGCTCGTGAGCGATCTGCAGCATGCGCACGTTCTCGGGCCGGAGCGAACCGCTCCCGTACATCACCGTGGAGATGGGGACCTTGGTACGTCCGAACGTGCGCGTCTTCACGTTGGCTCGCGTCGTGGACGACGCACCTTCGTCGGCCAGCAACGGGCGCACGAACGAGCCGGCAAGCCCCAGGCCGACGGTGCTCGCAGCGGCTCCTTTCAGGAACGTACGACGCTCGACACCACCTTGCGAACGATCCGCAGTCTCCATGACGACCTCCGCTTGACCAACTGGGGGACCGCACTGTACCGCGAGAACGCCTTGGCTATGATCCCTTTGGTTGGGAACTTCTTGATGCGACGACCGCCTCTCATCCCCCGTCGGCGTCCGCGAACGCCTTCTTCGACCGAGCGCGTGATCAGCACGCTCCTCTTGATGGCGATCCTCGGCGCGTGCGCCCTCTTCGTGGTCGCGGGGCGCCGGCCGGGACCGCCCGGTCTTCCCGAAGCGTCGGCCGAAGGAATGGCCCCCGCCCCCTCGTCACCGCTCGTTGCGAACTCACCCGGCGGATGGCCGCGAGGGACGGTGGAAGTGTTCGACGCCGACACGCTCTTCGAGAAGATCAACGGCAAGGCGGGCGCCTACTTCGCGTACGGATTCCAGCAGCTTCAGTTCGCTTCCTACACCGACCCGCAGCGCCCCGACACCTCCTGGATCGACGTCTACGTATACGAGTTGGCATCGCCACTGGATGCCTTCGGCATCTACCGTGCCCAGCGCAGCGGCCGCGAGGAAGGCCTCGACGCCGGGGCGGAAGCCGTGACGACCCCGATGGCGGTCTTCGGCCGTCAAGGCCCCTTCTACGTGGAGGCCATGGTCGCCGATCCCGGCGCGCGTGCCGAGGCGGAGGCACTCGTGATGACGTTGCTGGACGCGGTGTCGAGCGAAGGACAGGACGTCGCCCTTCCGACGGTCTTTCCCTCCGAGGGCCTCGGTCGCGTGACGTTCGATCGCGAGAACGCGGCCAACGTCGAAGCGCTCCGGAACGCCTTCACGGCCACCTACGACGGAGGTGGGCGCATCCTGATCAGTCGCGCGGACACGCCGGCCGAAGCGGCCACCGCCGCCCAGGAAGCCGAGGAGATTCTCGATTTTCTCGGCGAACGCGCGCTCGTCGCCGTCGAGGGCGCGACGATCGTGGTCGTCCTCGGATTCGACGACGACGCCCCGTCCCGCCTCGCGACCGTGCGCGAGGCCATCCGGAAGGAAGAGCCGTGACCGACGCGACCACCCGCCGTGACGCGCTGCGTCGCATCACAGCCGCCGGGCTCGCCGTCGGCAGCGTGGCCGGACTCGCCGCGTGGCTCCGTCACACCCCCGGCTGGCCGCCGCCGGACGCGCGGGTGACGCTGCCTTCCTACGAAGTCGAACGCGACGGGCCGACGCTGGTCGTAGCGCGAGGGCCGCAGCCGGCGCCGCTCGTCGAAGCCGCGTTGGAAGAGATGGGCGGCATCGCCGCGTTCATCGAACGGGGCGATCGCGTCCTCATCAAACCGAATGCGGCCTTCGATCGTCCCGCGTGGCAGGGCACGACGACCAATCCCGATGTCGTGCACGCCGTCGTTCGTGCGTGCATCGGGGCCGGCGCCGCGGAGGTCGTCGTCACGGACAATCCCATTCACGCGCCGGAAGGGTGCTTTCGCAAGACGGGCATCGGCCATGCGGTGGAGTCGGCCGGCGGACGCGTCCTCCTGCCGCAGCCGAGCGCCTTCGCGAACGTCGCGCTCGAAGACCGCGTCCTCGACGGCTGGCCGGTGTACGTGAGGCCCCTTCTCGCCGCAACCAAGCTGATCGGCATCGCGCCGGCCAAGGATCACAACCTGGCGCGGGCGTCCATGACGATGAAGAACTGGTACGGCCTCCTCGGCGGACCGAGGAACAGGTTGCACCAGCGCATGGACGACACCATCGCGACGCTCGTCGAGTTGTTCCGGCCGACCCTGTCGATCCTGGACGGCACCCGCGTGCTCATCCGCAACGGTCCAACCGGCGGATCGCCCGAGGACGTGATCGCCGGCGACCTGATTGCGATGTCCACCGATCCGGTCGCACTCGACACCTTCGGCGCTACCCTGCTGGGACTGGAAGCGAAGGATCTCCCCTATCTGGCGCTCGCCGAGTCCCGGGGGGCGGGCCTGACGGTCATCGACGCGGCCGCACGCCGGGAGATCACGCGATGAGGATCGCCAACGTACGCATCATCGCGCAGACGACCTGTGTCGTGCTCTTCCTGGCGTGCATCTACCTGGCGGCAGCCCCGCGCATCCAGGGATACCCGGTCAGCGTCTTCCTGGAGTTGGACCCCCTGGTCGCCGTCACGACCTCCCTCGCCACGCGGCACCTCTACCAGGTGGGTTCGTCGGGGCTCGTGTTGGGCATCGGCCTGCTGGTGCTCACCATTCTCCTGGGCCGCTTCTTCTGCGGTTGGATCTGTCCGTTCGGCGCGCTCCACCACCTCATGCACTGGCTCGGGTTCCCACGCCAAGCCAAGAAGCGTCTCGACGGCAACCGCTACCGCCGACTCTTTCAGCTGAAGTATTGGATACTCGGGGCGATGATCGCCGCGGCGTTCTTCGGCGTCCTGCAGATCGGCCTGTTGGACCCGATCCCGCTCCTGTCGCGTTCCGTCACGGACGCCGTCTTCCCGGTGCTCGATGCCGGGCTGCGCGGAATCGGTCTCCCCGGGATCCAACCCTCCGCGCAACCCTATGTCGCCGGCGGCACGCTGATCGGCATCCTGCTGGTCACGCTGCTGGCGCTGAATCTCGTCATCCCGCGCTTCTTCTGTCGCGTGCTCTGTCCGCTGGGCGCCCTGCTCGGCGTCTTCTCGCGGTTCGCCTTGTTCCGCATCCACCGCGACGTAGAGCTGTGCAACGGATGCAATCTCTGCTCGAAGGGCTGCGAAGGCGCCGCCGAGCCGGAGGCCAGCGTTCGCATGAGCGAATGCATGGTGTGCATGAACTGCATGGAGGACTGCCCGGACAAGGCCATCGCGTTCCGGTTCCTTCCGCCGCGCGAGGGTCAGATCGCGGACACCGGCATCGGTCCCCGCCGCGCCGCGCTCGCGACGCTTGGCGGCGCAGCTCTGGCCGTGACGCTACGCGGCACGGGCGCGGCCTTGCCCGAAAGCGGCCGGCGGGCCTTCATCCGCCCGCCGGGCTCGCTCCCCGAGAGCGACTTCCTCGAGCGCTGCATCAAGTGCGATGCGTGCCTGAACGTCTGCCCGACCAACGTGCTCCAGCCGGCCGGTCTGCAAGCGGGGTTCGAGGGCATATGGACGCCGGTCCTCGATATGAAGGTCGGCTACTGCGACATCACCTGCACCTTGTGCGGGCACGTCTGCCCGACGGGCGCGATCTGGCGCCTCCGACCCGCCCAGCGCCAGGGCCTCGAGCCTCGCGGCGACGGCTCGACGGGCCCCATCCAGATCGGCACGGCGTCCTACGACCGTGGACGGTGCCTTCCGTGGGGAATGGACCGGCAGTGCGTCGTCTGCGAGGAGGTATGCCCGGTCAGCCCGAAGGCCATTTTCACCCGCGAAGAGACGCTCACGAATCGGGAAGGCGAAGCCGTGCGGCTCAAGCGCCCCTACGTGGATCCCGAGAAGTGCGTGGGCTGCGGTATCTGCGAGCACCACTGCCCGGTCCGCGGCCCCGCTGCGATCCGCGTGGGCGGCCACATCGGCACGGTGTAGCGCGCATGCGTCACCGTCCCGGCAAGGACGCGGCCTCCACGCGGAAGGTCAGCGTCACGCCCTCGATGCCGCTCGTCTCGTCGCTTTCGATGACGAGCGTGCCTTCGCGACGAGCCTCCAGGAAGCTGCTAAGTGGAATGAAGAGCACGCCCACGGGATCGTCGAGCAGAGAGTCGTCGTCCGCCACGCGCAGGAAGAGGCCGTCGCCGATACCCTCCCGCCCTACGACGGACCAGCCGAGGTCCTTGGCGACGTGCTCGTAGGCGTCTTTGGTCGACCCGAGGTCGCGCGCGTCGCCGTCGCTCCAGACGAGCGCGACCTTCAGGTCCGGTTTCGCCGTGTCGAGGCCATCGACCTTCTCGCCGAGAGGAAGGCGCCGCATCTTCTCGCGCAAGGGGTTGCCGCCGGCATCCCAGTCGCCTCCGGCGGGACGCTGCGCTCTGGCCTTCACCGTGGCGCCAAGAAGCTCGACGCGCCACGGGGGTGCGTCGGGCTTCAGAGCGGGATTGCGGATCACGATCGTGAGGTCGTGCAGTCCGCCCGTCCCTTCGAGCACGTGGACCCCGGGGCGCTTCAACGCAACGTCCAGGTCGAGCATGGCCTTGCCGATGGCATCGTCCTCGCGCACGTCGTCGTCGATCAACTCGAACGTGACCACGGACGAGGCGCCCTCGTCGTCCCGCGGCTCCACGGTGAGGAGCCACGTAGGGAGGAAGGTCCCCTGAATCGCGCGGTGGCGGCCGAGCGACCGCTCCTCTCCCTGCCGCACTTCGAGTTTGGGGTCCGGCCGGTTGCGGTAGGGAATCGACGCGAGGAGTCCGAGGCCCGGGAAGCCGGCGAGTCGGCCGCCCACCTCGTAGACGATCCGGGGCACCTTGCGGTGATCGCCGTCCCAGGGCGTGCCATCGGGCTTGAGAGGACGCACGCGCGCGCTGAGCACCCGTATCGTGGCCGGCGCGGGAAGCGAAGCACCGTCCTCGTCGGCCGTTGACGGGAGGGGGAACGCGAGCCCAGCCAGGAGGGCCGCGGCCCAGATGTGTCGGAACGCCATGTGCGGCTCCGCAGGGAGATCCCGATTGTATGCGGGCGCGGCGGCAGGCGTTCACGCCTCGGTCTCAGCGTGAACCCGGCTCAGGACTCCGTACACTTGTTCCCCCTCGTCGATCCCATGATGCACACCCCCCACCCCCTCCGGTTCCTCCTGGCCGCCCTCGCTGCGGTCGTGCTGCTCCTCGCGCCGCCCCCTCGGGACGCGACCGCGGGCGCGTCGTCCGACCCGGGCATCCGCGCCCGCTTCGTCAGCTTGCTGACGCCGGAGCAGCGCGCGGAGCTGGTCTTCCTCGAACACGAGGGCTGGCGCCTCGTGGCGGATCCGAAGGTCGAGGCAATCACCATTCAAGGCGGCTGGCCGTGCACGCGCCCCGACCTGGCCGCGGCGCATGCGGCCGGCGACCTCCAGATCCTCGTTCCGCCCACCGTGACGGACGACGCCATCCGCGCCATGGGTGAGCGGCTGAAGCCCCTTTCGCTCTCCCTGCCCACCCGCTGCGCCCACCAGCTGCGCACCGCGCGGGCGACCGCCGAGGCGACGCGCAAGCTGACGGAGAACACCGAGCGGGGGTGGTACATCTTCCCGCAAGTGTTCATGTTCGACTCGCTGACCTTCAAGATGATGCCGCCCGAGCCGGAGTGGGTCTGGGACAAGTGGCTCTGCGTCGCCCAGGCCAAGCCGTCGGACTCCGTGGCGTGCTTCTACGACCGGCGACACACGGCGGAGTGCTACGTGGGTCAGTGGATCGCGCTCTACGCCATCCAGTACGAGCTCTTCGGCGAGCCCCTCTTCGACGAGGCCTTCAAGCCCGAGGAGTTCACCATGGGCCGCCCCGCGGACCAGCGCGAGACCCCGATGGGCAAGTACGTGACCGCGGAGCACTCCAAGGAGTGGCGCGTCATGGTCGTGCCGCCGGATCGCTGGCAGTACGACATGGGCCTCAACCTCGCGCGACTGGGCCCCATGGCGTTCGTCGGGGCGTCGGGTGTGGTCGAGAACGTCTACGAAGGCATGGATACGAACGACAACATGGTCGTCGTATCCGTTTCGCCGCGCGCCAATCAGCTCATGCTCGAGAAGGGCGGCTTTGCGTACGTCCAGGAGCTCACCGAGCAGATCTGGGAGATCCATCGCACGGGCCGGCGCGGCTACACGCCGGGGGCCTCGGGAGGCGAGGCGCCCAAGCGGATTGCGGACGTGATGGCCGACCCGATCTTCAGCGAGATCATGGTCTACGTACATCCCTACGGCGTCGTGACTCTGGGTGAGGTGGTCGAGAAGCGTATCGGCCGGACGCACCGACCGATGAAGGTGCGTCTCTACGACAACGGCCTCGCCGACTTCTTCTTTCGGCGCTACCGCGAGGCCATCGTCAGGCGACTGCTCGCCGGCAAGCCGATCCCGCCGGCGACCGTGCGCGAGGTGAATCTCTACGATCGCCCGCCGCCCGTAGTGAAGCAGGGCCTCGGCGCGAACTGAGCCGGCTGATTCGCGCGGCGGATCCGCTCGGGTCTTTCCCTTCCGCGGCGGCTCCTCGTACGATCCTCTGTCCTTGTGCGGTGGAGGCTTCGTGGAGCGTTCCGTGTGGATCCGTGGCGGCCGGCGATCGGTCGCGCTGAGCTTCGCCCTTTCGATCCTGCTGACGCTCGCGCTCGTGCTCCAGGCGCCCGCCCCCATCCACGCCGAGGAGGGCAGGACCGGGCCGGACGCCTACGTGGGCCTCCTCCCCTTCGGGGTACGCGGTTTGGGCGCGGACGACCCGCCCGAGCGGCGTGAGGCCATCCGCGAGGGGCTCGCCTGGTTGGCCGCACACCAGTCGCCAAACGGCGGCTGGGAGGCCAAGGGCTTCGGCGCGTGGTGTGACGGCAAGCCGCAGACCAGCGGGCCCGATGGCGCGGGGGATCCGCTCTACGACAGCGGGGTGACGGGTCTGACTTTGCTGGCGTTCCTTCACGCGGGCTACGCCGGGGAGCCCGGCTCGCCGTACGCTTCCACGGTCGAACGCGGACTCGCATGGCTGCAGAAGGGTGTGGATGCACAGGGCTGCGTCGGCTCCCGCCGCGCCAACCACTACATCTACAACCACGCCTACGGCGCGGCGGCCCTCACCGAGGCGTTCGGCATGACCGGGGATGGGCGCTGGCTCGAGGCCGCCCAGCGCGCGTTGGATTTCTCGGCCTTGGCCCGCAACCCGACTGGTGCCTGGCGCTACGGCGTGCGTCCCGGCGACAACGACACGTCGGCCACGGCGGCGGTCATGCACGCCATCCATGCCGCCCACCGGATCAACGACGCGGCCCGGGCCGCAGACCTGCGTCCGCCCTTCGTCGTCGACCCCGATCTGGAGAAGGGAGTGCTCGACTGGATCGACCGCATGACGGACCCGGAGTACGGGCGCACGGGGTACATTCAGCGGGGCGGCCAGGCCGCGCGGCCGGAAGAGATGATCAACCGCTTCCCGGGGGACCTCTCCGAGGCGACAACCGCCATGGGTCTCCTGGTCCGCATGGCCTGCGGACAGAACCCGCACGAGAGCGAGGTCATGCAGAAGGGCGTGCGCCTGCTCGCGTCCATGCCGCCTCGCTGGGAACCCGATAAGGGGCATCTCGACCTCTACTACTGGCAATACGGCTCCGCGGTCATGCGGCAGGTCGGAGGCCCGCGGTGGGACGCCTGGCTCGCCGCGCTCGACCAGGCGCTGATCCCGAATCAGCGTCGGGACACGAGTCTGTGCCAAGTCAGCGGCTCCTGGGATCCGCTCGGACCGTGGGGTCCCGACGGCGGCCGAGTGTACGCCACGGCCGTCGCGGTCCTGGCGCTGAGCGCCGCGCGCGCCCACCGCAGTGCGTTCCCGCAACCGGCGGGTACGGAGAGCGCGTTCCAAGAGCGCACCCTCGTCGACGCGCTGCGGGACAAAGAGCTGGATGTACACATTCGCGGCCGGGCCATGCGCACGGCGGCGAGGCGGGGACTGACGAAAGCCATGCCCGCCCTCCGAGACGCTCTCCACGCCAAAGTGCCGGAGCTGAGAGCGCACGCCGCGCGCGCGATCGGAGAGTTGGAAGGGGATGCGGCTCTCGCCTTGCCGTCGCTGATCGCCGTGCTCGGTGACCCCTACGAAATCGTCCGGGTCGCGGCCCTCCGCGCGCTGGCGACGCTGGGTGAGCAGGCCGCGTCGGCGGCGCCGCACGTGGCCAAGCTGCTCGCGGACCCGCAGCCCGCCGTCCGCCGCGCGGCGGCCCGAACCGCCCTCGCCCTGGGTGCAAAGGAGGCCACGCCGGGTCTCGAGAAACTGCTGACGGACGCGGACGGCGCGGTGCGTGTCGCTGCGGCGCGCGCGCTCGCCGGCCTGGCCGGTCCGAGCGAGGCCGGCACGGGGGTCCTCATGGAGGCCCTGACAGCCGGCCGCGAGCCCACCGCCTTGGAGGCGGTCGAGGGGCTCGAGTCGCTGGGCGCGGCGATTCCGGACGCCGCCAGGGCGAAGCTGGCCGCCGCGCTCGAGACGAGCTCGCTCCCGGTGCGCCTGCGGGCGGCCGAAGCGCTCCTTCGGCTGCAGGGCCACGACGGGCTGCGCACGCCGGCCGGCCGCGCCGCCAAGGGCACGCGGGCCACGGTGGATCTGGCCTTCGAGTCGAAGGACGCGCCGACCATTCGCCGCGCGCTGGCGCTCGTCGGCGCCATCGGTCCGGCGGCGCGCCCGTGGCTCAAGCGGGTCTCGAGTCGGGCCACGCTCGATCCCTCCGCCGGCGTCCGCCAGGCGGCCGTCACGGCCTTGGGGCAGTTGGGTGAGACCGCGCGCACGTGCGCGGCCGCCCTGCACCTTGCCCGGCAGGACCCCTCGCCCGCCGTGCGCGAGGCGGCCCAGGACGCCTTCGCCAAGGTGAAGCCCACGCCGGGCTCGGAAATCGGCGGCTTGATCGAAGCGCTGCCGAAGACCCCCGTGGCGGCGCGCGCGCGCAAGGCGCTCGTGGAGCTCGGCGGCGACGCGGTCCCCGCACTGATCAAGGCCCTCGGGGACCAGGACGACGCGACGGCCGACGGCGCGGCACGCGTCCTCAGGGGCATCGGCGATCCTGCGGTCTCCGCCCTGATTGCCTCGCTCGAGAGCCCGTCACCGGCGCTCAGGCGACGCGCGGCCACCGTGCTGGGACGGGTGGACGTGCCCGCCCGCCGCCTCGCCGGGGCGGGCGAGGGACTGACTCGCATGCTCCTCAAGGCATCCGCCCGGAGCGTGCCGGAGGTCCGAGGCACCTTGCTGCGCATTGGTCGACCGGCCGTACCGAGCCTGCTCGCCGCGTTCGCCAAGGGCGACGCGTCCGTCAAGACCCGTGTGCTCGACACGGTGGCACGGATCCTTCCGCCCGCGAGCGACGTGCTCCCGACTTTCCTCGAGGGACTCGGTCATACGGACGAGGACGTCCGTCGGAGCGCCGCCGAGGGTCTCGCGCGGTACGGTCCGCAGGCGCGTGGTGCCGTCGCGGCTCTGGTCATCGCCGTACGCGACGAGGACGCGGCCGTGCGCAAGGCCGCGGTCACGGCGCTGGGCAACGCGGGACGCGCGGCCGACGAAGCCCTGCCCTTGGTCGTCGCGGCCCTGAAGGACGACGAGGCGGCCGTGGCGACCGCGGCGCAGGCCGCGCTGACGTGCCTGGACCGCGTCACGCTGCCCGCGTCCGCCTTCAAGTCATTGGACGCGATCCTCTCGGACCTGGGAAGCGCGAGCGCTGCGGACCGGCGGGCATCCGCCGCCGCCCTGGTGCTGCTCGGTGCACAGGCCGCACCGGCCACCGACCGCCTCGTGGACGCCATGGCGGACACGGACCCCATGGTCCGCTCCTACGCGGCGATGGCCCTGGCGCGCCAAGGGAAGAGCGGGGCCGCCGCGTTGGGCGAGGTCCTGCGGAAGGGCTCGTCGGTGGCTCGCCAGGCGGCGATCGAGGGCCTCCGGCGCATGGGTCCGGAGGCGGAGGGAGAAGCGACGATCGTCATCGAGGTGCTCCCCATGAGCCGCATCCGCAACGGCGCGGTGGAAGCGCTCGGCGGGATGGGGAAGTCTGCCGTCTCCGACCTGGCGCGCGCACTCAAGGACCAGCGCGCGGCCGTGCGCCACGGCGCGGCCGAGGCGCTCGCGCTGATCGGCGTGGACGCGCGCGCGGCGAAGAGCGCGTTGATCAAGCTGGCGAAAGGCGAGCGAGAGAAGCCGATCCGACAGGCAGCGCTCGACGCGCTCGCGGCCCAGGGTCGGCAGGGCCTCAGTGCGATCAAGAACCTCGTCAAGCCCCCCGCCCGGATCGGTGTGCGCCGCGCCGCGGCGGAGACCCTCGGGGCGATGGGCGTGGAGGCCGAGAGTGCGTTGTCCTCGCTCAAGAGCGCCGAACGCCGGGAGAAGGATGCCCGCGTGAAGGAGGCGCTCGGAGCCGCCATCGTGCGCATCGAGAACGGAGAGCCCAGCACCCGCGCCGCGCCCCCGAGTTCGATTCCCTGCGACCGGACGTGGCGATACCTGGACGAGAGCCTCCCGACGGGCGTCGATGCACGCGTCGAAGCCTTGCTGCGGCTCGACGGGTCGACCGCCTCGCTGGAGGACCGCGCGCAACGGGCCTTCGACCTGATTCCCATCCAAGGCAGCGTGCAGTACATCGTGGAACCGACGTCGGGTCTCGTAGGGCTCGACCTGGAGGATGACGCGGCGCTGATCACGGGAGAGGTGCCGAGGAACCTGATCACGCGCGGCGCCTTCACGCTCGAGGTCCTCGTTCGCTCGAGCGACCCGGACGGCTCCCTGGCCGTGGTCGGCGTGTCGGGCGAAACCGCCGACACGAACGTGCCGTGGATGCTCCGGGCGATGAAGGGGAAGCTCCAGGCGATGCACGAGGTGGAGGAGGGGCGCGACGTCGTGGCATCCTTCGACGTGTCGCCGGCCGACGAGTTGCGCCTGCTGACCCTCACGCGCGACGGGTTCGGTCAGGTGTACAGGCTCTACGTGAATGGCCAGCCGGCCGGCACGGTACGCGTGGACGACGCACCCCAGTTCGGCGACGCCGACAAGTACCTCTACCTGGGCCCGCTGAAGGCCGTCGTCCTCGGCCTGCGCGTGACCGGCACCACCTTCTCCCCCGCGCAAGCGAAGGAAGCCTACGAGCGCCTCCGCCGCGAGTAGCCCCGGTCCGCCTCTCGACGACCCTACAGCCCCAGCCGCAAGTCCGTGAAGCGGGCCGTGCACGCGGACGCGACGACGCCCAGTCGTCCGGCCATGGCGTCGGGCTCGATCTCGCGCTCCCTGACGAGCGCTCCGTCGACGAAGAGGCGCAGCTTCGTTCGCTCGACCTCGACGGCGAGTCGGATGCCGTCGCCCTCACGGTCCTCGAAGCGCGTCCGATACTTGTTGAGGGGATAACGCTCGAGGATCCGGTTCAGCTCGACGTCCTTCCCCCCCACCAGGGCGAAGACGTTCCACACGTCCGCGGACGGCACGCCGAAGAGGAGGCCCGCGTAGGACTTCGAGTGCATGTCGTCGCTGCGTAGCGTCACCTCGAGGCGGTAGCGCGACGGCGGTTCGTCCCGAAGCAGGCACTCCAAGCCCTCGGCCGCTTCGACGACCAAGGCGCCGTCCTGCGCCTCCCAGGGGCCGACGGGGTGAAAGGCGCGCAGACGCTCCGCGATGGGAATGCGCCGCCAGCGCCAGATGTCCACCTTCGTCGCCTTCGCGAGGCGGGTTCGCTCGGCCTCGAGCGACGGGTCGCCGGGCAGGATCCGAAGGGCGGTGTCGAGGGTCCACAAGGCGTTCCGAGGGAAGCCCAGTTCTACGTACTTGGCTGCCGCCCCCGCGACGCGCTCCACGAAGTCGGCGTGGATCGCGGCCTCGGCCTCGGGTATCGCCGGCTCCAGCGCGACGATCCGCGCCGTCAGATGGTTTCGCACGGAAGCCACCGTGCGCTCACCCAGCAAGGCGGCGGCAGGCTCGCCCCCCTTGCGCTCGTGCAACTGCTCCTGGAGGCGCCGATAGCGGTAGAGCGCGGCGTCCTTCTCCCCCGCCTTCTCCTGCAAGTCGGCGAGCTCGAGTTGGCCGGCGACGTCGTCGGGACGCTTGCGCAGCGCCCATCGATAGGCTTCGGCCGCGGTCTCGAGCTGTCCGGCGTCGCGTCGTTTCCGCGCCCGCTCGATGAGTGCGTCGGCACTGCCCGAGCCCCCGAACTCGATACGGTGCAAGTCCTCGATCCACGTACGGAAGCGCTTCTCCAGATCCTCGAACGTCTCGATACCCGGCTCGTCGACTCCCTCGACGAAGTGCTCGAGGAAACGGGCGAAGGAGTCGTGCGAGCCTCCTTTGCGGTACGTCTTGAGGTAGGCATCGAAGATCGGCCGGTAGATCCGCTCGCAGTCCTCGTTCTCGTAGTTCTTGAAGAAGTAGGTGAGGCCCCAACCGACACAGTAGTAGTCCGCGGGGTAGGAGCCGGGCGCGAAGTAGCGCACCACGTCATCGAGCGTGGGGTACTCGTCGTCGAGCGCTTGCTTCAGGTTGCGCAGGCGTCCACGGTTCACGAGGTTGGTGTCGACGCGGCCGTTCGGACGGATCTCCGCCGACTCGAAGTACGTCGCCAGCCCTTCGTTCAGCCAGGAGGGAACCGTCCCCCGGCAGACCATGTGCACGAACTGGTGACTGACCTCGTGGGAGAGGGTCTCGAACAAGTCGCGGAACGTCCCGCCGTCCGGCCGGGGATCGAACGCGGCGACGAGGTTCTTGCCGGGTACGAAGAAGCCGAGCGCGTCGGTGTTGCCGGTGAACTGGACGAACTCGTCGCGGTCCTTGTAGACCTCGATCACACAGCGGGCCGTGCCGCCCTTGCCCCGCTTGCCCAGATACGCCTCGCGGTAGTAGCGGTTCATCTGCTCCATGGCGCGCACCATGGCGTTGCCGTCGATCCAGCCCACGTTCGTCCGCACGGTGTAGTTGGGGCTCTTGATCTTCCAGGCCTCCTTCCATCCCTCGTGGCGGTGGTCCTGGCGCGCCGCGCGGCGATCGGCGCGGCTGAGGCGGTGGTAGACGGGCACGTCGATGCCGGAGTCGATCAAGACGTCGACGACCTTGGCCTTCTTGTAGAGCTTGTCGAGTTGCGCCGCGGCTTCGGGTTCGGCGGGCGTGCCGTAGCAGCGCTGGAAGAACTCCACGGCGTTGGCGTAGAGCTTGCGCCGCACGCAGTCCTGACCGAGTTGGAAGAGCCGCCGGCTCCGTTCCTCCATGCGCGGCCGGTCGGCCCCGGGCAGCGGATCGAGACGCTTGACGAGGTTCTGACGTCGGGTGACGTCCTCGGTCGCCTCACCCTCGGCGCGTGCCTCGAGCAAGGCGTGCCGGGCGTACAGAAGAGCGTCGTCGAGCCGCTCGGCGGCCTCCGCCGCGCGGGCCGCCTGGTCGAGAAGCGCCAGGTCCTCGGCGTCGTACTCGAGGCCCTCCACCGCGAGAGCGAACGCCTCGGAGGCCTTCCCCGCTTCGAGCGCTTGGCGGCTCTCTTTCAGCCGCGCGCGCCCGAGCTCGACCGCCTGATTCGCGGCCGGCGCAGCCCGCGCGTCCATGCCGGCGGGCAGCACGATGCACGCAAGGAGCAGGAGAACGCGGGTCGTCAGGGCGATCGGCATGGCACGCGCCAGCCTACCGCGGCGCCGCGCCCCGACCCCTCTCCCGCAAAGCGAGACGGCGGGTCAGGACGGATCCACGACCCGCCCGAGGAAGAGGATGGCACCGCTGGCGTTGTGGCGGATGAGGAAGAGGAAGGGGTGGTCGGCGCTGAACACCTTCGGTTCGTCGGGCGGTGCGGCCGACCCGGCGCGCATGCCCACCGCCGTCGCGGCCGCCGCCTCGGTGCCGTCCTCGTCGACCTTCACGAAGCCCTTGTGCACGACGATCCCGATGAAGAGCGGCTCCTCTTCGGTCATCTTCGAGAAGTCGGCCTGCTGAGCGCTGAACGCCGAGGGCATGCCCATGGACGCCAGGGTGCGGGTCAGGTCGAAGTCGGACGTGAACTCGAAGCGTGGGAAGGTGACCGCGACACGCTCGGTATCGAGCACGCCCACCCAGCCGGCGAGCGCCTCGGGCGTGAAACCGGCCTCGAGCGCGGGCAAGCCATCCTTCGCCTTCGGCAAGACCACCAGCATGGACAACGTGTTCGCCTTGTAGGGCATCTCCAGGATCTGGGCGTCGGCGGTCTCACCGTAGCGGAAGTACTTCGTGGTCTTCATCAAGGGCACGTCGACCGTCGTGCCGTCCGGCCGGTGGAACGGCCCGTCGGCCGTGGCTCGCTTCGTGAACGGTGTCTGCCACTGGCTCTTGAAGTAGATCGCGTTGACGAGCACGAGGCGCGTGTCGGGCGTCGGCGTCCCCTGAGGCAGCAGGTCCTTGATGCGGTCCTTGGTCTGGGCCTCGACCCAGCGGTTGATGTGATCGCGCGCGCCCTGGGGATCGCTCTCCATGTCGAGCTGCTCGACGCCGGCTCGGAAGTCCTTCTGCAGGGTGCTCAGGAACGGCGGCAGGAACTGGTACCCCTTCTGGCCGAAGAGTCGGTTGGCGACCGCGATCTCGTATGCCGGGACCTGCTTCGCGTCGCGGCCGAAGCCGTCCCGCACCATCGGCGCCCGGAGCACGTCCTGCATGGCCCCGAAGTCCGCGGCCAGGTTCTGGGACGGATAGTGGAACACGTCGTCCATCTCCGTGGCCGTCGTCCCCGCCGCTCCCTCGCGCACCATCGCCAGGCACTCGGAGATGGAGTAGGGCGAGAGGAAGAGGTTCCCGGGCTCGGGCTTCAGCTTCGCGTAGACGTCGCAGGCAAACGCCGTGTTGCCCTCGACCAGCTCCGCGGGCGCCGTGCCGGCGGCGGCGCCCAGCGCGAGCATCGACACCAGGAGCAGGGAGCTTCCGATCGAGAGACCATTTCGAATCGACATGGCGCGCGTTCTCCAACCAGGGGCCCCGAGCATACCGGCCGGGCGTGCCCCTGCGCTCAGACCGTGGGCAAGGCCGCGGCGAGGAACGCCACGAGGCGGTCGGCGGTCTCGCGCACGGGGTCGGTCATCTCGGCGCCGAACTCGGTCGTGGCGGGCTGGATGCCCACGCCAATCAGCTCGGCCGCGCACGACGCCTGGAGAAAGGCCGCGAACGGCACGAGCGACGGGTTGTGCGTGGAGAAGGACGCGCCGGCCAAGGCATCGGCTTCGACGAGTGCGAGGTCGCCCGGCTCCGCGCCGAGATGCGCCGCATCCACGAGGAGAACGAACGTCGGGTCCATGTCGGAGATCTTGACGACGTGGTTCTCGGGGACTTCGCCGGCGTCGATCAGCGTCGCGCTCGTGCGCCCTGCGAGCTTCTCGACGACGTAGGGCCCCACCCCGTCGTCGCCACGCAAGGTGTTCCCCACGCCGAGGATCACGACGTGCCCGCGCAGCCGCTGCTTCAGATCGGCGAGGGGATGCGCCTCGGTCACGCGGCCGGGGCCTCCCCTTCTCCGTCGTCCTCGTAGGCATCCTCGACGCTGCCGGCCCAGAGCCTCACGCCAAAGCGGTGGGCACCGCGCGCGAGCGCGTGGGCTCCGGTCGGGGCGGCGAGGAAGAGGAGCGGGACGATGAGGAGCGCCTTCCACGCCGTGGCATCGAAACGGTGAAGGACGGCGATGCCGAGCATCACGCTGCACGTGCCGAGCGTGACGCACTTCGTTCCGGCCTGCAGGCGGTTGTAGACGTCGGGCAGACGGACGAGACCGATACAGCCGAAGAGGTTGAACGCGACGCCGATGGCGATGATCGCGTAGCCGAGGACGTCAATCATCGAGCTGCCTCCCCGAGAGGTACTTGGCCAATGCGAGCGTGCCCACGAAGGAGAGGAACACCCAGGCGAGGGCGATGTCGATCAGGTAGTCGAGGCCGAAGGCCAGCGCCAGGATGCCCGTCACGCTCACGACGAGCGTGCCCAGGATGTCGATGGCCACCATGCGATCGGGAATCGTCGGGCCAATGACGGCTCGGTAGAAACAGAGGAAGCACGACCCGACGGCGATCAGCATCAGGGCCACCAAGAGAGCGTCCACAGCGCCTCCCTACTCGAAGATCTTGCCGAGCAAGCGCTCGAACCGTCCGGCGACCTTCTCGGTCGCCTCGGCGCGGTCGCGGGTCGTCACGTTGATCCAGTGCACATACAGGGTGTCGCCCACCAGGTCGACGCTGAGCGTGCCGGGGGTCATCGTGACCGCGTTGGCCAGCAGCGCGCGCGCCGTCGGATTCTCCAGCTGGGTGTCGATCCGGACGATGCCGGGATGGATGGGGAGTGTCGGATGCAGCACGCGGTAGGCGACGTCGAAGTTCGCCTTGATGCACTCCCACAGGAACACGCCGACCCAAACGACGAAGTACCCCCACCGCCTCGGGTCCAGGACCCGCCGGGGATGGACCGAGAGTCCGCCGCCGAACAGGATCGAGGCCATGGCGGCGACGAAGACACCGGCCACGAGGTGCGCGCCGTCGACGGATCCCGACAAGAGCAGGAAGAGCGCGAACGCGATGACGAAGAAGAGGAGATGGCTCGCACGCATGGCTACCGGACTCCGATCCGGCCGTAGGCCTCGACGCCTCCGCGGAGCACGTCCACGGCGGGTTGGAGAAGGCTCGAGCGCAGCGGATCGAGCAGCAGCAGGCCCAGACCGATGCAGAGAGCCGCCAAGACGACCATGGGCCACACCATCGAGAAGGGTGCTTCCCGCACCGAGGCCAGCGGCTCCGGCAGTGCGCCCTGGTAGGCCGCGCCCTGGAACCGCACGAACGTCGTCAGGGTGAGGATCGCCACCAGGGTAGCCACGAGGGCCAGCCCGAAGTACCCCCCCTCCACGGCAGCCACGATGATCAGGAGCTTGCTCCAGAAGCCGTTGAAGGGCGGCACGCCGGCAATCGCCAGGGAGCCGATCGTGCCGGTCGCCGAGGTGAACGGCATCGCGCGCCGGAGCCCACCGAGTTCCTTCAAGTCGCGGGTGCCCGTCTGGTGCTCGATGGCTCCCGAGTTGAGAAACAGGAGCGACTTGAAGGTTGCGTGATTGACGAGGTGGAAGAGCGCGCCGAGCAACGCGAGGCTCGCGGCGGCTGGGACGGTGGTCATCGTGGCGGCGGCCACGCCGAACGCGAGGAGCAGGTAGCCGACCTGGCTCACGCTGGAGTAGCCGAGCATGCGCTTGATGTCTCGCTGGCCGAGCGCCAGCACGACGCCGATGACCATCGAGAACGACCCGAGGGTCATGAGTGCGATCCCGATCTCCCGGGTGACTCCGATCACGCAGAAGAAGATGCGGATCAGGGCGTAGACCCCCAGACTCTTGATGAGCACGCCGGAGAGCAGCGCGGAGATCGGCGCCGGCGCCGACGGGTGCGCGTCGGGAAGCCAGGCGTGAAACGGCACCTGCGCGGCCTTGAGACCGAAGCCCACGAGGAAGAGCACCTCGGCGAAGAGGAGGGTCGGTCCCGGCACCTGGCCGCTCAGCGCCTGGCCCACGGCGGCCATGTTCAGCGTGCCCGTGAGGCCGTAGATCAGCGCGATCCCCAGCAGGATCGCCGCCGAGCCGATGGTGCCCATCACCTGGTACTTGAAGGAGGCCTCGAGCTCGGTCGCTCCCGTGCCGAACGCCACGAGCGCGTAGGACGCGAGCGCGGCCACCTCGAGGAACACGTAGAGGTTGAAGAGGTCGCCGCTCAGCACCACACCGTTCATGCCCGCGACCATGAGCAGGAAGAGCGACCAGTACTTGGCCTTGTCCGTGTAGCGCTCCATGTACCGGGTGGAGTAGACGGCCGCGAGCAACGCGATGGCGCTCACGATCACCAGGAGCAGCGACGAGAGGCCGTCGAGCGTGAGTTGGATGCCCAGCGGCGCGCCTGGCGCGCCGCTCCACCCGCCCACGAAGAAGGGGGCCGGAGAGCGTCCGAGCTGACCGAGGGCCAGCACGAAGACGACAAGCGTCGCGAGGACGGCGAGCGTGTCGCGGAGGACCCGCGGTGCCTTGCCGAGGAAGGCCTCCAGGAAGGCCGCGCCGAGAGGCACGGCGACGAAGAACGCGAGGACGTTCATCCCTTGAGCCTCCGCATGGCGCGCACGTCCAAGGTGCCGTACTTCTCGTAGATCCGGATGGTGGTCGAGACCAGCAACGCGGTCACCGCGAGCCCGATGACGATGGCCGTCAGCACGATGGCCTGGGGCAGCGGATCGACCATGACGACGGCGTCGATCGCGGAGTCCGCGCCGGGCAGCTCGATGGGCGGCCGGGAGACCTTGCCGGCTTCCGCCCGGTAGCCGATCAGCGCCCAGAGGAGGAAGAGCGCGTACTCGACGATGGACAGCGCCACGATGATCTTGAACGCGTTGCGCTTCGCCAGCACGCCGTAGAGGCCCACGCAGAGGAGCACGGCGCAGAGAAGGTAGAGGATCATGCGCCGTCTCCCCGTCGGTACACGAGCAGCGCGAGGTAGATGCACACGAGCGCGGCCGCCACCTCGATGCCGATCGCCAGGTTGGACAGGGGGATCGTGCCGCCGCTGGGCAAGGTGAAGGCGTCTCCCTCCGGGAGGAAGTTGCTGAACCAGACGCCGCCGATCACCAGTCCTGCGAGGGCGATGCCCCAGAAGGCGAGAATGGCGCCGGCCTCCACGTGGGAGGCGCGCGCCTTGCCCTCGGGCGTCGCCGTACGTCCCGCCCCGAAGGCCAGGACACCCAACACGAACGCGCCTGCGATCACGACGCCCCCCGCGAACCCGCCGCCGGGCGTGAGGTGGCCGTGCAGGATGATGTAGGCGCCGAACACGAACATCAGCCCGGCCATGAGCCGGGTGACGACCTTGACGACTTCGGTCATGCCGGTCATCGCTTCTTCCCCACAGCGCGCAGGACGACGGCGACGCCCGTGACCGCGGTGAAAAGGACCGTGGCCTCCCCCAGCGTGTCGTAGACGCGGAAGTCGAGGATGACGGCGCTCACGAGGTTGGGCGCGCCCGTGCGGATGAGGCCATCCTTCAGGTAGTAGCTCGCCATCTCCATGTAGGGGCGGCCGAAGTCCGGAAGGCCCTGGATGGCGAGCACCAGAAAGGGCATCAGCACCAGGAGGAAGAGGAACGCCGGCCACGCGCGGAGGTTCTCGGTCTCGGCGTCGATGGTGTCGTCGCGTCGCGTCGTCTTCAGGATGGCCGCGATCAGGACGACGAGGGTCAGCGTCTCCACGACGATCTGCACGATGGCCAGGTCGGGCGCTTGCAGAAGGAGGAAGTTGATCACCAGCGTGAAGCCGATCACGCCGAGGAGGATCACGGAGGAGAGGAGATCCTTGGCCTCGAGCGCGGCGATGGCGCCGAGGATCATCAGGATCACGAGGAGGGCGAGCGCCACGGTCATGCCGTCCCTCCTCTCGTCTCATGAGGAAGCCGTCGCACGGGTCAGCCTCCGATCATCGCGAAGAGCAACAGGACGATGCCCAAGGCGATCCAGTAGAGATACGTCGTGAGGACGCCGGTGTGCAGGCGACGGAACGCCTGTACGAACGCGCCGCCGCCGTGGCGAAGCTGCTCGTAGATGTCGAAGGTGCCGCGCGCGGCCGCCTTCTGAATCGCTCCGAGCGCCTTGAGGTGCTTCAGCGGCGAGTAGAACTGAGAGCCGAGGACGCGGGTCTCGTCGTCGTCCATGGCCTCCCCACCGACGAACATGTCGGCTTCCTGCTGCCAGGACTTCTTCGAGAGCCAGTAGGCGACCGCGCCGGCGAGCAGGCTCAGAATCAGGAGCACGGCGCCCAGCCCCGGCTGCCACAGCCCGACGGACGCCACCAGTTCCTGGCCCCGCGGCAAGGCGTACTCGATCCAGCCCACGGGGATGGCCGCCAGGATGCCGAAGGTGATGCAGAAGAGCGCCAGCACGACGACCGGGACGGCCATCGGCCAGGCGACGTCCTTCGGCTCACCCAGCGCCTCGGGCTTCGAGCCGAAGAACACGCTGTAGAGCACCTTGATGAAGGTCGCCATGGTGAGCGCGCCGCCGAACATCGCGGCCGTGAGGAAGATCCACCACACCGGGTTTTGCGACGGCGCCCTGGCCGGCCGTCCCGTACGCGCTCCACGACGCCGACTCGATCGTGCCCTGGTAGACCATCCACTTGGAGAAGAAGCCGTTGAGCGGCGGGATGCCGGACACGGCAAAGGCCGCCACGACGGTCGCCCCGAAGGTCACGGGCATGTAGCGCGCGAGGCCGCCGAGCTTGTCCAGATTGGTCGTGCGAACCCGGTGCTCGACGTTCCCGCTGCAGAGGAAGAAGCAGCACTCGTAGAGCGCGTGATTCAGCATGTGGAAGATGCCGCCGGCGACGCCGATCGGCACGCCGGTCCCGATACCCAGCACCATGTACCCGACCTGGCCCACGGCATTGAACGACAGCAGGCGCTTGAGGTCCTTCTGGAGGAGCGCCGCAGTGACGGCGGCGACGATCGTCACGGCTCCCACGACCATGAGCAGCAGGCCGATGCCGTAGGAGAGCTGGAACAGGTAGATGGACGCTCGCGCCAGCAGGTAGATGCCGAGCAGCTTGTCGAGCGAGGCGGGCAGGTAGGCGAGCACCGGCGCCGGCGCGACCGTCGCCGCGTCGGGAATCCACGTGTGGAAGGGCATCGCGCCGGCCTTGGCGAGCGCCCCGATCAGGATGAGCACGAGCGCGATCGCGCCGAGCCCCGTTGCGGCCAGGGGCGCGGTCTGGATCGCGGAGAAGCTCGCTTCCCCGGCCAGCTGCAGCATGAGCAGGACGCCGAGCAGCGTCAGGAAATCAGCCCCCCCGATGATGAGGAAGCTCTTCCGGGCCACGCGTCCCGCCCGCTCCCCATCGATCCCGACGAGCACGTAGAGCAAGAGGGCCAGCACACCCCACGCGGCGAGGAACGTCGCGGCGCCGTCCGCGTAGAGCGCGCAGAGCGCCGCGGACACGGTGAAGAGAAGCGCGGCGTAGTAGAGCGGTCGCCGCGGGTGGTAACGCATGAAGATCGCCGACCAGCCCGCGACGATCAGGGTGAACAGCCCGGCGAAGGGCGCCACCCAGGCGTTGAGCCCGTCGACGAGGAAGCGGATGTCGATCCACCGGCCGAGCTCCCCCTCGCCGAGGGGGAGGCTCCAGCCGAGTCCGGCGTGCGCCGAGATGACGAGCGTGAGCACGAAGACCGCGGCCGCGCCGATGACGCTGACGAGCTCGATGAGCCACCCACGTCTCGGCATGAGCAGGGTCACCGCGCCGACGAAGAGCGGAAGGAGGACGACCCAGGGAAGGATGCTGCCGCTCATCGTCTACCACCCCACCAGCGCGAGAAGCACGGCAACCAGGGCCAGGACGGAGAGGCGCCCCCAGTAGAGGCGGAGCACCTGGTCGAGGCGCAAGCGTGCGTGCGTGCTCTTCACGACGACGACGAGGACGAAGAGCACGAGCACCTTCACGGCGAAGAGCAACCAGCCCCCCGACGTGAAGTGGAAGGCTCCGGCTTCGTCGAGGACGAGCCCGCTCCCCCCCAGATAGAGCGTGGTGAGGAAGACGGGCATCACCACGAACATCATCGCGTGCGAGACCTTGAAGAGCGCCAGCCCCGGACCCGAGTACTCGGCCAGCGGACCGCCGATCAGCTCGGTCTCGGCTTCCGGCTGGTCGAACGGAAGCACCCCGAGCTTCGCTTGCATGCAGAGGAATGCGACCACGAGGGCGATCGCGCCGGACGGCGACCACGCGATCGAGCCCTCGACCGCCTGCCAGCGCACGTAGTCCGGGAGCAGGAGCGCGGAGAGCTGCCGGGAGTCCACCTCGACCGGCGTCCCGTTCACCTTGAGGATGGCTACGACGATCGCCAGCAGGAACGGCAACTCGTACGCGAGCACCATCTGCATCTCTCGACCGGCGCCCAAGGCACCGAACGGGCTGCCGGACGCCGCGCCGCCCAGGATCAAGGCCAGGGCCGGCACGGCCAGCAGGTAGATGACGACGATCAGGTCCCCGACGAAGCCCCGGTCCGGCCACAGATTCGCGGCCCAGATGATCGTGGCCGCGAGGGTCACACCCGCAAGGCCGATGAGCGGCGCCAACAGGAAGCCGGCCCGCCGGCTGCCCCGCGGAATGATCATCTTCTTCTGCAGCAGCTTCAGGACGTCGGCGTAGGGCTGCCACCACGGGGGGCCTATGCGGCTCTGGATCCGGGCGGTGATCTTGCGATCGACCCAGGTGAAGTAGAGCCCCACGAGCGCCGTGAACAGCAGCCCGGGAAACACGATGGTGCCGAACGCGGCAATCAGGGCTTCAGCCACGGGGGCTACTCCTGCTCGACGTAATCCTCGGAGTTGACCTTGGTCGGGAGCTTGCCGAGCGCGGCCGCGATCCCGTGCACGATGGCTTCGGGCCGGGGCGGACACCCTGGGATGTGGATGTCGACGGGGAGGACCTTATCCACGCCGCCGACGATGCTGTAGCTGTCGTGCCAGATGCCACCCGAGACGGCACAGGCCCCGACCGCGACGACGAGCTTCGGGTCGGGCACGGCGTCATAGAGACGCTCCAGGCGCGAGCGCACCTGTCGCGTGACGGGCCCGGCCACGACGAGCGCGTCGGCGTGGCGCGGCGTCCCCACCAACTTGATACCGAAGCGCTCCGCGTCGTAGTACGGCGTGAGGACGTCGAGGATCTCGATGTCACAGCCATTGCAGGAGCCGGCGTTGGTGTGATAGACCCAACACGAACTCTTGGAACACTTGTCGAGGATACTCCGGATCATTCGGCAACCCTCCGACCGAGACCCGAGGCCCGGTGCGCCGCCTTCCGGCGGCAGGGAACGCAGAGTTCCATGTGCGTCTCGAGGTGCCCGAGGCGAGGCTCGAGTTCCGCCTGGAGCTTGGCGATCTGCCGCTCGGTGCCGATCACCGCGCCGCAGTCGCGGCAGTGCGCCAGCCGGAAGCGGGCGCGAATCTGCAGGTCTTCCTTGTTCGAGGTGGACAGCTCGAACTCGGGCGACAGGTGGACGGCGGCTTCGGGGCAGACTTCCTCGCACCGGCCGCAGTAGACGCAGCGGCTGAGGTCGAAGTGGACGAGGCGATGCGTCTCCTCCTCTTCGAGATGGATGGTCCGCGACGGACACGCATTCGTGCACGCGCTGCAGCCCGTGCAGAGTTCGAAGTCCAGCGTCGGCTGACCGCGGTACCCCGCCGGCGCCATGGAGGGCTCCGCGGGGTAGTTGACGGTCACGCGGCCGGCCTTGATGCAGAACCAGGCCTCCTTGAGCTCACTGATCGTGTGCTTGAGCATCAGCCGAGCTCCTTCCGACTCACGATGCGCACCTGACCGGACTCGACGTCCGTCACCATGAGCCGCTCGGTGCAGGAGAAGCAAGGATCGATACTGCCGATGCCGAGCGGTGCGTCGGCGAGCTTGCCGTCGGCGAGGATCGCGGGAATCGCCTGGAGATTCACGTAGCTCGGGGCCCGCACGCGCCAGCGGTAGGGCCGGTTGTTGGGGCCGGTTTCCGTGTAGTGGACGACCTCGCCGCGGGCCGCCTCGACGCCGCTGATCGCGCGATGGCCGGACGGAATCTCGCCGACGTCCTCGAGGATCGGGCCCTCGGGCATCCCTGCGAGGCAGGCCTTCACGATCTCGAACGAGTTGAACAGCTCGTCGACGCGCACGAGCGTCCGCGCGAGGTTGTCGCCATCCGGGTAGACGCACGCCTTGACGGGGAGGTCGGCGTAGGCCGCGTAGGGATGATCGACGCGCATGTCGAGGGCCAGCCCGCTGCCGCGCGCGGTCGGGCCCACGACGCAGTAGTCGATGGCCTTCTCGCGGGTCAGGATGCCGGTGCCCTTCAACCTCATCAGAAGGGACTGGTCGTCGATGATGGCATCGACCGCGGCCTTGAGTTCCTCCTCGGCCTTGGCGAGCACCGTCAAGATGTGCTTCTTCTGGTCGTCGGACACGTCACGTCGGACGCCACCGACGAGGTTCGAGCCGTAGGTCTTGCGGTGCCCGGTGACGGCCTCGCAGAGGTGCATCACGGGCTCCCGAATGCGCCACACCTGCATGAACAGCGTGTCGAAGCCGATGAAGTGGCACGCGAGACCGATCCAGAGCAGGTGACTGTGAATACGCTCGAGTTCGAGGACGAGCGAGCGGATGTAGCGCGCGCGAGCGGGGATCTCGATCCCGACGGCTTCCTCGACGCTCTGGCAGTAGCTGCAGCTGTGGACGAAGCCGCAGATCCCGCAGATCCGCTCGGCGAGGAAGGGGATCTGGTTGTAGTTGAGGACGGAGTCCGCCATCTTCTCGATGCCGCGATGGCTGTAGAAGCCGCGGTAGTCCATGCCGACCACGTCTTCGCCGTTGACGAACAGGTTGAAGAAGACGGGCTCTTCGAGCGTCGGGTAGAAGGGGCCGACGGCGACCTTGGACGCGCCCTCGGGCGGCGCCTGCATCTTGGGCGCGAGGCCCTCGGCCGGCGGCGGGTTGATGTTGTGCGGAACGTCGCGGCGCAGCGGGTGGATGTCGTCGGGCCAGTCGTCGGGCAGGATGAGGCGTCGCGGATCCGGATGGTCATCCGGCGTGATGCCGATCATGTCGCGGACTTCCCGCTCGGCCCAGGAAGCGCCGGGAATCATCTCGGCGATCGACGGGATGTGCAGGTTGGAAGGATCGATCTTCGTGCGCAGGGCGAAGAAGAGCTTCTGCGCGTCGAGCGCGAACCAGTTGATGATCTCGTAGACGCCCTTGTCCCCGCGGTGGTCGGTTCCGGCCGACATCAGGAACCGCGCCTCGATCTCGTCGGTGAGGAAGGCGACGGCCTCCTTGAGCCCATCGGCCCCGACGGTGGCGAAGACGGTGTCGCGGTTCATCCCGTCGATGGCGACGAGATCGCCCAGGCTGCTCAGGACCCGGGTCGAGACATCCTCGAGCGTCACCATGGCATCACTCCTTTCCAGCGGGCAGGGTCAAGACCGTGCCGCGATCGCCGACGGCCGTGACGAAACTCAGGCCGCTCTTGGCCCGCGCATCGTCGACGATCGTGTCGAACTCGTCGTAGCGAAGCGCCCGCGAGGGGCAGGTGGCCACGCACGCCGGCTGGAGATCTTCGGCCAGCCGGTGGACGCAGAGATCGCACTTCTTGACGATCTTCTCGAGGGCGTCGAGCTCGATGACGCCGAAGGGGCAGACGATCTCGCACCGGTGACAACCGACGCACTTCATCCAGTGGATGAGCACGGCGTCGGCATCGGTGCACTCGATCGCGTCGGTCGGACAGACCTCGAGGCAGGGGTGGTCTTCGCAGTGACGACAGTTGACCGGCGAGGCGAGCTGGCCCTCGACCAGCGTCACGTACATCCTGGAGATGCCACCGTGCTCGCGCTCGCAGGCGACCTCGCAGGCATGGCAGTAGATGCAGCGGGTCAGGTCGGCGTAGAGAACCTTAGACACCGTTCGTCCCCTTCCTGACCTGACAGGCCGCGACCTTGAGCTCGGGGATCTTGGCGATCGGGTCCAGGTCCTCGAGCGTGAGTCGGTTGGTCCCCTCGAAGTGGAAGGGCATGAAGACGACGCCGGGGTTCACCTTCTCCGTCACGTACGCCTTGGCCTCGGTCTCCCCCCGCCGGCTCGAGACGACGACCGTCTCCCCCTCGGCGACGTCGCGCGCGGCCGCGTCGTCGGGATGGATCTCGATGAAGAGAGCGGGCTCGCGGCTGGAGAGCGACTTCGTCCGGCGGGTCATCGAGCCCGAGTTGTAGTGGACGACCACGCGGCCCGTAGTCAGCGTGAGGGGGTAGCCCTCGTCGGGCGGCTCGACCGACGCACGGTAGGCGACCGGCCGCATCTGCCCCTTCCCGTCCGACGTCTTGAAGACTTCGGTATGCAGGATCGGCGTGCCGGGATGCTCGTCGTCCGGACAGGGCCAGACCAGGCCTCCGCGACTCGGCACCCGCTCGGGCGTGATGCCGCCGTACGCGGGCACGACGGCGTTGATCTCCCGCAGGATGTCCGCCGGCCCCTCGAACGTGAAGGCGTCCTCGTAGCCGAGAGCCTTGCCGACGGCGCACAAGATGCGCCAGTCGGGCCGGGCCTCCCCGCCGGGCGGGACGATCTCGCCCTGGTACTGCACGCGCCGCTCGGTGGCGGTGACCGTGCCTTCGCGCTCTGCCCAGCAGCCGGCCGGCAATACGAGATCGGCGAGCTCGGCCGTCTCGGTGAGGAAGATGTCTTGCACGACGAGGAACTCGAGCCCCTCGAGGACCTCGCGGACGTGCGCGGTGTTGGGGTCGCTGACGACGGGGTTCTCCCCCACCACGTACATGCCGTGGAGCTTCCCGGCGGCCGCGGCGTGCGTCATCTCGACGATCGTCAACCCGTTCTTCGGCGGTAGGTCATCCACGCCCCATGCCGCGGCGATGCGCCGCCGTCCCGCATCGTCTTCGACCGGCACGTAACCGGGAAGCAGCGATGCCAGGCAGCCCATGTCGCAGGCGCCCTGGACGTTGTTCTGTCCGCGCAGCGGCCAGAGGCCCGCACCCGGACGCCCGATCTGGCCGGTCACGAGCGCGAGGTTCGCGAGGCAGATGACGTTGTCCGTGCCGTGCGTGTGCTGCGTGATGCCCATGGACCAGATGATGGCCGAGGCGTTTGCCGTGGCGTAGGCGCGCGCGGCGTCGCGGATCATTGCGGCCGGTACGCCGGCGAGCGCCGCCATCGCGTCGACGTCCACGTCCGCGAGCGACGCCTTGAGCTCCTCGA
The DNA here is from genome assembly GCA_963802335.1 of uncultured Planctomycetota bacterium. Taxonomy (GTDB): domain Bacteria; phylum Planctomycetota; class PLA2; order PLA2; family JAEUHO01; genus CAWDIE01. Next base: position 89,588 of record CAWDIE010000009.1, on the reverse strand, counting down.
ACCCCGTGGTCCGCGCCTCGATGAACGCGTCGTTCTGGAGGCCTTCGTCGAGGATCACGCGCAGCATGGCCGTGAGCAGTGCGACGTCCGTGCCGGGCCTGAGCTGGAGGTGGTACTTCGCGTTCCAGGCAACCGGCGTCCGTCGCGGGTCCGCCAGGATCACGGTCGCGCCGCCGTCCTTGGCGTCAAGCGCCCATCGCGACGCCACGGGGTGGTTCTCGGGGAAATTCGAGCCGATCGTGAACACACAGTCGCTGTTCGCGAGATCGGACAGTGGATTCGTCATGGCCCCCGCCCCCAACGTCATGGAGAGGCCGGAGACGGTGGACGCGTGGCACAGCCGCGCGCAGTGGTCGACGTTGTTCGTACCGAAGAGCCGGGCGAGCTTCTGGTTCAGGTAGGTCTCTTCGTTGGTGCAGCGTGCCGACGCGAGGAAGCCGACGGCATCCGCACCGTGCTCCGCGCGAATGCCCAGGAGCTTCGACGCGAGCAGCTCGATGGCCTCGTCCCAGCCGATGCGTTCGAGCTTCCCGTCGCGGCGCGCGAGGGGATGGCGCAGGCGCTCGGTGTGATAGACGATGTCGAGGGCGGCGTTGCCCTTGGGGCAGAGCGCACCTTGGGACATGGGATGGTCAAGCGCGTACTCGAGGCGCTTCGCATGGCCGTCTTCGATGTGCACGTCGAAGACGCAGCCCACGCCACAGTACGGACACACGGCTTTCGCTAGGCGTTCCACGGTTGCATCGTATTGCCAATCAGCCGGGCGACCGCACACAACCGGCGCGCCTCCGTGTGCGCAACGCCCATCGTTCGCACACGAACGATGTAGCTTGCACGCGCTCATCTCGGAGAATGAGAAGCGAAGTCAGGTCGAGGTCCGGCACGAACGCTCATCGAGCCTCCCGCGCCGGGCCGACGAGCAGCACGTCGATCCAGAAGAGCACGAACACGATGCCGAGTACCGAGGCGAGCTTGCAGAGTTGCATGGGACGTCCTCGCGCGTGACGCCGGAGAACCCGGCGCCTCGGCCTCGGGTATGCCCCCCGATTGTGGCGATTGCGTGAACCGGCCGGACATTCCCGGTGAAAGGGACGAGGTCGGAGGACACCCTTCCCTCACGCGCGACCCGCTTCGCCCCCATCTGGACGCGGCAGGACCCGAACATGACAACGCGGAGGCACCATCCGGATCCAGGAGGCGGCATGCGGCGAGGCACCAGGCGACTAGCGACGACGGCCGTTCTCCTCGCGTGGGCCTTGCTCACCGGTGGCTGCGTGAAGTGCCGCACCACGCTGGAGGGGTTCCCCGTGTACCCGCGGGGCGCGGGCGCAACCGGGCTCCGCGACGTGTCGGCGGCCATCAAGACGGACCTGGACCGTATCGACGCGGCGGTCGAAAAGACCGCTGGCTCGACTCAGCACGCGGGAGCGACCGAGCAGGCGCCTCCCGTTCCCGTCCAGACTGCCGCGCTCAGGGCCATCGTCGATGCCCACCTGGCACTCGCCGCGGAGAGGATCTCGACGACCGAGCCCCCCCAGATCGACACGCCTCCGTATCCCCCGCTGGTGCTCTACCCGCGCCTCACCGCCCCGGCCATCGTGGAAGCCGAGCGGGTACGCTTGCCCGACGGCGACGCGCTCCGGTGGATCGTTCCCGCTGTCCTGGACACGGACGCGTTCTTCTGGGACCTGTCGGCCGAGACGGTCTGGCTGGGGCGTTCGCCGCGCCGCAATCTCGGCAACGATCCCCGCGGCAAGGTCAGCGGCTGGCTCGTCGCGCACGGCGAGCAGGACGTAGACCGGCGGCGCCCCGTAGAGCTCGCACCCTACGAGCTGGCGCTGGATCCCGTGGAGGTGACGCTCTCGAACGGCAAGACCCTCTCGCTCCCGCACGTCAAACCCGACCGCTGGGCGGGGGCCTATGCCTTGCCCGTGGGGGACGCGCAGGGCACAGGCCTGCAGCCGGGCTACTACGACATCCAGCTCTTCCCCCGGATCCGTGAGATCGAGCACTGCGAGACGGCGTGGGGCCGGTCCGTGGCCGCCTTGCTCGACAAGGGCGACTGGTACGGGTTCCGCGAGGCCGTACGCGCGTTTCGCGGGGCACGGTTCGAGGGAGGCCGCGGCCCCGTCGAGCGGGACCTCCTCCGGATCGCCGAGGGCATCGACGGTTACCTTCCCACGCGCTTCGACGCCTACCTGAACGCCGCACGCTCCGTGATCCTCCACTGGGCCTGGCGTACGCCCGACCCGCGGCATGCCTCGGACCGCGCCCCGACGAACGTCGACTGCATGCTCGCCCGCTTCCTCGCGCGCAGCCACCAGCCCATCCCGGTCCTCCTGGATGACCCGGCGACGAAGGATGAACCGTTCTCGTTCATCGCCGCCGGCGACCTCCAGTTTCACGACGATCGCACCCACCTCCACCGCTTCCTGCGCCTGGTGGGGGCCTACGACAACACCGCCGAGGTGCAGTCCTCGCCCCATCTGAGCCCCGAGATCCGGGCCCGGCTCGCGAGCCTCAAGTTCATCGTCATCGCCGGAGACCTGGGCGACGGCGAGGGTCTGAGCTCCTCGCCGCACACGGCAATCGTGGCGGGGCTCGGGCTGCTCCCACCTCGCTCGCCCTACGACACCGAGTTCCCCTTCGTCCGAGACGAACTCGAGCGCGCGCGCATTCCGGTGGTCGCGGTCCCCGGGAACCACGACGGCTTCGCCAACTACGGCGGTTTGCTGAACAACGCCTTCGACTGGGCCGGTGAGATCCTGAAGGTGCCACCGGAGCCGATCCGCTTCCTCACCTACCCCGTAGGTCACGGCCTGCAGGAGGTCGGCCAACGCCTCCCGACCCTGGTGAAGGTCGGCCGGCTGGCCCGCCATCCCTACTACGACGGCCTGGTGCAGTGGGTCTTCGAGTTCGGACCGCTCAACGTCGCGTTCGACTACCGAGGGTGTTCGTTCCTCGCGATGAACACGTACGACCTTCCGCAGCTCTACCGGGACCAGATCGGGCCGATCGCCAACAACTGGGGGGGCGGTGTGGACCCGGCGGACGCCATCTGGTTCGATGCCATCGTCCGGAGGCAGAACGCCCGCATGCGGCAGACGGGCGAGGGGCCTGGCCTGCAGTTCGTGTTCATGCATCACGACCCGCGCGCGGCCGTGCCGGATCCGGGGGGAAGCGGCAAGGAGGTTGGCTACGGTCACTACGACGACGGCGACACGCCGTTCAACACACTCACCTTCGGCTGGGGCGGCATCAACTACTCGGCGCTGAACCCGCTCTTCGTGCCCGTCGTGACGCCGGCCGGGGCCAACCTGACCCGTCTTCTCACGACCGGCGACCGGTTCAACCAGGAGTGGATGGGCCCTTCGTGGGTGGCCGACGAGCATTGCCACCACGCCCGCCTCCTGGTCGAGGCGATGAACGACAACCTGGAGGGTTCGGGCCAGGACGAAGGCGGCATCCACCACGTGTTCTTCGGCCACAACGATGACGTGGCCGAGGGGACGTGGGCATCCGTGGAACAGGGAGGCGCCGTGTTCCAGAAGGACCCCGGTCAGCGCTGGACGGGTTGTCCCTACGGCAAGACGTCCACGCTGCGCCCCTTCGTCAAGCAGCGGACGGTCGAGCCGTTCGACTGGGGGCTCGACATGAAGGTCGACGCGGGCCGGAATGCGAAGGTCACGCGCCTCGACGACCTCGGCGACAATGGGAGCGACGACCACGGCTTTCACCTGATCACCGTCTACCCCCGACCGGGGCAGAAGCCGATCGTGCAGTCCACGCATGTGGCCATCCCCGACGAGGCCCCTTCGACCCCGCCGGCCGCCGCCCTCCCGCGACGGGCCTGCGGTTGCCGCACCGCGACGAGACCGGCACGGTGAGCCTGAATCGCAACGAAACGCTGATCGTTGCACTGCTCGCGTACTTCGCCGGGCGGGCCCTGACGCGCCGCATCCCGTGGTTGCAGCGAAACAGCGTGCCGGAAGCGGTCACGGGCGGGTTCCTCGCCGCCATCCTCTTCTCCACGCTCACAGCCCTAGGCCTCGAGTTGCGCTTCGAGACGGCCGGCCGCGACACGCTCCTCCTGGCGTTCTTCGCGACGGTCGGCCTCTCCGCGCGGTGGCAACGCCTGGCGGAAGGCGGCAAGACGCTTCTCCTCATCGTTGCGCTCGCCGTGCTGATGCTGCCCATCCAGAGCATGGTCGGCGCGGGTGCGGTGCACTTGACCGGTGGACGGGCGGTCTACGGTGTGCTCGGCGGCTCGGTCGCGCTCAGCGGTGGGGCAGGCACGGTGCTCGCGTGGGCCCCCACCTTCGAGAAGCTGGGTCTGTTGCAGGCAGAAGAGCTGGGACTTGCGGTCGCGGCCATGGGCATGTTGCTCGGTGCCGTGATCGGAGGACCGCTCGGGCGCTGGTTGATTCGTCGGCACGGTCTCCGTCCGAAGGGAGAAGCCGAGGTCGTCCTCACCTCCCAGGAAGCCAACGCGAGCGAGCCCACCATCTCCGTCGACGACTTCCTGGGAGCGACGCTGGCCGGCGCCGCATCCGTGGGTCTCGGTCTACTCCTGCACGACCTCTTGCTCCGTGTCGGTCTCGACATCCCGGCGTTCGCAACCACGCTGCTCGCGGGCGCGGCCATTACGAACCTCGCGCCGTTCCTGCTTCCTCACGCGGCGTCCCCGGCGCTCAGTCCCGCCGTGAGGCTCTGGGCGAAGGTCTCGCTGAACCTGTTCGTGGCGATGGCGATCATGGCGGTTCCGCTCGCGATGGTCTTCATCTCGCTGAAGGAAATCGTCGTCCTTCTGGCCCTCGAGACGCTGGTGTTGACCCTGTACGTGGTGTTCGTGGTGTTTCGGGCCATGGGCTCGAACTACGACGCGGCGGTCGTGTCGTCGGGCTACTTCGGCTTGGCGATGGGTGCCACGCCGATCGGGGTGGCGAACATGGCGGCCATCACGCAGAGCGTGGGCCCGTCGCCGCGGGCCATGCTGATCGTGCCGTTGATCGGCTTGGCCTTCTTCGATGTGATCCACGTCTTCATCGTCAAGTGGATGATCCTCTGGCTGGCGTGAGGTCACCGCGGACCCCGGGCCGTAGGATGCGCTGCTTGGCCCCGGAGTCTCGCGCATGACGCCCCCCCCACGCCGGCCGCTGACGCCTTCGACCTGGACGGCCTCACCTCGATTCCGCGGGTCTGCGACGTCGTCGTCCATCGAGGGGGGGACGCATCGGCCTCTGCGCGACCCGATCTCCTGATCGAGGTCCCGCATGGGGCCACGCGCGCCGAGGACTTCGACCGGTTGGCCGCCGACCTCGTGGGCCCGTTTCCCGAGGGCCTGCGGGACTTCTTCTTCGTCAACACGGACGTGGGCGCGCCCGAGGTCGCCGAGGGGCTCGCGCGGGCTCTCGTCGTAGCGGAGCCCACGCGCTCGGTCCTGGTGGTGCGTTGCCTCCTCCCGCGGACCTTCGTCGACTGCAACCGCCTGATCGATGCGGCGGCGCCGGCAACCCGCAGCGCGGAGGGTGGGGTGACGCCGGGGATCGTCGAGTACGTGCGCGACCCCGGCGACCTGAGCGTGCTCCTGTCACACTACGGCGCCTATCGAAGCCTCGTGGAGCGAGCCTTCGCGCGTATCGTCGGTGCACGAGGTGTCGGGCTGATGCTCCACAGTTACGCGCCGCGCGAGGTGGACGTTCCAGTCGACGAGCGGATCGTAGAGCGGTTGCGCGCCGCGTACGCACCCGATCAGGTGGAGGCGTGGCCATTGCGCGCCGAGATCGACATGATCACCCGCACGGCCGAGGGCACGCGCCTCGCCAACGGCGACCTGGTCGCAGCCCTGGGCGGCAGCCTACGCGCCGCCGGCTACGACACGCAGGAGGGCAGCACCTACGCGCTCCACCCGAGTACGCTTGCCCACCACTTTGCCGCCCAGCACCCCGGGCGAACGCTCTGTCTGGAGATGCGCCGCGACCTCCTCGTGGACACGTTCACCCCCTTCGAGGAGATGCCCGGCGATCCAGAGCGAACGGAGCGCATGGCCCGCGCCCTGGCCGCCGGGTTCCGGGCGTATTGGGCCGCCGACGGGTAGCTACGGCCCAACGCGCCCGGCCGCCCTGGCGCGACGCTGCCCCGATCTTCACTTCCGCTTCCGGCCGGATGTGGTCCAATGCGGGACTTCCATGCGTTTCTCGCGTGGACGGAAATGAGTGGACCGGAACACGCGGTCCGGGGAGCGCAGCTCGATGGCCAGCCCGAAGAAGAAGTCCAAGAAGACGACGACCAAGAAGAAGGCAACCAAGCCGACGAAGACCGCCAAGGCGCGTGCTTCGAAGAAGGCTCAGCCCACCAAGGCGAAGAAGGCGGCGGCCCGCAAGCGCCCCGCGACCCCGCGCCCGGCGAAGAAGGCGACCCGGACCCCGCGCGTCACCAAGAAGACCGCGGCCAAGGCTGCGGTGGTGGCCCCGACGGACGCCGAGATTCGCGAACGCGCCCGCCAGATCTGGGAAGAGTCAGGGTGCCGCGTCGGCCACGCGAACGAGGATTGGTTCGAGGCCGAGCGCCAGCTCCGCGCCGAGCGCGGGCTCTAGACCCGGCGCATCCGCCGGCATTATGTCCATATAAAAACTTGGACATACCGCCCGATTCTACGTAGGATCCCTCCTCCACAAACGGAGATCGTCATGTCCATGCCGCGCTGGACCCAGCTGCTTGCTCTCTTCCTGATCGCCCTGGGGATCGCCGCGTACTTCGGTACGGGCCGGCAGAGCGTGACCGCGCTCATCCCGACGTTCCTGGGGCTGCCGATGCTCGCGCTGGGCCTCTGGGGCCGGAAGGAGAGCGCCCGCAAGATGGCGATGCACATCGCGGCGGTACTCGCCCTGGTTGGGCTCGGAGGCACGGCGTCGGGCCTGGTGAAGGTCGCGCGGCTCGCCGGGGGCGAAGCGCTCGAGCGCCCGCAGGCCGCGATCGCTCAGGCTCTCGTGGCCGTGGCTTGTCTCGTCTATCTCGTGCTGGCCATCCGCTCGTTCATCCAGGCCCGCCGGGCGGCTCAGTCCGCGACGTAGGTGACCGCTCCGTTCTTGAGGATGACGAGCTTCCCTGCGCCGGGCACGGGAATCACGGCGCCCATTTCCTCGACCGTGGTCGTTCCCGGCTGACCGCTCGTCACGGCGCCGCCGCCGTAGGCCAGTGAGTCGATGCGGACCCATCCCCCGAACACGGTCAGCGACAAGCCGTTGAGCCCGACGCTGCGCGGCTGCCAACGCACATCCACCTTGGTCTCGTGCTTCGCGTTGACGTCGCGGATGACGATCGCGCCGTCCACGGCCTCGATCTCGAACAAGGGATCGTGGAGGCCGAGGTCCTTGTAGCCGCTGCGATCGCCGCCCCCGCTCGCAGAGCCGCCGAGGCCGCCCGGCTTCCCCGCTTGGCTCAGACGCGCGTGGAGTGCCTCGAGCTCGGGCGCGCTCGAGGCCTTCAGCTTGGCGGCCACGGGGGCGAGCTTGGCGAGCGCCTCTTCCTGACCGCCGCGGTCCCCCACGGCGTCCCAGGCCTCGACGGCCTGGCGGGCCTGTTCATCGAACGCGCCCTTCTGCTTGCGCCACGCAGCGGCGAGGGCGCCGAGCGTGTGCACACGGGCCTGGAGATGGGCAGCGCAGAGCCCTTCCCCCACGTCCATCTTCTTCAGCACGGTCTGGGCGTCCGCGGCCTTGCCGGCATCGATGGCCATGCGCGCGGCGGCCAGATCCAGGTTCGCCCGGACTTCGACCGGCTGCCCCGTCAGCGGATTCTTGTCGAGACGCTTGGCCAGCACGTGCCCCGCCCGACTCCCTTCGAGGTGCTCGGTCATGGCGCACGCCTCGCGGAGGAGGTAGTCGCTGGGGATCACTTCGGCCACGGCGCTCTCGGCCCCGGCCTCGGCCAGTCGCCAGAGCCAGCGTGCGTGATCCGCCGTGATGCCCGGGCGCTCCTTCAGCTGCTTCAGCGCGTCCTTCAGGTTGACGGCGAGTGTCGCCTGCACGTCCACGACCTGGTCCTCGTGCACGAGGCGGTAGGCTTCGATCAACGGGAACATCGCCTGATCCGGCATGCCCTCGCGGAGGTACATGTTGGCCAGGTTGTTGAGGCTCCAGGCCTTGCCGACGAGGTCGCCGATGCGGTCGCGCTCGGCGATGGCCGTCTCGAAGAGATCGACGGCCTGCGGGACCTTGCCTCCGTCGCGGGACATGCCCGCCATGTCGTGCGCCACCTGCGCGGCGAGCTTGTCGCTTTCCTGCTCGAGCGCGGCGGCGCGGACGGGCGCCAGGATCGCCAGCTGTTCGTCGAGTGATCGCTGCGCCTTGGCTGCGTTGTAGAAGGCGGCGTTCGCGGTGCGGAGCTCGCCTTCGAGCGAGGGTGTTTCCTTGACCAGGTCCATCAGCACCCGAAGCGAGTCGAGCGCATCGTCGGCGGTCCCCGCTCGGATCTGGTTGTACACAAGAGCGCGGTGCACGGTGGCGAGGTCCGAGTTGTAGTCGCCCCGCAGCCCTCGGTAGATCTCCGCGGCTCGACTGAGCTTCTCGACCGCGGCCGCGTACTGGCCGGCGTTCCAGTCGGCCGCCGAGGCCTCGCGGAGCTTCGTGGCCTCCTCGAGGCTCCCCCCGCGGTCCGCGGACGCTTCCAGAAGAAGCGCAACGGAGGCGACGAGACACAGAATGGCGACGAGGACGGTACGCATGGCGGACCCCTTCCGTTTCATCATCGGACGCCTGAAACCTACGCGCCCGTCCCGCCCGTGGTCAACGCCGGAGGCGGAAGACGGTTGCGTCGAGTGCCGAGCGGCAGTTCCATGGTCCCAGGTCTTGGATCGCTACCGCGCGTACCTGCTGGAGGGTGAGGACGGGTGAAGGGGATGGGCGGGTACCTGCTCGCGGCAAGCGCCGGCGTCCTCGCCTGGCTCGCTTTCCCGGGCGTGGGCATCTGGCCTCTCGCGTTCGTGGCCTACGTGCCCTTCTTCCTGGCCCTCGACCGCGCTCGCCGGCGCGGCTGGGCGTCCGTCGTTCTGCACGCGCTCACTTTCGGCCTCGTCTGGTGGACCGGCGGCTACTACTGGATGCTCCCGACGCTGGAGCGATTCGCCGGCTTCTCCCTGCCTTTCAGTCTGGCGCTCGCCGTGGGCTTCTGGATGTTGCAGGCTGGGCACGCCGTGCTCTTCGGTGTGCTCTGGTGCGCCCTGCGTCGTCGCGGATGGGCGCCCACGCCGTCGGCCGCGGCGGCCTTCGGCGCTATCGAGCTGAGCTATCCGCAGATGTTCCCCAGCTACTACGGTGCCTCACTCCAGGACCTGCTTCCGCTGATGCAGCTGGCCGAGCTGGGCGGGCCGATCCTCCTCTCCGTGCTCTGCATCGCCGTCAACGGCGCCCTCTACGAGGCCTTCCTCCTCCCGCGAGCGACGGGACGTCGCCCGCTCACTGCACCCTTCGTCGTGGCCGGCCTCGGGACCGTGTCCCTCCTGTACGGCGCCGTACGCATGGAGCAGGTTCAGGACCGGGTGCGGGAGGCAACGACCCTGCGCCTGGGTCTGATCCAGGCGAATCTCCCGGCCACCCTCGAGAGAGACACGAACTCGAGTCGGCTGGCGAGTCACATCGCTCGGTCGGAGGACCTGCTGCGCCGCGGCCCCGTCGATCTCCTCGTCTGGCCGGAGAACGCATGCGGGGATCGCCTGCGAGCGCCGGTGGTGACGGTGCGCCCTCCATTCAAGCGCCGCCTCCAGGCGCCCGTCCTCTTCGGTACCGCGGTCCTCGACGACACGGGGCGGACCCGACGGACGTACAACGCCGCCCTGCTCGCCGGCGTGGATGGCCGGGTGCTGGGCCGCTACGACAAGAACCGCCTGGTGGCCTTCAGCGAACGGAGTCCGGTCGAGCGCCTCGACCTGGACATGAGCCTCGCACCGTCGCTCGGCTCCTGGATCACGCCGGGCGTAGCGCACGATCCGCTTCGGCTTGGGAACATCCCGATCTCCGTTCTGATCTGCTATGAGGACATCCTGCCGGGGTACGTCCGTCGTGTGGTCGCACGCGCTTCGCCCCAGTGCCTCATCAACCTGACGAACGACGCCTGGTTTGGCCAGACCACGCAGCCGCGCATCCACGCGGCCCTTGCTCGCTTCCGCGCGATCGAGCACCGCACCTGTCTCGTGCGCGCAACGACGACAGGCGTCAGCGTGGTCTACGGACCGGACGGGTGCGTGCTTGCACAGCTGCCCCCGGGCCAGGTCGCCGTGCGTGCCGTGGATGTCCCGCTCCTGACCGCCACGGCGACCCCCTACGCACGACATGGCGACGTCATCGGATGGCTCAGCATCGCGGCGGCGGCGGGCATGCTGCTCGCGCGACGCCGCGCCACGTCATTGGCGTCTCCCTAGCCTGGATGATTCATGAAGCGCGCGCCGTCTAGTCACACACGGTGGCATACACATCTTGGATACCCGCATCGCTTAACTCGTAGGCCGTCGTCACGGCACCGAACGGATTGACGAACACCACGGGGTTGATCGCGTAGTACACGGAGAGGGGATCCGACAGTTCGCTCACGACGATCGGGTCCGTGAACCTACCATCGCCTGTGGCGTAGGCGACGTAGACGAACTCGGGTCCTTGCCAGGTGACCGCCGTCAAGCCGCCGGCGCCTACGCTCACCTGCGGGTTCAAGAGCATGCCGACGCCCATGTCGATCGTGACCGGGGCGCTCCATCCAGTGCTGGGTGCGTACCGGCTCGCGCGAATGGCGTAGCCCGCCGGCGGGTTGCGCAGTTCCCAGACGGCCACGGCCGTGCCGTCATGACCCACGGCAATGGCCGGCTCGCAGCAGAGTCCGGGCTGGTCTCCATCGAGGAACGCGGCGGTCTCTTCGGGCACGCAGCCAGCCACGGGCGCCGTCCGAATGCGCGCGTCGTTCGAGCTCTCTACACGCCAGACGATGAAGCCGTCTCCGTCGGCATCGACCGACGCTTCGGGCTGCGAGGCGCTCCATCCCGCATCATCGAAACGGGTCTCGGTCGACGGGAGGCTCAGTACGCGAAGTCCACCACCATCCTCGTCCTGGTACGTAACGACCATGGCCTCCCCGGCCGCACTCATCGCGACACGCGGCTCTCCCAGGTCCAGGGACGTCTGGAACGTGACGGGTGCCTCCCAAGACGCTGCGGTCGCCGAGTACGTTGAGTACTCGATGTGGTGTTGCTCGATGGTCGCTGTCGGCTCCACGAGATATGCGACAAGTGCATTTCCTTCGGCATCCAACCCTGCCTGTACGCCACGGACCGCGACCGCATGACTCGCCGGCGGACCCGAGACCGCAGCGTCCCATCCGAGCCCGGTGTCGTAGTGCTTCGCATAAAACCCATGCAGCGAGCTCGTGGGATCCCGGTAGGGTCCTGCGACGATCGCTTCGCCCTCCGCGTTCATGCTGACGGAGGGAGCACCTTGATCCTGGGCGTCTTCGACGAGCCTCAAGGGCGCAGTGAGCGTCCCGTCCGAATCCACCAGGACGACGTACGGCCGCCGAATGTAGGCGGAGGACGTGGAAGAGAGTTCCTCCTGAAGCCACACGATCATGGCGTTGCCGAGGCCATCGCCACCAAGGTCGGGGTACAGGCCGTAGCCCGTGTCGACTTCCAACACGGTCGGCTCCCCGCATGCAACGGGCAATTCGGGTGTGGGCGTGTCCTGCTGCGCAGCGAAGGACAAGGTGTAGTCTTCGAGAAGACTCGCGCCGTCCTCGGAGACGATGTCCCGGGTGAGGGTGACGGTGTACGTTTCCCCCTCGCGCAGATCATCCACTGGTTTGATCCCGATCTGATTGGGGCCGACCTCGACGCCCTTGTCGAGTGAGCAGGGCACGTGAGCGAGTGCGGGGTCTCGCAAGACGCAACTGCTCGACGTCACCGTCGCGTAGTCGAGATCGTGATCCAGGGTCACGATGACATCGGCCTTGACCATGGATTCGTCGATGGTGACCGCGACGTCCGCATCGGTGACGCTCATGTACCACTCGACGTCGCCTCCGGTGGCGAAGTAGCTCGTCATGCTCGTTGGAAGCTCCGCCCCATTGGGGCCCTGGATGCCGCGGTGAATGGCAATCTCGTAGGTCGTGTTGGGAGCAAGGACGCCGACGGGATCGACGAGCACGTGGTTGTCCCGGGCGGTTACCGCGAGGTCCACGGAGAGGCCGTCCTCCGTGGACGTGAGCACGATGCGAGGGGATGGCTCACCGATCCGGAGCGAGTATTCCCACACCTCGTGATTGAACGTGATCTCCAGATTCGATCTCACGTCCACCCGTTCTTGGCCATCGCGGGGAGATACGCTCATGACCTGGAGTGGATCCGACGTTGCCGGTCCACAAACGAGTCCCGCCATCCCAACGGCCACGATAGACAACACCCTGACTGCAGTGCCGAATCTGCTCATCGCACGACCCCTTTCTTCGCGCGAGAACGTCGTCGAGCCACACGTCGGACGACGGGGCGCTCACGCCCGCCATTGCAAATCCGCGCCGCGCGAAGGTCAACGTCGAGATTCCCCGTCGTCGCCGATCGGAGCGAGGCGGGCTCCGCGTACGTATGCACCCCCACGCACGCGCCCGGCGAGGCGTTCTTCCTGCGGACAGGATACGTCCTCGCTCCCCAAGTACCCAGCCTGCCAATGTATTGCATCGAAGACGTGCGAGGTTTGGCGTGGGGCGTTTGACGGTTGAGCCGACTAGGCTGGGCCCGGAATGGGACTGCACGTAGGCATCGACGTCGGCGCGGCGGGCGCACGTATGGCCGTGCGCGGCAGTCGCAAGGACACCTCCTTGCAGCAGTCGCTGCTCGTGACGCCCTCGCCGTTTCTGGCGAGCCACGAAGACGCTTCACCACGACCGTCTTGCTGGACCCTGCTGAGCGAGGTTGCAGAGCCGCGCGTGAGCCCCGCCGATGCGGCCCGACGACTCTTCGACTCCCTGCAGTCCCGCATCGCGCCGGACGAAATCTCCGCAACGGCCGTCGTTGGATCGGGTGCAGCCTTGCTCGCGCCCCATGTCGCAGGCCAGCGCGTCAACGCCTGCCGGGCACTGACCCACGCAATGGCACGACTGCACCCGTCGGTGCGAACGGTCATAGAGATCGGCGCGGAGAGCGCTCGCTTCCTGCGACTCGAACCCAATGCGAGCGACGGGAAGCTCTGCATCCAGGACCATGCCCAGAGTGGAGACTGCGCCGCCGGTACGGGATCGTTTCTCGATACGCAGGCCACGCGACTGGGCATCCCGGTCGAGCGGATGGCCGCGGCGACGAAGGAGGCTCCCAGCGCCGCCCGCATCGCCGGTCGGTGCTCCGTGTTCGCCGAGAGCGACATGATCCATGCTCAGCAACGGGGCCATACGCCGGCCGAGGTACTGCGTGGATTGTGCGACGCGATCGCTCGGAACATCGTGAACGGGCTCCTGAAGGGGCACGACGTCGTGGCGCCGGTGGCCCTGATTGGTGGCGTGGCTCTCAACGAAGGAGTCGTGCGCGCGCTTCGCGATCGACTGCGCATGACGGAGGAGCAGTGCTTCGTGCCCCGGCATCCGACGTCACTCGGCGCCGTCGGAGCCGCGCTGCTCTCAGGCGACCCGATGGCGACTTCGACGCGAGCTCGGCCACCTCGTAGCCGGTCGCGCGTCACGGCGGCCTCCCCCACCCGTACGGCACGTCTCTGTCGAGACGCGGTACGCATCGTCACCAACGGCGACGCGATGAAGCCCAATCCGGAGGTTCTCAGCCGCGGTTATCTCGGCGTCGACGTCGGTTCCATCAGCACCAACGTCGTCGTCCTGGACGAATCGGGTGATGTCTGGCACGAGAGCTACCTCCGCACCGCAGGAAAGCCGATCGACGCGGTCAAACAGGGCCTGCGTGAGCTCGCCGCTCGCTCAGGCAGCGCGCTCGACGTCCTCGGCGTGGGCACGACGGGCAGTGGACGCGAGCTGATCGGCGAGATCGTGGGCGCGGACGTCGTGTGCGACGAGATCACCGCGCACAAGATAGGCGCGGTCTCCGTGTCGCGCGCCCTGGACGGCCCGTTGGTCGACACGATCTTCGAGATCGGCGGGCAGGACTCGAAGTTCATCGCGCTCGAAGACGGCATCGTGGTGGACTTCACCATGAACGAGGCGTGCGCCGCGGGCACCGGCAGCTTCCTCGAGGAACAGGCCGAGAAGCTCGGTATCTGCATCGAGCGGGAGTTTGCCGATCTCGCCTTCGCGTCGACGTCTCCCTGTGGACTGGGCGAGCGATGTACCGTGTTCATGGAGCGCGAGGTCGTGCACCGGCGGCAGCAGGGAGCCGCGCCCCAGGATCTCGCTGCCGGTCTGGCCTACGCCGTGGCCCTGAACTACTTGAACCGCGTCGTGCGTGGACGCCGCGTCGGTGAGGCTATCTTCTTTCAAGGGGGAACCGCCTACAATCAGGCCGTCGCCGCCGCGTTCGCGTCCTTGACGGGCAAGCGCATCACGGTGCCGCCTCACTGCGGCGTGCTGGGAGCCATCGGGGCCGCCTTGAAGGCCCGAGAGGAGCTTCGGCGTCGCCCGCGTGCGACACGGTTCCGCGGATACGACCTCGACGCGGTGCCCATGACGTGCCGGTCGTTCGTCTGCAAGGGCTGCACGAATCGTTGCGACGTGCGGCAGTACACGGTCGAAGGCCAGAGGACCTACTGGGGAGATCGATGCTCGGAGAGGTATCGCAAGCCGGCTCTCACCGACCGTCGTCCTGTGATTCCGGACCTCATGGCGCACCGAGAGGACACGATTGCACGTTTCACCGGCTCCGTCGTATCGGACGCGGGGGATACGGGCCCGCAGGGCGAGCGGCCGGTCGGTATGCTTCGCTGCTCTTCCGTCATGGATCGGCCGGTGTTCTGGCACACCTACGTGCGCGCGCTGGGGCTCTCACCCGTGTTCTCCCCGCCGACGGACACGCCGACCGCCACCCGAGGCGCGGCGCTGGCGCTGGCCGCCCCTTGCCATCCGATCCAGGTGGCGCATGGGCAAGCAGCAGCCCTGCTCGACGAGGGCGTGGAGGCACTGCTGGTTCCCAACGTACGCGACGAGGCGATGCGTGAGGACGACGGCCTACCTTCCCACCTCTGTCCATGGAACCAGGTGCTTCCCTTCGTCCTTCGGTCCTGCCCTGGCCTGGAGCATGCACGAGAACGAATCCTGGCCCCCACCGTGCACTTCCGCCTTGGACGCCGCCACGTACAGGAAGCCCTGGCTGGGCTGGCGGCCAAGATCGGCATTGCACGACGTGTGTCCGATCGTGCCGTGCGGGCGGCGTACGAGCGCGAGCAGGCATTCCGTCGAGAGACCCTGGCCGCGGGAGCCGATGCCCTCGAGGCCTTGCGGGATACCGGGGAGCCGGGCCTCCTCCTGCTGGGACGCACGTACAACCTCTACGACCGGATGGTCAACTGCGACATTCCCCGGAAGCTCCGCTCGCGCTACGGCGCCAACGTCCTTCCCTTGGACTACCTCGTGCCGGCCGGCACGGCGGTCTCCCATCTACACCCCAACATGTACTGGGCCAGCGGGCGACGGATCCTCGCGGCCGCCGAGCACGCCCGGGCCGTTCCCAATTTCCATGTCATCTACATCACCAACTTCAAGTGCGGCCCGGACTCGTATCTGAAGTCGATCGTGCGTGACGTGCTCGCCGCCCCCCTCCTTCACCTCCAGTTCGATGGACACGCCGGGGATGCGGGCTACCTCACGCGCTGCGAGGCGTTCCTGGAGAGCAAGGGGGTCTTGCGATGCTAAGTCGGCTCCCCACCTCGCGGCGCGCGCGCCACGGCCTCGGGCCGCTGCACGGAAAACATGTGTTCGTCCCCCCGATGGCCCAGGGCAGCAGCCGGCTCTTCTGTGCCGGTTTCCAGGCCCATGGGATCGACGCGTCACCGACGCCGCCGAGCGACGAGGAGACGCTCGACCTCGGTGCCCGGCACACGGCGGGCGACGAGTGCCTGCCGGCGAAGGTCACGCTGGGCGACTTTCTCCGCGCGCTGCGGCTACCGGGCACGGACCCGGCGCGGGTCGTCCTGTTCATGCCGACCGCGAACGGTCCCTGCCGCTTCGGGCAGTACGCACCGAGCCTGCGTCGCACGCTGGACGCCTTGGGGTACGAGCGCACGGTCATCCTCTCCCTCAGCAGCCGCAATGGGTACGAGGTCTTGGGAGAGGGAGCCTTGTCGTTTTTCCGCACACAGTGGCGCGCCCTGGTCGCGGCGGACATCCTGCGCAAGCTCCTCCTGAAGCACCGACCTCACGAGGAGGAGGCCGGTGAGGCCGACCGCCTGTACGACGCATGCCTGGACCGCTGCGCCGCCACGCTCCGGTCGGCAGGATTGAGCTCCGCCGCCCAGCTCGACGCATTGCGGGAGACGCTCGTCGCTTGCCGGGACCGCTTCCGCACGCTCGCGATCACGCGCGCGATGGACACACCGCGGATCGGCGTCGTGGGCGAGATCTTCTGCCGGCTCAACACGTTCTCGAACGAGGACCTCATCCGCAAACTCGAGGCAGGCGGCGCCGAGACGTGGCTGGCGGACATCACCGAGTGGGTCGGCTACACGCATGTGCAGCACGTCCAGTCCCTCCGGCTCCGAGGCCGGGCGTGGTCCCGGGAGCGGCTATCCGCATGGCTACGCGCCCGCCTCCAACGGGCGGACGAGCACGCGCTGCTCGCGCCCTTCGCGGAGGACTTCGCGGGATGGGAGGAGCCCTCCCTCGACGAGGTGTTCGCCGCGGCCCAGCCGTACATCCCGGCCACGGCGGTCTCCGGGGAGATGGTGCTCAACGTGGGACGGGCCGTCTGCCTCGCCCAGCGTGGCGTGCACGGCATCGTCGACATCAGTCCCTTCACCTGCATGAACGGCATCGTGAGCGAGGCGATCTATCCGCGCGTGTCGAGAGACCTCGGCGGCCTTCCCATTCGGAGTTTCTACTTCGACGGGGCGCCGAAGGATCTGGAGACCGACGTCGAGGTGTTCCTCGAGCTAGCTCGGGCGCGCGGAAGGCGCGCGGGGGCGGCGTGCGAGCCAGGGCCAGGCGACGGCGGCGATGCCCACGGTCGCAGCGGCAACGATTTGTGACGTCGAGAGGGGCCCGAGCCCCCCTCGCTGTGCGTCGCCGCGAAGGAACTCGAGCAGGAAGCGCAAGACGCCGTAGTAGATGGCGAACACGAGCAGGAGCTGCCCGTCAAAGCGCTGGCGGCGCCGCAAGACGAGCAGGAGGATCAGGGCGCTCCACCCGACAGCCGACTCGAGGAGCTGCGTCGGGTAGACGGGCAAGGATGTGGCGCTGCCCTCGTCCACGAGCCCGAGGCGTAGATGGTGAAGGTAGGCGGGCGCGCCTCGAAGGCCCTCGGCGAGCCAACCGAGCCCGACGTCCGCCTTCGCCTGGAGGTCGGGGTAGGCGATGTCCCAATTGGGAAACCGTACGGCGGTCGCCTTCAGCCACGATGGAGCGTCGGCGGCGACGGGGCGCCCGTAGTCGCACCCCTGGAGGAAGCACCCGATGCGCGTGATGCCGAGGCCAGACGCCACCCCGGGCACCACCGTGTCCGCCCACGCGATGAAGGGTACGCCCCGGAGCTTGACGTAGATCCACGAGCCGAGAAAGCCCCCCAGGAACCCTCCGTAGGCCACGATCCCTCCATTGCGGATGTTGATCCACTCGAGCGCGCTCGCACCGTGGAACTGGGATGGGTTCGCGAGGATGTAGAGCACGCGGGAGCCGACGATGGCGCTGACCGCGGTCCAGGTGAAAGCGCCGGCCATGAAGCTCCGCTCCAAGCCGGCCTGTCGCCCTAGGCGCATCACCACGTACCAACCCACGAGGAACGACAGGGCAAGCATGCCGCTGTATGCCTGGATCGGCAGGTTGATTCCTGGAACGCGAACGAGGATCGGGTCCATCTTCGCCCCGAGTCTACGCCCGCCGGCTCTGCCAGGCGCAGCGCCGGAATCAGCCCCGCCTACCGTGGGTAGGATCGGCGCCTCCCCGGACGAGGACTTCGAGGCACGATGATCTTCCGCTGGCTGAAACGACGACGACGCGCGAAGCTCCTGGCCACGCCGTTCCCCGAGGCGTGGCGGCCGGCGCTCGAGGCCTTGCCCTTCTATGAGGGTCTGAGCGATGACGAGCGCCGTCGACTCGACGACATCCTCCGCGTCATCGTGGACGAGAAGCACTGGGAGGGCCTCGCCGGCGTCGACCTCGATGACGAGAAGAAGGCGATCATCGCCGCCCAGGCGGCGCTTCTCATCCTGAACATCGAACACGACTACTACAAGCGGGTGAAGACGATCCTCGTCTATCCGACGGCGTTCGAGTCGCCCATGCCTCGCCACCAGTCGGGGGGCATCGTGAGCGAGGGACAGCGCAACGCTGGCGAGGCGTGGTACCGCGGTCCCGTGATCCTCACGTGGGACGGTGTGCGGCAGGGTGCAGCCGACCCCAAGGACGGCCACAACCTCGTCTATCACGAGTTCGCACACAAGCTGGACATGCTGGACGGGTACGTGGACGGCACGCCTCCACTTCACCAACGCGAGAACTACAAGCTGTGGCGCCGTGTGATGTCGGAGGAGTACCAGCGTCTCCAGGACGCGGCCCGGCGCGGGAAGCGCTCGGTCCTCGACCGCTACGGCGCGACGAACGAAGGCGAGTTCTTCGCCGTCGCCACGGAGACGTTCTTCGAGCAGCCCGTCCAGCTCTCGCGGAAGCACGAGGAGCTCTACGCGCTGCTCAAGGACTACTACCGCCAGGATCCCCTCGAGCGCCTGAAGGCTGCGACCTAAGAAACGCGCTCGCCGGTCGGCAGGTGGACGGTGAAGACAGCACCGCCATCCGGCCGGTTCTCGGCCTCCACGCTGCCCCTATGGGCGTGCACGATGGCGCGCACGAAACTGAGCCCCAGCCCCAATCCGGGGGTCTGCCGACTCTTGTCCCCACGGTAGAGCCGTTCCCAGATCCGCTCGGCTTCGTCGGGCGGGACCCCCGGTCCTTCGTCGCAGATCAGGAAGATGACCTCGTCGCCCTCCCTGCGGGCCGCGATTTCGACGCGTCCCCCATCGGGGCTGAACTTGACCGCGTTGTCGACGAGATTGGCCAGCGCCTGGCGGAGCAGCTCGGGGTGGCCGGCCACGACCAGGTCGGGCTCGAGATCCACCTCCACGCGGACGTCACGGTCCTCCCCGACGAAGGCGTAGAGGTCGGCCACGCTCTGGATGAGCTCGGACACGGGCACGGGAACCGACTGGATCTCCAGGGCGCCGGCCTCGGCTTCCGCGATCGCCATGAGGGCGTTGAGCATCCCGACGAGCTGCTCGCTCTCTTCCAGACAGTCGGACATCGTGGACCGGTAGTCGTCGACGGTCTTGCCCTTCTTGAGCACGCTCTCCGCGCTTCCCCGCAAGCGTGCGAGCGGCGTCCTCAGGTCGTGGGCCACGCTGTCCAGGGACTCGCGGAATCGATTCAGTTGCTTCTCGGTCAGCTCGAACATCTCGTTGAAGAGAACCACCATCTCGCGCATGGCCCCGCGTTGGTTCGTGAGCGGCAGGCGTTCGTCGTAGCTCCCCGTCCGCCGAATCCGCTGGACGGCGCGCAGGACGTTTCGCTGGTTGCGGGTGAGGAGGTAGGTGAGGCCGAGACCTCCGGCCAGCCCGACGACGAGAGACGGAATGAGGAGCAGCGGTAGCTTGTCCTGGAAGTGCTTCTCCGCCGAGGCGCGAATTCGCTGGACGGTCGGCCGCATGTCCTCATCGGGGCGCTCGCTCGACTCGAAGCACGCCCGAAGCTCCTGGTCCCACTCCTCCTCCATGGCCTCCCACACGAGGCGGGACATCCCGTAACCGAATGCCAATCCGACGACGCCGAAGAGGAGCATGAACGCGAGGCTGAGCTTGACACCGAGCCGCAGCGAGGCGCGGCGTTCAAGGCTCGAAGACATAGCCCACTCCACGCACAGTCTGAATCAGCTTGCGTTCGAAGTCCTTGTCCAGCTTCGCACGGAGGCGGTGCACCAGAACGCCGACGACGTTGGTTTGCGGATCGAAGTCGTACTCGAAGACCCGCTCGAGAATCGTGGTCTTGGACAACATGCGCCCGGGGCTGCGCATCATGAGCTCCAGGAGCGAGAGCTCGCGCGGCCGTAGATCGACCTTCTTGCCCTCCCGCGTCACGGTGCGTGCGAGAAGGTCCATCTGGACCTCGCCCACGGTCAGGGTGGTGGGTTCCGAGGTGCCCGTCGAGCGACGGATCAACGCCTGCACACGCGCCAGGACCTCTTCGAAGGAGAAGGGTTTGACCATGTAGTCGTCGCCGCCGGCCTGGAGGCCGCGGATGCGGTCGTCGACGGAGTGCTTCGCCGAGAGGATCAAGACCGGCGTGTTCACGCCGCGCGCTCGCAGGGTCTCGATGACCTCGAGCCCGTCGATGCCGGGGAGCATGATGTCCACGACGGCCGCGTCGTGCTTCGCGTCGAGCGCCATGGCCAGACCATCGTCGCCGTTGGCCGCGACGTCGACGGTGAAGCCGGCCTCCTTGAGGCCGTTGCCGACGAACGAGGCGATCTTGGGGTCGTCTTCCACGACGAGGACGCGCATGCCGGAAGTGTACGTGCCCCCCTCCCCACCGTCACGAGCAGTACGGTGCCAGTCACCAGTCCGCCAACTCGAGTACGGTGCCATCTCTAAACGGGCTATCCGAGTCAAGCCCCAGCTCTGGTTTCTAGTTTCTACGCCATGGCCCTCCTAGTGGACAGGCGGGAGGGAGGCAGCTCGTAGCCAATCATCTCTTCGGGCTCCGTGTCCCATGCTGTCGATTTCGGAGGGCAGCTTCCCAATCAGGCACACGGCTTGGGGCACGTGGCTTGGAGGCCAAGACCCTCGGCTTGCGCCGCCACTGGCACCTCGGGCTCAGCTGCCTTCCGAAACTGACTCCCTCTCGCCTATCCGATCTCTCCTCAAAACCTCTGCTGTCTTAGCGGGCGCCTGCGGGCATCCCACCGAAGGGCTTGGCCGGGTCGAAGCACTCACCCCATTGGAACAGACGCCAGATCGACTCCGTGATCTTCCGAGCGGCCGCCACCCGTGCCTTGCCCTTGCTTCCCATGCGTCGCTGCTTAGCTCGGATCCAGTTCCCCGCGGCAAGACCTGGCCCGGATCGTGCTCTCGTGCATGCCATGGCAGCCTGGGTGAGGGCCCAGCGCAGGTGCTCGCTTCCCTCCCTCGTGATCACCCCATAGCGGGTCTTCCCCGCGGAGCTTCGATCCGATGGCGTGAGGCCAGCAAAGCGCCCCATGGCCTTGGCTGACGTGAAGCGGTCCACGGGCCCGAGCTCGGCGATGATCACGGCGGCGAGCCGGCAGCCAATGCCCGGCATCTCGGTTTGGAGCGTGTGGACTTCTGGGAAGGACTTGGCCAAGTCGTCGATGGTCTCCTCCCACGCCTCGCGGGCTTCCAGTAGGTACTCGAGTAGCACCAGGGACTGCATCACCGCCATCCCCTGCACGTCCGAGCGCTCTTCGGCCAGGTCCACCAAGAAGTTCCAGCCGCGGATCGAGTCCACCTTCCGGACCGGCAGCGAGATCCCCAACTGCCGGAGGTGCGACTTGATGCGCGTCTTCACCCTGCTGATCTGCTGCACGAGGGCGAATCGCTCACGAACCGCGATCCGCAGTTCGCGCAACTTCCCCGTGGGGATGAAGCACTCGGGCAGTCGGCCCTCGTAGGTGAGGTAGGCCAGCCACCACGCATCGTTGCTGTCATTCTTCTGTGTGCTGTTGGCGATGGCACGGATCTTCTTGGGTTGGGCCACGTGAACGAAGTCCGCACCCAGTTCGTCAACGAGTAGGTCGTAGACCCAGAACGTCGAGCCGCCGGCCTCGAACGCCACATGGGTGGGCTCCTCCAGGCTGGCCAGGAACTTCGTCAGGGCCTCCGGCCGGGAACGAATGGCCCCCTTGCCGGCCTCGTTGCCATGGCGGTCCAGGCGGGCGTAGACGATGACGTTCTGGTGGACATCCAAACCCACCGACGCTGTGTTGACTTTCTGCACCGGTCGTACGAGTTTCCTCATCGGGCATCCCTTCGGGTGTTGAGTTGCGTCTCAACTGGGACTCTGAACCCGATCGGGGACATCGTTCCCCGCCCGGAGGGATTGCCCGTTTAGGTCATCAGGCACCGGTCCGCCAACTCGCACGACAACGTCCATCCCGTGGACGCGCATGCGAGGGGGGGGAGGTGCCCGACTCCCCGGGGTCGCGCGCAGGACACGAGGCGGGGCGCGGCCAACGAGGCCGCGCCCCTGGGAGGAGGCCCGAGTAGACGTCCGTCCACCCGCGTCTCGAAAGTGTTCTGCTAAGGCCGTAGCGCCTTCAGGAAGATCTCCCGCCCGAGCCGCGTCTGCACGAGTCCCAGGTGCTCGAGGGTCTTGAGCAGCGCGCGTGCCGACGTCGGGTGATCGGGATAGGTCTCGTAGGTACCGATTCCCACCACGAGCGCCTCGCTGTGGAGGCCCGCACGGTCCAAGGCGTACGCCTCGACGAGGCGCCGCTGCCAGTCGGATCGGCTGGTGACGGTCGGGTGAGCGAGGATGGCCTGTATGTCGGCTCGCCCACTGGTCTCGTCCACGACGCGGAAGGCCGCGCTCACGTTGCCGACCCGCCAGGTGATCGCGGCACCCGACTCCAAGGCGGCACGAACCCCCTCGGGGATCTGGAAGCGAGCGAGCGCCCCCTCCGGCGTCAGCTGGGACCTGTGCAGCACGCGGTCGCCACAGCGGAGCTCGAGGTCAAGTGCACCCTCGTAGCTGGCGCCGACTTCCACGGCGCAGGTAGCGAGCGCGTCGCGACGCACGTCCCCTTGCGGCCAGAAGAGCTTGACGTCACCGAGGCCATCACCGGCGGTGTCTTCGAGGGCCAACGTCGGCCCCGGTTCGAGCGGATCGCCGCTGTGCTTGTCGACGGAGACGAGGTCACCGCCGCTCGCAAGCCACAGGATGGCGGAGCCAGGCAGGTTCTCCATGCCGGCTACGTCGATCGCATCGACCAAGCCCAGCGGCTCGGCGGTTCCGATGTCGCGGTCGATCCTGAGGAGCGTCCGGGTCGCACGGTCCAAGCCGAGCAGTGTGCCGGTCTGGGCGTCGAAGGCCAGGGCCTCCACGGTGGCGTAACCAAGTCCGACGTCGCTGGGGTCGATGACGTCGACGTTCCCCGGGTCGGGATCGATCGCCAGCAGGACGTTGGCGTCGACGTCCACGCCGAAGAGCACACCTCGCTCGCCGTCATGCGCGAGCGCCTTCACGCGACGGGGCGCGAGGAAGCCGGCCGGCCCGATCGGCAGGAGACTGCCTTCGGCATCGACCAGGTAGAGACTGCCCGCGTCGGCATCCACCGCGATGAGGCGTCCCTTGTCGGGCAGGAAGGTCATGCCCTCGACCGCCACGTCGTCGAGTGTCGCAACCGGGATCCCGATCTTGAGTCCGGGGTCGATCTCCAAGAGGGTCCGGGTGTCGCGATCGAATGCAAGCATCTGCTGGGTGTCCGTGCGGTAGCCCAGTGCGGAGAGGCTCTGGTAGCCCACCGGCGACGGCTCGGGAGCCGCGCGCACGAGAACGAGGTCATTCTCGATGGTGTCGGTGCCCACGAGCTCGCGCGCCTGGGCGTTCCAGGCCAGGCCCCCGACGGCGCCGATCTGGTCGCGATGGATGATCACGGGCGCATTGGGCGCCCGCAGGTCCAGGAGCAGGTAGGCACGCTGAGCGTTGTCGAAGGCGTGGAGGACGTTGGCGACCGAGTCGGACGCCAGACCTTCGATCTGCGGGAACCCGACGGTGGGCGCCACGACGACGGCGTTGCCGGTGTCCGGCTCGATCCGGAGGAGATTGCCGGCGTCGACGTCAGCCGCGTAGAGCGCCCCCCGGTGGAACGTCAAGGCCGCAAGCCCCAGGTACGGCGCGGCCGCGCCGTGGAGCAGCTGGTCGGCCTGGATCGTGAGCCCGTCGACGGGCAAGGTGTAGAGATGCTGGGTGGCCCGTGAGACAGCGTAGAGGAGCCGCTGGCCTTCATCGTAGGCGAGCCCTTCCAGGCCCGGCACGGGCACGAACCCGATCATCTCCCGCTGCTTGGTGTCGGCGTCGATCTTCAGGATGACACCGCTTGCGGTGTGGACGCCGAAGTAGCGTTGGTCCGCGGGATCGAAGGCCATGCCGCGAATCTCGGCGAACGCCCAGCGTCGACCAACGGGGTCGAAGGCGAACACGTCCGCGGGGGAAACGGTGGCGCCGTAGAGCACGTCGCTCTCCGGGTCGGCCGCCAGGCCTTCCACACGCTCCTCGTCCAGCGCGGCGAGCACGGTCACAGCGCCGCTGCTCACATCAATCGTGGCCAGGACATTGTCCTCGCCGTCCGTGGCGAGCAGGTTGCGTGCGTCGCGGTCCGGGGCCAGACCCACGACTTCTCCGAGTCCTTCGAGCTTGGCTACGAGTTGCGTTGCAGCGGACTCGGGGTGGATCGAGATTAGGGCGTCCGTGTCCCCGTCGACGGCGTAGAGGACCTCTTGCTCGGCGTCGAAGGCGAGCGCCTCGATAGACGCGTAGTCCCCGATCGGACCGAGGTCGTCGGCCTCCGGTGCGCCCGCGCCGGCGACGAAGGCGGCGGGCTGGATCCGGAGCAGACGGTCGATCTGGCCGGGTGCCGGATCGAGGACGGCGAAGACGAGCTTGCGGCCGGGGTCGAACGCAAGCGCGCGGACGCTCCCTTCGACGGCAAGCAGACCCCCTTGTTCGACGTCGACCTGGTCGATGGCGATCCGCCACAGCTGGCCGGATTCCGACGACGCCGCGTAGAGGAGGCGTTCCTCGGCATCCAGCGCCAGGGCCCGGACGTCTTCCAGGCCGGACCACCGGAGCAACTCAGCCGGCGCATCGAGCGGGGTCACGTCGCTACCGTCCGGCGGCAGCGCGGGATCGTCCTGCACGTCACCGGGATCCGCCGGATCCTCGGCCGGGTCGTCACCAGGTTGCGGTGCGGGCCCCGGCTGGGGTGTGTCCGGCGCCGGCGGGACGGCCGGGGCCTGCGGCACGTCGGCCGTGATGGAGCGCGCGCCCCCCGTCGACTCTCCACCCCCACCGCATCCGGCGAGGGGAAGCCCGAGGGCCGCTACGGCGAGCAAGACGCTCGCAATGGACAGGATGGACGGCTTCATGGCGGGCACCTCCTGGGCAAGACGAGCCCGCGTCCGCCGGCGGACCTCGCCCCCGCATCCCTGCGCAGGGACGGCCGCACCCGGTACAGGTCCACCGGGCCCGCACGACTCATTTCCCACTGGGTTCAGCGGGCCTGGCCCAGGCGACCGGACGGAGATTCCCCCCTCGCTCGGGGCCTTAGTACGGTGCAACACCAATACGGTGCCAGTCACCTTTCCGCCACCTCACGGTCCGCGGCCGGTGAGTCCCCGAGCCCCGGAGCAGGGCCCGGCTGGGCTCGTTCTCGGTTCGGCCGTGCTAGTCCCTCGAGGAGATCGCTCTCCGCGGCCACCCCACCTGGATACGCGCGCCGACCTGCAGCGTTACGTTCTCCCCCGTTCCACTCTTCTGGACCAAGCGCCGGATCTCGCCATCGAACGCGCGAGCCGCTGCGCTTCGACATGCGATCTCGTGAGAAGCCATTCGCCGAGTGAAACGACTCGACGTAGTCGTCCACGGTCTGTGAGAAGGCGCGTCCGGGAACGTCGTGGCACTGCTCGAGCTCGAAGAGCCCACGTCCGGCCAGCTCGTCGACGAGCTCGTAGGGCTGGTACGCCTGGCTGGTGGAGTAGCGCGGGATCAACGCCAGCAGCTCCTCGTCCCAGGGAGGCGAACTGAAGCTCCGCTGGACGAGGGCCAGTCGCGCTCCAGGACGGAGTAGCCTGGCAAGGCGAGGCAGCGTCACCGCCCACTCCGTCCAGTGCAGACTCTCACCCGCCGTGGCCAGGTCGTAGTCGCCTTCGAGAGGAGCATCTTCGAGGGTGCCGTGGATCCAGCGGATGTTCGAGGCCTTTCCACCCGCCGCGCGCCGCGCTTCGGTGAGCATGCCGGCGGATGGATCGAGCGCGTCGATCCGCTTGGCCCATGACGCCATGGGCAGAGTGAGGTTGCCCCGACCGCAACCCACGTCGAGCACGCACCCCCGACCATCGGGCACGAGACTCCGCAGGAAGAGAAACGTCTCGTCGGGATAGGCCGGCCGACGACGGTAGGCCTCGACCACGGACGGGTCCGTGAACTGCTCGGCGTAGGTCTTCCCCAGATGAGCCGGCTTGGGTTTCACGCCCCGAGTGTGCCACAAAGCTCCGCCGCCTCGACGAACGCGGGCCCAGCCGGCTACCGCCGCGGCGGCGGTCGGCCGGACACGTGACGCAGCGCCGGATATCCGGCGCTGCGTACGGTCGGTGCCCGTCACCCGTCCGCCATCGTCCGCCGTCACACCCGCAGCGGCCGCACGCACGCCATGACCAACTCCTGGGCCAAGCGCCTGTACGCCTCATCCTCCTGAATCGCGCGGCCGTGGAGCTGGTGCAATCGCTTGCACGTTGCCGCGCTCTGCCCCATCAGGCGTCCGACCTCGGTGTAGGTGGCGCCTGCCACATCCCTCAGCAAGGCCGCCTCCAGCAGCCGTCCGCAGGGATACGCGCGCGAGCCTTCGAGGTGAACGACGAGGGAAAGTTGCCTCTCCGCGGCCTCGCCCAGCACACGTCGGACCGCTTTGATCCCGGCGGCCGGCATTCCCGGACGCGTGCCGTCCGCCAGCGCCGCCTTGCGGACCATCCAGCTCCAAACACGCTCCGGCACGTCGGAGAGAAGCGTGTCGAGAGGATCCTCGCCATGGGCCGGCATGATCAGCCGTCGCTCGATCAGCTCGATGCGCTCCGGGGACGCGCTCTTATCACGCATTTTCGAAGCCCAGATCCCGCGGTGACGCTCCCACACGTCGGGAGTCAACCACGGAGGCAGGGCATCTCGGGCGAAGTGGTAGGCACTACTCCACTCCCAGTCTTCGGCGCGTGCGACGAGACGCGCGCCGACCGGGTTCTCGTGGATGTAGAAGAGGAGGTTGCCCTCGTAGGCGTACGTCATCACCGGCTTGGAGAAGAACCGCCCTCGAAGCAGGGGACTGTCCCGACGTCGCGACCGATTGAAGTACCGCACGTACGCCGTCTGGATCCGCTGCATGGCCTCGGACAGCGCCCCCAGGCTCTGCACGAAGAGGTGGAAGTGGTTCATCATGAGCGCGTACGCGAGAACCTGGATTTCTCCGCGACGCACGGAACAGGCAAGCGCTGCAAGGAAGGTACGGAAGTCGCGCCGGACTTCCATGAGCGTGCGCTTCGCTCCCCCCCGGTTCGTGATGTGGAGCTTGAGGCCGGGCTCGTCCCAGCGATGCTGGCGTGTCATGCGGACTCCCTTCAGCGTTCAGTCGCTTGGGGGAGCCGGTCGGTCACGCCGAAGTTGGCGAAAGCGTGCCTGGCACCGTACTGGAAGTTGGCGATAACGTGCCTGGCACCGTAGGGCTACTCGAGCTCGGTGTACTTGCGCGCCGTTCCCCGGGCCTTCTCGACGGGGTACTTCAAGCCGTTCGTCTGGATCTTCGCCCGGCAGGCCTCAGCCAGATCCAGGCCCGACGCGTCGGCGAGGTAGAGCAGGTACATCAAGATGTCGGCGAGCTCTTCGCCCAGGCGATGGCGCTCGGGCGAGTCCTCCCTCAACAAGGCGAGTTCCTCGTCCGTCTTCCAGAGGAAGAGCTCGGCGAGTTCGCCCGCCTCGGCCGTGAGCCCCAAGGCCAGGTCCTTCAGGCGGTGGAACTGTTTCCAGTCACGCTCGTCACGAAAGTGGACCGCCAGGGCCTGCAGTCGAGCCAGGGAGTCGTCCATGCGCGCATGGTGCACGAAGGCGGGGACACCGCACGGCCGCCGGTCCGCTCTCCTAAGGCCCGCTGTCGATCCGCTCGAACTTCATGAGGGGCTTTCCGGTCTTCCCGAACGACACGAGGTACGTACGGCCCGACGCATCTCCCGGCGTCGCGACCCAGGCGTGTTCCTGGGTCTGAGGGGCGTACACGCGTGGCGTCTCACCTTCCCGCTCGACGCCCTCGATGGTGAGCGTCGCCTTCCCTCGCAGCACCTTGCCTACGACGCCGCGCCCCGGCTCGAAGGTGACGCTGATGTTCATGTAGCCGCTGGCTTCCGTCGCGCCCTCGACCGCGTAGCTCAGCTTCATGGTGCAGCGCGTGATGGTGGCGATCCCGCCGCCCTCGGACTCCGTGACCTCCATGGTCATGGGCGACACGACGAAGGACTTCTCGATCAGCCGGCTTCGGGTCTGGGCGACGAGGTCCTTCCACGCCTGCCGCATGGCGTCCTTGAAGAACTTGCTCGCTCCCCCGCGGTAGCGGATCGTGACGGGGACGACGGGTTCCAGGAGGAGACCGCGCTCCTTGACACGCAGCTCGCGAAGACGACCCTCGGCGGCCTTGCGTTCGGCCTCCAGGCGGCGCTTGGTGCTGCTCGCCAGGTCGATGTTGGCTTGCAGCACCGCCTGGTTCGCGTCCCCTTTGTCCGCCATCTGCTCGAGGCGTCGAATCCCCCTCGCGGTCACGGGGTGCGGCTTACCGGGGTCGTTCTTCTCCCAGACACCGCCTTTGACCTGCGCCACGCTGAACGCGTCCCGCCCGGAGTCGCTCCTCGAAGGCCGGGACCTCGTCCTCGAGTCGCTGCTGGGCCTGCTCCCAGGCAAGCTTCGTGGACGCGAGTTCCGCCGCAAAGGGCTGATGCCCCTCGGGGAAGAAGCTGGCCAGAATCCACGAGGCCAAGGACCTGCTTCCTTTCCTGCCCGTCCAACTCGGTTCCCACCAGCCGGACTTTCGCTCGACCGCCAGCCGCGCGGCCTCGGCCTTGGCCACCTCAGCTCGCAGCGCGGCCATCCGCTTCTCGTGCGCGTTCAGCGCCTTCCGGGGAACCCCCTCGATCTCCACGTCGAGGCGCCACTCGGTCAGGTTCCTTTCCGCCTGCTCGATCTTGAGTATGCAGTCGCGGATCGTGGCCTGCTCGTCGCGCATCTGGGCGCGCACCCGCGCCAGCTCATCGGCTTCGGCGAACCCCGACGCGACGAGAACGAGGAGCAAGCACAGGAGCGTGCATCGTGATCGCATGGTCGCCTCCTAGAGTTGACGCGCGAGTTCGGAGTGCCGGACGCGCCAGGTATCCGTCTCCACATCCTTCGCCAGCGAGACCGTCAAGCGGAATCCGGCGACCACAGGCGTTGGTTCCTCGAGCGTAAGCACGACAGCTGCCTCCGCGTCGCGGAGGCCCAACCGGAAGCTCTGAGTCCGCGACGTGAACGCCACGGGGACCAAGGGATCCGGCAAACCAGCGACGTCGCCGCGAGGAAGAAGGCGTGACAGCGTCGCTCGGTCCCCGCGGCGCAGCGCCTTGACCAACCGGTCGAGCAGGGCGCGCACGGCTCGCTCGTCCGGGTCCGGCTGCTCCTGGGCGATCTTGCCCAGGTAGCCCGCCAGGGACGGGTTGGAGGTGAGGCTCCCGGGCACGTTGCCCCGCGCATCCCCGAGCCGCACCCGCGCTCCCTCCTCGATGAGGACCTGCACGACGGGAGCGTGATCGCCCAAGGCCGCGAGGTGAAGGGGCGTCCGGCCCTTCGCGTCCGTCGCGTGGATGAGAGCGCCTTGAGCGAGCAGCACGCGCACGAGATCCGGTTGCCCCGTATACGAAGCGAGATGGAGTGGCGTGAAGCCGTTCTCGTCCGGCGCATCGAGCAGCCGCTCGTGCACATCCAGATACTGATCCACCGACGGCATGCCCGCCTCGCCGCCGGTCATCCCGTACTCGAGGATCCAGTCCGCGATGGCGGGCTGCTTCGCGGACACGGCCGCATGCAGGACCGTTTGCCCGCGGGCGGAGCGCCTTCGCCAGTCGAAGCCTCCCCGGAGCATCCGCTGGACGGTGCTCAAGTCCCCCCGGCCGACCGCCGTGACCATCGCGTCCCAGTTCGACGCATCGTGCACGGGGCCTTCGGGCCTGGCTTCACGATGGGCCCCCGGGGGCTCGGCCACGCCGTCCGTCCCGGTCGCGAGCCGCGCGTACCGCAGCTCGCATCGGCCGCGCGGCCGGTCGAACGACACCAGCTGCACGCGGAACACCGCGCCGACCGACGTACGCACCAGGAAGAGCAGGCCGGCGCGGACATCCTCGGGCTCCACGCCCAAGCGCCACGCGGTTGCGCTCGGCGCCCGATTGCCGGGAGGAAGCTGCGCGGCAGTGATCGGCGCGACGGCCGTGTCGTCCCCGACGTGCTTGAAGTTCTGGTGATAGCCGTCCAGGCCGCTGATGAACCGGTCGCTCGGGGAGATGAGGAAGTCCGCCGCGGTCGTGGTGCCGATGTTGTCCGTGTCGAGTCGCGCCCACCGCCCCTCGTCCAACGAGATGAACGCGAGTGCATCGTCCGCCTCGCCGACGTCGATCTGTACGGTCGTCTCGTGTCCGACGGCCGGAAGGCCGCGTTCCTTGAGCAACCGGAGGAGGTTCCTGTGTCCCTGGAGGAGCGCGATGTCGGTCGGGCGAAGTTGGTTGTAGTGGCTCTTCGACTCGACGACGGCTCGGGGATCGGCGCCGTGATCGAGCAGGTAACGCGCTACGGCCTCCCAGCCGTGCTCGACGGCATCGTGCAAGCGGGTGACGGGGTACGCCGGCCAGCCCAAGAGCGACCGGCCTTCTCCCAACGGTGCGTCGACCGCGCCGCCCGAGGCTACATGGCGCCGAGCGTCTTCGAGCGCACGCGCCTCGGCATCGGAGAGCGTGGGAACGGGCTCTTCACCCGGCGGCGGCTCGGCGAGGGCCTCCGGCGTCGCCGGCGCACTCAGGAGCAGTAGACCCATCACGAAAACGAGGACACTCAACCCAACTGGAGTCGTCTTCATACCTCTTCGTGTAGGCCTGGGTCCGTCGGAAGTCAAGGCGCACTGCGCGACGAGGATCGCCGTCGGGAATCCGTTGCAACGAGACGTCGCGAAGACGGCCCTTCGGCGCACGGTCGAGCGCAGCAACGCACCGTCCTGGGGGCTATTCCCCCTCGAGCACCAGCGTGAACGGCACCACCAGGGCTACGTTGCCGATCGATGCGCTGCCCTTGGCCTTCTTCCCTTCGATCTGCGCGACGATGCGCCACGAGGTGCCGTCGTCGGTGCTCGCGAGTCCGCTCAAGGCACCGGTCTTCGCATCGTAGCGACCGCGCTCGATGTGCGCGGTCTCGCCGTCGATCGTGATCGACCCCGACAGGGCCTCGGGGTCCGCCTCGGTCAACACGAGCTCCACCGCCTTGCCGGCCTGGGCCGGATCGCTGTCGGTAGCCTCGCCGTGCCAGCGGCCGGTGGCGTTCTCGATGCCCGGAACGAGCGGCGCGGCTTTGCGCACGCGCTTCAGCTCGTAGGCGAAGAGCGCCTCCCCCTCCGGCCGGCGCAGCTCCCCCTCGAGCACCTCGCCCTCGAGGGTGGCATCGACGGTCAGCGCCTGTCCCTGCGAGCGGGTGCTCGCGTGGAGCTTCCCCGACGTGCGGTCGAACGTCGCGTCGGCCAGCCGAAGCCGGGTGCGAGCCTTACCCGCTTCGATGCGCCCGCTGACCGTCCCGTCCTTCGCGACCCGCATGAGGATGCGGAAGGGCACCGGCTTCCCCCCCGTGGTGGAACCTTCGCCCTGTCCCCGCCAGACGCCGGAGATGCCATCATCTTCGATTGCGTCGGCGGCGTCTTCGGCGTCCGGGCTCTCGGACGTCGGTCTGGACACCCCCAGCAACTTCGCCAGCGACGCTTCGGCTTCCGCCGGGCGGAACCCGAAGGGACCCAGGCCGCTCTTGTAGTGGATCCGCCCGTCGGGGCGCACGATGTAGATGCGCTCGGGCCAGGCGTTGTAGGCCAGAGCCACGGCGTCATCGACGCCGTCGACGGCCATGGGCAGGTCGAGCCCCAGCGACTGGGCGCATTGCTTGGCCGTACCGGCGCGCTCCTCGTCGGTGGTGGGGTCGCGGACGTCGAGCGTCGGGTCGGCCCAGTTGCTGTCGATCGGATGCGCTTCGCGGATGTAGACGATGAGGAACTCGGCGTGGGCCTGGTAGCGCGTTGCGAGTTCCTGGACAGTCCCCGACTGTCGCCGGAACGGCGGTCAGGTGAACGACCCGAACACCAGGACGACGGGACGCCCCTTGGATAGCAGCGCCTTCAGGCTGTGCGTACCGTCCCCGTCCTTGGACGGCAACGTGAAGTCCGAAGCCACATCCTCGAGCTGCGGCAACGCGTCGAGGTCGCGCGTGGACGTCGTGATCGTCACATCCTCGTCGCCCCGGCGGATGCCCACCTTGAGTTCCCGCCCGCTCCAGAGCCAGCGGATCAAGGCGTCGCCGTTCTCGAGCGGACGGCCGTTCACCTCGCGAATAGCATCCCCGGCCCGGAAGCCGGCCTGCTCGGCCATGCTCCCCGGATGCAGCCGCTCGATGGTGACGCCGTCGTCCGTCTCCCGCAGGAAGAAGCCGAGGTAGCCACCGTTGCGCTTGAGGGCGGGGCCGTCGGCGCCGGCCGGCCGAACGGGAACGGCGAGTAGCCCCCCGATCGCGAGGACGAGCAGGAGGGCGGGTAATGAACGGCGAGGCATGCAGGGGCTCCCGGATCGAGCCGGGGAGTCTATCGCGCCTCGCAGCGCCTAAGGAGGTCAGTCCTCCTCGGCCTCCGCGTCGTCCATCTGCTTCATCCAGCGGGCCACGGCCGCCTCGGCGGCGGCCCCGTGGTGGAAGGGGCCCGCGGCGCGCAACGCGACGAGCTCGCGCCGGATCGCCCGCGCCTCGGATCGCGTGGAGCCCGCCAGACGCTTCTCGACCATCCGCAGGCTCGGGTCCACGCGCGTGAACCAGGCTTCCGTATCGATGCCCTCGTCCTCGTCGTGGCAGTCGAAGCAGGCGCTCATGACCGCGTCGAGCGAGTGCTCATCCGCCACGGACTCGTGGCACCCGATGCAGTCGACGCCCAGCATCGACGCCTCGTCGTCGGGCGCGTCCAACTCGCGCAGCGCAACGACGTCCACGTGGCAAACGTCGCAGTTCTCCTCCTCGACGGCGTCCTCGTGGTGGCACTCGATGCACATCGAAGGCTTCACGATCGTCGTGCCGTGGGGCTCCATCGCGTGGCAGTCCGAGCAGTCGAGCCCCGCCTTCAGGAAGTGCGGTGCGTGCGAGAACCCGTAGCGACCAAAGCGGGGCACGGCAACCGACTCGATCCCCGTATGACACATCGTCGTGCACTCGTTGTCCGACGCGACGCGCGGGCCGACTTCGATCTTCGGCAACGTGGGCGGCGTACCAAGCGCTTCGGCCCCGGTCGCGAGATCCTCGGCCGCGCGCTGGAGAAGAGCACGCGTGTAGGTCAGGTTGTGAACGCCATCGCTGCGATCGAGCAGCACCAGGCCCAGGTTGTGGGCCGCCGCGGCATAGGCCTCGCGGCTGGCTGGCGGCGCCTCCTTCCCTGCCTCGTCGATGGCAGCTGCGAGCACCTCGAGCGCCGCCTTCGTCTGGGCGGTGGTCGCCCGGATCTCGGCCTGCCAGTGATCCGCCATCCCGTCGAAACCGGGGCCGTGGCAGTCAATACAAGCGAGCGGATCCGCCGCCCACGTCGTCCCCGGAGGCGGCGTCGGCGCGTCGGGAAACGGCGGCCGGTGGCACCCGGTGCAGGTCACGCGCGCGCGAAACATCACGCTCGGGTCGTCCTCCACCTCGCGGCCACCGAGCCCCTGGTAGATGCCGCTCGAGACGGCGTGCGGCTTCTCGTGGCAATCGGCGCATGCGCCGGCGTAGTGCTCTTTCCTCGGCGTCAGTCCGTGCTCGATCTCCGTGTGGCACTCGAGGCAGGCGACCGAGTGGTCCGTCACGTGGTGGCGGTGCATGAACTCCACGTCGTCGTAGCGATCGAGGTGCTCCTGGCGGTTGTGGCAGGATCCGCAGCGCGCACGCGGGACGTCCCCGGTCCCGCGGGTGATATCCCCGTGGCAGTCCTTGCAGTCGACACCGCGGGCCAGGTACTCCCCGTGGCGAAACACGAACCCGTCGAGGTCGATGGCCTCGGGCGGCGGACCGTGGCAGGTGTTGCAGTCGTCGTTGCTCTCCTCGCCCTCCCCCGCCCGGAAGTGACAGAGAATGCAGGTCGTCGTCGTCACCGTGAGGTGGCTCTCGCCCTGGACGATCTGGCTGTGGCACGACGTGCAGCGGAGTTTCTTGCCCCGCTTCAGGTCGATCAGGTGGTGGCGGTGATCGAAGCGGATCCGACCGAACTGGATCTCACCCTCCAGCAATCGGTTCGAGTGACACCCGCTCCGCATGCACGAGAAGTCGCTCACTTCGGCCCAGGGCTTCGTGCCCTGTGTACTCGTCACGTACTTCGCGAGCTGTGACAAGGCCTTGAACTTCCCTTCGAAGGTCTCGAGCAGGCCGGGTTCGTAGTGGCAGTCCACGCACGCCACGTCCTTGTGGCTGGAGTTACGCCACGACTCGACGTAGGGCTCCATGATGTGGCAGCTCGCGCAGAACTCGGGCTTGGTCGTCACGCTCATCGCGACGTAGGTGCCGCCGCCGCCCACGACGACGACCGCCGCCAGGACGATCGCG
Organism: uncultured Planctomycetota bacterium; assembly: GCA_963802335.1. Lineage (GTDB taxonomy): Bacteria > Planctomycetota > PLA2 > PLA2 > JAEUHO01 > CAWDIE01. The sequence goes on along the minus strand of CAWDIE010000009.1, from coordinate 54,821 downwards.
GCGAGGGCGAGCAGGCGCCCCAGTGGAAGCCGCGGTAGCCTCACGATAGTCTCCGGATGGCCTGGAGCTTCACCCACAGCAGCGCGGCGAAGAGGAGGAGGATGAACGAGAACGCGAGGATGACGATGCGACGGTCACGCGACACGGCGCTCTTCTTCTCGAGCATCTCCCGCGTACGGTCCTGGCGCCTGAGTCCGAGATCGAGGTGGTTCTCCAGCGCATCCGCATCGAGTCCGTGCGCCAGCGGGCGGTAGGAGACGAGCGTCAACGCCGACTCGCGCACGTAGAGCTTCTCGTTCTCGAGAAAAAGGCCGCGGGCCTTGCCTTGTTCGATCAGCGCCTGCGTGTCCTCCATGCCTTGCTTGACAGCAGCGCGTCCGGAGAGGATCGCGTCGCGCACGCGGTCGACCGCAGCGTCGCCGTCCCGGTGGCAGTGGTCGCAGTGACCCGGCGCGTCGCCCGCATAGAGGTCGAGATCGGCCGACGCGATGTCGTGCGCGCCATGGCAGGCGGCGCAGCCGCTCCGACGAAACTCCGTACCCTCCTCCTCGTGGCAGGCCCGGCAGCTCATGTCCTCGCTCTGGAAGTGCGGGCTCGTGCGGTAGTGATCCGCCGTGGAGGCGTGGCAGTGGCTGCATACGTCCACGATGTCGGCGACGCCGGGGGGCGAAGCCGCGTGCGCCCCGTGGCAACTCGAGCAGGTCGGCGCGCCCCGCGTACGGTTGCGGAGCAGGGCCTCCCCGTGCACGCTGGCGACGAATCGCTCCACCACGTCCGTCGCCAGGCCGTAGGGCGCCATGGCCTCCGCGTCGCTGTGGCATGCGCCGCAAGTGGCGGGTTGATTGGCCGCGGCGGAAGGGGAAAGCGGATCGTTGGCGCGGCGAATGGCGTGCGATCCGTGGCAATCCGTACAGACGGCGGCCTTCACATCACCGCGCTCGAGCACGGCTCGACCGTGGGCCGATCGCTCGTAGTGCGCACGCTGGTCCGTCGGCAGGCCGTGACGATGCATGCGAACCGGATCGGCGTGGCAGGACGAACAGAGGTCGGGAATCGCTTCACGGGGCACGCGTCCGCGGAAGTTCGCGGCGGCGCTGTGGGAAGCCTCCTTGTCGCGCTGGGCCGTCGGGTCGCCGCCGTGGCAATCGGTGCAGCCGAGGGTCTTCGCGTGGACGCTCTCCTCGAACGCTCGACTCTCCTCCCCGTGGCAGTGCGTGACGCACGAGACGCGTACCTCCTCCGCCCACGTGGGCGCGGCGGCCACGCCAAGTCCGGCGAGGCACAGGAGGATAGCGACCCGGCGCCTCACGAAAGCACCCCCAGGGCAAGCAGGACGAACATGGCAAGGACCGCGAAGCCAAGGCCCCGCACGATGCGGTTCACCCACTGCCTGCGCGGCGTGTCGAGGCTCCCGCGATCGATCCACGGCAGAAGGAAGAGCACGACCCAGAACAAGAGTACCGCCGTGCCACCGATGCGACGACCGACGTCGCCGGAGAGGCGGTAGACCCAGGCCAACGGCCTCAGGTACCACTCCACGTCGTGCGTCGGGTCGAGCGCGCCGGTCTGTGACCCGGCGGGGTCGCCGAGGCCGGGCGGGAGGAACGCGCTGAGGAGCATCAGCAGCACGAAGAGGAGGATGGCGAGGATCGCGATGCGGAGCGCCCCGTGGGGCCACAGGGGCTCCCCCCCTTCCAGCGCGGTTCGGCGCGTCAGGATGCTGGCCACGCCCGGCGCCTCGGCCAGCTCCATCACCCGCCCAGGGTCGGCACCGAGCACTTCGAGGGCCTGGCCTCGGTTGTCCTCGAGCGGCACGGCGTCCAGCCCGAGGGCGCGGATCGCCTCGGTCAGGCTCTTGACCTCGGCGGGAGCGGCGGCGTGATCGAGGAGGATGATCATTCGTCGTCCTCCCGTTCCTTCAGACCGTGGCTCTTCACGAGGTAGAGATGGATGGCGGCGACAAGCAGGGTGATCCAGGGGAGGATCATCACGTGCGTCGCGAAGAAGCGGCTGAGCGTGCCGACGCCGAACTCCCCGCCGCCACGCAGCCACGTGGCCGCGAGGTCGCCGAGCACCGGCACCGAGGCGATCATGGCCAGGCTCTGCTGCCCCGCCTCGTAGCCGAACTCGTCCCATGGCAGCAGCCGCCCGGTGAAGCGAAAGGCCAGGGTGAGGACGAGGAGGAGCACGCCGCCAACCCACACGTACTCCCGTGGTCGCACGTAGGCCCGCCGGAAGAAGGTCAGGGCGAGGTGGATGAGCACGGCGATGAGCAGCAGCTCGCCCGCCCAGTAGTGCATGCTTCGGACGAGCCAGCCGACGCCGACGGTGGTCACGAGACCACGGGTGGAGGCGTAGGCATCCTGGGGCCCGGGGTTGTAGTAGAGCGACAACAGAATGCCGCTCACGAGCAGGAAGGCCAGCAGCACCAGGATGGCGGCCGAGACCCAACGCGCGCCACGGTAGGCGGGCGAGAGCCGCATGGCGCCGGTGCGACGCAGCATGCGGCCCAAGCGCGAGCGGGTCCCCAGGAATGCGGTGCGGGCCCGCTCGAGGCGCCGGGCGTTGCTGTCCGAGGAACTCATTGGCGGGCTCGCTTCACGTAGACGTTCCCGTCGCGAACGAGGACGTCGCGGGTGGGAAGCGGGCGCGGCGGCGGCCCGGAGAGGACATTGCCGTGGAGATCGAACGCGCCACGGTGGCAGGGGCAGATCAGTTGCTCGCGGTCGGGATTCCACGCGACGTGGCAAACCTCCGAGTGCGTGCATACCGAGCCCAGGGCGTACAGGTGATCTTCGTCGGCGCGGACGACGAGGAACTCCTCCCCATCGATCACCTTCGAGATCGACTTCTTCACCGGGATCTGCTCCAGCCGCCCCACGAAAAGGTCCCCGCCGGGGGTGCTGTTCTCCACGGGCGAGGTCAGGTAGACCCCGAGCGGGGCGAGCACCGCGGCGGCCGCCAACACGCCCGTTCCGATGAGGGCGAAATCGAGTACATCGCGGCGGGAGAGCAGGCGGGCGATTTCGCGTTCGGAGGGGTCGCGGAGCACGTAGTCGATCGCCGGGTCGTCGACGAGCGTGGAGACATCGGGCTGATCGGGCGTCGCCCGACTCACGAGCAGGATGAGGCGCCCCCCACGCCGCGCCCAGCGGACTTCGTTGGGGATCGTGGCGACGCGATCCTTGAGCCGCTGAAAGTCAGCCAGCTCGAGGTCCGACCGGCAAACCAGAAGCATGCGTGTCTCCCTGATCCGCTACGGATAGACAGAACGCACGTAGCCTGCAAGCTCCAATTCACGGTCGCCCGGCTCCCTCGCGGCGAGGCGGGACCTCAGTAGAGAGGGCGCCGCGGATACCGACGCTCCAGGGTCTCCGTCTCGAACAGGAGAGCCGACACGACCGCGAGTAGCGCCACGGCAGCGAGAATGAGAACCAGGCGCAGCCATGGCGCCCCCTGATCCTCACGCTTGGCCGCCTCGAAGACGCCCATGCGCACCCACTCGAGAGCAGACGCCATGAGCACGAGCTGCCACAGTCGAGCCACCCAGCCCCGCGGCACGAACAACAGCGGCAGCATCAGAAGCAGGGCGGGGATGAGGATGAACAGCCCCGCTCGCAGGAGGTGGGCCGCCAGAAGGCCCAAGCTGAGGACGGCGGGCAGCAGGAGGGCTAGCCTGCATAACCCATGAACCCTCTGGTGAATCGCGCGGTCCTGGACGGCCCTGCATCCCGAATCTCTGCGTTGCTCCTCCTCATCGATGCTTTGGCATCGAATCCGTCGTCACGCCTTGACCTTCGGGCGCAGGCCCATCCAGGACACCCTGTGGTTCGTTCGCCGGGCCCCACGAAGCGCGCAAGCTCCCGCTCGATCGCACTCTGCCGTTGTCACGGCGCGCGCTTCATGGGTTATGCAGGCTAGGGTCGTCACGGGGTAGTCCCCAGAGTGCGTCCCTCTCTCGGACGGGGACGCTCGCTCACCATACGCGCACGGCGCCCCGCTCCCGGTGATCATGCGGCGATTGAGCCGGCAGCAGGTACCCCTACCCCATGGGCCGCGGAACACGCATCACGCTCCTGATCCTGCCGATCGCCGTGGCGATTCCCGTGCTCCTTCTTCAAGGACCGATTCCCCAGGATCCCGCGTACCACGACTTCGCGGACACGCGGATGGTGGCGGGCGTTCAGAACTTCGGCGATGTCGCCACCAACCTCGCCTTCGTGCTGGTCGGCCTCTGGGGCCTCAGCCTCCGCCCTCCGATCGACTACACGGTGTTCTTCGTCGGTGTCCTCTTCACGGGGGTCGGTTCCGCCTACTACCACCTCGATCCCAACAACGCGTCGCTCGCATGGGACCGGGCTCCCATGACGGTGGCGTTCGTAGGCTTGATGTCCGCCCTCATCCGGGAACGGGTGAGCGAGCGCTGGGGCCGCGCGCTGCTGTGGCCGCTCGTCGCCTTTGGTCTGTGGAGTGTCTGGTACTGGGCACGCACGGACGACCTGAGGCCCTACATCATCGCCCAGTACGTCCCCCTGATGACCGTTTTGCTCCTCCTTCTCCTCTTCCCCGGGCAGTCGAAGGCCATCTGGCTGGCCGGCCTGGGCTACGCGGCGGCGAAGGTGGCCGAGTGGCTGGACTGGCCCGTGTTCGAGGCGACCGGCTGGGTCACGGGACACAACCTCAAGCACATCTTCGCGGCGCTCGGCACCGCGGCGATCGCGGCGATGCTCGCCAGGCGTAAGCGGGAAGCGGCTGCCCCGACCGGCACGACGCAAACGCGTTGACGCAGGCGCCACGGCGCGCTCCGCCCATCCGCAAGCGCGGGAATCCTGCGCAACTTGGTACCTTGCCTCCATGTCTCGACTCGGGTGGCTGACCCTGCGCGCGTTCTCGTCCCTCGGCGTCGGGGCCTACTACCGCGCGTTTCGCGTCGAGAATGCCGATCGCATCCCGAAGCGCGGCCCGGTCCTGTTCGTCGTGAACCATCCGAACGGCCTCGTCGACGGCGGCGTCGTGCTCCGCGCCGTGCCGCGTCCGGTGAGCATCGGGGTCAGGAGCCGCCTCTTCCGCGTTCCCGTGGTCGGGTGGTTCCTTCGCACGCTCGGCCTCCTCCCCGTGGAGCGCCCCCGACGCGTGCGCGGAAAGAAGCGTGGGGCGCTGGGTCTCTTCACGCCCTTCACGAGGGTGTTTCGAGGCGGCGACGCCGTCGCCTTCTTCCCGGAGGGGGCGAGTCACCACGACCCCCAGCTCAAGGGGGTGAAGTCGGGCGCGGCCCGGCTCGCGCTGGACGCCGAGACCGAGGCCGGCTTCGACCTGGGCCTGCAGGTCGTCCCGCTGGGCCTGCACTTCGAGCCGGCGCAGCAGTTTCGCGGCGAGGTCCACGTCCGCGTCGGCCGCCCCTTCGCGATCGTCGACCAGAAGGACGTGCCCCGTGCGAAGGCGATACGCACGATCCAACAGCGCATCGCCGAGAGCCTCCGTCCGCTGATGCTCCACATCGAGAACGTGGACCTCGAGCCGCTCGTGCGCGGGGTCGCCGAGGTGTACGACGACGAGCAGAAGGCGGCATCGGGCGCGTACCATCCCCGCCCGCGGGCCGAGGTCATCCAGATCGCGGGCGCATGCCTGAACCACTTCCTGGTCACCGATCCGCAGGCGGTCGACGTCGCGCAGTCGAAGTACGACTGGTACCGGCGCCTCCAGGCGCAGACCGGTGTGGGCCCCGCCGCGCTGGCCAGCCATGCACACCCGGTACGCGGGTGGCTCACCTTCCTGGGCCTCGCACTTCACCTCCTGCTGGGGTTCCCCCTCTTCCTGCTCGGAACGCTCACCAGCTACATCCCCTACCGCGCGACCGACGCGGCGGCGCGACACACGGCGAAGCGGATGGGCAGCGTGTCCCTGCCGACACTCCGCATCCTGTGGGGTGCCGTGTTCTTCGGCTTGTACTGGGGAGTCCTGCTCGCTCTCGTGGGGCACTGGTCTTCGTCGTGGGGGTTCACGCTCTTCTTCCTCTTGCTCGTGGTGGCGTGCGCGTTCTACGCCCGCTTCTACGCCGAGCGCGTGGAGACGTGGCAGGAGCGCATGGCGGGCTTGAGACCGCTGGTCCGCCCCGGCGTTCGGCGCGTGACGGCTGCGCGGGCGGACCTCCTCGACCACGTGAACGGGCTCGTCAGCCGGTACGCCGAAGCCACGGACAAGGCGCTCATTCCCCCGCGCAAGGTCAAGTGGCATGCGCGCATCCGCTGGCGGGCTCTCGCGACGGCCGCGCTCATCGCCGGGATCGGCTGGTTCGCCTGGGGCTTGCGCGACGTCGAGATCGAGGAGCTGTCGGGTCCGCCGTCGCCGTGGCCGACGATGGACGCCGCCCAGGCCGAGGCCGTGCTCGCCTCGGACGCCGGCGCCCTGGCCAGCGTGATCGAGACCCTGGACGCCCTGCGCGAGCGCATGCGGAAGCTGAGAGCGGAGTTCGACGCGCACGAGCGAGAGTACTTCGACGAAGGCGATGCGCGCGACGTACGCCAGGCCCTGCTCACCTACCTCAACTGCCGCGCCACCCTCTTCCGGATGGCGTGGTTCTACCGTGCGCCCGAGCGCGCGGGCGAGGACCAGGCGAGCCAGAGGGCGTTCCTCCTGGGGTACACCTCCGGTCTCGAGCTCTGCCGCCGCGGCATGCAGCTGATCGAGGTCTTCCGCGGGAAGAAGGCATCCATTCGCAAGCTGAACGAGGGCGACCCCGCGTTCGGCCTTCCGCCCGACACCTACGACCGCGTTCGCAGCAACCTGGCCAACGACGCGCTCTACGACGCGCTCGCGGCCGCCGCCGCGCGGTTCGCGAGTCTCGATCGAGACCGGGTCGTGAGCGGCGACGAGGTCTGGGCCGGGCTCTACGAGGATGCCGAGACGGGACAGGCGGTCCTTGGCCGTCTGGCGGATACGCAGCAGAAGTACAAGTGGGAAGCCGCGGTTGCTCGGGCCACGCGCTCGCTCGGCGCGGGCCGCTATCAGCTCTCGAAGTTCTTCGCCGTGCTGATCGGCGAGGTACGCGTGCGCTCGGGAGAACTCGCTCACGGCCTGATCGACCAGGCCCAGGTGGACTGGCTGGGCGAGACTCAGCTCCAGCCGGGCGACATCCTGCTCGAGCGTCGCAACTGGGCCCTGTCGAACGCCTTCCTGCCCGGCTTCTGGACCCACGCGGCCCTGTACATCGGCGGCGTCGACGGCCTCAGCGATCTCGGCATCCTCGACGACGAAGGCGTGAAACCCCACCTGGCGGCCCTCGCGGCGACGGACGACCACGGCAACCCCAAAGTCGTCCTCGAAGCGCTCGGCGGCGGCGTGGTTCTCAACACCCTGGAGTACTCCGTCGGCGAGGCGGACGCCGTGTGCGTGCTCCGGCCGCGCATGAGCCGGGAGCGGGTCGCGGAGTGCGTGGCGCGGGCGATGCGCCATCACGGCAAGCCCTACGACTTCGACTTCGACTTCTTCTCGGCGGACCGGCTCGTCTGCACGGAGCTGGTCTACAAGGCCTACCAAGGCCCCATCGACTTCGAGTTACAGGAGATCATGGGCCGCAAGACGCTGCCTGCGCTCGAGATCCTGCGCAAGTGGGCCCACGAGCGCGGCGAGCCCGACGCCCAGCTCGACTTCGTCTGTTTTCTCGACTCCGTGGAAGACGAAGGCATCGCGCGTCCCGGCGATGAGGCGCTCTTGCTCGAAACCCTGGATCGCCCGGGCCTGACCGTGCTTCAGGCCCACGGGGGCAGCGCGCGGGGCCCCCGCACCATCCTCATCGCGCTGGCCGCTCTGTTCTTGATCGGCCTGGTCGTCTTCCGACGACGTGCCTGAGCGTCGTGGCGTATCCTCTGCCGCCATGAGCCAACCCGATCCGACGCCCTTCCCGCTTCTCGAGACCCCCCCGGCAGCGCGAAACGACCGCCTTCGGGAGGATTTGAAGACCACGATCCCCGAGCTGCAGCACCTCCTCGCCACGAGCGCCACCGAGCAGGAGGAGATCGTGGAGTTCCGGGGGCGGTACGACCGCTTGCCCGCCAGCACGCCCCTCGCGCCGCGATCCTTGAAGAAACTCGACACGGGACGCTCGGCCTACCTGAAGCTCCAGGGCCGGCTCATCTCGTTGGCCAAGCACTACAAGCCGCTCCTCGACCTCGATGCCGACGACCTGAAGCGGCTGCAGGTGGATCCCCTGCTCCGTGAGCGCGCGGTCCTCACCTCCTTCCTCGCATCGCTGACGCTCTACGACAACTACCTGTCGATGCGCACGGTCCTCAAGGACGACCGGCTGCGCCGCCTCATCGACAATCCGCTGCGCGGCTACGGCCAAACGGAAGACCAGGTCCGCGACATGCTCGAGGAGCTGAACGCCCCGGCGCGGCAGAAGCGCCTCAAGGATCTCGTCCAGGCCTACGAGCGGTTCAGTGAGCACCTTGCGTCGCGGCACGATCCCGACATCGATCTGCTCCGGATGGCCGTGGAGGCCAACGCGGCGTACCGCTACGCGCGCCAGGCCACGCTGGCCACGAAGCTGCCCACCGCCTCCAAGCGCTGGCGCGAGAAGGTCATGGACGTCCTCACTGGGCTGGGGAAGAGCACGATCGGAACGCTGAGCGAAGTGTTCGGCAACGGCATCGGGATGGTCGAGCTTCGCAAGGGCAAGCTGTACGGCGACGCGAAGGTCGAGGATGCGCTCTACGCGGAGCTCCAGCCGCTCGACTTGCTGCTGGAGAAGACGCCCTTCCGTCTGACCGACAAGTTCATCCCCGGGCACTTCGGCCACGTCGCGGTCTGGCTGGGCACCGCCCGGGAACTCGACGACCTCGGCGTCTTTCGGGACCCGCTCTTCGAGGAGACCAAGTACCACGACTGCGAGAACCAGGTGCGTGCCGGTCGCTCGGTCCTCGAGGCGCTTCGCACGGGCGTCCAGGTGAGCTCGCTCGGCGAGTTCCTCAACGTGGACGATGTCGCGATCTTCCGTCCCCAGGGCCTGTCGCCGGAGGAGAAGTACGCATCCCTGATCCGTGGCTTCAAGCAGGTCGGCAAGCAGTATGACTTCAACTTCGAGGTGGAGACGATCGACAAGATCACCTGTTCCGAGCTGCCCTACCACGTGTTCCCCGACATCCCGTGGGAGACGGAGGAGACCCTGGGGCAGCACACGATCAGCCCGGATCAGGTCGCCGAGCAGTCCTTTGGCGACAACGCGCCCCTACGCCTCATCGACTTCTATCACGATGGCGAGCAGGTCGATCGCAAGGACGCCCTGGCGAAGGTGAAGCAGCTGATCGACGACGAGAAGTCCTGAGACTTCGCAGCGAGAGCCTACTCTTCCCAGTACTTCGCTCGATCCGGCACGACCCACCGGATGCCGCCCCGTGGATCGGCGACGTCGCCCTCGAAGCGGGGAATGACGTGGACGTGGGCGTGGGCCACGGTCTGTCCGGCAGCAAGGCCCGCGTTGAACCCCACGTTGAAGCCGGCCGGGGCATGCTCTTCGGCGAGGCCGTCTCGGACGCGCCGCGCGACGGCCCAGAGATCGACCCACTCCGCCTCCTCGAGGTCCATCGGATCGGCGACGTGGCGGCGAGGAATGACGAGGGTGTGCCCCGGGTTCACGGGGAAAGCGTCGAGGAAGGCCGCGGTGAGCTCGGTGGAGGCCACGAGATCGACGCGGGACGGTAGCTCGCAGAGGATGCAACTCATTCGAGGGAGCATACGGGCACTCGCGGAGACTATGATGTGCAGCGATGCGTAACCTACTAATCGCGTTCGTGTTGATGGCTGTCGCCGGCGGCGCCCTCCTCTTCTGGATGAAGCTGCCTCAGCCCGATGAGACCTTCGATGTCCTCGGGACGTCCGCCGTGCTCACCCCCACCGCGGGCCCCGAGCTCAAACAAGGCCTCGGCGTCCAGACGGTACGCCTCGCCACGAACGCGGAGGTTTCCGCCGAGGGCACGGCCCCCGTCGAGGGGCGCTTCGCCGTGAGCACGTGGACTTCGGACGAAGCCGGCGAGGTCCGCACCCGCCGCATCCGCTTCGATCCCGGCCCCTACACCCGCGTCGAGCGCGACGTCGTGCGGCGCGTGATCCTCGACGGGTTCAATCGCCCCGCCCTGACTTACACGCTCCGTCTCGAGGGGGCCCTGTCGGGCGACGGGACCTTGTACGCCTTCTACCTGCTCCCGGAGTCGAACGGCCGAGGCGACGGGTCGACGGTGGCGTGCGCCCTCGACTACGACCCCGCCACCCGCGTCCTCTCCGTCACGATCGACGAGCTCGTCCAGGGCGATACGCGGCGCTTCACCCTCCCGCTCGTCGTGGGCACCGACGGCTCCCTGGCGCGTCGTCCCTGAAGGTCCCGGGATGTCCGTCCCGTCTGCGTCCGGTCGCGTCGGCCTTCTCCGCTAGACCCCGTAGTCGGGGGAGGCAGACCATGCGGACATCCGAGGACCGGGAGCTGGATTCCCACCTGGATCTCTGGGCCCGCAAGGCCGGCTTCCTGTTCGGCCTGGGTCTCGTGGCGCAGAGCTTCGCCGCGGCCCGGGCACGGGACCCGTCGTCCATCATGTTCCTGCTGACCGCAAGCGAGATCACCGACCTCCTCGTGGAGGTCGCCCACCTCGCCCCCGCGGAGGCGACGCACCTCGCGGCCAAGGGGACCACGACGGTGGACGTCCCGAACGAGCTGATCCTCACCGCGCGCGCCCTCGTGACCCACTGGGAGCGCCTGGCAGCCCATGGCTAACGCCAGTACGGTGCCAGTCACGCTTACGCCAACTAGCAGTACGGTGCCAGTCACGCGTACGCCAACTCGGGGGACCGGGTACTCCGCAAGGCGGCGCTGGTGGACGGGTGGCTGGCACCGTCCCTAGGCACGCACGCAGCGGCTTGGTGTCGAACGGGGTGCACGTCGACGGCTAACAGAATCCCGGTCGCTCGGTCGAGACGACGATCTCGATGTCCGCTCCGGCGGGCACGCTCTTGTCACGCGACGAGTTGAAGAACGCCGCGTCGACGTACAGGGGCGAACCGTCCGTCGTGACCTGAACCTCGTCGCTGGCGGTCGTCCCTTCCGCGACCACCCGGATGGTGTGCGGACCAGGCGCGAGGTGAATCGAAACTTCGTCGGGGAAGCCGTGGGCGACGTTGGGTTCCGCGAAGACCGACCGCAACGACCGGCGGAGCCTCAACGCGCCATCGACGTACACAGCCAGCGTCACGTTCCGTCGCTCCGTACTCTGGTTCGAGAGGTAGAGCTGCACGTTCGCGGGCGTACCCACGGCGGGTGCGATCTCCGGCGAGATGTACCGCGCCCTGCAGCCCACGAACGCCATGGCGCTGACGAAAACGACTGCCGCGATCATCCGAGTCGCCATCGGAGACTCCCTCCTGATGTCTAGCCGATGACGAAGGAGAGAGAGCCCCTGTGGCATGCATGGGCACCGGAGTCGGCCTCGTCGCCGCTCGCGCGTGCGCCAAACTCGCCAACCGACTAGCTGCGCATGTCGATGGGTCGCCCGTGACTCCCTGTGTCACCGACGAGCGCCATCCTAGCCCCGGGACGCGTCGAGGTCCGACAGCGAATGGGGATCGTGATCGGCGAATCGGCGTTTCGGCTGTCTTGGGCGAACGCGGCCACGAGCGGCGGTGTGGATTCGCGTGCGAGATGCGGCGCGGAGTGCCGGGCTCACGCAGGGCCGACTCGAGTCCGCATGGCGGCGCTTCCTGCCGCAGACGGGCCTCAATCCATGAGCATGACGAGCAAGAGCGCGTGGCCGGCCTTGCGGTACAGGCCCGCGACGAGCAGCCCGGAGAGCGCCTGGCCATCGCCCACGTTGTAGACGGCAAGCGGCGCGCAGGCCTCGGTGTCGAAAGCCGCCGCCAGGGCGGCGGCGGCCTTGGCGGGCTCGTCGACGGCGTCGAGCAACAGGGGTGTCGATCGCGCGGCGTCGGCATCTTCGAGGCCACGCAACGCGGTGACGAGCTCGTCTGCGGCGCCGGGAGGGCGCTCGTGGACGCGGCGCCAGGGTTCCATCCAAGCGGCTTCGCCGTAACGCTCCCAGAGGGGGCCCACGAATTCGCGGTAGGCCTCACGTGCGAGGCGCTCGAGGTCTTCCGGCGGAGAAACGGGCAGCCAGAACACGGCGCTGCCGAAACCTGCCTGGCTGGCGGCGCCGTAGATGGACTCGAGTTCGTCGACGGCGCTCGGCCGCGCGGGGTTCTCGCTCATGTCGCGGATGATAGTCGCGCCCGAGGCCGCGGCGGGCAGTCGCAGAACTAAAGTACGGTGCCAGTCACGCTTTCGCCAACTCGAGGAGTCGAAGTACGGTGCCAGTCACGCTTTCGCCAACTCGAGGAACCGGGTCCACCGCACGGCGACGCGGGCGGACGGGTGACTGGCACCCTCCTCCCGGCACCCTCCTCCCCCTTAGCGTGCAAGGAGGATCCGCTTGATCTCCTGCACCTCGCGCCGAAGCGCCCGGATCTCCTCGTGAAGCGACTGGAGCGCGGTGGGCTCGATCTGGCCTCCCGCGACACGCACGAGCCGCAGCGATCCCATCTGGCCCTCGGCGGGGGGGCGGTCTTCCACGGCCTTCCAGCCGACGGCGGCCAAGACCAAGTCAAGTGCCCGACGCCAGGGGAGGTCCTCGACTTGGAGCGTCACGCGACCGTAGAGGTCAGCCGGCCAGGTCACGCCGACCGGGGCTTGGCGGCCGATCGTCATCAGCACCTGACGGACCGCCGCGTCCTCCGCATGCAGGAACACGCGGCCGGTCTCGTCTGGTCTCCGTGTCGGCAGGCGCGCCAGCCCCGCCTCCTCGCGCTCTGCTGCCTCGAGAGCGATCTCCAGGGCGGCGCCGGCATCGGTCACGAGCTGGTGAGCTTCCTCACGCCGACCGGTGAACCACGCCTCGCGTGCGCGGTCGTAAATACGAAGGACCTCCTCGAAGCGAGCGAGGCTCGTGTCGAGGCGACGTGCGCCACGGGAGTCCGCTTCGAGTCCCTTCCGGGTGCGGGCGAGGAACTCACGCCGAGCGAGGGCGTTGGCTTCACCGACGCTCAGCTCCTTCGGCGGCAGGTCCGACCGCTCGCCGCCGAACGTGTTGATCACCACGCCTCTGGCCTGGACGGTCTCGTCTACGCTCGGCTTCACGCGGTCTGCGGAAGAGGCCTCCTCCACCAGACGCGCCTGGATGGCCTTTCGACGATCGACCCACTGCTTCAACTGGGCGATCTCCTGGGGATCCGTGCTCGCCGCGAGGCGACGAAGGAGGGATCGGCCCTCGATGGCGAACACCTCGTACGCGCGGTCCTCGGCCAGGGCCTCGTAGAGCCAGCCATCGTCGGGAACGTCGCGTCCGGCTTCGAGGGATGCGAGCCGGAGGTCGATTCGCCGATCCATCACCATCTCCAGCTGCTGGCGGCGGTCGGCCAGCCTCGCGTCCAACAAGGCGAGTTGGCGCCGGATCTGCTGCGGCACGGGGTGATCCGTCGAGGCATCGAACTTCGCTGCGACGCGGGAGAGGTCCGCCTTCGTTGCGACGCGGGAGCGCTCGAGTGTGGCCATGTCCTTGGCCAGTTCGAGCAGTTGCCGCTGGAGTTCGTCCTCCTCCCCACCAAAGGCCTGGGGCACAAGGAGGACGACGGAGAGGAGAGCGGCGGCGGCAGAGAGCTTCATGGCTTACCTTCCTTCGACGGCCAGGGGCGGGGCCAACGTCGCGCGCTTGCTCCGCAGCGCCCGGAGTCGTTCCTCGAGACGGCGAGCCAGGTCGTCGTGACCCGCGTCGAGGAGGAGGTCGTGGACCTCGGTGAGTTCGTGCTGGAGCGCCGTGAGGTCGGCGTCGATCGTCGGCACGACGGACGGGGTGGACGGCTCGGCCCGGGCGTTGTCCGCCAGTCCGGGCGCTAGCGCGAGCACCGCGATCGGAAGCAGCAACGCGAGGGCCCAGGCGGCCCCCGCCCGCACGGGATGGGCGTGGTGCGGCTCGTCGACGAGACGGCGAATGCGGTGGGTCAGCAGCGACGGGCGCACGGCCATGGCGGATACGCCGCGCGGCGCCGGGCGCTCCAAGATCCAGCCGGCGACGGTCGTGAGGCAGCGTGCGAGCGCGAGGCGCGCCTCACCACTCCGTGCCGCCCACTCGTCGCAGAGGACCTCTGCCGGCGTCGCGGAGGCGACGGGTCGCCACGTGGTTCAGGGGCTGGAAGAAGAGGAGTGAGGCGACGGCACTCGTAAGCCGCAGCCAGAGGTCATCGTGACGCGCAACGTGCGCGACTTCGTGGGCGAGCATCGCCCTGAGCTGCGCCGGAGGCAGACTCTCCAGGGCGCGCTCGGGGAGGCAGATCTCGGGACGCCATGTCCCCAGGGTGATGGGCGAGGACATGGACGTCGTGCGGGTCAATCGAACCCGTCGCCGGATGCCGGCCTCGCGCGCCAGCGTGGCCAGGACTGCCGCGTGGTCATCCTCGACCGGCGAGCGGACACCGACCCGTCGCAGCGCGCGGCGCTGCCGCACCAGTCTCAGGAGGAGCACGCCGGCCACGAGGGGCCAGACCAGCAGCAGCCATCGTGCGTCGGGGCTCTCCACACGCGTCGTTGCCGCGGGGGGAACGGGCGCGCCCAAGGGCGGCGTCTCCGAGGGCAACAGGGCAGGGACGCGCCCGCTCACCGGCTTCGACAGGCCGGTCGTCGTCGCGACCTCCCTCTTGGGTGAAGGGACACGGGCCACGGGCGGCGTAACCGCCACGAGCGACCGCGTGGTCCAAACGGGCGCCCCCACCAGGACATGGGCGGTTGCAGTCAGAGCGCCAGCCAAGAGCGCTGTGCGCCAGAGCACCTCCGTGCGTTCGGGACGGCGGAGCCACGCGAACCGAACCAGGAACGCAGTCAGGCCGAGCAGCAAGGTGGAGTGAAGTAGGTAGGTCGTGACCCAGAGCAGGACGTGGTCGGCAACCGCGCTCACGAACGGCCCCGCTTCGATGCACGTTGCCGGGCATCGATGAGCGCTTTCAAGCGCTTCAACTCCTGCGAATCGATGTCTCGCTCTTCGAGCAGGTGGTTCACGACGGCGGCCGGATCGCCGCGGAAGAGGCGATCGGTCAGCGCGCTGAGCATGGACGTGCGCACGGCGTCCTCGTCGAGGAGCGGGCGGTAGACGAAGAGGCGACCGTCCGTGCGGTGATCGACGACCCCACGTGCTTCGAGACGCTTCAAGGTCGTTGCGATGGTGGTGAGCGCGAGCCCCCGCGACTTGAGGAGCGCCGCGTGGACCTCGGCCACCGTGGCTTCGTCCTGCTCCCAGAGCACGCGCATGACGGCGACCTGGAGATCGGAGAGCTCGACGACCGACTTCCTACGACTCATGTAGTACTACATATGTAGTTTCAAGACCCCTGTCAAGGGGTCGCTGCCTGCGGTGTGAGGTTGACGGAAGATGGCGGACGGGTGACTGGCACCGTACTGCTGGCGCCCTCTCTCGCTACACTCCCGATGGCGGGAGGGAGAGGCCATGGCGAGGCCGCGGGCGTTCATCACTCCGGAGCAAGCCAAGCGGGGGATCTACCTGGACTTCGAGGGGCTCGGTCGCTCGCCGGGGCATCCCCGCCCGCACCCCCATCTGCTCGGGGCGCTGGTCGGCGGGAAGTTCCACCAGTTCGTCTTCCACCCCCGCTACGGCCCGCTGGTCCGTGGGGCGAAGGTCCGCCTCAGGCGGGAACGGGGCAACTTCGAGATGTCGACGCTGGACGAGGCGCTCTCGCTGCTGCTCGAGCGCGCCGAGGACCAGGATCGGCGCCTCTTCGCCTACTCCATCCACGAACAGGAGATCATCAACCGGCACGCGTCACCCGAGGTGGCCGCCCGGGCGAGGGTGGTCTTGAGCGACCCCGAGTCCCACCGACTCGTGAACGCGAAGGTCGAGGTCGTGAAGCCCTGGCGTCTACGGATCCACGGCGGCCGGCGGACCGACCCCGAGACGCTCAAGGAGTACCTGAAGCTCATCAAGTTCAAGTGGCCCCGTGACGTCGAGGGGAAGCCCGCCAAGGCGCTGGCCCGCTTGGACGACGTCGTCGGGAGGACCCAGCGCTGGAAGAAGATCGCGGAGCCGGACCGCCAGACCTGGCTCTCGCTGCTCGACTACAACCACTACGACTGCGCCGGTCTTCGTCGCCTGACGCGCAAAGCCGCCAAGGGCCTGGCAATGCTGGGTCCCAAGCGCTCCTAGCGTGGGCTGGCCTACTCGTCGCGGACGAGCGGGGTGGCGGGACGCCGCCCTCCGTCGCGTAGTTCCACCCCGATCGGGCCGCTCCTTTCCTCGGGTGCACGCACGACCTCCACGACCTGGACGACCGTGCGGTGCGCACCCGCCTGCGCCTCGTCCAGGCGCGCGCAGCAGCGGGACAGGAGGGAGGCCGGATCACGCAGCCTCGTCTCCATGGCCGGACTGCACACGAGTGGCACGCCTTGGAGCAGGTGGGTCGATAGGTGCTCGAGGGCCTGCCGGTCCACCTCGGCCGGTGGGACGTGGATGCCCTCTCGTGCATTCGTGCTGTAGACGTAGAGGGGCAGGCCGGCGTCGGCCGCCGCGTCGGCCAGGCCGAGGAGCATGCGGTACTCGGCGAAGGCGTCCCGGTAGAGCCAATCCCCGTAGCTTTGAGGCGGGATGACGACGCGGGGCGTGCCGGGGTAGCCCACCGTGTACGCCCTACCCCTCCCCCGTTCTTCCACGCAGCGGTAGTGATCCTCATCGCGGTACGTGTGGCTGTTGGAATGGCCTCGCCGTTCGTCCCACCGCCGCATGCGATGCATGCCGAAGATGGCTTTCTGGAACGACGCCGCGTCGCGGTCCCTCAGGTACGTGTTCACAGCCGCCTGCATCGTCGCGCGCGGGATCTCACGCTCCAGGACGAGCACGACGCGATCGATGCCGTGATCCTTCAAGACCGTGCGCATCGCTTCCTCGACCGCGCGGGGGTAGGCCGCGACGCGCGCCCTGTAGCGCGCGATCGGATCCGCCTGGGTCACACGAAGCGACGTGTGGGCGGCGGGGTCTACCTCGGCCAGGACCACCACTTCGGCGCCGGCCAGGCGCTCGAGGAGCCACGGCGCATGACGCCAGGATCCATCGTTCGCGCGATCGACTTCCTGCTCGCCCGCCTCCGGGGGCGTTTGCGCCCACAGATCGACCCAGGCGTCGCCCGGCGCGAACGTGAACGGCTCCCAAGCGAGCCCGCTGCCCTTTCGTCGCCTCGGTGCGAACACGCTCGCCCGCACGGTCCGCTGGCCAAATCCGTAGCTCTCGAAGCGTCCCTCCGCGTCCGTCGTCCCTCGAACCGAGCGGTCGAGGGCATGACGAAGTCGCCGCTCCGCCTCGCTATCCTGTCTGAGAGAGACCGACGCACCGGGGACGGGTCGCCCCTGCGCGTCCAGCACACGAACGCGTGCCCGCCTCCCGCGGGTCAATCGGATGTCCAGCGGCCCCCCCGCGGGCCGAACGTCGCTTCGCATCCACGGAGCGAAGGGGACGGTGCGGCCGTGCAGGTCGCGGCCCCCATCGACCACGACGATGACGGTGTCGCCGAGTAGCCTCAAGCGAGCGGCGAAGCGCCCGTCCGTCACGCGTACCCAGCCCACGCGGGCCGTCTCGTTCGCCCGTCGCTCGAAGAGACCGATCATCCCCTCGGCCAGGTCCACACCGTCGGGCGTCGACACGCGCCCCTCGACCCGGACCGTGTTCCCCGGCGTCGGCGGTCGCGGGACCACGATCCGCAGGTCCTCGCTCGGTCCCTCGATGGAGGTGACGTGCTCGACACCGGCCACCTCGAACACCACCTTGGCCCGCTCGGCCCCCTCCGGCCAGATCAGCTCGATGGCGAAGCGCCCTTGCTCGTCCGTGGCGTCGCGGCCTCGGAACTCCCTCACGATGAAGAGCCGCTCGCGCTTGGCGCTGGGCTCGGAGAGTTTGAGCACGGGCCGCTCCCCGGCGAAGGGACGCCCAGCCTCGTCCTGGAGCACACCCGCGACGCGCGCGATCGGCGGCAAGCGCACCTCGATCTGCTCCGACTGCCCGAGCTGCCAGAGCGGAACCTCTTGCGGGATGGACCATCCCCCTTGTACGTAGTGGCGAGCGGTGATGCTGTAGGTCCCCGGCTCGAGCATCGGAAACGTGAAGCGTCCGTTGACGCCAGAGTGAGCCATGCGGCTCTTCGCGTTCTCGCGAGAGGCCGTCAGCTTGATTCTCGCGGCCGGTGTGCCGTCATCCTGGAGTACCTGCCCCTCGATTCGACACCAGGGGCGGACCGCCAACTCGATGGGCGCCGCGGCTTCGAGCGTCTCCGCGGAAATCGTCACGGTCAGGGGCGTCGAGTGCAGTTCGCCATGCCGAGCACGGAAGGTGTAATCGCGCGCACCCGGAAGGTCGTCGACCACGAACCGGCCGTCCGATCCGGCTCCCACCTGCCCTGACGCGACGAGGGACCGGCGAGCCGACCACGTCACCACGGCATCGGGGACGGCGTCCCCGCGGGCATCGATGACCCGGCCCTCGGCCCGCGCCGACGGCACCGGAGCCACGACGACGTCGCCCGACAGCACCTCGCCCTCGGCTTGAAACTCGATGGAGAACGCGTCCTCCCCCACCGGGCCGGCATAGCGGGTGCGGTGGGCACTGGGCTCAATGGAGAGCGCCGTAGCGGGGAGCCCCTCGAGGCGAAAGCGCCCCTCCTCGTCGGACACGACGCCAATCTGCGGAGTTCGGGGCGGCACGACGGTGCGGACATGCTGGCGCCAGAACGTGTAGCGCACCCGAAGGGGCACGCCGGCGCGTGGAGCCCCGTCGGGGGTGCACGTGCGACCGACGAAGGTGCAGGCCTTGGCGAGCTGCACGTCGAGCCGTGCCAGCTGCTTGGCATCCAGCGGCAGGTAGTCGCCGACGTCGAGGCGCGTGACGTACCCCGGGCACTCGACGAACGACCCCGCCAGGCTGCCCTCGGGGAGTCCCTCGACGTGGTAGCGCCCCTCGGCGTCGGTCACGGCGATGCGACACCACCGGTCACCGGATGGATCCCTCTCGCGCGCCTGGGCGGAGAGATGAACGGTGGCCCCTTCGATGGGTGCACCGTCCGTGGTCCGAACGCGCCCCTCGACCCGGGCGCCCGGCAGTACGCCCAGAGCGACGACCTGTTCGCCCGCCCCATCGGACTCGACGCGCACGCGCTCGCGACACCCCACACCCGGCAGGAACACGTCCATCAGGGCCGTTCCCGAGGGAAGGGGGCCCAGCGTGCCCCGTCCGGCGGCGTCGCAGCGGACCCAGGGCAAGGTCATGGTCTCGCCCCGCCACCGCTCGCCGCGCGACGGCGACCACCGCACGCGCAGGAAGGCCGGAACTCCGCGGCCACGGCCGTCGACCACGCGCACCTGCGCCTCCTGGCCCCGCTCGACGCGGAGCACGGGCCTCGGCGGAGGCGCTTCCGAGCCACGGAAAAGGCGCGAAGAAGGCGGCCGGTGGAGCATGCCGATGCGAGGCGCTTCCACGAGCGGGCGCAGGCTGGAGAGTCGCTCGATCGCGAGTCCATCAAAGCGCGCAAGGCCGTCCTCGTCGGTCGTGGCCGTGACATCGGGGGCGGGCTCGCCGAGGGGGGGGGCGCCGCGAGCGTCTTCCAGCGGGGCGCGGCCGAATCGGGCCACCGCCTGGGGCGCCGGGTGGAGCCACGCGCCGACCTGCACGCCCGCGCAGGGACGGCCCTCGTCGTCCACCACGCGGCAGACGTAGGCGGCCGCGGCGGCGGCGGGACCGCCGTCGGCTGCCCCGCCCACCGGGTCGGTCGGATCGAGCAACGTCGGCTCCCGGAGCAACCACGAGGAGAGCCCCAGGATGGCCAGAATCAGCAGCCCCGACCCGAGCAGCAGCCCCGCGTGCCGTCGCAGCATCCCCACCATGATGCGAGCTCCCCGTGTGGCTCTTTGCTACACCCACGCCTACATTTCGCCAATCCCTGGTTCACGCCACGGCGACCCGTTGCTTGCCAATTGCCGGATCCGCGAGTAAGGAAGGCGCCGTGAAGGCCGTTGCCCCCCTCTCGATCCTGCTCGCCGTAGCCGTGATGCTGCTGCCGTGGCAGATCTGCGATTGCGGCGAGGACGGCCCCCACCTGAAGCCCCTCTGGGACGTCGCCGACTGCCACCCCGCGGACGGGCCCGCGCCCGTCGAGGCCGCCGGTGAGCCGACGAGCGCCCCCGAGGAGAGCTGCGGCGACCTCTTCCAGTTCGAGGGGAGCCGCGCCGCCGCCGCGCAGGACCTACCCGCGCCGAGCGAGCGCGACACCCTCGCGCTTCACGCCTTGGCTGTGGGCGTCACCTCGCCCGTCCGGCCCACGAGCACCTCCACGCCGCTCGTCTGGCCACCCAGCGATCCGCAACCGGACTCCCCGGTGCTGCTCGCCACCTGCCTCCTCCTGTAGGCCGCTTATCGCGATCGAAGTGAGCCCGGCACCGTCGTGCCGATTGGACCTCGGGTCCCGCCCCCCCGCTTGCTCGTGATTCGCCCCGGCCTCGACAGGAGACATGGATGTCCCCGCCCCGCCCCCTTGCTTCGCTGCCCCAGCTCGCCACGCGTACGTGCGTCGCCGGCCTCGCCGGCCTGGCGCTGGCCGCCTGCCGCGCTCCCGCCGTGCCCCGCGTGCCGTTGGAGACCGCCTGCCTGCCCGCGCGGATCGACGCGGCGCGCTCGCTCACGCCCCCGTCAACCCCGTGCCCGTCGACCCCGTCGACCCGGCCCGCGACGCCCGCGTCGAGCCTTCGCTTCTCGACCGCCGTGGGGCGCCTTCGCGACCACAACCCCCGCGTCGTCGAAGCGCGCGCCGACGCGAGGCCCGCGCAGGCACGCGGCTCCACGGCGACGCCGCTCCCCAATCCCGAGATCGCGCTCGGGCCGGTGATGCTCTCGGGCCTCGACGGCGTGCGCAGCGTCGCCTGGGGCCTGGAGGGAGCCCTCGGCTGGAAGGTGCTGCTCGGCGGCAAGCGCCAGATGATGAACGGACTCAACGCGCAGAACGCACGCGCCGCAAACGTTCGCGCGGTCGCCACGGAGCGCGAGGAGTACCTGGGCCTGCGCCGCAGCTGGATCCAGGCCGCGCTCGGCGCCTACGAAGAGGCCGTGCGGGCCAAGCTGCTCGCCACGACGCGCGAGGCCCGCGACGGCGTCGAGGACCTCGTGCGCGTCCGCTCGAGCACCGCCGTCGACCTCGTGCTGCTCGATCTCGACACCCGGCGCCTCGACGCCGATCAGGTGGACGCCGTCGCGCAGACGATCGCCGCGCGGGCCGCGCTTGCCCAGCGCATCGGCGCACGCACGGACGACGTCGACGCGCCCCCCATGGCGTCGCTGCCGACGCTCCCGTCCGACGTGCCGTCGATCGCTCGCCTCCGGGCCGTGGCGCTCGCGGGCCACCCCGCGCTCGACCGCATCCGCGCCGAGTACGCCGTGGCGGAGCAGCGGCTCCGTCTCGAGGCCGCCAACGCCATCCCCGATCTCGACATCGCCGGCACGTACGAGCGCGAAGACGCCGCCTACGGCCTGAACCGCCTCGGCCTGCCGCTCGGGATCGAGCTGCCGATCTTCGACCGCAACCAGCCGGCAATCGCCGAGGCCACGGCCCGTCGCGACGCGCTCCGGGAGCGCTTCGAGGCGGCCTACACCCGCATCCTCGGCGAGCTCGAAGCTGCGCACGCCCTGCTGCTCCGCCGCCGCGAGCGCGCTCGCCGCTTCGACGAGGACGTCGAGCCGGCAGCGGTCGCGGCACTCAGCACCGGTCGCCAGGCGCTGCTCGCCGGCGAGACCGATGCGCTCCGCTTCATCGACCTGCTCCGCTCCACCCGTGAGGTGGAACGCGAGAAGGTCCAAGCCACCCGCGAGCTCTACCTCGCCTGGGCCGAGCTCGAACGAGCGATCGGCGCCCCCCTGCTCCGCTTTCCCGACGAACCGACGCCCGCCCCGACCGCGCGCGCCGAGGAGGATGTCTGATGCTCCGCTCTCTCTCGACCATTGCCCTGGGCATCCTGCTCACCGTGCTCGGACTCCTCGCCGGCTGGCAGCTGAGCAGCCACGTCGCGCCGATGGACGATCACGACGAACATGCGCACGACGATCACGATCATGACGACCATGCGGATGACGACCACGATCACGACGACGAGCATGCCGACGATCACGATCACGAACACGACGACCACGAGGACGAGGATCACGCCGAGCTCAGCGAGCAGACGCTGAAGACCCTCGGCGTCGTGATCGAGCACGCCCGGCTCCAGGACTACGTGCGGACGGTCGACGTCCGCGCCGTGCTCGTGGATCGACCCGAGAACCGGCGCACCGTGGTGACGCCGATGGGCGGGATCGTGCGACGGGTCGACGTCGAGAGCGGGCAAGTCGTCGACGCAGATGCGCCGCTCGTGTCGCTCGTGCGCGACCCCATCGCCGTCGGGGAGCAGTCCACGGCGATGGGCATCGTGCTGCCCGAGCGCAAGCACTTGATCGAGAGCCTCGCCGCGCTTCGCTCCGCCCGCACGGACCTCGACATCGCCAACCGAGAGATCGCGCGTCTCGAGAAGCTGGGCGAAGGCACCGCGTCGAACATGCCCGAGCTCTTCGCCAGCCGCCTGCGCGAGCTCCGCTACGAGCGCTCCCGCGCCGAGCGGCGCGCGACGAACGCCGAGAGCGAGCTCCACCACCACGGCCTCGATGAGGGAGAGATCGCGCACGCAGCCGCCGGCGGCGAGCACCCGCCGCTGCTCGACCTCTGGCGCCGGACCCTGAAGAAGCACGGTGCGTGGGGCGACCTCGAGGAGAAGATCCTCGCCCAGCTCCCCGCGGAGGAGCGCGTCCGTCCCTGGCCCGTGCTGCTCCTGGCCGAGCTGAGCATGCAGGGACTGGTCCGCCCCGGGCTGCTCGAGCTCGTTTCGCAGCAGCCGCGTGCCGCCGAGCGCTTCCGCGAAGTGGCCGCGTTGCTGCTCGAGGGCTACTCCATCGAGAACGTCCTCATGATCGCGAAGCTCGGCGGGCTCGACCCCGATCTCGTGATCCGCGCCCCGGACACGGGGGGCGAGCACTGGGACCTGGAGCGCCTGCGCGCCCGCGTGGGCCTTCACCTCCAGCCCGGCGATCCCGTGGCCGAGCTCTACGACCCGCGCCGGCTCTGGCTGAGGCTCGAGCCGATCGGCGGCGAGATCGAGCACGTGCGTCGCGCGGTGCAGGAGCACCTCTCCTGCCAGGCCGTCCCCGTCCTGCGGAGGTCCGCCCCCGATCTGCCGAACGTCCACTTCCGGCGCCTCGCCTCCCACGAGGAGCGAGGCACCGTCGCCTACGCCGAGATCGACAACCACGTCCTCCTGCAGGAGAGCGGGCGGCGTTCGTGGTCGCTGCAGGCGGGGACGGAGTTCCTCGTCCGCGTCCCGCTCGAGACGATGCCCGGCCGCTTCGTGCTGCCGGTGGACGCGATCGTCCGCGACGGGCCGGACCGGATCGTCTACGTCCTCGAAGAAGACCACGATCACGACCACGAGGGTCACGACGAACACGACGACCACGACGAAGATCACGACGAAGATCATGCCGAGGACGATCACGACGATCACGACGACCACGACGACGACCACCACCACGGGATGCACTTCTACCCCGTGCCGGTCCACGTCGAGCTCGACACGAAGAACGTGGTCGTGATCGCGGCCGACGGCGCCCTGCTCGAGGGCCAGGAGGTCGTCGTCCACGGCGCGTTCGCGCTCCATCTCGCCTTGCAGCAGGGCCGCGGCGAACCCGACGCCGGCCACGGACACAGCCACCACTAGCCCAACGCCACGAGAACGGCCGCGTGCGGCCGGGAGACCGAGCCAATGCTCAATCGAATCATCGCGTGGTGCTTGGGGCACCGACTGCTCGTGGTCCTGGCGGCTCTCGCCCTCGGGGCGTGGGGCGCCATCTCCGCCCAGCAGCTACCGATCGACGTGCTGCCTGACCTGAACCGGCCCACGGTCAGCATCCTGACCGAGGCGCACGGCATGATCCCCGAGGAGATCGAGCGGCAGATCACGCTGCCGCTCGAGCGGGCGCTGAACGGCGCCACGGGCGTGACGCGCGTCCGGTCTTCGAGCTCGATGGGCATGTCGATCGTGACCGCCGAGTTCGACTGGGGCACCGATCCCTACCGCAACCGCCAGATCGTGCAGGAGAAGCTGCAGCTCGCCCGGCGCCAGCTCCCGGACCACGTCGTGCCCGAGATGGCCCCCATGACGAGCATCATGGGGCAGGTCCAGATCGTGGGGCTGAGGGCCAAGGAAGGCGAAGTCGATCCGGCGCGCCTGCGCACGATCGCCGAGCGCGACATCCGCCTCCGTCTGCTGAGCGTCCCCGGCATCGCCACGGTCATCCTCACGGGCGGCGCGCCCTTGGAGGTGCAGGCGCTGCTCGATGCGGACAAGCTCCGCGCGCACGAGGTCGGCGTGGCCGACGTCGTCGAGGGACTGGCCGAGGCGAACGAGAACGCCTCGGGCGGGCTGCTCCGCCACGGCCCCAACGCGCCGATGGTCACGGTGACCGGCCGCGCCCGCAACGCCGCCGACCTGGCCGATGCCGTCGTGAAGCCGAGGGGGACACGCCCGGTACGGATGGCGGACGTGGGCGACGTCACGATGGGCCCCGCGGCGATCCGCGTGGGCGATGCCGGCGTGAACGCCGCCAAGGGCGTCCTGCTGATCGTGACGAAGCAGCCGGGCGTGGACACCCTGGACCTGACGTCCCGCGTGGACGCCGAGCTGGCCGCCATCGCCCCCACCCTGCCCGACGACGTCGAGCTCGTGCCCGGCCTCTATCGGCAGGCGGACTTCATCAACCGCGCCGTGGACAACGTGGAGGAAGCCGTCCGCGACGGCGCGTTCCTCGTGGTGATCGTCCTGGTGATCTTCCTGCTGAACCTGCGGACCACGTTCATCACCTTGACGGCGATTCCCCTCTCCCTCGCCATCACGACGATCGTGTTCCACGTGTTCGGGATCTCGATCAACACGATGACGCTCGGCGGCCTTGCCGTGGCGATCGGCGCGCTGGTGGATGACGCGATCGTGGACGTGGAGAACGTCTTCCGACGACTCAAACAGAACGCCAAACGCGAGCATCCACAGTCGACGCTGTCGATCGTGTTCCGCGCCTCGGCCGAGGTGCGCCAGCCCATCCTGATCGGCACGCTGGTCGTGATCACGGTCTACATCCCCCTCTTCGCCATGAGCGGGATGGAGGGCAGACTCTTCGCCCCGATCGGGCTCGCTTACATCATCAGCATCGTGGCCTCGCTCTTGGTGGCGGTCACGGTGACGCCGGTGCTCTGCTCCCTGCTCCTGCCGGCGACGGCCGCGCGCCACAAGGGCAAGGAGGGCGCCCTGGTACGCGGCCTCCAGTGGCTCGCCGAGAAGGGCATCCGCCTCAGTGCCACGTACCCCATCGCGATCGCAACACTCACCGGTTCCCTCGTGGTGGTGGGCGTGGCGGCGCTTGCGACGCGCGGCACCGAGTTCCTCCCCCCCTTCAACGAGGGCTCGGCGCAGATCAACCTGGTCCTGCCGCCGGACACGAGCATCGATGTCTCGGACGACTACGGCAAGCGGCTGGAGGCCGTGGTGGCCCCCATCGAGGGCGTCGCCGCGCTCGCCCGACGCACGGGACGGGCCGAGGGCGATGCGCACGCGATGGGCGTGAACATCACGGAGATGATCGTGTCGTTCGACGAAGACTCGAATCGCTCGCGCGACGAGATCATCGGCGACATCCGCGAGGCGGCGGGCGAGGCCTTCCCCGGCGTGCCGCTCTCGGTGGAGCAGCCCCTGGCCCACCTGCTGTCCGCGATGCTCTCGGGCGTCCAGGCCCAGGTGGCGATCAAGATCTTCGGCGAGGACCTGCCGACGCTCCGGCGCCTCGCCGAGGAGGTGGAGCACACGATCGAGGACGTGGACGGCGTCACCGACCTCATGGTCGAGTCGCAGGTGCTCATCGATCAGGTGCGCGTCGATCCCGACCGCGAGCGCCTCGCCCGACTGGGTCTCACGATCGGCGACGTGACCCGCACGATCGAGCACGCGCTGGAAGGCTCGCACGTGGGGCGCTTCCTCGACGGCGCGATGGCCTACCCGATCGTGGTGCGCCTCCGGCAGGAGGACCGCGAGAGCCTCGACGATCTGCGAAACCTCTTGCTCGCGACCCCGCTCGACACCTGGGTGAAGCTCGGCGACGTGGCGGACATTCGCCTGGAGCCGACGCCCAACGCGGTCAACCGCGAAGACGTCTCGCGCCGCATGATCGTCCACCACAACGTGACCGGCCGCTCGCTCGGCGAGGTGGTGGCCGACGTGCAGGTGGCGCTGGAGCCGATGCGTCAGCAGCTCCCCGCCGGCTACGCGATCCGCCTGGGCGGCCAGTTCGAGGCCCAGGAGTCCGCCGCCCGCACGGTGTTCCTGCTGTCGTTCGTGTCGCTGGCGATCATGTTCCTGGTGCTGGCGCTCCACTTCCGCTCGATCAACCTCGCGATCCAGGTGCTCTTGAACATCCCGGCGGCCTTCATCGGCGCGGTGGCGTTCCTGCTGTGGACGGACCAGACCCTGAGCATCGCGACCCTCGTCGGCTTCGTGTCGCTGGGCGGCATCGCATCGAGAAACGGCATCCTGCTCCTCGACCACTACCTGCACTTGATGAAGGAGGAGGGCGTGCCCTTCGGGACGGAGATGCTCGTTCGTGCCGGCCGCGAGCGCATCGTGCCGGTGCTGATGACGGCGCTCACCAGCGGGATCGCCTTGATCCCCTTGGTGGCCTCTCCCGATCAACCCGGACGCGAGCTGCTCTACCCGGTGGCGTCGGTGATCGTCGGCGGGCTCGTCTCGACGACGCTCCTGGACGTGCTGCTCACGCCCGGCGTGTTCAAGCTCTTCGGGCGCCCTGCGGCCGAGGCGTACGTGGCGCGAAAGCTCCCGTCGGAAGACCAGGTGGACGCGCTGGCGGCCCAGTTCGAACACGCGGAGGCGTGACCGACACACCACCGCCCGAGCCCTGCGGCACCTTCGTTTCCGCGCGGGGAGGCTGCGTCCGCCCGTAGGCTTCCGTCGGCGGACGGCGTGGGTCTGGGGCCCGCGTTCGTTGCCTTCCGAGAGGAGTACGCATGTCGACCAGGCCCCCGAAGAGCCCTCCCACCACCCACCGCATCAATGGGCGCCTGCACACCGTTCATCCCGTGCTCGATGAGGCGGGCAACCTGCTGACCAGCGTCACCCGGGCCCTGAAGGTCGAGTTTCACCCCGAGGATCTGGTGCAGCTCATCGTCGGCGCATCGGTCATGGCACTTCCGATCGCCCTGACGGGGGAGGTGTGGGATCTCGGCGAGACGCTGTCGGTCGGCCGCACCGTAGCGATCGCGGGCATCTCCGTGGTGACGCTGGCGGCCTTCATCTGGAGCCTTTTCTACGTACGGAACCTGCGCGCGTACCGGGGGACGTTCTTGCTCCGCGTCGTGACGGCGTACCTGGTCACGAGCCTCATCGCCTTCACGTTCCTCTACTTGTTCGACAAGGCACCGCTCGACGATCTGCAAGTCGCGCTGACGCGCACGGTCCTGGTGTCCCTGCCGGCGGCCTACGCGGCCACCGCCGTCGACTTCGTGAAGTAGCCCCGGCGGGCGCGCCGCTCGCGTCTCTACGCCATCGAGCGATCGGCCTCCACGATGCCTCGCACCCACTCGGCGAGCAGGCCGGCTTCGACGCTCTTCGACAGCCGGTGGTCGTCGTCGACCTCGATCAGGCGGACGCGGTCGGGGGAGCCCGTGGCGGCGAGGCGCTGACTGTCCTCGACGTCCACGACGAGGTCCCCCACGCCATGGACGAGCCAGACGGTCACGTCGGCGGGCAGCTTCCCCGAGGTCGGAAACATGAGGGCGGCCTGGGCCAGGAGGAGCGTCGGCCCCTTCCAGAGGCCCTGATCGAGAAGCGCCACGGCGACCGCTCCGCCGAAGGAGGACGCCACCAGCACGTCCGGTTTGAACTCCTCGATCGCTTCGGCTTGCGTGGCGATGCAGCCCTTGAAGCTGGAGGTGTCCATGGCCGGGGTGATGGCCTCGAAGTGCTCGGCCAGGTAGCGGGCCTTCGACCCCTGGGGACTCCCCTCGAGCCCGTGGATGAACTGCACACGAAGGTCGCTCACGACGCCGCCCTCCCCTTGGACACCTGCTGCAGACCGAGCATATCCGCAAGACACGAGGACGGTGCCAGCAGGACGGTGCCAGTCACCATGCCGCCAACTCGAAGGAAGGTGCCAGTCACGATGTCGCCAACTTGGCGTACGGCCCATACCCGAAGGCAAAGCGGTCCAAGCGCAACCCGCCTTCGTGCTCCCGACCGGGACCTGGTGGTGGTGTCCGCCTGATCCAGGTGCGTGTTGATGGTGGAAGTTGGCGGACGGGTGCCTGGCACCGTAGGCCAGGCACCGTAGGCCAGCCGCGACTCAGCGAGGCGTCTTGCCCTTGGCCGGAGCCGTGCGGCTTCTTGTGCGGCTTGGCCCGCGGGTCCCGACCGACGAGAAGCTGGATGGTCGTCCCCCGGGGCACCTGCTCGCCCGCATGGGCCTGACGCAGGACGATCTTGCCGCGCGTCCCAGACGACACGATCCGCCCCTGCAGGCCCGCCGCCTTCAGCCGCTTCATCGCGGCTTGTGCCTCCATGCCCACGACGGAGGGCACCGGAACGGCTTCCATGGCGGGGGGCGCGTTGCGGTACTCGAGCGCCAGGGTCACGATGCTGTTCGGGGGCACACGACGCCCGACCGCGGGATGCTGTCGGCGGACCGTCGCCGGTCCCCCGCCGGGGCGCTGGTCCACGTAGCGGACACGCAGACCCCGTTGGGCGAGGAGCTGGGCCGCCGCCTGGGCTTCGTGCCCGACGAGTCGCGGCACGATCGTGCCACTCGGCGCGGGCGGCCGATCCGGGCGCTCCAGCTCGACGCGGATCCGCGTGCCTCGGGGTACGCGCCGATGCGGCGGCGGATCCTGCGCAACGACTCGCATCTCGGGATGGCGCAGGTGGCGGCCGTCGATCTGGAGCCCCCGCTCGGTCACGCTGCGCAGCGCTCGGCTGAAGGTCAGTCCGCGCAGGTCCGGCACCTTCACGGAGGCGGGTGCGGACGGCGGCCGGAGCCCCGGAAACCCACCCAGCCCCGCGCCGCCACCGGACCAGCGGGTCTGGAGGTGAACCTCGGCGCCCCGCGGCAGCGCGGTCCCTGCCGCAGGGGTCTGCGCAACGACCAGCCGCTGACCGAGGCCGAAGGCCGGCCCGCCGACGCGGTAGCCGAGACCCGCCGCGGCGAGCTCGGCCTGGGCCAGGTCGAGGCGCAGGGTCGCCACCTGCGGTACGCGAACGAGCGCCGGGCCACCCCGCGCGACGTAGGTGAAGGCGACGCGAGTGCCGCGGGCGAGCGGCGTACCCGGCCCGAAGCTCTGCTCCACGAACGCGGGTCGGGCCCGCGGCCGGGGGCCCCTGCGGTTCGGCCTCGAAGCCGGCGTCCTCGAGCCGCCGGACGGCATCCGGCGCCGAGAGGCCCTGCAGCGCAGGCACGCTGGCCTCCGACGGGACGACCAGCGTCACGACGTCCCCCAGCGTGAGCGGTGTCCCGCGCCGCGGCGTCTGCGCGACGACCCGCCGCAGCGGCTGCCCCGGCGCCATGCGGTGGATGAGACGTCCCTGCAAGCCGGCCCGGAGCAGGGCAAGCCTCGCCGTCACGAGGTCGCGCCCCCGGAGGTCCGGCACGCGAACGCGCGGCGGATGCGAACTGACCGGCGGTCGGGACACGGTGTACCGGATCCGGGCGCCCCGCTCGACGGCCTCGCCGGGCAGGGGATCCTGGCCAAGGACCATCCCCGCCGACCGCGTGCTCGCCGCGACGTCGACGTCGGCGTCGAGGCCCAGCGAGGAGAGGAGCTCGGCCGCCTGCTCTTGGGACAGCAGCATGAGGTTGGGCACTCGGATGGTCTCGGCCTGGGCCTCGGGCCGATACACCACCAGGGAGACCTCGCTCCCAGGTGCCAGCTGGAGATCGGCCTCAGGGTGCTGCTCGACGATGCCCCATGCATCGACAGGGAGCTCTTCGGGCCGGACGTCGGTGAACGCGGTATGCGGCACGAGCCCCAGCTGGATGAGCTCCTTGTAGGCGTCCTTCATGTCGAGCCCGATCACGTACGGCACGTCGACCGAGGTCGCCACCTCCCGCATCTCCTCCGGACGTCCCGCAACGCCGAGCACGATCGTCGTGCCCCGGCAGCACATCGGCTCCGCGACGTGGCATCTGGGAAACGACCGTCCCCGCCTCCTCCTCGGTGCTCTCGATACCCACGATGCGGACGGACAGACCATCGGCCTCGAGCAAGGCCGTCGCGTCTTGCGCGTGGAGCCCCAAGACCGTGGGTAGCTGAACGACCTTGGCCGTCACGGTGAGACGGAAGCGCCCGCGAAACGGTAGGTCGGCCCCGGCTTCGGGCACCTGCGCCACGACGGTGCCCGGCGGCTCCTCGCGATCCGTGACGAAGTCCGTCTCGAGGAAGTAGACGGCATCCAGGGCTTCGTGCACGTCGTCGAGCGGATTGCCGACCACGTCCGGCGCTTGGGTGACGACCGCGACCGGAATGCAGACCTCGAGGCGGACGGTGCCGCCGCGCTCGAGCGCCACGCCGGCCTCCGGCAAGTGGGCGATGATCCGATGCGGACAGTCTCCGGCGACGGTAACCACGTCCGCTTCGAGACCCAGCGCATCGAGCGCGTCGACGGCCTCCTGCTCGGACCGGCCGGTGAGATCAGGGACCAGGACGCCGGTCGAGGTCTCCTCCGCCCACGCCGAAGCCGTGAGGAGAGAAGAGAGGAACGCGGTCAGCGCGATGCGCGTCAGCAATTTCGTACGCATGATGGTCCCCCGATCTGAAGGAGGAGAAGGTAGCGGCCGTCCGGGGGCCTGGGGGCGAGCGCTGGCGGGCCCCCCCCGGAGGGCGAAGACTCGCGCGCCTTCGACGGGCAGGAACGCACGCGGGCCCCGCCCGGTGTCTCTCGTCGTGCCCCAGATGACTGGCCATTGACCTCGGGCGTGCCGCAGCGAGATACTCCGCCTATGAGCCAGGCCACCCAGCCCGGCCGCATCGTCTACACGGCCGACCTCGAGCGCGCCCGTGCGCGGCTGAAAGAGCGCTCGGTCCGTGCGTCGATCGAGGGTCTTACGCGTGCACCGATCGAGGCGTGCGCCGACGACGGCACGACGGGAGTCGCATGCGCGTACCACCCGTTCATCGCCGGACTGCACCACGCCTTCATGGACCACCGGCCGCTGGTCCTCTCCCCGGACATGGTCTGGCTGCTCATCGCGCAGGGGTTCGCCCGGATCCTGAACGACGACCCGGAGGCCATGCGCGCCTGGTTCGTACGTCACACCGGCCAGCTCGAACTCCGCGTCCAACGCGACGAGTTCATCGCCGGATCGCCGGACAACGACTGGCCGGGTGTGTTCGAAGAGTTCTCGTCGCTCATCCACACGCACATCGGCGCGGACAACCACGACGCCCTGGTCACGTCGTTCAGTACGACGGGCGCCGTCGAGAAGGCCGCGAACGAGGTCGTCCTCCTCGACGCCATGCAGAACTACTTCACGTACACGGTGATGACGAGCTGCGGTATCCCCGAGATCCGCCTCGAGGGCACCGCGCGCGACTGGGCTCATCTGGCGGAGCGGGCAGAAAATCTCGGACGCCGCTACGAGTGCGATTGGTGGATCCGTCACGTGACACCGTGGCTGGAGCGCATCCGCGCAAGCGCGGCCGGCGCCGACGATCCCGACCTATGGCAGTCGATCTACAAGTGGAAGAGCTGGAGTGGCGACGAGTGCGCGGGGGGCTGGATCGTCCAGTTCTTCCCCTTCGTTCACCCCCCTCGGCTCCTCCCCTTCGGGCAGGCTTCCGAACAGCTGGTCCGAAACCGCCTCCTGGGCGCCGATCCAAGCAAGGTGGGATTGACGACGCCCGAGTGGCCCGGCGCACTCTCGGTGGCGCCCTTCCGCTGGCAGTACCTGGGCAGGGAGCTCGACATGCAGTTCCTCGCGGGGTTCACACACTGCACCCAGGACCCGACGACCCTCGCCATCCGCCCCGCGATCGGCTGGGCGGTGCGGCCGGCCTGAGCGCTGGGAGTCAGAGCTCGCGGCCCCTGTTCTCGCGCACGGCATCCCGCAAGGCGCGGAGATCGCTGTCCAGGATTCAATGCACGCGGATGATCACGCCATCCTCGATTCGGAGCATGCCGAGAGACACATGGAGGTGTTGCCGCCTGATCCCGGCGCGGGTGGAAGGTGGACGTTGGCGGACGCGTGCCAGATGACCGTACTGCATGGAATGCATCTGCCGGACTCGAGCCAGCGGCTCAGGGTGCTCTTCGGGTGCTACGCTGGCACGGAGTGGTGGCCGCCCACAGGGCGGGCTGCGACGCTTCGGGCAGACCGACCGGCCACCAGAGAGACACCGAGGCGCGAGGGGCGCTTCATGGCGATCATCACCATCAGTCGCGGGTCATTCGCCGGCGGAGAAGCCTTGGCCGACAAGCTGGGAGAGCGCCTGGGGCAACCGGTCCTCGGTCGGGAGGAGGTACTCGCCCGGGCCGCGAGCGACTACGGCATCAACGAGTCGGAGCTGACCACGGCGCTCAACGAGTCGCCTTCGTTCTGGCGGCAGGTGCCCGGCAAGCGACTGGCGTACGTGAACTGCGTAACCGCCACGTTGCTCGACTACGCGAAGGAAGGCGATCTGATCTACCACGGCAACGTCGGGCATCTTCTGCTGGCCGGCATCTCCCACGTCCTTCGTGTACGCGTGATCGCAGACCTCGAGTTCCGCATCCGCGCCGCCATGGAGAAGACCGGGCTGTCTCACGACAAGGCCACGGCCTACATCCAGCGCGTCGATCGGGACCGCAAGCGGTGGTCTCAGTTGCTCTATGGCGTGGACTGGGAGGATCCGAGCGAATACAGCGTCGTCCTGAACCTCCGCGACGTCAGCATCGGCGGCGCGTGCTCGACCATCGTCCGCATGACGGAACTCGACGAGTTCCAGCCCACCGCCGAGAGTCGCAAGCGCTACGAAAACCTCCTGCTGAGCAGCCGCGTCTGGGCCGCGCTGGCCAAGGAGCCCAAGACCCGCAGCTCGGGCATCGAGGTCACGGCCGACGCCGGCAACGTCGTAATCCTCGGCTCCGTCCGCACGACCGAAGCCCAGGAGCTCGTGCCGCAGATCGCGGAAGGGGTGGACGGCGTACGCTCGGTGCGCTGCGACGCCGGCATGGGGACGGACTGGTACTGGTAGGCAGCACGGGCCTGCGCTCTCTCCAGGAAGAAGGCGTTGACGAACGCAGCCGCCAACTCGAAGGAAGGTGCCAGTCACCATGCCGCCAACTTGGCGTACCGCCCCTACCCGAAGGCGGAGCGGTCCAAGAGCAACCCGCCTTCGTGCTCCCAGCCGGGGACAAGGTGGTGGTGTCCGCCTGATCCATGTGCGTGTTGATGGTGGTAGTTGGCGGACGGGTGCCTGGCACCGTAGGCCTGCTACCGCGCCTCGAGCCCGGCGACGCCTGCGGGGATGCGAAGGAGGGGCCTCTCCCCGAACATCCGCTCCCATGCAGCAAGCACGGCGTCCCGCCGGATGCGCGCCACCCGCACGTCCGCGGTCTTGAGCGAGCGGCGCACCCGCCCGCGGCTTCCGTCCGCTCGCCGCACGACGAACGCGATCCACCAGAGCCGGCCGTTTCGCCAGAGGTGGTGATTGCGCGCACATGCGCTCGGTTTGCTCTGAGCGCTCTGAGCGCTCGAGATCCTGTCCATGACGTCTTCTCCTCGTAGTTCGGCGAGAAGACACCCGGACGAGACGGCCGTGCCGCCCCCGGACACTTCGTTGCGTCGAGCCCCAGGCTCGACGCCACATCTCCCCGGCGCCAACGCGCCGGAGAAGGCACCTTGGGATGTCCGTCCCAGGTTGCCGGGCCGCCTCGAGGAGACGGCCGCTCCGGATGTCTTGCTCATTGTAGATCGAGCCGCCGACGCGACCACCCCCACCCGCTTCGCGCGACGGCCTGGTAGAGCGTCGGGTAGTGGAAGCTCGACAGTACGACCGTGCCGACCGCGTCCTCTGGGTCGAGCCCCGCCTCGGCGGCCTCGGTCCAGAGCCGTTGGACGAGTCCCCCACCCCCGACCGCGCAGGACGACTCCTCCTCCTCCTCGCCGCCCGAGGAGGCACCCACAAGCAGGTCGGCCAGCACCTCGAGAGAGAGCGGCGCCGGCACCCACCGCGGGGACCACGCCGGCACGGGCGGCGTCGCGGTCACGACGCGAAGGGCCCACCCTTCGTCCAGCGCCTGCGCACGCAGGGCGAAGCAGCGGCCCGCACCGCCCTGCCCCCCGAGGGTCGAGCGCACGTGCACGATGTCCACTTCGTCGGGTGCGGCGGCCGGGCAGCGGCACGAGCCGCGTGCGAGCTCACGGACGGCATGGACGAGCCCCGGCATGTGCTCGGTGCCGAAGCCCGAGAGGTTCAGCTGCCGCAGAGGCCGGTAGTCGACCGGCGTCTCGTCGGGCAGAGGCTCGTTCCGGGCGCGGCCGACCTTCGTCTGGCAGTAGGCCTCGAAGCGGTGAAAGGCGTCGTCGCGGAAGGGGAAGCTGACGAAGCCCGTCTCGCCCGCCCGGCTCCGCACACCCAACGCTAGGAGCTGGAGCCTCTTCGAAGGAGCTCCATGAGGTCCATCATCTCGTTGCCGACGCTGACCGGACCGAGCTTGATCACGTTGGGCCATCGGCCCGCCCAGGGGTTCTCCTGCACTTGCGTTCTCCTCACGGCACGCGGTGACCTGGCCCGAAGCCCGGAGGAGCGACGTCCGAACGACGAAGGCAGACGCCTCCGCGACGGATTCAGCAAGACGCTGCACATCGCTCCCCCAAGGGGGCTGGCGTTGGCACCTTCGTCCACGGGACCAGGTTGCCGGACGGTCGACGGGCCAGGTCCCTCGCGTCCTCTGGATGGTTGGTTTGCGGTTCGCGAGCGGGCTCGCGAACCACGGTGGAGGATAGGCCCGCGCTCGTGGCGCTAGAGGCGTATGCGCACCGCTATGACACAGGGCGCCGCCACACAGCCGATCCCACGCGTGATGCCCCCGAAGGGAGCGTCTCGGCCGCTTGGGCCGCTGGTGCAACGGGTCGCCAAGGACGCAGTACTGACACCGGACCGTTGTCGCGTTTTGACTCCGGGCTTAGCCTTCACGCCGGGAGAGGCGCGTGTTCCGTGCGGCACACTTCGCGCCCGCGCAGGCTGCCGCACAGGGGGCGCCGAACCCGCGGGTTGCCACGTGGCAACCTCGCATGGAGGCCACGCCGAGGGAGGGACCACATGCACATCATCGCACGCACCGCCGTCGTTGCCTGCTTGCTCATGGCTGGCCATCCCGCCTCGAGCGAAGAGGCCCTGAGATTCGACACCGTCCACCACTACCGCGTAGAGGTCCCTGTCGGCTGGAAGCGCATGCCGGACACGGAAGTCAAGCTCGATGCTGCGCAGCTCCGCAGTTTCGGCCTCCATGTGCCCACCGAGGTGGCTGCGTTTCGGCCAGAGTCCCCTGACACCGAGCTCGAGCACCCCCGCCTCGTGATCGCGTGGACGGAGGGCAACCCCATGTACTTGTGGATGCAACGAGAGAGTGAGTGGCTCGCCGCCACGGAGCGCCCCCTGCTTGACTCCTACGGTGAGGTCATGGGCTCGCTCGAGCTTGGCGAGTATCGTTTCGACGCCACGCGGAACTGCATGATGCTTCGGGCGGCCGTCCGTGGACCGGAACTCGTTGAGGTGGAAGTACTCTTCGGGCTTCTCCTGGGAGCAAGAGGCTTCGTGTTCATCTGCTTGTATGGCCAGAAGGGCAAGGTGGACGAACTTCGTGAGGAGTTTGCAGCCGTACTCGACTCGGTTTCGTTCGAGACTGGCTACGAGTTCGTGCCACCGGACTACGAGAACATCCCGTTGTCACGCCGGGTGGATGCAAGGAAGCTGGTGGAGACCCTCCGGTATGTAGATTGGGCTCTGGCGGATCTCTCCGAAGTGCTCGAAGGTGACGCGAGCCTGACGCCGGCGGGCAGGAAGCGCTTCCTGGCAGAGGTCACGATGCGCAAGTCGGAATTCGTAAAAGCCGTCGCCGAAGTGTATGCGGCTCACTTCACGGAGTCGGAGCTTCAGGCGCTGACTACGTTCTACGCCAGCCCCGTCGGCAAGAAGTGGGCGGCGCTGGAAGGCCGAGTACTGCAGGAACTTGAGATGGCGTCTGCTCGGTGGTCGAACGAAGTACGGCGTGTGTTGGAGGCGTCACTCAAGCGGTAGCCTGCATGCCCCATGCAGTGGGCATTGCTTTGCACCTCGGCCTGTCGTTGAGCCACACTGCTTCCCCCCCATCTCGGACACGCCCGATGACGCCGGGTTTCCGACAATCCGACGGGCTCCGGGGCCGGGTCGCGCCGGCCGGGACCATGACGCTGGCCCGAGAGGGCCCCCTTCTGGAAGGAGGAGCGCTCTGCCTGCGAGTCGTCGATGGACGGATCGAAGAGCTCGACCTGGAGCTCGCGCTCGTCCTCGCCGAGGTCGGTGTAGATCTTCGGGTGCTCGGTCATCCGCACTGCTGCGAACGACTCGGGTGCCGGAAACCGATCATGGAAGGCGACCAGCCAAACGACGAAGACCGCCACGGGTACGGGCACACAACTCGCCGCGATCCCGACGGTGAAACACCTCGACTCACGGGTTGGGCACGATTGCACGGACTTCGTACTCCGAGAGCAAGTCCACGCGAGGGCGACCACGCTCTGAGAGCCCCGAGTCCGACTGGAGGGCACGTCCTCGGGCTTGGCAACGGCGCTCAGCTCTCTTGCGGCGGGGGGACGTCACGCGCCGCCTTGCCGGAGCCCGTGGGCCGGCGCGGCAGCAGCGGTGAGGGATGTTCCCTTCCCTCTGGACCATCGGAGTCGTCGCGGCTCAAGTCGCGAACGGCCGCCTCTTCATCCGGGAAGACGCGGAACATATCTTCAAGCCCACAGTGCTTGAGCGCCCTGGACACGGTCGTTGAAAGGCCTGCAGGTCACCAGCTCGCCGCGCTGCTCAAGCACGCCCGGCAACTGCAGATGAGGCACGCCATCGTGGTTGCCGACACGAAGTCGACCGCATGGAGGTCGAGGGCGATTCGTGTCGTGCCCGCGCGGAAGGCCAAGTCGATGCCCTCTTCCAACTGACGGCAGGTGCTGCACTCATTGCCCCCGGTTGCCGAGAGCACGGCGATGGTCCGATTGCGGTACCAACTTGAGTTCCATGGACGTGTCCATACTACTCGAATCAACCAACCGGGAGCGGAAGCAGGGTCAGTCCTGCCGGCGGGCTACGGCCTGGACATGCAGCGGGCTTGCACCGTGGTCGGTGCGTTTGGGCGCCTCCTCGACCGATCCGCACCGCGCAGTCCTGGCACGCCTCCCCTACGCCCCGCGCAGGAACTCCGGCGCCGCCTCCCGGCGACCGGAGAAGACACGCCGAGGGCGATCCGTACCCCCCGCTGGTGTCCATGCGGATCCGCACGGGGTTCGCGTCAGGCTCTGACACGTGCACGTGTCCCGTGACCTGCACCTTGGTGGGATGCGGCAGCGGATCGGCCGACAGGAAGCGATCGGCCCCGAGCCAGACCGGGTACTCCGGTGTCCACAGCAGATCCGTGGTCGTGTCGGGCTTCGGGCGGAGGGCGTCTCGCTCCCACCGACGCGCATGAAGCGCCTCGACCTGCTCTTCGGCCGAGGCGCCCAGCTCGGGCGAGAGCCCGCCGTGGAGGAAGAGGTGGCCCTCGGCCTCGACCACCCAGGGAAGGTCTGCGAGGAACTCGCGATGCGCATCGGGCACGGCGGCCCGGAGCGCCGCGAGGTCGTCTTCCCACGTGTCGCGCGACGCGCGCGCCTCGACGCCGTAGGACCGAAGGGTCGAGTCGTGGTCGTAGTTGGTCTGGTAGCGAGGCGTCCAGTACGCCGAGCGCGCCCCCCATCCAGACGCGCTGCCCGGACGAGGGCGTGGTCGTGGTTCCCGCGCACGGCGGAGCCGCCCGCCGGACGCGCCAGGAGCTCCAGGACCAGCTCGATCACCCCCTTGGGGTCGGGTCCGCGGTCCACGAGGTCGCCGAGGAAGACCATCGCGGCGTCGCGCCAGGTGGGTCGAGCCTGGATGCGGTCCACGAGATGGACCAGCTCGTCGCGCTGGCCATGGACGTCCCCCACGGCAACGATCGGATAGTCGAGGTGCGGGGGCGTGGGCATGGGCGCTCGGTGGAAGGGCGCACGCTACCAGCCGGGGTAGCGCTGCTTGTCTTCGTCCGTGAGACGACGCTCCCCCTCGACGACCATCCGCAGGAGGTCCTCCGCCATCCGCTCGATCACCTCGCGGCCCTCGAGCACCTCGAGGAGATCGGACGGGATCGCCTCTACTCCATGGATCGCCCCAAGGAGGTTGCCGGCAATGGCTCCCGTGCTGTCGCTATCGCCACTGTGCGTCACCGCAATCCGCAGGCCCGACCGCACATCGGGAGCGACGAGCGCGGCATAGAGGGCGATGGCCAACGCCTCCTCCGCGATCCAGCCAGCACCCAGGCGCTCGACCTTCGCGGGGCTCGGATCCCGCTCCCCGGCGAGGGCGACGGCAGCCTCCACGGCGGCCAGGGTCTCTTCGTGGTCGGGCTGCTGCCGAAGTGTGGTGGTCGCCCGCCCCGTCGCGTCGCCCAGCGGCACGCCCTGCAGGAGAAGAGCGAGCACCCGCGACTGGAAGCCCGCCGCGAGGATCCCCGTAGGATGGGCGTGTGTCAGCGCGGCGTAGGCACAGCCTTCCTCGAACGCGTCGAAGCCGTAAGGCGACAGATCCCAGGCCGCGACGGGCGCGGTCCGCATGACGGACCCACAGCCCTTCGAGTCGTTGTCGGCTTTCTCCCGGAACTCGTCCATGGAGGCGTGCAAGGCGCTGAGGCACGTGTTCCCGGGGACGCGAGGCTCGTGCAGGAAGGTCTGCTGGATGAGCCAGCCATCCGGTGCGCGAGGGTCTGCCTCGAACCGCGGGATCTTCACGCCTTGGGTGTAAAGCCAGCGGAGGTAGGCGCCGTGCACCACGCCCGCCGCGTTGCACATGCCCCGATCCAGTCCCCGTACGACCGAGCGGAGCATGCCCTCCGCGGTGAAGAGGGTCATCTGCGTGTCGTCGGTGATGTGGCCGCGCGGCCAGGAACCCTGCGGATACGTCTCGGGGCCCCCAGGGCCGTGGCGCTGCTCGATCTCCTCCAAGGACAGGAACTCGATCGGAGCGCCCAAGGCATCGCCGCAGGCGCCGGCGAGGAGCATGCCGCGGAGGCGGTTACGCAACACCAGTGCCGCATCGTCCTGCATGCGTCCCCCTCCACGAGCTCGACGGCGGGCACCGAGGTGCGTGGCCGGGAGCGCCCAAGACGATACATCGGACGGGATACGTGCTGCATCCCCGATCCGCGCGCACGGCCAGCGGAACGTCTACCGCGTCGCCTTCCGCGGGCGGTCTACTTCGTCCGACGGGTGCGGATCTCGGCGCTCGCGGCGTCGAGCGCCCGGCGCAAGGTCCACGCCTTGCTCGCGCGGCGACTCGCTGGAGTCGAGCGCCGCCCTGAGCTGCTTGCGCACGCGCGTGGAGAACAGGTCCCCGTCCAGGCCGAGCAGCGCGGTGACCGCGAGCTCGTAGACCGCGCAGCAGGCCTCGGGGTTGCCGTCGTTGAAGAGGGGCACGCCGGCGTCGATCGCGCGCTCGATCACGCTGATCGCCCGCGTCGGCGCGTCCTGCTTCGATGCCTTGGCCGCGGTCTCGACGCTTCGGCGGAAGCAGCACGGCGTCGATCACGTGGATCACGCCGTTGCGGGCGGAGATGTCCGGCGCGATGATCCGCGTGCCGTTGACCTGCAAGCCCGCCGGCGTAGCCGAAGCGGAGCTCGGTCCCGGCGAGGGTCGACGCCGTTCCCGCGGCGGCCGCGCCGTCGGCGTAGACCCGCCCTGGACCACGTGGTGCAGCAGGATCCGCTTCAGGGCGTCCCGGTTCTCCGGCTCGAGCAGGCTCTCCACCGTTCCCTCGGGCAACTGGGCGAAGGCGGCGTCGGTCGGCGCGAACACGGTCAGCGCGGCGTCGCCGGTGAGTGCGTCGACCAGGCCGGCCGCCTTGGCCGCGGCGACGAGGGTCTTGAAGGTCTTGGCCTCGACGGCGACGGTCGCCAGGTCGCGCAGTTCGGGGAGGATGACGCGGTCGACGACGTGGATGACGCCGTTCTCGCAGCGCAGCTCGGCGGTGGCGACGGTCGCCTCACCGACGCGCAGCGCACCCCGCATCGCTCGAGACCCGCAGGCGCTGACCGGCGAGTGTCGTCAGCTGCGGTCCGCGCAGGAGCGCGGGCAGGCTCACGTCGCCCTTGACCACGTGGTGCAGGAGCACCGTGCGCAGGGCGTCCCTGTTCTCGGGCTTGAGCAGGTTCTCGACGGTGCCCGTCGGGCAGCTTGGCGAACGCCTCGTCGGTCGGCGCGAAGACGGTCAGCGGGCCCGCCCCCGAGAGCGCATCGACCAGGCCCGCGGCCTTCGCGGCGGCGAGCAGGGTCTTGAAGTTGCCGGCCGGCTTGAGCCGTCTCGACGATCGTCGCGGCGCGCCGGTCGGCGGCGTGATCTCGGGCTCCGGCGTGCCCCGGTACGCGGCGATCGAGTCGACCTCGAGCGAGAAGGGGCCCGCCTTCTTGTCGTAGAGCATGAAGCCCACGGAGTTGATCGACGAGGGATTGAGCCGGGGGCCGGCGAGCTTCCGGCCGAAGGTCGTCGGAACCCACTTCGAGAACGGGATCCGCACCGTGGTCCACTCGCCCTCCGTGGTCTCGAAGTCGGCCCAGTAGGCGATCCAGCTCGAGGTGCCGCTCGTGCGCAGGCTGAGCTTGTAGGTCCGCCCGTCGCCGCGGACGCGGATCTCGAGGCCGTCGTAGCCGCCGAGCTGCAGGTCCTGGGGGCGGGTGCGAATGCTGCTGAAGCCGCCGTTGTTCTCGAGCGAGATCTCGCCGGCGAAGAGCAGGGTTCCGTTCGCGGGTCCGCGACGAGTCTCCCTGGGAGCGACCGCCCATGACGCCGTCATTCACGGTCTGCCAGCGCAGCGAGTCCTTGCCGTCGAAGGCGGTGAGGATCCGCTCGCCGGCGAATGCCGCACTAGGAACCAGGTAGAGGGCAGCGCCCACGGCCAAGGCAAGCAACAGCTTCATCGGTCCTCCGGGTTCGAGATCCACGGGGGGAGTAGATCCACACCCCGGCATCTTCGATGGCCATGGAGGGATCGACGCGTCCCGGGAGGCGCGCAAATCGCGACAGACGTGGCTCGATCGTCGAGTCGGCAACGGGATTGGTAGGCGCTCGGGCGGCGGCGGGGAGCCGCGCGCGTCCTCGCGGATGCTCTCCATGGTCCTCGGCGCGAGGATGGGCGCGGGTTCGCGCTCCTCGATCGTCTTCCGGAAGGGGACCGGCGAACGAGACGTGAGGCGCCGCAGCCTGCCGTCGTTCCACGACCAACCGGGCCGGACATGGGCAGGAGGTGCCCGGGTGGCGCTCTCCGACCCCCGGGCGAGACACAGGCGTACCCACGGTCCGGGCATCCGGCCTGCGGGAAGCGCGGGACGATGCGTGTCCTACCCACCGCCAGTCTGCAGGAGCCGACACAGCAGGTTCTGCCGCTCCAGATCGGCGACCGACGACACCGGCGTCAAGCGCGAGCCGCGGATCCCCCACCACGATGGCGAGGCTCTGGGCGCGCGAGATCGCCACGTTCAGGCGGTTGCGGTCGAGCACGAACGAGAGCCCCCGCGGCCCCGCCTCCCCGGGACTCGTGCACATCGAGACGATCACGATCGGCGCCTCCTGACCCTGGAACTTGTCGACCGAGGCCACGCGCGCGCCGTCGGGCAGCGCGGCCTTGAGCCGCCGCACCTGCATGTTGTAGGGCGCGATGAAGAGGATGTCGTCGAGGCCGATCCTCCCGACGGCTGCGCCGTCCGCGTCGGTCCGCGTCCCGGCCCACGAGCTCGTCCACGATTGCGACGATCCGCTCGACCTCCTCGTCGCTCGCCTGGCCGTTGCCCTCGTGCTCGACCGCGCTGAACACGATGCCCGCCTCCTTGGGGACGTGCTCCCCCCCACCGCCGGAAGGCGGACCACCCGATTCACGGTGTGCGGCTCGGGCCGAAGCCGGTCCTCGTAGACCGCGCCGGAGATGAAGCGGCAGATGTCGGGATGCAGTCGCCACGTCGTCTCGAGGAAGATGCCGATCTCGGGCGGGACCGTCGCGTGGTCCTCGAGGCGTAGTCGAGCGCGCTCAGCCCGCTCTCGCCGGGGTGCGAGCCCTGGATGGGCTGGGCGAGCTGCATCTGGTCGCCGAGCAGCACGAGGTTCTTCGTGGAGCGCGCCACGCCGACGAGGTTCGCCACGGAGACCTGCCCGGCCTCGTCGACGAAGAGGTAGTCGAGCACGCCCGCCATGCCGGGATGCGAGAAGAACCAGGCGGTCCCGCCGACGAGCCCGCCCTGGTACGCATCGACGCCGACCTGCCCCCCTTCGGACCGTGACGGCGCCCCGACAGGCGTCGAAGAAGGCGTGCTCCTTCGGTCCGCCGACCTTCAGGCAATCGAGCTTGCCGCCGAACCGCTCGGCGACCGCCCCCATCAGGTTGAGCACGGCCTCGTGGCTGTTGGAGACGACGCCGACGTTCTTCCCCTGCTTCAAGAGGTCCGCGATGACGTGCGAGCCCACGTAGGTCTTGCCCGTGCCGGGCGGGCCCTGGACGCAGAGGGTCGCCCCCTCCAGGGCCCGGACGACGCGGGTGGTCCCCTGGACGACGTCCTCGCCCGGCCGGAGCAGCGGCCCTTCCTTGCCGCCTCGTAGCGGCGGCGGGCGCCGAAGCAGGAAGTTCCGAAGGCAGGCAGGGAGGGCGCCGGCATCCGCCCACGCCTGGGCGACGCGCTGGATGCTCTCCACGATGACCGTCGGCACTCACGTGGTCGTGCAGGAGGAAGGAGGCTTCCTTCGGCGGCGCGCCACCGGGGAAGGCGGCGAGCGCCTTGGCGGCCCCCACGACCATGAGCTCGCCCTCTTCGTTCAGCGCCTCGACCTGCAGGCTGCCTTGGAGCTC
This sequence comes from uncultured Planctomycetota bacterium, assembly GCA_963802335.1. GTDB lineage: Bacteria > Planctomycetota > PLA2 > PLA2 > JAEUHO01 > CAWDIE01. Next base: position 11,490 of record CAWDIE010000009.1, on the reverse strand, counting down.
GCCCGCCACGCAGACGCGTGTTCCCGCGTGGATCTTCGTGTCCTGGTTCGGATCGAAACGGTAGCGGAACCCCGTGGACCGCCGGATGGCCTCGGGCTTCCCGACGCGCGTGGCCCGTCCGATGCAGGTGCGGTCGTCGACGAGCTGATCCGGCGTCATGTCGTGGCGCTCGAAGAAGCTCCACCAGACCGGCTTGTCCTCCCGGCGATGGAACTCGAGGAGGTGGGCCAGCATCTCCTGGATGCGATAGCGTCCCCGTCCGGGTCCAGCCCCTCCAGGCCGCGCGAGCAAGCGCTCGGCCAGGCGCCGGCGTTCGAGCGCGTCGCCCTCGAGGAACTCCTCCTTGGGCTCGTCGTCTCCGTCGGCCCAGGGCAGGTAGGCGATCCCCGCCTCCCCCTGCCGCTCGCGAAGCCACTCCGCGAGCCGCCACGTGGAGTCGCAGTCGTCCTGGTTGTAGTCCCGGATGGCCCTCAGCGGCTCGGACCGCTCCCAGTCCGCGAGGATCTCCGGACTCGAACCACCGCTCGAAGTAGACGACCGACTCCATGGCCGTCGCCACCTCGCCTTCGCGGTCCATGTAGAGGTGCTCGATGTTCTTGAGGGAGTAGGCGGGCTCCCCGACGCGAAGGCCCTGGTTCACGACCCGGTAGAGGTCCACGAAGACCTGCGACCGAAGGAGGTGGTCCACCTCCTCCTCGCGGGTCGCGTACTTCCCCATGAGCCGCTTCAGCGCGGAGGTCTCGTAGGGCGCGTAGTGGTAGACGTGCATCGACGGGTCCTCGCGCCGCCGCGCCATCACCCAGTCCACGAACGCCTCGAAGGCCCGCTGCTCCCCCTCGGCGTCGAACGCCCAGAAGTCCTTGAACCGGGCTCTCCGTCCTCGAGGTAGGTCGCGCCGAAGAGGTACTCGAGGCCGCCCTCGACGAGCGGGTAGCCCTCCATGTCGAAGAACACGTCCATCGGAGACGGCGGCGGCAGCAGGGCGAGGCCCCGCCGGGGTCCTCGGGATCCGGCTCGACGATCTCGTAGCGGGGCGCGCCTCGCCCTGCGAGGCGATCTGGAGCTGCGCCTGCCGCCGGAGCCGCTGGAACATGGCCTGATCCAGCCGCGGTACGCGCTCGAGCTCGTCTCGGCGAGCGCGGTCAGCGTGGGGATGCCGGCCTGCTCGAGCTTGCGGATCTGCGACGTGCGGATGTTCGCCACGCGGCAGAGGTGGTCCAGCTCCTCGAGGATCGCCTCGGCCTGACTCGCCCAGCGGCCGTGATCGACGCCCGACTGGGGAAGGGGACGGCAGGCCGGATCGAACGCAGCCATCTGCTCCAGGAACGCCGCCTTCAGCCGGAGGTAGTGGAAGTAGAAGTCGTCGGTCCGAAACCGCACGCTCGGAGCCGTCGCCGAGGAAGAGCCCGACGTGGCGGGGCCGCTTCCCCGTCGTGGCCTCGACCATCTCGGCGTAGGCGCAGAGCTGCACGAGGAACGCGGGGCGCGCCGAGCGAGCGAGCTTCGCGTCCCAGACCTCGTAGGCGGGGCCCTCGGCGCCCGCCTCCACGCGCATGAGGAAGTCGCTGACGCCGGCGAAGGGCGGAGCCTCGAGACGCCCCTGCACGATGACCTCATCGCCGCGCGCCAAGGCCTCGCGCGTGGCCGCGGCGGCGCCTGATCGTCCTCGATGGACGTGACCTCGAGACCGTTCGCACGCAAACGACCCTGACCGCCTCCTCGTGGGCGTAGCCCTTGGCCGCGAGGATCTCGAGGTACTCGTCCGCCTCGTCCTTCGCGGGCGCTTCGGGCTCCTCCAGCGCCAGTCGGTCCATCCACGTGGCGTAGGGCGACTTCAAGAAGCCCGCGAGATCCGTCGGCGCGAAGACGAGCTTCCCCTCTCGTTTCCTCATGGGGGAAGCTAGCACACGCCGCCTTCGCACCCCAATGCACCTTGCGTCTTGCCAGTCCGCGGACTTGCGGCAGCCTTGCACCGGAGGCGGGCCCCATGGCACGCATGATCCCCAGTCCGATGGCGGCGGACATCGAGAGCGAAGCCGAGCGCATGCTCTACCGGAAGTTCGAGGACGAGCTTCCGGATCCCTTCACGGTGATCCACCAGGCCCGGTGGATCGGTCGACGTCACGGCCTCGAAGGACAGGACGGCGAAGCCGACTTCGTGATCATCCACCCCGACGAAGGCATCCTCGTCCTCGAGGCCAAGGGCGGCGCGATCGAGATCGACGACCACGCCGGCGTCTGGCGCCAGCGCGAAGGGCCGGACGTCCGGGAGCTGAAGCAGAGCCCTCTCCAGCAGGCGGAGGACTCCAAGCACGCGATTCGGTACCGGCTCCTCGGACCGTCGCGCCCTTCAAGAGCGTCAGCTCCACCTCGTGCATGCCGTCTGCCTCCCCCACGTGACGCTCGGCAAGCAAGGACCTCGGGCCGGCCAGGCCCCGCGCGCGCGTGCTGGATGCCCAGGCGCTTCAGGCCGTGGAGGGCGCCGTCCTCGGCGCGCTGCGCTCCGCCGACCGCTCGCGCCCCGACCTGCCTCCGCTCGGCAAGGACGGCGTCGAGCAGGTGCTTCGACGCCCTGGCCGTCCGACGGACAGCTGACCCTCTCCACACCGGCGCTGGCCAGCGAGATGCGGACCAAGCTCGCCGACGCTGACGGAAGAGCAGTTCGACTCCTCCGCACGCTAGTCCATGTCCCGCGCGTCCAGTCACGGGCGGCCCGGGCACGGGCAAGACCGTCCTCGCCATCGAGGCCGCCCGTCGGCTCGCCGCCCAGGGGCTCGACACGCTGCTCCTCTGCTTCAACGCCCCCCTGGGCGGCTTCCTCACCAAGGCGACCGCCGGCACGTGGAGGGCCTGACGGCCACCCACTTCCACGCGCTCTGCCGGGCCATGGCCACGCGAGGCCGGGCTCGGACACGCACTCCAGGCGGCGGAGAACAGCGACGGCTACCGGCACGTGTTCCCCGAGCTTCTGCTCGAAGCGTCGGAGTCCCTCGACCGCACGCTTCGACGCGCTCGTCGTGGACGAAGCCCAGGACTTCACGGAGACCTGGTGGGCGGCCTTGGAGGGCTGTCTGAAGGAGGGCGCGCAGCGCCCGCTCTACCTCTTCGAGGACGAGCTGCAGGCCCTGGATGAGCGGCACTCGGCGGACGCCCTAGCGGCCTGGTCGGCCCCCTGCCCCTCACCAAGGACTGCCGGAACACCGACGAGATCCATGCCTTCCTGGCCGCGTGCCCCGGCGGACCGGTCGACCTCCGACCGAGCGGCGTGAGCTCGGGCATCCTCCCGCGCATCACGTGGATCGAGGACGAGGGGAAGCTCCCCGTCAGGTCTCGGCCACCGTGGCGCGGTTGATCCACGACTGGAACGTGCCGGCAGGCGAGATCGTCGTCTTGACCCCGCGCGCGCCGGCGAACTCCGCGCTCGGCAAGGTGGATCGACTCGGGCCCCGCGCACGCGTCGTGGCGAGAGCGCGAATCCGATCAGCACGTGCTGATCGACACGATCCACCGGTTCAAGGGTCTCGAGGCTACGGCCGTGGTGCTCGCCGAGATCACGGCGGATGTGAGGCCGGATCTGGAGACGTGCCTGCGGGTGGGGTGCTCGCGGCCGACGGTTCATCTGGACGTGCTGGCCTCGACAGGGATCGAAGAGGCGCTTCGATGCGCCGCGGTCCATGCGGAGCGAGCGCATGAGAACAGCGGCTTCTGGTCCAGATCTCCTCCACCCACGACCGGCTCACAATGGCGCTTCGATTCCTGGATCGGAACGCTAGTCTCGGTCCATGCGCTCACTACCGCGTGGACTGTACGAGAAGCTCATCGATGAAGCCCTCGAGGTGCGCATCGGGGACCTGACCGCCGAGCTTAGTGCACAGCGTGCCCCCCTGCGCCCGGCGGAGGCAGGTGACCGGATCGCGTGGCACGTTGGGAGGATCGTCGAGCTTGCCGTCAATGGGCTCGATGAGAAGACTCGGACCAGCGGCGGCCTCGAGCTTGCACGGAAACTGATTGAGCAGGTGGCGGGCTCAGTGGGCATCCCGAGCCTCCTGGCCCACCGACCGGTTGAGGACGAGAGCGTGCTCCACGCCGTGCTCCGGAAGCACCCCGACGGCTCGTCCGAGGCCTTGCCGGCGCCTCTCATCCCGCTGCTGGACACGACCATCCTCACGAATGCCCCCGGCGAGCCGCGCGTGGGCCAGCAAGTCAAGACGGAGATCGACTCGGCGAGTGCGATCGATGTCGTAATGGCTTTCGTGCGGCGATCCGGCTTGCGCCCCCTCAAGGCGAGCCTCGCCCGCCATTGCGACGCCGGAAGACGGCTCCGGGTACTGACCACCACGTACACCGATTCGACTGAGTGCGAGGCCCTTGAAGAACTCCAGGAGCTGGGCGCAGAAGTTCGAGTGTCCTACGACACCACGTCCACGCGGCTGCACGCCAAAGCCTGGCTATTCCATCGACCAGGCCAGATGTCAACCGCCTACGTCGGCTCGTCCAATCTGACCCATTGGGCCCAGCAGACAGGGCTGGAGTGGAACCTCCGAATCTCTGGCGCTCGGAACCCGAGTGTGATCGAGAAGATCGAGGCGGTCTTCGAGGCCTACTGGGCCAGTGGCGATTTCGTGCCGTTCGTCGCAACGGAGTTCCGCGAAAGGTCTCAGAGGTCCAGCGGCATGGGCTCCACGCCCGTCCTCCCGATCGACGTTCGACTCCACCCGTTCCAGGAACGTCTGCTCGAGGAAGTCAACGTGGCTCGCACGCGTGGACGCAACGCCAATCTCCTCGTGAGCGCCACAGGCACTGGGAAGACGGTCATGGCCGCCGTGGACTACACCCGGCTACGGGATGACATGCAGCGGGCGCGCCTTCTCTTCGTGGCGCATCGGGAGGAGATCCTCAAGCAGAGTCTGCTGACCTATCGCCAGGCACTGCGCGATGGGGAGTTCGGCGAGCTCTGGACGGGCACGCACAAGCCAGCCCAGTGGGACCATGTCTTCGCGTCGATCCAAACCCTGAATCATGTGGATCTGGGCCTGCTTGCGCAGGACCACTTCGATGTGGTCGTCGTGGACGAGTTCCACCACGCGGCCGCGAAGTCCTACCAGGAACTCCTCAACCACCTCGCCCCTCGACAGTTGCTTGGCCTGACCGCGACACCCGAGCGGGCAGACAATCTCCCAATCCTCGACTGGTTCGATGGCCGCATCGCGGCGGAACTTCGACTCTGGGACGCGATCGACCAGCAGTACCTGTCCCCCTTCGAGTACTACGGGATCCACGATGCCGCAGACCTACGGAAGGTCCCATGGATCCGGGGACGCGGATACGACGTCCACGGCCTCGAGAACGTCTACACGGCGGACGAGCACTGGGCGCGGCAAGTCCTGGCCCAGCTCGAGCGGCGCGTGGATGACATCCGCAACGTCCGTGCGCTGGGTTTCTGTGTCAGTGTGAAGCATGCCCGCTTCATGGCCCGCGTGTTCAAGCAAGCGGGCGTCGCGGCGGCCGCCGTCTGGGGCGACAGCCCAAACGACGAGCGCAGAGCAGCCCTGGAAGGGCTGCGTGACGGCACGATCCAGATCCTCTTCTCGGTCGATCTGTTCAACGAAGGCGTCGACCTCCCCACGCTCGACACGCTGCTCCTGCTCCGTCCGACGCAGAGCGCGACGTTGTTCCTCCAGCAACTAGGTCGAGGGCTGCGCAAGGCGAGAGACAAGCGTTCGTGCTTGGTGCTGGACTTCGTTGGCCTCCACCGCGCGGAGTTTCGGTTCGATATTCCTCTTCGAGCCCTCCTGGGGGGAGGCCGTAAGGATGTCGAGAGGCAGGTACAGCAGGGCTTCCCCTTCCTTCCCGCCGGCTGTCACATGGAACTGGAGCCCAAGGCCCAAGAGGTTGTCCTCAAGAGCATCCGCGAGGCCGTTCCCTCCAGGTGGCCGTCCAAAGTCGACGAGTTGCGGAGTCAGGCCCGCTTGCGGGCCCCGTCACCCTCAGCGCATATCTGGAGAACGCGGGACTGGACCTCGAGGATGTGTACGCCGGCTCGAAGAGTTGGTCGGATCTGAGAGAAGATGCGGGACTCTCGGTCCTCGCCGGCGGCCCGCAAGAGCGAAATCTTCGACGCGCGTGCAGCCGCATGCTGCACGTCGACGACGCCCTTCGATTGGACCGGTACGCGGACATGCTCGCGGAGGAGGGCCCGCCGCTCGGTCAAGACCCCGCGAGTCTCGAGGGCAGACTTGCTCGCATGCTCGTCGCCTCCGTGTGTGGTCGGGCCGTTCCGAAGGGCGCAACCCTGGACGATGGGCTTCTTCTGCTGTGGCAGCACTCGCAGGTCCGGGCGGAGCTACTCGAGTTGTTGGGGGTCCTGAAGGACCGCATTGGTCACAATCACTGGCCACTCCATTCCCACCCAGCCGTCCCGCTCCAGGTCCACGCTCGGTACACGCGCATCGAGATCCTGGCCGCGTTCGACCCCCAGCCGAACGCCAAGGTTGCAGCATGGCAGACCGGCGTTCGGTGGCTCCCCGATGCCCCCGCAGACCTACTGGCCTTCACGCTCGACAAGACGATCGGGCAGTTCTCCCCCACGACGCGGTATCGCGACTACGCCATCAACTCGAAGCTCATTCACTGGGAGAGCCAGGGCATCACGCGAGAGGACTCGGCCACTGGGTTGCGGTATCAACAACACGCATCGCAGGGTTCGAACATCATGCTGTTCGCACGCGAGTCCGTACAAGACCGGGCGTTCTGGTTCCTGGGGCCCGCCACGTACCAGAGGCACGAGGGGGAATTGCCCATGGCCATCACGTGGGAACTCGAGCACGCCCTTCCGGGCGACTTGTTCGCCGTGTTCGCGGCGGCGGTGGCCTAGATGCTCTGGTCGACGACGGAAGTTGGCTGCACCCGCATTCCGAGAGCCGTTTGCGGAAGGACGTTCACGTAGTGAGCCTAACGGTCACAGCAGTACAGGCCACCGACGGGTCCCTCCTTCAGGCCGTGCGAGACACTATCGTGGGCGCCGAGGACGTACTCCTCTGCGTGGCCTTCGTTGGCCAGGCAGGCGTCCACCTCATCGACAGGGAACTCGTCGACGTCGGCTCTCGGTGCCGCCTTCTGGCCACGACCGTTTTCGGCTCGACGGATGAGCAGGCACTCTGCCGCGTCTCGTCTACTGGGGCTTCGGTACGCAGTCACAATCCAGGCGGGGGCTCGACCTACCATCCCAAGCTCTACCTCGGCCGCCGTGAGGAGCATACGAGTGCAGTCGTCGGCTCCGCCAACCTGACTCGAGGCCTGGTCTGCAATGTGGAAGTCGGGTGCCGGATCACGGGACCGAGTGATCAGCCATTGCTCCGCGACTTGTGGAACCTCGCCGAGGGCCTATGGGGCAGCACGACCTCGGTGGACTGGTCACCAGTCGTGGGGCGCCCCTTGAGGGGTGAGATCCTCCTGCCCGAACTACGCGATCTCATTGGCTCAGAAGTCGACCGCGATCCGACCTTCCTAACGCTAGGCAGCCGGCCGCAACCCAACGTGGTCTGCGACCGTTCGCCAGTGGGCCTCTACGTGGAGACCGAACGATCTCGAGCTGCGGGACGTGGCCCCCAGGAAATCCCGGCATGGATGTTCGACCTGGCGTGGGAGTACCTGGTCGCCCATGGAGAGCTCACGAACAGCCAACTCCTGAACGACCTCCGCGTCCATCGCTCGAGCGCGGTATGCGCGATCCTGGCCCGACTTCCAGGCGTCGAACGTGTACCCGGACCGCAGATCCGAGTTCGATGGACGGGGCACGGTCGGTGAAGCGGCCCACTGCATCTTGCTGCGGGGGAGATGCGATCGGCGCCGGTCGCGCCCGCGAACGGGACCGCCTGGGCTACCGCGCCCGACCGAGCCCGTGGGGCGTGAGAAGTGGGGCCGGTGGTGACTCTCCAGCCTCGTCGCATGCACGAGCAGGGGGAACTAGGAAGGCTGGCCGCTTTGTGTGCCTTGACAAGTCGCGAACCTGATTCGCGAATGTGAGTACAACGAGTCCACTTAGAACACTCGCCCGCGAGCACTCTCTGCTCTCTGAACCCGACGCGGGCGCAATCGAGGAGAGAATCCGACGCCGCGCACCGGCGCCAACTCTCGCCGATGCTGCCCCGATCGGCGCCGATTCCCGAAACTGATCTCGGCAAGTGACGGATGCCGTACCTCTGTGCGCACGCACTCGGGTGCCCGGGCCGGAGCCCGGCGAACGCGCCGTGGGCGTCGACGCTACTCCACCGACCACTCCTGGCCATTGACCTCGTCGGTCACGATGCCCTCCTCCGCGTACCGCGTCGCGAGCTCTTCAAGGTGGCCATGACCGACTCGAGGTCGTCCCGCCACAGTGGAACATGCACACCGGCCCGACTCGATGTGAATGGCGGCGATGTCGAGGCCGTACCCCCCTGCGTCCCGGGCACACACACCGTCGGCCACGTCGCGGCCCCGTGTGGGCATTCTTCTTGCGCCGGATCCAGCGTACCGTCGTCACGGTCAGCGTGACGACGGTCAGAGGCAACACGAAGCCGATCATGGCCCCGCTGAACCTCGGCAGAGCCGCGCTGCCCACGGCTGCGAGCACGAGCCAAGTGGTGTACGCGACGTAGTACCCCAGGAACAGAAAGCCCTCCCAGCGAGCGATCACGTGTCCCGTAAGGAACACAGGCAGGCAGGCGAAGGCGACCGCGGTCATGACGGGGAGGTCGAACGCGAGGGCTTGAGGAGCGACCGCGATCCCGGACGGGGCGAACAGCGACGCGCCGCCCAGCACACACAGGACGTTGAAGATGTTCGAGCCAACCACGTTGCCCACGGCGATGTCACGCTCACCGCGAATGGCGGCAACCACGCTGGTGGCTAGCTCGGGCAGCGACGTTCCGGCGGCCACGACGGTGAGGCCGATGACCAGTTCCGAGAGCCCCAGCGCGCGCGCCGTCTCCGTGGCTGCATCCACCAGCAAGCGGGCACCCAGCACGAGCAGCACGAGGCCGGCCACGGCCAGGAGCACGTTGCGGGCGACGGCGCTCCGGGAACGCGCCGGGCGCACGCCACCCGCCAGTGCCTTGCCCTCGGCGCGCCCGGCCCGGATCGACCAGATCGTGTAGGCGACCACGCCCCCCAGCAGCAACGCCCCATCCAAGCGCGCGAGGCGCCCGTCGGAGGCGAGAAGCCAAGCAACGGCGCTGGCGATGACCATGAGCGGCACGTCGAAGCGGATCACCTTGAGGTGGACCGTAAGGGGCGACGACGGCCGCCAGACCCAGGATCGCGAGCACGTTGAAGACGCTGGAGCCGACCACGTTGCCGATCGCGATGTCGGCGCTGTCCGACACGGCGGCTTGCAGGCTGACTGCCAGCTCCGGCGCGCTGGTTCCGAACGCGACGACCGTCAGGCCGATCACGAGCGGCGGGATGCCAAAGGCAGCGGCCAATCGCGCTGCGCCCCGCACGAGCAGGTCCGCGCCCACGACGAGCAGGACCAGCCCCAAGACCAGCAGCCCGAGAACCGAGATCGACATGCCGCCTCCTTCGCCACCAACGAGCGGAACACTCTACGCTCTCAACCGGCACTGAGCTTGCCGCGTCCTTCCTGCCTGCCCCGCACCCCGGAAGGGGGCGGGCAGGAAGGAGACGTCATTCGCAATGGACCACCTCTGGTGTCCAGGGAACCGGTTCCGCCACAGCTCCCCCTTGTCGCTGCAGAACTTCTAGCGCTCCCCGGCTTCGAGCCCGACCGGGGGTGCCAGCACTCCGCATACGGATCCCGACCACCGCCGTCTACGTCCGGAGGATCTTCTCCATCGGTCGACCCTTCGCCACCTCGTCCACGAGCTTGTCCATGTAGCGATGTTGCGCATCAGCGGATGCTCGATCTCCTCGATGCGAACGCCGCAGATGGTGCCGGTGATCTTGTGGGCGTTGGGATGGAGCTTCGCTGCACAGCGGCCACGGACCACGACTTGGTCTACAGAGCCATGGTGGCGGAGGACCTGCGGGAGGGCACGTAGTCCCTGACCTTCGTGCCGGGATGTCGATCGACCTCCAACTCGGTCACACGGCGGCGCTTGATGCTCGACATCCCGATGGCCTGATCCGGCCCACCCCGCTCAATCATCGCGCGGTCAGCCCTGGGCCGCATGCGCAGACGAGTGGATGCTCCCCATTCCACATTCTCGTTCGAAGTACTCTCCGTTTCCGGCACGCCCCTTGAGCGCATCTCTCTAGGGTTCAGACACCGTGTCGCGCCCCGGAGACGAGAGAATGGAAATGCTCGACAGACTCTCCGCTTGGCTGGATGAAGGGGCGACCGAGCAGGTGGCGGAACACCTCTCATCGTTGCGCCCCGTCGATGCGGCAGACATCATCTGCGAACTGCCCTCCCGCCTCCGCGCCGACGCGCTTCTGGCCACTACTCCCGAACAAGCAGCGGACATTCTGGAGGAGTTGCCGAACGACTTGGCAGCCGCCGCCGTGATGAACATGGAGCCGGGACTGGCAGCGACGATAGTCGAACACATGGTGAGCGACGAAGTAGCGGACCTGCTTCAGGATGTCGCACCCAGTCAAGCCGAGGCGATACTTGCGCGTATTGATCCGGCAGATGCAGCCGAAGCACGCAACCTACTCAAGTACCACGAGGGCTCCGCTGGCGGCCTGATGCAGACCGAACTCATTGCAATTTCAGAAGGGATGACTGCCGGTGATGCCGTCCGGGAGCTTCGGGAACGAGCGGCTGACTACTCCGAGTTTCCCGCATCCTATCTCTACGTCATAGACCAAGATCGTCGCTTCGCGGAGTAGCGAGCCTACGCTCGCTGTTGCTGTGCGAGGCGACCACGCCAGTCCTGGAAGTCGCCTCAAGTGACGTCGAATTGCTCGAGCCGACCTGCCGGGCGTCGATGTGGTGAAGATGTTCCGCCGCCTCCACTACCTCGCGATCCCCGTCGTCGATAACCTGAACCGCCTTCTCGGCATCGTGACCCAGGATGATGCACTGCGCTTTGCCGAGGAAGAAGCCGACGAGGAGATGCTGCGATTTGCTGGCATCGCGGGCGGCGACGAGTTTCGGGACATGCCCCTGCGCCAGCGGTCCTGGCGAAGATTGTCGTGGCTTGGCATCAACGTCCTGCTGAACGTGTTGGCCGCCAGTGTTATCGCGTTCTATCAGGAGACTCTGCGTGAAGTCATCGCTTTGGCCGTCTTCCTGCCAATCATCTCCGACATGAGCGGTTGCTCGGGAAACCAGGCAGTCGCGGTCAGCATCCGCGAACTCTCTCTTGGCCGCGTAACACTCCGACGCTTCCCTTGGGTTCTCGGAAGGGAACTCTCCGTGGGCCTCCTTAACGGCCTAGCCCTCGGCCTCCTGATTGGCTTGATCGCTTGGACATGGAAGGGCAACGCGACCCTCGGACTCATCGTGGGCGCAGCGCTCTGGATCAACACGCTCGTCGCGGTCTC
>CAWDIE010000008.1:0-891341 GCA_963802335.1 uncultured Planctomycetota bacterium | reverse complement strand
CATGAGACTCTCGCGATTGCGTGACGTCGCAGAGTTGACGCGGCGCCACTACGAGAGCGCTGCTCCTCAGCGCAGATCGATCGTCACTTCGGCGCCGATCTCGGCCGTGACGCTGCGCTCCATGGCGCCGTCGGGTCGGAGCACCCGGGCATTGACCCGCCACGTGCCGGCGGGGAGACCCTGGAGCTGGAAGGTCCCGTCCGCCTCGGGCGTGCACTCCGACCAGACGCCGCGCTCCTCCACGCGCACCTTGCAGGAGAGCGCGTCGGAGGGAACCAGGACACTGCCCCGGATCTCCTTCGCCGGGACGCATGCGACTTACACAGCACCCGCGTCGCCCCGAATCCCCTCCCTCCACGCGACCAGTCCGTCCTCCGCGAGCACAAAGTGGAAGTCGTAGCGTACGTCGGGTCGCACGAGGAAGTGCCCCACCCCAGCCTCGACGGCCTGAGGCCAGGCGTCACCGGACGCTGACTTCAAGTAGTAGCGGAAGTCGCCCTGCACAGGGGGATGCACGGCGCCCTCGAGGCGGACGATGAGCCTGACGAGAGGCTCGGCGACCAACTCGACTCCAGCTCCGCCCGTCCCAGCAGACTGGTGTGGGCGCCACTGTGACACACGTGGAACCAAGCGCCGGCTCCCCGAAGCGGTACGCCCGCAATTGACCGGGCCCGTAGCGAACTCCCCCGAGTACGAAGTGCCCCTTGCCATCCGTCTCCGCCGTCGCGGACCAGGCTCCGCCAGGCGCACGACCCGTGACGCTGGCGCCCCCGACGGGCTGTCCCGAGCGTATCTCTACACCCTCCCGCGGATGACCTGGGCAGGCTCAAGGACGATCGGTTGGTCGGAGGGCCGCCATGCTTCCAACTCCAACGCCCTCATGTCGATGCGGCCTTCAGGCGGGTAGATCTCCAAGCCATACCAGCCGTCGGGGAGGAGGCCTGCAAGGTGGACAGCGCCGTCGCGCCCACTGAGTTCCCAGCAGAGGCCTCCTCCGTCTAGGCGGGTGACCTGGACGCGGGCGCCGGCGATCGCAGCGCCCTCGGCATCGACGATGCGCGGCCGGAGCTGGCCCCCTCCTGCAGCCGAATGGTCACGCTCGTCGCGCCTGCGGTCACGGTCTGGCGAGGTACGGGAGCGTAGCGGGAATGGGACGGTGACGCAGAGGCGGTGGCGACCCGGCGCCACGCCAGACGAGGCGGAAGCGACCATCGGCATCGGTCTGGGTGTCGGCCTCGGGCCCCGTCAGGATGCCGAAGCCTCGGGTCTCTCCATGGCAGACGACACGGAGAGTCCCGGCACCCCGCGCCCCTCCGGGCCAAGGACCACACCCTCGATCGTGGCGCCGGGCTCGAGGCGAACGGCCCGTTCCGCTTGAGACCGATCGCGCACGTCGATGAGCGCAGGCGCGTAGCCGAGCGGGACCCCCTTCGCGTCACGAGCCCGGCGGAACTCCACGTACTCCACGTCCTGTCCCGCCTCGATCTCGAAGCGGCCATCCTCCCAGTCCCCGCCCCCATTCCGAACGCGGTGGCCGTCACGACCTCGAATCGCGGAATGGGCTTGCCCCTCGGGGTCGAGTACATGGATGAGGAGCCCCGGCGTGAATGCCTGCTCCACGCGAAGCACGAGATCTTCACGGCCCGCCTCGGCCTGGACCGTGAGGTCCGCCGTACCGTCCCCCACCCAGACGGCAAGCGTCCAGGCTCCCGCCAGCAGGCCCTCGAAGCGAAAGGCCCCCTCTTCGATCCGTGGACGCGGTCTGGTTGCGTCCTTCCTCGCCGCGCCCGCACGTCATCCAGGCACCGGGCACGGCACGCCCGTCGCGATCCAGGACCCGGCCCGCGAGTACCAGCCCGAGCTCCAGCGAAACCACGCGGTGGATCTCCCCTTCTTCTTCCGGGCGAGCTTCACGGTGTCGCTGGCGAAACCGCTGGCTGGAGACCTCTACGCTGAAGGCGCCGGGTGCAAGCGGCCCGACGTGGATCCGCCCTCCGCTGTTCCCTTCTGCGCTGTACTCGTGATTCATGATCAGTGCGGCAGGATCCGGCACGACCCAAGCCGCCGCGGCATTGGGGATGGGCGTGCCTTCTGCGGCGCTACGCACCTCCAGCTCGAGGGTACGTAGGGGCGGAAGGTGCACGTCGATGCGCGCTGTCACGCCGGGGTCGGCGTGGAACGGCTCCGAGAGTCCCGGCGCTACGTCGGTCGTCCAGCGCCTGGACCCGGTACTGGAGACCGGCAACGAGCGTGTCGAGGTGGAAGCTGCCGTCGGCGGCGCACGTCGCCTCGAGGGATTCAGCCGGAATGCGCCAAGAGTCGTAGTGTCGGGGCGTGGCGATGGGCCGCACCCGAGCGCCGGCGACCTCCCGGCCCCCAGCATCGATGACGCGCCCTTCGACGGATGCCGCACGGACGGCCTCGAGTTCGACCCTCCGGTCCGTCCGCGTCGATCTGGACGGCCTTGGAGGGAGTTGGCGACATCATGTCATAGCGAAGGTCGCCAACGTCGGACCCCGTGCCAGCCGCCGCCCAGCACAACGACGAACACGTCGCCCGCGGGCACCTCTTCGATCTCGAAGTGGCCCTCGGCGTCGGTCACGGCATGCGGGAATGGTGGGTCCGCGTGTAGCGGTGCCGCATGGACCCAGGCCCCAACTGCCCCCGCACCAGTCGCGGTGTCGATGACCCGTCCGACGACGCGACCGCTCCCAACAGGTTTGTCTTTAGTGGGATCTGTTCCTTCGCGTCCCGGCGGCGGTGGCGGAGCGAATCCGGCGGGCAGGGGAGCGAGATCGCCCGGGGATCCAACCAACACGGGGCGGTCCCCTGGCGACGCGGTCGAGGAGCGCTCCGTGCCCCGCGTGGCTGCCGTAGGTGCGGTGTCGCGCAGGAGCAACCAGACCCCTGCTCCAAGGACCACTGCCAGCCCGATCCACGCGATGCGCCGCATGATCGACACTCTAGCCGCCGACGCCGGCAGTTCGCAGGCAGCCTCCACCGAACCAGGTTCGGACGTGGAATGGCCCCCATTCCAAACCCTGTTGTTAACCAGCCGGGCCCTCTCCCCCCCCTCCCGAGAGTTCGAGAGGTAAGCGTAGAGTCTGTGAGTTGAACGGCCGGTCACCGCGCCGACGCGCCATGGAGCGCCCTGTCCGCCAGGCCCGAAGTTCTGGCCCCTCGGGGCGCCGCTTGAAGGCGATCCTCTCCGCGTGCTCTCACGCCTCTCGCGGGCTCAAGCGAAGAGGTGGCTCCCCACCCCCATGTTCGAACTCCTGACCCACCGGTTAACAGCGTTTCGCTCGTGGGAATGGGGGTCCACTCCTCCCTCAAGGTCGAGCCAGGGTCCAAGGTGCCCTCAAAGCCCGAGAATCAGGGGCTGGCGGTGGTCCGGCGGTCAACAGCCGGCCGGGGGTCGGAGCGGGGGTCCGATCGATCCTCACGTTCGAACCGGGCCCGGTCCTGCCCTTCGAAGGGCGAGGCGGGCCCCACTGGCGGCTGGCTGCCGCGGGAGGCGTAGGGTCCGTGAGTTCAATGCCGGGGCGCTCCCCGGCCCGAGTGCGCGGCCCGCCGCGCTGGCCCTGTGCTCCTCCATGCGGGCTGCAGCGGCTCAAGCCGGCTGGTCGCCTGGTCCGCGGCGTGAGCGCCCGTCGTCGAGCCCCTGCAAGGGGTGAACCGATTTCGCGGTGGTCGGGGTCTAATCCACAGAGTGCACGACAACGTAGTCCCCATCGAGACCCTGCTCCAGCATCGGGCCTGGGTGCGGCACCTTGCCAGCACCCTCGTCCGGGACGCCGCTACGGCCGAGGACGTGGAACAGAAGACCTGGCTGCGCGCCATGCATGGCCGGCCCCAGCAGGCGCGTGCCTCCCGGGCCTGGTTGGCCCGTGTTGTCCGATCCCAGGCGCTCAACGAGTTCCGCTCCGCGTCCCGACGCCGCGAGCGCGAGTTGGCAGCGACCGCCACCGGCACAGCGCGTTCGGCGGCCGACCTCGCCGCGGAGGTCGAGAGCCACAAGATCCTCGTGACCGCCGTGACGGGGCTTGAGGCCCCGTACCGCATGACGATCCTCCTCCGCTTCTACGCAGACCTCCCGCCCCGGGAGGTGGCACGCCGGATGGAGGTTCCGGTCGAGACGGTTCGAACCCGCACGCGTCGCGCCCTTGCGCTCCTTCGCGAGCGCCTCGGCCGGGCGGGGGGGCGCGAGGGATGGCTCGGAGCGGTCCTACCGCTGGTAGGAGCGGGGCGGGACGGATCCATCGGCGCGGCGGCCTCGACGGCTGCCGCCGTCACGACGACGGCAACGACCGCAGGAGGTATTGCGATGGCAGGCAAGGTGACGATCGTGACTGCAGTGGCGCTCGGATGCGCTTCGGGCTTCGTCGGAGGCCGGCTCTCGTCCACCGTCTCGGGCTCCGACGTGGGCAACCGGGTCGAGACGCTCCAGGCTCGCGTCGCGGACTTGGAGACCGAGCGGGCGCGGGCACCGATCCTCCGCGGTAGGTCGGACCCGGGCTCCGAGGCGCACCTTCCAATGCAGCCGGGTATGTCGGAGCCACTCGAAGCAGCCCTCCTCGCCCTCCTGGAGAGTCCCTCGCCGGCGCTCCGTGCCCGGTTCCGGGAGGCCCTGGAAGATCACGTCTCGGAGCGAGATGAGCCTACGGTGCGCCTCTCGGACGAGGAGGAACGGGATCTCGCGAAGTTCATCGCCGATATCGACGCCGTACTGGATGGCTGGAGCGATACCTACGACCTGCGCGAGTGGCAGGTGGAGGAACTGAAGTCGCTCCTTCGCCGGAGCGTCGAGCGGATGGCGGGCGCCAAGCGCCAGGGTGCTTCACCACAGGAACTCGCGGCCATGGACGTCGAAGCACAGGCCGAGGTCCGCAGAATCGTCGGCGACGCCGTGTACGTGGCGACCGAACGCGTGCGCGTCACGCAGGGGGCCCGCAATGCCCTCACCTGGCTCTCGGCCGCCGTCGGCCTGACACCCGCACAGCACACCCAGCTCGACCGCTTCGTGGCAGAAGGCGTCGAGCGAGATCTCCCCGCGATCGTTCGCCTACGTTCCGAGACCATGGCCGACGAGGAACGCGAGGCCCTCCAGAGAAGGCTTGAGCAGCAACGCGACGAGACCTGGCGCCGGATCCGCAACGAGCTACTCACCGAGGAACAGCGACAGCGCATTCCCGGAAAGTAGCACTCCAACCTCCCGGTTGGCGGTCACGCAAGCCGGTGATGTTCGAGCGCGGAGTGGACCCCATTCCATACCTTGTTGTCAACCAACCGCGGGCTCTCCCGCTCTCGCGAGAGGATGAGAGGAAGGCGTAGAGTCCGTGCGTTGAGCGGACGGTCGCGTAGAGAGTCGGGCAATGACGGCACCCGCTTCGAAGTCCGGAGTTCTGGCCCCCGCTGGCGGCGGTGCGAGAAGACCCTCTCGGCCTGCTCTCGGCCCTCTCGCAGGGCCTCGGCGGTGTGTGGCTCCCCACCACCCACTTTCGAACTCCTGACCCACCGGTTAACAGGAGTTCGATCTTCGGTATGGGGGTCCACCCCTCCCTCAACGTCGAACCAGGGCCGGGAGTGCCCGCAAAGCCCTAGAATCAGGGGCTGGCGGCCGTCCGTTGTAAACCGAGCGCCGGGGGTCGGAGCGGGGGTCCGCTCCATCCTCAAGTTCGAACAGGGCCCCGTCCTGCCTGGAAAAGGGCGAAGCGGGCCCCATTGGCGACTGGCTGCCGCGGGAGGCGTAGAGTCCGTGAGTTCAACGGCGGGTCGGTTCCCGGCGCGTGCGGCAGGCCCGCCGCTCTGGGGCCGCACCCGTAGGCTGCTCGCCGGGCGCCCCGCTCGCCTTCCTGCTCCTGCCGTCGCGGTCGTAGTCGTCGGCGTCGTGGTCGCCGCTTGGTTCGGACTACGGGAGCCGAATCGTCTTCGTGAGGACCTGCCCTTCGGACAGGCGAAAGCGCCAACGCACGCTCTCGGAGACGGTCGGCGGCCACGACGCGCGCTGCACGACGACGACGTGGTCTCCCGTGTGGAAGCCCCGCATCGAGAGCTGCCCCTCCGGTGCCTCGCAGAGAACGCCGTTCACCAAGACGGCCGACGCAACCGGCGCGCCCGAGGCGTCGACGGTCGTGAGGTCGATGCCGGCGGCGGGGAAGACCACGTCGTGGTCGCCCGGGCGGGTCACGTCGAACTGAAGGGGGTGCAGTCCTGGCGCCGTCAGCAACACTCGGCATGGTGCCCAGACCTCGACCGGGTTGTCCCACTTCCCCTGGAATCCGCTCCACGCCGCGCCGACCTTCCCGCCGGAGACGGTCAGTCTAGGTACGGACTGCCCATCGGCTCTCCTTACGTTCAGACGCGCCTCGCCAGATCCGGACACCGCGGTGGCTTCGCGGTCGAGATCGATACGCCTCTCGACGGCGCCCGCCGTGAGGGGCGGGAGATCAACCGGCACCACGCGGTCCGACGTGCCGTCCTCGAAGCGGAGCGTGAGGACAAACCGACCGCCCACGCGCATGTCGATCTTGCCGCCTAGGATGTCCACCATCTGCTCGGCTACGGGATGGGCCCTGGGCGCCAGCACGGCATACGTGTAGTCGAGCGAGTCGTCGTCCGCGACACGGATGTGATGAGCGGGCAGCGTCCCGAGGCGGGCGGTGCGAACGCCGTCGACGACAGGGCCAACGGGGACGAAGTGCGCCCACCCCTGCTCGTAGTTTCGCAGGCGGACCACCGCCGGCGCATCTGCCGGCAGCCAGATGGGTGGCTTGGCTTCCCCAGGCGCATGGTGGATGGGCGGCGAAGGGCTCTTGGGGTCGGGATCGAGCCAGTACTCACGCCCCGCCGCCACGATGCCCAGGTCCAGGTCGGCAGGTACCTCCCCTTCGATTCGCAGCAGGGGACGAGGCGACAGGGCAAGCTCCAGCGCCACCTCACCGTTGGCCGGCACGTCCACGACCCCATACCCGACGCCGAAGGGGGCGAAGGGGTCGTCGCCCCGGATGCGGTAGCGGCCCGCCGGGAGCTCGATGACCCACTCCCCCTCGACGTCCGTCGCACCGTCTTCAGCCTGCCCGTCCGGCCCCACGACGAGGAGGTGCAGGTCCGACACAGCATCCCCATCCGGTCCCCGGGCGCGGATGGTGACCGTCCCCAGCTCACCCTCCTGCAGCAGGCCCTCCAGCGCCCAGACAAGGTCGAGCGGGACATCCTCCGCCACGCGTTCGACGGTGTGGGGTGCGTCCAGGTGGATCGTCGGGTGGAAGACCTGCAGGCCCTCTTCCGGGTCCAGTCCTTCGAGCACGAACATCCCATCGAGATCCGTCAGGGTGGCGGGACCTCGCGGGTAGTTCGTACCCCGGAGCACGACACCGGGGATCGGTCGTCCGTCCCGGTCGCGCACGCGACCCCGAACGGTGATACCGGGGGGAAGAACCTGGACGCACGGTTCGTCCCCGAAGACGGCGGGCAAGTCTTCGTCCGTGCTCGCGCAGCCGGGTGCCCGGACCCAAAGGGAGAAGCCCTCGGGCGAGCCGTCGGCGGCACGGAACACGCCGTTCTCGTCCGTCCTTCCCCGCACCGCAGGCGGCGCGTGGGGGCACCCTGAGTAGCCCTCGACCAGTGCGCCGGCCACAGGCTCCCCGTAGGGCCCGAGGACGCGGACAGCCACAGGTGTCGCTGGCTCCAGATCCACGCGCTCGGGCGGCCAGAAGCCGTGGTACTCGGCGTAGGGTCGGTAGCCCTCCGCACTCACGATCCAGTGGCTTGCCCCGAGGGCCTGCGTGTCCACATGACCGACCGCAAGCCCGTACTCATCCGTCTTCATCGTCAGGAGGAGCGCATTGACCGCAGCGGCGCGGCCATCGATGCTCTCCGCGTATCCCCGGACCGTGGCGCCCGCGATCGGCCGCCCGTTCCGGGCGTCCACCACCGTCGTCGTCAGGACGTCCGGGCGGTCATCCGTACGGAGGATCAGCGGGAAGGTCCCTACGTCCGCGTCCGACGTGTCGTCCTCGGGACGCGCCTTCGACGGCGCCAGCAGGAGGACGGCGAGCAGCAGGGTGATCGTACGCATGCAGTACCTCCCGACGGCTCGAGGTCGGCGCCGCCCTCATTGAAACGCTGGAGCGCGCCGTGCGGATGCCCATCTCGCGGCCGAAAGCCAGCCCCTCCCTGTTCGCAGGAGTCGCGAGCGGTGCGCCGTCCCAACACCGCGCCCAAAGGCCTCGTGTTTCGAACGCGGAATGGACCCCATTCAAAACTCTGTTGTTAACCAACCGAGGACTCTCCCGCTCTCGCGAGAGTATGAGAGGAAGGCATAGAGTCCGTGCGTTGAGCGGCCGGTCGCGTAGCGGAGCGGGCACGACGGCGCCCGCCGCGAAGCCCGGAGTTCTGGCCCCCGGGGGCGACGGTGAGGGGGCACTCTCGGGACCTGCTCTCGGGCCTCTCGGCGGGCCTCGGCGGTGTGTGGCTCCCCATTCGCACCTTCGAACTCCTGACCCGCCGGTTAACAGGAGTTCGCTCTTGGGAATGGGGGTCCACTCCTCCCTCAACGTCGAAACAGGTCCGGGCCTACCCACAAAGCCCGAGAATCAGGGGCTGGCGGCAATCCGTTGTTAACCGATTGCCGGGGGTCGGTTCGGGGGTCCGATCAATCCTCAAACTCGAACGGGGGGCCACTCTCCCCTTCGAAGGGCGAAGCGGGCCCAATCCCGACAGGCTCTGTTCGGGAGGCGTAGAGTCCGTGAGTTCAACGCCGGGGCGCGGTGGATCGCCTGCCCCTCGACTTCCGCGCGTACGCCGAGTACGCGGGGACGCTGCCTCGGAAGGACCGGCCGGAGGCGAGGGAGGTCGGGGCCTCGGTGCCCGAGGCGCAATCTTCGCCGTGCGCGAAGGCGCCGGCGCGGGAGTAGGGAGCCCTATCGGTCGTCGCCGCCTCTTCCCCGCCCTCGCCCACGCCCACGGCCCCTGTCGTCGTCATCGCCATCCCCACCGGGACCGGGCTGCGGGCTGACGTCACCCGCTCCACCCTGGCCAACGGCCACGAGGAAACTCGCAATGGCTTGCCCCTCCTCGGGCGTCCAGACCGAGCGTCCTCGGGAGGCGGCCCGCTCCTGCATCTCCGCGATGAGTCGGAGCCATCGCGCCTCGTCGGGTTTCTCTCGCCGTGCGAGGCTGAGGGGGCGCTCGAGGGCGTGGCACTGCCCGCAGTACTGGACGAAGGGCGCCCTCCCCGGCTGCTCCGGCAGACCGGCGATGTCCTCGGCGGAGAGCGAAGCGCCGCTCGGCCGACCGGCGAGCAGGCCCAGACCGACGGTCACGAAGGTCAGTACGAGCACCAGGCTTCCCAAGAGTGGCAGGGAACCCTGCAGGGGCGGGTACCGCCGCACGATCAGGACCTTCACGAACAGCAACGGCAGGAGGGCCAGGCCCAGTGCACCGTGAACGGCCTCTACGGCACTCAGTTCATCGCGGTCCAGCGCCATGCTCAGCATGGACACGAGCAGCAGTACGTAGACCGCGAGGTACGTCCGCCCGAGCCAGCGGTGGAGGGCTGAGCGGCGCCGGGAGGCGGACTTCGGCGTTCGCCCACCGAACGACTCGAGCATCAGCCAGGCGTTGATCCCGGCGATGACGAGCATCCCCAGCGCGAGCGCGACATGAGCGTGATGCGTGAGCATGGCGGAGATTCTACTGGTGGGTCGGCAGCAGCCCAGTGCATCCGAACCTCCTGCCTGCTGGACCGGATGGCCCGCGCGGGGTGTGCGGAGGAATCCGCGACCGGACCGGCTGGCGTGGCGACGCCGCCATCGTGCAGAATGGGCAGCCGACTCCGACAGGCGATGGAGGGCACGGGACATGCGGCTACCGAAGAAGCGCTGGAAGCAGATCGTCTTGATCCTCGTGGGACTCTTCGTCGTCCTGCAACTCGTGCCCTACGGGCGCGCGCACACGAATCCGCCGATGCGGCAGGGCCCCGCCTGGGACAGCCCACGCACGGAGGCGTTGGCGCGGCGGGCCTGCTTCGACTGCCACAGCAACGAGACGACCTGGCCCTGGTACAGCCACGTGGCCCCAATGTCCTGGCTCGTGCAGAACCACGTCGACGAAGGGCGCGAGCACCTCAACTTCTCCGAGTTCGACCGCCCGCAGCGCGACGCCCATGAGGCGGCGGAAGAGGTCGCGGACGAAGAGATGCCGCCCTGGAACTACGTGCTTCTGCACCCGGAGGCGCGGCTTTCCGATGCCGAGAAGAAGGAACTGATCGCTGGTCTGAGAGCGACCTTCGGAGGCGAGGACCACGACGGCGATTGAGCACGCAGGTGGCAGCCGACCAGCGTCGGCGACGAGCGCCTGCCGGTGCCCTGTTCATCGTGCTCGGCATCTTCATCCCGCTCGGCCGAAGTGAACAGCTTGTGGCAGGCGGGCCCCCTTTCGCACATAGCTGTTAACGAAGGCAGCCCTCTCGCTCCCGATCGAGAGTTCGAGAGGAAGGCGTAGAGTCGGTGCGTTGAGCGGCCGGTCGCGTAGAGAGTCGGGCAATGACGGAACCCGCCGCGAAGTCCGGAGTTCTGGCCCCCGCGGGCGGTGTCGCGAAGGGGCTTTTGCGGCCTGCTCTCGGCCCTCTCGCCGGGCCTCGGCGGTGTGTGGCTCCCCGAACAGGGATCGAACCTGTGACCCGGGGCTTAACAGGGGGTGGCCGGGCGCCTCGGGGGTGCTACATTGTCATTCCCATGTAGCACCTCCCGAGACCCCCGTGATCAAGCAACTCACCAAGCACGGCAACAGCCTCGCCCTCGTCATCGACAAGGCGCTCCTCGAACTCCTCGACATCTCGGCGGACACCCCGCTGGAGATCCAGACCGACGGTCGTTCGCTGATCGTGACCCCTGCAAAGGATCCCAAGCGCAGGCGCGCGTTCCGCACGTCCCTGGAGCGAGTCAACAAGCGCCACGGCGAAGCCTTGCGGAAACTGGCCGAGTAGGTCGTGGAACCGCGCTTCCTCGACCTGGCCGAGGTGCTCGAGATCCATGTCGACCAGATCGAGCGCTATGGGGGAACGGCCGGAGTCCGCGACCTGCCCCTCTTGCTCTCGGCACTCGCCATGCCGACGGCCGGCGTCCGCGGTGTGTACGTCCACGGCACCCTGTTCGAGATCGCGGCGGCATACCTCTTCCACATCGCGAAGAACCACGCGTTCGTGGACGGGAACAAGCGCACAGCGTTGACGTCGGCGCTGACCTTCCTCGATCTGAACGGTGTCACCGTCCAGGCCACGACAGACGAGCTGGTCGCCCTTGTCGAGGGCGTGGTGGCCGATCGAGTCACGAAGAGTGACGCGGCGCTATGGCTTCGTGATCACACCAGCGCCTGACCGTAGTGCCCACGACGTCAGGCCTGGAGTCACAGGAGTCGGAACGCATCGCCGCGTGAACCCTTGAACTCACGGATCAGACGGAGCAGGAAGTCGCGCTGGGGAGGGAACCCCGCCGACAACACCCACAGGTACTCTGCTTCGCCTGCAAGCTCAACGTCAGAGACGCGCGCGCTTGCGCCAAGTACCTCGGCTCGCTTCTCGTCGCCCCCAGGCACACGCAGGCAAGTAGCCGTCGCCTGCACCTGGATGCCCGCTGGAGCCTCCGTCCGTAGGATCCTGACGGCGTCTTCCGGCTCCCAGCAGTCGTCGAGGTACGCAGCCAGGATCCGAGTCAGGTCTTCGGGCATGGTGGTCCCTCGTAGAACTCGACCCGCCGGCAGCCTAAGGGCAGTGCCTCCCCCTGGGGAGTTCGCATGCCGAATGGACCCCATTCCACACCCGCTTGTTAACCAACCGAGAGTTCTCCCGCTCTCCCGAGAGGATGAGAGGAAGGCGTAGAGTCCGTGCATTGAGCGGCCGGTCGCTTAGAGAGTCGGGCGACGACGGCACCTGGCGCGAAGTCCGGAGTTCTGGCCCCCGCGGGCGACATCGCGGAGGGACTCTCGCGGCATGCTCTCGGCCCTCTTACCGGGCCTCGGCGGTGTGTGGCTCCCCGAGGAGGACTTGAACCTCCGACCCACTGATTAACAGTCAGTTGCTCTACCGACTGAGCTATCGGGGAGCGCTTGCATTCGGCCGCGGACACCGGGGTGCCCTTCGCGCTTGATGCGGGATGGTACAGCGGAGTGCCGGGCGAGCAAGCGTCGACCGGGACGGGCCGGCGGGAGGAGCCTGCTGGAGGGGCCTCGAGGGCGGGCTCGGGCGACGGATCGGCCTGCTAGGATGCCGCTCCCCCCAGGAGAGGTGGCATGGCTCAGGACGAGCACCCCGGCAACGGCCCCAAGCCACGATGAATCCGGCCGAGTTCGCTCCCCGCCCTGCGCCGGTGGCCGACGACGCCTCCCCCGCGTCGGGGGACTACGTCGCCGCCGTGGACCTCGGGTCCAACAGCTTCCACATGGCCATCGCCCGGGTGATCGACGGTGTCCCCGCCGTCGTGGACAGCATCCGGGAGCAGGTCCAGCTGGCCCGCGGCCTCGACAAGAAGGGCCATCTCAGCGAGGAGGCCCGCGGGCGGGCACTCGCCTGCCTCGAGCGCTTCGGCCAGCGGATTCGCCACCTCCCCACCGACCGCGTACGCGCCGTCGGGACCAACACCCTGCGCAAGGCGAAGAAGGCGGGGGATTTTCTGGAGAAGGCCGGCGAAGCGCTCGGCTCCCCCATCGAGATCATCTCGGGCACCGAGGAGGCGCGCCTCGTCTACCTCGGCGTGGCCCAGGACCTCTCCGACGACATGGGCACCCGCCTCGTCGTCGACATCGGCGGCGGTAGCACCGAGTGCGTGCTCGGCGAACGCTTCGAGGTGTTCGAGGCGCACAGCCTCTCCATGGGCTGCGTGACCTTCTCCGGGCGCTACTTCCCGAAAGGCGTCGTCCGCCGGAAGTCCTGGGACGAGGCGGTCCTCTCGGCGCGGAGCGAGCTGCAGACGATCGAACGTCGCTTCCGGGACTACGGCTGGGACAGGGCGGCCGGGTCGTCCGGCACCATCCGCACCGTGCAGGCGATTCTTCGGGAGAAGGGTTGGAGCGACGCCGGCATCACGCCCGACGGCTTGAAGAAGCTCCGCAAGGCGCTCCTCCAGGCCGGCCAGATGAAGAAGGTGGCGTTCGACAGCCTCAAGAGCGAACGCGCGCCGGTCTTTCCGGGCGGCGTCGCCATCCTCACCGCCGTGTTCGACGCGCTCGGTATCAAGCGGATGGAAGCCGCTACGGGTGCCTTGCGCGAAGGCGTGCTCTACGACCTCCTGGGACGCATTCGTCACGAAGACGTCCGAGAACGGACGATCCGTAGTCTCCAGCAGCGCTTCCAGGTCGACGTGCGCCAGGCGGCGCGCGTGGAACGCAACGCCCTCGAGTTCCTCCGACAAGCCTCCCCGGGCTGGTCGCTCGACCCCGTAGCAGCAGGCCGCTTCCTGACCTGGGCGGCTCGGCTCCACGAGATCGGCCTCGCCCTCGCCTACCAGCATCACCACCGCCACGGCGAGTACCTCCTCGCGAACTCCGATCTCCCCGGCTTCTCGCGGGATGATCAACTCCTGCTCGCCGCGATCGTCGGCGGACACCGCCGCAAGATCCACCCCGAGGTATTCGAGAAGCTCCACGGCCCCCGCCGCGCGCACGCACCCAGACTCATGGCGCTGCTGAGGCTCGCGGTGCTGTCCAATCGCGAGCGCGGCCCCCACCCCGTACCGCCCCTGCGACTGGAAGGGCGGCCCGACGGCCTGACCTTGCGGTATCCCGCGGGCTGGCTCGCGCGCCATCCCTTGACCCAGCGTGACTTCGATCGCGAGCGGACGCACCTCGAACGCATCGGCTTCGTCCTGGACGTCGCACCCGATGCCGTCTCCGAGGGCGACCGCCCAGGCTAGTCCTCCTCGAGCAGGGCGCGCGCCTCGTCGAAGCGGGCCTTCTCCTTCGCGTCGACCGTGGGGTACTTCAGGTGGAGGCTCTTCAGCGTGTCACGAACGATGCGTGCCACGGTGAGACGCATGAAGGGCTTGTCGTCCGCCGGCACGGCGTACCAGGGCGCCCACGGCCTCGACGTGGCGCCTAGCGCCTCCTCGTAGGCGTGCATGTAGTCGTTCCAGAACCCGCGCTCGCGCACGTCTGCGGAGGAGAACTTCCAGTTCTTCTCGGGCTCGTCGAGTCGCGCGAGGAAGCGCTCCTTCTGCTCTTCGTGCGAGACGTTCAGGAAGAACTTCAACACCACGGTCCCGTTGCGGGCCAGATGCAGCTCGTGGTCGCGGATCGACTCGAAGCGATCCCCCCAGAGCGTGTCCAAGTCGATCGGCTGCGGGAGGTTCTGCGCCTGCAAGTACTCGGGGTGCACGCGCACGACGAGCACCTCCTCGTAGTAGCTGCGGTTGAAGATACCGATCATCCCGCGCTCGGGCAGGCACTTCGAGGTACGCCACAGGAAGTCGTGATCCAACTCCTGCGCCGAGGGCTGCTTGAACGAGTAAACCTGGCACCCGGCCGGATTCACGCCCGTCATGACGGCGCGAATCGTGCCGTCCTTGCCGGCCGCATCCATGGCCTGGAACACGAGCAGGAGAGCGCGATGATCGTGCGCATAGAGGATCCGCTGCAGATCCCCGATGTCGTCGACCACGTCCTTCAGAAGCTTCTTCAGCTCCTTCTTGCCGGGCGTGTCCTTCGGGGGCCGAGTCGGACTCCCCGCCCGCGACCACCCGCCTTCGAACGGGACGCGATACGGATCCTCGACGGACTCGAACGGAGGCTTCACTTGGCCTTGGCCTTCGCGTTGCCGGGCTTCTTCTTCCCGCCCTTGCCCTTGGCTTGTTTGCCTTTCGCCTCGTTGCCCTTGCCCTTGCCCTTGGCCTTCGGGTCCTCGGCGCCGTCGTCGTCCCCTTCGGCCGAGGGAGCTTCGTCGGTATCGGGCAGGTTCGGCGTCGGCGCCACGTAGTCGATGATCGCGCCCAGCTTCTCCTTCAACTCCGTGCGCGGGATGATCCGATCGATGTAGCCGTGCTCGAGCAGGAACTCGGCGCGCTGGAAGCCCTCCGGCAGCGTCTTCTTGATCGTGCTCTGGATCACGCGGGGCCCGGCGAAGCCGATCAGGGCGCCGGGCTCGGCGATCGTGATGTCGCCCTGGGCGGCGAAGGACGCGGAGACGCCGCCGGTGCAGGGATCCGCCAGGATGGTGATGTAGGGCACGGCGGCCTCGCGGAGTCTGGCGATGGCGGCGCTCGTCTTGGCCATCTGCATCAGGGACAGGGCCCCTTCGTGCATGCGCGCGCCGCCCGACGTAGCGACCAGGATCAGGGGCACGTTCCGGGCCAGCGCGTCCTCCGCCGCGAGCGTCACCCGCTCGCCGACCACGACGCCCATCGACCCGCCCATGAAGTTGAAGTCGAGCGCGCAGAAGGTGACCGGGCGGCCTCCGAGCTTGCCGCGTCCGGCCAGCGCGCCCTCGGTACGACCGGACTTGCTCTGCGTCTTCTTCAGCTTGTCGCCGTACGGCTCCTTGTCGACGAAGAGGAGGCGGTCGACGGGGACCACGTCTTCACCCAGCGGCTCGAACGAGCCCTCGTCGAGCAGCATGCGCATGCGCGCTTCCGCACCGATCTTCAGGTGATGCCCGCACTCGGGACACACGTTCAGGTTCTGCTCGACCGTCTTGGCGAAGATCATCTTCCCGCACTCGGGGCACTTCATCCACAGGCCGAGCGGAATCTCCTTCTTCTTGCGGAAGAACGCCATGTTGACTCCCTTCGGGGCTTCGGCTCAGGCCGTGCCGCGCAGCTGCTCGATCGCGGCGCGGCGGTCCTCGCGGCCGTAGACGGCGGTGCCGGCCACGAGGATGTCGCAACCGGCCTCGATGGCCAACGGCGCCGTCGTGGCGTCGATGCCGCCGTCGATCTCGATCTCGCCGGTGTAACCGCTCTTCTTCAAGGCACGGACCTTGTCCAGCACGTCGGCGATGAACGACTGCCCCCCGAATCCGGGGAACACCGACATGACCAGGACGAAGGCCGCGGCGTCCAGGTAGGGCTCGGCCTTGGCCAGGGGGGTGTCGGGATTGAGCACGATGCCGGGCCGCGCTCCCTTGTCTCTGATGATCCCGAGCGCCTCGTCGATGTCGTCCGGCGCCTCGACGTGGATGCTCACCCAGTCGGCGCCCGCGTCGCAGAACGCGCCGACGTAGCGGGTCGGATCCGTGATCATGAGGTGGCAGTCCAATACGGCGTCCGTGACCGCGCGGATGCTCTTCACGAGCGGCGGCCCGAACGTGATATTGGGGACGAAGTGGCCGTCCATCACGTCGAGATGGAGTAGATCGGCGCCGGCGTCGAGGACGTCGCGGATCTCGCTCTCCAGCGCGGTGAAGTCGGCGGACAGGATGGAGGGCGCGATCTTGACCGCGCGAACGGCGCTGCTCATCTCGTCTCCCTGCCTCGAGCCCCTCTCGAGGACGGCGGATTCTAACTCGGGTCCCGGCAAAGCGACGGGCGGCGGTCCCCCGGAGAGGACCGCCGCCCGGAGGGTGGCGTCGAGGGGGGCGCCGCCGGCGCCCGGCAGCGCTACGCCATGCGGACCAGGAGGTCCGCGCAGCGGTTGCTGTAGCCCCACTCGTTGTCGTACCACATGCACACCTTGACGAAGGTGCCCATCGACATCGTGAGGCCGGCGTCGAAGATCGAGGAGTGGGGATCCCCGATGATGTCGGTCGAGACGATCGGGTCCTCGGTGTACTTGAGCACGCCCTTCATGGGACCGTCGGCGGCCTTCTTCATGGCGGCCTTGATCTCCTCGACCGTGGCGGCCTTGGACAGGTTCGCGGACAGGTCCACCATGCTGCCGGTCGCCACCGGCACCCGGACGGCGAACCCGTCGAGCTTGCCGTTGAGCTCGGGCATGACCTTGCCGACCGCGCGCGCCGCGCCCGTCGTCGTCGGGATGATGTTGATGGCCGCGCTGCGCGCGCGACGAAGATCCGAGTGCGGCATGTCCAGAATGCTCTGGTCGTTCGTGTACGCGTGAATCGTGTTCATCAGCCCGTTCTCGATGCCGAAGCTCTCGTGCAGGACCTTGGCGATCGGGGCCAGACAGTTCGTGGTGCACGAGGCGTTGCTGACGAGCTTGTCGCTGGGCTTCAGGACGTCGTCGTTGACACCCAACACGATGAGCGCATCGACGCTGTCCTTCGGGGGCACCGTCAGCAAGACCTTCGACGCGCCGGCGGTGAGGTGCTTCTCGAGCTGCTCGCGCTTGCGGAACACGCCGGTCGACTCCACGACGAGCGGGCCGTCGAACTTCGCCCACGGCAGGTTGGCCGGGTCGCGCTCCGACCACATGGGCACGCGCCAGTCGCCGACGACTAGGGTCTCGCCCTCGACGGAGACGTCCGCATCGAAGGTGCCCTGCGTGCTGTCGTACTTGAGCAGATGCGCCATCGTCGCGGTGTCACCGAGATCGTTGACGCCCACCACCTCGAACTCGTCGCGGCGGTCGTAGAGAATGCGGAAGACCATGCGGCCGATGCGACCGAAACCATTGATGCCGACGCGAATTCCCATGTTCACCTCTCCGGGTCCTAGGGGTGACGCAGCAACCGCGCCCGTCGCCCGTGCCGTAGCATGCAGCGCAGGATACCGGTGTTGGGCCGCGTGACGTAGCGGGTGCGCCGACGATGACGTCGAAGCGAGGGGGCGTGAGCGCGAAGAGGGACCTGGTCGTCCGGACGGCCGCCGCCTGCCGAGAACACGCCTTGCTGGCGCCCGGGGAGCGGGTCCTGGTGGCCGTCAGCGCAGGCGCCGATTCCACGGCTCTCGCCTGGCTCCTGGCCCACCTGGGCGAGGAGGGCCTGCCGCTCGACCTCGTCCTCGGCCACGTCGACCACGGCTGGCGCGGTCGGGAGGCGGCGCATGCGGACGCAGCCTGCGTCCGTCATCTGGCGAGCCGGCTCGGACTCGAGCTATTCCTCTCCCCCGAGCCCCCCACCCCCGTCGCCTCCGAGGACGCGGCCCGGCGCTGGCGCTACCGCGCGCTCCACCGAATGGCCGAGGCCCGAGGGATCGGTGTGGTGGCGACCGGCCATCACCTGGGCGATCAGGCCGAGACGGTGCTGATGCGCCTCGAGCGCGGCAGCGGACGGGTCGGGCTCCGGGGCATCCCACGCCGCCGGCCCCTGGGGCCTGAGGCCGCCGTGCACGTCGTCCGTCCGTTGCTCGACGTCGAGCCCGCGGCCTTGCGGGCGCTGCTCGTGGAGGTCGGCCTCCCCTGGTTGGACGATCCGACCAACCGAGACGTGAGCCGGGATCGAGCCCGCGTACGACGTCGCCTCGCGGCGCTCGAGGAGCGGGGAGCGGCCGCCACGCGGCGTCTCGCGGCCTTCGCCGCCCGGGTGGAGGCTCGACTCGCGCGACGGGAAACCCGGCTCCAGGGCCGCCTCGCGCCCGCCCTCCGCCGCTACCCGTGGGCGGGCGCGGTGGGTGCTCCCCGGGCGCTGGTGGCGAACCTCTCGCCGCCGGATCTCGACCTGGTGATGCGGTGGCTCGGCGCCGCCATCGGGGCCGACCGCGATGGGCCGTTCTTCACGAGGCGGCACCTCCGCCGCATCCAGGCCCTTCTCCCCGATGGAGGTGCCCTGGACCTTCCGCGCGGACACCGGGTGCACGTAACCGGGGGGACCTTCTGGCTGCGGCGCAGCCCCCCCGCCGCCGGGTTCGAGCGCCTGCGGCTCCACCGGGAGGACGGGCCCGCGGAGGCATTCGATCTAGCCGAGTTTCTCGGCCGGTGCGATCCCCATCAGGCCGCGCTCGACGCGCAGCGCTTGGGCCCGACGCCGCACCTTCGGCGCGCGCGGGCGGGCGACCGTTTTCTGCCCTGGTCGCGGCACGGGGGACGCGAGACGCTACTGGACACGTTTCTCGCCAAGCAGGGCCTACCGGCGTGGCTGCGCGCCGAGCAACCCGTGCTCGACGCCCGAGGCGAGGTCGCGTGGGTCGTCGGCGTACGGGTGGACGCACGCCATGCCGTGACCCCCGCGACGCGACGGGTCGCGCGCGTCGACGTGTCGATGGACGGCTAGGCGCTGCCCGCGTTGCCCGCGTCGCTCGTGTCACCCGTCGCGCTCGGGGGCGGATCCTTGGGTGCATCGTCCTTCTTCTCGTCGTCACCACCCAGGAGGCCGTCGGGCTCGTTGAGGCCCTTCTTGAACTGGCTGATCCCCTGGCCGAGGCTCCGGGCCACCTGGGGAATCCGGCGGCCGAAGAGCAGCAGGACGATCAGGAGGATGATCCAGACCTCCCACCCGCCCGGTATGCCGGCGATCATCGGCTTCAGTCCCAGCATGGCGTGCTCCTCGGAGGCGTTCGGCAGAGGCCTCAGTGTAGCCGCACACCCCGCCTACGGCCTCCTCGAGGTCACCCGTCTATGGGCCCCGGTTGGGGCCGACGCCTCAGCGCTTCGGGATGGCCGCCACGACGCCGCCGTCGTGGGTGATGCCGAAGATCGTCCCGTCGGTGGTGTTGGTCGGCAGGATGTCGAACATCGCCAGCGAGAGCTTCTTGGTCTCGCCGAACTCCGCCGCCGCATCCCGAATGACCATGACGCGGTTGGCATCGACCGTGGCCACGTGCGTGCCGTTCCAGCAGAGCGGCTTGCGCGCCTTGGCGTCCTGGAAGAGCTTCTTGCCCGAGTTGACGTCGAAGGCGAACAGACCGTTGCGGTTCCAGGCGAACGCGACGCCCGTGAAGGCCTCCAGCTCGATGTCGGCGGTCCCCTCGACGCCACTGGGGCGCAGGACCTTCTCCTTGCGGCCGAGGACCCAGGGACTGGTGCGGATGGGCGCGTCCAGGCCTTCGAGCCACAGGGTCTGACCGTTGCCGAGCTCGAGACACCGCAAGGTGCCGTCCTGGGTGCCGACCACGACGTGGTTCGGCGTGACGCTGGGCGTGGCGACGACGGGGCCATCCAAAGCGACGGACCACGTGGGGCCGACCGGCTTGTCGGCCGACGCTACGAACGAGGTGACGACGCCGTCCTCACCCGCGACGATGAGGTTGATCCCGGTCGGATCCACGACGGGCGAGGCCCAGAGGAGTCCGCGCGTGCGGTAGCCCCAGCCCCGACTGCCGTCGGCGAGGTTGATGGACTCGACCGTCTTGTTGTTGCGCGGGCTTCCGAGCGAGCCGACATAGACCATCTGCTGGCCGCTGTCGACGCCCGACGACGCCGCGAACGGCAGGCGCGCGGGGAAGCCGTTCGGGTCCAGTCCGGTGCGCTTCGCGAACGCGTGCACCCAGTACTGACCATCGGGGGCCTTCACCAGGAAGGTGTAGTGGCCGGGGCCCTCGCCGGGGACCGCGGCGATTGCGTACTTGAGGGCCGACACCCAACGGGGCGTGAGGTCACGCCGTGAGAGGCAGTAGACCATCCCCATCTGCGAGACGACCAGTAGGTCCTCTTCCATGAGGTAACAGGCGGCCACGGCCATGGGACGGCGCGCCGAGAGGTTGGCGCGGACGATCGTGACGTCCCACGGCAGCTCCTCGAGCTTCTTCTCGCCGATGTCGGCGAGCGAGCCCCCCGGGCAAGCGCGCGCCGGGCGTGGCGCGTTGTGATCTTCGCCAAGCGCCGGCGATACGGTGAGCAGGACGCCAAGAGCGACGACCGCCACTCCGAAAAGGAGGCCCCGTGCGGGCATGGTGAACCCTCGCATGCTGGTTTCTTTCGGTCGTGGGAAGGGACGTGGAACCCGCGATCGAGCTCCCTCGAATTGAACCCGGCACAGAGTGACGGCAACGCCTCCTGCACCTCCTACCGCGGTCGAATGTATAGGCACCCCCCCCCCAAGTGTCAAGGAACAGAGAGCGCCGACCTCGCTTCCAAAGTCCGTTCGAGCAAGGAGGTTAGAGCGTGGCGTGCCCAGCGCCGTTTTGCCAAGGAGCCGGCCGCCCCCCCGGCTACGATTGTCCATTGGCGTGACTGGACCTGGCGACGACGTGCTTACCGAACTACGACGGAACCTCGACGCGATCCACGCCCGGATCGAGGCGGCCCGTGCCCGGAGCCCCCACGCGGCCGCGTCGGTCACCCCCATCGTGGTGACCAAGACGCAGCCGCCGGCCATCTTCCGCCTCCTGGCGGAGGTCGGGGTCGGCGACATCGGCGAAAATCGCATCCAGGCGGCCGCGGTTCGCCGGGCGGCGTCTCCCCCGGGCTCACCTGGCACGGGATCGGGCACCTCCAGCGCAACAAGGCCGCGGACGCCGTGGCGCTGTTCGACGTGTTCCACGCACTGGATTCGCTGCGACTGGCAAACCGTTTGGAGTCGGTCCTCGCGCGCGAAGAACGCCGCTGGCCCGTATATATCCAGGTGAATGCCGCCGCCGACCCGGCCAAGGGAGGCGTGCGCCCCGAGGAGACCCTGGCCTTCATGAAGGCGCTCGACGAGCACCCCCACCTCGCCCCCCTGGGCCTCATGACGATGGCGCGCCTGGGCGGGGACGAGAGCGAGACGCGGCAGACCTTCGCGACGCTGCGAAGCGTCCGGGATGACGTCTGTCGGGCTGGGGTGGGAGCGACGAAGCCCGAAGGCCTCTCGATGGGGATGTCGGGCGACTACGAGATCGCCGTCGAAGAGGGTGCCACGGCGATACGCATCGGCACTGCGGTGTTCGAGGGAGTGACCATCGCCGAACCGCGAGGGGACGCGAAGAAGGAGAGGCCGTGAGCGCTCGTATCCGCATCGACCATGGTCAAGATGCCGGCAAGGTGTGGCGCCTGCCGGGTCCCGGCAGCTACATCATCGGCCGAGATCCCAGCATCTCGATCCGCGTCCTCGACATGAAGGTCTCCAAGGCGCATTGCCGCATCGTCGTCCAGGGCGAAGGGGCGACGTCTCGCGCGATCCTCGAGGATCTCAAGTCCACGCACGGCACCGAGTTGAACGGACAGCCGGTCTCCAGCCCCAAGCAGCTCAAGCCCGGCGACGAGATCCGTCTCGGCCTCTCGATCCTCCGATTCCTCTCCGACGGTGCAGCCGATGAGGACGCCGTCCCCCACGCCGCGAAGAACGCAAGGACCTCCGTGGCCGTCGAGGACAAGGCGGCCGGTACCGCCCCGAAGCGGCGCAAGACATTCGCGGCCGACAGCCTCGTGGGCAAGGACATCGGGGGATATCTCGTTCGGGAGAAGATCGGTCAGGGCGGCATGGGGTCGGTCTACACGGCCGAGCAGGTCTCCCTCCACCGCGACGTGGCTCTGAAGGTGCTCAGCGAGAAGTTCACCTCGGACCGCAACTTCGTCGACCAATTCGTGAACGAGGCGCGCTCCGCGGCGGCCCTGAACCACCCCAACGTGGTGCAGGTCTACGACGTCGGCAAGGAAGACGGCCGCTACTACTTCTCGATGGAGTTCGTGCTGGGTGGCTCGCTCGAGGAGCGCCTCGCCGAGGACGGCAAGGCCAGCTGGCAGGACGCGCTCAACTGGATGATGGACGCGGCCAACGCGCTCATCTTCGCGCAGAAGCGCGACATCCTCCACCGGGACGTGAAGCCCGACAACCTCATGCTGGCGGAAGACGGCAGCGCGAAGCTCTGCGACCTGGGGCTCGCGAAGAAGTCCGCGAACGAGGACATGCTCGCCGCGGGCATCATCGGCACGCCGGCCTTCATCTCGCCCGAAGCGATCCAGCGCCGCAAGGACATCGACGCCCGCAGCGACCTCTACAGCCTCGGGTGCACCTTCTACCGCCTCCTCACGGGCGAGAACCCGTACCCCGGCAAGACGGTCAAGGAGATTCTCGTCGGCCATCTGCGCGGCGCGATCCCGCGCGTGTCCGACAAGAACCCCGACGTTCCCCGGGCGCTCGACGACGCGATCTACAAGCTCATGCAGAAGGAGCCGGCCGACCGCTTCGAGTCGCCGCAGGAACTCCTCCAGGCGCTCGATAAGATCCGCATCCAGCACGGTCTCGAGGCCCACGGCATCCGTCCGTCGAGCCGCAAGCCGTTGGTCTTCGCCGCGGTGGTCGTCCTGCTCGCCATCGGGGCGGTGGGCTATCTCCTCACCCGTCCCAAGAACGACGCCCCCACCGGGCCGACGCCGGAGGAGATCGCCCGCGACAAGGAGCGAGAGCGCAAGCTCGCCGAGCAGCAGTACACCATCTTCCGCGACAACGCCGAGGGCCAGTACAAGGACCTCGAGCTGGAGCGCATTTCAGGCCGCCTGGGCATCGACAACTGGATGAACGACAGCTGGACGACGCTCATCGGCAAGTACGAGTCGCTGGCCACCGATCTCACCCAGCACCCCGACTACGGCCAACGGGAGGAAATCCTCGCCACCGCCGCCAAGGCGTCCGCCGGTGCCAAGACGATTCGTGACGGCGTAAAGGTCAGGCGCGGCCTCGACAAGGTCATCAAGCAGGGCCGCGAAGCGAGACTCGGGGCGTTGGATGCCGCGACGAAGGCGCATCGCAAGCTCTACGACGACGCGCTCCGCGCCGGCCAGTGGTTCGCCGCCGCCGCGGCACTCGATCCCGCGGCGATCGAGGACGTCGTCCGCCCGTTCCGCGACGCGAAGATCACCGACATCCTGCCGGACGACGTGCCGACGGACGCGCGAAAGGCGTTCGAGGACGAACCGCTGCTGGATCCGGCGGCGCGTATCGATCCCCTCGTCGCGAAGCTCTTCCCCGGGGAACCCATCGGCTCCGATCTCCTTCCTCCGCTCCTCGCGGCGATGGACACGGCCCACGAGAGCGTCACCGAGAAGGTCAAGGCGGCGCTCGAGCAGGGCAACGCCGAGGGTTTCGCGCAAGCGCGCAAGCTCGCGCAGGACTACGTCGACGCCCTCCCCGCCATCGCGAGCTCGGCGTCCGGCCCGGTCGCGGACCGGCTGCGGACCCAGCTCGCCGAGGGCAAGCGCGCCGTCCTGATGGCGAAGCGCGAAGCGGCCCAGTTGCTCAAGGTCTGTCTCGCCGAGGATCGCCTCGCCTACCACAAGCTCCTGCGCAACCTCCGCTCGCCCGAAGGGCTGTTCTTCCGTGGCGAGTACACGCTTGCCAAGGCGGCGGCGCTCGCGGCGGTGATGGACATGCGCGAGTCCTGCTACGAGGAGGTGACCGAAGCGCTCGCGTCCGACGCTGCGGCACTCGAGGCGCTGCTCGACAAGATCGTGACGAGCTATCCGGACGGGTGGACGGGCACGAAGGTCGAAGGCGTCGACGATCGGGGGCGCACCACGTCCGAACGGGTGCGGGCGATCACGAAGCAGAGCGTGAAGCTCGGCAGCGACGAGGTGCCCCTGGCCAGCCTCGGGCCGGCCTGGCTGCTGAATCGTCTCCTCTTCCCCAGCGACGAAGAGCCCCGTATCGCGCTCGAAGGCAACGACCAGCGTGCGATCGCGTTGCTGGCCGAGATGGCGGTCGACTACGACCGCGTCGTCAAGGCGTACCAGTCGTACCTCGCCTCGCCCGAGGGCAGCGATCCGAAGGTCCAGGCGTCCATCCGGTGGCGCATGGGACGTCTCGGCAAGGAACGGCGCGCGGCGGAAGCATGGCGCACCGCCATCACGCGAGCCGCCGAGGTACAGACCTACCTCGATCAGCACGATCCGGCACTGATCGGGGACGAGTCCTTCCGGGAGGGAGGCAAGGCGAAGGAGCTGCTCGAGAACGAGTCCACGCTGAATCGCCTTCTCACCGAGGCTCGCGACGCGGAAGCAACCCTCCTCGATCCGGCTCTGGCCGACACGATCTGGGCCGCCGTGCTCCGCGAGACCCCGGCCCCCACGGCGCGCTACGCCGACGAGCCCGTCGTCGAGGACGTTCCCGTGGACGAGCCGACGCCGCCCACGAAGAAAGAAGACACGCCGCCTGACGAGGGGGCGCCGCCCAAGGACGCCCCGGACGGCGAGTAGGGCGTCGCCTACGGACGAACGAAAAGACGCGGGGGCCGCTCGGTGATCGAGCGGCCCCCGCGTCGTAGGTGATCGGCGCCCGCGAGCGGGCGCCTCGCGTTACTTGACCTCGAAGTCGGCGTCGATGACGTTGTCGTCGTCGCTGCCCGAGCTGCCGGTGCTGCCCGTGCTGCTCGCGGCCCCCTCGGGCGCTTCGGCACCAGCTCCTGCCTTGGCGGCTTCCTGGGCCTGGGCGACCTCTTCGTAGACCTTCTTGGCGATCTCCTGGCTCTCTTGCATGAGCGCGTCGACCGCGGCCTCGATGGCCTTGACGTCTTCCTTGTCCTTGACCGCCTCGAGGGCCTTCTTCTTCTCCTCGATGCCCTTGGTGATCTTGGCATCGACCTTGTCGCCGTGCTCCTTGACGGCCTTCTCGACCTCGTAGATCGCCTGCTCGGCCTTGTTGCGAGCCTCGGCGAGCACCTTGCGCTGCTCGTCCTCGGCCGCGTGCGACTCGGCGTCCTGGCGCATCTTCTCGATCTCACCCTTGTCGAGTCCGGACGAGGACTCGATGCGGACCTTCTGCTCCTTGCCCGTCCCCTTGTCCTTCGCGGACACGTTCAGGATGCCGTTGGCGTCGATGTCGAACGAGACCTCGATCTGCGGCATGCCCCGGGGCGCCGGCGGGATGCCCTCGAGGGTGAAGCGTCCGAGGGTCCGGTTGTCACCGGCCATCTTCCGCTCGCCCTGGAGGACGTGGACCTCGACCTGCGGCTGGCTATCGGCCGCCGTCGAGAACACCTCCGACTTCCGGGTGGGGATGGTCGTGTTGCGCGGGATGAGGGTGTGCATGATCCCGCCCTGCACCTCGACGCCGAGGGAGAGAGGCGTGACGTCCAGAAGGAGGAGATCCTGCAGGTCTTCGTCGCCCGAGAGGATGCCGCCCTGGACGGCCGCGCCCATCGCCACCGCCTCGTCCGGGTTGACGGTCTTGTTCCCTTCCTGCTGGAAGATCT
The DNA here is from genome assembly GCA_963802335.1 of uncultured Planctomycetota bacterium. Taxonomy (GTDB): domain Bacteria; phylum Planctomycetota; class PLA2; order PLA2; family JAEUHO01; genus CAWDIE01. The sequence goes on along the minus strand of CAWDIE010000008.1, from coordinate 865,416 downwards.
CCTTGACCAGGGCCTGGACGAGGGGGATGCGGGTCGAACCGCCCACCAGCAGGATGTCGGTCAATCCCGAGACGGGGATGCCGGAGTCCTTGATGGCCCGCTCGCACGGTCCGCGGAGTCGCTCCACGGTGGGCTCGATCATCTGCTCGAACTTGGCGCGGGTGATCGTCTTCGTCAGGTGCTTCGGACCGGCCGCGTCCGCGGTGATGAAGGGGAGGTTGATCTCCGCCTGCATGCTGGACGAGAGGTCGATCTTCGCGCGCTCGCACGCCTCGCGGAGACGGTGCAGCGCCATCTGATCCTGACGGAGGTCGATCCCGGTCTCGGACTTGAACTCGCCCGCGACGTAGTCGACGAGCACCTTGTCGATGTCGTCACCGCCGAGGTGGGTGTCACCCGAGGTCGACTTGACCTCGAACACGCCGTCACTGAGTTCCAGCACCGAGATGTCGAAGGTGCCACCGCCGAAGTCGAAGACGGCCACGGTGCCGCTCTTCTTCTTGTTGAGGCCAAAGGACAGCGCGGCCGCCGTCGGCTCGTTGATCAGGCGCCGGACGTTGAGGTCGGCGATGACCCCCGCGTCCTTGGTGGCCTGGCGCTGGCTGTCGTTGAAGTACGCGGGCACCGTGATGACCGCGTCCTTGACCGGCTGGCCGAGGTGGTCTTCCGCAGCCTTGCGCAGGTACTGCAGGATCACCGCGGAGATCTCGGGCGGCGTGTAGGTCTTGCCGCGGATCTCCACCTTGACCGGCTCTTCCGGGCCGCCGACGACCTTGTAGGAGACTTCCTTCTCCTCCGCCTTCACCTCGTTGTGACGACGGCCCATGAACCGCTTGATGCTGTAGACGGTGTTCTGGGGGTTGGTGACGGCCTGCCGGCGGGCGGCCTGGCCTACGAGGCGCTCGCCGCCTTCGGTGAAGGCGACGACGCTCGGCGTGAGCCGGTGACCGTCGGGATTCACGATGATGCGGGGCTCGCCCCCTTCCATGACGGCAACCACGCTGTTCGTGGTGCCGAGGTCGATGCCGATGATTCGTTCCGCCATGGTGATGATTTTTCCTTCCAATGGTGCTTGCGGCCATCCGACCCCGGCTCGCGGGGCATGCCGTTCTGAGCAGGGCAGGTCGTGCTACCGTGCCGATTCGGCATCCCCCTCGTCCGCGGGGGGCTCGGATTGCCGGTAATCCTTGATTTTCCGGTACAGGGTTCTCGTGCTGATACCCAGCAACTGCGAAGCGCGTTCCCGATTGCCGCCGACATCTCGAAGCGTGTTCTGGATGAGGGATCGCTCGACCTCGTCGAGCGCCACACTGGACAGCCGATCGAGGAAGTCGAGGGCGTCCGCCCCCGGCCGGATGTAGGCGGGTACGACGGTCGGATCGATGGTCGTGCCCCGGCTGAGGAGCACCATCGACTCGACCGCGTTCTTCAGCTCGCGGACGTTCCCCGGCCAGCGATAGCGCATGAGGACGTCCAGGGTCTCCGGGGCCAGGACGCGCGCCGGCTTGCTGTGCCGCGCCGCGGCTTCGCCCAGGAAGTGCTCCGCGAGACGCTGCAGGTCGGCCAGCCGCTCGCGCAGCGGCGGCAGGTCGATCTGGACCACCCGCAAGCGAAAGCGCAGGTCGTCCCGGAACGTGCCCTCGGCGACCATCGCGTCGAGATCGCGATTCGTGGCGGCGATCAGTCGAACATCCACCTGGATCGGTTCGTTGGCGCCCACGCGGACCACCTCGCCGGACTCCAGGGCCCGGAGCAGGTGCGCCTGCGTAGAGAGAGGCATATCCCCGATCTCGTCGAGGAACAGCGTGCCGCCGTCGGCGGCCTCGAAGCGTCCCTTGCGGAGCCCCGTGGCGCCGGTGAAGGCACCCTGCTCGTGCCCGAAGAGCTCGCTCTCCAAGACCCCCTCGGCCAGAGCGGCGCAGTTCAGGGGGATGAAGGGTCCCGCCCGTCGGGGGCCGGATCGATGCAGAGCCTGCGCCACCAGCTCCTTCCCCGTGCCGCTCTCGCCTCGAATGAGGACGGTCGCGTCCGTGTCGATGATCTGGTTCATCACGTCGAAGACGTGCTGCATGGCTTGGGTCTGCCCGAGGATCCCCTCGAAGGCGAACGACTTGTCGATGGTGGTCTGCAGCTCGCGGTTCTTGCGCTCGAGCGCGATCCGGGAGGCTGCCGAGCGGACCGTCTCCCGCAGGATCCCCACATCCACGGGCTTCTGGAGGTAATGCAGCGCCCCGTCCCGCATGGCGCTGACCGCGCCCTCGACCGTGCCGTAGCCCGTGACGACGATGCACTGGGGCGTCGCCCGCTCGTCACCGCGTAGGGCCCGACAGCGCTCGACGATCTCGTTCCCGCTCCGGTCCTGGAGCCTCAGGTCGGTGACGACCAACTCCACGCCCGGACGCTCCAGGCGTCCGAGGGCGTCGGCGCCCGTGTGGACGACGTCCACGCGGTGCCCCTGCTGCTCGAGCACCTCCTGGATCACTTCGGCGTGGCCGACGTCGTCCTCGACGACGAGGACCCGTAGGGATTGCGGGACGGGGTCGGGCATGGGTGACAAGGTGTCCTAGGGAAGGGCGACAGACTGTCACAAATCCCGTGCCACGTTGTCAAGCGCTGGGCGTGATCGCGTCCCCCACCGGGGACTCGCCCCAGGGGGGCCCACCCAGGGGCAAGAGGAGCACGAAGGCGGTGCCCTTGCCCACCGCCGACGTGAACGCGAGACTCCCGCCGTGCTCCTCGGCGATGCGCCGGGCGGTGGGGAGGCCCAGGCCGCTGCCCTGTCTCTTGCGGCTGAAGTAGACCTCCCACACCCGCTCGCGCAGCGCCTCGGGGATACCCGGGCCGGTGTCGATCACGTCGATGCGCGCGTCGTCCCCCACCAGGCGGGTGCGGAGGATCAGCTCTCGCGGCGGACCGGCGTCGCCGCTCGTGGCGTCCGCCTTCTCCTCCTCCATGGCCTGGACGGCGTTGAGCAGCAGGTTCAGGACGACTTGCTTGACCAGACGCTCGTCGATCAGCGCCAGGGGCAGGTTGGCATCGGGGTAGAACGACAAAGCGATGTCCGCTCGTGCGCACTCCGGGGAAATGAAGGCCCGGACTTCCTCGATGACCCGATTGAGGTCGACCTTGGCGAGGCGCAACTGACGAATACCGGCGTAGCGGAGGAAATCGTCGAGGATGGATTCCAGGCGGCTCACCTCGCGCCGAAGCGTGCGCACGCGTCTCGCCGTTCGGCGCTCGCGGTCGTCTCCCTCGCCCTCCTTCCAGTCCTCCTGGAGGAGCTGGAGCGTCACGTTCATGGTCGAGAGCGGGTTGCGAATCTCGTGGACGAGTCCGCCGGCCACGGCGCCGAGGAAGGCCAGCCCCTGGGGCGTGGGCGCGTCGCGTCGGGCTTGGGACTCGGGGGTGGCCATCCGCCGGCAGGGTACCTCCCTTCCGGGCACTGCGGGTGCTCGGGACCATGAGGTCGACCCCGACTCTGCGTGCCGGACGGGGGTCGGTATGCTCGATGCATGGCCACCGAGGTACTCCACGTCCACGACCGAAACGCGCTGAAGGAAGAGCTGGCCCGCGCCGGCGAGATCCTGCGCAAGGGCGGACTCGTGGCGTTCCCGACGGAGACGGTCTACGGCATCGCCGTGGCCGCCGACCTCGCCGACGCGGTCGACCAGCTCTACGCCCTCAAGGGGAGGCCCCGCTCGAAAGCCATGACCTGGATGGTGGCCGACGCCGCCCCCGTCATCGAGCACTGCGGTGAGGTCTCGGATCTGGCACACACGCTGATGCGTCGCTTCTGGCCTGGTCCGCTGACGCTCGTGCTGCCGGCGCGGGACGGCATCTGGACGGGCTTCCGTCTCCCCGCGCATCCGATGGCCCGTGGCCTGGTGCGCGAAGCGGGTGTCCCGCTGCTCGTGCCCAGCGCGAACCGGACGGGCGAGCCGCCGGCCACGACCGCCGACGAAGTGCTACGCCAGTTTCCCGACGAGCTCGACCTGGTGATCGACGGAGGCCCCGCCGAAGGCGGCGTCGCCAGCACCGTGGTGCGCGTGATCGGCGACGAGATGGACGTCCTACGGGAGGGCGCCATCAGCGAGGCGCGCCTTCGCAGTCCGCACAAGGCGGTCGTCCTCTTCGTCTGCCAGGGCAACACGGACCGGAGCCCGATGGCGGCGGCGCTGCTGCGCCGCCGCCTCGCCCGCCAACTCGGCGTCGAGGATCCGGAGGTGGAAGCGGCCGGCTACCTCATCGCGAGCGCCGGTCTGACCGCCGTGCCCGACAAGCGCGCGTCCGTCAACGCCCGGCGACTCGCCCGCGAGTGGCCCGACGGTGCGCTGGATCTCGATGGCCATCGCAGTCAGCCCCTGACGAGTGAGTTGGTGGAGCAAGCGACGCGGATCTTCTGCATGGAGCGCGATCAACGCGAGCAGATCCTGGCCTTCTTCCCCGACCGGGAGCGCGACGTGCTTCTGCTCGACCCCGAGGGTCAAGACGTCAAGGACCCCGTCGGCCGACCCTACGACGAGTACCGCCGCCTGGGGCGGCGTCTGGATGCGGCGGCGACGCTGATCGCGTGGGGCCTGGTCCGCAACCAGACGTGAGCACGGCCGGCGACACGCTCCGGGTGTTCTTCCCGGCCAGTGGCCGCGTTCGGCTCCACGTACCGCAGGCCGCGGCGCAGGACGCTCGGTCCTGCCTCGTGGCCGTGCATGGGTACGCGCAGCCGCTGGACGCGTTTTTCGCGTACGCCCGTTCGCTCGCCCCGGGGGCCGTCGTCGTCATGCCCGAGGGCCCGATGTCGTTCTACCGGCGGCGCCGGGCCGAGGATGGGACCCGCGGTGTCGCACACGCCTGGATCGCGGAGCTTCCCCGACGGGCGTCCGATCACCGCAACGACGCGTACCTCGCGGCCACGCTGGACGCCGTGAACGACGAAGTGCCGATCGACCCCGACCGCACGATCCTCCTCGGTTTCAGCCAGGGGGTGGGCGTGGCGATGCACTTCCTGCTGCAAGAGCCCTCGCGCGCGGCCGGCCTCATCGGCCTGGCGGGCGGATTGACCGAAGCCTACCGCGACCAGCTGACTCGCTTGGCGGGGAAGGACCTGTTGTGGGTCACGGGCAAGGACGACACCGCCTACACCCCGACGTACGCGGAGGCCTTGCGCGCGCGGCTCCGAACGAGCGGTGCCAATCTCCAGACCCACGACCTCGACGCGGGGCACGAGCTGATGGAGCCCGCCGCCGACCTCGTCCGCACCTGGCTCACCCCCCGCCTCTAGTTCCGTACGGAGGCAGCCTCGTCAACGAACTTTTCTCCCCGCCCACCCCCAGAACTTCGATCTCGCTCGCCAGCGACGCCGGCGACGCGAACGTCGCATCGACGAAGCAACCGAGCTCGTCGCGGTGCCCCTCGATCAAGTGCCAGCATTCCGCCACCTTCTCCACCAACGGCGTCCGTCCCGCATGGGGATCGCTCGCCCGTGCGCGCTCCCGCCTCTCGACCACGTCCAAGGGCGCCCAGAGGGTCACGAGATCGACGTCCATCTCGCGGTGCAACGCATCCCGGAAGTGGGCCACGTGCTGCCCATGGAGGAAGCAGTAGTCGACGATCACCCGGCGCGCGCCCATGGCGAGGTAGCTCACGGTGAGCGCGGCGGCGGCCCGATACGTCGAGCCGCAACCGAGATGCCGCGCCTTGTCGCGCGGCGCAAACGCCGCCAGCCGATCGCCTTCGATCGACACGATCCCCGGAGAAAGATTGGCGAGCAATCCCGCCACCGTCGTCTTGCCGACACCCGGGGGACCATTCAAGAGGAGAATGCGCGACGACATGGGACCCATCCTGCGGCCGGGGTCGGACGCACCGGCTGCGGCGTCCGGCTCGCCCTCGCTTTGCGCCTAGACTCGCCGCCTGGAGGTGGCGATGACAAGACGCTGGATGCTTCTCGGCATGTTCGCGGCGCTCGGTATGACGACGCTGGCGCTGGGCGGCGAGGAGCCGAGCCGGCCCGGGCCGGCCGATCCCGGGTGCGATACGCAGCGTCCCCCGGCGGTGCTGGGGAAGGCACACCCGTCCGCCGTGGGCTACTCCCCCTACGCCGATCGCGCCTACCCGACGCGCCTGCTCTGGGGAGACACCCATCTTCACACCGCGAACTCCGGCGACGCGTTCATGGCCGGGGACCGACTGGATCCGGATGCCGCCTATCGCTACGCGCGCGGCGAGGCAGTGACCTCGGCAACCGGCCTTCGCGCCCAGTTGCTTCGGCCCCTGGACTGGTTGGTCGTCTCCGACCATGCCGAGGGCCTCGGCATGATGGCTCAGGTGCTGGACGGCAACGAACAGCTGATGGCCGACGCGACGCTCGCTGCATGGCACGATGCGATGAAGGCGGGTGGGGAGGAGGCCGCTCGAACCATGGGCGAGGTGATCTCCGCCCAGGCGCAGGGCACGCTTCCTGGTCCGCTGCAGGATCCGAAGGTTTCCGGACCCATCATGAAGTCGGTCTGGCAGGACTTTCTGGAGACCGCGGAGAAGCACAACGAGCCGGGTCGCTTCACGGCGCTGTTGGGGTACGAGTGGACGTCGGTACCCGGCGGAAACAACCTCCACCGCAACGTGATCTTCCGCGACGGCCTGGACCGCGTCGGTCAGATCATGCCGTTCTCGTCCTGGCAGAGCGAGGACCCGGAGAAGCTCTGGGCCTTCATGGCGGGCTACGAGGAGAAGACCGGCGGCCGCTGTCTCGCGATCCCCCACAACGGCAACCTCTCCAACGGCCAGATGTTCGCCCTCGCGGACATGGAGGGGAAGCCCTTGACGGCGGACTACGCCAAGAGGCGCGCCCGGTGGGAGCCGCTGCACGAGATCGCCCAGACCAAGGGAGCGAGCGAGACGCATCCCCTGATTTCCCCCACGGACGAGTTCGCCGACTTCGGCATCGCGGGCTGGGACAACGGGAACCTGACCCTGGAGGGCGAGCCCGAGACCCCGGCCATGATGCCCTTCGAACACATGCGACCGGCGCTCAAGAACGGTCTCGCCCTGGAGCGCACACTCGGCACGAACCCGTTCAAGATCGGCATGATCGGCGGCACCGACGTGCACAACTCGATCTCGGCGGTCGACGAGGACAACTTCTTCGGCAAGCACGTCATCCAGGAGCCGAGCCCCGAGCGCTGGGAGCACGTCAGCAAGAAGGGCGTGGGCTCCACGCGATACGGATGGCACTACCTGGCCGCAAGTCGCGCGGCGGTCTGGGCTCGAGCGAACACGCGCGAGGCGATCTGGGACGCGCTCGCCCGCAAGGAGGTCTACGCCACCTCGGGCCCGCGAATCACACTGCGCTTCTTCGGGGGCTGGACATTTGCCGAGGACGACCTGGACTCGCGCTACGTCGCGGGCACCGGCTACGCCAAGGGTGTGCCGATGGGTGGCGACCTACCCTCGCCCGGCGGGGACGCCACGGCTCCCTCCTTCCTCATCGCCGCCATGAAGGACCCGATCGGCGCGAACCTCGACCGGGTCCAGGTCGTCAAGGGTTGGCTGGACGCCGAGGGAGGGACTCACGAGAAGATCTACGATGTTGCATGGGGCGACGCAGAGACGCGGCGCCCCGGTGCCGACGGTGCGCTGCCGCCCGTGGGCGACACCGTGAACGTGACGGACGCCACGTGGACCAACACGATCGGCGACCCTGACCTGATGGTGGTGTGGTCGGACCCCGACTTCGACGCGACGCAGCCGTCGTTCTACTACGTGCGGGTCCTCGAGATTCCGACGCCTCGGTGGACGGCGTACGACGCGAAACGCTTCGGGCTCGAGCTCCCTCCCACGGTGCCCCTGAAGCACCAGGAACGCGCCTGGAGCTCCCCCATCTGGTACACGCCGTAGCGGTAGCGGCCGCGCGTCACTCGGTCCGCTGCACCTCGACGTCGAGCGTGCTGACGACGCTCGGCGTCGGCGGCTGCGTACGGAGCAGGCTCGCCAGGAGGCGCACCTCCGGCAGGTCGTAGGTCTCCCACTCGGCCAACCAGCGGGCCCCCACGACCTGATGCACCAGCTTCGCTTCGACGCGAAGCGTCCCCGTGGCGTCGGACGGCAGAGCGATACGAAACTGAACGACGTCACCCGCGCCGAAGTCGGCATCGCCCTCGACGCCCTTCGGAGCGGTCACGGCCGGATACGGACCGTCTTGCTCCCACCCCTTCGGAAGGAGGCGATCGTCCTTCACGAAGCGCTCCCCGCGGAGCAGGAGCCAGGTCGGATTTCCGTGAGCGTCCACCATCTGGGCTTCGTAGAGCGCCACGTCCGCCGACGACGTCACCCGGTCGCAGTGCGGGTACGTGGGGCCCCCGGCTCCCTCGGCCGCCAGCGGCTTCCCGTCGTCACCGACGATCCGCCCTCGCTCGTCCCACGCCCCCGACGTGAAGAGCACGCGACCGCCAGGATCGAGCACCCGTAGCGCGAGCCACGCCCGTCGCGTGGGGTGCGCGGTCGGGAAGCGGTGCCCGGCGTGGTTCGTGATCCGAAGGTCCAGCGCCAGCGCGGTGGCCTCGAGTTCGAGACCCACGAGATCGAGGCTCGCTGCCGACCGAAGCTGTTGGTCGACGGCGTCCAGCGTGCGCTCGAAGGCCGATGCCGGGGCCGCGACATCGAGCAGGTCCGCGTTGTCGGCCAGGATCCGGGGCGCCAGGGCGTTGGCCCCCACCAGCAGGTGCTGTCCGTACGGACTGCGCTCCCGGGTCGGCGGAAAGTCGCGCCCGCCGGGATTGCGCGCGATGCGCGTCCGCAAGGGCCGTCCGTCCACGTCGGTGGTGGGCATGTGGCAGTCCTGACAACTTCGCGCATCCGGGGATCGAGTCGATCGCTCGGTCGAGTAGGCCGAGTTGAGCCACTCCAGATACGGCGTTTGCTCGGGAAGCCGCCCCCCCGTCGCTCGTCCTCGAGGATCGAGCGCCGGCGTCGTCAACGTGTGGCACGTAGCGCAGAGTGCGGACTCGAGTACGTGCCCCGACTCCGTGGCGAGGAGCCCCGTATGCATCTGCATCGGACGTGAAAACGGCTCGGCGTGCGGGCCGAAGACGCGGTTCTCCTTGTCGATGGTCCAGCCGCCCGAGAAGCTGTCCCCGCGCCCCAGGCCGTCGCGTGCGATGCGGTGGCAGACGGTGCACGAAGCCCCATCGGCTCCCAACCGGTCCCCCCCTCCTTCGAGCAGCAGACCGGCGAAGCTCTGATCCGGATCCGCCATGGGCGCATGACACCGCATGCAAGCGCTCTCGATGGCCGCTCGGCGGCTGGGCGTCGCGGCCACTTCGATCGCCACGGCTGCATGCCAGAAGGGATCGCGCGACGCGTTCGCCATCATGGACGACTGCCACAGTCCCACCGGGGAGATGTCCTCGCCGTCCGGGCTGCGCATCGCGCTGGCCCGTCGGCCTTCGGCGTGGCAGCGCGCACACAGGGACGAAGGGCGAAATGCGTCGTTTGGCACGGGCGCGAACGCATGCAGCGGTGCGTCGCCCGGTGAGGCGTCGTCGTCCGCCCATGCGACGAGACCGAGGCCGATGACACACGTGACGAGGCCCAGCGCGATGCGCCGCATGACTGCTCTCCCCTCTCTAGAACACCCCCCGGAAGAAGGACTTGATGCGACGGAGGATCTCTCCGTGCACCGTTCGCGTCTGATCCTCGAGGTCTGCTCGACTCGCCGCTTCGCCGGCCTCTTCGTTTCGGACCTTGCGCTCGGCGATGACGGCGCTGATCGTCTCGGCCAGGCTCGGGCGGGCGCGGAAGAGTTCCGTCATCGAGTCCTTCGTGATCTCGTACGCCACCGAGTCCGAGACCGCCTTGACCGTGGCACTTCGATGCTCCCCTGTGAGCAAGCTCATCTCCCCGAAGAACTGCCCGGGAATGACCTGAGCCACGCGCACCTCGGAGCCGTCGCCCTTCACATCGGCGTAGACGTACACGAGGCCTTCGACCAGCACGAACATCGAGTCGCCTTCCTCACCCATCGTGATGAGGGATTCACCCCGCTGAAACTCGCGGCGGACGAGTCCGCCGGCGAGGCGCGTCAGGTCTTCCTCTTGGAGGTCACGGAAGATCGCGGTCCGGCTTAGCAGCCGCGTCATGTCCGCTTCGCTGGCCGTGTCCAGATGCCGCTGGGGCATCTCGGTGTGAAACACGTCCCGCTTCGGATACGCCAACGTCAGGCCCGCGTGCTGGAGGTGCTCCAACACGCTGGTGACGACGACGTGCCGCGACTTGTTCGGCGACAAGTCCGCGGGCACCACCCAGTAGCGGATTCTGTACTCGATGCCGAGATCATTGACGCGGGTCACGCGAACCTTGGGCCGCGGATCGTCCAAGACACCCTTCGGCGTGCAGACGGCCTTGACTGCGCTCTCGAGCACGCGCAGCGCTCGCTCCGTGGGCACGGAGAAGTCGAGCGTGAAGTACAGCTCGAGTCGACTGACCGGCGTCGGCGCCATGTAGTTCGTGACGATCGTCATCCCCATGACGCTGTTGGGAATGATGACGAGGTTGTTGTGGGTGGTCTTCAGGCGCGTCGTGCGCCAGTTGATTTCCTGGATGCGGCCGACGATGTGCACATCGGGGGTTCGCTGGTGGACCATGATCCAGTCGCCGATGCGGTAGGCATTGTCGACGTTCAGCGCGATGCCGCTGAAGACGTCGAGGATCATGGACCGCAGAGCGAAGCCGATGACGACCCCGAGGACCCCTGACGCGGCCCAGATCCCCGTGACGTCCTGCCCGAAGACGAAGCTGACGATGCCGGTGATCGCCACCAGGAAGATGATGGCGGCCACGATGTCCTTGACGAGCCGCGGCACCGGTCGCCCAGTCGCCCCCTCGACGAGCATCTCCCAGAAGAAGATCTGAAGAAGACGATTGACGAGCCATGCGCTCGTGAGCCAGGCGCCGATCTGCAGCACGTAGGAGAGGACGAGCCGCGTCTGGCTCCAGGCCTCCTCCCCGAACTGGTCGATCAGATCCCCGCGGAAGAACGCCAGGCCCACGAAGAGCGCAAACGCGACGAGAGGAGCAATCAGTCGCCGGGCCGGGCCACGTCGGTGGCTGGTGTCGTCCTTGCGGGGGTCGGTCATGGGCGCAGCCCCTGTCATCGAAGTGAACGGGATCGCTTCCGCTCAGACGTCATGTCGCCCTTCTACCAGACACAAGCTCACCCCCACCATGTTGAACGATCAACACGTCGGCGGTTGGTCATCGTCAGTGCAACAGAAAGGCCGAGCTCGCCACCAGGAGGCCAAGCGCAGCCGACACGATGCCGCCGATCCAGAAGAAACGGCGCCTGCTGAGAATCGCGACCGAGGCCAGCACGAGCCCCAGCTCGATCCCGAGTTCTCCCAGGTCGAAGCGGTCCGCCCGATGGTGCATGGCGACGCTCTTCGCCTTGTACTCGTCCGCTTCCGCCTCGAGGCTGCGGGCTCGAGCCTCGAGATCCGGCAGCTCCTTCTCGTACTTCGCAACGCGACCCTGCCACGACTGGAGTGCGGCCCCGCGTGCCTCCTGATCGGGAACGTCCGTGCCGACGAACTCCATGAGTTCCAGGAACATGCCGTACTGGTGGCTCCGGATGTTCTTCGCCTGAAAGTAGTTCCAGATGTCCGATGCCTGCGTGTGGCGGATGCTGGACAGACTCACGAGCCTCAGCGTCTCGGTGTGACTGCGGTGACTCAGAAGCGAGACAGCGGCCAGGAACGCGGCGATGATCGCCATCGTCGTGGCGACGTTGCGGTTGAAGACGTCGTGGACGGCGTGCTGGACGTGCTCCGCCTCCTCCAGATGCTCGTGCGTACCGTGGGGCATGGCGCAGATTCACTTCCTGGGACTCGGGAGTCGGACGGAGTCGAGCATGCTACCGGGTCGCCGGGCGAGCACGAAACTCGCGCTGGTCCGGTCGTGAGAGGACCTGTCGCACCCAGGCGCCAAGGACGGGGTCATCCGAGGCATCCTCGAGGTGGGCCTTCGCCCCTTCCCCCCGCCTACGGAGGACGGCCTCGTGGACCTCGAGTAGGGCCGAAGCATCGGCGCCGTTCCCCGCGCCGGCCAGCCGTGCTCGCGCATGTTCCAGCAAGGCGTGCGTCACGGTCGGCTTCGCGCGGGAGAGGAGGGGGATCACCGTCTCGCGCCAATGCACTTCGTCCGACAGGACCGCGTCCGGAACGTCCTCATCGTCCGCGACGGCCGCGTCCAGGAGGATGCGCACGGCATCGTCGCTCGGCACCGTCCCCGCGACGAGCGCCGCGGCGGCCTCCCGCGCGAGCTCACTGCTGTCGCCATCGAGCATCCGCCGAAGCACCTCGTGCCCCCGCGGTCCGAGCTGAGAGAGCATCTGATGGGCCCGCTCCCGGACGAGGATCGAGGCGGCCCTCGCATGCGGTGTGACCGCCGAGACCGCGTCCGCGCCGATCGCCCGAAGGACCTCCTCGGCCCTCGCGCCCAGATCCACCCTGCCGCCCATCGCCCTCAGACCTCGCCCGCTGTACAGGAAGAGGGTCGCAGGCTTCGGCCGCGAGGCTCGCCCCTCCAGCGCCGTCGTCGCGACGAGGGCGAGCGCGTCGGGATCGCGCGCGCCCAGACTCACCAGCGAGACGGCCGCCGCGGGGGCGATGTCGGCATCGTCGAGCAGTCGTTCGACGGCCGACCGCAGACCTGGATCCTCCGTCCGACCCAGTGCGATCACCGCGCCCCGCCGTACCCAGGGGTCGGTGTCCTGGAGGGCGAGGAGGAGGGCCTCGACGAGACCGTCGCCATCGGGCACGAGGAAGGCTAGCGTGTCGGCCGCCGTCCGCCGAACGGCCGGATCCTCGCTCGACAGCGCAGGCACGAGAAGTGACGGGGATACCTCGATGTGGGCGTGGGCCACCAGCCGGTTCAGGACCCGCGTGGCCGACAGCCGGACGGCCGGCATGGCGTCCTCCACCGATGCGTCGGCGAGCCCCTGCAACCAGGCCTCCCGCTCCTGCAGCGTGGGCACGAGATAGGCGAGAACCCAGATCGCGGCCTCCCGCACACGCCAGGACGAGCTCGTCAGCAAGGACGGAAGCACGACGAGAAGTCGGTCCGGGTCCTTCTCCAGATAGGCATAGAGAATCCGGCTCGTCGGCTTCCGTCGCAGGATCTCGCGCGCCGTGTCCACGGAGCTGGCGTCCAGTCGCAGCAGGGACCACGTCGCCGCCTCGTGCTCGCTCGGCCCCTCCTGTGGGTATTGCTCGAGCATCGGGCCTGCGGCGACGGCTTCTCGCAGCGCGCCGAGCCCCTCCCGCCCGGCATCGCCCATCGCGGCCAACGCGTAGGCAGCGTCGCGACGCACGATCCACGAGCGGTCGTAGAGAGCGTCGATCAACGCCGGGACCGCGGGGGCGCCACGTGGACCGAGCTTCTCGAGCACCCGGGCGGCGCGGGATCGTTGCCACGACTCGGTCGCCCCGAGGCCTTCGACGAGGACGTCCGCGGCGGCGTCACCCAGGTCGAGGAGCCCCTGGATCGCGTCGGGCGCCGGGGCGTCTTCACGCGCGATCGCGCGCGCCCAGAGCGCCTGCGCGCGCTTGTCCGCCGCGTCTTCGCCGGAGGCCGACGCCCAAGGGAGCAGGATCCAGGCGACGACGACCACGCCAACGCTCGTTCTCGTTCGCATGTCCCCATCGTACGCGCAGCACGCCCGCGCTACACTTCGTCCTCGTTCTCGGTACGGGAGGCCACCCATGACACGGTGCTGGACGCTGCTTGCGGACCTCGTACCGCCGGAGCCGGCTGACGAGACCGCCGAGGCACTCCTCCCGTCGTCCATTGAGCCGTGGCTCCTGGTCAGCGCGGTGGCCCTCGTCGTCATCCTTGGCGTCCTCCTGCTGCGTCGCAGCCGGCAGCGTTCCTGAAGCACGGAGCCCCATGCGCCTCGTCCCCTTCATCCCGCTTGTGCTCACCGCCCTGCTGCTCCTGAGCAGCGCGGCGCCGACGGCCGCAGACGAAGCGCCGCACGTCAAAGGCGGAACGGAGGCGATCCAGGACAGGATCAACGAAGCGATCGACCGGGGCATCATGTGGCTACTCCGGCAGCAGCTGGCCGACGGGAGCTGGGGGCAGGACGCCGAACGCTATCCGAGCGGCATGACCGCCCTCGCGCTCTACACCTGCCTCAAGAGCGGAGTACCGCTCAGTCATCCCAGCGTCGAGCTCGGCTTCACGAACCTGCTGAGCATCGACCCCCAGGAGACCTACGCACTCGCGTGTCACCTCCTCGCGCTCGGCGCATCGGGGCAGCCCGCCCACCACCCACGCATGGCCGTGCTCACCGAGCGCCTGCTCGGCTGGGAGGTCCGCGGAGGGTGGAGCTATCCGCTCGCCCACCAGGGCTCGGGATGGGCGACGAGGCCGGGCACCCTCGATCTCTCCAATGCGCAGTTCGCCGTCCTCGGGCTGCGTGCGGCCCATCAGGCCGGCATCGAGATCCCGCGCAAGGTCCTCCGGGACATCATCCGCCAGACGCGCTTCCATCAACACATCCCGCGGGAGGTCGGCGGCAAGAACGACGACGGCTCGACGCGGGAAGCGGCCGGTTTCAGCTATCACGGACCCGGCGACCAAGGCCACGGTGTCGCCACGGGCTCGATGACGTGTGCCGGCATCACCGTGCTGGATCTGTGCCGGCGCATGCTGGGTAGGAAACTCTCCACCAAGCAGGGGAGGCAGGTCGAAGCGTCGATCCGGCATGCACTCAACTGGCTCGACACCCGATGGTCGGTGAAGGAGAACCCGGGCAAGGAGCAGGGGCACAAGCTCTACTACCTCTACGGCCTCGAGCGCGTGGGCTCCCTCCTGGGTTTGGAGACGATCGGCCGCCACGCCTGGTACGCCGTGGGCGCCGAGGAACTCCTCGAGCTCCAGAAGGACGGGGGCGAGTGGGGCAACGAGAGCCAGACCAGCTTCGCGCTGCTGTTCCTCCTGCGGGCCACGAAGGGCGAGGTGACGGGCGCCGATCGATCGCGGTCGGCCTATCCCACCTACGAGAACGACCCGAACTCCTCCCTTCGTATCCGCGCCGAGGGCCACTCTCCGATGACGGTGTGGGTCACGTCCGTGCACCCGGACGTGCGAGCGCTGCACGGCACGAGTGGGCAATTGGCGATCGAGAAGGTGGAGTACCTCGTCGACGGTCGGGTCCAGTTGACGGCCGCCCAGGGACCGCCACCCCATGGCGCCGATCCTACGCATCGGGCGATGCTCCACTTCCCCCACGCCGGGAAGTTCGAGGTGACGGCGCGGGCCCACGTGACGGGACCCCAGGGCGAGGTCGTGCTCGAGTCGACGCCCTTGAAGGTGGACGTGAAGCTCCTCGTCCAGCCGTGGGCGCCGTACGAGGCGGCCTGGGCGGCGCGGGACCTTCTCCTCCGCGGTCAGGTCGAGGTGGAGAGTTCCTCCCACCATCACGATCACCAGAACGCGACCAAGGCCGTGGACGTCCGCACGCCGGGATACTGGGTCTGTCAGCCCAAGCCGCCGGATCCGCGCCCGACACTGATCATCAAGCCAGCAAGGCCCGTGAAGGCGAACGTGATCGTGTTGTCACCGGTTCTTCGCCGCGATGACCACCGGAACCAGTTCGACCGACCGACGCAGGTCCAGGTGACGATCAACGGCAAGGGCGAGCCATGGACCGTGCCCCTCGCTCCCGACGAGTTGCGCCCTGTGGTGCTGCGCCTGCCCAAGATCTCCCGCATCAAAACGCTCGAAGTGGCGATCGTGGAGCGCACGCCGGGTCGTTCGTGGCCGGGGGAGACGGGATTCCGGGAAGTCGCGCTGGAGGTCGACAACGTGGCTCGACCGAGCTTCGCGCAAGATGACCTCGGCACGGTCACGCTCGGCAGCGAGACACCGGACGCCACGATCCACTACACACTCGACGGCACCCTGCCTACCAAGGACTCGCCGCGGTACGAGGGTCCGTTCCAGTGGCCCGGCCGGACTCGCCTCCAGGCCATCGCGCAGCTGCCTTCGGGTGAGACGAGCCGGCCCCTCATCGCCACGGTCCGCGTCCCCGGCGAAGTCGAGTTTCGCTAGTCCTTCCACGCGGGTGGGCTACAGGCGACCACCCTGGGCCGGTGACCCGACCGCAGAGCTAAGCCGCGACCCGGACTACTTGAAGACGCCGAGCACCTTCAGGATGAAGATGAGCAGCACGGCGCCGCCGATGGCAACGAGCCACTGCACGACGCTTCCGCCTGCGATGCCGAGCTTCGGGGCCAGCCAGTGGCCAAGGCCCGAGCCGACGATGCCGACGATCACGTTCGCGATGACGCCCTGCTGCGCATCGGTCTTCATGATCAGGCTCGCGAGCCAGCCGATGACACCACCGATGACGATGGCGATGAGTAGGGTCATCCAATCCATGAAACGATCTCCTTCCCCAGAGACAATCCCCTTCAAGAGGCCAAACCGTAGGGAATCGGCCGAGGATAGGCAATACCGGGTCAGGAATCGCCGTCGGTTGCCCCCTCGGGCAGGTTCCCCGCCCAGACGGTGGCGGGGGCCACGATCACCGCTTCCTCGGGGACGTAGTACTCATACGCCTTCGATGGCGCGGTCTTGACCCGCAAGGCGTAGCGAGGGGTGAACGGCACCACGAAGGAAAGGGACTCCCCGGGCGCGAGGGACCTGAGGTAGATCACGATCGTCGTGTCTCCACGCTCGACCCGCTCCGCACCCTCGCCGCGAACGTCCTCGGCGCGAACGGTACAGCCGGGTGGAACACCGATCTCGAGCGTCACGACGGACGCTTCCTCGCTCGCCCTGTTCCGGACGCGGACGTGCGCCGTCGCCGGCACCTCGACGTCCAGCGTCTCCTCGGGCCACGCGACCTCCAACGTCAGTCGTCCCGCCGGTGCTCGCGTCGTTGTCCACGGGTGCCAGGTGGTCCGCGAGAGCACCGCTTGCGCCCGCGCATCGTTGGCCAGCCGCACCTCGGAAGGCACGCGACCGCCGAGGTCTACGTGCTCGGGTTCCGTGGACGTCGAGGAGAGGGGTAGCACGGCGAGCGTGGCCGTGTCGTCGTGCACGGTGCATACCGTGTCCGACCACGGCGTGGAGGCCATCTCGGCGGCGAGCAGCGCCTTGAGGGCGAGGATCGTGCTCTGCGTGGTGCCGAAACGACCGCGGTCGTCGCGCCAGTACGCCAGGCGCTCGACGGCGCGCTGAGCAAGACCGACGTGGCGTGCGTCGCCGAGGAGCGCCTGGATCGCAAGCGCCGTCGTCTCGATGGCCGCACTCTGTCCGCGACCACCGACGCCCGTCTCGTTCTCGGGAATCCAGTGGACGCCGAGACCGTCGCGGGCCTGCCGGGCGACGAGACGCGCGAGAAGCCGCGGCGCGAGCTTACTCGCCTTGTCGCTCGCCTGCAGCGCCAGGGCCGCCAGGGCCAACCCGTAGGGATCCTCCGCTTCGTCCGCGTGCGTTTCCAGCCAGGCGATCGCCTTCGCGTTGGGTTGACCGGCCCGCGCGAGCCCCCACGCGATGTAGGCGGTGAGGAGATAGGCGCGCCCCTTGGCCATGTCGGTGGACCAACCCGTCTTGATGCCGTCGGGGCGAAACGAGCCGTCCTCCGTCTGCTTGGAGAGGAGGTACGTGACGATGCGCGGAGGCAGCGCGGGATCCACGGTGGTCACCTCGGCCAGGTCGAGGAACGCCATCAGCCCGTAGGCCGAGAGGAAGAGGTTGGCGGGTGCCCTCCCCCACCAGTCGAAGCCGCCGGGTTCGGACGGCACCTCGAAGGTGAGGAGGCGCTTGTAGCCGATCTCGATCTTCTCGAGGAAGCGTCGCTCGAGGTCGGGATCCACGCTGTCCGTCTCGCGCATGTAGTGAAGGGCAAGAACCATGGGGCACACGGCCGCCGAAGTCTGCTCGAATCACCCGTGCGGGCACGTGAGGAGACCGTCGAGTCCACCGATGACGGTCGCCATCGGGGACGCGTAGACCCGCATTGCGTACTCCTGGGGCAACTCGGCCGATGCCGTGCCCAGATCCGGTCGCCAGGGTTCCCCCGCCTGCAAGGTGGCGTGCCAGGTCTCGATGTCGTCGCGCGCATCGCGTCGCACGTTCACGACGCGTTCGATGGCGTCGGCGTGCCCACCGCCGCGGACGTCGATGCGCACGCGGCTTGGAAGCGGCCGGGCCGCCCGGACCCGGAACACCGCCGAACCCGTTCCATGCGGCGGCACCCCGACCTCCACGCGCGTCGCACCAAGGACGTCCAAGCCGCCACGCACGGATGCCGCGACCTGGGTCACAAGCAACTCGCTCGTCTCGTTCCGCACGGCTACGGGGACTTCGAGCACGTCACCGACGGTCAGGTGGGTTGCGACCCAGGGCTCGGCGTGAAGTGGCTGCGTGACGCGGATCTGGCCGTGTCCGATGCCGGTGGCCCCGTCGGCGGCCGACGCGACCAGGCGGAGACGCCAGGTAGTGATCGAGTCGCGGAGCGGTATCTCCAGCCGCGTGGCCCCCTCGGGTCCGACGATGGCTTCCGGCACGAAGCAGAGCGTAGGCTCGAAGTCGCGGCGTACATGGACCTCGGGCCACGCCGGCGTGAGCCGCCCACCTCCGCCGCCACCCAGGTCGCGCCCTCCGCCTCGACCCCGAAACGCCCCACCGGCGCCGCCGCCGAGCCCGATCAGGCCGTTGTACGCCGGTCCCAGGAAGGGCGTGTACGCCCCGAGAAGGCCTTGCAGGCGGCGCCGTTCGGCAGGGTCCGCCATGCGGCGCCGCAACACCTCCTCGACGTACTCGAGGAAGCGGCCCAGACGCCCCTCGATGTCCCCGCGGTAGACCGGAGGCCAGACCCCCTCGACGTCGTCCTCCGTGCCAAACACCCGATCGGGGCCCGCGGAGCGCCAGGGATGCCCCCACCGCCCGTACCAGGAGAAGGAGGAAGGGGTCCTGCGGGTGTAGTTCCTCTCCATGCGCACGCCGTGACCCACGTCGAGCGGCGTACCCCAGGGATCGCGAAGATGCGTGACGTCCAGGCTGCCTCCTTCGACGAGAAACGCCAGCGATTCGCGAAGGCTGGAAGCGGTGCGGATCGCATCGAGCGGGAGGTCGGCGTAGGCCGCGATCCAGGCGTCACGCGCCTTCGAGCAGGCGGCCTTCGCCGCTCCCTGGATGGCCAGGGTCGCGGTTTCCCGCCCGGCCACGCTGTGTCGATGCCGGATTCCGAAATGGACAGGCCGGGAGAAAGGCGAGCCGTGCGCACGGATGGTGCCCAATACCTCGCGAAGCGCCACGTAGCTCGGGGATCCGCCGCGCTCGGCCTCGGCGGCCACGGCCGCGGCGGAGCGACCGGGCAGGTCGAAGACGTCCTCCCGCCCATCCGGCCACGGCACCTGGCGCAGGAGGGCCTCGTCAACGCCCCAGTAGCCGAGCACGGCGGCGGTGGGTCGCCCCGCGGCGTCGCGCACCTCCACGTCGACGTGGGCCCGCTCGGCCGGTCGGTACGTAGCGTGCTCGGTACGGGTCCGCACGTCGAGGGCTCGGTCTCGCACGACGAGGACGTCCACACTCGATCCGACAAGGCTCTCCTCCCCGACGTGGAGGGCGTGGATCCGGAGCACCCCCGCGAGGTCTTCCTCGAGCGGCACCTCGAGCGCGCGAGGCGCATCCCCGAGCCGAAGGGTGTAGGAGCGTAGCAAGACACCGTCGCGTTCGACGCCCACCACGACGATGCCGGGCCGGCCGATGATGCGAAGCGCCAGGGCGTCACCCAGCGCAGCGACGCGCCGAGCCGGTACGACGATCGGATGGTCGCCCGGCGCCACGTAGGCCCCCAGATCCGCATCCGTCTCCCGGCCCTCCGGCCGCCGAATGCGCAAGCGAGACGTCTCTCGCGGCTTCTCCACCCGGATGAGCGCGCGACCCCGGTCGTCGAGGACGACATCGCGTGCCTCGCCATCGACCTCGACGGAGAGCGGTTCCGAGGGACGCCCGTGGAGCGCCACGCTGCCCGGCAGCCCCGTCACCAGATCTTCGACATGGACGACGGCCACGCGGTCCCGTTCGTCCGCCGGGACGACACGCACCACCTCGACCGCCGCCTCCTCCGTGCGTCCGTCGGCGTCGCGAACGGCGACGATGTACCTACCCGTTTCTCCTTCGAGGTTCAGGTGGGCGACGAACGCGGCGCCGCCCGTGGCGTCCGTCGTCGCCGTGGAGACCGTGCGCTTCACGTGACCGTGGGCGCGAATCGTGACGGCCGCCCCCACCACGGGCGTCTGATTCATGTAGCGGCAGAGGACGCGGACGGGCGCTGTCTCGCCCGGTCGAAGCCGAAGCTGCTTGGGCTCGGTCTCCACGTGGAAGGAGGCGGCTTCGTACGCCTGGATTCGTAGACGGCGCGACGCTGTCGCCGATCCGGCCGCACCCCGAAGGGTCGCGGCTCCGGGCCGTGCCTCGACGAGCCGGAAAGTCGTGGACGCGATGCCGTGCGAGGAGGTCGCTACGCGCTTCTCGGCGGTTCCCAGCTTCAGGACGACGTCCTGGTCGGGGACGGGCTTTCCATGCAGGGCGTCGTGCAGCATCACCCGCACATGGACCCTGTCGTTGGGTCGGTACAGCGCCCGGTCGGTCACCACGCTCAGGCGAAGGGTGGACCGGATCTCGATGGGGAAGGTGTCCCCGCCGACCTCCAGCGTGGCGGGTCCCGTCTCGGCATTGGCCGGCACCGGCAAGGCCACGTCGAGCCCACCGGCCGCATTGCTGACGGCCTCACACGCCGCGAGGATGCGACTCCCCTGCACCAACCGCAGGCGCTCCCGCTTCCCCGCCACGGGTTCGCCCGTGCGGTCGTTGGTGAAGAGCACGTGGGGTGCATAGAACGCTCCGGCCTCGGCGACGGCGTGTGCCAAGACGCGGCGCTCGGTCATGCCGACCAAGTCGTCGATCGTGTACGCGCGCCGAAGCGCCAGATCCCCCACCGCCCAGCGGCAGACGACGTAGTGCTGGAGAGGATCCACCTCATCTTCGGGCGCGTGGACACGAAGCCAACCGTGGGGCTCGAAGGCGACCGCCGCCACCACGTCGGCGTTCACGGATTGGAGCGAGGCGCGATCGGGAAGCCGCCGGAAGCGTAAGCATACGTCGGCCCCCTCGCGCCGCGCTTCCAAGACCTCTCGGGGATCTTCCGCCATGCGATAGACGAGAGGCGACTCTCGAATCGCCACGACACACTCCCGGACGAGGGGCGCGATCTCTTCGGGCAAGCGGGAGTTCGGGAGCAGCTCGCTGTCGTCCTCCAAGAGAACGGGGCAGGCATCGCCTTCCGCCGGAAGTACGTCGAGGAAGCGCACGTGGACGTTCGTGCGGGCGAGGACGGCCTTGGACACGGCCTCGCGGAACTGCGTACGCCGCGCCCATCGGTCGTCGCCCGGGTCTTCGTCCCAATAGACCTCCTCGGTCTCCTCCTCGATCTCCTCTTCGGCACGCTGCGGATCGGTGGGCGCGACGCCGGCTTCGGTCCGCAGGAACTCCGCATGGGCTTCCTCGCCGATCAGGTCGATCAGGCGGTGCGCCGGCGGCGTGTCGATGACATGCCCCACGACCAGCGTCCCCCCGGTCGGCGCCTCCGGGTCCCCGAAGACGACGCTGGGCGGGACGGGAGGCATCGCTCGCACCGCCGCACCGTCGCCACCTCCCGCGGCATCGCCGCCACAGCCGAGGAGGAGGAGCGCCAGACCCACGAGCACAACGGCGTTTCGCATGAGGGCAGCAACGGATGTCGGGTGCCATGGTTCGCGCGAATGGGCAGCAGAGCAACGGCGATGCCGCTCGTCCGCATCGGGAGTACCGAACGAACGCGAGCGAGCCCGGCGGGACGCTCGTCACGATGCGGCCAGAGCGCGGACATCACGCCCGCGATGGGTAGAGTCGGACGACCGACGGTTCGCGCCAGGGAGTTGTCGATGGACGTTGTCTTGCTCTCGCGCCTGCAGTTCGCCTTGACGGTGATGTTCCACTACATCTTCCCGCCGCTCACGATCGGGATGGGCGTGGTGCTGGTCTACCTCAGCGGGAAGTACCTCCGCACGCGGGACCCGCTCTACCGCACGGCGCAACAGTTCTGGACGAAGATCTTCGCGCTGAACTTCGCCATCGGTGTCGCCAGCGGCATCGTGATGGAGTTCGAGTTCGGCACGAACTGGGCGGTGTACTCACGCTTCGTCGGGGACGTGTTCGGGTCCGCGCTCGCCGCCGAGGGCATCTTCGCCTTCTTCCTCGAGTCCGGGTTCCTCGCCGTGCTGGTCTTCGGGTGGAATCGCGTCGGACCGAAGATGCACTTCTTCTCGACACTCATGGTGTCGTTGGGGTCGATCTTCTCGTCGGTGTGGATCGTGGTCGCGAACAGCTGGCAGCAAACGCCCGCCGGCCACCACATCGTCCAGATGACTCGCGATGGGAAGCCTTGGTTCATCGACGGTCAGCCCGTTCTCCGCGCCGAGATCACCGACTTCTGGGCACTGGTCTTGAACCCCAGCACCCTTCACCGCCTCACGCACGTGCTCATCGGCGCCTTCATCATGGGCGCATTCTTCATCATGAGCATCAGCGCTTGGTACCTCCTCAAGGGACGCCACGTCCGGTTTGCGAAGCTCTCCTTCCGGGGCGCGCTGCTGCTGGGCACCGTGGCCAGCCTCGCCGCGCTCGTCAGTGGCCACGGCCAGGCCAAGAACGTGTACGAGACCCAGCCGGCCAAGATGGCCGCCTTCGAGGGCCACTACGAGACGGGGCCTGCTGCCCTCAACCTCTTCGGCATGCCCGACGACGAGAACCAGACACTCCGAGCCTCCGTGGCGATCCCCGGCGGCCTCAGTCTGCTTCTCCACGAGGACCCCGACGCCGAGGTGCTGGGCCTCGACCGCGTCCGTCCTGACGACCGTCCGCCCGTGGCCATCCCCTTCTTCTCCTATCACGTGATGGTCGGCGTCGGGATGTTCTTCATCCTGCTGACGCTGACGGCCTGCTTCCTGCTCTGGCGGGGGACGCTCTTCACCACCCGCTGGATCCTGTGGGTATTCGTCTTCGCCGTCGTGGGCGGGCTCGCCGCGAACCAGCTGGGGTGGGTCGCGGCCGAGGTCGGGCGGCAACCATGGATCGTCCACCCCCCGCTGGCGCGCGACGCGGGGGGCGAGCCGGCGATCGACGCCGAGGGCTACCTTCAGTACGAGACGGTCGACGTCACCCTGGGCGACGGAACCGTGCGCACGCAGGTTGCCGGGCTGCGTACGTCCGACGCCGTGAGTCAGCTCTTGGCCGGCGAGACCGTGCTGGCATCGATCATCCTCTTCGGGCTCATGTACGTACTGCTCGGCTTCGTGTGGGTGTTCGTCCTCAACCGGAAGATCCAGCACGGGCCCGAGTCGCTCGACGATCCTCCGCAGGAGGGAGGCGGCTTCCTCGACAGCGCGGGCGACCTGGCGGGGCACACGCGATCGATGACCGAAACCGACGGCGACACCGCGAAGGGGGACTGACATGGACCTTCCCACCATCTGGTTCGGCCTCCTGGGTGTCCTTCTCGCCGGCTACGCGGTGCTGGACGGCTTCGACCTCGGCGTGGGCATCCTTCACCCGCTCGCCCGCACCGACCGCGAGCGGCGCCTGTTCATCAACTCCATCGGACCGCTCTGGGACGGTAACGAGGTGTGGCTCGTGACGTTCGGCGGCGCTCTGTTCGCCATGTTCCCGGAGGCCTACGCGACGATCTTCTCCGGCTTCTACATGGCGCTGATGCTCCTGCTCGTCTGCCTCGTGCTTCGGGCCGTCAGCCTGGAGATGCGCGGCAAGGGCGAGTCGCCGCGCTGGCGACGGTTTTGGGACGGCGGGTTCTTCGTGTCCAGCCTCGTGGCGACACTCCTATTCGGCGTAGCCGTGGGAAACGCGGTCCGGGGCATCCCACTCAGCGAGCGTGGCGACTACCTCGGCTCGTTCTTCGGCCTGCTGCACCCCTACCCGGTGCTGGTCGGGTTGCTGGCGATCGCGCTCTTCGCCATGCACGGTTCCATGTACCTCTTCCTCAAGACGGAGGGGGAAGTGCAGCAGCGGCTGGGGCCGTGGCTTTGGCACACATGGGGCGTGTTCCTGGTCCTCTATCTCCTCGTCACGATCTTCACCCTCATCGAGGTCCCGCGCGTCGTGGATAACTTCCGCGCGTTCCCGTGGATCGCGATCGTCGTCGTGCTCAACGTCCTGGCCATCGCGAACATCCCTCGAGCGATCTTCCGACGGCAATACGGCCTCGCCTTCCTCAGCTCGACGTTGACGATCGTCTGCATGGTGGGCCTCTTCGGGGTCGCGCTCTACCCGAACCTCGTCACCGCCAGTAACGGCGCTGAGTACAGCCTGACGATGTGGCGAGCCGCGTCGAGCGAGAAGACGATGAAGATCGGCCTACTGATCGTGGCGATTGGGATGCCGTTCGTGCTGACGTACACGGCCGTGATCTACTGGACGTTCCGCGGCAAGGTGGAGCTGGACGAGCACGCGTATTAGGGCGACCGCGTGCCCGCGTTCACGTCGACTGGGGCCGCGACTGTCGTACGGCCCCGAGGAGACGTCCGGGCACGCCGGTTACTTGATCAGCCTGAAGTTGATCGGGTAGCGATACCAGACGCCCTCGTTGGCCTTCACCGCAGCGACGACCGTGAAGATCACCTGGAACACCGTGAGAGCGAGCAGCAGGATGAGACCGATGAAGATGAACACCAGCGGGATGCAGAGCAGCCCCAGGATGAACATCGTGAGCTGGAAGTTGAGCGATTCCCTGCCCTGGTCGTCTACGAACGCGTAGTCCTCCCGCTTCAGCAGCCAGACGACCAGCGGTCCAATCAACCACCCCAGGGGAACGATGTAGCCCGCGAGCCCCGCCAGGTGGCAGAACATCCCCCACGTTCGATCATCCCGCGACAAGACGATCTCGTCGCCGTACGCATCCAAGCGATCTGCGGTGGCGTCGTACACCAACGGCCTCCTCGTCCGGACGGGTGTCGCACCGCCCTCCGTCACCGTACGGCGGGGACACGCAGGCGCAACTCCGTGTAGTTGACGAGCTTGTGGGATCGTCTCGCGGGACTCGTCACCCGCACGCTCGCCTTGCACTCGGGCGTGTCCTCGGCATCCTGCACATGCTCCCCGATCGCACCGAGCTTTTTGAGGGTGGCCCCACTCGCTGCGATCCAGCAGCACTTGTCGAAGCGCACCTTCTCGGACTTCGCATCCGGATTCGGCGGCCGGGCGAGCACGACGCGCGCGGGGCCGAAGAAGTTGCACTTCGTGATCTTCAATCCCTTGAACACGTCGTCTGCGCCTTGGTGGATGGCGAGGGTCTGCGTGATGTCGCAACCATCGACGGTCACCTTGGTCACACCGTGCAGATGAAGGCCATCCTTGAGCTGGGTGTGGCGGAAGGTGGCATCGCAAGGACCCCGAAGGGTCGTGGCTTGCATCCAGGAGGAACGAACCTGGACCATCACGTCCTTGGTGCGCTCGTTCTCCGGCTCGGCGGTGATGGTGGTCGGCACCCCCCACTCGATCGTCATGAGCTTGAGGACGCCTTCCTTCATGCGTACGTCGAAGACACAGTCCCGCTGCACGGCTGCATTCTCGATGGTCAGCTCACCCTCGAAGGCCGGGCCCTCCTCGTGCCGAAACGTGACCCCTTCCAGGTCGACCATGTCGAGGTGGAAGCCCTTGCGGGGCCGGCGCGTGGGTGAGAAGTCGACGTTCTTGATCTTCACCCAGTGATCCTGGGTCCCGCGCACCTTGAGACCGCCCTGCACCTCGATTGAGGCGCCGTTGATGCCCACGATGCGGACGTTGAGCTCCACGCCGATCTCGACCGCGGGCGGGATGACCACCGGGCCATCCACGTAGTAGAGAGGTCCGTCACGCGCTCGCAGCGTCGTGGACTTGTGCACCGTCAAGGGGACGGCGCCCTCGGGAGGCTCCTCCGCCGCGCTCACCCCCGCAACGAGGACGAGCAGGGTGAGGGTCAGGATGATCGCTCTCAAGCGGGCTCCCTCGCCGCGACGGTGAACGCCCGGCGTCGGGCACCATGCTACTCCTCCACGCCCGCCGGGGCCACGATCGAGTGCCTGAGTTAGCCTGCATAACCCATGAACCCTCTGGTGAATCGCGCGGTCCTGGACGGCCCTGCATCCCGAATCTCTGCGTTGCTCCTCCTCATCGATGCTTTGGCATCGAATCCGTCGTCACGCCTTGACCTTCGGGCGCAGGCCCATCCAGGACACCCTGTGGTTCGTTCGCCGGGCCCCACGAAGCGCGCAAGCTCCCGCTCGATCGCACTCTGCCGTTCTCACGGCGCGCGCTTCATGGGTTATGCAGTAGCCTGCATAACCCATGAACCCTCTGGTGAATCGCGCGGTCCTGGACGGCCCTGCATCCCGAATCTCTGCGTTGCTCCTCCTCATCGATGCTTAGGCATCGAATCCGTCGTCACGCCTTGACCTTCGGGCGCAGGCCCATCCAGGACACCCTGTGGTTCGTTCGCCGGGCCCCACGAAGCGCGCAAGCTCCCGCTCGATCGCACTCTGCCGTCGTCACGGCGCGCGCTTCATGGGTTATGCAGGCTAGCTCTCGGACCGGGCGCGATACAGCCGACGCACCACGGCGATCTGCCCTGCGTGCCAGGTGTCGTGCCGGGTGCACATGGCCAGGAACGCTGACAGGGACATGTCGTTGGGCGTCGTGAGGTGGAGCTGCTCGTCCGACAGAGATGCGATGGCCGCGCGTTGGTCGGCATGGGCGGCGCGAAGGACGCCCAGCAGGCCGTCAAGCGACGACACCTCGGCCCACGGCGCGGCGTCCGGTCTCTCCGTCTCGCCTGCTCGCCGGACGATCTCCGTGTAGTAGCGCTTGCAGTGGGCCATGTGGGCCACATGCCAGGCAATCGTGCCCGGCGCCGGCCATCCCTCCTCCCGGGGTTCGTCTTCGTACGCGGCCGCCTGCCAGAACGCCTCGGCAGCCGAGACGCCCTCGAGCACGGCCTGCACCGACTCCCACGCGTGCGACCACGCATCATCGAACGACCGGAGGTAGCCATGAATCTCGGACATGTGCCGAGCATAGCCAACCGCCTGAGAATTGCATGGGGTTCCCAAGCGCGCTTCGTAGGGTCCGTCCCATGCCCATCAAACGCATGGCTCCGTGGCTCCTGTTGATCCTGATGGCGGGCCTGCCCGATGCCGCCGGTGAGGAGGCATCCACACTGGTCGCCAACGGCGAGGCACGGTTATTGGTCCTCGGGGGCGAGCGGTCCATGCAGGTCCTGCGTGTCGTCGCGCCTCGAGGTGCACGAGCCCTGCACGTGCTGGCCGCCGCTTCGTACGACATCGATCTCTACGTCCACGACCAACCCCTCGATGAGGAGGACACCGAAGATGCGGCGCACCAAGCCGACTCGCTTCTGACGGTGGAGCACCTCGTGATCCGCCCGGACCAGAGCGCGATCTTCCAGGCGGACGAAACGCTATTCGTACACGTCGTGAGTCCGTGGAGCCGTTCTCGCGCGTGCAAGATCTCACTAACGGCTGCAATCGAACGTGAGGTGCCCGTGCTCGAGACGGGTCGACCGAGCCCCCTCGGCATCCCGGCGGGCGAGCCCTCGGTCACGGCCACGGCCATGGTGCCGCATGGGCTGGCCAACGCGGCCTTCACCGCCGAGACCCATCGTGGCATTCCGTCGCTGCACGCCACCTACGGCGACTTGAAGGCCGTGGGCGTCCGGCGAGGAATGCACGCGCTCGCCTGGATCGATACGAGCGGCAAGCGTACGGCCGGGCTGTGGACCGTGCAGTTGTCGCGCCCCCCGAGCATCCCGATCGGCGAGCCTTGCACCGTGAGTCTCGAACTGAGCCTGCTCACGAAACAGGGCGCCGAAGACACATGGGGCGACGACGAAGCGACGCCCCTGTTCGGAAGGCAGGGCACACGGACTCTCCGTATCGAGGAAGACGACGCCGAGCAGGTGTTCTTGGATGTGACGCCGGCCACGCAGTCTCTGCGACTTCGCGCGTTCGCCGCGGATGGGGATGTGGACCTCTACGTCACGCGCCACCGCCCCGTTCGCATGGGTGATCCGACCAACTGGGACTACTGCATGTGGAAGGACGGCGCCGAGGAAGTGCTGTTCGTCGGGGGCGAAGCGCCCCTCCCCGTGGGGCGGTACTGGATACGCGTCAAGCACGTGAGCGGGGACGACGACGACATCACGCTCGAGTATGAGAGGCGCGCGCGCCCGCTGACCAAGGAAGAGCGTCCGGTCGTGCAGGGGACCTTGACGGAGTCAGCGCAAGCAGTACGCCTTGCCGCCAACCAGCCGATCAGCTGGTGGGCGCTTTCCCGCCCGCTATCGCGCACGACGGGCCTGCGAATGTTCGATGCCGACAAAGACATGGACCTCCTGATCCAGCGAGCGGATTCGGGTGCGATCATCCGGCGAAGCACCTCCGACCGACACGCGGAGGGGCTCCTGGTCACCGAATGGCCCGTGCTCCCGGAAGGGATCGGCGTGAACGTCGGCGTGTGTCGCTGGAACGTGACGCATCCGATCTACGCCGGTGAGCTGCATCTGTCCCGGAATGGTCTCCCCCCCATTCCGCCGAGCTACTTCCCGCCCTATGACGTGTTCGGGAAGGACGCGCGCGCGCGCACCTTGGCGGCCTCGGTCCACATCGACCTGGAGGACAGCTCCGCCTCCGGCGTGGTGGTCAGCCCCAGCGGGTTGATCCTGACCTGCCACCATGTGGTGGAGACCGTCCTCGACGGCGGCGAAATCCGTATCGCCTTTCCCGTGACCTCGCGTGGTCGACCTCGAGAGGTCTACTTCGCCGAGGTGATCGATACGCGCGAGCCCGACGACCTCGCTCTGCTGCGTATCACCCGCGATGTGTTCGGGGGTGACATCCCCTCCACGCGGCGACATCCGTACGTGCCGCTCGGGTCGTCGCGCGCGACCGCGCTCGAGGCCCCGCTCCGCATCGTCGCCTACGGGCGCGCCGGCTCGTCCAGCTTCAACTCCAATCTGGTGGTCCTCCACGGCGTGCTGGCCGGCGTGGAGGTCGAGGGCGACGAGGAGATCTGGCTGATCACGGACGCGCGAACGGGTCCGGGGAACTCCGGCGGTGGCTACTTCGACGCGGCGGGCCGCCTCGTCGGGGTCCACACGTCATCCATCGGAGATCGCGGCAGCGCCCTAGGCTACGGCAAGCCCCTCAGCGCCTTGCCCGCGACCTGGCGGCAACGGATCGAGGACGAAGGCGGCACCTCGACGCCCCGCTAGAACGCGCCGAACCAGGCCCGTCCACCCCCCGTCCACCCCGGAGCAAGGTCGTTTCGCGGGGCCCTGGCGGCGGAATGCTGGGTTCTAGGCCATTTCGACGTAGCGTCGTCCTGCGAGGCAAGGAGGGATGGTCGATGAGGCACGAGTCCACGCGGACCCTGGCGCTGTTCGTACTCGGCTTGCTGCTGCTCGGTTGCTCGAGCCCCCCACGCAAGCCCCTGGCCCCCGACGACCCCCTCGCCCAGCCTTCGCGGCCGCTCGAGCAGGGCATGATGGACTTCTACATCCTGAATCGGGGCCAGCGAATCGACGCTCTCGCCCTCTCGGGCGGAGGGCAGAACGGCGCCTACGGCGTCGGCCTCATCAAGGGATGGCGCGAGGCAGGCATCCCGCGCTTCAGCGTGGTGACCGGCGTCAGTACCGGCGCCCTCGTCGCCTCCCACGTGTTCCTGGATAGCGCTGAAGCCGACGAGGTGATGGCCCGCTTCTACACGAGTGTGCAGCGCCGCGACATCCTCTGTGAGCGAAACTTCCTCGTGGGTCTCACGTCCGATTCGTTCATGAGCATGGAGCCGCTCGAGCGGTTGATCGAATCGGTCATCTCCGACGACGTCATCGACGAGGTAGCAGTGGCATCCGAAGGCGGACGACGCCTCCTGCTCATCGGGACGGTCAACCTCGACACGGGGGGCTATCGCATCTGGGACATGGGAGCGATGGCCCGCAGTCGTCAGTATGTGAAGTACCGCGCCGTCCTTCGCGCGTCAGCCGGCCCCCCGGTCGCCGTGCCGCCCGTTCCGCTCGAGGGTGGCATGCACTGCGACGGAGGGACCGCCAGCTCCGTCTTCATCCCCTTCCGGAGGGACACGCTTACCGATGCCGACGAGGCACGCCTTGCGGCACTGGCCGAGGAGGCCGGGCAGCCGGCCGTGATCCCGGGCACGCTCTACATCGTCGTCAACGGACTACGCGAGCCGAGCACCACCCGCGTGAAGCGTGACGTGCTCGACATCGCTCAGCGCGCGCTGGATGTCCAAGGGTACAGCATGCGACTCGGTAACTTTTGGTACATCTATGAACGCGTGAAGGAGGTCGAGGGGCAGTTCCGCCTCTGTTTCCTGCCGGATTCGCTGCGCGAGGATGCGAAGGACTTCCTCGCGTTCGATCAGCAGAAGATGCGCCGCATCTTCGACCAGGGCGTGAAGGACGGTCGCAACCCCGACATCTGGCTGACCGAGCCGCCGGAGCTGCGCTCCGACCGCTGACCCCGCGGCGCGCCCCCCCCTTCAAGGCACGGCGTACTCGGTCAGCGGGACCCCGTTGATCGACGCGAAGAGCGGCACGCCCGTCACACCGTTCCAGAACAGGGCCGCCTCCGCCACGCACGACGCCAACGCGCCGTCATCGGCGCGCAGGCGCATCTCCCGAAGCCCCTGCTGCCGCAGCCATGTCACCTCCGCCTCGCAGGGCCCATGCAGCGACGCGTCCACGGACCGCAACTGGTTGTAGCAGGGGGGGTAGTTGAAGGGGTGGTTACGCAGTCCAGCTACGTGGAGCATCTCGTGCTTCACGGCATGGAGGGCGTCGCAGCGGGGCAGTCCCGTGCAGATGGCGACCACGGTGGGGTCGCCGTAGTGGGTCACGCCCCAACAGGCTTCGGGCTCGAGCGCCGGGTCCAGGACGAAGAGGACGTCCTGCGAGATCTCGGGGAGCCGCGCCTGGCAGACCCCCAGGCATAGGGAGATACATGCGAGGCTGAGCAGCAGCCCCCAGTGCCCGGCGCGTTGCAGTCCCCGCGCGACCATGGCTGTTTCCCCGGAAGGAATCCTAGCACGAACGGACTCCGAGCGAAGCGGCCCACCGTGGACGCTTTCGCGTTCCCCCGGCCCGTCGGCGTCCGCTAGCGTGGTGGCCTCGAACCGGGAGCGACCACATGGCGGCAGGGTTTCGGACGGACGTGCGCGATCGGCTGCCGCTTCCGCTGGCGCGCCTCTATCGCCGGACGCACAACGCGAAGTCCTGGGTCGAGCGGCATGCGAACGCCCTGTACCTGCTCGAGGCGAGCGTCAAGCTCGCGGCGTCCGCGCAGATCTCCGTGTATCTGGCCGGCGAGACCCGGGACGAGAGCGTGGACCGGCGGCTGCAAGGGCTCGCACTCCCGTCGCTGGGCCGCTGGGTGGAGTTGCTGCGGGAGGTCTCGAAGGCCACCGCGGGGCTCGAACCTCACCCGTTCCCCCACCTGGCCGGCGTCCACGGCCTGCTCACGGAGGAGCGCGACGATCTACCCGCGACGCGCGAAGCCCTGGACGCCATGGGCACCCGGGTCACCGGCGTGCCAGCCTTTCGCAGCAAGCGCGTCCGCGCCCTGGATCTCCTCGATCGGCTGCCCAGCTACCGCAATCAGGTGCTCGGGCACGGAGCCATCCGCAACGACGCTTTCTATGCCGAGATGGCGGATCGCCTCCTGGACGCGGCCGTGGAGTGGCTGGATCGCGTCCCCGCGTTCGGCGGGTCCGTCCTCGTCCACGCCGATGCGATGCACGTGGACGCGGCCGGCGGCCATCGCGTCGAACTGTGGGACCTCACCGGGCCGGACGCCATGCGCTCGACGTCGGCGGACGGCGACCCCGTCCCGCCCGGCACAGAGTTGCAGCCGGGGCGCCTCTACCTCCGACGCGGGGACGACTATCTCAGCCTCCATCCCCTGGTCGTCTGCGAACCCGCGCCTCCCGAGCCTGCGGTTCTCTTCCTGAACCGGTCGCAGATGGACAGGAAGGTCGAATACCTCGACTACGTTTCCGGCGAGACCTCGTCGGCTCCCCACCTCTTGGAGGATCACCGTCAGGTGCTCGGGAGGGTACTCGGCACCCAGGTCACCCCCGATGCCTTGCGTGAATTGCAGGCCGCGGATCCGGACAAGGGCGACGAGGAGGGACCGTCCGAGGGGACCGCAGGAGCCAGGCAGTTCGGCGACTTCGAGTTGATGGCTCAGCTCGGTGCCGGGGGCATGGGCACGGTGCATCTCGCCCGCCAACGGAGCCTCGGTCGGGTCGTCGCCCTCAAGCTCCTTCCCCCCGGGCTGTCGGCCGACGAGGTGTCCGCGGCCCGCTTCCGTCGCGAGGTAGGCGCGATGGCACGAGCGGATCATCCGAACGTGGTCCGCGTGCTCCAGTCGGGGCGCACGGAGGGCACCCTCTGGTTCGCCATGGAACTCGTGGAGGGAGGCGACCTGAGCGAGGTCGCCAGCACCCTCACCGCCAATGAGAGCCGGGGTGCCCTGTCCGACGACGATCTCGCGCGGGCGGTCGCGACGGTGTCGGACCAGAAGCGCGAGAAGATCGGCGACGCCGAGGCGGGCTCGCCCGCAAGAGCGCTGGGGACCACGAACGCCCCCCCCCACCTCGGTGAGGGGCGCTCCTACTTCCGCCGGCTGGCTGAGGTGTTTCGCGACGCCGCACGCGGCCTACAGCACTTGCACGACCGCGGCATCCTCCACCGCGACGTCAAGCCTGGGAACATCATGCTCACCCGCGACGAGGGTCGTGCGGTCGTCATGGACCTGGGGTTGGCGCGCGCCACGGACAACTCGGCGCTCACCCGCCCGGATGCGCTGCTCGGCACGATCCAGTATGCTGCGCCCGAGCAGCTTCAGCAGGGACTGCTGTCCGTCGATACGCGCGCCGACGTGTATGGACTCGGGGCGACGCTCTACGAACTGAGCACGGGTCGCGCCCCCTACGAAGGAGCCACGACCGAAGCACTGATCTCCCAGGTCTTGCGCGTGGATCCCGCCCCGCCGCGACGCGTCGATCGATCCGTCCCGGTGGACCTCGACGCCGTGATCCGCAAGGCGATGGATCGGGATCCCGATCGCCGCTACCGCAGCATGGATGCGATCGCCGACGACTTGGACCGCTTCGCCCGCGGGGAGCCTGTCCTCGCGAGACCTCCCGGACTGGGCACGCTCTTTCGCCTCTGGGTGAAGCGGCACGCGGCCGTTGCGGCACTGACCGCCGCCTCCCTGCTGATCATCGTGGCCGGCACCGTCCTCTTCCTCCGCTCGCTGCAGACGCAACGCGATGTGGCCGAACGAGAACGCGAGCGGGCGGAAGGCCTTCAGGGCACGGCGGAACGCGAGCGAGACCGGGCCGTCGCCGCCGAGCAGGAAGGGCGGGCCCACCTCGCGCGGAACTACCGGTGGCGAGCGGAGTCCACCCGTAGCGCGGCCGAATCGCTCTTGTTCGCCGCGCGCGCCGTGGACGTCGACGACACGCCCGACACGCGCGCGGCACTCCTGACGGCGCTGCCGCGCCAGCGAAGTCCGCTGTGGACGTCATCCAGCGGGATTGCCGGCCTGATCGCCATGGCCTTCTCGCCGGACGGCGAGCGCCTGGCGACGGGCGGTGAGCACCTGCGGGTCTGGGACGTGGAGAGCGGCGCGCTCGAAGCCGCCTACATCTATCCGAGCGAAGAAGATTCGATGGTCGTGTCGGTCGCGTTCGATGCGGCCAGTTCGACGATCGCGGCGGGCTGCATCGACGGCCGCGTCCTGCTCTGGAACGCCGCGTTGCCGGAGGTGTATCCTGGCGTGCTGCATGGTCACGAGGCCGGGGCGCTGAGCATGCTGTTCCTCGATGGCGGCCGACGGGTGATCACCGCCTCGCAAGATGGAAGCATCCGTACCTGGGACCCCCTGACCCTCACGTCGCTGGCCGTCTGGGAGGGCCACGAGGGCGCGGTCCAGCAGCTCGCGGCCTCCCCGGACGGCCGCCACATCGCCTCCGGTGGGCGCGACGGCACGATCCGGATTTGGGAGAGGGCCACGGGCGAAGAGACGCATCGATACACGGGGCAGGAGGAAGGAGGAATAACCTTCCTGGCGTACGTCTCGGACGAGCGTGTCGTGGCAACTCACGGGGGAGGCGCGATCGTGCAGTGGGATGTCGGCGCATCCCGGCCGGCGCGGACCATACCCGGAGACGGGTCGAAGCTCCACGCGGCGGCCCTCACCCCCGACGACGCCCAACTGGTCACCGGACATGCCGACGGGAGCGTGCGCCGCACGGATCTAGCCACCGGGCAACTGAGCATGCGCACGCTGGGCCACGCCCAGATGACGACGGCCGTGGCGGTGTCTCCGGACGGCCGCTTGGCCGCGACGGGGAGCATCGCGGACCAGCGGCTGCTCTTCTGGGACCTCACGACAGGACAGCGCGTGGCGTGGCTGGAAGGGCACAGCGAAGAGATCTACGACATAGCGTGCGTCTCCGACCGGCGTGTGGCCACGGCGTCCAAGGACGCCACCGTCCGTCTCTGGGATGCCGAGTCGGGCCGCGAGGTCGGCGTCTCCAAGCGATTCGACCAGAGCGTGTACACGTTGGTCGCCCACCCCAAGGAACCCGTGCTCGCGGCGGGATTCGCGGACGGGACGCTCCGCCTCCTCGACGCGCAGAGCCTGGAGGAGACGCGCCGCCTCGGAAAGCTCGACGCCGAGCCGAGTCGGGCGGCGTTCACATCCGACGGTGCCGAGCTGGCCTCCGTGAGTAGCGACGGGCACCTCACCGTATGGCAGGTCGAAGAGGGGACACGACGCCTCGACATCGCGGCCGGGGACGGATTCCTGTACGGCGTGGCCCTCACACCGGACGACTCCATCATCGCGACGGGCGGGGCGGACAAGCTCATCCGGCTCTGGGATCGCACCACGGGCGAGGAGCTCAGGCGGCTTCCCGGCCACACGTCCGACGTCATGTCCCTCGCGTTCTCGGTCGATGGCCGACGGCTCTTCTCGGTTGGCGGGGACAAGACCCTGCGGGTATGGGACGTGGCATCGGGTGAGGCGGTCGCCGTCGTGGACGATCGCGACATGACGCTGCTCGACGTGGCGGTGAGCCGGGACGGTACGCGCGTTGCCGTCGCCTCCTGGAGCGGCGTCGTCACCATCTACGATGCAGTTTCTCTTTCCCGCATTGCGCGCCTCGAGGGGCACGCCCGACGGGTGTGGAGTCTGGCCTTCGACGCCAAGAGTCATCGCCTGTACTCGGGAGGTGCCGACCTCAAACTCGCCGCCTGGTCGTTCGATCCGGCCCAAGCACCGACGGTGCTGACGGCCCCTCCCCACGACGTGCGCGAGGTCGTCGCGGACCGGACGGGTACGCGCCTGGCCTCGGCGGGGGTCGACCCCGTGATCCGCGTGTGGGACGCTGCCTCCGGCGTGCTCCGGGCGACCCTCCCCGGGCACCAGGTCTCGGTCGCGGGCCTCGCGTGGCAACACCATGGCGACCAGTTGATCTCGGTCGGGGCGGACGAGACCGTCCGTAGGTGGAACCCCCAGACCGGCGCCCTGGAGGCGACGCTGGCCTGGAAGGGCCCGGACTACCCGTGGGACGCGGCGCTGTCGCCCGACGACAGCACGCTCGCCGTGGCGTGCGACAGCGGCGTCCGTCTCTGGGACATGGCGCGAGGCGAGGCCTTGGCCCACTGGCTCACGCCGCCGGCACCGGCCACGGGCGCTGCCGCCGAACCGTCCCCGCGGAGCGACACCGTGGCGGTCGCATTCACGCCCGACGGCCGCCAGGTGGTCACCGGAACCTGGGACGGGTGGATCCTCGTGTGGGGACGCCAGAGCGGACGCGTCGAGCGCTCGTGGCGCGCGGACGAAGATGCGGTGTTCGCCATCGCGTGCTCACCGGACGGCACCCAGCTGGCGACGACCGGACGCGACCCCACGGTCAAGCTGTGGTCGCTCGAAACCGGCGAGGCGATCGGCTCCCTCGCCGGCCACACACGCCCATGCACCGCCGTGGCTTGGGCCCACGACGGGGCCGCGCTCTTCACGAGCAGTACGGATCACACGGTGCGCATCTGGGACGCCGCACGCCAAGAAGAACGGGTGCGGTTCTCCGCGGGGCTGAATGAAATCGTGAAGCTGACGTCGGACGTGACAGGAAGCCGCCTGGCCGGAGCGGCGTCCTTTGGAGAGTTGTACCTCTGGTCGCTGGAAGGCCTGCGCTGGCCTGCGGGGGAGTGCGAGGCACGGGCGGAGGCACGGAGCGGCTTTCGCCTCGAGTTGCCCTTCGACGTGGTCCCGCCCGTCGTCGACCGCATGATCCGTGTTCGCTGATCTCGAGGGTGGTACGCGCCGACCTGGCTAGCGCGGCTTGCGAGCGCTCACGATCGCGGCGGTCCCGGAGTGGAGTCTCTCGCGACGCACCTCTTCGAAACCGTGCCGCCAGAGCGCCTCGCGGTAGCGCTTCACCCAGCGAGACTCCCGGATCAAGACCTCGAGGTCCCGATCCAGGGACTCGTTCCACGCGGGGAAGACGCGGCGGCCGACCACGCGGAGGAGCCACATGTGTGCGCGCCAGAGCGACCTCGGAATCCAGCCGCGGGGGTAGTCGAAGTCGTGCAAGGCGAGGATGCCGCCCTTCTCGATGTGGCCTTCCAGACGGTCCAGAAGCGCGTCCGGATCCACGTACTTCGGCAGGTAGCTCGAGATCACGGCGTCGAAGCGCCCCTCCAACTCCATCGTCTCGGCGTTGGACTGGAGGAAGGTGACATCGGCCTCGACGTCGGCGAACTTCGCCCGGGCCACGTCCAGGTACTCCTCGGTGAAGTCCACGCCCACGATCCGAGCGCGAGGCGCCTTCTCGTGGATCTTCATCGTCACGATGCCGGTCCCGCAGGCGAGATCCAGCACGGCCGTCGCGTCCTCAGGGACGTGTGCCAGGAGACTGCGCTTCCAGCGCTTGTCGAGACCGAACGTCGTGACGGCCACGACCCGATCGTACGAGTTCCCCGTCCCGGCGAAGAACCTGTGGGTCAGTTCCTCACGCGTCTTGCGTTTCGAGAGATCGAACCCGGCCATGGTGGCTCCCTGCGGGGCCCGGAAGGCTGGGGCCCAGGGCGACCACGCTAGTCACGGGACCAGGGAAGGACCTACCAGTTCTCGGCGAGAAGGCAGAAGTGAGACTGCGGGTGGGCGCATGCAGGGCAGACCTTGGGCGCCTCCGGCCCCTCGTGGATGTAGCCGCAGTTCATGCAGTACCAGACCTCCTCGATCTCGCGACCGAAGACGAGCCCAGCCTCGATGTTCCGGGCAAGCGCCAGGTAGCGTTTCTCGTGGTTCTTCTCGGCCACGCAGATCGCATCCCACACCTTGGCGATGTTGCCGAAGCCCTCCTCCCGGGCCACCTCGGCGAATCCGGGATAGAGCTCCGTCCACTCGTGGTTCTCGCCGGCGGCGGCCGCGATCAGGTTCTCCTGGGTGGAGAGGATCTGACCGGCGGGGTAGGCCGCTTGGATCTCCACGTCCCCTCCCCGCAGATGGCGGAAGAAGCGCTTGGCATGCTCCTTCTCTTGAAGCGCCGTCTCCGTGAAGATCCCTGCGATCTGGACGAAGCCGTCCTTCTTGGCCTGGGACGCGAAGTAGTCGTAGCGGTTTCGCGCCTGACTCTCCCCGGCGAACGAGGCGAGGAGATTCTTCTCCGTACGCGTGCCCTTGATGTCCATGCTGGCTCCCTCCGCATCGACGTGCACCGAGCGCTTCAGCCTATCGCACGCCCGCCCACCACGCTAGCGACGCACGGCCGCCGCCGCGGCGAATCGCTCGAGATGCTCCCGCTGCCACGATGGCTGTCGGCGCGTGCGACGGAGCAGGGTGGGGAAGTAGGCGCGTGTGCGTTCCCCTCCGACTCCGGCGAGAAGCTCCGCGACGAGGAGGACTTGTCGCCAGTCGTCGACGACGTCGAGGGTGGACGCGCGTGCCAAGAGCAGGGTCTCGACACGGTCTCGCTCTTCGTTGGTGAGCTTCGGCACGAAGCGGAGAAGGAGTTCCTCGTTGTAGCGAGGCTTGGCATTGCTGTTCGGCAGGCCCGTCCCGGAGGCGATGGTCTCTTCGATCTGTTGCGTGAGGACCGCCTCGCGCTGCGTGCCCGCGGCCATCGCGGCCTTGAGTGCCGCGAGCCGCCTCGCGGCCGGGACCCAGTGCCGCGTACGATCGTCCGCCAGGGCGTAGTCGAGCACGAGCGCCTGATCCACCGCTGCGCCATCGAGGATGGCCAGCATGCCCTCGTAGTCGTCGGTTCCCTCCAGCGCCTTCAGGCGAGCCTTCGCTTCCTCGATCCGGCGCTCGGCCAGGAGCAAGCGGTCGGCCAGCACGCGTGTCGGGGCAGCATCCAGGGCCAGGACGAAGGGTCGTGCCTTCTTGCGCAGGTGGCGGTACCTCAGCGCCTTCCAGGCCGCTACAGCGCGCGGCGCGACCGCTTCGCGCACGTCGGTCGGCCACCCCTCGACGAGGGCCATCAGCTTCGCGCTCGCCGCCTCCTTCATCTCCTTGTAGGGGGCGAACGGCTCCAAGACGAGTGCCTCGGCCACGACTTGACGGTCCATGGCCGACCACGTCTGCGGATCGCGTTCCAAGACGAGCATGCGACGTAGGTAGTCGCGCTCCCCCTCGACGCCGCGCGTATCCAGACCGGCGTCGGTCATGCTCTCGATGAGCCGTTCGATACTCTCGAGGGCCGAGGTGTAGTCGCCACGCTTCAGGTCGGCCTGGTGTCGTTCCTTCAGGTCCTCGACCACGCCCCGAGCTGCGGCCTGCTCGGTGCGGGTACGTACCCAGACGATCTCCTCGACGACGAAGCGGTAGACGCGTTCGTGGTACCCCATGACGGGGCCCCAGTCGCGGCCGTGCTGGAGGCCGTTCCCGTACCACTCCAGCCCTTCGCCACCGAAGACGCCGAGCAGGTGCAGGCGGCCCCGCAACCGGACGAAGCGACGCCCGCCGGCGACCCCGACCCTCTCCGCCAGGACGTTGGCCTGCCGGCCTTCGAGAAACCAATGCTCCACGGCCATGTGGTGTTGGAGCAGGGGCATGAACCCGACGCGGCCGTCCGCCAGAGGCGTGATGGCCCCGACGACGTCCGCGTCGATCGGGTCCTGGGCTTCGCGGGTACGGCGATGACCGCGCGTCTCGGCATCGCGCACGGCCACCTCGGGCGTCGCCACCGGCGTCGGCCCCAGCGTGTCCTGCTCTTCGGCATGAAGCGTCGCGGTGACGAAGAGGAGGCACGAGGCGAGGATCGGAGCAAGGCGCATCAGGGATTCTCCGTCAGAGCGAAACGGCGTCGATTCAAGAGGCGCCATGCCCGTGCGGCGTCGCGTCGGAGCCACACGATCGGATTCCGATCGTCGGTCAGCCGAGGCGCGTCTTCCCAGGGCATCGTGTCGAGGTCCACGGCCGCGGGCCACGGCAGGCCCTCCGCGCGTACGCGGTCGCGACTCGATGGATCCTCGACGGGTCCTTGTCGAGCGAACAAGGTCATCGGGGTCAAGACGGGGCCAGCAGCCCCCGCGTAGAGCTCGACCTGCGCAAACGCGGTACGTACGGCGCGTACGACGGCACGCACGTCCTTTCCCTCGCGCGTCCCGATGAGATTGACGGCGAGCAGGCCGTCGGGCGCGAGGCGACGCGCCATGGCGGCGAACGCCTCCTCGGTGAAGAGATGCGACGGTAGATGCTCGCCGCGGTAGACGTCGATCACGATGAGATCCCACGATGCCGAGGAGCGATTGAGGAATCGACGGCCGTCGTCGATGCGGACCGACCCGTCGACGCCGAAGTAGCGCCGGGCCAGGTCGACGACGAGCGGGTCGATCTCCACCGCTTCGACCGACCATCCCGCGCCCAGGAGCCGAGTTGGGAAGGCTCCCCCACCCAGCCCGATGGCGAGCGCCCGTCCTGGTTCCGGATGGAGCCACAGCGCAAGCTCCAGCGCATTGCCGACAGCCAGGAGGTCACCGGGCGCAGCCGGGGCGACTGGGTGTCGCGGCACCGAGGTCTGCAGGACCCCGTCGACCAGCAGATAGCGCGACACGTCGTCTTCGAGAACCTCGTGTCGCCCGTAGAAGCCGTCGACACGATGAACGCGTTCGAGACCGAAGCTCCCCCCCGATGACGACGCGCGCAAGCTCCAGCGCGCGCCGACGATGAGCAAGGCCACCAGCAGCGCGAGGAGCACGAGCGCACGACGCCTCGCGTCGCCGGCGGCGATGGCGGCGATCAGCGCCCCGCCCCCCAAGGCGGCCGCGAGTACCAGGGTCGACAGGAGCAAGCCATGGACGGGCACGAGGACCAGTCCCGTCATCAGGGCCGCCAGTGCGCTGCCGAGCGTGCCGATGGCGTACATGATCCCAGCGGCTCTCCCGGGTCCGATCCCGGTCGCCGCGTAGCGATCCACGATCCACGGCGACAGCATCCCGAATGCGACGAGCGGCGGCCCCAGGACGACCACGGCCATCAACGCGAGCGGGGGCGGCCTCGCGGGATCGGCGGCGACGACGACGAATGCACCGACCGCGAGGAGCGCGGCGCCCAGGACGAGCCCATCGAGGATCCGGGCGAAAGCCGTCACGTGCTGAACCGTGAAGCTGCCCAGCCACGCCCCCACCGCGAGCGCGAGCAGGGAGACGGCGAGGACGACCGCCCACACATCGACGCCACTGCCGTACAGGGGCGCCAGCCAGCCGGCGGCCAGAATCTCCTGCGCGAGCACGGCGCCTCCCCCGAGGAAGGCGGTCAGGGACAGCGCTAGGCGGGATCGGTGGTGGGGCGTGGTCCGAATGGGCGAATCCTCCTCCTGCATGCGCCGTTCGACACGAACCCGGCGAGCTCGGTTCCGCGCGCGAGCAGGTAGGCTACGCCCGGGGAGGAGCTGCCGTGACCCCGACCTTCCTGACTCGTCTCGCCGACCCCGCGATTCGTACGGTGCTGATCGCCGGCTGTGGTGGAGGCTTCGACTTCCTCCACGGACTCCTTCTCTGGCCCGAGCTTCGCCATCTGGGCAAGCGCGTGATCGTGGGCAGCTGCTCGTGGGGCGACCCGGACATGCTGGGGGGAGACGCCCAGGTCGTCTTCGAAGCGGGAGATCGTGTCGTCAAGCGCGTGTCGGCCCAGTCCTCGTTTCATCCTGCCTACGCCCCGGAGGTGCACCTCGCCGCTTTCCTCGACGACGTGGAACCCGCCGACGCGCCCCATCACGTGTACGCCTACAACGCACGCGACTTCGCCTGTCCCGAGATGACGGACGTCTTCCGGATGCTCGTCCGCGAACACGACGTCGACGCGATCGTTCTCGTCGACGGTGGATCTGATTCGCTCATGGCGGGAGATGAGGCCGGCCTCGGCGACCCCGTCGAGGATGCGGTGTCGCTGGCTAGCGCCGCATCGCTGACCGACACACCCGTGAAGATCCTCCTGAGTGTCGGGCTCGGACTGGACCGCCACAACGGCGTCTCGGACGCGGCGTCCATGCGCGCCGTCGCCGAGCTGACGGCACGGGGCGGGTTCCTCGGGGCCCTCGCGCTCGAGCCGTCACAACCCGGCGTCCAGTTCTACCGCGAACTCGCCGCGTTCTTCGAGGCGCGCGACGGCGTCCGTTCGGCCGTACCGGGCGTGATCCTCAGCGTGCTCGAGGGGCACTTCGGTGCCGACGTCGTCCCTGCTGCCCTGCAGCGCCGCGTGCAACCGGGGTCCCTCGCTCTCCATCCGCTGATGGCCATCCTCTGGGCCTTCGATGTCGACGCGGTCGCCGCACGGTCCCATCTCTGCCGCTGGGTGAGGCATGCGCCCACGCCGCGGGATGCGCATCGAGCCGTCCGGGCGGGGCGTCAAGCCCTCGGCGAGCGACGACGTGCGGACGAGGCGTGGCCATGCACGCGTCCGTGGCGCCTCGCCTTCCTCTATGACGAGCAGGATCCGGCATAGTCGATCGAAAGGGTCGACCCAATCGCCTGAGCCAATACCCCGGCCGCGTGATGACACGGGCTCCTTGTGAGGTCGGGGCATCGGGACGAGACTCTCTCCCTTCACGCTGAAGGGAGACGCCATGCCCGACGAACCGCCGCGCCCGGACGAAGAGACCCTCCCCTGGGAGGTTGGCGGTCCAGGCACCAAACACCAGCGTGCCGGCATGGTCGTCGATCTGCGCCGTTGCATCGGCTGTCACGCATGTAGCGTGGCCTGCAAGACGGAGCACGACGTAGCCCTGGGGATCTTCCGAACGCGCGTTCGCTGGCTCGAGCAGAAGGGGAAGAGTCAACTCGCTTTCCTGCCCATGCTCTGCATGCACTGCCAGGACGCACCCTGCGTCGCCGCCTGCCCCCACGAGGCGATCCGGCGCGCGGACGACGGACGCGTCCTCATCGACGAAGCCTCCTGCGAAGGCGACCAGTGCTGCACGACCGCCTGCCCCTACGGCGCCATCGGCATGGATCCACAGACGGGCCGTGCCGACAAATGTGATCTCTGCGCCAACCGTACGGACGTCGGTCTGGACCCCGCGTGCGTGAACGTCTGCCCAACGGATGTCCTGCGTTTCGGTGACCTCGATGATCCCCAGGACGAGGTCACCCGGTACGCCGCGAAGCACGAGGCGAAGCCCATGAAGCCCGAAGAGAAGACCCGGCCCAGCGTGCTCTACATCGGTCTCGAGTCGTGGATGGAGAAGAAGGCGGCGGGAGGCGTGCAGCTCTCCCCCGACGAAGACGAGCTCATCTACGTGCAGAAGAAGGAGGGTTGAGTCCATGGCCGAACATCGTCGAGGTCGTTTGGACCGGCGCGGCTTCCTTCGCCTGGCGACCGGAGCCGCCGCCGCCGTGGCGGCGGGTGGCATCACATGGCCCCTCTTCAGGAACGCCGAGGCCGACGAGCCGCCGCTAGAGGCGACCCGCAAGAAACCGATCGACTACCGGAAGGCGAAGGCCACGCCGACGATCTGTTTCGGCTGCACGACGCACTGCGGCGTCATCGGTTGGGTGCAAGACGGCGTCGTACGCAAGATCGAGGGCAACCCGCTCGACATCAACTCGCGCGGCAAGGTGTGCAGCAAGGCCAACGCGATGATCTCGTACACCTACTACCCGGAACGACTGCTGTATCCGCTCAAGCGGGTGGGCAAGCGCGGGGAGGGCAAGTGGAAGCGAATCTCTTGGGATGAGGCCAACCAAGAGGTCGCCAGCCGACTCAAGAAGACGCGGGAGAGCGGCCACCCCGAACGCTTCGTCTTCCACTACGGGCGTGACAAGACCAAGGGGCTCACGAGCCGCTTCTGCAAGGCCTACGGCACGCCGAACCGTGTGAAC
This sequence comes from uncultured Planctomycetota bacterium, assembly GCA_963802335.1. Classification (GTDB taxonomy): domain Bacteria; phylum Planctomycetota; class PLA2; order PLA2; family JAEUHO01; genus CAWDIE01. The sequence goes on along the minus strand of CAWDIE010000008.1, from coordinate 821,891 downwards.
CGCCGCTCGATCTGCTCGTCCAACCGCCGGGCGCCCCTCATGAGCTTCTACGGGCGCGATTTCGAGTGGGAGACACAGGATCTCGCCAACACGAAGTACATCGTGAACTTCGGCGCCAACCCGATGGAGGCGTACCAGGGCGGCCTCTACATGATGCAGCGCATCCAGGAAGCCCGCGTGGACCACGGCGCGAAGCTCGTGACGTTCGAGGTGCGCCCGTCGGCAACGGCGTCGGTGTCGGACGAGTACCTTCCGATCACCCCGGGCACGGACGGGTGCGTCGCGTTCGCCATGGCCTACGTGATCCTGAGCGAGAAGCTCTACGACGAGGCGTTCTGGCGGCGCTGGGTCAATGTGCCTCTGGAGACGGTTCGCAAGCACATCGTCGAGGAGCACGCGTACACGCCCGAGTGGGCCGCCAAGCACAGCGGCATCCCCGCGGACACGATCCGGCGTATCGCGCGGGAGTTCGCGGCGGCGGCGCCGGCTTGCTGCACCATGTCGAATCGTGGCTCCGCCAAGCACTACAACGGTGTGCAGGCCGATCGCGGTATTCGGCTGCTCGACGTCCTGGTGGGCAATGTGGGCAAGCCGGGTGGGTTCTGCCTCAGCAGCCTGCGCATGTGGGGAGGCGGCAAGTACGGTCAATGGGGCCTGCCGAGTGTCTCCGAGCCGGCGCCCAAGCCGCCGAGCCCGAAGCCGTGGCTACCCGGCACTCCCAACTTCGAAGAGCTTCCCGCCGAAGTCCAGGCGCGGGTGGCCGCGTTCCCGGACAGCTGGAAGAAGAAGTACACGGGCGAGCTGAACACGCCGAGCGAGTTCCCGCTCGCGTGGCACTGGTATGCGATGCGCGTCGGCCAACTCGTCCAGCCGTACATCCGGGAAGGCCGGGCGAAGGTCGACGTGTACATGAGCTACACATACGGAGCGGCGTACGGATATCCCGAGGCGAACGTGGCGCGGGAGGTTTTCCTCGACGAGAAGCTCATTCCGTTTCACGTCGTGATCGATATCGGCTACAGCGAACAGGCGCAACTCGCGGACCTGATCCTGCCCGAGGCCACCAGCCTGGAGCGATGGGACCCCCACTCCACCAACTCCTACGAGTTGGTTCCCTACACGGGCATTCGGCAGCCGCTCGTCGAACCGCTGGGTCAGGCGCGCCCCATGCAGGTCATGTTCCGAGACTGGGCCCACCTGATCGGCGGCGACATGCCGCAGTACTTCGACTACGAGCCCACATCCGAGGGCATCGAGGCATTCTACAGGGAGTGGTACAAGGACGTCTGGGCGCGCATTCCCGGCGGCTGGGAGGCCTTCAAGCGCCGCGGGGTCTGGCACGACCCGACGCGAGCGAAGGACTACGAGCTCTACGAGCAGCCGGTCCCGGCGGCCGACCTCGAAGGCGCTGAAACCGACGATGCCACCGGCATCGTCTACGCCGAGGTGAAGGGGAAGCGAAAGGCCGTGGGCGTGCGTCAGGGTGACCAGGTCGTCCGCGGGTTCCCGACGCCCTCCCGCAAGATCCAGGTCCTCGACGAGGTGTTCCCGATGGCCGCCACGGCCACGGGGCTACCCCTGGACAGTCCCCACGCGAGCGCGCTTCCGGTGTGGTTCCCGGTCCCCGAGCACGAGGATCTGGGCGACGACGAGTTCGTGCTGAGCACGTTCAAGTGGAACGTGCATACGCAGGGTCGAAGCGCGCAGTGGAAGCACCAGGCGGAGATCGTGCACGACAACCCCATCTACATGCATCCAACCGCCGGAAAGCGCTTGGGCCTGAAGAACGGGGATGTCGTCGAGGTCACGGTGCGGCGCCCCAAGGGGCGGACGTGGCGCTCCGGAGAAGCCGAACCCGTCGGGTCGTTTCAGCAGCACGTCCGCTTCCTCGAAGGCGTCCATCCCCGGGCGCTCTGCTGCGCCCACCACCTCGGACATTGGGAGCAAGGGGGTGTGGCTCGAGGCGAGCAACACAGCGCACCGTCACCCGGCAGTGATCCCGCGTTGGACGCGATGGCGGACCGGGATCTCCCGAGCAACCTCTGGTGGGCCGCCGACGCCGGAGGACCCGGCGCGGGCGTGCACATCAACGACGCCCTTCCGATCAATCCGTCCCCCCTCGTGGGCGGACAGAACTGGTTCGACAACGTCGCCACGATCAAGAAAGTCGTATGAGTTCGTTCCACACCCTCCCGTCCGCTGGCCGAGCAGCCATCCTCTCGTTGCTGTCCCGGCTCTTCCTCCGCGAGGTGGATGATGCGCTGCTCGGGGAATTGGCGCGTGAGGACATCGCGGAAACACTCGATACGCTCGCGCCCGGCGCGCGGGCGGAGGTGACGGCGGCGCTCGAGGACGAGAGCGCCCGCGAGGCGCTCGACGTCGAGTACTGCCGCCTGTTCATCCTGCCGAAAGGCGTCTCGCCCTTCGCCGCGTCGTGGGCCTCCGACGGCCCGACGATGGAGCGAGCCGCCTTGGAGGATCGGATCGGCACTCTATTCGACGCCCTGCGCATGCGTCCGCGCGACGGCGAGCTCGGCCGCCTGCCGGCGGATCACGTCGGCATCCTGCTCGCGCTGGCGTCTGTGGCAGAGACGCGGGACGAGCAGGGTGCGCTCGCGGAGGAGTCCCTGGCGATTCTGCGCGCCGGCCAAGCCCCCTTCGCGTCTGCCGTGGCCGAGAAGACGACGTCTCACCTCTACCGTGCGAGCGCCCTGCTCCTGACCGAGGTGCTCGGAGGCTGATCCACCCCGATCGACGTATGATCGGTCCGTCCCGCGGGAGATCGATCATGCGTCCGCTACCCAGCCTGGCCCTCATTGTCGGAGCCTTGCTCCTCACCGTGCCCGCGTACGCCGAGCAGGGTCAGGGAACGGCGGAGGCGGACGCGCGTGTCGACGACCTCAACATCGGTACCCATTGGTATGGCGCTGAGATCGACAAGCGCGATTTGATCGGCAAGGTCGTTCTGGTGGAGATCTGGGGGTCGTGAGTGGGCTGTCAGGCGGTCACGCCTCACCTGGTCGGTCTGGCCAGGCGCCTCGAGGGCAAACCCTTCCATCTCATCGCGGCCCACAACCAGAACGGCACGAAGGACGAGGTCGTCGGCTACATCCGATCGAAGGGTCTCGCCCCCGACTCACCCAACATGACCGTCACCAAGGCCGGACGCCATCCCGGCGTAAGCGGCAACGGGTACGTCCCCTACTACCTCGTGTTCGATCATACGGGCCGGCTGGCCCACCACCACATGTGCGGCGACTACCACGGTGGCGACGGCCTCGCGATGATCGAGTGGGTCGACAAGCTGCTGGCTCGGACCCCCGCGATCTACCTGGGGGACGTGCCGTTCGTCCACGAGGCGAAACTCGCGGAGCAGGTCGCGAAGAAGAAGGGCCTGAAGGCAGCCCTCGGCAACGTCGACCGAGCGCTCGAGCGGACGGACTCGACCGAGGAGCACAGGCGCGAACTCGAGCGACTGCGTGCAGCGATCGTGGACTACCGGGATCGCATGATCAAGAGCGCGCTGGAGAAGATGGCCACGCATCCCAGCGAGATCCTGCCCGCGCTCAAGGACCTGCAGCGCGAGTTCAGTGGCACGTCCGTGGTCGGGCCGGTGTCAGCCCACTTGAAGGAACTGTCCGCGTCGAAGGAGTTGAAGGCTTCGATCGCGGTGGAGAAGACGTTCGACAAGATCGTGCGCAGCCTCGAGAAGCGTGCTCCCTGCAAAGCCTGCAAGCGCATGGGGCACGAGGGGCTGAACGTGGACTGCGCGGCCTGCCGGGAGGCGTCGGCGAGCGGCATCCGCAGGGCGATCAAGAAGCTCGACGCCCTGGTCGCCGAGAACGAGGCGCTCCCCATTGCGGCGACCGTCAAGCAGTACGCCGAGAGGTGGCGAGGGTAGGGGGCGCGAGGCGACGAAAAGTTCGTCGGCGAGGCTGCCTCCGTACGGAACTCAGCGGGTGGTGATCCAGCGGCGGATCAGCTCGAGACCCTCTTCGTCGACCACGTGCGAGGAGAGGGGAGGCATCCGCACGTCGTCGAGTCGACGCATGCGCTCCCAGAGCACGCTCGCGGCCGGCACGCCCGCACGGACGCGCCACGCGTCCTCGAGACCCAGGTCCCCCTCCGTCGGACGCACGTCGATCAGATCCATAGCCGCCTGGGCGGTCTGGACCCGCAGGTCCATCGAGCCCGGTGCGGGCCCCGTGGGCTGGTGGCAGAACGCACAGTTCGCGTCGAGGTAGCTCCGCGCCCGCCCCTCGAGCTCGGCCGAGGGGTCGGAGGGGTCGTCCAGCGCGGGCAGCGTCTCCGCCGCGGGCACCGCCACGTCGAACAGGTCGATGTGGCTCCATGTACGCAGCTGGTTGTCTCGTGCACGGGGGAAATCGAAGGCCCGATTGAGCTGACGCGTGTTCACGCCCAGCGCGAAACCGGCGGCCTGGGTGTGGCAGCGGAAGCAGTCCGTGCGGCTGGGGTAGTCATAGCGCTGGAGACGAACACCACCGGGGGCGGCCGGATCCTCGATTTCTAGCGTCTCCGTAGCCCGGTCCAGGAGGAGATCCGCGTCGGTGCCCGCCTCGTTCCACCGGTAGGTGACACCTCGCCACCCCTCGCTGCCGAGGAGCAGGACGCGCGTCTCCAGGCGGCGACGCGGCGCCGAGGAACGGAGCGCGATCTCGAAATGCTTGACGAGGACCGTGCCCACGGGGAACGTCCAGGCGGCGTCCTCACGGAAGCCGATGCGCGTCGTGCCCGGCAAACCGATCCAGCGGCGCTTCTCGGTTCCGTCGCTCCACAGGGGGCTGTTCACGTCGTACTCGATCAAGCCCGCGTTCGGACTGAGGGCGGCGGTATCCACGAACAGGCCGGTCTCACTGAGGAGGTCCGGCATCGTCGTGGGCGGCGGGTTCCCGATCTCCACGAAGCGCCAGAGCGTGCCGGCCAAGGACACCGCGTAGACGTTGCCGTCGTCGTCCTCGCCGAAACTCACGAGCTGGCTGACCGACTGGACCTGGGTGTTGGAGCGCACGACCCCGCCCTCGCTTACCAGGGCCCACACGCGTCCCGAGCCGTAGTCACCGTAGACGTACGCCCCCTGCAGGGAAGGAACGGCATTCCCGCGTACGACGAGGCCTCCGATCACGCAGGTCCCGTCGCTTCGCGGGTAGTCGATCAAGGGACGCACGAACGCGCTCGGCGGCAGGTTGGCGGGGTTGCGGTTCGAGCGATCGCCCTCGTAGACGGGCCACCCGTGGTTCTCCGCCCGATCGACGACCGTGATCTCCTCGCGCGCCCCCTGACCGACGTCGCCGACCCAGAGCGCGCCGGTTTCACGATCGAATCCGAACCGCCAGGGGTTGCGCAGGCCGTACGCCCAGATCTCGGACCGTGCCCCCGCGATCCCGACGAACGGGTTGTCCGAGGGAATTGCGTAGGTCTCCTGCCCACGCACGTCCAGGCGCAGCATGGCCCCGAGCAAGGTCGAGCGATCCTGCCCGTTGTCGTCCGGGTCGTTCCCGCTCCCGCCGTCCCCGAAGCCCACGTAGAGCATGTCGTCGGGACCGAACACGATGCCTCCGCCGTTGTGGTTGCTGTAGGGCTGCGCGACCTCGAGGACGACGGTTTCCGTCGATGCCGCGGCCGAGGGCAGACCGTCGGCGGAGAACGTGGCCTCGAAACGCGCCAGCACGGAACGACGCGGCGAGGCGGCGGAGTAGTGGACCCAGAACGTGCCGTTGGCCGTGCCGAAGTCAGGATCGAAGGCCAGCCCCAGGAGCCCCTCCTCGTTTCCGCCCCGGCTGACGCGGTCGCGAATGTCCAGGAAGGTGGATGCTCGCTCGACATCCTCGTCGGCTTCGAACACGAGGATCCGACCGTCCTGCTCGACCACGTAGAGATCGGTCGCCGCATCGGGTGCCGTCGCGAGCGCCACCGGTCGGGAGAACGTCAAGCGGTCGAACGCGCGCTCCAATCCGAGCACCTGCGGCTCGGGCACGCCCACGGGAAAGTGGAGGCCGCCAAGTGGCGTACGCTGCTCGAGCCCGTAGGGCGCGCTGGGAACGGGCGGGAGCGGTGTACGGTCGCCTCCCCCGCCGCCGCCCCCGCACGCGGCGAGGATGAGTCCGAGCGCCAGCACGGGCGGCAGGCCAAACACGGGCGAAGGGATGCGCACGACGAACCTCCGGGAAGCCCCGGAGGATAGCCAACGACGCGCGGTCCGGCGGCGCGGCCGTGGCGGACGTGGAGTCCTTCTTCACAACTCCCGACGCAAACGCCCTAGCGCTTGGGCAGGGCGGCGCGCACGGCGTCGGCGGCTTCCGCCCGCTTGGCGGGACTTGCGTCGGGGTCGTAGGCGGACATCACGTGCGGCAGGCGGCGTACGAGCGGCACGAGGGCGGCCAGCCGCACCTCCCGGTCCGGGTCGATCAGGAGATCGGGCAGCAGGACCAGCAACCCGGCGTCTCCGTCGCCACCGACGGCCTCGGCCACGGCCCGGCGCACCTCGGCCGAGGGGGACGCCGCGGCGCTGCGGGCGACCTCCGGGTAGTGGCGCAAGCGCCTTCGCCGCCCCGCTTCGAGCAGCAGCGCCGCCTCGAGAGCGGGAGGCGAGGACGAGGAGAGGAGTTGGCCCAGACGCTCGTGGTCGCCGGCCAGGGCATCGCGCAGCATCGCGGTCAACACGAGCTGGACCGCCTGGGCCTCGGCCGTGGTCGGTCGAGGCGCGCTGAGCACCGCACGCAGCACGTCGCCTTCCAACTGCTGCCGCACGGCATCGTGGAGAAGGGCGTCGGCCGCCAACCGGAGGCGACGGGCATCGCCGGCCGTCAGGGCCGCGACGTATCGCTCCGTGAGGCCCGCGGCCAACGCGCTCGTGTCCCCACGGCAGGCGGGCAGCCCCTGGAACGTGGGTGCGAGCGCGGGATCCCGCGGCACGATGCCCGAGGCGTGCCAAGCACCCACGGCATCGAGCAGCCGCTCGAGTTGCTCGCGGTCTTCGGACCGCGGGAAGAAGCCGATTTCGTCGGCGAGCCGCCGCTCGGCTTCGCCGCAGTGTCCCCGTCGTAGTTGGATGCCGACCCACGCGGCCAGCACGGACGCGCGCTCGGCGGCGAGCGGGTCGATGACCTCACCTCGAAGTGCCTCGGCCAGCAGATCCGCCGCGCTCGCCAGCGTCGCCTGGGCTTCCCCGTCGAGCCCGGACGCACGGAGCTGCAGCGACTTCGCCACCAGCGCCTGCGCACGCAAACTCGCGATGCGGCGGCCGGCCCGCTGGGCCCGCCATCGCACGACCGGCTGCCCCGCGACTGCGTCGAGCGACTGCCCGTAGAGCGCGTGGGCCGCCGCCCACGCCTCGATCTCCGCCTCCAGCAACGCGGCCTGACGCGCGCGGTTCCCGCGTGCGTACCGACGCTCGACGCCCAGCCATACCGCCTCGGCGTCGTGCGTCCGGCCGAGCAGCATGGTGCGCGTTGCGGACGCATCGCGTCCCTCGAACGTGTCCTCGTCGACCACGAGCGTGGACAGCCAGCGCAGCGTGTCGGCGAGATAGCTCGTGTTGAGCGATGCCCGCGGCGTGGGGTGAAACTCGGGATAGGGGTCGAAGTCCTTCACCGTGCGCTCGGCGAAGGGACCGGGGGCCTCGGCGGCCAGAACCCGCCGCCCGCTCGCCACATAGGCGGCCCGGAAAGCGTCTTCATCCGCGAGCCCGGCGGCCTCGAGATCTTCCGCCGCCGCCCCGAGCCGAGCCCGGAGCAATTCGGGCGCAACGCTCCCGCCGCCCTTCCGGGCCACGAGGGCGGAGGACTGCTCGTAGAAGAAGAGCGAGCCGTCGGGGAAGACCTCGAAGAAGGTGCGCGCGAAGGCGGCATAGAGACTCGCCGACATCGCGTGCACGGGAATCCACTGGCAGACGACGCCGCCGTCCCGAAGGCGGTCCCGGCAGAGCTCGTAGAACTCCCGCGTGTAGAAGGGCAGCCCCGCCGGCGAGTACGGCATCAGCGGCTCGAGCGTGATCACGTCGAGATCGCCGTCGTGCAGCAGGAGCGTGTTGCGGCCGTCGTCCGCGATCACGGTGGTGCGCGGGTCGTCGAGCACGTGGCGGTTCGCCTCGGCGAAGAGCGGCGCGAACGCCAGAACCGCGGGCGAGACCTCGACGACCTCGATCCGCTTGACGTCTTCGTGCGCGGCGACGGCCCCCGCCGTGGTGCCCGTGCCGAACGCGATGACCATGGCGTTCTCGGGCCGGTCGGCCAGCAGGACGGGTAGGTGCCCGAGCATGCGCATGTAGCGGTAGTGCCGCCCGGTCGCCGCGGCGGCGAAGTCGTCGGTGTAGAGGATGCGCTCCCCGTCACCGGTGTCGACCACGCTGGCTGTGGTGATCGCGTCCGCACGCGCATCCAGGAGCCGCCGATCGGGGCGCCCCTGCATCACGTGGCTGACCTCGACGATCCCGGACGACAGGCCGCCGCCGCCGAAGACCGCTGGGAGCAACAGAGCGATGAGCGGGAGCGTCCAGACGATGAGCGCCTTCGGCCCCCACCGGCGTGCGCCGCGCCGGTAGAGCGCGGTGGCGGCAGCGGCCAGGAAGGCCGCGATGCCGAGCGCCCGCCACGTGTCCGAGATCCCGGCCGTGGGGATGACGAGAAAGCCGACGAGCAGGGGGCCGAGGATCGTGCCGATGCTGTTGGCCAGGTACACACGCCCGACGGCGGCGCCCGGGCGCAAGCCGGCGAGTTCCGCCCACCGGACGCAGAGCGGGAAGGTCGCGCCGAGGATCAGGGCGGGCAAGAGCAGGAGCGCGGCGGAACCGGCGAGAGCCGTCCAGCGCAAGCCCGCCTGGATACCGGCCTCCCCGGTCGTCCCGACGTAGGCGTCGGCCCGGACGTCCTGGACGAATGCCTCGAGCCCGGGCAGGAGCACCCAGAGGGACAGGCCCACGGCACCGCTCAAGAGGAGCAGCAGGGTCGCGAGCCGAACATCGGGGCGGGCGGTCTTCACGGCCCACGGGCCCACGAGCAGGCTGCCGAGGCCGAGCCCCAGGATGAACACGCCGAGCATCGCGGCGAAGGTGGCGGTGAAGCCTTCGACGAAGAAGACGAGGGTGCGAAACCCGGCGACTTCGATGCCGAGACCCAAGGCGCCGCAAGCGAGGGCGGTCGCCAGGGCGGGCGCGAGCGGCATCCGCTCCGCCCACGTGGTCGGCGTCGGCACGGCTTCGACCCGCGCGAGCGGCGCGAGGCGTCGCCCGACGAGCGAAGCGACGAGCCCGACGGCCGCGGCGACGCCGGCCGTAAGCGCGAGCCACCCGACGACGCCGAACGCCTCGATGCCGTAGAACCCGGAGAGGAAGGCGCCCGCCACGGCGCCGAGCGTGTTGACGCCGTATACCCAGGCGGTCCCGCGCGCGGTGGCCCCGATCCGGACGCCCACCCAGTGACGCACCAGAGCAGGCAGGGTGGCGCCGAGCGCGAAGGCGCCGGGAGCGACGACGAGGGCAGCGATCAACACGCGAAGCGCGAAGCGCAACGAGCCGGGAAGCGCGCCGGCGACGGCCGCGTAGGGCGTGAGGAGGAAGCCGGCCAGAAAGAGGGCGATCACGGCCCAGCCGGCGGCGACGAGCTCCAGCAGGCCGTAGAAGAGAAGGGGCCGCCCCGTGCGGTCGGCTCGCGGCCCGCCCCACCGCGCACCGAACCCCAGCGCGCCCACGAACACCGCGAGGACGACGGCCGTCGTCGTGGCCGTCGAACCCAGCACCAGGGTGAGCCCTCGTGTCCAGGCGATCTCATAGGCGAGGGCCGTCCCCCCGGTCAGGAAGACGGCGAGGAGGAGGAGAAGGCGGCTCACACCGGAGCTTAGGAGAAAACCGGGTCATCCAGAAGACCCGGTCCGGATGGGCTCTAGCCGCCCATCAGCTCCTGGGCCTTCTGGGCGAGGCGGATCGTCTTGAGACGCTCGCGCGAACGGCGACGACGGCGCTCGCTGGGCTTCTCGTAATGCATGTGCCGCTTGATCTCGCGGGTGATGCCTTCGTTGTTGCAGATCTTGCGCAACCGCCGGAGCGTCTTCTCCAGCGGCTCGTTCGACTTTGCCTGGACCCGTACCGCCATGCCTACTCCACGAGGGGCGCGAATTGCACCCGAATCGGCGAAGGTTAGGGGCCCGGGGGGGCATGGTCAAGCAACGGTCGCCCCACGAGGCCCCTGCGGCCCCCCCCGACGCGGCCAGATCACCGCAATGTCATGGTCCTGCGTCGAAAGGCCCCAGACATCGAGTTCCACCCCAGATTCGGCCGACGCATAGGGGAAGAACGCGTGACATACGACGCGTCCAATGGGCGTGCCGGTGTGGATAGGACCCCACCGGGGAGAGGGCTATCCGATGCGCATGCCGAACGCCGGGACCACGGGCTGGTGCCTGGGGCTCCTCGCCGTCATGACCCTCCTCCTGCTGGGAGCGATCCTCCTCCCAACCGCCTCCGTCCTGGCCGAGGACGAGGTCGACGAGGACGACCGGGTCGCCACGATCATGTTGACCGAGGCCCTCCCGCTGGAGGACTTCCTGAAGGCGGTCGGACAGATCACCGAGATCCCGCTCTACTGGGACCCGAAGGCCCGCGGCATCCAGGGCAAGGAGCTGGTCGGCGCCCGCAACCTGGAAGCGCCGCGGAACGAGCTCTTCAGCCTCGTGCGCGCGCTCCTCACCTTCTACGAGCTGGTCATGATTCCGGTCGGGCCCCAGGGCTACGAGGTGTGGCTCGTCATGGATGCGCGGCAGACCGCGTCCATCGTGAAGCTCAAGCCGAAGTACATCGAGCTCGACGAGACGAACATCGAGGAGTACGAGAACCAGGACGGCCTCTTCGTCACGACGACCATGCGCGTCGAGAACATGTCGGACCTGAAGGATGCGAGAAATGCGCTGAACCGGATCGTGACGGGCCAGAACATCGGCAACGTCACGGAGGTACCCGCCGCACGCGCCTTCGTCGTCACGGACTTCGCCCCCAACGTGGTCGCCATCTACCGCCTACTCCAGACGATGGACGTGCAGCCCGAGGGCCGCCAGGTCACGTCTGCGTACATCCAGCTGGAATTCGCCACGGCGGACGAGATCGAGCCGATCATCGTGGACCTGTTCACAGGGCGGGAACGCATCACGCGGCGGGTCGGCGGCGGGCAGAACAACCAGTCGGGCGACATCGAAGACGATCCCGAGCCGCGCATCATCAGCGACTTCAGGACCAACAAGCTCATCGTGTACGGCACGCAGGACGACATTCGGGAGATCCGGTCCGTCGTCGAGCAACTCGACGTACCCGTCTACCTCCCCAACACCTGGGTCCACGTGATCCAGCTCAAGAACCTGGACGCGGCCGAGACGGCCGAGGTCCTCCAGGCCCTCATCGAGGCCTCGACGTTCTTCGGCGCCGGGGGCAACGGGCTCTCCACGGGGACGAGCGGCCGCCCCGGCCGCGCGGCCCAGCCGCGCGGCGACACCTCGCGCCCGGATGAGCAGGAGAAGCCCGCCGTCGTCGCCGACGTCGCCAGCAACAGCCTCCTCATCTCCGCGAGCCCGCGCCAGTTCGAGCAGCTCGAGCGCATCATCCGGGACATCGACATCAAGAAGCCCCAGGTCCTGATCGAGGCGGCGCTTCTGGAGCTGACGCTCGACGACGCCAATCGCGTCGCGATCGAGCTGGGCATGGGCGATGACAACGGCCTCGTGAACGACAACGCCGCTTCGGCCTTCGGCTTCACGACGTTCGGGCTCACGACGTTCGCCGATGCGGACGGGGACACGTTCTTCACGGACCGCATCCCCAACTTCGTGGACACCGGCGGGCCCGCCCCCTCGGGCCTGACGGGCGGGATCTTCGCCCTGGGGCAGATCCCCCTGATGTTCAGCCTGCTGAACGCGGTCTCCCAGAGCCGTATCCTCCAGCTCCCGAGCATCGTGACGGCGGACAACGAAGAGGCGGTCATCCGCGTCCTCGACAAGCAGGCCACCTCCCAGAGCACGACGACGTCCGGCGGCAACATCACGGGCGGATTCGGCGACTTCCAGGAGGCGGGCGTCACGCTGCAGATCTCCCCCCACATCGCGGACAACTACTACCTCCTGCTCAACATCCACCTCACGGTCAGCGCATTCGTCGGTGAGCCCCGCGTCGTCGGGGACGCCTTGCTGCCGGCCGACCAGATCGAGCGCGAGCTGATCACGGCCGTGACCTGCCCGGACCGGCACACGATCGTGCTCGGCGGCCTCCTCGGCACCCAGGAGAACAGCAACGTCGACCGGACACCGTGGCTGGCCGACATCCCCTACCTCGGCTACCTCTTCCAGCGCACCGACGAGAGCAGCCGTCAGACCAGCCTCTTCCTCTTCGTGACCCCCACGATCATGTCCGAGCCCGGCGGCTTCGACGTCCTCGACGAGGAGTCCTGCAAGCGGAAGATGAAGGCGGACGAGCTGATCGGGAAGACGGACATCTACAACACGTACTTCCCGGCCTGCGAGCGCCAGGATCCCTGCTCGGGCGGCATGACCCGGGGCTCGGGCAGCGCCTCGGACCGCTTGGACCAGATGGGCATGCTCGAAGCCACCCGGTTCGCCGGGGTGAGCGCCCAGCGCCTCCGGGCCGAGCGTGCGGCCCGCATGCAGGCGCTGCAGGGCGGCACCGAGGCGATGCCGCCGCCCACCGTCCGCAGCACCGGCGCCGGCCGCTAGCCGCGGGCCGCGCCGCCCGAATTGCCGCCCCCCCTCGCTCGGGCGCAAGGACCCGATCCGTGGTGGCGTCCAACTCCCAGGTAAGATCGCCACGTGGAAAATCCGCTACTTCGTACCCTCCGCAAAATGGAACTCCTCGACGAAGCGCAGGTCGAGGAGGCGCTGGCGCTCCAGCGTGAGACCGGGTGGCCGCTGGACAAGGTCATCCTGTCCAAGGGTCTCTTGAGCGAGCACGATCTGCTGCGGGCGATGTCCAACAGCCTCAGCATGGCGTACTCGGAGACCCTCTCCCAAGCCGTCGTGCCCCCCGTCTTCGTGGAGCGCGTACCGGTCCAGTTCGCCCGGAACTACTACTTGGTCGGGCTCGACCAGGAGAACGGGGCGATGCGCGTCGCCACGGCATCGCCGTTCGACGCCTACCCGATGGACGACCTCGCCACCATGCTGGGCATGGAGTTGGAGCCCGTCCTCGCACCGCGGACCGAGATCACCAGCCTGATCAACAAGGCCTACCGCAACAAGCAGGACATCGTCGAAGAGTCGCTCGGCGAGTTCAAGGACGACGACCTCGAAACCCTGGCCGCGGAAGTCGGTGACAGCGAGGACATCCTCGACGTCGCCAACAAGGCCCCGATCATCAAGCTGGTCAACACGCTCTTCTTCCAGGCCCTGAAGATGCGCGCATCCGACATCCACCTGCAGCCCTTCGAGGACCGGCTCCAGGTCCGGTACCGGATCGACGGCATCCTCTACGACATGGAGGCCATCCCCAAGAAGATCCAGGACGCGGTCACCAGCCGTATCAAGGTGCAGGGCAAGCTCGACATCGCCGAGCGCCGCCTGCCCCAGGACGGACGCTCGAGCCTGCGCCTCGGCGACTCCGAAGTGGACGTGCGTATCTCCGTCGTCCCGACGAACTACGGCGAGCGCATCGTGATGCGCCTGCTCGACAAGTCGGCTCGCCTCTACGCCCTCGAGGAGATCGGGCTCTACGATCGAGAACCTCGAGATGATCGACGAGTTCATCCACTACAGCCACGGGATCATCTTCGTCTCCGGCCCCACCGGCTCGGGCAAGACCACGACGCTCTACTCCTGCCTCACGCGCATCAACAGCATCAAGATGAACGTGATGACGATCGAGGACCCGATCGAGTACCACCTGCCGGCCATCAGCCAGATCCAGGTGAACGAGAAGAAGGGGCTGACCTTCGCCTCCGGGCTGCGCTCCCTGCTGCGCCAGGACCCCGACATCATGATGGTCGGTGAGGTGCGCGACGTCGAGACAGCCCGCATCTCGGTGCAGGCCGCCCAAACCGGTCACCTCGTCTTCAGCACCATCCACACCAACGACTCGCCGACGGTCATGACCCGTCTGCTGGACATCGGCATCGAGCCCTACCTCGTGGCCTCGTCCGTGCTCGTGGCCATCGCCCAGCGTCTCGTCCGTCAGGTTTGCCCCGACTGCAAGGAGAGCTACGACCCGGACGAGAAGGACCTCAAGAAGCTCAAGGACCTCAACATCGACCCCGACGAGCTCATCGACGGGAAGCTGATCCGCGGCCACGGGTGCGGCTCCTGCTTCGGCTCGGGCTATCAGAACCGGACGGGCATCTACGAGATCCTGCCCATCGACGACGTCGTCCGCGAGCAGATCGTGGAGCGGGCGAGCGCCAACCGCATCAAGCGCGAGGCCTTCAAGCGCGGATTCCGGACCCTCCGCATGGACGGGGCCGAGAAGGTCGTCCGCGGCACGACGACCATGGACGAAGTCCTCCGCGTAACCCAGCGCGACGTGGTCTAGCCTCGAGGAGCGCATGCCGGTCTACAACTACAAGAGTCTGACCCTCGCCGGCGAGAGCAAGACGGGGATCATCGACGCGGACAGCCCGCGTGAGGCGCGGATCAAGCTCCGCAGCCAGAATCTGATGGTGACGGACCTCTCGCAGCGCGCGTCGACCGTACGGCGGGACCGCAAGCGGGCCAAGATCCTCGACTTCAGCCGCAGCGTCAAAGGCAAGCATGAAGTGCCGATGTACACGCGGCAGCTGGCGACCCTGCTGAAGGCCGGCATCCCGCTGGCGCAGGCCATGGCCGCGATGATCGAGCAGTGCCAGATCCCCGACCTCGAGGCGGCCTTTCGCGACATCCGCGAGAAGCTCACCCAGGGTCTGTCCTTCGCCGAGGCCCTCGCCTACCACCCGCAGTACTTCACCGACCTCTACGTGAACATGGTCAAGGCCGGCGAGGCATCCGGTAGTCTCGACATGGTGCTGGATCGGCTCGCGGACTACCTGCAGCGGCAGGCTTCCATCCGAAACAAGGTGACCGCCGCACTCGCGTACCCGGTGGTCATGATCGCGGTCGGCGTACTCATCGTGATCGTCCTCATGACCTGGGTCGTGCCCAAGGTCATGCAGGTCATCGAGCAGTCCGGCCAGCAGATCCCGGCCATGACGCAGGCCTTGCAGTCCATGGCCGCCTTCCTGGGCAAGTACTGGTTCGTCCTGCTGGCGGGGATCGTCTTCCTCGTCGTGCTGCACCGGTGGCTGCTCCAGCGTCACGAGTACCGCTACGCGGTCGACAAGTTCAAGCTCCGGCTCCCGGTCATGGGCGAGCTCGTCCGCAAGGCCGCCGTCAGCCGCTTCGCCATCTCGATGAGCACGCTCCTCAAGAGCGGCGTGCCGGTCCTCGAGAGCTTGCGCATCGTGAAGGACATCGTGAACAACGCGGTCCTCGCCGACGTCCTCGAGACCGTCCACAAGCGAATCATCGAGGGAACGGACATCGCCACCCCCATCAAGAAGTCGGGCGTGTTCCCGCCCGTCGTCGGCTACATGATCGCCGTCGGCGAGCAGAGCGGCCAGCTCGAGGAGATGCTGGACCGCGTTGCCGTGGCCTACGACGAGGAAGTCGCCGTCCAGACCCAGAAGGTCACGAGCCTCCTCGAGCCCCTGCTGATCGTCGGCATGGCCCTGGTGGTCGGCTTCATCGTGATCAGCGTGATGCTGCCGATCCTCCGGATCTCGGACATCCGCAACATCCGTCGGTAGCGCTACCCGCGGGAGCCCTCCCGCCCGCCCCGAGGCCTTAGAATGCAGGCACCCGGCGGCCCGTGGCGTCCAAAGGACGTAGCCGCCCCTGGAGACCAGGACATGCCCCCCAAGCCCCAGACAACCGCCTCCGCAGGCTCGACGCCGCAGCGCGGCTTCACCCTCGTGGAGCTGATGGTCGTGATCGTCATCCTCGGCGGCCTGATCGCCATCGTCGGTCCCAACGTCTTCAAAGCCATCAGTGAGAGCGATCGCGGACGCGCCGAGACCCAGATGGCGATGTTCGGCAACGCCATCCAGATGTACTACCTCCGCCACCGCAAGCTCCCGAGCAGTCTGGACGAGTTGGCCGAGGAAGACCCCAAGACCGGCGAAGCCTGGCTGGAGTCGATCCCCAACGACCCGTGGGGGAACGCCTACGAGCTGAAGTCGCTCGGGGGCAAGAAGTACAAGCTGATGAGCTACGGCGAAGACGGACAAGAGGGCACCGACGACGACGTGAAGTGGCCGCGCGAGGAAGAGTGACCTCCCGTCGCCTCCACCCGCTTGCCGACGCGGCGCACGCTCGCCGGCGGCCGTCACGCGGCTTCACGCTGATCGAGCTCATGGTCGTGGTCGCCATCCTCATGGGTGTTCTGGCCCTCGTGCCGATGAACCTGTACCGCTGGGGGGCACGCTCGCGACTCGAGAACGGGGCGAACACCCTGGTCGCCGTGGTGAGCGCATCCCGCTCGCAGGCCATCCTGGACGGGTATCCCGTCCGACTCGAGCTGGGCATGTTCCGCAACGACGATGGCGAGGTGCGGCACGGTCATCGCTGGGTCGTCACGAACATCCCGGCGGAAACGAGCGACCTCCTGAACACCGATGGTCAGGTCGAGGAGGACGAGCCCCGACCCCGGGAACGGGAGTGGGTCACGACCTACTGGTCCGAGCTACCCCAGGGGGTCACGATCTCGGGCATCAGTGAGCGCGGTGACTCGTGGTCCGAGCCCCAGGAGGACGAGCCGTACTCCGTCACGTTCGGACCGGATGGCGGGGTGGAGAAGGGCTTCGCGATCCGCGTCGAAGCCGAAGATCTCGAGGTCGACCAGGAAGACCGCACGATCACCATCATCGTCAACGCCCTGACGGCGGAGGCCGCGACCTACGACGGCTACCGTGAGGTGCCCAAGCAGCGCGAAGAACATGAATTCCAGAAGTAGCCACAGGCGCCCGCACCGGCAGGGTGGGTTCACGCTCCTCGAGGTGCTCTGCGCCTTCGCCATCCTCGCGTCCATCACGGGCTTCATGACCCGGATCTTCGTGCAGAGCGTCGATCAGGGCACGGACGCGCTGGCACGCCGCGAGTTGCGCGAGGCGGCCGACACGATCTTCCGCAAGATCATCTACGAGCACCCGGAATACAACGACGGCGACACGCGGACGCTCGACGAGGAGTACGGCGAGTTCGCCCGTCTCAAGGGGTTCGCCCGCGACCGATGGTCCATCTACACGATGACCCTGGAGAAGCAGGCGCAGACCGTGGCGGGCGCCGATCCCAGCGGCGACGACCCCCTCTTCGGCGAGGACACGAGCACCGAGAGCGCCTCGAGTGACGCCACGTCGACGGAGGCCAACGCCGAAGGATTCCGCCTCACGCGCCTGACACTGAAGATCTACCGGACGGACGATTTCGACCAACAACCCCTGCTCACCTTGACCACGTGGATCGATCCGGGGCAAGAACGAGGGGGGCGTGCGGTGACGACGCAGAGGGGCCGCTCCCAGGGCTTCACGCTGATCGAGATCATGGTCGCCTTGACCGTGCTGGCGATCGTCGTGAGCTTCATCTACCAGGTCCTGCTCAACTCCGTGCGCGGGCAGGACATGGTCCGCGACGGCCTGCGCGCCCCGAAGGTCCAGAACGCCATCCTCGGGCAGATCTTCCGCGACTTCCGCTACCTCTACTGGGACGACTTCACCGGCGACACCGGTTTCGTGGGGAAGAACAAGGACCTCGGCGGCAAGGAAGCCGACATCATCGACTTCGTCACCTCGCGACCGAGCCGCACGTCCCACTTCAGCGACGAGAGCGCCCGCGACAACATCCCGAGCCCGCTCACCGAGGTGGGCTACGCGCTGCGGCAGAACGACGAGAACCCGGACTGGCTGGAGCTGTGGCGCCGGGAAGACTGGTTCGTGGATGACAACCCGGTCAAGGGCGGCAAGTACTCGCTGATCTACGATCGCATCACGAAGTTCAGCCTGCTCTACTTCCCCATCCCCGAGGAGAACGTGGACTCCAAGGGGCAGGAGGAATGGGACGCGCGCATCAAGAAGAAGCTGCCGTACGCAATCGTGCTCGAGATCCAATTCGACGTGGAGGTGCCCACCGACAAGGCGGACGAGGAGTCGAAGGAGCACATCAGCCGAATCATCATCTTGAAGGGTGCCTACAACGTGAAGAGCGCCCAGGCACCCGGGCAGGGCGACACGCCCCCGCGTTGACCCGGCGCGTTCAGCCGCCGATCACGTCGCGTCCGTCGAGGTAGGGCTGGAGGGCCTTGGGGACCCGGATGGTGCCGTCCTCGTTCTGATGGACCTCCAGGAGGGCGATCAGGACGCGGGGCGTCGCGACCACCGTGTTGTTGAGCGTGTGGCAGAACCGCACCTTGCCGTGCTCGTCGCGGTAGCGCAGATTCAAGCGCCGGGCCTGGTAGTCGCGGAAGCGGCTCGCGGTGTGCGTCTCGCCGTACGCCTCGCGGGAGGGCATCCACGCCTCCAGGTCGTACTTGAAGGTGGCGCCACGACCGATGTCGCCGGTCGCCGTGGCGGTGATGCGGTAGGGCAACTCCAGGGCCTGGAGCATGGCCTCCGCATTCTCGACGATCTCCTGGTGGTGCTCCACCGAGCGCGCGTCGTCGGCGATGTCGATGATGACCTGCTCGACCTTGTTGAACTGGTGCACGCGGTAGACCCCGCGCGTGTCCTTGCCGTAGGTTCCCGCCTCGCGGCGGAAGCAGGGGCTGATACCGGCGTACTTCAGCGGCAGCTCCGCCAGGTCGATGATCTCCCCGGCCCGAAACGCCGTGACGCTGACCTCGCTCGTGCCCACGAGCCACATGCCCTCGTCGTCCACCGTGGGGTTGGCCAGGGCGTAGGTCTGCTCCTCGGCGCCGGGGAAGTAGGCCGTCCCCTTGAGCGCCCACTCCTTCACCACGACGGGGACCGACAGCGGCGTGAACCCTCGACGGCGGATGAGGTCGATCCCCAGGCGCAGCACGGCCTGCTCGAGCAGCACGCCGTCGCCCTTGAGGATGTACGAGCGGCTGCCCGCGAGTTGCCCCGCGCGCTCGATGTCGATCCAGTCGTGGCGCGTCAGGAGATCCAGGTGATCGCGAGGATCGAAGGCGAAGGTGGGCTGTTCGCCCCACCGCTTCGTCTCGACGTTGTCCTTGTCGTCGGCGCCGTCGGGCGCGTCTTCGGCCGGCGGGTTCGGCACCGCCAGGAGCATCGTGTCGATCTCGGCTTGGATCGGCCGCAGCGCGTCCGTGTGCTCCCCCACCGTGGCCTTCACGAGTTTCAGCTTCTCGAGCACCGTGGCGCGGGCATCACCGGTGACGCTCGCGACCTGCTTGCCCAGCGCCTTTTGCTCGGCGCGCGCGTCCTCCTGCAGGCGAATCAGCTTGCGCCGCTCGTCGTCGAGCGCGATGAGGGCGTCGACATCGAAGGCGATGCGCTTGCGCTCGGCACCGCGCTTCACCGCGTCCCTGTTCTCTCGGATCCAGTTGAGATCAAGCATGACCCGCCTCCTGTACGTCCAACGTGCCGGCCGCCGCGAGGATGTCCGCGTACCGCGCGAGCCCCGCCTCTTCGCGTTCGCCGATGAGGTAGCCGACGTGGTGGCGCACGTACCGCGCGGCCCACGCGGGATCCTCGTCCCGCTCTCGGGCCCAGGTACGCGCCAGCGCCTCCCGCGCCACCACGCCGACCGCCGCCGCCCGGTCCACTTCCGCTTCGATCGCTCGGCGCTCGGCCGGCGCCAACCCACGCCGGGCCGTCCAGCGGGCGTAGACGAAGGGCAAGCCTTCTTCCTCGGACCAGCAGGCCCCGAGGTCCAGGACCTCGCCCGGCCACGCGGGGCGGTAGCGCATGGCCGGATCCCCGATCACGAGGACGGCGTCTGTCTGCGCCTCCCGGGGGTCGGGCCCAGCCCTCGCGGCGCGCCGCCAGACGACACCGGTGGCGCCGCGACGCGCCAAGAGGTACCGCGCGAGGGCGGCGCTCGACCGGCTCGCTGCGTCGAGCAGCACGGTGCGCACACGGGCGGCGGGGCAGCGGAGGAACAGCAGCACACTCGCAACCTCGCCGTCGCTGGTGATGCCGTAGCGGCCGAGGAAGCCGTCCCCCACGCCGCGGAAGGCCTCCGCCACGGGGAGGAGCGCCGCGTCGACCTCGCGCGCCTCCAGCCGATGCGAGAGGGCCGAGGGCACGTCGCGTACCTGACGAACGGCGGGGTCCAGGTCCGCTACGAGCGGGACCGCGTTCAGGTAGGGGACGACACCGAGGGTGACCATGGGGCGCGGACCGTATCGCATGGCCCCACGGGGCGCACGGATTAGACGAGAGGCCCGCGTCCCCTCCCGGAACGCGGGCCTCAGGGTGGCGTCGGCTCCCTCCCAGGATCGACGCCTACGAACGGTGCTGGCGTGGAATCAATAGCCGGACGAGCAGTCGCCGCGATACGGATCGTGGATGTCGTAGTTCAGGAAGTACTGATCGATGAACTGCTCGCCGCAACGTGCGTCACGGCCCCATCCGCGAATGATCGCCTTGGTCTTGGTGTCGCACTGACTGCCGTGACAGGCTGTCGGGCACCCACCAATGTCCTCGGCCAGCGGCGCAAAGAAACGGCAACCCGCAAGGCCGGAAACCATCATTACGAGGCCCGCAACCAAGAGAAGGCGCTTGAACATGCTCGAACCTCCCAGTGCCCCAGGGGGGACGCTTCTACCCGTCCCCGAGGGGATTTGTCCGGCCCCCTCTCGGGGCGCCTGCACGCTGCCATCCCTCCGATGGCGAACGTGCCCCTTGGTACCAATCCGAGGGTCGGGGGTCAAGTGCCGCGTGCGCAGCAAATCTGACGCAAGTGCTGTTTCTGCCTCTGGTTACGAAACCATGACATTCCACACACCGGGTGGCGACAGAGGCGGCCCGGATGTGTGAGACGCGTCATACGCCGTACAAATCGTGGTCGCGTATGTAGGCGCGCACGGAGGGCGAAACGAGGTCCCCTACGTTCTCGTCGGCGGCGAACGCGCGGCGCAGGGCCGTGGACGAAACATCGATCTCGGGTGCGTCCAGCGGCTCGATGCGGGCGCGGGCCTTCACGAGCGCCGAAGGGGTCTCGATCTCGTAGCCGGGGCGGCGGGCGACCAGAAGGGAGGCGCCCGCCAGGATCTGCTCCCACTCCCGCCACGTGGGAAAGTCCTGCAGCATGTCGGCGCCGACGAGCACGAGGAAGCGGCTCCCCTCGGGGTACGTCTTCCGGAGTACGTCGAGCGTGTCCACCGTGTAGGAGGGTCCCGCGCGACGCCCTTCCATCTCCAGCACCTCGGTCCGCGCCAGCCCCTCCACGCCGAGCCGCGCCATGGCCACCCGGTGGTGAAACGCCGTGCGCTCGGCGGCGTCGGGCTTGTGGGGCGCCAGTCCGGCCGGGATCACGAGGAGGCGATCGACGACGCGCAGCGCGGCCTCGGCCAGGGCCCGGTGCCCCACGTGGAACGGATCGAAGCTGCCGCCGAGGATGCCGACGCGGGGGCCGGGCGGCGGCGCCGGGGCTCTTCTCGGGCGCGCGCTCACGACCTGCACGGCGAGGTGGAACGCACCGGCGAGCAGGAGCCACGTGAGCTCCCGGGGCAAGACGCCCAGGAGCGCCAGGACGCCCAGGAGGGCCAGGGCGGCCGCCGCGCCGAGGAGAACCGCCCGAATCCGCTGCGGCAGCTCAGGCGCCGGCAGGACGAACGCCAGCCCCGCCACGACCCACGCCAACGCGTCCGCTGCGCCCGGCACCGCGCCGGGGATCAGCGGGATCAGCACCAGGGCGACGCCGAGGCCGAACACGACGTTCCGGGCCTGGCCGTGCTTGAGCCGGATGGGCAGACAAGCCAGGGCGCCGGTCCAGGCCAGGACGAGCGCGAGCACGCCCCAACCGACGCGCCCCTGAGCAACGTTGGTCGCGAGGATCGCCACGCCCGCGAGCACGAGCACGAGCGGCACCCAAAGGTCGCGCTTCTCGCTCAAGCTGGCCCTCCCGGGGGCGAACGCCCGCCGGCGGAAGGTACCACGGCGTGCGGCGGGTAGCCTGGGTGCCCATGGGCCATCCCCCCACCCCGTGCCTGCTGGGCGTCACGGCTTCCGGCAAGTCCCGTGTCGCCGCCGAGCTCGCCCGTCGAGGCGGCGGAGAGATCATCGCGTGCGACGCGTTCTCCATCTATCGCGGCATGTCCATCCTGACCGCGAGCGACGATCTCCCCTCGGATGTCCCCCACCACCTCGTTGCCGAGCTCGAGCCGAGCGCTTCGTGGTCCGCCGCGGCGTTCGTCGAAGCCTGCGACGAACGCATCGAGGCGACGCGAGCCCGCGCTCGCTGCCCCTGGATCGTGGGTGGCACGGCGCTCTACCTGCGCTCCTGGCTGAAGGGGTTCGGAGCCCCCGTGCCCCGCGACGCGGCGTTTCGGGAGTCCCTGCTCGGACGCGTGGCCGAGGGCGGCCCGGAGCGCCTTCACGAGGAGCTACGCGCGGCCGACCCGGAGCGGGCCGCCATGCTCCACCCCAACGACGTTCGCCGCGTCGTACGGGCCCTGGAGATCATCCGGGCGACGGGGCGCAAGGCCAGCGAGCTGCGTCGCGAGTGGGATCGACCGGACCGCCGTCCGGCGCGTCTCTACGGCCTTCGCCGCGCGGGTCCGGACCTCGAGGAGCGAATCCGGCGACGCACCCGCGCCATGTTCGAAGCCGGCGTCGTCGAGGAGGCGCGCGCCCTGCTGGAGCGCGACCTCAGCCGCGAAGCCGCCAGTGTCTTGGGGCTCGCCGAGTTGCAGGATCTCCTGGCCGGTCGCACCTCCCGCGAGGAGGCCGAGCACGCGATCGCACGACGAACGCGTCAGCTCGCACGCAAGCAGCGGACGTTCTTCAATTCCTTCGAGGGCGTCGTCTGGGTCGACGTCCCGCCCGGCGCGACGGCAGGGGCGTTGGCCGACCGGATCGAAGCCGCTCAGGAGACGGGCGCGACGTCGGCGTAGCGGGCCCGGGTCGCTTCCATCCGCTCGCGGAACGCGTGGGCCATGCGTACGGGCTCGACGATGCGCGCATGCTGTCCGAATTCGGCGAGCCAGCGATAGAGCCCCTCTTCGCTGCGCACGCTCACCTCGAGGCGACTCAGACCGCCCTCGAGGAGCGTCAAGGTGCCGATGCCCTGACGCCGGCGCTCCATCAGCCAGGTCGCCGTGGGGTCCAGCTCGATGAGGACATCGACTTCCGGCCCCTCGGCCAGCTCGAACTCTTGAGCCCCGATGTAGCGCTGGGCGTCGAAGTCCTCGGGAACGGCGTAGGCGCCGTCCTCCTTGTCGATGACCGAGACCTTCCCGCGGATGCGGTCCACGCGGAAGTTGCGCAGGCCGTCCCGGCCCTCGTCGTAGCCCGACGACGTGCCAGTTGCCGTCGGCCAGCCCCAGGCCGTAGGGATGCAGCGTGCGCGTCTCGGTCGCGCCGCGATCGAGCGTGTGGTAGCGGAACTGGATGCGCCGCCGGCGGCCCAGCGCCTCCCCGAGGATCGTCGAGGTGCTGGCGCCCCGGATCCTTCTCGGGTCGTCCGAGCGTGAGCAGGTGCTGCTCCCCCACCGACGCGCGGAGCGGCTCGGGCAAGCTGGGAGTCGATCGTGAGCTTGGCGAGTGCGGACTTGAGGTTGCGCCCGAGGCTGTCGTCCACGACGCCGAGCGTCCGCTGCAGCACGGCGAGCAGCATGGCGTCTTCGGGCTCGAGCGTCGTCTCGCGCAGGTAGTAGCCCCTGCGGGTCGATCACGTAGCCGGCGCGCCCGAACGACGTCGCCGCTCGACGTACTCGATGTTGACACCGATCGACCTGAGATCCGCCTTGTCGCGATCGAAGCGCTTCTCGACGGCGTCGGGGCTCGCGTCGTCGTCGTACCCGACCACCTTGCCCGCGGATCTGGGAGAACGGCACGGGCGCACGCGCGCTGAGCAGGAACGACACGAGGTTCAGCTGCCGCTCGAGCTTGAGGACCTTGGGATCGCCCGCCTTCAATGGAGCTCCTTCTTCGTCCCACGGACCGTAGCGGAACCATAGCATGTACGCGACCGCCACGGCGAGGTGGAGGGCGACGGCCACGATCCAGAACCCGCGCAGGCCGAACGACGTCGGTGTGCTGGGCCACCCACCGCGTGAGCGGATAGCCGATGATCCCGTAAGCGACGACCTCGATCACGAACGGCGCGATGGTCGCGCCGGCCCCGGCGAGCGCCTGGGATATGACCACCGCCACGGCGAGGAAGACGTACCCCGCGGAGCTCACGTAGAGGTAGGTCCGCCCCACCTCGATGACGGTCTGCACGTCGGCGTGCCGCGCCGACGTCGAAGCCCAAGGCGCGCAGCAGGGGCTCGGCGAAGAGGACGTAGCCGCCCGGCGAAGAGCAGCATCATCATCATGTTGAAGCCCGAGCGCGATCCACGTCGCGCGGACGGCGCGGTCGGGCAGCCCGCGCCCCAGGTTCTGCCCCACGAACGTCGCGGCCGCCGCTCCCCAGCCGAATCCGCCGAACAGGGCGAGCGAATCGAGCCGCAGCCCCACGCCGAAAGCGGCCTGCGCGGCGGTCGTCTCGATCCCGGCGCGCGGGGCGGCGTCGGCGAGGAACGCCAGGATGTAGAGGTAGGCGCCCATGCGCACGAGCCACTGCGCACACGAAGGAAGCCCGATGCGCAGGATCCGCCAGGCGACGACGCCGTGGAACACGAAGCGCCGCACGAGCAGCCCGGCGAAGCCGCGGTAGAGCGCGATGATGCCGATGACGGCGGCGAGCAGGCGCGACGCCACGGTGGCCCACGCCGCCCCCGCCACGCCCATCGGTTCGAGACCCGAGTCCGCCGAACACGAACCAGACGTCGAGGACGACGTTCAGGACGTTCGCGCCGACGATCAAGGCCATGGGAAGCAGGCTGTTGCCCGCGGCGCGCATGGCGCCGGTGACCGTCAGCAGCATGAACATCGTGACGGTGCCGAGGCTCATGATCTCCAGGTACGCGGTCGCGGGCGGGACGACCGCGCCGGTCGCACCGAGAGCGATGCAGATCTGTTCGGCGTAGAGGTAGGGCGGTACGCCGAAGACCACGCCGAGCACCACCGTCAGGAGGATGCCCTGTTCGGCGGCGAGGCTCGCCTGATCTCGCTCACCGAGGCCGTGGTGGCGCGCAACCAACGCGATCATCGCGTTGACGATCCCGTTGAAGATGATCATCGGGATCGAGTTGACGAGCGACGGGATGGTGACCGCCGCGACGGAGACCGCGGCGTCTCCGTACCTCGCGACGATGAAGAGGTCGACGAGATTGAAGAGCGCGGTAAGGAGCATGGCGGCCACGAGGGGCAGCCCGAACAAGGCGATGCCCCTCACGAGCGGAGCGCGGGTGATGCCGCCGCCGCCCGTGAGAGGCTCAACCACTAGCGAGGTCCGTTCCCTGGGGGTCCCGGACTAGACCAGCGCTTCCGCGGGCTCGAACGACATCTCGAACGCCTCGGCCACCGCAGGATGCGTGATCTTGCCCTTCCAGGCGTTCAGCGCCGTGCGGAGCTCGCGGTTCTCCATGACGGCCTTCTGCGCGCCCAGGTTGGCGAGTTTGATCACCCAGGGCAGCGTTGCGTTGGTGAGCGCGAAGGTCGACGTGCGCGGCACGGCGCCGGGCATGTTCGCCACGCCGTAGTGAACGACGCCGTCCACGACGTAGGTCGGGTTGTCGTGCGTCGTCGCCTTCGTCGTCTCGCAGCAGCCGCCCTGGTCGACGGCGATGTCCACGATGACCGCCCCGTCCTTCATGCTCTTCAGGTACGAGCGAGGAACGAGGATCGGGGCACGCGCGCCCTCGAGGAGCACGGCACCGACGACGAGGTCGGCGTAGTCCACACGCGTCCGAATGTTCGTCGGATTCGAGTAGACCGTGTTGACGTTCTGGGGCATGACGTCGTCGAGGTAGCGAAGACGCTCGAGGTCGATGTCCATGATCGTGACGGACGCACCGAGCCCGGCGGCCATCCACGCGGCCTGGGTACCGACGACACCACCACCGAGGATGAGGACATTGGCCGGCTCGACGCCGGGCACGCCGCCCATCAACACACCGCGGCCACCGTTCTCGCGCTCGAGGCAGTTGGCGCCGACCTGGATCGACATGCGACCCGCCACCTCGCTCATCGGCGTGAGCAGCGGCAAGTGGCCCTTGATCTCCAGCGTCTCGTACGTGAAGCACGCGCTGCCCGCCTTGAGCATGGCCTCGGTGAGCTCACGCGCCGCGGCGAAGTGGAAGTAGGTGAAGATCACCTGATCGGGGCGACAGTAGCCGAACTCCGGCGGGAGCGGCTCCTTCACCTTCACGATCATGTCGGCGGCCGTCCAGACGTCTTCCGCCGTGTCGAGAAGCTTGGCACCGGACTCGGCGAACTCCTCATCGGAGATACCGCTTCCCAGGCCCGCACCACGCTGAATCACCACTTCGTGGCCGTCGCTAACGAGTGCTTGGACACCCCCCGGGACGATCGCGACGCGTCCTTCGAGGGCCTTGATTTCCTTCGGTACGCCAATGCGCATGGCTATCTCCCGCGGCCCCGTGCCGCTTACCCGGCGGAGTATAGGACTCCCGCGAATCCCCTGCCCTGTCCGGGCGGCGTGCTTCTCGCGCCGAGGCCTGAAACCGTGAGGACGCGAAGGATCAACGCGGTCGGCCCGGTCCGAACTGCCGGCCCGACATGCCGGGGAAGCGTCCCATCTGCTGGAGGATCTTGTCGGCCTCCGCCGCGGGGACGAGCATGTAGAGGCTCTGCTCGTAGTCGGCCCTCAGCTGGCTGAGCGCCTCGTTGCGCACCTCCGCGGGCTGCTTGCTGAAGCCCTCCTGACGGTAGCGCGCCGTGATGCTCTGGCGGTAGTCCAGGGTGGCCTTCAGCACCCCCTCGCGCTGCTCGTCGGTGAGGGAAACGCCCGTGCGCTCCAGCTGATTGCTGATCATCCGCTCGAAGCGCTCTTGCCGCTGCTGCCGGTCGACCTCGTCCTTCATGGCGCGAAACCAGGCCAGCTCGCGTTCGTCGAAGATCGGCTCCTCCACATCCACGACGTCTTCCACCCGGAATCCCGGCGGGATGCCGGCACCGCCCTCGCCCGGGGTCGCACGCCGACTGGCGGCCGCCGCGAGTTCCTCCGCTCGCGCCTCGAGCGCCTCGACCCGCCGAACCAGGGCTTCCACCCCGGCCCCCTGCAGCTCCACCCGCATGGGCGGCTCGACGGGGGTGGTCGCCGGGGGGGGCGCGGCGGGCGTGTCGACCCGCAGGGACTCGGTGGGCGCCGGAGGAGAGCGGTCGGCGACGAAGGTGTCGTAGACGAAGAGCCCCCCGGCTACGAGGACCAGGGTGAGGACGAGTTGCAGGACGTTCATGCGCGGATCTCGGTGAGGTGGCAACGATCATACCGGAAGGATGCTCGCCAGGCCTCAGCCCGGATTTGTCGCCTCCCCGGCCCCCTGGTATAGAGAGCGACCGCGTGGGCGTTTAGCTCAGTTGGCTAGAGCACCAGCTCGACAAGCTGGGGGTCACTGGTTCAAGTCCAGTAACGCCCACCACCCACAACGCCCCGCAGAGCGGACCCAAACGTCCCTCTGCGGGGTTTTTCAGTTCCGACGAGAGTTGGAGCCGGTGTCCACCATGCGCCTGTTGACTGGAGTGCTGGCCGTCCTGGCGACCGCTTCCCTGGCGCGGGCCATCGTGGGGATTGCCTCTTCCGCCGGCGCCATCAGCTCGCTGCTCGAAGGCTCTGGCCTGACACTGACCCTGGGGCAAAAGGCAATGCTCTCGGTCGGAGCATCCCGCGACGTCATGCCCTTCGCCATCGCCACGGTGATCCTGGCCCTCGCCGCGCGCTCGACCCGAGCCCGCTCACGGAAACAGGCCTGACGCCTCCGGCACGCTCGTCGCAACCGCAAGGTGCCGCTCTCTACGTCACGTGCACGCCCCGCTACCGCTCCAGCGCTTCCTCCGCCGTCAGGAACAGGGGCGAGGGAAGGCCGAGGCCTTCGAGCTGGCCTTCGATGCTTCGGCGGTCCCCCACCAGGACGATCACGCCCTCGCGCGGGCGGATCCACCGGCGAGCGACGGCGTTCAAGCGGTCCCCGTTGGCCGTCGTCGGTCGCTCGAGCGCCGCGACCTCCTTGGCAAGACCATCCGGGTCGCCGCCGAACACCGCCGCGTGTTCGAGCTCGTCCAGCATCCCACCGAGGGTCTGCATCGCCGTGACACGCTCAGCGAGGAGCGTGGCGACCGCCTTCTTCGCTTCTGCGTCCGTGACGTCGCCCGCGCCGATCCCCTCGACCACGTCGAGCAAGGCATCCAGGGCCTGACCCGTAACGCTCGTCTCCACCGCCGCGTCCAGGTCGAGGTAGCCGACGCCGGCCAGCGGCACGTAGCGCGCGTAGCTGCCGTACGTGTAGCCGTGCTCCTCGCGGAGCACCTGCATCAGGCGGCTCGTGAAGGCGCCGCCCAACACGGAGGCGACGACGGACGCGGGGACCCGATCGGCGTCTTCCCACGCGGGTGCGGGGAGGACGAAGCGCACCTGCGTCTGCTCCGCCTCCGGTCGGTCCACGACGATGACCTTCCGCACGCGATGCGCGCGGTCGAGCCGGGCGGCGCGCGCGTCGGCGCGCGGCGGCGTGCCCGCCGATCGGGCCGTGCCTCGCCAGGCGCCGAAGTGCTTCGTGACGAGCCGCTTCGCTTCATCGAGGCCCAGGTCGCCGGCCAGGAGCAGGTAGGCCCCATCCGGCCCGAAGTGCTCGTCGGCGTAGGCGCGCGCCGCCTCGCGCGGCGTGGCCAGGATGGCGCTCGGCGCACCTTCGATGGCCGCGCCGTAGGCCGGCGCCACGTCGGTGAGCCAGGCGCGCGGCCCCAGCTCGCGCGCGAGGCGATCCGGCTCATCCAGCGCCATGCGCACCCAGGACGCGTGGCGCCCCCGCAGATCCTCGTAGCTCGCCTCGTCGAAGCGCGGCCGCGCGACCGCCTCGGCGAGAAGCCCCAGCGCGGGGTCGATGTGGACGCCGAGTACCTGCATGTTCAACGTGATGTCGGCTCGCCCGTAGTGGACACCGACCCGCGTACCCAGATCGGCGAGCGCGCGCGCGTACTCGAAGGCGGTCCGCTCGCCCGCGCCCTCGGTCAGCATGCGCGCCGCGATGGCCGGCAGGCCCGAGCTCTCGCCGCCGCTGCCACGCGTGCCTCCCGGGAACACGAGGCGTGCGGCAACGAGGGGCACCGTGTCGCGGCGCAGGAGCCACACCGCCAGCCCGTTCGCCAGCCGGAACGTCTCGGGTGTCGGCGCAACGAAGGTACGCGGCACCTCATCCGCGGGCCGCGTGGCGCGCGTCGACACGGCACTGCGAGGTCGCACGACCATCGTCAACCCGCGGGCGGGGTCCAGAAGACGCGCGGCGTTGCGCAGCGTCGCCGGGTTGACGCGGCGGTAGCGATCCAGGTCCCAGGTGAGTCGGTTGGGATCGCCGAGGTAGGTGTCGTAGAGGTTGAGGAGCTCCGCTCGCTCGACGAGCCCCTGACGCATCGAGAGCTCATCGTGGAGGTAGCCGGCGCGCGCGCGGTCGACTTCTTCGCCGGACACCTCCGTCGTGCGCATGGTCTGGAGCTCCTCGCGCACGACCTCCTCCACCCGGTCGAGGTGCTCGATGTCCGCCACCTGCACGTCGAGCCGGAAGATCGAGCCGTAGCGGCGACTCTCCTGCCAGGCCACGACCTCCGTCGCGATGGCCTCTTCGTGGACAAGACGCCACCAGAGGCGGCTGCTCTTGCCGTCGGCGAGTACGGCGGCGAGGAGGTCCAGGTCGGCGTCGCCCTCGGCGTAGAAGGCCGGCGTGTGCCAGGCGTAGGTGATGCGCGGCAGACGGACATCGTCCGGCAGCGACACGCGCACGGCGCGTTCGAGCGTCGCGGGCCGCGGAGGGCCGGCCGGCAGTGCCTCTCCGCGGGGGAGGCTCCCGAAGAGCCTCTCCACGAGCGCGATCGTCGGCTCCGCATCGAAGTCCCCGACGATGGCGATCGACGCATTGCTCGGCACGTAGGTGCGGGCGAAGAACGACTGCACGTCTTCGAGGCTCGCCTTCTGGAGGTCCTCGTGCGAGCCGATCACGTGCTCGTGGTACGGGTGACCGCGCGGGTAGAGGCGCTCGAAGAGGACGATCTCCGCCTTTCCGTACGGCGCGTTGTCGTACCCTTCGCGTCGCTCGTTGCGCACCACGTCGCGCTGAACGTCGAGCTTCTCCTGGGTGACCGCACCCCCGAGCGCCTCCATGCGATCCGCTTCGAGCCAGAGCATGGTGGGCAGGAGATGGGCGGGTCCGACTTCGTGGTATTCGGTGTAGTCCTCGGCGGTGCTCGCGTTGCTCCATGCGCCGCTCGCCTCGAGGATCTCGTCGAAGCCCCCGTCCGGAACCCGCTCGGTCCCCGTGAACATCAGGTGCTCGAAGAGATGCGCAAAGCCGGACCGCCCGGCGGGCTCGTGCGCCGAGCCGACGCGATAGAAGACGCTGACCGCCACGAGCGGCAGGCGGTGATCCTCCTCGAGGATGAGCTTGAGCCCGTTCTCCAGCACGTGGACCGTGGCGGGCGCCCGGGGCTCGCCCTTCGCCGCCACGGGCGCGGTCGGCCCGGCGAGGAGCCCCAGGAGGATGGCCGCGGCCAGGGAAAGGGTCGAACGGTATCTCACGCGCGCGATGGTACGGGGGCCCCCACCCCCACGCAGATTGGCGGGCCACGCGGTCGGGTGGGACCAACCCGGAAGACCTCTGCTATGGTCTCGGCCGATGAGCCGAGAGAACCTCCAAGAGATCCTGGCCGCACTGGTGCCCTTCGCGCAGTCCCAGCTCGAAGACCTGGGGCACGTTCCGCCTGTCGCCGCGTCCATGGACGGGGCCGGAGACATCGACCTCCACATGCCCCCCGTGGGCGTCGGGGGTGACACGGAGCAGTTCCTCGACACCCTCAAGACCGCGCTTCGAGCCGGCGCGCGCGGCGGGGACTACGAGGCGACGGGCCTCTGTCGGGAAGTGACGGCCCAGCGGCTCTCGGACGCCACGCCGCTAACGGCCATCGGCATCCACCTGGAAGCGCCGGGCGAGAGCCTGGAGTTCTTCCTCCCCTTCACGGTCGAGGCCCCGGGCGAGGTGACCTACGGCGAGACCTTCTTCGGCCCGGCCGACGCCGAGATCTTCGCGGAGGGGTAGGTCACGCCCCCGGGACGCAGGTGCGTCATCGGGCGCCGGCAGGCGGGCGCGTGTCCCGCACGTCGATGATCGCGTACCGCCGATCCTGGCCGAGCATGTGGATCGTCGCGTCCTCGTCGTGCGGATCGGCGTTTCGTGCGTGCCCGACGATCACGGGGAACGCGGCGTGTTCGAGATACGCCTCCATGCGCACGACCTGGTTGAAGTCGTCCCGATAGGGACTACGCTCGTAACGCGGGCCCAGGCTCTTCCCGTACAGAACGAGTCCGAGGCCATGCTCCGCCGCTACGTCCGCCAGGACCTTCAGTTCCTGGTATCGGCCTTGCGCGTTCCGGTAGACCCAGCGCGCGTACTGCGGGCAGGAAATCACCAGGGGCTCCAGATCCTCGTGCGCGTCGATGCGGATGACGCTGTCGGTGAACCACCGACCGGGCTTCAGGATCGAGGGCCTGACGAGCGTTACGGACGACGCAGGGAAGGAAGTCGGCGTGACGTAGCCGAGCGCCGCCCCGCTCTCGTCGTTCCACTGGGATAGCCCGTTGTGGAACATGACCACCTTCCTCAGGGCGCGCTCGTCCTCCGCCGCGCGGCGGGCCGCCCCCACGTAGCGATCCACCCACCCCAGGAGGCGATGGGGGCCGCCGTAGAGAAGCAGGTCACCCCTACCATCGCTCACCAGCTGCTGCAGCAGAGCACGCAGGTAGCTGATCCGGCGATCGAGCCTTGCCCGCCAGTCCCCGTGGGACTCCGTCGCATGCTGCCGGGAGAGGGTCCCGACTTCCCGGGCGAGCGCGATGTAGACACCGGTGCAGCCTCTCAGGTGCTCTCGGAGCGGTGCGGTCTGGCGCCGGGGGAGCCCCCACCCCGGCGGCAGGTCGATGATCCGGAGATCCAGGCGGTGGTCGAGACCGACGAGCGGCCGTGCGGGCCGGGGCGGAGGCCGCGGGGCCGACGGGACGGACGCCAGGGCGACACCGGCATCGGCCCGCCGGAGGGCGTGTCCCACGCGGACACCGGCCACCCCGGCCGCCACGACCCCGGCGAGGGACAACGCGGCAACCCCGATGGCGGCTCTCCTGTTCACCTAGGTTCCCCCCGCGCTGGCCGACGGCGCACGCCCTAGTTGGCGTTCCTCCGCCCGTGCTCGACGTTGCCGTCGTAGATCGCCACGCCTACCGGCCCGCGCCGGTTGTCCGGCTGCTTCTTCATGTCCACGATGCGGAGCTGCTTGCCGAGGCCCTGCGCCTCGTAGTACTGGTCGATCCGGGGCACCAGCTCGGTCGCCCGCGTCCGGTTCGAGTGTCCCGAGCCTCCGTAGATCAGAGGCACGCCAGCGTCGAGATAGGGCTTGGCATTCTCGAACATGCGGCGATTGCGTTCTGCCGCGCCGGCGCCGTGAGGGGTCGAGGAATCAGGGACGGGGCAGTCGATGCAAACCAGGGGAATGCCCGCTTCCCGAGCGGCGTCGGCCAGCGCCTTCTCCAGCTCGTAGTTCGCCGTGGCGACGCGGTAGCGATACCGCTCCAGATCATCGAACGTCTCGAAGCGGCCCCGGCGACCGAACATCAACACCGGGCGAAGCAGAATGCCCGTGGAGTCCGCCTTGAGGTCCAGGTACTGCTCGCGACTCAGGGACTCGCCGGGGATGTCGGTGTGGGTAGCCTTCCTCAGCCGATCGTCCCACGCGTGGACGTGGTTGTGGGCGAAGATGGATCGCTTGAAGGCGGCCGCATCGCCCGTCGCGCGGTAGCGGTCGAAGACCGGCTGCATCTTCTCCTGCTCCTCGATCAGCACGGCCGTGGCCCCGTGATCCCGGAGGACGTGCCGCAGGGCAGCGCGGAAGAAGTCGGGGAAGAGCCGCACGCGGGACAGGAAGTGCTCGTAGCGCTCGCTCTGATACACCCGCGCGTGATGCGATCCGTGGGACCACTCGGCCAGGAAGATGCAGTCGGCACCGTCGATGATGCGCCTCAAGCGGGCCTCGTACGGCCATGGAGCCGCCCATGCGGCGGCGTCTTCGCAGGCGTCCGTCTTGAGCCCATGCGCCCGTCCGGCACCGAACGCGTACGCGCCGACGGCCGCCGTCACGCCCACGGCCACCACGAGCATCGCGTAGCCCAGTCGATCGAAGCTCACGCCCGTCCGCGCGCGCGCGACGTCGGAGGGGCCCGGCTCAGAGGATCGACGCCAGCTCATTGATCAGGTCGGTCGAGGCTCGGTAGTTCATGTCCGTGACGGCACGGCCGAGCGACGGGAGGAGCTCGAGGTCGCCGATCAAGCCGAGACCGGCGCAGGCCAGCGCGCGGGTCAGATCCTGCTCCCCCTTGTTCTTGAGAAGCGCAAGGAGGGGCTCGAGCGCATCCTCGTTGCCGATGCTCGCGAGGGCGAGGACGATTTGGCCCTTGTGGTTCTGGCTCTTCGCCTGCTTCAGCTCCTGGACGAGGAGCTCGACGGGCGTCTTGCCGGTTCCCTGGATCTTGTGGTTCCCGAGCAGGCCAAGTGCGACGGCCGTCTGACGACGGAGCTCCTCGGAGGAGCGCTCGCGCATGGCTTCGGCGATGGTCTTCATGACTCCGGGCGTCGGGTTGCCGATGAGGCCCAGACCGAGCGCCGCGTAGCCGCGGAGCTCCTTGAAGCCCTTGCTGTTGGCGACGATCTGCCGGAGCGTCTCGCTACTACCCGCGTCCTTGGCGATGCCGACGGCCGTGGCGAACGCGGCCCGGTTCTTCTGGCTCATCTTCTTGCTGGCCAACCCCTCACGGAGGATGTTCTGCGCCGTGGCCTTGAACTCCTGATACTTGTCGATCTCGAGCTCGTCGCTGATGTTGCGCAGGATCAGGCCCAGGGCGATGGCGCCGAAGGGCTGGAACATGTAGGAGCCGTTCTCCGCCACGTCCAGGATCTTCTCGTCCGCCTGGGTCTTCGCGAGCACGTCCGTCGTCGAGGACTTGATGTCATCGATGAGCAGGTAGGCGAGGCTGATGATCGCAAAGTTCTTAGTGGTGTTGTCCTTGAGCTTGTCGCAGCTCCTCAGCAGCACCTTGGCGACGTCCACCCGCGCCTCACCGGCGACCCGACGGCCTAGGAGGCCCAGGCCGATGGCGGCCGAACGCTGCACGTTCTTGCTCATGCCACGGCGAGCCGTGAGGATGTTCTCGAGCGTCTTGATGTCGTTGCGGGTGCCGATCCGGCCCAGCGAGTGGGCGGCGTACGCGCGGATCAGGTGGTTGACGGGCTCCTTGTAGAGGCGGCCCTTGACGGCCGCATCCGCGAGGATGTTGCGCTGCTTCGCGGTCAGTGACGTGGCCGGCTGCATGCCGACGGCGCTCAGGAGGCCGACGTAGAGGTCCTGGTTCTCGTACGGCTGCGCGAGCAGCTCGAAGAGGCGCTGAGTCGTGGCGCGGGCCGAGGCCTCCGGATTACCGGCGAGGGCGGCGGAGCCCGTCGGCTGGTCACCGAGGAGCCCGAGCGCAACGGCGGCGAAGCCGCGCGTCCTCGGCGGGTAGGTCGGGTTCTCGAAGACCTGGAACAGGAACGCGCGAACGTCGTCGAGGTCGCGCGCGCCGAACTGGTCGGCGCTTCGCGCCCGGCGCAGGAGACCGAGGGCCAAGGCGGCCGACTCCTGGACGATCTGCCCCTTGTCGAGGCGCTGGTCGAGCGCCCGCTGGATGACCCCGATCTGGGTCGGATCGCGAGCGATCTTCGCCAACGCGATGTAGGCCGCCGACTCCGTGTCCTGGTGACCGCTGTTCTTCGACTCCATGGCCCAGAGGAGGGCGGGGATCACCACCGACTCGATCTGGCGCCGCATGACGCGGGTCGCGCCGGTCACGTTGGTGTCGTCCTCGTTCCCGCTGGCGAAGAGCGCGTTCTCGGACGAGTGCAGGCGGTAGATGGCCACCTTCAGGTGCTCGATGTCCTGCTTGTTGTGGTGGTACCAGAACGTCCAGTCTTCGAAGCTTGGGGGACCGATCCTGGGCTTGGTGCCCGTGCCGAGATCCGGCGTCGAGGTGGCCGGCGGCGGCGCCGACGGCGTCGTGGGAGCCCGGGCCACGCGCGGCGGGGTGGCCGGCGTCGGGCGGGCGGAGGGTGCGGTGGGCTTGGCGGTCGCGGGAGCAGGCGAGGGTAGGGGCACGTCGCGACGCTGGGCGGGCGACGCGCCCCCTTCTCGATCGTTCCACACAATCGCCTCGACGGTCTCGTCGACCGCGGGGCCGACGACGCCGATCTCCGGCACGGCGGCCACGGCGGACTCGTCCGCCGGGTCGCCCCCCCATCCGAATGCGAGCAGTGCGCCCAGCGCGAGGAGGGGCAGCAAGAGGGCCGCGGCGAGGCCGGGGTGCTTCACCGCCAGGAGCAAGCCCCCCAGGCCCACGGTGGCCGGGGCGGCGGCGGCCGTCGCCGCCCCGGCCTTCGCCACGACCACCTCGCGAATGACGGGCAGACCGCGAAGCGCCGGCACCAGGCCCGCGCAGATGCTCGCGGGCAACCGGTCGCGGAGCTTCTCCAGCCCCCGCTGAAGCTGGGTGCGCACCGTACCCGGCTCGCGGTCGGTCAGGAGCGCGATGTCCGCCGGCTCGAGCCCGAAGCGCAGGTTGAGGAGCACCACCTCGCGGTAGGGAGGCTGCAAACGCTCCACGGCGTCCAGCACCCTCGCCTCGATGTCACCCCGGAGAGGGTGCCCGTGGGACGCATCCGCGATGCTGAGTCGGTCCGGATCGGGCTGCCGAGTCCCCTCCCGCCACCGTCGCCTCGCCATGTTCGAGAGGATGCCGAGCAACCACGGCAGCAGGGGACGCGACGCGTCGTAGCGGTCGCGGCGCTCGATCGCGGCGAGGAAGGTCTGCTGCAGGAGGTCCTCGGCGGCCAGCGGATCGCGGGACAGATGGACGGCGACCCGGAAGAGCTCTCCCGCTGTCCGGTCGAATACCTCGCCGAGGGCCCCCACGTCCCCTTGGGTTCGATAGCGCTGGAAGAGTGACTCGATCTGCCCTGCCATGTAGGTCCTTCACACGGCGACCCGTCGGCGTCCCGGGAATCTCGGATTTCTCCTCGCCATCATCGCCGGATTCCCCTCGGAAGCGAGTAGGGCGACGCGTTGGGCACGCGTCGAGGCGACGTTCATCCGGCGCGCCGTCGGCGGGGTGCCGGATATCCGGCGCTTCCCGGTGAGGCTGCCGGATATCCGGCGCGCCCACGCGGTAACGCCACGCGTCCGCGGGGGGTGATCGCCACGAGGCCGCGGTCGAGCAGCTCGGGCTCCACGTGGTCCTGCACGATCCTCTCGCCGAGGCGTAGGCCCCGCGCAAGCTGGGCCAGCGCCATCGGGCGATGTCGGCGCTCGAGGAGGTCCAGGTAGCGCCGCTCGTCGGGGGCCAGCCCCTCTGCGTCGTAGCCCAGCCGCAGCAGGGCCCCACGAACGCTCTCTCCATCCAGCCCCGATCCTCCACGCCCGAGCACGTCGTTCAGCACCCGCTCGAGGAGCCGAAGCGCGGCCCGCGGCGTGCCGCGGGCCCGCTCGGCCACCAGCCGCGCCCCTTCCTCGGTCGGCTCATGGCCCTCGCGGCGGCCGTGGGCTGTCGCGAGACGGGTCAGGTCCTCGACGTCGTAGAGACCCAGGGCGATGCGCGTCTTGAACCGCGAGCGCAGGGCCTCGTCGAGGGCGGCCTCCTCGGTGGTGGCGCCGAGCAAGGTGAATGCCGGCAGATCGAGCCGCACGGGCTTCGTCCGCATGCCCGCATGGAGCGTCAGCGAGAGGGATCCGTCGGTCATCGCCTCGTAGAGCACCTCCAGCACCGCCCCGCGGCACGGCATGGATCTCGTCGAGGAAGAGCATGTCGCCTTCGCCGAGCTGTGTGAGCAGACCCAGGAGGGAGGCCACGTCCTGCACCAGCGGGCCGCTCGTCTGGACGAGCCGGGCGCCCGCCACCCGGGCCGTGCCCCGGGCCAGCGTCGTCTTGCCGGTGCCGGCCGGCCCGACGAAGAGGGTGTGGGGATACGCCCGTCCCCGCAGGGCGCTCCCCTTCGCGGCCGCGGCCAACTCGGCCACGACGTCGTCCTGGCCGACCAGGTCGGCGAAGGCCTCGGCGGCGGACGAGGGACTCGGGGGCGCGGGCGTCGGCGCGGGCGTCGCGAGGGTCTCGGACGGCATCAGCTCGAGTCGCTTGCCGTCGCGGAGACGGATGCCGTCCGCATGGCGCTGCCACCACGCCGTGTCCACGACGTCGGGCACCTCCTCGATCGCCGGAGTTCCGGCGGACGTCGCGGAACCGGCGAGAGACGGCGCGGCGCCGCGCTCCGGCCGCGCGAGGCGGAGCAGTGCTTCGCGGGCGACGTACTCGCCGGCCCGGGCCAGCGAGTTGCCGTCGGCATCCACGAAGCGCACGTCCTCCTGCCGCTCGCCGACGACGCGGATCAGGTCGCCGTGGATCAGGGAATGGCAGCCGTTGCAGCCCGAGAGCAGGTTCCACATCAACGTCGGACCACCGTGCTCGCGGAAGCGGATGTGGTGGACCTCCAGGTCGTGCGTGCTGCCGCACATCCGGCACCGATGACCGTCCCGATGGAGCACTCGCTTTCGCATCCACGGCGGGGTCTTCCTGTCGACGGAGCCCGCGTCGCAGCCACGCGCCGCGGCGTCCTGGAGGGGCACGAGCCCGACCTCGTGCGTGTCGAGGAGGAGGTCGCCGGACTCCGCATCCGGGCTTGCATCAGGGCTTGCATCAGGGCTTGCATCGGGGCTCGCCTCCGACCGCACCTGGTGCAGCACGATCTGGTAGAGCGAGTGGTCCACGCGCTTGCGGCCCGGCACGGTGCCGTCGTCGTCGGAGCCGAGGATCAACTTGGCGGCGATCTCCATGAACTCCGCATCACCGACGGGTTCGCCGCGTTCGTCGCCGAGCTTGCGCTTCGCGTTCTCCACGACCTCGTGGCCGAGCGCGCCCATCGTGACGCGCACGCGGAAGCGCGGCTCGCGGATGCCGCGGCGGTCGCCGGTTTCGCGCGGCTTCGCGCCGGCGCGCGTGAGCTTCACCTGCCGCCGAAGCTCCTCGCAGTTGACGGCCTTGGCCCGCTCGAGCCAGGCCTCTTCGTGCTCGCGCACGGCGACCCGGACGAGCTGGAGCACCTTCGACCAGCCGATCTCGGCGTCGCAGAACGCCTCGTGGATGCGGGGCAGCTCGCGGAGCTTGCGGCCAGCCGCGATCAGCTCGCCCGCCCGGCGACGGTCCATGCCGAGTCGGTCCGCCGCGTACTGGGCGGCCGTGCGGTGGCCGGTGGCCTGGTGGGTTTCCCGGTCGGCCATTTCCGCCAGGTAGAAGGACAGGATCCCCTGTCCGGTGTCCCCGAGTCGAAGACCGATCTCGAGGCGCGTGTGGGTCTCGTGGACCGGAAGACCTTCGACGAGGTCGACACCGGCCAACACGCTGCGGGCGACGTGAAGGGGCAACACACAAACCTCCCTTGGCTTGCGCCAAGCTAGGCCCCCAACTCGCAAGAGACAGGATACCCCTCCCCAGGGACAGTCCGCGCCGACCAGCCGCACTTCGCGGGCGTGGTTCAGGGCCGCGCGCTCGACTCCCTAAGCGGCGAGACGAGGCGGAAGCCATACGTGTCCTGCGCATCGTCCGGCGTACTGAAGTGCCGTGCGGCGCATCGGCAGTCGTGGGGCGCATGTCGCCATCCCCCGCCACGCAAGACGCGCGCCTGCGCCCGTCGGCGCTCGACGTCCTCCCCGCGGCGCACCCAGACGTCGACCTGGGGCGCCCTGCCTTCGGCGGGTCCGGGTCCGGAAGGGTCCACGCCCTCGCCCACGTCGTAGGGCGCGTACCAGTCCCGACACCATTCCAGCGCGTTCCCGTGCATGTCGAACAGGCCCCAGGCACTCGCGGAACGCGACGCAACGAGCCGCGTGCCGTCGTCACGGCTCGCGGGGACGGTCCCGTGTCCGCCGCGGCAGGCGTGTTCCCACTCCGCTTCCGTGGGGAGGCGGTACGCGCGCGAGGGATCCCCCTGCGTCAGCTCCTCGGCAAAGCGTCGAGCGTCCGACCATGCGATATGGACCGCCGGCTGCCGCTCGTCGTCGAGGGTTCGCACAGGCTCAGCGGCGTCGCCCGGCTCCGCGAGGAATCCGCTGCGGTGCTCCGGGCGAAGTCGGCGGTACTCGGCGTTGGTCACCTCGGTGATCTGCATGTAGTAGGCCGTCGACAGTGTGACCGTGTGGGCCACCTCATCGGCACGTCGATCGGCCTCGTCCTGGGTCGAGCCCATGCGGAAGGTCCCCGCCGGAATCAAGACGAATCGCATGCCCAAGCTGTTCTCGAACGCCACGGGCACGCCCAACGCCTCCGCCTCGGCGATCTGCTCGGGACTGACACCGGCCCAGGCCGGCGGCTTGGGGACGCTTCCCCGGCCGCAAGCTGGAAGCAGGAGGAGAACGAGGAGCGAGAAGCCCGCGTGTTTGCCCATTTCGGCAGAATACGGCGCGACGCGGTGACTTCGCAACGTCAGTCGATCTCGTAGTCCTTCATCTTCTCCCACAGGTTCTTGCGGGAGATGCCGAGGAGCTTGGCGGCGTTGGCGCGGTGGCCGTTCGTCGACTTGAGCGCGTTGCGGATGGCGCGCTTCTCGGCGTCGCGTACGGCGTCGCGGATGGACGTCGGTGTCGTGTCGTCCGTGCCACCGCCCCGCCGACGACGACGCAAGGCGCCCTCGAGCAGCAGGTCGCGCGACAGCTCCGTGGTGCCTCCCGCCAACGCGATCGCGCGCTCCACGGCGTTCTCGAGCTCGCGCACGTTGCCGGGCCACCGGTAGCTGCAGAGCTCCGCCATGACTTCGGACGGCACGGTGAAGTCGCGCTTCGGGCCGAACTTGCCGAGGAAGTGCTCGACGAGCAGCGGGATGTCGCCGTCCCGGTCGCGCAGCGGCGGCAGGTCAACGGGCACCACGTTCAAGCGGTAGTAGAGGTCTTCGCGGAACTCGCCGTCCTCGACCGCATCGGCGAGGTCGATCTTCGTCGCGGCGATCACGCGCACGTCGACGGGGATCCCGTCCTGCGAGCCCAGCGGCTCGACGATTCCCTCCTGGAGGACGCGGAGCAGCTTCACCTGCGTCTCGAGCGGCATGTCGTCGATGTCGTCGAGGAAGATGGTCCCCCCGTCGGCGCGCTCGAAGCGGCCGGGCTTGCGTTCCTTCGCATCCGTGTACGCGCCCTTCTCGTGGCCGAAGATCTCGTCCTCGAGCAGGGGGCCCGGAATGGCGGCGCACGCCAGCGGGATGAACGGCTTGTCGGCCCGGGAGGAGATGTCGTGCAGGGCACGCGCGACGCGCTCCTTGCCCGTGCCGCTCTCGCCGGTGATCAGCACGCGGGCGTCGGAGTCCGCCACCGTCACGATGCGCTCGAGGACGCGTTGCATCGCAGCGCTCTGCCCGACGAGCTGTTCGAGCCCCTTCTTCTGATCCAGCGCCTCGCGGAGCATCGCGTTCTCGTCGCGCAGGCGCCGGATCTCCTCGATCTTGCGCAGCGCGACCAGGATCTCCTCGTTGTCGAAGGGCTTGAGGATGTAGTCGAAGGCACCCTTCTTGATCGCGTCCACGGCGGACTCGATCGTGCCGTAGCCCGTGATGATGATCACCTCGGTCGGCGCATCGCTGCGTTTCAGCTCCTCCAGGAGCTCCACCCCGCTCACTTGGGGCATGCGGATGTCCGTGACCAGGACGTCGAACGAGGTCTTGTGGAGCGCCTGGCGCGCCTCGGCCCCGTCGGAGGCCACGGTGACCTGGTGACCGGCCCGCTTCAGGTCGTCGGCCAGGGTGATGGCGATCGCCCGCTCGTCGTCGGCTAGGAGAATGCGCAAAGGCACGCCTTTCGCTTCGGGAAGGAAGGAGGGTCCGGATTGTATGCCCGGGGGGGCAGAAACCCGGACGATCGAGAACAGTCCCTGGGGAGGGTGATGATGGGCCGTCGGTCAGGCCGAGCCAACGATGACGCTTGCCCGATGCCGACGGACGCATGAACGACCCCTCACCCTCCGCTTCCCCGCCCGCCCCCCGCTACCGGGCCCTCGTCGTGGCCCGGCGGGGGCGTGCGCGCTCTTCGCTCCTCCGCGCGCTGCGCGCCGCGGGCTTCGCTGTTCGTACTTCCGACGACCCGCACGCGGGCATCGCCAGCTTCGTCGACCGACCGGCGGACGTGGTGATCGTGTCCGTCGAGGGCTGGACCAACCGCGACCTCGGCTTCCTGCGGGAGATCCGACGTCGCGATCCGTCGACACGGATCCTGCTCCTCGTTCCGGAAGGTCGACGCCGTCTCGCCCTTCGAGCCCTCCAGAGCGGGGCCGATGGGTGGACGCCGGAGCCCTACTACCCCGAGGAGGTCGTGCTGCTCGCGTCCTCCCTCGTGAGGCCGCGTCAACGCGCGCCGGCGAGTGCGGACGCCGCCGTCGAGAACACGGCCTACTGGGTGAAGCACCACGTGGGCAACGTCGCCCAGGTGCTCAGCCTGAACGCAAACGAGGCGGAGTGCGAGGCGATTTCGCCGCAAGTGACCCGCCTCTCCGAGATGCTCGACATCCTGTCGCCGGTCGCCTTCCACGACCCGAACGGGCCGGAGCTCCTCGACCTCGCGGAGCTGACCGAGGCCGCCGTCCACCGGGCTCGACGGGCCCTGCCGGCGCGCACCGCGCTCGAGACCGGCGTCCGCATCCGTGCCCCCCGCCGCCAGGTGGAGCAGGCGCTGGACGCTCTCGTGGATTGCCTGGTGGGCCTCGGCCGCGACGCGGCCATCGGTCGCGGCGACGACGACCCCGACCCGGTCGAGGTCGACCTCTCCGTGGATCGCCCCGAAGCCGACCCGGGACTCGTGCAGGGGCGCGTGCGCCTCCGGGTGCCGAAGCTGGAACTGGAGCCCAAGCGCGTCCAGACGCTGCGGGACAGCCCGTTCTGGGTGGGCGAGTGGACCCGGCAGCCCCAGGCGGGCCTCTGGCTCATCGATCGCCTGACCCGCGAGCACGGAGGGCTTCCCACGTTCAGGCCCTCGAAGCGCGGCGCTCTGGTCGGCCTCGCCATGCCCGCCGCCTGACGGTCCGGGGCCGCGGCAGCGACACGAACGGAACCGGTACGGACCCCGGGCGACGCAGCCGATCCAAGATTGCATGCGGCCTCATCCGTCCACGTCGAACGACCGCCCCCATCTCCTCGTCGTCGACGACGAACCCGACATCCGCGAGCTGCTGCGCGAGGTCCTCGTGCGCGAGGGCTACCGCGTCACGCTCCGCAACGAGGCCCAGGAGGCCTTGGAGGAGATGCGCCGCGGCGGCGTGCACCTCCTCATCACCGACCTTCGCATGCCCCGCATGAGTGGTCTCGACCTGATCCGGACCGCCAAGGGCATCCAACCCGATCTCGGCAGC
Organism: uncultured Planctomycetota bacterium; assembly: GCA_963802335.1. GTDB lineage: Bacteria > Planctomycetota > PLA2 > PLA2 > JAEUHO01 > CAWDIE01. The sequence goes on along the minus strand of CAWDIE010000008.1, from coordinate 779,162 downwards.
ATCCTCATCACGGGTTTCGCCTCCACGGAGACGGCGGTGCAGGCGCTGCGCCTCGGAGCGGACGACTACGTACCGAAGCCGTTTCGGGCGACCGAGTTGCTTCGGGTCGTGGACCGGGTCCTCAGCAAGAGCCGCATGCTCGGCAGCGAGCGGGACGCCCTCGATCGCGCGCGCGAGGAGGCGGAGGACCTGCGGCACCGGTCCCGCTCCGCCGAAGCCGCTCTGGCGACCACCCAGCGCGACCTGGACCTCTCCCGACAGACCCTCGCTCGACGCGTGCTGGACCTCGAGTTCATCGGCGACCTCACCGCCCTGCTGGCCAAGGAGCGCGATCTCGACCGCGTCCTCGACACCACGGCCCGCATCGTCGCCGCGCGCTTCGGGGCCCTCGTGGTGAAGATCGAGATCATGCTGGACGCGTCGCTCCACACGGCGCACCACCTCGCCGAAGGCGTGCCGGGTCGTCACGTCGGCGCGTTGCGACCGGACCTGATCACCGCAGCCCGGCGTGCCGAGGATCGGGTCGCCCGCGACGTCGTGCTCGGGCTGGGCGTGCCGCTCGAAGCCCTCGCGACGCCGCTGGACGAGGGCGTGCAGCCCGGAGGCGGCCTCGCGATCCTGCGCCGGCTCGGCCCCGAGGCGGACGAGGCCGACCGCTTCCTGCTCGCCCTCGTCCCGCGCGCGCTGGCCGTCGGCGTCGAAGCCGAGAGGCAGCGCCGGCAGGCGGTCCGAGGCGCGCTCGACGTCGCCACGCGCATGTTGGAAGCGCTGGAGGGGCGCGGCGCCCTCCACCGCGGCCACGCGGAGCGGGTCGCGGCGCTCGCCCGGCGCATGGCCTCCACGCTCGGCCTCTCGCGGCGCCTCCAGGAGGTCATCTACACGGCGGCGCGCCTCCACGACGTCGGTCAGGTCGGCGTTCCGGACGCCGTCCTCACGCGTGACGGCCCCTTGAGCGACGGCGACCGCGCCCTCCTCCACGGCCACCCCGTGCTGGGTGAGCGCATCCTCGCCCCGTTCGGCGAGGCCGCGGCCTTCGTGCGGCACCACCACGAGCGCCCCGATGGCGGCGGCTACCCCGACGGCCTGGACGGCGACGCGATCCCGCTCGGTGCCGGCATCATCGGCGTGGCCGAAGCCTACGACGCGATGACCCACCCGCGGAGTTACCGGGTCTCCCGACGTACCGCGGACGCCCTGACCGAGATCCGGTCGCTCCGAGGCACCCAGTTCGTCGGCGCCGCCGTCGATGCCCTGCTGGAGTTGAAGGGGCAGGAGACGCGACGGTGGTAGCCGTCCATCCCGACCTCGCGGCCACGATTCCGCCGGGCTTTGGACCGGTGCTGGCCTACGGCCGCGGGGCCGTCGAGGCCCTCCGACGCATCGGGTGCCAGCGCAGCCGGATCCACCGCGTGCGGGCACTGGACCACGCGATCGTCGCGCTGGAGCGCCATCCCTACGACGCCGTCGTGGTGGACGAGACCCGCGTGAGGCGAGATCGCGCGGCGGCTCTGGCCGTCCTGGACTTCCACCGGGCCGAGGTGCCCCTCTTCCTGGTCGACGGCGCGCCCCCGCCGCCCCTTTCACCGGCGCCTGTGCCTCCGCCGGCACCCGAGCCGCCGCGGGCGCCCGAGCCCCCGCCGCCTCCCCTACCCGCAACGGAGCACGCGAGCGCGACGCAAGACGCCGACGCAGCGGACGCCGGCGCGTTCGCCGAAGCCTGCCTGGATCACCTCGGCGACTTGCCGGCCCTGGAGCAGTTCGTGCTGGCCACGCTGGCCGACGCCTCGGGTGCGCGCCGCGCCTCGCTCCTCACCGCGCACCCCCAGCGCCCGCTCCTCTGCGGTCGCGCGGCGCGGGGGCCCGGAGAGGCCAGCGTGGCGACCTGGCGGGTGCCGTTCGGGTTCGGCCTGGCCGGACGCGTCGCGGAGCGAGGGCCGCCCCCTCGTCGGACGGGGCGAGCGCGGTGGCTTGCGCTGCTACGAGGGCCACGTCTACGCGCTCCTCCCCTTCGCCGGCACCGGAGCCGAGTCCGGCGTGGTGGCCCTCACCGACTTCGAGCCAGACGCCGTGCCGTCGGAGGCCAGCCTGGCCCGCCTCACGGACATGGCCCGACGCGCCGGTCGGGCCCTCGCCGTCGCCCGCCGCGTCGTGGAGGCCGAGCGCAACGCCACGATCGATCCGCTGACCGGCTTGCCGAACCGGCGCGCGTACAAGCGAGCCATGGAGCGAGAGCTGAGTCGAGCCGCGCGTCTCGGGGACCGCCTCGGCCTGGCGCTGATCGACCTGGACCACTTCAAGCACATCAACGATCGCTACGGCCACGACGCCGGCGACGTCGTGCTCCGCGAGTTCACGCGGCGGCTGGCCCCCCACTTCCGCACGACCGACCTCCTGGCCCGCTGGGGGGGCGAGGAGTTCGTGGTCATCCTGCCGAGCCTTCCCCCGACCCCGGGTCCCGAGGACCTGCTCGCCGTCGACCGGGCCCGGCAGCTGATCGAGCGGCGCCCCTTCCGGCTTCCCGCCGGGCTCGGCGACGTCCAGGTCACCTTCACGGCCGGCGTAGCCGCCTACCCCGAGAACGGGACGACCGCCGAGGCCCTGCTCAAGGCGGCCGACCGGGCGCTCTACGGGGGCAAGGACGACGGCCGCAATCGCGTGGTACTGGCCGACTGACGTCCACGAGGTTCGACGCGGCATGCTGCAGGCCGCGATTTCCTCAAGCCAGGGCCCCACCCCTGTCGAAAGGTCCCCGTCGGGTTTCCTCGACCCAGGAGACACATGGACGGGTTCGACCACGCGCCGCACGAGGCCTCCTCCTCGCAAGGACCTGCCGCCCACGTCCTCGTGGTGGACGATCAGGACGTGGTCCGGGACTTCCTCCGTGAGGTCCTGGAGATGGCCGGCTACCACGTCACCGACGCCGGAAGCGGACCCGAGGCGCTCGACGCCTGCCGGGAGAATCCCCCCGACGTCGTCCTGACCGACCTGAACATGGCCCCCATGTCCGGGCGCGAGCTGATCCTGGCGCTGAAGGAGAACGCGCCGTCCGCCGTCGCCGTCGTCCTCACGGGGCACGGTACCGTCGAGCGCGCCGTCGATCTCATGCGGCTGGGCGCCTTCGATGTGCTGACCAAGCCTTGCCGGGCCGAAGAGATCACCGCCACGGTGGCCAAGGCACTCGAGCACCACGAAGCGCTGAGGGCGAACCAGGACCTGCGTGAGCGCCTGCGCGTCCAGGACAAGCTGGCCATGATCGGAAAGCTCGCCGCGGGCGTGGCCCACGAGCTGAACAACCCGCTGGACGCGACGCTGCGTTGCATCCGCCTCACGCGCGACTGCGTGAACGGCGCGAACGAGGCCCACGAGTACCTGGATCTCGCCGAGACCGGGCTCACGCGCATGGCGGACATCGTCCAGAACCTACTCACCTTCTCGCGGAACGCTGCGGTGGAGCAGGCTCCCCAGGCGCTCTGCGAGTTGATCGCCGAGGCGGCGACCTCCGTGTCGTTGGCGCTCGACGGGTCGGCGCCTCACTTTCCACCAGGACGTCCGCGCCGAGGTGGCGCGCATCCCCGTACCGCGCGGACTCCATCAGGTCGTCACCAATCTGCTTCGGAACGCGGCGGACGCCGCGGGCGCCGATCTGCCCATCGTCGTACGCGCCCGTGAGCAGGACGCCTCCCTCCTCATCGAAGTGGAAGACCGCGGACCGGGCATCCCCGACGACATCCGCTCGAGGGTCTTCGAGCCGTTCTTCACCACGAAGAAGCCGGGCCAGGGCACGGGCCTCGGCCTGCCCCTCTCGGCGCGCCTCGTCGAGAAGTTCGGCGGACACATCGGCATCGTGTGCCCGACCGGGCGGCGGCACGGTCGTCCGCGTCGTGCTCCCCCTCCCCCGCGTAGCAACCGACACGCTGACGGAAGCGAGGTAAGAACGTGGCCGCACGCATCCTGATCGTCGACGATGATCCCCTCGTCCCCCAGACGCTGAAGATCCTGCTCGCGAAGCACGGCTACGACGTCGAGGCGACGGCCAGCGCCGAAGAGGCGTTCACCCGCATGGACGATCAGATGTTCGATCTGATCATCAGCGACATCAACATGCCGGGGGCGGACGGCTTCGACCTCCTCAAGCACGTGAAGCGCAATCACCCCGGCACCGAGGTCATCCTCGTCACCGGGTACGGGACGATCGAGAACGCCGTGCGCGGCATGCGCGACGGGGCGTTCGATTACGTCACGAAGCCGGTGCTGGACGAGGAGATGGTGCTCGTCGTGGGCCGCGCGATCGAGTCGGCCCGCCTGAGGACCGAGAACGCGGATCTGCGAGCACGGCTCGCGCACGTCACCGGCAACCGCCGCGCGGTCGGGCGAGACAGCGCGTTCCTGAAGGTGTTCGAAACCGTGGACGCGGTCGCCCCCACCCGCGCGACGGTGTTGGTCACGGGTGAGAGCGGCACCGGCAAGTCGCTCGTCGCGCGCATGATCCACGATGCGGGTAGTCGCTCGGACGGCCCCTTCGTCGAGCTCAACTGCGGCGCGCTGCCCGAGGGACTCCTCGAGAGCGAGCTGTTCGGGCACGCCAAGGGCTCCTTCACGGGCGCGACGAACGCCCGCACCGGCCGGTTCCTCGCAGCCGACGGCGGCACCCTCTTCCTCGATGAGATCAGCACCGCATCGCAGGCCCTGCAGGTGAAGCTGCTCCGCGTGATCCAGGACCGCAGCTTCGAAGCGGTCGGCAGCGAAGAGACCATCTCCGTGGACGTCCGTCTCATCCTCGCCACGAATGAAAACCTGGCCCGCCGCGTCGAGGAAGGCACCTTCCGTCAGGATCTCTACTACCGCATCAGCGTCGTGCCCCTCCACCTACCGGCGCTCCGCGAACGCCGCGGCGACGTGCCGCTCCTGGCCATGCACTTCCTGCGCCGCTTCGCGGAGGAGAACGACAAGGCCGTGCGGCACATCGACGACAACGCGATGACGATCCTCCAGGCGCATGCCTGGCCGGGGAACATCCGCGAACTCGAGAACGCCATCGAGCGCGGCGTCATCCTCTGCCGCGGCGACACGATCACGCCCAAGGAGCTCCCGGTCGAGTTGACGCGCGAGGTGTCGGCGCCCGAGCCGGGTCAGACCCTGCCGCTACGCAAGGCCCTGGAGATCCCCGAACGGGAGATCATCGAGCGGACGCTCCGGAGCCACAACTGGAACCGGCAGGAGACGGCCGCCGCCCTGATGATCAACCGCACGACGCTCTTCAACAAGATGCGCAAGTACGGGCTGCTCGGTCAGCGAAGCGGTGGCAACGGGATGATGTAGTCAGAACACGACCACGTCGGGAAACGAGGGGCGCACCTCGACCGGACGATCGAACTTCACGCCCGCCTCCCGGCGACCGCCCTCGTCCCGCACCCAGACCACCCGCCCGCGTCCGTCCAGGACGAGCCGCGCGGGCCCCCGGGGTCGGGCCGGGTCCTCGAGGTGGATTTCCAAGCGCACCAAGGCGCCGGCGTCCACGTTCTGGCTGCCCAACGACAGCCGCACGCCGCCGGCGCTCACGTCGACGAGGCGCCCTTCGGCCGATGGTCGGGGCGGTGGTGGTGCCAGACGCACGTGTCCCCCCGGCGACACGCGCGCGTCCTGACGTCGGTCCCTGCTCTCGGCGTCCTCGAGTCCCATGCGGCGGGCAGGGGCACACGGCGTGCCCCGCACGCCCAGGGCCCAAAAATCGGGTCCCGAGGGCCATCCGCGGCCCGGGGCCGGGCCCGGCGCGGCCGGCGGCGTCCTCGCCCGTGAACGCGGGGTCCATTCGGATGGACGCCCCGAGCGCGCCTCGTGTCAGCCGCTCAGCCGCGGACGATCGCTCGCACCGCGTCGATCACCGCGTCCTGCTCCGAGCGCTCGAGGCCGGGGAAGCAGGGCAGCGAGAGCACCTCGGCAGACAAGCGGTCGGCCACCGGACAGGGGGCCGGCGACCAGGCGGCGAAGCAGGTCTGGGCGTGCAGCGGCACGGGGTAGTAGACCCCCGTGCTGATGCCCCGCTTGGCGAGGCCCTCGCGGAGCCGGTCGCGATGCTCGACGCGCGCGGTGTAGAGGTGATACGCCGAGACGGCGTCCGGCCGGACGAGCTGGGGCCGGATGTCGGTTCCCTGGAACGCCAGGTCGTAGCGAGCCGCGACGGCCCGCCGCTGATTCGTCCAGGCGCCGATCAGCGGCAGCTTGGTGCGCAGCACGGCCGCCTGGATCTCGTCCATGCGGCTGTTCGTCCCCACCATGCCGTGATCGTAGAGCTTCCGGGTCTGGCCGTGATCGCGCAGCGCAGCGACGGTGTCCGCGAGGTCGTCGATCGTCGGTGGTCACCATGCCGCCGTCGCCGGCCCCGCCCAGGTTCTTGGACGGGTAGAACGAAAACGCGCCCGCGTCGCCCAACGCGCCGGCTCGCCGATCGCCGAGGTCGGCGTGCACGGCCTGGGCGGCATCCTCGAGCACGAAGACGTCGCGTCCGGCGATGACCTCCCCGATGGCCTGCATGTCGGCAGGGCTACCGAACAGGTGGACGGGCACCACGGCGGCGGTGCGTGAGGTGATCCGCTCGGCCACGGAGGCCGGATCGAGGTTCATCGTGTCCGGCCAGGACATCCGCGAAGACCGGCACGCCACCCGCGTTGACGACCGCGCCCGCCGTCGCCACGAACGTGAAGGTCGGCAGGATGACCTCGCGTCGTCCCGGCTCCCGGCGATCGAGCACGGCGCGCAGGACGAGGGTCGAGCGCATCGGTGCCGGAGTCCACCGCTACGGCCCGCTGGACGCCGACGTGTCGGCCGCGAACTCGGCCTCGAGGCCGGCGACCTCGGGTCCCTTCACATAGGCGTGGGTGCGGAGGATGCGGAGCACGGCCTCCTCGGCCTGCGGCCCCCACGCACCGTAGACCCGGCGGGGGTCCATCAGCGGGACGGGCGTGTGCTCGGATGCGGGCACCGGCGCGTCGGGCTCGGTGCCGGGCGCGCGGCATGGGCATGGCGGGTTCCGTCACCAGGCAAGTCTCCGGGGCCCGGCTTCCAGATCGGACCCCGGCTCCAAGTGTCGCCCGAAATTCACCGAATCCTCACCTGAATCTCGGCCCCACCTCGCGACAGGGAACGTCTGCGCGGCATCCAGCACGCGCAGGACCCGCGCCCCGTCCTCGCCGGGCGTGAGGCTCGGCGAGCCATCGCGGATGCACCGCACGAACGCCCGGAGTTCCTCGTTCAGGGGCTGGCGCGCCGCCAGACGCACCTCCCGCGTGCGCCCCGAGTGGACGGGCCACTCCCCGGGGGGCGTGTCGGCGGTCGGTCCGACCGAGGCGGACTTGTCGTGCAATCGCAGCGGGCGTCCGCTTCCATGTCGTCGAACACGGCCATCTGCGCCGGCGCCCGACGAGGCTCATGCGACGCACCTTCTCCGGGTCCAGCCAGGAGAGGTGGATGTGCCCGAGCACGCCGCCGGGGAAACGCAGGACGAGGAACACCACGTCCTCCCACGACGGCTGGAGGTAGGCGGCGCCGTGCGCCGAGACGGACATCGGCCACGCCCCAAGCAGATGGACCATCACGCTTACGTCATGCGGGCCCAAGCTGGTGAGCGTTCCCTCGTCCGTGCGGATGCGACCGAGGTTCGTGCGCTGGGCCACGACGTACTGCAGACGGCCCGAAGCGATCGGTGTCGATCATCTGCTTCAGCCGCACGACGGCGGGATGGTACAGCAGCAGGTGCCCAACCGAGAGCAGACGACTGCGCCTTCGTGCGTGGCGCACGAGCGCCCAGCGCCTCGTCGGCATCCGGCGCGAGCGGCTTCTCGCAGAGGACGTGCTTCCCCGCGTCGAGGGCCGCGCGCGAGAGCGGCACGTGCGTCGGCGTGGGGCTCGCGACGACCAGCCCGTCCAGTCGGCGGTCGGCAAGCGCTTCCTCGGCCTCGGAGACGAAGCGAGCACCGGGCGCCAGCTCGCGGGCCAGTTCCAGGCGCTCCGGGTCCGGCTCGATGACGTAGGCGAGCCGCGCGCCGCGCGTGGACGCGAGGGTCCGAATGTGGTTGCGGCCCCATGCGCCGGCTCCCGCGACGGCGAGGCGGATCAATCGTCTGATCCTGCAGCGGCCTCTTCTTGCTTCCGCCGGAACTCCTCCTTGGCTTCGTCGATCCGCGTGCGGATGGCCGAGACCTTCCACGCCGGAGCGGCCTCGTAGATCGCCCAGGCGCCGGCGTACGACGGCGGGTCGTCGACCGCGGCGAGCTCGAGTTCGACCGCCTCGTTCCACCGGTTCTTCTCGCCGTAGGCCGCGCTGCGCCGCCCCACCTGCGCGCGTGCGCTCGGCGAGAGACCGCCGTACTTCTTGCGGAGCTCGTCGAACATCGAGGTCGCCGTGTCGGGCGCGGCGGGCGTCCTCACGGGATCGAGCGGCGCCATGGCCTCGATGGCGATCGTCTCCAGCCGCTCGCGGGCGGCGCCCGCGCGAACCGCCTCGTCCCACGCGGTCGCCCAGGCCCCCTCCTCGAACGCGGCCTGCGCCTTGGAACGAACGATGGCCTGCTCTTCGGGCGCCAGGGGCTCGCGTTCTTCGTCGAGGCTGCTGACCCCCGAGCAGGCACCGAGAGCCACGGCCAGGGTCAGGGCGGCGAGGAACGGGCATCGATGGCTCATCGCTCCGAAGCATAGGTTGCCCGTTCGACCCGTGTCAAAGCCCGCCACCGGTGCACTCTGACGGATTCCGGCACGGGGGGAGGCCGGGCGCCTACGATGGTGGGCCATGCTCGAGGACGACCCCCAAGACGCCGTGGACACCTCCACGGGCGAGCCCCCGCCGGACGAGGCGGACACTCCCAACCGGCGCGAGGGCGCCATCCAGTCCGCGCGACTCGACGAGGACGCCGTCCGTGTCGTCCGTCGCCTGCAGCGCAACGGACACGAGGCCTACCTCGTCGGCGGCTGCGTTCGGGACCTGCTATGCGGTCTGGAGCCCAAGGACTTCGACGTCGCGACCGACGCGCACCCGAATCGCATCAAGAGGCTGTTTCGTAACGCGCGCATCATTGGCCGTCGATTCCGACTTGCGCACATTCGATTCGGCCGGGACCACGTCGTCGAGACGTCCACCTTCCGCGGCATACCGGCGCCGGAGGATCTCGCCCGCGCCGAGCGCCTGCGCGCCGAGCTCGAGGCCGATGCCCAGGCCGGACATCGGCGGCGCGCGGATCACCGTCACTCGCCCGAGAACGTCTTCGGCACGGCGCCCGAGGACGCACGTCGGCGCGACTTCACGATCAACGCGCTCTTCTACGACCCGCTCAACGACCAGATCCTGGACTGGGTCGGTGGCCTCGAGGATCTCGAGGCCCGGTTGGTGCGCTCCATCGGGGATCCCGCCGAGCGCCTGCGGGAAGACCCGGTACGCATGATCCGCGCCGTGCACTTTGCCGAGCGACTCGACTTCCAGCTCGAACCCGGCCTCGAGCAGGCGATTCGAGACACGGCCCAGGTCCTGGAAGAAGCCAGCAATGCTCGTCTCTACATCGAGCTGCTCAAGGTCCTGAGCCGCGCGTCCGCCTATCGCACGCTACGCAAGCTCCACGAGCTGGGGGCCTTGGCCCATTGGCTTCCGGAGCTCGTCGAGCTGCTCGAGCGTCCCGTTTCCTGGCCGACCGACGCGGGTGGCACCCACGAAGAGGCTCAGCACGGAGAGACGGTCGACGCGCCCGAGGCCCACGCCATGTGGATGCTCCTCGGAGCCGCGGATCGCTGGGGGCTGGCCGCTCACGGTGAGGACGACGCGCTGGTGCTCGCGCCCCTGGTCGGACCTTGGGTGATCGAAGCGTGGGCCGAGAGCCCCCGCCAGGGCTACACCGCGTTCGGGGACCTGTTCGACGACACGGTGCGCCCGCTCGCCCGTCGGATGAGCATTCCACGCCGCACGCTGGCCCGCATGAAGGAGATGCTCTGGGTGTGGCTCGCCATGCGCGAAGCACCGGACGGGCGCCGAAGCGAGCGACTAGCCTCGCGTCGGGCCTTCCCCCTCGCACTCCGGTTCTTGCGCCTGGACCTCATGGCCCGCGACTGCGGCCTCGACCTCTATCGGGCATGGGAAGCCCTCGGGGAGCGTCATGGCCGAGCGCAGCACACCCCGGGGGACGAGCGCGAGGACGAACGCCGTCCGCCGCGCGGCGCGAGCCGGCGTGGCCGGGGCCGCCGCCGCGGGCGCCGGGGCGGTCGGCGGCAGCAGGACGGGGAAGACGACCGGGGCCTGTCCGCGGAGGCGGATGCCTGGGCACCCGCCCCCGAGCCGGGTGACGGGCCCCAGTGAGGCGCCCCACATGAGGCGCCCCGAGTAAGGCGCCCCAGTGGGGGGCCCGCGTGCGGTCTAGCGACCCACGATGAACAGCGTCACGCGCCCTGCTTGCGCCCGGGGCATGGCGGAGACCGGGTACTGTGCCGCGACGCGGCCCGTGCCAGCGTAGGGGTGATTCGGTACGCGGATCTCGAAGACTTCGAGTCCGGTCCGGGTCGCCGCGAAGATGCGGCGCGCCAAATCGAGGTCCGCCCCGATCACCGTCGGCAGATCGACCATGCGCTCCGCGGTACGCGGCGGAGCGCCGACCCGCAGTCGGACAAGATCGCCGAGCAGGGCCGGCGTGGCGCCCGAGGGCACCTGACCGGCGACACGTCCCTCGGTGGTCTCGGGGCTTCGGTCCATCTCGATGATCGGGATCAGGCCCGCCTGCAGCACCCGGATGACGGCGTCTTGGACCGTCAGGTTCTCCATGGGGGGCACGGTCGCCGTCTTGGCTGCGTCGCGCGCCGGCAAGCGCACCGGGGGAATCGGGCCGCGCCCGGCGCCCGAAGAAGCCGAGAGACGGGTGACGCCCTCGGGCATCGCCGAGGGACCGGCTGGGGGCGGCACGGGGTCCGTACCCGCCGGGGGCGTCGGGGCCACGATGGGTGTGTCCCGGGGCGGCGCGACGCTCGCGGTTGCGCCGGGCGGCGCGGCGACCTCCAGTCGGACCTCGGCGCCCCGCGGCCGCGGCTCTCCGGGCGCGGGGTCCTGTCCGAGCACGGTGCCGGGCGGCGGATAGTCCGTCGGCTGCGGCACGACCTGCACGATGAGACCTAGATCCACGAGGAGCGACTCCGCGTCCTCCTGCTGCAAGCCGACGACATCGGGCACGGGCGTGCCGGCCGTCGCGGCAGCGCCATCGATCATCTCGTCGAGGACGTCGGCCTCGGTGCCCATGTCGGGGCGGCCAGGCTCGGCCACGACGGGACCGGCCACCGCCCCGGGGGCGAGCGGATCCTCGGGTGCGAGCGGGTCCTCGGGACCGGTGTCCCTTTCCTCCATGGGCACGTCGACGGCGACCTCGACGGGCGAGCTCGGCTCGGCGGCGCCCTCCCCGACGGTCAGGAAGACCATGCCTCCCTGGCGCTTCACGCCCGGGGCGGGCCGCTGCCGGATCACGCGGCCCTGGTCCTCGAGCGTCGAGGCCGGGGTGAGCGTGACGATCGGCTGGAGCCCGGCGTCCCGCAGGCGGTCGACCGCGTCCTCGCGCGTCCAGCCCTTGAAGTCCGGAATGGTCAATTGACCATCCGGGTCACGCTCGATCGCGACGGCCGGGGTCGGCGTCGTCGCGACCGGCTGTGCGGCTGCGGGCTCCACTGCTTCGGGCGGCGCGGGATCCGCGGGGACGGGATCCGCGGTGACGGGCTCGGTCGTAGACGGACCGGGCTCGGTCGCGTCCGCGATCGGATCCCCTTGGCCCGGCAGCGAGGGCAGAGGATCGGGCCCCGTACCCATGCCGACGTCCGTGCCAGCGGGATCGGACCACTCGTCCTCGGGAACGTCGGCCGCGGCCGCGCGCCCCACGACGACGGCCACGAGCGCGCCCACGTCCAGTTGGGAGCCGGGTAGCGGGGCCTGCCGGACGACCATGCCGTCGCGACGGATCTCGTCCGTGTCTTCCACGCTCAAGTCGGCGACGAGACCGAGATCGCCCAACCTGCGCTCGGCTTCCTCGCGCGTCTGGCCCACCAGGTCCGGCAAGAGAACGAACACGGGGGCGCGTGCCACGATGATCTCGACCTGGCCACCCGCCTCCAGTGCTTCCCCGCCCTCGGGGAGTTGACTCAAGACGCGGCCCGTCATCTGGGGATCGTCGTTGTCTTGTTCGGTGACGATCACCTGATAGCCGAGCCCCTCGAGCGTGCGCTCGGCGTTCTCCATGACCTCGCCACCGACCGAGGGCACGCGGGCGACCTCCTGGGCGGGACGCCCGATCACCAGCTCCACGATCCGGTCCGAGGGAATGGCGGCCCCGGCCGACGGCATCTGGCGAATCACGAGGCCGTCTTGGGTCGGTTCGGCCTCACGGTCGTAGGTCGGCCGAACGACGTATCCCGCCTCCTTGAGCGCGACGCGGGCCGTCGCCTCCTCTTGACCACGCACGTCGGGCACGACGTCGCCGCCGCCCCGCTTGGCGAGGAAGAAGGCAAGGAGCGCCACGGCGGCGAGCGCGGCCGCGCCCAGCAGCATGCGCTTGCTTCCCCCTCCCTTGCCGGAGGCGCCGGGGGCCTCGAGCCTCATCATCTGGTGGTCGGTGAGCGTCGCCTCCGGCCCCTCCAGACACGTGACGTTGATGAGGGCCTCGCCGTCCCCGTCCTCCAGGACGCGCATCGGCACGTGCAGCCGCTCCAGGCCGACCGGAATGCGGTAGGTCCCCCCCCGACTGCTCCCGCTGAGGTCGAGCGGCTCCACGGGCCCGGTGACGTTCACCTCGACCGTGCGCTCCGCCGTCGCCACGGGGAACTCGACCTCGAGCACGAACAGGGCATCGCGCGCCCCGGTTACCTTTTCCGGCAGGGTGACCTTCATGATCGCTCCTGGCTACGCCGTCTGCGTGGCCCTCGTTTGGTCAATCGTACCCTGGGCGACCGCCATGCCCCGGCCGGGGCGGGGCGCGCGCCGTCAAGGCCTCGGGAGGACGACCTCGACGAGGACGGCGAGCGCCATCGCCGCCAGCGCCAGCCCGAAGAGCGCCCCTCCGACCAGCACGACGAGGTGGAAGGGGGCGCCGAAGGTGCGCGCCAGAAACCACCCGCCGAGGTCCATCGCGCCGCCCACGAACGCGGCCAGGGGGAGCAGGACGCGCATCGTCGCGGGGAGGCCCGTGAAGGCGCAGCCCAGCCCGAACACGAGGAGGAGCATGCCGAAGCCGAAGGCGTGGTTATGCGCGGAGGTGAGGAGGGAAGCGAGCGGCATGCCCTCCCCCTTCGCGGACACCGCCTGAACCTGGCTCATGGTCTCGAAGGGCAGGTCCTGTTTCTCGCCGCCGAACGCGTGGCACGTGAGGCAGGTGGCTTCCTGGTGCAGCACGCGCGCGACCGCGGCCCATCCGGCCTCGGGTGTACCGTCCTCGACCCAGTCGAGGATCGTCTTCCGACGCGCCGCGATCAGCGCCTCGTCCTGCAGCGGATCCAGGTACACCCACATCGCCCGCGGATCGTTCAAGGAGAGCGCCGGGTCGAGCACCCGATGCATGCGAGAGCCGGTTTCGGATCCGTGGTACTTGGCGAGGATGTCCTGCGCGCCGGGCAGCCGACCGCCGCCTTCCCGCACCCAGAGCGTCCCCTGCGCCAGCGCGTAGAAGCCGGCGAAGAAGAGCACGAAGAGCAGGATCGTGAGGCGAGCGGGCAGCGGCAGTTGGCGAAGACGCATGGGAAGAGCCCGAGGCGTTGCCTACTTCTTGCGGCGAGGGCGGCGCTTGTGATCGGCGAGGGCCTGAGCCATCGTGACCCCCATCGCCGCGGGGCTCTCCGCGACGGCGATGCCGGCGGCGCGTAGCGCCTTCTGCTTCTCTGCAGCGGTGCCCTTACCACCCGCGATGATCGCGCCGGCGTGCCCCATGCGCTTCCCGGCCGGCGCGGTCGCGCCGGCCACGAACGCCGCCACGGGCTTCGTCATGTGCTCCTGGACGAAGGCCGCGGCCTCCTCCTCCGCCGATCCGCCGATCTCACCGATCAGCAGGACCGCCTCGGTCTCGTTGTCCTCCTCGAAGAGCTGGAGGACGTCGACGAACTGGGTACCCGGGACCGGATCGCCCCCGATGCCGACGCACGTGCTCTGTCCCAACCCCAGCTCCGTCAACTGCCAAACCGCCTCGTACGTCAGCGTGCCGCTGCGCGAGACGACCCCGATGCGTCCGGGGCTGTGGATGTAGCCGGGCATGATCCCGATCTTGGCCTTGTCGCCGGGGCTGATGAGGCCGGGACAGTTGGGGCCGATCAGATGCACCCCGGCGGCGTCCACGTCGATCTTCGCCTTGACTTCGTCGAGCGCCGGAATGCCCTCCGTGATGCAGACGATCACCTCGATGCCGGCGTCTGCGGCTTCGAGGATGGCGTCACCGGCGAACGGTGCGGGCACGAAGATCATCGTGGTGTTGGCGCCCGTCTTCTGGACGGCTTCACTCACCGTGTCGAACACGGGAATGCGCGACACCTTGCTGCCACCCCGACCGGGCGTCACGCCACCGACGACCTGCGTGCCGTAGTCGCGGCACGCGAGCGTGTGGAACCGGCCGGCATCCCCGGTGATGCCCTGGGTGATGAGCCGGGTGTTCTTTCCGACGAGAATGCTCACGACACCGCCTCCACGATCAACCGCGCTGCCTCGTCCATGTCCTTCGCAGGCGTGATGTCGAGCCCGCTCTTCTTGAGGATGCTGCGCCCCTTGGCCACGTTCGTTCCTTCGAGCCGCACGACGAGCGGGCGATCGAGTCCGACCGCCTTGGTCGCCGCCACCACGCCCTCCGCGATGACATCGCAGCGCATGATGCCGCCGAAGATGTTGACGAGGATGCCCTTGACGGAGGTGTCCTCGAGAATGATGCCGAAGGCGGTCGTCACTTGCTCTGCGGTGGCGCCGCCGCCCACGTCGAGGAAGTTGGCAGGCTCGCCCCCGTGCAGCTTCACGATGTCCATCGTGGCCATCGCGAGCCCGGCGCCGTTGACCAGGCAGCCGATGTTGCCGTCCAGGCCGATGTAGGAGAGGCCGGCCTCGCGGGCACGCACCTCGCGCGGCTCTTCCTCACCCAGGTCACGCAAGGCGGCGAGATCGGGGTGCCGGAAGAGCGCGTTGGCGTCGATGCTCATCTTGCCGTCGAGACAGACGACGCGTCCGTCGCCCGTGGTGACGAGCGGGTTGACCTCGACGAGGCTCGCGTCGGACGTGAGCCAGAGGCGCGCGAGTCGCTGCAACGTCGCGGCGAGTGGCCGCACCAGGTCCTTGTCGATGCCCAGCGCGAACGCGACCCGCCTCGCCTGGAAGGCATCCAGGCCGCGCTCGGGATCGATCACCTCCCGGAGGATCGCTTCCGGTTTGGTAGCCGCGACTTCCTCGATCTCGACCCCGCCCTCGGCACTGGCCATGAGCACGGGACGCTCGAGACGTCGGTCGAGGACGACCGCCGCGTACAGCTCCTTGCGCAGGTCCAGCCCCTCCTCGACGAGGACGGTGCGGACGACGGTGCCCTGCGGCCCGGTCTGCTTGGTGACGAGGGGCTTGCCGAGGAGGTCGCGGGCGGCGGCCTCCGCCTCGTCCGCCGAACGGACGAGACGCACACCGCCGGCCTTGCCGCGCCCGCCCGCGTGGATCTGCGCCTTGACGACGGCGAGCTCACCGCCGAGCTTGTCGAAGGCCTTGCCCGCCTTCTTCGCCTTCTTGACGACGACGCCGCGAGGCACCGTCAGCCCCGCCGCGGCGAACTGCGCCTTCGCCTGGTACTCGTGCAGCTTCACGCCGACCTCCTCCCCGGGTTGCCTGAGGCCGGCATCCTACGCCGAGGCGGACGCCTCGCCTGGGATTGCACGGAGGGGGCTGGGGTGTGGGGTCTAGCGGTTGTCGACGGCGCGACCGTCCGCCGGGGTGATCGGTCCGGGCGCCACGCCACGGGTGGCCCGCTTGAGGAACAGCAAGGTGAAGCAGGTGTCGAGGACGTCCTTCGGCTGATGCGTGGACTGCGTGTTCCAGAACACGGCGTTCTGCTCGGGCGCCCGCTCGTCGAAGGGGTCCCCCACCTTGGCCGCCTGGGCCCGCGAGAGCAGCTGGCGCGCGCCCTCCGGATACCACGCGTGCTTCCCGATGAGGTTCTTGCCGCGCAGATCCTGGGCCCGCTCGATGGAGTAGAGGTAGTAGGTGTGATACCCGTTCTTGACGGGGTTGGTGAACGGCGACCAGTTCTTGTCGAGCCAGGCGAGGCCGTCCCAGATCGCCATGTCCACCGTGCGATCCCAGCCGCGCTCGCTCCACGCCTTGCGTCCCTTGGACGACTCGCCGAGCACCTGCTTCGCCATGAGGAGATTCGCGACGCCGCACGCCGTCATGGCGCCGGTCGCAAGACCCTCTGTGCGATCCGGGCTGCCCTTCAAGTACATGAACCCACGCGCGCGATCCACGGGGGGGTTCGGGTTGCCGGGGTCGTGGCGCGTGTGCTCCTTCCCTTCGGGCTCCTGGTGATCGAGCGTGAACTCGACGATGTCCTCCCACACGCTCTGCGGGATCTTCACGCCGAACTGGTGCGCACCGAAGAGCGCCAAGGCCGCGAGCTGGGTGCTGGAGAGATCCTGGTTGCCGTGGAGGCCCGGGTTGCCGCCGATCACGAGCGAGTCGACCGACTTGCCGCCCCCGCGGCCGCCGCCCCCCCCCGCGGTCAGGTTGACGCGCGGCGGGTTGTAGCGCCAGCCCAGACGCTCTTCGCGCGGCGGCAGCTCGCCCTCGGGCGGCTCGGGATACGGCTCCTCCTTGCGCGTGTCGTGCAGCCGTCGCAGGGTGGACTTGTCGAGCCGGACGGCGCCCGTCGCCGGTTGCCCACGACGCGCGATCAGCGCATCGACGAGCTGCGTCAGCCAGACGCGGTCGGACTTGTTCTTGATCCTGAGCTTGCCGCGGCGGCGCACCACCTGCGACTGGGAGGACTTCTTGTACGGGTCGTACTTCGCGGTCAGGGCGAGGATCATGACCGAGAGTTCGTAGCTCGTCGCGCCGACCGCCAGGAACCAATAGCGCTCCCTGCCGCTCGTGTCGCGATCGTCCCACTCGGGGGTGATCTTGTGGAACGACTTGAGCCAGTTGAACCCGGCCTTGATCACCGGGTCCTTCGGCGACACGCCGCACTTCAGGAGGGTGTAGAGCGCCAGCGCCGTCGTCCCCGCGGGGTGCCCGTAGCCCTTGCCTTCACCGCCGCCGTAGAGACGGTCACCGCGAATGAACCCCCAGTGCGCGCCGATCTCGCCGTCAGTCCCCGGGATCACGAAGCGCTGCGGCTTCGAGCGAAGCCACGTGCTGCCGAGCTCGATCGCACGGTTCACCTGTTCCGCGAAGGGGACATTCTGGTCCCCCAGGTCGACCCCGGGTCCCACCTCGATGGGCGCCTCGTCCTCTGCCCCTTCGTCGGAGGCATCGTCCTCCGCGAAGGTGCTGGGCACGAGGAGAAGGCCCAGAAGAAGCGTCAGCAGACCGAGGAGACGGAGGCTCTTGTGCAGCATGGGGCTCTCACGACGTCAGGGGCGGACCATGGTAGCCATGGTCCGGGGAAGTGGTCGCAAGTTGCGTGCCCGCGCGCCCGTTCTCAGGACCGGGGGACCCACACGAAGCCGGAACGGCCTCGACGCAGCTCTCCGCCCAGACCGAGCATGGGGCCGCGCTGGAGGACCTCCTCCTTGCGTCCCCGCACGGCGTCGCCCGACGCGGTGACCGACAAGCGCACCGGTACGTTCGCATCGTGGGTCTTGACGAGGTGCAGCACGAGCCGGCGCCGCGCGTTGATGGTGAGCCCCGTGCCGATCATGACGCGCGGGCTGCTCGTCACCGTCACCGAGCCGGGGGCGCCCAGATAGGTGAGGGTCACGGTCGTCTCTTCGTCGCGGACCGTGTCGGAGCGCTTTACCTGACCCACGGCGTTGTTGACCGAAAGCACCTGCGCGAAGTACTCGCGGCTCGCGATCACCTCGACCTCGTCGCCCATGATCCACTGCGCGTTGCGCGCGCTGATGAACGCGTCGACCGGCGCCAGGTCGCGGTCGCTCACGAACACGTTGCCCCCGCGTCGCGGCTGCGTGCGGGGTGCGCGCCGGCCCATCGCCTCGCCCGGATTGCCGCGGGCCACGGTCGGGTTGAGCTGCTTGCGGCCCTGACAGCCGGCGACCAGGAGGATGGCGACCGCGAGGATGGCGGGAAGGCGGGTCGAACGGTTCATGCGTCGTTCCTCTCGACGGGGGGCCTCTGCAGGATCTGATCGGCGTTTTCGAGCATGCGCCTGACGTGGTGTTCGACCCACCGCCCCATGACGTCGGGCTCGATGTTCACCGATTGCCCCGCCTGCCGACGGCCCAGGCCGGTCACGGCCAGGGTGTGCGGGACGAGGTAGACGCTGAAGCCGCCTCCGGGGCCCTCGGCGTCCCCCCACACCTCGCCCACGGTCAGGCTGACGCCGTCGATGGCCACGCTCCCCTTGGGAATCAGCCCACCGAAGAGACCGTCCTCGACCCGAAGGGACATCCGCACGTCCTCGCCCTGCCGCTCGACCGCGTCGATGATCCCGACGCCCTCGACGTGCCCCTGCACCATGTGGCCCCCCATCTCCGCCCCCAGCGCGAGCGAGCGCTCGAGGTTTACGACGTCGTCGTCCCGGCGCTCGCCCAGGGTCGTCTTGCGCAACGTCTCGGGCACCACGTCGAAGGCCAGCCCCTCGGGCAGGAAGGCGCTGACGGTCAGGCACACGCCGTCCACGGCGATGCTGTCCCCCAACCCGACGTTCGGCATGTCCGGCTCCGGTCGGAGCACGAACCGCCGGCCGCCGCCGTCCGTGTCGCGCGCAGCGACTACGCGCCCTTGGTGCGTCACGATGCCGGTGAACATGTCAGGCGTCCTCTTCTTGGGGTTCGTCGCGGAGAAGGTCCGGTCGGCGCGCGCGGGTGCGCTCGAGCGCTTGCTCGTGACGCCACCGCGCGATGGCGGCATGATCGCCGCTCAACAGGATCGGGGGCACGTCCAGTCCATGTACGACGGCCGGGCGCGTGTAGTGAGGGTGGTCCAGGAGTCCTCCCTCGCGCGAGAAGGAGTCCTCCACCGAGCTCAGCTCGTGACCGAGGACGCCGGGCACCAGACGAGCGGTGGCGTCGAGCACGGCCATCGCCGCCACTTCGCCGCCGCTCAGCACGTAGTCCCCGACGGAGACCTCCTCCGGACCCAGCAAGGTGAGGGCCCGCTCGTCGATGCCCTCGTAGCGACCGCAGAGCAGGACGAGGCCGCCCTTGGTACTCGCCAGGTCCTCGGCGTCGGCCTGGTCGAATCGCCGGCCCTGGGGCGTGAGGTAGATGGTCCGCACGCCCTCCCCGTGATGAGCGCGGGCGTCCTCGACGGCCCGGATGACCGGCTCGGCCTTGAGCACCATGCCCGGCCCCCCGCCGAACGGCCGGTCGTCGAGCACCTTGTGGCGCCCCTCGCCGTAGGCTCGCAGGTCCGCGAGATCGACCGTGATCCGCCCGGCGGCGGTAGCGCGCCCCAGGATCGAGGTCTCGAGGAAGACCTCGAGGAGCTGGGGGAAGAGGGTGATGACGGTCGCGCGCATGCCGGGTGGATCCTAGCCCCTCCCCCCGAGAAAATGGAGAGGGTCCGGCGGTCCTCCTGTACCCTCCTCGGCTTGCCTGCTGGGATCAGCCGTGGAAACGCTTTGCACGGAGTGACCGGTGAGGCTGCTCGAGCGATGAGCCTCCGGAGGCCGCCATGGACCGTGTTCACCAGGCTGAGAAGCCCTATCTTCGCCACGACCTTCCCCCCGTCGAGATCGGGGACACCGTCAACGTCGCGGTCAAGATCAAGGAAGGCGATCGCGAGCGAGTGCAGATCTTCACCGGCGTGGTGATCAAGATCCGTGGCAAGGGCCTCGGGCGCACCTTCACGGTGCGTCGGATCGTCCAGGGCGAGGGCGTGGAGCGGGTCTTCCCCTTCCACAGCCCCGTGCTGCAGAGCATCGAGGTCACGCGCAAGGGCCGCGTCCGTCGCGCCAAGCTCTACTACCTCCGGGACCGGGTCGGCAAGGCCACGCGCCTCCGCGAGGTCATCGTCGGCACCAAGCCCACGAAGAAGAGCAAGGCGGCCGATCGCGCGGCCGCCGCCGCGGCGAAGGCCGCCGCCGCCGAAGCGGCGACTGCGGCCGCGACCGAGGAGTAGTCCCGCGCGCGGGTCCCGTGCTCTGGAAACGGAGCGCGGATGGAGACGTTGTGGTGGCCTTGGCGACGCCCGAGGGGTGTCGCCGGCCGCGTCGAGCAGGGACGCCGGTCCCGCCTCGTGGGCCGTCGAGGTGAGCGGGTCGCGCGACGTGCGCTGCGTCGCGCCGGCTACCGCGTCCTCGCGCGCAACGTACGCACGCCGCATGGCGAGGTGGACATCGTCGCCGTCGAGGAAGGCGTCCTGGTGGTGGTCGAGGTGAAGACCACCGCGCGCGCGAGCCGGGCCGCGTCTCCCGCCGGCGTCTCGGTCGACCAGGCACGGCGACTCGCGCGCGCCGCCCGCTGGATCGCCGGGCGCTCGACCTCCCACCGTCGCGTGCGTCGCGACCTCGTGCTGGTGCGGCTCACGCGGCCCCGCGCCCGCGTCACGATCGTTCGAGGGGGATTCTGAGCCCAGGACACCGCAATCTCTTCGGGTCATCCGCTGGGGCTTCGGGCAGGATCAACGCGACGAGGGACCAACCATGGATCGCACGAGCATCGACCTTCGGGACCACCTCTCCGAAGCCCAGGTCTTGGATCTCAGAGCCAAGACGAAGGACGCGGTCCTCGTCGAGATGGTCGACGCCGTCGCGACCACCGACGCCGTCTCCGACCGGGACGAGCTGATCGACGCGGTGCGGCAGCGCGAGCGCATCCTGTCGACGGGCATCGGCCTCGGCATCGCGATTCCCCACGCGCGCATCAGCACGGTCGGCAACTTCGTCGTCGCCGTGGGCCGACACGCCGAAGGCATCGACTTCGAGTCCATCGACCAGCAGCCGGTCAACATCGTGGTCCTGATCGCGGGCCCGAAGGACACCCAGAAGCCCTACCTCGAGCTCCTCGCCCAGCTTTCCAAGCGCCTCAAGCTCGCCGAGGTGCGGGAGCGGATCGCCGGTGGCGCGAGCCCCAGCGAGGTCGTGGATCTCCTGACGGCCACCTAGCCTGGATGATTCATGAAGCGCGTTCCGCGATGGACGGCGCGCGCTTCATGAAACATCCAGGCTAGCGCGCCACGCCGAGGATCCGGCGCGCGGCGTGGCGGATCTGCTCGTTCGTCAGCCGGTCGAGTTGCGGGACGATGCGGCAGGTGCGATCGATGGCGCCGTAGCGCTTGGGGTGCTGGTAGACCTCGACCGCCAGCGCGCGGATCGCATCGCGGTACCCGCCGGCGTGCGCATCCGGTTGCCGCGCGTGCACGGGGAGCGCGGCCATCATCTCGGCAAGCGCGAGGTCCGGATCCTCGGCGTAGGCCAAGGCGGCCAGCTGGGCCCGCCGCTCCAGCTCCATTTCGATCTGCAGGGGTGAGAAGCCCGACTGCACGACGAGCGCGATGGACGCGGGCAGCCCGCGCAGCAAGGGCAGGTGGCGTTTGATCTCCACGACGTGGCCGTACTCGTGCGCCACGAGGGTCGAGAAGCTGCCCCAGGCACGCCCGGGACGTCGGCGCACGTAGCGGTCGACGAGCCGCAAGCCGGCCCCCGCCGTCTCGGTGGTGCCGAAGAGCCCGCCCGGGCCATCGGGCGGCAAGAGGGACTCGGCCTGAAGCCCCGCCTCGACGCGCGCCGCGTCGGTGACCACCACGCTGCGCAGGCTGAAGTCGGCCTCGCGGGCGCTGTCGGCATCCATCCAGATGCCGTCGGGCAGGCACGCGCCGCCGAGTCCACCTCCCTGGCTCTCCACGTATCCGCTGAGTCGCCGGTCGTAGCCCACCGCCACGTCGTGCCGGTACGTCGCGCCCCGCGTGTAGATCGAGGCCCCCCGTTCGAGCGAGGCGAGCGAAAGCAAGATCGCCTCGGTCGGCTGCCCCTCGCGCTGCCCCAACATCAAGAACTTCCCGTAGGAGCGGAAGTGCCGCACGGCGGGCGAGGTCGACTCGGTCCCGTGATCCAACCACGACCCGAAGACCGGGATGCGCCTTACGCCCTGATGCGGCGGCTGGAAGGCCGCTGCTTCCTCCGGGGTCAGATGGTCACGCGCACGGGCCGCGAGACACGCGAGCAGCGCATCGAAGTCGGCCGGCTTCTTCTTGCGGTGTCCGCGCCGGTACCCGCCCTCCAGATCCTCTTCGATGGCGTCCTCGAACGCGATCTGGCGGGCGAGGCGCGCATCGAGCCGGCGGGCGGCCGGAAGCGACGCTCGCGGCGCGAGGACGTGCCGCGCCTCGACCAGGGCCCCGACGCCCGCCAACGCTTCGGCCAGCTCGAGGCGCGCCTCGGGGGACGCCTGGCGATCCGGCGCCGCCTGGATCGCGCCCCGGAGCCGCTGCCACGCTGGGTGAAGCTCGTTCGTCGATGCTTCGAGCAGGGTCGGCGGCACCGCCGCGAGCAGCCAGGTGACACCCTCTTCGAACGCCCCCTCTTCGAACAAGAGCCGCCGCAGGTAGCGATCGACGGGGACGGGGATGGCCCCGGCCTCCAGTGCTTGGGCGTAGATCTCGACGGCGTCGGCGTGGCGACCGGTCTGCTCGGCCAGGAGCCCCTCCAGGGCCAGGAACTCAGGACCTCCCGGACCGTCCGTCCCCGCCAGCCCCTCCGCGGCCCGCGCGGCCAGCCCGGCGTCGTCGGCGCGGCGGAGGATCGACGCGAGGAAGCGCGCCTGGCCCCGATTCGTGGGCACCATCGCGATGGCATCGACCAGGACGTCGACGGCCCCCTCCCAGTCGCCGCGCAGCTTGTGGACGGCAGCGACGATCGCGTGGGCGCGGACGTCGGTGGGCTCGAGCGCCAGCGCGTGTCGGGCGGCCTCGGCGGCCTCCTCGAGGCGCCCGGCCTCGGCGTGCGCCCGCGCCGCGACGAGCCAGGTCTCGACGTCCACGTAGGTGCTCCCGCGACCGCGCGCGCTATTGGCCTGCCGCAGGGACTCGACGGGGGCTCCGAGCGCGCCGTTCAGATAGGCGGCGGCCAGTCGAACCCAGGGATCGGGAGGCCAACGCATCGTCCGCTCGAGCTCCGCGAGGGCTGCCTCCGGATCCTCGGACAGGCTGGCCACGAGCGCCTGGCGGAAGGACCCGCGCGGCAGGGCGGCCGCAGCGCGCCGCGCTCGAGGCGCCCTGAACGTCGCCGCCCAGACGTGCGCCAGCAGCCAGCTTCGCTCCGGCTCGTCGCCGCACAGCCCCCGCTCGCTCTCGAGCAGCCCCAGACACCCCTCCGTATCGTGCGCCCGCAGCGCCCGGCGCGCCGCCACCACGGCCGACGGGATCGGACGCCCCGGCCGCACGGCCGGCCCGGGCGCAGGCCGCGCCAGCCGGCACCCCCCCTGCATGAGGAGTGGGAGGGCGAGCAGCACCACCATCCACCCCCGTCCACGCGGCCTCGGCGAAGAGGGGAGAGCTAGAGGGGGGGCGGATCCAAGCACGATGGCGCGGAGCGTAGCCCGGGCCAGCCCCCTTGCCCAAGCCCTCGCGGCCGCCATACGAACAACACGGTAAAAGACCCTTGCGTTCGCCCGCAGTAAGGTTAGCATCTTCTCTGTGTCGAACACGCTCCCCACCTTACCGAGGACGGCGGTCGCCGGTGGCTCTCTGTCGAGCTCCCTTCTCGCGCCCCGCACCGTCGTCCTCACTTCGCTACCGCCCGTCTCGCTGCAGCCCGTCGCCCTACCGCCCGTCTCGCTGCAGCCCGTCGCCCTACCGCCCGTCTCCTGCGGCCCGCCTACCGCTCGCGGCCCATACCCAACACCTCGGAGATGCCATGCGCGCCGTCCTGAACCGGAACCTGCTTGCCCCCGTGCGCGCCCCCGTGCAGGCGCCCGCTTCCTACACGTCGGGGACCTCCGCGCTGCCCTTGAGCGAGCGCCTGGCCGCCCTGGGGGTCCTCCTCGTCCTCGTGGTGACGATCCTGGCATGAGGGGCGCGGGTTTGGTGAGGAGCAGACAGGCTACGGAGAGGCAGGCAAGGGACAGGCATGCAAGGGACAGGCACGCAAGGGACAGGCACGCAAGGGACAGGCACGCAAGGGACAGAGCGGTGACCGGGAATGGGGTGTCGACGGGTCAGCCGCACCCCTTTCGCACGAACAATGCGAAGACACCTTCAAGACGGACCGATCCAGAGCCCTAGGAGGGCGAACAGGACACGTCGGCGGTGAGAGCCGCGGGCGGGTCCAGGGAGGACACGGCAAGGATGAACTACACCCCGAAACAGCTTCAGATCATGAAGTTCATCCGGGACTACCGGAGGGAGAACAGCACCTCCCCCACGCTGGAGGAGATCGGCAACTCACTGGGCGTGCACCGCGTGACCGTGCACCAGCACGTTGCCGCACTCGTCAAGAAGGGCGCGATTCGCAAGCTCCCCCAGCGGTCCCGGTCGATCGAGATTCTGGACAAGGACTACCTACCGAAGCCGACCGTGAAGCTCCTCGGACGCATCGCGGCCGGCCGGCCCATCGAAGCGGTGGAGGATCCCGAGCCGTACACGCTGGAGGATCTACTTCCGATCGAACCGGGCGAGAACGTCTACATGCTCCGCGTGGTCGGCGAGTCGATGATCGAGGACCACATCACCGATGGTGACCTGGTCCTGGTCGAGCGCGCATCGACGGCCCGCGACGGCGAGATCGTCGTGGCCGTGGTGGACGGCGAAGCCACCCTGAAGCGCATCTACCACGAGGCCAGCGGCATCATCCGTCTGCAGCCCGCGAACCGGACCATGGAGCCGATCTTCGTGCATCCGCCCGAGGTCCTGGAGATTCGAGGCATCGTCCGCGGCGTGCTACGCCGCTATTGATCGCGGCCGAGGTGACTCCATGAGCCGCAGGTCGTCTCCCTCGGAGGCGTCCTGCGGCTCGCTTCATTTGACGCGGACGTTGGCCTGCAGGCGCTGTCCACCCCGAACGAAGATCACCACGACCGTCTGCCCGCGCGCCTTCGACCAGACGACCCGCTGTAGATCGGCCACACTGCGTTGTGGCTGCCCATCGACGCGCTCGATCACGTCGCCGGCGCGCAGCCCGGCCGCCATGGCCGGCGAGGACGGGTGGAAGCGCGTCACCA
Source organism: uncultured Planctomycetota bacterium (assembly GCA_963802335.1). Taxonomy (GTDB): domain Bacteria; phylum Planctomycetota; class PLA2; order PLA2; family JAEUHO01; genus CAWDIE01. The sequence goes on along the minus strand of CAWDIE010000008.1, from coordinate 753,878 downwards.
CGAGACCGACCCGACCGGTCCCCCGGGTGTCCACCTCCCGCACGACGACACCGATGGTGCTCCGCTGCACCCGCTCGCCGCGCTGAATGCGCCGCGCCACGTCCATCACGACGTCGGCCGGCACCGCGAGGGAGACTCCCTGGCTACGCCCGGTGCGAGAGAGGATCGCCGTCATCATCCCCACGACCTCCCCTCGCTCGTTGACGAGCGGCCCGCCGCTGTTACCCAGGTTCGCCGCAGCGTCTGTCTGGATGAAGTCCTCGAAGCCCTTCAGGTTGACGCCCACCTGGCTTCGATGAAGACCGCTGACGATCCCGGCCGACCAGGAGCGGGCCAGGTGGAAGGGACTCCCGGCCGCGTACACGGCGTCCCCCTTGCGTAGTCGACTCGCATCGCCCAGGGCCAGGGTGACGAGTCCCTGCGCCGCGATACGCAACACGGCGACATCCGTCACCTCGTCCTGTCCGACGACCTGGGCATCGAACGTCCCGCGCCCCTCCAGGCTGACGCGGATCTCCTTGGCGCTTCGCAGCGTGTGTCGGCTGGTCACGATCCACCCCGCGGCGTCGAACACCCAGCCGGCCCCCACCGCGTCGTCCCTCGACTGCGCGGCGCGCTCCCCTTCCAGCACGGTCGTCACGTGGACCACGGCCGGGTCCACGCGCGCGATCATGTCGGCGAGGCTCGCGCCCGGGGCGGCCTCGACCACCTGGTGCGTAGCGGCGCGGAAGGCGAAGACGGCGCCGCCGGCCAGGGCCAGGATGACCAGAAGTCTGAGAAGCATGCTTTCCTCCCGGCGCGCGGCCGCTAGCCTGGATGATTCATGAAGCGCGCGCCGTTCAAGGCGGAAGGCGCAAACGAGTGGGGTTCAGCGGCCATTTGGGGCCTAGGGTTCCTGGCCGTACTGCTCCAGCTTCCGGTAGAGCGTGCGCAAGCCGATCCCGAGAATGCGCGCGGCGGCCGTCTTGTTGCCGTCCGTCCGCTGCAACGTGTCGAGGATGATGCGGCGCTCGGCTTCGGGCAGGGACGTTCCGGGCGCAATGCGGACGCCGTCGGTATCGGGCAGGTCCTCCACCCGTTGATCGCCGCCGATTTCCTCCGGCAAGACGTCCGTGCCGATCTGGGGCCCGTCGGCCAAGACGACCGCGGCCTCGACGACGTTTTCCAGCTCGCGAACGTTGCCCGGCCAGTCGTACTCCACCAGGAGGTCCATGGCCTCCCGCGAGAAGGTACGAACGTCGCGGTGGTGCCGCTCGGCGCTGATCACCCGGAAGTGCTCGGCCAGGAGGGGGATGTCGCTTCGCCTCTCCCGCAGCGGCGGCATGCGAATCTGGATGACCTTGAGGCGGAAGAAGAAGTCCTCCCGAAACGTGCCCTTGCGAACCCCGTCGTCGAGGTCGGCATTCGTGGCGGCGACGAGGCGCACGTCCACGGCACGAGGCGCGGTCTCGCCCACCCGCTCGATTTCCCGGTTCTGCAGCACACGCAGCAGCTTGACCTGGGTGTGCACGGGCACCTCGCCGACTTCGTCGAGGAAGAGCGTCCCGCCGTTGGCGGCCTCGAACCGCCCCGCCCGATCACTCGTTGCTCCCGTGAAGGACCCCTTGACGTGCCCGAACAGCTCGCTCTCGAGCAGCCCCTCGGGCAGCGCCGCGCAGTTGACCTTGACGAAGGGGCCGTCGGCGCGAGGACTGGCCCGGTGGATCGCCTCGGCCACCAGCTCCTTGCCCGTCCCACTCTCCCCGAGGATGAGCACGGTCGCATTCGTTGGCGCCGCCTTCTGCACGATGCGAAACACCTCGCGCACACCGCTGGACTGACCAACGAAGCCCGGCGGGACGCCGGAGGCCTCCAGGTCACTTCGAAACACCGCAGACGCCGGCGCCGCGTCGCGCCCCTTCAAGGTCGACGCCACGAGGTTGCGCAGCAGGGTCAGGTCGAGTGGCTTCTCGAGGAAGTCGTGCGCGCCGTGCCGCATGGCGCGCACGGCCTTGCCCACGCTGCCGTAGGCCGTCATGACGATCACGGGCAGTCCCGGGTGCCGAGCGCGGGCTTGCTCGAGGAGGTCCAACCCATCGGATTCTCCGGGCAACACGATGTCCGTGAGCACGAGGTCCACGTCTTGCTCGGCCAGGACCCCCAGACCCTGCTCGGCGTCCTCCGCCAGGAAGACGTCGTGCGCTCGCTCGAACACCTCACCGAGGGCCTCGCGGGCGTTCTTCTCGTCCTCCACGATCAGGATGCGCGCCACGCTCTACCCTCCTGCGGATCCGGTGACGTCCAGCCCCTCGACACGGGGAAGGTGGATCACGAATCGGGATCCTCCTCCGGGCCGATCCAGCACCTCCAGCTCACCGCCGTGGCGCTCCACCGTCGTGCGGGCCAGGGGCAGCCCCAGCCCCGTCCCCCCTCGCTTGCTGGTCCAGAAGATCTCGAAGACCTTCTCCCGCTGATCGGGGCGAATGCCGGGACCGTCGTCCGCCACGACCACCACCGTGCTGTGAGGATCGTCGCGGGTCGTGATCCAGACGTTGCCACCCTCGTGCGTCGCCTCGAGCGCATTCTGGACGATGTTGGTCACCGCGGCCTCGATCGACGATCGATCCAGCGGGAGCGAGCGCTCGGAGCCGTGCTCCACGTGGAGGTGGATCTGCTGCTCCCGTGCCTGTTCTTCGGCGCGATGGGCGACCGTCTCGACGAGTTCGTCGATGCGCTCGGGACGCCGCACCAGCGGGCCACCCCGACTGATGGTCAGCAGGCTCCGCACGAGGGATTCCATCCGATTGACCTCGTCGATCATCGTGTCGGCCTTGCGGAGCAGATCGTCACGCGACGCGTCCGGATCCTCCAGCAGCTCCCGCAGCAATTGCAGATGCAAGGACATCGCGTTGAGCGGGTTGCGGATCTCATGCGCGATGCCCGCACCCAACCCCGCCACGGCGTTGGTTCGCACGCGAAGGCGCCGGCGCTCTTCCTCGCGCATGCCGTGGGTGAGATCCTCGAGACTCAAGACGGCGCCCAGGACCACCCCGCCCGGCCCCCGCATCTTCCCGAGCGTCGCGCGCACCACGCGATCGCCCAGGGGGTGGCGGGGGAAGATACGATCCGCCCCTCCGGCCAAGACGTCGTCGAGCGTGGCTTGCCAATCCACGTTCGGATCGGCGCTCAGCCAAGGCATCGAGGCCAGGAGCGGCCGGGCGAGCGCCTGGTCACGCGATCCGGCGACGGCGGCCAGCGCGGCGTTCCAGACGATGACCCGCCCCTGGGCATCCGTCGCGGCCACCTCGATCGGAAGGGCCTCGGCGAGCGCCTCGAGACGAATGGCGTAGTCCTGCTCCGGCAGGAGGCGCACGAGGATCTCACCGTAGTAGAGGAATCGGCCAGGCACGGCGGGATCGTACCCGCAGACGGGCGCGAGGACGCGCTTGGGGACTCAACCCGCGTCGTCTGGGCTCGTCGGCGCCTCCAGGCGACCCTCGATCGTCCACCACGTCCGCCACCGCTGCGTGGCGGCAGCGCGCAGCGTCGGCGACGCCTCGGCCCGGAAGCCGAAGAAGCGGTTCGTGAGGCGCCGAAGGGACGCCGCGGACGACGCCCGGACGGTCGGCTCCGGATCCTCGGTCGCATCGATCAGCGCCGCGACCGAGCCCCAGCGGCCTCGACGGCCGAGCGCTTCGGCAGCTGCCCGCCGGACGACGGCCTCGCCGGACGCCAGCTCACGCCGCACGGCCCCGTCGGGCATCGCGTCCAAGATCGCCCGGATCACGGGCCGGGTCGTGGACACCCGCATCTTGCCGTAGAGCACGACCGGCTGATCCCCTCGGCGCCCCAGCGCCGGGAGCGCGGCCGGACCCGCCGCGACGAGACGCTCGGCCGCGCGTGCCCGCGTGACGAAGTCCGGATCTTCGAGGCGCCGCACATCCGGATCGAAACCGTCCCCGACGGGCCCTACAGCGGCGGAGGGCAGCAACGCCTCCGACGGCCCTTCGTTCAGGAGGGGGCGGCTGCAGCCGAGGAGAAGGCAGCCGACGAACACGGGACCGAGCGCCAACCGGCCGAGCGCGAACAGACCGCGGCGGATGCTCGCGCGCGTGACGGCGCGCCGGTGTGGGGGCCTCGGAGAGGGAAGCATGGTGTTCGGCATGGGAGGCCCCACGAGCACGGGGGCCACTCTTGAGGATCGGAATTCCGAGCGAGGGTCTGGAGCCTGCGGCGGCGGCGGGCCCTCGCTCCTATCATCCCCCCCATGGGCGCCCCGGAACACCCCTACCCCAAGGATGCCCGCCTGCGCCGGCAGCCCCAGTTCCGTCGCGTGCTGAACCACGGCGACGTCTTCCCTGGCCGCCAGGCTCTCGTCCGGCGGATGGTGAACGACACCGGCGCCGCTCGGCTCGGCCTCTCGACCCCACGAGCCTACGGGGACGCCGTACGCCGCAACCGCTTCCGTCGCCTGGTCCGGGAGGCGTTCCGCGCGCTCCGCCCCCAGCTCGGCGCGTACGACTACCTGGTGTCCCCCCGCCGCCACCTCGCGGAGCCGACGCTCGAGGGGCTCCGCGCGGATCTGCACCGCACCCTGCACGCCCCCCCCGCCCCTCCTCAGCCGCGGCGACCGAGGCGCGGCGACCGCTGATGCGCACCGTCCTCGTGTTTGTGATCCGTGCATACCAGCGCGTGATCTCGCCGTGGCTGCCTCCGTCCTGTCGCTTCCAGCCGACTTGCTCGGCGTACGCGATCGAGGCGATCACGCGCCACGGCGTACCACGAGGAGCGTGGCTCACCCTACGACGCATCCTCCGCTGCCGCCCCGGCGGCGGCGCGGGCGAAGACCCGGTTCCCTAGCCGGATCAACGATCGCGGGGGTTGAGATCCACCTCCGTGCTCAGCTTGAACTTGCGCTTCAGGCTCTCGAGGTCGCCGAAGTACTCGTATAGCGCGTTCGGCATGATCCCGAGCCGAGGCGCATTCGCGTCTCGACTGCGTTGCCCGAGGTTCCCGAGCGTCTCGTTCATGAGCTGACCCGCGTAGGCGAACGGCGAGAAGGCCTCGGGCGGCGGGAACTGACGGTCCTTCACCCGCACGAGGAACACGCCGTCCGTGCCGTCGACTGCCTCGTCACGCAGCACGATCCGGCCCACGGTGCCGACACCAGCGCCGTCACCGAGCTCACTGTCCGTGGCCGCACGCACGGTCTCGTAGCCCCGCTGACGCACGAAGTCGCGACGCCGGGCACGCTGCTTGGCTTCTTCCGAGAGGTCATCGGGCGCCGAGGAGGTCGCCGGCGGCAGGCGTCCGACGAACAACCCGGTCGCCTCGGTGATGACCGGGGCGTCGATCGACGCCTTCCACTCCTCGATGGCCTTCGCCCAGGCCTCGGCGTCGCTCGTGGACGAGAGCTTGCCCCTCAGTTCAGCCAGGGCCTCACCGGCGAGGTCGACCCGACGATTCTCGAGGTAACGCTCGAACACCGCCTCGCGGACTTCGTCCAGCTCCGGCTGTCGCTCGCTGACGTACTCGAGGTTTCGCAGGATGACCTTGGAGAGGCTGTTGTTGAGGAGGACGGGGACGGCACCGAACTCGCCGGGCTCCACCAGAGGGGACAGTCCGGCCACGGTCAGCTGGATGTCGCCGATGTGCTCGTCGGCCTCCCACTCCTCGCGGGACATCGGCTCGTCCGGCCGCAGCGTGCCGAACCACGGCGCATCGCCGTCGCCGGGCAGGTAGGAAGCGAGCGGGCCGGCGCGAAGGGTCTCGAACGTGACCTCGGCCGGCTTCGCCCCGGGGTCATCCCCTTCGCCCGCGTCGAACGCAGCCTTCGCCTCTTCCCACGCCTGGATCGCCGCCCGCGCCGCGCGCGCCTCGGAGAGCCACTGGTTCATCAGGTTCTCGACGAACTGCTCGCGCAGCAGGATGGCGCGCCACCCACCCTCGAGGTAGGGCTCGCGATCGGGACTGTCGGCGGAAACCAGGTCCTCGGGTGCTTCGCCGAAGATCGAGACATCGGGTACGAGCGTCGGCACGACGCCCGGCGCGAGTCGGCGAGCCAGCTCCGCGCCATGGCCGGTCTCGGCATCGCCCGGGTTCTCGGCGCCGTAGAAAGGCCGGGGCCCGTACTCACGCCACCGGTCGAAAGCCTGTTCCTCGTCCGGATGCAGATCGGGATAGGCCTCCCAGAGACGCCGAAGGACCTCGTCCGGGAGCAGGGGGAGATGCACGTAGAACGCGTCGAACCGACGCTTGGCGGGAAGCAGGTAGTCGCTGCGCACCTCCGGCCGCTCGTAGAAGCGCAGGAGATCTCCCTCGTTACCGCTCCGGATGTCGTCGTCGGTGTCGAACTCGCCGTCCGGTCCCGCGCTCCGCACGACCCATCGAGCCCGCGACGGCTGTCCCATGCGGACCCGCAGCGCGTTGCCCCACGCATCGCGAAGGGCGGTGTCCATGAAGGGCGCGAAGCCCTCGCCCGGTTCCACGACGGCCTCATCCGTCGTGACCTGCGCCCGGATATCGTCGTCCGTACCGGCCTGTCCGTCCCGGCCGATGGCGAACAACTCGACCGTTCCGTCGTCCTTGACGGCATAGACCAGGTCGTTCTCCCACCCGTCCTTCCGTAGCTGGAGGAGCGGAGGACGGTCGCCCTCCTTGGGGGCTTCGAGCAGCTTCTCGAGCGTATCGGGCCACGCTTCGGTGGCGCGATGCCAGGCGAGCAGGCCCATGCCGGCTTCCCTGAGCGCCAAGCGCGACTTCAGGTCATCCGTGAGGTCCATCGTGACGTCATCGGCGTTGTCGAACACCCCGTCGGGACCGGCACTGGTCAGGACGACCTGACCGTCGGCGACGACGAATCGGTAGTCGTTGTCCCATGCGTCACGGGGGATCCCCTTGTCCTCCGGGAACCCCAGGTCCGCGAGTCCGGTGGGCAGGGTGCCGCCGTTCTCTTCGCTCCACGACTCGATCCGCTTGCGGATGCCCTCGATGGATCCCGCCGTCCCCACCGCCTCATCGAGGGGCAGCCGGAACTGGTCGATGGCGCTGCGCGTGGTCTCCACCTCGCGTGCCCGCAGGGCGAAGTCGCGGCCTCGAAGAGCGACGTACTCGAGATCGACGTACTCCTCGCTCTTCTTCCATTCCTCGTAAGCCTGCTCGTACGAGATCCCGTAGCGCCGGCTGTCGATCAGGGGCCGGAGGAACTGGTCCTTGATGACGACCTCGGCGACGGTCTCCTCGAAGTCGCGCGCCGCACCGCCGTAGTACTCGCGAAGGAAGCGATCGTAGGTCGCGTCGGTGAACGCCAGTCCGCCGGTACCCAGTTGCACCGCGTAGCGGACGGCGGCGCCCTTCTGGAACTCCTCGCCGCAGTGGTAGCCGACGGCCTTGCCTGCCTCCGTCTCGCAGAGGTGCGCCCAGACGCCGGCGAGCCCGGGCAGGAGGGTCTTACGCTCGAGTTGCATGTAGGGCAGGTACGCGAGGGAAGGCGAACCGAGCCGCCCGCGGAACCGGTCGTACCGCCGCATGGTGTCGATGAAGACGTCGTTCGAGACGGTCGTCTTCTTCGCCGGCGTGACCTGGAACGTGCCGCCGTAGTCGACACCGCTACCGCCGGGTCCCTGGCAGTCGACGACGCCCAGGACGGTGAACGAAACCAGGAGAAGGATCACGAGCCCCAGCAGAATGCGGCGCTCGTACTTCTTCATGGTCTTGGACAGGCTAGCCATCGGCACGGTCTCCCGACGATTTCGAGACGTAAAGCGGCCGAGGATACCGTCGCGGCGGCGCCCGGCCACCTGGGCGTGCCCCCCGCTTCCCCTGCCGCCCGGGGTGGGGCGCGGGTACGCTGCCTCCCCATGAACCGAGAAAGCGATGCCCCCCCCACCGACGAGGAGTCGCGCGCCGGCGACGAGCCGCCGCACGCGCCCGACGAGCCTCCGACGCAGGCTCCCAAGAAGAAGCCCGAGAAGAAGCCCGCCCCCTTCTCGCCCGTTCCCCCGGAGCGGCTCGAGGGGGCCGTGGAGGCCTTGCTGCTGGTCTCGGGCGACGTCTGCACCGTCGAGCGACTGCGCGATCTGCTGGGCCTGAGCTCGGTCATCCACGTACGCGAGGCCCTGGAGCGGATCCAAGAGCGATGGAAGGAAGCCGGACTGGCCGTCGAGATCCAGCCGCTCGCCGGGGGCTACCGGGTGACCACGCGGCCCGAGTTCGCCGAGTACGTGCAGCGCCTGGCCCGCCGCCCCGCGGCGGATCGCCTGAGCCCGAGCCTCCTGGAGACCCTGTCGATCGTCGCCTACCGCCAGCCCGTAGCGCGCGTCGAGGTCGAGCGCATTCGCGGTGTGCAGGCCGGGGAGGCCCTGCGCAACCTCCTGGAGCGACGCCTGCTCAAGGTCACGGGGCGCAGTGAGCAACCCGGGCGCCCACTCCTCTACGGCACGACCCGCCGTTTCCTCGAGGTCTTCGGGCTCGGGAAGCCTCAAGGACCTGCCCGAAGAAGGGCGACCTGAAGTCGCTCTAGACAGGGTCGGCGTGAGCCGGGCGTCAATCCTGGCGCGTTACGTCCCGGCCATCCGGTGAGAAGACCCGCACGCCGAAGTCGCGGCGGGTGCGGGCGCGCCACCGGGAAAACTCCTGGCTGCCCACCGGCTCCTTCTCGAGGTCGTCCTCGAGGCGCCGGAAGATCTCGGCACGGGTCCCGCCCCAGGGCTGGGTCCTCTCGACGACGCGGTAGAGATGCCACGTCTGGACCCCTTCGAGCCTGACGGGCAGCGGTCCGACGAGCTCGCCCGCCTGGGCCTGGAAGAGGCGCGTCTCCACGGCGGGCAACGCGAGGTCGCCCCGGGCGATCGGCGGCAGCACGCCTCCCGACTCCGCCGTGGGGTCGATGGACTGCTTCAGGGCGATCAAGGAGAAGTCCGCGCCCGCCTGGACGCGTCTCATGATCTCGCGTGCGTCCCCTTCCGAATCGGACACGATCACCCGAACGACCAGACGCGGCCGTCGGCGCGTGTCGAGACGCACGACCCTCTGTAGCAGGTGGAAGGCCCGAAGCCGCGGCTGGAGGATCTCCTGCTTCCAGCGCCCCAGCGGCACGCCGTAGGCGCGCTGCACCTCGTCGCCGAGTTGGATCTCGTCACCGTAGGTCTCGCGGAGCTGCGCTTCGCGCGCAGCGACCTCGTCCGCGACCGCCTGGGCCAGGACCGCCGGCGGGACCGTGAGGCCGAGACGCTGCGCCTCGAACGCCACGACGCGTTCGTCGATGAGCTCGTCGAGCGTGCGGTACCAGCCCTCGCGATGACGGTCGTACCAGTAGTTGACGAGGTCCGTGGGCGACACGGCGCCAGCGCGAGACGACACGAGCGGCGCACCGCTGTCGGGCCTGTCTCCCCGAGCGTCCGTCGTGAGAACGAGTCCCACCACACCCGCCAGGAGGAGCACCAATACCCCGGACCGAAGCGTCAAGCGAGCGAGTCTCGGCACATCGCGCGTTACTTCCGAAGGAATCGTATCCATGCCTTCTTCGCCCTGTCCCGCTCACCCTTGGTGGCGCTCTGCGGCTTGAACATCCCGATGGACGGATCCCGCTGGCCCTCGCGGAAGTACAGCAACAGGAGCTGCTGGGCCAGGGTGCGCGTCTGCGGATCGTCCTTCTTCAGCAGCGGAACGAGCTGCTGCAGGCAGAACCGGTTCCGAGGCTTCGTCTGCCCCTTCTCCACGAGGAGGTCGGGGTCGAAGGTCTTCGCGGTATTGCTCGCAAGCGCGTCCTTCGCGCGAACCCGGACGTCGGGGGACGCCTCCTCGTTCTCCATGATCTCGACGAGTTCCTTCGCCTTGACCCGGCCTCGCGACTTGAAGTCCTCTTCCATCTGTGCGACGTAGCGGTCCACGATCTCGTGACGAGGGTCCTTCTCCGCGATCTCGATGAGCCGACCGAGGCGCTGCGCGAGACCGCCGAGGACGTCCTTCAGCTCGTCGAGTGAGGTCGGTGCGACGGTCGGGGGAGCCTCGTCCTCGGCAGTCGCAACCGGGGCGACGACCGCGAAGAGCAGCAGCAGGACCGACAGGAGGTAACCGACTCGGGACACAAGATTCTCCGATACCCGGTCCAGCTTAACGGTACTTCACGATCGCGTCTTGTTGAGCGCCACCGCACCGCGTGCACAGGTAGCTCATGACGTCGCCGGTCTGCAGCGTCTTGCTGAGAAGGCCCACCCCGTGGCAGAGCTGACACGGGCGAAACTCCCGGTTATCCAGCTCGAACAACTCGGAACGCTCGGCGAAGTAGGCAAGGACCCACTGGGTCTTGTCCTTGGCCGTGGCCTTCGAGGTCCACCACTGGTCCCGCGTGGGCGGCTTCGGAATCTGGGCGCTGCCTCCACCGCCACGACCCTGCCGTCGCTGCCCGCCACGCTGGTTGCGCTTCGGGGGCTTGATCTTGGGCGGGTCCACGATGAACGTACCTGCGCCGTAGCTCGAACGCCGCCAGCGGGGCTTGCGGCGCTGTTCGAGACGCCGGTCCCAGAACGTCCTCGCCTCCTCCGGCGTGACGTCGTCGTACCGATGCATGTACTTCTCGGCGAGGCGCGTGAAGGCCGCCTCGGGGAGATCCCGGCGCGTCCAGGAAGTAACGTCCGTCAGGGCGATCGGCTCCCCATCCACTTCCTCCCGCACCTTGTCCTGGATCAGATCCTCGACGATGTCGACGAACTCCCGCTTCGCGGTGGTCGTGAAGTAGGTCGAGCGCTGGCTCAGCGCCTCGGCCTTCATCGTCTCGAGCTGCGCGAGGACCGCTTCCCCGGCATCGGGGTGCACCTCGGAGAAGCCCTCGAGGATCTCGCGTACGCGACGGAAGAGGTGCTGTTGCAGCTTGATGCGCGCCGTCTTCAAGGTCTGCCGCGCGGCCTCGTCCTGGATCAGGGCATCTACGCGCGCGAGGCGCTGATTGGCGAGGTCCCGCTTCAGGAACTCCTCGTCTTCGGTGGCGGCCGTGTAGTGGAGCTTCGCCTGCTCCAGCGCCCCCGCCCACTCGGCCCAGGTCGCGAGACGCCAGTGGTCGCGCCCGGTCAAGCCGCTGAAGTCGACGCCCTCTTCCTTCATGCGCTCCACGAGCCGCTCGAACAGCTGGTCGGCGCTGTACACCTGGCGGATGTCGAGCGGTTCGGGCTCATTGCTGATCACGGAGGCCTTCTGGATCGTGAGCAGGTCGCCCTGCCGTCGGAGCTTGAGGACGGCGTCCGTCTCCGACTCCACGAAGCCGAAGACCTCCTCCTCCTCACCGCCGGACAGGCGCAGCACGATGCGTGAGCCTTCGATCACCTGACCTTCGGTGTTCTTCCAACCCCACGCTTCCTGCAAACGGTCTCGGTCCGCGGGGTCCACCGCTTCCCAGTGGAAGCGTCGCAGGGCCCCGGTGAGATAGTCCTCGACCGTGAGCACGTTCTCGTTGCTGCGTTCCTGGACCGGGCGGCCCTTGACCGCCTGGCCCGTACGCAGGTGAACGACGTCTGCGGCGGCCGGTGTGGCGATCGCCAAGACGAGCGCCGACAGCACGGACAGGGCGATGAGGGTCGTTGAGATCTTCATGGCGTCTCCGGCTCGATGATTACCGAGGATCCAAGGTCGAGCGGGTGAGGAACATGGGTGGGAGCACCCGGACAGGGCTTCCCCGGAAGTAGATGACGGCGAGCGCGACGTAGCGGTCCCCGCCGAAGGGACTGGGCTGGAAGTCCACGTCGAGGCTGAAGTCGGGCTGCTCGAGCTCGAGGCCGCTGATCTTGTCCGGGGCCTCGCCCGGCTTCTTCCGGTCGAGGGACTGCTGCACGATCACCTGCACCTCGGGGCGCACCTGCGTGAGGCGGGCATCGATCTTGCGCTGCACCATGTGCTGGGCGCCGATCGCAAAGAGCGAGAGGATCGCGACGCTGCCGACGAGCAGCATGCTCAAGGCCATGAGCACCTCGAGAAACGAGAAACCGGCCTGGACATCGGGGCGAGCTAGCGCACGAGGGTTCACGGCTTGCGGCCCTCCCGCCGAGCGAAGTGGTCGCGGAAAAGGAGGCGGACGACCTCGCCCGAGGTGAGTCCGGCGTAGACCTCCGCCCCGGCGTCGTGCGCGGCCTTCACCGTGCTTCGCCCGCCACGGGACACGTAGATCTTGCCGGTCGACAGGTCCACGCGCCCGGGCTGGTAACGCATCCACTCCGCGTCCACCTTGAGCCAGCGCTCGTCCGGTCCCGGACCGACGAGCGGGGTGGCATCCTCGACGAAGATGGCATCGGCGTCGCTGCCGATGTCGTCGCGAAGGATGGTCTCTCCCCGACCGAGGCCGAGCGACGTCGGCGCGATGAGCGTGAGCTCGAGGCGCGCCCAGGCGGGGAAGATGTCGTCACTCGGGTCGCCGAGGCTCTCGGGCATACGGAACAGCGGGAACGTCTTGTCAAGGGCACGGGTGCTGTCCCACGTGGGCCCGACGTAGGGATCGAGTTCGCCGATACGGCCCGTCGTCTCGTTCCAGTCCGTCGCGAAGACCCTGCGCCACGTGGTTCCGAAGTGCAGCAGGCCGCGCGCGATGGGTCGGCAGGCACTCTGGATCTCGCGGAGGGTATCCAGGTTGCGGGGATCGAGCAGCGTGCCCTCGCCCCCGATCGGCGTGCGCCACCCGTAGTAGAGCGTCATCAAGGCGGGGATCTCGGGGTCGTCGGGCACCGCGATGTAGCAGACCTCTCGCAGGCCGCCCGAAGCCAGGTAGCTGGTGCTCGGCGAGGCGCGGTCGACCTCGTTGGGCGTCAGCGGAGCCTGCCCGGGCCCCCATGCCTCGCCGGCGCGACGCAGCAGCGGATCACTGCGATCGCCGGAGATGTCGGTGACCCAGGCCACGTACGGGCACGGGTAGTCCTTCGTCGCCCCCTCGGCCGTGTCGCCGAGGCGTATGTAGCCCGCCCGCACGCGCACGTCGACGGGGGGAGGCGGCACGTAGACCGCGCCCGCGAGGAGCTCTTCCTCGGAGGGCATCGGCGGAGGCGGATCGAACGACGAGGGCAGGGCCAGCAGCTTCAGGTCCTGGACGATGCGGGGGAGCACGGTCTCGGTTCGATCCTGTAGCGTGGCGTCCGTCGTGCCCGCGGAGAAGATGCCGAGGCCCTGGCGCATCATGAAGACGACCAGCGTGCCCAGCATGGTGAAGATCGCCATGGCCAGCATGAGCTCGAGGATCGTGAAGCCACGATGGAAACGAGTGGTCGCGGAGCCCCTCATCGCGGACTCCCTTCCGACGAGACGCCCCAGATCAACTTCTGCTCGACGGTGCCGTAGAGGCCGAAGCGAACCTCCAGTTGGGGGCCGTCCGGATCGGCCGTGTTCTGCAACAGGAGGACCACGTCGCCCCCGTGTTCGTCCGGATCGAGGCGGCCATTGCGGTAGATCACGCGTACGGGGAGACGCGGACGCACCAGCTCGAGGCCCATCAGCTCGCGCTCGGTCTCGTCCGACCGAAACACGCCGCCCAGGACCAGGCTGTCCATGAGGCCGACGTAGGAGGAGAACGCGTCGGAGATCGTCAACTCGACGGCACCGCCCTCGGGGACGGCGATGCGCTTCTGAAGAGGGGTCGTGTCGTCGCCGCCTCCCGACGCACTTCGCCGCTTCCCTCGGCGGATCTTCTCCACCCCGTTCACGCGAATCGAGGGCGAGGCGCCGTCGAATCCGACCCGAAGATGCGTCCATGTCTTCCCATCGACCCGCACGGGACCTCCCTTGGTCTGGAAGGTCTCGGGAAGCACGGCGGCCCGATCCTCGGTCGCAGCCCGCAGATACAGCTTCAGGCGGACGTCGTACCCATCGCCCCCCGGCTGCTGGACGAGTTGCACCTCGTAGGCCCCCTCCCCCTTCACCAGGGTCATGCTCGTGGGGCCGGGATCCGGGCGGACCCACAACGTGAGCAGCAGGCCTTCCGTCATCGCGAAGGCCGACTGCGAAGCGAACTTGAGCACGCTCCCGCGCTCGAACTTGGCCGCGCGTCCGGTGTACCCGTCCGCGACGGTTTCCACCTTGCCCTCGATGTCGATCGGGTAGTCCCGACTCACGAAATCCAGGGTCTCGAAATTGTGCGTGAGGACGGGGTCGCTGATCGCGGCGCCGATGACGAGGGCGCGGTCCCGCTCACGCTCGCGGAGATCGAGAATCGCCCGGGTACCTCCGTTGCTGCTCTGCATGCAAGCGAACGCGGTCTCGCGGATGATCGCCTGGGCCTGCTGCGTCTTCGATCCTTGCCCCACGTTCGTGAGGACACCGAGGCCGATGCCCATCATCACGCCCATGACGGCCATGACGACAAGGATCTCCAAGAACGAAAACCCCCCGTCGGGAAGCCGGTGGCGGGCCGGTCGGCAGTGCGGCGAGAGGCGCAAGGTCGTTACCACGACTTCAGGTCGTCCTCCGTGTTGGGGATCCCGTCTTCGCCCATGCTGAAGACCTGGAATCCGTTCGGCTGGGCGAAGCCGGTCGCTCCCTCCAAGTCGTACTTCCAGGGGGTGGGGAAGACCTCGTCGCCGTCCGCCTTGAGGTAGGCCGGAGGGCTCTCGGCGGCCTTGCTGTAGTCCGTGTGGAGGAAGTAGATGATGGGGTTGCCCCAACCGTCCACGACCTCCCAGAGCTGGGTTCCCCAGGTCGTCGGGGCGTCCTCCAACTCGTCCTCGTCGGTGTTCGAGACGTCGTTCTCGTTGAAGACGCCGCTCCCGGCGAAGGTGGGCCAGTTCAAAGCCTGGAACAGCGCTTCGATACCCTCGTTGTACCCGTTGGGCACCTTCTTGATGCCCTTGGGCCCCCCGGCCGTGCGCTGGATGCGCGTCATGTCGCTGGGCGGGAAGCGCTCGAACTTGCGCTGGAAGACGCCGATGGTGGCCGCGAGTTGCGTCAAGCGGGTCTGGGTCGCCATCTCCGGCTTGCGCTTGGCCCAGATCTGCAGGACCACGGTCGAGAGGCCCGCGAGGACCGCGATGATGCCCATCACCACGAGGATCTCGATGAAGCTGAACCCGCGCATCGAGCGCGTGTCCTGTCCGTTGTCGTAGGTCATCGGATCTCTCCCGTCTACTTCCGGCGTACGATCCGGATGTCCTTCACTTGGATGTCCCACGGCTGGGCCTGGGTGGAGTACCCACCGATCCAGATCTGCGCCTTGGTGCGACTGGACCCCTTGAACGTGCCGACGACGTCCTCGGCGATCTTCACGCCTTCGACGCCGTCGCCGGGCGTGCCGTCGAGATAGACGGCCATGCGCCCTTCCTCGTCGTCCTCGCGCACGATCCGCAACTCGACCCACTCGCCCTCGGGCCAGTCGATCTCCGGGACCACGCGGTGCAGGAGCCCGTCCTTCCAGCGATCCTCGCGCCCCCCACCGAAGCGGACGGCTACCTTGCCACGATCGTAGAAGAGCCCGACCCCGGCCCGCTTCGCGAAGCCGCCACGACTGCCGCCTGACTTCTGCACTTGCAACCCGAAGGTCACGGTGTTGCGGGCGGCGCCCGCCGCCGTACGCGACGGAATCCGCGCCAGCATGCGGACGTCCTCGAAGCTGCCGACGGTGATCAGGCTGCCGTTCTCGAGTTCGAACGTCGGTTCGGCGTAGCTGCCGTCCTTGTTGGCGTTGCCCGTGACGACGACGATGCCGTCCTCGATGCGCTGGCGCACCTCACTCGACTCGTTGCTCCCCCATCCGGACGGAAGTGCCGTGCCATCGAAGGCGATGGTCTTCTCCTCGAGCGAGCGCCAATGCTTGATGCCAGACAGCGTGACGACGGCGTAGTCACGCCAGGGGCGCCACTCCCCCTCGTCGTCCGGCGGGACCTTGTCGAGC
This sequence comes from uncultured Planctomycetota bacterium, assembly GCA_963802335.1. Taxonomy (GTDB): domain Bacteria; phylum Planctomycetota; class PLA2; order PLA2; family JAEUHO01; genus CAWDIE01. The sequence goes on along the minus strand of CAWDIE010000008.1, from coordinate 738,043 downwards.
ACCTGCTGGAAGTCCCGAATGCAGGATGCGAACGGATCCTCCGTGGTGCCCGCCAGCGCACCCAGCGCCGCCAGGTGGTAGTTGCAATAGCCCCGCAGGGTGAGCGCGGCCGGTTGCTCGCGATCGACGATCTTGAGGATGCGATCCGCGACGGCCTTCGCCTTCTCGTACCGCTTGCGCACGGGCTCCTGCATGGCTTGGATACGGATCCAGCACTCGCGGAGCTGGTCCCTGAACGCCTTCTTGTCCCGGGCCACGGCGGTGGCGGACGCGCGCGCGGCGAATGCGACGGCGGCCTCGAAGTCGGCCGTCGCCTCCTCCACCGGCGTACCGGCCGCGAGGGCCTGCAGTCCGAGGTTCAGACGGGTTCGGGCGATCCAGCCATCGAGGTCCGGGTAGACACCCGTGAGGCGCAAGGCGCGGTCGAAGGCTCGCACGGCCGCGGCATCGTTCCCCTCACGCGAGGCGAGCATGCCGGCGAGGGCGTCGGGGTATGCGGCGGACGGGGCTTGCTCCTTCGTCTCCGCCATGGCGGCCCTGAACTCCGTGTTGTTCCCGGCGCTCAGCGCGACGAGGGCGCGCCCGAATGCAGGCGAGATCGCCTCGTCCCGCGAGCGGCCCGGCGAGGCGCCGAACTGGAGCGCTCGGTCGCTTGCCTCGAAGGCCGCGAGGGCCGCGTCGGCCTGGCCGAGTCGCCAGGCGGACAGGCCGAGGTTGTAGAGCGCCTCCCCGCGGTGCCGCAGGCCCTCGGCACCGTCGATACCGGCGGCGCGTTCGAACGTCTGGCGAGCGAGGTCCACCTCGCCGTTCGCGTAGAGGACGGCGCCGTGGGCGATCAGGGCACGCGGGGTGTCGTCGAATGCGAGCGCGGCCTGCGCGGCCGCAGCGGCGGCGTCCAGCCGCCCCAAACGCAGCTCGGCTTCCGCGACGCGGACCTTGGCCTCGGCGGACGAGGGCGCCTTGCGGTACGCCTTCAGTGCCTCGGCGTTCAGACCGAGCGCGGTGAGCGCATCGCCCTTGCCGAGAAGCGCTTGGCTATTGGACCCGGAGCGCTCGAGGGCCCGCTCGAAGTAGGCCAACGCCTCCTCGGGCAGACCGAGACGAAGCAGATAGACCTGTCCCAGCTTGACCCAGGGCTCGGGCCGTGTGGGCGAGACACGCGCGTACGCGGCGAGCACCCGCAGCACGGCCTCTTCGTCCCGGAGGGCCACGTAGGCGTCGACCAGGCGCTGTAGGACCTCGGCGCGCTTTTCGGCCACACCCCGCTCTCGGGCTTGGATGAGCGCGAGTTCCAGGAGCGCGGCGGCTCGACGCCACCCTTCCTTGTTCTCCTTGCCCGTCTCACCGATGGCGGCCATGTCGGCGGCCGCGGCCATCAGGGAGCTGATGTCCGTGCTGGACGCCAAGTTCCGCTCGAGGCCATGACGCCGCAGCACTTCCCGGTAGAGGTTGTCTACGTTCGCACGCAGGATCCACTCGTCGAACTGGTTGGCGGAGACGGGCGAGCGATTCTGGCGCGACTTGCTCGCGACTTGGGCCGGCTCGAGGTTCTTGGAGGCGATGTCCTCCGTGCCCACGAGGGCGCCTTCCACCTGGAGCTGCTCCCAGCCGGGCGTCTTGCGAACGAGCGCCCACTTCAACACTTCGTAGCGCGGATCCCCTTCGGGGTACCACTGGTTCCCCTCGCGGATGGCGCGGATGTAGACGTAGGTCTTCCGGCCACCCTTGATGACGGCGTCGTACACATCGGCCGCCACGGGCTTGTAGTCGGCGAACGTCGCATCGGGAACGGAGCCGATCGTGGAACCGTCGCCGGGGCTGGCCGTCGGAATCTCGCCCTGAAGCAGGTAGCGCACATCCGGTCCGGGCCCCGGAATCGTCGGCGGCAGCGACGCGGGCAGCGGCGGCCAGGGCGGATCCTCGAGCACGACGGGCGGCAGGGCTCGGGTGTCGGAGTGCTTCTGGAACGGGTTGCGTGCGTAGGGGTCCGCCACGAAATCCGGTCGCGCGAAGGGATCTCCCTGGACGTCCACCCGCGCCGACGGGACATCCTTGTCCGGCTTCGGCTTGCCGCGCACCCCCGAGATCTCGGGTTGGCACATGGCCAGGGTGAACACCAGCAGCAGCACGGTGTAGAGCAGGAGGGTCTTCTCCTTGCCGAGGCTCTTGTCGAGCGCCGCCGTGATGGCGAGCGCAAGGAGCCCAGCGAACAGGAACCCCACGAAGGTCAGGAACGCACCGGCAGCAAGAACGATCATTGCCGCTGATCCTCCTTGTCGAGCTCGAGGCTCGCCTCAGGACGCACGACAACCGATGTGGCGGTCGCGTTCAGTTGAACGATGCCCTCGAGAGGTGAACCTCGCGGGGGCTGGGAGAGGGCGAGATGGGTGAGCGCGATCGTCCGCGCCGGATCCGTGAGCAGGGCCAGGATGGGTCGGAGGGAGGCCATGTCCCCCCGCACCGTGAAGGTCGCCGGATACTGCCGCAGGAACACGTCCCCCCCATCGAGCGCGACGCGCTGGTCGAAACGGACCTCTTCGACGGAACGGATCCCCGTGCGAATCCCGAGGTCGACGATCTGCGAAATCAGCGCCAGGTTCAACAGGCGCTGCGGCAGTGAGGCACGCGTGACGCTCGTGACGCCCTCGTAGCCGAGCACGTCGGGGCGGATCTCGATGTCCGCCCGGTTCGCCCGCATACCCAACTCCGACGTGACGTCGTTGAGCAGGCGGCTGAACCCCACGTTCGGGTCGCCCGTGCGCAAGAGCGTGAGGCGGTCGAGCCGAATCGCTTCGTAGCGGGCGAGCGCCCGGCCCGCCTGCACGGGGTCGTACTCGAAGGGTGCAAGCACGTCCCCCGAGGCGGGGGCGTCCGGCTTCGCGATGGCGCGGCGCAGCGTCTCGGGATCCGCGCCGCGCAGGATGGCCGCCTGAAGCGAAGCGGCCACGGCGTACTCGTAGGCATCCTGCCCACCGGCCTGATCGAGGCGGGCGGCGAACTGCTCGACACGCTCCCGATAGGTCTCGGCGTTGATGGGCCAGTTCTTGGTCTGGGACTTCGAAGGCTCGGTCATCTTCGCGAGCCCGCGGCTCGTGGAGACGAGCTTGCCGTTGGCCGCCTCGGGATCGTCGGACACGACGTGCACGACGATCAACCCGACGAGGAAGACACCCAGCCCGATGAGGACCGGCGTCCAGAAAGAGCGATAGCGTTGCCAGAGCTCGTCCATGGGTTCTTACCTGTCCCCTTCGTTGGCGTCGGTGTCACTGGCCCCGGCCGCGAGCGTCGCTTTCAGCTCTTTCACGAGGTCCTTGCGCTGCCGGCGCTCGACTCGCTCCAGAGGGAGAGAGACGAGGACGCCGTCGCCGCGGCGGCCGCGCAGCTCCATGGGATCCTCGAGGTCGTCGAGCGACAGGTCTCGCAGCGTGATGGACGTGGTTTCACTGCCGTCCTCGGCCGTGAGTTGGATCTGGACGCCCGGGAGGAACTCGACCTCGAACGTCGCGTCTCGGTCGCCCCGCCCCCGTCGCACACTCTTGCGGGTCGAAACGAGGAGGCCGTAGGGATTCGCCTGACAGCGCTGTACGAACTCCTGGAAAGTCGCGTCCGGACGCTGGGCGCCCGAGATGCGGCCGCTGACGAGAACCTGCGGGTCCCGGCGGAAGTAGCGCCGTCGCCGGGTCCGGGTGTACCCGCTTCCGCTCTTGGGGGCCTTGGCGAGGTAGTAGTCGAACTCGTTGCCCGACTCGTCGACCTTCAGCTGCACGTTCTGGAGGTACACCTCCTTCGTGTCGGCGAGGTTCGTCTCGAGGACATCGATGACCTGCCCGAGCAGCGCGCCGGGCGCCGCCATGTCGGCGAGGACCCGGTGCTTGATCGCGAGCTCCTGCCCCTGCGCCAGCGCCTTGCGGAACTTGTCGTCGCTGCGCTTGACCTGGTCCTGAGCACGCGAGACCTTGGCCGTCACGGCACTGGCCTCTTCCACCGCCGAGGTGCGACCGACGTACAAGGCACCCAGGATGCCGGCGGCCACGAGTCCCGCGGCGGCCGCCCAGATGCCCTTCTGAAAGAAGTCGCGTCGCGCCTTGAGGGAGGTGGGCAACACGACGAGCTCGAACGAGGCGGGCGCCACGTAGGCCTGCGCCAACCCGACGGCGACCGCGAACTCGTGCGGCGCCTTCTCGGCCATGGCGCGCTCGTCCTCGGGCAGACCCGAGAGGTCCGAGATGGCGAACGGGTCGAAGCGCTCGACGGGCACGCCCATCGCCTGCTTGAGATAGAGATCCAGGCCCTTGAGCGATGCGCCGCCGCCCGCGATGGCGACGCGATCCACCTTGAGGTCGGGCACCTTCGCCTGGGCCCGGGCGATCATCAGGGTCGACTGGACCATGGAGGCCAGCTGGCCCGCGACGCCCATGATGGCGTTCGCGACCTTCTCGGCCGTGGCGTCCGGATAGCGGGCCTGCCCACGCGGCGTCACATCGGCCTTGGCGAGCTTCATCTGCTCCGCCTTGCCGGCCGTAGTCGAGAAGGCCTGCTGGATCGCCTCGGTGAACGACGTGCCCCCGGGCATGGCGTTGCGCGCAAAGACCAGTTCACCACCCTGCTGGATGGCGATGTCGATGTCTTCGGCCCCGATGTTGACCAGGAGCGTGGTCTCATCCTCGGTGTACGTCGCGTTGACGGCGAACGCGTTGAAGAGCGCCACGCTGTTCGGGCACCCGCCCGCGACGCCGAGCCCTCCGGCGGAGAGCGCCTTGATCTGTCGGTCCAGATAGGTGTTCCGCGCCAGCGCCACCAGGATCGTGTCCTCGTCCCGCGTGCCCTCGGGATCCGGCAACTCCAGCTTGCGGTAGTCCGCCGAGACGTCACCGCCGGATTGGCTGCCGACCTCGTCGACCTCGAACTTCATCAGGTTGCGCAGGCGCCAGTCGGGCACCGGCGGCACCTGGCTGTAGCGGATGATGACGTCGCGCCCCGTGAGGCCCAGCGTGGCGGGCGTTCCCTTGATGCCGCGGGCTGCTAGCGCGCGGCCGGCCACGCGTCGCGTGTCGTCGTTCAAGCGGTCTGCGAAGACCCGCTGGATGACGAAGCCGTCTCCCTTGCGCTTCAGCTTGACTGCGCGCAGGGAGTAGCTGCCGATGGTGACGCCGAGACCGGTCGTTCCCATGGACGTATCGCCTTTCCTCGTTCGGGGCACCGGGCCCCTTACCTTGCCGGGAGTCCCGTGACTCCCGGGTCCTCAGGGGGCCTCGGGCGCGGGCGGCATGGCGTCCCGCACCCCTTCCAAACTCACCAGCTTTTCCAAGCGCTCGCGCGCGGCGTCGAGGCGCCGCTTCACGTCGGGCTCGAGCTCGCCGAGGTCCGCATACCGGTCCAGCATGGCGCGCGCGTACACGGCGGCGACGGGCTGGTAGCCCTCGACGTTGCCGAGCAGACCCACGAGACGCTCCAGACGCTCGAATTCCGGCTGGGCCGATCGCATCCGGTACTCGCGTCGGGCCGCGTCCACCTCCTGGACCACCGCCGCGACACGCTCCACGATCGGGCCGCGCCGCGCTTCCTCGTCCGTCTCGGCGAGGAACTGCGCCGCCATGGCGTCCGACCGTTCCCGCAGCACGTCGAGTGCGGCCGGCGAGCGATAGATGCGGAACTCGTGCAGCGCGAGCTCGAGCGCGTCCAGGTCCTTCAGCGTGCGCTCTTCCAGCTCGCCCGCGAGGCGCATGGCCTCGTCTCGCACGCTCTCGTCGAACGGATACGCCTGCGCCACACGCCGCAAGGCGATGAAAGCCCGCGCCGGGGCCGTGCGCATCAGGCTGCGCGCCTCGGCGAGATCCTTCTTGGCCTGCTGCTCCTGGAGGCGAAAGTCGGTGACGATGGCCATCGTCGCCGTGTCGCCCTCGACCCAGTGCTGCAGAACGACCAGGTCGCTCCCCGGCAGCTCGTGGACATGGAGCGTGCTGATCGGCTGATCGTCCGGCTGCATGAACGACACCAGGGTCGCAGGCCGGTTGCCGACCGGGTCGGCGTCACCCGCGAGCGTGCGGGCGACCTTCGCGAGCGACTCGCCCGGCTTCGCGGGAATACGCTGCGGGGGGAAGTCGCCGATCACGCTGAGCGCGCCGCTCAGGTGGGCCTGGGGAAGCGCCGCCGCGAGTCCCACCGCAGCCGCACCCGCGACCTCGACGGATCCGAGGAGGCCCTCGGGCGTCACGCGCCACCGTACGGTCGCCGGCACGGGGCCGTCGGGTCCGGCGAGCTGCCCGCGGACCACGAGGTCCTCCCCTTCCTCCACCGGCTCCCCGTCGGCCTCGAACGCGGTCGCTTCGCCGCCGCCGATCGTCGCCACGGGCCGGGCGCCCGTGAGCAGGAGGATGCGGTTCTGCATGAGGTCCAGGGCGCCTCGACCGTCGATCGAGATCGTCTTGAAGCTCGGTACGTCGCGTTCGGCGCGGTCGTGCGCCTCGCCGCTCGGAAGCAAGGAGAGGTCGTCGAGCACGGCGCTGGCGTTGGCATCGACGCGCACGCCCACCCTGAGCTCCCGGGCCCACGCCGGGGGCCCGAGCAGCGTGTCGACGGCCGCCCAGGCGCCTTCGCCCCGGCCCAACACGTCCGTCCGCTGCGTCGGCGTGACGAGCCCGGCCTTCAGCTCTTCCTCCGTCGGCCGGCTACTCCAGATCGCGACGAGGTCGGCGTGGCCCTCGCCCCGCCCCTTCAGGAACGCCTTCAGGCGCAAGGGCCGATCCGCCGTCACGTCGATCGCTTCGTCGTAGACGGCCACGCCGTCCCCCTCGCCCGCGCCGGTCACGGCCAGCGCGGCGCTGCCACCCCGGCCCTGCTTCGCCAGGAGCCGGACGGAAGCCCGCTCGTCGTCGAGCACGCTCCAGCCGAGCTCCGGCTTCTCGAAGTCGCCATTGGCGAGCAGGCCCGAGCGCCCCACGTCGCCTTCCTGGGCCTCACCGGCGTCGCGCTGCGAGAGGAACCAGCCTCCCGCGGCGGCGACGGCGAAGAGCAACAGCACCGCGAGGAGGCTGCCGCGCGAGCCGCGCGACCGGGAGAGATCGATGTCCCCCATCATCCCCCAGCCTTCGTCCTCCTCGAACTGCGAGAGCTCCACCTCGATGTCCTTCATCGAGGGGTCCTTGAAGACGAAGCGCCCGTTGCCGACGCGCACGCGCGCCCCGTGGGACAGCAGTGCCTCCGTGATGAGTTCTCCGTTGACCAGCGTTCCATTCGTGGAGCCGAGGTCGCGAATGGTGTAGCCGTTGACGTCCTTGTCGATCTCGCAGTGGTGCCCCGACGCCATGCGGTCGTCGAGCACGACGGTGTTCGTCTCGCGACGCCCCAACGAAATCCGCGGCTTGTCGAGAAGCACCCGCTCTCCGGCGCGCTCCTTGTTGGCCCACTCGAGGAAGCAGATGCCCTGGCTCTCGGCGTCGGCCAGGCGCTTGGCCTCGTCGGGATCCTCGAAGCGGATGGTGGCATGGCCGACCTCCACGACGTCCCCGTGGGCGAGCACGCGACGCTGGATGGCCGAGCCACCGACGCGCGTCTTGTTCGTGGAGCCGAGATCCACGACCTCCCAGCCCTGGACCCCGCCCTCGCGCGGTCCGATGCGGCAGTGCCGCCGGGAGGCCTGCGTGTCGTCCGGCAGCGGGATCCGATTCGTGGCGTCCCGACCGACGGTGACGACCTCTCCGGGCTGGAGCTCGATGGTCTCCTCCCCCGTCGGCGCGCTGATGATGAGTCTGGCCATGGCGTACAGAACCTCCCCGGCCGCCGCCCATGCGGACGCTGGGCCCAAGCTACCGGGTCCTCACCCCCACCTGCAACGCGTATTCCAGTGACGGTGAAGACGCAGCAAGAAACGCGGCCCTGCGCGCAGCGAACGGACCGCGCCGAGCGGCGCTTGGAGCCCGGCCGGCGCCCGCGCCACCCGACTGCAGCAGGCCGGCCTCCACCTTTGCAGGCCCCGGTAACTCGGTAACCACCGGAGGGCCATCCGAGGGTTCCGGCCGGGGCGCCCGCGGCGGGCCCACGGGGGGCCCACGGGGGGCCACGGGGGGGCGCCAGGGACCCGCTAGGGACTCGGCTGCTCCGCGTCCAGACCGTAGCGCTCGAGCTTCTTGCGCAGCCCCAGGCGCGACAGGCCGAGCTCGGCGGCCGACCGGCTCTTGTTCCAGTCGTGCCTGAGGAGCGAGGCCCGGAGCACACGCCGCTCGAGGTCCTCCACCAGGCTCTTCAGCCCCCCCGCCGGCGCCTCGGCGAGGTCGGGCGCGTGGTAGACGAGGATGCGGGGACTGAGGTGCTCGGGGCGGATCTCGCCGCTCGCTTCGAGCGCGATGAGACGCTGGACCTCGTTCCTGAGCTCGCGGACGTTGCCGGGCCACTCGTAGACCTGCAGCAACTCCATCGCCGCGGGGTCGACGCGCAGCTTCATCTCGCTCTTGCCGAGCTCCTTCACGAAGTGGGCGACCAGCGCGGGGATGTCTTCCTTGCGCTCGCGAAGCGGCGGCACCTCGATGATCACACCGGCGATCCGGTAGTAGAGGTCCTCACGAAACTCCCCGCTCGCGAGCAGGTCGGCGAGGTCGCGGTTGGTGGCGGAGACGAGGCGGAAGTCGACGGACACGGACTTCTTGCCACCGAGCCGGCGCACCTCGCCATCCTCCAGCACGCGCAGGAACTTCTTCTGGAGGTCGCTCGACATCTCGCCGACCTCGTCGAGGAAGAGCGTGCCCTCGTGCGCCTGCTCGAACAGCCCCGGATGGTCCCGACTCGCCCCGGTGAACGCCCCCCGGGTGTAGCCGAAGAACTCGCTCTCCATGAGGGTCTCGGGAATCGCAGCGCAGTTCTCCGTCACCAGCCGCGCCCGACGGCGCGGCCCGTTGAAGTGGACCGCGCGCGCGATCAGTTCCTTCCCGGTGCCCGACTCACCGAGAATGAGTACGGGAATCCGCAGGTCCGTGACCCGGTCGACCAACCGCAGCACGCGACGCATGGCCGGGCTGCGCCCCACGATCTGCTCGTAGGTGTACTTGAGGCCCAGTTCGTCCGTCTGCTTGGCCAGTTCCTCGCGGGCCTGCCGCAAGGCATTCGTGCGAACGCGCAAGGCTTTGCGCAGGCGATCGTTCAAGCGCTCGATCCGCCGCGATTGGCGAACGGCTTCCCGGCGCCGCATGGCCATCTCACGCCGCTGCCGCGCCCGCCGGATGGCGATCGCCGCCAGGCTGGCGAACGTCTCGAGAATGCGGACGTCCCAGCCGTCGAAGGTGCCGCTCTCGTAGGGATTGTCGAGGTAGATGGCCCCGAGTACGTCTTTCTCGCCGCGCATGGGCACGCAGACCAGGGAACGCAGCTCCAGGTTGGCGATCGAAGCCGTCCCGTCGAAGCGCTCGTCCTGCAGCGCGTTCTCAGCGAGGATGCTCCGGCCCTCCTGGATGACCTGCTGCGCCACACTCACCGAGATGCGCGCGTTGGCGTCCGCGAGGTCGCGCCGCTGAGGCATGCGGGCCCGGCGGACGCTCAGATGGTCTTCCTGCTTCAGCAGCAGGAACCCACGGCTCGCCCCCGTCAACTCGATCGCGGCGTCGAGGATGCCCTCGAGCAGGCGGTCCTCGTCCCGCAGATCGTTGATCTTCTCGTTGAGCTCCATGAGGTGCGTCAGGGCCTTGATCTCGCGCCGCCGCTCCTCGACCGCGGGGCGGCGCTTGCCCTGAAGCGACTGGCGCAGGATGTCCGTCAGCGTCTCGGTTGCATCGGCTTCACCGCCGGTCCCCATCAGGTAGACATCGATGTGGGTCTCGCCGAGTTCGACCTTGTCGCCGTCTTCCAGGCGTTCGTCGAGAATCAACTCCCCACCCAGGAACGTGCCGTTCTTGCTGCCCATGTCCGTCAGCCGCCAGCCGTCCTGCCCGAAGTAGAACCGGCAGTGACGTCGACTGAGCGTCCGGTCGTTCACGGGGATGCCGGCCTCGGGATCGCGGCCGAGCACGACCTCGTCGCCGTCGACGTCGTAGACCCTCTCGTCGGCCCGCGGGCCCTTGACGAAGAGACGCAGTGAGGCGCGTTCCATGCCCCAGGTGTAGCAAACAGCACGCCACGACGCGCCACGCAGAATCGACCGAATCCGGGCTCTACGGTGGCAACGAGGTAGCCACGGCCGCGGCGGCCAGCGCGGCCGTCTCGGTCCTCAGGGCGGTTTCGCCGAGGCGGGCGCGAAGCGACATGGATGCGCACGCCACTTCCTCCCCCGTGAAGCCCCCCTCCGGCCCGACCGCAATCCAAGGCGGGACGGTCAGCCGGGCGAGAACCTCGGGGAGTCGGGGCAGCGCGGGGTCCGGGTCGAGCAGGACGACCGCCTCCTTCTGGGCCTCGATCAGGGCTTCGAGGGTCGAAGGCTCGAGGATCTCGAGCAGGCGGCTTCGGCCGCTCGACTTCCCGGCCTCCCGCGTGAGCTTCAGCCAGCGTTCCCGTCGCCGCGCGACCTGGTCCATCCGGCCCGCCGGGGTGCGAGCACACATCAGGGGCATCAGGCTCGTAACGCCCAACTCGGCCAGCTGGGCCACCAGCCGGTCGGTGCGCCCGGCTTCCGGAAGCGACACGCAGAGGGTGACCCGGCGTCCGGGTTCGCGATCCGCGTAGGGCGCCACGATCCTCGCGACGGCCCGGCGTGGATCCGCGCGGACGAGCGTCGCCAACATGGTCCTGCCCCGGCCGTCGAACAGGACGATGGCGTCGGCCTCGCGCACGCGTCGGGCGCGCACGAGGTGCGACGACTCCTCGGCATCCAGCTCGACTTCCCCCGCGGCCGGCAGCACGTCCGCGAACGCGCGCTCCGGACCGCTGCCTCGCATGTCCCCGGCCGTGGCCATGTCAGTCGTCCTTGGCGACGCGCTCGAGCGACGCCAAGCGAGCGCGCACCGTGTCGACGTTCTCGGCGTCCGCCGCACTCGCCGCGACCTCGGCGGCGCCCAGGTAGCGCCGGTAGGCACGCAGGGCCGCCTCGCGCACCGGTTCCCGTCCCGAGCGGCGGAAGAGGAGATCGTTGAGCAGGCCGCGAAGCCGATGGCGCTCGTAGAGCCGCTGATCGTGGTCGAGGGTGTCCAGGGTGTGCAGCGACTGGAACGCCTGCTTGAGGCGGTCCATCTCCGCGGCACGGGCCGCGTCGTCTTCCGGCGTGCCCAGGCGCATCAGATCGTAGACGGTGGCCGCGAGGAGGAGATTGGCGCGGACGTGCTTGGGGTAGGCCTCGACCGCTTGGAGGAGGGACTCGAACGCGAGGCGCGTCTTGCCCTCGTTCAACTCCTCCATGGCTCCCTCGAACGCCGCGTCCGCCCGCACGTAGGCGCGACGCTGGGCGTCGGGATCCTCCTCCCGCAGGCGGTCCAACCAGGCCCGGGTCTCCTCCGCGTCTTCCGCGGACGGATCCAGCTCCAGGCTGGCTTCGTAGTTCGCGATCTCGCGCAGGCGCAGGGCCTCACGCCGCAGTTCCACCTGCGCGAGGCGCTCCTGCCAGGCCAGCATCGCATCGCGACGCCCCTCCTCGTCGAGCCCCGCCCACTGCTCCTTGCTCTGGGACGGGTGCGGCGGCGTGCGGATGCCCTTGCGCTCCACGAAGAGGAACTTCGCGCGCTGGCGATGCAGGGTCGCGAGCCCGCGGTTGGCCGGCAGGGACGCGGGCTCGAGGTCCTTGGCCTTGCGGAAGGCGTCGAAGGCCTCCTGCCACCGCTTCCCTGCGAGATAGAGGTTGCCGCGGAGAATCCACGGGCCCGGATCACCGGTGCGGACCCTCTGCGCCTGCTGGGCGAGCTCGAGCGCCCGCTGGGTGTCGCCACCCTCGAGGGCCTGGTGTCCCAAGGCAATCAGCATGTCCGCCAGCCGCCTGGCCGCGGCCCCGTCGCGAACCAATTCGAAGCTCAGGGCCTTGCGGAGGTGCCGGACGGAGCTGCGCAGGTCGCCGGCGGCCTGCGCGACCTGGGCGGCGTCGAAGTAGGTACTCACCTCGCGAGGATCGAGGAGGAGGGCCTTGTCGATGGAGCGCAGCGCCGCGTCGAGGGTGAGTCGGTTCCGATCGTGGATGTACTGCCGCAGGTGGATCATCGCGTGGCCACGATGCACGGCGGGGTTGGAGGGATGGCGCTCGACGAGCTCGTTCAGGCGCCGCAGCGCCCCCACCCAGTTCTGCTGGTTCATCTCGGCCTCGGCCGCGGTCAGGCCGATGGCCAGGTCGTCGGGAAAGGCCCCGGCGAGGGCCAGCACGTCGCTCGACACGCGATCCCGGGCGTCGAGGGCCGCCTGGAGGCGGGCCTGGTCCTCCGCGTGCCCCTGGGCGATCGACAGCTCGGCCGCGGCGCCGCGCATCTTGAGCTCGAGCAAGCGCAGCCTGGGCAGCGGGTCCGAGGGCCGACGGTCGGCGAGGAGTTCGTAGTCTCGGCGAGCGTCATCGAAGAGACCCGAGCGGTCCCGCAGCGCGGCGCGCAGCGTCAAGGTCCCGTCCAGGACGTCCCGCGCCGCGCTGGTCGGGCCGAGCACCTTGAGCACGGCGTTGATCCGGCGTTCGGCCGACGACTCGTCTCCCGTGACCGCGAGGGCGAGCGCACGGAGAACCTGCGAGGCCTGCTCGGCGTCGTCGCCACCGGCCGCGTAGCGCTCGGCCACGGCCCTGTAGAGCGGAAGCTCGCCCTCGATCGAGAGCAGGCCGAGATCGACGCGCTTCACGTCGGAGGCCAGGACGTCGGCGACGAGCCGTGCCGAACGATCGAGGTCCGCGGCGCCCGTCGCATGGTGCTCGAGCCATGCCGACTCGAGGAACGCGGCCCGCGCGATCAGGCGCTGGATCCATCGCTCGCCCGCCGAGCGCTCGAGGGCCTGCTCGTAACGCTGCCGCGCCTCGTCGAAGCGCTGCAACCAGAAGAGGACGTCACCGGCGCCCACCTCGGCATCCGCGCGCTGCGGCGCAGCCGTCGCGGCCGCACTGAATCGTTCCAGGGCCCGCTCGAGCGTGTCCGCGTCGCGCTGCGCACGCCCCTCGGCCATCAGCGTGCGACCGTACGCCATGTGGATGTCGGAGAGTAGGCGCGTGGCCTTCGGGTGATCGGGCGCCTTGCGTCGCAGCTCGACGAGGAGGGCTTCCGCCTTGGGCACGTCCTGGCGCCCCGCCAGGTGGACCTGGGCGAGACCGAAGAGCAGGTCGGCGCTCCGACCGTGCTTCGCCTCGGCCCGGCCGAGCACGCCGAGCGCATCCGTCAAGCGGCCCTGGAGCGCGAGCACGTTGGCGAGCTGGAGGTCGGCGTCGAGGAAGTCGCCGCTCAGACGCCGGGCCTCGCGCAGATGCCGCTCGGCGGTGATCAACGCTTCCGCGCTTCCGGTGCCGACGAGCAGCGTGGCCAGGTTGTAGTGAGCCGTTCCGTTCTTCGGCCACAGGCGCACGGCGTGGGCGTACGCGTCGACCGCGGCAGCCGGTTCGCGGAGCAACTCGAGCGTCTGCCCCCACATCACGAGGGCTTCGGCCTGGATCTCACGAGCGTCCTGGCGCACGCCGGGCATCGTCCCGAGCGCGAGGGCCAGATCCCGGGCGGCGACGGCTTCGTCGCGCAGCGCGCGCACGTCGCCCGCGTCGAGGCGCCCACCTTCGGTGGCGAAACGCCCGAGCAGGGCCCCGGCGCGTAGGAGGCGGGCCTTGACGAGGATCTCGGGCCGGGGCTCGAGTCGGATCGCTTGCAGCGCATGCGCCTCGGCGTCTTCCCACTGCTCGTTCGCGGCGGCGGCCTGGCCGGCCTGGAAGTAGGCCAAGGCACTCGACGGCGCACTCGCGATGGCGTCCGCCCACACGCTCTCGGACGTCTTGAACACGGCGGTCCGTCGGGCGCTCAGGACGGCCAGGACGAGGATCCCAACACCGAGTGCGAGGTTGCGTCCCGCGCGCCAGCGCGACAGCAGCCCGAGCAGGAGGAGATAGAGTCCGATGGCGGGGATGTAGAGGTAGCGATCGGCCATGAGCACCGTGGTGCGCGGCCACAGGTTGTTCACGGGCAGCAGGCCGATGAGCCAGATCCCCGACGCGAAGAGCCCGAGCGTCGAGCGACGTCGCCACGACAACACGAAGAGCGCGACGGCGAAGAGCAGCGTGAGCAGGCCCACCCAGGGAAGACCCGTGGCCCACGAGCCGTCCGGGGAGACGCCGTAGTCGAGCGCCAACGACGCGGGCACGACGAGATGGAAGAGATAGCGCACGTGTACGCCGGCCATGGCGGCGGCCAGCGCCAGGGTGGACACGCCGTGGTCCACCGCCCCCGGGCCGTGGCGGGTCGCCATGACGGCGTCCAAGGCGACGCCGCCCAGGCCGATCAATAGGCAGGGCAGGACGCGCAGGAACGCCCGGCCCCACGGCACGGAGCGGCCCTCACCGCGCGCGCGCAAAGCCTCCACCAACTCGTCCAGAACGAGCACGCCGCTCCACACCCAGACCGTGCCCTTGGTGAGGCCACCGAGCAGCAAGAAGAGCGGCGCGAGCAGACGCCCTTTCCCTTCCGCGCGCGCCCGCCGATACGCGAGGTGCGCCAGCAAGACGAAGACGAGGGAGAGGACGTCCTTGCGACTGGAGATCCAGGCCACGCTCTCGACGTGGATGGGGTGGACGGCGAAGACGAGCCCCGCCGCCGCGGCCAGCCACGTGTTGCGCGTGACCGCCCGCAGGACCAGAAAGAGCAGGGCGGCTGCGAGCGCGTGCAGGAGAAGGTTGTGGACGTGCGCGGCGCCCGCGGCCTCGGAGCCGAACAGGGTGTCGATCTTCAGCGAGAGGAAGTAGACCGGCTTGTAGGCGTACCAGAGCGGCTGCGAGACGATGTCCTTGACGGACGTGTCGCGCGCGAGCGACAGCACCGCCGGGTCGTCGTAGTTGAGCGCCTCGAACGAGCCGACGCCGCCGGCACCGAGGCCCAGGTGTACGAAGAACGCCACGAAGGCGATGGCCAGGGCGATGCGCCGCACGTGGCGGCGATCGTCGTTCAGGCCTTGCGGGTCGGTCGTCGCGGGCATCACGTCTCCGGGCCGAGGGCATCACCGTCGAGGAACGCGCGCGCCCACCATTCCCAGGAGAGCAGCGCATAGAGGGCGCGATCGTGAACGGGGCGCGCCGAATCGTCGAGCGCGCGCCGACAGGCGTCCACATTCCACCAGCCCCGCTCGCGAAATCGCCGGTCGTCAAATAGCGCTTCGACCCGCGACCGACCGGCGCCCCGAGCCGCACGTGCGAAGGGCGTCGGAAAGCCCCGCTTGCGGCGATCGGCGAGGACGGCGTCGGGCACGGCGCCGGCGAGCGCGACGCGAAGCGCCCGCTTCCCCTCCCCGTCGGGACCCACGAGCCACGCCGCGGGAAGCCCGGCTGCTACCCGCGGCACGTCGCCGAGGCAGGGGACGGGGCGGCCCTCGATCCCGTGGGCCATCGCGACGCGATCCTCGACGTGGAGCAGCATCGGAAGCGTCGCTTCGACCTCCTCGGCGACCAGGGCGTCGAGGACTTGGGCGCCGGTCATGCCAGGGCGGGCCCAAGCCGCGCCCACCGGCGGCGCCGTGAGCGTCGACCTGAAGTCGGGATCGAGGAGGCCGACGAGGTCGGCCTCGCGCGCACCGACCGCGGCGTGGCGGAGGGCGGGGTCGTCGCCGGCGGCGTCCACCCGCGCAGCCAAGGCCTCGTACCCTCGGGTCCACGGCCCGGCCCGCCCCAGCACCAAGGCGGTGCGCGCGTAGCCGGCGAGCAGCTCGTCCCCGCCGGTCCCCGTGAGGACGACCCGACCGAGCTCGCGGGCCCGCCTCGCCAGACGCCAGAGCGACAGCGCACCGGGCCCGGCCATCGGAATCTCGAGCGCCTCCACGACGCCGGGGAGGTCGGCCACGAGATCCTCGTCGGCGAGATCCAGGATCTCGTGCCGGATACCGGCCTGCCGGGCGACGGCGGCCGCCGCCGCGCTCTCGTCCAGGTCCCCGCCCGCGGGCGCGAAGCGTCCCGTGAGGGCAACCAGGTCGGGGCGTGCGGCCCAGGTCGCGACCGCCGAGGAGTCCAGTCCCCCCGAGAGGAACAAGGAGGGCGTGCCCGTCACGTCGGCCGCGGCAGCCGCGCTGGCCGACCAGGCGGCCCGGAGGCGCTCGACGGCGTCGGAGGCACCTGCCGCATCGCGGTCGACGAGATCGCGGATACCCTGACCGCCCGCCCACCGGGTGACGTGCCCGCCGCCCGTCACGCGCCACGCGGCGCCCGGCGGCAGCGCCTGGACGCCCCGAAACGGAAGGTGGTGACGCGGCCGCTGCCAGCGGAGGAGCTCACCGAGGCCGGCCGGGTCGATGACGCGGGTCCCGGGCACGGCCCGAAGCAGGGGCCTCAGCTCCGAGGCGAAGAGGAACCCGTCCTCGGCCTCCAGGACGTAGAGGGGCTTGATGCCGAGACGGTCGCGGGCCAACCACGTAGCACCCTGGGCGCGGTCGAGCACCGCGATGGCGCCCATGCTGCCTTCGAGCAGCCCGAGCAGCGAGGGCCCGTCGATCCCCTCCGGCCGATGAGCCAAGGCGGCTACCGCTTCCACCAGCAGGCGGCCGTCACCGGCCGTGCGCTCCGGTACCTCGAGGCCCGCCGCCGCCACGCGACGGCGCATCCTCTCGACCGCCGCGCCCAGGATCTCGCCGTTGAACGCGAGCACGATGCGGCCGTCGCCGCTCGTGAGCGGGGGGTCGCTGCGCGCATCGCCCTGAATGGCCAGCCGCGTGGCCACCAGGAGCCACCGGTCGTCCACATGACGCCCGCTCGCGTCGGGTCCCCGGTGGGCCAGATCGTCCAACCATCGGTCGGCGAGCGTGCGCGGCGGGCGCGCGCGGGAGCCGGTGGACGCGAAGCCGACGAAGCCGCACACGGTCAGGAGGCCCTCTTGGGTGGCGCGGCGCGGAGAACGGCGAGGTAGCCCAGGACGACGGGATCGAAGGTCAGGCGCTCGATGGCGCCGTGCTCGCCGAGCAGGCGGCGGACGCGCTCGCGGGTGAACACGTGCAGATGCCCCGGCGCCTTCTCCAGGGACAGGCCCCGGACGAGACGCCCCGTGCCGGTGAGCCGCAACAGCTGTTTCGCGGCGAGAATCGGGCGATCCGCGGGGAGGTACACGACGAAGCGCCCACTCGTCGCGAGGAAGGGACGCAACGCGGCGAGCGTGGCGCCGGGATCGGGGACGTGCTCGAGGAGCGCACTCAGGACGATGACGTCGGCCGCGCCCGGCTCGAGCGCCGCGGTCAACGAGCGGGGCGACGTGGCGTCGGCCACGGCGATTTCGACGTGGGGGCGCTTGGCGAGCTGGGTCGTCTGGAGAGTCGTCGGATCGAGGTCCAGCAACACCAGGCCGTCCACGGCATCGACGTAGGCCTCGGCGATCCAGCCATCCTCGCAACCCACGTCCACGACGCGGCGCGGTGCCAGGCGGCGCACGGCGCCCGCGACGAGGCCTCGGCGACGCGCCTCGATCGAGCGCACCACCCAGCCGCTGCGCGCCCGCCAGGGCCCCATCGCGTGCGTCCGGTTGAGTGCGCGCGTTCGCGCCGCGAGCTCGGGCGCGCCTGACGGTGCGGGGTGGGTGGTCACGGGCACGGCGGGAGGGTCCTCGTCCGGGGTCATCTACGCGTCACTTGGCGTCCGCGTGGGTGGGCCGGCACGGCGGAGCGCGCGAAGCCGGCGAAGGATGGCGAGGTGTCCGACAAGCGCGCGGCCGACGCGCATCTTGCTCTCGCCGGCCTGCCGCGGAGTGAGCGTACTGGGCACCTCCACCACGCGCCGTCCCTCGAGCAGTGCTCGCCCGAGGATCTCGGCCGCGGCCGAGAACCCGTCGCTCTCGAAGCCGAGCGCCCGGATCCACGGCCCCCGATAGGCGCGGAAGGCGCAGGTGAAGGTAGCCACGTGACGGGCCCCGGGCCCCAGAGCCCAGCGGTAGGCCGCCACGGCGCCGCGGGAGAGCAGGAGCCGCGGCCACGGGACGTCGGGGCTCGTGCCCCCCTCGACGAAGGGACTCGCCGTCGCGAGGTCGGCGCCGTCACGCACCTCCTCGACGAGGGTTGCCGCGTCCTCGAGGGGATAGGTGACATCGACGTCGTACACCACGACGACCTCGCCCGACGTCGCGGCGATGCCCGTTCGCATGGCCGCGCCGACCCCCCGATTGCGCTCGTGCGTGAGTACCCGAACGCGCGGGTCCGCCTGCGCCAGGGCGTCGAGCGCGCGCGCCGTGTCGTCGGTGGAACCGTCGTCGATGAAGACGACTTCGCAGGCGGCGATGCGCGGCAGGAGCGGCGCGAACGCGGCGAGCGCCTCCTCCTCCTGGAAGCAAGGCACGACGTAGGAGACGGACGGGTGCTCATCCACGCCGAACCCCACGATGCCCGCCGCCGCTCGGCGTGAGCCAGGCGAGCCAGAGGTCGCGACGCCACGCGCCTAGCGCCGTGACGCCCTGAAGCGTCAGACCCGCGGCCGACGCCTCCCGACGAAGGCGGCCCGCGGTCTGAGCATGGCGATCCCCGCGGCGTCCCGTCAGCAGCCGACGGCCGGCGCGGGCGAGGTTGTGGACGCTGACGGGGTGGTGAAAGGAGAGCAGCAGATCCCGTCGTGTGAGTCGGGCGAGGGTGTGGAGGACGCGGGCGCGCCCGCGGGCATCGGGCACGTGGTGGAGAAAGCGGAAGCAGACGACCAGGTCCGCCGCCTCGAGCCCGTCCGCGCTCGAATTCTCCAGATCCAGGGCGGCAGCGCCCAAAAACCCGTCACGCCCGCCGAGCCGCTGCTCGGTTTCCCGCCGCATCGCGGCGGACAGGTCCGCGGCGCGCGTCGGCACCCCCCGCTCGATCAACCGCTCGGCCACGCGCCCCGTCCCACACGGGACGTCCAGCGCGTTGCGCGGCGGCTCGGGCAGCCGGTCGAGGGCACGCGCGAGCAGTGCCCACTCCTCCTCGTCCCGCCGTGGGTCCCGGTCGCGGTACCGGCGTGCTCGGCCGGGCTCGTCGTACTTGGTGCGGGCTGCGTAGGACACGGCACCATTCTGGCCGCCCGCCCAAGCCCGGGCCCCGATTCCCCCGAGGCCCCCCCATGCGATCATCGCCGCGATGCTGGACCCGAGGGCCGAAGTCGAACTCTATCTCCGTTGGATGCGTGGCGCGGGGGGGCGCCTGCTTCCGGCCGATGGGCCGGCACCGGTCGTCGCGGCGCCCCGCGGCGCCCACCCGGACGAGGGGCCGGCCACGAGCCTGGCCCGTCTCGCCGAGGAGATCGCAGCCTGCCAGCGCTGCGCCCTCGCCGAGACCCGTGGCCGCACGGTGCCGGGGACCGGGAGCGCCACGCCCCGCCTGGCGATCGTCGGTGAGGCGCCGGGCGCCGAGGAGGATCGCACGGGGCACCCGTTCGTCGGGCGTGCCGGTGACCTCCTGACCCGCATGCTGGGCGCCATCGGGCTCGGGCGGGAGGACGTCTTCATCCTGAACGTCCTGAAGTGCCGTCCCCCGGGCAATCGATCGCCTCGACCCGACGAGGTCGCGGCGTGCCGGCCCTTCCTGGAGGCCCAGCTCGAGGCGCTGGGCCCGCCGCTGATCCTGGCTCTGGGCAGCCATGCCGCCCGCCGCCTCCTGGCGACGGAGCGGGGCATCACCAGCTTGCGAGGGCGCTTCCACACCAGCCCGGAGGGCTGGCGGGTGATGCCGAGCTTCCACCCCGCCTACCTCCTGCGCAATCCCGCGGCTAAGCGGGCGGCCTGGGAGGACCTACAGAAGGTGGCCGACGCCCTGGGCATCGACATTCCCAAGCGCTGATCCGTCGGGGGCAAAACGGCCCCCCATCCCCCTACCACCTCCGAAGCCGCCCCGAGGCCCTCATGTCACGGCCCGATCACCCCTGTGACAGACCAGGGGCGAAGTTGGTTTACGACGCCCGCCTCTCGGCCGCTGGGCCCTCCCAGGCCCGATTTTCCGCCCTGTCGACGTGACGGGGGCGTGACAGCGCACCCGTAACAGAAGGGCGTTCCAGGTTCCACGGGCAGGAGGGCTCGGAGGACGGGGTCACTGGGGACCTCGCTCTCGGAACGAGGGGCGCCTTTCCACAAGGCACCACTCGCCTCTTAGCGCGTCGACCGCGGAAGGTTGGAGTTCGGGATGAAGCGCATCGCCCTCCTCCTCTTGGTGGCCTGCTTCGCGATCACCTGGTCGGTGACCGCGACTGCGGACGAGCCCTGCGCCCCTGGCGCGAGCTCGTCGGCGACCACCGGGAGCACGACCGTCATCTCTCGTCGTCGCGTACCGCCGCCCACCGAGGAAGCGGCCCGCGAGACGCGCGTCGGCACCGTCGTCGGCTCTGGCCAGGGTCAACCCCTGCCGGCGCCGGTCGCACGGCCCGCCGACGTCATCGTGGTGGAAGACACGACCGCCCGCCCGGCCCCGGCCGCGCGCGGGTCGGCCCCCGGTGTCTCCCCCAGGGCCGGCGAAGCCGTCGTCGTGTCGCGTCGCCGCGTGAGCGGGCCGAACGCGGGCACGGCGGCAAGCGCCCCTTCGGGCATGGTGGTCGAAGAAGCCATGCCGGCGCCCATGCCGTCGGACCCGGCCGAAGAGCTCCTCGCCGACGCCGCTGAAGAAGCGCGCATCGAAGCGTCGAAGCTCGAGACCTACGTCCAGAACGGTCTGGAGAGCGCACGGACGGCTCTGCAGAACGGCGACATCGACGGCGCGCGCAGCTGGTACCGCCGCGTGCTCGAGGTCGATCCCACGAACGAGAGCGCACGCACCGCGCTTCGCGATCTGGTGGACGACCGCTCGAGCACGGTGGGCGAGTACCTCGATCGCTCGCGGAGCGTCGAGTCGATCCGACGCCAGGAAGCCTCTGCGAAGGTCAACAGCTACCTCGACCGTGGTCGCACGTTCGAGGCCCGCGAAGACTTCGACGCGGCGGTGAAGGAGTACCAGAAGGCGCTCTCGATCATCTCCTGGTACACGGATCAGCGTGACTTCGGCGTCACGGCCGACAGCATTCGCGACCTCATCGAGAACGCGAAGTACAAGGCCGAGGTTGCGGCGCGCATGGCGCGGCAAGATCAGATTCGCGCCGCCCAGGTCGAGCGCGAGCAGGAGCTCATCAGTGAGCGCGAGCGCCAGATGGGCAAGATTCGCGCGTACTTCGAGGAAGCCAACCGCGCGTTCAGCCGCGGCGAGTACGAGCTGGCGCGCGAGTACGCCCGCCAGATCCTGAAGCTCGACCCCCAGAACCCCGACGCCGACCAGCTCGTCTGCATCTCCTACAACGCGCAGTACCTCCAAGAGGAGGAGCGCGCGCGCCGGCTCTTCGACGACCAGTGGAAGGCCGTCATGAAGGACCTGGAGTACAGCACGCTGCCCCAGGTCAAGACGGTCGTCTTCCCCGACGACTGGCTCGAGGGCATCGCCCAGCGCCAGCCGCGCGTGGTCGGTGACGTCAGCACCGTCGACGACGCGAGCATCGCCGCGATCATGGCGACGCTGGAGTCCAAGCGCGTCAAGGGCCTGAACTGGGAGGGCGCCAACCTCGACCAGGTCGTCTCCTACCTGCGCACGATCACCGGCCTCAACTTCTTCGTCACGCCGGCCGTCCGCGCCGACGTGTTCGACTCGGTCGAGGTCAACCTCGAGCTCGACGACGTCGCCGTCAACACGGTCCTCGATCTGATCTGCGAGCCCGCGGGTCTGAACTGGGAGCCGCGCAACGGTGTGGTGGTCATCGCCACGGGCGACGAGGTACGCGGGGACATGCTCCTGCGCTACTTCGACGTCAAGGACCTGAACGTCGCCATCCAGAACTTCGTCGGCCAGGAGATCAACCTGGTGCCGTCGAACTTCACGCCGCCCGAGCCGCCCGAGCTGCCCGAGCCCACCCCGATCTTCCCGGCCGAGGGCCTCGTGGACCTCATCCGCGAGACCATCGGGGGCGAGAGCGCCTGGGAAGACCCGGCATCCATCGAAGCCAAGAACGGGATCATCATCGCCCGCAACACCTCCGCCATCCTGGAGGAAGTGGGCATGCTGCTCGACGAGCTGCGCGCCAACAGCGGCATCCTCGTGAACCTCGAGGTGCGCTTCCTCACGGCGGAAGACAACTTCCTCCGTGACGTGGGCGTCGACCTCCGCGGTTTGGGCGACGACTCCCAGGGCATCGGCATGCCGGGCCTGGGGACGGACGCGCCCCAGGACGATTTCTTCAACGGTTCGCCTGCGAACCCCTACGGCGTGCCCTTCGGCATCTTCCCCGAGCCGTCCTCGGTCGGTACCGCGAATGACAGCGGTATCTTCTACGGAGACGGCCAGGACGGTGCCTACCAGGCCCGCGTGGAGAACCTCTACGACATCACCCTGGGCAACCCCGAGACCCTGACGGGCTCCGGCGGCCTCTCCTTCCAGCACGTGTACCTGGATGACACCGAGATCGAGGTCATCCTGCGCGCGGTCGAGAAGAGCGAGCGCCTCCAGCAGGTGACCGCCTCGCGCATCACGGTCTACAACACCCAGCGCGCGAACGTCTCCGTCCTGAACCAGGTCAGCTACGTCCAGGACTACGAGGTCGAGATCGCCCAGGCGTCGAACATCGCGAACCCGGTCATCCAGACCATCCAGGACGGCGTCGTTCTCGACGTCCGCCCGGTGGTGTCCAACGACCGCCGCTTCGTCACCCTGGAGCTCAGGCCGACGGTCGCCATCCTGACCCGCCCGATCGCGACGTTCAGCACGTCGCTGGCCTCGGGTCCGGTCACCGCGGCGGCGCCGGTCGTCATCCAGATCCCCGAGCTGCAGGTCAGCCGTGTGCGCACGACGGTGGTCATGCCCGACGGCGGCACGCTCCTCCTCGGCGGCTTGAAGTTCTACGAAGAGGTCAGCCAGAACACGGGCGTCCCCTTCCTGAGCTGCATCCCCGTGGTGAACTTCTTCTTCTCGCGTCGCGGAACGTACATCAACCGCCGCAACCTCCTCGTCCTGATCAAGGCCGAGATCGTCCAGCTCGACGAGCTCGAGCCGCGTGACGATCTGGACGTGCCCTCCGCCCCGGTCTCCGACTGGGTGCCCATGCGCACGCCGGTCCTCGAGGAGGTGTGCGCACCCGCCGGTCCCCCTCCGTGTGCGCCTTGCCCGCCGACGCGCTGCGCGACTCCGCCGACGCCGCAGTGCGGTGAGGCGCCGTTCGCGCCGCCTCCGGTCGTACGGTCGTACCGCTAACGTCGTCGCCCCCTGGGGCGTACCACCTCACGGGCCCCGCGGTCGTCGACCGCGGGGCCCGTTTTCATGGGTGGCGAGAACCGCATCGTTGCGAAAGCCCGCGCGCGCGGCTATCCTTCGGTTGGTCCCGTTCCCCGGTTGACCTTCTGTCCCGCGACGTCCGCGTCGGCTGCGCACCCTAGGGGGTTGCGTCGTGTCCGTGCTCGTTGACCGCGTTCCGGGCGCTTTCTACAATGCCCCGCCCAAGGTCACGGAAGGCCGCACGATGCACCGAGAACTGCGGCCGCACGCCCGCCTCGCCCGCTCGACGGTCGTGTCAGGCCTTGGTCATCCGGCACCTTGCCGCAATCTTGCGTCTTCACCCGGAGGAACGCGCGTCATGACCGCCCCCGCTCCCGAGTCCCGCTCCATCGTGTCGCCCCGCCTGGGCCGCGTCCTGGGCATCGGCCTTGCTCTCGTGCTGGCCCTTCTCACCCTCGCCCCCACCGGGCAGGCCGGGCCGGACGACTTCGAGTTCGGCAAGAAGCTCGCTCAGGCTCGCTTCTTCGACTACGCGCGCAAGGTCTACGAGGGCTTGCTGCAGAACCCGAAGGCCACCGACGAGGAGAAGGGGCTGGCTCGCTACGGCATGGCTCTGCTGACCCAGGAAGAGGCCATCGCCGCGACGGGACGGGACGATGCGACGTTCGACGACCTCGCGGCCCTCTTCGAGAGCGCGGCCACGGACATCGAGACGTTCGTCAAGCAGAACCCCAAGAACAAGAACGCCGACATGGCTCGCCTCGACGTGGGGAAGATCCGTCTGGCTTTCGTGCAGTGGATTCGTGAGCTGCTCTCCGATCCGGGTGAGATCCAGGACCGCGGCTACGACGTGAACAAGCTGCGCCAGGCCGCCAGCAAGAGCGTCAAGAAGGCCATCGACTACTTCGGCGCGCTCCGGCCGGATCCGAACACGGTCAATACGGATCCGCACAAGGACCTGGCCAACTACTACTACGTCATCTCGCAGTACTACAAGGCGCTGGTCGAGGAGCCCTGCAGCGACGCCGCGAGGCGCGCGCTCACCAAGGCCGGCGACCTCCTCGAAGAGTACATCATGGACCATGACGGCCAGCTGCTGGCCATCTACGCCCAGGACATCTACGGCCTCGTGTGGTGGGAACTCGCGCGCTGCGCGGACGAGGAAGACAAGAAGACCGACTACTACCAGAAGGCCTTCGAGTGGTTCGGCACCTGCATCGACACCGAAGATGAGGGACCCGACTTCCTACGCGTCATCACCTCGGGCTACTACCACGTGGCCCAGGCGGGGCTCGACGCGGGCCGCATGCCGAAGGCCAACTTCGAACGCCAGGCGCTCGAGTTGCTCGAGGGCATGCTGGATGCCCACCCCACGGCGTGGCGCACCGACAACGGCATTCGCGCGATGATCGAGTGGTCCAAGCTCGAGTGCTCGCGCGGCGACGCGGGACGGGCCGTGCAGGTCGCGCTGGACGCGGCCCAGCGCGCCAAGACGTCCGGCAAGACCGTGCTCGAGCGTATGGCGAACCGCCAGCTGAACCTCTACGTCGCCGGTGGCTGCGGTGGCTCCGTGGGTGGCCTCGCGCCCGACGTCCTGACCCGCGTGGCCGACGACCTCCGGATCCAGGAGAAGTACGCGGACGCCATCCGCGCGTACCGGAGTGTGATCAACGCCGCGCCGGACACCCAGCAGGGGTTCGTGGCGCACGAATGGACCGCTTGGGAGAACATGGCCCGTTGCTACCGGGAACAGGGCGACCTCCTCGGTGAGGCCCTCGCCCTGGAATCCGTCCACGAGGCTTGGATCAACGGGCTGATCCCTCGCATGGAGGGGGATCAGCACCCCAACGAGGATCGTGCCGCGCGTTCCCGGATCACCGCCCAGCGGGCCCTCAAGGCTCTCGGGGAGAAGACCGGATCCCGGGTGTTCACCGATCGGGTGAGCACCATCACGAAGACGCTCGCAAAGGACTACCCCAACAGCGACCTCGGCGGGACGGCCATCTGGAACCGAGCCCTCGGCCTCTGGAAGACCGCGCTCGAAGGAAAGCGCAAGAACCAGCCCGGCTGGCAGAAGGGGCTGAAGGAGGCCCAGGCCGTCTTCGAGAAGGAGTCGGCCGACCCGACGTCGCGTGTCAACGAGAGCGCCTGGATCTTCCGCGTGCGCGCCCACCTGCAGCTGGACGAGTTCGACAAGGCGATCCAGGTCGCCCAGGAGGCACTCGCGAGCTGGAACACGCCCGAGCAGCTCAAGCAGGAAGAGAAGTTCGAGACCATTCGGGGCCGCCGCCGTGCGGCGCGTGCCGGCATCACCTACTGGCTCGCGGACGCCTACTCCAAGAAGTCGAACTACCCGAAGGTGATCGAAACGCTCACGAACTACGACGCGAAGTACGCCGGTGCGCCGGCGCCCTACCCGAGCCTGGCGCGGGGCGCCCTGATCGAGGCGAACCTCGAGACGGGGAACGTCGAGGAAGCCGACCGGCTCTACCGGATCCTGCTGCAGCGCGATCCGGGCTATGACTACCTGCCGGGCATCACGTTCAAGTTCGCCGACCTGTACAAGGCCGAACTGAAGGTCCTCGAGAGCCAGCTGCGCGACGTGAAGTCGCAGCTCAACGAGCGCCGTACCGAGTTCAGCATCGTCGACAAGGACAAGTACGGCCTCGCGGCGACCTTGGGCGATCTGAAGGGTCAACTCGAGACCTTCCGGAAGGCCCGGGAGCTGAAGGACAAGGGGGAGAAGGTCGACGGCACCCTCATGGCAGCCGTGATCGAAGAAGAGAACAACCACAAGATCGAGAACCGCGTCAACGAGCTCGAGCCGCTGCTGGCCAAGAACAGCACGCGCCACGCCGAGCTCGAAGCGGAGATCGAGACCCTCCTCGAGAAGCGGCACGATCTCGAGCAGAAGATCTACGGGCCGCTGACGAAGGCGGCGGGCTACTACAAGTCGTGGGACGACACGCTGCGCGTCCGCGAGAAGGACGAGGGTGTCGCCCTGCGCGACCCGGACAACCTCGCGGTGTTCGCCTACATGTGGTGGCAGGCCGGGCGCCTGCGCCCCACCGAGAGCCAGAACTGGCTGAACGCCGTCACGTTCTACGAGGACTATCTGAACGCGCCGAAGGTGAAGCGCATCCCCGACACCGACGCCACCAAGCGCTCGGCCATCGCGCGGCTCGGCGACGCCTACGTGAATCTTTCCCAGATCGAGAAGGACCCGACGAAGCGACGGAAGCTCGTGACCACCGCCGTGGACCTCCTCCAGGGCGCGATCGCGCGGGACCCGGCCGACAACCAGCTGGTCGTGAACCTCCTGGCCGACAAGGTGCTCGTCGTGCGCTGGAAGGACAAGGACCAGAACAACAAGGAGTACCGGTTCGTCATTCCCAAGCCCGCGACCGTGGATGAGTTCCGCTCGTCGGTGTCGAACCTGGGCAAGGACGACGACGCGTTCAAGCCGACCTTCGCCGATCCGCGCGAAGAGCGCGAGTGGAAGCTGGCGCTGACCAAGTTCCGCCGGCAGCTCGGTGGCTACGACGACGCGTACATCGGGGACATGGTCAAGGGGGCCCAGCGCGGCACCTTCGACCCGGTGCTCTTCAAGCAGATCGCGAACTCCACGACCGACTTCCGTCTGGCCCTCGCATGGGCGTACGCACGGACCGGTCGGGACGAGGACGTACCGAAGGCCATGAACCTCGCCGTGAGCCTGACACGTGGGATCCTGCAGGCGGACGAGAACAGCGAGGAGTGGTGGCGCGCCCAGGAGGTCCTGATGGCGCTCTACCTGAACACGGCCGAGCGCTACCTCAAGGGTGGCGGCGACTCGTCCGAAGCCGCGGCGTGGCTCGATCGCGCCAAGAAGCTCTTCCTCCACACCGCCGCGTCGAGTCCCCTGCTCGGCGAGGATGTCGTCGAAGGCAACAAGGAGAAGTGGATGAAGGTCCTCGACCGCATGAACGATCTGCGCGGTCGCGCCAACCTGCCCGGTGTCAGCGTGAGCCAGGACATCCTGGACGCGACCAACGAGGAAGAGGAGTAGTCGGATGAGGCCCGTACAGCCCCCCCCACCGGAGGACATGCGATGACCCGCTCCCACCCCTCGCTTGGGAACGTGCTGGCGGCCGCGGCCGTCTTGCTCGTCCTCCTGGCGCCCGCCGCCGCGGCGGATGAGATCGTCTACCGCAACCCGGAGACCTGCGAGCTCATCACGGAGCGCGCGCACGAGATCGTCTCGGAGACCTGGACGGAGGTCGTCTACCGCGACCGCGAACGGGGTCCCGAGAAGACGGTTCCTTCCGCTCTCGTGGTCGAAGTGAAGCGCGATGGAGGCGGCGCGAAGCAGATTCGCGACCTCCTCGGCGCCATCCGCTCGATGGAGCGAGGGGACCTCGCCGAAGCGCGGGAGTCCCTGCGGGTCCTCAGCGGCGGCGGTCTCGACCAGAACCTGGAGGACGGTAGCCTCATCTACAAGGACTTCACGGCCAACGACCCCCCGGGACGCAAGCAGCGTCCGCCGTGGAACAGCGAGTACGCGCACTTCTACTTCGCCAAGGCGCTCTACCTCGACGGCGTGGCTCGCGGCGACAGGGACCTCCTCAAACAGGCTCACTACGCGCTCGTCGATCAGAAGGCCCCCGAGGGCAAGGGCCGCACGGGCGGCTTCCTCGGGCGGTTCGAGGGCGGCAACAGCCGCCACTACGCGGAGGCCATGCGCCTCGCGGCCATGAGTCTGCTCGAGCTCGGTGACTATCCGAAGGCCTCCAAGGCTTTCAAGGACCTCGAAGAGAAGTCGATCGCCCTGCCCATCGGCCCCCAGTGGGCCTACGAGGCCAAGATCGGCCAGGCCCGCATCGCCGAAGCACAGGGTAAGCACCTCGACGCGATCAACGCCGCGACGGACACCGCGAACTTCATGAAGCTGCTCCTGCAGAAGGAGACGACCCCGTGTGGCCGGCGTGCCCTGGGCCGGCTGTACAGCGAAGCGCGGATGTACGCGGCCGACGTCATGCTCAAGCAGGCGGAGAAGAACCGCTCTCCCGCCGAGTTCCGTCGCTTGCGCTCGTTCATCGAAGAGGGCATGCCCGAATCGCTGAGCAGGAGCATGGCCACGCTCCCGGCTTCCCAGCGCGAGCCGCTCATCGAAGGCGCCATGTCGCCTCGCGTGCAGGCCGTGGCCCAGCTCGGCCTGGGGTTGGCGCTCCTCCAGGAGAAGCAGTACGAAGAGGCCATCTACGCCTTCCGGGCCGTGGAGGTCAAGTACTTCGAGGAACCGGAGGTGCATGCGAAGGCACTCCGTTACCTCGCCGAGGCCGCCAATGCGGCCGCGAAGCAGAGCTCGGGCGTCGCCCGAGGCCTGTACGAGAAGTACCGAGACGAAGCCCAAGCCCGTCTCAAGAAGGAATACCCCGGTTCACGCGGCGGCTAGGGTGTCGTCACAAGTGGCGAAGATTCGCCACCGGCGGTACGCTTCCTCGCTCGCTTTCTCGCAAAATCCGTCCGGACCCGAGACCGGCGCGTCGCCGGGTCCTTGCATGGAGTGGTCCTCGATCATGACCAAGTCGCGCATCCTTGCCATGGCCCTGCTCGTGCTCGTCGGCACGTTGCTCATCGCCAGCCCTGCTTTGGCCCAGGAAGGCGATGGCACCCAGCCCTCGCTCTTCATGAAGATCATCAAGGGCGGTGGCGTCATTGGGATCTTCATCCTCCTTCTCTCCGTGGCGACGCTCGCGCTCGTCATCGAGTTCTTCGTCAACGTTCGTCGGGACAAGCTGTGCCCGCCGGAGTTGATCGACGAGATCGAAGCACTCCTCGAAGAGGAGGAGTATCAGGAAGCGCTCGAGCTCTGTGAGAACGAGCCGAACTTCCTCACCAACTCCCTCGCCGCGGGTCTTCCGCGTCTGAACGAGGGCTACCCGAAGATGAAGGAGGCCATGGAGGCCCAGGCCGGTATCGAGGCGGTGAAGCTCCAGCAGAAGGTCGGCTGGATGCTCTTCCTCTCGAACGTCGCCCCCATGCTCGGCCTGTTCGGAACGGTCTCCGGTATGATCGCGGCCTTCGACAAGATCGTCGAGCTCGGTGCCAAGGTCACGCCGAAGGACCTCGCCGGTGGTATCTCGTCGGCGCTCATCACCACCTTCCTGGGTCTGCTCGTGGCGATCCCCGCCCTGGCGGCCTACCAGTACTTCCGGAACAAGGCGACGCGGATTTCGATCGACTTCGCCGGCATTCTCGAGGACATGACGGAGCGGTTCCGCGGCCGGTAGTGCGTACCAGCCCGTAACCCAAACACGACTCGTCGTTCGTCCGGCCCTGGAGAACAGACATGGCTTGGAAGCGCCCCGCTGAGGATGACGCGAAGGCCAACCTCACCCCCATGATCGACATGACCTTCCTACTGGTCGTCTTCTTCATGATCACCATCGACTTGAGCCAGAAGGAGTTCGCGAACCTCGAGCTACCGTTCGCCAAGTCCGGCATCGAAGACGTCGAGGTCCCGGGTGAGAAGCGCTTCGTCATCAACCTGCTGAAGAGCGGAGACATCCGCTTCAAGCAGAACGACTGGCCTTTGGCCACCGGTACGCCGGCCGAGAAGGCGAACGCGCTGGTCAACCTGAGGACGGAGTTGGCCGCGCTCACCGCGGATCCGACCACCCGCAACTCCGATCGGTCCAGCAAGATCCCGGTCATGATCCACGGAGACCGCTCCGCGCGATGGCAGTACGTCCAGTGGATCATGCAGATCTGCGCCGACCCGCGGATTGCGATCTACAAGATCCAGTTCGCGATCAAGGGTCCGCCCCCCGAGGGCGACACCTCGGCCCAATAGGCAGTGAGACAGAAGACGGTAAGACAGAGCCCGCTTGAGACCAGCAAGCCCGTCCATCGTCCCGGGGGGCGCCCCGTGACGCCCGTTCCGACGGAGACCTAGATGGCGACGAAGATTCCCGAACCCGAAGAAACCGAGATGAACATGACGCCGATGATCGACATCGTGTTCCAGCTCATCATCTTCTTCCTCCTCAGTCTCAAGTTCAAGAGCGTCGATCAGCGCATCCAGAGCGAGTTGCCGAAGGATCGTGGGATCCAGGCGACCGCCTCGATGGTCGATGACCTGCCCACCCTCAAGGTGAAGCTGTTCCGCCGCAACATGGACAACAAGGCCGAGGCCTTCACCCGTGTGCGTGTAGGCAACCGCGACACCTTCGAGCTCGCGAAGGGTGACTGGGCCGGCACCGAGAAGTCGGACGAGACCCGACAGGCAGACCAGGACGTCATCAAGGCGAAGGTCATCGCGGCGATCCAGCGCATCTGGCAGCAAGAGGGCAACAACCCCGACATCAAGGGGGAGATCCGGACGCCGCCGCCCTTCGGGCAGGGCGTGCCGCATGGTCACGTCATCATGGTCCTCGACGCGTTCCTCGAAGCCGGGATCAACGACGTCACGTTCCAGGGTGCGATGCCGCCCGTTCCGCGCGCCGGCGGCGGCGGCATCATCCAGGGAGGCTAGGTCTCCCTCTGGGGAGCTCCCCTCCCCACCCCGGGAAGAGGCGCGTGCGTGTGCGCCTCTTCCCGGTCCTTTCCGTCCGACCCACCTTTCCTCGAACCCAAGGGAGGTCGGACATGGAAACTTCGAACCAGACACGCAGCGCGCGCCCGCTCGTCGGCGCCTTCGATCGAGACGATCCGGGGATCAACATGACCCCGATGATCGACATCGTCTTCCAGCTGTTGATTTTCTTCCTGCTGTCTCTGCGCTTCAAGAGCGTGGATCAGCGCATCGACAGCCAGATGCCGAACGAGGTCGGCACCCGCCCGTACTTCGCGGAGCAGCTGCCGCCTCGACTCGTGGTGAAGCTCTTCCGCAAGCACGCCGAGGAGGCGAGCCGCGCGTTCACCCGGGTGCGTGTGGGCAATCGTCACACCATCGATCTCGTGACCGCCCAAGACGCTGACGCGATCGACGAGTCGGCAGACCGAGGCGAGGCGTTGGACCAGGTGATCGCCGCCATCCACGACGTACGTCGCCGCGGAGGCTTCGATCCGGAGGTGAAGGGCGAGATCCGTACGCCCCTGCCGGAAGGGCAGGCCGTACCTCACGCCGACGTGATCGCCGTGCTGGACGCCTTCCTCCAGGCCGACTTCGAAGACGTGGCGTTCGCAGGCGCCCCGCTGCCCCTGCCGGGGCGCTGATCCCCTACAATCCGCCGATGGCCCACCGTCGTCGTCGCCTGCTGTGGCTCGTGCTTGCCGCGGGCATTGCCACGCTGCTCTTGTTCGCCGTCCCGTGGTCGCGCATGACGCGCCACGGGCCGGCGACGATCGTGCTGGTCACGGTGGACACGCTGCGTCGGGATCGCGTGAGCACGTATGCCCCGGAGGGAGCCACGGTTCGTGTGGTTACCCCCAACTTCGACGCGATCGCCGGCGCCGGGGTGGTCTTCGAGGACGCGCGCACCCCCGTCCCCCTGACGCTTCCCGGCCACGCGGTGATGCTCACCGGCCTCCCCCCCGCCGTGCTCGGGATTCGCGTCAATGCCCACGGCCGCCTGCCTGCCCCCGAGGGACGCGACTACGCGTTGCTGACCGAGCGTCTCCGGGACGCAGGCTGGCGCACGGGGGCTTTCGTGTCCGCCGAGCCGCTCGTGGCCGCCTACGGACTCGATCAGGGATTCGACGTCTATGACGACGAGGGGCTCGAAGCCGCCGATGGCGGCGGGCTCGCGTTCCGCGAGCGCCCCGGCGAGGAGACGGTCGGGCGCGCCCTCGCCTACCTGGATGGCCTCGAGGCCACGGACCGCGTGTTCCTCTGGGTCCACCTCTTCGAACCCCACGCCCCCTACGCGCCGGACGCGCCGGCCACCGTGCCGCCGGAGGCGCGCTACGACCTGGACGTCCTGAAGGCGGACGCGATCGTCGGGCGCCTCGTCGCCGGTCTCGAGGCGCGGGGCCGCGGGGATGCGGCGCTGCTACTCACGGCCGACCACGGAGAGGCCCTCGGAGAGTTGGGGGAGCGCACGCATGGCCTCCTGCTCGGAGACGCCGTCTGTCGCGTCCCCTTCCTGCTCCGCGCGCCGGGACTCGCGCCGGGCCGGCGCAGCGACCCCGTCGACCTGGCGGACGTCGCGCCGACCCTGGCGGGCCTGGCCGGGCTCGCCCCGCTCCCCCCACGGCCCGCGTCGGTGGCGGACACGACCTCCTGCAGAGCCCGGCGCCCGCGACGCGGGTCCGTATCGCCGAGACCCTCTATCCCCACCAGCGCTACCGCTGGGCCCAACTCCTGGCCGCCGTGGCCCCGGGAGGCGGCGCGCTGGTCGACGCGGGCGAGGATCGCCTGCTCTGGCTGGCCCCGGCCCCCTGGGGCGAGCCTCAGGCGTTCCCCGACCCACCGCGGGGGCAAGGGGGGATGGCCCCCCTTAGCGACGCGCTGCGGGACTACCGCGAGGCGGAGCGTCCGGATCGCATCCTGGCCGGCGGCGTCGCGGGAGGATACGGCCACGCCGGCCGCACCGCGCCGTTCCTGTCTGCCGCCGAGAACGCCCGGCTGCCGGATCCCTACGCGGTGATCAGTCGGGCCGAGGCCCTGGATCTGTGGGCTCACCGCTTGGCGGCGGGCACGAGTCCGGCGGCCGCCCTACGGGCGCTCGGTCAGATGAAGACCGAGGATCCGGCCAATCCCGAGCTCCACTGGCGCCTGGCGCGGACCTGGCTCCGACTCGCCGAGCGCGCGACCGATCCGGACGAAGCCGCCGAGGCCCGACGGCGAGCGGAAGCGGCCGCGCTCGAGGCGTGGCGGCTGGGACGCCACGATCCCGACACGCTGGGGCTTCTGGTGGGCCTGGAGGCCTCCCGCGACATGGAGGCGGCCCTGGTGCGCCTGCGCGCGT
The DNA here is from genome assembly GCA_963802335.1 of uncultured Planctomycetota bacterium. Taxonomy (GTDB): domain Bacteria; phylum Planctomycetota; class PLA2; order PLA2; family JAEUHO01; genus CAWDIE01. The sequence continues at coordinate 704,888 of CAWDIE010000008.1, read as the reverse complement.
TCCTCCCGGAGATCCCGGAGAGGTCGCGCTGCCGCCTTCATCTCCTCGAGGCGCGGCTGCTGCGCGACCTCGACCGTCCGGACGACGCGGACGCAGCCTGTGCCCGCGCGCGCGCCGTCGCCACGGGTGCGCGAGATCGACGCGCGATCGACCGCGCGCGCGCTGATGAGACCTGTCGGTGACAGTGGACGCTCCCACAGCGTTATCCGGGGGGGCAATTCGCCGGAACTCGTTTTCCTGTCGGGACGTATGACAGGGCCATGACCGCCATCGATTGATCTGTTTGACGTTCATGGAGGAGGATTCCCGGCTCGGTCGTCTGGAGGGAGGACCGGTGCCGAACGCCCCAGGATGGGGTTGGTTTCCTTCTCGGTTGGGCAGGCCCCGCGATGCAGGAGATCGGCATGCACAGGAACCTGCGAGTTGCGCTGATTGCCATGCTGGCTGTGACGATGATGATCACAGTCGGCTGTCAAGGGCGGCGCTCCATCACCCTGGATTCCCCGACGGACGTACTGGCGAAAGCCGCGCCCGTGACGGAGATGGTCCTCGTCGAGGGCGAAACGGGCGGTATGCCCGTTCCGGCTCCGGCGGCGGACCCGCTGGTCGACGATCTGCGCGTTCGCGCAGCCGTCGAGCGCGACAAGATCCGTTTCGTGGTGCAGCAGAAGCTGGACGCCGGCCGGGATTTCATCCGGGCCGGAGACTATGCGAGCGCTGAACGCCTCTTGCTCGAGGCCCAGCAGCTCGATCCCCTCAACCGCGAGGTCCGCACGGAGCTCCGCGACGTGCAGGCCTACCTCGGTCGTCGACCGGCTGCCGCGAGCGACATGCTCGAGGGCATGCGGCGCCTGACCAAGGTGCGGGTGGATGAGCAGCGCACGACGGCGGGCAAGTTCGTCAACGTCGCGCAGATGCACCTCCAGGGACGCCGCTACGACGACGCCATCGAGAACTTCGAGCAGGCGCTGTTCATCATCGAGTCCTCGCCCTACAGCGTGGACTGGAACGGCCTCGACACGCAGGCCGAGCGGGGCCTCCGCGAGGCGCGCCAGATGAAGCTCGACGCCCAGCGCGCCGAGCACAGGGACGCCATCGAGGCTTCCCTGACCGAGATGGCCCAGGCCGAGGAGCAGCGGCTCCTCGCCGAGCAGCAGCGCCTCGAGCGCCTCATGGGGTCCGCCGTCGAGGCGTTCTGCCGCGGGGACTTCGAGACGTCGCAGTACTACGCCGAGAAGGTCCTCGATGTCCAGCCGGACAACACGAAGGCCCGTGACCTCCAGATGGCCTCCCGCCGCGCCTACCACGAGCAGGTCGAGCAGGAGTATCTGAAGAACGAGAAGCGCGCCTTCCGCGAGTGGATGATCGACATCCAGAACACGCGCATCCTTCAGGACAAGATCCTGAAGTGGCCCAGCCAGTCGTTCTGGGACCGCATCACCGAGACCCGCAAGCGCAGCCGCGCGAGCTTCGGTGACCTGGACATGGACCCGGAGGCCGAAGCCCTTCAGAAGAAGGTCGAGTCGACCAACGTGAACCTCCAGGTCGAGAGCCAGGAGTTCAAGGAGGTCGTCAAGCTCCTCCAGATCCAGACCGGCATCAACATCCACATCGATCCGCGCATCGAGAGCGATGTCGCCGAGAACCCGGTCAACGGGCTCTACGTCGAGGATCTTCCCCTCTCCACCGTCCTGGACCTCCTCCGCGGCTCCGCGGGTGACGAAGCCATCTGGCTGACCAAGGGCAACGTGGTGCTCTTCACCAACCGCTCGCTCGTGAAGAAGAACCTGATGGTTCAGCTGCACGACGTGTCGGACCTCACCACCGGCCTCACGGACTTCATCCCCCCCACCATCCAGTTGGTGGGCCCCGACAGCGTTTCCGACGAGGAAAACCCGCTGTTCGGTGCGGAGGGTGAAGAGCCGCGCCTGCCCTACGGCACGATCGATGAGCTCACCGAGCTGATCCAGAACGCCGTGGACCCGATGTTCTGGGAAGAGACCGAGGGTGCCCAGATCCGCAGCCAGGGTGAGCACATCCTGGTCGTGCGGGCGACCCCCGAGATCCAGGAACAGATCGAGCGCTTCCTCAACGATCTCCGCGGCTTCGCGGGCATCGTGGTGACGGTCGAGACGCGCTTCCTCGAGGTGGGCGACTACTTCCTGCGGGACGTGGGCGTCGACTTCCGCGGCCTGGGCGGTCAGACCCCCGGCCCGTTGGTCAACCTCGATGACGTCACGAACGGCCTCGAAGACCAGTCTTCCGCCGGCTACGACAACGGCGGTGGCGGCCTGACCACGGGTGCCGCGCTCAATCCGTCCTCGGGTATCTACTTCGATGACGGCGCCGACGGCGACTTCCGTGGCCGCACGGAGAACATCTTCGACAACAGCCTCGGCAACGTCCTCTCCTCGCTGGGTGGCGCGTCGTTCACGACGGCGATCCTCGGCGACACGGACGTCACGGCGATCCTCCGCGCGACCCAGAAGGACGCGAAGGCGCGTCAGCTGACGGCGCCGCGCATCACGGTGTTCAACACCCAGCGTGCGAACCTGACGGTCGTCAACCAGCTGTCCTACATCCAGGACTTCGACGTCGAGGTCGCCCAGACCTCGTTCATCGCGGACCCGATCGTGGGCATCATCCAGGACGGTCTCACCCTCGACGTGCGCCCGACGGTCAGCAACGACCGCCGGTACATCACGCTCGAGCTGCAGCCGACGGTCGCCAACCTGGTCGAGCCCATCCCGACGTTCGCCACCACGCTGGCGTCGTCGTTCGCCCCGGTCATCATCCAGCTGCCCGAGCTGCGCCTGCAGCAGGCCCGCGTCACCGTGCGGATCCCCGACAAGGGCTCGATCCTCATCGGTGGCCTGAAGAACATCAGCACCGAGGACCGCGCCTCCGAGACCCCGTGGCTCGCGCGCATCCCGGTCCTGAGCTTCTTCTTCAGCCGCAAGGGCCGCAGCGACGAGATCAGCCACCTGATGATCCTGGTCCGGGCCGAGATCACCGACCTGCGCGAGCAGGAAGAGCAGTTCATGTCGGGCGGCGAGGGCGACTACGACGGTCCCTTCGTGGCCCCGCCGAGCCCCTTCCAGCTCGATCCGATCCCGATGACCTCCGGTCGCACGAGCTGCGATCCGTGTCAGCCGGCTCCGTCGGTCGTCCGCTAGATCACGCTTACGCTCGAGGGCCCCGCGGTCGATGACCGCGGGGCCCTTTTTCTTTGCCCCCATCCGAGGAGTAGGATCTCGCCCATGGATCAGGGGAATGAGCCGGCCATGCTCGACATCATCCTCTTCGACCTCGACGACACGCTCTACAGCACGACCGAGTTCGCGCTGAGGGCCCGTCGGTGGGCGGTGCGGTCGATGATCGAGAACGGCCTCCAGGCGGACGAGGAGGAGGCCTTCCAGGAGCTCTCCGAGGTCGTGGCGGAGTTCTCGAGCAACTACGAGCACCACTTCGAGCGCCTGATCGACCGCATGGGGCACGGGCGGCTCGGCGGTCACAACCCCGCCGTGATCGTGGCGGCGGGGATCGTGGCCTACCACCGCACCAAGCAGGCCGAGATGGAGGTCCTGCCCGACGCCGGCGAGCTGCTGGATCACCTCCGACCGCTGGGTACCCGACTCGGCATCGTGAGCGCGGGGCTCCAGGTGAAGCAGGCCGAGAAGCTGATCCGGCTGCGGATCCTCCCCTACTTCGACCCGAAGGCGATCTTCTTCAGCGACCAGATGGGCGTCAGCAAGCCCAATCCGAAGATCTACCTGAAGGCCTGCGCCGCGGTGGGCGTCGACCCGGCGCGCGCCATGTACATCGGGGACCGCCCGGGGCACGACATCGCGCCCGCCCGAGCCATCGGCATGCGCACGGTCCTCTACCGCGGCGCGGGGGGCAAGTACGCCGAGGAGGAGCCGGACGTCCCTGCCCACCACGACATCCGGGATATGCGCGAACTGATCCCCATCCTGAGCCAGGAGTATGGCATCGGCGCAACCTAGGCGCCGTGGAGACGGCCCCGTGAACGCCCGCTTCATCCAGACCCTGCTCGCCAACCGCCAGGCCGGCCAGGCGGCCTTTCCGTCCCAGTCCGCCGCGTGGCGGTTCGTGGACGCCCTCATCGGGACCCTCTTCCCCCACTTCTCCGCTGAGGAGGAGTTCCTCGCGCCCGATGAGGTCGAGGGACGGTTCGCGCTGCTGGCCGGCGACCTTAGGCGTCTGCTCCGGCCCCTGGCGAGCCAACTCCCGATGCCGGCGGACGACGTCGTCCGTCGGCTCTTCGATGCGCTCCCGGAGATCCACCGCAAGCTCGAGCTCGATGCCGGGGCCCTTAGAGACGGCGATCCGGCCGCCGAGAGCTACAACGAGGTCGTCCAGGCCTACCCGGGCTTCTACGCCATCGCCGTGCATCGGATCGCCCACCAGCTGCATCTCAGCGGGGTCCCGATCCTTCCTCGCCTACTGACCGAACACGCGCACCGCCAGACCGGGATCGACATCCATCCGGGGGCGCGCATCGGCGAGAGTCTCTGCATCGACCACGGCACGGGCCTCGTGATCGGCGAGACCGCCGTCCTGGGCGACCACGTGAAGCTCTACCAGGGCGTGACCCTGGGCGCGCTCAGCGTGTCGAAGCGCCAAACCGATAGCAAGCGCCACCCCACGATCGAGGACCGCGTCGTGATCTATGGCAGCGCGATCATCCTCGGCGGGGACACCGTGATCGGCCACGACAGCATCATCGGCGGCAACGTCTGGCTGACCGAGAGCGTCCCGCCCATGTCGGTCGTCGTGCACAAGAGCGAAGTGCGCGTCCGCCGCAAGGCCTCGGACGCCGACCTCCTCGAGTTCCACATCTGAAGCGGGGCGCAAGGCGCCTCGAAGCGAGCGGAGTCCAGCGTGCGATACGAGAACGTCCTCGAGACCATCGGCCGCACCCCCCACGTCCACCTGAGCCGGCTGTTCGGGCCCTCTGCCGAAGTCTGGATGAAGCTGGAGCGCGCGAACCCGGGCGGAAGCATCAAGGACCGCATCGGCCTGGCCATGATCGAGGACGCGGAGGCCCGGGGGCTGCTCCACCAGGGGACCACGATCGTAGAGCCGACCTCGGGTAACACCGGGGTGGGGCTCGCGATCGCCGCCGCGGTCAAGGGATACCCGCTCGTCCTCGTCATGCCCGAGTCCATGTCGGTGGAGCGCCGGCGTCTGATGGCCTCGTACGGTGCCCGCTTCGAACTCACGCCCCGCGAGGGGGGGATGAAGGGCGCGATCGATCGGGCGCGGGAACTCGCCGCCGAGCTCGATGATGCCTGGATGCCCATGCAGTTCGACAACGAAGCGAACGTGCGCATCCACCGCGACACGACGGCCCAGGAAATCGTCGACGACTTCCCCGAGGGTCTCGACGCGATGATCACGGGCGTGGGCACGGGTGGCCACATCACCGGCTGTGCCGAGGTCCTGAAGGAGCACTTCCCCAAGATGAAGGTCTTCGCCGTGGAGCCCGAGGACTCGCCGGTCCTGTCCGGCGGCGAGCCGGGCCCCCACCCGCTCCAAGGCATCGGCGCCGGGTTCGTGCCGTCGATCCTGCGTACGGATCTCCTGGACGGCGTCGTGCGCGTCACGAAGGAAGCGGCGTTCGACTACGCTCGGCGCGCGGCCCGGGAAGAAGGCATCCTGGTCGGGATCTCCACCGGCGCCTCGCTCGCCGCGGTTGAGAAGACCCTGCCCCGGCTCGACGCGAAGGCCCGCATCCTGACCTTCTGCTACGACACCGGCGAGCGCTACCTCTCCATCGAGGGGCTCCTCTAGGGAGATCGGGAGACCTACTTCGCTATCTGGTAGACGTGGTGAACGCCGTCGGCGTCGCGCGTCAGCGCGTAGAGATGATCGTCCTGCCCGGCGATGACCGTCTGGACGCCCGACGTCCATTCGATCAGACGGCGCTTGTAGTTGATCTTGTTCTTGGAGCCACGCGGTGACCCGAGGAAGTAGGCCGGCGCCGCCTGATTCGCCTTGCGCCCCGCCCACCAGAGCACACCATCTGAGTCGAAGAGGAGCCCACGCGTCTTGCTGACATGGTCGGTGAGCAGCGCCAGCGCGGCCACCGTGCCGTCGGTCGGGTCGATCTCGACGATGGTTTTCTCGTTGCCCGTCCGCATGGTCGCAACCACGCCATCCCCCAGCGCGTTCACGGTACTGGCGTACACCTGGCCGAACACGATCAGTTCCGCGTCCTCGTCGTACTCGCCGGCCACCGGATCGTAGGCCAGCTTGTAGAGGGCGGAGCCGCCGAGGATCAGCGTTCCATCGGCGAGCACGCCCAGCGTGGTCGCGCCGCCATTGCTGCTGGTCAGATCGAGGTCGGCGGACGCAACCAGCGACGGATTGGCATCGTCAGACGCCATGGCCCAGACCTCGGAGCGACTCCGCGGCCACCCCCACACTTCGTCGGACTTGACCTGCAGGAAGAGAAGGTCACCTTCGTCGAAGAGATCGGTCGCGACAGGCGCCAGGAGGACGGACACGATGGGCTGGTACGTGAACCGCCCGACGTCGGGTCCCGTGCCCGAGACGTCCGTTCCGTACGGACGCTGGTGCACTGTCTTGTACGGCTCGTCGCTGTCGCTCGGATCGTAGCGGACGATGCCGGTGACCCCGCCGTCGGGATCCGCGTCGATCAGCGCGAGCTTGCTCACGAACATCTTCGACGTGCTGGCTGCGTCGCCCGCCTCGTGACGGATCTCACAGATGACGTCGAAGTCCTTGCCGAGGAGCGGGTAGCGCGGTGCCAGGGTGTAGGTCCCCGACTCGCTCCCACTCCGCATCAACTCGAACAGAGGGAAGTCCGGTGCGCCGTACTCCGTGCCGGTCGCCGCATCGGCCAGGAACACGTGGAACGTGTCGGCGTTGCCAGAACGCTCCTTGAACTCGACCGTGACCTGGACGGACATCCCGACCGTGAGCGTGCCCACGTTCGCGAAGGTCATCCTCGTCACGCCGGCTCCGGCCTTCTCCTTGAGCCGGGCCCGGCCGTTGCTCAGGATCTTCACGGTACCGGCTACGGACCCGACCGCAGACGTGAGGTCGACCTCGGTCGTCGAGTAGCTCTGCGCGCCATAGCCCGAGGCGCAGGCGTAGACCGTGCCGTCGCCATCGACGGCGAGGCCCTGCGTCGGATACGCGCTCCCGGCGAATCGCGATCCGATCCACACGGTCTCGCCGACCCAGTCCGACAGGGCCTGGATGCCCGCTTCGAAGCCGTTCAGCTCCGTCACGGTGCCCTTGACCGCGGTGACCTCGCCCGCGATCGGTACGGATTCGGAGCCCCGCACCGTCGTCGAGAGACTCAGAACCACCGCCAAACCGAAGGCGGCTGCCAACCCCTGCCGTGTCCAGATCTTCATCGTCGTCTTCCTTTCCTTCCCCGCGGCCGGTGAGGAGGGCCGCTGCGCAGACACCTTCCCGCTGCCCTACCATTCCGTTGACGGGGTGAAGGGGTCACCCCAGGTCGCCCGACCGCGTGTGGAGGCGGGCCCTAAGTCCGATGCGGTGGGGATCGGGGATCGAGACGACCCCCTCGCCGCAGGATCTCCATGAAGAGGGGGAGACGTCCCACATGGTCGAGTCCGACAGCGCCCTGCTCGTCGCCGCCTGTGGGGGCGACGAACGAGCCTTCGCCACCTTGTGCGCCAGGTACGAGGAAGGCGCTCGTGCCGCCATCGCTCGGCGGCTCGGGCCCCACGTCCGTCGCCGGGTCTCGATCGCCGACGTGCTGCAGGAGAGCTGGATGGTGGCGCATCGCCGCCTGGGGAAATTCGAGCACCGGGGAGACGGCGCGTTCGGTCGGTGGATCACGGCGATCGCAGACCGAAAAGCGCTCGACGAGATCAAGCGACACATCCAGGCCCAGAAGAGGTCGGCGCATGCGGAAGCAACCGGAGCAGGCAAGCCCCCCACCGGGGAGCTCCCCGGCTCGGGGCCAACGCCGAGCCAAGTCGCCATGGCTGCCGAGACCCGCGAGCAGGCACGGCGCGCCGTCGCGAAGCTCAAGCCGGCCCAACGCGAGGCCCTGTTCCTCATCCAGAAGGAACACCTCACGCTGCAACAGGCCGCGGACCGCATGGGCCGGAGCCGAGACTCCATCAAGGGGCTCTACAGCCGCGCGCTGAAGGCCCTGGCCAAAGCGCTCAGCCAGGAGGGAGAGCAGATCACGTGACGGACGAGAGCCGCATCGACGAGATCCTGGCCGCGTGGCAACTCGCGAGGGAGGAGGGGCGCTTCATCGACCCCGACGTGCTCATCGCCGCCAACCCGACGGTCGCCGGAGGCTCCGCCAACGCTTCGACGCCATGCGGATCTTCGACCAGCTGATCCTGGAGGAAGACGTGGCCGCTCGTACGCAGCCCGAACAACTCGGCGACTACCGGATCGTCGCGGAGATCGGTCGCGGCGGCATGGGCGTGGTCTACGAGGCCGAGCACGTACCGCTCGGCGCAACGTCGCGCTGAAGGTCCTGTACCCGTCGGTCACGCAGTCCAAGACGCCCTGCGGCGCTTCAAGCGCGAGGCCCGAACAGCGGCGCGCCTGCACCACACCAACATCGTCCGGTGCACGCCCTGGGTCAGGACAGGGCAGCTGGTACTACGCCATGGAGCTCGTCGAGGGACGCTCACTCGACACGTCGCTCGCACAGGAGCGGAGCAAGCCGCCGGGCACGACCTCGGCGGACACGGCCGACCTGCTCGACACGGGCGCGACGGGAGCCCCCTACTACGCCGCCGTCGCCGACCGCTTCGCCCAGATCGCCGATGCCCTCGACACGGCCCATCAGAACGACGTGGTCCACCGCGACGTGAAGCCCTCGAACCTGGTCCTCGACGCGCTGGGTCGGCTTCACTTGACCGACTTCGGGGTCGCGCGGTTGACGGACGACACGCCGCCGCTCACGGCCACGGGGGACACGGTGGGGACGCCCACCTACATGAGCCCGGAGCAGGTGCGCGGCGAGGCCGGCGTGGACGGACGGTCGGACGTCTACTCGCTCGGGGCCACTCTCTACGAGGTACTGACTCTCGAGCCGCCGTTCGACGACGCCAACGTGGGAGAGCTCTATCGCGGCATCCTCGCCCGGGACCCCGTGCCCCCGAGCCGCCTCAACCCAGCGCTGCCGGTGGACCTGGAGACCATCGTCGTCAAGGCGATGCAGAAGGACCCGGCGGATCGCTACGCAACCGCCGGGGACATGACGGACGACCTGCAGGCCTTTGCCGTCGGAAGCGCCATCGCCGCCCGCCGCCTACCCTGGCCCAGGCGCATGTGGCGGTGGGTTCGACGCCACCGCGTGCCGGTCGCCGCCGCGACGATCATCCTCCTGCTGGGCGCAGGAACCCTGCTCGTCGCACGGGATCGCGAGCGTCAGGCGATCGCGCGGGCGCAGGAGGCCGCCGCTCGCACGCGGATGCAATACGATCAACTCGTCCTCTCGGCCAAACAACTGATCGAGAGCGAGGCCCCTGACGAGCAGACCCGCGCGGTGCTCGCCGAGGCGATCGAGCTGGATCCTGACCGGTACGAGGCCTACGTCGCACGAGGCAATCTCTACGAGAACAGCAGCGAGGAGACTCTCGGCGATCTGGAACTCGCCCGCGCGAGAGGGATGCCGGAGCGGAGCTACCGGGCGGCGCGGGGCCTGGAATTTGTGGAGCGAGGGGCGTCGCACCGAAGCCAGGCGCGAGTTCGAACGAGCCGACCAGCTGCCGTCCATCATCGATGACTTCTCGATCGATCTTCAACTGTTGGAGAATAGCGCGAAGTTCGACGAAGCAGAGGCTCTCGCCACGACCGTGATCGAGCGTTTCCCGGCCGCGACCTGGCAGGTACGCCACGCCCTGTATCAACGGGCCTTGGTAAGGCTGCGACTCGAGAAGTGGCAGGAAGCCCTCGACGATTTCAAGGCCGCAGCGGGCGGGCGCCCCTCGAAGGCCGGGAACGAGATCGGGCAGATCGTGGCGCTTCGGCACCTCGGCCGAGAAGGCGAGGCCGACACACGGTGGGAAGCCCTGCTGAGCCGGGTCGCGGCTGGCCCCGAGGCCCGCTGGAGAGCCCTCTTGAACACGCTTGATAATGGACTGCTCTGGGGAATGATGCGCGAGGCGACCGCGCGGGCCGTGAAGGACATGCCCGACAGCGCCTACTTGTGGGTCGTGCGCTCCAAGACCCTGGCGGACGCAGAGGAGTACGAGCCCGCGCTCGGCGCGATCGAACGTGCCCTCGAGCTCGACCGGCAGGTTCCCGGCGGCCGACGGGTCCATGCCAGCCTCCTCGAACAGTTGGGCCGTCACGGCGAGGCCGACGAAGCCTACCGCGTGCTTCTGGCCGAAAATCCCGACGATGCGTCAGTCGTCGCGAATTTACAGCTGGGTGCAGTTGTCGCTGGGAGAGCACGAGGAGGCCCTGGCCGGCTTCGAGCGCGCCTTGACGCTCGGACACCCCTTGCCCTCGACGGTCCAGCTCGCCCGCGCCAACGCGCTCCGCCACTTGGGACGCATGGACGCATCGGACGCCGTGCTGGACGAGCTCGACGCCCTGAAGGAGGCCCCGGGCGACGTCGCAGCCATCCGCGCCCGGAATGCTTTGAGCCGCGGGCACTATGCAAACGCCATCGAACAGGCCACACGTTCCCTGGAACATGGGTGCCACCTACCCGCGCTGTCCCACCAGGTGCGGGGGCGATGCTACGCCGCGCTAGGAGACCTGGAAGGGGCGATCGCCGACCTGGAGGCGGCCGTGAAACTGTCGCCGTCGTTCGGCCACTTGTGGACGGAGTTGAGCGGCCTATACGCCTCCCTCGCCCGCTGGAACGAAGCCGCCGACGCGGCCAAGCGTGCCGTCGACATCAAGGAGGCATCGCCGGACGCGCCCATCGCCATCGGCGTGGCGCTCAAGAACCGAACGGCCTGCCTCATCCGCCTTGGGCGGATTGCGGAGGCGTGGAACGAAGCCGAATCCGCAGTCCAGCGCTGGCCGGACGAGCCGGACGCTCACCTGGCGCTCGCCGAGGCGGCACAGGTCCTGGGAGGCGTGCCCAAGGCCCTGCCCGGGCTGCAGGCGGCCGTCAAGCGCTGGCCGACCCACCCGCGCCTGCTCGTCGCCCTGGCGGGGCTCCTCAACGGTGCCGGACGGCATCCGGAGGCCCTCGCTGTGCTCTCCAGACCGGCCGTCGAGCCCGACGCGAGTGCACTGCAGCTGACACACACAGCCGTTGCAGCGGCGACCGAGCGCGCCCGCGCGCTCTGGATGACGGGTCGGCGGGATGAAGCCTGGTCCGCGGTGCGGGCCGCCAAGGATCTCTATCTCTCGCTCCCAGCACCGCTCCGGGTTGCGCTTCGCGAACTCGAGAGCTCGATGTACGCCCAGCAGGGCGACCTCGACGAAGCACGCTCCGTACTGGAGGAGCTCGGTCCGGACCCCCAGTATGCCGCCCAGGCGGCCTACTACGGCGTCATGTCCGCCATGATGGCCGGGAGCTTCGACGAGGCACGCCAGCGTGCCGAAGCGTTCGTCGAGGCCCACCCGACCGCCGTCGTGGCCTGGATCGCCGCCTCGCAGGTGGAGCAACTGAGCGGGCACTCCCTCCGGGCGGCCACGATCCTCGAGCGGGGACAAGCAGCCCTGCCGCCCCCCTTCGCACCGATGCTGTCGATGCGACGAGCTAGTGCGTTGGCCGCGGCGGGGCGCATCCGAGAAGCCGAGGCGCTCTTGGACAGGGCCGCGGAGGTCACGCCCGAGGGCAAGCTCGGGGGTAGTTTCTGGGGCTACGTGTTGTGGCGCGCGGGCCGGTACGAGGAGGCACGAGCCGCGCTCGAAGCCGGCTCCATTCGCTCCGAAGGCGATATGGGGTATCGCGGGTCGCGCACTCGTCTCGCGGCCGTCCTCGTGCGGCTCGGCGACGCCGAGGCTGCCCTGGCGCTGGCGAAGGACGTAGGGATCCGGTGGCCGGAGGAGAGGCGGCCTTCGTTCGCATTGACGCTCCTGGAACTCGGGCAAATCGACGCATCGCTCGAGATGCTCGACGCCGCCGAGCCGATGGTGAGCGTGGCGGCCCAGCCGCTACGGGTCCGGGCGCTACGTCAGGCCGGACGCGTCGAGGAGGCGAAGCGCCTCGCCTGGAAGGGCGCAGGGCAAGACCCGGCGCCGGACCGGGTCGTTGCTACGGCGTACATGGCCGCCGTGGCGGGCGGCAAGGAGCGCGCCGAGGACCTGCTCGAGCAGGCCCCGGCCTCGGAGGCCGGCGAAGATCACCTCTGGCGAGCCCGCGTCCACGCGGTACTCGGGCAGCTCGACATGGCCACGGCGTGGCTGGAGAAGGCCCATGCCGCGGGCTACCGTCATCCCCGGACGGCAGCCACGGACGCAGATTTTCGCCAACTCGCCGACCGTGCAGCCTGGACGGCACTCCTGCCCTGAGCCCCCCAGCGCTACCGCGAGCCCGGCCGGTTCGGGTAGAACGCCCGCTCCACGGGAGGATGGCGCATGGCCGCAGGTCGCGAAGGGATGGAAGCCCGCCTGGACAAGGTCCGCGGAGCGGTGCTCGATCTCGCCCGTCTGGTCGACGAGAACCTGCGCAGCGTCATGTTGCGCATGACCACCGAGGAGACCTTGGCGGCCGGCCTCGAGTTGCGTCCGACCCAGCTGGCGGAACAGGCCGTCATGGCACGCTGCATGGAGCTGCTCGGACTCCAAGCCCCCCTCGCCCGGGACCTGCGCTGGTCCATGGCCATGATCCGCGTGGGCAAGGACTACGAGCGCGTGCAGGGTCTCGTCCAAGCGCTCCAGCATCGGGTCGTCGTCCTCGCGGAGACCCTGTTGTCCGAGATCCTCCATGCCATGACGGAGGTGATGCGGAAGGTCCTGAAGCTCCACGCGCTGCTTCTCCACGTGTGGGCCGCCGAGGCGACCGATCTCGCGTCCCTGGAAAGGCAACTCGCCATCCAACGGGACCGCGTGGATGCGGGCATCAAGGCCGTCGAAGAAGCGGGCATCGCGGCGATGATGCGGGGCGAGGAGAGCGCGGAGAGCCTCCGAGAACTCGTGCTCGCCACGCGTCACCTGAAGCGCATCGCCGACCAGCTGGCGGAGATACCCAACGAACTACGGGAGCTGGGCCTCGGACGGTGATGCACGGCGAGGGCGGCCACGAGGGCATCCCAGCATCCGTGCCGATCGCACACCGGGATGGCCGATAGGGACGTGTCGCCTTGGGAGTTCTCTGCGATGCAGCAACGGCGTGTCGTCAGTTCCGTCGCAACGGCCATTCTCTGTGGGTTGGCCGTGTGGTTCGTGCATCGGAACGGGGACGGCCCGGGTACGCGATCCGGGGGCACGCCGAGCAGTGCGGACTACTGCAACGTGATGCTCGTCCCCTCCGTCGCCGAAGCCATCGGGCTCGACCTGCCCCTGCGGCTTGTAGCTGCGCGGAAGGGAAGCCGCCTCCTCCATGACCTGCGGCAGGGAAAGGGACGGACCCCCTTGCAGGTGATGACGAACACCATGAACGACGCGATCGGCGCACAGATCGTCGCGAACCATGGTCACGCGATGCGCACCATGCTCCCCCTCGAAGCGCGGCTCGCCTTCGATCGCCTGTTCGACGAAGGCAAGCTGGTTCGTGTCGGCTTCCTCTTCGACGAGGATGAGGAAGAGGCCGACGGCCCCCGACGCTTCCTGGTCACGTACGGGTGGTACGACGAGGAGAAGGACCGCAAGGAGGTGAAGTCCCTTGCACGCCTCGAGCAGACCCTCCGGGCGTGCCACCAGTGGATTCCATCGGACGACGATGCCGAGTGGCTGTTGGACCACGAGAACGAGGACGTCCGCGCTGCGGCCGAGGCGTACCTGGACGTGGAAGATGCCGACGACGGGGCATGGCCAACCTTGGCCACGGGATCGCGCTCGCGTCCACCTGCTTCCCACGCCGCGAACCCACCCTCTTCGCGCATCGCGGCCCCGCCGAGCGCGCGATGGATAGCCGAGCGTCAACTCGAGGCGTCCCCGGGTCCCGATCAGGTCGCTCCGGCCGCGGCGTCAGGCGAAGTCGAGCCCAGCCTGCGCAACGCCGAGATCGAGGCTTCCGCCGCACGCTTCCGTGCGTCGAGGGATGCGGCCGCGCAGAAGATCGAGGCCACCCGCAGGCGGATGGCGGAGGAAGAGGCACGCCGCGCGGTGGAGCGTGAAGCGTTCCGGGAACGCGTCCGCACCCGGCAGGAGGCCGTCAAGCAGCGCATGGCCGAGCGACGCCGCACCGGGCGCTAGCCTGCATAACCCATGAAGCGCGCGCCGTGACAACGGCAGAGTGCGATCGAGCGGGAGCTTGCGCGCTTCGTGGGGCCCGGCGAACGAACCACAGGGTGTCCTGGATGGGCCTGCGCCCGAAGGTCAAGGCGTGACGACGGATTCGATGCCTAAGCATCGATGAGGAGGAGCAACGCAGAGATTCGGGATGCAGGGCCGTCCAGGACCGCGCGATTCACCAGAGGGTTCATGGGTTATGCAGGCTACTGCATAACCCATGAAGCGCGCGCCGTGACAACGGCAGAGTGCGATCGAGCGGGAGCTTGCGCGCTTCGTGGGGCCCGGCGAACGAACCACAGGGTGTCCTGGATGGGCCTGCGCCCGAAGGTCAAGGCGTGACGACGGATTCGATGCCTAAGCATCGATGAGGAGGAGCAACGCAGAGATTCGGGATGCAGGGCCGTCCAGGACCGCGCGATTCACCAGAGGGTTCATGGGTTATGCAGGCTAGCCCCGTCACCCCCCGAGCCCGAGTTTCTGACTCTCCGCCACGATGCCCCGGTTGACGCGCGAGGCCGTGCGCAGGGCGGTGCGATACGCGGGCGGCACCTTCGACGCTGCCTCGTCCAGCAGCCCTTGGGCGGCGAGGAGATGGCTCGGATCGCCGGTAGCCGTCCACAACAACCAGCGGCCGCGGCGCGCGTGATGGGGTGTCGGGCAGCTTTCTACGGCCGCCCGCGCAGCCTCGGGGTCGCCGCCCGGAAGGCAGGCACCCATGGCCAGCGTGATGGCGACCGGTCCCCGGCGACCTTGTTCACGGGCCATGGGCAGCGCTTCGTCCAAGGCTGCCCTCGCACCCGTGCTGTCTCCCTGGCGACGTCGGAGGTCAGCGAGCTCGATCAGCACATCCACGACACCGTCCGCACTCCGGATTTCACGCCGGAGGTCGAGCGACGCCTGGAAGAGGCGCTCGGCTTCCTCCTGGTCGCCCGCCTCGTCGGCGAGGGTGCCGAGACACTCGAGCAGGTGGCCCTCCGCGTGCTTCAGCCCCAGCTCCTGCGCCAGCTCCAATGCATGCGCGAGGTCTTCGTGCGCCCGCTCGACCTCCCCCAGCGCGGGCCAGTACGGGGCGAGATTCGTCAGGACGCCTACCTCGAGTTGGCGACTTCCGATCTCACGCGCCAACGCCAGCGATCGCAGATAGCCATCCCGCGCGTCGGCGAGTCGTCCCTCGGCACCCAACATGTTCGCGACGTTCCCGATGGCGATCGCCTCGCTCTCGCGATCGCCCACCTGGCGGCTGAGCGCCAGGGACTGCTCGTAGTACGCACGCGCCTCCTCGAGGCGCCCCTGGAGGTAGCACACGCCTCCCAGGCTGCCCGTGGCCGTCGCCTCGCCGTCGGGATCGGCGAGTTCGCGACTGAGGACGAGCTGCCGCTCGAAGAGCTGGCTCGCTTCCGTCAAGCGACCCTGATCGAGAAGCAGGATCCCCAGATTGCCGCAGGCCGTCGCCTCGCCGTCCACATCCTCACGCGCGCGGCTCAATCGGCGGGCCCGTTCGTGGCGCTCCCGGGCAAGGTCGTGGCGGCCCTGGAAGTAGGCGAGGGCGCCCAGATGCCCGGCGGCGCGAATCTCGGCATCCGCGTCACCGTGTACGCATGCACAGTCCAGCGCGCACTGGAGGTGCTCCTCGGCCTCGTCCAGGCGCCACGTACGGAGCAACAGGACGCCCAGCGCGCCGGCCGCTCGCCCGCGGAGATCGTCGTCGCCCAGGGCCTGAGCGAGGCGCAGGGCTTCCCGCGCCGCCTCCTCCTGCCGCTCACGGCGGCCTAGACGATCGAGAATCCCGCCGAGGCGCAGCAAGGCCTCCGCGCGCTCCGCCCCTTCGAGGAGCCCGGGAGCGGCGAGTGCCCTCTCGGCGAGGTCCACGGCCCGCGCATTCACGTACTGACGCTGGAGATGCGCCTGCGCGGCCGGAAGGTAGCGCAGAGCCTGCTCGCCGCGCCCCCCCTTCAGGAAGTGCTCGCAGAGATCCACGCAGAGCGCCCCGTCCAACTGGGTCGGGTCGCGATCCATCGCTTGGGCGCGCGCGTCGAGTCCTTCGGCGACGGCGGTGTGGTACTCGCGGCGCAACGGCTCCGAAAGCGATCCATAGAGCGCTTCTTGCACCTGGTGGTGATCGAACACGTAGGCGAGGCCCGCCGAGCGGACGAGGCGGTGACGACGCTCGATGTAACTCAGCCGCTTGAGGAGTGGGATCCGGCCCATCCCCATCACCTCCCCCACGAGGAGGGGATCGAACTCGTACCCGCAACATGCGGCCACGTCGAGGAGATCGCGTTCCTCGGCGGTGAGCGCCGCCACGCGTGCATTCACGAGGTCGAGCACCGACCCGGGGATCTCGATGTCCCTGATCGCTCCCGTCGTCACCCACGTGCCGTCCGGCGACTGCGTGATGAACTGGCCTTCGCGGAGTCCCCGGAGGATCTCGAACACGAAGAACGGATTGCCATCGGACTTGGCCGCGACCGTCGCCGCGATCTCCTGAGCCAGGTGCTCGGACTTCATGAACTCGCCGAGGAGTGCAACGAGATCCTCCAGCCCCAAGCGCTCGAGCGGGATGCGCACCGCACCCATGCGGTCGAGGTGGACGCGCCACGTCTCGTCGGCGCCGGGTCGGGTCGTCCCGATCAGCAGGACACGATGCCCGGGCACGGCCATCGCGAGCGCCGTGAAGAGCGCACGGCCCTCCTCCGGCGCGAAGTGCAGGTCATCGATGAGGATGACGGTCGTACGCTCGGCGGCGAGGTTGCGAGTCGCGTGGACGAAGCAGGTCTGAAGCGACTCCTTGGTCAACGGGCCCGAGCCCTCGGGCGGGAGGTCGCCGCTCAACAGTGCATCGAACGCGGGCACGAGTGTCGGACTCTGCCGCAGCCAGGGTGCGGACCCGGCCTCGCCGAATTGGCCGAAATAGGCCGCCGAGAATGCACCGCTCGCTGTGGCCGCCCCGTTCGGAGGATAGCTTCCGAAGAGGAAGTTGAGGTCCTCACCGGCACGCTGCAGCCGGCCGATCAACTCGTCCACCAGCCGACTCTTGCCGATCCCGGCCTCGCCCTCGATCAGCACGACCTGGCCCTCGCCGCCGGTCGCCCGCTCGAAGAGCGTTCGCAACGTCGCAATTGGGCGCTCGCGCCCGTGGACGCCCGTCTCGCGTGGGATGCGAATGCGCCGGATCGGCCGCTTCGTCGCCGTCTGGAGCGCGCGGGCCCGCTCGCGCCACCACGCCGACGACTCGCCCGCCTCGAGCACGTCGAGAAGCGCCGTCGCCCCCGTGAACCGCTCCGCCGGATCCTTGGCCAACAGACAGTGGACGACCTCCTCGAAGAAGGGGCTCAGCTGGGGGTTCACGTCCCCGAGACGACGCGGGTCCTCATGGAGAACGCGCTTCAACACGCCGGGAATGCCGTCGGCGACGTACGGGTTGACCCCACAGGAGAGCTCGTAGAGCACAAGCCCCAAGGCGTGGAGATCTGCGCGACCGTCGATCGACTCACCGTCTCGACTGAAGCACTCGGGGGCCGCATAGTGGATCGAACCGACGAACCCGCCCGTCTGGCTGAGCCGCAGGACCTCGTCATTGAGTCGCGCGACGCCGAGGTCCATCACCTTGACGACGTGGTCGGCCGTGATGAGTACGTTCTCCGGCTTGACGTCGCGATGGACGACGCCGGCGGCATGGATCGCGGCAAGCCCTCGCGACACCTCCCGGCCGATATGTCGGCAGAGATCCTCGGGGACACACTCGATCTCACGCGCGAGGCCCCGCAGTGTTTGCCCTTCCACGTACTCCATCGTCAAGAACGTGTACGTCGTGCCATCGACCACGAGCTGATCGCAGTCGAGCGTCCGCACCACGTTCTCGTGAACGATGCGCTTGCCGATGTCCGCTTCGCGGAGGAAGCGCTTGAAGAACCCCTCGCTGGCGAGCAAGTGCGGGTGGACGACCTTCAACGCGAGCGTCGTCCCGCCCTCGAGCCCAGCGACCTTGCGCATGGTCGTAGCCGCGTAGACCGTCCCCATCCCCCCTGAGCCGAGCTCGTGATCGATCCGGTAGGGGCCGATCCGGCGCCCGATCATCGCCTGGGCGCCGAGAGGGGTACGAGGCTGCTCTGGAGCATTCTGGGCATGGGCGGCCGCGTCTTCCCGTCCGCGACCGCCCCAGTCTAGCCTGCCGACCTGCCCCGCCGACGCAGCCGGCCGGCTGGAACCGACCACGCGTGGGATGCGTCGTTCCGCGCGAGAAAAAGTTCGTCGAGGAGGCTGCCTCCGTACGGAACCTCCGTACGGAACCTAGACGGTGGCGATGGCGGCGATTTCGACCAGGACGTCCTTGGGTAGCCGGGCGACCTCGACGGTGATGCGCGCGGGAGGCTCATCCTTGAAGTAGCGGCCGTAGATCTCGTTGACGGTGCCGAAGTCGGCCAGATCCTTGAGGAAGACCTCGCACCGGCAGACGGCATGGAGGCTGCTGCCACCGGCCTCGAGTACGGCCTTCAGGTTGTCGAGGACCTGCACGGTCTGCTGCGCGACGTCGTCCTCCCCGATCAGCTCGCCCGTCCCGGGGTCGAGCGGAATCTGCCCCGAGGCGAAGAGGAGCGAGCCCGCCTTCACGGCCTGGCTGTAGGGTCCGATCGCGGCGGGGGCCTGGTCGGTGTGGATGATCTCGCGGTCGGCCATCGTGCGCTCCTTCACGCTTCGTCGGGGAGGTGACAGGCGGCCCAGTGTCCCGGAGCATGCTCCTTCAGCCCAGGCGATTCCTCGGCGCAGCGCCCGAAAGCCTTGGGACAGCGGCTCCGGAACGCGCAACCCCGAATCGTCTCGATGGGGCTCGGCACCTCTCCGTCCAGACGGATGCGGCTCCGGGTGGCCTCGACCATGGGATCCGGCACCGGCACGGCCGACATCAGCGCCTCGGTGTAGGGATGCAGGGGGGCGGCGTAGATGGTGTCGCGGTCCGCCAGTTCCACGATGCGGCCCAGGTACATGACCGCGACCCGATCCGACATGTGACGGACCACCGCGAGGTGGTGGGCAATGAAGAGATAGGTCAGCCCGAGGCGCCCCTTGAGCTCTTCCAAGAGGTTCAGCACCTGCGCCTGCACGGACACGTCCAAGGCGGATACGGGTTCGTCGAGCAGCACGACGTCGGGTTCGAGCGCCAACGCACGGGCCAGCCCGACGCGCTGGCGCTGACCGCCCGAGAACTCGTGGGGGTAGCGACGGCGCATCGAGGGGTCGAGTCCCACCAGCTCCATGATCCGGCAGACGCGTGCGTCGAGTTCCTCCTTGGGGACCATGCCGTGAATCATCATGGGCTCCCCCACGATGGTGGCGACGGTCATGCGAGGATTGAGGCTGGCGTAGGGATCCTGGAAGACCATCTGGAGCTGCCGGCGCAGGGGACGGAAGGACGCGCGCGAGCGACCGACCAACTCCTGGCCGTGGAGCCGGATGGAGCCTGCTGTCGGGGTCACCAGCCCGACAATGGCCCGCGCCACCGTCGACTTGCCGCAACCCGATTCGCCCACGAGCCCGAGCGTCTCCCCACGCCCGATGGCGAAGTCGACGCCGTCGACCGCCTTCACGGTGCCCCGCGATGTCGCGAAGTAGACCTTCAGGCCTTCGACGGTGAGTAGCCGTTGCGCGTCGCTCATCGGACGTCCTCCACGGGGACGACACAGCGGCGAAGGCGATCGGCGGCGAAGCCCTCGAGCGGCGGCTCACCGGCGAGGCACGCGTCGCGCACGAGGCCGCAGCGGGGCGCGAACGTGCAGGCCGTGAAGGGGCCGCGGTCGAGCCGTGGGGGCAGTCCCTCGATGCTCGCCAGCTCGTGCCCGTGGACGCCCTCGTCGAGGCGGGGCACGCTTCGGAGCAGCGCGGCCGTGTACGGGTGGGCGGGCCGGGCGAAGAGGTCGCGCACGGGCGCCTCCTCCAGGATCCGTCCGGCATACATCACCATCACGCGGTCGCACATGCCCGCGACGACCCCGAGATCGTGCGTGATGAGGATGATGGCCATGTCGCGCTCGGCGCGCAGTTCCTTCAGCAACTCGAGAATCTGGGCCTGGATGGTGACGTCGAGCGCGGTCGTCGGCTCGTCGGCGATCAATACCTTGGGGTCGCAGAGCAGCGCCATCGCGATCATGACGCGCTGGCGCATGCCGCCGCTGAACTCGTGTGGATAGCCCCGAATACGCTCGGCTGGGTGCGGAATCCCCACCCGGGCGAGGAGGGCCACGGCCTTGGCGACGGCGTCCTCACGCGACAGCCCCAGGTGCAGTACCCCGACCTCGGCCAGCTGCTCCTCGACCGTGAGGTAGGGATTCAGGCTGGTCATCGGGTCCTGGAAGATCATCGCGATCTCGTTGCCGCGGATGTGGCGCAACGTGCGCTCGGGCGCGCCCACCAACTCCTGACCGTCGAACAGCACGCTGCCCACGGGGATGCGACCCTGCGGCTTCGGAAGGAGACCGAGGATGGAGAGGTTGGTCACGCTCTTCCCGCAGCCCGACTCCCCCACGAGCCCGACGATCTCGCCGGCGGCGACATCGAACGAGACGCCATCCACGGCGCGTACGAGTCCGTCGTCGGTCACGAACTCGGTGGTCAGGTCGCGCACGCGAAGCAGGGGCGGGTGGGAGGTGCGTGCTCATCGACGGGTCCTCGGGTCGAGCGCGTCGCGCAGGCCGTCACCCAGGAAGTTCAGGCTGAAGAGCGTCGCCGCGAGGAAGAGGCTGGGCCAGAGCAGGAGCCCGGTGTGCGACTCGATCGGGTTGACGACGCCGACCGCCTCCGACACCAACTGCCCCCACGAGAGTTCGACACCCAGGCCGAGGAACGAAAGGAACGACTCGAGGATGATCACGGCGGGCACGGTGAGCGTGGCGTAGATGATCACCGTCCCCAGGATGTTCGGCAGGATGTGCCGGAAGATGATCCGGAGGTCGCCGGCGCCGGTCGTACGTGCCGCCGAGACGAATTCGCGGTGCCGCAAAGTCAGCACCTCGCCGCGGACGATGCGCGCCATCGTGAGCCACTGGACCATGCCGAGGCCGATGAAGACGGGGACGGCGCTCCCGCGCTGCTCCTGACTGAACTGCAGCGTGATGAGGATCACGAGGAACATGTAGGGAATGGCGTAGAGGAAGTCGACGATCCGCATCATGATCTCGTCGACCTTGCCGCCGTAGTACCCCGCGATCGATCCGTAGATGACGCCGATGATCACGGACACGATCGTGGCGACGATCCCGACGAGCAGGGACGTCTGGCCGCCTACGAGAACCCGGGCGAAGTAGTCACGGCCGAGGACGTCCGTGCCGAAGGGATGCGCCTTGGAGGGACCTTGCAGAAGGTTGGCCGGATCCGTGGTCTGCGGATCCAGCTGCAGGATCGGCGGCAAGGCGAAGCAGAGCAGCACGATGAGGCCCAACAGGATGCCGCCGGCCAGCGCCAGGCGGTTCCGGCGGAGTCGACGCCAGGCATCGGCACCGAGGCTCGTCCCCTTCTCGGCGGCGGGGATCTCGAGAGCGACGGACTCGACGGCGGCCATGACTAGAGGTCCTCCCGCACACGGGGGTCGAGCCAGGCGTAGGCGAGGTCCACCAGTAAGTTGAATGCGAAGATGATCGAGAAGTAGATGATCGCGGTGCCGAGCACCACCGAGTAGTCGCGGTTGATGGCGCTCTTCACGAACCACTGCCCCATGCCGGGGATGTTGAAGAGGGTCTCGACGACGAAGGATCCGGTGAAGATGCCGGCAGCGGCCGGCCCGAGGAACGAGACAACGGGCAGGATCGCCCCGCGCAGCGCGTGCTTGAGGACGATCGCGCGCTCGCCGAGTCCCTTGGCGCGCGCGGTGCGGATGAAGTCCTGCTGCATGACCTCGATCGTGCCGCCTCGCGCGAGTCGCGCGACGTACGCTGCGTAGGGAAGCGCCAGCGTGATCGCGGGCAGGATGAGGTGGGCATAACTCCCCCACCCCGCTACGGGGAGCCAGCGCAGTTGCAGGGCGAAGAGGATGATCAGTAGCGCGCCGATGACGAAGTTCGGCAGGGAGATGCCGATGACGGCGAGTCCCATGCTGGAGTAGTCGGCGAACGAGTTGGGTTTGAGCCCCGCGCGTATGCCGAGCACGAGCCCCAGGCCCACGGCGATGACCAGGGCGGAGAGCCCGAGGGACATGCTCACGGGGAAGGCCGGCGCGAGCAACTCCATCACCGTGCGGCCCTGGACGGTGAGCGAGGGCCCGAAGTTGAAGTCCTCGAGGATCCGGCTCACGTAGATCTGAAAGAAGTCGACCGGATCCTCGGGCACGCCCCAGACGGCTCGCTTCGCCGCCGCGATCTGATCCGTCGTGGCCTTCTCCTGCGCGAAGGGCGAGCCCGGCGCGCTGTACATGAGGAGCGACACGACGTAGATGAGCACCACCAGGGAGGGCACGAGGAAGCAAACGCGACGGAGCACGGCGTTGGGCACGATCGCCCACGCCGCGGCGGCGACGAGTAAGGCCAGTCCGGCCGCTCCGAGAGAGCCGATACCCGGCCGAAGGATGATGAACAGCAGCGCGCCGAACAGCACGGCGCCGACCACCCGGGCGACCGGCTTTGAAAACCACGCGGGAAGGGCGATGGCCGCGATGCCCAATGCCAGGAAGCCGACTTCCCGGGACACGAGGAACGCCACCCCGATCAGGGCCACCGCGATCGCGACGCCCACGACGTGTCGGGCAAGGGGGGTCACCGCGTGCTCCCATGCTCGATCCACATGCCTCGAAGCGGGTGGATGTCCTGAAGGTTGTCTGCCGTGCTCCCGTCGGGAAACTCGAGCTTCGAGTAGAAGCCCTTGACGTAGGGCCGCACGAGA
The DNA here is from genome assembly GCA_963802335.1 of uncultured Planctomycetota bacterium. Taxonomy (GTDB): domain Bacteria; phylum Planctomycetota; class PLA2; order PLA2; family JAEUHO01; genus CAWDIE01. Next base: position 681,665 of record CAWDIE010000008.1, on the reverse strand, counting down.
CCGCTGGCCACGTAGAAGTAGATCGGACAGATGGGGAATCCGTCTTGCACGAGGATGGCCTCGGCTTCGCGGAAGAGGTGCATCCGGAGTCGAGCCCCTGCGGCCAGCTTGGCCTCGTCGGAGTCGGCCTCACGCATGGCCGCGAGAAGAGCCCTCGCCGCGTCGGGCTCCTTCAGCTTGGCAAGGAGCGATTCCGAATCACGGAGAAGCTCCTCCACGTTGGACGCGGCCTGGATCAACCGGTCGTACACGGGGCTCGACCAGCCGGTCTGGTTGTTGCCCCCGTTGGTCACCCACATGTCGAGGAAGGTGTTCGGGTCGGCGTAGTCGCCAATCCACCCTGCCCGTGCGATGGAGTAGCCGAGTTTGAGCACGCTCGCCTGATAGGCCTGCCACTCCTCGTTGTAGGAACTGACGTCCAAGTTCAGGTTGCGCCGCAGCTGATCCGCGATGACCTCGGCGACCTTCTTGTGAGCCTCGCTCGTGTTGTAGAGGATGCCGATGGCATCCTTACCGCCGGGCCAGCCCTCGCCGTCCGGGAACCCGGCCTCGGCGAGCAACGCGCGAGCCCGCTTCACGTCGAACCCGAGCTCGCTCGGGGGCGGGTCGTAGCCCGCGAGCCCCGGGGGGACGACATGCCTGGCCGGGATCTGGCCCAGACGCATAACCTCTTCCACGATGAGCTTGCGGTCGATGGCAAGGGACAAGGCCAGACGGACCCGAGGGTCGTTGAGCGGCCACTTCGTCGTATTGAAGCGGTAGTAGTACACCATCATGCCCGGCGCGCTGTAGAAGTCCGGTCGCTCCCTCAGCTGGTCCACCAGGTCGTTGGGGTATCCCCCAGCGAGCCAGTCGACCGCACCCGTCAGGTACAGGTTCAGGGCGGTCGTGGTGTTCTCCACGGAGTAGGCGTCGATCACGTTCAGACGAATGGTCTCGGCGTCCCAGTACGTTTCGTTCTTCACGAGGCGGATCTTGTCGTTGACGCGCCAGCTCTCCATGCGGAACGGCCCGTTGGACACGATCTTGTCCGGCATGAACCAATCCTGCTCGTTGCCGGGTACGCCGGCGACGTGGCGGGGCACGGGGTACGTCGGGTAAAAGGCCGTGATCTCGAGGAAGTAGGGCGTCGGTGCGCGCAACTGGACGACCAGGGTCTGGTCGTCCTTCGCGAACACGCCTTCATCGACGCCGAAGTGGGCATCCGCATGCTCGAAGAGCCTCTTCCGGCGCTCGCCCTCGACGACGAGGGCCTCCCGAATCGATGCGAGACGGGCTGCGTCCAGTACCCCCTCGTAGTGCGTCAGCGCCTCCTGGAGGAGCGGCGCCGGCACGTTCTTGAGCGCCTCGCTCGCCCCGTGCTTCTGCAGGACCGCCTGCCATGCGTCCGCCTCGACGCCCTGAGGGTAGCTCTCGATCACGGCATCGACGGCGGGGATCAGCTTCTCTTGAATCGTGGTCGCGTTGCCACCGAAGGTGTTGTAGATCTCCGCGCCTTCGATCATGTGCAGAATGTAGGGATACTCGCCGCCACGTGTCGGCTCCTGCAGGCGGCGCCACGTCCAGGCGAAGTCGTGCGCGGTGAGCGGTGTACCGTCGGTCCAGGTGATCCCCTCTCGCATGTGGAACGTGTACGTCTTCTTGTCGTCCGAGATGGTCCACGACGAGGCCGCACCGGGGACCGGTCGGAGAGTCTTGGTGTCCCGGTAGGTGAGCCCTTCGAAGAGGGCATCGGCGATGCGTCCCTCGGGCTGTCCCGTCATGACGCCCGGGTCCAGGCTCTTGGGCTCCGTACCGTTGATGAACCGGAAGTCTGCCTCGACCTCTGCGGTCGCGGAGAACGTGAGCGCGACCAGGACGAGCGCCAAGGCGAACACGCCCAGGATCGCAAACAGCGTGCGGTACATCCATCCTCCCTCGACCGTGCGCGGATCGTATCAGCCGACGAAGACCTACGGAGCGGACGGAAGGGCGCCGACGAACGCCGGGTTCTTCCACGCCGCCCGGCTGCCGATGCCCTGGCCTCCGCGCACGACGAAGGCCCGCTTGGGGAAGAGGATGGGCACGACGACGTATGCGTCGAGCAGCCTGGTTTCGGCCGCTTCGAGAAGCGCGATCCGCAGCGCTTCGAGCGCCCCCGCTCCCTTGCCGCGGGCGGCGGAGGCCTTGGTCGCCAGACCGGGAACGTCCTTCAGCGCCTCCAGGGCGGCGTCCCCCCCCGCCACGAACGCGGCCGGATCGCGGGCGGCGTCGATCAGCGCTTCGAACGTGGCGTCCTTCCAGCCCGTCCCACCATCCGCCTCGCTCGCCGAGAAGGGAAACACGAACGCCTCGGGATCGGCGACCAGGGCGTCGATGCGGTCGAGGGCGATCGCGTAGGCCCCGGCGCGGACGGTGGCCGCCATTTCGTCGGCGGATCCGATGCGCAGGCCGAGCTCTACCCCCATACGCTTCTCCCAGACCTCCAGGAGCCGATCGGCGATGTCCTCCTCATCCCCTCGCTCGACGTAACGAAGCTCGACCCAGGGAAAAGCGTCGCCTCCGAGCCCGGCCTTCTCCAAGGCCGCCTTGGCCTTCCCGGCCCCGCGGCGCTCCTGCTGGGGGCCGGTGGCCCCGGCCAGGGTGGGCGGGACGAGACGTGCGGCGGGCTGAGCCACGGGCCACGTAGCGGTCTCGAGCTTGGCGTCCCGCACCGAGTCCGCAAAGGCTCGTCTCACTTCGAGCCGGTCGAAGGGCGGCCGGTCACAGCGAAAGCGCAGGAGCACGATGCCCGACCCGGGGTGCTCCTGGAACCCGTCGAGCTTCGCCGTCCTCGCGCCGAGCGACCGGACCGGGTTCGACAGCCACTGCAACTCGCCGGCCTCGAGACGCCGCAGGTCCTCCTCGGCTCCCTGTCCCGTGTAGCAGAGGACCTCGTCCGAGACCGCGCTGCGGGGCCCCTCGTACTTCGGATTGCGAATCAAGTGGACCACCGAGAGCGGGTTGGGCACGCTGGCGTGGGGCTTCGCACCACGGCCCTTGAGAAGGAAGGGGCCGTTCGACACCAGCTCGCCGGGCAAGAAGGCGGCATTGCTCCCACGCACCGTCTTGGCCGTCAGCGGAGCGAACATCCCGCGCGACAGCAGCGCGGGCAACCAAGGACAAGGCCTGGCCACCCGCACGGTCAAGGTCTTGTCGCCCGCGGCCATCACGCCCAACGACGTCCCGAACGCGTCGAACGCCGCGTTGGCGCTCTTCTTCAGCCGACGGCGTTCCGCCTTCAGTGCTTTGAGCACCGCCGCTGCGTCCGAGGGCGGCAAGTCCTTCCCTCCCGTCGCGACGAACTGCTTGAGCAGGTCGTCTTCGAGAAAGCCCGCGTAGCGCGCCAAGCCGCTCCGGGCCAGCAGCGCACGCGTTTCGCCCCCCGGAATCGTCGCGCTGGCGTCCCGCTCGACCAGGTCCTTCAGCCGGGACCGCACGAGCCCGACCGCGTTGAGAGCCTCGGTGCCGTCGCTGATCCGTGCACACCCCTCGATCGGCCGAAAGGCCCACGCCCAGTGCGACGGCTCGTACGGGTCCAACGCGCGCCTCCACGCCTCGATGAAGTCCTGGGCACGAACGGGCGTGCCGTCGCTCCAGCGCGCCGTGGGGCGCAGGGAGAACGTCCAGGTCCGTCCGTCGGGAGACACCTGCCAGCGATCGGCGGCACCGGGCGCGACCTCACCGGTCTCGGCGTCGATCGTCGTGAGCGGCTCGAAGAGGGCCAGGACGAGGCGCTCGTCGTGGGGACTGCGGATCCCCGCCGGGTCGAGGTCGGCATAGACCGACTCGGAGTAGGAGAACTCACCGCCCTGAGCCAGGGTCGCGCTTCCCGCCAGGGCCACGACCAAGACAAGCCACCCAATCCTCATAGCCACCTCCCGCGTGCGGGCGGAGACGGGCCCGGGTGCCCTCAGGCTCAGGTCGCCGCGGCCCGACGCTTCAGCGCATCGGCCACCGCGGGCGAGACCCAGGCCGAGACATCGCCACCCAGGCGCGCGACCTCGCGCACCAACGAGGACGATACCAGCGCCGTCTTCGCGGAGGGAGGCAGGAACACGGTTTCGACGTGGGGCGCGAGGTCCCGATTCGCGAACGCCATCTCCATCTCGTACTCGAAGTCGCGCACGGAACGAACGCCGCGAAGGAGAGCCACGGCCTCGCGCTCAACCGCTACGTGCGTCAGCAGCCCGTCGAAGGGCTCCACCTCGACGTGCTCGAGGTCCGCCACCTCGTCGCGGAGCAGCTGCACACGCAGCGCCTGCGGCAGCCACGCGCGCGGGGCGTCCGGAGCCACGCAGACGAGAACGGCATCGAAGAGGCGAGCGCCCCGCCGAATCACGTCTTCGTGACCCCGCGTCACCGGATCGAACGTGCCGGCAAAGAGGGCGAGGCGTCGCGTCATTGGAAGAGCCCCCACGGGTTCGGGTTGGGTTCGTCGTTGAAGCTGCGGCCCTCCAGCACACCCGCAGGGCCAAGGGTCGTCAGGAAATTGAACTGGAAAGCCACGTCGTCGCCGCGCGCGCTGACGCCGAAGATGAAGGCGTGGTCGACGCTGTACCGCCCGAACACGACGCGCGTGCGATTCTCCCCTCGATCGAAGTCGTACGCCTGTCGGATGCGCACGCCGTACTTCTCGCTGAAGCGCCAGGAGACGTCGGCCACCGGACCGATGGCCTCGTTGCGCACGTACGTGACGCCCAGACTCGCGTCGAGATCCGGATCGTGGCGCACACCGGCACCGAGGAACGCCTGGTCGAAGTCCTCGAAGGCGAGGTTCCAGTCCCCCTCGCCGGCGACGTAGAAGCCGGGCCGCGGCTCGCCGCGGAGGTAGACCTCCACGGCGCCGGGCGAGCGCTGGAGCCATGGAGCCTTGTCGTCCACGTAGTGCTCGTAGGTGATCCAGAGGTCGAGCACGTCCCGGATCCCGCCCCCGCGACGGCGGGTCTGCAGCCGGTTCCGGACCCGGAATCGGCCCTGGGACCGATCCCGCTCGACGTCGGTCCAGTCGAACCGGGGCGCTTCCTCGAACGGCGTGTCGTCGAGGTAGCGTCCGGCGAAGCCGGCGTCCAGGTCGATGACGTGACGCAAGCGCTGCAGTTGGAAGAAGCCGCCTTGGACGGGGAAGGTCCGATGGAGCTGGAGGTTCACGTTGGCGCCCGCGACGAGCGCGGTCCGGTCGACGCTCGACGCCGTACCCGAGGGGGCCCAGTACGTGGCGGCGTCCAGACCGCCGAAGGCACTGAAGCGCGCGTCCCCCGCGTCGAAGCCGAGGTTGATCGTCGAGAGGCTCTCGAAGCGGTTGGCCCCGTAGTCCTGGATCCCGAGGTCGAGTTCCAGGTCGTCGTGACGGCGCTCGAGGCGCCCGAGCTGGGTTCGCGTCATGAAGTCGACCCCGAGCCCGCCCTTGCGCCGCGCCGTCAGGATGGGGATCGCCGTCGTCCAGACCGCGACCTGGGGCAGCTGGGTCGTCTCGGTCTTGAAGGGTCGCTGGTGCCACTTCCCCGTGGCCGTCGCGACCAGGAAGTCCTCCTGCCACCGTAGACGTCCGTACGACTCGCGGTCCTTGTGCTGCTGGGCGTCCGCCTGGAAGTACTCGAGATTCACACCGCGGTCGCTGAAGGCGTTGAACTCCAGGTCGAACTGGAGCTTCTTCGTCAGCTGGTTCCGGGTCTCCAGCTCCACCAACCAGCGCGAGGGGTACGGGGGAACGAAGCCCGACTGGTCCTTCCCACCGAACTCGTAGATGTTCCACGTCTTGAGCTTGCCGCGCGTGCGTCGCTTGTCCCAGTCGAGCGTGATCCCGCCGGCCGGTCCCCGCTCCGAGTAGCCACCGAGCGCCAGGCCCCAGGTGAACAGCGGATCCGACGAGGGCCCCAGGTCGCCCTCGAACACGACGGTCGCGTAGCGCCCCTGCGACGAACGCTGCCCGGTCGTGAAGTCCCGGAAACGTACGGGGAAGTTCTGCGCGAACGGGTACTCGAAGTCGGCGCGCCCTACGTAGGCCAGGGGAATGCGCTCGCCCCGAAACTGCACCCCTTCCGCACTGTAGTTCTGATCGTTGATCCGGCGGAAGCCCATGAGCGACGGGACCCGTCCGAAGGTCGAACCGTCCTCCGCGGGGGCCTCCTGATCCTCGCTCACCGTCAGGCGCGTGACACGCAGCTCCATGCGGTCGTGCGCGCGACTGACCGACACATCGGCATCGTCGAAGACGGCCACACCCTTGGCGACCAGCCGCGCCTGTCGCGCGCGTACGTAGAGAGGCAGATTCTCCTCGCCGGTCGACTCGTCCGCGGTCTGCCCCGTGAACCGCGGTTGGATCAGGAGAGCCTGGAAGGTCCGCGGCTCCAGATGGAGCTTCGTGGCGCGAAACGCGAGGTCGCCGTAGACGAGCTCGACCGCACCCTCCGCGTAGATGCCGAGAATCGCATCCTGGATCACGGACGACTCGGTCGCGGGTGGCGTGTCGGCTCGTGGTTTCGCGGGCTCTTCCGTCTCCCCCTGGAGACCGCCGAACACGTCCAGGGACCCGATGCGTGACAGATCCACCCACGCGACGACCCTATTCGCCTTGATCCAGAGTTCGTCCACGGCCTGCCCGTCCGCGCGCGTGTGCGCGAAACCGCGGATAGTCGGGTTGCCGATCATCACGAGCGCGATGCGCCCGTCGCCGTCGGGGTAGGGGCGGATCGTGCCTCCCTCCGGGTCGACCGAGAAGACGAAGTCCTCGGGGCGGGGTTCCCCGCTGCCGGTCGGGCGCGGCGGCGGGGCGTCCGGTCGTGGCGGAGGATCCTCGGGTCCGGAGGGACCGCCGACCACCTCGCCATCCACCAGGCTCTCTTCGGCCGGGGCCGGGGCCGGAGCGAGCGCAGGCCGTCCGGCGGCGGTCGGTGGCCGGGCGGCGGGCGCGGGCGGCGGTAGGGCGCCCGGGACGGTGCGGGAAGGCAGGTCGATCACCCGCGGCGGGGGTAGCCCGGCCGGTTCCTCCCCGGCCTCGGCGGCCGCCACCGCGAGGAGAAGGAGCAGCCCGGCCGTCCACCGGCTCGCCATGCCCCGGATGCCTCCCCGCATGATGCTGCCCGACCGCCCCTCCTTCGCCCAATCCATGAGGATACGCCTGCTTCCCGCAATTCCTCGACTCAAGGGCGGCGCAGGCGGCGCTTCAGCCACTGGACCTCGTCGATCCCAAGTGCCCATGCCACAAGGAAATAGAGCGATCCGAGGAGTCCGATCAGCCCCAAGGTGAGCAGGGCCAGGGCCCATGGCGAGGCCACGGCTGCGTCACCGAGGAAGAGGGCCCCCACCGCGAGGCGTCCCACGACCCCCATCACGCCGGCCGCCAGGACCACCCGGAGGAGGAAGCCCCACGACAGGGACGATGCCGGCCCGTAGGCCGCCCGGCCGACCATCCTGAGCAGCAGGAAATTCACGGCACTCCCCGCAGCCACGGCGAGAGCGAGACCGACGTGCCCCCACGGCCCGACGGCGACGAGGGCTGCGCCGATCGTCACCGCGATCCCGGCCAGGGAGCAGAGCATCGGCGTGCGGGTGTTCCCCCGGGCGAGGAAGTGAGGCGCAGCCGCCTTGACGCCGGCGTAGAAGACGATGCCGGGCGCGTATCCCTGCAGAGCGGCCGCCACGGCCGGCGAGTCGGCCCCGGTGAAGGCCCCACGCTGGTAGATCATGCGGATGATGGGCTCGGCCAGCGTGGCAAGACCGACGGCAGCCGGCAGCGCCAGGAACCAGTTGAGCCTCAAGCCTCGACGCACGAGCTCGTCGAGTCCCTGGTGATCGCCCTCCGCCGCGCTGCGCGATCCCGCCGCGAGGAGCACGGTGCCCAGCGCCACGCCGATCAGGCCGATGGGCAGATGCACGAGCCGGAACGCGTACGTGAGGTAGGAAGGCCAGTTGTCGTCACGGGTGGCGAGCACGGTGACGATGACGAGCATGAGGTTGGTGCCGGCAAGCGACAGGATCACCGGCGCCATGCGGCGTGCGATCGTCCTGATCGCCGGGTCCCGCATGCGGAGGTCCGGCTGCGGTACGCCACGGAGGCCGACCCGCCGAGCCGGTCCCACCTGCACGAGGACCTGCGCCAGGCCCCCGAGCACGACAAGCACGGCCCACGCGCCCGCGGCGACTTCCAGCTTGTCCGGCTCGTTCCAGCGCAAGGCCAGGAGCACCAGGCCCCCCAGAATCGCTATGAGGTTGAAGAACGCCGGCGCCACGGCGGGGACGAAGTAGTGGCGATACGTGTTCAGCACCCCCATCAAGACCGCCGCAATCGCCACCAGCGGCAAGAAGGGGAACATGATCCGGGTGAGCTGGATCGTCAGGTCCCTCAGCCCTTCGCTGGCATCGGGAGCCACCATGATCGACACCACGGCGGGAGCGAAGATCATGCCCAGGATGGCGATGATGCCGGTGATCGCGAGGAGCGTGCCGAGCACGCGTCGCGCCAGCGCGAAGGCACGGGCCTCTCCCTCCTCGGCTCGCACCGCGGCGAACGTCGGCACGAAGGCGGAGGCGAGCGCGCCTTCCGCGAAGAAGTCCCGCAGTAGGTTGGGGATGCGGAATGCGACCACGAACGCGCTCGCCTCCAGGGAGGCGCCGAGCAGGGCGGCGAAGACGACTTCGCGTCCCAGCCCCATGACGCGGGACGTGGCAGTGGCGATCGACACGCGCCCCGCGGCGGCTGCGACGTTCTCTCGGGGGGGACGGGCGTCGTCGCCATCAAGCTAGAGATCGGTCGGGCGATGCGCGCTCGCCACGCCCGTTCCTACTTGCCGGTCAACTCGACCACACCGGACCACGGACACGCGAGGTCCCCGCGCTCGAGCTGGTTAACGATGCCGCCGAGCCAGCGCGTCGGCGCGTCGCCCGGCCGAGTCGCGTCGGCGTCGATCAGCCGGCGCCGCGCCTCGTCCAGTGCCCCACGCCGCGCGGCGTCCACGGCCGCTTTGAACGCCTCGACGTGCGCGATCAACGCGTCCGACGCCTGATCCCGGAGACCGACGAGCTCGTAGACGGGCTCGGGTTGCGTGCGCCCGACGACGATCAGGCCACAGAGGGGCTTGGCGAGGATGACTTCCTTCGCCTCCTCGTAGGTCTGGCGTCCGATCAGGATGCCGCTCCCGAAGGCCTTGTTCGCCCCCTCGAGACGGCTGGACAGGTTGACCGTGTCGCCCATGCAGGTGTAGTCGAAGCGCTGCTCGCTCCCCATGTTGCCGACATAGGCGTCGCCGGTGTTGAGCCCGATGCGAATGCCGAACTCCGAGAGACCCATCTCGCGCCACACGCTCTCCAGGTCCGGCAACCGCTCGAAGACCTTCAGGGCGCAGCGGCACGCCTGCTCGGCATGCGTCGTGGAAGGGACGGGGTCGCCGAAGAACGCCATGACCGCATCGCCCTCGAATTTGTCGACGACGCCCCCCTCCTCCATCACCGCGGTGGAGTGCATGGTCAGGTAGTGGTTGAGGAGCTTGACGGTGTTCTGCGCTCCCAGGGTCTCCGAGATGCGCGTGAAGCCGGCGACGTCGCTGAAGAGCACCGTGATGTGCCGGCTCTGCCCCCCCAGGGCCACGAGGCCGGGGTCCTCCTTCAAGGCGTCGATGATGGACGGCGCGAGGTAGCGCCCGAACGTGCCTTCGAGCCATTTGTTTCGACGGCCCTCCGTGAGGAGACGGACCACGCCCGTGGCCGCCCAAGTGAGGAGGATGCCCAGCAGCGGGGTGAACACGTCGAACGACATCCCGCGACCGAAGAGGAGCCAGGTAAAGGCCAGGACGAGCCCCCCCAGCACGGCGGGGAGAAGATGAGGGAGAACGCGGCTGCGGATCCAGCCCGACAGCAACCCGAGCAGAGCCGTGACGACCAGGAGGAGCACGGCATTCGCTGCGGCTCCCGCCCGGACCCGCCCGTCCCCGTGGAGCAGATTGTCGATGGCCGTGGCTTGGAACTCGGGTCCGTGGTGCGCCCCGCTGAGCGTGGTGGTGACGAGGTCATCCTGGCCGGAGAGGTTGATCCCCCAGACGACGATCTTCCCCGCGAGGGCCTCGCGGGCGGCGGCGGGCAGCTCGCCCGTCTCCTCCATGGCGGCCGCCCAGTCGATCAGTCGACTCGGCGCGACGCGCGGGTACGTGCGCCCGACTTGCCCGCGGTAGTTGAGCAGGAAGGAGCCGTCCGCCATGAGCGCCTGACGGGCGTCCCCGACGCGGACGCCGTCGCCGTCGAAGGCGACGGCGTCCTCGGTCGCGATGGCCGCCGTGGCCAGGGGCAGACCGGGGACGGGTCGGCCGTTCCAGCACCCGATGGCGTGAGAGCGCCGCACGACCCCGTCCTCGTCGGCCTGCACGACGGCGAAGCCGAGGCCGCGCGCGCCCTCGAGAAGACGGAGGACGGGCAGGTTGGCGCCGGCGTAGCAGAGGCCCTGCGGCGCACCCGCGAGCAGGTCGCTCTTGAGAAGCGCCTCGGCGACCGCACGTCGGCCTGGCAATTCCCACTCCGGCGAGTCATCCAGCTCGAAGGCCAAGGCCACCCGACCCACCTCCCGGAACGCCCGCCCGAGCTCTCGTCCCTGCTCTTCCTGATGCTCGAGTTGCTGCCGGGTGGGCTCGTCCAATTCGGCGAGGAGGCCCTCCGGCATGTCGTCGAGACCGGCCCCTTGGTCGAGGTGGTACACGTCGACGGCCACGGCGGCCACGCCCGCCTTGCCCATGACCCCGAAGGCGTAGGCGTTGATGTCCAGAGGCCAGGGCCACGAGACCGTCCAGGCCTTCAGCAGCGCCTCCACGTCGGTGTCCTGGATCTCGACCAGCACGATGCGAGGATCGGGCTCTCGCTGGCCGACGTACTGCTTGGTCCGGGTGTCGATGAACTGCAGCTCGATCGTCTCGAAGAGCGCCGTCGGGCGAAGCAGGAGCAGCACGAGGCCCACGCCGAGGCCGATGAGCCCTCCGAGCAGGGACCTCAGCGAGGTTCTCATGTGGAAGACGCGGCGCGGCGATCGAGCCATGGACCTCCCCTGGTAGAGTGTCGAGCCCTCGCGACCCAACGCCGCGTCCTGGTTCGACATCCCGGATGATACGACTCGCTCTGCTTGTACTCGCCAACGTCGCCGGCTCGGCCTTCTGTTCTTTGAGCGAGGCTGCGCTCCTCGCCTCGAGCGAGGCCCGCATCCGCGTCCGGGCCCAGTCCGGCAACAAGCGCGCCGAGCGCCTGCTGGGGCTCCGCCAGGACCCCCACCGGACCCTGGCCTCGATCGTCTTCCTGAACAACATCTTCGCGATTGCCGGGACGGCCTTCATCACGAGCGAAGCGACGTCCGTCATCCACACGAGCTGGGGCATGGGGCTCTTCATCGCGGCCCAGACCGTGCTCATCATCGCCTTCGGTGAGATCGTGCCGAAGGTCCTCGGCGAGGCGCAGCCCGAGCCGATTGCGGCGTTCCTCTCGGGTCCCCTCACCTGGGTGCGCCGAATCATGAGCCCGCTCGTGTGGCTGATGCAGGGCCTGACGTCCTGGGCCCGACCGCGCGCGCGCGTCGAGCAGGGCCAGGAGACGGAGATCCGCGAGTTGGCGCTGCTCGGCCATCAGGGTGGCCACCTCGACGCGGACGAGGCGGAGCTCATCCACCGCGTCTTCCGCCTCGACGACATCACGGCGGAAGACGTGATGACCCCGCGCCCCCTCGTGAACGGGTTCCCGGCCGATGCGACGCTCGCCGACATCCAGGACGCCCTCCTGAAGGCCAACCACGGTCAGTTCCCCGTCTACGAACAGGACCTGGACACGGTCGTGGGCGCCCTCTGGCTAAAGGACGGCCTCGGCGCACTCGCCCGCAACGAGAAGGACCGCCTCGTGCGCGACGTGATGCGCACGGCTCAGTTCATCCCTCCGTCCCGCGCGGTGGACGACGTCCTGCGCGATCTGCAGGCGAGCAGCCGCCGCATGCTGATCGTCATCGACGAGTACGGGGCGACCTTGGGCATCATCACGATGGACGACCTCGTCGAGGAGCTCGTCGGGGAAGCGATCGACGAGACGGACGTCAGCGAGGGGCTGGTGAAGCGGATCTCGCGCAACGCGGCCGTGGTGCACGGCCTGTCGCGCGTCCGTGACGTGGCGCGCTTCCTGAAATGCGACGTGACCTACGAGGAGCCGGATGACGAGACGAACACCGTCACCGGTCTCCTCCAGGAGCACCTGGAGCGGATTCCCCGCCGCGGCGATCGGATCCACCTCGATCCCGGTCTCGTGTTCGAGGTCCGCGAGGCCGATGCCCGGATGGCCGTACGGGTGCTCGCGCGCAACGCCACCCGGGCCACCGGCAGCGAGGCTTCCGGCGCTTCGCCCCGAAGCTGAGACGTGCGGCGCTAGATGAAGAGGGCGAGCGCCAAGCCCAGGGCGACGAGGCCCACGGTCCCCCACTCGGCCAGAAGTCTGTCGCGCATCATCGGAAGCCCTCCCATGACAGGGCCCACCCTAGGGCCGGGGGGGGACACTCCCCAAAGCCCTGTTTCTAGGGCCTAGGGAGGAGACGCGCCATGGTGTCCGCTCGATCCGCCAACGCATTCAGCCGCGCTTCGACCTCGACCCGCACCCGCTCGAGCCCCGGCCGGTCCAGGTCGGAGGCGACGTGGATCGGACCGTCGGCGACGGCGACGCCCCGCGACCAGCTGGGCGGCAGGATGAAACGAGCCCAGGTCCGCTCGAGGATGCGGCACGGGCGGTAGGACGTGCGGACGAGCCATAGCGGCCGTCCGCTTCGCTGCGCGAGGTGCAGCACGCCGGGCTTGAGCCGCCGCGCGGGCGGGCGGGGCCCGTCGCAGACCACGGCGACGGAGGCATCGGGCTCGTCGGCGAGCACCCGATGGAGCTCGAGGAGAGCCGATGCGCCCCGGCGGGCGGAGGAGCCGCGGACCGCTCGCCGAAAGCCGACACCCTCGGCGGCGGACGCCGCGAGACCGCCGTCCCGGCTTGCACTCGCCAGCACGTAGCTCTTGCGGCGGACGTTGAAGCGGGAGAGGTAGCCGACGGTGTAGAGGAAGTCCTGATGCCAGCACGCGAAGATCGCGGGCTCGCGAGAACGGAGAAGCTGCTGGAGGGCGGGATCGTGCCGGTAGAGCACACCACCGTGGAACCAGCCCCGATAGGCACGAATCAGCGTGGCGGCGAGGACGCGCGTGCCGTGCGACTCGAGAATGCGTTTGCTCAACGACATGGCCGGCCTTCGATGCCGTAGGCCGCCCTACTTGTTCACGCGCTCCTGGAACTCGCCTGTCACGGTGCTGACGCGGACGACGTCGCCGACGCTGATGTGCGACGGCACCTTGACGATGTGGCCCGTTTCGAGCGTCGCCGGCTTCTGCACGTTGCTGACGGTGTTGCCCTTGGCCGCGGGTTCCGTGTCCGTGATCTGCAGCTCTACATTGGCCGGCAACTCGATGCCGATCGGTGTCCCCTCGTAGAACGTGACCTCGACGTCGCCGTTGGGCTTGACCCAGTTCATGCTGTCACCGAGGAGGTCTCGAGGAAGGGAGTACTGCTCGAACGTCTCCTTGTCCATGAACACGGGACCGGTGTTGGCATCGTCGTACAGGTACTCCGCCTTGCGCTTGTCGAGCCACGCCTTTTCGACGTTCGTGGTCGACTGGAAGCGTTCGTTGATGTGCACGCCGGTCTTGATGTTCTTGAGCTTCACCTGGACGAACGCGCGCCAGTTGCCGGGGGTGCGGTGCTCGACGTCGACCGCTTGCCACAAGTCCCCCTTGTGGATCAGGATGCTTCCCTTGCGGATGTCACTGGCTTGCATGGCGATGTCCTCGGCTGGATCGGGCGATGGTACCCGAGGATGAGCGGCCGTCCCCTCCTACCGCAGGAGCGAGCGCGATAGCGTCGTCGTACGGCTGGTGTACTCGACGTTCAACTCCTTGAACCACGGCGTCTCCTTCCACGCATTCTCGTAGATCAAGTCGTCGAACCCACCTGAGCCCGGAACGTCCTGCGGCACGAACGCGCCGGCCCGGTAGACGAAGAAGACCCGGAACTCGGCCAGATCGGACTCTACACCGAGATTGTTCGCCGCCTCGGGTGCGTCGAAGACGTAGAGCGCATCCAGCGGACGCCCCTCGATGGCCGGCCGATACGTCGAGAACTCCTCCTGGGAGCGGAGGTCCACGATCCGATCGGAGTCCCACGGCACCTTCGGACTGAAGCGAGCGAGCACGACGACGTCGAGGTATCCCGACCCGTCGGCTCCGCCACCGCGGCGTCGACTTCGACCGCCGCTCGAGCCGCCCTGGGATCCCTGGAGGTCCTCCTTCCAGCCCAAGCGGTGCCAGTAGCCCGTGCGCACGCGCTTACCGACCTCGAGGTAGGACGCTTCGGGGTGGGCATGGATCCCGCCGAAGCTCTGCTCGTCTTCCGTGCGGCGCGGCGTATAGCGGTCCCAGTACCTGAAGGGCTGGAAGAACACCAGATCCCCACCGTCGTGATCGGTCGGATCCGTGCCGAATCGGCCACGCAGGATGCCGCGGCCGCGCACGTCGTCCTCGATATCGAGGGCCTCGGGCACGATCAGTTCCTCGTCCGAACGGCGCGTGTAGTGGATCAGTTCCGCCTGCCCCTGGCCGACCACACGCACCAGGCCCTGACGCGGCCAGCAACTATCGAGCGGCAAGACCTGCATGGAGTAGCCGTCCGTCGTGAGATTGCCCTCCAGCACCGTGACGGGGACGTTGGTGATGAAGCGTCCGTAGCCGCCGCGCCCGTGGGCGTTGCTTTCGGTCCCGAGCACACCCCGCACGCACTGCTCGAGAACCCACTCTCCCTCCAGCTCGTTCCGGACACCGCGGTAGACGATCAGCTCGCCGTCGATGCTCACGACCCCGCAGTCGTCGTGGAAGCCGGGGACGCCGTCGAGGCTCGAGCCTTGTCGCGGCGGATAGAGCGTGAACCGAATCTCCTCGGCCGTCTCGTTGACGCCTTCCTCGTTGATGACGATGAGCTGCGGGGTCGCCTGCCACCGGTGGCGGAACACGTGCAACTCGTCGAGGAAGGCGGTGACCGTATCGCTGCTCGACACGGTACTCCGTCCGAACTCCATTTCCCGCGGCAGTTCGTCGGGCAGCTCGCCGCAGGGGAAGCACAGGATCCGCGCATGCCCACGCGGATCCTGGCGGAAGGTCGCCAGTCCCTGCGTGTCCACCGCAGCGATGCGCGCCTCCGGGAACGAATCCGGAGCGACCCACCGGGAGAAGGGGTCGGCCCAACGCAGCATGAACTCGTAGTACTGGGCACCCTCGGTGAGTCCGTCCGTCAGCGTCACCCGGTCATTGCGGCCAACGGGTCGCCCCCCCCGGGCGATGCGCGCACGTCCCGGCTGGTAGTCGTTCGACTTCGGCTGGTCGTCGTCCGCTTCACCCTCGTCGACGCGGAAGCAGGGGAGGATCCAAGACTTGCGACCGCCTGAGACGTCCTTGTGGCGGCGACTCGTGGAGTTGCGCACGCCCCGGAAGAGGGCCTTCACGCGCACATGCGCCGCGCTCCAGGACGGCCAACCCGGGCCTTCGGCCGAGAGGGCGAGGGCATCGGGCTGGTCGGGCGCATCCTCTACCGGATCGAGGGCGGCCGGCACGACCTCGTCGGACAACACGCTCTCTTCCCAGGTCTCGCTGTCGCCGGCGCCGGTGTTGCCGTTCTCGGGATCCTCGTCGGGCGGGATGGCATCCTCCCCGGGAGGCGCTACGTCTTCGTCCCCGCTGCGACTGTCTTCCGCTCCCTCCTCCGCTTCCGTCTCGGGATCGCTGTAGACCGTGACGGTGCGGCCTCCGAGCGACGTCCACGCGTTGAGGTAGAAGAGGCTGCCAATCGAATCGATGAAGTCGTCGCATGCGACGAATTGCTGATCGCCGCCTCCGCCACGCCAAATGGACCCGTAGCGGAACACCTCGCAGCCGATGCGGTTGCCGTTGTCGTCGTCTTCCGGCAGCCCAACGAGACAGAGTGCCTCGTTGTCGCCCTCGTCGAGCCCGATGTCGAACTGATTGTCGCTGCCGTCCCAGCTCTTCCCGTGCCGGGCCAGGATGTTCAGGTGATCGGGGTTGGTCGGGTCGAGGTAGTCGTCCCCACCGCCCGAGTTCGTCCCGGCGATCGAAATGGGAATCAGGAACGAGTTGAGGTAGCTCGTGGTCGTCGTCGTGCTGGGCGTCCCGCCACCCGACGGCGTCGTGGTCACGGTCTTCTGCCCCCAGACGGTGAGGAACATGTTCTCGGTCGGGGTCCACCCCTGACGCGTAAAGGAGGTATCGCGCTCGATCTGGATGATGTCGCTCACACCGGAAGCGCGCGTGTAGTAGACGAACTCCCACCCGCCGAGGATGGAGCCGTCGTCCGCGGTCTGCCCGTGGGCGCCCTCGTCCAAGGCGTAGCTGCCGAGCAAGGCGATGCCGCTCTCCCCGAAGGCCGCAGCCCCCTCGTCGCGACTCTCCCCATCCATCGGGTCCGACGTCCAGAGGGGCTGGATCTGCGCGGTGAAGGTCCGCGTGGCCCCACTGATCCCCCGGAAGGTGTACATGGTCGATTCCTGGGCACCGCCACTCGTGCCTCCCCCACTCTCGGGGATGTACGTGGTGGTCTCGTCCTCGTTCGCGACCCACACCGCGCGCCACTGTCCCAGGTCCGAGGCGAGGCTGGACCCGCCGCGCATCACGTCGCTCAGGAGTGCCGCCGAGTAGCCGAGCTGACGCACGGCCGTGCCCGCCGGCCACGCCCGCCCTGCCCGTGCAGGATGAGCGCGCTGGTGTCGAGCTTGTCCACGTCCATCGTCCCGCGCGCGCCGCGCACGCAGTCGCGGAACGACTCGGACGTCAGCGTCTCGTACTCGACGATTTCGTCGCCGATCAGGATCGCGCCCGACGGGGCAAAGCCGTCCGTGGAGGCCACGACGATCTCGTCACCATCCTCCGAGAGCGACGACTGCAGCGTCGTGAAGGTGCGTCGCTTGCCGACCGACACGCCGTCGATCAGCAGCTCCATCATCGTGGGGTCTTCCCCCCGGCAGCTGACGTGGATGTGGTACCAGACACCCGGCCGATAATCGATCCGCTCCAAGGGCACATAGAGTTCCGCCCCCTTGCCCACCCGGGTCGCGGCGCAGACCCGGAAGACCAGCTCCGGCCCCTCCAGCCCGTCGGTCACGAACACGGCGTATCGATTCTGGAATTTCTCCATGCCGCAGTCGAACGCCGTCCAGTTGGCGTCCGAGTAGCTCTTCCACCAGAACGACATCGAGAAGGGCTGACCGTACGTCTCGTCATTGCCCTGCATGGAGCCGCGCACCCGTTCCGTGAACGCCCCGCTGTAATCGGTCCGCCAACCCTCGGTGAAGAGTGAGCTGTCGAAGTGGTTGGCCACGGCTCGAATCGTGTTGCCCGGCATGCGGATGCGAGCGGGTTCCAGTCGGACTTCGCCCCGTTCCCCGTCGGCACTTCGTTCCCGGCTGGGATACGCGCCGTAGAAGACGGCTTTGGGGCCACGCAGCGCGGGCTGGACGTGGGCCGTACCCACATTGCGGAAGTTGACGCCACGCGGGTAGCTGGCCGTCCACTTGGCACCGCTCCCCTGCGTCAAGCGCAGCTCGAAGTCCGCCTGGGAGTCGAGCGTCCAATTGGAGCGCGTATCCGAGCCGATTTCGGCCACCTCACGCACCGTCGCGGCGGCCACCTGTTCACCGCCGCGGCTGTTGATCGCGACGCGCGCTTCCAGGTGATAGACGTCCAGCGTGCGGTAGCACCACGGCGCGGTGCCGAATGCCAGGTAGGCGCTGTGCGGGTTGATCGCGTTGTAGTACAGGGCCGCTCGTTGATCGAGCGTGATCACCGTCTCCTCCTCGAGGCGACGGAGGAACTGACCCCAGTCTTCCATACCCCGAAACGGGCCCTTGCTCCGCCCTCCCGTCACGTCGTCGATCTGTAGCGGGCCCCCGCGTTCCTCGACGATGCGCTGAGCCAGGGCCACGGCGAGCTCCGGCGTCACGACCTTCTCGGGCGAGTCGGCCAACCTGAGGTGCACGTTGGCGATGCAGGCGTAGATCACCTCGAGCGGCGCCGTGTTGATGTTCACGGGATGCGGCGCGTACGCGGCGATGGTGGACTCGCCGCCCTGGAACTCGAGGTCCGCCCCGTCGGCGATCTTCATCCCCGCACCGACCGGTCCGGCCAAGGTCACGATGCGATCGATCTGGCTCTCGCTGGCGTCCCCGATGTTCGCCACCATCTGGTAGGCGGTCTGGCGTCCGTCCGTGATGCGAACGAGTGTCCCGGGGTTCAGATACGCCGTCGTCCCGGTGTCGTTCTGGAGGTCCTGGACCGACACCTCCTCGGGTCCGTTGGCCTCCTGCGCGTCGGGCACCTGGTTCGTGATGACCTGCGGCGCAAGCCAGCCCTCCCCCGTCTCCCGGCGACTCCAGAGGGTGAGGAAACGAGCGAGCTCGTCGAGGCGGTTCCTGGGTAGGGCACCCCCCGCCCCCCACGACGCGATGGACCGGAGGTCTTCCATCGTGCGGAAGGGAGTCAGGTGGCCGGGCCGCGCGGCGATCAGGTGCGTGGCGAGCTTGTACGCCGTGTAGTCGATGACCGGCGTGTTCTTGGGATGCTCCTCCCCCTGACCGTTGTCGCCGAGCGGTGACTCGGGCAACGCCCCACGTTCACACCCACGGAAGCTGTCACCGTCGAAGGAGGTGTACCGGATCGTCTCGCGCCCGATGCGAATGAAGCCTCCATCGCGCGGGAATCCGGCGAGCGAGGGCATCTTCGACTGTGACACCCAGACGACGGGGATGTCGGGTGAACTCGAGTCGATATCTTCGGCGATCAGCGCGAGGCCGAACAGGTTGCCCAACAGGAAGGGCGAGCACCCATTCACGTTGACCCGCCCGTTCGCGTCGTCGACGACCCCGGTCCAAATGCTGCCTTGGTCGTCATTCATGGGACCGAGCCCACGGCTCTTGAGGCCCTGCAGCCGGCCGGCCAGCACGGCGTCCTTGTCGATCGCCGCGCTCCAGAGACTCTCGATCTGCCGGCGGAAGTCGTCACCCAGCGCAACCTCGTCGGTGCCGTCGACCCAGGGGTCGGACGCGATGTCCCGTTCGCCCTGATCCCAGCGCACCTGCTCCTGCGCGGGATGCGTGGACGACATGGCGTGCTTCATGGCTTCGACGAGGAGCTCCGCCTCGAAGAGGGCCCGGCCCCGCGCCATCTCGCTCGTCGTGCGCTCGTGCCCCTTGCGCATCGAGATGGCAAACGGCACGGCCACGATGAGCAGGGTGACGAGGGCCGTGATCACCATGAGCAGCGCAACCCCGCGGGAGGAGGTGCGGAGGGCGGCGGGCGAGGGGTCAGCGAAGTTCATCGGACTCTCCGGTGGGAGCGAGCGTCTCTGCGTTCGATCGGGCAGCTTGGGAAGCGCGCATGAAGGTTGCGTCGTACAGCTCGAGGGGGAGGCGTGGGGAAGGCTCCTCAGGCCACGTGAACTCGAGTTGAAGCTCGCGGCCCCCCAGCTGGTCGAGCCAGCCCGGGGGCAGCGGTACGTGCGTCGTGCCACGCGGCTCCGTGGGGACGGGAAGCACCTCGGCGCCATCCAGAAGGACGCGCACGGAGGCGGGACCGCCTTCGGTGTCCAACGCCAGGACGTCGGCGGTGGCGAGCGCGGCGAAAGGGGCCCACGCGACGATCGCCGAGGGCGAGGACGGCGAGAGGCGAAGCGAACGGCCGGACCGTTCGAACGGGCCTGAGACCACGCGCCAGCGACGCGGGGCGACACGCCGCCCGTCATCCGGGGTCCGGGGCGCGATCATGAGCCGAGGCCACGCTTCGAACGCCCCCTGTGCGTCGATCGGTTCGTCGAAGGGCGACGGGGCGCCTTCGAAGGGGACGAAGAGCGGTGCGCGGCTGGAGCGCGTCAGGCCTTCGTCCTCGAGGCGGAAGGCCGCCGCGGCGTCGGGCACGACCACGACGCCACCGGGCACGCGCCGCAGCAAGGCGCGTCCGTCGAGCAGCGCGAACACACGCTGATGGCCGATGTCGATCTGGATGTCGCCCCCGGCGTCCTGGTGGCGTGTCGTCGCGTCGAGGCGTACCTCCCCGGCGACCAGCGCGAGTCGAGCGTCGTGCCCCCCGAAGCCGCGGGGCACGCCCACGATGGCAACTTCGTCGCCGCTTCCCAAGACGAGCCGTCCCCCGGACGGGAGGGTGACCACGAGGAACTCGCCATCGTCGCCGGCAAGCGCGGTTCCCGCGGGGAGCGCCCGGGCCGAGGAGACTTCGCGCCGGCTCCCATCCGACGCAAGCCGGTCCACCCCCGCGACACGCAGGGTGGCTGCGGCCTCGCGGCGCGAGACGAGGAAGAGCCCCACGCCCAGCGCCAGGACGACGAGCGCGGCGATGCGCGCCATGGAGGGAAGGCGGCGCACGGCCCTATCCGGCACGGTCCCCGGCGCCGGCCCTGTCACCGGACCTGTCGCCCGCTCGGGCGCTTGGGACCTCGCCGCGCTCGGCGTGGGCGGGCACGCAACGCGGGGCGCGTCGGCGACCCGGGCGCGTTGGGCGGCGATCACCGCCCGGCGCAGGCTTGCGCTCAGCGTCGCATCCGGATCGGCGTGGGCAACCGCGTCGGCGACCTCGGCCATCGCGGCCCTAACGCGGGGATCGCCGAGATCGTCCTGGGACGCGATCTGCCGCATCAAGTCGAGGGGATCGCCGTCCTGGCTACCGGGCGAGGCGTCGGTGCCGCCGAGGCCACGCCCCCGCTCGTCCTGCTCGGAAGCCAGGGCGTCGAAGAGGCGGGAGAGCGCGGATTCATCGAGGGCCATCGAAGGGTATAGCCACCTCGCCCGCTCGTTCGGACACCCTGGCGCCGACCGTCAAGGAGCGGCCCGCCGCCTCAGGGCGCGTCCAGGTCGGGCGCCAGCGCGGCCAGCCGTCGGCGGGCCCGTGTCAGCAGGCTCCCGACACTCGCCTCCCCCACGTCGAGGGCGGCCGCGATCGCCCGGTAGTCCAGGCCGTCCAGGTACTTCAACTCGAGCAACAGGCGATCGCGCGGAGCAAGAGCCGCCAGGGCCTCCCGAAGCCGGCCGACGCGACGCCGCAGGTCTTCCTGCGCTTCGACCGCTACATCGGGTTCAGGCCCCCGGGCCGGCTGGCGGTCGCCGGCGTCGAGCGGCGTGAGCATCCGTCGCCGACGCCGCAGCAGGCGCGAGACTTCCGTCCGGCACAGGACGCCGAGATAGGTCATCACCCGCCACGTGGGGTCGTAGCGCCGGAGCAACAGACGGTCGCGCCGGAGCAGGGCGAGGAAGACGTCGGCGACGACCTCGTCGACGCTGGCGCCATCGTTGGGGCCGCCGCGGCGGGCCAGCATCCGGTCGCGCCAGCGCCGTCAACCGGGGCCCATAGCGATCGACGAAGGTGACCCACGCGCCTTCATCGCCCTCCGCGCAGCGGCGGATGAGTTCGGCGTCGGGGTGGGAGCCTGTCGTCAGTCACCTTCCGTCACGACCGGCGCACGCAGCGGCGGCGCGGGCCGCGTCGCGCGGGCGAGGAAAAGCACGGCCCACGCGGTGTCCACGAGATCGCTTGCCTTGTAGAGGTCGTCGCCCAGCGCGCCCGTCGACCAGCGCCCGTCGCCTTGCTGCTTGGATACCAGGTAGCGGGCGCCGTCGATGTACCAGTCGTGTCGGCCGATGAGATCCCGTCCCCCCAGCACGGCCGCACGCTCGAGCCCGTAGAGGTAGTAGTAGTGCCACGCAGGGGCCCCCTTGCCCGGGTTCTTCGTGACGTCGAAGTTGACGTCCAACCACGCGAAGCCGTCCTGGACGGCGCGGGCCACGTCCCGTTCCGCCTTGCCCTTGTACGCACTCACGCGCTTCGGGCGCAGGAGCGCGTCGTTGCAGACGGCGAGCACGGCGATGGCCGCCGTCGTCATGCTGCCCGAAGCCACGGGCGGCTCCGGCAGGTAGCTCCACCCCCGGGCGCGGTCGCCGGAGTGGATGACGTAGGGGCTGGCGTCGGGATCGGGGCTCGGCACGATCCGGGGGACCTTGGGTCCGTCCTGCTCCTGTCGGGCGAGCATCGTCTCGATCCCCTTCAGGAACACCTGGTTC
Source organism: uncultured Planctomycetota bacterium (assembly GCA_963802335.1). Lineage (GTDB taxonomy): Bacteria > Planctomycetota > PLA2 > PLA2 > JAEUHO01 > CAWDIE01. The sequence continues at coordinate 659,485 of CAWDIE010000008.1, read as the reverse complement.
GGAATGCGCGCTCCGCAGTCCCGCGCGGCCCGCAGGCCGAGATAGGCGTACTGGGTGTTCGACAGATCGTCCCGGTGCGCCGGGTAGCCCCAGGTGGCCGTAGCCGGCTTGCGAACACGCACGAGCCAATCGACGATCTCCTGCACCCACGCCTTCACGTCCTCGGGCATCTCGCACGGATTGCCTCGGGCGCGCCCGGGTCGCGTCCGCCCGGATGCCTCCTCCTGCTTGCCCCGAAAGTACGCCGTCACGAACATCAGGGTGGTGCCGGCGTCGTAGGTCGAGCGGCTCCCGGCCTGCCCTCGAGCCGTGTCGCGCCCCTTGATGAAGGCGAACACCTTGTCGACGACCTCGTCCCCCCGCTCGTCACCGGCGGCGAGGAGCGCCAGCCCGCAGAGCGCGGTCGCCCCGATCTCGTACTGCGTCTGGCCCCGGGCCAGCAACCCGCCGAAGGACCCGTTGGGCTTCTGTTGGGCGCGAATCCACGCGGCGCCGCGGTCGATGGCGGCGTCGATGGCGGTCTGGAGCTCGGCATCGGGGACGCCGGGCTCGTTGGTGGGAGCGGCCGGGTCCTTCGCCCCGGCCTCCCGGGTGGCCGCGAGCCCCAGCATGGACAACAGGACGAGGAGGACGATGGTCGGGCGAAGGTGGTGCATGGGGGCCCCGAAGCCGCCGGCACGGCGGCAAGCCCTGATTCTACCGTCGCTCGTCCCCCAACACGGCTGCGGCACCGACGTAGGAGTTGGCGGTCCGAGGACTAGAATGGCGGGGTTCGCGTCGAGCCATCGGCGCCCGTCAGCCCCTGGGAGACATCGAGCCCGTGACCGAGCCCTCTGCCACCCCCACCACGACGGGTGCGGCGTCTACGAGCGTCGCGATCGACCGCGAGCGCGCGCGCAAGCGCGAGGACCGCGCGCGCCGACGCGAGGAGGACTCGCGTCTCGCCCTCCGCGCGCGAGGCGGGGACTCGGAGGCGTTTCGGAGGCTCGTCGAAAAGTACCAGCGCAAGGTCTACTGGATCGCCTACGACATCCTGCTCGACTCCGACGAGGCGCGCGATGTCGCCCAGGAAACCTTCATCCGCGTCCACGGCGCCCTCGGCACCTTCGATCCTTCACGGGACTTCCTCAACTGGCTCTACCGGATCGCCCGCAACCTGGCGATCGACAGCTTCCGGCGTCGCAAGCGTCGGGCGGTACCCGTCGAGGATCTCACGGCCTTGCCGGAGGCCGGCGAGGTCGAGGCCCCCGTCTTGGACGACGCCCTGCGCGAGCGGGTGGCTGCCGTCCTCGCCGAGTTGCCGGTCGAGTACCGGCTGGCCCTCACCTTGCGAGAGTTTCACGGGCTCTCGCCGCGTGACATCGCGGCCATGACCGACTGCACCTACCCCACGGCGCGCTGGCGGCTGCATCGGGCCCGGGCGCTCTTCCGCAAGGCCTGGGAGCGCCGCTTCGGCGCGCCGGCCGACGACCCCAGCGAGGGAGGATCCGCGTGACGCCTCCTCCGATCGATGCCGCGTGCCAGACCTGGCGTCGTCGCCTCGCCGAGGCGGAGTCGGCGATGAGCGGCTCGGCCTCCGGGGACGCGTCGGCTCTTCAGCTTCGTGAGCTCCGCGACCACCTGGATGCGTGTCCCGGCTGCACGCGAAGCCACGGATCCCGCCTGAGCAATCTGGAGGCACGGCTCGCCCTGCGCAGCCGCTCCGTGCCGGACGGCCTGTTCGACGGCTTCTACGAGCGGCTCGAAACCGAAGCGCGTATGGCGCCGCTCGGCGGCGGCATGTCCCTCGCGTTCCTGGACGCGCCGCGGGCGCTCCACGCCTGGCGAATGGCCGCCCTCTCGGCCGGTCTGCTCCTGCTGATCGGCGTTGCCTGGGTGTCCATGCACGGTGCCGGCCCCCAGGCCGCGACGAGCAGCCCGCTCGACACCCATCCGGACGGACCGGCCGCACTGCTGGTGGCCTGGCCGGAAGAGACGGCGCCGCCCCAGCAGCCCGGCGTACAGATTCGGCCCGCCCAAGGGTGGGGCGGGTCGTCCCCCACGGCGGACGACTTCTATCGTGAGCGGGGTCGGGCCACGCCGGCCAGCGTGATCGTTCCTCCCCGCCGCCTCCGCTCCCATTCGTCCGACTTCCGTCGGGACTGACCATGCGGGCGGCACGCTTCGGCTGGACGGCCCTCGTGGCTCTCATCCTGGGGTCCGTGCTCGCGCGAGCCGAGGACGCGTCGATCGACGACGCGACCCTGCGAGCCGCTCGACGCGTGCTCCCCGGCGTCGTTCGCATCCAGTGGCGGGGGCGCGGAGAGCGCCCCACGGTCGTCGAACGACACGCGATCGTCGTGGACGCGGACGGATGGTTGCTGCTCGCCGGGCCGCCTCCTCCGGAGGAGGGCACCCTCGCGGCCACCTTTCACGACGGGCGCTCCATGAGTGCGCGGGTGTGGGCCCACGACGCGCGCTCCGCCCTCACCCTGCTCCGCCTGCCCGTCACGGGACTCAAGGCGCTTGAGGTCCGCGACGTGGTCGCAGCCGACGGCGGCGGCATGGTCCCCCCGCGGCTCAGGCCGGGGACGTCGCTCACCATGGTGACCGCCGAGGGCGCCGTAGCGCGGGGCACGCTCCGGGGATCGCACCGCCGCCGCCTGGTCGGCCGGCCGGGGTCGTCACCGACGGAAGTGACCTGCCTCGACGAGGCCGCGCTCAACGTCGTACGGACCGACCTCGGTGCGCCGTGGATCGACCGTCGGGGACGCGTCCTCGGGCTCTTGATCGGAGCGGACGTCACCGTGCCCCGGGTGGAGGCGGCCGACGGCGAGCGGCTCCGCCCCCGACCCGAGGTCGTCGCCGCGTACGCGGTCCCCGGACCGGTGCTGCAGACCGTCTGGCCCCTGCTCCGGGATCGACGACGGGTGCCGCGAAGTGCGCTCGGCGTGTGGACGGATCCACTCAGTGAGCTTCTGCAGCGGCACGTCTGCCGGGACTGCGGCGGCCGCGTGGTGATCGACGTGGAAGCGCGGGGCGCCGCGGACCGCGCCGGCCTGGTGCCGAACGACATCATCCGCAAGGTCGCAGACCAACCACTCGCACCCGACGCCACCCTCGGGGACGTCTTGCTCCGCTACCGCCCGGGCGAACGCATCACGCTGGGCATCCTCCGGGCGGGCGAAGACAAGGTGCTCGAGACCGTCCTGGACGCGACGGACTGACCGCTCGCCCGCTGGAGCGTGCTCGCTAGCGCGGCAGGTTGGCTTCCAGCTTCGCCTCCAGCGTTGCGCCGTCGATGCGCTGGAACTTGAGGAGCAAGGGACGGCGATCCGCCGCGAGGACGACGGTGGTCGGCACGCTCGCCATGTAGTAGGTACGCACCAACTTGCGTTCCTCGGGCGACCACGAAGTCGAGTTCGTCACGTCGATCGGCACGATGTCCATGCGATCGGCGAACTTCACGAGGACGGGCAGGAACTCCGCGGCCTGTAGATCGGACGCGCGCGAAGCATCGTCGTAGAAGAGCAGAACGACGGGACGGTGGCCTCGCTCGGCCGCCACAGTCGGATCCGCGCGCGGCACGATGCCCGCCGGATAGGCCTGGACCTTCCGATCCCCCGGTGCGGCCAGCAGGCGACGCACATGCTCCTCCGCGCGGACCGCGGCAGGCGACTCGAACCGCATCGTGCCTGCGTCGGGTCGCGCGGGAACGAGCGGGCGTGTCGCGGCCTCGCCCGCGCCCGGCGGCGGAAAGACCTCGGCGCCGGCCGGAGGGGTGGCGGGCTCGGGCACCCAGGGGTTTTCGGGGGCGGTGGCCGCTTCCTCTCGAGGCGAGGCGGCGACCGGGGCCGGCGCCTCCTCGGCCACATCCCACGGGTTGGGGGCCGCGGCGGTCGCGGCCGGGGAGGGGGACACGGGCGGCGGCGGGGGCGCGGCCCCGGCCGAGCCGCTCTCGACGAGCCAGGGATCGGGCTCCCCCGCGGGAGCCGGGGAGGGCACGCCGGCCGGCGCCGGCATGGGCGGCTCGTTCGTCGCCGGCGTCGGCTCGCTCGTCACGGGGGAGACGGGCGCACTCGCCGTCGGAGGCGGGGGCGGCGCGGCCGCCTCGGTCCCAGGAAGCCAGGCCCCATCGCCGGGACCGGGCGGGGCGGTCGGCGCGGCCTCGGTGGACCGGGGCGGGACAGCCGGCGCGGCGTCCGAGACGCCGGGAATCGGGGGGAGACTGCTCCCGGGGCTCTGCCCCGGGGGCGGGGGCGCCGGCGCGGGCGCGCCGGGCAACCAGGGATCCTGTCCGCCCGGCGGGGGCGGTCCGGGGCGGGCGCGGTCCGTGGGGAGGGTCTCGGGTACGGCCGGCTGGGGGAAGGGCGCGACGCCAGACGGTAGGCCCTGACCCGGCAGGCCCTGACCCGGCAGGCGCTGACCCGGTAGGCGCTGCCCAGGCATACGCGGCGGAGCCAAAGCGGCGGGACCGGACGGCCGGCTCGATTCACTACCCGGCCGGACGGTCCGAGGTTCGGCCACCCGGGTACCGTCGGGCAGGATGCGGATGACACGGTCGCGCTCCGGGTCCCAGGCGGGCGGCGGCGGGGGCGGCGGCGGTGCCGCACCCCCGGCGCCCCCCGCGGCTTCCACCGTGCCCGCAGCGGTTGCGAGGGCGAGCAGGACCAGGACGGCGAGGACGACGCGTCCGCTCCGGCGTTGCCCATCCCGATCGACCTGCAGCTGATCATCCATGTCTAGCGCTCTCCACGGACCCGGGGCCGAGTTCCCCCCTCTTGCCTACGGACACGGACCACGCCGGTTGGTTCCGTGCCTCATGAGGCCTCAGGATACCGTCGGTCGGGCCTCGGTCGGACTCCGGCCCGGGCCCGGGGGCGCCCCTAGCCTGGATGATTCATGAAGCGCGCGCCGTTCATCGCGGAAGGCGCAAACGAGTGGGGTTCAGCGGACATTTGCGGCCTTCGCTCGAGCAACGGGGTGTCCTGGGTGCTCCTGGAGCCGAAGGTCAAGGCGCGACGACGACTCGATGCCGCTGCGCATCGCCGAGGAGGAGCAACGCAGAGGTTCGGCTTCAGGTGTGCCCAGGACCGCGCGACTACGCAGAGGTTCATGAATCATCCAGGCTAAGAGACTCGCGCGAAGCACGCTACGCGCACTTCGGGCACCTCGTCGGAGTCGGTTCGGACGACCAGGGTCCGGCGGACGCTCTGCCCCGAGGGACGGGGGCGATCGTCGTAGCGCACATCGACGCGCCAGATCCCCGCCTCCGCGGGCTCGAACGTCGCATGGAAGCCTACGTCGTCCGCTTCCACGGGCTGACCGTCCTCGCCCAGGACCTCGACCCCCAGCACCTTGAAGGTGACACGCGGCTCCCCCGGCACGATGCGAATGCGGATGGGCTTCTTGTTCGGCACGTACCCGAAGACGGCTCGCGGCGGTTGGGCTCGAATGGGCGGCACGATCATGAGCCACCCCTCGGCCTGGATCTCCGGCCGGTCGGGGTGGGTCGTGCGAATCGTGATCCGGTCGTCGAAACGGTACGGCCCCTGATGCGCGTAGCCAGGATGCTCGACGACCACGTCGAGGACGCGCTGCGCGGGATCGGTGATCTCCTTTAGCTCGAACGGATAGTCCAGGGGCGCGCCGTTCACGCGCACCGTCCCGGTCACGCTCTCGACGGTCCAGTCCCCGTCGGTCTTAGGGCTTCGCAGCTGCACCGTGGCGTGCGCCGTGCGACCGGACGTCGCTCGACCGAAGTTGAGCAGGGATCCGCTCACGACGAGACCCTTGGACACGTCGGCTTTCACGACCATGCTGTGCCGCGGCACATCGGGCGAGTTCGTGTACAGGGTGACGTTCTTGGTGACGGGCCCCATGCGGCCGCGCGTGGTCAACACGACGCGGATGCGTCCCACCTCCCCGGGCTCGAAGCGTCGCACGTCGTCGAGGAAATCCGCCTGGATGCAACCACAGTTGCGCTCGATGCGGCGGATACACAGGGGTCCCACGCCGTCGTTACGGAACTCGACGACGCGATCGAGCACGATGCCCTGCTTGACCGTGCCGAAGTCCAGTTCCCCTCGGGGGAGCAAGAACACCAGCTCGGGCGGGTTGTCGCGGTCCGGTGCACACCCGGCGTCCGACCACGGCGTGTTGCGCATCGGATCGCCGTAGATGTCGGAGACCGAGTAGGCCCGTGCGGCTTCCCGCGCCCGACGCTCACGCTCGCTCTCGCGGCGCTCCTGCCCGGCGAGCCCCAAGGCGATGACGCCCGCGATGACGAGGACCGTGAGCGCGCTCGTGAGCAGCAGGACACGACGGCTTCGCCTCTCGGCCTCTTTCCGATCCGGGTGCTTAAGGGTCTGCGATTCGGTGGCGGACATACGGGGATTCTACGCGGGCAACCGGCTGCGGCCCGCTTGAGTCAGTCCCCCTGCCGATCGTGGCGGGTACGGCGATCGGCCGGCACCTCCCGATGATCCACTGCCGGTAGGTAGAGATCGGCGTAGTGCTCGGGGAAGGCGTGGCTGTTCTCGACGTCGTGACAGACTTCGCAGCCCTTGCGCCCGGGATCGCGTCGGTTCGGGCCACCGCGGGCGAAAAGCCGGCGATCGTAGGGCTTCTCGACGTGCGCCGACCCCGGGCCGTGGCAATTCTCACAGCCCACGCCGCCCAAGTAGGCCGTCCGGCGCGCGTTGGCGAACGCGCTGGGCGTGCGCCCCCACCGCCCTCCCCCCAGTCGCTGGAAGCCGACGACATGGCAGCGGATGCACTCCGGATCCCAGCCGTAGCCCCGCTCCTGCAGCGTGATGAGCGCCCGGGCGTGGGGCGTGGCCAACCACTCCTTGTAGATGTCCGCGTGGCAGTCGGCGCAGCGGCCGCTCCCGACGTAGGTCGCCAGCGGGTGATCCGGTACGAGGGGCACGCTGGCCAGGAACTCCCGCTCCTTGACGGCGTGCTTGTAGGTCTCGAACAGCTGCGTCACGGCGTCGCGCAGGGGGCTGTCTACCGTCTCGAAGGACGGCTCGAGGGGCACGACGTGGAAGGAGGCTTCCCAGCCGCCTCCTTCGGCCTCGGAGATGCGGTTCAGGTCGAGAATCCCCGCTTCCTTGCCCAACTCGCCGATGGTCACGACGAGCGGTTCGGTGCCCAGGCGGGTCCGCTCGACGCGATCCCGCCCCGTGCCCGCCCCGAAGTCGATGATCAACGAAGGCCCCAGCCGGCGCATGGTCGCCTTGACGTCCTCGATGGCGGCTTCGGTCGCGTCGGTACTCACCACCCAGAGGGTGTCCGGTCGCGGTTGGAGTCGTTGCATGGACCCTTCCGGTCCTTGGACGAACATCGTGACGCCACTGAGTCGCACGAGATGCGCCGGGTCCAACAAGCTAAGGGCGCTGACCTGCAAGTCGCCCAGGTCCAGGTCGACGATGGGGCGCGTGTCGGCGGCGAACGCCAAGGCACCGGTCGGTGAGAGGCGGGCATTGCCGGGCGGCGCGGGTCGAAGGAGCTCGCCTTCCCCTTCGTACGGAATGGCGAGTGCGGGCACGAAGAGATCCGACGTACCCAGCAGCAGCGCGTCGAAGTCCAGCACGTCGAGCGCATGTCGGTAGAGGGCCGCTTTCGTCTCGGCCTGCGGCCCGGCGGCATCGGTCAGCGACCATCCCACCGAGAGCGCCGTCACGCCTTCGAGCGCCCGACGACGCGCCCGCCACGTGAGGACAGCGAGCCGCTCCAGCCCACCGAGCTGGGGCTCACTGCATCCGCAGGGTTTGAGCTTGCCGCGCTGGTTGCCGACGATGAGGATCGATCGGTCGGGCCGCTCGTCCCACCAGGCGTTGCCGCCATCGACCGGGCGCGAGGCCGCGGCCTCGGACGCGCCCGGCCGCGGGCCGTTCGGCGCGTCGACCAAGGCGGCGTCGTTCCCGCGCGACGGCGTCCGCCCCCTTTCGGGCGCCACCGGCGTCCTCGAGCCCTCGTCACCGCATGCGGCGAGCAGCAATGCACACAACGCAACCACGCCCGCCGTCCACCTACGCTTCGCGTCCATGCGGTGAGGATACCCGGATCCCGGACGGGCCACAGCGCTCTCGCCGCGTCAGGTCGCGCGAACGACCAGGACCGTCACGTCGTCGTCCAGACGCCGGGACCCGCGGAAGCGATCCAGGTCATCGACGAGCCCCGCGAGGATGCCGGCGGCGTCCTTGCTGGCCCCGGCGTGACGATCGAGCGAGGCCTGGAGGCGGTCCTCGCCGTACATCTCGCTCTCCTCGTCACGGGCCTCGTGGATACCATCCGTGTAGAGCACGAGGACGTCACCCGGCTCCAAGTGCACTTCGTCCGAGAGTCCGTAGGCGGCGTCCTCGAGCACGGCGAGGAACGGCCCCGTACGCTCGAGTTCCTCGGTGACCCCGCTCCCGCGGCGCAGCAGGGGCGGATTGTGGCCGGCACTCGCATAGCGGAATGAGCGGGCGGCGGGGTCCATGACCGCGAGGAACAAGGACATGAACGACACGTCGGGCATGTCGCGGCAGAGGAAGGCGTTCAGCCGATCCAGGCTGGCCACCGGCCCTTCGTCGCCTTCCATGAGAGCGTGGAGGAGCGCCCGCGCCGAAGCCATGAAGAAGGCGGGTCCGACGCCGTGACCGCTCACGTCGCCAACGACGAGCGCCATCTGCCCGTCGGGCCGGGGGATGACGTCGTAGTAGTCGCCGCTCGTCTCGTCGGCCGACTTGCCCACGCCGACGATGTCGAAGCCCTCCGGCGCGTCGATGTCCGCAGGCAGGAGTCGTTGCTGGACGTCATGCGCGAGTTGGAGCTGGCGCTCCATGCGCTCCTTCTCCTGTTGCGCTTCGATGAGCCGGCCGTTGTGCACCGAGGTGGCGATCAGGCCGCCGAGCGCGCGAAACACGCGGAAGTCCGCCTGCGAGAACTCCTTGGCTTGCACCTTGCTGTCGACGTAGAGCACGCCGAGCGGGCGCTCCTTCACCAGGAGCGGCGTCGCCATGATCGAGAGGAGCCGCATGTCGAACACCGACTGCCCGAGCTCGTGGGCGCTCGGATTGGCCGCGTCGATCGTGAGGTGGGGCTCGCGTCCGGAGAACACCTTGTCCACGACCCCGCGGCTGTAGCGCTCGTCGAGGGGCAGGTCCTGCCCGGCGCTGTCTCGGGAGACGGTGGGCTGTAAGCCCGTGGGTCCATCGAGTAGAAGTATGCCCCGCTCGGCCCCCGTGACCTCGATCGCGCGATCCACGGCACGCCGCGTCCGCTCGGCGAGATCGATGGCGCCGTAGAGTTCCCGCACGGTCTGCATGAGCAGGCTGACGTTGCGCCGATCGCGGTCGGGGTTGCCGGAGAGGATGTCCCATTCCTTCATGACGCCTGGCACTCCAGTCGCGCCTGGACACGCGCGCCGCCGTTGTCATCACGCGCACGCACGAAGTCGACCGCCAGGCGGTTGATCAGGAACAGCCCGCGACCGCGCGGCGAGTCGAGAGGCACGGCCGCCTCCACGTCCCGGTCGAGAAGACCGGCGGGATCCTTACCGGTTCCCGGATCGATCACCACGAACTCCACGGTCGAATCCGACACGGTAAGACGGATACGCGCCGACTCGCTCCCGTCGTTCCGGCTCCCGTGCTCGATCGCGTTCTGGACCAGCTCGGTGGCGACCAGCGCCGCTTCCTCGACGTCGTCTTCTTCCCATCCCTGTCCGTAGAGCAGCGCCTCGATCATCTTCCGACTGGGCCGAACGAACTCGAGGTCCGTGGGGACGACGATCCAGAGCGGGGCGGAGAGCGCGTGGGGCATGCCTTCGAACCACTCCTCGGAGGCGGTCTGCGGGCCCATTCCACGCATACCGAGATCCCCGTGCCTGCCGGCGGCGTGTACGATACCGATCAGCGGGCGGCGAGGGAAGGGGACGGGAAGAACGAGACCCATTGATCGTCCTCGGTATCCACGCCTTCGGCCATGATGCGGCCGCCACACTGATTTGCGACGGGACGACCGTGTTCGCCGCATCGCAGGAACGCTTCGACCGCTCTCGACACAGCGCCGCGTTCCCCGAGGACGCCATCGAGGCGGCGCTCGAGGCCGGAAAGGTACGACGCGAGGAGGTGGACGTCGTCTCCTTCCCCTGGACCCGGAGCATGGCCCGGGGCCGGAAGCTGTGGCACGTGGTACGTGGACTGCCCGCAAGCCTCGCCTATCTGCGCGAGGCCCCCGACGCGACCGTACCGAGCCGCATGGGCTACCTGGGCGCGATGCGCTCTCTCGAGCGGCGCATCCGAGACGCAGGCATCCGGGCCCCCGTGCACCGTGTGGCGCACCACCATGCCCACGCCGTCTCGGCCGCCGCGCAGCTGCCCTACCGCGAAGGCGCCGTGCTGACGGCGGACGGTATGGGGGAATGGACGACTGCGGCGGCTTGGGCCGTACGGGACGGCCGCGTGCGTCGCATCCGTCGGGCCACCTATCCCCACAGTCCGGGGAAAGCGTATGCCGCGCTCACGCAGTGGCTGGGCTTTCGTCCCGAGAGCGACGAAGGCAAGACGATGGGACTCGCCGCGTATGGCGACCCGAACACCCCGCCGGCTCGTCGGGCGCGATCTCTCCTCACGAGCGACGGCGACCGGATCCTCCGCGTGGACCTCTCCCGCATGGCCTACCAGTTTGGCCACGCCCGCCTGTACGGCGATCGACTCCTCGACGACCTGGGCCCCTCGCGTGGCCCCGGGGAGAGCGTCGAGGCGCGCCACCGGGACGCGGCGTGCGGTATCCAGCTCGCGGCCCAAGACGTGATCGAGGCCGCGGCGCGCCAACTCGTGGCCGACACCAAGGCACGCCACCTCGGCCTCGCGGGGGGCCTGTTCCTGAACTGCGCGCTGAACGGCCACCTTCAGGAAACGCTCGCCGTCGACGTCCATCCGTTTCCCGTGGCCGGCGACGCGGGGGCCGCGTGGGGTGCCGCCGCCTTCGTCTACCGCGAACGCACCGGGCGCATGCCGGAGCCGCTGTCGACGCTGCAGCTGGGCACCTGCATCGACGACGGGGAGGCTCGCAGCATGACCGATGCACCGGCACGTCCCCTCCGCGCATTGGCGGACAGCGTGGCGGAGCGGATCGCAGCCGGTCAGCTCGTCGGTATCGCGCGCGGGCGAGCGGAGTTCGGACCCCGGGCGCTGGGCGCACGGAGCATCCTCGCGAGTCCGGCCTCCACGGCCATACGGGACCGCCTGAACGAACACAAGGGTCGTGAGGCGTGGCGCCCCTTGGCGCCGGTCGTGCGCGACAACGATGATCGGCTCTTCATGCGCCTGCGGCCCAGCCCCGCGATGATCCTCACGTTCCGCGCGACGCCGGAGGGCATGCGTAGGATCCCAGGTGGCATCCATGCCGACGGAACGGCGCGCGTACAGACGGTCGGCCCGCACGACGACGCGTTCCTTGGCGCCGTGTTGGATGCCCTGGACGCTCTCGGGCACGTCCCCGCCTTCCTGAACACGAGCCTGAACCGGCCCGGTGAGCCCATCGTGAATACCGCCGCCCAGGCCCTGGTGGCGGCGCGGGCCATGCGGTTGGACGCGTTGGTCGTCGCGGACCGCGTGGTCACCCTCTAGCAGCCGAAACTGACGCACCGCGCCGACGTACGTCGCGTTGGCCTCGCAGCAGGCTCTCGGGCGCATGCGCGAGGATGGTGGGATTCGCCTCGCAAGGGCTCCAGCACCCCGGACAGCGATCCGCGCGAATCACGCTCCGTGCGGCCTCCGCCTCGCTCCCGCCGAGAATGGCGGCCAGTGTCTGCTGGTGCACGTTGCCCAGGCAACGCCCGTACACCGTGCACGGGTAGACATCCCCGCGCGCATCGACGAACACGCTGGCATCGAGACTCTTGCAGGGGAGCGGACTGCGGCCCGTCCTAAGGTAGGCGGGCAGTAGACGGAGGTAGGCAGCTTCGATGCGATCCGTCGGTGAGGCGGAAGCCTCTCGTACGCGACATGCCTGGCGAATGGCATCGGTCGGAGCCGGAGGCGGCTGGACGTCACTCTCCAGGTTGTCGTAGTAGTGCGGACTCCGGGTGTAGACGTTGAGGTGAAGGTCGGCCCAGTCCACGGGGCGCGCGGCGCCTGGCATCTGCGCATTGACGGCGGCCAGGGTCTCGTCCACGCGCGATGCGTTCTCGCGGGTCAACGTCATGCCCAGATACGACTCGACGCCGGGAAGGCCCCTCAAGCCGGCAAACGTCGCGACCATGCGTGCGAACGCCCCCTCCCGACCTCGGGTCCGGTCGTGGTGTGCGGGAGGCCCCTCGACACTCACGGTCACGAGCAGTCGCGGGACGCCCATCCCGGCGATGCGCGAGACATCGGAGAGGATCCTCTCGGTCCGCTGCCCCGTCGTCGGGAAGTCGAGCACGGCCAGGCGCGGCTGGGCGGCGCACAGGGCCTCCACGATCTCCGGCACGTCGTCACGAAGGAAGATCTCGCCGCCTGTCAGGTTGACCCAACGAATGCTCGGCACCGAGGAGAGAAGGCTGGCGCACGCAGCCGGCGCGAGTTCCGCCCCCTTCGGTTTCTTCCAGATCCAGCAGCCGTGACAACGACAGTCGCAGCGGTCCGTGAGAGCGACGGTCAACTTGAACGGATGCCGGGCACCGAGACGCGACGCGAGGAGCCGCGAGGCGAGCCCGGCGTACGCGCGCGCGTCGCGTGCGAGGCTCACCGTTCGCCCTCGGTGAGGAGCGGGTGCGCGGGGTAGGCACGGCGCAGTTCGGCGCGAACGCGCTCCGCCTCCTCCTTCTGGCCGAACTCTTCCAACAAGGCGGCGTAGAGCAGGCGGTCTTCGACCGTCGCGTAGCTCGTCTCAGCCAGTGCCTGGTAGCGGGGCAGCAAGGCCCGAAGCGCCTGTCGGTCCGGGGTGACGGGGGGGATGCCGACACCTTCGAGCACGCGCGCGCGGGCAGCGTTGCGAGCCTCGTAGCCCGCTCGATCCAGACCCGGCGGGGACGGTGTCGTGACCGCCTTCATGGCCAGATGCAGTCTCACGCGCCCGGCGTCGATCGGTCCGTCCCGAAAGACGGCGTCCACGTCGCTGGGGTCGACACCCGCGAGTCGAATCAGATCGTCGTTGGCCAGGCGTGCTTCGTTGAGGTCACCCAGATCCGTCGCGGCGCGGATTCTCGCCCGGTGCAACCGGGTCAACATTTCCGGCGACCCGCGGCCCTGGACCAGCCCGATGCGAGCCCAGGTCTCGAGCGCCGCGCGATACCAGCCGATCTCGACGGTGCGGGTCATGCGGCGTCGCTCGGCGACGTCCGTCTGGACACCCGGCTGCGGGGCGTCGATCCGGAGGGCATCGGCAATGGAGCCGATGACGGTACCCAACTCGAACATGGCCTTGGCGTCGGCGGGGTTGTAGTCCAGATACGACCGGAAGGCGACCTCGGCATCGTGGACCCGCCCACGACCCCGATACTCGTACGCCAGGCCCTCGTACGCCCGCATGTGGCTGGGCCGCTCCCGAAGCACCGTCTCCCAGAGGGTCAGGTCGCTCTCCCACGCGCGCGTCCTTTGCCAGGTGAGGGGCACGAGCGCGAAAATCACGAGGGTCGCTACCGTGAGCGCGGCCGCCCGCCATACCCCGCGTGTACGCAGGATGAACCAGGGAACCGCCGCGACAACGCAACCGAGGCCCGGATAGAGGAAGCGCTCCGCCACGAGTGCCTTCAGCGGGACGAGGACGTTGCTGACGGGCACCAGGCAGGCGAGAAGGCCCCACGCCGCGAACGTGAGCAGGCGAGCATCGCGTCGAACCAAGCCCCACAGGCCGGCACTTACGGTCGTGAGCAGAAGCCCAGCGCCCACGACGACACGCGGATCGGCGAAGCTGCCAGGAATGGAGAGATGCAGGTCGAAGGGGAAGCCGGAGGGCCAGACGAGAGCCTTCACGTACCACCCGTACCCGGCGAGCATTCCCCGCGCGGTGGCCAGGCGACTCCCGCCCGGGAAGCTCGCCACCTGGGCGAGTTCACCGATGACCTGTCCGCGCGCGACCAGGTAGAACACCACGACGACCCCGAGGAGTCCGAGGCGGAGCATCGTCGTGCGGCGTCGCAAGGCGTGGCCGGCCGGCAGGGCCAGGTCGCGAAGCAGGAGGAGCGCCGGCAGGACCAGGCCGGACTCCTTGGCGAAGCATGCGAGAGCTCCCAGGGCGACCCCCACCACCGTGCGCCACGTCCCCTCCCGCTCGAAAGCGAGCAACGCAGCGACCATGAAGAGCACGGCGAGGATGTCGCCGCGGCTCGACACCCAGGCCACACACTCGACGGTGACGGGGTGAACCGCGAACACGCCGGCACCCGCCGCGGCCGCGGCCCAGCCGCCGTGCACGAGCCCACGCAACAGCCGGAACACGAGAACCGCCGTGAGCGCGTGGAGCAACACGTTCAGCACGTGCGCGGGGCGAGGGTCCTCGCGGCCGAAGGCCCGCGCCTCCAGCGCGTAGCTGAGCGTGCGTATGGGGCGATAGATGTCGTGTTGGACGCCTTCGGACGCGGATGCCGTCGATGCATCCGTGAAGTACGACACGACGTCCACGTCATCAAGTGCGGGGTTCAGCTCGATGAAGCGGTGGTCGTCGAAGACCCAGCCCCCTCCCACCGCGGGCGCATGGGCGACGACGGCGAGGACGAAGACACCCAGCGCGGCGAATAGCACGGCCTTGCGCGTCACGAGCCGACCTCCTCGCCCCCATCGGCGCCACGGGCCGCCCGGGCGTTCGTGGGCGGGGCGGTCATCAGCCGCCGCAGCGCATGCACGACCTCGCCGGTCGTGATGGAGGCCATGCAGGTGTGGATGCGGCACCGACTGGAGCGGTAGTTCTGCGTCGTCAGGCACGGGCTGCACGGGAGGTCCCGGTAGAACGCAAGCGACCGCGGGGCCAGGGGGCCGTAGAGGCGTGGTGTGTTGGGACCGAAGAGCGCGAGCGTCGGGGTCTCGAGGGCGGACGCCAAATGGACGGGCCCGGTGTCGTTGGCGACGAGCACCTCCGCCGCGTCGATGAGCGCCACGAGCTCCGGGATCGAGAGCTGCCCGGCGACGCTGAGGGCTCCGGATCCGATGGCGGTGGCGACGCGTCCCGCCAGACCCACTTCCGCGGCGCCCCCGCTCACGAAGACGCTTCTGCCCGCGTCTCGTGCCGCGCGTCCGACCGCCGCGAAGCCGGCCTCCGACCAGCGGCGCCCTGGGAAGTTGTCTCCGCTGCCGGGGTGGAGGACGACGTACCGGCCAGGGCCCCACCGTCGCCTCAGGCTGGCGCGCGCGCTGGACTGGACCGACAGTCCGCCGGGCACGTAGGGCGCGTGGGGCACGCCGGCGGACTCGGCGAGGTCGCGGAACGAACGAGACACGTGGACGTCGAGGCGGAACGGGACCCGTACGGTGTAGAGACGGTCCCGCCCTCGGCTCGCGCTCGCGAACCCGACGCGCTGGCGGGCGCCGCCCAGGCGAGCCAGGAGTCCTCCCGCCCGCGAGAACTGCTCGAAATCCACGGCGAGATCCGGCGGCGTACGCCGCAGGCGCGCCACGGCGCCGGCGAGGTCGCGGGCCACCGTGACGAGGGTCTGGGGCCGCACGAGCAGCCTCTGCTCGGCGAGATCGTCGACCAAGGGAGCGTTGGTCGCCAGGGTTGCGATGGTGAGCCGTGCACCCGGCCACCGCGCGCGCAGATCGTGGACGATGGGGCGCAACAGGGCCCAGTTCCCCACGCCCCAGAACTTGGTGACGAGGATGTGGTCGACCCGCTGGACGAGCGGAGGCGTCCGGATGATGTCCCGCGCGCCATCGACCATGCCCAGCGCCGTGCCCAAGACGCTCCCGAGTAGCCGGTCAACGATCTTGGCCCGACCGAGATTCAAACGGCCCGCCTTCCAACCCGCCACGACTGGGGCAAGGCGAGGTTCATCTCGGCGTGGCAGTTCCATAGGCAGTCCCGACAGCCGGCCAGGCGTCGTCGCTCGGTCGCGTAGGCCTCGCTTCGCCAGAGTCGCGCGAGGGGAATCGATCCGACCGGTTTGGCTCGCTCCATCAGCGGGAAGCAAGGGAACACGTCGCCGTAGCAGTCCACGACGACGCTGGTGTGCGGGGCGTAGCACGCGAGCGGGCTGTCCTCCCCGCGCAAGGCGCGAGGAATCAGTGACACGTAGGACAGGCTGTTGTCCAGGAAGCCCTCGTCGTGCAGCCGGTGGAGCATCTCGAGACCCCGGGCCACGCGCTCGGCGTCCGGCGCACGCTCCCCTTGTCCGAAGTCGTGGACCGGGATGATCCCGAGTCGATCCGCCCCCGCCGCTCGCGCGGTTGCGGCTACGTCCTCGACCTGGTCGATATTCGCGGTCGTCAGCACCGTGACCGCCGTGATGCGCAATGAGGTTGCGTCCCGACGGCGAGCCGCCAAGGCCTCCATGGCATGGATCGCGTCGCCAAAGGCACCCGGTCGTCCCCGGGCATGATCATGCGCCGCGGCCGTCGCGCCGTCGAGCGACACGTTCACGGACTGGATGCCCGTGCCGAGGAGACGCGACGCGGAATCGGCCACACGAAACCCGTCCGTATTGAGGTGAACCTGTAGCCCTAACCGCCGGGCATAGGCGAGCAAGCTCGAACAAGTCGTCTCGGAGCATGGGCTCGCCGCCGCTGAAACCGACGCCCAGCGTACCGATGCCCTTCATGTCGCGGAGAACCGCCTTGAACGCATCGGTGTCGAGCTCGCGGTCACCCTGGGCACGACGGCGGATCGCCCGCTGAGGAAGGTCGCAGACGCGGCAGCGGAGGTTGCAGCGGTAGGTCACGAGCAAGGTGCCGAGCGTGGGCCCGAGGAGGGAGCGGCCGAGCGGGCGCGACGCCGCCGCACCGATCCAGCGCATGCCCAGGTCGAGCAGATTACCCACGTCGCCCCGAGCGAGTCGCCGACGAATCACGTCCCCGTACTGACGCCTGAGGCCCTTCATCCCGCGCGCACCTCGGGTTGGGGCTCGTGATCCCCGGCCCCCGCCAACCGGTCGGGGCGGTGCGGCGCGACCCTCGACGACTCGACGCGACTGGAGAAACGCGGCGCGGCGGCATCGGTCGGGTACTCCGTACACCGCGCACAGATGTCCGGTAGCTCGCCCGAGACGTGGGCCCGCCTGAGCGCCTGCATGCGGGAACCGTTCCAGATGGCGCGGAGGGACTCGCGGCGCACGTCGCCCACGTCGAGTTCGCCATCGTGGTCGACGCAGCATGCCGTGACCCGCCCATCCTGCAGAACGACCAGACCGCCGCGCCAGGGCTCACGACAGCGGGTCCGTCGCTCGCCGTGCGTCAGCAGGGGGATGCGCTGGACGCGATCGACGCGCCCCGTGTAGCGAGCCTCGAACGCGTCGACGGCCTGTTCGGTCTCCGGGGCCACGACCATGGACACATCCACGGCCGTACGCGCGCGTCGCGCGTTTCTCGCGCGCAGCAATCGGTTCAAGCCCGCTTCGGTCAGCTCGAGCGAGATGCCGCGGACCCGCTCGTGGGTCTGGGCA
Source organism: uncultured Planctomycetota bacterium (assembly GCA_963802335.1). Classification (GTDB taxonomy): domain Bacteria; phylum Planctomycetota; class PLA2; order PLA2; family JAEUHO01; genus CAWDIE01. The sequence goes on along the minus strand of CAWDIE010000008.1, from coordinate 641,937 downwards.
TCCCCGTCCACCGAGACGGTCACGCGATCGACCCCGGCGTCGAGCAGGGCGCCGACCCGCCGTTCGTCGAGCAGCGTGCCGTTCGTGGTGATGAAAGTACGCGCGCCGGCGCGCCTGGCCCGGGCGGCCATCGCGGCGAACTGGGGATGCAGCAGAGGCTCGCCCCACTGGAACAGGAGCACGAACTCCAGCGGACGCCCGTCGGCCAGGGCTCGGTCGAAGACGTGCGGCGACATCAGGCCGGCAGGACGGGTCATCGAGCGATTGCCCGTGGGGCAGAAGGTGCAGCGCAGGTTGCAGCGGTTCGTGAGTTCCAGGTTGAGCGAGAGAAGAACGGGTGCCCGCCGCCACCCGCGTCGGTACGCCACCTCGTTCAAGACGCCGGCCACGAGCGACCGGGCACTCTGGTAGCGAAGGGCGATCGGTGCGGCTAGCTCCGGCCGCCTCAGGTACAGCCGCGCCACGAGCGACGCGACGGCACGGGTCAGGCCCGACGGCCGTCCTCGCTTTGCCGTTCGCTCTACTCGCGCATCCACGGGCACATCTCCTCGACGAGAGAGGACTAGCCTACGAAGACGGGCGCCCTCCGTTACCCGGAGGGCGCCCGTCGGCTTGGTCCGTGGGACCCTACGTCCTACTCGGCCACACGGGTGAACGGAATCGTGAACTCGAGGATGGCCGGGAGTTGCGTGTCGGTGGCGGGGTAGCCTTCGCCGACCTGGAAGCGCCAGCGGTACCGCACGTACCGGCTCCCGTTCATGATGGTCGCGTCCGGACTCCAGGGCGTCAGCCCCGTCGCCGCGGTCGGCACCTCGCCGCTCACCGGCGTGGGTGTGAGGTCCTCGGCGCCCTGGTACTCGACCACGACGCTGAAGTCCTGCCCCAGCACGATCCCCTGATCCGCCAGCTGGCCGAAGTTGTCCGTCCAGAAGGGCGATCCGAACTGGTTGGTCTTGACCGAGAGATCGACCCAGGCGCTCTGCACAGCGGAGGCGTCGTGCACCGTCGGCATGTACTCGTGCGTGTCGCTGTCCGGCGTCACCGTCGCGGCGGCGTCGACATCGATCGTGCCCGTGCTGAGCGTGCTGAATACACACTTGCCGGCGGCGCCGGCGCCGCCCACGAGACCCGCCACGCCGCTCTCACCGCCCGTACCACCGGACACGTTCAGGACCGCCGTGGCATCCACGCTGACGCCCTCGACGCCCATGAAGAAGAGGCCGCCACCGGAGCCACCGCCCCCCGGACCGCCATGGCCGGAAGGCACCGCGCCAGGCACGATACCCGTCACGGTATCCAGGTCTTCGGGCTCCGAGCCACCCGGCAGACCGTCCTCGCCCAGGTCGACGACCTGGTCGGACACCGCGTACACGTCTCCACCGTCGCCGCCCATGGCTTCGATCGTGCCGCTGATGACGAGCTCGCCGCCGCAGAGGACGTACAGGCCACCGCCGGCACCACCGCCGCCGCCACCCCCATCGTCGCCCAGGCCGACGGTGTCGTCCCCATCATCGTCCAGCACGCCACCGCCGCCACCGCCGGTGCCGCCGGTGCCTGCCGCGTTCGGCGAGTATCCGCGATCGGGCTGGAAGGCATCCAAGTTGCGCGCGAAGACCCCTGCGGTCTCGTCGCCGCCGTTACCGACACCTGCGCCGTTCCCGTCCTGGCCCGTGCCGCCTCCGACGTCGAAGCCGCCACCGCCCCCACCCTGCTGATCAGGGCTTGCCGCGAACAGGCCGCCACCACCACCGTCGACTTCACCGCTCTCGAAGATGCTGCGGTAGCGACCGCCGTCATCTCCGTTGCCGTTCGAGGTGAGCACGCCGAGGGGATCCCCCCCGGTTGCCCCGACCCCGCCACCGGCACCCGCGGCACCGCCCGCACCGGCCGAGCTGATGGAGTTGGGATTCGTGTAGCGAGGATCGTCCTCCGTGTCCAAGCCGAAGCCCCCATCGAAGCCGTTCAGCGTGATGGTGCCGTCGACGATGAAATCGCCGCGACAGAGGATGACGAGGGGTCGCGAACCGCCTACGCCGAGCGTATCGCCAGCCCGTAGGTGGAAGCTCTCGTACTCGTAGATGCCGTCCCCGTTGACGGAGCCGCCGGGACCGGGATCGGTGCTGAGGCTGAACTCGACGCCCGTGCCCGGGCTGTCGAAGACGCCGTCGTTTCCGCTGCCGATGTAGGGCTGGTACACCGCCCTGGCTCGGCCCGCGCCGTCCTCCACGTCCGTGTTCACGGGCATGGTGTCGAGGCCGAAGAACCGGAAGGCGCCGTTCCAGTTGCCGCTGGTGGACTGGCCGATGCCCATGTCGGTGAAGAGCAGCGTGTACTCGGGGGCGTCGTCGTCGGCAGCCGGAATCGTCACGAGAGGATCGCCGGCGAGGGCGTCGCTCTGGGTGAAGATGCCCGGTTCGCTCGCTCCGCTCAGGTTGTCACCCCATTCGAAGTCGTTCGTGCCGAACTGCTCGTTAATCGACAGGTCGGTACCCGGCACCTTCAGGGTGACGAAGTAGATGCGATACCCCGGCGCCACGAGCCCCGAGTTGTCGACCATGGCTGCGATTGCTTCGTAGCCGCCGATGGCAGGGCTCGGGTCGTCGTCGATGACGAGCGGGTTGCCGGGAAGATCCGTGACGCCCGGCGTGATGTTGATCATGTACGTGCCCTGGAGCACGCCACCCTGGTTGTCCCCCAGTTCGTCTTCGTTGGCGGCCACGAGGATGATCTCGGTCTGCTCGAGCGACTGGACGATGAGGGGCTTGTTGATCCTGGTCGGCTGCGGGAAGGGCAGGGGCTCCTTCTCCGTCGTGCCGACGCGCCACAGCTGGGCGTACACACCTAGCTTGACCGGCTCCGGGATGTAGGGCGTCACCGACCGCGGGTCCAGCGGCTCGTTCAGCACGACCCGCAAGGCGGGCAGGTTGACGTAGCCCTCGGTGATGGCCGACGGCGTACCCACGCTCTCGTCGTTGTGGGTCGGCGTGCACTCGTCGAGGATCACCCGGGGCGGTCCCTCGTTCTTGAGGCACAGCAGGCGCGCGCCGACACCCGAACCGAACTGGCACTGCCCGTCGTAGAGACTGTTGTCGGGGTTCTGGAGACAGCACTCGTCGTCGCTGCGTCCACCCTGACTGGGCGGCAGGCCGTGATTGATCGGCCGTCGCGGCTCGATGAACAGGGGTGAGGGCACCGTCGTGAACTGGTATCCGTCGGCGCTGAGGAGGGGATTGCCGCTGGGCGTGCGGATCGTCGAGGGCGCGGGGAACAGCGCGAGGTCCACGCTGTAGACCGTGCCCGGCAGCAGCCCGGCGTCCGAGTAGTCGTCGAAGTTCGGCACCCGGGGCACGAGGGCGACCAGGTTGCCGTCCACGACGGTCGTCTCGAAGAACGGCCCCTGCGCGCCCACCACGCGAAGCGTGTCGGGCGTGATCGAGGTCGGATCGATGGCCGCACTGAAGGTGAAGATCAGGGGCTGGTCGAGGGGAATGCCCGCCACGTTGGGCACGTTGAAGCCCAGGAGCACGAGGTCGGGTTCTGGCTCACTCGAGCCTCCGCCGCAGGACGTGGCCCCCACGGCGAGCATCAGAACGACGAGGGCGAGCAACCCGCGAGGGTGGTGTGTACGGCGCATGGATGCTCCTTCGGATGAGCTGATGCCTTGCTGGTCTGCGTCTTCGGCGGGGGTGGTCCGCCAAGGCCCGGATGCGGCCATGGTTGGTCGTTCCGGCGGTTGCTAGTTATCGAGGACGAGCGGCAACGTGACGTTGCTGATACGAGCCCGCGTGCCGCTGATCAGGTTGGAGATGAGACTGAGCCGCCAACGGATGTTTGCGAACCCGTCGCAGGCGTTGATCGACTCCGTCCACCCGGGCAGGAACGGCAGCGACTGGTTGATCGAGCGTCGATCAGCCTGGACCGCGTCGCACGCGCTGAACTCCACCCGGACTGCCGCGCCACCGGTCTGGACCTGCGGCGTGATCTGGATCGGCAGATAGTCCGAGTCCTTGCCGAGGGTGAACTGTCTGCCGGGCGTCCCGTCACCAGGCTGGTTCCCATCCGTGTAGAAGAGGACCTGGGCGATGCTCACCCGCTTCGTGATGGTGAACGCCGTGTCGTTGACACTCGGATCGGGGTTGATCGTCGCCGGGAACGCGCCCAGGTTCTGGGGCGGATCGGGGATGTCGGATTCGTACGTCGAGATCATTCGGCGGTTCGGGTAGCCCGAGATGAGCACGCCGGAGCAGGGGATCGTCACGGCGAACCAGAGGCGCATCTGCTGCCAGGTATCCCCCTCTTCCGCGGCGGCGTCGAAGAGGAACACCCGGTCACCCTCGATGAGCGGATCGCCCGGGGACCAATCGAAGTAGGTCGTGAAGTCCGGCCACGGCTGGAACCCCGTGTAGTCGAAGAGGGGTGCGTTGTGCCCTGCAGCGCACACCCAGCCGGGGGTGAACCCGTAGTCTCCCGGGTCGCCTCCGTTCACGGTGTACTCGTCGGTGCTGTTACCCACGTTGGCTGACTGAGAAACGCGGTACTCGCCGGTGAAGACGGTCAGGGGGGACCCCTCGTAGTTCCCCGCGAAGGAGGGGGAGAGGCTCATCGACGCCTGCTTCTGGTAGCCGCATCGCAGGACGATCTTGGGATAGATCGCAGCGAAGGTGGCATTGCTGTCCGGGCCCCAGGCGGCGCCCGTGACCGTTCCACTCGCACCCATCTCGCTGTCGGAGAAGCTCCACAGCGCGCGACGGCCCAGGCTGGTCGCCGGGGAGATGTTCGACACGTAGTTGTTGAGTGCCGCCCCGATCAGCGGGGTCGTGGTCGGGTTGTACTGGCCGACCGCGTTCAGGTTATCGGTCGCTCCGTCGTTGTCCGAGTCCTGCTGGCGCCAGCCGAGGATGTACGCGGTACGGCTCGAGATCTCCTGCCCTTGGAGGATGCCTTCCTCCGAGATGCCCCAGTCGGCGTCCGTCGCCGCGTAGTCGATATTCTCGAACGTCAGGAAGTCCTCGACCAGCACCGATCCCGTGGAGATCCCGGTGCCGTCGCACGTGTAGTCGCCGAAGCTACGCGGGTTGACGAGCTGGTTGCCCGACAGGTCGCGGAGCCCCTGGAACACCTGGGCGTTGAACACGTACTTCTGGTCGCCGAACGAGAAGGTGGGGTTGAAGAAGAAGGTCGTCGCCGACGGGGAGTTGGTGAAGTAGCCGGGGATCGCGCGGCCCTTGATCGCGTCGGGGTTGGCGTCGGCGTCGGCGTCGTAGCGCACGTCGATCGTCGTCGTCTCGTTGGTGCTCCCCTGGGCGCCCAGGATGAACGACTGGGGCGCCATCGGCTCGCTGAACTCGAACGCCATCAGCCCGTTGCCCGGCCACTGTCCGGTGAGCGGGTTCTGCTCGAACCGGTCGGGGATCGAGTAGACGCGCACGATCTCCGGCGGGATGAGCTCGCGCAGGTACCCGCTCGACGTCACGAACGTCGTGAAGAAGGTCTCGAGATTGGGGTCCCCGTCCAGGTTGCGGACCACGTCGGTCTGCTGCTCGAAGTTGGGGATGTCCACGAGGTACTGCGTCACGGAGTCGAAGCCGAAAGGATTGGGCTGCCCCTGCGCCGTCACGGTGGGATCGAAGCGGACGGTGTTTCCGTCCACCGAGAACGACCCCTGCGGGACCGACTGCCCCGACGGGCCGAATCGGACCTGGACCGTCTGGTTGTTCACCGACTCGGGGCTGACCAGCTCGGAGAAGACGAGCACGACCTGCGCATTGCGAGGCAGGTTCTGGGTTCCCGTCGGGGCCGTCGGCTGGAGCGATCGATCGACGAAGAGGAATTCAAGCAGGACCATCGGCTTGGCGGCGGGCGATCCCCCACCGCCGCCACAGGAGGTGGTGACGAGGGCGAGGCCGACGACGGCGATGACCAGCGCGTATGCGCCTGCACGGTTGAACATTTGACGGAGCATGGACGTCCTCTCGTTCGCCGACCGTGGGCTCGGCCGGGCGCGGGGTCCTACGTCCCCGAGGCTCAGGGTCTTTACGCGCGCTAGTGACGCAGTGCCAGGCAGTTGAGTCCAGCCCGATCCTGCGCCTCCGTCGGTACTCTACGGACCCCTCCGCATCCGGTAAAGGGATTTGGAGGACCCTCGCAGAGCCCCGAACGGAGCACGAGCGCTAGGTCCGGAAAGGCAAACGGCATTCCAGATTCACCACCCCGAGATCGTGAATGCAACTACTTGTCATTACGCGACTTAGGCTTGAGTCGCCGATCGACGGGGAGCGTGTTCGGAGCGATTTGGCCGCGCGCCGTGCGAATGCGCACGAGGTGGCGTGTGAGTACCTTGTCACCACCAGGTCTCCCGCCTGCGTCGACCGGGCTCGAGCCCCCTCAGCGCCCCTTGCGCACCCCCTGGCGGGCCGCGGCGATCGACGCCCCGAAGAGCCCCAGTCCGGGGTGCCGTCGCGGGGTCGCCGTGAGTCGCGAAGCAAGCAGGCCGGCGTCGTTGCCGGTGAGGAAGAGCGTGGCCTCGTCGCCCGCGAGCGAAGCGAGGAGTCGCTCGACTGCGCCCGCCGCGCCGAGCAGGATGCCCGTCCGAATGGCCATCTCGGTATCCCGCCCGGGAAAGGCGGTCTCCCCCTTGAGGTCGACCACGGGAAGGCGGGCCGTCGCCGCGGCCAGGGCTCGCATGCCCAGGGTGAGCCCCGGGAGGATCGCGCCGCCGAGCAGCGCCCCCTGGCCGTCGGCCACGTCCACGGTCAGCGCGGTTCCGCAGGAAACGACCACCGCGGGCCCCCCGGCCAACGTGGCGGCTCCGAGGGCCTGGACACGGCGGTCGATGCCCGCGCGCTCGGGCTGGAGGACCTGGGCGGCCGGAATGCCCTTCGATTTCGTGTCGAGCTCGATGACCGGCCCGAGGCGAAGCTTGCCGATCTCCCAGGCCAGATCGCGTGCTTTCCCGGGGTCGCTTCCGTAGACGACGAAGGTGCCCTCGCCGCCCTGGAGCAGGGGCTCGGCCTCGGCGCGGACGCCCCGCCCCGTCGCCTCCGCGAGCCGCCGGGGACCCGCCACATCCTCGCCACGCACGGCGCCGATCTTCGCGCCCGAGTTACCGACGTCGACGACGATGTAGAGCATCTGGGTCATGCCGAGAAGATACGCCGGTCCGTCCGCGTCGAGAACCAGGGAACGGAGTCGGCGGCCTATCGTGCGTTCTCGAGGTACCGGGCATCGCGACGGAGCTTCGGATCCCGCGGATCGATCACGTAGGTCAGGTCCTTGCCCAGACGCCGGATCACGATCGTGACGCTCGACACGTTCGGGTCCATGCCCTGGATGATGTTCACGGCGTCGTCCCTGGACCCGACCGCGCGCCCGTCGATCGAGACGAGGATGTCGCCCCGTTGGATCCCGAACTTGCTGGCGGGGCTCGTCTCGTCCACCCCCGTGAACTGCAGCCCCACCGTCTTGCCCTGCCCGTCCTTGAGGACCTGGGTCTTCACCGTCTTGGCGATGCTCTGGGCATCGCGGCTGCGCATGTAGTCGTAGGTCGTCTGATCGAACTCGATCCGCGCCCGCGTGCGTCGCTCGTCCTCCCACGTCAAGGTGGGCTTGATGTCCTCCACCGCAGGCGGCTCGGTCGCGTCGGGGTCGACGCCCGGAGCGTCGACCACGCCCGGGGTGCCGGGGACGACGGCCGTCCTCGGTCCGTTCGCAGCGGCACCGGCCTCCTCGGCGGCCCCGGCGGCGGCGGCGGCGGCGGCGGCGGCGGCCTCTGCGGCCGACGGGGGGAGTTGGATCCGGTCCTGCAGCGCCTTGTCCAAGGCTGCGCGGCCGTTGTATTCGTAGCGGCCGCTCGAGGACGGCTCCCCCCTGGGCTCGTCGTCGATCTTATGGCCCTCGTCGTAGACCTCGTAGGTCAGCTCGTAGAGCCCTCCGCCCATGGGCGTGACGTTCGCGAAGCGGATATTCCCCGTCTCCTTCCCCGGCTGGATCAGGAACTGCCCGGGGCGGAACTCCTCGACGATCGTCTTGGTGCCGGCCCCGGCGAAACGCCAGGCGATGACGGTCTCGTCAGCGACCGCCTCCCCGCGACGCGGCGGGATGTAGATGAGCATGTGGACGCGGCCGAGCTTCTCGAGGTCGCTGATCACGGGCGCCTTCGGGCCCTCGACCTTCTCGACCTTGGGCGGCGTCGGTGGTTTCGGCCCGGAGTAGAGCCAGTGGAAATGGCGGCCCTTCTGCTTGAAGGAGGGCACGTCGATCTCCTCCAGCTCCTTCGCATCGACCGCCAGCGGCGGACCGGATGTTTCTCCGTCGGGCAGATTCGTGAAGGCCTCGACGGCCCCATCGGCGAACGACGGCTTCAAGTAGGAGGTCTGCCCCAGCGCCTTCCGGACATCGAGCGCGAACCAGGCCACGACGGCCAGGAGACCGACGCCGAGCACGCCGTTCAGGATCCAGATCATACGCCGCTGGCTGTGCGCCCTCATCGTGTGGGAGCTCCTCGGGACGGAGGTCGAGTCGCTCCCTTAGACTACCGGGCGTAGCGGGATGTTCCGGAAATGCGCGCGGAGGATGCGGACGGCTGGACCGGGGCTTCGGCGTAGGTGGCGTCGATGGTGCTGACGCCCTTCGTGATACCCCTCAAGGCCAGCTTCAGCTCGTCCGGACTGTCGGCGGCGGCCAGGGCGTCCTCGTAGTCGATGAGCCCCTCGCGGACGAGGCTGACCAGCGACTGGTTGAAGGTCTGGGTCCCGTAGTACTCGTGCCCCCCCTCGAGGGCCTCGGGCAGCTCGCGGGTCCGCCCCTCCAGGATCATCTCCTTCACCGTCGGTGTGCCCAGAAGGATCTCCACGGCGGGGACCCGCCCCGCCATGGTCCGGCGGGTGATCAGGCGCTGGCTGACTACGCCTTCGAGGACGAGGCCGAGCTGGAGCCGGACCGCGTCGTGCTGGTAGGGAGGGAAGAAGGAGATGATGCGCTCGACCGACTGCACCGCGTTGACGGTGTGGAGGGTCGCCAGGACGAGGTGCCCCGTCTCCGCCGCGGCGAGCGCCGCGGACACGGTTTCGAGATCGCGCATCTCACCCACGAGAATGACGTCGGGCGTCTGACGAACGACCGCCTTCAGCGCGGTGTGGAAGCCATCCGTGTCGATGCCGATCTCGCGCTGCATGATCGCGCTCTTGTCATCCTGGAAGATGAACTCGATCGGGTCCTCGATGGTCACGATGTGCCGCTGCGTGCAGCGATTCACGTGGCCGATCATGGACGCCAGCGTAGTGCTCTTGCCGGAGCCGGCGATGCCGGTGACGAGGACCAACCCGCGATGCATGAGGCTCAGACGCTGGACCGGACCCGACGGGAGGTGCAGTTCCTCCATCGTCGGCACGGTCTCGCTTACGTGACGGAAGACGAAGGCCGTCCGTCGGCGCTGCTGGAGGATGTTCGTACGGAATCGCCCGGCGCCCGGCACGACGATCGCCGTGTCCTTCTCGCACTTGCGGCGGAACTCGGCTTGCTCCTCGGGCCCGAGGATGCTGTCCAGGAGGTCGTTCGCCTGCTCCTCGGTGAACACGTCTTCGCAGAGGAACCGGATCTTGCCTTCCACGCGAACCGCCGGTCGGTACCCGGTGCGCAGGATGAGGTCGGAGGCCTGCTCCTTGACCATGTCATGGAAGAACTTCTGGACGACGTCGTTCATGGCCGCTTCCTCAGCGCCCCGTCCGCCGTCCTCGTCCTCAGTCCTCGGAGACGCGCTCCGGAACCGCCGGTGCCGGCGGCGCGGCCTCCAGCGCGGCCACGATGGCCAGCAGGAGAGCCTCGAGTCCGGCTCCGGTCACGGCAGAGATGGGGTGCACGTCCCTATCGACCGCCTCCGCCAGTCCCCTCAAGGCCTCCCCCAACTCCTCGTCGTCCAGCGTATCGATCTTCGTCGCAGCCACGATGACCGGACGCTCGTCCAGGCCGCGCCCGTACTGGGTCAACTCGTCCTGGATGGTCCGGTAGTTGGCCGCGGGAAGGGAACCATCGACGGGGGCCAGGTCCACCAGATGAAGCAGGACCCGCGTACGCTCGACGTGGCGGAGGAAGCGGTCGCCGAGGCCCTGCCCCGTATGCGCTCCCTCGATCAGCCCCGGCAGGTCGGCCATGACGAAGCGATGAAAGTCCCCCGCCTCGACGATCCCCAGGAACGGCGTCAGGGTGGTGAAAGGGTAGTCCGCGATGCGCGGGCGGGCACTCGAGAGCCGTGAAAGGAGCGTGCTCTTACCAGCATTGGGCAGGCCCACGAGCCCGACGTCCGCCAGGAGGCGCAGCTCGAGGCGCAACCGACGCTCCCGTCCCTTGCCCCCCTGCTCGGCGCGCATCGGCCGCTGCTCGGTGGCCGAAGCGAAGCGGGCGTTGCCGCGTCCCCCGCTGCCGCCGCGCGCCGCGATCCACTGCTCCCCGGGCGTGGCCAGGTCCTTCAGGCGCATGCCCGTCGTCACGTCGTACACGGTCGTGCCCACCGGCACGCGAAGCGGTCGGTCCTGGGCGTTCTTGCCGTGGCGATTGCCGCCGCCGCCGCGCTCTCCATGCGGGGCCCGCACGGTGCGGACCTCCTCCATGTCCGAGAAGGTGGTGAGTTGCTCGTCGGCGACGAAGATCACACTGCCGCCGCGGCCACCGTCCCCACCTGCGGGCCCGCCGCGTGGGATGCGCTTCTCGCGCCGCCACGCCACGATCCCGTCGCCGCCGTCCCCGGATCGGACCGTCAGCGCTCGTTCGTCGATGAACATGGGATCAGAGGCCTTCGCCTCTTCAGCGAGGCGCGTAGCCGCCGAGCGGTCGGCGGCCTAGTTCGACGAGGGCGCTCCCTCGACGGGGCGCACGTGGACGCGCTTGTTCGACTGGAACTCGACGACACCGTCAGCGACCGAGAAGAGCGTATAGTCGCGGCCCATGCGCACGTTCTTACCGGGCTTGAATCGCGAGCCGACCTGGCGAACGAGGATGTAGCCCGGTCCGACGCGCTCACCGGCGTAGTGCTTCACACCGCGGTACTGGGGGTTGCTGTCCCGTCCGTTGCGGGTCGACCCCTGTCCCTTCTTGTGTGCCATGGCTTCTCTCCCGTCCGTAGCGTCTCCCGTGGGGAGATCAGCCGATCGTATCCACCTTGAGATCCGTGTACCGCTGACGATGGCCCTGCTTGCGCCGGTACATCTTGCGCCGCTTCTTCTTGAAGACGATCACCTTGCGGTCCTTGAACTCACCGAGCACGGTCGCGGAGACGCTTACGCCATCCACGACCGGGGCACCGGCGCGCACGCCGTCCTGCTCGTCCGACACGAGGAGCACGCGGTCGAACACCACGGTGTCGCCGGGTTGTTCGGTCCGAAGGTCGACGCGGAGGTGATCCCCCGGCTTGACGACATACTGCTTTCCGCGGTCGGCGATCACGGCGTACATGGCGGCTTGTCCTGCTTCTGGTCTCTCTAGCGAGCCGCAGAGGTTAGCGTCGGCGCGGGGACGCCCCAAGAGGAATCAGGGGTCTACCCCTCCTCGGGCCGCTCCGCATCCGTGTCGGCCGACGCCGTGGGGGGAAGCCCCTTCATGGCCCACCCGTCGGCGGCCAGTCGGTGGTCTGCGTCGACCCGGATCGGGCCCGAGCACGAGGCCTCGATGGCGCGCAGCACGCTGCTGCGGTTCTTGAGTACCCAGTCCTTCACGGCGCGGGGCACCCGTGCTTCCAGCCCCCCACGTCCCTGGGCACGCGCCACGCGCGCCTGCATCTCGCGGAGGACCCGGAGACCGAGGCCGGCCGGATGACGCCGCCTCCCCGTCCCCCCGCACTCCGGGCACTCGGCGTGCGTCACGCGGGAGAGTGCCTGGCGGACGCGCTGCCGGGACAGGATCAAGCAACCGAACGGCCCGATCCGGCCGACCCGAATCCGAGCCCGATCCCGCGCGAGCGCCTGCTTGAGTTCCTTCTCGACCTTGCGCTCCTTGCGTCGATCCCGCATGTCGATGAAGTCGAGCACGATGAGCCCACCGAGGTCGCGCAGACGCAGCTGCCGAGCCGCTTCCTTCGCCGCCTCCAGGTTCGTGGAGACGGCGGTGGCCTCCGGATCCTCCTCCGCGGTGAACCGACCGGAGTTGACGTCGATGGCGACCAGGGCCTCCGTCGGGTCGATTACGATGGACCCCCCGCTGGGGAGTCGGACCGAGCGCCGGAATGCCTGCTCGAGCTGGGACTCGACGTCGTACGCGTGGAAGAGGGGGATGGGACCCTCGTGCGCAACGACCTCGGGCATGGGCCGCGGCTCCTGGACAGGAGCCGATGATTCGCCGTCCGTCTCGGCCGGTACGTCGCGCCGCGGGATGGGGCCGTACCACGCGCCGAGGAGGCGCCGGATCTGGGCCGCGATCGGCTCGTGGTCCACGATGATCCGCGACGTATCCAGCGGCATGATGTCGCGGATACTTCGCTCGGCGACGTCGGACTCGGTTCGGAGCATGGTCGGTGGACCGGACTGCGCGGAGAGCGTCTTCAGTCGATCCCACTCGCGAAGGAGGTGATCCAGATCGCGTTGGAGATCGTCGACCGTCGAATCCTCCCCCGCGGTCCGGACGATGAGCCCCATCCCCTCGGGGATCTCGAGCTGTTCCAGGTGCTTGCGCGCGCGATCGCGCACGCTGCCGCGACCGATGCGACGTGAGACCCCCGAGCGGGAGCTGGTCGCGAGGAGGACCAGGTACCGTCCGGGCAAGGCAATCCGTCCGGTCAGCGCCGGGCCCTTGCGCCCGATGCTGTCGCGTGTGATCTGGACGAGGACCTCCTGACCCGGCTCCAGCGCCTCCGTGATGGTGGCGCCGTCGGGGCGGTCGGGCACGTCGGACACGTGGAGGAAGCCCGTCAGCCCCTTGCCGAGATCCACGAACGCGGCTCCGATCGACTTCTCGACGTTCTGTACGCGTCCCCGGTAGACATTGCCCGTCGCCGAGCGTTCCTCGGCGCCTTCCACGTAGAGTTCCTCGACGACACCGTCTTCCAGCAGCGCGATCCGCACTTCCTCGGGATCGCGGGCGTTGACGAGGAGGACCTTCTCGGGCGGCGGCTCCTTCGGGGGACGAACCTCCTCGACCTCAACGCTCTCCCTGTCGTCGGACGCCGCGGCCTCGGCGCGCTCGTCGGCGGCCCTCGCCTTGGCCGCCCCCGCGCCGGTCGGTGCGTTGGCCGGTGCGTCGGCCGGTGCGTCGCCCCCGCCGCCGCGCTTGCGGCGGGACTTCCGCCGGCGGCGCCGGCTGCGCGCGCTCTCCTCGCCAGAGGCCTCGACCGCCTGCCCCTCCTCCGGCGTGCGCTTCAGGGCGACGCCTTCGTCGGGCTCCGCGGGGTCCTCCCGCGGGGCGCTGCGGCGGCCGGCCTCGTCGCCGCGTCCGCGGCCGCGCCCCCGGCGGCGGCGCGAGCGACGCCGGGATGAACTCGACCGCTCGCCCTCTCCCTTGCCGGGCGCGGGGGTGTCCACCTCCTCGCGCGTCGCACCCTCGCTGGAGCGCTCGTCTCGCCGGTCGACGTCGCCGACGGGACGACGAACGCGCCGGGTTCGACGCTTGGGCCGGGCGCTCGGCAGGGCCCCCTTCTCCTCCCCGACCCGTTCCTCGCCGCGGGCGGCGTCGACCGCGGCGGGCGCGGCGGGCCCGCCTCGGACGGCCGCTTGCGACGCCGCCGTCTTGCGGCGGCGCTTGCGCCGGACCGGCGTCTTGTGGGCAGGCGGGGCCCCGTCGTCACCGCCCGTGGCCGGCTTCTTCTTGACCGCAGCTGCCCCGCCGCCGCTCGGAGAGGGCTTCTTCTTCGCGACCACCTTCTTCTTCGGCGCAGGCTTCTTCTTGGCGGCCACCTTCTTCTTCGGCGCGGACTTCTTCTTCGGGGCCGCCTTCTTCTTGGCCGCCTTCTTCGTGGCGGCCTTCTTCGTGGCTGCCTTCTTCTTCGGCGTGGCCTTGGCCTTGGCCTTGGCGGCGACCTTTGCCTTGGACACGGCCTTGGCCGCCGTCTTCTTCTTCGGGACCGCCTTCTTGGTCGCGGCCTTCCTCTTCGCGGCCTTTTTCGTCACGGCCTTCTTCGTCACGGCCTTCTTCTTCGTCGTGGCCGCCCGCTTCGGGCTGCCGCTGGCATCGGGCTGGGTATCCACGGCGTCCGCACCTGCCTCCTTGGCTGAACCGGCGGGACGTTCGGCGGTCCCCTCCTTGCGTGACGCATCCGTCCGGCGCCGCGAGCGGCGTCGGCGGCGAGGCGGCGCACCGTCCGGCTGCGCGCCTCCCTCCGTGCTATCCCCGTCGCTCGACGAGATGTCGGGATCCGTCATCGTGGGGGGAGGCTACCACTCAAGGCTCCACGAACGAAAGGAGCCCGGGGGGGTGTCCCCGCGAGAAGCGGGTCGCCCCCCCGGGCGTCGGGTGGGTTGAGCGAAGGAAGTCGCGGGTCAGCGGGTCGGCGCGACGACCATGGGCGCGCTCGGCTCGGGAGCCGCCCGCGGGGTGGCCGCGGGAGCGCAAGGCGTGTACCGGGGCTGGCAAGGCTCGAGCGGGAAGTTCTGCACGGCGTGGCCGTACAGGTCGTTCCACTCGGCCTGCACGCGTTCCGGGCGCCCGGCCAGCTCCTCGGCGATCCGGCAGTTCGCCGGGTCGCAGCCCTTGAGGATGCGCGGCGTGATGGTGATGAGCAGGTGCTCCTTCACCTTCCGCGACGACTTGCCCTGGAAGAGCATGCCCACGAGGGGCAGATCGCCGAAGAGGGGGACGTTGTCCACGCTGTCGCGATCGGTGTCTTCGAGCAGGCCGCCGATGACCGCCGTCTCCCCATCACAGAGGATCATGGCCGTCTTCAGGGTCGCGGACTGGACGCGCGGCAAGTCGATGGACTGACCCGAAACCTCGAACCGGTCGAAACCGGGTACCGGGCTCGTCGTACCGTTGAGCGCCCGGCGCTGCGGAATCACGGTCATCATGATCTTGCCCTCACCCCGAATCACGTTCGGGATGACGAGCAGCTGGAAGCCCACGTTGACCGGGCTGTTCGGGTCCTCTTCGATGGCGAACGCCAGTCCACCGTTCTGGTTGGTGGCGGCCGTCGACCGTGCGTAGCGCACGGACTCACCGATGAAGATCGTCGCTTCCTGGTTGTCGAGGGCGAGCAGCTTCGGCGCCTGCACCACGCGCGAGGTGATGTCGCGCTGCAGGAACCCGAAGAGCAAGCTGGTCTGCGAAGTCGTCAGCGTGCCGTAGTTGAACGCACTGCCCGACGGCGACGGGAACGCGGTCCCGGTGATCGCCTCGGCCAGGTCGCCCGTGCCGCCGCCCGCGTTGAAGGGCAGCATGTGGACGATGTCCGCGCCGCTGTAGCCCACCTGCATGCCGTTCTCACCACCCTTGAGGCCGACGTCGAGCGCGTCCTCGTTCGAGGTGATGATGAAATTCATGTCGATGAAGACCTGCGGCGGCTCGACGTCGAGCTCCTGCAGCATCTCGCGCAGCTGATCGATCTTCGGGCGGGTGCCCGTGTAGATCAATGCGTTCTGCGAAGCGATGTAGCGGACGGTCCCGTTCTCGGGCGCCACGACCGAGCGCAGCGCTTCGATGATCGGGAAGTTCGCCTCGATCTCCGCGGGGTCGTCCGAGGGGACGTAGACGTTGCTCTGCACGATGTCGGCAGACGCCCCACCCCCGGACTCACCGCCCGACGAGGAACCACCCTGGTTCGTCACGATGCCCTTGTAGGGCGGCGGCGGACGCATGTAGCGGAAGCGGTAGTACCCCGTCTCCAGCTCCAGCTCCGTCAGGGGGACGACCCGTAGGATCCCGTAGTCTTCTTCGACGAGCGCGTAGCCCACGGTGCGGACGACCTGCTCCAACGCGGCGCGCCAGGGCGTCTCGTTGAGACTGAGCGTCACGGTCCCGTCGACCGCCGGCGAAATGATGACGTTCGCGGACGAGTACTCCGAAATCGTGATGATCACGTTTCGCACGTCCTCGTCGGTGAACGTGAACGACACCGGCTGCGGCCGCTCGATGCGCAGAAGGTTGTTCGCCTTCCGCACCATCACGCCACCGATCCTCTCGACCATGGCGTCGAGAGCCTGCACCCAGTGAAGGTCTACGACGCGTAGCGAAACGCGCTGCTCGGCCGCCTCCGGCGACACGATGATGTTGACGCGCGTGCGCGGCTGGATGCGTTCGGCCACGACTTGACCGAGGACGGCATCCTGTACGTCCAGGGTGACGAGACCGTCCCCTATGTCGTACGACCGGTAGCTATCCGGATCAGCACTCTCTCCCGCGAACGACGGACCACCCGCCACTAGCAACACTGCCAGGCCCAGCACAGCAACGCTGAACATGGACACCCGATGAACCTGCCGTGTCATCGGCTCCTCCCGCTTTGAGGGCAGGATTCCCACCTGCCTCCTCTTGCCTACCTGTCGGTCATCCTCCGGCTGAAGTAAAGCCCAAGGCACCCCCAAGACCAAGGGCAAGGCCTCGGTCCTGAACCTCTCGCAAGCTGAAATCAGCCGCGAGCCAGTTCGTCGTGACCCATCGGAGACAATGCGCGTGCGTGCACGCGACAAACCGATGACAGTACGCGTCCGTCTGCCGTCTTGCTGCACTCGCATCGCAATCTCCAAGAGCCCAAGAGAGACGCCCGGCCGCGAGGCGCGACCGGGCGTCCAGTTCATTCACGAGGTCCCGGGGGTCACCCCCCCAACGTCGCAGGGGTCCCCGCCGGTTCGATCACGTCCACCGCGCCGACGCGGGGCTTGTCGTCCGGTCCGCCCCGACGACGGCGAACACGAATCGCCTCGCCCTTGTATTCGAAGATGACCGCTTCGCGCGTGATCTCAGTCACGAGCACGTCGCCGCGATCGGACAGACGCTCCCCGACGTGCAACGGGCGGCCGTTGACGAGAGCGACGCTCCGGCCCGGGTCCATGGGGTGAACGATCGTGCCCGTGACCCGGAGCGGGATGCTCTGGAACTCGGCCAGCCGCTTTGCGCGCGGACGAAGCTGCACGATGGCCTGCGAGAGCTCCACGGCGTCGGCATCGACGGCCTTGCCCTCGATGAACTTGGACCACTGGGCCACGAGGTTCGAGACCTCCGTGTAGTCACCGCGCACGAAGGCGGACTCGACGGTCTCGTAGGTACGCTCGGCGGCATGCCGCGGTACCGTCAGGATGCGGGGGGGACGCCGGCCGTTGAGGTCCGATGTCGCTTCGCGCACGCGCTCGAGTCGCTTGGCGAGCTCGGGAAGCGTGATGGACTTGTTCTGGTCGATTTGGGCCAGGTACGCATTGACCTCGTTGAGGAGCACGTCCACCTCGGCCTGGACGCGGTCCTGGCGGAACACGTCGCCCGCATTGCCGAGGGCCTTCTCCTGCTCGACCCGCTCGTTGATGTCGTTGAGCTGGGCCTCGATTTCGAGCACGATCGTTTCCTGCTGCTCGAACGTGCGCTTCAGCTCTTCCTCATCCACCTTGGGCGCGGCGACGCGCGGATCCACGAGGGGATCGCGGCGACTCGCCGAAGGACGCAGGGTGTAGCTGTCCGGACGCTCGGGCTGGAAGGCGGCGATTGCGGCCTTGATCTCCGGCTCCTGCAGACGCGCCTCCGCGCTGGGGATGTGCATCCGCGCCATGGTGACGGCACCGGGGTTGTAGAAGTAGGTCTCAATGTGGACCTGACCGTCATGGATCACCGGCTGGGTCGGATCGTCCTTGTTCTTCTGACCCGCGTCGAGCGTGAGCCCCTTGATCGCCACGAGGCGCGGGTCGTTCTCCATCATGTTCACGAAGCGGAGCGTGGAAGCCGAGTCTCCCTGGAAGGACAGCGCACTTCGTGTGACGAAGATGCCCTTGGCCAACCCGCTGTCCTTCGGCTCGCTCTCGGGGAGCTCCTGGAAGCGGAGCCCCGCCGACGCGAGGAACGTACTGAGGTTGCGGTGGAAGCTCGCGATCTTCTGCCGCGTCGGGAGGACCGCGAGTTCGCGATTCTCGACGGCGCGGAAGACGAGGACCCGGTTCTCGCGGTCGCGGGTCTTCTTGATCTCGACGTCGGCCGCCCGGATGCGCTGATCCAGGGAGGCGATCTCGTCGCGAACGGTCTTGATCTCGCCTCGATCCTTGAGGATCAGCGCGACGAGACCACCCGTGAGGAGAACCCCCACCGCGATCGTGAGGATCAGACGCTGGCGCTCGGAAAGCTTGGACACGAGTGCCTCCCTACTTGCTACGCCGGGCCGACTTGGCTGCCGCGGACTTCTTCTCGTCCTGCGGCGGCTTCAGTATCAGCTCGTAGTGGAACTGCCCGACGACCGGGGGGAGGAGCTGTTCCTCGTCCCTACGGGCGCCGTGGCTGACGACGGCGATGTTGGGGTTGTTGATCTGCATGAAGTCCCGGTAGAAGTCCGTCATCTCGCCCGTGACGTCCGGATCGCCGGTCAGCGCCCGGAAGAACGTGCTCGAGAGGGCCGGTGCATCCGTGGACTCATCCATGGCCAGGTAGCCGTCGAATCGGAAGGCGCCGCCGGACTGGGGCGCGTTCTTGCGGCGACGATTCGCCACGGGCGCGCTCTGCGGGGGAACCTCGATGTTCTCCAGCCAGACCTGGTACGGATCCTCAGAACTCTGGCTGGTCGCGATGTCGAAGAACTGATCCAGCTTGCGCGACCACAGGGTGCGGGAGCGGTTGATCGTCTGGATCGCGCTCCGCCGCTTCTCGTAGAGATCGATTTCCTTCTGGAGGGCGAGCGAGCGATCGCGCTGCGCCTCCTTGCCGCGAACCTCTTCGAGCTTGACGTCGCGCAATTCCTTGACGTTGGCAAGCTCGATGAAGTGCGTGTACGCATACGCGCCCGATGCACTGGCGACGAGGACGACACCCGCGAGAATCGCAACGAAGCGCGCGATCGGGGTGCCCGTCCGCGGCCGGTATTCCGGGGGGAGCAGGTTGATCTGGATCATGGCTCAGGCGCTCCTCCGCACGCGGGACGCGAGTCCGATCGCCACGGATAGCTCGCTCACGTGTTCCCGCAGTGCGTCCACATCCACGGTGCCTGCCGCGATCGGCATGTCGCCGGTCGCGTCCCAGGTCATCGTCGGTCGATCGAAGATGCGCCCCAGGTCGTCGCTGAGGCCCACGAGGCGGCCACCGCCGCCCGACAGCAGCACCTCGTCGATGCCCAGGTCGAACTGGTTTTCGAAGTACTCGAAGGAGAGTCGGATCTCCGCCGCGAGGTCGTCGACGGCCGGGGTGACGGCCGCCCGCACTCGCTCGACCTCCTGGCCGGGTCGCTGCTTCAAGCTCTCGGCTTCACTCTGCTTCAGACCGAGGCGGTTCGCAATCGCCGTCGTGAACGCGTCGCCGCCGGCATGGATCTCACGCGTGAACAGCGAGGTGCCGGCACGCACGAGGTTCACGCAGGTCTTGGATGCACCGACGTCCACGAGCGCGGACACGCGGTTCCCTCCCTCGGGACCGCGCTGCACGGCCGTCTCGAACGCATTGCCGAGCGCGAACACGTCGACGTCGACGATCTCCGGATGCAGGCCGGCCGAAGCGAGGAGGCGAAGCTGCTCGTCGATGACGGCTCGCTTGCAGGCGACCAGCAGGACGCGCATCTCGTTCGGCGCCAAGTCCCCGACCCCGTCTGCCTCGAAGGGCTGGCAGTCGAGCACGACCTCGTCGACATCGAACGGGATGTACTTGTCCGCTTCGAAGCGGATCGCGTTGCGGAGATCGTCCGCCCCCATCCGGTACATGGTCAAGTAACGCACGATGACGGCCTTGCCGCTCACCGAGGTGACCACCCTCCGGGAATGGAAGTCGTTCTCACGCAGCACCCTGAGGACCGTTTCGGGTACCGCGTCGGGGCTGGGAAGCTCCGCGTAACCGAACCCGGTGATGACCGGACCCGCGTTCCACGTGAGTTCCACGGCCTTCACCGCTCGTGTACCGACGTCTAGTCCGATCAGACTTCGGATCTTTCGGAAGAGCATGCCCGTCTCCCAAGGAGACCCGCTGCGGGCCTCGAGCCGGCCCCCCTTTCGGCCCGGCCGCCCCGTGACCTTGAGTCCGTAAGGACGCGGACGTTGGGCAATCTGGACATCCCGCGGCGGATTATGGCCACGCGGGACCGCGGGAAGGCCCTGGCGCGCGCCCCCGGGACGGCCGCCGCAGGGGCCGCGTTGGGCGGGGGCAAGGTCGCCTCGTGTCCGCATGAGGTCACCGCCGCACCACGGTCCCCACCTCGTGACCGCGTTCACCCCGCGCCCCTCGTCCCCCACCCGGACCTCGTTAGGCGGGCGTTACCCCATCCCCACGGGTGTGATGCGGGCGTGCAGGAAGTCCTCGACCTCCTGCGCGGTGCCCAGACGCAGGCACTGGGCGGCGACGGAGCGCGCCCGGCGCAGGGTCAGCCCACGGAGGAGGCGCCGGACACGCGGAAGGTAGCCCGGGGTCAGGCTGAACTCGCGGATGCCCATGCCGAGAAGCAAGCCCGTGTAGATGGAGTGCCCCCCCATCTCCCCACACATGGTCACCGTGATACCGGCGTCCGCGGCGGCACGGATCGTCCCGTCGATGAGGCGAAGCACGCTGGGGTGCGACGCCCGAAACAGCGGAGCGACCCGTGGGTTCACGCGGTCCACGGCGAGGTCGTACTGGATCAGGTCGTTGGTGCCGATGGAGAAGAAGTCGACCTCCCGAGCGAGCACATCCGCGATGACCGCAGCCGCGGGAATCTCGATCATGATCCCGATCGGCGGGTCGGCCCTGTGCGGCACGCCCTCGGCCGCCAGCTCGCGCGCGGCCTGACGCAACATGGCCTTGGCGCGGCGAATCTCACTGACGCTGCCGACCATGGGGAGCAGAATCCGGACGTCGCCCTCCGCCGCCACCCGCAGGAGTGCCCGGAGCTGGACGAGGAAGACGTCGGGGTGCGCGAAACACCAACGCAGCGACCGGAGGCCCATGGCAGGGTTCGCCTCGGCGCTGGCCTGTCCGGGCGTCATCTTGTCGCTTCCGAAGTCGAAGGTCCGGATGGTGAGGCGCCCGCCGTCCACACTCGCCAAGGTCTCGCGGTAGGCCTGCAGATGCTCTTCTTCGTCCGGGAGTCCGTGGACGAGGTCGTAGAGGAACTCGGTGCGGTAGAGCCCGACGCCCTCCGAACCTCGCTCCCGCCCGGCCTCCACGTCCATCGGGTACTCCACGTTGGCGTAGAGATGGACGCGATGCCCGTCCAGGGTCTCGGCGGGGAGGTGGCTCTCGCGAAGCAGGATCTCCTCGAGGCGTTCGTACCGCTCTCCGATGCCGCGCGCGCGCGCGACGGTGTCCGGGTCGGGATTCAGGACCACCAGCCCCTGCGTGCCGTCGACCCAGATCGACTCGCCGGGCTGCGCGTGGGCCATCAAGCCCTCGACGCCGACGACGCATGGGATGCCGAGGGACTTGGCGATCACGGCGGTGTGACTCGTGCTGCCACCCAACTCGATTGCAATGGCCGCTACGTCCTGGCCGTCCAGCGCGGCGGTGTCCGAGGGAGACAGGTCCCGGGCCACGACGACGGTGGGCCCATCGCCTTCCGAGGCGGTCGGCGTCGAGGCCTCCAGCCCCGACAGCGCCCGCAGCAGGCGCCGCTCGAGGTCGCGGACGTCGCGGCCCCGCTGGGCCAGCATCTCGTTGTCCGTCGCCGCGATGCGCTCCGCCTGGCGGTGGAGCACCCGCGCGACGGCCTGCTCGGCGCTGGCGCCGTCCTGAATGGCTTCCTCGATGATCGGGCGGATGGCGTCGAGCATCTCCCCGTGAACGCGGAAGATCTCACCGACGCTGGCGTCCCCGCCGAGCGCGGCACGGTTGCGTTCCAGCCCGGCGTGCGCCACCTCGACCGCGCTGGCCAGGCGAGCCCGTTCCACGGCGGGAACGCCCCGGGCCTTCAGGGGGATCGCATACCCCGGCGCTTCCTCCACGATGACGATCCGACCCACGCGCGAGCCGCCCGCGACGGGGATGCCGGTCAACTGGATCATGGGTGCGGAGGAGATCACGGGCGCGCAAGCTACCGCGTCCCCCCCACGGGCGCTCTGTTTGCCGGGGGCCCACGGGGGACGCCCGGCGCCGCGCCTCGGCCTCAGGCGATGCCGAACCGCTCCTCGAACAGGGTCTTGAGCGCTTCGACCGCCGCCTCGGCGTCCGGACCCTGCGCCTCGACCTCCAGCTCCGTGCCGCAGGGCGCGGCGAGGAACATCAAGTCCATGATGTTCTTCGCGTCGGCCCGCGTACCCAGGGGCGTCGAGGTAGCCACCGGGGTCTTGACCAGGACGATCGCGATGTCGGACTGGAATTGCTGGGCCCGCTGGGCCAGGAGCATCGCCGGGCGGGCGTGCAGCCCACGCTCGTAGAGGACCTCCACGCGCGCGCGGCAGGCCCCGTTTTCGCTGAGAGGAGCGTTCGTCAAGGTGCCAGCTCCTCCCAGGCGTCCTGGAGCGCCTCCCGCATCGAGGCGGGCGTCTTGCAGCGGCGGATCAAGCGACGCCACTTGTCTTGGTGCGCCCCCCCCTTGGCGAGCGCGGCGATGCGCTTGGCCACCTCGAGGTAGGCCAGGTTGTCGGGCGACGCCACGAGGAAAACGATGTAGACCGGCTCGCCGTCCGTGGCGCGGAAGTCGACGCCCGTCGGTGCGATACCAACGGCGATCAGGACGGAGTCGAGGAACGCTACGTCCTGGACGCTCTTCGGATGGGGCAACGCGATGCCGTTCCCCACCCCGGTCGTGGCAGCGGCCTCCCGCTCGCGCACACTCTCGACGATCGCGTCCCGCTCATCCGTCGAAAGGGCACCCGAGGAAACGAAGAGCTCGGCGAGTTCCTCGATGACCTCCTCCCGGGTTTCCCCCTGCAGCGCCGGCAGGCAGTGGTCCTCACGGACGTGGTCGATGACTTTCGTGACTGGCATCGCGATCCTCGTGGTCGGTCTCGGTCAGATCGTATCGCCCGGACGCCGCCGCGAACAGGGCCGCGACGGCGCCTCGGAGCGGAAACGATGGTACAGGTCAGCCTTCCCCTCGCCGCATTCGGTCGATGACGTCTTCGTACGTTTCGGCGCGCTCCTGGGGGGCGGCAGGGGCGGCCGCTTCCTCGGCCGGTACCGGCCGCTCGCCGCGATGGTGATCGGTGAGCCGCTGCTTGTAGCGGCGGAGCTGCCCGGCGAGCTTCTGCTCCGCCAGGTCACAGGCAGCGTACATGTCCGGGGCCTCGGCCTTGCCGACGAGTCGCACGCCTCGCGGCACGTCGAACACCATCTCGACACAGTGCGTGTCGTGTTCGACGTCCATCGTGACGTGCGCCATGGTGGCCCGGTCGTAGTACTTCTGCAGTTTCTCGACCTTGTCCTTCGCATACGCCTTCATGCTGTCGGTCACGCCGACGTTGCGGCCCGTGATGACGATCTTCAAGAGCGTCCTCCAGAGGTGTTGCTCCGGGCGGTTTCAAGATCCCGGAGCAGGAACGGTGGTAGGCGACGTTCAGCGTCGCCCACGTCGAATCCCACGGCCCTGAGACAGAGCCCATGGGCGGGGGCGGCCGGTCCGGCCGCCGTTCGGTCGCGCGCGTCGAGAATGGTCTCCAGTCGATTCGCAGCGTCGTGGTCCAGCGGCGCGCGCGCCACCTGGACCATCGTGCCGACGAGCGTGCGGACCATCTTGTACAGAAAGCCGTCTCCCACGATGTCGAGATGGAGCAGCTCCTCTTCCCGTGTCCAGCGCACGGCCTTCAGGGTACGCACGGTGGAGCGCCGTGGGGACCCGCGATTCTCGAACGAGGCGAAATCGTGTCGTCCGCGGAGCCGCCCGGCCATGGCATCCAGGGCCCCGGAATCGAGGGGTCCCCACCAGGCCCAGGTCGTTCGCCTCAGCAGCGGACGCCCGCCGCGCCGCCGAAGAACGGAGTAGCGATACCACTTCCAGCGGGCGTCTCGCCGCGCGTGGAACGCCGGATCCACCTCCCGCAGGTCGAGGACGGCGACGTCCTCCGGCAGAAGCCCCATCAACCCGCGCACGATGCGCCCGAGGGGCGCGTCGGAGCGGACCCGGGTGGACGCCACCATGTGCCGGGCGTGGGCCCCGGCATCCGTGCGGCCCGCCCCGACGACCCGCACGGGCTCTCTGAGCAGGGTGCTCAGCGCCGTCTCCACGACCTCCTGGACGGTGCGCCCGCGCGCCTGCCGCTGCCAACCGAAGAACGCCTCGCCATCGAACTCGAGATCCAGACGCAAGGTACGGACCTTGGCCCCGTCCCCCGTGTTCAAAGCGTCGTTCCTACGATCCCTCGGCGGCGCATGCTCCTCCTTACCCCATGGAAACGGTCCTACGACCACACACGGCGCTGCCGCGACGACGGGATGCCCAGCGCCTTGCGGTACTTGGTCACGGTGCGCCTCGCGATCGACAAGCCGAACTCCTTGTTGAGGCGTTCGGCCACCTCGTCGTCCGAGAACGGCTTGCCCTTGTCCTCGCCCTCGATGATGTGCCGGACACGCTCCTTGACGCTCTGCCTCGACTCGACGCTTCCGTCCTCGCTCTCCGTTCCGCCCGTGAAGAAGAACTTGAGCGGCACGATGCCCTGGGGGGTCTGCGCGTGTTTGTCGCTGATGGCGCGGCTGACGGTGGACACGTGGATCCCCAGCGCGTCGGCCACCTCCTGCATCTTGAGCGGATGCAGGTGGCTCACGCCGAAGTCGAGGTAGTCCCGCTGCCGCTTGACGATCTCCTTCGCGACGCGCTCCAAGGTGCTCTTGCGCTGTGCGATGGCCTCGATGAGCCACTTCGCGGAGTCGATCTTCTTCTTGAGGTACTCGCGTACCTTCGCGTCGCCGCGTGACTCCTTCAGCATCGACCGGATACGGGGACTCAAGCCGATGCGGGGGAGATTGTCGTTGACGAGCCGGACGACGTAGTCGCCGTCTTCCCAATCCACGACCACGTCGGGAGAGATGTAGCGAATCGGATTCGACGAGTACGCGGCGCCGGGGCGCGTACTCAGGTGCGAGAGGCCCTGGAGCAGCTCGTACACGTCCTGAACGCCCATGTCCATCGCCTTGGCCACCTTCGGTAGCTTGTTGCGCGTGACGTCGTCGAGGTGCTCGCGAATGAGCGTGCGCTTCGCCGTGGCGTCGCTCTCGCCGTTGCGAATCTGCAGCAGCAGGCACTCGCGCAAGTCGCGTGCGCCCACCCCGTAGGGATCGAACGTTTGGATCAGGCCGAGCGCGGTCTCGGCGTCCTCCGTACTCACGGGCACGTCCATCCCGTCGATGGCCTCCTGAAGCGTGCAGGGCAGGTAGCCGCCATCGTCGAGGTTGTAGATGATGGCCTCGGCCGCACGACGCACCTCGGGGGTGGTCTCGGCTTCCTCCAACTGGATCATGAGGTGCTCGGGCAGACCGGAGTCGGCCGCGGGCGTGTTCTGCATCGCCTCGAGCTTGCGGTCCGCCGCCTCTTCGGCGGCGCCGCGGCTCGCGTAGCCCCCGGCACCGCGCTCGGCATCCGTCAGGGCGTCGAGCCGGTCCAGGATGCGCTCGGCGTCGTCCTCGAACGAGGAGTCCTCGTCGCGAAGCTCGCGCTCGGGTTCCGGAACGACCTCGGCAACCGGCTCGAGAACTTCCAGGGCTTCGTTCTCTTGCAGCTCGTTCTCGATCAGTTCCCGCAGATCCATGGCCGGCAGCTGCAGGATCTCGATGGACTGGATGATCTGCGGCGCCAACCGCAGTTGCTGGGAGAGACGAAGATTGAGACCCACTTCCAAGCGCATCGTGCGCCTAGTCTACCTCCCCACCACGCCACCCGGCAAAGCCGGTCTCGATCCCTGGGCGACCGAAGGGGACGCAGGTCGGTCGCACCCGCGGCTCGGCTTCGCGGTAGCATGTGCATGCTCGCGTCGCGCGCTCGCTCCGACCACGCAGATCGAGTCACGCAGGTCGATGACACCGCCGCGCGCGGGCACCGCACGTGCCGGGCGCGTGACTGTCTCGCGACGTACACGGCACGACGAACGAAGCGCACGCAGCGTGGCTCGCGGAACGACCGAGCAGTCGTCCTGGCCGCGCCACGCGGCTGCGCTACGCTTCCTTCTCGCGCTTCGTCTGAACGCGCGTGCGCCCCTCGAATGCCTCCGCCAACACGGAGGCATGCTGGTACTCGATCTGCCCGCCGGCCGGCAGCCCCCGGGCCAGACGCGTCACGTCGACGCCGCTCCCCGCCAGGGCCCGCGTAACCGCGAGCGCCGTACCGTCCCCCTCGAGATCCGGATTCGTGGCGAGGCAGACCTCTTTAACGTGACCCTCGACGACGCGCCGCTCGAGCGCTTCGAGATCGAGGTCGGAGGCGGTGACGCCTTCGAGCGGACTGAGGCGACCGCCGAGGACGAAGTACAGGCCACGGTAGCCCCCCCCCTGCTCCACCGCGGCCAGGTCCCGAGCCGTCTCCACGACCATGAGGAGCGAGGCGTCCCGTTGATCGTCACGACAGATCCGACACGGGTCCTGCTCGGACGGGGCCCGACAACGCGAGCACGGATGAATGCGTTCACGCGCATCACGGATGGCGTCGGCGAGCGCGATGGCCTCGTCCGCTCGGACGCGCAGCAGATGGTGGGCGATCCTCTCCGCGCTGCGTCGCCCGATGCCGGGGAGTCGCTCCAGCGCCTCGACGAGACGATCCAGGCTCGGCGGCGTGACCATGCTCGTCAACTCCCCGCCGGCGCCGGAGGCGGCGGCTTCTCGACGTTCAGGAGGCGCCCGCTGGTCTTCTCGGCGACCATGCGAACGACGGGATGCTCGTGGGGAGCCGACGTGTCGCGTGCCGGCGCGGGGATCGTCTCGTCGATGACCACCAACGGGGCCAGCGGCACGGAGAAGAGCGCTTGGGTGACCTTGCGGAAGAGGAGGATGGCCTCGCGCCGTCCAAGCGCGGACTGGGCCAGGCGCTCGTGACGAGCCACGTGCACCTCGAGGCGCCCATCCCGAAGCTCCCCCGGACGTCCGCGGTCGAGCGCCTCGGCGAGCCGGGCGTCCAGCGGGGTCGCGGCTCGCACGACGTCGGCCCAGCGCGCGCGGATGGCGTCTGCGGTTGGTGGCGCGGGCGCCTCCTCTTCGTTGCTCCCCACGGACGGGGCCGGCGCCCCCTTGGCGGGTCCTGCCGCGGCCCCCGCCCCGGGTCCAGGACGATGGCTGCGCGGAGCCTTGGCATCCGGCCCGCCTTCGGTCAAGGCGGCGATGAGGCGATCGAGATCGCGCGCGTCCGGAAGGCGAGCCAATTCCACGGCGGCCACCTGGCAGACGAGCGTGCCGTCCGCGCCCGAGCGAAGGTGCATGCGCTTTTCGAGCAACACGTCGAGCGCCCGGGCGTTCCCGACGACACCACGCCCTTCGTCCTCCTCACGGGGGGCGCGGGCGGCGTCGAGGAGTCGCTGCCGCAACTGGTCCATCCACTGCTCGAGGAGGACACCCGGTTTCGCTCCGGCCTCCAGGCAGAGGTCCACCGCGTCCAGCGCGGCCCCCGCCTCCCCTTGTTCGACGGCGTCGAGCAAGGCGGCGAGGCTGAGGCGCGGAGCGCGCCCCGCGAGATGGTCCAGGTCGGCGCGCGCGAGCGTGCCCTCGGGTGAGGCGGCGATCAGCTGCTCGAGGAGACTCTCGGCATCGCGCAGCCCGCCGAGCGCCGCCGCGGCGATGTCCTCGCAGAGGCCATCCTCGACGCCCACACCCTCTCGCTCCGCCAGCGCCCGAAGCCTGTCCGCCATGGCGACGATCTCGATGGGGCGGAATTCGACGCGCTGGCAACGGCTGCGGAAGGTGTCCGGCAGCTTGTGTTCCTCGGTCGTGCAGAAGATGAACTTCACGCCGTCGGGCGGTTCCTCCAGCGTCTTGAGGAATGCGTTGAATGCCGGCCCCGACAGCATGTGGACCTCGTCCACGATCCAGATGCGATGCCGCGAACGAACGGTCGCGTACCCCACTTGCTCCCGGAGCCGCCGCACGTCGTCCACGGCGTTGTTCGACGCCGCATCCATCTCGACGACGTCGAGGTCCACCCCGGCGGTGATGTCCACGCAAGACGCACACGTTCCGCACGGCTCGGAGGTTCCGTGTTCGCTCGTCGCGCCCTGGCAATTCAGGGCTTTCGCGAAGATGCGTGCGGTGGTGGTCTTCCCGACGCCACGCGGCCCCACGAAGAGGTAGGCGTGGCCCACGCGCCCCGACTGGATGGCGTTGGTCAGGATCCGGCCGACGTGCTCTTGACCCACGAGCTGGTCGAAGGACTGGGGCCGGTACTTGCGAGAGAGTACTTGGTGCGACACGCCTCGATCATACGAGGAGGCGCCCCCCCTCCGGGTGCTGGCCGCCGAGGGGCCCGGACGGGCAAGCGGGGCTGGCGGGGCTATAGCTCGAACAACCGCTGGAGTTCCTGCTCGAGGGCCTCCGCATCGGCTTCGGTCAGCTGCGGGGCGGGGACGAGGAACGTCTCGGTCTGCCGCGGCCACCGGGCGACCAACACGTCATCGCGTTGCTCGACGAGGGCGAGCCGGCGCTTGCGCACGAGGAGCAGGGCCAGGGCGAGACAGACGCCGGCCCGCTTCTCGTCCCCTTCCGCCAGCAGGCGTTCCAGGAACTGACGCGCCATGTCCAGATCCAGGCGACGGTCGGCGTCCTTCTTGGGGGGCGCGGTACGGGTCCGCCAGATGCAGAAGGCGCCTTCGAGCCGCTCGTCCGTCGCCTCGTCGACCAGGAAGTCGCGCCGCACGAAGCCACTGCCTCGGACCTTGTCCTCGCCCTGCTCTTCTTCCTCGCCGTAGAGCGCCGTGACCACCGGCGTGTCCGGGGGAAACGCCTCGCCCGTCACCGAGGACACCTGACCGAGCCTTTGGACTTTCCAGACCGCCATGGTCCCTCCTTGGAACGCGCAGGGTACTCGACGGCCGGTCGCCTCCTCCATGCGGCGTGACGCCTGCCGCCGTCCGGGGACTGGCCTGGATGATTCATGAAGCGCGCGCCGTCCATCGCGGAAGGCGCAAACGAGTGGGGTTCGGCGGCCCTGCATGCGGCCCTCGCTCGAGCGACGGGGTGTCCTGGGTGCTCCTGGAGCCGAAGGTCAAGGCGCGACGACGACTCGATGCCGCTGCGCATCGCCGAGGAGGAGCAACGCGGAATCTCGGCTCCAAGTGCCCAGGACCGCGCGACTACGCCAAGGTTCATGAGTCATCCAGGCTACAGGTCGATGGTCGTGCGCCCGGCCAGGCCCTCGTCCACCTTCTCGCGCACGAAGCGGTCCGGGTCGCCTCGGGCCCCCTCGAGGAAGGCACGGACCTTCGCGTTGGACGGATCCTTGCGCAGCGCGAAGCCCAGTCCCTTCGCCGCCGCGGCCCGGTCCTGCCAATCGGACCGGGTTCGCAGCAGCGTGCCGAGCTGATCGATCGCCGGGGGCGTTCCGATCGCACCGAGCGCGTACGCGGCATAGCGGGGCGCGGAGGCGACGGACGAGCGGAGGACGGCGGGTGAGGTCAGTGTCGGGACGGCGGGCGGTCCGATGGCCGCGAGGACGAACGTGGCGTGTTGCCGGGTGAGATCGTCGATGTCGAAGTGCTGGAACGTCTTCTCGATCGGCTCACGTGGGTTGTCGGGGTTGAACACCTGCACGGTCACCGGCTCGGGCAGCGGCCAGAGGTCCGTCACGAGCGGCTTCGTGAAGTAGGCGACCGCGGGCTCGCCCACGGCCTTGGCCTCGTACGCCACCCGCGAGATCTCGGCGCGCTTGTTGTACTTGGAGGCGCTCCAGAAGTACCGGAAGAGGTTCTCCGACAGCACGTAGGGGGCGGCTCCGCCTCGCGCCAGCCACTGGTCCCGCGCCACCGTCCAGCGAGGGTCCCGCGCGACGAAGAGGGCCCAGGCCTGATCGAAAATCCGGCGATCTTGGGCCGTGAGCTGCCCCCCCTGACCAGGCGGTCGTCCGCGACGCGCGCGGTCACGGGCGCGGCCGGCGGGGCGGCCGCCGTGGACGGCTCCGCGGGCGCGGGCTTGGGGCCGGAAGAGCAAGCGCTCGCGAGCACGGCCACGGCAACGAGGAGGGCGGCGCGGATGACGGGGTGGTCCATGCGCGCACCTTCCCGTGTCGGCGTCACCGGCCTGTCAAGTGGCCGGAGTCCCCCCCACCGATGCCCCGCAGGGGCTCAGGGCGCCCGGGCCAGATACTCGGCCGTGTCCACGTCGGGCACGCCGGCGAGCCGCTCCAGGAGGGCGTCGTCGGCCGCGACGCTCCAGGCGGGGCCCGCCTTCACGCGCGCCAGCGTCTCGTCGTCCGCGAGGAACTCCAGCACGAGCGGCAGCGCACCCGGCGCGCTCTGGATCTCGGTCTGCAGGCGGTCCAGGACGGGACCATCCGCCTGACGGAGGCGCACGAGCACCCCCCGCGCCATGTCCCGGGGCGCGTCCTCGACCGGCACGATCCGATCGACCTGGACGGAGGGCGTCTCGCGCGTGGTGTCGACCTTGCCTTCCAGCAGGACGACACGATCGTCCGTCACCAGATGCTCCAGCTCGGCGTAGGCGCGGGAGAACACGACGCACTCGACCGACCCGGAGAAGTCCTCCAGTTGAAAGAACGCCATGCGGCGTCCCTCGTTGCGGCCGCTCTTCACGATCGACGTGCGCGGCGCACGAATCATCCCACCGAGGCGCACCTGGGCACGATCGTCCGTAATGTCCTTGAGCCCGGTCGTCGTCGTGGACGCCAGGCGTCGGAGCAGACGCTCGTGGCGTGCGAGGGGGTGGTCCGTGGCGTAGAAGCCGATGGCCTCGCGTTCCCAGGCCATCCGCTGCGCATCCGGCCACTCGGCGATCACGGGGTAGTCGGGCTCGTCGTCGGCCTCGGGCGAGGCGCCGCCGAAGAGGCCCAGTTGCCCCGCCGAGCGGTCGGCCGACACCGTGGCGCCCAGCTTGGTCGCCCGCTCCAGGACCGCCTCGACCTGGGAGCGACGTGCCCCCGTCGCGTCGAACGCGCCCGCCTTCACGAGGGCCTCGAGCGCGGCTCGATTCACCGCCTTGTGATCGACCCGCTCGCACAGATCGAAGACGTTTCCGTATGGCGACCCCTCTCGTCCCGCCACGATCGCATCCGCGGCCGCGCGGCCGACCCCTTTCACGGCAGAGAGCCCGTAGCGGATGTTCTCGCCCTCGACCGTGAAGTCCTGTTCGGACAACGAGACGTCGGGCGGGAGTACGGCAATGCCCATGCGGCGGGCTTCGTCGACGTACTCCGTCACCTTGTCCATGTCCATCATCTCGCACGTGAGCAGCGCCGCCATGAACTCGCGCGGGAAGTGACGCTTCAGGAACGCCGTCTGGTAGGTGACCACGGCGTAGGCGACCGAGTGGCTCTTGTTGAAGCCGTACCCGGCGAAGTGCTCGAGCTGCGCCCAGATCTCCTCGGCGCGCTCCCGCGGCACGCCTTTCGTCTCGCACCCGTCAACGAACTTCTGCTGGAACGTCGCCAGAAGCTCGGGCTTCTTCTTGCCCATGGCCTTGCGCAGGCTATCCGCTTCGGAGAGTTCGAAGCCCGCCAGGACGTTGGTGATCCGCATCACCTGTTCCTGGTAGACGACGACGCCTCGCGTCTCCTTGAGGATGGGCTCGAGGCTCGGATGCGGGTAGCTGATCGGCTCCCGTCCGTCCTTGCGCTCGATGTACATGTCCATCATGCCGGAGCCCATCGGTCCCGGTCGATAGAGCGCCACGATGGCCGTCAGGTCATCGAAGGTCTCGGGCCGAATGCGACGCAGCAGGTCACGCATCCCCGAGGACTCGAGTTGGAACACGCCGAGGGCCTCACCGGCACAGAGCATCTGGAAGGTCTCGATGTCGTCGGGCGGCAGGTCGTCGATGTCCGGGACCTCGACGCCGCTCCGCCGGATGTTCTCGAGGGTCTTCGCGATGATGGTGAGCGTCCGCAGGCCGAGGAAGTCCATCTTGAGCAGCCCGATCTGCTCGAGGATGTCCATGCTGAACTGCGTCGTCAGATCCTTGCCGACCTTGTACAGCGGTACGTAGTTCTCCAGCGGGGCGTCGGCGATCACGACGCCGGCGGCATGCTTGCTGGCGTTGCGGTTCATGCCCTCGAGCTTGAGCGCGATGTCGATCAAGCGCCGGTACTCGTCGTTCCCGTCGACCTCCTTCTTCAGGTCCGGATCCGACGCCAAGGCGTGCTCGAGCGTGGCCTTGGGTCCGCTGGGCACCTTCTTGGCCAGCGCATCCACGTCTCGCAGGGGGACGTCCAGCACGCGCCCGACGTCTCGAATCACGGCCCGTGCCGCCATGCGGCCGAATGTGATGATCTGGCTGACGCGGTCCGGTCCCCCGTACTTGTCCTGCACGTAGCGGATGACCTGCTCGCGCCCGTCCTTGCAGAAGTCGATATCGATGTCCGGCATCGAGATGCGGGACGGGTTGAGGAAGCGCTCGAAGATGAGGTCGTACTTGAGCGGATCCACGGTGGTGATGCCCAAGGCGTAGGCCACGATGGACCCCGCCGCGCTCCCCCGCCCGGGGCCGACCGGGATGCCCTCCTTCTTGGCGTAGTTCACGAAGTCCCACGTGATGAGGAAGTAGGGCACGAACCCCATCTGCTCGATGACACCCTGCTCCATGCGGAGCCGGTCTTCCACGGCGTCCGAGAGCGGCGCGCCGTAGAGACGCTCGCAGCCCTCTCGACAGAGGCGACGGAAGAACGTCACATTGTCTTCGCCGCCGGGCGCCTGGTAGGCCGGGAGGTGCATCGTGTCGAGGTCGAGCTCGAGATCGCAGCGCGAAGCGATCTCGTGCGTGTTGTAGGCGGCCTCTTCGACGTCGGAGAAGAGCGCGTACATGGGATCGGAGGCGCGGAAGCAGAGCAGGCTCTCCTGCTTCAGACGGTTCTGATCCTTGAGCATCTTGCCCATGCCGATGCACATGTGCACCTCGTGGGCTTGGGCGTCGTCCTCGGCGACGTAGTGGATGTCGTTCGTGGCGACGAGGGGTATCCCCTCCGCGCGGCCGATCTTGATCAGCGTCTCGTTGACCTTGGCCTGCCCCTCGCAACCGTTGCGCTGGAGCTCGAGGTAGTAGCGGTCGCCGAGGATCTCCTTCATCTCGCGGGCTGCGTGCGTAGCCCGCTTGAGATCGTCGTGGCGCGCGTAGTAGGAGGGCTCGCCCGACAAGCAGGCCGACTGCGCGATCAGCCCCTCGCTGTGAGCCGCGAGCAACTCCTTGTCGATGCGGGGGACGTAGTAGAACCCTTCGGTGAAGGCCCGGGACGAGAGCTTGATGAGGTTGCGGTAGCCGGTCTCGTTCTGCGCCAGGAGGATCAGGTGAAAGGCAGCCACCGGGTTGCGCTCGCGGTCGCGGCGCGAGTGAGGGGCCAGGTAGGCTTCGAGGCCGACGAGCGGCTTGACGCCCTGCTTGCGGCAGGCCTTGTAGAACTCGATCGCGCCGCAGAGGTTGCCGTGATCGGTGAGGGCCAGGGCCGGCTGCTCGTACCGGACGGCGGACGCCACGAGGTCCTTGATCTTGGCCGCACCGTCCAGAAGGCTGTAGTCGCTGTGGACGTGGGTATGGACGAAGCTCGGCCGACGCACCATGAACGCAGATCTCCAGGGTCGGGATGCTAGAGCCGGGCTCCGACAACCCCCGGGCGTCTACGAAAACGGCTCCGTCGCCCGCGGTGGGACGACGGAGCCGTCATGGCTCGTGGCCGGGCTACATCTTGATCTGACGCTCGAGCCTCACGTCGCCGACGATCGTCCAGTACTCGGCCTCGTGCGTGATCAGATCGTCATCCGCCCGGAACTCGTCGCCGAGTCGCTCGTAGACCATCTCGTACGCGCGACGTTCCTTGACCTCCCAGTACTCGATCCGGGCCTCGGGCGGCTCCGCACCGCCGAGCTCCTTCTTGAGCTCGTCCTGGACCGCCTTGTTCCGCCCGAGGTAGGCGACGTCCTGGATGACGATGCCTTCCTTGACGGTATCGGCCTGCATCGACTCCGCGTCGGTCTGGGTGTAGACGACCCCATCGACCTCGACGGGCACGTCGAAACGCTCGACCTTGTAGATGGCGATGGGCTCGGCGAGGCCGATGACCTGGACGCGCACCTGGTCGTAGAGGGGATCGAGGGGCCCGAAGATGGCGACCGTGTCGAGCGTCTGGCCGGGCTGGATCTTCCCCATGGTGCTGCCGATCGGCACCAGGTCGGGGTTGTCCTCGGCTTCGCGGATGGCCTCGAGGGCATCGGCGTAGTTGAGGGCCCTGCGGACCTTCCCCGTGTCGGTGATGGCCGAAACCCGCGGGTACCAGCTCCGGGCATGCTGGGTCGGGTTGGTGACCTTCAGCGTGATGTAGTGGTACGTGACGTCCTGCCCGGTCACGGAACGGACCGGGATGATCTCCAGGGAGCCGTGCTCGAGGTCGAGCATCCAGCGAGACCCTTGGGTCTTGCCCTCCTCCGCCTGGGCCGGAGCCAGGGCGGCGAGGACGAGGACGACGAGTACGGCGCTCAGCGCGATGTGCTTCATGGACGCGAATCCCTCCGGGGCGTCTGGCCTCCCAGGACCGGGACCATAACGCCCCTACCCCGCCAGTGGCAAGAACTTGGAGCCGACCTGCTGCCTTTCCGGGAGGATTCTACGCTCCCCGGCCACCGGCCACCCCGGTCGCCGAGCCACCGGGTCCCCCGGTCGGACTCGTGGGCTCCGACCTCGACTACTCGCTGCTCAGCCCCCGGAGTTCTTCCACCGTGGCCTCGTCACCGAGGAACGGCTCGGGTTCGTCCGGATCCTCCGGCGCCGACATGCCGAGGTCGTCCATCCAGGTCTTGAACTTCACGCTCCCGTTCGTGTAGCCGATCACCATCCCGTCGGGGTGGTGGACGGGGCCGTCATCGTCATCGCTCACGATCGGGACGACGATCTGCTCCTTGTGGGGCGTGATGATGTACTCGCGGTCGGCACCGGAGTTTCGGCGACCGGCATAGGACGTCAGGTCGTGGAAGTCCGTGCCGGCCTTCAGAGCCTGGGTCGTCACGTCCTTGAAGCGCTCGGGTGTGGCGAAGTCGAGGGTGTAGAGGGTGTCGCCCGGCGAGAAGAACACGGCGAGGTTGTCCGCGTTGCTGGACTCGATCGAACCCGTGGCGAGCAGCGACAGGTGGAAGTTCTTCCCGTCGTACCGCGGCCAGCTCTTGCGGATGCTGCGGTCGATGAGCAGCGTCACGAGATTCTTGACGTTGTTCGTGCTCTGGGTCTGCTTGCTCTGCTCACGGACCCGCGGAACCACCACCGCGACCATGCCCATGAGGACGACGATGATCCCCATCACGACAAGGACCTCGATGAAGGAGAAACCGGCTTCCCGACGCTTCATGGACGCGCTCCTCGGCTTCGCCGGCCGTACCGACGATCGATCGTTACCTATGGAGCAGGCACTATATCAATCCGCGTGCCGATTCCCCGTCGAAACGACGCCGTCGGGCGCGCGCCCCCATCCCTGGCGGCTGGGAGGCAAGCGCGAGGCATCGTCGCCGCTTCCTGCCCTCCAGGACACCCGCGGGACCGAGGCACGAAGTGGAAGCGAAGTTGCCACTTCGCACCGCCCGTGGCCACGCCCAAGCTCGCCCAGCAACGCGCTGGAACGCCCAGGAACGCGCTGGCAGGCGCTGGAACGCCCAGGAACGCGCTGGCAAGCTGCCAAGCTGCCAGGCGCTGGCCAAGCTGGCGCGCGCCGGCCCGGCGCTCAGGCGCTGCGGGTGGCTTCCACCTCGGTCTTCAGCGCGGCGGCCTTGTCCGTACGCTCCCAGGGGAACGACGCCCGGCCGAAGTGACCGCCGGAGGCCGTCGCCCGGTAGATGGGCCGAAGGAGATCGAGCTCCTGGATGATGCCGTAGGGCGTCAGGCGGAAGACCTGCCGCACGGCCTGACTCAGGATCTCGTCCGGCACGGCCGGCTTCTCCCATCCACGGGCGCGCACCCGAAGCGAGACCGGCTCCGCCACGCCGATCGCGTAGGCCAGTTGGACCTCCACCTCGTCGGCGAGCCCGGCGGCGACGATGTTCTTCGCCACGTAGCGCGCCATGTACGTGGCGCTGCGGTCCACCTTGCTGGGGTCCTTCCCGCTGAAGGCGCCGCCACCGTGCGGCGCGGAGCCGCCGTACGTGTCGACGATGATCTTGCGGCCGGTGAGGCCGGTGTCACCCTTGGGGCCGCCGATCGTGAACGCCCCCGTGGGGTTGACGTGGAGGATCGTGAGGTCGTCCATCATCTCGGCGGGCAGCAGCGGGAACAGGTGCTTACGGACGTCCTGCTCGATCTGGTCGCGGGTCACCCCTTCATCGTGCTGCGTCGAGACCACGACGGTGTGGATACGCCTGGGACGGTCGTCCTCGCCGTACTCGACCGTGACCTGGCTCTTGCCGTCGGGCCTCAAGTAGGGCAGCGTGCCGTCCTCGCGCAGGCGGGTGAGGCCGCGGGTCAGCTCGTGCGCCAGATGGATCGGCAGCGGCATCAGCTCGTCGGTGTCCCGGCAGGCGTAGCCGAACATCAGGCCCTGGTCGCCGGCTCCCTGGCCCTCCGGATCGTCCCGATCCACGCCCATGGCGATCTCGGGCGACTGCTGACCCAGGGAGACGAGGATCGAGACGTCCTTGGCGGGGTAGCCGCAGGAGGCGTCGCCGTAGCCGGTGTCCTCGATGGCCTGGCGCGCCACCGCGGCCACGTCGACCGTCGCGTCGGAGCGCACCTCGCCGCCGATCAGGCAGAGCCCGTTCGTGACGTAGGTCTCGCAGGCCACGTGCGCCGTCGGATCCTGCGCCAGGTAGGCGTCGAGGATGGCGTCGCTGATCGTGTCGGCCAGCTTGTCGGGGTGTCCTCCCGTGACGGATTCGGACGTGAAGAGATAGGACATACCTGAGGACTCCGTGAGGTCGCGTCAATCGTAAGTGCAGGGCAGGACAGGGAGATGCGCCAAACCCGCGGGTTGGGTCCGGGAGTTGCTCAACGTCCCCCGTTCCACCGAGATTCTGCCATGCAACGATACCAATGCCGGATGATCGCCGCCTTGCGAGGGGTCGTCGCCTTCTGCCTCGCCCGAGGCGGTGGCCGCGCGACCCGCGACGGCGTCCGGGCGGCCGGCGTGGCGTGATGGAAGCCGTGGCGTCGATGCGACCGCCTCCGGCTTCGCCCCCCCACCTTTGGGACCGCGGCGCCCCCCACCCGACGTGCCGGACATCCCCGTCTCGTGACGAGGATGACGTCGGACGGGGCCCGCGGGACCCTTTTCCGCCCCCCCCTGGGGATGGCCGGGCGCCTAGGATGGCCCGGAACTCCCCGCGCAAGCGTCCGTCCACCGGAGAGCCCTCCCATGACCGCACGTAACGCCTCGCCGGGCCGCACGGCCCTCTTGATCCTCGCCCTCGTCGCGGCCCTGGTGGCCGTGCCGGGGTGTGGCTGCAGCAGCTGCGACTACAACGAGGTCATCGTCGACACCTATTGGGGCAACGTGTTCGTCAGCAACCTGACGCCGGACCTCGTCCCCGTCGAGTGGGTCGACACCTTCTTCCTCGCGCCCGTGGACGGCGACTTCACGGCCAACCTCCTGCCGACGTCCCTGCCGCCGGGGCGCACCCAGTTCGTGGGCACGTTCGGCGAGAACCTCTACGACGCGGAGGCGGACACCTCGATCGCCGGTGAACCCTTCGATCTCGTCACCTGGTTCGAGATCTTCGTGGGCGCGGCCGACGACGTGTACTTCGAGGTCTACTAGACGGCAGGGCCTGCAAGCCCGGACCCCCAACGCGCATGCGCCCCCCCGTCCTCGCTCTCCTGCTCCTGCTCGCGCTGGGGGCCGTCGCGCTGCTCGTGCTGTCGAGCCTGCCGCCGACGGCGGAGGTGCCCGCGGTCGAGCGAGGCCGTCCGGATCGAGCGCCGGTAGCAGCGCGCACGGCCGACACACCCGCGGCGCCCGCCGCCGACCTACGGACCGCCGCGGCTCCCGACACCGGGCAGACGCGGCGTGGGCCCCCACCCGTGGAAGGGCCCCTGACGGGTCGCGTCCTGGACGAGCAGGGTCGGGCCATCGCGGATGCCACCGTGGCGATCGAGAGCCTCCCGCTTCGAGCGCAGCGAGGCGACGCAACCGCGCTGGGGATCGCCCTCGGCCGCACCACGACCGACGCCGACGGGCGCTTCGCCGTCGATGGCCTGGAGCGCGGCTGGCTTCGCGTCACCGCCGCGGCTGAGGGCCATGCGACCGTCGCCCGCGTAGCGAGCGGACGGGGATCCTACGTGGAGCTGGTGCTGCCGCCCGCGGGCGGCCTCGAGGTCCGCGTCGTACGGATGGACGGCGCGCCGCAACCAGCGGTGAGCGTGCGGGTGGGCGCCCGGCGCGCCATCCACGAGACGACGACCGACGAGCAGGGCGTCGCCGTTTTCTCTTCCCTGCCCCCGGGCGCGGTCTACGTCGTGGCCGCCTCGCAGGGCGGCGCGGCGGGAGGCACATACCCGGACGCACTCATTCGGCCGGGCACGACGACGCGGATCGAGCTGGCGATCGAGACCTACCCACGGGTCGGCGGCCGGGTTCTCGACGTCGGCACCGAACTCCCGATCGTGGGGGCCGAGGTCCACGTGGCCCGTCCCGGCCACGCCGAGGTCGCCGGCCCCACGGACAGCGAAGGACGCTTCGGCCCCGTGCCCGCCGCCGCACCGGGCGCGCGGGCCCACGTGGCCGTGCGCGCCCCGGGCTACCAACCCGCCCTCGTGCCGGTCGAGCTCGGTGCCGCCGGGGAGGACCTCGAGGTGGACGTGCACCTCGAGCTATTCGAAGACTGGCGCGGCGTGGTCGTGGACGGAAACGGGCAGGGCGTCGCCGGTGCCCGGGTCGGCTGGACCGACGACGGCATCGCCGGACGCGTGCCCGACGCGACCACCACGGACGAGAAAGGCGCGTTCCGGCTGCCTCTCCCCCCCCTCCCGCGCCCGGGCGACGGATCACGCTCATCGCCGAGGCCGGCACGGGGCGCGCGGCCCATGCTCTGGCGCCGGGCGTCGCTGGCCCTGATCCGATCCGGCTGGTCCTCGAAAGCGGGCAGGCGGTCGACGCTCGCGTCGTGGACGCCGCGGGCTCGGCCGTCACCGGCGCTTCCGTACGCCTGATTCCCGACTGGCGGAGTATCGCCGATCGCCGGCGCCCGGGACCGGACACCAGCCGCCTGCTGGCCATGACGACGACATGGCGCGACGCCCTCACGGCGACCACGGACGAGGACGGATGGGCCCGCATCGTCGGCGTGCCGAGCGGACGCTATCGCCCCGCCCTCGTGCACGGGAGCGTCACGGTCGAGCACCCGGGGGTGATCGACGTGGGCGACGCCGACGTGAACATGGGGACGCTCGTGCTCGGTGCGGGGGCGCGGATCACCGGACGCGTGGAGGGACGAGGCAAGGACGCGCTTGCGGGTGCCACGGTCCGGCTCGTGCCGGTGGACGGCACGTCTCGCGCGCGCAGCACGAACGCGGACAGTGAGGGCGCCTACGGCTTCGCCGACGTCCCCTCCGGCCGCTTCCGCCTGATGGCCTTCCACCCCGGTCACGTCGACGCGACCGCGATCGTGGACGTCGAGGAGGCCGACGTCGTCCAGGACGTGACGATGGACGAAGGCGCGACGATCCGGATCCGCTTGATGCGTGACGAGCGCCCCTATACCGGCTTCGTGACGATCGAGCGAACTCCCGCCCAGCGGGGCCGGGGTCAGCAGGTCCGCACGCGACGGCGCGCACCCGGCGGTCAGGTCGCGCTCACGGGCGTCCCGGACGGTACCTGGCTCCTCCGCGTGACCACCCCCGAGGGCGTCGGCGGCCAGCCGCCCGCCCCCCTCGCCACGCGCTCGGGCTCGGTCTACGACGTGACCATTCCCCTCGAGGCGACCGCCACGGTCCAGGGTCGCGTCCGAACGGCCCAGGGCGAGGCGGTCGGGGGCGGGCGCGTGCGTGCGAAGCTCGACGCCGTGGCGCGCGCCCGGGTGGTGACCACGGACGCGGACGGTCACTACCGACTGGCGGGGCTGCCGCCGGGCGCCCTCCGCCTCGAGGCCGCGGGAGCGGGCGGCGCGCCCGCGGCGGTCGACGTCGTGCTGGGAAGCGGCGAGAGGCGGGAGGTGGACTTGGTGCTCGATCCGGCGGGTGGACTCGACGTGCGGGTGGTGGACGAGGCCGGTCGGCCGGTGCGAGGCGCGCGGGTACTCGTGCGCCAGGCCGGGCGCCCCTTGCTCGAGCACCCGGGCGCGCGGCGCA
The DNA here is from genome assembly GCA_963802335.1 of uncultured Planctomycetota bacterium. GTDB lineage: Bacteria > Planctomycetota > PLA2 > PLA2 > JAEUHO01 > CAWDIE01. The sequence goes on along the minus strand of CAWDIE010000008.1, from coordinate 601,563 downwards.
CCGACGAGGGTGGCCGGGCGCACCTGCCGGATCTCCCAGTCGGCGCCGTGGACGTGCGTGCCGTGCGTCCCGACGGGCACCAGGGGTTCGCCACGGCCACCGTCGCGGCCGGCGAGACCCGGGAGGTGAAGGTGCGGGCTCAGCCCTGAGAGCGGGCCGTGGCGATGCGCCCGAGCAACGGCCGCAGCACCTCCATGGTCTTGTCCGTGGCGCCCTTGCTGGCGCGAATGGCCTCGAACGCCCGCCGCCCCACCGCGGCGGCGGCTTGCGGATCGCGGAACCATCGGGACAAGGTGGCCTCGACGCCGGCCTCGTCGTCCACGATCTCGAGGCCGTCCGCGTGGCGCAGCAGGTCGACCTCGCCGCGGAAGTTGAAGAGCGAAGGACCGACCACGACCGGCCGGCCGAGGCTGGCCGGCTCCATCATGTTCTGCCCGCCGTGCGGAACGAGCGTGCCGCCGACGAAGACGATGTCGGCGAGGGCGTAGGCCATCTCGAGCTCACCGACCGTGTCCAGCAGGACCACGTCGGCTCCATTTGCCGGTTGGCCTTGCGCCACGCGGCTTCGGCGCACGACGGAGAGACCTTCCCGCTTGAGTTCCGCTTCGACGACGTCGCCACGCGCCGGGTGGCGGGGCGCGACGAGCAGCCGAAACGGCTGCCCGGCGGCGGCGAGGCGCTGGCGGATGCGCGCCAGGGCCCGCTCCTCGCCCGGATGCGTACTCCCGGCGACGACGAGCGGCATGCTGCCGTCATGCCCCACGACGGCATCGAACGCGCGCTGACGCGGATCCTCGATGGGCATCGGGATGTTGTCGAACTTCATGTTGCCCGTCACGTGGATCCGCGCCGGGTCCAGCCCGACCCCACGGAAGCGCTCCGCGTAGAGCTCGATCTGCACGCAGATCTCCTCGAGCGCGCCGAGGATCAGCCGCGCGGGCCCGCCGACGCCGCCGAAGCGTCCGCTGGATCGCTCGCTGATCTTCCCGTTGACCAGCACGACGGGGATGGCGCGCTCCCGACACGCGAGGAGGAAGTTCGGCCAGAACTCGCTCTCGGCGAGCACGACGAGATCCGGGCGGATGGCGTCGAGCGCGTTGTCCACGATCCAGGAGAAGTCGGGGGGATAGAAGTCGATGCGCCGTCCTTCGTAGCGCGCTTGAGCGACGCGACGAGCCGTGTCCGTGCTCACGGTGATCACGGTCTCGAGGCCCGCGACCTCGTCTTCCATGGCCTCGACGAGTCGGGCTACGGCCTTGACCTCACCGACGGACACGCCGTGCACCCACACACACGGGGCCGTCCCTTTCCGTTTCCGCCGCCCGCTGAAACGCTCCGGGAGGTCCTGCGCGTAGGCACGCCACCGCGCGCGGGTCTTGTGATCGACGAGGACGCGCGTGAGCGCGTACGGCGTGAGCGCCAGGGTGAGGGCGCCGTAGATGGCATCGACCCCCCAGTGCGCGACCCGCCACGGCAGGGGCCCGAGCGGCGGCCCTACCACCTCGTCCGACGGGCGGACGGAGCGGGAGACCGTGGAGGTCAGGTCAGCCTGCGCGTCCACAGCACTTCTTGTACTTCTTGCCGGATCCGCAGGGGCAGGGGTCATTGCGTCCGACCTTCGCCTGGGCGCGTCGGATCGGCGCCACGGGGCCCGTCTGGCCCGGCAACGGACCGTCGCCGTCCGCGGCGGACATCGGTGCCGCCGGGAGCGAGGCGGAGACGCCCGTGCCGAAGTCCTCCGGGGCCTGCGCTTCGGCGCCGCTGAAGTGGTCCTGCAAGAGTGCCTCGGCCTGCGTGGTGAGCCGCACCTTCAGCATCTTCTCGGTCACCTCGTGCCGGATGCTCTCGAGCATCTCCCCGAACATCCGGTGTCCGTCGATCTTGAAGGCGACCTTGGGATCGATCTGGCCGTAGCCACGGAGCCCGATGCCCGTCTTCAGGCCGTCCATCGCGTGCAGGTGGTCCTTCCACCGGGCATCGATCGAGTCCAGGAGGAGATAGCGCTCGATCATGCGCATCGCCTCGCTGCCGTCCTCCTTCTCCCGCTCACGCCAGCGCTGGAGGACCAAATCCTGCAGGTAGGCATTCGTGGCGTCGACGTCCTGGGGGTCGAGCCGCGCCGGGTCGGCGTCGAGCGCGAATTGCCTTGTGAACCACGCCGCCAGCGCCTCGGGGTCCCGCTCGTTCGGCGGAACGTCCTTGCCGAGCGTCTCCGCGACGTGGGTGTCGACGACCGAGCGGACGAAGTCCTCGAGGACCTCGCGCTGGTGCTCGTAGTCCTCTTCGAGCAGCATCTGGCGAAGGCCGTAGACCTCCTTGCGCTGGATGTCCATCACCTCGTCGTACTCGAGGAGGTTCTTGCGGATCTCGAAGTTGCGGGTCTCGACCTTCTTCTGCGCCTTGGTGATGGCGCGGGTCACCATCGGATGGGCGATCGCCTCGCCGGAGTCCATGCCGATCTTGCCGAGGAACCCGGCCACCCACTCGGGGGCGAAGATCCGCATCAGGTCGTCCTCGAGGCTGAGGAAGAACTGGCTGCTTCCGGGGTCGCCCTGACGGCCCGCGCGGCCGCGGAGCTGATTGTCGATTCGGCGCGACTCGTGCCGCTCGGTGCCCACGATGTGCAGGCCGCCGTTCTGCTTGACCCCCGGTCCGAGGAGGATGTCGGTTCCGCGACCCGCCATGTTGGTGGCGATCGTCACCCGGCCCGGCTGGCCGGCCGTAGCGACGATGGACGCCTCACGCTCGTGCTGCTTGGCGTTGAGGACCTCGTGCTCCACGCCGCGTCGCCCGAGCATGCCCGAGATCAGCTCGGACTTCTCGATGCTCGTCGTACCGACCAGAATAGGACGCTCGTCGGCGTGGACGCGCACGACCTCGTCGACGACCGCCCCGTACTTCTCCTTCTCCGTGCGGTAGATGACGTCGTCCTGCTCGAGCCGGATGAGGGGACGGTTGGTCGGGATGTCGAGGACGTCGAGCTGGTAGATCTTCCAGAACTCGCCCGCTTCGGTCATCGCAGTACCGGTCATGCCGGAGAGCTTGTCGTAGAGCTTGAAGAAGTTCTGGTACGTGATCGTCGCCAGCGTCTGGTTTTCGGCGCGGGGGCGGATGCCCTCCTTGGCCTCGACGGCCTGGTGCAAGCCGTCGGACCAGCGCCGGCCTTCCATCAGGCGGCCCGTGAACTCGTCGACGATGATGATCTCGCCGTCGCTGGCGACGTAGTCCTTGTCCAGTTTGTAGATGTGGTGGGCGCGGAGTGCCTGCTCGAGGAGGTGCGGCCAGTCGCTCTCGCCGGCCTCCCAGAAGTCCACGCCGGCCAACTTCTCGGCGCGCTCCTGCCCCTCGTCGCTGAGCACGCACTGGTGCTCCTTGATCTTGATCTCGAAGTCCTCGCCGGGCTTCAGGCGACGGGCCACGGCGTCGGCTTCTTCGTACTTCGCCCGATCGTCTTCGGCCGGACCGCTGATGATGAGCGGCGTACGCGCCTCGTCGATCAGGATCGAGTCGACCTCATCCACGACCGCGAAGTGCAACCCGCGCTGGACCTGGGACTCCTTGCGGACCTTCATGTTGTCACGCAGGTAGTCGAAGCCGAATTCGCTGTTCGTCCCGTAGGTGACGTCGGCCTCGTACTCGGGGATACGCTCCTCGTTGGACATGTTCGCCTGGATGACGCCCACCTCGAGTCCCAAGGTCTCGTAGACGGGACGCATCCAGTCGGCGTCGCGGCGGGCGAGGTAGTCGTTGACCGTGACCAGGTGGACGCCCTCGCCGGCGATCGCGTTCAGGTAGACCGCGAGGGTCGCCACCAGGGTCTTACCTTCGCCGGTGACCATCTCGGCGATGAAGCCGTTGTGGAGCGCCCACCCACCGATGAGCTGGACGTCGTAGTGCCGCTGTCCCATGGCCCGCTTGCTGGCTTCGCGACAGGCGGCGAAGGCCTCGGGCAGGAGATCGTCGAGGGTTTCGCCGGCGGCGAGGCGCTCCTTGAACTCGCCGGTCTTGGCCAGCAGCTGCGCGTCGCTCAGGGCCACGAAGGAGGGCTCGAGTGCGTTCACCCGCTCGACGATCGGTAGCACCTGCTTGATGACGCGATCGCTGCGTCGACCGAACAAGGCTTGGAGGACTTTGGCGATCATGAGGATTCCCAGGCCAGAACGGGCGAGCGTAGCAGGCGCCGCTGGCCTTGCCACGCGGGGGAGATGCGAAGCTTCAGCTCCCTGCTTTTCGGGCTCTGGAGCCCCACGCCGCCGATGCCTGCTTCACGCATGAACCAGGCTACGGCATCCGGATCGAGCCTACGATCTCGCCGAGGCTCCCGGCTCCCAGCTCCTCGAGGCGCTCCGGCAGCCCCTCGAGGATCTCCACACCGGCTCGCGGATTGTAGTAGTTCGCCGTGCCCACCTGGATCGCGCTGGCGCCGGCCACGAAGAACTCCATGGCGTCGTCCGCCGTCTCGATGCCACCGATCCCGATGACCGGCACGTCCACCACGCTGGCGATCTGCCGCACGATGCGGAGAGCCACCGGCTTGATGCAGGGCCCCGACAGACCGCCGACACCCCGTCCGAGGACGGGCTTCTGCCGGCGCCAATCGACGGCCATGCCGAGCAGGGTGTTGATGGCGCTGATCGCGTCGGCCCCGCCCGCCGCCGCGGCCTCCGCGATGGCTCGGGGATCGGTCACGTTCGGAGAGAGCTTGGCGATGAGCGGCCTGTCCGTCACGTCTCGCACGCGCTCGAGGACCTCGCGGGCGGCATCCGGCGACGTGGAGTAGTCCATGCCCCCGCTGACATTCGGACAGGACATGTTCAGCTCGAGGGCATCGATCCCGTCTTCACGCTCCAGGCGTGCCGCGAGCTCGGCGAACTCGGGAACGTCGTGCCCCGCGATGTTGATCACGAGCGGCGCACCCAACGTGCGAAGCAGCGGGAGCGTCTCGGCGATGTAGGCCTCGATCCCTGGATTCGGCAGCCCGATCGAGTTGAGCAGCCCGCCCCGTGTCTCGGCGAGGCGGGGGCTCGGATTGCCCTCGCGCGGCTCCTTCGTGATCGTCTTCACGACGATGAAGCCCAGGCGCGCGACGTCGTAGAACGCCCTGAACTCGAGCCCCTTGCCGTACGTACCCGATGCCGTCCCCACGGGGTTGGCGAGACGTAGATCGCGGATGGTCAGCGACAAGTCGGGCGTAGCGACCGTGGGCGGGGTCGGGGCGTCGGGGGGGCTCATGGCGCCCCGGTTGTACCCTCGCGAGCCTCGGGCGCGTCCTTTGGCCGGACGAAGAGTTCTTCGACCAGGATGACGATCACGCCCACCACGATCAGACTGTCGGCGACGTTGAAGTTGGGCCACTTGAAGTCGCCCACGTACACGAGGATGAAGTCGCGTACCTTCTGCCACTGGAGACGGTCGTAGAGGTTGCCGATGGCCCCGGCGAGAACCATGCCGAGGCCGACGTGGAGAAGCAGGCTCCGGCGCCGGGTGGCGATGAGCCAGATGACCAGGGCGATCGTGGCGATCGCCGTGAACAGCATGATGCCGTTCGTCTGCCCCCCGAAGAGGCCGAACGTGACCCCCTCGTTGTAGGTCCCCTCCCAGGCCAGGAAGCCGGGGATGACCTCCTCGCGCCCAAAGGGGCCCCCACCGGGCTTGGGGTCCATGTCGAGTCGTCGCTCCATGACCGCCTTGGTCCAGAGATCGGCGACGACGCCCACGAGGATCAGACCCAGGGAGAGGGTCTTCAGCGAGACGAGCGAGCGAGGCGAGGCATCGGAGGTGGTCACGACCCCCTCTGTTCCTCGAGCTCCTGCTGCTGGACGCAGAGGCGCGCGTAGGGGACGGCGACCAGCCGGCCCTTGGCGATCCAGGGGCAGGTCCCGCAGCGCTCGTCCGAACCCTCGTCGGGCGCCTCGTCCGCGCACTTCTCACAGAGCCCGAACGGTAACTCGCCCTGGCCGTCGATCTTCTCCAGGGCCGCCTGAACGGCCCGGAAGATCTCGGCCTCTCCCTCGAGCAAGGACAGGGAGAACGACTGCTCGAAGTTGTCGCTGCCGTGGTCGGCCCAGTCGTCGTAGGAGTAGTCCTGCCCGCTGCCCTTGAGTGCTTCGTCCGCCAGTTTCTCGCTGCTCCGAAGCAAACCCCGCCTCAGTTCCAGGAGGGCCTCGCGGTGCTTCTTCAGCTCCGCCTTGGTGGGGCCCCCCTTGGGGAAGCGGCGGCGGCGCTTGCGGCGCGGCGGCTTGGCGGCGTCGCTGTCCTGCTTGCGCGTCGGCATGGGCTGGGCAACCTCCCCCGGCTCGAATGGCGCGGGAGGATACCGGCAGGTGGAGGAGGGGTCAATTCGGCCCCCGGGGCGCCTCGGGGTGCGAGAAGCCGCGGGAATGTGCCTCAAGTCCCTCGGGTGGCGGGCCGCTGAAGGGGAGGTGAGTCTCGGTCTCCCCCGCACCGTCGCCCAGGCCGTCCAAGCGTGGCTGGACCATCTGCGGGTGGAGCGCGGTCTCTCCCCGCACACGATCCTGGCCTACCGGCGCGATGTCGCCTCCTTCTTCGAGCACCGGGGGCTCGACCTGCGCCACGAGGCCACCGGACTCGGCGCCTTGACGAAGGACGACCTCGTGGCCTGGCTCGCCGCCTCGCGTCGGGACGGCGCGGCGCCGGCTTCGACGGCGCGACGCCTGGCGGGCATGCGGGGCTTCCTGCGCTTCGCGGTGGGTCTCGGTCTGCTCGCCGCCGACCCCAGCGCGGGGCTCCTGCCCACGCGGCGACCGGATGGGCTCCCCCACGTGCTGGGACGGACGACCGTGGACCGTCTGCTGGCGTCGATTCGCGGCGACGCGCCCTTGGCACTGAGGGACCGGGCCCTCCTCGAGGCCCTCTACGCCACGGGGGCGCGCGTGGAGGAGGCGTGCGGTTGGTCCCTCGAGGACCTCCAGGCCGACCGCCGCGTCGTCCGCTGCTTCGGCAAGGGGCGCAAGGAGCGCTGGGTCCCGCTGGGAACGCCGGCGGCCGACGCGATCGCGGCCTGGCTCACGCGAGGTCGCCCTCCGCTTGACCGCCACGGGTCGACCCGCCTCTTCCTCTCACGGACGGGCCGCGCCCTCGACCGGCATCGCGTGTTCCGGCTCCTGCGCGAGCGCGCGGTCGCAGCGGGGCTGGCCGAGCACCTCAGTCCCCACGTCCTGAGGCACTCGTTCGCGACGCATCTCCTCGAGGGCGGAGCGGATCTCCGCGTGGTCCAGGAGCTGCTCGGACACGCGAGTGTCCAGACGACGCAGATCTACACCCACGTGGAGCAGGAGCGGTTGAAGGGCGTGCACCGCAAGCACCACCCCCGGGGTTGACCGCCCCACCCGTCCGGGACCTTCTCCGCCCGGGCCCCCGCGCCCATGCCGGGGCGTCGGCCGCCCGCGGTAGGCTCTTCCGACCTCGGGAGCCCGACCATGAAGATCTTCCTCGACACCGCCGATGTGGACGCCATCCGGACCTACGCCGCCTGGGGCGTGGTGGACGGCGTCACGACGAACCCGTCCCTGATCAAGAAGTCGGGGCGCGTCTTCGAGGAGGTCGTGGACGAGATCTGCAGCATCGTGGACGGCCCCGTCTCGGCCGAGGTCACGGCGCTCGACGCGGACGGGATGGTCGCCGAAGCCGAGCCGCTCGCGCGGATTCACCCGAACGTAGTGATCAAGGTGCCGCTCATTCCCGAGGGCCTGAAGGCCACGACGCGTCTCTCTGCCGAGGGCATCAAGACGAACGTGACGCTCTGCTTCTCGGTGACGCAGGCCCTGCTGGCCGCGAAGGCCGGCGCGACGATGGTCAGCCCCTTCATCGGTCGCCTCGACGATCAGGGCGTGCGAGGCATGGAGCTGATCGAGGACATCGTCCAGACCTTCAACAACTACACCTACAACACGGAAGTGCTCGTCGCGAGCATCCGCAACGTCGAGCACGTCCGCGAAGCGGGCCTGATCGGCGCGGACATCTGCACGATTCCGCCGAAGGTGCTGGACGGCATGGTGCGCCACAACCTGACGGACACCGGCCTCGACGCATTCCTCAAGGACTGGGCGGCGCACACCGGCCAGGCGGCGACCGCCGCTCGGTAACTCCCTAACGGCGTTACGGTGCCAGGCACGATTTCGCCAACACGTCGGACCGGCTGATCGAGCAGGCGGGTGGGCGCGTAGCGTACGACCCGCGCTTCCGGTAGCAGGTCTTCCGTCGCGGGATTCCGGTTGGCTCGGCGCGCCCTGCGCGCGACGCCGACCAGGAACCTGTCCTGGGAGAACCCGGGGATGTGGAGGCGGCTCAAAGCCCCCACGCTTCCCCGCGACCCACCACTACGATCTCTCGTTCGCGCCGACGGAATGACTCGTGGCTCCGTGGCTCGGGGAGGGATGAGATTGCGGACGCATCACGCCTACGTCCTTCTGGGCATCCTGGCCCTCCTGCCATGCGGCGCGGCGCGGGCCGAAGACGTCGTACAGCGCATCGGTCCCGTGCCGACGAAGCTCCGCAATGCCTGGAAGCTGGATCGCTTCTACGAGAAGCACCTGGACCTCCACGGATTTCCGATTCTCGGCTCGAACAAGGTCTCGGATCACGCCCTACTCGAAGCAGCCTGGATCATCGACCACATGCTCGCTGCGCGCCGCGACGTCCTCGCTGCGCTCGTGAAAGCCAAGGTGCGGTGCTGCGTGATGGCGCACGGAGAGATGACCACCGACGTTCCCGAGCACAAGACACTCGAGCCGGGCAAGTGGTGGGACCGGCGTGCCCGAGGCCTCGGCCCCTCCGTGGAGCGGCCGTGCATTTCGTGCGCCGAGGAAAATCTGCTCGGCTTCCCCGGCGATCCCTATGCGACTGAGAGCATCCTCGTGCACGAATTCGCGCACGCTATCGACCTGATGGGTCTGCGCACGATCGATGAGGACTTCGAGAAGAGACTCGCTCTCGCCTACGACGCGGCGATGAAGCAAGGTCTCTGGAAGGGACTCTATGCCGCGCAGAACAAGGAGGAGTACTGGGCGGAGGGCGTGCAGTGCTGGTTCGATACGAACCGGCCGCCCGATGCGATCCACAACCATGTCGACACCCGCGCCGAGCTCGTGGCCTACGATCCGAGGCTAGCCCAACTGATCGGCGACAGCCTGGGACGGTTCACGTGGCGCTACACGAAGCCCAGTGTGCGCTCGGAGCGCGGACATCTCGCGGGCCATGACCCCTCGAAGGCCCCGCGCTTCGCCTGGCCCGCGGGCCTGGATGACTGGTACCGCCGGTACGAGGAGGCAAAGCGCACAGGGGAAGGTCGCGAAGACCTCGAAGCGCTTCCGGCGCAGGGCCACCCGGCCCGCTCCCCCACGTCACTACTGGAAACGCGCGTGCTGTTCCTGAACGAGACCGACGGCGTGGTCGAGCTCTTCTGGATCGGCCACGAGGGCGAGCGTCGGTCGTACGGCACGGTGCCGGCACGCTCGAACGCCGAACGAACGACACTCGTGGGCCATGTGTGGGTCGTCACGGACGCCCAGGGACGCGACCTGGTTCGTTTCATCGCGGCCCCGAAGCCGTCACGGGCGAGGATCCGCGCGGCGGGGGCTGCGTCTGCCCGTAGTCCGAGCGTGCGCTGACAGCGAGGAGGGCCGTTCGCCCTCGCCGTGACCGTCCGGACGTCCGGCATAGGGTCCCGCTGCCTCCCGATTGCCGGATAGCCGGCGCGGTTCCCGGCTCTCGCACCGAGGCCCATGCGCCCTGCCCACAGACAACCGGGCTCTGCCGGACCCGTGGCCAGAGGACGAACGGCCGCCTTGAATCGAGTTAGAGCAGGCCCTTCTCCTTCGCCGCGCGATCGAGCAAGGTCAAGGCCTCGTCGAACGCGTACGCGCTCACGTGCCCCGCGAACGCGGCGTATCCCTCGGCATCGAAGACGAACCGGAAGACATCTCCTTCGGCATCGAGCAGGTCGCCCGCAGCGGCGTCGAAGTTGCCCAAGTGACCTCGCATCTCGTTGACGCTCCGCCGGACGTGGGTCGGCTCGGGCGGCGGCGCGTCCGCCGCCGGCGGTGCCTCCACCTCGACCGCGGGCAACGCGGCTCGCAGGTCCGCGACCAACGCATTCAGTTTCGTCGTGAGCGCCTCGAGCACCGATGCCCGCTCATCCGCGCCGGCTCCGCTCGCGAGGGCGCTCTCGAGCGCCCCCGCCGCGGCCTGCAGGGAGGCGGCCCCCAGGTTGCCGGCCACACCCTTCACGGTGTGGGCCAACCGCTCCGCCGTGGCCGCGTCGTTGCGGGCAACCGCGTCGGCGATACGCGTCGCGGCGGGTCCCTGTTCCTCTACGAACATGCGCAAGAGCTTCAGGTAGAGCTTGCGATTGCCGGCCACGCGGCCCAGGCCGTCACCGACATCCAGCCCCTCGACGGACTCGACCCGCCCGAGGTCGACGACCGATGCCTCGCGCGCCGTTCCCGGCGAAGCCGCGGGCGACGAGCCCTCGCGGGGCCCGCAGTGCCGCGCGACCGTATCGAAGAGGACGCGGGGATCGATGGGCTTGGCGATGTGATCGTTCATGCCGTCGTCGAGGCACCGCTGGCGCTCCTCGTTCGTCGCGTGTGCGGTCATGGCGAGGATGGGGAGCGTGCGGAAGCGTGCGTCCTCCCGAATCCTCGCCGTCGCCTGATGGCCGTCCATCTCGGGCATCTGCAGGTCCATGAGGACCAGATCGAAGCCGGTCGGAGCCGCATGGAGCGCCTCGACCGCCAGGCGGCCGTTGCCCACGACCGTCATGGAGGCTCCAACGCCCTCGAGCAACTCGACGGCGATCTGTTGGTTGATCTCGTTGTCTTCGGCAAGCAGCACGCGCACCCCTGCGAGCCGCTGCGGATCCTCATCCGCCGTGGCCTCGGCCGCCTCCTCGGCTTCCGGCGCGAAGAGCGAGACCAACGTGTCGACGAGCATCGAACGCGTCACCGGCTTCACCAGGAACCCCTCGATGCCCAACTTCTCGGCCTCGTCTCGCACCTCTTCCCGGCCGAACGCCGTCACCATCACGACCGCCGGCCGCCGCCGGATCGATGGGTCCTCTTGGATCAACCGCGTGGCCTCCAGGCCGTCCATGCCCTGCATGCGCCAGTCCATGAACACCAGATCGTAGGGAGCCGATCCGTCGTGCTGCTTGACGGACTCGAGGGCTTCCTCGCCGGAGGCTGCCATGTCGACGTGCGAGACCACTTGCTCCAGTGCGTCGCCCAACACCTCTCGCGCGGCGGCGTTGTCGTCCACGACCAGCACGCTCAGCTGGGGCAGTCGTTCCGGAAGCCTCTGCGCGTGCCGGGCCGCGGGCCCCACCCCGAGCCAAGCGGTGAACGAGAACGTGCTGCCGACCCCGGACTCGCTCTCGACCCCGATGCGCCCGCCCATCATCTCGGCCAGGCGCCGGGAGATCGTGAGGCCGAGCCCCGTGCCTCCATGCTTGCGGGTCGTGGACATGTCCGCCTGGGTGAAGGCCTGGAAGAGCTTGGCCGCTTGCTCGCGCGTCATGCCCATGCCCGTGTCACGCACGGAGAACTGCAGTTGCACCTTGTCTCCCGTCGTCTCCAAGAGCCCCACCCGGACGTGGATTTCGCCCTTCTCCGTGAACTTGACCGCGTTGCTGACCAGGTTGGTCAGGATCTGACCGAGCCGAAGAGGGTCGCCGCGCAGTTGAGTAGGCACGTCGGACGCCACGTGGACGAGCAGTTCGAGGCCCTTGTCGTGCGCCCTCTCCGCCGTCAGGGTCGAGACACTCGTGATCACCTCGTCGAGCCGGAAGGGGATCTCCTCGAGGCTTAGCTTCCCGGCCTCGATCTTCGAGAAGTCGAGGATGTCATTGATGATCCCCAGGAGCGACGTGCCGGCGTTGTGGACCTTGGAGACATAGTCCCTCTGCTTGCGATCGAGCGGGGTCTTGAGCGCCAGGTGCGAGAGACCGATGATGGCGTTCATCGGAGTTCGGATCTCGTGGCTCATGTTCGCCAGGAAGTTGGACTTGGCCCGTGTGGCCTCCTCCGCCGCCTCCTTGGCACGGACGAGGTCTGCCTGCATCTGTTTGAGTTCGGTGATGTCCTGGTAGACGCCGTACATGAGGAGCGCCTTCCCGTCTTCGTCGCGAACGAGCGATCCGGACGCGTGCAGCCAGACGATGCGCCCATCGGCAGGTCGCTTGTAGGCGTAGGTCGCGTCGTAGGTCGGATACGTCCCGTCGATTGCTCCCTGATAGCGTTCGGCCGCGAGCTTCGCGGTCTCGGGGTCGGCCTCGATGAGACGGGAGAACCACTCGTCCTGGAGGTGGTAGCGGCCGTCGGGCTTGATCTCCTCACCGGCAATCCGAGCGGCGCGCTCGGATTGGTAGTAGTAGTCCGGGTCTCGGTAGTCAACGTGCCAGTAGCCGGAGCGGGTCATCTCGAGCGCCATGTCGGAGAGGAAGGAAACCCTGCGGAGTTCCTCGGCGGCCGCCTGGCGCTCCGTGATGTCGTCCTTGACGGCCACGAAGTGGGTGATCTCGCCCGTCTCATCGCGGATCGGAGCGATCGACACCTGTTCCCAGTACAGCTCGCCGTTCTTCTTCCGGTTGCACATCTCGCCGTGCCAGGCCTGGCCGGACGAGACGGTCTGCCACAGCCCCCGATAGAACGCGTCGTCGTGCTCGCCCGACTTCAACACACGCGGGTTGGCGCCGATGGCTTCTTCGAGGCTGTAGCCCGTGACCTCGCAGAACGTCGGATTGACGTACTCGATGGTCCCGCTCCGGTCCGTGATGACGATCGTGCTGGAGCTCTGTTCGACCGCCAGGGAGAGCTTCCGGAGTCGCTGCTCGGCGGCCTTCTGCTCCGTGACGTCGCTGAAGGTGATCACGGCGCCGACGAGCGCCCCACCCTGCACGATGGGCGTGCTCTTGTAGCGCACGGGGAAGCTCGTTCCGTCCTTGCGCCACAATACCTCGTTGTCCACGTCGGCCCGCTCGCCCTTCGTGTAGGCCCTGTGCATCGGACAGCGGTCCTGGGGGTAGGCGGTGCCGTCGGGGTAGGAGTGGTGGATGCTCGCGTGGCCCAAGGCGCCGACCAGCTCCTGGGGCGCGCGGCCGAGCATCTTCTCGGCCACGGGGTTCATGAACGTCACCCGTCCCTCGGCGTCCACGCCGAAGATCCCCTCCCCCGCCGACTCCAGCAGCATTCGGCCGCGCTCCTCGGCCTCGGCCAGATCCTGCTTCGCGCGCTGGATCTCGGTCACGTCGAAGACCGCACCATCCAGGAAGGTGGGCCGCCCCTGGTCGTCGTAGATCGCCTGGCCGCGCGCCAGGACCCAGTGGAGCTCCCCCGCGGCATTGTAGATCCGGTACTCGTTGGTGTAGGAGTGGCGGTTATCCAGCGCCTCTTTCGTATTGCGCGCGATCGGTTCGACGTCGTCGGGATGCATGAGACCGCCGAACGTGCGCTTGGGGCTCGTGCCGAGGAAGTCCGCAGCGGGGTATCCGGTCAGCACCTCGATCTCGTCACTGATGCTCAGCATCGTCCACGGATGGTGCGGAAGGCAACGGTAGACCACGCCGGGGATGTTCCCGACCATGGTGCGGAACTGTTCCTCGCTCGCGCGAAGGTCGGACGTACGTTCCGCCGCCACGCGCTCCCAGTCGTCGCGCGCCTGCTCCAGCGTGCGGCTGGTGCGCTCGCCGCTCCAGAGGGTGAATCCAGTCAGCAGAACCGACAGCAGCACCGTGATGGCGAGGACACCCAGCACGATCGCTCGACTCGCCCGGAACGTGGCCAGGGCTTCTCGCTCGTCCATTTCGGTGATGAGGCCCACGCCGAGGCTCTGATCCCACGCCCAAGCCCCCAGCACCGTCTGGCCGCGGTAGTCGCGATAGCCGGAGGCGTCGTAGCCCGAGGCACGCTCGAGGACAGCCGCGGCGCTCCGGGTCAAAGGCTGTTCATCGGGGGAGAGAGACGGGCGATACGCCGTATGGAGATCGCCGCCGGGATCGGCGACGCGGAGACTCAGCACGCTGCTCTGGTCCGCCTGGAGCAGGCCAAGGAGACGCAGGTCCTCCTCGAAGCGGCTCGCCGAGAGCATGCGGCCCTCCAGGTCGACCGCATACGTCTCGCCGGTCTGCCCCGGCCTCACCGCCTGACAAAGGCGCGTGAAGTCGGCGTACGGGTCGAGGAGCAAGGCGAAGATGGCGAGCACCTCACCGGATGCATCGCGAACCGGGGTGGCGACGAAGATGTTCATCGCGGGGCCCGGACGAAGCGGAGGGATGAACACCGTCGCCCCGTCGAACGCCTTGCGGAGCAGAAGCGGGCGGTCGTCCGCGATCGCCGCCCGGTCACCGAGGCCGGGGTCTTGCCGCGACGCAATCCGGACGAGATCGGGAGCGATGATCGCGAAGCCCTTGCTGCCCTCGACCACGGCGTCGTTCTCGAGGTGCGCTCGAAGATCGGCCAGGGGGGCCGATGCCAGGAGTGACCCTCGATCGCGCGGCACCTCGAGAAGCCGTTCCGTGAGCGCTCGGACCGCCGGATCCCGCACCAGCAGTTCCACCTGGTCGCTCTTGGCGGCGAACCACACGCTCAGCGACTCGCGGGTGGACCCCACGGCGGACCGAAGCAACTCGGCACGGTCGGCGCGAGCCATGGTCTCGAGCCGAACGAGGCTGAACCACGCGCCCACGATCACGATCGTCAAGAACCCGCCCATCAAACCGAGCTTGGCGGCCTTCCCCGCGAGCACCGACTGCCCCCGCAGGAGGTGGCTCCGGCCGAGGCGCGCCATGCCCCATAGGACGAGCAGGACGAACAGGAGCACGGCGCCGACGACCCCGGCCACCGCCGGATAGCTCCACGAGGGGTCGGTATCGGGTTCCGGCGGCGCCGCGAACCACCGGTCGACGAGCGCGGCGTGCTCGGCCGAGCTCACGGCGTCCATCGCCTTGTCGAGCAGCCGGGCCAGCTCGGGCCAGTCGCTCCGTGCCGCGAGGTGCAGCGGCGCACCCTTCGATGCGTTGCCGGTTCCGACCTGACCCACGGCCTCGACGCCACGAATCAGCTGCGTGCGGCAGGCGTAGTTGACGACGGCCAGCTCATCGGAGTAGGCGTCGGCCGTCCCCTGCTCGACGGCCAGCAGCGCGTCGATGGGCGACGAGACCTCCACGAGCTCGATCTCCGGGTGGCTCTCGGGGATGAGGGAGGCCACGACGTAGCCCTTGACCACGGCAAGGCGGCGGCCGCGCAGGTCATCGTACGTGCGTAGACCGCGCACGCCCCGGCGCACGACCAACACCGTGGGACTCTGGTGGTACGGCTGCGTGAAGGTGAGGTAGGACTCCCGCTCCCGGGTCTTCCAGACCGCCGGCAGCAGGTCGATCTCACGCTCGCGTACGCCGTCGAGCAGTTCGGCCCACGTGAGGCCGTGGACGAATTCCAGCTCGATCCCCAACCGGCTCGCGAGCAGCCGGGCGTAGTCGTTCGAGAAGCCCGTCGCCTCCCCGTGGATCACGAAGTCGAAGGGCGCCCAGTCCATCTCCGCTCCCACGCGGATCTTGGGATGGGCATCCACCCACGCCTGCTCGGCGGGGGTGAGCTCGAGCCGGGGCGGGGAGTCGGACTCGGCGGCGCACCCGAGGAGGAGGGTGGTCAGCAGACAGAGAAGGCAGAGGCGCATCCCGCCCACTCTACGGGCGAGCGGCGCCCCCTTGAACACTCCCTCGAATACGGTGCCAGGCACCCGTCCGCCATCTTCCCACGCCATGGCCGCACCCCGGGCCACGTCAGCCGATGCGAAACGCGGTGCGCCCCGTACGCTCCGCGGTAGCGCGGCGGACCTTGCGCTGACCGACCCCAGCATGGATCCTCTGCCCTTGTCCCGGGAGGGGTCTGCGATGAGCGACTGGACGGTGGACATGTGGAAGTTCTACGACGTGACGCATCGGCGCCACGTGTTCCTCAACGCCACGAGCGCGACGAAGGCCGACGAGCTTTGCGCACTGCTGGAGCCGCGGCCGGGTCATCGCGTGCTGGACATCGCATGCGGCAAGGCCGAGCTGCTCGTACGTCTCGTCGAGCGCTACGGCGTGAGCGGCGTAGGCATCGATCTCTCCCCCCAATTTGCGGCGGCCGCCGAAGCAAAACGCGAGGCGCGCGTACCCGATGCGGATCTTCGCATCCTGGAAATGGGCGGAGCGGACTACCAGCCCGAGGACGGAGAGACATTCGACATCGTCATGTGTCTGGGGGCTTCGTGGATCTGGCAGGGGCATCGTGGGACCCTGCGTGCGCTCAGGGGCTTCTGCAGGCCGGGGGGTCTCGTGGTCGCCGGCGAGCCCTACTGGATCCAGGAGCCTTGTGAGGCGTACCTGGAGGCGTCCGGCGTCAAGAGAGACGAGTTCAGCACCCACGAGGGCAACGTGACGATCGGCGAGGAGGAGGGGCTGACCTTCCTCTATGCGCAGGTGAGCAGCCAAGACGACTGGGACCGCTACGAGGGCTTGCAGTCGTACGCGGCGTCGGACTTTGCGCGTGCGCACGCGGACGATCCGGATGCCGCGGAGATCGTCAGGATCCAGAATGCGTTCCGTGAGGCGTACCTGCGCTGGGGCCGCGACACGCTGGGCTGGGCGATCTACCTCTTCCGCAACCCCTGAGGAGAGGGCGAGCACGACTCGAACGGGTGGCGGTGAACCAACCGATCCCAGGGCGCCTGGGGCGCAACGTCCCCGGGCGTCTCGGGACCTCAACGCGTCCCTGTTTCGCCGAGCGTGGGGTGGCCCTGTTGGGTCGGACCTCGACACGCCGCCACGGCCTCCCGTACCGCACGCTGCGCCGCGCGGGCCAAGACGGCGAGTACGAGAAGGGCGGCTACGAGACCGACGATCATCCACACGTCGTGCCAGGACCCTACCGCCTCCTGCCGCTGTGCGGCCGACGTGAGGTCGCGGCCGGCGTACCCCACGTACACCTCCACGACGAACGCGGGGACGAGCCCCAGGCACGCGAGGAGATAGGTGGGGAAACGGACCCCCGTCGCGCCGAGCAGGTAACTCACGGTCGTCGGGTTGAACGGCGTCAGCCTGAGCAGCCACTGCAGACGAACCTGGTCGTGACGGGCGGCTCGCTGGATGCCGGCGAGCCGCGGACGCGTGCTGACGACGCGGTCGACCCGGTCGCGCAGGAAGGTCCGTGCGAGCGCGTACTGGAGGGCCGCCGCGAGGATCCCGGCGATGGACACGATCAGGACGCCCCAGCCCACGCCGTACACCGCGCCGGCCACGAGCGCGAGCAGCGTGTCGGGGACGAATACGGCGGTCAGGACGAGGAAGACGCCGACGTAGGCGAGCACGCCCCAGAGCCCCAGATCGAGGATCCAGCGCTCGAAGCTGTGGAGGTGTGCTGCGGCAGCCGGCCCCAGGACCGCGATCCCGACCACGATCAGGACCGCGGCAGCCAGGCGAAGGAGCAAGGAGAATCGCAAGGGGGGCTCACGCATGAAACGCGGCGACCGGCGGCTCGTGCGCGGCGGCCGAGGCCACGCCGGCCCAGGTCACTGGGATGAGAGCCGGGATGAGAGCCGGGCGCTTGAGGACCACAGAGGACTCCGCGAGGGGATGGCAAGGATGCTGCAGCCGCGGGCGGGATGCAACCTGCGCCTGACGTCCTGCGCAGTGGCCTGCGGCAGCGACGGGGCGTACCCGGACGACCCGTCGGGTGACTGCCCGGTACGCATCATCTTCCCAGGAGCACCGATGCCGGGATCGGGACGGAGCCAGCTGGTCGCCGGCGTCGCGCCGACGGGGCAGCCTCCCGGGGTGCGTGACGTGCCCGTCCCGCGGCCTTGTGGGAAGAAGCGCCGGATATCCGGCGCGTGCGCATCCGGGAAGCCGCGGTTCGGCGGGCGAGCGTCGCGGGCCGCTTCCCCGGCGGCCGTCTTGCCGCGGGGCGTAGCCGGGACGGCTGGCAACGGTGAAGATCGTGTCTGACTCGGTACGGCTGGTTGCGGCCTACCATGCAGCGGCATGGACGCGCTCGAAGACCCGCATTGCTCGTGTGCCGACCGGGCCCGGGGTCTATCTCTGGAAGGACGACGCCGAGCGCGTCCTCTATGTGGGCAAGGCCACCAACCTGCGACAGCGCCTTCGGAGCTACCTCGGTCGAGGCGATGACCGCCCGCTCGTTCATCTCCTGATGCGGCGGGCCGCCGACGTGGACGTGATCACGACGGATACGCCGGAGGCGGCGCTCCTGCTCGAGAACACCCTCATCAAGAAAGAGCGTCCCCCCTACAACCTGAGGCTCAAGGACGACAAGAGCTATCTGCTCGTCCGGGTGGATCGCAAGCACCCGTTCCCCCGCCTTCGCCTGGTCCGCCGCGTGAAGAAAGACGGCGCGACCTACATCGGACCGTTCGCGAGCGCCAAGGCCGTGCGAGGCACGCTTCGCTTTCTCCGGACGCTCTACCCGCTGCGAACGTGCTCCGATCGCGAGTTGGCTGAGCGCACGCGGGCATGCCTCTACCACCAGATCGGTCGGTGCGCGGCACCGTGCATCGACGCGATCACCCCCGAAGCCTACGGGCAGCTGCTCGACGACGCCCTCGCCCTCCTGCGCGGTCGGGACGACGGGACGCTCGACCGCCTACGCCACGGCATGCTCGACGCGTCTGCGGCCTTGGACTTCGAACGGGCCGCGCGGCTGCGCGATCGCCTGCAGGCACTGGAAGGCGTCATCGAGCGCCGTGAGACCGTGCGGGCGGACGGCAGGGACCGCGACGTGATCGCCGTCGCCGCGGCGGGCGGCACCGCCGTGATCGGCCTCGTCTACGTGCGGGACGGACACGTCGTCGCGACCCGCGCGCTCCCCCAGCGCACGAGCCTCGGCCGCCGGGACGTGATCACGGCCTTCCTCGCCCAGGCGTATGCCAAGGGCAAGATCGTGCCGCCGGAGATCCTCGTCGAGGAAGAACCCGTCGATGCGGAGGGCCTGGAGGGCGTGCTCCGGGCTATCGCCGGGCGGCAGACGAAGATCCGCAAGCCCCAGCGCGGGGGCGACCGCGACCTGGTCACCATGGCCGCGCGACACGCGGCGGAAGCCCTCGAAGAGCACGGCGTGCGCGCGCGGGAAGCCCAGAGCGCCCTTCGCCGCATCGCCGAGTTGCTCGAGCTGGCAGCCCCACCGGAACGCATCGAGGCGTTCGATCTCTCGCACCTGGGGGGTTCGGAACCCGTCGCGGGGATGAGCGTTCTCATCGGCGGCGTCCCGGAGACCTCTGCCTACCGGCATTTCGCCGTGCGCGACGCCGCGGGCGGGGACGACTACGGCGGCATGGACGAGATCATCGGACGTCGCTTCGCCCGCGGCCGCGGCCTCGGCGACCTCCCGGACCTCGTCCTGATCGACGGCGGGCGCGGGCAGCTCGAAGCCGCCCGCCGCGCCGTCCAGGCCCTCGGACACGCCGACGTCCCGATGATCGGTCTCGCCAAGGCCCGCCGGGAGGCGGGCAAGGAGGACGAGCGCATCATCCGTCCCGACCTCGAAGAGCCGCTGATCCTCGACGAAACGGACGCGGCCCTGAGGATCCTCGTCCGCGCGCGGGACGAGGCGCACCGCTTCGCCGGCCGCTACCAGCGCCAGCGTCGCTCCCAGGCACTCGTCAAGGGTGTGCTGGACGACGTGCCCGGCATCGGCGCGAAGCGCCGGCGTCAGCTGTTGGAGCGCTTCGGGTCGGTGGCCGGGATCAAGCGGGCGTCGTTCGAGGACCTGGCCGCGATGCCCGGCATCGGGGAGCGGCGCGCCCGGGAGATTCGCGAGCGACTGTCTTGACGGGAGGATTGTCATGAGCCTCTGGACCCAGCGACCGGGCCCCGACGAGTTTGGCGCCTACTACGCGGGCTATGTGGCGCGCGTGCCCGCGGGCGACCTGATCGACGTGTTGACCTCGCCACTCGAGGACGATGCCGGCATCCTGGCCCGGCTGCGTGCCGCCCCCGCGGCCACGGCCGGCCGTCGCTATGCCGAGGGCAAGTGGAGCGTGGCCGAGGTGATGGGGCACGTCGTCGACACCGAGCGCGTATTCGCAACGCGCGCGATGCGGTTCGCGCGGGGCGACACGACGCCGCTCCCCGGCATGGACCAGGACGTGTTGATCCAGGGCGCGGCCTTCGATGCGCGCCCTCTCGGAAGCCTCTTGACCGAGTTCGAACACCTCAGGCGCTCGAACGTCGTGCTCTTTGCGAGCCTCGAAGCGCCCGTGCACGATCGCCGTGGCGTGGCGAGCGACGTCTCCTTCAGTGTCCGGGCGCTCGCGACGATCCTCGCCGGCCATGCGCTGCACCACATGGACGTCCTGGCGGAACGCTACCTCGCCTGACGCCCGCGCGCGATTTCGGCCAGCTCGGCTTCCAGGTGCTGCTCGGTACGCGCGGCGGTGGGGATCTGCAGCGCCAGGAGGGCGGCCATGACCAAGCCGCCGACCAGCCCGGCCAAGTGCCCCTCGACGATCGCCGCGACGAGGCAGAGGAACGCCGCGCCTTCGTACGAAGCGGCGCGGAGGATCGTCGCCGTCTGGTACGCGGGGAAGAGCCGCCCCGCGTCCCCCGACGCCGCGATGGCGGCCGGGACCGCGACGGCCGCGCCCCCGGGCATGCGTACGGGCCGACCCTCGACGAGGTCGCGCCGCGCCCGCTTCACGACGGCGGCCGCCACGTAGGCCACCGCGACGATCGCGACGAGTGCCGTGCCCATCAGGATGTACGTCAGCATCGGCGGCTCGGTCGGCGGCTCCTGTCGGTTCAGCGTCAGGTAGGCGGCCACGCCGAGGAAGACGAGGACCCCCAGGAGCAGCATGGCCACGATCATCTGCAGGATCCGAAGTGCGGCCCGCAGCGCGGGGTACTCGTCGAGCTGGCCCATGGGACCTCCGACCGAGAGCCTACCTCGGCGTCACGCCTCGAGGGAGAGGACGCCGCGCCCGCGCCCTGCCGGTTCGATGCGCGCCTGCCGACCGAGCCAGAGCGCCCGCGTCGTCTCGCCGTGGCCGACCGCCACGCCGGAGAGCACGGGCAATCCCCGCGCGGCGAACGCTTCCCGCAGGATCGTCTCCGGCGGCGTCCGGTCGCCGCGCGTCGAGCCGCACGCCTTGAACTGGCCGAGGACGATGCCCGCCACGCCGTCGAGCGCGCCGGACTGCTTGAGCTGCTCGGCATAGCGATCCAGGCGATAGGTGCGTTCGTCCACGTCTTCGAGGAAGAGGAGGGCGCCCGCGAGAGGCGGCATTGCGTCGGTCCCCACCATGGCGGCGATCAGGCTCAGGTTCCCGCCGAGCAACGGCCCCTCGACCGTGCGCCCGGTGTCGTAGTCGCCCTCATGGGGGTCACCGACCTCCCCCGCCAGCAGGCGAAGCAACTCGGCGATGGCGACGTCGGACCCGTCCATCAGCGTCGAGAGGGTCGGGCCGTGAATCGTCGCGACCCCGGCTCGGTGCCAGAGCGCGTGCAGAGCCGTGGCGTCCGAGAAGCCGACGAGGAGCTTCGGGTGCGCGGCGACCCAGGCGGGGTCCAGCAGCGGCAGGAGTCGGGTGGAGCCATACCCGCCCTGCGCCACCCACACGATCGTGGCCGCGTCGTCATCGAGTGCCGCTCGAAGCGCGGCAGCCCTCGCGGCGTCCGTCCCCGCGAAGAAGCGCTCGCGCCCATGGGCCGCCTCCGGGACGACGACGTCGTAGCCGCAGCGTTCGAGCCTCTCGATCCCGGCCTCGACCCGCTCCCGGTCGATCGCCCACGCGGGGGCCACCACGTGGATCCGTGAGCCGGCCGAGGCCGCGGGCGGAAGGCGGTAGGCACGCATCCGGAGAGCCTACGCCCAGGAATCGCACGGGTCGCGCACGCCTCGGAAAAACGTAGTCACGATGCCGACGACGCCTCCGCGGGCGAACGGAAGAAGGCGTAGTAGACGACCGGGATCACCAGCAAGGTGAAGAAGGTCGACGCGAGGATGCCGAAGATCAGGCTCCAGGCGAGGCCGCTGAAGATCGGATCCAGCGTGATCGGCCAGGCGCCGATCATCGTCGTGAACGCGGTCAGGATGATCGGCCTCAGGCGCTCGGCACCACTCTCCAGCACGGCCTCGCGCATGGGCATTCCCTCCTTCGCGCGGCTTCGGATGAAGTCGATCAGGATGATGGCGTTACGGATCACGATGCCGGCCAGGGCGATCATGCCGATCATCCCCGTGGCGGTGAACCAGACGGGGCTCGCGAATCCCCCGATGTCCTTCGTCATGACCGAATTGAGGAGCCAGAACCCGGGCATGATGCCGATCATGCCGAGCGGAATGGAGGCCATCACCACCAAGGGCATGAAGAACGACTTGGTCTCGAGGACGAGCAAGGCGTAGATCGCGATCAACGCCCCGAAGAACGCGATCCCCAGGTCACGGAAGACGTCGATCGTGATCTTCCACTCCCCCTCCCCGGTCCAGTCCGCCACGATCTGGTGCGGTAGCGGGTCCTTCTCGAGTCCGTCTTGGATCTCGAGCACCACATCCGCGGGCGGGACGCCGGCGATGTCGCCGAGGACGAAGACCGTGCGCACGAGGTCCTTGTGCATGATCGTCTTGTCGTCGGGCACCGCCTCGAACGTGCCGATCTCGGCGAGCGGCACGAGAACGCCGGTGCGCCCCTTCACCTTCAAGCGAGACAGCTCCTCCGCGCCGCTCCGCCGCATCCGACTCAGCACGAGGCGCAGCTTCAGTGGTTGGCGCTCGCCGGGTTCGTGCACGGTCGCCGGGAAGTCCCCGGTCAGCGCGAGGCGCAAGGTCTGCACGACGTCGGCCGTCGCGACGCCATGCAGCGCCGCTTTCTCCTTGTCGAGGACGAAGTCCAGGCGCGTGCGGTCCGCCTCCCCCATCACGTCGGTGTCGACGACGCCGTCGATCTCGTTCAGGCGTCGCTCGAGCTCGTCACCGGACGCGAGCAACTCCTCGTAGCTGGCCTGCACCGGTCCACGAACCTCCGCTACGAGCGTCCCCAGGACGGGCGGGCCGGGCGGCATTTCCACGATCTTGAGCTTCGCGTCGTGCGCCCGCGCCAGGGCCTCCAGGTCGTGGCGCAGCCGGAGCGTCAGGTCGTGGCTCTGCTGGGTACGCTGGGACTTGTTCAGCAGGTTGATCCTCAGGTCCGCGTGGTAGGGCATCTGCCGCAAGCCGTAGTGACGTACCAGGCCGTTGAAATCGATGGGACTCGAGGTGCCGACGTACGCCTGGTAGTTCGTTACCTCGGGGACCGTCGTGAAGTAGCGCTCGAACGCGGCGACCGCGGCGTCGGTCCGCTCCAACGTGGCGCCTTCGGGCAGATCGAGCACCACCTGGAACTCGCTCTTGTTGTCGTAGGGGAGCATCTTGAGCGGGACCTTGCCCGCCATCACGATCCAGCCCGCAAAGCCCATGAGGCCCAGGAGCAGGACGAACAGCCCCCACCGGGCGATGCGTGAGTCGAGGAAGATCCCTACCGTGCCGCGGTAGAGCCGGCCGAAGAGCCCGACGCCGTGTTGATCGGCGTGGCCCTCCCCCTTGCCGTAGGTCGGACGGAGCAAGTAGTAGGCCATCCAGGGCGTGATGGTGAACGCGACGAGAAGGCTCATGGCCATCGCGATCGGTACGTTGATCGCCATCGGTCGCATGTAGGGGCCCATCATCCCCGTGATGAACAGCATGGGCAGGAAGGAGAGGATCACGGCCACGGTGGCGAAGATGATCGGGGGCCGCACCTCGTTGACCGCGAAGAGCACGGCGTCGAGCGGCTTGCGCTTCCGCATCAGGAAATGGCGGTGGATGTTTTCGACGTCCACGATGGGGTCGTCGCAGACCATGCCGAGCACCAGGACGAGCGCGAACAGGGTGACCCGGTTGATCGTGTAACCGAAGAGCTGGTTGATGAGGAGCGTCAGCGCGAAGGTGATCGGCACCGCGGCGGCCACGATCAGGCCTTCTCGCCAGCCCAGCGCGTACGTGATGAGGCCGATCACGGTGATGATCGCCAGGATCAGGTGACCGAGCAGCTCGTTGACCTTCTCGTCGGCGGTATGCCCGTAGTTGCGCGTGACCGTCATGTTCACGCCGTCGGGCAGCACGCCCGGCGCGAGTTCCTGTGCGCTCGGCGACCACGTCGTGCGCCACGAGGACGGCGTTGGTGCCCTTCTTCTTGGACAGGGCCAGGGTGACGGCGGGGAAGCCCTGCCCGACCTCGACGTCCTCATCGGCCGAGGCCCGTCCGAAGGCCATACGTACGTAGCTGGTGGCCTCCGCCGGGCCGTCGATCACCTGGGCGACGTCACGCAGGTAGACGGGACGGCCCCCGTAGGCGCCGACGACGAGCTCGGCCACGTCCTCGTGACCACCGACGAAGGGCCCCGCCACCACGGGCACACGGACATCGTCACGCTCGAATGAACCGGCGGGGAGCGATGCGTCTGCCCCCCGCAAGGCCTGGCTGATCTCCAGCGGGGAGAGGCCGTGCGCCGCGACGGCTTCCGGGTCGAGTTCGACGCGAACTTCCCTCGGACGCCCGCCGACGATCTCGGAACGCGAGATGTCGGGCACCGGAGCGAGGCGGGCAGCCATCTCCTCCGCCACCCGACGGAGCGCCGCGTCGTCCGCCTCCTCTGACCAGAAGGTCAGGGTGACGATGGGCACGTCGTCGATCTCGACCGGTTTCACGACCCAGCCGGTCACCCCGGGCGGGACCGCATCCCGGTTCGCGTCGATCTTGCTCTGGAGGCGCACCAAAGCGCGCTCCCGGTCCTCGCCGACGAAGTAGCGCACGGTCACGATGGCGTGGTCGCGCTGCGACATCGAGTAGACGTGTTCGACCCCGTCGATCTGCCACAGGAGCTTCTCGAGCGGCGTGGCCACGAGCTTCTCGACCTCCTCGGCGCTCGCGCCCGGGAACTGCACGTACACGTCGGCCATAGGCACGACGATCTGCGGCTCCTCCTCGCGCGGCGTGAACAGGACGGCCACGATGCCCGCCGCCACGGAGATCACGATCAGCAGGGGCGAGAGCGGGCCGACGACCGAAGCGCGGACCAGCTTCTGGATCAGGCCTTCTTTCTCCTCGGCGGCCATCACTCACGCTCCGGGAGGCCGACGGTTTCGCCACCTTCGAGCCCGGAGAGGACCTCGACGTACGCCCCGTCCTCCAACTTCAGGCCCGTCGTGACGAGGCGCCGCGCCCAGACGTCGCCCGTCTTGACGAGCACGGTCTCCAGTTGTCCGACCCGGACGATGGCCGCCGCCGGCACGCGGACGACCTCGCGCGCCCCTACCGGAAGGCGCAAGCGCCCGAACATGCCCGGGTGCACGCCAGGTACGGGATCGAACGTGATCCGGACGCCGAACGTCCGGCTCAGCGGATTGGCCGTCGGACAGATCTCCCCCACGGTGCCCATGACCGTGCGCCCGGCGGCTGGAATCTCCACCTCGTACTCCATGCCGCGGACGATCGTCGAGATGAGCCCCTCACGGACCTGGGCCTCGAGCCGGAGGTCGGTGGGGTCGATGATCTCGAGCAGGGTCTTGCCCGGCCACGCCGAGTCCCCGGGCTCGATGTCCTTCATGGAGACGACCCCCGTGATCGGCACGGCGATGCGGGCATGGCTCAGCGCGACATCCGCGCCCGTTACGCCCTCGCGGGCCTGCTCGATCTGGGCCGCGGCGGCGGCGATGGCCGCATCCGCTTCCGCGACCGCGGCTGTGGCCTGCAGCCGCGCCGACTCGGCCCGCTCGAGTTGGTCGGGCGTCGCCGCACTCGCATCGAAGAGGCCCTTGATCCGCTTGAAGTGGTTCTGAGCCTGGCCGAGCACGGCCTCGGCTTGTGCCCGCGCCTGGATGGCACGTTCCTTCGCGGCTTCGGCTTGACGCAGCCCGTCGGCGGCTTGGGAACGCCGCGCGACCAGCTCGCGATCGTCGAGCACGATCAAGGGCTTGCCGGCCTCGACGCTCTCGCCCGCATCGGCATGCACCTCCTTGACCCGTGCCTGGACCTGCGCCGACACGGCGACCTTGCGTTCGGAGGCCACCGTGCCGACCGCTTCCTCGACGACCGGGGCCTCGGCCCGCTCGGCCACGACCGTCTTCGTCGGCGCGGGAAGGCCGGGCGCGGCCTCGGCCTGACCGGGCTCCACGAGATCCCCGTGGAAGACGCCCATCACGTAGGCGAGGACCAGCCCCAGAAGGGCCAGGAAGGCCACGAGTCCGAGGATCTTCTTCATCTCACTGCCCCCGCCCGAGGCGTCCCAGCGCCTGCTTCACGTTCACGACCGCGCGGTTCACGTCGAGCGCCGCGCCGATCTTCCGCGTGCGCGCCTGGGTGCGCGCCTCTTCGGCTTCGAGGAACCGCGTGATGGTTGCGGTCCCGGCCTGGTACTGCTTCTCGACCAACTCGAGCGTCTCGTCCGCGGCGCCGACGGCCTGGGTCGCGACGGCCTGTCGGGCCCGCGCCTCCTCGAGCTCGAGCAGGCTGGTCTCGACCTGCAACGCCACATCGAGGAGCGCCTTGCGGTCTTCCTCCTTCATGCGATCGAGCACGGCGCGCGCGTACATCAGCTGCGACTCGCGCCGGCCGCCGTCGTAGAGATCCCACGAGAGGGCCACGAGCACCCACCAGTTGCTGGAGAGCTCGAGGCCGTCGTCGTCGCCGTACCACCGCGCCTGCAGATCCACCTTGGGGGCACCCGAGCGACGGGCGCGCTCCACCTCGATCTTGGCCTGGCGGACCCGATAGCGGATGGCCTTCACCTCGGCGCGGTGGCGGAAGGCTTCGACGAGGGCCTGGTCCTTGTTCTCCGGGAGACCCGCCGCCTCCACCGTGGCATCACCCAGGCGGATCTCGATCTCCTGGGGCACGGCGAGGAGGCGCTTGAGGCCGGCCAGGGCGACCCGGCGCGCGATGTCGGTGCGGATGCGACGCTCCTTGGCGCTGGCCAGGCGCACCTCGAGCGAGAGCAGATCGCTCTTGAGGGTCTGCCCCATCTCGTACTTCGCTCGGGTCTCCGCCACCTGGGACTCGACCGTACGCACGCTGGCGTCGTCGGCGTTCAGGAGTTCCTCGGCTGCCTTCGCGCTGAGGAACGTCGTCACCACGCCCCCGGCCAGCACGTTCTGCACGGCCTCGAGACGCGAGCGCTCCGCGTGCACACCGGCCTCGGCCGCGTACTCGCCCAGCCGTCGGACGCCGCCGTCCCAGACGTTGTAGCGAAGCGTCGCGCCCAACTCGAAGTTCCAGAAGGCGCCGGGATCGTTGAAGTTGGTGTCGGGCGGTAGGGTTCGCGCGTCGATGCGCTTCATCAGGTACATCGACGGCGCGTCCCCGCCGAGGACCGAGGCGTCGAGCCCGATGTGGGGCCGCTGCTCGGCGCGCGCCCCCATCAACGTCGCGACCGACGCGCGGATGTTGGCCTCGGCCGTGGCGATGTCGGGGTTGCGCGCCAGCGCGGTGTCGACCGCCTCCTGCAGCGTCAACTCCCCGGCCGTGGGCATCGGCTGACACGCGGGCGCCCGCGCCGCCAGGGGCGTGGGCGGAGCCGGCACGATGAAGTCCTCACGGTGTGGCGTGCTGCACCCAACCAGCAGCGCGGCCACCGCCAGGAGGAAGACGCTTCCTCCCAGCCACCTTCTCCCATGCACCATCGATGGCCTCCCGGCGCTCGAGTCCCTGCGGCGACGGCATCACGCATCAACGACAGTCGGCCCTCCAGCCCAACGGCGGCGAGGGCTCCATCAGGTCGTCATCCTACGCGAGCGAAGCAGATACCCGAGAAGAGAGGCGCGTCCGGCGCCGGCTCAGCCGCCGTGGTGCGAGACCGGGAAGGAGGCGATGGCCTCGCACATCTCGTGCTGGGTTCGGCTTAAGTGATGCATCAGATCGTCAAGGCTGATGATGCCGACGAGTTGCCCGTCGCCACCGAGGATCGGCAGGCGCCGGACCTGGGCCTCCCGCATGAGCATCGCGGCCTTGAGCGGTTCGTCGTGCTCGTGGACGCACGTGAGGGGTGCGCTCATGACGTCCGCCGCATGGAGCTCGTCCGGACGGTTGTCGGTCGCCAGCACGCGCACGGTCAGATCGCGGTCCGTCACGATGCCGATGGGACGGTCGTCACGGAGCACCACCACGGAGCCCAGGCTCATGGTCTTCATCTTGCGAGCGACCTCGGTGACGGCCGTCGCGGCGTCCACCGCGATGACGCTCCGGGTTCCGATCGTGGTCAGGCTCATCGTGGTCTCCCTCGGCTCCTACGTGGTGGGCCGCATCATACCTTGAGGGGGTGTGTCTAGGCGACGCAGAGGACGCGCGCG
This sequence comes from uncultured Planctomycetota bacterium, assembly GCA_963802335.1. Classification (GTDB taxonomy): domain Bacteria; phylum Planctomycetota; class PLA2; order PLA2; family JAEUHO01; genus CAWDIE01. Next base: position 573,196 of record CAWDIE010000008.1, on the reverse strand, counting down.
CCCCGCTCGATCTGCCGCACGAGGTCGCCAGCCGGCCGAGCCTCGAGACCGAAAGCCGCGGTCGCCGCGGCGTCCGCGGCCATGCACGTCGGCGCGGCCACGGTCAGACTGCGCGCACGGGTGGCGCGGGGGGCCGCCGTCGACCCGTCGAGCAGGTGGTGGTACCGCCTCCCGCCGTGCACGAACGACTGCTCGTAGTCCCCGGAAGTGGCGATGGCCTCGTCCTCGACCGCGAGTGTCGTCACGAGCGCCCGCGCGTCCTCGGGTGAGCGGATCCCGACCTGCCACGGGTCGCCGTCGGGCGAGCGCCCCAGGGCGACCAGATCCCCGCCGACGTTGAGCAGGCCGCTCGTGACCCCGACCCGGCGTACGGCCAGGGCGGCCTGGTCCACGGCGAAGCCCTTGGCGATCCCGCCCAGGTCGACACGAACATCCCGGTCCCCGTAGCGCAGGCACGTCCGCCCGTTCAGGGTGCCGACGTCCAGACGCCGCCAGAGGCCTCGGGAGGCGAGCTCGTCCACGGCGGCGGCCGCGGGCGGGGTGCTTCTCAGCTTCACGTCCCACAGGGCCGTGGCCCGTCCCAGGCAGGGATCAAAGCGACCGTCCGTGGCCTCGGCCCAGCCGAGCGCCTCGCGGACGACGGTCGCCGTGCTCTCGTCGACCACGACGGCCTCCCGGGCGGCCGTGGCGTTCGCCCGCCCGACATCCGAGGTCGCGGCGTAGGCGGTCATGGTCCGGTCCACCGCCCGCAAGGCGGCGACGGCCCCGTCGAGAGCGGCGTGGCCCTGACGGCGGCCCTCGGCCACGACCGTCAGATCCGCCAGGGTGCCCATGACCGGCACCTGCCGACGCACGACCTCGAAGGCGCGGCGACGGCGGAGCGCCAGCGGCAGCGAGGCCACCACGAACGTTCCCAGACCCAGGGTCAGCAGCTGCCGACGGTCGGCTCGCCACGCCGGGCGCACGGTGTCTTGGGGATCACGCATGGTCGTTCGTCTCCGTCTTCACGGCTGCGAGTTCGCAGCCCGCGCAGGCGTCGCCGGCATGTTGGGAACCGGCACGTTCGGAATCGGTCGGGTCGGGGCAGGCGTGGGTAGAGCAGGAACGCGGCTCGACGCGACGCGTCAGCAGCGCGAAGGCCGTGAAGAGCACGGCCAGCAGGAGCATGGCCAGGATCGGACTCACGACGCGCTCCCGAGACCGGAGAAGCCCATGAAGGCCAGGCTCAAGCTCGCGGCGATGATGAGCGTGAGGGCGGTGCCCTTGGCGATCGACGGGACGTCGCTGAGCTCGGTGTTCTCGCGAATCGAAGCCATGAGCACGAGGGCCAGCGTCAGGCCGGCGCCCGCGCCCACCGCGTAGAAGATGCCCTGGATGAAGTTGTAGTCGTACTTCACGGTCTGCCAGAGCGCCATGCCGAGGATCGCGCAGTTCGTCGTGATCAAGGGCAGGAAGATGCCGAGCTGCCTAAACAGCGCCGGGCTCAGTTTCTTGATGGCCATCTCGGTGATCTGCACCATCGAGGCAATGACCACGATGTAGGAGATGAGCCGCAGGTACGGCGCGTGCGGGAGTACGAAGTTATGCAGGAACCACGCGCAGATCGAGGTGATCACCAGGACGAAGATGTTCGCGAGCCCCATGCGGAGCGCCGTGGACACCTTCGCCGAGACCCCCATGAACGGGCACAGACCGAGGAACATCATCAACGTGAAGTTGTTGACGATCATGGCCGAGAGCAGGATCCAGAGGACGTTGTCGTTCATGCCACCCTCCGTACCGGCTCGGACGACGCATCCACCGGCGTCTGGCGACGCGCCTTCCGCTGCTCCCACCAGCCGAGGCCGAGGAGCAGGAAGCCGAGCATGAGGAAGCCACCGGGCGGCAGGATCATGACGACCCAGGGCTCGAAGTGGGGTCCGAAGAGCTGGGCACCGAACAAGGTGCCGTTGCCGAGGATCTCGCGGAACGCGCCCATCAGGAACAGCGCGATGATGAACCCGACGCCCGTGCCCATGGCGTCGAGCACGGCGCGACCGACGGGCCGCTTGGAGGCGAACGCTTCTTGTCGACCCAAGATCATGCAGTTCACCACGATGAGGGAGATGAACGCGCCCAGGGCCTTGTGCACGCCGGGCGCCAACGCCTCCAGACCCAGGTCGGCGATCGTGACGAACGTCGCGATGATCAGGATGTAGGTCGAGATGCGCACCTCGCTGGGGATGAAGCGCTTGAGGCTCGAGACCATGAAGCTCGATCCGATCAGGACGAAGAACGTCGCGACCCCCATCGCGAGGGCGTTCACCGCCGAGTTGGTCACCGCCAACGCGGGGCAGAGGCCCAGCATCTGCACGAGCACCGGGTTCTCGCGCCAGATGCCGCGAACGAAGTCGGCGCTGGGCGTGGTCTCTCTCATCGCCCCTCCTCCGGGTTCCAGGCCGCCAGCTTGTCACCCAGCTGGCGGACCCGGTCGCTCACGATCTTGATGACGGCCTTCGACGAGATGGTCGCGCCGCTGATGGTGTCGACCTCGTGCCGCTCGGCGGCCGGATCCGAGGCCGGCGCCGCATCGCTACGCACGGGGACGAGGGACGCGTCGGCCGCCACGAGGCGCGGCGCACGACGTCGCGTGTCGTCCCCCACCGGCTTGGACCACTGACCGGCGAACGCGGCATCGTCCTCGATCTTCGTTCCGATGCCCGGGGTCTCCTTGTGCTCGAGGACCTTCAGGCCGAGCACTTCGTGCGTGGATGCGTCGTAGCTGAAGATCAGACGGATCGGATCGGAGCCGTACCCGTACGCCCCCCCCACCATCGCGAAACCGAGCGGGGCGCCGCTCTCGTCGTAGCCGAAGAAGATGCGGTCGTTGAGGTAGACGACCTCCTCGTCGAGACGCAGGCCGTCCTCTTGCTCCTGGAGGCTTACGATCCGGTCGGCATCCTGCAAGACGACCCCGATGGCCTCCTTCAGGACCGCGGCCTTGTTGGCGGCGATGCGATCCCTCGTCAGGTCGCTGACGACGGCCAACAACACCGCGGCCAGCGCGCCCGCGACGGCCAGCGTCGCGATCAAGCGCCACGACGGCACGTCCGCGCGGGGGATCTGGGGCGCCGGCGCGTCCGGCGTCGTCGTGTCGGTAGCGGTGCTCATGACGTCACCCGCACGCGGCGCGTGCCGAAGACCTTCGGCTGGGTCATCCGGTTGATGAAGGGGACGAGGGCGTTCATCAGGAGGATCGCGTACTGGACACCCTCGGCCAGCCCACCCCACGTCCGAATTACGATGACGAGGAATCCGATGCCGATGCCGAATACCCAGGCGCCCCGATTCGTCACGGGCGACGTGACCATGTCCGTCGCCATGTAGACGGCGCCGAGCATCAGGCCGCCGCTGAAGAGCATGAATAGCGGGCTCGCGTAGCGCTCCGCGTTGGCGAGGTAGAGCACGCCGGCGAAGAGGATCACGGAGGCGAAGATGCTGACCGGGATGCGCCAGTTCAGGTGGTTTCGCACGGCCAGGTACGCGCCGCAGAGCAGGATCAGGATGCCGGCCGTCTCGCCGATGCACCCCCCCGTCGTGCCGAGCAGGAGATTCGAGAGCTCGGTCGAGGTGTCCTGGAACTTCCAGAGACCGAGCGGGGTGGCCGCGGTCGAAGCGTCCGGGACCTGGGCCGAGGTGAAGGGAAACGCGAAGTTGTCGCCGCGAAGGGCCGCCCACTCGCTCAACCGGTCGAGCCGGAAGTGGGAGAACAGGGTCATGCCGGAGCCGTTCTGCGGCCACGTGTTCAGTGCGACGGGAAACGCGGCCTGCAGGAAGGCGCGGCCCAAGAGCGCGGGGTTGAAGGGGTTCTGCCCGAGGCCGCCGAAGATCAGCTTGCCGAAGCCCAGGCCGAACGCGCCCCCCACGAAGGCCATCCACAGGGGGATCCCCGGCGGCAACGTCAGCCCCAGCAGGAGCCCGGTGATCACGGCGGAACCGTCGAGCAGGGTGCCACGCTTGCCGAACACGCGCTCCGTGACGACGCAACCGGCGGTCGACGCCATGAGGACGAGCAGGGCGCTGGGACCGAAGAAGTACACGCCCGCGGCGCAGATGGGAACGAGGCTCGCAACCACCGACCACATGATGCGCGGCGTACTCTCCGGGGAGCCGACGTGCGGGGACGCGGTGATCAGCCAACGCGGGGGCTTCATACCGAGGCCTTCTTCCTTCGAAGCGCCGCGCGCGACGCGGAGAAGAGTTGTGACAGGGGGATGTTCGACGGACACACGTAGGAGCAGCAGCCGCAGAGCATGCAGTCCCACAGGTGATGCTCCCCGGCCATTTCCTCGTCGCGCCCGTTCATGGCGAGCTTGCCGAGGACCTGCGGGTTGAGGAACACGGGGCAGGCTTCCAAGCAATGCCCGCAGCGGATGCACGGGTACTGCTCCTGTTCCTTCACGTCCTCTGCGCGCAAGGCGATGATGCCCGTGGTGCCTTTCATGACCGGCGCGTCGAGGCTCGCAATCGCGGCGCCCATCATCGGGCCGCCGCTGACGATCTCGATCGCGTCGTCCGTCAGTCCGCCACAGGCGTCCAGGAGATCCCCGATACGCGTGCCGACCGGCACGAGCAGATTGGCGGGCTTCTTCACGCCGGGGCCGGTGACGGTGACGATGCGCTCGATGAGCGGCAGCCCCGTCTCGAAGATCTCCGCGATCGTCGCGACCGAGGCCACGTTTTGGACGATGACGCCGACGTCCATCGGCAACCCGCCGGACGGGACCTCCCGATCCAGGAGGGCCTTGATGAGCATCTTCTCCGCACCCTGCGGGTACTTGACGGTGAGGGGTAGGATCTCGACGTCGATGTCCGTCGGCGCGGTCTCACGCATGCGCGCGATCGCGTCCGGCTTGTTGTTCTCGATGCCGACGAGGGCGCGGTCCACGCCGAGCGCGCGCATCATGATGCGAATGCCCTCGTGGACCCGCTCCGGGAAGTCCACCATCGTCCGGTGATCGGTCGTCAGATACGGCTCGCACTCGCAGCCGTTGATCAGGATGGCGTCGAGCCGCTTGTCCTCCGGGGGCGAGAGCTTGACGTGGGTGGGAAATGCCGCACCGCCGAGTCCGACCAGGCCGCCGTGCTGGATGGCCTGCACGATCTCTTTCGGCTCCAGGCTCTCCCACCGAGGGATCACCCGCGGGCGGGGGGCCTGGGCCGAGTTGGGATCCACCAGGATTCGCACGGCCAGATCGGTGCTTCCGTCGGGGTGCGGCCACAGCCCCACCGACGCCACGCGACCGGCGGCGGAGGCGTGGATCGGCACCGACACCCAGCCGTCGGCCTCGGCGACCATGTCGCCGCGTTCGACCCGGTCGCCCGCCTTGACGATCGCCTTGGCCGGCCGACCCGCATGCTGACGCAGGGGAAGGATGATCTCGGACGGAAAGGCCATCCGGCGGACCGGAAGGCTCGCCGTGAGCTCCTTGGACTCCGGGGGGTGGACCCCGTGACGAAACTGGAGATTCGTGGGCATGATGCCTCGCCTCGCGCTAGTCGTCTCGCGCTAGTTGAAGGGCTCAGCGCGCTTGACCCACTTCTCCAGGTTCTTCTCCTTGGGGTTGAGCGGCGTACCGGGGTGGATGATCTTCACCGGGCACTTCTCCGCGGCGAGCACCAGGTCCTTGAACGGGCCGCCCCGCGGATCCTTGATGATGGCCTGCTTCTTCTCGTTGTAGGCGAAGAGCTTCCGGTTGAGGTTCGTGCACTCGTGGCACGTCGTGCAGCGAGCGGTCTCGATGTAGGGCTCCATGGCGAGCCCCTCATCCTCCTCTTCCTGCTCGGCGACGGCGGTGGGCGCCGTCGACGTCGCTGTCGCCTCGGCCGGCTGGGCCGACGCCTTCGCAGGCGCGGTGGCCGACGCCGACCCGAAGGTCATCGTCGCATCCCCATTCGCGGGCACGGGCTTCAGATCCGGCATGGACTGCACGCGCGTGATCAGCTCGGCGACCGTCTGGGTGCCGTTGCCGGCCTTCAGCAGCCCTTCCGCCATCCGTCGCGCAACGAGGACGGGGTAGTGGGCCCGCAGGTCGGCCATCTTGGCCTCGTACTCGCGCTTGAGGGCCTCGATCTTCTCGTCGAAGGCCTCCTCCAGCTCCGCCTCCACGACGTCGTGGACGGGGGCCGACGCTTCGACCCCGGCGAGGTGCTTGAGGCGCCCCCAGTAGTCGAGGCGCTCGTCACCGAGCCGCACGATGTCCACGGACACGAGCGTCTTCACCAGCCGGCCCTTGGCGTCGAGCGTGTAGATGAACGGGATCTCGTCGCCGCGCTCGGCGAGCGGGGTGGCGAGGTACTCGTGGTAGGGCACGACGTCTTCGTCGGGCTTGGCCTTGCGGAAGTGCTTCTTGAAGCGCCCCTCGGTGCAGGCCCAGTCCGCGATGGTGAGCGGAAGCTCCATCGTCTGCTCGGCCCCGTCGTCGTCGACGTACTTCAGCTCGTAGGTCGGCCAGGTCTCGTCGATGGCGGGGTTGCCCTCGATGCTCAGGTGCTCCGCCAGGGAGTTACCGCGATCGGGGTTGTACGTGAGGATCGGGAAGGCACGGCTCTCGAGCGACAGTTTGGCGGCGCGCATCGAACTGTAGTCCGCAAGACCGTGCTCGGGCGGGCACGGCGAGTGGATGACGAACAGCGCCGGGCGGCGTACCTGCAGGCCCTCGAGCACCCCACCGAGCAGGTGGCTCGGGAGGGCTTGGGAGGACTGCAGCACGTAGGCTTGGCGGTGCGCCATGGCGAGGAGCGAGAGCTCCTTGCGCATCTCCTCCTTGCCGTGGTGGGCCTTGCCGAACGCGGCCATGTCGGCCACCTGCCCCGTGTACGTCGCGGTGGACGCCTGGCCACCCGTGTTGGAGTAGACCTGGGTGTCGAGCACGACGACGCGGACGGGCTTGTCGGACGCCAGCAGGCGCGACAGGTTCTGGAAGCCGATGTCGAGCATGGCGCCGTCGCCACCGACCGCGATCACCGGCGGGCAGAGGTGGAACTCGTCGTCCGTGAACTTCTCCCAGTCGAACTTGGCGTAGTACGCCTCGCTCTTCGCCTCATCGTACGTGCCGTCGATCTCCTCCTGCGCCCGGCGCACCGAGATGAACCCGTCGGCCATCTTGCGCATGTGGCCTTCGAAGATGCCGATGGCGATGGACGGAGCGTCCTGGAAGAGGTGGTTGACCCACGGGAACGGATACGGGTTGTAGGGGTACGTGCTGGCCCACACCGACGAGCAGCCCGTCGAGTTGGTGAAGCCCATTGCGGCGCGGCCCTTGCCGCTCGGCCCCTCGGTGTATCGCCAGTGAAGGTCCTTCAGATCGCGAATCATCTTCGTGATCCGCTCGAGTTCCCGCTTCTTGTCCGCGTCGAGCGGCACTTCGGCTTGACCGTTGCCGGCATCACCGATCTTCTCCAGGTCCGCATCGCCGGCCAGCAGGCCGCGGGCCTTCGCGTCCAGCGCCGCGATCTGCCCCTCGATCCGCTCGACCAGTGCGCGCACCTTGGGAAGCACGAACGCGGTCACGGCGGCGGTGATCATGTGGATGCCGGTCTTCTCGCCGCACCCCATGCAGGCACCGTCGCCGCCCACCATGGACAGATAGTTGTCCTTCTTGAGGAGCAACGACGACAGGACGCCGATGCCCTCGTCGAGGCTCGCGATGTTGACGAACTCGTCGTTCGTGTCCGGCAGCTGGTGCCACAAGGCCCAGCGACGGCGCAGGTCCTCGACGACATCGTCGGTCTGCTTGATGGTGACGAGCGCCCCCGTGGGGCAGACGTTGACACAGACGTTGCAGCCCTTGCACGTCTCGGGATTGACGGTGATCGACAACAGCCCGCCGCTGTCCTTGGTCTGCGACTCGGGCATGTCGAAGAAGGGCGCCGTCTTGGCGAGGGGGAAGTCCTCGAGCGTGCCGGCGATGGCCTGGAACTCCTTGTCCAGGGCCTTGCGGCGTTCGGGGTCGAGGCCCAGCTTCGTCGCCACACTCGCGTAGGCGGTCTTCAGGACGTCGGAGAACGTCGTGAAGGGCGACGAACGCATGATGCGCCGCGACTCGCGTCCGAGGTGCTTGATGACCTGACGGAAGCGGTCGAAGGTCTGCCCGTTGGAGGCGGCATCGACGGCGGTCTCGAGGATCTGCTCGACCGTGTTCACCACGCCGGGGATGGCGCTGTCGGGGCACTGCGTCCAGCAGGCGCTGCAGCCGGTGCACTTGTCGGGCACGAACTCCGGCACCTCGAAGCGCATGTCCGTCATGTCGCGGATCGAGCTGGTGGCCGCGGGCATGGCGCTGATGGCGGCGAAGGGGTCGGCGATACCGTCTTCGCCCGTCTTGTACAGGTGGCACACCTGTTCCCAGAACCGGCCTGTGTTCGCGATGCCCGCATCCTGGCCCGCGCCATCGAGGATCGCCGGCATGACGGGCACCTGCATGCCCTCCTGGCCGTCGTCCTGGAGGTTCGTCGGGGTCGAGCTTGAGGACCTCGTCGAAGCCGCGCCGGATGACCTGGAGGTTCTCCCCCACGACCTTCTCACCGAGGTGGCCGAACTTCTTGTTGATCTGCGCGCTGATGCCGTCGAAGAGACGCTTTTCGTCCAGCCCGTGGTCCTTCATCAGCGGAGACGCGTGGAAGAAGGCGCCCATGAACGCGGCGCCCTGCATACGGAAGCGCAGGTCCTCGTTGGTCGCGATCTCCATCGCGATCTTGAAGGCGTCGATGTGGTAGACCTGGTAGCGCTTCTCGCGGATCTCGCGCTGGGCCGTCTTGGGCAGCGAGTTCCAGAGGGCCTGCGGCGACAGGCTGCTCTGGATGATGAAGACGCCGCCTTCCTGCAGCCCCGCGAGGGGGTTCGAGTGGCGGAAGACGTTCGGGTCGGGCGAGAGGACCACGCCGACCTGCTTGAGCTCACAGTTGAGCCGGATCGGCTCCTTGGCCAACGTGGCGTAGAACGTCGTCGGCTGGCCCTTCTTCTCGGAACCGTACTTCGGGTTGGCCTTGATGAAGAGACCGAGCAGATCGGCCGCCGTCTGGGCCAGGTTCTTGCCCATCGTGATGGCGCCCCACCCACCCACGGAGTGGATGCGGATCGACGTCGAACCCTTGGGGAGGAGGTTCACCTCCGGGCCCGGATCGAGCGCGAGATCCGCCAGATGGGGGTAGCCGTCCAGCAGTTTCTCCTGCCAGATCTGGAGCTTCGGCAGGCGCGTGCCCTTCCGGATGAAATCGATCCCCAGGTAGTACTGCCTGAGCTGCTTGCCGCCCTCGAGCATGTTGTCGAACGCGGCGACGATGTGGTTGGGCTGGAGGTCGCGGCTGCCGAGCCCGAAGCACCCCGAGTAGAACTCGGGGACGTCGTCGACCTGGCACGGGGCGACGCCCGCATGCACGGGCTTCCCGGAACTGCGACCGTTTTCGATCGCCTTCCCCATCGCGGCGCGGGCCTCGCGCAGCAGCGGTGCGTCGACGGCCAGCGGCTGATCGGTCCGCTCCAGGAAGGTCACGGCCTTCTTGCCCTTGAGCATGTGCGTCAGCTGATCGGACGGGAACGGGCGGAACATCGCCACCTGCATGACGCCGACCTTGAGCCCCCGCGTCTCGCGGAGGTGGTCGGCCACGGCCTCGGCGTTCGAAACGACCGAGCCCTGACCGGCGATCACGTACTCCGCGTCGTCCATCCGGTAGCCCATGATGCGCTTGTACTGGCGCCCCGTGAGGGCGGCGTACTCGTCGAACGCCCGATCCGTGATGGCCTGGATGTGGTCGAAGTAGAACGGGCGCTGCGCGGCCACGCCCTGCGCGTAGCTGTCCTGGTTCTGCACCGTACCGAGCATGGCGGGGAAGTCGAAATCGTAGAGTTCGGGCACGCGCCGGCGCTTCTCACCGAACACGAGACGCTGCGCGGGCGTCGGCGAGTCGATGATGTCGGCCGGGTCGCCGAGGTACTCGTCGACGAGCGCCGGCTCCGGCATGTTCATCGTCTCGATCGTGTGGCTGGTCAGGAAGCCGTCCTGCGCGCAAATGCCCGGGTTCAGCGTCAGCTCGGCGATCCGTCGCGTGATCAGGTTGAAGTCCGCCGACTCCTGCACGTCCTTCGCGAAGAGCTGGAAGAAGCCCGTGTCGTCGACGCAGTGGTAGTCGTCGTGCCCGGCGTGGACGTTCAGGGCGTGCTTCGTCATGGCGCGGCACGCCACGTTGAGCACGTAGGTGAGACGCTTGCCGACCGCGGCATAGAGCGACTCGTGCATGTACGCGATGCCCTGGCCGCTGGAGAAGTTGGACGCGCGCAGCCCCGTGAGGCTCATGCCCGCGGTGACGGCCGCCGCCGCGTGCTCGCCCTCGGGTTCGAAGAACAGCAGCTGCCGGCCGCGCACGTTGGGCTTGCCGGCGGCGAGCGCCACGGCGAACCCCTCGCCCATCTGGGTGGACGGGGTGATCGGGTACGCGCCCGCGGCATCGCTGCCGGCCGTCTCCATGGTGACGATCGCGCCGCTGCCGTCGGTAGCAGTGCGCTTGCCCGGGTAGCGGGCCTGGGGGGCGGAATCACGGGTGGCGGACGTCATGAGGAAGCACTCCCGGCGAGCTCGCGGGCATCCGCGAACTGCGCATACTCGACCCAACGAATGGCGCCCGTGGGGCAGCGCTGGGTCGCCTCGCTTCCGGCGAGGTCGTTCTTCGCGTAATCGACCACGGCGAGACCGTGGCGCATCTCGATGAGGCCGGCGGCGGCATCATCCGCGCATCGCCCGCAGGCGGTGCAGGCCACGCGGCAGAGCTCTTCGGCCACGTCGCCCTCGAGTTGACTCTTGCACTGCACGATCAGCTTCTGATCGAGCGGCATGATGGTGAAGAGGTCCTTGGGACAGGCCTCGACGCAGTCGCCGCACGCCGTGCAGGCATCGGGACGCACGACGGGGAGCGCGGTCGGGCTCATGAAGATCGCGTCGAAGGTGCACGCGTCGGCGCAATCGGCGAGGCCGATGCACCCCCACGAACACCCCTTGCCGCCTCCCGCGACGGCCGCAGCCGCGGCGCAGGACGTGAGGCCCTCGTAGCGTGCACTCTGAACCGCGACGTCGGAGCCGCCCGCGCAGAGCAGGCGTGCGACGCGCTTGGTGGCCTCACCGGCGTCCACACCCAGATAACTCGCCACCTCGAGGATCTCGTCCTCGCCCATGTTCGTGCAGCCGGCCGGCGGCAGCGCCCCGTCGACGAGCTTCTCGGCGAAGGCGCGACAGCCGGCCTGCCCACACGCACCGCAGTTCGTTCCCGGAAGCAGGTCGGTTACGCCGTCGATGCGGGGGTCCTCCCACACCTTCAGCTGCTTGTTGGCCACGGCGATGAGCAAGCCGAACACGAGCCCGACCCCACCCAGGACGGCCACGGCGGTGATGATGGCGGTGAGGTCCATGACTCCTCTCAGGCGTCCAGGTTGTCGAAGTCGGCCTGACTGAGGAGCCAGGCGGCGAGCTTGCCGGCAGCGTCCCCCTCGACGGGCGCCTCTCCGGCCGCCACCGACGGCGCGGCCGCGAGGGCTCGCAGCTGGAGCAGCGGTGCCTCGAGTTGGGCGGGACTCAGCGTGCCGAGCGGCCGCGGGGGCCCGCTGTCGGGCAGCGCGTCGACGGTCAGGCGCTGGCCGAGGGACTCGCCGCCGATCGGATCGTGGCGGAAGAAGGCCGCGCCCTCGGGCAGCATCGCGGCGATGCCGTTCCCCGGGTGGGCGGCCGAAGCCGGCGAGGTCGGACGCGTCCTTCACCTGCGCGACGTACGTGGACGGCGTGATCAGGCGGGCGAGCGGCGCAGGCGGCGCGTCGCCCCGGACGAGCAGGATGATCTTGATCCCCCCGTCGAGGAACTCGGCCAGCCCTTCGGCGAGCAGGTCGGCCCCGTTCACGCGGACGACGAGCGGCGGAGCGAGTTCACGCTCGGCGGCATTCCAGCGTGCGAAAGGGAACTCCCCCAGCCACGCGGCGTGCTCGGCGTCGGTATAGCGGCCCCCGCGGGCGAGCGTGGCGATGCGCGCGGCACCGAAGGCGCGCCCCACCTCGGTCAGGGCACCGGCGACGGCGAACTGGAGGCTGGCGCCCGGTTCGACGTTCACGCGCACGAGTTGTTCCTTGCGCGCGACGAGCTCGGTGAGCGTCGCGAATGCGCGCTCGAGTCGCTCCGCCGTCGCGGGCTCCACGGCCACGGACTCCCTCTCCACGAGGGCTTCGAATCGACCGGCGTCGAGGCGGCCTACGGCGAACTGGCCGAGGTCGGAGCCGTCGTGATCATCCGCGCTGTCTTGGACGATCTGGTCGATGGCACCGCGCAGGTCCTCGATGGTCGTGGCCATCGCGGACCGGAACGCGCCCAGCGGACGCTCGAGGGTCTCGAAGATCCTCTGCTCGGCTTCGTCAAAGGGCATAGCGGTCGAACTCCCCGTTCAGGATCTCGATACGCTCTTCCGCGGTGTGCCTCGGAAGGTGTCGCGTCTCCTCGTAGCGGGGACGTGACGGATCACAGTAGAAGAGACCCAGGCGTACGACGCTGGCGTCTTCGGCGAGCTCGCGCGCGCCGTGGATGTCGAGCGGGTCGTGCCGGATGTGGTTCTTGTAGACCGACTCGGAGTCGGCATCCCGAATGCCGCGCTCGTGCAGCAGGAGCTGCGTGTCCTCGGGGTTCTGCGCGGCCTGCTGGAAGATGTCCGGCGTCCAGATGGGGCACCGCTGCAGGATGCGCACGAAGGAGAAGCCGGGGTGCGCGTAGGCGGCCTTCAGCGTGGCGAAGAGGTGCCCGGGCGCCCAGTCGGCGGTCTGGGCCATGAACGAGGCGTTGGAGACGCCGAGCGACGTCGTCGTCGGATTCAGCGGCGGCAGGTAGGTGCCCTGCGTCTGGGTCAGCGTCTTGCGGCCCTGCGGCGTGGTCGGCGACGTCTGGTTCTTCGTCAGGCCGTAGATGTTGTTGTCGAGCAACATCGCGACCATGTTCACGTTGTAGCGGATCGCGTGAATCCAGTGCGCGGCTCCGATCGAGCAGCAGTCGCCGTCGCCCATCACGGCGAACACGTCGAGATCCGGGCGCGCGAGCTTGATGCCCGTCGATACGGGCAGGGCCCGCCCGTGGATGCCGTGGAAGCCGTAGGTGCTCACGTAGTGGGGAAAGCGACTCGAGCAGCCGATGCCGGAGACGAACATGGTGGTCTCGGGCTTCAGCTGCTCCTCGGCGAGCAGACGGAGCACGGACCCGAGGATCGCGTGGTCGCCGCACCCAGGACACCAGCGCGCTTGGGGGCCCTCGTAATCATCGACGTCGAACACGCGCTCGTCGATCGTGCTGCAGCTCAGCAGCGAGCAACCGTCGCCGTGCATCAGGCACCTTCCTTTCCGGTCGAGGTCGTGGGCGCGCCGAGACGCTCCTTGAGCGCCCGCAGGATCTGCCCCGGACGCAGCGGTTCGCCGGGAACCCGCGTCCAGCTGTCGGCATCGACGAGCAGCTGGCCTCGAAGCAACATGCAGAGCTGCCCGCGGCGCCGATTCTCATCGGTGATGAAGGGCGCGTCCGGGTCGTCGCTGTAGTTGATCTCGACCACGAGGATCTTGGAGAAGCGGCGGCAGATCTCCTTCAGCCCCGGCTCCAGCGGCGAGAGGAACGTGAGGTGGAGCGAAGAGACCTTGAGTCCCTCGTCCCGTGCCCGCTCAGTCGCCTCCTCGATCGCGCCCCGCGTGCTCCCCCACCCGATGACGAGAAGATCACCCGAGGACTCGCCCATCACCGTCGGGGGCTTGAGCATGTCCTGGAGCACGGCGAGCTTGCGGCTTCGCATGGCCTGGGCCCGCTGGTTGACGTCGGGGGCGTAGGTGACCTTGCTCGCCTCGTCGTGCCCCAGTCCGGTTGCGGTGAACATCCCGCCGGGCTGGCCGGGGATGAAGCGCTTCGAGAGTCCCGTCTTGGGATCCCAGTCGTACGGACGCAGTCCGTCGGGCACCGGCGACTGGTCGGCCGCACGCGCTTGCCACTTCGCGTCGAGTTGCGGCCGCGGCCACGGCGTGACGCCGGTCGCCAGGTTGGCGTCGGTCAATACCATCACGACACAGCGGAACGTCTCGGCGAGACGACGCGCGGTGACCATCACGTGGAAGCACTCCTCGATGGTCGAGGGCGCGAGGAGGATCTTCGGCGCGTCGCCGGGCTGCCCGTAGAGCGCGGCCAGGAGGTCGCTTTGCTCCACCTTCGTGGGGAGACCCGTGCTCGGCCCGCCCCGCTGGACGTCCACCAGCACGAGCGGCGTCTCGGTCATGGTCGCGAGCCCGAGGAACTCGGTCTTCAACGCGAGCCCCGGGCCGGAGGTCACGGTGAACGCGACCTTGCCGGCGAAGGAGGCACCGATGGCCACGCCGGCCGCGGCGATCTCGTCCTCCGCCTGGTGGAGGATTCCACCGACGCGATCGAAGACTTCGCCGAGGTAGTGGGACACGGACGTCGCCGGCGTGATCGGGTACATCGCGCAGAGGTCGAGGCCCGCCGCGATGGCGCCCATGCCGATGGCTTCGTTCCCGTTCATCACGACCATGGGGACGTCGGAGGCGTGCGTGGGCACGTTGATGCGGAAGTCGAGGTTGGCCTCGGCCCACGCCATGCCCCGCTCGAGCAGCTGGACGTTGCGCTCGGTGACCTCGGGGGGCTTGCGGCGGAACTGATGCGCGATCTGTCCCTTCACGATCTCGCTGTCGCGGTCGTACAGGTACGTGAGGACGCCGAGCACGAACATGTTCTTCCCGCGGCGCGGGTTGTCGACGACCTCGAGGCTTTCCTTCTCCATGGGGACGTGGACGAAGCGGTAGTTCCGCGACGAAAGCTCGTCCATCGCATCGTTCCACGCCCGTCGGATGTCGGGATCCGGATGGTCCGCCCACATGTCCTCGATCAGGATGATCGCGTCGTCGGCCAGCGCCCCGAGCCGGTGGCGGGCCAACAGCACCTGCTCGTTGAACGCCACGACGAGTTGGGCCTCGTCCCCCCAGTTGGTCACCGTGTCGGTGCCGATGCGGATGCGCACGCCGCTGGCGCTGCCGGGCGAACGCGGCGGGGGCTGGATCTCGGCGGGAATGATCTCCACCGTCCAGACACCGTTGCCCATCTTCGCGGACACGGCGCCGAAGCCCTGCCCGCACTTCTGGGCGCCCTCGCCCGAGTCGGACACGACCTCGACGGTGTGTTCGCTGACGCGGAGGACGCGCTTGGCGTCGCCACCGCCGGTCGAGGCTTTGTCGCCGGTCGAAGGAGTAGCTTTGGAGCTCATCGAGGGTCGAAGCCTCCGGAGGTCGAACGTCTCAAGGACTGACAGCAGGGGAGCTCGCGACGCCTGGATGCAAGCACGTGGGCAATGACAGTGGCCAGGCAGGCCGCGGGTGTCGACGACGCCGAAGGGGTCGAGTTGGACACGCCACGGGAGATCAGCAGCATCCTTTCTTTCGCGAGTCGCGCTCAAGCAGCGCTCGACTTCACATGGTAGGAGCGTCGATCGACGCTACCTAGAAACGCACGGCGGCTGCGACGTAGTGTTCGCACGCGAACGATCCTGCGAAGGTATCGCAAGGACGCGTGCAGGATCTTCGTCGATCCACTGCGCCCCACGGACGTCATGGCGCGCGTCACGCGTCGGCGCGATCGCGCCGCGCCATCAAGGGGACCAGAATGGTCCGGATGGCGGCGACCCCGGGCGCGGGCAGCTCAGGCGCGGCGTCGCCTCACGAGGCGCGCGAGCCACCGCCGGGCGCCCTTGGCCTCGGCTGCACCCCGGCGCGTGGCGGGCGCGGCAACGCTGACGACCTTCGTCGTGCGCGCCATCACGTCGCCCCCCCCCGGGCCGGACCGTCGCGGCTCGTCGTCGGCCCGAAAGGACGTGTCGCACGACGGCGGGGGATCAAACGACACGGCGGGCGGCCGGGTGACGGCCCCTCCCTCCCCCGCCCACGCCGCACGCTGGGTCAAGGCGCGTTCGAGGACGCTGCGGACGCGCTCCTCGTCGAAGGGCTTGAGGATGTAGTCGAAAGCACCGGCGAAGAGCGCGGCCTTGATCGCTTCGCGGTCGTCGTGACTGGAGAGGATGATGAAGGGGATGCGGTCGACGATGCGGGACTGGAGGGCGTGCAGGAGATCGAAGCCGTTCATCTCGGGCATCATCACGTCCGAGATGATGAGGTCGAAGGTCCCCTGATCGAAGTGCTGGATGGCCTCCAGGCCGTCCGCGGCCGCCTGGACCCGGTGTCCGAGCCGCTCGAGCAGGGGCTGCAGCGCGTCGCGGATGCCCGCGTCGTCGTCGACGATCAGGATCGTGGCCATGGTGGGGACTCCAACGCGGGGGCGGGATTGGCGGCGCGGTCTCAGTCCGGCATCTCGAGGATGAAGGCACCGTCCGCGTCGCGCTCGAGCATGAGTTCCTGCCGCAGCTTCTGCTCCGAACGCGCCAGGGCATCGAGGCGCTCGACGTCGTGCTCGGAGCCGGACACCAATTTGGCCAACTCGGTCCGCAGCTGGTTCGCGTCCCAGGGCTTCGTGAAGAAGCGGTGGATCTGGCCCTCGTTGATGGCCGCAATGACGAGCTGCAGGTCGGCCTGTGCGGTGAGCAGGATCGTCGCGATGTCCGCGTGCAGGGCCCGAATCTCCTTGAGCAGATCGAGTCCGTGCGTACCCGGCATGTAGTGATCGCAGATGATCGCCCGGATGCCCTTGTGGCGCTCGATGAGCGCCCAGGCCTCGGCCGCATCATAGGCGTGCAGGAGCTCGTAGGGCTCCCGGCGGAACGTGCGCTTCAGCGCCTTGTGGATCGTCTCCTCGTCGTCGACGATCAGTAGCTGAGTCACTTCGTGCGTCATGATGGACAGCCTCCGGTGAGGCCCGCTGGATGTAGACGGGGAGCAAGACGCTGAATCGCGTCCCCTCGCCTTCGCGGGTCTCGCAGTGCACGGTCCCGCTCAGGGACCGGACGATTTCGCTTACCAGGTGAAGCCCCAGACCCGTGCCTTGGCCGGGGGCCTTCGTCGTGAAGAAGGGCTCGAAGATCCGGGCGCGGACCTCCTCGGGGATGCCGGGACCGTTGTCCTCGACGATGAACGCGACGTGGAAGGGCCCGGCATCCTGCGCCGTCAGCGACAGTCGCGGGTCGTCCCGACCTTCCAGCGCGTCGAGCGCATTGCCGGCGAGGTTCAGGAGGACCTGCATCACGCGCCCGGGATCGGCGAGGATCGTGCGTCCCGTCCCCGCATCGCTCTCGACACGCATCCCGGACTTCGTACGGTTCTTGAGGATCCGCATCGCGCCGTCGATCGCCTGCTTCGGGTCCACAGGCGTCGGATGGGTCGTCCCGCCCCGCGCCATGGTCGTGAGATCTCGGGCCACGCGACGGAGCTGCATGCAGGCGACGTCGCAATCCTGCGCGATCTCCTTCAACTCCCCCGCCTCGAGCTCACCGCTGTCCCCGCGCCGGGTCGCGGCGACGAGGTCGTCGACGATCTCGCCGACGGGCTCGAGGTTGCTCACGATGGCGGCCAGGGGGTTCTTCATCTCGTGCGCAATGCCGGCCGAGAGCATGCCCAACGTGGACAGACGGTCGTTGGCGCGCAGAACCTCGCGGGCCTGGCGCAGTTCCTCCGTGCTCTGCTCGAGTTCGGTCGACGTCACGGCCAGTTCGGCCTCGACGGCTTGCTGGCCCGACGCGGCCCGGCGAGCGAATCGCCCCATGTGGGCGATGAAGAACGCCACGATCCAGAAGAAGACGATCTGGCTCAGCGGTTCGACGTCGAGCATGCCCGCCCAGCCATCGTGGCGGGCCGCCAAGAAGGCGTACGCCACCGACACCACGAGGGCCATGAAGAGCGGCGGCCCCAAGCGCTCCACGACCGCGGCCATCAAGACCAGCGTGAAGTAGGCGGCGATGAAGGTGGCACCGCCGTCCCCTCGGATCCACGTGAGTGCGCCGACCATGGCGATGTCGAAGAGGAAGACGACCCACTGGACCCGGCGAAGGTCGTAGTCGCGGTTTCGAGCCCAGAGGTAACCGAAGATGGTGATCCCGTAGGTGATCGTGAGGAACCAGTAGAGGAAGTGCTGGGGGTGGGACGGCGGGGGCCCTCGCAGGGCCAAGGCCAGCAGAACGAGCGCGCGGAGCCCGGCCATGACCGTCCGCGGCTGGCGCAGGGCTTCGGGTACGCGGGGCGTCGCGGCCGTCATGGGTGCACCTGGGGCGCCGGCGGTAAGGACCCGACCCCGGGCGGAAGCGCGAGTGTGACCACGCAGCCGAGCCCCCCGGTCTCGACTTCGAGGCTGCCCCCGGCTTCGGCCGATTCCTGCGCGATGTCTGCGAGCGCGGCCTGCGCCTCCGGGCCCGGCGAGCACGGCAGCGAGATGCAGAGGGCCGGTCCGTCGGGGACCGGCACGATGCGGCATGCGATGGCCTCGCCCTGCGCCTCGCTGAGGCTCGTCAGCAGTCGAAAGAGCCAGCGCGTGAGTTCACCGGGGGGGATGCCCACGAACACGGGCACGGCTTCGTCGAAGAGGAGCTCGAGGCGTCCACTCGCGGCTTCCTCGGCGTGTCGTGCGGCCTCGCGCAGCGTGGCGCCGAGGTCGGTGCGCACGGCCTCCCGGCGGCTGCGGGCGGCGCTCCCGAACAGGGACGCGACGAGCCGCTCCATGCGCGCGGCATCGGCGAGCCCGTCCCGGACGGCCTCCCGCAGCTCCTCGACCTCTACGGGGTCGACGACGTGGCCGCCCGCCCACTCGTCGAGGACCTCCCCGACATAGCCGAGGCTGGCGCTGAGGGCGGCGAGGGGGTTGTTCAGTTCGTGGGCGACGCCGGCGGCGAGCCGATGGACGCCCTCGCGCCGCTCGGCATCGAGCAGACGTCGTTCCCGAGCCATGGCCGTGCGCTTGGTGGACTCCAGATCACGCGTACGTGCGCGTACCCGCTCTTCGAGACGCTCCTTCTGCCGTCGCAGAGCCTGCGTCCGCTCGCGCACGCGCTGCTCCAGGTCCTGGTTCAACGTGCGCGCGGCCTCCAGGGCATCGAGGCGCGCGACCGCCAGACCGACGAAAGATGCGGCCGACGTGATCAGCCCGCGCGCGCCGGACGGAAGCCCGGGCGCCGGGTCCGCCGTCACGAGCATCCAGGCGCGCCTTCCCGGCGGCATCGTGAACGACAGCATGATGCCCTGATCCGCGCCCCCGAACGCCTGCAGCGCATCGGACGAGAGCGTCACGGGCTCCTGCGGGACCGCCGCCTGGAGCAGACGGGACGCGACGCGGTCGAGGGACGCGGCGTCCGCGACCGGCCCCCGGCTGTCGTAGACGACCGGCGGGCCCTCGGGGCGCTCGAAGCCGAGCCAGGCATTGACCGCGTCGAGATTCATGACGAGGCGGACGAGAACCGCGCGGGCAAGGGCCGGTGTGTCCACGGCCTCGGCGCAGACCCGGCCGATCTCGATGAGCAGATGCCTCAGCGCGCGTTCCCGCTCCACCGTGGCCAGGTCGGCCTCGCGGACCTGCATCCAGCGCGTCAGCTCCTTCGACGCACCCGCCTCCGCATCCGCCGCGGGCGCATCTTCGTCCGGCCCATCCGACTCCCAGGGCAGCCTCGGTCGCGGCCCGTGACCCGAGTCGCGCGCGGCGAAGCGACGCGCCAGCGCCCCCTCGTAGGCGATCCGCCCCCGCACGACGTCCCCGTCCCGCGGGAACGCGCGAAGCACCGCGGCGGCGACGAGGGACTGCGCCGCCGCAATCGCTTCGTCCGGCGGGTGGACGCCCAGGACCTCACCGGGGAGCCGCGGCGTCGCGACACCCAGCGCGGTAGGCAGCTCGGCCCGTCCCCGGTAGAGGCCGTCGGGGTCCCCCTCGACGACGATGGAGAGCGGCAGCGAGCCCGAGCCTTTCCCCAGGGCATCCAGGTGGCCGGCGAGCTCCTGCCAGGAGGCGATCGTCTCGGGGAGCTGCTCGACGCCGAGGTGGGCGACGAAGAGCACGGCATCCGTCTCCGCGAGGAGGCGTCGGCGCAGATCCTCGAGGCCCGCGGTGTCGCCTGCAGTGAGGCAGTGCAATCGCATGGCGTGCCGATCCCAGGGCGGCAGGTCCAGGAAGGCGTACTCCACCTGACCCGCCGCGTTCGACCCCTCTTCGAGGCGGATGCGTCCGCCCCGGGCCGGCGCCTCACAGGCGGCGTGGAGGCGCTCGAGCATCTGGGACTTGCGCGCGCACGGAGGTCCCCAGACCACCAGCCGAAGGTGCGCGCGTCCGTCGTGTCCCTCGACTCGAGCCATGGGCCTCCCAGGCGACGCCCCCGAGGGAGTCCGCCGCCTAGCTATCGACCGGGCCGCGGCTCGGGTCACAGGCGCCCGGCGCGGGAGGGCGCAATATTTCCTTCACATCTCCCGGCGCCGGGCGCGGGCGCGGGCGCGCAGCTCAAGCGAGGAAGGCGAAGGTGGCGATGCGGTAGAGCCCGACCCGGGCGGGCGTCGCGGCCTCGAGCCCCTCTCGCCAGCGTCCGGCGAGCCCCTCGACGCCGCGCTCCCCGTCGAGCGGAGAGAGGTAGATCCTGTCGCCCTCGGTCAGGGGAAGGCTCCGAAGGAAACGGATCGTCTGCGCGCGGTGCTCCGCCTCCGCCGCGGCGCCGCCGAGGCCCAGCAACACCGTGAGCGCCACATCGAGCCCCCCCGCCTTCATGGCGGTCAAGACGTGCCCGAGTCGGTCCAGGTCGCCGCTCTTGCCCGCCTGCTCCCGCAGGACGTCCCACCCGGTTTCGAGCCCCACCGTCGCTTCGACGAGCCCCCGCTCCGCGAGCGCGGCCCACGCATCGGGCGGGCGCAGGACGCCGCGATCGGCGTCGTAGAAGGCGGCCACGGCCCGGCGCGGCCGGCCGAACACCTGGTCGATGCGGCTGAGGCGTGCCTTCAGGAGTCGATCCGGAAGGGAGAGCGCGGAGGCCGATCCGAGGAAGATCCCATCCCGGTCGTCCAGGGCGCGGCCGAAGAGCACGCGCACGGCCTGCAGGTGCGCCTCGAACGCTTCGTCGCTCAGGACGCGGAACGGGCGATCCCGATAGAACGCGCAGAACGTGCACCGGTGGTTCGGGCACCCCGTCGCCGGCAGCAGGACCAGGTCCCGGTATCGATGGGGTGGCAGGATCGGGGCGGATTCCGGATAGGCGGCGTCGAAGGCCGCGCGGGTCGCTTCGCGCCGCGCCCCGGTCCAGCAGGCCGCCGCGGCCAGGCGGGAGCGCGCGCGCGCCGCATCGCCGAGGGCCGCGACATCGACCGCGTTCGTGTCCAGCAGGTCGAGCAGCTCGCTCGCCCGCCGCCCGACGCGCGCGTGGACGGCTTCGCGCTCGGCGTCCTCGAGGTGACGCGGGCCGCTCGGCCGGGGAAGGACCACCCCCCCGTCGAGCGTGCGGCGGAACACGACGCCGCGCTCCCCGTACGTGACCCACCGCCCCTCGGCGTCGACGCGCAGATAGAAGCGATGCTCCACCTCGAACACGGTCGCCCGCGGCGAGACACGCATCTTGACGGTAGCTCGGGCCATGGCGTGAGGATACCGCGACGCGCGGCCGGGTTCGCGGGGCCTACTCGTCGTCGAACAGGACCGGGATGGCCAGCGGGTCGAACCCCTCGATCGCGAAAGGGGAGTGCCGCCAGAGACCGAGATCGTAGTCGTAGTAGGACTCGGCGATGGCCTGCTGGATGGCCTGGGCGCTGGTGACGGACGGGTCGAACGTGATGCGGGCACGCCCCACTCCGGGGCCGGGCCACCCCTCGAAGCGCACGTAGCCGGGGATCTCGAGATCGTCGTCCCGCTCGAGGTAGTAGACGAGCAGGTTCGCGCGACCCCGACAGGTGAGATCGTGGATGGTCATCTCCACGCTCTCCGTGACGGCGGGCGCCTCCCCCTGGGTCCACGTGAACGAGGGCAGCGGCACCAAGGCCGCGCCGGCCACGGCCGCCGCCATGATCACGAGGAACGTGCCCGCGACCACGCCCTGGGGAATGGCCCAGGAGCGCGCGAAGGGTACCCGCCACGCGAGCGTCTTCTTCCCCTGCGTCGGACACGCGTCGACGCACTGGAGGCACGCAATACAGCGGGCCTGCTTGACTTCCTCGACCTGGTCCACGGGGATCGCCATGGGACACGAGCGCTGGCACTTGCCGCAGTCCACACACGCCTCGGGATCCCGCGCGACGCGCCCGAGCCCGAAGCGCGAGAACACGTTCATCACCGCCGCGAAGGGGCAGAACCAGCGACAGAAGGGGAGCACGAGGAAGACGGAAGAGAGCAGGATTGCGCCCGAAACGACGTAGGCCCAGAAGGTGATGTCCTCGCCGTGCCTCCCCAGCAAGGCATAGGCCGGGCATGCGGTGCGGAAGAGGAGCTCGCTCGCCCGCCACGTCACGAAGATGATGAGGGCCAGCACGACGTACTTCAGCAGCGACAGCACACGGTCGACCGCGACGGGCACTCGACGGGGACGCAAACCGACGCGCTTCGCACCCTCCCCCACCCATTCGCTGATGGCGCCGACGGGGCACGCGTACCCGCAGAAGGCACGGCGCACGAGGAGCAGGGTCAGGAGCACGCCCCCCAACACGAAGAAGTTGGAGACACCGATGGAGCAAAGCACGTTGCCCTCGGTCACGTACGCGTAGATCGCCTCCACGCCGCCGAAGGGGCACCAGCGCTCCGCGTTGCCGCGAACCACGAATACCCCGACGACGATTAGGAGCAGGAAGCCCAGCTGAACCCACCGGCGCTGGGTGAGGAACGTTCCGCGCTTGGTCGCCACGAGAGGGTCGAGACGGGCCTAGCGGGCGCCGCCGCAGCTCCCTCGGTTCGGGCAGGAGCCGCAGCTGCTGCCGCCGCTGCACGTCTGCGCGACCTTGCTCTGCGTGGCCAGTACCTTCGCGAAGGAGGGCAGGGTCCGAATCCCCTCGTAGTCGGCCTCGCCCCGAATGCGTTGGCGCGCCGCGTCGATCGCCGTGGCCGGCGTCTTCTCGAGTGACGTCGTGAGCAACGCGAGTGCGTTCGGCACGTCGTCGAGCCGCGACTTGAGCCGGGCGAGATCCTGCAGCTGCACCGGCACCATGTCGCTGGTGTCGTGCGCGGACACGCGCCCGTCGATCGCTTTGGCTTCCTCGGTCTTGCCGAGCCGGGCGAGGGCGATGCCGAGCAGGACGTCTTCGTGCCACGTCTTTTCCGTCCGCGGCGAGAGCGTCGCGACGACGTCGGACGGTCGGTCGAGGCGGAGCAGCGTTTCGGACAGCAGGACGGCCGTGGTCGCGTTGCCCAGGCGCATGTGTGCGTGGCGGTCGATGTCCAGGGCCGCCGCGTCGAGTCCCTCGTTCAGGTAGAACGCGTGGAGCGTGACCACCATCGGGAGCCAGCGCTCCGCGTTCGGCCGCGAATCGACGTAGTGCTTGATGGACGTCACGCGTCGCAGCTCGAGGAAGCGCTCGCGGTAGGCAGTGTTCCGGGGTTCTGCCTTGACGGCACGGCTGTAGGCGAGCATGGCCGCCCGCAGGTCGAGCTTCTGCAGCTTGGCTTCGCCTTCGGCGGCGAGCAGGGCGCCGGGCTCCAAGACCTCATCGGCGGACGCCAGCAGCGGTAGCGCCGCCCCCATGAGCAGGATTCCCATCACGAGTACGAACCAACGCATGCTCGAGCCTCCGGGGGTGATCGCGTGGGTCGTCCACGGGGACGCGCCGCACGACGGGGAGAAACAACAGCGATCAGCAACAGCACGCCGATGCTACGGGTCGCCGCGTCCAAGGCGAATGGAATCGATGGGTACGCAACGTGTCCTGAATCGCGTTGATTCTGGTTCTCAGAACGCGTTTCGTGCGCCCGCCTCGACGCGCGCGTAGAAGACACGCATGCGTCTGCTCTTCCGCCTCCTCCTCGTCCTCGTCGGGGCCTGGCTCGTCGTCTGCCTCGTGGCGTTTCTCGTGCAGCGTCGACTGCAGTACTTCCCCGACACGCGCGAGCCGATCCGTCCCCCGGGCAAGGCATTCGAGGGCCTGGAGGACGTCGAGCTCGAGGCCGCGGACGGCACGCGACTCAAGGCCTGGTACTGGCCCGGCTCGACGGATCTCGTCCTGCTCGTGCTCCACGGGAACGCGGGAAATCGCGGCGACCGTCTGGCGTGGATGGCGCCGTTTCACGCACGCGGCTGGGGTGTGTTCCTGCTCGACTACCGCGGCTACGGGGGAAGCGGAGGACAGCCCACCGAGGCGGGCTTCGCCCAGGATGCGGATGCGGCCTACGCGTGGCTCACGGCGCAGGGGGTGACGCGGATCGTCCCCGTCGGGGAGTCGATCGGGGCGGGCGTGGCGGTTCCGCTGGCCGCGAGGAAGCCCGTCGCCGGGTTGATCGTGCAGTGCGGGGCGATCTCGATCGCCGACGTGGCCAGGCGCGCCTATCCGTTTCTTCCCATGGGCCTGCTCCTTCGGGACCGCTTCGACAATCGCGAGGTGGCGGCCGCGGTCACCGCACCGTCGCTGGTGATCCACGGGAGCAAGGATGCGATCGTGCCCATCGAACTCGGTCGCGCGCTGCACGAGGCACTGGGCAAGGACGCCAGCTTCTACGAGGTCGAGGGGGCCCGACACAACGACCTGCCGTGGGCCGGGGGCCCGGCCTACGTCGAGCGGGTGAACGCCTTCCTGGAAGCACTGCCCTGAGGGGCTTGGACGGGGCGAATCGTTCGCTTGCTATCCAATTGCGGGGTCCCGGACCTTTCGCACAGGCGCATGCGACCCACGGTAGAGTCCGACGGTTGGAGCGAGCGCGATGCGCCGCATCGCCGCCGTCGCTCCGTACTCCTTCGCTTGGTCAACTTCAGGAACGAGAACCATGGCTGACAAGAGAGCGGATCTGGCGGGCCCCGGGATCAGTACCTACGAGGAAGTAGCAAAGATCCTCCCCACCGACTACGAGAGCGTCCTCACGCGCATGGAGACGATGAAGGCGCTGTATGCAGTCAAGCGCTACATCGAAGACGGGTTGGCCGAGGAGCTCAACCTGCAGCTGGTCCAGGTGCCGTTGATCGTCGACAAGAACAGCGGTCTGAACGACACCCTCGACCGCGACGGCTCGCGCACGCCGGTCGACTTCCCCGCCGGTCTGGGCATCGACCCGCGCATCGAGGCCCAGGTCGTCCAGGCGGCGACGAAGTGGAAGCGGCCCGCGCTCCGTCAGTTCGAGTGCAAGCCCGGCGAGGGCATCAACACCGACATGCGCGCCGTCCGCAAGGACTACTTCCTCGACCACGACCACTCCTCCTACGTGGACCAGTGGGACTGGGAGAAGGTCATCACGCCCGAGCAGCGCAACCTGGACTACCTGAAGGACACCGTCCGGAAGATCTGGAAGGTCCTCCGCGGCGCCGGCAAGCACGCCCAGGAGCTCTACCCGCAGCTGAAGGACTCGCGTTGGCCGGACTTCCCCGAGGAGCTCAAGTTCATCCACGCGGAAGAGATCCTCGAGATGTTCCCGGACCTCCCGCGCAAGCAGCGCGAGACCGAGCTCATCAAGAAGTACCCCGCCGTCTTCATCATCGGCATCGGCTACCCGCTCGACGACGGCATGCCGCACGAGCTCCGCGCCGTTGACTACGACGACTGGGTCACGCCGACCGTCGACAAGGACGGGAAGCAGTTCCACGGCCTGAACGGGGACATCCTCGTCTGGAACCCGGTAACGAAGCGTCGCCACGAACTCACCTCCATGGGCATCCGCGTCACGAAGGACACGCTGCGTCTCCAGTGCGAGATGGGCGACGCGATGGACGCGCTCGAGCAGCCGTACCACCAGATGATCCTGAACGACGAGATTCCGCTCTCCATCGGCGGTGGCATCGGTCAGGCGCGCACGTACATGTACTTCCTCCGCAAGGCCCACCTGGGCGAGGTCACGGTCACGATCTGGCCCGACGAGCTGAAGCGGATCTGCGCCGAGAAGAACATCCACGTCCTCGAGTAGTCGAGGGCTGCACACGGGAAACGGCCGGGCTGGCACATCGCCGTCCCGGCCGTTTCCATGGGAGCGGGCCATGGTCGACCGGACGATGTTGCTCTGGGACGAGGCCGACGGGCGAGGCGGCGGCGAGCGGCACGGGAGCCTGGAGACCCAGCTGGCGCTTCCGCGCGAGGCGTGGGGCGTCGAGGACCTCGTACGATTCGCGCGCAACACCGGGGTTCGCCTCATCTCGCTCATGCACGTGGGTGGCGACGGGTGGCTCAAGAGCCTCGACTTCGTGCCGCGCAGTGACGATCACCTGGAGGACATTCTGCGAGGCGGTGAGCGCGCGGATGGATCGAGCATCTTCCGCGGCCTCGGGATTCCCGCGGGGGAGTCCGATGTGACCCTTCGCCCGCGCATCGCCAGCGCCTTCCTGAATCCGTTCACCGAGGAACGGACCCTCGTCGTGATGTGCGGTCATGCGGATCGTGAGGGCCGCCCGCTGGCCCAGTCCCCCGACACGATCGTGCGTCGCGCGTGGCGCCATCTCTTCGACGAGACGGGCGTGCAGCTCTGGGCGCTCGGCGAAGTCGAGTTCTTCCTGGGCAAGCGCGCCGACGAGAGCGACGTCTACGGTGCCGATGAGAACGGCTACCACGCGACGGCACCGTTCGTATTCGGCGAGCACCTGCGCCGGCAAGCAATGATCGCACTGGCCGACATCGGCATTCCCGTGAAGTACGGCCACAGCGAGGTCGGCTACCTGGGGGCGACGGAACCCGGGGGACGGATCTGGGAGCAGCACGAGATCGAGTTGGATCTGCTGCCGCTCCCCGATGCCGCCGAAGCCATCGTCTTGACCCAGTGGGTCGTGCGCTCCCTCGCACACGCCCGCGGGATGCAGTGCGCCACCGCCCCGGTGATGGGCGAGGGCCATGCCGGCAACGGCCTGCACATCCACCTGGCGCCTCGCGTGCGCGGTGTCGATCAGGGCGGCCGCGGAGCCGATGGCGCGTTGACCGAGGCGACGCGCTGGCTCCTCGGCGGCCTCGTCCGTCACGGCGGCGCGCTCATGGCCTTCGGCAATCGCACGCCGGACTCGTTCGTACGGCTGGGCCAGGGCAAGGAGGCCCCCGAGGCCATCGTCTGGGGCGAGTTCGACCGATCCGCGCTGGTGCGCTTGCCGGTACTGGCCCGCACCGAGGACGGCCGGGCGGTCACGCCACCGACCGTGGAGTTTCGGCTGCCGGACGGATCGGCCCACCCCCACCTCGTCATGGCCGGGTTGGCCCAGGCGATGGTGGACGGCCGGAGCATCGACGACCTCGACGACCTGCTCGCGAGGACGCGCTCCCAGGCGGTCATGGACGGCCGGGGCGCCGCGGAGGCCATCCCGCTCGGCTTCGAGGCGATCGGCGCGGCGCTGGCCGATCGCCGTGCGGTCTTCGAGGCAGGGGGCACCTTCCCGGCTACCCTGCTCGACACCACCATCGAGCGGCTCGGCCGAGGCCAGCCGCCGGCTTAGGGCCCGTCCAAAACAAGTGCGCGTTCTCGCATCCCACCTTCGAGCCATCTCCGGCCGCTTCTCAGTCGCGAACTCCTCGAGGTAGCTCGGGCTATCTCTCCGGATTCGCTCAATCGGCGCGACCGAATCGGACCCGAGTCTGGGCGCGATCTTCACTCACCTGTTCCATGACGAGCCCTTAGAGGAGTCTCCATTGTCCAGCCAATCCCCCCTCGTCGCCGTCCTCATGGGTTCCTCGTCCGACTGGGAGACGATGAAGCACTGCGCCGCCATGCTCGAGGAACTGGGTGTTCCCTACGTGGCGAAGGCGATCTCGGCGCATCGCCAGCCCGCGATCCTGCACGACTTCGTGGCGCAGTCCGAGGCGGATGGTGTGCTCGTGTTCATCGGCGCGGCCGGGGGTGCGGCACACCTGCCCGGAGTCATCGCGAGCCTCACCGCGCAGCCGGTGCTGGGCGTTCCCATGAAGGGGTGGGCCACGGAAGGGCTCGACGCGTTGCTGTCCATCGCCCAGATGCCGGGCGGCGTGCCGGTCGGGTGCCTCGCCGTGGGCAAGGCCGGCGCCAAGAACGCCGCGATCCTGGCGGCACAGATCGTCGGCGTGGCGCACCCCGAGGCGGCGAAGGCCGTACGTGCCTTCCGTCACGCCCAGAGCCAGAAGGACACGACGCTGCCGCCGGCGGGCTAGCTCGTTCACTCCGTCACGATGGTCGGGGGCGTTCCGCGGCCCGGCCGGGGGCGTCCGGCCGATCGGCTAGCCTGTCGGCATGGACCCCCACGGCTGGATCGCGATCGCGGTGCTCGTCACCGCGATGGTGCTGTTCATCACGAAAGCGATCCCGCTGGGGATGACCGCGTTGGGCATCCCCGTGGTGCTGGCCGTCACGGGCTGCCTCGACGACCCGCGGCAGGCGCTGGCCGGATTCGGCAACAACGCGGTGATCGCCCTTGCGGGCGTCTTCGTGCTCGGCGCCGGTCTGGAGGCGACGGGGGTGGCCAACCTCATGGGGCGGGGCCTGGAGCGGATGGCGGGCAAGAGCCCGACCCGCTTGATCGTCCTGATCATGGTGACCACGGCCGTGGCCTCCGCGTTCCTCTCGAACGCGGCCACGGTGGCCGTGCTCATCCCGGCCGTGGCGATCCTCGCGCGGCGCACCCAGATCGCCACCTCCAAGCTCATGATGCCCCTCGCGTACGCCGCCGTCATGGGCGGCATGCTGACGCTGATCGGCACGACCCCGCACTTGATCATCAGCGAGGAGCTGCGCCAGCGCGCGGGGGCCGGCTTCGGCGTGTTCGAGTTCGCGACGATCGGCGTCCCTGTCGTGGCGTTGGGCATCTTGTTCATGGCGACGGTGGGCAAGCGTCTCCTGCCGGAGCACCGTACGCAGGACCGCTTGCGCCAATCGCGACTCCCGGAGGAACTCGCCCGCAGCTACGGCTTCCAGGCCAACCTGTGCCGCATGCGCCTCGTGACATCGTCCCGCGTCGTCGGGAAGACCATTCGGGAGGCAGCGATCGGAGAGAAGTACGACCTGGACGTCGTGCTGATCCTGCGTCCTGGTGGCCTCACGCCGCGGTCCCTCCACCCACGCCCGGACCTCGTGCTGCTCGCGGAGGACCAGCTCTATCTCGAGGGAGAGACCGAAGACGCCTGGCACTTCGCGGAAGAGGAAATCGTCCAGTTCGGGTGGGCGGGGCCGGAGGCCGTCGAACGCATCCTGGGCCGGGGCGTGTCGTTGGGCGAGGTGACGGTCGACCCGCGCTCGACCGCCATCGGCAAGACCCTGAAGGAACTCGACTTCCGCCGGGAGTACGGGCTCAACGCCATCTCCCTCTGGCGCCGCGACGAGGTGATCACAGCGGGGATCGGAGACATCCCGTTGGAACTGGGCGACGCCCTGCTCGTGAGCGGACCGCCCTCGCACCTCCGCGAAGTCCAGGACGGCGGCGACTTCATCCTGTTGAGCGGCGAGGTCGAGCCTCGGGACCACCAGCGGGCCCCCTTCGCGCTCCTTGCTCTCCTCATCGCTCTCGTGCCGCCTGTTCTCGACCTTCTACCGCTGGCGGTGAGCGCGCTCGCGGGCGGGCTCTTTCTCCTCGCCACGCGCTGCCTGACGCCGACACAAGCGCGGCGCTCGGTCGACTGGACGATTCTGTTCCTCCTGATCGGGACCATTCCGCTGGGCACGGCGCTGGAGCAGACCGGCGTTGCGAAGGAGGCGGCGACCGCACTGCTGGCGTTCAAGGACCAGCTGGGCGAAGCGGGGATGCTGGCGATGCTCTACCTCGTCGCCGCCGTGCTGAGCACGACGAGCAACAACGCGGCGACGGCCGTCATCCTGGCGCCCGTCGCCTGGCAGGCGGCGGCCGCGGCGGGCATGGATCCGAAGCGTGCCTTCCTCGCCGTCGCGTACGGGACGAGTTGCGCGTTCATGCTGCCCTTCGCCCACCAGTGCAACCTCATGGTGATGGGCCCCGGTGCCTATGAAACGCGGGACTTCGTCCGGGTGGGCGCCGGCCTGAGCGTCGTGGTGGCCGCGGCCACGATCGCACTGCTCACGCTGCTCTGAGCCGGCGGCGGCGGGCGAGCACGAACGAGGTGATGCCGGCTCCCAGGAGGACGACGCTCGCCGGCTCGGGCACGACGCTCGTCAAGCGGACGGATGTGGCATCCATGTCGTCCAGATCGTGGCTATCCGTAACGCGCAGGCCGATGCTGTAGAGCCCGGGCACGGAGAGTCCGTACGTGGCAAGCTGCACCGCGGTCACGGTCGCGTAGGGACTGGTCGTCGCCAGGTCGTAGACGCCGACGCTCGTGAGGTCGAAGTCCCACTCGAAGAGGACGATCGAGTCGCCCACGATCTCATCGATGTCGTACGAGCCCGACCCATCCAGTTGGAGCGACGTGCCGAGCGGGATCTCGTAGGGGCCGTTGGCGTCCGCGACCGGAGGGTAATTGATCACGTCAGCCACCGCTGGTGGTGTGGACACCACGACCCCCAACAGCAGCAACGCGAACGCGGCAAGAGACCTCATCACACACTCTCCCGCTGTACTCGACCGGCCCACCCTAGCGCTACCGGACGTGGCCTTTCCAGCCGGATCGCCGCTCGTTGAGACGCTGTGCCAACCAGCCGGCACGAAGAAGTGAGGCCGTTCACGCGGGGGCGGGCGGCCCCCAGGACGCGCGGCCTTGGACTCGCCCACGCCGGACACGCCGGGCCCTCCGGGCCAGCCCCATGATTCAGGCCTCTCAGGGCTGTCGGCCCCATCCGATAGCGTCTTGTTCGTGCCCTTCATTCGCGCCGATCGCCGCAAGATCCGCTACGAGCCCCAGCCCGAGGCCATGGCCGTCGTCGAGCGGCTCGCCCCGCGCGTGAAGCAGGACCTCATCGACCTCGCCAAGGCCTTCGAGCGCATCGACCGCACCACCGCCTACGTCGGGCTCGGCTGCGCCAGCATCGGCGAGTTCGCCATCCGCCAGGGGCTCTCGCCCTTCCTCGGTCGGACCTTGCGCTTCGTGGGCCGCGCCTTCCTCGCCTTCCCCTGGGTCGAGCCCGCGCTTCGTGAGGGTCAGTTCGGCTTCGACCAGGCCGAGAGCCTTGGCGTGGGTGGCAGCGCTGGCGTGGGTGATCTGGCTGGCGTCCGTGCCGGCGCGGCCGGCGCTGACGCTGCTGACGCTGCTGACGCTGCTGGTGCTGGGATGCCGTCGCGCGCGCGGTCACGGCCCTCCCCAAAGCCTCAGCGCGCGCGCATCCCCTCCGACCCGGATCCACCGCGCAGCCCGCGTCACCCCGCAGCCCGCGGGTGCCGGTGAGCGAAGGGCCCTCGCTCGAGGGCCCTTCGCCGACAACCGGTCGACCGGTCACCTCGTTCGGGTGCGCGCCTCAGTCGCCCAGGAATCCGTACCGGTAGTTCCGGTCCGGGTTCAGGGTCTCCTTGATCGTCCGCGCGCTGACCCAACGGAGGAGGTTGCTCATGGAGCCGGCCTTGTCGTTGGTCCCGCTGGCCCGGCCGCCGCCGAAGGGCTGCTGCCCGACGACCGCGCCCGTGGGCTTGTCGTTGATGTAGAAGTTGCCGGCCGCGTAGCGCAGGCGGGTGGCGACCTTGTCGACGATCATGCGGTCCTGCGAGAAGACGGCGCCGGTGAGTGCGTAGGGGCTGGTCGTGTCGACCAGATCCAGCGTCTCGTCGAACTGGTCATCCTCGTAGACGTGGATCGAGAGGACGGGCCCGAAGATCTCCTCTTCCATCGTCTTGAAGCGCGGATCCGCGCACTCGATGACCGTGGGCTCGATGAAGTAGCCGACCGAGTCGTCGTATCCGCCCCCGGCGATGATCTCGGCCCCGGCGTTGGCCTTCGCGTAGTCGATGTAACCCGTGATGGTCTTGAAGGCGGCCTTGTCGATGACGGCGGCACAGAAGTTCGAGAAGTCCTGGACGTCGCCCATCTTCACGGTGGCGAGCTCGGCCAGGAGCTTGTCCTTGAACTCGCCGTAGATGCTCTTCGGCACGTACATGCGGCTCGCGGCCGAGCACTTCTGGCCCTGGAACTCGAATGCGCCGCGGATGGCCGCGGTCACGAGCTGATCGATGTCCACGGAAGAGTGCGCGAAGATGAAGTCCTTCCCGCCCGTCTCTCCGACGATGCGCGGGTAGGTGAGGTACTTGTCGATGTTGCCGCCGATGGTCTTCCACATCTGCTGGAAGACGGGCGTGGATCCCGTGAAGTGGATGCCGGCGAGGTGCTTCGAGCCAACGACCGGGTCGCCGACCGACGCGCCGCGGCCGGGGACGAAGTTGATCACGCCGTCGGGCAGTCCCGCCTCCTGGAAGAGGCGCATGAGGTAGTAGTTGGACAGCACGGACGACGAGGCCGGCTTCCAGATCGCCGTGTTGCCCATCATGGCGGGGGCGGTCGGCAGATTGCCGGCGATCGAGGTGAAGTTGAACGGGGTCACGGCGAACACGAAGCCCTCGAGAGGTCGGTACTCGACGTAGTCCCAAATGCCCGTCGGGCTGGAGGGTTGCTCGGCGTAGATGCTCTGCAGCGCGTAGTACGGGTTGAACCGGAAGAAGTCGATCAGCTCACAAGCCGAGTCGATCTCGGCCTGGTGGCAGGTCTTGGACTGCCCGAGCATCGTTGCGGCATTGACCGTGTCGCGCCACGGACCGGCGAGCAGCTCCGCCATGCGGAGGAACACCGCGAGGCGATTCTGGGCCGGAAGGGCGGACCACTCCTTCCACGCTTCCTGGCTGGCCTGGATGGCGTCCTCGACGACCTCCGGCGTCGCCGTGTGGTACCGGCACAGCACCTTCTGATGATCGTGCGGACAGACGTGCTCGGCGAACGTGCCCGTCGTGACGTCCTTCCCGCCGATGATCAGCGGCACCTCGATCGTCTCCTGGCTCATGGCCTTGACCCGGGCCTTGAGCGCCTTCGTCTGTGCCGTCCCAGGGAGGTAAGGACGAACGGGTTCGTTGGCGGGGAGATCGAGCTTCGGGATGGAGTTGTACATCGCGTGCTTCCTGCCTGCGGGGGTGCGGTGCGGGGGTGCGGATACGACCCGCAAGGTACATCCGGGGGGATGCGGGGCGGAGGTTTGGCCACGCCGTGCTGAATGGGCTCGCACGACGTATGCTGTCGGCGCCGCCCCTCTCTCGCCGAGCCGCCGGAGCGCCCGCCATCGCAGACTCCCCGCCCCCCCTCGTGTCGGTGGTCATCCCGACGTTCAACCGCCGTGAGGGGGTCGAGCGGGCCATCGAGAGCATACGGCAGCAGACCCTGACGCAGTTCGAGCTGCTGGTCGTCGATGACGGCTCCTCGGACGGCACGGCCGACCATGTACGTGAGCGCTACGCCGAGGACCCGCGCGTCCGGGTGCTGACCAAGGAGAACGGGGGGTGCGGAAGCGCCCGCAACCACGGAGTCCTCCACGCGCGGGCTCCCTACGTCGCCTACCTCGATAGCGACGACTGGGCCGTGCCCGAGCGCCTGGCGCGGCAGCACGCCGCGCTCCTGGCCCATCCCGACGCGGACCTGTGCATCTGCAACGCGCAGCTCGAAGACGGTCGAGGGCGACCGGTCGTGCGAATGTTCGATCACAAGGGCTACGTGGCGCCCACGTCCCTCGAGGCGATGTTCCAAGCAGCCTGGGCCGCGCCGAGTACCTGGATGCTGCGCACGGAGACGGCAAGGGCCCTGCCCTTCGACGTCGCCACGCGCTACCAGGAGGACGTCGAGTTCCTCTACCGCCTCCAGTGGGGCGGCCACGGCGTCATCACGCTCGATGACGTGCTCGTGCACTACCAGGTCGACGATCCATCGGACGGCGCGACGCGCATGTCCGAGAATCGCGGCGACATGGACGCCTACTGGGCTCGCATCCACGCGACCAACTGGGAGCGCCTGTCCGCCGAGCAGCGCGCGGCGATGAAACGTCCGCCGTACGTCCACCGCCGCTTCGCCAAGCACTACCTGCGCCAGCGGGACTACGTGCGGGCCGAGCCCCATTGTCGTGCCTGGTGGCTGTCGCGGCCGTACCGAGCCCGGCCGCTGCTCGCCTGGCTTCGTTGTCTCGCTCGTCGTGGAAGTGCCGGGCGGGACGCCGCGACATGAAGGCTCCTCTACGTCCCGCGCCCGATCCCGTGCCCCGTCTCGACGAGGCCGTCTTGGACGCCCTGCGCCCCTTCGTTCCGACGGGCGGCCGCTATGCCCTCATCGAGTTCCCCCATTACCCGAACGCCGGCGACAGCGCGATCTGGGCCGGCAGTCGTGCCGCCTTCGCCCGGCTTGGGGCACCGCTGCCGGCGTACGTCGCGACGGTCAAGACCTACCGACCCGACGATCTCCGCGCGCTCGTGGGCGAGGGGACGATCTTCCTCCAAGGCGGTGGCTCGTTCGGGGATCTCTGGCCCGAGCTCCAGGCCTTTCGCGAGGCGGTCGTACGCGAGTTCCCGGACCGCCCCATCGTCCAATTGCCTCAGACGATCTTCTTCCGCCAGTCGTCGAACCTGGCGGCGGCGAGGGACATCCTGCGAGCCCACCCGCGCTACACGCTGCTCGTGCGTGACCACCGCAGCCTGGAGTTGGCGGAGAACGCGCTCGGGTTGTCCGCTCGGCTCGTCCCCGACATGGCCTTCGCCCTGGAGCGGCTGCAGCGCCGAGCCCCCCCGAGCAAGGACATCGTCTGGATCAAGCGCACGGACAGCGAGTCGGCCTTGAAGTTGGTCTCCGAGGACCTACCCGCGAACGTCGGCCAGCACGACTGGCCCCAGGACCGTCACACGCTGCGTTGGCGACGCATGAAGTGGCGAAGCCGCCGTGCCCGGGCGGCCGAACGAATGACCCCACGCGCGATCGCTGCGTTGGGACGAAGCTTCGACGAAGTCGCCGAGCAGCGCATCCGCACCGCGGGTCGCCTTCTCGACGAGGGGCGCGTGGCCATCACGGATCGACTGCATGGCCACGTGCTCTGCCTGCTCCGCCGCCAACCCCACGTCGTCCTGGACAACAGCTACGGCAAGATCGAGACGTTTCGCGAGGCGTGGACGCGGGGAGCCCCGGGGATGCGGGTTGCGACCAACCCCGCCGAAGCCCTCGATGCAGCCCACGCCCTCCTCCTCGAGAACGAGCCGGCGCCCCCAGCCGCGTAGCAGAGGTATGCTCTCTCACCGGCCATGAGACCCGATCGCGACCTCGCCCGACTCATCGATCGCTTCGAGGAAGTGGAGCACGTCGTGCGCTGGCCCGAGGAGCGGCTCTACCTCCGGTTGGAGAACGTGTCCGGTTGGTCTCCCGCCCAGCACGTGGACCATGTCGTCCGAGCACTCGCCCTGATCCTGGATTCGGTGGATCAGCTCCGCGACGGCACGAATCGGGACATCGTGCTCGGGGGCGTGCCCAACGTGGCGGGTTTCGCCGTCTTGACCACCGGGTGGATTCCCCGGGGCCGTGGGGAAGCGCCGGCGGCCGTGCTGCCCGAGCCGAGCCCCGTGCGCCATCAACTTCGGGAGGCGGTCTACGAGGTCGTCCAGCGCGCGCGGCGTCTCGCGCCGCACGCGACCGGGCTCCGGGCGACCGTCGGCACGCTCCCCCACCCGATCCTGGGCCCGATGCGCGCCACGCACTGGCTTCGATTCGCCGACATCCACACGCGACACCACATGGCGATCGTGGCCGACATCGACCGCCGGCGCGCCGTCGGCGCGCTCACACCCCTGCTCGGTGACGAGGGCGGGTGGAGCGCCGAGGCGCCTTGAGCACATCCCTCGAGCAGTGGACCTCTCGCCGTCACGCCTGGGCCGTCGCCGCGTTCGGCGTCGTGGCGGGCATCTTCCTCCTGAACCCGTTCGTGATCGTCAAGCGACTCGGCGGACACGATTGGCACGTGACGATCCTCCTCCTGGTGCCCGCCCTGGCCCAGTTCGTCGCCGTCCTCTGGAGCCCGCTGGATCCGCGGCGCCCACTCGGACGCCGCCCCTTCACGCTCTTCGGGATCCCCGTCCACCTCCTCCTCTTCCTCCCCGCCCTCGGGCTCCTCGCCCACGATCCGACGGCGATCGTCCTGATTCTGGCTACGTGTGCCGGGGCCCAGATGCTTCTCGTCCCCGTCCAGAACGGGATCCTCGCCCGCAACTACGGCGCCGCCACACGCGGCCGTCGGTTCGGCGCGGCGACGGCCGTCCAGGCGACGAGCATCGTGGTCGTCAGCCTGGGTGCCGGCCGCTTTCTCGACCTTCATCCTGAGGCCTGGCCGTGGCTCTACGCCCTGGCCGCCGTCGCCGCCGTCGTGAGCTACCGGCTGTGGTCCACGATGCATCGACGCATTGCGGCGCCGCTGCCCTCGCCCCTGCCCAATCACACGTCACCGCTCGCCGCCCTGCGCGATGACCGGCCCTTCCGACAGTTCGAAGGGTCCTTCATGCTCTACGGGCTGGGCTTCCTCATGCTGCAGCCCGTGCTCCCGATCTACCTCAGCGAGGATCTGGGGGTGAGTTACACGGAAGCGGCCGTCGCGACGGGCGCGATCTTCTGGATCGCCATGATCATCACGTCCCCCCTGGCCGGTCGCCTCGCCGACCGCATCGGCATCCTGCGGCTGGCCGCGATCGCCTTCGGCTCGCTCGCGGCGTTCCCTCTGACGCTCCTGGCCTGGCCGACGCTCGGCGGCCTGTACGTCGCCTACGCGCTCTTCGGCATCGCCATGTCCGGCGTCTTCCTCGCCTGGACGATGGGCCCGATGCACTTCGCGGGCCCGCGAGACGCGCTTCCCTACCTCAACGCCCACCTGGGTCTTGTCGGGCTGCGGGCGCTGGTGGGACTGATCGGCGGAACGCTCATCCAGCAGAGCTTCGGCAGCCGGACGGTATTCGTCGTCGCCGCGGGCTTCGAGCTCGCGGCCGCCGCCCACATGCTCACGGTCGCCCGAGCCGATGCCCTTCGACGCGCGGTGGCCTGACCAACGGCCATCAGCCGGGCCCTCCCCGGACGTCAGTCGTCCTTGCGGTGACGCACGTCGGCGCCGCGCACGGCGTAGATGATGTTCTCGGCGATGTTGGTCGCCCGATCCCCGACCCGCTCGAGTGCGTGGGCGATGAACGCCTCGGGGATGCTCTCGGTCTTCTCGAGAATGAAGGTCTCGAGCTCGTCGATCCGCGCGTCCTCCGCGAGGATGCGCTCGGCCGCCCCCACATCCTGTGCGACCAGCGCCTGGATGGCCTTGGCGACCGCATCCCGTGCGCGCCGGGCCATGTCCATGAGCTCCACCGAGGGAGGCGCGGCGAGCTTGGGCCCCCACCGCGCGATGATCTTCACCTCGTCGCCGATGCGCTCGAGATCGCGCGTGTTCTTGATCGCCGCGAAGATGAATCGGAAGTCCGTCGCATAGGGCTCGTGGAGCACCAGGCGGCGCTCGCACATGTGGTCCACCTCGGTTTCGAAGCGATTGAGGTCCAGGTCCGCGCGACGGGCCTCGGCGGCGAGCGCGGCGTCGCGCTTCTCGAGGACCCGGATCCCCAGGTCCAGCATGCCGCGCGCGTGGTCGCCCATCGCAGCGAGGGCCTGCCGCAACTCCTGGATCTGTTTCTCGACCTGCGACATGGTCCACTCCACTTCGTGTCGGCTCGATGCCGGCCCCATGCCGGCTCGATGCCCGCCCGATGCCGGCAGCATGCTGGCCGACGCCGGGCCCGCACCCGGACCGCCCTCGGCCCACGGCCACGCTCAGCGTACCCACGGGCAACGACGGCGCGTAGGGCGACCCGCCCCGGGAAAAGGGTAGAATCCCGCGCCCACGTTGCCTCAGGGAGATGCCATGCGCTTCGAGAACGCCTACCTACCGGCCGGAGGCTACTGGACGTCTCCCTTCTGCAAGTGGCAGGGGAGCCTCAGCGGCCTGCATCCCTTGCACTTCGCCGCCGACGTCACCGTCCAAGGCCTCGCGGCGCGGGGGATCGAAGCCAAGGACATGGACAGCCTCGTGTTCGGCTGGACGGTGCCGTCCAAGCATGTCTTCTACGGCGGCCCGTGGCTGGCCGGCCTGATCGGCGCGCCGACCATCACCGGCGCCATGCTCAGCCAGGCGTGCGCGACGTCCGCCGCCTCCCTCGCCCACGCCGCGGCCGCGATCGACGCTGGCGGCACGGACGCGATGCTCGTCGTGACGGCCGACAAATGCAGCAACGGCCCGCACATCGTCTACCCGAACCCGAGCGGTCCCGGCGGGAAGGGCGATGCCGAAGACTGGGTCTGGGACAACTTCAGCTTCGATCCGTGGGCGAAGAACGCCATGATCCAGACGGCCGAGAACGTGGCGGCCGAGGCGAACATCACGCGCGAGGAGATGGACGCGCTGACCATCCGCCGTCACGAGCAGTACGACGAGGGGGTCGCGAGCGGCTTCCAGAAGCGCGTCATGATCGCGCCCTACGAGGTGAAGCGCGGCAAGAAGGTCCTCAAGACGGTGGAAGGGGACGAAGGCGTCTTCCCGACCACGTCCGAGGGCCTCGCGAAGTTGCGGCCGGTACTGCCCGAGGGGCGCATCACGTTCGGTACGCAGACCTACCCGGCGGACGGCGCGGCCGGCATGGTGGTCGCCACGAAGGACAAGGCCAAGGCATGGAGCGGCGGAGACGCTCCCGTCCAGGTCCTCTCGATGGGCGCAGCGCGCGTGGAGAAGGGCTACATGGCCAAGGCCGTGGTGCCCGCCGCCCGCAAGGCGCTCGAGCAGGCGGGCATCGACGTGAAGGACTGCAAAGTCATCAAGACGCACAATCCCTTCGCCGCGAACGACATCTACATGGCTCGCGAGATGGGACTGGACGCGGCCACGTTCAACAACAACGGCTCGTCGCTGATCTACGGCCATCCCCAGGGTCCCACCGGGGCCCGGCTGATCGCCGAGGCGGCCGAGGAAGCCCGGATGCTGGGTGGCGGTCACGTGCTCTTCGCGGGCTGTGCGGCCGGCGACACGGCGATGGCCATCGTCCTCCGCGTCGAGGGATGAACCGCGACGGGCGGCGTCGCTCCGGCGCCGCCCGTCGACGTGGCTCCCGGGGGCCGTCAAGGCGCCCCATGCCGGCTGGGCAGGAGCCCGGGCCGCCCACGGGGTGAAGGCCCAACGCCTGAAGGCCCAACGCCTGAAGGCCCCATGCCCGAAGGCCCCCCGCCTGCCCCCCGCGGTCGAGGCGCGAGCCGCCCCGGCGCCGACCGCCGACCGCCGGGCGCCGGCGCCCAGCGCCACGACGGGGCGCGCGGGCCTGGCCGCCCGACGGTCCCTACACGTGCGCCCGCTCGGCCGCTTCCAGGGCCTGCTCGAGATCGGCGAGGATGTCCCCGACGTGCTCCACGCCCACCGAGAGCCTGACGAGCCCCTCGGTGATGTTGGCGCGGCCCCGGGCTTCGGGCCCCATGGATGCGTGCGTCATGCTGGCCGGATGCTGCACCAGCGTCTCGACGCCGCCGAGACTGACCGCGAGCCCGCACACCTCGACCGCATCCATCATCCGACGACCGGCCTCCAGCCCCCCTTCGAGTTCGAAGGCGATCATGCCTCCACCGTTCGCGGCCTGCTTGGCATGCGTGGCGTGCTGGGGATGGCTCTCGAGACCGGGGTAGCGCACCCAGGCGATCGCATCGTGCGCCTCGAGCATCCTGGCGACGGTCAGCGCGTTCTCGGCGTGCCTCTCCATGCGGAGGGCGAGGGTCCGGATACCGCGGTGGACGAGCCACGACTCGAACGGCGGGAGCACACCGCCGAAGTGGTTGAGGACCTTGCGGAGCGAGGCCTGGTCCTCCTCGGTCTTGGTGACGATGATCCCGCCCACGACGTCGGCATGCCCGTTCAGGAACTTCGTGAGGCTGTGCACGACGAGGTCGGCACCGAGCTTCAGCGGCTGCTGGAGCAGCGGGCTCATGAACGTGTTGTCCACCACGAGCTTCGCTCCATGCTCGTGCGTGATCGCTGCGACGGACGCGATGTCCGTGACGACCAGGGTGGGGTTCCCGGGCGTCTCGATGAATACGACCTTGGTGTTCGGCTGCATGGCCGCCTGCACATGGGCGGCGACGGAGGAGTCCACGAAGGTGACCTCAATGCCAAAACGCGACAACACCTGGGTCAGCAGTGTGGTCGTCGGGCCGTAGACGGCCTCGCTGCAGACGACGTGCTCCCCCGCCGACACCAAGCCCGCGATCGCCGTGTGGATCGCGGCCATGCCGCTGCCGCAGGCAAGAGCCCCACAGCCCCCTTCCAAGGCCGCGACGGCCGCTTCCAGGCCGTTGACCGTCGGATTGCCCATGCGCGAGTAGATGTAGGCGGGCCGCTCCCCGGAGAAGGCGGCGGCGCCTTGCTCCACGTTCTCGAACGCGAAAGTGGACGTCTGGTAGATCGGCGGAGCGACGGGCAGGTGCTCGGACCGGACCAAGCCAGCATGCACGCTCAAGGTCTCGGGCCTCAAGTCTTCGTTCGCGCTCATCACGTCTCTCCCACGAGCCTCGGGTTGTGGCCACAATCGAGGCGCCATGAAGCGGTCACCACATCTCGGCGACAAGACCACGGAGCAACCAGAGCGACGGCGCCGGGACGCGCGGCCCACCCCCGTGGCGTTTCATGCTCGTCAGCCTACGAGCCGGCAGCGTCCGTCCCAGGGAACTCCCGCCCCTCGGTCGGCAGCCGGCAGGGGATGGAACGGAGACGACGATCCCACCACGCGGCGAGGCCGATGCCCTCCAAGTCTCGGCGTCTTCGCCATTCGGAGGTATAGAAGACATGCCCGTGAGGCTCCGTCCGCGGGGCCGCTCGCGACCCGACACGGGTTTTCCTCCTTCCTCAGGAGACTCGCATGAGTTGGTTGTCGCGCGGACTGGGCTCCTCGGTGGGCCTGAAGTTCCT
This sequence comes from uncultured Planctomycetota bacterium, assembly GCA_963802335.1. GTDB lineage: Bacteria > Planctomycetota > PLA2 > PLA2 > JAEUHO01 > CAWDIE01. The sequence continues at coordinate 532,264 of CAWDIE010000008.1, read as the reverse complement.
GGCCGCGATCTCGGGGCTGTTCCTGCTGCTCTTCGTGATCGGCCACATGCTCGGAAACCTCCAGGTGTTCATCGGGCCCGAGCAGCTCAACGCCTACGCCGCGAAGCTCCAAGGGCTCGGCCCCGGGCTCTGGGTGATCCGCTTCGGGCTGCTCGCCATCTTCGTCCTCCACGTCTTCGTCGTGGCGAAGCTCCAGACCGACAACTGGAAGGCCCGTCCCGTCGGGTACGACCACCTGAAGCCGCTGAAGTCGACGACCGCCTCACGCACCATGATCTGGAGCGGTCTCCTGATCTTCGCGTTCGTCACCTACCACCTGCTTCACTTCACCGTGAAGTCCACGCACATGGCGCTGCACCAGGAGGTGGACGGCATGCCGGACGTGTACGGCATGGTGATTCACGGCTTTCAGCAGGCGCCCGTGGCGATCGCCTACATCGTGGCCATGGTGATCCTCTTCTTCCACCTGAAGCACGGCATCGCCAGCCTCTTCCAGAGCCTGGGCTGGAATGCGCCGAAGTACCGCGTGTTCACCGAGCGTCTCGGCCTCGGCGTCGCGGCTCTCATCCTGATCGGCAACGTATCCATGCCGCTGCTCATCCTGCTCGGCATCGTCGGAGGAGGTGAGTGATGAAGCTCGACGCCGGCAATCCCTCGGGCCCCCTCGAGCAGCGGTGGGACCGCCACCGGGCGCAGATGAAGCTGGTCAACCCGGCCAACAAGCGTAAGTACCGGATCATCGTCGTGGGCTCGGGTCTCGCGGGCGGCTCCGCCGCCGCGTCCTTGAGCGAACTGGGCTACCACGTCGACTGCTTCTGCATCCAGGACAGTCCCCGCCGCGCGCACAGCATCGCGGCGCAGGGCGGGATCAATGCCGCCAAGAACTACCCCAACGACGGCGACAGCATCTGGCGCCTCTTCTACGACACGATCAAGGGCGGGGACTACCGCTCGCGTGAGTCGAATGTCTACCGCCTGGCGCAGGTCAGCAACGAGATCATCGACCAGTGCGTGGCGCAAGGGGTCCCGTTCGCACGCGAGTACGGCGGCCTGCTGGCGAATCGCAGCTTCGGCGGCGCCCAGGTTTCTCGCACGTTCTACGCTCGTGGACAAACGGGCCAGCAGCTGCTCCTCGGGGCGTACGGGGCGCTGGCGCGGCAGATTCACGCCGGTGGCGTCACGATGCACCCGCGTACGGAGATGATGGACCTCGTCGTCAAGGACGGCCGCGCCGTCGGCATCATCACACGCGACATCGTCTCGGGGGCGTTCGAGTCCTGGGCCGCGGATGCAGTCGTGCTCGCGACAGGCGGGTACGGCAACATCTACTACCTCTCGACGAACGCAAACGCCTCGAACGTGTCCGCATGTCTCCGGGCGTACAAGCGCGGGGCGGGCATGGCCAACCCCTGCTTCGTACAGATTCACCCGACCTGCATCCCCGTCAGCGGCGACTACCAGTCCAAGCTCACCCTGATGTCGGAGTCGCTCCGCAACGACGGTCGGGTGTGGGTGCCGAAGGCCAAGGGTGACAAGCGCCCCCCCCACGAGATCCCCGAAGAAGAGCGGGACTACTATCTGGAGCGCCGCTACCCGAGCTTCGGCAATCTCGTTCCTCGCGACGTCGCCTCCCGCGCGGCGAAGGTCGTGTGCGACGAGGGTCGAGGCGTCGGCCCCACCGGCCTCGGCGTGTACCTCGACTTCGAGGACTCGATCCAGCGACTCGGCGAAGACGTCGTCCGCGAGCGCTATGGCAATCTCTTCCACATGTACGAGGAGATTACCGACGAGAATCCGTACAAGGTGCCCATGCGGATCTACCCGGCCATTCACTACACGATGGGTGGCCTCTGGGTGGACTACAACCTGATGAGCACCATCCCCGGCCTGCATGTCATCGGTGAGGCCAACTTCTCGGACCACGGCGCCAACCGTCTGGGGGCGAGCGCGCTGATGCAGGGCCTCGCCGACGGCTACTTCGTTCTCCCCTACACCATGGGGAACTGGATAGCCACGGCGGGCTCGGCGGACGTATCCACGACCGACCCGGCGTTCAAGAAGACGCGCGAGGAGGCGGAAGCGCGTGTGCAGAAGCTTCTGTCGAACGACGGAGATCGCTCGCCGGACTCGCTCCACCGGGAGCTGGGCAAGCTGATGTGGGATGCGTGCGGCATGTCACGCACGAAGGAAGGCCTGGAAGACGCGCTGAAGCGCGTCCCCCAGATGCGCGAAGAGTTCTGGAAGCGCGTGAAGGTTCCCGGCAGCAACGAGGAGTTGAACTTCAACCTCGAGAAGGCCGGGCGTGTGGCCGACTACTTCGATTTCGCCGAGGTCATGCTCCGAGATGCACTCGCCCGCGAAGAGTCGAGCGGCGGGCACTTCCGAGAAGAGTTCCGTACGCCGGAGGGTGAGGCGCTTCGCGACGACGAGAAGTTCGCTCACGTCTCGGTCTGGGAGCACGAGGGCGTCGGCGCGCCGCCCACCATGCACAAGGAACCGCTCGAGTTCGAGTTCGTCCAGCCGACGACGCGTAGCTACAAGTGACGAGGAGCCGGTGACCATGGACATCAAGCTGAAGATCTGGCGCCAGAAGACCTCTGCTTCCAAGGGAGGCTTCAAGACCTACGACCTGCGCGACATCAGCCAGGACATGTCGTTCCTCGAGATGCTCGACGTCCTGAACGAGCAACTGCTCATGCAGAACGATCCGGACGGACCCGTGGCGTTCGACCACGACTGCCGCGAGGGCATCTGCGGCATGTGTTCGCTGGTGATCAACGGCCAAGCCCACGGGTCGGAGCGCGGGGCCACCGTCTGCCAGCTGTACATGCGCAAGTTCCGCAACGGCGAGACGATCACCATCGAGCCGTGGCGGGCTCGCGCATTCCCCCTGGTCAAGGACTTGACGGTCGACCGAAGCGCGTTCGACCACATCATCCAGGCCGGCGGCTACGTGTCGGTCAAGACCGGGGGAACGCCGGACGCGAACATCATCGCCATCCCCAAGGAGGATGCTGAAATCGCGATGGACGCGGCCTCGTGCATCGGCTGCGGCGCCTGCGTAGCCGCATGCAAGAACGCCTCGGCCATGCTCTTCGTGTCCGCGAAGGTCGGCCAGTTCGCTCACCTCCCCCAGGGTCAGCCCGAGCGCAAGGAGCGCGCACGCGCCATGATCGCGGCCATGGACGAGGCCGGCTTCGGCGCCTGCTCGAACACGTACGACTGCGAAGCGGCGTGTCCCAAGCAGATCCAGGTCGACTTCATCCAGGAGCTGAACCGCGACGTACGCCGCGGCCTCTTCGCCGGACGATGAGCTAGCCCGCATATTTTTTTCGGGCGTGGTCGTCCGCCTGGTCCGTGACTTCCTTCGCTAACGAACGAATCGACCGATCGCGATTCGATCGACTTCGTCGGCGAAAACGTCCTCGTTCGCTAGCGAACGAACCGATTCAGCGAGGCGCCGCTTCGATCGTCGATGCGTCGGGCGCACGTCACGCCTCGATCAAGCACCTCGCTCCCGTCCGCTTCCCTTGCTAGGCTCGCTCGCGCAGCAGCGATTCACACGGCGAGCATCGCATGGCGTTCAAGGCGAACGGGAATGCGGCCGACGCCTCGGGTTGCTGCAACGGTTCTTCGTTGCAGCCTCGCGCTGAGTCCGCGCCCGTCGCGCGCCCCCGAGACGCTGTCCTAGTTGCACACAAGGTGCATTCAGCGCCGCCCTATGCGCGCTCGTCCCCCCACTCCTCCTTTTGCGTGGAGGCCGTATGGTGAAATTCATCCAGGAAGAGGGTCTGGAAGCCCTTTTGTCGTCGTTTGCCGACAACGGCTACGACGTCTATGCGCCGACGCGAAGGCGTGCCTCTCTTCACCTGGCCCCCCTGAAGCCGAACGGGGTCCCCGCGACGCCGACGTGGAACGCCTACCGACTACCCGAGTCGCTGAAGCCGCTCTTCTTCCCCACCGGATGTGAGGTCGTTCGCTGGACGAGCGATGGCCCCACGGAGGCGACGCCGCCACACCCGCGGGCGATCGTGGGCGCCAAGGCTTGTGACCTGCAGGCACTCCTCATCCTGGACCAGGTGCTGCGCAACCACGAGTTCAAGGAGCCGACGTGGTGCCATACTCGAGACAGCAACCTGGTCATCAGCGGGGACTGCACCGACTGCGCGGCATCCTGCTTCTGCACGATGCTCGGAGGCGCCCCGTTCGCGACCGAGGGGTTCGACTTCAATCTCGCGCCCGTGGACGATGGCTTCGTGGTGGACGTCGGCTCGGACAAGGCACAGCAGATCCTCGACACCCACGCCTCGCTGTTCCGTGACGCCACCGACGGCGAGGTGTCTGCACGGGATGCCAACCGTCGTGCGATGACGCAGCGGGTCCGCGAGCAGAACGAGCGGTGGCCCACGAAGGACCCCTTCGGTGTTTCGGTGGAGAAGAACACCAAGACGCGCATCTGGGGGCGGCTGGCCGCCACGTGCGTGGAGTGCAACGCGTGCAACACGGTGTGTCCGACATGCCACTGCTTCATGCTCCTCACGGTTCCCACGGAGGAGGGGTCTGCCCGATTCAGCCTGTGGGATTCGTGCTTCCAGTCCGGGTATGCACGCATGGCCGGTGGAGGCACGCCGCGGCTTCAACTGACGGAGCGATTCCGAAACCACTACCTCCACAAATTCGTGGCGTTCCCACGCAATTGGGGGGTCACGGCGTGCTCGGGCTGCGGGCGCTGCATCGACGCCTGCATGGGGCGGATCGACAAGCGCGAGTGCCTGCATCGACTCGAGACCGAGTGGATCCCCAGCGACGTCCTGCCGGAGATGGAGTGACATGGAGAACGACTTCGTCCCCATCCCGTCGCGCGTGGCCGATGTCATCGTGGAGACGCCGACGATCAAGACCTTCGTGCTGGAGCCGGCCCAGCCCATTCCGTTCCGGGCCGGCCAGTTCGTGCAGCTGGAGCTCCCCGGTGTCGGCGAGGCACCGTTCACGCCCTCGTCGTCGCCCCGGGAACCGGACCGTCTGGAGATCACCATCCTCAAGACGGGCCTCGTGACCAACGGCCTCCACGCGACGCCGAAGGGGGCCACCCTGGGTGTGCGCGGGCCCTTCGGCAAGGGATACCCCGTCCAACGCTTCGAGGGACAGACCGTGTTGGTGATCGGGGGCGGCGTCGGCTTGGCTCCCCTTCGGTCCCTCCTCTACCACCTCTTCGGTGATCTCGACACCGTCGAGCGCGTGTCCATCAAGTACGGCGCGCGGTCGCCGGACGAACTCTGCTTCCGTCGGCAACACGCGGAGTGGATCGAACGGGAGCATGTGGACTTCACGGCGACGATCGACCGTCCCTCTGAAGCATGGGACGGCCACGTGGGGCTCGTCACGACACTGCTCGATGACCTGGACCTCGATCTCGAAAAGACCATCGCCGTGTCGTGCGGCCCGGAGGTCATGCTCAAGTTCGTGACGTGGAAGCTCCTCGATCTCGGCTTCCCTCCCGAACGCATCTACTTGTCCATGAACCGGAACATGTCCTGCGGCATGGGCATCTGCGGCAAGTGCAACATCGGTCCGTACTACCTGTGCAAGGACGGCCCGGACCTGTGCTACGCGGACATCCAGGACATCCCCTATGCGCTGGGATAAGACCCGATGAGCGACAGCCAACGATCGTTCTGCCCCTTCTGCTCCATGGGTTGCAGCCTGCGCATTCGTGCGAGCACGGGCGCGGCCTACGTCGGGGCCGAGGGCACGAGCGCCTTGGAGTACGACGCCGAGGGGCGCTTCAACCGGGGCTCCCTCTGCAGCAAGGGCAACATGACCCTGGAGCTGCTCGAGCACCCACGCCGCCTGGACGTCCCCCGCATCCGTACCGGGCATCGTCACACGGCCGCGTCGTGGGACGAGGCGTTGGACTTCGCCGCCGGGCGCATCCAGATCATCCGAGAGGCCCACGGGGCGGCCTCGATCGGCATCGTGGCCGGCCCGTATCTGACGAACGAGGAAGCGGCCGGCGCCATCCGTCTCGCCGAGCAGATCGGAACGCCGCACCTGGACGGCGGCCAGCCCGAGGACCTGACGATCCTGGGCGGACTCGATCAATGCGGCGCCACGCCGGAGCGGGTCGAGTCGGTCGAGGCGATCGAGGACATGACCGCGATCCTCGTGATCGGAGATCTCTTCACCCTGGCCCCCTGTATCGCCAAGGCCGTCTTGCACGCCCGCTACGACCGCCGCCCCAATCTGCTGGGGGTGCTCGGAAGCACGACCAACCGCACGGCGTGGTTCGGGAAGCCTGGTCTCCGTTGCCTCCCGGGACGGGAGAGCGCCGCGCTCGCCCTGATGTTGCGTCTGGCCCGCGACGGAGGCGGCGGACGCGACGCCCCGTGGTCGGAGCGAGCCGGGCGCTCACTGGATCCCTACGACTTGAGCGACGTGGCCGCCTTCGCGGGCCTCGACGTCGCTTCCCTTCAATGGGTCGTGGATAGCCTTCGCGATCAGAAGCGGACCGGTGTCCTCATCAGCGCGGGCTTCGGGGAAACCGAGCGCCCGGACCTGGTCGCCGGACTCGCCGCCCTCCTGGCGGAAGCGACCGACAGTCGCTTCCTGCCGATGATGACGGGACCCAACACCGTCGGCGTCCAGCACGTCCTGGAGGCTGCCGGCTATCCCGCGCGCGCGGCGTACACGCTCCCGGAGATGGTCGAAGCCACGGTGACCGGGGACATGAAGGCGCTCTTGCTCTTCGGATGCGACCCCCTGGCCTCGCTCCCCGGCCGTCTCCCCCACGAGGCCGCGGACAAGTTGGAGTTGCTGGTCGCCTCGGGACCGCTTCCGGGCGAGACGACCGCGCGCGCGGACGTCGTTCTCCCTTCCCGGACGTGGGGTGAAGTAGACGGAACCGTCACGAACGCATTCGGAGCCGAGCTGCCCCTCGAGGCCGTCCTCCCGCCTCCCGGGCGGGCACGGTCGGATGGCGCGTCGATCGACGCGTTGATCGAGCGGATCCGCCCCGGGACCGGGGGGCACCGGGACGCTGCATCGGCCGGGCCATCGGACGGGGCCCGGCCGGGCAAGGCCCGGAGCTTCTTTGGCGAGCTCGACCTCCACTTCCGCCTGGAGCGCCGCGAGGCGGGGGCGCACGAGGTCGGCACCCACCTGCTGCTTCCCATCTTCCAGGCGTCGCAAGCGGGCGACGGCTGGCTCACCCGCGGGCTGTCCTGGCCCCGGTACGAAGCGGCTGGCCCCGAGCTCGTGATCTCCGCCGCGCACGCGGAGGCGATCGGCGCCGCCACGGGCACACGCCTGCGCGTCCGCAGCAGCGCCGCCGAAGCCGTTCTCCCGGCGCGCATCGCCAAGGACGTTCCTGAGGACGTGGTGCTTGCTCCGCCGCACTTCGGTTCCGTGCGGCACTTGATGCGCTGGCATGTGGACCCGGCCCTACGCGACCTCGACCTCAAACCCACGCGTGTGTCGGTCGAAGCCCTGACGGAGGACGACGCATGAGCACGACGATCACCAAGCGCATCGTGTTGGACCTGGATCGATGCATCGGCTGTCGTGCATGCAGCGCCGCCTGTCACGTGGGTCACCACGGCCAGACCAACCTGGTTCCGGGGCACGTGGCTGATCTCGCCGTGCTGCCCGTCCACTGCCGCCACTGCGAGCAGCCGGCGTGCGCGGCCGCCTGTCCGGTGGGAGCGCTCTACCGGGACGCGTACGGCTTCGTGCGCCGGTCGGAGATCCTCTGCATCGGATGCCGATCGTGCGCACTCGCGTGCCCGTTCGGCGTCATCCCCAACGAGTTCGTGCGCCACGTGTCGCCGAAGTGCGACCTCTGCGTCGATCGGGTGGTCGCGGGTGGCGAGCCCCGCTGCGTGGCGTCGTGCACGTCCGGCGCGCTCTCGTTCGTCGAGCTGGAAGACACAGTCGGTACCCCTGAGTACGTCGGCGGGCGCATCCAGTCCCGCGGCACCCTACGGAGGGCATGACGATGAGCAAGGATTCGCAGGACGAAGTCCGCCAGTTGCTGGAGCGAGCTGGCGAGCTGGAGCGCAGCGGCCACATTCGGGAGGCGATCCAAGCCTACGAAGCGTCGCTGGAGCTCGACGAGCGCCCCGAGATCCTGCAACACGTGGGCAATCTCTACAACCAGACGGGCTTGCTGGCGGCGGCCACGCGCACGTTCCAGCGATGCATCGACCTGCGCCCGGACCTGCCGGGCGGACACTACGGTCTGGGGCTCTCCTACTACCGATCTGCCCACGTGCAAGAGGCCATTGCCGCCTTCGAACGTGTCGTGGAGCTCGACCCCGCGTTCGTCACCGCGCGCTACTGGCTCGCGATCGCCCACTTCCACCGTGGCGAGTTGGATGCCGCGATCGAGGTGTACCGCGGCCTGCTGGAGGTCGCACCGGAGTTCACCATCGCCTGGTACCACCTCGGCGTGGCCGCGGCGCAGCAGGGCGACCACGACCTCACGATCGAGGCGTTCACCAGGGTGCTGGAGCAGAACCCCCGCTCCTTCCTGGCCCACTACCAGTGTGGATTCGCCAACTTCCGGAAGGGCAATCTGGACGAGGCCATTCGCTCCTACGAGACCGCGCTCGACCTGAATCCCCACCACAAGAAGGCCAAAGAGGACTTGCGCGCGCTCGAAGACATGCGCCTCAGGTTCTCGTAGCGGACGGAGAAGGCCATGGGCGACGTCAGCGCGTGGGTGTTCTTCCTACTGATCTTCCCCGGCATGCTGTTCTCGGTCCTGCTGGGCCTCTCGCTCAGTTGGGTCGATCGCAAGGTGACGGCGCTGGTGCAGTGGCGCCAGGGACCGCCTCCGACCCAGCCATTCTGGGACGTGATCAAGCTGCTCGGCAAGGAGGTGGTCCTTCCTGCCGAGTCGTGGGTGAGCGGCTTCCTCACCCTGCCCTTCGTCGCGTTCAGCGCGACGGCACTGGCCGCGACGATCGTCTGGTTGGCGCTGCTCGACGTAGGTGCAGCGCCGATCGGGGACCTCTTCGTGGTGCTCTACCTCCTGAGCATCCCCAGCCTGGCCGTGATCCTGGGCGGCGCCTCGTCGGGGAACCCCCTCGGCGCGATCGGTGCCAGCCGGGACATGAAGCTCGTCCTCGGTTTCGAGTTGCCGTTCGTGATCGCCCTCCTCGTCGCGGTGTTCCAGTCGCACCCCGAGGTGATCGGAGCGACGACGTCCCTCTCCGGTCTGCAGGCCCTACAGCACGAGTTCGGGAGCGTGCTCAGCCGGCCCTCCGGCGTGCTCGCCTTCCTCGTGGCGATCCTCTGCGCACACGCGAAGCTCGGGTTCGTACCCTTCGACGTCGCCGAGGCCGAGACGGAGATCGGGGAAGGCGCCCTCGTGGAGTACAGCGGGGCGGCGCTGGGTTTCTTCAAGCTCACGAACGCCCTGCTGCTGTCCGTCCTTCCCGTGTTCCTCGTCCTCGTGTTCTGGGGCGGACTCACCCCGACACCGCTCGGCGTCGTGGCCTTCGTAGCCAAGGTGGTGCTCATCGTCGTGCTCTTCGTCCTCGTGAAGAACACGAACCCGCGCGTGCGGATCGACCAGGCGCTTCGTTTCTTCTGGGGGCCGGTGACGGTCGTCGCGCTGATCGCCCTGATTCTCGCCCAGCTGGGGTACTGACATGACGGTCGCCTCTTCCATCTTCCAGCGAGCGCTCAAGAAGAGCCCGTGGGTGTTCCACGTGGGCACCAGCGGCTGCAACAACTGCGACATCGAGATCGCGGACTGTCTGACCCCACGATTCGACGTCGAGCGCTTCGGGATCAAGCTGGTCGGCAGCCCCCGCCACGCCGATGTCATGCTGCTCTCGGGCCCGATCTCGCGCGCGTGCCGGGATGCCGTCCAGGAGGTGTGGCTCGAGATGCCCCGCCCGCGGGCGGCGGTGATGGTCGGCGTCTGCGCCTGCAGCATGGGGGCCTACAAGGACTGCTACAGCGTCGCGGGCCCCCCCGACAAGGTGCTCTACGAGGTCGATCCGGACGCGAAGCTCATCTACGTCCCCGGCTGCCCCCCCAAACCCGAAACGATCATCGCCGCGGTGGTCAAGCTCCTGGGAGCCCTCTGATGGATGCTGCCACGTTGGGTGGCGACCTCGCCACGGCCTTCCCCGATCGACTCGAGTGGTCGGATCGGTCCCCCAAGCGCCTCTACGTGAACGTCCGGCCCGAGGACCTGGTCGAGGTCGTGTCCTGGCTGCGTGCGCACCACGCCGGCTGTCGGCTCGGCACGTCCACGGGCATCGATCTGCGCGAAGGCGTGGGCGTGTTCCACCACTTCGTCATCAACGGCGAGGCGCTGGTGATCACGCTGAAGACGGTCGCACCGCGACCCGAACCGCAGATCCCCTCCCTGGCCGCGTCGATTCCCGCGGCCTCGTGGATCGAGCGTGAGATCCACGAGTTCCTCGGGGTGGACTTCGTGGGCCACCCGGATCCCCGGCGGCTGCTGAAAGCCGAAGCCTTCTCGGACACCTTCCCCCTGCGCCGGGAATTCGATCCGGCCGCCTTCAAGGAGAGCATCGGTGAGCGCTCCGAGTTCTAGCCACGTCGTCCAGATCGGGCCCTTTCATCCCTTGCTCGAGGAGCCGGTCGGCTTCTCCCTCACCGTCGAAGGCGAGACCGTCGTCGGCGTCGACGCGCGGATGGACTACATCCACAAAGGCATCGAGCGCCTGGCCCAGGACCGCACCTACGACATGATCCCGATCCTCCTGGAGCGGATCTGCGGCATCTGCAGCGTCACGCACTCCGTGTGCTTCTGCAATGCCGTCGAAGACCTGCTCGAGGTCGAGATTCCTCCCCGCGCCGCCTACATCCGCACGATCCTGGGTGAGCTGGAGCGACTGCACAGCCACCTCTTGTGGGTCGGTCTCGCGGGACACTTCATCGGCTACAACACGGTCTTCATGTGGGCCTGGAAGTACCGGGAGCCGGTCTGCGACGTCTTCGAGATGCTCACCGGCCACCGGCAGAACTCCGCCATGCCCATGGTCGGCGGCGTTCGTCGCGACATTCCCGAGGTCTACATCCCGGACGCGCGACAGGTCCTCGACATGGTCGACGAGAAGACCCAGATGCTCACCGATGCCGTACTGGACGATCCCGTCCTCGCCGCCCGACTCAAGGGCATCGGTGTCCTCACGGCTGAGCAAGTCGTCGACTGGGGCGTCGTAGGCCCCACGGCACGAGCGTCGGGCGTGGACACGGACGTGCGAAGAGATGAGCCCTACGCCGCCTACGGAGAACTCGACTGGGACGTGATCACGGCGACGGAAGGCGATGTGTTCGCCAAGGCGGTGGTGCGGCTGCTGGAGATCCGGGAATCGGTCAAGATCCTGCGGCAGGCTTTCGATCAGCTTCCGCAAGGTGATCTGAACCTGGGGACCCTGCACATCCCTCGAGGCGAGGGCATCGGCCGGTACGAGGCGCCCCGCGGCGAGGACATCCACTACGTGCGGAGCAACGGCACGAACATGCCCGAGCGGTTGAAGGTCCGGGCCCCGAGCTTCACGAACGTCGCCTCGTTCCAGGCGTCCTGCATCGGTGAGTCCATCTCGGACGTCACGATCACGCTGGCCGCTTGCGATCCCTGCTACTCCTGCACGGAACGCGCCATCGAAGTCAAGGAGACGGCAGGCGGTCGGGTCCACCCGATGGCGGAGCTGGTGCGACGAAGTCAGGCCCGCACCCGCGAGATCGCGGCGGACCTCGGCCGCCGGCCCGACCTCGACCTGGTGCTGGAGTAGGCCATGCCGACCATCCTCCTCCCCTTGGCGATTCCGGCCGCGCTCGGCTTGCTGGCGCTTCTCCTGTCTCCGCGACGCCACGCGGTGTCGGCCACGCTCGGCGTCGTCGGTATGGCGGCCACCGTGGTCACCTCATTGACCCTGATCGGAACGAGCGAAGCCTTGCGCGTTCCCCTGTTCGACCTCGCCGGCCTCAACGTCGACATCGATCTTCACGTCGGTCCGTTCGCCTCGTGGGGCGTCGCGTTCGTCGCGCTGCTTGGTCTGGGCGCCACGCTGTACTCGATCGGGGCCTTCCGGCACCAGGGCGGGGCTCCCGGTCGGTACTACGCCTACGTCCTTCTGGCGGAGGCCGGTGGCATCGGTGTTCTGCTCAGCGCGAACCTCATTCTCATGGTGGTGTGCTGGGAACTCGTCACCCTCATGCTGTTCCTGCTCGTGGTGTCCGGTCGAGACGACGCGGGACCGGGGGCCGCCAAGGCATTCGCCATCCTGGCGCTGGGCGACACGGCGCTCCTCGTCGGGGTGCTCTTCGTCGGCATGGCGCATGTCGACGCGGGACACGCGAATCCGCTGTCCATGGCCACTCTCGTCGCCCACCCCATGGGCGCCGACAGCGCCCTCGCGGTCGCGGCCTATCTTCTCCTCCTGCTGGCCGCCATGGCCAAGGCGGGTGCCATCCCGCTGCACTCGTGGATCCCCACCATGTCCACGAAAGCCCACGCCGCGGTCATGGCGTTCCTCCCCGGCTCGTTGGACAAGGTACTGGGCATCTACCTGGTGCTGATGATCAGCCTCGCGTGGTTCGTCCCGTCTCCGGCGATGCGCATGGCGGTGATGCTCGTCGGCGTCGTCACCATGCTCGGTGCCGTGTTCATGGCGATGGTGCAGCACGATCTGCGCCGACTGCTCTCGTTCCATGCCGTGAGTCAGGTCGGCTACATGCTCCTCGGCATCGGCACGGGAACCGTGCTCGGCGTGATCGGCGGCGTGTTCCACCTGGTGAACAACGCGATCTACAAGGCGTGCCTCTTCCTGGGCGCCGGCGAGGTGGAACGCGAGAGCGGCACGATGGAGCTCGGTCGTCTCGGTGGCCTGGTGAAGACCTTTCCGATCACCTTCGGGAGCATGTTCGTCGCGGCCCTGGCGATCTCGGGCATTCCCCCGCTCAACGGGTTCGCCTCCAAGTGGCTGGTGTACCAGTCGTGTATCGACGCCGCGGGCGTCCCTGAGGGAGGCTTCGTGGCCGCGGCCATGCCGATCTTTCTCGTGGCGGCGGTCTTCGCTTCGGCGCTGACCCTGGCGTCCTTCGTCAAGGTCCTGCACAGCGTCTTCTGGGGTCCGCGACCCGCCCAATTGGACGGGGTCCACGAGGAGAGAAACCTGGGCGTGCAACTGCCGATGGTGACGCTGGCGGTGCTCTGCGTGGTCCTCGGCGTGTTCGCCATCTGGCCGATCGAGCACGCCTTCGAGCAGCTGCCCGGCGCCACCGCCGGAGCCGGCGTCGCCGTCACGACGACCACCGGCCTCGAGGGCGCCACCGCGACGTGGCCCAGCGGTGCGGCGGCCGAGCAATCGACGGCCGTGTTCGCCCCGCTGGCCACGGCGTCGTTGCTCTTCTTCGGGCTCCTGGTCGCCCTCTTCCTCGGCTACCTGGGCAACCTCCGGGTACGGCGCATTCGCTCGGTCTTCGTGGGCGGAGAGGCGATCGACCGCAATCTGAACCGCTTTCCCGGTACCGAGTTCTACCGCACGGTGCAGCAGGTACCCGGCCTCGGGAAGGCGCTCGAGGTGGGCGGCCGAGGCGATCTCGATCCCTACGACGCGGGCGCCCGCGTCGGGGCCCCGGTTGTCAAGGCGCTTCGGCGCCTGCACACCGGGTTCATCACCGACTACCTCGTGTGGTGTCTCCTCGGACTCGCGTTGCTCTTCGTCGTGCTCATGGTCGGGAGGTGAGGATGGATCCCGTACTGCTCGCCCTGACGGCGTTCATGATCCTCGGATCGATCGTCGCGCTCGAGATGAAGGACCTGCTGTCCGCCGTCATCGCCATCGGCGTCGTCGGCCTGGGGCTCTCGATCCTCTTCTTGCTCCTCGGCGCCCCCGATATCGCCATCACCCAGGTCGTGGTGGAGGTGATCGTGGTGACCGTCCTGATTCGTGCGACGACCCACACCGGCCGAACGGAGAGTCGGCGCGCGAGCACGGGCCTCCCCTCGGTCGTGGTCGGTGCCGTCTTGCTGCTCGTCGTCCTCGGCTTCACGCTGATGGCCTTCGGCAGCCTGCCCCCGTTCGGCGACCCGGGAGCCAGGGCATCCACCTGGTATCTCGCGAATGCACGCGCCCTCACGGGCGCCACCAATGTCGTCACCGCGGTGCTGCTCGACTTCCGCGCCTACGACACGCTTGGGGAAGCCACCGTCATCCTGGCCTCGATCGTCGGCGTCCTGGCCATCCTCCGTCAGCCTGCACGGCACGCGCGGCGCAAGCCAGCCCCCCCTCCCGATCCCGCGCCTCTGATCCCGCCGGTCGCCCGTCCCGAAGCCGGGTCGGCACCGACCGACCAACCGACCGATACGGCCGAGGAGGAACTCGAGGAGGTGCTCCATGGATGACCAAGGCGGCATGTCGACGATCGTGAAAGTGGTCACGCGGTGGCTGTTCGGTCTCGTGATCGTGTTCGGTCTAGCCGTTGCGCTGTTCGGTCACGTGACCCCGGGAGGCGGATTCGCGGGCGGCGTTATCATCGCGTGCGGCTTCGTGCTCGCCACGCTCGCCTTCGGGGTGCGAACAGGCCCTGCCGCCTGGCTGAAGCGCGCCGCGTCTTCGCTGGACGCCACGGGAGCGCTCGCGTTCCTCGTCATCGCGCTGCTGGGGTTCACGGCCGGTCACTTCCTCCAACGCTGGGTCACCCTGGGAGAGACCTTCACCCTGGGCAGTTCCTGGTTCCTGGTCCTCCTGAACATGGCCATCCTGGTGAAGGTCGGCGCGGGCCTCTTCGCCGGCTTCATGGCCATCGCCCTGTTCAGTGCCACGCAGCGCGGCGTGAAGGGAGAGACATCATGATGTACCTGCTGATTGCCATCCTGCTCGCGGTCGGCATCTACGGGCTGATCGCCAAGCACCACGTGCTCAAGAAGATCCTCGGCCTGGTCGTCATCGAACACGCCATCAACCTGTTCTTGGTGAGCATCGGCTACCGAGACGGTGGCACCCCTCCCATCCTGACGCCCGGGGAGAGCACGACGACCTTCGTGGCGGCCAGTGTCGACCCCGTGCCCCAGGCGCTCGTCCTGACATCCATCGTGATCGGACTGGGGGTCACGATGCTCCTGGTCGCGTTGACGCTGCGCCTGCACCAGCGACGGGACACGCTGAACACAACCGACCTCACAGAGCTGAGGGGCTGAGCCATGACCTTCCCGCTCGCGCTCTTCGTCGCCGTCCCGCTTGCCGCGGCCTTCCTGTGCCTGCTCCTGAAGGTCGTGGCGCCTCGCGCCGCGGCTCCCCTGACGCTGGGAGCCATGCTGGTGCTGCTCGCACTCGCCGTGTTGGCCGTCGCCGGCGGAACACCCCAGGACCGCGCGGAGTTCATGGGCGGTTGGGGTGTCGAGTCGTTCGCCTCCGGAGAGACCTTCGTCGCCGGCATCGCGCTCGTCCTCGACGGACTCTCCCGCCTGTTCCTCCTGATCGTCGCCGTCGTGGCCGTAGCCGTCGTCGTCTTCGCCCTGCGGTACATGGAGACCTTCACGGGCAAGGCGCTGTTCTACGCGCTCTTCAACCTGATCGTGGCAGGCATGTGCGGAGCGGTGCTGGCTGCGGACCTCTTCAACCTATTCGTTTTCCTCGAGGTAGCGAGCATCGCATCCTACGCCTTGGTGGCCTTCGGCACCGAGGGCCGCGAAGTGGAGGCGGCCTTCAAGTACCTCCTCCTGGGCGCCGTGGCCTCGGCCGCCATCCTGCTCGGAATCGGCGTGATCTACGCCCAGACCGGGTACCTGAACATGGCGGACGTGGCCGGCGCGGTCGAGGCGGGGGCACTCTCGGGACTCCTCCTGCACTTCGTGGCGGCTCTCTTCCTGATGGGCTTCGGCCTCAAGGCCGCCATGATGCCGTTCCACGCCTGGTTGCCGGACGCCCATCCGAGCGCTCCCGCCCCCATTTCCGCCATGCTCTCCGGGCTGCTCATCAAGACGCTCGGGATCTACGCCATCATCCGGGTCTTCTACGTCGTCGTCGGCGTGGATGAGCGCGTGCAGAGCGTGTTGCTCGTCCTGGGTTGCGTCTCCATGGTCGTCGGGGTCCTGCTCGCGTATGGCCAGGACGACTTGAAGCGCCTGCTCGCCTACTCCTCCATCAGCCAGATGGGCTACGTCCTCGTCGCGCTCGGTATCAACACCTGGCTCGGGGTGGTCGCCGCCGTGTTTCACGCCATGAACCACGCGCTCTTCAAGTCGGCCCTCTTCCTCGCATCGGGGTCGCTCGAGCGCATCGCTGGAACGCGCGATCTCTCCGCGATGGGCGGCCTCGCCCGACGCGCCCCTTGGACGACGGCCGGGACGATCGGTGCTGCGCTGTCGATCGCCGGCGTGCCACCCTTCAACGGTTTCTGGTCCAAGGCCCTGATCCTCCTCGCACTCTTCACGGCGGGACACACGGTCGTGGGCACGATCGCCGCCCTCACCGCGGTCTTGACCCTCATCACGTTCGTGAAGGTTCTCCGACGCGCGTTCTTCGGCCCCCTCCCGACGCGCCTGGCTCACGCCCACGACGTGGCCCCCGGTATGTCGCTCCCCGTTCTCGGCCTCGTGGCGCTCTGCCTCTTCACCATCGTCCTGTGGCC
The DNA here is from genome assembly GCA_963802335.1 of uncultured Planctomycetota bacterium. GTDB lineage: Bacteria > Planctomycetota > PLA2 > PLA2 > JAEUHO01 > CAWDIE01. The sequence continues at coordinate 515,644 of CAWDIE010000008.1, read as the reverse complement.
CTTGGGTCTCGACGCCATGGTCGAGAGCGCCGCCACCGCCGCCCGGCCAGCCGCCACGGACACGCTCGAAACGGGCTACCGCGACCTCATCCAAGGGAGGCAGCCGTGAAGAAGCTCTTCGCCCTCTTCCTGTTCTCGTTCCTCGTCTGGCTGATGGTCACGTGGTCCTTCGATCCGACCACCCTCCTCGTCGGCGCGCTCGTCGCCGGAGGCGTGGCATGGCTCCTCGCCGATGTGGAGTTGGAGGAAGCCCCCCTCCTCCTGCTGCCCCACCGACTCCTCTGGGCGCTCCTCTACGTCCCCATGCTCTTCTTCTACGTCGTGCGGGCCAACCTCGACGTGGCCTACCGCGTCCTGCACCCCGCCCTGCCCATCCGGCCCGGCATCGTGAGAGCCAGGACGCGCCTCAAGAGCCCCTCCGGCCGCGTTCTTCTGGCCAACTCCATCACGCTGACCCCCGGCACGCTGTCCGTCGACCTGGTGGACGACGTCCTCTACATCCATCGCATCCACGTCCCACTCCAGGACGCGGACGGCGACACCGAACGTTCCCTCGCCCGCTTCGAGACCTTCATCCGGAGGATCTTCGAGTGACCTTCCCCGATGTACTCATGCTCGGCTTGGTGATCTGCGCCTTCCTGTGTCTCTACCGCGCGCTCTTCGGACCGACGCCCGCAGATCGCACGGTGTCCGTGGACATTCTCGGCATCTTGATGGTCGGGTTCTGCGCCGTCCTCTCGGTCGCCACCGGCAAGGACCTCTACATGATCGTCGGCCTCGCGTGGTCGTTGCTCGCGTTCGTGGGGAGCCTGGCCTTGGCCAAGTTCCTGGAAGGGAAGGCCTTCGATGAGTGAGACAATCGCATACACGGTGATGGCCATCGGCCTCGGCTTCGATATCGTCGGCTGCATCGGTCTCGTGCGCTTGCCCGACGTGTACAACCGTCTCCAGGCCGGGACGAAGTGCGTCACGCTCGGCACCTTCCTCATCCTGACGGGCGTGGTCATTCACGACGGGTTTCACGCGATGGGACTCAAGGCGCTCCTCTGCCTCTGGTTCATCGCCATGACGTCCCCCACGGCGGCCCACGCCATCGCCCGCGCAGCCCATCGCGCCGGCTTCCCGATGTGGCCGGGATCCGTCGGCGATCGCTACGCCGAGGACGACGAAGGCCGCAACCCGGCCGCGCCTGCGAGCGCGAAGGAGTAAGCCATGAAGTGGCCGAAGTTGCGCGAGTTGAAGGAAGCCATCACGAGCGTCGTGCAAGGGCCCTACACGCATCCCTTCCCCGAGAAGGCCACGCCGCTTCCGGCCTGGATTCGCGGGAAACCCGTCTACGACGCAGCCGGGTGCATCGGCTGCGGCGCATGCGCGGAGGTGTGTCCGTCGCCGGCGATTCTGATGAAGGACGAGCGCCGAGACGATGGGACATGGGTCCGTCGGCTGACCCTGCACATCGACAACTGCATCTTCTGCGGCGAGTGCACGCGCAGTTGCTCCACCCAGGAGGGGATCCGCCTGACCGACGACTACGAGCTGTCGGGCTTCGACCGATCCGCGATGGTGGAAGTCGTGGAGAAGAAGGCCGTCGCGTGCGAGCTCTGTGATCAGCCGATTGCCGCGGAAGATCATCTGCTCTGGATCTACGACCGGCTTGGCTCTCTCGCCTGGTCGAACGTCACGGTCTACCTGGCGGCCCAGCAGGCGCTCGGCCTCCGCACGCGCCCGCCGCGTGACGACCGCCCCCTCGATCGCACCGACATCCAGCGCATCCTCTGCCCCGCCTGCCGCCGTACGGTGACGTTGCTCGACGAGTGGGGCCCGGTATAGCAGCCGGGTTGCTCGCCTGCGCCGAGGTCCGACAGGGGCGCTACTTCACCGCTTGCGGGTGAGGCGGATCGCGCCGTGCCAGTCCGCCGGGGGGTCCTTCAGCAGCGCGGCGCAACGCTCGGCCAGCTCAGCGGAAGCGACGTCGTCCGGGCAGAGCTCCCGCGCACGGGCGAAGCCGGCCCCAGCGTCGGCGAAGCGGCCCGCCATGTAGTGCTCGAACGCCTGGGTATAGAGACGCGCGAAGCGCGAGCGATCCTCGGGGACCTCACCGCGGGGTCCGACCAGCTCGTAGAAGACCACCGGCTGCACGCGGCCCTTCACCTCGACGCAGTCCACGGGGCGCCCCTCGAACTCCGCCCGGGCGGCCGCCCACGTCGTCTCCCCCACGGCCAACTCCAGGCCGTAGAGCGAGCAGATGCCCTCGATGCGGCTGGCGAGGTTCACGGCGTCTCCCATCACCGTGTAGTTCATGCGCGCCTTCGACCCCAGGTTGCCCACGAGGACCTCGCCGGTGTTGACACCGATACGCGCGCGAAACGCCGGCTTCCCCTCGGCCTGCCATACACGGCGCATGCGCTGGAGCGTCGACTGCGATTCCCAAGCGGCACGCGCGGCGGCGAGCGCATGCGTCGGATGCTCGCGGGGTGCCCCCCAGAACGCCATGATCGCGTCGCCGACGTACTTGTCGACGGTCCCACCGTGCTTCGCGATGATCTCGCTCATCGCGAGCAGATATTCACTCAGGGCCTCCACCAGACGGGCGGGGTCGCCGAGTTCTTCGCTGATGCGCGTGAAGCTCACGACGTCGGAGAAGAGGACGGTCATCTCCCGTTCCTCACCGCCCAGACGGGCCTCCTTGCCGCTGGCCATGAGCTCCCGAACGAGGTCGGCCGGGACGTACTTGGCGAACGAACGCAGCCCCCCGCGCATCGCCTCCCGCGCCCGCACCATGCCGGCCACCTCGGAGATCGGGCTGTCGTCGACACGCGTGGGTGCCTCGGTGTCGAGTCGCGACATGACCTCCAGGTCGTGCGCAATGTCCGTGAGGGGCCGTGTCAGGCTGCGGCGTGCGTAGAGGTAGCCGAGCAGGAGAAAGGCCGCCGCGATGAGCACCGCCGCGATCCCGGTGAGAACGCTGTTGCGATGGATGGACCCGAGGATGTCGGATTCGGGGACGACGATCAGCACCCGCCAGTCCAGGCCGGTGGTCGAAGGAAAGGCCGTGGCCGCGAGGAGGTACGTCTCTCCCTCGAAGGCGAACGCATCGCTCGAGGGCGCACCATCCGGTCCGACCTGAGCGAACGCCTCGCGCAGCCACGGGTCGCGATGCGTGCCGGCTTGGGCGATGATCTTCTTCCCGTCCTGCTCGCAGATGATCCAGCACTCGGTCGCGTTCGCCGTCGGCTCGAAGAGAGGATGGCCGATCACCTCGCCCGCCGCCGTGACCAGGTAGGCGCGCCCCGACCGTCCGATCTCCAACTGCCCGAGGAACTCGGACACGTAGGACATCTCGTACTCGATTGCCCAGACGCCGAGCGGTGCGCCGTCCGGACCCGGGAGCGCGCGGGAGAGGATGAAACCCGGCGGTCCCGAGGCGAAGAGAAAGGGCTTCGACCAGACGGCCCCGCGGGAAGCCCGGGCGGCCTCGTACCAACCGCGCGTCCGGGGATCGTAGGGCTTCGTCTTCTCCTCGAGCGCGGTCCAGGAGCCGTCCTCCGCGACGAGGAAGTCGCGGTAGCGGGCACCGCCGTCCACCTGCTCGCGCCACGTCAGGCGCGTGCCGCCCTCGGGCGGACGGTACGCCGAGAGGTACGCGCCGTCCTCACTCGCGAAGGTGTACCAGGTGACGTTCGGGTTGGCGCTCAAACCGGCGAGGAGGTAGCGGAGCACGGCCGGGCGGTCGGCGAGGTCGACAAGGCCAAGTTCCACCGCGGCGTCGTTGTAGTCCAGCGCCGTCGCGCCCGTCTCGAGGTAATTCAGCGTGCGGTCGACCGTGTGCTCGGCAATCTCGTGCGAGAGCCCGCCCCAGAGGTAACTCACGGCGGCGCCGGCGGTGAGATGCCCGACCGCCCAGATCAACCCGGCCGGCAGGATGATCCCGAAGAAGAGGATCTTGAACAGCGCGCGGCCGAAACTGTGGACCCGCCTTCGCTGAGTGGTCACTCGTGGGCTCCTCGGTCGCTCCCCATCGTCCGGATCATTCTGCCGTGCCCGAGGCCGCCACGTCAGGGACTCCCGGGACCGGGGCGCGGCGAAGCACGAGGGCCGCCACAGCGGCGACCACCATCGTTGCGGCCCCCACGTAGTACGGCCACTCGGGGTGCGTTGCGATCATGGCGCTGCCTTCGGGGTGCGCGATCCCCATCAAGGGCATGCCCACCGCCGGCCCGACCATGCGGGCCAGCGCGAGTACGGACTGCCCGATACCCAACACCTCTCCCTGCATGGTCTTGGGCGTCCGTCGTGAGAGGAGACTCGCCAGGGAAGGCGTGATCATCGAGAAGCCGAGAATGGCCACCGGCAGCAACAGGAGCGCCTGCAGCGTACCGCCGGCGTAGGCCACACCGAGCAGGCCCAGGACGAGGATGCAGCAGCCCCAGAAGGTGAAGTTGAGTTCTCCGTACTTGGGGATCAACCGGCGAACCAGCCCGCCTTGGATAACCAGCAGGCAGAGGCCGACGTAGGAGAACAGGAGCCCGTTGGCCGCGATGTCGTAGTCCCACTTGACCTTCGTGAGAATGGCCAGGGTCCCCTCGAAGTTGGCGAATGCGAAGGTCGCCACGAACTGGAGGAAGAGGATGAGGGGGATGGTCGGCGTCGTGAGCGCGTGGCGGAGCGCCCGCGTGCCGATCACCTTGCCGTGGATGGACTCGCGATGGCGCTCGGGCTCCGGCAGGAGGAACCACGCCAGCACGAAGGCGACCAGCGAGAGCGCCGCGGCCGTGATGCCGGGTGCCCAGACGCCGATCCAGTCGTGCGTGAGTCCGCCGAGCGTAGGTCCGACGGCGAAGCCGACCCCGAAGGCGGCCCCGATCAGGGCCATCGCCTTGCCGCGCTGCTCGTCCGTCGTCACGTCGGAGATGTAGGCCTGGGCGGTGCCGATGGTGGCCCCGAACACGCCGGCTGCGATCCGGGACGCCATGAGCAGGGCGAAGGAATCGGCGAGCCCGAACATCACGTAGGAGACGACCGAGCCGGCCAGCCCCACGAGAAGAACGGGCCTACGGCCGACCCGATCCGACAGCCGCCCCCAGAGAGGCATGAAGATCAGCTGCATCAGAGAGAACGAGCCCTGAAGCGCGCCGATCGCCCAGCCGCCCGCCTCGAAGTCCGCCGCGTAGCGCGGTAGCAGCGGCAGCACGATGCCGAATCCCAAGAGATCGACGAGGACGACGAGGAAGAGGACGGCCAGGGGAGAGCGCTTCATGGAGAAGCACTCTCGCCCAATCTTCCTCCGGAGTCACGCCCTATGCCGGCGAGACAAAACGGCGGCGGTGGGAACCGAGCCCCACCGCCGCCCGCGAGGAAACGACGGGGGCACGCCCGTCGGCTTCGAGTCACACTCCCCAGAGCTAGCGCGCGCCCGGCGAGCTCATCTTCTCCATGACCTGATCCAAGCTGAAGCTCGACGCCTTCTGACGCGGCGGGAACGTCTTGAACGACTCGAGGAACTTCCCGACATAGGCCTGCGCGGGAACGAGCATGAAGGCGCGGTCCAGCTGCCAATCGTGGTACGTGTTGGACGTGATCGTCGCTCGCTCGTAGGGATCGCGGCGTAGGTTGAAGATCAACGGCACGCGGAGCGGCACGAAGGGCTCCATCCACACGCGGAAGGTGCCCTGGGCTTTCTGCTCCATGAAGAGGATCTTCCAGTCGCCGTAGCGGAGCGCCGTCAGGTCACCGTCGTCGGAGAAGTAGAAGATCTCCTTGCGCGGGCTCGCTTCCTCCTGCCCCGTCAGATGCGGAAGCATGTTGTAGCCATCGAGGTGGACCTTGTAGGTACGTCCGATGGCCTCGACGCCGCCCTCGAGCAGCTTCTCCTTGATGTCGGGCTCACCGGCGGCCGCCAGCAAGGTCGGCAACCAGTCCATATGGTGCATGATCTCGTTGCTGACCGTATCGGGCTTGATCTTGCCGGGCCAGCGGACCATGGCCGGTACCCGCCAGCCGCCTTCCCAGTTCGTGTTCTTCTCGCCACGGAAGGGATTCCAGCCGGCGTCCGGCCACGTGTTCATGTGCGGGCCGTTGTCGGTGCTGTAGAAGACGATCGTGTTGTCGGCGATCCCCAACTCGTCGAGGACATCGAGGAACTTCCCGATGTGCATGTCGTGCTCGACCATGCCGTCGGCGTACTCGTCCTGACCGCTGATGCCGCGCAGCTCGGGCTTGACGTGCGTGCGGAAGTGCATGCGCGTGCCGTTCCACCAGACGAACCAGGGCGTCCCGGCCTTGGTGTTCTCACGGATGAACCGGATCGCCTGATCGGAGGTGTCGTCGTCGACCGTCTCCATGCGCTTCTTGGTGAGCGGCCCCGTGTCCTCGATGCGACCGTCCGCAAACGAATGGATCACGCCGCGGGGGCCGAACTGCTTCCGGAACGCGGGGTCCTTGGGGTAGTCCTCGTTCTCGGGCTCTTCCTCGGCATTGAGGTGGTAGAGGTTGCCGTAGAACTCGTCGAAGCCGTGGTTCGTGGGCAGGTGCTTGTCCTGATCGCCCAGGTGGTTCTTGCCGAACTGCCCCGTCGCGTAGCCGCGCGCCTTCAGGAGGGCGGCGATGGTGGGCTCCTCCTCCCGCATGCCGAGGTCGGCCCCCGGGAGACCGACCTTCGAGAGGCCCGTGCGGAACACGCTCTGCCCCATGATGAAGGAGGCACGACCGGCCGTGCAGGACTGCTCGGCGTAGTAGTCCGTGAACTTCACGCCTTCCTTGGCGATCCGGTCGATGTTGGGCGTCTTGTAGCCGACGAGACCGAATGTGTACGCCGAGATGTTGGACTGGCCGACATCGTCGCCCCACACGACGAGGATGTTGGGCTTGCCTTCATCCGCCAGGGCGTTCCCGCCGAACGCAATGAGCGTGAAGGAGAGCAGAAGCGCGGGGAGAAACACCCGCTTTGCGATCGCTAGCATGATTACCTCCGGGGTTCACGGACCACACACGAAGCACAGTCATCCCATACGGGAGAGGGAGGCGACACGGCCCCCCGTGACCGGCCTGTCACATCTGACAGGGTCGTGGCCTGAGGGCCGCGGCCCCGCGAGGACTCCGCCTTCGCCTCCGGGGGGCCGTCGTCCCCGCTTCAGCGGGCTCGAGGGCCGCCCGGGAGCGTGAGCGCGCGCGGGGGGCGTTTGGCGCCGCGCGAAGGCGCGGCGGGCCCCGCGCACGGCGCGGCCAGGCTCGGCTGGCGGCCACTCTGCAACGTGGCCGCGCTGGCCTCCGAGCCGGCTCCGAATCTATACTCGCCCGTCCCATGCGCACGACCAACAGGACCGAGCCGACGGAAGGGTGGGGCCTCGATCCCGCCGTCGCGACGGTCTTCGAACGAGCCCTGTTCCACTCCCTCGCGGACCGGGAGGAAGCCCTGCGGCTGCTCTCGGACGCCATCGACCTGGCCGACGCCGCCCCCGAAGACGACATCGCCCTCCGCGCGTACGGCTCGCTAGCCCGGGCCCACCGCTGCTTCGCGTGCCGCGACGTCGCGGGGATGCAGGCACATGCCGAGCGCGCCTTGGACGGACTACCGAGTGAATCGCCCGGGGCCCGGGGACACGCCATGAGGCTGCTGGGCCGGGCCGCCCAGATCCGGGGAGCGCTGCCCGAGGCCCGCTCGTGGCTTCAGCAGGGCCTGGAGGAGGCGATCGACGCGGATGCCAAGGACCTCCAAGGCCACTTCCTGGTCGGCCTGGCTGACGTGGAGGCCGCCCAGGGGCGAACCGACGAGGCCGCGATCCTCTGCCTGCGTGCCGGGTCGCTCCACCGCAAGAGCGGCAATCAAGCGGCCGAAGAGACTGCGCTCTTCAAGCACGGCGTCATCCTCCTGAACAGTGGGTCGCACATCGAAGCCGTCGCCCTGCTCCAGGAGGCCGTCGACCTCTGCCGCGACGCAGGGCTCACTCCCGTCCTGTCGAGCCGCCTGTCTGCTCTGGCCGAAGCCCAACGCCTCGCGGGCCTCGGGGAGGCGTCGCTCGCCAGCGCGACCGAAGCCCTGAGCCTCGCGCGCGGGACGGGCGATCGCGCGCAATGCGCGCTGGCCTGGTCCGTGCTCACGGACATCCGGTTGGCCGCGGGGGACTTCGACGGAGCCGTGGCGGCGGGTGAGGCGCGCATGGAGATCGCTCGCGAATTCGGCGAAACCGAGCATCTGGTCGACGCTGCCTCCCGCCTTGCCATCGCCCTCTTGCGCCAGGGGATGATCGAGGATGCACGGACCGTGGCCGCCGAGGCTCTCCGCGCGAGCGAGTCCGGGACGTCCTCCTGGATGCGGTGCGCCGCCCTGATTTCGGCCGGTGAGGTCGCCCTGCATTCCGATCACCCCGAGGTGGGCATCGAGCAGTTGGAGGTAGGCCTCGGCCTGCTCCCGCCTCACGACGCGCGGCGACGGGCAACCGTCCAGCAGCTCATTGCCGATGCGCACGAGAAGCGAGGGGACCTCGAGTCCACCGTGCGCGCGCTACGAGCCAGCGTGCAGTCCTTGGAGGAAGTTTCGACGACCGAGGCGCGGAGCCGGCTGCAACACATCCGCGCGGGGCGAAGGGCGGAGCAGGCGGAAGCCGCTGCAGCCGAGGCCGAGCGTCGGGTGGCCCGTTCGCTACTCGACGCCCAGGAGGACGAGCGACGGCACATCGCCCGCGAACTCCACGACGACTTGAGCCAGCGTATGGCGCTGCACGTGATCGAGTTGGAGACCCTGGCGGAGCAGCTCCCGCCGCACGTTCCGGGTGCCAAGCCACAGGCCGAAGCCCTGGCCAACAGCATGCGCAGCACGGCGGCTTCCCTGCACCGCATCTCCCGCCGTCTGCATCCGGCCCTCCTGGAACGCGTCGGACTGCTTGCCGCCATGCAGTCCTTCGCCTCCGAGCTCGACGAGTACCAGGGGGTTCAGATCCAGCTCGATGCGACCGGGCTCGACGATCGGCTTCCTCCGGAGGTGGAGTTGTGCGTCTTCCGGGTGTTCCAGGAAGCCCTACAGAACGTCGTGCGCCACAGCGGCGTGAAGGCTGCGCAGGTGAACTGCTGGAGAGACCGTAGCGAGGTCCGACTCCGGGTAGAAGACCGCGGCTGCGGATTCGACCCCGGCATCGCTGCGGCCGAAGGGATCGGTCTCGTCGGCATGCGCGAGCGTGCACGGCAGTGCGGCGGACGCATGAGCCTGCAGACGACCCGGGGCCGGGGCACCCGCCTGGAAGTGACGATCCCCGTGCCCTCGACGTAGACGGCGCCACGCTTCAGGGGGAACCCGTCAGTCGCTACCATGGGCCCATGACGAAGCCCCGGCTCCTGATCGCCGACGACCATCGCCTCGTCGCCCATGCCCTGGGCCGCATGCTCGGGACGCGGTATGAGATCGTCGGTGTGGTCCACGACGGTCGCGCGTTGCTCGAGATCGTTCCCGGGCTCGAGCCGGACATCATCGTCGTCGACGTGACGATGCCCCACGTCGACGGCCTCGAGGCGTGCCGCTCGCTCCGTCGCAAGTTCAGGGATGTCCGCCTCGTCGTCGTGACCATGCACGAGGAGCCGGAGTTGGCCATCAGCGCGCTGCGGGCGGGCGCTCAGGCGTTCCTGCTGAAGTCGGACGGCGTCGAGGTGTTCTCCGAGGCACTCGAAGCGGCTCTGGCGGGTCAGATCTACGTATCGCCCACCATTCGGAAGGACGTCGCAAAACGCATGGAAGCCAGGGACACGGAAGTGTCGCTGACACCACGGCAGCTCGAGATCCTGACGCTGCTCGGCCAGGGGCTCCCGATGAAGAAGGTGGCGAGCCGACTCGAGATCACGCCCCGAACGGTCGCCTTCCACAAGTACCGCATCATGAAGCGTTTCGGCGTCGATTCGTCCGCGGGGCTGGTGCGGCTGGCCATCCAGCACGGATTGATCTCGCCGCCGACATAGCCCCACCCGCCCCACGACCGGACGGGTCCTCCCGCCTTCGGTCGAGAATTGCTGTAACGTCTCGCCTCCGATCCGGAATGGACACGTGGAAACCGATTTTGGAGTGACGTGCCATGGGTGGCCAAGAGACGTGTCCCCGCTGTCAGACCCCGCTGCCCGCGGGGACGGACCCGCAAGCCTGCCCCCGCTGCTTGCTGGAGGCGGCCCTGAGCGAGGCCGACCTGGCGTCTTCGCCGAGCGTGCCGCCGCCTACGCCCGACGAACTGAGTGGCCGATTCCCGGATCTGGAGATCCTGGACCTGGTGGGTCAGGGCGGGATGGGCATCGTCTACCGCGCCCGCCAGGTGAAGCTCGACCGGATCGTAGCCCTCAAGATCCTGCCCGCGACCATCGCGGAGAGTCCCGACTTCGCGACGCGATTCGCCCGCGAGGCCCGCACGATGGCGCGCCTCGACCATCCGAACATCGTTCGCATCCACGAGTTCGGCGAAGCGGAAGGCCTCTACTACCTCATCATGGAATTCGTCGATGGGTCCAACCTACGCCCCATCATCGAGGGGGGGGTCTGGCCCCCGCCGAAGCCCTCGCCATCGTTCCGCAGATCTGCGAAGCCCTGCAGTACGCCCATGAGCGGGGTGTCGTACACCGCGACATCAAGCCGGAGAACGTGCTCTTGACGCGCGACGGGCAGGTGAAGCTCACCGACTTCGGACTCGCCAAGCTCGTGGACGCCACGCCCGACGAGAGGACCTTGACGAACGCGGGTCAGGTCATGGGCACGATCCACTACATGGCGCCCGAGCAGTACCGGACGCCCAAGGACGTCGACCACCGTGCCGACATCTACTCGCTCGGTGTCGTGTTCTACGAGATGCTGACGGGCGAGGTTCCGATGGGGCACTTTCAAGCTCCGTCGGAGAAGGTCCACGTGGACGTACGCCTGGACCACGTCGTGCTGCGCTCGCTGGAGAAGGAGCGCGAGCGGCGCTACCAGCACGCCTCCGACGTGCGAGAAGAGGTCACCGGCATCGTCGACACGCCCGGTGTGACCGCACGCGGTGCCGGGGCGCCCGCGCCCTCCGAGGCGCACCCGGAGCCGTCCGCCTCCGCGGCGCCCACGCACGCCGGGTCCCCGCCTCCCATGCCGAAGCCCCCCCTGAGCCGGCTGGCGGTGTGGGGGTTCATCCTCACCTTCTCGTCCATCCTGATCGGGCCGTTGATGGTGTTCGCCTTGGTGGCTCCGGTGTCGGCGGCAGGCGGAGACGTGGAGCCGGGCCCGAGCCGGCTGGCCATGATCGTGTCCATCATCCCTCTCGCTCTGGTGCTCGCGGGGTTCATCCTGAGCATCGCCGGCTGGATCCGGATCGCGAGGAGCAACGGGCGCCTCCGGGGCCTCGGGTACGCCATCCCCGGCGCGGTCGTCGCCGTGCCCATCCTCCTCGTCATGGTCACGATGTCGCTGGTCCTCGTCCGCGTGGAGCCCGTCGAGAACGGCCCCACGTCCCGCGGCGGCGTCTCCATGCCCGCCGTGGTCGAGGAAGGGGGGGCTCTTCCGGCACGACCGAACACCGCGCGAGTCACCGAGGCCTACGCGCAGGTCGATAGCATGTGGAAGGAGCTCCAAGGGTTGGAGGAGGTCACGCCGTCCGACCTGAATCGCCTCCTGCTCCACCCGGTGGAGGTCGTCCGCCTGCAGGAGTCGAGGGGCGAGGACCTCATGGCGCTCTACACGACCGGACTCCTCTGGACGCGGCCGGCCGGGGAGACGCGGGCGAGGTGGATGGAGCACTACAACCTCGACTCGATCTACCGGCTCGACTCGGTCGCCCCCGACGTCGATCGGTTCACCGCCACGGCGGTCCTCAAGGACGGAGACCGCCTCTTCGAGCTTCCGATCCTAAGGGATCGAGGGCGCTGGCGATTGGGTCTGGGGCCGGCGCGCAGCAACGGCGAGTTGGACGTTTCGACGGCCATCCTGGTCGAGGGAGGCCCGGAGGCGTTGGCGCCCTGGAGGCGTGCCACCCTGCAAGCACAGGTCGAGGTTCTCTGGAGCAACCTCCTGACGGCGCACGCGGCCTACCCGCCCGATGAGCGTGCAGGCGCCCTGGTGGACGTCCTGCGCTCCCTGATCGCGCCCGGCCAGCACATCGGCGAGCGCGGCGACCGCCTGCGCGAAGGCGTCGCCTCGTTCCTGGAGGCCTGGTTTGACCTGCCTGCGCCACCCGCCGGGTACACCCTCCGTTCCATCGCCCTTCGTCCGAGCGGACTGAGCGCCACGGCGACCTACGCGCGGGAGGAGGCCACCATCGAGATCCCCGTCGTCCATGAGCGCGGGCGGTGGTGGCTGGGCGAGGAGTAGGCTCGCCGCATGGCGTTCAAAACCACCCGATGGAGTCTCGTCATCGCCGCCGGCGCGGAGGCGCCCTCGGCGCTATCGGAGCTCGCCGAGCGCTACTGGTACCCGCTCTACGCGTTTGCCCGTCACCAGGGCCGCGGCGAGAGCGACGCCCAAGACCTCGTCCAGACGCTCTTCGCCGTGCTCCTGGAGACGGGTGCGCTCCGCACGGCCGACCCCGAGCGGGGCCGCTTCCGGACCTTCCTCCTCACGGTCTTCAAGCGCATGATGGCGAAGGAGTACGAGAAGGAGCGGGCGCTGAAACGCGGGGGCGGGCAGACGATTCTCTCGCTGGACTTCGAGCGAGGAGAAGAACGCTTCCGCCTCGAGCCGATCGACCGACTCACACCGGAGCGCCTCTTCGAGCGTGGGTGGGCGCTGACCCTGCTGGAGAAGGTCCTGCGGGATCTGGAGGCCGAGTACGGGCGCGACGGACACAGTGCGCTCTTCACCGAGCTGCGGGGTTTTCTGGTGGCCGGCTCGCTTCCCCCGACGCAGGTCGAGGTCGCCGAGCGGTTGGACATGACACCGAGCGCGGTGCGTGTGGCTCTCCATCGCCTGCGCCAACGATACCGGGACCGCCTGCGGCGGGAGATCGCCCACACCGTCGCCGATCCCGCCGACATCGGCGACGAGATCCGTCACCTCATGGACGCACTCGCCTGAGGGAGCCTGGCCGCGCCGAAGTCGTTGGCCGGTGACCGCCACACCGTGTGAACGTGGTCCCCCCGGTTCACATACTCGAGGATCATCGTGGGGCCCTCGATCCGGTAGGCGTGCGGGCGGCCTGCGTCGAGCGAGCCGAGCCACACGAAGCGGAGCGAGGCAAAGGCCGGGCCTGTCAACGAGGCCAGCTGCTGGGCAGCGAACGAGGGCGGCGCACGCTCCACCCACGTCCGGATCAAGGTCTGCATGGCCTGTTGGGACGCGGCAGGAAGCTCGCCCACGGGCACGCCTTGCCTCGTGGGGCGGGCGACCCGGAAGGGTCCGAAGAGCACGTCCCCGGGCGCCGCCCCCGGCGCCACGACGCGCCTCTTCACGTCGGCGGGAAGCGCGCGCACGAGTGCCCGGGCCTGGTCCTCCTCGGCCGCGAGGGGGCGGACGCCTCGCCGCGGGCCACTGCGAATGGCCGACGGGCTGGCCCCGAAGAAGAGGGGCGTCGCGGCGACGATCCGACCGTCGCCGATCGTCACGTTGACCGAGAGGTGATGCCCTTCGACGCGCAGTCCCCACACACCCTGCAAGGCAGGCCGCCCGAAGATTGCGATCTGGTAGAGGCCGGGGTCACGCCACGAAGGGGAGCGGGCCCGCGTGCTGGGAGCGAGACCCGCGCGCAGGACGGCTTCCAGCGCGAAGACGCCCTCGGCCTTGGCGTAGCCCTTGGGGCCCAGCGCCGCCTCCACCAAGCTGCGCGCGGCCCGCCGCTGCGCCCGATCCATCGACGAGAAGGCGAGCCCCCGCCGCGAGCGCGGCACGTAGTGCCAGTCGCGGCGATCGGCGCTCGCAAAGGGCTGCACGGCTTGTCGGCGCTGCGCGTCGCTCAAGGTCCGGGTCCACGCGTTCGCCCGAGTCACCAGCGTCGCAGCCTCCGTATGGGGCTCGGAGTCGGCACGGGCGACGGCCGCGAGACAGAGCAGGGCGCCCGCGAGGGTGCCGAGAGCGAGGCCGACGTGTTTCACTTGCTGGGGTCCGCCTCGTTCGTACGCTCGTCGCGGGGCACGTACTGCTCCAGGTACTGCGTCTTGTCCTGTCCGTCGAAGTAGCTGCCCCAGAACGCGAACCAGCGGGCCTCGTCCAGGACCTCGGCGGCCTTCCAGTCCTCGTACTCCATGCGGTAGACGCCCGAGAGCACGCCCGTGCGCCCGACGCCGTGCTCACAGTGAACCAGCACCGGATGGTTTTTCGGATCGTCCATGAGCGCGAGGAACGCGTCGATGTTCGCCTTGGCGGGCACCTGGGTGGAGGGAAGCCACACATAGGCTGCACCGTGGCGAGCCGCCACGCGCTGCTCGTCCTCGGGGTCCTCCTCCCGCAGGTTCACGATCGTGCGGATGCCGTACTCCTCGATGACGTCATCCAGCTTGGCGGGAGAGAGCTGCGCGCTGCGATAGAGGACACCGGGCTCGACCGCACCGATCCGGTGGATCACGAAGTCCCAGCGGCCGAGTACCCAGGCCCCGGCCGAGACCGCGATCGTGATGACCACGGCCACGAGGAGGCGCAGCCAGGTGCGTCGCGGCGCAGCGGGGGGGGCTTGCGGAGTCGTCATGACCACGCCGTCATGCTACGCCTGCCTCAGGGCTTCACGCCCTGCACGTACAGGGTGCCCTCCGCGCGCTCCTTCGTGTCGTACTCGGGATGGAAGTCCCTCCGCGTCACGTCGACGAACCCGACGCGTTCCAGCTCGGTTCGAAGGCTCTCGAAGTCGTAGGCCCAGAGGTGCTCCGTGCCTTGGCGGAAGTGGAAGTTGATGTGGTCCAGGCGCGTCGTGCAGTAGTCCGGATGGGCCCAGCGCCCCTTTGCCAGCGCGAAGTAGTCGTCTTCACCGTTTGCGTAGGCCTCGAGCGGCCACTGCGTGTCCGGCACCCCGACGTGAAAGATGCCCCCCGGCGCCAGCACGCGGAAGCTCTCGGCGAGGAAATGCCGTGCGTCGTCCGGAAAGGCGAGGTGCTCGAAGAAGTGCTCGCTCGTGATGATCGACGCGCTCGCGTCGCAAAACGGAAGGTCTTCGCGCAAGTCCAGGCGGCAGTCCGCCGCGTTCGAGGAGAGATCGATGTTCACCCATCCGTCGCGCGCATTGGGTCCGCACCCGACGTGCAACTTGAGGTCGCGCTGACGGCGGAAGGCCTTGGCGCGACGCAAGCCGCCGCCATGCCGCCGCTGGTTGCGGAGCTCGCCGTTCAGCGCATCGACGGCTCGCCGTGCACCCTGGGTGCGACAGAACGGGCGGAGGACGGCGGTGAGGATGCGGGCAACGGGCATGGCTAGAGGGTACTCAGGGGGTCCGTCGAACGAAGAGTTCGGAACGGGTCGCGGGATCGCGCGAGGCGCGGAGCGCTTCCGCCATCCGCGCCGTCGCCTCCGCCGTGGTGTGAATGGAGTCGACGTAGCTCGAGTCTTCGAGCGTCAGGGGGCTCGGAATCTGGAAGTCCACCAACCGCACCCCCGGGAAGCGCCGAACGATGGCCTCGATGCGGCGCTTGGCCTCGCTCCAGATCTGCACCCGCAGCCAGCCGGGTTTGCCGCCCAACACGTTCGGGTGGTTGTGGTGGAAGGGAGCCAGGAAGACGATCGTCTCCGTCTCCACGGGAATCGCATCGAGTACCCGCACGAGCGTCTCGTGCGCCGGGAAGCGCAGCGCTTTCAGCTCGGCGGCCGAGAGCGTCCGCTCCGGGCCGACATCCTCGATCACCTTGCCCTCGGGCAGCTCGTAGATGAGCGCGTGCAGGGCCTCGGGCTCGTGCTCGCCCCACCCGGGCGGAGGCGTCCATCCGCCGTCGCGCTCGTAGAGGGCACGCCGCCGGCCGAGCACGTGCGACACCTGGCGATTCGCCTTGTCCAGCGCCCACGTGTTGAAGAGGTGCAAGACGTCGTTCAGGCTGTCGTCGTCGTACATCCACGTCGGAAACTCGCGCCGCGTTCGCTGCCCCTCGTACTCGTCTTCGACCTGCATCCACTGGGGGTCCAGCCCCAGGATGACGACCTTGGGCCGAACATGGTGCCGGAGGAACACCCCGAGGAGCTGTTCCTGCTCCCAGTCGGTGGAACCGTTCATCGAGAGGTTGGCGAAACGCGCCTCGAACAGCTCGTTCAGCTGGGCGGGCCGGAAGAGGCGACTCGTAGACGAGCCGATGAGTGCGGAGTCGAACGCCGCTTTGCGAGCGATGCCCGGGTAGGTGTACCGCTGATTGGTGACGATGGGCGCCCGGTCGAGGTCCAGGGAGAAGGGCAGGTTGTCGAAGGGGTCGATGAGCGCCATCCCTACGAGCACGACGGCGGACGCAGAGATGCTCGCCGCGAGGAACACGGCCAGGAAGCGCCACCAGCGGGTGGAATCAGAACTGGAAGTAGATGAACTCAGGGTGACTCCCCGACGCCATGCGCAAGACGAGGTATACGAAGAGGACGGCTGCGGCCACGGCGACGCCCCCGCGGGGCTTCAACCGCCGAAGCGCGACGACCTGACTGGTCGGTCCAACCAGCGCGACCAAGGCGCCGGCGGCCAGCAGGAGCACGTCATCCGTCGCGATGCCCTCGAAGCCGTGGGCCCCCAACATGGACAGGGCCATTTCTCCACCGGCGCGGAAGTCCGCGGCCCGGAACAGGACGATGGTGAAAATGAAGAAGTTGATGGTCAAGAGCCAGCCGAGCCACGCCGGCATGCGCCACGATACCCGCCGATTCCATGCGCCCTGAACGGCCAAGGCGACGCCGTGGAGCCCGCCCCAGACGACGTAGGTCCAGCCCGCGCCGTGCCAGAGCCCCCCCAGCAGCATCGTGAGGATGACGTTGATGCCTTGCCGCGCGCGGCCCAGGCGATTGCCTCCGAGCGGGATGTAGACGTAGTCGCGAAGGAACCGGGACAACGTGATGTGCCAGCGCCGCCAGAAGTCGGAGATCGAGGTCGCGCGGTACGGAGCGTCGAAGTTCATGGGAAGCCGGAAGCCGCACATGCGCCCCATCCCGATGGCCATGTCGGAGTAGCCCGAGAAGTCGAAGTAGACCTGCAGGGTGAACGCGAGTCCGGCGGCCCACGCCTGGGGAAAAGAGAGCACCTCCCCCCCACGGCCGCGGAAAAGAGCGGGTCCCCGATGCGGGCGATCGCATCGGCGAAGATGACCTTCTTGCCCAGGCCGATCAGGAACAGGATGGCGCCACGCCCCAGGTTCTCACTCGTCTGGTCACCGCGCGGGTCCCGGTGGAACTGATCGATGATCTCCTCGTGGCGCACGATCGGCCCCGCGATCAACTGGGGAAAGAACGTGACGAAGAGGAAATAGTCCGCGAAGGAGTAGGTGCGCTTCTCGCCCCGATGAAGGTCCACGAGGTAGGCGATCTGCTGGAAGGTGAAGAACGAGATGCCGAGCGGCAGGAGGATGTGGAACGAGGACGGGCCGAGACCGAGGAGGCCCAGCAGACTGGATGCGAGGAAGTCCGCGTACTTGAAGAACGCGAGGAGGGCGAGGTTCAGCAAGACGCCGAACGTGAGCCACCCGCGCCGTCCCGTGCGGCCGAAGACGCGCGCGAGCACCCAGTTGAACGTGACCGAGAAGAGCAGCAGAGGCACCAGGCGCACGTCCCAGTAGCCGTAGAACACGACCGACGCCAGGCTGAGGAAGGCCACCCGCCAGCGCCGACGCCCGGCGACGAGGTAGTACCCCGCCAAGGCCAGCGGCAGGAAGACCAGGACGAAGAGGGGCGTGCTGAAGATCACGGGCGCGCAGACGGTACCCGACCCCCTCCACCGACGCGATGGGTTCCGTACGGAACCTTTCGGGAGGGGTCAGTCGGAGGTGCCGGCGCCGCGGAGGAGCAGGGCCTCGACCCGGCGCATGTCGTCCCGCAGCTTGGCCGCCTCCTCGAAACGCAGGGCCTTGGCGGCCTCCCGCATGCGCTTCTCGAGGTCGTCCCGGCGGTCCATGAGGCCGGCCTGGTCTTCGGGCAGGTCGTCGCGCGCGTCGGCCATCTCCGCGAGCTCCACGTAGTCCCGATCCGCGTAGACCTTGCCCACGGTATCGCGCACGGCACGGACGACGGTCGTCGGCGTGATGTCGTGCTCCTCGTTCCAAGCCCGCTGGATCCTGCGGCGGCGCTCCATCTCCGTCGTGGCGCGCTGCATCGAGTCGGTCTCGCGGTCGGCATAGAGGATGACCGTGCCGTCCAGATTCCGTGCCGCTCGGCCCGACACCTGGATCAGCGCCGTCTCCGAGCGCAGAAAGCCCTCCTTGTCCGCGTCGAGCACGGCAACGAGGGACACCTCGGGCAGGTCGAGTCCCTCGCGGAGCAGGTTGATGCCCACGAGGACGTCGAAGATCCCCAGCCGCAAGTCCCGCAGGATCTCGGCGCGCTCCAGCGTGGTGATGTCGGAGTGCATGTACCGCGCCCGGACGCCCAGTTCGCCCAGGTGCTCGGTGAGTTCCTCGGCCATGCGTTTCGTCAGCGTGGCCACGAGCACGCGCTCCTTGCGCGTGATCCTCTCCTGGATCTCGCCCAGCACGTCGTCCACCTGTCCTTTCGCGGGCCGGATCTCGACGCGCGGATCGATCAGTCCCGTCGGACGGATGACCTGCTCCACGATGTGATCGGCGGCCACGCGTCGCTCGTAGGGACCGGGGGTCGCGCTCACGTAGACGGTCGGTCCCACACGCGCCTCGAACTCCTCGAAGCGCAGGGGGCGGTTGTCGAGCGCGCAGGGCAGACGGAAACCGTACTCGACGAGGTTCTCCTTGCGCCGGCGGTCGCCGTGATACATGCCCCCCACCTGCGGCACGGCCACGTGGCTCTCATCGATCAGGAGGAGGAAGTCCTCGGGGAGATAGTCAAGCAGCGTGGCGGGCGCTTCCCCCGGCTGTCGCCCGTCGAGGTGGCGAGAGTAGTTCTCGATGCCCGGGCAGAATCCCGTCTCTCTGAGCAGCTCGAGATCGTAGCGGGTTCGCCGGTTGATGCGGTCCGCCTCGAGCAGTTTCCCCTTCGCCTTGAAGTGAGCGAAGCGCTCCTCGAGTTCCGCGTCGATCCCGTCGATCGCTCGTGCCAACGCGTCGTCGGACTGGACGTAGTGGGTCGAGGGGAAGAACGAGGCCGAAGGACGCCGCCCGAGGATCTCGCCGGTCAGGGTGTCCACCTCTTCGATCCGCTCGACCTCGTCCCCGAAGAACTCGATACGCATCACGCGGTCGTCCTGATCCGCCGCGCCGACTTCGACCACGTCGCCTCGCACCCGGAACGACCCCCGCCCCAACTGGAAATCGTCGCGACGGTACTGGATGCGCGCCAGGCGCCGCAGGAGAACGTCCCGATCCAGTTCCTCGCCCTCTTCGATCCAGACGTGGAAGTTCTTGTATTCCTCCGGGGACCCCAGGCCGTAGATGCAGGACACGCTGGCCACGACGATGACGTCGCGTCGCGTCAAGGCCGACTTGGTGGCCGCGTGCCGCATCCGATCGATGCGCTCGTTGATGCTGGCGTCCTTCTCGATGAAGAGATCGCTGGACGGCACGTACGCTTCGGGCTGGTAGTAGTCGTAGAACGAGACGAAGTACTCGACGGCGTTCTCGGGGAAGAGCTCGCGAAACTCGTCGAACAGCTGCGCGGCCAGGGTCTTGTTCGGGGCGAGAACGAGCGCCGGTCGGCCTGTCTGCGCAATGACGTTGGCCATCGTGAAGGTCTTGCCCGATCCCGTCACCCCGAGCAGGATCTGGTGACGCTCGTCGCGCCCCACACCGGCGACCAGCGACTCGACGGCGCGAGCCTGATCCTGGCTGGCCGTGAAGTTGGTCGTGAGTCGGTAGGCGGCGGGCTCGAGCGAGGTCGTCACGCCTGGATGATAGGGGCGGGGAGGGCCCCGCCCCCGGGTCCGATCACTCCGTCTCGAGGTCGGCGTCGAGCTGGTCCTCGCGCGGGTCGTACGGCACGCGACGCATGCGCCACTTCTCGAGGTCGTACCACCAGTTCCAGCGCTTGATGACCCGCATCGCGTGTCTCTCGTCGGAGGCGTGGCGAATCGGGTCGATCTCCTTGAACTCGCGCTCCTGCATCCCATCGATCTTACGGAGCAGCATGTCGAGCGACATGAGCTTGGCCATCGTCAAGCGGTCGTTGATGTCGTTGTTGTCGAGGATGTTCTTGAACTCGCTGATCACGCGGCCGACGGCCTTGAACTCCTCGCCCGGCTTGAGTTCCTCGGAGCCGTCCGCGTAGGCGTCGAGTGCGACGAGGTACTTCGTGCCGTCGCGCAGGTCGCGCCCCCCGATTTCGACGATGCCGTTGATCGCTTCCTCGATCTTGTTCTTCTCCTCGGCCGTCACGTGGTCGGGGTAGGGATAGGTCTTGATCGTCGCCTGACTCCAGCGGTAGTTCTCCTTGCCCTCCGGCAACGGAACGTCCTTGTAGCTGCCTTCGCTCAACTCCGGACGGGCGAGTTCCACGTCCTTCGGCTTCTCGGGCTTGTCGGTCGTGGACTCGGGAACCACGTCGTCGGGGTCCGGGATCGGCTCGTCGGGCAGGTCCGCCATGGGATTGGCCGCAGGCTGCTGGGCCACCACCGTCTCGGGCGGTTTCTCCAGTTGCTTCTCTTCCTTCATGAAGACGACCACCGCCACCACGATCGCGCCGATGCCGAGCGCCAGGGAGCCGAGGATCAGCGGCATGTTGGGGCCCTTGTCGCGCGACGAGTAGTGCGGGCGCTCGCCACCCTCGTAGCCGTCATCCTCGGCGGCATGGCTCCCCCGCCCGGCCCGGGCCTTGCGGTGGCCGGGACGACGCGTGGTGTGCGGCGCGGCGGCGGCCCGGCCACCGCGACGGCCACCGGCGCGACGGCCGGCGGGGGCCTTCGGCTGCACCGGGGCCGCCGGCTGAGCAGGCTGCGCGGGCTGGGCCGGTGCCTGGAAGGCCGACAGGTCGAGGACGGTGCCGCACCCGCTGCACGTGAACGTGGGCGGCGGAGCCGGCGGCAAGCGGAACTTCTTGTTGCACGTGGGACACTGGACGACGTCGGACATGCCGGGCCTCCGGGTTGGAAACGGCGCGAGGGAAGAAGACCGCAATCCTACCGCGTTCGACCCTGGGTTGAAACGCATCCGCCGAGTCGCCGTGGGCACGCATCCCTTCGCACGCAAACGACCTACGTACGCCGCCACGGCCGGCGGCATGCGATGCGGCCCCGAGCGAGGCTGTCCAGGTCAGTACCGCCCCATCTGCGAGAAGTACGACCCATAGAACGAGAAGAGGCGCGCCGCGATGATCCCGCCGATCCCCAGCATGAGGACCAGGGGCACGATCTGCGCCCACCGCTTCCGACGAATGCTGGCGTCGAAGCGCATGGACTCGGCCGCGCTCAGTGCGGCTTCCCCCAGCTGGCCCGCCGCCTCCCCGGACACCAAGGGGCCGTGCCACGCCTCGGGGAGCAGGTTCCACGCCCCCCCCAGTTCCTCGCCGCGATCGACGCGACGCCGGGCCACGTCCAGATCCACTGCGACCCGGCCACCCCAGCCCGCACGCACGGCCAGGTCCAAGGCGTCCCGGATGGGGATGCCGGCCTGGTAGAGCCGTCCGAGCGCCTCCAAGGCGCGTGCGTCCGCTTCCTCGATCCGGCTCCGCGCGAGAAACGACCTCGAGGGGTGCGGCGGGTGCCCGGCTCCCGGTTGGGGGCGCTCGAGACCGTACTGCCGTCGGCGGAGCAGGAGGAAGGCCCACACCGGGACGAGGATGAGCGCCACCCACCCGAGCGCCGCCAGGGGCTTCCCCTGCATGAGGTCGGGCACGGCCATCAAGAGGGCGGCGACGTGCGCGAGCAGGATCGGATACGCGATCTGCACCCCGCCCTCGCGGCGGCGCTTGGTGGTCGCCTCGTGGGCGTTCGCCATGGCCTCGAAGGCCTGCTCGAGCGACCCGTCACGCTCGCCCGCCGTGAGGATGGCCGCATCCAGCGGATCGAGATGAGGCAGGAACGCTCCCGCAATCGTGTCCCCCCGCTCCAGGGCGCGCCGGACGGACATCCACTCCGGCTTGCCGGAGGTGGCGCTCTCCACGGCCTGCGGCCACGGGATGCCTGCGCGATGGAGCGCGGCGAGCGATCGGAAGAGAGCGACGTCGGAAGCCATGGCTACCAGCCTACGTCTCGATGCGAGGCCCGGCAGCGATACGAATCTCGAGCGAAGGGGCCCCCCCCAACACGATCCGACGCTCCACGCGGTCGGCCAGGAGCGCGCCGAGGGCCCGGGCCTCCGCCGAGGGATAGGACCCGCCCACTACCTCCGCCCCATCGCCTTCGACGACGCGTCCGCTGCCGGCGCCATCGACATAGGCGGCGTACGCGCCCCCCCCACCCTCGGCGTCGATCCGCGCGACCGCGAGGAGGCCTTCGGCGCGAGCCCCCTGCGCGTGGTCGACGTGCCCCACGCCAGCGGCACGCAGGTAGAGCACGGCGGTGTCCGCGAGGGGCCCCTGCCCCTCGACGTGGACCCGCGCGTCGAGCAGCCGCGCCTGCCCCGCCTCCCCCACTTCGGGCAGCACGACCTGGCGCGCAAAACGCAGCAGGACATCGCGATCGAGGCGGTCGGCGGGGAGCACGCGCCCGCCTCGCATCGCGACCAGGCGACGCCCTCGACCGAGCGTCGCTTCTTCGAGCACGACGTGCCCGAGCGAGCGCAGTCCGTCGGGCACACTGGCGGCGCCTTCCTCGCCGAGCAGGATCTCGAGGCGCACACCTCGTTCGAGATCCTCGACGGCGCGGCGCGCGCGGAGGAGGTTCAGCGGACAGACCTCCTCGCGTAGGTCCAGCGACGCGGCAGGGGGCACCATCGGCGCGTCGCTTTCGGTTGGCACGCGACACGGTGCAGCGGACGGCAGCGCGGCGGGCCGCAGGGCCGACGCATCCGCGCAGACCGGGCACGTGGACGAAGGCGCGGCGCCGAGCGTGATGGCGCGCCCACTCTCCAGATCGAGAACGAGGTAGCCGGTCGATCCGTGATCGGGATGTGTCAATCGCCGCACGGCAGCGGCCGCCGCGAGAAACCCGGTCGCTCCCACCGCACCGTTCCAAACCCCGAGATCCGCGCAGCGTCCGGTCTCCTCCTCGAGCCGTCCGAACAGACACGCGAGGCAGGGCTTTCCTCCGGGCGGCACGTCGAGGAGGCGCCCTTCACTTCGCAGCGCGGCCGCGTGGATGAAGGGCAGGCCCCGACGCACGGCGAGCGCATTGAGCCAGTCCTTCGTGCGCGCACCGTCGGTGGCGTCCAAGAGGAGATCGGCGTCGGCCAGGTACTGGTTCTCGTTCGTTTCGTCGAGCGCGGCGTGGATCCCGACCACGGTCTGCGCGGGGCGATGAAGGCGCTCCGCGGCAACGAGCGCCTTGGCACGGCCTCGATCGGCGTCGTCGTAGAGAACCTGCCGCGGGAGGTTGGAGGACTCCACGACATCCGGATCGAGCAGGGTGAGGCGTCCGACGCCGGCCTCGGCGAGCGCCAGGGCGGCGGGGCAACCGAGCCCCCCGGCCCCGGCCACGACGACGTGGCGCGTGGAGAGGCTCGAGGGCGGCGCCGGCATGGCGGGCGGCGTGGGCGCGGCGCTCACGCCCGCCCCGCGGCCGCCGGCGAGCTCCGGGCCCCTGCGCGTGCCACCGGCCTGTAGGGCCCGCTTCCATGACCTTCGACCCGCATCACGATTTTGTGCTGTCCATCTATATTCTTTGACATAAGATCTCGCTTGTGGGGCGGCCTGAGCGCCCTGGCCTCTCTCCCTCCCTCCCTCCCAGGTCAGCTGGCCGGAGAGCGCCGCCGCCCCACACTTCTCCCTTTTCTGTCGATGACCCACGCCGCTCCGCCTGCGACCAGGCCGACGACCAGCCACGCCGCTCCCGTGCTCGAGGCCCGGGGCATGACGTAGGCCGAGGAAGCCAGTGGCACCGAGAAGTAGACCGCGGGGGCGCGCAGCCGGTCGTAGTGGGCGCCGTCGTAGGCCAGCGCGAGGGATGGATCCACCTGCAGCACGGCCTGCCGGTAGGCCCGACGTGCTCGCTTGGCAACCCAGGCCGAGCTGGGGTCCGCCCAGTGAAGGCCCAGCGTGGCCGTCAGCAGAACCAGGGAAGCAACGGCGAAAGCGGGAAAGGACGGCACCCCCAGCGCCCGCGCGAGGGCGGCGAGACCCGCGGCTCCGCCCCCGCTACCGAGGGCGAGGAGACCGAGGGCGAGGCCGCCGCCGGCCCCGGCGCCGACCAGGGCGTAGGCGAGGCCGGCGAGCAGGGCGCCTCCCGCGATCTCCACTGCACCGCGACCTCGGCGGGTCGTCCGCGGGCGCGCGCCGACCAGGATGGCCAACGTCAGGGCCGTAAGGCCGACCTGGAACAGACCCGCCGGAGACCCCTCCGTCAGCACACGCATGCCGACGAGCCCCAGCGCGGGCACGCACGCACCCATGAACGGTCCCAACCATCCGGCATGCTTGCGGGCATACGTGCTCAGGGCGGCGCGAAGAGCCCGCACGGGGACGGCCGTCAGCGCCCGAGGCGGCCGCTCGCCTCGGCCAGGGCGACCATGGCGTAGCTGCTCGCCAGGATCGGCGACGCTTCCTCCCACCGCTCGACCTCGTTGACCCACAGGCCGTCGTCACGACGCCGATCCAGGATCGCGCGGGCCAACGCGGCCCGCCAGTTGTGCTTCGTCCCGTCGGGGCTCTTGACGACGAGCGGCTTGCCCATGGCCCGCTCGACTTCGCCCAGCGTGCGCGCGAGCGTGTACACGTAGTAGTACCAGCCTTGTTGTCCGGCCTCTTCGGCATTGGGCGACGACTCGAATCCCGGATTGCGGTCGAGCACGAAGTTGCGGCTGATCCACTCGAGCGCCGCGACGACGCGCGCGTCATCCACGTCCACACCGGCCAGCAGCATGCACTTGAGGAGCGCATACGTCATGGAACCGTAGGAACGGGCCTCGAACGTGCCGTCGCTGCGCTTGAGGTAGCCGGCCTTGCTCTGCCCCGGTCCGTAGCCCGCCCCGCCATCATCGCCGGACACGACCTTCTGCTCCTTGCCGTCGATCTCGACCGGCACGGTGATCACGTTCGACTCGGAGCGATTCTGCACGCGGTTCAGATACGTCTGCATGCGCTGCCAGACCACGTGGTCCTTCTCGAGACCGGCGTCGGCCAAGGCCTGGGCGGCGAACTGCAGGTTGGAGAGGTCGGCATCCTGCCCTTGGTCTTGCTTGTAGGGGAAGCCTCCGTACGACAGGTCGTTCTCGTCGCCGGCGATCTGACTGTCGGCGAGAAACCCGCGGGCATCGACGAGGGTGTTCCGATAGCTCCCGACCTTGGCCATCGCGAGCGCACCCGCGGCCGCGCTGGTCATGTAGTTGACGAACTGCGGGTTGTCCCAGATGGAGCCGTCGTCCTTCTGCTGGGCGGCGAGCCAGGCGAGCGCCTTGCCGATGTTCGGGTCGTCACGCACCTGCGTCGCCGACGTGGCGGCGATCACGGCGGAGGTGGCCATCGCCGTGTGACCGACGTTCGCGGGGATCTTGAGCTCCGGATCACCCCATGCGCCGCTCTCCTCCTGTTGCGCGAGGAAGGCGACCCGTGCCTTGGCCATGGCGGCCTCGACCTCCGCGGCCAGCTCGGCAGGCCATCCCGCGGTGGATCCGGACGTTCCATAGGGGGTCTGGGCATACGGGGACTGACCGTAGGGGGTCTGCGTCGCCGTGCCCTGGCCATCGTCACCGCACCCGACGAGGGCGAGCGTGGAGACGAGCACGAGGGCCGAGAACCGGACGAGGGACGACGAACGCATGAAACGACCTCCGATGGCTTTTTGGGGGAAACGAAGGATATCAGCGCGGGTTCGGTAGGGCATGGGCCATCGCCCCCACGGCTTGGTGCGACCTGGGCCGTCGCTGGCCCTACGCGGCACCTACCGCTCGGTGGCGCCGCGCGCGATCGCGGCCAGGTCCCGCGCCATGCTCGACGCGGCCGGGCAGCCGCCCTTGGCCGCTCTTGCGCCGCACCCGCAAGCGCGGCCGGAGAGCGCGCGCCACGCGCGCCAACCCAGATAGGCGCAGGCCGCGGCGACCAGGAGGAGGGCGACGAGGGTATCCATCAGGCCAGTGCCCTCAGGACCACGGCGACGATCGCGGCGCCCACGTAGGCGAGCAAGGTCATGTAGACGAAGGCGAAGACGGCCCACTTCCACCCGCCGGCTTCCCGGCGGATGACCGCGAGCGTGGACACGCATTGGGCACAGAGGGCGAAGAAGACCATCAGCGCGATCGCTCCGGCCAGATCGAACACGCGCTTGCCCTTCCGCGGACCGTGATCCCACGTGGCGCCCTGGAGGCGGCTCTGGAGCGTCTCGCTGCCCTCGTCCTCGTCGGGGCCCAGGTTGTAGAGCACCCCCAGGGTGCTGACGACGACCTCGCGGGCCGGGAAGGACGCAACGACGGCGGAGGAGACCTTCCAGTCCCACCCCATGGGCGCGAAGACCGGTTCGATCGCGCGACCGAAACGACCGAGGTAGCTCCCGCGCAGCGCCTCGCCGGAAACGGCGTGGTCGACGGCCGATGCGAGATGCTCCCGCTCGGTCGCCCTGAGGAGGCGCTGGGCCTCGTGGTCGGCCAAGAAGGCCTCGTACGCCTCACGGGCCCGCTGGCCCAGCAACTCGTTCTGCGCCTCGGCGGCGAGCACGGCTTGCGCTTGGCGCGCCTGCTCGATGTCGAAACGACGCTCCTCCTCGGTCAGGGTCTCGTCGAAGGCTTCCACGGCCGCCTGGGCCTCAGCCCCGACGGAAGGATCGGGCCGGGGGAAGTAGGACAGCGCCCAGATGACGATGCTGGCCGCGAAGATGATCGTGCCGGCCGTGCGAAGGAAGTCCATCCCCTTCGCGAGCATGCGCTGGATCACGACCCGTAGCTGGGGACGCCGGTAAGGCGGCAGCTCGACCATGAACGACGGCGCTTCCTCGCCCCGGAAGAACGTCCGGCGCAGGAAGTAGGCCACGGGGATGGCGACCAGGATGCCGACGAAGTACATCGCGACGAACACGAGGCCCTGGAGATTGAGGAACCCGAGCACGGTGACCGCGGGAACGAAGGCGGCAATGAAGATCACGTAGACGGGAATCCGGGCACTGCAGGACATGAGGGGCGCGACGAGGATGGTCACGAGGCGATCCTGCCGATTCCCGATGGTCCGGGCGGACATCACCCCCGGGATGGCGCACGCGAACGACGACAGCATGGGAATGAACGAGCGCCCGGAGAGTCCGCAGCGCCGTAGGAGGCGATCCATGAGGAACGCCGCGCGCGACATGTAGCCGCATCCTTCGAGGAGCCCCATGAAGAAGAACAGAATCAGGATCTGGGGCAGGAAGATCACGACGCTGCCCACACCGCCGATGATGCCGTCGATGACGAGACTCTTCAGCGCCCCGTCCCCCAGCCATCCCCATCCCTCGGCCCACGCCTGGAGACCGCCGATGATGGTCCCATCGACGAAATCCATGATCGGCGCGGCCCACGAGAAGATGGACATGAAGACGACGGTCATGATGAGAACGAGCGCCACGCTGCCCCACACCCGATGCGTGAGGACGCCGTCGATCCGATCCGAGAACGTCGTGTCGGGTTCGACGGGGCGATCGATGCTGCTCGCGCCGACGCGCGCAATGAACGCGTGTCGCACATCGGCTTCGATCGACGCGACATCCAGCCCCGCCGCCGCGAGGGACGCACGAGCGTCGTCGATCGCCCGACCCGCCGTGTCGCCTCCGAGCTGGCGCAGACGTCGCTCGGCCTCGCCCGTCTCGTCGAGAAGGGCCCGCCGCAACTCCGCACGGGGGGGCGGCGGCGACGAAACGCCCGCCAGCGCCTCTCCGAGTCCTTCGACGGCGGTCTCGACGGCCTGGGGCCACGACCAGGCGCGCGGGGGCGCTTCGCTGCCGATCGACTCCTCGATGGCGAGTCGGAGCGCGTGGACCCCGTCGCCGCGCGACGCAACCGTGGGGACGACCGGCACCCCCAGGGCGTCGGAAAGGGCTTCTGCGTCGACGTCGATGCCCTGCGCCTCGGCTTCGTCGACCAGGTTGAGGGCGACGACGGTAGGCAGCTCGGCTTCCATCACCTGCGTCACGAGGTACAGGTTGCGCTCGACATTGGATGCATCGACGACGACGACCGCCACCTCGGGGCGCGGTGTGTCGTCCCGACGTCCCAGGAGGACGTCGACCGCGACCATCTCGTCCGGCGAGCGCGCCGCCAGGCTGTAGGTGCCTGGCAGGTCGAGGATGCGCACCTGGACACCGGTGGTCTGTCGCATCGTACCGACCCGCTTGTCCACCGTGACCCCGGGATAGTTCCCCGTGAGGGCCGTCCCCCCCGTGAGGGCGTTGAACAGCGTGGTCTTGCCGGTGTTGGGGTTGCCGATCAGGGCCACCCACACCTCCCCGGTGCCGGCGACGCCAGAGGACGACCGTGAGGCGATGTCGAGGGGATTCAAGACAGGCTCTCTGCTTTCGGGACGCTCGAACGCGGTGGTGGCATGGTGGGCCGCACGGCAGGCGGCAGGATGGTCGGCACGGTAGGCGGCGGCTACCGCCGCTCGACGAGAAGGGCCTCGGCCCATTCGCGGCCGAGGCCGAAACGCGAGGCCCCGACCGCCACGGCCATGGGCGACCCGCCTCGCACCACGACGAAGCGCGTGCCCGGCACGAGGCCCACCGCGGCGAGGCGCTCGACCACGGCGCTACGTCCCTCCACGGCGGACACCCGCGCGCGATCTCCCCGATGCAGGGAGGCGGCACGAACGGGCGGAACAGGCGGCGGCGGAGGGTTCATGGAGGCCTCGAAGATGTTGAGAACCGTTCTCAAAATAGCCTACGCGCGAGCCCCTTCCCCACCAAGGATGTTCGGGGCCGAAGCCCCCGATAATCCGGGGCACGAGGGGGTGTCGGCGACCTGACAATCCCGGCGTGAGCCAGCCCCTCGCCGACCGCCCCTACCGCGCCCAGCGCTTCGACCGAGCGGTCGCGCTCTTCAACGCGGGCGCGTACTTCGAGGCCCATGAAGACTGGGAGGCGTTGTGGCACGAAGCCGACGGTTCCGAGCGCCGCTGGCTCCAAGGCCTGATTCAGCTGGCGGCGGCCTTCGTCCACTTCGAGCGGGGTTTCTTCGCGCGCGGATTCGCGAACCTCATGGCCGAGGCGCTGGCAAAGCTCGCCCCCTACGACGGCCCGTCGTGGCACGTCGATCTCGAGCAGTTGAACGAAGCCATCCGTCCCTGGGCCGAGCACGCGCGCCGCGTGGCACGTGGCGCGCCTCTGGGCGACGGTGCACCGCCCCGTCGACCGCTCGTGTCGTATCGCGCCGGTCACCTGCCGGATCCGCTGCCGCTGGACGAGGAGCCTGCCTAGGCAGGCAAGGACCGATCACACCTGGCCGCGAGCACGAAGTCGCTGAGGGTCAGACCGTCGATCTTGTGCGTCCAGATCGACACCTCGACCCACCCCCAGGTGAAGGTGAGAACGGGGTGGTGGTTCTGCTCTTCGGCAACGGCCCCGAACCCGTTGACCAGCGCCAGGGCCTGCTCGAAATCCGCTGTCTCGTACCGCTTGATCAGGTGGTGATCGTCGACGACCTCCCACCCCTCGAGTTGCCGCAGAAAGAGCTGGATCTTGTCTGCCGGTAGCGCATCCACGGCACCGCGGCAAGGCTCGCAGACTCGCTCTTCGAGTTTCGTCATGGACTCCGCCTCTCGCCCGATGGGGGAACGTCGCGCATGGTACGCGCTCGCGGGGGGGATGCATCTCGCCTCGGGATCTGCCACACTTCGCCCATGAACACGCGCCGACTCCCGCTCCTCGTGCTGTTGCTCCTGCTGCCGATCATGGCTCGGGCGGAGGACGCGACGACGCCGCCCCCCCTGCTCGATGACTACGTGGCGGTCGAGACGCGCGCCGTCGCCGTTCAGGAGATCAGCGCCATGGAGGCTCTGCCGGACGAGCGTGCCTTCCTGGTGGTCTCGGACGAAGGGCCGTACGACCCCGCGACGAAGACGGTCAAGGGGGCCCTGTTTCGCCTCGACCTGGGAGAGGGCGAGGACACCCCCGACCGCATCACCCCCATTACGCTCCACGTGACGTTCGATCGCTTCGATCCGGCTTGGCCCGCCGACGTCTCCCCCATGGACCTCGAAGCCCTGGCGGCCCTGCCGGGAACGAAGGACCTGTATCTGCTCGCGGGAGAGCGCAACCCCGAGGACCAGACGGATGAGGGCGCGAACCGACTCTACGTGGTGCGCTACCCCGCGCCGGATGCTCAAACGGCGCGCGTCGAAGCGTACTTCCGCCTCTACGACCTGCCTGACGATCTGATGAACGATCGCTTCGAGGGCGTTGCGGTGCTGCCCGTCGCCACGCCCGACGGCGCGGACGCGAGCCGGACCGCATGGGACGTGTACGCGTTCAAGGAACGCACCGCGTTCCCGCAGCGCGCCCCGGGCTACGTTCGGGGGCGGCTGACGCGACGGGAGGGCACGTTCACGCTGGCCATGCACGGGGATCGCGGCTATCCGCCACTGATGCCCGAGTTCGTCCTGCAGGACAACGAGCGGATCTCCACGCAGTCCGACGCGTGCGTGGCTCCCGACGGCAGCATCTGGATCCTCGATCGCTGGCGGCGCCAGATTCACATCGCGGAGCGGACGGAGCCCGGCGGCCCGCTCGCCTACCGCGCTTCGATGGACTACGACGCCGTCGTCGAAGACATCGACGGCGAGCACAGCCCCCTGGAGCCGTCTCCGCCAGGCCTGCCCCACCGCCGCGGCTACGGCCGTCACGAGGCCATCGCGTTCGACGCCCAGCACCGCCTCTACCTCGCCTCGGATCGAGGCGGGCGAACGAGCAGTACGGTCACGTCCCTCACACGGAAGAAGCGCTGACGTCGTCCCCATGCCGTCCCCCGACCTACCTCGCCCGGACGTACGTCGATCCCCCACGGCGTGGCGCTACATGCTCTTCACGATCGGCGTCCTGGTCATGGTGAGCCTGTGGGTCCCCACGGTGCCGTCGGAGCCCCCCGAGCAGCGGGGGCCTCGCCCGTGGATCTCACTGCCGCTGCTCGGGATCCTGGTCGTGGGCACGGCGATCACCGTTCTGGCCCTGCCCGCCTCGGGCCGGGTCCGGATGATCCTCGGCGCCCTGCTCCTCGGGTCGACTCTCCTCGCACTGGGCATGGAGTCGCCGATCCGGCGCTGGCTGGGCGCCCCCTGGTGGCCTTGACCGCGCAAGCGGTACGCCAATCCCGCATCGCGTGCCATACTGCCGCGCGTGGAAGGAGGCCGGGCACGCACGCTCGTGCCCCTTGCCGAAATTCGCCGCCGCCTCCCCTTCCACGGGACGCGGTGAAAGGGCCCGGATCCCCATGACCCTCGACTTCCGCTTCGGCTACGTGGGCGAAGGCGCGTACGTCCCCGAGAAGGAGCTGTCGAACGCCGACCTCATGAAGTTGGTCGATACGACCGACGAGTGGATTCGCCGGCGCACGGGAATCCGGACCCGGCGTGTGATGGACACCGACGATTCCATCCTCGACATGGCCGTCAAGGCATCCAGGGCGGCCCTCGACGACGCGGGCCTCGAGCCGTCGGACATCGACGACGTGCGCGTGGCGGTCAGCACGTGGATGCGCATCCCCAGCCTGGCCACCCAGGTCCAGAAAGAGCTCGGCGTCGGATCCGCGTCGGCCAGCGACGTCTCGGCCGGCTGCGCCGGCTTCATCTATGCCGTGGAAGAGGCGTGGACCCGCATGATCACGGAGCGCTTGCTCTACGGGCGCGAGACCAAGGCGCTCGTCCTCGGGGTCGACGGGCTCTCCCACATCACCGACTGGAACGACCGCAGCACGTGCGTGTTGCTCGGCGACGGCGCCGGCGCGGTCGTGCTGGGCGAGGTGGAGGCCGGCGGGATCCTGGCGACGCACACCGACGCCAACGGCGAGCAGGGCCACCTCCTGTTCTCCGAGATGCCGGACGAGGCGGACGATGCGCAGCCGCCCGGTGCGCCCGCCATCATCGACCCGGGGGGGCGCCAGTTCCTGCGCATGGATGGCCCGAAGGTGTTCGTCGCCGCCGTCGAGACCATGGTTCGCGACGTCCGGCGCGTGCTGGAGAAGTACGGTCAGGCGACGGGGCGTGCGCTGGAGGTCGGGGAGATCGACTACTTGTTCCCGCACCAGGCGAATCTCCGCATCCTGGAGATGGTGGCGCGACGACTGCGGGTCCCGCCGGAGCGCGTGTACACGCGCGGGGTCGAGAAGTACGGCAATACCTCCGCCGCGTCGATCCCGCTCGGCTACGGGGATGCACGCGCGCGGCACGCCGGGGGGTCGGGCTCCGCCCTCGAGATCGATGTCGCCTTCGGCTCGGGATTCGCCTCGGGCGCCATCCTGCGAGAAGTGATCCTCGACTAGACGCTAGACGGCTAAGGGCTCGTCATGGAACAGGTGAGTGAAGCTCGCGCCCAGATTCGGGTCAGATTCGGTCGCGCCGATTGAGCGAATCCGGAGGGATAGCCCGAGCTAACTTGAGGAATTCGCGATTGAGAAGCGGCCGAAGATGGCTTGAAGCTGGGATGCGAGAACGCGCACTTGTTTCATGGCGGGCCCTAAGCGCCACGTGGCCGCGAGGTGGCGGCATGTCCGTCGCGGGCGGCCCGCGGTAGACTGGGTCGGCCGCGAACCGCGTCGAGGGGAGACCCGATGGGCATGGCCCTGATCGTGGTCGGTCTGCTGATCGCCCTGGTGGCGTTCGACCTCCTCCAGCGCAAGCACACGATCTTGCGCAACTTCCCGATCATCGGCCATCTTCGGTACCTGCTGGAGATGGTGGGGCCCGAGCTCAGGCAGTACATCGTCACCGGAAACGACGAGGAGCGGCCGTTCACGCGCGACGAACGTCGCTGGGTGTACGCGTCATCCAAGAAGCAGAACGCGTACTTCGGGTTCGGCACCGACAACGAGCTGGAGCTCTCCTCGAACTACCTGATCCTGAAGCACAGTGCGTTCCCGTTGCAGCCGACACGGAAGGCAGCGACCGATCCGCTGCGCGCCGTCGGCGTGGCGAAGATCCTGGGGGAGAGAGGGGGCGAAAGCACGCCTTTCGCCCGGCCTCGATCGTCAATGTGTCGGCCATGAGCTTCGGGTCCCTGAGCGGGAGGGCGGTGGAGGCGATCAATC
The DNA here is from genome assembly GCA_963802335.1 of uncultured Planctomycetota bacterium. Lineage (GTDB taxonomy): Bacteria > Planctomycetota > PLA2 > PLA2 > JAEUHO01 > CAWDIE01. The sequence continues at coordinate 482,377 of CAWDIE010000008.1, read as the reverse complement.
GCGGCTGCGCGATCGCGGGGTGCCTACAGAACACGGGCGAAGGGGGCATCGCCCCCCATCACCTGCACGGCGGCGACCTCGTCTACCAGATCGGCACCGGCTACTTCGGGTGTCGGGAGCTCGACGGACGCTTCTGCCTGTCCCGCCTCGTCGACCTGACGGCGGCGCATCCCGTGCGGGCGATCGAGATCAAGCTCAGCCAGGGTGCCAAGCCCGGCCTGGGCGGAGTGCTCCCGGGCGCGAAGGTGACCCCTGAAATCGCTCGCATTCGAAACGTTCCCGTGGGCGAAGACTGTGTCAGTCCGTCGGCGCACCAGGCGTTTCGCTCCACCGACGAGATGCTCGACTTCGTGGAGTCGATCGCCACCGCGACCGGCCTGCCCGTGGGGATCAAGGCGGCCGTCGGGGATCTCGGATTCTGGCGGGAGCTGGTCCACCTGATGGCGCGCGGCGATCGGGGCGTGGACTACGTCTCCATCGACGGCGGTGAGGGCGGCACGGGCGCGGCGCCCTTGGCCTTCTGTGACCACGTCGCGCTGCCGTTCAAGGTCGGCTTTGCCCGCGTCTACCGGCTGTTCGCCGCGGAGGACCTGCACGCGAAGGTGGTGTTTGGCGGAGCGGGCAAGCTGGGGCTCCCCGAGTCGGCGCTCTTCGCCTTCGCGCTGGGGTGCGACATGGTGAGCGTGGCTCGCGAAGCCATGCTCGCCATCGGCTGCATTCAAGCGCAACGCTGCCACACCGGGCACTGTCCAGCCGGCATCGCCACGCAGAGCCGGTGGCTCGGACACGGCCTCGATCCACACACGAAGGGCGTACGGACGGGGAACTACGTGATCGCCCTGCGGGGGGAGGTTCTTCGCCTGTGTCGGGCGCTCGGTCTCCCCCACCCGGCGTTCGTCACCTGCGACGACTTCGAGCTTCTGGACGGCCGGCTGGGCACGGAGAGCCCCCGCGAACTGTTCTGCTACGAGCCGGGTTGGGGGCGCCCCGCCGACGAGGATCTCGCCTCCGTCGCAGCCTCGCCGAGCCACGTCTGAAAGGAGGGGCCACGGGCGTCAGACGCGCCGGGGCATTCGCGCCTGAACGATGACGGCGGTCACGAGGACACAGCTGAGTCCGAGGAGGAAGCCGGCGACCGTGTCGCTCAGCCAGTGGTCGCGAAGATAGGTGCGACTCCACGCCATGCCCACGGCCCAGAGCAGAGCCAGCGGGAGGAATCGACGCCGGGCGGGACCGGGCAGGAAGAGCACCAGGAGCGCGCTGAACGCGAGGGAGGCGGCCGCCGCGGTGTGCCCCGACGGGAAGGCCGTGTTGATGACCGGCGAGAGTCCGTCCGCCGGTCGCGCCTTCCCGTAACTCGCCTTGAGCAGGAGGGCGAGCGCTTCGGTCGAGACCGCGGCGGCGATCCACAGCCCAAAGCGCGCTCGGAGCTTCTTCGCCCAGAGGACGCCGGCCACGATCAAGCGCAGAGGTACGGTCACCCATGCGCTGCCGGCGATCTGAAGGAAGGACGCCAAGGCGATCCAGAATGGCGTCTCGGCTTCGACGACGCGCCGATGCCACGCGCCGTCCAGCCGAGCGAGCCACGCCGCCGAGGAAGGCAGGGCCTGGAGCAGGAACACGCCGACGGTCAGCGCCACGGCGATCCCCGTGACCACCCGGCCGACACGCGGATTGCCAAGCGGCCTCCAGGGGGTCATGAACGCGCCTGTGTCCATGCCCCATCCCTACCAGAAGCGGTTCGGATGGACCACGTGAGGGTTCGGCGTCCGGCGCCTGGGCCTCTTCTTGCGCCGCCCCCACCCCAGGGGTACCTTCCCCGCCATCCACGAGCGGGCGTAGCTCAATTGGATAGAGCACCTGACTACGGATCAGGAGGTTGGAGGTTCAAGTCCTTTCGCCCGTACCAACTCCAGACGGGGTCGTTCCATCAGGACGGCCCCGTCTCTTCGTAGATGGATCGTGAGGACTTGAGCATCCAACCGGGTCGGGGGGAGAGCGGTCGATCCTGGCATGGCCAGGCTCGAGCGCGCGAAGCGGGGCCTACACAGGCCCCCCTCGACAAACACGGGGAGGTTCCAACCTCGGAGCGAAGGCGAAGCCGGAGCCCCGAGGTTCAAGTCCTTTCGCCCGTACCACCTCCAGACGGGGTCGTTCCATCAGGACGGCCCCGTCTCTTCGTAGGTGGATCGTGAGACCGTCTGCCTCGCAGGGACCTTCAAGCCCAACCCGGTCGGCGGCTCAGGAGGTACGCCCCTTGTGCGCGCCTGGCTTCATGCGTGCGATCCAGACCACCACGAGCAGAACGGCGATCGTCACCTCGACGAGGAGCCGAAAGGTGTCCAGCCCCTCGCCGGCCTCGACAAAGCGCGCGGCCTCGACGTCGGCCCGGATGCCGGTGAACACGTCGCGTGCGAGGAGGTGCAGGGCGGGCAAGGTCAGCACGAGCAGGGCAATCTTGATCTGCGCCCAGCGCTGGTGCAGGAAGGTACGACGCTGAGGCCAGAAGAGGAGCAGGCTGAAGACGACCGCCAGGAAGGAACCCGGCACGATCACGGTGACGAAGAGCGCACCGACGGCGTCGACGAGGCGTTGCCAGTCTTCGGGGCTCTCGTGCGGGAGGACGCGGAGCAGGACCTCGACCGAAACGAAGCTCCCCAGGAGCAGGCTGATGGAAACCAGCTTCGGCACCAGCGGCCAGGGGGGGCCTGACCTCGGGACCAGGACCACGGGGGCTTGCTCGTCCTTCACGTCGCGTCCTCCGTGAGCCAAGACGCCAGCCTACCGGAGGGTGTGCCGCCCACCGCGACCTCCTTTTCGTAAGCGCGGCCTCGACGGCGTCTACCATTCGGCGCGGGCCGCCGGGGAGGGCGGCGGACATGAAGCGCATCGTCCTCGCATTCTCAGGCGGCCTCGACACGACCTTCGCGGCGATCTACCTCCGCGAGAGGGAGAACGCCGAGATCGTGACCGTCACCGTGGACACCGGGGGGTTCGCGCCGGACGAGTTGAAGGAGATCGCTGAGCGGGCAACCCAGCTGGGCGTGTCGGATCATCGTGTCATCGACGCCCGCCATGATGTCTTCGACCGCTTCGTGGCCTATCTCATCAAAGGAGACGTCCTGCGCGGCGGGACGTACCCGGTCAGTGTGGGCGCCGAGCGGACGGCCCAGGCGGAGGCGGTGGTACGGGTCGCGCTCGAGATCGGGGCCGACGCCGTGGCGCACGGCAGCACCCGCGCGGGCAACGACCAGATCCGGTTCGATGCGGCCATTCGCGCGCTCGCGCCCCAGCTCGCCATTCACGCCCCCATCCGCGACCTGAACTGGTCGCGCGAAGAAGAGTCGACCTGGCTGGCGGAGCACGGCGTCGACGTGCCGGCCAAGACGGTGCGCTACTCGATCAACGAGGGCTTGTTCGGTACGACGATCGGTGGCGGCGAGACGCACGACAGCTGGTCGACGCCGCCGGAGGAGGTCTACCGCATGACGGTGGCCCCGGAGGCAGGCCTGTCCGCGGCGGAAGAGATGGTGATTGCCTTCCGCGAGGGTCTCCCCGTGGCGCTGGATGGAGAGAGCCTGAGCGGCGTCGAGCTCGTCGCGCGGCTGAACGAACGCGCGCGGCCCCACGGGGTCGGCCGCGGCATCCACGTAGGGGACACCATTCTCGGCGTCAAGGGACGCCTCGCCTTCGAAGCGCCCGGCCCGCTCATCCTCGTGCGCGCCCACCGGGACCTGACCAAGCTCGTGCAGACCCGCTGGCAGGCGTACTGGCGGGATGCGCTCGGCAGCTTCTACGGCAACCTGATGCACGAGGGGATGTACTACGACCCCATCATGCGCGACCTGGAGTCGTTCTTGGACAGCGCGAACGCCCGCGTCACCGGGGACGTGCGGGTGCGTCTGTACAAAGGCGACATCGGGATCGTAGGCACGCGCTCCGCCTATTCGATGATGGACCCGGAGGTCGCCGTGTACGGCGAAGGCGCGACGGGCTGGTCGGGTGAGGAAGCCGCGGGGTTCGCCCGCATCTACGGGCTCGCACCGATGCTGGCCCGGCGTGCCAAGGCGCGAGGGGACGAGGCGCGCGGAAACGACGAGGGAGCATCTGCATGAAGATCCGTCCGCACAAGGTCGGCAGCGTGGTCGCGCGGCTCGGTCTCGGCGAAGAGGTCGAGTTCAGCCGCATCGTCGAGAGCCGCTCGGGCCAGGTGCTCGTGGTGCGCGCGCTGGAAGAAAAGCGTGTGTACGACGTCATGGAGTTGACCAGCGGCCGCATGGCCCACGTCGGCAAGGGTGACGTGATCGTCGGCGCGCTGGGGCGTCGGGATGCGCTCCGGGGCTACGTGGGGCGCGTGCCCGAGTCGATCAAGGCGGGCGACACCCTGCACCTGCTCAACCTGGGAGGCGTTCTCGGGGACGTGATCGGGGTGAACCAGGATGTGGGCCGGCCGCTCCGTGTGGAGGTGCTGGGCATGGTCACGCGAGGGGGCGAGGGCGTGAACATCGCCGACGTCGCCGTCCCCGTCCGCAGGGAGGAGGCTCGCACCCCGCCGCTGGTGGTCGTATCCGGGACGTGCATGAACAGCGGCAAGACCTACGCGGCCTGCGAGGTGATCAGCCAGCTAAGCGCACGTGGATACGCCTGTGGCGGAGTAAAGCTCACGGGTGTGGCCGCGCTGCGCGACACGCTCAACATGGCCGATCACGGCGCGCTCGCCACCCTGTCGTTCGTGGACTGCGGTCATCCGAGCACGGCGGGTCTCGACGACGTGGGCCCGATCGCGCTCAGCTTGCTGCACTCGATCGAAGCCGAGGCCGGGCGGGAGTTGGACGTCGTGGTGGCCGAAATGGGCGATGGGATCATCGGCTGCTACGGCGTGGAGACGATCCTGACGAACGACGAGTTCCGGGGTCTGATCCGCGCCCACGTCCTCTGTGCCAACGACCTCGTGGCCGCGTGGGGCGGCAAGGCGTGGCTCCAGGAGCGCGGGTTGCCGATCGACGTGATCGCCGGACCGGCCACCGACAACCAGGTCGGTGTCGCGTACGTCCGTGACCGCCTGGCCCTGGCGGCCGCCAACGCGCGCACCGACCCCGAGCGCCTCGCCGACATCGTCGAGAGCGCGGCCTTCGATGCCCGGCGGAGCTAGCGGACACGCCCATCGCTGGCCCTGAATTCCCGGGAGGTTGCCCCATTCGCGTCCTTCTGCCATGATGCCTCCGGGCCGGGCGTCCTCTCGACGACCGGTGGGGAGCGCGCCCGCGGCGTACCACTGCGTCTACGGGAGAAGGCCATGCAGATCGACTGGGGCAACCTCAAGACCGCGATCGAGCGCGGAATGGTGAGCGCGGAACGCGGGGAGCGTGGCTCGCTCCGTGTCCACTGCGGCTCGGCCGAGCGCATGCTCAAGGGCGTCAGGACCGAAGAGGGCAAGCAGATGCTCGACAAGATCCACCACGCCGGGCACTCGATCGACCTGGCGAAGTCGGTCGAACACCTGAAGGAAGCCCTGGTGATGGTCGAGGCCCACGCGCAGGGCTGAGGGAGCGCTCGACCTCCGCGTCCGGACGGGACGCTCCGGGTGCGCTCGGGCACCATGGAGCCATGCCCGGAGTCCACCACAGCTGGGGCCAGGCCCCGTACGCCGACTTGCACGAACTCCAGCAGCGGTTGGTCCTCGCGCGCGCCGCGAACCTCCTGCCCAACCTCCTGCTGACGGGTGAGCACCCCCCGGTCATCACCCTCGGGCGGAAGACGCCGCACGCGAGGGACTACCCGGCTGGGGTCGACGTCGTGAAGGTCGAACGAGGCGGCGAGGCCACCTACCACGGTCCCGGACAACTCGTCGCCTACCCCATCGTGCATCTCACGCAAGCACGCCGGGATCTGCATCGCTTCCAGCGGGATCTCGAGGAAGTAGGCATCCGCACGCTGGGCGACTTCGACCTCGTGGGCGAGCGCAAGGAGGGCTGGACCGGCGTGTGGTGTCAGGGCAAGAAGCTCCAGAGCATCGGGATCGCGGTGCGGCGCTGGGTGACGTGGCACGGCCTCGCGCTCAACGTCAACACCGACCTGTCCACCTTCCGTCTATTCGCGCCGTGTGGGCTCGAGGGAAGCGTCATGGCGTCCATGCAGGAGCTGCTCGGGGGCGAGGTGCCGTTCGAAGAGGTCCGCGCGTCGCTGGTCGGCCACGCGAGCGCGTTGCTCCCCGGTGGCCCGTTCGTCACGGGGCCTCTTCCCCCGTTCGCGTCCGACGCTTGATCCCGAGAGGCGCGCCGCGCCCCTACAATGCGCCCTCCAGCAACCCGGAGATTGCACCATGGCCAGCGCGAGTCCGTTTGCCCTCCAGGAACGAGAGCCCGTGGACCCGGAGCTCGACCTGGAAGAAGCGATCCTGGAGCTGAAGGAGAAGCGAAACGCCGTTCTCCTCGCCCACTACTACCAGGAGGGTGAGATCCAGGATCTCGCCGACTTCGTGGGCGACAGCCTGGGGCTGAGCCAGCAGGCCGCCAAGACGGACGCCGACGTCATCGCGTTCTGCGGTGTGCACTTCATGGCCGAGACGGCGAAGATCCTGAACCCGGAGAAGGTCGTCGTCATGCCGGACACGGATGCGGGGTGCAGCCTCGCCGACCGATGCCCGCCCGACGCCTTCGCCGCGTGGCTGGCGGACTATCCCGACCACGTCGTCGTGTCCTACATCAACACGTCTGCCGCCATCAAGGCGCTCAGCGACATCATCTGCACGTCGAGCAACGCGGTCCAGGTCGTCGAATCCATTCCCGAGGACAAGGCGATCGTGTTCGCTCCGGACCGTCACCTCGGACGCTGGGTGGAGCGCCAGACGGGTCGTGAGATGGTCAAGTGGCCGGGCTTCTGCGTAGTACATGAGCAGTTCACGGCGCGCCGCATGATCGGCATGAAGCGGGACCACCCGGAAGCGCTGCTGATCGCGCACCCGGAGTGCGAGCAACCGGTGCTCGACCTGGCCGACTTCATCGGATCCACCGCGAAGCTGATCCGTTTCGTGAAGGAGAGCCCGCAGTCGCAGTTCATCGTCGCCACGGAGATGGGCATCCTGCACCAGATGAAGAAGGTGCGTCCGGACGCCGAGCTCATCGGCGCCCCGGCCGACTCGGGTTGCCAGTGCGCGGTCTGCCCGTACATGAGGCTGAACACCTTGGAGAAGCTCTACATGTGCCTCCGAGATCTCCAGCCGGAGGTGACCGTCGAGGAGGAGCTCCGCCAGCGAGCCCTGCTCCCGGTGGAGCGCATGCTCGCCCTGTCCTGAGCCGACGCGCCCCCACGCCAAGGCGGCCTCACCGCCTCCTTCCGGTACCCTCTACGGCTTCGCATCTGGAGCCGAGCCATGGCCGACAAGCAGGGAAAAAAGGCGGACGTCATCACGCCCCGGGCCGAGGACTACTCCAAGTGGTACCTCGACATCGTCCAGGCGGGCGAGCTGATGGACTACTCACCGGTCCGCGGGTGCATGGTCATCCGGCCGAACGGGTATGGGCTCTGGGAGGCGATCCGGGCGGATCTCGATCGTCGATTCAAGGAGACCGGCCACGAGAACGCGTACTTCCCGCTCCTGATCCCGCGCTCTTTCCTGGCCAAGGAAGCCGAGCACGTCGAGGGGTTCGCGAAGGAGTGCGCGATCGTCACGCACTACCGCCTGCGCACCGTCGAGAAGGACGGCGTCCAGAGCGTCGAGCCGGATCCGGCGAGCCGCTTGGAGGAGGAGTTCATCATCCGTCCCACCTCGGAGACGGTCATCTGGCATATGTACGGCCGGTGGATCGACTCCTGGCGCGACCTCCCCATCCTCATCAACCAGTGGGCGAACGTGATGCGATGGGAGATGCGAACCCGCCCCTTCCTGCGCACGGCCGAATTCCTCTGGCAGGAGGGCCACACGGCCCACGCCACGAGCGACGAGGCGGTCGCCGAGGCGCGGCAGATGCTCGACGTGTACCGCGACTTCTGCGAGGAGATCCTCGCCATGCCCGTCATCCAGGGCGTGAAGACCGCGAGCGAGCGCTTCCCCGGCGCCGTCGACACCTACGCCATCGAGGCCATGATGCAGAACGGTTGGGCGCTGCAGGCCGGCACCAGCCACTTCCTGGGCCAGAACTTCGCCAAGGCCTTCGACGTGACCTTCCAGAACCAGGAGGGTGAGCGCGACCACGTGTGGGCGACGTCCTGGGGCGTCTCCACGCGCTTGATCGGCGGATTGGTGATGACGCACTCCGACGACGTGGGCCTGGTGCTGCCGCCCAAGGTCGCTCCCCTCCCGATCGTGATCGTCCCGATCTACCGCAAGGGCGGCGAGAAGGACGCGGTCATGGCGCACGCCGACAAGGTGGCGCGGATCGTGAAGGACCTCGGGTTCCGCGCGAAGGTCGACGACCGCGAAAACATGAAGCCCGGCGCGAAGTACTTCGAGTGGGAGCGCAAGGGAGTGCCGCTGCGGCTGGAAGTCGGCCCGCGCGACGTGGACAAGGACGGGGTCATGACCGTCCGTCGGGACAACCGGGCGAAGGAGCCGATGGCCGTGTCCGCGCTGGTCGAGAAGCTGCCGCTGCTGTTGGACACGATCCAGTCGGACATGCTCGAGCGAGCGCGCGCCGCGCGCGACGAGCGGACCTACGACGTGGCGACCATCGACGAATTGGCCGAGGCAATCGAGAAGCACCCCGGGTTCTACCGGGGCGGCTGGGACGGCGACGAGGCGACCGAGGCGGCAGTGAAGGAGCGAACCAACGCCACGATCCGGGTCATTCCCTTCGAGGGCGCCGACCCGGGCGACCGCAAGGACCTCATCTCCGGTAAGCCGGCCAAGCACACCGTCCTCTACGCCCGCGCCTACTAGATCCCCGAACGTGTCGTACGAGTTCCATACGGAGGCAGCCTCGTCGTCGAACTTTTCGTCCGTGCGGAGGCAGCCTCGCCCGAGGACCTCGTAGCGCCGAGGCCGAGGGGCCCACGCACCGGCCCCGGGCACGAGGCGGGCGGGCCGAGCGCGAGCGAGCGGCTCCAATTCGGCCGTGCCTCTCCCCGACGCGTTACGCTGCGTGCGTACGGGAGGCTCGTGCCGTGAAGACGTCGGTCATCATCCTGATTCTCGCGATTCTCTTGCTCGTGGGTGTGTTCCTGGGGCTCGACCCCCTGGACTTGCGAAGCGACGTGACGCGGGAGGGCGGGGGCATTGAGGTCCAGGACGACCTGATCCCGGACGACGGCGCGCGGCTCACGGGCACCTCGGTCGCCCTGCGAGCCAACCAGGACCCCCGCTGGATCGAGGGCGATCCCGTGGGCGTCCTCGCACTGGACCGCGGGACGGCGAGCGTGAGGGGGACCGTGCTCGGCGAATCCCAGCCGCTGGGCGGGGCCGCGGTCCGCGTGGCCCTCGAGCCGAGGGGAGAGCGGTACGTCGTCCGAACGAAGCGGGACGGAACCTACGAGATCCGCGGCCTCGCCGCCGGCAGCTTCGACCTCCACGTCACGGCCAAGGACTACGTGGGCGTGACGAAGACGACGCCCGTCGTGCCCGAGGCGAGTGAACACGTCGTCGAGGTGATCGACCTCGACGCGCGGACCCCGTCGCAGAACGCGATCGCCGTCCGCGTGACCGACGACACGGGACGACCGATCCCCGGCGCGAACGTCCTGGCCACGAGCATGCTCTGGGGTGTGCACATGGCGGTCGGGCCTGAGATCGCCGGCGTGCGCGACGTACGCGAAGGCCGTACCCAGACGGACGAGCGGGGGCAGGCTGCACTGCGGGGGTTGCCGGCGGAGACCTACGACGTCGTCGTAATGGCGAAGGGATTCGAGACGATGGCCCAGGCCGCCGTCGCGGTGTCGCACGACCGCACGACGAACCTCGTGTTCCGCATGAAGCCCGGCGTGGCGATCACCGGAGTCGTGCTGGACCCCGATGGCCGCCCGCTGGAGGCCGCGTACGTGTCGGGGCTTCACATGCCCAGCTTCGCCAACGCCGCGACCGTGCGGACGGCGGCGGACGGCTCGTTCGAGCTCGATGGCCTTCGGCGGGGCTCCTACATGGTCTTCGCGTTCCACGAGCAACACGGCGAAGTGATGGCCAATCCCGTCCCCTCGCCGAGCGGGGGCAATCGCCTGACGCTGACCGGCTCCGGCGTCCTGGAAGTCATCGCCAAGCGGCCCAACGGGGAGCCGGTCGAGGTCTTCGGGGTGCGCCCCTACCGCACGGAACCGTTCGGGTACACCTACAGCGTGGTCTACCCCTCGGCCGCGGAGGGAGGCCGCTGTCGCATCGACGTGGGCCCGGGAACCTATCAGCTGTCCGTGCAGACGCCGGACGGCGACCACGTGGCGGGACCGGCAACGACCGTCGTCGTCGGGGAAACGGCTACGGTCGAGGTCGTGCTGCCGATCAGTCGCTCCGTGTCGGGTGTCGTGGTGGATGAAGACGGCCGTCACGTGGTCGGCGCCGAGGTCTACGTGCGCCACGGCGGCTTCCCGTCGGGTCCCGTGCGGGAGCACTACGCGCGGACGGACGACGAAGGCGCGTTCGATGTGCGCGGGCTCGGCGAGGAGGACACGAAGCTGCGAATCCGACACCCCGAGTACGCAGAGACCTCCATCGACGCGACGCCGTCCCCACCGGGACAGGGAGCCGATCTCACGGTCCGCTTGACCCGCGGGGCCAGTGTGAGCGGGACCGTGGCCAGCGCGGACGGCTCGCCGGTCGTCGACGAACAGGTCAACATGTTCCCTGGCTTCAACTTCTTCGAAGCGAGGAGCACGCGGACGGATGCGTCCGGTCGGTACCGCTTCGAGGGCGTAGCCGCAGGCACGTACACGGTTTCCACGGGGCCGTTGGAGGCGAACTCGCGCGGGGTCTCCCGGTCGAACGTGGTGGTCGGCTCCTCCGGCGACGTTTCCGTGGACTTCGACATCGGCGGATCGGACGCCACGGGGGTGCTGCAGGGTCGGGTGGTGATGGCGGGTCGCCCCGTCGCGGATGCGACCGTCACCCTCGTGGACGAGCGCGGCTTCGACCACCTGGTGAGCGTCCACACGGACGAGCAGGGGCGGTTTCGCGGCGAAGGCCTCGTGCCGGGCAGCGTCACCGTGCAGGTCCAGACGCCGGCCGGCTTCACCATCACGCGCCGGACTCGCCTTTCCGAGGAGGGAACGGCCGAGGACGTACTCGTGGAGTTCGGCGCGGCGAGCCTTCGCGGTCGGCTGCTCAACGAGAGCGGAGCACCCGTGTCCGGAGCCTGGGTACAGATCGAGCTCGTGGAGGACGAATCCGAGATGCCCTGGTCCCGGGTCAAGGCCCAAACGACGACCGGCCAGGACGGTACGTTTTCGGCCGGGGGGCTCGAACCCGGGACGTACCAGGTTCGCATCTCGGGTACGAGCCATGCGGGTCTCCTCTCGGATCCGATCCAGATCGCGGAGGGTGCTGCGTTGGACGCCGGCACGTACCGGGTGGGCGCGGGCCGCTCGATCCAAGGTCGCGTGGTCGACGACGAAGGACGACCCGTGGAAGACGCGACGATCTCTCTCGTCGACGCCCAGGGGCGCCCGGTGTTCCTCTTCTCCATGACCTCGACCGGCAGCGACGGACGGTACCAGGTCGGGGGCTTGGAGCCGGGTACCTACACGATCGGCTTCGAGGCGCTCGGCTATGCCCCGTCCGAGCAGCAGGTGACGGTCCTTGACGAGGGCGCGACGGCCGATGGCCGCCTCTCGCGTGGGGGTGGTCTCGACATCCAGGTCGAAAACGCGGCGGGCGAGGGCCTGGGCGGCGTACGGCTGACCCTGCTCGATGCGCGTGGGGTACCCGTGACCCGGACCCTGTCGCTGGTGAATCTCTCGGCCGGCGGGCTCGGGATCACGGACGGCGCGGGGCGCGCCTCGATGCCCGACCTCGCCCCCGGCCGCTACACCCTGCGCGCGGCGCGGGAGGGATACAGCGCGCCGGACGCGTCTCCGAGTGTCGTCATCGTGTCGGGTGGCACGGCCACCGTGAGTCTCACCATGCGACAGATGTAACTCGCTCGCCACCTCGGTATGCTCCAGGCGTGGCGCGCTTCGAAAACAAGTTCTCCTGGTCGAGTTCCCGTGCCTCCACCTTCCAACGCTGCGCCCGTGCCTACTGGTGGCAGTACTACGGTGCGTGGGGAGGCTGGGAGATGGGTGCGCCCGCCGAGACCCGCGAAGCCTACATGCTCAAGAACTTGAGCAGTCGCTGGGCGTGGGTCGGCACGGTCGTGCACCAGCGGATCGAGACGATCCTCAAGCGCATCCAGGAGCGAGCCCGCGGCGGGCATCTCGAGTTCGAGTCCGAGGCGATCGATACGGCCAAGGAGTTGGATGCGCTGACCGAGGGTATGCGCCAGCAGTACCGCCAGAGCAAGCAGGCCCGGTACCGGGAGAGTCCCAAGCGCAACTTCGGTCTGATGGAGCACGAATACGGCGACCCCGTCAGCGACGAGGAGTGGCGGGCGACGAACGAGAAGGCCCGGCAGGCGTACGCGTGCTTCCTCGACAGCGACCTCTTCCAGGCAATCCGCGAAACCGATCCGTCAACGTGGTATCCGATCGAGAGCCTGGATCAGTTCGACTTCGACGGCGTCGGCGTGTGGGCGGTCCCCGACTTCGCGCGCCGCACGGAAGACGGGGGCGCGGAGATCTACGACTGGAAGACGGGCAAGGTGCAGCCGGAGGGGAACCGCCTCCAGCTGGCGTGCTACACGCTCTACATGCAGGCCAAGCACGGCCGGGATCCCCAACGGACGACGAACCACATCGTGTATCTCGGCCCCGAGCTGGTCGTGCACGACTTCGTGCTGGACCCGGAGGCGCTGGACGACGCGCGCGAGCAGATGCAGGCCAGCATGGACGCCATGCGTGAGCGCCTCGCCGACGTGGCGACGAATCGCGCCGAACGCGAGGACTTTCCCTTGACGGACGATCGAGAGAAGTGCCACGCGTGCGTCTACCGCCGACTCTGCGGCCGCTGACCATCCCCTCCCGGCGGTACCCTGTCGGCATGATGCGCGCCGCCCGCTTGCTGCTCGGCCTCGCCTGGCTCCTCGCGGGGGCGGTCACCGGGGCGCGGGCCGACGAGGTCGTCGTCGTCCTGGACCGTGGCGAGGGTGCGAAGGAGAAGGCGGCGGAGCACGAGCGCGTGGCATTGGCACTGCTCGAGGCCTACGCGAAGGACGCCCCGCGGCTGGTCCTCTACGGCGCACGGCCCGACGGACGTGCGCGCTCCGGCGTTCTCTCCCGCGGCTTCGCGAAGGCGCTGGATCAGTCTCGAACGAGAGAAGGCTGGCGATACGACGGGCCCACGGACATCCGCAAGGCTCTCGATCTGGCCCGCGGGCGGGCTCGGGAAGGTGAGGCGCTTCTCGTCTTCCTGATCGGCCCTTTCGCCGGCCCGTTGCTCGAGGCGGACGAGGGCGGGGCGTTCCTCGACGCGTGGAAGGCCGACGCAGCGGCGAGGCATCGCGTGATCCCGCTCTTTGCGAGCAACGAGGCGCGCGCGCTGCTGGAGGGTGTGGAGGGCGTCCAGCAGAGAGGGTGGGTCGTGCTGGGCCACGGCGAGGCCGAGGTCCAAACCAGCCCGTTCGCACCACTCGCCGACGACGCCCGGCTCGAAGCCCGCGTCCGCCTGCCGCTGGACCTGGTCGCGGTCGGTCGGGCGGACGGAGTCCTCCCCATCGACGTGGTGAGCGATCGCGAGGGGGATCGACTGGACGTCGACGCCCGACGCGACGGTCTCCATGTGCATCTACGCCGCGACGACCTCGCGCGCGACGAGGCGACGCTGACGTTCAGGCTGCCCGACGATGCCGACGTCCTCGCCCTCGTGAGCGCGCCGGCGGCCGTCGAGTTCAGATGGGGCGAGCGCATCCGCGGGGCCCGGCTGGAGCAACCGGAGCCCCAAGAAGAGGCGCTCCGCTACGAAGCCCTGGAGGTGATCGGCAAGGCGGCCCCCCACACCGTGGCGATCCTGGTCGCGGACGCCGACACGGCGTCCACGTGGTCGGTATCGGACGAGCGTGGCGCGCTGCCGACAGGACTCGAGATCGACGTCTCGACCGAGGACACGGAGCGGCCCCACGTCCGTCGGCACGTCTTCGAGATGGCGTTCGCCTACCCAGGCCAGCCGGTGGACGTGAGCGGCAGCCTCCTCATCCGGGGCACGGGCCACGATGCCACCTTCCATGTTCCCTATCGCCTGAGTACGGCGCCCGCGCGGATCCACGTGCGACCGGACGGCGACGACGCCGACCGGAAGCTGCCTCTCGCCGAGGAGGATTCGGACCTGGTGTGGCTCGTGGAGCACCTGGCCGGAAACGTGCCGCCCCACATCCGCCTCCGCGTTTTGGTCGGTGGGGATGCCCTGGCCGAGCACCTCGACCTGGACGTCCGGGTAGGTGAGCGCGACGACCCGCTCGCGGAGGGAGGCGGCCAGACGATCACGATCGCGGGCGCCGATCTGCCGACGCGCGTCCGGGTCCGCCCTCGCCTCCAGGAGGATGCGTGGCCCGAGGACGGCGAGATTCGCCTCACCCTGGTCGAGGAGGCGGGCGTCCTGGGCACGGCCGACGGCGCGGGTCGCCTGACCGCACGCCGTCCACGACTCGTCCTCGAGCCCGGCCCGGCCGCTCAGACGCCCCCACCCTACGTGCTCGACGACGCCGTCCTCGAAGCGAGGCGTCCCTGGATGGCGCGCATCGACACGGACGGGGGTCCGGCGTCGTGGCGACGGGCTCTGTGGGCTCGAGCCCCCGTGCTCGCCTGGCCGGCAGACGCACCGATCGCCTGGCGCCTCGACGCCTTGGGCGACGGTGCGTGGGCCCTCGTCCCCGAGGGCCCCTGGTCGGGCGAACGAGCCGGGACGTTCGAGGCCCGCGAGGAGAGCCTGGCCGTTCAACTCGACTGGCCCCTCGGCCCCGCGCCCGGCGCCATCGGGCTCCCCGTCCTCGTGAAGCCCCGCTGGGGAAGCGCCGGCTGGATCCTGGTCGGACTCGCGGCCATCGCGCTCGTGATCGGCGGGATCGCCCTGTCCCACCTTCGGAGCCCGGCCGTCGTCGGGACGCTCCTCTACGCCGTCGAAGGCAAGGAGGGCGCGGTTGGCCGGCTCGATCTGTCCGCGGTCGGTCGGGGCCGCAGGGCGCTGCGGGTGGACGAGGCGGGGCGCCTCCACCTGGGAGGCAAGGGGTCTCGGCTCGGGCAAGTGCGAGCGTCACGCATCGGAGGCATGCTCGACGTCGACGTCCCGGACGGGGAGCGCACCCGCCATCTGCTCGTGGACGGCCTCGCGCTGGAGACCGGGAGCCATCGGCTTCGCTACGTCTCGGGCCGTCCCGAGGACAGCCGGGTCGACTTCCAGCCCGAGCCCGTGCCCGACCTGCTCGGGCCCGAATTCGATCTGACGGGCGGCCGCATCCGATCCCTCGATCTGCCCGGCCCAGAGTCGGAAGACCCGAGCCCTCCGGAAGGCGACACCTAAACGGCAGAAGCGCGTTCCTAGTATGGACGTCGCTTCGGAACGGATGGGGGGTCGAGATGACCAATGGGTGCCGCCCGGTCTCGCTGGCCGCCGTCTGCGTCGTGCTCGTCCTCTGGGCCGCGGGCGTCGCGGGCGCCGGGAATCAGGCCCCCGACGACGCGCCCGCGGACTGGAAGGGGGCACTGGCCCATCTGAGGCTCGGCCGGCTCGTAACCACCCCCGGCGCCACGGTCATGACCCTGAAGCTGGCTCCGGAGCATCAGGTCCCCCTCGAGGCGTTCGTCGGCCTCGATGCGGCGCAGGTCGAGGTGATGGAGCTCCCGGGTCCTGCCGGGGTGTGGCACGTCCGCATCGCCAATCGCGAGGCCCTTCCCCTCTTCCTCCCCGCGGGCGAGACCCTCCTCACCCCGGCCGGCCCATCCCGCTCCACCGACCGGCCGATCTGGATCGCCCCCCACGCGGCCACGTTCGTTCCCGTCGTGCAGGCCAGCGCAACGCCTCCGTCGGGCCCCTACCTCTCGCGCGGACGGGGCCTCACCCCGCTGGAGGAGGGGCTGGTCGATCTCGAGCTGCTGGCCCGCCGCATACGGTCGCGCAACCTGCGCATGGGCGTGCCCGCGCACCGACACGACGACGCGGCGGCCGCCTACGCCACGCCTCGATTCCAGGAGCACCTGAAGCGCTACCGGCTTCTCCTCGGTGGACTCGCCGATGGCCAGCGGGTGGTCGGGGTCATGGTGGCGGACGACCGCGGCATCTACACGGCGCACGTCCAACCGGACGCCGCGCGTTTCGCCAGGACCTGGCCCGCGCTGCTCGAGGGCATCGCGCTGGACGCGGCCATGGTGGAGGCGGCCGGCCTCGAGGCGAAGCCGAGCGACCTCGGCGCGTTCGAAACCGACGCCCGCCGCCTGCTGGGTGCCCTGGAGCGCGATCCCGCCCGTCGGCCGAACTTCGGCGTCGGCTGGGAGGTGCTGTGGCCGGTCGCGGGGGAGCATGCCCGCTGGCAAGGCCTCCTGCTCCCCGACGGCCTGGTCGTCCTCAGCCTCCATCGCGATCCCCCGCGCCCCGCGGCCAAGGGAGGGGGCGGCGTCCCCGGTGGCGGTGGAACCTCCGGTGGCGGAGGCGGCGGGGAGAGCGGTACGAGCCCGGGCCTCGTGGAACTCGCGCGGCGAGGGCCCCGCAACGCCTTCGAGGCCCGCCTCCTCGAGCGGCGTACGGGGCTTCGGCCGGGCGCCCGCACGCCGGCTCGCACGCCGGGCCGGGCAGGTGGGGCGGCCCGCTCCCCGTCCTCGGCAACGCCCGGACGCGCCAGCGGCGGTGGCGCTCGCACACCCGGCCATGCCCCGGCGGCACCCGCCGGGGGCGGGGGTGCACGCGGCGGCGGGTCTGCTCCCGCGGGAGGCGGCTACAGCGGTGGCGGCTACAGCGGTGGCGGCGGGGCGGGCGGCGGCGGACTCGGGTCCTTCCGCTGAGTCGGTCCACCCCGCGGGCGACCCGATCCCGGCTACGCTTCGTCCGGGGAGGTGGGCGCTCCCTCTCGCGCACGCCGTCGCTCGTCGGCCCGCTCGTTCGCCAGCCGGATCGCCATGGCGACGGCCTCTTCCGCCGAGCCGGCATGCGGCAGCAGTCGATCGAAGAGGGTGTCGCGATCGAGCTTCCACGTCTTCAGCCCCACGACCGGGAGGCCGTGCTTCAGGGCGAGGGCGATCTCCGCCAGGGTGCCGAGGCGGCCGCCGATCGCGATGGCCGCCTCACCGGCCGTCGCGACGAGGACGTTGCGCCCGTCGCCGAGCCCGGTGGGAATGACCACGTCGACGTAGGCATTCGCATCGTAGCGGTTGTAGGTCCTCAGGAGCCCGACCGTGCGACCGCCGGCTTCCTTGGCCCCCATGCAGGCCGCCTCCATCACCCCGTAGAGCCCGCCGCAGACCACGGTGAGCCCCTGCTCCGCCAAGCGGCGCCCCACCTCGGCCGCGAGGTTGTACTCCTCGCGCGTCGGATGCCCAGGCCCGAAGATCGCCACCATGCGGTCCATGCGCGCATCTTCACGGGCTGGCGGCTGGGGCGCAACAGTTGTCGCACCTGGGCTTGGGCCCGGGCCCGCTGGCGCTACCATCAGGGGGAACGTCTGTCGTTCGGAGCCTGACCATGCGTGTCGTCCGCGCCTCTCTCCCCCTGACCTTCCTCGCCCTCCTGGTCCTGCCGTTGCTCGGCGCGGCCATGGCGGCGGACGAGCTTCCGAAGCTCGTCCAGCACCCCCTGGCCGACGCCAAACCGGGCGAGTTCGTCGTCTACCAGGAGAAGGGCGACCGCTGGATTAGCTACTTCATCGAGCGGGTCCTCGACGTCGAAGATGGCAAGGTCCTCTGGGAGCTCTCCAAGACGGATGAGAGCGGCAAGGACCTCGGGCCGCTGCAGACCAAGTGGCGCAAGGTGAAGGAGCTCAAGCCCAGCCGCTGGCAAACGGTCACGAAGGACGAGATGGTCACGGTCGAGGTCGATGGGAAGAAGCTGGTGTGTCGGTTCTTCGAGGTCGAAGAACCGAAGGATCGCCGGTGGCCCGAGGGCGAGAAGATCCGCAAGGAGATCTGGTACAGCAACGACGTACCGGTCTCCGGCAAGGTCAAGGAGGAGCCCGGCGGCCGCATGGTCCTCAAGTGGGGCCAGATGTCCGAGGAAGAGACGAAGAAGCGCCTTGCCGCCTACGAGGAACGCGAGAAGCGGCGCAAGGAACTCGAAGACAACGACTGAGCCGACGCGTCCGTACGTCCGGACTCGATCGAGGGCCTTTCCCCGCTGTCGGGGACGAGCCGCGGCCCCTCGACGAAGGAGCGAATGCCCAGGTAGAGGATCCCGGCGATCACGATCGTTCCGCCGAAGACCTTCCACCAGTTGCGGGCCTTCACCCCGAACGAGCCGGCCAGGAACAGCACCGCGCCTCCCAGCAGCAGGACGGTCAAACCGACGGCGCTGTCCAGCTCCTGCCCCAGCTCGGCGCTGATGATGTCGTACGCCCCCGTCGTGAGCACCGCTGCAGCTCCGACGAGCATCGCGGTGATCAAGGCGGGGCTCCTTGCGCGTTTGCAGTGGTGGGTGAGGAAGTACGCGAACAGCAGCACGGACAGTACGGGAAGGGCACCCAACCACACCGCCCCCACGGTGATGGCGCGGCTGACCAGGGCGTTCGCCCCCGGTGCGGCGATGTTGACTACGTTGCCCTGGGCGTCGACCGAGGCGATGCGAGCCCACCAGAAGACGTCGATACCCGCCGCACGACGATCGCGGCCGACGTGTTCCGCCAGCCGCCGCCAGTCCTCGGCGTGCGGCGGCGTCGGCAACTGGTCGTCCTCGAGGCGCTGAACGACGCGCTCGCGGTACGCCGCGGCCGCTTCGGGCTTGACGGTCACCCACGGGAGAAAGAAGGCGATCACGATCGCCAGGGCGCCCGCCAGGCCCGACACGCTGCACACCCGAAGCCGGTCCGCCTCCTCGACGATCGGGGGGTCCGGCCGGGGAGCGCCGTCGGGGGGGGGCGTCGCGGTCATGGCGTGGAGGATAGCCGGAGCCGCCCCCCCACCTTCGCGGCTTCCCGCGAACATGCCGCCGGAGGACCGCCTGGCCTGGATGATTCGTGAAGCGCGCGCCGTCCATCGCGGGTGGCGCAAACGAATGGGGTTCAGCGGCCATTCGCGGCCCTCGCTCGAGCACGCAGGACCGCGCGACTACGCAGAGCTTCATGAATCATCCGGGCTGGGGGGATACTGCGGCCATGACGACGCCCCTGATCCGCGTCCGCGGCGCTCGCACGCACAATCTGAAGGACATCGACGTGGACCTTCCGCGTGGGGCGCTCACGGTGGTGTGCGGCGTGTCGGGCTCCGGGAAGTCGTCCCTCGTGCTGGACACGCTCGGCGTCGAAGCGCGGCGCCGGTTTCTCGGCACGCTGGAGCGCGGCGGCGCACAGTTCGAGGCGACGGCGCGTCCCGACGTGGACACGATCGACGGCTTGCCGCCCGCGGTCACCGCAGGCTTCCTGGCACGCACGCCCTCGTCCCGTGTGACGCTGGGCACGCTCACGGAAGTCACGCCGGCGCTGAGAGCGCTCTTCGCGCGCGTGGCCCTCCCCCACTGCCCGGCGTGTGGCAGCAGCGTGGTCGCTCGCACGCGCGAGGCCGTGACGGCGGAGCTCCTGTCACGACCGGAGCGCACCCGCGTCGTCTTGCTCGCCACGCGCGGCCGCGGCGCCGCCGGATGGGTGGCGGCGCAGCGTGAGGGCTTCGTGCGCGCCCGTGCCGGCGAGGGTCCCATCCACCGTGTCGAGGAGGTCGAGCCCGACTCGCTGGATGACGACGCGTCTATCTCCGTCGTGGTCGATCGCCTGGTGGTGAAGGAGGGTGCCGCCGAGCGCTTCGCGACCTCCGTCGAGCAGGGCCTCGGGCTGGGAGGAGGCCTGCTGCTTGCGGTCGTCACGATGCCCGATGGCGCATCCGAGTCGATCACCTTCGCGGAACGCCCGTACTGCCCATCTTGCCACTCCACGTGGCCGCCGCTCTCGACCGCCCTCTTCTCGTTCGACTCGCCGAAGGGCGCATGCCCCACCTGCGAAGGCCGCGGCGAGGTGCCGCACCTGGACCCGGAGCGTGTGCTGCCGCGACGGACGCGCCTCGACCGAGTCGCGTCGCACCTCGACCGACACCTCGATGCAGCGGGACGCAAGGCGCTCCGTCAGGCGGTACGGAGGATCGCGCCGAAACACGGTCTCGAGACGCGCGCGCGGATCAGCGCCTTGCCGGAGCCCGCGCGTCGCGCGTGGCTGGATGGCTCGGCCCGCGGATCCGGTCTGCTGCACGCGCTGGAACGTAAGGGGTCCTGGTCGCGGCTGGCCACCCCGCGACCGTGCCCGGCGTGCGGGGGCCGGCGCCTGGCCCCGTACCCGGCGGCGGCGGTGGTCGAGGGCCGAGGGCTGGCCGACCTCGAGGCACTGTCGGTCGCCGATCTGGGTGCGTGGCTCGACGCCCTGACCCTCCCGCCTCGCGACGCGCAGCTGGCCGCTCCCGCCTTGCACGACGCGCGGGCTCGCTTGACGTTCCTGGATCAGGTCGGCTTGGGCTATCTGTCTCTGGATCGACGCGCGAACACGCTCTCCGGGGGCGAGCTCCGCCGGAGTCGCCTGGCCGCGGCATGTGCGGCGCGCATGAGCGGCCTCCTGTTCCTCCTCGACGAGCCCACCGCCGGTCTGCACCCCGCGGAGCGACCGCGGCTGCGTCGCCGGCTGCGCGCCTTGGTGGAGGAAGGCAACACGGTCGTGTGCGTGGAACACGACGCGGAGATGCTCGAGCATGCCGACTACGTCGTCGAGCTAGGCGAAGGAGCCGGCCGTCGGGGCGGCGTCGTCGTGTGTGCCGACGAGGCGTCGTCGGTCCTGGCGCAAGGGTCGTGCCCGTTGGCCCAGGCGTTGGCCGCGCCCCTCCCGCCGCTACAGGCCGACGTCCGTGAAGACGCAGACCGTCTGCGATTCCGCGGCGCCTCCTGGCGGACACTGCGAGCCATCGACGTGGACATCCCCCACCGGGCACTCACGTGCGTGACCGGCGTGAGCGGTGCGGGCAAGAGCACGCTCGTCCTCGAGGTCATCGCACCCGCCATCCGATCCGCCCTGGGCGAGGCGGCCTTCCCCAAGGACCGCCTGCGCCGCGTGGAAGGCGCCGAAGGCATCGAGCGGGTGAGCGTCGCGCGCGGCCGCGTCCCCCGCCACCCTCGCGCCACGCCGGCCACGGTGCTGGGCGTCGACGCCAAGCTCCGCGCGATCTTCTCCGCCACGCTCGAAGCGCGCGCCCGAGGCTGGTCGCCCGCTCGTTTCAGCCGTCACGTGAAGGGCGGGCGGTGCGAAGCGTGTGCGGGAACGGGTCGCCTCCGGGTCGCCTTGCGCGACCTGGCCGCCGTGTCCGTGCGCTGCGACGCATGCCGCGGTTCGGGCTTCGCCAACGACACGCTCGAGGTCCGCGTGAAGGGCATGTCGATCGCCGAGATCGCCGCCCTCCCGCTGGAGGACGCGACCACGGTGTTCCGCGACTTCGCCCCGGTGGCGCGCGCACTGCAGGCGGCCACGGACGTGGGGCTCGGCTACATTCCGCTGGGCGAGTCGACGAGTCGCCTGAGCGGAGGTGAAGCCCTGCGTCTTCGGCTCGCCGCCGCCCTGGGTCGGGGACGACCGCGGCAGACGCTCTATCTGCTCGACGAGCCCTCGGCGGGCCTGCATCCGTTGGACGTGCGCCATCTGGCCGGCGTGCTCGAACGCTTGGCGGCGGCCGGGAACACGGTGGTCTGCGTGGAGCATCACCCCCTCCTGCTGCGTCGCGCCGACCACGTGGTCGAGTTGGGCCCGGGGCCCGGTGAGGACGGGGGCCGGCTCCTCTACGCCGGGCCACCGGCGGGCCTCCTCGCCGTCGAAGCGTCCCCGACGGGCACCTGGCTACGCGCGCAGGCCGGCGGGGTGGCGTAGCCCTCGCCGCGACGCGTCAGCGAGGACGCGGAGCGGGGCGCCCGGCGGCCGCGAAGACGGCGCGCGCGGCACGGTCGGCGACGTCGTGGGTCTCGAGGGTCTCGCGCACGTTGGAGGCGAGCATGGCACGCGTAGCGCCCCAGGTGGCGGCCGTACCCGCGACGCCGAGAAAGGCCTGAGCAACCCACGCCCCGTCGGCCCGGGTCTGGAGGCGCTCCGGCGCGACCTCCCGGCCGGCGATGAGGTTCACCAGGCCGATCCAGGGCGTGGTCAGGATGACCCACGCGACGAGACGTGCCCCCCACCCGATCCGGTACACGATGGCCATGGGCACGAGCGCCGCGCCCAGTTCCGCGGTCACCGTCCCCGAACACGCGATGGCACCCAGGAGAGGCTGCGCATCCTCGGGCGTGGGGGGACCGTGAGCGACGTCGAGGGTCGTCGGTCGCCGCTGCCCATGCGCCGAGGCCTGCTCGAACAGGGCACCGTGCTCGGCGGCGGCGAGGCGCACCCGAAACCGGGCGCCGGGGAGCGCGGCCTCCACCCGCGTGGCGGCATCGAGCAGGAGGGGAGCGTGCGCCCGGATCTCCTGGCGTCGGCTACCGGGGAGAAGCTCGATCCACGGGCGATCGTCACCCGGCCAGGACGTCGGCGTCCGGGGCGGAGCCAGAGGCGCCTCGAACGACGGGTGCCCGACGTAGGTGCAAGGGATGCGGCTGCTCTCGAAGACCTTGGGCTCGAACGGGAACACCGCGAGGAAGCGGCTCACGGCGCGACGCCACCGGAGCAGGCGCCAAGGCGCGTACGCCCACGCTGACGGTGGGACGAGATGCACCGCCGGTATGCCTCGTCGCCGAGCCCCGCGGGCCAGCCGTCCGTTGAGGCCCGGGAAGTCGACCGTGAGGAAGACGTCCGGCGGATCCTCTCGAACCAGCGCGAAGATGTCGGCCATGATCCTCCACCAGGTCGGCAGTGAGCGGATGACGGGGAGGACGCCGAACACCGCGTGCTCGAGGATGTCTCGATCGAGGAGCGCCCCGGCGGCCGCGGTGCGCGCCCCCGCATAGCCGCGGACGCGGACGCCGGGACACCGCTTCTTCATCGCCGCAACGACGTGGGCTGCCAGCTGGTCGCCTGACGGTTCTCCGGCCACGACGAATACGGTGCGGCCCTCCCATGCCTCGGCATCGGGAGCGGGCGGTTCATCCAACGGGGGCGTCGCTTCCTCGAGGCCGCGACGCAGGCGTCGCGTGACCCAGGGTTTCAAGACCGGCGCGAGAAATCCCCACGCGAGGAAAGGAACGATGCCCAAGAGGGTCGATACGAGAACCGACGCGACGTGGAGGTGGTCGCGCAACCCAGGCCTGGGTCGGGACACGGCCGGCTACACCTCGGCCTGGCGACGGGCACGCCGGCCGAGCCAGATCAGATTGAGCGCGTTCACGGTCACGTGCGCGGCCACGCACGGCCAGAGGCTGTCCGTTCCCTCCCGCAGCAGCCCGAAGAGGAGACCGGCCACCATGGCGAAGAGGGGGTACACCCAGAACACGCGACTGGGCCAGACGTGCACCATCCCGAACAGGATGGTGGTACCGATCAGACCGAGCCCGGGCCACAGCGCGCCGCGGAACAAGATCTCCTCAGCGACACCGGAGAGCAGGGCGAGCGCGAGGGCAGGCAGGACCTCGATCGGGCCCACGGCTTCCGTCAGCCCATCGACCAGGCGTGTCATGGGCGGCCAGAGCTGCGCCGCGATGCGGGAGAGAAGCACGAGCGCGAGCCCGACGCCAAGTCCGGCGAGCCACTGGGGACCCGTGGGCCACGCCGCACCGAAGACGGTATGGAGTTGATCCTGCAGGAACGCGTACCCGAGCGCGAAGAGCGCGATCGCGCCGTACACGGCAGCGGCGATGCGCACGAGCCACCAGGGATCCCGCGAGGGCGCGGCCACCCCCGAAGGCGGGTCCAGCGGGGCCGGGGGCGGGTCCTGCTCCTCGATCACCGCTGCAGGGTAGCAGGCTGTCAGCCGGATCCGCAGGCCTGTCGAGCGCCGTGACGCACGAGGGCCGGCCTTGGCACCGCCGGTAGGATGCGCCCTCGACGCGGAGGAGGATCGCGATGCACATCCAGGAGTTGGCCCGCCTGCTTGGTGCCGACGTGGACGAGCAATTGGACTTCGAAGTGCGCTCGTTGGCAACGATCGAGGATGCGGGGCCTCACGACGTGACCTTCCTCGCCAACTCGAAGTACGTGCGAGGTCTACGGGAGAGCAAGGCCGGCGCCGTACTCGTCGGCCCCGCGTTCCAGGAAGACGTCGCAACACCCTTGCTCCGCGTCGCCGACCCCTACCTGGCGTTCGCGAAGGCCTTGACGCAGTTCCACACGTATCCCCGCCCACCGCGCGGCGTGCATCCGACAGCCATTCTCGGTGAGGGTGCGGCGATCGGGGATGACGTCGCGATCGGAGCCTACGTGGTCCTCGGCGACCGGGTCCGGATCGGAGACGGCGCCATCATCCATCCCCACGTCGTGGTCTATGAAGGAGCCGAGATCGGCCCCGCGTCCGAGCTGCACAGTTTCTGTGTGGTTCGGGAGCATGTGCGGGTGGGCGCAGGTGTCATCGTGCAGAACGGCGCCGTCCTGGGTGCCGACGGGTTCGGGTTTGCTCCGCAGGCCGATCGTTCGCTCTTCAAGATCCCGCAGGCCGGCACCGTCATCATCGACGACGACGCGGAGATCCAGGCGAACGCATGCGTCGATCGAGCGACGGTGGGCACGACGACCATCGGGCGCGGCACCAAGGTGGACAACCTCGCGCAAGTCGGTCACGGCTGCCACATCGGCCAGGACACGCTGTTGTGTGGCCAAGTCGGCCTCGCAGGCTCCTCGACGGTGGGCTCGCGATCGGTGCTTGCGGGTCAGGTGGGCGTCGGAGGCCACTGCGAAATCGGAGACGATGTCCAGATCGCCGCCCAGAGCGGGCTTGCCTGGGACGTCAAGAAGCCCGGGGCATACGGGGGCACGCCGCTGATGGACATACGCACGTTCCGCCAATGGCTCGTCTCCCAGCCGAAGATGCCTGCGTTGCTGAAGCGGATGAAGAGGCTGGAGCAGAAGCTGGCCGCGACCGAGGAGGCCTGACGCTCTGTCGTCACACGACCCATGTCGCGGAAACGAGACATGCGGCCGGAGGATGAATGCGGTGACGGTGTGGGTCCATGGCCTAGGTGACGCATGCTTCCGGCGAAGCGGGGCCGTCGCGAGATACCACACAGGATGACAGGCGGCCGGGGGTCGCGGTTGCCGCGTCGCCCCTGCGCCTCCCCGCCCTCGACGGAATCACCGCAGTTCGCCGCCCGCCCCTTTCCTCGTCCGTATGCTCCGCGTGCGAGAGGAGGTCGCGCCGACCAGGGATGGAGCATGTAAGCACCAAGGCGGAGGTTCCCATGCCCGTGACGTGGCGTGGATCCTGGCTGACCTGGGTAGCCGCGACGACGAGCTGCCTCGAAGCGCTGGACGTCGACTGCGACCAGATCGACGTTGCCGGGCAAACGGGCTACGCGTTCGTGATGACCGTCCACCGGCAGCTCTGCCCCAGCGCACCGACCATGTTCGATTGGGGCATGCTGGACCACGGGGTTCACCTGTTGGGGCGCAGCACGATCGTGTTCGGCTCGAGCGACTGCCACGATCGCGATCGCTCGGCGGACCGGACGCGCAACCACTGCCGGGTTGCCTACGAGTTGGTCACCCAGGAAGTGATGGACGGACGCCCCTGCGTGATCTGGGGCGCCTATGTCCCCGAGTTCGCGGTCGTGACGGGCGTGCGGGACGGACGCTACAAGGTGAAGAGCTTCCGGCAGTTGCTGGGCCAGGCTGAGGAGCCGATCGCCTACGACGCGCTCGAGGCGCCTGGCGGGCCGTACGTCATGGCCTTCCCGACCCCGACGGAGGTGCGAGAGCGCGATGTTCTCGCGGACCGCTACGCTGTAGGCAACGCCGTGTCCCTGCTCGGCCGCCCCTCGGTGTTCCGCGAGTACGGGTTCGGGCTGGAGAGCTACGGCACCTGGATCGAGGCACTGGAGGCCGACCAGGCGGTGGGCTTCGGCAATGCCTACAACGCGCAGTGCTGGGCCGAGGCCAAGGGGTACGCGAGGGCCTGGCTCGAGCGCGTCGCAGCGCGTCAGAAGAAGGTCCGCGCCCCGCTTCGTCGTGCCGCCGCCATCTACGCGGACGTCGAAACGGCGATGCGCTGCGTGGCGGAGCTCTTCCCCTTCCCCGAGGAGGAGGAGACGGCCGACCCGGACCGGCGCCGGAAGGCGATCGAGTGCCTCCGGGAGGCGCACGCCTCCGAGCTGCGCGCCTACGAGGCGCTCAAGGCGGCCATCTACGCGGACTGGGGTTAGCCGTTCACAGGCGGGCGTGGGGGCGCTCCCCCACCCCCCCCACCGAGCGCGGCCCTGTCGAGGCCTCGGGCTGCGCCGCTGCCTTGCCGTTCGCTAGCGCCCGACCTGCCCGGTGGCCAGCCTCTCCTCCCAGTGGTCGAGGAAGTCGAGCAAGGCATCGGCCCACTCGCGGAGTGCGCCCTCGGCGGGACGCCACTTCTCCTCCACCGCCTCGCCTCGGGTACTCCCCTCGACGCGATCGACGAACGCGAGCAGCCGTTCCCCTGTGAGGCCGTCGACGAGCTCACCCTCCAGGGCCGCCGCCCCCACATTCTCGGTCGGCGTTCCGTCCAGCGTCTCCCCTTGGGGAACGAGGTCGGTCAGGGCGAGGCGCACGCGAAGCACGTGCTCGCCGGGCGTGTCCACCAGGTCGTAGTAGGGCTCCACCGTCTCCACCATGATCTGGTGGAACGTGTCGGTCGCCCGTGTCTTCAGCTCCGGCGCGAGATTCGCGAGGTCCGAGCCTGGACCCGGAACGATCTGCACCGCGTCGATCATGAGCTGGTCGTAGATCCTCAGATCCAACCCCGGCTTCACCCAGATGAAGGACCCCGCGTTGTTGGGGTTGGCGCGGAGCGCACGGGCCCCCGTATACGCGGCCAGGAAAGACGAGGTTTCCGGCCCCCCCGGCAGGGTTGCCCCCGCGGGCGTGGTCATGGCGGTGGCCACGGGCGCGCCGCTGGTGGCGGCACGGTCCACGCGCCCCCGCGTGACGACCTGGTCGGCGAGCGGGATCGGCGGAGGGCAACAGGGCCGGCAGCAAGCCGTGAGTAGGGTGAGGCAGGCCGCGACGAAGAAGGCGGCGAGCACCGGGCGCGAAAGGGGAGTGGTCATCCGTCTGCTCCTCGGCCTAGTACGGCTCGTTCCAGTAGTCTTCCCACCATGTCTGCTCTTCGGGCGAGATGGCGGGCCGCACGGCGGATACGTCAAAGCTCTTCTTGTTCTTGCGATACCACTGGCGCCACATCTCCAGATTGCCGGGCATCTCGAGGCCGGTCAGAATCCGCAACGCGAGCAGGAACTCGCGTGTGAATCGCTTCTGCCCCATGGGCCGCCAAGAGCGGGGCACCGAGCCGCCGGCCAGCTGCGTGCCCTTCACCAACTCCTCGAGCGATTCGTTGGTCCGGATGTTGGCCAAGCCCAGGATGCGCGCCCGGCCCGAGGCCAGCGTGAGTCCCTTGAACGGGCTCTTGGTCAATACGGCCACCGAGGAGGGGTCCCCATGGCGGCCAATCGCTTTGAGGAGCTCGGCGAACACCACCTCGTCCGTCTTGTGGAGCTTCTTCTCGCGGCGGAGGATCCGGTGGAGTTGCTTGAGCGCGGCCTTGTACTTGGTCCATCCGAGCGTCTGGATCGAGATCAGCCGTACGTAGTGCGACCTGGACCGCGCCCCACGAGCGATCTCGTGCACGACGCGCTTGTCGAGGATGGGGGCGTTCGCCTGCACGGCGGCGACGATCCGGGCCTCGTCCTTCGAGTTGAACGCGAGGCGAAGATCCTCCACCGCGGCGGCGACCTGGTCCTTGGTCGGGTCGGCGATCACTTCGAACGGAGGTCGTAGCGTGGGCGGCGCGGGCTCATCCCCGGGCTCGTAGTACGGGACGCCCCAGTAGCTCTCGAAGGCGGACGACACGGTCTCGGGCACCGGCGGCCGGACGGGGTCGATCACGAGGCCCTTCCGGTGGTCGCGCCACCAGCGATCCCAGTCCGCCGTGACGAGGCCCTCGTCGTGCCCGGTCAGCGTCGCCATGGCGACGCGGAACAACTCACCGACACGGCCGCGCCACCGCGGGGCCGCCCCGGTGGCTCCCCGCCCGCCGGCCTTGCGCGAGGCCATCACGAGCGCTTCGACGGCCTCGGGGGTGCGGATGTTACCCAGCCCCATGAAGCGCGCGGTCAGGACCTCGAACGTGAGATTGTTGAACAGGGAGTCGCTGAGCCACTCGACGGAGCTGGGGTCCCCGTGTCGCCCCATCTCCTTCAGCAGGAGGGCGAACAGGTGTTCGTAGCCGTCGAGATTCCGCTTGCGCACCCGTCGGTAGACGTCGTGGAGTTCCTTCAGAGCCGCGGGGTGGCGCGTGGCCCCCAACGCGAGCAGCGTGGCCTCGATGACGGCCATGTTCTCGATGCGCAGGCCACGAGCGACGAGCTTGATCACCTCTGGATCGGGCACGCCCTCGGCGTACTGGATCGCCTCGACGATCGCATCGTCCGCCCCGAGGTCGTAGGCCTCTTCCAGCCGTGCTTTGGCCTCGCCCGCCCGGGGCAATCCCTCGTCCGCTTCGGCTGGCCCGGCACTCATGACGAGCGCCACGAGCACAGCCAAGCCCAGGACCTGGTGGATCCGCATGCCTGCCTCCCGCTCCAAGAGGCCCGTAGTCTACCCGAATCGCTTCCAATTCCCGCGTCGGCCTTCCGCGCGACGGGGGTCGGCACGAGCGAGCGGTCGAGGGCGGCGTGCCCGACGGGTCGGACGGTCAGGGGGTCTCGAACAGCTTCCCGGCGAGGCTGGGATCCTTGTCCGTGCGGGTACCGATCTTCATGGACGTAACGAGTCGCGGGGCACCCTCGGCATGAAGCACCTCATGCATGCGCGCCACGGCGGCGAGTATGTCCTCGAGCTCACCCTCGACGTTCGTGCCGTACGAGTGCAACTGCACCACGAGCCCCGCCTCCTTGAGGAGCTGATGGGCCCGCTTGACCTCCTTGCGAACACTCACACCCACGCCAAGGGGAACGACCTGGATCTCGGCCAGCGCTTTCATGGTGATCTCTCGCCTTCCTATCGGTACTGCTTGCCTTCGTGACGGACCCAACCCCCGGGGCGACGCCCGTCCGGATCGCGATGGGTCCAGTGAATCACGCCGCCCTTCGGGTTGGTCTCGTACTCGCCGCGGATCTGGATCGCATCGCCGACCTGGACCGGCACGCGGGGGGCGATGTCGATGTTGTGGGCCACGAGCAGGGTGTTCCCGCTCGGGAGTTCGAGGATAAAGCGCTGGTGGCGCGGGGGGCGCGTGTCATCCCGGATGCTCCGCTGCACGCGTCCCGTCACCTCCACCCAGCTGCCCGGTCGAAACCCCTCGATCGGAGGCGCCCCGTCCGTCGGGCGCGTCCCCGTCGACGACTCGGGGCTCTGCTTCCCCCACCACACGACGATCGCCACGATCACGATCGCCACGATGCGCAGCCAGGAGGTCGTGGGGCGGCTCATGTCAGCGGTCCTCGTCGTCCGGCGAGGCGGCAGACTTCCCCCGAGGGATCGAGAAAGCCACCCGCGTCTTCGTCAACGCGTCGCTGAAGGAGTACTCCCGCGAGGCGGCGTACCAGAGGATGCCCAGGAGGACCGCCAGCCCCCCCACGGCATAGGCGATCAACTCGCCGTGCGGGAAGAAGCGGGGCAGCGCGAACAAACCCAACACCGCCGTCGGGTAACGCAGGAGGAAACGGGGCAGGATCCGTCGCCGGGGCGGCGGCGCGCCGTCCCGCGAGGTGACGTGGATCTGCATCAGCCACTTCCCGATCGTGCGTTGCCAGCGCGTCTCGGCAATGACGTGATAGGCGATGAACGCTCCGGACAGGCCGATGCCTCCCCAGAGCGTATCGGTCAAGTCGGGGATCCCCAGGAGCTTGCTCAGCAGGATCTGGGTGAGTGCCGAAAACGCGAGGAAGATCACGA
The DNA here is from genome assembly GCA_963802335.1 of uncultured Planctomycetota bacterium. Classification (GTDB taxonomy): domain Bacteria; phylum Planctomycetota; class PLA2; order PLA2; family JAEUHO01; genus CAWDIE01. Next base: position 452,222 of record CAWDIE010000008.1, on the reverse strand, counting down.
AGTCCGTTCCAGCCGCGGCGATGCGCGTGACGAGCGGCGCCCGGTGGAGCTGGCGCGGACGGTAGTCGTCGAGAAGCTCCACGACGTGGGCCATGGTGGCCGGACGCTCCTCGACCTCTTTGGCACAGATCCTCCTGAGCGCGTCGAGGAAGCCCACGGGCAGATCCGGCCGGACTGCGGTCAAGTCCGGCAGGGGTTCGTTGATCTGGGCGTTGATCACCTCGCCCAACGAGTCGGACTCGAAAGGCACCCTACCCGAGAGGAGGAAGTAGAGCGTCAGGCCGAGCGAATACACGTCGCTGCGGGCATCGACATCCCGTCCCCGGCACTGCTCGGGGCTCATGTACATCGGCGTACCCGTCACCGACCCTGCCTGCGTCGCGTAGAGGTCCGCATCGAGCTCCTTCGCCAGGCCGAAGTCGGTGATGCGGATGAGACCGTCGTTCTGCAGGAGGATGTTGGAGGGCTTGACGTCCCGGTGCACCACCCCGGCCTCGTGCGCCGCGCCGAGCCCCCGCGCCACCTGGGTCACGATGTCCAACGCCTGGCTCACGGGCATGGGGCCATCTTGCTCGACCGAAGACTCGAGGTCGCGCCCGCGCACGTACTCCATCGCGAAGAACCGCCGCCCGTCCTGCTCGCCCACGTAGTAGACGTGCGTCAGGTTGGGGTGCGCGACGCGCGCGGCGGCTCGGGCCTCCCGGGTGAAGCGGCGGGCAAACACCTCGTCCTCGGCGATCCCCGCCTTCAGGACCTTGAGTGCGACGGGGCGATCGAGACCGAGGTCGAGGGCGCGGTAGACCACGCCCATGGCGCCCTCGCCGATTCGCTCGTCCACCTGGTAGTGCGCCAGGCGGGTTCCAGCGGGCAGGGGGGGATCCGGGGGGGCAGCCACGGCCGGCATCGTACCCGGGCGGGCGCGTCGTTCAGGATTCGCTGACCAGTGTCTGGAGCTCGTCGGCCATGACCTCGGTCATCCTGAATTTCTGCATCTTGCCGGTCACGGTCATCGGGAACTCGCTGACCAGGCGAACGTAGCGGGGCACCTTGAAGTACGCCATGCCGCCCTTGATGTACGCCTGGAACTCCTCGGGTTCGGCGGTCTCGCCCTCCTTCAACTGGATCCAGGCACAGATCTCCTCGCCCATCTTCTCGTCGGGTACGCCGAACACCCCGACCTGGGAGACCTTCGGGTGCTCGTAGAGGTAGGCCTCGATCTCCGCCGGGTAGATGTTCTCGCCGCCGCGGATGATCATCTCCTTCAAGCGACCCGTGATGCGGAAATAGCCGTCTTCGTCCATGACCCCGATGTCGCCGGAGTGGAGCCACCCCCCATCGTCGATCGCATCGCGCGTCGCGGCCTCCATGCCGTAGTACCCGCGCATGACGTTGTAGCCGCGGAAGCAGATCTCGCCTTCCTCGCCGATCGGCACGGTCTCGCCGGTCGCGGGATCGACGACCTTCGACTCCTGATGCGGCGAGGTCGTTCCAACCGTGTAGACCCGCTTCTCGAAGGAGTCGTCCTTGTGCGTCATCTGCGTCAGGGGAGCCGCCTCCGTCTGGCCGTATCCGATGAGGACTTCGCTGCAGCCCATGACGCCCATGACCCGCTTCATCAGCTCGGGGGGGCAGGGCGCGCCGGCCATGATCCCGGTGCGTAGCGTGGAGAGGTCGTAGCTCTCGAACGCCGGCACCTCCAGCATGGCCACGAACATGGTCGGCACGCCGTGGATGGCGGTACAGCGCTCGTTCTGGATCGCCTCCAGGATGGCCTTGGCGTCGAAGTGCTCCGCGGGCACGATGATGGCCGCGCCCCGCGCCAAGCAGCAGAGGTTCGAAACGACCATGCCGAAGCAGTGGTAGAAGGGCACCGGCACGCACAGCCGATCCCACTGCGTGAACCCGAGTTGACGACCGGCGACGAGGGCATTGTTCAGGATGTTGTGATGCGTGAGCATCACCGGCTTGGGGAACCCGGTTGTCCCGGACGTGAACTGGATGTTGATGGGGTCGTCGGCATCCAGGCTGTCGCTGCGGGTGTCGAGATCGGTGTCGGGCACGTCCACACCCAGGGCGAGGAACTCGTTCCACACGTAGAAGCCCTGGGCCGGACGCTGGGTTCCATCGACGTCCGCCGGATCGAAGACGACGACGTGGCGCAGGTCGGGGAAATTGTCGCTGCGCAGACGATCGGGCGCGCAGGAAGAGGCCTCGGGGAGCAGCTCCGCGACCATCTCGGCGTACTTCGAGGAGCGGAAGGCCGGCATCAGGAAAAGATGCTGGACGCGCGCGGCTTTCAACGCGTGCTCGAGCTCGCGGATGCGGTAGGCGGGGTTGATGTTGACGAGAATCGCCCCCACGCGCGCCGTCGCCACCTGCAGGAGAAGCCACTGCACGTTGTCGGTTGCCCAGATGCCGACCCGGTCGCCCCGCTGGACGCCGAGCTTCAGGAGGCCCTTGGCGACCTTGTCCACCTCGGCGAAGAACGCACGGTAGGTGAGCCGCACATCCTGGTGGATGAACACGGCCGCTTCGCGGTTCATCCAGTTCTCGGCTTCGCGGCGGAGGAAGGTGTAGACGGGAACGCCGACGAGGGGTTCGTCCCCTCCCATGTGCGCGTAGGAGAGCTTCTTCATGGGGCTAGGAGTACCACTCTTCCGCCGTACGTCTGCCCTTGCCACGAGTCGCTTTTCACGGGTTGCGCCGGAGTCCTGGGCCGCCGGACGCGGACCGTGGCACCGTCCCCAGACCGGGGTCTCGGCCCCCCTACGGCGCGAATTCGTTAGCACACTCATCGCCGCGGCGATCCGCCGGGACGCCGTGACGGGTACCCTCCTGGGCATGCGCACGCCGTCCCGCCCCTCCGTCCTCGCGTCCCTTCTTCTCTGGAGCCTCGCGTTCGTGATCACGGCGGGCGCGGCGGTCTACCAACGCCTCACGGGACCGACGCATCCCCTTCGGGTCACCTACCGTGTCGGCGACCAGGACGTGAAGGCCCGTCTCGTGCGAAGCGGCGATACCACGCACGCCGCGCGCGTCGAAATCCCCGCGACGGACAGCGTCCTCGAGGCCACCCTCCACGCCCGGCGCTACCCGACGAGCGACCCGTTCATCGAGTCGGTCTTCGTGCGCGAGTCGGACGTGCTGCGGGCCGACCTCCCACGGCAGCCAGCCGCGGGCAAGGTCGAGTACCGCCTCGTCGTTCGCGACGCGGAGGGCGAGTCGCTCGTGCCCGGCCCTGGGGAGCAGACCGTGGTGCTCCGCTACAAGGACCCCGTGCCCGCGGGCGTGCTCATCCCCCACATCGCGTTCATGTTCATCGCGATGCTCGTGGGGGTTAGAACGGCCCTGGCGGCCCTGCTCGGCCACGCGGGCCTCAGGCGCTTCGCCCTGACCACCTTGGGCCTGATGACGATCGGCGGCCTCGTCCTCGGTCCGATCGTCCAGAAGTACGCCTTCGGAGCCTTCTGGACGGGGTGGCCGTTCGGGCAGGACCTGACCGACAACAAGGTGCTCGTCATGTGGCTGGCCTGGGCCATCGCCTGCCTGGGTCTCGCGGTGGGGCGGCCCCGCCGGCGAGGGGGGCGACGCATCGTCGTGATCGTGGCGGCCCTGGTGATGCTCATCGTCTACCTCATCCCCCACAGCCTGCGCGGAAGCGAGCTGGACTACGACAAGCTCCGGGAGGGCGTCGCTCCCGAAGACGCGATCCGGACCGGGCGATGGGAGGGACTCGCCGCGCCCGGGACCGAACAACCACCCCGGAGCGCGTAGAATCCGGCCTCCTCGAACTGGAGGCCTCCCGTGACGACCCCGCCGCCCCGTCTGCTCCGCGACGACGCCGTCCATGCGGCCAAGCCCGGCACGCGTCCGTGCGACGCTGCCCGTCTGTGGCGGCTGGCGCGCGTAGGCACACCCGAGCCCTCGCCGACCGGCGGGCACGTCGCCGTGCCGGTAACGCGCTACGACGTCGAGCAGGACGTGGGGGGCTCGCGCATCTGGCTGATTCCGACGGGCGGGGGGATCGGTCGCCCGCTCACGAGTGCGGAACGCGACGCGTCCACGCCGCGCTTCTCCCCCGACGGTCGGCGGCTCGCCTTCACCGCACGCCCGGCCCCCGAGCGCGGTGAGACACCCCGTCCTCATCAGCTCTTCGTGCTGCCTCTCGAGGGCGGGGAGGCGGAGCCGGCGACGGACATGCCCTTGGGCGTGTTCGATCCCCAGTGGCTCCCCGACGGGAGCGGCCTGGTCTTCGGTGCCTACGTTTTCGGCGACCATCCGAGCATCGAGGCCACGCGCACGGAAGTCGAGCGACGCAAGGACGACCCGGTCCGCGTCCATGCCACGGAAGATCGGCTCTGCCGCTTCTGGGACCACTGGCTGGCGGGAGGCAAGGTCCCCCACCTCTTCGTCCTCGACGCGGCGACCCGCGATGTGCGGGATCTCACACCCGACAGCCGGCTCTACTTCGACTGGATGGACCCCACGGGGTCCTACCGGATCGCGCCCTCGGGTCGGGAGATCGTCTTCACCGGCATTCGACCGCCGACGGGCAGCGCACGCCCACGGCGCGACCTCTTCCGGATTCCCTTCACGGGCGGCCAGCCGACCTTGCTGACGGCCGCTCATCCCGCCGATTCACAGGGCGCACGCTACGCGCCCGACGGGGAATCGGTGATCTTCGGCATGACGCGGGATGCCGACTTCTACGCCGACCGCGTTCGCCTGATGCGCATGACGGTCGCGACGGGTGAAGTCACGCCGGTCCTTACGGGCTGGGATCGATCCCCCTCGGATTGGTGCTTCGCGCCCGGCGGCGATCTCGTCTTCCACGCCGAGGACGAGGGCTCCATGCGCCTCTTCCGGCTCCCAGGGAACGCGCTCGACGACACCGGCACACCCGAAGCCTTGACGAGCGGCGGTTCTGCCCGCCATGCCCGCCCGGCGGCCGACGGCACGATCTACTGCCTGCACGACAGCCTGTCGTCTCCCCCCGAGGTGAAGCGCGTCACACCCGATGGGGTCTTCGAGGACGTCTCGCGCTTCACGGACGAGGAGCTGCGCGACGTGGCGTTCGGCGAGGTGAGGAGCCTCACGTTCACGGGCGCCCAGGAGGCGGAGGTCCAGGCCTACGTGGTCCTCCCCCCCGCCACGGAGGCAGACGCACCTCATCCCCTCGTCCACCTGATTCACGGCGGACCCCACGGCACTTTCGGCGATACCTGGCACTGGCGGTGGCACGCGCAGACCTTCGCGGCCCAGGGCTACGTCGTGGCCTGCGTGAACTTCCAGGGTTCCACGTCGTGGGGCAACGACTTCGCACGGCGAATCCAGGGAGGCTGGGGCGACCGGCCGGCGATCGACGTGCAGCGAGCCACCGACGTGCTGGTCGCGTCGGGTCGCGTCGATGAGGACCGCATGGCGATCACCGGGGGTTCGTACGGGGGCTACCTGACGGCGTGGCTCTCCAGCCAGACGAAACGCTTCCGCTGCGCCGTGAATCACGCGGGCGTGTTCGACCTCACGACCCAGTGGGCATCGGACTGGACCTTCGGCTGGCCCCAAGCCATGGGCGGGGCGCCATGGGAGGACCAGGCGGCCATCGACCGCTGGGACCCGTCCCGGCACACGCAGGGTCTCGAGACCCCGACGCTGGTGATCCACGGGGAGAAGGACTATCGGGTGCCCGCCGACCAGGCGCGCATCTGCTACGGGATACTCAAGGCCAAGGGCATTCCCGCCCGCCTCCTCGTGTACGACGACGAGAACCACTGGATCCTCAAGCCCCGGAACTCGCTTCGGTGGTACCAGGAGGTCTTCGACTGGCTTCGCCGCTTCCTGGCCCCCACGACGGAGGACTAGCCATGATCCCCCCTCCCGGCGATGCCTCGCCGATCTACCTCGACTACAACGCGACGACCCCGATCGCCCCCACGGTCGGGGACGCGATGCTGCCCTATCTCTACGAGCGGTTCGGAAATCCGTCGAGCGGCCACGCGTTGGGGCGCGAAGCCCGCGACGCGGTCGAGCGAGCCCGTGCTCAGGTGGCGGGGCTGCTCGGCTGCCGCTCGGAGGAGGTCGTCTTCACGAGCGGAGGCAGCGAGTCGAACAACATGGTGATCCAGGGCGTGGCGCGCCTTCACCGGGGGGAGAGCGCCCACATCGTCACCAGCGCGGTGGAGCACCCCGCGGTTCACGCGCCGTGCCGGGCGCTGGCGGCCGACGGTGTGAGGGCGACCCTGGTGGGCGTCGATGCCCGGGGGCGGGTGGATCCGGAGGACGTGGCCGCCGCCCTCGAGCGCGACACGATCCTCGTGACCGTGATGCACGCGAACAACGAGGTGGGCACGCTGCAGCCGATTGCCGACATCGCCGCGATCGCCCGCGAGCGAGGCGTGCTGGTGCACACGGATGCCGCCCAATCGGCCGGGAAGATCCCGACGAAGGTACGGGCACTCGGGGTGGACTTCCTCTCCCTGGCCGGGCACAAGCTCTACGGGCCCAAGGGAATCGGCGCCCTGTTCGTGCGCGACGGCGTCGCCCTGCCCCCCCTCATCCACGGCGCCGGTCACGAGCAGGGCCGACGCGCGGGCACGGAGAACGTCCTCGAGATCGTCGGCCTCGGCCGCGCGGCCCAGCTCGCCCGCGAGGAGATGGATGCGGGCATGAAGCACAGCCAGGTGCTGCGAGACCGGCTGTGGCGCCACCTCTCAACGGCCGGGATCGACCTCAGACGCAACGGCGATCCCGACGATTCCCTCCCGAACACGCTGAGCGTGTCCTTCCGCGGCGTCAACGCGGCCGACCTCATCGCGGGGCTCGGCGAGGGCGTCCTCGTCTCGGCGGGCGCCGCGTGCCACGCGGCGGGCGTGACCATCTCTTCGGTGTTGGAGGCCATGCGGGTGCCGCACGACTACGCCCGCGGCACCTTGCGCTTCAGCGTGGGGCGCCCCACGACGGCGGAGGAGATCGACGAGGCGGCACGGCGGGTCGTGGACGTCGCGCGGGGGCTCGTCCCCTCGGCCTGACGCCGGGCCCGTCGCCAAGCCCGGATGATCCATGAAGCGCGCGCCTTCCTCGATGGACGGCGCGCGCTAGAGGCCAGATCCGCAGTACTTGCAGTGAAGGGCGTCCGGGTCGTGCCCCGACCGCAGGCAGGACGGACAGACCTGGCTGGTCACCGGCCTCGCCTTGATCACCTCCTGGGTAATGAAGCCCACCGGCACGATGATCAGGCTGTAGCCCAGCACCATCATGATGGACGCCATGACCTTCCCGAGGACGGTCTGCGGCGCGATGTCCCCGTAGCCCACGGTCGTCATGGTGACGACGGCCCAGTACATGCTCTCGGGTATCGAGGTAAAGCCGTTCACCGGGCCCTCGATCACGTACATGGCGGCACCGACGATGACCACCGCGATCAGCACGACGGACAGGAACACGACGATCTTGTCCCGGCTGCCGATGACCGCGCGGCCCAGCGCGCGCCCCTCGTGCACGAAGCGGCCCATCTTCAGGATCCGAAACACGCGCAGCAGGCGGAGGCTCCGCAGCACGACGCCCGAGCGAAAGCCCGGTCCCGTCCCGCTCGCCGGCCAGATCAGGCTCAGGTAGAGCGGGAGGATCGAGAGCAGGTCGATCAGGCCGAAGAACGAGAAGATGTAGCGAAGCGGGCGCTCGACCGTGAAGACGCGAAGGAGGTACTCGATCGTGAAGAGGATGGTGAAGAACCACTCCAGCGTCATCAGCGACTGCCGGTGGGTCTCCCCGTACGACGGGACGCTCTCGAGCATGACGACGACGACGCTCACCACGATGGCGAGGAGGAGCACGACGTCGAACGCCTTCCCGGCCTTCGTATCCGCTTCGAAGATCGTCTCGTAGAGCTTCGTGCGCCAACCCGCCATCGGGGCAGGGTACCAGCCCTTCGGCGTACGCTCAGATGTAGAAGCGGTCGCGGTCCACCTCGTCGCGGAGTATTCGCAGTTCCTCCTCCGAGGGCGGCGCGTTGTGCTCCAGCGTGTCGGCGACGAGGAGCTCGAATCCCGTGGCTTCGAGCACGTCGTCGGCGCTCACCCCGGGATTGAGTCCGATCAGCCGCATGCGCTTCGACGTCGGGTGGAAATCCAGGGTCGCAAGATTCGTCACCACACGGTACGGCCCCGTGTCGCGCGGCAGGCCCGCCGCCTCCCGGGCCCCAGGCCCCGTCAGGTAGCCGGGGGTCGTCACGAAGTCGATGCGGTCGAGGAAGCGGCGCACGCCGTGCTGCATCAGGATGATCGTCCGCCAGCAGCAGGAACCGACGTCGTTGGCTCCCCCCGACCCGGGGAGACGTACCTTCGGATGGCGTTGGTCACCGATGACGGTGGAGTTCAGGTTCCCGTAGGCATCGATCTGTGCCCCGCCGAGGAAGCCGTAGTCCACGTAGCCGAGTTGGGCGAACTCCATGGCGTCACAGATTCCCGCGGCGATCAGCCCACGGTTGGATGTCCACATGTCGCCTACGGCGAGCGGCAGTCGCTCCAGCTGGGCGCCCATGCCGCCGAACTCGAAAATGGGCATGAGCGTCTTGGCGTGGCGCTTCTGGGCAAGGGACGCGGCGAGCATCGGAATGCCGGTACCGATGAACGCAGTGGTGTCGGGCTCCATCATCCGCGAGGCGACGCAAATCAGCAGCTCGTTGGGGCTGTAGTCCGACGTCATCACGCACCTCCTTCCAGGCGCAATGCGGCGAGCCGGTCGTGGGTCACCTTGTCCAGGTACGCGTCGTGGTCGGCTACGCTATAGATCCAGTCTTCCATGTAGGCGAGCGCCCTGTCGGGGTCCTTCGCATCGGCGTAGTAGCCCTTGATGTGCGGCTCATCCCGCTCGTAGGCTCCCGCCATCTCGCCGGGGTGACTGCCGAACGGCGCATGGACGACCGCGTCCACGAGGAAGTAGGGAATCGCCGTGCGGTCGGGATGCCGACGAATCTCCTCGGTGTCCACGATCTCCTCGGCCGAGACGATGAGGCGTCGCGAGGCACGTGCCATCTCGCGGGCGAAGCCCGCGATACCGTCGATCTGGCAGTTGCCGTACTTGTCCGCACGATGCACGTGGATCACCCCGAGATCGACGATGAGCGCCGGTACGAGCGCGATCTTGCCCTCCCCGTACGGATTCTCGATGACCATCGCCGACGAACAGCGCAGGGTGTCGGTCCCCATCATCACCTGCACGGGCAGGAACGGCACGCCCATGCCCGCGGCCTTGAATCGCCAGGCCAGCGCCGCGTTCGACCATTCGCAGACACGATCGACGACCCCTCCCTCGACGGCACGACGCCAGCTGGGCGAGATGCCATACACCTCGAGACCCGTGTAGGTCCAGTCGCTCGCGCGGATCGCGCCGGTGTTGACGAGCAGTTCCTGCTCATAGCACCCCTGCCCTGCGATGCGGAGGTTGCCGATGTCGCGTGTTCGGATCTGGCGGATCATCTCGCGGACGATCGACATGGGGCAACGCACGGTCCCGTACAGCTCGATCCCGAGGTAGATGTCGTCTTTCAGGAACCGCTCGACGGCCTCGTGCTCCGTCATCTGCTTGTCGATGAGCGCCTTCGGCTTCTTCCGGTTGTGCGCTCGAAAGCCCTCGATGTCGACCGGCTGGAGCAGGTCGTACGTTCCCCGCTCGAATACCCGAAGCGTGTCGCCGTCGTCCGCCATGTCGTCCTCGCCGCCTTCCCCCGCCCTCGCCTGCATGCTGCGGGCGAAGGCCCGCCCGCGCAAGGGCAAGCACCCAGAATATCCGGGGGGCGCAGCCCACCGGCGCCTCGACTCAACGAGGCGGCCCCGGCCGAAATCCTTCGCAGGCGAAGAACCGGAACGTACCCACGCGACGTTGGCCCACCATCACCGGCATCTGCTCCAGGAACGCGGTGTGATCGAATCGCGCCAGGTCGCTCGGCGCGCGAGCGTTCTCTCGGCGAGACCAGGTGACCAGCACGCCCCGATCCCCCAGGTCCGGGGCCCCGAACCATCGGTCGAACTGATCGAGGCGCTCGTCCACGACGACGACCGGCATGGGGCGCGCGTACCAGGCGATGCGACTCGCCCGGCTCCAGTTGTCGGTGAAGAGACGCGGCGCGCGCTGGCCCTCGACGACCATCGACTCGCGCAGCTCGCCCCCCCTCCGGGCGGCCGCTCTCCACCCGATCATGTCGGCCAGAGGCTCGTTGGCGCCGGGCAGCGGCAACCAGAGGAAGAGCGCGTGGGAGAGCACCGTGCCGACGGCCAGGACCGAGAGGAGACCGACTGTCCAGACGGCGATACGCACGGGACGGCGGGTCCACGCATGGAAGATCCAACGCGCCGCCAAGGGTGCCGCCCCCACCCAACCCAGCGCGGTCCAGTGCGGGAGCGTCATCCGATACCCCGAGGCCCAGGCGAACAAGGCGAGCAGGGGGAGGACGAGCAGCAGGGTGAGCAGGACGCCCCGATTCGCGCGCTCTCGCCAGCCGGCCACGAGCGCAATCGCGCTGAATCCGATGAGGCCGGGGCCGTAGCAGCCGAGTTGCGCCGCTTGGGCGATGAAGGCCTGCTTCAGACTCCAGCCGTCGCCGCGCGTGCCGTGGCCGAGCTGGTAGCGAAACGATACCCAGTCGTTCTGTGCGTTCCACACGAAGACGGGAGAGACAACGAGGGCGGCGACCGCCGCCGCGAGCCACGGGCCGGGGGTCGCGAAGAGGCGCCGGCGCCCGGAGAGGAGGATCATGCCGACCACCGTCAGCACCAGGAGGATGGCGGTGTACTTGGACAGTCCCGCCAACCCGAGGAAGAGACCCAGGAGAAGCCAGGCCGGGAGACTCGGGCGATCCAGGAGGTGGAGCAGCACGATCATGGCCGCCAACGAGAAGACGATCAGGGGCGTCTCGGGGACCGCGGTCACGAAGATCAGATGACAGAGCACGGCCGACGCGAGCAGCAGCACCGCGGCGAATGCAGTCCAGGGCGACTCCCGGGGGAACAGCCGTCGGGCGAAGACATGCGTCAGTAGTAGCGTGATGGCTCCGAGCAGGATGGAAATCAGGCGCAGGGCGAACACCCTGTCGGAGACCTGCAGCGCCAGGGCCTGGAGCCAGCCCACCATGGGTGGATGATCGAAGTAGCTCCAGTCCAGGTGAAACCCGTAGAGCGCGTAGTGGGCTTCGTCCACGCCGAAGCCGAGCCGCGCGGCAACGAGGAGATGGGTGACGCCAAGGAGGAAGACGGTGGCCCCGGTCGCAAGCCATGGGCCCCGCTCACCGCGCGGGGAGGAGGCCGGGGCGAGGCGGTCCTTGCGCGACTGGCTTGGCTCCCCTCCCACGTTCAGGGACTGTAGCGGAAAGGAGGGACGACGACGGCGACGCGGGCCGCGCCCCGATGTTCGATGCAAGAGAGCGCGGCACGACGCACGCCGACGCCACGGCTTCGGCCCCCATGAACGGGCTCGGCCGTGGTGGTGGCCCCCGACCCCGAGGCCGCTACACTCGCCTCGGGGGGCACTGCCCATGCGTCACGCCATATCGATGCGCCACGTCCCGAGGATCCTGCTGGCCGGGGCCGTGCTCCTCCTCGCCGCCGCGCCGCGGACCCACGCAGACCAGGCCCGGCGGCCGGCGTTGATCCTCGATCAGAAGGACCTCAGCATCGAGCGATACGACACGGCCTGCAACACGTACGTCATCACCTGCAAGAAGACCAAGGAGGTCGTGGTCGTGGATCCCGGGAGGGGCGTGGAGGCGCTCGTCGCCGACTTCGAGAGGACCGGGCACCGTCTGCGTGGCATCTGGATCACACACGAACACGGGGACCATCTGACCGGCCTGGCTCCCTTGGCGGACAAGACGACGGCGCCGTTCGTGGCCCATGCCGTGACGCAGAAGGTGATCGCGAGGCGAGGCGAGCGAACGAGATCGTCCGAGGCCGGCTCCTCGGCCCGGACCGATGCGGCGAAACGAGTAACCGCGCTCGTGGGCGGGGAGCGCCTGACCCTCGGCACACTCACCTGGAAAGTGCTACACCTGCCCGGACACTCGCCGGGATCGGTAGGCTTTCTCCTCCCCGGCCGGGTGCTCGTCGCGGGCGACGTCCTCTTCAAGGGCTCGATCGGTCGGACGGATCTCGCATCCAGCGACGCGGAGGTGTTTCGACGCTCGCTCGGCACACTGTGGCGGCTGCCCGACGAGGTCGTCGTGCTGCCGGGGCACGGCGCGCACACGACGATCGGCGCCGAGAAGCGGTCAAGTCGCCTCTTCCAGGACTTCACGCGCGCGGCGCGTCCCTGGATGGGCATCGAGCTCGCGCCTGGTCATGGGGGGACGGGACTCGCCATCGGCGCGGTTCGGGAGGGTTCGCCGGCGATGCGGGCTGGACTGCGCGTGGGCGACGTCCTCCTCGAAGCCCAAGCCCGCGCGCTGAGCACGCCCGGGGACCTCGCGGCGGTGATCGCACGACACGGCGCGGGCGACCCCCTGACGCTGGTCCTCTTACGGGGCGGCGAGACGAAGACCCTCACGCTCTCGCTGGGGACGCGCCCACCGCGGTAGGGCCCGCCTTCGGCGCGCGCGCCGCGCCATGCCCCGGCGCGGGGCTCCGATCCGAGGGACGGCCCCCCGACGCGGGGGAGAAGGGCGTGACGGGCCGAGGGAGCGGGCGGGGTAGACTCGGACCCGAGCAGTTGGCGGGCGGGCCCCCCGTGTGGCGGTGGTCTCGACCGGAGAGGACGTGCGGCGATGGTGGAGCGTGACACGGAGGGAGAGGCACCGCAGGGAGAGGGTGCGGAACGGGTCGTCGCCGTCCTCGATCTGCCCGCCCGTCTCGCCGCGGAGAACTTCACCGAGTTCTATCGTGTCCTGGCGGATCGGCTTGCGACACCCGGCGCGCGCGTCGTGCTGGATCTGTCCGCGGTCGAGGAGATCGCCGACAACGCATGGCTCGGCTACCTCGTGCGCGGACAGGGCATCGCGAGAGCAACCGGCGGCGATCTGCGGCTCGCTACCGCCCAGCCCCGCGTGCTCGCCATCCTCGGCCGTACGGGGCTCCTCGACGTCTTCGACGTGTATCCCACGCCGGAGCGAGCCGTCGCTTCCTTCGACGCGTAGTCCCGCGGCATGGCAGAGGTTCCCGTACCCTGCGTCCATGCTCATCCTCTTCGACGTCGACGGCACGCTGCTGCTTTCCTCCCATCAGGGCGCCAGGGCCATGCAGGAGGCGGGCAAACGTGTCGTGGGCGAGCACTTCACGCTCGAGGGTGTGGAGTTCGCCGGTCGCCTCGACCCGCTGATCTGGGCCGACGGCATGCGTCGGAGCGGGGAGCGCCTCGACGCGCCGGTCCACGATGCGTTCCGTGCGGCCTACGGTGAGGCCCTGGCGCGGCGACTCGAGCCTGCGGGCGTCGCCTACGCTCTCCCCGGCGTCCCGGCGCTGCTGGACGCACTGGCACGGCGCCCCCGGACGACCCTCGGACTCCTGACCGGCAACTACCCCGAGACGGGGGCGACCAAGCTCCGCGCCGCGGGACTCGATCCCGAGCGCTTCACCATCCCCGTCTGGGGCACCGACGGCCCGAATCGGCGCTCCTTGCTTCCCGTGGGCCTCGCTCGCTACGAAGCGCTACACGGACACACGCTCGGCCCGGAGCGGGTGGTGGTCATCGGGGACACCCCTCACGACATCGACTGCGCACACGCCAACGGATGCGTGGCCCTCGCCGTCGCGACGGGCCCCTCCTACACGCGAGAGAGCCTGGCCCGCCACCATCCGGAACTGCTGGTCGATGACCTGCGGGACACGGCGAGCATCATGACCTGGCTGGACGCGCTTCCCCATCGTCGGGATGCCTGAGCTCCCAGAGCTTGGCGTACTTCAGGAAGACGTAGGCGGCGGCATTCACCGCCACGATGAAGCCCCGCGCGCCGTCCCGGAAGCCCCCCCGCACCACGTAGCTGCGAAGGAAGGCCGCCGGTGGTCTCACCAGGAGCCCGAACGCCTGGTTGCGGTACCCCCCCCTCAACTCGAGTGCAGCGGCGTCCGTATACGGGTTCATCTTCTCGATCTGGTGCTCGATGCTCCGGTAGGTGAAGTGCAAGAGCCTGCCCTCGAGCCGCGAGACGGATCCCTTCACGGTCACGTGGCCGTGCGGGTCGTGCCCCTCCCATCCTCCCCGCCGACGGTCGTAGAGGCGCAGCTTCCACCGACCGCGACCCCGGTCGCTCCGCACGGGTCCACCGAGGTAGACGGTCTCCCACGCCATCTCGTAGCCACCCGGGCTGGGCGTCCGATCGCCTCGAGCGGTCGCGAGAATCGCGGACCGCAATGCATCGGTGACGCGTTCGTCGGCGTCGACCGAGAGGATCCACTCGTTCGTCGCGTGAGACGCCGCGCGGTTCTTCTGAGCGATCATGCCCGGCCAGTCGGCCTCGATGACACGGGCGCCGGCCGCACGCGCCAGCTCCACCGTACGGTCCGTGCTTCCGGCGTCGAGAACCACGCGCTCGTCACAGAAGGCGAGGCTGGCCAGGCAGGCCTCGATGTTGGTCGCCTCGTTCTTGGTGATCACGCAGGCGCTGATGGGTCGGGGGTTCGTTTGCATCGGTTGGCGAGGAGTGTATGGCAGAGCGGTAGAGCCCGGGAGGATCACCATGTTCGAGTCGTTCTCGCGCGCAGAGCTCGAGGGGATGCTGCAGGACGCCGCCCTCAACTGGCTGGCCCACGACGGGCTCTGGTTCCTCGCCGTGGAGGAGGCGCACGGCATGCAGGCGGCCATCGAGCGGGACGCCGAGGCATGGCGGTCCTTCACTGTGATCGAGGCCAAGCGCATCATGAAGCGGCACGGCATCGAGGCGGGAGGCGGCATCCCCGCCCTGGCCAAGGCGTTGGGACTCAGGCTCTACGCGTTCATCAACACCCAGGAGATCGTCGAGCAGTCGGACTCGCACCTCGTGTTCCGTATGAACGACTGTCGCGTACAGAGTGCACGGAAGCGCAAGGGGCTCCCCGACTTCCCGTGCAAGCCGGTGGGCCTCGTGGAGTACGCCGGCTTCGCACGCACGATCGACGAGCGGATCGAGACGCGGTGCCTCGGCTGCCCCCCGGACGAGCACCCGGACGACTGGTACTGCGCATGGGAATTCCGCCTCCGCGACCCGTCGGCCCCCGGGTCGGACGCTCCTGGGGGTGCGTCGGAGGAGTGCTAGCCTTGGGGGTACGGGGTCGGCATGCCACCCCGGCGAGGAACGCGCATGGCGACGTCGGCCGTCTCGCGAGGAACGGACGAGAGCCGCTTGGCTCTCTGTCACGGCAACCAACTGATCGCCTGGGGCGCACTCGCGGCCGGGTGTGACTTCTTCAGCGGGTACCCCATCACCCCCGCGTCCGAGGTCTACGCGGAGATGATGCGGCGCCTTCCCGACCGAGGCGGTCACGCCGTGGGTGCCCCCGACGAGATATCCGCTCTGTCGTACGCGGTCGGGGCGTCCCTCACGGGCGCCCGGGCGATGACGGCGACCTCCGGCCCCGGATGGTGCCTGATGACCGAAACGGTGCAGTACGCCCTGATGACCGAGACGCCGGTCGTGATCGTCGTCTCCCAGCGGCTCGGTCCGGCCACGGGCGGAGCGACGCAGAACGCGCAAGGGGATCTCTTTCTCGTGGCGTACGCGACGTCGGGTGGCTACCCGATCCCCGTTCTGTGCCCGGTGGACGGGATCGACGCCTACGCCCTGACAGCGGAGGCGTTCCGCATCGCCGAGACGCTGAGAACGCCCGTCGTGCTCTTGACCGACAAGGAGGTCAGCAAGACGGTCGAAACCGTGGACCTCGCCGCGCTGCCTACGGTGGAGGTGCCTCGGCGACCGGCCGCCGAGGGAGACTCGGCGTACCTGCCCTACGCCATCGACAGGCCGGAGGACGTTCCGCTGTTCGCGCCGGTGGGTGGCTCGCGCAAGGTGACGGCCACGGGATCCGCGCACGACGCCCACGGACGGCTCAAGAAGAACGACCCCGAGGTCCTTCGACAGCTCGAGCACCTCGTGGCGAAGATCGACGGGCGCGCTAACGACCTGGAGAACGTTCGGCTCGACGAACGACCGGGCGCGACGACGCTGATCGTGAGCTACGGCATCTCCGCCCGGTCGTGCCGAAAGGCCGCGCGCGACCTGGAGCGGGATGGCCTCGCCACGAACCTCATGGAGGTCCTCTCCCTCTACCCCGTGCCGAGGCGTGCAATCCGGCAGGCCGCCGCCGGCATGCGGCGTGTCGTCGTCGTGGAGGAGAACGCCCCCGGGCTCTATGCGAAGGAGGTGGCGCCGCACGTCGGTGCGGCCGAGCTGCGTCGCGTCAATGCCGTCGGTGCCCTGATTCCCCCGGAAGCCGTGATGGCGGCGGTGACCTCATGACCGAGTTCCTGGATTCGTCGCGTCCCCTCCCCTACTGCCCCGGTTGCGGACATCCCCACGTACTCAAGGCACTCGATGCCGCCCTGGTCGACGACGCGACACCACGCGAGCGCTACGTGCTGGTCACCGACATCGGATGCGTGGGCCTGGCTGACGCCTACTTCCCCACCCTCCACACCGTGCACACGCTGCACGGGCGTGCCGCGGCCATCGCCGCGGGCATGCGGCTGGCCGCCTCGTCGACGCATGCGCACCCCCTCAAGCCGATCGTGCTGGTCGGCGACGGGGGCGCCAACATGGGCCTCCTCCACCTGGTCCACGCGGCCCAGATGGACGTCGATATCACGGTCGTCGTCCACAACAACCTGATCTACGGGATGACGGGAGGGCAGCACTCCGCGCTGACGCCGGAGGGCATGGCCACGTCGACCACCCCCAAGGGCTGTCCCATTCCGCCGCTGGACCTGGGCGCCGTCGTGCGCGGGGCCGGCTGCGCCTACTTCGCGCGTGCGCGAGCCCCCGGGGAGGGACTGGCCCAACGCATCGGCGAGGCCCTCGCCGAGCCCGGGTTCGCCATGGTCGAAGCGTTGGAGCTCTGCCCCACGTTCGCCGCGCGGATCGGAGGCATGACGGGGAAGGGGTTGAACGAGCTGGCCCTGACGCCCGGCCACGAGCTCGGCGTGTGGCGAAGCGAACGGGTTCGTGCCCTCCCCGGCGCAAGCCGGGAAGTCCCGGTGGCGCCCTTCGCGCCCGCCTCACGAGGGCTCGCCCCTCATCCGGCGTGGGGCCGTCTGGATCGGCCGGTCACCCTCATCCTCGCCGGCAAGGCAGGCGAGCGTGTCCAGTCGGCCGCGCGCTTCGCCGCGACCGCGGCGATGGCTGCGGGATTGCATGCGACCGTTCGCGGCGAGAATCCCGTGACGCAGGGTCGGGGGTTCTCGGTCGCGGAGCTCACGCTGTCTCCGCGCCCCATCGACTTCACCGGATCGCACCAGCCGGAGGTGGTCATCGTCACGGCGGAGGAGGGCGCCGCCGAGCTCCGCAAGCGCGACCTGCTCCAGCACGTAGGCGAGGGTACGCGATGCCTCGTGGACGTGAGCGTCCCTCCCCTGGACGCTCCCTGCATCGAGCTGCACGACCTCCGCCGGCGGTTCGGCGCAAAGAGCGCTGCGCTCGGTGCAATCACCGAAGCCATCGCGGAAGCGAACTGGTTGGCTCCCCAGGCGTGGGAGGTGGCCCTGGGTGAACTGCGAGCCGATGTGCGGCGGGCGACCACCGCGACCCTGGAGAAGGCCGGCATCGTCCCCGATCAGACGTCGCTGGCCGCGGGCGCATAGACGCACGCGCGCCGAGCCGCCCCGAAGCGTCTTCACCCGCGTAGGATTCCCGTTTCCTCCCGCGGAGACCCGCATGGCCCGAGCCACGCTCTCGACCCTCGTCCTCACCGTCGTCGCTTCTATCCTCGGTGCCCTGCCCGCCGCCGCCGAGGCCGACCGCGGCCCGGACGGTCGCATCCACTTCGCCAGCACGCCCGCCATCGCCGCGGACGGCAAGACGATGGTGTTCTCCTGGCGGGGCGACCTGTGGGCTGCGTCGACCTCCGGGGGTGCGGCGCGCCGACTCACCTTCCATCCCGGTCGCGACACCAGTCCGTTCATCTCACCGGACGGCGCCGCCGTCGCTTTCGTCAGCAATCGCACGGGATCGAACCAGGTCTACGTGATGCCGGCGGCCGGCGGCACGCCGCGTCGGGTGACGTCGCACACCGAGGGGTTCAGCCTCTACGGTTGGTTCCCGACCGGCGACGCGCTCCTCGTACGCATTCGCCTCGACGACGATTGGCATCGGGCCGAACGCTTCGCCCGACGGCCCCTGGACTCTGAGGCCAAGCTCGAGATCCTCCTCCCCGCGTACGGGGGGAGCGCGGCGCTGTCCCCGGACGGTCGGCGCCTGGCCTTCACGCGCGAGGGTGTCGGCCCGTGGCGCAGACGCTACCGCGGCTCGCAGAGTTCCCAGGTCTGGGTGGCCGACCTGGAGCGTGGCACCTACGAACGCGTCAGCCAAGGCGACCACCAGGAGCGCACGCCGCATTGGCTACCGGACGGCAAGACGTTGCTCATCGCCAGCGCAGCGAGTGGCGTGTCCAACATCGTCGCGCACGATCTCGAGTCCGGGCAGCGCACGCCGCTGACGTCGTTCGAAGACGATGGTGTCCTGAACTTCTCGGTGGCCGACGACGGCTCCTTCCTCCTGATCCGGCGCCTGTTCGATCTCTGGCGGCTCGATCGCACCGACGGCGCCAAGCCGTGGATCCTCGGGCTGCGCGATGAAGGCGACCCGACGGTCGATCCCCTTCTGCGCCGCACGCTCAGCCGGGCGGAGCAGGTGGCGTTCACCGACGATGCGCGCGAAATCGCGCTGATCGCCGGCGGGGAGCTCTGGGTCATGGACACCCAACTCAAGGAACCTCGCCGCGTAACCCACACGGCGACCTTCGAGTCGAGTCCCGTCTTCTCGCCGGATCACCAGCGCTTGTACTTCGTGGCGTTCGAAGACGGCGGAGAGGACATCTGGGTCGCGACCAAGACCGAGCCCGACCGCTTCTGGTGGCAGAACGAGCGGTTCGAGCTGGAGCGTCTCACCGAGGATGGGTCGACCAAAGGCAGTCTGAGCTTCACGCCCGACGGGAAGCGCGTCGCTTTCGTCAAGGACGGCGGCCAACTCTGGACGATCAAGCCGGACGGCAGCGATCCCTCGCTGGTGCGTGGACTCCTGGAACTGGCCCTCCTACGACTTCTCCCCGGACGGCGCCTGGGTGGCCTACGCCGTGGACGACGAGAACTTCAACCGCGACGTGTGGATCCGTCGCGCCGACGGAACGGGTGAGCCGTTCAACGTGTCCCGTCACCCGGACCGCGACTCGAATCCGGCGTGGTCTCCCGACGGCAAGATCCTCGCTTTCACCGGGCGCCGCTGGGACGACGAGACGGACGTCTGCTACGTCTGGCTGAGGCAAGAGGACGAGGAGCAAGACAGCCGCGACCGCACGCTCGAGAAGGCGCTGCAGAAGATGAAGGGGCGCAAGGCAAAGAAGGCGCCTCCCGCCAAGCCCAAGGAGACGCCACCGGCCGAGGACGAGCGGAAGACGGCCCCCGCCGACCCGGTCGGCCGCTGGAGCGGCCAGATCCTGGGGGAGGATCCCCTCCCGCCGGAGGGCATGTCCTTCCGTCTGATCATCGAGCGAGGTGCGGACGACACGTTCGCGGGGACCATCGAGGTGACGGACGTCTTTGCGGGCCCGCTGGAGACGATGACGTTCGACGCGGACGCGCGCCGCGTGGCCTTCACGACGACGACTCCTATCGGTCCACTGACCGGCGAAGGCGTGCTCGAGAACGGTCGGATGGTGGGCACGTGGGCGATCGAAGGCGTGGGAAAGGGCACGTGGACCGCCGAGCGCGCGTCGGACGGCGACGCCCCCGTCGCCACGCCTCAGGACGCGCCGAAGGAAGAGGCGGAAGAAGCGCCGGCGCCGCCCGAAGCCACGAAGGTAGAGAAGAAGAAGGAGCCTCTGCCGATCGACTTCGACGGGCTCGCCGATCGCATCCACCGGATTGCCATTCCCAATTCCCATGAGCACCGACTCCTGTGGTCGCCGGACTCGAAGAAGCTGGCGTTTCGAGGTTCGGTGGGCGGGCAGGCGGGCCTCTACACGGTGACCTTCCCCGATGGTCTGAAGCCCAAGAAGCTGTCCACGACGGACGGCCGATACGCCCGGTGGCTGAAGGAGGGCAACCAGATCGTCTGGCTGGCCGGCGGCACACCGGCGACGCTGAGTGCCGCGGGCAAGACCGCGAGTTTCCCGTTCAAGGTTCGCCACGTCGTGAGCCGGCGTGACCGACTCGAAGCGGCTTTCGATGCCGCCTGGCGTGCCATGGCGGACGGCTACTACGACCCGGCCATGGGGAACAACGACTGGGACGCCATCCGTGCCAAGTATCGTCCCCTGGCGCGTCGATGCATGCTCGCGGACGAGCTCTCGTATGTCGTGAACGCCATGCTGGGCGAGCTCAACGGCTCCCACCTGGGCTTCTCGGCCCGGGAGCCCGCATGGAAGCCCGAGGGGTGGCGGGACGAGACCGCGCACCTGGGGATTCGCTTCGATCCCGCGTTCGAGGGGCCGGGCCTGAAAGTCGCCGCGATCGTGCCCGACACGCCGGCCGCCCGCGTACGCCACGCCATCGCAGTCGGTGACGTCGTGATCGCGATCGACGGCCAGCCGGTGGGAAGGGATACGAACCTCGCGCTCGTCCTCACCGGTGACCCCAATCGCGAGGTCACCCTGAGCCTCGGCGGTGGCGAGGACGAGGAGCGCACGGTCCGACTCCGGCCCACGAGCTACCGCAACGTGCGCAGCAAACTCTACGACGTGTGGCTGAAGCGCACGCGGGCGAACGTGGATGCGTTGAGCGACGGCAAACTGGGCTACCTCCACGTGCGCGGCATGAACTGGTCGAGCTTCCAGCGCTTCGAGGAGGAACTCTACAAGGCGGGCCACGGCAAGGCCGGACTGATCATCGATGTACGCGACAACGGCGGCGGCTTCACGGCCGATCATCTCTTGACCTGCCTGACGCAGCCGGTGCACGCCTACACGTCGGTCCGTGGCGGCCCTCCGGGCTACCCCCAGGACCGCATGGTGTACGCGCGCTGGACGAAGCCCATCGTAGTGCTGTGCAACCAGAACAGCTTCAGCAACGCCGAGATCTTCGCGCACGCCATCCGCACACTCGGGCGCGGTCGCGTGGTGGGCGTCCCCACCGCGGGCGGCGTCATCAGCACGGGGGGCACCCAGGTCATGGACGTGGGTTCGATTCGTCTGCCCTTCCGCGGCTGGTTCCTGGCCGACTCGGGCGAGGACATGGAGTTGAACGGCTGCGTGCCGGACATCGTGGTGTGGCCACAGCCCGGCGAACTCGAGACCGGCGAGGACCCTCAACTGGAAGCGGCGGTAGAGGCGCTGCTCGAGGACGTTGCCGCGGCACCGAAGCCGCCCACGCTGAAGCCGGCGTCGAGCCGCCCCGCGGCTCGATGAGCCCGGGGGCGGCGACCTACGCCGCCTCCGCGCTCGACGCCTCGCGGCGTCCTCGCTGAGCCACGACGGCCGAGACGACGCCGCCGAGAAGAACGACGGTTGCGGCGACGAACATGGACGCGAGGGTGGCAACGAGGGAGCCGGCCGCCCCGAAAGCGCGACTCTGCCAGCTCTGATTCAAGTAGAGGATGAGCAAGTGCTTGCCGACGATGAGCAGCACGGACGACGTGAGGGCGCCCACGAACGCCGCACGCCACGGGACCTTCGCGTCGGGCAAGATCCAGAAGAGCGCGCTGAAGAAGAGAAAGGCCAGCATGAAGAACCCGGCGTCGTTGATCACCTCGGTGAGATGCGGCACCATGCCATCCGGCAGGAGCTCGAGCACCTGGTAGGGCAACGTGCGCATGGCGATGCCCAGGCTGGCCGAGCCCACCAGGACGAGACACGAAACGACGACCAGGATGAACCCTGCGAGGCGCTTCGAGATCCAGAGGAGGATCATGTAGCGCTTGCGCTTCTTCGGCACGCGCCAGATGCGGTTCAGCATCCACTGCAGATGGCTGAATCCCGCGGTCGCGGCGAACGCGATCACCAGGTAGCTGATGAGGCGCGCGATGACGAGCTGAGGCTCGGGCTGAGCGACGCTCTCGATGATCTCGGAAACGGTGGCCCGGAATCCCTCGGGGAAGGCCGTGAGATTCGCTTCGACTTCGCGGCGCGCCGCCTCCGGGTCGTCGAGGAACCAGACCGCGACGTGCATGGCGATGATCACCAGCGGGGGCAGCGCGAAGAGGGCGTAGAACGCGAGCGCGGCGGCCATGCGGAGGATGGAGACCGATGTCGCACGCCGGACGACGTCGACGAGGAAGGGACTTCGTGCCGCACGCATCGCCGGCACTGTAGCCTGCTCCTTTACGCGTCCCCATCCGATTCGAGCCGTCTCCGAGGCGATCGGCTCGATCCGACGTTCATCGAGGAGTGATGAAGGCCCCCACCGTCTCCCTTCTGCTCTTGCTCGCGACGCTGCTCGTACCGGTCCTGCGCCCCCCCCCGACCGCGGCGGCCGAGGACTACGACGAGACCGAGTTCCGTCTCAAGACCGCCGGTGTGGACGAGGCGTTTCGCGAGGAGATCCACGGGGCGATCCGGCGCGGCGTCACCTTCCTGCGCAAGAACCAAGGACGCGACGGCAGCTTCGCCTTCAACGCCGGGTGGACGTCGCTCGCGGGGCTCGCCCTGCGCCACGCTGCGATCCCCAAGGGGGTCGAAGGCGGGCGCCGGGCGATCCGGTGGCTCGAAACGCGGGGTCGGGCCGACGCGATCGACCAGACCTACCAGGCGGGGCTGACGGCGATGCTCCTGAAGGCCGACGGCCGTAGCGGCGACTTCCAGCACGACCTCCACGCGGCGTTGGCGCGGGGGGCCATCCGCAACCCCAGCGGGTATTGGGGCTACAAGAGCGCGGGGCCGGGCCCCGTGCCGAACCTGTCCACGTCCCAGTTCGGATGCCTCGGGCTCTGGGCCGGAGAACGGGCCGGGGAGCCGGTGAGCGCCGCCTCCTGGCAGCACCACCTCGAGGCGTTGCTGGAAGCCCAGGAGGACAGTGGCTCTTGGCCCTACTACCCCGCCGGCTCGCAGCATCGCGCGGTGGTGGGCGGCTACCCGACGGGCACGTTCATGGGCTTGGCCGACCTCCTGCTCGCCGAAGAGGCGCTGGCGGACGAGCTTCTCCGGCGTCCCGAGCTCCTCGTCCGGACCCGTCTCGCCCGCGCACGCGGCCAAGCAGCCCTACGGCGCCACGCGCTCTGGACGCTCATGTCGTCCGAGCGGCGCAACGGGGTGGGCTACTACGCCTACTACCGGCTCTATGCCCTGGAGAAGGCCTGCATCTTCCTCGGTGAGGAGGAGGTGGGCGGGCTCCCGTGGTACCGGATGGGCGCTCGCTGGCTCGTGGATGGGCAAGGGAAGGACGGCGGCTGGGTGTCGCTGGAAGCCCCGCCGGCCCCGCAGGGAAACAACGTGGTGGTGCTACGGCAGCCATTGGAGTCTTCGTTCGCCTTGCTCTTCTTGCTCCGCGCCTCCGAGAGCTACCGGCCCATCACGCCCCGCCCCGTCGGCGGCGGAGCGGTCGTGACGCCCGGAGACGACGTGGCCCCCGGGAGGGCAGGGAGCGAGCCGACCGTCCTGCCCCTCGCCGTCGCGGGGCGCGTACTCGAGGATCTGACCGCGAGCACCGCGTCGCCGGCACCCGACGCCTTCGCGCGCATCCTCAAGGCCTTCGCACTCCTGCGCACCACGCTGCCGCGCTACGAGAGCGATGGCGCGGCGCTCTCGACGAAGCACGACGAATTCCTCCGCCGTGCGGAGGACGTCTTGTTCGACGCGGCGACCCGGCTCATGGCGCCCGCGTCCGCGCCGAGCCCTGCGCATGGGGCGACGGCCCTGGAGGCCCTCGACGTACTGGCCCATGGGGGCTCACGCGTAGGCCCCAGGCTGCTTGCCCTCGTTCGTGAGCTTCAGCTCGGCGAGGCGGTGCCTCGGGGCCTCCGGGTGGCTTGGTACGGAGCCGCCTTCGACGCGCTGCGTCGGCTCGAGCCCCCGGGCCTGCTGGCGTTCCTCACGGGAAGCGCTCTCTCGCCTCGCCCCGACGACTGGCCCCGCACCGCGGCGGCCTTGACGGCACTGGGTGGTCTGCCGATGAGCGGCGCCGAGCGGTACGCGACGGCCAAGACCGTCCTGGACCGGATGAAGCCGCTTGCCAGCCGTCACGCCGACGCGCCATCGGGCTTCGACCTGAGGACCGACGTGGCCGTTCTGGTGCGGCGATTGGCTCGCCCCGAACACAAGCACGACTTCCCCCCCTTGAAGGGGCAGGATCCGCAGAAGGAGTTCCGGGCCGTACGTGCGTGGTTTCGCACGTACGACCGCTCCAGTGCCCGTATCTGGCGCGACTGAGCGCCGGCGTCTCCCTCCTCTACAATCCCGGCGTGCCGCTTCCCCTTCGCCAGTTGTTCGAGGCCCACGTCGGGTGCTCGCCGTTCCGCATCGAGCGCTTGAAGAGCGAAGCATCCGACCGGAAGCCCTACCGACTCTCCACCCAGGACGGGCGCAGTCTCGTGGGCGTCGTGGGGCCCGACGCAGGGGAGAACCGGGCCTTCCTCTCCTTCACGAGGACCTTCACGAAGCTCGAGCTTCCCGTGCCTCGCTTGCTCGCCGAGAGCGACGATGGATTGACCTACCTGCTCGAGGATCTGGGCAACCGGACGCTCAACGCCGAGCTCCAGCAGGCGCGGCGAGCCACGGGCGAGCGTTGGCCGACGTCCGTCCGCCCGGCATTCAGGGCGGCCATGGCCCTGTTGCCGCGCTTCCAGGTCGAAGGCGGTCGACACATCGACTTCCGGGACGCCTATCCGCGCGCCCGGCAGGACCGGCGCGCCTTCCTTTGGGACCTCAACTACTTCAAATACCACTTCCTCAAGCTGGCGCATGCGCCGTTTCAGGAGGACCGCCTCGAGGATGACTTCGAGACCTTGCTGGAGAGACTGCCAGCGAACGAGGACGAGCACTTCCTCTATCGCGACTTCCAGCCACGCAACGTCATGTGGAAGGACGACGCGCCGCGGTACCTCGACTACCAAGGCGGCCGCCGTGGCCCCCTCGCCTACGACGTGGCGTCCATGCTCTACAGCGGAAGCGCCGGCCTCGACGAGGACGCGCGCGCGGAGCTACTCGCGGTGTACCTGGAAGCCGTTCAGGCGTACGTGCCGGTGGACGAACCCGCTTTTTGCCGGGAACTCGAGACGCTGGCCGTGCTCCGCATCCTCCAGGCCCTGGGCACCTACGGCTACCGCGGCTTCCACGAGCGAAAGCAAGGCTTCGCCTCCAGGGTCCCCACGGCGTTGGACAACCTCGCGGGCCTGGCCGATCGTGGTGCACTGGAGGGCTGCACGGAGCTTGAGCGGGTCCTGTCAGCGCTTCGGGAGGACGACGCACGCTGGGCCGAGCCGACCGCCGCGGCCGAAGACCGGCTCCGCGTGCGCATCGGCTCGTTCAGCTACCGCGGCGGATTCCCCCGGGACGTCGACGAGCACGGCGGAGGCTTCGTTTTCGACTGCCGCGCCCTGGTGAATCCCGGCCGCGACGAGGCGTACCGTGGGCTGAGCGGGCTCGACGAGGCCGTGCGGACCATCCTCGCGGCTGACCCGCAGGTCGAGGCGTTCTTCCGCCGCACGGCGAGCCTGGTCGAATCCCACGTGGAAGACTTCGTGGTGCGTGGTTTTCACGCCCTGGACGTGCGCTACGGCTGCACCGGGGGGCAACACCGATCCACGTACCTGGCCGAGCGCCTCGCGGCCCACCTGCGAGCGCTCCACCCCGGGATCGAGGTCGTGGTCGGACACGCCGAGGCCCCGCGCTGGCCCGAGACCGCGACCCAGCCCACGGTCGCCGAGGACGAAGCGGTCTGATGGATGCGCTGGTCCTGGCCGCCGGCCTGGGCACCCGACTGGCCCCGGTCACCCACGAGCGACCCAAGGCCCTCGTGGAGGTGGCGGGGTGCAGCCTGCTCGAGCGCGTTGCGAGGCGCCTCGTCGCCGCAGGCGCGAATCGATTGATCATCAACCTCCATCCCTTTCCCGACCTCGTTCGTGCGTACGTCCGCGAGCGGAACGACTTCGGCGTGGAGGTCCTCTTCTCGGAGGAGCTCGAGGGTCCCCTGGAGACGGGGGGCGGCCTGCGGCGCGCTGCAGGATTGCTCCGCCGGGACACGTCGTTCTTCATCCACAACGTGGACGTGCTGAGCGACCTCCCGCTGCCGGCGCTCTACGCGGCGCAGGAGGGGAGCGAGTCTCTTGCGACGCTCGCCGTGATGGAGCGGCCGAGCACGCGCGGGCTGCTCTTCGATGACCGGGGGCTCGTCGGTCGCGTCGACTCGGTTCGCGGCATCGATCTGCGCGTGCGCCCCGCCGAGGGACGCGTTCGCCAGCTCGCCTTCGCCGGGGTTCACGCCGCCTCGCCTCGCCTACCGCAGAGCCTCACCGAGGAAGGGGCGTTCTCGATCCTGGTGCCCTACCTGCGTCTGGCGGCCGAGGGGGCCGTGATTCGCCCCTTCCGGGTAGACGGTTGCCGCTGGCATGACGTGGGGAAGAAGGAGACCTTCGCCGCTGCCGAAGCGCTGGCCCGCGACATGGACGCCCACCCGTAGTCGACCCCATTGTCGACCCGTCGCGCGGGCGTACCACGCGCGGGGGCGACGACGACCGCGTGGTCGTCGACGAAAGGTTCGTTTACGAGGCTGCCTCCGTACGGAACGTTTAGCGGAGGGCCTTGGCGTCCTTGACCTGCTGCTCTTCGAGAGTCTCCAGCTCCTCGATCGTCGCGAGGATCAGCTCCTTGTTCGCGCTGACCCAGCCGGCGACCTCGCGGGAGTCGGCGAACCGCTCGCCGGTGAGGCGGAAGAGCGCGTCGAGCGCCGCGGGGAGGAGCTCCTTGGGATCGCGTGCCGCCCCGCCGCCGCCGCGCGCGCCGCCCCCGCCGCCGCCGGGCCCGCGCCCGCCACCGGCCGCCGCCTTGTTGGCGGCGAGCTTCGCCTTGCCGATCTTCTCGGCCATCTTCTGGTCGCCGTCGCCGGACGTCCCCGTGTCGTAGGTCACCTCGACGCCCTCGTACGACCAGCCTTCCTCGACGATCACCTCGTCCTGGGATCCCCCCTTGGTGCCGTCGTCCTCTTCGATGTCGCCGAGCGCGCGCACGACGACACCGGCGTACTTCAGCACCTCGCGCCAGAGGCGCATGTCGCCGATTCGGCCCGCCGCCGTGAGGGCGGACTTCTTGACGGCGAAGTCCTTGTGCTCCATCAGCGCGGCGACCGTGTCGGTGGCTCCGAGGTAGCGCAGGTTGGCGAGGCTCTGCAGACCCGACATGAGCATCGTCGGATCCTTCTGACCGCGCTTCATCGCCCGGAGGATCGGGGGCCCGGCGAGGCCGGGCAGGGCCGTCTGCTCGCCGAGGTAGATCACGCCGAGCAGGCGCAGCGTCGAGTCGGAGGCCTTGGACACCTTGGCCAGGGCCTTCACCACATCGGGGTGCTGCACCACGGCCAGGTTGCTCAGGGCGAAGTCGCGCTGACTGAGCTTCTCCTCGCCTCTCAGTCCACGCGCCTTGTACTCGTCCTTGAAGCGTGCCAACGCAGCCTCTGCGTCTTCGTCCGAGGCGACGGGCGGACGCTCCAGCGTGGCGGCCAGCGCCAGCGGAGCCGCAGCCTCGGGCGCAGCATCCGGCGCCTCCTCGGCGGTCGCCGCGGGTAGGCCCAGGCCGACGAGGCCGAGCGGGACGAGGGCGAGAAGAGCAAGCATGAGGGGGGCGCGGGCCATGGTGGTCTCCCAGGACCCAGTGATTCTATCACCCCTCCCGCGGCGGGCGTGCGCGGGATGCCCCGCGGGGGCGGGCGAGGGCCCGCGGAAGGCCTACTCGGCCAGGCCGACGTAGGTCCCACCGGTCATGTTGGAAATCTGTTGCATCATGCCCCACGGGTGGGGCCCGACGCCGACCGTGGTGATGGGCACCATGCGCATCCGCCCCTTCAGGCTGATGATGCGGCCGACCTCCTCCTGCCCGACGATCGCGTTGGGGTCGCGGGGCGCCCAGGGGATCGCGCAGGTCAGGAGCACGATCTCGTCCGGCCCCAGCGACCACGCCACGCTCTCCTTGGTGCCGGAGATGTCGAGCGCCGTGTTGAGCCCCTCGTAGTGATTGGGCCCACCCTGCACCGCCAGCTCCTCGATGAACTCGCTGGCCTGCCTCTTCGTCCCGGCGTTCGCGGGCGTCAGCTTCCCAAAGAGAGGCTCGGACTGCTGGTACACGGCGATGACGTCGAACTTGGCGCCCTTGCCCGGCAGGTCGTTGATCATGCGACGCACGTGGGCGCCCATGAACTGCTTCGTCGTGCGGAGCTTCATCCAAGGGACCGAGCGCGCCCCCGGCACCTCGCACACGGCCTTCAGGCGCGCCACCTCCTGGAACGGGTGCACGTCGTCGGTGCACGTGCTGATGTCGAGGAGCACGACCACCTTGCGTCCGTAGACCGGAACGCCACAGAGATACGGAGGGTGATCCGGCATCGCCCGGATCGTGTCCGCCGGCGCTCCCCCCGCGAGCTTGCGCCATGCCTTCGGGTCGTTCCCGAACGTCTGCTTCGTGATGCGTTCGAGGGCGGCGATGATGTCTCCTCGCTCCCGCCCCTCGCTGATCTCCAGACTCTCGGCGAGGGGAAGCAACACCTCGGACGTCGGGAAGTCGGCCGGGATCCAGGGCTTCTCCTTCTGGCCCGGCTGGGGCGGATCCGGCACGGGTCCCGCCAGATCGCGGATCGCCCGGGCGGCCGCCGCGCGCAACTGCCACTCATCCCGCTTCAGCCCGGCCAGGAAGGAGGGGAGTGCTTCCTTCACGCGCTTTGCGCCGAGCGCGAGCAGCGCTTGGGCCGCCGCGCGCTCGTCCTTCCCCTGCGCGATGTCGATGAGCACCTCGTTGCCCGCAGCGTCCTGCCTCCCCCCCATCGCGACGATGAGGCAGTTGCGTTGGAAGCCCTTGGACGACTCGAGGCCCTTGACGAGGGCGGCGACCGCTTCGTCGGACATGAAGAGGGAGAGCGTCTCGATCGCCGTGAGGAGCACGGCGTAGTTGTCTTCCTTGGCCATGGCCTTGAGGATCTCGGCGACGGCCTTCTGGCCGTCGAAGTCGAGCATCCGGATGTAGGCGTCCCGACGCTCCTTCCACACCTCGCTCCTCTGCGCACGGCGGAATCCCTTGCGCGCATCGCCCCACTCGTCGGCCCCGGCAACGGGCCAGGCGGGAACGAGGAGGAGGACGAGGCAGATGAGAACGACGAGGGGGCGCGGGATGCTGGCCATGGGCTGTCGAAGATACGCGATCCCCTCGGCTCCGCCACCTGAGTCGCCCTCCTCGGGGCGGTGGCCGCGGGCAGACCTCTCGCGTACCTTCGGGGCGGCGTTGGGCGAGGAGGAGGGATCATGACCGATCGGAAGGGGACTCTGCGTGCCGTTGGAGCGCGCCTCCGCGGGCTGGCCCGTCCGCTCTTCCTCACGCATCTGGCGTGGACCGCCCTCGGCTTCATCCTCCTCGCCCCGTTGGTTGGGGGCCTGTCGAGGCTGCTCCTCGGACTCTCCGGCCAGAACGCCATCGCGGACCAGGACATCGCCCGATTCGCTCTGACGCCACTGGGCTTGGGCTCCCTGCTCCTCGTCTCCGCCGTCGCGGTGTCGGTGATCGCACTCGAGATCGCCTCGATGATGCGACTCGCGGCCGGGGCGGCGCACGGCCCCGCGACCGGGACGGTCGGCGCGTTGCGCTTCGCCATCCTCCACGCCCATCGCATCATCGCACTCGCCCTGCGCCTGCTTGCTCGCGTGCTCCTCCTCGCACTTCCCTTCGTCGCGGCGGGCGCCGCGGTGGCGTGGGTGTTGCTGAAGGACCACGACATCAACTACTATCTGGCCGAGAAGCCGCCGGCGTTCTGGGTTGCTCTGGGGGTGGAGGGCGCGCTGGCGTTGGCGCTCGGCCTCGTGCTCGTGCGCAAGGCGCTCGCTTGGTCACTCGCCTTGCCGCTCGTGCTGTTCGCGAAGGCGGGAGGCAAGCAGGCGCTCGACGAGAGCGAGGGGATCGCCCACGGAAAGCGCATACGGATCTTCGTTGCCCTGGCAGGTTGGTCGCTGACCGCGCTGTTGTTCGCGTTCCTCTTGCTCGGCGGCATCCACCTGCTCGGCTCCTGGCTCCTGCCCAAGGCGGGCGCACAGCTGGCCCCCACCGTCATGATCCTCGGCCTTCTCGCGCTGTTGCTCAGCCTCGGCAACCTCCTCATCACGGGCTTCAATGCGGCGCTGTTCTCAATGATCGACTACGACCTCTACGAACGGCTGGGGCCGGGCGTGGCGACCGGCGTCTTGGGCGAGGCGCCGCGGCGAGAGCGCGGGCGAGGATGGCATTGGACGGGCCCGCGGGTCGTGCTCGCCCTGGCCCTCGCCGCGCTCGTGGCCGTCCTGGCCGGCGGCTGGTTGCTCGAAGGCGTCCGGATCGTGGACGACGTGGAGATCATTGCGCACCGCGGCGCTGCCGGGGCCGCGCCGGAAAACACCATGGCCGCGATGCGGCGTGCCATCGAGGACGAGACCGACTGGCTCGAACTGGACGTCCAGGAGACGAGAGACGGCCGCGTCGTCGTGATCCACGACAGCGACTTCATGAAGCTGGCCAAGGTCGACCTCAAGGTATGGGACGCGACCTTGGAGCAAGCCCGGGCCATCGACATCGGCAGCTGGTTCGCTCCGTCCTTCTCCGCCGAGCGCATCCCCACCCTGGAGGAGGTCCTCGAGCTGGCCAAGGGCAAGTGCGGCGTCGTGATCGAGCTCAAGTACTACGGCCACGATCAGGATCTCGAGCAGCGTGTCGTGGACATCGTCGAGAAGACCGGCATGGTGGACTCGATCCAGGTGATGTCCCTGGACTACGCGGGCATCCAGAAGGTTCGCGCGTTGCGCCCGGCATGGAAGATCGGCCTGCTGACCGCCACGGCCATCGGGGATCTGACGCGACGCGACGCCGACTTCCTCGCCGTCAACGCCGGCATGGCGAAAGCCGCCTTCATCGATCGAGCTCACCGCCAGGGCAAGGAGGTCTACGTGTGGACGCTCAACGACGCCGTGGCCATGTCCCGCATGATCACCCTGGGCGTCGACGGGCTGATCACGGATGAACCGGGCCTGGCTCGGCGCGTCCTGGCCGAGCGCGCAGCCATGACCACATCCGAGAGACTGCTCCTCCACGCCGCCACCTTGTTCGACGTACAGGTCCGCACCTCCGTGGGGAACGACGCGCCCTGACCGCCGGGCTCCCTGGGTCCGCTCAGGCCCGCTCGGGCCCGCCCGCCCGACGTCGGTTTCAGGCTAGAGCCGACCGTGCTTCGCGTTCAGCTTCTTGTAGTCGTTCCAGCCGTCCTTCAGGTACGAGCCGGCCCACTTCGCGACCATCTGATCGTAGGCCTTCACGCTCTTCTTGGAGAGCTTGAGGCTCTTGGCGTCCTTCCGCCAGGCGGCTAGGTTGTCCAGGAGCTGTCGATCATGGCACTCGGGGTAGAGCCAGCCGTCTTCGAGCGCCTTCACCGCCATGTCGAACGCCTTGGCCTTGTCGCCACTACGCATCGCCGGCCAGTACTTCTTCAGGCTCTTGATGGCGTCCTTCTGGTGCTTCTTGAGGACCCGCGCAAACGTCTCCACGTACGCATCGCACGCGGGGACGCCGTCGAACGCGCGCATGAAGAAAACGAAGTGGGCAAAGCGATCGTCGTCCTCCCAGGTCAGATCCGTGGGCAGGTCCATCGCGTCGATGTGCGCCTGCACGAGGGCCTCGATACTGGACGTGGCCGCGGCGGCCTGCTTCTTCAGCTTGGCCGGCGCGTCTTCCAGCGCTGCGATGCGCTTGGCGAGAAGATAGGTCCCGGCGTAGTCGTGCTGATCGGTGTCCTTCACGTTGCCGAGGACCTCCCAACACGCTTCCAGTCGATCCAGGTCGTCCGTGGTCATGCCTTCGACCCAGGCCAGCTGCTGGCTCGTGTGCGGCACGGGGCCGTTGTTCTCGGCCGGCCAGTGATTCCACCACTCGAGGCTGCGTAGCCGCGCATTCGGGTACTTCGCATCCGTGAAGGAGGCGAGCCCCCCGGCACTCTGGATGTAGGGCACGACCGGATCCTGGGTGCCGTGCACGAGCACGACGGCCTGGTGGTGGCCCTTCTTGCCCAAGCGCGTCTGGGTCCATACGCCACTCGCATGACCAACGACGCCGTCGACGTCGTCCGGGAATTCGCCGGCGTAGTAGAAGGCGAAGAACGAGCCTTGACTGTGTCCGTAGAGGAACGTCCGCTTCACCTTCAGAAGCGTCTTGATCTCCTCGAGAAAGGCGTGAAAGCGTTTGGCGTCGGCGGGCCGCCCGAGGCTGTTGAAGCCGCCGTTGCCGTTCGCGGTCGTGCCATCCGGGCTCACGACGATGTCGTCGGGACGGAATGTCTTGAAAGGGTGGTTCGCAAAGCCCCACCGGTGATCCAGATTGGACCCGTGGAGGATGACGGTGAGGTTCGCGCCCTCCTCGGCGTCGTAGTCCTTCGGGAGACGATAGTGGTAGGCGATGCCGTCTTGGGACGTCCACTTGTGGAGCTTGCCGCGCACGCGCGCGCTCGGCTCCTTCTCGCGGATATCGCCGGCGTCCACCCCAGCGGGAAAGAGGAGCGCGACGAGAAGAGGGGCGCAAGCCCAAAGGGCGCGGCGATGCGTCATGGCGGTCTCCCTGGAGGCAAGAGAGGTTCTACCCCGGGCTCGGGCCTCGGCGGGGCCAGGGAAACGCACGACCGGCTGGCTCCCGTCAGAGGATCGTAAACAGCTCCTCCAGCACGGGGGTGCGGAAGGTGTAGGGCGCGCCGTCCGCGTAGCGGAGCACGCTCGGCGTGCGCTCTGGGTCGGCGAGGATCCCCAGGGCGACGATCGCCATCGCCTGAACCAGCTCGGAACGCACGGGATCCGAGGCGGTGCGGATCAACGCATCGGCGGCCGAGAGTTCGCCCAGACGCCCGAGCGCCATCGTCACGCCAGCGAGATGGTGGGTGCTCCCCCCCTCCTCGAGGTCCTGCATCAGCGGTGTGGCGGTCTCGCCGTCGCCCATGACGGAGAGGGCGAGCGCGGCCCGGGCGCGCAGGAGCTCCGGGCCGGCCGTGGTCGCGACGTCCTGCATCGCCTCGATGGCGGCGCCATCTCGTCGTCCCAGGAGCGCCAGCCCGAGCGCGGCATACCCACGGAAGTCGGCGTTGCGTTCGCGGCTCTTCAACACGCGGGTGAGCACGTCGACACTCTGAAGGTCCTTCCCGAGGCCGAGTGCGATCCCTGCCGCGGCGCGCACGTCTTCCTCCTTGGACGAATCCCTGAGGATCTGGCGCAACGCCACGACGGCGCGGTTTCGGAAGTGTTGCGCCTCCTCGCCGCAGTCACCGTCGCGCACGCGCCGGATCGCCGCACCGAGCCCCAACGCCGCGAATCCCTGGAGGTACCACGGCATGGTCCGCGCACGGGCTTCGAGGAGATCCTCCGTCTTGGTACTGCGGAGCACGCGCGTGCTGCCCTCGGCGAGGTCGGCGCCGAGGACCTCACCGAGCGCAAGGTTCAGCAGCCCCGCGACGAGCAGTTCCTGCTCCTTCTCGGCCAGTGCACGTTCGAGAACGCGCGCGGCGGCCAGGCGTTCGACGGACGCCATGCGCTCCGCCTCGTGCGCCAAAGCCACGATGGCGGCGATACGGACCTCGACGGGCGTCTTGCCATCGCGGAGGAGGCGACCGAGGAGCGCTCGCTCCGTGCTGTCGCCGAGCCGAACGAGCGCGGTCAAGGCGTGGGCACGCACACGGGGATCGAAGCGCTGACCGCGGAGCTTCTTGCCCAGCACGAGGGCCCGCAGTTCATCGCGTATGCCGGTCGGCACCCCCTCGGGCGGCTGCAGACCCAAGGCGCTCAGCAGGGCGATGGGCAGGTCGCGGCGCTTGTGCGGGACGACGGTGAGTCGCTGCCAGAGGAGCTGGCTCATCAAGCGCCCGTCCTTGGAGCGCGGATCCTGACTGAAGGGCTGATCACCCAGCAGGCCGATCGAGAGCGCGGCAAACTGACGCGTTCGAGCGGGCACGTCGATCCGGTCCTGGCCGATGCGTCCGTCGAGAACCTGCAGGAGACGCCCGCGCACGGGGTCTAGGTCCGAGGCGAGCAAGCGCCGCTTCGCTTCCGTACGCCGCAGGAGTCCGAGGCCGAGCGCGGCGCTCTCCCGCACGATGTCGGGTGCCGCGGGATCCATCAGGCGGTCCATGAGCACGGGAATCGCCGACGCGCCCGTGGCGAGTTTGCCCAGGGCGATGAGCGCGGATGCAACGACATCCGGCCGTCGCTTCGCGGCGGGATCGATGACCTGTCGGAGGAAGCTCAGTACGCGCTCTCGCACAAGCGCATCACGTTTCGCGACCCACGTCCGGCCTTCGACTTCGGTCGCTTCGGAGGGTGTCACGACGGCCATCAGCGCCGTGCGTCGCGCGGGGACCCAGGGTCGCTCCCGCATGCGCCACCACGGATGCCAGGATGTCTCGTAGGTGGGTGTGATCGCCTGGGGCTTGCGGCGCCCCACGGGGCCGGGTTTCATCCATCCCCCGCCCCCGGGTGTGACGGTCGGTCCGCCCCCGATCCCGGGATCCACGTGGGTCGGCGTGTTCCCGCGGGGGTTGTCGCGCGGGGTGGTGTTACCCGGATGCGTCGGCGGCGGAATGAACTGGCCACCATGCGCGCGGACTTCCGGCGCGGACCACACCCCCACCAAGAACCCCAGGGCGGCCAGTAGAGCGGCTCGCCACATGCGCATCACCCCCGGAATTCCCCTGGGCCTCCCCTTCGCGTTCGCTCGATCCCCGGGAGCCCATCGGTCTCTCATGCTAACGTCCGTACGCCCCGGCGGAATCGGCCATCCGAAAGCCGGGGTCTGAGAAGGTCGGGGCGTAGGATCCGCGGCGGCATGAGTTCCAAGAGCACGATCCCCGCGCTGGTGAACGCATGCCGGCCGCTGCTCGTGACGAAGAACCTGCTGGTGTACGTCCCCCTTCTGGCGGCGCACGGCCCGTTCGTCCGGTCGACTTTGATGCCGGCCACCATCACGTTCGTGGCCTTCGCAGCGCTGGCATCGGCGGTCTACTTGATCAACGACATCCTCGATGCCGACGCCGACCGGAGCCATCCGGCCAAGCGCGATCGGCCGGTGGCCGCGGGGCGACTCTCTTCCCGGATGGCGTGGACGGCGAGCACCCTGCTCATCCTCGCCGCGACCGCGCTCGTGACGCTCCTCGACGTACCTGCACGCGTGGGGCTGGTGCTCGCGCTCTACCTGGCGCTGGCTCTGCTCTACACCCTGGTCGTCAAGCGCATGCTGCTCCTCGACGTCTTCGTGCTCACCGCGCTCACGATGGCGCGGATCCTGGCGGGCGGCGAGGCCACGGGAATCCGCATCAGTCCATGGCTGATGGCGTTCGCCGGGTTCCTCTTCCTGAGTCTCGCCTTCCTGAAGCGCTACGGGGAGCTGCACGTGCGCAACCTCGATTCCCAGGCGCGCGTGCCCGGCCGGGCCTACCGGGGGCTCGATCTGCCCCTCCTGCGAACGGCCGGACTGGCCAGCGGCTATGCGGCGATGCTCATTTTGGCTCTCTACGTGAACGGGAACCAGGCCGCGTTGCTCTATCCCCGGCCCGCATGGCTCTGGCTCGCATGCCCCGCCCTGCTGTACTGGATCACGCGCATGTGGATCCTCGTGAACCGGGGGGACGCCGTCGATGACCCCGTCGTGCTGGCCGTGCGTGATCCCGCATCCTATGCGGTGGCCGTGTGGGTCCTGGCCGTGGCTGCCGCCGCAGCACGCTGACCCCGCAGCGTGCGGGAAGCGTGGGATGCTCAGGACGCGCCGGGCCCATGCAAAGAGGGCCCCCTCCCGAGCCGAAACCCAGGAGAGGACCCAGACAACTCCGCCTTGCTAGTGCGGTTGTGGCAGGGCGCGCCGCGCGCGATCCGGTGCCGACCCCACGGCACAGGCAATCGGAGGCCGTTCCTTCCCGAACGCGACTCGCTCCTACCGTGGGGAGAAGGAGCAACCGACGTGCCGACCGCGTCTCCCCCTCGAGACCGCTATCCCTGGAGGCCTGGACGAGGGGTGGCGCGCCCCACGCACCGTCGGTGGGCGAGGCGTGCGAACTCGCCCGTTCGCCGCGCACCGCACGGACCGCGGCGTGGTTGGGCTCGGGCCTTCCGAGGACGAGCTTCCTCGATCAGGCGGAGGCGTAACGCAGTCGCCAGTCGCAGTAGGTCCCGAACAGCCTCAAGGCGCGGTCGGCGGTGCGGAACACCGGCACCCCCTCCTCCTGCATGAGCTTCACCATGGGATCGTAGAGCGGCCCGGCATCGACCACGCCGACCCACGCCTTGGTCGAGAGGGCGTGGAAGCGGATCAAGCGCCGCACGATGGAGGCGTCATCGGCGAAGTCCTCGGCGTGCCCCGCGCCCGCCTGGGTCGTCTGGAGGGCTCCCGTGAGGGGAACGCAGCCGATCACGCCGACGTCCACGTTCGGGTCCCCGAGGACGAGACGGACGGAGTCCTCGTAGGCTTCGTCGTCGACGATCGGAGTCAGGTCGAGCAGGTTGCGGACCCCGACGATCTCTTCGAGCTGCTTCTCCGCGAGGAGCTCGGCGAGGCGATCCCGCGTCGAGGGGTCGAAGGAGGCGAGCTGGAACGGACCGAGGTTGTCGGCCATGGCGACCACCTCGAACCCCGCGTTCGAGAGAGCCCCCAGCCGCCAACCGGCCACCTCCTTCTGGCGCAGCAGACAGAAGAGGCGGACGAGATCGTCGAAGTCCTCCAAGGACTCCGCGACGACCGCGCCGGCCGACGCGGCCAGCGCACGCGTCACGGCGTAGTCCCCCGCGACCGAGGCGGTATGCGATGCCGTCGCAGCGGCCCCCGCGGGCGTACGCCCCGCGCGGTACAGGATGACCGTGCGCCCACTCGCCGTGATGTCGGCGGCGGCCTCGAGCCAACGCCGCCCGTCCCCGGGCTTGAAGCCCTCGACGTAGCAAGCGAACACCTCGACCTTCGGATCGTCCTTGAGACGGGTCAGGTAGTCCCCGACGGTGAGATCGAGTTGATTGCCGAGCGTGACGAGATACCGGGGATTCAGCGAGGACAACTTGGAGGCGCGCGCCACGGCGAACGCCCCGCTCTGCGCGACCATGGCCAGGGGTGTGCAGCGCCCGGCCGGGTACTGGAGCTTGTGCTCGGGAATGAAGAGCGTGTCGTACTTGCCGGGGACGGAGCGCACCCCCAGACAATTGCCGCCGTTCAGCACGGGCCCCTCGTCGCGCTCGCGCCGGGACCGCTCGATCGCATCGATCACGCGCTCCGCGTGCGTCTCCGTTCCCCGGCGCTCGCCGAGGCCGCCCGCGATCAGGATCACGCTCTCGGCCTTGTGGTGACGCGTGAGGTCCTCGATCACGCCCGGAACCTGCTGGGCGTCCACGCACACGACGAAGAGATCCACCTTGCCGGGCATCGATGCGACGTCCGGGACGCAGACGCAGCCTTCGATCGACGGCACGCCCGGCTTCACCACGACGATGTCGTCGCGCTCGAACCCCTGTCGCAAGATGTTCTTCAGCATGATGCGACCCGGGTTGGTGCCCCGCGATACGCCGATGATCCCGATGGAGCGCGGCCTCAGCAGTCGTGCGACCTTCGCCAAGGGGCGGGGCGTGGGCTCCGTGAAGCCAGGCTCGCCCAGCTTGACGAGGGCGTCGAGGGCGACCGGACCGTCCCGCGTCCAGACGAGCGGGTTGATCTCGAACTCGAGGATGTCGTCGGGCATGGTCTCTTCGGCGAAGTCGAGCAGCCGCTGCACCAAGGCGCGCAGGTCCTCCAGCGTGACGATGCTCGCCTGCCCGCGGAGACGGCCCGTGACGGCCGGCGTGATCGCGGTCCGCTCCAACGCCGCATCGATGTGCTCGGGCGAGGCGAGCAGGGGAGAGAGAATCGCGACGCTCCGCTCGGGGCGTAGGTTGCGCGCGAGGAACTCGGCGTGCACGCCCCCGGGGCCCAAGGTGACGACCGGACCGAAGTCGGGGGTCCAGCGCATGCCCACGAGAAGCTGCCCGCCGAGGGACGGATCATGCGGCACGAATTCCGCGATGATGAATCCCTCGACGTCCTCCGGCGGAAGGTCGCGGCGCAACGCCCGGATCGTCTGCTGGATGACCTCCACGTCCTTGTCCAGGAACCGAACACCGCCGACATCGCTCTTGTGGAGCAGTGTGTGCGAAACGATCTTCAGCACGATCTGCGGCCCCTCGAATGCATCGAGGTCCACGACCGCGACATCCTCTTCGTTGTCGACGGCGACATGCCGGGGCGTACGGATGCCCAAGGCACGAACGATGCGCAGGCCCTCGAACTCGGAGAGGGCCTTGCGCCCTTCGGCTCGTGCTTCGGCCAGGAGGTCGGCGATCCGCTCGGCTAGGACTTCTCGCATGCGACCGCATCCCTGCCCGCCTGGAAGGCCTTGAGGTTCGCGTCGACGATTCGCGCGCCTTTGCGCGCGAACATCTGCCGAATGCGCGCCTCGAGCGTCGCCGCTTGCACGGGGAGCAGGTCGGCCACGGCACCGACGAGGACGACGTTGCTGGCGAGGGGGGAGCCGGCGCGCTTGGCGAGCGCGCCCGTCTCGACGAGGAAGACGCGGGGGAGCCGGCGGACGTTGGCGAGCACGTCGTCCAGCGGCGGGTAGGTGTCGATGTTCTTCACCGGGTCGGACGAGGTCACGAGCGTGCCCGTCGGTGCGAGGTAGTCGAGGTAGCGCAAGCTCTCCAGCGGCTCCATGCTGAGAATGAGATCTGCATCCCCCTTCGCGATGAGGTCGCTGTGGATCTCCTGGTCGGCGATGCGCAGGTTGGCCTGCACGGCCCCCCCTCGTTGCGCCATGCCGTGGACCTCGCCCTGCTTGACCTGGAGGCCGTCGTCACGCGCCGCTCCGGCGATGATGGCCGCGATCGAGAGCACGCCCTGCCCGCCCACGCCGGCGAGGACGATGTCCATTTTCAGCCCCATGGGAGCTCCCTTCGCGCGCTTGGCCTACGCGTCCTTGGCGTCGCGCTTCTCGCGCTTCGCGGCCTGGATGCACTGACGGACGGCCACGATCACCGAGAGACCCGGGTGCTCGATCTCGCCACGGATGACATCCGCGAGCTCGCGTGTCCGACGCGGGTGGGCTTCGACGATGTGGAAGTGGTCGGGGTCGACCCCGACGCCCCGAACGACTGCCTCGAGGCGCGTCGACGGGAGGATCGTCTCCTGCTGGCCGGTC
Source organism: uncultured Planctomycetota bacterium (assembly GCA_963802335.1). GTDB lineage: Bacteria > Planctomycetota > PLA2 > PLA2 > JAEUHO01 > CAWDIE01. The sequence continues at coordinate 412,739 of CAWDIE010000008.1, read as the reverse complement.
ATGCCCACGGTCTCGTTGTCGAGGATGAGCAGGGTCATGTCCGTGTCCTCGCCGACTGCGTCCATGAGCGGCGTGACGCCGGAGTGGAGGAACGTCGAGTCCCCGATCACGGCGAGTGCCGGCTTGACGCCGGCGTCGGCGGCGCCCTTGGCCATGCCCACCGAAGCCCCCATGCAGACGCAGGACTGGATCGTGCTGTAGGGCGGCAGGGCGCCCAGCGTGTAGCAGCCGATGTCCGACGCCACGAGCGAGTCCTCGATGCCGTCCAGCGCCAGGCGGATGGCGTCGAACGTGTCACGATGCGGGCACCCGGTGCACAGCTGCGGCGGACGGATCGGAAGCTCGAGTCCGGGGATATCGATCCGCTCGCGGGCCTCGAGTCCCAACGCCTCGCGCACGAGATCGGGGTTGAGCTCCCCGTCGAGCGGGAGCGTACCGGACAGCTTCCCGAGGATGTCCTTGGCCGGGGGGAGGACGCCGCGGAGGTGGCGCTCGACGTAGGGCTGCCCCTCCTCGAGGACCAGCACGCGGTCCACGTGCTTGGCGAGCTCGCGCATCTTCTCTTCGGGGAAGGGATACGCGCCGATGTGCAGATGCGACGGCAGCGGATCGAGCTCGTCGCGGTTCTCCCGGTAGTAGTTCTGCGCAATCCCGGTCGTGATGAGGCCCAGGCCGCCGGGCTCGCGCAAGGTGAGCTCGTTGGCCGAGGACGAGGCGATGGCGGCGCGGATGCCGTCCTGAGTCTCGAGAAGGCGCTTCCAGAGGCGACGGGCGTTGGCCGGCAGCAAGATCCACGACGACGCCTCGATGTCGGTCGTGCGCTCGTTCTCGGGCCGCGCCGGGGCCAGGGCCACCCGCGCGCGGCTGTGCGCCAGTCGGGTGACGAGGCGGATGATGACGGGCACGTGGAAGCGCTCGGAGAGATCGAACGCCTCGCGCGTCATGTCGTAGGCCTCTTGCTGATTGGCCGGTTCGAGGCACGGGACGCGGGCGAAGTCGGCGAGGATGCGCGTGTCCTGCTCGTTCTGCGAGCTGTGCATACCCGGATCGTCCGCCACGACGACGACGAGCCCGCCGCCGAGCTCGACGAGCGCGGAGTTCACGAAGGGATCCATCGCCACGTTGAGGCCGACGTGCTTCATGGCCACGAGGCAGCGGCGCCCCACCATCGAGACACCGAGTGCTGCCTCGTACGCCGTCTTCTCGTTGGCGCACCACGTCGCCTTCGGCCGCCCCTCGGCCTTGGCGACCTTCAGCACGTACTCGAGGATCTCCGTGGACGGGGTTCCCGGATAGGCGTACGCCGCCGTGATCCCGGCGTCGATGGCCGCCTGGGCGACGGCCTCGTCCCCAAGGAGAACGCGTTCCGTGGCGACGTCGCCATGCAGGGCGGATTCCGACATCGAGGACCTCCGAGGCGCCAAGGAGCGCCCTTCTCGGTCAATCGTAGAGCGCCCGCCTCCCCCCTCAAGCGGGGGCCGAGCCGCTGCTTGTCGGCGAAAGGAAAGACTCGTTCGCCTGCGAACGAACGACGTTGGTAGAACGTGGATCGGAGGTTCTCCATGTCGACACGCACCGTGCTCGTGACGTTCGTACTGCTGGCGCTCGCAAGCGGCCTTCCCGGCGCCCGAGCCGAGGAGGGGGCGGAGGACGGCGTCCTACGCACACGCATCTTCGACGTCTCGGCACTCACGCAGGGCATCCCCAACTTCCTCCGCCCCATCCTGGCCCTCGTCTCTCCGGACATGGTCAGCGACGAGGAGAACCCGCTCTTCGGCGCGGAGGGAGAAGAGCCGCGACTTCCGCTCGGCACCCTCGACGAGATCGTGGAACTGATCCAGACCGAGGTCGAGCCCGTGAGCTGGGAGGTGACGGAAGGCGCGTACCTCCGTAGCCAGGGCGAACGCCTGCTGGTCGTCCGCGCCCACCGGCCCGTGCTCGACGCGATCGCCCGCTTCCTCAGGGCCCTGGAGGAGGACGTACTCGCGGGGTACGCCATCGACATCCGCGCGGTGCGCCCGTCGGGGGTGGACGGACTCGACCGGGGCACGTTGCGCGGAGGACGCGCGCTCGAACCCAAGGAAGCCGCGGCGCTGTTGGCCAAGGACGGCCTTGCGCTCACGCTGACGGCGCTCGCCAACCAGCAGGCCATGGGCTTCGTCGGTCGGGAGCGCGCCTACGTCCAGGACTACGACGTGGAAGTCGCCAAGGGGAGTTCCTCGTCGGATCCGATCATCGGCATCCAGATGACCGGGCTCGCGGCGACGGCGAAGATCAGCGGCGGCCGTATGCGAGATCGCCTTCGCCTCCGTGTGGATGCCGTCCTCTCCGTGGACGGCCCGTGGCAGCGACACGCGTCGGGTCCCAGCCGGTTGATCGAGCTCCCGCACACCGACGTCGTGCGCGCCCACTCGCAGCTCCTGCTGGAGCCGGGGCGCTGGTACGTGACGCAAGGCACGCTCGGCGGGTCCACGCCCGGTGGGCACGCCTTCCTCGTCCGCGTGCGGCCGCTCCCCTACCGACCGACCGCTCGGGAGGACGGCGCCGACGCCGCCTGGCCCGCTGCGGACATGGGACCGCTCGCGCTTCGGACCTTCGACGTGGCCGACCTCGCCGAGGCGCGTCGGGACGTCAGGGGTCCGGACGCGGATCTCGTCCCCTCGAACTTCACGCCGCCGGAGCCGCCCGAGCTCGCTGAGCCCGCTCCGATCTTCCCGCAGGAAGCCCTGGTCGACCTGCTCCGTGCGTTGTCGCCCCCGCGGATGTGGAACCGGGACGGCACGTATCTCGAAGCGAGAGATGGCCGGCTGCGGGTGAAGAACACCGCGCCCGTCCTCGACGCGGTCGGCAGCCAGATCGACCAGATCCGCCGACGCTTCCTCTACCACGTGGTCATGGACGTCCAGGCCGTCCGGGCCAGCCGCTCGCTGGCCGAGGCGCTGCTGGGCGCCGACCGGGAAGGTCGCGAGGCGCTGACGGCCCGGGGCGCACAGGCCCTGGGGGCCGCCGTCGCGGCCGGTGAAGCCGAGATCCTCGACGACATGCGCGTGGTGTCCCTGGCGGGGGCGAGGAACAACGTCCTCTCCGGTCGGCAGGTGGCCTACGTCCAGGACTTCGAGGTGGAGATCGCCGACGAGACCGACATCGGCAATCCGGTCGTTCAGTTCGTGCTCTCGGGAACGGTTGTGGACCTGCAGCCGGCGCTCACGAGCAGCCGCGACGCCGCGCTCGTGGAGGTGCGCATCACCCGCACGCGCCTCCAGGAGCCCACGCGCGAGCTCGAGTGCCCCTTCGGCCTCCTGCAGCTACCCGAGCTGGACGTCTGGAAGCTGAGGACGAACGTCGTGGCGCCGCTCGACGAGACCGTCGTCCTGGGCCTCGGGGGCCAGGGGGAGGACCGCATCCTCCTGCTGCTCAGGACCGCGCTCAAGCCCTACGACGGGTAGCCCTCGGCCGCCCTCCCGCCCCCACCCCGCGCCGCACGCGGCCTGTCCGTCACCTCCGTACCCTGGGGTCCGCCACGGCGGGCCCCGGTGGCGGGCCAGGGAGACGGCATGCGGGTGATCGGGATCACGGGACGGAACTGCGCCGGGAAGGACTCGGTCGCCGACGTCCTCGTGGATCTCGGTTTCGCCCGCCACAGCCTCTCCGACGCCCTTCGTGACGAGCTCCGTCGCCGCAACACCCCGATCACGCGCGAGAACCTGATCCGGGCCGGCAACGATCTGCGACACGCGGAGGGTCCGGCCGTGCTGGCGGAGCGGATGAAGGGGCTGATGCAGGGCGAGGAGCGGGTTGCGCTCGTGAGCATTAGGAACCCGCGCGAGGTCGAAGCGCTCCGCGAGCTGAGCGGCTTCGTTCTGATCGGGGTCGACGCACCCACCGCCGTCCGCTTCGAGCGCGAGCGGGATCGCAACCGCGAATCCGCCGTGGAGACGCTCGCTGAGTTCGAGGCGCTCGAGGCCAGGGAGAACACCTCCGACCCCGAGGCGCAGCAGCTGGATCAGACCTTCGACCTGGCCGACGAGGTCATTCCCAACGACGCCACGCTCGAGGACCTGCGCGCCCGCGTCCTCGCCTTCCTGGAGACGCTCGATGGCTGACGATCTCGCCTACGGCCAGAACCCCGACCACCACCGCCCGGACTGGCGCGAGTACTTCCTCGAGATCATGGACACGGTCGCCAAGCGGGCGAACTGCGACCGCGGACGCGCGGCGGCCATCATCGTCAAGGACAAGCGCGTGGTGGCGACGGGCTACGTCGGCGCGCCCGCGGGACTCCCCACGTGCGACGACGTGGGGCACCTGATCAAGATCTCGTACGACGAACGCGGCGGGCAGCACAAGCACTGCGTCCGCACGACACACGCGGAAGCCAACGCCATCGCCCAGGCCGCACGCTTCGGCCCGGCAATCGACGGCGCCACGATCTACACGCGCATGACGCCCTGCCTCGACTGCACGAAGCTGTTGATCAATGCGGGGATCAAACACGTGGTCTGCCAGAAGCGCTACCACGCGGACCACGACAGCGTGGAGCTGCTTGCGCAGGCCGGCGTCCAACTGGTCGTGCTCAGCGAAGAGGCCCAAGAGTACGAGCACATGAACTGAGCGACGGCCGGGGGTAGACTCCGGGCATGACGCTCAAGATCGGTGTACTCGCCTCCCACGGCGGGTCGAACATGCAGGCCATCATCGACCAGATCGAAGCCGGCTCGCTCGACGCCGCCATCGAGGTCGTAATCAGCAACAACTCGGGGTCCGGGGCCATCGATCGGGCCAAGCGCCACCACCTGCCCTGGGCCCACCTGAGCGGGAACACACATCCCGACCCCGACGAACTCGACCGCGCGATCCTCACCCGCCTTCGCGAGGGTGGCGTCGAGCTGGTCGTCCTCGCCGGGTACATGAAGAAGATCGGAGCGCGAACCCTGGCGGCTTACGCGGGGCGCATGCTCAACATCCACCCCGCACTACTCCCTCGCCACGGCGGCAAGGGGATGTACGGCATCCACCCCCACGAGGCCGCGTTGGCGGCGGGGGACACGGAGAGCGGCGCATCGGTTCACGTGGTGACGGCCGACTACGATCAGGGGCCGGTGGTCCGCCAACGACGGGTTCCCGTGCTATCAGGCGACACCCCCCAGACGCTCCAGCAGCGCGTGCTGACGGAGGAGCATCGAATCTACTCCGAGGTCATCGCCGACATCGTCGAGGGACACATCACGCTGCCCATTTTCGCCTCAAAGGGAGCGTAGCCATGCGTGCACGGATCGTCTTCGCCCTCCTGCTCGTCCTCACGCTGCCCCCGACCGCCGGCGCGGACTGGGGTGCGGACCTGGACACCACCACGGCGAAGCGCCTTCTCGCCGAGCTTCCCAAAGACCTGTTGCCGATGCTCGCCGCCGATGAGGCGGGCCGCGCCGAGCGTATCCAGCGATTCGTCAAGCGGAGTGGACGGGGCGCCATCGAGGTCTTGAAGCGCGTCCGCAATCCCGAGCTTAGGCCGCTGTTCGTCGCTCTGCTCGACCACGACGCGTGGCGCGTACGACACCGCGCGCTGTTCGTCCTCGAGCACTACTGGGACCCGGAGACGATGATCCAGGCGTGGAAGCTCCTCGAGCATCCGAATCGGCGTCTGCGCGAGAAGGCCGCAATCACCTGCATCAAGCTCTGGGACGGCAGCCAGGGTGCGGAGGCCGTCGACGCGTTGCTCGCCAAGGAGACGGACTTTCACGTACGTCGGTGTCTGGAGGCCCTGAAGCGTCGGGCCGAGGGGACGCTGCGCGTGGAGCGCTTGCACCAGGAAGTCGTGACGACGCGCGACGACGGCCTCATGGAGGTCCCCCTCCTCGAAGGTTACGCGTCGCTGGCCACGGTCGCACCGGACTACACGCCCATCGAAGTCAACGAGTCCGGCCGGGCGCGCACGGCGAAGCTCCCGGCCGCCGAGCGTTGGATGGGCCCCCTCCTCGCGTATGGGGAGGAGGAGGTCGTCGGCGCGCGGCTGGAGCCGTTCGCGAATCTCAGCGCGGACGGCACGACCTATCACGTGGGCGAGGACGCGGGCGCATGCCTCGAGGGCGCCGGTCTGTACGCGCCCGCGGCAGGCACCGTGCGCCTCATCCACGCGGGCGGGGAGACGGGCACGCTGATCGTCATCGAACACCACCTCGGTGCGTCGCAACTCGTCAACAGCGTCCTGATGCACGGTGGCGACACGGTCTTCGTCGCGGCCGGCGACGTGGTCGAAGTCGGTCAGCTCTTGGGCACCCTGGGCATGAGTTACAGCGTGGAGAACGGAGGCCGGTTCGCGCATCTCCACTTCGGGCTGTACGAGGGTCCCTTCCGCCTGGATCACAACGTCGCCTATCGGCCGGTCGACGACGGACTGGGGGACTGGATCGATCCGCGCGAGTTCCTGCCCGGGTACATCGAGCGCACGCGACCGCCGGTCGAGGTGCTGGCGACGCCGCACCCCGCGCTCGACGGCGTCGTGAAACGTATCCGGCGCGAGGATCTCGGGCAGGCGTACACGCTGCTTGGCAAGGTCGTGGACGCGGCCGAGGGAGACGCCGACATCCTCCGCGACGGGGAACGCATGCTGGAGTCCCTGGAGCTCGCTCCCACGGCGGTCGAGCGCCGGGCCCGCGCCTGGCGCGACGCCGGCTACCCCACAGAGGCCCTCCGCCTCATGGAGCACTACGCGCGCAAGTGCCACGGGATACCGGACGCCGACCTGCTCGAGGAGACCATTCGCGTCTGGAAAGCCGACGAGCGCTTCGCCTTGGCTCTGAAGGGGGAGAGCAAAGTCGAGATCGCCGAGAAGAAGGCGGCGAAGAAGAGAGACGCGTCCAAGATGCGTCCGACCTGGACGAAGCTCATGCGCACATACGGGGACACCTGCCTCGGGGCGCGCATCGAGCGACACCTGGACGGCTGAGTACCGTCCGTGGCCGCAGCCCCTCCCCCCTACCGCCCTCGCAAGGGCGTTCGCGTGTTGCGCGAACGGGACGAGAGGCTGGCGCAGCTCTTCGACCGCATCCGTCCCATTGCCATTGCGCAGAAGCCGTCGACCTTCGAATCGATTGCCCGGTCGATCGTCTATCAGCAGCTCTCGGGGCGGGCGGCGGAGACCATCTGGCAACGCCTCTTGGCCTGCTTCGACGGGGGGAACCTCGAGCCGGCGGCCGTCCTGCGCAAGCGCACGACCACCCTGCGCAAGGCCGGGCTGTCGGGGGCGAAGACCGAGAGTCTGCGCGACCTCGCTCGTCACGTGCGCTCGGGAGCGCTGCGGCCCGAGCGCCTGGGTGAGCTGGACGACGACGCGGTCATCGAGGCGCTCACACGGGTGAGGGGCATCGGACCCTGGAGCGCCCACATGCACCTCATCTTCGCGCTCGCGCGGCCGGACGTGTGGCCGACCGGCGACCTCGGTGTGCGCAAGGGCCTGCGGCTCTTCTTCGATCTCGACGACGTCCCCACGGCGCAGGATGCCGAGGCGCTCGGCGAAGGGTACCGCCCCTGGCGTACGCTCCTGGCATGGTCGATGTGGCGGATCCACGACGTCGAGAAGGGGCGCTGACGTGGAGGACGATCGCTCACCGCCCGCGATCCCCAACGACCTCGTCGATGCGCTGCGCGAGGCCGAGCACGTGGTCGTCATGACGGGCGCGGGGGCCTCGGCGGAGTCCGGCGTCCCGACCTTCCGAGACGCCATGACCGGTCTCTGGGCGCAGTACGATCCGCAGGAGCTCGCGACCCCCGAGGCCTTCGCCCGGCAGCCCCGGTTGGTATGGGATTGGTACGCCTGGCGGCGCGAGCTCGTCGCCGGCGTGGCGCCGAATCCCGGTCACGTCGCCCTGGCGCGACTCGAGCAACGCCTACGCTCCCTCGTCCTGATCACCCAGAACGTGGACAACCTCCACCAGGCCGCGGGCAGCACGCGCATCCTGGAGCTCCACGGGAATCTGGCGCGCACGCGCTGCCATGCGTGTGGCCGGCTCGCCACCACGTTCGATGCGAAAGAGCGCCCACCCTCGTGCGCATCGTGCCAGGGCGCGCTTCGACCCGACGTTGTCTGGTTCGGAGAGGCCCTGCCGCCCGACATCTTCCAGGAAGCGGTGGAGGCCTCGCAGGCGGCCGACGTGTTCCTGAGTATCGGTACGTCGTCGGTGGTGTTCCCAGCCGCCGCGCTGGCCGAGGTCGCTTTGCGAGCCGGCGCCATGCTGGTGGAGATCAACCCGCTTCCGACGCCCCTGACGCCGCTGGCGGCTCACGTCTTCGCCGCCCCGTCGGGGGTCGTGCTGCCCGCCCTCGTCCAGGCGCTCGAGGTGTAGCCCGTGGCGTCGACTCGAGAGACCGTCCGCGGCGCTTGGTCCGCGCCCGCTCTCGCGCGCTGGGGCCTGGCCCTCGTGCTGCTGAACCTGTCGTGGCGGTTGATCCGCTACGGTCTCGTCTTCCCGCTCTGGGGCGATGAGGCCCGGGTGGCCGTGAACTTCTTCGATCGGGACCTCGCCGGCCTGGCGAAGCCGCTCGACTACCTCCAGATCGTGCCGCTCTTCTTCCTCTGGAGCGAGTGGCTCGTCTCCCGCCTCCTGGGGCTCGGGGAAGCCGCGCTCCGTCTCATGCCCGTGCTCGCGGGCATCGGGTCGCTGTACCTGCTCTGGCGCTTCGTGCGCGAGGCGCTCGATCGGCGATCGGCGCTCGCCGCCGTCGCGCTGTTTACCGCCTCGTACTACCCCGTCCGCCACGCCACGGAGGTCAAGCCCTACAGCTTCGATCTGCTGTTCGGCGTCCTGCTCTTGATCCTCGGCTGGCGCCTGCTAGGAGGTCGAGGGCGCCGGTGGGTGTTCTCGGTCGTGGCGGCGGTCGCCGTGTGGTTCTCCTACCCGGCGGTGTTCGTCGTCGCCGGCGTCGTGGTCGTCCTCGCGTGGCCCGCGCGGCGCGACGCCCGGCACCTCGGCACGATCTTCCTGATGGCCCTGGTTCCGGCTCTCAGCTTCGTGGCCATGTACGTCGTCGTGGGGCGCGGCCAGGCGGCGGCGGGTTCGTTCCTCCTGGAGCACAACCACTGGACGCGATCGTTCCCCCCCACGGCCGAGCCGTGGCGGATCCCGTGGTGGCTGGTCGAGGCGCACGCCGGCAACCTCTTCGCCTACCCGAATGGCGGCAACCACTTCGGCAGCAGCGCGACGCTCCTGCTCGTCGTCACGGGCTGCGTGACGATGTGGCGTACGGGGCACCGAACGCTCTTGGCGCTTCTCCTCGCACCGTTCATCTGGATGTTCGTCGCCTCGTTGGTCGGAGCGTACCCCTATGGGGGTAGCGCTCGAGTCGCGCAACATCTCGTCCCGTCCATCTGCATGCTGGCTGGAGTCGGTGTCGTGGGTGGCACCGCCTTCCTCTTCGGCCACCGTCGTGTCTCCCTCGCCCTGCGGATCTGGGTCGTGGGCATGGTGCTCTTCGCCGTGGGGGGAATCGTCCGGGACATCCGCAAGCCCCACAAGCATGCCTACGACACCCGGATCCGCAGCGTGGTGAACGGCTTGGGCGACGCCGCGACGCCCGGGGATCGCTGGATCGTGTTCGGCGCCCTGGACGAGAGCCCGTACGCCCCCACGCTGCCTCGAATCCCGGGATGGCGCGGCTGGGGCGGCGACTGGGCTACGACGCACTACTACGTGCTGAGGAACGCGCCGGCGGACCTGCGATGGGCGCCGGAGGCGAGCCAGGTCGAGGCGGGCCCGCCGACGCTGCTCCTCACCTACCGCGACAACGCCCATCCGTTCCCGGTGGCGCAGTTCGAACGATACGTGGACGCGCTCGACACGCAGCTCGGCCCACCCGCGACCCAGGAGACGTACTCACTTAGACCGGGGACGCCGATGGCGCTAGAGGCTCGCACCTACCCCCGCCGCCCTTGAGTTCCGTACCGAGGCAGCCTCGTAAACGAACTTTTCGTCCGCCCGGAGGCCGTATCCATCACGGACGTCCGGGCGGCCACGCTTGAGCGCACGAGCACGTCCCTCACGGGCAAGAAGGTGCGATCGAAACGCTCCGCGAACTCACGCAGGAGGACCCGCTTGGGGAGAGCCACCTTGCGGCGGATGCGCTTGGCGTCCAGGCGGACCCCGCCCCTCGTGCAGCTGGGTCATCGTGGCGTCAGCTCGCCTCGCGAACAGCCCGGCGAACGTGCTGCCCGCGGGCACGAGACGCCGATCAGCCGATGGCCTCGTCGAGACGCGCGAGCATCGCCCGTTCGCCTTCGCTGACCCGCTCGCCACCAATGCCGAGGAACGAGCCCTCCTTGGCGGCGCTGGCCACGCGTTCACCGATTCCCTGGAGGAAGGTGCGGTAGGCCTCGACATCCCCGGGGCGGCCCTTGTCGACGAGCAACGCCATGGCGGCACTGGCCCGCTCGATGGCCAGCTCCTGGACGCGCTCGGCCACCGTCTTGAAGTCACCTTCGCGCACGGCTTCACGCAGCGCCGATTGCGCAGCCTTCGCCTCCTCTTTCGTGGCCAGCCTCCGCAGGATCTCGTTGTCGGACTTCATGCCCTCGAGAATCGCGGACGCTGACGACCAGGCCTCCTTCATCGTTCCCGTGAAGCCACTGGCGCCGGCCAAGGCCACGGCCAGCCCGACGGCGTGCGGTGCATCGCGCAAGACAGTCCACTCATCCGTTGCGTAGTTTGCGTTCGTCATCACCCATCCTCCGGGGTCGAGACATCTGTGGACCCACGGTGCGCGACGATAGCGACGAAGCCGGGGGAGCGCGAGGCCCTGGCTCAGTTCCCCGACGAGCGGGAGTAACTCTCCGTATTGTGCGTTTCCCCGTGGCACCGGATGGCACAGAACCCGCGCCCCGTCGTGGCGTTCGTCCAGAACGAGGAGGACAGGGTGGTCGAGCTGGTCGGAAACGAGATCGACCACTTGCGGGCGAAGGCCAGCTCGAAGCTGATCAGGCCGGGTTCACCGCTGTCGTACGGCGCGTGAACGTCGTGGCACGCCGCGCACGTCAGGTCCTCGTCGATCACGTGCTTCTTGTGGTACTCGTCGAACGCATTGTCGTTGGCGAGGATCGTGGACGCGCTGTGGCAGTCCCAACAAGCATCGTAATCACCCGCGGTCCGCTCATTCGAGTCGGCCACGACGTAATCGTCGAGCAGGAGGTCCCGATAGGCGGAGCCGTGGGCTTGGTGGCAGTCCACGCAGCTGTCGCTTCCCAGCTCGGAGGCGTGGGTGGTTCCGACGAAGGCCGACTTGTCGAAACCGGTTCCCGTCGTCGTCGTAGGGAAGGAGATGTCTTGGGGAGGCGTCCCATCGTGACACGTGAGGCAGAACGCCTGCATGGTACCGCTCCAGGCGCTGCCCGTGTCGGGATCGCGTAGCGGCTTGCTGGCGGTGGCGGCGTGGGCGTCGTGGCAGTGGGTGCACTCAAGCTCGATGTCGTCGCCCTGATCGTGCGAGCCGACCTTGTGTCGGTGGGACAGGGCGAACTCGGCCTGGATGTCGGTCGATGCCGTGCCGTCCTCGGTGTGACAGCCGTAGCAGAACCCTTCTTCCTCCCGGGTCGTGTCCCCCGTCACGCCATCGGCCGAGCCTCCCGCGGGCGCCAGAAGTCGTCGTTTCGTGGAACCATGGCCGCTCCCGTGACAGCCGAAGGTCGTCCCGTCCCCCATGCACGTGAGGGCCGCCCCGCCGTGCGAGGACAAAGACCACGTCGTCGAGTCGACGGGCACGGGCGTGGCGCCCGTCGAGAAAGGCGCATCACCGTCTGCGCCGTCATCGTCGTGGCAGGCCAGACAGAACACGTCGAGTTGCGCGGCGGCGTCCGCATTGCTGGTCGGATCCCCCTTCAGGGTCACGACCTGGTCGGTGTCCGCGGGATGATCCACGTTCCAAAGGCGCACGGCCCCCTTCTGGTGTTGGCTCATCTCGTGACAGACCTGACAGTCGTCGTCGGTCACGTCCTCTCCCACGTGGTGGCTCGCTGCAGCGAACTCCGAGACGACGGCACGACGTCCGTCGGTCGGCAGGCCGTCGCCGTCGTCCATGGCCGACGCGTGGCAACCGGTGCAGGTCAAGGCGCCGCTTGCCCCATGACACGACGCGCAAGAAGGCGTGGTGCCGAAGCCCTCGCCGCCCGGCCCGTGGCATGGCGCACAAGACGCGACATCGCCCGCCCGGTGCGGCACGCCGTCCCGCAGCACGTCGTGACTACGAGGGACGCTGCCCGTGCACGTGTCGCGATCCAGGAAGGCCACGAGCCCGTCGATGTCCTCGGGCGTCAGCTCGAGAGCGGCCCCCCCCACGTGCGCGGTCCCCTCCGTGCGGAGGTAGGCGTCGAGACCGTCTCGGGAGAAGCACGTCACATCTGGCCCAAAGCCGCCTTCGCCGTCGTCGCCGTGACAACTGTCGCAACCGGCGGCCGCATAGACGGCCGGATCCGGGGCCGGCACGCCCGGATCCTCGGGCTCCTCGGGCTCCTGCGGCTGAGAGGTCGGGTAGTAGGGCGCAGACGTGCCACCGCCGCACGCGGCGAGAAACAGGCCACAGACACACAAGAGGGCAATCGTACGCAACGTCATGGAGCCTCCGCTTCCATGGGGAGAGTACGCCACACCCGATTCAGATACCGGCCATCCGAACGAAGGCGAACTAGGCGCTCATATCTGCCTGACGTTGCGAGTGACTCTCATCGAGGGGCGCGCAACCCGATCCGGACCCCGCCATCCGTCGCGATGCGCCCTGGAGCCGGGGAGTTCACTTGGCGTGGTAGGCCCTCTGAAGGTCCTGCGCGTCGAAGCCGTCGGTGCTCTCGCCGGTGGTCGCATAGCGATAGAGCACGGCGACGTACACACCCTGCAGCGCGGCCATGAACATGAGCAGCAGTCCGCCCAGGAGCACGCCCACGGCAACGGCCACGAGCGTGAGCCCCATGGAGACCAGGAGCGCCACGATCGCCACGACGGGGATCATGAGCAAGGAGGCGGCGATGCCGATGCCGCCCGATCCGACGACGGTCTCTCCCCAGGTCTTCTTGAAGAGGCCCCAGGATCGGCCGAACGCCTCTCGCACGCCGACACCCTCCAGGATGAGTGTGGGTACGACGAAGAAGGTCGCCAGCGTCCAGGCGGCTCCCACGACGGCGATGACGATGCGGCCGATGATCTCACTGCGGTCGGCGATCATGCGAAGGACGAGGCCCACGGTGCCGGCGACGACGCCCCACGCCACGATGCTGCCGATGTGCTGCCACGCGACGGCCAGGGAGGATCGGACCGTGGGGTCGCCTCCGCGTAGGCGGTCGGTCGCACCGGCAATGAGAGCCGCCTGGAAGAAGATGCCGACGATGTAGAGCAGGATGTACATCACGGCGAAAAGGGCGTAGCCGACGGGCCCCGGCGTCTCGTCACCCGTCGCTTCCGCCACCTGGCTCTCGGGAGCGAGTAGTGCCACCGGCACGATGAAGCTCGCGATCAGCACGATCGTCACGAGCGCGGACAGCACGGGCAGGAGCATGAGCTCCTTGTCCTGCATCAGGACACCGTAGGACTGCTTGACCAGACGAAAACTGCGAGCGATGCGCGACATCGGATCCTCCCGAACACGTCCCGGATGCTACCCGCAAATCGACGTCTCGATAGAGCAGCCCTCTACTCCGAGGCCTCGCTCAGGGTCCGAAGGACGGCGAGCGTTTCCTCGGGCTCGGGCCGTCGGGTGTAGTCCGCGTGCACGCGTGCATAGCGGATCTTCCCTCCCTCATCGACGATGTACCGGGCCGGCATGGGGAGTTGCCAATGGCCGTCGCCGTTGAGTGCGGGCAGATCCAGCCCGAAGCCCGCGTAGACCGCTTGGAGGTCTTCGGGGAGGGTGAAGTTCAGGCCATAGCGGTCGGCCACGACACCGTCCCGATCGTGGAGGAGGTCGAAGCCGAGCCCCTTGGCGGTATGGAACTCGTCGAGGTGGTTTGGCTGCTCGGGGGAGATGGCGACCACGGTGGCCCCCGCGGTATGGAAGGCAGGCAGGTTGTTGTTCAGAGCGTCCAGCTCTGCGCTGCAATAGGGTCACCAATGGCCGCGAAAGAAGGTGAGGACGACCGGCCCCCTCTCCCGGAGTTCAGCGAGCCCGACGCTCGCCCCGGAGGTGTTCTCCAACTCGAATGCGGCCGCAACGTCCCCTTCTCCGAGGGCCCGCTCGGCCTGCCCCGAAGCGATCAGCCGATCGGTTGCCCCGTGCATCACGGTGACGGTCGCCTCGCCGGCCTGGGCCTCGAACCCCTTACGAATCGCGTCGAGTCTCTGCTGTAGCGGCATCACACCTCCGTACGGTGACGATGGAGTGGACCGTTGGAGGTTTCGGCCGAGAGGCCTTGACGTGGCCATCCGAGTCGTGGACCCGGCTGGCCAGCCCTGCGCCGACGTGGGCCAACTCCGTCGGCGCCTGGGACCCAGGCAAGAGCGAAGATCCTCGCGCCGAAGGCTGAGTCAACTGACAGAGCCGTGGCACTTGGCAGGTAGGGGAGCGATATGGAGGCCCTGACCGTGAAGAGACTGCTCCTGACGCCCCTGGTGACTCTCGCCCTCCTCGCAGCCTGGACGGGCTCCGTCCTGGCCGACGAGTTGGTCCTCAACAATGGAGATCGCTTGCAAGGGACGGTCACCCGGAAGGGCGACGACTACGTGGTCCAGCACCCGGTCCTCGGCGAGCTCACGCTGCCCGGCAAGGATGTGACCAGGGTCGTTCGCGGTAGCTCCTCCGCGCCCGCGGTGGCCGTGGCCCGAGCCGCCACGCCGGCCCCGGCGGTCTGCACCCGCTGTCCCGTGCCCAAGGAAGAGGCCAAGAGCGCGACCAAGCGCCCCTGGGGCTTCTGGATTGGCGTCGGTCTCACCAATGACGCCGGCAACACCGAGAAGTTCCAGTTCAACCTCGATTCCGAAGCATCGTACACGTGGGGCAAGAACAAGATCCGCGGGAGGATCAACTGGTTCTACGAGGAAGCGCAGAGCGTGCAGACCGAGGGCAAGCTGTTCGCGAACCTGGTCTACGAACGCCGGATCTCACCGCGCGGGCAACTCTTCGCCATGTGGCTCATCGACCGCGATGACTTCGCGGACATCCTCTATCGGACCGGCTGGTTCGTGGGCTACGGCTACGAGTTCATCCAGCGCGAGAAAACGACGCTGACAGGGAAGCTCGGCGCCGGCGTCATCGTCGAGAGTCGCAAGGATACAGCCGTGATCGAGACGCCCGCCTTTCTCGCCTCGCTCACGTACGAGCACGAGTTCCAGTGGGGCGATCGGTTTCGGGCCTATGGCTACGTGATTCCCTACGTGGACTACACCGATCGCTCGCCGTCGCGTCTCGAACTGACGTACGTCCACCCCCTCCGGAACCACCTGCATCTCACGGCCGGTTTCCTCCTCGACTACGTTCCGGATCCTCCGAACGACATCAAGCCCTACGACACGAAGATCACCTTCGGCATCCGCTGGACCCCGTAGCCACCGGCTCCGTCCGGACGTGCACCCCGGCCGACCGGAAACAACAGCGGGCGCTACGAAGGTCGGAAGAGCGACTGGGTCGACTCGGGATGGAGGACCATGAGGTTCCCCCCTCCCCAGTCCGCTTGGACGAGCCGTCCCGCGCCGTCGACCCAGAGCGGCAGCTCGCGCCCGTCCGAGCGACGCAGCACGCTCCGGCGCACCTCGACCTCGCCCTCGGGGAGCCTCAGGAGTTCGCGTTCACCGACGACGAAGGCACACCGCCCTTCCGCCGCGAATGCCTGCGCCTCGTTGTAGTCGGCGTGGCCCTGCTCGTAGCCGGCCTCGGAGGGCAGCGTGGTCACCAGGACGAAGCCCATCCCCGCGATCGCATCCTCCTCGACGCGAACGTCGATAGGGCTCTCGGCTTCGCCCTGGCGGAGTATGCCCACCAGGCGGGTCCCCTGCCTCTTGGCTTCCACGGTGCGCTCGGCGTCGAGGTAGCTCGCCTCCAGCATCTTGCCGCCGGCCGCGAACACGGCGCCCCTTTCCTCTTCGTACGCGCCCCCCGGGAAGGCCAGGTGCAGGTCCCACAGGAAGCGCTGCGCCCCGTGGTCGAGACTCTGGACCTGGAGGCGGGCGTACCCCTGGGGGGCCCCCGCGGGGTCCTGCATCGCATACCAGAAGGCCCCGGTCTTCATGAGACGCCCCCCCACCGCCGCATTCTAGCCTGCACAACCCATGAAGCGCGCGCCGTGACAACGGCAGAGTGCGATCGAGCAGGAGCTTGCGCGCTTCGTGGGGCCCGGCGAACGAACCACAGGGTGTCCTGGATGGGCCTGCGCCCGAAGGTCAAGGCGTGACGACGATTTCGATGCCAAAGCATCGATGAGGAGGAGCAACGCAGAGATTCGGGATGCAGGCCCGTCCAGGACCGCGCGATTCACCGGAGGGTTCATGGGTTTCGCAGGCTAGCCACATCGTCGCCAAGAGGAGCCGCCTCTTGAAAGCCGGGGCCGACCTCCGCTGGAATGGGTGGCGACTTCCCCCCCGGGACGTTCTTAGCTTGGATGATTCATGAAGCACGCGCCTTCCGCGATGGACGGCGCGCGCTTCATGAATTGTCCAGGCTAGACGCTATGGGCGCCAAGGGGCCATGCGGGCGAAAGGAGCGGCGATGAGTGCGCGTCGGGTCGGGTGGATCGTCGTTGTCACCGGGCTCGTCCTCCTGGCCCTGGGCCTTCTCCTTCGAACGGCACAGCGGTCCGAGGACAAAAATCGCGAGGCATCCTCCGCCGGTTCTAATGCCGAGAGAATCGAGCGCGCGCCCCGCCTCGTGGGCCAGGCCGGAGCCGCCGGGGCGCCGAGCGAGATTGCCGTCACGGACGCTGCTGGCATTCGGGGTCGCTTGATCGACCGGACAACCGGGAAGCCGGTCGCCGGAGCACGGGTCCAGGCCTTCGCGTACGCCACCGGGGAACGCGCGACAGGCGTGACGGACGACGATGGAGCTTACGCGTTTCCGGACCTCGATCCCCGGGAAGGCGTCGCTGCCATCGCGGTCGACACCGAGCACCACGGACGTGCGCTGCGGGCGATCACGGTGCCGGGCGAGCCCGCTGGCGACCTCTCGCTCGACATGGGCGGGTGGATCGAGGGCAGGGTGACCGACCATGAGGGCGCCGTCCCGCCGGAGGTCACGATCCTGACTCTCGAACGACCCTCCGGGCGCCCGGTTGCCACGTCCGTGCACGAGCCTCTGGTCCGACTCGCCTTGCCCACGGACCTGACCGAGTCGTCCACCCGCCACGGCTTGGACGCCGAGGGCCGGTTTCGCATCGGACCGCTGGCCCCCGGCCTCTATGGCTTGCTCATCCTGCGACCCGGCGGCCCCCCCCACCTGGCGTTGGCCGGGGGGAAGACGTACGAACGCGGCGCTGGATACGCGGTCGAAGCCGCGCGCGCCACCGACGCCGGAACGATCTCCCTGGCGCCGCTCGGCCACGCGCTCGTCCGCGTGCTGGACGCGGCGACGGACGAGCCGCTCGCGGGCGCGACCTTCACCTACGAAGCGCAGCTCGACCATCGGGCGCGGGGTATCCCCGCGAGCGCCGTGGAGCAGCAGGCGGACGGCAGCTACGCCGTTCCGCTGGCGCTCGAGGCGGGTCGACCGGTCTTGGGGTACCACCACCTGCGCACCCACTGTGACGGGTACATCGCGGGCACGCTGTCGTTCGGCTACCAGGCGAATGGTTCGGTGTTCACGCTCCGGCTGCTTCGCGCGTCCGCCCTGGCTACGCTGCACGGACGGATCCTCGACGAGTTGGGGCAGGCCATACCTTCCGCCCTCGTCCTCCTGCGTGGCGAAGCGGACCAGGTAGGACAGGTCACATCGACGAGCGACGCCCAAGGCCGGTACCGCCTCGAGGGCATCCGCCCCGATCTCCCCGTGGAGGTCGTCGTGCTCGCCCCTCACCTGCAGAACGTGCTCTCCGTGGTTACGCAGACCCTCTCACCCGGCGAGGTCCGCGCCTTGGATCTGGGGGGGCCCACGACGACGGCGTTGCTCGTCGAAGTCCGCCACCGGGGGATGCCCCTGGAGAACGCCTTCCTCAGTCTGGACACCACGGATGGCCGGCGTACCCAGTTTCACTCCGGTCCGGACGGCCGTGTGCGATTCGACGGCATTCCGCCTGGCACGCACGAGCTCTTCCTCTCGGTCCTCGAGGAGCGGGCCATGCAGACACGCCCGGTCACGGTGGAGGAGGGATCCCCGACGCGGCTCGAGGTCGACTTCCGACATGCCGTCGAGGGGACCTTCGAGTTCCAGGACGCCGAAGGGAACCCCAAGGAAGTCGAGGCGTACTTCAACTTGGCTGTGCGACGAGTCGACGTCGACGATGGGGTCGTCACCGAGGGCCCGGTGGCCAAGGACGGCCGCTTCGCGTTCCTGTTGTCTGCGCCGGGCGTCTACCGGCTCGAGCCCTCGGACTGGGTGGACCCGGTCGACCTCGTGGCGTCGCCGAACTTCGAGGTCATCGAGGGTGAGCCCACAGGCGATCTGCATGTCGTCTGGCGCATGCAGGCGATGGACGGCCGCATCGAGATCGCCGTGAAGTCCGCCGAGGACGGAGAGCCGATCGAGGAGGGCGACTACGACTACCGATGGCGCACGACGCAAGGCGCCGCGCTGTTCAATGGTGGTCGAATCCTCGACGAAGCCCGTGGGCTCGGAGAACACACCTACGTGGTTTCCGCCGACGCCTTCGCACCGGAGACGCTCACCGTCACCTTGACCGAGGACCAGAAGAGCATCCAAAGCGAGGTCCGCCTGAGAAGGAGCAACGGTGTCCGCTTGACCGAGTTCACGGCGGACAGTCGCCTGAAGGCGGCGGGTCTGCGGCGGGGGGACGTGTTGCTTCACTACGGGGAGACCCGCGTGCTTCACGTAGGCGCGCTGCGAGAGGTGCTGCGCGCCACGACCCCGCAGGACACGATTCGCCTCACGCTCTGGCGCGCAGGCAGCCGCGTCCAAATCGACGCCCCCGGCGGGCGCATGGGCGCCTACCTCCGCAACGCGCGCGTCAAGGCCGAGTAGGCGCTCGCCGGCCGAACCAAAGGCCTCGATCATTCAGGCCCCGTGCGTCGTAGGTGACCTCCAGCCCTGCGCGCTCGAGCGCATCCCGGTACTCGTCCCGAGAGAACAGCCACAGTTCGTGGCGTTCGAGGAGATGTCGCGTCGCGTGCCGCGTGCCCACCAGGTGATGCATGTCGAGGACGGAGACCCGCCCTCGCCGCTTGCTCGTCACCATCCGCGCGACATGCAAGTCGTCGGCCTGTGAGATCGTGGAATGAACCGTGTCGGGGCGGTACTCCTCCGCGTCGAACCAGGGCTCGATCACGAGGATGCCGCCCGGCACAAGGTGCGCGGCCAGACGCCGCACGGCGCGGCGTAAGCCGCGAACGCCCCGCGCGTAGCCGATCGAGCTGAACAGGCACACGACCACGTCGAAGGCTTGCCCCAGGTCCACGGCGAGGAAGTCCGCTTCGGTGAGCGGCACGTCGGGAAGGCGAGTTCGTGCCACGGCGAGCATGGTGGGCGAGATGTCGAAGCCCTCGACGTCGAAGCGCGTTTGCAGGTGTTCGAGATAGCGCCCGGTTCCGCAGGCCGCTTCGAGCAGCCGCCGGCCCGGTGGGCGTAGCGCCCCTCGCAGGAGATGGCCGAGCCGCCGCGCCTCCCCCTCGTAGTCCTTCTTGGCGTAGATGACGTCGTAGACGGCGGCAGACTGGTCGTACATGGCCCCCCCATCGCCCTCGCAGTCTATGCTCGAGCACCGCCCGGCCCGCCAGCAGGGCCCCGTTTTTCGGAGCGACGCCGATGAAGAGCTTCCGCAAGGAGTTGTGGCTCCACGTCCCCGAGCGCATGGGATTCGAGAACATCACGCGCGACGTCGAAGAAGCCCTGGCCGAGAGTGGTGTCCGGGAGGGCTTGTGCCTCGTCAATGCGATGCACATCACGGCCAGCGTGTTCATCAACGACGACGAGCCGGGGCTCCACGAGGACTACAAGCGCTGGCTGGAACAGCTGGCCCCGTTCGACGCCTCGCCACAGCGCTACCACCACAACCGTACGGGCGAGGACAACGGCGACGCCCACCACAAGCGGCAGATCATGGGCCGCGAAGTCGTCGTGGCGGTCACGGAGGGCCGCCTCGACTTTGGCCCCTGGGAGCAGATCTTCTACGGGGAGTTCGACGGGCGACGTCGCAAGCGCGTTCTCGTGAAGATCATCGGGGCCTAGCGCAGGGGCCCGACCACGGCAGGCCGGATGGCGCGGTCCTCGCCCGGTCGGCCATGGCACCCCCGCAGAACAGGCTTTTTGCTCCCGTGCAGGAAGGTTCCGCCGAGCTCGAGCGCGGTCGCCTCGGCCTCCGGGGCCGGTCACGGGTCCGGCGGTCCGCTCCTTTTCGTCTTTTTCACATGCGTGTGGCACACGTCCTCACGGAGAGAGATGAGAAAGGCCGCATCGGAGGAGCTTCGGTTGCCGAAGGCCGACGCGGAGGAGGTTCTCGATGGCGGTACGTCTCTCTTGGTTGCTGCTGGTCAGCGTGACTGCGGGGCTCCTGGGACTCTCCGCATGCGGATCCTGCAACCCGTGCATGGATCCTTGCGAGCCCTCTTCGCCCTGCGAGGCACCGAAGCCCTGTGCTCCGTGTAGCCCCTGCGCGACTACGCCGGCCGCTTCGCCGACCGGCTTCGAGCCGGTCGTCGTGAGCCGGCGCGTCATCAGCCGCTCGGACGGCTCCGCCGTGGACTCTACCGTCGAGGTCGTCGAGGCGATCGAGACCGCGCCCGTCGAGCGCGGGACGGTGGTGCCGGCGCCCGAGAGCAGCTCCACCTACGGGCGCCCCGGCTTCGAGGTGATCGAGGAAGACGGGCGCCTCTGGGTCTTCGAATCCGAGAGCGACGCGTACGCCGAGTTCGTGGAGAAGGGCGAGCCGGCGAAGCGCGTGACCCGCATTGGCGTCGGCCCCGATGGCAAGACCGTGATGGCGGCCGACGGGGACGTCATCGACGCGTACGTGGCGGCGACGCGCTACGCGCTCCCCGGCTACTTCGTCCGCATGGACGACGGTCGCCTGTGGGTGTTCGAGGAGGGCAGCGAGGCGCTCGCTTCCTTCCTCGCGAAGGGTGAGCCCGCCAAGCGCGTGACGCTCGTGGGTCAGGGTCCCGATGGCAAGACGCTGCTCGGAGACGATGACGAGGTCATGCGTCGCTACGGCGCCGCCGTGCGCTACGGACGCCCGGGTTTCGAGGTGTTCCTCGAGGACGGACGACTGTGGGTGTTCGCGTCCGGGAGCGAGGGCCTTGCCGACTTCCTGAAGTCCGGCGAGCCCGCCAAGAGCGTGACCCGCGTGGGCGCCGGCCCGGACGGGAAGACCGTGAAGAGCGACGACCATGCCACCCTGGATGCCTATCTCGCTGCTTGGTAGTGCCCGCCTCCTTGTGCACTGCCTAGCCTCCCTGAACCCCGACGGCCGTGAGGTCCTCGGGGTTCATCCCTGCCTGGGGGGGAGACGCACCCCGCGCCGCCCGTGGAGGTAGGATCGCGATCGACGAGGAGGTGCCTTCGATGCGATCCGTTGCCGTGTTCTGCGGGGCCTCGGCCGGGCACGAGGAGGTCTACCTCGCCAAGGCGCGGGAGCTGGGACGGCTGATCGCCACCGCGGGCGAGCGGTTGGTCTACGGCGGAGGGCGCGTGGGGCTCATGGGCGCTCTGGCCGATGCCGCCCTCGAGGCGGGAGGCGAAGTCGTCGGCGTCATCCCCCGGGACCTGCGCGATCGAGAACACGCTCATCCCGGCGCTTCGCGGATGCACGTCGTCGACGGAATGCACGAGCGCAAGGCGTTGATGGGCGCCCTGGCCGACGGCTTCGTCGTGTTGCCCGGCGGTTTCGGCACGCTCGAGGAGACGTTCGAGGTGCTGACCTGGGCCCAGCTGGGACTGCAGACCAAGCCCTGCTGCCTCGTGAACGTCGGGGGCTTCTTCGACGCGCTGGAGCAGCACCTCGACCGCAGCGTGGTGGAGGGCTTCCTCTCGGCGGCTGACCGGAATCTAGCGGCTTTCGTCGAGACCCCCGGCGCCGCCCTGACGTACCTCCGGAATCGCTTCAACGCCGCACCGTAGCTTGCCCATCAGACCTCGGGCCCGCGCCGGGACGCCGCGGCTCGCGCCCGCGGTGTTTTGCGAACGTTGTGCACCCCCTGCGCCGCGCGACCTCTAGCGTGGGCCGCGGAGGTACGCATGAAGCCGATCCTGACCCTTCTGGCCTTGGGTGTGATGCTCGCCGCGGCCGCTCACAGCGCGGAGACGAGTGAGCTCGAGTTGCAGGCCGCGATCGCCGAGGAGACCGTCGAGTCGGGGGCCATCGTTCAACTGGAGGCGACGTTCCGGAACACCGGATCGGATGACGCGCAGCTCTTCCTCCCCCGGCACGTGGGAGCGGTCCCCTTTCCCACCTGGATCCTGCGACACGAGGACGGCCGGCTCTTCACGCCCGCACGCCCCGCATTCCAGAGCATGTGGAAGCGTGGCCTTCAAGGAGAGGTCGTGAAGCTCGCAGTAGGTGCGACTCGCGCGTTCCGATGCGATGTGGTTCGCGTCCTTCCCTTCGACGAAGCCCACAACCGCGCGGCGCCGACCCAGCGGGCGGCGACCTTCCTCCCGCCGGGGCGCTACTCCGTCCTCGCCCGCTACGTCAAGAAGGACGATCGCGTTCCGTACTCCGAGGAGGTGCTCCGGACGGCCCCGCGTCGACTCGAGGGTCTCTGGACGGGGCGTGTCGATTCGCCGGCACTGCCGCTCGTGGTCGAGACGGCCAGACGCTTCGCCATCACGCTCGACGCAAGGGAGACGGTCCCTACGGGGGCGTCCTACCCCGTTGCGCTCCGCATAGCGAACGCGTCGGCCGAGCATCTCGATCAGGACGTTGCGCTTCTCCTGACCGTGGGGACGAAGGCTCACGGATCGGCCGCGCTACGCTTCGTGATGGACGAGGCCGGCGAGCGCCTCGCCTCGTCGGCGGAGGAGACCGAGCGCCTCACGATGGCGCCCGGCACGGTGCGAGAGGTCCGGGTGGACCTGACGACCTTCGCGTTCGACCGTGACCGCCCCGCCCATTCGACCCCGGTCGGGTTCTACGAGCTGCTGGGTACCGGCACGTTTCACCTCGGTGCCCGCATCGTCGATGCCGACGGTCGCACGCTGACCGAAGCGGGCCTCTACCCGCGGATCGAGCCCCTGGCACCCGTGGCCGAGCAGGAAGGGCTGCGCCTTCGCCTCGAGGCCATGGACGATGACCCCCTCACGCGTCGCGTCCGGCTCACGCTCGTCAACACGGGCACGAACGCCGTCTGCGTACCCGCGACACTGGCCTGGCCGCACCATGCCTTCTTCGCCCTCGCGAGCGACGGTGAGCACACCCGCTATGCCGTCGCCCATGGGGCCGGCGAGCGTCGTTCGCGCCTGATGCGATGGTCGGGCGGGCCGACCGAGCACGCTACCCTGCCTGCTCCCCTCAGGTGGGACGGCGATCGCTACGAAGGCACGCCGACCGCGACGCATCCGACCATCGTGTCCCTCGCACCGGGTGCGTTCCTGACGCGCATGTTCGTGCTGGACGATCTCCTCGACGAGAAGAGTGCGTCCAAGGTCGGCCGCACAGCGGTCCAGGTCACCGCCTACTGGCGGAACCGCGAAGACGGCGCTCGCTGGGGCGCCCAACCGCGCCTCGTCGTTGGCCTGCTCCGAAGCAACACGATCGAGGTCAGGCCGGAGGGGCCTTGAGCGGAGGAACCTCTCGGCCACCGCGGGCGCCCACGCCGGCCCAGGTCGCACGAACGGCCGCGCCACGCGTGACGAGGCCGAGCGCCCACGCAACGGCGAGAAGGGCCGCCAGCACCCAGACGAGCGCGAGCGAACCGCCGACACGCATCTCGAGCGCAGGTGCGGCATCACGCTCCATGGCCTGCCCGAGCAGAATCAACCCCACGGGCAAGACGTAGACGAGTACGAAGGGCCACCGCCAGGCCCGTGCGCCCTTCGCCCCCTTCTCGGCCAGGCGCAGCCACGCCCCCAACGCGGGCAGCGTGAGGACGATCGCGTACGCTGCAATGCCCATGAAGAAGCCGCTCGGGGCACGGGCGCCCATGGAGATGAAGCCGCTCAGTGCCCCGAGCCCCAGGATGAGAGACCCCGTTGCGCGGAAGGGGGACCCACGCGTCAAGGTCCACCAACCCAGGAGCGCGAGGAGAAACCCCACGCCATCGGGGAGCAGGTCCTGACGGCCCAGCCAGACGTCGGCGGCGACGAACACGAAGCCCGCGGCCAGGAGCCAGGCGGAAGGAACGAGTCGCTCCGCCCGTCCGCGCCACGGCGCGAGCGAGAAGGCGAGGAACGCGAGCCCCACGAGCCAGATCCCCGCGGCGAGCCAGGCCCAGGCTCCGATGGTCCGGAGGCGCCCCAGGAACGACGGTTCCGGCGCGGGGTACGCTTCGAGCTTGGCCTCGAGCGCCGGGGTGGGTTGGACGAGCCCCTGCTCAGCCAGATCCCGCAGGTCCCCGGCGGCCACCGCGGAGAGAGGGCCCCTCTCCAGCCGCTCGATGGCGAGTTCTCGCAGGCGCTCGCTGCCGGTGGTCGCGAGCAGGCGGATCCAGAAGAGCTCGCGGCCGGCCATGCTCAGGACGACCGTCTCGTCACGCATGCGGTCGAGCCGCTTGGCGAAGCCGGGTGTCTCGAGCAGGCTTTCGTCGCCTGCGTTCAGGCGCGCGAAAACCAGCAGGTCCGCCTGCCAATCCAAGCCGTACGAGGCATCCATCAGCGTCTGGAGGCGAGTCATCGCGGGAAGCGCGTCGGGCAAGCCAAGCCGCGCGGCCAGCCCCGCGAGGTTCATGAGAGTCTTCTGCTCTTCGATGAGGAAGCGAGGCGGACCGAGACCCTGCCCTTCCACGCGCTGCGCGTCGCGGGAGGCCTCCGCTCCACGGGCGAGCTGGTCGAAGTCGCTCGCGATGCGCGCTCGCCACTCCGCCTCACCGAGCGGCGCGTGCTCGTTGCGGTCGGTGAGAAAGAGGGCCGTCGACACCTCGTTGCGGAAGGGATCCCGCTCGTTCCAGGAGTGCAGAGGGAGGTCCGGAGAGATCACGTGGTTCGCAGAGCCGGTGTTGCCGGATGCCCTGCTCCGCGAGCTGGACCCCGGGACCTGTCGCGTTCGCGTCACCTGGGGCACGACGAGAGAGAGCCCGGCATCCGACCACATCAACTCGACACGCAGGCCCAGTTCGCTGACCTCCTGAGCGGCGACCATCGTGGGTTCCACGCCCGGCGGGAGGGCGTACGCCACGAAGCGGGGCGGGGCCTCGCGCTGACGGCGAACCTGCATCTCGACGGGCATGCCGACCGCGATGGGACGGACGCGCGCGTCGGCAGAGCTCCACGCCCAGCGCCCCTCGCGGAACACGAAACGCGCGGTGTGGAGCCATCCCGCGCGACCGTGTACATCGAGCACGCTGCGCCACACGGAGAGGATGTCGCGCCCTCGGGGCGCGTTGAGCCCCCAACGCGGCACGACGGCATCGGCATCGAGGGTCAGCGAGAGAAGCTGGTGCACCCACTCCCGCCGGGGTCCTCCATCGCTCGGTTCTGCTTCGAGCCGATCGAGTAAGCTCGGCGCGTCCTCGGGCTCGGGTACGGCAGGCAAGCCCAGCGCAGAAGCGAGAAGCGTGGCCGGGTCGTCTGAACGATGCGCCTGCCACCACGCCTCGGCTTGCTCCGCGGAGCGCACGTCCTCCGTGCCGCTGTGCCCGGCAAACCACTGGCTGATGCCGTGCAAGGCACGGTCGACCGCTCCCTGCGACCCTTCCCCTTCCGCGGAGTGGCCTTGCCGACGGTCGTGCTCGGCCTCGAGGCGAGCCCAGGTCGCAGGGGCCAGATCCATGCGGGCGCGCCAGGCCTGCGGACGCTGGCCGTTTCGCTCCAGCGCCCGCACCCGGCGCCAGGCATCCGCGGTCGCCTCGGACTCGAGCTCGATCCGAGCCAGGCTGGCCGGCGCGAGAAACCCGCTGGAGACGGGCAGGTCGGCCAGGTCCGCAAGCGACGCCGCCGCCAGATCCCGCGCCCAACGATCCTCGCCCGCGTCGTCGGCCATGCGCGCCAAGACCCGCTCGAGGGCCGGACTGGCCATGCCCCGTAGCGCGCGGATAAGGACGCGCGTGGTGTACTTGTCCTCCCGAGGAGTGCTCTGATCGGCGACCAATGCCCGAAGCAAGACGGGGACGCTTTCCACTTGACGCTCTCCCCGGCGCGTCAGCTCGTCGATCAGGGCCGCTCGCCCCAGGGGGTCGTGACGGGCGAGGGCGCGCAATTGGACGTGGGCGACGTCCGGATTGCGTCCATCGCCAAACGCCAAGGCGTCCAGCACCGCGCGAGCGACTCGGACCTCGGCGCGGGCGTGGCCCCCCGCGTCGAACATCCTGCCCGACCCGCTCGCGATGCGGTCGTTCCAGGCCTCCAGGGCGGCTGCGCCGCGCAGAGCGGCTTCGCGGGCATCGCCGTCGAGCGCCTCGGATGTGGCGAGCGCCCACTCCACCTCCTCGGCACGTACCCACCCCTCGCGGCCCAACGTCGCCAGACCGTCCTCGAGCAGCTCAGCGAGATACTGCCGCGCCAGTGCGGGCTTCCCCTCGTGCCAGTGCCGCTCAGCCGCTTGGAGAGCCGCCTCGGTCGCTTGAGCCAGGAGCGCCGGGTCGCTCCAGGCTGCCGCCGACTGCTCGCGGGCTCGTTCGTAGATGCTGAGCGCGGCGTAGGGTTGTCGATCACGCAGCAGCGCGTCCCCAGCAGCCATCAGGGTCGCCGGGTCGCGCCGCACGCGCGGAAGCACCACCAGCAGGAATAGCGCGATCGCGAACGCCAGGGCTCCGGCTGCCCAGGTCAGCGGCACGCGATAGCGACGGATCGTCCGTCCGAGACGCCAGGCGCGGCTCGGTGGCGTCGCGCGCACGGCGCGCCCCTCCTCGAAGCGCTCGAGGTCCTCGAGAAAGGCGCGCGCCGTTGCGTATCGGTCACCGGGCCGCTTGGCCAGGGCCTCGAGGCAGATGCGCTCCAGCGACTCGGGCACGCGGCGGTCGATCCGCCGAGGCGGCGTGGGGTCCTCTTTCAGCACGGCGTAGACCCGGAGCGCGGGGGACGCCTGCGCGAAGGGAGGCTGTCCAGTGAGACACTCGTAGAGGATCGCGCCCATGGCATAGACGTCCGTGGCCTCGCCGATGGCCGAAGCGTCGCCGCGCGCTTGCTCCGGACTCATGTACGCCGGCGTTCCAATCACCTGTCCCGTCATGGTCAGGTTGTGATCGCTGCCAATCTCGAGCGCCAGGCCGAAGTCGGTGACGACGGCCTCTCCCTCGGCATCCAGCAGGATGTTGGCGGGCTTCAGATCCCGGTGCACAAGACCATTGGCGTGCACGTAGGCGACGGCACCGGCCACCTGCTTGAGAAGACGCACCGCCCTCGACGGAGAGAGCGCTCCCTCCCGAAGGAGATCGGCGACCGACCGTCCCTCGATCATGTCCATCGAGAACCAGATCTGCCCCGCCGACTCCCCCACCTCGTGAATGCTGACGATGTGGGGGTGCCGCAGACGGGCCAGCGCCCGCGCCTCGCGCTGAAAGCGGCGCATCGCCTGTCCGAAGAGGAGTTCGCCGGGACGCAGCACCTTGATGGCCACCGTGCGATCGAGAGACGCTTGGCGTGCTCGGTACACGACGCCCATGCCCCCGCGACCGATCTCCTCGAGGACCTCGTAGTCGGCAGGCAGCCGCGGCGTGGGCACCGGCTGCTCGCCCGCTTCCACGTCTTCGAGCAATCGAGCGATCTGCCCGCCGTCGAGGGCTACCGCCGCTTCGAGGGCCTCGACGGCCCGGGCGATGTGCTGCGCGTCGGACGCATCCACATCGAGCGCGGCCGCATCCGCCGCGGGGTCGTCGGCGAGCCGACCGAGGTTCTCGGTGACGTGCGGGGGCCGGCTGTCGTTCACGCGACCTCCACGAGTCGGGTCCCGAGGGCGAGTGCGGCGCGGCCCAAGAGCCGACGCGTGCTGGTGGGTGAGCGCGAGGTCATGTGCGCGATCTCGTCGATCGTCCGTCCGTGGAAGTAGCGGAAGAGCAAGACCTCACGCATGTCGTCGTCGAGCGTGTCCAGCGCCGTGGCGAGGGCGCGGGTCCGATCCTCCCACGCGACCTGCGTGGCCGGTCCCTTCCCCGACGCGGCGAGGCGGTGCTCGATCCGCGACACGCGCGCCATGGCCGCCGGAGGCGTCCGCTTGCGGGCGCCGTGGTGATCGGCCAACCCGCGAATCACGTTCTCCGCGATGCGACAGAGCCAGCGGGTGAAGGACGCATCTCCCTGCCAGCGAAAGCCGTCGAAGGCCTTGTGAGCCGCCAGGTAGACCTCCTGTACGACATCGTCGGACTCGACCGTCGACCGAAGGGCCGGACCGAGCCTCAGGCGCGCGTAAAGACGGAGTCGGTCGCCGGCCAGGGCGAAGAGCCGGTCGTAGGCCTCGCGGTCGCCGCCTTGGGCGCGAACGACGAGCAGGCGGGTGTCGGCGGACGGCGTGGTCATCTCCCCCTATATAGGGGAATCGTGCGTTCGATCCGCCACCTGGAAAGGGACCGTTTCTACTTCAGGGGCTGGCCCTCGTAGGTCCCGGTCAGGGACTCCAGGAACGCGACGATCGCGGCGGTCTCCTCGGCCGACAGCGCCCGCCCGTTCTGGCAGCGCGCCATCGTGGCGACGACCTCGCCCAGATCACTCGTGGAGCCATCGTGGAAGTAGGGATGGGTCACGGCGATGTTGCGTAGCGTCGGCACCTTGAACTTGTGCGTGTCGTCCGGCTTCTTCGTAACGTTGGCGCGGCCTGCGTCGGCCTCGGTCACCCCCCCTCGAGTCGCGAAGTAGTCCTGCTTGCGCCCCATCAACTCGAAGGACTGCCCGCCCATGATCGCGCCGACGTGGCATGTGGCGCACGCGTTGGCCAGGAAGAGGTCGAAACCTATCTGCGCGTTTGCGTCGAGCGCACCATCCTCGCCGGTGAGCCAGCGATCAAAGGGCGAATCGATCGTGACGAGGGTCTCTTCGAACGCGGCGATCGCCTGCTGCACATTGGCTCGCGTCAGCCCATCCGCGAACAGCCTCTGAAACGACGCGACGTAGCCCGGGTCTTGTTCCAGCTTGGCGACCACGACGGGCCACTCGGCGCCCATCTCGATCGGGTTCTCGACCGGGCCTCCTGCCTGCTCGGCGAGGTCCGCCGCCCGCCCGTCCCAGAACTGGGCGATGATCGGGCCCGCGTTGTAGACGGTCGGGGCATTGATGCCGCCGACCTGATCGCCGATCCCCTTCGAGAACGGCAGTTGGTCTGTACCGCCCTTGTCGAGGTCGTGACAGGTGGCGCACGAGATGGTGTCGTCCCCGGACAGGCGAACGTCGTGATACAGCTCTTTGCCCAGCGCGACGAGGTCGGGATCCTGCCCCGACGGGGGCACGAGCGGTTGCACGGGGTAGTTCGCGCGCGCCTCGGTGGCAGCGCCCGTCGCGTAGTGCTCGGCCCGCGTGTCACGCACCCACGCCAAGATCGTCCCCCGCTCCTCCTCCGTGAGCCCCGCGTCCCAGTGCGCCAGCTTGTACTTCGTGGGAGGCATGGTCTGCGAGGAGACGGCATGCTCCAACTTCGCCAGCGCGACCTCGGAGGTCGGCGCCTGCTCACCCCAATCGAGATGCTTCAACGCGGCCTCGATGTCGGCCCTCATCATGTCCCCCGCCATGGGGAATGTGGCGTAGTAGGGCAGCTGGGCACCCTGCGTGTGGCAGACCACGCACTTGGCCTCGGGAATCGCGGCGACGGCAGGCGCGTTCAGTCCGAGGGCAACGAGCGCGCCATCGTTATCCGGCTTGGCGAACAGGTTCGACACCGGAAGCGCCAGCGCCAGGAGTAGGGCCAGGATCAGGAGCAGGCGGAACTTCTTCATGTCGTCGGGCATCCTCGTAGGGGGCATCTCACGCAACGAGGAAGCTAGCGCTCTCCCGTCAGAAGCCACCAAGGGTCCGCGATGCTCGCTCGCGTTGGCCTTGGCTAATCGCGCTGAGCGAATGGACCCATGGCGACGACCGATCGCTGTCGACGCCAAGCCGTGCTCGCGTCCCCATGCCCCGGCGTGCCGCCCCCGGTGATCCTCCCGTGACACGACAGCGCCCGCGGGTCGGTCCGTGGCCGCCAATCCGCGATTCCGGTCATGCGAGACGACCCCGTAGCGAGTCCGAGGAGGTCAGAAGTCCGGCGGCCTTGGTACATAAAGAACAAGGGAAGACGGGGTCTCGGGGAGAGGCCCCGCCCCCGGCGACGTCAGCGAGAGCAGACCGGGCCGTGTGCAACTCTCGGCGCCGCCCTCGCAGAGAGCAGGACACGGCCATGAAGCATCTCCATCCGACGCTCGGTCAACACCCGCTCGGTACTGCC
This sequence comes from uncultured Planctomycetota bacterium, assembly GCA_963802335.1. Classification (GTDB taxonomy): domain Bacteria; phylum Planctomycetota; class PLA2; order PLA2; family JAEUHO01; genus CAWDIE01. Next base: position 382,183 of record CAWDIE010000008.1, on the reverse strand, counting down.
GGGCTCGCGTGGGTCGTGTTTCTCGTAGTGGTCTGGGCCGCGCCGCCTGCATCGGCCGAACCGGCGGAGGGATGCGTCACACGTGCCGCCATCGCGATGGAGTGCGCCCCCGCATGTCCGCCTCCGGACTGCGGTCTCTACGAGTGCTCGTGTTGGTCGCCCCCCCAGCTGAAGTGCCCGGCCAAGTACAACAACCTCCGGTTCAAGGAGAACTGGAAGGCGTGCCTGTGTGTTCCGGTCTGTGAGCGCGGCGATTGGACGGACGCGATCAAAGCCATCAACCTGGGCACTTCCTGGTTCCGGGTGGACTTCGGTGGACAGGTTCGCTTCCGCTACGAGAGCTGGTCGAACCAGCGCTTCGTGAACGGGTCGAACGACCAATACTTGTTGGGCCGCTTTCGGGCGCATGCGGACATGCACTTCTTCGATCACTTCCGGGTGTTCGTCGAGGGCATCTATGCCGACGCGTGGAAGCGTGACTTGGGTCCCCGGCCGATCTTCGTGAACCAGGGCGATCTGCTGAACGGCTTCCTCGAGTTGTACGGCGACATCGGCGCCTACACGCTGGGCGCGGCCATCGGTCGGCGGGAGCTGCAGTTTGGAAAGCAACGCCTGATCAGCCCGCTGGACTGGGCGAACACCCGCCGCACCTTCGAGGGTGGGTATGCCTACGCACAACGCGGGCCGCACCGCATCGACGGATTCTGGACCAACCCGGTGGTCATGGAGCCCTACGAGTTCGACGAGCCGCTCGAACGAGACGACATCGACTTCTGGGGTCTCTACTACACGAACAGCCAAGTCACCTGCCGGACGTGGGATCTCTACTTCCTCGGCCTCGACCGCCGGGAAGGGGCCTACTACAGCGGCGCGGGGGACGAGCAGCGCTACACCGTCGGGGGACGCCTGGCGTGGAACGTCGAGGGCACCCGGTTCGACTTGGACATCGAAGGCGGTTACCAGTTCGGCGACTTCGGTGACGAGACCATCTCCGCCGGATTCGCGACGTTCTACTGCGGATGGAAGCCGGCGGGTTGCGCGTGGAAGCCGCATGTCCTCGTAGGGGTCGACTGGGCCAGCGGCGACCGCGAAGGAGGATCCCAGGGCACGTTCAATCAGCTCTACCCCCTGGGCCACGCCTTCCTGGGCTTCGCCGACATTCTAGGGCGCCAGAACATCCTCTCCCCTCACCTGACGGTCAAGGTCACGCCGATGGACAAGCTCGAGCTTCGGGCGGACTACATGGGCTTCTGGCGGGATAGCGCCGAGGACGGCATCTACAACGTGGGTGGCGGCCTGCTTCGCGCCCCGACGGTGAGTGACAAGTACATCGGCCAGGAGCTGGACCTGTCGTTCAAGTGGGCGATCGACCGGCACTGGCGCCTCGCCGGCGGCTGGGCGCACTTCTTCACGGGCGCCTTTCTCGAGAAGACCGGACCCGACGCGCCCATCGACTTCGTGTGGCTCGAGGTGCAGTACACCTTCTAGCCCCTCGCCTGAGTGACGCATGAAGCGCGCGTCGCGACGGCGGGAAGGGTTGACCGCATGGGGAGGTGCGTGCGAAACCGAGCCCCGCGGCCAACACACGAGGTGCCTTAGACGCTGTGGGCGCCAAGGCGATCCTGCGCCCGAAGGCCCGGGGGGCATCCACTCGGGCCTGCAACGGGTTAGGCGTCGCCACTTCCGCAGAAGACGCAGCGGGAGGAGCGGGCCGCAACGGGTCGTCCACAACCGGGGCACGGGCTTGGCTTGTTCTCCACCCAGACGCGGTAGGCATCGAGACGCCGCTCGACCGCGCGCCTCTCGTCGGAGTCCGGCTCGAGTGAGGCGCGCGTCGTAGCCCACATCGCGGTGGCGATCTCGTGCAGCAGCGCCAGTTGCTGCTTCAGTGCCACCACCTCCTGGGTCAGGGCGTCGACGGACTGACGCGCGTGGCGGGCCTCCCGCTCGGCATGCTCTGCACCCTGTGGTGACGCGGGGGGCACCCCGAACAGCGGATCGCCCTCCATGGGCCGGCCTCCTTCCATGGCCCCTCGAGTGTAGGCCGGCTCGGCACATGCAGCGGTCGGGCCGGAGAGGGACAGCCCCCCAATCCTCGGGGAGACTCCCTCGTTCGCACCCCGGTCCTTTGGAATTCCACGGAGCCCCTTCCCCTTGCACGGCGCCAATCCCCTGCTTCTCCTGGGCGTCGTGCTCGTTGCGGGCGTGGTGTCGGGTCTCGTGGCGAGGCGATACCACCTGCCGGCGGTAACCGGCCAGATCCTGGTCGGCGTCCTGCTGGGCCCAGTCCTTCACATCTTCGATCACGCGACCGTGGCCGAGATGCAACCCATCACCGCCTTCGCGCTCGGGCTGATGGCCGTGGCGGTCGGCTCCCACCTGCACCTCAGGAAGCTCAAGCCGGCCAAGACACGGCTGCTGCTGCTCCTCGCCTTCGAACTGACGCTCACACCCGTCCTCGTGTTCGGCGCGGTCCGAATCGTCGGCGGAAGCTGGGAAATGGGCCTCCTGCTGGCCACCCTCACCATCTCCACGGCCCCGGCCACGATCCTCGCGATCGTCAAGGAGACGCGATCGAAGGGCGTCTTCGTCAAGACCCTCGTGGCCGCGGTCGCATTGAACAACATCGCGGCGATCGCACTCTTCGAGTTGGCTCACACAGTGACACGCGACATCCTGGATCCCGAAGTCGCCTACGGGCTGCTGGAGACGATCGGACACCCGTTGAGCACGGTCCTGCTGTCGGTCCTGCTGGGTGGCGGCATCGGGATCCTCCTCATCGCGGTCACCCGCAATGTCGTCCGAAGCGACCGGCTGACGGCGCTCTCGATGATCGCGATTCTGCTGACGGCCGGCATCGCGACACAGTTCGACATGTTCTCGACCCTGCTGGCGTGCCTCTTTCTCGGGGTCGTACTGGCCAACCTGACGCCCGACAAGGAGGAGATCGGACACCACGCGTTCGAGAACTTCGAGAGCGCGATCTTCGCCGTCTTCTTCACGCTCGCGGGCATGGAGCTGGACTTCTCGTATCTGGTGCAGGGCGGGCTGTTGGCCCTCGTCGTGTTCGGTGCTCGCTTCGTGGGCAAGGTCGGCTCGGGGTTTGCTTCGATGAAGCTCGCGGGCGCGACCCAGAGCCACCAGCAGTGGCTAGGGATCGCCATGATCCCGCAAGCCGGCCTCGCCGTGGGCCTCATGCTGCTCGTGACGGAGGATCCGGTCTTCGGCGGCTTCCGGTCGCTCTTCCTTGCGGTCGTGCTCACACTCGTCACGATGAACGAGTTGGTGGGCCCGGTGCTCACTCGACTCGCGCTGCTCCGCTCGGGCGACTACGGCAAGGACCGTGCACGTCTGATCGACTTCCTCCACGAGGAGAACATTCAAGTGGAGCTGGACGCGCGCACGATGGACGAGGCGATCGAGCAGCTCGTCGATCTGCTCGTGCGCTCCAACGACTTGCCGATCGACGTGGAGCAGTTTCGCACCGCCGTGCTGACCCGAGAACGCCAGGAATCGACTCTCCTGGGGGACGGGCTCGCCATCCCGCACGGCGATCTGGACGAGGGCGACCGCATCGTGGGCGCGATGGGTATCAGCTCGAGCGGACTCCCGTTCGCCACACCCGACGGGCACCCTGTTCACTGCATCGTCCTGCTGGCGACGCCTCCGACGATGCGCACACGTCACCTCGAAGTGCTCGCCTCCTTCGCGCGCGCCATCGGCTTCGACCGCGGAGTTCAGCAGCAGCTCTTCCACGCCCGCAGCGCCGCACATGCGTATGAGATCCTGCACGCGGACGAGCACGAGGACGACTTCAACTACTTCCTGGAGGACGACGGGTAGTCGACCAGGCAGCGCAGCGGCGGAGGGCTAGCGAAAGCCGGCCGCTTCGTAGCTCAGGGGGTTTCGCCTTGCTCGCGACGGGGGAAGAGCAGGGAGAACGCAACCGCCGCGAGGAAGGACAAGAGGAAGGCAGGCACCAGCTCGTAGATGTCAGGCCCGCCGGCCGCCTGGATCGCTTCGCGGATCCACAGCTTCCACACGAGCGTCGTCGTGAAGCCCACGAGCATGGCGGCAACGACGCCGGCAGGGGACAGACGCTTCCACGAGACCGCGAGGATCAGCGGCGGCGCGAACGACGCACCGAGACCCGCCCACGAGAACAGCACGAACCAGAAGATGAACCGGTTCTGCGTCAGGGCGAGCCCGACGGCGAGGAGCCCGAGCACGATGACGACCAGACGCGAGATGCGCATGGCGCGCCGCTCGTCCAGATCCATGCCGAGCACGGACTGGCATAGGTCGCGGACGACGGCGCTCGAGGCGACGAGGAGTTGGCTGTCCGCCGTGGACCGCAACGCGGCGAACACCGCCGCGACGATCAGGCCGACCACGACAGCCGGCAAGAAGGCCTTGGCGGTCCAGAGCAACCCCCATTCCGGATCGGGAAGATCCGGGAAGAGCGCGCGGGCCAGGATGCCCAGCGTCACCGCGCCACCTTCGGCGAGGAGTGCCCACGTGATGGCGATCACGCGGCCTCGACGGATCTCCCGGCTGGACCGGGCGGCCATGAATCGCGCAACGACGTGCGGGCTCCCCGGATAGCCGAGACCGATGCCGAGCATGCCGACGATCCACCCGAAGAGGGCCAACGTGGTCATGCCCCCCCCCAGCGAGAAGAAGGCGTCACCCCCCGTCAGAGTGGCCGAGGACTCCGCGTCGAGTTCGAGCATGCCCTCCCTGCCGATGACGCTCAAGTCGAAGGTCGGCACCCCGTCGGGCGCAGGCAGCGGCTCGAGGGCGCCATTGGCCTCCTGGACGAGTTGGCCGTTCTCGACGCGAAGCGACGCTTGTCGGATCTCGGCCTCGCCGTCGCCGAAGAACGCCACGGGCTTGCCATCCTCGACGCGGAAGACCGCGTAGCGGTCGCCGTCCACCCACCCCTTCATGACGTAGATCTTCTGGGCGGGCTCAGCGCGGATGGCCGACTCGACCGCACCCCAGGATCCGAGGTGGAGGAAGGCAATGATGGGCAGGATCACCAGGGCGGCCGCCATGAGGAGCCCCTGGAAGAGGTCCGTCCACGAGACGGCGCGGAACCCACCCACGGTCGTGTAGAGGATCGTGACGGCCGCGCCGAGGAGCACACCGACCCAGTACGGCCACGAGAACACGGCCTCGAGCGCGACCCCGGCGGCGTTCAGCTGCGCCGCGACGTAGGTGAACATCAGGACGAAGATGATGAGGACGCCGATGAGCCGAATCGCTGGTGTCCGCGCCCCGGTGGCGCGCTCGAGGAACCCCGGCACGGTGATCGCGCCCAGGACGGCCGACTGCCCGCGCACCCGATCGGCGAAGAACATCCAGTTGAACGCGAAGCCCAGGACGCAGCCGAGTGTCACCCAGAAGGCCGCGACGCCGTAGATGTAGCCCATGGCGACGAGGCCGAGCACGAGCCACCCGCTCTCGCTCGACGCGCTCGCGCTGATGGCCGTGACCCACGCGCCCACCTGGCGGTCACCGAGGTAGAAGCTCTCCATGGTGCGGCGCGTCTGCCGCGCGGCGAGCAAGCCCCACGACGAGGATGACGACCATGTAGGCGAAGAAGGAGATGAGCATCCAGGTCATCGACACCCTCCGTGGCCTCCAGCCCCGGCCGCGCACCTCATTGTAGAGACGCATCAGCCGACGTGGCGTCCCGGGCAGTCCGAGCATGGCCCCTGCCATCGTCCGGCTTGCAGCGCGTGTAGGATCCGCCGGCGACGGAGGGGGCTCCGGGTCGGTCCGCCTTCGTCTCTGGCAAGGAGCACGCCTTCACGTGGACACGCAGTACCTGCACGATGTCGCCGCGCTGTTCGATGCGCTCTGGCCTCTTGCCCCCGAGGAACGGGCGGAGGGGCTCGAAGCGGCCGACCCGGTCCTGCGGCGCGACGTCGAGGAGATGCTCGCGCACCACGACGCCGCGGACGCGTTCCTCGAACCGACCATCGGGGCCGCGACGACGAAGGCCGGCGACCACCTCGACGGCTACGACCTCATCGAAGAGATCGGCGCCGGTTCCATGGGGCGCGTGTTCCTGGCCACGAAGGACGCGAACCGTGTCGCGCTCAAGCTCTTGCATCCCCAGCTCCGGCCCGGAGAGAACACCCTCGCGCGCTTTCGGCGCGAGGCCGAGATCGGGCAGCGCGTCGTGCACCCGAACGTCGTCCGCACGCGCGAGGCGGGATTCGTAAACGACGTGCCCTACCTCGTCATGGATTACGTCGAGGGGCAGACCCTCGACGATCTGCGGACCGAGCTCGGCCTCGTTCCCGAGGAGCTTTGTCGCCACGTTGCCCGTGAGGTCACGCAGGGGCTCGGGGCCATCCATGCCGCGGGCGTCGTGCATCGCGACATCAAACCCTCCAACGTGCTCTTGACACCGGACCACCAGGTGAAAGTGATGGATCTCGGGGTCGCGTACCTGCCCGACGATGCCGCGAAGCTCACGATGTCCGGCACGTTCCTCGGATCCCTCGCCTATGCGGCGCCTGAGCAGTTCCTGCCTCGAGACGAGCCACTGGATGGACGCACCGACCTCTACTCCCTCGGCGTCGTGCTCTACGAGCTCCTGAGCGGCGAGCACCCCTTCACCGAAGAGGACATGCTCCGCACGATGCGGCGGATTCTCGAGGTCGAGCCGCGCCGCCTGGGCGACCTGAACCCGCAAGTGTCGCCCTTCCTGGAGGAAGTCGTCCACGTCCTGCTGGCCAAGGACCGAACACGACGCATTGCGTCGGCCGAAGCCCTTCTCGCGATCCTCGAAGCGGGTGAAGAGGGCGGGTGGTGGGCGGAGCGCGCGCAGGCGCTCCGCGCCGAGACGGGTCGCCCGCTCAGGCGCATGCGCATTCCGCGAGAGACGGCGGTCTACGGTCGGGACACCGAGCTCGCCACGCTCCAGACCCTCTACGAGCGAGCCCGAGACGGGGAGGGTCAGGTCCTGCTCCTGGAGGGGGAAGCGGGCATCGGCAAGACGCGACTGATCGATGAGTTCGTGGGGCGCCTGAAAGAGGCGGGTGAGGCGTTTCATTTCCTCTTCGGCTCCTACCCGCCGGGCGGCGGAACCTCGGCATCCGGTGCCTTCGCCGCGGCATTTCGGGAGCACCTGGGGGCGGAAGACCTCGAGAGTGCGCTCGGGCACTACCTCGAAGAGACACCGTCCTTGATTCCCGCGTTCTCGGCCATGCTGCGCGGCGCCCCGCCGCCGGACCGCGCCGCGCCGCTGAGCCGAGACGTCCTCCACACCGTGTACGTGCACCTGGCTCGTACCCTCTCGTCCGAGCGGCCGACGGTCATCGTCATCGACGATCTCCACTTCGGCGGCGACGAGGGACGGGCGCTGTTCAAGGCCCTGGCCCTGGCCGTGCGGGACCAGCGGCTCCTGCTGATCGCAACCACACGTCCGGGCGTCAGCGCCACCTGGCTGGCCGACCTCGAACGCCTGGAGCCGACGACGCGCCTGGCGCTGACTCGTATGGGCCCCCTCGACCTCGCGAACATGCTCGTCGACGCGTTTCGCTCCGAGCGCCTGGCTCAGAAACTGGGCTTCAAGATCGCCCAGAAGAGCGATGGCAATCCCTTCTTCGCGCTGGAGATCATCCGCGGCTTGAAGGAAGGGCAGCTCCTGCGCCAGAACGCGGACGGCACGTGGGCTACCACGAAGATCGTCGAGGAACTCACCATCCCCTCCTCGGTCGTGGATCTGGTTCAGGCACGGACGGCGGACCTCGACGAAGACGATCGGGAGACCCTCGACGTCGCGGCGTGCTGCGGCTTCGAGTTCGATCCGGACTGGATTGCCGAGACGCTCGGCGTTCCACGCATCAAGCTGCTTCGCCGTCTCGCGCGCATCGAGCGGTCGCATGGACTCGTCCGTGCCGTCGGTCCGCGCTTCGTCTTCGATCACCACCAGATCCAGGAGGCGCTGTACGAGAGCATGCCGGAGGGCCTCCGGCGCGAGTACCACGCCGCCCTGGCCGACACGCTCGAGACCCGGGCGGGAGACGGCGTTGAAGGGGAGACGGCGGCGAGCCTCAGCCACCACTTCCTCCTGGGGCGGCAGGCGCGGCGGGCGCTCCCCCACCTCGACCCGGCCCTCACCTACCTCGAGCGCGCGGGTCGCTCCCCGGACGCGGTCGTGATCGCTTCGGAAGCGCTTGCCGCCGAAGGCCTGCTAACGGGTGCCATGCGGTGCCGGATACTGCTCCGTCTGCAGAAGCGGCTGGACGTCCTGGGCCGAAGGGAGCCTCAGCGCGAAGCATGCGCGGAGGCCCTGGCCCTCGCCGACACGGCCGCGCTGCGCCTACGAGCCCTCGTCGCCCAGTGCACCTATCTGCGAGGGGTGTCTGAGTACGAACGGGCCCGGGAGGTTGCCAACGAGGCCCTCGCGGTGGCCCACGCCGAGGGGGATGCACGCAGCCAACTCATGGCCACGCGTGCCCTGGCCTTCGTCCTGCCGAGATTGGGCCGGCTGCGCGAGGCGGCCGACCTGCACGCTCGGTGCATCGAGCTCGCCCAGGACCTCGATGACGCCGAGGCCGAGGCGATCGACATGGACGGACGCGCCGGAGCGCTCAACGAGTGCGGTGAGCGCGAGGAGGCGCTGGCGCTGCACCTTCGGGCACTGGAACTGAAGGAGGCGTTGGGGGACGAGGACGGAATCGCCGGCAGCTTGGTGAACACGTCCCTGGTAGCGACGGCCCTCGGACGCTTCGACGACGCACGTGACTATGCGGAGCGAGGACTCGAGCTGGCCCGGAAGGTCGGCAACCGCATGTGGGCGGGCAACGCGTGCATGTCGCTCGGCAACATCGCAAGCCGCATGGGCCGCTTCAAGGAAGCGCAGGCCTGGCACAAGCGGAGCCTGAGCATTATGGTCGAGCTGGGCAACCGGAGCGGCGAAGCCGGTACGTCGATCAACCTGGGCACGATCGCATCGATGCTGGGGGAACGGGAAGAGGCGCGCGAGCGCTTGGAGCACGGCCGCCGGCTGTGCCAGGAGATCGGTCACCGGCACTGGGAAGCCGTCGCCATCTCGCACTTGTCCGGTCTGACGGAGGGGCGGGAGGAGGCCCGTGACCTGCTGCTGGAGGCATTGGCCCTATTCAGGCAGATGGAGCTCGTTCCCGGCGCGGCCGGGACCCTGATGTCCCTGGCCGCCGTCGAGAAGAAGATGGGCCGGGAGGAAGATGCGGCGGCGCACTATGAAGAAGCGCTCGAGCTCGGGCGGGAGTCCCAGGACGCCACGCTCATCCTGGGCGCAGCGGCCCACCGCGCGGTGCTGCCCGGGGGAGATCTCGCGCTCGCCCTGCGCGCACTGGCGGAGCATCGCGAGCACTGCCGCAAACCGGCGCTCACGCAGATCCTCTACCTCCTCTGGATGGCGACCAAGGACCGAGCCCACCTGGACGACGCACACGCTCTGATGGTCGAGCAGCGCGACGCCCTCCCCGAGGCCGAGCGGCAGGCCTTCCTGGATGCCGACCCCTTGCACCGCGAGCTCGAGGACGCCTGGCGAGCCGCCCAGTCGAGTGGCGCCTAGTGCGCGCTCGGCGAGCGGCGCTCGCACTCAGTCGAACACCGCCGCTAGATCGTCGATGCCCACGCCTTCCTTCTCTTGGCGCAGGTAGTAGTACGCGGTCGTCGAGCACGTCGCCTTCCAGGCACCGAAGACGATGACGAGGGGTAACGTCAGGAAGAGGCCGCCCATGCTCACGATCACGTCCGGCGGGAGGAACATGCGCAAGAGGAACAAGGCCAGCTGCTCGAGCATGAAAAGGACGAACAAGATCCCGAAGATGGCCCACCGGCTGCCCTGAGTCAGGCTCTTGCTGCGGGCGAGCGCCTGCATGGGGCCGACCTCCTCCACGACGGCCGCCGGTACGGCAACGTAGAAGACGCACATCAGGGCGGCGGCGACGACGGAAGCGGCGATGCTCAAGATGACGAGCAGGAGAACGATGCCGGTGTCAGCATCGAGGCTGAAGAACACGCCGAATGCCCCGCCGGCCATGCCGAACACGACACCGAGCATGACGACGAGGATCAGTGCGACACCGAGCACCGGGAGCAGGCGGCGAAGGCCGACGCCGATGCAGTCCCCGATGGTAGCGCGTCGTTGTCTGAGTTCCTGGAACACCCCGTAGGCTAGTGCGCCCGAGAGGACGAAGGGCAGGCCGAGCGACAAAGGGATGCGCACGAAGGTGAGGGTGTTCCCCACGCCCTCGCCGGCGAGGGCGCCCTTCAGCTGAACGACCTGGAGCACGATCAGGACCCCGAAGATCACGATCGTGACCATCGAGAAGGCCACGAAGTTGCGCAGGTAGACGCCGAGTCCATCGCTGAGAACCCGCCCCACGCTGAGGCGCGGCACCCACTTGCGGCGCCGTTTCGGTCGCGGCGCCTTGGAACGTCGTCGAGACACGGGTGCCGCCATGGTGCCGCTCGCCCTCCGAGGCCAAGCCAATCGTACCGAGCGGGGCGTCGCGACTCACGGATCCTCTTCGCGCCGCGGCGACCCGCACGCAGCGGGGCCCCGGGCGATCGAAAAGTTCGTTTACGAGGCTGCCTCCGTACAGAACGTTTCGAGGCGTCAGCGGGCGCGGGGATCGAGGGCACGGCGGAGGCCGTCGCCCAGCAGGTTGAAGCCGAGCACCGTCACCGCGATCGCCAGCCCCGGGGGAATCACGATCCACTGCTCGCTGCGTCGGACGAAGGGGTAGGCGTCCTTGAGCATCACCCCCCACTCGGCCGTGCGCGCTTCGGGGCCGAGGCCGAGGAAGTTGAGCCCCGCCGCGGAGAGGATGGCATGGCCGATGCCGAGGGTCGCCAAGACCAGGATCGGCGCGAGGCAGTTGGGGAGAACGTGGCCGGCGAGAACGCGCACGGGCGAGAACCCCTGGGCCCGCGCGGCGGTTACGTAGTCGTTCTGGCGTACCTGCAGGACCGAGCCCCGCACCTGCCGGGCGATCTGCGGGATCGCGACGACCCCCACGGCCACGATGACGGGACCGACGGCGCGCACGTCGAAGAGCGTCGCGATGGCGATCGCCAGCACGACCGACGGAAAGGCGAGCATCACATCCGTCAGGCGCATCAGCACGTTGTCGACCCACCCGCCCGCGTAGCCGCTAAGCGCCCCCAGCGGGACGCCGACGAAGAGCGCGAGCAGGACCGCGGCCACCCCGGTCAGGAGCGAGATGCGCGCGCCGTGCAGGAGTCGCGAGAGCACGTCGTAGCCGCTCTGATCCGTGCCGAGCCAGTGGGCCGCGCTCGGCGCGGCGGCGATCGGGCCCCGGTCCGTCGGCCCGTAGGGCACGAAGGAAGCCGCCGCCGCCATGAACACGATGAACGCCACCATGGTGAGCCCGATCAGGGCCCCTCGGTCGCGGCGCAGGGAACGCCAGGCGCCGCGCGTCGGGCGCGTCGGCGTCGCATCGGGGATGCGGACCGGCGTCATGCGTTCGCCCCCTGCCGCAGGCGAGGATCGATCCAGTGATAGAGGACATCCACCACGAGGTTCACCACCACGAACACGACGACGAAGAGCATCATGCAGCCCGTGATGACAGGGTAGTTGCGCTGCGTTGCGGCGTGGACGAGGTGCGTGCCCATCCCCGGCCACGAAAACACGCTCTCGGTCAGCACGGCGCCCGACAAGAGCACGCCGAGCTGCAAACCCGTGATCGTGACGATGGGAACGAGCGCATTCTTGAGCACGTGGCGGAAGATGACGCGCCGTTCGGGTACGCCCTTCGCCCGCGCCGTGGTGACGTAGTCCTTGGAGATCTCTTCGAGCACGGACGAGCGGGTCATCCGGGTGATCGTGGCCAGGGGAATCGTGGAGAGCGCCACGGCGGGCAGGATCAGATGCTGGATCGCACGCCAGACGGCGCCGAAGTCGAGGCGCACGAGGGATTCCGTGAAGAGGAAGTAGGTCTTGTAGTCGATGCCCGGACCGATCTTGCTCGGTGTCCATCCGCTGAAAGGAAGGAACCCGCCGAACAGAGCGATGAGCATCATGCCGAGCCAGAACACCGGGATCGAGACGCCGCCGAGACTGAGGACCTGCCCCACGACGTCGATCCACGAGCCGGGCCGCAGCGCGGAGAGCGTGCCGACGATGAGGCCGACGAGCGCCGCGATCAAGAGCGCCGCCACGGACAACTCGATGGTGGCCGACAGCTTCTGGAAGATGACGGGACCCACCGCTTCCCCCGTGAGGAAGTCACGCCCGAAGTCGCCGTGGCTCGCGCCCTTCACGAAGTCCGCGTAGCGCACGAGGAAGGGCTCATCGAGCTTGAGGGCCTTGCGGCACTCGGCCATGGCTTCCGGCGAAGGTCGCTGGCCCAGTTTCAGCCGACACGGATCGCCGGGAAACGACGTTACGACGGCGAAGACGATGAACGACGCGGCCAGGAGCAGGGGGATGGCCGAGACCAGGCGGCGGATGGCGTAGACGCCCACGCGGGACTCACTCGCCCTTCAGGCGCGGAATCGAAAGCGGATCCAGGTTGTCGATCAGGTCGGCCTCGCCCGCCAGCAGCCTCTCCGCGCGGACGGTGGCGTTCTCGGTCGGCTGGAAGATGACCTCCTTCAGTTTGGGCGCGCCGTCCCAGTAGTCGTCGTTACGCTCGAGGACGATCTCCGTGTCGGGTGTCCACCGCACGAAGCGGAAGGGGCCGGTGCCGACGGGATGCCGAGCCAACTCGGCGCCGTACTTGTCGAGCGCCGCCGGGGAGGGGATGCCCATGGCGAAGACGGCCAGCTCCTGGAGGAAGAAGGGCGGGGCAGGATCCGTACAGCGGAACACGACCGTCATGGGCGCCTGGCCCAACTCGACCCTCTCCACGAAGCCGAAGAGATCGAGCCAGTACGCGTACTGGTGCTCCTCGAAGTGGTGCGGGTGATTCGGATCGCGCTGGCGCTCGAATGCATTGACCACGGCAGCGGCATCGAGCGGGGTTCCATCGTGGAACATGACGCCTTCGCGGATGGTGAACGTCCACGTACGGCCGTCCTCGCTCCGGGTCCAGGCCGTCGCGAGGGCGGGCTCGACCGTGGCGGTCCCCGGCGCGAACCGGATCAGGTTGTCGTAGATCTGCTCGACGACCTTGCTGCTCTCGCCGTCGGTCACGGTCGCTGGGTCGAGCTTCACGGAGTCAGTGCCTCGAACGAAGGTCAGACGACCGTCGATGGGCGTCGCGACGAGGCGAAGCAAGGGGTGCGTCACGGGCTCCACCGTGAGCGGACCGAACGCGTTCCGATGGGCGATCATCTTCTCCGTATAGACGAGAGGGACCATCGGCACGTCGCGGTGGATGATCTCCTGGGCCTCCCGATACAGGCGCGCGCGCTCGGCTTCGTCGTCGATCTGCCGGGCTCGCGTCAGACGCTCGTGCACGGCCTCGGACGTGTAGAAGGAGATGTTGTTGGCGTCGCCGACGCGGGCGTTGTTCTTGTCGAGGAGGACGTAGAGGAAGTTGTCGGCGTCGGCGACGTCGGCCGACCAGCCCAGCAAGGCCATCTGATGCTCGCCGTTCTGGACGATCTTCAGGTAGTTCGCCCACTCCTCTTTGCGGATGGTCACCTTGAACCCCGCCTCCTCCAAGTCGCCCGCGACCTGCTTGGCGACTTCCTCGGGAAGCGGCATGTACGGTCGACTGTTGTTGCCGTGGCTCAGGGTGATCGGGAGCGGCAGCGTGTGCCCCGCATCCTGGAGGAGCTGCTTGGCCCTCTCGGGATCCCGGGCGCGCGACGGGAGGTCGGCGTGGTGGAAGGGAAGCGTGGGTGGCAAGGGGGTCGCAGCCGGGATGGCGCGACCGGCGTAGGCCGCCTGAATGATGCGGTCCTTGTCCAGTGCGAGCGCCACGGCCTCGCGCACGCGCACGTCGTCGAAGGGCGCTTTCTGATTGTTCATGGACAGGTAGGCCACGTTCAGACCGGGAATCGCCGCGACGGTGACGTCCGTCGGGCCGCCGCAGCCGACCACGGTGAGCAACGAGGCAAGGATGAGGCAGACCGTCCAGCGCATGTGGGCTCCCCGGGATGGGCGGCGATCCTACCAGGGCGACTTGTCCCCCTCGTCGTCCCCGGCCACCGGCAGCCGTGTCGCAATCGTGCGACGCTTCGCGATGGGCCCGACGCTCCTGTGGGAGAACCCGAGGGTCGCCTGCGCACCGTCACCCGGTGCAGGACGTCCGCGCGGAGCGACGGCCGAGGTACGAAACTCCTCCGTGCGCGGGTAGCCGGCCGAAGCCGACATGGCCACTTCGGATGCCCTCCGCTCCGGCCCCGGATTCTCTTGCATGCTTGCACGGGTATGCAACAATCTCGCCGTGGCGACACCCCGAGACAAGCGCACTGCGGCCCCCTGTGACCCGGACGAAGCGCTGCGTGCGCTGCTCCAGCCCGAGTTCTTTCGCAGCCTGTCGGACCCGACGCGGCTCCAGGTACTCCACCGTCTGAGCCTGGCCTCATCGCCGCAAACGGTGACCGAGGTCGCCGGCTGCTGCGGCGTCCACCTCTCAGGCGTCTCGAGGCACCTGGCGGCACTCCGGGATGCCGGGGTCGTCCAGGCCCACAAGCACGGACGCGAGGTCCGCTACGCGATCGACTGTGATCGTCTCTCTACGTTCTTCGAAGATCTGGCGGCGGCCTTCGCTGGCTGCGCTGCCGCCGAGTGACCCTGCCCCCCCACGGAGGTTTCAATGATGTCCGGTGCCACGCCCAATCCCCTCCGCGACATGTCGAGCGAGGAGATCCACGAGCTCGTCGCGCGGTCCTACGCCCAGGCCCTGGCGGATTCCCAGGGCAGCTGCGGCGCGCCTTCCTGCTGCGAGCCGCCGGCGGCCACCGCGGTGAAGGTCGCGGGGTACGACGACGAGTTGAAGCGGCACGCCGACGCGGGGAAGAGCAGCTTCGGTTGCGGCAACCCTCTCGCGTTCGCCGAGGTGAGTCCAGGTGAGACGGTGCTCGACCTCGGGAGCGGAGCCGGTCTGGATCTCCTGATCGCGGCGGAACGTGTCGGCCCAGAGGGCATGGTCATCGGTGTCGACATGACCGACGAGATGATCGAAGCCGCGCGGGCCAATGCCCAGAAGGCGGGCTATGACCAGGTCCAGGTCCGCAAGGGCGTAATCGAGGCGCTCCCTGTCGAGGACGCGTCGGTGGACTGGGTCATCTCGAACTGCGTAGTGAATCTCTCCCCGGAGAAGGAACGCGTGTTCGCCGAGATCCACCGCGTGCTGAAGCCCGGCGGACGGTTCAGCATCTCGGACATCGTTGCCGAGGACTTGTCCGCGATGGTCCGCAACTTCGCCGCCGCCTACGAGGCGTGCATCGCCGGGGCGATCTCCGAAGGAGCGTACGTGGCCGGCCTGCGAGACGCCGGACTGAGCGACGTCCAGGCAAGCGAGCGCTTCGTGTACGAGCCCGAGCATCTACGGGGACTCGTCGGAGCGGACCTCGAACGGTCCGGCGCTACGCCGGAGGAGCGCGACGCAGTCATCGCCGAGCTCAACCGCGTTGCCGGGAGCGTCGCCAGCGTCCGTCTGAGCGGCCGCAAACCTGCGTAGCCGGGCGCCCGCGGCACGATTGCTGTGCCCCCACCCCGTCGGGCTACGGGTACTCGAATGTACCCCCTCGGCCGAGGAGCAAGGCTCGACGTACGCCGGGGATGGGGCAACCTACTCCGACGCATGCGGGGTGGCCCGACCCCGCAGCGACCGTTCGCCACGCCGCAAACGTCTGAAATCCGGCGTTTGGCTTCGGTCGCGATCCACCCGGAGGGCAAGGAACGGCACGGCGCGCCCTCCGGCCGGCGCAAAGCGTGGGCAGCCATGGGCCTTCCCACCGGAGGCAAAAATGTTCCTTCGGGAGGCTGCCTCCGTATGAAACCGTACGATGGCGCGCGGCAGACGTGACTGCCCGACGTTCAAGAGATGGAGATCGTGGCGTGAGGCCGTGAAGCAGATCCCGTGGCGCCAGAGGCCGTGGACGGACGAGGAGAGGTCCCTCCCTCGCGGACTCGCGTTGCGGCTCGGCCTCGCGCTCCTCCTCCTCCTCACCCTGCTCGGCCTCCCCCACGTCACCCGTGCGGCGTGTGCGCACGGCGGCAACTTCCGATTCGGCAACCCCAACCCTGGGCGCCCCGTGGGGCCCCCGGCACCCGGCCCGCCTCGGCCCGGCAACCTCCCTCCGCCGATGACGGCCCCGGGAGAGGCTAAGAGCCCCGCCGGCGGCGGGCCGGCGCCGCGGGCCTTCGGCACGGTCGGCACGCTTCCCCTTCGTTGGACCACGTGGTGGAGCCTTCGCGCGTCCGCGTGGGCGCTGCGGCCTCGACCCGTCCTACCCGGCGGGCCCGTGACGGCCCCCCGCAAGGCGTCGGGCGTGGTCGGCGAGGAGCCGGACACGGGACGCAGCTACCACGAGCTGCTCGTCGATCGCAGTCTGAGTCGACTCGTGGTCCCTTACCTCAAGGAGGTGGTGGACCCCGCTCGGCGCCACCCACGCACCATGGTCGGCGCCGCCTTGATCGCCTGGGCGCGCATCGCCCGCAACGCCGGCGTCGTTCCGATCTTGAAGTACTACGCGAGCAACAGAGGGAGCAGCCTGGAGATTCGCGAGTCCGCGGTCCTCGGCCTCGGCTTGCTGCGGCGGAGTGGCCAGGACCGCCCCCTCTCCAACGACGACCTCCGCTCCGTTCGCACGATGCTTCTCTCGCTCTTCGACGACAAGGACTGTCCGACGCGCGTTCGCTGCTTCGCGCTCTACGCCCTTGGCCTGCTGGCCGACCAGGGCTATGGCGACGAAGGGATGGAGAAGGACGGACGGCTCGTGTCGCGCGCTCTGTGGATCCGCCTCGCCGAGCGCTACCCCGATCGTGACCTGACCGTCGCGCTGCTCGTTGCACTCGGCATGCAGCCCAGCGAGGGCATCCCCAGCGGCATGCGGGAGCAGCTGCGACGTCTCGTACTGAAGAAGCGGGCGCTCGGCCGGTCGTGGGATTCCATCGAGCGGTCGCACGCCCTGCTCATCTACGCGCGCCTCGGCGCACCCGACGGCATCCGCCTCCCCACGCAGGTGCTGGCCAACAAGCGCTGCACGGCGCCCGTCCAGGCGGCTGGGGCGATCGCTCTGTCTCAACTCGCCCCCTCGCTGCACGGCGAGCAGCGGGTGGAGGCCGCGAAGGCGCTACAGCGTGCGATTCTCACCCAGGGGCACAACCACGTGGTCGGTCTCTGCTACTACGCCCTCGGCGATCTGCTGGCCGCGGATATCCGCGGCGGGAGCATCGCCCTTCTCGAGCGGCCTTCGATCGGGCACTTCCTCGTGCACCGGGCCCGGCACGGAAGCTCGCGCGAGCGGACATACGCCGCCCTCGCCACGGGAATCGCTCTGTGCGACGTTGCCCTGACTTCTCGGCCGGCGGCGGTGTTCCGCCACGAGGCGCACACGATGCTGGAATGGGGCGTGACCACCGCGCGGGGCGCCGACGACGTGGTCGCCGCGTACGTCGCGGCCGCGGGGCTGGCGAAGGCCGAGGGGGCGCGCCCCC
Organism: uncultured Planctomycetota bacterium; assembly: GCA_963802335.1. Taxonomy (GTDB): domain Bacteria; phylum Planctomycetota; class PLA2; order PLA2; family JAEUHO01; genus CAWDIE01. Next base: position 364,587 of record CAWDIE010000008.1, on the reverse strand, counting down.
ATCTCCTGGCCATCCTGCGTGACGACAGCCGGCAACCCATCCTGCGGAGCCACGTCGCCCGTGCGCTCGGCGCCATGGGCCGAACGGACCCCAAGACCATCCTCGCACTCCGGACCGCCGCCAAGGAGCGACTCTGGGCCCAGGTCCATCTGTCGGCAACGCGCGCGCTGAGCGCCTTGGGTGCTTGCGAGGCTTGTGACGACCTACTGGATCAACTCAAGGGCGATGCGACGCGCGGCGCGATGGTCGCCGTGGCGCTGTCGGTCGGTCGCTTCGGCAATCCCAAGGCCGCCGATCGACTCGTCGCCTTGGCGAAGAACCACGAAGCGGGCATCTATGTCCGGGCAATCTCGATCGTGGCCATGGGCCAACTCTTGGATCCCGAGTTCCCGCCCAGCATGGCCACGTACACGTCGAGCGCGAACTTCGCCGCTCTCACGCCGTCGCTCATGCAACTCTACAACATCCGCTGAGCCCTTCGCGGTAACTCGCCTCAACACCCTCGAACGGGAGACCCGGCGTGCCGTTTCAGATCCGCGAGGAAGATCATCGTTCGCTCGAGGCCTACGGCACGGTCCCGATGACGCTGACGGTGGACCGACGCGTTCGTGTCGTCGAGCCGGTCGGGGGAACGAGGGAGCTCGTCGAAGCGGTCGTGAACCCGCCGTGGGTCAAGGATTACGACGCCGACGCGGGGCCCCCATCGCATCTCGGCCAACGCTGGGACCTCTCGAATTGGGGCGTGCTCAGCGCCTTCGCGGGCGAGTGTCGCGTGGGGGGCGCCCTGGTCGCCTGGCGTACGGACGGCGTCGAGATGCTCGACGGACGCGACGACGTCGCCGTGTTGTGGGATCTTCGCGTGCATCCCGCTCAGCGTCGTCGGGGCCTGGGTTCGCTGCTGCTCGAGGCCGTCACGTCGTGGGCCTTGCGACACGACTGCACTCGCTTGGACGTGGAGACCCAGGACATCAACGTCCCGGCCTGCCGCCTCTACGCCAAACATGGGTTCCGGCTCCTGCGGGACGAACCGGGCGCCTACCCGAGCCTCCCAGGCGAGATCAGGCTCCTCTTCTCGCGCGCCCTTTCATGAATGGCTGCGGCCCTCCTGATGGCCTCGATGCCGACGCTCGACTTCACGCTGCTGGGCCGCCAGCGCGTCAGCGAAGCGAGGATGCGTGTCGAACGTGAGTCGCCTCGCCGTGTAGTCGGGCCCCCTGCCGACCGGCGGCCCCTCCCGCCCACACACGTCGCACTGCGGGACCCGAAGGGCGAAGGTCGGGCGACGCGAATCGAACGCCTGCCCCACACCACGCAGGAGCGTGAAGAAGCCGCCGCCGAGGATGAGCGCCAAGAAGGCGTCCGCTGCGCCACCCTGACGGGGTGCCTTCATCGGTCGTGGCCCCACGAGGCGGAGGCGAACGGTCCGGTTTGTAGACGCTCCACATAGCAGACACACTCGAGGCAGCTGCATGCCCGAGTGAAGACGTACGCGCGTCGTTGCCTCGGCGGGGCGTGAGAGCGCTTCCTCGTCGCAATGCGGACAGCCCCCGTCGGCGAGAATCAGGTCGGTACGTCCGCATCGCTCACAGGTGCGTCGGGCCCAGCGTGCCGCCATGCCCTTACCCTACCTCCGCCTTGCACCACGAGGCCAGGACGTGGAAAGGGCGGTCGTCAGTAGCCCACCGCGGACAAGCGCGCATCCGCGCGGGTCAGCAGGGCCTCGGAGCGCTCGACCAGCTCCCGCGCTTTGCGGACGTACTGCCTTCGCTGCGCCTCGTCGCCGGCTCGCGCACCCGCGTCGGCCCCTTCCAGCGTCGAGGCCACCTTCATCACGGCGTCGTACGCAGCCTTCAGGTCGTCCCACGTCGCCTCGGCGGCGATTGCCAGCTCACTCGTCGACGCCTCCCCGGCTGTCTTGATCCGCTCGTGAAGTCGGGAGCAGCGTTCATTGAGCGTCGACCAGCGCTCGATCAGGGTCCAGCTCGTACCCAGGATCGCATCGGGTCCGTCCAGGGGGGAGGACGGTGCCCGCGGGTTGGGCGCCTCCTCGGAAGGGACGGCGCTCGGCCTCCGCCCGTCCTCTCCCCGGTGGACGAGCCACCACCCGGCCAGCCCGAGAACGCCTACGAGGAGGACCACGATGCCCACGGAGGGTCTGGGTCGGGACGGTGCACGCCTCATGGGAAGCAGCGTACCGCCGACGGGCCGCGATCGCCCCACGGGTTCGCTGGACGCCATGAGCATGGAGGGGTCGTAGCCGTCAACGAGGCTGGTCCGGCAAACGCTCAGTCCTGTTGCTCCACGATCACCTCCACGCTGGCGTGCAGACCGCGAGGCGTCGTGGCGGTCAGTCGGTGGCGGCCTTCTTCCAGGGTCATCGCACGCCGCGCTCCACGCGCCAACTGACTGGCCGGCAACCCGTCGACGAGCAGCGTGACGGGGCCCTCGCCTGCATGGACGAGAACCTCGACCTCGACGCGTGCGGTCCCGCGTACCGCCAGCAGGCGCTGCCCTTGCACGGGTCGCAGGAACACAGGGCGCAACTCGGCCGGATCTAGCGGCGACGGGCAGTCCGCCGCATGCGGCGGCACGACGGTCGTCGCTCGCCCCGTGCGAGCAAGCCACGCCGCCCACGCGGGCGGGAAGACGGCGAAGGGTCGTTCCTCGACCGCATGCTTCGCCCGACACGCTGCGCAACGGAGATCGCCCGACTCGGTGTCGACGAGGAGCCCCCGGTGGACCGCGCAGGGTCGAAGGGGCGAGGCGTCGGCCGGAGCGCGTCCGCGCGTCGTGCGGGCGCACGCGCGGGTGGCTCTCGAGCCGCTCACGGCGCAGAGTTCGACCTCGACCGTGCCTTCGGGCGCAGGGAAGGGACGAGGAGAGGGCTCCGCGGCATGCAGCACGGCGAAGAAGAGCGGCGTGGCCTCCCGGGCGCCGACCAGGTCGGGATCGGAGCGTCCGTCGAGGCAACCTCGCCACACGACGACCGTGGTGTCGCGCGTACCGCCGGCGGCCCAGGCGTCGCGTCGATTCGACGACGTTCCCGTCTTCCACGCGACGCCCTCGCGCGCCGCCCCGGCGGGACGGCGACGGCGCGGATCCGACAAGGCCTCCAGTACGAGCGCGGCGGCTCCTTCGGACAGGACACGAGTCGCGCGGTCCCGGGGCGTACGCGCCCCGACGGAGACCCACGGAGGGCGGTACTGGCCACCGTTGGCCAGCATGGCGTAGGCGCCGGCCAGCTCCATCACCGTGACGTCGTCCGTCCCGAGAGCGAGGTCGACCTCCTTGGCCACGCCTCCCGGCCGGAGGTGGCGGAAGCCGGTTTGGCGCAACGTCGCGAGGAACGCCGAACGGGGCAGTGCCGCCGCGAGGCGCACGGCGGGCACGTTCAACGAGGCGGACAGCGCGTCGCGCGCGGGAACGGGCCCGCGAAACTGCTGGTCGAAGTTCGATGGGGACCAGTCGCTCCTCTCCCAGGGGAGATCGAGCACGGGCGTGTCGAGCGTCAACAGGCCGCGGTCCAAGGCGAGCGCATACAGGAACGGTTTGAGCGTGGAGCCTGCACTGCGAGGGCGGCGCGTCGCGTCGAGCAGGGCGGCCTCGGGACGCGCGGCCCCGACGAGGCTTCGAACGGCCATCGTCTCGTTGTCTACGACCACGGCCGCGACACCGTCTGGACCGGCCATGGAGCGCAGGATGGACTCGACCGCGCGCTGGGTCGTCGGGTCGATCGACGTCGCACCATCCTCGACGCGCAGCCAGGCGTGGGGCGCGAGATCCGGGAAGGGCGTGCGGCGGATGCCCAGCGGCGCCTCGCACGCGGCGGCATGGGCGGCCCCATCCAGATAGCCTTCCCGCTGCATCGCGTCCAGGATGCGGTTGCGGCGGGTGCGCGCCCGGTCGGCGTCTCGCCAGGGAGCAAAGCGCGTCGGGGCGGGCAGCATCGATACGAGGAGGGCGGCCTCCGCCGCAGTCAGGTGAATCGCATCCTTGTCGAAGCAGGCCTTGGCGGCCGCGCCGATGCCGCGGAGGTTGCCCCCGAACGGGACGAGATCGAGGTACCGAGCGAGCAGGAACCGCTTCGAGTAGCTTCGTTCGAGCTGAATGGCTCGAAAGGCCTGTACGGCCTTCCCCGCGAGTGTGCGGGGCTGCGGGTCGAGTAGCCGGGCGAGCTGCATGGGGATCGTGGACGCACCTTGGCGTTCCCCGTCATCCGTGAGGTTGCTCCAGGCGGCACGAAGGACTGCCCACGCGTCCACGCCACCGTGACGGAAGAAGCGCCGGTCTTCCATCGCGATCGCCGCATGGCGTACGTGTTCAGAGACCTCGTCTTCCTCGGACGGCAGCAGACGCTCACCGGCGCTGGTCAACCCGATGTGCATCGGCGTGCCATCCGCCGCCCGGACGACGGGTGACATGCCGTAGCGATCGAACGCGTCGTGCGGGAACGGGAAGATCGCGTTCAGAAGGGCGAACGCGAGTTGGTAGGCCAGCACGCTGACGGCAAGGACCATCAAGAGGCGGCGCGCGCGCGAAGCGCGGCGCCTTCGCCCGGGCGCGGCCACGGCTCGGCTCAACGCCGGACCTCGATCGACCCGCCCGCTTCCGAGCAGGCGTGCAGGTCGGGGGCATAGAGCAACTCCGCCCTCACGGGTGGCGCCCGGAAGGTGCCCGCCGTGACGGCCCGCACGAGGTATGTCTGTCGGAACGTTCCATCGGCGAGCGGCTTCGTCCGGAAGAAGAGCACCCGGTCATCACGAGGCTCGATGCGATCCGGATCGAGCGTGCCGCTCTGTCCGCGCGCCGCCTCGATTTCCAATCCCCCCGGCAAGACGTCCGTGACGAGGAGGTTCTCCGCCCCAGGAGGAGCCCGGCCCTCGATGACGACCTGGTAGATGCGCCCTTGCTGAAAGGCACCGTCGGACGCTTCGTAGCGACGCGTCACCGTCACGCCCTTCGAGGTCCCTTGGGCGGGTGGTTCGAGCGGGATCCCGGCAACGCGGACGACCAGGGTGGTCGGCCCGTCCGCGTCGAGCGTGTACGAAGGCGCGGCAGCGGGATCGAACGGCAGGACGAGCCCCCCGGCGCCGTAGACGTGCTCCACGTTGCCGACGCGAACGCGACCTCGGCTCGGGGGGCCGGAGGCTCGCATGGCGTAGACCTTGGCGAGCGCGAGCAGGGCGGCCGCGTCGTCCTGCGTGGTGCGGCGGGTGCCCTGCAACTCGGCTTCGAGACGCGCCGTCAGATCCGGAAGCCGTGAATCCTCGGGCGAGACCTCTGCGAGCGCACCCAGGAGCGTGGCCGCGGCCCGGACCGGACTCGAGAGACGCCCGCCGTATTCGCGCGGAACGCCCCATGGATCGCCGGCGCCCCGCAGGAGGGCGTGGGCCTGCTGCCGGTCGCCCGTCAGTAGGTAGGCGGCCGCGAGGTCGGCGCGTTCCTCCGCCGTCGATGCGTCGTCGGCGAGTCCCGGCAGGTGGACCCGGACGTCGCGGTCGGCGAGCGCGAGAACGCGCGCCGTGTACGCGCCGGCCTTGCCCCGACGAAGGCGCTTCTCGAGGACGTCGAGGAGCCTCGTGAGCGGCTCTTCGGGCACGGCGCGACCCAAGCGCCTCGCCTCGACCAGGAAGTGCGCTCCGTACGTGCTGCCGAATGCGTAGGGGCGGCTCCCCCCCGGCCATGCCGCGAGGGCTCCCTCCGCGGTCTGCATGGAGAGAATGCGATCGATCGCCGCGCCCACGACGTCTTCGGGTGCCGCCCCCTCCGGATGGGTCCGACGCAACAACGCACTCCACGCGAGGAGGACGAACGCGCGTGAAGTCGTCTGCTCGACGCAACCGTGTGGGTACTCGAGGAGTCGCTCCAGCGCAGGAAGGCTGGCCAGGCCGGGCACGTCCCCCACCACGAGGCGCGCCTTGGCGTGCCCGGGCAGCCACGACCCAGGAACGCGTGCGTCGATACGCTCGCCGGCCGCGACGCGTGTCACATCGTGCGTGAGCGTGAGCGGTGCCGCCGGCCGGATCGAGAACCGAGCCTCACGCTCGACCGCGTGACCGGCGGCGTCGTGTGCTCGGACGACGATCCGAGCCACGCCGGGATCCGTCCCTGCGCGGACGCGGAGGGGCGCGCCATCCGAGACGCGCTCGAGGCGCACGAGCGCAACGTCCCACGTCACCTCCTCGCCGCGAACCTGAATCGGGACCTCGAAGACGTCGCCCGGTGCCACGGCACGAGGCGTGTGGATCGCCACGGAGATCCTGCCCTTCACGGCGAGGGGCGCGGAGGCCGAGCCCGTGCCTTGCGCTCCCGCGGCGACGACGAACACCCGGAGGCGCCCTTCGTACGCTGGGAGGTCGAAGTCGAGGTGCACTTCCCCGTTGCAGGGCACGAGGCGACTGGCGATGGCCACGGTCTCGAGGGTCTTCGTCGCCGTGGGGTCCAGCCGTCCAGCGAGGCTGCCTCCACCGCCCGTCTCGGCCTCTTCGCTGCCGAAGACCATGCGCTCGAGGAGGGCGGCGTAGAGGTCCCCGAGTCGCGTGTCCAGCCGGCGCGTCGCTTCCAGGCGTGCGACGGGATCGGGGCTGCGGTACCCCGTCAGCCGCAGGAGGCCCTCGTCCACGAGGTGTACGCGGACGGTGGCCGGGGCCGAGGTGCGCACCGTCAGCGCGAGCGATCGTTCGGGCTCGGCTTCTGCGGGCACGTCCAGCTCGACGGCGAGGCGGCGCGCCGGGCGCCGGAGGGGTACGGCGACCGCCCCCAGCAGCCGCGTCGGGCGTCCCGCCGCCTCGCGTGCACCGCGCACCAACGTCAGCGTCACGTGCACACTCGGAAGCTCGACGTCGGGGAGGTCGACCCAGACGTGCTGCGGCCCAGCCTCGATCGGCACGACGCGCGCGGAGAGCACCGACGTGGACTCCACGGTCAACAAGGCCCGGCCGGCGACGGGCGCATCCACCGCGAGCGCGACGCGACCACCGGGCTGCGCGTCCTTACCGACCAACGACACAGTGAGGCGGGGCGCGCCGGGCTTGCTCGACGCGTACGTGACGCCCCCCCAGCGCTCGAAGGCGACGGCGGCGGGGGTGGTTCCCGGGGCTTCGACGCGCACCCGGAAGCGGCCGTCGCCGGGGTTCTCGAAGCGCACCCGGCCGCGTCCGTCTTCCAGTTGGAAGGACACCTGCGCAACGGGCGTCACGACCTCGTCGCCGCGCCAGACGAAACGTGAGCCCTCGAATCGCCAGGAGCCGATGCGGCGCACCCGCTCGAGCACGCCTAGCCCCGCGGCACGCTCGCCGCCGGCGAGCTTCAGATCGAGTTCGACCGCGCCGCCGCGCGGGGGAGCCAGGCCGAGACGCGGTTCGCCGGGCCGCACGTCCCGCACGACGCGCGTGAACACCCCCCGGCCCGACACGTCGATCACCTCCAACTCGAACGTCGTTCGGAGGTCCACGCCGGCCTCGGGCAGGGAAGGCAGTTCGACCTCGACGGTCGCCTTCCCCGCCGCATCGAGGACGCGCTGCTCTTCGGGTGCGGCAAACGGCGCGGGCGCGCTGAACCGGTCTCCGAAAACGAAGCCCTCGGCGTCCTCGTGAACCCGAGGCTCGTGGCGCACGCGCAGGCGGGCGGTGAGCCCACCGACGGGCTCGCCGCTCAGTAGGGTCGCAGCCAGCTTCGCCTGGACCGTCGCGCTGGGACGCAACGGTTCGTCGGGCAGCGCGATCACCCCCTCGAGGCGATCCGGCACGATGGTCTCGACCCGGAAGGCCACCTCGCCGATGGCCGCGTCGCTTCCCGGCGTTTTCACGGTGACGAGGTAGGGACCGGTGGGTGCGTCGAGGGCGAAGGGGATGTCGATGGCCGCCATGCCGTGTGGGTCGGTACGCGTCTTCAGCCGCTTCAGAACGCGACGACCAGGCCCGTGAAGCTCCAGCGAGAGCGGGAGGCCCGCCGGTCCCGCCGTGCCGTCCGGCATGCGCACGAGCGCGGTCACGTGGGCGACTTCGGCGGGACGAACGACGCCGCGGTCGGCATAGAGGAACGCTTCGAGTCCCTGCGGCGTGCGGCGTCCCTCGATGTCGCGAGGATCGTGCGCAAGAGCGTGGGTTCGCAGATCGACCCACGCACGATCCTCCGCGGTGGAAACGACGACCACGTGGGGAGCTGCCTGCCCGTAGGTTGCTCGGAAGAGGCCGTCCTCATCCGTCACGCCAGACGCAACGCGTTGGTTCTTCTCGTCGAACGCCTGCACCGTGGCCTGGGCGACCGCCGAGCCGTCGCTCAGACGAAAGACGCATACCACCAGGCCTTCCGGTGCCACGCGCACCACGGGCGCGAGGTCGGTGACCTGCAGGAGGCGCGTCGAAGAGCGCCACGAGGACGCCTCGGCGTCGCGCACGGTGATGTGATAGACGCCGCGCGGGGGCTTCCCCAGAAACGACGTGAGATCGAGTCTGTGGGTCCACGCCTCGTCCGGTGCGGTCTGGATCGGAACGCGTCGTACCACGGCGTCCGACGCAAACGCGCCGATCTGAGCCCAGTCCAACGCGAGCGGAACGATGTTGTTGGGAAACACCTCGCGCAGGGAAACCTCCACGAGAGGCACGTTGATGCCCTCGAGCATCAGCTCGGGGCGGGCCGCGGTGGAGAGAGCACTGCCCGCCTGGGCGATGCGCACGCGAGGCCGCGGAGCGGGTATGGACACCGGACGCAGGACGTCCGCCGCCAGCGTGAGCCCGGACGACGAAGGGAGGCCCTTGCGCAGGCGTACGCGCGCGACGCGGCGTGCGGGGAAGGACGCGGTGAGGGCCAGGGTGGAGCCCGCGGCCTTGACCTGAAGATCCTCCGGCGCGGGATCCACGCTCACGAAGGGCGACAGGTCGCCATCGGCGAGGTCGTGCGAGAAGGTCAGCTCGACGGTGCGCCGAGGGTGCTTGCCGGAGACATCGGTGTCGACGACGAGCAGGTCGGAGGGCCAGACCAGCGACTGGTCGACGCACTTGGCAAGACCCACGGGCCCCAAGCGGCTGGGGAGGCCCGCGTCGATCGTCAGGCGCGTCGGACCGCGGGGAACGTCCTCGAACGCGAGGTCCCAGGCCGCGTCTTCACCGCGCAACTCGAAGGTGAGGTCGCGTCCCGCGGAGTTCTTCACGTGCAGGTGCTCGCGCAAGACGTTCGGCGCGACCGGCCCGTTGAATGCGAGCGAGCAAACGGCGATGCCCTTCGCGAAGCGGGCGCGCGGGGGACGCTCGAGCTCGAGCTGTCCGGTCGTGAACACGGTCGGCGGCGCAGAGGCCAGGGGGCGACCGGTCGCGTCGTGGAAGGCCGGGCCAAAGAGCACACGTCCGTGTTGGAAAAGCGGAAGGGGGCGCTCGACCTGGACGCTGAGCCGACGCGGCGTGAGGAAGCTGGCCACCGTGGCCGTAGGCGGGTCGACGTGGACGAGCCCTTCCGCGAGCGGCTGGCCCACGGCGCCCGCGGTGACCATGGGGACGTCGAAGTCGATGAGCAGGGTGGGCCGGGCGGCCGGTCCTTCCTGCGTGAGGGCAACGACGCGCGGCCCCTCGTCGCCCGCATCCCTTGCCAAGCGAGCGATGTGCAGGCTCACGCTGACGGCCAGGGCCAGCGCGAGGGCGACGGTCAGCCAAGGCGTTCTTTGTGTGTGCTTCACGCTCCGTCCCCCCCGCCCCGCACCCACGTCGGGGCGCCGCCCGTCAGTCTAGGCGAACACTACATCTTGGGAAGGTACGTTGATTGGAACCCCATGGGCAGTAGCCCCGCCCCACCGCACCGGAGCGCCCTCTGCCTCGAAGGTCCGCGCGCTGGTAGCGTGGTTGATTCATGAAGCGCGCGCCGTCCATCGCGGAAGACGCAAGCGAATGGGGTTCAGCGGCCATTTGCCGCCCTCGCTCGAGCGACGGGGTGTCCTGGGTGCTCCTGGAGCCGAAAGTCAAGGCGCGACGACGACTCGATGCCGCTGCGCATCGCCGAGGAGGACAGGCGCCGAGGTTCGGCTCCAGGGGTGCCCAGGACCGCGCGACTACGCCAAGGTTCATGAATCACCCAGGCTGGCCTGGTTGATTCATGAAGCGCGCGCCGTCCATCGCGGAAGACGCAAGCGAATGGGGTTCAGCGGCCATTTGCCGCCCTCGCTCGAGCGACGGGGTGTCCTGGGTGCTCCTGGAGCCGGAAGTCAAGGCGCGACGACGACTCGATGCCGCTGCGCATCGCCGAGGAGGAGCAACGCGGAGGTTCGGCTTCAGGTGTGCCCAGGACCGCGCGACTACGCCAAGGTTCATGAATCATCCAGGCTAGAGTGTGCCGCGAATCGAGGAGACGGCGATGGCGAAGAAGGTGATCCTCAGTGTCGGCACGAAGCGCGGACTCTTCCTGCTCGAGTCGGGCAAGGGGCGCCGGCGCTGGAAAATCACGGGGCCTCTCCTCAAGGGGTGGACCGTGCCCTACGCCTTCGTGGACACGCGCGGGACGCCACGCCTGCACGTAGCCGCCTCGAGCTTCACGTACGCCAGCAACACCCTGTCGGCCAGCCTGAAAACCCACCGTTTCAAGCCCGCGAAGCAGCCGCCGGCCTTCCCCAAGCTGAACGCGAGCGCGGCCAAGTTCGCGAAGCAGTACGGCCTCGATGCGACGAACAGGATCTGGATCCTCGCCCCGGGCCCGGACCGCCAGAAGAAGGTGCTCTACGCCGGCACCGCGCCCGCCGGACTGTTCCGCAGCGAAGACGGCGGCCAGACCTGGGAACCCGTGAACGGGCTGAACCGTCATCCGACTCGCAAGGACTGGTCCCCGGGCGCCGGGGGGCAGTGCTTGCACAGCTTCGAGATCGATCCACACGACCCGCTGCGCATGTACGCCGCGATCTCCGCCGCCGGAGCATTCCGCTCGGACGACGGGGGCAAGAACTGGAAGCCGATCAACTCCTGTCTGGCCGGCTACGTGGGTGCTCCGAAGCAGACCGAGGTCTTCACCTGAGTGCACAAACTCCTCACGCACCCGGCGGCGCCGGGTGTCCTCTTCCAGCAGAACCACGTCGGTGTCTATCGCAGCGACAACCACGGTGACACGTGGCAGCGTATGGACGCCGGCCTACCCCACGACTTCGGATTCGGCCTTGCGGTGCACCCGCGCGATCCACACGCCTGCTATGTCGTGCCGCTGGAGCCCATGGAGTACATGTTCCGCGCCACGGACGGCGCCCTGCGCGTCTACCGCTCTAGGCGCAACGGCCGCTGGACGCAGCTGACCAAGGGCCTCCCCCAGAAGAACGCCTACGTCAGCGTCCTCCGACAGGCCATGACGTCCGACGTGCTGGATCCCTGCGGCGTGTACGTGGGCACGGCCAACGGTCAGGTGTTCGCCAGCGCGGACGAGGGTTCGACCTGGCAGCGCGCCGCGGAATTCCTGCCCCCCATCCAGTCGGTCACCGTCGCGGTCCTCGATTGACCAGCTCGGCTCCCCAGGTCGAACTCCGCCTGCCTTCCGTTCTGAAGGTGATGGTGGGGCGCGACCGTGTTCGTGTGCGTGCGCGTCGCTTGTCCGACGCGCTGGAGGCCGCGTATGTGGCGCTGCCCGGACTGCGCCACCATCTCGTGTTGGCGTCGGGCGAGCTGAGGCCCCACATCCTCTGCGTGCTCAACGACGAGCACGTGCCTCGCGACCAGCTCGCGGAGACCCGACTCGCCGAGGGCGACGAGATCTGGATCTGGCAGGCCATTACCGGCGGGTAGACCCCGCGCGGCCCGCAGCGCGAAAAAAGTTCGTTTACGAGGCTGCCTCCGTACGGAACCCGGAACTCAGCGCGGGCGGGCGTGGGCACGGAGGTCGTGGACGCTGACGTCCCGGAAGGTGCCGAACGACGCCGGATCGCGCGCCGTGATCGCCTCGGGGATGTCCGTCAGCAGCCGTTGCCAGGCGTCTTCGTCGAGGGACTCGATGAACGACGCGTAGGCTTCCGCCTCATCGTCCCGGGGGAGGTAGCGGCGGTACATGGCCGCCGCGCTCTTCAACATGGCGAGGTAGGGCTGGAGATCCGTCGTCGTGGACAAGGCCTCGCTGTCGATCCAGGCGATCGGAACCCGTGCGATGCTCCCGGGGCGGATCAACTCGGTCCGCAGCATGAACTCGATATCGAAGGCGAACTGGCGCTCCATGGGCTGGTGCACCAGCTCGTCGACGATGCCGGCGGCGAACGCCTTGAACCCGCACTGGGTGTCCACGACCTCGCCGAGCGGCCGAAGCATCCGCTTCCAGAGGTAGATGAAGAGCTTCCCCCGGTCGTTGCGCCCGGATCCCTTCACGACGACGGACGTCGCCTCTCGACGGGACCCCACGGCCGCGAGGCACCCATCCGCAAGCGGCTCCAGAAGGAGGCCGATCTGTCCGAGATGGGTCGATAGATCCGCGTCGGTGAACAGGACCACATGACCGCGGTGCTTGCGATTGACGGCCTCCCACATCCCAAGCTGGATCGCGCCGCCCTTGCGACTGTGATCCGTCGACGCGAGGGTGGACACCACCGGTAGGCGATCCTGGATCGCCCGCTCGAGGTGAAGCACACGCACCCGATCTCCGTACCCCTCGCGCTCGGCGACGCGCTGCACGACATCGCCGCTTCCGTCGGGGCAGCCATCGTCGACGACGACGATCTCCCAGTCGAAGGCAGGGTTCGCTTCAGCCAGCCACTCCACCTGCCGGACCTTGCGCCGAAGGAAGTCCTCACCGTGCGGGTGCTCGTCGCGGGTCAGGACGCGGACGGTCTCCTTGTAGACCGCGAAGACGATCGATACGAAGGCGGGAGAGGACAGCCGACCGACGACACACTTCGAGTGCGCGAGCTTGCAGGCGACTTGCGCGGTGAGGGGGGCCGCCGGGTCGCTACCGGCCAGAGCTGCCTCGATGGCGGCATACGCCTCGGGGGATGCGCCGGAGAGGAGCAGTCCATCCGCGTCGGCAGCGACTGCCTGCAGGTCGTCCTGATCGACCAGATCCAGCGTCGTTCGTCCCGACGCGATGAGGCGGTCGACGCGCGCTCGAAGTTCGGTCTCCGTCGACTGAGCGTCACGCATGAGAGCCTCCCAGGAACGACGTGGGCGCGTCGCTAGGCACCGGGTATGCGGACCTGCTCGATGTCCTGGAGCTTCTCACGGTCCAGCGGGACGTGCCGGATGTCCCCGGTCAAGGCGTCCCAGTCGATGCTACTCAGCTCGAACTTGCGAACCCGGCGATTGTTCTGCGTGTGCCAGTAGAGCGTCTTGTTGCTCAGGTCCCACCCGGACGTCCAGATCGTGGAGCTCCGCATCCCGGCCGTGGCGTGCTCTCCGGTCCCCTCGGCCGCCCCGAGTGGGACATTGAAGTTGTCGAGGATACGGAAGAGTTCGTACATGGTCTCGGGCCCGTCGGCGGTAGAGCGAGCCGTCTGGGTGAAGGCAACGGCGCGGACGAATCGCGACGGCGGCGTGAAATCGCCCGGCAAACCGATCATCCCGCTGCCTCCCCCCAAGGGCCGAAAGTCGAGATCCTGCAGCTTCTTGTCGGGGATCGCGACGGGCGAGAGGTTCACGTAGTTCCTGAGGTTCACCTGGTGCCAGTCGTAGGTGGGCGCGTTCGTGATGACGCCAAGCGGCGCGTCGAAGATACGGAGGGCCCCTTGGAACCACTCCAACACGATGGCCTTGCCACTGAGGTCGGTGACGAGCAGATGGATGTCCGCGGGCTTGCCGATCGCCTCCTCGACGACCGGCACGACCCGGACGGACTTCATACCTTCCCGAAGCTCCTCCAGCGTGGCGAAGCTCGTCAGGATGTAGGCCATGACGTCGGTCGGCGCCATGGAGTTGGACGCCTGCGCCGGATCGTAGGGCGCGTACTCGGCGAAACCTGGGTGATAGAAGAGTCCGGCGACCAAGCCCTTCTCGTTCATGGCATCCGCAAGGGCGTACCTCTCGAGCATGTCGATCCCGGCCACGCCGTACGTGCTCGTCCACTGCTTCCCAGGCTTGCCGTCGGGTGTGGAACCGACGAAGGCCGTCCCGCGGGGAATCACGATCAGGCGACTGTTCAGATCGAAGCTCCCCCACTCCATGGTGCGTCCGTACACGACGGCGCCGTCCTTCGCCTTCAGCGTGATACCGGTGCAGGCGTCCGACACCGGCGGAGCCACGCTCGAGACGATCCCCACGACGAGCAGGGCCAAGAAAAACGGAAATCGAGTACGAGTACATTGCATGGACCGTCTCCTGCGTGAGCCGCCGAGGAAGCCAGAGGCGCCGATGGTAGGCCCCGCAGGGGGTCGCAGCGGCCACAAGGGACCGTATCCTCCGTGGATGGCCATGGCCCCCACGCATGCTTTCGTGGGTCTCGCGATCGCCGACCTGGCGGCGGGACGCTACGCCGACACGCGGATCCGCGTCGCGGGAGCCCTCTGCGCGGCCCTCCCCGACGCGGACACCCTGCTCATGCGCTTCGGCGGGGTCGCCTACGAGGATCCGTGGGGCCACCGGGGCATCTCGCACGGTCTGCCCTTCGCTGCGATCCTGGCCATCGTCGTGGCCGTCCTCTTCTTTCGCGGCCGGCCCATGCCTCTGTGGCGAACGGCGCTCGTACTCTTCCTCGCCATCGCATCGCAAGGCCTCCTCGACGCCATGACGACGGGTGGTCTCGGCGTCGGGTTCCTGGCCCCGTTCGACCTCGAGCGCACCTTCGCGCCGTGGACGCCGATCCCGGTAGCCCCCCTCTCCGTGCGCGCCTTCTTCACCAACCACGGGATGAGGATCTTCGGCTGGGAGCTCCTTCACATCTGGCTGCCGGTCATGCTCCTTCTCCTGGTCGCACACGGCATCCGACGGGCGTCAAGGAAGGCTGGCGATCAACCGCTCGAGTCGCTTTCGTGAGGTGATGGCGCGCTCGTATTCGGCGGCACCTGGGGCGGTCCCCATGAAGATCCGGGGGTTTCTCCACCTCATCGGGCTGGTGACGCGCTCGGGCAAGCAGACATGGACCTCCTGCACACCCGCGGCCGCAACGACATCCGCTGCATTGTCCTCGTCGATGCCGCAACCGGGGAGGATGCCGATGCGGCCGCGGCTGTGGGTCACGAGTCGGGCGACGAGGCCGAGGCCGGTCGTCACGTCGGCCTCCTGGCCCGACGTCAGGATGCGCTTCACACCGAGCCCGACCAACACTTCGAGACTCTCGAAGGGGTCGCGGGCCATGTCGAACGCCCGGTGGAAGGTGACCGCCATCGGCGCGGCGAGGTCCACCAGGCGGGCCGTCGCCTCCGCGTCGATCCGTCCGTCGGGTTGGAGGAGGCCGAACACGACGCCGTCGGCGTCGCGTTCCTTGGCCGCGAGGATGTCCCGAGCCATCACCTCCTGCTCCACAGCGGAGTAGCAGAAATCTCCCCCCGGGGGCGGATCATCACGTACATGCCGATGGCGATGACGCTGCGCGTCGTCTCGATCATGCCCGCGCTGGGCGTCGTGCCTCCTTCGACCAGGTCGTCGCAGAGTTCGACCCGCCCGGCACCGGCCAACTCGGCGTCGCGGGCCGACTCGGCGGAGTCCAGGCAGACCTCCACGAGCGTTGCACGCGCCACGACCTCAGGCCGCCCGGAAGAAGTTGAGGAAGAGCCGGTCGTTGGCGGTCAGCGCATCCGGATCGTCCAACTCGTCGGCGAAGCAGGATGCGGCGGCCGGATCGTTCTCGAGGTTGCGACGGAACATGGACTGCCCCTGCCGGTGCCGGATCTCGGGATGGAACTGAACGCCCCAGACGCTCCGGTCCGTCAGCTGGAACGCCTGCACGGCGCATCGATCCGTGCTCGCGATGACCTCACAGGATGCCGGGAGCGCATGAACCTCGTCGTAGTGGGAGTGGGCCGAAATCAGCTCCTCGATGCCGTCGAAGAGAGGATTGGGTTGCTCGAGGGCGAGGCGTTTCCAGCCGAACTCCGGCGTCGGGGAGCGCCGACAGACCCCGTCGCCCCCCACGAGGCGGGCGAGCATCTGATGGCCGTAGCAGATGCCCAGCACCGGCGCGTCGGCCGCGAGGAAATCTGCGATGCACGCGAGGAGTTCGTCGTCGCGATCGTTGCGTCGGGCGGCGGACAGCTCCGACCCGGTGATCAGCAGCCGATCGGCCGGCGCGGCGCGGGGAAGCGCGGCGTCGCCCACGAGGTGCGCGAGCCTCACCTCCTCCTCCGCCATGGCCGCCAGGCGTGGCACGGTGTGGGAGTCGAACGCCCGGCGGGGGGCCTCATCGCGGATGCAGTTGAGGATGACGAGCATGCGGGCGGATCTCCAGCCGAGCGACGAACGCAAGCGGGCACGCTAGGATGCCGCGATGCTCTGCCGTTTCACAGCGTGTGTCCTGCTGGCCCTGCTGCTCGGGGGGCCGCCGGCCCGGGCGGAGGAGAAGCCCGTGTTCCTGGATCCTCTCCGCCTGCCCACCATCGACGGGGGAACGGAGGTCGACCTGGGGCAACTGCGCGGGACAAAGCTGCTTCTGATCGAGTTCGCGTCCTGGTGAGCCGGCTGCCGCAAGCACGTACCGGTCTGGTACGGAGCGACACGCAAGGCGCGCGAAGCAGGCGACCTCAAGGTCGTGGGGATCACCCAGGAGCAGCATCCGGCGCGGTGCCGCCTCCTCGCCCGCTGGAAGGGGATCGACGCGCCCATCCTCTGGGACCCCTTCAATCTCACGGGATCCAAGGTGGTACCGAGCTTCACGTTGGTCGACGAGCACGGCGTCGTGCGCTACGCCCGCGCGAAGGTCAGCGACCTTCCCACCTTCCTCGGCACGACGTATGAGGCTCCGGAGGGCATGCCCGCGACGCCCTCATCCGAAGCCGGGCGGTTGGTCGACGCGCACGGTCTCCCGGCGCCGGTCGGAGCGGCCATGTCGAGGGCCCTCTGGCATCGGGACGAGGACCCCTCGTCCCTCATCGACGCGCTGCGCAATGCCGGCGGCTCGGAGGATCCCGTGCGCACGTTCCAACGCGGGGTCGCCTACCGCATGCGGGCCGACTCGCCGTTCGCGCAGCCAGGGGACCTGGCCGCGGCCTTCGATGCCTGGCGCAAGGCCCTGGAGGCCCGACCCGACCAGTACATCTGGCGGCGTAGGTTGCAGCAGTACGGACCGATGACGGACAAGCCCTACCCCTTCTACGGTTGGATCGAGGAGGCGCAGGCCGCGCTGGCGTCCTGGGGCGAGGCCCCCGAGCCGCTGGATGCGGCCCTCACCCTGTCGGAGCGAGGTCTGGGCACGACGGGCGGCAAGGCAACCGTCGTCACGACGGCACCGGACCCGAAGGCCGCCCTCCCGCTGGACGAAACGGACGCGCTGTGGGTCGAAAGCGCCGTGGTGTTCGACACCACGAGCCAAGAGCCGAGCGCGCAGCTGCACGTGTCGGTCCGGCCGACGGACGAGCGTCGCACGACCTGGCACGGAGGCACGGACCCACTCGTCCTCTGGCTCGAGCTCCCGGCGGGGTGGACCGCCGTCCCGCAAGGCCTCGCGCGGCCCCTGTCCGAGGGCGCGAAAGGCGAGACCTATCGTTTCGAGGTGGCACTGAAGGGTGCCGATGCGTCGTCGGCCACGACGCTACGCGGCTACGTCCTGGCTCCGGTCTGTCGCGCGGCCGAGGGGGTCTGCGTATACATCCGCAAGGACCTGACGCTGGAGCTGCGGCGGTAGGGCCCCCGCCCCCTTCCCCCCCCGATCGGCGAGTAACTTCACGCGCACGAACTCCGGGGAAGAACCATGCTTCGACGACACACGCTGACCCTCGCCGCGCTGCTCCTCCTGACGGGCTGCGGCGACATCGCACCGTCCCCTTCCACTCCACCGATGGCCCCGGCCACCGCACAGGACCCGATCGACGCGTTCGAAGGCGGGGATCCGATGCCCGACGGCGCGACGACCATCGAGTTCCTCTGGATCGGGAAGCAGTCGGTCATGTGCGTCGGCGATTCGTTCGAGCGGCAGATCGCGTTCGTCGACTTCAGCGCTGAAGGCGGCGCGATGGAAATCGGTAAAGTCGAGCTAGACGCGGACGGAAGCGGCAAAGCTGGATTCGCCGTACCGGCGGTGACGCTTCGCACCGGCCACGAAGATCGGGACGCGAAGCTCATGGGCGGGCTCTGGCTCGACGCCGAGGCCCATCCGGACCTCATCTTCGAGTCCACCAAGCTCGAGCGCGTGCGTCCGACGGTGTGGCACGTCGAGGGCACGTGGACGGTCAAGGGCGTGGCGAAACCCGTGAGCTTCTACGCCAACGTGCGCTACATGCCCGAGATGCAGCGTGTCGGGAAGGATGTCGTCCGCCTGAAGGCGTCGTTCGACTTCGATCTCGCCGATCACGGCGTAGGTGGCAAGTACGTCGGCAACCCCGCCGTCGCCAGTACGTGGACGGTGCAGCTCGTCTTGCTCGGGACCATGCAGCAGGGAGAGTGATCCGACGCCGGCCACCGACCGCCAGCTTCGCCCTGTGGGCGTTGGCCGGCCTCCTCCTGCTTACCGCCCTGGTCGCCGACGCGGCCTTCGGACGAACGGTCACCCTGATGACGAGCCGCCACGACGGACTCGAGATCGCGGAGTGGCGTACGCTCCGGGATCCGTCGGACGACCCGGCGGAGATCTACGGCCAGCCGCTGCCGGGGGGGCCCGAGCGGCTGATTCTCCTGCCGGGGGCGTCCACGGCCACGCTCGCACCCCTACCGGAGGACGCCTCGCACGTGCTCCTCTTCGTCGATGAGGGACGCCCTCCGCCGCGCTTGCGCGCCGTTGCCGTACTCACGTGGAGCGTCGGCGTCGGCGCGCTGCTGATGGCGCTCGGCCTGGCTCTGGCAGCGCGCCATCGACGCCGCTCTCCCGTCGCCCGCCCGCGCGCGTAGCGTCGGCATTCGCCCCGGCGTTCAAGACGCAGGCGACTCGCCACTTCAGGACGCGCCTTGCTATGCTCCACGGGTCTTGGAGAGCACGATGACGCGCATCGGCGGGACGGTAGCCCTGGTCCTCCTCGTCCTGGGAGCCATGGATCTGCGGTCGGTACAGGCCGACGACGAAGTTGCCCGCTTCCTGCTCGCACAGGCGAAGAAGGCCATCTCGGCCCGCAAGTTCGACGAAGCCGTGGTGAAGCTCGAGCGCGCCCTGGAGGAGGACGCAACCATCCTCGAGGCGGCGTACATCCTCGGCCAGGTCCACGAGAAGAAGAAGGAGCCCGGCAAGGCGCTGGGCGCCTACCGCCGCTTCCGGGATGGGTGCGTGGCCCAGGGAGACGCGCTGGACAAGAAGCTCGCACGCCTTCTGAAGCGGGCCGAGAAACGCATCGCGGTGCTCGGCAAGGGCGAGAAGGAGCTCGAAGCCCTGCAGACGCGCTTCGGAGACCGCGTTCTCCGTCTCGCGCGCCACCTGCGGGAGACCGACCCGGACCTGGCCGTGGACGCCCTCCGGCGACTCGTCGCCATCGCCCCGCAGGACGCGGCGGCGAAGCAACTCCTCGGCGAGCTCACGGGCGAGGGATCCACGTCCGCGGACGGCGGGCCTTCGCCCATTCCCGGCATCACCGCGTGGGACGACCTTCTCGGCGAACGCGCCATCCCGCCGGGAAAGGACATCCAGTACAGGCGCTCGCTGCTCACGATCGACCAGCCGGGCGGCACGATCTTCTGGACCGACCCGACCAAGCGAGCGCCCGAGACCTACGTCCTCGACCTGGAGTACCGGTTCCTGGAGGAGCACGCCGTCGGCTACCTCGTCGGGTTCGCGTTTGCGCAAGACGAGGCCGTGGCGCGAAGCGGTGGGCAGGAGTTCGTGCTCGCCATGGCCCAGAAGTCGAGCGTGGCACTCGCCCAGGCCTCGGGGGGACGCAACATCGACCTCGCCGACCAGGCCGTGTCCGCGAAGCCGATTGCGACATGGCGTCGTCTGACGGTCGCCGTGGAGGGCCGCAAGGTCCGCGTCTACCTGGACGGGGACCCGGTCCTGAATTCGACGATTCCCGGTCGCAAGGACCTCCAGGGGCCCATTGGGATCTTCCACCAGCGGTGCGCCGTCGAGATCCGGACGCTGCGCCTCGGAACGAAGGAGTAGCCATGCGCTTCCTCCGGGGACTTGCCCTGATCGCCGCCTGCGTCGTCATGTCACCGGCCGGGGCGGATCTCGACCAGGCTCTGGACCTCGTCGAACAAGGAGAGGCGGCGATGAAGGCAGGACGCGCGGCGGACGCCGTCGTCAGCTTCCGCCAGGCGCTGGAGGTCCACGAGGCCTGCCTGCCCGCACGCTACGGACTCGGCTCCGCGTTGCTCGCGACGAAGGACACCGCGGGCGCCATCCTGGCCTTTCGCGAGGTGGTGCGTGCCACGGGGCCGGAGGCTTCGGTCCCCGTGGCATGGCTCGCCCTCGGACCCAAGGCGGCTCGCCACCTCGAGGAACACGACAAGGAGGGGCAGGAGCTCGAACGCCTGGTGGACGAGCACGTGCGCGCCGTCACGAAGGTCGCTGTGAAGTACCTCGCCAGAGATCCCGACCTCGCCGTGCGAGCGCTTCAAGTCATCCTTACGCTGCGCCCCGAGCACAAGCGCGCCCGCGAGCTCATGGACAGACTCTCGGATCAGGGAGCCCGGCGCGTCGCCATCTTCGATGGCAAGCAGATCGAGGACTGGGACGGCGGCCGTGGCCAGTGGTGGAGCGTGGAGGACGGCGTGATCGTCGGCGAGACGGACGGCGTCGCGACTTTCGTACGCAATCAAGAGGAGATCGAGGGCGACGTCGACGTGGTCATGGAGGCACGCATCGCAAGGGCCTACGAGGGGTCGCCCTTCCTCGCCCTCATGGCGTCCTGGAAGTCCGATACGGACCACTCGCGGTTCGGCACGCTGGCCGACGCCGTGACCTGGTACGAGCACCGAACGGAAGAGGACAAGGAACGCGTGTTCCGCTGCGAAGCGAGCCGTCTCGAGAAACCGCTCGATCCGTCTGCCTGGACCGTGTACGAGCTCCGCTACCGCGGCGACACCATTCATGCCTTCGTGAACGGGCGGGAGGTCCACCGCATCCCGCGACCCCCGACGCGACGAGGCGGCTACGTGGGGATCCTCGCCCAGGAGTGCCGGGCCGAGATTCGGCGTCTGGACGTCGTCTACCGCTGAGTCGGGACGAGCGGTCGTGGGGCGGCTGTTCAGAACGCCCATTTCCTGAGGGCTCGTGGCCACCTTCGCACCTACGCTGCGCGGCAAAGGGGCTTCTATGCAGCACCGTCAGCTCACGATGCAACCCGAGCGCCTGCGCGTCATGGCCGACCTGCTGCCCGCCGTGGAAGCCTTGCTCCCGAACCTCAAGTCCGTGGAGGAGAGCTGGCAGCCGTCCGACTTCCTGCCCGACTTCAGTAGCGAGGCCTGGCACGAAGACCTGGACGATCTGAGGGCGGAGGCTCTCCACCTGAGCGACGAGATGCTCGTCGTACTCGTAGGCAACGTCGTGACCGAGGAGGCCCTGCCGTCATACCAGACCGCGCTCAATCGGTTCGGCGGCCTCACGGATCGCTCGGGCGTCGAGAAGCACGCGTGGGCACAGTGGAGCCGCGGCTGGACGGCGGAGGAGAAGCGCCACGGCGACGTGACGCGCAGCTACCTCTACCTCAGCGGTCGACTGAACATGCGGTCGGTGGAGGAGACGATTCAGCACCTGATTCGCAACGGGTTCGACACCGGCGCCGACGGCGATCCCTTCCGCGGCCTCTCCTACGCATCCATCCAGGAGCACGCCACGAAGACCTCGTGGCGCCAGCTCGGCGCGATCGTGCGCAAGGCCGGCGCCCCGCGCCTCCACAAGATGTGCGGTCTCATCGCCGCCGACGAGGCCCGTCACGAGCGGGTCTACCGGGCGATGATGAAGGGGATCCTGGACCGAGAGCCCGACGGAGCCCTCGAGGCGCTGCGTGACACCCTGGGACGCGTGACGATGCCCGCGAAGACGATGTCGGACGGCACGAGCCGACGCTTGTTCCAGAACTTCGCCGACGTCGGCCGACGTCTCGGGGTGTACGGCCTGCGCGACTACGCGGACAACGTGGAAGGCTTCGTGGCCGAGTTGCGTCTCGAGACCCTCGGCGGCCTCGGTGCCGCGGCCGAGCAGCACCGCGACGAGATTTGCGCGCTGCCGGCTCGCTACCGTCAGAGCGCCAGCCTCCTGGATCGCCAGCGCATCCGCCCCGCCACCTTCCGCTGGATTCACGGCAGGACCGCGTAGCCAAGCCGTGTCGGGCGCGCCTCAGCGGAGGTGCACGCCGTGGGCGTCCCCCGCGGGCGACTATCGCGGCGTCCGCCGCACGTAGATACGGCCCACGCGCCCCCGCCCATCGAACCAGAAGCCGATGTCGCCGTAGTGCCACCACGCGGCGTCCGCGTATTGCCGAACGGGCGCGCCGTAGAGCCGGAGGATCCGTGCCCGGTCGTCGCCCACGCGCGCACCCTCGAGCGTCCGGCCTGCGAAGCCGGGTCGGGTACGCAGCGTGTTCAGGCGGCCGTCGACCGTCAGATTGGCGATGAGTCGTCTCTCGAAGGCGACGTTGCGGTTGCGCTTCCCCGCCGGCACGTCCTCGAGGATGCGTCCCGCCCTTTCCGAGATGGCGCCCACGAGGTCCTCGGCGCCCTCCGTGCCCTCCAACCCCGCGCCCCGCACGAGGACGAGGTCCTGGGAGGCCTCGTCCGGCTCGGGCAGGGTCCGCTCGAGGGGGGTCGCGGAGTCCGGCAGGTCGATTCCGAGCTCAGGCACGCGGACTTGGTAGCCTCCGGCCGCATCCAGGGCGACAGTCAGCGACCAATGAACCGACCGGTCGAACTGCACGGCATCGTAGACCGCATGGCTCTCTCCGTAGGGCTCCAGGTACTTGAAGAGGATGGAGGTCTCGAACGGCCAAGCGTCCCCTTCGCAGAGCCCGGGCACCTGGCCGAAGCCGATCTCGTACTCCTTGACGATCTCGCGACGGTGAAGTGACCGGATCCCGTAGCTGCCGTGGTGTTGGTCCGCGCGCTTCTGTGCGCCACCGAGCAGCTTGAACACCTCTGTCTGGAAGGTGACCTCGACCTCGGGCTCGGCGTCGGACGTCGTCCACGTCCGCTCGGTCCGGCGGATGCGCTGGATCAGGTAGCGACGGCCGGCGAAGGCCTCCTCCACCGTCTTGTAGAAGACGTAGAAGAGGCGGTCATCGGTGCGACGTAGGCCTACCACCGCGTCGAGCCGGGGCTTGGCAAGGTCCAAGCCGGCGGCCAGGGCACGCTTGTAGACATCGCGACGGGTCAGCGTCCCGGGGTCCCCCCCGGGGTTCAGCACGTCGCGAACCCCCTCGGCGAGAACGAGCGGCCTCAGACGAAGAGGCGGCGCCCCCTCGGGAGCAGCCGCCACGGGCGTAGCCCCCAACAACAGGAGCAGGAGGGCGAGCCGAGGCACGGCTACCAGGGCATCATGCCGCCCGAAGGCCGCGGGGGCTCCTGCTTGGGTGATGCGGGTCCCTGCCCGGGCATGCCCGGCATCCCGCCCCCCATGGGCCCCATGTCCTTCATGGCCTTCTCGATGAGGCCCGGCAGCATCTCCTTGGCCATGGTCTCGAGCGTGGCCGGGTCGACCATCGAGCGCATCATGGCGTGCTTCTCCTGGTCGGCCAGGCCTTGGAAGGAGGCCTTCACGAGCTCGGGGACCATGTCTTGAACGTGCGCCTGGACCTTCTCGGGTGTGAGCTGCGTGCGGAGCATGTCGACGACGGGACCTTCACCCAGGGTCTGCATGGCCGTCTTCACGAGTCCTGGGAGGAGGGCCTCCACCTGCCCTTGCATCGCCTCCGGGCGGAGGACGGACTGGACGATGTTGGCGACGTGCTCCTGGCCCAGCCCCTGGACGGCCGTCTCCAGCATGGTGGGGAGGAGCTCGCCCACGTAGTGCTGCAGGTTCTCCTCGGTCACCAGCGAACGCATCATTGCGAGCTTCTGCTCGTGGCTGGCCTGCCCCAGGAAGTGCTCCAGGAAGCGAGGCAGGAGCCGCTCGGCGATCTCGGCGGTCTCCTCGGGGGTCGCCGCGTCCCAGAACTTCGTGGCCATGG
Organism: uncultured Planctomycetota bacterium; assembly: GCA_963802335.1. Classification (GTDB taxonomy): domain Bacteria; phylum Planctomycetota; class PLA2; order PLA2; family JAEUHO01; genus CAWDIE01. The sequence continues at coordinate 340,475 of CAWDIE010000008.1, read as the reverse complement.
TGTCGAAGACCGCCGCCTTCTCCTTCGGCGGCTGCGCCAAGAACGCGTCGACCATCCTGCCCACCACCCAGTTCGCCATGCCCATCGTCGTGCTCTCCTCGGGGTCCCGACCGTACGCGGGGGCCTCATCCTACGCCCCGCCCGGCCCCAAGGGCCCGGGCGGGCAGGCCCGGCCCGGTGGGAGCCGCGGGCCACCTCGGAGCCGGCCAGGCAGAAGGCCCCCCACGCATCCGGTGCGCGTGGCCTGGGGATCGGGCATCTCTCTCCCGCGCGACTCCCGAGGGGGGAGCCGCGGGTGTAGAATCCCGCACCGAAGCCGCGCCAGACCCCCTAGCAATGAGGGTCCGGGGCGGCGCGACGTCGTCACTGTGCGGGAAGCGAGGAGACCCCATGTCCGACGAACAGGCCCAGCAGGCCCCCCAGCAGAGCATTGGCACGGATGCCGCGAGGAATCTCGCGACCACGACCAAGACGGTCCCCATGCTGACGGGGGTCACCCCGCGGTGGATCCTCAAGCTCCTCCCGTGGGTGCAGGTCGACTCCGGCACCTACCGGGTCAACCGCAAGCGCGTGTTGATGAAGGGCGGCGGCAAGATCAACGCGGCCATCGACGGCAACAAGGCCACCGTGACCGCCGAGGACCTCCGCAAGATCGCGATGTTCTACGAGCTGGACGAGCAGCTCCTGGCCGCGCTCGCGCAGCGGATGAAGAGCGAGGCGATCAGCGCCGGCAAGGTGATCGTCAAGGAAGGCGACAAGGGCGACCGCTTCTACGTCATCGCCAAGGGCAAGGTCGAGGTCCACACCGCGGGCCAGCACAGCGAGCGTCTCCGCCTGGCCGTTCTCGGCGAGGGCGACTACTTCGGTGAGATCGCGCTCATCAAGCACGAGCCGCGCACCGCCAACGTCCAGGCGCTGACGGACGGCATCGTGCTGACCTTGTCGAGCGAGGACTTCGACAAGCTCCTCTCGAAGTCGCCCGAGTTGAAAGCGAGCCTCGAGGCCAAGTGCGCCGCGCGCATGGACGAACTGGCCAATGCCGACCAGCACGGTGAGCCGGCCGTCGACATCGCGGCGGGCCACACGGGTGAACCCGATCTGCCCGAGGTCTTCATCGACTACGAAGAAGAACCGCGCGAGATCCCGCTCAGCACCGTCCAGACGGTCGTGCGCGTCCACACCCGCGTCTCGGACATCTATAACGAGCCCATCAACCAGCTTCGCGAGCAGCTGCGCCTCTCCGTCGAGGGCATCAAGGAGAAGCAGGAGTACGAGCTGATCAACAACGCCGACTTCGGCCTGTTGAACAACGTCGCCCCCTCCATGCGGCTCCAGCCCCGATACGGTGCGCCGACGCCCGACGACCTCGACGAGATGATCTCCCGCGTGTGGAAGAAGCCCGCCTTCTTCCTCGCACACCCGCGCGCCATCGCGGCGTTCGGTCGCGAGTGCACCCGTCGCGGCGTGCCGCCGGCCACGGTCCAGATGTTCGGCAGCCCCTTCATCACGTGGCGCGGCATCCCCCTCGTTCCCTGTGACAAGCTCCAGGTCAGCGGTGCACAGGGTGGCGTGGGCAAGACCCACATGCTTCTCATGCGCGTGGGCGAGCAGGAACAGGGCGTCGTTGGCCTGCACCAGACGGGCATCCCCGGCGAGCAGATGCCGAGCCTGTCCGTGCGCTTCATGGGTGTGAACGCGAAGGCCGTCGCTTCGTACCTCGTCACGCTGTACTTCGCCGCCGCGGTGCTGACCGAGGATGCGTTGGCCGTGCTCGAGAACGTGGAAGTCGGCTTCTACCATGAGTACAAGTGATCCGGGTGGCGTCGTAGGTGCCGTCCCTGGCGGCACGCCCACGCCTGAAGGCGTGTTCGACCTCGATCTCGTAGGCCAGATCGCCAACGAGTTCTACGCCGACACGCCGCCGCATCAGCCGGAGTCCGCCGTACCGAAAAGCGATCCCGTGCGTGGTCGCGACGCCACCGAGGAGGCCTCGAGTGGCCTCGACGTCGTCAACGCGCCGGAGAACGTCCTCGGCGCGCAGGGCGTCGCCACGCCGCACGGCGTCGGCGACCCGGCCTACTATTTCATGGAGCATCCGGAGAGCCCGGAGAGTCCCCAGGGCACGCCGACGACGCCCGCGGCCCCGTCGCCCACGGACGCGCTGCACCCCGAGTCTTCGGCGAACCCCATGGCCCTCCAGGGCGCCGCGTCGCAGGGCGGATCGGACTCGGGCCCCGCCGCGGCGGGTGCGCAGCAATCCGCTCCGTCCGAAGTCGTGCCGGACCCGTCGATCAGCGGGTTCGCGCCGGTGCCGGGGGCGGACGCGCCGCCCTCGGACGTCCCGCGCGCCACCCCGGACGAGCCTCCGACCCCCGAGAACACCAGCGGGGCCCGACCGGAGATGACCCTCGATCCCGCCAAGCTCCAGGCGCTGGGCGGGTCCATGTTCAGCGGCGTGCCCAGCCTCTACGGCACGCCGGAGGCGGGGCAACCGGCCACGCCGGACATGGACGTGCCCACGCAGGTCAACCCGACCGTCGGGCACACGGGCGTCGAGACCCCTCAGGAGGGCGAACCGGCCCGAGGCGCCGGCTTCCCCAGCGGCGGATTCGAGACCTTCGGCGCCGAGATGATGGGTGCACTCCCTCCCCTCTTCGGCGATGGCGACGTCGCAATGCCGAGCCTGCCGGGCTTTGACCTCGCCTCGGCGGGTGTCGCGACCGAGGGCGCCAAGGTCCAGCCGAGCGAGGCGCCGGCCACCGCACCGAAGGACGAGCCGGATCTCTACTTCCTGCCGACGGCCGAGGTGCTCGACGGCGACACCCCCAAGCTGCAGCAGACTTCCGACCAGGGATTCGACCCGCACAGCATCCGCGAGGACTTCCCGATCCTCCACCAGAAGATCCACGGGAAGCCCCTCATCTGGATGGACAACGCGGCCACGACGCAGAAGCCGCAGGCCGTCATCGACCGCATCAGCCACTTCTACGAGCACGACTACTCGAACATCCATCGCGGGGCCCACACCCTGGCCGCCCGCGCGACCGATGCGTACGAAGACGCTCGAGAGAAGGTCCGTCGCTTCATTGGCGCCGAGTCGGCCGACGAAGTGATTTGGGTCAGGGGCACGACGGAGGGGGTCAACCTCCTCGCGCAGACCTGGGGACGGAAGTACATCGGCGGCGGCGACGAGATCATCCTGACGGTGCTCGAGCACCACGCGAACATCGTGCCTTGGCAGATGCTCGCCAAGGAGAAGGGCGCCAAGCTGCGCGTCGCTCCGGTCAACGACAAGGGTGAGATCATCATGGAGGACTATGCGCGCCTCCTGAACCCGCGGACGAAGCTCGTTTGTGTCGGGCAGGTGTCCAACGCACTCGGCACGGTGAATCCCGTTCGCGAGATGGTGGCCGCCGCGCATCGCCACGGCGTCCCTTGCGTCGTCGATGCGGCTCAGTCCGTACCGCACATGCGGGTGGACGTACGTGAGCTGGACGCGGACTTCCTCGTCTTCTCCGGGCACAAGATGTACGGCCCCAGCGGCGTCGGCGTCGTCTACGGCAAGATGGAGCACCTCGAGGACATGCCCCCCTGGCAAGGGGGTGGCAACATGATCCAGACGGTGACCTTCGACCACACCACGTACTCCGGCGTCCCGGCCAAGTTCGAGGCGGGCACGCCCACCATCACCGACGCGGTCGGCCTCGGCGCCGCGGTCGACTACATCGACCGCATCGGCATCGACAACATCAACCGCTACGAGCACACGCTGACCGAGTACGCCATGGAGCGTCTCTACGAGGTCCCGGGCATTCGCATGATCGGCACGTCGCCGGGCAAGGTGAGCGTCCTCTCGTTCGTACTCGACGGTGTGCGCACGGAAGACGTGGGCCGTTACCTCGATCGCGAGGGCATCGCCGTCCGGGCCGGCCATCACTGCGCCATGCCGACCATGCAGCGCTTCGGCGTCACGGGGACCGTGCGTCCGTCCGTCGCCATGTACAACACGCACGACGAGGTAGACATCCTCGTCGACGTGCTCAAGCGCTACCGGCAGAAGTAGATCGGGGGGACCGAGGCGTCCAGAGACGCCTCGGTCCGCTCCGTGCGGCGAGAGCGGGGGGAGAGCATGCTCGGAGGCAACCGAGACAAGCATCACCACCACCGCGCCACCCCCTCCTACTACGGCGCCCAGCGCATGCGGGAATTCCAACGCATGCGCAGGCGGCTCGCGTGGGCCATGATCGCGATGGTCGTCCTGATCCTCATCGGTGTGATCGGGTACGCGTCGATGGTGGAAGGCGACCATGGCCTCGTCGACGCGGTCTACATGACGGTCATCACCTTGACGACCGTCGGGTACGGCGAGGTCATCGACATGACCAACGATCCCGATGGCCGCATCTTCACGATGATCATCCTCATCTTCGGGATGGGCATCTTCGCCTACACAGTGCCCTTGCTCGCGGCCTTCCTCATCGAAGGGCATGTCTTCAACGTCTTCTCGAGGCGGCGCATGGAAAAGCAGATTGCCACACTCAGAGGCCACACGATCGTGTGCGGCGATTCCCCCTCCACGTGGTTCGTGGTGGAGGAGTTGACTCGTACGGATCGCCCCGTCGTGCTCGTCGTTCCGCTCGAAGAAGAGCTCGACCAGGTCCGTCAGCTCTTCGGGGATGTCCCCGCCCTCGTCGGCGACCCCAGCGACGACGACGTCCTGATCGCGGCGGGCATCGAGCGCGCGGCTGGGGTGATTGCGGGGATGGAAGGCGACAAGGACAACGTGCTCATCGTCTTCACGGCGCGGCGGCTGGCTCCCCAGACGCGCATCATCGCATCGCTGGAGAATCCGAACCTCGAGGCCAAGCTACGCGTGGCCGGCGCGGACGCTGTCGTCAGCCCGAGCAAGATCGGGGGCCTGCGCATCGCCTCGGAACTCGTACGTCCTACCGTCGTGACCTTCCTCGACAAGATGCTGCGTGACGAGTCGGCGGGGCTTCGCATGGAGGAGATCCGTGTCCCCCACGACAGCCCCTACATCGGGAAGTCGATCGAGGACCTGCAGGTGCACGAGGTCGCAGGCGCGGTTCTCCTGGCACTCCGCTATTCGGGCGAAGACCGGTTCGTGTTCGATCCGGCGTGGTCCACGAAGATCGAGAAGGACATGTCGCTCATCCTGATGATCGACGCCGAGGGGCGGAAGAAGCTGACGTCCCTCGTCAAGGAGTGAGCCGCCGATACAGCGCGTTGACCGTGACACGCCGACGGTCTTCGGTCTCGCGCTGCACGAGGGCCGAGGGGGTCGCGGGCGCGCACCCGCGCGCCTCGAAGTCGGCGTCCAGATCTTCCAGCGTTCGTAGGCAGAGGTGCCCGCCACGCAAACCCGCGTAGACGAAGGACGTGCCTTCGATGCGAGCCAACGGGGCATCGAGCGCGCCGGTCCCGGGGGCGAACGTCGACACGAGAAGGAGCGCGCCCGGCGCCGCCACCCGGATGCTCTCGTCGAGCGCGCGCCCCCACTCCGCTTCGCTCTGCGCCTGGTGGTAGATGCCGAGCGCGACGATCAGATCGAAGCAGGCGTCAGGCAGGTCGGACAGCGCATCCATCGCCGCCACGCGCACGCGGCGCTTGGCTTCGACGGCGCCGAGGTGCGAGGCCACCCGCTCCCGGGTACGCGCCACCATCGCGGGCGCGAGGTCGCGGGCGAACACGTCGTAGCCGCGCTCGGCGAGCAGGGCCGCGTTGCGCCCCCCGGCGCAACCGAGATCCAGTACCCGGATGCGGGCGGGGTCGGCGTGGGCGGCCATCAGCGCCACCAGTCGGTGATCAGCATCACGCGAGGCGAACCGCTCGACCTGAGCGGCCTCGTTCCAGAACCCGGGCGATGACTGAGAATTCGTCATGCCGGGAGCGTACCGGCGGGCCTGGGTGCCGACACACCGTTCCCGACAAGTCCTTGTTCAACCTCGAGTTAGGGCGCCTCCCCCCGGGGGCGAGGTTCTCGGTTAGAGTGGTTGGGGGCTGCAGGCAGAGTGACACGAAGGCGGCATGCGAGGCGAGACCCCGGTAACTCCCTGCCTACCGCGCCCCGAGCCCGGGCTGCGCTTCCTGCTCCTGGTCCTGCTCGTCGTGGCCGGCGTGGGTGTGGCACTCGTGGGCACCGCCTCGCCGGCGCTGGCCCATGGCACCGGGTGGTGGCCCAACCCGCCCGAGCCCCCCCCGGACCCGCCGCCGCCGCCCCCTCCGCCGCCTTCGGAGGACGTGCCGCCGCCGCCCCAGCCGCCGACGCCGCCACCCGAGCCTCCGCCCCCGCCGCTGCCCCCGATCCAGCCACTGCCACCGAGTCAACCCGGCGACGGGCCGCCCAAGCCGGACGCCCCGCCGCCCGACGATCCACCGCCGGACGGACCCACGCCCGAGGTGACGAAGCGGCCGGTCTCCATCGCAGCGCAACGCCTGCGTGATCGCGGCGCGAGTACCGCGGCGCTCGATCCGGACGCCGCGTGGCAGGCGTGGTGGAGCCTGAATCGACTCGCCTACCTGCCCGACCGGACGGCAGGGCGCGCGAAGATGGTGTTCACTCCGACGGAGGACGCCGCCGACCCGGCGCCGTCGTGGTCGGTCCTTCGCGCCGATCTCACCCGCAAGCAGGTCCTTCCCTTCCTTCTGCGTGTGTTGGACCCCCGATCGAAGGTGCGCGACGACGTGCGGGCATCGGCCCTGATCGCCTGCGGGAAGATCGGTGGCGACCGCCTCGTTACGAGCCTGATCCTCCATTGGGCGGAGGACGTGTACGCATCGCCGCTGGTGCGCGAGTCCGCCGCGCTGGCCGTCGGACTCCTGCGCCGTACCGACCCCGCGCTGCAGGCGGGCGGCGAGACCTTGGACCGCATGCGCGAGCGCCTCCTCGCCATCTTCGACGACCACGAGGCACCCACGCGAACCCGCGCCTTCGCGGTGCTCTCCCTCGGTCTCCTCGCGGATCAACCCTACGGCAGCGCGTTTACGAAAGACGGTCGCCTCGTGGGCCGCGCGCTCTGGACCCGGCTCGAACGCCAGGGGCTGCACCGTGATCTGCGCGTGGCCTTGCTCGTGGCGCTGGGCCGCCAGCAAGCGAGTGGCGTCCCGGACGGGGTTCGGGACGGCCTCCGCGGCGTAGCGATGGGCAAGCGCGCATTCGGTCGACGCTGGAGCCGTATCGAACGGAGCCACGCCCTGACCGCCGCCGTGCGCCTGGGGGGGCATGGCAGCGGGGCGTTCCTCCGGCGTGTCCTCGAGCGAAAGCGCCAGAGCGAGGAGGTCCGCCGCGCGGCGTTCATTGCCGTGGGCACGCTGGCCGAGGCGATGTCGACGGACGAGCGACTCCTGACGGCGCGGTCCCTACGCGCCGGCATGGACCATGCCCGGGACCCGCTGACCGAGGGCTTGGGGTGGATCGCCGCCGGCCAGCTCCTCGGGGCCGATCTCGCGGAGGGCTCCACCTCCTTGCTCGCACAGGGAGACCTCGTACGCCGCCTCATGCGCGAGAGCGAACGGGGTCGGCTCGCCACGCGCGGCTTCGCGGCGATCGGTCTTGGACTCGCCGGCCGGGCAGCCCGCGCCGAGGAGCGGATCGTCGGCGTCTTCCGGAGCGAGGCGAGCAAGGCCCTCCACGAAGCGCTGGCCCACGGTCGGGGTGACGACAAGCTCCGCGGCAGCTACGCGGTGGCCCTCGGCCTCCTCGAGGCCTCCTCGTCGTCCGCCCTGCTTCGCGACATCGTCTCGGACGACGCGCGCGACCCCGAGCTTCGTGGCCACGCGGCCGTGGCCCTCGGCCAGATCGGCGACGCGAAGCCCGACGTGCGGCGAGCCCTCAACCTGGCGCTCGCCGACCCGCGCGACGAGGAACTGCGACGCCAGGCGTCGTTCGGCTTGGCTCTCTTGGGTGGACGTGTGGTCAGCACCCAGTTGCTCCGGGAGCTGGAGCACGGCACGACGGAGCGGCTGCTGTCCCAGGTCGTGCTCGCGCTCGGTCAGCTCGGCGATCTCCAGGCCGTCGACTCCCTGGTGAAGCACGCCAGCGACGCGAGCCGGAGCGAGCTCGCGCAGGCCCTCGGCGTGGTGGCCCTGGGTCTGCTGATGGACCCGGAGCCTCGCCCGAGCCTCCTGCGCTTGATGCACAACGCCAACTACCCCTCGCGCACGAACGCTCTCCACGAGGTGTACTCGATCCTCTGATCCGTCCGTACGGACGTTAGGCGGCGGGCCAGAGCCAGGCGAACACGCCGGCGACCAGGAGCGCGTAGACCAGCCCGTCGACCATGTGCTTGATCGTGCTGCTCCAGGACTGCTCGAACCAGATGGCGTTCACGGCCGTCGAGCCGCTGAAGCCGAGGAAGGCCGCTGTGCTGATGACGCGGAACACCTTCATGTAGTCGGCCCCCGCGGGCAGCACGATGCTGGCGAGGTAGGCGACGACCAGGATCACGAGGACGTCGTAGACGAAGCCCGCGATCATCGACTTCCCCATGTTCATCGGCCCGCTGCGGCGGACGATGATGAACCCTGAGGGTCCTTCCTCGAAGCGCTTCACCCAGGCGGGGTCCTTCATCTGCTCCTTCGAACCACAGTGCGGGAAGCCGTACTGCCCCCGCTTCAAGCCCGCCTTGCGCAGCGCGGCGATCGTGGCGTCTTCGTCGGGGAGCTGCGTCCAGTCCGACTTGTGGTGCGGCAGGACCATCCACATCACGAACGAGGCGAAGAAGACGATGACTCCGGCGAGCAGGATGGGGATCAACAGTGCGGTGAGTGCGACCATGGGTTCCTCCGTAGGGGGGGGCAGAGCATAGCCAACGATGCCTGATTCGGGCTACCCGCAGTAGGATTCCGGGCCCCGGGAAGGAGGCTGCCGTGGACCCCGCTGACCGCGCGAAGATCGTCGAGGCGCTCGGGCGCACCCTGGACGACGAGCGTCTCTCGCGCTCCGAAGCCCGGGCGTTCAAGGAGGTGGCCGGCGACCTGGCAGGCGACGCCGCGGCCCGGGCCTTCCTCAGGAACAGGGCCTTCGAGATCGCGTCCGAACGCGTGAACGAGTCGCCCAAGGCAGTCGTCCGCTGGCTGCAGCGGATCGACGGCATCCTCGATCGGGCGCGCCCTGCCGCCGCAGCCGAGCCGGTGGACCGCGTGGCGTTCTCGCCCGGAGACGACTGCCGTCAGCTCGTTCGCGAGACCCTTCAGGGAGCCCGAAAGACCATCGACGTCTGCATGTTCACGATCACCGACGACCGCATCACGCGGACGCTCGTCGAGACCCGCCGGCGCGGCATCCGCGTGCGGGTGATCACGGATGACGACAAGCAGGAAGACGCCGGGAGTGACGTCGACCGTCTGCGGCGAGCGGACGTGTCCGTTCGGACCGACCAGACCGAAGACCACATGCACCACAAGTTCGCCGTCGTAGACGGAACCTGGCTCGTCAATGGGAGCTTCAACTGGACCCGGAGCGCCGGCCGCAATCACGAGAACGTCCATGTGACGAACAGCGGTCGAGTCGTGCGCCCCTATCAGACCGAGTTCGAGCGCCTCTGGGCGACGCTGGCCGACTGAGCCCACCTCCGCATGCGCATCGCCCCCCCCATCGCCCGTGGGCTTCGGCTGTCGATCGTCGAGGGCAGCCTGTGGGCGATCTACTGGAACATCATCGCCGGCGTGGTGATCAACGCGCTCGCCCTGGCCATCGGAGCGCGGCCGATCCACATCGCCATCCTGAACGCGCTGCCGCTCCTCGGTCAGGTGTTCGGCCTTCCGGCGGCCCGCTATCTCCAGACGCGCGATCACCGGAAGGCGGTCGCGCTGTTCGCCGAGGCGCTGAGTCGTGGCGTCTGGCTCCTGGTGCCGTTGATGGTCTACCTGGCGCCGGGGGACACTCGGGTGTGGTTCGTTCTCGCGATCGCGGCGCTCAGTCACATGGCGCACGCGTCGGGCGCCGTGGCCTGGGTCTCGTGGATGAGCGACCTCGTGCCGGAGGCCATCCGGGGGACGTACTTCGGGGTCCGCACGGCGATCCTCGGGGTCGTCGGCGCCGTGGGGGCCATGCTCGCGAGCGCGTGGGCCGACGGCGTGCGCGCCGACGAGCCGGAGCCCGGCGCCTACCTCGGGGTCTTGCTCGCGCTCGTCGTGATCGCGGTCGTGATCGGTGCGTTGGGTTGGTGGGGACTGTGGATCCAGCCGGTGCGCCGCATGCGGCGCCTGGCGGAGGCGGGGTGGACGTCCATCGCCCGCCAGCTTCGCCGTGGCAACGGCCGGCGGATCGCCGTGTGCTGGGCGGCGCTCGCATTCAGCGCCGGCGTGACCATGGGCATCTTCCCGCCGTTCTTCCTCGACCGACTCGGCATGTCGATGGTCGGCTTCACGGCGTACGGCTGGATCGCTCTCGCCGTTTCGACGACCGCGACGCCGTGGCTGGGCCGACTGGCGGACCGCTGGGGCCATCGCACCATGTTGATCGTCGCTTGGATCGGGGTGTTCGCGCAGCCACTCCTCTCGTTCTTCACGCCCAGTGACCTCCCCCACCTCTTTGGACTCATGCCGTGGACGATCGCGCTGGACGCGCTCATCGCCGGCTGCTTCTGGCCTGTGGTCGGCGTCGCCCAGACGAACCTGGTCATCGGTGAGGCGGCCAGTGAGTCGCGCGCGGGCCTGTTCGCCTCCCTCTCCGCCATCGCCGGACTGGCCGGCTTCGCAGGCGCGATGCTCGGGGGAGGTACGGCGGAGTTCATCGGTGACGGCGCGCTCGGCACCGTCGCCGGCGTCGCGGTCGATGACCTGAGGGCGCCCATGCTGCTCGGGTTCGCCTTTCGCCTCCTGGCCGGGTTCACCATCCTCGCCGTGAGGGAGCCGCCCCGCCACGGCCCCGGCGTCACGAGTGCCCAGGCCTTCACCGTGGTGTGGCGTCTGGTCGTCGGGAAGCCGATTCGCCCGCCGGCGCGTTGACGGGGCCCGGCGGCGTCAGCGCTGCGCTTCCGGGACCCAAGCCGTCGTTCGACCGGCGATCGTCACGAACTCGATACGCTCCCCCTTGGCGGTGGTGGCGCCATCCGCCTTCCCCCAGCGATGGTGGAAGAGCCAGGTGCGGGGGAAACGATCCTTCTCGGCATCGACGGCCACGGCGCGGCGAATCACGTGGGCCAGCTTCGTCCGCAGCCGCCGCCGCTCGGCGGGCGTGAGGGAAGCCGCCTTCCGGCGCGGATCGAGACCGGCCTGGTACAGGACCTCGTCCGCGATCCAGTTGCCGACGCCCGCCGCGAAGCGCTGATTCAGCAGGAGCCCCTTCAGCGTCCCCGTACGCCCCTCGAGGAGAGCCGAGAACGCAGGCGGGGCCGGGAGGTCGAGCAGCGGATCGAAGCCGAGGTTGCTCAGCGGGGGCTCCTCGAGCGGCGCGCTGCGTAGGCGAACGCGCCCCAAGCGGCGCGCGTTGGTCATCACCAGCTCGCCACCGTCGTCGAACGCCAAGTGGACCTTCGTGAACCGGGGGGGCCAGGTTGCGTCCAGCGTCCGGGGGCTTGACGCCAAGCGGAGCGGGCGCTCGGCGGGCGTTCGAAAGGCGCCCGTCATGCCGAAGTGAAACAGCGGCCACGGTCGGCGGTCGAGCGCGAAGAACAGGTGCTTCCCGCGTCGCTCGACGGCCTCCACCCGAGCGCCCTCGAGCGCGCGACGGAAGCTCGCCGGCGTGAGGTCCTCGAGCACGATGTCGTCGCGCGCGGCACGAGCCGCCGTGATCCGCCGGCCGACGGCGACGGACGCGGCGAGCCGGCGCCCCCACTCGACCTCGGGAAGCTCGGGCATCAGCCCGTCTCCGCCAGGACGACCACCAGTTCCCGGGGGCCGTGGGCGGGGATGACGAGTTGCTTCTCGATGTCCGCCGTCCGGCTGGGCCCGGTGATCAGCGTGGTGAATGCGCGTCCGCGCGCATGGATGGGACCGAGACCGAGGAGCGCGGTGACGAGGTCGCGCACGAGATCGTCGCGGCACGCAAGGAAGACGGAGACGGGAGGCACGAGCGAAACTCGCGCGACTTCCGCAGAGGGGAAGGTGCGCACGACCGTCCCGGTCTCGGCGATGAGCGCGTCCGCCCGGTCCACGCCGACCTGGGATGCGCGCACCGTCGCCTCGTCGGGGGCGTCACTCGCCCAAACCGTGGAGACGCCCTCGTAGCTCGAGTCCACCCATGCGCGCGCGGCCTCGAGGTCGGGCACCCGGACGAGCCGGGCCGACGCGCGGGCGAGCTCTCGCTCGAACGCGGCGACGAGGTCGACTTCGACCGGCGCGCCGGACGCGGCCGCGGGTGCCGGGGCGGGCACGGGCGTCACCCCCTGCAGTGCGCGCCGAACGGACTCAACGAGACGCTTCACGCTGCCTCCAACGCGCACGGAAGGAAGACGCGGCGAACCGCGGCGCTTCCCGATCCACGCACCAGGCCCCGAGGGGTCCCGCTCGTCGAGTGACGCCTTGGAGGACCCGCGCGAGGCGGGTCGCGATCGTGTAGCGTCGTCTTCCTCCCATGGCCCACCGCCACAGCGCGAACAGAAGGGCTTCGGCCCTGGAGCGCTTCCCCCCCTCGACCTGTCGGGCGCGCGCGCGAAGAAGCTGCCCGTGCAGGTCGATCCCGACCGGACAAATGGCCGTGCACGCGCCGCAGAGCGAGCTGGCCCAGGGAAGGTCGGCATCGTCGTCGGTCCCGCGCAGCGCGGGGGTGAGCGCGGCACCGATCGGACCCGGGTAGGGAGATCCGTATGCATGCCCACCGACCGTCCGGTAGACGGGGCAGACGTTCATGCACGCACCGCATCGGATGCACTGGAGGAGCTCGCGGTCGTCGTCCCGGCGGAGCATCCGAGTGCGGCCCCCGTCGAGCAGCACGATGTGCAAGGCGTCCCGAAGGGGACCGGAGATCAGCGTCGTGTAGGTGGTCGCACGCTGGCCCGTCGCCGACCGCGTGAGCAGCGGAAGGCACGTCGCGAGGTCGCTGAGCGTCGGCAGGAGCTTCTCGATGCCGACCAGAGCAACCTGGACGCGAGGCGACGTCGTCGTGTAGCGGATGTTGCCCTCGTTCTCGACGAGGACGACCGTGCCGGACTCGGCGATGAGAAAGTTGGCTCCACTGATCCCCATGTCGGCATCGAGCAACAGGGGGCGTAGGTGGTCTCGCGCCTGCAAGCTGAGCCAGGTCGCGAGTTCGGCACGGTCCTCGGGGACCGAGGCTCGAAGCACGTCGTGCTCCGCGAACAACTCCGCGATCTGCTCGGCCGAGCGGTGCAGGGCCGGCGCGGTGATGTGCGACGGCGGCTCCCCGGCGAGCTGCACGATGTACTCGCCCAGATCCGTTTCCAAGGGGGTGATCGCGGCATCTTCGAGCGCGCGGTTGAGGTCGATCTCCTCCGTGGTCATCGACTTCGACTTGAGCACGTGACGTGCGCCTACGTCGCGCGCCAGGTCGGTCACGATGCGTCGTGCCGCAGTTGCATCCTCCGCGACGTGGACGACGGCGCCGCGCGCTTCGGCTGCCCGCCGGAACTGCTCCAGGTAGGCATCGAGGTGGGTGAGGACATGCGCGCGCAACGCCGTGGCGCGCGCACGCAGCGCCTCCCAGTCGGGCCGTTCCTCGACGACGGTGCGGCGATGCGCCAGCGATGACTCGGTGGCGCGCATGACGTTTCGCCCGAGCCGCTGGTCTCGGCTCGCCTCGCGCGTGGCCCGTCGCAAGCGCCTCATGCGAGCGCCCCGGCCAACACCGAAGCGAGGTGCATGGCACCCACGGGGCTCCCGCGGCGCTCCAGTAGCCCCCGGATCTGCATGAGGCAGGAGGACTCCGTGGAGACCACGTGGTCCGCGCCACTGGCTAGGATCGAATCCACCTTCCGCGCCCCCATACCGACCGAGATCTCCGGGTACTTCACGGCGAACATCCCCCCGAATCCGCAGCACTCCTCCGCGTGGTCGAGCGGCACGACGTCCACTCCCCGCACGCCGGCAAGCAGGCGCCGAGGCTGATCGCGTATACCCAGTTCGCGCAGGGGATGACACGCGTCGTGGAACGTTACGCGCCCGCGACCGGACGCCCCGACGTCGTCGATCCCCAGCTCGTCGACGAGGAACTGGGAGAGTTCCCACGTGCGTGCGAGGAGCGACGCGTCCACACCGTCCTCGTCGCCCAGCATCTGGTGCAGGGCGGCCACGCACGAGCCGGACGGCGCCACGATGGCGTCGGGACGGGACGCACCGAGAACGGCGAGCTGCCGCCGCGCCAAGGCCTTGGCGTGGGACGCGTGCCCCGCGTTCCACGCCGGTTGCCCACAGCAGGTCTGCTCGGGGGCGTACTCGACCTCATGCCCCAATCGATCGAGCACGGTCGCGGTCGCCAGGCCGACCTCGGGCGCAAGCTGGTCCACGAAGCAGGGAATGAAGAGGGCGATGCGCATGACGAATCCCGCTCGGATCCTAATCCCCCCCGATCCCACACGATCGCTAAACTGCCGGCATGTCCATCCCCCGCCTCCTCCCCGCCGAGACCGCGCTGCTCGTCATCGACGTGCAGGAACGCCTGATGCCGACGCTGCCCCAACCGGACGCCCTGGCCGAGAACTGCGCCGTGCTGCTGCAGATGGCCACGGCGCTTGGCATTCCGGCGGCGGTCACCGAGCAGTACCCACGGGGCCTCGGCCCCACCGTGGATGTCGTACTCGAACACGTGACCTCCGCCACCCCTCGCATCGAGAAGACCCGCTTCAGCGCGCTCACGGACGGCGTGGAGAGCTGGCTCGAGCGGACGGGCCGAGGGTCGGTCCTGGTGTGCGGCATCGAGGCCCACATCTGCGTGCTGCAGACGGTCCTCGACCTCCAGGCCACGGGGCGCCAGGCCTTCGTCGCTACGGATGCCGTCTCGGCGGGTCAGCCTGCGCAGATCATGCCGGCGTACGTGCGCATGCGCGACGGTGGGGCCATCCTGACGGGCATCCTTTCCTCGATGTACGAGCTGATGCGGGACAAGGAACACCCCGCCTTCGGCCGCTGCCTGAAGCTGGCGAAGGCCGTCCGGGTATAGCCGCCGACGAGGTAGAGTGTCGGCTAGGAGCCCGCGCATGGCAGCCGACCTCAACCATCCGCCCGCCGACGACCTCGCAGCACGCGTCAGTGCGAGCCTGCTCCGCCAGGCGGAGATCGTATGCAGTGACGTAGACGCCGACGCCCTCCTCGTGTACGTGGACGCTCTGGAGGACTTGCCTGCATCCTGGCCGGAGGCGCTTCGCGACAAGGTGATCACGATCACCCGCACGGCGGACGAGGACCGCGACCAGCAAGAGCGTCACCTGCGTCACCTGCGCGTCCCGAACGTAGCGCTGAGCCGTGTGGGACAGGTCCAGATGGCGCTGCTGCTCGCCATGTCGCGCGGTTTGGTGAAGCCCGCGGATGTCGTCGTCTTCCTGGCGGGCATCTCGGGGTCGGGGTCGCTGGACACGCTCCTCGTCACGTCGATCGGACACGAGCACGAAATGGTTCGCGTCCCGAACGAGGGCGACGGCGAGGCTTTGCCCGTGGATTCGCTGGTCTTGGAGCGCGTGATCGGCCTGGCCGTGGCCCTCGGGAGCGAAGGCAGAGAAGGGCGTCCCGTCGGCGCGCTCTTCGTGCTCGGGGACGCGGAGCGCGTCTTGTCGCTCTCCCGGCAGTTGATCCTCAATCCGTTCGCGGGGTACCCGGAGACCCAGCGCAACATCCTCGACCCGACCCTCGGCGAGACCATCAAGGAGTTCGCGACCATGGACGGTGCCTTCGTCGTCCGGGCCGACGGTATGGTCGTCTCCGCCGGCACCTACCTCAAGACGTCGAGCCAGGACGAGGAAGAGCTGCCGAAGGGGCTGGGGGCGCGGCACCACGCGGCGGCCGGCATCACGGCCGTGAGCGACGCGGTCGCGGTTGCCGTGAGCCAGTCGACCGGTACCGTGTCGGTGTTCAGGCGGGGTCATCTCCTCACCTCGATCGAGCGTCCGAAGGCGTTGGTCCGGTCGCCGTGAAGCGGAGCGTCGACGTCTACGGACTCGGGCAGTGCGCCGACGATCACCTTCTCCTCCTTCCGCGCAGCGTAGGTGAGGACGACAAGGTCGAGGGACGCGGGCTCGTCCGGGCCTGCGGCGGCCCGGTGGCGAGCGCCCTGGTCGCCTTGTCGCGTTGGGGACGGAGCTGCGCCATGGCCGGCGTCATCGGTGACGATGCGTCGGGCCGCGCAATCCGGGGCGATCTGGACGCCGAGGGCGTTGACACCCGCAATCTCCTCGAACGGCCGGGTGCGACGTCCCAACAGGCGTTCATCGGAATCCACGCGGAAGACGGCCGGCGCCAGATCCTCTGGCAGCGACCGACGGGCAAAGCCCCTTCCGCCGACGAAGTGGAGGCGCTCGAGGCGCGCGTATTCCTCTCGGACGGTCTCTACACCGAGTCGGCCCTGGCGTGCGCGCGCCAGGCCGAAGTCGTGGTGGTGGACGCGGGCACGCTTCGTGAGGGCACGCTCGCATTGCTCGACCATGCCGACCTGTTCGTGGCCTCGCATTCGTTCGCCCGGGCGTTCGTCGGCCGAGACGACCCGGAGGCGGCGTGCCGCCTCATCCACGCTCGCGGCGTGCGCATCGCCGGGGTCACCTTGGGAGCGGCGGGCTACGTGGCCTCGTGGGACGGAGGCACGATTCGGCGCCCCGCGTGGCCGGCCGCCGTCGTGGACACGACCGGCTGCGGCGACATCTTCCACGCGGGACTCGTGGAGGGGCTGCTCTCGGGCTTCGATGAAGCCACATGCTTCGAGTTCGCGGCGTGGGCGGCGGCTGCCTGCGCTACGGCCGTGGGCGGTCGGGCCGGTCTCCCGGCGCGCGACGACTGGGCGCCCCGGCCCACGTAGGGGCCCGCGTCGCCCCTACCCCGCGGCGATCGCGTCTCGCACGGCGCGCATCTTCTGAAGGGCCGCCTCGCCGAGGTGACCCAGGTCGGGACGTTCCGTGATCCCGAGAACGACCGTGGGGTTCATGAACGTGACGACGACGCCCTCGTCCCCCTCGCGGACGACCACGTTGCACGGTAGGAGGATGCCGACATCGGGCTCCGCATCGATGGCCTGGTGCGCGAGGTGCGGATTGCAGGAGCCCAGGATCCGGTAGGGCCGCTCGTCGAGATCGAGCTTCTTCTTGAGCGTGGCCTGCACGTCGATTTCGGTGAGGATGCCGAAGCCCTCCTTGGCCAACTCTTCGGTCACGCGCTCGATGGCCCGATCGAAGGTGCCCGGGAAGGATGTGCTGAAGGCATAGGCGGACATGGCGCGTCTCCTCGAACCAGGTCTCGATGGTCGAGCCAACGATACAAGACGCGAGGCGCCGCCGCATCGCGGCGACGCCTGCTCAGATGCCGTGCGTGGCGCTGCCTACCAGTTACAGCAGGACGGCTCGCACTTCTGGTACTTCGGGCACACCTTCGGGTGGAAGGGGTCCGCGTAGTTCCAGCAGCCGCCGAGCGCCATCGAACTCACGGCGAAGACCAGGACCCAGATGATCCGACGCATCCGACGCATGCCGACTCCTCCCATCGAAGACGCCGCGACGGCGCCGACACAGGAAGCCGAACCGCTTCCCGCCCGGCCTCCCACCGGTCGCGTCATCCTACCGGGCACGGGCAGTGGACGCTAACCCCCCGTCCGACGTTCCTCGCCTCTCGCGGCAAGCAAATGCGTCCAAACGCGCTCGATTCGCCGAAACACCGCGCTCCAGGTGAAAGACGCGAGCGCGCCGCGCGGCGGCGATGTCACCATTTCGTCAAGAGAGGCGTCGATCTCCCTCGCCAGTTGCTCCACGAAGCGGGGCAGATCTTCCTCGACCGGGCGGTCGGTCCCCCGAAGGCGCGGGCGCTCGACCGTACGGACCCAGCTGCCGAGCGCCGGGGCGAAGGCGTCGCGAACGACATCGAGATCGGTGACGACGACCCGGCATCCGGACGCGAAGCCCTCGATGAGCACGAGCGGCAGACCCTCGAACAAGGAGGGCAGGACGAGTACGCGCACCCGGCGCATGAGGTGGGCTAGCGCCTCCTGATCGAGTTGCCCGTAGACGGTGACGCGCCCCGCCCCCATCGCGCGGAGGCGGGCCGTGAGCGCTTGCGCCTCGCCACCGGCTCCCGAGCCGGCGACGTGTAGGTGGAGCTTCGGCCGCAGGGGCGTCAAGCGGTCGATCGCGTCGAGAAGCCAGGGGAGTCCCTTCGAACGACTGATCTTCCCCACGAACAAGACGGCCTCTTCTCGGCCGAGCGCGCAATCGTCGAACCGGAAGAGCTCGTCGCGGTAGCCGGCGCCGACGACGGTGACGCGTGAGGGTGCTACGCCGAGGGCCGCCGCGAGGTCGCGTGCGTGCGCAGCGTGCAGCGCAAGGAAGGCGTCGTGATGGGCCAGCCCCGATCGAACGTCGTCGGCCAGGTGGGGACAGAGCCGCATCTGGCGCAGCCCCGTCGCGTGACTCTGCGTGACCACGGGCACATGAGAGGCGACGTCTCTCAGCAGGGACGACACGATCCACGCGTGATGGGTGTGGATCAGATGCGGGCGGAAGGATGCGACGACCGACCGGAGATGGCGCGTCCACGCGTCGCGGTAGCGGCGGAGCTGGGTCTCGTCCAAACTCGAAAACGTGGAGGAGGGATACGGCATGACGTCGCTCATGCCCGGCACGGGGAAGTCGAGCACGCCCTGCTCGAACACGAGGGGGTGGACCTCTGACGCGTCGAGCCCCCCCACGTCGGGATGCGCCTCGTCCGGTGACGTACCGACCACGGCGGCTTGTGTCCAGCCGCGGGCCCCGGCTTCCCGCACCGTGGCCTGCAGGGTGATGCCGCTCCCGGTGTGTGCCGGTCGCTGCGAGAGGACGTGAAGGACGCGATGCGACAAAGTTGCACCCATGGGAACGAGATGCACGGTACGGGGCCGACGCACGAACGGCCAGCAATCGCCCTCTCGGGAGCATGTGACCGGTAGCGCCACGGATTCGGGAACGCCGCTATCGGCTCGGCGAGGAAAGGTCTACGCTGGGCACGCGCCTACCGCGCCCTCGGACGGTCCGGGTTGAACGTGTCCCTGAATTCCGGGCGGGGTGGGGAAACCCGCTCCCGATCCGACCTTCTCCTGTGGACGGGCTGCTTTGGGGGCCGGTGGCGCACTGCCCGGCCGTATGCCAGGCCGTACGCCCGGCTGCGTGCGCGATGCCTACCGACGCCGGTACATCATCGCTTCGGCCACGCGCTGCTTGGCGAGCATCATCGCGGCCTCGAGCGGCATCTGGTTGTGGTCCTTGGCGGCTTGAAGCACGGCGCGCGTGTTCTCGCGGACCTTCTCCTCGATCTGCTCGAACGCGTTCTTCTGGGTGCCGCCGTGGTACTCGACCGCGGCGCAGATGACGCCGCCGGCGTTGGCGACGAAGTCGGGCACCGAGACGATGCCACGGTCGTGCAGGATGCGCTCGGCCTGCGCCGTACACGGGATGTTGGCCCCCTGGATGACGGCCTTGCACTTCAGGCGATGCGCGTTCGTGTGGTCGATCACGTCGGGGCGGGCCGCGGGTACGAAGACGTCGCACTCGAGATCGATGAAGCCATCGCGTCCGAGCTTTTCGCCGCGCGCGTAGTCCGTCACACGGCCGGTTTTCTGCTTGAGCTGGATCAACTCCTCGACGTCGATCCCATCCGGATCGTAGACGGTACCGTCGAGGTCCGTGGCGATCGTGAGCTTCGCACCACGCTCTGCAAGGAAGCGGGCCGCGTGCTGGCCGACGTTGCCGAAGCCCTGAATGGAGACGGTCCCGCCGTCGAGCGTGACGTCCGTGAATTCCTGCACGACCTCGGCGCAGATCGCGCAGCCGTAACCGGTCGCACCGACCTGGTCGAGAGGAATGCCGCCCAGGACCTTCGAGAGCCCCACCGACCGACCGATCTCGTCACGCACCCATGCCATGGCCGTCTCGTCGGTGCCCATGTCCGGTCCGGGGATGTACCCGCGTAGCGACTCGATGGCGCGCGCGAAGTGACGTACGAGCGCCTCCTTGTTGTCCTGCTTCGGGTCCGCGAGGATCGCTGACTTGCCGCCGCCGTGAGGAAGCCCCGCCAACGCGTTCTTCCACGTCATGGCACGCGCCAACCGGAAGACCTCCTCGGTGGTTACATCCTGCGCCATGCGGATCCCGCCGATCGCGGGCCCGGCGGCGGTGTTGTCGATGACCACGATGCCTTGGAGGCCCACGCGGGGCTCCGTCACGTAGCAGATCTTCTCGGGGCCGTACTCGTCCGCATAGGTCTCGAAGATGGGCTCAGTCATGGTTCCTCCCAGCCCGCGCGGAGGGCGAACGGCGCGTCCGCGGGCCTTGCGGCACCATCGTACTGCCGCCTGCGTCCCGCCCCAATCGCCGGCAGGGTGGTGCCGCGGGGCGGGGACGACGAGTCGGCCGTGCGGTCGTTAGCGTGATAACGACAACTGTGAAACGTGGGTGAAGACGTGTGAGCCCGTCGCCCTGTCGCTAGCTTGGATGATGACATAGGCCCGGAGGCGACGGTGAAGGACACCACGGAGACCACGGTAGGCGACACCCCCCAAGCGCGCGTGGATGTGGAGTCACCGGACGTGCTCCTCAACCGGGAGCTGAGCTGGCTCGGCTTCGCACGCCGGGTACTCGCGCTGGTCGAGAGTCCCGACCTGCCGCTCCTCGAACGGGTGAAGTTCGCGGGCATCATGGGCATGCTTCACGACGAGTTCTTCATGAAGCGCATCAGCGGCATGAAGCGACGCATCGCCCACGGCAGCACGAGTCCCCGAAACGACGGTCTATCGGTGGAGGAGGAGTACGCGGCGTCCGTGGCCGAGGTCGGGGAACAGATCGAGATCCTCTCCCAGGCAGTCGAACTCGACCTGCGCCCGGCCCTCACGAACGCCGGCATTCCCATCGGTGACTACGACCAGCTCGACGACACCACCCAGAGCGCGCTCCGAACCTACTTCCGGGAGGCGGTGCTACCGATCCTCACGCCGCTCGCCGTGGATGCCGAGCATCCCTTCCCGTTCATCAGCAACCAGACGCTCAACCTGGCCGCGGTGCTACCCGGCGCGTCCCCGGGCCGACAGCGTTTCGTGCGCATCAAGGTCCCCGGCAATCGACCACGGTGGGTTCCCGTCCCAGGCGGTGCGGGCTTCGTACCGCTCGAGCAGGTCATCGCGGCGAACCTAGACCTGATGTTCGCGGGGAAGCAGCCCGAGGCAACCTACCTGTTCCGCGTGACCCGCAGTGCCGAGGGACACCCCGAGCGCAGCGCGGAACTCCACGTCGACGACGCGCTGGCCGACCCCGGCATCATCGTGCGCGTGGTCACCGAGGAGCTGAAGGCACGGAAGTTCGCCGAGTCCGTGCGTCTCCAGGTCGACGCGGAGATGCCCCAGGCCATGCGCGCGTGGCTCACGCGGCAGCTGGGCCTCGAGCCGGCCGACACCCACGTCGTGAAGACCTTCATGGCGGTCAACGCCTTGCTGAGTCTCGATCCCGCGGGACAGGACGCCCTGCGGCTCCCTCGCTACGAGCCCGTCCCCCACCCCCGCCTGGCGGGCCTCGAGCCCGACGATCCTGCGGCCATCTTCGAGGAGATCCGCCAGGGCGACATCCTCTTGCACCACCCCTACGACAGCTTCGACGCGTCGGTGCGCCGGTTCATCGAGTCGGCCGCACGCGACCCCGCCGTGCTGGCCATGAAGCTGACCATCTACCGCACCAGCTCTGACTCCCCCATCGTGAAGGCACTCGTGGAGGCCGCGCGGCACGGCAAGCAGGTGGCCGTGCTGGTCGAGATCACGGCACGCTTCGACGAGGCCCCCAACATCGCCTGGGGGCAACTCCTGGAACAGGAGGGTGTCCACGTCGCCTACGGCGTCGAGAGCCTCAAGACGCACGTGAAGCTCGCTCTCGTCGTTCGCGAGGAAGCGGGCCGGGTGCGGAGCTACGTGCACGTCGGGACCGGCAACTACCACCCGGGAACCGCGCGCATCTACGAGGACCTGGGCATCCTCACCTGCAACCCGCTGATCACCGCGGATGCCGCCGCGGTGTTCAACGCGCTGACCGGCGCAACGCCGCACGTCGGATACAAACGGCTCCTCGTGGCTCCCACCTTCATGCGGGCCGGCTTCACCGAGTTGATCCGACGCGAAGCCGCACACGCGAGAGAGGGCCGGCCCTCGGGCATCTACGCCAAGATGAACCAGCTACAGGATCCGGACGTCATTCGCGAGCTCTACCGTGCGAATCAGGAGGGCGTACCGATCACCCTCATCGTGCGTGGCCTCTGCTGCCTCAAACCGGGGGTCCCTGGACTGAGCGAGACCATTCGCGTGGCGAGCGTCGTGGGTCGCTATCTCGAACACAGCCGCATCTACCGGTTCGAGAACGGTGGCGACGCCCAGTTCTTCATCGGCTCGGCGGACTGGATGAAGCGCAACCTCAACCGACGGGTCGAGACGATCACGCCGGTCGAGGACCCCGCGGTGCGGGAAGAGCTGGACGCGATCCTGCGCGTGTACGAGGAGGACAACGCCTCCGCGTGGGACGGTCGTCCGGACGGGACCTACGTACGCCGCCGCCCGGCCGAGGGCGAGGAGCGGCGCGAAGCCCAGGAAGTGTTCATTCGCCGGGCCAAGGACCGCGCGCGTTCCTGATCGGCCCGAATGCCTTCCGGGCGCCGTACGCTGGCCCCGTCCCGCGGAGATCCGACGTGCCGTCCCAACTCGACCTGGAACTGAAGAAGCTCGTCGTCGGAACGAATGATCAGCGACGACGCGTCGGGCAGGCCCTCTATCACTTCTACCGGACGCTCATCTTCTGGAACGAGAAACAGGTAGCCTTCCTGGAGATCACCCGCGGCTGGTCCGTAGGCGGCGCGGAAATCTTCGACACACTGGCCCGGTCGCTCCATGAGCTCGGCCCGTCGGAGAGGGACGACCGGCTTCGCGCCTGGCTCGCCGAGGTGTTCCTCGAGCTGGCGGCAGACCTGGAGCGGGGCGACGCCATGCTGTTTCCCTTCCTCCGCTGGCTGGAGGGCCGGTTTCCCACGCTGACCGTGATGATGCAGGAGGAGCAGAGCGGCTCGAAGATCTGGGACTACGAGCTCGCGCGGCGCCTCGCGCACGTGTTCACGCGCATGGCCGGGGCGGACCGCGAGGGCGTAGCCGCGTTGCTCCGAGACGAAGCGAGGGCGCTCGAGGAATAAGCCCGGCTCAAGCTGCTCAAGCTTGCCGTACGGGACCGACCGCGCCCTGCGCGAGGCGGGACCGGGCCTCCTCGAGCACCGTCGCGGGGAGGATGCGCTGGAGGCATACGTTGTTCCCGTCACACGGCGAGTTGCGATGGTTGTAGGCGGTGAGGCACGGTGAGCACGAGAGGTTGGTGCGCATGTTCAAGGACTTGTCATCGAGGGTGCCGTAGAGCGTCGGTGTCTCGGGGCCGAAGAAGACGATGGCGGGCATGGGTGTCATGGCGGCGAAGTGTCCGGGCCCCCCATCGTTGGCAACCATCAATGCGCTGAGGTGGAACAGCACCATGAGCTCACGCACACTCCGGGTGTAACCCGTGAGATCGAGACAGAGATCGCGGCCCAGGCGACCCGCGAGGTCCTGCGCCACCGGGCCGTCGCGAGCCAGGCCGATCACGCCAAGCGCGTGCCCATCCTCGAGCAGCGCCCGACCGAGCTCCTCGTAGGCATCGAGGGGCCAGGCGCGAATGGGCAGCAATCCGCCCGCCGGCGAGAGGAGCACGAGCTTGCGCCCCTCGAGACGAGGGAAGTCGGCGAGGAGGCGGTCTCGCATCGCTTCGATCTCGCCGACCGCGAGCTCGACCGGAGGCAACCCTCGTGGCCGCTCCCCGACGATGCGCTTGGGGGGCGGCACGGCGCCCGCGGGGATGGCCTCGGCCAGCGTGAGGAACTGCTGAGCCATGTGTTGATAGGGGTTGTAGAGCACACGCCGATTGATGAAGCTCCCCCGGTAGAGACCCTCCTGCGTGTGACGGTGGAAACCGACGCGTACGCGGGCGCCGCTGAGGTAGCTGTAGATGCTGCTGATGCGCGCGAAGAGCTCCAGGTCGAGCACGGTGTCGATGCCCTGCGCCCGAAGCGCCTTCAACGCCCGACGGCTGTCGGCGAGCAGGTGGAACAGCCCGTCGTTGCGCAAGGTGACGACATGCTCGGGAGGCACGATGCCCTGCAGGTCCAGCACCTCGCGATTCTGCGCGAACACCAGGGCGTGCAGACGGGCGTCGGGGAAGCGCTCCCGGAGTCGCTCCAGCATCGGCCGTGCCAGGACGAGGCTCCCCATCTCCGAGAGCAGGATCATCAGGATGTTCTTGGGCTCCCCCTCGAGCGGACGCGCGGGGCGCAGCCGCTCGACGAGGGAGAGTGCCCCGCACAAGGGGGCCCCGACCCAGCGATCCACCATGCGTTGGAAGTCCACCTTCATCAGCGCTTGCCGTCACCGGGCGTGCCGCGGCGCCTCACGATGACTTCCTGCTGCAGGAGGACGTCGAGGTTGCGATTGAGAAGGAGATCCACGATCTCGTCAGACGTCTGTCGCGTCCGCAGGTCGATACGCCGCCCGAGGAGTTCCGCATCCGCGGGCACGAGGGACTCTCCCAGAGGACCGACGAGCGCCACGACGGCGCCGCTGTCGTAGAGACGACGCGGCGCGTCGGTGTCCTTTCTCCAGTAGCCGCGAACGTCAGCCTCGGGCAGCAGGAAGCGGTGCCGCTCATGGCGCGAACGGAAGGTGGAGGCCACGTGCACGGTCTCGCCCGCGGTGGCCTGGATCGCCGCCTCGTCGAAACGCCCGGCCGGAGCCTCGAAAGGCGCAGCCGCCGCGCCGATCGAGAGGAACACGAGGAAGACGCCCAGATGGAAGAGGCGGGGGGCCAGCGAGCGCGTGTGCACCGACAGCAAGGCCACCACCACCGCCAGTGCGGGCACGAGGAAGAGCCAGGCGGGCACGTCCAGGGCGGCCTCGCCCTGCCCGAAACGCAGCAAGCCGAGGAAGATCAGGAGTCCCGCCGCCGTGACGACGAGTGGCATCGACGCAAGGCGCAACCAGCGCAGGCTCAGGCCCGACCAACGGATTCCGAGGAGCACGGCGAGGCACGGCATCACGGGAAGCAGGTAGTTCGCCTGACGGTGGCTGGGCAGGGTGTAGAAGACGACGAAGGCGAGCACGGAAATCCAAAGGCCTTGCTCGCCCGGTGTGAGCGCGGCTCTCCCCTTCCAGTCCCGCACCACGAGCAGCACGAGCGGCGGGGCCAAGAACGCGGCATTCAGGAGTGGCCCCAGGAGGCTCATGTGCAGGCCGTGGGTCGGCGAAACGAGACCGGCGAGGTAGCCGCCCTCGCTGCCGACCTTCCCAAAGTTCTCCCCGAGTACGAAGTCGTCGATGACAGCGCGTGGGTCGGGGTCGAGCAGCGGCCAGAGCGCGAAGCACGCGAGCGCGATGATGGTGGCCACCACGCCCTTCGGGACATCCTGGCGCAGAAACGCCGGCACCCGCCACCGCCGTCGCACGAGAAGCCACAGCGTGAAGGCGAAGCCCACCGGGATCACGACCGCAAACGACTTGAACAGGGTTGCGATGCCCGACCGAGAGTCCCGTGAGCAGCCAGAAGCTCCACCGGTCGAGGCGCGTGGTGTCGATCGCGGCCAGTGCGAACGGGAGAAACAGGAAGAGGGTCTCCGGCGGATTGGTGAGAAAGGGCCTCCCGTACTGGAAGGTCGTTCCGAACGCGAGGAAGGTGAGCGCGCCCACGCATCCCTGGGCGAAGCTCCCACCGAGGCGACGCGCGACGGCGAACACGACGGCCGCCGTGAGGAACGTGAACAGCACGATCGGGAGACGCAGGCGCCAGAGCGTCCACGTCCGGGCGGCGTCGGTCGAAGCGATGCCCAACCAGAACAGAAGCGGGGGCTTCGTGTTCTCGAGCCCGGGAGCCGTCTTCAGGGGAAGCCACTGCCCGCTCTCCGCCGTCAGGCGCGTGATTTCCAGGTACGGCGCTTCGTCGCCGATATGGGGAATGTGCAATCCACCGAGGGCGATCAGGTAGGCCGCGACGGCGACGGCGAGGACCACGCACCACCAGGAGCCAAGGCGAACCCGGGTCACACGGTGCCTCGCATCTGGCTAGCGCAGCGCTCGCAGATCGTGTGGGTAACCCGGACGTCTTCGGAGTCCGGGACATAGTGGGCAACGGGCAGCCACTGGCCGGAGGGTGTCCCCACCGTTCCGCACCAGGCGCAGAGCCGGACCAGGTCGTGATTCGCCTTGCGATCGTGGATTGGGGAGGTCCCTTCCCTGCGAGCCCGCTCGAGCTGCGCGCCTACGTGCTGCAGCAGCTCCCGCTGCTGTGTCTTGAAGGTGACGCGGAGGTCACGGAGCCAGGTGAACTCGGCCTCCGTCGCGCCGGTGAGTTCCGGAAGCTCGCTCATGCAGTCGTCGAGTTGCCGGATGCGCTCCATGGTCGCCGTGGCGGCGATGTCGTACGCCTCGTGGGCCTCGGCCAACCGCTCGTAGCGCGTCAGCACGTCGCCCAGCGTGGTCCCGTGGAGGATCGTTCGGGCGGCGTGGAGAGGCTCGCCCAGCATGGCGCGGAGAAGGACCAGCGCGTCCAGGGAGGCGGGCACCACGAGGGAGATTGCGCGTTCGCCTTCGAGGCAGCGCAGGCGACGGATCTCGAGGTCCACGCGGTCCGCATCCGCGATCCCTGAGAGCGCCAAGCCCCGCTCGAGGCTCCTGCGCGCCTCGGCATGTCTGTCCCTCGCGCCCAGGAGCTCGGCCTCCACGACGACGAGGTTGACCTGGACACGGGGCTCCTCGACGTGCCCCCAGGTGTCACGCAAGAGTGCGTGAAGCTCGTCCAGGTAGGGAAGGTCGCCCTCGCTCAGCGCGAGTTGGTAGCGTGCCCAGAGGTCGAGCGACTCCGCCCGCCGCGCGGCCTCGTTGTCGAGACGCTGGTGAGTCTCGGCGATCGTGTCGAAGAGCGCGGGTAGCTGCTCGCGCAGCCCCAGGGCAGCGAGGACGGTCGCGATGTTCGACAGGTGCCGCACGGCGAGCGCGTCCTGCCCGCGCCTGCGATCGATCGCCAGGCCTTGGCGGTAGAGGACGAGCGCCTCGAAGTGGCGCCCCTGGATGGCGTAGAAGGTGGCGAGGCTGCCGCAGGCCTTGCTCTCGTTGGCGTCGCCCAGCCCGCGGACCCGCGTCAGGGCGTCCTGGAGAACGGCCTCCGCCTCGGCCAGGCGGCCGCTCGTCGCAAGGTGCCGCCCCTTCACGAGCTGCTTGTCGAAGGCGGCGTCGTCGATCAAGGCATCTCCGAGGGGCTCTCCCACCAGATCGGGGGGGCGCATTCTACTGACCCCCTCCTACCGGCGGGATGCGAGAACCCGGTAGATCCGGTGCTCGGCCTGGGCTTCTCCCCGCACCTCGAGCCCGTCGAGCTGCTCCAGCAGACGCCGGGCGGCCTCCGCGCGCTCGCCCCCCGCCCGGGCGGCCACCCGGGCCAGGTTCGCGCGCTCGCGGGCCCACCAGCGGGCCTCGGCGATGGCCGCCGATCCGGTCGTCCCGTGGAGCGCCTCGACGAGGGCAGCCAGGGAATCGACACGCCCCACCTCGCCGCGATGGAGGTTCCAGAGCCAGTCCTCGACGATCGGGGGCCCCGCGTAGATGGTCCCACCGTCCGCCGCCACGTCGTTGGCGAGCGCGGCGACCGTGCGGAAGGACTTCCGGGCGTCGATCTCGGGCAGGAGGCCGGCCTTCAGGAGCAGGGCGCCCACAGCGAGGATCAGGCCGACGCGGCCCGCGGCGCGCATGGGCTGGAAACGAACCGGCCAGGCTGCGGCGAAGCCCACGAGGAAGAACAGGAACGCGGGGAGCAGCGCGAGGAAGCGGTGGGCGTCGAAGAAGGTCTCGGGCCACGGCTGCGCCGCGATCAGGAACCTGTCGCCGACGAAGGCCAGCCCGAGGGTCAGGAGGGCGCCGGCGAGTGGAGCGCCGA
The DNA here is from genome assembly GCA_963802335.1 of uncultured Planctomycetota bacterium. Lineage (GTDB taxonomy): Bacteria > Planctomycetota > PLA2 > PLA2 > JAEUHO01 > CAWDIE01. Next base: position 312,372 of record CAWDIE010000008.1, on the reverse strand, counting down.
CCGCGAGGATGGTCCCCGCGCGCAGCAGCCGTTGGGGCCGGGCCTCGGCGACGACGTAGGCGGCGGCCGCCGCAAGGAAGGGCAGGCAGGGAACGATGTAGATCTCCCGCTTGGTCGCGGAGAGAAGCAGCAGCGAGAATCCCAGCACGCCACCGGCCGCCGCCGCGAGCAGCCCCGGTCGCTCCCCGACACCGCGCCGCCAGGCCGTGACGGAAGCCCAGGCCCCCAGGCAGAAGTGGATGACCCAGGGGAGACTGGTCACGAGGAGGACCCCGACCAACCAGAGCGGCCCCTGGACGTTCGTCTGCTCGGCGCCCGACACGCGCGTACCCAGCTGACCGAGGAGCCGATCCTGATACCGCGGCCCCCCCGCGGCCAGCGCCGGCAGCAGCCACGCGAGCCCCACGCCGGCGGCGACGACGGGCGCGACCACCCATCCGAGGCCGAGCCTGGCCCTTCTCGCCCCCAGGCCTACGGCCTCGCCGACGAAGGCGAAGAGAGGCAGCAGGAGCCCCATGGGGCCCTTGGTCAAGGCACCCGCGGCCACGAACAGACCGAAGAGGACGGCGTGCCCGAGGCGCCCGCCCCGCAGCCACTGGGACGCCTGATCGACGGCGAGCAGGATGAACGCCGTCATGGCGAGGTCCATGGTGCCGCGCGTGCCGTTGTGGAGGATCATCAGGCTCGTGGCGAACATCGCAGCGGCCGCCGTCGCCGCGTCTTCCCGGCCGAACCAGCGCTTCGTGACGAACCAGAGAGCCACGAAGGCGAGGGCCGCGTAGAGACAACCGGCCAGGCGGGTCGTGAACGAGGTGACCTCCCCTCCGAGCGCGCCGAGCCCTGCCACCGTCCAAAAGAACAGGGGCGGCTTCTCCGCATACGGGCGATCGTTGAGGTGCAGGACGAGCCAGTCCCCTCCCTCCAGCACGTCCCGCGACACATGGCCGTAGCGCTGCTCGTCCGGGGACCAGAGATCCCGGGGCACAAACGCCGTCAGCACCGTGGCGACGACGATGCCGATCAGGATCCCGCGCGCAGCACGTGAGGGGGTGGCCGTCATCCGAGCTCGTGTACCGGGTCGCCCACGCGAACCACGCCTTCGCCGAGTTGCACGTAGTAGGTCCCAAACAGTGCGCCGAACTCCTCGTGCCGGCGGTAGGTGGTCAAGGTCTTCAACGGCTCGCGCCCCCGCTCGAGCGTCAAGGGATCCAAGGTCGTGACGGCACACCGTCCGCATGGCATGAGCCGCTGCAGCGTCACATCGCCGACCGTGATGCGCGCCCACGCGTCTTCCGCATAGGGCTCGCACCCTTGGACCACGATGTTCGGGCGGAACCGCTCCATCTCGACGGGCGCTTCGAGGCGTCCGTTGAGGTCGTCGAGGGAGGCCTGACTGACGACGAGAAGCGGGGCGGCGTCGGCGAAGCGCAAGCGCCCGGCCGGGTGGTCCCCCAACCGCTCGTGCAGGGGGCGCTGGAAGCGGGCCGCCAATTGGACGAGACGGGCCGGCTGGCCCAGCGCGCGCGCGAAGAAGGCGGCGGCTTCCTCGCCCTGATCGACGACCCGACACGCGGTCCCCCACACATCGACCTCGCGTTCATCCCCCTGGCGGGTCGTGCGGATGCGAAGCGCCGCTTCGCCGGGCGACTGGAGCTCGAGCTCGTCGTCCGAGGCGCGCGCGTCGATGTGCGCCATGCGAGGAGCGTTGCGCTGACTCAGGAAGCTCCCCCGCTCGTCCACTACGAGGAAGCGGCGGTCGTCTTGCAGCGAGTCGTGCTCGATCCGCGCCAACTGGAGCGCCATCCCGCGACATCCCTTGACGGGGTATACATAGAGGCTGGCAACGTCCATCGCGGGATGCTACCCCGCGACGACCGGAACACCGCCCCCCGGAGCCGAGCATGAACAACGTCGTCCTCGCCATCATCGTCGGTATCGCAGCGGGCCTTGCCGGTGGGTTCCTGGCCGGGATGGCCCAGCCGCCGACGGGTGGCTCGCCGACGGGTTTGCCGAGCGGCGTCGACCTGACTACCGTGGAGATGCGCCTCGACCGGATCGAGGCCCTGCTCGAGCTGCGCCGCGAGGAAGCGGGAGCCGCCCTTCACGGCTCGGCCGCACGGGACGCAGCTGCGGGACCGGGCGGCGGCCTCGGCGATGCGGAGGCGGTCGACGCCCTGGTGGAGCGCCTCGATACGCGGATGCGGGCCGCCGTCGCGGAGACCGTCCGGACGACCTGGGAGGAGATGGGCGCCGCGGCTGCCGCCTCCGACCCGTTCGCCCCGCCGCCGAAGAAGAGGGTGACCCTGGCCGAAGCCGCCGCCGAACTCGAGCTCTCGTCGGCCGAGGAGGACGATGTCCGTCGCATCAGCGAGGACACCATGGAGAAGGTCGTCGCTCTTCTGGGCAAGGACCAGGAGGGCGGTGAGGCCAAGGTGCGCGAGGACTTCCAGGCTGCGAAGGACGACCCGGCGAAGAGCATCGAGCTCATGGGCACCTACATGGGTCGCGTCATGAGCAATCTCGGCGGCTTCATCCAGATCGGCATGGACCATGACCGCAAGATGAAGGAGGCCATCGGCCCCGAGAAAGCAGCCCGACTCGAGGACGAGTTCGAGGTGTCGGACCTCGATCCCTACGGCCTCGAGGATCTCTTCTCGTTCGGGGACTGATCGACGGGGGGGAAGCGTCCGTCCGCGAGGAATCCACTGACCGCGCGCGCCACGCTCTTCGCGGTCAACACGCCCACGTGGGAGTGCGGCACGAGCAGGCGATCGACAGCGCCCTCGAGTTGCGTCTCCTCCACGGCGACGGTCCCGTCGTTCGGCGCCGACAACCGTCCGGTCAGGCGCCCCATCCCGATGCCCTGCGTGCCGGCGATGATCCCCAGCTCACGCGCGCCGCGCCAGGCCGGGGCGTCGCCGGCCAGCCCGCCGCCGAGGCTCCGCCCGAGGAGGGGACGAAGGATGCGGGTGGCGGCATAGGCGTGGGCCGCCGCGCTGCCGCGTACGGGGGAGGCGAGGAACACCACGCGCCCCGGCCGCGCGAGCGGCTCGCCATCGAAGAGATGGAGGAGGACGATGCCTCCGAGGCTGTGGCCGACGAAGTGCACGACGTCGCCCGGCACGGTTTCGACGAAGTCCCGGAGGTACGCGGCGTTCGTCGCCGGATCCCGCCTCAGGCTCGGGTAGCGGAAGACGTAGGGCTCGTAGCCCGCCGCGCGCAGGCGGAGCTTGAGGACGAGCATGTCGATACCCGTCATCCAGATGCCGTGCACGAGGACGACGGACTCGCGCTCCGACGTCATGCGTCGCCTTCCGCGCCCTCCGCAGCTTCGTCCTCGCGAATGGGCTTGAGGAGGGGGAACAGCACCGTCTCGCGCAGGTTCTCCTGATTGGTGAGGAGCGCGACGAAGCGGTCGACCCCCATCCCCCACCCGCTCATGGGAGGCATGCCGTATTCCATCGCGCGCAGATAGTCTTCATCCACGTCGAGCGCCTCGTCGTCGCCCGCGGCGCGCGCGGCCGCCTGATCTTCGAAGCGGCCTCGCTGATCCATGGGATCCACGAGCTCGCTGTACGCGTTGACGACCTCCCAACCGTTCACCACGAGCTGGTAGCGGTCGGTACGCGCCGGGTCGTCGTCGTTGCGCCGCGCGAGCGGCGAGAGGTCGATGGGATGCCCGGTCACGAACACGGGGGCCACCAGCTTGGGTCGCGCGACCTTCTTGTAGAGCTGGTCGATGAGGGAACCGCGCGAGAGTTGCTCCAGGTCGTCACGCTCGATCACGATGTTCTTCGCCCGGATCGCCGCGAGGAGCGACGCGGCATCGAGGTGGTCGTCGTAGTCGATGCCGGCTTCGCGTTGAACCAACTCACGGAGCTTCACGCGGGGCCACGGAGGCGTGAAGTCGATCTCCTGATCGCCGTAGACGACCGTCCGCTTGCCCACCACGTCGTCGAGGAGGTGCAGGATCAGCGCCTCCGTGAAATCCATGTTGTCCTCGAAGTTCCAGTACGCCGCGTACCACTCCACCATCGTGAAGTCCTGGAGATGCGAGGGGTCCATCCCCTCGTTCCGGAAGCAGCGCGCCACCTCGTAAACCCGATCCATCCCACCGGCGACGCACTGCTTGAGCCACGTCTCCGGCGCGATGCGCAGGACGAGCTGCAAATCGAGCGCGTTGTGATGCGTGTGGAAGGGCTTGGCCAGCGCGCCCGAAGGCTTGGCCTGGAGCACCGGCGTTTCGACCTCCTCGAAGTCGTGCGCGTCCAGGTAGTTGCGCATGGAGCGCACGAAGCGGGTGCGGAGCCGGAAGCGCTCACGCGTCGCTGGATTGGACGCGAGGTCGAGGACGCGGTCGCGCTGCCGGGCCTCGATGTCGCTGAGGCCGTGCCACTTCTCGGGGAGGGGGCGCAGGGCCTTCGAGAGGAACGTCCACGCCGTGCCGAAGACGGTGGGCTCTCCCTTGCGCGTCTTGCCGGGACGGCCTTCGACGCCGATGTGGTCGCCCATGTCGACGAAGCGCTTGAAGACGTCCATCGACTCCTTGCCGAGCACCCGGGTATCCAGCGCGATCTGGCATCGACCGGAGCCGTCCTGCAGGTGCAGGAACGTGAGCTTCCCGAAGGACCGGATGGTCATGACGCGGCCCGCGACGGACAGGGAGTCGCCCTGGTCGTCGCCCTCCAGCGGTTCCCCCAGGCGACGGGCCTCGTCCAGCGTATGCGTGCGGGGATACCGCTCGGCGTAGGGATTGATCCCGGCCTCGCGAAGCTCCTTGAGCTTCTGGATGCGGGTTTCCCTGAGTTCGTCGATCATGGCATTCCTCCGGCTGAGTCCGAAGACCGTAGCGGAGGACGCCGAAGCGCCCAAGCGGGGGCGCGGTCGTGCTTCAGTCCTCGACCGTGAGGTCGAGCGTCTGCCCTTCGGCCAGCGTCAGGATCTCCACCCCGTCGTCGGTGACGACCACCGTGTGCTCGAACTGGGCCGAGAGCGAGCCGTCCACGGTGACGGCCGTCCAGTGATCGGGCAGGAGGGCGCAGTGCCAGTCCCCGAGGTTGATCATGGGCTCGATGGTGAAGGTCATGCCGGGGACGAACGCGTCCCCCGTGCCCGGGCGGCCGGTGTGGGAGATCGTGGGCGGCGCGTGGAAGACGCGCCCGATGCCGTGGCCGGCGAATTGGCGCACGACTCCGTAGCCGCGCTTCTCCGCGAAGGTCTGGATGGCGTGGCCGATGTCCCCCACGCGACCGCCAGGCCGAACGGCTGCGATGCCGCGCCGCATGGCTTCGAAGGTGTCCTCGACGAGCCGGCGCGCCTCGGGGCTCACGTCTCCGACGAGATAGGTCCTCGAGGTGTCGCCGTGGAAGCCGTCGATGCGCGGCGTCACGTCCACGTTGATGATGTCTCCGTCGCGCAGGACGTGATTGGCGTCCGGGATCCCGTGGCAGACGACCTCGTTGACGGAGGTGCAGCAGTGCTTGGGGAAGGGATGCGGGCCGCCCGGGGGATAGAGGTAGGGCGCGCTGACGCCCCCGCGGGCACGGGTGGCCTCGTGCACGGCCTGATCGATCGCCTCGGTGGAGATGCCGGGCTTGATCAGCGGCTCGATCAGATCGAGGAGGCTCGCTGCGAAGCGGCCTACCTCGCGCATCCGCTCGAGCTCTTCGGGGGTGTGGCGGACGGGGCCGCTCGGACGTCGACGCTTCTTCCTGGCCATGAGGTCTCCGGGCGGGGGTCTTACCACGAGGCCCCGGGAGCGTCCCTCCATGGCCCTATCCTCGGACCGCACCAAACCGGCGTTCTCCCCCGCGAGGGTCCCTTGCATGGCGATTTCCCCCCAGGCACGCCGACGGGCCGGGGCGGACGTCCGCGCGGTCCTCGACGGTCTCCGTCACGACGCCACCCTCCGGGAGGGCATCGTGGTCCACCGGGTGGAGCCGGCCACCGAGGCCGTCTTCGCAGACTTGCCGGCGGGCCTCGATCCGCGGCTCGTGCCGGCGCTCGGCACGCGTGGCATCGAGAGGCTCTACGTGCATCAGCGCGAGGCCTTCGATCACGTCCACGCGGGTCGACACACGGTCGTGGTCACCCCTACGGCCAGCGGCAAGACGCTCTGCTACAACCTGCCCGTCCTGAACGCCCTCCTGTCGAAACCGGGCTCGCGGGCCCTCTACCTCTTTCCGACCAAGGCGCTGGCCCGGGATCAGGCCGCGGAGCTCCAGGAGATCATGGCGACCGCGGCGCCCGACCTGGCGACCGCCGTGTACGACGGCGACACCCCGCCCGGGGAGCGCCGCGTCATCCGGGATCGCGGCCACGTCGTCATCTCGAATCCGGACATGCTCCACACCGCGGTTCTCCCCCACCATGCCAAGTGGATGCGCCTCTTCGAGAATCTCGAGTACGTCGTCATCGACGAGTTGCACACGTACCGGGGGGTCTTCGGCTCGCACCTCGCCAACGTCCTGCGTCGGCTGCGCCGGATCTGCCGCTTCCACGGCTCGGACCCGATCTTCGTGGCCACGAGCGCCACGATCGGCAACGCCCAGGTGTTTGCGGAGCGACTCCTCGAGCAACCGGTAGCCCTCGTGGAGAAGAACGGCGCACCGCTTGGCGAGCGCCACATGATGGTGCTCAACCCGCCGGTCGTGAACGCGGCCCTGGGGCTCCGCGCCTCGTACCTGAAGGTCACACGCCAGGTGGCCTCTCGCTTCTTGCGCGAGGGCATCCACACCATCGTGTTCGCCGGCGCGCGAACCACGACCGAGGTGATGACCAAGTACCTGAAAGACCTGTTCCGCAAGCAGGTGGACCGACGTCCTCGCGTCGTGGGATACCGCGGCGGCTACCTGCCTCAGGAGCGCCGCGCCATCGAGCGGGGCTTGAGGGACGGCTCCATCCTCGGCGTCGTCTCCACCAGCGCGCTGGAGCTGGGCATCGACATCGGCTCCCTGGACGCGTGCGTCATCGCCGGCTACCCCGGGACGGTAGCCAGCACGCGGCAGCAGGCCGGGCGGGCCGGTCGTCGCCAAGGCGCGAGCGCGGCGGTCCTGGTGCTGCGATCCCATCCCCTCGACCAGTACCTCGCCGATCACCCCGAGTTCCTCCTGGAGGGCTCGCCGGAGTCCGCCCAGATCAACGCCGACAACCTCCAGATCCTCGTGAGCCACCTCAAGTGCGCGGCGTTCGAGCTGCCGCTCGAGGACGGCGAGACTTTCGCCCACGGTGAGGCCCAGGAGGACGTGCCGGAGTTGCTGGCCTTCCTGGAAGAGCATGGCGTGCTGCGGCATACGGGAGGGCGCTGGCACTGGGCTGCGGACGTCTATCCCGCCAACGACATCTCGCTGCGGAGCGTGACGTCCACGAACTTCGTGGTGATCGACACGACGGACAACCGCAACGAGGTCATCGCCGAAGTGGACTACTCGTGGGCCTTCACGACGATCCACGAAGGCGCCATCTACATGGTGCAGTCCGAGCAGTACCACGTCGACTCCCTCGACTGGGAGCGGCGAAAGGCCTTCGTCCGGCGGGTGGAGAGCGAGTACTACACCGACGCGCTCAGCTACGCGCAGGTCAAGATCCTCCAGATCCTGCGCCCGGCGTCGGCCACGTCGCGGCCTCCGACGGAGTACGGCGAGGTGCGGGTCGTCCGCAAGGCGATCGGCTACAAGAAGATCAAGTTCTACACCCAGGAGAACCTCGGCTGGGGCGACGTGAACCTCCCCGAGGACACCTACCACACCCAGGCCACCTGGTTCACCGTGCCCCCGGACGTCGTAGCGAAGCTCGACGTCCCGCCCAGCGATCTCCAGGATGCGCTCCAGGGCATCGCGAACCTGACCCACGGGCTCGCGTCTCTCCTGCTGATGTGTGACGGTCGCGACCTGGGCGTCGTGATCGGCGACCGCTCGCGCGAGTGGTTCTCCCGCCCCAGCCGGCCCGGGATGGTCGCCCAACCGCCGCCCGACCGGTTCGAGCCGACGATCTTCCTCTACGACCAGTACTCGGGCGGCATCGGGCTCGCCGAGGCGCTTCACCCGCGCATGCCGGACCTCCTCCGCGGCGCCGCCGAGCGACTCGACGCCTGCCCCTGCCTCGCGGGCTGTCCTTCCTGCGTCGGTCCCGAGGGTCAGGTGGGCGAGGTGGCCAAGGACGTCGCGCGCCGCCTCCTGGCCCACCTGTTGGCCACGACGCCCGGCGAGGCCAAGGCCTGACTTCGCGTTCGGGTCGAGTACCAGGCTACCGCTCGCCGTCCAACTGCGCCCGCGCGTGCCGCAGGGCAACTGCCACGGCATCCGGTGTCTCGAACGTGGGATCGTCGATGCGCACGACCATCTCCGGGACGCCGTCCCGGGTTTGGAAGGGGGCTCCCTTGCCCACGGTGACCCGGAGCGCCTCGTACACCTTCTCCGGCAACCTGGCTCGGATCACCATGGGAATGCACGCGAGCGCGCCTCCGCGCGGCAACGAGCGGTACGTGAAGTCACCGTTTAACAGGACGTCGAGTACCCCGACGTCGGCGGGGCCCTGGCGATCTTCGACGCGTTCGACGATGCGACAGAGGTAGCGCGTCGGCCAGGAAGGACGAGCGCGCGTCCTTTGCTCCCAGCAACTCGGTCGCCGACGCGTCGTGCACCATGCAGCCGTCGCATGCGCGGATCGGCACCTCCAGGGCGACGACCTTCGCCACCGCCAGCCGGTGCTCCGTGCGGAGGCTCATGCCCTCCCGTTCGAACATGAGGAGGGCCTCGGCCGCGTAGACGCGCCCCTCCGGATTGGGTCCCACGAGAACGTGGCCAAGCGCCTCGGAAGACCCTCCGCGGTAGAGGGCGTCGACCGCGTCGCGCCCCAGGGGGGCGGAGCCGTCCTCGTAGCAGGCGGTCCCGAACGTGAGGTAGGCGAGAGGATCGGACAGCAGCGCGACCGCCTGGGTCGCACCCGCGGACGGACCCCCTGCCGGGGCGTCGCCCAGGCTCCGCTGCGGGGAACGACGCAGCCGCGCCATCTCGGTCGCCACCACCCGTCGCAGCTCGACACCGCCGTCGACTCGACGGAGGTCCTCGCCCCACGCCCGTCGCATGGCCCTGACGTACTCCTCGTCTCCGTCCAGGGCACGGATGCGAAGGCCGGCGATCCTGTCGCGCCGGCTGACGACGTCCACCCACAGGGTGAGCGCGTCGGCGTAGAGTTCGTAGCGACGCCAGGCGATGTCGAAACCGAGGTCGCGTGTCTCGTCCGGCGTCTCCCGCCCGAGGGCCGCGGCCAGCCCCCGCACCTTCCCCTTCGGCGGGAGGGCGCGCGCGACCCGCTCGATGAGGGCCTGGTCCGCCTCGGCGATCTCCTCCGACCGTTCTTCGTCGTCGTCGGGAGCGCCGGCGTCCTCCCCCCCACGCGCGATGGCGCAGCAAAGGAGAGTCACGAGCAGGGCGCCGAGGACTCGGATCATGGCCAGGCCTCCTCCCGAACAGGCAGGGTACCGGCAAGCCTGCGGCCCCGGGCCCGAGGGCGGTCGCCCCCGACCCCTACACTCGGCGTTGGTGCATGAATCGCCGTTAGGCGCATCTGGGACTCTTCGAGCCGGTTTCAGGCACCGATGGCGACGGACTGGGGTTTCCCGAGTTCGGTCATGCGATTGAGAACGTCGCACGCGATGCGCACCTCGACCCGGCGTCCGCATGGTGCTGGGCGCCAGGCCTCAAGCGCCTCGGGTGTGATCCACAGTGTCAGGTCGCCACGAGCAACCAGAGCCCGGTCGTAGTCGGGCCAGCGCTTCACGCGGTACTTCGTCTTGTACTTGGGATGGATCCTGGATCGCTTCGAGGACATGGCGCCTGTTCCGATGAGGACACAGGGCTATCGACTGCCCGAGGGCAGGGTCGTAGGATTCATGCACCAACGCCTCGGGAGAGAGGCGATAGGCCGCCTCAGGCGCCTGCAGGCGGTTCCCCACGCTCGTCCTTATCACAGCACACGACGTGTTCGCCCTGAGGATCGTCCCGGGCTGTCTTGGCGCGCAACAGACGCCTGTTTGCGATATCGAAGAGCCCCTGCCTCTTCCTGCTCTCATACGGGTAGATGGCGGCGCCACAGGAAAACGTCACGTGCACGCGAGTGCCGTCCTCGATCCTCACGGGCAAGTCGCGCTGACAGATCTGCGCACGAACGCGCTCCAGGACGGCGCGCATCACGCTACAAGCATCCTCGCGCAGTAGTGGCAGTTGGGTTACGAGCGCAACGAACTCATCACCACCCCAGCGCGCCGCGAGATCCTGGATGCGGAACGAACTCTCCAAGCCCTCCGCCACGTCGCACAGCACCTTGTTCGCGACTTGGTAGCCGTGCTCTGCGTTTACGGCCCCGAAGTGGTCCAGGTCGATGATGGCGAGGCCCAAGCCCTGGTCAGCCCGGCGGGCGCGTGCCGCTTCCCGTTCGAAGGCTCGCTCGTACGCCTCCGCATTGGGCAATCCGGTGAGAGGATCGGCAGCGTCCCCGCGAAGCAGGGATCGCACGATGAGTTGGATTTCCAGCCCGGTCGCCGGTGCCGGAAGGAAGGCATCTGCGCCCGCCTTCAGGTACGGCGGAACGTCCGCCCTCCGCCCTTCGGGAACAAGGAGCAAGACGCGCAACTCCGGCGCACGCCTCCTGAAAACCTCCAGAACCCTCCGCTCTTTTCGGGAGAGGCCCGCCAGGGATAGAACGACGAGCTTCGACGGCTTGTCTGTGAAGGCCGCGATCGCCTCGTACACATTGTGGAAGGTCTGGACGCGGAATCCCTGGCCTTGCAGGACGCTGGCGATCTCCTGGCCTCCATCGCTCCGCGGAGCGATGACGAGAGCCGTGCGGCGCTTCTCGGGAATGCGATCGTTGGTCGTCGTGCCCACGCCGGCCAAGCCCTCCTGCCGCTGAGAGCGTGGCGCCCTCTGGATCGCTGGACCGCAATGTGCGTGCCGAGGGCGGAGGCCCCGAGTGTCAGGGGCCATGTGCCCATGGAAGTCCAAGAAAGTCACCACGCGGGATGGCGCGTCCGTGCGTGTTCACCATCGGATTCGAGGCGCCCGGGCGATCCCAAGGTCAGCGTCCCCGTCCGGGCTGCGGCGCGCTCGTTGTGGACGTGCCTCCCGCCGAGGGATGAACCGAGCTCGGGTCGCGATTCACGAGGGAGGATCGAGAGGCCGTGCTGCGCGGCCGCGTTCTACGGATCGAGGCTGCCCTCGGCTATGTAGGCAGTCCCCCAGGACCGTCCGGGCGGTCCGCGTCGGGGGACGGCCTTCGTATCGAACCGAGCCTGCCCCTCCTCAGGGGTTGCGGAAGAGGTAGATCGCCCAGCCCAGTGTGTCGCGGCCCCAGCGCAGGTACGCATCGGTGAAAGCCGTCTGGATCCTGACGATCTCCGCGGCGTCCGGATCGTCCGCATGATCGCGTGCGAAGTCCGCCGCCGAATACGACTGCAGGCCTTCATAGCGGTCCCAGTCATCCAGGCTGCTCACCTGCGCATAGAGGAAGGTCAGCCCCTCCTCTTCGGCGATCGCCACGTTGCCTTGGTGGGTGCTGAAGTCGTCCTTCTTGACGCCGGACGCCTCCAGGTACTCCGTACAGGGCTCCTGGATCCAGTACGGCTCGCCGGCGACCACCAGTCCCCCTGGCTTGCAGAAGCTCCTGAGCGCACGCAGCGTCCCGCGATACCCCTGCCAGATCCACGAAGCACCCAGGCACATGACGATGTCGAAGGCTTCGCCTTCCTCGAGCTCGTAGTCCGCTCCGCCCATTTCCAGGATGCGCAGATCCGCATCGGGTACGCGCGCCTTGCGTTTCGCCTATGCATAGGCATTTGAATTGGCCCCGTCGTCGCTCACGCGCCCGCCGAGTGTGCCGATCCGCTCCCTGCGCGTGTCGATGGGCCTCCTAGGACTCACCCTGTCACCGACGACGGCCATCCTAGCCCCGGAACGCGTGCCTCGACAGGCTTCGGGTCGCGGAGCGGGCGCACCGCCCCCCCACCGCGCTCGCGAGAGACCGTTTCCTGCCGGCTACGTCGTGTGCACTGCACGCCTCGAGGCGCAACGTCACGCCGCGGGGGGCGCCCGGGCCTTCGCGCTCTCGAAGGGTGACTCGAGCCCCCGCCGACGACGATGGGCGAGGATCCGGTCGATGGTGTCCGCCTCGGTGATCCACGCGACCACGGCCAGGCTCCCCCCGCAGCGGGGACAGCGAAGCGGATCCACCTCGAAGACCTTCCGCAGCAGCTTCGCCCAGCTCACCGCCCGCGCCACCTCCGCCGCGGTCGGCGGCCGGTCGGGCGGGCCCGGCACGGCGGACGTCGTCGCGCCAGCGGAGCCCGCGGGGGGCGCGGCGGGACGCGGAACTCGACAATCTGGGCGCCGACGCGCTCGGCGTGGTCCTCAAGATCGAGAACCGCCACGCGTTCGAGCACCTGCCGCAAATCCTCATGACGGCCATGCGGCGGCCCCTCCTGGGCGTCATGGTGGCGCGCGGCGACCTGGCCGTCGAGGTCGGGTTCGAGCGGCTCGCCGAGGTCCAGGAGGAGATCACCTGGCTCTGCGGCGCGGCGCACGTCCCCGTGATCTGGGCGACGCAGGTGCTGGAGTCGTTGGCGAAGCAGGGCGTGCCGTCGCGCGGCGAGGTCACCGACGCGGCGGCGAGCGTGCGAGCCGAGTGCGTGATGCTCAACAAGGGGCCCTACATCGGGGAGGCCGTTCGGTTCCTGCGCGACGTGCTGCGCCGGATGGACACGCACAACGTGCAGCGCGCTGCCATGCTGGGTCGCCTGCACGTGGCCGGTGCCTACCCCCTGCTCAGGGATGGGGGCCCTGGCCGGGAGTAGGGTGCGCGAGCTCGTGCAAGCTGCTCCTGGTCAGTCCAGGATGTCGGCCGTCTCCGGTGTGAGCCGGATCAGGACGTCCTCGGCTCCCGCTTCGGCCTCGACGTCCCACATGGCGCCCTTGCCCTTCACCGCCCCCCAGACGTTGAACCGCCAGGATCCCGGCGGCACGCCGACGACCTCGAAGCGGCCGGTTGCCTCGTCCACGGTCACGGGCAGCGTGCCCGGCATGCCCTCGACGCCTTGCAGGAAGGCCGACGACATGAGCGGGCCGACGAGGAACACGAAAGGGCGCTGCGCCTCGAAGCCCTCCGGACACTCGATGCGTCCTCGAATCGTGGCGCCTTGCTTCGCCTCGACCTCATGCGGCGCCTCCAGGGCATCGAGACCGCGGGCGTGGACGTAGCGACCGTCCTGGAGGTTCGGGATCCAGAGCTCGAGCTTGCGATCGATCTCGTCGGGGTTGCCCGGTATGTCCACGCGGCCGTGACCGTCGAGGCCGATGTCGAAGCCGGGCATCACCCTGGAGCCGCCCTCGTCGCCGAAGCGCCAGAGCACGGGCCGCATGGCATCGACGTGCCGGACGCCCTTGAGAACGATGCGCACGCGGACGGGCTGGTCGAAGCGGACGTTCAGATCCTCCTCGGGGGAGGGTTCGAGACGGACGACCGTGTCCTCGGGCTTCCAGGATCGAACGTCCTTCCGGCCTTCCACGGTCAGGGAGTAGGTGCCCTCCGGATCGAGCCCCACCACGCGAAGGCGCCCCTCGTCGTCGGTGGTCTCGACGAGGATGCGCGCCGCAGGCAGACGATCCGATGCGCCGGCAAACCCGCCAATGTGCACGCTCGCCTTCGCAGCCGGCTGCGCCTCGTCTCCCGTGCCGCGGAGCACGCGGATCGCGACCGCGTGCTCGCGGCTCAGATCGCGCGACAATGCCGTCGCCGTCTCGTCCACGACCGAAGGCACGATGGACGGTCCTCCTGTCCACTCGAATGCGACCTCGTACGCCATGGCGCCGAGACCACGGAGGCGGAACGTACCGTCGCCTGCCGTCCTGTCCGTTGCGTGGGGCCGCCAGGACCAGGAGTGCAGCGGACGCAGGATGACGCCCGCATTCTCGACGGGCCGGCCGTCCTCGCCGAGCAGCCTGCCCTCCAGCACGCGCTCCGGCGGCAGCCGAAGGGTGCAGGGGAAGTCGTCGATCTGGAGATCGCGCCGGACCACGCCTCCGAGACCGTCCGGCGGCTCCGGAAACGCGTCGAGTCGGATCGAGTCCGTCGTGCCATACCGAGCGAAGACCCGCGCGACGCCCCCCTTGGTCTTCGCCTCGTGATGCGTGCCGTCGAGGCTTGCCGTCACGGTGGCGTCGATCGGGAGTCCAGCGGGATCGACGGTCCGGATCTCGAGCAGCACGCGCTCCTCCTGCCGTGGCTTGCGGAGCGACAGGCGGAGCACCCCCTCGCCCGGAACGCCCTCCGCGAAGCCGACGGACGGTCCCCGGGAGCCCGTGCCGTACGCGGAGAGGCGGACCCGCTCCGGTCGCAGCCCCTCCAGCCTGAAGGAAGCGTCGGGCCGGACGGGGGCCTCGACGGGCTCGGGCTCCCCGTCGATCTCCACCAGGAGGACGATGCGGTCCGCGGCCTTCGCCTCGAGCCCCTCGATCTGCCCCTCGAGCGTGCGGGCCCGCTGGAGACCGAGGGTGGTCTCGGCGACCCGGGGATCGTCGGGCTGCCGCTCGATCGGATGGAATGCCTTCATCGGCGCCAGGCCGTCCACCACGACGAAGAAGCGGATGCGGTGGGTGTGGAAGCCCTGGATCTCGAACACGCCCTCCGCGTCGGTGAACACGTTGAGGCGTCCCAGCTCCCCGAAGTGATCGGAGTCCTCACGGAAGATCACCTCGGAGATCCGGAGGTTCGGCAGCGGCTCCCCGCTCTCGGCGTCGACGAGGCGCACCCGCAGGGTCACGTCCCCGTCCATGGGATCCGTTGGGACCAGGGAACCCAGGGGGTCGACCCCCTGAACCGCGAAGAGTGCCGCGACGCCCAGCACCAGGGCGAGCAGGGTCCACCCGCGTCGGCTCACGAGTCGGAATCCCGCTCGGCCGCGTCGCGGAGAGCCTCCTTGAGCGACTCCCCGACGAACGAGACGGCCGCTCCGAGGAACAACGCGGCGCCGAGGACCGTCAGCGCCACGCCGCGGGTGCCGTCCCCGCCTGCGTCCCCCGCGAGGAGCACGCCGATCCCCATCAGCACGAGCCCCAGCAGACTCCAGAGTAAGTACACGACCTGCCTCCCCGCCGAGCGACGGCCGTGCGCCGACGTCCTCAGTTCCCAACCCGTTCCGGAAGCAACCGATGGCGGCGAGGATAGCCCGGCCCAGATGACCGCGAGGAGGATCCCGAAGCCCGTCGAGTCGGACGGAGGCGGCTCGTGACCGGGTCCGCTTCCACTCCCTGGTCGCCCCGCGGTCCGGCAGGCCCGAGGCGCCCCGCGTCGGCGTGTCACGGATGTGTCACGGCGAACGCTGAGAGGCCGGAAAATGGGCGTTTCACTCGCGGCGAACGTTCGCCGTTTCGGGGGCGGATCCTAGGGCACGGGCCGGCGGTCCACCGCGTGTCCGCTGTCCGCGCGGCTATCGAACGTATCGCCGAGCGGCGGTCAGGCCCATGACCGCGAGCGCGGTCGTGCGAAGGCTCCCGCGCACGCCTCGCGGATCCCACGATCCGTCCCTGCGCTGGGTTCGTAGGAGGGACGCAGCGTCCTGGTCGAGGGCAAGCGCATGCCAGAACGTGGCGTCGGGGTCGCCTGGGGCGGGCGCGGGTAGGCTCTCGGGGGCGACGGCGTCGCCGCGCGCGAGGACGGTCAGGAGGTAGAGGCCGGCTGTGCTCCCGGTATCGAGGCGACGGAGCGCGCGCTCGACCAGGTCCTCGGCCAGCCGGAAGGGCGGCGTCCGGTCGCTGGCCACGGCGTCGGCATCGATGCGCGCGGCGAGCACGAGGGGGAGGACGAGCCACGGATCCGAGGTGTCGACGTCGATTCGGGCGAGCCACTCGACGGCCTTCAGGGCCGAACCCTTGAAGAATGGGCTGCGCGTCATGCCGTAAACCTCGACCATCGCCAGGGTAGCCAGCGCGTGCTCGCGGGGATGCACCCTCGGTCCGAAGCAGCCTTCCGCGTCCTGCGCGTTCTTGAGGTGACGGAGGCCCTTCGAGACCGTCCTTGCGTGGGCGTGTCGCCCACGGTTCGTGCGCCCGGCGCCGAGGAAGGCCGCCAGCGCGAGGCCCGTCGAGCCCACGTCGCGGGGCCCGCCCGAGATCTCCCAGCCGCCGTTCGGCAGCTGGCGGTCGGTGAGCCACGCAAGCGCTGCGGGAACGCCCAGCGCAGGTTCCGCGTCCTTCGCCGGCGCACGGCGCCCCGCGAACGTGGCCGACCGGGAGGCCTGGTAGGGCTCTGCGGAGTGGGACGCGGGGCCGGGGAAGGGCGCGTCCGCGAGACTCTCCTTCTGCGTCTCCTCGAAGGGGATGACCGTGTCCGTCTCCGTGTCCTCCCCGTCGATCCGTTCCTCCTCCTGGAGCACCTCTGCGGACGGCTCGCGCTCGGATTCGCTGTCGCTCGGCTGCCGCTCCACGCGCTCCACGCCCGATCCGAGCAGATAGGGGAGTCGGCCGCGCGGCGCGGGCAGGTCCGCCTGGGGCGGCAGGGCTTCGTCGGGCTTCGCACCGCGGCGTCGGAGCACGGGGTTGCCCATGCGCCGGCGCAACTCGGCGACGTGCTCGAGCAACCCCTCGGCATCGGCCGGATCGAACGCCTTCGGCAGAGGCGCCCCCCAGAACTCGAACCGCTCGACGCCGGCGCGCAGCGCCATGCCGAGCAGCTGGACCATGAACCCGTGGGGGAGCGCGCGCTGGCCGGGTACCGGTCGCAGGTCCACGGTCACGCTCGAGATCGGCTCGTCGCCGGCCGTGGCGACGAGGTGGTCGAACAGCTCCTCGGGCCGGGACGCCGCGCCGTCGGTTGGAAGCACGTTCACTTTGAGCCGCGGCGGTGGCTCGGCGTCCCAGTCGATGTAGCGCTTGCCGTCGCGCGGCAGGGCGGTTCCGAGAGCGCCTACGTGACCGTCCGGACGGGAACGCGCGCCAAAGAAGATCCGCGGCAGGGAGACGGTTGGCTCGGCGGCGACCATCATGATCCACACGGTTACGGACCAGGGGAGGTCGCGATCGGCGTAGATCAGGAGCGTCTTCATGCTCGATCGGTCCGGCTCCATCCAGCGGGGGTCGGCGGTCAGCCGCTGGAGTTCCTCGCGGAGATCCACGAGGCTGAGCGGGCCCTTCCCGCCGAGCGTGATCCGTCCCTCGGCCGTCACCACCACGTCAATCGCGCCGGGCCCGCGTGGCACGCGCCCGAGCGTCCCGACCTCGGGCAGACTCACCCCGGGCGGGGCCGCGACGTCGGCCCCGGTGCCGTTGCCGCAGGCGGCGAGCGGAGCGAAGAGGAGGAGACAGAGTCCGACCGCGGCGAGGCGTCGAGGCGAGCGTGTCATGATCGTTCCCGCGGGTCGGCAGTGGCATCCTACGGCACGACGATCGTGAGGTCCTTCGTGCCCTTCGTCAGCGTGTCACAGATGTGTTACGGCGAACGCTGAGAGGCCGGAAAATGGGCGTTTCGCTCGCGGCGAACGTTCGCGGTTTCGGGGTCGGATCCTGGCGCACGGGCCGGCGGCCGGGCTCGGCCCTTCTTCGTGCCAGGGGAAGAGCCACTCCTCTGGCTCGCGCCAAGCCGACGAGCACGCCGACCGAGCTTGAGTACTACTCGAACACCGCCCCGACATCCTGGCTGGTCAACCCTTCTCGCTGCTGGCGGATGATGCATAGGCACTTGGGCGCTTCAGGAAATCGTGTGGGCCGCTCGGGGTCGCGGATGAAGGTCCAGGCCTCCCTGATGGAAGTAGATAGCGTTGCGGAACCGTTTCCGGTTGCGGTACCCGCAGGCACGCTTCTTCAGCCACTGGATGCGGCTGTTGATCGCTTCGGCCTTGGCATTGGTCACGCGATGCATGATCGCGTTGAGGATGCCCCAGAGGTGTGAACGGATGCTCTTCGCCACCTTGCGCATGGGCTTGAGCCGACACCTGAGCGCCCACGCCAGCCACTTCTTCCAAGCCTTCTCTGCAGGGCCTCGTCGCACGTAGTCCCAGAGGGTCATGGCGAGTTCCTTGATGCCCCACGCCCGGGCCGTCTTGAGCGTGCTCTCGCGCAAGGCCTCGAACCGTCCCGTCCATCGGGCCTCGCTCATGCGGTCGGGGTTCTGGACCCAGAGCCACCTCGTGCCCTTGAGCTGGTCATCGCCTTCGCGCACCAACCGCCGGTTCTCGGCGATGCGTACCTCGTTCACCGCCACCGTCAGCATCTGCGCTACGTGGAACTTGTCGAAGGCGATCTTGCTCTCGGCATCCGGTACGTACTCCCGCGTGGCGTTGATGTAGGCCTGCCACATGTCCATGGCCACCACCTGGATGCAGCCGAGCTGTTCCTCGTCCAGGGTCTCGTAGTAGCGCTCCAGCGCCTCCTTGCGGCGGGTGTCGATCACCTCGACGACCTTCCCTCGATCGAGATCCGTCACGACGGTCACGAACTCGTGGTGCTTCTGGAAGGACGTCTCGTCGATGACGATCCGGCTTGGGAGCTGCCGGCCTCGACGCGCCAGGCCACGACGCACGGCACGTTCCATGATGCCGTCTACCTGGTCCCAGGTCAGGCGGAGTCGACGGGCCACCGCACTCAGGCTCGCTTCGAGCAGCCAGTCGATCACCAAGCTCTCGAAGAGAGCGGTGAAGGAGGAGCCCGGCTCGGCCCACGGCACCTCGATCTGCCGTACCCCGTGCTCGGCACATCGCACTCGTGGCACGTCGGCGACCAGGATGGTCCGGAACTGACAGGTGTCGAGGTGGCGCCATCGACGCTCGCGGTGATCGTGTCGCGGGCCCTCCGTACCGCACTCCGGGCAGCACAGCGGTCCGGCATCGTTGCGCACATGCACCTCGACCGTTTCACCGGCCGTGTCGAGGTCGACTTCCGTCACCTTCCAGGGAGCGCGCATGCCGAGAATCTGGGCGTAGAGGTCTCGATCTCTCATCCCGCGAGGCTACGCTGTCTCCCCATCCACGCTCAATCACCCACACGATTTCCTGAAGCGCCGGCATTTGAATTGACCCCGTCGCCGCTCGCACGACCTCCGAGCTCGCCGATCCGCTCCCTGTGCATGTCGATGGGCCTCCTATGACTCACGGTGTCACCGACGACGGTCATCCTAGCCCCGGAAGGCGTGCCTCGACAGGCTTCGGGACCTGGGCAGGGCGCACCGCCCCCCCTACCGCGCCGCGGAGAGACCGTTTCCTGCCGGCTACGTCGCGTGCACGGGACGCCCCGAGGCGCGACGTCACGCCGCGGGGGGCGCCCGGGCCTCGGCTCCCTCGAACGGCGACTCGATCCCGCGCCGACGACGATGGGCGAGGATCCGGTCGATGGTGTCCGCCTCGGTGATCCACGCGACCACGGCCAGGCTCCCCCCACAGCGGGGACAGCGGAGCGGATCCACCTCGAAGACCTTCCGCAGCAGCTTCGCCCAGCTCACCGCCCGCGCCACCTCCGCCGCGGTCGGCGGCCGGTCGGGCGGGCCCGGCACGGCGGACGTCGTCGCGCCAGCGGAGCCCGCGGGGGGCGCGGCGGGCGGGGTCGCGGCGGGCGGCGCCGTCGTGGGGCGGGGGCCGAGCGTTCCGCCTCCGGCCGGCGCGCCGGGCACGTCTCCCCGCAGACGGCGCAGTGCGTTGGCTCCCCCTCGGCTACGCGAATGGGAGGGTGTGGTCGGGCGGGGGCGACGGCGACGACGACGGCGGTCGGCCGCTGGACGAGGACGCGGCGTGGGACGCGGACGGCGACCGGGTCTGGGACCTCACCGCCGAGGCGGCGCGCGAAGCCTCCGGGGACGAGCGCTGAAACCTCCGTCGCCTACAACGGGACCGGGCGACGGTGAGCGTAGCCACGCCACGGCCGCCCCGTCGAGGACGTGAAGCCGTCGTTCTCGCTCTACGCGCGCATGCCCGGCAGCACGGACGATTCAGGTGCCGTACCTCGACGAGATTTTGACGAGCCAACTGATAGCTGCGCCGCGTACAGTTCATCTTTGCACGCGGTCGTTCGCCCCGCGCGCCAGCGGGTGGGTTCCACTTCCCAGCGGGGCACCTCAACGGAATGGAGAATGTATGAAAACGCAGATGCGCATCCGCCGATGGATGCCCGCGCTTCTGGTTACGGCGCTGCTGACAGTCTGCCTGATGGCGGTCGGCACCACCGCACAAGCCGAGGAGAGCAGGCCGAACATCATGTTCATCATGGCGGATGACATCGGCTGGATGCAGCCGGGTTGCTATCACCGGGGCCTGATGGTTGGAGAGACCCCCCATATCGACAGGCTCGCCAGCGAGGGTGCCATCTTCATGCACTACTACGCCCAGCAGAGCTGCACGGCCGGGCGCACGGCCTTCATCACGGGCATGAATCCAATGCGGGCCGGGATGCTCATGCCGCAGTTGCCAGGTTCCATCTCGTACCTGCGACCCGGCACTCCCTGCCTTGCGAAGTTCCTGCTGGATCAGGGCTACAGCACCGGCGAGTTCGGCAAGAACCACCTCGGCGATCATCCGGATTCCCTGCCGACCGCGCATGGGTTCCAGGAATTCTGGGGCTACCTCTACCACCTCGATGCGATGCAAGGGGTCAGCTTCCCGGACATCAACAAGAGCCCGACCGACCAAGCCGTCGTACCGCCGATGAAGATGGTGCCGATCCCCGGCATTCCTGAGACACCCGGTGCCATCACCCCCGAAGAGGGCGTTTGCATGGCCGCTCCGCGGCCCATTCTCTGGATGAAGTCGTCGGATGGCACGGCAAAGAACCAGGTCGGCAAGGATGAAGGTCCGCTCACCCTGGAACGCTCGAAGACCGTCGACGAGGAGATCTCTGCCAAGGTGGTGGACTGGCTTGATCGCCAAGATCCCGAGAAGACGAGCAAGCCGTTCTTCTGCTGGTACAACCCGGCTCGCATGCACATCACCACGATGTTCTCGCCCGAGTATGAGGCGATGCTCGGTGTGAAGGGTGGCAAGGACTGGGGAATCAACGAAGTCGGCATGAAGCAACTCGATGACAACATCGGGGTTGTCCTCAAGAAGCTCGAGGACATGGGTGAACTCGACAACACCATCATCGTCTTCACGACCGACAACGGCGCGGAGGTCATCACCTTCCCTGATGGAGGCACGACCCCGTTCAAGGGCGGCAAGCTCACCACCTGGGAGGGCGGCATGCGCGCTCCCTGTGTCATCCGCTGGCCCGGTAAGATCAAGCCGGGCACCGTCTTCAAGGAGATCTTCGCTTCCCAGGACTGGCTGCCTACGTTCGTCGAAATCGCTGGTGGTGCCAAAGGCAATGACCTCAACAAGAAGATCATGTCGGGCGAGTACCCCGGCATCGTCAAGACCAAGCTTGATGGCGTCAATCAGGTCGAGTACCTGACGGGGAAGACCGAGGAATCCGCCCGGGACACGTTCTTCTACTACACCGGCGCGCAACCTTCGGCGGTTCGATACAAGAACTGGAAGTTCTACTACACAATGGTCGGTGCCGGTGCCATGGACGGGCTGATGGGGGCCCAGACGTATCACTGGACGCAGCTTGCCAACATCATGCGCGATCCGTTCGAGATCAGCGTCGGTGCGGATACCAAGTCGCTCATGAGCTACGCGGGGGCACTCGCCGCGCCTAGCACTGCGTACGTCTACGACTGGAACCTCCTGCCCATCGGCCAAGTCCTGTGGGAGAAGGAGCTGATGTCCTACAAGGAGTTCCCGCCTCTTCAGATGGCGGCCAGCTACAACCTCGACCAGATTTTGGAGTCGTTGAAGCGCCAGAGTGGCTCCCGCTCGGACTAGGCCACTCCCCTTGGGTCACAAACCGCGCGGGCCGCTCTTCGTGAGCGGCCCGCGTTTTTGTACCGGTGTACCGGCCCACGAGCTTGGGCACACGGCGCAGGCGTCTGATTGTCACGAGTATCACTGGCTCAACGAGGTGCCAGTCAAGCCCGCTTCTTGCCTGCGCACATCGTCCAGGGCTTCGATAAGGGCCGGGCGCTTGTCCAAGGGCGCGCCACCGCTGACTCCATGATCGACGCGCCACGCGACGACCTCGATGCCCTGGGCGCCTGCCCAACGACGGATGGCGGCCCGCTGCGCCTTGGGCCCCAGGTTCTGATCGTCCGTCAAGACGCGCAGGTGGGCGATGGCTCAGAGGGGGTTGGTGTCGGGCGTTCTGCGGCGCGGAGCTATGTTAGGCACCTCCATGGCTGTCGAGTGCATCGACCCCAACGGAGGGATACGAAGCCAGGATCGAGGCCGTGCCGAAGTCGAGAAGGCTAGGAGCGACGGCTGTCATCCGTCTGAAGCGTCACGACGCGCGCCAGCAAGGTCGCCGGATAGAGCACCCCAATCATGGCCTCGACGAGAGCGAGACTTCGCACCATGGGATGCAGCGCGCTCATGTCGCCTGACCCCATGCCCGTCAGCACTCCAAAGCTGAAGTAGATCATAGCGTCCGGCAGATACCGACTGTCTCTCACCACATAGCCCGAGAACGCCGTGTCGGAGGCGATGCCGAGCAACGCGAACAACGCGGCGAAGCCCAGTCCGATCGCGAGATACAGCAGAATCGCGCCCATGACTCGGTGAGAGGTAACCCGGCCGGGACCGAACACCACACGCCCAACTTCCATGATGAGCGCCAAACTGACGAGCAGCCATGCTGTGGCGCCGAGGTAGACGTCCACGTTCGATGGGTGTTGATGGCGACTGACACCGGCGATGGCCGCAAGGACGATCGCTAGCAGCAATGTCGCGATGGCGACTGGCCTTCCGGAGAGAACCAGCACCGCGCCTGTGACGAGAGCGAGAGCCGCAAACGCCAACTCCTTTGCGCCGGGAATGTGGTCCGCACGAAGTGGCGCGAGGACGAACAGGAGCACCGCAAGCAGTACTGTAAGCACTGTAAGTAGCGGTTCTTGCCAACGCTTCCGTAGCTCCGTCAGCTTCTGGGTCATTCTGCCTCCCCATGCCGGTAGCGCTGGGCTAGGTCGAGTCGCAGCTGCAACACACGTGCGCACGCGGTGAGTGATGATACGCGCGTCAGGTTGCTGGGCCTCGGGTTTCAATGCACCGGCGCTTGAGTCCACCACCCCGCGGCTCTCGAGCACGCCGAGGCCTCCCCCCGTGCGCAGGATGGCGCCACCTCTCGTGCCTCCCGGCATCCCCGATACGCGCACCACCGTACCGGTGACCGTCAAGAGGGTTGTGGCCTCGAGCCATGTGACTATGCAGCCGCGTCCACAGGCGTGATTCGCTCGCCGGCGGACATCGCCTCGTCGCTCGCACGGGGCCGTCAGTCAGTGCTCCCCGCGCGGCCATGCTCGCGTGTTCGGCCGACTCCCGGACTCGGTGCCGGACGCCCGGCGCACGCAGGGACGCGGACCCTCCGTGGGCGTGGCGGTTAGTAGTGCGGCGGCGGCTCGTTCACGTCCTCCACGTTGCCGCCGAGGACATCCTCCTCGAGGCGCGCCAGTGCACGCGAGAGCCGCTCGATCTGCCGATGCTGGCTCGTGACCGCTTCGTTCAGCTGCTCCAGGAGCTTCTCCTGGTGCATCAGTCGGGTCTCGAGCTCGATCAGGCGTTCCTCGTCCTTGCTCACGGCAGCGGTCCTCGCAGCGGGGGGTGATACGGAGGCGGCACGACAGCCCCACACTCAGGTACCACGGCCGGGGGCGGCCGGGAAGAGCATGGCGCGGGCCACGATTCCAGCCCCATGAAACGTCGACGGCCGGGATACGTCGTCAAACTGAGGTTAGCTTGAACCGACAGGCGCCCCAGGTGATCCATCGATGCTCTGAACACTGAACAGCCCCCGAAGGATCGCGGTCGCGGTCTTCTTCCTCCTCGTGGGACTCGTCGCTCGCTTGGCGTTCGGCTGGGAACCTGGCGTGGCTTTGGGCCTCCTGGTCGGGTTCGTGGCCGCCGCGTTGACACCGGCCCCCTCCCGAGCCTGCGATCTCCCGGAGCGGCCGTCCACGCCGCCCCGGGACCCGTCATGAGCCGGGCCGTTGCGAGCATCCTGATGGGCTTGCTTGTATGCGCCTTCGCCGGCTCGGCCGAGGCCGAGGATCCCCGGATCCTGGCCGACTTCCCCTCGTCCCTCGACGCCCTCCCCTGGACGACGGTGAACGACAATGTCATGGGAGGCCGTTCCCAGGGCGGTTTCCGCCGCGCGGAGAATGGCATCGTCTTCGCGGGATCGACCAACACGAACGGCGGGGGCTTCTCGTCGATTCGATCCGACACGAAAGCCTTCCGGCTGGGCGCATACGACGGCATACGCCTTCGGGTCCGCGGTGACGGTCGTACGTACACGTTCCGGCTCACGACGTCCGATGCACGGCAGGGTCGCATGCGCCCGAGCTTCTGGGCGGAGTTCAAGAATGCATAGGCATTTGAATTGACCCCGTCGTCGTTCACGCGCCCGCCGAGTGTGCCGATCCGCTCCCTGCGCATGGCGTTGGGTCTCCTGGGACTCCCCGTGGCACCGACGACAGCCATCGTAGCCCCGGAAGGCGTGCCTCGACAGGCTTCGGGACCTGGGCAGGGCGCACCGCCCCCCACCGCGCTCCAAGGATGGACCGTTTCCTGCCGGCTACGTCGTGTGCACTGCACGCCTCCAGGCGCCACGTCACGCCACGGGGGGCGCCCGGGCCTTCGCGCTCTCGAAGGGCGACTCGATCCCCCGCCGACGACGATGGGCGAGGATCCGGTCGATGGTGTCCGCCTCGGTGATCCACGCGACCACGGCCAGGCTCCCCCCACAGCGGGGACAGCGGAGCGGATCCACCTCGAAGACCTTCCGCAGCAGCTTCGCCCAGCTCACCGCCCGCGCCACCTCCGCCGCGGTCGGCGGCCGGTCGGGCGGGCCCGGCACGGCGGACGTCGTCGCGCCAGCGGAGCCCGCGGGGGGCGCGGCGGGCGGGGTCGCGGCGGGCGGCGCCGTCGTGGGGCGGGGGCCGAGCGTTCCGCCTCCGGCCGGCGCGCCGGGCACGTCTCCCCGCAGACGGCGCAGTGCGTTGCGCCGGCGATTCGAGTAGGCACCGTACAAGCGCACCAGGTGCATCCCCTTGTCGGGGATCTGCTGGCAGAGCGCGTGCACGAGCTCCAGACGGTCCAGCACCAGCACCGTGCTCCCCGTGACCGGATCCGGCGGGGTCTCGACCTCCACGCGCCCGTCCTCGCGAAACCGCAGCGCCCCCACCGCCACCACCACGCGCGTCGCGTAGCGGGCCAGACGCGCCAGGCGACCGCGCTCGGTGGACGCCACGCGCTGGGTCGCCTTCACCGAGAACCCCGAGTGGCGCCACGAAAGAAGCCGTGCTCGGGTCTCGGGACGCAGCCGCTGTGCGCGCTCCAGGGCGCGGAGGAAGCGGCGTCGGAAGGACGCCTCCAGCGCCTCCTCGGGCGGCCAGATCACCGGGTGGTAGCGACCGTCCTTCGTGAACACGCCCTCGGTCACGATGGCGTGCAGATGCGGATGGAAGTTCGCCCCGTAGGAGCCGAAGGTCTGGAGCGAGATCACCGCGCCTGGGACGCCATCAGGCTCGCAGGCGGCCTCGGCCAGGGCACGCCGCAGGACGTCGTAGCCCACCCGCGCCATCAGGCCGTGGAGCGCGCGGTCGCGCTCGACGAGCCCGCGCAGCTTCTTCGGGATGGTCAGCACCACGTGGCGATGCGCCACGTCCAACAAGACCGACGCCTCGAGCCAGACCGACGCCGCGGGCCTGGCAGAACCTTGAGCCGCTGGTGGCCCCCGACGACGTTTCCGGTGCGCCGGTTCCAGACCACGGGCTCGACCAGGCCGAAGCGATCGACGAGGCCCCGAGTCCGGCCAGCGCGTCCTCGGAGATCTGCGCGCGGGTTGTAGGGCGCGGGCGCCAGGTCGGCGACCCGCATCCGCTCGAGCTGCAGGCGGCCCGGCGCGGGGGCCTCGGCCGGGGCGGCCGGGGCCTTGCGGGCTCCCTTGGCGGGTGGAGCTACGGCTCATCGGCTACCTCCAGGTCGGGGCCACGGGCGCCCGTGGGCGCCACGGGCGGGCCGTCGGGGACCCCCGGAGCACGGCTCCCCTCCCGGCCGGGGCGCCCACGTCGCGCCGTCGTTGGACAGCGCGTGGACGGGGAATGGACAGGGAATGGACAGGCCGCCGGCCCCACGGGGCGTGACCGGAATCGCATAGGCCTTTGGCCCCGTCGAGAGGGGTCCACCCGCATGGAACAGGGCTCTGCGGCCGAGGAGCCCGTCGCGGGAAGGTGGAAACCCGTGAAAAAAACGACGCTCCCACGCGCCCGCTCTGGGGCCGACCCGACCTTGAGTCGGCCTCCCCCCCTGGCCTCCCTCAACCGGTGGTCCGCGCGCACGCTCATCGGCGCTTCCACCGGCGGGCACGGCGTTCCGCGGCGCTCTTCCTCGCGTGGCAGGCGGTGCAGAGGCCTGGCAGTTCGAGATCTCGTACGCGAGGTCAGGGCGCAGCACGAGTCCGACGATGTGGTCCACCTGCGTAGCGGGCTCGACGACGCCGTGCCGCCGGCAATCCTCGCAGAGCGGCTCGCGCGTAAGTTGGAGCGCGCGGAGGTTCCGCCAGCGGTTCGAGGCGTAGACGCGCGCGGCGAACGCGAGCGCGGGGTCACGACGACGCCGGCGTCGGTCGTAGTCGCGGTCCCCCTGCCTGCGACCACGGGCGCGGCGGAGGAGTTGAGCGTGCGTGGGCGGACGCGTGGGCACGGGCAGGGCTCTCGCCCGCCGTGCGCCACGACAGAATCATACCACTACATCAACTGGCCTCACACCGAGGTCCGCACACGTGGGCTGCATAACTGCTGCCTCAGCGCGTGGCATCGAGTGGAGACGATCCACTGAGGAGATCGATGATTGGGGCGCCTCGGCCCTGTCGGGGACCCGAGGTCTGGGCAGGCTCAACGGGGAGCACGACTCCGCTAAGCAACTGGGGCGCGCATGCGACACGGTGGCCGGTACGTCGAGTGCGCCGCGACGTACAGCAGCGCGGCCACAAGTGCAACTGAGCGCGCAGCAGACCACCAGAAGCCGGTGGGGAAGAGGCTGTGCTCTACCTCGCCAATGCAGCCACAAGGTCTGCCCACACCGCCGATCTCGTCCACCACGAGCAGCGTGAGACCAGCGCAGAGGGCAACTGCGCTGGTCCAGCAGACGACTCGAGGCCAGAGTCCGAGCACCAGAGCAGCGCCCGCGCCAAACTCGAGCACGACGATCAGAATGAGCGCAATGTGGCTATTTCCAACGATCAAGTCACCAAGGATTGTGTCCTGAATATCTGGACGCAGGACCTTCCCAATCGCAGCAACGATGAATATCAGACCAACGAGCGTACGCAGGAGTGTCGTGAGGGCGCCGCGATTTGCCGCACTCATCGGCTGATCTCAACGGAGGGATGCCATCCTTGATCGCCGCCCACCGTCACGCTTTCTTGGATGGGCAGTTCAGAGCCAGACTCTGCCCCCTTCAGCCGGACCTCAACAAGATAGGTCCCACTGCCGAGTCCTGTGAAGTCGAGTGAGCCATCTTCCCAGAGTTGGACACTTGCGCGCTTCTGGATGCAGGTACGGGCACCCTCCTGAGAGTCGGTTCCTCCGCACGAAGATGAAACTGAGACGTGCGCAACGTCTCCTGCGAATCCCCCCCCGATCAGTAGGCGGATCCTGCCTGTGCGGTGTGCGGAGACCGTCGTAGTCGATCCTTCATCAACCTTGACCCACCCTGAGTCATAGTCATCGTCGCGCACTCGCGCCTTCGCTGGTACGCCAGCGACAGGCGACAACTGCGCTCGGCCATCTTCACCCGTGAGTGCGAAGCCCACGATTCCTGAGTCGGGGCTGTACATGACAGTCCGGCGGGGGAGCGGCTGACCGGTGCCGGCGTCAACAACGTAGACGCAGGTGTTCGAATCTGATGAGGAGGGTGAGATCGGCACCACAATCTCCCCGCCCGCTCTGGCACGGAAGGTCACCTCTCCTCGGCCGTGCCGTCCGGACGCTCGCGCCACATACTCCTCGCCCTCCTTCAGCCCGACTACTCGCACGATGCCCTCGCGCGGGACCGCGCCCCAGCCAATCTGCTGCCTCGGGCTGTGGTCAACACTCACCGAGTGCACAGTGACAAGCGCGTCGCGTGAGTCCATGCCGTCCGGGCTCTCGATCCGCAGAGCGACCGACGTGTTCACGGCAAGCTCGACGACGAACTCACTAACGGGCGGCTCCAAGTTCAGCACCTGCCGCGAAATCCCTGCATTCGCGGTGCACGTTTCAAGAATGACCTTCCCATACGGCACGCCGCGCCAGCGAATCAGCCCACCCTCTCTGTGAGGTTCTCCCGGCCACTGATACCCAGGAGGCAGCCGACTCGGCGCTTGGAGCACTCCGCTTGCCGGCCCCAGGGCAACAGCCGGCAGCTCACGGATTCCCTGGAGGACCTCAACGCCATCAACCGAAAGTTCACTGACGAATAGAGTGGCATCGACTACGTCGGCCCCTCTCGGCAGAGTCGCCACAACATCAACACCTCTTCTCCAGTCAACGCGAACGCTGACCTCCTCGCCGCCTGCCGGTGCGCGCACAACGCCCGTCGATAGCGCCCCCGTCGGCGCCAATGCGAAGTAGATGAGTTCAGATCCCGGCAGGACATCCGCAGCGAGCTCGCGGGGTCCTGCCCGAACAGGCAGGATACGAGTCGGGAAGGGACCAGTTGATTGGGCACACAGCCCCATTTGCACGCCCTGAGCATCGTGCGGCTGAGTCAGGAACCTCACACGTGCTACTTCTCGTTCCGGCTGGCTGAACTGCAAGAGCACCGTTCCCGAGTCGGGCAAGCAGTGTCGCGTCGGGCCTGCGGAGAGGGCTCCGACTGATCTCACCTCCAGCAATCCGCCGCAGAATGTACCCAGTTCGACGATAGGCCCGGCTATCAGCGCCGTTCGACCATGTCCTCCGAGAGTGAAGCTGACAACCTGGCCGGCGGTTTCGTAGTGGACATCGCCGATGTCGAGTTGAACACGGCAACCCGCAGGCAAAGTGATCTGTTGCGTACCGATCGCCCAGCGCTGTCCCGCCCACCAAAGCCTTGCCGCGTTCTGGACCTCAAGCTGACAGTACAGTCCATCCACGTCGTCATCGAGGTCGATGCCGCCCGTTTCGTCTGTTAGACCGCTCAGCCACTGTGCAGCCGGCTCCATTGCACGATATCGAACCTCAAGAGCTACCAGGGGCCTGCCATCGGAACCCAGGAACTCCATGCGCGGCGGCCCGGCCATCCCAGGATCCGGAAGCGACGTACTGGAATGCGGCCCGGTGCTTGTGCCGCCTCGCAGGCGCGGCGCAGACGCGTAAGTGTGCGATGTCTGCACATGCCCCTCGGCCGCAGCGTCACCACCATCCTGCGCTGTTGGTCGAGTCACCTGGAACGTCGCCCAGAGCGCAAAGAAAGCGACAACGATCGACAGGGCAATGAGTCTCTTGGACATACGTCTAGCCCCTAGGGTGCAGCCCGGCTTACGCCGGGCTGCACAATGTGAAGCACCGCGGTCCCATCACAAGCAGTTGTGAATCTACGGTGCCTTCTCCAGGTCCCACTCTGCCGTGTTGTCACCGCCAAGGGTCTCCATGACAGGAGTCCCCTCCCCGTCACAGCAGATGCACTGGGCAGAAATCGAGACTGAGACAGAGGTCGGAGGAAGGGGCGGGCCACCGGGTTGCGGCAGGAGCAGCAGGAAGTACTGGAGAATCGGGCTGCACTTCGTACACCAGATCTTCCAGCCAAGCCCGATGATGTCACAGTCCGCCCTATGAAGGCCACTGCGAGTTCGGCCAAGCTGGTCCACTCGGCTGAGGCCTGATCGGCAGGCAGTTCGGCCAAGCTGGTCCAGGCCAGTTCGGCGAACCTGGTCCACCCTGGTTCGGCCAATCTGGTCCACACGGGCACTGACGCGTGGCATTCCGGCCCGTGCTCGCCGGGCCAACCTTCCGGGTCCCCCAAGGACCCAGGAGGAAGGCTCATGGCAGGCCGGAGAGCAGACGTGTACCGATTGCAGGAGGTGGTGCGGCTTCACCGGATGGGGCGGAGCCGCCGCCAGATCGCCCAGGAACTTCACATGGGGCGCGACACGATCGCCAAGGCGGTTACGGCGTTCCGCACGGGCGGGCTCCTGGAAGGCGATCCCCGGGAGCTTCCCGAGCTCGCGGCACTGAAGCAAGCCATCGAGGCGACCCATCCCTCGAAGCCGGCTCCGCAGCAGACCTCGAGCGTCGAGGCCTGGCGCGAGGACATCGAGCGACTGCGCCGGGCGAAGGACGCCCAGCCGACGGCGATCCACGACTGGCTACGCGTGAACACGGAGGACTACACGGGCAGCCTCTCGGCGGTGAAGCGCATGTGCTTGCGGCTGGCCCGGGAGGAAGGGCCGAAGCCCGAGGACGTGGCCATCCCGGTGGAGACGGCCCCGGGGGAGATCGCGCAGGTCGACTTCGTCTACGCGGGCAAGACCTACGACCCGGACCGGGGCATCCTGCGGCGCGTCTGGCTGTTCGTGATGACGCTCGGCTTCAGTCGGCACATGTTCTGCGACCTCGTGTTCGACCAGAAGGTCGACACGTGGATCCAGCTGCACGTCGCCGCGTTCGAGTTCCTGGGTGGCGTCCCGGCCGTCGTGGTGCCCGACAACCTCAAGGCCGCCGTGATCCGGGCCGCGTTCGGGCACGGCGACGAGGTGGTGCTCAATCGCAGCTACCGCGAGCTGGCGCGCCACTACGGTTTCCGAATCGACCCGACGCCGCCGAGGAGTCCGGAGAAGAAGGGCAAGGTGGAGCGCAGCGGCGGGTACGTGAAGCACAACTTCTTCGCGACCCACACGCCCGTGGACATCGAGACCGACCGCGAGGCTCTGCAGGTGTGGTGCGCGAAGGTCGCGGCGACGCGACGACACGGCACGACGGGGCAGCGACCGGGCGAGGTGTTCGAGGCCGAGGAGCGCGCAGTGCTCCAGCCGCTTCCCGCCCGCCGCTACGAGGTGGTGATCTGGAAGAAGGCAACGCTTCACCGCGACGCCCACGTACAGATCGACGGTGCGTTCTACTCCGCGCCGTGGAAGTACATCGGCGAGAAGCTCGACGTGCGCGTTGCCAGCAAGCACGTAGCGCTCTATCGCCGGGAGGAGCACCTGTGGACCCACGCGCAGGTTCGGCGAGGTCAGCGCCAGACGGTTGACTCGCATCTGCCCGAGGAACGCGGGGAACTGAGGAAACGCAGCCGTTCCTACTGGGAGAGCAAGGCGACCATGCTGGGCCCCGACTGCCGGCGCCTGGCCGAGGCGATGTTCGACGCCGACGACGTCCTGCATCAGCTGCGAAAGGTGCAGGCCGTGGTGGGTCTGCTCGAGAAGCACCCGCCCGAGCGGGCCAACGCCGCGTCGAGGCGGGCGATGCACTTCGGGTGCCTGAACTACATGGGTGTGAAGAACATCCTGCTCAAGGGGTTGGATCTCGAGCCGCTCGACGACGAGGCACCGAAGCGGGACTGGGCCAGCGGCTCCCGCTTCGCACGAGACCCCAACCAGGCTGTGCTGGACTTCAAGGAGAGGAAGAACCATGTCGATGCCGACTGAGCTCGTGCCGGTACTCAAGCGCCTCCGGCTTTCGGGGGTCTTGGACACGCTGGACCTGAGGACGAAGGAGGCGGTGGACGAGAACCTCAGCCACGGAGAGTTCCTGCTGAGGCTGTGCTCGGACGAGGTGGAGCGGCGGGAGCAGAAGCAGCTCGGGATGCGGCTTCGGCGGGCGAACTTCGACGGCACGAAGCGCCTGGACGACTTCGAGTGGAAGTTCAACGCGAAGATCCCGAAGGCCAAGATCATCGACCTGGCCACGTGCCACTTCGTGGCGCGCCACGAGAGCGTGCTGCTGCTGGGCCCGACGGGCGTGGGCAAGAGCCACATCGCCAAGGCGCTGGGGGAGCGGGCGTGCCGGGCGGGCCACAGCACCGTGTACACGAAGGCGCACAAGATGCTGCTCGAGCTGCGTGCCGCACGAGCAGACCAGACGTACGACAAGAAGCTCCTGCGCTACACCGCGCCCGATCTGCTGATCGTTGACGACCTGGGCCTTCGGCCGCTGGACGGCGACGAGCCCATCGACCTGTACGAGATCATCCGGGCCCGCTACGAGCGCGGCGCGGTGATCATGACCTCGAACCGTGCACTCGAGGAGTGGTACCCGCTCTTCCGAGACGACCTGATGGCCTCAGCGGCCATGGATCGGCTGCTGCACCACGCCCATGTGCTGACGCTCGAGGGCGACTCCTACCGCAATCCGCCGAAGGGGCGTCGCCGCGCCTGACGTGCTAGACCCTGAGTAAGCGCCTCGCCCCGCGCGCCGTGGGCAAAAAAGAACTCGAAACGCGCCTCCGTTCGCGTATTTCGGTTTTTGCGAAAACAAAAGCCGCGATCGAAGGGAGCGTTTCGAGTGAAGGCCCAGGATAGGCAGCGGCTCCGACGTCGCAAGGCGCGAATCGACCGGCGCTTGGACGGAACCTGCCCGTGGAGAGCGCGCGCCCGGTGCTCGGGGAACAGGAACCTCCGCTACGAGGTTTCGGGCCGCGTGAACGCCACGGCGCGGGGCGGCATCGGGCTGGTGCACGACTTCGTGCGTGAGCTCGGCTTGCCCGAGGCCATCGACCGCAACGTGGTGGTGCTCAAGCGACACTTCCCCTATCACGAGTCGGACCACGTGCTGAACCTGACCTACAACCTGGTGACGGGCGGCACGTGCATCGAGGACATCGAGAAGCTGCGTCAGGACGAGGCGTACCTGGAGGTGCTCGGGGCGCAGCGCGTGCCCGACCCGACGACGGCTGGCGACTTCCTGCGGCGGTTCGACCCGGATTCGTTGCTGGGGTTGGCGCAGGCGATGAACGAGGTGCGCCCGAAGGTGTGGGCGAGCTTCCCATGCGCGAGCGTGCGCTCGGCACCATCGACGTGGACGGCACGCTTGCGCCCACGGAAGGTGAGTGCAAGGAGGGCATGGGGATCTCGTACAAGGGCGATCTGGGGCTACCACCCGTTGGTGGTGACGCTTGCGAACACCAGGGAGGTGCTCGATGTGACCAATCGGCCGGGCGACGAACTCGCGCCAGGGAGCCGCCTGGCACCTGGACCAGGCGAAGGATCAGGTGCTCTCCGGCGGGTTCGAGCGCGTGCGTTATCGGGGCGACACGGCCTTCTCGCTCACGGAGCACTTCGACCGCTGGAGCGAGGAGGATGCGGAGTTCGTGTTTGGCTACTCGGCGCATCCGGTGTTGGTGGATCGCGCAGATTCGCTTCCTGAGCGCGATTGGCAGCCGCTTTGGCGCCGCGGGCCCAGTCGTGGTACGCGCCGAGCGCGGCCGGCGAATGTGAAACGGCGCATCGTGGAGGAGAACGGCTACACGAACCTGACTCTGGAAGAGGAGCACATCACGGAGTTCGCCTACCAGCCAGCTGCGTGTGGGCGTACGTATCGCATGATCGCGCTGCGCAAGCGCATCCGCATGACGAAAGGCCAGCTCCGCCTTGCCGACTATGTGTGCTTACTTCTTCTACGTAACGAACGTGCCCAAGAGCGACCTGCGCGCCCAGAGCGTTGTGTCCGAGGCCAACGACCGCTGCGAGCAGGAGAACGTGATCGAGCAGCTGAAGAACGGCGTGCATGCGATGCGTTCGCCCTCGGACGGGCTGGCCTCGAACGGAGCATGGATGCTCATCGGTGCGCTTGCGTGGAACATCAAGCAGTGGATGGGCGTGAGTCTCGGCCGCGACGGATCGAAGCGCGAAGCTGCGGAGCTACTGAACATGGAGTTCCGCCGGTTCCTGCACTCGCTGATCGCCCTGCCGTGCCAGATCGTGCGCACGGGCCGCCGCGTCGTGCTGCGGTTGCTTTCATACTCGCCGTGGGCGCGGGTGCTGCTCGACGGGACGGCACGCTTCCAAACCCTGCGGCGACGATGTTGAGCTCGATGGTGTCGCCTACGTGATCCGTGGGAGCGGTGTGCCGCGCCGCAGAATCGGTGACATGATCACGCTCGGTGAGCGAAATCAGGTGTGCACTTCGACGCGCGGAGTACCCCCAGCGGCGCGAACGGGTGCGTGCCGGGAGTAGAAGGAGACGCCCGGGGCGCGCGACCACCCGGGGCGATGCTCACGCCTCAAGCGCTTGTTTTGCGGCTAGATGCATCGAGCCCCAGTTCATGCGGGGGCAACTACGCTCGATGACCGGATCTGCGCTACGAGACGGGCCTGGCGATCGAGATACCGCGTTGGTACGGGGGCTGGACTGCGACGCCCCCCGCCCGGCCCCCCGGTGGGTGCCGGGCCGGTCGGGGGGCTCGAACAAGTTCTCGAGGTGGTCCTGCTTGGCCGAACTGGCGGGCGAGATTTCCAGGCGCCCCAGCGCGGGTTTCCCAAGCGCTCGCCCCTGACTCTGCAGACCACGCACCCCTTGAGTTCCCGGAGATCGCGGTGGACCAGGTTCGCCGAACTGAGGGTGGACCAGTTTGGCCGAACCTTGACACCGATGATGCATAGGCATTTGAATTGACCCCGTCGTCGTTCACGCGCCCGCCGAGTGTGCCGATCCGCTCCCTGCGCATGGCGTTGGGTCTCCTGGGACTCCCCGTGGCACCGACGACAGCCATCGTAGCCCCGGAAGGCGTGCCTCGACAGGCTTCGGGACCTGGGCAGGGCGCACCGCCCCCCACCGCGCTCCAAGGATGGACCGTTTCCTGCCGGCTACGTCGTGTGCACTGCACGCCTCGAGGCGCAACGTCATGCTGCGGGGGGCGCCCGGGCCTTGGCGCTCTCGAACGGCGACTCGATCCCCCGCCGCCGACGATGGGCGAGGATCCGGTCGATGGTGGCTGCCTCGGTGATCCACGCGACCACGGCCAGGCTCCCCCCACAGCGGGGACAGCGGAGCGGATCCACCTCGAAGACCTTCCGCAGCAGCTTCGCCCAGCTCACCGCCCGCGCCACCTCCGCCGCGGTCGGCGGCCGGTCGGGCGGGCCCGGCACGGCGGACGTCGTCGCGCCAGCGGAGCCCGCGGGGGGCGCGGCGGGCGGGGTCGCGGCGGGCGGCGCCGTCGTGGGGCGGGGGCCGAGCGTTCCGTCTCCGGCCGGCGCGCCGGGCACGTCTCCCCGCAGACGGCGCAGTGCGTTGCGCCGGCGATTCGAGTAGGCACCGTACAAGCGCACCAGGTGCATCCCCTTGTCGGGGATCTGCTGGCAGAGCGCGTGCACGAGCTCCAGACGGTCCAGCACCAGCACCGTGCTCCCCGTGACCGGATCCGGCGGGGTCTCGACCTCCACGCGCCCGTCCTCGCGAAACCGCAGCGCCCCCACCGCCACCACCACGCGCGTCGCGTAGCGGGCCAGACGCGCCAGGCGACCGCGCTCGGTGGACGCCACGCGCTGGGTCGCCTTCACCGAGAACCCCGAGTGGCGCCACGAAAGAAGCCGTGCTCGGGTCTCGGGACGCAGCCGCTGTGCGCGCTCCAGGGCGCGGAGGAAGCGGCGTCGGAAGGACGCCTCCAGCGCCTCCTCGGGCGGCCAGATCACCGGGTGGTAGCGACCGTCCTTCGTGAACACGCCCTCGGTCACGATGGCGTGCAGATGCGGATGGAAGTTCGCCCCGTAGGAGCCGAAGGTCTGGAGCGAGATCACCGCGCCTGGGACGCCATCAGGCTCGCAGGCGGCCTCGGCCAGGGCACGCCGCAGGACGTCGTAGCCCACCCGCGCCATCAGGCCGTGGAGCGCGCGGTCGCGCTCGACGAGCCCGCGCAGCTTCTTCGGGATGGTCAGCACCACGTGGCGATGCGCCACGTCCAACAAGACCGACGCCTCGAGCCAGACCGCCCCGACGGCCGAGCGCTTGCTCTGGCAGGACGGGCAGAGGTTGCGCGTCCGGCACGAGAAGGCCACGAGGTGCTCGGCGCCGCATCCGGCGCAGCGCAGGCGGGCAAAGCCCCCCTGTAGCCGACCGCAGGCGAGGTAGGCGTCGACGCTGTCGGGGACGACCCGCCGGAGGGGGCCGGACCCGATCAGATCTTGATCGTTCTGAGGCGCGCCACACAACCTAACGATGACAAACCCGCCCAAGAACCTCAGAGTACACGAAGTTTCCGCATGGGATTCACTGGCTTCGTTTACGACATCACGCTTGAAGCGGTGACGGACTCACGGAAGTTCGTACGCGAGAACGGCGACATCCTGGCTCATCATATCGAGGGCGTGCCGTGGACTGAGGCACTGAATGGTCAACCCTTTCCAAAGGCCTTACAGGAGAATGGGAAGGCAAGAAGTTGTCGACGCCGCCGAAGGGGAGTGTCTACCTGGCGATTTCACCCGGTCGCGGCGATCTGAGGTTGGCGGACAAAGGTGAGGATTCTGCTCGAGGAGTGCGTGCCGTGGCCGATGCTCAAGCTGCTGACCGACCACGACTGCACGAGCGCCCAAAGGCGGGGCTGGGGCGACCTCAAACAAGTAACCCTCCCGTAGGCCCCAACAGTCGGACCAACCCAAGCCGTAGAACGGTCACTTGCGCCAACAATTCATGGGATTGGAAATGAGGATAGCAAGTCAACACGACGCCGATGCGGTCAACGAGAGGTTCAATCACTTTCACGATGGTTTCATCAAACAGATCCGCCTGACCAGCGACAGTGAGTTCGTCACGGATATGCCATGGGAGAAGCAGCGACAGTTCTCATCGATCGAAGAGGAGCTGCTCGAGACGGGCTTGCTCAACGCCGACACAAAGACACTGGAGCTGGTGATTCGCCACTACAACTACGATTCCCCGCATCAACCACCGAAACGGGCAATCCGAATAAGGGCCAGCTCAGCTCGTTTCTCCGACAAGTTGCTGTCCTTTCTGGGGCAGGACATCTTTGATTTGACCTTCGCCCACGACTCCAACGGCATCTCCTGCGTGCTGACCTACCACGATGCCAGCGCCGGAGCGGGGCATAGTATGGAGAACGGGATCAAAGTAGTCCTGTGTTCCGCTCCAGAGATGGACTTGACCGAGTTCTTGTAGGAAAGGTGCGACCTGAGGCTGAACCCCCAGCATCGCTTGGGCCGGTGGTGCCGGTAGTCGCGCACCTTGGAGAAGATCCAGGATCACCACGAACTTCCAGGCGCTCCGTCCGTCGAGGAAGGCCAATGCTCCTTCTGGAATGCCAAGCCGGCTCATTCACCGACCCAGATGCGCACGACAGGAAGAGGCTGTCGGTTAGCGGGTTCATGTCAGTCCCGACGCTGCACCCGTTTCGGGCTGCCTCTGCCAACCAGGTAATCCCAAGGGCACTCCTGCCCAGACCACTCCGCCGGTAGGAGATAAACGCCCGGCTGGCCGTCGATGGTCCCGCCGGGCTGCTTGGGCGCGTACTTCGCTAAGGCGATGAGCCTGTCATCTGTCGGGTCATCCTTCGTAGCGACACCCGGATCGAAGAACATCACGTAGATGCCGCCACCCGCCGCCGGGAATGAAATCCACGGATCGTCGTCCGCGTAGGGCTGCGCGGGCCTGCACCGCTTCACGATTTTCAGAGGGGCCTCACCGAGGGTGACGGAAACGATCTTGGTTTCGGATCGCCCGGTCTGGAGCTCGAGCGTGGCGGTGTCCTCCACCGGCTTGGGCCGCGCAGCACAGCCCAGAAGCAACAGGGCAATACCAGTCGCGGAGAAGCACGTGACGACGCTCGCACGCACAGGGTGAACCTTACTCGCACGCATAGAGCTACTTTACTCGCACGGCGGCGGAGGGCCAGGTTCTTTATCCGAAGTCCCATCGATGTTCTGCCAGAATCTTGCCCGCTCTTCCGGAGTCACACGGCTCAACTCCTCCTTCAGCCACTTGCCCTCCTCGGCTATGCGCTCGCGCACTTGTTCTTAGCCGGAACGATGTAGTTGAAAAGGAGCCACCGATTGGGAACTGATTGGTGGTGAATGAAAACAACGCAATCGGTGGGCACACGCCCGGTTCACCAAACGGTGGCTCCGGGATTGGAATTCAAAGTGGGTGGTAAATCAATCGCTATCGGGTATGCATAGGCATTTGAATTGACCCCGTCGTCGTTCACGCGCCCGCCGAGTGTGCCGATCCGCTCCCTGCGCATGGCGTTGGGTCTCCTGGGACTCCCCGTGGCACCGACGACAGCCATCGTAGCCCCGGAAGGCGTGCCTCGACAGGCTTCGGGACCTGGGCAGGGCGCACCGCCCCCCACCGCGCTCCAAGGATGGACCGTTTCCTGCCGGCTACGTCGTGTGCACTGCACGCCTCCAGGCGCCACGTCACGCCACGGGGGGCGCCCGGGCCTTCGCGCTCTCGAAGGGCGACTCGATCCCCCGCCGACGACGATGGGCGAGGATCCGGTCGATGGTGTCCGCCTCGGTGATCCACGCGACCACGGCCAGGCTCCCCCCACAGCGGGGACAGCGGAGCGGATCCACCTCGAAGACCTTCCGCAGCAGCTTCGCCCAGCTCACCGCCCGCGCCACCTCCGCCGCGGTCGGCGGCCGGTCGGGCGGGCCCGGCACGGCGGACGTCGTCGCGCCAGCGGAGCCCGCGGGGGGCGCGGCGGGCGGGGTCG
This sequence comes from uncultured Planctomycetota bacterium, assembly GCA_963802335.1. Lineage (GTDB taxonomy): Bacteria > Planctomycetota > PLA2 > PLA2 > JAEUHO01 > CAWDIE01. The sequence goes on along the minus strand of CAWDIE010000008.1, from coordinate 273,686 downwards.
CGGCGGGCGGCGCCGTCGTGGGGCGGGGGCCGAGCGTTCCGCCTCCGGCCGGCGCGCCGGGCACGTCTCCCCGCAGACGGCGCAGTGCGTTGCGCCGGCGATTCGAGTAGGCACCGTACAAGCGCACCAGGTGCATCCCCTTGTCGGGGATCTGCTGGCAGAGCGCGTGCACGAGCTCCAGACGGTCCAGCACCAGCACCGTGCTCCCCGTGACCGGATCCGGCGGGGTCTCGACCTCCACGCGCCCGTCCTCGCGAAACCGCAGCGCCCCCACCGCCACCACCACGCGCGTCGCGTAGCGGGCCAGACGCGCCAGGCGACCGCGCTCGGTGGACGCCACGCGCTGGGTCGCCTTCACCGAGAACCCCGAGTGGCGCCACGAAAGAAGCCGTGCTCGGGTCTCGGGACGCAGCCGCTGTGCGCGCTCCAGGGCGCGGAGGAAGCGGCGTCGGAAGGACGCCTCCAGCGCCTCCTCGGGCGGCCAGATCACCGGGTGGTAGCGACCGTCCTTCGTGAACACGCCCTCGGTCACGATGGCGTGCAGATGCGGATGGAAGTTCGCCCCGTAGGAGCCGAAGGTCTGGAGCGAGATCACCGCGCCTGGGACGCCATCAGGCTCGCAGGCGGCCTCGGCCAGGGCACGCCGCAGGACGTCGTAGCCCACCCGCGCCATCAGGCCGTGGAGCGCGCGGTCGCGCTCGACGAGCCCGCGCAGCTTCTTCGGGATGGTCAGCACCACGTGGCGATGCGCCACGTCCAACAAGACCGACGCCTCGAGCCAGACCGCCCCGACGGCCGAGCGCTTGCTCTGGCAGGACGGGCAGAGGTTGCGCGTCCGGCACGAGAAGGCCACGAGGTGCTCGGCGCCGCATCCGGCGCAGCGCAGGCGGGCAAAGCCCCCCTGTAGCCGACCGCAGGCGAGGTAGGCGTCGACGCTGTCGGGGACGACCCGCCGGAGGGGGCCGGACGTGGGTTCGAAGCGCGCCTCGTGCACGCGAGCGTAGGTCGGGAAGTCCGACTCCAGCAGCCGGTAGAGAACGGTCCGCTCCGGATGGCGCGGGCGGTAGACCGGCGTGCGGCGCGGGGGGGACGGATGTCGGGGCCGCGGTGCCTCCACGGGAGGACACCGCGCGAGGTGCCGGCACGGTCACCCGAAGCATGCGGCCAAGGCCGCCCGCCGCCCCGGTCCGGGGCTGGGGACGCCGGACATCCGGCAGCCGGGGTCGTGCCGCCCAGGCCGACAACAACGGGAACCTGACGGACGACGGGACGCCGCTCTACGGCTACGGTCTCGAGAACAGGCTCGTGGGGGTGAAGCTGAAGTCCACGTCGGCGGTTGTCGCCACCTACGTTGCGCCCGACGAAGCGCCATCCCGCGTCTGCGGCCGCGACGAGCGCCGCGTACAGGTCCTCCGGCAACGTGGCCCGGACGGGGTCCCGGTGGCTCGCGGGCGCGTCGACGGCTTGCCCGCGCTCGTACGTGCAGATCGTGAAATCCTGGGCGATCACCGCCTGGACGGCGGCGGTCGCGTACACGCGTCCTTCCGGATTGCTTCCCATGAGCACGTGGTCCAGTGCGTCCAGTGCGGCGTGGCCGTACAGGCAATCGGCCGCCTCTCGCCCCGGGGCGACCGACTCGGGGTAGGCGCCCATCGTCCGGATCGTGAGGTGGCGAGGGGGTCGCCACACAAGGAAGGCAACCGGCTGGGGCGGGTCATCCTGCGGGGCACCGGCCTCTACCCCGCACCGAGCATGGATGCCGCAGAGGAGGGCCCCCCGCAGAACGTCCGGGATCCGGAACACGACCAGGTCTCCGTCCGAACCGTCCGAGCTGGGGCCATCGACGCGGCCCCGGGCCCGAGGGCGGTCGCCCCCGACCCCTACACTCGGGCCGTGGCGTCCACACGCGACAGGATCCATCGCATCCTCTCCGACGGGGCCTCCGCGACGCCGGCTCCGGCGCCGGAGACCCCGCGCCGGACCGGCGTGCGTGCGCGCCTGAAGGCGTTGGGCTTGGACCGCCCGAACGCGCAGCCGCTGGCCCCCCCGCCCGCGGATCCACCGTGGATCCGGGCCGCTCTCGGGGACGAGCGCCCCCTCGAAGAGCAGGTCGGCGGCCACCTCCGCGAAACCCCGCTGGGTTCCTTCGTCGAGGTCGAGCGCCGCTACCCATCGGATGCCCGCCACGGGTGCGTCCGCCTCGGGGACGCCTACGGCGCCTCCGTCCCCTTGCGCGGCGGTGAGCGAGGACCCGACGCGCTCCCGCGACTCGGCGCGAGCGAGGCCGTCTTCCTCGACACCGAGACCACGGGGCTCGCGGGAGGCACGGGGACCGTCGCGTTCCTGATCGGGACCGGCCGCCTCGTCGGCGAGACGTTCGTCGTGCGCCAGTACTGCATGCGGGACTTCCCCGAAGAAGCCGCCGTGCTCCACGCGCTGCGCGACGACATCGGCGACGCCCCGCTCGTCACGTTCAACGGTCGCAGCTTCGACTGGCCCCTCCTGCTGACCCGGTTCCGCCTCCACCGGATGGACGCCCCTGCCCGGGCCCACCTGGATCTGCTTCCCCCCGCTCGCAGGCTCTGGTCCCACAGCCTGGCGTCCCACACCCTCAGCCGACTCGAACAGGACGTTCTCGGTCTGCAGCGCGAACAGGATCTACCTGGCTGGCGTATCCCCCGTGCGTACTTCGACTACATGGTCGACGGCCGAGCCGGTCTGGTCGCCGGCGCGTTCAAACACAACGAGATCGACGTGGTGAGCATGTTGGCCCTGATGGGCCGCATAGCCGACATCCTGGACGATCCCACGGGGCGCGAAGGCACCAACGCACAGGATCAGTTGGGCACCGCACGGTTCCTCGTCGACCTGGGGCAGACGGCCAAGGCCAAGCACTGTCTGGAGCAAGAAGTCCAACGCGCCCCGAACGGCGAAGCGCTACCGCTGCTCCGAGCGCTCGGGCACCTCTGCCGGCGCCAAGGCGCGTACGACGAGTCGCTCGACCACTGGGTCCGTCTAGCCCGCACCGCCCCCGCGTTCGACGCCGAAGCGTTCGAGCAGGCGGCCAAGCTGAACGAGCATCGCCGCCGCGACTATGCAGAAGCCCTCCGCTGGACCGCCGAGGCCTTGGCCCGGGTCCCCAAGGGGACGCGGATGGAGGAAGCGTTCCTTCACCGAGAAGCTCGCCTCAGGCGTCGGATGCGGCACGCCGCACGCGAGGGTTCCTGACGAACCTCGCGAACCCGGGCTAGCGCTTCCGCTGGAGGAGCTGGATGCGGCGGAGCAGGTCGTTCTGCTCGCGCGTGAGCGAGGGCAGGTTCTTGGCGATGTCTCCGGCGTAGCCTTCCAGCCCGCCCAGGAGCAGCTCACGCGAGGTGGACGAGATCGCGCCCATGGTGAACCCCTCGGCACGCGAACGGGCGAGGTTGCGCCCCAGGGTGGCGCCGCGGGCCTCGGCATCCAAGAGGTAGGTTGTCAGGACGCTCTCACGAGCCACGAGGTACTCGACCTGCGCCTCGAGCAACTCCACCTGCTGCTCGAGCTTGGCAACCCGGTCCTGGGATCCGTCCTCACCCCAGGCGACGACGCCCAACGCGAGCACGAGAACCAGGAACGCTGAAACGACGGTGATCGACCGCATGAGTTCTCCTCCCGCCCTCCACCGCCGGCGGGGGCCGCTGAGCCCATGGTAGGCTCCCCGCCCCCCAGGGGAACAGCCAAGTATGATGGCTCGTACACGCCTCGGAAACCCGCCATGAAGCGTTTGTTGCCGCCGCTCCTCCTCCTGCTCTTCCTGGGTTTCGTCGTCTGGCGGACGGCTCAGGAGCCACGCCGGGAGGCCATGCGGGACCGTATCGCGGGCTCGGTCGGTGCTGCCGCCGTTTCCCCCGAAGCCAAGGAACAGCTACGGGTTGATCTCGACGCGTTTCTGGCCGACTACGGCCGCAATCCAGACGATCGCCGCTTCGCGGCCCGGATGCTCTTTCGTGCGGGCGACCCCACCCGGGCTCTCGACCTCCTGTGGAAGGACCCCGGGTATCGCGAGCAGCCGGGTGCGGGTAGCGACCTCGCCGCCATGGTGCTCGAGCGCATCTCCCGGCTGGACGAGGAGCAGCTGACCGCCCCGGAGCGCCCCACGAATCTCTCGGCCGTCTACCTGGCCGATGGCGGGCATCCCGAGGCCGATCAGCACCTGTCGGACTTCTTCATGACGACATCGTGGATGGTTCACGGCCAGGTCTTCGCCCAGGTCGTGCTGCATGGTGAGGGCACTTCGCGCTCGATCGTCGGGAAGGCCCTCCGCTCCCGTGAGGAGCCCCAGGCCCAGGACTCGGCCGCGATCCTCGCCATGCGTCCCGAGTCCTACCCGCAACGCGCCGCGGACGTCGAGCGGCTCACCGACATGGTGCGGGGCAACCTCCGCAAGGAAGTTCGCGACGTGTGGGGGGCAGCCGCCATCGCGCTCGGCCGCTCCGGCGATCCCGATGCGCTGAAGCTCTTGCGCGAGATGGCTACGCAACTCCTGGACAGCGAGTACGAGACGGACCAGATGGACGGCGTCTACGCAGCCCTGGGCATGGCCGCCGGGGGTGACTGGTCTGCGTGGAGCGAGGTCCAGTCCCGGATCGTTGGGCCGACGCTCGCCCCGTTGATCCGCCAGTTGGCGCTGCGCACGCTCGCCCAGCGGTGGGATGCCGGCGACGAGGCCGCGCTCGAACCGATCCAGACCCTGTTCCTGGACAGGTCGAGCCCCGACGCCGCGGGGCGTCGCCTGCGTCTGGCCACCGCGCTCTTCCTGGAGGGCCCGCTCCCGGACGAGGGCGACCCAGTGAGCCGTTTGGCCCAAGAGCTCGATGCCGAGGGTGCGTCCTCGGAGGAGAAGGTTCTCGGTGCCGCCGTCCGCCTGCGGCGCGGCGAAGTGAGCGCCCGCGACGAGCTCGTGGCGTACGTACGGCCGACCCTGGAGCAGATGCCGATCGAGGGAGATCCGGCGCTGATCGACCCACTCGCCCAGAGCAGCCGGATCCAAGCCCTTCGAGCGCTCTACCTGTACGACCGCTGATCCACCCATCACGCAATTGAGGACTCCGCTGTCCCGGGGCGTCGGCAGAATCGGACGATCTTCCCCGGAGAGCCGCGATGTCCGAGTCCACGCTACCTCGCCCCCCCGCCACACACGCCGCCTCGTCCGGCGATCAGCCGGTGGCGGCGGCGCCCGTCTCGACGAACTTCGGCCGCCTGACCTTCAGCCTCGCCACGATGAAGCGACGCCTGCCTCGTCCCGTGTTCGAGGCCATCCAGCGCACGATTCAGACCGGCGACCCGCTCGACGTCGGCCTGGCGGACACGGTCGCCGGTGCGCTGAAGGACTGGGCGATCGAACACGGGGCCACGCACTTCACACACTGGTTCCAGCCCCTCACGGGCGCGACGGCCGAGAAGCATGACGCCTTCCTCAGCGTAGAGGACGGTCTCCCGATCGAGAGCTTCTCGGGGAGTCAGCTGATCCAGGCCGAGCCGGACGCATCCTCCTTCCCCAGTGGAGGTATGCGCTCCACGTTCGAGGCCCGCGGCTACTCCGCCTGGGACCCGACCTCGCCGGCGTTCATCGTCCATCACGACCGCGGATGCACGCTCACCATCCCGTCCGTGTTCGTCTCGTACACGGGGGAGGCGCTGGACAAGAAGACGCCGCTGCTCCGCGGCATCGACCAGCTCTCCCGGGCAGCCATGGACGCGCTGCAGACGATGGGCGTGCCGGTGACCCGCGTGGTGCCGACGCTGGGGGCCGAACAGGAGTACTTCCTGGTCAAGCGTGACTACTACGACGGGCGCCCCGACCTGCAGGTCTCCGGCCGCACCGTCATCGGCGCGGCGCCGCCGAAGGGGCAGCAGCTCGAGGACAACTACTTCGGGACGATCGACGAGACGGCCCTGAACTTCATGTCCGAGGTCGAGGCCGAGGCCTGGGCTCTAGGTATCCCCGTGAAGACGCGCCACAACGAGGTGGCCCCCCACCAGTACGAGGCGGCGCCGATCTACCAGGCGTGCCACGTGGCCACCGATCAGAACCACCTGCTCATGGACATCATGCGGCGCGTCGCCAAGCGACGCGATCTCGCCGTGCTGTTTCACGAGAAGCCGTTCCAGGGCGTGAACGGCTCGGGGAAGCACAGCAACTGGTCGATGCAGACGGAGACCGGACGCAACCTCCTGGACCCGGGAGACACCCCCCAGGACAACGTCGAGTTCCTCTTCTTCCTCGTGGCGGCCATGAAGGCCGTCCATCGACGCTCGGGGCTCCTGCGGGCGTCGATCGCACACTCCGGGAACGACCACCGGCTGGGAGCGAACGAGGCCCCGCCGGCCATCCTCAGCGTCTTCCTGGGCGACCGTCTCACGACCATCCTCGACACGCTCGCCGAGGGCAAGACGGTCGCGGACGTGAAGGACGAGGTCATCCAGACCGGCGTCAAGGTCCTGCCCCAGGTGAAGCGGGACAACACGGACCGCAACCGCACGTCGCCGTTCGCCTTCACCGGCAACAAGTTCGAGTTCCGTGCCGTCGGATCCTCCCAGTCCCTCGCGATGCCCATGACCTACCTCAACGTCGCCGTCGCCGAAGCACTCGACGAGATGACGGCGATGCTGAAGTCGCGCCTGGAAACCGGCCAGGAGCGCGACGCAGCCCTGCTCGGTGTCGTGCGCGACGTGTACCGCGACATCCGGCCGATCGTCTACAACGGCGACAACTACACGGAGGCGTGGGTCGAAGAGGCGCTGCGCAGGGGGCTGCCGAACCTCAAGGACACGCCGGAGGCGCTCGCCGTTCTCGAGGACGAGGACACCGCCACGTTCCTCGAGAAATACGGCGTGTTCCGCAAGCACGAGCTGCTCGCTCGCCACCGCATCTCACTCGAGCAGTACAGCCGCCACCTCAAGGTGGAGGCGATCCAGATGGTCCGCATGGCCAAGAACGGCGTGCTGCCGGCCGCGCTGGACTACCAGAAGGCGTTCGCCGACTCGGTCGCGGCCGCCGCGGAGATGGGGGTATCGACGGACGAGCAACGGGCCGAGTTCGCCCACTACGTGGACGCCGTCAATGCCGCCTTCCGGGGGCTCAACGCCGTGCGGCGTGCCCTCCGGGAGAACCCGGACGACGAGGAAGGTACGACGACCGAGGCCCGCCACCTCTGCGACGAGCTGGTCCCGGCGATGGACGAGCTCCGCGCGGGCTGCGACGCGGTCGAGCGTCGGGCCGACGCGATGCTGTGGCCCTTCCCGACCTACCACCAGATGCTCTTCCAGTAGGCGAGACGGCCGACCCGCCGACGAACGTCACCTGCGTGCGCCGTGCACGACCATGCCAGCAGCCGACAAGACGGCGACGTAGGGGCTGCCCGTATGGCAGCCCCTGTTCCACGAATCATGATGCCATGCCCTCGGCCGGCGGCGCACGTCCCGGCGCGCTCAGTCGAGCCGCACGGTGGTCGGGCCGGGCAGACGGAACGCCGCCTTCTTCTGCCCGACGTGGGCGCTGTAGTCGCCGGCGGGAAGGCCGTCGACGACTGCGCGACCATCGCGGGCGCCGGCGACCATGCGGTGCCAGCCGTGCTCACCCTTCCTCTGGATGAACCCTTGGCCCGTCACGCCCTCGATCGTGATGCTGTAGAGGGGTGGCATGGCGATCCGTGCCTGATTCGATCCCCGTTTCACGACGACGGACTGCGCGGCGACGGCGCCGCCGCCCCAGCGTACGGACTTCATGTGGAGCTGAAGCTCGTACGTCCCGGGCTGCAGCCCTTCGAACTGGATGCGGCCCTCGTCGTCAGGAACCCCGTCGCTTCGCCCGAGCTGCACAGGCTGGTTCCGTTCCGTCCGTACCTGCACCTGAACGCGGCCCTCGTAGTCGGTACCGACAAGCCCGGAGATCTGAATCTCGAGTGTGGCGGGTTCGTCGAATCGCATGTCCAGGGTGGGAGCGCTGCCCGCCTCGTATGCGGCCTCCTGGGCCCCGTAGAGCGGGTGCGTGACCTTGATGGTGTACGTGCCCTCCTCATCCGCGCCGATGCTCGATCGATGATGGAGGATCCAGCGCTCGCCGCCGGGGCGGGTGATGACGACGCCGCCGCCGGCACTGCTCCCTGTCTTGCTCCGATAGCCCGTGCTGATCTGCAGATCGTCGCTCAGCGGCGACCCGTCCGGCCCGGTGATCCGGAGGATCACGTAGGCATCGCGCGGAGGGAGTGGCACCTCGAGCTCGACCTCGGTGAGACCTTCACCGAGATCCACCACCTTGGTCGCCACGACCGGCCCCTGCCAATCCCGTGCGACGCCGACCAGGTAACGCCCGGACTTCAGGTCCTCGAACTGGAACGTCGGCACGCCGCCCCGCCGGCTCGAAATCCTCGCCGTGCGGCTATCCGGACCGAGGAGTGCCGGGTCCGCGGGTCTATCCTTGGGGAGGCGGGCGACGCGAACCGCGGTCCGGCTGCCGCCATGGTCGTCTTCGAACGCGACCGTGCCCTTCAGCACGGGACGGCCCTCGAGATCGAAGCGGACCCTTGGGGCCTGCTCGCCCCGCACGACAGTGACGGACACGGGCTCCGAGGCGTACTCCGAGGACGCCCCTGCGGTGGCAATGGCGCGGTACGTGCCGGGATCGACCCGGAGCTCGGGGTGCTCGGGTCGCCACGACGTGGTCTGGGTGCGTCTGCCCGCCTTGAACCGAACCCGCGCCGTGTCCGGCATTGTGCCGTCGGGCAGATAGATCTGCGCGTGCACGACGATTCGCTCCTTGGCCGTGAAGTCGAGCGTTGCGCCGAGCTCGGTCCCGTACGCCTGATCGTTCGAGCGGAAGGTCCAGCCCTCCTTCTCTGCACGCACGTTGTGCTTGCTCTCGATCAGGCCCTCGAGGCGATAGCTGCCGTCCCCGCCGGTCACGGTGCTGCGGCGCGTACCCTCCTGCCAGCGCAGCCTGTCGGCGTAACGCCTGAGCTTCGTGGGAAGGTCGAGTCCCTCCTGACTCTTCGCCTTCCCACGGATCGACTCCGGCACCTGAGAGGGAGTCGCCTGCACCTCGACGCCGGCGAGCGGCTCTCCCGCCTCGGTCAGGATGGTGCCGATGATGATCCCCGTCCCGGTCGGTATCGGCGGCGACGGCAGCGCCTCGACCGCGCGGCGGAGCGGCTCGAGCTCGGAGGCGAGGGTGCTCTCGAGGCGCGCCGGCGCCACGCCCTCCTCCCGACGAAGGGAGGGCGCCCGCTGCTCGCGCTCGAGATCGCGCTCGACCCCCGAAGGACCGGAGACCGCCGCGGGGACGTCGCTACGCACCACGTACCCCGCCGCGAAGCCGACGCCCACGAGCAGGACGCCACCAAGGAGAAGTACCCACGTCGAGGTCCCCGACATCTCGGTCTCCACCAGACGATGGACCCGAGCCTACGCCAAATGCACGTTACGGTGCCAGGCACACTTTCGCCAACTGCTGGACCGCGCACACCGCGTTCAGGCGGCGGGGAGCGGGAAAGCGAGGGATGCGGCGGACAGGTGCCTGACACCGTTTTCCAGACGGGTGCCTGACACCGTACTCGCCCCGTACTCCCTGGCCCTACTCCGGCTTCGCGAGCGACTTGTAGACGCCGCCGGCGAGCGCGGCCCCGAGGAGGGGAGCCACCCAGAAGAGCCAGAGCTGCGACACGGCCCACCCGCCGACGAAGAGCGCCGGCCCGGTCGAGCGGGCCGGGTTCACGGACGTGTTGGTCACGGGGATCGAGATGAGGTGGATCAGCACGAGCGCGAGGCCGATAGCCACGCCGGCGAATCCGGCCGGGGCTCGAGCATCCGTCGCTCCGAGGATGACCAGCAGGAAGAAGAAGGTCATGACGACCTCGGTGATGAGAGCGGCCGTCATGTTGAATCCATCGGGTGAGTGCTCGCCGTACCCGTTGGACGCAAATCCCGCCGCCTTCACATCGGCCCAGTTCGTGGTCGTTCCGCCCTGGAGGATCACGTAGAGCACGCCGGCAGCGGCGATCGCGCCGAGCAGCTGCGCCACGACGTAGGCGGGCAGCTCGCGGGCGGGCAAGCGTCCCCCCACCACCAGACCCACGGAGACGGCGGGGTTGAGGTGGCAACCGGAGATGTGGCCGATCGCGTAGGCCATCGTCAGCACCGTGAGCCCGAAAGCGAAGGCCACGCCCAGAAACCCGACGTGACTCCCGGCCAGGACGGCCGTGCCGCACCCTCCGAGCACCAACCAGAACGTTCCGAAGAACTCCGCCGTCGCCTTGCGTCCGATGCTCATCTGTCCCTCCTCCTGGTCCTCCGGCCATTCAAGCCGGCGCCCAGGGTTGCGCGTCCGCCTATCCGCCGATGAGCTGACTCCGGGAGGTCGTCCGCCCACCGCCCCGGACCGTCCAGGGGACGCCCGGAGCGCCGCGGCCGCTCAGGTGCGCCCGAATCGAAGGACCAGTTCCGGCCCCTTCCCGTACGCCTCGCCGTGGTACCCCCCCCACCGACCCCGGATGCAGAACCCGTGCTCCTCGAGGAGCGCTTCGATCTGGTCCGGGTACCAGCAACGCATCACGATGGGCATGACGGCCTCGTCGACGAGGCGATCACCGCGATAGCGTCGGTACACGAGGTCCGGGTAGAGCACGAGCCGCTCGGCGTCCATTCGCCGTCGGCGGTCCGAGGCCACGATGCGTTCCCCCCGACCTCGACCTCCCAGTCGGGCTTCTCCTCGTCGGTGGCCCACCGCTCCCGCAAGGTATCGGGGTCGTACATGGGCATGAACATGGTGAGGACACAGGATCCACCGGGCGCGAGGTGCTTCCGAACCGAGGTCAGCAGGCCTGCGACCTCGGCGTCCGAGTCGAGCGCCTGGAAGACGCGGTAGGGCGCGAGGATGAGATCGAACGCTCGTCCGAGGTCAAAGGCCGCAACGTCGCCGTGCACGAAGGTGGCCCCGCCGCCCTTGGCCCGGGCTTGATCGAGCATCTCGGCCGAGATTTCGACGCCCGTCGTCGACGAACAGAGATCCGACAGCGCCAGCATGACGCGCCCCGTGCCGCATCCGAGTTCCAGCAGAGAGGGCTGGCCGTCGCCGATGAGCGCGCGGTAGAACGGGACGTCATCCGGGAACGGCTGGAGGTCGTAATAGGGCGCGCCCGCGTGGCGCGGATCGCTCGGGGCACGTTCGTCGCCGTCGTCGCGTGGTGCGATGGGCATCACCGCAGGATCGGCTTCCGCACCACGCCCTCGAACGCAAACGCGTCCGGATGGGCACGCATCCAGTCGGTCAGGCAATCCGCCAGATCGCGCGCTTTCTCCAGCGCATAGAAGCGCTCGTCGAGATCGTCGAAGCGGGGCTCCAGTCCGTCGAGGACGGCCTGGCGAGCCTCCCGGTCGCGCGGCGGTTCCCCGCCCAAGCGCTGCGCGGACGCCCGCAGCACGGTCGCGAACTCCGTCAGGCCGAGCATCTCCAGGCCGGCCAGCGCTTCCCTCCAGACGATGCCGGTGGAGTTCCAGTAGAACTGGTCGTGGCCGCCGTTGTTCACCTCGGCCTGGTACCAGAACACACCGTTGGCGAAGCGCTGCGGCTCGGAGAAGGGCGCCAGACTCGCTTCGTACGCCCTGGTGCCGCCGTAGATGTCGACCGACCAGTAGACGGGATCCAGCACGTCGAGCGCTCCGTGGCTCGCGATGAACGACGCATCGATCAGGACGTGGGCATACCCCGATTCCACACCCCTATCCTACCGCCCACCCTCCCCACGCCGAGCCTGCCGGAGACGTGGGTCGCGGCGGGAGGCCGCGCGCGTAGATGGCGGACGGGTGACTGGCACCGTACTGGAGATAGCCCGCACCACACGTCCCGCTATCCACCCATAAGCCGATTCGGGGCGGCCGGCGAGGCGGCCGTGTGCGATCCTCGTGCGCCCGTTCCCTGGGAGCCTCCTGATGCCCCTTCTCCACCTCTACCGCGCTCCCGGCGTGACGGATGCCGAGCGGCAGGCACTCCTCGATCTGGCGCGGCGTCATGTGACTGCCGACATCGACACCGTCGAGACGGAGATCTGCTTCAATATCGACAGCCAGCGCGCCCTGTCGAGCGCCCAGCAGGAGACGCTGGCGTGGTTGCTCCGGGAGACCTTCGATCCCCGCGGATTCGCCCCGACGAGCTTCCTCGATGCCGAGGGCGAGGTGATCGAGGTCGGCCCCCGCATGACGTTCACCACCGCGTGGTCGACCAACGCCGTGGCCATCTGCCACGCCTGCGGACTGGATGGCATCCGGCGCATCGAGCGCTCCCGGCGCTACCTCCTCCGCGCGCGGCGCGCCATCACCGACAGCGAGCGGACCTCCTTCCTCGCCCGCGTGCACGACCGCATGACGGAGTGCGTCTACCCCGAGCGACTCGAGAGCTTCGCCTCGGGCGCGACGCCGGAGCCCACCCTCGAGGTGCCCGTGCTGAAAGAGGGGCGTGCCGCCCTCGAGCGAATCAGCAAGGACATGGGCCTCGCGTTCGACGACTGGGACCTGGACTACTACACCCGGCTCTTCGCGGAGAAGATCGGCCGCGACCCCACGAACGTGGAGTGCTTCGACATCGCTCAGTCGAACAGCGAACACTCGCGGCACTGGTTCTTCAAGGGGCGCTTGATCATCGATGGGGAGGAGATCCCCGGCCACCTCATCTCGCTCGTGCAAGAGCCGCTGAAAGCGAACCCGAACAACAGCGTCGTCGCCTTCAACGACAACTCGAGCACCATCCGGGGCTACCGGATCATGTCCCTGCTGCCGACGCAGCCGGGGCGACCGTCGCCGTTCGCGATGCGGGACGTCGACTACGACATCCTCTTTACCGCCGAGACCCACAACTTCCCGTCCGGCGTGGCGCCCTTCCCCGGCGCCGAAACCGGGACCGGCGGTCGCATCCGCGACGTGCACGCCACCGGACGGGGCTCGTTGGTCGTCGCCGGCACCGCGGCCTACTGCGTGGGCAACCTGCGCATCCCGGGCTACGAGCAACCCTGGGAGAGCGACACGTTCGCGTACCCCTCGAACCTCGCTTCCCCGCTCCAGATCGAACTCGAGGCGAGCAACGGCGCGTCCGACTACGGCAACAAGTTCGGCGAGCCCATGATCCAGGGCTACACGCGCGCCTTCGGCATGCGCCTGCCCAACGGCGAGCGGCGCGAGTGGCTGAAGCCGATCATGTTCACCGGCGGCATCGGACAGATCGACCACGCCCACAGCATCAAGGACAAGCCCGCGCCTGCGATGCTCGTGACCAAGATCGGCGGTCCCGCGTACCGCATCGGCATGGGCGGCGGCGCGGCATCCAGCATGGTGCAGGGCGAGAACGTGGCGGAGCTGGACTTCAACGCCGTGCAGCGCGGCGATGCCGAGATGGAGCAGAAGGTCAACCGGGTGATCCGCGCCTGCGTGGAGCTGGGGGACGCCAATCCCATCGTGAGCATCCACGACCAGGGCGCGGGTGGGAACTGCAACGTCCTCAAGGAGGTCGTGGAGCCCGAGGGCGCGGTGATCGAGATCCGCGACGTCCTCGTTGGCGATGAGACCCTCTCCGTCCTCGAGATCTGGGGCGCGGAGTACCAGGAGAACGATGCGCTGCTCCTCAAGCCGGAGCACGCCGACCTCTTCCGAGATCTGTGCGAGCGCGAGAAGGTCCCCTTCGCTTTCGTCGGCACCGTGACCGGCGACGGACGGGTCCGGGTCCACGACCGGGTCGATGGGACGCACCCCGTCGATGTGGACCTGGCGGATGTGCTCGGCGACATGCCGCAGAAGACGTTCGAGTCCACGCGCGTGTCGCCGACCCTCGTTCCGCTCGCCCTCCCGGACGATCTGGACGTCCGAGGCGCGCTCGAGCGCGTGTTTCGGCTCGTGTCCGTCGGCTCGAAGCGGTTCCTCACCACGAAAGTGGACCGGAGCGTCACGGGCCTGGTCGCCCGCCAGCAGTGCGCCGGCCCCCTCCAGCTCACGGTCGCCGACGTCGCGGTCATCGCACAGAGCCACTTCGACACATCCGGCGCCGCCACGGCGATCGGCGAGCAGCCCATCAAGGGCCTGCTCGACCCCGCCGCCATGGCACGCATGGCCGTCGGCGAGGCGCTCACCAACATCGTCTGGGCGCGCCTGAGCGGCCTGGGTGATGTGCGGTGCTCGGCCAACTGGATGTGGGCGGCCAAGCTCCCGGGCGAGGGTGCCGCCCTCTACGACGCGGCGAAGGCGATGCGCGACGTGATGATCGAGTTGGGCATCGCCGTGGACGGCGGCAAGGACAGCCTCTCGATGGCCGCGCTGGCGCCCGACGGTCGAGGCGGCGACGAGACCGTGAAGGCGCCGGGGGCACTCGTCATCTCCGCGTACGCGACTTGTCCGAACATCCGACAGGTCGTCACCCCCGACCTGAAGCGGCCCGGGCGTGGTCGACTGCTGCTCGTGGAGCTGGGGAAGGGTCGGCAGCGCATGGGCGGCTCCGCGCTGGCCCAGGTCTTCGAGCAGCTGGGCGACGACTGCCCGGATCTCGACGACGCCGGGCAGTTTAAGCGCGCGTTCGAGGCAACGCAGGCGCTCCTTACCGCCGGCCAGATCCAGGCCGGCCACGACCGAAGCGACGGCGGGCTCGTCACGACCGTGCTCGAGATGGCCTTCGCGGGCAACTGTGGCGTCGAGATCGACCTCGACGGAAACAGCGGAGGCGACGCGATCCAGGCGCTCTTCAACGAGGAGCTGGGCCTCGTCCTGGAGGTGGACGCGGACCAGGCCGACGGGATCGTCGCGACCTATGCCGGGCTCGACGTTCCCTGCCGCGTGATCGGCCGGAGCCTGGACTCGACGGACGTCGTCATCCGCCACGGCGGCGAGGTCGTCCTCGAAGGCGACATGCGGGAACTGCGCGATCTGTGGGAAGAGACCAGCTTCGAGCTCGACCGCCGGCAGGCCAATCCCGCCTGCGTGGCCCAGGAGCGCCAGGGTCTAAGGAGTCGCCAGGCGCCTCCCTTCCAGCTCGCCTTCACACCACACCCGACGCTGCCGGCGCAAGGCGACGCACGCGAGACGTTCCGCGTCGCCATCCTCCGCGAAGAAGGAAGCAATGGCGATCGCGAGATGACCTCGGCGTTCCATGCCGCGGGGTTCGAGACGTGGGACGTCACCGTGTCGGACCTGCTGGCGGGGCGCGTCGACCTGGACGACTTCCGCGGCATCGTTGCGGTCGGCGGCTTCAGCTACGCGGACGTGCTGGACGCAGCGAAGGGCTGGGCCGGCACGATCCGATTCCACGAGGAGCTGAAGAACAAGTTCCAGGCGTTCTACGAGCGACCGGACACGTTCAGCCTGGGCGTCTGCAACGGCTGCCAGCTGCTGGCCCTGCTCGGATGGGTCCCCTGGTCGGGACTCTCGGACGAGCACCAGGTGCGTTTCGTCCACAACGTCTCGGGCCGGTTCGAGTCCCGGTTCTCCGCCGTCCAGATCCAGGAGAGCCCGGCCATCATGCTGAAGGGCATGGCCGGCAGCACGCTCGGCATCTGGGTCGCCCACGGAGAGGGACGCGCCCTCTTCCCCGACGCATCCACCCTGGAGCGCGTGAAGCGCGAGGGGCTGGCGCCCATCCGGTACGTGGACGACGAGGGCCGCGTGACCGAGGCCTACCCCTTCAACCCGAATGGATCGCCGGACGGCATCGCCGCGCTTTGCTCGCCGGACGGCCGCCACCTGGCCATGATGCCCCATCCGGAGCGGGCCTTCCGGACCTGGCAGTGGGGGTGGATGCCGGAGGACATGCGGGACGCCCTGGCCGCTTCGCCGTGGCTGACCTTCTTCCAGAACGCCCGACGCTGGTGCGAGCAGACCCTCGTCGGCTCGTAGGGTTGGGCGCATGGCCAAGCAGAAGCTGATCGTCGGCATCACGGGCGCGAGTGGCGTGATCTACGGGATCCGCCTGCTCGAGGTGCTGCGCGGGGTCGAGGACATCGAGACGCACGTCGTGATGTCGGGTGCGGCGAGGCGGACCATCCCCCTCGAGACCGACTGGAAGCTGGAGGACGTCGAGGCCCTGGCCGACGCGCGGTACGGCTTTGGGGACATCGCAGCCTCGGTGGCCTCCGGCTCGTTTCGCACCGCGGGCATGATCGTCGCGCCGTGCTCGATGAAGACCTTGGCGGGCATCGCCACGGGGTACTCGGACAACCTCCTCCTGCGCGCGGCCGACGTGATCCTGAAAGAGCGCCGACGCCTCGTGCTCATGATCCGGGAGACCCCGCTTCACCTGGGGCACCTGCGCAGCATGACCGCCGTCACCGAGATGGGCGGCATCATCCTGCCGCCGGTGCCGGCGTTCTACCACCGCCCGACGTCGATCGCAGCCATCGTGGATCAGTCCGTCAACCGTGCGCTGGACCTGGTCGGCATCGAGTTGGAGCAAGATCTGTTCGAGCGCTGGCGTGGCCCCGCCGGATGACGAACGAGTCGCTCCGCTCGGCGATCCTCGCGTTCCTCGCCACGCGCGACGCGCTGACCCTCGCCACCGTGGGGGAGGATGGCGAGCCCCACGCGGCTGCCGTGTTCTTCGCCGCAGACGACGAGGGACGACTTGTCTTCCTCACCGACCCGAAGACGCGGCACGGGCGGGACCTCCTGCGTGACGCGCGCGTCGCGGGTACGGTGCACGCCGACCGTCAGGACTGGCAGACCATCCGTGGCGTGCAGCTCAGCGGGCGCGCGCGCCCGACGGCGCCCGGCGAGGAGAGCACAGAGGCGCTTGCGACCTACCGGCGCCGCTTCCCCGCGCCGTTCGCCGCGCCCGGGCTCGGTCCCCACCTCGAGCGCGCCCAGACCTGGCTTCTCGACCTGGACTGGATGCGCCTCATCGACAACGGCCGCGGCTTCGGCCACAAAGAAGAGTGGCGGCGAGGCTGAGGGCCTCGCCGCCACACGGAGCGTACAAAAGCGGGTGCGGTCAGCGGCGCTCGGGGAGGGGAGCCTCCTCCTCGCCGAAACCGTTTTCCTCGTAGATCGGGCCGTCGTCCGTGCCCATGGCCCGGTCGGCCATGCTCATGAAGGTGCCCACCAGCTCGGCCATGGGTCCGGCATCCATGATGTAGCCGCCGGTGGCATAGCGCCCGGCCATGCTGGCGTAGAGGACCAGCGGGATGGGCGCCCCGTCGGGCAGGCTGGGAATCGCTTCCCCCTGCTCGGGCGGCATCATCTCGCGCACCATGCCGAACATGCCCTGGAGGAGCGCCCGCAGCTCCATGCGGAGCAGGAAGGTGGGGTTGCCACCAGCCACCCGGATCGCCTCGGCCATGGCGCCGTCGGTCGCGACCTGGCCGGCCTCGCCGCTCGCGACCCGCCGGAGGACGCTGGCGAGCAGCGCCTGATTGCCGACCACCGTTACGAGCTTGCCCTGAACATCCGCGGCGTGCATCGCGAGACCGTCCTTGCCGAGCATCCGGTCGAACATGCCCTGCATCATTTCGACCATCTCAGGCGGTACCTCGCCGACGGCGGGGTTCGACTTCATCATCTTCTCGGCGTCGAACGACATCCGGAAGTGGCGGATCTGGACGCCGGCAACCTCCGTCTTGGGAAGCACGGCCACTTCCATCCCGAAGTTGGCCATGAGCTCCGTGTAGTCGGGGCCCGCGAGCAGCGCGTCGTAGCCCTGCCAGAACTTCTCGGCGTCCCTCAAGCTGCTCACGCTGACGGCGCGCATCCCCTGCTCACCGAAGTCGTAGGCGATCGCGTGGTGATCGCCCAGGTGCTCGCTGAGACCGACCGCCTTCTCCCAGAGAGCCGTCATCCGCGGACGGGCGTCCTCGGGCATCATCTCGAAGTAGGTGCCCATCATGGGCTCGATCCAGGCGTAGAGCTTCTTCATGTCGAACGACACGAGCATGGCGACCGGCCAGTCGGCGGGTAGCCCGGCGGCCATCTTGCCGCCGTCGCCGGCCGGTCCGGACCAGGTCTTCGTGAGCTCGCTTCCGTCCTTACCCGTGAGGAGCGCCTTCCAGTGGACGGTCGTGCCGTTGATGGCCATGGCCATGTCCAGCATCTCGGCGCCGTCGAGGAAGTCCTTCATGGACTTCTTCATGCCGTCCATCATGACGTCCATGCCCGGCGCGCCGGTGGTGGGCATCTGGCCCAGGGCCGAGTCCATCTCGGCGAGCATCCCGTCGGCCATGTCGCGGTAGAGCGCGATGAGCGCCCCGAGGTCGATCCGCAGGGCGAGGTCACCAGCGGCGATGTTCTTGGCGATGGCCGGCGTCGTGGCGGGACGCATGGCCGGCTCGGGCCCCATGCGCAGTGCGACGAACATGCCGGCCGTCGGCATGGACTCGATCCCCATGGACTTGACCTGCTCCTCGGCCTGCCCGAGATCGGTCACAGCCGAGATGAATGTCATGTCGGGGCTCGGGCCCTCGGGGCCGTTCGGCAAGCTCACGGCCATGGCCATCGGCTTCGCCGTGTCGACGAGCGGACCGATGGGCAGCTGTTCGAGCAGCATCTCCACGCTCACCTGCTCGGCGGCGTCCTTGTCGAAGGCGGCGACGACCGCCTTCAGCTTTGCGACGAAACCTTCGATCGACGGGGCGTACACGAGCAAGTGCGTGCCGTCGGGCACGAGGGCAGCGAGGTCGCCGTCCACGGCCGCGGCGGGCATGCTGGCCGCGCCGGAACCCAGCGAGTCACTCGCAAAGGCTGCGCCACCCGTCGTGACACAGACGATCAGCGCCAGCAGCGTCAGGAGTCGGGGAAGTCTTCCTCGAAGCATCGAGCTCCTCCTCAGGGGGTTCGGGGGTCTCTCCACCCCGAAGCCCTCATCGTCCCAGGAAGGGGAGCCACCCGCAATGGAAGGCGCAGGCTCCTCGCCGATCAGAACGTGAAGCCGAGGCCGATGATCGGGCCCTGCTGGGTGAGCGCGGCGCCGTTGCGCCCCGCGCCGCTACCCTCGATCGTGTCGAAGTAGAGGGCGCGCCACCCCAGAATGAGGTGCATCCAGCGGGTCAGGTCGAGACTGACGCCCCCCTGAGCCTGCCAGGCGAACCGGGCCGCGTTCCCGATGCCGAAGCCTCCGACGTCACCGCGCACGAAGACGCCGATCCGCCGCGTGACGTCGAATCCGAACCGGAGGCCGAGGAACGGATCCAAGCGCTCGTCCAGTCCGTCCGTCTTCCAGATGAAGCCTCGAGGTCCTTGCACGGTCAGGATCTGCTGCGTGTACCAGTAGCGGACCCCGACGAAGGCGTCCATGACGACCCACCGTCGATAGGATTCGCAACACGGATCCAGCGCTCCGTCGCGACTGCAACGGAAGACCTCGTAGCCGAGGCGTACGTCGAAGAGACGCTGCCGGATGTTGACATCCACGTCGACGAAGTTGCCGCCGACCTCCTCGACGAGATTGGCCCACGTGCCGTCGAAGGCGACGAACCACTTCTTCCACCGGGCCTCGGCGTAGAGCTGGAAGCCTCCATTGACGTGCTTCGTGATGTCGCTGAAGGGGATGTCGAGCTCTCCCTCCTGACCCTCGCTGACGACCGTTCCCTTGACGCTCGCCAGCCAACCGTAGGGTGCCACGAGAAAGCGCCAATCGGACCGCGGTGCCGGCCCCCGCTGCCGCTGGCAGGCCGCCCCCACGAGGGAGCCACAGGACACGTCCCCGACCTGGTCGACCGCGGCTTCGAGCGCCTGGCGGTCCGCAGGATCCACGCCCACGGCGTGAGCGGGGGTCGCCAGGGCGAGGCCTCCGAGGGCAAGGACGACCAAGAGGAGTGCGCGCGTGGTCATGGAACGTCTCCGTACGGGCTCTACCCTGCCAAGCGTCTGTCACGGAGCGGTCCAGTCGAGCCAAGCCCTTGCTCCGGGGTACCGATCACGTACGGTCTGCGCGACCGGGGCCGGACCGTGCAATTCAACTCCGTCGTCTACGCCATGTTTCTGCCGCTCGTGTTCGCCGTCTACTGGGCGCTCGCGAAGCGGTCCCTCCGTGCCCAGAACTCGTTCGTGCTGGCAGCCAGCTACCTCTTCTACGGCTGGTGGGACTGGCGGTTCCTGTCCCTGATCGTCCTCAGCTCCGCCGTGGACTACGTCGTCGGCCTGAAGCTGGGGGCGTGCGAAGAGGCGCATCGGCGCAAGGCCCTCCTGGGCATCAGCCTCGCCGTGAACGTGGGACTCCTGGCGTTCTTCAAGTACTTCGACTTCTTCTCGGCCTCGCTGACGGACCTCCTCACCACGCTTGGCTTCGAAGTCCACGCCCCCACGCTTCGCATCGCTCTTCCCGTGGGGATCTCGTTCTACACGTTCCAGACCCTGAGCTACACGATCGACATCTACCGGCGACGCATCCGCCCGACGAAGGACGCGGTGGCCTTCTTCGCGTTCGTCGCCTTCTTCCCCCAACTCGTCGCAGGGCCGATCGAGAGGGCGAGCACGTTGTTGCCCCAGTTCCTCCGCCCGCGCTTCTTCTCCGGCGAGCAGGCGGCATCGGGGCTTCGGATCATGCTCTGGGGCTACGTGAAGAAGATCGTCATCGCAGACCGCCTGGCACCGCTGGTCGAAACCGTGTACGGCGCCCCCGACGAGGCGACGGGACTCACCGTCGTGCTCGCCACTCTCGCGTTCACACTGCAGGTCTACGGCGATTTCTCGGGGTACTCCGACATCGCCATCGGCTCCGGGCGCCTGTTCGGGATCGACCTGATGACCAACTTCCGCACGCCCTACTTCTCGACGTCGCTACGGGAACTGTGGCAGCGCTGGCACATCTCCTTGTCGTCCTGGTTCCGGGACTACGTCTACATTCCGCTCGGCGGCAACCGCGTGTCGGAGAAGCGCTGGCTGTTCAACATCGTGACGACCTTCACCATCTCCGGGCTCTGGCACGGCGCGGCCTGGCCCTATGTGCTGTGGGGCTTCATGCACGGCGTTGCCCTCGCCGTCGAGGAGTCGTTCAGCCGCCACACGCGCTGGGCGAAGCACATCCCCGCCTGGCTGGGGTGGTGCCTGACCTTCGCCTTCTTCAACTTCGCCTTGCTGGTGTTCCGCTCCCCCACGATGGGCGACCTCAGAGTCATGCTCTCCCGCCTGGCCACCACGGAGCCGGGTGCCGTGAGCATGGCGCTCGAGGGGGCCTACGGGAGCCTCCGAGCGGCGGCGTACGTCCTGCTGTCGGTCGCCCTCTTCCTAGCCGTGGAGCTGCGGATCGGCAAGGCCGACGTGAACCGCTTCTTCGGCCCCTTCCCGCGCGCCCTGCGCTGGGGGCTCTACTACGCCTTCGTCCTGTGGATTCTCCTGCTGGGGAACCTCGACAGCGCGCCCGAGTTCATCTACTTCCAGTTCTGACGCATGCACGACGCCCTCCGCCCCCCCACCGCCGGCCTCGGACGCTTCACTCTGAAGGTCTTGGTCTTCCTCCTCCCGCTCGCGGTGGGTGCCTTCCTCTTGCTCCGCACTCCGCTGTCGCGGGCGTACGCGTGGCACTTCGTACAGGGCGACTGCCAGCGCGTGGACACGAAGGAGGGACGCGGCATCTGGGTGCACGATCGGATCGAGGCCGCCGACGCGCCCATCGACGTGGCCTTCGTGGGTACGTCGCGCACGATCCTGTCGATCGACGACGCGGCCATCGAGGCGGACCTGCGGCAACGTGGCATCGACGCGAGGATCGCGAACTTCGGTTACTGCCGCAACGGGCGGAACCTCCACGTCGCGATCGCCCGGGATCTGCTCTCGGCGCACGAGGTGAAGCACCTCGTCGTGGAGGTGAGCAACCGGGAGTTCAACGACAGCCACCCCATGTACGGGTACGTCGCCCGGACGGACGACCTCTGGGCCCGCCCCGTCTCGCGGGGCTTCACGTACGCCAAGGACCTCTACCACGGACTCCTCGTGCGCCTGGACCAGGCCAAGGCCCGCCTGCTCGGCTCCGGGATGCCCGCCGCCAAGGCGCCGACGCCCGGCTACGGCCACTTCGGCATCCCAGGCTTCGTAGGCGCGAGAGCCGACCCGCCCTTGACGCAGGCCCAGTGGCTGGAGAGCCTCGCCAGAACCAAGTCGAGGCGAAGCGCCCGGGCCGAGGGACGAGGCGCGCCATCCACATGGCGCAGCCGGCTCGGCCACGCCGAGCTCCGCTATCTCGCGGGGCTGGCCGCGGCGACCGACACGAGGCTCCACTTCCTCTACATGCAGTCCTACGGCGAGCCCTGGGGACGCATCTGGAGTCGCTCGGTCTACGAGTCGCTCGGGGACGTATGGATGCCGCCAGCGTCGATCTTCCAGGATCCGGAGAACTGGTGGGACGAGCATCATCTCAGCGCCCGCGGTGCCCGCGACCTGTCGGCGTGGCTCGCCAAGCGCATTGCCGAGGCGCGCTGAGCCGGCGTGTTGTAGGTTGGGCGGCTCTGCAGGAGTCTTCGGCATGCGCCTCGTCTGGACCTTCGCGCTGGCTGCACTGGCCCTCGGCCTCTTGGCGCCCGCGGCGGCCGCGGCGGAGCAGATCGGCCCTCACTACGAGAACCCCCGTTGGGGCTACAAGGTGCGCGCCCCCAAGGACTGGGATCGGCGCGCGGTGTCCCTCGAAGAGAAGTGGATCGCCGACAAGTTCTTTCCCGCGTATGTCCTTCGTACGCGGGGCACGCTCGCCGATCAGGTCGGCCATCGGCCCGATCTGTGGGTGATCGGTTTCCCCCACGCCGCCACCCAAGCCCCGCGCGTGAAGCGCGAGAAGATCGGCGAGCACGGGTGGAGAATCGAGATCCGCAACCCCTACAAGGACTACCGCGACTTCGTGAAGCGCGAGGAGTGGGCCGCCGCGGGCGCCGGCGGCTGGTTCATCGCGCGGGACGAGAAGATCGAGCACGCCGGGTTCGACGTGGAGGTGGTGGAAATCAAGGTGGAGAAGCTCGTCGAAGCGCCCCTTCGCGTCATCGCCTGGATCTACCACACGGAGGACGTCGACTTCGCGGTCCAGATTCGGATCTTCGAGGAGCACTACGAGCGCAATCGGGAGGTCATCCAGGCCTGTCTGAAGTCGTTTCGGACGATCGCCCGGACCGAACCGTTCCCCGGCGCCCTCGTGGAGGACGAAGCGAAGCCCGGCACGGGTGAAACGCCGACGCTGGCCGACGTACGCAGCCGGATTCGCGCGAAGGTGGAGCATCGCATCGAGCGCGAGATCGACGCGTTGCCCAAGGGCTGGATTGCGAAGCGATCGAAGCACTACGTGGTGCTGAGTCAACAAGACAAGCAGCACACGCAGTACGTCGTGAACTTTGCGGAGTCGATCCGCAAGTACCTGGATGACCACCTGGGCGGCGTGGGCGACGGCGACGTCCCACCGGGCGTGATCCGGGTGTTCGCCAACCCGCTCGAGGAGAACGCCTACCGCCAAGGGACGCGTGGCTGGTGGACGTCCGAGGTCGACGAGATCGTGATGACCTTCTCGCGAGGTACGGATATTCTGGGTGAGTTCTCGGGACTGGGGCGGCGACTGACCGACCAGTGGCTCCATGCGAAGAACGAGCGGCTTCGGGACGGACTTCCGTCGTGGCTGCGGCAAGGTCTCTACAGCCACATGGGGTGGGCGAGGCCCAGCAAGCGGAAGAAGATGGTGCTCCAACCCACGCCGTCGGCCATCCGGGATCTTGCGGTCCTGCTGCGGACGGATACGGCGCTTCCACTGAAGACCTTGCTGCAGGGAGAGGACGTGGAGTCCTTCGAGCACCGAACCCAGGCCGCGTCCGTCGTGCACTATCTGCTGACACGCGGAAACCGGGGGAAGACCAAGGGAGCCTTGGTCAACACGATGAACGCCCTGGTCGAGATCATCGAGGAAGAAGACGTGAAGTTCGAGGCGGAGGAGGCCCAGCGCCGCCTGGAAGCCCGTCGGGTGGCCGAGCAGGAGGCCCAGGCGGATGCCGGCAAGACGGACGAGGAGCTCGAGCGGGAAGAGGACGAGGCGTTTCGTCAGAGGAGGGAGCGGCGCAGTGCCTTCGCGGGGCACTTCGATGCCAAGGCACGGGCGATCCGCCTTCGGGCGTTCGAAGCGGGGTTCGGTCACTTGGAGGAGAAGGATTGGAAGCGGCTCGACAAGAGCTGGCGCTCGTTCGCCGGGCGGCGCTGACGGAGGTCCACGTGCGTCCCTCGTCCTTGGTCCTGATGCTGGCTACGCTGGTCGCCCCCGGATGCGTGTCGGGGCTGTCGCCCGCGGAACGCGACAGCGCGGCCATGGCGAGGCAGTACACGCTGCCCTTCGAGCCGGGGGTGCCACGGCGCGTCGTCCAGGCGGGTCCGGGCCCGTTCAGCCACTACGGCGTCGAACGCCATGCGACGGACTTCGCCATGCCCGTTGGCACCAGGGTGTTGGCGGCGCGGGACGGTGTGGTCGCGTTCGTGAAGGAGGACTCGACTCAGGGCGGACGCTCCCGTCGGTTCGCGGCCCACGGCAACCGGATCCTGATCGACCACGGCGACGGGAGTCGCGCGGTCTACCTCCACCTGAGGGCCCAAGGGGCCCATGTGGACGTGGGCGAAGCGGTCCGGCGCGGGCAGTGGATCGGCGACTCGGGCAACACCGGCTGGTCCGCCCTGCCCCACCTCCATTTCCACGTGGAGCGGCGGCGCGAGGACGGGACATGGGCCTCGGTCCCGGTCGCCTTCCGTGACGTACCGGCGGACGGCTTGCCGAAGTTCCTGCACGCGTACGGGGCGGCCCGGACGCGGCGCCCCTGAAGGGCCGAGCGCACGCCTACACTAGACGCCTACGCTTTCGAGCCTCGCCCTTCCCGACTGGACCCTCGCCGATGAAGACCCGGTGGATCCTCCTCACGATCGTCGCGCCCGTACTCGCCGCGTCCCTGCTCGGGGCGTGCGGCGACGAGGGTGCAGGGTCGCCCGACACCGTCTCCCTGCTGGTCCAGGCGGCGACGGGGGACGCCCAGCCCGCCACGCCCGCCCAGATTCGGCAGACGGAGGGCCTGGTCTCCCTGCCGGCCGAACCGCCGACCGACATCCGCGTGGACTACCCCCTGGATGAATCCGTGTTCCCGCCGGACCTGGTCCAACCGACCATCCTCTGGACGGACGGCACGCCCGGCGTGGATCGCTGGCTGGTGCGGGTCCGCATCGGTGACCGGGAGGCGCTGCGCGTGTTGGTACACGGCACCCCACCGCCGATGGGCGAGATCGACGAAGCGGCGCGGTCGGCGACGAACGAGTTGCCGAAGCCTCCGGCGCCGGACGTGCGCAGTTGGCGACCGGACGACGCCACCTGGGCGTTACTGAAGGAGCTGACCCACGAGACCTGGGCGGCCGTTGAAATCGTCGGATTCGGGATGGACGCTCCGACGGAGCCACGCTCGAGCGGTCGGTTCACCTTCATGACGTCGAAGGACCCGGTCGGCGCTCCGATCTTCTACCGGGACGTTCCCCTCGCGCCCATTCAGACCAAGACCGGTGTCATCATGCCGCTGCCCCGCACGGCCCTGCGCATCGTCAAGTGGCGCCTGCGCGACGTGTCGAAGCAGGAGAGCCGGGTGTTGCTCGAGGGCATGCCGACCTGCGCCAACTGCCATTCCTTCTCGACGGACGGTTCGACCTTCGGCATGGACATCGACGGGCCCGACGGCGACAAGGGCACGTATGGCATCGTGCCCGTGAGCGAGCACGTGGAGATCGACTACGACGACATCGTCACGTGGAACGAGTTCCCGGATAAGAAGGAAGGACTCAACACCTTCGGCTTCCTCTCGCGTGTCTCCCCGGACGGGCGCTATGTGGTCTCGACGGTCAATGAAGCGCTCTTCGTGGCGAACTTCACCGACTATCAGGTCCTTCAGGTCTTCTATCCGACGCGCGGCATCCTGGCCTGGCTCGACACGACGACACGCGAGATGAAGCCCTTGCCCGGGGCCGATGACGAGGCGTACGTGCACTGCTCGCCGTCGTGGACGCCGGACGGGAAGCACCTGGTCTATTGCCGCGCGCCCGCGCGGGATCCGTACGAGGAGGGGACGCCCCTCGCGGCCTACCCCAACGATCCGAACGAACCGCAGGTCCGCTACGATCTCGTCCGCATGCCCTTCAACGACGGAAAGGGCGGCACGCCCGTCCCGGTCGACGGCGCGTCGGCCAACGGGATGAGCAACACCTTCCCCAAGGTCTCACCGGACGGGAAGTGGATCGTCTACACGAAGTGCCGCAACGGCCTCCTCATGCGCCCCGACGGCAAGCTCTGGATCGTGCCGGCCGAAGGCGGCGAGGCGCGCGAGATGCGCTGCAACACCTGGCGCATGAACTCGTGGCACAGCTGGTCGCCGAACGGCCGCTGGCTCGTGTTCTCCTCCAAGGCGTACTCGCCGTACACCCAGATGCTCCTCACCCACATCGACGAGGACGGCAACGACACGCCGGCGGTCGTCATCCCCAACGCCACGGCGGCGAACCGTGCCGTGAACATCCCGGAGTTCGTGAACACGAGCTACGAGTCCTTCCAATCGATCGACGTGCCCGGCGTGCGCCATCGCCGCGACATGATGCGAGGCACGGAGCTGATGGCCGAAGGGCGACTCCCCGAGGCCCTCACCTTCTACCAGCGGGCCGTAGCCGTCAATCCGGAGCACGCGGGCGCACGGATCAGCCTGAGCTGGGCCCTGAGCCTGAGTCGCCGCTTCCGCGAGGCCGCGGATCAGTGCGAGGAAGCACTGCGCCTCGACCCCACCGCCATCCGGGCGCACCTGAATCTCGGGCACATCCTGCTCGAGCTGGGTGAGGTCGACGACGCGGTGCGGCACACACAGATCTACCTCACGTCCCGTCCACGAGATCCTCAGGCCCGCCGAAACCTGGCCTTCGGCTACCTCCGGCAGGGACGCTCGGAGGAGGCGCTGGAGATCCTCCGGGGCTTCCTGACGGAGAACGCCCACGACTTCGAAGCGCACAAGAACATGGCGCTCGCCTACCTCCAGCTGCACCGCCCGGCGGACGCCGTGGGGCATCTGGACCGCGTGGTCCGCTGGAACCCGAACGACCTCGCCGTCGCCAACGCCCTCGCGTGGCAGCTTGCCACGTCCTTCGATCCCAAGGTGCGCGACGGTCGTCGCGCGGTGGGTCTCGCCGAGCGGTTGGCACGCGGCACCGGCCGGAGGGACGCCGGGTTCCTCGATACGCTCGCGGCGGCGTATGCAGAAGCCGGTCGCTTCGACGACGCGGTCGCCGTCGCGACCGAAGCACGGGCCCTCGCCCCTCCGGACGCCCTCGGGCGAGAACTGGAGCAGCGTCTGGCGCTCTACCGAGCAGGGCGACCGTTCCACCAGCCCTCACCCCGGTAGCGCGCCGTACCGGCCCGACCCAAGGGCGGAGCGGCAGCCTACAATGGGCCGCCACGGTCGGGATAGCGATCCCCTCGACCGAGTACAGCCACACGTCCGGAGTGCTGCCGTGCACCGATTCCGCATTCTCGTCCTCGTCCTCCTGACGAGCGTCGCTCTGCCCTCCCTGCTCGCGTCTACCGCATCGGCCGAGATCTCGGTCGGCGACCGTGCCCCCGACTTCGAAGGCAAGGACTTCTTCAACTGCGAGGAAGCCAGTCTCCGGGCTCTGCGTGGCCGCGTCGTCCTTTTCGAGCTCTTCAGCACCGGGTGAGGCCCCTGCCGCACTCAGGTGGTTCACCTGAACGAGCTCCAAGAGACCTACGGGGAACGGGGCCTCTCCATCGTCGGCGTCGCCAAGCAGGACCGTTCGAGCATCGCCACGTTCGTGGAGGAACTCGAGGTCGCCTACCCCACCGTGAACGAGAAGTCCGACAGCATGCGCGCCTACGGCCGGACCAGCTTCCCGTCGGCCTTCTTGATCGACACGGGCGGGCGCGTCGTGTGGAGCGGACACCCCGGCAACCTGAGCAACGGGGATATCGAGCGGACGCTGGAAGCCTCACGCATCCTGCCGGCCTGGCCGGATGCACTCCGGGACGTAAGGCGAGCGTTCGACAAGGAGAAGTTCACCGACGCACTCGCCAAGCTGGATAAGCACATCGCTTCCGATCGCCTGGACGAAGACGCCCTCGAAGCCGCCAAGGGCATCCGGTCTTGGATCGTCTGGTTCGCGGAGTCCAATCTGGAAGGGGCGGCCCGGGACCTGGAGGCAGGGAAGTTCTACGAGGCCGCAACCACGTTGGAGTACGTGGCCGACACGTACAGGAAGCATGCACACGGCGAGGACGCCGCAGCGAAGCTGAAGGAACTTCTCGGTGACAAGGATGCCAAGCTGGAGGTCAAGGCCGGCGAGAAGCTTGCCAAGATCCTCGCCGACCTGGACGAACTAAGTGCCAAGAAGGCGTTGAAGGCACTCCGCCCCCTGTTGGGCAGGAAGTATGAAGCGACGGCGGCCGGACGCGAGGCCGCCGCGTTGGCCGAGCAACTCGAAGCCGAGTTGGACTAGGCCGCGTCGTGCATGACGTGCGCGTCGACCTCCCCCCGGAACCGATCCCCACGGGTGACGCCTGGAAGACCTCGATCCGCGCAACCTCAGCCTGCGTTCATGGATGACGCAGACTAGGCAGGAGCCACGATGCCTCGATGGACTCTGATCGCCCTTCTCGCCAGCCTCTTCACGCTGGGCGCGCAGCTGGCGGCGGTCTCCGATGATCAGCCGACCGCGACGAGCGTCCATGTGGAGGGCTGGACATCCTTGAGCACCATGAGCGAGAGCGAGGTCGACCTCGCCAAGGCGCTGGCGGAGGCCCCTTTGCACGAGACGGGCGACGCTCGTGTGATCTACCCGCGCGATGGGGCCGTCTTCCCCCCGGATCTCGTCGCGCCGACGCTGATCTGGTCGGACGCGACCGAGGGTGTGGATCGCTGGGTGATCGATATCCGCCTCGAGGAACCCACGCCGGACGGCGGGCGCATCGTCGCCCGCGTCGAGGGCGTCTCACCGCCGATGGGCGTCATCGACCCGGACGCCGAGGCGCCCACGAACGCGCTGCCCGCCCCGCCCCCGGCCGACCACCGAAGCTGGACGCCGGATCCATCCCTCTGGCAGGTCCTGACGCGTCACACCAAGGAGGCGTGGGCGCGGTTGACGATCACGGGGTACGACGCCGAGGACGAGGGGCGAGCGCGGACGCGCACCGCCATCCGCTTCATGACCTCCAAGGATCCCGTCGGCGCGCCGATCTTCTACCGGGATGTTCCCCTCGCCCCCGCGGTCACCAAACCCGGTGAGATCCGTCCCTTGGATGAGGGGGTCGTCCCCGCCATCAAGTGGCGCCTTCGCGACCTGGCGCGCCCCGAGAGCCGCGTCGTACTGGAGCACATGCCGACCTGCGCCAATTGCCACTCGTTCTCACGGGACGGCAAGACGCTCGGCATGGACGTGGACGGCCCGCAAGGCGACAAGGGCACCTATGCCCTGACGGACGTCTCCCCCCAGACGTCGATCGACTACGACGACCTGATCACCTGGAACGATTTCCCCGAGAAAGCGCCCGGCCACAAGACGATCGGCTTCCTCTCGCGCGTGTCCCCGGACGGACGTACGGCCGTCACGACCGTGAACGAGTCCCTCTTCGTGACGAACTTTCCCGACTATCGCTACCTCCAGGTCTTCTACCCCACGCGTGGCATCCTGGCCTGGACCGCACGCGGCACGAACACGATGCAGGCTCTCCCCGGCGCGGACGATGTTCGCTACGTCCACTGTGATCCGGTCTGGACGCCCGACGGCAAGCACATCGTCTTCTGCCGTGCCCAGGCGAAGGATCCCTACATCGAGGGTCGCCCGTTGCCGACGGAACCGAACGACCCGAACGAAACACCCATCCAGTACGACATCGTGCGCATCCCCTTCGCCGACGGCGCAGGAGGAGAGGCTCGACCCATTCCCGGGTTGTCGGACAACGGTTGGAGCAACACGTTCCCGAAGGTCAGTCCCGACGGCAAGTGGATCGTCTACGTGCGCTGCCGCAACGGACAGCTGATGCGGCCGGACGGGCGGTTGATGATCGTCCCTCTCGAAGGGGGCACGCCACGGCTGATGCGCTGCAACACGGAGTCCATGAACTCGTGGCACAGCTGGTCCCCGAACGGCCGGTGGCTCGTCTTCACGTCCAAGCAGGACTCCCCGTACACTCGCATGTATCTGACGCACGTCGATGAGGACGGCAACGACACACCGCCCATCCTCATACCCAACTCCACCGCCGCCAATCGTGCCGTCAATCTGCCGGAGTTCCTGAACGCCCCGTACGACGCCCTGCAGACCATCGATGTACCCGCGGTCCAGCACTGGCGCCTCCTGGAGGCCGGACACACCGCCATGAAGGCGGGCGCCTTCGGCCAGGCCTTGGAGAAGTTCGAGACGGCGGTGAACGCGCTCCCGGATCACGCACGCTCGCACGTCTACCGCGGGTGGGCGCTCAGACGTCTCGATCGTCCAGAGGCGGCGGCCAAGGCCTTCCTCGAGGCGCTACGGCTCGACCCGAGCCTGGCCCGGGCCCACGTCCACCTGGGGGAACTCGCGCTCGGGGCCGAGCGCATGGCGCTGGCGAAGACGCACTTCGAGCGCGCCGTTGCGTTGGCACCCAACGACCTCGACGCCGTGAAAGACCTTGGGCGCATCCTCCTCGAGGAAGCGAGCTACGAGGAGGCGATCGCCCTCTACACGAACGCCCTTCGATTCGCCCCGGACGATCTGGATCTCCATCGCCATCTCGGGCGCGTCCACATGCGCAATGCCGACCCGGCGGCTGCCATCCCCCACCTCGAGCGGGTGGTTCTGGAAGCGCCCGACGACTTGGGTGTCGTGAACGCCCTGGCGTGGCACCTGGCCGCTTGCCCCCGCGCGGACCTCCGCCGCGAGGAACGGGCGGTCGAGCTGGCCCAGGGGGCCGTCACCCAGAGCGGTGGCAAGGACCCCCGCTATCTCGACACCCTGGGCGTCGCGCTCGCCGCGGTCGGACGCTACGGCGAGGCCATCGAGGCGACGCGCGCCGCCGTGGATCAGCTCGACGCCGAGGGCAAGGGAGCCACGCGCTTCGCCGACGACCTGCGGACACGGCTCGGGCTCTACCGCGAGTCGAAGCCCTACCGCTACGTCCTCCCCGCGCGCTAGTCCCTTCCCTCCCCAGCCGGATAGGCCTGGCGCACGGCCTCGGCCCAGCGTGTGCCGTCGTGGGCTTCGAGGTAGGCGTCGCGAGCGTCGCTTGAAGGTGGCAGGCCCGGGGCGGCGAGCTGCTCGAAGGCCTCCTGCGCGGCGACCTCCTGGGGCCAGTGCTCGGCGGCGCGCTCGGCGCGCCCGGCCGCCTCGTCGAGCCCGAGCACGCGCGCCACGGCGCCGAGACGCGTCAGCCGCGTCCGGGCCCCGACGACGTCTGGAGCCAGGTTCAAGGCGGCGTCGGCCACGCGAATCTCCTCGTCCACGCGCCGCTCGACGAGACCGTCGAGCAAGTCGGGATAGGCGAGGTCCGCGGATCGGTCGAGGGTACGAAACGCGTCGATCGCCGCGGCCAGGGAGGACGCGTCCGCGCCCAACACGCCCTCGTAGGCCCCGACGACGACGTCCCGGGGCGCGCCGGCCACGAGCAGGCGCAGCACGTCCCGGCCGGCGGCGAGGATCGGGTCTCGCTCGCGCCCCAGAAACACGGCCTCGGCGTAGGGAACGTGCACATCGGGCGGGGTGCCGATGCCTTCGGGGTGAACGCCGCCTACGGACGTCTCTCGATCCCGCACGCCCAGGCGCAGGCGGAAGAGCCCCGAGGGCACGTCGAAGGTCCGGGGGATGATCGTGGCCCCCCCGGTCGGACGTCCGACCGCGACGGCCCGTTCGGTCTCCACCATCGCCCAGGTGAACGTCTCGGCCGAGGACACCATGCGCTCGTCCTGGAGCCAGACGACGGGGCCCTCGAAGGTCCAGTCCCCGGTCGCACGCAGCGTCGGATCGTGCGGCAGCGAGCGCGGCTTCGCGAAGAAGCGGCCGGCCATCGCCCAGGCGGCCGCATCACCCCCCCCGCCCATGCCACGCGCGTCGAGCACGAGCCCCTTCGCATCCCTCACTCGCTCGAGTGCGGCGTCGAACGCCTGGCGAGTCTCCTCATTCTGACCGCCGAGGATGCGCAGGTAGCCGAGGTCTTCGTCCAGCATCGTGGCGACTGCGCTCCCCTTGGCTTCGAGCCCCGGGGGCATCGTCACCGCCTGACGCGAGAGCCCGCGACCGTCGGGCCCCCAGCGCCCGAGGGCGATGGTCACCACCTCTTCGCGGACACGGTCGGGGTGAAAGCGGAGGAACCGGGCCTCGAGCTGGGAACGCTTCCCGAACGGGAAGAACTGGAAGCTCAGCCGCGCGTCGAGGAAGTGCGTCGAGGACCAGCCGTGCCACACGCGTAGCCGCTGCCGCACCTCTCGGTGCACGATGCGGGCCGGGCGCCCGTCGATGGAGAGGAGGATGGTGCCCGGAGGGAGGCGTCGTCCGACCGGGTGGTCGGGGGTCGTGGCCCGCAGCAGGAGGCGACCGGCGTCCGTCGCGATCCAGAGGCCCGCGCCGTAGAGCCCATCGAAACTCGGCACGTGCGCATCCACCTTGGTGCCGACGACACCGGAGTGCATGTCGCCGAGACGCGCCACGAGCCGCGTTGCGTTCAACACGTGCGCCGCGTCGTCGGGCGCGCCCGCGAAGGACGCACGCGCCTCCTCGACGACGGCCGGCCAGTCGACTCCCTTCTTCTCCAGCGAGGGGAAGTGACGCCGGACCAGCTTGTCGATGGCGCCGAGATCTCGGAGGTAGCGCTTCGCGTCCCCGCCGCCGTCCGCGTCGGGCTCGACACGGGGCTCCGCGCGC
This sequence comes from uncultured Planctomycetota bacterium, assembly GCA_963802335.1. Classification (GTDB taxonomy): domain Bacteria; phylum Planctomycetota; class PLA2; order PLA2; family JAEUHO01; genus CAWDIE01. The sequence goes on along the minus strand of CAWDIE010000008.1, from coordinate 240,824 downwards.
GGCTTCTTGTTCACGAGTCGAGCCCGGATCATCCAGGTGCCACTCGCGAGCGGCTCGGCGCGCCCACCCGCACGGCCGGTGAACGCGTGCCCCTCCTCCCCCGCCGCGATCCCGACGAAGACCCCCTGGGTCCGGCCGGGGTCGAAGTCCAGGACGACGCGGAAGGTGGACGGGCAGGCGACCGGCTCGGCGAGGGGTATCTCGGCCCAGGCGAAGCCACGCCGGCGGAACACGGCGTAGCTCGACCGCGTCGTGTGGAGCGCCTTCATGCGCGGATTCGTGATCGTCACGATGAGCGGCGTCGTCGCGGGGTCGTAGCCTCCGCCGTAGGGTTGGCCGAACACCCGCACGCTCTCGATCCACCACCGCCCGCGTGGCTTCTTGAACTCGACCACGTGCGCGCTGCCGCCCAGCGAGCGCTTGCCGTGCTGGTTGCCGTCGTCGTGGGCCAGCTCCCGCTCAGCGGCCATCGCCACGGGACTGGAGAGTAGAAGCCAGCCGAGCATGCAGAAGACGGCATAGGAAGGAAAGCGCATCGACATACCCCCATCGCGCGGGAGGGGCATCCTAGCGAATCCGCTCGTACAGTGCCTCGACCCCGAGGGGACTTGCACCATGCCCGAGGTCCAGGAACTGATCAGCGCCGAGCGCATCGCGCATCGGATCGAGGTGATGGCCGCGGAGATCGCCGCCTCGTCCGCCCACCTCGAGCCGGACGACCTCGTCGTCCTCGCCGTGCTGAAGGGTGCGTTCATGTTCGCGGGAGACCTGGTGCGCGCGCTCGACAGCGCCGGCGTCCAGACCGAGGTCGATTTCATGACGCTGAGCAGCTACGGCGCGGGCACCGAGAGTTCCGGCCGCATCGAAGTCGCTTCCGAGCCACGGACCGAGCTCGCCGGCCGCCACGTCCTCCTCGTGGACGACATCCTCGACTCGGGACGGTCCTTCGCGTACCTGGGCGACTACCTGACGAGTCGCAACGCCGCATCCGTGAGGAGCTGCGTGCTGCTCGACAAGCCGAGCCGACGCGCGGTGGATGTGAAGGCCGACCACGTGGGCTTCGAGATCGACGACCGCTTCGTCGTCGGCTACGGCGTCGATTGGGCGGAGAAGTACCGGCACCTTCCCTTCATCGGGGTCGTCGACGCCTGACCTGGTTGCTGGCCTGAGCGCGGCATGCGCCGCCTCAGGCCGCCACGATCTCGAACTTGTCCACGTCGACGAGCCCCCGGTCGGTGATCTTCAGGTGGGGAATCACGGGGAGGGGGAGGAAGGCGAGCTGGAGGAAGGCCTCGGCGAGCGTGCAGCCGAGATCCCTGGCGGCTGCACGGAGGCCGATGAGGCGATCATGGACGTCGGCGAAGGGGGCGTCGCTCATGAGGCCGGCAATGGGCAGGGCCAGCTCGGCAATCACCCGTCCACCGTCCACCACGACGAACCCGCCCTCGAGGTCGACGAGACGATTCACGGCGACGGCCAGGTCGTCGTCGTTCGTCCCGACCACGATCACGTTGTGGCTGTCATGGCCCACGGAGGACGCGAGCGCGCCCCGGCGGAGGCCGAAGCCCTTCACGAACCCGCGTCCCACGTTGTGGTTGGTCCCATGACGGGCGAAGACGCACACCTTCAGGAGGTCCCGCTGGAGATCGCCCCGAAGGACGCCGTCCTCGGCATCGACGTGCTCGCGGAGGTGATTCGTCAGGATGCTCCCTTCGATCACCCCGATCACCGATCGCGTGCCCGCCGCGCCGGGCATACGGAACGCGGACGCATCGACCTTGGCGAGATGAACCGAGCCGCGCCCTACGACGGGGGGGAAGGTACGGCGCGCGAAGGTCTCGTCTCCGACCGGGCGCCCCCGCCGGATCACGGCGTTCACCCGGCAGGTCTCGAGGTCGTCGAGCAGGACGAGATCGGCGAGTTGCCCGGGTGCCACGAGGCCCCGATCGGCGAGGCCGAAGCCGCGCGCCGCCGCCCACGTTGCCGCGCGGTACGTGGGAAGGACGGGCGCCCCCCCTGCGATCGCCTTGCGGATGAGGTGGTCGATGTGCCCTTCTTCGGCGATGTCGAGCGGATTGCGGTCGTCTGTGCAGAAGGCGAGGAAGGGCCACGTCGCCTCCGTCACGAGCGGCGCCAGGGTCGCCACGTCCTTCGAGACGCTGCCGTCCCGGATCAGGATCTGAAGGCCCTTGGAGAGCTTCTCGCTCGCCTCGTCCAGACTGGTGCTCTCGTGGCAGTTGCGGATACCGCAGCTCGTGTACGCGTTCAGGTCGTAGCCCCGCACGAGCGGACAGTGCCCGTCGATGTGCGCTCCGTCGAAGGCGACGAGCTTCTCGAGAACCTCCGGATCGTGATTCAACACGCCGGGGAAGTTCATCATCTCCGCGAGCCCGATGACCGAGGGGTGCGCGAACAGGGGGGCCAGGTCGTCGGCCGTGAGTCGGGCGCCCGACGTCTCCAGGTGCGTCGCCGGGACGCAGCTCGACAGTTGGACGCGGAGGTCCATGGCGAGGTGCGGCGCGCAATCGAGGAAGTACTGCAGCCCGTCGAGCCCGAGCACGTTCGCGATCTCGTGCGGGTCGCAGATGGCGGTCGTCGTGCCGTGCGGCAGCACACAGCGATCAAACTCGCCGGGCGTGACCAGCGTGCTCTCGACGTGCACGTGGGCATCGATGAAGCCCGGCGCGACCGTCAGGCCGCGCCCGTCGATCTCGTGCTCGCCGTCGTAGCGGTCGAAGGTCCCGACGATCCGGTCGCCGCAGATCGCGATGTCGCCGCGAGCGACCTTCCCCTGCGCGATGTCGAGGAAGCGGGTGTCCTTGATCACCAGGTCGGCCTTCTGCCGACCGAGGGCCTGATCGATCCGTCGCTTGAAGTCCTCGATGTCCGCCATGGTGCCTCCGCCCCCCATTGAACCCCAACCGGGGGGCGCGCCCCGCTTCGCGAGGCCCCCGGGCGCGGGATCACGCTCTCCGGATGCGATCCCCCCGCAGCCGGTCGCGGTCGTCGAAGACCAGCCGGGTCGCGGCGAAGACGACGCCGACGGTGCCCAGTGCGACGCCCGCCGCGATACTGAATAGGATGAAGATCTGGTAGCGGGCGGCGACGGTGGGGTCCTGACCGGCGAGGATCTGCCCGGTCATCATTCCCGGGATGCTGACGAGGCCCGCGATGCTCATGGCGTTCAGGATGGGGATCATGCCCGTCCGCACCGCGCGCCGGACGACCTGCCGGGAAGCCTCGCGCCGCGTCGCGCCGTGCGCGAGGAGCAACTCGACTCTCTCCCGATCCCGCGCGTAGCCGTCGAGGACGGTCTCGAGCCCCAGCGAGATGCCGTTCAGCGTGTTGCCGAGGATCATGCCCAGGATCGGGATGATGTACTGTGGCGTGTACCAGGGCCGCGCCCCGAGGACGCCCACGACGCCGTAGAGGGTGACGGCAATCGACGTGGTGAGGATCACCCCCTGCACGGCGACGGAGAGGCCGGGCACGCGGTAGGTCGTCCGACGGACGGCTTCGAATCCGGCCACGAGGACCATGGCGAGCATCACGACGAGGATGACCCCGGGCCCCTGACGGGTAAACACCCAGCCGAGGACCGACCCCAGCAGCAGGAGCTGGACGACGGCCCGCGAGGAGGCCACCAGCAACCGCTTCTCCAGGCCCAGGCGCAGGGCCAGGCTGATCGCGGCGTTGACCAGGATGAGGGCGGCGACCCAGATCAGCTGCGTGGCGGAGAGCGGCATCGTGGCGATCATCCGAGCCGCTCCTGCCGTCCACCCAGGCGCGGGGCGAGCGTCGGGTCGTGGGACACCCAGAGGACGGCCCCGCCGGCGGCGGCGAAGGTCAGGATGCGCGCCTCCCAGGCCTGGGCCCGCTTCGGGTCCATGGCGGAGGTCGCTTCGTCGAGGAGGAGGACACGCGGCCGGCAGCAGAGCGCGCGGTGGATGGCCAGCGCCTGGGCCTCACCACCCGAGAGGCGCTCCGCGTCCTGGTCGTCGCGAAGCCCCGGCACACTGGGGAACGGGGTGCCCGGCCCGCCCGCCCGGATGGCCAGGCGATCGATCGCCTCGAGGTTCTCACGCACGGTTCCGGGGAGGCGGACGCCGGACTGGTGGACGTAGAGGACCTCGGCGCGCCATCGGGCAGACCCGACGGCGGCTAACGGCTCCCGGTCCAAGGCCACGTCCCCCCCCTCGAGCGGATCCAGGTCGGCGATGGCGCGCAGGAGGAGGCTCTTGCCCGAGCCGCTGGGCCCGGAGAGGACGACGATCTCGCCTTCCTCCACCGTGAGATCGAGGTCGCTGAAGAGCGGCGGGCGCGTCAGGCCCCGGCAGACGAGAGGCGGCATCGCGGCAGCCTACGCGCCCGGCGGCTTCCTCCCAACGCCCGGCCTCGACGATCCTCTCGATCCTCGCCCCCGCGAGGAATGGAAAGGGCGGCTGGGGTGCGGAAGATGGCCCCGGCGCCGGACGGCGCCGAGGGAGACGTCATGGCCACCATCATCGAGCCGTTCCGGATCAAGGTCGTCGAGCCGCTACGCATGACCACCCGGGAGGAGCGGCGTGAGATCCTCGCTGCGGCACATTGGAACCTCTTCAAGATCAAGGCCGAGGACATCCTGATCGATCTGCTCACGGACTCCGGTACCGGCGCTATGAGCTCGGAGCAGTGGGCCGGCATGATGCGTGGCGACGAGTCCTACGCCGGCGCCCGGTCGTGGTTCCGGTTCAAGGAGCGCTGCGAGGCGTTGACCGGTTTCAGCCACGTCATCCCCACCCACCAGGGACGCGCTGCGGAGCGCATCCTGTTCTCCTGCCTCAACGTCGGTGGTCGCACGGTCGTCAGCAACACCCACTTCGACACGACACGTGCCAACGTCGAGTACCTGGGCGGAACGGCGATCGACATCCCGACGCCGGAAGCACTGACTCCGTCCCTGGTCCATCCCTTCAAGGGCAACATGGACCTGGATCGTCTAGAGGCGATCCTGACCGAGCGTGGCGACAACGTCGCGTGCGTGATCCTCACCGTGACGAACAACTCCGGTGGCGGCCAGCCCGTCTCGATGGCGAACATCAAGGGCGCAAGCGCCATCGCCCGGAAGCACGAGGTCCCCTTCTACCTGGACGCCTGCCGCTTCGCGGAGAACGCGTACTTCATCAAGCTGCGCGAGGAGGGCTTCGCGGATCGCACGGTGGAATCGATCGCGAACGAGATGTTCGCCCTCGCCGACGGGGCCACGTTCAGCGCCAAGAAGGACGGCCTGGTCAACATCGGCGGGTTCCTCGCGACGAACGACGACTCGCTGGCGATGCGGGAGGAGAACCTACTCATCCTGACGGAGGGCTTTCCGACCTACGGCGGTCTGGCGGGCCGCGACCTGGACGCGATCGCCGTGGGCCTCGATGAAGTCGTGCAGGAGGACTACCTGCAGTACCGCATCGCATCGACCGAGTACCTCGGCAACGGACTCGCCAGGCTGGGGATCCCGATCATGCAGCCGCCGGGCGGTCACGCGGTCTACATCGACGCAGGAGCGTTCCTCCCCCACATCCCCCAGAACGAGTTTCCGGGGCAGGCGCTCGCGTGCGCGTTCTACGAGGAGGGTGGCGTCCGCTCGGTGGAGATCGGTTCCCTGATGTTCGGCGGGATCGACCCCGCCACCGGCAAGGAACGCTTCGCCAAGCTCGAGCTCCTACGCTTGGCGATTCCGCGGCGCGTGTACACGCAGAGCCACATCGACTACGTGCTGGAGACCGCGGCGGAGGTCGCGGGCAGGAAAGACGCGCTCCGGGGATTGAAGATCGTGGAGGAGCCGCCGCAGCTGAGGCACTTCACGGCAAAGCTCGCCCCGCTGGACTGACGTCAGAGCAACGCGTCGTCGTTCAGGTCGATCGGGCCCTCCGGCAGCCCGAAATCCGATGCCGCAAAGGAACCGCTCCCCGGGATGCCCCGGCGGGGCGGCGTGGTGCTCGACCGTGTCGGCAACGTGAAGAAGGCGCGGATGCCTACGGTCGTCGCCCCGAGTTGCCGGGCACGGCCGGCCAGCTCACGGTCATCGGTCACCACGACGACGAGGGGGCGCGCGCCACGGCCCTCGTGTCGGCGCAGGTGCTGGATGATGGCTTCGTCGGCCGACCCGTGCGCGTAGTGCCAGGACACGGAGCCCGCGCGGTCCCTAAGCCCCGCGCGCTCGGCCCCCGGCCAGGTGTCGAAGACCAGGTGCGCCCGGTTCGCCCGAGGACGAAGCGTCCCGGCGAGGAGCGCCTCGTGGGTCCGCGCGACGAGGAGCCGGCGGGCGACGTCCCGATCTTCCGGCACCGTCGTCAGGAGCCGGTACATGGCGTTGTAGGCGTCGATGAGGGCGAGGCGGCTCACCGGCCCATGCTAGCCGTGTTCCCCTGGTCGCCTGACGGTGGACTCAGGGCCCACCTCCTGAGATGCTCCTTGCCATGCGTTTCCTCCTCCTCGCTCTGATGCTCCCGCTCCTGCTGCTGGCCGCCTGCTCGACGTGCAAGCGTCCCTGCGCGTACCGCTCGCCGCCATGCGACAACGTCGTGGTGAAGACCACCCCTCCCCCCCGCCAGCAAGCCCTCTACGACGGCGCATCCGGGCGGGCGACGACGCTGGACGCGTTCGTGGACGACACGCGCGGCGCATCGCTCATCGCCTTCGGCGAGTTGCACAGCCACCCCGTGGGCGCCCGGGTCCAGTACGAGTTGCTGCGCAAGCTGTGGACGCAGGACCCGCGCGTGGCCCTCGCGATGGAGTTCTTCGAGACGGACACCCAGTCGGATCTGGACGCCTACCTCGCGGGCGAGATGGACAAGGACACATTCCTGAAGCAGACCCGTCGCCAGCCGGACTACGGCAAGACACACGGGCCGCTCGTGGAGTGGTGTCGGCTCAACGGCGTGCCCGTCATCGCGGCCAATGCCCCGCGTCGTCTCGTACGCGAATACCGACGAAGCGACGAGGAGTACGGGGACTTCCTCGAGGGGTTGGACGAGGCGGACCGCGCCCTCCTCCCGGCCGAGACGAATACGCTGGACGACGCCTACTGGGAGAAGTTCGCCAAGCTGATGGGCGGCATGAAGGCGGAGAGCTTCTTCAAGGCGCAGGCCTTGTGGGACGACGCGATGGCCGAGAACGCGGCCGCGTTCATCGACGCGAACCCCGACCACCGCGTCTTCCTGATCGTCGGCGCGTTCCACGTCGAGCAGGGCCTGGGAACCATCACGAAGTATCAGATGCGGCGCCCCGGCGACCAGGTCCGCACCCTCGTGATGAGCATGGGGGACGATCCGGCCTTGGCGCTCGAGCCCGAAGACCGGGCGTCGGGCGACGCCGTGCTCAAGGTCCGACCCCCGGAGCGCAAGAAGCCCGCGGGCCCCAACCCCCACGCCAAGCGCCCCCCCTCGCCTCATGGAAAGCGTCCCCCGCAGCCTTGACCGTCCTGGGGGGCGAGCGTAGCTTCACCCCCCCATCGGGGCGGCGTAGCTCAGCCGGTTAGAGCACAGGCTTCATAAGCCTGGGGTCAGTGGTTCAAGTCCACTCGCCGCTACCACCTGGAGGCCCTCGCACCCCGTGCGAGGGCCTTTTTTCGTTCGGTACGCGTTCCGTACGGAGGCAGCCTCCTCGTCGAACTTTTCGGCCGCCCACGCGGGGGACATACGCCGTGCGCCGCCGTCGCGCTACGGGCCCACCGACCCAGCACGAGATCGGCTCCGAAGCCTATCGCCCGCGTGTCAGCTCGCCTGCTGGGCGGCGCGCACGCGGCGCTCGGCCTGCTCCCAGGTCTCGCCCGGCTTGGGGAGGATGAGATCCAAGGCCGCGGCTTCCTCATCGGAGAAGGGCGCCTCCAGGAGACAGCCCAATTGGACGCTGGCATCGCTCCGGCTGCGCTTGCCGATGCGGACCACACGGACGCGTCGGCGGACTTCCCGCCCGGCGCCGAATTCGGTCTCGACGTTCTCGGGGAGCATCCCCCCCAGCCGTCGTGCGACCTCCAGCAGGCTCGCCGTATCGTCGAGACCCACGGCCCCGTCGGCGAGGCGGAGCCTGAGGCCGGTGCAGCTCACGTCCGTGACCTCGGCATCGACCCAGCCGGACCGGGTGCGGATCCGCACCGGCAACGAGCATGTGATGCGCGTGGTACGGCGCTTGTCGCGTTGATGTCCAGCCATGACCGTCTCCACGCCATCCCGCAAGAACTGTCCGCGGGACCTATCGGCTGCCGGGACGTCGGGGCTGAAGAGGCGTGCCCGCGATCGTCAGGACGATGTTCGCCTCGCGGCCGGCGGGACGCGCGGTCAATCGCCGGTCAACTGCTTCACGCGCCCGGCCACCTCACCGTCCGGATCCGGGCCACCGAGCTCCAGGTACCGGCTGTAGTGATCGAGGGCATCCTTGAGTCGCCGCTCGACCTCGTCGAGGATCTCCGCCAAGTAGAGATGGGGCCAGGCGAACGTCGGATCGAGGTCGATGGCGGCCTCGTAGGCCTCTTGCGCCTTCTCGAACTCCTCCTGCTCCTCGAGTGCCTTGCCGAGCTCGAAGCGGTTCCAGGGGTCCTTCCCGTCGAGCTCCACGGCACGCTCGAGAAGCTCGACGGCTTCGTCGAGCTTGTTGCCGAGCTCCACCTGGGCTCGGCCCAGCATGCGCGTGGCCGCGGCATCGGAGGGGTCGGCCTTGAGCACCTTCTCGAAGCAGGTGATCGCCTCCTTGTGCTTCGTCTCGTCGATCAGGACGAAGCCCATGTAGCGATTGGCGCGAGGATCGTCGGGGAGTTCCTTGAGGACCTTCTCGAACTGCTTCTTGGCCTGGCGGTTCTGCCTGCGCAGGAAGTGCAGGATCCCCAGCGAAAGGTTCGCCGAGGCGTGGTCTTCGTCTAGCTCGAGGGCGGACTCCAGCATGGTCTCGGCGTAGTCGAGTTCACCCAGCTGGAGCTGGACGAAAGCGGCCCCGGCGAGAGGCTCTACCCACTCTTCCCGCGCCCGGATGGCGCCCAAGTAGTGGGTGAGGGCGTCTTCCCACTTCTTCTGCTTCTCGTACACGAACGCGAGCAGCTCGTTCCCCTCCGCGCTCGCCTCGTCGATGACCAGGATGCGCTTGGCGAGCGCCTCCACGTCGGCGTACTTGCCCTGCGCACGCTTGACGGTGCCAAGCCGGTACAGCGCGCCGACGTCCCGAGGGCGCTTCTCGGCGATGAGGGTGAGCGACACCTCCGCGGCGGCGAGTTCGCCGGTACGGATCTGATCGTTCGCCAGCGCCAGCAAGAGATCGAGATTCTCACGATAGCGCTCGACCGCTTGCAGAAGCGTCGTGCGAGCCGCCGGCGCGTCGTCGAGCGCGTGAAGCACGTCGGCCAGAGCGACGGAAGCCGACGGTCGACCCGGTTCCAGGCGTAGAGCTTCCTCGAGCGCCGGGCGGGCGGTACGAGCGTTGCCCGACGCGAACCGGGCGCGACCGAGCAGCTCGTGCGCTTCGGCGTCGTTCGGGAACACCTTCACATGGCCCTTGAGCTCGCTCTCGGCGTTGCGCGCCCGATCCAGAGCGAGGTAGGCCAGCGCAAGGTCGAGCCGCAGCGACGACGATGCGTCACCGCTCTCCTTGAGCTTGCGGAGACGCCGCATGGCTTCGTCGGGGGGAAGGAGGCGCGCTTGAAGCTGGTCGCGGAAGACCGGACGCTGGAAGCCGGCGGCGATGGCCCGTGCCTCGTCCTCCTTGCCGTCCGCGCGGAGCACGTCCTGGAGGATGCGCGCCGTGCGGACGTCCTCGGGGTCGGCCGCGAGCGTCTCGCGCCCCAGAGCAACGGCCTCGTCGGGCTTGCCCTGGCTCACGAGGTCCCAGACGGAGGCGGCATCCTGGGCGTTGACCACGACCCCGGCCAGCAGCAGGACGGAGAGGACCAGAGCAGTCGACCGGACGACCTTCATGGCAGACCTCGAAGAGGGTGCAGCGTCAGCGGCGGTCACGTGCCGCGTCGGCGAGCATGGCGAGCCGGTTCTGGTCCTGAAGGCGCTCGATCATCTTCTTCTGGTTCTTCTTGCCGGTGCGGCGACTCTTGCGGGCGCCGGACGAGATCCCCCCACCGCGACGTCCACCGCGGGCGAACGCGTCCTCGAACGGGATCGCGAGGAGACCTACAGCGAGAGCAGCCCAGATCCAATGCTTCATGGTCGTCTTCCCGAGTGCGGTGCCAGCCCCTGGATTGAACCACAGTCGACGACGCGCCCCGGGCCCAATCGCCGGAGCCGCCCCGACGCCGGCCGGGCGTGAGTCTTTGGTCCCGCGACCGACGACGGCTTCGCGTTCCGAGACGCCGCGGTCACGGCGCCTATACTCCCTCCTCATGCCCAACCACGCCATCCCCGGGATCCAACGCGAAGGAGTCGTCGTGCTTGCAGAGTCGATGGTCGACAGGCTGAATGAGCAGATCAACCTCGAGTTCTACTCCTCGAACCTCTACCTCCAGATGAGCGCCTGGTGCAACTGGAAGGGCTACGAGGGTTGCGCAGCATTCCTTCGGGCGCACGCGGCGGAGGAGATGGAGCACATGGATCGGCTGCTCAACTACGTCAACGAGACGGGCGCCCTCGCCAAGCTCGGCACGATCGACGCACCCCCGACCGAGTTCGACAGTCTCCGGGCCGTGTTCGAGGAGACCTACGAGCACGAGGTCCAGATCACCAAGAAGATCAACGAACTGGCCCATACGGCGTTTACGACGCAGGACTACTCCACGTTCAACTTCCTGCAGTGGTACGTCGCGGAGCAGCACGAGGAGGAGACCCTGTTCAAGGGCATCCTCGACAAGTTCGAGCTCGTGGGCACCGACGGCCAGGGCCTGTTCATTCTCGATCGCGAGATCGCTGCGCTGGCCACGCAGAGCACGCCCGCACCCGCCGGGGAGGGCGCCTGACGGCGAGCCCAAGAGCTCCTGGCCCCCAAGACGTCTCCATGGACCGCGCGCGCGCCGTCCAGCGCGCACCTCAAGCCCAGGGGAGGCAGCTCGCGCCGCCCGAGCCTAGCCGTGCTTCGTGCGCGTGGAGTCCGGCGGAAACCCGAAATTGACGGGATCCTCTCCAGGCCGGAACTCACAGAAGTCCTTGTACTGGCCGCTCTTGCGGATGGTGGCTTCGTCGCCGCTGCAGTAGGGACACTCGACGTGCTGGGCGACTTCGTACATCTGCCCGGTGCGACGGCACTTGAGCACCTTCAAGTGGAGGCGGTCTCGCTCGTCCGGGGCCGGCTTGTCGGTCATGGCGTTTCTCCAGGCCCGCCCAGGATACCAGCCCCCATCCAGAGCCGTCAGCGGCGCTCTTCTTCGCGGGGCGGCGCGGGCACGACGAGGATCCACGCGTGCCGATCCTCGAGCAGCCCCCGGTCATCCTTGAGCACCCACGGGTGTCGAGCCCCCTTGGGACGCGCTGGATCGCGGACCACGCACGTCAACCGGTACCGCCCGGCGTCCAGACGAGGCAGGATCGGCTCGACGAAGGAGCCCACGCCCCTTTCCTTACGGCGCCGGGTGCGCAGGCGCTTGCCCGGCGGGAGGGCTTCCTTGGCCGTCCCGATGGTCCGGCGCACCATGCCCCGCTTCACCGGTAGGAAGGTAGGTAACGCCACCGTCTTCCCCTCGCTCTCGCGGCGACGTCGAATGCGCTCCCAGATACGCCTCTCGTCGTCGGTCAGCATCTCGTCGGCGAACGCCTCCTCCTCGGTCGTCGCGCCCGCGTCGTCCGGCTCCTCGGTCGTCTCCTGAGGAGCGGGGCCGAGGTAGAACTCGACCTCCAGCCGATGGGTCTTGGGCTGCATGGGTAGGACGCCAAAGGCGGGCCAACCCCCGTCGCCCCGAACGACCTCTTCCTCCTCGGGCCTCACGACGTCGATGGGGCTCACGTAGGTGTAGATCGTGAGTACGGTCGCCTCGCGGCAGACGGGACAGTAGCGACTTCCTCCGGTGTTCATCGCGCAGCTGGGCGCGGGACGCCAAACGCCCTGCTTGTAGGTTGCGGCGCCCTCGTAGACCCCGACCCCGGGAACCTGGGCTTCGAGGAAGTGCTTCCAGGGCGGGTTCTGCCGATTCGTCGTGGTGTTCGCCGACTCGACGACTCCGAAGGGCTCGCCGGGATTGTTGGCGTACTCGTCGAGCAGACCGCCGAAGGCGTGGCCGAACTCGTGCACGACGACGCCCTTGGGCCCGGTGGTGGCGATACCCATGCCGCCCATGCCGAGTTCCCCCTTCTTGGCGAACACGATGGCGAGCGCGTCATTCACATCCAGATACGACAGGTAGTGCCAAACGCGGCGCGGATTGGCCATCACCTGTCCCTGGGGACCGGCCGCCTTGCAGTCCAAGGCGGTGGAGATACTCGCGAACCGGGCGTTTCTTCCTTCGGCGCGCCAGCCGCTCGGCCTCCTCCTCGTCCACGGGGACGCGCTCGACCTCGTCGACCCCAGTGTCCTTGCTGGCCAAGTTGAAGCGCCAGAAGTTGAAGTAGGGTTCGTAGGCGTCGTAGACGGGCTCCCCCAGGAAGACCTTGAGGTGCCCGACGGCGTCCTTGTCGAAGCGCGCCTGCTTGTCCAGGGTGTAACCGTCGCCCATCAAGGCCACGTCGATGCGCCGCGCACTCGGTCGCTCCTCGTGCATCAGGCGGAAGCCGAGGAACGCGTTGGAAGAGGAACGGTCGTTGGCTTCGGGCGCGAAGGGCGACGCGGGGTGCTCGTCGATCAGCTTCCAGAACAGGCGGCGCGCCGCGCGGTACTTGCCCTGCCGCTGGAGTTCGATACCGCGTCGGAAGAGATCGGCGTCGGGTCCCGTCGCGCTCTCGAGCGAGGGAGCGCGCGCGAAGCCCTCCAGCGGATCGACGGCCTCGTCCTCCTCCCCGCGCGCGGCGGTCGCAGGGGCGATACCCGCGAGGAGAGCGAGGAGTACGAGCAGGGTGAGTCGGCGGCGCATGGTGCCCATGCTACGAAGAACGTCTCGCGCGACCTCAAGCCTCCGGCGTCAGATCGCCGAACACCTGCCTCAGGCCGGACTCCACGAGCGCCCAGGGCACGAAGGACGGCTTCTTCGTGACGATGAGGCGGAGTCGACGCCCATCGACCTCGTACCGTCCCTCGGCCGTGCCGCTGAACTCGCCGCCTTCGACACCACCGACGAGGGCGATCCCGACCCCGCGCGCCTTGGCGCGCGCGTCTGCGAGCCCCTGCTCGAGAGGGATGTCCGCGGGGACCTCCACCTCGTACGTCTTGCCATCCGTCACCGTGTCGCCTCCAACGCCGTGTCCCAGCCCGGCAGCGTACGGGCACGTTCCGGCCGCCGCCACCTGTGTTCGGGCTCCCCCCAGGGTAGGTTGACGGAGGTTTGCTGGAGTCGCCATGCGTATGACTGCGCTGCTGCCGCTGGTGCTGTGTCTGGGGCTCGCCCTCGTACTCCTCGGGGGAGCCCGGGCCGAGCCCCCCCCGTGGCCGCCCCGGCCGCCGTGCGCGTGGCGGTGCCGAAGAGTTTCATCCACCACGACGACGGCGACTCGTTCGAAGTCCACTGGCTCGACGGCCTGGAAGTGGTTCGGATCCTCGGCGTGGACACGCCCGAGACCGCCCATCCGGACCACGGCATTCCCTTCGCCCAGCCGTTCGGCGAGGCCGCCGCGGGATTCCTCCGGGGGTGCATGGCGATGGCGGAGAGGGTCGAGGTGCTGCGAGCCGAGGACAAGGATCCCTACGGTCGCACGTTGGCCTACCTCTTCCTCGACGGCCGGAACTACTCCGCGCTCGTCGTCCAGGCCCGGCTGGCCGTAGAGAACGTCGGGCACTTCGGTGACAACGGCTTCCCGGCGGAAGCCGCGGCCGTACTCGAGGCGGCGAAGAAGGCCGGTCCCGTCCCCTTCGAAGCTCCCCATCGCTTCCGCGCACGCATGAGGCGGGTCAGCGCGTGGCGGCAGGGGCCCGACACCCGGGCGGACGGCGCGGCGGACACCAACGACGAGACGCCGAAGTAGCGGGACGCGTCGGCCGATTGCCGGTGGCCGAGTTCGAGCCCTGATATCCTCTCGCCATGAGTTCCCTCCACCGCCTCGCCCTCATTCTCCTCCTCATCCTGGGCTTCCTTCTTCCCGCGACGTCCCTCGTGGGTCCGACGTTCGATCCCACCTCGGCGTGGGCCGAAGACGAGGAAGAGCCGGCCGAGGATGACGATGATCCGTTCGGCGACGGGGGCGACGACTTCTTCGACAGCCCGACGACCTTTTCGCGCGAGCAAGCCGACAAGGCCATCCAGAAGGGCGCCGCGTGGCTGAAGAAGCAGCAAGGCGACGATGGGAGTTGGGGTGAGGTCTTCGGCAACGCGGTGTATGGCGGTGGGCAGGCCCAAGGGGGGCAGGGCGCCCACCCGGCCGGACCGACCGCCTTGGCGATCTACGCCTTGCTCAAGTGCAAGGCGTCGCTGCGTGATCCGGTCATCCGCAAGGGCATGGACTTCCTGCGCAAGCGCCATGAGCTTCCCAAGGGATCCTACGAGACGAGCATGATGCTCCTCGCCATATGCGCCACCGCCGACCCGTACAAGACGTCGCGGGCGACCGTGAGAAACGAGCGGAAGCTCAAGCTCAAGGGACGGTATCGAAAGTGGGCCCAGGACCTCCAGCGTCATTTGCTCGACAAGAAGTCGGGCCAAGGCTGGCGCTACAACGTGACGGGACAGCCCGCGCCCCACGGCGGACCCCGCGACCTGTCCAGCACCCAGCTGGCCGCCCTCGGGCTGTTCGCGGCGCATCGTCTTCGAATCCGCGCACCGAACGACGTTTGGGAGGACATCCTCGCTTACTCGATGGCGCAGCAGGACACCGACGGCCCGGAGGTCGTCACCAAGGACCCGCTGACGCAAGCCGAGATTCGGCGTAAGTCGCGCGGCTTCGCCTACATCAAGGGCATGGAGCATCCGGAGGAAGGAAAGGCCACGGGTGCGATGACCGCGTGCGGAATCGCCAACATCATGATGGCGCGCTTCGTTTTGACCGATGGAGGTCGAAGTCGGGAGGCCTGGGATGCACGGCCGGACGCGGCCAAGGTGCAATCGAGCATCGAGGACGGGTTGACGTGGCTCGCGGAGAACTGGAGTCCCAACACGAACCCGGGCAAGAAGGAGATGAACGTCTACCACATCTACTGGATGTACGCCGTCGAGCGCGCGATGGACCTCGTGGGGAAGCAGAAGATCGGCTCTCACCTCTGGTACAGCGAGATGGGCCAGAGCCTGATCAGCTCCCAACGCGAAGACGGCTCGTGGGACTCGCAGAGTGCGCACAAGCCGAGCGCGGTCCTGGACACTTGTTTTGCCCTGTTGTTCCTCAAGAAGGCCACGGAAGGCCAGATTCCGTTCCCCTCCATCACGGGCGGCAGCGACGAACCCCCGGTCGACAATCGCTGATCGCTGGTGGACGGGCGCTCCGCCGGAACGAACGGTCCTATGCGGGCGGCTTCATCTTGGCTTCAGGTCGCCGCGGTAGAGTGCCACCACGGCGCTCGCATCGAGGGCCACTGCCAGGGAGTCGAGGCCATGAAGTACACATTGCTCACGGGGTTGGCGTTGGTCGTGGTGCTCATCGCGGGTGCCTTCCTCGTCTTGCCGACGGCCGTCCAGGCCGATGACCAAGCAGACGCGGGGCTGGCCAAGCTGGGTCGTGCCGTTGCCGGGACGCAGGGCAAGTTGGCCGCCGCGATCAAGAAGGCCGAGAGCAAGGGGATTCCGTTCGGGGCCAAGATCGAGGTCGAGGACGGTCGGACCGTCTACGAAGTGTTCGTCTATGTCGAGGGCGACGAGGCCAAGGTGCTCGAAGTCGAGATCGACGCGGCCACGGGCGAGATCCTCGAGGTCGAGGACGCCGACGATGACGACGACGAACACGAGGACGGGGACGACGACGACGACGAAGAAGAAGACGACGACGAGTAGGACTCGCCGCATCGATGCGCGTTCTCCTCGCCGAGGATGAGGCCGACCTCGCCACCGTCCTGCAGCGCACCCTTCGCGAGGAGGGCTACGTCTGCGACTGGGCGGCAGACGGGGAGAGCGCGCTCCATCAGGCCCTCCACGGTCCCTACGACGCGATCGTGCTGGACCTGATGCTCCCTCACGTGAACGGGCTGACGATCCTGGAGCGACTGAGGGCGAAGGGTCAGCGGGCGCCCGTCCTCATCATCAGCGCACGCGATGCGACCCCGGACCGGGTCTGCGGTCTCGATCGAGGCGCGGACGACTACCTCACGAAGCCCTTCGCCGTCGAGGAGTTGCTCGCCCGACTGCGAGCCTTGATTCGACGATCCAGATCCGCCCCGGCGCCCGTGATCGCGATCGGGGACGTGGCGATCGACACGGCGAGCCGCACGGTCACGAAGGCCGGGCGCCGCGTGACCCTGCCGGCCAAGGAGTACGCCCTTCTCGAGTACCTGGCGTTTCGCCGGGGAGGGGTCGTGAGCCGAAGCACGCTGTACGACCACCTGTACGGCGATGAGGACGACACCTTGTCCAACGTCCTGGATGTGTACGTCTCGAGCCTTCGGCGCAAGCTCGGCCGCGACGTGATCGTCACCCGACGGGGCGAGGGGTACCAGGTACCCTGATGCGTTCGATGCGCGCCACGCTCCTGGTCTGGTACGCCGCCATCCTGGCCGTCGTCATCGCGGCCTTCGCCGCTTCGGTGTTCGTGCTACAGGACCAGGCCGAGCGGCGCAGCATCGACGCCGCCCTGGAGACGCATGCCCTCGCGGTCGCCGGCTCGATCGAGTGGGAAGATGGAGAGGGCTTCGAACTGGAACTCGGTGGCCCCTACGAGGGGTTCTTCCGTCAGACCGGTCCCGACGCCCCCTATCTCGTCGTACGGGCCGCGGACGGTGGGGTGCTGGTCGAGACGCCGGCGGCCCCCGCCTCGGGCGCTGCGCCTGCGGCCAGGCGCGAGGTGGAGGCCGCGGGCCCCTTCGGCACGCACATTCGCGTGGGCCGGGGCACGGCATCGCTCGAGCGCGCCCGGATGGAACGCGCGATCACCCTTCTCCTCGCGGGATTGGTGGCCTTCCTGATCGCGTTCCTGGCCGGCCAGTTGCTGGTGCGCCGGGTCCTTCGACCGATCGACCGAATGACCAAATCCGCGTCGCGCATCTCGGCGGCCAACTTGAAGGAGCGCATCGACGTGGAGCGGACGGAGAGCGAGCTCGGCCAGCTCGCCACCACGTTGAACGGCGCGTTCGATCGTATGGAAGCCGCGGTGGACGAGCAGGCCCGCTTCGTCGCCGACGCGTCGCACGAGCTGCGCACCCCGCTCGCCACGATGGAGGCGGCGAGCACGTGGGCCCTGCGCCGCGACCGTGACCCGGACGAGTTGCGCGAGGGCATCGAGATCCTCCGACGGGCTTGCGCGCGCATGCAGGGCATCGTCGACTCGATGTTGGCGCTGGCCCGCACGGACGCCGACGCATCGAGGCCGGCCAAGGACGGCGTGGATCTGGCGGGCGTCGCGCGGGAGGCCGCCCTGAGCCTCACGCCCCGGGCCAGGGCCCAGGGAACGCGCGTCGAGCTCGAGACCCGGCCCGCGCCGACGCGGGGTGACGCGATGTGGCTGGAGCGGGCCGTGACGGCTGTCCTCGACAACGCACTTCGCCACGGCGGTCCGGGGGGGCGGGTGTGGGTGCGTACGGGTCACGACGAGCACGCCTGGCTGGAAGTAACGGACAGCGGACCCGGGATCGGCGCCGGACACCTCGACCGGGTCTTCGAGCGCTTCTACCGGGGCGATGCCTCACGCACGGCAGCGACCGGAGGGAGCGGCCTGGGTCTCGCGTTGACCAGGAGCCTGGTCGAGGCGCAGGGCGGAAGCGTGCGTGTCCAGGCAACAGGGCCGGACGGCACGACGTTTCGCATCGAGATGCCGTTCGCGTAGGAGCCTGGATGAGGGCTCAGCCCTGCAGGACAGCCTCGATCGCCTTGCGATCTTCTTCAAGCAACGTCTTCTCGTCGTCGCTGAGAAGGGCCGCGAGATCCGCTCCTTCAAGGGCATCCAGGAGATCCCTGGCCAGCCCGACCGTCTCCCGATCCCGGCTCTCGGCCGCCAGGCTCACGGCCTCCAAGTACCGGGTCTTGCGTTCCTCGCCATCCTCGGCGAGCCCGCCCCACACGGTGAGCACCTGGATGCGGAGGCGAATCAGCGCCTCCCGCATCGGCCCGGCATCGGCGTCGAGCACCGACTCGAGGACCGCGTCGGCCGTAGACAACTGGCTCCGCGCCACGTCGGGAGCCGCCCCCTCGGCGGTTGCCCACGCGTGGAGCAGGCGGGCGCGGAGATGTTGGAAGGAGACGCGCGGGAAGAGCTGGATGAGACTCGCAACGGAGTCGTCGACCGCCTTCCACGGCACATCGTCGGCGAGGGACTCGAACGCGGCCGCGATGGCCGGGTCGTGGTCCTCGCTGAGCGCGGCGACGGCCTCGACGAGGCGGAAGAAGGCGGCGAGACGCGCGACCCGCGCCGGATCCTCGGCCCAGAACGCGGCTACCGCATCGATGGCGGTGGCGTCCACGAGGGCGCCGGCGGCGGCCGCGGCCTCGAGGCGAACCTCGGGCGGCGCGTTCGTGGCGAGGATCTCGCGCACGGCGGCACGCGCCCGCGGCAAGGTGGGCAGCTCGGGATTCTTGCCGAGCGCGGCGAGCGACTGCAGCGCCTCGATGCGGCGGCCGGCGTCGGTGGTCGCGTTCGCGATCGTGATCAGGGCCTCGACGGCGTGCTCGTCCTTCAGTGCGGCCTTGCGCAGGACGACGCCCGCGACCGAGGCCTCCTGCGCGTCCTCGCCCAGCGCGACCGAACCGAGCACCGCTGCCGTCTCGGATCCCGGGAAGCTGCCGAGGCTGCGAATCGCGTGTTGGCGCACCTCGGCGCTCGTGGCCTTCCCCAATCCTCCCTCGCCTTCACCGGTGAGGATCTCGCGCAGCGCTGCCGCCGCGTCCGAGGCGTCGCTCTCGGTGGCCCGCACCCCGGGCCGACCCAGCGCGTCGACCACGGCCACGCGCACGGCCTCGTCGCGCCCCGTGGCGGCTCCGTGTCGCCGAAAGTGCTCGAGGACGCTGTCCAGCCGGATCGACGTGATTCCGCCCAGTGCACGGATGAGCGAAGCGAGAACGTCGGTCTCCAGACCGCCGGTGGTCCCGAGGAGGGACTCGAGCTCGGGCGTCAGGACGCGCAGGGCCCCCACCGCACGGGCCATGCGCACGCGGTCGGCCAGCGCATCCTGTGCGCGGACGCTTCCGGGTCCACGCTCGGCGAGGCGGCGCACCAGGGCAGCCGACAAGGGGGCGGCCAGCTCCGGTGCTTCCCCGAAGCGGTTCCCCTCGACGAGACCGAGCGCCCCCCGCAGGACATCGGCGTCCTCCTCGCGGTTGATCACGCCCACCAGGAGGTCGGTCCACACGCGATCCACCTTGGGCCCCATCTGCATGGCCTTCTGGATCGCATAGCGGCGCACTTGGGGCAGAGGCGTCCGCTGCGCGTCCAGGAACTCCACGAGTCCGGCCGGGTGGCCATCCAAGGCCACGCGGTCGACGAGCCGCTTGCCGAAATCGACGAGCTTCTGGGCTCGCGGCGACGTGGGGAGATCCTTGCGTCGCGAGAGCTCGAGCACGAGAGCCGCCAGGTCGAGGTCCTCGAGGGCGTCGAGCTCTCGAACCGCCTCGGCCACGGTGGTGAACCGGTACTGAAGCAGACTGTGGAACGCGTCGAGGTAGGTGGCCGCCAAGATCGCGCTGCGCCGGATCGGTCGTGGCCGCGAGGCCGTCGAGATCGACCTTGGCCCGCGCAAGGAGGTTGCGTCGAACGGCTTCGCGCTGCGCCCCGTCCTCGCGACTGAGGAACCAGGCGGCCACGGCACGCGATCGCGGATCGTCCGACGCAAGCAGGGCACGCGCCTGGTCGAGGATCCGCTCCCAGCCGCCCTCGCCCGCCGTGAGGTGGGACCTCAACGCGCGCAAGAAGGTCGGCGAGCGGTGCGCACGACGAACGATCTCCGCCCCGAGAAGCACGGTGTCGTTCTCGGGCCGGTCGATGAGATACGCCGCCGTGTAGGCCGCGCAGGCCTCCTTGTCGGCGTGGGTGACGCGATCACGGAAGAGCGCGCCCAGGTTCTGCCCGATCCAGGCCCCGTCCTTCTCCTTTCGGATCCGGTTGAGGAGCCCGCGCCACTGTCCGTCGCCGGACGCGGCGAGCAAGGCGGCGAAGAGATCCACCTCCTTTTCGGCGGGCGGCGCCGGCTCGGCCTCGTCTCCGGCACCAGCGACGTTCCCTTCGCCGTTCCCGCTCGGCTGAGACGGAGTCGGGTCCTCCGTACCGTCCGCGCTCACCGCCGCAGGGAACACCAGGACGAGGGACAACAGCAGCAGCGAGAGCAGCGTGGCGACGCGCGGGCGGCCGGGCCGAGGCATTCGACGATGTTCAGGGCT
The DNA here is from genome assembly GCA_963802335.1 of uncultured Planctomycetota bacterium. Classification (GTDB taxonomy): domain Bacteria; phylum Planctomycetota; class PLA2; order PLA2; family JAEUHO01; genus CAWDIE01. Next base: position 220,339 of record CAWDIE010000008.1, on the reverse strand, counting down.
ACGCCACACGTCCGGACCCTTCGCGCAAGTAACGACACCATCCATCCGCGCGAAGGGGCGCATGTCCCGCGCGGGATTCGGCAGGGAACGGCCGAATGTGGGGAGTCTACGGCGGCAAGGGGAATGGTCAAGGCGCACGAGTCGATCGAGCGTGCGCAATCCACGCCCGGGCCAAGGACGCGACGACCTCGTCGACCGCCGCGCTCGCGTCCACGACGAACGCCGAGGTCGCCGCCCAGCGATCCCGCCGACGCTCGTACACGTCACGAGCCTCCTCCAGAGCCGTCGCGCCGGCGAGGAGGGGCGGTCGGTCGGCGCCGTCCTCCGCCACGCGGCCCGCGGCGACTTGGGGTGATAGATCGAGCCAGGCCGGAACGAAGTGTGCCGGGACGAGTTCCAGCGCGCGCGGGTGCTCGAGCACGCCACCGCCGGCCGCTACGACGACGCCGCGTCGGCCGGCGACTCGCTCCAGTGCCTCCACCTCGACGTCGCGGAAAGCAGCCTCCCCCTCGTCGCGGATCCACGAGGCCGGGGCGCGTCCCGTGATGCGCGTCACGTCAGCGTCCAGGTCCACGAACGGTCGTCCCAGCCGACGCGCGAGGCGACGGCCCGCCGTCGACTTGCCGGCGCCGCGCAACCCGAGCAAGAGCAGGGACGCCGGCGGCGAGACGGCGAGCCAGAGTACGTCGTCGTCGACCGCCTCCCCGGTGAACGCCGCCACCTGCCCCCGGGCCTGGGCCACGAGCAAGGCACGTCCGTCGATCACCTGGCGCGCGGTGGCCCGCGCCGCGGCGACGAGCCCGGTGAGGCCACCGTCGGCGGCGTACGGCGCATCGAGCACCACGAGCCCGTCGTAGTCAGGGAGCGCCAGCGCGTCGGGCACGAGGCCCTTCGCACCCGCCGGGGTGGCATTGAGAATCAGGCGGTCGTTCGGGCGACGACGGTACTCAGCTCCCTCGAAGGACCAGCCGCCGCTCGCCGCGAGTGCATGCCCGCGCCCTTCGTGCCGCGCCCCGAGGCGAACCACGTAGCCGCGCTGGGCGAGCGCGTATGCAGCCGCCCGCGCGTAGCCACCGCTCCCGTACACGAAAGCCCCGGCGCCCTCGCCGGCAGGCACGGAGGCGGCGATGGCCACGGCATCCGTGTTCCGCGCGTGCCAGGTATTCCCACGACGGACGAGCGTGTTGGCGGCGCCGATCGCGCGGGCGGCGGGGCCCGCCGACGTCGCGGCGGCGAGGGCTTCCGTCTTGTAGGGCATCGTGACGCTGTAGCCCGCGAAGGGCAGCGCGAGAGCCTGCGGGAGATCGACATCGGGCAGCGGCACGTAGAGCGCGTCGCGCCCGAGGCGGCGGAAGGCGGCATTGTGCATGGCCGGCGATGGCGAGTGCGCGGGCGGATGCCCGAGGAGCCCGTAGAGGCTCGCGTCCGGCGTGACTTCCCCGGCGCGGAGCTCGTCGAGCAGGGCGCCGAGCGAGGGTTGTCCGGGGGCGACGCGCTCCCCCTCCGCCGCGCCTCCGTAGAGCAGGCTCCCGGGTGAGCAGAACGCCGCCCGCACCGCGCCCAGGCGCCCGTAGGGCACGATCGTCCGCGGTCGGGCGGTGGGACGCGCGACCTCGTCGCGCAGGCGAGCGAGCATGGCGGCGTCGTCGGTGGGGCGCGCGACCTTCCAGGCGAACACCACCCGGCCTCCGACCTCGGCCGGGAGGACCACGGACGCCGCGCCGTGGTGCGACACGATGACGTCGACGGACGAGGGCAGCGGCGGCAGGAGGGCCGCGACGGGGACCTCGACGTCGAGAAAGCGCGCGCCGGCGTGGGCGGCCGCGGCCAGTCGGCGCGCCGCCTCCTGCGGCGTGCCGGCGAACGCACCGCCTTCGTCCTGGCTCCTCAGGGTGGCGAGCACGGGCCGCGGCGAAGCGACCACCCAGCGGGTGAGGTCGCCCACGGCGAGTCCCTCGGCTTCGAGCAGATCCAGGCGGAGCTCGATCACGTCCGCGAAGGTGGGCAGGCTAAGAGCCAGGTCCTGGGGCCGACGAATGCGCGGCGGAGCAGCAACGACGATGCGGAGCACCGGCCGAGCGTACCTCCGAAGGAGACCGAGGTCAGGATCCGAGCGGGACCCGGTGGGGCTTGTTCTGCTCGTCCGTGAAGACGACGCGAGGTGTATGGGTCTTCACCTCGTCTTCGTCGAGTCCCGCGAAAGCCATGATGAGGACCGTATCGCCGACCTGGCAGTGACGCGCGGCCCCCCCGTTCACGCCGATCACGCCCGACCCCGCAGCCCCTTCGAACACGTAGGTCTCGAAACGGGCGCCGTTCGACACGTTGATCACCAGCACCTTCTCGTGGGCCACCATGTCCGAGGCCTCGAGAAGGTCCTTGTCGATGGTGATGCTGCCGACGTAGTTGAGGTCGGCCTCGGTCACGCGGGCACCGTGGATCTTGGAACGGAGGAGGAAACGCATCATGATCCCGGTCATGGTACGGGCGTGAGGGACCGGAGGGCGAAAAACGCGTAGGTGACTGAAACGCGTAGGTAACGCGGCCGAACCTACGTCCGCAACCAAGCCCGCCACGCCTCGATGGCGCGGGCTCGATCCTCCGGCGTCCCCTCGGGATCGAAGCCACGGTAGGTGCCGGCAATCTGGAGGAGGGCGTCGATCGCGGCACGGCGAACGCCCGGATCGGGGTCCCCCAACGCCCCCACCAAGGCGGCCCGCACCCGGGGGTCGTCGCGCCGCGCGAGGACGCTCGCCGCCTCCGCCCGCACGGAGGCGGAGGCGTCGGCGCTCGACCCCACGAGGGCGGCCAGCAGCGCGTCGAGGATCTCCGGTCGCCGGACGAGGCTGAGCAGGCCGACCGCGGCCCCCCGCGCCAGCGAAGAGGGATCGTCGCGAAGCACCTGCACGACGCGCGCGGCGAGGACGGCGTCGGCCTCGGCCCGGGACCTCAGCCAAGGTCGCATGTACATCCGCAAGACCGTCACCCGCACCGCGGGATCCGGGTCCGCCAGGAGCGCGCGCAGGCGCCGCTCGCAGCCATCGGTCTCGAAATCGGCGAGCCGGTAGGCAGCCCGTCGGCGAGTCTCGCGGTCCTGGCTCGCGAGGAGGGGTTCCAGGTCGTGCTGGGACTTGCCCGCTTGCACGAGACGGTGCTCGGCCTCCCGGCGCAACAGCTTCGCGGTTTCGTCCTGCGCGAGCGAAGGGACACGGCGGCCCAGGTCGTCAAGGACGGCGAGGGCCACGTCCGGCCGACGCAGCCCCAGCTCCAAGTGAGCCAACTCCAATCCGACGGGCACCCAGTCGGGGCGGCGATCCCGAGCGCGGAGGAGATCGCCCCGTGCCTCGTCCACGCGGCCGAGCGACCGCCGCGTCCGGCCGCGGCGGTAGAGAAGCGAGGTGTCGAGCGGTGCAGCCCTCAGGGCGCGATCGATGGCGCCGAGCGCCGCCTCGATGCGCTTCTCGTTCCGGTAGACGACGAAGAGCGTGAGCGGAACGAACGCGGACCCGGGGGCAGCGTTCTCGGCCGCCTCGAGCGCTTCGACGGCCGCGCCCCGTCGACCGGCGGCGTAGAGGCTCTGGTAGGACGCGAGATACTCGAACACGAGCGTGGGTGGCGTGCGCATCGACCGCTCGAGGGCCTTGCCCGCGGACACGAGTGCAGCCAGGGCCCCCTTCTGGTCTCCGCGGGTGAGGAGTCTCTCGTGACGTGTGTGGTCGAAGTGGGCGCGGTAGAGCGCGAGCACCGCCGCCTGATCGCCGGAGCGCTCGTCCTCCGCGGCGAGGATCTGCACGGCCTCGTCCCACCGCCCCGCATCGGCGGCGCCGACGGCCCGATCCAGCGCGGCACCCGCCTCCCGCTCGCCGGCGATGGGCCACGTCGCGAGCTCCGCGGCCCGTGCCTGCGGCAGCGCGACGAGCAGGCGCGCCTTCCCGGGAGCGTCGGCCGGCATCACGTCGAGGCGTTCGATGTCGCCGGGACTCGTCAACCACAGACCGGATGCCGGATCGCGCCCGAGCACCAGTACGGGCTCCTCGCGGAAGGCCTCCCCCTCCAGTTGGATCGCGCGGAGAAGGAAGGGAACGCCCGCATCGGCGGCGCGGAGCGCCGTCTCCACGCCCCCCGCGACCGACAGCACGGCAAAGCCACGGTCGGTCAGGAAGCGGAAGGCGAAGGCGGCGTCCGAGGTCCGGGCACGCTGCGCCACGGCGGCCGCTTCGACCTCGGACGGGGGCGTCGGTCGGCCAAGGCGCGTCGCGAAGGCGGCGAGCGCGTGGGCGTGGCGCTCCTCGAAGGGGATCTCCACGGCCCCCGGCGTGGGCTGAACCGGGAACCCGCGCGTGCGGGCCAGGGCCTCGACGATCGGCGCCAGACGGCCGGGTACCTCGAGCCCGCCGAGGAGCCTGGGTAGCGAGTCCACCTGGCCGCGCCACGCACGGTGGACGCCCCGCTCCAACCGGAAACAGGACTCGCGATCGACGGCGGAGGCGGCCGGCCGGGTCAGGAGGCGATCGGCCTCGACCGTGCGTCCGGAGCGCCGAAGGGCGCGGAGGGCGAGACAGAGCGCGTCTGCGCCGACGGTTCCGTCCAGGGCCACGAGGACCTCGGCCAGGCGAGCCACGGTGTCGAGCTGCGCCTGGCGCGCGGCCTCGAGGAGCGCTTCGCGCCCGCGCCCCGGCGAGGAGCACGCGGTCGGTCTCCGGCAGCACGGCGCCGACCAGTGCCACGCGAAAGGCCGCCCGTTCGGGCGGCTCGCTCGCAGGGCTCCAATCGAGCAGGCGACGGCGCGCGCTGTCGTCACGCCCCCGGCGCACGTCCACGAGCGCGCGGACCCAGGCGTCGATGCCGCCGGGCAGACTCGTCCGTCCCAGGCGGGCCGTGGCGGCTTCGGCGCTCACCAGGTCGAGATCACGGAGGTGGCCGAGGATCTCGGGCAGCGCGGCGTAGCCGCGCGCGGAGCCCGACGCCGCGGGCACGCGGCCCGTGGCAGCCAGCGCGGCCATCGTGCGGTCCGTGGCCTCGTCGGCGGTGGTCGGAGCGATCGACGACAGGGACGCCGCCAGGGCCGACGCGTCCCGATCCACGAGGAAGGCGTGGCGCGCGCGCTCCAACGCGGGCCCCTCCGCGGCGGCGGGCGCAACGCCCCATCCGGCCGCCAAGACGAGGAGCAGGCCCTTCAGGATCGGCCGGGAGGGGACGAAACCACGAATCAAGCGTCGACCTCCGAGCGCGGGCGGACGACCCAACGGTTGTCCAGCAGGCGTGTGGATCCTACGCGGACGGTGGCCACAGCCAGCCGCGGAATACCTCGCTCCAATTCCGCGGTCTCCATCGTGTCGGGGTCCACGATCGCCACGTACTCGACCTCGATGCCGCCCGACCGCATGGCCGCCGCCGCCTTCAACGCGAGCGTCGCCGCGTCCGCCGTCCCGTCCGCGGCCGCGTCGCGCAGCCCGTCCAAGGCCCGTGGCAGGGCCAGCGCGCGCGCTCTCTCGTCGGCATCCAGATAGCGATTTCGCGACGACAGGGCGAGCCCATCGGCCTCACGCATCGTGTGCCCGACGTCGATCCGAACACCCACATCCAGGTCCTGGACCATGCGACGGATCACGGCCACTTGCTGGGCGTCCTTGCGGCCGAAGACCGCGGCGTCGGGCCGGGTGCGCAGGAGCAGCTTCAGGACCACGGTCGCGACCCCGCGGTAGTGCCCGGGCCGCGACGCTCCCTCGTACCCCAGGGCGGGTCCTTCCGGCTGCACGTACGTGGCGAAACCGGGAGGGTAGAGATCGCCCGCGGCAGGCGCATACACCGCATCCGTTCCCTCCGCGGCGAGCAGGTCCACGTCCTGATCGAAGGTACGCGGATAGCGGTCGAGGTCCTCGCCCTCGGCAAACTGGAGGGGATTCACGAAGAGCGTGGCGAGCACCCGCGTGCTGTTGGCTCGTGCTCGACGCAAGAGCGAGGCATGGCCTGCGTGCAACGCCCCCATCGTCGGCACGAGGGCCACGTCCCCGGGCGCCTCCCGCCGCCAGGCCGTCAGCGCATCGAGGTCGGGAAGTACGCGCGTCGCGCCGCGCCGGACGGCGGGCAGTGGCAGCGCCGCGCGACGTCTCAGCACGGCGAAGGCGTCGGCGCGTTCGGCATGGAGCCGGGCCCGGTGCTCGAGCACGCTCTGTCCCGTCCCCGGCACCGGGACGCCGGGCGCGATCTCGGCCCAGGGTTCGAGCACGAACGCCCGCGTGAGGGCTCGAGGGTGGGGAAGGTGGAGGTCCCCGGTTGCGATGGCGTCGCCGTGGGCGAGGAGGTCGAGGTCCAGGGCCCGGTCGGCGCGTCCGTCGCGCACGCGGCCGTGGGCCGACTCGACGGCCAGCAGACGGTGGAGCAGCTCTTCGGGGGTCGCAGAGGTTCGCACTTCGGCGACCGTGTTGAGCACGAAGGGCGCATCGAGGTCGAAGTGACCGCTGGGCAGGGCGAACGGCCCGTGGTGCGGGGCGGCCACTGCCGCAATGCGGAGGGTAGGCGCTTGAAGATCGACGAGCGCCGAGGCCAGCCGCGTGTGGGCATCAGCACCACTGGCGCCGAGAGCGATGAACGCGCGTTCCATGCCCCTCCCCTGTGTCTCGCTGGCGCGGGTCAGCTCGGATCCGCGTTCGACCCCGGGAGCTCCGAGGGCACGCCTTCGTCACCCGCGTCCTCGAGGTCGCTCGGATAGGAGGCTTCGTCGTCGTCCTCCTTGAACACCCACGCCGGACGTCCCGTGACGCGCGCCACCGCGAAGAGCAGGATCCCGCTCGAGGCGTAGAACAGGAACGCGACCGCGATCGTCTCGTGGAAGAAGTTGATCGCCACGAAGATCGTTACGACGAGGAACACGACGGACACCAGGGCCCGTTGCCCCTCCAGAAAGCGATTGGCGACATGCGGATAGGGGAAACGGCTGATCATCAGTAGGCCGAGCAGCGGGGTGATCAGCAGGATCGTCCAGTCGATGCCGTGCAGCTCCTGGTGGTACTCGCCGTGGAGGAGGACGAGACTGGCCACGACGCCGGCGGCCGCGGGTGACGGCAGCCCGCGGAAGAGCATGGTCACGTGTCCCTCGGCTTCGTCCGATACGCGCGCCGACTCGACGTTGTAGCGAGCCAGGCGGAGCGCCGCGCCCAGGACATAGAGCACGATGAGCGCGGTCAGAAGGCGAGGGTGCAGCTCCGGGAAGGTGGCCTCCAGCACCGTGCGAGCAAGCAGCGCAGGCGTGACGCCGAAGGTGACCACGTCGGCCAGGCTGTCGAGCTGCGCGCCGAACGCACTGGTGGCGTGGGTGAGTCGCGCGATGCGGCCGTCCAGCGCGTCGCAAAGCATGCCGACGAAGATCAACCAGGCCGCAGCGACCCAGAGGGCTTGCTGCTCGGCGACGCCCTCCACCGCCGCCGCCTGCTGCAGCTTCGTGAGGGCGACGACCCCACACAGGAGGTTACCGGCCGTGATCAGCGTGGGGAGGACCAGGATCGTCTGCAGGCGCGGACGACGACGAGGTTTGGCAGAGCGCGGGCGCATGTGGGGATGGTAGCCCGTCCAGGGCGAGACTGCCCCCTCCCCTCGCATTTCGGGGGGGCGGCGGGGTAAGGGCCGCAAGCCGCGGCCCACCGTGGCCGATGGAAGGAGAGGGACCAACGGGGCCGGGAGGGTCGAGGTGCGGGGCGAGGTACTGCTGCCGCCCGGTGAGCGGGCGACACCGGGCATGCCGGTGTGGGTCGTCGTCGTGGCCGTGGTCGGCCTCCTCCTCCTGGGCGGCTCCACGCTTCCCGCCGTGGTCCTGCGCAGCCGGTTGGAGCAGGATCACGCTCGCCTACGCTGCGAAGCGCTTCGCCAGGAGCGCGAACTCCAGAAGCTCCGACGGGGTCTGGAGGCCGCACGAGAGGACACGTTCGTGAAGGAGCGCGCGCTGCGGTCCCTGCTGGTACCGGCGGGGCTGACGCCGAGCGCGCCGTCGGGATCCTGAGGCGCGGCGGGGTGAGCGGGTGTCGGGGGTTAGCCGCGGCGTAGGATGATGCGCCCATGCGCTTCTCGCTCCCCTTCCTCGCCCTCCTGCTTCTGACGACCCTGCCGGCGCTCGGTGACATCGGCGCGGAGGAGATCCCCGAGGAGAACAGCTCCACGGTGAGCGAGGACGCACGCGTCCTTCGAGACACGTTCGATGCGGTCGACCAGGCCGTCGCCGGGGGCGACTGGAACACCGCCGTGCGCCAGCTCCAGACGATCATCGACGCCGAACGGGACCCGAAGGCGCCCCGTCAGGCGACCGCCTGGGTCCTGCCCGTGCGGGGGCGGAGCGTCTACGAGGGCGCGTGGATCGTCGCGCGCCACCGCATCGCGCGCGGGGGTGCGGAGGCCCTTGCGGCCTATGCGGCGGAGTACGGCCGGACGGCGACCGATCTCCTGCGCGATGCCAGCGCGGCGAGGGATCCCGACGGCCTCGCGTACGTGGCCCAGCACTATCTGCCCCTGCCCTCGGCCCGCACGGCGGTGCTGGCACTCGCGGACCTGGCCCTGGAAGCGGGCGACCGCGACGGCGCCCTGGGCTGGCTGGATCGACTCGCCGACGTCGAGGCCGTGTCCACCGAGGGCGCGAAGGCCTGGGCGCCTTGGCGGCGGGCACGGCAGGCGCGGGCGGCGGCGGCCCAAGCGAGGGCCGGCGCGATGGAGGCCGTCCAGGCGCACCTCCTTCGCGCCGATGGCGAGGCGGCGCCGCCCGAGGAGCGCTTCGCCCCCATCCCGGCCCCCTTGCGGGCGCGACCCGAGCCGATCCGAGGCTGGCCCATGAGGGGGGGGCGCGCCGCCCGGGACGCGGTGGCGCCCGCCCTCGGTGAGCAGTTCCAGCTGGCGTGGTTCAACTCCCTGGAGTCCGGCCGCATCCCGGACGAGCCGTCCGCCGTGCAGCTACGCGATCGGCCGAGCACGTGGCACCCGACGGGATGCGTGACCGACGGACGGACCGCCTTCGCCTTCGACGGGAAGAAGCTCTACGCCTTCGACGTCAAGTCGGGTCGTCGTCGGGCCGCACCGTTCCCCGTCGCGAGCGCGAGCGGGGACGCCCTCTACCGCTTCCGCGATCCCGATCGCGAACCCCGGGACGAGCTGGGGTTGCTTCAGAGCCACACCCTCACCCTCGGTCCCATGACGAGTACGGGTCGGCTGATCTACGTGGCCGCGCCGCACCCCAACGCCAGTGTGGGTGGGTGGAGCTACGAGGAGGGGCGGCATGATCGCCTCGTCGCCGTGGTGTACGACGGGATGGCCTTCGAGCAGGTGTTCGACGTGGGAGGCATGAGCTGGGATGAGCTCGGCCAGACCACGGACACGCGGCTCTACGGGAGCCCCGTCCTCTACCGGGGCCGCCTCTGGATCGCCGCCATTCGGCCGACACCGAGCGCAACGGATCAGGCGGAGGCCTGGCTCCTCGCGCTCGAGCCACGCACGGGGAAGATCGAGATCGAGACCTACCTGGGCCTCGGCCCTCCGGTGAGGCGCGGGCGTGTGGACGAGGCCATTCCCACCTCCCCCGCCGCCGCGCGGGGGCGGGTCGTCGTGGGCACGTCGCTGGGCATCGTGGCCGCCGTGGACGCCGATGACGGACGCCCCCAGTGGCTGCTTCGGTACGAACGGGGCGCCGTCGCCCAGGGGCGGAGCCGTCGCCTGGGGTCCCTTCGCGACACGGCGCCGCGCCTCAGTGGATTCCGCAATCAGCCCCCGGTGCTCGCCCTCGAGCGCACCTTCGTGGCCCCCACCGACGGACCGCACCTGCTCTGCCTCTTCGATCGCCCCCGCGGCGCGGGACGTGAGCTCGTCTCCTGGCGCCTGCACCGCCGCTTGGATTTCCGCGACTTCGCCGCGGAGCAGATCGTCGCCGCCCAGGACGGCGACGGCTCACACCCTCCCCGCCTCATCCTGGCGGGCAAGGGGCGCAGCACCGAAGGGGACGTGCCGGCCCCGATCGCCGTGGCTCTGGACGCCTTGCGCCCGCCGCGCGTCCTGTGGACGGCCACGGCGACCACGGGGGACGGAGGCGAACCGTACGGCAGGGCCGTCGCGACGGACGCGGAGCTGTTCGTACCGACCCGCCACGGTATCTCCGTCTACTCGACGGTGGACGGTCGCGACCGCGCCACGCTGGACGTCAGCAACCTACCCGACGAGTGGGCGTCTCTGCTGCCGACGGACGTTGGGCCGTATGGCAACCTGATCGCGGTTCCCGGAAAGGGCCTGCTCGCCGTCAACGAGTCGTTGGTCGCCTTCTGGCGACGCTGACACCGAGTCCCCCCTTCCCCCCGTCGGCTGGTTCAATGCGCTCCCGGCCGCCGACCCCGTCGGCCGCTCCCTGGAGCTGAACGCCATGACCGATCCCGCCGCGGCCCCCGACCCCCAGCCGACGGATCTGGCGGCCGCCGAGCGCGTCAAGGATGCGCACGCCCGCATCAAGGCGGAGCTCCACAAGACGATCGTCGGCATGGACGACGTGATCGACCAGGTCCTGATCTCGATCTTCGCGCGGGGCCACTGCCTGCTCGTGGGCGTCCCGGGCCTGGCCAAGACGCTCCTCGTGAGCAGCGTGGCGAAGTGCCTCTCGCTCTCCTTCAACCGCATCCAGTTCACGCCCGACCTCATGCCTGCCGACATCACCGGCACGGAGGTCATTCAGGAAGACCGGGCCACGGGCTCGCGCGGTTTCAAGTTCCTCAAGGGCCCGATCTTCGCGAACGTGATCCTCGCGGACGAGATCAACCGCACGCCGCCCAAGACCCAGGCCGCCCTGCTGGAAGCCATGCAGGAGCGGCAAGTGACGGCGGGCGGGCAGAAACACACCCTCGATGCCCCCTTCTTCGTGCTCGCGACGCAGAACCCCATCGAGCAGGAAGGTACCTACCCGCTGCCCGAGGCCCAGCTCGACCGCTTCATGTTCATGGTGAAGGTCGACTACCCCAGCGTCGACGAGGAAGTGGACATCGTCGAGCGCACCACCGTTCCCATGGTCGAGGACTACGCCGAGGTCCTCAGCGGGGAAGAGATCCTGGCCATCCAGGACGTGGTGCGCCGGGTTCCGATCTCGGAACACGTCGTCCGCTACGTGCTGCGGCTGGTGCGTGCGACGCGCGTACGCACGGGGGAGGCGCTTCCGCAGATCAAGGACCGGGTCGCATGGGGCGCGGGCCCTCGGGCCAGCCAGTTCCTGGTCCTCGCGAGCAAGGCGCGCGCCCTACTCCACGGGCGCCTCTACGTCGCGACGGAGGACGTCCAAGCCGTCGCCCATCCCGTCCTGCGGCACAGGATCATCACCACGTACGGCGCCGAGGCCGAAGGCTGGACGACCGACCGGCTGATCGAATACCTCCTCGAGAACACCCCGGCTGACGAGAGCGAGACGCTGCGTGACGAGCAACTCCCGAGCGCAACTGGATCCTAGGGTCCTCGACCAGATCGCGGGGCTGGAGCTCAAGGCGAAGCACATCGTCGAGGGCTACGTCTCCGGTCTGCACCGCAGCCCCTTCCACGGCTTCTCCGTCGAGTTCGCCGAGCACCGGGAATATGTCCCGGGTGACGACATCCGATTCCTCGACTGGAAGGTGTTCGGGCGGACGGATCGCCTCTACATCAAGCGGTACGAGGAAGAGACGAACCTGGAGGCCCACCTCGTCGTGGACGTCAGCGCGTCCATGGCCTACGAGACGAAGGACGGCACGGGTCCGAGCAAGCTCGACTACGCGACCTGGTCCGCGGGGGCGCTGGCCTACCTGATCACGCAGCAGCAGGATGCCGCCGGTCTCGTCCTCTACGACGACGAAATCCGCACCACGCTGCCCGCCCAGAGCAACGAGGCCCACCTGAGGACCGTGTTCAAGCTCCTCGAAGAAGCCACCCCCCGCGGGGAGACGCGCACCGGCCGTGCGCTGAGCGAAGTAGCTGAGACCGTCCGCCGCCGCGGCGTGATCGTGTTGTTCTCCGACCTACTGGACGATCGACGCGAGGTCGCGCGAGGCCTGCGCAACCTCCGCCAGCGCGGACACGAGGTCATCCTCTTCCACATCCTCGCCAGCGACGAGGTGCAGTTTCCCTTCGAACGCATGACCCGGTTCCAGGGTCTGGAGGGGCTGGGTCGGGTTACCGCAGATCCGCTCGCGCTCCGCCAGGCCTACCTGGCGGAAGTCGAGTCGTTTCGGAAGATGCTGAGACGGGTCTGCCTGCAGAACCGCATCGATCTCATCGAGCTCGATACCTCCAAGTCCCTCGGCGTGGTCCTCGCGGCCTACCTCGCCAAACGTGAAGCCCGGAGGCGTACGTGACGCTCGCGGCGTTCCTGAATCCCGGGTTGCTGGCGCTGGGTGGCGCGCTCGTCCTCGTGCCCATCCTGATCCACCTTCTGAACCGCCGTCGCGTGAACCGCGTCCCGTGGGCCGCCATGCAGTGGCTCCTGGCAGCCGCGAAGCGTCACCAGCGTCGCCTCCGCTTGGAGAATTGGCTGATCCTGCTGCTCCGGGTGCTGGCGGTGGCGCTCCTGGCTCTGGCGCTGGCGAGACCGAGAATCGCAGACTCCGCGCTGGCCGGCATGCTGGGCACGAAGCGCAGTGTGTACGTGGTGATGGACAACTCGTACAGCATGGATGCCTCCCGCGAGGGCCGCAAGGTGTTCGACGTGGCCAAGGCCGAGACCGACGCCTTGCTGTCGGGCCTGGGGCCGGAGGACACGATCAGCGTGGTCGTCACCAATGACCCGCGCCTGGAGCAGGGCGACGGACTGGCGCCTCGCGCCGTGGTCCCCCGCACGGTCGGGCGCGAGGGACAGACCAAGGCGAAGGAGGTGGTCGCGGCGCTGACGACGCGCGACGCTTCCGCCCCCTGGGCCGCCGCGCTTCTCGCGCTGCGCGATCAGATGGCCGACGAGGACGCCGGTCGCGTGGTCGTTCTCGTCACCGATCTCCAGCGTCGTGACTGGACGGAGGAGGTCCTGGCCCGCTTGGACGAGATGCTCCGTCTACCCGCTTCCGTCCGGATCGTGGATGTCGGCGGTACGCGACGGCGCAACCTGACCGTCGCCAACATCGCGCTGCCCACGCGCCGCGACGCGTTCGTCGGACGCCCGCTGCGCGTGAGTGCCACGATCGAGAACCAGGGCCCCACCCCGGTGACGGGTGCGCGCGTCGATGTCTACCTGGACGAGGCGAAGACCGTGCTGGACTCCGTCACGCTGCCGGAGCTGCCCGCCGTCGACCCCCTCACCGGGGAGCCGGGACAGGAACTCGCCACGCTGGACCTCCCCGGCGCGGCGTTCCAGGAAGCGGGCTCGCACATCCTGCGGGTCGAGGTCACGCCGCCGGCGGACGACGCCGGGGCGGATGGCCTCGCGCTCGACAGCCGACGGGCCTACGCGTTCGCGGTCCGGGACCGCATCCGCGTGGTCGCGTGGACCCGCACCAGCGAGGAAGCCGACATCAGCGCGGACACCTACCTGCGCGGCGTGTACGAGCGTTTCGGGCAGGACCCCGACGGGCGCGCCGTCGAGCGCAATCCGCTGTACGAGTTGCGCACGGTGGCCACGCAGAACGCGCTCATCGAGACGCTGCAGGGCGCGACGGGAGAACGGCCGGACCTCGTCGTCCTGGCGAATGTCGTTCCGCCCAGAGCGGCCGTCGAACGCCTCCGGACGTTCGTCGCCGGCGGCGGGGCGCTCCTCGTCTTCGTCGGCAACACCGTGCGGGACGAATCCGCGTTGAACGAGGCGTTCTACGTGGATGCCGGGTCGCGCTTGCTGCCCTACCCCTACCGGGCGCTCGAACAGCGGGACCCGCGGGACCGCACGGGCCCGGGGCCCTACCTCGTGGATTTGGAGCAGGCGTCCCCCCATCCCTTGGCGGCTCCCTTCACGGGCGACGTGGCGCAGGGCTGGATCGGCCTGATGCCCCCCCGGATCTGGGCCCGGATGAGCTTCCGTGAACCGGTCGCGATGGCTGGACCGGACGGGGGCGGCAACGGTGGAACGCAAGAACCGAGTGATGCCCGCGTCGTGCTGCGCTACGCCGACGAGGGCCAACCGGCCTTCGCGGTGGAGGGCGGTCTGGGCGCCGGCCGTACCCTGTGGGTATCGACGAGCATCGACCACGGCTGGTTCGAACGCGCGCTGCCCTTCTTCCTGCCCGTGTTCCTCGACGAGGCCGCGATCTACCTGACGCGTCCCGACGCGGCCCGCCTCAACGTCCAGGTGGGACGTCGATTGCTGGTCACGTGGTTGGGGCGCGACGCCCGCGACGTACGCTTCATCGGACCCCGCGGCATGGCGCTCACCCCGATTCGACGCGAGGGCAGCGGCGACCTGGACCGCCCCACCTTCGTCCTCGACCGGGTGGGCGTGGCCGGGACCTGGCGCCTGGCCTACGCCGAAGCGGGTTTCACGGAGCAGGGCGCGTCGAAGGAGATCTACTTCGCGGTCACGCCCGACCCGGCCGAAGGTGCCCTGCTTCGGGCCGAGGAAGGCAGGATCCAGGGTGGCCTTCCCTCGGCCGCCGACGGAGATTTCGCCATCCTGACCTCGTGGGAAGAAGCCGGCGCGGCCGGCGGTGAAGGAGGGCAGGGCGAGATCGCCACGATCCTCCTCTGGATCCTGCTGGCCCTGCTCGGGGTCGAGTCCGTGCTCGCCTGGGTCTTCGGACGTCAAGGCACGCGGGCGGAAGGGACGCAGTCGTGACGGCTCTCGTGGCATGGCTCGGCGGGACGATCGCGGCCCGGACGGTCGAGGTGGGCGGCTGGCGTTGGTCGGACCTGCCCGCCGGGTGGGTCCTCACGCTGGTCGCAGTCGGGCTGTGGGTTCTCGCCCGCACGCTCTACAAGGGGGAACGGGGCCGGGCGACACCGGCCGCGCGCGTCATGCTCGCTCTTCTCCGTGCCGGCATGCTCTTCCTCATCCTCCTGCTCCTGGCCGGTCCCTACCGCGAAGAGGTCCGGATCTCCGAAGAACGGTCGCACCTCGTGGTCCTGGTCGACGCGAGCGGCAGCATGGACGAACGCGACCGCTACGACGCGGCGAGCGACGAGCGCCTGCGCGTCGCGCTCTGGCCCGAGGGTCGGGGGGCGCCTGCAGCGAACCAGCCCCTGGACATCTCGCGTCTGGACGTACTGAAGGGGGTCCTCGCCCCGGACGGCGAGTCGCTCTTGCGCCGCTTGAACGAGCGCTTCGTGCTTCACGTGTTCGCATTCGCGGGGGATTGGTGGAGCCTCGGAGCAACGCGTTCGCGCATGCCCGGCGAGGAAGGCGAGGCCGAGGATGCGGATCCCATCGCGGACATCGGGCAAGCAATCCGCGAGCTGGGTGACGCCTCCGCGCGCCGGGACGGCACGAACCTCGGCGCCGTGCTCCGCAGCGTGGCCGGTGAGTACCTGGGACGGGAGGACCGACCGCTGGCCGGCGTCCTGCTCCTCAGCGACGGGCGGGACACCAACGCGGACGAGACGCCGCTCGACGTGCTCGCCGCGCTCGGGAACACCAGCGGTGACCTCCACGTCACGCCGATCGCGATGGGCCATCAGTCCACGGGAAGCAACGTCCGCATGGAGCGCATCCGCGCGCTCGACGAAGTGCTCATCGGCGACGACGTCGTGTTCGAGACGGCGATCCGCCACACCGGCTTCGCGGGGCAGCGGTACGTGGGCGCGCGCATGCGCATCGAGCGCGTCGCGGACGAGAACGGGGAGGCCCTCGAGGAGCCCGAGCCGTACGACCCTGGCGAGCGGGGCTTGCTTACGCTGGACGGCTTGACGCTCGGAGAGGAAAGCGAGCCGACGCCCGTTCACCTCCAGGCGCGGATGAACGAACCGGGCACCTTCCGGGTGACGATCTCCGTGGAGCTTCCGCCGGAAGCACTCGCGTCCGACGCCATCCGCACCGACAACGAGGCCACGCACGAGATCAGCGTGCGCGACCAGCGCATCAAGGTCCTACTCGTCGACAACGAACCGCGCTACGAGTTGCGCTTTCTCGGAAACCTCCTCACCCGCGAACCGAAGGTCGACCCCACCCGACCCGAAGTGCGCCGTCGCTACCGAACCCACGTGCTCCAGCAGACGGCCAGCAAGGCGGTGGACCAACTGGCCAGCCCCGGCATGGAGCCGCTGCGCGACTTCCCCAGCACCCGCCGCGAGTTGTTCGACTACGACGTCATCATTCTGGGCGACGTGGCCTGGGAGGGCCTCGCCGAGACGACGGCGGAGTCGCGCAAGCTGCTCGAGTTGATCCGCGACTTCGTGCGCGAGGGAGGCGGGCTTGCCCTGGTGGCGGGCGCGGGCAATCGAAATCCCCTGGAGCTTCGCGACACGCCGCTCCAGGACCTCTTGCCGATCAGCCCGCGCAAGAACGACCAGACGGCGAGTGATTCGGTCAACGTGCCGTTCCGTCTGCAGCTCACCGACGCGGGGCTGCGCCATCCTGCCTTCGGCGTGGTCTACGGACAAGAGCAGCGCGTCGCCACCCGCGAGGACGTGCTGGAGACGTGGCGCGGAGAGCGCGCGCTCTCGACGGAGTGGGAGTGGCACTGGCTCTACCGGGCCACGGGCGGCCTGAGCCCCGGCGCCGTGGAACTGGCCACGGCGACCCTTCCCGGCAAGCCCCTCACGCCGGCCTTCCTGGATGCCAGCGGTCGCCCGCTCGTGGTCTTCGCGACCCTCAACTTCGGCAAGGGGCGGGTGTTCTTCAGCGCGCTGGACGCCATCTACCGGATTCGCAAAGGCCTGGGCGACACCATCTACGGCCCTTTTTGGGATCAGGTCGTGCGCTACCTCGCCACGTACCGCCTGCTGGGCGGGAACAAGCGCTTCAAGATCTCGACGGACAAGTCCTCGTACTTCGTCGGGGAGACCGCCACCGTCACGATCACGGCGCTCGACCGCGACTTCGAGCCCATGATGGACGCCTGGCTGGAGGGCGTCCACATCGAGGACCCGAGCGGCGTGGATCGCGAACTGGAGGGTGACTTCCGCCCGGCCAACCAGGCCATCGACGGGGCCGCGCCGGGCACCTACGGCATGCTGCTCCCCGTGAGGGAGCAGGGAACGTACCGGGTCTGGATCGACGACTCGGCCGGCGCGGCAGCACGCGGCGGCGGCGGTCGAGCGGAGCGACGCTTCGATGCCCTCTTCGCCACGGCCGAGCGACAGCAGCCGATGCCCGATCACCCGATGCTCACCCGCATCGCGAGCGAGACCGGGGGCCGGCTCATCGACGGGCGCACAGCACGCCCGGAGGAGCTGGGGCGCATCGCCGAGGAATTGCCCGCCCGCACCGCACGGCGGGTCCTGGACCGCAAGGCCCACACCCTCTGGGATCGCGCCTGGGTCCTCCTCCTGTTGGTGGGGTTGATGGGGTTGGAGTGGGCGTTGCGCAAGCGCTACCAAATGATCTAGTAGGGGGCCGTGGCGTTCCCTTGGCATGGGTGGGTGCTGCGCGCTGGCTGGGCGCGATCGGTGACCTCGGTGCCTCCGCCCCGGCCGCGGCCTGCACGTAGCCGCAGCGTGCGGCCCGCGCCTCGACGACCTCGGCGGTCGGTGACCTCGGTGCCTCCGCCTCGGCCGCGGCCTGCACGTAGCCGCCCATGCGTGCGGCCCGCGCCTCGTAGGCGACCTTCCGGCGATCGGTGGCCGGGAGCCTCTCCTTCGATCGGGGCCTGCGCGTAGGCCGCGGGTCCGGGCGGCCCGCGCCTCGTTGGGGGGCCCGCCGGCGGGCTTCCGGCCCTTGGCGACCTCGGGGAGGCGGCGCTGCCCGGGCGCGCGATTACCCTTCTGGCATGCGTCGACTTGCTGCCTTCCCCGTCCTCGCGCTGCTCCTTCTCCTGCTGCCGTCCGTCGGGGCCGAGGACGACCTCCCCCACCGGACCATGCCCTTTGCCCTGCAGGACACGAGCTCGGCTCGCTATGCCGTGCGGGAAGCGCGGCGCGACATCGAGCGGGGGCAGATCGAGGCCGGTCTCAAGCGAGCCCAAGGCGTCCTCGATTCGATGCCCGACGACCTCTTCCGCGTAGCCAGCCCCGAGGCCTCCACCCGCTGGCGCCTCGCCGCGGCGGAGATGCATGACCTGATCCGGGGGCTCTCGCCGGAGAACCGGGCGACCTACGAACGCCTTGTCGGCCCCACCGCCGAGACGCTCATCGACGAGGCGCTCGCGCAGCGCGATCTGGAAACGCTGGAACGGGTCGTCCGCCAGTACGGCGCGAGTGAGGCGGGGCGACGCGCGGCCCGCATCCTCGCGAGCACGTACCTGGAGCAGGGCCGCGGCCGCGACGCGGCCGCGTGGGCCGAGGAGGGACTGACGTTCCATCCCGACGACCCGTGGCTCGCTGTACACCAGGTCGAGGGCGTCGGGCTGGAGGGCAACCGCGCGTCGCTCGAGGCGATCGCGGGCCAAGGGAAAGAGGAGCAGCGTGCACGCGCCACGGCGTGGTTGGATCGCCTGCCTCGCGCCGAGGACGCGTTCGGGTGGCCGATGTTCGGGGGCAACCCCGAGCGCAACCGGGTCGCGGCGGATGCGGGTCCGCGTCCCCGCGAGCTGCGCTGGCGGGCGCGCATTGCGCTGAGCACGCGCTACCTGGACATGGAACGGGCGGCCATGAACTCGCCCAATGACAGCCGCCACTTCTGGGAGTGGTGGAAGACGTGGCGCCCCCTGCAGCCGGCCGTCGACGAGCGCGTGGTCTACGTGGGCAACGGCCGCAGCGTGAGGGCCATCGATCTCTACTCCGATCAACTGCGCTGGGCCTTCGAAGAGGGCCAGGACGCGCCGCTTCCTCTCCTGCCGTCTCGACGTCAGGGGGACGGACGCACGAGCTTCGAGCGCGCCTTCGCTCCCGTCGTTCAAGGGGACCTGGTCTACGCGACGGTCGAGCTCGGCAAGAGCTACCACCCCGAGATCCTCAACATGGTGGAGATCTCGACGTACCTTCCCCGCCGCGTGCTGGTCGCGTTGGAGCGGGCCACGGGTGAGCTCGCCTGGGTCATGGGCAACCGCCCGATCGACCGGCTCGCCCTTTCCGGCTTCAGCATCGTGTCCCCGTGCGTCGTAGAAGGACAAGCCGTCTACGCCGTGGCCGCCCAGCACACCGGCACGCATCACAGCATCGCCGCCGTCGCGTTCGACGCGCGGACGGGGAGCCTCCTCTGGAAGCGCAACCTGGGTCTGGGGCAGCAGGAACTGAACCTCTTCGGTTCCCCGGTGAAGGAACTCGCGACGGCGGCACCGGCCGTCGCCGACGACGTCCTCTATCTGACCAGCGGGCTCGGCTTCGCAGCGGCCCTGGACGCGCGCACGGGCACGCCGCAGTGGATCGCGTCGTACCAGATCCAGGAGATCCAGCAGGTTCAGCTCTGGTATCGCGCTCCCTTGCGCTTCCCGGAGGTTGCGCCCGCGCCCGTCGTCGTCGCGGACGACCTCGTCCTCGTCGCGCCGACGGACGGCCTGCACGTTCACGCGTTCGATCGGCGTGACGGGTCCCTGCGGTGGCGGGTTCGCTACCCACGTCATCCCCTGCTCGGGGCGCCTGCCCAGTTCATGGGTGTCGCGGACGATGGGCACCGCAAGGTGGCCCTGATCACCGGCACGCACGTCGAGGCGTACGCCGTCGAGACCGGGCAGAAGGTCTGGGAAGGCCGCCTGCAGACGGAGTTTGGAGAGCACAACATTCCCGTGGGGCGAGGCATGGTGGCCGGCGACCAGGTGCTGGTCCCCACGAACCGCGGCCTCGTTCGGTTCTCGCTGTCGCGCGAGGGCTCGTTCCTGGGCCGTGATCCGTGGCCGGCCGGCGCCACGCCCGGCAACCTGGTGCCGACGCCACGGGTCCTCCTGGTCACCGCCCGCGACGCGATCCAGGGCTTCTACTCGTGGGAGGTGATCGAGCAGGACCTGGAGGCGCGCCGACGACTGCGCCCCGACGATCCACTCGTCTTCGTCGAAGCCGGGGAGATCTACCGCGTCGGCGGTGCCCTCGAACGCGCTCGCGCTGCGTTCGAGGCCGCGCTCGACCTCACCGGCGAGGACCGCGAGATGGCCGGGGCGAGGCTGCGGGCCGAGCAGGGGCTGCATCGGACCTGGCTAGCCGTGGCGGAACATGAGGCCAACCGCCGGCCGGCCGTCGCGGCCAAAGCGCTGGAGGAGTCGCTGCGTTGGGCGCGGCGAGCTCAGGAGAAGGTGGAAGCGCGCATCCGCATGGACAGCTTGCTCGAGAACGACCTCGACGCCAGGGTCGCCAACCTCAGATCCATGGTGGAGGACTCGGCCGGCGTGCGGGCCACCTTCGAGGGGATCGACGGCGAGGCGCCCGTACGAGCGGTGGCGCTGCTGCGTCTTGCACGCATCGAGTTGGAGCGTGGTGAGCCCGCCAAGGCCGTGGCGGCCCTCCAGCAGGTCCTGCGCGAGGAAGAAAACGCCTCCATCGCGGGTCGTCCCGCCGGTCAGCGTGCGCGACAGAACATCGACGAGATCTTGCGCACGTGGGGAGACGCCCCCTATGCCCCCTTCGAAGCGCGGGCCGCCCGCCTGCTCGAAGAGGCGGCCGCCAACGAGGACACGATGCTCCTGGCGCGCATCCTGCGGGAGTTTCCGAACGCCACGGTGGTGCCCGAGACGCTGTATCAGCTCGGTCGGCGCACACTCGAAGAGGGCAAGCCGAGGGAGGCCATCGCACACTTCCAGGCGTTGGTGGGCCGGCACGCCGCCGAGCCACGCGTCGCCCAGGCCGCGGCGGATCTGAGCCGGGCCTACGCCCTCGCCGGCCTCCCGGGGGCCGCGTCGTTCCTCCTGGCCTGGATCGAACACCGTGCGCCGGAGGCCTCCATTCTGCTGGACGGACAGACGATGTCCGGCGCCCGCTTCGTCGCGATGCGCCGAGCCGCGATGACGCCCCGGGAGCCGCTGCCCCCGAGGCGCCTGGGGCCGGGGCCGCTGCAGGAGGCGCTGTTCGTCGAGGCCGGTGGCAACTGGGGAACGCAGGTGGTCACCACGACGCCCGACGGCGGGGAATCGCCGCTCGCGCTGTTCAGGGATGCCAACCGCGTCGTCGGCTTCGATCTCCCCAGCGGACGGCAGACGTTCGACCTCGAGGATCTCGGTGCGGTGCATCGCGCGCACGTCCAGGGAGGCCGTGCCGTCTTCGCCGTGCCGGAGGGCCTCCTCGCCCTCGCCAGCGACACCGGCGCGACCCAGTGGGACGCCCCGGTGGACGGCAGTGTCACGGCCCTGGCTGGAGCGCACGGGCTGGTCTTCGCCCTCCGTCAGGACACGAGCGGAAACACCCGCAACCGGACGCTGCTCGCGTTCGACCTGGAGACCGGCGACGAGATCTGGCGAAAGGAGCTCGGCGATCACGACTACCGGGACCTGACCCCGCACGGCTCCGACCTGCTGCTCCGCCAGTCCCGGTTCGAGTCGGGCCAGGTGTGGCCGTCGATTCTCCTCGTCGACGGAGCCACGGGAACGCTCCGGCGTGTCTTCGACCTGCCCGACAAGGAACGGCGACCACTGACCCCGGTCGTGACCGACGGGGTGCTCATCAACTCCGCGAGGACGGCACGGCAGGGCGTCGCCCTCACCGCGCGGGCCGTGGAAACGGGACGCCTGCTGTGGAGTCATCGGCTCCCGGGGAAGGCGGATCTGGTGGCCATGCATGCCGACGACGGAAGCGTCGTCTGCCTGCAAAGCGACGGGACGCTCACCAGCTTCAAGGCGCCCGACGGCGAGTTGGAGCAGCGAACCCGGATCTACGTGGGCGAGGGCCGTGACGTCCGCCCGTTCCACGGTACGCAGCTCCTGGCCCGTGACGGCCGCGTCATCATGATGCCGCAGCAGTCGCAAGCCCCGTTCCACCTCGGGGCGTGGAGCCGGTCCACGGGGAAGCTGGATTGGGATGTCGAGTGGACCAGCCGGATGCGACCGCTGCGCGCCATCCTCGCGCAGACCGAGGACGCAATCCTCCTCCTCCTCACGGAGCCGCGCTCGGGCGCGCCGGCCCGCGTGTGGTTGCGCTGGATCGATCCGGCATCGGGCACGACGGTCCAAGAGATCGAGAGCATGGGACTGTCGGCCGAAAACGGCTTCCTCGACATGGCGAGCGGCTGGGGAACGGTCGTCATCTTCGGTCGGTCCGGCGCGGCGGTCTATCGAACGGCGGCCCAGGCCCGCTGAGCAGGCGCCGAGGCATTCCCCCGCTTCGGGTCCTCCGCCCAGGAGGGTGAAGCGCGCGGCCCGCGCGTTGCGGATAGAGTCGGGTCATGCACCGCGTCCTCCTCACCTTGCCTCCGTGCCTTGCCCTGTTGCTGGTTCTGGTCGGCCTCCCGTCGCCGCCCGTCGGCGCGGACGAGCTCACGGCACGCAGCCACATCGACGCACGCACCCGCCAAGCCGTGGAGTCGGGCCTCCGCTACCTGAAACGCACCCAGAACGCGGACGGCTCGTGGTCGAGCAACGCAGGCAAGAAGATCAACGAGACGTACGCGGTCTTCGAAAACGGCGCAGACGTGCCGCACGTGGGCATCACCTCGCTGGCCATCCTGGCGTACCTGGCCGGGGGTCACCTGCCGGGTCGCGGGCCGTACGGAGAGACGCTGGATCGAGCCGTCGACTTCGTGCTCGACCAGGTCCAACCCGGCGGCTTCATCGCTTCGAACAAGACACGGATGTACAGCCACGCATTCGCGACCCTGGCGCTGGCCGAGCTCTACGGCGTGACGCGAACGCAGCTCGTACGCCAGAAGCTCCAGGAAGCCGTCGAATTCACGGTGAAGTGCCAGAACGAGACGGGTGGATGGCGATACGTGCCCTTCACCAAGGACTCCGACATGAGCGTCACGGTGTGCCAGGTGGTGGCGCTTCGCGCAGCGCGCAACGCCGGCATCCGGGTCCCGCGCGCCACGATCAATCGGGCCCTGCACTACGTGATCACGAGCGCCAATGACGGCAGCGACCCCCGCTACCCCGCGGGTTCGTTCCTCTACCAGCCTGAGACCCAGCATTTCAACCGCGACAGCTACGCGCTGTGCGCCGCCGGCCTGACCACGATGTTCCAGGCCGGGCTCTACGACGATGCCGAGCCTCGAGAAGTACATGGAGGAAGCCGGCATCCGGAAGCGTCGCGCGCTGAAGATCCGTACGTTCATCGACTACATGCTGAAGCAGTACGACCGCGTCGCGACACCCGAGTACCGTCGCCACTACTTCTTCTTCTACGGCAACTACTACGCCGCGCAGGCGATGTACCAGGTCGGTGGACACGACCCCGGGATCTGGGCGAAGCTGGTTCCGACGCGTACACGACGACCTCCTGGCCACGCAGATCAAGCGGCCGAATCCGGATCCGACCCGCAGCGAGGGCTGGTGGGTGAGCAACGTGGACAGCACGAACGCCTACGCCACGGCTACGGCCCTCCTGATCCTCCAGTTCCCCTTGGATCAGCTGCCGATCCACCAGCGATAGCTCGGGCCTTCCGGCCCAAGCCGCGGCACAATCCGCGAACCCTTGCTCCCCGCGGTGTCTTCTTCCCTGTGTCGCACCCCGACGTCTCCCCGTCCGACGCCGCGTACGCCCAGCGTCTCGTGGCCCGTATGGCGCAGGGCGACGCCGAGGCGCTTCGGCTGCTCTATGACACCCACGGTGCTCGCATCGTCCGGTTCCTGCACGCCCTGACCGGCGACCGGCACCTCGCCGAGGACCTCACGCAGGAGACGTTCCTGGCCGCGTGGCGCGCGGCCGCGCGCTATCGCCCCCGGGCGCCGGTCGAACACTGGCTCTTCACGATCGCCCGCCGTCTCGGTTGGCGCCAGGGGAGCCGCCGCCGCCGCTCGCTGGAGCGGCTCCGTGCCCTTCGGGACACGGGTGGGACGTCCCCGCCGGCGGAGCCCGACGCCCGGCTGGCCCACCAGGACGAGGTCCGACGACTTCACGACGCACTCGCCACGCTGGAGCCGAGGCTTCGTCTCGTCTTCGTGCTCGTCCGGATCGCCGACTGCACCTACGCGGAGGCCGCACACATTGCACGGCTGCCCGTGGGGACCGTGAAGAGTCGAATGAGCACCGCCGAGCAGCGCCTCCGCCACCTGCTTGCCCCCACCCCCCCTCCGAGAGACCTCCCTTGACGCCCGTCGTGACCGATGCCGACCTGATCGCCCTGGCCCTCGGCCAGACCGCCCCTGCGGAGCGGGAGCGCATCGAAGCCTGGCTGCGCGCCGACGAGGGCGCCCGGCGAGCGCGCTACGACGCCATACGGCGCCACCTGGGGAGGTACGACGTGCTCACGGCGGCCGAGGCGGCCCCCGCCCTCTCCAGCGCCGCGCTCGTGGCCCGCCTGTCGCCCCGTCGAACGCGGCGCCGCCGGCTCGTCCCGGCCACCGCCGCCGCCCTGGCCGTGGCGCTGATCGTCGTCGCTCTGCTGGTACCCCGGGCGCCTTCGGCTCGCGGCATCCGGGCCGGCGAGGGCGTGCTCCGCGTGGGGCCCCAAGGCACCTCCTCGCCCGCCAACGGTCGGCTCGAGCCCGGCGCCCGCGTCACGGCCCCCGAGGTCGCCGAGGTCGACCTGGGCGAGCGGGGCCGCATCGTGCTGGATGGCGGCACCGTGCTGACCCTCACGCGTGCGAACGAGGTGACACTCAACGAAGGCCGGGCGTTCTTCGACCTCGGCCCCGGCCCCTTCGTGGTCCGGACCGCTCTGGGCGATGTGGATGTGCTGGGCACGGCGTTCGAGGTCGACCTCCGGGGCGACGGACTTCAGGTCGCCGTGGAGCACGGGCGGGTGCGGGTCGGCGACCACGTCCTGGCGGCGGGCAGCCGATGGGCCGGGGGCATGCGCCACGACGGTGGAGCCCGGCCGGGTGCCTTCTTCCGCCGACCGCGGCTGGACCTGGCGGTCCCGGGGCCGGTGCGCGCGCGGGGAGGAGCGTCCCTCTCGCTCCTCCTGACGAACCCCACCCCCGTGGCCTTCACGGTCGGCGAACCGGAAGACGTGCGCGCCCCGGTGTGGCTGACGATCCGCGGGCCGGATGGCGCAGTGCGCGACCAGGCGCTGACCGGCGTGGTCGAGCAGTGGGGCCTCGCGCGTGGAGACCATACGGACCTCGGTCTCCCGGCCCGGACCACGCGTCGGGCCGACCTCGTCCTGGAGAACGCGTTCGCCGAACCGGGCCGCTACCGCTGCCGGGCCATGTACCGTCCGCGGGGTGAGGCCCCCGTGGTCTCGACCGAGCTCCACATCGAGGTCGTCGAATGAACTCGCCGTCTCCCGTCCGCGCCCTTCGCCACCGCCTCGGCCGACTGCGGCGCCGGATCCGAACCCTGCTCACGCTCCAGGGCGTCGCCCGCTGGATCGCGGTCGCGGCACTCGTGCTGCTTCTCTACTTCCTGGCGGACTACTTCCTGGACTTGCCCCTCGGGGTGCGGCGCTTCGTCCGCCTGGGCCTGCTCGACCGTCCCGCGGGACTGGCCGCGCCGGCGTGGATCGTGCTGCTGGGGCTCGCCGCGTGGCTGACCCTCTGGACCACCCGATCCCGGCTCGGCGCCGCACCGCTCTTCGCCTTCCTCACGGGCGGCGTTGCCGGCCTCCTGGCCTGGCTCGGTTGGCTCTTCCTGCGGCCGACCGGCGCGACCCTGTCGGACGAGGACCTGGCCCTGTCGGTCGAGCGGCGCTACCAGGGGCTGAATGATCGTCTGGCGGCCGCGCTCGACTTCGAGGAGGAGCTGAGTCACCCCAGCCGCGGCGAGAGTGAAGCCATGATGCGCGCGGTGGTCGACGAGGCCGCCGCGGAGGCCGGGTCCCTCGAGTTCTCGCGCGCCGTCTCCGCGCGACGCGCCCTCACGTGGACGGGGATCGCGCTGGGATCGCTCGCAATCCTCACCCTGGGCACGTTCGTGGCGCACCGCAGCGTGGATCTGTGGGCCCGGCGCAGCCTCCTCCTGGAGGATGTCTCGTGGCCCCGGGCGACGACGATCCTCGCCGTGGATGTCCAACCGGACGGGACGCTCGTCGACCACGATCCCACCCGACCCTACGAGGTGGCGGTCGGCCGCAGCCTGACGGTCTTCGCCGAGGCGCGCGGCCGCGTCCCCGATGAGCTGCGGATGGTGGACGAGGTCGACGAGGGCCGCCCGCTGATTCGACGCCTCTACGGCGTCGCCGAGCGCGAAGGCCTCTTCCAGATCGAGATCCGCGACGTCCGGGAGCGCTTCGCGTTCACCCTGCAGGGAGGCGACGACGAGGACGAGCTGCCTCGCTATGAGGTGCAGATCGTCGTGCCGCCGCAGGTCGTCGAGGTCAGGACCCACTTGACCTTCCCCGACTACCTGGGCCGCGCGCCGGAGACCATCGACGGCGGCAGCGCCCGCGTGCCGGAGGGTACCGACGTCCGGGTCACGTTCACCGGCGACGTCCCCTTGGCCGCCGCCCGCGCCACGCTCGGCGACGACGTGCTGGAAGGGGTTCGGCGCGAGGCCGACGGCCGCTTCGAGATCGCCTTCCGGGCCGACGAGACGACGCGCTACCGCCTCGTGGTCGAAAGCGAGGAGGGACGGGCGAGCGACCCGGCCGCGGGCAGCTTCGAGATCGGCGTCGAGCGGGATCGCCCGCCCACGGTGCAATGGCTGCACCCGCTGGGGAGCATCGAGCGTGCGCCCAAGGGACGTGCGCCCTTGCTGGGCGTGGCCAGCGACGACCACGGCGTCAGCGACCTCGCGTTGGAGATCCGCCGCGCGGACGGCGAGGTCGAGCGGCGGGCGCTCGTTCCCTTCGACGCGGAAGCCGCGGCCGACGCACTCCCCTCCCTGGACGGGAGCCTCGACCGTCCCCGCATACGCATCTACGCTCCGCTCGACCTGGTGGACCTGGCACCCGCCGAGGGCGCCCGACCCGCGCCGGGCGACCGCATGGCCCTTCGCCTGATCGCCCGCGACAGCAAGGGTCAGGTGCGGGAGGGCGCATGGACCGCCCTGGACGTCTTCAGTCCGGCGGACATGGAGAGGGCCCTGGTCACGCTGCGTTCGCCGGTGCGTTCCCAGCTCGAGCTCGTCCTCGACGAGCAGCGGGCGCGACGAAGCCAGACGAACGATTTGCGGGCCATCGAGATGGGCGACGCGGAGCGCGACCTCCTCAAGTCGATCCAGTTCGCGCAAGGCAAGATCGCCCAGGACACCGACCGGGCCGTACGCGACCTGATCCGCATCTTCAATCGGTGGGTCTACGACCGCCTCGGCTCCGAGAGCCCGACGGAGCGCGTGCTCGCCGAGCTGGATCGTCACCACCGCGCGGCCTATGGCGAGCTGTCTGCGGCCCCAACGAATCCCGACGTGCCCTACGAAGCGGGCGATCCGGTGTTCCCCTACGTCGTCTACGAGCGCCTGGTCGCCGCGTGGAAGGACCGCCGCATCTTCGACTCGGGCTTGCTCGACCGCATGCTGGCCGTGATGGAGCCCGCGGTCGCCGCGGCCGCGTTCGAGGCTCCCGCCGCGCGAGCCGCCGCCGTCCAGGCGGCGAGCGAGGGGGGGAACTCGACGCGCTCCTCGAAGCGCAGGACGCGCTCATCCTCTCCCTGGAAGAGACGCTGGCCGCCATGAGCAGCTGGCAGAACCTCAACGACTTGATCCTCCGGCTTCGACGCATCGTCGAGGAACAGGAGGCGCTCCACGAGCGCTTCCGCGCCTCGGGCGAGCAAGGAACCGCGACCCCGCGGAGGCAGTGACATGATGCGCTCGATTCTCTCTTCTCTCCTGGTGCTGATCCTGGTCTTCGCCCTGCATCCCGTTGGCGGGGCCGACGAGGACGCCGACCGGCGTCTCCGTGACCGTGAGGCCGAGGAGGCGCTGGAGCGCAAGCTGGCGGATCTGCGGGCGGACATGGCGACGCTGAGGGACGAGCTGAAGCGCACCGGCAACGAGTACGAAGCCGGCCTGATCGACGCCGGTCTCGAACACCTGGACAGCTCGGGCCTGGCGACGGCGCTCACGTCGGTGCTGACCGCCCTGGAAGCGGGCCAGGTCCAGAATGCCGAGGAGGCCAGCACCCGGGTGCTCGAGGTTCTCCAGCGCCTGCTCCTGATCCTCGAGGACCGCGACCGGGAGTTCACGCGAAACCAGATCGAAGAGCGCCTCGAAGCAGCCCAGCGGGCGGCGGACGAGGCGCGCCAGCTGGCGAACGAAGAAGAGAAGCTGAAGCAGCGCATCGACCAGGCCCGCGAGGACGCGCGATCGAAGGACGCACGGGACGCCGAGGCCCTGCGGCGGGCCATCGACGACATGCAGGCCGAGCAAGCCGAGATCCGCCAGGCGATGGCCGCCCAGACCCAGGACGCCCAGCGGCTTCGCGAGCGGATGGCCCAGCTGGACGCCCTTCGGCAGGCCCAGGCCGAGGAACTCGCCCGCACGCAGGCCGCGATGGAAGCCTCGAGCCAGGGCAAGGTCGAGCAGACGCTTGCCGCCGCGGCCGAGGAAGCGGCCGGACTCTCGAGCGAGGAGGCTCGGGCCGCGAACGCGTCCGAGCGTCGAGCGACGCTCGGGGAAGTCCTGGAGCAGCTCGAACGTCTTCTCCCGCGGGCCCGAGATCTCGAGCGGGA
This sequence comes from uncultured Planctomycetota bacterium, assembly GCA_963802335.1. Taxonomy (GTDB): domain Bacteria; phylum Planctomycetota; class PLA2; order PLA2; family JAEUHO01; genus CAWDIE01. The sequence continues at coordinate 191,732 of CAWDIE010000008.1, read as the reverse complement.
CAGCGTGGCGCACGAGGGGGCGGGCGAAGCAGCCGCCCTGGCCGAGGAGGCCGAGGACCTCTCCGAGACGGCGCCTGCGGCCCAGGCCCAGGCCCTGGCCGAGAGGGCCGAGGCCGCCGCCACGTCGATGGCGCGGGCGCTGCGTCCGTCCGCGTCCAGTCCCCAGGCCACGGAGGGCAAGGAAGCCAAGGCCCTCGAGCAAGCGCTCGATGCACTGGCCAAGGCCGCAGCGGCACGGGCCGCGGCCGAGGACGAGGACGGAGCGAGAGCCGCGGCGACCCAGGCGCTGAAGAAGGCCGCCGCCGAGGTCCGGGACGCGGGCCGCGCGGCCTCGGCGCGCGCCGAGGATCTGGCCGCGAGTGCGGACGCGAGTGCCGCCACCGCGGAGCGGTTGGCCAAGGAAGCCGAGGACGCGGGGGTGTCGAGCCCCGATGCAGCACGAACCGCCGCCGCCGCGGACGCCATGCGTAGCGCGAGCGCGGAGCTGCAGGAGGCCGCGCATCGGCTCCGCCAGGAAGAGACCGCGCCCACCGCGGAAGGCTCGCCGTCGAGGGCGTCGGCCGCCGCATCCAAGGCCCGGCAGGCCCTGGAGCGGGCGCAGAAGGCCCTGGGCGAGACCCAGGCGAGCGGCACCGAGCAGGGCGCCGCCGCCGCCGAGCGGACGCGGGCCGAGGCGGCCGAGGCCCTGGCCGATCGACTGGAGCAGGCGGCGGCCGAGCTCGAGCAGGGGGCTGCCTCCCAGGCCAATCAGGGAGCTGACGGCCAGGACGCGTCGAGCCAGGGCCAGGCTGCCAAGCAGAGACAGGCCGCCCAGCAGGCCCAGGGGGCGAGCCAGGCGGTCGCCGAGGCGGCGGAGGCCATGAAGCAGGCCATGGAGGCCTTGGCCACGGGCGACGACGCGGCGGCCCAAGCCGGGCAGAGCGAGGCGGCCGCGAAGCTGGAGCAGGCCGCGAGCCAACTCGGCCGGCCCAGCGAGCCGCAGGAGGATCGACCTCAGCGGCAGGAAGAGCTGAAACAGGCCGCCGAGCGCCTGGCCCAGCAACTCGCCGAGGACGCCGAGGCAGTCCAGCCGGCCGAAGCACGGGCCGGCGCCGAGGCCAGCGCCGAGGCCGCGAAGGAGGCCGCGAGCGCGATGGCCCAGGCGGCCCAGTCGATGGCGCAGCCGGCCTCGTCCGCCGGTGCCCAGACGGCCGGTGCCCAGACGGCCGAGGCCCAGCAGCAAGCCGTCGCCGAGCTCGACCGGGCCCGCGAGGCGCTCGCCAAAGCCGAGGCCGCTGCCGCCGGCGCCCAGCGGGAGGAGCGGCGGCGCCTGGAGGCGGCCCAGGACGAGCTCGCCCGGGACGTGGAGGAAGCCCGGCGACGGATCGAGGGACTCGACCCCGAGACCGAGGAGGGAGGCGAGGCGCGCAAGCAGGCCGCGGCCGCAATGGGTCAGGCCGCCGACGCCATGGCGTCAGCCGGTGAGCAGTCGCGGCAGGGTCAGTCGGCCAGCGAGGCCCAGCAGGAGGCGGAGAGCGCCCTCGAGGAAGCGTCCAGGAGCCTCGCCGCGGCGGCCGAGGAGGCCGCGTCCCCGGAAGAGCGTCGCGAGGCGCTGAAGCGCCTGAAGGATGAACAGAAGCAGCTGCGCGATCGATTGAAGCGGCTGCGCGAGGACGTGGAGAAGGCCGGGAACGAGAAGGCCAAGGGAGCCCAGCAACGCGCCCAGCGGTCCATGGAGAACGCCGAGGACCAGCTGGAGAGCGGGGCCGGCGAGCAGGCGAGCCAGAGTGCGGAGGAGGCGCGGGAGTACCTCGAGCAGATGCAGGAGGAACTCGAGGAGGAGGAGCGGCGCTACCAGACGCTGCAACAGGAGGAGCTCCTCTTCCAGCTCGTGCAGGACCTGAAGCGCTTCATCGAGTCCCAGACGTCCCTGAAGGATCGGACCGCCGAGAAGACGCAGGAAGCCGAGGGCATGAACCGACTGCCCCGCGCGCTCCGACGCGCGGTCGACGCTCTGGCCGAGGAACAGGAAGAACTCGCCCAGGAGCTCGACGCCCGGATCGAAGCCGTCCGCGAAGAGGGGGCGGTCGCCTTCACCGCCATCATGGAGGACACCGTGCTCGACATGCGCGAGGCGGGGCAGCTGCTGGCGGACCGGGAGCTCGGACCGGCCGTGGTCGCCATCCAGCTGGAGGCCGTCCAACGCCTCGACGACCTGGTCGGTGGCTTCGAGGACGAAATCGAGCGCCGACGCGAGGAGGAGGCGCCGCCTCAGCAGGGCGGGGGCGGCCAGCCGCCTACGCCCAAGCTCGTCCCGCCGCTCGCGGAGATCAAGCTGCTCAGGCGGCGCCAGCAGGACCTGAACCTGAAGCTGGAGAACTTCTGGCGCCGCAACGCGTCCGTTCAGGAGGGCCGTCTCGACGAGCGGCAGCGAAAGACGATCGAGCGGTTCTCCCACCAACAGGGACGCCTGTCCCGCATGCTCGAGGAACTCAAACGCAACGTGTTCGGCAACTGATGGCCTGCCCCGGCCGACGCGCGTGCCATAATCACCAGTCCTGGTCCCCGTGACGCCCACCAGGGTGCCACCCCAGCCCCGGAGGACGCCCATGCGCCCCCCCACCACGACGATACGTACTTCGCTCGGCCTGCTCGCCGGCGTTGCTCTCTGGCTCGCTCCGGCAACCGCCCGGGCGGAGGAGGGACCTGAGCTGGACGAAGCCAGCAAGAAGGTCATGGAGCAGATGGAGAGGGTCCTCGAGCTGATGCGTCAGAACGAGGAAGCCCTGATCCAGATCAGCGCGGGCGCGCGGGACAAGCCGCGGCGCGTCGAGGTCGAGATCCCCGACGTCCCGCCGGCCGACGGCGCGTCGGGCAATGGGGACGGCAACTCCTCCGCCGGGGAAGGTGGTCAGGGTAGCCAGGGCGCCGGTGGTGGCTCCACGACCGAGGGCGGCCGGGAGGTCGCGCGCGCCCTCGAAGAGATCATCCGCGGGCAGCGCAGCGCGTCTGGGCAGATCCCCGGAGAGCTCGAGGAACTCGTCCGCTTGGTTCCGCAGTGAAACTCCTGCAGTAGCGGGTCGGGCGATCCGCGCAGCGAGAAGCAGAAGCAGGAACAGAACCAACCCGACGGCGAAGCCCGGGACGAGCGCAAGCAGCTGAGCGAGGAAGAACGTCGCCAGCTGGCGGAGAAGGCCGAGCAGGAACAGAATCAGCCTCAGGATCCGAAGGACCCCGGCAACCCGGACCGGCGGGCCGAGAGCGAGGCCAGCAAGCCCACCGACAGCGCGCCGCAAGGCGATCGAGCTCCGGCGTGGGTCGTGAGCCTGCCCCCCCAGTGGCGAGATGCCTACGTGCGAGGTGACTTCGAGAAGATCCCCGCCGAGTATCGGGAACTGATCGAGCGCTACCTCATGTGGCTCCAGCAGGAAGCCCGCCGCGAGACCCGCGGAACGCGGTAGTGGCGGCTGGAGGTAGGTCCCCGGAGCGGTTGAGTCGACGGAGCGTGCTCCGCGGCGCGGCCGGGGGCGTGGCCGCCCACCTCCTGCCCCTCTCGGCGGCCGGGCTCGTCGGCTTGGGCCAGGGGACGGCGTGGGCAGACGCCGAGGATCCGACGATGCGCCGGCGGCGCCGGGAGGCGATTCGCAAGGGCTGCGCCTACATCGCCTCGAAGCAGCACCAGAAGGCCGGGGGGTTCGGCGACAACAACGGCATCGTCGCGATCACGTCCCTCTCGCTGCTCGCCCTGATGGCGGACGGATCGATGGACGGCCGCGGCCGCTACGGCGAAGTCGTCTACCGGGGGATCGACTTCCTGCTCGAGCTGATCGAGGACCGCGGGCGCCGCGGCGGATGGCACGAGGGGTACTTCTACCATCCGCAGGATCCCAGCTCGCGGATGCACGGCCAGGGCTACGCCACGATGGCGTTGGCCACGGCCATCGGCAACTCGACCGGCCGTCGCTACCGTCGGATGCACGATGTCCTGCAGAAGGCTGTGGCGTGCATCGAGCAGTCCCAGACCGTCACAGGCGGCTTCGGGTACGACCCGACGCCGTCGGGTGAGCACGAGGGAAGCGTCACCGTCACCGTGGCCCAGGGCCTGCGGGCCTCGCGGGACGCGGGTCTTTCCGTGAACGAACGCGTCATTCGTCGTGGATTGCACTACCTCAAGCGCAGCCAGAAGGCCGACGGCTCGTTCAAGTACAGCCTGCATCTGGAGCGTTCGTCGTACGCCTTGACCGCAGCCGCGATCTCCAGCTTCTTCCTCTACGGCCGCTACACGGACGATCGGGACCGGACCATCCAGCGTGGCCTCGACTTCTGCATGAAGAGCATGAACGAAGTCCTACGGACCCGGCGCTGGTACTACTACGGCAACTTCTACGCGGCGTGGGCATGCTGGCAGAAGGACGGCGGCGTCTGGAACGCCGACGCGCGCGGTTATTGGGCGCGCTGGTACGACCGCATGGTGCCCGACATCCTCCGCAAGCAACGGCGCCTGGGCAACTGGGAGGACACGATCGACCAGTTCGAGTTCAAGGAGATCCTGCCGACGGCGTTCGCGGTCCTCACCTTGGCCATCCCCGACGAGGTCCTGCCCCTCTTCCAGCGGTAGTTGTCCGTACGGACAGATTACCGGGGCGCGCAGGCTCTCGTTCAGGCTCCCGCTGCGGAACCCCTCGATGTCCACCGCGACGTAGCGAAAGCCCGCGGCCTTGATGCCCTCCACGACGCGCTCGCGGATCCCGGGAGCGAGCAGGGCGGGTAGATCGGCCAGGGGTACCTCGATACGGGCAACCGGGTCGTGCACCCGGACGCGGAGCGTGCGAAAGCCCAGGTCCTTGAGGTGCCGCTCGGCGCGGTAGACGCGGTCCAGACCCTCGGCCGTCACCTCGGTCCCGTAGGGAAAGCGACTGGACAGACACGCTTCGGCCGGCTTGTCCCACGTGGCCAGCCCGTGCGCCTTCGACAGGGCCCGGATCCAGGGCTTCGTCAAACCAGCCTCGAGCAGGGGCGACACCACGCCGTGCCGCCGGGCGGCGGCCATGCCTGGTCGATGATCTCCCACGTCGTCCGCATTGGCGCCGTCGAGGACTTGCGGCATGCCTCGCTCGCGTGCCAGGGCGGCAAGCTGGTCGTAGAGGTGATCCTTGCAGTGGAAGCACCGATCGGGGGCGTTTCGCCGAAACGCATCGATCTCGAGCTCACTGCCCTGAATCGCCACGTGCTCGACGCCCAGGGCTGCAGCCTGGGCGCGCGCTTGGGCCAGCTCCTCAGCCGGCAGACTCTCACTGCGTGAGGTGGCGGCTACCACGAGGTCGCTCCCCCAGCAGCCTACGGCCGCGTGAAGAAGCAGGGCGCTGTCGGTTCCACCCGAGAGTGCCAGGACACCTCCCCGCGGAAGTGCCTGCAGCCTCGCATCCAGGCGGGCCTGCGCCTCGCCCAGATCCAACGGCGGGGAGGGGGGAGACGAGGCGGGTATGGGCTTGGTCGGCATCACTCTCCCTCCCTATAGAACGGCGGCCGGGAGCCAAGGCTCCCGGCCGCAGAGATTCAAGCGTCGAGCGCTGGACTACTGATCGTAGTTGAACCGGATGTCCCAGGAGTCCATCCACGGCCCCGGCTCGGTCGCCGTAATGCCGCTCGGCAGGTAGAAGCTGACCCGCAGTTGGATGTAGCCGTAGCCATCGAGGTTGTTCATGCCGGCTCCGAGGTTGTCGGACGGCGGAACGATGAAGTCCGGATCGGGGTTCGTCGGGTTGCCGAGAATCCACTGGGGACCCGCCACACCCTGGATGAAGTGACCGGCCGTGTACCAGCCCGTCCCGGCGCTCGTGTCCGGCGTTCCGTCGGCGCGGAGCGGATAGCCCTGCACCTCGACGAGCATCGCCGTCGAGCCGACGCCGCGGGTCCCCGTCGTGGGGATGCCCACGACGAAGTCGGACGCCTGGGGAACGTAGAAGGTCGGCGGGCAGATGGGACCGACGAGCATGACACCCGTCACCGCGGTCGGGTTCAGGCCACCACCCTGGAAGCGGCTTGCGTCGAAGGTACCGCGATAGAAGCCCTCTTCGCCCTCGGTCGGGGTCACGCTCGCTTCGATGAAGCCGGTGAGGATGGAGTCGGAGTCTTCGAAGACCAGGCGGCCGAGGCCACCGGCGCCACCGTTGTTCGGGGGCGGAGCGGTGTAGGTGCCCTTGCCACTGCTGCCACCCGCGCCACCCGCGACGCTGATGGTGCCGCCGGTGAGGTCGATGTCGTTCGGCGTGAGGAGGCGGATGCCGCCACCGGACCCGCCGCCGCCACCGCCGCCACCGCCGTAGTAGCCGTAGCCGGATGAACCCGAGCCGCCCCGGCCACCCATGCCGAGGATCTCGCCGTAGACGTAGATGCTGCCGCCGGCGGTGATGTCGACGAAGCCGCCACCGGCGCCGCCGCCACCGCCGTTGCCCTCGTAGTAGTTGTAGACGTAGGGACCCATGTAGCTCCCACCGCTACCACCACCCGAGCCGCAGGACGGGGTGTACATCTTGTAGGCCTGGGAGGAGTCGGGATAGGTCCCGCCGCCCGAGCCGTCCTTCTGGCCGTAGTAGGTCACGCCGGGGCCGCTGTTCTGGTCGCCCTGGGTACCTTCCGTCGAGTGGCCACCGCCGCCGCCGGCCTTGGCGACACCCATGTTGGAGTAGGTCGAGCCCTGGCCGCCGGGAGCACTTTCTCCGGCGCCGACGCCACCTTCTTCAGCCGGCGTGTCGTAGTCGGGGCTGCCGTAGCCGGCCCACCCGTCCTTGCCCTCACCGCCCGAGCCGGTCGAGTTGGCGACAGCCGTACCGCCGTCGCCCGAACCGGCGACGCCCTTGCCGCCCTTGCCGACGACGGGGTTGTTGTAGTTCGGTGAGCTGTAGGCCGTGGCGTTGGTGCCCGCGTTACCGCGGACGATCAGGCGCCCACCGTTTTCGATGATCACGTCGCCCTGCACGAGCAGCAGCGCGGGGTTCGCACCCGCGATCGTGACCGTGACCCCGGAGGGGATGCGGAACGAGCTGAACTCCCAGACCACGCCGTAGGAGCCATCGGTCTGGTTGGCACAGGGGTTACGCGAGCTGCCCGTGTCGAGCAACACGTCGTCCTGCGGGTTGAAAACCGTCTTCGAGCCCGAGGACGGCCGCCACTGGCAGTCATCCGGCAGGTAGTCGATATCCGGGAAGGCCGGAATCTGGTTCTCCGGCAGGGTCAGACCACCGTTGTCGCCGTCACCGGCGAAGAGGAGGAAGGCCTGCGCGCGACTCGGCGCACGCGCGGTGTTGACGTCGGCCGTCGACACAGCCGTGTCGATCGGCGTCGACTCGTCGAACTCGACCGCGAGGCTGCCGTCCTGGCCGGCCACGTTCTCCGTGGTGAAGGAGAGCGACGTGGACGTCAACGGGAGCCCGCCGAAGTCACGAATCTCGAAGGTGAGATCCAGGACGACGAACGCGTTCTCGGGGAACTCACCGAAGGTCGGACGCACCCGCAGCTCCGTCGCGTCGATCGTCTGGTAGAGCATGATTTCGGCCGGGATGACCTGCGGCGGGTTGTACGTGACGATGTCGTTCTCGGCACCCCAGCTGTAGGGGTCGGTGCCCTGCTTCGTAGCCGGCACGAACCCGGTGGTATTCCCATCCGGCGCCGCCTCGAAGGTGTCGGGATCGCCCGTCTCGTACACGTGGAAACGCACGCTCGCGGGGGTCACGGAGCACGGATCGAGGTTCTCGCTGAAGCCCACGACGATCTCGTTGCCCTGCTCCACGGTGACGGCCGCCGAGTTGAGCGCAGGCGTGGACGAGATGATCGACGGGCCCACCGCGGGCTGCTCATCCTGAAGCACGCCCGGATCCGTCTCGGGCAGGGTCACGAACTCATGCGTGGACGTCACGTTGAGCGGCTGCCCTGCCAGGTTCTTGATGCAGAACTCTTCCGGATATCCCACGATCGAGATGCGGTAGCTCGTCCCGGGCCGGAAACCCGCGTCGGAGAGGTCGCACAGGCTCGGCAGAACCGGATAGAACTGCACGCGGTTGCCGGTGACGATGTACTCGCCCGGCGCGCTCTGCCCGTAATCGGGACCGCGTCGGATCTGCAGCGAGCCGCTGGTCACCGTGGCGGGGTCCAGCGGTTCGGAGAAGGTGAACTCCAGCACCGTGTTCAACGGGGCATTGTCGATGCCGGACTGGAGGAAGTTGACGAGCGAGAGGGAGTGGGGCTGCCCGAGCCCGCCATTCGAGCTCGACGAAGACCCACCACCACAGGCAGGCACGAGGGCAACGAAAGCAGCTGTCAGGATTACGGCTGCGAGCGTTCGATTGATACGGGCTTGGATCATCCAAGAACCTCCGGGCGAGAGTTGCTGACGATGCTACCGCAAACAGGTTGCCACTCCCAATGCCCACCTGGGCGGCATTCGGGATGAATTCGGCAAGAAACAGCCCCATGGCGATCGCGTTCGCTCGCTTTCGCCGTGCGATTTTGGGCAGAAGGCGTCACACGGGCCCTCGGGCCCGAGCCTAACGCCTTCCTAGCGCTCAGACCCCGGCCCCGACCACCGCGCCAATGCGGCGCTGCATCTTCGCGCCGTGGGTGTCCCCCGTCGCTTCGAGGGCCCGCCCGAGGAGTCGATAGCCCTCCGGGTCGCCCGGGGCGGCGAGGACGTAGCGCCTCAAGGGTAGAGCGGCCTCGGCCGCTGCCCCCACGTTGAGCAGCGCACGGCCGTATTCCTTGACGACGGGGTGGTCGACCGGCAAGACGCGCATGGCCGCCCGCGCGGCGTGGAGCGCGCGGCGCCAGTCCCCCCCTCGGACAGCCACCGGACCAGCAGGGCCAGGGCGTGGCTCTGCCGCGGGTCGCGTCGCAGCGAGGCGCGAAGGCGACGGCGGGCCAGGCCGCGTCGTCCTTCGTCCAAGGCGAACTCGGCGGCAGCCGCCCACAAGGAGGCGGCGCCCGCATCGCGCCCGATGCTTCGTAGAAGGCTCCGCTCGGCCGCCTCGAGGCGCCCCTGGGCGAGCAGCGCGGCCGCCAGATCGATCTGGAGGTCCGCGTCGGCGGGGTGGCGGTGGGCCGCCTGAGCCAAGGCCTTCACCGCCTCCCCGCGCCGGCCGCGACGTCCCAGCGCGCGAGCCAGGAGGCGCACGGCCGCGACGTCCCCCTCCCCCCTGGGCACGCGCGAGGCGTCGGGCCCGCCTGAGGACGGGGACCGCGGCACCGGGTCGCCCCGCCTCCAGAAGACAGGCCCCGAGCCGGGTAACCGCGTCCGCCGAGCGCGGCATCGCCTGCGCAAGGCGGCGGAGGATCCGCAGGCCCGGAGCCCGCCGCCCGGCTTGGCCGATCAGCCGCGCGACGACGGCGGCCGCCTCGGCGTCGCCCACCCATTTCCCGACCGCTGGGCCGGGCCCCGGGTCCCAGAGCGGCTGGAGCGCCTCGGCGTGGGTGAGGGCCTCGGACAAGAGGCCCAACTCGCCCAGGATCTCGGCGAGGCGCAGGCGCGCTTCGGTGTGCTCCGGATCGCGGAGGACGGCGTGACGATATTGGGCGGCGGCATCCTCCAGCCGACCCTCGCCCCAGGCAAGATCGCCCAGGCCGGCGTGGGCGTCGGCCGCGAACTCGCCCTCCAGGGCCGAGACGTACTTCGCGCGCGCCTCACCCCGCCGCCCCAGGGCCGCCAGGCAACGACCCAGGCCGACCTCCACCTCGGGATGAAGCGGCTCGAGCTCGGCGACGCGGCGCCACGCCTCGAGGGCGTGAAGCGGTCGTCCGTCGAGGAGGTACCCGATGGCCAGGTGGCGGTGCACGTGGGGACATGTCGGGTCCTGCTGCATCGCGAGGACCGCGTGACGCTCGGCTTCCTCCAACTTACCCAGAAGGGCGAAGCAGTGGACGAGGTGGCAGTGCACCTCCTCCCGCTCCCCGTCCAACCGGGCCGCCCGCTCGAGCGCCTCGATGGCGCGATGGATGCGCCCCAGGCGCCCATGGCAGAGCGCGATGCCGATCCAGGCCCTCACGTCCGTCGTCCCCGCGCCTGACGACGGCCGGCTCGCGGCGGGCGATTTGCCCGACGACCCCCAGGCGAGGCATCGGCGGTACCGCCGAAGCGCAGCCCGTGGCTGGTCGGCGTCGAGGTGGCAGTGTCCCAAGTAGAGGTCGATACGGGGGCTGATCACACCCTGGCGATCGAGCGCGCGAAGCATCACGCGCGCCGTCTCGGTGTCGCCCTCGTCGTACCGATCCACGGCCTTCTGCAGCCGATCGTCGGGGTCGTGCCACATGGTGCCGTCGTGCCTCCACCCGCCCCGCGGCGGAGTCTCCCAGAGGGCAGGGACACTCGTAGGGCAACCGTCTCGGCGCACTCAAAGATTGACCGTGCCCGGGGCCCGACCTACGTTCGTACCCTTTGTCCCCGCGTTCCGGAGGGAATCGACGATGTCGTCCCAACAGCCCACGACACCGGCCTCGGCCAACGAGCGCATCCTCATTCCCTGGCCCGACGCCCAGGGCAAGCGCAACCCGCTCGCCGACGTGCGCAACTTCGGCATCATGGCGCACATCGACGCCGGCAAGACCACGGTCACCGAGCGCATTCTCTTCTACTCGGGTCGCGTCCACCGCACCGGTGAGGTCCACGACGGCGCGGCCACGATGGACTACATGAAGGAGGAGCAGGAGCGAGGGATCACCATCACCTCCGCGGCGACGCACACGGAGTGGAAGGGCTGCCAGCTCAACATCATCGACACGCCCGGGCACGTGGACTTCACGGCCGAGGTCGAGCGCAGCCTCCGCGTACTCGATGGGTGCGTCGCGGTCTTCGACGCGCAGGCGGGCGTGGAGCCCCAAAGCGAGACGGTGTGGCGCCAAGCCAACCGATACAAGGTGCCGCGCCTCTGCTTCATCAACAAGATGGACAAAGCAGGTGCCGATTTCGACATGAGTGTCGACTCCATCCGGACCCGACTCGGCGCGAAGGCGTACCCCGTCCAGTACCCGATCGGCGAGGGTCAGGACTTCAAGGGCATCATCGACATCCTCGAGCGCCAGGCGTACATGTACGACGAGGAGTCCCAGGGTCGACGCTTCCATCAGGAGGAGATCCCCGCGGAACTAGTCGACCGCGTCGACGAGTTGCGTCGCGAGCTCGTCGAGGCGGCCGCCGAGATCGACGATCAGCTCCTGGAGCGGTATCTGGAAGGGGAAGAGCTCCACCTCGACGACCTTCTCATCGCGATCCGTCAGGGCGTCTTGCAGGGTACGATCGTTCCCGTGCTCTGCGGGTCCGCGCTGCGCAACAAGGGCATTCAGCGCCTGTTGGACGCCGTGTGCTACTTCCTGCCGAATCCGCTGGACATCGCGGAGGTCTCGGGCGAACACCCGGACACGGGCGAAACGGTCATCCGCCATCCCGATCCGGACGAGCCCCTCTCCGCCCTGATGTTCAAGACGGTCGCGGACAAGAACGGCGATCTCAGCTTCATCCGCGTCTACAGCGGGGTTCTCGAGCAGGGCACCCAGGTGTGGAACGCCGTGCGCCGCAAGCGGGAGCGCGTCGGTCGCCTGATGATCATGCACGCCGCGGACCGCGAAGCGGTCGACCGGCTCACCGCCGGGCAAATCGGCGCGGTCGTGGGCTTCAAGGACACGCACACCGGCGACACGATCAGCACGAAGAACGACCCCCTCCTCCTCGAACCGATGACGTTCCCCGAGACCGTGATCTCGATGTCCGTGAAGCCGAAGAGCCTCGCGGACCGGGACAAGCTCGGGGAGGCGCTCTCCCGCCTCGCGAAGGAAGACCCCACCTTCCAGACATTCACGGACGACGAGACCGGCGAGACGATCATCTCGGGCATGGGTGAGTTGCACCTCGACGTGCTGTGCAGCCGCCTGAAGCACGAGTACCGCGTGGAGTGCGAGACCGGCCGGCCGAAGGTGGCCTATCGCCAGACCCTCAGCAAGGAGGTCGATGTCGAGGGCCGGCACGTCAAGCAGAGTGGCGGCCGCGGTCAGTTCGGCGTCGTCAACGTCGTCTTCACCCCCAGCGAAGAGACCGAGAACAGCTTCGAGAGCAAGGTCGTGGGCGGCTCGGTTCCGCGCGAGTACATCGCGCCCGCGGAGCAGGGCATGCGCGAAGCGGCCGTGCGCGGGGATCCGCTCGGGTTCCCCTTCGTCAAGGTCCACTTCACGCTCTACGACGGCAAGTCGCACGACGTCGACTCGTCCGAAATGGCGTTCAAGGAAGCCGGGCGCCTGGCCTTCAAGGAAGCCGTGGCGCGCGCAGGTGTGACGCTGCTCGAGCCCTGGATGACGATCGTCATCACGGCGCCCGAGACGAACCTGGGCGACGTGCTCGGCAGCCTCAACCAGCGGCGTGGGCAGATCGAGAAGACCGAGAAGGGCGCCGGCGACTCGATGCGGATCTACGGCTCCGTGCCGCTCGCCGAGATGTTCCGCTACTCGGAGGTGCTGCGCGGCCTCTCGCAGGGGCGCGGCATCTACTCGATGGAGCCGAACGAGTACCGCCCGGTACCCATGGGCATCGCCGAGAAGGTGAAGAAGGACATCATCGAGGCGAAGAAGACGAAGAAGTAGGTCCCAGGAGTCCGGGCAAAAAATCACGGTCTCCGCCGGGCCAAGCCTCCGGCGACGGGACCGCGCTCCCCGGAACCGTGAGTTTTTGCCCTGACTCCGTACGGACGAAGGCCTCCCCCGCCGACGGTCGGCGCACCCGAGACGCAGTTCCCACTCCGAGCAACCGGAGGTCGACAGGGGCCGGCAACGGCCGCCCCCCGCCGACGGTCGGCGCGCTGGGTGGGGTGCGGGCGGGCCTCGAGGAGGCCGTGGCGTGGCCTTCCACGCGAGGCCGAAGAGAGGGACGTCAGTGCCCCAGCCCAGGGCGCCGTACCCACGCATGCAACGGGCAACGGCGCGACGACGACGGATGGGGTGCTGGCGGGCCTCGACGAGGCCGTGGCGTGGCTTTCCACGCGAGGCCGACGAGAGGGACGTCAGGCCCCAGCCATCGCGCAGCCCCCACGCATGCAACAGGCCCATGCGTACACGGCCTACAAGATGGTGTAGGCCTCGTGCAGCGCGTCCGTCCGCGCCGCATAGAACGCGCTGAAGGTGAGGCGAAGCAGGCTCGGACGGGCTTCCGGATCCCCGATCAGGCCGAGGGCCACGACGGCGAGCGCCTGAGCCAGCTCGCTGCGCCTCGCTTCCGAGGCGTAGGCGGTCAGGGGATGCACGGCGATCAGGTCGCCGATCCGACCCAGGGCGATCACGACCTGGGCGAGGAGCCGCTCGGTCTCGCCGTCACGGAGCTGGCGAAGCAGTTGGGTCACCGCGGTGCGCCCCCCCAGGAGCGCGAGGCCGAGGGCGGCCTGCCGCCTCAACTCCACGTTCCGCGGATCGGCGAGCGCCACGTGCAGCGCCTTCCCGTCCTCGGGCGAGGGTGACCCCAGTTGCCCGAGCGCGACGGCCGCGTGTCCGCGCAAGGTCGAATCCCTACCGCGGTCCAGGACGATGGTGCGGAGCCCGCTTCGCCCCTCCTCGGCGCCCGCGAGCCCCACGGCCACGGCGGTCGCGCCCAGGACACTCGGGTCACCGCGCTCCTGCCCGAGCGCTTGGACGAGGAAGGCCTTGCCTTCGTCCACGTAGCGCCCCACGTCGATCTCGTCGCACGGCGGGACCTCCCGAATGGCGAGCGCGAGGCCGAGGAGGGCGAATCCACGGGTCGTCGTCGGACCGTTGCGTGCCTCGGCGGCGAGCTCCCGCCCCAGACTCGTCAGGCGCAGCACCGTCGGGGAGCCCGCGCGCAGATCGCTGCCGAGGAGTTGGCCGGCCGCGACGAGCGCCAGTCCTGTTGAGAGGGGGTCCCGGGCCTGACGCATGGCGCGGTCGAGCGCACGCCCCACGTCGCGTCGCTGATCCGGCCTCAGGCTGCCGGCGACGTGGCCGCCGGCCGAGAAGGCCGCGCGCAGTACGTCGCGCGGGGTGCGCTTGTTCTCCAGGACCCGCACCAGGAACGCGGCGGTATCGGGGCCCGGCAGACGCAGCACGGCGGTGAGCGCGTGCCCTCGCTCCACGGGGTCCCACCGGCGCCCGAGCGTGCGCTTGCCCAGCACGAGCCCGCGAAGCCCGTCGCGCACACCGTCCGGTACGCCGGCCGGCGGCTGCTGCCCGAGGGCCGTCAACAGCGCGATGGGCAGATCGCGTTGGGCGTAGTCGCGGGCGAGGCGCTGCCAGAGGGCCCGGGTGGTGAGGCGCCCGTCCTTCGTGATGGCCGTCGCGAACGGCTGGTCGCCGAGGAGGCCGATGGCCATCACGGCAAAGGCGCGAGCGCGGGTCGGCACGGTCTCGTCGTCGAAGGTATCGACGAGATGGGCTCGCAACGCATCGAGGACCGCCGGCTCGACCTGGAGGTCGGGCTCGGACCGCCGGAGGAGGCCGACGGCCAGGGCGGCCGCCTCGCGAACGATCGGGGCCGCGCGGGCATCGTCCAGGTGTTCGCGCAGGAGGGCCACGGTCGGCGCACCGTTGGACACCTTCGCGAGCGCCAGCAGCGCCGAGGCGACGACGTCGTCGCGCGCGCGCTCCTCGGCCCGGAGGAGATCGAGAAGGAACGGGACGATCTCCTGCGCGGCTTTCTCGACGCGCTGCCGGGACCAGAGGCCGGGATCGTCTCCATCGCGGGGCGTGAGGACGCGGCGCTCGAAGGCCGCCCGCCGGTCCGGGAGGTAGGCGAGGCGATTGAGCGCCCACCACGTCTCCCAGGAAGCGTTGGGATCGGCTTGGCGCACGCTGCGCCCGCGGGGCGTAACCAGGCCACTTCGGGTGGGCGGCGCCGCGGTGCCCCCGGGCGTGGTCGGCGTCGGAAGCGGCGGCGGCGTGGTCCCCGGCGTGGTGGGTGGGAGCGTGACGGGCGGGGGCACGGTGGGAATGAGAGGCGGCTTGGGCGGCTGGAACGGCGGCGGGGGGATGAACTGGCCACCGTGCGCACGGGCCTCGCGCCCGGTCGCCAAGAGGACCCCCGCGAGCGCCAGCAGGCAAGCGAGGCGGACGATTCGAAGCAGGAAGATGCTGAACACGGTGCTCCCCGGGTCACGCGCCCCGACGTGCAGACACGACTCTACCTCGGTCGGCGGCCCGTTCCCTGGGAACGCCCCTGCACGTGTCCTGCCTTCGGAAATCACGGCAAACGGCCCGGAGCGGAGGTCCTAGACCCCAGCTCCAGGCCGTTGGCGTTGGCGGGACCTAGTCCTCGGGGGCGCCGTCGCTCCCCCACTCGAGCAGCTCGCTCACGATCTCGCCGCCACGCTCGAGGCGGACCAGTCCATCCACGGGGACCTGAAGGGAGATCCAGCGCCGAATCTCGGCGCCTCGCCGGGTCATGGTGGCGACGTGGCAAGCGAGGGTCGTGCCGTTGATCTCCACCTCCTCGCTGGACCACGTCACGGGACCACGCTCGCCGAAAGGGAACGCCTTCGTCCGCGGGCGACGCATCGTCGGGCCGTCGGCTCGGCGCTCGCCTTGCTGGATGAAGGTGCGGGACACCACCTCGTCGTCGGTGACTTCGATCACCTCCCGCGTGATGGTGGCCTCCCCGCCGGGGGTGGTGATGCGCATCCGGACCCACTCGCCGACCTCGGCGTCGTAGAGGGGGTTCTCGAGGGGGGCCGACGGGGCGTCCTCGGTGTCCTCGGCGTCTTCGCCGACTACCGGATTGGGTCCCGCCGGCTCGGCCGCTTTCGGCTGCGGCTCCGGCTCAGCCTTCACCTCGACGGGCGTTGCCGGATGCCAGGCGATCGCCTCCATGAGGGTCTCCCCGTCCGCCTCGACGGACAACAGGCCCATGGCCGGGATGGCGTTGGTGAACGTGAGGACGAGTGGCGTGCCCTCCCACGTGAGGTGCGCACGCAGGACCTCGATCTCCTTCTCGAGCAGGGTCGAGCGCGTGACCTCGTGCGCCGTCACCTTCCCCAAGCCCGCGAGGCTCTCGAGGATGGGCCCGCGCGTCAGCGCTTCGGGGATGGGCGGCAGGAACTCCCCGCCCTCCTCCACGGTCTGCGCGAAGGTGACCTTCTCGTCGGTAGCCGACGCGACGTCGACCTTGAGCAGCGTCGTCTGGCCTCCGAAGGACAAGCGGTAACGCACCCACTCTCCCGCGACGGCGTCGGCCAGCGGCTCCAGGGCGGAAGCCGGCTTCAGGCGCGGCGTAGCGGGGGTGGAGACGGCGGGCTTGGTCTCCTTGGCGTTGGCGGCGCTGGCCGCCGCGGCGTCCTTCTTGGCCTTCGCCTTGGCCTTCTCGGCGGCCTCGTACTCCTTGATCTCGGCGCGGATCACCTCGAGGGCCTTGGCCATCTGGCGATCGCGGCCCTGGCGACGATCCTCGGAGGTCTCCAGGACCAGGATGTCCGGCTGGACGCCGGTGCCCTCGAGGCTCTCGCCGTCCATGCCCCACCAGCCGACCCGCGGGATACGCAGACGGCTCCCGTCGGAGAGGGTGATGTCGTTCGTGCCGATGACGCCTCCGGCCGTCGGTGCGCCGACGAGCTTCCCGACACCGGCGTAGCGGAAGGCGTGCGGGAAGACTTCCGCATCGGAGAACGAGCGCTCGTTGATGAGCACGACCACGGGCTTGTCCCAGTAGAGCCCCGGCTGCGTGATCTTGTCGCCGGTGCGGGGCTTGAGCTGCATGAACGGGCGACTCGTCAAGATGTCCATGAGTTGGACGTGGATGTTCCCGCCGCCGTTGTTGCGGACGTCGAGCACCATGCCCTTGATCTTGGGGTCCCGGTTCCACTTCGCGACGGCCTTCTGGAACTTCTGCAGGTTCTCGCCGTTCATCATCGAGAGATGGATGTAGCCGGCCTTGCCCTTCGTTCCCTCCTTGACGGCCTCGGCAGACTGCTTCAGCCAGTTCTGGTAGCCGAGATTCCACATATCGCGCCACGCGGCGGGTCGGATCACCTGCTTGCGTTCATCGCCGAGTCCCTGGGCGGTGACGGGCTTGAATCGAATGGAGATGTCCTTGCCCGCCTTCCCCGCGAGGACCTTGTCGATGTTCGTCTTGGCGCCGAGTTTGGTGCTACCGATCCGCGTCACGACGTCGCCAATGCGGACGCCGGTCTTGTCCGCGGGCCCGCCGGGCGTCACCGCCGCGACGCGCCAGCCGTCCTTGGTCCGCTCGTGGGCGAACTCCAACCCCAGCAATCCCGTCTCGACCAGCTTGGGGCGGACGTAGCCCTCGCCGCCGTCATCGCCGCCGGAGATACCGAGGTGGCTCGCCCCCAGCTCGGCCAGCATCTGGCGGATCACGTTGTGGAACTCGGACTTGTCCTCCGCATCGACGGCGATCGGGCGGTACCGCTTCTTCATCGCGTTCCAGTCGACGCCGTGCATCTTGGGATCGTAGAACCCGTCCTTCAGGCGGCCCCAGGCCTCGTCGAAGAGGTCCCCGAGCTCGGTCCGCCGATCCACCTCGATCTTCCCGCTGAAGGGGACGACCTCGCTCTGGTCGATGCTGCGCGGCGCCGGGTGGCGATGGATGGTGCTCCGCCCGTCGTTGTCGCGGACCGTGTAGAAGATGTAGTCGCCCTTGGGGCTCCAGTGCGCGGCCGACCCCGAACGGGTCAACTGCACCTGCGGCCCTCCGTTGGCCGACGTCACGTAGAGGCCGCCGCTCCGCCCGGTGGCGGGGTTGTAGGCCTCGAACACGAGCATGGAGCTATCGGGCGCGTAGGAGGGGACCTGGAAAAATCCGGTGCCCTGGGAGATGCGGCGAGCGCGGCCGCCCTCCGCGGGCATGACGAACACGGCCTGGTTGCCTTCGCGACCGCTGTCGAACGCGATCCAGCGACCGTCCGGTGAGTAGGTCGCGTCGTCATCCGGCGAAGGATGCCGTGTGAGCTGGTCGACGGCGCCGCTCTCGAGATCCAGGCGCCAGATGTCACGGTTCCCGCTGCGCTCGGACGTGAAGATCAGCTTGCGCCCGTCGGGCGACCACGCGTGAAAGAAGTCATTGGCCTTGTGGTTGGTGAGCTGCCTCGACTTGCGCGTCTTCAGATCGAGGAGATAGAGATTGCTCGAGCCGCCCTTGTCGGACTGGTAGGCGATCGAGCGACCGTCGGGGCTGAAACGCGGCCAGTCCTCCTGGGCCTTGTCGGATGTCAGGCGCGTACCCTCGCCGCCGCTCGCCGGCATCATCCAGATGTCGCCGTGGACCGCGAACGCCACCCGCGTACCGTCGGGGCTCACGTGGACTTGCTCGGGGCCCGTCGTGATGCGGCGGACGTGCCGTCCACTGTGACGGACGTCGCTCTTGACGGTGATGGGGAGCTGCGTCGCCTTGGGCTCCTTCGCCGTGACGTCCGTCTTGTAGACGTGGCCGGCCATCTCGAAGGCGACCGACTTGCCGTCCCACGCCGGGCAGGGGCGCCACACGTCGTCCTTGAAGGAAACGACCTTGCGCCGCTCTCCCCCCGCGGCGGGCATCGCGTAGAAGCCGGCGATGCCCTTCTCCTCGGCCACGAAGTAGATGGTCTCGCCGTCCTTGGAGTAGAAGGGATAGCGTTCGTTCCCACCGGTCTGGGTGAGGCGTCGGGGCAGCGCGCCCGGCTCGTCGACGACGAAGAGGTCGTAGTTCGCGGCCCCCTCGTAGTTGTCCTGGTAGATCGTGTTGAAGCCGCGGGCGTAGACGATCGTCTTGCCGTTGGGATGGTACGCCCCGTCGCGACCGCCGTCCGTGGTCACCGCGCGTGGCGTCCCGCCGGCGAGGTCGACCTCATAGAGGTCCATGCCGGTCACCTTCGGGCCCCGCGAACCGAGGAAGAGCAGGCGCTTGCCGTCCGGCGACCAGGAACTGAGGATCGCCGGTCCACCATGGAAGGTGAGCTGCTTGGGAAGGCCGCCATCGACCGAGGTGACGAAGAGGTCGTAGCCGCCGTTACGCCGGGAGCTGAAGGCCACCTGCTTCCCGTCCGGGCTCACGCGGGGCAGGGTCTCTTGCGCCTCGTGCATCGTGAGGCGGGTCGCCGGTCCCTTGCCATCCGCGCGGGCGATCCAGATGTCGCCCCGATACCCGAAAACCACGCGCTCGTTGTCCGGCGTCAGCGAGGGGTACCTAAGGCCCAGCGTGGGCTTGTCCGCCGCGTGGGCGCCCGGCGAGGCGAGCACGAGCAGGACGGGCAGGGCGAGGACGACGAGAAAGGCAAGGATCGGGGCGTGGCGACGCATGGAGTTCTCTCGCGCGGGATGCCGCCCGGGCGGCGGCAAAGCGGGCATCCTACGCGGAAGGAAGCGGCGCCGGCGAGAGGACACAGGGAGGGATCGGACCGCCCCGGCCTGGCAACGGGATTACCGATACGGACTAGTCGTCGTCCCGGCGCTTCTGCGCGATGCTGTTGAGGAACTCCTCGTTCGTCTCCGTCTTGCCCATGCGGTCGATCAGGAGTTCCATGGCGTGAACCGGAGGCACCTTGTTCAGAACCCGGCGCAGCATGTAGACCTTCTCGAGGAAGCTCGGCGACAGGAGCTTCTCCTCCTTGCGCGTGCCCGACTTGTTGACGTCGATGGCCGGCCAGATGCGCTGCTCGGCGAGTTGCCGATCCAGCACGAGTTCCATGTTGCCGGTTCCCTTGAACTCCTCGAAGATCACCTGGTCCATCCGCGAGCCGGTCTCGACCAGCGCCGTGGCGATGATCGTGAGCGATCCGCCGTGCTCGACGTTCCGAGCCGCGCCGAAGAAGGCCTTGGGGCGCTCGAGCGTCCGTGAGTCCATCCCGCCCGAGAGCGTCCGGCCGCCCCCCGCTGGAGCAGGTTGTAGGCGCGCCCCAGACGCGTGAGCGAGTCCATGAGGATCACGACCTTGCGGCCGGTCTCGACGAGGCGCTTGGCCTTCTTCAGCACCATCTCCGTGACGCGCACGTGGTTCTCGGGCGGCTTGTCGTTCGTCGAGACGGCGACCTCACCCTTGGTCGCGCGACGCATGGCCGTGGCTTCTTCCGGGCGCTCATCCACCAGGAGGATCATGAGGTAGGCATCCGGATGATTGGTCTGGATGGCCTGCGCGATCTTCTGGAGGATCATCGTCTTTCCCGCGCGGGGCGGCGAGACGAGCAACGCGCGCTGCCCGAACCCGATCGGGCTCAACATGTCGATGATGCGTAGCGTGATGTCGTCGCTCTCGGTCGTGAGATCGATCCGCTCCTCGGGGTCGATGACCACGAGATCGTCCCACTTGGCCGTCTTGTGGTAGAGATGCGGAGCCAAGCCGCCGATGCTGGTGGGCTTGATCATCTGGGGATTCTGGCCCTTGCGCTTGGGCGGGCCGACCTCACCGTCCATGAGCACGCCGTCGCGCATGCCGTACTGACGCACGAGCGCAGGCGCGACGTAGGCGTCCTCGAGATTGGGGACGTAGCTGTTCGCCGGGCTGCGGAGGAAACCGTGCCCGTCCCGGGTGGCGTCGAGCACGCCCATCTCGTAGAGGGCGTCCATCGACGGCTCTTCGAAGACGTAATCATCGGCAGGTGCCGGCGGCGCGATGTCCTCGGCGTGGACGCCGACGGGCAGCCCGGACTCGTCGAAGACGGGGGCTTCCTGCGCCTGGGGTTGGGAAGAAGAACGGGAACGCCCGCGGCCTCCGCGGCGCCGACGACGCCGGCGCCCGCTGCTGGAGGTGTTGCCCGAAGTGGAATGGTCGCTCATGTTGGATCCCTGGTGCCCGGCCGCCGGCCTTGCCGGCAGAGAGGTACCTCCTGGGTGGCCCTGGGAACGGCCCCGGGGCCCGAGGCGGATGGACTGTGGCCTACCGAGGCGCACCCCGATCTCTGGGGACACCCGCGCCATGGCCTGCGGCGACTGGCGACGGGCTCGCGTCGGGGCTTCGCTCCTGCCCCGGGGGACAGGAAGACGACTGGGGCGAATGGCTGGCTCCGCGGACGCGGACCAACTTGAGCCCCACCCTGGAAGGCCTCCTCGCCCTCATGCTACCCCGAGGAGGGGCCGGGGCAACAACCAGCGTCGACCGCCTCGCTTCCCCTATCCCCGCCCCGCCGCGCCCCGAAACTCCGGGGCAGGCCTTCCCGTCGGGAGGCCACCCGCTACCCTTGGCCGGCTGCGCAGCCCCGCTGGACAGGGGCGCCCAAGGAGCCTCCCATGGACTTCGCCATCGACACCCTCGGTCCCTGCCGGAAGAAGATCGCGGTCACCGTACCGCCCGAGCGCATCCAGGAGGAGTACGACCGCCAGTACGACGAGATCAACGAGGCCGTCGCCCTTCCGGGCTTTCGCCCGGGCCATGCACCCCGGCGGTTGCTCGAGAAGCGATTCGCCACGGCCATGGGGCGGGAGGTGAAGGAGAAGCTGGTCGAGAAGGCCATGAAGCTCCTCGTCGAGGAACAGAAGATCGAGCCGCTCCAACAGCCCACGATCGATCTGGACACCCTGGAGATCGATCCCGAGAAGGCGCTCGAGTTCGCGTTCGAGCTGATCACCCGGCCCGAGTTCGAAACCCCCGACTACAAGGGGCTCTCGATCGACGTCGAGCCGGTGTCGATCGAAGACGGGGCCGTCGACGAGGCCGTGGATCAGCTGCGCCAGACGCGCGCGACGCTCCAGACGGTGGAGGACGTCGCGGTCGAGGAAGGGGACATCCTGGTCGTGGACTGGGAAGCCAAGGACGGCGACAGCGTCGTCGCCCACGACGAGAACGCCTACACGATGGTCGGTCGTGGCGTTCTCGCCGGCTTCGTGACCGAAGACGTGGACAAGGCCCTGGCTGGCAAGAAGGTCGGCGCCAAGGCGTCCGCTCCGGTGCGCGTGGCCGTCGACGATCCGCGCGAGGAGTTGCGGGGCAAGGATCTGACCCTGGACGTGGAGCTCAAGGAGATCAAGCGCTACGTGCTTCCCGATATCGACGAGGAGTTCCTCAAGGCGCACGATTTCGACGACGAAGCCGAGATGCGCAGCGAGATGGAGAAGCACCTCGAGCGCTCCCGCACGCGCGAGCGCGAGCGCGATGCCGAGACCCGTCTGACCGAGAGACTGGTCGAGAGCATCGAGATGTCCCTGCCCGAGTCCTTCGTGGACGCCGAGATGGAGAACTGGGCCCGGCGCAAGCGCACCGAGCTCGAGATGGAGAAGGTGGCCGAGGACGAGATTAGCAAGCAGATCGACGCGGAGCGAGGCGACGCGAAGGCGGCCGTGGAGAAGGACATGCGCACGTTCTTCCTCCTCGACCGGATCGCTGACGAAGCCGACATCAAGGTCGCCGAGGCGGAGATCCTGCAGGCCATCCAGGGCATCGCCCAGGCCTACGGGCGCCCGGAGGCCGAGGTCCTCGCTTCCTTCAGGGACGGGGGACGGATCGCGGAGCTCGCGAACCAGATCCGCCACCGCAAGGTGCGCGAGTTGATCCGCCGGGAAGCCAAGCTCGAGGAGAAGGCTGGCGCGGGTGGTACAGAGGGCGCGAAGACGGCGACCAAGAAGAAGCCGGCCGCCAAGAAGAAGGCCAGCACGAAGAAGAAGGCCGCCACGAAGAAGAAGGCCAAGAAGGACGACTGATCCCCATGGACCAGAACTACGCAGACACCGTGCGGGCCCATCTCGCCCGCCCGACGAACGCCCTCATTCCCAACCCGACCATCATCGAGCGGACGGGACGCGGCGAGCGCCACTACGACATCTGGAGTCGACTCCTGGAAGACCGGATCGTCTTCCTTGGTACGCCCATCAACGACGACGTCGCGAACATCCTCATCGGCCAGCTGCTCTATCTCCAGAAGGCGGACCGCAACCGCGACGTCCACCTCTACATCAACAGCCCCGGCGGCTACATCACCTCCGGTCTCGCGATCTACGACACGCTCCAGTACATCTCGTGTCCGGTCGAGACCGTCTGCCTGGGCAGCGCCGCGAGCATGGCGGCGATCCTGCTGGCGGCGGGCACCCCGGGCAAGCGCTACGCGCTGCCCAACAGCCGGATCATGATCCACCAGCCCTACGGCGGCGTGCAGGGGACGGCGGCCGACATCGAAATCGAGGCCGAGGAGATCCTCCAGAACCGCCAGGTCTTGAACGACATCCTCGTTCGACACACGGGTCGCCCCTTGGTCGAGGTGGAGCGAGACACGGATCGCAACAACTACCTCTCCGCGGAGCAGGCGCGCGAGTACGGCCTGATCGACGAGGTCGTCGAGCCCATGAAGGGCGACGACGAGGACGATGAGAAGGCCAAGAAGAAGTAGGGTGCTTGGGCCCTGGCGGGCCGCACCTGCATTTGCCGCGTGCCCGTGAAGGGCCGGTAGACTTGGACCCCTAGAGCAGAGGGCGGCTTGCGGTTGCGCCCGGGGGTCGAGACGGAGATGCCTGCATGACGTCGCGCCGTGGACCGGTCGAGAAATGCACGTTTTGCGGCAAGAGCCGCCACGCGGTGGAAAGCCTCATTGCGGGCCCCCCGGGGATCAACATCTGCAATGAGTGCGTCGAGCTCTGCAACACCATCCTCCTGGAGGAGCAGAAGCGGAGCGGCCGACCGGCACGCCGGCGACGGCGAGCCGGAGGCGAGGACGCCGAGGCGCCGCCGATCCTGGGTGGCGAGCAGGGCTCCCTCAAGACGCCGCGTGAGATCCACGGCTATCTCGACGAGTACGTGGTGGGCCAGGAGCGCGCGAAGAAGACCCTGTCCGTGGCGGTCTACAACCACTACCGGCGAGCGCTCTATGGCGGCGACTCCGAGGTGGAACTGGACAAGTCGAACATCCTGCTCGTCGGCCCGACGGGGAGCGGGAAGACCCTACTGGCGCGCACGCTTGCGCGGATCCTGGACGTCCCGTTCGCCATCGCGGACGCGACGACCCTCACCGAGGCCGGCTACGTCGGCGAGGACGTCGAGAACATCCTCCTCAAGCTGCTCCAGGCCGCCGACTTCAACCGCGAGCGAGCCGAGTACGGCATCGTCTACATCGACGAGATCGACAAGATCAACCGGACGACCCAGAACCCTTCGATCACGCGGGATGTGAGCGGCGAAGGGGTTCAGCAAGCCCTTCTCAAGATCATGGAAGGCACGGTGGCCAACGTGCCGCCCCAAGGCGGGCGCAAGCACCCCGAGCAGCAGTACATCCAGATCAGCACGGAGAACATCCTGTTCGTCTGTGGCGGGACCTTCTCCGGTCTCGACGAGATCGTGGCGCGTCGGACGGGCCACAGTCTCATGGGCTTCGGCCGCGGCATCGGCGCGTCGGACACGATGGACGCCCGCGAGCGCGCGGCCATGCTGCGCCTGGTGCAGCCTCACGACCTGATCGAATTCGGCATGATTCCCGAGTTCGTCGGCCGTCTCCCCGTTCTCGCGACGCTCGATCCCCTCAGCCGCATGGACATGGTGCGCGTCTTGCAGGAGCCGAAGAACGCGCTCGTGCGGCAGTACCAGCAGATGTTCAGCCTCGAGAACGCGCAGTTGGAGATCGACGCCGACGCGCTTCTCTCGATCGCAGACCGCGCCTTGGAGCGCGACACCGGCGTGCGGGCCTTGCGCTCGATTCTGGAAGAGCTCCTCCTCGATGTGATGTTCGAGCTCCCCGACGCACGCCCGAACACGACGTATCGACTCACCAAGGACGTCGTCGCGGGCCTGGCTCCGCTCCGCGGGGTGACGAAGCGACGCAAGAACGCGTCGTGAGCATGCCGGAGGGTCGGCCTGCCCTGGCCGGACTCTCGCTCGAAGCGCTCGAGCGTCTCCTCGTCTCCTGGGGCGAGAAGCGCTACCGCGCGCAGCAGATCTTCCAGGCCGTGCACGCGCGCGCCGTGAGCGACCCGGGCGACATGATGACGCTCCCGGCCGCCCTGCGCGACCGCCTGGCAGGCGACACCCGCCCCTCCCTCACCCGCCTCGTGGAAGCGGAGCGAAGCCACGACGGCACGACGAAGTTCCTCCTCGGCCTGGAAGACGACCGCCGGATCGAGACGGTCCTCATTCCAGAGAATGCTCGTCGCACCGTCTGCGTGTCGACGCAAGTGGGGTGCCCCATTCGCTGCGTGTTCTGCGCGTCGGGCGTGGCGGGCCTCGTTCGCAACCTGGAAACGGCCGAGATCGTGGAGCAGGTCCAGCACGTCCAGCGTCACCTGGGTCAGCGCCCCAGCCATGTCGTCGTGATGGGGATGGGCGAGGGCCTGCTCAACCTGGACCACCTGGCCGCGGCGATCCAGCTCTGGCGGCACCCGGAGGGTCTTCACCTATCGCCCCGACGGATCACGGTCTCCACGGCGTCGACGGGGAAGCTGGTCCGCGCGTTCGCCGAACGCGCGTTGGGCGTCAACCTCGCCGTCTCGCTGCACGCGCCGGACGACGAGACCCGGCGTCAGCTGATCCCCACCAGCCGGGAGGGGCGGGTCCAGGACCTCGTGGACGCGGCGGCGGCCTACGCGCGGGCGTCGGGCCGCGACGCGACGGTGGAATACGTGCTCATCGCGGGTGAGAACGATCGCTCGGACCACGCGGAGGCGCTGGCCCGGCTCCTCGTGGGGCGCCACATCCACGTGAACCTGATCCCCCTCAACCCGGTCTCCCATCGCCCCGAGCTCCAGGCCCCCACCGATCTGGTGTCGAAGGGATTCGCGCGACGCATCCGCGAGGCCGGGGTCTCGGTGACGCTGCGGACACGCCGGGGAGAGGACATCCACGCCGCCTGCGGCCAGCTGGCGCTGGAGCGGGCCCTGGGGGGCGGCGAGGGAACCGGCAGCGCACCCTTGACGTCTCCCTGACGATAGAGAGACGGCTCTGACCGTGGGGAGGCTTCCATGACCATGCGATCTGTCGCTCTGACGCTGCTGTGCGTCTTCGCCATCGCGCCCGCCCAGGCAGAAGAGGAGAGCGCTCCCCAGGAGATTCGCTGGAAGCGGGCGCTCGAGGAGGCGTTCACCGCGGCCAAGGCGGAGGACAAGCCGTTGATGATCTGCATCAACGCCCAGCGGGTGGACGGCCGCGCCCGGTTCGAACCCGCCGCGAAGGAGCTGCGCGAGAACACGTATCGGGATCCCCGCATCGTGAAGCTGGCACAGAAGTTCGTGTGCGCCTTCCTGACCGGCAGCGGAACGTCGGACGACTACGGCGAACTGAGGCTGCGCTACGGCATCGACGGCGACATCGTCTCGCCCCAGCACATTTTCGCGTATCCGGACGGACGGATGATCGATCGGCTCGAGTACTGGCCGCACGGCTCGGGAGATGGCTCGGTCAAGGCGCTCGAGGCGCTCATGAACAAGGCGCTGGCCAAGGATCGTGCGCGCCGCGGCAGCACCGAGACGGCGCCGCCGGCCGACGACGGCGAGGGCATCCCCGACGTGGTCGGCCCCGACATCCGCCCGGTGCCCGAGAGCGGACCGGAGCGGGAAGCGTGGATCCGAGAGCAGATGGGTCTGGCCCAGAGCCAGGACCAGATCGTCCGCCGCACGGCCTTGCACGCGTTGATGGAAGCGGATCAGGAGGGGGACGTCGTGCAGCCCCTGCTCACGCTCCTGGAAGAATCGAAGAAGCGGCCCGAACTACAGGTCGACATCGTGCGGGCGTTCGGCCGACCCGGCCTCGAGATCGTGCGGGAAGCCGTAGAGGAATTCCTCGATCACAAAGAGCTCGACCTTCGCGCCAATGCCGCGGTGTCGCTCGAGTACATCGGTAGCGAGGAGTCCGTGTCGAAGCTGCTCAGGCGCGCGCCGCGAGAGAAGGAACCGGGCGTGGCCAACCACATGTACCGAGCGGCCGGGCGGTGCGGCGCGGGTGACGCCAAGGTCCGCAAGGCCCTGCTGAAACGGGCGCAGGGAGGCAAGACCAACTTCGCGACGTACGGGCCCATCATCGGCCTCTCCTACTTCGAAAAGGACCCGAAGACCGCGCGCAGCATGGAGAAGATGATCAAGAAGGAGGGCATCCCGAGCGGAGGTCGGCGCGGTGGCTGGCGCGGTGGCGGCAAGCGCTCCCTTCTGACCTGGGTCCTGACGTGGAACGGCTTCGAGGACCCCAAGTCCGCGGCCTTCCTCCGCGAGGACA
This sequence comes from uncultured Planctomycetota bacterium, assembly GCA_963802335.1. Taxonomy (GTDB): domain Bacteria; phylum Planctomycetota; class PLA2; order PLA2; family JAEUHO01; genus CAWDIE01. The sequence goes on along the minus strand of CAWDIE010000008.1, from coordinate 164,680 downwards.
TGATCCCTCTCATCGGCGACAGCCGCTGGTCCGGGCGCATCATCGACTTCTTCGACGCAGCCGCCCGCTGCTGCGAAGGCGACGCCTCGGCCCGAGACGAGGTCGTGGGCGGTGTGGTCGTCAGCTTGGCGGGCTGGGGCGGCGGCCGCGGAGGTGGCGGCCGCGGGGGCGGGGCCACCTCGGATCGGCCCAAGCTCCAGGACGAGGCCCGGAACGGCCGCGAAGACGTCGGGTTCAACCCGCGGGGCGAGTTCGCGGGGACCTGATAGACTTCGCCGGATGCCCAGCGCCCGCGAGCCCCTGATCTGGATCGACCTGGAGATGACCGGACTCGATCCGGATCGATGCCACATCATCGAGATGGCCACGCTGGTCACCGACCCGGACCTCTCGATCCTCGCCGAGGGGCCGCAGATCGTGATTCACCGATCCGAGCAGGAGCTCGAGACCCTGTCGGATTGGAGCCGGGAGCAGTTCACCCGCTCCGGGCTGCTGGACCGCGTCCGGGCGTCCGCCATCTCGGGTGAGGAGGCCGAAGCCAGGACCCTCGCTTTCCTCCAAGAGCACTGTACGGCGCAGAAGAGTCCGCTCTGCGGGAACTCGGTCCACACCGACCGCGCATTCCTCTGGCGTGGCATGCGTTCGCTCCACGACTTCCTGCACTACCGCAACATCGATGTATCGAGCCTGAAGGAAGTCCTGAGGCGCTGGTATCCCAAGCGCTTCCGCCCGCCGACGAAGGCCAACTCCCACGAGGCGATGACGGACATCCGCGAGTCGGTTGCCGAGCTTCGCTATTACCGCGAGACCTTCTTCCCCGACGAAGCAGACGTCCGCTCGTAGACACACGGACGCCGGGTCGGTCGCGATCGAAGCCGTGCCGAAGGAGCGTGACCTCGCGAGCTACTTCTTGGCGGCGTCTCGGAGGTACTCCGCCAGGCACTCGGCGAGTACGCGGTAGAGGCGTGTCGACCAGACAGGTGCCTCGTCCTGCATGCGGAGGATGTCCTCCCGTCCCAACTCGAGCACCTTCGCCGGCTTGATGGCGGACACCGTGCCTGCACGGGGGATGTCGAGAAGGAGGCCCATCTCGCCTACCGAATAGTTCTCGCCGACACGGGCGATTTCCTTGCCCTTGACCGTGATGGCGAGCTCCCCCTTCATGACGAGTACGAGAGAGATCGACGGGCCGCCTTCCACGAACACGACCTGGCCTGCGTCCAGCTCCTGCACGATGCCGAAGCGCGAGAACGCATTCCACGCCGCCTCATCGAGACGCCAATACAGCCGCGGGAAACGGTCGTCCACGGGCTTCCAGTCCTTGGTATCCGTCATCCTGTCACTCCCACTCGATTGTCGCCGGCGGCTTCGTACTGATGTCGTAGACCACGCGGTTCACCCCGCGGACCTCGTTGATGATCCTGTTGCTGAGTCGCCCCAGCAGCTCCTTGCCCAGATCCGCCCAGTCGGCGGTCATGGCGTCCGTGCTCTCTACGGCGCGCACGGCGACGACGTTCTCGTAGGTCCGCTCGTCCCCCATGACACCGACGGTCTTCACGGGCACGAGTACGGCGAAGTACTGCCATAGATGAACGTGAGCGCCCGCCCGCTCGATCTCCTCCCGAACGACGGCATCCGCCTCGCGCAGCACGGCCAACCGCTCGGCGGTCACCTCGCCGGCGATGCGGACGGCGAGTCCGGGCCCGGGAAACGGCTGGCGGTCGACGATCGTGGACGGGACGCCGAGCTCGCGCCCGATCGCTCGCACCTCGTCCTTGAAGAGCTCGCGGAAGGGCTCCAGGAGCTCGAAGCCGAGCTCCTCGGGCAGCCCCCCGACGTTGTGGTGGGTCTTGATGGTCACCGACGGCCCCCCGAAGGCGGACTGAGACTCGATCACGTCGGGGTAGAGCGTTCCTTGGGCGAGGAAGCGCGCGCCCTGGACGTGGCGGGCCTCTGCCTGGAAGACCTCGACGAAGCGATGCCCGATGCGGCGGCGCTTCTCCTCGGGCTCGGTCACGCCACCAAGGTCCGTGAGGAAGGCGCTCCCCTCGTCGGCAAAGCGGAGCGGGATGTGGTATTGGCCGCGAAACGTCTCGAGTACTTCTTGGGCCTCGCCCTTTCGGAGCATGCCGTTGTCCACGAAGATGCACGTGAGCTGATCCCCGATGGCGCGGTGGATCAGGACGGCCGCCACACTCGAGTCCACACCGCCGGACAGCCCGCAGATCACCCGCTCCTCGCCGACGCGCGCGCGAATCGCGTGGATCGCCTCGTCGATGAAGGAGCTCATACGCCAGTCGCCGGTCGCGCCACAGATCCCGTAGAGGAAGTTCCTCAAGATCTCCGACCCGCGAGGTGTGTGGGTGACCTCGGGATGGAACTGCACCCCGAACAGCCGCTTGCTCGCGTGGCGGATCGCGGCGTACGGGGCACTCACGGTCGACGCGATGGCTTCGAAGCCCTCGGCGGGTTGCTCCACCCGGTCGCCGTGGCTCATCCACACGTTGGTGTGCGGCCCGAGTCCGGCGAGCAAGGCGGCCCCGTCCTCGACGATGTCGATGAGGGCAGGCCCGTACTCCCTCTCCTCGGCGGCGCCCACCGCGCCACCGAGCACCGAGCTCATCAGCTGCATGCCGTAGCAGATGCCCAGCACCGGCGTCCCCTGATCGAAGATCGTGGGATCCACCTTGGGTGCCTGTGGGTCGTATGCGCTCCAGGGGCTGCCCGAGAGGATGAGACCCTGGGCCTCGGCGACGCGCCGAGGCGACACGTCGGGCATGACGATTTCCGCGTAGCAGTTCAGCTCGCGTACACGACGGGCGATTAGCTGCGCGTACTGGCTTCCGAGATCGATGATCAGGAAGCGTTGGTGCGTCACATCTGCTCCATCAGGTAGTTCGGCGATTCGCGCGTGATCTGCACGTCGTGAGGGTGCGCCTCGTGGAGACCGGCCCCGGTGATGCGAACGAACTGCGGCTTCGTCCTCAGTTCTTCGATCGTGCTGCACCCCACATAGCCCATGCCGCTCCGGATGCCTCCGACGAGCTGGTGGGTCAGCTGGGCGAGACCGCCCTTGTAGGGGACCCGTCCCTCGATGCCCTCGGGGACGAGCTTCTCCCGGGTCTTCACTTCGGCCTGACCGTAGCGATCGGCGCTTCCCTGCAGCATGGCGCCGATGCTCCCCATGCCCCGCACCGACTTGAAGGTACGTCCGCGGTAGTAGATGACTTCGCCCGGGCTCTCCTCGACGCCGGCGAGGAGACTGCCGAGCATCACGCAGTGGCCGCCCGCGGCCAGCGCTTTGACGATGTCGCCGCTGTACCGGATGCCACCATCGGCGATCACGGGGACACCGCTGCCGTCGATGGCTTTCGCCACGTTGGCGACCGCCGTGAGCTGGGGCATGCCGGCGCCGGCGATCACACGCGTGGTGCAAATGGACCCGGGGCCGATGCCGACCTTCACGGCGTCGGCACCCGCATCGATCAGGTCTTTCGCCGCCTGCGCCGTACCGATGTTGCCGGCCACGACTTCGACGTTGGGGTGCGCCTTCTTGTAGCGGCGCACCGCGTTCAGCACGTTCTCGGTGTGGCCGTGCGCGGTGTCGACCACGATGACGTCCACGTGGGCTTCGACGATCAAGTCGACGCGCTCGTCATCGAAGACCCCGACGGCCGCTCCGACGAGCAAGCGCCCCTTGGGATCCAGATTCGCGGCGGGATAGCGATCCAGGTTGTCGAGATCCCGGATGGTGATGAGACCCCGCAGCGTCTGGTCGTCCTCGACCAGCAGGAGTTTCTCGACCTTGGCCTGCCGCAAGATGGACCGGGCGCGTTGGAGGTCGGTCTCGGGGGGAGCCGTGACGAGGTCCGCTGAGGTCATGACCTCGGAGACGCGCGGGTCCTGCTCGACGAACTTGAGGTCCCGGGTGGTGAGGATGCCCACGACGCGGAGCGCGTCGTCCACGATCGGGATGCCCGAGATGCGGTGCACGTCCATCAACTCGCGCGCCCGACTGACGGGAGCGTCCGGAGGCAGGGTGACCGGATCGGCGATCACACCGTTCACGCTGCGCTTGACGCGCGTCACCTGGAGGGCCTGGTCGCTGGGGGAGAGGTTCTTGTGAATCACCCCGATGCCGCCGAGACGGGCCAGGCCGATGGCCAACTCGCTCTCGGTCACGGTGTCCATGGCCGCGGACACGAGAGGGATGTTCAACGGCACTCGACGCGTAAAGGACGTTCGAACGTCAGCGTCGGCCGGGACGATCGCGCTGCGGGCCGGAACGAGCAGCACGTCGTCGAAGGTGAGGGCTTCACCGACTATGCGATTTTCCATGACTTGTTTTATGCGCGCGCAGGGACAGGGGCAAGTTTGTCCGCGGGACGTCGCGACAGCACGAGGAGGAGGAGGTCGAGCAGGAGCGCGACCAGCGCCGCCAGGAGAAAGGCCTGTCGCCATCGCGCCGGGACGTCGATGGGACGAGGAGCCGGCGGCGGCCGCGCCGCCTCGGTACGAACCGGGACCACGGTCCGCGAGGGGTCGATGTCGACGAAGGCCGTGCGCCCGACCCACGCCACCCCCCCGCCGACGCCGGTCCGGATCTCGACGCGTCCGCTGCGGCCTGCCGGCACGACGTAGGCCTCTCCTTCCGGCGACAGCCGCACCGGGCAGGCGCGCACGCCGCACGACAAGACGGCGTCGGGCCCGCCGGGCAGTGGGCGACGGGGGCGCAGGCGCTCCCCGCTTCGGTAGAAGGGCTTGAATGGGCGCGCCGGTGCGAACGCGAGGCGGCGGATGGCGTTGCGGAGGAGTAGCGGCAGGGCCGTGCGCAAGGGCAGGTCGCTCCCCTCCGGGTCGAGACCGAGCGCGACGTACCGCACCCCATCCGCCTCACCCTCGGCGAGCATGGCTTGCCCGTCCGCCTCCGCCAGGGCGACCAGACCCTCGCCACGCAGCGGGCGTCCCCGCGCCACGTAGGCGGCGGCGAGATCGATGTCACGGACGAGCGGATGATCGGGCGATGTGCGCCAGATCATCGGCTCGTCGACGGCGTCACCGAGATCGAAGGGGAGCTCCCCGCCTCGCGGCGCGAGGAAGATCCAGGCGCCGGGTCGGAGGGACCGTGGGGGCAGGTCGACGCCATCCACGAGCATCACGTCGCGCAGCGTGGCCACAGGGAGGTCCCGGGCCGCGACGGTGCCGCTCGCCTCGGCATCGATCGTCTCTCCCATGGCCTCGAGCAGCGCACGCACGTAGGGCCTGAGGCGCCCCCCGTGCACGGCGAGCACGGCCGGGCGGACCGGCGGTGCCAGCCACGCCCCCACGTGGTCGTTTGCAGCGTAGGCGTCGCCGCCCTCGAGGTCGAGGTCGATCCACGCCCCTTCTCGCGGAGGCGTGATCTCGAAGGTCACCATGGCGACCTCGCCCGGTGCGAGGTCGACGCTGCGCCGTTGCTGCTCCGTCCCCCCCACCCGGAGGACGACGGTGGTCGACCGTGCGCCGGCGGCGTCGTTGCGTACGCCCACCTCCACCGAAGAGGAGGGAGCCTCTTCCTGCGACCTCACGTCGAAGGCGACGATCGCTCGATCGTCGCGGACGGAGCCCACCCCGAGAACCTCCAGGCCCACGCCCTCTGGAGCCGGCACGGACGCGTCGAAAGCCCGGGCGGAGAGAACGAGGACGCGGGCCGGGGCGATGGACGAGGCCAGCCGGAGGGCCTGGTCGGTGGCCGCCCCGACATCGGCCTCGGTGTCGGCGGGCGCACCGGGTTGCCTCAGTGTCCGACGGGCCCCCTCGACGTCGCGCGTCGGCGGGACGAGGACGTGGGGCGTCTCGCGCGCCTCGAGGACCGCGACCTCCCGCCAGGGACCGGCGCCGAGCCACGCCGTCGCGGCCGCGCGGGCGCGCGCGGAGCGCGTCTCGCCGCCGGCCTCCCGGGCGTCGGTAGTGACGTCTGCGTCGATCACCAGGACGAGGGCCGGCGGCTCGGGCGCATCGGGCCGTGGCACCAGACCGGCGAGTGCGAGGACGGCGGCCAGCAGGGCGAGCAGCCTCAGTCCCAGGGCCATCCGGTCGCGCAGCCGCCGCCATCCGCCACCCGGTCGGCGCGCGCCCACGGCCTCCTTCAGCAGGGGAAGGAACACCACGACGACACGGCGCCGATGGTAGAGATGCAGGAGGACGATCGGCACCGCCAGCAGGAGGCCCCAGAAGGCCGCCGGATGGGTCGCGACGAAGCCGTTCATGCCGAGAGGGCCACCCGACTCCGGAGCAGGTCACGGAGGTTGTCCCACAGGCTTCGCTGCGCGTCGATGCGCTGGTACGGGATCTCGCGCGCCGTGCACCAGCGCTCGAGCCCGGTGTTGCGACCGTCCCAGGCGCGACGGATCCTCGCTTGCAGCGCGGGGGAAACGTCGAGGGTCATCTCCTCTCCGGTCTCTCGGTCCACGGCCACGATCGACGTCCCGACCGGTACCGTCGCATCCGCGGCATCGACGACGTGGAGCGCCGCCACCTCGAGGCCGCGGGCCCGCAGCAGGGCCAAGCCCCGGATGGCGCCCTGCGGATCGAAGTAGTCCGAGACCAGCACCGCGAGCCCACGACGCCGCGTGACGCTGACGACGCGCCCCAGGTCCCGGACGTGGTGCGTCTCGCCCCCCTCCGGCACGTCGCCCAGCTCCTGCAGGAGGGCCTTGGCACGACCGCGGCTCCGGAAATCGGTGACGGGGAGGCGTCCGGGCGCCGAGAGCCAGGCCAGGCGGACGTGGTCCATGTGCGTCAGGGCCAGGTAGCCGAGGGCCCCCGCCATGCGACGCGCCGCGTGCGACTTCGCCCCCCCCATGGAGAGGCTCCGATCGACGCAGAGAAGTAGATTCACGTTCTCCTCGGCCTCGAAGCGCTTGACGACGAGGTCGCCGAGCCGGCTGTAGACGTTCCAGTCGATGTAGCGCAGATCGTCGCCCGGCACGTAGGCGCGGTGGTCGGCGAAGAGCCCGCTCGAACCCTGTCGCGTACTCCGCCACTCCCCTTGGTGACCGCCGCGCACCGAACGCCGACGCCGCATGTGGAGCCGCTCGAGCCGCCGGAGCTCATCCGCCGTGAACAGCTCGGCGGGGGTCGTCCCGGCACTCATCGTTCGTCTTCCGGAGCGACGTTGCGCCGCAGGGCTTCGAAGTAGCGCAACAAAAAGGACCGATCGGAGGGTCGGATGCGCTCGCCCCGCATGGCCTGCTCCAGAATGCGATCGAAGTCGCGGAGCGCCTCGGCGAGAGGCACGGGTGGCGGGCTCTCGAGGCCTGCCTCCGGGTCGGGGACGGCCACGATGGCGTCCTCCTTCTCCACCGTGTCGTCGTTGCGCACGAAGGGATCGACCACCTCGATCTGCTCGGGGCCCTGCGGCACCTCGGGTTCCTTCTCCTCTTCGCCCTCGGGCACGGGCTGGGGCTGGTCGGGCTCTTCCTCGGGCACGCTCTCGGGTTCGGGTTGGGGCTGAGGCTGCGGCGCCTGCCCCTGTCCTCCCCCCCGCCGTCACCGTCCTGGATCTGGATCTCGACCTCGTTGCTCACGAGCGGCGCGGTGAAGGGTCCCTGGCGCGGCACGAGTCTGGTGCGAACGACGTGGGGTCCCGGGGTCAGGGCGTCAGCGAGGGCCTCGACCGAGCGCAGGTCCAGGGCAATCTCGCGCTTCGCCTCCTCCCCAGCGGCCACATCCACGTCGTCGAGCGAGACGACGAGGTCCTCGTCCCAGATCAGCTCCAGGGTAGTGAGGTAGTCGGCGGGGAGAGGCCGGTCCGTGCGAAGCCGAACGCGCATGACCAGGGGCGCCTCGGCGGGATCCGGCACCGCGAGGTAGAGCCGCGCGTGCTCCTCGAGCCACCGGTTCGCGTCCAACGCCCCCTCGTCGGCATCGGCGCCGGCCAGGGCATCGCTGTCGCCTCGTCCGGCCCCCCCGCGGCCGAGCCATCCGTCCACGCCCGGGGCGAGCAGCGCGAAGACGAAGACGGCGAGGAGCAGGGCGCGCCCGAGGCGCCGGGAGCGCTCGCGCATGACGCGGCGTGGCCCCAAGGCTCGCTCGTCGAGTTGGCGCAGGCGCCCGGTCGTCTGCGCGGCGAGGAAGGCCTCGACCGGCCACAGGTCACGCTCGCGCCCCGCCAGGCCCAGGGCCGCGTCGGCCGCGTCGGACCAGTCGTGGCGGTCATCGAGGCGACGGGCGAGGACCTCGGGGGCGGGCCGGCCGACGTAGGGCGCCAGACGCCGGAGCAGGGGCCACACGAACCACAACCCGGCCGCCACCGCAAGCACGAGCACCACCCGCCCCTCGAGCGCCGCAAACGGGGGCCAGGGCCCCAGGAGACGGCTGGCGAGGGCGAGGAGAGCCAGCACGCCGAGGGCGCCGAGGTAGAGGCGCCCGAGCACGGCGCGGCCCCACGCCGCGGCCCAGGCCCGGCGAAGGCGATCCAGTTCCCGGCGCACCTCTTCCATCGACCGCCAGGGTACCGCCCCGGGCGGCCTCCCCCCGCTTGCGCGGCCGTGCGCTCGTGGCTACGGTCCGCGCACCGTGGACTACCTCGAACGCGAAATCATTGCCTGGCTGTCGATCCTCCTGGGGGTGTACTTCCTGGCTCGTGCCATCGTCAACAAGCGCGAGAAGGGCGCCATGAAGGAGCTGCTCGGGCTCCAGATCGACAAGGTCAAGTTCTTCCGGAACTTCTTCATCCAGCGGCTCGAGAGCATCGTGGGTTTCTCGTTCGTCTTGATCGGCGTGGGCATCCATCTCTACGTACTGATCCGGCGAGCCCAGCAGTCGGCGCAACTGAATGATCCCCAGGAGGCCCTCTGGCACGCGCTCGCCTACCTGGGATACGCGGTCGTCGCCATGGTGGCGATCACGTTCCTGATGCACTGGATCTGCTCGTTCTTCAGTCGACGCATCTTCCTCGACATCCTCGGCTACCTGATGGTCCGGTACGACTATCGGGTCGAAGAGGATCCCGATCTCCTCAAGCAGATCGGCGACATCCTCGACATCGAGCACGCGGATGACGACACGGTCACCAGCTACACGAAGCGCATCAAGGAGCGCCTGAAGCTCACGGAGATCGAGGCACGCCTCCGGGAGCAAGGCAAGTCCCCCGCCTCCCTGTCGAGGGGCCAGGACGGCGACCCGCTGGACTAACTGGACCGACCCACTCGGCGAGGCGGCAACCGCCCGGAGACACCTGATGTTGGAGAACAAGTACGACCCGAAGGCGGTCGATGCGGCAGCCCAGGCGCACTGGGAGACGACCGGCATCCACCGCTTCGATCCTCAGGCCCAGGGCGAGGTGTACTCCGTCGATACGCCCCCGCCGACCGTGTCGGGCAGCCTCCACATCGGGCATGTGTTCTCGTACACCCAGGCCGAGTGCATGGTTCGCTACCGGCGAATGGGCGGGCGAAACGTGTTCTACCCGTTCGGCTTCGACGGCAACGGCCTGCCGACGGAACGCCTCACGGAGCGGGAGCAGAAGGTGCTTGGGCGGGAGATGCCGCGCGAGGACTTCGTGAAGCTCTGCCTGGAGACGTCGCGCAAGTACGAGCGGGAGTTCGAAACGCTGTGGCGGAGTCTCGGCGTCTCCGCCGACTGGTCACTCGCCTACAGCACCATCGACGAGCGCTGCATCCGGATCAGTCAGCGGGCCTTCTTGGATTTGTTCGCCAAGAACGAGGTCTATCGCAAGACGAGCCCGACCCTGTGGGACACGGAGACGCAGACGGCCGTGGCCCAGGCCGAGCTCGCGTCCAAGGACAAGCGCACGCTCATGAACGACGTGCGCTTCGACCTCGTAGGCGGTGGTGAGGTCGTGATCGCGACGACACGCCCCGAGCTGCTGTCCGCGTGCGTGAGCATGTTCGTGCATCCCGACGACGCACGGGCCCGATCCCTCGTAGGCAAGAAGGCGATCGTGCCGCTCTTCGAACACGAGGTGGAGATCCGCACGGACGAGAAGGTGGATCCCGAGAAGGGCACGGGCATCGTGATGTGCTGCACCTTCGGCGACAAGACGGACGTGGAGTGGTACCAGAAGCACGGTCTCGAGCTCCGGCAGGCGATCGGCGCCGACGGGCGCATGATGGCGATCGCGGGCCCCGAGGCGGGCCTGTTCGCCAATCAGGCCCGGAAGGCGATCCTGGAGCGGCTGCGCGCGTCCGGTCACCTGCTCGGGCAGGCGGAGATCGAGAACGCGGTCAACACCTACGAGCGTACCGGGCGCGAAATCGAGTTCCTCCCCACGCGCCAGTGGTTCGTGAAGGTGCTGGAGAAGAAGGACGATCTGATCCGGCTCGGCGAGAGTCTTCGCTGGTTCCCCACCCACATGGGCAAGCGCTACCGCAACTGGGTGGAGGGTCTGGAGTGGGACTGGTGCATCTCGCGCCAGCGGTTCTTCGGCGTCCCGTTCCCCGTGTGGTTCTGCGACGGCTGTGACGAGGTGTTCGTGTCACCCGAGGAGTGGCTCCCGATCCTCGACCACGCGAAGCACGATGTGAGCCACGCATGTCCGAAGTGCGGGGGCTCGACGTGGACGCCCGAGAAGGACGTCATGGACACGTGGGCAACGTCCTCCGAGACGCCCCAGATCAACGCATTCTGGGGCGAGAAGGACGTCGAGCGACGCGCCCCACTCCCCATGACGATGCGACCGCAGGCGCACGACATCATCCGGACGTGGGCCTTCTACACGATCGTGAAGTCATGGATCCACCACCGCGACGTGCCCTGGCGCGACGTCATGATCAGCGGCCACGTGCAGGCGCCGGGGCGAACGAAGATCAGCAAGTCGAAAGGCAACGCCCCGACCGATCCGCGCGTCATGGTCGAGCAGCACGGTGCCGATGCCGTGCGCTATTGGGCGCTCAGCGCGACCCTCGGCAACGACTACGTGTACAGCGAGGACGACCTCAAGCAGGGCCGTCGCGTGTGCGTGAAGCTGTGGAACGCGGCCCGCCTGGCCCAGCGGCACCTGGCGGACTTCGACCGCAAGCGTGTGTCCGCCTCCCCCGAGCCGATGGACCGCTGGATCCGGTCACGCCTCGAGGAGACCAACCGGCTGACGACGCGGCATCTGGACGAGTACGAGTTCGGCATCGCCAAGGGGGACGTGGAGCGTTTCTTCTGGAACGACCTCTGCGACAACTACCTGGAGATGATCAAGGATAGGCTCCACGACGAGGACGAGAGCGCAGCGGACTCGCGCGAAGCGGCCCGCGCGGGTCTCTACGACGCGCTCTACGGCGTGGTGCGCCTGTTCGCGCCGTTCGTGCCGCACGTGTGCGAGGCCATCTACGGCGATCTCTTCCGAGCGCAGGAAGGAAAGGTCTCCGTCGGCATCGCACCATGGCCCGCGGAGCACGAGTGGTCCCACGACGACGACGCGGAGAAGGACGGCGAAGCGGCGGTGGCGCTCCTAACCGCGATTCGGCGGTGGCGAAGCGAGCAGAAGCTCTCGCCGGGCAAGCCCCTCGCGAGTGTGCGGCTCGGCGCGGGTCCGGGCGTGCTGGAGCGCCTGGCCGCGGCCGAAGGCGCCGTGAGGGCGGCGGGCCGCGTGAAGGACCTCTCCGTGGAAGCGGACGCCGCCCAGGACCCTACGGGCGTCGTGATCATCGACGTGGAACGCGTGGAGGACGCATGAGGCCGACTCTTGAACCTGCACGGCGGCTGGCGATCGCGGCGTGCGCCGTCGTGTGCCTCGCCGCACTGGCCTATCCGTCGCCCACGGCGGCCGCACCGAGGGCGAAAAAGCACCTTCACTTCCGGAGGACCTACGCGGAAGCCCTCTTGGAGGCACGGATTCGCAACGTGCCCATCCTGGTCTCTCGACACAAGGACGACTGAGGCCGCTGCGAGCGGCAGTACCGGTCGGTACTCACCAACCCGAAGTTCATCCGCTGGGCCAACGAACACCTCGTCGTCCTGGTGGCCCACAACGAGTTGCTGCACGATGCCATCGAGATCGAGGGCGCCGACGGCGAAGTCACGAAGGCGTGCCCGCTCTATCCCGGCCTCTCGTGCCGCGACCATCTGAACGCGGCGGTCGACATCGACAATGCGCGGGGCGAGGACCTCGTTCAGGTTCCCTTCGTCGAGCTGTGTCCGAATTCGTGGTTGGTCCTGCCGACGAACGATGTCGTCGCGGTCTCGGAGAAGGACCAGTTCACGCCCGCGGCGATCCAGAAGCAGGCCAAGGCGGTTCAGAAGACCTTGGGGAGCGCGCTGCCGGGTTCGATCCTCCCCCAGGTCCGGCCTCGCCTCGAGACGGCCGAGACCGCGGCCGAGGACGAGGACTGGAAGCAGGTGCTCGCCTCGCTGGCCGCCCTGGAGGAGGTCGTGCCCACCCCCCACACGGCCTTCAAGCGTCTGCTCGCCGGCCCTCTCGAAACCGTGGAGGAGATGGTGCGTTTCGACGCGGAGGACCTGCTCGCAATCGATGCACCCGCCCCCGACCAAATCGCGGTCGCCCGCACGCTCCTGGCGCAGGTGGATGTCGCGGTGTACGGACGCTACGTGCCGGTCCGAAACGAGTTACACGCGTGGCTCGGCAAGCACGCGACGAAGTAGGCGAGCCGGCGCGCATAGGCTCTCCAGCCAAGGAGCCCCGAGGATGGACTACGCGACGTACCGCAAGGCGTTCTTCGCCGACCCAGCCCCCGAACCTCGCTTCGGCTACGTCGGCATGCGTGGGTTCTCGGTCTCGGTGGAAGACCACGCCGCGGCTCTCGACTTCTACACGGAGGTGCTCGGTCCGCCGGCTTACGTCGAGGGCGAGGACATCCACGGATGGCGCCTCGGCGACGCCTGGCTCACCTTGTTCGCGGGCAACGATGGCGGCCCTTCGAACAGCGACGTATCGCTGGAGATGGCGTCCCCGGCCGAGGCGGAACGCCTCCACGCGGCCCTCCTCGCGGCGGGGGCCATGGGCGAGGATCCGTCGGATCAGATCATGTACGTCCCGCTGCGATTCTGCATGGCCACGGATCCGTTCGGGCTGCAGTGGATCGTGTACGCACCGCGGACATGAGGACGGTGCGCGCGGGTTTCCGTGAACATTTGCACTGACTCGGTACGGCTCGACTCGTACGGCAGGAAAGCCAGCACGGGTCGCGACGTGGTGGCCACGACCCGCGCTGGGCTGATGGCGCAGCGCGAACTGCCCCGAGCATGCGCGTCCTACTTGTCCAGTATGAAGGTCACCCGCAAGTTCACGCGGTACTCCACGACCTTCCCGTCGTCCACACCGACGTGCATCTCGTTCACCCATGCACTCTTGATGTGCTGGATGGTATCCGAAGCGCGTTCGACGCCCTTCTGGATGGCGTCTTCGAAGCTCTTCTTCGACGTGCTGGATATCTCGATCACTTTCGCCACGGACATGCGCTATCTCCAAGGGATCCGAGCGACGCCCATCGTCGCCGGTGACGCGAGCCTACGCGGCCCTCCAGGGCGGGGAGTGCGCCGCAGACGAACCGTCACGTTCGCCTTGATCCTCGCCGCCTTGATGTTCCTCATCGTGGACTTCGACACCGTTCTTCGCGGCACGATTCGAGTCAGCCAGAGCAGCCTGAGGACGCTGGTCCAGGACATGGAAGCGTCCATGCATCCCTGAGCTCGAACGCGAGCACCTCGCCAATCAAGGGGAGTACGGGGGATACGGCGATCACCTGGCTTGGTTTCCAGCCGGGGGTGGGGCCCCGCGATGCCCCGAGAATCGAGGTGGCGAAGGAGAAGCAAGTCCCGGCACGGTTGCCAAGGGGTCGTGCCGGGGCGTGGCACGCTCGGCGAGCCCGAGCCACCCCCCGGGCGGAGGTCGAAGCCCCTCTAGTCCGCCTCTCGGGCGGACACGGTGCCCCCGCGGCCCTCGCCATGCCGACGGACCCAGGCGCCGCCGGGCGGGAGCCTGGGATGCCTTCGCTGGTAACGAAGAGACCAGTCCAGGTGGCTCGGGGCGAGGGAGCCGATTCCTGTGTCTTGTGTAGGTCGGGGGTGCGATCTACGCTCAACGTGCTTGGCGACTTGCTGCCGTTCGGGCCATCGAGGGTGTTCCTGCTCCTCGGATGGGACCCGACGAAGGAGGAGAAGGTTCATGGCGACGTACCTACGGTCGATCGCGATCTTGCTGGCGTGTACTCTCGTTCTGGCCGCGTGCGGCGGAGGGACGACCACCGAAGCCGACAAACCGGCGCCGATCGTGAGTTCCGTCGAACCGGCTTCCGGTGGCGTCGGCGGCGGCACCGCCCTCAAGATCCTCGGCAGGAACTTCACCAACCGATCGCTCGGTATCACCGAGGTGAGGATCGGCGGTCTACCGGCCACGAAGGTCGTCGTGCGAAGCGACACCGAGATCACCTGCGCAACGCCGGCCGGCATCGAGGGTATGGCCGAGGTCGCCGTGACGAAGAACCACGGCACCGGCATGATGGCCGACGCATTTCACTACTTCCCTCCGCCGGACATCATCGCGCTCAACGAGACGGAGGGCAGCCGGGACGGCGGCAAGCCCGTCATCGTCAAGGGCATGTACTTCCAGGACACGGAACCGGGCGAGACCCGCGTGCTCTTCGGCGGCATCCCGGGCACGGGACTCATGATCGTCGATGACGAGACGATCGAAGTCATGACCCCGAAGGTCCCCTTCGAAAAGACGGTCGACGTCTTGGTCGAGAACTTCAACGGCTCCGACGTGCTCCCGCTCAGCTTCCGCTTCCGTGGCCCTCGGCCGGTGGTGTTTGGCATCGATCCCGAGACGGGTTCCACCGAAGGCGGCACGATGGTGACGATCACGGGCGAGGCCTTCTCCGCCGCCAGCATCCCGTACACCGTCATGTTCGACGAGACACCCGCCTACAACGTCAAGCTCGTGAGCGAGACGGAGATCACCTGCTCCGCCCCCGTGTTCAAGGCGATCGGCCCCGTCGAAGTCCGCGTCGGGAACTCGAACGGCATGAGCGACGACTTCGGGACCTTCACGTACTACGCCCCCCCGTCGACGCTGCGATCGATCGAGCCGGAGGTCGGCTACGCCGAGGAGACGACCCCCGTCACCATCACGGGAAGCGGCTTCGTGAACTTCGAGGCGGGGGAACCCACGGTCCTCTTCGGAGACGAAGAGGCGCTGAACGTGACGGTGGTGAGCGACGTCATGATCACGTGCGACGCCCCCGCGCTCCCCAGCGGCTTCGTCGACGTCACCGTTTCGAACAACCGCGGGTCGAGCACGATGCCCAGCGCGTTCGAGTATCGATGGGTGCCTGTCTGGGAGTCGACGTTCGGTGACCAGCTCACCCTGGTCGACCAGAAGGGCGGATACACGGATGACGACGAAGGGTACGCCACGGTCGACATCGAGTTCGGCGACGACGGTGAGGGCGGCTTCGAGTTCTACGGCGAGGAGTACGACGAGTGCTACGCCGCGGCCAATGGGTACGTGAACTTCGCGGGCAAGACCTACTTCACGTTCAGCGGCAACTTCGGCTCCTACCCGCAGATCAACGTCGCCGGCGGCGACATGTGGGCCATGAGCTCGTCGATCAAGGGCAGTGGTGTGTTCGCTCGGACGACGAGCGAACTCGTGATCATCACGTTCTACGGGATCTCGTGGTACTACGACGACGGCTACGTAACCGGCCAGCTCCAACTCCACGAGTCGGGCGCGTTCGCGATCATGATCGATGAGATCAAGCTGGGAAGTGGCGCCAGCTGGAATCCCATGACGCTTGGTTGCTGCCCCGCATCGGGCTACACCCAGAAGTCGGTGGATTGGACGGACACGCCTTCGTTCACGGTCGATGATGCCCCGGTCGAGAGTTGGTCGAGCAGCTTCGATCTGACGGGCAAGGCGCTGGCCTTCTACCCCGATGGCGAGGGCGGGTACGTCACGCGCCTCTACGACCTCGACTGACGCGACGAAAAGCGACCGGGCGACGTCGCGGCAGGGGGGGGCCTCGCACCCCTGCCGCGACGAGCCCACCGGCTCAGCGTGGGCCTGGGTCCCCTGCGACCTCGGCCTCGGCGATGGCGCGGTGGAGCGGAACGTGCTGCTGCATAGTCACCCGACTGGCGGCGGGCGCGTGGGCGACGCGTTCGGCCAGCAGACGGCGTGAAGCGGTCAGCGCGGCTTGATCCCCGGTAACGCGCCACAACGCGAACCACGCTCGCAGCTCGTCATCCCGGACCGCCTGACCCGCGTACTTCTCGAGGGCGCTGCGAAGGCGATCGGCATCGCAGCGCCGCAGGATCGCCAGCTCGGCGAGGGTGCGTAGCGAGACGGTGGGCGCCGCGTGCTCGTCGGTGATCTCCAAGGCCCGACCCAGACACTCGCCTGCCCGGTCCACCTCGCCCTGCTCGCCGCACACGCGACCGAGCATCGCCAGCGCGGACGCCTCTCCGACCGGGTCCCGGCTCTCCCTCCGCAAGGCAATCGCGTCCTCGAGCAAGCGGATCGCGTCTTCCAGTCGCCCTTCGTCCTCGGCCAGACGCGCCTGGTTCTCCAGGACGTAGGACGCATCCCGCGTGGAGCCCACCTCGTGGCAGAGTTTCAATGCCGCGTCGAAGCGTTCGCGAGCCTCTTCGTGCTCTCCAAGGAACAGGGCGACGACCCCCAGATTGTCGAGGCCGATCGCCTGATTGATCGGATCGCGAATCTCCATGCCGATCTTCAGTGCGTCCCTGAGGCATGATTGCGCCTCGGCCAGGCGATCCTGCTCACGCAGCACGGCTCCGAGATTGACTCTTCCGACCGCCTGACTCATCCGATCCCCCACCCGATCGGCGATCTCCACCGAACGTGCGTAGTGAGCACGTGCTTCCTCGACGCGCCCGAGATCCTGCAGGAGGATCCCGAGATTGGCGCAGCACTTACCCTCTATGCGCAACTCGCCAGCGGCGCGGGCCTCGGCCATGACACGCTCCGCGCAGGCCAGCGCATCCGACGATCGCCCCATGGCTTGCAAGACGATGCCGAGGTTACCGAGCGCGGCGAGCGCGATGGCGTGGGCACTTGCTTCCTCGGCCAGGACGTGATTCTGCTCGAAGTGCGTGCGGGCATCCTCGAGCTGCCCCGCTCGGTAGGCGACCAGGCCAAGGCCGCCTTCCGCCTGACTCTCGTGGGTGGTGGTCCCCGAGGCGCGGGCGAGTACACGCGCTCGGGTGAAGTGGCGCTGCGCTTCCTCGAGTCGTCCTTGATGAAAGGCCAGATAGGCGTGCGCGATGGCCAGCTCGAACCGAATGCCGTCCTGCTCGACCTCGTCCGCGATGCTGTCCGCCTCCTCGAGCACCCGTTGCTGCGCCGGCCGATCACCGGCGACGCCCAGCAGGTGGTTCTTCTTCAGGAGGAGTCGAACGTGGTGCTCGAGCTCCACGAGGCCGTGACGCTCGAGCACATCGCTCACGAGACTCAACGCTTCCGCGATCTGATGTTCGTCCTGCAGGTGGGCCAAGGCGGATGTGATGTGGGGTCTCACGACCGCGGGGTCGCTGCTACGTAGGCCATGGCGGCAGATCTCCACCGCAAGGGCTCCGGGGGCCGACTCTCCGCCCAGATCGTTCAGTCGCCGTGTCATGGCGGCGGAAATGGCTCCGTGGTACTCCTCGCGCAACATGGGTGACAACCCGGCGTAGAGGACCTCCAGGACCTGATGGTGATCGAATACGTAGGTCTGGCCCCGGTCGTGTACGAGCCGGTGGCTTGCCTCGATGCGGCCCAATGCGCGCAGCGCGACGATGCGGTCCGCCCCGGCGACCTCGGCCACGAGCAGGGGGTCGAACACGAAGCCGCAACAGGCACCGACCTCGAGCAGCTCCCGCTCTAGTTCTCCCAGTCCAGCCAACCGTGCGTCGATCAGGTCGTGCAGCGAAGAGGGGACCTCCAGGACGTCGGTGCGCCCCACGGCCATCCACTCACCATTGGCTGCGCGGCGGAGCCGCCCCCGCTCCTTGAGGCTTCGGAGGATCTCCAGAACGAAGTAGGGATTCCCCTCCGACTTCAGGGTGATGAGGGGCTCCAGGTCGCGAACGACCTGCGAGGCGCCCAAGGTGCTACGCAGGAGACGATGGAGGGCCTGCGGCCCCAGGCGCTCCAACTCGAGTTGATGCGCCTGAGGGAGCGTTGCGATCTCGGCCACCCATGCGGCGGGGAGCCTCCGCCGGCCGCATCCGATGAGGAGCACCGCTTGGTCTCCGATGGCCCTGGCCAGGTCGCCAAAGAGGGTCCGCCCCACCTCCGGCGCTTGGTGCAGGTCGTCGATGAGGAGTACCACGGGGCGCGTCTTCGACAGGGCCGCCGTGACGCGCGCGAAGGCGGTACAGAGGGTGCGTCGATCCAGCGGAGCTGCGCCCTTGGGCCGCGGCTCTCCCGTGAGCAGCGCACCCAGGGCGGGGATCAGATACCAGTCGCGGGAGCAGAGATCCCCCAACGCATCCGCGACGTTCTCCGCGCCCAAGCGCTCGCGAAAGGCGGTCGAGAACGCGCCGTGTACCGTCGCCGTGCCTCCGAGGGGATACGCGCCGGCGAGGAAGTCCACGTCCTTCCCATCCTGAACGAGGCGACGGACGAACTCCTCGGCAAGGCGGGTCTTCCCGACACCCGCCTCTCCCCGCAGCAGCACGACCTGCCCGCTTCCGGCGCGCACTCGATCGAAGGCCTCCCAGAGCACGCGCAGCTCGGATTCGCGACCGACGACCGTCGTGTCGTGCGGCACTTGGATACGCCGCAGGCTGCGCCCGAGCGTTTGGCGCAGGATCTGGGCTCTGTCCGTCCACCAGGCGCCGGATTCGCCTTCCCGCAGCGCTTGCGCGAGCAGCCGCGCCGAGGCGAAGCGCGAGTCCGGTTGCTTGGCGAGGAGCGTGCTGATCACTTCCTCCAGAAAGGGGGAGACCTGGGGGTTCAGCTCGCCCGCCTTGACCGGATGGTCGTGGAGGATGGCTCGCAACACCGGCCGCGTTCCCTCGCCCCGGAACGGATGCTCTCCGACCACCATCTCGTGAAGCACGATCCCGAGCGCGAAGAGGTCGCTCCGCCCGTCGGGTGGTCCCACCGCGCCAGGAAACTGCTCAGGGGCGGCGTAGTCGATGGAGCCGGTGAACGCATCCGCCTGGCTGAGGGCCATGGTGGCGTCCTGAAGGTGAGCGACACCAAGATCCATGATCTTGACCTGGTTCTGCGTGGTGAAGAGCACATTCTCCGGCTTGAGATCGCGATGGACCGCTCCGGCATCGTGGATGGCGGCGAGTCCCTCTGCCAATGCGAGCGCGATCGTCCGCGCGAGCGCTTCGGGAACACGACCGACTTCCTCCATCAATGCGCGAAGCGTCTGCCCTTCGACGTACTCCATGACGAGGGCGCGGCCGGCGCCAGCCCCGCTGCCCAGGGTCTCCTCTCCGAACGTGCGGACGACGTTCGTGTGCCTCACGCGCGCGCCGAGGCGAGCCTCCCTCGCAAGGCGCTCGTGAAAGCGAGGCACGGCGAGGAGCGCCGGATGGATGACCTTCAGGGCGACGAGGGTGCCTTCATCGAGACCGAGACGTGGTGTGACGAGGCGCGCTCGGTAGACGGTCCCCATGCCGCCTTGCCCGAGGACCGCCTCGAGCCGATACGGTCCGATCGTCTGCGGGAGCGAGAGGGTCCCGGGCATGGCGCCATCCTACGCGCGAAGCCCGTACGGCAGGAAGGCCCCACCTGGAAGCGTGCCTACGGCCCCGCCGGCTACGACGGTGGACCTACCGAGCGAGCATGCGCCAGAAGCGAAGGCCGTTGCGCTCGACCTCCTGGATCCCGAATGCGGCCGCCTCCTCGAGCACGCGATCGTGCATCAAAAGCTCCCTCAGATCCTCGAGCACCCAGTCGTTGTCACCGATGTAGCTGTGGCTACCCGTCACCTGGGACACGTCGATGGTCTCCAGGCCGGGGATCACGACGAGGCCCTCACCCGCCTCTCCCGCCCGTGGACTCCCGTGCACGGCGCGCGAGGCCAACAGCGCCTGATCGTTCTCGGACGCGTACAGGGTCACGGACTCGCCCGTACCCAGAATCGCGGGGGCGATGAACTCGCGGAAGGTCTCTGCGTCGATGTCCGGTGCCGCAAGAACCACCCGCTGGAACGGCCGTGGCGCGCCCGGCGGGTAGGCTTCGGCGAGATTGCGCAGCGCCTGGGTCAACGCGCGGTTCCCCATGCTGTGCGCGACGAGGTGGATGCGCTCGGCGTGGGTCCGTTCTCGCAACGACTCGAGGAAGCGGGTGAGGTGGGCGACGGTCCAACCGACGTTCGCCGCATCGACGAGGTACTCGGTGACCTGTCCCTGGGACGGCCAGGAGTAGCAGATCGGCGCACCCTCGAATCCCAGGTCGTAGGCGATCTGCCCGGTGCGCAGGAGCGCCTCTTCGAAGCTGACGTTGAAGCCGTGCACGAAGACGAAGGCGTCCTTGCGCCACCCCTGTGCAACGCGATGGGTGACATCGCGGAAGAAGGCTCGCTCGGACAGGGGCTCCACGTCGAGCACGATCATGTGGCGGTCGGGCTTCATGAACCAGTCGCCCGTCCACAGCGTCGGGCGCTCGACTTCCCCGATCGCGTGGACGGGCGGCACGGAGACGACGCAGCGGCCAAGCTCCAGCGGCGCGAGATCCCCCCCCGTCCTTCGCGATCGGCCCCCGTCGTAGATCGTGTTCGCCCGGTCCTTGTGCTGGGTCACCTGCAGGACTTCCCAGCCGGCGCCAACAGCCAGGCCGAGGCACCCCACCCAGGCGATCAGCCGCAGGCCCCGAACGACCCCTGGGTACTCGGGCCGAACGACGCGTCGCGCGGCGCGGATCAGGACGAGTCCGAGGAGGAGCGCGACGGCGGCCCCGAGGAACTGGCGGAGGCGCCACAGGGTGGTGGGTTCGAATCGCGTCCGATCCGTGGCGTAGAAGACCTCGACCGGGTGCGGCTCGGTGGCGGGGGGCGTCTCAGGCCCCCCGATCCCCACAGGGTCCTGCCCTCCGGGGTCCACGCCCTCGGACGCCTGCCCGGGACGCGTGGACCGATCCTCGTCTTTCCGACTGCAGGCAGGCAGCGTCGCCGTGAGCAGGATCCCGGCGACAACGGTCAGCCAAAGCCACGGTGTTTGCGATCCCCACACCCTGAACACCTCACTCTCGAGTCCGTGCCGGGCTCAGCCGCGAACCCAACGCATCCACTCGCGCCCGATCAGCCGCGGCCACCCGCGCGAGGATGGCTTCGTGGGAGACCATACGCCCCTCAAGCCAGCGCCGCGTAGATACGGTGCACGTCGTCGTTGTCATCGAGGGCCGCCAGAAAGGCCTCGACCTCCTCGCGCTGCCCAGCCGGGAGATCGACCGCCTCCTTGGGACGGTAGCCGATCTCGGAGGCCGTCACGGACCAGCCGGCCTCGCTGAGCGCCTTCGTGACCTGGTCGAGGTCTGTGGGGTCGGTGAAGAAACGGCCGCCCGTCCCTTCCTCCGGAGGCTCTTCCAGGGCTTCGACGTCCTGGGCGCCCGCCTCGATCGCGGCCTCCACGGTGTCCAGGCCCCCCGTCGCGTGGGAGGCCTCCACGATGCCGACGCGGTCGAAGAAGAACATGACCTTCGCGCCGAGTTGCCCGCTGCGGAACAGTACACGCATCTCCGGCGCCGTGCGGTTGCGGTTGTCGGTCAAGCACTCCACGATCACGGGCACCTTGTGGGGACCGAATCCTTCGAAGGTCACCGTGTCGAGGGTCAGCTTGTCTGCCCCGAGCCCGGCCCCCTTCTTGATCGCTCGGGCAATCGTGTCGTTGGGCACGGAAGCCTTGCGCGCCGCCTCGACGGCCACGGCCAACCGGGGATTCATGGTCGGATCGGAGAGGCCGCTCTTGGCCGCGATGCTGATTTCGCGAACGAGCTTGTTCGTGATCTTGCCCCGCTTGGCGGCGTTGATCTCCCGGTGCTTCTGAAGCCACTGACGTCCCATGCATGCCCTTTCGTCGGCCGCCCGAGAGGGCGGGCCGGCGAGCATACCCCCAGCTCGCCCCGCGCCGTACTTGTCGCTATTCGTGCGGCGACGGCGCGCGACGGCAAGCCCGGGACGGTTGGTACCCTCGGCCCGCGGGAGTGACGGGACGGCCTGACCAGCCACGCACCCCGGCACACCGCAATGAGCAGGGAAACCGCGAGGAACCCACCATGCGCCACGCCCTCGGTGCCACCCTCGTTCTCGTCACGGCAGGCCTCCTCGTCGCGGCCGTCGCGGCCCTCGCGACCGCGGAGGACGCCCCTCCCCCGCCCCCGGCGCCAAAGGCTGCGGATGATCGCGGTCCCCGCGGGGATTGGCCGCCCGTGGCCGCCCGCGCACCAATGCCGGCGAGGCCACCACTGACGGAGGCGGGACAACTCGCATTCGACGTGCTGCTTCAGACCGAGCGGTTTACGGGCGAGAGCATCGGAGCAGACGGCATCACCCCGGCGGAGGTGGAGTCGCTGCGCGTGCTCCACCGCGAGCCGCAGGCGCGCAAGGCGTTCCTCACGCTCTGCCAGCGCGCGACGCCCGCCGGCCGGCTTTGGGGACTCTGCGGACTCTGGTACTGGGACAAGGCGCGGTTTCACCGACAAGTCGCAGCCCTGCTGCGCGACCACGGCGACACCAAGGTGAGACTCGTGCAGGGCGAAACGACCGGTGAGCGGGCCATACGTTCGATCGTTCAGGACCAAGCGCCGGGCGTCATTCGCCTCGAGAGTCGATCCCAGACGTGCCGCGCGTGGACCGAGGCGCATGCTCCTCTGGGCGGCGCGCGCTACGACATCCTTGGCGGAGGCTGGCCTTGCCTGCACCGCAGCGGGGGCTGACGCTATGGGGACCGAGGGGTCGGAGCAGTCCGCGAGCGTGCTCGGGCGGCGCCCATGGCGTCCATGGCGTCCATGGCGTCCATGGCGTCCAGCATCCCACGTCTTCTGCCTGCCGGCGCGGCGCGTCCGCGGGTGTCGTGCGGTGGAACGGGAGAGGTGGGGCATCGACGAGGAGGATCGATGGGAAGGACAAGGTCGAAGAAACGGGGGGCGTAGGCGAAGAAAAGTTCGTTTACGAGGCTGCCTCCGTACGGAACCTAGCCGAAGCGGCCGGTGACGTAGTCCTCGGTCTCCTTCAGGTGCGGATTGAGGAAGATGTCCTTCGTGGGCCCGTACTCCACGAGACGCCCCAGGTACATGAACGCGGTGTAGTCGCTCACGCGGGCCGCCTGCTGCATGTTGTGGGTCACGATCAGGATCGAGTACTCGCCTCGAAGCTCCGCGATCAGGTCCTCGATCCGCCCGGTGGCGATCGGGTCCAGGGCGCTGCAGGGCTCGTCCAGAAGGAGCATCTCGGGCTCGCTGGCGATGGCGCGTGCGATGCACAGGCGCTGCTGTTGACCGCCGGACAGCGCCATGGCCATGTGGTCCAGCCTATCCTTCACCTCTTCCCAGAGGCCGGCCCCGCGCAGGCTGTGTTCGCACACCTCCTCGAGCACACGCTTGTCTCGCTCCCCGTCGATGCGGAGCGAGTAGATGACGTTCTCGAAGATGCTCATGGGGAATGGATTGGGCTTCTGGAAGACCATGCCGATCCGCTTGCGCAACTCGATGACGTCCACGGATTTGCCGTAGATGGGATCCCCGTTGAGGAACATCTCGCCGTCGATGCGGACCGTGTCGATGAGATCGTTCATCCGATTGACGCAGCGGATGAGGGTCGACTTGCCACAGCCGGACGGTCCGATGAGCGCGGTCACTTCGTTTTCGGGAATCACCATGCTGATGCCGTGCAACGCCTTCGCCGTCCCGTAGTAGAGATCCAGGTCCTTGACCTCCACGACGGGTTCCTTGTCGACCAGCGCCGCGTGTCGTTCGGTTTCGACCTCGTCCCCGCGCTTGCAGGCATCGAATACGCCGGCAAAGCGCGCGCCGCTCGGTGAATCCTCGACGCCGAGTGCCGTCGCGCCGACGGGGATGTCTCGGGCGAGGCGGGGCCTCTCCGTCTCGGAAGAGCTCGCGATGTTGGGCATGTCGTCGTCCTCGCTCATATCAGACGCCCACCCCGAACTTCCGCCTCAGCCGCGCGCGGACGATCATGCCCAGCGCGTTCAGCAGCACGACGATGACGATCAGGAGGAGGGTCGTGGAGAAGACCATCGGTTTGGCGGCCTCGGAGTTCTGGCTCTGAAACCCGAGGTCGTAGATGTGAAAACCCAGGTGCATGAAGCTGCGCTCGGCATGCACGAAGGGGAATACGCCGTCAACGGGTAGCTCGGGTGCGAGCTTCACGGCGCCGACGAGCATCAACGGCGCCACCTCGCCCGCACCGCGCGCCACGGCGAGGATCATCCCGGTCATGATCCCGGGCATGGCCCGCGGCAGGACGATCCGCTTGATCGTCTGCCATTTGCTCGCGCCGCAGGCGTAGGAGCCTTCGCGCATGGACCCCGGCACCGCCGCGAGCGCCTCCTCGGTGGCCACGATCACCACGGGCAGCGTGAGAAGGGCGAGCGTGAAGGAGGCCCAGAGGATGCCGCCCTTCCCGAACTTCGGATTCGGCGCGTACTCGGGGAAGAGCAACTCGTCGATGCGAACCCCCATGATGTAGCAGAAGAACCCGAGCCCGAACACGCCGAAGACGATGCTGGGTACGCCGGCCAGGTTGTTGATCGCGATGCGGACCGTACTGACGATCGGCCCCGGCTTCGCGTACTCCCGCAGGTAGAGAGCCGCG
The DNA here is from genome assembly GCA_963802335.1 of uncultured Planctomycetota bacterium. Lineage (GTDB taxonomy): Bacteria > Planctomycetota > PLA2 > PLA2 > JAEUHO01 > CAWDIE01. The sequence continues at coordinate 139,931 of CAWDIE010000008.1, read as the reverse complement.
AGGACACCGAACGGCACCACCAGGATCGACATGATGAGCGTCATCACGACGGTGCCGAAGATGGCGGGCCAGACGCCGCCCTCGCTGTTCGCCTCGCGGGGTTCGGCGCTCAGGAACTCCCACCAACGCGAGAAATACACGCTGACCTTCTCGAGGAAGCCCATGCGGTTGGGCGCAAACGCGCGCACGATGTCCTCCACCGGAAGGTCTACGGTCGTCCCGCTCGCCGTGTCGAAGCGGAGCTCGTACGGCGCGTTGGCGGCGCGTAGCTGCTTGATCTCCCCGTCGATGCGCGCGCTCTCGGTCGCGGCCCAGGCATCGATCTCGGCCTGTCTTGCCCTGGCCTCGACGACCCGCGGGCTGTCCTTGCCTTGCTTCAACTCGGCGCGACGCACCGCCCGGGCGGCATCGGATTGTCTGCGGCTCACCGCCCCCAGCTCGTGCTTCTCGATGTGTTGCCGCTCTCGCCATCGGTCCCGGCTCTCTCCGTGCCGGGCCTCGAAGGCGGCCCACGCGGACGCGCCTCCCTCGGCTTCGACCGTTCCGTCCACGACGAACGCCGTCGGCGTGCCGTAGAAGCGTCCCCACGAGAGTCGCTCCACGAGGACGGCTCCCTGGGGCTCGGACTCCGAGGCGACCTCGTAGTCGCTCACCCACGTGAAGTGGGTTCCCGTCAGGTCGAAGTTGCCCGTGCGCAGCAGCCTTCGCCGCAGGGTTCCGTCGTTCGCCGCGGCTTCCGCCTCGGCCCGAGCGCGATCGTCCGCCGTCATGGCATCGAACGTAGAGGGTGTCGCCTCGTAGCGCTCGTCTTGGGTGACCTCCCCGAGGTAGGTGGTTCCCGTGTGCGTGGTCACCTGAACGAGCGGGTCGGGCCAGAACGTCACCAGGCCGCGGTCGAACACGAGCCAGAGCAGCCCCGTGATCATCACCAGGCAGATCACGAGCGCACCGCCGGTAAGCCAGATCATCGGCTCGCCGTGCGAAAACAGCGACGTCGTGCGCTTCGTACGCCTCCGCACCCGCGTCTTCGTTGCTGCCGCCACGGTGGGAGTCGAGGCCTCGGTCGTCATAGCTGGTATGCCCTCTTGCGGAAGCGCTGGCGTACAGCTTCGGCAACCGTGTTGACCACGAACGTCATGGCGAAGAGAAGCAACGCGGTCAGGAAGAGGGTCCGGTAGTGGGAGTCACCGACGCCGGCCTCGGGCAGCTCGACCGCGATGTTCGCCGAGAGGGTCCTGAACCCGTTGAACACGTTCATGTCGAGGACGGGTGTGTTCCCCGCGGCCATCAACACGATCATGGTCTCGCCGACGGCGCGGCCGAGGCCGATCATGATGGCCGAGAAGAGGCCGCTCATGGCGGTCGGCACGATGATGCGGGTCGCCGTCTGCCACGGCGTCGCTCCCGCCCCGAGCGAGCCCTCTCGCAGGTGCGAGGGAACGCTGCTCAGCGCGTCCTCGGCCAGCGTGTAGATGATCGGGATGATCGCGAAGCCCATGACGAAGCCCACGACCAGGGCATTGCGCTGCACGTAGGTGTCGACGACTCCGCCCCGCGGGTCGAACCCCAAGCCGCTGAGCACGGCGGACAGGCCGAGGGCCGTCAGCAGGACGAGGCCGGCCCCGACCCCGAATCGAGCCAGGTCCGCCAGCGCGGACTGCGTCTGATCCCACCCCGTGGAACGCCTCGAGATCCAGGGTCGCCCCCACCGCCCCATGGCGAACGTCATCAGCAGGGAGGCGAGGGGGATCAAGAGCATCATCCAGCCGCCGAGCGCGCTGCCGATCTGCCCATCGAGCCAGCCCTGCATGTCACCGGCGAAGAGAAGCGTCTCCACGACGGGCCCCAGGAGACCGGCGATCAGGACGGCGAGGACCAGGGACAGAGCGATTGCGGCGATGCGGGCGACGGGACCGAGTTGGAGGACGAGCGCCCGAGGCAAGAGTTGCCAGACGTAGGCGCCGACCAGGAGCATGACGGGAATCGTCAAGAAGGAGACGAGCACCGATGGCACGACATCCTGGACGAAGGGAGCGATGACGAGCGCGGCCAGGAACCCGAGCACGACGCTGGGCAAACTCGCCATCACCTCGATCGTCGACTTGATCGGCACCTTGACGCGCGGGGGAAGGAACTCGCTGGTGAAGAGCGCGGCGAGAAGCGCGATGGGAACGCCGAAGAGGAGCGAGTACAGGGTCGCCTTGAGCGTGCCGAAGATCAGGGGCATGACGCCGATCTTGGGCTCGAATTCGTTCGTTGCCCCCGTGGACTGCCAGACGTGGGCGGGTCCACTGCTTCCCTCGTACCAGATGGGGCTGAAGAGCGACGTCAGATTCACGTCCGGGTGCCCGGGGTCCATCCCCCACGTCTCGATGGTGCCCGGTGCAGCGATGAGGAGCGCATCGTCCCGCGGCGCGATCGCCAGACTCGTGATGGGCCCCGCCGACGCCTGGACTTCGGCGAGGAGGTTCTCGTTCGTGACGAAGAAGACGCGAACCCTGCCGTCTTCGTGTCCGCTGGCGAGCAAGCGGCTGCGCTGCGAGTGACGGAGGGTCGTCACGGGGGAGCCCGCCTCGAGCAGGGTGTGGGCCTTGACGAGTCGGAAGCCGTCGCCGGGCAACGTGGCGAGCGAGGCAGCGTCTTCGTCGGCGTCGGGCCGCGCCAGGAACCAGACACCGAGCCCCCCCGCCGAGTCCCCGACACAGAGGCTGGTGCGCCCCAGTAGGAAGCGGAGGGACGTCATCGTGCGGTCGGCCCCGGCGAGATCCAGCGACTCCGCGTGCTTCCAGATGCCGTCGGCCGCGTCGACGTAGAAGCGCTGCACCCGCCCATCCAGCCATGCGGCGTAGAGGCCCGCCCCCAGCGACGAGAGCAGGATGCGGTCGGGGAGATCGCCCGGCTCCAACGCCGCGGGTAGGCGGCTGGGCGTCAACCGGATCGTGACCTTGCCGGTCATTAGGTTCTTGCGCTTGCGGATGCGGTAGACCGTGAGGATCCCGTCGTCACCGAGGGCGCCGATGATCGGGCCGCTGCTCGTCACGGTGAGGTCGATCGCGCGAAGCGCGCTCGCGGACTCGCGCCGGACAGGCTCGTCCACCTCCACCACGAGTTGCTGCTGGCGAAGCTGTCCCTCGGGGGTCTTCGTCACCACGCCGCCGTCCCACAGCATCGTGTCACCGACCGCCAGATCAACGAGGGGGGGCGGGAGATCCTCGTCCGGCAGGAACGACGGACGGAACCCGATGCGCGCGAGGCGAATCGAGCCGTCCTCGAACCCGAACACGGCATCGTCCTGGATCGCATCGACCGCCCACGCGGTCGGAACCGCGTCGCCGAACGGCCGCTGCCGGCTCAACTCCTGCCAGTCCTGGACCCTGTGGAGGTGGATCGCGCCATCCTCCGTCAAGGTCCACGCCAGCAATCCATACTCATCCATCGCGGTATGCATGGTCTGCGTCCCGCCGTCACGGGCGGACGTCGAGAACGAGCCGACGGGCTGGACCTCAGCCGGCGCGAAGAGCGGAACGACCACGTAGACGAGGAAGAGGCAGATGCCGACCACGGCGATGATCGTCCCGATGCCGCCGGTCGTGATCAGGAGCTTCGATGTCTTGTCGGCCAGGCGCACGCGGCGACTGGTCTTGCGCTGCCGCGTACGGCCGGTGAAGGAACGATCTTCAGCCATGGCTGCGAGGACTCCGGCCGAGGCGCGTAACGGCAGGGGCGGGCATCGGCCGAAGCCGATGCCCGCGGGAGGCAATCAACATGAACAACAGGAGGTGCGTGAGGCCGCCGCGGCGAGCAGGTGACTCAGTCCGAGACGCCGACGGGGCGGGTGATCGCCCACGGCGCCAAGCTGCTCACGAGCCAGTCTCGGCCGTGATCGGGTAGTAGCCGTCCTTGATGACGACGCGCTGCCCGGGCTTGCTGAAGACGTACTTCAGGAACTCGCGGCGCAGGGGCTCGAGCGCTTGCCCCGGCTTGTAGTTGACGTAGAGCCAGAGGAAGCGAGCGAGCGGATACTCGCCGGTGTAGGCGTTGTCGGCCGACGCTTCGATGAAGGGCTCCCCGGGCGCTTCGGCGAGCGCGACGGCACGGACGTCGGCGGTCTTGTAGCCGATGCCGCTGTAGCCGATCGCGTACTTGTCGCTGGCGACACCCTGGACCACGGAGCTGGACCCGGGCTGCTCCTTGACGGAGTCCTTGTAGTCGCCCTTGAAGAGCGCGTGCTTCTTGAAGTAGCCGTAGGTGCCGGAGGCCGAGTTGCGGCCGTAGAGGCTGATCGGCTTGTCCGCCCACTCCCCCGTGAGGCCGAGGTCGCCCCAGGTGCGGATGTCCGTGGCGAACCCGCCCTTGCGGTTCTTGGAGAAGACGGCGTCCACCTGCTGAAGGGTCAGACCGGCGATCGGGTTGTCCTTGTGGACGAAGACCGCCAGCATGTCGATGCTCGTCGCGAGGGGCGTGGGCTTGTAGCCGTAGGCTTGCTCGAACTTGTCGACCTCGGAGTCCTTCATCTTCCGGCTCATGGGCCCGAACGTGCTCTGGCCTTGTTCGAGCGCGGGGGGCGCGGTGGACGACCCCTTGCCCTCGATCTCGACCTGGACGTTCGGATAGAAGGTGCGGAAGCCCTCGGCCCAGAGGGTCATGAGGTTGTTCATCGTGTCCGAGCCGACACTCTTGATGTTGCCGGAAACCCCGGGCGCGGCGTTGGAGTAGTCGGGCAGACCGGGATCGACCTGGAGGCCACCGGCGAACGCCAGGGTGCCGGCGAACAGGATCGCGCCGGCGGCGACGAGAACGGTGCGGAGGTTCATGGTTGGATCTCTCAACGAGGAAGGGGGAGCTGAGAGGGGAACCCGGGGCGTTGAAGTCCGAATGAGGTCCGGATAAAGATCCGGCCTAGCAGCTAACTCCTTTGCTTGGCATGGCTTAGGGCATGTGGGGTCGGCGCGCAAGGGGCGGGATCCGGCCGGGTCGGCGCGACCGACGCCAAGGTCCCGGAACGGGTCGCTCGCCCGTACACTCGCTCTCCCCCCCGACCCTCGAGGACCCTCCTCCCATGTGCGGATTCATCGGTATCCACGCGGGCCCCGACGCCGCGTACGAGGTGGCCGACGCCCTCCTCGCCTTGCAGCATCGTGGGCAGGATGCGGCCGGCATCACCAGCTTCGACGGTGAGGCCTTCCACACGCACCGGGGCACGGGCCTCGTCCACGAGATCTTCCAGCCTTCGGACCCCGCCGGCCTTCCGGCGCTGAAGGGGCGCGTGGCCATCGGCCACACCCGCTACCCGACGGTGGGCGGCGGGACCGCCGACGACGCTCAGCCGCTCTACACGAACTCCCCGTACGGCATCGCCATGGCGCACAACGGGAACGTGACGAACTTCCTCACGCTCAAGAAAGAGCTCGCGAGCAAGGACGCGCGTCGGCTGGGAACCGACTGCGACGTGGAAGCGATCCTGAACGTGTTCGCGGCGGCCCTGGATCCGCGCCGGCGACCGGATTGGCCGGAAGCGGCCTTCGCCGCCATGAAGAACGTCTATCGCCGGGTTCGAGGCTCCTACAGCGGCGTCGCCATCGTCGGCGGCAAGGGCATCGTAGCGTTCCGGGACCCGCTCGGCATCAAGCCGGCCATCCTGGGCAAGCGCATGAACGGCCGGCGACGCGAGTGGTGTGTGGCGAGTGAGAGCGCCGCCCTGAACGTCCTCGGGTTCGACATCGTCGGCGATCTCGACCCGGGCGAGGTCGTCGTGATCGATCCGCACGGACGCATGAGCCGCAAGATCGTCGCCGGCGGCCGCGGGGACCAGCATCGCCCCTGCGTCTTCGAATTCATCTACTTCGCCCGTCCGGACAGCGTGATCGACGACATCTCCGTCTACAAGGCGCGCCTGCGCCTGGGCGAGCGGCTCGCCGAGCTCGTCCGACGTCGGCGCCTCGCCCCCGACGTCGTCGTTCCGGTGCCGGACTCGGCCCGCCCGGCAGCCCTCGAGTGCGCGCGGGCCCTCGACGTCCGCTACCGCGAAGGCCTGCTGAAGAACCGCTACGTGGGCCGCACGTTCATCATGCCGCAAGGGGCCAATCGCTCGAAGCGCGTCAAGGCCAAGCTGACGACCCTCCCGATGGAGCTGGAAGGCAAGAAGGTGCTGCTGGTGGACGACAGCGTGGTCCGCGGGACGACGACACGTGCCGTCGTGGACATGGTGCGCGACGCGGGCGCGAGCGAGGTCTACGTCGGCATCTCCGCCCCGAAGATCAAGCATCCCTGCGTTTACGGCATCGACATGCAGATGCGGAACGAGTTCATCGCCCGCCGCGAAGGATCGGACGCCAAGATCGCCGCGGCGATCGGCGCCGACGCCGTCGTGTACATGACGATCCCCGGCATGGTGGAATCCGTGCGCGGGCCGACCACGCGTGTCACCGAGTTCTGCATGGCCTGCATGGATGGCCACTACCCGACCGGGGACGTCACCAACAAGGTCCTGCGGAGCCTCGAAAGCGAGCGGTCGAGGCTGGCGCGAAGCACGCTGGGCGACGACGCCGACGCCTGATTCGCTACCGGACCCGCTCCATCGGCCAGGTCTGCTTTAGCGGTTCGCCGATCGAGCGCGACGTGCCCTGCGTCAGATCGATGAGGCCGTCGGCGGGGTCGAGCACCGTGAGTCGGCGCTTCAGCGGTCGGTACCCCGGTCGATCCACCCACACTTCGTAGGGGCCCGGCTCCACCGGCCCCAGCCGATAGCTCCCCTCGCGCCGCTCGACCAGGAAGTGCTCCGTCGCGAGTCGCCACTCGCGGCGACTCGCGACGGGGCCCCCCAACATGCCGCGCCGGAGCAGGTCGAGGTAGTCCGACCCGTTGCGCGCGTCCTCCAGGTCGATCAACGCACCCTCGAGGGGACGCTCGGAGTCCTCCTCGACGAGGTCGACCGCGAAGTAGCCCCCCCGCCGGACGCGGAGGTTCAGCGTGGTGCGCACGTCCTCCTTGAAATCCTCGATGACGACGCGGCGCGCGGTCGGCGCGTAGCCGGGGGCCCAGACGGCGAGCGTGGCCGGCTCCTTGGGGTCGAATCCCTCGAGGACGAAACGGCCTTCTTCATCGGCCTCCACGTGCCGGAAGGCCAGCTCCCGCCGACGGACGACGTCGTCGGAGCGACTGCGGAGCCATCCACTCTCGACCCCGCCGACGCGCGCGCCACGCACGGGGTGTCCCTGCTCGTCGAGCACCTGGCCGGACAGGTGGATGCCGCGGGGCACACGAACCTCGCCGAGGTCGACTTGGGGACCCAAATCCGCGTGCGTGGCGACGGGGACGGTGCGGAGCAAACGGTGAGCATGCGTGAAGAGCGCCAGGAAGAGGCCACGCGTAGGAAGATCGGGGATCAGGATCTCGCCGTCGAAGGGGGCGAAGGCGCGATCGACCAGGACCTCCCCGTCCGCGGTGCGTACCACCACGTGGGCGAACGCCAGCGGCCGATCGGTGATGCCGTCGATGACCCGCAGGCGGAGGCGCTGGGTGCGAGGCAGGCTCAGCAGGAGATCCTGGGCGCCGACGTCGACCTCACGCCTCACCCCCGCGGCGTACGGGCGGGGATCACTGCCCGCGGTCGGCACGCCGGCCTCGTATCCCCAGCGTAGTACGACGGTGGCCCCGGGCCCCTCGACGCCGGCGAGGCGGAAGCGCCCGTCGACCCCCGTGGTGGCGGTGCGCCCGGCCGCGCGCACCTGCACGCCGCCGAGAGGACGCTGTCGATCGTCGACGACGCGCCCGGCGAGGACCCGCGCGTCGTCGGAAGACGGCGGCTCCAGAACGAGCGACAACTCGCCTTCGCGGGGCAGGGCCACCTCCGCATGAAGTGGCTTGTGCCCCTCCACGTACGAGCGGAGGAACACGTTGCCCCGAAGCAACCCCCGCAACTCGAAACGGCCCTGCGCGTCCGTCAGGATGGAGCGGTCGCCGGGCTGGGGAAGATCGTCGCTCTGCGGCGAGGCCGAGACGTAGAGGGGCACGTACGCAGCGGGCGCGTCTCGAACGGCATCGTGCACGTGGCCGCGAAGAACGTACCCGGCAGCCTGATCGAGATCGAGCGCACGAGTCTCACCCGGCCCCAGTTTGAAACGGTGATCCGCCGGCAACCCGTCGCCCCGGACGGAGAGCCGCAAGGGGAGGTCGGGGTCGAGGTCGACTGCTTCGAAGCTCCCGTCTTCTCCGACCCGGATCTCGCGGCGCTCGTGAAGCACGGCGTCGGCACCGAACAACTCGCGCAAGATGGCGGCGACTTCGGGCTCGACGGTGAGGAGGGCACCCGGCGCAGGTCGTCCCTCCGTCGTGACACGCCCGCTCAGCGAGGCGGACGGCCCGGTCAGGCGGACGACGCCGACGTCGCGGACCAGGGGCTGAGTCGCCGGGGGTCGTGCCTCGACGCGGGTGGACGCCCAACCCGGAAGCGAGACCTCCAGCGCCACGTGACCGGCGACGGGCCCCTGCCACCGGAAGTGGCCCTGGCCGTCGGCGAACACGGGCGCGCCCTGGCCTCCTTCGGTCGTAAACCCCGCAATCCGCGCCCCTGCGAGAGGGCGGCCGTCGGCGTCCACGACGCGGCCCGTGATCACGAAGGGGCGCTCGAGCTCGGCGCGAGCCCGGACGTCGACGCCGGCCCTCAAGCGCAGGACGGGGCCCCGGCGCTCCCGCCCGCCGACGTCGAGCACGACAAGCCCGGGAGGCACGTCGTCGATCACGAGCATCCCGTCACGATCGGTGCGCCGCTCCGTCTGCCCCCCGCCGGGGGTCACGGTCACGGGAATGCCCGGCGCGGGTTGCCCGTCGCTCTCCTCGACGCGCAGCGTCAGGGGGGGCGCGGCCGCGGGCAGGACGATCTCGCCGAGCCCCACGAGCCTGGACGCGGGGATCCTGAGCCAGGCATGCCCCTCGGCGCCCAGGAGGACCGAGGCCGCGCGCGGTCGAAGCCGGACGCGCAGACTGCCGTCGGCGGGCTTGGCGAGGGTCTCGAGGTCGGCGCCTCCCACGGCGCGGAGACCGCCGTGCAGCGACCCCGCCGCACCGCGGATCAGGAGGTCGACGAACTCGACGCGGGCCTCCGGGGCCTCCTGCCCTCGCGCCGGCGAGGCCGACGAGGGTCCCCGCGTGGGTGCGGGCGGTTCCGATGGAGTCGTGCCCCCCCCCAAGCCCGCGATTCGTGGGGCGATGAGGAAGGCCCCGAGAACGAGGACGCCCACGAAGACCGCAGCGTAGATCCACCCTTCTCGGCCCATGGTCGAATCCTACCTCCCTCGCGGCCGCAGAGCGCTCAGGGTATTCGACGATCGACGCGGGCCGCGGCGTCCCTGAGCCAGGCGGGCATGGGTATCACGTCCCGCACCCCGCGCGTGAGCACGCGACTCACGGCAGCGGATCGACTCGCCTCGAGGCGCGGAGCCCAGGGAGCCCCGGGGAAGGCGATCAACACGCCGTAGACGAGCAACGAGAGGAGGACGGCCCCGTGCAGGAGACCGAGGAGGCCGGCCAGTACGCGGCGGCCGGCGCCGGGCTTGGCGAGGCGCATGAGAAAGGGGCGCAGGACGGCAAAGAGCAAACCGCCCCCCAGGAGCACCCCGAGAAAGGCGATCGCCCACGCGAGCGGTACGGCCTGCGCGTCCGTGACACTGACGGCCTTCACGACGGCGCCCTCCACGGAGGGACCCAGGCGCTGGGCGAGCGGAAAGGCGGCCGCGAGGAATGCGAAGGCGGTGATCAGGCGGAGCGGGCCCTGCCAGGCGCCCCACGCGCCGAAGGCGACGAGAAGGCCGAGCGCGACGGCATCCACGGTGGACAGGGCAGCGAGCACGAGCGACCGATGGTCAGGGGAACGCGCGCAACGCGGGCTGGATGGAGAGGGTCACGCTCGGGTCGCCGTCGTGGACGGTCGCCCGCCCCTTGTTGATCGCCCCCCCGCGCTCGGCTTCCACGAGGAAGGAGAGCGGGTCGTCGGCGCGCGGCAGCAGCACGACCCGGCGATAGCCCGCCTCCTCGAGCGCCTGGCGTGCGCGCTCGGCGGGCGATGGCGGCGTCTCGGCCGACGCATGCTCGTCGAGGACGGGCTCCGGCGGCGGCGCCTCGTCGGCCTGGGCCTCGACCCTGGCGGCTTGCGCGTTCAGTCGCTCCGCGAGGTGCGCGGCCTGGACCTCCTGATCCTGGCGCGCGCGCTCGAGCACGGCGATGCGCCGGGCGAGCGTCTGCCGGGCCTCTTGCTCGGTCCCCAGGGCCCGGCGCAGCCCTTCATCATCGAGCGGCGCCGGCGCGGGCGGCGGCGGCTCGGGGGGAAGCGGGGCGGGCAGGTCATCCACGCGGCGGCCCGCCCGTCGAGCCTCGCGGAGGGCGACGATGGACAGGACGAGCGTGAGCACGGTGGCGGCGACGTGGAGCCAGGTCATGGGCGGATTGTAGGCCGCGGGCCCAGGAATCGGCCCCTCCGGATCGGTGGGGCCGGCACTTCATCCTCGGGACGGGCTGGTCGATAGGGACGCGGGACCATGCTACGCACCTACCTCCTTCTGCTCGCCCTCCTGCTCGGCCTCGCCGCTCCGGCGGCCCGGGCATCGGAGGAGGTGTTCGTCCTGGACAACGGCTCCACGTTCCGGGGCCAGGTCATCCGGGCGACGGACGACGACGTGCAGGTGCAGCTCGCCGGGTTCGGGCGTCACGCGACCGTGACACTGGCGCGCAACCGCATCGTGACGCGCTTCGTGCCCGTGGACACGTCGGCGCGCACGGAGAAGGTGCGGATCGCGGACGCCGATTGGACCGCCGAGTCCAAGGAGGCCGACGCGGATGAGAAGCCGGACACGGATCCGGTGGAAGACGAGGGGGCCGAACTCGAGGAGGAACCGGCAACACCGCCGGCGCTGCCCGCCGTCGAGCCGTCGCTGAAGGACGAGGGGTTCTTCCATCGCCTCGCCCGCGTGGCGGTGCTCTCGATGCCGCCGTCGCTCGCAGGACGCCTGGCCCTGGGGGGGCTCTTCTTCCTCGCCCTCTTGATGCTCGTGATGCTGGGCTGTCGTCTGGCGGAGATCGAGAATCTGGGTCTGGGCCGCAGTGCGATCCTCGCGTCGGCGATGGGCCTCTTCCTGGGTGCGGATCTACTCCTGCATGACACCCTGTTGCGCGCGGACATGGCGACCTGGGTACTCCCCATCCAGGCGGGGCTCTGGCTCGCCCTGGCCGTCCCAGTGCTCCGCTGCGGCCTCGCCCGATCCATCCTGCTCTTCGCCTTCGTGATGTTCAGCCTGGCCGTCCTCGTCTTCACGGCCGGCGCGATCCTCGTCACGTATTGAGTCGAGGGGGAGACGCGCGCGTTTCCCCCGGCCTACGCGTCCGACACGACGCCGTCGTGGATCTTGAGTTGGCGGCGTGCCCGCGCGGCGACGTCGGCTTCGTGCGTGATGAGGAGCACGGTGGTCCCGCGCTCGTTCACATCGTCCACGAGCTCGAGCACGGTCGCCCCCGAGGCGCTGTCGAGATTCCCGGTGGGTTCGTCGGCCAGCAGCAGGAAGGGCTCCTTCACGAGCGCACGCGCGAGCGCAACGCGCTGCTGCTCGCCTCCGGACAACCGCCCCGGCAGGTGGCTCTCGCGATGGGACAACCCGACGCGATCGAGCGCCTCGCGCGCCCGTCGCATCCGGACCGAGCGAGACACGCCCGCGTAGAGCAGGGGGAGCGCCACGTTGTGGGCGGCGGACTCGTCGCCCAGGAGGTGGAAGCGCTGGAACACGAAACCGATGCCCGTGTTCCGGACACTGGCGAGGGCACGGTCGTCGAGCGTGGACGTGTCGCGACCGTCGAGGACGTAGCGCCCCTGGGTGGGACGATCCAGGCAACCGAGGATGTGGAGCAGGGTGGATTTGCCGGAGCCCGAGGGGCCGGTGACGGCCACGTAGTCCCCGCGGGCCACGGCCAGATCGACGGGGCGCAAGGCCTCCACCGCGAGAGGCCCGTTGCGGTACGTCCGGGCCGCATCCTCCAGCCGAATGATGGACTCCATCAGGTCTGCCTCCGACCGAGCACCTGCGCCGGCTGTAGGGATGCTGCGTGGCGGGCGGGCAGGACGGACGCCACCAGACCGATGAGGATGGCGACGGCCGTGGCGACCAGGGCGTAGCGCGCCTCGAAGCGGAAGGGGAAGTCGACGATCTCCCGGAGCAGGGCGGCACCGACATAGCCGAGCGGAAGCCCCAGCAGTCCGCCGACGAACGCCGTCAGCGTGCCCTCCACGGTGATCTGCCAGGCGACGTCCTCCCGACCGGCTCCCTCGACCCGCCGAATGGCGAGCTCGTCGTATCGCTCGCGAATCGTCAGGAGACTCAGGGTCGTGAGCATCACGACGGCGACGCCCACGATGATCATCCACACGATGTTGCTGAGAAGCACGCCGGCCTGGCTCGTATCCCCCATGATGTCCATCCAGTCCTTGCGGACGAAGACGCCGACGCTCTGGGCGGGAAGCAACGCGTTGTCGTCGACCGGCGGCCACACCACGCGCAGGCGCTTGGCGATCTCGTCGACCGCCTCTTCCGAGGGCGCGACGATCGAGAGGCCGGAGAACGTCTCGGACTCGATGGCCCAGCGCGGCACGTAGACGTTGCGAAACGAGAGCAGGGAGCTCGTCAGGGTGCGTGCGTCCCGGCCCTCGTCGAACGCTTCGAACAAGGCGCGGTGCGTCATGGGATCCTCGAGCACACCGACGATGCGCCACGCACCGACGGCCGCCTTGCCGTCGACCTGGATCTTCGTCCCCACCAACTCGCTGGGTGACACGCCGGGGAAGAGCGAACGCCCCGCGCTCGCATCGAGCACGCAGACGCGATCACGGCCGTCCTCGTCGCTGAACCAACGCCCCGCCTCGATGTCGACGTCGAGCGTCGCCGCGTAGGTCGGCGGCGCCGCGACGATCGCAATTCGCTCGAGTTCGACCCGCCCCCGGACGGTCGCTCGCGCAAGGCGGCGATCGACCACCCGCACGTCGAGGTCCTCGAGGAGGGCGCGGACCTCGGCCAGCTCGGCCTCGCCCAGCGTGACCTGCTTCAGACCGGGAATGATGACCGGAAAACGGCTGACATCGACGGTCCGCCGGCCGAAGCGAGCCGTGTCGCGGCGGAGGTCCTCGTCCATCCCCTGGACGAGGGAGATGACGTTGACCGTGACCGCGATGGCGACGGCGGTCGTGATCGCGGTGAGGGCGGTGCGGAGCGGATGGCGCAGGACCTGCGTCAGGCCGGTCTCGATGCCGATGCGCAGGGACGTGAGCCACGTAGGTCGATTACCCATCGGCCAGTCCCCGAACGGGGTCTTCCTTCGCCGCGCGCCACGCGGGCAGCAGCGAGGCGAGGCCGCCGATGACGAGCGCGACGGCGACGGCGATGGCCGCACTCTTCCAGGGGAAGACCCAGGTGAACCCCGTAACGGGCTCCAAGGCGACCCGCAGCGCGGCTAGCCCCATGGCCAGAAGACACCCCAGGATGCAGCCAACGGCGGTCAGGAGGAGCCCTTCGAAGAGGAAGTGGAGCGCGACGTCGAGGCGCGTCGCGCCTTCGACCCGCCGGATGGCGATCTCCCGCCGGCGCCGGAGCACGGCGAGGAGACCCAGGTTGGCCATCACCACGGCCCCCATCGTCAGACAGGCGAGGAAGAGGGCGTGCTGCACGGTCTTGAAGCGGTCGATCTCGCCGCCGAGCAGGAAGGGGAGCACCAGGGGGTGAAAGGTGACGGGAGCGAGGCCTCGACCGATCAGGGTCTTGGTGGTCAATGCGGCCGCGTCCTTCACCTGCTCGGGGGCCGCTCGGAGGAAGATCCAATCGACCTCGTCCCCGCGGAGGGGCACGTAGATCGCGCGGTCGCTTCGCTTCCAGTCGTCCTCCACCCGGGGGATGCCGAGCGCGAGCAGAAGGCCCTCTCCCACCTTGGCGTACATCGGGTGCTCCACGTCGAAGCCGAGGTCGTTGGTGCGCCGCAAGGCGGGAGCGCGGGAGCGGGTCACGCCCACGATGCGAAGCGGCGCACGGCCCTCGACGTCGATCACGTCACCGGGTACGAGAGAGGCTCGGCCGAGCCACGTTGCAACGTCACCTTCGACGACGCACACATCGTCGGTGTCGTCGGCCCGGAGCCATCGCCCGGCCGCGAGCGCGTGTCCTCGGGCGCGGGGTACGGGGGGATCGGCGGCCAGCAGGACCGCGGGGCGATCCGGGTCGTCGCCGGGGGCCGAGGGCAACGAGAGCATGCGCGCCCCACCGATGGCCGGTACGCGGACGGCCGCCGCGTCGAGCGTCCGCTCGAGCACCCGGACGTCTTCGACGCGAAGCGGCCGCGCCGCCTCCGCCGTCGGATCGGCGACCACGCTGATACGGTCGGCCCCCAGCTGAGCACCGCGCACGCGTGCCGCTTCCTGCGTGCCCTGGATCACCGCGCTCGGGAACACGGCCACGGCGACACCCCACACCGTCCCCTGCAGGAGGAGGAAGGAGCGAAAGGGCCGCTGGAGAAGGCGGCGCGCCGCGAGAGCCAAGGTGGAGAGCGGGGTCACCGTGCGTACGGTAGCGGGGCGCGTGGGGTCAGAGCCGGGTGGCCAGGCGTTCCCAGCGCGTGGCGCCGACCAGGACGCTCCGCCACGCGTCGGGGAGACGGGTCGCGCCACGACGCGCGCCGGCCAGCGCACCGGTTACGGCCCCCAAGGCGGACGCCGCGCCCGCCTCGCCGACCGCCCCCAGGATCGCCCGTCGCGTGTCCTTCGTCGCGAGCAGGTGGCGCGCGGCGCCATGCAGCACGTCGGGAGCGTACGCCGTCGACCGGACGGGGAGGCGCTCGAGCGCCCCGTCCCCGGGCAAGACCTCGGGCAGTTCGATCCGTTCCGCCATCAGGTCGCGCGCCGACGCCAGGGCGGCCCGCGCATCGTCCTCCCCATTCAGGAACGCCCGCACCCACAGGGCCAGAGCAGCGGCCGCGGCGCCGGCCCTGGGATCGGCGTGGGTCAGGGCGGCGTCGCGCAGCACGGCATCGACGAGGGCATCGGCATCGTGACGGTGGCGCAAGGCGAAGGGCACGGCGCGAATGGCCGGGCCGATGCCGGCACTGCGCCGCTCGAGCGCCTCGTGGACCTCGCGGGCGGCGGCGGCCGGGGCCATCCCGTCGCGGATGCGCTCGAGTGAGGCGCGCGTTACCTCCCCCATGCCGGGCACGCCCGCGTCGAGGACGGCGACGTATCCGGCGGGCAGCCGTTCCTCCAGCTCTCCCTCCTGGACGAGGGCGAGGGCCGCGGCGCCGGCCAGGGCCACCCGGGCCGTGACCTCCCCGGGGCCGAGGAGGTAGATGCCGCCGCCCCGCATCGTGTCGACGGTGCCGAAGCGGATCTGGGCCTGTTCGCGGCTCATCGCCTCGACGGGTGCCGCGAGCGCGTCGCCGATGGCCAACCCCAGGAGCGTCCCCACGGCACGGTCTTCGTAAGGGGACGCGTTCGTAGCCACGACCGGCAGCCTACCTCCCGGGTCGACGTCCGAGCCACCAGCGAATGGGCTGCGGGAGGAAAAGCAGAGCGAGCAGGACGGCCGCGGCAAGCGCGAGCCACGGCCGCGCGCGCCGCAGGATCGCCGCCCGATCGGGCGCGAGGCTAGGAATGCGGGCGAGGAGCCGTGCCTCGTCCCGCGTCCGGCCCAGGCGTGAGGAGTCCAGGTCGAGCAGCCCCTCCCGGCGGTATCCCGCGTCGGACACCGCGCCGCCGGCACTGCGGAGTACGTTTTCGACGAAGAGCGGCCAGAGCGGTGTGTCGCGAGGCGCGGGCCGACCCGCCACCGGATCGGCCAAGAAGTGGATGGCCTGGCCGTCCCGCACGACGAGGGGCACGGGGGGCCGGGAGGCGCGCGCGAGCAGCACCTCGCCTCGTCCGGCCGCCTCCGTGGCGGTGGCCGAGAACACGAGGTCGGTGGTCCGGCTGTCGAGGTCGCTGCACGATGGCGTCCGAGAACCACACGTCGCGACCGGGCGGCGCTCGCCGCCCCGGCTCCCCGGCGACCAGAGGATGGAGAACGAGGTGCGGGCCCGGGCCGAGGGCCTCGCCGGCGGCGATGACGCGGAGGTCGGGATCGCCGGCGCCCGTCACGCTGCCGCCGTCGCCCAGCGCCGCCGTGCGAGCGGCGTCGAAGGCGCGCACGACCTCTCTCGGGAGCGACGTGGAAACGTCGATCCGCAGCGGATCCCGACGGAACGTGACGGCATCGTCGGCTGCGAGGTCGTCCTGCCAGTCGCCGCCGCCCTCGGTGGCGAGCCGCAGCGTGAACGTGGGGGGTGCGGGCGCGGCGCCGATCTCGACGGATTGGAGCCCGTCCCCCTCCAAGCGCAGCCGGGCGCGGCGCGGAGGCGAGGGCGGCGCCTCCAGCACGAGCGTGCACGTCGTAGGGTCCAGGCCCGATCGGACAAGGAGCGCGAAGACCCTCAGGCCGACGGGGTCCGCGGTCACCGACGTGGACACGATGCCGACATTCGAAGCGTCGCGACCCCAGGTCCACCAGGCCGGCTCGTCCTCGGGGCCGGCGACATCGGAGAGGACGAGTCCGGCCGTGCCGTGCACGGCATGGGCCGTCGCCAGCAGCGCGGCCGGGCGCGGTCGAGGGACGTCCCCTCGAGCCTGGGGGACTTGCAGCGTGCGCAACTCGAGGTCCTCCCCCACGACGTCCCGGATGCGCGCCTCGGCCAATCGAACACGGTCCTCCCATGCCTGCTGGAGCGCCGGTGCCCCCCCCGAGGCGACGAGCGTGACCGTGCGACGCGCGCCCCGCACTGGGAATGCCAGGCCGGCCGACGCGAGCGCGAGGCAGAGGAGAGCGGCCAGGGTGAGCAGGAGCTCCGGATCGATGCGCATGCGTCGCGCCGGCGGCGCGTCGAGTTCCTCGCGCAGAAAGAGGAGAGACGGGATCTCCGTGGGCGGGCGCCGCACAACGCGGCGATGGAGCCACCACAGCACGGGGAGAAGCAGGAGCAGCAGCAGACCGGCCGGCGCTTCGAAGGTCACGGCACGGCCTCCACGAGGCGGCGCAGCAGGGTCTCGTCGTCCGTGCTCGGTGCGAAGGGGAGGTAGACCAGTCCGGCGGAACGCGCATGCAGGGCCCAGCGATCGGCGTGTGCCTTGGCGCGGGCGGCAACGCGAGCCGCCGCATGGGCGTCGATCACGACGGTGCGCACTTCGTCGGTCTCCACATCGCGGAGCTGGATCCGACCGACGGCGCGCGGGGCCGTGACTTCGGGTACACGAAGGTGGAGGATGGCACCGCGGAGCCCCCGCCCCGCCAGCGCGTGGAGGACGCCGGGTTCGGCCCGGGAGAGCAGGTCGCTGAGGAGGAGGAAGCGCGCACCGCGCGGCACGCGACGAACGAGCCGCGGCAGCGCCTCGGCGAGGTCCGCCCGCTTCCGAGGCACGTCGCCGCTCAGCGCACGGAGGAAGTCCGGAAGCCGTCCGGGTTGGGAGGCCTCGAGGAGGACCTCGGGCTTCCCTTCCCGGAGGTGGCCCAGGCGGGTGCGCCCCCCGGCGGCGAGGCCGATCGCACAGGCGAGGGCGGCGGCACGCGCGCACTTCACCCGTCCACGGAACGGGGCCATGGAGGCACTGCCGTCCATCCAGACCTCCGTGAGGAGATCCCGCTCGGCGTCGAAGAGGCGGACCTGGTAGCGATCGAGCCGGGCGGCGACCTTCCAATCGACGCGTCGAAGGTCGTCGCCGGGCCGGTACATGCGATGGCCGCGAAAGAGGAAGCGTCCGCCCTCCCCCTGGGTCGCGCGACGTCCCTCGCCGAGAGTGGTCCGGAGCCGAACCACCGCGGAGGGCACCACGGCGAGGAGGCGCAGGAACGCCGGAGAGAAGATCTCTGCGTCGACGACCTGGCTCACGGACGCGTGCTCTCCGGCCGCTCCTCCCACGCCTCGCTCCCCTTTCGCCCCCAGTTGCTGCGACCGCGCCACCCGAGCTTGCGCCTCAGCGCGTCGTAGAACGAGTTGCCCGAGGCGTGGACCAGGCGCAGCGGCATGTTCGCGTCCCGAATCTCCAGCACGTCACCCGGGTCGAGGACCTGGGCCTGTGTCCCGTCGACCGACATCTCGCCGAGTCGCCGGCGGCTCTTGACGGAGAGCTGGATCTCGTGCTCGGAACGGATCACCAGGGGACGGGCGCTGAGCGCGTGGGGCGCGATGGGGACGAGCAGGACGGCGTCGGTCGTCGGTTCGACGAGCGGACCGCCCGCCGCGAGGGAGTGCGCCGTGGAGCCCGAGGCGGTGGCGACGATGAGACCGTCACCCGAGTACGTCACCGCGGGCGTCCCGTCGATGCCCACATCCACGTCGACCATGCCCCCCAGCGCGCGCCGCGCTACGACGATGTCGTTGAAGGCGAACGTCTCGAGGATCACGCTCCCGTTGCGGCGGTGGGTGACGGCCAGCCGCCGTCGTTCGGAGATCGGGCAGGCGCCGGAGAGCCACCGGTCGATTCCCTCGTCGACCTCTTCGGGCTCGAGGTCCGCGAGGAAGCCGAAGGAGCCGTAGTTGACGCCGAGGACGGGGATGGGATTCGGACCGAGCCGGCGTGCGACGTGCAGGATGGACCCATCGCCACCGAAGACCAGGATGAGGTCCGCCTCCGCCGCGGCGAGGTCCGCTTGGCGATCGAGATCGACGGCGAGGATGTCGAGTTTCGTCTCGAGCTTGGGGAGGTGGGCGGCCACGGCCTCGGAGACGCCATCCTTGCGTCGGTCACCGACGATGAGCACTCTGGGTTTCATCGGCTTCCAGGGTGCGGCACGGGGGGCCCGTTGCCGAGCACCGTTTTACGGCTTTCGCATCAGGGCGAGGGCGAAGAGCTGCTTGGGATCGGTGAACCAGCCCTCCAGCACGAGCCCGCCGACGGCGGCCAAGGCGGAGGCGCTGTTGCGCGTGTACTTGCAGCTCACCTCGGTCAGGATCTCGTCACCCGCCGCGAACTCGAGGTCGACGTCCGCGGCGGCCACCCGAACCCGGGTGGGCCGCAGGGCACGCAGGCGCATCTCGATCCGCCGTGTGTCCTCGTCGAAGAAGGCCACATGCTCGAACGCGTCCACGTCGAAGTCCGCGTCGAACTCACGGTTCACCACGGCGAGGATGTTCTTGTTGAACGCCGCCGTGACGCCTTGGGCATCATTGTACGCGGCGTCGAGAATCGCCTTGTCCTTGACGAGGTCCACGCCCACGAGGAACCCGTCCCCCGGCTGCATCTGCCGGGCAATCAGCCCCACGAAGCGAGCCGCGTCCTCGGGCAGGAGGTTCCCGATGGTCCCGGCCAGGAAGAGGATCAATCGCTCGCCGCCGGGGCCGAGCTTCACGAGGTCGTGCTCGAAGTCGCCGCGAATCCCTCTCAGCTCCAGATCGGGATAGGCCTCCTGGAGCCGGCGGAGGGAATCGAGCAGGAAGAGCTCGTTGAACTCGAGGAGTGCGCACCGCTCCAACAGGCCCTCGCGGGCCATCGCATCGAGCAGCATGCGGATCTTGCGCCCCGCCCCACTCCCGAGCTCCAAGAGCTCACGGGGCCGGACGGCCCGGATGATGCGCCCGGCGTCGGCTTCGAGGATCGCCTCCTCGGTCCGCGTGGGGTAGTACTCCGGGACCCGGGTGATCTGCTCGAAGAGCTCGACTGCCGCGGTCGTCGTAGAAGTACTTGCTCGGAATGCGAGGCAGCGGCTCCAGGAGAGCGTCACGAAGCTCCCTGGCGGAGGCGGTGTCAGAGCCCATAAGGCCCGTACCATACCAGGGTCATTTGCGCCGAGGCGCACCCACGCCGGGGGATATCCAGCCCCCGCGTCACCTACCCCAGACCCGAATGAGGAAGTGCCCATGGAGACCGCCGCCGCCACCCACGACTACAAGGTCGCGGACATCAACCTGGCTGACGCCGGCCGCAAGGACATCGAGATCTCGGAACCGGAAATGCCGGGCCTCATGGCGCTCAGGGAGCGCTACGGGAGTGAGAAGCCGCTGCGTGGCGCGAAGATCGCCGGCTGCCTTCACATGACCACCGAGACGGCCATCCTGATCGAGACCCTGACGGCGCTCGGCGCCGAGGTCCGCTGGTCGTCGTGCAACATCTACTCGACGGAGGATCACGCCGCGGCCGCCATCGCAGAGGCCGGCATCCCCGTATTCGCCTGGAAAGGCGAGACCCTCGAAGAGTACGAGTGGTGCATCGAGCAGACCTTGCGCTGGCCCGACGGGTCGGGCCCGAACCTGCTGCTCGATGATGGTGGCGACCTGACCTGGGTCGTCCACGAGAAGCACCCCGAGCTGCTCGCCGACATCCGCGGCCTCACCGAGGAGACCACCACGGGCGTCCATCGCCTCTACCAGGCGTTCGAGAAGGGTCTCCTGAAGGTCCCGGCCGTCAACGTGAACGACTCCGTCACCAAGTCGAAGTTCGACAATCTCTACGGTTGCCGGGAGTCGCTGGCCGACGGTCTGAAGCGCGCCACGGGCGTCATGGTCGCCGGGAAGGTCGTCGTGGTCGCCGGCTACGGCGACGTGGGCAAGGGCTGCTGCCAGTCGATGCGCGGCCTGGGCGCGCGCGTGCTCGTGACCGAGATCGACCCCATCTGTGCGCTTCAGGCCGCGATGGAGGGCTACGAAGTCACGACCATGGAAGAAGCCGCGCCCGTAGCGGACATCTTCGTCACGGCGACGGGCTGCCGCGACGTCGTCAACGGCTCGCACCTGCTCGCGATGAAGGACAACGTGATCGTCTGCAACATCGGTCACTTCGATCACGAGATCGACGTCAACTGGCTCGAGACGACCGAGGGCGTCAGCGAGGACGAGGTGAAGCCCCAGGTCGACCTCTTCACGCTGCCGAACGGCAACCGCATCATCCTGCTCGCCCGCGGGCGGCTGGTGAACCTCGGCTGCGCGACCGGCCATCCTTCGTTCGTCATGTCGAACAGCTTCACGAACCAGGTTCTGGCCCAGTTGATGCTCTGGACGGCCGAGACGCCGGTGGAGCTGGGCGTGCACGTCCTGCCGAAGAAGCTCGACGAGGAGGTCGCGCGCCTCCACCTCGACAAGCTCGGTGTCAAGCTGAGCCGCTTGACCGACGAGCAGGCGGCGTACCTCGGCATCCCGGCCGACGGCCCCTACAAGCCGACCTGGTACCGCTACTAAGCGGGAGTTCATGAACGCCGAGAACGGCCGGGGCGCTCGACGCGCCCCGGCCGTTCTCAATTGCCGGCTCCCGGGTGGCAAGATTCCCTTGGCCGCCTCCGCGGCCAGTTGGAAGATCGACGACATGAAGGCCTCCTCCTCCGATCGGCCGACCGACGTCCGCGCGTTCCTCGAGCAAGCGCGCGATCGCATCGACCGCTACCTCGACAAGGTGCTCCCCCTACCTGAGCCGCCGATCGAGCGCTTGGGCGAGGCCATGCGCTACAGCGTGCTCGCCGGCGGCAAGCGCATACGACCCGCCCTCGCGATGGCCGCGTGCCGGGCGGTCGGCGGCGACGATGAGCGAACGCTCCCATTCGGAGCAGCCATCGAGATGGTGCACACCTACAGCTTGATCCACGACGATCTGCCGGCCATGGACGACGACGACCTCCGGCGCGGCCGTCCGACGAGCCATGTCGTCTACGGCGAGGCCATGGCCATCCTCACGGGGGATGCACTACTCACGCACGCGTTGGAAACACTGCTGCGCGACCTCCAGCCCCCGGAGGTCTGCCGTCGAGCCGCCTACGAGCTGACCCACGCAGCCGGCGCCCACGGCATGGTGGCCGGCCAGGTCGAGGACATGGGTGTCACGGACGCTCACCCCGACGAGGAAACCTTGATGCGCATCCAGGGCGGAAAGACGGCGGCGCTGCTGCGGGCCGCCTGCCGCGGGGGCGCGATCGTGGGCGAGGGAAGCGACGACGACATCGAAGCGCTCGGCCGCTACGGCACCCATCTCGGCTACGCCTTCCAGATGATCGACGATGTGCTCGACGTGACGGGGACAGCCGATGTGCTGGGCAAGACCCCTGGCAAGGACGCCGACGAGCACAAGATGACCTGGGTCGCCCTGGAGGGCGTCGAGGCGACGCGCGCGCGAGCCGAGCAACAGGTGGCCTGGGCCCTGGACGCGGTTCAGGGCTTGGAGGGGGCGTCGCTCCTCACGGCGCTCGCCCACTTCATGACGCAGCGGGATCGGTGACCGGGGCGGACTCGGTCGTTCCTCGGCGGGGCAGCCGTAGGTAGACCCACGCGCTGAGTGCAAGCGCGCCGGCCGCGCCCCCCAGCCACGCCGCCTGGATGGAGACGTGCTGCGCGACGACGCCCACGAGCAGGGATCCGAGCGGGAAGCACGCCCCGAAGACGAAGATCCACAGCCCCATCACCCGGCCGCGGAGCGCGTCGGGGACGCTCTCCTGGACCATCGCGTTGCCGGAGACCATGAACGAGAGCTGGGCGAAACCGGCGAGGAAGAGAGCCGGGACGACGACGGCGAGGTGGGGAAAAAGCCCGAGCGCGCTGACCGCCAAGGCGCCGATGGCGATGACCCCGAAGACCAGAGCCCGCTGTGAACGCCCGCCACCTCGCCCCGCGACCCAGAGGGCGCCGACGATCGCGCCGAGGCCCGGCACGCTCATCAGCAGGGCGTACCCCTTGTCGTCGAGACCGAGCAGATCGCGCGAGAAGGCCACGAGCTGCGTCTGGTAGGCCCAGAGGCAGACGACGGTGATACCGAGCAGGATCATCAGCGTGCGCGTTCGGCGATGTCCTCGGACATAGGCCACACCCTCGGCCAGCTGGCGGAAGGGCCCTCGGGCCGTCGGAGCCGAGCGTTGCTCAGCGACCCGGATGCCCAGAAGCGCGATCGGCAGTCCGGCGTTGGCCACGGCGGCGATCAGGAAGCTCTCCCCCATGCCGAACCAGTAGAGGGACGCCGCCGCCAGGGACGGCCCGACGATTCGCCCGAGGTTGAAGCCGGCGGCATTCAGCGCGACGGCATTGGCCAGGTCCTCGAGCCCCACGAGGTCACGCACGAAGGCGTTGCGCGCGGGCATCTCGAGTGCGCGGGCCACGCCGATGATGCCCGCCGCGATGAAGATGTGCTCGACGCGGATGCGTCCACTCAGAACCAACACCCCCAGTACGACGTTCGCGGCGACGGCGACGAGCGGCAGCAGGATGAGCATGCGGCGCCGGTCGAGCCGGTCCGCCAGGATGCCGCCGAAGGGGCTGAGCACGGCCAAGGGGAGCATGCTGACGGCGGTGATGGCGCCGAGCAAGGCGCGGTTCCCGGTCAACTCGTACACGAGCCATCCCTGGATGACGAGCCGGATCCAAAAGCCGAGCACCGTCGTGACGTGCCCGACGAAGTACCGCCGATACCGAGGCTGTGCGAGCGAAGCGAACGTTCGCCGGGCGCGGCTCACGCGTCCCCGCCGGCGCGGTCGCCCTCCTCGGACAGCGGGCGCTCCTCGGCCTCCCCGTCGCTCGTCTGGACGAGCTCGATCAGTCTGCGCTCAGCGTCGTCCAGCAAGGCGCGGCAGGCCTGCAGGTGCCCGACCCCCTGTCGGTAACGCTCGATCGACGCCTCGAGCGGAAGCTCCTCGCCTTCGAGGTCCTGCACGACGGCTTCGAGAGCCTCCAGACGCTCTTCGAAAGTGGGCTCGCTCTTCTTCGCCTTCGCCATGCGCGGAAGCGTAGCACGGCGTCCCGAGGCTCGAAGTCCGTCGCTACCCCAGCCGATTCATGCAGCACTTCTTGTACTTCTTGCCGCTGCCACAGGGGCACGGGTCATTGCGGCCGAGCGGCGCGCCGGGGTTGACGATCGTCGCTCTGCGACCGCTCGACGCCTCCAGGTAGACCGGCTTCAGCGCGCGCAGGCGCAGGCCGAGTTCGCGCCCCCCGCCCAAGCGCCCCTGCGCCTCCAGGTCGGCGAGGAAGTCCCCGCAGAGCGCGGGAAGGGCGGGCCGCACGGACGCGGGTATGTCGAGCCGGCCCACCCCGTCGAGGAGAGCCTGTTTCATGTCTTCGGCCTCGATCTCGTCGGGTGAGACGTCCCGTGCCGCGCAGGCCGCTTCGAGAAACGCGACGAGTACCTCGGGTGCGTACTCCCGAACAATGCCCGCGTGGTCCCTCGCGCCGGCCCCCTCGAGGTAGTCGCCCACCCAGTGCTCGATACGTGTGCGGCGATCGTCGGGCGTCATGGGGACCTCGTCTCAGCGCAGGCGGCTCTCGGCCTTGCCCTGGGCATCGTAGACCTGGACGCACCCGTCGCCCTCGTTCCCCCGCACGACGACGCCAAGCGCGCCACGCCGCTGCGCCACCTTCATCCGCCCGTCGTCGGGAGCGCGTCCCGTGGCGGCGGGGCTGGACGTCCCCCTGGGGCCGGCCCGAGACGGTCTACGCGTCCGGACCGCGCCAGACGGCCGGAGCGGCGCGAAGCTCCTGGCGGGTCCTGGCCGCGCGGGTTCCCTTGACGCCGTTCGCCTTGTGCGGCTTGCACAGGAGGCAGCCGGCGCGGCGGTTCTTCGGACGTCGACGCTTGTGGTGCACGGAAGCAGTCTACCGTCGGCCAGGCGAGGACGCGGCGTCCGTATTGGCCCCCCTGCGCGGGAGTCGCCTACGCCGGGTGAGGCACGGCCGGCCCGCCCGGCACGGCCGGGCGCGACGAAGACGAGCCCCTCCCGCCCGGCGCGATCCTTGTGCCCTGGTTGGTCCCCGCGATCGTCGGCGTGCTCGCCTTCTTCTGCTTCACGTGTCTGCTCTTCGGGTTCCTGGAGCGGCCGCTGGCGGTCGGCCTCCAGCGCCTGCTTCCCTACGCCGTTCTCCTCTTCGTCGCGGTGGGTATCTGGGCGCTCGTGGCCGCGCGGCGTGGGCTGGACCCCACGACTGGGGCCGGCTTCGCCGTGGCGTCGCTGGGCCTGCTGCTCAGGTTGCTGGTGGTGTTCGAAGCCATGGTCGATCTGCTTGCTCGCCGGGAAGGCGTCGCCTTTCAGCCACTGACCGAACTCCACCTCGCCGCCGACCTGCTGGGCACGTTCGCCTACGCGTTCGGGTTGACGATGGTCGTCGTGGCGGTCTTCAGCGAGAAGCGCGCCACCCGATCTTGAGCACGATCGCGCGATCGGAGAGATCGGGGAGGCCGATCAGGGAGGCGCGACTTGTGGTCGCACATGGACGGCCAGACTCGTAAGCAGATGAGTCCGCCTCCGTACAGCCGGGCGGGGTGCGACGGGAAGCGCGCTGCGTCGGTGCCGGGGTAGCACCGACGCAGCCATGTACCCCGCATGAGAGAGACGCCTGACCGCGGAGGGTCCGGGCGGCCGCCGTCTCTGCTCGCCCTGGCGTCAGCGCGTGCGCTGCCAGATGAAGACCTCGTACCCGTCCTCGACGAGCATCTGCTCGCACTCGGGGTGATTCGTGGGAACGCAGAACTCGGTGGTCAGGCCCCCCATGCCTCCCGACGTCCACCGGGCCCACGCATCGCCTCCCGCTGCGTCGACGCCCTCGAGGTAGAGCCAGCCGGCGTCGGCACGCCAGGTGAAGAGACGCTCACAGCCCTCGGCGTTAGCCCCCGCCTCGGCACAGACTTCCAGGCGAATGTGCGCGAAACCGTCCGCATCGAGATGCAACTCGCCGTCGTACGCTTCGAAGTCGTCGGCCCGGAACCCGCCCTCACCCGGCTGGATGAGCGTGAAATCCTCGAGGACGTAGTCGCCAACGAGCTCCTGCTCGAAGGCGTTGAGCGAACGCGGGCTCGAGGACGGAACGACGCTCGTGCCGCCGCCGCAGGCGGCGAGCAGCAAGGTAGAGAGCAGGGCGGCCAGGATGCGAGCCCCGGTGGCCATGGTGGATAGGGTGGACATGGTGGACAACCTCCCGCAGGGCGCGCGTGCAGACGCGCCAGAACCCAGAAGCCAGGGTCGGGTGGAGGCCCCCGCCGCACGCCCGAGATACCCGGCGCAAAGCTGGTCGGGCCGTGACCACCCGCCATCTCCAGGGACGCCTCTCGGTGCGGCGAAGTTCGCCCAATTATGGCGCCTAGACACCAATTCTGCGGGAATTCACGCGATCGGTGACCCACTGACCACCGGGCCGCTAAATGCCGGAAACGTACTTACCGGCGCTGGGTCACATCGCCCCAGATTCAGTCGGCCAGGGAGCCGTCGTCGGCTTCGGGCTCGTGCGTATCGACGAGGTCGACCCGCGGGTCCCAGACCTTGTAGCGCCGCAGGAAGCGCCCCTCCTGGTACCACCAGTTCCACGCGCGCACCAGACGGGTGGCGCGGGCGGCGGAGTCGTCGATATCGAGACCCTGCTCCTCCCCGAGGAGCCGCTCCTGCATGCCATCGAGCTTGCGCAGCATGCGGTCGAGCACCATGACCCGCGACTTGCCTTCCCACTCCTCGACGCCCATCGTGTCGATCACGGTCTTCATCTCCGTGACCAGCCGCCCCACCGCGCGGAAGTCCTTGGCCTCCGCGTCCTTGTCCATGGCCACGATCGCGGCCTCGGCCTCTCGCCCGTCGCGGCCGCCGTACTCCCAGATCACCGTGAGAGCGTCCTCGATGCGGGCCCGGTCCTCGCCGGTCACGTGGTCGGGCCATGGATAGGCCTTGATCTCGGCGTTGCGAGCGGCGGCGACCGCGTCGACGGGCGGGATGTCCTCCGGGAGTTTCAGGCGACCACGGCAGGCGCCGAGCACGAGGAGGAGAGCGACGAGCAGGACGTTCCAGCGATGCATGGCAATGGGCAATGCCTCCTAGGGCACTCAGTGTAGCAACGTCGGCCGGTGGCCAGGGTTCAGCCCGGGACCCGGGATCGGGCCCCGGGCCGGGCCGTCGCGTCAACCGAACGCCTCCCGCCAGAGGTCCAGCGCCAGCGAGCCGCTGTCGATCACCAGGCCCTGGCGCCCGAAGTAGGCCACCAGGCGGTCGACGTCGCGAGCGAACAGTTCGTACGCCTGGGGATGCCGCAACGCATCCACGGCCTGCGGCATGTCGATCACGCGCACCTCGTCGTTCCAGTAGAGCACGTTGTAGGGCGAGAGATCAGCGTGGACGACGAAGCACGAGAGCATCGTCAGCACATTGCGGAGCAGCCGATCGAGCGCGCGCGTGGCCTCGTCTTCGTCCAGGGTGACTCCCTGTAGCGTCGGGGCGGCCTGCCTCTCGTCGCCGATGTACTCCATCAGGATGGCGTTCTCGGAGTGCGTGAGTACGCGCGGCACGTCGGCTCCCGCGGACCAGAGCGTGTCCAGGGTCTGGACTTCGTGGGCACACCAGGATGAGGCATCGAGGGCCCGGCCGTAGCGCGATCGCTTCTTGAGCGCACGCGCGGTGCGCGAGTCGGGGTAGTTCCCCTCGCGCGAGACGATCAGGCGGCCCGTCTTGTAAAGCGAGTCGTTCTTCATCGCGCGGAACATCCGCGGACGGAAGATCTTCGCGGCAATCAGCTCGTGACCCGTCGAGGGATGGGCTCGGAGACAGTAGACCGTCGCCTCTTTGCCGCCTTTGACGCGATAGAGGACGTCGTTGAACCACTCATCGACGTAAAACGAGCGCAGCGAGTCGAGGATCCACGCCTTCTCCTGGCGCCCGCCGGTGAAGGTGGGATGGAAGGCCTCGGCGAGATCATGTTGGGCGTTGTTCAAAACCAGGACTCCAGGTCGAACGAATTCGGGTATCGAGGGTTGTGGGGACGAAGCGGGCACGGACGTGCGACATGGCGACTCCTCTCGAGTGGGGGTGGGCATCCCACGGTTTCCCCCGCGGGACGCAGAGCCCTCACCGGGCTCGGGAACGAACACGCAGGCACCGTCGGGATCCGACGCGCGACGCGCCGGACGGGACGGGCTCTAGCCGCGGCGCACGGAGGCCGGGGCAGCGCGACGAATGGGCTTCATGTAGGTCATCGTTTACCCCTCTCTGGCCTCGGGCCGCTGGACGTTGAAGTCCCCAGCATAGCCCTTTCCGCGTAGCTGAGAAGGGCCATCCGCGAAACTCGTGCCTCGCGACCGGGTACAACGTGGCGTCACGAGGGATCTACCGATGTCCGAACACCTACAAGGCCAGGCGGCGGTCGCCCATCTCCTGAGGCGGGCGGCCTTCGGGCCCGATGCCGAGAGCTGGTCGTCCTGGCGCTCGCTCTCCTTCGACGAAGCGTTGGACCGCCTGCTCGCCGGGCTAGACGCCCCGCCTCCCGAGGACCCGCCCGACTTCGACGCGTACGTCCCCGGCGCCATCCAGCAGCTGTGGCTCGAGCGGATGCGGGCGGGGACGGCACCGCTTGCCGAGAAGCTCGCCCTCTTCTGGCACGGGCACTTCGCCACTTCGAACGCGAAGATCCAGGACCCCCAGCTGATGTGGACCCAGTACGGGCTCTTCCGGGAGCAGGGTGCAGGCCGCTTCGCAGACCTGCTGTTGGCCGTGAGTCGAGACGTCGCCATGATCCGCTGGCTCGACGGCAACGCGAATCGCAATGGGCACGCCAATGAGAACTACGCCCGCGAGGTGCAGGAGCTCTTCACCCTGGGCCGAGGCAACTACACGGAGCAGGACATCCGGGAAGTCGCCCGCGCGTTCACGGGCTGGGGCAGCCGACATCATGACTTCGTCTTCCGCAAGCAGTTCCACGACGCGGGCGAGAAGACGATCCACGGAGAGAAGGGCCCCTTCGGGGGCGACGACGTCGTTCGTATCCTGACCGCACTCCCGCAGTGCGCGACGTTCCTCGCCGGGAAGCTCCTCCGCGCTTTCTCGCATCCGGACCCCACGGACGAGGAGATCGATCGACTCGCCACGACCATGCGTGATTGCGACCTGGACATCGGCAAGACGCTGGAGGCGCTGTTCCGCGCCCCGGCGTTTCGGGATCCGACGAAGCAGCGCTCGCTCGTGCGCGGTCCCGTGGACTTCGTCATCGCCGCGGTCGGTGCCGCGGGCCTGGACGAGGTCCCCGCGTACGTGCACGCGTCGCTCGATCGCTGCGGCCAGATCCTGTTCAGGCCGCCGTCCGTGAAGGGCTGGCCGAGCGGGACAGGTTGGCTGAGCAGCGGCGCCGTGGTCGAGCGCCTGCGCGTCGCGCAGCGGATCGCGGCCGAGGCGAATGCCGAAGCGATCGCCGACATCGTGGAGACCGCATTCGAGGGAGAGATTCCGGAAGGCCTGAGGACGGCCGTGACGTCCACGCAGGGGAAGGACCGAGTCGCCCTCGTGCTCGGCTGCCCCGAGTTCCAGATGGCCTGAGACAAGGGAAGAACGACATGCACCTGGATCGTCGACAACTGCTCGCCGGCGCGCTCGCGTTCGGGAGCGTCATGGCTCTCCCCCGGTGGCTTCGCGCCGAAGGCGGCGCCGCGGGGGACGCACGCCGCACCCTGGTCTTCCTCCACCTGAACGGCGGGAACGACGGCCTCAACACGGTGATTCCCTACAAGGACCCGATGTACAGGGCCCTGCGACCGAGCCTCGCGATCGATCGCGGGCAGGTGCGGACGATCGGCGACACCCTGGGGCTCCATCCCGCCCTCGGGGGTCTGGAGAGCCTCTGGCGCAAGGACCGCCTCGCGATCGTCAACGGGGTCGGCTACCCGGATCCGAACTACAGCCACTTCCGAGCGACGGAGATCTGGTACACGGCCCAACCGGAACGCACGCCCGTGGACGGATGGCTGGGCCGCGCGCTGGATGCCGGCACGAGCATGAAGCCGCTCCGCGCCGTCGCCCTGGGCAAGGAGGCGCCGCTCAGCCTGACGTGCGCCAGCCCGGGCATCGTGACGATGACCGACTTCTCCCGCTTTCGGCTGCCCAAGGGCATGAGCACGGCCGCGGCGACCTGGGAGGCCTACCGCATCCTGCCCGGCGCCCGGGGCGAAGTCGGGGAGGCGGGCGCCCAAGCCATCCGCCTCGCGGATCGCATCGCCAAGCTGAAGCCCGCCGACGGGCCCTTCCCGGGACGGCTGGGCCGAGAGATGCGCAAGGCCATGGCGCTCCTCGAGGCCGACCTCGGCCTCGAGGCGATCCAACTCTCCTTCGGCGGCTTCGACACCCACGCGGGTCAAGCTGCCTCGCACAATCGTCTGCTGGCCGAGCTCGGCAACAACCTGCGCGTGTTCCAGGACGAACTCGAGAAGGCCGGGCTCGGCGACAAGGTGGTCACGGTGGTCTTCTCGGAGTTCGGTCGACGCGTGCCCGAGAACCTGTCTGCCGGCACCGACCACGGCTCGGCGGGGCCGGTGTTCGTGATGGGCAAGGGCGTGGTTCCCGGCTTCCACGGCGAGCAGCCTTCGCTCGAGAACCTCGACGGCGACAACCTCCGCTACACGACCGATTTCCGCCGCCTGTACGCTGCCCTCGTGCCGGCGTGCTTTGGACTCGACCCGCAGCCGATCCTCGGCGACCACACCCCCCTGGAGCTCTTCGCATGAGCCGCCTCCTCCTTGCGCTCGGCCTCGCGCTTCTCATGAGCATCCCCGCGCTCGCCGCGGACGAGGACGTCGCCCGCGCGGACGCGTCCGACGCCGCCACCTCCTCTCCCGCCATGCGCCTCGCCTACCTGGACCTGCTCCCGTTGGGTGAGTTCGAGCGCCAGGACTTCCGCGCCGCGAACCTCGATCTCGCGCGTCGCCTCGAGCGTGGCGCGCGCAAGCTCCGCGAACATCGGCAGCGGCTCGCCAAGCTGGACCGCAAGGACGCGGACGGCCGCAAGCGCCTCGCGGCCGGCCTCGCCGCGATCCAGAAGGACACCGCGGCCGGCCTCGCCGAGCTGCGCGACCTGCTCCGCCCCCACGGTCTGACCGACGCCATGCTCGAGACGATGGCGGTCGCCCCCGCGGGAGAAGGGCGGATCGAACGCTACAGCCACCAGCTGGTCCTGCTGCTGGAGGATCTGGCGCCGGACCAGCGCGCCATCTTCGAGCGGGCGATCCCCCAGGTCGACGGTGCGTACCTGACGGCGAAGGCCCTGACCGACCGCACGACCCTCGCTCTCAAGCAGGCGGACCTGGAAGAGCGGCAGAAGAAGGCCGTCCTGGACGGCTTTCGGCGCCAGACCCGTGTGATCGAATCGCGCTTCTGGCGCCTTGTGGACTACGTGCTCGAGGACGAGCAGAAGGCCCGCCTCTGGGAGATGCTGCCATCGACCATCCGGCGCCACGCCTCGCCGGAAGATCACGTGTATGCACTGCCGAATCTGCGCCCCACGCAGGGGGCACGGGTGAAGGCGCTGATCACGGAAGTCCAGGCCGAGGGCGCCCCGGACGAGGCCCTGACCCGCCGCCTGCGCAAGACGTCGCGGGACAAGACGATCTCCCGTGAGGAGCGCAAGGCCCAGGCTGCGACGATGCGGGAGGCCCAGGCACGGCTCAACAAGCTTCGCCGCTTCGCCTACGACGCGGTCGTCGAGCTCCTGGATGAGGATCAGGTCCTGCTGCTGAAGGCGATCCCGCCGCGCGTGTCCGCCAACGACCGCCGCGCGGATGCGCGGCGCGTCCTGGACGGGATGAGCTTCTCCGCGGACCAGGAGGCGGCCCTGAAGACGCTGCGCCGCGAGGGCAAGGAGGCGGCCAAGGCCTACCGCCAGCGCATGAGCGAGGTGCGCAAGGAGCAGGGTGAGGTCGGCCCGGACTCCCCTCAGATGATGATGATGGAGATGATGATGGCGAGTGCCCGCGGTGAAGCGCAGACGGCCCAGCGCCATCTCCTCGGTCGGATCTTCCGCGAAGTGCTGACCCCGGACCAGGTGAGCGGCTGGGTCATGGGGCTCTACGGGTACCGGCGCTAGCCGAAGTACCTCGTCGTGTCCGTTGGCGCGGCGCGCCGGCCCCCGCCCGCCGTTCGTTCGGCGGATCGAGCTGCCGTACGTTCGGCGCGCTCGTGCCCGAGGGAGCCGGCGCCGCCACGCGCCCGCGCGGGGTGATCTCGACCAGGCCGCGGCGGAGCAGCTCGGGTTCGATGCGACGCACCAGCAGCAGGAGCTTGGTCCAGCCGATGCGCTGCTCGCAGAACGCGACCTGCACGAGCGGCAGCGACGCGAGCCGCTCCCCCACCCGGACCAGCTCGGCCGCGCGGCGACGATCGAGCCCCAGCCGATCCTCGGCGAATTTCGCCGCGCTCTCGTGCCCGGTGACGGCGTGCAGCTCGAGCCTGTCCATCTCGTGGAGGTAGAAGGCGAGGATGCCCTGCCCCGTGTCGCCGAGGCGGGCGCCGATCTTCAGGCGGGCGTGGATCTCGGGCGTCGCCAGGCCTTCGACCAGGTCGACCCCCGCCAGGGCCTGACGGGCTTCGTTGAGCGCGTACATGAGGTACTCCTCTTCCGTCTCACTCGCTTCTCCAGGCGCAAACATAATACGAACAAACAGGGACAGTCGCGGCGCCCTCCCGCGTTCCCCGCGGTAACCTGTCGGCGCTCCGTGTTAGCTTGTTGATCGTGCGACAAGATCGACTCCCCCGGGGCATCCGACGCGGCCGCAAGGGCTTCGAGCGGGTCCTCGACGAGCTGCACCGGGACCGGCAGGAGCTCCGGAGGCTCGAGCGTGCGCTGAGGCGTTACGTCGAGGAGGATCCGGCCTGCCGGAACCGACGCGGATACCTCGAGCTCGTCACCTGGATGGCCAAGGACCTCGCCACCACGATCGAGGATGTCCGCGCCGCCCGCGACCGCGCGACGGCCGACTCGATCGTGCATCCCCGCTTCCTGGCAGAGCGCCGCCGGCGCCGTCGGGATTGGCGTCGAGTCCACCGCGCCCTGCCCGACGACCTCTTCGCGGGGGTGCCCGTGGAGAGCGCCGAGCAGGACGCCCGGCGTATCGCGCGCATCGAGGCCCGGGCCGTGCCGGAGGAGCCCGACGCCGAGAGCGCACTGCTGCTGCTTCCCACCTCGTGGCTACGCGCCATCGGCGGTCGCCACGGAACGGTATCCGGGGCCAGTCGGTCGTGCCTCGCCGCGACCTGCGCCTTCCCCCTCTACCAGCCCCGCTACCTGGAGGCCTTCCTCGACCGGGAGGTGGAGCCTGCACATCTGGGCTTCCTGGCCCACGTCGTCGCCGCGGGGAAGATCGCACTCGGCGACCTCGCGCCCGCCGAACGTACGGCGCTGGAGGTCGAGCTCGACTGGCGCGCCCCGGCCGCGGGCGTCGGCGCCCGACTCCGCCAGCTGGGTCTCGTGTTCGTGGGCGCGGAGAGCGGGCGACGCACGGTGTACGTACCCGAAGGCGCGCGCCCCTCCCTCGCCCTCGCCCTCGTCCGCCTGCTGCGCGAGCAAGGACGGCCCGGCGATCCGAGGCAGGTCGAGCAGCTGGTCGCGCTGTCGCAGGCCGCGGCTCGGCGGCAGGCGCGCGAAGACGGGTACCACCGCGCCGGCGTGGTGCCAGTCTTCGGCCTCCCTTCCCGCCGGGCCCGCCTTCGGCGCCGCACGCCGGGGCCGGATCGCGTGGTCGAGCTGGAGATCGTCGCGCGCGCCACGGACTCACCCCTGATGCGGCGCCTCCTCATCTCCTATCAGCGATCCCTCGGCACCCTCTACGAAGTGCTGCTGCTCTGCTTCGCCCTCTGCCCATCGGACGAGCACGCATTCCTGGCGTGGGACGGAGATGCCGGCGCGCCGTGCTGGGGGTCGGCGAGGTCCGGGCGGGCGCCGATCGGGGCCAGGAACGAGTGGACCGCTTCCATCCGGGACGCCCTCACCGAAGCCGCGGGCCGGCTCACCTACCGGCACGGCGATCGGCTCGGCGTTCGCTTCGACATCCGCGTCGTCCGCCTCCATGCCCCGGAGCGGGTCACGGCCGAGCCGCGCGTCGTCTACGGCGAGGGCGCGCCGAAGCACCCCTTCGGACGCGGGCCGCTCACGTGCCAGGAGACCGTCGATGCGGCCAACACCTTCCTGGAGCGCTTGCACTGATGCCCCCGAGATCGTGAGACGTCGCCGCGGCTCACGGCGTCGAGGCGCGCGAGGGATCGTCGGTGAGAGCGACGTCGAGGCCTTGCCCGCCCGCACGAATTCGTCGAGTCCCGTAGAGATCCACGTGATCGGTGCATGGCGTGGATCCTCCGCCGGGGGTGCCGCGTATGCCCGGTTGACAGGCCGATTGGGCGCTTGGACAATGCCGCCCTCCTTTGAGAGGGAAGGCAGGTAAGTCCATGATCCTCGGCAAGATATGGCGTTCGTTCAAGGCGCAGATCAACAAGCTCGCGAACTTCTTCTGGACCGCGGATCCGATCGCCCAGATGCAGTACGAGTACGACCTCGCGGTCGACCAGCTGAAGGAGGGGCGCGAGGGGCTCGAGCAGTACCGCGCGCTCGTCGAGCGCGTCAACCGGCAGGTCAGCGGCGGCGAAGAAGCACGAGGCCAAGCTGCAGGCCAAGATCAAGGCCTACCTCCAAGCCGGAGACCGCGAGAC
Source organism: uncultured Planctomycetota bacterium (assembly GCA_963802335.1). Classification (GTDB taxonomy): domain Bacteria; phylum Planctomycetota; class PLA2; order PLA2; family JAEUHO01; genus CAWDIE01. Next base: position 105,498 of record CAWDIE010000008.1, on the reverse strand, counting down.
GGCGGCCAACTTCGCCCTCGAGCTCACCAAGGTCCGCGCCGAGCTCGCGGAGAACGAGCAACAGCTCGCGATGCACGAGAAGTCGCTACGAGAACAACCTCAAGAAGATCAAGCACGCCAGCTCGAAGCTGGGCAAGGTGCGCGAGAAGATCCAGAAGTACGACGCCGAGCTGAAGATGAGCCGCGCCGAGGCCGAGATGGCGAAGCTCAGCCAGGACTTCGACTTCGACATCACGACCGACTTCGGGCAGATCGAGCAGGTCATCCAGGAGAAGATCGACCTCAACCGGGCCAAGGTCCGCGTCGCGTCGGACCTCTCCGGCGAGGGCATCGCCGAGATCGAGGCCGAGGCAGGCGATGGAGAAGCACATGGCCGAGGAGGCCCTGCGCGAGTTCGAGATCGACATGGGCCTCGTCACGCCCGAGACCGCCGACATCTCCGAGACGCACGAAGGAGCTCGGTCGCGGCAAGGCCACGGAGACCGAGGGCTAGCCTGGATGACGCACGAACCTGCGCGTCGTCGCGCGGTTCTGGACGCTTCATGAGTCATCCAGGCCAGCGACCCGGGTAGGTCCCCACCGCTACGCAGCAAGAGAGAGGTGCCACCACGGACAGCGACCCGACCACGTCCCCCACCGGGGGCGCACCGACCGACCTGACCAAACCGGAAGTGCCCGACGCCTCGGCGCCGCAGTCCACGGCGGCCGCGAGCAGCCTGCCGGGGTCCTACCCGGCCTGGGCCCACGAGCTGGGCGACCTCTACTTCTCGGGCACGACGTCGATGTTCGTGCTTCACGGCAACGTGCACGACTACGTCTACGCCCCCGACGACGGAGCGGCGGCGAGCGTACGTGGGCCTCGCCGAGTTCCTGGCGACGCGGCTCTTCGGCTCGTGGGACGTGGTCCTCCACTACGACCTGGGGCGGGGCCTTCGCGTCTACGCGGGCAGCGATCGGGCCCGGCTCCAGACGATGGTCGAGCATGACCGCGGCCCTCGGCGACCCCTCGCCTGGCCCCAGTCGCCCGACAAGGCCTTCGGCTGCTCGATCGCTTCCTGCGGCGCACCATGCTGATGGATCAGGACGAGGCGGCCGAGCGCGCAAGCGCAGCGCGGAGCGTGGCCATCATCTTCCAGCACGCGCAGTACGTCGTGCCCGCCGCCGACATCGGCTCGCTGGGGTCCGCCCACGGCGCGCGCCTCGTGCGCCTGCTCGACTGGGCCCAGAACCCCTACATCAAGCGGCTGAACATCGCCTTCTGCCTGGTCGCGGACAAGCTCGGCGAGGTGAACAGTCGCCTCGTCCAGAACCCCTACGTGGCCACGATCGACGTGCCGATGCCGGCCACGGAGGAGCGCGCGCGCTTCGTCCGCGTCTCGGGCGGCAGCCGACGCCGACCTCGCGGCCGAGAGCGACTTCACGCCGGACCAGCTGGCCGAGATCTCCAACGGCCTGAGCCTCGTCAACCTCAACGTGGTCCTGGCCCAGGCCCGCACGGGCCGCCGCCGTCTCGACGCCGGACCGCTTCCGCGACCTCAAGAAGGAGATGATCGAGCGGCAGTGTCCACGGCCTGCTCGAGTTCTTCGAGCCGTCGCACGGCCTGGACATGGTCGTCGGGCCACACGGCGGCCAAGGACCGGCTGCGGGGCGACGCGCGGCTGATCCAGGAGGGTCAGCTCGAGTTCGCTCCGATGGGCTACCTGATCTGCGGCCCGGTGGGCACGGGCAAGACCTTCCTCGCGGAGTGCTACGCGGGCTCCATCGGCATCCCCTGCGTGAAGCTCCTCAACTTCCGCTCGAAGTACGTGGGCGAGACCGAGGGCAACCTGGAGCAGGTGCTCACCGTGCTGCGCTCGCTGGGCCCGGTCGTGGTCATCATCGACGAGGCCGACGCGGCGCTGGGCACGCGCGAGCGCCTCCGGCGACTCGGGCACGTCGGCGCGCGTCTTCTCGATGATCGCGAGCCAGATGGGCGACACCCGCTATCGCGGGCGGATCATCTGGATGCTCCTCACGAGCCGCCCGGACCGCCTGCCGGTGGACCTGAAGCGACAGGGCCGGGCCGAGATCCACATCCCGCTCTTCTATCCCGCGACCGAGGACGAGTTCCGCGCAGATGTTCGTGGTCATGGCCCGCAAGAACGGCGTCGAGGCCGCGTCCGGACGCGTTTACCCACGTCCGCCTCGAGCAGCGCCAGCTCAGCGGCTCGGACATCGAGAGCGTCGTGCTCGGGCGCCAACCGCAAGGCTCTGACGGACGGTCGCGACGCCGAGTGGACGGCCACCGACGTGGACGGCGCGCTCGGCGACTTCGTGCCCTCGGCGCAAGGGCTCGAGCGAGAGGCCCAGGAGCTGGCCGCCGTCCTCGAGTGCACGCAGCTCAGTTTCCTGCCGGAGCGCTGGCGGAGCGAGGTCGAGAAGCCGAACGGCCGCGTGGCCATCCAGGAGCGCTTCGTCGCGATCCGACAGATCCTCGAAGAACGATGAGGGGTGGCGGGAGCCGCCCGACCCAGGGGGAGAGAGCATGACCGACAACGATTCACCCGACCGCCTGAGCTGGCTCGACGACGAAGGCGGCGTGGCGATCGACGAGTACGCCCAGAAGCTCGAGTCCTACCTGCAGGCCATGGCCGACGGCGTGGTCAGCGACGACGAGCTCGAGGCGCAGGAGAAGCGGGTCGTCGCGCTGATGCGCGAGATCGAGCCCCAGCTCGACGACGCGCTCCACGCCAAGGTCACGGCGCTTCTCTGCGAGCTCACGGCCTTCGACATCATGCAGCTGCTGCACACCGTGCAGGCAGTCGCGGCCCAAGACGAAGTTCCGCGGCTGAGCACCCCCACCTCGAAACCACGCAACCCAGGGCCATTCCGCACATCGGAGGACATCATGGCCGGCAAGCCCAAGAGTTCCTTCTACGTCGTCCTGGGCCTCGTGGTCCTGGCCTCGTGCTGTTCGCGCTCTGGCGCGGCGGCATCTCTCGCGCCCGAAGGCACGGGAGACGGCGGCCGACTCCATCGACCCCTCGCAAGATCGGCGCCGGCGGCGGCTCGAAGCCGACGACGCTCATGGGGGTCACGACCGTCAAGGAGTACGAGTTCGTGCCCGCGCAGACCCTGCCGCCGGTGAAGGGCACGTCGGACTACAAGGCGCTCGAGGACAACACCGTCCGCTTCGCCCTGAACGTCTGGGCCGGCTGGGCGCCGATCATCTACGCCAACGAGGGCTTCAAGGCCGGCAAGGTCTGGAGGACGCCGGACGGCAAGCCGTTCAAGGTCGAGCTGGTGCTGATCGACGACCCGGTCGCCATGCGCGACGCCTACGCGGCCGGGCGAGGTCCACATCGGCTGGGCCACGCTCGACATGGTGCCGCTCTTCATGGAGGGCTTCGTCGAACAAGGCCGGCGAGCCCAAGGACAGCCGGGTGATGCCGCGCATCTTCCAGCAGGTCGACTGGTCCAACGGCGGCGACGGCATCGTCGTCCGCGACGCGGATCAAGACCGTCGCCGACCTGCGCGGCAAGAAGATCGTGCTCGCCCAGAACTCGCCCTCCCACTACTTCGCCCTGAACATGCTCGTGGCCGGCGGCGTCCAGCCCTCCGAGGTGGAGTGGATCTTCACGAACGACGCCTTCCAGGCGGCGGCCGCGTTCAACGCCCAGAAGGATCTCGCCGGCGGTCGTCTCCTGGGCCCCCGACATCTACAACCTCGAGGAGGTGAAGGGCAACCGCATGCTCGTCACCACGGCCACCGCCAACAAGCTGATCGCCGACGTCTGGTTCGCCCGGGCCGACTTCGCCAAGGACCACCCTGGCATCTGCGAGGGACTGGTGCGCGGCATCTTCGACGCGATGGTCGACCTCAAGACGGACGAGGCGAAGCAGAAGGTCGCCGACTGATGGCCGACGGCTACAACCTCCCGGCCAGCGAGGCCCTGGCCATGCTCGGCGACGCCCACAGCACCAACTGGGCCGAGAACTACCAGTTCTTCCTCAACCAGAACAACCCGGCCAACTTCGAGCGCGTCTGGAACCAGGCCTACTACCTCTACCGGCGCATCGGCACGATCACGCACACGCCGGTGCCGTTCGACCAGGTGATGGACTTCTCGATCATCCAGAAGCTGGCCAAGGAGCCGAAGTACTCCACCCAGAAGGACGAGTACCAGGTCCGCTTCACGCCCAAGGCGGTCTCGGAGATCCGGGCCGAGTCGGACGAGATCCTCACCAAGACGGTGGTGATCCACTTCTTCCCCAACAGCTGGGACCTGCAGAAGAAGGTCAGCCGCGAGATCGACGGCAAGGAGGTGGAGGAGCTCTACGACCCGAACGTGGACAACGTCCTCGAGGAGGTGGCGAAGCTGTCGGCACGTTCGGGCTGGCGCAGGTCATCATCGAGGGCCACACCGACAGCTCGATGAAGGGACGCGTGACGTGCGAGCCTGGTGAAGGAGCTGTCGCTGAACCGGGCCAACGCCGTCAAGGAGGCGCTGGTCAAGAAGTTCGAGCTCGACCCGAACCAGTTCGCCGTCGACGGCATGGGCTGGGACGGCCGGCCGACCCGAGCGACCCGCTGAACCAGGCCAAGAACCGCCGCGTCGAGATCAAGGTCTACGCCGCCGAAGGCGGGTAGGCGCAAGAGGCATGACCGACTCGGACAATCCCCACGTTGCGGCGGTGGCCTCTCGGCCGCCGCCGCGCGGCCCCGACGCTCTGGCAGCGCCTCTTCGCGCTGCGCGGGAGCGATCCCGACCTGGCTGCACGTCGTTCTCGGTGTCGCCTGCATCGCCCTCGTCCTGGCCCTCTGGGCCTTCGTGACGGCCGGCGAGGCGGAGAGCCGCATCGTCGGCCCGACGGTGCTTCCGAGCCCGGGGGAGACCTTCGGGAGCTTCAAGGAGCTCTGGTTCGATCGGGCTCTGACCCGCAACCTGATCGTCACGCTGCGGCGCGTGCTCCTCGGCTTCCTCCTGGCCGCGCCGTGGGGATTCCCCTGGGCGTCCTGTGCGGGCTGCTTCGCGTTCGCCCAGGGCCTTCCTGCTCCCGCTCACGATCTTCGGGCGCAACATCCCGCTCGCGGCCCTGATCCCGCTGACCTTCGCGGCGTTCGGCATCGGCGAGGTCCAGAAGGTGATGTTCATCTTCATCGCCTGCGTGATGTTCATCGTGAGCGACACCGCGACGGCCATCCGCGACGTGGACCAGCGCTACGTCGACACGGCCTGGACGCTCGGGCGCGAAGCGAAGCCAGATCATCATCGAAGGTGCTCGTGCCCCTCGCCATGCCGGCGGTCTTCAACTCGCTGCGGCTGCTCTTCGGGCTCGCCTTCGGCTACATCATGCTCGCCGAGCTGGTGAAGTTCGGCGGCGAGGTCGGGCGGGCTCGGCGACATCATCCGCCAGTCCCAGCGCCGCGGCCTGCTCGAACACATCTGGCTGGTCTTGATCATCATTCCCGTTCGTGGCCTTGGGCATCGACCGGCTTCTCTACGCGATCCAGCGGAGCCTCTTCCCCTACCGAGTACGGGGGCTCGGGGCTGCTCCACCGCCTGCTACGAAGCGTGATGCACCGCGTCGAAGACCTGAAGGGGTTCTTCTTCCGCGCGCCGGCTGCGGCGACCGTCGCCGCGCCTTCGACCGTCGACACCCCGGCCGACGACGCGCCAACCGACGACCCGACCCCGGACGAGGAGACCCCGTCGTGACGGCCGCCGAGCAGACGATCGGTGTCGGGACCCGGCTCGACCACGTGCGCGCCCTCGAGGAGATCCCCTCGGTCGGCGTCGTCGGGTTCCGCAACGTCACGAAGACCTACAACTTCGGCGAGCCGAACGCCTTCACGGCGATCCGGGACGTCGACTTCGTCGTGGAGGACCTGCCCGACGAAGGGCGAGTTCGTCGGCGATCCTCGGCCCGAGCGGCTGCGGCAAGAGCACGATCCTGCGCCTGATCGCCGGTCTCGAGCCGCAGCACCCGCCCACCGAGGGCGAAGTCCTGGTGAAGGGCCGTCCCGTCATGGCGCCCGGGCGCCGACCGCGGCATGGTCTTCCAGGACTACACGAGCTTCGACCACCGCACGGTGCTCGACAACGTCGCCTTCGGGCTCGAGTGCCAGGGGCGTGCCGCGAGCCGAGCGCGAGGCCGAGGCCGCGCCGGTGGATCGGCGCGGGTCGGCCTCGAGCGTCGAGAACGACTGCTCAAGTACCCCCACGAGCTCTCCGGCGGCATGCGGCAGCGGGTGGCCATCGCCCGCACGCTGATCCTCCGTCCGCGCATCATCCTGATGGACGAGCCCTTCGGCGCCCTCGACCCGATGACCCGCATGAACATGCAGGACCTCCTCGTGGACCTCTGGCGCGAGGTGGAGGCCACCGTCTTCTTCGTCACCCACTCCATCGAGGAGGCCGTCTACCTCGGCGACCGCGTCTACCTGATGAGCAACTCGCCGGGCACGATCCTCGAAGAGCTGGACGTGGAACCGCCGAATCGTCCGGCGCTGGAGATGCAGCGCGAGCCCGAGTTCCAGGAGACCGTGTTCTACATCCGGGATCGGATCGCCAAGCTGGAGAAGGAGCAGTAGGTGGGACTCGGCAAGTACCTCAAGAAGGCCTTCCTGAACCACTGGAACCTGCTCGTCGTCGGAGCGGGGACCGTGTTCGCCGTGATCAGCGGCCAGCCGGACGTCGTGCTGCCCATCCTCGCGGCCGGGGAGCTCGCCTACCTGGGCCTCCTCAGCACCCACCCGAAGTTCCAGAAGGCGCTGGACGCCCAGGAGGCGAAGGCGAAGCGCAAGGAAGGCGCGATTTCCAGCGAGGAGGCACTGCAACGCATCACCAAGGCGCTCCCTCCCTCGCTCGGTCAGGCGCTACGAGGCACTCCGATCGCGAGCGAGCGAGTTGCGCAAGATCGCGCGCGACCTGCAGCGCCCGGCCGGGCGGCGGCGGCCGGCTTCCCTTCGAGGAACTGCAGCTCCAGAGCCTCGATCGGCTGCTTTGGATCTTCCTCCGCCTGCTCTACACCGAGCATTCGTTGAGCCGCTTCCTCGACCACACGAGCGAGGGCAACATCCAGAACGACATCCAGCGCCTCGAGAGCCAGCTGGCGCGGATCCCGGAGGACGATACGAACCCGCGTCGAGCGAAAGCGCGCCAGACCGTCCGGGACAACCTGGAGACCTCGCGAGCCCGACTCCAGAACCTCCACAAGGCGCAGGAGAACTACGAGCTCGTACAGCTGGAACTCGATCGGCTCGAGAACAAGATCCGGTCGCTCTCCGAGCTCGCGGTCAACCGCCAGGAGCCCGACTTCATCACGGACCAGGTGGACTCGGTCGCCGACAGCATGCTGGAGACGGAGCGGACGATGGACGAGCTCCGCTTCGCCACCGGACTCATGGAGACCGACGAGGACGTCCCGGAGCTCATGAACCGCCCCATGCTCGAGACCGACGGGTAGGAAGGCCATGGACACGCCCCACGCGTCGGGGAAGGGACGAGCCTTGCGGTGGCTGGGTCTGATCGTCGTCGTCGTGGCGGTGGTTTTCCTCTGGCATACGTGGATCGTCTACCCGCTGAAGATCCTGGTGGTCTTCTTCCACGAGATGGGCCACGGCATCGCGGCGGTCCTCACCGGGGGCTCCATCGTCGAGATCCAGTTGGATCCGCGGGAGGGAGGCCTGGCCATCACCCGGGGCGGGAGCCGCTTCCTGATCCTGTCGGCCGGCTACCTGGGGAGCCTCGTGATCGGTGGCCTCATCCTGCTTGGTGCGGCCCACAGCCGCCACGATCGTGCCATCACCGCGACACTGGGCATCGTGCTTCTCATCGTGACCCTGCTCTTCGTCCGTCCCTTCTTCGGCTTCGGTCAGATCTTCGGGCTCGCGGCGGCGGCGCTTCTCCTGCTCGCCGCGCGGTTCCTGAGCCACGAGGTGAACGACTTCCTGCTCGTCGTGATCGGACTGACGAGCTGCCTCTACGCGGTCATCGACATCAAGAGCGACGTGCTGGACCGGCCCGAGCTGCAATCCGACGCCCGCATGCTGGCGGAACACACGGGGCTGCCCACGGTGCTCTGGGGGGCGCTTTGGATCCTGCTGGCCGTGGGCGGCTCGATCTACTTCATCACCCGGGCCCAGGCACGCCGATCGCGTTGAAGGTCGCCCTCCAGCTCAGATTCCCTTGGCCACGAAGTCGAGCCCCGCTGCGTCCAGGACGCGAATGCGCCCGCCGGCCTCCCGGAGGATCAAGCCGCGATCGGCAAACCGGCTGAGCGTCCTCGAGAAGGTCTCGCTGGTCAGATTCAGGTGGCTGGCCAGGTGACGCTTCAGGCTCGGCAGCAGGACCACGTCGTCTTCGGCTCCGTCCAGGAGATACCGCGCGAGCCGACCGGCCGCGTCACGCAGGACCACGTCCTCGAGGAGATTCACCAGCTGGTGCACCCAGACCGCCATGCCGGTAAGAAGCTGTCGCGGCAGCTCGGGATTGCTGTCGAGGAGGTGCCGGAAGGAGTCGGTGGGGAGCAGCACGCACGCGGTCGGCATCGTGGCTTCGGCGTGGGCCGGGCAGGGGAAGCCCCCCATCACGGCGGCCTCGGCGAACGTAGCGCCCGGCTCGGCGAGGTGCAGGACGTGCTCCTTACCGCTCGGCACCGATCTTGAAGACCCGGACGGCGCCCTCGGCCACGACGTAGAGCCCGGGAGGCGGATCTCCCTGGGCGAAGATCCGCTCGCCGCGCTCGTAGTGACGCGAGAGGGCGATGGACGCGAGCCGGTCGAGGCTCTCCGCGGTCACCGTCCGGAAGAGGCGGCATCGCATGAGGACGTCGCGGGGCTTGGCGGCCATGGGGCTCCTCGGCTCTGCCCCCCAGGGGGGAGATCGCAAATGGAATGCCCCGGAATTGTCCCAGGTCAAGGACGGGCGGGCCCCTCTCCCCGATCCTCTCGGCTTCGAACGACCCAGACGACCCCCTCGAAAGGACGTCGATCCATGTCCGAGACCCACCCGATGCACTGTGACCAATGCGAACAGACCTTCCGCGGCACGGGCTGCGTGATCAACGGCCGCCCGGGCGTCTGCGGCAAGGACGCCGATGTCGAGTCGCTGCAGAAGATCCTGCTCTACGGCCTCAAGGGCATGGCGGCCTACGCGCACCACGCGCGTCGCCTGGGCTACTCGGATGAGAGTGTGTCGGCCTTCATCGAGGAGGCCCTCTTCGCCACGATGACGAACGTGAACTTCGACATCCCGACGCTCCTCGAGATGGTGCTCGAGTGCGGCCGCAAGAACCTCCGGGTCATGGAGCTCCTCGACACCGCACACGTCGAGCGGTTCGGGCAGCCCGAGCCCCGCGTCGTCAAGGAAGGGCACCCAGGCGGGCCCCGGCATCCTGATCACCGGCCACGACCTCCTCGATCTGCATGACCTCCTCAGCAGTGCGAGGGCACGGACGTGAAGGTCTACACGCACGGTGAGATGCTCCCGGCGCACATGTACCCGAAGCTGGCGAATCACCCCAACCTCGCGGGCCACTTCGGCGACGCCTGGCAGAAGCAGAAGGACGACTTCCGGGCCTTCCCCGGTCCGGTCATCGGCACGACGAACTGCGTCTTGCTTCCGCTCGACGAGTACGCCGGGCGTCTCTACACGACGCGGGCCACGGCCGTGCCCGGCGCCACGCGTATCCCCGACGAGGACTTCTCGGCCGTGATCGCCCAGGCGCAGACGCTGCCGCCGTGCGAGGACGACATCGTCAAGGAGTCGACCGTCGGCTTCCACCGCTCCGTGATCCTCGACAAGGCCGGCGACATCGTGAACGCGGTGAAGGCCGGCCAGATCAGCCACTTCTTCCTGGTCGGCGGCTGCGACGGCGCCGAGCCGGGGCGCAACTACTACAGCGACTACGCCCAGAACGCGCCGGATGACTCGTTCATCCTCACGCTCGGTTGCGGCAAGTACCGCATCCGCAACCACGACTACGGCACGCACCTGGGTCTCCCGCGGCTCATGGACATGGGCCAGTGCAACGACGCCTACGGCGCCATCAAGGTAGCGCGCCGCACTCGCCGAGGCCTTCGACTGCACGGTGAACGACCTGCCGCTCACGATCGTCCTGAGCTGGTTCGAGCAGAAGGCCATCGCCGTCCTGCTCACGCTCCTCGCCCTGGACGTCAAGAACATCACCGTCGGCCCCAACCCGCCGGCGTTCGTGACGCCCAACGTGTTCAAGGTCCTTCAGGACAAGTGGGGCCTCAAGCTCATCGGCGCCTCCGGCAAGGCGGACGTCGAAGCGGTCTTCGCCGCCAGCTGATCTCGTCCGTCGCTCGTGCCTCCTCGGCGGGTCAATCGCGGCCGCCGAGGAGGCCGTCTCCCTTGGGTTCGAAGCCGGCGGCTTCACGTCCCACGCGGCACTCGTCCATGAGGCCGCGGGTCTCGGCGCCGTAGCGACCGAGGTCGGCTTCCTTGGCGAAGTTGACGAAGATGCCCGACGCCCGCTTCGATGCCGGCCATCGCCGAGGCGTCGCCCTCGCACTTGATGGCCACGGCGTCGTAGAAGCGCACGAGCCCGTCCACCCAGAACGCTTGTACGTTCTCCAGGCGGGCGATGAGTTCCTCGCGCATGAACTGCGCGCTCTTCGGGTCGCCGATCGACGCGAGGGTCCACGAGAGCAGGCCCCGCTTGACCGTGTTCTGGCCGCCACCGCGCCGGCTCCCGGGGACGCCGATCTTCTTCAGGATCTTCTCGACGCCGCGCGCCGCCTTCGCGTCGCCCTCGAAGTAGGCGAGACCGATCGTGGGCCCGTAGGAGGCGAACTCGCTCTTGGCGCTGTCGGACTTCTTGAGGAGCAGCGCGCGCACCTTCGCATCCCCGACGCCGCAGCGCCCGAGCGCGCGGTACATGTGGTTGGCGATGACTCGCCTCCTTCTCCTTGCCCGCGGCCTTGCGTGAGAGCGGCGAGCACCGTCTTCTCCTGGCTGCCGATGTACTCGAGGCTCACCGCCGCGTTGCCGCGCACCGACGCTTCCTTGTGGGACAGGAACTTGGCGATCGGGGGCGCAGCGTCCTGGAGCCCTTCCCGGCCGAGCGCGCGGATCAGGTCGGTGAGGAGGGGGACGTTCTTCTTCTGCTCTTGGAGCAGCCCGATCAGCAGGCGCGTGCAGTCGCCATCCACGTCGCTCGCGACCAGCGCTTGGAGCGCCAGGCGGCGCTGGGCTTCGCCCCCCTGGATGACCGTCTCGACCTGTTCCTGGATCCAGGGCAGGCGCTCGGGCGAGCCGGCGGGCGGCGGTGCCCCGGCTTCCGTGCCGCTGGCCGCCGCCTCGTCGCCGGTCGCCGCCGCCGCGGCGAGGGCGGCCTGGGCTTCGTTCATCAGATCGAGCAAGGCCTGGACACCGGCCTCGCCCTTGCCGTGGCTCCAGTACCGCTTCTGGAGGAGGATCGCGTCGCCGTCGGGATGCACGAAGATGTGCTGCGGGGAGACGATCTCGCCGTCGATGCCCGAGGGCCCGCAGCTCGCCGTAGTCCTCGGAGCTGCCCTCGGGCGTGAGGAAGGCGCAGACGAAGTCGCGCGACTTGCCGACGACGCGGACGTCCTTGTAGACGACCTCGCGGAGGCCCTTCGCGGCCGGTTCGTCCCGCTTGCGTCCGTCGACCTGCTTCGCGTTGACGCAGATCATGAGGATCTGCTGCTTGCGTTTCGCCTGCTCGAACGCGAAGGGCAGATCCTTGATCCAGTTGACACGGTCGCCGGGTTGGGCGTCCTCGGCGTGGGCGGGCACGAGGAGCCCCCATGCGAGCAGGACCGCGAGCAGGCGAGCGGGGAACGACATGGGCAGCCTCCAGTCAAACCGTACCGCGCCCACGAGCCGCGGTCTCGCTGCGGACGCCGATCAGGGTCCGCGCAAGGTGACCGGCCCGCCCAGATAGCACTGCCCCGCCGGGTACTGGACGCGCAACCTGAAGGGCCTGGCCTGGTCGAAGGCCGGGGGGAGGACGAAGACCGGCCGCTTGGACACGATGGTGAGCGGGCCCTGTCGCAAGGTGAAGCGGGGCAGCGATCCGACGGGCAGCGTGCCCCCGGTCCGGGTCCGGGCGTACCACGGCAAGATCAGCAGGCTGGGGCCGGCGCGCTTGGCGGGTGCCGCCGCCGGGGCCCGGATGTCGAGCTCGAGTGTCCCCGGCTTCGACGACACGAAGAAGGCGTTGCCGTTCTCGACCTGGACGTTCGGGGCGGACGGCACCGCGTCGTCCCGTAGGTCGGGCAGGGGGAGGAGGATCGTCGCGTCGGACGCGAGCCCCCGGACGTCGACATCGGGACCGGGAGCGATCTCGTTCAGAAACGCCACCGCCGACAGCCCGAGCGCCAGAAGCGGCGAGAGGGAGTCGCCTGGGGACGAGCGGTAACTCGCAAGCGGCAAGACGAGTACGCGTCGCTCGTGCGCCTGCAAGCGCGCGAGGAGCGCGTGCTCTACGTCGGGGACAGGGGCCTGGGCCCCCCCGAGGGCGGGCGGCAGGAGAAGGAAGCCCACCCGAGCCTCCTCGTCGTACCCATCGAGTTCCACGTCCCCGTTCGCCGCGCCGACCCGGAAGCCGGGCCGGGCGACGTAGCCGTACGTCGCGAAGAGGCGCCGCACGAGCGCCGAGCCCTCCTCCACGTCCGGGCCACCGTAGGTCGTCAGGCCGCAGTGCGGCGGCAACTGGGGGACGTAGAGATCGCGCCCGGCGGCCGCGACGGGCTGGAAAACGAGGGGCGTCTGGAGGAGGTCGCGGCTGTTGAGGTCGGGCGAGGCGGTCCCGTGCACCGCGGTCTGGAGGGCCTCGAGAGCCGCGGCCGCCCGCCCGGGGGCCTCCTCGGCCCGACCCGGGAAGCCGAGGAGCAGGAGGAGACTGGCGGCGAGGGGGCCTACACGGCGCATGGAGGGGCCTCCGGGGATGGACCTGGGAACGTCGTCGGGCCCCGGGCCGCACCGGCTCGAGGGACGTAGGGCCAAGGGCCGTCCCGCCGGCCGACCCCCTGGGGCCTTTCTGGCCCTGGGTGCCCGCTTCAAGGAACATGGTTGGGATGGGCACCCCCGTACTCGTCCTGGTGGTGGCACTGTACTCCGCCGTCGCCACCGCCTACCTGGAAGCACGCCGCCGGCGCGAGGCGCCCCCGGTCTGGGCCCGCATCGTGGGCCCGCTGGCGGCCGCGGCCCACCTCGCGGGGCTCGTCCTCCTCAGTGCCCAGATCCAGCGCTCGCCCTTCGCCTCCACCAGCCAGGCCCTGTCGTTCCTGGCCTTCTCGCTGGTCGCCCTCTATCTCGTCCTCGAGGCATCGAGTCGGGTGGCGACCCACGGCGGCGGCTTCTACGCCGCAGCCGCCGTGCTCGCGGCGGTCGGGGTTCCGGGCCTCGTGGACGCCACGGCCCCTGCGATGGGCGCGGTGCGGGACACCGTACGCACCTACCACGTGGGCCTCTCCCTCATGGGGACGGCGGCGGTCTTCGCAGGCGGCCTCCTGGCGGGCGGCTACCTCGGGCAATACCGACGCGTGAAGGGCAAGAACCTCCTGGGCGGCGAGGAAGGTCCCTCGCTGCGGGGGTTCGAGCGCCTGGCGCGCGGCGCCTCCCTGCTCGGCATCCTCCTGCTGGGCCCCTCGCTGGTCCTCGGAGCCCTGGTCGCTCGAAACGACCCGCACCCCGCCAATACGGTCATCCTGACGGCCATGACGGCCGTCTGCTTCTTCCTGCTGGTCGCCGCCGGGTGGATCTGGTGGCGCCGACCGCTCCGCGGGCGCACGGCGGCCTGGCTGAACCTGGCCGCGCTCATCGTCGTGCTGGTCGCATTCTTCCTCGTCCACCCCCTGGTCCTGGCGGGGGCTCGCTAGGGTGGACCTGTACCTCGTCGGTATCGACCACCACGTCGCTCCGCTGGATGTGCGCGAGCGGCTGGCCATCCCCAAGAGCGAGGTGCCTGCGCTGCTGGGACAGATCTGCGAGCGATCGTGGGCGGACGAAGCCATGATCGTCGCGACCTGCAACCGCACGGAGCTCTACGTCGCGACCGCGCATGCCGATGGCGGACAGCTCACCGTCGAAGCCCTCGCCGACACGCTCCCGGGTGCGTGCGATCTCGACCCGAATCTGTTCCGCGTCCGCGAGGGCGAGACGGCCGCGCATCACCTGTTTCGCGTCGCCGCCGGCCTGGAGAGTGCGATCCTCGGAGAAACCGAGATCCAGGGCCAGGTCAGCGACGCCCACGAGAAGGCCCTGCAGGCCGGTACCGCGGGCCGCGTGCTCGACCGACTGGCGCGCGGCGCGCTGCACGCCGGCAAGCGGGTGCGCAGCGAGACGGCCATTGCCGCGGGCGGCGTCAGCCACGGGAGCGCGGCGGCCCGGGTCGCCCAGCGAATCTTCGGCACCGTCGAGGGACGCAGCGTGCTGGTCGTGGGCGCGGGCGCCATGGCCCGGCAGACCGCGATGGCGCTCGCCGGCGAGGGGAAGGGCCGCTACGTGGTCGCCAACCGCACGGCCGAGCGCGCCCAAGAGCTGGCGGACGAGTTGCCGACCGCCACGATCGCCGGCCTGGACGACATCCCCCAGCACCTCGCCGAAGCCCACGTGGCCGTCGTTGCCGGCGGTGGCGCCCCCCTGACGAAGAAGACGGTGAAGCAGGCCCTGTCGAAGCGCCGTGAGCCGCTCCTCGTCGTGGACCTGTGCGTCCCGCGGCTGGCCGAGGAGGGCATCGGCGACCTGCCCGGCGTCTTCCTGTACGACCTGGAAGCGCTCGAGGAGATGGTCGCCGGCTCGCTCGCGAAGCGTCGCGAGTCCGTCGCCGACGTCGAGACCTTGCTCGCCCAGGAGTTCACCGACTTCCGCTCCTGGTACCGCACGCTGGAGGCACTCCCCGCCATCCACTCGATTCGCGAGTGGGCGGAGGCGATCCGGCAGAAGGAGCTGGGGTACCTGCCGGCGGAAGTCAACGGCGAGGTGCGTGCCGCAGTCGAGAAGATGACCAACCGCCTCGTGAACAAGCTCCTCGCCCGCCCCACCTCCCGGGTGGTGCGGGGAATGGAAAAGGAAGATCCTTCGATGCCGACGCCGGACCACCTCCGCAGCGTCTTCGGCCTCGGGGAGAAGGAGAAGGACAACTCGTGACTCCCCTCTTCGTACGTGCCCTTCGCGGTGAACCCGTCGAACGATTCCCCGTCTGGATGATGCGTCAGGCCGGACGCTACCTCCCCGGCTACATGAAGGTCCGCTCGAAGACCTCGTTCCTCGACCTGTGTCGGACCCCCGAGCTGGCCGCCGAGGTGACCCTGGAGCCGATCGAGCTCTTCGATGCCGACGCCGCCATCGTGTTCGCCGACATCCTCCTGACCGCCGACGCGATGGGCATCGAGGTCACGTTCCCGCACGGCGGGCCCAAGATCACGTCGCCGATCCGTCGCCCGGAAGACATCGCCCGCGTGCATGCGCCGGACGCCGAGCGGGTCCGCGCGGTCTCCGAGACCGTCGCGATCCTCCGCAAGGCCCTGCCGCCTACCAAGGCGGTCATCGGCTTCTCCGCGGCGCCGTTCACACTTTGCGCCTACATGATCGAGGGCGGCACCAGTCGCGACTTCAACCTGACACGTACGTTCGCGCACGAACACCCGAAGGCGTTCCGCGAGCTGCTCGAGCGCTCCGCCGATGCGCTGGTGCCCTACCTCAAGGAGCAGGCGGAAGCGGGTGCCGACGTCCTGCAGCTCTTCGACACCTGGGGCGCCGTCCTCGAGCCGCGGCTCTACCGCGAGATGATCGTCCCGACGCTCCAGCGCGTGATGGAGGGGCTCGGCTCGGATAGGCCGCCGGTGATCCTGTTCCCCGGCCTCGGCGCCGAGGCGCGGCTCACGGACGCCGTCGCCGTGGGCACGGAAGGCCTCTCGCTCGACTGGCGGACGGACCTCGCCCAGGCCTACGCCTCGGTAGGTCAGGACGTCCGCCTGCAGGGCAACCTCGACCCCACGATCCTGCTCACCGACCCGGAGACGATCGAAGCCGCCACCCATCGCATGTTGGACCAGGTGCCCGCCGGTCGCCCCCACCTCGGCAACCTCGGCCACGGCATCCTCAAGCAGACGCCGCCCGAGAACGCCCACGCCTTCATTCGTGCCGTGCAGGCCTACCAGCCCGTGGGCGCCGCCGGAGGCACAGCGTGAAGAACCCGGTCGAGAACCGCCCCCCGAACGACGAGGACCTCGCGCGCGCCGTCGAGCTCGCGATGACCTACGATCGCCCGGGCCCGCGATACACGTCGTACCCGCCGGCGCCCCACTTCCACGAGGGGATCGGCTCCCCGGAGGCCGCTCAGATCTACGCCTCGCGTGGAGCGGACGCGCCCCCGCTCAGCCTCTATCTGCACCTCCCCTTCTGCGAGGCGATGTGCACGTACTGCGGCTGCAATGTGATCGTGAGTCGTGACCGCTCGATCGTGGATCGCTACCTCGCGTCGCTCGAGCCCGAGATGGAGATGGTCTCGAAGGCGCTCGAGGGTGGTAACCGCCGCCTCATCCAGTTCCACCTGGGGGGTGGCACGCCGACGTACTTCCCGCCGGAGGGCCTGGAACGCATCCACCGCAAGGTGGCGGAGTGCTTCGACATCGACCCGAAGGCGGAGCTCGCGCTCGAAGTCGACCCCTGCGTGACGACGCACGACCACATCAAGACCCTCAGCCGCCTGGGGTGGCGCCGCGTCAGCATGGGCGTCCAGGACTTCGACCCCAAGGTGCAGGAGGCGGTGAACCGCGTCCAGTCGCCCGAGCTCACCCTGGACCTCGTGAGGCTCTGCCGCGACGAGGGCTTCCGGAGCGTCAACGTCGACCTGATGTACGGGCTGCCCCATCAGACCGTGGAAGGCTTTACGCGCACGCTGGACATCGTGGTCAACCAGATCCAGCCCGACCGCGTCAGCCTCTTCGGCTATGCGCACGTGCCGTGGCTGAAGTCCCACCAGCGCAAGATCGACGAGGCGGCCCTGCCCAAGCCCCAGGAACGGCTCGCCCTCTTCCAACAGGGCTTGCGCCAATTCGTGGGTGCAGGCTATGAGTTCATCGGCATGGACCACTTCGCCAAGCCCGATGACGAGCTGACCCGCGCGCGCGCCGAGGGCACGCTGCATCGAAACTTCATGGGCTTCCACACCCACGCGGGTACGGACATGGTCGCCATGGGCATCACCGGCATCGGCGACGCCCAGGGCACCTACCTGCAAAACCACGCGAAGCTGAACCGCTGGGAAGCCGACATCCAGGCCGGCAAGCTTCCCATCCACCGCGGCTACAGCCGGACCCAGGACGACATCGCGCGCGGCGACATCATCCAGGAGTTGATGTGCAACGGCCGGGTCGGCCGCGAGCACTTGGCACCGAACGGTGGCGACTGGCGCGAGACCTACGTCCTCGAGGCGAAGGAGCTCGAGCCGATGGTCACAGACGGCATCGTGGTGGTCGACGACGACGGCGTCCAGCTCACCCCGCTCGGCCGCTTGTTCGTCCGCAACGTCTGCATGGTCTTCGACGCACATCTGCGCAAGCCCAAGGACGAAGGCGGCAAGGACAAGCCTCGTTACAGTCGGACGGTCTGAGCGCTCGCGCTCCCGCCCCCGGAGTCCCCTTGATCCACACCACTCTCCCCCGCCTGTCCCTCCGAGGTCGGCAGCTTCTTCCCATCATCCAGGGCGGCATGGGCGTCGGCGTGTCCGCGCACCGGTTGGCCGGCACGGTCGCCCGGGAAGGCGCGGTCGGCACCATCGCCTCGGTGGAGTTGCGGCGTCTGCATCCCGACATCATGGAACGCACCCAGGGCAGTCGGGACCACGACGTCCTGGCCGAGAGCAACCTCGAAGCCTTGGACCGCGAGGTGCGGGGCGCGCGGGAGATCGCCGGCCCCGACGGTTTCATCGCCGTCAACGTGATGCACGCCGTACGCCACTACGCGGACCTCGTGCGCCAGGCGTGCAAGAGCGGGGCGGACGCCATCATCATGGGCGCCGGGCTTCCGTTCGATCTTCCCCAGCTGGTCAAGGGCTTCGACGACGTGGCGCTCATCCCCATCCTGTCCGAAGAGCGCGGCGTACGCGCCGTCTTGAAGCGCTGGATGCGGCTGGACCGACTGCCGGACGCGATCGTCTTGGAGCTCCCGCGCTTGGCCGGCGGACACCTCGGCGCCACACGCATCGAGGACATCGAGGACAAGAAGTTCGAGTTCGCCCGGGTCCTGCCTGCCGTGCGCGAGGTGATGGAGAAGCTGGGACTCGGCGCCGACCGCATCCCCCTGATTCCCGCGGGCGGCATCAACTCCCGGGAACGCATCCTCCAGATGATGGGCCTCGGAGCGAGCGCGGTGCAGATCGGCACCCCCTTCGCGGTGACGACCGAGGGGGATGCCCACCTGAACTTCAAGCGGATCCTCGCCGAGGCGACCCCGGACAAGATCGTCACCTTCCTGAGCACGGCCGGGCTTCCGGCGCGCGCGGTCTTGACGCCGTGGCTGGAGCGCTATCTGGGGCGCGAGAAACGTCTGCGAGATCGCGCGACGCCCGAGAAGGGCAACTGCGTCCGCAACCTGGAGTGTCTGACCCACTGCGGTCTCAAGGACGGCAGCGGGGAGGCCGGTCAGTTCTGCATCGAGACGCAGCTCGCCGCGGCCCAGAGCGGTGACGTGGATCGCGGCCTCTTCTTCCGCGGCGCGGATCGCCTTCCCTTCGGCGACCAGATCCGATCGGTTCGCGAGCTCCTCGAGCGCCTGCTCGGCGCCGACCCCGAGGCCAAACCCGCGGTCGACGCGGCGGGAGCCGAGACGAGCGCGTGATCCACACCCGTCCGTGGCCCACGGCACAGATGTGTCGAAAGCCCAAGAAGTCGAACGTCTCCGGCTTGCCTTGGCCTCGCCGGCCCCGTTGCCCGCCGCAAAGCGCCCGAACTCGATGAGCCGGGTCTTGTCGGCGTTCAGTTCCAGGCCGAACTTCCGGAATCGCTCTACGAGCAGTGCCTGGAAGCGCTCCGCCTCCGCACGATGCTGGAATCCCATCACGATGTCGTCCGCATAGCGAACGATGATCACGTCACCGTCCGCACGCTTCTGGCGCCATTGCTGGGCCCACAGGTCGAACACGTAGTGGAGGTAGATGTTGGCCAGCATCGGGCTGACACTTCCACCTTGGGGACTTCCCCGCTCCACCGGTGCCCACTCGCCTTCCTCCAGCACGCCTGCGTGCAGCCACTTTTTGACATGCCGCACGACGCGCTTGTCCGCAATCCTGTGCTCGATGAACTTCACCATCCAGTCGTGGTCGATGGCATCGAAGAACCCACGAATGTCGGCATCCAGCACCCAGCCCACCTTCCGTCGCGTGATCCCTACCGACACCGCATCCAACCCATTGTGCTGGCTTCGGCCCGGCCAGAATCCTTACGAGAAACCCAGGAAGTCCGCCTCGTAGATGGCCCCCATCACCTCGCAGGCCGCGCGCTGGACGATCTTGTCCTCCTGCGTCGGCACGCCGATCGGGCGTTGCCGCCCATCGGGCTTGGGGATGAACACCCGTCGTACAGGGCGTGCCCGGTACGCTCCGCGTTGCAGACGTGCCGAGAGGTCCAGGAGGTTCTCCTCCAGTTCCTTCCCGTAGTCTTGCCACGTCACGCCATCCACCCCCGGTGCGCTCTTGCGCGTGAGGCCGAAGTAGGCCTCCCGCAGTCGGTCGACATCGTAGACGTGGTGCCAGAGCGCGGTGAACCGCTTCTCCTTGTCCTTGGCAGCTGCCCGCCGTATCCGATCCGTGGCGGCTTTCAGTCGCACCCGGCTCTGTGTCCGTTACCTAACAACGGAGTCAGTGCAAATCTTCACGGTTGCACACGGCGTCCGGACCGATTCCGTACGCCTCGAACGCGCCCGTGATCCTCACGCGCCGGCTTCGCGGCGACCCCGTCGAGGGTCGGCATGCGGCCCGGATGTTCCCGCTGCTGCAAGACGAGCGGATCTACGCGTACCTGCCCGGGAAGCCGCCCACCTCGGAAAACGCGCTGCGCGATCGGTACGCCTTCCTGAGCCGCGGACGCAGCCCCGACGGCCACGAGCACTGGCTGAACTGGATCCTGCACCGCCTCGAAGGCGACGAGCCCATCGGCTTCATCCAGGCCACGGTGTCGCCTCCGCGCTGCCTCATCGCCTACGTCCTGCACCCCGACGCGCAAGGTCACGGGTACGCGACCGAAGCGACAGTCGCCGTGATCGACCATCTCTTCACCGCCTACCCGATCGACGCGGTGACGGCGGAGATCCACGTGGACAACGTGCCGTCGATTGCCCTGGTGAAGCGCCTGGGCTTCACGTGGGTACGACACGACGCGGAAGAGGCCGACGACGTCTACGAGCTCCCGCGCGAAGCCTGGCAACACCCGTAGTCCGTACGGAGTCAGTGCGAATCTCCACGGCTTTGCGGCGCGCGCTTCGCACGACCGCGCCGGGCTGGAATCCACCCTCTCGATCACGGAGCCGCGTTCATTTGTTGCATGTTCCGAGTGCTCGTCGAGGTGCCTTGCAGGGCTCCTGCTGAAACCAACGGTCTGCAACAAGGGTTGGTGCCGGGCGTGGTGTAGCGGCCCAGGATCTTTGACACAGGTCCGAGACGCCTGATTCATGGGGCTCCCGGCTGACTATGGCAGCCGCTCTACAATCCCCCGATGCATGAGGCCTTGATCACGATTGCCCCAAGTGATCGCGCTCGCGCACGACCACTGGCGAGCCACGGTCGGTCGCCGCCGGCCTCTGTCCGGGAAGGTCGCGGTCCTCGAGGAGCAGCTCCAACGCCTTCGAGACGAGAACGCTCTTCTCCAGCGTCGCATGCAGCGGGTCCCGGCCAAGCGTCGCCCCCACTACCGACAGAACGAACGCCTCGAGATCCTGTGGCATGCCGCTCGGTACCGCCTGTCGGTCACCGACACCGCGACAGCGTTCTCCGTCACGCGCCAGACGATCACGAACTGGCGCCGGGATCTCAAGCGTGACGCGCCAACGTGCCTCCCTCGAATCGGCACCCTCGGCGAACTCGTCTCCGAGCTCGTGATCCGGCTCAAGGCGGAGTGGCCGGAATGGGGAACTCGCCGCATTGCGAGCCAGCTCGCCCGCCTCGGCGTGAAGGTGTCGCGAAGCAGCGTGCAGCGAATCGTGCGCCGCGGGCCGTGTGATCCGGCCGAGCCCGAGCAGGCGGTCACAGGATCTCACGGTCGCGTCCTCTTGGCCAAGCGCCCCAATCACATCTGGATGTTCGACTTCACGGAGGTCGGTGGCGTCGGCCGCCACCTCTGGATCGGAGCCGTGATCGATGCGTACTCGCACCGTGTGCTCGCCATCGCCGCGACTCACGGGGCGCCGACCGCAGCGTTCGCCGTCCGGCTGCTTCGCCGGGCCATGCGCGGGAATGACATCCCGCGCTGGCTCGTCTCCGACAAGGACCCGGTGCTCCGCGCTCGCAAGGTGCAACGAATCCTCACGCAACACGGCATCCTCCGGCGCTACGGCGCGGTCGGAAAGAGCGCTTCGATCAGCTTGATCGAACGGTTCTGGCGCAGCATGAAGGATGAGTACGTCCGGCCTCTGTTCCTTTACCGCTCGACGACAACCATCGACGGCCGGCTGGATCGTTACCGGACTTGGTTCAATCAGGAACGTCCGCATCAAGGGCAACGTCAGCGCACACCGGACAACGTGTACTTCGCTCGACCCGAGAAGCCGACGCGAGACATCACCGGCGGCACCTTGCACATCCGGTTCCATGATGGTGATCGGCGGCTCCCGGTTCTACGTCTTCGCGACGCTGCGTAGATCTTCCCATTTCGGCCGAGCGACCGAGCCAGAGGTGCGCCCGGCCGTCGCCGAAGCATCGACATCGCGCGCGTCTTGCTCCGCTCGTAAGGCTCCGAGTTGCGCTGAGGCGCGAGAGAGGACCCCGAATTGCCGTCCGAAGCCCCCCAGTTCCGTCATGCAAAAGGTCTGGGCCTATGCAATGCGCCGAAGGTCGCGGCACGGAGCAGGGGTAGACTCATGGGCATGGCTCTCCTGACGCCCACGCCTGCGGACGAGCTCGTCGATGCCGAGGGGCGTCCGTACTTCCTCTGGGACATGGAGATGTCGCTGGATCGGTTCCGGGCCATCCTCGCAGGTGGGGACCGGGCCCTGCGCGCCTACCTCGCCGCCAAGTTGATGCGTCAGGCAAGGCCTGACGACGTCTTCACGTTCCTCGGCATCCAGGAGATCCGAGAGCTCTGGCCGGCCATCGAACCCCACCTGGGGCAGACCCGCTCCTTCTGGACGTGGATTCTCGATGCATGGGAGGCGATAGACGATGACGGCTAGCCGCCTGACTCCGTTGCAGGTTCGGGTGCTGGAACTCCTGGCAGACGCTGAACCGCGTTGGACCTTGAGCGGTGGCGGAGCGCTCGTCGGGTTTCACCTCCACCACCGCGTCACCCGCGATCTCGACCTCTTCTGGCAGGGACGGGATGAACTCGGAGCATCCAGGGCGTGGGTCGTCCGCACTCTCGAGGCCTCGGGCCTCGGCGTGGAGCCGCTTCAGACATCGCCTCTCTTCGTGAGGCTGCGGGTCCAGGGCGATGACGAGTCCGTAGTGCTGGATCTGATCGCCGATCCCATAATGCCCATCGACGCTCCAGAGGAAGTGGCCTTGGGGGACACCTTCATTCGCGTGGATACCGTGCACGAGATTCTCGTCAACAAGCTCGGCGCCCTGCTCGGAAGATCCGAACTTCGCGATCTTGTCGATCTCCGGGAACTCCTCGTTCGAGGTGGCGATCTCGAACGCGCCTTGCGGGACGTCCCGCAGAAGGATGCAGGGTTTTCCGTGCCGACGCTTGCCTGGGTGCTCCGCACGCTTCCCCTCGAGGCCATGGCCCGGGCCCACGATCTCGACGACGAGCAACGAGACGCTCTGGACACATTCCGTCTCGAACTGGTGGACCGTCTCGTTGGAATGTCGAAGCCGGACAGGTAGGCGGGAACGCGGACGGCCCCTGACGCCATGCTTCACAGCCGCGAGCAGCCGCCGCGCGCACGGCAGTGTGATCGTGACGAGCAACAAGAGCTTTAAGAGATGGGTGGAGGTGTTCCCCGACGCGGTGATCGCGAGCGGTGCTCCGCGTCACAACATTACTACGCTCGTGTTCGAGATCCCGACACATCCAGCGGCATCTCCGCGACGCGGCGTACGCGCGTTTCGCGGTAGGGACTCCTCTTGCCCGGAGCCCCCCGCACAGATCCCAGCCAGCGGGACTACCGCACTGGGCTCCTGCCGCAGGTCAAAGGTCAACGTCCGGCGAACACGACCGGGTAGCGGTACGTGGCTTCGAGGCAAAGCGTCATGAGCGCAGTGCTGGCGACGCGGCCGCCCTCTTCCCCCCACACGCCGACCGGATCCCATGAGCCGAGGTAGCCGCAGACGTCGGTGTCCGTGCGCTGCGTACGCGCGATGGCGTCACGATGGGCGGCGCGCCAGACGCGCCACGGCTCCCCGCCGATCTGAACCGTGGCGAGCGAGCCGAAGTACCAGTAGACGTGGTCGATCGTCCCGCGCTCCACGTCCCACGCGGGCGGGAGCGCCGTGAGCAGAGACGCGCCGGCGGCGATCGCGTCGCTGGTCCGGGGATCCTCGCCGAGGAGGACGCGCAGCAGGATCGCGGCCGCGGTCGTCGACTCCGACTGGGAGGGTGGGTACGAGGCGGCCTGGTACCGCGACCGCTCCGGCCGACTGCCGCGCGTGAGGTACCCCGTTCGTCCGGTCTCGTCGTTCGTCATGGCCTCGATCCACGCGAAGACCTCGTCGAGCGGGGCGAGATCGAGCTTGAAAGACGGCCTGCGGTCTCCCTGCTCGGCGGCGGCGTTGACCCAGCGGGACGCGATCAAGGGCAGGGCCATCCACGCCGTCACGGAGGTGTCGCTTGCTGGGGATCGGATCCCGTACCGCCAGCCCCCGCCGGGAGTGCGGCAACGCAGGATGAAATCCAGGGCCTTCTGCGCGGCGGCCTTGTAGATGAGGCTACCGGTCATGCCGTACGCCTCGACCATGGCGAGGGCCGCCGCCGCGTGGTTGTAGACGAAGCGGTCGTGGGCGCGTGGGCCGAAGCAGCCCTCGGCATCCTGCACCCCCTTCAGGTAGCGCAGGCCGCGGGAGACGGTCTTGGCGTAGGGGTGCTCGCCCCGGTTCGTGTAGCCGGCCCCGAGGAACGCGCAGAGCGCGAGGCCCGTGACGCCGATGTCGTACGCGGCGCGCCCTCCCCCCAGGGCCCGGTCGATTTCGAGAACCTCCTCGCCGTCGCACCAGCGTCCGAAGTCCCCCGCCTCCCAGCCGCCGCCGGGGGACTGGTGCGCGGCGAGCCACCGGAGGGCGCGCTCGACGGGCTCCGTCCGCGGGGACGTGCGCGCGCGGGTGGGAAAGGGATCGACGCGCGACGCAAGCGCCGCGGGCGGACCGGTAAAGGGCGCGTCGACGAGACCGTCCCCGGTGAGCCCGACGCCCGAGGGGAGATCCGCATCCGTCGGGGAGCCATCCCCGAGCTCGTCGTCCTCGATGACCGGCTCTTCGACGTAGAGGTCCACGTCGGCCTCCTCCTCGAGCTCCTCCTCCGCTGCGCCGTCGCGAATCGCCACCTCCGTCCGATCGCGCGCCGGATCCCACTCCTCCTTCTCCACCCGGGCGCCCACCAGGTAGGGCAAGCGGCCCCGGGCGAGGGGGAGGGGCTCGGACACGCTTCGCCGGGCCACGGTCCTGCCGCGAATCACCAGCGTGGGCGTCGCCAGACGTGTGCGGAGCACGGCCACGTGGTCGATCAGCGCCTGGGCGTCGGTCACGTCGAACGGCAGCTTCACCCACGTCCCCTGGAACTCGATGTTGCCGACGCCGGCGCGAAGCGCCACGTCGACGAGGCGGACGACGAAGTCCGTGGGCACTTCCCGGTCGGATCGTCGGCCGAGGCTCAGGCGCAACGAGAGCTCCGAGAGCGGCCGCTTCCCCGCCGCGGCGCGAAGCGGTCCCAGGAGATCCTCGGGCTCGGCCGGGACGCCCCCGTCCCGGCCGACGAGGACCAGGTCGAGACGCGCCGGAGGATCGACCCAATCGATGTGCCGGGGATGAGGGCCATCCTTCGGCAGCCGGCACCCGAGCGCTCCCGCCGCGCCGCCGCCTTCCTCGCGAGCACCGAGGAAGATCCGGTGAATGGCGATGCGCGGATCGGCCGCCACCTGCATGATCCAGAGGACGACCCTCCACGGCAGGGACGCGTCGGCGCGGATCAGCAGGATCCGCCGACTCGTACGATCGGCCTCGCGCCACACGGGGTCCGCCGTCCGGCGCGTCAGCTCGCCTTGAAGATCGACGAGGCTGAGCGGCCCTTCGTCCCCGATGCCGATCCGGCCATCGGCGGTCACGTCGACGACGATCGTGCCGGGGCCGCCGGGAGACCGCCCGAGGGTGCCGACCTCCGGCAGGACGACGCCGGCGGGCGGCGGCGGCTCCGCACGCTCCCCCGTCCCGCAGCCGCCCCCCACGACGCATCCGAAGAGAAGGAGGGTGAGGAGGAGGCCCTGACCGCCGTGCCGGGCACGGCGAACGCGGAGATCGGACATCGAGTGCTCCCGCGGGTCGGGCGCGGGCCATCCTACGGCGAAGAGGCGAGAGGAACCAAGGGGCGTGTGCGCCTGAGAGGCCCGCCGGTCAACGCGGAAACGGTGGTGGCGGCGGAGGCGACCCGGGCGGCGGGCAGGGTCGAGGGACAGGTGGGCGCGGGTGGCAGGGCTCGTCAGGCGTCCAAGCGGGCTCCGGTGCCGGTGCCGGTGCCGGTGCCGGTCCGACGACGTACTTGATCCACGTGCTCGGGGCGCGCCCCCATACCGGCTCCCCCGGGAAGTCCGCCCCCAGCACGTCACGCCAGATCCGCGGCGCGTCGTGCCAGGCATGGGCGGGTGCCGCGACCGGCCCCGCGAGGCCGGCCCGTCGTTCGGCGATGAATGCGCCGACCGCCGCGGGGTCGTCGCACGCGGACCACGCATCATCCACGCGGGAGACGAAGGCCTGCCTTCCGTCAGGCGTCGTCGCATGGACACCAAAGTAGGAGGCGCCGTTCCAGCGCAGGCGATTGGCGACGACGTGGAACACGATCCAGTCGCCCGGGTAAAGGTCCATGTGAATGCGCTCGGACGTCGCGCCGTGGATCTCGACCAGCAGCTTCCGCGCGTCCAGGGGTACCTGCTTGCCGTTCACCCAGACGTCCACCACGAAGTCGTCGGCCACGATCGTCAGCGTGTTGGCCGTCACCGACCGCGGCGCCGGTCGCCTCCCGTTTCCCAGGCGTACGAGGCGCTGCCCGTAGTCCAGGTAGAGCCGGCCCTCCGGGCCCACGACAAGCGGCCGGCCATGAATCGGGTCCCGTGTCGGGGTCGAGGAGCAGCCGGCACCGGTCGCGTCGGCGAGCGCACCGCCACCCAAGCAGAGCAGAAGCAGGAGCCAGATCACTCGACGCATGCCGTCCTCCGTCCGCTTCGACCGGCGAGTCCCGGACCGTGGGGCGCTCCCCTTGCAGAAGGGGCCCGACCCCTCGTTGGACACCGCTCGGACCCTACCAGTTTCAGCATCGGCAGCCGGGCGTTCCCCATCGTCCTGCCACGGATACGCATTCCGCCGGATATCCGGCGCACCACCACGCGAGGCGTCAGTGGCCAGGCGCCTGTCGGGTGAGACAGGCGCGGATCAGCTGCCTCTCTGCCGCCGTCACGGGGCCGCGCCAGGCGCGGGCGAAGGCTCCCTTCTTGATGGCGGTGTCGAGACACGCCGGCTCCGCGAATCCGTCCGGCGCCGTGACGCGACAGAGCCAGGCGCCCCGCCCATCGCTCGCCCCATCGGCCACGATGCCGCGCGCAGAACGGGTGAGGCGGACGAGGGCGGACTGCGGACGCGGCTGACGGCAGCCGATGCACGTTCGGATCGGCTCCCTGGCTTCAGCGCCGCCTGGCTGCATCGGTGGCTCCCGTCCTTCTGTTGCTTCCGCAAGTTCCTTGTCTCAGTGCGTCAGATCGGGCTTCGGTGCCGCGGGTGCGGGCTCGTCCTTCTGGATCCGGAAGAAGATCACGTAGAGGGTGGGCACGACGACCATCGTGAGCACGGTAGCAAAGGACAACCCCGCCATGATCGTCACCGCCATCGATACGAAGAAGGCGTCGGGGAGCAGCGGGATCATGCCCAGGACCGTCGTGAGGGCCGCCATGGACACGGGTCGCAGCCGGCTAACGGAGGCGTCGAGCACCGCCTGGTAGCGCTGCTTGCCCTGCGCGATCTCGGCGTTCATCTCGTCCGCCAGGACGATCGAGTTCTTGACCAGCATGCCGATCAGGCTGAGCGCGCCGAGCAGCGCCATGAACCCGAAGGGGTTTCCGCTGAGCAGCAGGCCCCACGAGACGCCGATCAGCGCCAGGGGCACGGTGAGGAAGATGATCGTCGGGACCTTGAGCGAGTTGAACTGGACGACGACGATCAGAATCATCAGGAGGATCATCAGCGGGAACACGCGTGCGAGGCCCTGCTGGGCGAGCTTGGAGTTCTCGTACTCGCCCCCCCACTCCATGGAGTAGCCCGGCGGTAGCTCGATGGCCTCGATCTTGGGCATGAGCCGCTCCTGGACGACACTGGCCATCCCGAAGGCCTGGTTGCACTGCGGCGTGATCGTAGACCGTCGATTGCGCCGCGCGATGATCGAGTCCTGGAACTCCGTTTCGAATCCGGACACCACCTGACGGATGGGGACGGTGCTTCGCGCCTCGGGGCTCCAGATCTGCAGATCGAAGAGGCTGTCCACGACGGCCCGCTCGGCTTCGGGCGCTCGGGCGACGATCGGGATCAGGTCATCGCCCTCCCGGTACACATCCACCGTGTGTCCGCCGTACGTGCGCTGCATGGCTCGAGAGATGTCCTGCCGCGTGAGCCCGAGGCGAGCGACGGACTCCTCGAGGAGGATCGGCTCGACCACCTTGACCCGCTCTCGCCAGTCGTCGCGGACATCGCGCGCGCCCGGATCGGCGTTCATGATCGCCTTCGCCTGCTCGGACAGGTCGCGAAGAACGTCGGGGTCCGGTCCGCGGAAGCGCACCTCGATCTTGGATCCGCCGCCGGGCCCCAGGACGAAGGGGCGGGCGTAGCACATGGCATCGGGGAACTCGGCTTCGACGTACGCCTCGATCTCGGGGACCAGGGTCGGGATGCGCTCGAAGTCGTCTACCTCCACGATGAGCTGACCGTACGCCGCGTTGGGCTCCTCGGGCGCATAGGTCAGCATGAAGCGGATGGCCCCGCCACCCACGACGGTGGCGACGTCCTTCACCCCGTCGAGCCCGGGATAGCCGAGCGACCCGCCGGTCTTCGCGCTCCCGACGATGTACTCTTCCAGGCGTTCGAGGTCCGCCTCGGTATCGCGGATGAACGTGCCCTGGGTCGTCCAGAAGTCGACGGTGAACTGCGGCGTCGTCGAGTCGGGGAAGAAGCTCTGCTTGACGTAGCCGAAGGCCTTGACGGACATGGCCAGGAGCAGGACCAGCGCGAGCACCGTGGCCCACCGGTGTGAGAGGCAGAAGTCGAGCAACGCGCGGTAGGCGCGGAACATGCGTCCCCCGTAGGCGTCCTTGGCCTCGGCCCCGTCTTCCTGGCCCTTCAGGAGCAGCACACAGAGGAGCGGCGTCACGGTGACGCCGAGCAGCCAACTGAGCAGCAGCGAGTAGGTGATGACCTGGAAGAGCGAGCGGCAGAACTCGCCGGTCGCATCCTGCGAGAAGCCGAGCGCCCCGAACGCCAGGATCGCGACGATCGTGCCTCCGAGCAGCGGCCACATGGTGGACCCGACGACCTCCCGAGCCGCCTTCAGCCGATCCACGCCCCTCTCGATGCGGATCTGGATGCCTTCGGTCACGACGATGGCGTTGTCCACGAGCATGCCGAGCGCGATGATCAGTGCCCCGAGCGAAATGCGCTCCAACGCGACGCCATTGGCCTTCATGGGAATGAAGGTGGCGACAACCGTCAACAACAGGATCACGCCGATCAGGAGTCCACTCCGAAGCCCCATGGCGAAGAGCAGCACGCCGATGACGATGAGGAGGGCCTGCCCCAGGCTGACGATGAAGGCGCTGATGGCGGCGTTCACGTAGCGCGACTGCCAGTAGATCACGCCCAATTCGATGCCGACGGGTGTATCGGCCTCCAGTTCCCGGAGGCGCGTTGCGACGGCATCCCCCATGGTGACGACATTGCCGCCGGGAATGGTGGAGATGCCGAGCCCGATGGCCGGTCGACCGTTGAAGCGGATGATCCGCGTGGGCGGATCCTCGTACTCCCGACGAATGTCGGCCACGTCCTTCAGGTAGATCTGTCGATCGGATCCGGTGCCCTGGATCAAGGTGTTGCCGATGTCCTCGACGGACCCGAGCCCCGCACCCGGACCGATCCGGACGTACTGGGATCCGATCTCCACCTGACCCGAGGGCGTGACGTTGTTGCGGCCCCGCAGCGTCGAGTAGAGCTGCCACTCCGAGATGCCCGAGCTGGGCGAGGCGCGCGCGAGAGATCTCGACGTAGATGACCTCCTGTTGCGCGGCGAAGATGGTGACCTTCGCGACGTCGTCGACGAGGAGAAGTTCCTTCTCCAGCATGTCGACGTGGTCCTTCAACTCCGCGTACGTGAAGCCGTCTCCGTAGACGGCGAAGAAGACACCGAACACGTCGCCGAAGTCGTCGTTCACGAGCGAGGGTCCCGCGCCGGGCGGCAGCTCCCCCTGCATGTCCCCGACCTTGCGCCTCAGCTCGTCCCAGACCTGGGGCAGGCCGTTCTTGTCGTACTTGTCCTGGATCGTGACCGTGACGATCGAGAGGCCCGGCTTCGAGTTGGAGGTCACCCAGCGGATCTGGCCGAGTTGCTGCACGGCCTTCTCGACCTTGTCGGTGACCTCCTCGGCGACTTCCTTGGCCGTGGCACCGGGATAGCGCGTGACGATCTGAGCGTCCTTGATGGTGAACTCGGGGTCTTCCAGCCGGCTCAGGGTCTGGAAGGCGATGATGCCGCCGAGGAGGGCGACGAACGTGAGCGTCAGCGTCGTGACGCGCTTCCGAATGGAGGTTTCACCGAGGTTCATCGGGGCCTCTTAGCGCTGGCTCGAGAGACGGCGAACCTGCATGCCCTCGCGCAGGAAGTGAACGCCCGCGGTCACGATTTCGTCGCCGTCCTCCAGCCCTTGCGTGACGGAAACTCGCTCCCCGGTGGGCTCCGTGATGGTCACGGGCGTCCGGTGGACGCTCAGGTCGGCGGGATCCACGCGCCAGACGTGCGGCGCGCCGTCGGGATCGCTGAAGATGGCGGTGATCGGGACGAGCTTCGCGGCGGCGGTGGCGGCGTCCAGGACCCCGAGCTCGATCTGCAGCGTGGCCGGCATCCCCGGGAAGAGATTGACCCCCTCCGGCGCGTCCATCTGGACCGTGAGCGCGAAGGTCTGCGTACGCACGTCGGCGATGGTCTCGATCTCCTTGAAGTCGACTTCGAAGACGCGATCGGGCAGTGCGTCGAAGCGTACGTTCATTCCCTTCACGGTGTCTTTCTGGGTCAGGGCAACCAGCGACTCGGGGAGATCCGCTACGATCTGGACGCGTGATGCGTCCTGAAGACTCACGATCGGCTGGCCGGCTTGGACGTCCTGGAAGTTCTCGACGTGCTGCCGCGCCACGCGCCCGTCGAAAGGAGCCCTGAGGCTCGTATCCTCGAGCGCATCCGCGGCCGCCTTCTGCTGCGCCTCGAGCCCCCGGACCGTCGCTTCCTGCGCCTCGATGTCCTCGGGGCGGGCGCCCTCCCGGGCCTGGCGCAGGTTCTGCTCCGCGCGCCCGGTGCGCTCCTTGGCGGTGTCGTGGCGAAGGACGGCCTGATCCAGTTCGCTCTTGCTGATCACCTGGTCGTTGAAGAGCTTGCGATTGCGCTCCATCTCGATGCGCGCGTTCTCGAGCTCGGCCTTCGACGCGGCGAGCTCGCTCTCGCGCATGAGGACGACCTCCTCGCGCTCGCCGATCTTCATGGCCTTGAGCTGGGCCCGCGCCTGGTCCAGGCGACTCGTGACGCTGTCCAAGCGGTTACGGAAATCGCGCGGGTCGATCTGAGCGAGAAGATCCCCCTTGGCGACCGGCAGGCCCCGGCGGATGGGCATCTGGACCAGGGGCCCGGCCACCCTGAACGAAAGCTCCACGCGGTTCGCAGCCTGGACGCGCCCCGAAAAGCTGCGGGCCGCGATCGCGCCCGCCGACTCCACCACCTCCGTCTTGGCCGGCCGAATGTTCGGGACCTCGGGAAGCGGAGCCGGGCTGGGCCGGAAGAAAAAGAGGAAGATGATCCCCGCGGCGAAGAGCGCCGCTCCGATGAGCTTCCCCAGGACCTTGGATCCGAGCTTTCCCGCCATGTCGCCTCCCCTGGGGGCGGCACGACGGCACCCCCCAGTCCCGGCAGTCTACCGGTGCGCCGGGCGAAACGTGTCCGCCGGCTGGCCGTGCCGTGGCGTTCAGGCGGGCCGGCCGAAGAAGAGCACGTAGCCGTCGGGATCGCGGACCTCGAAGCCACGGAGCCCATCGTCACGCGTGGCCAGAGGCGCGTGGAGCGGCGTTCCCCGTTCCTCGAACTCGGCGGCCAGGGCATCGGGGTCGGCCACGTCCACGTACGCGTCCCAGGGCGCCCACGCGTGGCGCGTCGGATTCGGCTGGGGGGCGATGGAATCGTCGATCACCTTCAAGAGGAGTTGCGCCGCGTTGCGCCCGACGATGGCGAAGAACGGATCCTGTGGAGGCTCGACGAAGCGCAGCTCGAAGCCGAGGCCCTCGACGTAGAACGTCAGCGAGAGCGACAGGTCCTGCACGATGAGGAAAGGTGAGACGGGTCCCAGGGTCGCGATCATGCGAGAAGAGCCTCCACGCGGTCCGGACGCCCCGTCGCGCCTGGACGGACTCTACCGCGAGCCCGCGCGACCCCGGCTACGCTGAGTGGGCGCACGCACGCAGGAGGAGGCACGGTGGATCCGAAGCGGTGGGCCCGCATCTGCGAGGTCTTCGAAGCGGCCCGGGACCTCTCGGGCCCCGCCCGGGAGGCCGTCGTGGCGAGCGCGCCGGACGTGGCCGACGACGTGCGGGAGCTGTTGGACCAGCACGAAGCCCCGGGCGAGCTCCTCGCTCCGGCCACCGCCGATCCGGCGATCGGCGAACAGGTGGGTCCGTACCGGATCGAGCGGCTCCTGGGCCGGGGCGGCATGGCGATCGTGTACCTCGCGAGCGGCCCTAACGGACGGGTCGCGCTGAAGCGGCTGAACCCCCTGCTCCTTCGAGAGCCCGAGGTCCGCGAGCGGTTCCGACGCGAGGCGGCCCTGGGGGAACGAATCCACCACCCCAACGTCGTGCGGACCCTCGGCGTCCAAGGCGAGGACTGCCTCGTCATGGAGTACGTCGAGGGGCCCACCCTTCGAGACGTCGCTCGGACACGTGGCCCGCTGCCCGAAGCGACCTGCCGACACCTCGGCCGCGAGATCGCGTCGGGCCTCGCGGCGATTCACGCGCTGGGAACCGTGCACCGGGACCTGAAGCCTGCGAACGTGATCGTGCCGAGCGAAGGCACACTCAAGGTCATGGACCTCGGCATCGCACTCTCCCTCGACGACATGCTCCGGCTCTCGCGTACCGGGGAGTTCGTCGGCACGGCGCGCTACTCGGCCCCCGAGCAGCTGGATCCAAAGCGCGCCGCGGTCGATGCGCGGACGGACCTCTACGCCCTGGGGCTCGTCCTGTACGAACTCGCGGCGGGTCACCATCCGATTCCGAGCGGCGGGCTCGTCACGACGATGCGCGCCCAGCTCGAATCGATGCCCGAGACCCTGGGGACGGTGAACTCGAACGTCAGTCCGTTCTTCGAAGCGCTGGTGAACGCGCTCATCGCCAAGCAGCCGGAGGACCGACCGGCCCACGCCGAGGCTGTAGTCGAGGCGCTCGACGAGGGGGAGTCCAGCGCGTGGTGGCGAACGCGGCGCGGATGAAGAGGCTCAGTCGCTCGCCTGCGTGATGCGGCTCACATCCCAGAGGCGCACGGTCTCATCCCCCGCTCCCGAGACGAGCACGGCATCGTCCGCGGTGAAGGCCAGCGCCCCCACGGTGTACTCGTGCCCTTTGAGCGTCGCGAGTAGCCGCCCGGTCCGGTAGTTCCAGAGACGGATCGTCGTATCCTGACTGCCCGTGGCGACGACGGGCGCGTGGTGCGCACAGGCCAGCGCGTAGACCCAATCTTCGTGCCCGATGAGGCGGCAGATCTCCTCGCGAGCGTCGGCGCCCATCACCCGCACCTCCCCGCCGTTCACGTCGTAGAGCAGATGCGAGCCGTCCCGGCCGAAGGCGATGAACCCCACGTCGGACGCGTGCGGGCCCAGGGCCTGTCGCACGCCCAGCGAGGACGCGTCCCAGAGCCGCACCATGCGATCGAAGGCGGTGGTGGCAAGCACGGTTCCCTCGGGGTGGATCGCGACGCTCAAGAACCCGCGGTTGTCCCCGACCCACGCACCGTGCTCGCTTCCCTGGAGGCGTTCCTTGCCTTCCGGCAGGTCCCAGAGGCGCAGGGTCCCGTCCTTGCTGACGGAGGCCACGAAGGACTCGTCGGGCGCCAGCGCCAACTGGCGCACCTTGGCCTCGTGTCCCGTGAGAACCTTCGTGGTCTCGCTCCGGGTCAGGTCCCAAATGCGGATGGACGCGTCGTCCGACGAGCTGACCGCGGTCTTGCCATCTGCCAGACAGAGGACACTCCGAACCGAGTCAGCGTGCCCGTAGAGGCGATCGACGAGTTCCCCGCTATCCCGGTTCCACACACCGATGGTGCCGTCGCCCGAAGCCGAGAGGATGCGGCGACCGTCCGGGTGCACGGCCACACCGTGCACGGCACCCTGATGGCCCCGGAGGGTCCGGATCAAGGGACCCGCCAGAGCGGCGGCGCGGGCGTCTGCCGCCCCGTTGCCCCCTCCGTCGGTACCGGAGCGCGTGGCAAGGAGCACGGCGACGACTGCCACGACGACGAGTGCCGCGGCAGCCCCCACCCATCGCCTTCTTGAGTGCGCGGGGAGAGGATCCGATGCCGGCGCGACCGGCGGCAGCTCGGGTGCTTCCCCCTCGCGGATGGCCTGAATCGCCTCGAGGACGGCGGGCATGTCGGCGGGACGATCCGCCTTGTCCTTCTGGACCATCGACTCGAACAGGTACTCGACCGACGGTGGTAGGTCCGGGCACGCGTCGCGCAGGCGGGGCACGGGCTGGCTCGCGTGGGCAAGGAGCATCTGCACCGCCGACTCGCCCGCGTAGACGTGCCTCCCGGTGAGGAGGTAGTAGAGCGTGCACCCCAGGCCGTAGACGTCGCTCCGCTCGTCGACGAGACGCAAGTCCTCCCCCTGCTCGGGCGCCATCGTGGCGGCCGTGCCGAGGAACTCCCCCGTGGTCGTGAGCCCCTCCGACGCATCGAGGCGAGCGAGCCCCATGTCGAGGACCTTCACCGTGCCGGCCTCGTCCACGAGGAGATTGGCAGGCTTCACGTCGCGATGGAGCACCCCCTCGCGGTGGGCGTAGGCGAGGCCCTCGGCGGCCTGGCGGATGGTGTCGAGCGCAACGTCCCACGCGAGGGGGCCGTCCTCGGTCACGACCTGCCCCAGGTCACGTCCCTCGACGAGTTCCATGACGAGGAAGTGCACCCCATCGGCTTCGTCGGCGTCGTACGCCGTCACGATGTTCGGGTGGTGGAGCTTCGCCGCGACCTGGACCTCACGGCGGAAGCGGGAGACGAGCCCCTCGTCGAGCGCGGCCATCGGCGGCAGCAGCTTCAAGGCGACGACACGGTTCATGCGTTCGTGGACGGCTTTGTGGACGTGGCCCATGCCGCCGCTGCCCACCCGATCGAGCAGCAGGTAGTTGCCGAGCCGGAGCGGTCGTGCGGCGTCGGCCAGTAGGACCTCGGCCTGGAACGGCGTCAGGCGCTGGGCATCGACCAGCGCCTGGGCCAAGGTGTGGGCGTCGTCCTCCGCGGTCGACAGGGGTACACCCGAGGCGAACGCCTCGAGCTCCTCGGCCGTCATGATGCCACTGTCGCGGAGGCGCACCTGGAACTGCTGGCAGGTCGGCGGCATGGTGCGTTATGCGCCGAGGGCCTTCCGTAGCCAGGCACGGGCAAAGTACCAGTCGCCCTCCGCGGTCCTTTCACTCACGCCCAAGACGTCGGCCACTTCGGCCATGGACAGGCCGGCGAAAAAGCGGAGCTCCACCACGCGCGCCTTCCGCGCATCCTGCGCGGCCAGGTTCTCGAGCGCTTCGTCCAGCACCACGAGGTCGAGTTCCGTGCACTGCAGCTGATCGAGCGCGATGTCCAGCGTGACGCGCTCCCACCCGTCGCCCCGCTTGCCGGCGTTCTTCCGACGCGCGTGATCGACGAGAATCTGCCGCATGGTTCGGGCGGCGATGGCGAGGAAGTGGGCGCGGTCCTTGGGCGCGGCCCGGTCGATGTTACCGAGCTTCATCCAGGCCTCGTGGAGGAGTGCGGTGGCCTGCAGCGTGTGATCGCGCCGCTCGCGAGACAGCTGGCCCCGGGCCAGGCCACGGAGCTCGTCGTAGACGAGGGGCAGGAGCTCTTCACCAGCGTCGGCCTCGCCGGCTCGCACCCGCGCCAGGACCTGCGTCACATCGACGGGTTCGGGGGGGCTCATCGATCGCAGTCTCCGCTCCAGGAGCACGGTGTACGGGGACCCTGGAGCCTCTTCAACGGGCCGCGGCGCCCGAAGCGGTGGATTTCACGCATTTTCCGTTGCGGGAGGGGGCCCTCGACTTCGCAGCCCCTCATGAGGCGGGCACGCGAGCCCGGCCCCCTCGGCGGCGGCGCGAGCCCCCGTCCCCCCTCCCCCCTCCGGAAGAAAGCCCCTCCCATGAACACCCGTTTCCCCCGCACGCTCTTGCTCCTCGCCCTCGCCACCGTCCTGACCGTCGGCGCCGCCTCCCCGGCCCACGCCGGTGGCAAGAAGCAATCGAAGCTGAAGCTGCCCAAGCTCGAGATGCCGAAGATCGACATGGACAAGGTCATGCCGAAGGTGAAGTTCAAGGCCTCCGGCAAGCTCAACAAGACCACGGCGAGGATCCACCTCTACGCGCAGATCACCATCGCCGGGAAGACGAAGAAGCTCTCCATCTTCAACATGGGCGTCAAGAAGAAGGGCAAGTCGGTCCGCGTGAACCGCAAGATCGGCAAGCTCAAAGTGGCGCTCAAGGTCTCGTGGTCCGGCGCGCGAACCGTGACGATCAAGGGCACGGCCCGCTATCTCAAGTTCAAGGTGCCCGTACCGACGATCCGTGTGAAGCTCTAGCCCGCGCAAGCGCCCCTCACGCCAGACGCCTGATGCCCCACCCCCGGCGCGGCCGCCGGGGGTGTCACACTTCAGCGAGAGGGATCGCGTCGTCGGACGTGCCTTCGAACAGGGCACGCAGATCCAGCGAAGGCGCATGGGCACGGCACGCCAGGGTCACGTACTCCTGTGCGAGCGCGTCCTTCGCAAGGCCGAGCGCGGTGGACACGAGGCCCAGGCACTCGGCGTAGTCCCTCGCCTCTACGCACGACAGGACGCGGCGCCACGTCGCTTCTTCGAGCGCGTGAATCGCCGTCTGAACCTCGGAGAGATCGAAACCCGCCTCGTACCGCTCGCGCGCGATGACGCGGGCATAGGCCTCGAGATGCGTGGTGTTTCGTGTGCGAACCGCTTCGCGCATGCGCACGTACAGGCGGTCGAGCTTCGCGCGCACGCTCGCCTCACCCGCCGCGTCGTAGTGAGGCATGTGGGTCTGTACCACGCTTGCGGTGGACTCGTCGACGATGGTGCCTTCGTCGCGCTGGAGCAATGCATCGAGGAGCATCAGCAGCCTCCGTTCCGACCCCATTCTGGCGCTGAGAGGCGAAGATCCGGCAATCCGTCAAGAGTCATGATTTGCAAGCGAACGAACGAGATGCACGGCGTCGAGACGGCTGGCGGCGTCCGAGCAGGCGCAACGCACCGCCTTCGCGTAGGGTCACGAGATGCGTACACGCGGCCCCGAGAAGCCCTGGGACCTGATCGTCGTCGGCGGCGGCCTGGAAGGGCTCACGGCCGCGTGGGCCCACGCGACGGCGGGTCGCCGCGTGCTGGTGCTGGAGGCCCGGGAACGAATCGGCGGACGCAACAAGACGACGAACGCGGAGGGCTTCCTCCTCGAGGAGGACCTCCCCCATCTCCCTCTCCGGGTGCGCCCGTTGGTGGATGCCGTGCTCGGCACCGATGCCCTCGCCACGTCGCGCGCGCCCGTCGCCTTAGCGGGTCTTCTGGGCGAGCGCGGCCGTATCCGACCGCCCGGTAGCCTGTCGCCGCGTCGCCTCATCGCCGGCCTCGCCCCGATACCCCGCCTCCCGCGTCTACCCCCGACGGCGGCGCGCATGACCCACCACGCGGTCGAGCCGCTCGCCTTCATGGAGGCCGCAACGAGGGCGACGTTCGGCGTCGCGGCGACGAGCGTCGGAGCTGGGGATGCGTTTCCGGCGGCCGTCGCGGTCCAAGCGCGTCACCCGCGACGACCGCTCCCTCTGGCGTTGCTGCACCCATGCCTCGACGCGAACGCCGCACTCGTGCCGGGCGGCAGCTCTCGTCTCGCCGAGGCGCTCGCCTCATCCGACGAGGTCAGGGTCGAAACGAATCAGGCGGTGGTTGCCATCGAGTCGGGTGACGACGTGGTGGTATCGACGAGGGACGCGGCCTATCGCGCCCCACGCCTGCTGCTCGCCATCGAGGCGGCCGAGCAGGCTCGGCTCTTGCGACCGCATGACCCGATGAGCGCCGAGTTGCTGACGGCGATCCCGCAGGGCAGCCGTGTGACGCTGCACCTCGGGCTCTCGGCGGCGAGCGCACGACGATTGCCGCGACGCCTGGGCATCCTCTCGATCGACCGCCGGCTCGCGCGCCTCCGTGGCGCCGCCTTCGTCTCGCTGCTCGACAAGGCGCGCGCCCCCCGTGGCGAGGCGCTCGTCCAGGCGTGGTTCGGCGATGGCCGCGAGGAGGACTTCACGGCCTACGACGACGCTCTCCTGCTGCGTATCGCCCGTACGGATCTCGAGCGGGCGTTGGGCTTCGCACCGGACGTGACCTTCCATCGCGTGACGCGGCGCCCCTCGGCGCATCCGATCCCCGTGCCGGGTCTTCGCGGTCGCCTGGCCCGCGCCCAGGCATCGCTGGCCGGACGCGGCATCGGGCTTCTCGGCCGGCACATGCGGGGGGTGGATCTGGGCTCTCGCCTCGGCATCCACGTCCTTCGGACCCGGCCACGGCCGGCCGGCTTGTAGCGTCGTGCCTTTCCGCGCTCCCGCCGTTGCCCGCAGCGGAGCGCTCCGGTAGAAGGGCGCGGGGAGGGTGATGAACGACGCGGCCAAACGACTCGGGGCACCGCTGCCGGCCTGGTGTTCCATCCTGCTTCTGGTGGCCCTGCTCGGCGGTGGTCTGGCGCTGGCCCTGTCCCTGGAGCCGCGCCGGCTCGAGGAGGCACGCCGCATCGATCGGCAGGCCGCACTCACCATCCACAAGGACTTGCTGACCGGCCGCCTGCTGGACGAGGGGGGCGTACCCGCCCCACCCCCGGAGGGGTGGGGAAGCGAGAGCAAGCCCATCCGCATCCGCTTCGTACCCTCGAGCGACCAGGCCCAATCCGGCCCCACCATCGTGCGCCTCCTGGACTTCCTCGAGCGTCGCACGGGGTACCACCTGCAAGGCTCGACGCTCCGGTCGTACGGTCTCGTCGTCGAGGAGATCGTCTCGGGGCAGTGCGAGATCGCCTTTCTCACGGCAACGTCCTACGCCCGCGCCCGCTATGCGACGGACGGCAACGAGAGCGACGAGGATGACGTCGAGGCCTTCTTGCAGGTCGTGCGTCAGGGGAGCGCCGAGTTCCCGGGAAGCGACCTCTCGTACCGCGCGGCGCTGATCGTTCGGAAGGACTCTCCACTGGAATCGGTCGCCGACATCACGGACGACACGGTGGTGGCGATGGGCCCCGCGACCTCGGGAGCCTCCAGCATCCTGCCCACGGCCCTCTTCAACCGCATGGGCCTGCAACCCCGCGTTCTGAGACTCGAGGGTGCGTACACCCTCATCGTCCCCGCGGTCCTTCAAGGCAGTGCGCAAGTCGGTTGCGTGTGGTGGTCGCCGCCCAACGAGGAGCTCCCGCACAACGACGCGCGCATGCTCGTCGTCGAGGCGCACCCTGAGGTATTCGACGAGACACGCATCATCGGGTACACGGGTTGGATTCCCAACGAGCCCGTGGTGGCGCGCCGCGTCGTGCCGCACGCCGTCCGCCACACCCTGGCGCGGGCGCTCGTCCTCTACGCCTCGTTGCTGACCCTGACACCGGGGGGGCGGAAGGAACTGACCTCCGTAGGGAGCCCGGTGGGGTTTCTGCCCGCCACGAACGATGACTTCGAGGCCCTGATGGAGGTCGTCGACCAGGCTTTCGTGAACGACCCCGAGGGCCGACGGGACTTCATGGCGGGGCGCAAGTGACGACGACGCTCCTCGGTGTCCGCGGCCTGGGCAAGGTCTACCCGAACGGTTTCCGGGCGCTCTCGGACCTCGACCTCGACATCGAGGCGGGAGAGTTCCTCGTGGTCATCGGCCTCTCCGGCGCGGGGAAGTCCACGTTCATTCGCTGTCTCAATCGCCTCATCGAACCGACCGAAGGCACGATTCACTTCGAGGGCGACGACGTGACCCGCGTGAGGGGCGAGGAACTTCGAGAGCTGCGCCGCCGCATGGCGATGATCTTCCAACAGTTCAACCTGGTGAAGCGAGCCTCGGTGCTCACGAATGTCCTCACCGGAGCCTTGCATCGACAGCGCACGCTGCCCAGCCTGATCGGCGCGTGGCGGCGAGAAGACCGGGAAGAAGCCGAGACGAATCTCCGGTTGGTGGGACTCGACGACCGGATGCAGTATCGCGCGGACGCCCTGTCCGGCGGACAGCAGCAGCGCGTGGGCATCGCCCGGGCCCTCATGCAGCACCCGCGGGTCCTGCTGGCGGACGAGCCGGTCGCCTCCCTGGACCCCCAAACGTCCCACTCCGTGATGGAAACGCTCAAGCGGCTGCAGGTCGATCGCGGGCTGACCATCATCGCCAACCTGCACTTCCTGTCCCTGGCTCGCGAGTACGGCACGCGCGTGATCGCACTCAAGGCCGGCCGGTTGATCTACGACGGTCCGGCCGCGGAGATCACGAACGAGCGGTTCGTGGAGATCTACGGAGACGAGGCGCGCGAGGTGGAACTCCGATGACGTCGGACACGCCCCTCGAGCCCGTCCCTCGCCGCCAACGGCGTCGACGCGTCGCGTCCCGCGTCGGCGCGCTCCTCACGGATAGCTTCTTGGTGGCCTATGCGATGTGGGCCGCGAGCTTCGTGCTCGTCCATGTGAGCGGCACGGGCGCCCGCGGCGGATGGCTCGTTCAGCCCCTCGGCTTCCTGGGCGAGCGCCCTTGGCTTCTGCTTCTCGCCCCCCTGGTTGCCATTCTCTGGGAGGTCTCGGACCACAGCCTGGGACAACTCGCCTACCGGGTCCGGATCCTGAAACGGGGACAGCCTGCCGACCTCGCCGGCCGCGCGTTTCGCGCGCTGATCGCGGCCGGCCTGGCGAGCGTGGCGCTCGTCCCCGCCGCGATGGCCGTCTTGAGCTGGCAGCGAGGCGCGGATGGTGGGTTCCACTTCCTGCTCTCCGTCGCGATGGCCGTCCTTCTCGCTGTCGTGGGCCTGTTCGATCCCGGGGGCCGGGGGCTTTGCGACATGGCGGCGAGCACGCTGACGGTGGCTCGGCGTCCCTCCACGATGGTGAATCGGCGGCCCTGGTGGCAGCGGCTCACGCCGTGGATCGTGATCGGCCTCCTGGGTCTGACCTTCGCCGTCGGCGGCATCCTGACCGAGTTCAACCCGCTGCGCATCCTCAGCGGTGCGGAGCGCACGGGGAATCTCTGGTCGCACCTCTTCCACCCCGACTGGAGCATCACCAGCACCGTCATCGAGAAGCTGCTGGAGACGGTGTTCCTGGCTCTCGTGGCTTCGACGCTCGCGCTTCCCTTCGCCTTTGCACTGAGCTTCCTCGGGGCACGGAACGTCATGCAGGGGAGCGCGATCGGCCGCATCGTGTACGTCCTGACGCGCGTGTTCATGAACGTCACCCGATCGATCGAGCCCCTGATCTGGGCCATCATCTTCGTGCTGTGGGTGAGTACGGGACCCTTCGCGGGGATGCTCGCGCTGTTCGTGCACTCCGTCGCCGCCTTGGGCAAGCTCTACAGCGAGGCGATCGAGGGGATCGACCCCGGCCCCGTCGAGGCGATACGCTCGACGGGCGCCAACGGCCTCCAGACGCTGCGTTACGGCGTCGTTCCCCAGGTGGTGCCTCCCTTCCTCTCCTTCACCGTCTACCGCTGGGACATCAACGTCCGCATGGCGACCATCCTCGGCATGGTGGGCGGCGGCGGAATCGGGGACCTGCTGATCAACTACGTCCAGCTCGGGGCGTGGTCGAAGGTCGGCACGATCATCGTCTTCGTGACGCTCGTCGTGTGGGCGATGGACTGGCTCTCGAGCAAGGCGCGCGAGCGCCTCGTCTAATCGGATTCGCCCGGCGGACGCGTTCGGTATCGATCGTGGATCCAGAAGTACTGCTCGGGATGCCGCAGGATCGCGCGCTCGAGCACTTCGTGGATGGCGGTGGTCACCTCGACGAGGCGCGCCTCCGTCGGCTTCTCGGGAGGACGCTCGGGCCGCACGAGTTCCCCCCCGGCGAACCACTCGCGCCGGTTGGCCGACCGGACCATCCAGCAGACGATCAGCGGCCGCCCGCTGTGGAGGGCAAGCCAGGCCGCGGCCGGCTCCGTGGAGGCGAGGCGGCCGAACCAAGGCACGAAGATGCCGCCACGGCGGGCGTTCACGTCCATGGGGAGGACGACCGAGCCCCCTTCCCGCAACCGGCTCCGCATGCGCTTCACGGCACCCTCGCGCGTCGTGAGGTCGACCCCCCATCCCTCGCGGCCGTCCAAGAGGGCCTTGGCCACGTAGTAGTTGTTCGGCATGCGCATGACGGTGAGGAGGCGCAGCCCCATGGCGCCGAGCAGGCCGAGCATGATCTCCATGGAGCCGTAGTGGCCCTGGACGAACACGGCCCCCGTCCCCTTCTGTTCGAGGAAGAGCTCCCGGGCAGCCAGGTCACCCTTGCTCAGGCGGACGATGTCCTCGGGTTCATAGTGATCGCCGAGCAGGAGGGTCTCCGCGACGTTGCGCGCCATGAGGCCGCACGACGTCTTGCCGATCGTCGCGCGTTCCCTCTCGCTGCGACCGGGAAGGGCGAGGGCGAGGTGGCGCATGCCGGCCTTGCGCCGGCCCGGGACGCGCCAGATCAGACGCCCGATCCTCTCGACCAGTCCGAGGGCGAAGTGTGGAGGTAACGCGCGCAGGGCCCAGAGGAGGCCCCGGGGGGGCAAGGAAAGCAGCCACGGGAACCACCCAGGCTGGTGCTTCCACCGCCGACGGAGGTTCTTCCGCCACGTCTGGACCCGGCCGGCGCGTCGTGCCATGCCGGAAGCCTACGGCGCCCGCCGACGAACGTCTATCAGGCCGAGGCAGCGCACAGCCCCACAAAGGCCATTCACTTGATGTGCCCCGCCTCGTACAGCTTGCTCGCCACGCGGTAGAAGGTGTGACTCGAGCAAGGCAGGGTATCCACCAGGTCCTCGAGACGCCCCGGCTTGCGGAAGGCCGTCAGGATCTGGCGCACGACGTCCGCCGTCGCTTCGTCGTCCCACTTGAGCGAAGTTGTCCGCGTCTTCAGCTTGCGGCCGGCGTCGGGCAAGCCGCTCTTCAGCTGCGCGACCTCGTCCATGAGCCGCATGGCTTCCATCAGAAGCCCCGCCGAGTTCCCTTCGATGCTGCGCTCGCCGAGTGCCTCGACGTCCGGCGCAGCACTCGCCCGAAAGGCGAACTCGCCGTCGGGGGCGCACATGAAGATCTCGTAGAAGGCGTCCTCCCCCTCGAGGCGACCGCGGCGCGCGCGCACGATCTCGCCCCCTTGGAGCAGGACCTCGGCCCAGATGGTGCGATCGCTATCGAAGATCGTGAGAATCCCTGTCTGCCCTGAGGATGCGAGTGTCTGCACGACAGTGGGAAGATCGAAGTGGACGAGACGCCCGGCGAGTTCCTTGGGTCGCTCATGAGGGCGGTGGTGGTAGATGAGCTCCTCGAGGCGGTGGGCGAACACCTTAGCGAGGTGGAAGCCCAGACCCGGAATCGTCTCGGCCAGCGGCTCGAAGTTCTCCTGCAAGAGGGTCCAGAGCCGAGCTCCCTCGGGCACGCGCGCGCTCGACCGGCGCCGGCTTCCGGTGAAGAGCGCCATATCGCCGATCATCTCCCCCCGGGTCAGGTAGGCGACGGG
Source organism: uncultured Planctomycetota bacterium (assembly GCA_963802335.1). Classification (GTDB taxonomy): domain Bacteria; phylum Planctomycetota; class PLA2; order PLA2; family JAEUHO01; genus CAWDIE01. The sequence continues at coordinate 61,917 of CAWDIE010000008.1, read as the reverse complement.
CGTCGGCCCCTTCTGCTCAGGGGTGTCCCGGAGGATCTCGATCGCCCCGTCCAGGACCAGGTGGATGCGATCCGGCAGGTCGCCGGTGCGAAACAGCACTTCCCCGCGCTTCAGCCGCTCGATCTTGCCGGCCGCCGCGACACGCTTCAGATCCGCGGGGCCCAGCTCGCGGAAGATCTCCGCCGAGGCGAGCGAGGCCTCCAGGGTCTTGTCGGGGGACTTCTTGCGCCGCGCCATCAGGCCAAGCATATCCCAGCCGTGCCGAGGCCCAGCGGTATCCTCCCGGGATGCTCCCTCGCCGCCTCCTCCCCCGCCTGCTCGCCACCTTGCTCATCGCCAGTCTGCCCTTCGCCGCCGAGGCCGGCTGGCCGGGCGTGCCCGAGGCGTACGTGCAGGAGGCACTGGCGGCGGCCGGCCGAAACCGCGGCGAATTGGAGGCCGTGCTCGAGCACTTCAAGGAGGAGGGAGATTCCTTCAAAGTCACGGCGGCGCGATTCCTCATCGCGAACATGCCCGGTCACGGGTACGTGATCACGCGTCTCGAAGACGAGGACGGGGAGGAGATCGCGTACGACCCCCTCGCCTACGACGACTTCGAGCAAGCGCTCCAGGCACTCGAGGCACTCGAGGCCGAGCACGGCAGCCTCGAGTTCAAGCGCGACCGCATCGTGCTCGACGTCGAGACGATGTCCTCGGCCTACCTGATCCACCACATCGACGAGGCGTTCGCTGCATGGAAGGCCGCCCGGGAGCCCTGGCGGCCGGCGTTTCTTGCGTTCCTCGAGCACGTCCTCCCCTACCGCGGCAGCCAGGAGCCGCTGGATGACTGGATCGGTCCCCTTCGCCAACGCCTCGCTCCTCTCCTCGCGGACGAGACGGCCGACGATCCCCGCTCCGTGTTGAAGGCGGCCCACCAGACCGTTGGCCGGCGGTTGCGCTTCAACGAGCGCTACTACCTCCACCCCACCGACCAGGGCTTCAAGGAAATGGAGGTCTCTCGCCAGGGGCGCTGCGAGGACATCACCAACATGCAGACGTACGCGGCGAGGAGCCTGGCCCTGCCGACAGCAGCCGACTACACACCGGCCTGGGCTCACCGCGACAACAACCACGCGTGGAGCGTACTCCTGGATCGGGACGGTCGCGGGTTCGCGAAGGGGAACGCGCACGCCGCCAAGGTGTACCGAAAGACGTTCTCCATCCAGCGGGACAGCTTGCCGTTCCTTCTCCCCGAAGGAGAGGAGCCCCCCAATCGATTCATGGCCAGCAAGTTCGCGCTCGACGTGACCGCCCAGTACCGCGACGTGAGCAACGTGACCCTCCAGCTCGATCCGCGTGCAGCCGGAGGCGCAGGCTTCGCCTACGCCTGCGTGTTCAACGGCGGCGTGTGGACGGCAATCGACTGGGGGCGCATTCGCGGCGGAGAGGTGACCTTTCGCGACCTGGGGCGGGATGTGCTCTACCTCCCCGCCATGTACGTCGAAGGAGAGCTCCGCGCCGCCGCGTACCCCTTCGTCCTGGACGAGGACGGCACCGTGCACGAGCTCAGCGGCGGCGCGCCGACGGACCTGATCACGACCGCCGTGAGTCCGCAGAAGGTGAGCCCGGACACGGCCGCGGTCACGCCGATCAGTCGCTTGGCGACCGACACGACCTACGTGCTCGAGCGCTGGACAGCCGGCGAGGCGGGTTGGGAGGAGATCGGGCGCATCGTCGCGACGGAGGAGGCCCCCCGGTGGCAGGGCCTCACGGAGGACACCCTCTACTGGCTGGTGGCCGAGGAGAGCCGGCGCCTCGAGCGACCGTTCACGATTCACGACGGCCGGCAGCGGTTCTGGTAGCGCATGCCGTCCGACCTCCCTCGAATCCAGGTAGTGCAGGTGGACGCCGAGATGGGGTTCTCGGGTGGCGAGACCCAGGTGTTCCTCCTCATGGAGGGCCTGCGCGAACGCGGACACGGGGTGCATCTGGTCTGCCAGCCGAACAGCCAGGCGGAAGCCGCGGCCCGCGAGCGGGGCTTTCCCGTCCAAACCGTGCCCATGAAAAGCCACGTGGACCTGACGACGGTGCATCGGCTCCGAAAGGCGTACGCCCAGGTAGGCGCGGACCTCGTGCACACCAACACGGGTCGGGACGCCTGGCTCGGAGGATGGGCCGCGCATCGGGCCGGCCTGGCGTCGGTCACCACGCGGCGCATGGATCGCCGCGTGAAGCGGGGGTTCCGCACGCGGCTCACGTACACGTCGTTCGTGCAGAAGACCGTCGCGATCTCTCCCGGGGTCCGGGCCTGCCTCGAAGCGGGCGGCGTCCCCACCGAACGTATCGTCCTGATCCCCGAGGCGGCCGACCCGGCCAGGGTGAGCGCCGAACGATCGGCACCGGCCGTTCGCAAGGACCTCGGCGTCGCCGAGCACGAGGTGCTCCTGCTCGGCATGGGGGCCCTGCTGCCGCGCAAGGGCTTCGACGTCATGCTCGAGTCCGTGGGACGTCTCCCTGCGCACCTCCGGGAGCGTGTCCAAGTCCGCATCGGCGGCGAGGGCGAGTCCCGCGAGGCCTGGGCGGCGCTCGCCCGAGCGCGGGGCATCCAGGACCGCGTCCGCTTCCTGGGGCAGCGAACGGACATCGGCGACCTGCTGCAGGCGGCGGACGTGTTCGTGATGCCGTCGCGGCGCGAGGGCCTGGGCGTCGCGGCCCTCGAGGCGATGGCGGCGGGACTCCCCGTGATCGCGAGTCGGGTCGGCGGACTCGCGTTCTCCGTGGTCGACGGAGAAACGGGCTTTCACGCCGAGCCGGAAGACATCGACGGATTCGCGACCGCGATCGCCCGCCTGGTGGAGGACGAAGCGCTTCGTGGGCGCCTCGGGGAGGCCGCGGGCGAACGCGCCCGGTCCCGATTCTCCAAGGAGGTGATGGTGGACGCCTACGAGGCTCTCTACGCCGCCGTCTTGGCCAGCCGACCCCCGACGCGGGAGGCCTCGCAGTGACGCCCCCTCCCCTCCTCCTCGCCGACTTCGCACAGACCGAGCGAGACATCCTGCACTGGGTCACCTGCAAGCTCTACGCCCCCTGGCTCGATCCGATCCTCATCAACGCGCAGGAGAAGACGATCGCCGTTCCGCTCTTCGTGCTCCTCCTCGTGGGCCTCGCCTTCGTGTCCTGGCGTCGAGCGTGGCGGGCCTTCCTGGCTGCCCTGCTTGGCGTGGGCCTCGCCATGGGCATCGCGGACCTGGTGTGGATGACCGTGGATCGCCAGCGCCCACCGCACGCGTACGAGCACCTGCTCACGAAGAAGGAGGAGCAGGCAGCCTGCGCCGCACACCCGGACGCGCTGGTCGTCCGCAAGGCCATCTCGAAGAGCCCGTCTTTCCCGAGCAAGCACGCCCTGACGGCCGGCGCGCTGGCCACCGTCGCTACGCTGGCCTCCTGGAAGTTGGGCATCCTGGCGTGGCTCTACGCCCTACTGGTGATCGTGGGCCGCGTATACGGCGCGAAACACTGGCCAAGCGACGTCGTAGCCGGCGCCGTCCTGGGCATCGCGTGTGGGTGGCTGGCGTGGCGCATCCTGCCCTGGCTCGTGGGCAAGATCGGGAAGCGTCATCACGTCGAGGAGCCGGGCGAGGCGTCGACTCAGTCCTCGTAGAATCCTCTTTGGGCCGCCGCCTTGATCGGCGAAGGGCCACCGCAGGACGTAGCGCTTGCCCGCCTCGGCCTCGACGCGGAAGGTGCGGCAGCCGCCATCGGTGCGCACCCAGACGCCGCGGCGGCTCACGGCGTCGTCGAGAAACGAGCCGGGGGCCTCGTAGCGATTCCACTGCACCTCGACCTGTCGCGAGCCGGGGAGCACGTCCACGATCGTCTTGCCGGCGCCCACGGGCTGACCATCCACCGAGCGGAAGCGACCGTCGAAGCGAACGTCACCCGGCCCCCCGAAGAAGCTGCCGTAGGAGTGAATCACCAGGCGCGCGACGTCGCACCGCGCGCGCACGGGACCGTCGTACCCCTGCTCGGTGGCGCAGGCGCCGAGGAACAGCGCGAGGGCAACCAGGCAGAGCGGCGCGCGTCGGATCACGGCGCCCCCACGACGATGCGGAAGGCGAAGGGCGAGTCGACGCCTCCGGCCTGGACGCGATTCTCGCCTTCTTGGAGGCGCGCGAAGACGCGCGGCGCGTGCTCGCCGATCAGCTCGCCGTTGACGAGCGTACCCAGGGTGCTGCCGACGTCGCGCACGGCGACGCCGTCACCGTCGGCGATGAGGCTGAAGTGGACACGCGAGAGCCGATACGGGATGCCGTCCCTCAAGGCGAGGGACAACTCGACCGCGGCGGGTCGCTCGCCTCGACCGGAGGGCCGGCCGACGTGGAACGGAAGCTGCTCGACGGCGAGTCCCTCCTTGGGGACCTCGCGCCCGACCCGGGGATGATCCGCGAGAAGACGGACGACGGGTCCCGCCGGATCGGGCGCAGCCTCCCCGGCGGGCCTCGTTCCGGACGTCTCCACCTCGAGCACCCGGTCGTTGGCGGCACGCAGCCGCTCGCTGAGCCGGCGCAGCGCGCGCATCGCCGTGGCGGCATCCTCGCTCAAGCGCAGGAGGAACTCCTCCTCGCTGAGCATCTCGAGCGCGACGTCCGTTGCGGCTCGCACCGTGGCCCCGCGAGGCCGCTTCTCGATGACGCCCATCTCGCCGACGAACTCCCCCTCGCCGACCGAGCCCAACCGCACGACGTCATCGTCGATGCGTTTGAAGACGTCCACCGTGCCTCGGCGAATGAGGCAGACGCTGCTGCTGGCGTCGCCCTCGTGGAAGATCGTGTCGCCGGTCTGGAACTCGAGCTCGGTCATGGTCGGAAGCAACTCCTCGCGTGGCGGGATGGTATCAACCTCCCTGGACCTCGATCTCGAGGGTGACGATCTCGTGCGGCCCGAGGAAGACGTCCAATGAGCTCTGGGACGTGGGACGCAGTTCCCGCTCCCTCTCCTCCAAGAGCGTGGTCGTCCACGCGTGTGCGATGTCCACGCCGAAGCCGAGCCGCTCCACGGTCGGCTCCCCGGCGAGGTTGACCAGGCGCACGACGAGGCTCCCTCGACCTTCGTGACGCTTCACGGCCGTGACCTGAACGTGCGGGGAGGACTTCTCGAGGAGGCCCAGGCCTCCCGCGGGTGCGCTCTCCTCGACCCCCTGCACCGCGACCGGGGCGAGGCGCCAGGCACGGCTCCAGTCGGCGATCCCCGACGTGAGCAGGTCGCCGGCGAAGGGCACCAGGGCGAGCCGGAAGCGCTGCTCGCCGAGGCACTGCGCTTCGGGCGTCGGCACCGTCGGCCCGGCGTTCTGCCGACGGCGACTGGCGAAGTCGTCGCGCGAAAGCCACCCGACGGACCGGAGCAGGGTGACCTCGAGGTCGACGCCACCATCCTCGCGTCGATGGGTCTGGAACTCGGGCAGACCGCGGTTCAGCACGGCGAGGCCCCCCGCGGGGCTCTCGACGGCCACGAAGCCCTGCTGGGGATAGGTCCCCGGATGCGGCTGGACCCAGCCCTCGCCCGCGGGCGGCTCGATGGGCCGGCGATCGAGCAGGAAGTGGCCGTCGGACACCACCTCCTCCGCCTCGATCGCCAGCGGGAAGGCGACCCGCAGACGGTGATCTTCAGCGCGGTTTTCGAACTGCATGGTGAGGTCGACCAGCGGAGAGCCGACTTCGAGGCGCACGGTCACCAACGCGGCACACGCCACGCACGCAGCGCTCCGGCCCTGGCGTCCTTCCGCCAAGCGAGCGGGCACCTCCAGGACGAACGACGCCTGCAGCGCTCCCGCGAGCCCCCCCCCATCGACGACGGCGGCGGTCCCGGCGGTGCCGGACGACACGATGGCCACGTCGCCCGGGACGGGTGAGAAGTCGTATTCGTCGCCGACGTCCGCGACGTCGCGGAGGACAGCCAGCCCGGGGTAGCGACATCCGGTCCTGTGATCCAGGAGATCGAGCGTCCCGTCTTGGTGGAGTTCGACGCGCACGAGCCCGTTGTCGAGGATGCTCCCCTCGACGCGCACGGCCTCGGGGAGGTCCTCGGCTTCGGTTCCCGCGGGACGAGCGCGCAACGAGAAGAGCGCGTGGCCGCACGGCGGGAGGTCGGCGAGGAAGCGAATGCGAAGGAAGGTGTCGGCCGTGTCCTTCTCCTCATCGGGGCGGAGGATGCGATCGCCGAAGGCCTCGCAGTAGGCGGCAAACCGCGCGTCCTGGGCGTCGGCCCCGAGCATCATTCGGTAGTCCACGCCCCAGAAGCGCTCGACGAGCTCGCGGCCCACGACCTCGAACGGCACGGTCTCCCCGTCCTCGTCCAGGAGTTCATAGGCGTCTCCCGCCGCGGCGTACTCGGGTTGGAGCACGACGAGCCGCTCCACGACGGCCTGGCGCCGCAGGGGCAGGGGGTTGAACACCGCGAGGACGGTTCCGCCGTCGGCCTCGGGGGTCGTGCCGAAGGTGGGCGCGAGGTCCTGGAGGGCGTCGCGCATCATCTGCTCGGACGTCTCGAGCACGGAGGCGAAGCGGGGCAGCATCTCCCGGTGCACCGAGTCGGTGGAGCAGCCGCAGATGGAGTCGTGAGGCTGGTTCTGGAGCAGGAGCTTCCACGTGGTCTCGAGGAGGCCGCGCGGCCACGACCGCCCGTGGAGGAAGTGCGCGTAGGCGAGGAGAGGCTCACACGTGCCGGCCAGCGTGGTCTCGGCCCGCTCGTTCAGCTGCTTCAGCGGCATGCGCGTGGACCACACGCCACTCAGGACGTGGTGGAGCTTCCCCCCCAGGAGCTCGCCCTGGAAGGTCTCGAGCGGCGGCAGTCCCTCCCGCAGTGCCTCGACGAATGCGGGATAGCTCGCGTGACGGAACTCGGTGTCGGGGAAGGCGGCTTCGAGCGCGCCGAGGACGGCCGTGAAGTCCCGCTGCGCGGGGTGGTGATCGCATCCGTTGTTGAGGAGCCACACGGAGGTGTGGGATCGGGTGGCCATCTTGTCGAAGAGCGCGCCGACCTTGGCCACCGCGCGTGCCGGATCGACCGCGCGCGGCGTGTGCGCGTGCCAAAGTTCCTCGTGCCCCAGCGCCGCGGCGTTGCAGTAGCCGTCGAGCTGGTGGATCGCGAGCACTTCGCTCCCGTCGGGGGCCGCCCACATGTACTCGAGGCCGAGGGTGTCGATCTCGTCGCCGTTCCCGCGGGTGTAGACGAAGGCGTCGATCCCGGCGCGCGCCAGGATCTGCGGCAGCTGCGCGGGGTGACCGAAGGGATCGGGCAGGTAGCCGACCGTCTGGACCGGGCCGTAGCGCGAAGCCACGGCGTGGCCGAGAAGCAGGTTTCGGACGGTCGCCTCCGGGGGAATCAGGATCTCGTCGGGAAGCACGTAGAACGGCCCGAGCGACAGCGCGCCCGCGGCGGCGAGACGCCGGATCCGTTCCTCGTCCTCCGGCCGCACGGCCAGGTAGTCCTCGAGCACGACGGCTTGTCCGTCGAGGCAGAAGTGGCGGTAGGCCTCCTCGGTTTCGAGCTGATCGAGGATCCCGCTAACCGTGCGCTCCAGCATCACGCGGAACTCGCTGAAGGTGAGGTACCACTCCCTATCCCAGTGGGTGTGCGACACGATGGTGGCGATGCGCGGGGCCTTGGCCATCTCAGCTCTCCCGGCAAGCACGAAGCAGCTCGCCCACGGTCGTTTCGGCGAGGCCGATGCAGGTATCGGCGGCCCCGTAGTAGATGCACACGCGCGCGTCGGGGGCCGCTTCCTCGTCGGACGTCACGCCGTCGACGGTCCACCCGCTGGGGAAGACGACGTTCGGTACCTGGCCGACCATCTCCCACAGGGCGCGGGGCTCGAGCACGTTCTCGCGGGTGCGAGCGAGAACGCGCGTCGGATCGCTTGCGTCCAGGAGCACCGCGCCCGCCTGATAGATGCTCGCGGCGGCGAAGTGCGTGGCGATGCCGTGGTAGAGGTGAAGCCAGCCCTCGGCCGTCCGCACGGGGGGTGGTCCCGAGCCGACGAGTTCGTCCCAGGCGTGAAGCCGCCCCTCCATCACCCCCCCCACGACCTCCCAACGAACGAGATCCACGGAGGCGGCGAGCACGACGGCGCCGCCGCTGCGGACACCGCCCTCGAGGACCTCCTCGTTCGGGCGCTCGAGGCGGAGGTAGCGCCCGCCGATGCGCCGCGGAAAGAGCACGCCGTTTCGCCGGTCGCCTGCGGCATCGAACGCGACGAGATCGAAGTGCTCGAAGTCCTCCGTTCGGGCGATGGCGAGCCGACACGCGCCGTCGATGTCGACTGCGAAGACGACGTAGCAGGTGCCCTCCAGCACGGTCAGGCGGGGGTCGTAGGCGTGGTGGACGGTCTCGCCGACATCCTCGAGTCCCCGGATCACGGCCGGCCCGTCGGCCAGGTCGAACTGCACACCGTCGTCGCTGAACGCCGGCCAGAGCAGGGTCTCCCGGCCGCGTGTCTGCACGCGGGCGAGCATGGCGATGCGTCCGCCGAACCTGGCCACGCCCGGATTGAAGACGCTCGAGACGTCGCGCCCCGGAACGTCTGTCCGCGTGAGGATGGGATCGGCGTATGTGCGCATCATGACCTCACGGACCCGTCGTCCTCATCATCGCGTGCGGCGGTGGCGAGGTAGCGGAGCATGCGTCCTGCGTCCCGAATTCCCCCTGCGCCGAACCACAGAATCACGATCACCGCGATCCCCGCCTGAACGCCCACCCAGATCTTCCAGTAGGTGAGCCAGGACGCGTCGGACACGAAGTCGTCACCGCGCACGAGATTCAAGACGGTCCCCACGATGAAGACGAGGACGTTCAACCCGGTCCACAGGTACGTCAGGATGTAGAGGACGCGATCGCGCCGCGTGAACTCCTTACCCATCCCCAGCAGTCGCCAGGCGAGCTTGGGCCGCTCGTGCACGACCACCTTCTCTCCCGGAAGGGCGTAGGCCCCGCGGTGCAGGAGCCGATCCAGGTCGAAGCGACGCGGGGTGAGCAGCGAGAAAGCGACGTAGGCGAGGATCGAGACGGCCATGCCGATGGCCCAGAACTCCTGGCCGTTGAGCGAGGACTCGATGACCTTCTGGTCGACCAGGATGCCGACCACAGCCGAGCCGGATCCACAGACCAGCGCGGCGTAGGCACCCGCCGTGGTGCCCCAGCGCGTGTACAGGCCGCCGATCGTCACGATCCCCGCCCAGCTCGCGTAGATCGACCCCGTCAGGGCGAAGTACATCAGGATCTTGTTCCCGGGCACGTAGAAGAGGCTGAAGAGGAAGATGAACACGGCCACGCCGAAGATGGCCCAGCGCAGGAGCTTGAGGTGCTCCTTCCGTCCGATCCGCCCCCCCCGGATAGGCAGCCACACGTCTTGGATGAAGATGCTGGCCCACGAGTGGAGGTAGGTGTCGTGGGTGCTGATGAACGCAGCGAGCATCATCGCCCCGAACATGCCCATGAGACCGATGGGCAGCAACTGCGCCAGGACCAGCGGTGTCGCGAGATGGCTGCGCACACTGTCCGCCTCGATCAGGCCGAGCTGTCCCTGCACGGTCCCCGCGACGGACGCGAAGTCGACATGTTGCATGGCCGTGGCCGCGATGATGGGCACGATCGCGAGCAGGAGCCCCTGCGGGAATCCCCGCCACATGGCGAGCACACCGGCCATCTTGGCCTCGTGGGCGCTGGTCGCGGACACGTTGTAGGCCTGCTCGCCCTGCCACCCCAGGCCGCGCAGCAGGACCCCGAACACGCCGATGAGGAAGTAACCGAAGTTGAAGTCCTCGACGTGCCCCGTGTCGAACGGGTTGATCAACGACTTGCCCGCGGGTTGGTCAGCGAGGACGACTTCGACCCGATCCCAGCCGACGAGGTAGAGCAGGTAGAGCGGAATCACGACGAACACGACGCTGGCGAACAAACCCTGCAGGAAGTCGGTCAGGATGACGGTCACCTGTCCGCCGGTGTAGACGAATGCGAGCGCGGTGACGATGAGTCCGATCATGAGGACGGGGAAGGTCCCCACCTCGAGACCCAAGACCGAGAAGGTCGGGGGCAGATCAAAGAAGCCGATGAAGAAGCGCGCCCCGACCTGCGGGAAGATCCCGAAGTTCAGGATGCCCGCCAGGAACGCGATGATGCCGCCGGTCACGCGAAAGGACCGGTTGTAGCGTCGCTCGAAGAACTCGGCGAGCGTGAGGCAGCGGGTGGCTCGGAAGCGGTAGATCACCCACCCCGAGACGGCGACGAGGAGCACGACGAGGGTCATGCTCATGCCCCACCACGACATCGCGAAGCCCGCCTCGAGGTTCATCTCGAGGTTACTGACAATCGTGATGGCACCCAGGCCGGCGATCCCGGCCGACACGCTGATCAGGTACCGTCCGGCGCTCCGCCCCGCGGCGAGGAAGTCCGCGACCGAGCGCATGTAGCGCTTCGAGACGATGACGCCGCCGACGAGTACGAGGTAGACGCTGGCGACGATGGCCCAGTCGAGCAGCGCCATGTCAGTTGCCGTTGGCTCGCGCGGGCACGCCGACGAACTCGACCGTTCCCCATCGCCCCGGCAGGTGCATGTTGATCTCGCCCTGGGGCGACCAGACCCAGTTGTCCTCGGGGTAGTGTCCCGAGCCGTCGGGCCGAACGGTCTTCACGTACCCGCCGTCCTTCGCGTCGAAGCGCCACTGCACGCGCGAGAAGTTGATCCGCCACGCGTCGCCCGGGCGCGGCGGCAGCGGCACGCCGGCCCGCTCGCCGAGCGCCGCGAAGGGGATCGCAATCTCCACCGACCACCCGCGATCGGTGTCGAGAGGCTGGTTGAGCGTGCCGTCCAGGTGCACGCGCGTGACCACCCCCTGGAGGTCGAACGCGTGGTCGGCTTCCCCACCGATGCCGTAGGGCTTGTCGAGCAGGAGGTCCCACTCCGTGCCGAGCGCGTTCACCTCCAGCTCGAAGTAGTCACGCGCGTCGCCGTCCGGATCGAGGAAGACCTCGAAGTCGTTGTCCTCCTGATAGATGTACGAATCACGGGCCGTGAACGACGCCTGGAGGTGGGGCTCCTCCATCTCGGCAGCCACGTAGAGATGCCCGTCGTCCCAAAGCATCTTCATTCGGGTGGCGAAGCGGGGCCGAGGCAGCGAGGCCCCGCGGATGTCGAGGAAGGGCCTACTCCAGGGTGCTTCCTGCCAGGCCGCGTCGTCGAGTTTGCCGTCCAGGGCCAGCGGGGACGAGGCCCGCTCGGCCACGTAGTGGCGGGGACGGGGCGTGCGCGGGGGCTCGGCGCCGCACGCGGCAAGGGCCAAACCGACCAGCAGGATAAGTAAGCGCGCCAAGGCAGACCCTCCAACCTCCCCAGAGTAGGATGCCCCGCGATGGATGGATACGACCGGTCACAGGGCACCTACGACACGCCGCGACGCTTGGTCTCCGGCTCCGCCCAGCTGTCGCCCACGCTCCACTTCTACACGGTGTTTCTCGGCATCGTCTTCCGCTCGGCCAATCTGGCGAAGCGAGGCCGCTACGAGCACGTAGCGTGGACGCGAAGCAGTCAGGCCACGCTGCGGGCTCTCGAGTCGGCTGGACTGCGTGTGTCCGTCACGGGGCTGGATCACCTCGAGGCCCTACAGACCCCTTGCGTCTTCGCCGCCAACCACATGAGCATGATGGAGACGGTGCTCCTTCCCGGGTTCATCCGTCCTTTCCTGCCCGTGACGTTCGTGATCAAGGAGAGCTTGACCCGCTACCCCCTCTTCAAGCACGTCATGCTGGCCCGCAAGCCGATCGTCGTGACGCGCACCGATCCGCGCGCGGATCTCCAGGCCGTGCTGGAGCAGGGCAAAGACTGCATCGAGCGCGGCCTGTCGGTGATCATCTTCCCCCAGACGACCCGCACGGTGGACTTCGAGCGCAAGCGCTTCAACAGCATCGCCGTCAAGCTCGCCCGCCGGGCGAGCGTGCCGGTGGTGCCCATCGCGCTGCGCACGGACGGGTGGACGTACTCCAAGGGCGCCCTGAAGGACCTGGGTCGCATCCTGCCGGAGCGGACCGCGCACTTCGCCTTCGGCGAGCCGATTCCCGTGACCGGTCGAGGCACCGAGGCCCACGAGAAGACGCTCGACTTCATCGAGTCCCATCTCACCGCGTGGGGTCTTCCACCCAGCGCGTGAGCCGGTGATCGCCGCGGCAGGCAGGGGTCTGAGCCGTGTGTCAACCCACCGAGACCTCTCTATGGGTTGGCTGCGCGAGGTTCATGAATCATCCGGGCTGGGCTGCTCGCTCAGTATCATCCTCTCACGTCCATTGGGCCGCGATGCGCAGGGTGCGCGCGCGGCCGGAGACCTGGGGGAGGCGATCCGTGGTGCGTCGTCGCGAGCAGTCCGTCAGTGCCGACTCCTTCCGAACCGAGCGGGCGGAGCGCTCGGCAGACGAGATTCGCTTCCTCGGCTACAGCCGGTTCCTCTACGTGAGCGCGTTGCTCGGGCACCTGGCGTTCCTCGTTCTCTTCTTCCACCTCGGGCAGAAGACGCTCTTCTTGTTCAATGTCTTCAGCGTCGCGGTCTTCGCCTACGCGAGCTTCTTCAACGAGCGGCGCCACATGCGGTGGGCGTTGGCGCTAGCGATGATCGAGGTGGCTCTGCACGCTATCCTCGCCACGCTGTACACCGGTTTCCAGACGGGCTTCTTCCTCTTCATCTTCCAGGACATGGCGGTCGTCTTCCTGACACCGTTCTTCACGTCACGCGGGCGCGTCGTCGTGAGCGCCGTGCTCTTGGCGACGCTCGTCGGCCTCTTCGCGCTGTCCAAGGCCACGGGTGTGATCCAGCCGGTCGAGCCGTGGATCGCCGAGGCGTTCTTCGCCGCCAACCTCATCTACTTCTCCGTGTTGACCTGGGTGGGCCTGAGCGGTCTTCGACAGGCGATCCAGACCACGGAGGCCGCACTGCAAACCGAGATGGCGAAGTCGGAGTTCCTCCTCCAGAACATCCTCCCAAGCGAGATCATCCAGCGACTGAAGATGGACCCGGAGGTCATCGCGCAGGACTACAGCGACGTCACCATCATGTTCGCGGACATCGTGGGGTTCACCGAGTACGCGTCGGGGCGGGAGCCTGGCGTCGTCGTCGCGCGACTCAATGAGGTCTTCTCGCGATTCGATGCGCTGACTGAGCGGCATGACCTCGAAAAGATCAAGACGATCGGGGACTCCTACATGGTCGTGGGCGGCCTCCCTACTCCTCGAGCCGACCACGCCGAGTCGGTGGCGCGCCTCGCCCTCGACATGTTGGATGCGATGGTGGATCTCGACGGGACTCCGGAGACGATCCGCATTGGCATCAACTCGGGGCCAGTCGTCGCCGGCGTCATCGGCAAGCGCAAGTTCGCCTACGACTTGTGGGGAGACGCGGTCAACATCGCCGCGCGCATGGAGGCCCTCGGCGAACCGGGGCGGATCGTCGTCTCCGCCGCGACGAAAGCCGCGCTCGACGGTTCGTACGCGGTCACCCCGCGACCCCTCGTGCACGTGAAGGGAAAGGGCGAGATGGAGACGTTCTTCCTGGATCCGAGCTGACGCAGACAGTGGCAGTACGGTGCCAGGCACGAATTCGCCAACTCCAGTACGGTGCCAGGCACGAATTCGCCAACTCCGAGGGATGGCGAAAATGGCCGGCGGAAGCGTGACTGGCGCCATACCCGAGGCCCGACGTCACACCGCCGGGGGCGGCCCGGACGCTTGTTTCATGCGGGCCTTTCGCCGAACGTTCGGCGCATCACGCGAACCCGCAGTATCTGCCGGCTGTCCGGCGCTTTCGACGGGTGTCAGCTCATCCGATCATGGAGCCCCATAGTCGACGCTCATGCACCGCAACCGCCTTCTCATGAGAAGCGACGCCTCGTCACGCGCCGCTTGCAGCGCCACGACGAGGGCACGCTGCGTCGTCGCGATCGTCCCTGGCACGGGATCCGAGGCGCAGGGCCCCGTCGTCGCGGATGCGAGCCTTGAGCCTGCGCCCCACGGTCCTGCCAGACCACGTGACGTAACGCTTTCGTGCCTGGCCTCGTAGCTCCGTCGCGAGGCTCCCTCAGCGCGGAAGCCGGCGGGGCGCCGTCAGAGGGAGGCGGACTTCTCGGCCAGGTAGCTCGCCACGCCATCGGGCGAAGCGGTCATCCCCTTGTCGCCCTTGTTCCAGCCGGCGGGGCAGACTTCACCATGCTCCTCGGTGAACTGCAGTGCATCGACCATGCGGAGCATCTCGTCGATGTCGCGCCCAAGGGGCAGGTCGTTCACGACTTGGTGACGGACCGTACCTTCGCGGTCGACGAGGAAGGACCCGCGGAACGCCACGGTACCGTTCGGGGTCTCGACGTCGTAGGCGCGGCAGATCGCATGCGTCATGTCCGCCACCATCGGGTATCCCACCGGCCCGATCCCGCCTTGGTTGATCGGCGTGTTGCGCCAGGCGTTGTGGGTGAAGTGGGAGTCGATCGAGACGCCGATCACTTCCACGCCGCGCTTCTTGAACTCGTCGAGACGGTGATCGAATGCGATCAACTCGGACGGACACACGAACGTGAAGTCGAGCGGCCAGAAGAACAACACGGCGTACTTACCGGCTATTGCCTCCTCGAAGTGGAACTCGTCGACGATGTCACCGTTGCCGAGGACGGCGGGGGCGGTGAAGTCGGGGGCAGGGCGACCAACCAGGACGCTCATGGGTCTCTCCTCCGGAGGCACGGGGTTGCGCGAAGCCCCGGATGATACGGATGGCCGTACGGTCTGCGTTGGCTTGCGCGGGGCAATGGATGCTCGAGCGGGGAACGGCAAAACCGATGAACCGCGGGGGCGCACTGGCTGCTGGGCCGTCGGGTTGCTCCTCACGAGTTGAACGACTTCCCCCGGCTCCTGGGTGCGTTGCCTACCGCGAAGATCTGCACTGACTCTGTACCGCTGTACCGCTTTGCCGCAGCACCGACCATCTAGCCGGTTGACCAACCCCGGGAATGGGCGCGAGGGCGACCCTTCCGCCTCACTACCGTACGAGGGCCATGGACTCCGTTACCCAGTTCACGTGTGGTGCCGCCCTCGGCGAGTTGGTGCTCGGCCATCGGGTCGGTCGGAAGGCCATGCTCTGGGGAGGCATCCTCGGGACCCTGCCCGATCTGGACGTCCTGATCCCGCTGGACGGCCCGGTGGAGGACTTCGTCTACCACCGCGGTTTCAGTCACTCGATGATCGTCCTGGCTCTGGTGACACCCGTCCTCGCCTGGTGCATCACGAAGGTCCACCCGTCGACGCGACGCGACTTTCGAGGATGGATGCTCCTGACCTTCATCGTGCTGCAATTCAGCGTGCTCCTGGATCTCCTGACCGTCTACGGGACCCAGATCTTCTGGCCGATCGACACCACCCCCCGGGCCGTGCCGGTGCTGTTCATTGTCGATCCGCTGTTCACGCTGCCGCTCCTGATCGGCGTGACGGCGGCCCTGATCACCCGGCGCCCCATCGGGCCACGGCTGAATCGCATCGGCCTGGGTCTGAGCCTGCTCTACGTGGTCTGGGCCTTCACGGCCAGCACCATGGTGAATCACCGCGTGCGCGACGAACTCCTCGAGCGGGGTGTCTCACACTCGCGACTGGTCTCCACGCCGACGCCCCTCAACACCCTGCTCTTTCGATTCGTCGGCGTCGACGGTGACCGCTACTTCGAGACGTATCGCTCCATCTTCGATCGTGACGCGCCTCTCTCGATTCGCTACTACCCCCGAAACCTGGAGCTGCTCGACGGGATCGAAGATCACCCGCCGGTGGCCAATCTCCGCTGGTTCACGCGCGGTATGTACGCAGCCGGCCTGAGTGACCGGGACGTGGTCGTCACCGACCTGCGGATGGGAGGCGAACCGAACTACGTCTTCCGCTTCAAGGTCGCCGAGCTCGGTGGGGACGGGCCCGTACCCACGCCGGACGAGCAGCTGGACCGTGAGTTCAGCTCGGAGACCCTGCCGTGGATCTGGCGACGCATCTGGGCTAGCGAACCTCCCCAAGCGCGCTGACGCTCAGTTCCATACGGAGGCAGCCTCGCCAACGAACTTTTCGCTCGAGGTCTGACACGAGGGTGGCCGTCGACTGCGTACGCAACGCGCGCGCGGCGCGTACGCCGCACCTTCGTGCCTGCCGACCCACGGCCTCATGCGGCAGTGCACCGAAGCGGTCGTGACCCAGTCTTGACGAGATGCCAGCGTCCGGTGGCCACCGGGCGGCGAACGTTCGCCGCGAGGGCGCACGAACCTCTGGGCCTCGGCGCTGCTCCTCACGGATTCAACGCGTCCCCCCAGCTCGTGGGCCTATTGACAACCGTGAAGATCTGCACTGACTCCGTACCGCTGACTCCGTACCGCCGTACCGACTTACCGACTCCGTACCGAACGTACCGGACGTACCGGACTCCGTGTCCGTAGAGCTAGCGCGGGTCGGGCACAATGCGGAGCAGCGCGCCGTCGATCTCGTCGGTCAGCACGTAGATCCCGCCGTCGGGACCCTGCTCGACCCAGCGGATGCGGTCGTCGAACTGCAGCGTGGTCTGCCCGACGATCTTCCCGTCGTCGAATTTCACCCGGCGGATCTGCTTGAGCACCAGGCCGCCCGCGAGCATGTCGCCCTGCCAGTCGGGGAACTCGCTGCCGGTGTAGAACATCAGACCCGAGGGCGCGATGCAGGGCGTCCAGACGACCCTTGGATCCACGGCGCCTTCCATGGCGGTCCTCTCGGAGATCTTCGGACCGAAGTACTCACGGCTGTAGGTGACCGTGGGCCAGCCGTAGTTGGCGCCCTTCTCCAGCCGGTTCAGCTCGTCGCCGCCGCGGGCCCCGTGTTCGGTCGCCCAGACCTCCTGGGTGCTCGGGTGGAGGGTCATCCCCTGGATGTTGCGATGACCCCACGTGTAGACGTACGGGTCGGTCTTCGGGTCGTCGTCTCCCGCGTAGGGGTTGTCGGCCGGGGACCTTGCCGCCGTCGGTCATGCGGACGGTCTTGCCGAGATGGGCCGACAGGTCCTGCGCGTTCTCGCGGATGTAGCGACCGTCGAGCTTGACCGGGGGGTTGCCGCCATCACCGATGCTCATCAGGAGCGTCCCATCCGGGAGCCACAGCAGGCGAGATCCGAAGTGCTGGCCGCCTGGCTTGATGCGGTTGACCTGGAAGAGGACCTCCAACGCGTCCAGCCGAGTCAATTGCGGGTCGATTCTCGCCCGAGCCAGGGTGGTCCGATTGGCGCGACTAGTCCCGGCCGAGTACGTCAAGTAGACCCACCGGTTGCTCGCGAAGTCGGGGTGGATCGCTACATCGAGTAGACCGCCCTGGCCGGAGGCCACGAGGTCGTCGGGCAGGCCCTCGACGACGTCCATCCGCAGCCTCCCGTCCTGGACGACGCGCAGCCGGCCCTCCCGCTCGGTGACCAGAAGAGTCCGGCCGTCGGGTAGCCACTCGGCCGCCCAGGGCCTCATCAAGCCCGCCGTGACCGTCTGGATTCTCCAGCCGGTCTGCTGAGGAAGGTCGTTGCCGACCGGCTCGACCGGCCCCGACACCTCCCCGGCGAAGCAGCCGTACGCCCCGACGGCGGCGACGACCAGCGCGAGAACGCAGACGAGAAGCAACTTGTTCCGCATGCGAATTGCTCCCGATCAATGCTCCAAACGTACGACCCCGACAGGGTAGCGGGCGAGTCGGGAGCGCGGGGCGCGGCTGCCAACCCCATGTGCCTGCCGACCCACGGTCTCATGCGGCAGCGCAAAGCAGCGGTCGTGCTCCGGTCTTGACGAGATGCCAGCGTCCCGGGGCCACCGGGCGGCGAACGTTCGCCGCGAGCACCCACGAACCCCTGGACCTTCGCGCGGCTCCTCGTGAATTCAACGCGTTCCGCCGGCTTGTGCGGGTTCTGCCAACCGTGAAGATTCGCACTGACTCGGTACCGGGGAGGATGGACCCGCCACTGCCTGGGGTCTTGTCCAGAGAAGCGCCGGATATCCGGCGCCGCAGTCCGGCCTCGAGTTGGCGGACTCGTGCCTGGCACCGTATCTCCAGTTGGCGGACTCGTGCCTGGCACCGTATCTCGGTCCGGGCCGATCGTCATCTGGGATTCCCGTGTCCTGAACCCGGTCGGCTCTGCAGTTCACAGGGCAGCGGCCGGGCGGAGCTCCGTCGTGCCGCGCAGGAGCACCCCATGTCGAAGCTGCCGCTGCCCACGACGCGTTGGATTCTTGCCCTACCCCTGGCCTTCGTCGCGCTTCTCCCGGGTTGCGGCGGCAGCGACGAGAATCCGCCTGTCCCCCCCGCGCGGGTGCGGCCTGCGGCGGTCGAGGTCGTCGTACGCGCCTCGGACGCCGATGCGTATGAAGCCACCGTGCGCTTCCCCGAGCCGACGGTCCTCCAGCGTGAGCAGGGTGGCGTGCAGTACACCGAGCTGCTCTTCGAAGGGCTCGAGACCGGCACCTCTCTCGACGGGCCCGACGGGGTGGGCCTCCCCGCCATCCCGATGCTGTACAGGAACCTCGCGGTGCCCATCGGGGCTACGCCGCGCCTCGTCGTGCTCGACGTCCAAACGGACGTCGTCGGGGGCGTCCTCCTCCATCCTCACCAGCAAGCGCCGGTCGATGGTGAGATGCCTCCCATCCCTGAGGGCGAGCTGCCCCCTCCCGAGGTCTTCGGAGACCACCCGTTCGAGATCGACGAGGCTGCGTATGAGACCGACGTCACGCGGCCGAGCGCGCCGGCGCGCATCGTTTCGATCGGTAGGATGCGCGATCTGGACCTCCTCCAGGTCCAAGTCGCCCCGATGCGATACAACGCCGCGCGGCGCGAGCTGACCCTCCAGACCGAGGTCACGTTCCGCGTGGAGTTCCCGGGCAACAACGGGGCCTTCCTGCCGTCGCAGGCCGCCGATCCGTTCGAAGCGCCCAACTTCGCTCCGCTGCACCGGGCGGCGGTCCTGAATGGACCCCTGCTCTACGAAGACCTGCGCTGGACGCCGGGGGTACTCGAACGCCTCGGCGCCGAGCTCCTGATCCTCACACCGCCGGACTTCCTCGAGGAGGCCCGCGATCTAGCCGCGTGGAAGCGCGAGAAGGGGATCACGACCCAGGTCTATCGCGTGGGCGACATGGGCAACGGTGGTATCGGATCGTCCAAGGAAGAGATTCGCGATTTCATTCGGGAGCGCTACGAGAAGGCCTCCCCACGCCCCTCCTATGTGCTGCTCCTCGGCGATGCTGAGTTCATCCCACCCTTCTATCGCTTTTCGTCGGGCAGCGACACGACGGGAACCGACCTCGACTACAGCCTCATGACGCCTGGTGATCGTCTGGCGGATCTCGGTCTGGCGCGCATATCGGTCGATACCGCGGAGCAGGCGCGCGTCGTCGTCGACAAGATCATCGACTACGAGAAGACGCCGCCATTCGCCCCCGACGGGTTCTACGACCGGAGCGTGATGGCTTCGTACTTCCAGGCGGCGATGTCGGGCGTTTCCCAGGCTGGGGTTACGACGCGCGGCTTCATCCGAGTCGCGGAGCGCGTTCGCAACGCCATGCTGGCGCAGGGCTACCAGGTGGACCGACTCTACAAGACCGACACCGCCTACCACCCGGAGTACATCGGGGATGCGACACCGCGGCGCTACCGCAATCTCAGTCCCCTTCCGAGCGAGCTCGCACCGGGAAGCGGGTTTCCCTGGACGGCCACCACGGCCGACGTCACGAACGCGATCAATGAAGGGTGCTTCCTCCTTATCCACCGCGACCACGGCGGTCAGAACGGATGGGGAAGTCCGCGACTGAGGACGACGGATGTGGCGTCGCTCACCAACGGCGACCAACTCCCCGTGCTCTTCAGTGTGGATTGCGCGACGGGGCTCTTCGACAACGAGACCGCCGGTGGCGACTACTCGACGAACTTCGCCTCGGTGTACTTCCTGGAGGCGATGCTGCGTCTGGAGGGCGGCGGCATCGTCGGTGCTCTCGGCGACACGCGCAACAGTCCTACATGGGCCAACAACGCACTGCTGCGTGGGTTCGCGGACGCGGTCTTCCCGAACGTCATCGCCGGAGTTGGTCCGGCCACGCCGATCCTACGCTTGGCGGACATCCTGAACTACGGGAAGCTCTACATGTTCACCCAGGTCGGTCTCAACGTGGCGGGGGCGGGCAGCACGGTCTCACGCTCCCAGGCCGAGTCCGAAAACGTCATGTGGCACGCCTTCGGCGACCCGACTCTCGAACTGTGGATCGAGCGCCCGTTCGTGCTTCCGCGCGACGTTGATCTCTCCATCCTGGGGCGTCAGCTCACCGCGACCTACGCCGTCGATGGGGCGACCCTCACGGTGCAGCAGGACGGAGTGGCGCTGGGTCGCGCGATCGTCGAAGCCGGTCAGGCTCGGATCGAACTGTTCGAGGAACTGAATCCGAATCTCCCGCTGCTGCTCTCCGCGTCGGCGCCGCATGCGGTGGCGACCGAGCTGAAGGCGAGCACGGACGATTGATGGGCCTCGGCGGGGTGCGGAGATGGGATGAGAAGGCCCGCCTTTTCATCCCATCTCCGTACGCATTCCAGACCCGACAGGCGCTCACCTGGCGAAACGGGATCTCGTACCGTATTGCCAGAATGTCCTGGTGCGGAGCACGGCTGGAGGTCTACACAATCCAGGCAGTCCAGACACCCACCACTTGCCAGGCCCCGCGCTGGCATTCGAGGAGGACATAGAGGCCGCATCCGCTATCGATGCTCTCATAGCTCTCAACGTAGACGAGCGCTTGAGCGTGATCCTCGGAGAACCCAGGAGCCGACATCCTGACACACCCGCGTGCTCCCGGATATCGGCGCTCGAAATCGCGCCATTTCTCCTCTGGACTCCGCTCCCAGTCATTGTATGCGTCTGCATGAACAGGCTCCATCCACTGGAGTCCGGGGTGTGTCTCGAAGCCCTCGATCGCGCGTGCGTGTTCATTCTCCGCCTCAAAGCAGGCATATGTACTTCGGCGAAGCCTAGGGAGGCAGCCCGTCAACTGCGACCACTCGAAGTACTCACGGCCGAAGATGGAATCGATGACCGTCCCCGGCTTCGTCGACGATTGAACGACCACGTACCCAGGTAGGCGCCCGCCTGGTCGCTCCTCCAGTGAGTACATGCTTGCGAATGCGAGGCCGTAGAGGTCCCCAACTGGACAGCGAACGTGGTGCGTTGGCCGGGGACGCAGCCGCCAGCACGAATACGCTACCGCTACGAGGGCAATCAACGACAGGAGGGTGATTCCAGACCTCAGCCGCCACACTTGCTTCACGAGCGTCGTCCTCCAGCGCAGGGCCGAGGCTTGAGTAGTGTGCCGACCACCGCCCTCATTCGCACTACGGTTTTCGCCGATGCGTTCCCGGACTCGTGTGTGCGGCGGTGCGGAGGCGGACCTACCTGTTGCGCATGCGGGCCTCCATCGGCAACGGGCTCCCCCCGCCTCCGTGATCTGACTCCGTGAGCCGTGAGGGTCAGCGACCGGACTCGACCTCCGTCGGCATGGCCTGGAGGGCCTTGTTCACCTTTGCCATGGCCTCCTGGTAGCGGCGCTCGAGCTTCTCCTTGTCCACCTTGCCCGCATCGGCCTTCGCACGGAGCTGGGCCAGCGTCATGGAAACGAGGGCGACCACGACCTGACAGTCCTCCGCCTTCATCTCCTCGAGCTTCGTCGCGTAGGACACGCGCTTCGACCCGTGCTCGCTGTCGTCGCGCTCGTCGAATCCGCCGGACCCCACACTCCGCATCTCCGACAGGTGGGCGACGAGGTTTGCTCCCCTGAGCCCGAAGAGTCGGATCACGGGTCCTTCCGGGCCGAGATCCGCGACGGCGACCTGGGGGACGTCTCGCAGGGTGAATCGCTGGTCGGCCTTCTGATTCGGGTTGTCGCGGTTCATCGTGAGGGTCAGCGACTCGAGGCTCTCGTCGCCAGGCGCCATCCGGATCTCCCAGCCGATTCGCATGCCGTGGTCGACCCACGTCTCGGTGTGTCGCCGCCCGTTCCACTCGGTCTCCTTGAGTTCGTGCTCGAACTCCAGCGCCGACTCGGACCTGCTACCACTCTCCTTCAGCGTGCCCGTGACCCGGAAGTAGAACCTCAGGTTCGCATCTACGCCGACCACGGGATAGTCCGCATCGCGAACAGCCGGGTTGTCGAAGCGGCGAATGGGCGATGCCAATCCCGCTCCATCCTCGCCCTTCGCAACCTTGTCGATGGCGAGGAAGCCGAGTTCGGCGTAGTCGCGCGTCTCCTCGTGGGAGATGTCCACGTACCCCTTGCCGCCCTCGGGGTCGAGCGGGAAGTCCTGGGGGGCGGACATGAGAACGTGGGCCTGCCCCGTCTTGTCGATTCCGACGAGACGGATCTCCTGATAGCAGTCCCGCACGGAGAGGCCCTTGCCGCCGAGAGCCGGCTGGGGTGCGAGGTAGTGGACGCGCGTCCAGAGCGGATTGTCGGGCAGTGGCTCGGCGCGATCGAAGCGAGGCGCATCGAGCCAGTACAGGAGGAGGTCCGAGGCAGGGTCGCGGTCCTCGGTTTTCACGCCGAGGACGGCCACCGGCAGCGCGAAACCCTTGCCGCCCTTGCGTTGGAGCCACGAGCCGGGGGCCACGACGACCTCCCGCTCGATACGCAGTTCGTCGTCGGGACGCGGTCGGCTGACTGTGTCCGCGCGCCCCTCCGTGGGCTTCAGGACGGCGTACTCTTCGGCGAGCGTCGGTGTGGCGCGGCGGAAGACGAGCGGCGGCGTTTCGCCGCTGGCAGGCGGCGGGGTCGAGGTGATCGCGGCCCGGAAGACCGCGAACGAGAGCGGGCGCGGCGCCTGGAGCATCTTGGGCACGCGGACCACGCCGGGGCGGATCACGATGGACCCGAGCTCGTTGAGGTCGAGTCCCGGACGGTTGGCCGTCGGAGGCTGCCACCCGCTGGGGATCGAGATCGGCTTGCCGTCGCGCGTGGTGACGGGCGGATCCTGCTCGTACGTGTCTGCGAGGCAATGCTCCTCGGCGAGCAGGGAACGAACGAAGGTGCGAAACTGTGCCTGGAGCAGATCCTTCGAGTTGCCGAGCTTGCCGCTCACGAGGTCACGGATCTCCGCATGTCCTCCGTGATGGAGCAGGAAGCGCGCGAAGGGCCAGAGGAAGGTGCCGCGCTTCACCTCGTCCTCGTCGTCGTCCAGGGTAAGCCCGCGTTGCAGTTCCTCGCGCGCCATGGACCAGCCCCGGTCCTTGAGGAACCCGTAGTTGTCTTCGAAGACGGTTCCCTCCAGGGCCCACGCCACGGCTTCATCCACCCAGGCGGCATGCGCGCCGGCGAGGCCGTTCGCCTTGGCGATGGCGTGCCATGACTCGTGGGCCACCATGGCTTGACGTGGGTCGGCATGCGCCGCATCGAGGAGCTTTGCGTTCACGTTCAGTACGCCGCCCAGCTTCTCGTCGGCGGCGGCTTCCCAGGATCCGTAACTCGTGCCTTCGCTTCCCGCGGGTATCGAATACACGTACACCCACGTCAGCGGCCGCACTTCGTAGCCGGCCTTGGCGTAGTAGCTCCGCGTGAGCATGAGCTCGAACGCGAGTTCCACGACGGGCCAGGGGAGGTGGACGTATTCGTACAGGTCGCCGTTCGCGAACGCACTCGCTTCGGCCTTCCCCTTCGCAAACCCAGCGAAGGCGCCCCCCTCCTTGGCGAACATGGCCGTTCCCCAGTCGCCGGAAGCGACCGCGTTGGTGTTGGAGGCGTCGTCGGTGTAGAGAATGCGGAAACCCGGCACGGCGAGCACCGTGTCCAAGCCCAGCAACTTGGCGCGCGTTTCGTCGTAGACGGCGTCCCCGATCAGCTTCCCGAAGAAAAACGTGGCCACGGTCACCACCGCCGTCTCGGCGATCGTCATGCCGGCCGCGCCGGCATAGAGGGCCGCAGCGGACCCGGCGATACACCAGCCGCCGCCGACGACCGCTACCGCGACGAGGCCGCTTCCGATCGCCCACTTCAGATTGCCGGTGTCCTCCACAAGCCCCCCCAGCGTGGAGAAGTGCGGCGTCTCGAACACGAGCATGCCCGCGGCGGGGTCATAGGCACCGGGAAGTTCGATCCACAGACGGTTTCCGACCTGCATGGCGGGATGCACGCGCGCTTGGTCCAGACCGCGTTGCATGGGCAGAGTCACGCGGACGGGAACGCCGAGGCGCGTGCGCGCGCCGTGCACATCCACATGCACGATTCGGGAGCCGCCGCCGGCTTCGGTTCCCGCACGCACGACGACCTCGGCCGCACCGTCGAGTGCGCCGGCCGGGAAGTCGAGCGTGATGCCCCCCTGCGCCCCGACACGACCGCCACGCGCGTCCACCGTGCCCTGCACGAGGACCTGCCCCGCCACGGGCGCCGGGCTTGCACCGTCGTCCGGGGCGGGCGTCGTCGCGGGCGCCGTTGCGGGCGGAGTCGCGGGCGGTGACGAGGCCGGGCTGGAGTCGAGGCCGAGGGCGGCCAGGCGTGTGAGCGCGTCCTCCCGCGCGTAGCCGTGCGGCAGGATGGCGAGTAGATAGCGGTAGCCTTTGGCCGCCGCGCTCGTCTGCCCGAGCTCCTCCAAGAGGGCCCCCTGCGCCAGGAGCGTGGCCGGATCCGCCGCGGCCAGTGCCAGGGCTCGGCCGTAGGCCTCTGCCGCAGCACCCCGCCGGCCTGAGCTCAGCAAGGCGGAGGCGAGCTCCCGGTGGCGAGCGGGGTCGTCGGGTGCGACCGCGGCGGCCGCTTGGTAGTCCTCGATCGCTCCGTCGGGATCGGCCTGGAGAAAGCGCGCCCAGGCGCTCGCCACGAGGGGCTGATGGTCTCGGGGACGCAGGGCAATGACGCGGTCCAGGTCCCGGCGTTGCAAGCGCGCGTGTTTCCCCGAGGCGTCCGCTCCCGCGAGCGTGCCATGGGCCACGGCACGAAGGCGGTGGGCTTCGGCATCGTCGGGGTGGGCCGCGATGCGAGCATCGAGGTGTTGGAGAGCACGAGCCGCGTCCTTCTCGATCGCCGCTTCGGCCCGGACCTGAGGCGGGTCGACCCAACGCATCGCATGCAGGGTGGCGATGCCCGCGTGACCGCTCCTCTCGTTCGCGGCCCACGACCAAGGCGCTGCGTCCACGACGGTCCATCGACCCGCCGGTAGCTGCACGTTGGGGAGACAGGTCCAGTACAGAGGCGGCTTTCCGTCGGGACGCGTCTCTTTCTGCGCAGGCCACGGACCGAGCTGCTGTCCGGCTTCCGAGACGAGCGCGATGGAACCGGAGCGCTCCCCGCGGCCGCCGTTCCAGTGATACGTCATGATGGAAACGAGGTGACAAGGTGCCTTGGTCTCGAAGACCGTCGGTTGCGTAGGTCCGTTCTGGACGGCCGCGGGGTTGTTGTTGTCGAAGAGGACGAACGCGTCCGCGTCCTCGGCGCCGACGACCCCCGGCAAGACGTGCACGAGAAGAACGAGGCAGGCGAATTGGGTGAGGCGTCGCATCGGAGTCCTCCTGGCCGTGCGCCCATCGTAGGGACGTAGCGCCGACCTCCCAACTCGCGAGGACCCGGGAAGTAGCCCCGAGTATCGGAATCGAGGACTCGCCCGAACCCACTCTCCCGGGGCGCGTTCTCCCAGGCATGGGAAGGCGTTCGCTGCTTCTGGTCCTGCTCGCGGCCGCGGGTGCCGGGGCGCTCCTGTGTGTCTCACTCCCCGGGTGGGGGATAGGCGCCCCGGCCCTCGCGTTCTCTGCCGAGGAGCCGTCGGATCCAGCCCTGGTGGCGTGCGCTCCCGCCGCTCGACTCCAGGGGCGAGGTGGGCCTGGCGCGGTCGGCTCCGCAGACGGCGAGCCGGACGAGACGTGTCCGTTCGACCCCCAAGCAGTCGTGCTGCAAGTTCGCCTGCTCGGGTACGAGTGCGGTGGGCGACACTCCGAGAGCGTGTGGCTCTCGAACGTCCCTCGCAACCCCGCCTGGTACACGACACGGGACGGCACTCGCGAGGCTTGGTTCGATGTGACCGCCTTGTTTACCCAAGCGCACGCTCGCTGGGTTGGCATTCGGGCCCGCCATCGGGACTACGTGGCCGAGGATCGGGTGTTCTGGCTTCCGGAGGCGCCGCCCGCCTCTCGTCGGCTCGAGACCTCCTTCCGGATGCAGCGGGCCCGCGCCGTCCTCGGGCGCGTGGTGGACGCGGCGGGCGAGGCCGTTCGAAACGCCGCCGTCGCGCTCTACAGGCTCGAGGTGGAGAGCTCGCTCGAGGCATGCGACGCCGTGGCGACGGACGCGGAGGGTCGCTTTCGGCTCCGCACCGTGGAGCGCGGTTCCTATCTGGTCCTCGCGACCACGCACAAAGACGCGTGGCCCGCGGTCGCCGGGTACTTCCGTGACGAAGATCCCGTGCCGCTGCCCGGAACCTGTCGCCTGGAGGTCGAGCAGGCCGTGACGACGCTCCCGCGCGACCTCGTACTCCGGGCGCCGGTCGCCATCGAGGGTCGCGTGACGATCCGAGGCCGGCCGTGCCTGACGACCTGCGCCACCGTCTGGGCGCGACGCCCGACGGAGTCAACCGAGATCAAGCTCTGGACGGACTCCTATGCCCTGTGGCTGTGGGACGGGTGCCGTGCGCGGCCGCGGACCATGTCCGGTGACTTGCATGGCTCCTCGTTCCGCGTGTCTGGCCTGGCTCCCGGACCCCACCAGCTTGGCTTCTGGGGAGGAAGCGGGGAGCCTACGGATCCCGACCTGGCGGACGTTCCGCCCGTCCATCTCGACGCGCCGGTCGCCGACGTCGCCATCGATCTCGATGCCCTCCTCGTAGAAGTTTGCCTGCGGGACGAAGACGGTCCGTTGCAAAGCGCCCGGGTCGAGATCCTCCGGGACGGCAAGGAGGTCCACGAGATCCGCGATTCCCTGCGGCGGGGGTGGTGCTACCTCACGCCCGGTTTGACGTACGTCCTGCGGGTCCGTGCGCCCGGGCACGAGGACACCGAGATCGAGCAGACGCTTCCGCTCGGCGTGGATGCCTTTACCTGGGAGGTCCGGGTCCCCCGTGTGGAGGCGGTTCGCTCAGTCCGAACGGGCTCTGTCGCCGCGCGCGTCCGGGCCGGCGGCCGGGGCATCGACCGTCTCTCGGTCGATCTGACCTCCGCCGAGGCGGGACGTCGGTGGCAACGATCCAGCGAGCAGGGGCGCGTCGTCTTCGAGGACCTGGCGCCGGGGTGGTGGGAGCTCCGGGTCGGCGGGTTCGACGCCTCCGACCTGGCGGAGTCGGAGCACTCGCCCTACCTCCTGCCAGGCGGGAAATCGGTGTTTGTCTCGACGGGCGTCCGCACGAAAATCGACGTGGACCTGGACGTGGGCGGGCTCCTGGAGATCGCCGTGCGCGACGGCTTCGGCCGCTGCGTCCCGGCCGAAGCGGAAGTCCTCGACGTGAGTGGGCGGGTGGTCTGCGACAGCTTCCTTGCCTGCGACTTGCGCATGTTCTACGGGTGGTGCATCTGGGAGAGTGGACTGTGCCACGGCACGCCGAGCGTCACATGGCAGGCGCTCCCGCCCGGCCGCTACGAGGTCTGCGTCCGGCCCGACGGTGCCCCACCCCGCCGTGTTTTCGTCGAAGTCACTGCCGGGTGCACGACCTCCGTCGAGATTGACCTGGAGTCGCACGACTCCGAGAAGTAGTGCGGTGCGCCCCAAGTCCCCTTGCATGCGTCCCCGCTGCGCTGGGGGTGCTCAGGCCGCTTCCTCGGGCCGAATCTCCGTGTTGCTCGCTGTCGGCGATGCAGAGCGGCATCGCGTCCTACGACCGTCGGTCGTGCTCAGTCGGACTTGGCTTCGAAGCTCTCGAAGGTCGCCGGGTCGAGGCGCACGACCTCGCCCTTCTTGACGTCAACCGTAGCGCGGCGCCCGTCTTCGCGATGCGCGTAGGTGAGGGTCCACGTTCCCGCGGGCAGCACGCCCAGGAAGTAGCCGCGTTCGTCCTGCCACGACTGCCAACGCGCCATTCGCTCCACGGTGACGTCGTCCTTCGTGAACGTCACTTTGCGGGGCTGCGGATCGGGATCGCCTCCGATGAATACCCATCCCCCGCGTTCGATCCAGACCTCGGCTTCGCGATCGTCGCCGCGCTGTAGCTCGATCTCCAGAGGCGTGTCCAGCCAGAAGTCCTCGCCCGGCCGCGGACTCGCCCCGCCGCCTACGGTGAGGCGCTGTGGACCCGGCGTCAGTTCCACGACGATACGTCCGTCTTCGTGCGGCATGCCGTGTCCCGTGCTGCCACTCTCGCGGTGACGCGTCACCATGACGAACTTCGGCAGCGGCGGATCGAACGTGCGCACGAGGAGCGTCAGGCGGGCGACAGACTCCGGCGCGGGCTCGATCTCGAAGCGCGCGGTCAGCTTCCCTCCGGTGTCCGGCACGGTTACGGCGACTACGTCGCTCGGCTCGTAGCCTTGTGCGCGCACGCGGAAGCGGTAGGTCTCGCCGGGATTGCCCAGGTGCTTGCCGATGGGCTTCGCGGCCTCGGGCTCTCGGGGCTGCATCGTGCTGGCAGTGCTCCACGCTTGCTCTCGGCCGTCTCGCAGCGTCCGGATTTCCAGGTACTTCGTCCGGGGCGCGAGCCCGGTCGACCGATCCACGACCAGGAACGAGATTACACCCTGCGACCCGAGCACCAGTCGCAGGGCGTCGTCCCCCACCTCGGTTTCGACCTTGACCGGCCGACCTTGCGCTTGGTCGTACGCCTTGGCCTGGACGGTGGCGAGACCCGGGGGAAGTCCCGCGACGCGGAATCGGCCCGCCTGGACGATGCCTGGGATGGCCCCGAGGGCAGGCCGGTACGGTTCCGCGCTCGCCTTGCACCAGACGTGCACCTCGCCCCACGCGAGCGGCGTGATGCCGTCCTGTTCGAAGACCTCGCCTGCGACGGCCAGGCCGGTGTCGACCCTGGCCTCGAGGTGCCGCGTACCCGAGGGCGGCGGCTCCTGCCATGCGCTCACCCACGGCACGCGTTGATGCGACCACACCACGAGATACCCGCTGCCAGGTACCGCCAGCTCGCCTTCGGTCCTGGGCCCCTCCTCGACCCACTCCTGGAGCAGGACTTGCCCTTCGCGGTCGTGCATCGCCGCGCGCGTCCAGGGGCGGGGACTTCCGTGTTCATCGACTACGTCGAAGGTCAGTCGCCAGGGCTTCGCTGCCGGAGGTTCACCCGGAGCCCCGGGCGGATGCGGAGCGGGCGCCCGGGCCTCGGCGGTCGGTCGGCCGTGCAGGACGGGCGCCGCGGGCGAGGTCAGGAGTTCGGCGGTCTCGTTCGGCTGCCCCTTGCGCTCGATGGGGCGTCCGGCGAGTGGCGTGTCGTCGCGCGTGCCGAGAAGCCACCATCCGAGCCCGCCCAGGGCGAGCACGAGCCCCACGAGGGCGAGACGGCGGAGAGGTGACGACTGGGCAGCCATAGGAGGTGAGGATACGAACGAAGGCTCGCTCGATCCTCCTCCTCTTTCTCGCCTTCGAGGCAAGGGACGGACCAGACTACGTACTCCGTGTCCGTACAGAGGCGGGAACCGTTGTTGCGGATTCAGACACTCTCGGCCCGGCGCGGAAAGGTACGGTCGATTGCGCCTCGAGCGGCCAAGCCCGCTCGCTTGGCGTAGTTCGCGTTCTCCAGCATGAGGGTCTCGTGGAGCTTGATTCTCCGGGAGGCGGTCGCACCGTGACAGGCGAGGTGCTTCCCTGACGCGTCCGTCGTGAGGCAGGCCAGGGAACGGAGGAGTCCGGCTGCCATGAGGTCCCAGCCGTCGTGGTGTTTCCGACCGGCCCGCACGGCATAGGCTCCGAGGGTGCGTTCGAGCTCGTGAACTGCCTCCAGAATCGCGCGGGGCGCGGCGACGGGCGTCCAGGGTGACGCCCCGCCCGCGCCTTCGATTCTCCGCGACATCCACTGCGCCAGGTAGGGCGGCGGCGCGTCGAACAACTGGTCCAGTGCGTCCTCGGCCACGCGGGGGTGTTTCATCCGGCGTTCCACGAGGCGAGCCTCACCATCAGCGAGATGCATGCGTAGGAGCGCCGCGATCCTCCCTGTCCCCGTCGTCGGGGCGGCGGGCAACTCCAGGCGGCGTTCTACTGCCTGGTGATCAAGCCAGGGAGGGGATCCTCGGCACACGAAGAACCTCGCGCTGACGTAGGGATACTCGAAGGCGTGTTTGCAGAGCCCGGCCTCAACCGCATTGTGCGCAATGTAGCGGAGCAAGGTCAACCAGTAGCGCCGCGACAAGACGGGCCGGTGGCCGAAGCGACCTCGAACGAGTGATCCGTCCAACCGACTCCGCCGGTTTCGATAGCGCACGTACGCGTTCTGGATCCGCATCATTGTGTAGGGCAGGCGTCCGGTAGGCGACGCGGCCAGTAGATGGAAGTGCGTGTTCACCAGACAGTACGCGTGGATGACCAGTTCTCCGCGCCGCACTGCGCAAGCGAGCAACATCAGGAAGTTGCGGTAGTCCTGGTGGTCGGCGAACAAGACCTGGCGTCGGGCGGCTCTGTTGAAGATGTGGTGGGGCCTGCCCGGGGCGTTCAGGCGGTGATCGAGCCATATTGAGTCCTCCGCCCTCCCATCGCACGAGGACGCAGAACGGTCACAATCTGCAACAAGATTTCCCGCCTCTGTACGCCTCTACGGGGCGCGCCCAGGCGTCATGCTCGTGCTGCACTACGGCGAGATCCGATCTCTTGGATCGCGAATCCCAGCCGTCAAAACTCCTCCGCGCATTTTGAGACTCAGCGTTCCGTGAGCGTCAGGCTCTCCAGGTCGTAGCGATCGCCCTTCAAAGCGAAGTGCGCTTCGCCGCGCACGCCCTCCACGTCGTACGTGAAGCGGACGGTGGCCCGCTTGTCCTCCACGCGAATCTCCTGGACGGCAACGTGCGGGACGTTGCGGAGGAGGTAGAGGGGAAGGAATCCCACGGGCTGTCCGAAGGCCGGAAGGTGCGCGGCCACGGGGAACGCCTTCGACAGCGCGACCTTCAGCGGCACCCGACCGTCTTGCTCAGGGTGGACGTAGGCGGCGAACTCTGGATGCAGCAGGAGCTGGCGCAGCAGCGTGGCGTGAACCCCGTCCGGCTTGCGTGGCGGATCGATCGGGGTGGCGCCGAAGGTCTCGTCCATCACCACCCAGTCCCCGTCACCGCTGTTCAAGCAGAGCAGAAAGCGGGCGCCCTCTTGGAAGACGGTCGGCTTCAGGAAGGGAGCGTCCTTCGACACGAGCACGCTTCCGGCCACGAGCAGGTGGCCCACGCGGACCGGCCCCTCGATCGACTTGCCGGCGACCGTTTCCAGGATCCGGTAGGTCACGTCCTGGTGCGTGACGGCGGTCCCGCACCAGATGCCCGGGCTCTCGTGCACCCTTGTCACCTGCGCCACGACGATCGATTCGGCGTCTCGGACGACGCGCACGCGGCGGACGGCAAGCGCGAGCGGGAGGTCGGGGGGCGGCTCGTTCGCCTCGCCGGCGAGCGCTCCCGCGAGGAGGAGGGGAATGGTCAGGAGGGCCACGCGGCGCAGGTTGTTCATGGATGTCTTGGACGTTCGCCGGGGGCCAAGCGTTCCCAACCCCGCCACGTCTCCGTCGAAGTTTGCGGCGCGTCGTTCGTTTCTCGGCCACCTGCCTTCGCTGCGCTTGCTCTACCGGTAGCCCGTCACACGGGATCGTCGGGAGCGTCTCCGCTGGCGGCCACCATGGCCGGTGTCGTGGTCCCAAAGCCGCCGCGGTGAGTCGCCATGCACGCAGAGCAGGTGTCAAGGCTCGAGCGATACGACGGAGCGGATGCAAGGCCCCTGCGAGGAGAGCCGATGGACGAGGAGAAGCTGGGTCGCGGGTCCTGGTTTCCCCGCTTACCGGATTCAAGCCTCGCTCGAAAAGCACGGGGGTGGTTGGGCCCCCCCGCCTGTGCGAACTTGCCCTGGCGTCGTCGGCCATTGCCGCACGGCCAGACCGGGATGAAAGGGAAGTTCGACATGAGACAGAAGACGCTTTCGCCTCGTACCGTTGCAGCGTGCGTCGCCCTCCTGGTGTGCATGATGGCGATCCCGTCGTCGGCCGACGAGATCCCTGCCGAGATCACCACGCCAGACAGGACCGAGACTCGGATCGGCACGCTCGAGTTCAAGCATGGCGTCCCGACAGCGGAAACCGCCTCCAAGGTCTACGACACCATGCTCTTCACGCGCGCCCTCAACGCGTACAATAACAGCTTCCGCGGTGCCTCGGCGTTGGCCTTGATCAAGGGCTTCCAGAGCATCGGCGCCGACTTCAATGACGTCGTCATCTTCTCCGAGCTGATGGACGCGAGTTCGCTCTTCTTGACCGCCAACGCAGACACCGTGTACTACCTGGCCGGAGTCGATCTGAGCAAGGGTCCGATGGTGATCGAGCAGCCGTCGAACGGGCTCGGGCCCATCAACGACATGTGGTTCCAGTGGGTCATCGACATCGGCAAGCCCGGGCCCGATCGTGGGCTCGGCGGCAAGTACCTGATCGTCCGGCCCGGCTATGACGGGCCCCTGCCGCGAGGGGGGCTACTTCGTCGCCCACTCCGCGACCAACCGTGTCCTGTACGCCGCTCGGGCGTTCATCGCCAACGGCACGATCCGAAGCCGGCTGTCGAGAACATCAAGCAGAACCTGAAGATCTATCCCTACAGCCGGGCGGCTTCGGCACGCAGCATCGCCGAAGCGCTCGAAGGCAAGGTGCGCCTGGCCGGCGAGCCGAAGATCCCCGAGACGAAGTTCATCGAGGCCAGCGGGAACTTCTTTCAACACCATCCCGCCCAGCGATTTCGGCTTCTTCGAGATGATCAATGAGAACGTGCAGCACGAACCCGCGACCAGCTACGACGTCGAACTCGCTGGCCAGCTTGCTGCGATCGGCATCGTTCACGGCAAGCCGTTCGACCCGGACGAGCGGATGAAGAAGATCCTCAGCGACGCCGCGGCGGTCGGACAGCGCATTCGGCCGGTCCCTGAATGGCGCTTCGCCGACACGCATCCCGACTGGGCGTACTACCCGGGTTCGAACTGGGGGAACATGCTCTTCGAGGGTGGAGCCCTCTTCGAAACCCCGCCGCCGGCCTACGAGAACGGCATGTTCAAGCCCTACCCGCCGACCGGTGCACGCACGCTCGACTCCCGGACGGCCTTCTACTACGCCTACACCTCGGATTCACCTGGGATGATCATGCGGATTCCGGGCGTGGGATCGCAGTACCTGATGGGCTTTCTTGACGCGGACGGCAACGCCTTCGACGGTGCCAAGACCTACAAGGCGATTCTGCCCAAGGACATCCCGGCGCGCGCTTTCTGGTCGTTCACGCTTGTACGACAACCAGTCGCGTTCGATGCTGCGGACGCCGCAGAAGTTCCCGCGCGCGGGCAGCCAGAGCTACCCGTCGCCCGCAGCCGAGGCCGCCGCGGACGGCTCGACGACGATCTACTTCGCGCCCACGCAGCCCGCGGGCGTGGCGCGGGGCAACTGGATCCAGACGGACCCGAACAGGGGCTGGTTCACGATCCTGCGGCTCTACAGCCCGCTCCCGTCGTTCTTCGACAAGACATGGCGGCCCAGCGAGGTCGAGTTGGTGAAGTAGGGCCCGCTGGCGGATCGTCCCGCGGCCGGCGGCGCATGGGCGTCGTCGGCCGCGCGCCCGAGTCCGCCGTGTCTTGTCAGGGAAGGCCGTGAGGCCGGGAAGCCGTGGCTGCAGGCTGCGGCGAAGCGACACCTGTGCCGCATTGCCGAGGGCACTCCCATCCGGGAACATGACGAGCGCGCCCGCAGGCCCGCGACGTGCACCGTCATCTGCACCGTGCCCACGGGTGCATCCGCGATGCGAAAGGTGTCATTGCTGCTGATCTGGACCAGCTGTACCGGCCCACGACCTTTGACACAGGTTCGAACCGCCTGATTCATGCGGGTTTCCGCCGGGCCGCCGCAGCCCTTCAACAATCCCAGCATGCATGAGGCTCTGGGCACAGTCGCTCGCATGATCGCGCTCGCGCACGACCACTGGCGGACCACGGTCGGCCGACGCCGCCCCCTTTCCGGGAAGGTCGCAGTCCTCGAGGAGCAGCTCCAGCGCCTTCGCGCCGAGAACGCTCTGCTCCAGCGTCGCATGCAGCGGGTCCCGGCCAAGCGTCGCCCCCACTACCAGCGAAACGAGCGCCTCGAGATCCTGTGGCATGCCGCGCGGTATCGGATGTCGATCGCCGACACCGCAACGGCGTTCTCCGTCACGCGCCAGACGATCACGAATTGGCGGCGCGACCTCCAGCGTGACGCGCCGCGAGGGCTCCCTCGCATCGGGACCCTCGGCGAACTCGTGTCCGATCTCGTGATCCGGCTGAAGGCGGAGTGGCCGGACTGGGGAACGCGGCGCATCGCAGGGAAGCTCGCACGCCTCGGCGTGAAGGTGTCGCGCAGCAGCGTGCAGCGCATCGTGCGCCGCGGGCCGCGTGATCCGGTCGAGCCTGAGGAAACGGTCACCGCATCCGCGAGCCGCACCCTCCTCGCCAAGCGACCCAATCACGTGTGGATGATCGACTTCACGCGGATCGGCGGCATCTTCCGCCCCCTCTGGGTCGGCGCGGTGATCGATGCGTACTCGCGCCGCGTCCTCGCCATCGGTGCCATCCGCGGGGCGCCGACGGGAGCCTTCGGCGTCATGTTGTTCCGCCGGGCAATCACTTCCAACGGCTCGCCGCGCTGGCTCGTCTCCGACCAGGATCCAGTCCTTCGCGGCGGCCGCGTGCAAAGGTTCCTCACCCGAAACCGCATCCTCCGGCGCTACGGTGCGGTCGGGAAGAGTGGCTCAATCGGCTTGATCGAGCGTTTCTGGCGCTCCATGAAGGATGAGTACGTGAACCATCTCTTCCTCTACCGCTCGACCAACGCGCTCGGGGTGCGGCTCGAACGCTATCGGCGTGGGTTCAACGGAGAGCGTCCACACCAAGGACAAGGGCAACGCACGCCGGACGACACCTACTACGCTCGACCCGAGGAGCCGACGCGAGACGTCACTGGGGGCACGTTGCACGTCCGGTTCCGCGATGGAGATCCGCGGCTCCCCACTCTGCGTCTTCGCGACGCCGCGTAGTTCTCCGCCATCTCGGCTGCTCGACCGAGCCAGACGTGCGTCCGCCCACCCAAGAGGCATCGACATCACGCACGTCTTGCTCCGCTCGTGGGACTCCGAGCCGCGCTGAGGCGCGAGAGATGACCCCGAATTGCCGTCCGAAGCCCCCCCCCAGCTCCGTCATGGAAGAGGTCTGGCCCATACAGGGACGCAAGGGCCCACAGGTAGCACGGGGCCAACAAATATGCTTTTTTGACATAATGTGGGTCTTTCGGTAGACTGCTGGGACGATCCTGAGCCAGGAGACCGCCGTGAGCCGCATTTCGATCGACGTCACTGACCAAGAGCACAAGAGGCTGAAGGCCATGGCTGCCCTCCAGGGCAAGTCCATCAAGGACTTCGTGCTCGCCCGAACAATCGGCGAAGAAGCGCTCGATGCGGATCTGGCCCAACTCGAGGAGCTGCTGGACAAGCGCCTGCGGAATGCACGTGCCGGTGGCGTGAGCCCGCGAAGTGTCGGGGACATCCTGGAGCAGGTGAAACAGGAAGCCACGGGCCCCGAGTCCCGTGCCTGAGTACACGCTCGAGCTTGAGGCTGAACTCGACCTGCTGGAGATCGGGCGCTACACCGTTCGCACCTGGAGCATCGAACAGGCTGAGCGCTACCTCGGTGCTCTGAATCTGCACTTCGAGGCGATCAGTCGCAACGACGCGATCGAGAAGTCCGTCTTCGATAACCGCGATGACATTCGCGTCTCCCGCTGCCAGCACCACTACGTGTTCTTCGTGCGGGACGATGAACTCGGCACCCTAATCCTCGCCGTTCTCCACGAGAATATGGACCTGTTGGAACGGCTGCGCCAGCGGCTCGGCTAGCCGGAGTGAGGCGTTGGCGCATGAATCGCCGTTAGGCTGATCTGGGACTCTTCGAGCCGGTTTCAGGCACCGATGGTGACGGACTGGGGTTTCCCGAGCTCGGTCATGCGATTGAGAACGTCGCACGCGATGCGCACCTCGACTCGGCGTCCGGACTCGCTTCGTGCGCGCAGGCGGTCGCCGAGGATCGCTTTGTATCGGAAGAAGGAGTTCTCTGCTCTGGCTAGCTGGTGGTACCCGGCTTCTTTCCTCCACGCCCTTCGTCCGATGTCCTGTATGCGTTCGATCGCGCAGTCGCGAGGACTGGCGCGAGCCCGCGAGGGTCGCGGCGGGCGGCGCCGTCGTGGGGCGGGGGTCGAGCGTTCCGTCTCCGGCCGGCGCGCCGGGCACGTCTCCCCGCAGACGGCGCAGTGCGTTGCGACGGCGATTCGAGTAGGGGCGGCCCAGGTGGCCGCCCCTGTTCCGCGAATCGGGATGACGTGCACGTGTCCGGCGAACCACGAGTGCCGTCAATCTTGACCCGGGGCCACGGCTGACCCCGATCCGTTGAATACGGGCGGGCATGCAGCCCGCCCCTACGCCGCCTGAGGGAAGGCGTGAGGTCGCCGGCAGTCGACGGAGACCGCCACCACCACGCGCGTCGCGTAGCGCGCCTGGCGCCAGGCGACCGCGCTCGGTGGACGCGACGCGCTGGGTCGCCTTCACCGAGAACCCCGAGTGGCGCCACGAAAGAAGCCGCGCCCGGGTCTCGGGACGCAGCCGCTGTGCGCGCTCCAGGGCGCGGAGGAAGCGGCGTCGGAAGGACTCCTCCAGCGCCTCCTCGGGTGGCCAGATCGGGCGACGCCGTGCCGCAGCGAGTCGATGCTGGCGCTCTCGGAGGGTGTTCAGAACGCGGTGTTCGAGCTGGGCCACGTGCCGCAGTTCCACCAGACCGACCACTCGTCGGCGGCGACGCACCTCGTGGACTCGCAGTGGACCTTCAACGACGAGTACGAGGCGCTGATGCGCCACCTGGGGATGTCGCCTCGCGCCACGGGGGTGTGGGGACGGCATTCTGAAAAGGGACCCCGCGGCACGCTGAAAAGGGACCCCCTTGCGCGCCGAGCGGGAGAAGGAGTCCGGGTCCTCCCCGGCGGGTATCGAAGCGGTTCTCTAAATCGTTTCGAAGCCACCGAAGGAGGACCGCGGAGGTGATCAGAATGTCGCAGTGGGCCGAACTCCGCCACCAGCATTTCGTGGAGAAGGTCCCGAAGAAGGCCCTGGCGCGGCGGTTCGATCTCGACATCAAGACGGTCCGGCGGGCCCTCGCCTGCGAGGAGCCGCCACGGCGGGCCCCGGTGGTGCGCCCTCGCCTCCTGGACCCGCACCGCGAGGCCATCGAGGCCCTGCTCCGGGAGGACCCGAAGATCACGGCCAAGCGAATCGGGCGCCTGATCGAGCCCGCCGCGGGGCGCGTGAAGCCGCGGACGCTTCGCAAGTACGTCGCCCGGCTTCGTGCGGAGCTCTTCCCCAAGGAGGCCTTCGTGCACCGCACGCACGCGCCCGGCCGCACGATGGAGGCCGACTTCGGGGAGTCCTGGGCGATCGTGGCCGGCGAGCTTCGCAAGGTGAAGTTCCTCGTGACCACGTTGCCCCACAGCAACGCGTACTTCGGCCGGGCCTACCCGGTGGAGCGCCTGGAGTGTTTGCTGGACGGCCTGGCCGAGGCGTTCGCCTTCTTCGGGGGCGTCAGCGAGCGCGTCGTGTTCGACAACACCTCGCTGGTGGTGAAGAAGGTGCTGCGCGGCCGGGACCGGGAGCTGACGCGGGACTTCGACGCGTTCCGAGGCCAGTATCCGTTTGCGGCCGTGCTCTGTGCGCCACGGAAGGGGAACGAGAAGGGCTCGGTGGAGACGGGCGTGAAGTACGTGCGCAACAACGTGTTCCGGCCGATGCCGAATGTGGCGAGCTTCGAGGCGCTCAATGCCCTCATGCTCGAGGAGCTCGCGCACGACATGGATCTGCGCACGCTCCCCGACGGGCGGACGGTGCGCCAGGCGTGGCAGGCCGAGCGCGAGCACCTGCGCCCGCTCCCGGCGCACCGCCCCGAGACGTGCCGCCAGAAGAGCTACGTGGCGAACAAGTTCGGCCACGTGGTGGTGAAGCGCGAGACGTTCTCGGTGCCGATCCGGTACGCCTACCGACCGGTGTGGGTGAAGGCCTACTTCGACCGCGTGGACATCTGCCTGAACGAGCAGGTGGTGGCGAGCCACGGCCGGACCTTCAAGGCGGGCGCCCTGCACCTGGACCCTCAGCACGTGCTTCCGCTGCTGGAGAGGAAGCACCGGGCGGTGGACGAGGCCACGGCCCTTCGCGACGGGGTGTTCCCCGAGGTGTTCCTGCGGTTGCGGACCGCATTGGCCAAGGCCACGCGCAAGCCGGACCAGGAGTGGGTACGCGTGCTCCTTCTGGCCCAGGAGCACGGGGAGGATGCCGTGGAAGCCGCCGTAGAGCAGGCGCTCGAGCGCGACTCGGGTCGGTTGGAGACCGTCCAGCAGATCCTCCGCTGCGGCGAGCCTGCGCTCGACCGACGCCCGAGCGCCACGGTGCCAACGGGCGAGGCCCTGCTGGCGATCACGATCGCCGAGCCTGAGCTCGCGGACTACGACGACCTGGGAGACGAGACCGATGCCGAAGACGAAGGAGCCGCCGTATCTCGCGGCGGACCTGAAGACCCTGTTCCTGTCCACGGTGAATGCCAACTGGCAGCGCATGGCCGAGGAGGCGCGCCGACGCCGGCAAGGCCACGTCGAGTACCTGGCCGAGTACGGTACCGCGTTCGCTTGTTGCAGATTCAGGCGTGAATCCGCAACAACTGTTCACGCCTCTGTACCCGTCTGTACCCCCCGAGCCACCCAAGGCGCAGGGACCGAGACCGGAGCAGCGTCCAGACTCGCGCGGTTCCGTGATGGAAAAGGTCTGGGCCGGTACAAGGCTGCCAAGGAGCCCGTGGAGGAGTTCTGAGTCAGGGTCGCGATGAGAGCCGGAGTGAAGCGCGCGTGACGCTTCCTTCAGCCACATCGAAATTGGTCGTCACTGCAGCAAACAATGGGTGCCGGGCCACGGCCATGTACTTCCCCGGCCGAAGCGTTGTCCGAAGCACACCCGCCGTTGCGGGGAAGCGCTTGCGCGCGTCAGCGTACTCAGGCGATCGAGCCAGCCTGAACAGTGGCACCGTTCCGATCATCCCGCCAGTTGGCATTCGGTACAGGTCCACGATTGCGCCTCGGCAGGGGAGTCCCGTGTCGCAGACCACACGCAACTCAACGTCGCTTGCCTCGCGGCGCAGTTCAGCTCGCGCAATCCCCCGTGCTGCGACCTGCACCTCGCTCGCGCTCGGCTCCTCTCCTGGGCGAGCCGTGGGGAAGATAACCGAGGGGTCTCGCAGCATCACCACGTCATAGGTCCCTACGGGCAGCAGGATGCGGGCCGCACCGGCCTCGAAGTTCGCCCTGAACCTCCACTCCGCGCCGCCCCGCTCTCGCAGGCGCAGCCAGGCCCAACTAGCTCCACCTGCACCATCCGGGAGCAGACGCAGTTCGAGTTCGCCCAACGCCGCCCCGGACCTCCTCAAGCGAACCGGCTCGGGGACTTGATACCCCAGCTCACCTAGCTTCCTGAGACTCAGACGGACGTGTCGGGCATCGAAGCCTGGGGCCGTGATGGACAGCGCGACTTGCCAGCCTCCATGTTCCCACTCTGTGCGATCAACAGACTCGGCCACGGCTCCCGCGTGCAGAAGCCCCCCTGCTCCGAAACCTACCTCATCGACTGCACCCATCGCCACTGAGAACTCGTCCGGTCGGTAGGGCTTGAACCCAGGAGGCAGGGGTTCGAACTGCACATTCGCCGCTGTGACGGGCCGCCCAGTCACCTCGTCCAGGATCTTGGCGGACGCCCACACCACTGGGTGCAGACGGATCTCTGGTGCGGAATCGCCGCGACAGTCGACGGGCCAGCTGCGAGCATAACCAGGCGCACGGGCAAGCAGCGTTAGAGGGTACGCGCGGACGCCTTCAAGTCGGTACCAACCCTCTGCATCGGACGTTGTGCGCACGAGAGGCTGTGCCACGGCAGGCCCGGCCTCCAGTGATGTATCGACTAGCAAGTCCTCCAGGAACTCCGCGCCGCCGACGACCTGTCCGCCGGCGATCCCGACGCCCCAGGGATCTACGAGCACCCCGGCAACCGCGTTCGGCTCTTCCAGGCGGACAATCCACACCAAAGGCCCATCCCGCGCGTGCCCGTCTTCCAGTTGATCTCCTGTCACGGTGCCGGCCAGGCAGGAGGGGGCGGATGCGTACACGACGCCCCCCTCAGAGAGCGTCCTCCGGACGAGAGAGACTTCTGCTCTGGTGAGGTCAAACACCCCCGACGCGCTTGCTCTGTTAAGTATGACCCGCTCCTCAAGCACCTCCACGTCACGGCTCGGAAGAAGCACGATGCGGCCATCACGCACGGCACGGCCCGTCTGCACCGCGACGAGACGCAGTCGCGCAGCAGGCGCGCGAATCGGAGCGTCCGACGTGCGACGTTCCGCGCGCTCGACCGTTACGTTTCCACGAAGCGTGGGCGTGCGTCGCCGCGACTCTTCGCTGCGCTCGGCTTTGCCGGAGCCCTTCTGCTCGTACTGACCTGACAGCGCGAAGGCCACTACGGCACACGCCAGGCCCACGAAGGCAGCCAGGGCATACGGTCGATTGGACTTGCGCATGGACTTACCGTTCTCGCCCGGTCCCGGCCCAATACACGGCGGCAGAAAGCAAACTGCCTGACAAGAGAGCTGCAACGGCATGAGTTGGGCGTACGACATCGCCGAAGCAGCGACACGCCGCCAACGCCGACCGGTCGAGCAGCGCATAGGCATGGTAGAGGCAGAACCCGAGGAGAAGCACTGTGACGGGGACAACCAAGGTGATCCTCGGTCTCGCCACAAGGGCCATGGCGGCGCCCAGGCCAATCTCTGCCAGGGCCGCAGCTCGCGCGGCCAGCTCTCCATGGGCCGAGATGTCCCCGAATGCACGCACTAGGAATCCCGGCGTGAGACTTGGGGAGGACACCTCGGAGGAAAGCAGCTTTGCGCACCCGGCGAAGACCAGCACGACACCGACCGCCACACCAGCCGCTCTACGAGACATCAGGACGCGCCCGCGACCCGGCTCATGCGATCCGCATTCAAGGTGGCCTTGGGGCGGGCCCTACCCGCCACGGGTGAAGCAGACGCAGTGGCCGGTTCCGGAGCCGCCGGCACCTCCAGGAGGAGGCGTCCACATGAACTCGCAGAAGGCGGGCGAGTTGCAGCCGTGAGGCACGCAGCGAACAGAGGGATTGGTCGGCCCGCCCCAGATGCACGTAACACACGGCGCATATCCGACGTTGTTAGGATCTGTGCACTTGCAGGTAGCGGCTGTGTAGCCGGCTCCTGCACATACTGGGTCGCCGCCGGTCATGCCGCTTGGCGAGCAAGGTGTGCACCCACCCGTGGAACACAGCTGTGGGCCTGCTGTGGTCGTGCCAGCGCAGAACCAGACCCCGGCCGCATCCTGCTGAAGATCTGTACATGTGACCAACGCGTGGCAGTCCTGAGTGGCGCCGAACGCCATCTCTAGGCCACCGAGGCTGGCCGAGAACACGGCTACGGCCACTAAGAGAACTCTCATGGGCATCCTCCCTTGAAGGCCCGGAACTTCGCAGCCCGCCCCCAACCGTCTACTACTGAATATAACCTGATGCCGTGACCGAGGACATTCTCCGATGTTCAGCCGGACTGCGCGTTCGCCGACGCACTCGACCCGGTGTAGCGGCCCACGATCTTTGACACAGGCTCGAAACGCCGGATTCATGGGGCTCCCGACTGACTACGGCAGCCGCCCTACAATCCGCCGATGCATGAGGCCCTGATCACAGTCGCCCGCATGATCGCGCTCGCGCACGACCACTGGCGAGCCACGATCGGCCAACGCCGCCCCCTGTACGGGAGTGTCGCAATCCTCTAGGAGCAACTCCAACGCCTTCGCGCCGAGAAAGCTCTGCTCCAGCGTCGCATGCAGCGTGTCCCGGCCAAGCGTCGACCCCACTATCGGCGAGAGGAGCGCCTCGAGATCTTGTGGCATGCCGCCCGCTACTCCATGTCGATCGCTGACACCGCAGCAGCGTTTGGCGTCACGCGTCAGACAATAACGAATTGGCGGGGCGACCTCCGGCGTGACGCGTTGCGAGGGCTCCATCGCATCGGGACCCTCGGCGAACTCGTGACCGAGCTCGTGATCCGGCTCAAGGCGGAGTGGCCGGCGTGGGGCACACGCCGCATCGCCGGTCAGCTCGCACGTCTCGGCGTCAAGGTGTCGCGCAGCAGCGTGCAGCGCATCGTGCGCCGCGGGCCGCGGGATCCGGTCGAACCTGAACAGACGGTCACCGCACTGGTGGGCCGTACCCTCCTCGCCAAGCGACCCAATCACGTGTGGATGATCGACTTCACGCGGATCGGCGTCATCTTTCGCCCCCTCTGGGTCGGCGCGGTGATCGATGCGTACTCGCGCCGCGTCCTCGCCATCGGTGCCATCCGCGGGGCGCCGACGGGAGC
This sequence comes from uncultured Planctomycetota bacterium, assembly GCA_963802335.1. GTDB lineage: Bacteria > Planctomycetota > PLA2 > PLA2 > JAEUHO01 > CAWDIE01. The sequence continues at coordinate 19,257 of CAWDIE010000008.1, read as the reverse complement.
CTTCGGCGTCATGTTGTTCCGCCGGGCGATCACTTCCAACGGCTCTCCGCGCTGGCTCGTCTCCGACCAGGATCCAGTCCTTCGCGGCGGCCTCGTGCAACGGTTCCTCACCCGAAGCGGCATCCTCCGGCGCTACGGTGCGGTCGGGAAGAGTGGCTCAATCGGCTTGATCGAGCGTTTCTGGCGCTCCATGAAGGAGGAGTACGTGAGCCATCTCTTCCTCTACCGCTCGACCAAGGCGCTCGGGGTGCGGCTCGAACGCTATCGACGTTGGTTCAACGGAGAGCGTCCACACCAAGGGCAAGGGCAGCGCACGCCGGACGACATCTACTACGCTCGACCCGAGGAGCCGACGCGAGACGTCACTGGCGGCAGGTTGCACGTCCGGTTCCGCGATGGAGATCTGCGGCTCCCCATTCTGCGTCTTCGCAACGCCGCGTAGTTCTCCGCCATCTCGGCTGCTCGACCGAGCCAGAGGTGCGTCCGCCCACCCAAGAGGCATCGACATCACGCGCGTCCGCCGTGTCGGACCACGTTGGCGAAGCTCCGAGCCGCGCTGAGGCGCGAGAGATGAGCCCGAGTTGCCGTCCGAAGCCCCCCAGCTCCGTCATGGAAAAGGTCTGGGCCGGTACACGCAGACCGAAGTCTCCTTCTCGAACTCCTTGATCGAGGCCTGGTGGAGAGTTCTCAAGCACAGCTGGCTCTTCCTGAACCAGCTCGACTCGGCGGTTGGCGTCCGCAAGCTCGTCGCGTTCTACGTCGAGGAGCACAACACGCGCCTGCCCCACTCCGCATTCCAAGGCCAGACGCCGGATGAGATGTACTCCGGGACCGGGGACGAGGTCCCGGACAACTTGCGGGCGGCGAGACAGTGCGCCCGTCGTAGGAGGCTCGAGGTCAACCGAGCGGCGCGGTGCGGCGTCTGCGCCTGAGATCCCAAGATCGCCGGGCAAGGAAGGAGGTCACTATTCGAGACGAGGCAACGGCCCGCCAGGGGTCGAACCGCGGTGAGGCACGCGACCGGACCCCTTCGGAGGCCACGCTCCTCACGAGTTCGGCCGCCACACGCACTCGGCCGCCCTGTCGAGTAGTCGAACATGATGTGCAGAAGGTCGTGGCACGGAGCACGGCCAGACGCGCCAGGCGACCGCGCTCGGTGGACGCCACGCGCTGGGTCGCCTTCACCGAAAACCCCGTACGCGTTCGGTGAAGCCCGTCAGGGCTGCCGTGGTGAGGCGAAGTCGACCGATCTCGCCTACGTCGAGTCGTAGAAGAGCTGGAGGACCTGGTCCCGCTTTGCCTTCACCTCGCCCTGGAAGTGCTGTTTCCAGCCGTGTGGCGTCAGTTTCGTCACGTCGGAGCACGTCGAGATCCGCAGCAGCACGTCGCGGAAGTACTCCCGCGGATGAACGCCGATCTCCTTGCACGTTTCGACCAGACTGAAGATCCGGGCCGCCGTCTTCCCGCCGTTCTCGCTGCCGATCACGTTCCAGTTCTTCCGGCCCACACACACGCCGCGCAAGCTTCTCTCGGCCGCGTTGTTATCGATGGGCAGCCGGCCGTCCTGCAGGTAGAGGATCAAGGCATCCCAGTTCGAGGTCGTGTAGTCGATGGCGCGAGCCATCGGCCCCTGGTCCAGGACCTGCGTCCGCGTCACCGTCAGCCAGTCCAGGAAGGATTCGAGCCGGGGCTTCGCCTTCTCTTGGCGAAGGCGAAGGGTGATCTTGGCGGCGACGGCATCGGCGTCCTCGGATTGGGGCGTCGCCGCCTGGGCTTCCTCGACCGCCTTCTTGGCCTCCTTCTCGACGGCGTAGAGCTCCCGAATCCGCTCAAGGGCCTCACGGGCGAGCTCCGGTTCCGTGGACTCGGCACGCACGTAGTAGCGTCGCGCGTGGGTCATGCACGCAGAGAAGGCCACGTCGCCGGCCTTGTAGAGGGGCTGATAGCCGACGTAGTCGTCGGCCTTCACCGTGCCCGAGAACCCCTTCAGAAACTCCGTGGGGCCAGCCGCGGACCGATCCTCGGTGAAGTCGAAGACGTTGATCCCGTCACGCGTGCGGTAGATCCAGAGCCGGGCCTGCCGGCGGCCGCCCTTCGGGCCGTCGCGAAGCACCACCGGCGTGTCGTCGGAGTGGACGATGTCCCGACTCACCACCTCCTGCTTCATCGCCTCGTAGATCGGCTCTAGGAGGCTGGCGCACCGGCCGGCGGAGTCACAGAGCACGGAGCGCGACAGCGAGATGCCCTCCGAGGCGTACTTCTTCTCCTGCCGGTGGTACGGCATGTGGTGCTGGAAGCGCTCGGTGAGCACGTGGGCCAGAAACCCCACACCCAGGATCCCCTTGTCGATCACCCGGTCCGGGCCCGGCGCTGTCACCACCGCGTCGCGGCACAGGGAACAGGAGTACTTCTTCTGGGCGATCTCGTGGACCAGCGTCAGCTCGAGCCGCTCGAGTTCCTTGCGCTCCTCTTCGCCCATCTCCGTGAGCGGACCCTGGCACGTCTTGCAGGTGCGGGCGTCTTGAGGGATGTCGTACGTGGTGCGCACCACCGGCGCGTCCTTGGGGAACTGGCTCCGACGCCCCTTTCCCTTGCGCGTTCGCCGGTGGGCCTTCACCTCGACGGTGACCTCGGCCTCCCTCTCCTCGGCCACGCGCTTGCCGGCAGCGACCAGGTCGGCGAAGGGGAGGAACGCCCCCGGGGCCGCCTCTTTCGGCATCGGACGCCGCTTCTCCGAGCTCGGGCCGAACACGAGCTTCTTGAGAACCTCGACGTTGTGGCTGAGCCGGGCGTTGCGAGCCTCGGCGGAGCAACCTTCTTTCTGTAAGTAGCGTTCGCGGCTGATCAGGCGTCGGCCCTCGGCAGGTATCTCCGTCCGGTTTCCCATTCCTCACTGATCTCCATGAGCACCGCGCTCGCGAGCCTCAGCAAGGACGCTTCGTTGGGGAAGAGGCGGGCCACTGCGGTCCGCCGCTTGATCTGTTGGTTCAGGTTCTCCAGGCTGTTGGTTGTACGAAGGCGCTTGCGCTGAGCCTCGGTGAGATCGAGGTCGAACACGGCCAGGCCCTCGCCGATGCTCTCCTCGGCCCAAGCCGCGAGCTTCGGCGCCTTCTCGCGCCAGGCCTTCACGAACTCGGCCAGCTTCCGGTCCGCCTCGGCGCGATCCGAGGCGTTGAAGATCCCGCGCAGGCCTTCGGCCGCCTCACGCCTAAGGGCCTTGCGCGGCACGTAGCTCTGCGCGTTCTGCTGCAGGTGGAACTGGCAGCGCTGCCAGGTCACGCCGGTGAGGCGCGCCGCGAGCGCCGCCTTGAGCCCCTTGTGGGCGTCGCTGGTGATCAGCTCGACGCCGTGGAGCCCACGGTCCTGGAGCGAGGTCAGGAACTCCCGCCAGTGCACCTCGGCCTCCGAGAGGCTCACGCTCGTGCCCAGCACCGAGCGCTTTCCGTGCTCGTCGATGCCGATGGCTGTCAGAAGGGCGCAGTCACGCACCGATCCGCCGTGGCGCACTTTCTCGTACCGCGCATCGAGTACGAGGTACACGAAGCGGCCCAGGGGACGCGTCCGCCACTTCTCGAGTTCCTCATCGAGCAACGCGGCGGCGCGGGACACGTCCGTGGAACTCACGTCGAGCCCGCACAACTCCCGCGTGATCTCGGCCACACGCCGCGTGGACACGCCCTGGACGTACATCTCGGCCACGGCCAACCTCAGCGCCCTCTCGGAGCGCTGGCCCTTCTCCAGGCTCTGGGGATAGAAGCCCTCGCCGTTCTCGACGCCGCGAACCTGCGGCACCCGGAGCTCGACCTCGCCGATGCGCGTCTTCACGCGCTTGGGTTTGTAGCCGTTGGCATGGCCCCGGCGCCCCGGGCTCCGCTCGTGCAGATCCGCGCCGAGGAAGGCGCTGCGCTCGGCTTCATCGCCTCGTTCATGAGTACGGCGATCGCCTCGGCCATTCCGTCGAATCCCTCTCCAGCAAGCACAGCCAGCGCCCGATCAATGGGCGTACGATCTTCACGGTGGGTCACGTCGATCCTCCTGCTTGGTTTGGACACCTGCAAGAGCCTTCGCGTGCGTACGGAGTTTCTCGAGTTCCCGTTCCCGTTCGAGAAGTCGAGCGTCACGCTCACCGAGGTGCGAGTGCAGCGCGTCGATCGTCTCGAGGAGGGCTTGAGAACTCACCATGTCCGTTGCGTTCCCTTATACACACACGTCGGACATGGTTCGCATGAACGCGAGCGCTCGTCGCATCGAAACCGTCGAGCAACATCGAGAGGCGCGCACGGTCGATCTCGACCTTCGAAGACGTCGGCGAGGTGAGCCAGCCGAACGTCCCCTTCTCGAGGCGTTTGTAGAAGAGCCAGAGCCCGTTGGCATCCCAGAGAAGAAGCTTCACGCGATTGCGACGCTTGTTGGTGAACACGAACACATCGCCAGAGAGCGGATCGAGATCCAGCGCGCCGCGAACAACCTGGCAGAGACCATCGTGAGCCTTGCGGAAGTCCACCGGCTGCGTGGCCACGAAGACACGCAGCGTCGCCGGGAAACTCAGCACGTCGCGTCGAGGACGCTCACGAGAGTCCGCAGGGCGTCCGGATCGAAACGCATCGGGACACGCACCCGACGCCCGCCGGCGAGGTCGATCTCGAAAGCGGCCGGTGAAACCTCGACACCTCCGACCTCGACGAACGCCGGCCGGGACTCGGCGCGCAGTCGACGCGCCCACTCCTGCAACGTAGAGATCGGGACGCCAGAACGTTCGCTGAGCGCCACCCAGGTCAACCCTTCACGTTCACGCTCGGCGAGCAGACCCTCGTACACCTCACGCCCGCGCCGGATCTTTTTCGACTTCGCCACTGGATGCCTCCTCGGGGGAACCCGGCATCCTCGGCCGCGGACTCACTGATGCAATACGGGTGTCGTCGAACGGGTACGCTGAAGAAGCGTGCCTGCGGGTACCGCAACCGGAAACGGTTCCGCAACGCTATCTACTTCCATCAGGGAGGCCTGGACCTTCATCCGTGACCCCGAGCGGCCCACACGATTACCTGAAGCGCCGGCATTTGAATTGACCCCGTCGCCGCTCGCACGACCTCCGAGTTCGCCGATCCGCTCCCTGTGCATGTCGATGAGCCTCCTATGACTCACCGTGTCACCGACGACAGCCATCCTAGCCAGTTCCTGTCTCACAAAGCGTAGTCGGTGTTCATCTCCTCTGTACCTCAACGGGATCGGTTCAAGCGGCCCGAGCAGAATCGTGCGCCTGGGGGTGTCCCAGCCCCGGTTCAGGGCATCGAGTCCCGATCGGGTCGCTTTCAAGGCTGGGTGCGAACGTACCTCTCCCGCGGCCGGTCAGCGGGGACTTGCGTAGGGCGGGTCCGACGCGTCGACTCATCCGGGGGCTCGCGACAGGATCAGGAGGTTGTGGGCGAACACGCTGGCTCCCACGGTCGACACGAAGTGATCGAAGCCCTTGTTCATGCACCGCCACAGCCCGAGCATGCGCTTGAGGAACGAGATCGAGCCTTCGACGCCGGCGCGGAACGCCTGTCCCAACCGGAAGGGGAGGCTCCGCTCGTGCGCACGCTCCTCCTCGGTGCACCGGCCCTTCTTTGCGATGCACACCAGCGGGACCTTCCAGCGCAGGCGCTCGGCCGTGAAGGGGTCCTTCCAGTAGCCCTTGTCTGCCGCCACTACATCCGGGGCTTGGCCGAACAGCTCCTTGTGCCGGTCGATCGCGCCGTCGACCGGCTACCCGGACTCGACGGCACAAGCGTAGTTGTCGTCAGCGAGCAGGCTCTCAGGGCGCCCGCCCGATGCACAAGTGTGATCGTCGTCCATGCACGGGTGTAGTTGTCGCCGAGCAGGCGACCCTCACGAATCGTGCCCGCTGCGATGCGTCGGGACACTGGGGTACGTCGAGCTCCTACGGCCGAGATGGCCATCTTCGAGTTCATCGAGGGCTTCTACAACCCGCGTCGAAGGCACTCCGCCCTCGACTACCAGTCACCGATCAAGTACGAACAGGCTGCCCGGACGGGCACTGAGATCCCCAGTGGGTAGGTGTCCATGAAACCGGGTCAACTCCAGGGCAGGGAGGTACTCGGGGCCCGTCGTGCCTTGCTGCCCTCGCTTGCACCCGACCACGGTCGCGTGGCGAGTATCGTGAGCAGGAGAAGTCCACAAAGTGCACCCGTGACTCGTGACGACATTGGAACGCCGAAACAGGCACACGTCGGTGCGCCGAGACCCACACCTACTCCTAGGTGATACACGCAGAGCACGCAGAGAAACCAGACTGACGCACGGAGTGCCGCCTGCCTTGAGGCTGGTATGACCAATAGTACCGCCAAGAGGATCTCAACTCCGCCCAGGGCCCATATGAGCCAAGCTGGATCCTGGCAGTCGAGTCCTATCAGGCGAAACAGGCTTAGCGTATCGCCCAGCAGCCACTTCGAGGCCCCGGCCCAGGCGAACACGACGGCGGTCAAGTACGCAATCAAGCACCTCACGACTGCACCTCGGCGTCAGGATGCGTCGGAGGCGGCACACAGGTCCTCACCGAGCGCCACCCTCTAGCGGACGCAGCACGACTGTCTCCTCCAAACGCTGGGCATCCTGAAGATCAACGTCCACCCACGCAGATTCGCAGCCTGGCTTTGAGACGTGGAGGCGGTACGCGCCGGGAGCCAGCAGAATGTCGCCGACGCCTCGCGTGCCCCTCATCTGTCTTCGCGCTTCGGCGAATCGGGGGTCGTTGAGCCAGGAGGACCTCGTGGCCACAAAGAGTGGCACCAAAGACTGCCCCGCAGATGCTGCTACGTCATGACTTGGGGGAAGAGCAAACACCTGCACGTTGTACTCCCCCAGCGGTGAGCCATCCTGCTGAGTCGCGACGACACGTATGCGTCCCGCTCGGAACACGACTGGCAGGTCGTGTTGGTGGCCGGGTCCGACCCGCACGCGCTCGGTGATGGCTGGCAGGGGATGCGATAGGCTGACGCTCACATCATAGGACCCCGAAGGCAGATCTAGCCTCCCCCGTGCGATTGCGCCGTCACCTCCACCCTCAGAACGTAGCGAAACCGATCCGCTCCAGTGCTGGGCCGGACTTCCTGCAGGACTGAGGCGTGCGGCTTGGTAGTGGGCAACACTAGGTGCGACGTCCGCACCTGCAACTCGAACCACGAGTCGCACGCTCCCCAGGAGATCTGGATCCTCAACAGCGGACATGTGGACTAGCGTGGGCGCCGCAGGGCGCTGCACGTCCATGGCATGCGCAAGTGTCTCCAACGGGACCGCAGCGGATTGAACAAATCCGGGCACCTTGGCAACAACGGTGGGCATGGGCAGGTCGGGCCCAACCGAACGTCGAATCAGGAACACCAGCCGGTAGCTCCGCCGTTCCTCGCTCCAGCCGGATGTGAGTTCCAGAGGATTGGACGCATCGGGGCGGAGGCCAAGACCTGACGGGCCTGCGATGGGCGACATCAGGTCCTCACGCCATGTGACATCCAGGCGGTGAATGCGGAGAGTGCGGTCGGAATGGCGGTCCTTGGCGCAGACGTCTGCGTAGCAGAGGTGCGCCATGGCCACGTCGACATGGGCTCCGCTGTGCGTCGCGCGGGGGGGAGCGCCGCCATGTGCGTGAATGGCGCTATCGTGCACAGCCCAGACTTCGACAGGGAAGTCACCAATACCGTCTATCGCGAATCGGCCTCTCCAGTCCGTGGTCGAAGAAGTGAGGGAGGCTGCGGTCTGCGGCCCTCCTCGCGCGTGAGGCGACTCTGCCAACAGGTCCATGCCGAGTCTGCCCAGTGCGAACACGCGTGCGCCCTCAATGCCGCGCCCATCCGCGTCGTGAACAAATCCAGTGATGGACCCACCTCGACCGAGACGCACTGGAATCGCCTCACCGCCAGCCTGTCGAGCCGCCTTGGCAAGCACCTGCACCTGCATCGAGACGGGCAGATGACCACTGCGCGTAACCAGCAGGACCTCCTTGCCCTGTGGTGGTTGCGGTATGGCAGCCAGTCCCGCGTCTGAGGATGTGTACAGTACTGTTTGCTGCTCGTTGACGGATAGGTCGGACCTGGCAGCGTAGTAGAGCGTCGCGCCAGCTACTGTCTCCCCTCTCTCGCTCTCGACTCGGATCAAGGCCGGCCAGACTGCCGACTCTCGTCCCGGAGGCGTGGGCGACGAGGATCTCCCAGCCAGTAACGGCGGTTGGAGGGAAGCGGCCTTGCCGCTCCCGAGTGGTTCTACCAGAGTACCTCGCGAGTGCCGGACCTCAGCCGTCGGGCGCAGCAGAACCCAAACTGCAGCCAGCGCCAGCCCGACCAGACACCCTGTGAGCCACGGACTTGCCCTGGCAGCGCTACGCGTGTGCCTCCAGTCCGGCATGGTCTGGCTTTCCTTCGTGAGGTGGTGAGTACATCCATCGGCGCAGGGATGCGCCACTAGATTGCGAATTGCCCCTACGGCTACGGCTGACTCGATCGCATGAGCACAGAGGAGAGATCGGCTAGGCTAGGGGGCTGAGCACTCGCACGTGAAACCCCACCAGCTTGAGGGCCTGCTCCCCGTGTTTCCCGTCCAGTCTGTGGTGCAGTCGCCGCCCGGGGGCGGACACGGAAGCACTGTGCATCCATACGCGTCCACTCGGCCGTACGGGTTCTTGGAGTAGCAGACGTCGCACTTGACGTCCTCACCACCAGGGCTCCCACATGCGCACTGTCGAGTCTGCTGCCCGTGCACGGCGGGGCAATTCTCCGTCGAGTTAACGCACGGCTCCGAGCAGGCATCAATGCACTGATGGAAGAGGTAGTAGTCGCAGCAGGTATACGGGGGGCATGGATGGGGGTTCACGCACTTCAATTCAGTGCCACAAGAACCAGTCGGCGCTGCCTGAGCGGGTCCGATGACTGCGGTGGCGATGACCAAGGTTCCAAGGACTGAGGCCAAGAATGTCGAGAGCCAGTGCACCCGGTTCTCTCCTTCTGCGGCTCGGGTCGAGCAGCACACCCTCGCCCGTGATTGGGCGATCCACAGGAGCATGATAGCACTTTAGCCCTCCCAGGCCACACGGATTGCATTGGGCTCTTTCCGCCGTGGCCGAGCCGGGGAGGGGCAGCAGGTCGTGTCCGAGGCCCAGCGAACGCGAGGGTCGAGATGTCGGCGATCCCCACAGCCATGGCGGAAAGAGCCGGTTGAGCGAAGCCGCGGCGTCCCTATGTGGTTTGATTCCGTGATCGTCGTTGCTGGGGCGAGTCGCGGGTCGGAGCCGAGTGGGGTAGGCGGTGTGAGGAGGTGCGCGGATTTCGGTGGCGCGGCATCGGGGAACGATAGGAGAGGCTCATGGAGCACTCTCGGAGGTGTCCGAGGCGTGCTGCGCCGCCGGAGTACGTACGGCGGACCTGGGCGAGCCAAGCGGCCTTCCGCAGGAGCCACATCGATGGGGTTGAGCGAAGGTTGCGCGTCATGAGCTGTCGATGCCGGCAGGCACTCTCCAGGGATCGAGACCTGGGGTCGGGTCGAGGACGTCTCGAAGGATGTGGCCCTTGCTGCAGTTGGGACAGGGAGAGCCTGGAGTGTCGAGGGCCCCTTCCGAGGTGAAGGCCGGCACGATGTCGTCCAGCGAGGGCGTCTTCACGTCCGCATCGTGAAGGAGCTCACGGCAACGGGCGAGCTTCTTTGCACGCACGGGATTGGCCAGGAAGCCGAAGTGGCGAATGTGCACGAACCGCTTGGGCAGCACGTGCAGCAGAAAGCGTCGCATGAACTCGGGGGCCGAAAGCGCCAGGGTGCGCAGGCGGTTCCCGTGAGCGTAGTCCTTGTAGCGGAAGCTCACGATTCCGTTCTCGAGCGAGACGAGCCGCTGGTTCGAGATCGCCACGCGGTGGGTGTAGCGCGCGAGGTACTTGAGCACCTGGACAGGCCCGCCGAAGGGCGGCTTGGCGTAGACGTTCCAATCCACCTTGTAGGTCGGGGCCAGGTGCTCGGCGAACGCATCAGGGTCAGCCAGGGGGGCGAGCCATCCCTGGAAGGAGAGTTGGCCTCTGTCGTAGGCCCGGCGCGTGAGTGCGAGGAACTTGCCGCGAAAGAGTCGGCCAAGTACCCGCACGGGAAGGAAGAAGCCGGGCCGACACCTGACCCACGTCGCGCCGTCGGGCCCGAAGCCTCCGCCGGGGATGACGTAGTGGACGTGGGGATGGTGCTGGAGGGTCTGGCCCCAGGTATGGAGCAGGCCGATGAAGCCGAGCTCGGCGCCGAGGTGTTGCGGATCGACGGCGATCTGCTTCAGCGTCTCGGCCGAGGCCCGGAAGAGCAGGTCGTACATCACCTTCTTGTTCTGGTACGCGATCTCCGCGAGAGCTGGCGGGAGCGTGAAGACGACGTGGAAGTACTCCACGGGCAGCACATCGGCGGCACGGGCCTCGAGCCACTCCGCGCGGGCGGCGGCTTGGCACTTCGGACAGTGCCGGTTCCCACAGGGCTTGTAGGCGAAGCGCTCGTAGCCGCAACCCGCGCTGCACACGTAGCGGTGCCCACCGAGCGCCGCCGTTCGGCAGGCGACCAGGTCGCGAAGCACCTTCTTCCTGGCGGACGACACGAGACCGCCAAGGGACTCGACGAAGTCCCGGGCGTGGGCACGGATGACGTCCGCCACCTCGAGAGGCGGCCGGGGCATGAGAGCCTACGGCGTGGGGAGGTCGTCGAGGAGGTCGAGGGGTGTTCGGATCGAAGACAGTCTCTCGGTGGAGACGTGTGTGTAGCGGCTGGTGGTCTTGAGCGCCGCGTGGCCGAGGAGCATCTGGATGGTTCGCACGTCGACGCCGGCCTCGAGCAGGTGCGTGGCGAAGGAATGGCGTAGCGTATGCGGAGACACGCGCCTCTCGATGCCGGCGGACTGGGCGGCCTGCTTGCACACCTTGGCGATCGTGCTCCGTGTGATGGGACGGAGGGGATCGGGACCAGGGAAGAGGAAGGGGCGGGGGCGGGCCGCGCGCCAGTACGCACGAAGTTCCTCAAGGAGCTTCGGCGAGAGCGGTACGAAGCGATCCTTCCGGCTCTTGGTGTGCCGGACGTGGATCAGCATCCGTTGGCTGTCGATGTCCTCGAGACGAAGGTGGGCCACCTCCGAGACGCGGAGTCCGCCGGAGTACGCGACCATGAGCATCGCACGGTGCTTGGGATTGGAGAGCGCGCCCAGGAGGCGCTGGACCTCCCGGGGGCTGAGGACGACCGGAAGCTTCTTCTCTGGCTTGGCGTAGGGGATGTACGGGATCACCCAGTCCTTGCCGAGCGTCGTGCCGTACAGGAAGCGAAGCGCACAGACGGCGACGTTGAGCGTGCTCCACGCGATCTTGCGTTCCTCGACCAGGTGCACCTGCCAGGCGCGGATGTGCCCAGGGCCCAGTTCCGTGGGTGAGCGGCCGAAGTGGCGGGCGAAGGCGGCGACGTTGGCGACGTAGCTCCGCTGCGTGCCCTCGGCAAGGTTGCGGATCCTGAGATCTTCGAGCATCCTCTGGCGTAGATTGGTCACGGGGACTCCTTTCCGCGGCCCCGGGAGCTGCTACTCCCAGGGCCGGACTCGAATTGCCTTCGAAGGAGTCCCCGTTTTCCCCTCGCGTCACCTATCAGGGCAAGAGGGGAGGGCCAAGACGCCTGCCAGGGCGCAGAAGATCGCCGTGAGAAGGCGCCGTGCTTGGACCAATGTGCGGTCGCCCACCCCTACCCGGCGCGGACGCAGGAGCACGAGGAGCGAAGTCACTCGCTCGACTCGCTCCGCTCAGGACGATACGGAGTGCCCGAGCGGGCTCTGAGCTACCGCGAAGCGGTTTCGTTCAATGTCGGCTATGCCGCGCGCGGCATAAGCGCCACATTATGTTCGACTACTCGACAGGTCGGCCGAGTGCGTGTGGCGGCCGAACTCGTGAGGAGCGTGGCCTCCGAAGGGGTCCGGTCGCGTGCCTCACCGCGGTTCGACCCCTGGCGGGCCGTTGCCTCGTCTCGAATAGTGACCTCCTTCCTTGCCCGGCGATCTTGGGATCTCAGGCGCAGACGCCGCACCGCGCCGCTCGGTTGACCTCGAGCCTCCTACGACGGGCGCACTGTCTCGCCGCCCGCAAGTTGTCCGGGACCTCGTCCCCGGTCCCGGAGTACATCTCATCCGGCGTCTGGCCTTGGAATGCGGAGTGGGGCAGGCGCGTGTTGTGCTCCTCGACGTAGAACGCGACGAGCTTGCGGACGCCAACCGCCGAGTCGAGCTGGTTCAGGAAGAGCCAGCTGTGCTTGAGAACTCTCCACCAGGCCTCGATCAAGGAGTTCGAGAAGGAGACTTCGGTCTGCGCCAGCACGCGCCGAAGCAGACCGGACGCGATCACTTCGTCGACGGAGCCGTTGTAGTTCTCGACGCCGCCGTCGGCGAGGAGCGTCGGGGGAGAAGCGCGGGCAGGCCGAGCGATCGTCAAGATCACAGGCCAAGGGGCGCAGTAGGCGTAGAATGCGGGCGTCGACAACTCGAACAGAACGTGATCGGGTCGGAGGCGGGGTCACCCCCGCCGTCCGCCCACACCACCGTGCGTACGGGACCGTACACGGCGGTTCAAGAGAGCCGCTGCCGAGTCTGAAGTTGACCGAGTAGGCTCAGGAGCCCCCATTGTGCCAATCGCCGATTGGTGATGGCCGCGTGCATATGCGAGGCTCCCGCGTTCCACCAAGCCCCGCGGCCGGTGGCGGTTGCCTTGCGAGCCCGCTCCGCTTTCACCCCCAGTGCCACAAGCTTCCGAAACCGGGTCTTGAGGCTTCTTCCACTGCTCCCACAAGATCTTGCGGAGGCGTCGTCGGAGCCATTGGTCCAAGGTCTCAAGGTTCGGCCAAACTGGTCCACCCTCAGTTCGGCGAACCTGGTCCACCGCGATCTCCGGGAACTCAAGGGGTGCGTGGTCTGCAGAGTCAGGGGCGAGCGCTTGGGAAACCCGCGCTGGGGCGCCTGGAAATCTCGCCCGCCAGTTCGGCCAAGCAGGACCACCTCGAGAACTTGTTCGAGCCCCCCGACCGGCCCGGCACCCCACCGGGGGGCCGGGCGGGGGGCGTCGCAGTCCAGCCCCCGTACCAACGCGGTATCTCGATCGCCAGGCCCGTCCCCGTAGCGCAGATCCGGTCATCGAGCGTAGTTGCCCCCGCATGAACTGGGGCTCGATGCATCTAGCCCCTGAGTAAGCGCCTCGCCCCGCGCGCCGTGGGCAAAAAAGAACTCGAAACGCCCGTATCTCCGCGTATTCGTTGGATTGCAAAAAACGACGAGCACGCGAGAAGGGACGTTTCGAGTGAAGACCCACGATACGCAGCGGATGGCGGATCGCAAGGCCCGGATCGACGGCAGGCTCGGCGGACGCCAGGAGTGGCGCTCTCGCCCCATGACCGAGGGAGCCAACGTCCGCTACGAGGTCGCGGATCGCGTAACGGCCACCGCGGCGGGCGGGATCGCGCTCATCCACGAGTTGGTCCGCTATCTGGGCCTTCCGGAGGCAATCGACCGCTGTCTGCACATCTTCAAGCGCCACTTCCCCTACTCCGAGTCCGACCACGTGCTCAACCTGGTCTACAACATCCTGGCCGGAGGGACGTGCCTGGAGGACATCGAGAAGCTTCGCCAGTGACGAGGCGTATCTGAACGCCCTGGGCGCGGAGCGCATCCCCGACCCGACCACGGCGGGCGACTTCCTCCGTCGCTTCACGAGCGACCTCTTGTTGGATCTCGCCCGCGCCATCCATGAGGTCCGACCGGAGGTATGGCGGCATCTACCTCCCGCGAAACGTCGATTGGCTCGCATCGACGCGGACGGCACCCTGAATGCGACCACCGGCGAGTGCAAGGAGGGCATGGACGTGTCCTACAAGGGCACATGGGGCTACGCGCCCCTGATCGTGTCGCTGGCCAATACCGGGGAGATCCTCTACGCCGTCAACCGGCCCGGCAACGCTCCCTCGCATCTGGGTGCGGCCTGGTATCTGGACCAGGCCGCCGATCAGGTTCTGGACGGCGGGTTCGTCAGGGTCCTCTATCGGGGGGACACGGCCTTCGCTCTCACGATGAACTTCGATCGGTGGACGGACGAGGACAAGTGGTTCGTGTTCGGAATCGATGCCCACCCGTCCTTCGTGGCGCGCGCGGAAGAGGTCGAGGAATCCGCGTGGAAGCCCCTCCGGCGGCGAAACAAGGGCAAGGTCGGTGCGACGCGGCGAGAGCGGCCCGTGAACGTGAAGGAAGAGGTCATCGTGGCGCGCGAGTTCAGGAACCTGCATCTGGAGGAAGAGCACATCACGGAGTTCGACTACACGCCCGGTGCGTCGAAGAAGATCTACCGGATGATCGTGCTCCGCAAGACGATCCGCGTGACGAAGGGCCAGCTCAGGCTCCAGGACGAAGTGCGCTACTTCTTCTACGTGACGAACACGCCCAAGAGCCAGTTCTCGACGCGCCAAGTGGTGTTCGAGGCCAACGACCGTTGCGATCAGGAACGGCTGATCGGGGAGTTGAACCACGGGGTGCATGCGCTGCGCACACCCTCGAACGGGCTGGATTCCAACGGAGCCTGGCTTCAGATCGCGTCCGCTCGCGTGGAACCTGAAGGCGTGGCTGGCCATCTGCCTACCGAGGCGCCTGAAGAAGGAGGGACGTGAGATCCTGCGCATGGAGTTCCGCCGGTTCCTCCACTCCCTGATGCCCTGCCCTGCCAGATCGTGCGCACGGGCCGCCGCGTCGTGCTGCGGTTGCTTTCATACTCGCCGTGGGCGCGGGTGCTGCTCGACGGGACGGCACACTTCCAAACCCTGCGGCGACGATGTTGAGCTCGATGGTGTCGCCTACGTGATCCGTGGGAGCGGTGTGCCGCGCCGCAGAATCGGTGACATGATCACGCTCGGTGAGCGAAATCAGGTGTGCACTTCGACGCGCAGGAGTACCCCCAGCGGCGCGAACGGGTGCGTGCCGGGAGTAGAAGGAGACGCCCGGGGCGCGCGACGGCACCCGGGGCGATGCTCACGCCTCAAGCGCTTGTTTTGCGTCTAGCACGTCAGGCGCGGCGACGCCCCTTCGGCGGATTGCGGAAGGAGTCGCCCTCGAGCGTCAGGACATGGGCGTGGTGAAGCAGCCGGTCCATCGCCGCCGAGGCCATCAGGTCGTCCCGGAAGAGCGGGTACCACTCCTCGAGTGCCCGGTTCGAGGTCACGATCATGGCGCCGCGCTCGTAGCGGGCCCGGATGATCTCGTAGAGGTCGATCGGCTCGTCGCCGTCCAGCGGCCGAAGGCCCAGGTCGTCGATGATCAGCAGATCCGGCGCGGTGTAGCGCAGGAGCTTCTTGTCGTACGTCCGGTCCGCCCGCGCGGCCCGCAGCTCGCGCGAGCATCCGGTGCGCCGTCGTGTACACGGTGCTGTGCCCCGCCCGGCACGCCCGCTCGCCCAGCGCCTTGGCCATGTGGCTCTTGCCCACGCCCGTCGGGCCCAGCAGCAGCACGCTCTCGTGGCGCGCCACGAAGTGGCACGTGGCCAGGTCGATGATCTTCGCCTTCGGGATCTTCGGGTTGAACTTCCACTCGAAGTCGTCCAGGCGCTTCGTGCCGTCGAAGTTCGCCCGCCGAAGCCGCATGTCCGAGCTGCTTCTGCTCCCGCCGCTCCACCTCGTCCGTAGCACAGCCTCAGCAGGAACTCCCCGTGGCTCAGGTCCTCGTCCACCGCCTCCCTCGTCCGCAGGTCCAGCGTGTCCAGCACCCCCGAGAGCCGCAGGCGCTTGAGTACGGGAACGAGCTCAGTCGGCATCGACATGGTGCTTCCTCTCCTTGAATGCCAGCAGGGTCTGGGCTGGGTTCCTCGCGAAGCGCGAACCGCTGGCCCAGTCGCGCTTCGGTCGCCCTCGCCGTCGAGCGGCTCGAGATCCAACCCCTTGAGCAGGATGTTCTTCACGCCCATGTAGTTGAGGCAGCCGAAGTGCAGCGCCCGCCTCGACGCGGCGTTCGCCCGCTCGGGCGGGTGGCGCTCCAGCATACCTCACCACGGCCTGCACCTTGCGCAGCTGATGGAGGACGTCGTCGGCGTCGAAGATCGCCTCGGCCAGGCGCCGGCAGTCCGGGCCCAGCGCCGGGCCTTCGCTCCCCAGTAGGAACGGCTCCGCTTCCTCAGCTCTCCGCCGTTCCTCGGGCAGATGCGATTCCACCGTCTGGCGCTGCCCCCGGCCGAACCTGCGCGTGGGTCCACAGGTGCTCCTCCCGGCGGTAGAGCGCGACGTGCTTGCCGGTCACCGCGCACGTCGAGACGCTCGCCGATGTACTTCCACGGCGCGGAGTAGAAGGCGCCGTCGATCTGCACGTGGGCGTCCCGGTGAAGCGTGGCCCGCTTCCAGATCACCACCTCGTAGGGCTTCGCGGGAAGCGGCCGCAGCGCTGCGCGCTCCTCGTCCTCGAACACCTCGCCCGGTCGCTGCCCCGTCGTCCCGTGCCGTCGCGTGGCCGCGACCTCCTCGCGCCAGCGCCAGCAGAGCCTCGCGGTCCATCTCGATGTCCACCGAGCGTGTGGGTCGCGAAGAAGTTGTGCTTCACGTACCACGCCGCCCGCTCCACCTTGCCCTTCTTCTCCGGACTTCTCGGCGGCGTCGGGTCGATCCGGAAGCCGTAGTGGCGCGCCAGCTCGCGGTAGCTGCGGTTCAGCGCCACCTCGTCGCCGAGCGCCGAACGCCGCCCGGATCACGGCGGCCTTGAGGTTGTCGGGCACCACCACCTCGGGACGCCGCCCGAAGTACTCGAACGCGTCGACGTGCAGCCGGATCCACGTCTCGACCTTCTGGTCGAACACGAGGTCGCAGAACATGTGCCGGCTGAAGCCGAGCGCCATCACGAAGAGCCAGGCGCGCCGAAGCACGCCCCGCTCGGGGTCGTAGATCTTGCCCGCGTAGACGAAGTCGACCTGCGCCACCTCCCCCGGGGCCGTCTCCACCGGGATCGCCACGTCCTCGGGCTTCGGCCCCGCCTCCCGGGCGAGCCGCAGGCACATGCGCTTCACCGCCGAGAGGCTGCCCGTGTAGTCCTCCGGGTTCAGCCGCAGCCAGTCGTGGATCGCCGTCGGCCGGGCCCCTTCGCCCGGCGCAGCCGCTCGATGTCGTCCCGCCAGGCCTCGACGCTCGAGGCCTGCTGCGGCGCCGGCTTCGGCGGGTGGGTCGCCTCGATGGCCTGCCTCAGTGCCGCGAGCTCGGGAAGCTCCCGGGGATCCCCTTCCAGCAGCCCGCCCGTCGGAAGGCCTCCAGCGCCTTGGCGATCGTGTCGCGCCCCATGCGCAGTTCCCGGGCGATCCGGCGGCGGCTCCGCCCCATCCGGTGAAGCCGCACCACCTCCTGCAGTCGGTGCACGTCCGCCCTCCGGCCTGCCATGGGCTTCCTCCTGGGTTCTCGGGGGACCCGGAAGGTTGGCCCGGCGAGCCCGGGCCGGAATGCCACGCGTCAGTGCCCGGTGGACCAGCTTGGCCGAACCAGGGTGGCCCAGCTTCGCCGAACTGGCCTGGACCAGCTTGGCCGAACTGCCTACCGCTCAGGCCTCAGCCGAGTGGACCTGCTTGGCCGAACTCGCAGTGGCCTTCATAGGGCGGACTGTGACACCAGGACTTTGAAGTCCTGGGCGACATCCGCCAAGCGGTAGTAACCGACCCATCCGCGCGTAAATTGGTTGATCTCCTTGATCACCCGCACGATGTTTCGTCCCCGCCCCTTGTGCGTAATCTCGCGTATCCGATCCTTGGCCCGCTGCACCGATTGCGGTGCTGGCTTCAGGCGCGGCGAGCGGTGATTGGTCACCGTGTAGCCCAGAAACTTGCGTTTCCAGGGCCGGTCCACGGCACTTTTGGCGCGATTCACCTTCAAACGCAGTTTGGACTCCAGGAAGTGCGTCAGCGACGCCATGACCCGTTCGCCGGCCCGCCGGCTTCGCACGTAGACATTCGCGTCGTCGGCATAGCGGCAAAAACAGTGTCCTCTGCGCTCCAATTCCTTGTCGAATTCATCCAGCAGGACATTCGACAGCAAAGGTGATAGCGGTGACCCTTGTGGGGTACCCGCCTCGCGAATACTCACCAGCCCGCCGTGCAGGATGCCCGCCGTCAGATAGCGTCGGATCAGCCTCAGGAGTCGCTTGTCCTCGATCTTCCGGGCCACTCGGCTCATCAGCAGATCATGATTGACCTGGTCGAAGAATTTCTCCAAATCCAGATCAACAACCCAACGGTTTCCCGCCTCGATATAGCAGCGCGCCTGCGCAATGGCTTGGTGCGCGCTACGTCCGGGCCGAAAACCGTAGCTGTGGGCTGAGAAATCCCGATCGAAGATCGGGCCCATGACCTGCAGCATCGCCTGAGTGATCAGTCGATCCAGCACAGTGGGGATACCGAGCATCCGCGTCCCCCCGCCCGGTTTGGGCAGGTGTACCTCCCGCACCGGTGAGGGAACGTAGGTTTCGCTCAGTAGTTGCTCTCGGATCACGGGCCAGGCCTCGCGCAGGTACTTCGGCAATTCGTCGACGCTCATGCCGTCAACGCCGGGGGCACCCTTGTTGGCTTTGACCCGCTTCAAAGCGGCGAATAGGTTCTCTCTGCGCAGCACCTCCTCCATCAAGGTTTCAGTCGGTGGTCCGATGGACTCCGCGGCCGCCGTCACCGCTTGACGCGCAACGCCGGGCTCATGGCGGCTACCGGCCGCCTCCTTCCCGGGTCGCTGGTGCTTCTCAGCACGCATATCGGCGTCTCCTTCGGTGAGCGAGGTTACGGCACCGGGCCGGATTCTCTTGTTCGGGCCTCGGATCGCTGCAACGACCCTTATCGCCCTCTGCTGACTTCTGCCCACCCATCGAACGGCCTCTCGGTCGCCCTAGCACGAGGCAGGTGGACAGATCTCCCAGGGTAAGGCGCGTGACTTTCCTCCCATCCCCGCCGCATATACTCCATCGCGTTCCGGATGACATTGGGCTTCGGACACCGACGCTTCCTCGCCCACGCGACATTGCCTCACATGCGGTTCGTGTACCTCGGGTCAGGAGTTTGCTTACAGCTTCCTTCAGATCCCGCCTCACGGCGGACACCCTTGCTGTTCGGCTAGAAGTTCCTGTCATCAAGGTCTCCAAGGGACTTTCACCCTCAAGTCACTTCCCGGTCGGCTTTCGCCTTCCGGTTGCCAGCGCCAGTCATTGGCGCTACGCGCCATGCCTGGCGCACGTCGGGA
>CAWDIE010000007.1:0-298648 GCA_963802335.1 uncultured Planctomycetota bacterium | reverse complement strand
GCTGGTTCGATTCCAGTCGCCCCGACCAATGTCCTCGACGCGTCACGGCTGGTACCCGTGGCGCGTCTTCTCTTTTCGACCCAGCGACCAGATTTGCCCGAGAGGCTCCCTGTCGAGCAAAGCGAGCAGGAACCCCGGGGGTGCCCGCGGTCCCCCTCGAAGACACGGGCTCGTTTCCAAGCAGGAAAGCCCGGAAGCCCGCGGGCGAGGATGCCTCCCGCTGGGTCCATTCCAGTCGCCCCGACCAATATTCCTAGACGCGTCACGGCTAGTACCCGTGGCGCGTCTTCTTATTCTGCCCCAGCGACTGGGTTAGGGGGGAGGGTTCCTGTCGAGCAGAGCGAGCAGGAACCCCGGGGGTGATCTACACAGATCCCCCTCGAAAACACAGGCTGGTTCCAGCGGAAAGCCCCGAAGCCCGCAGGGCGAAGGGGTGCCTCCCGCTGGTTCGATTCCAGTCGCCCCGACCAATATTCCTAGACGCGTCACGGCTAGTACCCGTGGCGCGTCTTCTCAATTCGCCACCAGCGACCGGGTTAGGGGGGAGGGTTCCTGTCGAGCAAAGCGAGCAGGAACCCCGGGGGGGTTCTACACAGATCCCCCCCGAAAACACAGGCTGGTTCCAGCGGGAAAGCCCCGAAGCCCGGAGGGCGAAGGGGTGCCTCCCGCTGGTTCGATTCCAGTCGCCCCGACAACGCGGTCCCGCACCCCCCCTCCGATGCATGCCCAGGGTGGGCTACGAAGTAGCCCGCCTGGCCGGCGCCCAAGGCGCCCCAAGTCCGCGCACGGGCACGGCCCTCCCCCCCGAGCACAGCGCTGGTTCGATTCCAGTCCTTCGCGCCCGGTAGCCCGCGAAGCGGGCGTGACGAGTGCCGAGCCGGCGAGGCATGAGCAGGGCGGGCGACCACCTCCTAGACGCGTCACGGCTAGTACCCGTGGCGCGTCTTCTCAATTCGCCACCAGCGACCGGGTTAGGGGGGGAGGGTTCCTGTCGAGCAAAGCGAGCAGGAACCCCGGGGGATTCGAGCCCGGTGCGCCGCCAGCGGCGCAGGAGCGGCCGAGCCAGCGCAGGCCGCTCAAGGACAGGCTACACAGGTCCGCCGCGAGAGCGCTGGACGTGATCGCCGAGTGGTCGGCGGAGTACGGCGCTGCCAACGGACGGACCACGCCACCTAGTCCAGCACGGCCGAAACTAGTCCGATAGCGCTGGTATTGCGGGCAACCTCCCCCAGCCAGCACCGCGCTGGTCATCAACGACAGTGCGAGGGCGGATGACTCGCTCCTGGCGGTCAGCCGTCGCCAGGAGCCCGGCTTCGACCAAGCGCCCAACCATGGACTCGCCGTCTCGGATGATCTGCTCTGTGGCCACCGACACCTCGCCCAGGAAGTGCTCGGCGTCAACCCACTGCACGAAGTGGTAGTAGCGCCGCTTCAGTGGGAGAGCGTCTACTGACATCCCGAGCAGTGTGGCTGCCCACCCCAGCCCGACCTCGGTTAGATCCCGATCCGGGTTGGCGTAGCCCCTCACGAACCGCTTCTTCTGAACGACCCATCGGCTGAACCAGACCGCGACGGGCCCTTCAGCGAGCAATGTCGAGGCACCGAAGTCCTGGAAGGCCAACTCGTACCAGACACAGGGTGGCATGTCATGTGGCACTGTGAATACGCCATCTCCGTGACCGCCGCAGCCAATCAGCCCGTTGTTTGCGGGGAGGCTGTCCTGCGCCACGACTGTCACATGGAGCAGGGGCGCCAGCGATCCCAGGAAGAGGGCAGTTAGCTCCGCGTCCTTTCCCTTCGCCAGCAAGTTGCCAGCCGCAACGCCAGCAACCTTGATCTTCTGATCTCTGATGTTGCGCAGCAGAGATCGCCGGAGCAGGGGCCGGGCCTCATCTCCGTTCCGCGAGGCCAAGATCAGCACGGACGCCTGTTGGTGCTCCTCAAACCGCTCCAGCACCTCGATAGGAACGACGGAATCCAGTTGGATGAGCGCGTCGAGGATGTGCTCCAGCATCACGTACCCACGGTGGTCAAGGGGCATCTCCAGATGGCGCAGCGCCTGGACCAGGTCCGGGACGACGTGACGGAGCCTCTCTTGCGCTGCCGCGTATGCGGCGTGGGCAACCACCGCTGGATCTGGGGACGAGAGTTGACTCCCTACCTCGACGGATCGTTCGTCCGGCGCGCCACCAACGTCGGATTCGGGTTCCGCGCAACCCAGAGCCAGGCAGAGGGCACCGAGGAGCACCGCGAGAAGCATGAATCTGCGTCGGGCGAGAACCCTCATGCTGGATGGAACGGGTGTACGGGTGGCAGGTTCGGGGCCATGGGGTTTCGTTGGCAGGACGGGGATGGCGGGATCAAGGATGGCTGGCGACCACTTCCTCACCTCGGTCACCGTGGGATCGAGAGGCTCCCGCGCGGAGCGTAGGAGCCCCGCCGTGCCCTGCCAACCCCAGAGACCAGCCATCAGACGGCCAACCGGACCTCCCAGAGGACAGGTCGCGTTTGTTTTGCGACTCGGCTCGCCCCGACCATCTCGACGCCTCCCGTACGACCTACGGAAGGCGCCTCCGATTCCAGGCCACGACACGCTGACCTACGCTCGCGCGCCGATGTCGAATCGCCTGGGCCCATGCCGGCTGCGTAGAATCCCGGCCCTGCCCCCCATGGAACCCGAACCATGTCCGCCGTCCGGACGCGCGACCTCGTCAGGGAGTACCGAGTCGGGCGCCAGAACCGCGTGCGCGCGCTGGCCGGGGTGGACCTGGAGGTCGAGCGCGGTGAGCTCCTGGCCGTTCTTGGAAAGTCGGGCTCGGGCAAGTCCACGCTCCTGAACGTCGTCGGCGGGCTCGACCGTCCGACGGCGGGCACCGTTGCCGTCGGTTGCACAGAGCTGGCCGATCTCTCGGAGCGGGATCTCGCGGGCTTCCGGGCGCAGACCGTGGGTTTCGTCTTCCAGTCGTTTCACCTGCAGCCGCGGTACCGGGCTTGGGAGAACGTAGCGTTGCCGCTCGTCTTCCTTGGCGTGGAACGGCGGGAGCGACGCCGCCGTGCCACCGCCTTGCTCGAACAGCTCGACCTGGGCGCCCGCGTCGAGCACCGGCCGTCCGAGCTCAGCGGTGGCGAGCAGCAGCGCGTGGCATTCGCGCGGAGTCTCGTCGCCGAGCCCGAGGTGCTGCTAGCCGACGAGCCGACCGGCAACCTGGACTCCGAGACGAGCCGTCAGGTGGTGGAGCTGCTCAAGGCGGCGCACGACCGGGGGACGACGCTGCTGCTTGTGACGCACGACCGCGAGCTCGCGCAGGCGACAGCCGATCGCGTCATCCGCATGGCCGATGGCCGGATCGTGGAGACGTCGTGAACGGGCGCGCGTCCTTCCTCTCGCTGCTCGCCCTGGCCGCGGACGGGCTGCGTCGCAAGATCGGGCGCAACCTCCTGACGATGAGCGGCGTGTTCATCGGCGTCTTCGCACTGACGCTGATCGTCTCGTTGGGCGAGGGCATGACGCGGCTGGTGCAGACGGCCGTCTCGGACTCGGACAACCTGCGGCAGATCGGGCTGTCCGGTGGGCTCGGCCGACCGATCGGCGACGACGACGCGATCGAGATCGTCGGCGAGATGTCCGAGGGGCGGAGGCAGCGGCTGCGTCGGGCCGCCGTGGCACGCAGCCGTCCGGGCACCTTCATCGGGCGGCGCGTCCGCGCGCTCGACGCGGAGAGTCTCGCCGAGCTCGAGAAGATCGAGCACGTCGAGGTTGCGCGTCCGATCGTGCTCGAGCGCTACCGCATGACGGCGGGCGAGCGAGAGACCGAGGCCACCGCCACACTGGGCGTCGACGTCACACGCGAGCGCTACGCCGATCGAGTGATCGCCGGGCGATACCTCGCGTCGCCCGACGCGGAGGAGGCGTTGCTCCACGAGTACCTCGCGTACCAGTGGGGCTTGGTCACAGAGGAGGAGCTGGCCTCGCTCGTGGGCACGAAGCTCGTGCTCGAGCCGATCGAGAACCGCGCGGGCGGCGGGTTCCTCCCCTCCGACCTGATGCAGCAGGTGCTGTCGCGCCTCGACCTGTCGGTACTCACGGACGAGGAGCGGGAGGCGTTCCCACAGATCGTGGCGAAGCTCTCGGGCTCGATGCTGGGCAGCGACGCGGCCATCGTTCCCACCCGGCACGTGGTGACGGTCGTGGGCATCGTGCGCGAGATGGCCTCGGGCGATCCCATCCGCGTGATCGAGGACGGCAACGCGTCCCGGGTCGACGTCTTCCTGCCGCTCGGTACCGCGACCCGCTGGTTCTTCGAGCAGCCGGTGAACCGCGAGGTGGGATTCGGCCGTTCCTACGTCGTCGTAGACGAGACGAAGAACGTCACCGAGGTCGAGGCCGAGCTGAGGAAGCGAGGCTTCACCGGCGTTCAGCGTGGCGTCGGTGATCGAGCGCATCGGAGGGTTCCTGGGAGCCCTCACGGTACTCGTCGCGCTGCTCACCGGGGTGGCACTGCTCGTCGCGGCGCTCGGCATCGTGAACACGATGGTCACGAGCGTGCTCGAACGGACGAACGAGATCGGGCTGTGGAAGGCCGTCGGTGCCACGAGCGGACACGTGCGCACCGTGTTCCTGCTGGAGGCAGCGATGATCGGGCTGGTTGGTGGTCTGCTCGGCTTGCTCGTCGCACTGCTCGTGCAGATTCCCCTGGATGCCGTAGCCCTGAAGGTGATCGCCCAGCGGGCGTCGTTCCCCGTCCGCGGCAGCGTCTTCCACGTGCCCGCGTGGTTGCCCATCGCCGGCCCGTTGCTGGCGGCGGCCGTCGCCATGCTCGCAGCGCTCTACCCCGCGCACCGGGCCGCCCGCGTGGACCCGGTCCACGCGCTGCGGCACGAGTAGCGGTCTCGCAGCTTGCTCGCACGCGGCAGCAGCTCGGTGCCGCACTTCGATTACGCCGGATCAGCCCACGGATCGTACGAGCCGAAGTTCCACAGATTGCCTTCCGGGTCCTTGGCGGAGTAGACGCGGCCGCCGTAGTCCTCGTCCCGGATCTCCATGACGATCTCTGCCCCGGCCGCCACGGCTTGCTGGTAGTGCGCGTCGATCTCGTTCACGACGAAGTAGGTGCTCTGGGTCGAGCCGCCGGCGTCCTGCGCCGAGGCGAGCAGGGCGCCGAACTCATCGTCTCGCGTGGAGGACAGCATCACCATCGTCTTGCCCCAAACGAGCTGGGCATGGCCCACGCCGCCGTCCTCCGCGGGGACGACGAGGTGCTTCTCAAAGCCGAACGCCTCGCACAGCCAGTCGATCGCGGCGTGAGCGTCCTCGTAGCGCAGGCTGGGGATTGCGGATGTCGCCATGTTTCCTCCCGTGAGCGATGAACACGATAGTCGCCAGGGTTGGGGCCTCGGAACCCCGTGCGCATCTCGCGTCCCGCAGAGCCAACATGGCTAGCGGCTGAGAGCCGGCCCCACGGCCCACAGGGTGCCCACAATGAAGCTCGCGGGAAAGCGTGGTCCACCCTCGCTCAGAGGCATGCAGCGACCTCACCGAGCTGGTTCACGGCGAGCGCCTCGATCCGGGACGCCTCCCCCACCAGCCTGCTCCGCTCGGCAAGGGGCATCGCCTTGTCACTGACGCGATCCAGGCGGTCGGCGATTCTTGCGTACGCCTGCGCCGCGGCGCGTGCCGGTTCGGATGCCTCCGGGAAGCGCTCGGCGATCTCGTCGAGGTACTTC
Organism: uncultured Planctomycetota bacterium; assembly: GCA_963802335.1. Taxonomy (GTDB): domain Bacteria; phylum Planctomycetota; class PLA2; order PLA2; family JAEUHO01; genus CAWDIE01. The sequence continues at coordinate 292,924 of CAWDIE010000007.1, read as the reverse complement.
GCCGCCATGGCGCGGCACTCGGACCACACCCGTGCATTCCACCAGGCACCGTGGTCCTCGGGGTCGATGTCGGCCAAGGCCTGCTGCCAGTTGGCGTAGCCGTGCGGTCCCATGCCGTAGGGCTCGTGCGTATGGGCGGCCGGATCCGTCCAGAGGCTCTGGGCATAGGCCAAGCTCGCCTTCGCCTGGGTGAGCGCGTCGGTCGCCTCCCCGCGCTCGAAGCGGAAGAAGCTCATGTGGACCTCGTCGCCGAGTTCGGCCCAGCTACCGAAGGTAAGGCGCGCAGGCGTGTGCACGCACTCCCCCCAAGGACGGCAGTTGACGAAGCCCGTTTCGTCGTAGCCGGCGATGCGTTGGTTGTCCATGTTGAGGTGCGAGCACGGGACGCCACGATCCACGGCCTCACGTACCTCCCCTTCCACGGCGGCGCGCTCCTCTGGGGAAGACGCCGCCGAGAAGAACCCGAGGTCCCGGCGGTTGATCCCCAGGTTCGCCAACAGACGCACCCAGCCGTCTCCGTCCCAACAGTAGGGCCCGGAGGGGCAGAGCTTCTCGTGCACGTTCAGCACGAACGCGTGCGCCGTCGCGCCGTAGAGCCAGGGGGTCGAGACGTCGATGCCGTAGTGATCGAATACAGTCCTCACGACGCCCATCAGCGACGTTTCGAGCGGCGGCTGCTTCGGGTGTTCGGTCTGCATGGACGGCCTCCGACCCCACTCTACCGATCGCTCGGCGTAGGTCGATGCGGACTCTGCGGGAGCGTCATGGCTAGTAGTGCGGCGGCGGCTCGTTCACGTCCTCGGGATTGCCGCCGAGGACCTGCTCTTTGACCTGCGTCATGGCGCGGACGAGCCCCTCGATCTGCACGTGCTGGCTCGTAACGACCTCGTTCAGCTGTTCCAGGAGCTTCTCCTGGTGCATCAGGCGCGTCTCGAGCTCGATCAGGCGTTCTTCGTTGTCGCTCACGGCAGCGATCCTCACGGCGAGGGTGGATGTGGACAGGTTCGAGGGCACCCAACCCCGTACCACGGCGGGTCCCTGCGCAGGGACATCCGTTTCGAGGGGAGCTGGCGGGAAGCATGTCTCGGTGCCCATGAAACGTCGGCGGCCGACGGACGTCGTCCTGGTGAGGCCTGGCCGCCACGGCGGGTCCGCTTCCTGGTGACCCAACGATGCTCTGAACCCTGAACAGCCCCCGGCGGATCGCGGTCGCGGTCTTCTTCTTCCTCCTGGGCCTCGTCGCCCGGCTGGCGTTCGGCTGGGAGCCGGGCGTGGCTGCAGGCCTCCTGGTCGGCTTCGTCGCCGCCGCATTGACGCCTGCCTCCCCGGGAGCCTGCAAGGTCTCGAAGCCTCCGTCCGGGCGCCCCCGGGACCCGTCATGAGCTGGGCGTGCGCCAGTCTTCTGATGGGCATCCTGCTCTGCGCCGCCTCCGGTTCGGCCGAGGCGGGCGAGCCTCGGGTCCTGGTCGACTTCCCCTCGTCCCTCCAGACACTCCCCTGGACGACGGTGAACGACAACGTGATGGGAGGCCGCTCGCAGGGCGACTTCCGCCGCATGGAAGGCCGCATCGTCTTCGCGGGCCGGACCAACACGAACGGCGGCGGTTTCTCGTCGATCCGCTCTGGCGTGAAGTCGTTTCGGCTCGGTAGCTACGACGGCGTCCGCGTGCGCGTGCGCGGGGATGGTCGGACGTACACGTTCCGGCTCACGACATCCGACACACGACGTGGCCGCATGCAGCCGAGTTTCTGGGCTACGTTCGAGACCCAGGCCGGCACGTGGCAGGTGATCGACGTCCCCTTCTCGCGGTTTCATGCTCAGTGGCGCGGACGTAGGCTCGCCGAGACGAAGCTCGACCCGGAGGCCATCGACAGCCTGGGCTTGATGATCTACGACAAGCGCGATGGCCGCTTCCAGTTGGAAGTGGACTGGATCGCCGCCTACCGGTCAGCAGCGCCGTTCTCGATGGCCACCTACCGATGGAAGAAGCGTCCTCTTCTTCTCTTCGCCCCCTCCGCCGGAGACGTGTCCCTCGTCGCCCAGTTAACGGAGGTAGGAAACGCGCTTGCCGCCTTCAACGAGCGGGACATGGCCCTCGTGGTCGTGCTCGAGAAGGGCCAGTCGGAGGCGGACGGGCAGGAGATCCCGGGGACGGCGGGCGCGCGCCTCCGGTCGCACTACGGCGTGCCAGCGGGCCAGTTCGCGTTGCGGCTCGTCGGGAAGGACGGCGGGGTGAAGCGTCGAGCCAATGCTCCGGTCACCATGCAGACCCTCTTCGATCAGATCGACGCCATGCCAATGCGCCAGCGAGAGATGCAAGACCAGCGCGAGTAGTTCCATACGGAGTGGCGCGCGTGGGTCGTCTGGATCCCCAGCTCCTGCACCCGATTCGCCATCGCGGGGAGAGCGCGCAGCGCGATCTGACGCTGATCCGCGCCCGGGCGGCGCTCATGTCGGCACGAACGGACCTGGTGAACTCGTTGCGGGGTCTTGTCAAGGCCTTCGGCGCACGCCTGCCGAAGCAGGACGCGGCTTCGCTACGGTATCGAACCCGGGAGCATCTTCCCGAGGCCCTGAAGGACGCGCTGACCCCGATGCTGCTGACGATCGAGTTTCTGAGCGACGAGATTGCGAGCTACGACAAGGAGGTGGAGCGGCTGTCCGCGGAGAGCTACCCGGAGACGGCCTGCTTGAGGCAGGTGCATGGTGTGGGATCGTTGACCGCGCTGGCCTACGTGCTCACGCTCGAGGACCCGGGCCACTTCGCGCGTAGCCGGGATGTGGGGCCGTATCTGGGCCTGGTGCCCAAGCGGGATCAGTCAGGCGAAACGGACAAGCAACTGCGGATCACCAAGGAGGGCGATGCGCTCCTTCGGACCCTGCTCGTGCAGTGCGCTCAACGCCTGCTGCAGGACAATAGCCCGGACTCGGATCTCAAACGCCACGGCGAGCGCATCGCGTCCCAGGGCGGGAAGATCGCGATGAGGAAAGCGGTGACGGGGGTAGCTCGGAAGCTCTCGGTGCTGCTCCACGCCTTGTGGAAGACCGGCGAGGTGTACAACCCCAGCATGAACAGCTGCGCCGCCTAGGCCCCCCGGCCACAGCGGTTCGGCACAGGAGGACCTATCCATCCCGAGTCTGGATGACTGCGAAGGCTGCCGGGCGCATCGAGACGCCGCTACGGAGATAGCAGCATCCTGGCTCACTCGGACCCCAACGTGCACCGGGCCTGGAAACCGGCCCACCAAGAGTGCGTATGGAAGCGTGGGTAAAGGGTGGGCTTCCGCCGTTCGAACCACTGACAAACACCGCTTGACAGGGATTGCCTTCTCATGGAAGGCAGCCTCGCCGTCGAACTTTTCGCCGCGGGAGACGAGGCGCAGTGCGGCCCCCGCGTTCGACGGCACACGGCTCGCCCCGTGCTGTTCGCCCCGTGCCGCTCGTTCTTGGCTGAACGGGCGCGCAGACGGACGAAGAACCGGGGGCATTCCGCTGGCAGGGCGGCGAACGTACGCCGCGCGGATGCTCCCGCCTGCGTGTCTCGGCAGAAGCTCCGCCCGGCCAGCCGGCCAACCGGCGCGCCCACCAGCTCGAGGGCACCGTAGCGGTGGCAAGGACCACGTCCCGGCCGAGTGGTCCCCCACCTCGAGTCATCCGGGGGGGCCTGGCGAGCCCACGCCCCGCCCCCCACGCAGCGCCTTCCGAACTTCCGTGAAGATTTGCACTGACTCCGTACGGACGGTGCTCGGGTAGCGTACTCGGCTTGCCTCGCGCGGGCAGCGGCACGGCGGCCCAGGGGCTCGGAGACGACGATGGCACCGATCGACCTCGAGGAATTCGAAACCAGGATCCGAGTCCGTCCCATGCGAATCGAGGACTACCCGGAGTTGGTGGAGATGCAGGCGCTCTGCTTCCCGGACATGGAGACCTGGCAGCGTGAGCAGATCCAGAGCCAGATCCAGCACTTCCCTCAGGGGCAGCTGGTCGTCGAGTACGAGCAGGAGATCGTGGCTTCGGCGAACTGCCTCATCGTCGACTTCGATCGCTACTCGGAGTGGCACAACTGGAAGGAGATCGCCGACAACGGCTTCATTCGCAACCATACGCCGGACGGAGACACCCTGTACGGCATCGAGATCATGGTGCACCCCGAGTGCCGCGGCATGCGGCTGAGCCGTCGCTTGTACGACGAACGCAAGCGCATCGCCCGGGACCACAACATCGCCCGGATCATCATCGCGGGACGCATCCCGGGCTACGGGGCGCACGCCGAGGAGATGAGCGCTCGTGAGTTCGTCGAATCGGTCATGCGCAAAGAGCTCTACGATCCCGTGCTGACGGCGCAGACGGCGAACGGCTTCGTGCTGAAGGGGCTCATCCCCAACTACCTTCCCGGAGACCACGCGTCACGTGGATTCGCCACCTTCCTCGAGTGGGTGAACCTCGACCACCAGCCACCGCGGCAGCGACGGTATCGCGCGGTGCAGATGGTCCGCCTCGCGGTGATTCAATACCAGCTCCGGACGATCCACACGTTCGAGGAGTTTAGTCGGCAGTGCGAGTTCTTCGTCGACACGGCGTCGGAGTACAAGTCCGACTTCGTGCTCTTCCCCGAACTCTTCACCACGCAGCTGCTCTCGTTCATGGCAGCGGAGAGGCCGGGCCTAGCGGCGCGCAGTCTCGCCGAGTCCACACCAGCCTTCCTGGACATGATGCGAGATCTGGCTATCAAGCACAACATCAACATCATCGCGGGATCGACCTTCGAGGTCGAGGACGGCCGTCTCTACAACGTGAGCTTCCTCTTCCGCCGCGACGGTACGCTGGAACGGCAATCGAAGCTCCACATCACACCGTCGGAACGGAAGTGGTGGGGTGTGGAGGCCGGCAACCGTCTAAGTGTCTTCGAGACGGACTGCGGACGCGTCGCCATCCTCATCTGCTACGACGTGGAGTTCCCCGAGCTGGCCCGGGTCGCTGCAGGCAAGGGTGCAGACTTGCTCTTCGTCCCGTTCAACACGGACGAGCGTGCCGGCTACCTGCGTGTTCGGACCTGCGCCCAGGCGCGTGCGATCGAGAATCAGATCTACGTCGCGATCGCCGGGTGTGTCGGCAATCTCCCCTTCGCGGAGAACGCCGACATCCACTACGCCCAATCCGGGATCTTCACGCCTTCGGACATCGCGTTCGAACGCGACGGCATCGCCGCCGAGTGCACGCCCAACATCGAGACGATGATCATCAGCGACCTGGACCTGGAGATCCTGCGTCGCGCGCGGTATGCAGGCACGGTGCAGAACTGGAAGGACCGACGCACGGATCTCTACCGGCTGACATTCCGCGAGGACGACGAAGTCACCGAAGTCTGATGGCTCTTCCGAGGCGCTGTCCGGTCTTGTAGGGACTCCGTGCCTGTACGGACCTCATGCGGGCGTTGTGAACACGGCGGCGAGATTGCGGCAGGTATCGTCGTAGTCCGCGGCGTGACCGTGGCCGCGCACATCGAGCTCGCGCGCGAGGTTCGTCATGCGCAGCCAGAAGGTGGACTGGAGAGGCGGCGGGACTTTGTACACGAAGATCGATGCTGCCCCGGGATAGCCGCTCGCCATGTAACCACGAAGGACATCCTCGATGCGCCGCAGGTCGCCGGCGCGAAGATGCGCGTCGTCCTTGTCGCCGGAATGCGCGTCTGTCTCGTCTTCTCGCCACGTGAGCGGATCCATGGAGAGCAGCCAGGGCCGATCGAGATCCGGGGGACAGCAGAGTCCGCCTCCTTCGCCGACCTCGCGCCGCCACGACCCCTCACGCACCTGCACATGCGTCCCCGCCCACGCAGCCGCAAGCTCCTCGAACTTCGTCGGGTCGTTCTCCGTGATACACCCCTCCACGTTCTCGCGGCCGATCAGGCTCGCGATCAGTTCGGCGGAGTTGGGGTAGTGCTCCCGCGTGGCCGCGCAGGTCCTGTACGCGCGCACGAGCGGCGTGTCTTCCGGGCCGGGCTCTCCGGCCAGGCTCTTCAGTACGCCGTCCAAGCGGTCGTGGGCCACGGTGGTTCGTGGGTGGTCACAAGGCTCGTACGGAGCCATGCCATGGGTCAGCGCCACGTGGAGCCTTCCGTCACCAAGGCCGGCGAGTCGCGTCGCGAGTCGAAGCTCGACCTCGTGCTGAAGGAGATTGCCATCGTTCCCCTTGGCCATCTCGAGTCCTCCACGGAGGTGTACCCAGCGTAGGCGCATCGCCTTCGGTCGGCAATGGGGCGGGACGTTCTGGGACAGGCCAGCGGGTACAGAATGCCATCGCCCGGGTCGACTCCCGTCCAGGGATCACGGAATCCGCGCACCATGGCGGCGACAAGCCGCAGGTCCCTATTGGCTGCGGGTCCGAAGGTCGCGGCGAACGCGCGTGTCCCCGCCGTGTCCGATGAGTAGAGGCCGCCCGGTCGGCCCGGGGAGTCATGCCATGTCGACGACGCGCCCGTTCTTGTGGATCCTGCTCGCACTCCTGCCCGCTCTGGGGGCCTGTGGCGCGCAGGACGTGCCCCTCGGCGGCCCGCCCACCGCGAACGCCACGCTGGACGCGGACCGCTGGCTCGGTGAGGCGGTCGATGTGGAGAATCTCGTCGTCTGGCCCGTCTACACGCGAAATCCCCTCGATCTCGGGGAGTTCGTGACCCTCGAGGAGGCCGAGAAGGCGGGCAGCGCACGCGTTCGCGAGGTGGGCGGCACGGAGGGCGGGCAAGAGCGAAGCCGTCAGCACGTCCAGATCGCCCAGGTCGAGGAGGTGATCGAGACAGAAGCTGAAGACGAGGCCACCTCGGAACCGGCCGGCCAGGTGTCGGCCAACGACATGGACGTCGAGGACGTGCAACAGCGCCAGCAGCACTTCGACGTGGCGTTCGCGAACAGTGGGCCGACCGTGGGCACGCTCGTCATCGAGAACGACGGCGACGTCCCGATCCTGATCGTGGCCGGCACCATCGTCAAGGGAGGACAACAGGATCGTCAGATCGCACAGGACCTCGTGATCGCCGCCCACTCCGAAGTTCCGGTCGAGGCCTTCTGTGTCGAGCCGGGGCGGTGGAACACGCGGGCCGGCCACGACGGCGTCGCCTTTCGAAACACGGGCCTCGGCGTAGCGGCCAAGTCCGTCCGTATCAAGGCGCAGTACGTCAAGGATCAGCAGGAGGTCTGGGACGAGGTGCGCGAGGTCCTCGACAAGAAGGGCATCGAGGCCACCTCCACTCTCGTCGCGGCGGTCGAGGACGAGGACGGCGAGTCGGGCGCCCACCGCCAGCGCCTCGAGTCACGCGTACGGGAGTACTTCGCGGCGCTGGCGCGAAACGAGCAGAAGCCCGTAGGCTTCGCATACGCCGTCAACGGCGAGATCCAGAGCGTGCGCGCGTTCGCCCACCACCGTCTCCTCACCGACCACCTGCCGAGCTTCGTCCAGGCGATGGCGCTCGAGGCCGACCTGGCTCGCGGCGAACCAGCAGGGAAAGCCACGGCAGCCGATGTGACGGCGTTCGTCGCGGCGCTGAACGCGGCCCAGGAAACGGTCGTATCGACGCGAGCGCTGAACGCTGTGGGTCTGCGGCAGAACGACGACGGATACAACGGAAGCTGCTACCTCCCCGGTGAGGACGGCGAGGAGGGCAACGACGCCCGCCGCGCTGTCACGGTGGACTGGAGCAGGAAGTAGTCCCACGCACGGCGTCAGAACGGGCTCCGAACAGGTCGCCGGGCCGAGTATGAGACGCGCCGCGAGCGCGCGGCGCATTCAGCGCTTCCGTCTGTACCGGCGGAAGAGCAGCCACGCGACGATCACGGCCGCAAGGAGGGCGAGGACCGGCAGGACGACCCACTGAATCAGGAATTGCGGCGGCGGCGCGGCGTTCGCGAGCAAGCGCATGCCCTATTCAAGCACGCTAGATGGTAGCGCGCCAGGGTTGCCTTCCTGGCCAAACGACGTTCCATAGGGGGGAGGCTCGATGATGCGCGTCCCCCCGATCGTCTGTCTTCTGCTGCTGCTCGTGCTCGGGAGCAGGTCGACGGATGCCGCGGGTGGACCACGAGCCCGGTGGCGCCTCGAGCCATACGACTTCGTCCACTACGAGGTGAAGGAGGCCGTGGTCGAGGACACCGCGATGAAGGGTCGAGACCCGGAGCGCGTGGGCCACCCCACTCAGTTGCACGGCTTCTACGGATACGAATTGGCGGAGGCACTGCGCCCGGGGCGGCCAATCGGGCACGTGGAGTGGCTGTACATGCCATACGCCTTACGGCTGCCGGCCAAGCGCCTGAACGCGAAGACACAGGTCGATATCGACGAAGTACTCGAAGGGACCTGGCGACTCGGCCCGATGCGCGCACGTGGACGGCTGGGCGTCCGTGAGATCCGAGAACAGGACGGCCGCAACGAGGTCGTGCTCAGTGGGATCGTCCTCTTCTCCTCGGCCGTCGAAGACGGCACGAGTCCGCGGCCCTACTACTATCTCCATGATGGGCGCTGCACGTGGACGACCACCTTCGACCTCGAGCGCGGTCTCGCAACGAAGATCGAGTACGACCTCACGGCGCGGACAAGCTACGCGAATGCGCCGGCCCCACGCGCGGTGAATGCGCTGCGCCCCGGTGAGCGCCGGTACCGCGCACGCATCGAGCTGGCGCTCGACCGCCGCTACGAGCACCGCTTTTCGGGCTTCCAGGGGCGAGTCGATCGAGCCATCCTCGCCAGCACCGAGCACATCTTGTCCCTGCAGAGCGATGACGGGTCGTTCCCAGGGACCGGCCCGCTCGGCACGACGGGCCTCGCGCTTCTGGCGCTCGTCCGCGGAGGCTTGCCTGCCGACCACCCGGACGTGGCCCGCGGTTTCCGGTGGCTGCTCACGCGAGAGCCTCGGGGCATCTACGAAACCGGTGCCGCCGTCATGGCGGTCGAGGCCCTGGGTACGCCACCGGAGGAGATGCGACGCGCGCAACGTGGCGAGTTCGACGAGCCACTTCCACGCGTGCTGAGCGACGAAGCCCGGGCCTGGCTGCAGCGCGCGACGGACTACCTCCTCGAGAACGTGCTCGCGAAGGAAGAGGGGGGGAAGCCGGTCACCGGTCGCGAGGAGATCCTGCGCTGGGGGTATCCCTTCGACTACGAGATCAACCTCGAGCCGAACGTGCCGGACTGGTGGGACAACTCCAACACGCAGTACGCCGTCCTGGGTCTGAACGCCGCGGCCCGCTGCGGGTTCGACGTGCCGCGGTCGACCTGGGCCGGTGTGGCTCGGCACTACCTTTCGGTGCAGGCGCCCGACGGCGAGGAGCGCGACGATCTTCGCCTAGGGCGGCACGGGCGGCCGGGAGCGAAGGAGGGGCGGCGGTACGCCCCCACGGCCATCGCGGCGGTCGAGCGTGGCTGGTCCTACCGGGAGTGCCCACGGGGATACCGGCCGTACGGCAGCATGACCACGGCGGGGATCGCCTCGCTGGTCATCGCCGGCTCGCATCTGTCGGGGACGCGCTTGGCCCGGCGCCACCGCGCCTTGTCGAAGGCCATCGACGGCGCCGTCCGCGACGGCTGGGCGGCGCTCGACGGCATGTGGACCGTCACCGAGAACCCGCAATACGAGGGCTGGTTCCTCTACTACCTCTACGGGCTCGAGCGTGCGGGCGTGCTCTCGGACGTGGAGACGGTCGGCGGACACGACTGGTACTGGGAAGGGGCGATGCAGCTCGTGCTGCGACAGAAGGACGACGGCTCCTGGCCCGTCTACCACGCCGACCCGCACGACTCGATGTGGGCCTTGCTCTTCCTGTCGCGCAGTACGACGCCGATCACGCCGCGCTGAGAGCCAATCGCGGGAGCTTCGGCTGACCGGGGCCCTATACTCGCGCCTCGAACGATTCGATGTTGAACGAGACATGCGGGAGGAGACAAGTATGAACGCACCCTGGAAACGGTTTGCCCTGGCCCTGACCATCGCCATCGCCTTGGCAGCAGGCCACGTCCTCGCCGACGAGAAGGAAGACGGCCCGGCGTTCGACCCGATGAACCCCCAGCAGGGCGCCGAGCACGAGCTACTCAAGAAGTTCTGCGGCGAGTGGACGACCGCCGGCAAGTACTGGATGGCCCCCGACCAGGAGCCGATGGGCTTCGACGACCGCTGCGTGACCAAGCCCATCATGAATGGCTGGCACGTGGAGATGGACTTCATCGGCAACATGATGGGGCAGCCGTGGCGGGGCCGCTCGACCATGAGCTACGACCAGGTCCGAGGGCAGTACACGAACGTCTGGATCGTGGACAACGGCTCCACGGTCACGGTCGCCAGCGGAAAGACCAACGACAAAGGGGAGCTCATCCTCAAGAGCGACGACCTGAACTTCATGTCGATGACGGTCCAGCCCTCGGAGACGGTCATGCGCTGGACCGGCGACGACAGCTACGTCATGGAGATGTGGTGGCTCGGCGAGGACGGCAAGCGCACGTCGAAAATGATGGAGATCGTCTACACCCGAAAGGAGTAGTCGTCCGTACGGAGTCAGTGCAGATATTCACGGTTACGGCGTGCGTGGTTGGCTTCACGCCCCCGGCGGCGTCCGCGCCCGGTCGACGCGTGAAGGACGCAGAACGCGGTTCGCGGTTCGCGGCCCCGGCTCCGTCCTTCGCGTCAGCCGGGATGGGGTATGCACCCGTGGGCGCATCACCTCAACGAGCGGGTGGCATCCGCCGATGCACCTGGATGTCGTAGAAGTCGGCCTCCAGGCAGGCGTCCACGGCGAGACTGAGAAGGGCGGGAGGCACGGCTTCCGCTCGCCCCGTAGGGACGAGATGGGTGGATGCGCGACTCGTACGCTCCTCCTCACGAAGTCGCCGGTGTTCCTGAACCAGCTCGGTCTTCTCGGCCTGGGCATGAGGATCCAACCAGACTCTCCACTCGTCCGTAGACACTGCCTTCGCAAGAGACGCGTGGGTCGTCGAGCCAAGGGGCGGGCGGCGGAGGCTCAGTCGGGGAGCTGCGCGGGATCGATCACGACGTGCTTCACGCCTCTCCATCCTTCGCCGGTCGTGTAGGCGACATGCACGCGCCCGTCTTCGGTTCGGATGACGGCCGGGTAGGAGAACTCCCCTTCCTTCTCGTCCTCCAGCAGCGCGACCTGCTTCCACGACGCGCCTCCATCGTCGGTCAGCCCGAGGGCGAGCTGGGACCGGTGGTCGTGCATGAAACGGCCGGGCAGTGTCGGGTTGAACACGATGAGCGCGCGACGATCGTCCAAGACGATCCCGTCGAGGGCGGCGTTAGGGTTGGGCAGAGGCGTCTCGACGAGCGAGGACCACGTGTGCCCGCCGTCTACGGAGAAGGTCTCGACGACGCAACCGGCCCGACTACGGCAGAGGGCCTGCCAGCGGCCCGATGGCCACGGGAGAATGGTGGGCTGAATCGCCCCGAGGGGCTGCCCCTCGTGCACCGATGGCGTGCGTGACCACGACGCGCCAGCGTCGCGCATGTGCTCGAAGTGGACACGCCAGGGCCCGTCCTCCGTGCTGGAACCACACAAGAGGGTGTCGTCGGCAACGGCTATCGCCTTGTTCCGAATCGGTCCGAGGATGCCGCGCGGCAAGGGAGCCGCTCGCTCCCACGTGTCGCCCCCATCGTAGGAGCGCGTCAGGAGTCCCCACCAGGAGGCGCATCGTTCGCCCTCCTTGTAGAACAGAAGCAGCGTCCCGTCCGGGAGCACGTTGAGCACCGGGTTCCAGCAAATCGTGGTGGCCTCGCGCGGCTTTGCAACGCGCCTCGCTTTCTCCCAGGCGCCATGCCGTTTGCGCATGAACCAGATGCCCTGATCGAGGAGGCCGGCATGCGGCCCACCGAAGAACGCAAGGGCCAGCCCGTCCTCGGTCTCGGCCATCGTGACGGCGTGACTGCGCGGATCCTCCAGACCCAAGTCGAGCCGCGTCGCCTCGAGGATCCACGAACGCGTCGGGTCGGTAGCGGGGTCTGCGGTCATGGCGCGGCGCCTCCAGTCGCTCCCCCATGACGCTCGACGCGCGCCGGGAGAGCGACGACTCCTATCTGCCATGTAGCCGGATGGGCGTCCGGGTCGCATCGAAGCTTCGAGCGTCGTAACGACGCGCCGCGGCAAGGAGCGGAAGCGCGGGTTGGGCGCGGAGGCAGAGGTGGCGGCGCCCCCGCCCCCATGCATCAGGCCTCTCAGGGCTGTCGGCCCCGCTTGATAGTGTCTTGTTCGTGCCCTTCATCCGCGCCGATCGCCGCAAGATCCGCTACGAGCCCCAGCCCGAGGCCATGGCCGTCGTCGAGCGGCTCGCCCCGCGCGTGAAGCAGGACCTCATCGACCTCGCCAAGGCCTTCGAGCGCATCGACCGCACCACCGCCTACGTCGGGCTCGGCTGCGCGAGCATCGGCGAGTTCGCCATCCGCCAGGGGCTCTCGCCCTTCCTCGGTCGGACCTTGCGCTTCGTGGGCCGCGCCTTCCTCGCCTTCCCCTGGGTCGAGCCCGCGCTTCGTGAGGGCCAGTTCGGCTTCGACCAGGCCGAGAGCCTGGGGCGGCTCGCCTCGTACGAGGGCACCGTCCGCGAGGACGACGACTGGCAGACCTGGGCCCGCTTCCTCCCTTTGCGCACGCTGCGCAGCAAGGTCCGGCGCCGCATCGAGGAGGCGTGTCAGAACACCCGGGAGCTCGTGCCCTTTCACACCGAGCTCACGCGGGCGGCCTTCGAGGACTACGAGCGGGCCCGGATCCTCGCGTCGCGGATGGCGAAGAAGGCGCTCTCGCGCGGCCAGACCATCGGAGCCGTGCTCAGCGACTTCAACCGCCGCCACGACCCGCAAGCGCGCACCCCGGGTAGGCGAAGGGCGGGAGACACGTCCCGCCCTGGGTGCCGCACCGTGCCGGCGGAGGTGCTGCGCGCCTGCATAGCCCGCTACGGCGACCGCTGCTGGGTGCCGGGCTGCACGAACGAGATCTTCCTCGAAAACATGCACCGGGTACCCAAGAGCCAGGGTGGCAACCAGGAGGCGCCGAACATCGACCGCGGGTGCCGTGGTCACCACGTGATCTACGACGCGGGACGGATGTGGATCATCGGCGCGAACGAGCACATGCTCCCGATCTTCGAGACGAACGAAGGCATCATCCTGCACCCCGATCATCCCGGCCGGCCGCTCCAGAAGAGCGCGGTGCAGCCGGAGGAGGAGGGCGCGAAGCCCTCCACCCCGCCCGGGGCCGCCGAGGATGCCGCCGAGGATGGCGCCGAGGATGCGCAGAACATGGCGGAGAGGATCGCGCAGCGGATGGCGCAGAGGGCGATGGTGCAGAGATCCGGCCGCCGGACGCCGAGGGAGACCAAAGCGAGGCGCCGCCCGATCGGGTGGCCGAGTCGGGCGGCCGCTTCGACGGACGCCGGATCCCGCGGGACGACGGTTGCCTCACCCACAGGGCGTGCAGGACCGGTCCGCGGCTTGCGCACCCGGCTAGGGCTCGCCGGCGGGGGGCGTACGCCGTCAGCACGCCCGGGCCTTCGGGCCCGGTGTACACCAGCCGCGCGCCCTGCGTGGCCGCCAGCGGTTGCCGCGTGGCCGGTGTCGCCGGCTCGGCTGGCCCAACTGAACCGGCTGGCGCGGGGACGCACGCACGCGCACGCCCACGGCCCTACCCGCAACCGCGGAGCACGCTGCGGAGCCGCCCCGAATCCGATCCGGATCCACCCTCCTGAGCGCGCATGTCGGGTGGAGAGATCACCTCGGTGCTGCAGGACGCTCGTGGGCCTTATGGGTCTCGGCGCGGCTTGGCGTGCGTGCGTCTCCGAGTCCCTGCGTCTCCGAGGCCGGACCTCTCCGAGGCCGGACCTCTCCGAGGCCGGACCTCTCCGAGTGAGGCACCTGCGAATCAGTGCGTCTGCGAGTCCGTGCGTCTGCGAGTCAGTGCGTATGTTGGCGGGCACGGACGCCGACGGTGCGGTGGCGCGCCCGATCAGGAGACGGTTCTTGGGCGTAATCGCCTCCGGGATGCACTGGGTCCAGACCTTGTAGCCTGCGTCGTGGAGGCGCAGCGCGCGGACGACATCGATCGCCAAATCGGCACCGAGCCAGCCGGACAGGCCGGCGTGGTCGAGATTGCTGTGATCGGAGCAACACGGAAGCACTGCGACGTCGGCATCCACCGCCAAGGCGAGGTCCAACACGCGATCGGTCAGGGATCCGCAGCCGTGCGCGCATACGACGATGTCGTCGGCGCGTAATTGACTGTGGCGAAGGTCCGCTTGATGGTGCCGGACCCGCTGCGCAAGTGCGGGCCACTCGGCTTCCATCTCCGCGGCGAGCCGCTTCGTGGAGGGCGGGAGGCGACGATCGACCGCCACGATTTCGTCGACGGACGGTGTGATCACCGCAAGCATGTAGGCAAGGAGGCCGTGTCCGCACGCAAGATCCACGATGCGCGACCCGCGTAGGTGGCGTCGGACCCGCTTCGCGATCTCCCACGACTCGTAGAGTTCCTTTCGTGGAATGCACCCGGCTCGACACACCACGCGTGCAATCCGGTCAAAGGCCGTGTCCGAGGGGTAGTGCCGCTGTGCCCCGGGTCGAAGTCGCTTGCGTGAACCCTGGTCGCGGGGCGCATGGACATCGACCGGGGGATTCCAGGACGTCATGCCGCCACCCAAGCGCTCGAGGCGGCGGCCCGGCGACTCAATCGCGGGTCACAGGAGGTGATCTGAGGGGTAGGACGGGCTCCCCATCGGTTTCCGGCACGGCTCATGCCTCCATGCTAGACGGCTCCGGGGCCGGGTGCTGATCCGTGGGACCTCACCGCGTAGAAGGGCCCGGCGGCACGGGTCTCGCGCGTAGAGTGGGTTCCATGAGCCACTCGTCGATCCCGCTCCTTCACAGCCTTCGGGGCCGACTGCTCCTCTTCATCATCCTGCCCGTCATCCTCGTGGTCGTGGGCGAGCGGCTCTGGTCGGCGTACGAGACCGTGGACGGGATTCGCGATGAGGCGGAGAAGTCGCTTCGCTACCTCGCCGATGAGGTGGCGGCGGAAGTCGAGCGGGGCAACACGCGCGCTGTGCTGACCGCCCGCATGTTGGCGCTCAGCCAGGAAGAGGTCCTCTTCGGCGACCGCGAGGCCTCGAGCGCACTGGCGCGACGGGTGCTCGAAGAGTTCCCCGAGTTCACGGGCGCCTACATCGGGTACGAGCCCGACGCGGACGGCAAGGACGCTTCCTACGTCGAGGGCGCCCTCGCCAAGACCGTGGGACCGGCCTTCGGCACGGGAGGGCGCTTCCTCCCCTATTGGTTCCGCGACGCGGCTTCGAACGGTGCCATCAAGCTCACCCCCCTCGTCGACATGGAGAAGAGCCTCTACTACGACGGCTGCCGAGAGCAGGCTGCTGAGGCGAACTGCGCCGTGCCGATGGTGACGGAGCCCTACGTCTACGAGGGCAAGATGATCGTCGAGCAGACCTTCCCCATCTTCCGTGAGGGTCGCTTCGTCGGCGTTGCGGGCGTGGATCGGGCTCTCAAGGACATTGCCACCTTCCTCGAGGGCATTCAGGAAGACCTGGGCGTCGACGTGTTTCTCATCAGCAGTCGTGGGCGCTTCATCGCCTCCACGGTCGCGGACGAAACGCTCCGAACGAACGCGATCGAGGAGACGCCGTATGCGGCCCTCTTCCAGCCCATCTACGAAGGACGGCGACAGCAGGCTTTCCAGATCGCGGACGACCCCTTGGTGGCCTCGCCTCACTACTTCGCCAGCGCGCGCGTTCCGACCGGTGACTGGATGGTCGTACTACGAGAGGCGGAAGCGGACGTCCTGGGCCCGATTCTCTCCCGGGTGCGCACGACCTCCTTGCTCGCCCTATCCGCCATTCTGGCCGTGGCGGCCCTCGCGTGGTGGCTCTCGTCACGCGCGTCTCGACGGATCGAGGAGGCCATGCACGCGGCGGACCGCGTGGCATCCGGGGATCTCCCCGAGAGCATGGATGAGCACTACGAGGGGAAGGACGAGATCGCGTCGATGTTCCGCAGCCTCGGACGGGTCGTCGAATCCTACAAGCAGGTGGGCGACGTTTGCACGGCCATCGCCGGAGGCGACTACAGTCGACGAGTCGACGCCCGCAGCGAGGGCGACGAGTTGGCCGCCGCAATCAACGTGATGGCCGATCGACGACAGGAAGCCGAGCAGCAGGTCGAAGCGTATACCTCTCGACTCGAGTCCCGTACCGAGGAGCTGGAGCGCTTGTCCGCGGAGTCGGCTCAACGGGCCGCCATCGAGGTGCAGCATGCAGCGTTGAGCACTCGCCTCCAGGGCGACCTCGATGTCGCCGACACCGCGCAACGCGCCCTCGACTCCATCGTCCAATTCGTCGAGGCGCCCATGGCCGCGATCTACTCGATGATGTCCGATGGACGTCTCCATCGGATCGCATCCCACGCCTATCCCGACGGCGAGGCAGACGCCCCCAGCTTGGCGCTCGGGGAGGGGACCGTGGGCGAGGCCGCCCGAACGCGCCGAACCCTGACGGCCGAACCCGAGGGTGACACCCTGCGCATACGCTTCGGTTTCGGTGATTTGACACCGACCCGCATCGTGGCCGTGCCGCTCATGGCCAATGACGTCGTGACCGGCGTTCTCGAGCTGTGCCTGCTGAAGCCACTGTCTCCGACACACCAGAGGTGGCTCGAGAAGGCATCCGAGACCAGTGCCGCGGCCCTGCGGTTTGCGATCGAGAGCGACGAGCGCAAGGAGGCAGAAGAGCGTACGCGGCTGCTGCTCGAGTCGAGCGCCGAAGGCGTGTTCGGCGTGGACACGGAGGGCCGAGTCACGTTCGTGAATCCCGCCGCATGCCGCATGTTGGGGTACGAGCCGAAGGACCTGCTGGGCAAGGCCAGCCACGCGTTGATCCACCACAGCCGCGCCGATGGCAGTCCGTACCCCGTGAAGGACTGCCCCATGTACGCGGCGTATACGGAAGGGCGCACGAGCCGCGTGGATGACGAGTGCCTCTGGCGAGGCGACGGCGAAGGCGTTCCCGTGGAGTACGGCGCGGTGCCGATGCGCAAGGACGGCGAGATCGTCGGCGCGGTCATCACCTTTGCCGACATCGCGGATCGCAAGCGCACGCAGGCCGCGCTGGCCGAGGCGAAGAGCAAGGCAGAGGAGGCCACGGAACTCAAGTCCATGTTCCTGGCGAACATGAGCCACGAGATCCGGACGCCGATGAACGCCATCATCGGTCTGGCGCACTTGGCGCTGAAGACCGACCTCACGCCCAAGCAGCGCGACTACGTCGCCAAGGTCCACAACGCGGGCACCTCCCTCTTGGGCGTCATCAACGACATTCTGGACTTCTCGAAGATCGAGGCCGGACAACTCGACATCGAATCCACCCCCTTCCACCTGGACGACATGATCTCGTCGGTCGCATCCGTGACGAGCCTCAAGGCGCATGAGAAGAACCTGGAGTTGGTCGTCGCCGTCCCCCCCGAGGTGCCGACGGATCTCGTTGGCGATCCGTTGCGTCTGGGACAGGTGCTCACCAATCTGATCGGGAACGCGGTAAAGTTCACGGAGACGGGCGACATCCGTGTCACCACGGAAGTCCTCGAACAGACCGGCGACAAGGTCAAGCTGCAGTTCGCCGTCCGCGACACCGGCATGGGCATGACCAAGGAGCAGGCCGGACGCCTGTTCAAGCCGTTCTCCCAGGCCGACATGTCGACAACGCGCAAGCACGGCGGCACGGGACTCGGCCTCTCGATTTCGCGGCGGCTCGTGGAGCTCATGGGAGGGCAGATCTGGGCGGAGAGCGAGCCGGGTGTGGGAAGCACCTTCCGCTTCACGGTCTGGCTCGGGGTGGGCTCGCCGTCCGAACGCCGCACCGGCCCGCCCCCGATCGTGCGGAATCTCAGACTCCTCGTCGTGGACGACAACCCGGCCGCCCGAGAGATCCTCGTCGACGCCCTGGAGAGCGTCTCGCCCCGGGTCGACGCGGTCGCGAGCGGGCCGGAGGCCATCGCCCAGATCCGGGCTCAGGCCGCGGCGGATCCTTACGACGTCGTGTTCATGGACTGGCGCATGCCCGGCATGGACGGGCTGGAGGCGATTCGCGCGGTCAAGTCCGACGAGACCCTGCCGACTGCCCCTCACATGGTCGTGTGCACGGCCTTCGGGCGCGAAGAGGTGCGGGCGGAAGCGGAGTCCCTGGACGTCGACGGGTTCATTCTGAAGCCGGTGACCCGTTCCACGCTCTTGGACAGCCTGGTCACGATCTACGCCCCGGAGACGACTCTCGAAGCAGCAGCGAGCGCCCAGGACGCATCCGAGGCCGCTCGACTCCAAGGCGCGCATCTGCTACTCGTCGAGGACAACGAGATCAACCAGCAGGTTGCGACCGAGTTGCTCGAGGGAGCCGGCGCAACCGTCGACGTCGTCTCGAATGGGCGGATCGCCGTGGAAGCGCTGCTCGCGTGCCCGGCCGATGCACTCCCCGACCTGGTGCTCATGGATCTGCAGATGCCCGAAATGGATGGCTTTCAAGCCACGGCGAAGATCCGGGACGAGCCGAGCCTCGCGCATCTTGCCATCGTAGCCATGACCGCGCATGCGACCCAGGAAGAGCGCGAACGGTGCCTGGCCGCCGGCATGCAGGATCACATTGCCAAGCCCATCGATCCGGCCGTGCTCTACGACACGGTGGCACGCTACGTAGCGGATGCGCACGCGAGTCGTGCCAAGCGCGGCGACGCCTCCCCTGGGTCGGCGGCGCCTCACACGACCTCGGCCCCGACCACCAAGAGCGCCTCGACCGTGCTCGACACAGCCGACGGACTCCTGCGGGTGGCTGGGAACGAGACGCTCTACCGAAAGCTCCTCGCCCAGTTGGAGCGGGAGCAGATGGGCGCGGCGCGAGCGATCACTGCGGCATTGACCGATCCCGGCAAAGGCGTCGCCGAGCGATTGGCACACAGCCTGAAGGGAGCCGCGGGGAATCTCGGTGCCCGAGAGGTTCATGAGCTCGCGGGCGAGGTGGAACGTGCCATCGCGGACGACAGGGACGAGGGAGATCTCCACGCCTCCCTGGCGCGTCTCGGAGCCGCACTCGAGCGTCTACACGAGGCCGTGCGGGCGTACCTCGGGCCGGATGCGCGGCAAGACCCGGTCCCGACCCCCGACGTGCCCGGCAGCGAGGCTCCGTGGGCCGATACCGCGGCGAGGATGAAGTCCCTCCTCGCGGACTTCGATGCCTCCGCGACGGAGTTGCTTGCGCAGCACGACGCCCTGTTTCGAGCCCGTCTTGGCCCCGAGGGCTTTGCTACCTTCGAACGCCTCGTTCAGGCGTACGCATTCTCCGACGCGAGCAATCTCCTTGATACCGTGTCGGGCGCCTCCGACCCGGAGCCCCCCGCGGAACCCGCATGAGCAATCGCATCCTCATCGTCGACGACACGCCCACGAACATCCAGACCCTCGCAGCCATCTTGAAGGACGAGGGCTACCAGATATCCGTGGCGACCAACGGTCGTCAGGCCTTGGGCGTACTCGATCGCCTGATGCCCGATCTCATCCTGCTCGACGTCATGATGCCGGAGATGGACGGCTACGAGACCTGCGAACGAATCAAGGCCGACCCGCGGATCAAGCACATCCCGATCATCTACCTGACGGCCAAGACCGACACGGCCGACATCGTGAAGGGGTTCGAGTTAGGCGCTGTGGACTACGTCGGGAAGCCCTTCAACTCCCATGAGCTGCTCGCCCGTGTGAACACCCACCTCGCGCTCGATCGCTTGAATCGAGAGAACGAGCGGCTTCTCCTCAACGTGTTGCCGGCATCGATTGCCGAGCGCTTGAAGCGTGACGAGGGGACGATCGCCGAACGCTTCGACGACGTATCTGTGCTGTTCGCGGACATCGTGGGCTTCACCCCCCTCTCCGCACGGATGTCGCCGACGGATCTCGTGGAGCTGCTCAACAAGGTGTTCACGGCATTCGATGGCCTTGTCGACGAGTTGGATCTGGAGAAGATCAAGACGGTCGGCGACGCCTACATGGTGGCGGGCGGCCTCCCCGAGCCTCAGGAGAAGCACCTCCAGGCCATGGCGACGTTGGCCCTCGGAATGCTCGACGTGGTGGCCTCGCGACCGAGCGAGGAGCCGCGTCTCGAGATCCGCATCGGCATGCACGTCGGCGGCGTGGTCGCGGGCGTCATCGGCAAGCGGAAGTTCATCTACGACGTCTGGGGAGACACCGTCAACATGGCGAGTCGCTTCGAGTCCCATGGCGTCCCCGGCCGGATCCAGACGAGCGAAGCGGTGAGAGACCGTCTCGACGGCCGCTTCCTCTTCGAGCCGCGCGGCACGATCGACCTGAAGGGCAAGGGCGAGACACCCGCGTTCTTCCTGACGGGCCCCGCGGGCTAGTCCTCACGCTCCGCGTTCGCCGTCAGCCAGCGGTGGATCGAGGCCAGTCCCTCGACGTCCCGCCGACAGTACGCGAGGAGCGCGGGCCGTAGCCGGTAGGACTCCGCAGAGGAGACGGTATCCGGCTCCAGCAGCAGGCGCTCGAGTTCCATGCTCGCGACCTCACCGCCCTGAATCTCGAGGTCGTCGTAGGTGAGCTCGGGCACCAGGGCCGGCAGGACTCGCTTGAGGCTGAAGCTCCCCTGAAAGGCGGGCGCGTACACATGCTCCCGCACCACGGGCAGGAGGTCCGCGAGTCGATCCCACACGCGCTCGAGCTTCGAGGCCTCCTCGGGCACGGCCTCCATCAGATCCTCGACGCAGCGGCGCTCGAAGGAGGCGTTCCACGCGAAGATCGTGGCCGCTCCCTCGCAGGCAGCGAGGAGCGCGCGGGCAAGCGCCGGCCGGGGGTCCTCGCCCGCCACAGCGAGGTACTCCTCCACGGTCGGCTCGCCGTCCCCGTCGATCCTCACGCAGGCGAATTGCACCGGCACCTGGTCGTAGGGGCGGCATCCATCCCACTGCGGAATGGCGGGCGAGACCGTCTCGAAGTCCAAGTAGGCGTACGGCGGGCCGAACGCGGCGAGCGCCTCATCGAGGCCTTCATCCACGACGATGCAGTCCCCGCAGACCGCGCGGCGCTGGCGATCTTGCACACCGGCCAGCTCCGTGTCGGGGGGAATGTCGCGGATGCGCTCGATGCCCGCACGCAGTAGTTCGCGCGTGCGTCGACCTCCGTAGTAGAGCGTGGAAACGTGATCGGGCGGCTGGGGCTCCCAGCACCGCGCGAGGAAGGGACAGGGGTACGGCGCGTGGCAGTGCTCGCCCGTCGGGACGGAGGGAAGTGCTCCGGCGAGGACCTGCTGCAGGCGACGCACCTCGTGCGTCACGCCGGGCAACTCCCGGCCGACGGCGTCGGTCACGTCCTCGGTGAAGAAGAGACTCGACAAGTCGGGATACACGCAGTTTCGATCGAGATGGGCGATCTCGACGGCGTCCAACGCCAGCCCCGCTCCGTGGGCCACCCACGCCTGGACCGCCGCGTCCTGGAGATGCTCGGGCTTCACGCGGGTACTCGACTTCACTTCCCTCAGGCGCCAACCTCGACGGCTGCGCTCCAGGATGTCGACCGCGACCGTGACGCCGCTGTACTCGAATGCTGCCTCGTAGATGCGCGCAGCGCCACCTTGCACGGCCGCTTGCGTAGCCGCTACCGACGTGCGCGTCGTTGTCCCCCGGGCGTCGATCAGCACCCCGTCGGGGAAGGCGCTCCGGGCCGCTGCACCAACGCGGAGGCCCCACGCGAGGCGCGCCGCGACGTCCGAGAGGACGCTTCGGGCGTCGTCGCCCGCGTCGTCACCCGCGTCGTAGACGGTCCACCAAAGCAGGCGCGGGCACCGCAGGCCCAGCAGGAAGCGCGACTTGGAGAGTCGGACCGAC
This sequence comes from uncultured Planctomycetota bacterium, assembly GCA_963802335.1. GTDB lineage: Bacteria > Planctomycetota > PLA2 > PLA2 > JAEUHO01 > CAWDIE01. Next base: position 271,010 of record CAWDIE010000007.1, on the reverse strand, counting down.
ACCGACGCAGCATACAGGTGCCGCAGTCGGCGGCGCCGGATTCCTCGGCTCGGCGATGACCGCTACGGCGCGGTCGTCTCGGCGAGGCGGGGTAGTCCATCCCAGGTGCGCAGGACCACGCCATCGTCTACGACGAAGGTACGCGGCAAGCGGCGGACCATGGAACGCAGGAGCGGGTACGAAGCCCGACGGACCTCGAGGGGCGCCCCCTCGGTGCGTGCGTAGAAGGTGACCTCGTCGTCTTCCGTCCCCGCATGGATCACGAAGAGAGGGGCACGGGCGGGGTCCTCGTCCCACGTTCGAAGCTCTGCGGTTTGCCCGCGAATCGCCTCTGCGAAGGACGCATCGGAGAGGTCGGCCAGGACGACGACGTGCCGCCCCGAGGCCAGCTCCGGCGCCACGTCGTCGTCGACGAGGCAGGTCTCGGCTTCCCCCTTGCCGACACAGAGGGCCTGCACGGACAGGCGCGGGTAGAGACGCGTCACGAAGCGCCAATCGTCCACCGGCAGACGCGGCCCGAACCACGCCGTGAGAAGAACGAGCACGGTGGCCGCAACGGCCAACCCTACGCGGACGGAGAGAAACGTGGTCTCGCCGCGGGGACGACCGACGAACGAGAGCAGGAGAGCCGGCAGGACGAGCAAGGTGTCCTGCCACAGCGCTTCCGCGGGCGTACGCTGCACGAGATTGCCGAAGCACCCACAGGCCGTCGTCGCGAGCGACGCCCCCTTGGACCACGCCAGGTAGGCGTCGAGGTTGATCCAGAGCAGAAACGCCACGAGGGCGGCGACGAGGAGAAGGAATCCGAGGCGACGCACGTTCAGGACGAGCAGCACGCCCACGAACGTCTCGAGCGCCAGGGCGATGTACGCCACCGCCGTCGCCGGCAGGACCGCGTCGAGCCCGCGCGCGTGAATGGTCTCGGCGAACGCGTTGACGTCGAACACCTTGGCGAGCACGCTGACCAGAAAGACCGCGCCGAGGAAGGTGGCCGCGAATGACCCGAGACGGGCCCATCCCACACGAGGACGTACGGGCTCGGCAGGGGCGGAGGGGATGCTCGTCTCCATGGTGACGGATCCTAGCGCGAATCCTCTGGATTCTGGACTTTCGACGTCGGTCGCTCAGTCGTGCGGGGGCTTGGCGATGCCCAGGAAGACGACCATGGCGTCGACACCAGGATTGTTCGTGATGTCGACCGTGCTCCTCCCGGAGGTCAGGCAGGTCGTCGGGCTCACGACGGGACGCTGACGCCACAATGCCGTTGTTGCTACGCTGCGCTTCTTCATGCGACCGCGAGTCCCCACCCTGATTGCTCTGCTCGTGGCGCTGGGACTGGCGGCCCTCCTCGTCACGTTCCACGGCCCTTGGCAGGCCCCGTCTTCGCGCCCCACGTCCGTCCCAGAGGACGCAGGTCGCCCGCGCGACGTGCCGACGGCGAGACTCCGAGGCGCGCCCCCTCCCAGCACACCGGCCTCAGCTCCCGCGGCGCCCGCGGCTCCGACGGCCCGGGGCGAGGTCGAGCACACGAGCGGCTCCGGTCGCGTGGACGTCCTCGTCGTCGACGAAGCGGGCATCGGCATCCCCGGCGCGTCGGTGCGCCTTCACGACCCCTTGGCCGAGACGCCCGCGGTTCCGGCCACGGCTGATGACCGCGGGCGTGCAAGCTGGGCGAGCGCGCCGGTGGGCGAGATACACGCGTCGGCGACGGCGGCCGGATTCGAAGGCTCATCTTCGTGGGGCGTCGTTCGCGAAGGGGAGTCACTCGCGCTACGCATCGTGCTTCGCCCCGAGGTGCTGCTCCTGGTTCGGGTCGTGGCGGATCTCGACGGGTCGGCCATCGAAGGGGCGACGATCCGACTCCTGGACGAGGGTAGCCTCAACGGGCGGACCGTGCTCGCGAGTCACGGGACGCCCCACTTCGAAGCTGGCGTCACGGACGCCGAGGGCCGGCTGACGCTGCCGGTCGCCCGAGGCCGCCTCGCGACGGTACAGGCCGTAGCACCCGGCTACGCGACGAAGGGCCAGTCGATCGAGCGCAGGGGCGCGGGGCCCGAGGTCGAGCTGCGGCTTGCGCCGGGCATCGCCCTGCGCGGCACCGTCCGCACGCCGTCGGGTGCGCCGTGCCCGGACGCGACGGTCTGGATCGTCCCCGACGACGTGCCGGACCTCCTTCGAGACCCGCACGTCGTCGTCGGGCCGGAGGGCTCGACCCTCACCGCCGATCCCGAGATGTGGTCTTCCAGCACGGTCGAGGTCGAAGGGGAGATCCACAAGGCACGGATCCTGAAGACGGATGCGCACGGGCGCTACGTCGCCGAGGGCTTCGCGGACGGGTCGTCGCTTCGTGTCCTCGCCGAAGCGGGAAACGGAGCCCGCGGCCTGAGCCCCGTCGTTCTGCTTGCTCGTCGTGCGAGGGACGTATTCGCCGACGTCGCTCTCGAGTCGCGCTCGACGCTCGTCGTCCACACGCTCCCCGTGGAGGGCCACGCCTCGGGGGGCAGCCAGGTGGCCCTGCGAGGCACGGGGACGACCTTCTTCGAGACCGAGGGAGACGGCCAGCGAGACGCCTACGCCGGACCCCAAGCACCGGCGCGCTTCACGGGCCTGGGCGCGCACACCTACGAGCTCGTCGTGCGCATCCCCGGCGCCGTGCCCGTCGTGCGCGACGTCTTGATGCCGGGTGAGGGAAGGGTCGATGTGACCATCGAGGGGCGAGCCGGTCTCGCGCTGGAGGGCATCGTGGTGGACGCAGAGGGGCAGCCCCTCGCGAACGCCCAGATCCAGTGGTGGACGGAAGGCGGTGCCGTCGAGGGCCACGGCGGCCAGCTGACCGACGAGGGGGGGCGGTTCGTCGTCGAGGGCATCGACCCGGAAGCGACCTGGACGGTACGCGCCGAATCGGGGACGCATGTAGGGCGCAGCGTCGAAGGAGGCCCCGCCCAACCCAAGGCCCTGCGCATCGAGCTGGCGGCGCGCCCCATGCTCCGCGGACGTCTCGTCCTCGAGGCGGGGATGACCGCCCGCCCCTACGTCTGGGTCGGGGAGCAGAGCGGCGAGCGCGAGCTCTTCCGCACGGCAACCGTCGATGCCGACGGCTCGCTCCGCTACGCCCTCCAGAACCACGACGTGGAGTGCGTCGTGATGCTCCTTCCATGGGAGGGAGCAGACGTTCACCTCGGCACGTTCCTGATGGCGCCGGGCCAGAGTCGGGACGTCGGAACGATCCACGTGACCGCCGGCCGAAGGGTGCGAGGCCGGGTAGTAGCCGCCGACGGCGCGCCGCTCCGAGGAGCCTCGGTCCGGGTGGAACACCCGGCGGCGCGGGGCCTCCGCGACGGCATGATGCGCCCCCGACGTGAGGCCTTGACGGGCGTCGAAGGGACCTTCGAGGTCGACAGGGTCCACGACGGCCCGGCCGTCGTCGTCGTGGAAGCCAAGGGGCATGCTGAGGTGGAGGTGCTGGAGGACGGCTCCGGCGATCCGTTGACGGTACGTCTTCGGGGAGAGTAGGCAGGCTCGCTGCTCCAGGGCGGGACGCCGTGCCGCGACGCCACCGGACGCAGCCAGGACCGGGAGGGCGGCCACACGGCGGGAGAGCGATGGAGGGGCATCGTGAGGTACGCTGGCCTGTCCGACCGAGGAGCTGCCGTGTCGCGACTCGCCGTAGGGACCTTCCTTGCATTCATCACCTGGGCTGGTGTGGCGTGGACCGAGGAGCCCTGCACCGCTCTCGATCTCGACTCGGTGGAAGGCATCGAGCACTTCCCCGGCGACGACCGGGCCAGGGGCATCCTCGCCCGTGAGGGCTTCGTGGTCTTGCCGCGGTACCAGCGGCAGATGTTCGAGCCCTACATCGGGGGCGAGCTTCCCTACTACATCACCGTGGACTCGGCCCACCGCTGCTACCACGTGCTCTACGAGGCGGTTCTCCAGCACATCGATCACATCCGCGCGTTTCGCACGTGGAGGTTCCTGCGGGACCTCGACGCGCGCCTCGTAGCCAATCCGGGGCCGAGGGAGGGGCCGCTCGCGAACGGGCATCCCCTGGCCCTCGCGTACGTGGCCGTCGCGCGTCGTCTCCTCGGCGATAGGGCAGCGGCGCCCACGGGACTCGAAGACGAAGTGGCAGCGGAAGTCGCGTTGATCGAGCGCGCCGACGCGACCGCCCCGTCTCCCCTGTTCGGCGTCTCCGAGATGTACACGGCCTACCGTCCTCGTGGCTTCTACGAAGGCGACGAGCGTCTCGAGGCCTGGTTCCGGACCGCGACGTGGCTGGGGCGCCGAGGGCTTCGCATCGTGGACGCCCGAGAGACGGCCGCGGCGGTTGCCCTGGTTCGAGCGATCCAAGGCGAGGCCTCGCTCCGGGAGGCTTGGACGCGGGACCGCGACCTCCTGGACTGGCTGGTCGGGCCGGCCGACGACCTCGACGTGGCGGACTACGCGGCCGTCCTGGACGCCGCCTCGCGCGACGCCACGGGAGCGAGCGAGGACGAGGCCTGGCTCGCGGCCCTGCGCGCGCGACTGGGCGAGCTCCCCGATCCCCGCATCAACGACCAATGGCTGGAGCCCGAGGCGTGGGCGGCCTATCGGGAGACTACGAAGGGGCTCCGCCTGCTTCCCCGGCGGCGGACCCCGGACGGCCGCTTGCTCCAGGTCCTGATGGAAGCCGAACCAGGTGCGTCCATTCCCCGGGGACTCTACGTGGCGGCCGCCATGGGCTCCTCGCGCGCCCGGGAACTGCTCGACCGGGACGAGAGGGCCGGCGACGCACGCCTTGCGGCGCTGAGCGAGGCGTACGCCGCCTTTGCTGCAAGCCTCGGCGACACGCACTACGGGGCGACCCTGAGGGCCGCAGCCCTACTGTTCGACGAAGCCCCGCACGGGCGGGAACAAGAAGGGCGGGCAAGGCAAGAGCCGGCGAGCGTCGGAAAGGCCAAGGACGAGCCGGTGTCCGAAGCCAGCGACCTGCCCCTGCTGCCCGCGCCGTGGTCTCGCTCGACCGCCTGGCGCGACCGGCTGCTCACGACCGGACTGGCGTCGTGGGCGTCGCTACGCCACGCCTGGACGCTGCACGCCAAGAGCATGGTGCTCTTCTCCGGCGCGACGAACAAGCCGCCGGGGGTGGTCGAGCCCCGGCCGGCGTACTTCGCGGCACTCGCCAGCCTCACGGAGACGCTCCTCGAACGAGTCCCATCGCTGCGCCCGCGGAGGCGAACGACCTGGGAGCAGGGGCTCGCCGAGTTGAGGGCGGCGGTCCAGGTTCGCGGATCCGGGGCACCGCCCACAAGCGCGGGCGAGTGGGATGAGATGCTCGACTACGTCGCGTGGCGTCTCCAGCGCGGCGTCGAGCGTCCGGAGTTCTGGACGCGCATCGAGGCAGCGGTGACGGGCCTCACCGAGAAGACACCCGACGGGCCCCTGGATGAAGATGCCCGCAGCGCGGTCCTTGCCGCCTGGGGGCACTTCCGAGGCAGCTCCCGCCTGACGAAGCTTGCGAGCCTGCTGCACGGCCTCCGCTACATCGCCGAGCGCGAGCTGAGCGGCGAGCCCCTGCTCGACGGCCAGGTCGCCATCATCCGAGAGTACGGCCGGACGACGGCCCAGCTCAACTTCTGGGAAGGCAACTCGTGGCTCAGCCCCCGTCGACAGATGGGGCTGGTCACCGACGTCGCGTCGGATCCGCGGCGGGGGGTGCACCGGGAGGTGGCCGTCGGTGCGCCGATGGAGCTCTACGTCGTCTTGCGCATGCCGCGGGGTGGGTACCGCCTCCACGTTGGCGCGGTCTACAGCTACTACGAATTCGACGCCGCGGAGCCCCTCACGGACAGCGCCTGGATCGCTCGCGTCCGTCGGCGGGCGACGCCGGCGCTCCCCGCCCACACGGCCGCCTACGTGGCGGCGCTGGATGCGGAGGACGTCGCCGCGCGCGTGCGGGCGGGTGAGGTCGTCGCCGAGACCGCGAACATCCGGGATCCCCGGATCGGGGAGGCCCTGGTTGCGGCCCTGGAACGGGCCGAGGCCCAGGACACGCCGGAGGCGGATCGCCTGACCTGGCTCATCGGGGGCGTCGAAGCCTATGCGGGCGGCCCCTTGCGTGCCCGCATCGTCGACGCGCTCATGCGTTGGCTCGTGCATCGCGGTGGTGGCGTCGACACGAGCAGGCAGGCCGCCGATCACCTCGCGTGGGTGTTGAGCCGAGTCATGAACGTGGACGACAGACCCCGCGTCCTCGATGTCGTCGCCGACCCGCCCTGGGGGGCCCACGCTGCCGCGCGAGAGTACGCCATCGAGACCCTGGAGCATGCCCGCCATCCCCTGACGCTGGAGGAAGCGGAAGGGCTCCTCACCCAGGATGACCAACGCGCGCGACGGGCGGCCCTGCATCTCCTTCTGAAGGACTACGAGCGCCGGCACTGCGCTCGTCGCCCAGCCATCATGAAGCGGGTACTCGCGCATCTGGAGGGAGAAGAGGACCTGTGGGTCCTCGCGGAGACGTTCGACCAGATGAACTGGATGCAGCAGACGCCCTCGCCTGCGCTGGCGAAGATCGCGTTCCGCTACGTGCAGAGCAGTCACCCCAGGCTGCGGAGCGAGGCGACGATCCTCGTCGGCAAGACGCACGCCGCGCCATACGCTCTGCGGCTGCTGGAGCTCCTGGAAGCAACCGAGGATCCGCGAGTCCGTGGCGACCTGGCACGAGCCGTCGGGCGCTGTTGGTCCGCGCGCGAACAGGGCGAACGCGTCACCGCCCGCGCCCTGACCGTTCTGGAGGACCTGGCCCGCACGCACGCGGCGTTCGAGAGTTGGGACCTTCGCTCGGAGGCCCTGGGCTGCCTCGACGGGCTGCGCCATATCGGAGGCGCCGAGGGGGCCGCGGCTCTCGGCCGCTTGGCGCGAGACGTTGCGATTCGCGTCGACATCCGCAGCGGGGCGGTCGAACGATTGGGGGAATTGGGAGCGTTTGGCGTCCCCCACCTCTGGCCCCTCGTCTACGACGAGGCGACCCACGGCGGGACGGTGAACGGATTGCGAGTTCGCCTCTGCGACGAGGCAGCCCTCGCGCTCGACGAGATCCTGGAAGACGCCCTGCGCCTCGGCTGGCGCTGGAGATCGCTGCCGCTGGACGACGAGGAGTTGGAGCGCGTTCGCACGGAGGCACGAGCGCGTGGCTACCTCCCTCCGGACCACGCGGTGGGCGCAGCCACCGCCGGGGAGCGGGCGCGTTAGTCGCCGACGAACTCCAACGCCAGCAGGGTCTGGTCGTCCTTGACCAGGGCATCGCCCCGGAAGCGCGCCACCTCCTGGACGATGGCGCGAACCATGTCGTCGAGGCTGGCGTCCAGGTGGCGCCGGAACGCCTTCTCGAGCCCCTCGACCTCGAACATCACGCCGTCGGCATCGAACTGCTCGGTCATCCCGTCCGAGAACACCAGGAAGCGGGTCCCGAGTTCGCGCAAGTCGAGTTCGGTCTCGGCCCAGGGTTTCTCCGACAGGGCCAGGCCGACGGGATACCCCGGCGGGACGTGCACAGGTCCCGCGCGCGAGAAGATCGGCCCCTCGTGGCCGAAGCTGCAACAGGTCACCCGCTGGCGGTCATGCTCGAAACGGAAGCAGAGCCCGGTGGCGAACATGACCGACTCTTCGGGCACGATACGACCGAGGGCACGGTTCAGGGCCGCCACGGTGTGACGCGGCGACAGGTCGATGGAGGCCAGCTCGTCCAGCATGACCATCATCTTCGCGGCCAGTCGGCCCGCTTCCAGGCCGTGGCCGACGACGTCGGCGTGGACGAGATCGCAGACGCCGTCCGGGTACTCCCTGTGCCACACGAGGTCGCCCCCGATCTGCTCGAGCGGTTCGTAGTGGACGGCCACCTCGAAGCTCGGAATGCGCACCTCGCGGTCCACGATGCGTCGGCGGAAGCTCCTCTCGAGTTTCCTCTCATCGTCGAGTTCCCGGAGCTGCGGATCCACGCGCTGCACGGCGTGGTGCTCGCCATCGACGCGGACGTTGTGGTGCACGAGCCACGCAACCCGACCGGACGCATCCGTCTGGGGCGTGACGCGCAGGCGGTAGATACGCCGCTCCTCGGGCGAGGAGCAGTTCATCGTCTCATCGTGGTGAGGCAGTCGTCCCTCCAGCAGCAGATCGTAGATGTGCCGCCAGCGGTCTCGCTGGGAGCCGCTCAGGTTGGCCAGGAGGTTCCGGTTCCAGTCCGAAGCGAAAAGCCGATCCCCCTTGTTCTCCGAGGCGAAGCGCGACCACTCATCGTTGGAGTAGACGATGTTCAGGTCCCGGTCCGCGACGTAGAGGGTGTCGTCGGGATTCACATCGTGAGGCAGCATCTCGGCCGGAAACCGCTCTGACATCGGATCGCTTCCCTGGGGGGGACTGACCGGCCCAGGGTACCTGCGAACCGACCGTGGGTACCGACGGGCGCGCGGCGACGGCCGCCAGCCTGAGGCGATCGTCGCGATGCGTGGGGCTCCGCCGAGCCACGTCGAGGCGTGCTAGGGTCAGGGCATGAAGTACGCATCTCCCTACGAACGAGGGCTCTGGGCCGACATGAGGCGAGGTTTCCAGGGGCACAGCCGCGGGGTGATGATCCTCATCTTCGTCGCCATCCTCGGGGTCTTCGCGGTGAGCGTGAGCGCCCTGGTCGGACTGCTGAACGCGGACAGCACGCGGGACCAGATCCTCTCGAGCACGCTCTTCCTCGGGGCGTTCCTCGCCTTGGGTCTACTGAAGATGGGGTACTACCAGCGGCTCGATCGACTCGCGATCCTGGACGCCCTGGAGGACATCCGGGACCGCGTGGCACGCTGACGCGACCCACGCCGGGCGGCGGCCCGCTCGTCGCCTCGCGGGCGGACGGCGCTGCGGGCGCCCAAGCGCTACAGCTCGACGTCGGTGGGCTGGGCGCGGGCCTTCTTCTGGGCGCGAAGGTTCAGGTACTCCACGAAGACCGAGAAACCCATCGCGAAGTAGATGTACGCGCGCGGGATGTGCACGTGGAAGCCGTCCGCGATCAGCGCAACCCCGACCAGCAGCAGGAACGAGAGCGCGAGCATCTTCACGGTCGGATGCTCATCGATGAAGTCCGCTACCGGCTTCGCCATGACCATCATGAACAGGACGGCGATGACCACCGCGAGGATCATGATCTGCACGTGCTCGGCCATGCCGACGGCGGTGATGACGGAGTCGAGAGAGAACACCAGGTCGATGATGAGGATCTGGACGATGGCGCTTCGGAAGGTGACCGTACCCTTGACCGACGGGTCGCCGCCGTCGCCCTCGATCTTGTGGTGGATCTCGTGCGTCGCCTTCGCCAGGAGGAAGAGCCCGCCGGCGATCAGGATCAGGTCGCGGAGCGAGACGTCCCGACCGAACGCATGAAAGAGCGGCTCGGTGAGACTCATGATCCAGGCGATCGAGAGCAGGAGGACGACGCGACCGAACATCGCGAGCCCGAGGCCGATCATTCTCCCCTTCTGCTGCTGATCCTCTGGCAGCTTGCCGGTGATGATCGAGATGAACACGATGTTGTCGATGCCGAGGACGATCTCCAGGATCGTCAGGGTCACCAACGCAATCCACGCCTCGGGCTGGGTGATCCACTCCATCGCGACGCCTCCCTGGGTCCCGCGCATCATGACGGGACCGGGAGGGAGAGTCTCGTCAGCTGCTGAGTGCCGCAGCCCCCGCGGCGGCAACGGCGTGGTCGTTCTCGACCGAGTCGCCTGAGACGCCGATGGCTCCGACGACTTCACCGGCCGCGTTCTTGAGCGGGATGCCGCCGGGGAACGTGATCAGCCCGCCGTTGCTGTGCTCGATGCCGTAGAGAGGGCCGCCCGGCTGGGAGAGCCCGCCGATGTCCCCCGTGTTCATGTCGAAGTAGCGCGCGGTGCGCGCCTTCTTGATCGCGATGTCGATGGAACCGAGCCACGCTCCGTCCATCCGCGCGAACATCTTCAGATTGCCGCCGGCATCCACGACGGCGATGTCCATCCGGCACTCGAGTTCACCGGCCTTCTGGCGGGCGGCGTCGGCAACGGAGTGGGCTTGGTCCAGCGACAAATCGGTCGCGTGAGGCATGGTGAGTCTCCAATGGCTTGCGGAAGGGGGTGCTGGTGCAGGCCTACTTCTTCTTGGCCTGCTTGTCCTTCTTCTTCGCCTTCTTCTCCTTCACGGAGAGCTTCGGCTTGTTGGTCTTGCCCTTGCTGACTTGCCCCTTGGCCATCGGACACCTCGATTCGGGTTGGTTTGGCAGGATCTTAGCAGGTGGCAAGGTGTCCCGGCCGTTCGACCGCATTTCGCGCTCCCCCGATGCACGCGCCCGCCGTGGTCGCGACCCCGACGCGCTGGGTAGCCTCTGCCCAGGAGGGCGCCAGGGGATGAGGCGGGTGGCATGAAGGCTGTGCTCGTGATTCAGCCGGGGTTCCCCGCGGAGGTCCCCTACTACGTCCGGGGTCTCGCGCGTCGCGGCGTCCCCGTCCTCGGCGTCGGTGACCAGCCTCGTGGCTCCTTGCCCGCCGTCGCCCGCGAAGGGCTGGCGGCCTACCTCCACGTAGGGAACCTCTGGAACGCGAAGGCGGTGATCGAGGCGCTACGCCAGTGGGATGTCCCCGCCTCTCTGGGACGCGTCGAGTGCCTCTGGGAAGCTGCGATGGAGCTGGCGGCCGACATCCGGCAAGCGTTCGGACTCCCGGGCCTGGACGCCGAGCGAACCCGGGGCTTCCGCGACAAGCACGTCATGCGGACGATGCTCGAACGCGCTGGAATCCGCAACCCTCGGCACGCCTTGGCGCGCACGACATCCGAGGTGTGGGCGGCGGTCGAGCACGTAGGCTTCCCCCTCATCATCAAACCCGTCGCAGGGGCCGGATCCGCTCACACCCACCGCGTAGACGGTCCGGAGCAACTGTCGGAGGTGCTAGCCCGATTGGGGCGCGTCCCCGAGGTCGTCCTGGAGGAGTTCGTGGTCGGACAGGAGTTCACGTTCGACACGATCTGCGCGGGCGGGGAGATTCTCTTCCACAGCATCTTGCGGTACACGCCGACGATGCTCGAGTCCCGCACGTCGGAGTGGATCAGCCCGCAGAACATGGTTCTCAGGGATCTCGACCAGCCCGCCTACCGAGCCGCCTATGCCCTGGGCAAGTCGGTCATCGAAGCCCTGGGCTTCCGAACCGGCTTTACGCACATGGAGTGGTTTCTCACGCCGAGCGGCGACGTGGTGTTCTGCGAGATCGCCGCGCGCCCTCCGGGAGGCATGACCGGCGAGCTGATGAACTACTGCTGCGACTTCGACGTCTACGAAGCGTGGGGCGAGGCCATCTTACGCGGCCGTTTGCCGCATTCCGTGCAGCGCCGCTACAACGTAGCCGTCGTGTTCAAGCGAGCGCAGGGTCGGGGCCGGATTCGGCACATCGATGGGATCGACGAGATGATGCGCCGCTTCGGCCCCTACATCGTGCGCCATGACCTACTGCCGGTCGGCGCGCCGCGCCGCGACTGGAAGAACACGCTCATCTCGGACGGCTACGTCATTCTCCGTCACCCCGACCTGGACGCGGCGACCTACATGTCGGCCTGGGTCGCCGAGAACGTGCGTCTCTACGCGGGGTAGCGCCTGGGCCGCCCACGGGGCCGCCCAGGCACCACCCGCCGCTGCGGCATCAATACGCTCCGATGGCGTCCTTGTCCGTGTCGATCATGGGAGCCCCAGGCTTCCAGCCGGCAGGGGCTGCCTTGCCGGGATTCGCGCGGACGGCCTGGAAGGCCTGGATCTGACGAATCAGCTCTTCGACGTTGCGACCGACGGGCGGCGAGAGGATCTCGACCGCCTGGACGATACCGTCTGGGTCGATCAGGAAACGTCCTCGATGGTTCAGGCCATTTCGGGGGTTCCACACGCCGTAGCGCCGAGACAGGGCACCACTGGGGTCCGACGCCATGGCGAAGGGCACGTCCTTGATGGTGGGCGAGGTCTTCTTCCACATCCAGTGGGAGAAGTGCGTGTCCGTGCTGATGGCGATGACCTCGACGCCGAGTTCCTGAAGAGGCTTGTAGGCCGCTGCGACCGCAGCGAGCTCGGTGGGTCACACGAAGGTGAAGTCCGCAGGATAGAAGCAGACGACCCGCCACGTCTCGTTGTAGTCGCTCAGCTTGACGGTGCGGATCTCGTCGCCGACGACGGCCGGCAGCTCGAAGTTGATGGCGCGCTGACCGGGCAGCAGGACACCGGAGACCTCGAGACCGGCGGCCGGCGCGGCCGCCGCTTCGTTCTCGTCCGGCGTTCCGCACGCCCCGAGCACCCCTCCACCACCGCCTTCGGACCAAGCGACCGTGACCAGTCCGAGCACGAGCACGACTGCGAGCAGACCTCGAAACACGTGAACCTCCTCTGGGGCCGAGCCCCACACTTGAGACAAGATCTCACCATAGGCCTGCGCAGGTTCGGCTCGCCGCCAGAAAGGGGGCTATCGGCGCTTCCGACCCGACGAATCGAACTCTCGATGGGTCGAGGGGGACCGACGCCCTATCGCGCGCAGTCGTCGGCGAGGCGGCCCGTCGCGCGGTGTGCGGTCACGCGGGCCGCATTCCCTCGGCCGGTCGCCGCCGTCGATCGCGGTGGGGTCCAGCGGGTCACTCCGCATCGAGTCGGGCGCGGGTGGGCGTGACGAGCAGCACGTCCCATTTCTCGCCACGGTCGGTCGCGAAGAGTGCTGCAGTCGCGCCGCGGGGAACGGACAGTCCGGTTCGAGCGCCCCAGGTACGGGTCAGTGGAAGCTCGATGGCACCGACGCGCGTGGTGACGCTCGGCATGCTCATGAGGTCCGTGCGAAGGGCGGCAATCTCGACGTAGGTAGCGTCGGCGGGGTAGCTGGCCAACGCGCGGAGGCGGGTGTCCATGCCCGTTCGCAGCGTCTTGATCACCCGCACCGGGGCGACCGCAGCCGCCGTAGCGCCCTCGCCACCGACGCGCACGTGAACGTCTCCGACATAGGCCTGCTCGCGGCCGGTCCAGGTCGGCAGTCCGGCGCCTTCGAGGGAGACGACGCGTTCGCTTCCGATCCGGGTCGCAGCCCCCTCGAGGATCGCCGCGTCGATCGCGGCGAGAGCCTCCTTGTCCAGGAAGAGCCGGTAGCGACCCGCGGCATCGACGAGCAGGCGGCGCGCCACCTCGGCATCCATCCGCACGTGGTCCACCGTCGTCGTCACGAGCGCCTGGGAGGATCGGAGCCGGGCGAGGAACAGCTCCATGGTCTCGAGCACCGACGGCGTGTTACGGACGAGGAGCATGCCGCTCCGAATCTCGATCGCCGCCGGGTACTCCCATGCATCCGCGCCTCCGACGGCCTCGAGAATCAGCTCGACGAGTTCCTCGACGGGGTAGATCGGGTTCCCGCGTCGGGTAGCGTCCGAGGCCGCCGAGCCGCTCACGCGGGCCGGGACGAGACGCGCGGCGAGGTCCGACACATCGAAGTACTTCAGCACCATGGGCCGGTAGCGCGGTTCGTCGAGGTGGATCGTGATCAGGCGGTTCGTCAGATTCCATGCCAACCCATAGGGTGCCGTGACGAGATCGAGGATCGTCTTGGCCGACACGTCCTCGAGACGCAGGCTCACCTCGACGTCCTCGAACACCTCGGCCCGAACACGCGGCGTGATGTAGACATTGTAGCCGGTCGTCGCTCGGAGAAAGATCGCGAGCTGGTCGAGCGTCGCCTGCTCCCACTCGACGCTCCCGATGCGCACGGCGGACAGGGGATGGGCCGCCTGACCGACCTTGCTCCGTGCGGGAACGAACGGGGCGTCTGCGGTAGCCGCTGTCGCCGCTGTCGCCGGAGGCACGGCGACCGGTGTCGCCCGCACGAGGAACAGCCAACCGGGGTTCTCGGATCCTCCCGTGCTCCCCTCCAACCAGGTCCAGCGCCCGGCTTCGATCAACGTCGTCACATCACGACGAACGACGAGCCGGCCGGGTAGGCTGAGCGGATCCCGCTTGCCATGGGTTCGCGGCGGCGTGGGTTCGGCGAGCGCGACGTCGAGGTGGAGAAGAAACCGGCCATCGGGCGCCCCAGGGACGACCCGTACCCACGCCTCCATCCCCGTGTCCAGCGAAGAAACTCGCGGATCCAGCGTGGCTCTCGAGCCGGCGAAGCGCGCGTCGTAGTCGGCGACGTAGGCCCGCCTCTGGCCGGCGCCCGCCGTGGATGCGATGTTCTCGCGCACGGCGAGGCGGAGCGCCCGGTAGGGCGTTCGCCCGCTGAGAAGCGCTCGCACGTCGGCGTCCGGGAGCGTGGCCCGGTCGCGCTGCAGCGCGGCTGTGGTCTGAACGGCGAGGAGCTCGATGAGGAAGGTCTCGTGGGCGAGTTCGTCGAGGTGCTCCAGGAATCGCTCGATGGCAGCGTGGATCGCGGGAGAGGCCCTCACGACCAAGCGAGCCTCGTCCCAGGTCCGGATGTCTGCGCCCTCCGTCTCCTCCCAGAATGCAGGAGACACGGACTGCTTGATGATCTCAACGAGCTCGTCGATCGTTCCGAGCGGATAGCGAGGCTCCGGCTCGTCGTCTTCGTCGTACTCCTCCTCGTCCCCTTTCCCCGAGCCGAGGAGCCCGAAGCGCTCACGCACGAAGGGTGTGCGCCCGGCAACGAGCGCGGCCAACGGGTAGACGCGTACCACGAGAGCAGACCGCGCGAACTCACGGATGGTGAAGACGATCGTGCTTCCCATGACCGTCCAGACCGCCTCCTCGCCCGCGGCAGAGGAGAGAAGATCCAGCACCGTCGAGGCCGGCAGGTCCTCGACGAAGAGCCCCGTGACGGGGCTGTCGCTCACGTCCATCGCGATGCGTGGGTCGATCACGATGTTGAAGCCCGTCTGCAATCGCAAGAGCTTCACGACGTCGCCGAAGGACTCGTCTTCGACGGCGAGCGTCAGGTTCGTCTCTCGAACTCTCTTCCGAAGCGCCGTCTCGTCGGACTCCGCGTCGGCGCGCACCGTCGTCGGGAGCGCTGTGAGGACGATGAGGATAGCGAGAACGACACGCGGCACATGGATCATGGAGCACCTCTGGAGTCCGAGCCTCAAGATCGTACGCCTGCGGAGGGAGAAGCACCACCCGACGGGGTCAATCACCGAGCCGCGCCCGTGTTTCGGCGGCTTCGTCCACGCGCCCTTGGAGGTCCAGGGCTCGAGCGCGGAGCAGGAGCAACCGGGAGGGACGCAAGGCGCGGCGCACGGCTCAAGTGCCGACGGAGATCTCGACGAGGATCGGGCAGCGATGGACGCCGTCGTTCCGGCCGTCGTGCCGCCTGAGCATCCTGTCGGACATGGGCCGTGCCTCCGAGCTGCTCAGTCTACGCCCGAAAGAGGATCGCCGTGTGGAGCGGACGCACGCGCTTGTTCGGCGTAGCTTCAGCCACGATCTCGGTACTGGCCAGATCCATGACTCGACCGTCGACGACCATGCGCTTGGACGAGCCTCCGTCGAAGTTGGCGGCGCGCTCGCAGCCCAATTGGATCATGAGGCGGCCCACATCCGCTAGCGTCATGCCCACGGCGCGATGCATGTTGCGTCCATCGACCGCCGCGGCGAGAAGGCGACCCTCTCCGTCGAGCCCGACGGCCATGCGCGCGAGCAGATTGTGGTCGCCCGTTTCATCCTGGGAGAAGGTGACGGGCGGCGCCGTGCGCCGGAAGTCCTCCCCGGCCAGGTCGAACACGGGCTCGCCGTCCTCGACGAGCATGGGCCCGCCGCAGATCCCCGCGTGCGCAGGACCCGCTCCCACGCATGGCGCATCGTAGGAAACACGCGCGCCCGCCACCGCCACCGTAGGCACGCCGCCCTCGATCGTGGCCACGAAGCCGTTGAGCGGGACGGCGAGGCCTCGGCCTACAGCGACGACCCGGTCTCCGACGATGGCGATCGACGGCTCGTCGGGTCCGACGTCGGCGCGGGCCCGGTTCCACGTCGTGGCGAGTGCGACCGCGACGCCCTCGACGTGCAGACCAACGTCGTGCAGGTCCACGGGCCGAATCTCGACAGCGCCGTCCCCCAGCAGGAGTCCGGCACGCCGAAAGACGGGGGGCACCAGGACGACGCCGTCGGCGAGCAGAAGCCCGACGGGGTCGTGCCGGCGGCTCGGAGGCTCGATGTCGGTCTCGGAGTAAAGGAAGAAGCCGCCCGAGATCGCAGCCGTCGCACGGCCCTCGAGAATTTCGGTGAGGGGGGCTCCGCCGCGCGTCTCCTCGTAGAGATTCGCGACGTCCACGCGAACCCGACCGGGATCCACCCGCAGCAGGTTGACGTGAACGGGTAGGCCCCCGGGCTGGCCGTCCATCAACGCGTGTTCGAGGCCGGGCTTTACCTCACGCCAGACGAGCGCCGCGATCAGGTCGTCCAGTCGGTGCGCGTCCTCGACCCATGCGGCGTGCGTCAATCGCGCGGCCAGGCTGTAGTAGAAGTCCGCCAGCGCGCGAACCCGCCGCATTCGGGGCCGGGGCCCGTCGCAGATCTCGTCGAGCCGCGCCCTCAGCCCCACGCGCAGGACCCGCGCGGCGGGCGTCGGCAAGCCGGCGAGCAGGTCTTCGACGGCGGCGGCTCGCCTCGCGAACATGGCGGGTTGGCCGTCCTCTGCTTCGTCGGCGAGGGCGGCGGCCACGGACACGGGGTCCAGCGGCGCGGGCCGTGCACACTCCAAGGCTTCGAAGTCATCCTCCCAGCGAGCGGCGTCGGGGCCGAACACCGTGAGGCTCTCCTCGACCCAGCGGGGGATCCCCCGGGTCGCCGCGTAGGCGCGCGCGGCGTCGAGCCAGGTTCGGGTCGAGGGGCTGGTCGTCATGCTTCGGCCCACGGACGAGAGGGGTCCACCGCTCGGAGGTCAGACAAGCGCGTGATAGACCTTCTGTACGTCCTCGTCCTGCTCGAGGTCGTCGATGAGCTTCAGCACCTCCGTAGTCTGCTCCTCAGGCAGCTCCATGGGGTTCTGGCAGACGTACTCGAGACCGGCCGAGATGGGCTCGATGCCTCGCGCTTCCAATGCCTGCTGCATCCCCGCGAGGTCTTGGAACAAGCAACGCGCGATCAAGAGCCGCTCGCCCTCGTCGCCCTCGCCCTCCAGCATCTCCTCGAGACCGTGATCGATGAGTTCCAACTCGAGCTCGTCGGCATCGATGCCCTCGGCCAGCATCCGGAAGACGCCCAGACGACGGAACTGGAACGAGACACTCCCCTGGTTGCCGAGATTGCCGCCGTTCGACTTGAAGTGCGACCGGACATTGGCGACGGTTCGCGTCGGGTTGTCGGTCGCCGTCTCGACGAGTACGGCGACGCCGTGCGGCGCGTATCCCTCGTAGAGCACCTCGTCGTAGTCGACGGCGTCGGTTCCCGACGCTCGGCGAATCGCGTTCTCGATCTTGTCCTTGGGCATGTTCGCGGCGCGCGCGTTCTGAATGCCACGGCGCAGGGCCGGGTTGGCCTCGGGACTCGGGCCGCCGGCCCGAACCGCCATCATGATCTCCTTGGAGATGCGGCTGAATTGCTTCGAGACCCGGCTCCAGCGGGCGAACATCGTGGTCTTGCGCTTCTCGAAGATGCGTCCCATGCAGCTTGGCTCCAATCCGGGGGCATGGAGGGTATCGCGCGATGGACCCTTGCGTGTCGTAGGAACTGAACGGTCCGAGGCCCTGCGTTCAGCGAGGTGGACGAGGCCGCCCCCTGGCCGGGCGCCGTTTCCTGGCGCGCGGCTTGCGTATCGGCGTGGCACCGAATCCAGGAGCGCCACCCCGCGATGATCTCCCTACCGCAGATCCAAGAGGCGAACACGCTGCGTGGCGAGGGGCGTTTCCGCAAGACGTTGCTGCACTTCCCTTCCAGTCTGAACCGGCGCATCGGGTCGGCGGCGCCCATCCACCTCAAACTCGAACTCCTTCAGCGAACCGGCTCGTTCAAGGTCCGCGGCGCCACCTCGAAGATCCTCGGCCTCAGCCAGCGGGAGCGGGCGGCAGGCATCATCGCCGCGTCGGCGGGCAATCACGCCCAGGGCGTCGCGCTCGCCGGCGCCTCCGTGGGCGCACGCGTGCGGATCGTCATGCCGGAGTACGCCCCGCTCACGAAGCGCGAGGCGACGCGTGGCTATGGCGCCGAAGTGATTCTCCACGGGTCGAGCTACGACGAGGCATGCGCCCATGCCCTCGCCCTCCACGAAGCCGAGGGGGGCACCTTCGTTCACGCCTTCGACGACGAGCAGGTCATGGTCGGCCAGGGAACGATCGGGTTGGAGATCCTGGAGGATCTACCCGACGTAGGGACCATCCTCTGCCCCGTGGGCGGGGGCGGTTTGATCTCCGGCGTGGCGGTGGCGGTCAAGTCCGTTCGCCCGGGCATCAAGGTCGTGGGCGTCCAGGCCGAAGGCGCGTCCTCGGCGGCGCAGTCGTTCCACGCCGGTACGCGCGTCGAGTTGGACGCCACGCGCACGATCGCGGACGGCATCAAGGTGGGGTGCGTCGGGGAGCGCTGCTTGGATGTCATGCAGTCGTGGGTCGACGAGATGATCACCGTGGACGACGCCGCGATCTGCCGCGCCATGCTGCTTCTGGACGAGCACGCCCACATTTCCGCGGAACCGGCGGGCGCCACGTCCCTGGCGGGGTTGTTGTCGACCTCGGCAAGCCACCCGGGCCCCATCGTCGTCGTGGTGTCCGGAGGGAACATCGACACCTTCGACAAGACGCGCTTCGTCAATCGGGCCCTGGCCGTGGAGCTGAGGCACCTCCCTCTGCGCGTGCGGATCGAGGATCGGCGCGGGAGCAAGCCGCGCGCGATGGCGACGCTCTTCGGCCTGATCGCGGAACACGATCTCAACGTGCTGGACATCGCCTACCGGCGAGACAAGGACGACCTCCCGCTGGGCCAGGTCGAGGTGGAGTTGCTGCTCGAGACGCGCGGGCTCGAGGATGCGACCGGGTTCCTGAGCTGCCTCGCGAAAAACGGCTACCAGCACGTGGTGCGTACGCCTCGCACGAACGGGAGGACAGGCGACCCGTCGCAGGGCCTGACGCGGCCTCCGACGCTCAGCATCTCCTCGTGAGGGGCCTCGGCTGCGACCCGGGGCCAGGGAACGACGAGCCGCCGGCCTGTTTCAGCGCTTGACCATGCGCAAGACGAGGTTGAGCAGGAGTGTGAGGCCGACGGACACGAGGATCATCGAAACGAGCGGAATGTAGACACGGGTCGACTCCCCCTCGACCCGGATGTCGCCGGGCAGACGGCCGAACCACGAGAACCCGCCGAAGTGGACGATGACGCCGATCAGAACGAGCAGTACGCCGGCCCCGACGATCCAGATCCCCATGGCGCGACGCTCCTTCCCCATCACGGCCCCCCGATCGGCACGGGTGGGTTGCGATCGAATGCCTCCAGCACCCGGCGCAACCAGCCTACGTCGATGGCCAGCAGGAGCGGCACGGTGACGGCAAACGCCCACGGGATGTAGGTCGCCACGGCGAAGTGCACGGCCCCGACGACGGCCACGAGGGACATGCTGAGCAGGTAGATCCCCATCTGCGCTGTCTGCTCCGATTGCTGGAACTCCCTCGAGAAGGGAGGGTACTTCTGGAACCGCGTCAGCAGTGGCAGTGAGAGGCAGCCGCCCGCGAATGCGTGAAGCGCGCCGCCGAACGTCGTTGGCGTAGGGCTCCTCCACAGGACGATCACGAAGAGGAGCAGGAACACCGGGAGGACCTGTCGCTCCAAGAGTGCGCGGATGACACCGCCCAGAAACCGGCCGTAGCTCTGAAGCGGTGTGGCTCCGTAGAACCAGGCGGCTTGGTGGTTCTCGTGCCAGACGGCCATGGCGACGAGGGTCCCGGCCCCGGTTCCGAGCAGGTAGATGGCCAGGATGCCGCCGAAGCGGTCCTCGGCACCACGCAGCAGCCCCAACAGCAGGAAGGCGATCGGCATCAGGAGGATGGGCGCGGCCCGCGCCCGCGCTCCGCGGCTGCGCAGCGCTCCGACGTAGAGGAGGTAGCCGGCGGCGGCCTCGGAATCGCGCGGAGCCAGCAACGCGCCGGGAAGGCGACTGCGCCCGAACGCCCGAGCGGATGTCGAGGTGCCCCGGCCGGAGGTCAACGCGAGGAGGTCCTGCAGGAACCCTCGCCCCATCGCGGCAATGAGGAACCAGTAGCCGAGCGGGAGGACCAGGACGCCCAGCGCGGCGCGCAGCAGGGTGTTCGGGTCGCGCGCGCCGAGGAGGACCTCCGGGACCGCGGTGAACCAGGCAGGCGGCAAGTAGTTGAGGAGCGGCTCGAGGCGCGTGGCCTCGTCGCCCCGAAGGCTCCCGATCAGCGCCTGGGGGAGCAGAAAGGTCATGATCGAGAACAGGGCCGGCAGGTACGTAAGCAGCCCTTCGAGTCGGGGGCCCCCGAGCAGGCGTAGTCCTGCGCGGTAGACGGCGAAGGCGAGCAGCATCGCGAAGAGCGCAGTCGCAGCGAGGGCCAGGAGCAGCAGCGGGGGGTAGAGGACGTTGCCCCACTTGAGGCTGAAGATCGCGGGGAACAAGCCGTAGAAGCAGGCCAAAATCGCGACGTGCAGGCCCGCGACGGTCAAGCGGGCAGCGAGGTAGGTCTCGGACCGGATCGGACGGTGGAAGAGGATCTCGTCATCGCCGGGGGCCATGACGAGGACGGCGAAGTCCGCCACGACGGCCATGCCGATCAGGAAGGTGGCGCTGCTCGCAACGATCGCGGCGAAGATCGGCCGCGGCACCCCCAACAGCGCCAGGAACGCGACGACCAGGCCGAAGAAGCCGTACAGGAGCCACGCCTTCCACATGGCGCCCTCGGTCTTCCCAACCTGTTGCGCCACCAGGCTGGTGGGTTGGCGCATCGACATCCGCCAGAAGGCCCGCACCAAGACGCGGTAGCTCCCGGGCTGGATGCCGAAGAGACGAAGGAGCGCGTCGATCACGGGCGAGACGGTTCTGCGTCTTCCAACGCTGCGAGGAAGCCGTCGGCCAGCTGCCGCTCCTGCTCGTCGGTCGTCAGGCGACTGAACAGGCTCTCCAGGGAAGCGTCGCCCGAGCGGGCCCGCAAGTCCGCCGCACTCCCGTCGGCGATGACGCGTCCTCCGTCGAGGATGATGACCCGGTCGCTGATGCGTTCCACGACATCCATGAGGTGCGAGGAGTAGAGGATGGTCCGTCCTCGCGCAGCGAGCCCGCGGACGATCTCCTTCACGGTCAGGGTTGCGTTGGCATCCAGCCCATTGAGCGGCTCGTCCAGGAAGATCACTTCGGGATCGTGAATCAGCGCGGCCGAGATGACGACCTTCTGCTTCATTCCCTTCGAGAAGGTGGACATGCGGTCATCGGCGTTGGCCTGGATCCCGAACGACGTGAGAAAGGCCTCGCCGCGGGCTTCGATGCGCTCATCGGAGAGGCCGTAGAGGCGGCCGATGAGTGCGAAGTACTCGCGGGGGGTGAGGGTCTCGTAGAGGGCGCCGGACTCGGGCACGTAACCAATCCGCGCGCGCACCTCGAGCGCTTCGTGCACGGGGTCGAAACCGGCCACACGGACCGACCCGGCCGTGGGCTCGAGCATGCCGCAGAGGATGCGTAGCGTCGTCGTCTTGCCCGCGCCATTGGGACCCAGGTACCCGACCACCTCACCGGGCTGGATGTCGAACGACACGTCGGAGAGCACGGGCTTGGCGAATGCGTGGCTGAGGTGCTGCACGTGGATCATGGCGCGCGTACGGTACCCGAGGATGCCCGGCAACACGTGGCCCCGGCCGCCCGGTACCTTGCGAGCGTGCCTCCGGGAGGGACTCTCCATGCGTCTCGCTTTCCTGCTCCCCCTGCTCATGGCCTTCCTGGCCGCCTGCGGCAGTAAGCCCCCCGCCTCCCCCACCCTCGAGCTGGTGGCGGAGTCGCCTCGGCAGTGGACGGGCGTGGCGGTGTCGCCGGACGACCGTCTCTTCGTCAACTTTCCCCGCTGGTCGGACGATGTACCGATCAGCGTGGCCGAGTTGAGGGACGGGGAACCCGTGGCCTACCCCAACGAGGCCTGGAACACCTGGGCCCCGGGGAAGGACCCCGCCAAACACTTCGTATGCGTGCAGAGCGTGACCGTGGACGACGAGGGCTTCCTCTGGATGCTGGATCCGGCCAATCCCCAGTTCCAAGGTGTGGTCCCCGGCGGGCCGAAGCTCCTCAAGGTGGATCTGTCCACGGACGAAGTGGTCCGCACGTACCGATTCGACGAGACCGTGGCTCCCCCGTCCTCCTACCTGAACGACATGCGGATCGACACAGGCCGCGACGTGGTCTACATCTCCGAGTCCGGCGCGGGTGCCATCATCGTGCTGGACGGGAAGACCGGAGAGAGCCGACGCCTCCTCGCGGACCACGCGTCGACCAAGGCGGAGCCGATCGACATCGAAATCGAAGGCAAGGGGTGGACGCGGGATGGCCAGACACCGCAGGTCCACGCGGACGGCATCGGGCTCTCGCCGGATCGCAACTGGGTCTACTACCAGGCCCTCACCGGCCGCACGATGTACCGGGTTCCGACGGCTGCGCTCCGCGACGCGTCGCTCTCCGCGGAGGCGCTCGCGAAGACGGTGGAAAACGTGGCCGAGAGCGGCGTCTCGGATGGGATCCTCTTCGACCGCGCCGGGAATCTCTACCTCTCGTCACTCGAGGAAAGTGCCATCAACCGGCTGACGCCGACGCACCAACGCGAGCGCGTGGTGTTCGACCATCGGCTCGCGTGGCCCGACTCGTTCGCCCTGGCAAAGGACGGCGCCATCTACGTCACGACGGCGCAGATCCACCGGGGCCCGAATCCGCCCGACCCCTACCGCCTCTGGCGGATTCGCTGAACGACCCGGTCGAGGGCCTGAAGAAAGGCCGAGCGGTCCTTCTTCTGGAAGGGCGGCGGCCCTCCCGTGATCACGCCGGCGCCGCGGAGTTCCGCCATGAGCTCGCGCGACGCGAGGGCCTCGCCGATGTCGTCCGGCGTCGTCTCCCGCCCGCGTGGGTCCAGCACGCGCGGCGCCCTTCTCCAGACAACGCCCGGCCAGAGGAATGTCCGCCGTGACGACGATGTCGTCGGTCTCCGCGTGCTCGGCGATCCAGTCGTCGGCCGCATCGGCGCCCCGACCCACCACGACGAGCTGCACGGACGGCCGCTGGGGCAGGGTCAAACCCATGTTCGCCACGAAGGTGGTCGAGAGCTCGTAGCGGGCCGCGACCCGCAGGACCTCGTCTTTCACGGGGCAACCGTCGGCATCCACGTAGATCGCGAGCACGCTGGCGACTCCTCTGCGTCGATGGCCCGGGAGACAGGCGGAACACGTACACCCGAACGAGGTCGTGGAGTGTAGTCGCCGCGTGGTGGCATGGCATCGCCCGTTCGACGCCGTGCCTTTTCGCGCCACGAGGGTATCCTCGGAGTCGCGTCGCAAAGGAGGCCTTTCATTGCCGTGGAGAGCTGGACTCGCGTTGCTGCTCGTGCTGGCGCTCGGGGGCCTCGGCCGGGCTTGGCCCTTCGGGCACACGGCTTGGGCCGAGGGGAGTGGCGTGGAGGCAGCGCCTTCGACCCAGCCGGCCGCATCTCCGGCGCCAGCGCAGGACGCGACGCAAGCGGCGGAGATCGCCCCCACGACTGAGCCCGCCCCCCCGCCGGCGGCCATCAAGGAGACCGTGCAGCAGGACGATGCGGCGCCCCCCGTCGCATTCACGTCGAGCAAGAACATCGAGGACAAGCTGCAGGAGGCGCGTCAGGACCGTAAGGGCCTCTTCAATTTCGGTCTACGGGATCTCGCCGTAGCCGTCGACCAGAAGCTGTACGCGGCGACACGGATCCGCTTCGCCGGGATGTACACCGCCGTCTACCAACGGGCCTCGACCGGCAACGGACCTCGTGACGCATCGGGCGGCGACCTGGACGTCATCGCAACGTGGGACGCGCTACGTCGAGGCGACCGAACCACCGGCGCCGTCGAGGTGGCGCTCGAAGCGCGCCACGGGTTCGGGGGGGAGATCACGCCGTCGGCCTTGTCGACCACGATCGACTCGCTCTGGTCGACGATCAGCGGGTTCAACGTCCAGACGTTCTTCCCCGTGCAGTTCTACTGGCGACAGGATCTGCTGAACAACCGCCTGCACATCCGCGTGGGCAAGGTGAGCGGGTACTCGACGTTCTTCGGCAACCGCATCAACAGCTCCAGCCTGTACTTCATGAACTACGCCTTCTCGGACAACCCCGCGGTGTTCTTCCCGGGCAACGGGCTTGGCTTGCACGCCACCTGGGACTTCTCGAAGCGCTGGTCCGCCTCCTTCGGTATCCAGAACGCGAATGGAGTGAAGACGGAGTTCGACCCCTCCACGCTGGAGCTTGGGGAGTTCTGGTTCGCCGGGCAGGTGAACCTGAGGACCCGAATACGCGGACTGGGGGAGGGGACCTACCGCCTGGGCACATGGTGGGTGATGGCGCGGGACGAGAACGACGCCCCGCCGGGCGCCGGCACGGTGCTCAGCATCGATCAGGAGCTCGGAAAGAAGGTGATCGGCTTCCTTCGGTACGAGTACCAGGGCCAGGACCTGCTGACCCCGGAAGTCGAGTTCGAAGCGCTGACGGCCACCCGGTCGGCTCTCCGCTTGGGCGTCGGGATCACGGGCTTCTTCAAGCGGCTACCCGACGACTACATGGGGGTCGCCTTGGCGTGGGGCGACCCCGCCGACTCGCTGGCCAAGGATACGGCCATCGGCGAGGTCTTCTACCGTCTCCAGCTCGAGAGCGCGAGCCATCTGACAGCATCACTCCAGGTCATCCGATCCTCGACGGTGTTCGACACCGTCTACGTGCTCGGCTTGCGCTACCGCATCGAGTTCTGACGAGGAGCCGTCGCTCGGCTACGGCTTCGCGTGAGAACCGTCGCAGAAGGGTGCATTGCCGGACTTGCCGCAGCGGCAGAGCGCCATCTTCTGGCCTTCCCGGAGAACGGAGCCGTCGCTTGCAACGACGCAGACCGCCCCGGACACCACGAAGGGACCGCCCTCGGTCGCCGTGATGCGAACCGCGTCGGCCCCTGCGTCCGCATGCTCCACGATCTCGAGCGCACCACTCGGACATCGACCCACGACATCGCGGATGACGTCGGCCGACGCCTCGTCGGGGGCGATCCACGGCTTGCGCTTCGTGTCGAACACCGCCGGCAATCCGCGCACACACTCCCCCGCGTGGATGCAGGTGTCTGCGTCGAACGAGACGTCGAGGTGGGTACCGGTGTAGGTCTTCTTGGCCATGGTGTCTCCCGGGACGGCGGCGGGACATCCTACGCGTCCGCTGCGGCCTCGGGGTCCGGAGGCGGCGCGGGCAAGCGTGCGAAGCCCCGAGGCCTCTCACGACCGCCAGCGCATCGTTTCCTGGGGCAAGGACCGGACCTCACCCTTCAGCTGGCCCAGCAGCGCGCGCGCCTCGGCTTCCTGGGCGGCGGACGGGCCCGCCTGGAGCGCGGCATAGATGTGCTGGTAGCCCGCGGTTGGCTGATCCAGGTCATCGATGAGGATCCGCGCCAGTCCCAGGTGCGCCGCGACGGCCGGGCGTCCCCAGTCCTGCGCCTCGAATCACCTGCTCGTACGCCGCAGCCGCAGCGCGTGACTCACCGCGCTCTACGAGCGCATCCCCGAGGACGACCACCTCCTCGGGCTCCAGCCCCGCCCGGAACAGGACGCGCGGGCTATTGAAGAAGAGGGTTGCGGCTTGCTCCACCTGCCCCTGGGTCAGGGCCGCGCGAAACGCGCCGAGCGGTCCACCGGCCGTTCCCTTGGCGGCCGCGATCGTCTCCTGCGGATCGGCGGCGGACTCCTCGAGCCGCTGCCGTCGGGCCGGCCAGACCGCCTCGAGCGCCTTGTCCCCGAAGGCCAGCACCACGCCCGCGATGAACCCGGCGATGTGGGCACCGTGGGCGACACCGCCCCCACCGCCGCCGGCTCCCGCTCCCAAGAACGCCGGCACGATGTTCTGACCGATGATGTAGAAGCCGAGTACCCACCGGGCGCCCAGCTCGAAGAGGTGAGCGAAGGGCGGGAACGGCAGGAAGAACAGCAACCGCACCTTGTTGTGCGGGAACCAGATGAAGTACATGCCCAGGACACCGGAGATGGCGCCGGAGGCACCGACCGCCGGGATGCCCGACCCGGGGCGCAACAGCATGTCACCGAAGGCGGCAGCGTAGCCCGTGGCGAGGTAGGCGAGCAGGTAGAAGACGTGGCCCAGCCGGTGCTCGGTGTTGTTGCCGTAGATCCAGAGGAAGAGCATGTTCCCGAACAGGTGCATCAGTCCACCGTGAAGGAACATCGAGTACAGCATGTCGAGCAACGACGGGTGCGACGGCCGGGATCCGTGTTCGTAGACGAAGAGGTTGTACTGGGTCAGCCGGCTGGCCTCGGCGCGGATCTGATCCACCGGGATGCCGGGCTGGGACCGGAGCATCTCCAGGTACTCCCGCGCCGCCGGCGATTCCAGGTCGGCCGGCGCGTTCATCATCGGCATGCACATCACGTAGACGAGTACGTTGATGGCGATGAGGACGTAGGTGACCCACGCGATGCTGCGCGGATTGGGTGAGTCGCCAATAGGGAACATCCAGCCGCCCTCCTCCGCCGGACGAAGAGCGTACACGGCCGGGGGAGCGGCCGTCGACGATCCGGGGGCGGCACCGTCGGCAAACGGGGGTACGCTGCGGACGGAATGAGACTCAGGGTCGGACTTGCTCTGCTCACGCCACTGGTGGGAACGCTGCTGGTCGTAGGGCTCGGACTCCGTCGCGGCGAGGGAGAGGGTGAGGGACTGCGGCGGGATGCGGCGGCCACGCCCCTGCAAGATCTGCGCCACGAAGCGTCCGCCATGGGTCCGGGCGGCGGGGCCACCCTGCAGGGACGAGCCGCCGAAAGCGACGAGGTCCCCCGCACCCAGCCCGCCCTTGCGGCCGGCATCCGCGGCCGGGTCGTCGACGCCCGGCGGCAGGGCATCGCGGGCGTCGAGGTGCGATTGGTGGGCACTCACCTACGGATGCCAGACGCGTCGACCCTGACGGACGCGGAGGGCGCATACGCCCTCCCGTTGGCCCCAGGCCGCATCCGCGGCCGGTGCTTCGTCATCGCTCGCGGTGGCGCAGCACAGATCGCGTTCCGACCGGTCGGCCGGATCGACGGCGCGTGGCTGTACATCCCTCCCATCCGTCTGGGGGGTGGACACGCGGCCACGTTTCGCTTGCTTGACGAGGGCAGCCCCGTCGCTCATCCACGGCTTTACGTCGTGCAGGAAGAACGCCGGCGCCGCCGGGCGACGCTGTACACCCTGCTCGCCACGGCCCAGGGCTCCGCCGACGGGCGCGTGAAGACACCTCTATTGCCGGTGGGAAGATATCGCATCGTGGTGGCGGATGAAGCCGGACGGCAGTCTGTCAGCTATCTGGCGCTGCCGAGCGATGCGGATCAGGAGTTCCCGCTCGCCCTGCCTCGCGGACGCGAGTTCCAGGTGCGCGTGCGCGACGAAGCGACGGGCCGCCCCATCCCAGGCGCCACGGTGGAAGCGCTGCAACGTGGATATAGGGCAGCGATGCCTTGCGTACCGCGCGTCTACGCCCCACCAACCGCCGGCGACGGGCGGACTCGCCTGTGGTGGAGTGCAGCGTCGTTCGGACCCGCACTCCTGGTCTCCGCGAAGGGGTACAGCTTGCATGAGGTCAGTCGTCGTGCCGTCGGACGCGGCGACGGGGTGATCGAGGTGACACTCGCCCGACGCCCGCCGGCTGGAACCGACCGCGAAAAGCCCCAGCGGGAGACAGTCGGCAGCCCGGCGCCGACCGCGATCGCCGACCCCGACGCAAGCGAGGTCACCGAGTTTCGCGTGACGATCGACGGTCAACCGGGACTCCCGCCCGAATTCGAGATCCGACACCCGGGGAAGGAACGGGGACGCGTCGAGATCCCGGAGGAAGGGAGGATCGTCCTGACGACGGAGGTGCCACGTGAGGAGCACACAAACGCGTGGCAGCGCGTGGGGCTCGAGGCCGAGGGGTACGCCCCAGCCGAGGTAGCCGTCGAGGCGGCCAGCTACGCGCGGCCGCGGTGTGTCCACGTGGCGTTGCGCCGGGCCACGTGGCTGTCCGTCCGTGTCGCCCGGGTGGTCGGGCGCTGTGGCGGCCCTGACTACCGACTGCAGCTCCAACGCAGAGAGGAGGGGTCGGGCCGATGGCTCCTGGCCGATGCATCGCCGAGGCACATCCCGGGCGGTGCATCGGACGACACGCTCTACCGCACCGGCCCCCTGGATGCCGGTAGCTACCGCGTCCTCGAACCCTCCCTGGGGATCCTCAGCCCGACAGTGGACCTGAAGGCGGGACAGGGGCGGGTCGACCTTGCGATCGACGTCGCCAGCGCGGGCTGTCTACGGGGCGTCGTCCACGGCCGGCCCGGCTTCGACCTGACTGCGGCCCGCGTACGGGTGGTGGACTCACGCCCCTCCGACGAGACCCTCTGGTGGCCACCGGACGTGTCGGTTAAACCGGACGGACGGTTCCAGATCGGCATTCCCGGCAACCGCCCCGTGGGCCTTTGCCTCACGCACCCCGAGTTGCGGGCCGCGCGGGGGCTGGAAGACCTCGTCTTCCAGGGCTCGCGCGAGGAAGTCGTCCTCCAGTTGGTCGAGGGCCCCACCGTGTCCTTCACGGTGGCGATCGAAGAAACGGAGACCTCGCCCGACGCGCAGGTGACGACGTGGCGCCCGGACGAGGCGAGTCCCCTGGGTCGCCTCGTCCCCGTCCTCTTCGAAGACGGCCAGTACATCGTTCGGGGGCTACCGCATGGGCGCTCGCAACTCTGGATCGCCCTACCCGGGTACGTCCCTCGCACCCTGCCGGCGTTCACGCTGGAGGATGAGGATGTGAACCTCGGCGCGGTCGCCCTGTCGAGGGGAACGACCCTCGTCGTACGTCTCCCCGTGCGACCCGACGCGCCGGCTGAGATGTCGATGAGCCTCCATCGCGTGGGGCGCTACGAGAAGATCGCCAAGCCGACCTGGGATGGCGATCGCTCCTATCGCATCCCCGGCCTCCATCCAGGGGCCTACCGCCTCTACGTGCACCGCAGGATCACGGGCCCCTCGGTCGACGTCCTGATCGAGATCGAGGGGAGCGAGGAGACCGTCTTCGAGGTCGAGGAAGGTGACTTCCGCTGAGCCGAACAAGTAGGCTGGCTTCTCCCCCACCGGAAACCCGCCATGTGGCTCAGCGGCTATCGACGAACCCTCGAGGGAACGCCCTTCACGTACCACTCGATCGCGCCCGAAATCCGGAGCGCGTTGCTCGTCCGTGGCAACGACGAGCGGCCCACCGTGGCGTGGGAGACGGCGGCGGTCGAGGCCGGCGATGACGCGGACGTCGTCCAGTTCGTATGGGTTTTCGCGATGGCGGCGAGCCCCGACGAGGTCCCGTTCACCCTCTATGTGAATGAGCAGAGCGTCCTCACCTTCCACACTCCCCTCACCGCGGCCGAGGACACCTGGACGGTCCACGGCGACCGGGGCGCTTCCTTGCGCTTCCGCGTGACCCACCGGGATCGGCACGGCGATCCGATGGGATTCGCGCTCCTTCGCCTTCCGGCGGATGGTCTCGAGCGCGGGCGGGGCGTGGCCTTGCGCGTCCGGAGTACGAACCGGGGCTCCCCCGCATGGTTCATGGTCTACGAGTACGAAACCACCGAATCGATCGAGGTGGATCCGCTGCCGCGGGTACGTCGGGCGGAAGGCGACGGCGTGCAGTGGATCCGGCTTCGCTGCACCCACCTCGGTGATGATGCGGACATCCGCGTGCGTCATGAGGGGCAGGAGGTAGCGCGCGGCGTGCTCCCGTTCGGCCAGAGCGAGCTCGCCGTCCCCCTGCCGGCCGCAACCGAGCCGCGAGATGTGGATCTGGAGATCGACATCACCGGCCGCGCGGTGCAGCCGATCTGCTTCCGGCAGGAGCCGATCAAGCAGTGGACGATCTACCTCGTTCAGCACACGCACACGGACATCGGCTACACGCGTCCGCAGACGGAGATCCTCCCGGAGCACCTGCGCTTCATCGACTACGCGCTCGACTTCTGCGACGCCACGGACGGGGTGGAAGACGACGCACGGTTTCGTTGGACGTGCGAGGCGTCGTGGCCGGTGAGGGAGTACGTGCGCAGCCGACCTCCAGCGCAGCTCGACCGGCTGCGCCGGAGAGTCGAAGAGGGATCGATCGAGCTCACCGGCCTGATGTTCAACCTCTCCGAGTTGCCCGACGAAGCGGCTCTGCTCGCCATGCTGGAGCCCTTGAAGCGCCTGAACGAGGCCGGGTTGCGGGTCCGCATGGCGATGCAGAACGATGTGAACGGCCTGGCGTGGGCCCTCGCCGATGCCCTGCCCAGCGTGGGGATCGACGCGTTCATCATGGGACAGCACAGCCACCGCGCGCTCGCATGCTTCGAGCGTCCGACGGCGTTCTGGTGGTCGTCGCCCTCGGGCACGCGCATGCTCGGCTACCGGGGCGACCACTACATGACGGGGAACGAGTGGGGACTCCACGGCACGGACGACGAGGCGTTCGCGGATGGGCTGTTTCACCACCTCGACGAGCTGCGACAATTGGCGTACCCCTTCGACCGCGCCGCCGTCCAGTACGGCGGCTACCTCACCGACAACGCGCCCCCCTCCCTACGCGGGCCCGAGATGATCCGGCGCTGGAACGAGACGTGGGCCTGGCCGCGGCTACGAAGTGCAACGGCGAGTGAGTTCCTCGACTGGGTCCGGGATACCCACGCCGACGAGATCCCCGTCCACCGGGCGGCCTGGCCGGACTGGTGGACCGATGGCTTCGGATCGGCGGCCCGCGAGACGGCGGCGGCCCGCCGCACGCACGGGGAGCTCCTCGCCGTTCAGGCGCTCACCGCCGTAGGCGTCGCCCGTGGCCTCGGCACGCCTCCTCGGTGGGTACCTCGCGTGCAAGCGGCCTACGACGCGCTGCTCTTCTACGACGAGCACACCCTGGGCGCGGCGGAGAGCATCTCGGATCCGCAGTGCGAGAACTCGATCGTTCAGTGGGCCCTGAAGGCCGCCTACGTGTGGGACGCGGTCAAGCGGTCCCGCATCCTCCTGGAAGCCGTGCTGGGGTGGCTCGTCCCATCCCTCCCTTCGGCCGCCGACGCTCAACTCATCGTACTCAATCCGCTGGCCTGGCCGCGCGGGGGGGAAGTGGAGGTCTATGTCGACCACGCGACGCTCCCGCCGGAGCAGCCGTTTTACTTGCTCGACCCGGAGGGACGAGAGGTCCGTGCCCAGCCCCTACGTCGGCGGGCGGACGGGACGACCTGGCTCCTCTACGTTCCGCGCGTGCCGGCGCTGGGCTACGTCTCCCTGCGCGTGGCGGCATCCGAAGAGGCGACCCGCCGCGAAATGGCCGTCCCGTCCACCACGCTCGAGAACAGGTGGTACGTACTGGAGGTGGATGAGGAAGACGGTCGAGTCTCTCGCTTGATCGACAAGGATCTGGGCATCGACCTGGTCGATCCGAAGGCCAGTTGGGGCCTGTTCGCTCCCATCTACGAGCGCCTGGGGGATCGCCATCAGCTCGAGCGCAAGACCTTGACCTCGTGCAAACGCCTGGGACTCAGCGACGTACGGGTCGAGCCGGGCCCGCCGGACGAGACACTCCAGAGCGTGATCGTGACCGGCACCCTGCCGGGCGGCACACCGCCCGCCGGCGTCCGCCTCGAGGTTCGTCTCTTCCACGAGACCAAGCGCATCCAGCTCGCGTGCACGATGCAGAAGGTCGCCGTCGAAGACCCCGAGGCGGTCTACGTCGCCTTCCCCTTCCGGCTACCCGGCGGCCAGATCCGCTACGACGTACCGGGCGGCGCGGTCGTTCCCGGACGGGATCAGCTTCCGGGCTCGGCGTCGGACTGGAACACCGTGCAGAACTACGTGTGCATCACGAACGAGGATGCGGAGGTCGTGCTGTCGAGCGACGGCGCACCGCTCTGGCAGCTTGGCGGTCTCAATCTCGGTCAGTTTCGCTACGAGGCGGCGCCCGCCGCGCCGCACGTCTACTCCTGGGTGATGAACAACTACTGGGTCACGAACTTCTGCGCCAGTCAGGAAGGCGAGTTCCATTGGCACTACGACCTGACATCCCACGCGCCGGGTGCCCCGAGCAAGGCAACGCGCTTCGGCTGGAATGCCCGGGTCCCGCTCGTCGCACGCGTCGTGCCTCCGGGGCGAGAGGCGCGGGGTACGCCGACCGGCTCGTTGTTCGAGGCGGCGCTGCCGGAAGGGCTGGTCCTCGCGGGCGTTCGGCCGACCGACGACGGTCGCGCCCTCTTCCTGCACGTCCGAGAGGTCGATGGCAGGCCCGCCGTGCTGGATCTCCGGGAACTGGTGGGCCCGAATCGCCTGGAGAGCGTGCGCGACGTGGACGCGCTGGGACGGGACGTCGGGGAGGCAGGGGAATCGCTGACCTTCGCGCCCCATGGCGTGCGGTTCCTACGCCTGGAGCTGGGCCGCGAGCCCGATTCATCGACGAACTCGAGTTAGAGAACGAGCTGCGCGCGAATGCCGAAGACGCCGATCACCTGCTCGTCGGGATTCTCCGAGGGATCGACCACGAGCTGGATGTCCGGCGTGATGTTGAAGTTCTGGCTCATGTGGAAGCGGTAGAACACCTCCATGGTGACTTGGTCGCGGAGGCCGTCCTTCCACGGCGTCCCCCATCCGATCGCCCCACCCACCAGGTCGTGGCTGCGCATGAAGTACCCGACCCCCGCCACGGCGGCACCCTTGGCCGACACGACGCCTCCCTCGGCGTAGCCTCCGCGAACGAAGGGCGTCCACCGCTCGGCGACACGCCACGACGCGTCGAAGGTGAGCCCCCAGCCGCGCGGCGTACCTGCTTCCTTGCGGGCGTCCTGGTTCCAATAGGTGAAGCGGATGGTGTCGTCGAACCGCCGCTTGAAGGACGGGGTCCATCCGGCAGAGAGGACCGTGTAGTACTCGCGGTCCCCGAAGAACGTGTCGCCGCCCCACTCGTAGGGTTGACCGTTGGCATCGAAGATCCCGGCCATGAGGCAGGGCGTACTGCCCTCGCGGAAGTACGCATGGGCCGCCGCACCGAGCCCTGCCCGCGGCAAGTGGGTCACGGGGTACATGACGGCCGGCGACAGTAGCGCCGTTCGCCAGTTGCTGAGCGGGAACACATCGACCCAGTCGCGCGCGTCGACCTGACCGACGGCGAACGCGTAGCGCCCGCCCACGAACATCTGCTGCCACTGGAGGTTCGTGATTCCCCAGCCCCAGCCGTCGAAGGACGTAGCCGTACCGAAGAGCGAGCCGAGGGCCCCCCCGAGCTCGGTGGGCGCAAGGGTGGTGCCCAGGCGGTGGCGGTTCTCGATGCGGAAGACGAGGTGGCTGTTCGTCGGTCGCCCCTTCCCGAGAAACGTCCAGTTTGCGTAGAGGCGGAACACACCGCCCGCCGCTTGGTCATTGCCCAGGCTCGCGGACGCCTTCTGGTAGAGGACATTGAGAGTCCATGCCCACGGCAAGGCCGAAGCGGTCGTTCAGCCGCTTCTTGAAGGCGTAGTAGGGATCCAGCCTGTCCCGGAGGAAGCTGAAGCGGTAGTAGTCCTGGGCCTCGGCGTCGCCGAGCCGCAGCGCGCTGTTCGTGCTGTTGGGACCACCCAGGGCCGGCACGCTGTTGTAGCCGGACCGAAAATCGACGCCCCCGGGCCGGCGGCTCACTTCGTCGGCCCAGGCAGGGTGGATCGCCACGAGGCCGATCGCCAGCTTCACGAGAACAGCCCAAACCACGCGCATGCTCGAACTCCGGGGCCGGTGCCGCCCTCTCCGCACCGGGGGTCGAGGATACAGTGGGACGGCTGGACCGAGGCCCCGACCTGGAGAGACCATGCCCCACCTCGTGTACTGGGAGATTCCGTCGACCGACGTGGCGAAATCGAGCGCCTTCCACGCCGCGCTCTTCGGCTGGACGATGACGCCATCTACCAATGGCTACATGATGTTCGAGACGGACGGGGGCGTACCCGGCGGCATCGAGAAGTGCGACGCGCCGGTGGGCCGTGGCATCCGCATCTACATCGGCGTGGACGACATCCCCGCGACGTTGGCGAAGGCCCAGTCTCTCGGAGGTACGCTCGTCCAGGAGAAGACGGCGATCGGCGGGGAACACGGACACTGGGGTGCGTTCGAGGATCCGGGTGGGAGCTGCGTAGGACTCTGGTCGAAGACCTAAGCCCTGCGCATCAGGGCGCGGGTGGCGAGGGCTTGCGGAACAGGTATCGCCCCCCGATGAGCAGCAGGTAGACCATGTACCCGGCCGATGAAGCGACGCCGGCCACATACGTCATGGCCGCGGCCCTCAACACGGCGCGCGCGCCTTCCTTCTCCTCGCCGCGGACGAGCTCGAGCGCCTCGAGCTGGGCCATCGCACGCCGGCTGGCGTTGAACTCGACCGGGAGCGTCACGACCTGGAACAGCAGGCCGCCCAGGTAGGCCAGCACCCCGATCTGCGTGAGAAGCGGAGAGGCGAACATGAGGCCGATGAACAGCGCCGGCATGCCGAATCGAGCACCGGCCTGCGCGACGGGCGCCATGAGGCTTCGGAACTCCAGCGGCTTGTAGTCGACGGCGTCCTGAATGGCATGTCCGGATTCGTGCGCGGCGATGGCCAACGAGGCCACCGACGGCGTGCGGTAGACGGCCTCCGAGAGGCGAATCGTCTTGTCGCGCGGATCGTAGTGATCGCTCAGCTGGCCGGGAGCGGGAAACACCGTGACGCTCTGTAGGTCGTTGGCTCGCAGGATGGCAAGCGCGCCGTCCGCGCCCGTGGCCCGGGCGACGTTCGGTACCTCCCCCCACTTGCGATAGGTCGACTTGAGCTTGCGCATCACGAGAAGCGAGAAGAGATAGGTCCCGCCGACGATGATGTAGAAGATGCCCAATGCGGTCGCCCTCCCAAGCGTCGGCCCGATCCTACCCGGCGGCGCGCCCCTAAGGGGCCGCTCCCGGTCCATCGAAGAGGCCGCGCGCCATGAGCTCGAGCCGGCCGAGGGGCGCGTACACAGGCTCCAGGAGCCGCAGGTGGTCATGGCGGCCCGAGACACGCACGAAGCTCGGGACGCGACGGGCCGCGCCCGACGGCCCGCTGGCGGTCAAGGCGTAGCCCGGCCCGACCCGAACGAGCACGCGGGTCGTGCGCAGCAGCCCGTACACGCCGACGTAGAGCATGAAGAGGAGCATGAGCATGGCGCCGATGCGCATGCCACGGTCGCTCCCGTTCCGTGTCTCCCCCCCACGGGCTTCCCCCTCACCGTTGCTGCGCCAGCATCCACTCCCACAGCGCCGGCCACTGCCAGACGCGCCGCGGGATCCAGTGTGACACACCAGGCAACACGTTCATCCGGGTTCTGCCGCCGAGTGCGTGATGCGCGCGAACCCCTCGAGCGGCCAGGAAGGCGGGCGCCGTGAAGTCGAGGCCCCCGTAGACCGCCCAGACCGGAACGTCCAGCATTCGCTCCACGCCGCCGGCGGTCGACCACCCCGCGACGGACACGAAGCCCGCGAAGCGTTCCGGTCGGGCTTTCACGACCTCCCACCCGGTCGAGGCGCCGGCGCTGATGCCGATCAAGACGATGCGGTCGGGATCCACCCGGTAGCGGGCGATCACGTCATCGAGAACCTGGGTGACGAGCCCCGGCTCCCACTTCTGGGCGAAGGTCCACAGCTGGGGTGAGACGACGAGGCACGGGGGTGAAAACCCTTGCTCCAGGAGTCGCGGCAAGCCGTCTCGGGTCATCGAAGAGGGCGTGCTTCCCTCCGCCAGGATGCCGTGGAGGTGGAGGACCAGAGGCCAGCGCTCGTGGGCGCGCATCGGGTCGTCGTACCCCGGGGGGCGGTAGACCAGGAGCGGCAGCGTCCGGGCCCGATGACCGCAGGGACGCACGAGGTCGACGACCTCCACCCGATGCCGCCGGACCGCCAGCCCGGTGCAGGCGACGAGGGCGAGGCTCGCCATCACGGCCCCGACCCAGAACTTCCTCACGCGGCCCCCCTCCCGCCGGCTCGTGCGCCCGGCTACCCCAGTGTGACGCAACGCCGGGACACCGAGCCCCCCTCGAATCCCGTGACGGGGAAGGCGACCTTGTCGCCGCGGTGGCGCGCACCGGCGATGAGGAGCAAGGGGGCGAAGTGCTCCACCGTGGGGTGGCTGGTCCGCGGGGCCGGCGCCTTGCGAAGCCAGTCCCGCGGCGCGTCCACGTCGTTCCTCACGAGCACGTCGTTCGTCCACGCGTCGAAGTCTGCGGCCCAGGACGGGGGCGGCAAGGACGGGTCACGGGACAAGCGCCGGAGATTGTGCGTCACGTTCCCGCTCCCGAGGTGAACACCCCTTCATCACGCCGCGGTCGCAGGCGGCGCTCGAGGCTCGCAGCAGTTCCCGCCGGGACAGGGAGAGGTCATGCTGATTCATCCACCGATTCTGCCCGCGTTGGGTAGCTCCTGTTCTCGCGGGTCGGGATTTCGTGCCGTGCCGGCGGACCTTGCGGCGCTCGAACCGGGCGCCCTAGTCGACGCGTCAGGTGGGACAGGCGGACGCCATCGTGAGGAGGTTGGGCAGGGAAGCCACGGCAGGCGGGGCGAGCGTGGGGCGAGGAGGATCGTCCACCAGACGGGACCCGTTGCACGCGGCCGAGGAGAGAACGAGGAGCAGTAGAAGGGCGGAGCGCGCCATGGACAGCCTCCGGTGATCGGCGAGGACACGGTCCAGGGGCAAAGCCCATTCCCACGCCTGCAGGCCGATTGCGTTGCCCCAGGGCGTCGGTCGCGCGCGGATCCTGGATCGGTGACGGGAACGGCGGGTAGCGCACCGTCTCGTCGCCCGGGCCACGCGCCCGGAATCTGTCCCGCGCCTTCCGCTGCCTCCGGGGAGGATTCGGGCTCCGGGCAGGTCCCGGGCGGGAGTCGGGCATGGATGCGGCGATCGAGCACCTCGAGAAGTCACCGATCTTCAGCCGGCTGGATGCGACGGCGTTGGCGCTGGTCGCGTCGGTCGCCCGCCCGCGTACGTTCGCCGTCGGCGAGGACCTGTTCCGGGCCGGCGGGAGACGCACCCACTTCTTCCTCATCCTCCGGGGGCAGGTGGAGGTCCGGGTCGAGCGCGGGACGAACGCCGGCTTCCTGCTCATCCTGGGCCGTGGCGACGGGGCGGGAGAAGCCGGCTTCTTGGCGGAGACCCAGCACTCCTCGACGGGAACGGCGATCACCGAGGTCGAGACGCTGGAGATCCCCCTCGCCGAGATGCGGACACGATTGGCCGGGAACGGGGAAGCTGCCATGCAGGTGATGGCCGGCGTGGCGCGACTCATGGTGCGCCGGCTGCGCTACGCCGCCTACCGGCGGAGCGGCTGGAGCCAGGTGTACCGGACGGGAACGTCCCGGAAGGAGCACGATCTCCTGGGGGAGCGCGAGATCCCAAACGACGCACGGTACGGTGTGCAGACCTTGCGCGCGGTCGAGAACTTCCCGATCACGGGCATCCGCATCGCGCACTTTCCCCACCTGATCCGGTCTCTCGCCATGGTCAAGCAGGCGGCCGCACGGGCCAACCACGAGTTGGGGCTCCTCCCGCCCGACGTGGCCCAGGCGATCGACCGCGCCTGCAAGGAGGTCATCCGCGGGCACTGGCACGGCCACTTCGTCGTGGATGTCGTCCAGGGCGGAGCGGGCACCTCGACGAACATGAATGCCAACGAGGTGATCGCCAATCGCGCGCTCGAGCTCCTCGGCCACGATCGCGGCGACTACGCCCACTGCCATCCCAACAACCACGTCAACCTGTCCCAGTCGACCAACGACGCGTATCCGACGGCGGTTCTGCTCGCCACGTCGTTCCAGCAGCGCGAGCTGGCCGAGGCGCTCCGCGGTCTCGTCGGCGCGCTGCGAGCGAAGGCCGTGGAGTTCGCAGACGTGCTCAAGATGGGCCGCACACAGCTCCAGGACGCCGTGCCGATGACGCTGGGGCAGGAGTTCGAGGCGTTGGCCGTCACGACCGCCGAGGACATCGCGCGGCTCGAAGACGCTTCGAATCTGCTGCTGGAGATCAACCTCGGCGGCACGGCGATCGGCACGGGGATCAATGCCGACCCCCGCTACCCCGCGCGGGCCGTGGAGGCGCTCCGGGAGATCTCCGGCCTCGACCTGCAACTCGCCGAGAATCTCGTGGAGGCCACGATGGACACGGGGGCGTTCGTCGCGTTCTCGGGTGTGTTGAAGCGGATCGTCGTGAAGCTCAGCAAGATGTGCAACGACTTGCGCCTGCTCTCGTCGGGGCCGAGGTGCGGATTCAACGAGATCAACCTGCCCCCCATGCAGCCGGGCTCATCGATCATGCCCGGCAAGGTCAATCCGGTGATTCCGGAGGTGGTGAATCAGGTGGCGTTCCAGGTGATCGGCAACGACCTGACGATCACGCTGGCCGCCGAGGCCGGCCAGCTCCAACTCAACGTGATGGAGCCCGTCCTGGCGTTCAACCTGTTCGAGTCGCTCGACATGATGACGGCCGCGGTGCGAACGCTGACGGAGCGCTGCATCCGGGGTATCACCGCGAATCGGGATCACTGCCGGTCCCTCGTCGAGCAGTCGATCGGGATCGTGACGGCGGTCGTTCCCGCTCTTGGGTACGAGCGCGCGACCCAGGTCGCCAAGGAAGCGCTCGAGACCGGCCGTCCGGTTCGTCAGATCCTGCAGGAAGGGGGAGACCTGAGCGACGAGGAGATCGATGCCATCCTCTCTCCCGACGCCATGACGACGCCACGGCCCATGAAGCCCCTGGAGTGAGGTGAATCCGCAGGCGTCGGGTACGCTCGACGCGGCATGAAGACGCGACGTTTCCAGGATCCGCGAGCCTTTCAGGAGGCCACGGAGGCGTACCTCCTGCGAGACGAGGCTCGTCACAACCTCCTCTTGGGCCTCATGTCGACCCTCAAGGACCGGCCGGAGGTCTACCCCGCCTATGGGCTCTGGAGCGTGGAGGACGAGGGCGAGGTCGTCGGCGCAGCCTTGATCACGCCCCCGTTCAACCTCGTGGTCGCGGCTCCGGAGGCGGATGGAGCCCTGGCGTGCCTGGCGGCGACGCTCTGCGCCGAGGCCGTCCCCGTGCCGGGGGTGGTGGCGGCGCTCCCCGAAGTCGACCACTTCCTGGCGGCCTATGCGCCGATGGCGGAGGTCGCCGCGCGATCCCGGCAAGAGCAGGCCATCCACGTGCTGGGCACGCTGGCGTCGGTCGAGCAACCGCCGGGCGAAGCGCGCCCCGCCGGACCGGACGATACGGACCTCGTGCTGACGTGGTCGAAGGCCTTCCACGAGGAGGCCGGTAGCACGACCCCGTGGGATGAGGACCAGGCGCGCCGCAACCTGAAGCACAAGATCCCCGATGGCAGCGCCGGAGGCATGCGCATCTGGGAAGACGACGGGCCGGTGTGTCTCGTTGGCTTCGTGGACGCTACGCCCACGGCCACGCGGGTCGGCCCGGTCTACACTCCCCCCGCCCACCGACGCCGCGGCTACGGCACCGCCCTCACGGCGCACGTGACCGGGGAGTTGGTCGAGCGGGGGAGGCGCCTGTGCCTCCTCTACACCGACCTCGCCAATCCCACGTCGAACGCCATCTACCACCGCATCGGCTATCGCGTGGTGTGTAAGTCGGCCATGGTCTCGCTCGGGGAAGCATCGTGATCCGGCGGCACGATCCGGAGGCCTATCGCGATCAGTCGGCGGTGATCCCCTACCGCTGGCGCAAGAAGGACGTGCAGGTGTGCCTGATCACCTCCATGCGCGCCAGGCACTGGATCGTTCCGAAGGGGATCATCGAGCCCGACCTGAGTCCTCCGGCGTCGGCGGCCAAGGAGGCGCTCGAAGAGGCCGGGGTCGAGGGGCACGTCTGGTCGAAGAAGATCGGCGAGTACGAAATCGAGAAGGCCGGCGGGGTGTGTCGTGTTCGGACCTACCTCATGCGGGTCGATTCGATCCATGACGATTGGCCGGAAGCGCCCTGGCGAAAGCGCCGCTGGGTCACGCTCGACAGCGCTCGCGACCGCGTCCACCACGACGGCCTGGCGGCAATCATCGACAAGGTGCCTCGCTGGATCCGCAAACTCGACCGATAGCCGGCGGCGCCTCAGGCGCTCGTAAACGCGCCCCGAAGATCCGCGAGGACCTGGTCTTCCATGGGAGAGATCCTGTTGCCCAGGCCGAGGAAACCTCCGGTCGCCTCGGCGACACTCCGGGCATTGCCGAGCACCGTGTTCTGGAACTCGCGGCAGGCTTCGGTGGAGAGGCGGTCGCAGAAGGCCCGCACGTAGGCGAACCACGCGGCCCGCAACTCGGGCCCGGGACGCGACGCCAGCCAGGTGTCGAGCAGGGTGTGAGCCGGCCCGTCGGGGTCCACGCCTTC
Organism: uncultured Planctomycetota bacterium; assembly: GCA_963802335.1. Taxonomy (GTDB): domain Bacteria; phylum Planctomycetota; class PLA2; order PLA2; family JAEUHO01; genus CAWDIE01. The sequence continues at coordinate 230,449 of CAWDIE010000007.1, read as the reverse complement.
CTCGATGGCCGCCTTGAGCACCGCGGCCCGCTCGGCTTCGTCGAGCTTCCCGTCAGCCCACGCGACCTCGATCAGGGGGACCAACGCGATCGCGGCGAACGTACCCGGGCCGATGTCGAGCTCGTGCAGCTGCTTCAGGACCTCCTCGTTCTGGATGCCGGTCGCGGCGGCGAGCTCGGCGACCTTCGCCTCGGCCGCCAGCTTGTCGCGGAGGGCCTCCAACTTTTCCTGGTTGCGCTTGGCGAAGAACTGCTCTTCCAACCCGCGACCGTGCTGCCTCAGCGGACTCTCGGACATCGTGCCTGGCTCCTCGTGCGTGGATCGCTCGTACGGCCACCCGGCCGGCCTGAAAGCCTATACCGAAGGGGACGGACGGGCTACGAGGACGACGTCCTCGGTCGTGGGCGAGGCCGCCAACGCGCCCCATCCGGCGCGAAGTTCTACGCCGACGAAACCGGCGCCGTGGAAGACGTCGAGGAGTTCGGCTTGGGACCAGACCCGCACCATACCGCCTCGCTGATGACGCGCTTCCCCCTCTCCTTCGGGGCACGCCTCACCGCGCAGGATCGCCACGTGGAAGCCGCACACGCGCGCCCCGGGATCGATCGGCTCGACCGGCGGGGCGGCGAAGTCGTACATCCGGGCAAACAGCAGCGTCTCGCCGTCGTGCTCACGGCGCAGGAGCGGCAGGTAGGCGTTCCCGGCGTCCGCCCGCGGTGCGAGGACCTTGAAGGCCAGCAGGAGGAGACCGTCATCACGGAGCAGCGAGCGGATGGCCACGAGTGCCCGGTCCACGTCTCCCCGACGGGTCACTTGGGGCCAGACGTTGCCCAGACTCACGATGGCGTCAAATGGCGCGAGGGCCGCGAGCCGCGGGGGGAGGACCTCGCCGAGTCCCCACCGATGCAGTCGGTCCGGGTCATCGACGACCCCGCGCGCGCGGTCGAGCATGCCAGGCGAGGGATCGGCACCGTGCGCGTCGAGCCCGGCATCGAGCAGCGCGCGGACGTGATGGCCCGTTCCGCACCCCACGTCGAGCACGCGGCGCGCCCCGACACGCTCGAGGTGCACGAGAAGGCCCGGCCGCTCGCGATCGAGACGGCCGGGCCAGTCGACGAAGACGTCGTAGAGTTCGGTCATCGGCCCACGGAGTTCACCCATGCGCCGACGGTACCCGAGTCGGTTCGGCTTGTGGGCCTACTCCTCGGGCTCGGGCGGCAACGGAGCCACGCGGACCACCTGCCAGGGCATGCTGGTCGTGTCCACCACGAGAAGATCGAACGGCTCCCCCAGGCCGGTGAGGGAACCCGCGGCCACCGCGTAGAGGCGTTGACCAGCCGCGGGGCTCAACTCGAAGCGTACCGCAACGTTCCCGGAGCCGGGGGGCGTGGCCACGCCGGCCGTGAACAGCTCCGTGGGCAGCGCCGTACCGGCAGGGCCCGAGGCGGCCCCGAACGCGAGTCCCGCGAAATCAGCCACGGGGACGAAACCCTGATTGTCCACGATCCCCACGTCGACCGGGGGAGCATCCGGACTCGCATGGACGACACGAGCGAACGCCTGCTCGTCATCCAAGGTGAATGCCTCGTCGAGGGCGAGTACCTGGAATCCGGGCATCGGCCCGGTCGCAAAGCCCGTGGCGATGGCGAGGTACGACTCACCGGCGGCGAGCGAGGGGGTGTCCACGAAATCGACGGTCGGGCCGTCGTCGTGCTGCTTTACTTCGAGGGTGTACGCACCGGGAGGAACCTGTAGACCTTCGGATAGCTCGCTGTACCCCAGGTCGTCGATGAGCTCGGTCGTGTCGAGGTACAGGTCGACAGGGGGAGCGTCCGGGGACGCGTGCAAGACGTAGAGCATCGGGTTCTGGCGGAGGAGGCCCACCACACCGTCCGGTCCGACGACGAGCAGGCCGAAGCCACTCTCCTCACGAGGCAACGACTGCAACAAGCCCGTGGCGATGACGAACAAGTCGGCCCCCTCGGGCAAAGCGGGCGTGGTGAAGGCCGTGACGCGATCCAGCGTGCTATCCAGGAGGATGGCCACCTGCAGCGGATCGCCAGCAGGAAGCGGGACGCCCGGAGCACCGGTTTCACCGTACCGGATGAGGCCCGACAGCTCGGCGAGGCCATCGTCACCGACGTCCAGGGCCACGGTCGGCGCGTCGGCACCGGCATGAACGATGCGCAGGGCGGCGTTCCCTACGCCGGGATCGGCAAATCCCTCGACGAAGGGAAGAACGCGGAACGCCTCGTCGGCTGAGCCAGGACTCAGGAGGCCGGCCGCCACGGCCGTGATCCGCTCATCACCCGGCAGGAAGAGCCCCCCGTCTCGTAGACGGGCGGCGACGTGGGCAGGGAGCCCGCAGCGCGGACCTCGAGGTTGTAGGTCCCCTGCGGCACCTGGATGTAGACGCTTGCACCACCGTAGGCGATGTTCGAGAACAGCGGGGTGGCGTTGCCTTCGGCGTAGACGTCGACGGCAGGCGATCCGGGCGACGCGTGGACGACACGGACGAGGGCCTGGGGAACCGGCTCGGGATCGGGCGGGATGAAGCCGGGGCCATCTCCCCCACCACCGCAGGCGGCAAGGACGAACGGAAGGAGCACGACGAGAGCGACGTGCCGGCGGGCGAACAATGACAGGGACATGGACAACTCCTCGACAACAACGAGCCGGGATCGTGCGTGGCGCATCGCCTTCTGTCCAGTTTATTTTTTAGACATTAGGGACCCAGGGCCTACCCCGCATCGCCCCATGCTCGTCGGCGGCCCGGCCCTCGACGGCCAACGCGGTTTCAGCGTCCATCGGGATCACCCCGACGCGCGCGGTGTTCCACCCTCAGCAAAGAGCGCGGGACTCTTGCACCGCCAGCACGGTCGCAACGCCGGCGCTGCTCGCCGTCGCCACCGTGGGGAAGAGCCCGGTCATGGAGGCCAAGAAGCCGATCTTGTCACCCCAGGCGCCCGGGACCTGTGGCGCTGTGGGCCGAGCCATCCAAAGGACGGCCCCCGGCGTCCACGCCGCGCCCTTCATGGTCAAGCCTGACTAGAAGCCGAACTGGAGCTGCATGCGCAAGTAGAACTGGTCACCGCGCTCCGCGGGGAGGAAGGCGATGTTCGTGCCCGAGGGGACGGTCGTCTGAGACAGCGCCGAGAAGAGATACCCCGCCTCCGCGGTCAGCTTGTAGCGATTCGTCCACTGGAACGGGAACCAGTTGACGCCGACCAGGGCGGAGTCGTAGTTCTGGAGATCGCTCAGGTTCTTCCCGGTGTGAACGTGCTCGTATCGACCGTAGACCTGGATGGAGCAGCTGAGGAACTGGCCCGCCTGAGCGAGGAAGCCGTAGTAGTCGACGTCTCCCAGATCCCGGTTGTCGCTGCGAATGAAGGAACCGTAGACCAGGGCCTGGCCGCCATCCCAGTTGTAGCTGAGGTCGGCGGTGGCGATGACGCCCGTTCGGGCGGCACTCGTCGTCCCACCCTCCTGGAAGCCGCCGGCGAAGCCGACAAGGAGCCCCCTCGCACGCCCCCTGCGGCCCACCAGGTCGTCCCAGAGGGACCAGTCGGTCGTGAGGAACTGATGCTCGTAGCGGCCGCTGAAGGCGTACTCACCTTGCTCGGTGTCGCCGAACGTACGCCCGCCGCCAAAGGCCCCGTCCGACACCGTGAGCCAGAACCGATCGCGGTCCCATGTCTTCCGGAGTTGGATCGCGTTGGACGTGCCGATGCCGAAGATCGAGTCGTTCGCAGAGAAATCCATGGTCAGAAGGTCTTGGGGGTACATCCAGTCCTCGCGCGTCAACGCGATGAACTGACGACCGATGCGCACGTGCAGACCGTCCACCGGTTTCACCTGGATGTACGAGACGATCAGCTGCGTGTCACCGGTGCCCGAGACGTTGAAGCGAAAGTGCAGATAGAAGTACTTGGTGACCTCGGCCTCGGCGAAGATCCGCGTGCGGACCATTTCCCAGTCGGTCGTGTCCTGCTCCTCGTCGTCCGGCGGCGTTTCGCGCCTGTTCCAGTTCCACCGGGCCTGGGTGTACATGCCGAACATCGCCTTGAATCGGCCGCTACGGCTGCGTACGTAGAACTGACGGTCGTAGCCCGCCACGAGGGACGGGTCACAGGGCCCCAGCGCCTCGGGACAGGCACACGGGTCGGTGGCCGTGGGCGTAGGCGCGGGACACGGCGCCGCGAACTCCTTGCGGACGAAGACGGGCGGGCAAGGCGGACACGGAGGGCACGAGGTCGCCGTAGCCGGCGCGACGGGCGCGACGGGCGCGACGCCGGTGCGCCGTTCGAGCTCCTGGATCTGGGACGCCTGCGCCCGCACGAGCGCGCGTAGCTCTTCCATTTCCCGCTCGATGTGATCGACCCGTCGAACCACGGGCGGCGGCAGCTCGGCGTTGGCCTCGTCGGCGCGAGCCGTGCCGGTCGTGAGTACGCCGAGGGCCATAGCCAAGAAGCCCACGCACGCCGGAGCACGGTGCGAGCCGGGGATCAAGAGCGCGCTTCGAGTCATCGTTCATCCCTCCTCGGGGCCCCAGGATGGCCGGCATTGTGTCTCCCGTGCGTCATGAGTATCGTCGCGGGGGTAGTCCCTTCCCGTGCATGGAGGCTCGTCCAATGCGTTCGATCGCCGCGATCCTGGTCCTGTTCCTCGCCGCCCTGGTGTGGCAGCCGCTCTTCAGCGGCGCCGACGACGCCGAGACGATGCCCTTCACGACACGGATCGAGCAGGAGGACGTGAAGGTTGCGATGAAGACCGCCTTCGTGAAGTACAAGAATTTGAACGAAGGGGCGAATGCGGACTACATCCCCGCCCTCGCGAAGGTCGATCCGGGCATCTTCGGCATCGTGCTGGTCACCACCGACGGCCGCGCCTACTCGATCGGCGACGTCAGCTCGGAGGTTTCCATTCAGTCGATCTCGAAGGTCTTCACGGCGGCGCTGGTCATGAAGCAGCAGGGACCGGGAGCACTCTTCGACAACATGGGCGTCGATGCGACGGGACAGGTCTTCAACTCCATCGTCGCCATCGAGCAGTACAAGGGCGCGCAGATGAACCCGCTCGTCAATGCGGGCGCGATCGCCGCCACGAGCATGGTCGATGGCAGCAGCTACGACGAGGTCTGGGGCAAGATCCAAGGCACCTACGAGGCGTTCGCGGGGCGCACGTTGACGCTGAATGAGGAGGTGTTTCGCTCGGAGGCCGACACGAATCAACGCAACCAGGCCATCGCCATGCTGATGTACGCCTACGGCCGCATCAAACAGGACCCGCTCCAGGCGTGCGACATCTACACCCGGCAGTGCTCGCTCAACGTCAACGCGAAGGACCTCGCGGTCATGGCTGCGACGCTGGCCAACGGTGGCAAGAACCCGCTGACCAAGGAACAGGTGATGCCGAATCAGCATGTCCCGGAGCTGTTGGCCATCATGGCGACGGCGGGCCTGTACGACGACGCTGGGCAGTGGCTCTACATGACGGGTCTGCCCGCGAAGAGCGGCGTGGGCGGCGGCATCCTGGCCGTCTCGCCCGGCAAGTTCGGCATCGCGGCGATCTCGCCTCCGCTGGACGCGGCGGGGAACAGCGTGCGCGCCCAGAAGGCCATTGCCGACATCTCCAATGCGCTGGGCGGCAACCCCTACGCGGTGACGCCGCGATGAGCCCGGGTCACTTCATGGGCTCGAGGCTGAGATCGTCGAACGGATAGGGTCCAAGCAAGCCGCCGTCACCCTCGTAGGCGAGGGGCCAGGGCCCGTTCTCCGCGGCGGGGGCGTCTGCATCGTAGGCCGGCAGCCACCCAAGGCGAGCGTGCCGCACCCGGTACGGCGACGCAGGCGCCCTCGGGACCTCCAGCCGGATGCCCGGCCGCCAGCGTGGTGTAACCGACGTGGCGGCGGAGGCCTTCACGTCGACGGCGCCGAGAAACGCGACGCGCGACGAGGGGCCCGCGTCCCGCCACAGCAGAAGATCGATGGCCCCCACGGAAAGAGCGCGGAGGCGAAGGCCGCTTTCGCTGCGCTGCACGACGGCGCCACGCCACGCCCCTTCGCCATCGCCCGCGCTTCGCCACGCGACCCGGTGCACGGTGTCGGATCGAAGCGTGATGTCGCCCAGGCCTTCGTCGCGCACGATGCGCGCGCTCAACGTCAGCTCCGGCTTCTCCTCCGACAAGGTGACGGGCTCCGAGGACCAGGGGAGATAGCCCGGCGTCTCGAAGGAGAACCGATATCGGCCTGGCGCCAGGTGCCGCTGCAGGACGTGGCGGCCGCCCGGCCCTCGCCCTTCACGATGGGTCACTTCCTCACCGGCGTCCAGATCCACGGCGGCCAGTCGGCCCACGTCGAGAAAGCGCCGTCCCGTCGCCTCGTCGCGCACCCGAACCACGACGCGACCACTCGCCCCGAAGGTCAGGATCGCGGTTCCGGGGAGGCGGTCCACACGAGCCCGCCGCGGCGTCCAGGCGAGGCGGGCCGAATCGCAACTCACGATCACGCCCCCGGCGCCCGAGAGGTGTACGCGGTGGACACCGGGCACCGCAAGACGGAGGCGACGCTCGATGCGGACCGCACCATCCGGCCCCGGGTGGCGATCGCTGGTCTCCTCCGCCATGGAGGTGATCAGCAGCGAGGCTTCGCCCTCAACGGCCCCCCTGACACGAAGATCCAACTCGAGCACGGGACCAGGGCGTAGGGTGACGAGGAGGTCCTCGTCGGGGAGGGCATCAGCGTCCAGGTGGGCAAGGCCGAACGAGTCGGCTCGCACACCGAGCCAGCAGCCCACCAGTCGCGCTCGGGGAAGCTGGAACGCGCCCGCCGCATCGGTCACCGTACGGAAGCGGATGCTGTCGGCCCCGGGCTGGTTCTTCGGCAGGGCGAAGACGACGGCCCCGGTCACGGCTCGGCCCGTCTCGTCGACGACGCGTCCGGCCACCTCGCCCCTCGCGTCCGGCTTCGGGGTCGCTCGGGCGGGCTCGGTGGGGTCAGCCGACGTCCCCGGCCGCCCGAGGCGGGCGCCCCCGGGGGTCGGCTCGTCCAGCCCCGCGGATAGCGGCTCGCCGACGTCCGAGCCGACGAGCCCCTGCCACCCCACCACCACGAGGAAGGCCAGCGCGGCCACCGCGATCAGGGTGAGGGCCCAGCGTCCGTTCATGAGCTTCCTTTGCCACCGCTTACGAAAGACGGGGCCGGGAGAAGACTCCCGACCCCGCCACGATGCATGGACTCTAACCCGACGGATCAGTCGAGGGACTTCCACTCCGTGGTGTAGCCACCGTCTCCATCCGGCCAGAAGACCAGGGCGTTTCCAGCAAAGGCGTCGGACGTGTAGACGTAGTCGTACTGGGCATAACCGAGGTCGAAGGAAGGCTCGGCCTTCCAATTGACCGACGAGTAGCTGATTCGAGGCACGTAGATGCAGCTGACGTACATAGTCTGGTTCTGATCCATGTTCTCGTGCCAGAGAATGGCGTACGCACCACTCTTGTGCATTTGGAGCTGCACGTACGCGGCGCCCAGGTTGGCGACGTAGTCCGTGGAGTAGGTACCCCATGCGGTGTTGTTCCACGTCAGGGTGCAGAAGTCGCCCGCGGAGTTCAGATACACGCCACCCGCCGGGTCGTTGGCGTTGTAGCCATAGCTGTACGAGCTATAGGCGAAGAGGCCGATCTGATGAGCGTCGGCACTCGAGTAGTACATGCTGTCACTCATGCCGCCGAAGCTGACGTACCCGCAGGAGCGGACGTACATGTCGTCGAAGGTCTCGTCCCAGAACGGGAACGTGAACGGCAGGTCCACCTTCAGGTTGGTGAGTTCACTGGAGTAGCTCTGCGTCACATCCGGGAACTCGAGCATGGTGCCGATGTCGTAATCCCAGGCCGGCAACCAGCCGTACTCGTAGCCGGCCTCCAGCATGTCCTCGCCACGGTTGTTCGAGACCGTGACGTCCATGGTTCCTCGACTCTGGCCGGGAACCGTGCAGGTGATGGTGCCGTCGTCGACCACGACGACATCGGTCGCCTCCATGTCGCCGATCATGACGCTGGCGTCGCCTGCTTCGAAGCGCTGGAAGCCGTAGCCCGAGATCGTGACGGGCATGGTCTCGTCGAACATGCCGACGTCCGGCGAAACGTCGTACACCTGCAGCGGAGGGGCGAAAAAGTCGAACATGTGGTCGTTGCGGCTGGGCCCGTTCGGGTTGGTGACGACGACGTCGTAGGTGCCCACGGTCGGCACGAGCGGCGAGCGGCAGGTGAGCGTCTGGTCGTCGACCCGATGCACCTCGGTGGCGGGGATGCCGCCGAACGTGACGCTGTAGGCAGCGTCGCCCGCCGCGAACTCGCCGAACACATCGCCCGAGATGGTCACGAGCGTGCCGCCGTCGCCGGCGCCAAGGGCGGGCTGGATCTCGTTCACGATGGGCAGGTGGCCCAGGAACGTAAACGCGAGGTTGCGCGTGTCCTCACCGTTGACGTTCTGCACCTCGACGGCGGTGGTCTCTTCGAAGGGCGCAACAGGGGAGAGGACCTGAATGAGCTCGTCGCTCAGGATCTCGACGTTCGTGCCGGGAATCCCGGCGAAGGTGACGCGCGTGGACTCGGGCTCGTGCGAGTCGAAGTGCGCGCCCTGAATGGTGACGAGCACGCCACCGTCCCGTGTGCCCTTGTCGGGCGAGACCGCGGAGATCTCCGGCCCCATGTAGTACGTGAAGGCGTCGGCCATGACGCCGGTACCGTGGTTCTTGGTGACGCTCACGTCGCAGAGCCCCGGGATGCCGTCGGGCGTGGCGCACGTGATCTCGCGGTCACTGTTCACCACCACGTTGGTGGCCGGACGTCCCGCGATGAGCACCTCGGTGATGCCGATCTCCGTATTGGTGAAGTTCAAGCCGGTGATCGTGAGGCGCGTCCCGCCGGCCACCCCACCTGTATCCGGCGCGACGGCGGTGATGACCGGGTCAGCCTTCGGTTGCACGGTGGCGTTGCCGCCTCCACACGCAACGAGGCCCACCAAGGCCATGACCAAGATCCCGCTTGTCCAAATCCTCGAAGTCATGAATATCTCTCCCATATCCGCTGGCTGTTCCCGACGGCACGAGGCCTATCGGGAGCGTCGCGTGCGGTCCCTGCCCCACTCGCGTGGGCGGAAAACTAAGGGGAAAAAGCCTCGCGGACAAGAGCCCCGGCCCCAAAAAGCGGAAATCCGGTTACCAGCAAGTTCCGTACGGAGGCAGCCTCGTAAACGAACTTTTTACGAACATCAACCCCACAAGGGTCGCCCGGCGCTAGGGTCCAGGCAGCCGGCGCGCGCGCCTACGGGGCGGGCGCCGCGTCGCCGAGTTCGCCGAGCAGTCGGTCGATTGCGTCCGGATCCACCGCCTCGCCGCCGTACCGCGCACCGACCGCACCTTCGATGGCAGCCGCGAGGCGCGCAGCCAGAGCCGGGTCCATGCCCCGGGCGGCCAGCCGGACGGCAAGGTCGACGCCGATGGCGGCGGCCGGCGGGCGCCCCAGCACGGCGGCAGCGATGCCCAGCAGCGCATCTTCCCGGTCCCGCGCAGCAGCTGCCCCGCCGGCCGCCGGCTGGCCCTTGGCCTCAGGCACCGTGGGCGAGGTGCGAGGTAGGGGTGAGGGCGACGGGGGGGGCGGCCGGGAGGACGAGGAGGAAGGCGGGCTCGCCGGGGCGCGCCTCGCCCACCAGCCCCGTGCGACCAGGAAGAGGAGGAGGACTGCGCCCATGCCCACGACGAGCAGCCCCGGCGAAGGCGGGGCCGGCGGCTGTGCTGGCTGGGCCGACGGCGGCGGGGGCGGGGGTGGGGGCCGCGGAGGCGCACGCATCGGGCCCCTCGGGCCAAGCACGATGGTCTCGGAGCGGCTGGTGTCCCACGCCCCCGCATCGGGATCGAAGGAGGAGAAGGGAATCGGCGGCAGGACACCGCCCGCGTCGGGGCTGACCTCGACCTCCCAGGTGACGACCCGAACGCCGTCGATCACGTCGTCGAGACGCCCACGAACGTGGAGATCGGGTCCATCGTGGATGCGTGGAGGCGTCAGGGTCTTGATGTTGCCGTCCCCGGCGATGCGCATGACGACGCGATACAGGCCGGGTGAAGAGCCCTCCATGGGCGCCGCGTCCACGCGAAAGCGGAAGCGCCCCACCGCGTCCCGGAACGTGGGAGGACGATCCACGGTAGGCAGCGGCTGGGACTCGATCGCGAGGGGCGCTCCCTCGAGACGCACGTCGTGGCGATCCAGGGCACGGCGCTCACCGAAGAAGTCCTCCTCGAACGAGGACGCGTAGGCGAAGCGAAGCACAGGGGCGGGGAGATCCACACGGGACGGGGGCGCGGCATCGTAGTGACGTGCAATCTCCAGGACGCCGAAAAGCCGTTCGCCACGCAACGTCTCCCCCACACGCCGCGCTACGACGACCTCGTCACCGAAGGCGATGCGAACGCCTTCCGCCTCCGGCACGGGAACGAGACTCGATGCACTGCCGAGCGCGACCTCGTCTCCCCAGGGGAGCGTGACCTGAAACGGTAGATCCAGGGGGCGGCGAAAGAGGGGCGCCCCCCACTGCCGGAAGAACGCGGGATCGTACGCCACACGCACGCGAAGGGTGTAGGGCTCATGCTCATAGGGCACGCGAGCGGGCCCGAGGAGATCGATGAACGCGACGCCGTCCGCGTCCACTTCCGCAGCGAGCGTCGGGAGGGTGAGGGAGAGGCTCGCGAGAAGCAGGATCGGGGCCAGGAGGTACGAACGCATCACCAATCCCGCTCCACCTGCTCACCGAGAACCCGGCGTTCCCGTTGTCGCACGCGCCGCTTCTCCTGCTCCTTCTGCTTCAACCGCTCGAGCACGTCGAGCACCTGCTCGGGGGGGAGCTCGCGCGTGACCACCGTCGGCGGTTTGGCCTCCTCTTCGGCCGCCGATGCCTGAGGAGGCGGGGGCGGGGGCGGCTTGGGCCGGGGCGGCGGCGGCGGTCCCCGCTTCTCTCGGAGCGCGTTCAATCGGCGGAGCCCCCGCTCGACGTTCCGACGCGCAGCCGGCCAGTCGGCGCGACTCGCTGCCGCTACCTGCCAGGCCGCCACCGCATCTTCGGCATAGGCCGTGGTGCGAAGACGCGCGCGCGGGTCCGTCGCGTCCCTCGCCATCGCGGCCTCCGCGGCGAGCGAGCGGGCGAAGGCAACGTTGCCTCGGACGAAGGCCGCCGGCCCTCGAAACGCCCCGCTTCCCCGCGCCTCGAGGGCGCGCGCCGCGTCCTCCGCCTCGTCCCACGCCTCGACACGAAGGGCAGCGAGGGCCAGGTCGTAGAGCAGGGGCTCCGATGGGTCGTTTCGGCTGGCTGCCTCCCGAAAGGAGGCAAGAGCCGCGTCGTAGTCACCGCGAGCGTAGGCTTCGCGCCCCTCGGCAGTCGCGTCGCACCCGCCGACGACAAGCCCCAGGACGAGCAGAGCGGCAAGGGACGGGGGCGCCCGGCGGCGCCACAGAATCGCCGCGAGCCAGAGCACGAAGGCCAGGAGCAGCGGGACCTGGTAGTCGTTCGCCGGACGGCGATGGGCCTCGGCCTGCACGGCCCGCGCGCGCGGCAGCACGCGATCGTCGTACAGGGTGGTGATGGCATGCGGCGTCACGTCCGCGCGATGGAACGATCCACCTGTCGCGGCGGTGAGACGCTCCAGGCCGGTCGTGTCCAGCACGCTGACGACGTCGGCCCCGGCGCGGTCACGCAGGTAGCGCTCCCCGGCCTCGTCGAGCACGGCGATCTTGCTGCCACGGGCCGACCCGTAGCCCACCGCATGCACCGTGATGCCCGCGTCTCGGGCCCGCTCGGCGGCGGCCAAGCCCTCGCCGGCCAGGTCTTCCCCGTCGGTGAGGAGCAGGATCTGTGCTCCTTCCTGCTCGGCTTCTCTCAGGGCATCGACGCCAGCGTGTATGGCGACGCCGAGATCCGTGCCGCCGCGGCGGACGGCGGTGGGGTCCGCGCTCGCGGCGAGCGAGGCAAAGGAGACCCGATCGCGGGTGAGAGGAGCAACGACGCGCGCCTCGCCGGCGAAGACGACGAGGCCCAGGCGATCGCCCAGCGCCCGATCGGCGAGCGTCTGCAAGTCGGCCTGGGCCCGCGCGAGTCGACTGGGGTCCACATCCTGCGCGAGCATGGATCTCGACACGTCGAGCAGCGCGACGAGATCGACGCCCCCCCATGCGGTCTCGTCTTCCTCGTCCCCGAAGGATGGGCCGGCCAGCGACAGCGCGGCGGCCAGGGCCCCGGCTGCGAACAGCCCCCACCGCAAGCCCCTGGATGGAGCGTGCGGCCTCACGTCGAAGACGGTGACGGCCAGCATCGCCCCCAGGAGCAGGAGGAGGAGCGCACCGATGAGGATGGGACGGTAGGCATCACGAAGCGTGGTGCGGGGCTCCTCGAAGCGCGCCTTCTCCAGTTGATCGATCTGTGCGTACACGTCGTCGACCGCCCGCGCGTCGCGTGCCGCGTAGAAGGCCCCCCCCGTGCGGGAGGCGAGATCCCTGAGCGGCCGCGTGTCGATCGGCACCCACGCCCCCGCCGCGTCGCGACGACCGACGCCCGCCGCGATCGGGTAGACGCGCACGCCGAGTCGCTGGCCGAGTTGCCCGGCTTGAACCGGCGGGATCTCATCGCGAGTCCCCCGCAGAGCCACGTTCTCCTCGCCATCGGTCAACAGGATGATCACACCACCGCGCGCACCGGTGGCCGTCAGGACCTGCGTTGCTCGTGCGACGGCGGTTCCGATGCCTGTCGCATCCTCGGCACTGTCGCTCGCCACGGTCTGGACGCCATCGAGGATCGTCCCGAGCGCCCGGTGATCTTGCGTCAGGGGGGAGCGGAGATCCGGGTAGCGCGCGAACGTCACCAGCCCGATGCGGTCGCCCGGCCGCCCCTCGATGAACGTCGCGGCGGCGTCCCGGGCGACCTGGAGTCGCGTGCGCTGGGGGTCCAGGTCCCTTTCGCGCATCGAGGAGGAGACGTCCAGAACGAGGAAGATGTCCAACCCCTCTTTGCGCAGCGGGAGTTCCTCGCGCACAGCCGGGCGGGCCAGCGCGAACACCGCGAGCAGCAGTCCAGCGCCAACCAACAAGCCAGGCAGGAATCGGAAACGCACGCGCCACGTACGAGGGAGCGGCTTCTCCCCGAAGAGTGCGAGGGAAGGAAGGGGTTTAGCGGGAGAAGACGAACGCGCCCGCCACCACGCGGCCACGGGCAGCGCCAAGGCCAGCAGGAGCATGCGCGGGGCAAGGAGCACGAGACCGCTCATGAGCGCCGCTCCGCGGAGGCGTCTGCGCGCAGGTAGTCGAAGGCGCGGTCGAGAACGGCCGTGCGGAGACCCGAGGTCGGCGCGAGGGCGGCGAACTTCACGAGGTCGGCGTCGAGGAGAACCTCCAGGAGCCCCGTCCCTCCCCCCGGGCGCCCCTGCCCCAGAGCGTCCCCGACTTCCTCCGTCGTGCGACGCCGCGCGTCGAAGGCGTGCCGCGACGCGACGTAGTCTCGAAGCACGTCGGCCGTGGCGGCGATGTCCGTGGCGACGGCGTCGGGGGCGGTGGACGGGCGTGCGCGGATGCGCTCGAGCGCGGCACGCGCGACTTCCTCGGCGCCGAGCGTCGGGGCCGCCGGGGCAACGGGGTGGCGCGAGACACGCCGAAGGAAGATCCCGCCCAGCCCGAGCAGGGCCACGAGCGCCGCCACCAGCGGCCACCGCGAGGGCGGGTCCGGAAGGGGGTCGCCGGGGAGCTCGGGCGCTCCCGCATCCGCCGGTAGCGTGGGCCGGACGACGATGTCGAGCGGATCCGCGACGACTTCATGCAGGGGTCCTCCGTCCCGCGGCAACGCGCGGAGCACCAACCCTCCCAGCTGGACGTCGCGGAGCGTGAACGCGTGCGCGCGGTAGTGCAGGGTCTCCTGGACGTGCGTATCGTCTTCTTGCCGCTCGACACCGAGGGCGTGCAACGTGAGTGGCGCGAGGGTGCGGACATCGAATGCTTCGGGCACCAGGCCCTTGCTCCAGCCGCGCACGATCCTGATCGGGAAACCTCGGCCCGTCTCCACGGCGTCTCGACTCGCTTCGACGCGGTAGGCCAGATCGACATGCGGAGGCGGGTCGCCGGCGCCGCAGGCCGCGAGCAGGAAGAGTGCGCCGGCAAGGAGAAGACGCGCGGCACTCATCGCTTGAGTCCTCGCCGCTCACGCATACGGAAGAACCGCAAGAGCGGAGCCGCGATCGCCTCGGGCGCGTGCACCGACGGGATTGAAACGTCGATCGTGTCCACCCGCGCGCGCGCCAGGGCGGCATCCGTCCCGCTCCGCCAGGCCAGCATGCGCTCGTTCCAAGCCGCCTGCACCCTGGGCGAGCCGATGTCGATCACGCTTCTTCGACCCGACTCGGGATCGACGACGCTCCGCAAGCCACGCCCCCCGTCGGACGGTGCGGGCGACGCCAAGCGAACCGCCACGACGTCGTGGCGCCGAGCACAACGCGTCAAGGAGCGCTCCCAACCGCCCGTGAGGAAGTCGGAAATCAGGAAGACGACCGCGTGGCGGCGGATGGCCTTGGATGCGAAGTCGAGCGCCGGACCGGGTGCTGTCCCACGGCCCGGCGTCGGCAAGACCAGCGCGTCCCGAACGATCCGGAGCGCGTGCCGGACCCCCTTGCGGGGGTTCACGCGCGCCTCGACACGATCCGTGAAGGCGACCATGCCCACCTTGTCGCCGTTCCGAACGGCGGAAAAGGCCAGACATGCCATCACGCGAGCGGCCGCCTGGCGCGGCGACAGGGCACCCACGTGGCTCTGCATCGAAGCCGAGAGGTCGAGCAGGAAGAGAAGTGTGAGCTCGCGCTCGTCGACGTAGGTCTTGACGAACGGACGCCCCATGCGCGCCGTCACGTTCCAGTCCACTGCTCGCTGGGGATCGCCATCGGCATACTCGCGGACGGTCTCGAATTCGATGCCCGAACCGCGGAAGACGGACAGGTAGCTGCCCGCCATCGCGCCGGTGACCAGCCGCCTGGCTTGCACGTCGATGCGCCGCACCTCGGCGAGGACGTCCGCGAGATCGCTGGGGTGAGGGTCGGCCACGGCGACAGCCCTAGCCCGCATGATTCATGAAACGCGCGCCGTTCAGGGCGGAAGGCGCAAACGAATGGGGTTCAGCGGACATGTACGGCCCTCGCTCGAGCAACGGGGTGTCCTGGGTGCTCCTGGAGCCGAAGGTCAAGCGCGACGACGATTCGATGCCGCTGCGCATCGCCGAGGAGGACGGGCGCCGAGGTTCGGCTCCAAGTGCCCAGGACCGCGCGACTACGCAGAGGTTCATGAATCATACGGGCTAGGGCACCGGGATGCTGTCGAAGACCTCCCGGATGACGTCCTCCGAGCTGACCCCTTCGGCTTCGGCTTCGTACGTCGTGATGACCCGGTGCCGCAGGACTTCGAGGCCGACGGCCTTGACGTCATGCGGCGTCACGTATCCCCGCCCCTGCATGAACGCGCGGGCGCGCGCAGCTCGCACCAGCGCGATGGACGCGCGCGGCGACGCGCCGTAGAGCAGCAACGGCTTCAGCGCCTCGAGGCCGGCCGCGCCCGGCTCGCGGGTGGCAAACACGAGATCGACGACGTACGCCAGGATCTTGGGATCCACGAAGACGTCATCGAGCAAGGCACGCGCGGACAACACCGCGTCCGGTGAAGCCACGGGCCGCGCTTTCGGCACGGAGGTCGTACCGACCATGCGCTCCACGATACGAGGCTCTTCCTCACGCGTGGGGTAGTCGACGACGACCTTGAGCATGAAGCGATCGATCTGCGCTTCGGGGAGAGGGTAGGTGCCCTCGAGCTCCACGGGGTTCTGGGTCGCGAGCACCAGGAACGGATCGGGCAGCTGGCGCGTCTCACCCGCAAGCGTCACCTGGCGTTCCTGCATCGACTCCATGAGGGCCGACTGCACCTTGGCCGGCGCGCGGTTGATCTCATCAGCCAGGACGAAGTTGGCGAAGACCGGCCCCTCGCGAACGGACCACTCTCCCGTCTTCGGGTTGTAGATCTGCGTGCCGAGCAGATCGCCGGGCAGAAGGTCGGGCGTGAACTGAATGCGACGGAAGGTGCCCCCGAGGGCGGACGCCACGGACTCCGCGGCCAGAGACTTGGCCAGGCCGGGCAAGCCCTCGAGAAGCACATGCCCGTCGGCGAGCAAGCCGATGAGGAGACTGTCGATCAGGGCGCGCTGGCCGACGATGACCCGATCCACTTCCTCGATCACATCGCGCACGAAGGCACTCTCGGCCTGGACTCGTGCGGTGAGAGCGGCGACGTCGGTCACGGAGGCTACTCCCCGTCTCGAGGCAACAGCCCGATGTCCGGCGTCAGCAGCTGCGGATCGAGGTCGGCAAGCGCCCCTTCGAGCGGCGCGGCGAGGTCGGGTCGGGACTGGGCACGGAAGCGCGCGAGGAGCATCTGCCCGGTCTCCCCCGGCGTGAAGCCCATGCCGTCGCGCGTACCGGCTGAGTCCGGCCCCCGCTCGTAGGAGGCCAGGATGTCGGCCAGGGCACGCTCGTTGTCGCCCATCTGATACTGCACGCGCGCGCGTCCCGCGAGGGCCAGCGCGATGGCATGATCGACGGCACCCCGATCGGCGAACCCGTCCGCGAGGGCTTTCCCGTAGTGCCCGATCGAGCGCTCGTAGGCGCCCAGGGCCTTGTCGTAGGCACGCATGCGCCGGTACTGCTCGGCCGCCTCGAACGAGGCCAGCCCTGCGAAGGCGAGCAGCTTCGGCTCGTCCACCAGCAGCTTCTCGTACGCCTCCTCGACCCCCTGGACCCCGCGGAACTTCATCATGCGCTGGCGGAACTTGGCGTGCAGAGGCACGGACAGCGGGAAGAAGGTGAGGCCTTCACGAAGCACCTTGGCGGCCCGATGATTCGCTCCGAGCCACACGAGGAAGTCGTAGTGCCAGACGACCTGGTCGGCGGTGCCGAGCGGATGCCGCTGCAGCACGGCATAGGCGGCGTGGAGATCGGCTAGCCACGCCCCGGGCCAGTCCTTCCTCTCCTTCACGGCGGCCTTGATGGCCTTCCAGCGCGCCTCGGCGAAGATGGTTACGAGCGCCATGGAGCGCCAGGTCGTGTCGCCGCCGGGCAGTGCCTCCATCGCCCGGGCGGCCCGAGCGTACGCCTCCTCGACGTCCCCCGTGTAGTACGCCGCGACGGCCAACGTGGAGTCGACGCGCCATCCGGAGGCACCGAGTGCCTCCGCATCGAGTGCCGCCTTGCGGGCGTCCTCGTACATCTGCTCCGCGACCCGCCGGGCCATGCGCTGGTTCGTGGGATAGGAGTTCGGCGCGTCGACGGCCATGGCAAGACAGGTCTCCGCCAGATCGAGATGGGCGTCCGGATCGGTCGGACGCGCATCCAGCCTGCGGGCCTCCTCTTCGGCCTTCATGCTGAGTGTGTCGGAGTCGGTCGCCGGTTCGTAGCTCGCGCCGCCGTGAGGCGTCCCGCTCCAGGCGGACGGGTCCACAGTGCGCGACTTGGCGTACAGGCCCGCGTGGACACCCGACAGCCACCGCGCCAGCGTCGATTCGTCGCCCATGCGACGCAGGGCGGCGATCAGCTTATCCCGATCTTCCTGGCTCATCGGAACCTGCAGGGACTCCGAGATCAGGGTGATGGCCGCCGGGGTGTCGGCCTTCGCGAGGGCGGCGCGGGCTTTCTGACTCAACTCGACATCGAGCCCGAAGATCGCCATGCGGAGGAGGTCGAGCTGGGCCACGTCCTCACTCTTCAGGGCCGCTTCGAGCAGCGCCTTTCGCATGGCCGGATCGCCCTTGCGGTACGCCGCCTCGACAGCGAGGCGATCCTCGATGTGGGCGCTTGCGACACGCTCGAGAATCGGTCGGTCGCCACGAACGATGGGCGGCTTGGGCGGAGGCAGGTGCGCGACGCCGTCCCGGATCTTGTCGAACACGCCGGCCGTGTCGTCGATGTAGTAGACGTCGTAGACCTCGCTCTTCTCCAGGTCCACGGCGATGTGACGCGGCGCGATGCGCCGGCCATCGCAGTACTTTTCGAAGATGGTGGGCTCGATCGCGATGTGCTCGCCGCAGGTGACACATCCGAACCGGGGACACAGGATGCGATTGCCCTCGTCGTCATGGTCCCGTGGATTGTGTCGATACACGGAAGCGATCACGCAGACGTAGGGCTCGTAGAGCTTCGCCGCCTCGGGTTGCCGGTACCGAACACCGGCGTAGTGCTCGCTGGCGATCTCACCGTCCATGTTGATGCAGATCAGGATCGGCTTGCCGGTCTCCTTGGAGACGCGCACGGCGTCGTCCCATGTGCGCTGGAACTGGATCAGAACGGGCTTCGCCCAGTCTTCGGCCGTCGGGGCGGGCCACATCCCCTCGCGTCCGAGGCCCTCGCTCACGCGGTTCCCTACCGTGGGCGGGGGCGGCGCGGGGGGCGCGGGGGCCTCGTCCTCGGGCGCGCCCCAAGCGGCGGTCGGGAGCACGAGACTCGCCAGGAGGACGAGTGCGATGAGGCCAGAGGGACGCGGAACCCGAAGCATGAAGGACCTCCCACCGGATGGACGCCAACCGGACGCCGGCAAAGCCCGGGCCCGACGACGCGGCGGATCAGCGTACTCGCCCGAGGCTCCCGGTGCCCATCGTCGGGCGATGTCACCCCCGCGGAACGGGGACCTGTGTCGCTGGGGGCACGCCCCCCGGGGACGGCCACAGGGTGGCGAGCCATGACGTCAGGGTGGCGGTGAACACGGGGACGAGGAGCCAGAAGGACCGCGTCTCGTGCAGGATGAACCCCTGGCTCGCATACGCGGCGAAGGCGAGGGGGACGGCCAGCCAGAGCCACCGCACCCAGGTCGGCACGCTGTACCAGCGTAGGACGAGGATGGCGAGGAAGGGGAGCACGTAGGGAATCTGCGTCCAGAGGACACGCCCGGACTGCGCGGCCCAGGTCGTGCTTCCGTCCACGTGATCCCGATCCCCTCCGAGGAGGAGGCGAACGGCCACGGGCACGGCCAGACTGGCGGCGAGGAGGAGGAGCCCGCCTCCCAACGTGCGGAGGAAGGGCCGGCCCCGCTGAAGCGACCAGAGCCCCCAGAGCACGGGCAGCACGGCGTGCTTCTCCCACAGGAACCCCGTGACGAGGGCGAGGGGGACGAGGGCCGCCAGGGGCCAGTCCCGCGCCATGCCGCGGAGCAAGAGGCAGTACAAGGCAACGCCCCAGAGGTCGTAGGGGTGGTGCCAGTAGTTCAGCAGGAGGATCGGCCCGAGCGCGCCGAGCGTCAGGCTCCCGACCAGCGCGACGGTCGGCCGCGCGTAGGTCCGCAGCCAGGCGTGATGCAGGAACACGAGCAGGATGAGGCTGAGCGCCGTGTTGCCGTAGATCAGATACGCGCGATCGATCCCCGTCCATCGATGGACCGCTTCGAAGGCGTGGCTGATCGGCCACAGCTTGTACTCGTACGGATCGGGCGCCTTGTTCGCGAGGACGTCGGCCTGAAGCTCGAGCTTCTCGGCCATGTGGGGCTCGTCGATCCCCTCCCAATGGGCACGAATCAGCCACGCGGAGAGCGACGCGAGAACGAGGACGACCAACAGACGGTCGATGCGTCGCTCGGCGCTCACGTCGCCGACTCGGTCCGGGGCCGGCGCCGAAAGAGGTTGTACTTGAGGATGCAGTGGATCGCGCGGACGCCGTCACGCCAGCCGATCTTCTTCCCTTCCGCGTACGTCCGCCCGTAGTACGAGATCCCCACTTCGTACACCCGGCAGTCGAGGCGAGCCACCTTGGCCGTCATCTCGGGCTCGACACCGAACCGATTCTCTTCGATCTCGAACCGCTCGAGGACCTCCCGACGGAAGGCCTTGTAGCAGGTCTCCATGTCCGTGAGGTTGAGATTGGTCATCATGTTGGACAGCAACGTCAGGAACTTGTTGCCGGCGTAGTGCCAGAAGTAGAGGACACGGTGGCACTCCCCCCCGGCGAAGCGCGACCCGAACACGACGTCAGCCTGGTCATCGAGGATGGGCCGCACCACCTTCTGGAGCTCGCGCGGGTCGTACTCGAGGTCCGCATCCTGGACCGTGACGATGTCGCCCCGTGCCTGGGCGAACCCCGTGCGCAGCGCGGCCCCTTTGCCCTGGTTCACGTCGTGGAAGAAGGCCCGGATGCGTTCGTCCCCGGCCAGGTCCGCGAGCACGTCGCGGGTCCCGTCCGTCGATCCGTCATCGACGATCAAGACCTCGACTTCGATCCCGATCTCGGCCTCCAGCACTCTCGCAACCGACGTGCGAAGCGTGGCGGCCTCGTTGTAGACCGGCATGACGATCGTGAGCTTCACCCTGTCTCCCGCGCACCCAAGCGCGCACGGTAGGAGGCTAGGCGGAGGGCGAGAAGGAATTCGGGGGTGGCGCGGGGCGCCGCCCCATCAGCGGGGCACGCCGCACCGACCCCCGGGGCAGAGGTCGTCGCAGCCGCCCGCCGGGGGCGGGCAGAAGATGCTCTTCAGGTTCGGCGGGCAGATCACGGGCCGGCGAGGCTCGCAGGCCGGGCGTCGGATGACACGGGCCTGGGGACGCGTCGAGGCCGGGGACGAGGGTGCGGTCCGGGAAGGCTGGACCGACGGAGAGGTCGTAGGCGACGCGGGGGGCACGGCCGTGGGGCGCTGCCCGGCCGGGAGCCGGATGACGCGAATGATGCGCTCCCCCTCGCGAATCGTCGGCGCCTGCGCGGGGACAGGGGCCGGCGCGGCGACGGATGTGGTGGCCGGCGCAACGGGTCGGTGCATCGCCGCCCCGTCGCCGGGATGCTGTCCTGGGGCCATCCAGACGACGCGCACGACACGCTCGCCTTCCGCCAGCCGAGGGGTGGGCATCCCCGCCACGGCCGCCTCGGGCGAGCCGTCGGCGACGACACCGGACATCGAACGCGTGCCGGAAGCGCACCCCGCCAGAAGGATGAGGGGGATGGCCAGGCTCCAGAGTTGGGGTCGGGTCATGATGGCGCTCCCGGCCCTGCACGGCGTGCGGCACAGCCCAAGGCCACGCGCGACACCTCCCACCGGCGACCCCCGAGAGGATCGCCCTATCTGGGTGTACCGCACGAACGCCCTGCCGTGCCGGGTGGCCACACACATCGTCTACGCGACCTTCATCGATTGCCGACGCGTGAAGAGGAGGATGACCAAGTCGTCCCGCCCCGCATCCGGCGAGCGTTCGGCGGGCACGACCCCGCCTCGACGGCACCATGTCAGGAACCCGCCGCGAGAGACGAGGCGAGGCAAGAGGAGTCAGCATGTCGAGTCGGGACGACTACGAGACGGAGCGCATCGAGTTCGCGAACGCCGAGGGCGAATCGCTGGCCGCACGGTTGGAGCGCCCACTCGAAACGCCTCGGGCGTTCGCCCTGTTCGCACACTGCTTCACCTGTTCCAAGGATGTTCACGCCGCGACACGCATCAGCCGCGCCTTGACCGCCGACGGGCTCGCCGTCCTGCGCTTCGACTTCACGGGCCTCGGGGGAAGCGACGGCGACTTCGCCAACACCAACTTCTCGTCCAACATCGAGGACCTCCTCGCGGCGGCGCGCTTCCTCGAGACGAACCACGAAGCCCCCCGCCTGCTCGTCGGCCACAGCTTCGGCGGCGCGGCGGTCATCGCCGCCGCCCCGCTTCTGAACGAGGTCCAGGCCGTGGCCACGATCGCAGCGCCATCCGAGCCCTCCCACGTGGAGGCGCTCCTCGGTCCGGTCGCCGACGAGGCGCGCTCGCGGGGCACGGCCCAGGCACGGATCGCCGGGCGCACGTTCCCGATCCAGCGTCAGTTCCTCGACGACCTGGACCGTCATCGCCTGGAGGCCCGGCTCCGCGACGCCGGCGACAAGGCGTTCCTCTTCTTCCATGCCCCCAGCGACGCCGTCGTTCCATTTCGGCACGCACAGGCGCTCTTCGACGCCGCACCCGCTGCGCGAAGCCTCGTTTCGCTCGATGGGGCCGATCACCTCCTCCACCGGGAGGAAGACGCCGCGTGGGTGGCGGGGGTGCTTGCAGCCTGGACCACCCGCTACATCTAGCGTGAGGTTCGGTGGCGGGCCGTTGCATGCGTGGGTACGGCGCGTTGGCTGGGGGCGGTCAGGCATCCTCGTCGACCTCGCGTGGATGACCACGCCACGGCCTCCTCGGAGGCCTTCCGCTCCCCAGACAACGCGCCGATCGTCGGCGGGCGCGGCCCCCTCGTCCCCAGGCACGCCGGGGCGGTCGAACATCCTCGTCGACCTCGCGTGGATGACCACGCCACGGCCTCCTCGGAAGCCTTCCGCTCCCCAGACAACGCGCCGATCGTCGGCGGGCGTTCCCCTCCTTCGGCCCCGGGCACGCCGGGGCGGTCGAACATCCTCGTCGACCTCGCGTGGATGACCACGCCACGGCCTCCTCGGAAGCCTTCCGCTCCCCAGACAACGCGCCGATCGTCGGCGGGCGCGGCCCCCTCGTCCCCAGGTACGCCGGGGCGGTCGAACATCCTCGTCGACCTCGCGTGGATGACCACGCCACGGCCTCCTCGGAAGCCTTCCGCTCCCCAGACAACGCGCCGATCGTCGGCGGGCGCGGCCCCCTCGTCCCCAGGCACGCCGGGGCGGTCGAACACCCTCGTCGACCTCGCGTGGATGACCACGCCACGGCCTCCTCGGAGGCCTTCCGCTCCCCAGACAACGCGCCGATCGTCGGCGAGAGGCGCCTGGCCCCCCGGGACTGCCCTGGCCGCCGTTATGCTGCCGCGCGGAGGTGCTTCATGCGCTGGCGTTCTGGTCTCGGCCTCGTCCTCATCGCGTCCCTGTCGCTTGCCGCCATCCCCGGCGTCGCGCGGGGCGAAGAAGGGGTCGTGGGTCCCGAAGCCGGCTTCTTCAAGGCCTACTACATCCAGCACGCTGAGAAGCGGCCCCACCAGGCCCTGCTGCTCTACCTCGAGTTCCTCCAACAGGCCCCGGAGTCGCCCTATGCCATGAACGCGGCACGCTTCGCGTTCGCTCTGCTCCAGGGCGAGGAAAACGCTGAGAATCGGGCCGCCTTCCTCCAGGCCTATGGAGACCTGATCCCCACCGAGGCGCCCGCTCCTGCCGCCTTCGAGGCACCGGAAGTTCGCGAGGCGGAGGCGGCCGCCGTCATGAGCCGGGACGTGACGCTTCTCGAGCAATACGAGGATGCAATCGCCGCCGGTCGAACCATCCCGGACGTGACCTGGGCGAGCACCATCCGTAACCACATGGCCCGCCAGTGGAAAGACGGCGAGTTCATGAAGGCCACGCGCACGGCGTCCCAAGTCCACCGCATCCTCAGCCTCCAACGCATCGCGGCCATGCTCCAGCGCAAGCAGGCCGAGACGGACGACATGCGACGTCAGGTGGACATCGACGTCAGCCTCGGCGACGCGTCGCCCAACCCGGACACCCTGACCCAGATCGAGGACAACGAGAGGGCCTTGGCGGCCGCGCGCACCGAGACGGGGATTGCCGAGCAGATCGCCCGTCTCTACCCCGACGCGTTCACCTCGCCGGGCAAGTACGGGCTCCTCCCGCTCACGATGGGACTCGCGCTGCCCGACGACCCCCGCTTCACGGCGTGGCTTCGCCGGCAGAAGCTGTGGCTCGCCGACCAGTCCCGCCGGGCGACGTCCCCCGAGGCGGAGATCAGGCAGGCGATCGACCTCGGCAAGATCCTCACGACGATCGACGGCCTGCTTCACGACGGCGAGTGGACGAAGGCCTCCGCGGTCGCACGCGAGCTCTGGATCGAGTACTCGCGCCGCGATTGAGGCGCCGGGCACGACATCCTGTTGGCAAGTCCTTCATTCTCCCCCACCCCATGTGGAATGCGGGGTTGCCATTCCCGCATGTCGGCCTAGCCTTGAGCCTCGGCGGCATTTCGCCCGGGGGGAGGGACCCCGGCGCGCAGGCCATGCGCCGGCATGGGCATGAGGGAGGAACGGCAGGATGGGTACGTTCGAACGACTCTCGGTCCTCGTCATCGGGGTGATCCTGGTGATGATCCTGGTGGTGGCAGTGGTGACGTGGACCGACGATCCGATACCCTGCACGCTCGAGACGGCGGAACTCGACACCCCGGTGCCCGGGCCGCGGGTCGACCCGTTGCCGGAGCCGATCGGGATCGTGTCGAACCCGGGAGCGAAGCCGAACGTCGAGCCGTGGGTCGAGCCGCCCGCCCCCTCCCCCAGCCCGCCCCCCCAACCCGGGCCCGAGGCAAAGCCGGCTTCCCCGCCGGCCCCGAAATCGACCGATCAGCCCACGCGCCCCGAGCCCCGCGTCCACGTCGTCCAGAAGGGCGAGAGCCTCATCTCGATCGCCCGGGCGATCTACGGTCCCGAGAAGCGCTACGTCGAGATCATGCGGGCGAACGGACTCGAGACGCCGCTCATCCACCCCGGGCAGAAGCTGATCATCCCGCCGGAAGAGGTCTTCGGGGTCGTCAACGAGCCCGGCAAGTTGCACCACCAGCCGGAGGTCCCCCCCACCGTCGGGCCTGTGCCGGGACAGCCCTACACGGTCCGCTCCGGCGAGGACCTCCCGGCCATCGCGAAGTATGCGTACGACGACGTCGAGCGGTGGATCGAGATCTGGATCGCCAACCGCCAGGCCCTCCCGGACCCGAAGGTCAAGCTGAAGGCAGGCACGGTCCTGCGGATTCCCTGACGCGGGGGAAACCAACGCCACGATCGGCTCCCACGTACGCTGGTAGGCGCACGTGGGAGCCATTTTCATGTCCAGGATCCTCCCCTTCCTGCTGGTCATCCTCGATCGCCGCCTTGGCCTGGCAGGTCGTCGTCACCTCGGACCTCCGCGACGAGCTACGCCGCATGGAGGCGGAGGTCTCGTCGACCCAAGGCGCTTTGAGCGATCTGGAGCGACGCGTCCGCTCGCTGACCCTCACCCCAAGCGACCCGGCGTTGCGCCAGGAGACCCTCGCCAGCCGCGATGCTCCGCCGGAGGATGGCGGTCCACGCCTCCTTCCGCGGGGCGCCGATCCCGAGGTCATCGCCCGCGCCGTGCGCGACCTCCAGAGCCGCGTCACGGAGCAGGAGAGCCGCGTCGAGGGCATGGCGGCAGAGGTCCGCGAGGCGAGGACCCCGCGCAACCGGTTCCACTTCAAGCCCCCCATTCGGACGATCGAGGAGGCCCAGCGCCGACTCGATCTCTCGGGCCCCCAGCGAGCGGACATCGAACGGATCCTCGACTATGCCCGGCGAGACCTGGAGGACCTGAGGAACCTGCCGAACGCGGAGGGCAAGACGTACAAGGACGTGCAAGCCTCCACGACGACGAGCGGTGATGGCGCCTTCACGATGGTGATGACGAACATGGCCGAGGTCCAGAAGTGGCGCGCCTCGCAGGTCCCGGGGTCGTCGGAGACCTATGGCGAGGCGGAGAAGCGGATCCGTACCCGAACCGATCGCGAGGTCCGCGACGTCCTGAGCCCCAAGCAGCAGGAGACCTGGGACGAAAGCTCGACACAGGGCCTGCTGGGGCCGTCCACGACGGCCTCCGTCTTCAAGATCTCGACGGCCGAGACGCAGACGACCCGTTGATCCGCGGCTTCAGATCGCCCGGTAGTACCCCCCGCCATCGCAGACCCGGCAGAGGGTCCGCTCGTCGCGAACGACCTCCCGCTCGTTGATGATCTCCTCGCCGCAGACGGCGCAGAGCGCTCGAACGTGAGGGCGGCTCACGATCTCGCGGAGGCTCCTCGTCAAGGCCACGGGCTGTGCAACGAGCAACTCGTCGTCCGCCATGCGCTGATAGCCGTCGCGCATGGCGAACCAGCGCCGCGGCTCGTCCGGGCAGAGCTCGAGGGCACGCTCACGCGCGCCCGGCCGGGGGCAGACCCGCACGGCGCGCTCGCGCTTGACGTCCACGAACGTAGCCGCGATGCGTCCGAGATCCTCGACGCGGAGCGTGCGGCGTCCGACGTGGGTCCCCGTCGCCGCCTCCACCCCGCTCACGAAACACCCATCGGTCTCTACGATCGTCAGCATGTGCTTGTCGTCGCGCGGCACGTCGAGGTCGAGCCATGCCGCGCCGGCCAGACCGGCGCGCGCGCCCAGCACCTGGCGCGGACACAGGTGGTGGTGTGACGCGGCCGCACGCTCCAGCACCGGCGCCAGGACATCGGCAGTCGGAGCGGCACCGGACAGGGTGGGGACGGACGTCATCGCGAAGAGCGACTCTACCGGCCGCCACCCTCGACCGGGACTCTTTCGGCGGGGCCCTTGCCCTGGGACCGCGGTCCGGCTCCCGCTTGGGGTGGGGATCACCCCCCTGCTACGCTCGCCCAGGTACCGTCCAGTGGAGTCTGCCATGTCGTCGACGATCGATCACATCCCGTCAACCGCCATGGAGAAGCTCGAGATCATGCGGAGCTTCGGGGGCACGCTCTTGACGCAAGGGCTGCCCGACGACGTGATCGAGCGCTTCCTCGTGAGAGACCTGACGCTCGGCGAGGCCATCGACCGCGCGTACGCCGCCCATGAGTCGCTACGCTCGGAATTCGACGAGTTGCTGCGCTCGGACGAGGCGATCCAGATCGAGCAGGTTCAGGACGGCATCGTCAACTTCTACGGCCGTCCGCTGGTGAATCCCTACGTCTCGCTCGCAGCGAGCGGACCGTGGATCGTCACGCTGAAGGGTGCTGTGCTTCACGACTCCGGCGGCTACGGCATGCTGGGGCAGGGGCACACGCCGCCGAACATCCTCGCTGCCTTGGCGCGCCCGCAGGTCATGGCCAACGTCATGACCCCGAGCCTCACCCAGATGCGCCTGATTCGCGCCCTCAAGAAGGAGATCGGACACGAGCACGTCGGCCCGTGCCCCTTCAGCGGCTTCCTCTTCATGAACAGCGGATCCGAGTCGGTTACGGTCGCCTCGAGGATCAGCGACATCAACGCCAAGCTCATGACCGATCCCGGCGGTCGCCACGCGGGCAAGAAGATCCGCCGGCTCTCGCTACGCGGCGCGTTCCACGGGCGCACGGATCGACCGGCGCAGTTCTCCGACTCCTCGCTCAAGAACTACGTTGCCCGCATGGCAACCTTCCGTGATCGGGAGCCTCTGCTCACCGTCGAGGCCAATGATGTGGGCGCGCTGGAGAAGGCGTTCGCCGACGCAACCGAGCGCAACGAGTTCATCGAGGCTCTGTTCATCGAGCCCGTCATGGGGGAAGGCAATCCGGGCGTCGGCGTGACGCGCGCGTTCTACGACGCGGCGCGCCGCCTCACGGCCGAGAACGGCTCCCTGTTCCTCGTCGACTCGATCCAGGCCGGCCTCCGCGCGCACGGCGTCCTGTCCATCATCGATTACCCGGGCTTCGAGGATTGCGTCCCGCCGGATATGGAGACCTACTCCAAGGCGCTGAACGCCGGGCAGTATCCGCTGTCCGTCCTGGCCATGACCGACCGGGCCGCCGACCTGCTCGTCCCCGGCATGTACGGCAACACGATGACGTCCGCCCCCCGCGCCATGGACATCGGGAGCGCGGTGCTGGAGAGCATCACCCCCGCCTTCCGAGAGAACATCCGCGCGCGTGGCGAGGAGCTCAAGGCGATGCTCCAGGACCTCGCCAAGGAAGAAGTCATCGACGGCGCCATTACCGACGTCCAGGGCACCGGCCTCCTCGTGTCCTGCGCACTCGATCCGGCGCGCTTCCTCGGATCGGGCACGAACAGCACGGAGGAGTACCTCCGCACGAAGGGCTTCGGCGTGATCCACGGTGGCAAGAACGCCCTCCGCTACACACCGCACTTCGCCGTCACGACGGAGGAGCTTCAGCTCATCGTGGACTCGATCCGCGACGCGATCCTCCATGGACCGCGCGTCGCCTGAAGCACAGGAGCCTTGGCGCACCCTATCGTAAGGCCATGCGCCACCTGATCTTCGCGACGTGCCTGCTGCCTCTGCTGATGGGTTCCGCCCGGGGTGCGGACTCGAACCTCCTGGCGAATGGAGACTTCGAGGACGGTCTCGACGGATGGGTCTTCGCCTCGAACTCCGGCCGTGCCACGGCCACCGTGGATCGGAAGGTGAAGAAGCAGGGACGAAGGGCGCTTCACATCGCGAAGACGGGGGGCATGCCGTTTGACGTGCTTCGCGCCGACATCGAGACGGTTGCGCCGGGTACGCGCGTCGAGGTGTCAGCGCAAGTGATGGGGAAGGCGGTCGGCAACGCCTTCCTGAAGTTCTGGGTCTACGACGCGGCCGGCACGTCGCTGGTCGAGGACGTGGACGTCGTCCGGCTTCGAGGCAGCTTCAAGTGGAAGCGCGTCGAAAAGACCTACGATCTGCCCGCCACCGCCGCCCGCGTCGCGGTCATGGTCCTGATGGTGATGGACGGCGACCTCTGGATCGACGACGTACGGGTCGAAGGCAAGGGGGGACCGGAGCCGCTCGCCGAGGACATTCGCGCCTGGCTGGATGACCACGCGAAACCGCTCGATCCACCGGTCTTCGACGCAGAGCCGGACGACCTCGAGCCTCTGGCGCGCACCGTGGGACAGCACCGGATCGTATTGCTCGGGGAAGAGAGCCACGGCGACGGGCCGGCGTTTCGCGCCAAGGCGCGACTGATCAAGCACCTGCACGAGACCCAGGGCTACGACGTGCTCGCTTTCGAGGCCGGGCTCCTGGAGTGCGAGGCGGCGAACGCGCTATTGGCCGAGGGCAAAGTACGCGAGGCCATGTTCGCGTCCGTCCCCGGCGTCTGGCGGGTCGAAGAGGTGCGCCCCCTCTTCGAGTACCTCGCCGCTCGCGCGAAGTCGGAGCGTCCCTTGCGACTCACGGGCTTCGATCTCCAGGCCACGGGCGCCGGCGCGCTCGAGTTGGGTGCGCGCGTGCAGACGCTACTCGGCGAGGAGGCATTCCCTGCGACCGCTCTCGAGCGCCTCCGATCCGCGGTGGAGCGCATCTGGGACGGGAAGGAGCCCCTGACGTCCCGTGAGCGCAAGTCCCTGCGAGCCGACGTCGAAGGCGCCCAGGCCGCGATCGAGACGCACCGGGAAGCGCTCGTGATTGAGCACGGCGAGTCGGACGTGGCGCTCGTCCAGAGGGCGCTGGAGAACTTCCGCCAGTGGGAGGAAGCCCGCGCGAAGCCGAAGCGCGGGGAATGGCACGCCGTCAACGCCCGCGACGCGCGCATGGCCGACAACCTGCTCTGGCTGGCGGGCGAGCGCTACCCCCAGGCGAAGATCCTGGGGTGGGGAGCGACGATGCACTTCATGCACGGGGTGAAGGGCATCCGCGAAGGAGGCAAGCGCCCCTATCGGGGCTGCCGCCCCATGGGCGAGATCGTGCACGAGCAACTCGGTGAGGACGTGTACGTGCTCGCATTCGCGGCGCACCACGGGAGCAAGGGCACCCCGTTCTGGGGGCCCTTTCCGCTCGACCCCGCCCCCGCAGGGAGCATCGAGGATCTACTGCACCGCTACGGGAAGCCGTGGCTCTTCGTGGATCTGCGGGAAACGCCGAAGGGTCCCCTTCATCAGAAGCGCCAGGCTGGCCCACTGGGGTACAGCCGCACCATGACGGCGGTCTGGCCGGACGTGATCGACGGCTTGATCTTCCGCGACGAGAACGTGCCGTCGACCGTGCTGGTGAAGTAGCCGGCGTCCCGCGAGGGGCGTGAAGCCCCCCGGCACTCCCTGGCTAGTTCGTATCCAGGGCGATGGGCATGAGCGGCAACGCAGCGGGCCAGGTGGGCCTGCCGCAGGAGCCCATGAGGCCGCAGAGGCCGACGAAAGGGCTTCCGCGGGCATTGCCCGCCACGCGGCCCTCTCTCCCTCCCCGCATGGCGCGCCATTTGCCGATCACCGCTAGGCGAAAACAGGGTTGCCAGCGGGGAGGGTGCGTGCTGACGCGGCGGACTGCGTGGAGTCGAGCGAGCGTCGGTGTCGTCCTCGGACTGCTGCTGCTCCTGCCGGCGTGCGGCGACGAGGCGCCCTCGCTGCCGACCTCGCGTCAGGCCTACGACAGCGAGGGCCGTCGGCTCGGCGATGCCCCGCGTCCCGACCGACCGCCCAACCTGATTCTCATCGTGCTCGGCTCCCTGCGAGCCGACGCCCTGCCGGGTGCCGGCAGCGACGGCGCGGGCGCGCGGATGCCCCACTTCGCGGAGCTGGCCGAAGGCGGAATCCGCTTCGAGCAGGCCGCGGCCTCCGCACCCTGGTCCCTGCCCTCGGTGGTCAGCCTGCTGACCGGCCTCCAGCCGAGCGCCCACGGACAATTCGAAACGCATGCGGGCGGGCATTTGCCTGGCGCCATCACCACGTATGCCGAGATCCTGCAGTCCGGGTACGGCTATGAAACCGCCGCGTACGTCGCTGGCCGCGGCTTCGAGCGCGTGTCGGCGAACCTCCTGCAAGGCTTCGGCACGTACCAGGCGTCCTTCTCGCTCCAAGACCTGGATGCCACGGTGGAGCGCTGGGACACGAAACGGAACAAGACCAAGCCCTACTTCCTCTTCCTCCACACGACCGACGTGAGTGAGCCCTACGGGGAAGCGAACCACGCCCCGCCGGATTCCGGATCGGCGCCCTCGCGGGTGGACCCGAGCCTGCTGACGGCCGATGCCGACCCCGCCGCCCTCACCCGCGCCGCCTACCTGGACGCCGGCGCCCGCCGGGCACTCGTCCGGCAGGGCGGGCGCCGTTTCGCGAATGCCGTCAAGCAGTATCGCTTTCGGGGCTTCGCGGACGACCCGGATCCCGAATTGGCGGCCGAGCTCGAGCAAGCGTATTGGGACGGCGTTGGTTGGGTGGATCGCCTGCTTGCGCACACCGTAAAGACCCTCGAACAGCGCGGCCTCCTCGAGAACACGCTGCTCGTCATCACTGCGGATCACGGTGAGACCTTCGGAGAACACGGCACCCTGGGCCACGGCCTGACGCTCTACGACGACCTCCTCCGGATCCCCCTCGTCATGCGCGGGCCGCCGCCGTTCGACCGGCCGCGCACGATCACGGCCTCGGTAGGACTGATGGACGTGATCCCGACGTTCCTCGAGTGGGCGAAGCTGGCCCCCCTCGAAGGGGTGGATGGCCGGTCCGCCCTGGATCTCGTCCACGGTGGGTCTTGGTGCCGGCCTGTGATCGCGGAAGAGCGCCTCACCAGGGCGAACACGGCGGACGACGTGGATGCCGCTCTGCTCTCCGTACGCACGGCCGCGTGGAAGTACATCGCGACGTTCGATCTCCTGCACGGAACCGTGCACGAGGAGGCCTACGATCTGGCGGTCGACCCGTCAGAGCAGGTCGACATCGGGGGCGGCTCGGGACGCCTGCCGGACGGGCTCGTGTTCGACCGCTGCCTCTGCCCCGCGATCGAGGAGATCCGTAGCCGCATCTGGGACGACGACGCCCCCGCCCACGACGAGCCCTACGCCATGCCGTACGGCACGAGTCCCGCGCGCGCGAGCACGTCGAGACCCGCTCCGTGCGCACCGCCGCCGTAACTGCGCCGACGCTCCGACGCTCCGGTACCCTTCGGCCATGGTGATCGAGCAGACCCTCCGCGAGCGCTTCGGCCTGGAGGCCCTCTTCCCGCTGCAGCAGGCGGTCATCGAGCAAGTGATGGAGGGCCGCGACGCGCTGGTCGTAGCGCCGACCGGGTCCGGCAAGAGCCTCTGCTACCAGCTGCCGGCCCTCGCCCTCCCGGGCCCCGGGTTCGCGCTCGTGTTCAGCCCGCTGATCGCGCTGATGGAGGATCAGGTCTCGTCCTTGAGAGCGCGCGGTGTCCGAGCCCAGTACGTGAACAGCACGCTCCCTCGCAAGGAGCGCGAGAAGCCGCTACGCACGGGCGGCTGAGGGCGCCTACGAGATTCTCTACGTCACGCCGGAGCGGATGCACAAGCCGGAGTTCGACGCGGTCGTCCGTGCCCGCCCCGGCGAGGCCCCTGCCGTCAAGCTCCTCGCCGTCGACGAAGCGCACTGCATCTCGAAGTGGGGCCACGACCTCCGTCCGGCCTACCGCGAGGTCGGCCGCTTCCGGGACGTCATGGGCCGGCCCGTCACGATCGCCCTCACCGCGACGGCGACCCCGGCCGTGCGCGAGGACATCCGCGCGATCCTGGGCGACTCCGCGGCGTCGATGCCCCTGTTCGCCGACCTCGGAGAGCGAGAGAACCTCGACCTTCAGGTAGAGGAGGTGTGGGACGACGACGAGAAGGCGCAGCGGATCCGGGAGGTGGCGGGTCGCCTCGCCGGCACGGGCATCGCCTACTTCACGCTGATCAAGGACCTGGAGCGCATGGCCGCACGGCTGCGAAGTGAGCTACCCGGACGGCGGGTCGACATCTATCACGGCAGGCTCGACGCCGCGCGAGAAGAAGCGCGTCTACGACCGTTTCACCGCCGCAAAGCCGGAAGAGGGCCTCCTGCTCCTCGCGACGAACGCGTTCGGCATGGGCGTCGACAAGCCTGACATCCGCTTCATCGTCCACGCGCAGGTCCCGGGCAGCATCGAGGCGTACTACCAGGAGGTCGGACGTGCCGGCCGCGACGGGCTGCCCTCGGAGTGCATCCTGCTCTACGCGCAGGACGACCTCGCGATCCAGCAGGAGTTCGTGGATTGGATGAACCCGCCGGCGGAGCTCCTGCGCCGGGCGGTGGACGCGATGGCCGCGAGCCCGCACGCGGACTTCGATGTCGAGGAGTTGAACCGAGAGCTCTTCGGACGCAAGCGGATCGATCCGCGTCTCGAGTACACCCTCATCGCCCTCGAGCACCTCGATGTCATCCAACCCACGCCGGTGCGAGACCGCTTCCGCCTGGCTCGACGCCTGGAAGAGAGCGACGTGGATCCCGAGGCCATGGAAGCGAAGCGGCAGCGAGACCTCGCCCGCCTCCTCGACGTCGTACGCATGGTGAAGGATGGCGATCCCCGGAGCACCGTGCGCGACTACTTCGATCTGGAGGGCGCGCCGTAGCACGCCAGCGCCTCGCCCAGACGATCAGGCGAGCGCCGGGTAGTCCGTGTACCCCTTCGCGTCCCCGCCGTAGAACGTCGCCTCGTCCGCCGCGTTCAGCTCGGCTTCCTGGCGGAACCGCTCGGGCAGGTCGGGATTCGCAATGAAGGGGACACCGAACGCGACGGCATCGGCCTTCCCGCCCAGGATGCGCTGCCGCGCGAGATCCGCCGTATAGCCTCCGTTGGCGATGTAGACCTGTGAGAAGGCGCCACGGACCGCGTCGTTCGTCGCCTCGTCCCGTGCCTGGCCACCGAAGGACTCCAGGACGTGGATGTACGCCAACCCCATGCCGCTCAGCTCCTCGGCCAGGCGACCGAACGTTCGGACCGGATCCGAGTCCGCCATGTCGTTGAACAGCCCCATGGGTGAGATGCGGTACCCGACGCGGTCCGCCCCCCAGACGTCCGCGACGGCGGCGGCCACCTCGAGCGGAAACCGCAGGCGCTGCTCCACACCACCGCCGTACGCGTCGTTGCGCTTGTTCGTTCCGTCGCGCGTGAACTGGTCGAGCAGGTACCCGTTGGCGCCATGGATCTCGACACCGTCGAAGCCCGCGGCCTTGGCGTTCGTCGCGGCGAGCCGGTACTCCTCCACGATGCCCGGAATCTCAGCGGTCTCCAGCGCCCGGGGGGGCGAGACGTCGACCATGCCCGAGGTGGCACTGATGTAGGTCTGGCTCTTCGCGGCAATGGCGGACGGAGCAACGGGGGCGGCGCCGCCGGGCAGCAGATCGACGTGACTGATCCGACCGACGTGCCAGAGCTGAAGAACGATGCGCCCGCCCTCTGCGTGCACGACATCCGTGACGCCTCGCCAGCCGGCGACCTGCGCGTCGGAGTGGATGCCGGGCGTGAAGGCGTATCCGCGCCCCATCTCGGAGACCTGCGTCGCCTCGGCGATGATGAGCCCGGCCGACGCCCGCTGGCCGTAGTACTCCGCGTTGAGCTCCCACGGCACGTTGCCCGGCTGGGCGGCACGGGAACGGGTGAGGGGAGCCATGAACACGCGATTCGGAGCCGCGATGGCGCCTACGGAGAGGGAATCGAACAGGGGATCGCTCGGCATGATGGCTCCAACAGGCGGGTGGGGCAGAGCGCGGGATGGTACCGAGCGACGAGGGGCGCTCCCGCGCAGAGGACGGGCCGGGCTACCGCCAAAGCCGCTCGGCCTGGATCCGGAGCCCGGCCATCGTGAGGAACTGCAGGAGCTCGGCGCGTCGCTCGCCCCCCAGGGCATCCATGCCCGGCCCCGTCTCCATGCCCTCCGCAGGGAGGTAGAGGGAGCCGCCGGCACCAAGGATCACGGCCGGAGGCTTCTCCTTCGCGATCGCCTGTCCGGGGTTGCCACCGGCCGTCACGACCACGGCCGGCCCGTCGCCCAGCGTGGGGCCGAAGAGCTTGGGGACCCACGATGGCAGGGTGCCGCGGGTCACGACCACGCTGCGCGGCGCGGACAGAGAGGGCGGGCCGGCACGGGCCAAGGCGAGCAGGCGGGCGAGGATCTCGGCCGCGAGGGGCTCGACGTCCAGCGCCTCGAGGAGCCGCATCTGCGCCAAGATCAGCATGCCCCGTCCTGGGTAGTAGACGCGCGCGTAGGCCGGTACGAGGTCCCGGTGGTTCCCCTCCGCGACACGCAGTGGGCGCGCCCACGCCGAGCCCTCGTGTCCCCAGCCATCGAACGCGTGGGGACGGACGCCGGCCAGGAACGCGTTCTCTCCCGATGCGGCCGAGGTCGGAGACGGTACAGGATCGTTTGCCGGAAGGACCCACGGCGCGTCGTCGACGCCGACCGCTACGACGGAAGCCCCTTCGTGGGCGCGCGCGCGGAGTGCCGCCAGCAGCGGTGCGTCGACACGCGTCGTCGGGGGCACGATGAGGATCTTCCCGGGAAACGCCTTCACGGCCGCGGCGTCGTCCAGGGCCTCCGCTTCCAGTTCGATGGCTCGCCCACCGACCGACAAGGCGCTCGGGGCACCCACCCACCCGACGGGCTCCCCGACACGTAGACGCTCCGCCAGGTCGAGCGGGGAGTAGAGCTCGACGACGGACACGGATCCGTCGCCCTGCTCGGGCAGGAGCGCAAGACGCGCCTCGATGCGGCCCTCGACGTCGGGCAGGTCGATCTCCAGCCACGGGTGCTCACGCTTCACCGTGACGACACCGTGGGCCAGGGTCGTTCGGTTGCTTGCAAGTCGCCACCGCAGGGTCTGCTTCGCCGCGCCGTCGGGGAGACGGAGCGGTCGCTCGAGGCGCGTGCCTCCGTAGAACCGGCTCCCGCCACCGAGGTGCGCCTCTTCCGCACTCACCGGCCGGGTGCCCGTCAGCAGGAGGCACAGCAAACCCAACCACCAGCTACGACTCATGAGCACCCGTCCCAACCTCCAGCCCTTCGCGCCGCGTGAGGGTACGCCGGAGCCGAGCCGGGCGCCTGATTCGAGCGCCCACCCAAGCCGAGCACGCGGGCCGGGGCCGGGGAGGGCGTGAGGCCTCTCGGCTACACTTCCGGCATGCGCGTCTCGCTCGTCGCTCTCGAGATCCTGCCCGAGCCGGCCGCGAACCTGGCCCGCATGGCGGCGTGGGCCAACGAGTCGGCCGACGAAGGCGCGGACCTCGTCCTCTTCCCCGAGGCAAGCCTCACGGGACTCGTGAACAATGACGATCCGGCGCACGACCTGGTCCTGGGCACGTCGATCCCCGGCCCCGCCACGGACGTCCTGGGCCGCGTTGCGCGCGGGCGCGGTCTCCACCTTGGATTCGGGCTGCTCGAGCGTGATGGGGACCAACTGTTCGACAGCGCCGTCCTGCTCGATCCCGAGGGAAGCATCGCCTTGCACTACCGGCGCATCAGCTCCGGTTGGCACGGCCGTCTGACCGAAGCCACCGCCTACGGACAAGGCTACGACGTCCCCGTGGCGCACACGGCGCTCGGGACGTTCGCCTTCCTGCTCTGTGGCGACCTGTTCGACGAGACGATCGCCCTGCGTGCGCACGACCTGAGGGTGGACTGGCTGCTGTTCCCGCTCTGGCGCTGCTTCGTGGACGGATCCCGCGATCCCAAGGCGTGGTCGGCCACGGAAGAACCGATCTACGCCGAGCACGTCGCCCGCGTGGGCGCCACGACGCTCATGGTCAACGCGCTTGCGGGTGACGCGATGGGCGGCGGGGCCTTCGGCGGCGCCTGGGTGCGGGCGGCCGACGGCACGCCGCACGCGACCCTGCCCATCGGCCAAGCCGGCGCTCTGCTGGCTGACGTGTCCCGTCGCGGCTGAGGGCCGGCCGGAACGAGGCATGAACCGGGGCGCACTCAGGGGCTATGGCGTCCGCTCGGTTAGAGATCCTGCTTCGCCGGGCGCACGATCATCTCGTTCACGTCGACGTCGCCCGGCTCGGCGATCGCGAACTGGATCGCGCGGGCGATCGCGTCCGGCTCGATCGCGATGTCGACGAAGCCCTTGATTCCCTCGCGCACTTCCGGCACGGCGATGTGGTCGGTCAGCTCCGTCCGCACCGCGCCGGGGCTGATGTTCGTGACCCGCACGGCCCCGCCGGACTCCATGCGGATGCCCTCGCTGAGCGCGCGTACGGCGAACTTCGTGGCACAGTAGACGGCCGCCCCGGGGAACACGATGTGCCCGGCCACGGAGCCCACGTTCACGAAGTGGCCATCGCCCTGCTCGAGCATGATCGGATGCGCGGCGGCCACACCGTTGAGCACACCCTTGATGTTGACGTCCACCATGCGATTCCACTCGTCGACTCGACCCATGGCGACGGGCGACAACGGCATGAGCCCGGCGTTGTTCACCCACACGTCGAGGCGACCATAGGTGTCCACGGCGGCGGCGGCGAGGGCCTTCATCTGGTCGGGGTCGGTCACGTCGGACTCGACGACCAGCGCGTCCCCACCCCGCTCCCGGACCTTGCTCGCCAGGTCATCCATGCGGTCCTTGCGGCGCGCCGACAACACGACCTTGGCTCCGCTCTGCGCCAGTAGCTCGGCGGTCGATGCGCCGATACCGCTGCTGGCACCCGTAATCACGACGACCTTGCCCTTGACGTTGTCCATCCTTGCTCCCATGCGCACGACCGAGGTGGCGAGCGGGAGCCTAGCACCCTGCCAGGGGCCGGGGTGGCCCCAACGGGGCCCCCGGCAGCGGAGAGAATGCCGGGAGGACGGAGGCTCCTCGCATGGACTCGAACACCTTCCTCGACGGTCTGCTCCGCGACGCGGTCGCCTCGAAGGACGTCGTCGCGCGCTATCGCCGAGAACTCGGCGACGTCGCCCTCACGTGGAAGCCCGTGGCGGACGTATGGAGCATCGCCGAGATCGTCCAGCACCTCGCCACCACCACGGACGCGTACCGGACGGGACTGGAGGCCACCCTCGCTCGAGCCCGCCTGCGGCCGCCGACGGCGCGACGCCCCTTCAAGGCACGCCCCTTCGCGGCGTGGTTCATTCGCATGGCGGGCCCCACGAGCGAACGGAGGGTGAAGGCGCCGAAGCGCTTCCTTCCCCAGGTGAGTGACACGGGACCGCAGGTACTCGATGGCTTCGTCAATCAACAGGATGAGCTCGTCCAGTTCATCCGCCGCGCGGGCGATGTCGACCTGAACCGTCCTCGCTTCGGTAGCCCGGTCACTCCACTGCTTCGTTTCTCGCTCGGCGAGGCGCTGCTGTTGACGGTCCGACACCAGGAGCGCCACCTGCAGCAGGCCGAGCGGTTGCGCGCGCACGCCTCCTTCCCCGCGTAGCCGGGCGCCCCGCCACGGACGATCGTCAGGGTCCCGTCAGCCCCGTTCGTGTGCGAGTGGTTCAGGCGAAGACAGGACCGCCCCACCCGTTCGCCGAGGGCCGCTAGCCTCCCGGATAGATGCTCCCTCGGAGGCTGGCTGGATGCCGACGCGACCGATTCTCACACTCCTCGTGCTTCCCGTTCTCCTCGGGCCCGCGCTTCTGCTCCGTCCGGCGGCGGCGGACGACGAAGCGGCCGTGACCTTCGAAGCACCCACGCCGACGACGGTGTCAGCGATTCTCCCGCCTGCGCTGAGACGGGGAGAGCACTTCCAAGTGGAAGAAGCCGTCGCGACCCGACACCTCATGCACGAGTTCAAGATGACGTCGGACTACGGCACGCACGTCCTCCTTTCGCGCCGGATGCTCGAGATCCGCGCCCGCGAGACCGAGACGATGGCTCGCTTCATCCACATGAAGGGGGGGCCCGAGTTCCTGAAGTCGCTGGGCTCGAGCCTGGCCGCTCTCCCGACGGCCGCCGTGCAGATCGTCCTGCACCCGGTGGACTCGGCCAGGAAGATCGGCACGGGACTGAGCAAGACCGCCAAGCGGGTGGGCGACATCTTCCGACGCCGCCCCCGGTCGGTGTACGAGGACTCCGCCGGGGCGAACGCGTTCAACGGCAGCGCCAAGCGCGAGCTGGCCGGGGCGCTGGGCCTCGACGTCTACTCGACCAACCCGCAGCTGCAGCACTTCCTGGACCGTGTCGCCAACTGGCGCTCGGCCGGGAGTTTGACCGTGGACGTGGCATCGTTCGCGCTCCCCGTGGTCGGCTTCGTGGCGGTGACGACCGCGCGTTGGCGGGCCGACGTGCAGCGCCTCCTCTGCGACAAGAGCCCCGCCGAGTTGGAACGCCACAACGCCGGCGTGTTGATGGAGCTGGGGATACCACGCTCCACGTGGTGGGCCTTCCTCAGCCATCCGTGGCTCTCACCGCGGCACGAAACGGTGATCACGGCAGCGACGAAAGAGATGCAAGGGGTCGCGGGGCTCTCGTACGTCCTGGATGCGGCCCGAACCGCTCAGAGCGAGGTCGGCGCCCTGATGCAGGAGCAACAGGCGATCCTTCTGGCCTACCACCACACCGACCTCGAACGGCTCACCTCGATCGTACCGGCGAGCTACTTGCTGGCCGCCCGGACCACGTCCGGGAACCAGATCGCCTTCCTGCCGGTCGATGCGTTGTCGTGGACGGCGGCCTCGTCGGCACTGATCGAGGCCTTGGCCAGCGCCATGCCCCCGGTGGAAGACCGCACGCGCACGATCTACGTCACCGGCACCGCGACGGATCGCGTCCGTGCCGAGCTGGCCAGGCGCGGCCTGGAGCTGGTTGCACCCTACGAACCCGGCGCAACCGACCGCTCTCCGTAGCTCGCGAAACGTTCTGTACGGAGGCAGCCTCGCGAACGAACTTTTCCAACGCGCACCAACTCCGTTCCGCCCGCAGCCGACTGCGTCACCGTACGCTTGTGGCCCGTCGAAACGGCGGCGGAGACGGCCATGCTGACGTGGATGCGTACGCACAAGGTACTGATGGCCTGGCTGGGCATCGCATCCGTCGTCATGCTGATTGCGGGCCTGGTGCTGGTTCCCCTCCTCATCGCCCGCATGCCAGCTGACTACTTCCTCCACCCAGAACCCCACGCCGGGTCCTGGCGTGATCGCCACCCGGCCGTGCGGTTCCTGCTGCACGCGGGCAAGAACCTGCTCGGCATCGCCTTCGTCCTCGGAGGGATCGCCATGCTGGTTCTCCCCGGGCAGGGCGTCCTGACCATCCTCGTCGGCGTCGCCTTTCTGGACCTGCCCGGCAAGCGCCGCTTCGAGCTTGCCCTCGTCCGCCAGCCCCACGTCGAGCGCGGAATCAACTGGCTCCGCAAGAAGGCGGGCCAGCCACCTCTGCAGCTTCCGCCCCGCGACACACCGTAGCCTCCCGCGCTATCCGCGCCCCGGTGGCCGCGCGAGCTGCCCCGTGGGCGCGCGCCGCCCCGCGGGCGTCAGCGGGGCCGCCCGATCACGATCCCGCTGGCTTCACCCTGGAGCCCCGCCGAGATCACGAGGACCGCGTCGCCCTCCGTCGGCGTGCACGTGGTCGTGACGACCGGGCTCAGGGGTGTCGTGGTCCCCACGGTGGCGGGGACGTCCCCTCGGTCGAGGACCTCGATCGCGAGGGCAAGGTCCGCCAGGTCGGAGGCGAGCGCCATGTGTCCCGTGGCGCCCCGGTAGCTGGTCACGGGCACGCCTCGCGTCGCGGGCACGGCGCCCAGGCCATCGAGCAACGCCTGGTCCGCCTCGTTCACGCCCACCGCAGGCACGACGACGGCAGCGAGCTCGGAAGACTGGACGCCGGCCTCCTCGAGAGCCATCGCGGCGACGCGTGTGATCGTGGACGCCTCCGGCGACGCGATGCCGCTCAACGGGTCGCCGGTGATCGCGACGTTCGCGAGCAGGAGCGCCCGTATGCGCGCCTCGCGCGCCTTGGCGTCCGCGTAGCGCTCGACCGCCAACGCGGCCGCACCCTCGCCTACGACCAGACCGGCCCCGTGCGCGTCGAGGGGGCGGAACGCCGCCTCGTCGTCCGAACCGCGGAGCCCCTGCAACGCCACGTCGACGACCCCCATGGCGTTGGCGATCCGTCCCGCCGCGACGACGAGTGAACGATCGAGTGTGCCGCGTCGCACGGACCGCGCCGCGAGGTCCAGGATCCGGCTGGTGCCGCCCGCGAAACCCGCCACGCTCGTGTTGGCTCCCTTGAGCTGGAACAGGTTGGCGAGGAAGGAGAAGGCGTTGTTCTTGAGGCTCTCCAGCAGGAAGAAGGGCTTGGTGAAGCGCGCAATGGCCTTGTTGAGTTCCTTTCCGGTCTGGACGGGCTTCTCGAAGTCCTCGGTGGCGAGAGCGAATCCGCCGCGCATCTCGATGCAGTTCCAGTCCCACGCATCCATCTGGGATAGCCAGAGCCCCTTGCGCTCCGCGTCGATGTCCGCCGCGTCCCAGCCCGCGTCGTGCCAGGCTTCCTGGGCGGCGGTCACGGCGAGTTCCCCGGCCCCGTTCAGGAACTTGATCTGGGCCTCGAGCTCACGGGACACCTCGACGCGCAGGTAGGGCTCCTCGCACACCGCGATGGCGGCATCGCCGACGGTGCGGACGCCGGATTGCCCGGCCCGCACGCCCTCCAAGGTGGCGTCGCGACCAAAGGCGAGAGCCGTGACGAGGCCGAGGCCCACGACGACCGGTGTATCACTCGTCGGCTGGCGCATCAGCGTGCTCCGTGCGCTTTCGGCATCTCGCCACGGAGCGTCGCCCAGGCGCGTCGTGCACGCTCGGCGCCCTCGAGCGACTCGAGTGGCACGACGACGCCCTCGAACTCGACGATGGCCGCTCGCGCGTCCCCCACCCGGCTCTCACCCTTGTAGCGACGACGATCCGGCGCCTCGCACGGGACCTGCTCCAGTGCGAGCTCGATGCGGTCGCCCGGACCGGAGAAAGCGTAGTAGCGAGCCGTGTGGACCTGGTCGACGAGGAACCACCGCTCGAAATCGGAGCTGTGGGCTTCGAGCCACCCGGCCAGTTGGACGAAGCTCTCGAGGATCAGCATCCCGGGCACGATGGGCCGCTCGGGGAAGTGCCACTCGAAGTAGTCCTCGCTCATCGCGGCGTTCTTGTAGCCGACGATCCGCGTGTCCGGCTCGACGGAACCCACGCGGTCTACCAGAAGGAATCTCATGCGTCGTCTCCTTCCGGTGACGGGAGGCTCATCATGACGACCGATGCGATGGCGTGATCGTCGGTGTGCGTAATGGACAGAACGGTCTGCACGACGCCGAATCGAGCGGCGACCGTCTTGGGCTTGCCGCGAAGGACCAGCGTCGGAGGGCCCTCGTCGCGCACGGTCTCGATGTCCTGCAGAGATCGCGCAATGCCGATGGCGCCGAGGCCGAGCCCCAGCGCCTTCAGCGTGGCCTCCTTGGCGGCGAATCGCGCGGCAAAGTGCATCGCGGGATGCGCCTGCGCGTGGCAGTACGCCCGCTCGCCCTCGGTGAACACGCGCTCCTCGAAGCCATGGCCCCGGCTCATGGCCTGGCGCATGCGCTCGACTTCCGTCACGTCGATGCCGTGGTGCAGGCGGGGGATGCGGGCGTCACTCATGCGATGGACAGTCCTCCGTCCACGACGAACGCCTGACCGGTGATGTACTCCGCATCCGGGGAGCAGAGGAACTGAACGAGGCCGGCCACGTCATCCGGTGTTCCGAAGCGCCCGACGGGGATGTGCTTCAGGACGTCGTCGCCCGCACGACGCTTGACCACACTCGTCATGTCGGTGTCGATGAAACCCGGGAGAACGGCGTTGACCCGGATGCCGTACTCGGCCACCTCGAGCGCTGCCGCGCGGGTTAGCGCCATTACGCCGGCCTTTGCCGCTGCGTAGTTCGCTTGGCCCCGTCCCCCACGAACGGCCTGGATCGACGCCAAGCTGACGATCCGCCCGCTGCGCTGGGGCAGCATCGCCCGCAGCGCCCGGCGCGTGCAGAGGAAGGGTCCGCCGAGGTTCACGTCGAGCACACGCTGCCAGTCCGCGTCGCGCAAGCCCGCCAGGGGGCCGTCCTTGAGCATCCCCGCGTTGTTCACGAGCACGTCGAGTCGTCCCTCCGTCGCCGTCACGTCGCGGAACATGGCCTCGACGGCCTTGGCGTCGCCCGCGTCTGCTTCGATGGCGCGGGCCGACCCTCCGGCCTCTTCGATGCCGGCCACGACAGCCGCTGCGGCCTCCTCATTGCGGTTGTAGTTCACGATGACCGTGGCGCCGGCTGCGGCCAAGCGGCGGGCGATGCCTGCACCGATGCCTCGGGACGCCCCCGTCACGAGCGCCACCTGATTCTCGAGAATCCCAGCCATCATGCGTCGCCCTCCGCGTACTTCTTCAGGGCTACGCACGCGTTCTGGCCGCCGAAGGCGAATGAATTCGTGAGCGCCGCGCGCACCGGTTGCAGGCGCCCGACACGCGGCACGAAGTCCAAATCGCAGCGCGTGTCCGGTTCGTCCAGATTGGCGGTCGGCGGCACGGCGTCACGCTGCACGGCGAGGGCACTCGCGACGAAGGCGACTCCAGCCGCACCGGACAGCAGGTGCCCCAGCGCCCCCTTCCCGGACGACACAGCGAGCGCGCCGGCGTGCTCACCGAAGACGGTGTGGATCGCGAGAACCTCGGCCGGGTCATTGCGCTTCGTGGCCGTGCCGTGTGCATTGACGAAGTCGATGTCCTGGGCTGCGAGGCCGCCATCGTCGAGTGCCGCGGCCATGGCCTCGGCCGCGCCTCGGCCGTCCCGGCAAGGCGCCGTGGTCCGCCAGGCATCCATCGAGGCGCCGTAGCCCGCGACCTCCGCGATGATGTCGGCGCCGCGAGCCCGAGCGTGGTCCAGCGACTCCAGGACGACGCAGCCGGCTCCCTCCCCCATCACGAGCCCCGACCGACGCCGGTCGAACGGCCGGCAGGCCGCCGACGGCTCCACATCACCGGACGCCGAGGCGCCCAGCAAGACGAAGAACACGAGCCCCAGGGGGTTTACTTGCGAGTCGCTGCCGCCGGCGACGATCCAGTCGGCCTCGCCGCGCTGCACGACGCGGAAGGCCAGCCCCAGGGCTTGGTTCGCGGCCGAGCAGGCGGTGGTCACGGCGTGGACCGGTCCGCCCAGGCCGTACCGACGCGCAAGGAGCGTGGCTGGCTGCTCCGCCGCGGCCCGTACCAGGGAGGCCGGATGGATCGAGGCGGTCGCGCGTGCGTACCCCACGGGGTCGAAGTGTCCGTCGGCGTCCAAGTGGCGGACGATGTCTTCCGGCCGATGGGCACCGGGTCCGGCCCCCAGGATGGCGCCGGCGCGGGCGTGCGCGCCGGGCTCCAGTCCCGCGGCAGCGATGGCATCGGCGCCGGCCGCCACGCCGAAGAGCGTACGCAGCTCGCCCGTGGCGGCGGCGTCCGGATGGCGCTCCTTCAAGCGTTCGATGACGTCGGGCGGAATCTCACCGACGGCAATCGTAGGCGGCTTGGCCGCGCCGTGCCGTCGAGGCGCCGTGACGCCCACCT
This sequence comes from uncultured Planctomycetota bacterium, assembly GCA_963802335.1. Lineage (GTDB taxonomy): Bacteria > Planctomycetota > PLA2 > PLA2 > JAEUHO01 > CAWDIE01. The sequence goes on along the minus strand of CAWDIE010000007.1, from coordinate 186,498 downwards.
CGCCATCCAGGAGGCGCGTCCAGACGTCCTCGACGTCCGTGCCGAGCGGCGTCACGAGGCCGAGTCCGGTCACGACGACGCGGGGCATCAGACGTCCCCCCCATACATGCGGAAGCGTTGCTTCAGCTCTTCCGGATCGGGGTGCGGGATGTGTGCGTAGAGCACGCGGCCGACGCGGGCGACTTCCTGCCCACCGATTTCGGCCCACGCGCGCCCCATGGAGCCCTTCGGGTTCGTGCCCTGGAGTTCGCCGAAGAGCCGGATCTCGTAGCCGGGGCGGAGTTCGCTCGGAAGTTGCACGTCCTCCAGGACGGAGAGCACCACGGACAGCTTGAACTGGTGCTTGGTGATGACGCACCAACCGAGGAGCTGGATCATAGCTTCGATCAGCAGCGGCCCGGGCACGAGGGGCTTGCGATCGAAGTGCCCGTTCAGGTACTCCTCCGTGAGCGTGACGCACTTGACGCCTTCGATGCGGCGGCCGGGCTCGACCGCCGTGACCCGGTCGAAGAGCAAGAACCTCATGCGCACGCCTCCACGATCATCGCGCCGACTGCCCCCGCACTGGACGCGGCCGAGACGAGGATACGCGCGGGCGTGGCCGGAGCCTCTCGGGTCAACGCGTCACGCAGGCGTACGGGCATCCACGGGGCGAGCACACTCGGGGGGAGCCGCTGCGTTTCCAATGCGCGCACGGCAAGGGCGAGGTCGATACCCGGGGCGGCGGGGCCCGTGTGGCCGAGCGCTCCCTTGGTCGCGACGAACGCGGGGCGATGACTGCCGAACACATCCACGACGGCGGCGAGTTCTGCGTCCGCGTCCTCCGCAGGCCCACCGGCGTGGAGGAACACGGCATCCACCCCGGTCGTAGAGACCTCGGCCGAGGCCAGGGCGCCGGCGAACGCACGCGCGTAGGCCTCCCGGCTCGCACCGGGGCACCCTCGCTCCGCGCCGAAGGTGGTCGTCCCGCCGGCGAACGTCGCCCGCGCCGGGGATCCCGCCGGGCCGAGGACGACGGCGGCGGCCCCCTCGCCCGGGGCGGCCCCTCGTCCCAGGGTGCCCCGGAGCGCAGCCCGGGCCAGCGAGGCGGGCATGAGGGGCTCGGCTACGCCCCCCACGAGCGCCGCATCGATGCGACGGTCGATCACCGCAAACGCGCCCTCGAGCAAGGCCCGGACCCCGCCATCGGACTCCGATGCGAGCACGAGGTTGTCGCCGCGGACGTCGTAGTCGATCGACAGTTGACCGATGGCCACGTTGTTGAGCATGGAGAGGGGCCAGAGCGGGTGGATCTGGCGATAGCCACCGCCGAAGAACCGCGTCAGGTCGAAGGTGCCGCGCTCGTCACGAGAGGCACGCGCGGCGGCGACGAGATCGTCTACGACGGCGTCGACCATGCCGAGCGCCACGTAGAGGCCGACGCGCGAGCGCTCGACCTCAGTGGCGCCGCCGGCGTCGTGGGCCCTGGCGGTCACCCGCTCGAGCAAACGACCGTGGGCTCCGAGGATCCGCAGCGCGGGATCATCCTCGGGCGCCACGCCTTCGGCGAACACCTGGGCGACGTCGGACGACGCAAACCCGGACGCGTCGAAACCGGCGATCGGACGGATGCCCGAGCGGCCCGCTTGGAGGGCGTGCCACGTGGTTTCGAGGTCATCGCCCAGCGCCGTCCGGACTTCGGCGGCGAGAACCGACACGCGCCCGGCCATGGCCTCACTCCGCCGCGCCGAGGCAGACGCAACCGTTCTGCCCGCCGAAACCGAACGAGTTCGAGATCGCCGTCCGGTGGACCACCTCGCGAGCGACGTTGGGCACGTAGTCCAAGTCGCACTTCCGGTCGGGCGCTTCCTGGTTGATCGTCGGGAGCACGACGCCGCGCCGCATGCCCTCCAGCGTGAGGATGGCCTCGATGGCCCCCGCCGCGCCGATCGTGTGCCCGATCATCGACTTGTTCGAGGAAACCGGCACCTCCATGGCCCGCTCTCCGAGCAGGCGTTTGATCGCGATGGTCTCGACCGGATCGTTCGTAGGCGTCGACGTGCCGTGTGCGTTGACGTATTCGACGGCATCCGGCGGTAGACCCGCGTCGTCCAGCGCCCCCTGCATGGCGCGCAGGGCGCCGTCCCCCTGGGGATGCACGTCAGTGATCCGATAGGCGTCCGACGAGTCGCCGTAGCCGAGGATTTCGCCGAGGACGGGGCGCCCGCGCCGGCGGGCGCCCTCGAGCGTTTCGAGGATGAGCGCCCCGGCGCCTTCGGCGATCACGAAGCCGTTGCGGCGACGGTCGAAGGGACGCGAGGCGGCCTCGGGGGACGGGTAGCGGCGCACGAGGGCGCCGAGAAGCGCGAAACCGACGAAGTAGCTGTACGTGAGTAGCGGCTCGACCCCACCACTGACCACGAGATCGGCGCCGCCGTCTCGAAGGAGGCGCGTAGCCTCGCCCAGCGCCTGCGTGCCCGCAGCGCAGGCCGAGACGATCGGAAGGCAGCCTCCCTCGGCGCCGACCGTGCGAGCGACCAGGGCGGGAACCGTGTCGGGCAGGCGCTCGGTGAGTTGGATCGCTCCGTAGGTCGCGTCGGCGGCCAGCGCTTTTCGATCCACCGACCCGTCCTCACGCACATGCCGGAGAATCCGGATGGAGTCCTGTTCCGTGGGCGTGTAGGCGTGCCCCCCCAGGATCACGTGGGCGCGCTCCGGCCGGATGCCGTTGGGGATCCGGCCCTCCGGCAGCGCCTCCTTCAGCGCCGTACGGTAGATTCGAAGCGCCGTACCTCCGACGCCGTCGAGCGGCATGGCGGGCGCGAGCGCGTCCGCGTCCAGCTCCCCGGCAATGCCGCACGGGAGGCCGGCGGCGTCAAAGCGGCTGATCTCGCCGACGCCGGAGCGCGCGGCCTGCATGGCGTCGAACGTGGCGGTGACCCCGGTACCGAGCGAGGTCACGGCCCCCCACCCGGTGACGACGACCCGTTGGGCCGGATCGCGGTCGCGGACCGGGATGGGCATGGCGTGATCGTTTCCCTACGCGCCGGCGAAGAAGGCGTGCTCGTTCTCGACCTGCTCGATCCACGCCTGCGTGAGCGTGTCGCCGTCGGGGTACTCAGCGTCCTTGCCGCACGCACTGCAGACGACCTTGCAGCCGTCGTCGGACTTCCAAGCCGAGGCCCCGCAGGAGGTGCAGGCGGAGGGGAGGTGGGACGTGATCCCCTCGACGCTCTTGACCAGGACCTCTGGGGTCACGAGCGCGGGAACCTCGTCCGCGTACATGCCGGCCTGGAGGCCGGGCCTCTCCCCCAGGTGGAGGCGCAGGAGGCTCGCCGCCCCCTCGGTGATCTTGTTGTCCTTGTCGATGGCCTTGCCCTCGCCCAGCGCTTCCTCGACAGCGTCCAGGAGGAGCTGGGTGGCCAGCTGGATCCCGAAAGTGTTCTCGAGGCGGAAGTTGATGTCGAGGAAGTCGATCGACGTCGCACCGAGGTCGCTCATGATCGAGCCGCCGAGGTCGATCTTGTCTTCGTCGAGGCGCAGGGTTGCGGCCAGGGCCTTCTTGACCTCTTCCTCGATGCGCTCGCGGGTGACGTAGGGATTGGCCATCGGATCTCCGTCAAGGGGCTGGGCGAGCGGCAAGCGCGGCCGCTCTGGCGGCCCAAGGTACCGCCGGGGGGTGCCGTCCCGGATGGAAAGGGCGGGGTGTACCCGTCCGACGGAGCTGGGGCAAGGGAAGCCGGGGGCGTCCTACGCCGTTCGGGTCAGCGGACTTAGCCTGGTTGATTCATGAAGCGCGCGCCGTCCATCGCGGAAGGCGCAAGCGAATGGGGTTCAGTGGCCATTTGTCGCCCTCGCTCGAGCAACGGGGTGTCCTGGGTGCTCCTGGAGCCGAAAGTCAAGGCGCGACGACGACTCGATGCCGCTGCGCATCGCTGAGAAGGAGCAACGCCGAGGTTCGGCTCCAGGGGTGCCCAGGACCGCGCGACTACGCCAAGGTTCATGAATCATCCAGGCTGGCCTGGTTGATTCATGAAGCGCGCGCCGTCCATCGCGGAAGGCGCAAGCGAATGGGGTTCAGTGGCCATTTGTCGCCCTCGCTCGAGCAACGGGGTGTCCTGGGTGCTCCTGGAGCCGAAAGTCAAGGCGCGACGACGACTCGATGCCGCTGCGCATCGCCGAGGAGGACAGGCGCCGAGGTTCGGCTCCAGGGGTGCCCAGGACCGCGCGACTACGCCAAGGTTCATGAATCATCCAGGTTAGGGCTCGTCGTGGAACAGGTGAGTGGAGATCGCGCCCAGACTCGAGTCAGATTCGGTCGCGCCGATTGAGCGAATCCGGAGAGATAGCCGGAGCTACCTCGAGGAATTCGCGATTGAGAAGCGGCCGAAGATGGCTCGAAGATGGGATGCGAGAACGCGCACTTGTTCCATGACGGGCCCTTGGGTTCAACCCGGGTGCGGCGGTGCCCTTGGCTACGGAGCGACTTCCCGGAGGACCCGATTCGAGAGGCCCCGGTCCACGACAAGCGTCTGACCCCGGATCGCCGAGGCGTCGGCGTGCACGAGGAACGACGTGACGGCCGCCACCTCCTCCGGCATGACGAATACGTCGTCGGGCAGCTGATCGAGCCCGCGCCAGAGCCGGCGAAGCGTCTTGAACGCGTCCGTCTTGACCAGTCCCGCGCAGACTGCGTTGGCGCGGATGCCCTTGTCCGCCAGCTCCTCCGCCCACTGCCGCACCCAGGACTCCATCGCGGCCTTGGTCGGTCCCAGCGGGTACTGGGGGTTCATGAAACGAGACCCGAGGCTGGAGATGAACACGATGTCCCCCCCCTGACGCTCGAGGAGAGGCAGGGCCTTCTGCACGCAGAAGACCGGCCCCAGGATGTTGGTGTCGACGAGCTGACGCAGGTCTCGCTCGAGGAGCCGCGCCGTCTCCTTGAACGGCGCGCGGGCGGCATTCAGCACGAGGATGTCGAGACGCCCCAGCGATGCCTCGACGGCAGCCATCATTTCGCCCACCGCCTCCTTGCTGGTGACGTCGGCGTAGAAGACCTCGGCTCGCCGACCCGACGCACGCACGTCGTCACGCAGCGCTTCGGCCGAGGCGGCCGTCGCCCCCCGGGGGTTACGCCCGTGCACGGCGATGTCGGCGCCGTCGGCGGCAAGCCGCCGCGCGATGGCGTTGCCGATGCCACGGGAAGATCCGGTCACGAGGGCAACCTTGCCTGCGAGTTCGCTCATGCCTCAGATCCTACCCGCGGCCCCGCTTGGAGCCTGTCTCGTCCGGCGGCGGGACTTGGAGGGCGTCCCCCCCCAACCGCGCCTGTCTCCCCCGCCACCGCACGCGCCGGAAGAGATAGGTATGGGCGAAGGAACGAAGGAACACGCCGAGGAAGAAGAGAACGTGGAAGGGGTAGAGGAGCGCGTCGACGAGCCCGAAGTTCCCCACCTGCCGGAAGAGGACCCAGAACTGCAGGACGAAGAGCGCCACCAGAATCACGGCCGGTGTCTTGGGAATGCCACCCGCCCACGTGAATACCCCGATCGAGTACGCGAGCCAGACGCCGATGAGGACGGCCCGAAGCAGGGACCCCATGGCGCCCAGTGCGAAGTTCTTCGTCCACCCGTCGATCAGGCTTTGGAGACCACCTGGGTACATCCGGAAGGACACGTCCCGGCGCCCCCCGTAGTTCGTCACGGCCAGCCCCGCTCGTCCGTAGCGGCGCGCCAAGGCGAAGTCCTCCACCACCTCGTCCGCAACGGCCCGGTGGCCGCCGACCTGCCGATACGCCTCCGTCGAGGTCACCATGAAAGGCCCGAACGCACCGAGGGGACGTCGCGGCGGGACGAGGCTCCCGCATCCGACGCCCATCAACGCGAGCAGGTTGAACAAGGCGCTGGCATGCTCGTAGGGCCGCTGGACCTCGTGTCGAGGCCAGACGCTCACGAGACCGCCCCGGCGGGCCTGGACCGCAACCGCGCGCTCGAGCGCGTCGCCATGAATGCGGACATCCGCGTCGAGAAACGCCACGTGCCCCGGCGAGGCGAGGTCGGCCCCTACTTGGCAGGCGCCCGCCTTGCCGAAGGCCCCCGCCGCCAGGGGCGGCGCCGGCACGACCTCGACGAAGTCGTAGCGGCGGGCCATGGCCGCCGTCTCGTCTTCCGAGTGATCATCCACGACGAGCACTCGGGCGCCAGGCGGTCGATGGTCGCCTAGGTCGTCGAGCAGGTGCGGGAGGACGTGGGCCTCGTTGCGCGCCGGAATGACGATGGTGAGGGGCCCCTGCGCCACGTGGCCCCTTTCGAGGCGCGGCAGTCCGGGCACGCGGGCGAGGAGGAGCCAGCCGATCAGCCAGGCGAGGAATACCTCGACGTGGACGTGCACCATGGACTCCTTGTACCTCGCGCCCGACCTCAGCGGGGAGCGCGCGGAGGTATGCTGCCCGCATGAGCGCGACGCGCCCCCTGGCCCTGGCCTCCGTCCTGGCCTTTTCCGCCGCGGCCACCATGGGTGCCCTGGGGGTCGGATTCCTCCTCCACACCGACTTCGAGCCGCAGGTCCTGGGGAAGTACAGCTTCGGCTACTTCCTTTTCCTGCTGGCGTGGTGGCTCCTCCTGACGCCGGCCGTGTTCCTGCTGGTGCGGTGGGTGTTTCGTACCCAGGTCCTGACGCTGCCCTCGAGCCGGACCCTCACCTGGCGACCGACGGCGAAGCTGCTTCTCGTCCTGATCGTCGGTTGGCTCTTCGCCCAAGCCGTGGAAGCACGCGTCCACAAAGCGCTGGGCCGCGGCGTCGCCACGCCGTTGCTCACGGACTCGTTCCACCCCTACTTGCAGAACACGCCGCGGCCAGGCCGGGCGCGTCTCGGCGTGAACTGGCAGGGCTTTCGCGGACCCGAGGTGAGCTCGGCCAAGCCCGAGGGCGTCTACCGCATCTTCGTCTTGGGCGGATCGACGGTGTTCTGTGCCGCACTCCCGCTGGAGCAGTCCCATCCGGAGCTCCTGCGCGACCTCCTCCAACGAAAGCACGAAGACCTCGAGATCCAGGTCCAGAATGCGGGCGCCGAGTGGCATTGCTCGGCGCACTCACTGATCAAGTACCTGACGCGCATCCGGTCCTTCGACCCCGACATGATCGTCGTCTACCACGGCATCAACGACCTCTACCGCAGCTTCTCGCCGGAGGCGTTCGCCGTCGGGCCCTACCGCTCGGACTACAGCCACTTCCACGGCGCCGTGGCCAACCTCGTGCGACCGGAAAGCACGACGTGGCAGCTGGTGCGGATGCGGCTGGGTTACTGGTGCTCGGACTTGCGCTACGACCGCGTGCGGGTGGCTGGCCCCGACGGCGATGGCGTGAAGGGCATCCGCCAGATGTTTTTCCCGCGAAGCCGCGCGATCGAGATCGAATCGTGGCGAAGCCTGGGCGCCTTCGAACGCAACATGGGGGATCTGATCGACGCCGCCCTCGGGCACGCCGTGCAGGTCGTGGTGGCATCGCAACCCTCGCTCTATCGCGACGGTCTGGACGAGGAAGACAGGGAGCTACTGTGGTTTCCCCTCGCCCACCAGGAGAACGGCACACACGCGTCGATCGGCTCCATGGCGGACGGCATGCGCCAGGTCAACGCCATCAGCCGCCGCATCGCGGAGGAAGCAGGTGTGCTGTTCGTGGACCTCGACGCCGCGGTCCCGAAGGACACCGATCATCTCTACGACGACGTCCACGTCACAGCCCGCGGCGCGGCGTGTATCGCTGACGCCCTCGCGCGGGAAATCGAGAACGCCGGGCTGATCCGTGCGCACTGAGCAGGAAGGCCGTACGATCCGCCACGATGGCACGTAGGACATCCAAGGTGGGGCGTTGGGGCGCCAAGTTCGTCGAAGGCGCGTTCTATCGAACGCTGGTCGCCGTGGCCGTGCTGTGCCGATGGACGCCCACGCCGCTCCTGCTTGCAGGCGCATGGGTGATGGGGAACGTCGTCTACGTGTTCGATCGGCGCGGGCGCCGGGCGGGACGCCAGAACACCGACATCGTCTACGGCGACACGATGACGCCACGCGAGAAACGGAACATCGTCCGCGCGTCGATTCGCGGTGCAGTACGCTCGATCCTGATCCTGCTGCACGCCGCCCCGATGACGGCCGAGCGGATCGGCCGGTGGGTCGACATTCCCGAGGAGTTGGGCACCGTCCTTCGCGAAGGCGCCAAGCAGGCGCACGGCGCGATCGTGGTTTCCGGGCACGTGGGCAACTGGGAAGTGCTGCTTGGTCTTGCGAGTGTTTTTCGCGACATCGGAGATACGACGTTCCTCGTAGAGGCGAGCGTGCACCCGGCCGTCGATCGCTTCCTCGCCTACCTCCGGGGTAGCGGCGGCGGCTCCAGCGCCTCACGGCAAGGCGGCGCGCGCGCGCTGAACTCCCATGTGCGTCGCGGCGGCATCGCCGGGCTCCTGATCGATCGCAACGTGAGGCGTAACCAGGGAGGGATCTGGGCGCCGTTCTTCGGTCTTCAGGCTCGAACGACGCCCCTGCCGGCGTTCCTCGCCCGACGCAACGACGCACCCATCGCGCCCATCTTCTGCATCCCGACGAAGCACGGTCGCTACCGCATCGAGTTGCTACCGGAGCTTTCCAAGGACGTCCGCACGGACGACCAGGAGGCGGACATCCTGGAGATCACCACGCGCCTAAACGGCCTGGTCGAGCAGGTGATCCTGGAGCATCCCGAAGCCTGGAATTGGACCCTCAAGCGCTGGAAGAGCCGCCCCACGAAAGAGCAGGGCGCCTACCCGCCATACAGCCTCTTCGACCCGCCGGGGTAGGGTCGGACGAGTCGCCATGCGCAGGTGGCCCTGGAGGCCCAGCACTCGCGCGTCCCGCCCATCGGCCATGCGCGTGCGGACGCGCGCTGGAGCCCGTGGCCCGGTAGAGTGGGGCCCGGCGAGACAACGGGAGACACCTTGGCTCAGACCTCGTGGCGATTTCGGTTCGTGCGCTTCCTGTCCAGGATGATGCTCAAGAGCCAGTACCGTCGGATCGAGATCGAGGGCGCCGACCGAATCCCCGAGACCGGCGCGGTGTTGCTGCTCGCCAACCACTTCTCCAGCCTCGTCGACAGCATGGCACTCCTGGACGCGTCGCCGCGTCCGGCCTCGTTTCTGGCCAAGGCGCCGCTCTGGAAGCTCCCTTTCCTCGCGTGGTTCCTGGAGGCGCTGGAGGCGCTGCCCGTCTTCCGTCCACAGGACATCGGCGAGAACGAGGGCCGAACGGCGCGCGCCAACATGAAAACCTTCGAGGCGTGCCGAGAGCGTCTCGCCGCGGGCGGCTCGCTCGCGCTCTTCCCGGAAGGCGTGAGTCAACCGCGCCCCCGGCTGATGCCGATCCGCACCGGCGCCGCCCGCATGGCGCTGGACGCAGGCGTTCCCGTCACCATCTGTCCGGCCGGCCTCATCTACGGACGCTCCTCCACCGGTCGGCGGGGCACGCTGCTCGTCACCTTCGGCGAGCCCTTTACCGTCGATGGCGTGGAGGGCTTCGCGTCGCGCCGCGAGGCCATCACGGACACGACGCGTCGCATGGAGGCCTCGCTGAAGGAGCTGCTGGCCGAGGCGCCCTCCCAGGGAGACCTCGAAGCCATCCGGACGCTCCGCATCGCCTGGGATCAGGAGGAAGGCAATCCCGCGCCTCGGACTCTCGCCGAGGGCCACCGGCGAGATCGCGTCTTCGCGCACTCCCTGGTGGGGCTCCGCGAGCAGGCCCCCGAGCTGCTGGAGGAGCTTCGCGCCGCCACGGACGACTACGTGCGGGCGCTTCACGCCAACGGTGTTCCGCCCGAGAAGCTCCAGACCCGCCACACGACCGGTCGCGTCTTGAAGTTCCTCGGCAAGAACCTGCCGCTGGCGATCGTGGGCGTGCCCTTGGGCATCTTCGCCGCCGTCGTCACGTGGCCGATCCGTCACATCGGCGATCTGGTCGCCCTGCGCATGTTCGGTGGGTCGGAGGACCTCCGGGCGCTCTGCCGCATGCTGGGCGCCGCACTCCTCCTCGTGGTGCTGATGGCCCTGGGTGCGGTCTTCGCGTTCTTCAAGTGGGGCCTTTGGCCGGCGCTGATTCTCCTGGTGGGTCTGCCTGCCCTCCTCGCGTTCCACGTGGCGTGGCGGGATCGCGGTCTGGACCTGATGAACGATGTCCGCAGCTTCTTCCTCCTTGCCGGCGGCAACCTCCGCGGCGAGTTGCTGAAGCAACGCCACGCCGTCTACGCCGTGCTGAAGAAGGCAGAAGCGCGCCTCGAGTAGTTCCGTACGGAGGCAGCCTCGCCGACGAACTTTTTCGACGACACGTCACCCCCGTCGCCTCACCTCGTCTCCACCCCGACGCGCCTCCGTAACCAATTTTCGCGTTTTTACCGAACCTCTCGCCGGGTTGTCGCGTCTACCAGACATCGGCCGTGCGGTACGGCCTGGGAACGGAGTCATGAAGAGGCAACCTCACATCAATGCGACATGCCTCGACGCCGCCTGGAGCGGCGATGCGGTCGCCATGTTCCCCGAGAGGGGCAGACTCCGACGCTAGGTCGTGCATCCGCGCGAGCGAGGCCTCGGAGTCATCTCCGAGGCTTTTTTCGTGCTCGGAGCCAATCATCATCTTCCGGCGAGTCGTGGCCGGGGGCGCCCCCACCCTGTCCTCCCGGAGGACATCGGGTAGCGGACGTTCCGTCCCGGCATGGGAACGCGTGCTCGTTTGGAATCTAGGGCCGTTCGCTCAAGGGCAGAGCACCCCCCACCGGGGGAGATGCAGGTTCGAGTCCTGCACGGTCACTGGCGTAGCTCACTGGCAGAGCACCAGACTGAGAATCTGGATGAAGCGGGTTCGATTCCCGCCGCGAATGGGAGCCGGACATGGCTCCCTGTTTCCTGAACGCGGGTCGGACGACAGACCCCGTGGCCTGGCTTCGGCCGGGTCGCTCGCGTGCCTCGGCGCGTGAGTCACAGGGTGGCCCCGGTCGCGACGGCCTTGCAGTCGGGACGGGACGACACGGTCGATGGGGAGCAGCTGTGAGGATCCCGGCGCTGAGAGCGGCGCCTGGTTTCGCACGGGCCGCCCTCGGGTAGCGCGCCGTCCCCCCCGACTCCGCCGAAGCGCGGGTGGCCACGGGCCCCCTGCGCGTCCGACCCGCACCTTTCCCACGATTACTTCGCCTCGGTGCGAAGGCAGCTTCCGAAGTCCGTAGGTTCGTCCGCGTGCGCCTCGAGAGGAGGGGCCCATGATCATCCGCCGCATCCACATCACGCAGTACCAGCGCGCCCTCGTGTTTCGGGGGGGCGACTTCCGCCAGATCCTCGGACCGGGCACGGTTCTCCGCGTCCCCCTGTGGGACGCCGTGCGCCGCATCCGGATCGAGATCGCGAACCTCCTCGACACGCAGTTCGAGCACCCGCTTCTCGACGTCCTCGTCCAGGAAGACTCGATCCGCCGGGAGCTCGAGATCGTCGACCTGACGGACGTCCAGCGGGCCCTGGTCTGGAAGAGCGGCCGCCTGGCGTCGATCCTGGGGCCGGGTCGTACCGCCTACTGGAAGGCACCCAACGATCTGCGCGTCGAGGTGTTCGAGATCGATGAAGAAGCCCGATTCGCACACGAACGCGCGCACGTCGTGCTCGACCATCCGGATGCCCAGCACTACCTCGACCTGATCGAGGTGGCGCCGTCGCACGAGGTCCTGGTCTTCCGCGAGGCGTGCCTGATCGCTCGCGCGAAGGAGGGGCGACTCGTGTACTGGCGGGACGGTCGCAAGGTTCAGATCTATGCGATCGACCTGCGGGAGAAGACGGTCGATGTCTCGGGACAAGAGATCATGACGCGGGACAAGGTGACGCTGCGGGCGAACCTCGCGGTCGTCTACCGGGTGGCCGATACGCTCCAGGCCGTCACTGCCGCCAAGGACGCCGACGGCGCGCTCTACCGGGAAGCCCAGCTCGCGCTGCGGTCGGCGGTGGGGACGCGCACGCTGGACACTCTCCTCGCGGACAAGGAAGTCCTCGGCAGCGAGCTGGCGACGTCGCTGGCCAAGCGGGTTCGACCGCTTGGACTCGAGATCCTCAGCGTCGGGCTGCGGGACGTGATTCTCCCCGGCGACATGAAGACCATCTTGAACCAGGTCATCCTGGCCCAGAAGGAGGCCGAGGCGAACCTGATCAAGCGTCGTGAAGAAACGGCGGCGGCCCGTAGTCAGGCCAACACCGCTCGGCTCCTGGCCGAGAACCCGGTGTTGGCCCGGATGAAGGAGTTGGAGAAGCTCCAGGACATCCTCGCCGGCGCCAAGACGACGTTCGTGTTCGGTGGAGGCGAGTTGGCCACGCAGGTGCGCACGCTCGTCGAGACCAAGGGCGACGAGTGACGCCACTCGGAGGCCGCCTCCGCCAGGTACGGAGGCGGCCTCCCTCCCCACGCACGCTCCGCACGCTCCACCGACACGGAGCCATCCGGCTTCAGTCCAGCTCCGGCGGCTCGCTCCCCCACTCCTTCCAGGCGGTCTCGAGTTCCAGCAGCGTCGTGCCGTAGATCGCCTCGACCTCCTGGACGATCGTGTCGGCATCCCAATCGACACGCGCCAACTGGCGGATCGCCTCGGGCCTCATCTCGGCGTAGGGGCCACGCAGCAGGAACTCGAAGAAGGCACCCGCTTGGTCGTACAGCGCATGGGCGCTGTGCGCTCCGCCGCGGACATCGTGTCCGTGAATCAGCTTCCTCTCGCACATGAACTCAGCCAAGGGCACATAGTCGCCGGCGCGAAGGCGCGGCGCGAAGCGCGTCGCCGCGTCGCGTTTCTGCCAGCGCTCTTCCACACAAACGGCGGTCCCTTCCTGAAACCAAGACCCGCCGCCCGAGCCCCAGACCCGATGGACGATCGAGTGCGTCAACTCGTGAGTCACAGTCGGCGAGCTCGGCGCTTGATAGTACGTGGCGAAGTACCGACTCCACGCATGACCGGCCGTGGCTTCCGCTTGCGCCTGGGTCCATCCCTTCCGCACACAGAAGTCGAAGTAGTAGTTCGAGTTCTGGAAGATGAAGACGTCGAGCGGCTCCTTCATCTCGTCGAGGCCGAGGGCGTCGAGCACGAACGCGTAGGTCTTCTCCAGCGCCCTCGGGAACTTCGTTCGGGCTCCTGCGGAATCCGTGTAGATGCGGAAGTGCTCGGTCTCGATCTCCTTCACCTTCTTGCGCCGCTTGGCCCCGAACACGCTGGCCAGGTGCTCGTCTTCGGTCAGGGCCCATCCGCCGGCTCCGCGTACGAGCTCCACGTCGTCGAACTCGAACTCGAACCCCTCGGTGCCGAACACGACGAATCGCATGACGTAGCCCGCATCCGGGGCCGCTTCCCCGTCCCTTCCCATGCGAGGCAACTCGATCTCGACGTCCGTCCACTTGCCCTTGGGACTCAATGCCGGCATGCGAGTGCTCAAGTGCGCATCGCCGCTGCGAAAGCGAACGTAGACCTCCTCCGCGAAGCCCTTGGGGGCGCGCGCCCGAAAGCGGAGTAGGCGATAGGGCTCCAGCGTGGGCGGCATTTCCTCCAGGTTGATCCAGACCGTGTCCTTGGAGGCGGGCGCCGTCCAGCGACCGGCTCGGGTCTCCTTGCGCCGCTTGGGCTCGACCAGGGTCAGTTCGCCACGAGCGGCGGCCAACCGCGACAGCGGATCCTCTCCCTCGAAGTCGGCGACGATCCAGCAGGGGGTATCGGGATTCTGCGTCGAGGCGGGCGCGGTCTGCCCCTCGGATCGCCCCCACCCGCCCTCGCCGCGCAGGAGTTCGATGTCGTCGAGTTCGAGTTCGAAGCCAGTGGTTTCCCAGCAGACGAAGCGGAGGAAACCGACGGCATCGGGGTCGAAGGCCCGGCGCCCCTTCATGGTCGCCAACGTGAGTTCGTAGGTGGCCCACTGTGGGCCCACCGCGGGCAGGGGGCTCCCGATGTACCCATCGCGACTGCTGAACCTCACATCCACGCGACCATTCCACGACCCGACGCAGCGAGCTCTGAACCGCACAGCATGAAAGGCGCGGACGCTGCTGGGCACGCACGGGAAGTCCAGCCATCCTCCCCGCTTGCCCTCTATGGGCTCGTGGATCCAACGAAGGGCGTGGCCGCCTTCGTCGACCTCGACACGCTCGATCCAGCTCTCTGCGGCGACGACGAGGTCGGTCGACATCGTCTCGGCCTCGAAGTCACAGAGGAGGAACGAGTCCTCGGCGAGGGCACGCCCAGCCGGGAGGAGCAGCCCCGCCACGGCCACCGCGAACGTCACCAGGACCCCGAACCGCATGGCACGCATCCATATCCCCCCCGCCCACACACTCCGATCCTAACGGATTCTCCGTTTTCTGTTGAGGCGCCTCGGGGCTGGCCCGCGCCCCGCCTTGACCGATCGGCCTTCCCCGCCCAGAGTCCCGCCATGGGACTCCTCCAACGCCTGTTCGCGAAGAAGCGCACACCGCCGGCCTCGGCCCGCACGCTCGGACGCAACGAGCCCTGCTGGTGCGCGAGCGGCGCGAAGTACAAGGCGTGCCATCTGGAGGAGGACCGGGCCTACTTCGAACGCTTGAAAGCGATCGAGGATCGGGCCTGCCGCGGGCCTACCTGAGGCATCTGACGACCCAAGGGGGTGGTTCACCCCTGGAGCAACGATGACGTGCTCGGCGCGACGGTGCCACGGCTCGTGCGCGGGGTGGCGCGAGACGAGACGGCGCGAGTCGGGGCGGTGAGGCGGTGAGGCGGTGAGGACGCGATAGCCGGCGCGGCGAGGGGCGAAGTTCTGGGCGAGCGAGCGACGAAACATTCGTTTACGAGGCTGCCTCCGTACAGAACTACCCGCCTTCGGACTCCATGAAGTTCTCGATCGACAGTTCGACGGAGGCGTTGCCGGGGTCGAGTTCGAGCGCGAGCTTCAGGAGACGGAGTCCCTCCTCCTTCTCGCCCTTGCGGACCAGCGCCCGCCCCAGGGACTCGTAGAAGGTGGCTTCCAGCGGAGCCAGCTCCACGGCCTTCCCAAAGAGCGCGATGGCCTCGTCCCGCTTCCCATCCCTCTCGAGCAGTTCCCCGAAGCGATGGTAGGTCATCGCGTCCGTGCTGCCCTTGTCGATCGCTTCCTTGAAGAGGCGCTTGGCCCGCAGCGGCCGCCCCGAACGCTGCGCGCTGGCCGCGGCCTTCTCGAGCCCGCGTGCCGTGACGAACTTCAGCTCCTCCGTCACGTACTCGTGCCACTCCTTCTCCAGGGCCTCCAGGTCCTCCTGCTTCTTGATGCCCAGCGACCGCTTGAAGTGAGCGAAGACCTCATCACCCCGCACGGTCTTCATCCTGCCCATGCTCGGCACATGCTTCACACCCTTGCCCGCGACGAGGTCCTTGACGAACTTCACGAACTTCTTCTGGTAGCGCTTGTCGCTCATCAGGAAGTGGGCGAGCGACCACCCCCAGGTGTAGTGCTCGTACATCTCGTCAGCCCGGAGCATCTTCTCCAGCGGCATGATGTCACCGGCGGCGATGTCGTTCTTGATCTCCACCAATCGCCCCTCGAGGACGAGGCCGGTTTCGAGCTTCTTGGTCTTGGGGTCGAACCTGCTGGCGCCGTAGTACTCCGCGATCGCCTCGCCCGGGAAGTGGGGCATGTTGAAGTCGGTGTCCATCAGGAGCTGGAGGTAGTGATTCAGCTCGTGGTACATCACCTGTTCGGCGTGGTACGGGTCACGGCGCTCGTAGAAGAAGTTCAGCTCCCAGGGCTTGACGAAGCGGAAGTACCCCTGCACACCACCGCCGACGCCGCCGATCTGGTGGAACGCATCGATGTCCGTGTAGAAGCAGATCGTGAGTTTCCCGTCCTTCTTGTCCGGCCTGATCTTCCAGGTCTTGGCGAACTCCTTGTAGTAGGCCTCCGTGAGGTCGCGGAAGTACTCGAAGACGAACGGCGGCACCGTGTACTCGAAGGCGAAGTGCTTGGTCTCTTCCTTCCCGCGGTCTCTCCAGCGGCTCATCGCGCGCAGCTCGTCGATGTAGGCCTTGCGCTCCGCGACCTTCCTCTCGACCAGGTCCATCCGCTTCTCGGGCTTCACCCACCGGCCCTCGTAGAGAACGAGACCCTTGGCGATTTTCTCCTTCTCCTTCTCCGTCTTGGGCTCGGGCGGGGGCTCACGAAGCAGGATGGCGTCCTGGATCCTGTCCTCGGGAACGACGACCTCGCCGTTCTCGAAGAAGACCTTCACGCCGCCTTCCACGCGCTCCATGGACGGGCGCTCGAGGATGCGACCGTCCTTCAGAAGTAGGAAGTCGGCGGGGCTCGGCGAGGCGAACAGACCGAGCAAGACCAGGGTCAGGAAGGACAAGCGGATCACGGGGAGGCTCCTCAGCTCACGTACTTCAGGAAGAGGGAGTTGAAGCGCTTCCAGTCCTTTTCGCTCCAGTCACCGAAGGTGCGCTCGAAGACCTCCTCCATGAACTGCTGTTCCCGCTCCTTCATGGCCTCGCGGCGCTTGCGGTACATCTCCTCTTCCTCCTCTTCCGTCTTCGGCTTGTCTGGATCGGAGGTGTCCTTCGCGTCGTCCTTCGCCTTCTGCTCGGCGACGACGTCCTGAAGGTTCTTCAGGTAGTCATCGAGGATCCTCTTGCCCTTTCTCGACTCGAGGAGGAACCGAATGAAGGCGGATGACTGCTTCATGCGGTGCTCGTTCTCGTAGAACTGGTCCTTGCGAAGCATGACCAGCTCACGGGGCGGCGTGATCTCCCCTGCGCGTGCGGACTCCCGGAGACCGTCGCGCTCCCAGTCGTCGATCTTGAACTCCAAGCGCGAGCCCTTGGCCCGCGCCGTGCCCAGGACCTGCCAGAGGCCGTCCTCGAGCCAGTAGGGCATGGCGTAGTAGAGATCGCGATTCCGGTGGTTGAACCACTTGCGGAAGATCTGCTGATTGACGTACTCGAACTCCCAGCTCATCGCGCCGGAGCCCTTGTCCTGGTGCGTCACGATCTCGATGGAGTTCCCCCAGGTCGTTCCACCGCGGAAGGCGCTCTCCTCGGGTTGATCCCGGCAGATACGCAGGATGGGGCGGCGGACGTACTCGCCTTCGCCGATGTAGCCGAGGTTCTTGTCCATCCACTTCCAGATGCACTCGGCATTCGCGACCATCTTCTTGGCGAACTTGGCGTCGGCGTGGTTCAGGACGAGGAAGCGCCCCATCTGCTTCGCCGTCCAGTCGTCCGGCAGCGCGTCCTTGGCCTTCTGGTGCAGGAGGCGTTCGCTTTCCTGACGCGCCTTGGTGCGCTCCTCGGGCGTCATGGCATCTTCGCTCTTCGTGGAGGTCGTTATCCGATTCCCGGTCGTCACGGGCACGAGGCTCCCGCTCGTTCGGGGAATCTCCTTGAACGACTTGAGACAGGCATGCACGTCGTTCTTGAGCTTGTCGTAGCTCCCCTCCAGGAGCTCGAATTGTACGGCGATATCGACGTCTTCCACGTGGTAGACCCAGGTGATGATGCGCTTGGGCCCGGTGTTGGTGAGCTTCTCCACCTTGATCACGTACTTCGTGACGGGGATGTCGCCGAGTTTGTCCTCTTCTTCCTCGTCGACGAACCACCCCCCGCCCGAGTACGTACGCTTGAGGAAGTCCTCGTAGTTCTTGTAGGGGTTGTTCAGCTCGATCCACAACTCGCCGTCGTCGGTCTCGCCCGCCTCGATGGCCTTCTTCGTCACGACCTCGTCGATGAACGTGACGATCGTCATGTCCGGTCGGAAATCCCACGTCCAGCCGTCATCGGGGCTGTTGTAGATGTAGGTCCGGTCGCAGAGGAATTTGGCGGCGATCCACTTCTCCTCCGCCCGCTGGGCCACGTGGTTCCAGCCCTTGGGGGTGCGGATCTTGAAGCCGAATCGCTCGTCCTCGTGATACCCGCCCGCGGCGGCCAAGGCCGTGACGGCGCCGCCGAAGACGAGCGCAAGCCCCAAGCCCACCATGAGATAGGTCGTTCCCCGTCGACGCATGCTGTCCTCCCGCCTTCTACACGCATTCTAGGCAACGCGGCACGCGGTGTCGCGGTTCCTGCCTTCTTGGCATGGCTACGAACGCCCCTCGTGGCGATCGGCGCCACTCCTTGGACGAGACCGAGTCCTCCCGGTTCCCGTTGCCGAGGCGGGTCGAGCCGGGAGGGGCCGGTAGAATCCGCCGCTCCCCAGGAGGCTCGCGTGGTCTTGTTGCAAATCCGTCGCATCCATCTCGCCGCACTTCTCGCTCTGCTCCCGTGGATCGCAGCCGGCACGGCCGTAGCCGAGGAGGGACGACCGACCGTCCACCACGACCTGAAGGTGCGAATGGATCCCGGTACGCACACGATCGAGGTCGAGGACGTCGTTCGACTCGACGGCGCCGGCGCGGCCGCGACCGGGCCCGTGAGGTTCCATCTCCACGCCGGGCTCGAGGTGACGTCGCTCGACGGCGGCATCCTCGTCAAGGAAGCGCCCGCCGGCGAGCGCCGCGAGGGCGGCTTCCCCCCGCTGAGGTCCTGGCAGGCCGAGCTCGTCGACGGCGGCGCGTGGCCCGAGCCGCTCCTCTTGCGCCTGAGGTACGAGGGACGTATCCACCACCCTCCGCGGGCCGAGGGCGAGGAGTACGCCCGCAGCTTCGCTCGCACGGTCGGGACGATCGGCGAGGAGGGCGCCGTCCTCACCCGGGCGACGTGGTGGGTCCCGGCGTTCGGAGAGGACCTCCTCACCTTCCGCCTCGCCTGCGACCTTCCCGAGGGGTGGGACTGCGTGAGTCAAGGCACCCGGCGGGAACACGACACGCGCGACGGAAGGCAACACACGGCGTGGGACTCCCCGCACCCGATGGAAGAGGTCTACCTGATCGCGAACCGCTTCCACGAGTACAGCCGGCCCGCCGGGAAGGCCCGGGCCTACGCATTCCTGCGCGAGAAGGACCCGAACCTCGCGGCACGCTACCTGGAGGCGACCGCCCAGTACCTCGATATGTACGGACGCCTGATCGGCCCCTATCCCTTCGGGAAGTTCGCACTCGTCGAGAACTTCTGGGAGACCGGCTACGGGATGCCCTCGTTCACCCTGTTGGGCTCTCAGGTCATTCGCTTCCCGTTCATCCTGCACTCGTCCTACCCGCACGAGATCCTGCACAACTGGTGGGGCAACTCGGTCTACGTGGACTGGGCGACCGGAAACTGGTGCGAGGGACTCACGGCGTACATGGCCGACCACCTCATCAAGGAGGGCCAGGGCCGCGGCGAGGAGTACCGACGCGACACCCTGAAGAAGTACCGGAACTATGTACGCGGAGGACGTGACTTCCCGCTCACGGAGTTCCGCTCACGCCGCTCGGGAGCCACGGAAGCCATCGGCTACGGCAAGGCGCTGATGGTCTTCCACATGCTGCGCCGTCGGATGGGCGACGAGGCGTTCACGCAGGCCGTGCGTCACCTCTACCGCGACCAGCGCTGGAAGTCCGCTTCCTGGGCCGATCTGACCCGCGTCTTCTCGGACGCAGCGGGCGAGGACCTGACGACCTACTTCAGCGCCTGGGTCGAGCGCGAGGGCGCGCCCGTGCTCGCGCTGGACGCCGAGATGCTGGAAGGAGCGGCGGTCAGCGGTGTCGGCGTCCGGCTCAGGCAGACGCAGGAGGAGGCACCGTGGCCGCTGCGCGTCCCGGTCGCCGTCACGTACGACGACGGCAAGGTGGACGAGCGCATCCTCGACCTCGAAGGCCGTGAAGGCTCGCTGCTGTTCCCGGCGCCCACCGGCCGCAAGGCCGTGCGCGTGGACGCCGACCCGAACTTCGACGTGTTCCGACGCCTCGACCTGAGTGAGACCCCGCCGACGAACTCCGAGCTGTTCGGTGCCGACAAGGTGACCCTCGTCGTCCCGACCGCGGAGAGCGAAAGGCTGAGCGAGGGCTGGAGGACGTTCGCCGCGACGTGGCAGCGCGGCGCCGGGGGGCAGGTGGAGGTCGTCGCGGAGGACGCGATCGAGGCCCTGCCGACGGATCGGGCCGTGTGGGTGCTCGGGTCGAACAACCGCTTCCGCCGCGCGCTCGCACCGGCGCTGGAGGGCTACGGTGGCGGCGTGAAGGCGAACACCTTCGCCTTCGGCGTGACCGACGTACCTCGCGCAAACCACAGCGCGGTGTTCGTCGTCCGTCACCCGGGCAACGCGGAGCTGGCCCTCGGATGGGTCGCCACCGATGTCGAGGCCGCGCTTCCGGGCCTGGCTCGGAAGCTCCCCCACTACGGCAAGTACTCCTACCTGGCGTTCGCCGGGCCGGCCCCCGACAACGTGGCCAAGGGGGAGTGGGCCGCCACGGCGTCCCCGCTCGTGGCGTTCCCGGCCCCCACGGCCGACGGCGCGACACCGGTCCTGCCGCCGCGCCCGCTCCGGGAGCCGCTCGCCCGGCTGGCCCCCGTGTTCGACCCCGACCGGCTGATGGACCACGTGAGGACCCTGGCGGACGACGCGATGGAGGGTCGCGGCGTCGGCACGCCAGGACTCGACCGGGCGGCCGCCTACATTGCGAAGGCGTTCGCCGAGGCCGGCCTCGAGCCGGCGGGCGACGACGGCACTTACTTCCAGGCGTTCGACGCCCCCGACGGTCCGGATGGCAAGTCGGCGCGACTCCAGAACGTCGTCGCCGTCCTGCCCGGCACGGATCCCGCCTGGTCAGAGCAGTCCGTCGTCCTCGGCGCCCACTACGACCACCTGGGCCGGGGCTGGCCCGACGTCCGCAGCGGACACGAAGGCAAGATCCACAACGGCGCCGACGACAACGCCTCCGGCGTAGGCGTCCTGCTGGAAGTCGCGCGCATCCTCCGGCAGGAACTGAAGCCGCGGCGCAGCATCGTGTTCGTGGCGTTCACGGGCGAGGAGTGGGGCCTCAAGGGGAGCACGCACTACGTCGAGTCCATGAAGCGCTACCCCGTCGAGAAGGCCCTGGCGATGGTCAACCTCGACACGGTGGGACGCCTCGGGGAGCAGAAGCTCCAGGTCCTGGGCTCAGGCACGGCGCGCGAGTGGCGCCACATCGCCATGGGCGTCGGCTACACGACGGGCGTCGAGTCGAATTGCATCGCGGACGATCCCCACGGAAGCGACCAGGTGTCCTTCCAGCGCGCCGGCGTCCCCGCCGTCCAGCTCTTCACGGGTGCCCACGAGGACTACCACCGATCCACGGATGACGTGGAGAAGGTGGATGCGGAGGGCCTGGTCAAGGTCGCGATCTTCACCCGGGAGACGATCGTCTACTTGAGTGCGCGCGACGCGCCGATGACGGCGACGACCGCAGGGGCCGCGGCGCCGGCTTCGGCCGGTCCGAAGACCGGCCGTCGTGTCAGCCTGGGCACCGTGCCCGACTTCGCCCACCGGGGCCGCGGCGTCCGGGTGGACGGCGTCGTGGAAGCGTCCGCCGCGGAGGCCGCCGGCGTGAAGGCGGGAGACGTGCTGCTCGCGATCGATGGCGAGGCCCTCGGGAGCCTTCGTGCCTACAGCGAGCTCCTGAAGCGTCACCAGCCCGGCGACGAAGTGCGCCTGACGATCGAACGAGACGGCCAGACGCTCGAGCTGAAAGCCAGGCTCCGCGCCCGGTAGGGAATCCAGCCCCAGTGGCGGTGAGGCTAGCCGGCGAGAGGGGTCAACACGGCGAGCACGCGGGGGGCCGCGATCTGGAAGTGCGTCCGCAGCGCGTCGTGGTGCGCGGCGCAGGCATCCGGCCCCTGCTTGCGAAGACTCAAGGCCAAGGCGAACGGTTCACTGAGCGAGGTGCCCTTGACGATTTCGCGCTCGAGAGCCGCGGTCTTGCCGAGGAACTCCCCGTCGCGCCAGAAGACGAGCGACCGCGCCATCCAATGGAGCATGCTCGCGAGCCAGACGGGCCGCTCGAGGCGGGGCACCTCGAGACGGTCGAGGTCGATGCGCAGTTGACGACGCAAGGTGCCCCGCGTCGGCGGACCGACGGCCACGGCCCGACCGAACAGCCGCAGGCCGAAGGCGTGGATCTGGTAGCGATCGAAGGGCTGCAACTCGGCCTTGGGTGCATAGGCCAGCTCGCCATCCTCTACGCGCCAGGCAGGCCCCCGACGACCTTCGAGCGCCACCAGGTCCGCGCCGAGGATGGGGCCGTCAACGAACTGGCGCGAGCGCCACCCGCTCTCGTGCTCTTCGACGAATCGCACGTAGAGGGCACGCTGGGCCGTCCTCAGGGCCTGTTCTTCATCTGCCGTGAGCCCCGTGCTCAGCACCGTACAGACGTCGACGTCGCTCCACGCCGCCGCGAAGTCCCCCAGCACGGCGCCCCCGTACATGATCACCTCGTCCACCTTGTCCCCGAGGACGTCGAGAAGACTCTGCAGGTAGGCCTGGAGGGCCGGCCGCAGGGCGGCGGGCAGCGTGTCGAACGTATGAGCCAAGACTAGTCCCCGGCTCCCGGCTCATCCGACACGAGCTCCTGGCGGGAGACGACGCGCCCCCCGCTGGACTTCAAGACACGGATGGGCATGCCCGGCAGCGAGCGTGCGAAATCGTATCGGGTGGTCACGTCCGCCCCCTCACTCGGCTGCGCGTCCTCGTAGACGAGGCAGGCGAAGCGGCCCGCGGGGACCTCGACGACCTCGTCGCGTACGGTCGTGGTCGCCAACGGGAAGGACGCATGAAGCTGTAGTTGCTCCCACGTCGCGCGCTGCATGGAAGGCGCACGCCTGCGCTGGCGCTGCTCGTCGAGGAACTCGACGGTCGTCGTCACGCCCTCCGCGTCGGCCCGCTCGAAACGGATGACGAGGAACCCGCGTCCTTCGGCTTCGGACTCGGTGAAGAAGGTCGACGTACGCCCCGACGGGCACCCCTGTCGAATCTGATCGGCCGTGAACGGCGTCGGCGCGTGGCCCTCCCGCAGGGTCCGGGCCTCGGCGGTCGGCCAGCGGGTGCCCGGTGACGAGGCCGGGGGCGACGTCGCCTCCTCGCCGCAGCCGGCGTGGAGCAGGGTGACGAGGACCAAGATCGACGTGAGTAGCTTCCCCATGGGGGAATGCTACGGCGTTTCCGTGGCCTCGCCCGGATCTTCGCCGGCCTTGCCTTCGGGGGGGGCCTCCGCGCTCTCCGGGTCCTCGGTCGCGTCTCGGCTCCGCCAGAACATCGCGACCTTCCAACGCCCCGTCCAGCTCGCCCAGTCGAGCCGAGGGCCCTTGCTTTCCTTCTCGGTCGGCGGCGCGGTCGCGGCTTCGTCCTCCAAGACGGGCTCGGCGAACGCATCCAGCGCGCCGGGCACCAGCGGCACGCGGAAGATGGCGTGCGAGCCGACGACGTGACTGTGGGAGTCGGGGGCGAGGCGGCGGATCAGGGCCATCATGCGGTCGTTCTCGAGCAGGATCTCGCAGTGAAACGCCCGGATCCCCCGCTCCCGGGCGGCCGCCATCAGCCGCTCGCCCATGGCCCGACCGACGCCCCGTCCCTGCCACGAATCGATGACCAGAATGGCACATTCGGCGACGTGCTCGGTGCCCTCCATCACGACGTAGCGCGCGACGGCGACGGGACCCTGGACGCCGTCCTCGGTCAGGGAGGCGGCCCCGATGGCGAAGTGGGTGACGCCGTCGGGAGACAGCAGGTAGTCGAGCTCCGCCTCCTCGAGGTGG
This sequence comes from uncultured Planctomycetota bacterium, assembly GCA_963802335.1. Lineage (GTDB taxonomy): Bacteria > Planctomycetota > PLA2 > PLA2 > JAEUHO01 > CAWDIE01. The sequence goes on along the minus strand of CAWDIE010000007.1, from coordinate 162,846 downwards.
TCCCGGGGCATGAGAAACCGGTAGAGCCAGGTCTCGGGAGAGATGTACTTCATCCCCTCGAGGAAGAGAGGTCGATCGCTGGGCCGGATCGGCCGAACGTAGATGCTCGTGCCGTCCGCGAGGACGACCTCTTCTTCATCGGGAGGCGGCATGGGGCCAGGGTATCAGCCCGGCGTGCCGGGCTCCACCGTCCCCATCCGTCCCGCTCAGTCCCGCATCAGGAGGACCATGATGGCCTTCTGGACATGCAGGCGATTCTCCGCCTCGTCCCAGACCGCCGCCTGCGGGCCGTCCATGACGTCGTCCGTGATTTCCTCACCGCGGTGCGCGGGGAGGCAGTGCATGACGATCGCATCCGACGCGGCGCCTGCGAGCAACGCCTGGTTCACCTGGAACCCCGCCAGGTCCTGGCGTCGCTGCTTCGCCTCCTCCTCCTGCCCCATGCTGGTCCACGTGTCGGTGTAGATGACCTGCACGCCATCCACGGCCGCCTTCGGATCGTGCGTGAGTGAGATCGTGGCCCCGGTCGCCTCGGCGTCCTGCTTCGCGGTGTCGACGACGTCGGGGTTCGGCTCGTAGCCCTCCGGCGTGGCGACGCGGATGTCGCAACCGAGCTTGGCCGCACCGTAGAGCAGCGAGTGGGTCACGTTGTTGCCGTCCCCGATGTAGGTCACGGTGACTTCACCGAGGTCGGGGAAGCGCTCCTGGATGGTGAAGTAGTCCGCAAGACCCTGGCAGGGATGCAGCAAGTCGGTCAGACCGTTGATGACGGGGACCGTGCCGTACTTGGCGAGGTCCAAGACCGTCTGGTGGGCGAAAGTGCGCGCCATGACGCCGTCGACGTAGCGGCTGAGGACCTTGGCCGTGTCGTGAATCGTCTCGCCGCGGCCGAGCTGGGTGTCACCGGCGTTGAGCACCAGGGGATGCCCTCCGAGCTGGGCCATGCCCGTCTCGAATGAGACACGCGTCCGCGTGGACGGCTTCTCGAAGATCATGGCGAGGGTCTTGCCGGCGAGGAGCCGATGCTCCTCACCCCGATGCTGGCGCGCCTTGAGATCGGCGGCGAGGTCGAAGATCTCGCGGATCTGGGCGTGGTCGAGGTCGTGGATCGAGATCAGATGCTGCATGGACGTGCTTCCGCGAACGGGGAGGGGACGGGAGGTCGGCGATCTAGAGTTTGCCGACGAAGTGGGTGCCGGCGCGCCCTTCGAGCGCGTCGGGGAGGTGGGCCGGGCTCGTGATCAGGCCGCGCTTGCCGCCACCACGGAGGAAGCGCCGAATCGCGTCGACCTTGGGGCCCATGGAACCGGCGGGGAAGTGGCCCTCGTCGATGTAGCGCTCGACCTCGTCCAGCGTTACGGCGTTGAGCGCGTGCTGGGTGTCGGTTCCGTAGCGCAGGAAGACGTTGGGCACATCGCTCATGATGATGAGGAACTCGGCGCCGATCTCGATGCCGAGGAGGCTGGCCGTGAGGTCCTTGTCCAGGACGGCCTCGACGCCGACGTAGTCGCCCGCGTTGTTCTTCATGATCGGGATGCCGCCGCCACCGCAGGCGATGACGATGTGGCCCTGCCGCGCCGCGTCGCGAATCATCCAGCGCTGGACGATCTTCTGCGGATCCGGCGAGGGAACCACGCGCCGCCACCCGCGGACCTTGTCCTCCTGGATGACCCAGCCCAGATCCTTCTCCTTGGACTCCGCCTGGGCCTGGGTGAGGAACGGCCCGATGGGCTTGGTCGGCCGACGAAACGCCGGATCGGCCGGATCACAGAGGACCTGCGTGACCACGGTCACGACGTACCGGTTGATGCGCTTGCTGCGGAGCTGGTTGAGCATCGCCTGCTGCAGGATGTAGCCGAGGCTGCCCTCGGTCTCGGCGACGAGCACGTCCATAGGCCACGGGGGAGCATCCTCGGCCGCGACCTCGTTCTTGATGAGCTGGTGCCCCACCTGGGGACCGTTCCCGTGCGTGATGACGATGTTGTAGCCGCGCTCGACGAGCACCATGAGTCGCTCGCAAATGAGGGCGGCGTTGCGGTGGTGCTCGTCGATGGTGCCGACCTCGCCCGGCTGCATGAAGGCGTGCCCCCCCATGGCCACGATCGCGATCGGTCGCTTCTTCTTCGGCACCTCCATGTCGGCTCCCGTCCACCCGTGTGGGTGTCGCGCTCCCCGTCGGTGGACGGGGAAACGATCATTGTCGGACCCCCTCCTCCGCGAGCAAGGGGAGTCCGTGGCGATGGTCGCCGGGCGACCCTGGCGCTACAGCCGGGCTTCGACCAAGGCGAGGACCTCGTCCTCCATGCGGGCGGCCTCCTCGAGCAACGCCTGGCCTCGTGCGAGGAAGTCCCGCCGGGCCTCCTCGTCCTTCAGGTCCTTGGCGTTGATCCTGACGTTCAGCCACGCCCCGCGGACCGCCGTGCGCGCACAAAGCACACCGACGCCGGCGTCGGACGCGGAGGCGGCGAGCCCCGTCTCGGCCATCGCCCGTGCGACCCCCATGGACTCCAGGGCGACCTCCATCACCCGCAGGGGCACGCGGATCGCGCCCTGGGTGGCCGCCTCGATCGCCGCGGCCCGCACGTCGGGCTCCGCCTTCCAGGCCGCCATGATGTCGTTGAAGGCCAGCGTGTCCTCATCGACGAGGCGGAGAAGCTCGACGTAGCAGGCCTTGCCGGCCTCGGCGACGTCGCTGAAGGCCTCCCACCGCTCATCCCACCCCCGCTTGTGGCTCGAGAGGTTGGCGACCATCGTGCCGAGGGAAGCGCCGAGGGCGCCGACCGCCGCGCTGACGGACCCGCCGCCCGGAGCCGGCGACTCCGAGGCGGTCTCCTCGGTGAACCCCTCCACGCTGAGGTCGACCAGGCGGACGGCCCCCGCGGGCCGGATCGCGTACTCGATGATCTTCTTCTTGGGGTCGAAGGGGCCCAGCTCGTCGAGCCCCATGGTCCGCACGGCGATCTTGATCAGCTCGTCGTCGGCGACCCCGGTCGATCGCTGCTGCTTTCGCAGGAAGTAGCGGCCGGCCTCGAGCATGGCCTCCAGCGGGATGAGCCCGACCAACTCCGATCCGGTGACCCGCATGCCGCGCGCCTCGGCGGCGCGGCAGACCTCGTCGAAGGCCACGTGAAACGGCGTGACGGCGATGTTGGTGATGTTCATCGAGATCTGGGCGATCCCGTACTCCTCGATGAACCAACCGATGCCCTTGACGCCCTTCAGCGTGCCGGGGACCCAGATCGGATCGCCGTTCTCGTCCTTCTGGATCTCCCCGGTGACGGGAGGCTTGCGCAGCAGCCGGCCCTTCTCGCGCACGTCGAAGGCGACGGCGTTCGCGCGGCGCGTCGAGGTCGTGTTCAGGTTCACGTTGTACGCCACGAGAAAGTCGCGTGCGCCGACGGCGGTGGCCCCGGAGCGCGCGTTGAACGCCGCGGGGCCGTAGTCGGGAGCCCACGCCGGATCCTCCAGCCGCTCCTTCAACGCCTCGTACTCGCCCTGCCGCACATCCGCGAGGTTGCGACGTTCGGGACGGGTTGCCGCGTGCTCGTAGGCGAAGACCGTGAGGCCGACTTCCTCGCCCAGGCGCCGCGCGAGCTCGTGGGCGTACGGGACGGTCTCCTCCATCGTGATGCCGGCGACGGGTACGAGCGGGCAGACATCCATGGCGCCGAATCGCGGATGCTCGCCACGATGGACGCTCATGTCGATCAGCTCGGCGGCGGTCTGCCCCGCCCGCACGGCGGCCTCGACGACGGCCTCGGGCTCGCCGACGAAGGTGACGACGGTGCGATGGGTCGCCTTCCCGGGGTCTACGTCGAGGAGCGTTACCCCCTCCACGCTCTCGACGGCGGCGGCGATGGCGTCGATGACGCCCTGATCGCGCCCCTCGCTGAAGTTCGGTACGCACTCGACGAGCCGGGCCATGGCGATCTCCGCAGCGGGGCGCTGAATAGGGCGGGCCGGCCGCCCCTCGTTCCGGCCCGGGGGCAAGGTACCCGCGTCCGGTGCGGGGGGAAGACGGGAGCACGGCCGCAGGGCGGTCGGGTAGGGTGGGAGGGCGGAAAGCGAGACCATGAGGGAGAAGGCCAGCGATGCGTGACGCAGGGGACGCTGTCGGCCTGGCCGCCGCGGATCGCCCCCTCCCCGAGCAGGACCGCCAGGCCGTCCTCGCCGGGCTCACCGCCGTCTTGTTCGAGAAGCTCCCGTCGACCCTGATCCTCTCGACCGCGCTCGCCGCCCTCCTCGCCATCGTGCAGAGTGTGGCGGTTCCGACGGCGCGGGTCGTCCTGTGGTTCCTGGCGCTGGTCCTGGTCTCGGGCCTTCGACTCCTCATGGCCACCGCCTACCGACGCGCCACCGACACCTTCGAGAGCGCGCGCACGTGGGAGCGGCGCTTCTTCGCCGGCACCCTGACGGCGGGCCTGACCTGGGGCGCTGCCGGCTGCCTCCTCTTCCCCGTCGACGTGGGAAGCCACCAGGTCCTCCTCAGCATCTGTCTGGCCGGGGTGGCGTGCGGCGCCATTCCGACCCTGGCCGGATCCCAACGGGTGGTGATCACCTTCATTGCGCTGGTCCTCGCCCCTGTCACCGCGCGCTGGGCCGCGACCGGCACGGCGTCGGGTTGGACGATGGCGGCGATGGTGGGGCTCTACTTCCTGCTCCTCGTATCCGGTGCGCGGGCCATGCATCGCCGGATCCGGCAGGTACTGGAGCTACGGACCCGCCTGAGGCGGCAAGAGGAGGTACTGGCCCAGTCGGAGAAGCGCTACCGCTCCCTCGTGGAGCAACATGCCCATTGGCGTGTTCCGTTTCGGCCCGCATGGACGGGGAGCCCTTCAGCTGTCGAATCCCGCGCTGCGCCGCATGCTCGATCTCCCCGCCGAGGAGGAGATTCCCGGCGACTTCGCGGATCTGTTCGCCGAAGGCGGCGCCTACGACGCCCTGACGGGGAGGCTCGAAGCGGCGGGTCGCGTGGAGCAGGAGCTGCACGCGCTGCGACGGGCCGACGGCACCCGAATCTGGGGCGAGCTCAGCGCCCAGGTCGTGAAGGACGAGGCCGGCCACGTCCGCCACTATGCAGGCACCATGACGGACGTGACGGCCCGTTACCTCGCGGAAGCGGCGCTCCGGCAGGCGACCGAGCAGACCGAGCGAGCCAATCGGCAGCTTGCGGAGGCGATGGCGGAGGCCCACCGGCTCGCCGAACACGCGCAGGCCGCCAACGTGGCGAAGGGCGAGTTTCTGGCCAATGTCAGCCACGAGATCCGCACGCCCCTGAACGGCGTCCTCGGCATGACGGCGATCCTGCTCGACACCGAGCTCACCCCGGAGCAACGCGCCCACGCCGAGACGGTACGCCGCAGCGCGGAGGCCCTCCTCGACGTCCTGAACGACGTGCTCGACTTCTCGAAGATCGAGGCGGGGCGACTGGAGCTGGAGTCGGTGGAGTTCGATCTGCGCGAGACCGTGCGGAAGGTCGTCAGCCTTCTTGGAGCCGCGCGCGCTCGAGAAGGGCGTCGACATGCGCACGGACATCGCGACCGACGTTCCGGCGGCGGTGCGGGGCGACCCCGTCCGCGTCGGGCAGGTCCTAACCAACCTGCTCGGCAACGCCGTGAAGTTCACGGACGAGGGTCTGGTCCTCCTTGCGGTGCGGGTTCTGGAGGACGACGGCGAGACGGTCGAAATCGAGTTCGAGGTCGAGGACACGGGCATCGGAGTGCCGGAAGAGCAGATCGAGCACCTCTTCGAGGCCTTCACGCAAGCAGACGCCTCCATGACTCGCCGCTACGGCGGGACGGGCCTCGGCCTGTCGATCGCCCGCCAGATCGTCGAGCTGATGGATGGGCGCATCTGGGCCCGCAACGCACTCGACGGGGGCGCCATCTTCTCGTTCGCGATCCGCGTGCCCCGCGCGGCCGCGCGCCCCGTGGCCGCCACGCCGGCCGCCCCCGAGCGGGCCCCCGCCGCGGAGGTCGGCGCGCCCGAAGGGAGCCAGCCCCGGGTCCTCCTGGTGGAGGACCACCACGTGAACCGGCGCGTCGCCTCGATGATGCTGCAGCGCCTTGGCTACGCGGTGGAGTCGGTGGGCACCGGACTCGCGGCCATCGAGGCGCTCGAGCGAGCGTCCTACGACCTCGTCCTGATGGACCTGCAGATGCCGGATCTCGACGGCCTGGAGGCCACGCGCCGCATCCGCTCGGGCTCGGCCCCGGTGCTGGACCCGGAGATCCCCATCGTGGCCCTCACGGCCCACGCCATGCGTGACGACCGACGGCTCTGCCTGGATGCCGGGATGAACGACTACCTGGCCAAGCCCGTCCGGCTCGCGGAGATGGGCCGCGTGCTGGAGCGCTGGATCGGGACGGCGACGTTCGAGTCCCGGGACGCCTAGGGCGCGGCCGCATGGGGGCGCCTCGCCCCTGATTTTCGGGTCAGCCCCCCTCCTCCCACGGCGACATCCCCCAAAAGAGGACTAAACTAGTTCCCATTAGGAACGACTGATGATTCGCGTCACCCGCCTCACCGACTACGGCATCGTCCTGCTGACCCGCTTCACCTCGGAGGCCGAGGGCGCGGTCCTCAGCGCCCGAGAGCTCTCGGGCGCGAGCGGGATCCCCCTGCCCACGGTGAGCAAGATCCTGAAGGCGCTTACGCGCGGCCGGATCCTCACGTCGCAGCGCGGCACCCAGGGGGGCTACCAGTTGGCCCGACCGGCAGCCGACATCTCCGTCGCCGCGGTCGTCGAGGCGCTCGAAGGGCCGATCGCCCTGACGGAGTGCAGCACGGAGGAGGATGCCGACTGCGGCATCGAACGTTCCTGCCCCGTACGGACGAACTGGCAACGGATCACGGATGCCATACGCGACGCTCTCGAGGCGGTGAGCCTGGAGGAGATGCGCATGGACTTCCCCTTGCACCACGAACCCGCCGTCCCCGAGACCGAGCCGTCTTCGGGCGTGTAAACGCCGGCCCTCCCTCCTCTGGAGTCCCGCCATGAAGCCCAAGACCCAGGACGAGATCCACGACCTTGCCAGCCGCGAGTACCGCTACGGATTCGTGACGGACATCGACTCCGACGTAGCCCCCAAGGGGCTCAATGAGGACATCATCCGCTTCATCTCGGCCAAGAAGGAAGAGCCGGAGTGGCTGCTGGAGTGGCGCCTCAAGGCCTATCGCCACTGGCTGAAGATGAAGGAGCCGACGTGGGCCAAGGTCGACTACCCGCCGATCGACTACCAGGACATCATCTACTACAGCGCGCCCAAGCAGGCCGGTGACGGTCCCAAGAGCCTCGAGGAGGTCGATCCCGAGCTACTTGCGACCTATGAGAAGCTGGGCATTCCGCTCCGCGAGCAAGAGGCCCTCGCCGGGGTCGCGGTCGACGCCGTGTTCGACAGCGTGTCCGTCGCGACGACCTTCAAGGACAAGCTCGGCGAGATGGGCGTCATCTTCTGCTCGTTCAGCGAAGCCGTGCGGGAGCACCCCGACCTCGTCCGCCAATACCTGGGCTCGGTCGTGCCCTATACGGACAACTTCTTCGCCGCGCTGAACTCCGCGGTCTTCACCGACGGCTCCTTCTGCTACATCCCGAAGGGCGTCCGCTGTCCGATGGAGCTGAGCACCTACTTCCGTATCAATCAGGCCAACACGGGCCAGTTCGAGCGGACGTTGATCGTGGCCGACGAGGGAAGCTACGTGAGCTACCTGGAGGGGTGCACGGCGCCCCAGCGGGACGAGAACCAGCTCCACGCCGCCGTCGTCGAGCTGGTGTCGCTCGAGCGAGCGGAGATCAAGTACAGCACGGTGCAGAACTGGTACCCGGGCGACAAGGATGGCAAGGGGGGCATCTACAACTTCGTCACGAAGCGGGGCGCATGCCGTGGCTTCCGCTCGAAGGTGTCCTGGACGCAGGTCGAGACGGGCTCCTCCATCACATGGAAGTACCCGTCGTGCATCCTGCAAGGCGACGAGTCGGTCGGCGAGTTCTACAGCGTGGCCGTGACCAACAACCGGCAGCAGGCCGACACGGGCACGAAGATGCTCCACATCGGCAAGAACACGCGAAGCACGATCGTATCCAAGGGGATCTCGGCCGGCCGCAGCCAGCAGACCTACCGCGGCGCCGTGAAGATCCTCCGCAACGCCGAGAACGCGCGCAACCACTCGCAGTGCGACTCCCTGCTCCTCGGCGACCAGTGCGGCGCACACACCGTCCCTTACATCGAGGTGCGCAATCCGACGGCCCACATGGAACACGAAGCAACGACGAGCAAGATCGGCGAGGATCAGCTCTTCTACTGCAACCAGCGCGGCCTCTCCACCGAGGACGCGGTCAGCATGATCGTCAACGGCTTCTGCAAGGAAGTCTTCCGCGAACTCCCCATGGAGTTCGCCGTCGAAGCCCAGAAGCTGCTCGGCGTGAGCCTGGAAGGCAGCGTGGGTTGAACACACCGTGCAGTGAGAGCCGTGCCCCCGTGGCACGGCCAGACGAGACGTTCACGCGATGAAACGAGCCCCGAAGGACACGGACATGACGAAGCAGGCAAACCCCGGCGACGCGCCCCCCCTCCTCGAGATTCGGGATCTGCATGCGGGTGTCGAAGGCAAGGACATCCTGCGAGGGATCGACCTCGTGGTCCGGCCGGGTGAGATCCACGCCATCATGGGTCCCAATGGCAGCGGCAAGAGCACCTTCACGAAGGTGTTGGCCGGGAACGACGCCATCAACGTCACCCACGGCGACGTCCTCTACCAAGGCCGGGACCTGCTGGACCTGGCGCCGGAGGAGAGGGCGCGCGAGGGCATCTTCCTCGCGTTCCAGTATCCCGTGGAGATCCCCGGAGTCAGCAACGCCTACTTCCTCCGCACGGCCGTCAACGCCGTTCGGCGCCACCGGGGCGAGGAAGAGCTGGACGCGATGGACTTCCTCGCCCTGGTGAAAGACAAGATGAAGCGCCTGCGCATGGACCCGAATCTCCTCAATCGTGCCGTCAACGAGGGCTTCAGCGGCGGTGAGAAGAAGCGCAACGAGGTGCTGCAGATGTCGGCTCTGGAGCCCACCCTCGCCCTCCTGGACGAGACCGACTCGGGCCTCGACATCGACGCGCTCAAGGTGGTGGCGCAAGGCGTGAACGACCTCCGCCGTCCGGATCGGGCCGCTATCGTCGTCACCCACTACCAGCGCCTGCTCGACTACATCGTTCCCGACCACGTGCACGTGCTGCACGCGGGTCGCATCGTCAAGTCCGGCTGCAAGGACCTGGCGCACAAGCTCGAAAGAAAGGGCTACGCCTGGATCGACGCGGAGATCGCCGCGGGCGAGGTTGCGGGCCGATGAACGCGAACGCCACCGTCTCCACCTGGCAGGCTGCGTTCGACACCCGCGCGGGGCTCGAACGGGAAGGGCCGTTGCTGGTCGAGCAGCGGGAAGCCGCGCTGGCTCGCTTCCATGAGCTCGGGTTTCCGACCACCCGGGATGAGGAATGGAAGAACACGAGCGTGGCCCATCTCGCCCGCTGTACGTGGACCCCGGCCCCGGCGCCCCGGGCCGATCAACTGGAAGCGGCCGCTGTGCTTCTGGACGAGCAGGTACCCGTCCCCGCGAGCGAGAGCGGCCGGATGGTCTTCGTCAACGGGTGGTATGCACCGACGTTGAGTAACATCGAGTCTCTCCCCGTCGGCGTCGACGTCGCGAGCCTGGCGTCGATGGAAGACGCGCCGGGGAGCGACCTCGCGCGTTGGATCGATGGTCGAGCCCATGCGTTCCAGGCATTGAACACGGCGCTCTGGACCGACGGCGCGTTCGTCCACCTCGTCCGCGACGTGGATCTCGCGGACCCGCTGCATCTCGTCTTCCTGGTGGTGGGCGGCGAAGAGCACACCATGATCCACCCGCGGGTCCTCGTGAAGGGCGAGCGGGGCAGCCACCTCCCCATGGTGCTGACCTGGGCGGGTGCGACGAAGGCCGCCGTGCTGCACAACGCGGCTCTCGAGATCGACCTCGCCGAGGGCGCACGAGCGGATGTGCTGGAGGCCCAGCTCTTCCCCCTCAGTGTGAACCACTTCCTCGGCGTGCACGTCCATCAGGCGAAGGACAGCACACTCGCGGCGTGTTCGGTCGCCGGGGGCGCAAAGCTCGCCCGCAACGATCTGAATGCGCACCTGGATGCCGAGGGTGTAGCGTGCCGCATGGACGGCGTGACGGTCGTCTCGAACCGGCAGCACGTGGACGTGGTGACGAACATGGACCACGCCAAGCCCCACGGGCGCAGCGACCAGCTCTACAAGGGCATCCTGGACGACCACGCCACCACGGCTTTCTCGGGCAAGGTGCTCGTGCGCCCGGACGCTCAGAAGACCGACGCGCGCCAAGCCAATCACAATCTCCTCTTGTCGCGCGATTCGGTGGCGGACAGCAAACCGCAGCTCGAGATCTTCGCCGACGACGTGAAGTGCGCCCACGGCGCCACGGTCGGCCAACTGGACGAAGAGGCCGTCTTCTACCTCCGCACCCGCGGGTTGGACCTGCTGGAAGCACGCAAGCTGCTCGTCAAGGCCTTTGCCGGCGAGGTGGCGGACCGGGTGGAGCATCCGACGCTCCACGCGCACGCCAAGGCCGTCCTTCACACGATTCTCTGATTCCTGCCGTTGGGGAGCCCGTTATGACCGCCGCGCACCCTGCGCCCGCACCGACCGTGTTCGAGCAAGCCGAGCTGGCCCGCATCCGCGACGACTTCCCGGTGCTCGCCCGCATGGTGCACGGGAAACCACTCCACTACCTCGACAACGCGGCGACGACCCAGAAGCCCGTGTCCGTGATCACCACGCTGGACCGGTACTACCGGGAGTACAACAGCAACGTGCATCGGGGGGTCCACCTCCTGAGCCAGGAGGCGACGGCCGCCTTCGAGAGCGCACGCGACACGGTGCGCCGCTTCCTCGGTGCGGCATCCTCGCACGAGGTGATCTTCACGCGCGGTACGACCGAGTCGGTGAATCTCGTGGCGAACGCGTGGGGCCGCTCGAACATGGGGCCCGGTGACGAGGTGCTCATCACGGAGATGGAGCACCACAGCAACATCGTGCCGTGGCAGATGCTATGCGATGGCGTCGGTTCCACCTTGCGCGTCCTGCCCATGGACGATTGCGGCGCGCTGCAAATGGACCGGTTGGACGAGTTCCTGGGCGAGCGGACCAAGATGGTCGCGGTCGTCCATGTGAGCAATGCCCTGGGCACCGAGAACCCCGTCGACGAGATCATCCGCCGCGCGCATGCCGTCGGAGCGAAGGTCCTCGTGGACGGCGCGCAGGCCGCGCCGCACCTCCCCGTCGACGTCCGGGCCATGGACGCCGACTTCTACGCCCTCTCCGGGCACAAGGTCTACGGTCCGACGGGCATCGGCGTGCTGTATGGCAAGGAGGCCCTCCTCGACGCCATGCCTCCCTGGCAAGGCGGGGGCGACATGATCCGCATGGTGACGTTCGAGAAGACCACGTGGAACGACTTGCCGTACAAGTTCGAGGCGGGCACGCCGAACGTCGCGGACGGAATCGGACTCGCCGCGGCGCTGGACTACGTGGAGGCGATCGGCCGGGACCGCATCGAAGCGCACGAAGCCGACCTCCTGGCGTACGGCAGTGAACGTCTCGCCGAGATCGACGGGCTTCGGCCCATCGGGACCGCTCCACGCCGTCACGCCGTGCTGTCGTTTCTGCTCGAGGGCATCCACCCCCACGACGTCGGGACGATCCTCGACCGCGAGGGCGTGGCCGTTCGCACCGGGCACCACTGCGCCTACCCGGTCATGCAGCATTTCGGCGTGCCCGCAACGACGCGGGCGTCGCTCGCCCTCTACAACAGTCGTGAGGACATCGACGCCCTCGCGGACGGACTCGCCAAGGTGCGGGAGGTCTTCGCCTGATGTCCGAGCTACGCGATCTGTACCAAGACGTGATCCTGGATCACAGCAAGAGGCCCCGGAACTTCGGGACCCTGCCCGAGGCCCGGTCCGCACGTGGACACAATCCCCTCTGCGGCGACCAACTCACGGTCTACGTGGTCGTGACGGATGGGATCATCACGGACCTGAAGTTCGACGGCACCGGCTGCGCGATCTCGACCGCCGCCGCGTCCATGATGACGCAGGCGCTCAAGGGGAAGTCGGTCGCCGAGGCCGACGCCCTGTTTACGCGCTACCACGAGATGGTCACGGGGCGAGACGACGTCGAAGACCACGCGGAGAGCCTCGGCAAGCTCGCAGCGTTCGAAGGCGTGAGCGAGTTCCCCGTCCGCGTCAAGTGCGCGACTCTCTCCTGGCACACCCTGAAGGCCGCGCTCGAGAACAGGTCCGAGCCGGTGACGACCGAGTAGGAGCCCCCGCCGTGAGCACGCCCGACGAAACGCCGACGCCCGAATCCGCCCCGCTCGACCTGGAGGCCGTGCGCGAGGCCGTGATCGAGGAGATCCGGACCGTCTACGACCCCGAGATCCCGATCAACATCTACGAGCTCGGCCTCATCTACGACGTCGAAGTCCAGTCGGACGGCTACGTACTGGTCCGCATGACCCTGACGTCGCCTTCCTGTCCCGTCGCGGAGACGCTGCCGGGCGAGGTCGAGACACGCGTGAAGGCGGCCGACGGCGTCAAGGACTGCGAGGTCGAGTTGACCTGGGATCCGCCGTGGGGCCCCAACCGGATGAGCGAGGCCGCCCGCCTCCAGTTGGGCTTGATGTAGGGACGCCCCTACTTCTGGGTCTGGAGGTACACGCCGTCCCAGTCCGCCGGCGGTGGCGACGTGGCGTACTCCGCCGCGCGGGCGGCGAGGACCTCGGCCGCCTTGTCACCGGGCCGCGCTGCGAGGGCCTCGTCGAAGTGACGCTTCGCCTCGTCGAACGAACGCGCCAGGTAGGCCTCGAGCCCGGCCTCGTAGAGGTCGCGGGCCCTCAGGACATCGGCCTCCACGTCGCCTTCGCCCAGAAGCTCGTACACCATTCCCCCCGCCTTGCGGCCGGAGACCGCCGTCCGATCGATCGCGCGCCACACGAAGGTGTCTCCGACGGCTCTGCGCATCTCCTCGCTGGCGAGGATCCACGTGCCGTAGGCCTTGTTGAGCGACTCCAGTCGCGCGGCGAAGTTCACCCCGTCGCCGATTACGGTGTACCCGAACCGATCCGGTGTCCCGATGTTGCCGACCAGGACGTCGTCGACGTGGAGCCCGATCCGCGTAAGGAAGGCGGGGCGGCCATCCTCCACCCACTGGGGAATCCGCTCGTCGAGGAGTTTCTGGATCACCAAGGCGGAGCGGCATGCGTGCGTCGCATGGTCGGGATCATCCAAGGGCGCGTTGAAGAACGCGAGGACGCCGTCCCCGATGAACTTGTCGATGGTCCCCCGTTCGTCCTGGACCGTAGTCGTGATGACGTCGAGGTAGTCACCGAGGGCGTCGACGAGCACGGCGGGCGGCAGGCCCTCGCTCGCGCTGGTGAAGCCCTTGACGTCGGAGAAGAACAGCGACAGCGTCTTCACCTCGCCACCCAGCTCAGCTTCGTGACCGTCTGCGACGAGTGCTCGCACGACGTCCTGGGGGACGTAGCGACCAAAGGACCGGAGACTGGCCTTCATGCGCCGCGTCGCGTCGCCGAGGAGACCGACCTCCCGGATACGCGAGGCCGGCGCAGGGCGGGCCGCCAGGTCGAACTCGCCGACCCGATCCAGATCCTCGGCGATCGACCGCAGAGGCTGGGACACGCGCCGTGAGAGGACACCGGCCAAGAGCGTGGCGAGGGCCAAGAGGCCGAGGACGCCCAGCAATCCCCAAAGGAGATACCTCCCCAGGTAGCCCACGAGTTCGCTCTCCGGGACGACGAGGGCGTGGGCGATCACGGGCAGGCCGGCTGGCTGCCGGCGCGAGAGTCCCACGATGTAGACCGTGCCAGCATGCGAAACACGCATCGTGCGACTGCCGGGCGTGCCGAGATCAGTCCATCCTCCGGGCAACGCGGCGACGGCGGCCTCGAGTACGGGACCGAGCGCCGCTTGGTCCGCCGGAGAAGGAGCCACACGGATCCCCCCATCATCGGGCGCCAGGAAGAAGACGCGCCCGGTCTGCGCTACGTCGAGACTCCGCACGAAATCCTGTAGGAACGACAGTCCGAAGCCGACCGCGAACACGCCAACGACCGCGTCGCCTCGGCGGTATCCCAACACGCCTGCCCGTCCCAGCGTTCCATCGATGCGCCGACGGTAGGGAAGCGTCCAGCGGGGATCCGCGCTCGAGGCGCCCAACTCGTACATGGGCGTTGCCTCGAGATTCGAGAGGTCCAGACCCTCGGACGGCATTGTCTTCGTCGATCCGTCCGCCCGGCGGAGCTCGACGTTCACGTCGGGCTCGTCCCCCTCCACCGGCGTTGCGGACAGGACGGTCACGGCTCGATCCTCTCCCCGCATCGCACCGACGCCTCCCCCATCGGGACGAAGGAAGGCGAGCATCTCGAAGCGATCGTCGAACCGCGTACGCTCGGCGAGCCACGATGCCAGGGCCTCGTCGCTGTCGACGTCGAGCAGGCCGCGGTCGGCCGTCGCCGCGCACTCCCGGAGAACGTCCAGTAAGGGCGCAAAGCTGCCCTGGACCCTCTCGGTCACACGGTCGGAGATCCCCTGCTGGATGACCTCGGTCGTGGTGCGCAGCGTCTGGCGTCGCATGAGCAGGGCGATCGCCACGGTGCCGGCGACCGTGAGGACGAGCAGGCTGACCACCAGGGTCGCGATCGTCATGCGAAGGGGAACGCGACGTGTAGCGGGGGATCGCGTCATGAACGGATGCCTCCGGGCCCCAGCGCGGGCGGCAGCGCCTTCACATGGAGGTCGATCTGCGGGAAGGGAATGCTCACGTCCGCGTCCCGCAGGGTCTTGAAGATACGTTGCCGAAGGTCGCTCGCGACGCCAAGCCGCCCGGTGACCTTGCCCGTGTGACAGATCAGCGTCAGATCCACGCTAGAGGGCCCGAAGTTCGACAGCAGGACCGCGGGGTCCGGTTCATCCAGCACGTCCGGGTGAGCACGAGCCACCTCGAGCAGGATCGCTCGCACGCGCTCCGGGTCCTCCGAGTACGCCACACCCACCTCGACCTTCAGGCGCGCGTGGTCCATGGCGTAGGACATGTTGGTTACGCGCTCGCCGAGCATCTGCCGGTTGGGAATCGTGACGGCGGTATTGTCGAAGGTCCGGATCACCGTGCCGCGAATACGGATGTCCTCGACGGTCCCCATGACATCGCCGACCTGGATGACGTCGCCCACGCGGATCGGTCGCTCGATGAGCATGATCAGACCGCTCACGAAGTTACCGATGATGTCTTGCAGGCCCAGGCCGATGCCGACACCGGCCGCGCCGAAGAACCACCCCAGCGAGCCGGTCTCGAGACCCAGGGCATCGAGCACGAAAACGATGACGAGGCCCCACGTCACGTACTTCAAGACGGCAAGGAGCGCATAGCGCGCGCCGATCTCGATGTTCGCCCGGGGAAACACGACGTAGGTGAGAATCGACCGGATCAGCCAACTCACGATGAGGACGACACTGATCTTCGTGACGCCTCCGAGGAGACGTCCCCAGGTCAGGGTACCCTCGCCGAAGATCCCCGATGCGAGCATGCTCTTGATCAACGCGGGGGTGACCTCCCAGCTGGCCAGAACCCACGCGGCCGTGAGGACGAAGACGATGGCCTTCACGATGTCGACGACGACCCGCTCCAAGCCGACCATGGTCAGGTTGAGCTCCGCTTCCGCTTCCGTACGCTCGCCCTCCTCGTCCTGCTGAACGATGTACTGGAACCCGTTGCGCAGTCCTCGCCGAATGTAGTGGTAGGCGATCACGGCGAGCACGATCTTGACGCCACTCTCCATCAGATTCATGCCGACGAACTCGGCGAGTGGCTGGTAGCCCAGCGTGAGTACGACGACCTGGAAGAGGGAGGTCAGCAGGCCCAACGGCACGAGGAAACGCCCCGTGAAGCGGGCCAGCAGCCCCCAGAACGTGGTCACTTCGCGCTCGCGGAGCCAACGGAAGAGGCCGAGACCAGCCAGGAGCCCGTAGAACGCGACAACCAACGTCAGGTTGCGCAGCAGGCGCAGTACGCCCGCGACACTGGGGTACCAACCGTTGACCTGGACGAGGTAGATGCCCACCGACGTGACGAACAGGATCACGAGAAACGCTCGAAGGGCCGCCGACAACCGCCGGGCCCTCGCATTGCGCAACGGGACCATGCGGAGGGCTGGGCGCTCCGGCGCCAGGATCTCGAAGACGAGCGCCCGTATCGTGCCGAACGCGACCCCCGACAGGCCAAGTACCCACATCTGGCGCTGCAAGAGCGCGCTGCCCCCGAGGAGGATGCTTGCGCTCGCCGCGATCAGGAGCACCCCGATCCAGGGGAGGAGTCGCCAAGCGACGCGAACGAGGCGAAGCCGGAGAAGGCGGGGATCGCTCGGCGGGACGATGACCTGGGCCTCGGTCATCGATCGACCTCCTGCGCCGGAGCCGGGCGAGCCGCCACCGAGGGCGCGCGGGTCTTCGCCTCGTCCGCCTCTTCCTCCCCCGGATCCTTGGGGCGGACACGTTCACCCGGCTTCCTCTCCTCGGCCGGGTCCGTGGACGCCTCGGCGTCCCGGCCACCCTCATCCACGTCGGACGTGAGTTCCGGCGGCGCGGTGGCCCGCATGCGGGCCTCTTCGGCCGCAGCGCGTGCAGCCTCGTCCTCGCGCTTCTTGCGCTCGATGGCGTTCCTGCGCTCCTCTCTCACGCTGGCCCCGGTCCAGCGAAGCTGCGGGATCCTGGCGGCCTCCCGATTGAGCCAGCCGTCGATCCGCCGCCTCAACGAGCGCACCCCGAGGAGGATCGCCGCGAAGAGCGCCAGGACCACCAGGGTCGCCCCCCAGTGCCTCGACACGAACCCCAGAAGGCCGGCCTCGTTCGCGGGATCGAAGAAGTGACCGGCCTGGCGGACACCACGCACGGCATCCGCACCCGCGCGCGCGAGCTCGGCGCGGTCGAGGTCGGTGTTCGTCCGGATCGCGAGACTGAGGGAACCGAGTTCCAGCAGGGAGGCCTGGTAGGCCCGCAAGGCGTCGCGGTGGGTCTCGTGCTCTTTCCGGCGCTCGGCAACAGCCTCCAGCGAGCGCTCGAAATCGGTCCGAAGAGAGGTCAGGGCGTTGCGGAGTCGCGTGGTCCCCACGTAGTCCTGCATGGCGTCGAGGGGCCCGAGGGCCTGCTCCGCTTGGGTATAGGCATCCTCGAAGCGTGCGGTGATCTCCTTGTCGCTTCCCGTCTTCTCGAGGGCACGCTTCAGCGCGTCGACCTGGACCGTCGCCGCCTTGTAGTGCTCCGCGACGAGCGCGGCGTCGTACGCGTCGCGCAGGGATGGATCGCCGAGCTCGCTCGCGAGGGAGAAGATCGTCCCCAAGCTCCAGACGTGGAGAAAGGGCCGTCGCGCGATGGCGCTCAGCTTGCGTCGGGGATCGGACTCGGCGAGGCCCGTGGCCGCGTCCGCGGCCGTCGGGGCAACGTCCCCCCCCTTGGCACCCTCCGTGGAGGGGGAGGGCGCCGGCACGGCATCGTCGGTCGCCTCCTGAGCCAAGCGCGGTGCGGACGCGATACGCCGACGCGCAACCGCCTCCTGCACGATGCGGTTGACGGCGACCACGGCCTTGTAGGCCGCGATTCGGAGCGAGGGACGCTCCGAGGAGGAATCGTCTCGGCGCTGTTCCTCGAACCCGATGGCCCGGTGCATGAGGTGCGCTTCGCTTCGCAGCCGATCGATTTGGCGCTCGTTGCGGACCTGATCCAGCGCACGGGAGAACTCATCTCGCTTGGCCTCGGCGGCCTGGGCCACCATCTCGGCGACGGTCAGGTACTCGCGGAGGAGCTCGAAGCGGTAGTCCGCCCGAAGCACGGTGTGGAGGAACATCCGCAGGTCCAGCGTGATGACCGCTTCCTGGGCTTCCATGACCCGCAGCGCGAGGCTGGTCGCGGGCTCCGCACCCGCCTCCTTTTGCTCCGGGGGAAGGGCATCGCTCAAACGCCGCTTCTCGTTCTGGATGCGACCCGACAACACCGCGGCCTGCTCACGCCAATCGAGCATGTCGAGGGTCATCTGGTCCAGGAGCGCCACGAGCCGATCCTGCTCGCCCCGCACCTTGTCGGCGACCTCGCGGAAGTAGGTGGCACGCCGGATCTTCTCGCGGGCCAGACTCTCGTCGACGAGTCCTCCCGGGGTGCTCTCCCCACCGATGGCGCGCTGTCGCTCCACCGCCTGGACCTCGCGCAGCCGGATGAAAGGGAGGTTGTAGGCAAATGGATCCGCCGCGGCGAGAACGTGCCTGCGCAGGGGCCGGCCGTACGTCTTCAGGTACCCCACCGGGCGCTCGCCGAGCTCGACGAGGTGGCCGACTTCGGAGCAAGCGACCGGCCGGATGCGCTTGTCCAAGAGCGTGAGCTCCTGGGCGAGGATGACGTCGCGCGCCCACGCCACGGGCGTCAGGGGAGGCGCGGGCTGCGGCGGCGCGGCCGGCGGACGGCCGGCGTCGGCCCCCTCCAGGGCGGCCTCCTTGGGGTGTCGATGCGTCCTCGGACGGAGACGGTTCCTGTTCTTGCGGCTCTTCGGGAGGCCCTTCGGCTACCTCGGTCGCCCCAGGGTCCGCCTTCGCAGGATCCTCGCCGGGGCTCGCTTGCGCACTCGGACCGCCGGCGGCCTTGTCCGCGACTGGCGCTGCCTGTCGCGATGCAGCATGCGGGTCGAAGCGATACGAGCGCGCCTCACCAACGATGACGTCGCCGCGAAGGGTGTCGATCTCGACGCCGCACTCCGCCTCGCCCCGTAGCCAGCGGAGGAGTCGGACGGCCTCGCCGGAAGCGCCGCGGAGCGCGTCACCGCTGCCGGGATCCGCGCCGAGCCACTCCTCGGAGCCCGCGGTGGGCGTCGCCTCGTCGCCGAGGGGGCTACCGAGCAGGAGGATGCGCTCCTCGATCGTCAGCTGAAAGAGGTCCATCAGCTCGCGAGAGGCCTCATCCGGCGCGTCGATCGACGTTAGAAAGTTGATGTCGTCGGTCAGCGTGCGCCGCATGGCGATCAGGTCGGCCGGGCGCACCGTCCCGGCGCCGATCACGCGGCGGGCTTGCGCGACGAGCATCTTCCGGGCGTACTCACGCGCAGCGGCGTCCTCGTCGTCCGGACCAGCCGCAGCCGGCACGACCAGCAAGAGAAGGAACAGCAACACACACGGACGGGAGCGCATCATGGCCACGCCGGATCTTACGCGAGGTCGGCGGCGTCGAGCACGGCCTCCGCAGGGTCCTCGCCAGAACCGCCCCTGCGTCTACACTGGCAGGCATCGGGGGGGCGTAGCTCAATCGGTAGAGCAGCGGCCTTTTAAGCCGTAGGTTCGGGGTTCGAGTCCCTGCGTCCCTACCACTTCACCTCGATCGTGGGTGCCGATCGGGTCCGGTCGTGCATGGTCGCCAGGTGGCGAGCGCGGGAGGGCCCACCCGGTAGGTCGGTCAGACCTCCATCAACTCGGTGGTCTTGCGCTCGACCAGGGACTTCACCTTGGCCTCGTGGGACTTGGTGAGTTCCTGGATCTCTTCCTTGATCTTCGTGACATCGTCTTCGGTGAGGACCTTGTCCTTGAGAGCGGCATCGACGTTCTTGTTCGCGTCGCGACGAATGTTGCGGATGGAGACGTTGGTCTCCTCGCCGCGATCCTTCGCGACCTTCACGAGTTGCTTGCGACGCTCCTCGGACAACGGAGGCAGGTTGAGGCGAATGACCTTGCCGTCCGAGCTCGGGTTCAACCCCAGGTCGGAAGCCTGGATGGCCTTCTCGATCTCCTTCGTGATGGAGGGATCGTAGGGCTTGATGAGGATCTGCCGGGGCTCGGGGCAGCCGATCTGCGCCAACTGGGCCAGCGGCGTCAGCGTGTCGTAGGCCGTGACCTGGATCTTGTCGACCAGGGCTGGACTCGCGCGCCCCGAGCGCATGCCGCTCAGTTCCGAACCCAAGTGGCCGACCGCGCCTTCCATGCGCTCTTCGGCGTCCATCAGGATCTCGTCCCCGTCCATCACCCGATCTCCTCGTCCGTGCCCACCGTCGTGCCGATGTCCTCGCCGCGAAGCACCCCGCAGAGATTGCCGGGCACCCCCATGTCGAAGACCACGATCGGCAGGCCGTTTTCGATGCACATGGTGATGGCCGTGCGGTCCATCACCTTCAGCTTCCTCCGGTACACGTCCTCGAACGAGATCCGTGAGAAGCGCGTTGCGTCAGGATACACCTTGGGGTCCTTGTCGTAGACCCCGTCGACCTTCGTGCCCTTGAGCAGCACGTTTGCACCGATCTCCATGCCCCGGAGAGCGGCGGTCGTGTCCGTCGTGAAGAAGGGGTGACCCGAGCCTCCGGCGAGGATCACGACCCGACCCCGTTCCAGGTGCCGCATGCAACGGCGCCGGATGTAGGGCTCGGCGACGGTCTTCATCTCGATGGCGCTGAGCACTCGGGTCGGGACGCCCCGGCTCTCCAGGACGTCCTGCAAGGCCACCGCGTTGATGATCGTGGCGAGCATGCCCATGTAATCGGCGGTGGCCCGTCCGAGCCCCTCGATCTTGG
The DNA here is from genome assembly GCA_963802335.1 of uncultured Planctomycetota bacterium. GTDB lineage: Bacteria > Planctomycetota > PLA2 > PLA2 > JAEUHO01 > CAWDIE01. The sequence goes on along the minus strand of CAWDIE010000007.1, from coordinate 142,185 downwards.
TCTGGGCGCCACGGAGGATGTTGCCTCCACCGTTGACGATGGCGATCTCCGCGCCCATCGCATGGGCGGCGACGATCTCGTCGACGAGGGTGGTGAGGCTGGGGCTGTCGATCACGCGCCCCGATGCTCCGGAGAAAGCCTCTCCGGAGATCTTGAGCAGGACCCGCTTCCAGCGAAGGTCCGTACTCACGCTCACTACCCGCCGACCTGAAGGAGAGTGAACGCGGCGACGCTGGCGCCGTGCTGCTTCAGCACCTGCTGCACGGTCTGCTTGTCGTCGCGGATCCACGCCTGCTCGTTCAGGACGCGCTCCTTGAAGTACGCCCCGATCTTGCCCTGGACGATCTTCTCGATCACGTCCGCGGGCTTGTTCGCCATCTTCGGATCCTCGGCCATCTGCGAGCGATAGATCTCCAGCTCGCGATCGGCGTCCTCCTTGGCGATGTCCGCACGGTCCAGTGCGGCCGGCTTCTGGAAGACGATGTGCATGCAGAGGTCCTTGGCGACGTCCGCCAGACGGTCATCGACCTTCTCTGCGTCCAGCGCGACCATGGCGCCGATCTTCTCGTTGAAGTGCACGTAGGCCCCGACCAGGCCACCGCCCGTGACCGCGACGTGCTCGACGGCCTGGACGCGCATGTTCTCACCGATCTTGGCGATCAGGCCGCGGATGACCTCGTCGACCGTCTGGCCGGCGTCGTCGATCCACGGCTGAGCGAGCAGGGCGTCGACGTCGGCCGGCTTGCTCGCCTGGACGTGCGCCATGAGCCGAGTCACGAGGTTCTGGAAGTCCTCGGTGCGAGCCACCGGCTCGGTCTCGCAGGCCACGGCCACCATGGTCCCCTGCTTGGCGTCGTCGGAGATGTGCACCCGAACGAGGCCTTCGCCGGTGGCCCGGGCCGCGCGCTTCTCCGCCGACTTCAGGCCTTCCTTGCGTAGGCGATCGATCGCCTTCTCGAAGTCACCCCCTTCGGCTTCGAGCGCCTTCTTGCACTTCATCATGGGCATGCCGGTGGCCGCCCGAAGGTCCATGACCTGCTTCGCGGAAATCGTCATCGAAACTCACTCCGGTTCGGATGCCTGGAGGCCTCGAGAAGGGCCCCCGTCCTCGGAGCGCGGCGCGCCACACAGCGGGCGCGCCGTACTCGGGAGCACTCGGTAGTTGAGTGCGTGGGTTGGATGGGCGGTGGGGAGCCCAGGGCCCCCCGCCGTGCGTTACTCGGGCTTCGGAGGCGCGTCGGTGCCGGTTTCGGCGCCGGCGTCAGCGTCACCCCCGCCCCCCTTGCGGCGCTTCTCGGCCTCCTCGCGGAGACGGCGCTGCCACTCGGCGGTCACTTCGGCGCGCTGACGGTCGGCCGCCCGGCGCTGTTCGTCTTCCTTGCGGCGAACGGCATCGGCCTTCTCGCGCTCGGCGACGACGAGCCCCCAGTCCTTCAAGCCGTCCTCGACGGAGTCGGCGAGACGATCCAGGATGAGGCGGACGGAGCGCATGGCGTCGTCGTTGCCGGGAATGGCGATGTCGACGACATCCGGGTCGCAGTCGGTGTCGAGGAGCGCAACGACGGGGATGCCCATCTTGTTGGCCTCGGCGACCGCGATGGTCTCGTGCTTGGGATCGACGACGACGAGGCACGCGGGCAGATCGTCGAGCTCACGGATCCCCTCGAGGTTCTTGAGGATCTTGTGTTGCTCGGTCCGATGCCGCGCCTGGGCCTTCTTCTTCATCCCGTCGAGGAGACCGCTGGCCTCCTCCTTCTCCAGCTCTTCGAGGCGGTTGAGCCGACTGCGAATCGTCTGGAAGTTCGTCAGCGTCCCGCCGAGCCAGCGGCCGGTGACATACGGCATGCTGGTCCGGGCCGCGACGGAGCGGACGGCCTCGCGGGCCGAGCGCTTCGTCCCTACCCAGAGCACCTTGCCGCCTTCGGAGGCAACCCGCTTCAGGTAGTGGTTGGACCGGACGAGCCCCCGCACGGTGGACTTCAGGTCGATGATGTGGATTGCGTTGCGCTTGCCGTGGATGAAGGGCTTCATCTTCGGGTTCCACCGACTTGCGCGGTGACCGAAGTGAACGCCATTCTCGAGCAGAGCGTCGACGGTGATGGACGCCAAGGGCTGCTCCTCATACCGCCCCCGAGGGGACTTTCCGGACTTCAGGACATCAATTGCTGGTGTCGAAACCGGTCCTTGAACCGATACCGACAACCCGCGCCAAAATGCGGGTGCAAGGTTGCGAGTGTAGCCGCGCGCCAAGGACGGTCAAGGTAGGCCCGAGCCCGTAAACCCTGTCCCCACCACCCCTTGCGACGATGTGAGACGACCAGGGTCGGATCTCGCTGGCGATCGGGGCCCTTCCCTGCGGCCCCGCCGCCTCCCGAATCCGCGGCTCACGATGTGACGAGCGCCTGCCCCGGCATGGGTCGGGCGCCGAGGTCCGCGAGGATGCGCTCGGCGAGCCGAAGGGCCCGGAGTCCCTCATCCCCGCTGACCCTGGCACCGTCGCCCCCGCGAACGGCATGGACCAGAGCGCTGATTTCCTCCTTCAGCGGCTCCGCGTCCCGTATCTCGATCTTCTCGAGAGGGAATCCGGGGGCGAACGCGAGGCCCTGCGCGGCCGCTCGCTTGGCCTCCGGCAGGGCCCCGTCGGGAACGCGGACGAGCACGGCCTCGTGACGGTCGTAGTCGAGCGACAGGTACGCATCCCTGGAGAAGATGCGGAACCGGCGCATGCGCTGCAGCGACACCCGGCTGGCGGTCACGTTGGCGACGCACCCCGACGGGAAGGTGATTCGCGCGTTGGCGATGTCTTCATGCGGGCCCACGACGGGCACACCGACAGCCTCGACACGGTCGGCCTCTTCGCCGACGAGGTGATTCATCAGGTCGAGGTCGTGGATCATCATGTCCATCACGACCCCGACATCGAGGGCGCGATTGGGGTAGGGCGCGAGGCGGTGCACCTCGAGAAACGCCGGCGGGGCCCCCAGCTTGTCGAGCGCAGCCATCACGGGATTGAACCGCTCCACGAGGCCGACCTGCAGGACGGCCCGGCCGGCGTGCGCCGCACTCATGAGCGCTTCCGCATCTCGGCTGCTACCCGCGAGGGGCTTCTCCACCAGACAGTGCACGCCACGCCGGAGCAGGGGCTCGGCCACCATGCGGTGATCGACGGTCGGGACGGCGACCGAGACCAGGTCGATGCTTTCGGGGAGGTCCTCGATGCGCGTGACGAGGGGCACGCCGAGCGCTTCGGCGACGTCGCGCGGCCCTTCCGGATCGATGTCCACGAGCCCGACGAGGCGCACGCCCTGCGACTCGAGCTCTCGGTAGATGCGGGCGTGATGACGCCCGAAGGCGCCGACCCCCACGACGGCCGCTCGGAGATCCCCCTTCGTCATGACAGCCGCCCCGCGGCTTCCGCCGCCCGCCCCTTTCGGCCGGCGGAGCTCGCACGAACGGAGGCGATCAGCTCGGCCACGAGCGGTTCGTCGGGGTGCTCCCTCTCCAACCGGGTCATCGCCTGGGTCGAGCTCTCCTTCTCGGAGAGGAAGATCGCATAGACCGCGCGCTTGATCGTCTGGATGCGATCGGCGTCGATGCCCGCGCGCTGCATCCCGACGGTGTTCGCACCGCGCGTGCGGGCCGGATGCCCCTCGACGACGGTAAAGGGATGAACGTCGGACGTGAGGCTGGACAGTCCCCCCACGTAAGCCAGCCGACCGATGGTCGTGAAGTGATGGCATGCACTCGCGCCGTTGAGGATCGCTCGGTCACCGACGCGTGCGTGCCCGGCCAGGAGTACATGGTTGGCGAGAATGACCCCGTCCCCCACCACGCAGTCGTGGGCCACGTGGCAGCCGACCATGAAGAGACCACCGGAGCCGATGCGCGTGATGCTGCCGCCCGCGGTGGTTCCGGGGTGCACGGTGACGTGCTCGCGGAATCGGTTCGCGTCGCCGATAGTCAGCTCGACCGGCTCGCCGTCGTGCTTCAGGTCCTGAGGCTCGGCGCCAATGACCGCGCCGGGGAAGATGTGGTTTCCCTTGCCGAGCGTCGTGTGCCCCATGACCGTGGCATGCGCGTGCAACACGCAGCCGCTGCCGATGCGCACCGGTCCGTCCACGACACAGTAGGGACCGATCTCGACCTTCTCGCCGAGTTGGGCCTGGTCGTCGATGACGGCGGTCGGGTGGATTCGCGTCATGACTGGGAGCTCCCTGCCAACGCGAAGTTGAGCCGGCACTCGGCGACGAGCGTGCCCGCCACGAGGGCCCGGCACTGCACGCGCCCCCGACTCCCCGAGAGCCGGAGCGTCTCGCACTCGAGCAGCAGCTGGTCGCCCGGGACGACCGCTCGACGGAACTTGACACGGTCGATGGAGAGAAGGACGGGCACCTTGCCGGTGAGTTCCAGCTTGCGTAGCAGGAGGATCCCCGCGAGCTGCGCCATCGCCTCCACGATCAGGACACCCGGCATGATGGGCTCGTCCGGATAGTGCCCCTGGAAGAACGGCTCGTTCAGCGTGACGTTCTTGATGCCCACGGCACGCTGGAATCCCTCCACGGAGAGGACCCGGTCGACCAGCAGGAACGGGTATCGGTGGGGAAGGATGCGCCGGATCTGGGCGTGCATCATGGCCGGGGGAACGCGGGCGGGGACGTCCTTTCCTTCGCCCCGCCCGAGCAGGGCGCGCACGAGCGAGAGGTTGGCCGCGTGTCCCGTGCGGTAGGCGTGGACGTGCCCCTGCAGGTCCGCGCCGGCCAGGAAGAGATCGCCGAGAAGGTCGAGCAGCTTGTGCCGGGCGAACTCGTCCGGCCAGCGGGTGGTGTTCTCGATGACGCCGTCGTCGCCGACGACGAGGGTGTTCTCGTACGTCGCGCCCTGGCCCAGGCCGACCTGGCGGAGCGCCTCGGCCTCGGAAGCGAGGCAGAACGTGCGCGCACCGGCCACCTCGGATCGGAAGGTCTCAGGTGTGACCTGGAGCGCGAAGACCTGCCGCCCCAGCCACGCATCGCCGTAGTCCAGCGTGTAGGAGACGCGAAAGCCCTCGGCCGCCGGCATGGCGACGAGCGCGCGATCGGGCCCCGCCCCCACGGCGACGGTCTCCTCGATGCGAATCTCGTCGCGGGGGGCATCCTGATCGCGGGTACCCAGATCGTCGAGCAAGGCGACGAAGTCACGGGCGGAGCCGTCCATGCCGGGACACTCGCTGCCGTCGAGCTCGACTTCGAGATTGTCGATGCCCAAGCCCATGCAGGCCGCGAGGAAGTGCTCGACGGTGTGGACCTCGGCGTCGCCCGGCCCGACAAGCGCGGTTCGCCGCTGCCTCACGCCCAGGTGATCTGCGTCGGCCCGGATACGCGGCGCCCCGGGGAGGTCCGTACGCACGAAGGCCACCCCCGCCCCGGCCGGGGCCGGGCGAACGCGCAGCGTCGTCTCGGCGCCGGAGTGGAGACCCACTCCGGTCAACTCGCCTGACGTCTGAACCGTGCGTTGGGGGCGCGGCAAGGCTTGGCTCGATCCTCGCGGCTAGCGGCCGCGGGGCGGCGCCGGGGCGCGGCCGGGCGTGTTGGCCGGCGGAGCGCTGGGTCCGAACATCGCCCGGATCTGCGGGGTGATGTCCATGGCCGGATCGTTGTAGACGACCGCGCGGAGGCGAATCTTCGCTCCGTAGTCGTTGAAGTCCATCGCGGTGATCTGGGGACTGGTCTTCAGCAAGACGACGGCGAAGCCCTGACCGCGCGCGTAGTTCGCAACGAGCCCGTGGATGTTCGCGTACAGGGTCTCGAGGCCCTTCATGTACTCGCGGAGCGCCTGCTCCTTACGCCACTCGATCTCGAACTTCAGCATCGTCTGCTGCGTGAGGAGTTCCTTCTCCTTCATCATGCGGTTCGGATCGTTCCGGGTCATCAGCTCGATTTCACGCTGGAGGTTCCGCAGCGCCTGCTGCTCTTGCATGGCGTACGCCTCGGCCTCGGACTCGCGCTGCTCGAGCTTGCGCTGCAGGTCCTTGGCGACGGGGTGCTCGCTGATGAGCTCGATCATGTCGACGACGGCCATGCGCTCACCGGCGGCCTCCGCCGGGACGGCGAACACCAAGGCGGCGGCCACGAGAGGCAGGAGCAAGAGGGACTTCATAGGGATTCTCCCGGACGGCTGACAGGACATTGTTGGCGAGAAGACCGACGCCGGCCGCGCTTTTCCGACCCGCTGGCCGCAGGCCAGCCTGGTTGCCCCGTGAGGGCCCCGTCGCGGCGGCGGCAAGGGTCGAACGCGCAAGGACTTGCGTGCGAAGCACAGGCTCACTGCCGAGCCGCGAGGTGATCGGGGCGATCGGGGCCCGGAGGTCGAGGCGTGACGACGGGTCGATGCCGCAGCATCGTCCTGGCGGGGCAACGCGGGGACTCGGGATGCAGGGGCGTCCAGGACCGCACGATTCACCGGAGGGTTCATGGGCTGTCCAGGCTAGAAATCGCGGCCCAAGGCGAACGAGATCAAGGTGCGCTCGTCCTCCTCCTCGTACATGAGGGGGAAGCCGAAGTCGAACGCCAGCGGGGTCGGCCCCAACATGGGGATCTTGATGCGGACGCCGAAGCCGACGGAAACGCGCCAGAGCCCTGCATCTTGGGCGTTGATCGTGGTTGCGAGGGTGCCGGCATCCACGAAGCCGACCACCCCGAAGGTGTCCTTGACGATGGGAATCAGGTACTCGGCGGACGTGAGCACCAGCCACTCACCACCCGTGGGCTCGCCGTTGATGTGGGGCCCGGCGCCACGGAAAGAGAACCCGCGCATCCGATTGCCACCCATGTAGAAGCGCTCGAAGGGTGGAAGCTCCGGCGTATCGGGCATGGGTTCGGCCCAACCGAGGTCGCCGCGGACGGAGAACCGGTGGCGCTTGCCGTCACTGTCCACGAAGGCGATGAAGTCCAGCTCGTGGCCGGCTTCGAACTTCATGAAGTCGAGGTCGCCCCCCAGGACGCCACCCGCGTATTGGAAGATGAGACGCGTCCGGGTGCTCCACTTCGGCTTGGCGAAGTCATCGACCGTGTTGAACGTCAACCCGGCTGAGAGCGAGCGCAGCTCGTTGTCACCGCGGAAGAGGAAGGCACCGGGTACGGCACTCGGCCCCACGTTCTGAACGCGGTCGTTCTCATGGCGCCAGCGGATCTCACCGCGGAGGCGATAGCGGTACTCGTCGTCCTCCAGGAGCGGATAGGAGAGGCCGACGCCGTATCCCATGATGTCGACGTCGTAGTCTTCGCGGAAGTTGAGGCGCTTGTAGGCCGAGAGGCTGAGCGCGAGATCGCTTCCAAAGAGGTGAGGCTCCGTGAATCCGACCGAGAACTGGCTGGTGATCGTGCCGGGCGCGAAGAAGACGTTGAAGGTCTGCCCCGCCCCGGTGAAGGCCCGCCGGGAGGTGAGTTCCTTGAAGGAGCGCGGCCACCGCGTGATGTCGAAGTTCTCCTTCTGGAACGAGATGGAGCCGAGGAGGCCACCGTCCGTGGAGATCCCGACCCCGAAGTTGAGCTTCCCCGTCGAGCCCTCGACGACCTCGTAGGTGACGTCCTTGTAGCCCGGGACGATCTCGCCGTCGGTGCACTTCACGTCGCGAATCTGCATCGTGACGCGCTCGAAATACTGCAGGCCGTTGAGGCGAGCGAGGGACCGATCGAGCTCGGCGCGGTCGATGTAGCCACCGGGGGCGACCTTGACCTCACGCCGCAGCACCTTGTCCCGTGTGTACTCGTTGCCGACGAAGTGGAGGCGGCGAAGCCTCGACTTACGTCCCTCGTCGACGCGAAGGGTCACGTCGACGACGTTCTGGCGCTCGCGGCCACGTCGCTCGAGCGGACGCACGTCAGCGTCCATGTACGAGCGCCCGTAGTAGGCCTTCACGATGCGCTGGATGCCCTCCTCGGCCGTCTCACCGTCGAAGCGTCGGCCGGGACACAGCCCCAGCATCGTACGGAGCCTCTCTTGCGTGAAGTAGGCGATGTCCTCCGGCGGCGGCGCCCCCGGCTCCCCCGGCTCGATGCGCTCGATCTCGACATCGATCGTGCCGACGCAGTAGGGCTGATGCTCCACGACGACGATCGTGATGATGACGCGTCCCTTGTCGTCCGAGAACCGCAAGTCGTCGAGCACGACCTCGGCATCGAGGAACCCGCGCGACTCGTAGAGGCGCTTGATCGCGACGAGGTCCTCCAGCAGCAAATCCATGCGGAAGGTGTCGCTGGAGAGGAAGGGGATGAGGCCCCGCTCGCTCGTCTCCATGATCTCCATCATGTCGCGACGCGACACGGAGGTGTTTCCGCGAAAGAGGATCTTCTGGACCTCGACCTCGGGACCTTCCACGATCGTGAAGTCCACCCGCCGCCCGCCATTGGCGAGCGTCGTGATGACCGGCTCGGGCACCTGGGCGAAGTAGAACCCGCGCATGCGGTAGGCCTCGACCAGGTCCTCCGCGTCGGAAGCCAGGGCGTAGGGGAAGAGCGGGAAGCCCACGCGCGTGGACATCAGGGACCGCACTTCTTCCACGCCGATCTCCTCGGCGCCGTAGATGTTCAGTTCGACGACGAGCGGGTTCTCCTCGACGAGGAAGCGGAGGATCACGCCGCCGCCGACTTCCTCGGTTGCGACGCGTACCTTCTCGAAGAAGCGGTAGAGGGTGGCGAGGTCGCGGTCGAGATCGACCGGATCGAACGGCTCACCCTCCTTGAGTTGCATCATCACCTTGAGGCTGTCGGTCGCGAAGAGGGCGTTCCCATCGAACTCGATCTGCACGATCGTCGGCCGATCCCCTCCGAGCGTGAGATCGAGGGTCTCCTCGTCCTCCTCGCCCGGGTCTTCCAGGAAGGCGTCGAACGCCGCCCCCGGGGGCTCGGCCTGGTCCGCGGCCGTGGGCGGCGCGGGCACCGAGCCCGAGGGAAGGGCGGGGGGAAACGGCGCGGGGACCACGGGCGGCGCGGGCACGATGCGCGGGGGAACGGCGGGCCCGGCGCGAGGCGGTGCGACGGGCTGGGGCGGTGCCGCCCGGGGGGCCCGCACGGGAGCCGGGCCGGGGGCCGGTCGAGGGGCCGGCGCGGGGGCCACGCGGGGCGGGACCGAGGGCGGCGCGGGCGCCCCCTTCCGCACGTCGCGAACGACCGGGGGGGGGAGGGCCTTGCCGCCGTCCTCCGCGCGTGCGGCGGGCGCGCCGGCCAGGCCGACCAGGGCGAGGAGGAGCACGGCAGCCGCGCCGTAGAGCGCGCGAGGCGCGCGCCATGCATGGAGGGCCCAGGGCTGCACGGCTTCGGTCATCCTCCCTGCTGATCTTCTGCCATCCCGGCAGGAGACCGCCTCCCGGGCCACCGCGCCACGGGGCACGGCGAAACCTGATTCTAGGTACGGGTCGGGACGAGGCACAGTTGGGGGCTCTGCGAATCCGGCCCCGGGCGGGGCGGAAAGCCGCGCCCGCGCCCGAGGCCTCAGGCCCAGAAACTGGCCCCGGGGAGGGCTCGTCCCGCGGGTCGCGGCCTACATGCGCTCCGGCATCGGGTTGTCGAAGCGCATGCACTCGGCGAAGAAGTGCAGGTGGACCGACCCCGTCGGGCCGTTTCGCTGCTTGGCGATGATGATCTCGGCCGACCGCAGGTCACTCTCGTCCCGCGTGTAGTAGTAGGGGCGATAGAGCAGGCAGATGACGTCGGCATCCTGCTCGATGGCGCCGGACTCACGCAGGTCCGACAGCTTGGGCCGGGCCTTGTCGCGCTTCTCGACCTCGCGGTTGAGCTGACTGAGGGCGATCACGGGCACCTCGAGTTCGCGGGCCAGCCCCTTCAGCGAGCGACTGATGTAGGAGATCTCCTGCTGCCGGCTCTCGACGTTCTTCGTGGTCCCCATGGCCTCCATGAGCTGGAGGTAGTCGATGAGCACCAGATCCAGCCCGTACCTCGACTTGAGGCGCCGGCACTTGCTTCGAAGCACCGTGGGCGTGAGGGAGGGTGTGTCGTCGATGTAGAGACCAGCCTCGAACAAGGGGCCGGCGGCATCGGCGAGGACCCGCTGCTCGTCCGCCGAGAGGAAGCGTCCCCCGCTCCTCAGGCGCTGGCCCTCGAAGCGGGCCTGGGCGCACAGCATGTTGCGGACGATGTTCTGCGCCGACATCTCCAAGCTGAAGATGGCGACGGACTTCGCGTCGTTGACGGCGGCGTTCATCGCGAGGTTCAGCGCGAACGTCGTCTTTCCCATGGATGGACGACCCGCGATGATGATCAGCTCACCCGCGTTGAGACCGGACGTCATGTCGTCGAGTTGGTAGAACCCGGAGCGCACGCCACGAACGGGGCCGCCCTGCTGCTGCATCTCGTCGAACGCCTCGTGGAGCAGGGTCCCGATGGAACGTGACTGGCCGAGGTCTCGCTGGTTGCCCAACTCGAAGATGACCGCCTCGGCGCGCTCGAGCAGCTCGTCGCCGCGCCCCTCCTCCGCGTAGGCCGCCTGCTGCACTTCGGCCGTCGCCTGGATGAGGGATCGGGCAACGGACTTCTCACGCACGATCTGGGCGTAGTGCTCGCCGTGGGCGGGTGTGGCGACGCAGCGAGCGAGGTCCGCGATGTAGTCACGCCCCCCGGTTTCGTCCAGAACGGCGAGACGCTCGCACTCCCGAAAGACGAGGATGGCGTCGAGCGGCTCGCCACGGTCGTAGAGCGAGCCCATGACCTCGTACAGGCGCCGATGCGCCTTGCGGTAGAAGTCGCCGGGCTTGAGCAACGGCGCCACCCCCCCCATCACCTCCCCGTCGAGGAGAATGGAGCCGAGGACCGCCATCTCCGCCTCCAGGTCGTGGGGAGGCACCCGCTCGATGTTCGGCACCGAGGAGGAGACGGACGGACGCTCGATCATGGCTGACCCCCAGGTAGACATCGTGCGCCACGCCCGGGCGGTCACGCTTTCCACCACGTTTGAGAAGGCTTTTCCACCGGTTTTCCACAAGTCGTTGTCTATCAACGACTTGCGCCCACCGGCCCCTCTTTTCGCACGTCGGACCTCGCGCGTCAAGGAGCGCCGGCCCCGCCCAGCATGGCAGGCCGGGGGGACGCTCACAGCCCCCGGACCCGACGGCGGATACGACGACGGGCGGCCCCCCAAGGGAAGGCCGCCCGTCGAAGGACCGTGCGATAGAGGGCGCGCTAGGCGTCGAGAACGGAGCTGCCTTCCGGGGCCTGGGGCGCCTCCGGCGCCTCGACCGGCGGGGCATGCAGGTCGGCTTCGGCCTGCTCGGCCGCCTCCGCCGCAGCCGCGGCGGCTTCGCGTGCATCCTGCACCACCCACAGCTTCACGTTGACGACGTGATCGCGGGTCAGGTTGACGGGGATCTCGTACTCGCCGAGCTCGCGGAAGGGCTCGAAGCGCACCTGACGCGGATCGAAGTCGAATCCCTGCGCCTTGAGTGCCTCGACGGCCAGCCGCGGACCGACCGAGCCGTAGAGATGCCCATCGCCACCCGAGCGGGCCTCGATGGTGATCGTGATCTCCGAGAGACGCTCGGCGACATCGGCGCGACGCCGAGCCTCTTCTGCCTGACGGACGGCCTCGACCTTCTTGTCCTTCTCGACGCGCCGGAGCGCGTCCGGTGAGACGAGGGCCGCGTGGCCCTTCGGAAGGAGGAAGTTGCGGGCGTACCCGTTACGGACGCGGACGATCTCGCCCACCTCACCGACGCCGTCGATCGAGCGACGAAGCAGTACCTTCAACGCCATGACGCCCCCTTACCGGCCCACGTAGGGCAGCAGGGCCAGGAAGCGAGCCCGCTTCACGGCCTTGTCGACCTTCCGCTGGAAGTGCGCGGCGGTGCCGGTGCGCTTGCGCCCGTACATCTTGCCCTGCGCACTGACCATCTTCTGGAGGGTGGCCACGTCCTTGTAGTCGATGTCCGTGACGCGAGCCCGCGTGAAGCGGCACTTGTTGCCCCGCTCACCGGTCTTCTTCAGCAGCTTCTTGAGAGCCTTGCTTCCGGCTCCCGGTCGCCTTCCCTTGGCCATCCTTACGACTCCGACTTTTCGGCGCCAGGCGCCGGCGTTTCACTGGACGAGGCGGACGTTGCAGGAGCCGGTGCGGCCGGTGCCGCAGGCGCAGGTGCTGCAGGTGCTGCAGGTGCTGCGGTCGCAGCCGCCGTCGGCCGCTCGGCCGCGCCGCCGGACGACGACCCGGCGCCGCCCTCCTCGCGGTCTCGGCGCCCCCCACCGCTCTTGCGACGGTCCCCCCAACCGGAGAGCGCCGCTCGGCGACTCTCTTCGGCCATCTTCTCTTTCTCCTCCGCGCGCACCTTGATGTGCTGGTCGATCGGCTCGTCGAGCGCGATGACCAGGTTGCGAAGGATGACCTCGTTCAAACGCGCATCCCCCTCGATCTCGTCGATCGAGGCCGTAGGCGCGCGGAAGTAGACGAGGTAGTACGTCGCCCGACGATGGCCCTTGATCTCGTAGGCGAGCTTGCGCTCGTCCCACTTCTCCTTGAGAACGATCTCGGCGCCGTGCTTCTCGAGGATCTGATCGACCTGTTCGGCCGCGGCCTCGAAGTTCTCGCTGGCAACGGTGTTGTCCAGCAGGAACATGGCCTCGTATTCACGTGTGTTCATGGTGCTCTGGCGTCAACGTGGGGGGGGTCAGGGAATATCCACGCCGCTCTCGGCGGGAAGCGAGCGAAGGTACCAGGGGTTGGCTGGGCCGCCCAGCCCGTTCCGAGGGTGCCGATCGGGGCTCTCGAATCACGCCGTGGGCCCTGTGTTATGCCGATTCATGGCGACGCCGATGCCTTCGGCGACCCATGTCTCGCAGGCGCCGGCCGCGGCATCCAGAAGGTCGGGCAGCGCTCGGGCCTGGGCTGCGTCGTACCGCTTCAGGACGTAGTCGGCTGGGTCCTGGGCCTCCGGTACCGGGCCGATCCCGAGTCGGAGCCGCGGGTAGGAAGGCTCGCCCAGCACGCCTTGAATGGACTTGAGGCCGTTGTGCCCCCCCGAGCTCCCCTCGGCGCGGAACCGAAGCCGCCCGAAGGCAAGCGCGAAGTCATCGACGACCACGAGGGCGTCGTCGGTGCCCACGTCGAACACCTCCAAGGCCCGCCGATAGACGGGCCCGACGAGGTTCATGAAGGAGCTGGGCTTCACCAGACGAACCCGCGCGGCCCCCATCCGGGCATCGGCGATCTCGCCATGCAGCAGACGGGTGCGCTTGAACGAGGTCCCGTGGCGCTCGGCGAGGACGTCGAGGGCCTGCCACGCGGCGTTGTGGCGGGTCTTCGCGTACCGGCTTCCCGGATTGCCCAGTCCGAACAAGATTCGCGTCGCCATGGGTCGATCGCAGACGCGGCGGCGGGCAGCGAGGGGGTCGGGCAAGGCACTCGCACGCCACGCCCCACGCCCAACGCCGGGACTCCCGGCGCCCGGGTCCGCCTAGGCCTCGTCGCCCTCGGGCTTGCCGATGACCTGGGGCTCGGACGGGGCCGGCTCGGCACCCTCCTCACCCTCTTCGATCTCTTCAGCGCTCTCGCGCACGGTCACGACCTGAACGACGATCTCGTCTTCACCCAAGGCGTACGTCACACCGGGCAGGGACGGAAGGTCGCGGACGTACATCGACTCATCCAGGCCCAAGTCGTTGATGTCGATGAGGATCTCGCGCGGAAGATCCCGCGGACGGGCACTGACCAGCAGGCGGTCGTGCAGGGCCTGGAACAGGCCTCCCTCGTTCACGCCCTTCGCGTGGCCCTTGAAGACGAGCGGGACCTGGTCCTCGACGGCGACGTCCTTCTCGACGCGCAGGAAGTCCACGTGCAGGATCTCGTCGGTCGTGGTGTCGACCTGGACCTCGCGGAGGATCGCATCGCGCGTTTGATCGGCCATCTTCAGCTCGACGAGGTGACTCCCCGTACGAAGGAAGCCGTCGAGGTCCTCGCTCGACATGACGATGGGCAGGTTCTTGCGCTGGGCGCCGTAGACGACGGCCGGGACGAGACCCTCCTGGCGGAGCTTGCGCATGGCACGGGTGCCGCGCACGTCGCGTTCCTTGACCTCGATCTGGATGAATTCCATGGCCGTCCGACTCCTCGGGACATTCTGCGCCTCGCGGGCGAAGGCGAACCACCATACGAATCGGATCGTCCATGGCCAGTTGGGGCGGGGGTGATCCTCCGGCCGCCACGGCTTTCCACACGCCCCCACGCCCCCCCGCCGCCGGGCGGAAACCGGCCCTGTGGCCCCGCCGCCACCGGCCCTCTAAAAGGGGACGGCTCGTTCCGGGCAGCGGGCATTCGGCCTTGGGAGCCTGGCTTGGTGAGATCAGGCCCCGGCGACCTTCTCGTGCTCGGCCCTCGGCTCGAAGAGCACCGAGATGCTCCGCTCGTCGTGGACCCGGTTGATGGCGTCGGCGAGAAGAGGCGCGATCGACAGCACGGTCAGGTTCGCCAGTCCCGCTGAGTCGACCGAGATGGTATCCGTCAGCACCAGCTCATCGACGGGCGACGCCCGCAGCCGCTCACGCGCCGGCCCACAGAGGACGCCATGACTGGCCGCGATCCGGACACTCAAGGCCCCGAGTTGCTTGACGACCTTCGCCGCCTCGGTGATCGAGCCGGCGGTGGAGATCATGTCGTCGATCATCAGCACGTTGCGGCCCTCGACCGTGCCGATCACCGCCCCCGTCTCCACGGTGTCTCCGCTGATGCGGCGCTTGTCGACGATCGCGAGATCTCCGCCCAGCCGCTCAGCGTACCCGCGGGCCATCTTGGATGAACCGACGTCGGGTGCGACGACCGTGATGTCCGGGAGTTGCTGCGCCGCGAAGTGCTCCCGGATCACGGGTGCGGCATAGAGGTGATCGACCGGGATGTCGAAGAAGCCCTGGATCTGGGGAGCGTGCAGGTCCACGGTGAGCACGCGATGGACGCCGGCCACCACGAGGCAGTTGGCGATGAGCTTGGCCGTGATGGGAACGCGTCCCTCGTCCTTGCGGTCCTTGCGTGCGTAGCCGAAGTACGGAATCACGGCCGTCACCCGATCCGCCGACGCGCGTCGCACCGCGTCGATCAGGATGAGGAGTTCCATGATGTTGTCGTTCACGGGCGGACTGGTGGACTGGACGATGAACACGTCGTTGCCGCGCACGTTGTCGTGGACCTGGACGTCGATCTCGCCGTCGGGAAAGCGGCCGACGCGGGCCGGGCTCCGCTCGATACCCAGCAATTCGGCGATCCGATCTGCGAGCTCCGGATTCGCATTGCCGGCGACGAGTTGAAGACTGCCGTGCCTCACGAGGACTTCCTTTCCGCGTCCGAGGACGCCTCGTTTTCCGCCCCCGACGCCGGCGGCAGGACGCGGGCGGGAACACCCACGGCCGTCCGGCCGGGCGGGACATCGCGCCCGGGAAGTACGACCGCATTCGCTCCCGTGATTGCACCCTCGCCGATCTCGACCGGTGCCACGAGCACGCTGCCGGAGCCGATCCGCGCCAGTGCCCGAATCGTCGTGCGGTGCTTGCGCTTCCCGTCGTAGTTGGCCGTGATCGTGCCGCAACCGATGTTGGCGCGCTCGCCGACCGTGGCGTCACCCAGGTAGGTGAGATGCTTGGCCTTGGCGCCGGGCCCGAGGTGGCTGCCTTTGACCTCGACGAAGTTGCCGACCTCGGCGCCCTCGTCGAGCACCGCGCCGCCGCGCAACCGTGCGAACGGCCCTACCTTGGCGCCGCGCGCGATGCGGCACCCCCGGCCGAGATGGGTGAACGGGTGGATGACCGCCCCGCGCTCGATCTGGACGTCGATCTCGATCACGGTGGTATCGGGGGCGGTGATCTCGACGCCGTTCAGCATGTGTTTCTCGAGGATGCGACGCCTAAGCGTTTGGCCGGCGGCGGCCAGGTCGCCGTGACCGTTCACACCCAGCAGTTCTCCAGCCTCGGGCGTCGGGAAGAGGGCGGTCGGCTTGCCCGCGCGCGCGAGGCGGTTCACCGCCTCCGTGGCGTACTCCTCCCCTTGGCGATTGTCTCGGGAGAGATTCGTCACGGCCGGGCGCAGGGCCGCGGCGTCGAAGACATAGAGGCCGGTGTTGAACTCGCGGATGGCGAGGACGTCGGGCCGATCAACGGCGTCGCGCGCCTCCATGATCTCGAGGAGGCCACCGGCGTCGTTGCGAACGATCCGCCCCAACGAGCCGGCATCCGGGGCGACGCCGGTCAGCACGGTTGCGGCGGCGCCAGCTTCGCGATGCGCGGCGACGAGTCGCCGCAGGTCCTCGGCCTGCATCTGGGGGATATCGCCGTAGACGACGCAGACGTCGCCCTCGAACGCGGGCAGGGCATCCAACGCCAGACGAACGGCCTGGCCCGTACCCTCTTGCGGAATCTGACGGACCGGGATCGCCTGGGGCCAATGCTCGCCCAACCACGCCTCGACGCGCTCGGCGGCGTGGCCGACGACGACCACGGTCTCGTCGGGCTCGAGCGCGGCCACGGCCCGGCGGACATGCTCGAGCAAGGGGGCGCCGAGTAGCCCGACGAGGACCTTGGGGGGGGCATCGTCGGAGACGGCAAGCCGCGTCCCCTTCCCTGCCGCGAGGACGAGGACCGCGAGCGGACGCCGGCCGCCACCCATCCTCAGTCCTTCCCGCGGACGGCAAGGAGAATGAGGGCGAGGCCGGCGAACAGCCCTCCGCCCGCCGCGACGACGGCGTCGAAGCGACTACCGAGGAGCTCTTTCCAGAGCGTGTGGACCTTCTCGAGCTCGGTCGGAAGCAAAACCGGCACGTATAGGGCCAGGGCAGCGCCGCCGAGGATGATGGCAATCAGTCGTCCCACGAATCGTGTCCTCCGTCGTGCCTCGTGCGCCCTGCTCGCGGGCCCCCCGCCCAACGAGTGGGTGCTCCCCGGGGAGGACTCGAACCTCCAACTTCAGGATTCAAAGTCCCGCGTGCTACCAATTGCACCACCGGGGAACGCAGCCGGATCCTACCGCGAGCGCGGACCTCGTCTCAGTCGTGGCTTCGCCGTTCTTCGGATTCCCCGAGGCGGCGTCGGAGCAGGTCCAGGGCCGCGACGGCGGCGCGACGCTGCACGCTGAGGCGCTCGAGCGGCACGCGGTGGTGCTCGACCACGGGAGCGCCGTCCGGTCCCGCCACCGCCACGAAAAAAGTCCCGGCCGGCAGACAGTCGCCGGAAGGCCGGTGTCCGTCCGCCGGGCCGGCGATGCCCGTCGCCGCCACCCCATGCGAGACGCCAGCGCGGCGGCGCGCGCCGTCGGCCATCGCGGCCGCGACCTCGGATGAGACCGGGCCGACCGCCTTGAGCAGTTGGCCGTCCACACCCAAGGCATCGCGCTTCCACGTGTCGCTGTAGGTCACCCACCCACCCCGGAAGACGTCGCTCGCCCCCTCCACCTCGACGAGCATCCGCGCGATGAGTCCCCCCGTCAGCGACTCGGCCGTCGTCACGTCGAACCGTGCCTCGGCGAGCGCCCGGACCACGACCGCCTGGATGGGGGCATCGTCGTAGGCCGCGCCGCCGAAGCACGCCCGGGCCGCGCTGCACGCGCGTTCGGCGGCCGCGGCGGCCCCCTCGCCACGGCAGGTGAAGCGAAGCTCGAGCTCGCCCTCGTGGGGATAGAAGGCAACGGCCACCCGCGGCTCGATGCCCAACGCCGCGACCTGCTCGGCCGCATCGGGCTCGCGCACGCCGGCGACGCGGAAGGCGCGCGACGCCGGCGGGGGGCGCGCTGCGTCGACCAAGCGCGGCAGGACCCCGGACACGAACATGGCGCGGCACTCACGCGGAACCCCGGGGAGGGCGAAGAGGCGCACCCCTCCCTCGAGCATCATGGAAACGCCCGGGGCGGTACCGGTCGGGTTGGGTATGGCGACTGCACCGCGCGGCAGCTGGGCTTCGCGGCGCCGTCGCGCGTCGAGCTCGAAGCCACGGCTCGCCTGCGCGTCGCGAACGAGACGCAGGGCGTACTCGTCCTCCTCGAGCGGCGCACCGGACGCCAGCGCCAGGCCGGCGCGGGTGCCGTCGTCGTCGGTGGGCCCCAGGCCGCCGGTGACGACGATGACCGTCGCGTCCTGGCGCGCCACCGCGACGCCGTGGGCCACGGCGTCGGCCGCGTCACCGACGATCGCGAGTCCACGGACGTCGATGCCCTGGGCATCGAGCTGGCCGGCGAGCCACGCCCCGTTGCCATCACGCGTGCGCCCCGCAAGCAACTCGTCCCCCACGACGAGGATGCGGGCGATGTGCGACGCGGACGCCACCATGGCTCAGACCCCGCTACGGATGTGGACGATCTCGCCGTCTTCGACGACGTAGTGCTTCCCTTCGAGGCGAATGCCCCCCGAGGACTTCAACGCCTTCTCGCTCCCGGCCGCCGCCAGCGCATCGTAGGTGTAGACCTCGGCCCGAATGAACCCCTTGGCCAGATCGGAGTGGATCTTGCCGGCGGCCTCGATGGCGGAGTCGCCGGCGCGGATCGTCCACGCCCGGACCTCGTCCTCGCCCACCGTGAAGAAGGAGCGCAGTCCCACGGCTTGGTAGATCTCGTGCGCGAGGCGAGCCGCGGCCGTCGTCTCGATGCCGAACTCTTCCATGAAGACGGGGCGCTCCTCGGCGTCCATCGCGGCCAGCTCGGCCTCGAGTTGCGCGTCGACGGCGATCCGGGTTCGGATGTCCAGCGCCAGGTCCTCGACGCCCACATCGGGATCGGCATCGGGTCCGTTGACGAGGACGAGGTGAGGCTTGCGCGTGAAGAACTGAAAGCCCCGGATACGCTTGTCGTCGGCTTCGTCGAGCTCCAGATCGACCAGGTGCCGGCCGGCCTCGAGTCGCGCCAGGCACTTCTCCAGGACGGCCAACTCCTTCTTGTCCTCGTCCTTGCTGCGGGCGCCGCGCTTGATGTTCTCCTCGAGCTTCTGCATGCGCCCCTGGGCGACGACGAAGTCGGCCGTAACCAGTTCCCCGCCGAGCTGCTCGAGGTCGGCCTTGGGGTCGGGCGCCGCCCGCTCGTAGGCGTACCGGTCGCTCGTGAACGCGCGCACGACGAGGATGGTGGCGTCGGCTTCACGGAGCGCCGCCAGAGCGCGGATGCGCTTCTCACGCTCGCGCTCGCCCCCGCCGAGGGGCACCCCGGGCGGGTCCCAAAGCTCGAGCCCCGCGGGCGTGAACTTCTTCGGCTTGAACAGCTCGCGACAGTGGTCGAGGCGCTGGTCCTGGACCTTCACCACCTGGATGTGCGTGTCCGTCTGGACCGTACCGGGAGGCACGTCGACGGGTTGATCGGCCACGGCATTGAAGAGCGTGGTCTTGCCGGCGCCGGGAAGGCCGAGGAGAGCGATACGCATGGGGAGGGTCCAGAAAACGTCGCGCGAATGGTACCGGCGAGGGCGTCCCTCGCATCGCGGAGGTCGAGCAGTGCCGGAATCGACCCCGCGGTCACCCCTCGCATGCGCCATGCGTGGGGGCAGGATGACGCAAAAAGTTCGTCGGCGAGGCTGCCTCCGTACGGAACTAGTCGCCCTCGGTTGCCTCGATCGATTGGTCGGCGCCGAAGAAGGCGGCCGCCCAGTCGCTGATCTCCGCCGAGAAGATCAAGAGGAGCGTGATCAGCAGGGCGCCCAGCAGGAGCGGCCACGTGTGGTACCAGCGGAACGTCCGCTTGTCGGGACCGACGAAGAGGCCGCCCCAGATCCCCAGGAAGTAGAGCCCGACGACCGGAATGGCCATCATGATCTGGGTAATGGGGCTCGGATCGGTGAGGAACATGCCGGCGACGAAGGACAGGAGCACGGCAAAGCGCCAGCCCTTCTTGAACGTCTTGGGCTGAACGATGTCCGTGGCCTGGAGAAAGAGCATCACGAGGGGAAGCTCGAAGAGCAGCGCCATGCCGAAGACCATGGTCAGGCACGTGGACACGTACTCCTGGATCCGGAAGTTGGTCGCCACGTTCATGCCGACGTTCCAGCCGATGAGGAAGCGAAGGCCGAAGGGAATCAGGATGACGTAGGCGAGCACGACCCCGAGAGCGAAGAGTCCCACGCTCACGGGGAAGAACAACCGCACCACGCGGCGCTCGTGCCGATAGAGGCCGGCGGCGATGAACCCCCACAGCTGCCACAGCACGACGGGCGCGGCGACGACGGCCCCGGCCAGGAAGCAGAGCTTCAACACACCAAGGAAGCCGTCGCCCGGCCCGATCGCCTGCAGGGTCGCGTCCGTGAGCCCCTGCAGGCGCGCGGCCTCGTCGAACGGTCGGCGGACGAACTCCCAGATGGGCTTCCAGAAGACGAAGGACGCGACCATCGCCACGAAGAGGGCGAGTACGGCACGCATGAGCCGAACGCGCAGCTCGTCCAGGTGCTCCGGGAGGGACATCCGGGGCAGGGAAGGATCGGGGTCGGGGCGGGTGTCGGTTGCCATGGCGGTCGCGAAGAGAAGGATACCGCCGCCCTGCCGTCACAAAGACAAGCGGGCCCGGCGGTCGAAACCGCCGGGCCCGCTCGAGGTGGGAAACCGAGGAGATCCTAGTAGTCGAGGAACTCGTTCAGCATGCGCTCGGTCATGACCGTGGCACCGAACTCACGAGCGAGGGCCTGGACCCTCTCGTACTCGCTCTGCGCGCCGCTGGCGGCCTCGCCGTCACCTTCGTCCTCGTCATCACCCTCGTCTCCGGTGGTCGCGGGTGCTTCCATCGTGTTGGGGACGATGATGTAGTCCGTATCGGCGTTGACGGCCTTGTCGATGACGACGTTCATCTTGGCGAGGCGATCGCGAGCGATGCCGATCGGGTAGCGTTCGAGCTCCCCGGCCAGATAGATGTGGATCGTCTCCCTGGGGCTGAAGAACGGGTTGCTGAGCAGGTCGCCGCCGAGCACGGGCCGACGCGCATCGGCCTCGGTCAGGATGGTGACCTTGGCAGCGTTCGGGCCGAGGACGCGGGTCACCATGACCTGGCCCTTGAGCGTGCGGATGCCACCGCGGCCGATACGGCTGACGTTGAACTTGAGGCCCGGGTAGACCTTGTCCGTCGTGCCGAGATCGATCATCGCCGTGCGCATGCCGGGGCTGACCGTCAGGATGCGACCATCGGGGTCGTCGCGACGAATCTCGAGGTCGCGCTTCTCCTTGTCGATCCGGATGCGGTTCTCGAGGGCCGCGATACGGGCCTCCCGAGCCGAGATGGCGGTCTGCTTGTCGTCCTTCTCACGAGCGAGATCCTGCTTCGCCGTGGTCGCCTCGACCCGGTTCTGCTCGGCCGTCTCGTTCGCCGTGGACAACTCGCCGCGGAGCTGCTCGACGTCCTGGGTGTGCCGGTCCTGCTCTTCGGCCAACTGGGTGTTCAGGTCGCCGATGCTGGCCTGATGAGAGGCCACTTCCTGGCGGACGCGGTCGATGACCGCGGTGTCCTCTTCCTTGTTGGCGCGGAACTCGGCCTTGAAGGCCTCGATGACCGGCTTCGGGTAGCCCAGCAGGTCCTGGATCGTCACCTTGCCCGTGGGCGGCTGGGCGAAGAACTTGAGCACCACGGTCCGAACCGAGTCGGGATCGAACTTGGTCGGGCCCTTGATGATCTGCTTGTATTCCTTCCAGCCGTCCATGCTCATGAGCTCGGACACCTGGCTCTCCCACTCACCGACGGCGCTCTCGTAGGCGACGCGCTCGCTCTCGTAGCGGGCCTGGTCGGCCTCGTCGTCCGCATCCACGACGGGGCGCGGCGCGACGGGAATCTCCAGGGCATTGATCTCGGCGATCTTCTGCCGGAATTCAGTCGACATCCAGTCGAACTCGACGGGCGTCTCTTCAACGCCCTCGGCCTGCGCCGTGCGCAGATCGCCACGAATCTGGATGGTCGCTTCCCTGAGGAGATACCCCAGGAGCCCCGGGGCCCCGTCGATCGTCCCCTCGGGCTTGAGGTGGGCGCGGAGCTTCTCGAGGTTCGTGAAGTAGGCCTCCCCGGCCAGACGGCGGGCCATCTGGTCGATCTTGGCCTTCACATCCGCGTCGTTCTCGGGGATGTCCTTCGTGACGTCGGTGGCGATCTGGTCGTTCCAACCGATCTCCTGGGACATCTCTCGGGCGTAGTCAACGTACCGCTGGGCGACGCGATTGGCCGCTGCTGCGTCGATCGTCGCTACCTTCGCCGTCTCTTCAGCTTGCTGACGCTGGTCCTTCTCTTGGAACCACGCGTAGACAAAGCCCAAGAGCAGCAGAAGGGCGATGATGAAGGGCCAGTTCGCGCTGCCGCGCTGGGATTGGTGTCGCTGGCGCATACCTCTCTCCGGACAAGGGCCCTGGCCTCCGCGCCGCGCTCCCGAGCCGCCGTGGATCGGCATCGCGACATCCCTCTAGGGCCGCACGTAGTCGGCCGGCTCGCGCCGCCCGACAAGTGCGGAGCGTACCGCAAAGGCCCCGCGATCCCAACAGCAACATGGTGTCAATCCTCATCTTGGGACCGTCGCGCCCCTTGACCGGGGCCGAGGGGCGCCTATCGTCTACGCACGACGAGGAAGCGTGGGTCCCCAGCGAACGCCGGACCTGCCTTTCCCCGCCTCTCGGGGCACGCCGCCTGCCGTATCAGATGGCATCCCGCCCCCTTCCCCGTTCGGGCCGTGGCCCTTCCACGCCCGGTCCCCCATCCCGCCCGCGCAAGCGGCGACGGAGCGCGTCCCCTGACCAGCCCTCGAATCGTTCTCGGTTTGTTAGGAGGCGTGGGCGCCGGCAAGACCACGGTCGCCCGACGTCTGGCCGGTCTCGTGGACGCAGAGGTCGTGGACGCCGATCGCCTCGCCGGCGCGGCCCTCGCGAGCGCCGCGTCGGACGGCCGTCTGGTCGCGACGTTCGGTGCCGAGGCCGTGGCCCCGGACGGAAGCCCGAACCGCCCGTGGCTCGCGCAGCACGCCTTCGGCGACCCCGACATCCGGAAGCGGCTCGAGGCCCTGGTGCACCCGCCTGTCCTCGCGGCGATCGAGGACCGCATCGCCCACCACCGCCGCGGAGAAGGTCCGGGGTTGCTCGTCCTCGACGTGCCACTCCTGCTCGAGACGGGGCTGGACGCGCGCTGTGACCATATCCTGTTCGTCGATGCTCCGGAGCCGCAGCGCCGCGCCCAGGCGGCCGCCCGCGGGACAGGGGCCAGCGAACTGGATCGACGCGAGGCCGCCCAGGCGCCGCTCGAGATCAAGCGAGTGCGCGCGGACCTCGTGATTCCCAACGACGACGATCTCGACCGTCACCTCCGTGACTGCCTAACCCGCCTTGGATTCGCCCTACCGCGTCCCGCCTGAGGACGTACAGGAAAGCACGCGATGGCCCCTACCGACGACGACGCCCCCCGCAAGGCTGCCAAGCCCAAGAGCACGGCCAAGAAGGCGGGCGCGAAGAAGAGCACCGCCGCCAAGAAGGCGGGTACCCGCAAGGCGGCCGCGTCCCGCAAGGCGACGGCCAAGACGCCCCCGAAGAAGGCCGCGGTCAAGAAGACCACCGCCAAGAAGAAGAAGACGGTGACCAAGAAGACGGCGACCAAGAAGAAGGCAGCCAAGAAGACAGCGGCCAAGCAGCCGGCGGAGACGAAGAAGTCCGCCGTGAAGAAGACGACGACCAGGAAGGCGCCCGCGAAGAAGAAGGCCGTGAGAGCCACGTCGGCCACTGCCGGTACGAAAACACCGGCCAAGGCGCCCGCGAAGAAGAAGGCCACGGCCACACGCAGGAAGGCGGCCGGGAGGCCCTCGTCGGCTGCCCCGAGCATCGCCCCCCCCACCCCGGAGGCGACCCGCCGTCCGGAGACGGAGCGGACGGCGCCTCGGCCGACGGAGCCTCCGGGCGCGGCCGACGCCACGCCGCCCCCCGCGTCCCAGCCCGCGGGCGACGCGACACGTACGCGGCGGGCGCCGATCGCGGAAGAGGCAACCCAGACCGAGCGTGCGTCGCAGCCCACGCGTCGAGCCACGCGTCGCCGCTCCCGCAGCAGCGGCCGTCGAAACGCCAAGCCCAACCGCGGCGACCGAGGCAATCGCCCCGACCCCGCGCCTTCGGACATCCCTCCCCTGCCGGACGAGGAAGACGATCTGGTCGCACTCGAGCCGGCGGGCGCCGAGCCCGCTGCGACCGCCCCGCCCGGCGCATCGCCGCGCGACCTCCTCGACGGGGTCCGGCGCGGGGAGTACCACGTCTCCGCACTCAACCAGCTGTCCGATGACGAGGTCGCGTCGCTGGCCAAGTCCGTCGGACTGAAGCCCCGACCCAACGAGCGGCGCAGCGAGACGCTGTACCGCCTCCTGCAGAAGCCCGCGTCGCCTCAGCCGGTGCCGACCACCTTCGTGGAGGGGCTGCTGGAATTGCATCCGGACGGGTACGGCTTCCTCCGCCGTCCGGAACGCAACTACATGCAGCATCCCGACGACGTCTACGTGGCCGCCGGACTGATCCGTCGTCTCGGTCTCAAGCCCGGTCACTGGGTGAGCGGCACGGCACGACCGTCGCGGCCGCGAGAGCGCCTCCTCGCCCTGCAGGACGTGGAGGAGGTGAACCACGAGGATCCGGCCTGCCTGAAGGGCATGCAGGACTTCGGCGAGTTGACCGTCGTCTACCCCGACACGCGGTTCGTGCTCGAGACCGAGCCCGAGGGCATCGAGATGCGCGTCGTGGACATCTTCAGCCCGCTGGGCCGAGGGCAGCGCGGCATCATCACCTCCCCTCCCCGCGCCGGTAAGACCGTACTCCTCCAGGCCCTGGCCGACTCGATCGCCCACAACAGCCCCAACGTGGACATCGTCGTCCTGCTCGTGGACGAGCGTCCCGAGGAAGTAACGAACATGCGGCGATCGGTCCGCGGCGAGGTGATCGCGTCGACCTTCGATCGACCGGCCGCGAACCACGTGCGGCTGGCCGAGCTCGTGATGGAGCGCGTGAAGCGTATGGTCGAGTTCGGCCGGCATGTCGTCCTGCTGCTCGACTCGATCACGCGCCTCGGCCGCGCCTACAACAACATGGCGGGCTCGAGCGGGCGCATCCTCACGGGTGGCCTGGAGGCCAAGGCGCTCACCAAGCCGAAGCGCTTCTTCGGCGCAGCCCGAAACATCGAAGACGGCGGAAGCCTCACCATCGTCGCAACGGCCCTCGTGGACACGGGAAGCCGCATGGACGACGTGATCTTCGAGGAGTTCAAGGGCACGGGCAACATGGAGATCGTGCTCGACCGGGACCTGGCGAATCAGCGCATCTGGCCCGCGATCAACATCCCGTCCTCGGGCACGCGCAACGAGGATCTGCTGCTTCACCCCGAGGAGCTTCGACGCATCAACCTGCTGCGGCGCGCGATCTCGGCGCACACGCCCCCGGGGGCGATGCAGACGATCGTCGATCTGATGAAGCAGTACGGCACGAATGCCGAACTGCTGATGTCCCTCGGTTGACGAGCCGCGCCCCGAGGGCCGCGCCCGCCGCTGACCCCACGTCCGCGTGCGCCTGCACCGACCAGGTCACCGTCCTCGGTGACGGCGCCCGACCGGAGGGACCGGCAGGCTGACGGTCCAAGAGGATCGGACGTGTCAATCCGCGGCGCTCTGACGCCAGCGGAGGACCTTCACCACATGACGTCGGGTCTCCGGATACCCCTCGAGGAGCACGACGTCGAGTGGCGCGAGGTGCGGCGCACGCGCGCGCCAGCGATCCACCGCCGTGGGGCCGGCGTTGTAGGCCGCCACGGCGAAGGCCTCCTGACCGTCGTAGCGGCCCAGGAGCCGGGCCAGGTACATCGCGCCGAGGGTGAGATTGGTTGCCGGGTCGAAGAGGTCCGGGTCCGACCAACCCAGGCGCCGCGCCTCCTCGTGCGCCGTGGCCGGCAGGAGTTGAAGTAGACCCTGCGCGCCCCGCCGGCTCGTAGCGTCGGGACGGCCCCCGCTCTCCGCGGTCACGAGAGCCCGGAGCAGGGCGGCATCGACGCCCGCCTTCGCGGAGGCAGCCTGGATCTCCTCTTCCCACCGGCTCGCACCGTCACGGCCGCCCAGCAGCCACCCACCCAGCGCCCCCAGCGCGAGCGCGAGCATCAGGCCGAGCGACAAGGGCACGCGTCCAGGCGTGCGGGGCGGGTCCTCGACGTCGGGCAAGGTCAGCGATCCTTCGGGCCCTCGACGCGCGACCACCACCGCGCCCACTGATCGGCGATCTTCGCGGCGTCTCGCCGTGAGGTGTTGCGCGTCACCTCGCCCATGTCGAGGGCGGTGATCCGCCGCAGCGCGATGGCCGCGCCACGCCGGACGAGAGCGTCCTCGTCGCGGAGCGCTCGGATCAGGAGCGGAACGGCCATGGGATCGGACTCACCGGCGATGTAAGGCACGAGCGGCCCGACGTCGTAGCCGCGCTTGCGCAGGGCGTCGCGGAAGAACGCGCGATCGGGGTCCTTCGCAACCGTGATCCGCGCCGTGCGATACCACTGTTCGTACTGCTCCGCGAGCAGGTCGTGCCCGGTCAACTGGAACCGCGTCAAGCTGATGTCCTCGAGGGCCCGCAACGCCTCTTGCGCAACGTTCGGATTACCGGAGCGCACGATCTCGATGAGATAGGGCACCGAGATCGCGATGTTCTGACGCGCAAGGGCGAGCGCCGCAGCCTGTGCGACCTGGGGGTCCTTGTCTTCGAGATAGGAGGTCATCACTTCCTGGACGACCTGACCATCGAAGTGACCGAGGACCGCGATCAGGCGCGCGCGCCGCTCGGGCTGCGGCTGCCCTTCCGTGAGCGCGCGCACGAGGGCAAAGCGCGCATCCTCGGACCTCAGCTCGATCAGCGCATCGCCGGCGGCGAGCCGCACGCCGGCGTCCGCATCGTTCAGCAGGTAGAACGTGAGGAGATTGACGGCGTTGGCGTGGTTCGTGCGACCGAGGGAGCGGAGCGCCGTAGCGCGGAGCAGCCCCGAGTCGGGAGCCCGCTCGTTGGCGAGCAGGAGGTTGAGCAGCGGATAGGCGTCGTCCGGCTTGATGTCGCCCAACGCCTCGGCCACGGCGACCTTCACCCCCATGTCGCCGGTCTGGTAGATGTCCTCGAGGCGGGTGATCGCGCCCTCGTCACCCAGGTGGTAGAGGGCGATCGTCGCGCGGGTGGCCACGACCAGATCGAGGTCTCGCGTGAGTACTTCCAGTCCCGGGCGGAACGACGCCTGCAGTGCCGCCAGCTTCGCGGCGCTATCGTCGGCTTCCGCCCCCGCCTCGAGCAGGCCTTGGGCGGCGCGGCAGGCCGCCAGGCGCATGGACGCGCGAGGATCGGCGAAGGCGTCCCGCACGCTCGCTTCTCCACCGGCGGCCAGCAGCTCGGCGAGCAGCATGGCCGCCGTGGGCTCGGTCCGGGTCGCGAGCGCCTCGATGAGGTCTCCGCGCACCTGGGACGACGCGCGCTGCATGGTGGCGAAGCGGACGGCGCGCTCCTCGACGCCGCCGAACGCGACCGCGGTGGTCGCCGCCTCGACGAGCGCTCGCGCGTCACCGGCCGAGAGGCCCCCGTCCCCTTCGTCCTGCCGGAGCAGGTCCTCGAGGACGTCGAGGGCCTCGCCGCGCGCCACGTCCGAGGGAAGATCGTCGAACGCGTTCACGATGGCGGACCGCAGCAGGATCCGGCGGGTCTCGGGATCCGCCTGCTCCACCATCTCGACGTTCGTCTTCCACCACGCCACAGCGTCGGGCCAACGGTCGATGTCGCGGTAGCGCTGCCACTCGTTGGCCTCGAGCAGGGACGTGACGCGCATGCGGATGAGCGGGTAGCGCGGATCCGACGGCGGCACGACGAGACGTCGCCGCTGGTTCAGCACACCCAGCACGACGACCACGTGCTCGTCCGCGCGCGGCTTGGCCACGGCATCGGAGCTGAAGATGCCCGCCTCCTCGAGCGCACCGACCAACGCCGTGAACACGCCGTTGCGGATCACGAAGTCCCCGGTGTTGGCCGAGCCGTCTTCAGCGCGGAACGTTGCCGAGCGGCGACGCCCCTCGGGGTCGACGGCTTCGACGGTCACGTACGCGTAGGGCAGGTCCTTCGCGGCGAAGGCATCGAGCGGACGGCGCGCCTGGAACGTTCCGCGCTGCCCGGTCCACCAGCTGGCCCAGGCGGTGGCGGTCGTGGGCAGGTCGAGACCGGACAGTCGCCGCAAGGCGGAGAACACGGGCTCGGCCAGGCTGGAGAAGTCCCGAAAGTGCCCTCCGCCGACGGTGTCGATCAAGACCTCGATCACGGTCCGGTCGAGCAGGCCCTGCAGGCTCTCGTCCGTGGAGTCGAGCGCGCCGTAGGCGAGGCCGACCGCGGACGCGCCGCGCGGCAGCTTCTCCGGGTGCAGGATGCCGCGGCGACCGGCGAACTCGGCGAGCGTGTTGCTGTTGAAGGGATTCTCGTCGCGGGTGCGGGCGATCTCCACGAGCGCGAGCGTGGCGTAGGCACGTTCCCGCACGTTCCCCTCCACGGCGAGCGTGTTCAGACGGCGCACGATTTCCTCGTCGGCGCGCAGGGCCAGCGTGATGCTCGCGGATTGGGCCACCTGCGGGGAGAGGTCGGAGAGCGCCTGCGTCAGCCGGGCGTCCGTGTCGGGGACCTCGGCCGGTTCCAGCAGCTTCAATCCGGCAATGCGTACACCCGCGCGATCCGAGTCGAGCAGCTGCAGCACGCGTTCCTGGTCCTCCGGGCCGACGTGCTGCGCCAGGAACTCGGTGGACTTCTGGCGGAACACGGGGCGCCGCAGCGTGAGGAACGAGAAGAGCCAGCGCTTCGCCTTGGTGCCGTCCAGCCGATAGGCGGCTTCGAAGAAGGCCTCGGCCCGACTCCCGTTCTTACGCTCGGCGGCGGCTCTGAGGATCATCGGAATGTGGCTGGGCTCGCCGACGTGCCCGAGCACCCAGGCCGCGCCGGGCTGGATGGCCGACGTCTCTTTGTCCTTGGAATCCAGGATGCGCACCATGTACGGCACGACGACCGGCCCACGCAGGAGGAGCGTCTCCGCCGCGCTGATGCCTCGACGGTTGGGCCACGTGGCGAGGTCCTGGATCTCATCGAGGATGGGGTCGTCCTGCGCCGGCTGGGTCGCCGTCGCTTCCTCCTCGTTCCCACGACCGATCGGCTTCCCGTCGGGGCCGCGGGGCGGCGGTCCAAACTCCATGCCGCCGCTGCCTCGTGGCGACGCCATGGCCGGCGTCGAGAGCAGGATCAGGGCCCACGCGAGCAGGAACGAGCGAAGGAGGAGGTGCGGCATCATGGCGAGTGTCCCACTTGCTGGGGGGGGCGGGTCATCCAGGCGTCATCAGGCCCTAGAGTGCAAACGAGGCCCCCCCCTTCGCCGTTGGCGAATTCCCGGGGAGGTGACGGTCTGGTGATGAAGAGGGCCGCTTTCGGCCAGATCCGCCCGCCCCCTTCTACCCGCCCAGGTCCCCCCCCGTGGCGCGAATCCGCTGCCGCACGAGGGCCCGCAGCCCACGCGCCGCCGGCCGCTCGAGGCGCGGGTCCGACCTGAGGATCGTCGTAGCCGCCTCCCGGGCCTGAACCAGCACCGGCAGGTCGCGCGGGAGGCGCGCCGCCGAGAGGAGAGGCTGGCCGTGCTGGCGCGTGCCGAGGACGTCGCCGATGCCGCGGAGCTTGAGATCCTCCTCGGCGATCAGGAAGCCGTCCTCCGTCGCCGCCAGGACGTCGAGACGCGCCGGGCGCCCCTCCTTGGCACGATCCACGAGCACGCACAAGCCGCCGGCATCCCCACGCCCGATGCGGCCCCGCAGCTGATGAAGTTGCGAGAGGCCGAAGCGCTCGGCGTGTTCCACCACGAGCACGGTGGCATTGGGCACGTCGACCCCGACTTCGATCACCACGGTCGCGACGAGGACGTCGGTACGCCCCTGGCGGAACGCGTCCATGGCTTCCTCCTTCTCGTCGCGCTTCATGCGCCCGTGCAGGAGTCCGACGCGGCGCGCCGGCAGGGCACGCGCCCATCGGGTCTGGCCGTCGATCGCATCCCTGAGCCCCAGCTTGTCCGACTCCCCGACGAGCGGGTAGATCACGAACGCCTGGTGCCCGGCGTCGAGCTCCGCCTGCACGCGGTCGAACACCCGACGGCCCTCCCGAGGCCCCACGACCCAGGTCTCGACGGGCTTGCGACCGGGGGGTCGCCCGTCGATGACGCTCAGATCGAGATCTCCGTACACGGCGAGCGCGAGCGTGCGAGGGATCGGCGTCGCGGTCATCACGAGCGCATGCGGGCGCACCCCGTCGTCCTGCCCCTTGGCGACGAGTTGGTGCCGTTGGCGCACGCCGAACTTGTGCTGCTCGTCCACGACGACGAGTCCCAGCCGGGCGAAGGCCACGCCACCCGAGATGACCGCGTGCGTTCCGATGACGATGTCCACGTCGCCGGCGGCCACGCGCGCCAAGGCCCTCTCTCGCGCCTTGCCGCGCCGACCGCCGAGCAGGGTCTCGAGGCGCACCCGGCTGCCCTGGAGCAGCGTCTCGAGCGTGGCCTGGTGTTGGCGCGCCAAGACCTCGGTCGGCGCCATGAACGCCGCCTGATGCCCGGCGGCCACCGTCGCCAGCATCGCGTAGGCGGCGACCGCCGTCTTACCGCTCCCGACGTCCCCCTGGACGAGGCGGTTCATCGGGTGCGTGGCGGCGAGATCCTGCGCGATCTCCCGGACGACTCTCTCCTGCCCCGGGGTGAGCTGGAACGGAATGCGCTGCCGGATGCGATCGTCCAGGCGGGCGTCGATCGGGATGGCCGGTCCCGTCTCCTGCCGCCGGCGCAGGCGCCGGCGGGCGAGCAGGATCTCGTGCACGAGGAGCTCGTCGAAGGCGAGGCGCCGACGCGCGGCTTCCGCCACGCCGAGAGAGGAGGGGAAGTGGAGATCGTGGAGGGCGGCGCCGAGATCGGGGAGGTCGAGCGAGCGGCGAAGCGACGCCGGCACGGCGTCCACGACGCGCTCGGCGGCCGTGAGGGCTTGCCACACGAAGCGGCGCATCACGGCCGCGCTCAAGCCCGTGGTGAGCGGATGGACCGGGACGATACTGAATGCGCCGGGCATGCCCGTGGGATCGGGGGGGGCATCGGGTGCGGGCAGGAGCTCGAGCTGCGGGCCGGAGAGCTCCAGCTTGCGTCCCTTCTTCTTGGCCGGGCCGTAGAGTGCCACCCAGGCCCCGTGCGGCAGGGGGCGGCGCTGAAACCCCCGTTGGAACCACCGGGCCATGATCTGGCCGGTCTCGTCGGCCACGAGGGCCTCGAGAATGGTCAGGCCCCCGCGGGCGCGTACCGAGCGGGACTCCAGCACCTTGGCGACGACGAGCGCGCGGTCTTCGGCAACGAGGTCCGCGATCGCGGTCGGGTGACGCCGATCCTCGTAGCGACGGGGGGCGAGGCGCAGGAGGTCCTCGATGTCGGTAAGGCCCAGGCGGGCCAAGGCCTCGAGGCGCTTGCTCGTGGCCCCGGCCAGGACCTCGAGGGCGTCCCCCGGCTCGAGCGGCGCTCCCTCGCCTCGGCCCGGCCGGGCGGAGGGCGTCACGACCCCGCCCGCCCCGCCGGGCGTTGGAGGACCCAGGCGTCGGGGTAGGCCTCGACGAACGCCGCTCGTGCCGCCGCGCGGCCGGCCGGCGCCGCGGCGCGCTGCACCCGCTCCCAGGCAGCCCGGGCGGCCGCCTGGGTCGATGGCCAGGCCGCCTCGACGCGGCGAAGCGCCCCGTCGTGTCCACCGCCGAGGAGCGCCTCGATCAGGGCGGCCTCGGCGACGTCTTCCCGCGGCGCCCGTCCGAGCGCGCCGAACGCGGCGAGCGCCGATCGAGCCCCGCCCCCATCCCCGGTCTCGTAGGCGAAGAGAGCCTGTTTCAGGGCCGCGCCCCGATGGCGGGCGGGCGGGAGCGGGGCCCGCTCCTCGTGGCGACGTCCCGTGAACCCCCCGATTGCGCCGGCGAGGAGGGCCAGGAGGAGAAGGAGACGTCGGGCGACAGCGGCCATGACGCCAGCCTACGAGGCGCGAGGGACGGGGCTACGCCGTCTTCTTGCCTGACTTTTGCGAACGCTTTCGCCATTCGAACGTACGTACGGGGTAGAGCATGAGCGAGGCGAGCCGCCCCCCGTCGGGAACCCTGGAAGGCGCATCGGGTCGAATGGTGACGGACAGACAACCCCCGATGGAACCCGACCTCGGCCCCGCGCCGGGGGATCCGGACCGTGAGGTGCTCGAGGCCTTCCGGGCCGGCGCTCCGGGGGCATTCGACACGCTCGTGGAGCGGCATCAGGACCGGGTGTATCGCCTGGCGCTGAGGCTTCTCTCCGACGGGGATGCCGCCTTGGACGCCGCCCAGGAGACCTTCGTCAAAGCCTGGCGAGCCCTCCCCCGCTTCCAGGGTGCCTCCCGATTCTCGACATGGCTCACCCGCATCACCATCAACCAATGCCGCAACGAGCTGCGCCGCCGGCGCACCGTGAAGCACCAGCGTCCCCTCTCCCTGGACGTGCCGGTGGGACCGTCCGACGTGCCGCGACGCGACACGCTGGCGGCGCCCGGGGCGGCGGCGTGGGAAGTGGCGCGGGGACGCGAGGTCGAAGAAGCGTGTCGGCAGGCGCTGGGCGACCTGGAGCCGGACGCGCGGGAAGTGCTCCTGCTCCGCGAGGTGGAAGACCTGTCCTACGAGGACATGGCCGAGATCCTCGACGTGGCGGTGGGTACGGTGCGGAGTCGACTACACCGGGCGCGTGCGGAGCTCCGTCGACGCGTGGCTCCCGTGCTCGACGCCTCCTGAGTCGGCGCGTCAGGGGCCTGCTCCTCAGGGGCCTGCTCCTCAGGGGCCTGCTCCTCAGGGGCCTGCTCCTCAGGGGCCGGCGCCTCGAGGGCCTTGGCCTGAAGAGCCGGCGGCTCGCCGGTCCTTGCGCGGACGCGCCCTACGGCCGAGGCCTGGACGGCGCATACCCTTCGACCCCTCCCCCTACGAGGGCGAACGCACGATGAACGCGAACGACGAAGCCCTGCTCAACGACCTGCTGGACGGTCGCCTCGACGAAGACGCGCGCCGTGATCTCGAGGTGCGGCTCGCCTCGGAGGCGGACCTCGCGGCCCTCTGGGTCGAGCTGCAGCAGGTCCAGACCCTGCTTCGACGCCCCGACCCGGCCCGGGCCCCCGCGGCGTTCCTCGCAGGCGTGCACCGACGCCTCGCCGGAGACGACGGCGGGTCGCTGGAGGAACGCCGGGCGCGAGCCCTCCTCGCAACGCCCCGCCACGCCGAGCGAGGCCGCTGGCGGCTGATGGCGCTCCCCCTCTCGGCGGCAGCCGTCCTCCTGATCGGCCTGGTCGTGGCGGATCGCCTGGGCTCCCGCGCATCCGCGCCCGTCCGGATGGCCCGGCACGGGGACGAGATCTCCCGCGACGGGAAGTCCGGGGACGATCGGAACGCAGGCGCGGCCAAGCGCGAGAGCGAGCGCCAGGACGCGCCCGCGAAGGCGGCGTCCGAAGCGGCCTCGGTGCGTGGCACGACGGCCGAGAGCCGCCTCGACCGCGCGCAGTCCCGCGGCAGCCCGCGGCCCCCGATCCCCGGCCTCGCCGGGGGGGGCGGCAACCGCATCCCTCGACTGCAGCCCGGGGGCGTGGTCCCAGCCGGGTTGCGGAGGCCGTCCGACGAGGTCCGACCGGATGCGTTCGCGCCGCCGTCCGGGGAGGGCGCATCCGCACCCGCCGCACCGATCGTCGTCTACGCGCTGACCACTGAGTCCATCCAGAATGGGACGCGTTCCCTGGCCTCTCTCCTCGACGAGCAACTCGAGGCGGGCCTCGACGGCACCTGGCGTGTCGTTCCCCCGCCGACGACCGCGCCGAAGGCGGCGGCGCGGCCCATGGCGGCGTCCGCGTCCGCGTCCGCGCTCCAGCTCATCCCGCTGGACCCGACCGAGCTGGATCCAACCGCGGTCGAGGTCGCGGGCCGGCGGGTCTTCGACAGCATGACCCTGGTCCTCTCGCCGGAGCACGCACGCCGGCTGGGCAGCTTCGCGCGGGACAAGGCACCAGCTCCGTCCGAAGCGCCTGCCGTGGATCCCGCGTCGCGGCCCACTCACCCCCCCGCGCCGGACGAAGAGGCCGAGGACGGCGTAGCGGCAACCGGGCGCACGCGGCGTGCGCGCGGCGCGGCGGCTGACGAGGGTGCCGAGGTCGATCGAGCGGAGGCCGATCGAGCGGAGGCCAAGAAGGAAGTCCGCGTGCGCATCTGGCTCGTCCGATAGCGGACGCCGCCGGGGCAATTGCTCCGACTGCTCGGCCCCCGTAGGGTCTAGTGCACGGCTTCGATCTTCGCGAGCAGGACGGTGATGTTGTCCGGTCCGCCCCGGTCGTTCGCGCGCCGGATCAGGCGATCGCAGATCTCCTCCGGACGTCCGCTCGTCTGGAGTTCCTCTTCGATCTGGCGGTTGTTCAAGACCCCCGAGAGGCCGTCGGTGCACAGCAAGAGCGTGTCGCCCGCCTGAAGGGCTTCCCGCTGATGAACCACGTCGAGCGGTTCGTCGGTTCCCAGGGCCTGCAGGATGATGTTGCGGCCCGCCATGCGTTCCGCCTCTTCCTCGCTGATGATGTTGTCCTCGATCAGCTTGCCCACCAGGCTCTGGTCCTTGGTGAGCTGGGTCAGGCGTCCTTGGCGGAAGAGATACGCGCGGCTGTCGCCCACCTGCGCGATCTCACCTTGGTCCGAGCGAACCCAGACCGCGGTGAGGGTCGTGCCCATCCCGCGACGCTTGGGGTTGCTCTCGCCCTCGCCGCGAATGTGGACGTTGGCGGCTTCGACCGCCTCGCGCAGGAGCGTCGCGCACATGGACGCTTCGAGGCGCTCGGGGTTGACCCACCGGGAGCGCCGCGCCATCTCCGCCCCGAGCGTCTGAACGGCCAGCCCGCTCGCGATCTCACCCGCCAGCGCCCCGCCCATCCCGTCGGCCACGGCGAGGAGCAATCCAGGGAACTGCGTTTCGACCGTGCCGTCGGCCTCGGCCCGCTCGACGACCGACGCACCCAGCGGAGCCGCCCACAGGGAATCTTCGTTGTTGGAGCGCACCAGGCCCGTCACGGACCGCCCGCACCACGTCACGCGCAGGCGGTGGGTATCGCTATCACGGTCCAATTGCATTCGGTGTTGCGCCCCCGCCGAGGGCGGCTCCCCCACGTCGCTGCGTAGCTCCGGCCAAGGGGTCACCGTACTCTCCGGGAGGGCCCCCCGCAACGAACTCCCCCGGTCGGCGCCTTGACGCTGCCCAGGGGCACTTCGACAATCGGCCCGTGAATGCGCACCCCGCTTCTGTCGTCCGCCTGGGTCCCCTCGTTCTCCTGGCGATTCTCACCCTGGTCGGTAGCCCCTGGCCGCGGACGCTCTGGGCCGAGCCCGAGACGCTCCGGGTGGAGGTCCTCACGCTCGAGGGGGTCCGCGTTCAAGGCCGGCTGGCGTCGCTCGGGCCCACGGAGGTCTCGCTCCGAACACCGGGCGGCGTGCGGGCCTTTCCGCTGACGAGTCTGTTGGGGATCCAGAACCTGGATGCAGCGACGGTTCCCCCCGCGGGAGGGAACACGTTGCGCGCCCACCTGGTAGGTGGTGAACGCGTACTCGGGCAGTTCGGGGGCGTGGCGCCGGACGGCGTGGTGATCCGGACGGCCGACGTCGGCACCGTGACCGTCCGATTCGATGCGCTGCGGAGTCTGGCATCGCTGCCCCCGGGCGCGGCGGCCTGCTACGAGCCCGAAGCGCGCTTTCCCCCCGAACCGAAGGACGACGTGGCGTACGTGCGCACCGGTGACGCCACGACGGGGCTTCTGCTTCGCGCGGAAGAGGGGGGGCTCGTCCTGGAGACTGCACGCGGGCAGGAGCGCCTCGTGGCGTGGGACGACCTCGCGGTCATGCACCTGGAGAACGATCCGCTGAAGGAGGACCCATCCACCGTCCTGGAGGTGGAGACAGTCGCCGGCAGCCTCTTGCGCACGACCAGCGCGCCCACGCTCGCCAAGGGGTTCCTGGAGTTCGGACTCCGCTCGGATCCCGAGGTCCGGGTGCGTGTGCCGGCCACGCACGCACGACGAGTCCGCGCATACGGCAAGGCGTTCGTATTCGCGTCAGATCTCCCTTTCGAGGGCACGTTTGAAACGCCCTACCCCGCGGCCGGAGAGGATCCGACGCGGGCGTTCCTCGACGCTTGGTATGGCGCACGGGCAGACCGTCGACCGAGCGGTTGCCCGCTCACGATCCACGGCGTCACCTACGAACACGGGTTCGCGGTGCACGCCAGGTCCCGGGTGACCCTGGAGACCAATGCGGCGTACGCGAGTTTCTTCACCCTGGTGGGTGTCGATGACGTGGCGCTCGCCCAGGAAGGCGGCGGCATCGTGGACGCGCGCGTTCGGGGCGACGGCAAGGTGCTCTGGGAAGCGGCGGACCTGAGGGCAGGCGAGCCGCCGCGCGTCGTGGGTCCTCTCGACGTGGGCAGCGTCAAGGAACTCGTCCTGGAGATCGACTTCGGTCGCGATGGCCTGCACGTGCGTGACTACGTCACGTGGGCGGACCCCATCCTCGTCTTGAAGTGACCTCCTCCTCCGATGGCCTTTGCCCATCCCGTTCTGCTCGTCGGCCTGGCCATCCTCGTCCCGGCGGTGTGGATCCTGGAGCGTCGCGCCGACG
The DNA here is from genome assembly GCA_963802335.1 of uncultured Planctomycetota bacterium. GTDB lineage: Bacteria > Planctomycetota > PLA2 > PLA2 > JAEUHO01 > CAWDIE01. The sequence continues at coordinate 105,535 of CAWDIE010000007.1, read as the reverse complement.
GCAGCCCGCGGCGGCGCGTCGCCCGCGCCCTCGTGCGGAGCGCCTTGCTCGGCTTGCTCGTCGTCGCCCTCGCCGCGCCGGCGCTGCCGCAGACGGAAGCGGGGCGTCGACGACTGGTGGTGGCGATCGAGCAGTCCGCCGAGCTCGGGACGGAGGGCGCGCGCGAGGCAGACGCGCTGGCCCAGGCAGCGATCGAGGACGCCCGGTCCCACGGCATCCCCGCCACCATCCTCGCCTTCGGGGCGTCGGCCGGATCGGCGACGGTCGCGGGGGATGCGTGGCGACCGCCGCCGCCCGTGAACGCCACCCAGACGCCGCAGCCCGCGGCAGGCGTGGCGGCGGCGCGCCTCGCGTTCAGGCCCGGGGAAGACGGCACCATCCTGCTGCTCGCGTCGGGCCACGGTGCGCTCGCCGGGCTCGAGAGGGAAGCCGAAGCGGCCGTGACCAGCGGGCTCCGGGTCAAGGCCAGCGCCCTGCCTCGAGAGGCCCCCCTGCCCCCGCCCACGGGCCCCCAGGTCACGGCCCTCGACCTCCCGCCCCGCGTACGGGCTCCCTTCGACCTCCGAGCGCGCTTCGTGGCGCGGGGGGTGGCAACGGCCCAGGTCCTGGTGGATGGGCAGAGCGTGGCACGTCAGGCGGTGGCGCCGCCGACGGACGGCCTTCCGCGGGACCTCCTCGTCCCGGACGTGCCGGCGGCCCCGGGGCCCCGGGAAGTTACGCTCCTGCTTGCGGACGGCGAAGGCAACGAGACGATCGCGCGCCGGCTCGTCATGGTCGAAGCGCCTCCGCGGGCGCTCCTCGTCGAAGAGGGAGTCGAGCCCCATCCGATCGGACGCGCGCTGACCGTGCAGGGATTCCAGGTGACTTCGCTGCCGCCGCTCGGCCTGGGCGCCGCGCTCGCTTCCGCGGTGCCCGCGCCGGACGTCGTCCTGCTCGATAGCGACATCACTCCCCTCCTGCCGCCGGCCGTGGTCAGCGCACTGAAGGCGCGCGTGAAGGAAGGGCTGGGGCTCGTCGTCCTGGCCGGGCGGGACGAGGAGGCGTGGGCTGGGCTGGCCACCTCGCCGTTGGCGGAGGCGTTGCCGCTCCTCGCCCTGGCTCCCCCCCGCCTCCCCCCACGCCGACGCCTCCCCCGCCCCCGCCCGCCGAGCCCGATCCCGTCGAGTCCCCCGACCCGACGCCGGACCCGGGCCTGAGGGCCGAGCGGCGCCCCGAGGAAGCGCTGCCCATCAGCCTGCTCCTCGTGATCGACCGCAGCGGGAGCATGGTCGGCGCCAAGCTGAGCATGGCGATCGAGGGAGCGCGGCGCGCCGCGGGCACCCTGTCTCGACACGACCGCGTCGGCATCATCACGTTCGCCGACGACGCGACACTCGACGTGCCGATGACGGGCGCGCGCCGGCTGGGGGTCCTCGGCCTTCGTCTGGCTGGCCTGCAGGCGCACGGCAACACCGACATCTACGCGGCCTTGGTGAAGGCGCGGGACGTCCTCACCGAGGAGGACTCACCGATCCGCCACGTGATCGTGCTCACGGACGGCCAGCAGACCGCTCGACGCGCGGTGTTCAGCCACCTCATCGAATCGATGGGGCAAGCCGGGATCACGCTGACCGCGGTCGGGCTCGGCTACAGCCACGACGAGCAGCTGCTCAAGAGCATCGCGATGTGGGCGCCCCGGGGACGCTACGTGCCGGCCGACACGGAGTCCCAGCTACCGACCATCATGACGCGGGACACGCAGATCGTGGCCGAGGCGAGACGGCGGGAAGCCGAGGCCATGGCGCGCATCCAGGACAAGAACCAGCCGCCCCCGGAGGAGACACCGCCCGAGGAGCCGGGCGAGCGCCCCCCCCTACCGCCGGGACCGGCGGACGAGAGCCCGGCGCCGCCCCCCGCGGAGCCCGCCACGGAGGGGGAAGGCCTGGCCCCGCTGGACCTCGCCCGCCCCCACGAGGCGACGGCCGGGTTGGATCGGCAGGGTCTTCCGGCCGTGGGCCCCGCCCGGGCCGCCCGCCTCCAGCCGGGTGCCGCCCTCCTCATGATGCGGGGCGAGGACGCCGCGGCGCTGGCCGCCGGGCGTTGGGGCCTGGGTCGCGTCCAGATGTGGACCCTCCCGCCCTTCAGCCCGGGGCTCGCGACCTGGCCCGACCTGCAGACCTTCCTCCTCGACGTCACGCGCTCGGTGCTGGCACCACCGGGCTCCCTGACGGCGCTTCCCTTCGCCAGCGTCGTACCGGGACCCGACGGCGACCGGCTTCGCTTGGAGGCCGAGCCCGGCCCGAAGCCGCGCACCGTGCGCGTGGGCTGGACCACCGAGGGGCGGAGCGTGGACCTGGGGCTTCACACGCCGGGTGCGGAGGACGACCTCCCCCTGCCCGATCTCCCCGCCGGGTCCGCGGCTCGCATCCAGTTGAGCTTCCCGGACGCGCCGGATGAGATCGTCCCTCCGCTCACCTACCTGGCCCGGGGTCGGGTGGCGCCGGGGCCGCGCGCCGGCGACGCCGCGGCCCTCGTGGCAGCGCTCGGGGCCGAGGCGCTGGCGCCGTCGACGCCGCTCTTCTCGGGGGCACCTGCTCCGATCCCCTCCCCCCGGCCCCTCTGGCCCTATCCGCTGATCGCCGCCCTGCTCCTCCTCCCACTCGACGTCTGGCTCCATCGCCGACCCGGAGTTCGTGCATGACCCATCGCCCCCTCCTGGCCATGACCGTCGGCGATCCCGCCGGCATCGGCCCCGAGATCGTGGTCGGGCTGCTGAGGGAGGGGATCCCTGCCGGCGCACGCCTGCTGATCGTGGGCGACCGCGCCGCCCTGGCCCGTGCGGGCGGCAGCGGATCGGATGACGTCCTCCCCCCGACCGTCGCGGGGGCAGACGCCATGGAGGCCGAGGGCCTGGACGTGGGCCTCCTGGAGACGCTACCCACGCCCCTGGCGCTGCCGGTGCCCGGCCGGATCGATGCCGGGGCGGGCGCGGCGTGTCACGCCTGGGTGCTCGACGCGGCGGCGCTCGCCCTCGCCGGCCAGGTAGACGGGGTCGTCACCGGCCCGATCCACAAGGAAGCATGGCGGCGCGCGGGCATCGACTCGCCCGGCCACACGGAAGCGCTCCGAGACGTCGCCGGCGTCGAGCGCGTGCTCATGCTCCTCGTCGGGGGGCGGCTGCGCGCGGCGCTCGCGACGATCCACGTTGCTCTGCGTGACGTACCCGACCTGCTCGAGACGGAGCGCCTCGTGGGAGACCTGGAGCTCCTTGCGCGGGAGCTCACGGAGACCTTCGGTGTCGAGGACCCCCGCATCGCCGTGGCTGGCCTCAATCCGCACGCGGGCGAGGGCGGCCTCTTCGGGCGGGAAGAACGCGAAGTGATCCAGCCCGCGGTGGAGGCCGCGCGAGGCCGTGGGATCGACGCGGATGGCCCGCTCCCGGCGGATGCGTGCATCCCGGCGGCGGTCCGTGGCGCGTGGGACGCGGTGTACGCGATGTATCACGATCAAGCCCTCCCGACGGTGAAGGCGATCGCTCCTCGAAGTGCCGTCAACGTGACCCTCGGGCTTCCCTTCGTGCGCACGTCCGTGGACCACGGGACGGCGTTCGACATCGTCGGTACGGGGCGAGCGAAGCCGACGTCTCTTCGTGCCGCGGTCGAGCTCGGCGCGCAGCTCGCGCTGCAGCGAAGGCATGCGCCGCAAAAGTGATTGGCGGCGGATACGGTCGCTCAACGTCGTAGGTCGTGGCTCCGATGACTCAAGGAGAGACGAACCACGTCGTCGTGGGCCCCCCCGGGTACGATCCGCACGACGAGGGTTCAGACGTCCCCTAGGCATCGTGCAGTCCCGGGTGGGAGGCTCATGGCGAAGAAGGCAACCGATCTGCTGGACGTCTTTCGTCTCGGATCGGCGGAGAACGCCTCACGCGCCGCGCGGTCGAGTGCCTCGAGGAAGCGCAAGCCCTCGAAGCGACGGTCGGGCCCTCCCGAGGAAGGCATCCAATTGGGCGGTCGCCAACTCCTCCTGGCCTCGTGCATCGGCGTGCTGCTGATCGTGCTGGCGTTCACGGTCGGGCTCGGCGTGGGACGCCGAGGCGTCATGGACACTGGGCCGAGCTTGAGCCGGGGCACGCCCGCCTCGAACGTGTACTGGATTCGGGGAACCCTCCCCACCCACGACCACGTGATGAACGGGCCCGTGATTCCGGGCGAGGTCGTCCGCGAGCTCTACGAGTGGCACAAGATCCACCCGGACCGGGTCCGGATCAGCCTCGGCCCCAAGAAGAGCCTCCTCCAGATCGACGTCGGCCCCTTCCCCACGGCGGCCGCGGCCGAGGCGTTCCACAAGGACCAGAACATGAAGGTCATCCGGCTCAGGCACGGAAGTCCCTTCCGCTTCGAGAGCGTCCTCGCGGAGCCGCGGCGCCCCTAGCGCCTCGCCGGGTCCAGCACCCCGTCAATTCAGCGACGGATGGCCCACTCCAGGGCAAAATCCTCGGCTCGCCACGTACGCCCCCCGGCGTGCCGAACCCATCCGAGACCCGTGCCATGTCGATCCACAAGAGCCTGAAGCTGAAGAACTCGCTGGCGCGCCAGCGGAGCGTCCTGACTCGCTGGGAGCGGATCGAGAAGCTCAAGGACGAGGAACGCTGGACCGAGGGCGACTCGGTGATGGGCCTGCCGAAGGTGCGGACCAAGTTCAAGGTCCGCTCGCGCAAGTCGATCAAGAAGGCCGAGGCCGAAGCGAAGCGGGCGGAGCAGGACGGCGAGAAGGAGTAGACGCGGCCGGGCTTCGAGCCCGACGCCCAGGTGGGTCCCGCAGAGGTGGGCCACGCCAGAGCGCGCTACGACGGGGCGAGCCACGACGGCTCGCCCCATTGCAATTCTCCCTACTGGGCGCCGATCACCTGGCCACGCTTGCGCGCCGGAGCGCCTTGGGGGGGAAGTCGGGGAGTTCTTCCTCGTGCTCGGCGTACCAGGCCATGACCTCGTCGCGGCTCTGGAAGGGCTGCCCCGCCAAGGAAGCGGCCGCGTTCACGAGCAGGGGTTCGACCCACGTCTTCTCGAAGGAGGCGTGCACGACCCTCACGTCGAGGATCACGCCGTCGCTGATCGTGGAGACGTCGGGGTTGGCGATGTTGCTCGCCTGGGCGATCTCGACGTCGTAGTCGCGCACGTAGGAGACCTGGTTCAGGAACGACACGAAGTTCCGCGAGCTGGAGCCGTGGCTGGACATGCGCTTCACGATGTAGCCGATGGCCCGCTGGTCGCCGAGCGCGGCGAGGGCCTGCGCGGCATTCGCGACGAGCCGGGGGTGGGTACTCCCCAGGGCACGTACGAACGGGATCGCAACGTCGTCGTGGCCGAAGGACGCGGCGGCCCGCACGGCCTCCTGCCTCACCTCCGGGTCGACGTCGCGCGCCGCCGAGAGGATGAGCGGCCTCAGCGCCGCCTCGTCGCCTAGCTCGCCGAGGAGCGCGGCCGACTGCCGTCGAACGCGGGGACTAGGATCGTAGAGCGTGCCGAGAGCCGCCCGGAGCCGCTGCTCGCGAGGGGTTTTCGAGAGCGCCAGGCGGGCGGCGCGGCGAAGGAGGGCGTCGTCTCCAGCCGACGTGCGGATGACGTCCCGCGTCCTCGCGTCGTCCGAGGGCGTCGCCACCCGGGGCATCGCCTCGGACGGTTGGCGCGTCCGCGCTTCGACCTCGGCGGGCAGGACCCACCGCCCCTCGTAGAGGACCAGGCCGCGACGCCGACGAGCGACCTCCTCGCTCACCCAGGCGCCATCGACCTTCTCTTGCTCCAACGCCCGCCGCGCCACGGCGTGGTCGGGGTCGATCTCGATCACGTGCTCGAAGGCCGCCTTTGCCAGATCCGTCAGGCCGGCGGCATCCGCCTCCAGCGCGTAGCGGACCCAGGCGCTCGCGTCCCCGTCGGGCAGGGTCGCCCGGCGCTTCTCGAACGACGCCCGCGGCCCCGCCCCCTTCTCGACCGTGGCCACGCGGGACGCCGCCAGCCGGGTGCGCCCGTCTTCGTGGACGAGGATCCAGGATCCGTCGGCGGCATGCTCTGCTTCGCCCTCGAGGCGCAGTCCGTCGGTGGTGGTCACGACGTCCGCACCGAGCGGAGGACAGGCGAATGCGATCGCAAGCAGCACGGCGGCGGCGAAGCGGATGGGGAGCACGACCTGGGTCATGAGGGGGCCTCCGGGGCGTCACCCTATGAAACGCCGAGCCCGGGCGGCCGGAATCGGTTTCCTCAGACCCGGCGCCGGTGCCGCCAGGCGACCACCAGGGCCGCCAGCACGGCGGGCACCAGGAGGACGCCGAGCCAGATGAGCGCCAGGTTCGCCTCGTCGGCCAGTCTCGAGAAGTGGATCTTGGAGTAGATCCGCATGGGCAGGATGCGGGGATCGACGAGCACCACGGCGTCCGTCTCACGCAGCGCGAAGAGTAGCGTCGTCAGCGCCCCGAGGAGGATGCCGGGCAACGCGAGAGGCAGCCAGATGCGACGGGCACGGGTCCCGGCTTCGGCTCCCAACAGGGCCGCGGCGTCCTCGTGCCCGGGCCGCACCTGACGAAGGGCCAGCCACACGGCGAGCGCGGCGAACGGGAGGAAGCGGGCGGCGAGTACGCACATCGAGGGCAGGGCGCTTCGGTCGGCCCAGGACCAATCGACGTCGAGCCAGAACAGACGCGTCCCGACCGTGAAGACGAGACCGGGCACGGCCAGCGGCACCGTCACGAGGAACAAGACGAATGCGCGCACCACGGGGCCACTGCGCAGGGCCCAGCGGACGAGCACGAGCGCGGCGAGCGTGGCGAGGATCGCCGCCCCCAGTCCGCTCTTGATCCACCGCACGATGTCGCCTTCGACGCCCGGCGTCCGGGCGATCGCGCCGCTGAAGTCGAACAGCGTCCCGCGGTCCGACGAACCGCCGTCGGCAAAGAGGGTCGGCTGGCTTCCCGTGCCGGACTTGGAGGTCGATCCGCTACCAAACGCCCAGCCGAGGACGCCCGCGATCGGAAGCACGAACGTCAGCGTCAGGACCACCAGGACGGTGCTCCACCCCGCCCACCGCCCCCGGGAGGAAAGACGCACGGGCGGCCGACCGTGGCGCCCTTCGCCCCCCCCCACCACGGGGCTCGAGCGGAGCGCACCCAACGAGATCGCGAGGAGGACGAGGGTGATCAAGACGAGCGGCGCGCCGGTGGCCACGGCCCGCGCGGTGTTGTGGTTCTTCTCGAACTGGAGAAGGATCTCCGTGGGGAAGACGTACGCCGGCGTGGTGACGTGCGGCACGGAGTAGCTCAACGTGTCGGGCACGGCGAAGTCGGAAACCGCGAGGACGAAGACGAGGGTGGCCGCGCCGAACACGGCGGGCAGCACCGCGGGGAGCACGACACGCGAAAATGCGGCGCGTCGTCCCCCGAAGAGGTACGCCGCCTCGGTTGGCCCGGCCGGCACTTCCGCCAACGCACGGCCCACCAGGATCGTCACGAGAGGGAAGAGCCCGAAACCGAACACGAGCATCGCGGTCCCGAGCTGGAGCGGGGCGCCCGACAGGCCGAAGACGTCGTAGAGGAGCCCCCCCATCGGACGAGCTCCTCCCATCGCGAGGAAGAGCGGCGGCAGGACCATGGGGCCCAAGGTGAGGGCGCGCAAGACGTGGCGTCCGGGGAGATTCGTGCGGTAGAGCCACCACGCGAGAGGCAGGCCGAGCAGCAAGGCGAACACGACGGCCCCGAGCGCCAGGATGGCGCTGTTCTTGACCAACCCCAGCGTGCGTCGGTCACCGAGCAGCACGCGGTAGTGCTGCAGACTCCAGACCTTGCGGGCGGTGGCCCCGTCGGCCACCCGCGCAACGCGCGAGATGCGGGGCGCCGTAGGCCCCGCCTGCACGTCGTAACGCAGGATCCCGTCTCCCTCCCGCGGGGTGGTGAGGGTCACCTCGCCGGCGGCACGCTCCACGCGGCCGTCGGGCAGCGTCACCTCTTGGACCTGGAACGATCGCACCACCAGCACGCCGACCGGAAGGACCAGCGCAATCGCGAGGAAGGCGAGGGCCAGGGAGACGGCGACCGTGCGGATCCCTCGCTCCATCAAGGGCGCTCCTCGAAACGCAGCGTGGTCCGAAGGCTACACAAGATGGACACGGGAGACCTCTCGGGGGGACGTCCGGTAGCTACAGCACCTGCCGGGCCGAACCCTCGGCTTCGGCGTCCGCCGCCGCCTGGAAGAGCGAGCGCAGACGGCGTGTCAGGGGGCCGGGGCGACCGTCACCGATCGCCCGGCCGTCCACGGAGGTGACGGGCAAGACGCCCTTGACGGAAGACGAGACGAAGAGCTCGTCGGCGCGCTCGAGGTCATCGGGTCGAATCACCCGCTCGTACGCCTCGATGCCGTGGGTGGCGCAGAGGTCGAGGATGCGCGTCCGCGTCGTGCCCTTGAGGATCCCCGCGTCGAGGGGCGGGGTGACGAGTGCACCGTCCTGCACCATGTAGACGTTGGCGGTCGTGGCCTCGGTGACGTGTCCGTCCTCGTTGAGCATCAGGCCGTCGTCGGCACCGGCGAGGCGCGCCTCGTGCAGCGCGAGGACGTTGTTGAGGTAGTTGCCCGTCTTGGCGCCGGGGTCGAGGGCCATTGTCGGGTTGCGTCGCCGGGCCACGATGGTCATGCGGACGCCACGCTCCCAAGCCTCGGCCGTGGGCTGGTTCGCGGGGGCAACGATCACGACGACGCTCTGGCGCTCGATGTCCATGAAGCCGAGGCCGAGGGGACCGCTCCCCCGCGTCACGATGAGACGTACGTAGGCGTCATCGTCCGAGGTCGCTCCGGTGGCCGCCACGGTCTCGTGGATCGCCTGCACGAGGGCCTCGGGCTCCGTGTCGAGCTCCAAGTAGAGGCGGCGACCGCTTTCGATCAAGCGCTCCATGTGCTCGCGTTCCTGCACGAGCACGCCACGGTGCCACCACAGGACCTCGTAGATCGAGTCGCCCAGGAGAAACCCGTGATCGAGCACCGGGACCCGGGCGTCCTCGGCGGCTGTGATCACACCATCGACGTAGATGCGCGTTTCCACCGCGGCATTGTACGCGCCGCCGCTTCTGGACGATGGACGCTTCGCGACCGTGAATGCGGCTGCGCGCTACGACCGGGGCTTGAGGACGAGCTGGACCCGCTTGCGGAGTTCCTCGGCCGGATCCTCGTCGCCCTTGTTGTAGTAGCGCACGACGTCCGCGCCGCGACGGATACGCCCCTCGCGATCGAAGAAGACCATCCGGGGCTGCCCTTCGGAGGGCAGACCGAGCGCGCGACGGATCGGCTGCTCGTCGGGATGATCCTCCGTGAGGTCGAGCTTGAGCGCGACGACTTCCTTGCCGAACTTCTCGCGGAGGAAGGCGTCGCCCTCGATGTCCTTGTCGTACTCCTTGCAGTAGGTGCACCACGTGGCCCAGATGTCGACCACGAGCGGCTTCCCGGCGGCCTTCGCCCCCTCGACTTCCTTCTGCAGGTGGGCGAGGCTCTTGATCTTGGTCCAGTCCACGGAACTCTCGGCGCCGGGCCGGTGGTAGAGAGCCATGAGGACCGTGACGGCCACGAGCACCCCGGCGAGGATCACGCTGCGCTTGCTCGCGACCTCCTTCTTCTCGAACTCCTTCTTCACGAGGTGATGTCGCACGGCGACCAGCGTGATCAAGGCGATCAGGAACCCGAAGATCAGCAGGGCCGGCGTACTCAGAAGGCCACCACCCGCCAGGTAGTGAAGCGCCACTGCGAAGAGGAGGACGCCGAAGATGTAGCGGACCCAGACCATCCACGGGCCGGGACGCGCCAGCAGGTTCAACGATCCGGCCGCGAAGAACACCGCCCCCATGCCCAACCCCAGCGCGAAGAAGAGGAGGAAGCCGATCATCGAGCTGCCCGTCGTGGCCACGAAGGTCAGAAGCGCCACCACGAAGGGACCGGTGCACGGGCTCGCGATGACCGCGGCGAGCGCGCCGAGGAGGAAGCTCCCGATGACCGTGCCGCTCTTCTTCGCCGCGCCGCCCCGCATGCCCTCCATCCACTTGGGCGGCTGAAGCTCGAAGATGCCGAGCATGCCGGCGCCCATGACGAGGAAGAAGATCGAGATGCCCCAGACCACGTACTTGTTCTGGAACGCGGCCTCGACATTGATGGCCTCGCCGAGGGACCCGGAGAGTGCGCCGGCCGCGCCGTAGGTCAGCGAGAGCCCCAGCACGTAGACCGTCAGGAGGAGCGTCAAGCGCGACTTCTTCATGTCCGGGTTGCCGCCCCCGATCACACTGATCGTCAGCGGAATGATCGGCAGAACACAGGGCGTGAACGCGAGGAGCACACCGAAGCCGAAGGTGGAGAGCAACATGAGGAACCAGGAGTTGTTCCACCTGTCCTGCACGCCCGAGGCGGTCCACTCCTCTTCGCCACCGGCGCCGCCGAGGTCGTCGCCGACCACCTGCGGGAACAGCACCTTCTCCGTGGGCGGCAGGACGACGATCTCGCCCTCGGCGACGTCGGCGATCGGATCGGGCTCTTCGACGTCAGGGGCGCCCTGGTCCGGGTCGATCATCGGCGCTTCGGGCCCCCCCGCCCCGGCGGCCGGGCGCCAGTTCGCCTGGAGCGTGGCCGTCTGGGGACGCATGCACTGCCCCATGTCGTTGCAGCCCTGCCACGTCACTTCGAGGCGCATGCGCGAGGCGCCGTCGCGTTCATACGGCACGGTCACTTCGAACGGGCCGTGGATGGCCTCGCCCTCGCCCGCATAGCGGACGTCGCCCCACTTGATGCCCTCGTCCTCGAGCGGCTTGACGGCCACGGGGATCCCGTCCTGGCTACCGGGCATGTAGAGGTGGTAGCCAAACCCCGGCGTGAAGGTGACGAGCGCCACGCCCTTCGTCTCGTCGAGGGTCAGCGTCACCTCGGCCGTCTCATCCCGGACGGGACCCTTCACCTGGGCGGCGGCCGGTGCCGACACGCCGAGCTTCACGGCGACCTTCTGGTTCTTGTGCCGCCGGAAGCACCCCATGTCGTCGCATGCGTTGTAGTCGAAAGCGACGCTCAGCACGGCGTCGGCGGGCAACGAAGCGTCCAGCGTGACGGGGATCCTCAGCACGAAGTCGTGCCCGTCCTCCCAGATGGGACGCGCGGGCAGCTCGGGGAAGTTGGGGTCCTTCCACATCTTCGGCTCGGTCCACTCGACCTTGCCCGGCTCAGCCTTCCACGAGTCGTAGGAAACGGGGCCCTTCGGTGCGTGGAAGGTCACGCCGGCTTGGGGTAGGGCGGACCACTCGACCCAGTCGTGGTCCTCGGGAATGCCGTCGGCGTAGATGTGAAGGTGGTGCTTGATCTTCGAGGTCACGACGAAGAAGCCCGACCCACCGGGCGCGAGGTCGCGGGGCTCGACATGCCCGACGAGACCGATGCGACCGTCCTTGGAGGCCTCCCCCTCGTCCTTCGGATCCTCGGCCCACGCCGGCACGGCGAAGAGGCTGAGCAACGCGAGGCCGAGGATCAGGACGCCAAGGCGTCCGGGGCGGCAGGTGGGCATGAGACATCGGGGCATGGAACGCTCCTCGGGGCAGGGCCCTGGGAAGGCGATGATCGTACGCAAGGAACGCTGCGCCGCCCTCCCTCGGGCGGGCCGGCGGTCGAGGGCCCTTCACTCTGCCTGAATCCAAGGGGCCGTCCACCCTTCCGATGTCTCGCGCCGCCAAGGAGTTGTGTCGACGCCCCGGGGCCCGGGCGCCAGGGCGGCAGTCCACCGGCTCCGCCGTACAATCCCGGCGCCATGCACGTCGCACGCGACTTCACCTTCGAGGCGGCCCACCACCTTCCCGACCACCCAGGGAAGTGCCGGAACGTCCACGGCCACAGCTACCGCCTCCGCGTGGTATGCGATGCGCCGGTGAACCCGGCTACCGGCCTCGCCATCGATTTCGCTGAAGTGAAGCGGATCGTGAATGAGCACGTGCTCGATCACCTCGATCACGCGGACTTGAACGCACGCTTCGCCATCCCGTCGGCCGAGTTGATCGCGGTGTGGATCTGGGAGCAACTCGCGGCCGCGGGGCTGCCCATCGCCGAGGTCCACCTCGGCGAGACCGCTCTGTGCTCGGTCATCTACCGGGGCGAGGGCCTGGGCGGACCCGCGAGCTGACGCGCGTGGGACGCGCCGAGCGCCTGGAGCCGATCCTCGACGGAGCTGCCGAGGTCCTCTCCGAGCGCGGTTACTTCGGCACGACGATGCGAGACGTGGCATCGCAGGCCGGGGTGAGCCTCGCCACGCTCTACCACTACGTCGCCGGCAAGGACGACCTGGTCTACCGGGTGGAGCTTCGCTTGCTCACCGCCGCCGTGGCGTCGGCCCGAGCCACCCTGGCGGGACGAGGGAGTCGCGACCGACTGAAGGCCCTGCTGACCGACCACATCCGTCGCGTGCAGGCCTGCCCCGCTGAGGCGCAGTCGATCGCCGGGCGCCTGGCACCGCGGCGCGGCGAGGGGGCCCGGCGGCTGGCCGCGCTTCGCGAGGAGTACCTGTCGCTCGTCCAAGCCACCGTCGAAGGGGCTCTCAGGTCCAAGGGGCGGCGACGGCGAGGGGAGGAGCTGGTCTGGATGTTGCTCGGCATGGCGGAGCGGGCCGCCACGGAGGCCGCGGGCAGCGCGCCTGAGCCCCGTCCGGGGCCGCTCGCCACCCGTGTGCTTTCGCTCTACCTGGACGGTGCCCGCCCTGCGAAGCGACCGGCCGGCTAGCTAACAGGACCAAAGACTGGCATTTTGAGGAGCCGCGACCCCCAAGATGCTGGGGCCTCGCGGGGGAGCCCTCATCAGTCCTGAACGCTACCTGTGGAGGTTCGACGCGCTCGGGGCACCATGGAACGCGTCGTGCGGGCCTTTCATGGGGGCTTGCCGCCCCAGGGAGACAAGTCGTGTCCACGCATCCGTCCATCCTCGCCCGGGGTCTCGCCCTGGCGGCCCTCCTCGCCCTCGCCGGCTGCGGCGGGAGCGGCGGCGCGACGCCGCCGACGACCCCCCCGATCATCCCCCCGCCGCCGGGTGGCGATCGCGTCCCCCCCACGGTGGAGGTGTTCGAGCCGTCTCTCCCTAGCGCCTTGATCCCCGGCGACGCGCTGACGGTGGCGTTCCGCGTCGAGGACAACGTCGGAGCGACGGTCGAGGTCGTCCTCGACGCTGACGGGGACTCTGGCACCACGGCCGACCAGATCTCTCTCTGGTCGGGCGGAGACCGCAGTGGCACACCTCAGGAGGTGACGCTGGAGACGGACCAGGTGGCGATCGGGTCGTACGTGCTCTTCGTGATCGCCGACGACGGCACGAATGCCAAGGTGGCGGTCGGGGAGCCCGCGACCACGGGCGTGGTGACCTACCCGGCCCTGGCCGGGGTTCTCCTACCGCGCCGCAACGTCTACGGCGTGACCGGCCGCCATGTGGTCTTCGCCGTCGGCGAGACGGAGCAGGGAAACAGCGACCGCAACCAGGACGGGGACACGAGCGACGGCGTGATGTCGCAGATCGACGCCACGACCGGCGCCGAGATCCGGACGCTCATGACGACCGACGTTCGGACCACGGCGGTCCAATGGGCGCGGGTCCTCCCCTCTTCGACGGAAGCGATCTTCTGGGAGCGCCGCGAGGCCGACGAGGGACGCTCGCTCAACATGGACGGAGACCTTCTGGACACGATGGTCTCGTTCACGGCCCCGCTCCACGATGTCCCCCCGACCGCCAATCTCATCGGTGGGGCTTCCCTGACCGACCTGGGTGTGACGGCAACCCGGATCGTGACGTACCGGGAACGCGATGAAGGGAAGGACCTCAACTTCGACGGAGACACCGTGGATACGGTCGTGTCTCTCCTCGACGTCAAGACGAACACACTCGCCCACACCTTCCTGCTCGCTCCCCGACTGAGCGCCCCGATCGTGGGGCAGGGCTCGGACATCGTGTATTGCGTCGATGAGGCGATTCAAGGCCTTGGAAACCGCGGCATCGACCTGAACCTCGACGGCGACACCGCCGACACGCTGCCCTTCACCGCGGAGCTCGAGACCTACGCAAGCGGCGTTTCGGGCGTCGACGTGGATCCCACCGGCGGGTACTCGACGTTCGGGGATCAAACGGGCTACCACTACTACGCCGACGAAGCGGCGGCGGGCATCGGCCCGATCAACCCGGATGGGGACGCGACCGACTTCGTGCCGGCCATCATGACCGGGACCACGCCGACGATTCCCGTGGGCATTCCCGGCCCGCCGCCGCTGAATGCCGGAGCCGGTGCGCCGGTGTCCTTCTGCTATGGCTCCCTGTGTGTGTTCACGGCCGCCGAGGAAGGCCTCGGGGATCGCAACAACGACGGTGACACCACCGACCTGCAGGTCCTCCAGTGGGTCTCGATCGACGACGACATCAACGGGGCGCGCGGCGTGCCGGTGGATGTGGGCGGTCTGGCTTCCCTCACACTGGACGGCGGCGCCGCGGCGACCGTGGCGCCCGGCTGGATCTCGATGGCCGTCTCGGAGACCGCGAACAGCGTGGACCTGAACGGAGACGGGGATCCGCTCGACGTCGTGCTGATGCTCATGGACCTGAGCGGGGACGCGCCCGTTCTCTACAGCGTCGACCTGGCGCCGCTCGCCGCGGGGGGAGCCCTGCCGGTGGGCGCCACCAGCATTCCGCAGACCGGGATCGGCGACGACAGGGGCCTCGTGTTCCAGGTCGTAGAGACCGCAAACGGCGATCTGAACGGGGATGGCGACATCACCGACACGCTGCTCTTCTACGTGGCCTACGAGGACCCCACCAATCCCGTCCAGTTGGCCAACACCGGAGCGCTTCATGTGGCCGTCGCCGGCGACTGCGTCGGGGTCACGACCCACGAGCTGCTCACCATGCAGGACTTCAACGACGACGGAGATACGACCGACGTCCTCTTCCGGGTCATCGCCACGGACGGTCAAGTGCTCGAGGCGGGACGGCACAGCCTCCCCGGCTCGGTCCCGGCCACCGACGACGGCACGGTCTGGTGCTACCTACGCGCCGAGTTCTCGGAAGATCGGGATCTGAACGGCGACGGCGACACCGTGGATCCCATCCTCGGCATCTGGCTCCACCGGTAATCGCGTAGGCGGCATGGGCCGTTGCATGAGTCGAGGCTGCGCGCACCAGCGTCTCGCGGCGGTCGGTACGTGCGGCCGCCCCGCCTCGTTCTGGAGTCCTGGCTTCGAGGGCGCTGCCGCGCGGTGCCTGCCCGCCTCTCGCTGCCCCCCCCACCAGCGGGCGGCCGGGTCTCGACGTGGCGAACCGGTGCCAGGCACCGTACCGGGCACCGTACCGCTCGTCGGCCCCTCTCGAGATGGCGGACGGGTGACTGGCACCGTACTGCGGGTTAGCCGGCCGGGAGGACCACGCAGGAGTTGACCGTGTAGTTGGCGCGGGCGTGCTCGATCGCCTTGGCAACGCTGGCGAAGGGCAGCATGCCCATGGGGCGAAGCAGATCGCGCGAGAGCTCGCTGACTACGAGGATCGGGTGGTCGTTCGCCATCCGGCGGATGGAGTACGCCGTCAGGCCGTAGGGGTGGAACGTGCTGCGGAGGGCGGCGAGATGGCGCGCGGGATCCCGGATCTCGAACCAGGGCAGGATGTCCGCGTGCCCCGGCCCTCCCTCAGACGGAGCGAGGAAGACGATGGGCGCACCGGGTCGCGCCCAACGATCGGCCACGAGCAGGGCCTTGTGCGCTTGGATGAGCGTTCGCGAGCGCGGCTCGCTCGTCCCGACGATCACCAGATCGGCGAGCTCGGGCTCCGTCGCGCCGTGTCCTCGCTTCCACAGCCGGATGGCGTCGGCGTGGGCGGGCTCGACGTCGCCCGCCGCGACGGCCGCGATCCCTCCCCCGTCGCCGACGACGACGTTGAGGAGTTGGCAGCGGCCATGCATCCGCACGGCGCGGAGGAGGGCGGAGCGGAACGGATTGGGTGCGACGTCGTCCCCGGTCAGGCTCTTGAGACGCCCGTCAGGCCCGACGACGGACCGCACGGTCAACTTGTGGGCCCGTATCACGGTGTCGCGTTCGGCGACGCCGGGAACGAGAGCCTTCGCGCCCCCGCCAAAGCCCGCGAGGTGGTGCGGTGCGACGCTCCCCGTCAGGACGACCAGGTCGGCCTCGGCCACCAGGCGATGCACCCGCACGTCGCCGAGCTCCGCGTCCTCCCCCAGCGAGACGTTGGACTCCGGCGCGTTGGGCGCGCTCTGGACGGGACGCAACGCCTCCATGACCTGAGGCCCGAGGATGCGGGCCACCTCCGCCTTGGTGGCGGGCGGATGGATGCCCCGACCGACGACGACGGAGATGTTCCGGGGGCCAAGGCCCACGCGGGCCAGGCGCGCGATCAGGGGCAGCAGGTACAGCTCGGCGGGGGCCACCCGGGTCCCGTCGGGGACGACGATCACGACGCTCGAGGCGCCGCGCGCCCGATCCTCGATCGTGGCATCGGACAGGGGGCCATCCAGCGCCGCCGCGACCGCGCCGAGCGGATCCTCCAGCGCCTTCGGTACATCGGGCACGACCAGGCGCACGTCCAGCCCCGAGGGCAGATCGAGGTCGAGACGCTCGCTTCCGTACCAGACCCAGGCTTTGGTCACGCGCGGATCCTAGCCCGCCCACGGGGTGGAAGGGAAGCGGCGGGACGCGCCGGGCTCGGAAGCACGTCGAGATTCGCGCGCCGAGGCGACGGGGGGCGTCAGGAGCCGGGAGCGCCGATGACCAGGACGGGGGTTCCGTCGTCGATCTCGAGTCCCTGCGCCCGCCAGAGGTCGAGGACTTCCTGAAGCGGCACCGCCTCCTCGTGGAAGTGAGGCGGAAGCTCCACCCCTTCCAGCAAGGAACGCGCGCCCGCACCCCGGATGCGTACCGGGACGTGGGACGACACGGCGTCGAGGAGCGCGCTGCCGGTACGCGTACCCGACGACCGAAGGTCCACCCGTACGTCTCGAACGTGAACGGCCTCGCCCCCGCGACCTTGCAGTCGGCGGAACTCAGCCTCGTCGAACGGGGCCACGGCCGCCGGCGGAGCCTCCTCGCGAATCTCGATGGTGGCGGGGCGGCCTTCGCCCTCGGGGCGATCCGGCCTCAACGCGTCCCCACCGCCGAGGTCGAACTCACCATCGGGCCCCGGATCCGGCTTCAGCGCCTCGAAGGCGAAGAGGCTCACGGCCGCGAGGAGGACGAGCACGAGCAACACGAGGGATGCGGTACGCATGCGAGTCTGACTCCTCACCGGTTTGGGGTTGTCGTCTGGACATGAAAGAAGGGCCGGCGTCTCCTTGCGGAAACGCCGGCCCTCCCGTGGGCCTGAGGCCGATTTCTACCGACCAGCGTGCAGGACGTTGTAGCGGAGCGGGTCCGAGGTGAAGGACATCTGCTGCGGCGACTGCTTCCCATCGGGGTTGGGCTTCGTCTGGAACAGATACTTCCGGTTCTCGTCGCCGGTGCCGCTGGCGAAGAACACGCGGCTGCCCTGGCTGTCGTTGGCGATGGCCGTGCTCAGGCGGCTCACCGTGCCGCTGCTGATCAGGTTGTCGACCTGGTAGATGCGATCCATGTCCACCGTGCCGTCCGAGCCCACGAAGACGTTGCCCAGGTAGCCGAGCTGCTCCTGGTCGTGGCTCACCGGCGCGAACGCCGACACGCTCGTGCCCGCGGTGTAGAGGAACGACACGCTCGTGCCGTCCGGGGTGGGCTCGATGTGCTTGATATGGCGGTTCGTGCTGGTTCCATCGTTGAACGTGCTGATCAACATGGCGTCGCCACCGGTGTTGGCGTCGAAGAACGCGACCTCACCACTCCGGAGTCCGCCGCCGTAGTAGTACGTCGGCACCGAAGGCCCTGAGTAGGTGCTGTTGGAAGGCCCGTTCACCTGGTAGTGGGCACCGAAGAAGACGCGACCGTTGTCGGTCATCACGCGGCCCGTGTCGTACATGTTGCCCGGGGCGTAGTACGGGTTCTGGATGCCGTAGCTTCCGTAGTAGTAGACCGTCGGCGAGAAGCCTCGGCGTGACGGCCAGTCCGGTGCGAAGGCGTACCCATCGGTCCGTCCCTGCCCCGACGTCTTCGACGTGTCGAGGCTGTTGACGTTGATCCCGATGACCCGTGCACCTTCCTGCTTACCCGTACCCTGGTCGAGGCCTCCTACATTCATGATGTAGTAGAACTCGCGGTTCGGTGACATGAAGCCACCGATCGGGATGATGGACCCCATGGTCCGGTTCGTCAGGAAGTAGCCACCACCGGACGACACGGTCGGATTGACCGAACTCTTGCCGTCGAACTCGTCGCCCAGATCGCTCTCGGTCAGGCCGCCGTCATCCGGGTCAAGCGCCTGGTAGACACCCTTCCCCGTCGAGCCGAACTCGTAGGCATAGATGCTTCCGGTGTAGTAGGACGAGTACTGATAGGTGGTGGTGGCGGACTTCGGGTAGGTCCCCGAGGCGCCCCCCCAGAAGTAGAACCCGTCATTCGCCTTGGTGAAGATCAGGCCGCCGAAACGCCACAGGAACCCCGTCGCGAACGTAGGCGACGAACCGCCGGTGACCTCTGTCTCGGTCCACCCGCTGGAGCCCTTCTCCCAGGCAATCAAGTCCTCGCGATACGAGTACCACTGCGAGTAGGAGAGATAGTTATAGGAGCCCGTCGCCGTACTGAAGACGGCGGCGATCTTCGACCCGTCGTCGGCGATCTCCAACTGCGTGGTCGGCCCGCCGAACATGCCGAGCTGGTAGCTGTATCCCCCGTAGAGGTAGTACCCGCACTGCATGCGCAAGGCTGTGCCTCGGCTAGCGCCCCCGATGAAGCGTCGGGCCGTCGTGGACACGCGGGAGATACTGTCCCCGCCGTCGTCGACCCAGACGTGGTAGTTCCACTGCGCGGTAGAGTAGCCCGTACCGTAGTAGGCCTTGCTGGCCACGATGGCCACGGTCTCACCGTCCGCGCTCACGCGGAAGGGCATCGGCGCGAGCGATCCCTCGTGCACCTGGTAGTTGTCGCGGAAGCCGCCGCCGTAGTACGAGCCGGTTTCCTTGTACGTGTACATGTACGTACCGGACTGGTAGGTCCGGCCGCCGGGAATCGTGTCGTTGGCCCTCTGGAAGGGCATCTGCAACGAGTTCGTCAGCCCCGGCTGGTTGGACCAGCTGCTGTCCGTGTTGTCCGGGTCCAGCAGGGCGCCTTCGTCCTCGCCACCGAGGAGCTCGTAGCGGTAGATCCAGTTGTACCGCCAGGAGTTACCTTCGGTCAGGTAGTAGTAGGTCGAGTAGACCGAGTCCGTTCCCGGATCCGTTCCGCAGACGTAGTAGAGGTGATCGTTCGAGGTCACCATCGAGCCCGCGTACATGATCTCGCCGGTACTGGAATCCGAGGATCCCGTCCCGATGATCTTGTACGTGTCATCCCATGCCGTCGGCTCCTCGCCGGTGAGGCTGAAGAGGATGATGCCCGTGTCGTCCGCGTAGTCGTTGACGAACTTGCGAGCGGTCGGCGGGTAGGTTCCGTCGAACCAGCCGCGATCCTTCGTGCTCAGCTTCATGACCGCGAAGCGGCCGTCCGGCGTCACCGACATCTGCGGGATCTTCCAGACGGGCATCTCATCGGTGTCTTCGTCGTATTCCTCTTCCCAGTTGTCGCCGAAGCTGTTCCAGGTATCACCCTTCTCGAAGGCGATCGGGACGTAGATCTTGGAGTCGTTTCGGATGATGAAGACGCCAAAGTAGTCGGGGGAGTCCCAGGCGTAGAGCTTGCCACCGTCGGTGTAGATGCCCTTCGAAGGACTGTGCGAGACCGCGCTGCCTTCGTACTTGGGAATGGCGACCGACGTGGACTCCGTCGCAGTGCCGTACTGATAGAAGACCTTGTAGGTGCCGCTCTGGTAGTCGTACTGGTAGCTGTAGCCGGCGCCGCGACTCGCGTACGTCTTGTTGGCGTCGGCATTCCTCATGCCCCGAGCCCCCTTGGGGTTCAGGTTGAGGTTGTCGTTCCACCACCCGGCGGGGTTCGCGGAAACGCGCAGCAGGTCGATCCCGGTCTCGGCCTTGGAGCCGCCACCGAGGAGATCGACGAGGCTCGCGTCCCCCACGCTGTCGGGGAGCGAGGTCCCCGTGCACAGGTCGGTGTCGAGCAGCGCGCGCTTCTGGGCGCCGGCGCTGTAGGGCAGGACGACCTTGAGCCGCATGTGCTGATCGTGCATCGCCGCGTAGTCGAGGTTGTAGGTCGACGTCGTGTTGCCTCCGGTCCACGACTGGGTGGACTCGGTGATGATCAGGATGTCGGGACCGACTGCGACGCGAACCTGTTCGGTCTGGGTGTTGCCGACCGGGAGCTCGACGTCCTCGACGGTGAACGAGATGTCCTGAGCGCCTTGGGGGGCGAGGATCGCGGGATCCGTGGCGATGAACCGTCCGTCGGGTGTGCAAGCCGTACCGGCGATGACCGGACTACCCTCGTCGTTCGGGTCGTAGTCCATCGTCCAGTTGTAGCTACCAGGCACTTCCTCATTCGCTTCACGCTGCGACGCGTGGGGAGCGTCGGAGTAGCCGTCGTTCGGCACACCGCCCGAAGCCAGGAGCGACAGACCGTCCAACCCACCGTCCGGGTTGTAGGGCACGTCCTTCTCGAGCTCGGGGATCGAGGAGTTCGGATCGCTGAGGAAGACACCCTGCTCGGTGTAGGCCGGGTTCTGCGCCAGGCCGCCCGCCGATTCCATCGAGAAGGTGAAGGAGGCCCAGGCATGCTGTCCGAAGTTGTTCGGGACGAGCAGACTCTGGACGTGGTAGTTCACCGAGAAGTCGCCCGAGCGGCGCGGGATCCCGGTGTAGGTACCGCTGGTCTCGATGAGATAGACACCCTCGGGCGGGACGCCCTGGTCATACGGGCCAGGGTTACCCGGTGCCGGGTACTGCCAGCCGTCTTCACCGATCTTGTCGAGCGCCTCCGGGGGGTTCACCTCGGGGGGTAGACCTTCCTTGGTGCGGTAGATGACGTCGGCCTCGGGGTCGTAGTTGGGGTTCGACGTGGAGTCCGAGGTGTAGTCCTCGGGGAGGCCGGCCGCGACCAGCTCGTGCGTGAAGGGCGGCACGCCCTCCGCGACGAAGAACTGGTCGGTGTAGAGATCGCCGCACGTGCCGTTACCGATTACCTCGGTGGCCACGATGATCGGTGGCGTCGAGATGAGCCAGTAGGCCGTGAAGAAGCCCACGTTGCCGACCGCGTCCGTGATGCGGTACGAGGTCAAGAAAGGCGCGCCGCCGTCGCCGACCTGAACCGGCGATCCCACGATGGTCGCGGAGTTCGTAGGCACCGTGACACCCAGGGGCAGCGGGCCGTCATCGATGTCGGGTGCGTCGTACACCTGCATGCGATAGGGGCCCACACCACCGGCCACGACGAACTGCAACGAGGTAAACGCGTTGTAGACCACCTCGGGCAGCGCGGGATAGCCCGCGTACTCAGGCTTGCTGTCCGCCGGAATCAGGCTGGGGTTGCCGTCCTGCAGCACGTCGACCACGACGACCTCACCCACACCGACCGACATGCGGAAGGTCTGGACCGTCGACTGGAACGGCGTGCAGCCGGAGTCTTCGATCTGAACGGTGAACTCGAAATTGCCATCCTCGAGGAGGTAGCCCTCGATGCTGTGGGTGGCGTCGACGAGATCGAGCCCGCTTGGCATGCGTCCGTCGATGACCCGCATGACGTAGGGGCCATTACAGCCTCCCGCCAGGTCGATGACGTAGTTGAACGGTTCGCCCGACATGGCGGGCGGGATCGAGGAGCTGGTAACACGAAGGGGATCCGATCCCCCCCCGATACCTCCGCTATCGCCGCTGCTTCCGCAGGCCGGAAGAAGCAGCATCAGGGCGCTCACGATCGCGAGCGAGATGATCTGGACTCTGGACATGGCGTCTCCGACGGCAGTTCGCCTGTGCGTCTATCGCTGCGAGCGGGCATCCTAACCGAGGCAGCCCACTCGCGCTAAGCCCATACCTACGCAAGGAGCCTGCCACTCTCCCGCCCAGCGGCGGAAAGTACGGGCCTGGCGCCGGCGGTAAGGCCCCGAGACCCGGGGCGCACGGACCGGGCCTGCCCGCGAGGCGGGCGCTGGGCCCTCGCTCTCCGGGATGAAGGGCGGCTGAGGTCGCAAGCCCGGTTCGCCGATAGGTAGACGAAGCGGGGAAAGCCCGGCGTTCGCTCTGTGCGCCATCGCTCATCGCGCCGCCGGTCGTGCGCGTTCGCACGCTTCCTGCGCCCGTGCCGGGCGGCCGGCTTCCCCCTGGATCGCGGGGAGGGGGAGCGCCCTTGGCCCCAGCCCCTGGCTCCCGGCCCCTGCCCCGGCCCCGGGCGTCGCGGCGCCGCCCACCGGGGTCGGCCCGGGTCTCTCCCTCCGACCCCAGGCCCAGGACGAAGGGCTGAGGCGCAGGAGACGGGGCGCCACACCCGGCGCAGGGCGTCCGGTGCCCAGCAGGCCGCTCGCGCACGAGCCATGTCCGGGCGGTCGATGGGCTAGAGCGCCGTCAGGGCCTGGGCGGCGGTCTCGGCCAGCCGGTAGAAGGGCCCCATCCAGACGCCCATGAGCAGGATGGCGGCGATGCCGACCGCCAGCACCACCCGGGCATAGGGGTCCACCTCGACCGTCGAGTCCTCGAGGAGGGGCTCCGGCGGCGTCACGAACAACTCGCGAATCCACAGCAGGTAGAAATAGAAGCTCACCGCGACGCCGAGGGCGCCGATCACGCCCAGGGCGAAGAGCTGCTTGCTCATTACCGAGGACAGGATCAGGAACTTCCCGAAGAACCCGCTGAGCGGCGGGACGCCGGCCAGCGAGAGGAGCGCCAGGGTCATCGCGAAGGCGAGGAACGGCGCCCGCTTCCAGAGGCCCCGGTAGGAGGCGGCCTCGTGCTGCCCCCCGGTCGCCCGGCTCACGAGCACGATCACCGTGAAGGCGGTCAGGTTCGTGAAGAAGAACGCCATCAGGTAGTAGAGGATCGCGGTGGCGCCATCGACGCTGGTGGTGGGGTTCGTGGCCATGTTGTCGCTGGCGATAGCGGCGAAGCCCATCAGCAGGTAGCCGGCGTGACCGATCGACGAATAGGCGAACAGGCGCTTGATCGAGCGCTGCGGAATCGCGCTGAAGATGCCGAATAGCAGCGTGAGCACGGCGATCGATCCGAAGACCCACACCCAGAGATGCCCCAGCGGGGTCGTCTTCGCGGGCAGGAGCATGGCCTGGCCGAAGCGCAGCATCAGGATCAGCCCGGCCGCCTTCGACGAGGTAGAGAGGAACGCCGTGACGGGACTGGGCGCGCCCTGGTAGACGTCGGGAATCCAGACGTGGAAGGGTACGGCGCCGATCTTGAAGAAGAGGCCGGCGACGACCAGCACGAGTCCCGCGATGAGCAAGGGCGCGGGCGCCTCGAGCCCCGCGTAGTCGGCGATCTGCCAGAACGTAACGTCGCCGACAGCGCCATAGACGAGCGCCACGCCGAGCAGCAGGGCCGCCGAGGACACCGCGCCGATGACGAGGTACTTCATGCCGGCCTCGGTCGCAGCGGGGTCGTTCCGCTTGAACGCCGCGAGGATGTACGCGCTGATGGTGACCAGCTCCAGGCAAACGAACAGCGTGAGCAGGTCCGAGACCCCCGACACCAGCAGGACGCCCACGACGGCGAAGAGCAGGATGCCGTAGAACTCGCCGTGCCCGCGGTCCATGCGCTGCGTGTAGCCGAGCGACATCAGGACCGTCAGGAGCGCGCCACAGAGGACGAGCCCGCGCACGAAGAGCGAGAAGGTGTCGACGGTCCACTGGCTGAGGACCTGTCCGTCCGTCGAGAGGAACTGCAGCGCGGCGGTGCCCTGCGCGGGGTCGTCGAAAGTCGGACGCCCGACGATCAAGACGACGAGCGCGACCAGGAGGCCGAACGCCGCGAGGAGGCCGGTGGCCCGGCTGCGCTGGTCGCGCGGGAGGAGCACCTCGGCCAGGATCACGCCGAGTCCGCTGCCCACCACGATCAGCTCGGGCAGCATCAGGTGGAGATTGAGGTTGAGGACGACGTCGGGCATGGCTCTACCTCTCGCTCTCGTCGACGCCGCGAGCGGCCTCGTCGTGCGTCTCGTCCAGCGGGACCAGGCGCGCCGCGGACGCGCCGGCCCTCGCCGCGTCCATCCGCTGCATCAGCGGCTCGACGCCCTGGTGGATGCGACTGATCATGGGCTGCGGCACGAAGCCGAAGAACAGGAGGGTGCCGATGAGCAGGATGTAGGGGGCACGGTCGATCGGGCGACGCGCGTCCTTCAGGCTCTTCCACCGCTCGGGGATCTCGCCGTACCACACGTCCTTCACGGCGCGGAGCAGGTAGACGCCGGTGATGACCAGGCCCCAGACGGCGAGGATGGCGGGGATGTACGACCAGCCGCCCCACTCCCAAGCGCCGAAGATGACCTGCATCTCGCTGATGAAGTTCGCAAAGCCCGGTAGACCCGCGGACGCCATGGCCGCGATCACGAAGCACGTCCCGATGAACGGCATGACGTGCATCAAGCCGCCCAGCTCGTCGGTCATGCGCGTGTGCGTCTGGTCGTAGAACCAGCCGATGAGCGAGAAGGCCAGCGCCGTCATGACGCCGTGGGCGAACATGAGGAATACCGCGCCCTCCCACCCGACCAGGGTGACGGACGCGATCCCGAGCAGCACGTACCCCATGTGGCTCGAGGACGAGTAGCCGATCATCAGCTTCAAGTCCTTCTGCCACACGGCGACGAGACCGCCGTAGATGATGTTCATGCAGCAGAGGATCCCGACGTAGGGCAGGTAGGCGATCGCCGCGTCGGGGAAGTAGGTCGCCGCGATGCGCAGAATGCTGTAGGCGCCGAGCTTCATGAGGACGCCCGCGTGGAGCATCGACACGGCGGCGGGCGCCGCGGCGTGACCAGCCGGCGACCACGAGTGCAGCGGCCACATCGGCACGAGCGCCGCGAACCCCAGGAAGATGATCGGGAACCAGACCATCTGGAAGGCGGAGTCGAACGTCGCGTCTTCGATGGCGACCATGTCGAAGGTGCCGACCTGCGTGTAGACGGCGATCAGGCCGACCAGCGCGAGGACGGCGCCGGTGCTGAGGAGCAGCACCAGCTTCATGGTCGCGTAGTGCCGGTCGACCGTCTTCGTCGTGCTCCCCCAGATCCCGATGAGCAGGAACATGGGGATGACGGCCAGCTCGTAGAAGAAGTAGTAGAAGAACAGGTCGAGCGCGCAAAACACGCCGAAGACGCCCACGACGAGCGCCAGCAGGTTGATGTAGTACTCCTTGACGCGCTCCTGGATGGAGAACGAGACCATCACGCCGGTGAAGATCGTGATGGCGGTCAGGAGCAGCAGGGCGACGCTCACGCCGTCGGCGCCCAGCTTGAACTGGAGGTTCAGGCTGGGGACCCAGTCCGCTTGGACGATCGACTTGTAGACGTGGCCGTCCGCCGTCGTCTCCCCGGCGGGCAGGTCGGGAAACACCACGAAGAGATACACCGCCGCCACGAGCGACACGGCGGCGCCGAGCCAGGCGACGAGGCGGACGAGGCTCTTCTTCTCGCCCGGGATCAGGAACAGGATGCCGACCGCGACGGCCGGCGCGAAGAGGATGATGAGCAGCGGGTTCATGGCATCCCCCCCTTAGTTCCGGGCACCGCAGGACGCGAGCAGCACGACGGCTGCCAGCACCACGAGGCCGAATGTGAAGGCGGTGACGTAGGCCTGCAGGCTTCCGGACTGGACGCGGCGCACCTTGTCGCCGGTCCACTTCACCAGGTACGAGGTGCCGTTGACGGCGACCCCGATGATGACGTTGCGTTCCCACAACCAAGCCACGTGGGCGATGCCCTGCTGGACCTTCTTCACGAGCCAGAGATAGAAGTCGTCGATGTAGTAGAGCTTGTTCCAGAGGCGCCAGACCCAGCCCAGCTTGGCCGGGAGCGGGTCGGTGCCGGGCGCTGCCTTCGAGTAGATCCAGAAGGCGAGCGCGAGCCCCCCCACCGCCAGGACGGTGGAGATCAGGGCGACGGACATGTGGAACTCGGCCGGACCGCCCACGTGCCACGAGTGCAGGAAGTGCTCGAAGCGGTTGTGCAGGAGACCGCCGAGGCCGCCCGTGCTCGCCTGCCCCGGAACGCCGATCAGGCCGATGCCGACGGCGAAGATCGCCAGGAACCAGAGCGGGATGGTCATGACCTTCGGACTCTCGTGCACGTCCGCGTGGCCGCGGTACTTGCCAAAGAATGTCAGGTAGGTCGCGCGGCCCATGTAGAAGGCCGTCATGCCGGCCGTGAGGAGGCCGATGATGTACAGCGCGGTGTGGCCGTTCACCTTGTCCGCGTGCGCCATCGCGCCGAGGATCTCGTCCTTCGACCAGAAGCCGGCCATGGGGAAGATGCCGCAGAGCGCGAGCGTACCGAGCGCCCAGGTTCGCCAGGTCGCCGGCATGAGGCGACGGATGCCGCCCATCTTGAACATGTCCTGCTCGTGGTGACAGCCGTGGATCACGCTGCCGGCGTCGAGGAAGAGCAGGGCCTTGAAGAAGGCGTGCGTCGTCAGGTGGAACATCGCCGCCGTGAAGGCGCCGGCGCCCAGCGCCATCGTCATGTAGCCGAGCTGCGACAGCGTGGAGTAGGCGAGGACCTTCTTGATGTCCCGCTGGGTGATGGCGATCGTCGCGGCGATGAAGGCCGTGATGCCGCCGACCCAGGCGAGGAGCGTGGGCGCCCACGTCGTGTTCTCGAAGAGGAAGAAGCACCGCGTCACCATGTAGATCCCGGCCGCGACCATCGTGGCCGCGTGCATCAGGGCGGAGACGGGCGTGGGGCCTTCCATGGCGTCGGGCAGCCAGACGTGGAGCGGGAACTGCGCGCTCTTGCCCATGGCGCCGGCGAAGACGAGCGCGGCGGCGAGGCTCGCGAGGAACGTGGTCTCGAAGACGGTGAGGCCGCCCGCCACCTGCATGTCCATGGCGTTCTTGACGACGGTGAAGTCCATGGCGCCGAATTCACTGAACCCCGGCACGCCGACCTTGCCCGCGAAGATGCCCACGGCCGCCCACACGGACAGGATGCCCAGCAGGAAGCCGAAGTCGCCCACGCGGTTGGTCATGAAGGCCTTCTTGGCCGCCTCGCCCGCGCTGTGTTTCCTCCAGTAGTAGCCGATCAGGAAGTACGACGACGCGCCCACCAGTTCCCAGAACACGAAGGTCTGGAAGAAGTTGGGCGACAGCACGATGCCGAGCATCGAGAAGACAAAGAGCGAGAACTTCCCGTAGAAGCGGCCCATCGACTCGTCGCCGTGCATGTAGCCGAGCGCGTAGATGAAGATGGCCAGGCCGACCGCCGTGACGACCATCGTCATGGAGAGGGCCAGGTTGTCCATGCGCACGCCGAAGGGCACGACGAACTCGCCGGAGCTGATCCAGGGGACGATGGCTTCGTGGGTGGCCATGCCGTGCGTCAGAGCCGGTACGAAGTAGCCGAGCAGCGTGATCAGGAAGCAAGCCGCGACACCCGCGATGGCGAGCAAGCCGACGAGTTTCCCGTTGCGGCGGAGCGCGGGGAGGACGAGCGTCAGCGCGGCAACCGCCAGCGGGATGAAGAGGATGGCCCAGAGTTTCCAGTCGTCGTGCACGACCTCGGTGGGCCCCGCCCCCGACGCGAGCAGCGGGAAGTGGGAGAAGAGAGACATGCCCTACCCTCCGTGCCCGGCCGGCACGGGCGCGGGCTCCGGCGACCCATCGGAGGCTTCGCCGCCGTGGTCGTCGTGGTCGTCGTGGTGGTGATGTTGGGGCTCGCCTTCGAGCTGGGGGTAGGTGACGGGACCGTACTCCATCTCGCGGAGATCGCTGACGTCCGTGACGTCGGTGGTCCGACGGAGGCGGTAGACGGCCACGACGATGGCCAGGCCGACCGACACCTCGGCGGCGGCGACCACCATGCCGAAGAAGACGAAGATCTGGCCCGTGGCGTCGCCGTGCACCTTGCTGAAGGTGACGAGCATCAGGTTCGCGGCGTTCAGCATGATCTCCACGGAGAGGAGCATGATGAGCACGTTGCGCCGGCACGTGACGCCGGCGATCCCCACCGCGAAGAGGACGGCGGCGAGCAGGGCCGTCTTCTGCGGGGGAATGGCAGTCGCCAGGGAGAAGAAGCCGGCGAGGCCGACGAGGGCGGAGGAAGCCATTACGCGAGCCTCCGCTTCGTGAGGATGACGGCGCCCAGGATGGCGGCGAGCAGCAGCACGCTCGCGACCTCGAAGGCCAGCAGCCAGCGGTTGAACATCCAGTAGCCGATGGTTGCGGCGCTCCCGTCCGGACCGCCGGCCGCCGGCAGGGTGAACATCTCCGGCGACTTCCAGATCAGACCCACCGCAACCGCCAGGAAGGCGCCGGCCGCGAGCAGCCCGAACTTCGTGAAGTCCGGTGCGCCGAGCACGGCCAGTTCCTCGCTGCGAAGATCGAGCAGCATGATCACGAAGAGGAAGAGCACCATGATCGCACCCGCGTAGACGAGTACCTGGACCACGGCGACGAAATACGCCTCGAGCATCACGTACACCCCGGCCAGGCTGAAGAACATCAGCACGAGCCAGAGCGCGGACGCTACGGCGTTCTTGCGCGTGATGGCCAGCACCGCCGAAACGATGGCCACCGCCGCAAAGACGTAGAAAACGACTTCGCTCATCTGTTCACAGCGCCCACCTTGTCCCCGACGGTTCAGTCCCGGCTGGGTTCGGCAGGCCCTCCCTCCCTGGGAGACGCTACTTGTTCGCCCACTTCTTGATCGAGTCGGGCCGGATACCGCCCATCTCGTAAAGCTTTTCCTTGTCGTGGATCAGCGACGCGCGCGTCGGCCCCCACAACGCATATTCCTTGGACATGAAGATCGCCTCTTCGGGGCACGCCTCTTCGCAGAGGCCGCAGAAGATGCAACGCAGCATGTTGATGTTGAAGACCTCGGGTCCCCGCTCGACGTTGTTCCCGGGCTCGAGCTCACCGGGCTGGATGTAGATCGCCTTCGGGGGGCAGACGTACTCGCAGAGCGAGCAGGCCACGCACTTCGGGCGGCCCTCGTCGTCCTTGACGAGGACGGGCGCGCCGCGGTACCCGTCGCGGACCTCCCACTTCTCCTCCGGATACTGCATCGTCACCTTCTTCTTGAACATGCGGCGGAAGGTGATTCCGAGCCCCTTGAGGATGGCGGGGATGTAGATGCGCTCCGCGAAGGTCGGCGGCTTGCGGTCGACTTTCTTGACGGTGGCGGTCACTTGGATGCCTCCTCTGCGGCCACGGCGCGCTCGGCGAGACTCGGCACGCGCCGGGTGCCCGAGAACAGTGCGGCCACGCCCAGGCCGGCGACGACGGCCAGCACGGCCCATGCGAGCCAGGGCAGACCGAACGCGACGGACGTGGCCGTGATGACGACGTTGAGGAGCGCGAGCGGCAGGAACCAGACCCAGCCCAGGCGCATCAGCTGGTCGTAGCGGAACCGCGGGAGCGTCCAGCGGACCCAGATGAAGACGAAGGCGAAGAAGCCGACCTTGGCCACGAAGATGAGGAGTCCGGCGACCCAGCCCAGCTTCTCGAGGCCGAAGAGTGTCCAGCCCCCGCAGAACAGGGTCACGACCAGAGCCGAGGCGACGACCATGTTGATGTACTCGGCGAGGAAGAACGCCGCGAACTTCATGGCCGGATACTCGGTGTGATACCCGGCCACGATCTCCTGCTCGGCCTCGGGGAGGTCGAACGGGAGTCGGTTGGTCTCGGCGTAGGCCGACACGAGGAAGATGAAGAAGGCCAAGGGCTGCTGGAAGAGGAACCAACTCCCGCTGGCCTGGTAGGCGACGAAGTCGCCGAGCCTCAGCGAGCCGACGAGGATCACCAACGACACGATGGCCAGGCCGAGACTCAGCTCGTAGCTGATCATCTGCGCGCTCGAGCGGACGCCGCCCAGCAAGGAGTACTTGCTGTTGCTGGCCCAGCCGCCGAGCGTGATGCCGTACACCCCGAGGCTCGTGATGGCCAGGATGTAGAGAATCCCGATGTTGATGTCGGCGACCTGGAACGACTGCCACTGGCCGTCGACGACCTTGCCCGTGTAGGGAATCACCGCGAAGGTCACGAGCGCCGGAATGACGGACATCATCGGCGCGAGCACGTACATGACGCGGTTCACGTGCCCCGGGATGAAGTCCTCCTTGAAGATGAACTTCCCGAGGTCGGCCAGGGGCTGGAGCAGGCCTTGCGGCCCGACGCGGTTGGGGCCCAGGCGGTCCTGCATCCAGGCCGAGACACGGCGCTCGGCCCACACGCAGAGCGCGGCGCCGATGAGCAGGGCGTTGGCGACCACCAGCACGAGGATGATCCGTCCGACGAGCCACCACCACCACTCGGCACTGAAGGTGACGGGATCGACGGGCGAGAACAGGTCCAGGAACGCCAGCGGAAGCGGCGAGAGGGCGAGAGTCATGACGCGCTCCCCACGGTCTTCGGGGTCGACGCCACGGCCGACCAGTCGATGTCGGAGGCGCCCGCAAGCGCGCGCACCTGCGCGAGCACCCCGTCCGGCTCCGCGGACGCCTCGTAGCCTTGCGCGAGACCGATGAGGATTTCCTCGAGCACGTCGTCGGCGGCCATCAGGTCGTAGGGTCCCGCCTCCGGCAGGCGGCGGATCCGCTGCGCGATCCCGTCCACGTTGACCAGGGTTCCATCGCGCTCCGCCCAGGATCCGAAGGGGAAGGCGACCCGGGCGGACGCGGGCACGTGCTCCGCGTCGGTGGCGAAAACCACGACCGCGCCCGTGCCGTCCCGCAGGGCAGCCGGCACGTGCGGGTCGCGCTCGACGACGAGCAGCGCGGCCGGGGAGGCTCCCTGGACACGCTCGAGGCCGAGCAACGCCGCGCCGCGCGCATTCGCGGCCTTCTCGTTCACGATGAGGAAGTCGTCCCCATCGTCACCTACGTGCCCGGCGAACTTCGCCTGGCCCCCCAGCGCGGCGGCGATCGACTGGATCAGCCACATCTCCTCGAGCGTGGCCCCGCCATCCACGAGCGCGTCGCCGCCCGCGGCCTTGAGTGCGACGATGGCGGCGTCGATGGCTTCGTCCCACGTCGCATCGCGCCAGGCCCCGTCGTCACCGCGGACGCGCGGCGCCGCGAGGCGGGTGGCGGAGTTCACGTAGTGGTAGCCGAGCCGTCCCGCGTCGCACATCCACCACTTGTTGACGGCCTGATTCTCCCGCGGCTCCATGCGGAGGAACTGCCCCTGACGGGCCCCCATCGTGACGTTGCAGCCGCGGGCGCAGCCGGTGCAGATGGAGCTGGCGAAGTCCATGAACCAGAGGCGGCTCTGGAAGCGGAAGTCACGGCTGGTCAGCGCGCCGACGGGGCAGATGTCGATGATGTTCATCGAGTAGGGCGTCTTGAACTCGCCCTCGGCTGTCATGATGACGCACTCCGCGTCGCTCCGAAAGCCCATGGCGAGTTCGTCGGTCTTGGTGACTTCCTCGGTGAATCGCACGCAGCGCGTGCACTTGATGCAGCGCTCTGCGTCGTAGACGATCTTCGCGCCGAACGGGACGTTCTTGGGCGCGTGCGTCTTGTCCGTCGAGGAGCGGCTCGTCCCCTGACCGAGTTGGTAGCTCAGGTCCTGCAGGTGGCACTCGCCGGCCTGATCGCAGATGGGGCAGTCGAGCGGGTGATTGACGAGGAGGAATTCCATCGTCGAGCGACGGGCCTCCTTGGCCAGCTCACTCTCGGTCTGGACCACCATGCCGGGGGTCGGCTGCAGCTTGCAGGCGATCTGCGGACGGGGCCAACCCTCGACCTCGACCATGCAGATGCGGCAGTTGCCCGCGATCGAGAGACCCGGGTGGTAGCAGTAGTGCGGAACATCGATCCCGGCGGCCTTGGCCACCTGAATGACGGTCTGGCCCGGCTCGTAGGCGAGCTCCTGCCCGTCGATCGTGATCGTCGGTCGTTCGTCGGCCTGGGTGGACATCGTCAGCGCGCTCCCGCCGCCGCCGGCGCCGTGGCCAGCTTGGCTTCGAACTCGTGGCGGAACTTCTTGAGGATGGACCTGAGCGGCCAAACTGCTGCGTCGGCCAGCGCACAGATGGTCCGTCCCTCGATCTGCGGAAAGAGGTGCTCGAGCAGGTCGAGATCGGCCTCGGTTCCCTTCCCCGCGTTGATGCGGCGGTAGATCTTCTCCAGCCAGTGGCAGCCTTCACGACAGGGCGTGCACTGACCGCAGGACTCGTCGGCGAAGAAATGCGCGATGTTCTCGCATGCCTCGACCATGTCGACCGTGTCGTCCATGACGATCGCGCAGGCCGTCCCGAGGCCGCTGCCGACCTTGACGAGGTCGTCGAACCCCATCTTGACGTCGAGCTCCTCGTCCGTGAGGACCGGCATCGAGAGACCGCCGGGGATGACGGCCTTGATGGAGCGGCCTTCGAGCGGACCGCCCGCGTAGTCGTAGATCAGCTGCCGGGCCGTGATGCCGAACTCGAACTCCCAGACGCCGGGGTTCTTCACGCCGCCGGACACACCCATGAGCTTGGTGCCGGCCGAGCCCATGCTGCGGGGGTTGTCGGCATCGGGCGCGATGCCCTGGTCGGCGAAGGCCTGACCGCCGTGCTCCAGGATCCACGGGACGTGGGCCAAGGTCTCGACGTTGTTGATGACGGTCGGGCAGGCGAACGCACCCTCCACCGCGGGGAACGGCGGCTTGATGCGCGGATGCCCGCGCTTGCCCTCGAGCGACTCGAGCAGGCCCGTCTCCTCGCCGCAGATGTAGGCCCCGGCGCCGGTGTGGACGACGCAGTCGCAGGAGAAGTCCTTGCCGAGGATCTTCGCGCCCAGGAAGTTGGCGTTCGTCGCCTCTTCGATCGCCTGCTCGAGGCGGGCGATCGACTTCGGGTACTCGCCCCGGACGTAGATCCAGATACGCTCGGCCCCGACGGCGTAGGCGGCCAGGAGGCTGCCCTCGATCACCAGGTGGGGATCGAGCTCCATCAGGTAGCGGTCCTTGAACGTGCCGGGCTCGCTCTCGTCCGCGTTGACGCAGATGTACTTCGGCTTCTCGGAGCCCTTGGGGACGAAGCTCCACTTGACGCCGGCGGGGAAGCCCGCCCCGCCGCGGCCCCGGAGGCGACTGGTCTTCACCTCCTCGATCACCTGGTCGGGCGTCATGTCGTTGAGGGCCTTCTCGAGGCTCTTGTAGGCACCGCGCTCGCGGGCCACCTTCAGCGTGTGCGCGTCCGCCACGTCGAAGTTGCGCGAGAGGATCTTCGTCTCGGGGTATGTCGCGTTCTTCGCCATGATTCGCGCCCTACTCGCAGGCGTCCATGAGTTGTTCGAGCTTCTCGGGCGTCACCTCGACGTGAGGCTCGCCGTCCACGAAGACGGCCGGAGCCACTTCGCAGAGGCCCAGGCACTCCATCTCCATCACGGTGAAACGACCGTCGTCTCCCGTGGCGGGGTGGTTGCGATGTCCGGGTTCGACGCCGGCCTTGCGGTCCGCGATCTCGGTGAGCTTCGCGGCCCCCTTGAGCCAGCAGGTCAGGGTGCGACAGACCCACACCTCGTGCCGCCCCCGCGGCGAGGTGTGATACATCGCGTAGAAGGTCAGGACGCCCCGCACGTGGGCCGGGGAGCACGCCAGATAGGCGGCGACGCCGGCCTCGACCTCGGGGCTGACCCACCCGCCGTAGTGGCGCTGTGCCAGGTGGAGGATCGGCAGGAGCGCCGCGACCCGCGTGGGGTACTTCGCGACCAGCTTCTCGCAGGCATCGCGGATGGCCGGCGGCGGGAACTCGACGGCCTGGGGGGCCGCGGCCACGGGCGAGGACGTGGCGTCGGCGCCCAGCGAAGGATTGTTGGACACGCTCACTTGTCGCACTCCCCCATCACGAAGTCGAACGAGGAGAGGATCGCTACGGTGTCGGCCATCAAGTGGCCGGGCACGAGCGCCTTCAGGGCCTGCAGGTTCACGAAGGAGGGCGCGCGCATCTTGCAGCGCCACGGCGCCGCGCCGCCCTCGGAGCGGAGGTAGTAGCCGTGCTCGCCCTTCGGATTCTCGACGTGGCAGATGATCTCGCCCTTCGGCGTGTCCATCTCCCCGGTCACGAGCATGAACTGGTGGATCAACTGCTCCATGCTGGTGAGGACGTCGTGCTTCTGAGGCAGGACGAACTTGGGTTCGTCGGCGAGGTAGTGCCCCTGCGGGATCTTGTCGATGGCCTGGACGACGATGCGCGCCGACTGGCGCATCTCTTCCATGCGCACGAGGTAGCGGTCATACGCGTCGCCGTGCTCGCCGACCGGCACGTCGAAGTCGTACCGCTCGTAGTCGAAGTAGGGCCGATCCTTGCGGACGTCGTACGGGACACCGGAGCCCCGGAGGATGGGGCCCGTGAGGCCGAAGTCCAGCGCCATCTCCTTGGAGATGACGCCGACGCCCTGGTTGCGGAGCATCCAGATGCGGTTGCGCGTGAGCATCCGCTCCCAGACGTCCACCTGCTTGTGGAACTGGTTGCAGAACTCGCGGACCTCGCTAAGCCAGCCGTCCGAGGCGTCGCGGGCGACGCCACCGACGCGCGCGTACGACGTGGTGAAGCGCGCGCCGGTCAGGAACTCGAAGTAGTTGTAGAGCGTCTCGCGCTCGGTGAACGTGTAGAGAAACACGGTCATGGCGCCAAGGTCCATCGCGTAGGCACCGAGCCCGAGCAAGTGGCTGTGGATGCGCCCCAGCTCGCAGACGATGGTGCGGATGGCCTGAGCGCGCGGCGGAGCCTCGATGCCGCAGATCTTCTCCGCGGCCAGCGCGATCGCGCAGTTGTTCGAGATCGGGCCCAGGTAGTCGAGGCGGTCCGTGTACGGAATGAAGCGGTGGTAGCCGAGCGTCTCGGCCAGCTTCTCCATGCCGCGGTGGAGGTAGCCAATGTCGGGCGTGCAGGTGACGACCCGCTCACCGTCGAGCTCGAGTACGAGGCGGAGCACGCCGTGCGTCGACGGGTGCGACGGCCCCATGTTGAGGACCATGCGGTCGCCGATCTCCTCACCCCGGTCGAGGCGGATGTCGGCAAGGTCCGGGGCCGCCCGTTCCTGCGTCTCGGCGGCGGCGGTGTCGGGGGGAACGCTCATCGGCAGATCCGTTTCCGAGGAAGGAGGGACAAGGTCGATAGCAAACGAACTAGGTCGGGATCGGCGCCCACCTTACGGGCGGGCGGGTCGACGACGAAGCCAACTGTGCGCCGTTGGATTCGTCGTCCGCAGGCATCAGTCGCGGAAGCGCAGGTGCCCCTGCAGCGGGAAGTCCCGCCGGAGCGGCCATCCCTCGTAATTCTCGGGCATGTAGATACGCGTCAGGTCGGGATGGCCGTCGAACGGGATCCCGAACATGTCGTAGGTCTCGCGCTCGGCCCAGTTGGCGGCCGTCCACAGCGGCGTGAGGCTGGCGAGCGCTTCGCCCTCGGCCACCCGCGTCTTCACGATGAGCCGATCCTGCGTGTCCATGTTCATGAGGATCGCGACGACCGTGAAGCGCTGGTCGCGTCCCGGATAGTCCACGGCGGAGTGGTCCACGAAGGAGCCGTAGCCGGCGTCCTTGAGGGCCCGCACGGCGTCCAGCCACGCAGCCTTGGGCAGCAGCACGGCGACGTCGCCGCGGTGGACGGACCACTTCGGCTCGAACGCCGCGAGTGCGGCCTTTGCCGCCGGCGTCGCCTCGTCCGGTGCGCCGTCGAGATACTGGATCGAACTGGCACTCAGCGTCATCTCTGCTCCACACGGCCGGGCGCCCCGGCCCCTGGCTACTTCGTCTCGTCGATGGAGGGCGTGCGACGAACGCCCTGCTGGGGGCCCTCGGTGACGAACCGCTCGTCCGTGGTGGCCAGCGCGACCGGGGCCGGCTCGCCGGAACGGGCCCCGATCACGGCCTTCTCGACCACGGGCAGGGCGGCCTCGGGGTCGGGCGCGGACAGGGCGATCCGGTAGGACTCGTCCTTCTGGATCTTGTTCTGCAACTGCATCAGGCACTCGAGCACGGCGTCGGGGCGCGGCGGGCAGCCGGGGATGTAGAAGTCCACGGGGACGAACTCGTCGATGCCCTGAACGACCGGATAGGAGCGGAACATGCCGCCGGACGAGGCACAGGCGCCCATGGCGATGACCCACTTCGGCTCGGCCATCTGGTCGTAGAGCCGGGTCATGACGGACGCCATCTTGTAGGTGAGCGTGCCGGCGACGAGGAGGAGGTCGGCCTGGCGGGGCGAGAAGCGGGCGACTTCCATGCCGAAGCGCGCCATGTCGTAGCGGCTGGCCGCCGTCGCCATGAACTCGATGCCGCAGCAGGAGAGACCGAGCGGCAGGGGCCAGACGCTGTTCTTCCGGCACCAGTTCACCATCGAGTTGACGGAGCTGAGGAGGAAGGAGCCCTCGCTGCTGCCGGAGGCCTCGAGCATGTCTGCCTTGACCGGCTGCGAGCCGCTTTGGGGGTTCACTTGATCCATCGACGTCAGGCCTTTCCGGGCTTCCGCGTACCCACCTAGTCCTTGGCCCAGTCCACGGCGCCCTTGCGGACGACGTAGAACCAACCGAGGAAGAGGATCCCGATGAAGACGAGCATCTCGCCCAGCAGGAAAGCGGGCTGCTGCTTGAAGTTCACGGCCCACGGGTAGAGGAAGACCACTTCGATATCGAAGAGGACGAACAAGAGCGCAACTAGGTAGAACTTCACGCTGAAGCGCTGGTGCGCATCCGTCACGGGAGGCATGCCGCACTCGTACGCCGCGTCCTTCACGGGGTTCGTGACCGTCTTCTTGCCGGCCGCCCACGAGAGGAGGAGGATGACGCATGCGAAGCCGACGGCGAAAAGGAACATGACGAGTACGGGGATGTACTCCGCCACGCCGGTACCGGCGGCCAGGGGGGCCAGGGCCTCGAGCGCGTAATCGTGCATGGACCGCTCTCCTGGGTCGAGACATGGACCCCGAGGCGCCCATCCTCGAGGTTGGGCGACCATTCAACGGTTTGCGTCCCGATCCCGCGACGATAAACACCGCGCCTTGGACCGGAGGTCGTGGGACACGGGTTCACAGCATGCCTTTCGTCTAAGAACCTAAGTGGACAGCAGGGGTCTCCGTGGCGCCCGACCCAGGAGGGTGGCCTTGGCCCTGCGGTGGTCCTCCCCCACGTTGGTGCTCCGCGGGCGCGGCTTGGACGCGTACGGTACGACGCCGTGGAGATCGAGCTCGCCCGCTTCCTGATGACGGACGAGGGCCGCACGCTGCTGGACGCCGTGCGGGCTGGTCGCCAGCTGCCTCCGCATCGACGTCGACGCGCACTGGACGGACGGAGCACGCCGGCGCGCCTTCGCGCGGCGCTTCTCCAGGACGACCTCAGGCGGGCGGCTGCGCCGACCTGGCCGGAAGCCGAGGACCTTCTGCTCACGCGGGAGGGTCTGGAGCAGGCGACCGCCTGGCCGGTCGCCTTGGAGCGGGCCACCCGGTGGCCGGCTCCGCTCGACCGGGAGCTCACCGACCTCGGCGCCGGTTTGGGTGCGGATGCCCTGGCGGTGGCGCGGACGGGGCGACCGGTCGTGGCGTGGGAGGAGGACCCGGTGCGCGCCCTCCTGCTGGAGCACAACGCCCGAGCGCTCGGGCTGGGCGACCGCCTGGCGGTGAGGCGGGGCGACGTCTTGGCGGCTCGCCCCACGGGGGGGCTGGCCTATCTGGACCCGGGGCGCCGGGCGGGGGGCCGGCGCACGCGCGATCCGGAGGACTTTCGACCCCCCGCTTCGTCGTGGGCGGCGCTTCTGGCCCCCTTCGAGGCGTCCATGGTGAAGCTCCCGCCCGCCATGGCGGCCGATGAGGCGGGCGAGGAGGGCGAAGGTCCCTTCGAGGTGGTTTCCCTGGCCGGGCGACTGCGGGAGCGGCGCCTCCTGCGCGGAGGGTGCGGGGTGGGCGCTGCGCCCCGGGCGGCTCTGGCGCTGCCCGGGGGGGCGCGGGTGGATGGTGAGGGGGTGCCGTGGCCCGCCCCGGTGGATGTGGAGGAGGGCGCGTGGCTGCTCGACCCCGACGCCTCGGTCACGGTGGCGGGGCTGGTGGGCGACCTGGCCGTGCGGGAGGGGCTGGCACCGATCCACCCCCGGATCGCCTATCTGGTGGGCTCGAAGCCCGTGCGGGCGCCGGGTCATTGGATACGGGTAGAGGCCCTCCTCCCGGTGAAGGCCGGCGCCATCAACCGATGGCTTCGCTCCCAGGACGTGGGGCAGCTGACGCTGAGGTCGCGCGGCCTGGCCGATCCGGTCGAGAGCTGGCGCAAGCGGCTCAAGCCCCGGGGACGCGAGGCGGCGACGGTGGTCCTGACCCGGGATCGGCACGACCGCTGGGTGGCGTACGGCGGGCGCGAGCACTCTGCCGCCATGACGGAGGAGTGACGGCGACGGCGGACGCTGCCGCGATCATGAAGACCCTCTCCCTGCTCGCCGTCGTCCTTCTTCTCGCCGCCTGCTCGGGCAACACCCAACCCACGGGGGCGGCCGTGAGCACGGGGTTCCCCGCGCCGGACATGGACGTGGTGTTTCACCGGGCCGTGATGGCCGTGGAGGAGCAGGGGTTCTCCGCCGACCTGGACATGTCGGACGAGCGGTCCGGCCACGTCGAGTCGCGGTGGCGCACGTCGCTGGCCCCGTTCGCGGGCAAGGGCTATCGCGACAAGATCAAGGTGGACATCTTCCCGGTGGAAGGCCAACCGGGCTTCTACCGGACGGAGACGCAGGTGATCCGCGAGATGAACGCGGACATGACGGACCCGAGCAATCCGGGTACCGCCCGCTGGGGTGAGGCCGTACGCAACGGCGACGTCGAGGACCTGATCAACTCCCGCATCGAGTTCTACTTCCGCCCGGCCGGCCTGAGCCGCGACTACCGCCAGACGCACGGTCTCTCCAACGACCCCTACGCAACCAACCTCCGGTAGTTGTGGGCGGAGGCCGCCTCACCGCGTGACGTTTCGCCGAGGGGAGCAGCGTCCCCCGTCCGCGCGCCCGACGCAAGACGGCCCTCGTACGTCGTCCTCGGACTCGAAACGTTCCGCGGAGAGGCTGCCTCAGTACACAACTACGACGGTAGACGTTCGAGCAAGGGCAGCCGCAATTCCGCCAACGCGAGCGAAGCGAGCGCCCAAGGCGAATCGAAGAGAGCAACAACAACGCGAGCAAAGCGAACGCCAACACCACCGCCAAAGAGTTCGACGACAAGGCTGCCTCCGCACCGAACACATCCGCCAACGCGAGCAAAGCGAGCGCCCAAAGCGAATCGAAGAGAGCAACAACAACGCGAGCAAAGCGAGCGCCAACACCCCCACCCAACACGCCCCCCCCACCGCCAAAAAGTTCGCCGACGAGGCTGCCTCCGTACCGAACACGAAACGTTCCGCGGAGAGGCTGCCTCAGTACACAACTACGACGGTAGACGTTCGAGCAAGGGCAGCCGCAATTCCGCCAACGCGAGCGAAGCGAGCGCCCAAGGCGAATCGAAGAGAGCAACAACAACGCGAGCAAAGCGAACGCCAACACCACCGCCAAAGAGTTCGCCGACGAGGCTGCCTGCATACCGTCCGTACCGAACACATCCGCCAACGCGAGCGAAGCGAGCGCCCAAGGCGAATCGAAGAGAGCAACAACAACGCGAGCAAGGCGAGCGCCAACTCCCCCACCCAACACGCCCCCCCCACCGCCAAAAAGTTCGCCGACGAGGCTGCCTCCGTACCGAACACTTCCGCCTACGTGTTCTTGGACGCGCTGCGCTCTCTCGGCTTGAGGATGAACTTCAGCGGCACCTCTTCGAACGGCAGGTGCTCGCGGAACCGGTTCTCCAGATACCGCATGTAGGTCTGGTCGAACAGCTCCGGGTCGTTGCAAAACAGGACGAACGTCGGCGGGTTCGTCGCCACCTGCGTGCCGTAGAAGATCTGTCCCTGTTTGCCGTAGCGCGGCCGGGGCCCGCGCCGGGTCTGCGCTTCCTCGAGCACCTTGTTCACCTGCGCGGTCGACACGCGCGTCGAGGCCTGCTCGTGCAGTCGCCACACGGTCTTGAGCAAGTTCTCGAGCCCGGTCCCCTCCACCGCGCTCGTGAACACCACCGGCGAGAACTTGAATCCCGGCAGCGTCTTCGAGAGATAGCGCCGAAACGCCTTGGCCGTCACGTCGTCCGGCCTGAGGTCCCACTTGTTCGCGGCGATGACGAGCGGGTGGTAGTGGTCGAGCGCGTACCCGGCGATGCGCTTGTCCAGCCGAGCGATGTCCGCGGTCGCGTCCAGCACGAGGATCGAGGCGTCGGCCCGGCGCATGGCCCGCTCGGCGCGCCGCTGCGCGTAGAACTCGACCGAGTTCTGCACGATGCGCTCCTTGCGAATGCCCGCGGTGTCGATCAGGACGACCGCCTTGCCGTCGTGCTCGAACCGGACGTCGACGGAGTCGCGCGTGGTGCCCGGCACCGAGCTCACGATCATGCGATCGTCCCGCAGGATGGCGTTCACCATCGAGGACTTGCCGGCGTTCATGCGCCCCACGAAGGCCAGCTTGAGCTCGGGACGCTCTAGCCGACGGGCGGTGGTCGGTCCCGCGGGGAGGAACTCGGCGAGCTTCTCATCGAGGTCGTCGATCCCACGCCCCTCCTTGGCGCTGATGGGCATGGCCTCGCCGAAGCCGAGCGACTCGAGCTCGCCCAGGTTCCACTGGGCCTCCTCGACCTCCATCTTGTTGGCGAGCAGGATCACCTTGTCCGCGACGTTGCGCAGGAGGCCGGCTACGCGCTTGTCGAGCGCGGCCACGCCCTCGCGTGCATCGACCACGAACAGGACGACGGCGGCCCGCTCGATGGCAGTCGTCACCTGCCGCTCGACCTCGTCGTCGAGGCCCTGCCGGTCCACGATGCCCACGCCGCCGGTGTCCACGAGCTCGACCGTGCGATCGGCGACCGTGCAGATCACCGTCACGCGGTCGCGCGTCACGCCGGGGGTCTCCTCGACGATGGCGATGCGGCTCCCGGCCAGCCGGTTGAGGAGCGTCGATTTGCCCACGTTGGGCCGGCCCACGATGGCGATCAACGGGGGCCGGGCGTCCGCGCTCCGTTCGAGCAGGTCCTCGGGCTCGGGCCGCGGCTGCCGCGGTCCCTTGTGCCCGGTCCGGTCACGGCGGCTTCGATCGTGGCCCCGGCGACCGGGCCGGGGGGAGGACGGCTTTCCCATCGAGGGATTGTCATACGGAGTTGGCACCGATTCCGTACTTTTCGGCCCGGGGGCGCTACCTCGCCAAGCCGAAGGAGGCCGCCAGCCGCTTGCGGGTGGCTTCGTTCAGGTCGTAGCTCTCGAGCACCCAGGTCACGTAGTCCTTGGGCGGGCCCAGGCGACGGAGGCTCATCGCCGCGGTCGCGCGGGCCGGGTCACCCTCGGCCAGTGCCGCTTCCACGAGGCCCTGCCCGGCCGGCCACTTCCCCCGGCCGGTCCCGTTGAGGTACTGCTGCAGGGTCCACTCGTTGAACTTGCCGGCGACCATGCCCTCGATGGCCGCGCGGTCCAGCAGGGTCAGGTCGCGTGAAGTCACCCCCACCTGGCCGAGCATGCGAATGGCCCGGTAGTCCCCCGAGGCCACGATGGGCGCGAGGAGCAGCCCCATGTCGAGTTGGGCTCGCATGTCGGCGGGGAGGCTCTTCAGGAGGGCCAGGACCTCCTGCGAGGTGGCTTCCCCGCTCTGGAGGCGCTGAAGGGCCTGTTCCGGCTCGAGGCGCGGCGCCCAGAAGCCGAGGACCCGCTCGATGCGCCTCCGGTTCTTCGAGACCGCCTCCGGCTGCTCGCTCTCGGGCGTCTCGAGGATCGTGCTCGCGTAACTGCGAAAGCGCGCCATGCGCGCTTCGTCCACGGCGCCGGGCAGGATGAAGGCCACGCCTTCGGTGAAGACCTCCAGGGTGTCGTCGTCGAAATCCGCGAAAGCCTGGGGATCGGCCGCCATCGTCTTGAACACCGTCTCCGTGACGCCGAGTACCTGCTGGTCGCGGTCGACCAGGAACTTGACCATCGGGTAGATGAAGCGGGCCGCCTCCTGCTCGCTCCCGAAGAGCGCCTCGATGCTCTTGTTCCGCACGATGTGCTGGTCGAGGAACGCGAGAAGCTCCAGATGGCCCGCCTCGCCGCGGGCCAGCAGGGCCGAGACGTGCGCCATGAGGCGGTCGAACGCCTCGTCGGGCGTGCTCACCCCTTCGAGGGTGAACGAAGGCAGCGGCTCGTCCGACGGCCCACCCGAGGGCACCGAGGCGCGCGCCGCGACGTCGCCGGTCGTGGTCTCCGCCGCCGCGCCGGCATCCTCGCCTCGCAGTGGGCTGCCTTCGTGCCCTCGCAGCTGGGCGGCCTCCGGGCGCACGGCCGCGGGCACGGGCTCCACCTCGCTCGACGGGGCGCCGCCGCCCCCGCCTCCGAGGAGGTAGGCACCGGCGACGGTTGCAATCCACAGGACGGCGAGAACGAGCGTACGCATGGGACCTCCGCGCCGCTCAGTCTACGCAGCGACGTGCACTCAGCGGACACCGAGCAGCCGGTGGACCTGCGGGATCACCTGCACATGCGGGTGGACGGCATGGGCCGCCGCATGAAGGACCCTCAGGGCGGTGGCCGTCGGCGCGGCCTGGACCGCGCCGAAGGGCGTGACGGGTTGGAGCACGAAGGGGACGTCGGGCAGGTGGTCGTGCACGAAG
Source organism: uncultured Planctomycetota bacterium (assembly GCA_963802335.1). GTDB lineage: Bacteria > Planctomycetota > PLA2 > PLA2 > JAEUHO01 > CAWDIE01. Next base: position 62,697 of record CAWDIE010000007.1, on the reverse strand, counting down.
GCCGCGGCCGCCCGCACCGCTCCTTCGCTCGTCGCGCCCGCGACGACGGCCTTGACGGCCAGGGCTTTGTTCGTCGCGGCGAGCCGTGCGTAGACCTGGGCGTGCGCGTCCCAGGGGGTGGGCTGACCGGTCGCGCTTTCCAGCTTCAGGTCCGGGGTCACGACATCGACGACGTCGAGCACGCGCTCGAGCTCGAGCGGGCGATGGCCTCCGGTCTCGAGGTGGACGTCGAGGCCCCCGCGGTGCGCCACGTCCGCCAGGGCGCGTACCGCGTCCGGGTGAAGGAGGGGCTCTCCGCCGGTGATGGAGATCGCGCGGTGGAGACCGCGGGGCCGGTCGAGGCGAGCGAAGAAGGCGTCGAAGCGATCGAGCGCAACGGGGTTGGCGACCCGCTCCTCCTCCTCCGTGTCCGGGGCGAGCTGCACGCGCGCCGCGGGGGGGGCCGGAAAGGACTCCGGTGTATCGCAGAACGCACACCGCAGGTCGCAGCCGGAGAGACGCACGAAGATCTGGCGTTCGCCGACGCGCGTTCCCTCTCCCTGGAAGGAGGAGAAGACCTCGAGCAGCGGCACGGCGCGCTTGCCGGTGCTCACGAGAGCCGCCCGACCTCGACGAACCCGGCGGCCGTGGCGTCCTGATGCGTGGCGCCCGGGACGCGCGGTCCGAGCTGGTCGGTCGCGACGTGCTCCACGTCCCGGCGGAGGGCCAGGTAGGCGGCGATGCGGGCCGTCACGACGCGTGCCGCACTGTCGGCGAGCCAGGCGAAGGCGAGTAGGGCAATCCCCAGGGCGAGCAGGGCGGCGAGGACGCCGTCCATCGTCCCCACGCCGACACGCGCGGCATCGGACGGGATCCCCCCTGCTTCGAGGATGGCGAGCGCGCGGGTCATGGCGTCGGCACCGACGATCCCCTTCAGACCGACGTAGAGCCCGAGTCCGAGGACCGCGAGGAGCAGGCCGCGAAGCAGGATGGCGCCCAGCGCGCGCACGCCGAATGCGACCCGCTTCCCGATCGCCGCGCGCGGCGAGGCGAGGGCGAACATCAGGGCGCCGCCGAGACCGGCGCGCGCGCCCGTGTCCTCCACCGCGATGATGGAGGGTGGCAGGTAGCCGGCGAGGGCGCGAAGCCCCACGACGCCGAGCGCGGGCAGCACCAGCGCCAGCGCGGCCGCGAGGGCGAGCACGCGGGGCACGATGCTCGTGGCCCCGCTGCCGGCGCCGAGCAGCATCAGGGCGAGCGCGAGCGGCAAGAGGAAGGCAAGCGCCGAGACGAGGCGGGCGCGGAAGGTGGCTCCCCACCGCCGCCCCACGAAGGGGCAGGCCGATGGAATGGACGAGGGGCTTTCACTGGGATCCGTGAGGCCGACTGCGGCGCGCCGGCCGAGATCCGTCGTCCACGCGGCCACGAACATGGCCACGAGCGTCGCCTGGAGGAGGACGTAGCCGAGGAGCGAGAGGTCGAGGTCGTGGCGCCACGCGTGCAGCAGCGGCTGCGCCACGTACTCGAGGGGACGCACGAGGCCCTCGAGATGAGGACGGGGGAGCCGCGCGAGGACGGCCCCGATCAGGAGCAGCGGGAGCACGAGGAGGAGGCCGCGGAGGGATGCGAAGCGCAGCGTGCGGCTGGAAGCCACGCGGGCGGCGCGGGAGGCGAGCTCAGCGTCGGTCGACATCATCGTCGGTGCCTTCCGACGAGAACCCGGGCATGTCGAGCGAGAACGCGTCTTCCCCGGGTACGGCGTACTCCTCGTTGAACCAACGGCCGAGGTCGATCATGCGGCATCGCCGCGAGCAGAACGGACGGTCACGGCCGTCGCGCGCCGCCTCGCCCCCGCAGGTCGGGCAGGGCCGCCCCGAAGGCGCCACGGGCCCTCCATCGGCGTCGACGGTCACGACGAGGTCGACTTCCCGCCGCCCTTCGATCCGGAGGACGACGTGGTCGGGGACGACGGAGCGTCGCTCTTGGTGGTCTTGCTCCCGGTGTCGGTCTTCGTGTCCGTCGTGGTCGTCTTCGCGGCGCCGTCCTTCGCATCGTCCTTCGAGCCCGAGGCGCCCTTGCTCGCGCCGGCACGCTTGTAGTCGGTCTCGTAGAACCCGCTGCCCTTGAAGATGACGCCCGCGCCCATACCGACGAGGCGGACGAGCTTCGGCTTGCCACAGGAGGGGCACTTGCGCAGCTTCTTCGCGCTCATGGCCTGGTACTGCTCGAACTGGTGCTGGCACGCCTGGCACTCGTAGTCGTAGGTGGGCATCGTCAACTCTCCTTCTCGGCGGCCACGACGGCGACGTGGGCCGGCCGGACGACGCGCCCATTGAGCGTGAAGCCGGGGCGTAGCTCCATGGCCACCTGTCCAGGCTCGAGATCGTCGCGATCGACCATCACGATGGCGTGGTGCAGGGCCGGGTCGAAGACCGAACCGACCGCTTCGATACGCCCGACGCCATGGCGTGCGAGCACGTTCATCAACTCCTTCTCGACGAGCTCGAAGCCCTCGAGGGCGGCCTGGTCCGCCGCCACGGCGCTCTCGTCATGAGCCTCTTCGGCCGCGCGAGCCCGCCCGGCGAATCCGTCGCGCGCGCTGTGCATCGCGTCGAACACGGGCAGGAGATCGTTCACGAGCGCCTCGATCGCGTACTTCGTCCGATCGTCCGCCTGCCGGTTGATGCGCTTCGTCTCGTTCACGAACTCGGCTTGGACGCGCTTGAGGCGATCCTCGAGCTCGCCGACGCGTGCCTGGGCGATCGCCTCGGGCGTAGGCGCCTCGTCCACCGGCTCCGCCGTGGCGGCGTCGTCGCTGGCGGCCTCGTCGCTGGCGGCCGCTTCACGGGTGTCGCCATCACGGGTGTCGGCATCACGGGTGTCGGCATCACTGCGGGCGGCCTCGACGGGCGACGCCTCGCGGACCTCATCGGCGTCGGGTCGACGGGGAGACTCGTCCGCAGACCCCTCGTCCGTGCCCTCGGGGCCGTCGATGGGAATCGAGCGCCCCCCCTCGGAGGCGGCTCGCCGATGCTTGCGTCGCTTGGGGCTCATGGGATGCCTTCAAAGCACATGGCGGGCCGAATGCCGGGCGGCCCGCGTAGGCGGGCCGCGACGGCCACTACACCGCCTTGTCGCCTCTCTTCACGTGTCGTTTGAGCATGTCCTGGAACGCGCGGCGTGCCGGACCGACCTCCTTGGCCTCGATCTCCTTGACGGCATCGAGGGCCTTTCGGAGCTTGCGGCTGGGGCTTCGCGGCACGTCGTACGCGACGCGAACATACAGGTTCCCCCGACCCGATCGCTGCAGGCGGGGAAGGCCGCGCCCCCGGATGCGGCTGGTGGCGCCCGGCTCGGTTCCGGCGTCGAGCGTGAGTCGCTCCTCACCGTCCAGGGTGGGGACGTCGATCTTACCCCCGAGGACCGCCGTCGCGATCGGCACCGGCACCTCGACGAAGAGGTCCGCGGGGTCACGGGGAGAGCGGACGAAGAGGGGATGCTCCGCGACGCGCACGATGCAGTGCAGATCGCCGGCCGGGCCCCCTCGGGGCCCCGCGTCGCCCTGGCCGCGCAGGGGCACGATCATCCCGTCTTCGATGCCGGCGGGAATCGACACCTCGACCTCACGCCGCACGGGGCGGAGGCCCCCACCGCGACAGTCCTTGCAGGGACTCTCGAAGACCTGTCCTTCCCCCCCGCACGCGGCGCAGGGGCGGCGCACCTGGAAGAAGCCCTGATTCGCGGTCTCATAGCCCTGGCCGTGACAGCGCCCGCACGCCACGGGCGGGCGACCGTCCTGGGCCCCGGTGCCGGAGCACGAGTCACACGCCTCGCGTCGCTCGAGACTGACGGTCTTGCTGGTCCCGCTCGCCATCTCCTCGAAGGAGATCGAGAACTGCACCTCGAGGCTGTTGCCCCGACGGGGGCCGCGCGTCCGCCCCCCGGCCTGTCCGCCGAAGATCGATCCGAAGAGGTCGCCCCCGAAGATCTCGCCGAAGGCACTGAAGATGTCGGACACGTCGTGGAAGCCGGACTGTCCGTTGAGGCCCTCGTGACCGAAGCGGTCGTAGCGCGCTCGCTTCTCGGCGCTGCTCAGCACCTCGTAGGCCTCAGCCGCTTCCTTGAAGCGCTCCTCGGCCTCGTGGTCGCCGGGGTTCTTGTCCGGGTGATAGCGAACCGCCAGGCGACGGTAGGCCACCTTGATCTCGGATTCGCTGGCGTCCCGGGCGATGCCCAGACATTCGTAGTAGTCGCGTTTGCTCACGGTAGTCACGCGATCGTACTCCGAAAGATAGACAGGGGGGGAAACGCAAAGGGCGCGGGGGAGGGCCCCCGCGCCACGTGTCAATGAGGTGCGATCGATCGGCGCGGCGAGCCACAGCGCGTTCGCGACGGCATGCGCGCCGGCGGGACCTAGAGCTCGGCGCCGGCGGCGGCCTTCTTCTTGTCCTTGAGATCCGTGATGAGGGTCTCGGTCGTCAGCATCATGCCCGCGATGGACGCCCCGTTCTGGAGGCCCGAGCGCACGACCTTGGCGGGGTCGATGATCCCGGCCTTGACCATGTTGACGAACTCGTGGTTCTTGGCGTCCCAGCCGTAGTCGGCCGAGCGCCCCTTGCCGTGGAGCACCTCGTCGACGATCACGCCGCCCTCTTCGCCGGCGTTCGCGGCGATCTGGCGGATAGGCGCCTCGAGCGCGCGCCGGACGATCTGCACGCCCATGCGCTCGTCGTCGCCGCGGATACGGAGGCCCTCGAGTGCCGCGATGGACCGGAGAAGCGCGACGCCGCCACCGGGGACGATCCCCTCTTCCACGGCCGCGCGGGTCGCATTGAGGGCGTCATCGACGCGGTACTTCTTCTCCTTGAGCTCGGTCTCGGTGGTGGCTCCGACCTTGATGACCGCGACGCCGCCCTGGAGCTTCGCAAGGCGCTCCTGGAGCTTCTCCTTGTCGTAGTCCGACGTGGACTTCTCGATCTGGGCGCGAATCTGGTCGATGCGCTGCTGGAGGGCCTTCTTCTTACCGGCGCCCTCGCTGATCGTGGTGGCGTCCTTGGAGACGATGACCTTCTTGGCCTGGCCCAGGTCCGCGAGCGTCACGCCTTCGAGCTTCAGGCCGAGGTCCTCGCTGATGAAGCGACCCGCCGTCAGCGTCGCGAGGTCCTCGAGCATGGCCTTGCGACGATCGCCGAAACCGGGGGCCTTGACCGCGCAGACCTGCAGCGCGCCACGAAGGCGGTTGACGACCAGCGCAGCGAGGCACTCGCTCTCGACATCCTCGGCCACGATGAGCAGCGGACGCCCGGCGTGGGCGACCTGCTCGAGCAGCGGGATGAGCTCCCGGAGGTTCGAGAGCTTCTTCTCGTAGAGCAGGATGTAGGCATCTTCCAGGACGCAGCTCAGGTCCTTGGTGTCGGTGATGAAGTACGGCGAGAGGAAGCCCTTGTCGAACTGCATGCCGTCGACGAACTCGAGGATCGTCTCGGTCGTCTTGCCTTCCTCGACGGTGATCACGCCATCCTTGCCCACCTTGTCGACGGCCTCGGCGATCAGCTCACCGAGCACCACGTCGTGGTTGGCCGAGATGGTGGCGACGGCCGCCTTCTGCTCCTTGGTCGTCACCTTCTTCGCCATGTCGGCGATGTTCTGGGTGACCACGGAAACGGCCTTGTCGATGCCCCGCTTGAGCGCGACCGGCGCGGCGCCGGCGGCGACCGCCTTCAAGCCCTCGCGGAGGATGGCCTCCGACAGGATCGTCGCGGTCGTCGTGCCATCCCCGGCCACGTCGTTCGTCTTCTGGGCCGCTTCGGTCACGAGCTTCGCGCCCATGTTCTCGAAGGGATCCGTGAGCTCGACTTCCTTGGCCACCGTTACGCCGTCACGCGTCACGGTGGGACCGCCGAAGGACTTCTGGGAGATGACATTGCGCCCGGCCGGGCCGAGCGTGACGCGGACGGCGTCCGCGAGCTGCGTTACGCCCTCGGCAATGCGCTGGCGAGCATCAACGTCGTAGAGGTACTGCTTGGCCATGGGATGGGAACCTCGTCGGGAACAGCCGGAATCCGGAGATGGATGGCTCGGCGGGAAGCGTGAAGTCGGGTTGGGGGTGGGTGGTAGCCGCGCTACCTAGACGAAGAGCGCGAGAACCTCGTTCTCGCGGAGGATCTTGAGCTCGTCGCCCTTGTACTTGATCTCGGTGCCGGCGTACTTGCCGTAGAGCACCTCGTCGCCGACCTTCACGGTCAGCGGGATGCGCTTGCCGTCATCCGTCGTGCGACCTTCACCGACGGAGAGCACCTTGCCGCGCTGGGGCTTCTCCTTGGCGGAGTCGGGCAGAAGGATGCCGCCGGTGGTCTTCTCTTCGGCCTCGAGGGGCTGCACCACGATGCGGTCGTCGAGGGGGCGAATGGCCATGATTCCTGTCTCCGTCGCCGGCCCGGTCGTGTCGGCCGTCCGGCTCTCGTCTGTCGTGTGATGTTTTCGAATACGGTTGGGGGGGTCGGGGTGGGCGAAGGGGACGGGCGCGCGCGCCCTCGAAGTCCGCGCCCTAGAAGTCTTCGTCCATGCCGCCCATGTCGGGGCCCGCGTCGTCCTCGGGCAGGTTCGCCACGAGGCAATCGGTCGACATGAGGAGCGTCGCGACGCTGGCCGCGTTCTGGAGCGCCGAGCGCGAGACCTTCGTCGGGTCCACGATGCCGGCTTCGTACATGTCGACCTCGTCGCCGGTCACGGCGTCGAAGCCGGTGTTCTTGGCGGCGGCGCGCACACGGCGGACGACGACGTCGCCCTCGAAGCCCGCGTTCTGGGCGATGGTGCGCAGCGGTACCGAGAGAGCGTCCCGGAGGACCTTCGCGCCCAGCGCCTGGTCCCCGTCGAGCTCGGTCTTCTTGAGCCAGGCGTCCAGGGCCGCCTCGGCGCGGATGAAGGCCGTGCCGCCACCGGGGAGGATGCCCTCCTCGACGGCCGCGCGCGTGGCGTGCAGCGCGTCCTCGACGCGCGCCTTCTTCTCCTTCATCTCGGTCTCGGTCGCGGCGCCGACCTCGATCTGGGCCACGCCGCCGGCGAGCTTCGCGAGACGCTCCTGCAGCTTCTCCTTGTCGTAGTCGGAGTCGCTGTTGGCCAGCTCCTGGCGGATCTGGCGCATGCGGGCAGACAGGTCGGCCTGCGAACCGGCGCCGTCCACGATGGTGGTGGACTCGCTGTCGATCGTCGCGCGGCGGCAGCTACCGAGGTCGTCGAGCGTGACCTTCTCGAGGTCGAGGCCGAGGTCCTTGTACAGCGCCTTGGCTCCGGTCAGTCCGGCGATGTCGCCGAGCATGGCCTTGCGGCGGTCGCCGTACCCCGGCGCCTTCACGGCGACCGTCGACACGATCCCGCGGAGCTTGTTGAGGACGAGCGTGGCGAGGGCGTCGCCGTCGATGTCCTCCGCGATGATCAGGAGCGAACGACCGGTCTTGCTCACCGCCTCGAGGAGCGGAACGAGCTTGGACGCCGCCGAGATCTTGTCCTCCCACACCAGGATGTAGGGCTTCTCGAGCACGGCCTGCATGCGATCGGGGTCGGTCACGAAGTGGGGCGACAGGTACCCGCGGTCGAACTGCATGCCCTGGATGACGTTCACGGTCGTGTCGAGGGTCTTGCCCTCTTCGATCGTGATGACACCGTCCTTGCCGACCTTGTCCATCGCCTCGGCGATCATGGAGCCGATCTCGGTGTCGCCGTTCGCGGCGATCGACGCGACCTGCTTCACGTGCTTCTTGTCGCCGGACACCTTCTGGGCCAGCTTGTGCATCGCTCCGACGACGACGTCGGTCGCCGCGCGGACGCCGCGCTGAAGGTCCGAGATCGAAGCCCCGGCCGACACGTACTTGTAGGACTGCATGAAGATCGCCTCGGCGAGCACCGTGGCGGTCGTCGTGCCGTCACCCGCGACGTCCGAGGTCTTGGTCGCAGCTTCCTTGACGAGCTGCGCCCCCATGTCCTCGTACGGGTTGTCGAGTTCGACCTCTTCGGCAACCGTGACGCCGTCCTTCGTGAAGGTGGGGCTGCCCCATCCCTTGTCGATGACGGCGTTACGCCCCCGGGGGCCGTAGGTGACCTTCACGGCTTTCGCCAGCTTCTGGACCCCGTTGCGGATGTGTTCGCGGGCTTCCTGATCGAAGGCGAGCTGCTTGACCGGCATGCGGATCTCCTGGACGTACGACTACTTCGGTCGGCCCACCCCTTTGCCAAGGCCGTGCCGCCGGGAAGAGAGAAATCGCAAGCTGTTGAAAGACAATGCGTTACGTGGACTGAGCTGGATCCGGGGCGGGCTGGGTGCTGTCATGTTGTCAGGAGGGTGACGCTCGCCCCGAGAGCCGAGTGCCAATCTGTCAAGGCAGGTTGGTCGCCGACCGACCGAACCACCGGAGCCCGCGCCGCGTCGGGTATACAGAGCCTGGGGGTTCGGTCGCGGGAGGCCGGCCTCGGGGAGGTCCGCGCCTGCGGACGCCACACGGGAGGACCGCTACGCCATGCGCACCATCGTCATCACCGCCCTCGTCTTCGTGCTCGCCGCTTGCTCCTCGGGCAGCGGCCCGGCCCCGGCCCCCCAGGGCGTCGCCTCCTACGGGCCGCCCACCCGCACCGCCCCAGCGCCGACCCGGGCCCAGGGGACCCGCATGGCTCAGCCGCGCGCGCCCGCCTATGCGGCCGCGCCCGCGTACGCCGCGCAGCCGACCGCGCGCGGCGGGGCGTTCCGCTGGCATACCCGCATCGCGGACGCCCAGGCCCAGGCCCGGGCCGAGGGGAAGCTGATCCTGGTGGGATCGACGAAGCCCGCCTGCGGCCTCTGCGACAAGTTCAAGAACCAGATCGTGCCGGGCATGGGCGGTCAGGTCTCCTCCGTCGCCGTGGGCTACATGGTCCAGGCGCCGACGCCGGGCGTGGCGCCCGAAGCACCCCAGATCTGGGGCGCTCTCAGGCAGAACCTGGCGACGGCCGGCCTCATGCCGCTGGTCGGGGTCTTCTCCCCCAACCTGCGCTACCTGGCCGGCTTCGGCGGGCCGCCCGACCAGGCCAAGCTCATGAACGCCCTCGCCCAGGCCCGCCGGATGCACCCCGTCTCCGCCCGTACCCCGGCGCAGCCGATGCCCTCGCGTCGTGTCGCGAACAGGATGGTCGGCGCCCAGCTCAACGAGTTCGGCGAGTACGAGTGGACCCCCGTGCCGCTCTTCCCGGACCAGACGCCGGAGGCCGCGCCCGTGCTCGCCGACGCCGGCACAACGCCCGACCCGGTCGTGGACCCGGTGCTCGACGCCGCGGGGGAGGTCGACGTGACTGTCCCGCCGGCGGCGGTCGTCGCGGACGTGCCCGACCGACCCTCACCGGAGGCGTGGGCCCGGATGGAGCTCGAGCGCGCGCGTGAGGCGATCGCCGTCGGCGCATTCGACCAGGCGCGGCAGATGCTGCAGGCGATCTCGAGCCAGATGCCCGGTACGGACGCCGCGCGCGAAGCCGCCCGCGGCGCCGTCGCGCTCTACAGCGCCCAGCGGATCCAGACCGCCAGCACCACGGAGCGAACCCGCCTGCAGGCGCAGGCCGCCCGCAACCTCGGCGACAGCTTCTGGGGCCCGCTCTTCACGTAGCCTCCAGTACGGTGCCAGGCACGAATTCGCCAACTCCCGGGCACGTCGGCCGGACAGGTCGCCACCGCCTGCCGGATATCCGGCGGTCTTGTGCGAAACGGCATCACCGGGTCGCCACGCCCACGGTCCTCGCCACGGTCCCTACTACAGGGCGGGACGCCCGGGCCCGCTTGCCATCGCCCGAGCCACACAACGTCTCTCTTTGGCCGTGAATTCGTCTATCATTAGGCCTATGTCATCCACCTTTGACATAGCCGCCTCCATGCAACGCGCACAGGAGCGGCTCGGCATCCAGGAGAGAGGTCCCGCCCGAGCGCCCCGCTCGGATCGAGGCACCTCCCGACTCTCCGCCGCCGCGCAAGCCTGCATCGCGGATGCGATGTCCGGCCGCGAGCGCCCGCGAACGCGCGACCTGCTTGCCCGCATCCGGGCCTGCTGCGCGGAGCGGGGCGTGAAGCCCCCCTCCCGGGCCACGGTCTACAAGGCCATGGACACGCTTCCCGGGCCGACCTACCGCGTCGCCGACCTCCCGCCCGCCGTCCAGGCCGCCCTCTACAACCTGAACGCCGAGAGCCGGGTGCCCGCACACCAAGTCGCCTTCTACTGCTTCAACTACGGGACGCTCGCCGCGCTTTGTTTCGCCGCAGGGCTCCCGTGGCTGGCGCTGCATCAGGCCCAACGGCTGCCCGGATACCGGTCGAAGAGCCGTGGCCTCATTGAGGCCGTGGCAAGGGTCCGAGGAATCTGACATGGCAGCTCACGAGCCGACGGATGTCATCCCGCAGCCGCTCAGCCTTGCCGTCGGCGATCTGCCGTACTGGTTCGTCATCGGAGGCCATGCGGTTCGCTGCTTGTGCCCCTACCGGCCCAGCCGCGACGTCGACTTCGGCGTGGAGACCGCCGCCTCGATGGCCGACCTCCTTCGGCAGCTCGAAGCCCGCGGGACCGTACAGATCACCGAGCAGAGCGAGGGGACGACGCACCTCCTCTTCGACGGCATCAAGGTCTCGGTGTTCGTCTTGGAAGCTCTCGCACCGTTCGTGGAAGACCGCCGCCTGACGGTCACGGGCATCCTCGCCACGAAGCTCCACGCCATCCTCGATCGGGGCGTCCGTCGAGACTTCTTCGATCTCTACGTCACCCTCAACACCCACGCAATCGGGATCGTCGAAGCCCTCGCCGCGATGCGGGAGGTGTACGGACCGGATCTGAACGAGGGACTGCTACTGAGAGCGCTCACGTACTTCGATGACGCAGAGCGGGAAGCGAGCCTGCCGGGCGAGGGCCCTGAAGACTGGAAGACGGTCAAGGACTTCTTCCTGAGTCGGGTGGGCAACCTCCTCGTGCCTCCAACGCGAGCCTTGGAGATCCAGGCGCGCGTCGTCGACGTACGGTGACACCGAACGCCAGTACGGTGCCAGGCACGAATTCGCCAACTCCCGGCTACGGCGGCCCGACGAGTCGGCCCGGTCGGTGGGCGCCTCGCAGCCATGACGATCCATCCCGCCTTCTCCGTACGCGAAGATGGCGGACCGGTGACTGGCACCGTACTCCACTCCCCCTCTGATGACTACCGCACGCGCTGGAAGGTCGTCCACTGCCGGCTGCTCTGGTCGTAGAGCCTGAGCGTCGTGGCGGTGGCCTGGAAGCTCAGCGTCATGGGCGTGCCCGGACGAATGACTGGGTTGGTAGAACGCCGGACGATGCAGCTGATGGTGCTGCCCTCAACCGCGAACGTTCCCCCGTCATCGACGCGGAAGCCACCCATGACGCCTTGCGAGGCCCACTGCCCTGCTGCGTTGAAGGTCATCGTGAGATCGACCTCTCCCAGCAGGGGGTCGATGGTCCGGAAGCGCCAACTCCCGAGCAGTGCGCGCAGCGCTTGGCTGTTGTCCTCGGGCTCCGGAGGCGGAGGCGTCGGAGGAGGCGGTGTCGGAGGCGGTTGCGTGTTCTGCGGTGGCTTGCCGGTGGCAGGACTCGTGGGTTTGCTCCCGCTGCCCTTCGTGGGCACGGGCTCGGGCTTGGACTCGGTGCGGGGATAGCGCTTGTTGGACTCGATGATCGCCAGGATCACTTCGTGAGGAACACCGTTCCGCCGGAGTTTCTCGTACTCCTCCTGCCGCGCCTCGTCCTCCGTGGGGAATCGGTAGCTCAGGCGACCATTCTCGATCAGGTCGACTGCCACGGAGACGGGGTACCTGTCGTCCTTCACCATCCATGCGATGTGCTGGATGTCAGGATCGACGGTCTTGAAGCCCTCGGGCTTGAGTTCCTTACCATCGAGTTGGGCCCACAGCACGGCCCGGCGGATGTGCATGGTGCTCAGCCCATGGACGTCCTTGTCTCGAAAGAACCGAGCCAGGCGTAGGTGAATCGGGATCGACTGAGGGCCGGCGCCCCGATAGAGCAGGTGCTTCGCGAGGCACTGGACCTCGTTGGAAGACTCCTGAGCGGCGTAGATGTCGGCCTGCTCGATGAAGAACCCCTCAGGCGGAACGATACCGGCCTTGCGGAACGCCTCTTCCGCCTCGAGGTAGTAGCTCAGCGCTTCGTCATGTCTCTTCTGCCCCTTGAAGCAGAACGCGATGCGGTGCAGGGGAAGCGGCGAGCGCGGAAACTGGCCGCGCAGGGCTCGGAAGGCCTCGATCGCCTCGTTCCAGCGCCGCTTGTGGACCAGGAAATCCGCGACGCCGACCTGGGCATCGTGGCTTCCGGGGTGCAGCGCGGCGGCTCGGTCGAACTCCTGCTTGCCCGCCTCCAACCAACCTCGTGCGTACGCGAAGTCGCCGGCGAAGAGATAGGGGTCCGGGACCATGTCTCGCGAGGCTCGCTTGGCCTCCTTCAGGTGCGCCACCGCCTCTTCGACCTGCTGGCGGGCCGCGCTTACGCGCGCCGCGACCATGTGCGCATCCCAGCGGTCCGGATAGCTCTCGACGGCCTTCGTTGCGTGCTTCTGCGCGTCCTCCAGCCGATGGAGCTGCAAGCAGAGCGATGCCAGGAGGATGCGCGGCTCCGGCCGCTCGGGCTCCACGATGGCGGCGCGTTCGAGAGAGGCCTCGGCGCGACGAGCGTAGCGGTGAACTCCTGCCGTCTCATCGCTCGACAACGCCTCGTATGCGAGTGCCTGTAGGCACAGGGCCTGCTGGATGAGTGCGTCGACCGACTGGGGGTCCATCTCGACCGCTCGGTCCGCCATCGCGAGCGCGGCCTCCGAGCTCGAGAGCGCCAGGAACTGTCCCGCCAATTCGTACGAGGAAAGGAAGTCGAACTCGTGGTCGTGTTCGTAGCCCAGGTCGGCGACAACGGGGAAGTGTGCGAGCGCGTCATCGGTGGGGCACAGGAAGTAGTACCCCACCATGTCGTTGGAACTCTGCCCTGCCTCCGTTTCCCCGCCGATCTTGTACGACCACGTCGTGAGCCCCATGACGCCGCCGGTGCGAAGATTGAAACAAGGGCCCCCGCTGCTGCCGGGGGCGTGCTTGGCGTCTACGGCGATGCCGACGGTGCGCCCCATGACATCCCGATTGAAGCGGACGACGACGCCGCGCGTGACGAAGAGCGAGAGGCCGGCGACGCTGAACGACTGGGGAAAGCCGAGGTTGACGACCGGGTCACCGAGCTTCACGGTGGAGGTCGGCGAAAGCTTGACCGGAACGTAATCGCCGGGATCGAGCCTGAGCAGTGCGACATCCGTACCGCCGAGCATGCCGCCCGCCTGGCTCTCCGCGCTGAGCTTGTGATGCGCTCCCAGCACGGTCGCCTTCACCTCAGGGCGGGCCAGGCTGTCGTCCCACGCCACGCTGATCCGATCATAGGGCCGGCCCGTGTCGCTGTTCCAGACGACGTGCCAGTTCGTCAGCGCGTACCCGGTCTTCGAGATGATGAACCCGGTCCCCTGAGCGATCGAACTCCCGTCGCGCACCTTCACGATCACGACGGAGGGCTTGCACGCTTCGGCGAACGCTGCGGCGTCGCGTTCGCCCGCGCGCCCGGGGTGACCCAGCCGCCCGAACGTGGACGTCGCGAGGATGTGTCGGAACACTGGATCCCACGTCTCGAAGGAGCTCTCCGGGGCGACGGCGGCGGCGTTGTACACGAGCCCGTCCGCTTCCGCGACGACGAGGCGGGACCGATACCGCCCCGAACGGCCGCGGGGCGTGCCCTCGAAGCTCTGGCTCGCGGCATCGAGCGAACCCAGCTTCGCGGCCTCCGGTGTCCCCACGGGGGACATCTCCGGCTCGAGAATGCGCACCCAGGGCAGCATGCGCTCCAGCAGCGCTTGCGGACTCTGGTGGCTCCACACGGAGCCCTCCTGCGGCGCGCCCAGGCTCAGAACCAGGGCGACGTCGACCTCGTCGACGACGCGCTTGTGCTTCTCGGGGGTGAACACATAGCGCAGGGATCCCTCGTGGATGTCCCGCAGCAGGACCCAATCGTCCGGGGTCTGCATCAAGAAGCGACGGCCTACGTGCGCGTAGCCCGCCGCGCTCGTGCGATCGGCCGCGGTCAGAGCCGACGGGCCTCCCCTCGTGAAGGCTCGGAGCGCGGCGCTGGGCACACCGGCGCCGCGCAACGCGAGCGCACGCGAGGCCGAGATCGGCTCGCCCGTCGTGCCGACGAGCGCCAGCACCTGCAAGAAGACCCTCTCGGAGGTACGGTCTCGCGCCAGTTCCTCGAGATGGGCGACCGAGATCGGCTGCCCCAGGAGAGCGAGGCGCACGGGCAGGGGGGCGGCGGCGACTTGCGTCCGTTCGAGTTCCGTGGGTGCTTCGGGTGCGGCCCCGGCGATCCGATCCAACACCTTCTCGATCGGTTCCCGGGCCTCGAGCGCGGCGAGCGCCACCGCCACGCGCCCCGGCGGGGAAGAGGGAGTGGGCGGGGGTGACGCCTTCGACGCACCGCCCTTCAAGAAGGCCACGAGCGCGTCCGTCGCGCCCGCGGCCCGAAGCCGCTCCTCCGCGGCGCCGTCCACGCTCGGTGGAGGGCCCGCCTTCGAGACGACGTCCTGGATCTCCGCGTCGCTGTAGCCCAGCGCGATCAGGTCCACGACCTGCCCCAGGGTGAGCCCCGGCTTCGGAGGTGCGTCGTCCTGGCAGGAGAGGAGGGCGAGCGAAGCAAGAACCGTCGTAAGAACCATGATGCGTCTCATGTCAGTCCTGCCCTCCGGATGCGTCGCGCTTCAGGACGAAGATCGCTCCGTCCTCGTCCGTAATGCGTAGGACGCCACGACGGAGAGTGAAGGCAACCGTCTCCATCTCGCCCTCCTCATTGGTGACGCGAATGCGGCTCTCGTCCGCCGACCACGTTCCGCGGTCGATCAGCTCCCCCTCCTGCTCGAGCCGGTACGCGTCACGGGTCATGGTCAGCACGAGCCCGTCGCTTGACCGCCAGGTGCCGATCAGGGCGTGTGCCGTCCCCGTGGAACTCGTTGTGCGCTTCTCCGGGACCAGCCGGGCCCAGGCCGGAGCGGACAGGTCCCGAAGTCGGAACGTGCCGCCCGCCTCCGGCACGACGGCGTAGAAGAACCTCCGCAGCGGCTGGCCCCACGCGTTGTCCATGTGGAGGCTCAGTGTCGGGAGGCCCGTGGCCTCGTACTGCCCCTCGCCTCCGCTGAGAGCCCCCTCGCCCCACATGCGCCACGTGAAGCGACCCCGTCGCCCCTGTGCATCCGGCTCGATCGCCAGGTGACCGCCGGCTGTCGTGAACTCGCCGTTCGTGCCTTCGAGTTCGCCGGAGGCTCGATGGATGCGCCAATTACCCACGAGATCCGACAGGGACGGCGCGGCGCCCGTCCGTGCCGCCTCGAGAAGGGGGTTCGCCTCGACCGAGTAGGGAACACGCTCCACGGTCTGTGTTCCCGCGACCGCGATGGCCTTCAGGAAGAGCGCTTGCTCCCCGGGTTCGACCACGTCGAGGACGAGGCGCGGACCTTCCTTCCACACCAGCTCGCCGTGCGTCACCCGGTGGAGCTTCCCCTGGAGCGTGACGAGATCCAGCGTGGGCTTGAACACGGCCTCCGGGGAGGGCGCCACATGGACATCCCCGATGGGGTGCCCTCTCTTGTTCTTGCGGTGGACGATGGCGGAGACCAGCTCCCAGGTCTCAGGCGCGAACGAGAGGGTCGTGTCCTGGTCCTCACCGATGTCGGTGTCGGACAACGTGCCCCGCACACTCACGAGATGGTCGTCGGTCGAGACCGTGGCGTAGGCCATCTCCGTGCCGCTGGCCAGTCGAAGGTAGACGCCGCCCAGCTCTTGCGCGGCGACATTCCGCCCGGACGCATACGGCGTGAAGAGCATCTCTTGCCTGGCCAACGAGAGCCCTTGTCGACGCTCATCCGGCACCGGGACCTGGTGGCGGGTCGTGAACTGGATCACGTGCCCGACGTCCTTGTAGAGCGTGCCGATGCCGAACTCGAGGACCAGGAGATCGGGCGCGTCCACGACGAACTCACAGCGGTGGCCCGCCAGCGGTCTCACGGTCTTCGTGGGTCGCCGCTGGGCGTCCACGATCTGGTGGCTGCTGATCTTGGGCCGGGGCGCGTTCGCGGCCTGCAGACCGTGGAGCCGGCTCAGGAAAGCACCCCACTTCGACTCTCGGGCGAACGGCGTCTCCCGATACGCCGCGTTCAGGTTCCCCGGCCGGAAGGGCGCATAGATCGCGATGCCCCGACTGCGGCGGCGTTGATACCCCATGTGGGATGCGAGAGTGGCGGCATGAACGGCACGCTCGACGGCAGCGGCCTCGGCCTTGGCCGGGAAGTCCGGGTGATTCAGCCGCATGCGATCCAGGACGTCGAGCAGGTCGTAGCTCGCGGTGGAGTGCGTGCCACGCTCCAGGTCCTCCGTGCCGATGTAGTTCTCCCCGTGGAAGAGGGCGCGTGCGTAGAGGGGCCCGTCCCGGTCCATCGTGGCTTCGAGCTTCAGGAGCAGGGCATCCAGCGCGGTCTTCAGGTCCTCGATCTTCGACGTGTCGAGTGCGGTGAGGGACAGACCGTCCCTAGCTCGCGTGCCCTCCGCATAGCGTTCCGGCGCGCCGCTCAGCGTCGTCTCGGCCGCCGCCCGACTCGAGCCCTCCATCCATGCCAGCTGAAGGAAGTACGTGGAGGCGAGTACGGCCCCGTAGGCGATTCCCTCACTGAACAGGATCGTGTCAGTGAGGTCGCGAAGTGCATAGGCGACGTCGAGTTGTCCCATCAGGCACGCCTCGAACGTCAACACATCGAATCTCTTGCGACCCGCCGCGTCCAGGCCCGTGCGAAGGCCCCACTGGAGTTCACGCGTGGTCAGGTGGTCTTCGCCGTCGTTCGCACCGGGTGCGTCCTCGTCCGGGACGCACAGCCACCATCCGCTTCCGTGCCCGGAGATGGTCATCATGACGCGTTCGGAGGGGAAGGCCTTCAGGGCCCCCGCGACGAACGCGCGAAGCACCCGGGGGTCTCCCAAGTTCACCTCTCCGAGATCGAGGAGTTCCTTCGACTCGATGGTCTTCTTGTCCCGACCGGGCACGGCTTCGAGGATCCGCGCCCCTGTCCAGTCTCCATCGCGATCGGTGTACCCCTTTGCGCGGTCGAGCAGCACGACGACCCGGAGCGCGTCCTCGATGACCGGCTCCCGGAGCATGCGCTCCGCGATCTCGAGCTCGTTGACGATGCTGTCCTCGAGGTCGCAGTCTCCGCCGAGGTACATGATCCAGGTCCACGTCTTCGCTTCCCGTGGCGGCCCCAGGTCCATCGGCGCGGGCTCGTCCGCACGAGCCCGCTCCGAGAACACGGCAAGGACAGCCATCAGGACGAGGCACCCGGCCAGGAGTCGAGGCGTCGGACCCCACATCGTCTAGGTCCCCTGGCGGACGAGTTCCGCCGTGACCTGTCCGTCTTCGATGATCTCGAGGGTGTCCCCGTCCAACTTGAAGGGCATGCGCTGTACGTGGGCCTCCCCCTTCACGACGATCAGGATCTCTTGACGTTCGACGTTGAAGACGCCCTCCGTCACCTGCGTCCCTTCCTTCGTTCGCAGCGCCTGCTTGAAGCTACCGTCCGCGGTCAGGACAATCGACAGTTCCATCGAGTCCGATCGGGCCATCCACGTTCCCACGAGCTTCTTCGCCTCCGCGCTGAGCGTGCTCCACGGCGGCTTGAACTCCGTTCCCTTGCGGCTCAGAACCGTCGTCTCTTTCTCGTCGGGGTCGTAGAGCGACAGGCGGTTCTCGTCGAGGAGTTTCCACGTCAGCTCGTAGGTGGCCGCCTCGTCGTCCGGCTTTGCCAGCAGCTTGTCTCCTTCCACCTTCCACGTTCCCTTGGAGGTCTCCTTGCTTCCAGGCGACTTCATCTCGTGAAGGAACCGCCCATCCTCCTCCAGCTTGATGTAGACGGACACGGTGTCACCGCGAACCTCCCACTCCCCGACGAGTTGCTGGCCTGTCGTTCACGATCGGCGGCTGGCGGTCACCGCCCTTCTTCCAGGTCTTCGGTACGCCGGCCCGTATGCCGAGGGTCAACTCGAGCGTCGCGTCGTCGAGGCGGCGTAGGTTGAAGTGGACCAGCCCGTCTTCCTTGCCATCCTTCATGAGCGTCAACGCACCCGGCAACGCCTTCCAGACTCCGCGGTCCTCCACGGTGTTGCCGCGAGTCTCGCGGTGGAAGACGTAGGCCCCATCCGGGGCCAGACTCAGTGACCAGTGGAGGTCCTCCTCTTCGAGTTCCCACCGCCCATCGAGGGGAGTGGGTTCCTTTGCGTCGGGGTCGTGTCGCACCCAGCGTCTGACCGTCGCGTCCTCGTCTTGATCGTCTTCCTTCAACCAGAAGTCGAGGTTTTGGTCATCGACCTTTCGGACCCGAAAGGTGATCTTCTCGTCGTCTCCGTCTACGAGGATCGTGACCGTGTCGCCTTCGACCCTCCATGTGCCCCCCACCTGTCGCGAGTTCCACCCCACCTTGACCGTGCGTACGTATCGACCGTCGGCCTGGACGTCGTAGTGGATCTTGGTATCCGTCGTCGCCGTGTCCCAGGCCCCCACGAGGTCCTTGGACGCGAGCCCGGCTCCTTCCTCCGCGAAGACCGTCCTAGGTAGGGAAAGCAAAGAGAACGCAGCAAGGGCCAGGATCCACCTCATCGGACATGCCTCCGGCGGTGGGGCCGTCCGCGTACATCGCCCGGCCGTCGCGCCTCGAGGAATTGAATCCATCCGGAGGGCGCGGCACAAGGGCGCGATGTCTTTGAAGACAGGCTGCAGCAGCGCACCAACTGCAACGTCGTTCCATGTATCGCGTGAGCCCGTAACTTCTCGCCTCGGCTACGCACTCACGGAGCCCCCCGCTACATCCATCAACGGCGGGGCACGTCCTGAAGCAGAACGCCGAACACGGCGGGCTGATTCCGCGCGACACAGAGCACGGCGAAGATGGCCCCCTCTGTGGGGCACCGAAAGAGCAGTCGGTCCTCGCCGATCCTCAGTTGGGCCGGCTCGCTTGGCGGCGGGTTGGCAGCTCCAGGAGGCTCGGGCTCCGCGGCGTAGAGGATCAGGTCGAAGACGTGGAAGCGACCGTCGGCGCCCAATGCACCCCTGAGCGCGACGACCACCCCGCCTGAACCCGCGAGCTCGCATCTGCCCTGTCTCGCCGGGAACTCCCGCGTGGTGAACGCGACGGGATCCAACTGGAGGAGGTCTTCTCCCAGGATCTCCACGCCGATCTCACGAGCGACCGCGGGCAAGAGACAGTAAGACAGTACGGTGCCAGGCACGAATTCGCCAACTCCCGGGTACGACGGCCGGACGCGTCGTCCCGGTCTGTGCGTGCCTCGCAGCCATGACGATCCATCCGGCCTTCCCCGGCGAGAAGATTGCGGACGGGTGGCTGGCACCGTACTGCGTCCGGGCGGTCAGCGGGAGGTCGACAGGCGTGCCCAGGCGTAGAGGAGATAGAGGAGCAGGGCGAGACCGACGACGATCGTCGTCCGGATGGCGTGTCGCCTCCACGCCGCCCGCCTTAGGCGGTCCCGCTCGGCACGGCTTCGACGCATGGGCGTCTTCGACGGGCGCGGGGGGAGCGCGCGGTCGCTCTCGCCTTGCGAGTCCAACCAACCCGGACGCCACGCGTCCTGCCGCCGAGGCGGTACGGCCTTGCTCAGGAGCCAACCCCAAGCACCGAAGAAGCCCCACCACCAGTCACGGCGGTCCTCCTGTCGTCGGATCTCCCGGCGGCGATGCCTTAGTTCGAGATTGGGCCGCGGAGCCCTCGTCGACTCCGAGGACGCTTCGTCGCGGGGTGCATGGGCGTTCGGCGTGGGCATGCTTTACCTTCGCAGGCGGCCGTTGCATCGTACGCCTGTGCCATCTCCGCACAACGACCTGGGCACGGTTCTGGTAGTGCAGCGTTGGCCAGGAGAGCGCGACGGACGGTCGCGCCCTACTCCCTGTAAGACGCCGGCTGGACGACACAGCCGCTGACGGGCCTGGCGTCCTTGTAACGGACGACCTAGGTGAAACTGCGCCGGCGATGTGGCGAAGGAGAAGGTCCGCCGCGGGGCTGCCTCCGCACCCAACTACTTCGGCAGCTTCAGGCTGGTGAGGACGTACTCGAAGTCGGCCCCGTACTCGGGTGCGTCTTCGTACTCACTCACGGACAACTCGAGCGTGTGGCCGATCTTGCGGCAGGGGATCAACGTGATCGTCTTCCGGATCCACTGATTGCTCTGAATCGAGCCGATGCCTTGGAAGTGGTAGCCCAGAGGCCAGCCTCTCCTAGGCCGCCCCTTCCTCACCTTGGACCGCTTGACAAGGGGGTCCAGCTCCCATGCGAGTCGTTCGCAAAGGCACTCGGCCAGCCCCTTCGCGCTTCTCGCGTCCACGCCAACCCCCGTTTGCAGCGGATCGTACAGCTGCCCGTGCTCGAGAGCACGCACACTGATCGTGCGGAAGATGTGTCCTTCGGCCGTGTACTGATTCACGCTCAGGATGGTGGGCTCCTTCACGTTCGGATCGACCGTCCAGAGCGAGCCCGTCGGAACCTTCAGAGTCACGAATTCCCGGAGCGAGATGCACGGCTTCACGCGGTACTTCGCGCAGACGCCGAGCTTGTGGTCGATGGCGAAGGTCAAGAGGTCGGTGTGGGCCTGAGCGAGGTGGCCGTACTCATCCCCCGTCTCGATGTACTCCTCGATTGCGGCGAGACCTTCCGTCGCAATGCGCTTCGCAGCTCTCTTGCCTTCGTGTACGAGGGCCGCACGGGTCTTGTGAAGCCAAAAAGCGCCAACATGCGCGAGGAATCCTGTGTCCTCAGGGTGCTTCGCGACCGCCTCGGCCAGAAGCTGGTCGCCCATCTCCAACAAGGGCTTTGCATCGACTCCCTTGACGCTCGCATACTGACCGATCGTTCTTGCGGTTGCGACCACAGCGCTGCTGTTCTCAGCGCCCACCTGGCAGAGGCGGATACCGATCTGCACGGCGACGAGCCACTCATCGGGATCCACGGATCGTCCGCGAAGGTGCAGCGACCACTGCTGCGCGTGGAAGATGGAGGCCCAGCTTCGGAGACCCCTCTGTCCACGTGCGTCTTGTTCACGTAGTGCCCTGGCGCGTGGGAGAACGACTTCGAAGATTTCGTCGATCGTGTCGCCGCCCCGAGCCGTCAGGATTCGCGTCTGAGCGTAGATGTCCACGCACAGGTAGAAGAGGGAATCCGTGTCCTCGAGGAGAACCGCGTTCGCCGGATCCTCCAGGAGCTTCAGCAGACCCCGGGCATCACCGGCCTGGGTGAGCTTCTGTGCCTTCAACGACTTGGCGCCCCGTTCGGCATGCGCAGGGGCAGCAAAGGCACAAAGAACGACGATCCCACACAGAACTCGAATCACGCGGCCTCCCTCCGGGCGGCCCCGAGCAAAGGCGACCGCACGTGCGTGGTCATCCTAGCAAGCCACGACTCCGTGGGCGTACGGTCAGGTAGATACGACCCGTCGCATCCTCGCGCGTGTCATGCGGCGGCGCGGCGGCCGATAGGAAGCTTACGAACCACGCGTCAATCGCTGCCAGTACCAGCAGTACGGTGCCAGGCACGAATTCGCCAACTCTTGGATACGGCGGCCGGACGAGTCGTCCCGGTCGGTGGGCGCCTCGCAGCCAGGACGATCGATCCGGCCTTGTCCGTGCGAGAAGATGGCGGACGGGTGACTGGCACCGTACTGCTTCCTCCAGCGCTCGACCTTGCTCGTGGCCACGGCCCCGACATACGCTCCGCCCTACGACCTTCAGGGAACGTTGGGATGCCCAGAGCCACGCGCGAGACAGGTGTCACACTCAAGGAGAGACTTCCGGAGACCTGGCGTATGCGCATCGTCCTGACCCTCGGCCTGGCCCTGGCGCTGCTCGCCTGCGGGGCGGGTGGCGGCGCGCCGCCGGTGGTGGCCGGCGATCCGGGCGTGCCTTCCCCTCCAACGCCGCCCGAGCCCCCCGCGCCGGCACCTGACTGCGGACTCCCCGCCCTCTTCGACCAAGGGAAGGAGCCTGCGGCCGAACGCCATGTCGCCCCCATCGGTGACGACGACGCCGGTGACGGCACCGCGGAGCACCCCTTCCGCACGCTGGCCCGCGCCCTCGAGGGCATATCGCCCGGCACCGCCGTCCGGCTCCATCCGGGGACCTACGCCGGCACGCTTTGGGTATCCGGCGTCGCCGGGACTGCAGAGGCACCGATCTGGATCGGCGGGCTCGAGGGGCAGACGAAGCCCGTCGTCGACGGGGGCGGCGAAGGGATGCACCTCTCCCGCGTGCAGTACCTGGTGCTCCACGATCTGGAGGTCACCGGCGCCACCCAGAACGGAATCAACTGCGACGACGGCGGCGACCTGGACGACCCGACGGCGACGCACCACGTCCTGTTCCGCCGGCTCCACATCCACACCATAGGCACGGGCGGCAACAACGACGGTCTGAAGCTCTCCGGGCTGAACACACTACGCCGTCCTCGACTCCACGTTCGAGCACGTGAGCGCGGGAAGCGGCATCGACCACGTCGGCTGCCACCACGGCCTCATCGCCGGCTGCGCCTTCCGCTCCATGGGCAGCAATGCGATCCAGTGCAAGGGCGGCACCGAGGACCTCGAGATCTACGGCTGCAGCTTCGAGGATGCCGGTCAGCGCGGGGTGAACATCGGCGGCTCGACCGGCTTCGCCTACTTCCGCCCCCCCCTCTCGAGGACGGCATCGAACGCCGAGGCCCGAAACGTCCGCGTCGTGGCCAACGTGTTCGGGGACGCCGTAACGCCGTTCGCCTTCGTCGGTGCGGTGGACTGCCTGGTCGCGAACAACACGTTTCGCAGTGACAGCTACCGCTGGCTCTTCCGCGTACTCCAGGAGACGACGTCCGACGACGGCTACACCTTCCTCGAGACCCAGTCGTGCCGCGTGGTGAACAACGTCTTCCACTTCGCGCGCGCGAACCTCTCGACCGCGGTGAACGTCGGACCGAACACCCGGGGCGACACCTACGCCATCGAGCACAACCTCTGGTACGCCGCCGACGATGCGGCCGCGTCCACGCCGACGACCCTCCCCGTCGCCGAGACGAACGGTGTTGTCGGCCAGGACCCGTTCCCCGATGCCTCCCAGGCCCCGCGGCCGACGGCGGCGAGCCCCCTCGTCGGCGCCGGCGTGCGCGTGGACGCCGTCCGCGGCGACCACGACGGCCGTTGCTACAAGAACCCGCCGACGATCGGTGCGTACCGGGCTCCCTAGCGCGAGTTTGGTGCCAGTCACGAATTCGCCACCGCCCGGGTACGGCGGAGGAGCGAGTCGTCCCGGTCTCCAGGTGCCTCGCAGCCTTGACGGTCCGTCCCGCCTTCTCAGCACGCGAAGATGGCGGACGGGTGACTTGCACCGTCCCCAGCACCGTCCCCGCCGGCGGGTCGCCCGGCGTGCTCCGGTAGGCTGTCCGTGCATGGCAAAGCGCAGGTCCCGCTCCGAGTTCACGCGCGCGCTGCGCGCGGCCGCCCCGCGCGCGAAGCGACATGGAACGTGGGTCTACGTGCCCTACGACCAGCTGAGCGACGAGCTGGGACCGCTGGCGAGCACACCTCCCGAGGCGCTCGGCATCGTGCTGGTCGAGTCGGTGGCCAAGGCGCGGCGCCGTCCCTACCACCAGCAGAAGCTCGCGCTCATCCTGGCCAATCAGCGCCAGTTCGCGTTGGAGCAGAGCCAGCGCGGCGTGGCGGTCGAGTACGTCGTCACCGAAGGGGAGGTTGGCGACGCCCTGGCGCCGGTCGCCGCGGCGCGGGGTCCCCTCAAGGTCATGCGGCCGGCCGAGCGGGAGCTGAGGCATGACCTGAGGCACCTCGTCGCAGACGGGTCTGTCGTGGAGGTGCCTCACGAAGGCTGGCTCACGAGTCGAGACGAGTTCGAAGAGGGCGCCGGCTCCGATCCGCCCTGGCGGATGGACCGCTTCTATCGACACGTGCGGCGCAGCCAGGACGTCTTGATGGAGGACGGCAAGCCGCGGGGGGGGCGGTTCAGCTTCGACGGGGAGAATCGCAAGCCCTGGTCCGGCGAACCCGAGCCTCCTCGCGCCCCGCGCTTCCGTCCGGACGCGATCACCCAGGAGGTGGGCGCGCTGGTCGTGAGGCGCTTCGCGGATCATCCCGGGAGCGTGGACCTGGGCGCCCTCCCGGCGACGCGCGCAAACGCCCGGCGCATGTGGTCGTGGGCACGCAAGGCGTGCTTGCCGACCTTCGGGCCCTACGAGGATGCGATGACCCGGCACCACCGCGGTCTCTTCCACACGCGCATGGCCGCCCTCGTGAACATCCTCCGGGTGCTCCCCCGAACCGTCCTGACCGATGCCCTGGCGGCGGATGTCCCGCTTGGCAGCAAAGAGGGCTTCGTGCGACAGGTTCTCGGGTGGCGCGAGTTCGTGCGGCACGTGCACGAGGCGACGGACGGCTTCCGCCGCCTGCCCGGCATGGACGTACCCCTGGTCGACGACCGCCCTGCGCCCTCCTACCTGGATGCGCACGACGCCCTACCCCCCGTCTTCTGGGGGACGCCCTCGGGGCTGGCGTGCCTGGACAGCGTCGTGGACGACGTGTGGGCCGAGGCCTGGAGTCACCACATTCCCCGCCTCATGGTCTTGTCCAACCTGGCCACGCTTCTGGACGTGGAGCCACGCGAGCTCACGGACTGGTTCTGGGTGGCATACCAGGATGCCTTCGATTGGGTCGTCGAACCCAACGTCCTCGGCATGGGCACGTTCGCGGCCGGGGACCTGATGACGACCAAACCGTACGTGAGCGGCGCGCCGTACCTGGATCGGATGAGTGACTACTGCGAGGATTGCGCCTTCGATCCCAAGCGGACATGTCCCATCACGCCGCTGTACTGGGCGTTTCTCGCCCGTCACCGGGACCGGCTGGACGGCAACCAGCGCCTCCGCATGCCCCTTGCCTCCTTGGCCAAACGTACGGCCGAGCGTCGAGAACGCGATGCGCTTGTGTTCGCGACGGTGCGCAAGGTGCTGGGCGAGGGGCGCGTGCTCGGTCCCGCGGACCTCGATCCGTCGTCTTCGGTGCAGCCGTAGACAAGCCAGCACGCGCCGCGACGGACGTACGGTGCCAGTCACGAATTCGCCAACTCCCCGATCCGCGGCGGGGCAAGTGCATCCGCCAGCCGGGAGGCCTTCCCACTGGCTCGGTACACCTCACTGGCTTGGTACACCTCGCCAGTCGCCACGATCCCACGGGGTTATACTCCCCGGCATGGACGCCGCCGCCGTCGAGACGCGCCTGAGAAACCTGTTTGAAGTGCACGCCGAGGGAGTCGCCGCGGCGTACCTGTTCGGCAGTGTCGCTCGTGGCAGTACCCACGCAGCGAGCGATGTCGATGTGGGCGTCCTCTTCAAGGAGCCTCCCGCGTCGACCTTGTCGTCTCGAGCGATGCGTCTCGAGGGAGTCCTCGAGCGGGAACTCGGTCTCCCCGTGCAACTCGTGGCGTTGAATACGGCCCCGGTGGACCTTGCCATCCGTGTCCTCCGCGCCGAGCGCCTCCTCCTAGATGGCGATTCCTCCGCTCGCATTCGCTTCGAGGTCAAGACGCGGAACGAGTACTTCGACCTGGAGCCCTACCTGCGCCGCTACCGGAAACAGGAGACCCGCGCATGACGGATGCGGATCTCATCGCGAAGAAGCTCGCAGCCATCGAGACCTACGTCCGGGAACTCGACGAACTCGCACGCATCGACCTGCTCCGGGACGACCTCCGCGAGCAGCGCTTCATCGAGCATACGTTGCAGCTCGCCGTGCAAGCCGCTCTCGACGCGGCCTCGCACATCGTTTCCAACGAGCGCCTCGGCGAGCCCCGCACGAACCGCGAGTTGTTCGATCTGCTCGCGAGGGATGGCTGGTTGGAGTCGGACCTGGCCGAGTCGCTCCGCAACATGGCCGGTGTCCGGAACGTGCTCGTGCACGGCTACGACGCGGTGGACCTGGGCATCGTCGAAGATGTGGTCCGACATAACCTCGGGGACCTGCGCGCATACGCCGATGCCATCCGCCGGCGCCTGAATACGTAGCCTCCGCACGGGAAGATGGCGGACGGGTGACTGGCACCGTACTGCTGACTCCGTACTCTCTACCGACGACCAAGGAAGAAGGCGCGCATCGCCTCGAGCTTTGCGGGATCGTCCTTGATGCCACCCCAGGTGAAGACGATCACGCCGCGGGACGGCGCTCGAAGGCCGTGCTCCAGAACCGTGCCGACGTGGGCCGCCGGCACCGTCTCGCCCCAGTCCCTGAGTTGGACGATAGGCCAGATGCTCGTGGTCTCGCCCCAGTGTCCCTTCAGGCCGAGGTGCTCGCCGAGCCACGTCGTCTGCCGTGAGATCCACGCGGGATCCTCCGCGTGGCCGAAGCGCGCGTGGTAGGGCATCGGCGACAGCACGTCCAGGTACTGACTCTGTGCACGGAGGTCGATGGCGAGCTTCTCACGGAGCGCGTGGTCGCGCTCCTCGGCCGTCCACGGACAGTGGAAGCTGCCCAACGCGATGTTCCTGCGCTCCTCCTTCCGGATCGCGTCGAACGCGCGCACCCAATCGGTGAAGACCCCGCATCGCCAGTCGACCCAGGTCTTGCGGAGCTCGCCGAGGAGCCGCTTCGCCTTCTCCGAAACGGCGCCGTCACCCAACTCGACGCCGGTGTCCCTCTGGAAGGCCGCGAGACACCGGGGGCAGAAGCACGTGTCCGGCAGGACGGGCTCGGCACGCTCCCACGACGCGTGGGCATGGTGGTAGTCGAGCCACACGCCGTCCACCGCGAACTCCGTGATGAGGCGGCGGAATGCCCTCATGCGCCACGCCCGGTAGGCCTCGTGCGTCGGGCAGATGCCCTGCCACCCGTGCGGTGCCTCGGCACGCTTCCCGTCCGGCCCGACCGGTGCGGCGTCGGGATGCTCGTTCAGGTAGTCGGCGCAGTGCAGGGTATTGAACTCGGCGTAGACGGCTACGGGCTCTTCGCGAAGCCGACGGATGCGCTTCGTCGTGATCCCTCGCTCGCCGATCCAGACTGCGGTGACGCCGGAAGCCTCGAGCCCCCCCACTTTCTTCAGAAGCGTGGTCGGCATGCCGCCGTAGATGCCGCGCACGGGACCCGACGGCCAGGCGTGAATCTGCTCCCAGGTGCGGTCGGAGCGAAGCCGGGCCCCCCACCCCGAGTCCGGCAGCCACAAGCGCGTAACGCGTAACGCCTCGCCGTCCCCTTCCGTCTCGAACACACTCCGCAGTCGAAGCCGCTTCCCGACGACGAACACGACGGAGCCCCGCCGACGCGGAGGGTCGTACTCGAGCTTCGAGATCGTGGCCGGCGTGAGCATCGAGGCCACCTCGGGCATCTCCTCGTGTTCCCGCTTCACGTCGTCGAGGAGGCCGGCCATGAGGGTGCGTCCGTCGAGCGCGTCCCCCTCGAGGACCTCGAACTCGAACGCCCCGACCGTCGCAGCCACGTAGAGAACGAGCGGGAACGGCACGTTCGCCTCGGGCTCCGCGACGAGGCCGCCGCGCTCGGCGAGCTTCGCCACGTGCGCTGTCGGGTAGCGCGTCGCTTCCGCGAGCCGAGCGACCAGGACCTCGGGGGAGATCGCGTCCTTCGAATCGCTCTTCTTGTCCGCTGCAGCAGCGCCGCCGAGAGCAAGCACGAGCGCACACACGAGAGACATCCGCATGCCACAGCCTCCGTCGGTGACCGTACCACGCGGACGTCCGATGCGGCCGCACACGCGTCTCGTCAGCGCCCCCGGCCAGGCGGAAGATGCTTCCGAGGAGGATGCGGCCGTGCTGGAGCGCCTGGGCTTCCGACCGCCAACGGACCACCGGCCGTCCCTCCTCACCCAAACCCAGCCCTGGGATGCGTTGCCGCCGGTACGCTGGTGCCGGGAGGTGCCCATGCGGATCGCACGATGGACGACGGTTGCCGCACTCGTCCTGGTTCTTGCCCCCCTGCTCCTGGCCGAGCGGCCGAGCCTGCCGTGGGTCCGGGACGCGGAGGCGACCCACATCCTGGTCGGCAAGGTGAAGGCGGTTTACGAGCAGCAGCTCCAGACCTCGCGTCAGGGTCCGGGCACGATCGAAGGGCACTACCTCGTCGAGATCGAGGTGTCGAAGGTCGAACGCGGGAAGGGCTACGCACCGAAGGACATTGCCTACGTGCGCTGCTGGCAGATCGCGAAGAGTGGCGGCCGGATCACGCCGGGCGCTTCCGGGCACGGGCCGATTCCCGTGGCGGGCCACCACGTCCGGGCCTACGTGGCGAAGGGTCCCTACGGGCCTACGGGTCAGGAGGACCA
Organism: uncultured Planctomycetota bacterium; assembly: GCA_963802335.1. Taxonomy (GTDB): domain Bacteria; phylum Planctomycetota; class PLA2; order PLA2; family JAEUHO01; genus CAWDIE01. The sequence goes on along the minus strand of CAWDIE010000007.1, from coordinate 34,273 downwards.
GGGGCTGTCGGCCGTCTACCCCAACGGGTTCGAGATCCTCGATCCGGAAGCACTCCGCTCGAAGGCGACCCGGCCCGTCGTCACCTACGAGTGGCCACCGTGGGCCGAGGATCTGGATCCCGACCGACCGGGAGCTCAGCCGGGCTTCGACATCCAAGCCAAGGATGCGTACCCGAAGCGGCGCGAGAATCCGGGCCTGCGCTACATCCGCATGCGCATCACGCCGGGCCGGAACGCGGACGGCTCCCTACGGAAGATACGGAGCTTTCAAGTCGACCTTCGGCACCGGCCAACGATCGTGGACGAGGCCTACGTCGCCTCAGCGACGTCCGATTGGAAGACGATCCGGGCCAAGAACGGGCGGCGCTTCTCGTTCTCTGCGACCACGGATGACGCGTTCATGCCCGAAGCCGGGCTGGTGTTCGTGTTCGTGGTGAAGGCCGAGGCTCTCGCGTCGGCCACCTGGCGCAGCGCCGGCTTCCTACTGACCAGCACCCCCGGCGAGCCATCGTTCCAGGACCAGCGCAATCCGAGCCGCGTAACCCATCTGAACTGGACACGCAACCCCGGCCCGACGGGGCCCGTGGACATCCCGGTCCAGCTGCCGTGCGCGCGCTGACGGTGACGCATGGTCCCGGCGGACGTCCGCCGGGGCGGAACCGTGAAGATTTGCCCTGACTCCGTACTCCGCGCCCGCCGGCGCGGGCCTGCTCGCGATGGGCCGCGCGGATTTCATCGCACGTTGGCCGGACCTGATGTGGGCGAGGTTCGACGATCGACGCCGCCTCATCCACCTCTACGACTCGTGGCACACCGTGCTTCGCCTTTGGTGCACGGAGCATGTGTACGAGAACGCCAAGGCGGCCGTGCGGGCGCACCTGCCGGCGCGCCGCCCCGAGGACGCCCCCCGCCCGGTAGCGTACGGGTGGCTGACCTTGCTCGTCGTGGTGATGCTGGGCACGCTCGTCGCCGCGCCCGAGCTACCGCTCGACGTGCCCCTCCCCCTTGATCTCGTGGTCATCGCGTACGCGGCATTCGTCCTGGTCGCTATCTTCGCCATCCGTCGCGGCTTGCGCCGCTGATAGCCGGCGCATCCGAAGTACGGTGCCTGTCACGAATTCGCCAACTCCGGGCACGGCGGCACGGCAAGTCCTCACGGTCGCTACGTGCTCGCAGCCGTGACGATCTGTCCGATGTTCTCCCGGTGGGAAGATGGCGGACAGGTGACTGGCACCGTCATCGTGGCACCGTCATCGTCATCCCGTCATCCCGTCATCCCGGGGCAAGCCTCCGCTTCCGGTCAGTTGCCGTCGAGTGTGATCCAGATCGTGCCCGAGCAGACACCGCTGCCGTACTCGGCATTGAAGTCACCCTGGATCTGGTAGACGCCGGCGCGGATCTCGGTCATGACGGCATTCGCGATGCTGAAGATCCCGTATCCATAATCGAGTTCCAGCGCGCAGAGGAACTCGCCGGCGACGTCGTCCATGTCCGCACTCGATGGACCGGTCCGCGTACCGTACAGGGTCAACATCTGAACGCCGCAGTTCCCCGATTGGGTCACGAAGACGTCGACCCGAATCCGGTTCTCAGCCAGCAGGGTGATGTTGCCGCCCATCACCTCGTTCACCGGCGGACCGCACGGGGCCGTCGCGATGTCGACGGCTGTCCAGAAATCCCCGGGAAGGTCCCCGCCGTCCCACTCATCGTCACCGCTACCGCCGCAGCTCACGGCCAGAGCGAGCATCGCGATGCACACAATCCGTACCCAATGTCTGTCGTTCATGGTGCGTCCTCCTCGTCCGGTCCAGGGGTAGGCGACGCGACCACTCGGTCGCATCGCGACCGACCCACATTCCGTCCCGCCATGCTAGATCCGATGGCCTCACGAGGGAATACGAGATCGGCGGTCGGCGGCAGGCGTCACCACGCACTCGGAGCATTCGCCGGAGGCGTATATAGCCGCGCCTTCCCGGAAGGCTTGAACAAGCCTCTTCGTGCGTTCGCATGAGGCTGCGGGCCAGGAGGAAGATCCCCTGCGCATCGATCGCGGGCGCGGACGACCTGTTTGCCAATGTATAGCAACGCGTGCGAGCGGGGCGGTCGAGGGATGAGCCCCCGTCCTGGCGAGTCGTCGATGCCGTCGTCGCGACACGCGGGGCCAGCGAGTTCCTTCCTCTACGCATCGTCCGTTTACGACGCCAGGTCACGCACGCTCACGGTCCGACGCGGAGCTCCGCCACGAGCCCGCGGGTCTCGGCATCGACCTCGTCGTCCGGGTACGGAGGCGTGAGCACTTGTTGCAGGTACGGCGGCGTGAACGCTTGTTGCAGAGCGTCGGCCTGAGCCTGGAGCCGCGCACAGCACCTCGACGAGCGCTCGGAACATGCAACAAACGAACGCGGCTCCGTACCCGGGTACGGAGGCGTGAGCACTTGTTGCAGGTACGGCGGCGTGAACGCTTGTTGCAGAGCGTCGGCCTGAGCCTGGAGCCGCGCACAGCACCTCGACGAGCGCTCGGAACATGCAACAAACGAACGCGGCTCCGTACCCAACAAACGAACGCGGCTCCGTACCCGGGCACCACTCCTCAGGGTCTGCTGGCGAGACCGCGCTGATGCACAGCCGTCCCGCGAGCTGCAACAGTGTCCCAGCCCGGGAGCTTGGGCTTTGACACGCCGCGTCCGGAGGCGTGCAATGAGTCCGTGACCCGTCGCCAGCGGCCAGTGTGCCGGTGGTCGCCTCCGGCGTGGGGATGAGGAGGCCGACATGGGGACCATGGGGAAGCTGGGAACGATCGTGCGGTTGGGGGGACTGGTGACCCTGGCTGCGATAGGGCTGTTCTGTTCCGGGGGCGCCGGCACCACGCCATCCAGGGCGTTCAGCGCGGACATGGTCGAGCCCATTCCGGATGCCACCTCGGTTCCACTCGATCAGGTCATCGTGATCCAGTGCAGCTACCCGCTGGAGAGTGTCGAGGACGGGTGCGTCATCGTGTTTCGTGCGCCGGACGACCAGACCATCACGACCCTCACAACGTGGCATTCGGACCACGCCAGTCGAATCTCCGTGGTACCGGACTTCCTCGAGGAAGACACGACCTACCGCGTGACGTTGGACACCACGAAGATCGTCGTGGCGCCCGGCGGCCCTGCTCCGACCGAGCAGCCCGAAACGTGGACGTTTCATACGGTGGCTGGTCAAGTGCCGACGGAGGAACCTCCGCTTGGAGACCCGGGCCTGGTCGAGGGAGCGAACGGGTATGCCGAGTCGCTGGCGCTCGCCGGAGACGACGGGGGAACCGGCGTGGCGGTCTTCTCGTACGGAGAGCTGGACAGCCAGAGCCCCACGTTCTGGCACCACGTCTACACGGCCTCGATCGCCAGTTGCCAGCTGGGCACACCCACTCTCCTGCTCTTCGATGCCGGGAGACTGGGGCTCCCCCGCGGTCGCCATGAACGACGACGGCATGGTGATCATGGCGGGTCCGTACGCGGACCCCAACAGCGGTCTGCATGGCGTGTGGGTGCGACATCAGGACGCGGGCGGCGGTTGGACCGAGCCCCTTTCGCCCCCCGTGCCCGTCCACACACAGGCCGTCACGGCGGTGCAGGTCGGCATCGACGCGGAGGGCAACGGCGTCGTCGCGTACCTCGCCCCGCCGGACGGCGCCATCGCCTTCTGGCACGTCGAGTACACGACGTACGAGCGTACCTCGGGTGCGTGGAACACACCGATTCCGCTACCCTCGGACGTGGACATTCTGTCTCCTCGAATTGCCATCAACCCTGCCGGGGACGCGCTCGTGGCGGCCACGGAGGACGCCGCGGATGGCGGGGTGCGCGTGTACTGGTTGGGTGAGGGCGAAGTGCGCATTGCACCGCAGGCCGGCCTGCGTGCGTCCCAGCTCGACGCACAGATGGCCGCCGAGGGAGAGGGATTCCTGATCTGGCGCGAGGCGGATGCCACTCCGACGCTCTCAAGGATCCGAGCGGCGCGAACAACGAGTACGGGCGCCGTGCAACTGGACACGCTCGACGACAACACGGCCCGCGTACCCTCGTTTCCAGCCCTCTCTGCCCGCACCCGTAGCCGGGCGACCGCGTCCTGGTCCAGCCGCGAGGCGTTCAACAGCCACCAGCTCCAGGTAGCCACCTACACAGAGTTGGGAGGCTGGGCAGCCCCCCAGACGGCCCTCACGAGCACGACAGCCCTCTCGGGTACGAGGGTCACGACGTCGCCGGCTGGACAGGTCACGGTCCTCGGATTCAGCAGCAAGGTCGGCGAGGTCGTCACGGAGCTGTCGCCCTCCTCCTTCTCCGACCCCCGGGACGCGACGACCATCGAGGGCGCGATCTCACTGCAGTTCGTCGACGACGCCCAACCGCTCTACCTGGACGACGGCAGACTGGTCGTGGGATTCCTCACCAACATTGGAGGCATAGCCGACATAGGCATCACGCTCTGCGAGTAGCCGGTGCCCCCTCGAAGACCGCAAGCCGCCGCGTCCGGTCCGGGTCTGTGGGTGGGGCTCGACGTCGGGTCGCCCTGCGCTCGGCTCGCCCTTCTGCGAGAGCCCCTTGAGGGTAGAGGCCCGGCGCCGGTGGCGTACCAGTCGTCCCGCGGGACGATGCTACCTCCGCCCCGCGCAGCTTGTGAGATGTACGAGGCGCTCAGAGTACGAAGTACGGTACCGCGTTCGCTTGTTGCAGATTCAGGCGTGAATCCGCAACAACTGTTCATGAGTACGGTGCCTGTCACGATTTCGCCAACTCCGGGCACGGCCGCACGGCAAGTCCTCACGGTCTCTACGTGCCTCGCCGACGTGACGACCTGTCCTACGTTCTCCCGGCGGGAAGATGGCGGACGGGTGACTGGCACCTTACTCCTCAGCCGGCGAAGTCGGCGGCGAAGAGTCAGAAGCCGCGCCCCGTCCAGCGCACGAGAACCACCAGGTTGACCGCGCCGAGGACGAGCGCGATGCACACGAGGACGACGTCCCGTCGCTGGGGCCTCCTTGCCCTCTCCGTGGCGGTCCGGCCGGGCCAGCGAAAACGGACCAGCGCGTGGCCGCCGATCAGCGGGGCGACGACGTACGGGATGAACGCCAGCATCCACGCATCCATCGCCAGGGCCCACAGCAAGGGGCTCGGCGCGCTGCTGAGCCCAACCGCGTGGGAAAACGCGTTGAGCAGGACGCTGGTCATCGTCAGGACGAAGCACGCCCACGCGTAGGGGTGGAAGGTCCCGAGCGGGGGAAGCGGCAAGCCGCGCACGCTCACTTGGGCGGCCAGACCAGGTCGTCGGCGGTTCCCTGGACGCCGTCCTCACCCTTGGAGACGATCGTGAAGTCCCTCTCGCCGCGCACCTCGTAGACGTGGGGACTGCCCCACGGGTCGGCGCTCGTGGCGCCGTCGTCCTGCCGATGTGCATCCAGGAGGGCGTAGCCGAGGACGACGGCGGCGGCCACCAGGAGCACCGCGATCATGACCGTGAGCAGGCTCTTGTCCATACGCCCTCCCTGCGGGCCCAGCATAGAGCACGGTCCCCGCGACGGAACACCCTTCGTGGTACGGACAGGTACGGAGGCGCGAACACTTGTTGCAGACCGTCGGCCTCCGCCTGGAGCCGTGCAGGGCACCTCGACGAGCACTCGGAACACGCAACAAACGAACGCGGCTCCGTACGACGTACGCCCCTCAGGAGGCCGTCGGGTCCTGCACGCGTCCCATGAACAGGATGCAGCCGGTCGAACGGTGACGGATGAAGAAGAGGAAGGGATGGTCGGCGACGAACGAGGCGGGCGCGGAGGGAGCGGCCGACCCCAGCTTCATCATGACCACGGTAGCGGCGGCGGCTTCCGTGCCCTTCTCGTCCACGCCGATGAACGCCTTGTGGAGCACCACGCCGACATAGAGCGGCTTCTCGCGCGTCATGCCCCTGAAGTCGGCCGCACCGCCGGGATCGGTGGCCTTGACGAGCCCCATGGTGCGCAAGGTGGCCGTGAGGTCGAACGCCGTCGTGAAGGTGAATCGGGGGAGCTTGACGTCGACCTGGTGCGAGGCGAGCGCGGCGAGCCACCCATCCAGGCGACTTGCATCCAGCCCCGCCTCGAGCGAAGCCAGCCCGCCGCGCGCCCGCGGGAGGACGACGACCATCGAGGTCTCATTCTCGCGGTACGGGAGTTCTAGGATCTGGGCGTCGTCGGTCGCGCCGTAGCGGTACCGGCCGACCCGGTTCATCATCGGCACGCGGACGGTCGTCTCGGACTCGGGGTGGAAGTCGGCTTCCTGCGTCGCGGCCTCGCGAAATGGATGAGCCCAACTCGCCTTGAAGTAGATGGCATTGGCGAGGGCGAGCAGCGTGTCGGGAGACGGCATGCCCTCCGGCACGATGTCCTGGATACGGTCGCGAGTCTGGGCTGCGACCCACCCGTTGATGCGGGCGCGCGCCTGGGCCTCCTTCCGGAAGTCGACCCGCTCCAGCGGGGAGGCGTAGCGGTCTCGGAGCGTCGCGAGGAAGGGGGCCTCGAAGGCGAGTCCTTCCTGACCCCAGAGGGCGTTCGCCACGTACAGATCGTACGCCGGGATGCGCTTGGCATCGCGGAGCGGCGACTCGGGCACGAGAGGGGGGGCGAGCGAGCGGGCCAGCTCCTGCATCCGGCTGGCCACGTCGTCGCCGCGGACGTGGAGAAGGCCGTCGAACTCGTCCCGGGTCGCGCCGCGCGCCCCCTCTCGGGTCATCGCCAAGGCGGTGTCGATCGAGTAGGGCGAGACGAACAGGTTGCCCGAACCGGTGCGCAGGTGCCCGTAGAGGTCGCAGGCGAAGCCATTGCTGGAGGCGGCGACCTCGACGGCACCGGGGGCGGGAGGATCGGAGGGCTCGCCGGCGGCGGCAATCCCACTCAGGAACAGCAACGGGAACAAGACACGCAGATACGGCATGGCGGACCTCGACAAAGGGGACACAAGTTGGACGCGCCAGGCGGCGCCCGGTTCCTCGAGGAGTCAGCCGGCAACGCTGCGCGAACCCGCCTCAGGCCCCGCGGGTACGGGGGTACGGAGGCGTGAGCACTTGTTGCAGACCGTCGGCCTCAGCCTGGAGCCGTGCACGGCACCTCGACGAGCACTCGGACCATGCAACAAACGAACGCGGCTTTGTACCCGTACTACTCCCCGACGCCACCGCCGGATCCCGTCGCCTTCCGCTCGTCCATCAGCTTCCACGCTGCGCCGCCAGCGGCGGCAAGGGCGGCCAGGAGCGCCAGGAAGAAGAAGAAGGTCTTCCCTGCGCTGAATTCGGCGATCTGCTCCGCGCCCTCGGGGACCGAGCCGCCGACCTTGCTCCAGAAGTAGAGCGGGCCCATCAGGAGGGCTACGCCTGTCAGCACAACCAAGACCCCCGTGCTCTTGGCCGCGGACGCAACAGCCGGCGGCATGGAGCCGAGCACGCCCGCCTTCGTCAGCGAGAGGACCGCCGCGGCGATCGCCGCAATCCAACCCAGCCAGGCTACGCCTTGCAGGCCGTTGAGCGAGTTGGACTGCTGCATGCCCATGACGTTGGCCGTCACCGAGTACCAGGGCAAGAGGAAGAGGATGACGAGCGCAACGGATCCGAAGAGCACCATCTTGTCCTGCCGGCCCATGGCATCCACGGTGGCCTTCATCTGCGCAATCCTGTCGTCCTGTGACTTCGTGGGGACGGGCTCTGCCTCGTCCGGCTGACGTACCTGTTCGTCCGAGTCGGCCATCGTCGTACTCCAGTCGGGAATACCCCCCTGATAGCATCATCACGCTTTCGTTCCCATCCCCTAGCCCGTGAGTCAGGTGCAAAGCTCAGGTCTCGGGATTCCCCCCTCCGCCTCCACAGGGGTACGGGTACGGAGGCGTGGACACTTATTGCAGAGCGCCGGCCTCAGCCTGGAGCCGCGCACGGCACCTCAACGAGCACTCGGAACATGCAACAAACGAACGCGGCTCCGTACCCACAGGGGTACGGGTACGGAGGCGTGAACACTTATTGCAGAGCGCCGGCCTCAGCCTAGAGCCGCGCACGGCACCTCGACGAGCGCTCGGAACATGCAACAGACGAACGCGGCTCCGTACCCGGCTCCGTACCCCCCGTACCCCGTGCCGCTTCGCGGGGCATCGCCGCAGGTCAAGCGTCTTGGAGGGAGTAGACGTCGTCGCCCGACTCGGTTCGGTCCTCGAGCACGTACGGGCCCGCCCCGGGGGCTGCCGCCTGTACGCGCGCGGAAGTCACTACTTGGTCCGGCTCGGCGCAGGCGAGGAGTCCCTCGACCAGGCGGACCTGGGGGCCGAACGCAGCGTACTCCCGGTGAACGCGCGACCCGATGGCCCCCACCGTGATCGTTCCCTCGTGAACCGCCACGGATAGCGCGATGGGCTCCGACGTCCGCGCGACCCATCGTGTGTTCAGGGCGCGCACGCGGCCGAGTAGAGCCTTGCCGACGTCGAGCGCCGTCCCGCGTGGGGTCGGACAACGCCACCGGGTGTCCGAAGAGGGCGAGGAATCCGCTGGGCGACACACGCATGAGCGCGCCCCTCGAACCGTGAACCGACTCCCCGACCAGGTCGAGCAGGTCGCGGAGCAACTCGACCTCCTCCTCTGCCGAGAGCCGTGCGGAACCGATCCCGTGGAAGGCTCCCGCGAGCAAGACGGAGAAGACCCGCTGGGTCGCGCCGAGCGTCTCGGTCCCGTCCAGAAGGCGCGCGTGCGTCTCGGCCGGAAGGAACTGCCGGAACACGGACTCCAGCCGTCGGCGCGCCGACACCTGTCGGGCCTGCGCCAGCCCTGTGGCGACGAGGAGGGCCAGCAGGCCTGCAACGGCGATCGCCGAAGGCGGCACGACCCACCCGGCTCGAAAGCCCACCCAACTGGCAAGCAGAGGGGTGGCCGTGATCGCAACGGCCGTCACGATCCAACCCCAGCCACGGGTGCCGGCCCCACCGAGAGCCCCCAGCAGCGAGCTCGCCAGCGCGAAGGCCGCCAGGAGCCAGGGGGTCACGCCCACGCGGAAGCTCCCGCGCAGCATGGTGTCCAGCGTCGAAGCCAGGACGAACACCCCGTAGGCGGCTGGCTCGCGTGGCGTGGCGTGCAAGTCGCCGATAGTCGTGTCCGTTCGACCGATGATGAACGTCTTGCCTTCAGCCAGCTCGAAGTCGGCGCGATCGCCACTCAGGGCTGCGTAGATGTCACGGTAGTCGTAGGTTGGAAACGAGGTGCTCGAAGCGGCGTAGTCGATCCGGAAACAACCGCGCTCGTCGAGGGGGATTGCCACCACTCGGCCCGCCTCCAGCGGGATGCGTACCACGCCCTCCTCCCGTACGTCGATCTCATCGAGCGCGATGGCGTGATGAGCGAGGAACAAGGCGAACGGAAGGGACGGTAGGAGTCGCCCCTGGTACTCGAGCAGGAGGTAGGCGTGACGGACCACGCCGTCCGGAGCGGGATCGGGCGCGGTGCCGAAACCGAGCGCGCCCGCAGCGTGGCAGAAATCCGGATTGGGCAACAGGAGGGTCGAGGCCTGGGGGAACCGCGTGCGGGAGGCCGCCGGTACCGAGTGCCTCTGGAGCAGGTCGAGGGGGATCGACTGCAATCCGCGATCGCCGTGGATTTGCCCGACGAACGCGAGCACCACGTTCGAGTTCGCGCCCAGCTTCATCCTCGAATTCCGCATCGCCGGCCGGCGGCTCTCCCGGCTGGTCGAAAAGGAGATCGAAGCCGACAGCCCGCGCACCTGAGCGGATCAGGAGGTCGACCACCTCGGCGTGGACACCTCGGTCGCGGGCGGAATGCCCCGTTCTCCTCCAGTGCCGAGGCGTCCTCTTCGGAGAGCACCCCCAGGGCGACCTCCGCGGAGGGCGGGACGTCCTGCGACCGCATCCACGCATCGATCGCGAGCCGGTCAGGCGCGTCGAACACGCCCAGAGCGTTCAACCATGCGGCAATCCCGAGGCCTCCGAGCGCCGCGAGAAGCAGCGAACCGAAGTGTTTCGACGACGCTCTCAACGGTCCGCTTCGATCTTGACGAGGGCCTCGGCGGCGGCCGTGGCCACCTCCGGGTCGCTGCTCTTCGTGAGCTTCACGAGATGGCGGACGCGCGGCGTCGGCCTCCCGCCCGATCTGCCCGAGGTAGCCGGCGGTCCAGGCGACGTTCTTCGCATCCGCCCCCTTCATGAACTCGAGGAGGGGCTTGACGGAGGGCTTTCCGATCGCGATGAGGGCTCCGACCGCCTCGAAGCGCTCATCGTTGTACGTGTCCGCGTAGATCAGCATCAACGGCTTCACGGCGGACTTGGCGTCGGCGCCGAGCGCCTTCAGCACGCGCATGGCACCGACACGGCGCTGCTTGTTCAGTGCCTGGAGGTCCTTCTTCACGTCGCGGACGACACCCGCACCGCGGCGGGCCAGCAGCGGGACGGCTGCATTCGACACCTCCTCGGGCAGTGCCCCGAGGGACTCGCGGAGGAAGTCCACGTCGACCATGTCGCCGGCATCGAGTACGCGCAAGGCGATCGTCCTGGCGTCGGGTGCATACACGACGTCCGCGACGAGGGAACGCAGAGCGTTCGCTGCGACCCTTGAGTCGTCGGCGAGTGCCCCCAGAACGCGAATTGTCTTGGGCGCCTGCTTTGGACGGTCCCGAACCACTTCCAGGAGCGTCTTCACCGTACGCTTGTCGGCGACGCCCATCGCGGTCACGGCATCCAGCGCCGCCACGATCAGATCTGGTTCCTGGAACTCCTGCAATCCCCTCAGGATTCGGGGCTGCAGGGACGCCGCATCCGAACCAAGTCCTCGCACGACCTCGAGAGCGCCATGGACCTCAAGGGCCCCAACACTCCCAAGGGCTTGCCGGATCGTAGGCAGGGCCGTCTTGCCGAGCGACACGAGCCCGGCGACCGCCCCCGCCCGTGCGCTTGGATCCGCCGCGTCGAGGGCAGCTCCCAGGATGCGAAGCAGGGCCGACGAATTCAGGTCGAGTCCGGCCAGGAGATCGCGCGCCGTTCGTCGGATCTCCAAGGAGAGGTCCTCGCGCGCCGCGTACAGGTGAGGTACGGCGGCTTCCGGCGCGAGCGCGGTGAGCGCGCGCATGGCCGCAAGGCGAACCAGCCGCGAGCCCCAATGGAGATGGGATTGCAGAGCTTCCCACCGATCCCCCACGGCCGTTCGCGTCCAACTTCGCGATTCCGTCCAGCGCCGCCGCGCGGGTCCCTGCATCATCGGACTCCAGACCGTCGATGAGCGCCGCGATCACGGCCTGCGCATCCTCGGGTCGCTGCATGCGCAGAAGTGGCAACGGCGGCGCGCACAGCGACCGAACGCTCCTCGTCGTCCATGGCCGTCGCGAGCGGTTCGTGGAGGTCCGCGGGGACCTCCGGCGAGGCTGCCGATCGCCACGGCGGCGTCGGCCCGCACACCGGCGTCACTGCTCGTGAGGGCATCGGTCAACGCAGTCGAGCGCTCCCTCGTCGTCGGGTACCAGACCGAGGATCGCCCGTCCGCAGGCGAGCGCGGTTCGTTCATCATCGTCATCGAGAGCCGTTCGGAGCGGGTCGAGTGCCGGGGATCCGGCCGCACCGGCATACCCGAGCGCGCGGGCGGCCGCTCGACGGATGCGCACGGAAGACGAGCCAAGGAGTGCAACGGCGCGCGGCACACCGGACGGCGGCATCTGCTTGCGCGTACCGAAGCCCAGGAGCACGACGAGCACGACGTTCGGATCCTCGTCGGTGAGCCCGGTCGCGAGCGTGTCGAGTACTGCCTCACTGGAGTCGGTCACCGCAAGCGCGCTGAAAGCCGCAGCTCGCACCTCGCCCTCCGCGTGCGCAAGGAAGCGGCGGATAGCGTCGGCCGCACCTGGGATGGCGTGAATGGCGATCGTCTTGAGAATGCGCCTCGCGTCGGCCGGACGCACACCCTCTTGTCCCAGCTGCTGGATGAGTTCCGGACCGTCCACGTCCCCGCGCGTGATGCGGCCTGGCGCGGCCAGCGACAGCACGCAACACGCCGTGCTGTACACGCGCCCACCTTTAGGACCCCATGGGGAGATAGGATCCCAGGAGCCTCGGTACGAACAGGGATCGGTGTCCAGGCGCTGGTTCTCGACCAGGGTCTCGACCAGGTCCTTGTCCCACGCCCGAAACACATCCCCGCCCATGCGGCTCAGCGCCATGCTCGCGTAGAACCAGTAGTAGAAGTCGATCCGGCCTTCCTCCGGACTCCAACGGGGCTCCTTCGCGAGGATCAACTTCGCGGCCATCTCGTCGAGCCGGGCCCACGCCGCCACATGGCTGGGCGTCTGGGGAGGAACACGCGTACCGTGAGTCCGGCGGCGGTCATCGCCTCCGATTCGTCGCCGGGAAACTCATCGATCAGCTCCTGCGGTCGGGCGGGAAGGCCCCCTCGTCTGGATGTACCCGATGCGCCCGGTATCAGGATCGGTCATCTTGTCGATCCAGGTGAGCGCGCCGTCGAAGCTCTCCCTCTTGATCGAGAGCGGCTCCGCGATCCGGCTGTCCGCCGCGGCCTGGTTCAGGTGCCACGCGGTCAGGACCGGCATCATCAGGGACGTCGTGACCGACGTGTCGTTGTCCCCCGGCTTGACGCCGTAGCGCCAGGCGAAGTACGGATTCCGGGCGAGTTCGATGAAGTCGAGCGCGCTTCTGTGCCTTCGGCTTGAGGGCGATGTCTCCCGTTAGCGCGAAGGCCTCGACCATCGCCTGGGCCGCGAAGCCGTGGTTGTAGTTGAAGTGCTGACTCGTTCGCGGGCCGATGCATCCCTCATCGATCCTGCATGTTGCCGAGGTACGCAAGCGCCCTCGACAGCACCTCGGCATAGGGCCCTCCATCGCGGTGGGTGTGGCCTCCTGCATGAAAGGCCATGACGGCCAGTCCCGTGACGCCCGGGTCGTAGAGCGCTTCGCCCAACCCTTCCAGGTGCTCGTCCTTCTTCCGCTTGACGGACTTGCCGTTGCACCACTTGTCGAAGCCGGCGGCTTCCCAGCCGCCGTTCGGGGACTGATGCGCCGCCAGCCACTCGAGCCCGGCGCTGACCGCAGCGATACGAGCCTCGACCTCGTACGCTCCGCGCAATCGGAGTTTCAGCCGGCGCGTGCCAAAAGGCGCTAGGCCCTCCAGGTCTTCATCCACGACGACGGGACTGCCCGCCTCCGCCCCTCGCCTCGTCATCTCCGGCCGGGCGCTTCTCGCGCCCCCGGACCAGCCAGGCCGAGCCCGAGCAGCACGAGTAGTAACCATCGAAATCGACCGACGCATCGTCACGCCCCCCCTCCAACCCTCGGGAGACTATAGACGCTGCAGAACTCGCCTTCAATCGGCGCTATCATCCGCTGCGTGCCGGGAGGGATGGGCTTGCGAAGCTACCGATGTGCGCGCGTCTGGGTGCGGTGGGCCACGATCCTGGTCCTCGGCTGCGGAGCCGTCGGGGCCTCCCCAGGCCTCGAAGTCCCACAGGACATCGTCACGCTGAAGAGCGGCAACGTCCTCACCGGACGCGTCGTCGGGACGGGCATGTCTGGCGAGACCGAGGGCGTGACGCGTGCGACGCCCCTTCGGCGAGATCTTCGTTCCGACGGCCCTCGTCCGAGAGATCGAGAAGGCGAAGCGGACAGAGACCGCCGTGAAACACTTCGAAGGGTATTGGGTCATGGGGATGGCCGGTACCGTGGAGAAGCGGCGCCCCCCCAACGGCCTGTGGCGGGCCGTCGAACTTCGAGAAGACTACATCGATGCCATGCCGCGTTCGGCTCGGATGCTGATCCGGCCTGGCGACGAAGTCCGCACCGGAGAGGATGGCCACATCGACCTCTTCGCCGGCCGCGACGTGTGGATCCGGCTCGAACCCTCGTCCGAAATGGCCCTCCCCGAAGCTCCGAGCGAAGAGAGCATCGCGCACACCCGCGGCAGCATCCTCAGCAAGACGCGCCGAAAGCTTCGCAAGCAACGTTTCGTCGTCAAGCAGCCGACCGTCACGATGGTCGTCCGCGGCACCTTCTTCCGATCCGTCGTGGGGTCGGCCTCGTTGCTGCTGGTCGAGCAGGGGAGCGTCGAGGCGGTCGGCCTCGGGGTTGGCCGAGGCAGGCTTCGCCCTCGTGAATCCCCCGGGCGTACGTCCGATGACACGGCCCTTGACGGAAAGCGAGAGCGAGGCGTTCCGTGTCCCAGTGCCGACGCCCATTCTCGATGACATGGTGCTGATTCCAGGCGGAGCCTACACCTTCACCCAGCCCGAGCGTGATCCGTTCGACTACCCATCGAGTCCACACCGCAAGCCGCGCATCGAAGTCCAGCTACGTCCGTTCCTGATCGATCGGCGCGAGGTCAGTCAAGGCGAGTACGCGGCCTTCGCCGCGGCCACGGGCGCTCCGCTCCCCTCGTACTTCATCGACGACACACTGCCGGCGGGCCACGACGATCGCCCGGTGCACGGACTCACGTACACCATGGCTGCGTCGTACGCCGCGTGGGTCGGCAAGGAGTTGCCGACGGAGGCGCAGTGGGAGGCGGCCGCGCGCAGCCGGTTGTCGCGGCTGTTCCCCTGGGGGAACGACGAGGAGCCTTCGAGCAGCCTCGAAGTCGGCAGGTGGGACGACGAGGCGCAGGTGTGGCGAGCCCCTGACCGCCTGGCGCCCATCTCGGCGCTAAACGACGATCGTACGGACGCCGGCGTCCGAGCGCTCGTCAGCGGTCCGCCGGAGTGGACGAGCGACTCCTATGCCGGGAGTCCGTTCGCAGCGAGTGCCGCCGGCGACGTGCCTCCCGGAGCACGCGTGCTGCGAGGCATGTGGCTTCGGCATCCCTCGACCTGGAATCGCCTCCGAGCGATGCCCGATCGCCCGGCCGGCGGCCTTCGCTGCGTGGTCGAGATCCGGTAGGGCGATCCGCGATGTCCCAGCCCTTCCGCCGCGACCATGACCCCGTTTCGCTCCTTGAGCCCGAGTACAGCGTGCTGCACAGGCATGTGGGTGCCATGGGACATCTGTACGTCGTCCGAGACCGCGGCACACGAGAGACACTGGCCGCGAAGACCATGCGCCCCGACCGGATCGATGCGGACGTCGTGAGGCGCTTCCAGGTCGAAGCTCGCACGTGGCTCGCGCTTGGCGATCACGAGAACATCGTGAAGGGGGTGCGGTACCGTGACATCGAGGGGATCCCGTTCCTCTTCCTCGAGTACGTAGACGGCGTTGATGCCAAGACCCTGGCTGCGCGCGTGGGCTCCCTCCCGCTCGCCCAGGCACTTGCGTTTGCCAGGCAGCTGCTAGCAGGTCTCCAACACGTACACGGCGCGCAGATTCGCGACGGTGTCACCGGCCTCGTGCACCGCGACCTGAAACCCGAGAACGTCCTGATCACGCGGTCCGGCCGCCTGAAGATCGCGGACTGGGGCCTGGTCAAGGTGCTCGGCGGCACGACGCTGACCGCCACGGGCCAGATGCTCGGGACCCTGGAGTACGCCGCCCCCGAGCAGTTGAGGGACGCCGCGGGGGTGGATTCCCGCGCGGACCTCTACGCAGCGGGTGTTCTGCTCTACGAGTGGTTGACGGGTGAGCATGCGTTCGCGCACTCGACGCAGGGCGCGACCATACGTGCCGTCCTCGCCGGCGATGCGCCCTCGCTCGACCCCGCGCTCTTCGCGGAGCCGCTGTGTCGCCTCGTGACGGACCTGCTGCAACGCGAGCCCGCGGATCGCCCCGCCTCGGCGGCCGAGGTATTGCAGAGACTACCTGCGATTCAGAGCGTCTCTGGTGAGAGGTGCACGCGGTGCAATCTGGTGCTCGCCTCGGAAGCTCCGTGCGCCTTCGACGACCCCTCCTGCGCCCGTCCCCGGCCGATCCTGAAAGCTGATTCCGAACCGGCTCCGGGGGGAAAAGATGTCGCGATCCACGTCGTGAGTCCGCAGCCCCCGGGTGACGCCGTTCGGGTATCCACGGGACGCGCGCGACTCCTCGAAGGGGAGTCGGAGCCGGTACCGGCCTTCTGGATCGATCGTCTCCCGGTCACCAACGCGGACTTCGAACGCTTCCTCGAGGAGGCGCTCTACCGCCCCGCGATGGAGCGGGACTTCCTGAAGCACTGGCGTGGGAAGCGCAACGCACCACGGCGCCTGCGTGATCATCCGGTCGTGTGGATCGACTGGCAGGACGCCGCAGCCTACACCGCGTGGGCCGGCGGGCGACTACCCACCGCCGGCGAGTGGGCGCTGGCCGTGCGCGCCGGGGACGACCGGACCTGGCCCTGGGGAGCAGCCTTCGACCCTGCGCTGTGCAATGGGCGCGAGGGGCAGGTAGGCGGGACGACGCCTGTCACGACCTACCCCGGAGGCGCCGCGCCGTGTGGAGCCCTCGACCTCGTCGGCAACGTGCACGAGTGGACCCAGAGCTGGCACGAGCCGGGCGCAGGCAGGACCCGGCTCGCATGCGGTGGCTCCTGGGCGGTCGATCTCGGCGGCGGCCGACCCGCGCAGGTCCGCAACCTTTTCCCATCGCATCGCGACTATCAGACGGGCTTCCGTTGTGCGTGGACGGCGGGCCAAGGCCCGGTCGAGGGGCGGGCACGGCCCGCATGAGCGACGGCGGCGCACACGAAACGTGGTGCGCGGGATCCCGAATATGCATAGGCACTCGAATTGGCCCCGTCGCCGTTCGCGTGCCCGCCGAGCTCACCGGTCCGCCCCCTGCGAATGGCGTTGGGTCTTCCGGGACTCCCCGTGGCACCGACGACGGCCATCCTAGCCTCGGAACGCGTGCCTCGACAGGCTTCGGGTCGCGGAGCGGGCGGGTCGCCCCCCCACCGCGCTCCAAGGATGGACGGTTTCCTGCCGGCAGGGTCGCGCGGGGTACGGAGGCGGGCTCACCGGTTGCGCGTTCGGGTTTCAAGCTGCAGCGGTGATTGTCGTCTCCGTACATGGTGTGAACCGTCTGCTTGAAGGACACCCTACCGGTCGTCCCGTCGTTCTCGTACGCGGGTTCCAACCCAAGCACGACGTCGACCGGATGCCCGGCCGACGCGTGCGAAATCGTCCGACCTGTTCCTGGCCCCGCAAAACTCCGCTGTAGGCTCTGCGCATGATCCACCTGAACCAGGCGGGGACGAGTTGGCCCAAGCCCAGCCCCGTCATCACGGCCGCCGCGCAGGTGCTCGAGGGCTCGCCCGCCTCGTGGCGGGATCTCTTCCACGAGAGCCATGCACGCGTGGCGCGCGGCCTGGGAATCGAGGATGCGAGCCGGCTCCTGCTGACACCCGGCTGCACATCGGCACTCGCCGTTGCCATCGCGGATCTACCGTGGGAGCGGGGAGACCGCATGCTCATGAGTGGGCTCGAGCATCACGCGGTGACGCGCCCCGCGGCGCTCCTGGAACACCGCGGCGTATCCGTCCACGTCGTGCCGCAGAGCGAATCTGGGCCGCTCGATCTCGACGCCCTCCAGTGCCTGTTGGAGAAGGGGCGCGTGCGGCTCCTGGCCTTGACGGCCGCCTGCAACGTGACGGGCGACCTCCTTCCTTGTCGAGAGGCCATCGAGCTTGCCCACGCTCACGACGTCCTCTGCCTCGTGGACGGCGCGCAGATCTGCGGCTACGTCCCCGTGGATCTGGCCGACCTCGGCGCCGACTTCTTCACCTTCGCCGGACACAAGGGGCTCCATGCGCCGTGGGGTGTCGGTGGCCTCTACGTCGCGCCGCACGTTGTAATGAGAACGCCAGCCGCCACATGCGAGGTACCCATCGATGGCGAGGCGGTGCCGTGCGCGCCCATGCCGGGGTATTGCGACGTGGGCTCGGCCGACCTGTCCGCACTCGCCGGTCTGGTCGCGGGCATGGACTGGCTCGACGAAGGCGAACAGGCCGACCTGCCCTCGACCGCCCGTCAGCGGGTGGAGCGCGTCGCCGAGGCTATCGAGAAGCGCCCGGGCGCGCGCCTCATTGGCGCGCGTGACCCCGCACGGCGACTTCCAACCGTCGCATTCGTCATCGACGCAAGGCGCAGCGCCGACGTCGCCATGCACTTCAGGCATCGGGGCATCCTCGTCGCGTCCGGCCTGCAGTGCGCTCCGCTCGCACACGAGACCCTGGGCACGGCACCCGACGGCGTCACACGGATCAGCGCGGGCCCCTTTGCCGACGACGGTGTCATCGAAGCCGCGGTCGAGGCGATCCAGGCCCTGTGAAGCCGCTCCTGACTAGGACGTTCGAAGTACGGCAAGTACGGTACCGCGTTCGCTAAGTACGGTACCGCGTTCGCTTGTTGCAGATTCAGGCGTGAATCCGCAACAACTGTTCACGCCTCTGTACCCGATCCGCAACAACTGTTCACGCCTCTGCACCCACGCCTCTGTACCTCTCCGGCATCAAGACAAGTGCGAGCATCGCTTCGCTTGCGCTGCTCAATCAGGGCTCACGGGAGCAAGAACAGCTGGCTCGATCATGCCCGCTGGCTACCTGCCCTCGCTGTTCGGCGCGGCCTTGATCGTCAGGCCAACCAGCTCCTTCCGGTGGCTCATCTTGACGGGACCCTGTTCCACTTCGCCCGTCACAAGGACCATGCGGCCAGGTACGGCGAGCGACTCCAGTCGGACCGTCCTCCCGCCAACCATGTTGGTGGACCAGGTGAACTCGCGGCACGAAAGCGCCGTCTCGCCGATTCTCTGAAGCACGTCGATCCTGGTGGCCAGGAGGGTCGTGGTCGCCGTCCCCCTCTCAGCGGGTGTTCTCGACTCGACCTTCAGCACACCCAGCGTCTCGTGCTCCCACACGACGCCGCTCTTGCTCTCGCCGTCGGGTCGCACCTCACCGGGTCCCCGCGGGCCGTCGAGCAGATCTCTCACATCGGCCACCTTCTTCTTCGTGCACACGTACGTCTTGTCCCCGAGCGAGAGGCTTCCCTCCCCATCGTCTTCAAGCATCGAACGGTCAGAGTCCGTTTTGCGCACCTTCGACTCTCGCACCGTTCGCGCAGCCCACTCGCCGTCGACCCGCTCTTCGACCCTGATGACGTACTCATCCTCCGTGATCTCGACGAGCGTCAGCCTCGTCTCTTTCACGTTCGAACGATTCATGTCATCTCGACCGGTGACCTTGATGTCCGAGGTGGTCCGGTACTGGACCATCGTGCCTGGAGCGAAAGCGGCCCAGGGGGACGCCGCCCCAGCCATCCCCTCGATCGACCAGTCCTCGGCTCGAGACGGCGCCGAGAGCAGGACCATGATGACCAAGCCCAGGAGGATCTTCGGGAGAACGCCGAGAACTCGCATGCTGCACTCTCATGCCGTAGAGAGGGTCATGCTAGCAAGGGACGGCCAGGGAGTCCCCGCCGCCCAGTTCGACCTGCCCCAGGCACGAGCCCGGCACGAGTGCCTGCCGGTGTCCTCGGAATAGCGCCCCACGCGTGTATCCAGGGCACGCGTGGCGCCGACATGGAGGCGGCCGGATTGGCGATGCATAGGCATTTGAGTTGGCCTCGTCGCCGTTCGCGTGCCCGCCGAGCTCACCGATCTGCCCCCTGCGCATGGCGTTGGGTCTCCCGGGACTCCCCGTGGCACCGATGACGGCCATCCTAGCCTCGGAACGCGTGTCTCGACAGGTTTCGGGTCGCGGAGCGGGCGCACCGCCCCCCCCACTGCGCTCCAAGGATGGACGGTTTCCTGCCGGCGGGGTCGCGTGGACGGAGCACTCCGAGGCGCGACGAGGCGCGACCTCACGCCGCGGGCGGGTAGGAGGCAGGACGACCCCGGGACGCGCCGCTGCCGTTCTCTACTGGATCCGAACGTAGACCACGCCGTTCGCCCACTCGAGCCGGGTTGCGCGGTTCTGCGCGTCCACGGCCGCGACCTTGCCCTTGACGGTGTCGCGGGGCGGCCCCTGCATGCCCGTCATGTTTGCGTTGGCAGTTCCGAAGCTCGCCTCGAGCGTTCCGTCCGCGCGGAGCGTGCCCAGACCGAAGATCTTCATCTTGGCAATACGACAGGCGAACCTCCCCGGCTTCGCGGAGCTCTCCCCGATGACGACGCGGGCCTCGGGGATCATGGGCGGCACCGCCTGCTGGCGCCAGACGCCCTTCAGGACGGGCAGCACGAGACCCGGCGGCGGCGCCTCGGCGCCGCCGACCTTCATCCCGGGATGCACCACGTTGGGGCTGGCCGACCACCCCGATGCGGGCGTCCACTTGGGCACCGGGGCGGTGATCTTCATGCCGCAATCCCAGCGTTGGGTCTCGCCCCCCCCGGGCTCGGGCGTTTTCACAATGCCCCACGCAGCGTCGTCCAGGTCCATCCCCACCTTCCGCAGGTTGTACGTGTTCTCGCGGCCTCCCCCGTCGCTCTTCGCGGTCAGGACGCGGTTCCCTTGACCCTGCATGCGGAGTTGCAGTTGGGTGCCCTTCCCGAACAACTCGACCCACGCCATGTTGGGCCACTTCGGCAGGTGCGACACCTCGACGCTTTCGATGTCCTTGGACTCGTTGGCCAACAGAAAGCAGGCCATCCACGTGTCGTCGTTGATCTCGTTCCACCGGTTCCAACGGCAGAAGGCGATGCCCGGCGGTCCGTGCGGGAGGAGCTTGCGCCGATAGAAGATAAAGTCATTCGCGGCGTCCCCCCACCGGTCGGGCACGTTGCCCTGGCTCTCCTCGTAGATGCGGAAGTTGCCGATGGCGGTCTCGGAGTGGATTCCGTACCCAGGGCGCACGTAGGTCTTCCTGCCGTAGCGCACCAGCACGGCCAGGTTGGCACCGAGTACGAAGGAGCGAATCTTCGGAGGATGCAGCGATTCGGTGAAGTCGAAGGCCGGATCGAAGTCCATGGGTCGCACGATCGCGTAGAGCTGATCCTCGGGAAGCGTGAAGCGGACCCGCGCATTGCGACTGCCGACCCGGTACCCTCTTCCGTCGAGGAGCACCGCTTCGTTCGGCCCGACGGGTTTCCCGACCTGGACCGCTCCACCGACCTCACCCTCGGCGTACAGCGGGGCGGCGAATAGGAGACAGAGCAAGAGAAAGAGCAGGACCTCCCTGTTCCAATCGACACTCCAGCGGAACGGGCCATGTCGTGTCATCACGCAGAGACCTCCTGTCTTCTCGTCGACGACCGAGAAGACATGATAGGCATGAGACGTCCGCGCGGGAACCCGCGGGGCGATCCCGGCTCCCTTCACTCCGGCGGCAAAACCAGGTCCGTCGTGCCGGCACGCACCCGGAGGGCGCGCGGGTCGTTCGGGCCTGCGGCGTTGCCCACGAAAATCAGGAGCACGTCGCCCGCGTGCAGGTCGGGGATCCGGAAGCTGGGGGGTGCCTCCCTCGACGTAGTGATGTCCAGGCTCGCGTCGGAAACCAGTGTTGATATCCGTTCTCTCGACGAGGCGCGCTGCGCCGTTTGGGGAGGGAGGTCGAAAGCGCACCGGCGGGGGACGGGGCGCTCGGACCACGCCCAAAGGCGGCACCGCCCGCCGCGACCACCGCGGGCTCCGGTAGCGCGACGGCGTCCGCCGTGCCGGGCCCACCCGACCGGCCGCCGACCGCGGCGGAGGTGGCGCGCGCGGTGGGCTGGGCGAAGCTGTTGCGGAAGGTATTCGAGGTGGATCCGCCTCGCTGTCCCCGCTGCGGGGGGAGCCTGGCCGTGGTCGCGTGGATCACCGACCCAGCGACGGTGGACAGGATCCTGGCCCATCGTCGTCGGCGGGGGATCGAGTCACCCTTCGAGGGAGTGCAGGCCCGGGCACCCCCCGCGGCGTGACGTCGCGCCTCGGGGCGTCACGTCCACACGACCCCGCCGGCAGGAAACCGTCCATCCTTGGAGCGCGGTGGGGGGAGCGGTGCGCCCTGCCCAGGTCCCGAAGCCTGTCGAGGCACGCGCTCCGAGGCTAGGATGGCCGTCGTCGGTGCCACGGGGAGTCCCGGGAGACCCAACGCCATGCGCAGGGGGCGGATCGGTGAGCTCGGCGGGCACGAGAACGGCGACGGGGCCAATTCAAATGCCGGTGCATCAGGAAATCGTGTGGGCCGCCCGGGGTCGAGGATGAAGGTCTAGGCCTCCCTGATGGAAGTAGATGGCGTTGCGGAACCGTTTTCGGTTTGGGTACCCGCAGGCACGCTTCTTCAGCCACTGATGCGGCTGTTGATCGCTTCGGCCTTGGCGTTGGTCACGCGGCGCATGATCGCGTTGCGGATGCCCCAGAGGTGTGAACGGATGCTCTTCGACACCTTGCGCATGGGCTTGATGACGGTGCCAGTCACCCGTCCGCCATCTCCCGGCACGGAGAACGTAGGACGGATCGCCACGGCGGCGAGGCACGTAGAGACCGTGAGGAGTTTCCCCTCCGCCGTGCCCGGAGTTGGCGAATTCGTGACAGGCACCGTACTCCGTACTTCGCGACCCTTAGTCCCCGCCCCTTTCGGCGAGGAATGCGTCGACTGCTTCGCGAACGGCCAATGGAGAGAGGGCGGGGTAGCGCGCGTAGGTGTCCTCGGGAATCGAACCGACCAGCGAGCGGAGTTGATCGGGTTCCACCATGCCCGCTCGGACGAACTGCTCGGCATCGGCGAGGTCCCGCTCGAAGCCCCGGACGATCTTCGCGAATACCTGCGCGTAGGGGTCGTAGTGGAAGAAGGACACGTTGCCGATCGTGTCGACGAACACATGCCGGTCCTCGCTGCCGCGCAGGGCGGGGACGAACTGTTCGGGGCGCGCGAACTCGACGTTCGCGTTGAGGCGCTCCTTGATGCCCTGGATGTCGCGAAAGACGTCGTCCTGTTCGCTGAAGAGATCGGCATCCACCGAAGACGTGCGCCACCCGGAGAACACAGCCGTCGCGCCGCCGACGAGGTGGACCCGATACGACCCCTTCCGTGGCGCCGTGCGTGCAATCTCCTGCATCAGCTGACGGAGCCGGTCCTTCGTCATCTCGTTACGCACGGTCGATTTTCTCGATGCGCGCACCACGACAGCTGTCGGCGAAGGAAGTCATTCGGCTGAGCAGGGCCAGATACCGCGCGTGGGCGAGGTCGCCGTGCGCGGCTTCCAACGCCCGATACAGGCGCCGATCTCCGTCGGATTGCAGAGCCTGGGGGAGAGGGACGCCCTCGCGGCGCAGCCGCGGTGCGGCCAACGAAACGAGCAGGCTCTCGGGGGTCTCTCGATCCGCGCACAGATCGTCGAGGCCGCGATCGACGAGGTCGCCACCCGGTAGGTCCAGCTCGGCGAAGTGGGCCGCGCCAAACCGCGCTCGAATCCACCGGCGGAGGGCTGCCCCCCGCGCGATGGCACGACGGGCCTCGGGCGTCAGCGCGCGGGCCCGCCGCCGGCCGCCGTCGCGGCCGTGGCGGCGGAACCGGGCGCGGACTGAGGCGGGGAGGCGCATGGCGTATATACCTAGGGGGTAAGCATAGCATAGTCCTCGATCGCGCGCTCCCCGCGATGGGCGGGGTGTGCAGGCCCAGACCTGCTCCATCGCGGAACTGCGGGATTTCAGACGGCAGTTCGCAAGTACGGAAGTACGGTACCGCGTTCGCTTGTTGCAGATTCAGGCGTGAATCCGCAACAACTGTTCACGCCTCTGTACCCAGGCGTGAATCCGCAACAACTGTTCACGCCTCTGTACCACCAGCGCATGCAGGTGGCCCGCCGGTAGCCCTCGTGAACCGTGCGCCGGGGGCGCCGTTTCCCCTATTCATGAGCCTGATGCGGTCCCTCTCCGTCCTATTCGCCCTGGTGGTGCTCGCTAGCGGTGCCGCGGTGCACGCCGAGCCGCCCGCGAAGCCCGCCCGTCCGACCCTCGCGGTCGGTGGTGACCTCGAATTGCGCATCCTCCCGCCCGAGGGAGAGGCGGAGGTCGCCTACGTCGTTCGCGTCGGCACTCCGTTCGCACTCAGCTACGAGCTGAAGAACCAGGGGACGGAACCGCTGCTCCTGCCGCTGGCGTCGCCGCACTTCGTCGAAGCGCACCTCCGGTACATCGACCCGTCCAGCCGCGTTTTCCTCGGTGGACGGGCGTGGGGGCCGGCGCCCTTCCGCAGCAGCCTCACCGCGCTTGCTCCGGGCGAGGCCGTCGTGCGCACTCTCGAGCTCACGCCGTCGTTGCACGGGAGAGCCCGGGCAGAGCTGTCGCTCGTCTGCGCGCACGAAGGCGTGATGACGCACGAGGTCCGAACCTCCGAGCTTCCCGGCGGCGAACAGCGCCGTATCCACCGTCGCGTCGTCGAGCCCGAGCCCCGGCTCTGGCGCGGCTCCTTGACTCTCGACGTGGACGTCGAGGTCGTGTTCACGTCGCACTTCGATTTCGAGGTCATCGAGCCGGCGTGCCTCAACGCGCTGTGGCATGACGGGGCACCGCTGCTGGAACAGCTCGAGACCCTCGGACGCATCGCCGTCCTCGATCCTTCCTCGCGCTCCGTCGACGAGCTCCGAAAGGGCTTCGGCCGCGTGCACGATGGCTATGCCCAGCACCCACTCGTACGGCTCGAGTGCGCCAAGCAGCTCGCCATCGCCGCGAAGAAGGGGTACGGGTGGCAGGGGGTGAAGACACTGCTCGCGGTGTGTGGTGACGACGACGAACACGAAGGGGTCCGCCTCCTGGCTCTCGACGGCCTGGCTGTCGCACTCGAAGACGAGCTCATCGCCCGTGAGGACGACTGCGTGTTCCAGCTCCAGCTCCCCGGCGCCTGGCGCGAGGCGGCCCGCGACCTTCTGACCGCCCTGGCGAAGGAGCCCACCGAGCTGGGCCGGCGCGCCGGCAAGCTCCTCGAAGCGCATCCACCCGCCAGCGAGGGTCCGTAGTCGACGGTTGGAGGTCGTAGCGGCGTTGGTGCATGAAACGCCCGCCAGGGATGCCGGGTCCTTCCCCGCGACTCTCAGGCACCGATGGCGACCGAGGCCGGTCTGCCGAGCGCGGTCATTTGCCTGCGCGATGAGATCGCGGTCGTCGAGGGGGGAATCACGACCCTGCTCCACGTGTTCCGGCGGCGGCGTAGACAGCACTCGTGTCGTAGGCTCCGTCTGCGGTGAAGCTGACCAGATTGCCGGCGGCTGCGGCGATCAGATCCAGTGCTGTCGCCGCGTCATCGGTACTCGCTTCGATCAGACACTGCGCCACGATCCCGCCCGAACCATCGACGCCCAGGTGGAGCCTCCGCCAGCCCCGTTTCCCACTTCCGCCGTGCTTGACGGCGGCCCACTCCCCTTTGCCGACGCCCGCGAGGCCGCTACTGTCCACTACCAGGTGAAGCGGGGCCCTCCCCAACTGCGCCCGAAGGTGGACGTTGAGGAGTCATCCTCGGCGCGAGAGTGTCGTGTGATCCGGAGCTTCGAGATCCAGGCCCATGAGATGAAGGGCCGATCGGAGGAATCCCTCGGTCTGGCGGAGCGGAGGGTTGAAGACGAGACGGAGCGGAGTGCCGTCTCGATCGCAAGATCTGAGAACTGATGCTGAACGCCGGGGCGGCCCGTCGGTTTCGCGCGCCAGGCCATGATGGCCTCTCGAGAAAGCCAGAGAGTGACGTCACCTCGCCGCACGAGGGCGCGGTCGTACGAGGCCCAGTTGTTGACGCGGTACTTCGTCTTGTACTTGGGGTGAACCCTCGATCGCATGGCTGAGTACGGCGCCGGGCACGAATTCGCCAACTCCCGGGTACGGCGGCGGGACAAGTCGTCCCGGTCTGTGCCTGCCTCGCAGACGTGACGATCGATCGGGGAATTCACGAACCGTTTCATGGCCGCGCCGCGATCAGTAGGGTGGAGATCCGCGATGCCCACTACTCACACCTCGCCCACCCTCGACGCCCTCCTCCGCCACGATCCGTTCGTGCGGCGCCTCGCGCGCAGCCTGCTGACGGATGCAGACGCTGCGGATGATCTTGCCCAGGAGACCTGGCTGGCGGCGATCCGTCGTCCGCCGTCTCACCTGAGCGCGCCCCGCGGGTGGCTCGCGCGCGTCACTCGGAATCTGGCCGTCTCCAGGCATCGACAGCAAGCCGCACGCGCACGGGCCGATTCGAACGCACGCCCCCCCGCCGAGGTACCGCGGCCTGACGAGGTTGCCGCGCGAGAGGAGGTCCGTCAGCGCGTGTTTCGATGCCTGCTCGCGCTCGACGAGCCCTACCGTTCGACACTCCTGCTGCGCTACTACGAGGACCTCCCTCCGCGGCTGGTCGCCACGCGCTTGGGCATCCCTGTGGAGACGGTGCGAACCCGCGTGAAGCGGGGGCTTGCGAGACTGCGAGCCGATCTCGACGACGGGACCGAGGCCGATCGCCGGCGGCGGTGGGCGGCGCTGGCCGCGTGGGCCGGCCCCGGGGCGGCCTCGACCGCCGCGCCTCCCCTCCTCGTCCTCGCCGGCCTCACTTCCATCCTCTTGGCCACCGTCGGGTCGATCTACCTGCACGTGCGCGGCGAGACACTGCAGGCACGGCCCGCGGAAGAGGCCGAGACAAGGGAGCGCGGGGGCGCCGGCGCAAGACTGGTGGGTCGAGCCGACGAGTCGCAGCCGCGCGGTTTCGCCGCGATCGAGAAGCGATCAGCCGAGCCTATTGGGCAGCCCGAGTCCGGCACGCCCTTGCAGGCGCGACTGGACCTACGGGAGGCGAACGGCCCCGCGGTCGAGGGTGCAATCGTCTACGCCGTACCCAAGAGCCGGCCCGAGCTAGGCCTCCTGCCTGGACTGCCTTGCTGGGAGTCGGACGAGACCGGGGCAGTTGACCTGCAACTCAGCGATCAGGAGAAGTGGTTGGTGCGCGTGCTCGCTCACGGATACGAGACGGCGGAGCTCGAGGCCGCGACGCTCGAACGCGGCATGACGCGGCCCGTCATGCTGAGGCCCGCGCCCTCCACACGGGTCGTCCTGCGCCGCGCGAACGGAAGGCCCCTGACAACGCCCGTTCACCTCCGCTTGATGTCGCGCGTGGATCGCCCGACGAAGTCGGTCGGTGGACTCGGCGACTACGTACTACGCAAAGACCTCAGCCAGTCGATTCTCGTTCCTGTCGCGGGAGAGGCCGAGGTGGGCCTCACCGTCCCCCTGCCTGCATCGCTGACGCTGGATCCGGGATTCCCGAGCGCCGAGGCCCTGCAGCCGACCGAGGTCCTCATCGACGAGTACCATCCGCGCATCGATCTCACACTCGCCGACTCCGCGCGTATCGGCCTGCGACTCTACGAGGGCGAAACCGATAGGGCCCCACGCTTGAATACGGCCCTGACCTACCTGCTGACCTCGGAGGATACGGGAGCCGCCCGCCCGATCCGCTTCTCGTATGCCACGTCTACCGCACAGCCGAACAAACTCGATCTAGTGAGCTGGACGCCTATCGGACCGGGTAGGTACACGCTGACGATCCGAGCCGCCGGATGGCGGGAGTGGCGGCACGAGAACATCGATCTGCGGCGTGCCGGTTCCCGCGTGGATCTCGTCGCGCGGCTTGTTCCGCTCCCCGCCGAGCCGCCCTTGGTGGTCGTCACCCTCCCGGATGCCACGCGCTCCGCGACGTACCTCGCCCAGTCGGCGTGCGCCCGCCAGGCAGGGACGGTGGCGGGCTCGTGGACGCCCCTCGGCGATCTTCACCTCGAGCGCACGCCGAGCAAGGCCGACCTGATCGTGCGGGGCCTCGACGAGGGCACGTGGGATCTCCTCATCTGGATCTGGGACGGCAAGGAACGCCGCGTGGGCCTTGCACGAGGGGTCGAGGTTGCCATTGGTGCCCCTCAGCGCGTCACAGTGGAGACCGTGCGCGGCTTGCTCGTACGACTGACCCCGGATGCACCGCACCACGAGCGCTACGAACGCGTTGTCCTCGAGGCACCCGGGATCGGTACGCTACCGCTGCGGGAGATGCCCAAGGGACGCTTCTCGGGCGCCTACGATGACTTCCAGTGGTCGGCGCCCGAGCCGGGGACGTGGCTCGGTCCATACCCGACCGACCAGATCGACGTCGTAGCGACGCGCTGGACCGGAGAGACGGTCCATCAAGACGTGCGCTAGCTCTCGGTACCGAGGACCTTGCCAACGGCACAGCTCGTCGGAAGTACGGCGCCAGGCACGAATTCGCCAACTCCCGGGTAGGGCGGCGGGACAAGTCGTTCCGGTCTGTGCGCGCCTCGCAGCCATGACGATCCATCCTGCCGTCCCCCGCGCGAGAAGAGGGCGGACGGGTGACTGGCACCGTACTCCGTGCGGTGGAGACCGTACGTCAGATCGTTTTCCACCTCCCTGAGTACGGTACCGCGTTCGCTTGTTGGAGTACGGGAGTACGGTACCGCGTTCGCTTGTTGCAAGTACGGTACCGCGTTCGCTTGTTGCAGATTCAGACGTGAATCCGCAACAGCTGTTCACGCCTCTGTACCCGGTGCCCGCGGGTCCGCTCGAGCTGCGGGTCTACTTCCTCCTGCACGGCAAGTCGATCACCCAACTGGTGGCGGTGAACGCGCCGGCCGACGATGTCGTGATCGACGTGCGCGATGCGTGGGCGAGCGCCGGCACGAGGATCTCCGAGCCTCTCGCGTGGGCGTTGGAGATCGTCGGGCCCGACCAGCAACCGGTGGACGAGGCATGGTGTCGAGTGCGGGGGAGCATGGGCACCGGCAGAGCGAAGCGCCGCGTGAACGGCTTCACCCGCCGGGTGCGTGACGGCCGAGCCAATCTCTCCCTCCACGAAGCGGTCACGCCGGATGACGTGTGGATCTCCGTCTGGGGGGCCCGGTCAGCGAGCCGGGCCGACGACCCGCCGGGCGCGATCTTCGAGCAGGCGGTCTCGCCGGAAGGAGGCAATGTTCGCCTGGTGCTCCCCGCGGGGCGAGGCATCGACGGACGCGTCGTCTGGGAGGACGGTACGCCCGCCGCAGGCGCGCGCGTCCTCGCTCTTGTCGCCGATCCGAAGTCGCGCGACGACGAGGCCTGGCGAGAGGCGCAGCGCAGCTCGTGGTGGGGTGCTTGGGGTGGCCCCGACACCACCATGTGCGACGGCGACGGTAGATTCCGACTGCGCGGACTCGCCGACGGCCCCTACGCCGTCGTGCCGGTGCTGCCGCCCGACGCCTTGACCGTGGACGTCCCCGTCGTCCTCGCCGGGGCCCGGGGCGTGCGCCTGACGCTCCGACGCGGCGTCGCGCCCGTGCTCACCGTCCTGGCGCCCGACGCCATGCCGGTGGCGCGTTGCGGAGTTCGGATCGGGCGTCCTGACGAACCCGAGCAAGACCGCATGTTCCAGGGCGAGACGAACGGGGCGGGCCGCGTGCGCCTGACCAACCTCCCCGGCGACGCGACGTGCGACGTGCATGTCGCCCCGCCGTCCGGTCGCAGCGACCTTCTTCCCGCATCCCTGGTCGACTGGACTCCGCGCCGGCAGACCGTGGTGTTGAAGCGCGCCGTGATCTTGAAGGGCACTGTGAACGCCGCGGCGGAACCCTCCGCCCCAGCGCTCCGGGTGTACTGGCGCTTGGACAGCCCCGTCGGGGAGGCGCAAGGCTGGCAGATGGTCTCGGTGTACGGCACGCCGCCGACCTTCTTCATTCCGGCGCTTGATGAGGACGACGTCGTCCGTCTGCTGGCGCTTCAGCGCCGCCGTCCGGATGGGCTGCACGATGCCCGCGCGCTCCGCGTGGCCGTGCGAGAGGGCGACGTTCTCCTCCCACTGCATCAGTCCGACTAGAGTCGGTGCTGAGAACGATGACGATCAGGCGACAACCATCAAGGAGTTGGCACGTCGACCGTGCTCGCGTTGGTTGGAGCATGAGAGGTCTTCGCGCGGTGCGGCCAGCGCAGCCGGACGTACCATCAAGCGCACGTCCTAGCTTGGCGAAGCAGCTTGGCTCTTGGGCGTTCCCAGGGATGGACCGCCTACGGCCCCTCTAGGGCGGCCGCCTTGGCCCTGGCCTCCGCGGCGGCGTCCGTCTTGCCGAGCTTCTCGAGCAACAGGCTGAGCCTGAACCAGACGGCCCCCACGTTCCCGTCGAGCGCGATCGACTTGCGGTAGGCGGCCTCAGCCTCCTCGTCCCGATCCAGGTCTGCCAGGACGTCGGCGAGACCGTGCCAGGCATCCGCCGCACGATCGTCGATCTCCAGCACCTTGCGGAAGGCGGCCTCGGCCTCTTCCAACTCCCCGCGCTCTGTACGCAGCACCGCGTAGTCGAACCAGGTCGTCGGGTTCGTGGGGGCGAGTTCAAGCGCGCGCTGGAACGCCACCATGCTCTCTTGTGTCTCTCCGTCGTCGGCGAGGACGCTAGCGAGTGCCTCCCAGGCCTTTGCGTGCATCGGATCGAGGGCCACGGCGGCGCGTAAGGCGCTCTTGGCCTCCGCGGACTGATCCGCGCCGGCGAGGACCTCTCCGAGCGCGTACTGGGTTGTGGGGTCCCACGCGTCGAGAGCAACGGCCCGCTGAAGCATTCCCAGCGCCTCCTCCTCTCGCCCATGGCGCCGGAGCAGATCGCCGAGCAGCCCCCATGCGTACGCAGAGCCATCGTCGAGTGCGGTGGCTGCACGATAGGCAACCTCGGCCTCCCCGGGCCGCTCGAGCCTCTCGAGCAGCCGCGCGTGGTTGACCTGTAACGCCGCACTGCGATCGTCCAGGCCTACGGCCCTGCGATAGGCGCTCTCGGCCTCCTCGAGCTTCTCTTGGTCCACGAGCAACGAGCCCAGGTTGTTCCACGCGAATACATGGTCCTCGTTGAGGGCGAGCGCCTTCCGGAAAGCCACCGCCGCCTCCTCGAGCGAGCCGCGCGCGTAGTGACCGAGCCCGACGCCATTCCAGGCGTCAGGAGACTCTGGACTGAGTTCCGCCGCCCTGAGATACGCGGGTAGGGCGAGGTCCCGTTTCCCCGTCAGATGGTAGTAGTCCCCCATGAGCTGGTGGCTGCGGTGGTACTCCGGATCGAGCGCGCGCGCCTCGTCGATCTTGCGGCGGGCCAACTCGAGGCGGCGTAGCGCATCGCGATCCCGCACGGCGTCCATGACGAGCACCGTGGATCCCTCGGCACCGCCCAGCAGGTCCCCTGCTTCATTCAGAAGCTGGTCCACCGTGATGCGATTCATGGTCTTTGCGGTGGACCGGGAACTGACGAATCCAAGCAGCCCAAGGACAGAACCGATCAAGGCAAGCGCGAACCCAACCCAGGTGCGCGTCGCTTCTAGCTTCTTCCCCATTGAGTTCGTTCCCCAGAATCTCGTACTGCGTCAGACCATCTTACACATTCAAATCCCATAGCGTCTAGAGAGCGCGCTACTCGCCCTTGAACCGGACCGTGATGTCCTGACGCGCCTGGCCTCGGATGCATAGGCATTTGAATTACCCCGTCGCCGCTCGCACAACCGCCGAGTTCGCCGATCCGCCCCCTGCGCATGTCGTTGTGTCTCCCGTGACGCACCGTGTCACCGACGACGGTCATCCTAGCCCCGGAAGGCGTGCCTCGACAGGCTTCGGGTCGCGGAGCGGGCGCACCGCCCCCCACCGCGCTCGCAAGAACCGTTTCCTGCCGGCTTCGTCGTGTGCACTGCACGCCTCGAGGCGCGACGTCACGCCGCGGGGGGCGCCCGGGCCTTCGCGCTCTCGAAGGGTGACTCGAGCCCCCGCCGACGACGATGGGCCAGGATCCGGTCCACCGTCGCCGCCTCGGTGATCCACGCGACCACGCCAGGCTCCCCCCGCAGCGGGGACAGCGGAGCGGATCTAGTCGGTCCCCGTCCTCCGCAGCGTCTCGTTCTATTCGCGTAGCTGCCCCACCACGAGTTCCGTCGTGTAGCTCACTTCGATCCGTCCATCTCTCGCTCGCGAGTCAAACGTCCTCCGATGGGCCTTCTCGAAGTCATCGTAGTCCGGGTCACCGCGAACGGGAGCGCTCGCCTCGGATCTCGCACCTCCGATGAACCCCTCCCAGGTCTCCCGGAAACTGACCGGGAAGCGGTGCCGTTCGTACGTGTCGGGTGCGAAGTAGTCGTCGATGTTCGTTTGCTCGGCACCGTCAAACCGGTTCCAGAGGACGGCCAGCCACCCGCCGGGCTTGAGGATCCGGGCGAATTCCCGTTTCGCGCCACGACCTTCGAACCAGTGCAGGGCCTAGCCCACGGTGATCAGATCGACGATGTGGTCGGGCAGTGCCGTTTGCTCGGCCGTGCCACGGATGCTCTCAAACGAGGGGGAGTCACCCAGCAGATGCTCCGCCTGATGTCGCATCGCATCGTTGGGTTCCACGGCGAATACCCGTCGGGTGCGGCCGACCAGGTGCCGTGACAGGTTGCCGGTCCCCGACCCGATGTCGGCCACGACCCAGGTGGAGTCGAGCCGGGTCAGTTCGACCAGAGTATCGATGGCCTGACCGGCATAGTCCGGGCGATGTGCGGCGTAGTCCTCGGCCTTGCCGGAGTAGACAGTGGTGGGCTTCATCTCTCTCCGCGATCTGCCTGACCGGACCCGACGACTTTGGCCAGCTCGTACAGATCCTGCATCATGGGGCGCACTCCCTGCCGATCACCCGCCGGTGGAACGGGCGGCTGCTACGGCCTGTCGGCCGGCTCTTCGCTGCCACTCTCGATTTCCAGGTAGCCTCGCCGGTGGAAGATCACGTAGAGCAACCCCAGCGACATCCGCCAGCCGCGCAAGGCACTTCGGACAAGCACGACCTCCTCACCGGCCCGGGCGTTGAATTCGAAGGCCGGGCTCCCACACCAGTCGATCCTGGCCTCGAGTACGTGTGGCCCTTCGCTGACCTCCTTGCGCAAGACCTCACCCTCGGCGATGCGCCCGATCTCCGCGCCATCCAACACGATGTGGTACTTCCGCATCTTGTCGGCATACCCCTTGTCCCGTCGCACGGTCAGTGTCGCCACTCTCACCTCCGCCCTACGATGTGGTCTCGTCGCCGGCACGCTCGGGCTGACCTCGGATCGCGGTCCAGTATTCCATGCGAACATCGTCGTCGATCGACACCGGGATGCGCTCTCCGTACAGTCGATCGGCGCCGTCCTTCCGGCAGCCGGAGATCCAGAACTCCGCGCCGGACTCGACGTCCACGTAGTTCGACTTGTAGCCGCGACCGCGCAGGCTACGCATAGGCATTTGAATTGGCCCCGTCGTCGCTCGCGCACCCGCCGAGCTCACCGGCCGTTCCCTGCGCATGTCAGTTGTGTCTCCCGTGACGCACCGTGGCACCGACGACGGTCATCCTAGCCCCGGAAGGCGTGCCTCGACAGGCTTCGGGACCTGGGCAGGGCGCACCGCCCCCCCTACCGCGCCGCGGAGAGACCGTTTCCTGCCGGCTACGTCGCGTGCACGGGACGCCCCGAGGCGCGACGTCACGCCGCGGGGGGCGCCCGGGCCTCGGCTCCCTCGACGGCGACTCGATCCCGCGCCGACGACGATGGGCGAGGAGCCGGTCGATGGTGTCCGCCTCGGTGATCCACGCGACCACGGCCAGGCTCCCCCCGCAGCGGGGACAGCGGAGCGGCTCTACCTCGAACACTTCTTCCGCAGCAGCTTCAGCCCAGCTCACCGCCCGCGCCACCTCCGCCGCGGTCGGCGGCCGGTCGGGCGGGCCCGGCACGGCGGACGTCGTCGCGCCAGCGGAGCCCGCGGGGGGCGCGGCGGGCGGGGTCGCGGCGGGCGGCGCCGTCGTGGGGCGGGGGACGAGCGTTCCGTCTCCGGCCGGCGCGCCGGCACGTCGCCCCGCAGACGGCGCAGTACGTTGCGACGGCGATTCGAGTAGGGGCGGCCCAGGTGGCCGCCCCTGTTCCGCGAATCGGGATGACGTGCACGTGCCCGGCGAACCACGAGTGCCGTCAATCTTGACCGGGGCCACGGCTGACCCCGATCCGTTGAATACGGGCGGGCATGCAGCCCGCCCCTACGCCGCCTGAGGGAAGGCGTGAGGTCGCCGGCAGTCGACGGGGACCGCCACCACCACGCGCGTCGCGTAGCGCGCCAGACGCGCCAGGCGACCGCGCTCGGTGGACGCGACGCGCTGGGTCGCCTTCACCGAGAACGCCGAGTGGCGCCACGAAAGAAGCCGCGCCCGGGTCTCGGGCCGCAGCCGCTGTGCGCGCTCCAGGGCGCGGAGGAAGCGGCGTCGGAAGGACTCCTCCAGCGCCTCCTCGGGTGGCCAGATCACCGGGTGGTAGCGACCGTCCTTCGTGAACACGCCCTCGGTCAGGATCGCGTGCAGATGCGGATGCAAGTTCGCCCCGTAGGAGCCGAAGGTCTGGAGCGAGATCACCGCGCCTGGGACGCCATCAGGCTCGCAGGCGGCCTCGGCCAGGGCAC
>CAWDIE010000006.1:0-67026 GCA_963802335.1 uncultured Planctomycetota bacterium | reverse complement strand
CACCCCGACCAGGACTCGAACCTGGGACCTGCGGATTAGAAATCCGCTGCTCTATCCGGCTGAGCTACCGGGGCGTGGGCGGGGAGTATAGCCCCTGGCTGTGAGGTCCTCACTTCACGGGATAGAGGATGTGGAAGCCGCGCTCGGTCTCCACGACCCGGCGTAGCGGAACGCCGATGGGGGCGGTCCGGAGCGCGGCCTCCAATGCCGGCACCAGGTCGCCGTTCGAGACGCCCCCGATGAACCCATTCAGGGGCACGCTGATCGGGTCGTCGGAGTAGCGCTTCACGAGGTCGGACCAGTTGGATCCGTCCGGGGCGAGCTGCGCGACGATCTCCTCGGCTAGCTGCTTCGCGGCCGACCGCGAGCGCTGGATCGCGAGCTTCCTCTCGGGGGCCTCGATGTGTTGGACCAGGATCTGCCGCACCAGGGTTCGGAAGAACTGCCCACGCTGGACGACCGCGAACCCTCCGGGGAACTCGGACACGGGGAGGAACGCACCCACGGGCACGCTCCCCAGCTTCTCGTAGATTTCGCGCTCCTCTTCCACATCGCGGAACACGCCGATCAGCAGGTCGTCACGCGCTGGCGCCTTGCCGAAGACCCCCTCGAACGCCGACGCCAGCGTTTTCGCGCCGGACCCGATCGACTGAACCAGCGCGCTGGCTTCCTCGCGCGCCGCTTCACGGGAGCGGTTGGCCGGCCGGACGGACCCGGACCAAGGAACGAAGAATCCATTGGCGATGACCACCTGGCGAGACTCCAAGTCGCGGCCCTCTTCGAACGGGTGGCGGTAGATGAGATGCACGCCGTCGTTGAGCTGGATGGGGCCCGAGACCGCGCCGATCGGAATGGCCTGCACCGCGGCGTTCAGACCCTCGTCGTTGCCGGGTCGGAAGAACCCCATGAAGCCACCGGAGGGCGCCGTCAGCGCATCCTCGCTTCGATCCCGCGCGACATCCGCGAACGACCGTCCCCCGCGAATCTCGTCCAGCACGTCGATCGACGCCGCGAGGGCCCCGAGGGGCGTCGCGGGACGGTTCTTCAGCAGGATGTGCGAGATGGGGTGGACGACGTGCTCCTCCGGTACCCCGTCTCGGCTTGTCCCGGGACGCGACGCGTCGCCGCAGCCCGCGAGCCCAAGCAGCAGAGCGGCGACCCCGGCGGCCCATATGCGATTGGCTGTCATCGTCCTGGTCTCTCCTCGGACGAAGGTGTCCGGCTCCGCGGGCGCGGTTTGCGGCCCGTCAGGCCAGACGATACCCCGCCATCGGCCGCGCGAGAGGCGGCCGGTGACCCTGCGCACGTCCTGCCGCTTGGGCCGCTCGGCGGCGGTGGTAGGCTTTGCGCGCGCTGCGGGCCCAGACGAGTCAGCCCGCGCCAGCGTCACGCGTCGGGGTGTACCTCAGTGGTAGAGGGGTAGCTTTGGGAGCTACCAGTCGTGGGTTCGAATCCCATCACCCCGACCATCTCCCCTCGACGCCGAAAATACGAAACCGCGCCCGACTTACGTCGCGCGCGGTCTCGAGGTGCAATCGTGACCGACGTTGGTCGGCCGGATGCGAGTGCTTGAGCTACTAGAATCTCAGGCTT
Source organism: uncultured Planctomycetota bacterium (assembly GCA_963802335.1). GTDB lineage: Bacteria > Planctomycetota > PLA2 > PLA2 > JAEUHO01 > CAWDIE01. Next base: position 65,433 of record CAWDIE010000006.1, on the reverse strand, counting down.
AGTAACCGGGGGCCGCGCAGGGGGCCGGAGCCGGAGCGCAGGGAGCCGGTGCGGGGGGCGCGCAAGGATCGCACACCTCGTTGCACGGGTTCGGCTGGTTGCACGGGTTCGGCTGGTTGCACGGGTTCGGCTGGTTGCACGGATTCGGCTGGTTGCACGGATTCGGTTCGTTACACGGGTTGCACGACGAGCAGGCGGCCAGGCTGACCACGCCGACGAGCGCAACGACAAGCATGAGCTTGCGAAGCATGGGTACGTACCTCCTAGGCAGAGTTCTTCGTGGGGTCAACCTCAACGTCACGTACCGACGCTTGTAGGCGGACGCCCAACCTCCATAGCCCGAAATGGTAAGGATGCCTGGGGCGATTGCCAAGGTCTGTGAAGCCGAAAAAGCGCTCGTTCAGACGGATTCGGGCCCAGATTCCGGCCACCAATGTCACGAAATGCCCCCGACGCGGGGCCCCGCCCTTGCCTTACCCGCAGGGATTGCAGGGGTTGGGCTGGTTGCAGGGGTTCGGCTGATTGCAGGGGTTGGGCTGATTGCAGGGGTTGGGCTGGTTGCAGGGATTCGGCTGGTTGCAGGCGGACCCGCTTCCGGCGCAGCCGGCCAGTGAGAGGCAAGCGATCAGGGCAACGGCGACGAGGAAGTTCTTCAGCATCGGGCGGGGGCCTTTCTCATGGCGGCCGTGGGGTCGTGGTCGCGGCCAACTCTATCCAGCGTTCCGGCTACGGCGCGGAGCCCGCAGTCCTAGGAACGGCCGTCGGGGGTGTAGGTACGCCGGGTATGGTCATCGGTGTGTCACCGATGCCCTGGGCGGGATCCCGGTAGCACGGGTCCGTGCCCAGCGCGGCGTCGTTGCAGGGGTCCGGGCAGCCTTGCCACCAGCAGCACTTCGTGGGCACGAGGCGGGGGCGGTGAGAGGTCGTGGACGCGCAGGGATCGCACGGCCCCACGGCCGGGTCGCACGGGTCGCCCGGGCACAGGGGGTCGCAGGGGTCTACGCAGCAGCCGCCGAGTAGGACGGCCAGGGTGACCCAGCCCAGGGTCCAAGTCCATCGCCTGCGCATCGTGTCCTCCTCCTGACCGCTCTGGGTGGATCGTAGCCCTCTCCGGCGCGCAAGGGCAAGGCGGAGCCGCCTGCTTGGGGCAGGCAGAAATGACGATGGGCCCGCCCTGCGATCGTTCGCAGGGCGAGCCCATCAAGTGCTCGGACGAGCCTCGCTCAGCTGCTGCGCTACTTGCAGGGGTCGCAGGGCTGGGCGCAGGGGTTCGGCGGGTTGCACGGGTTGGGCGTGTCGCACGGGTCGTTGCAGGGGTTGCACCAGCGGCCGGAGTCCGCGCAGGCGACCGATCCCATCAGCACGAGAACGAGGGCGAACAGAAGAGCGACTTTCCGCATGGGTGGCTTCCTTCTCTTGTCGTGGTTGAGCCGGGTGCGTCCACGACGCCCTGCTCGGAACCACACGAATCTAGCGCGGTGCAGGTAGATCCGGGAACGTGGGCGTCATCAAATTTCGGTGAAGAACAGGGTCTGGGAGCCATCCACGGGCAAACGAAGAGCGGCGCGCATCGGGGCCTCCCGACGCGCGCCGCTTGTAGATGGTCGTCGATGAGGTTCCAGCTCTTGTCCGAGCCATCACCCCAGGACGTCGTATGCGTGTTCTAGTAACCGCAGGGGCCGCAGCCCGAGGGGGCCATGGCCGGGGCACCGCCGCCCCAGTTGCCGTCGACGCCGCCCGTCGGCGCGGGGCAGCACGGGCTCTGGTACACCGGGGCCGCTACGCACGGCTCGCAGGGGTTGCAGTCGTTGCAGGGGTTGCAGCTGCTGCAGCCGAGCATTCCACCGGCCGCAACCACGAGCACCAGCAGTGCGATGACGATCTTCATAGGTCGAGCTACCTCCGTTGCGACCCGTCCCTCTCCAGGGATGCGGGTCCATGCCTCCGAATGGGCTTTCGACCTGCGAACACAGCGCAACGCCTTCTCGCGGCCAACCAGCCTGTCTCCGAAGCCTCGGATCGGTTCCGGAGCAAGTCCAGCGTAGATCTGGGTCGCGGGGGATTGAAGGTCTAGGGTCTTCGCCGGCCATAAATGGAGGTGGCCAGGCGGGGCCGGCGCCCCGAGGGGGTCACGGTCCTGTCATCCGCTCTGCATGGGGTAGGCGGGGGCTGCCTTCGAAGGGGCGCGCGTGGTAGGAAGGCCAAGCACGCAAGGAGGCAGGTCCATGAAGGTGCTCGTGGTCGGCGGTGGGGGACGAGAGCACGCGCTCTGCTGGGCTCTGTCCAAGAGTGAGTCGGTCGAGGAGGTCTTCTGCGCTCCCGGTAACGGCGGCATCGCTCGGATCGCGACGTGCCGGCCCGATCTACTCGTCAGCGACCTCGAAGGCCTGGTCCAGTTCGCCAAGAACGAGAACATCGACTTGACGGTCATCGGCCCCGAGGCGCCGCTCGTGGCCGGTATCGTCGATCACTTCGAGGCGGCGGGGCTGACCGTGTTCGGGCCCAGCGCCAAGGCCGCCCAGCTCGAGGGAAGCAAGGACTTCGCGAAGCGCGTCATGCTTCGCAACAACGTACCCACCGCCGCCTACCGTCGCTTCGACGAGGCCGAGGACGCCGAGGCCTACCTCAAGCAGCTCGATCTCTTCCCGGTGGTCGTGAAGGCGGACGGCCTCGCGGCGGGGAAGGGCGTGGCGATCTGCACGAGCCGCCAGCAGGCCGTGGCCGCGGTCGCGGAGATGATGACCGATCGCCGTTTCGGCGAGGCGGGCCGCCGCATCGTCATCGAGGAGTTCCTGCGCGGGGAAGAAGCCTCGGTCCACGCCATCACGGACGGCACGACGCTGCTCGTGATGCCCTCGTCCCAGGATCACAAGCGCATCGGCGAAGGGGACAGCGGTCCGAACACCGGCGGGATGGGCGCCTACAGCCCCGCGCCCGTGGTCGAAGGCGAGGTGATGGATCGCATCATCCGCACCGTGCTCGTTCCCATGATCCACGGCATGAAGAACGAAGGTGCCCCGTTCAAGGGCGTGCTCTACGCCGGCATGATGATCACGAAGGGGGGCCCTCGCGTTCTCGAGTTCAACGTGCGCTTCGGGGACCCGGAGACCCAGGTGTTGCTGCCACGGATCAAGAGCGACCTCGCTCAGATCCTCATGGCCGCCGCTCAGGGCAAGCTCGACGCCGTGGCGGATCTGGAGATCGACGAACGTTGCTGCGTCGGTGTCGTCGTCGCTTCCCAGGGCTATCCCGGCTCCTACCAGGGCGGCAAGACCATCGGCGGGCTCGTGGACGCCGGAGCCCTGGACGACGTCGTCGTGTTCCATGCCGGCACGCGCCAGACCCAGGACCGCACCGTCACGGCCGGTGGGCGCGTGCTCTGCGTGTCCGCCCTGGGCGATGGGTTCCAGAGCGCACGGGACCAGGCTTACGCGGGGGTGGATGCCATCACCTTCGACGGCGCCTACTGCCGGCGAGACATCGCGCACCGGGCCCTGTCGCGCGCGGGGAAGCCGTAGGCGACAGGGCGTACGGCTCCGTCCGTCGGTTCCACCGGCGCCGGCCGGCGTTCCCAGGGGGGAGCCCGACCGGAGGATGGACCATGCCGCGCCGCCCCCTGCTTGCCGCAAGTCTCGCTGTCGCCGCCCTCCTTCCCATGGTGGTGCCGCCGGCCGACGCGGGCCCCAACACGCGCCTGTACGGGCAGCGCCTCGCCGGCGCCCTGCGCGAGCAGAAGATCCGGAAGGCGAAGTTCGAGCAGGTCGCGTTGCCCGAACTCGTGAAGTGGCTTCGACTTGCCACCGGCGCCAACATCGTGCTGAAGCAGCGTGCACTGGCCAAGGCCGGGATCGATGCGAAGGAGATCACGTTCACCGCGGACCTCGAGAACGTAACCGTGGCGACCTTGCTGGGGCTCGCCCTCGAGCCGCACGAGCTCGTCGCCCAGGTCCGCGGCAACGTCGTCTACATCACCACCCGCGAGGACAGCCTCGGAAAGCCGGTCACCCGGCTCTACGGCATCAGCCACATCACCTACCAGAAGGTGGATTTCATCGCGCCCAGCCTCGACCTGAGGCCCTCGGACTTCGTGGCCGCCGACGACTACGAGCCCGAGCGGCTCGTCGAGGACGATCCCCTGGCCGATGGCGACGGCGTGGCCGAGCTGGTCCAAGAACTGGTCGCCGCGGGGCAGTGGGAGAACGAGGGATGGAGCATCCGGGCGACCCAGCGCCATCTCGTGGTGCGGGCACCCCGCTCGGTGCAGCGCCTGATCCCCCGGGTCCTGGCCGCCATCGCCTCCATGAAGTAGGGGGGCGGCTTCTCCCAGCCGTCTTTGCGACCTTCGTCGTGACCGTGCGGAGACCGAGGGCCCGGTCTGGACCCCCTCGAGCCCCCTCCCGGGCCGGGGACGGGAGGCTACGCTAGTCATTCTCAGTCTCGGTTCTCCCCCCGGCCGCTATCATGGCGGGCCGCATGGCTGACACCCAACTCGATCACGCCCTCTCGGTCTTCGAGGAGTTCCTCCGGGCCGAGCGCCTCAAGATGACGGGGCAGCGCCGGAACATGGTCCGCGCGGCCCTGGACCAGCGCGGGCACTTCACGGCCGAGGAGCTCTACCAGCGCCTCGTCGGCGAGGGTGAGAGCGTGTCGATGGCCACGGTCTACCGAGGTTTGCGCCTCCTCGAGGAGTCCGGGATCGTCGAGGGCCACGACTTCGCCGATGGCCAGCGCCGCTACGAGCAGGCCCTCAAGCGCGAGCACCACGACCACATGGTCTGCGTGGATTGCCGCAAGGTCTTCGAGTTCCAGAACACGGAGATCGAGAGGCAGCAGCGTCAGGTCGCGACCGACAGCGGTTTCGAGATCGAGGACCACACCCTCACCCTGTACGTGAAGTGCCGCGACTGGCGTGAGAAGGGCGAGTGCGAGCGTCGCAAGGACCCCGACGCCCAGCAGGCCTGAGCGAGCGTCATGGGGCAGACCCGGCGCGGCGCACCGCCTGATGACGGGTTCGCCAAGCCGCCCGAGCCCTCCGCGGACCAGCAGGCCGCCGACATCCGGTTCATGCACGCGGCCCTGGAGGAAGCGCGCGCCGCGCTCGATCACGACGACGTGCCCATCGGCGCGGTCGTGGTGAAGGACGGGGCGATCATCGCCCGCGGTCGCAATCGCCGCGAAGCCGACGAGGATCCGACGGCGCACGCCGAGATCCTCGCGTTGCGCGACGCTGCCAAGGCGATAGGGCACTGGCGCCTCGAGGGCTGCACCCTCTATGTCACGCTCGAGCCCTGCTTCATGTGCGCCGGCGCCGTCGTGAATGCGCGGGTCGAGCGACTCGTGTTCGCCACACCCGACCCGAAAGCGGGCGCGGTGGGCAGCCTCGCGAACGTGCCGGCCGACACCCGCCTCAACCACCGCCCGGAGGTGGTGGGGGGCGTCCTGCTCAGCGAGGCGGCCACGCTGCTGCGTGACTTCTTCAAGGCGCGTCGCGGCTAAAGTACGCCTGCCCGCGCTGCTGCGCTTCGCCGCGCGCCTACTCGGGCAGCGGTACGGTCACGATGCGGTGGTTGCCGAGGTCGGCGATCCAAAGACGACCGGCATGGGCCAGCACGGCGGCGGGCTTGTGGAGCTTCCCCTCGCCCACGCCCTCCTCGGGGGTGCCGCAGTAGGTGGCCACGCTGTCCCCTCCCGGCACGAGGCGCAGGATCCGGTGGCCGTACATCTCCGCGACGGCGACGTGTCCTTCGGGGGTGACGGCGATCCCGTGCGGCATGGCCAGATCCGGCAGTGCGAAGGGCGTGGTGAGTCCTTCCGCCGGCGTCCATCGGCGCACCTTGGCTACGCCCGCATCCGCGATCCACAGCGCCCCCTGCGCATCCACGGCGATGTCCATCGGCCACGCCAACGTGCCCGTGCCGAGCGGACCGTCGGCGTCCCCGCGGTCGTCCGAGCCGGCGACGGTCGTGACCTGGCCGTCGCGAATCTCCCGGATGCGATGGTTGCCGATGTCCGCGACGTAGAGCTGTCCTTCCGCACCGAACGCCACGGCGTGCGGCGCGTCGAAGAGGGCCTGCGCGGCCGCGCCGTCGCGCATGCCGCTCTCGGTGGGGGAGCCCGCCAGCGTCTTCACGACCCAGCCTTCGCCGGCCCTCTCCAGCAGGCGGATGGTGTTGCCGGACGCTTCGCAGACAGCGATGGCACCGTCCGCTCGCGCCGCGACGCCGTGCGGAGAGTCAAAGCGCGCGATCGCGGCGGGGCCGTCCTGGTGACCCTGCTTGTCCGGTCCACCCGCGAGCGTTTCGACGCTCCCGTCGGCGGACACCACACGAATCGCGTGGTTGTTGATGTCGGCGAACACGACGCGTTCGGCATCGAAGGGAGCGAGGCGGATCGGCTTGTGCATGTGCGCCGCTTCCCCTCGGCCGTCTTGAAACCCCTTCTCGCCGTTGCCCGCAACGACGGTGATGGGCAGGTTCAACGCAACGCCGCCGGGCCCTGGCGTCACGAAGAAGACCCAGCCGATCTGGTGGTAGAGGAATGCGCCGCCGGCCAGCAGGAGGAGGAAGATGACCAGCAGCACGCGCCACACGAGCTTGCGCTTCTTGCGCGGCTTCGGCACCGACACGATCTTGCTCATCACGCCCTCCGGGGGAGCGTGATCATCGCACCCGGCTCCCTCCCCCCCGCCCCGAACCGCCGAGCTCAACGCGGCTTGGCCCCGGAAGAGCCGGCCGTGTCCGGCGAGACGAGCACGGACGATGGGCGGGTCGTCGGAGAGAACCTCCCGCCCTTCTCTAGGTGGCGGCGTGCTTCGGCCTCTTCCCCGCGACGGCGAAGCCCCATCCCGACGCCGATATCCGGGCGGCGCTGCAGAGGCTGTGGACCCGCTACCACGCCCAAGGCGGCGAACGTTCGCCGCCCCCGAAAGCCGAAGAATCAGGCGTTTCAGGAATCAGCCGTGTTCGCCGCCGGCGCGCCCAGGGGTCGGCTTCCTGTGGCTGCTCCTCCCAGCTGCCGCGGGCGCTCGACACCGGGGCCGGCTGGCTGGTGACGTCCGTCTAGGGGCTGCGCAGCCCGCGCACGATGGCGTTCAGGCCCACGGCTAGCAGCGCCAGGCCCAGGAATCCGCCGAGGACGTAGACGAGGGGCGACGCGACGAACGACCCCCTCACGAAGGTCAGCACGACGAAGAACACGACGAGCAGCCCCGTGCCTCCCATGAGGAGACCGAGCCAGGCGTCCTTCCTCTCCCACCGCTCGTCCGGCCGATTCGCGGGATCATCCATGGGGTCTGTCTCCTGCATCCAGCGCCGCAATCAGATCACGGATCTCCGCGTCGATGTCGGCTTCGGCGTCGTCGTGCTCGTGCGGCGTCCTGGGGGGGTCGGGTCGTCCATCACGTACTCCAGGCTGTCGACTCACGCCTCCAGGACGGAGACCGGCCTGGAGGTTACGTCGACCGACCCCGGCGACGTAGTCCGCCCTTCGCCCCGAAGAGTGACCGCGCCGGGAGGGCATCGCCCCCGGCTTGACCACCGCCCGCCCCGGCCCTACCGTCTGCCCCCGACCGCGGAGAGGTGCCGGAGTGGTCGAACGGGCCGGTTTCGAAAACCGGTGTACCTGCAAGGGTACCCAGGGTTCGAATCCCTGCCTCTCCGCCATCTTCAGTACGGTGCCAGTCACGCGTCCGCCATCTTCGGCTTGCCTGACGCGTCTCATCCGGCAACGCCACCATCCGTGTCCTCCGGTCTCACGAGTTGGCGAAAGTGTGCCTGGCACCGTACAGCTACTTGGATGGAGGCCGGGCGTACAAGGCGGACACGCTGATCTGGGTCTTGCGTAGGCGGCCCGCTTCGGCTGCGTCATCGTCATAGGACCAGCTGATCTCCTCGATGACGATTCCCGGTTCGGCGTCGATCGCGCGCAAGAACGCCATGAGCTGCTCCACGGTGGCGAGCTCGACCTGCAGCTTCTGCGTCACAATCTCGCGCACGTCGTCTCGGCGGGTGTGCTGTGCGCTGAGGTAGGTCATCTTGCCGCGCTGACGATTCAAGTGGTCGTTAATCGTCTGGAGCGTCAGGAAGGGGCCCTCACGGAGGGTCTCCGCGCTTCCCGTGGCCGTAAAGCGAAGGTTGATGACCTGCTCCCAGCCATCCTCTACTCGTTTCACGCCACCCGGATGTACCCAGCGTGCGGCCCTGCGTCGGCTGCTCAGCACCGCGTCTTGCGTCAGCGTCTGGACCAGCGCGTCGAGATCCTCCGGGGCCGATGCCCGGACCAGGATGGTCGCCCCGCGCGACTTGACGTCCATGCGAAGCATGCGCAAGGGCGGTCGGCTGCCGGCCGAAGCGGCGACCTGCCGGGCCGCCTCTTGAAGTCGATCGAGGACGACGAGTCCGTCGGCGGGTAGCGCCGGCGTGGGCCGGGCCGGCGTCGCTGTCGCTGTCGCGGGCGCCACCGGCGGCACGGGCACCGGGGCCATGCTCTCCAGATCGTAGACCTCTACGTCCATGCCCCGCAAGCGGTCGAGCACGGCGGGCACGTCGGCTGGGTCGCACTTGAGGATCAGGCTGGTGCGACCCTCCCCCCACGCGGACGGGAGACCGAGTGTCGCGCCCAGGACAACGAGCGCGAGCGCCCCGGCCGCGATGAGCATGCGTCGGGGGATCGTGAAGCGCTGGACCATGGTCGCCCTCCCGGGGATCGTCTCTGGCCTTGGACGCTGCGCAGCGCGCCACCTTTCAGCGCGTGAACGAAACGAGCGTGCAGTACGGTGCCAGTCACGCGTCCGCCATCTTCGGCCTGCCTGACGCGTAGCGGCTGGACGGCTCCCCCGACCGATTCGCATGCCAGGCGATCCGCGGGGGAAGGGGGGCTGCGCGGCGCCTCACCCAGGACACATCGAGCCGAGGTGGGCCCCGTGGCACGAGTCCCCGGTCGCGTTCCATGCGACAACACCACCATCCGCGTCATCCGGTCCCACGAGTTGGCGAAAGTGTGCCTGGCACCGTACGGCTCTCGAGGGTGCGGACGTCACGGAGTCTGAAGCTCCCCTCGACGGGGTAGTGGTCGGAGTAGAGGAACTCGTCAATCACGCGGTAGTCCTCTACTTCCCAGTGGTGACTGAAGAGGATGTAGTCCAGCGTGCGGTTCGGGGCGCCCGTCGGGTACGTATGGAACACGCGCTCGTCGCGATGAGGGATAGTACGGAGTCCGACGCCACGCAAGATGGAGAGCGTCTGGTCGCCGCGGTAGCTGTGGACATCGCGCTCCCCGGCCGGGAAGTCGCCATCCTTGCAGCCTGGCGGGACGGTGTTGAAGTCACCCAGGAACAGCACCGGCACGTCGCCCAAGCGCCGCATCGTGTCGGCGATGGCGGTCGCCTGGACCATGCGGGCCGTGGGGTTGAAGGCATGCAGGTGCGTGTTGCCGATCCAGATCGTCCGGCCGTCCAGGACGTAGGGGGCCAGGGTGAATCCGCACGCCGCCAGTCGGAACACCCGACATGGCAGGTACGACTGGATGTCCGGGACGTCGGCCTTCTCGAGGCGGCTCAGGAGCATGTTCTCGTAGCGGAAGCCGGCGAACCCGACCCGGTGCCCAATGGCGTTCGGGTACCGGGACAGGACGCGGTAGTAGTCGTGTTGGCGAAAGCGACGGAACGTGTCGCCGAGCCCCAGGACGCCGCGGAAGACCTCCTGAAGCGCCACCACGTCGTATGCGTTGCGGTGGCGCTCGAGCCAGCTCGCAATGTGATACGTGTACGCGTGCGTCGCATGAAGCAGCCGGATCCGCTCCGCCTCGGGGGCGTCGGCGTCCCGCAGTAAGTAGGGCAACTTCGGGCCTTGCCCCCGGTGCGTGTTGATGCTCACGAGACGTACGAGGTTGCGCTGCGTCTGCGGGATCTCCTGGGCGGTGCCTTGATGCCGTGGGTGAGCAAGCGTGGCGTGGGCCACAGTCGGTCCTCCGGGTGTCCGTTGGCCCTTGACATCGGCGGCGACCGGCAAGCCAGCGCGAATCCAGCGTGAAGGTCGTGCGAATTGACCTGTGTTTTGCCGTCCCTTGAAGAGGCGTGTCGATGGTCGGATCGTGGACACTCTCTCTCTGGCCATGCCCGCGGGCCTCGCGGTCGGCGCCCCTCCGGGCCTCGCGTCGGCGCCCTGCGTGTGTCCCGGGCCCTGCGGTGGGGGCCGGGGGCTGGTTGGGGCGTCGCCTGGAGCGTGGCGGCCCGCGCTGCGATCGCGGCGTAGCGATGCGCGTCTTCCTCCGCTCGGTTGGCGTGGGCTTGCTCGCCACGGGCGTGGATGTCGCCATCCTTCTGCTGCTCGTACACGTGGCGGGGATCACGGCCGCGCAGGCCAACATCCCCGCCCTGCTGGTGGGCGTCTCCGTCCAGTACTTCGGCAACAAGTACGTCGCGTTCGGAGACCGCTCGAGCGACCACCTTCGGCAGGGCTCGCTCTTCGCCATCGTCGAGGGCGGGACCCTCGGGCTGAACGCGGTGGGCTTCCACCTGTTGGTGACGCTGACCTCCGTGCCCTTTCCCCTGGCCCGGATCGGCGTCGCGCTTGCCGTGTACGTGGCCGTTTCGTTTCCGCTGTGGCGGCTGATTTTCCGCCCCTCGCGGCGGCGACAGTCCAGCGCGCCCGGGATGGCGCGCGACTAACCCTGGAGGTTGCGCAGCGTGTCCGCGGCTTGCTGCGACACCCGGTCGCACATGATGCTGCAGAAGCGCTCGGTGACGTCGTCCGCCAGTGCGTAGAGCGTCTTCGTGCCGTCCTGCTCCCGGGTGACGAAAGCCGCGTCGGCCAGCACGAGGAGGTGTTTGCTGGCGTTGGCGTGGCTCGTGTCAGCGGCCTCAGCGAGCTCGGTCACATTGAGCGGACCTTCGCGTAGTGCCTGCAAGAGCCGCAACCGGGCCGGCTCGGCCAAGGCGCGGAACTGCGCCGCGACCGCCTGCAGCATGTCGTCCGACATGGGCGGCTTGGCTTCCGTCTTCTTGTCGCGACGTGCTCGTGCCATCGGCGAGAGCCTAGCGTACGTTCGCCGGCGACGAAGTGGGAATGTGGCGGCGCAACGCTTGGAAGCGCGCGGCGTCAGCCCGCGCCCGCGTCTCGGTGGTCGCGCCACGGAGCGAGGGGGGCGTGAGCTCGCGGGCGACGAAGCCGGTGAGACCGTCCTCGAGAATCCGCACGTTGGTCCGGCCGGCTTGCGTCAAGGCGACCCAGGCCTGGGCCGGGTGCGTCATGCCGTTGGACACGAGCACCACGGTCTTGTCGGCCGCAGCGTCCAGCACCTCGTCGCCCCGCGGCCCGAGCAGGGCGACCAGATCGAGGTTGACGGCGCCCGGGAGGCTGAACGCCGCGAACTCCTCCGCGGGCCTCACGTCCACGATCAAGAGCTTCTCGGGGGTGTCGAGCATCATCGAGGCGAGGGCGTCGGGGGTGACGTGGTCCTCACCGGCCTCGACGGCGGCGGTCCAGCCGTAGGAACCGGCCGCGTAGTCGGGCATGGTCGACGACGAGCCCGTGTCGAGCAGGGCGAATCCGAGGGCGATCACCATGGCGCCGAGGGCGAGGATCTGTGCAGTGCGAGTGTCCATAGGGGTTCCTCGTGGGCTTTCGTCGTCAGGCGCTCGTGGTTGCGCGCGCGCGCTTGCGGGCCAGGGCTTCCACGCCGGCGAATGCACCGAGCGCCATCAGGATGACCAGGAGGACCGTCACCCCGTTGGAGAGACCGAACGTCTCCGGGAGCGTGCAGATGCCGCACGCGCCCGCGGAGGCGAAGTCCTGAACGGACGGCCACACCAGGGCGTAGAGGAGGCTGCCGATCCCGGCGCCCCCGAGGAACACGAGCGCGTCGCCCTTGCCGGAGGCGAGGCCGACGAGCGCCGTACCCGGGCACCAACCGCCCATCACGAACCCGACACCGAAGATCAGACCGGCCACGATCTGCGGCGTGAGGAACGTCTCCATCTGGTAGACGGAGCCGGGCTCGACGCGGCCGATGGCGATCAGGATCTGAAGACCGACCAGCGCGGTGACGATCGCTGTGAACATCACCTGGAAAACGGCGAAGTCGCGCAGGTAGAAGATCGAGGTCAGCTTGCGGGAAGAGCCGAAGCCCGCCCGCTCGAGCCAGAAACCGAAGGCCAGGCCGATGAGGCCGGCCATGAGGAACGCCGCGCCCGTGTCGAGTCGGCCCTCGGAGAAGAAGGTCGCCAGGGTCATCAGAGCCACTCCTTACGGACGAACCACGCCGCGCCGAACGCACCGGCGAAAATGGAGAACATGAAGGCCCACGACCCGTTGAGTAGCAGGGCGCCGCCCGTGAGCGCCTGACCGGACGTGCATCCGCCGCCGAGACGGCTGGCGAAGCCGACGATCACGCCCCCGACGAGGGCGAGCACCAAACGCATGCGGACCGACGCGTGCGGGCCCCGTTCCACGGCGAAGCGAGTGCGCTTGGCCGCTCGCGCCGACAAGAACCCGCCGAGCATCACGCCGACGGCCATGAAGACGAGGTAGTGCGCCATCGGCGACCCGTCGCCGAACCAGCGGCCGAGGTACTCGTTGCCTTCCGCCGCGCGCGGGGCGAGCGTGTGCACACCCGACGCGGCAGTGCGAGCGATGGCGCCCGAGGCGCCCAGGCCCGCGCCGAGCGTCACGAAGGCGAGGAGCAGCGTGAGGCCGAGGCCGATGCCCGCGACGTAGGGATTCCAGAACGGAGCCGGCCGGGCCGGATCGGGAAGGGAGGTGTTCATCGGCGTTTCCTTCCTTGGCTTTCAGCCAGCATCAGCAACCCGCCGAACGACGTGCGGGGCGCTTCGCCGGCGGGGGGGGGAGGTGCTGGCTCGCGCCGCCGGGGGTCGCGGTGGGTGTCGTCGCGGGCGTCGCCGTGGATGCGGGAAGGGTCATGCCGCCACGTGTCGCCGCCTCGATCTCGTGCCAGAAACGCGCCGTACCCCCCGTGAGGACGCGGAGGGCGCGCTCCGGGATCTGGCCCATGACCTGGCCTGCGACCGCGAAGCCGGTGGTGCCGTCGCGGTCCACGATGACCACGTGCAGCGTGGTCGGAAGCGTGCGCACGTACTCGGCCACGGCTTCCGGCGCGAGGTTCATGGCGCCCGGTACGTGGTACTCCTCGTACTGCCACGCAGGCCGGATGTCGAGGACGGCGTAGCTGCGCGGGCGGTCGAGGAGGGCCGTGGCCAGGGCGCTGGGCTCCATCGGCTCGGGGAGGGCGAGCGGCGCCGCGCCGCCGTGCAACTGGGCCGTCCCCTTCGTGGACAGCCCCGCGTCCAGCCATGCCTCCAGGCCCCCGTCGAGGTTCAGCACGTGATCGAACCCCTGCCGCTCGGCGAGGCCCACGGCCATGCTGGAGCGATAGGCCGAGTTGCACGCGAAGAGGACGGGTGCGGTCGGATCGAGCACCTGGCCGAACTGGCGCCAGTCCGACAGCGGGAGGTTGGCGTAGTCACCGAGTCGCGCCTCGGCGAACTCCGGTGCCGTTCTCACGTCCACGATGACGGGCTCCGTGCCCGCGGCGATGCGTGCGGCGAGGGCCTTCGGTGTGACCATGCCGGTGGTGCGTACGGGCATGCCGGCCTGTGTCCAGGCCTTCACGCCGCCGGCGAGGTAGCCCTCGACGCGGTCCAGGCCGATGCGGCGGAAGCGGAAGGCGGCTTCGCGGACCTCCTCGTCGTTCCCAACCAGGACGAGTGGCGCGTCGAAGGGGACGACGATGCCCGTCCACGTGTCGAGGCGTCCGCGCACGGCGATGTTCACCGAGCCCTTCACGTGCTCGGCCGCGTAGGTCGCCGCGTCGCGGAGGTCGATGACCCACGCCCCACCATCGATCTGCGCTTGCACGTCGGCGGGGGAGAGGGCGGGGGGCATGTCCGGCATCTCGTCGATGACGGGCGGTCCCTCGCGGTTGATGCGCACGTTCTCCTTGAAGTAAGCCGGAGCCACGGGGAGGCCGCTGACGATGCGCGAGACGAACTTGGCGCGGCTCATCGGCGACAGGTAGGGGTTCGTCTTCTTCTCCTCGCCCATGGTGGAGACCGTCTCGGGCGAGAGGTGGGCGCCGCAAAGGGATCCGGCGCCGTGGGCCGGCAGCACCTTCGTGCCGTCGGGCAAGGCGCTCAGGCGCTGCATGGAGTCATACGCCTTGTTTGCGAGCACGACGGGCGTGATGTCGCCGCCAATCAGGTCCGGCCGGCCAATGCCGCCGATGAAGAGGGTGTCGCCGGTGATCGCCCAGGCCGGATCCACGAGGGCCGCGGGCGCGTGGACGAGGATGGTCATGGAGTCCATCGTGTGACCCGGGGTTGCCCAGAACTCCAGCGTGGCCTTGCCCAGCTCGACCTTGTCGCCATCCTCCAGCGCTTCGTGCGGGAACGCGGACTCGCTGTTCTTGGCGATGTAGATCGTGGCGCCGGTGCGCGCGGCCATCTCGGTGTGACCTGCGACGAAGTCGGCGTTTGTGTGCGTGAGGAACACCTTCGTGATCTTCAGGCCCAAGGCCTTCGCGTCCTCTAGGTAGTGGCCGATGTCGCGCTGGGGATCGACGACCGCTCCCTCGCCATCGCTGCCGACGAGGTAGGTGAGCTGGGACAAGCAGCCGAGCTGGTACTGGCGGATGACGGTGTCGCCGAGGCGTTCTTCGAACGAGACCTGGGGGATGGCGGCCTGGTCCGAGTGCGAGGCGCTCTCCGCGTCGACCGGCTTCCCCGCGGTCGCGGGGGCGGATAGCGCGAAGGCCACGCCAAGGGCAAGGAGGATCGGGAGGAGTCGAGCAATCGACGGCATGGGGCTCTCCGGAAAGGGGCGGCAAGGAATGAAACTACACAACCGTAGGGTTGTCAAGTTGCGGCGAGGAATTGTCGTCGGTACGGAGGCAGCCTCGCCGACGAACTTTTCCACCTCGCACGGCCCCGGCACTCGTCCCGTATCCGCTCCATCCCCGCGAAATGGGGGAAGGGTTGACCTGCGTCGTCCCTTGCGGGATGACGGCACCTGGCCACCTCGGTCCGCCAAGGGTGGCCTCGGGGGTGGATCGTGACCCGTCGAACAGCCGTGTCTCTTCTCGTCCTGCTCGCGTTCCTCCTACTCGCCGGCGTGGGCCTGCTGGCTCTCCTGCCTGGCCCGGCCGCCCCCCCGCCCGCCTCGACGGTGCCAGGCGTCGAGCAAGGCGACCCGCCAGCGGGCCGCGCCTCGAAGCCACCAGCGCTGGTCGGCCGTGGCGAGCCTCCGGCGGCAGCCGAAGCATCGGTAGGTGCCGTGCCCATCACTGTCCCCTCGCTCGATCCTGCCCGGACGAGGAGCCGCACGCTGCGCCTCCGGGTGGAGGGCGACGTCACGGCGGACGAGGTCATTGATGTCGCGGTCCTGGATGTCCACGCCGATCGGGTCGCCACGGCTCGGCTCAGGGGACCCCAGGAGGTCGTCCTGCCTCCGCTCGCCTGGGGCGAATACGCGGTCGTCGTGAGCGCCGGGAATCTCAGGGGAGAGGCTCGCGCGATCTGGAACGGTGTGACCGTCGTCACGCTCGCAAGGGGGCGTCGGGTCCGAGGGATGGTCCGGGGGATGGAAGGGAAGCCGCTGGAGGGCGTGACGCTCCGCGTCCACCCGGAGTATCTCCGCACGGGGAGCGTCGAGCCGGAGGAACCGACGACGCCCCCCTTGGCCGTGACCGACGAGCAGGGGCGCTTCGACGTGCTAGTGTCGCGTCGTACCAGCGGTCGCCCCACGTGGCTCGCGTTTCGTCATGCTCGACACGGCGGCATGTTCCACGCGGTGCAGGACGGATCAGGGCCTGCGGAAGTCGTGGTGCAGCTCGGCCACCGCGCGGTCGAGGTCGTTCCCATCCACGTCGTCGACGAGAGCGGAGGTGACGTGGTGCCGCGGCTTCGGTGGAGTCGGCAATCGGAGCTGGGGATCGCGCCGACCGTGCCCAGCGCGCGCTTCGAGCTAGCCTGGCCGGGGGGACGTCATCCTCTCAAACTCCTCGTCGACGCCGTGGGACACGAACGCGTCACGGTTGAGCGTCCGGTTGACACCACGCGTGAGCTACGCGTCGTGCTCCCGCGAGCACCCTGGGCGCACGTTCGCGTTCGGGACACAAATGGCGCCGGTGTGCCCGGTGCCGAGGTCACCCTTCTGGCCTTCGAGCATGAAGAGGTGGCGTGGCGGGACGCGGTGCGTACGGACGTTGGGGGCGACGCGTACGTACGAGCACCGACGTTCCCGCACACCTTGCTCGTTCAGAGCCCAGGTCTCGCGCCGGTCTTCACTTCCCTTGACGCAGGGCAGGAGTCGGCGGACGTTCGGCTCGAGGAGGACCGGCCCACGATCCTTGTGCTGCCCAAAGGGCTGCAGGGATTCGTCGAAGTAGCGCTCGAGTCGTCCGAGGGCGTCCTGCTGTGGGAGCGCCGATTCGACCTCACCGCCGGGGAGACCGCTTTGCCCGGCCTGCCGCGAGGGCCCAAGGTGGCCACGGTGTGGCTGTGGGGGAAGCGGTTTCGCCACGAGCTGGCGTTCGACACCGAGGCCCGCGTCGAGGTGCCGGCCCCTACCGACTGGCCGGGGGTCGCCACCGTCGCGGTGGACATCGAGGGGGGGGCGAGTTGGACGGCGTGCGTGCCGAGATCCATGAACGGGCGACCCCGCCGCGCCGTGTCTCCCAGCCCAAGATCAAGGGCACGATCGCTCGGTTCACTGTCCTGCGGGGTAGGTCGTACGAGATTCTGATCCCGACGATCGATGATGCACAGCGCTACGCGTTCGACGTCGGCACGCACGAGGACCACGTCGTGCTGTGCTGGGTCCTTCCCGAAACGACACCGATCTTGGCGAGTTGGACCCCCCGCATCGTGGATGAGGTCCGCGGCAAGGCCGTCACCGGAGGCTTCCTCGAAGTGTCTCGTGTCGTCGATGCGTCCGGCACCCTTGGGCAGAGGCGAACGAGCACGATCGACATGGGGAGGGCCTCCGTCCATCTGGCGCTCGGGCTGCGGGAGCAAGCGCGCGTCGTCGTGCCCGGCTACGCGGCTTTGTCCGTGGGGCCCACACTCGGGTCCGAGCTCCTGAAGGTCGAGACCCTCATCCTCGCGCGTCCGCTCCGGCTTCGCGTGACCTGGCCTGCCGAGGAGAAGCTGCGCGTGTTTGCGTTCGACACGCGAGACCTGGTGAAGCCCTACGCAACGAACCTGTCGCCTCGACCGGCCAAGGGGGGCGTCCTGGAACTCGACGGCGGGCAGTCGACGACGCACGCGGTCTGGGCCATGGGGGATCAATGGGCTCGACCGCGCAGCTTCGCACCCGGCACCGAGCGTGTCGAGCTAGCGCTCGACAACCCCGCGTCGATCGAAGTGCGCCTACCCGAGGCGCTCGAGGACGCCGAGCAGGCGCGGATCTGGCTCGAGTACCGGGATGTGAACGTCGGGTACTCGCCTCGCGGGCAGTGGCGCGTCCTACCTTACGCCCACGTCGTTGCCTCCCCGGGCGAGCGACGGGATGGAGAGCACGTGGCGTCGGTTCCCCGTTGTCCGGCTGGCTCGTGCACGGTGGTCGTCGCGGTCGGCGACGTCAAGATCATGGAGAAGGACGTCGTCCTGGCCGCGGGGGGGCGCCTCGTTCTCGCGGTGGACTGAGCTGCCGCAGCGGAGTTGGGGCGCGAAATGGCTCGTCGGCGAGGCTGCCTCCGTACACGCGGTGATCGTTGCCGTTGAGGACGTCCTCCTCCTCCAGCGGAAGGCCGTGCTCTTCGCCGGCAAGCGTCTTTTCCTCGAGGCGGATTGAGCCAGTGTCGCGGGTCTGGGGCGGTGAAAAGTTCGTCGGCGAGGCTGCCTCCGTACAGAACTTTTCGTTGTTGAAGGGTTCATTGTTTGGTGTCGAACGGTGGGCGTGACTTTGTGCCTCGGTTCGTTGTCCGGTTCGGCGATCGTTTCGCGTTGTGTTCATAGAGGGCTCACACGTCATCGTGGGCTCGGGTTGCAGGGAGAGGGTGCGTAGCGAGAGGGGTGTTCATGGGCGAGTCGCGACGGGACCCTGCGGATGATGGGACCGAACGTGAGGAAGAGGCCGAGGCCACGCCCGACACCCCTGCGTCTCGCCGTCTCCCGGAGCAATCGGTCTTCCGGTCGCCCGACCACGACGCCGATGCGGCCACGCCCGTCGTGCCGAAGGTCGTGACGCCCACGCCGGTTCCCGCCAAGCTTGTGCCCGCCAAAGCCGTGCCCGCCAAGCCCGTGCCTGCTCAGCCGGTGCCCGCCAAACCGGTGCCCGCCAAGCCCGTGCCAGCCAAACCCGTGCCCGCTCGAGCCGGTGCCTGCCCAGCCCGTCCCGCCGAACGCCGTGAAGCCGAACGTCGTCCACGCCTCCTCCGAGGCCGCGAGCCCGCCGGCCGAACCGCCCCGCCACGTCTCCGACACGCCCACCCCCAACCCGGATCGCGACTGGGGGCACGCGTCCGCCGCGCAGAGCGTGCTCACGCGCATCGAGGAGAAAGCCGGTGAGATTCCGCGCGTGATGCTGCAGGAAGCGCCGTCCGAGCCCTCCCCGCTGGTGATGGCCAAGTCCACCTCGGTCCCCTCCGGACGCGCGCTCGACCACTACGATCTGGTCGGCGAGATCGGACGCGGCGCCGTCGGCGTCATCCTCAAGGGCCGGGACGTCGACCTGGGCCGTGACGTGGCCATCAAGCTCCTTCGCGACGAGTACGCCAACCGTCAGGACGTGGCCCAGCGGTTCGTGGAGGAGGCCCAGATCAGCGGCCAGCTCCAGCATCCGGGGATCGCCCCGCTCTACGAGCTCGGGATCCACCCCGACGGTCGTCCCTACTTCGCCATGAAGCTCATCAAGGGGCGGACCTTCTCCGGCCTGCTCAACGACCGGCACGACGTCACCAAGGGACGTCATCACTTCCTCGGGATCTTCGAGCACGTCTGCCAGGCCATGGCCTACGCCCACTCGCGCGGCGTCATCCACCGGGACCTGAAACCGTCGAACATCATGGTCGGGGCGTTCGGCGAGGTGCAGGTCATGGACTGGGGCTTTGCCAAGGTCCTCACGCGAGGCGGCGTGGCCGATGAACGCTCCGCGCAGCGCCTGCACTCCGTCCACAGTGTCATCGAGACCGTGCGTACCGGGGGAAGCATGGTGGGGTCGCAGTCCCTCGCCGGGTCGCTGATGGGGACACCGCCGTACATGTCGCCGGAGCAAGCGTCGGGCGAGATCGACGTCGTCGACGCCCGCTCGGACGTCTTCTCGCTGGGGGCCGTGTTGTGCGAGATCCTCACGGGCATGCCGCCGTACGTTGCGGAGAACCCCGAGGGCGGAGTCTACGAGGTCGTGAAACTCGCGTCCCAGGCCAAGCTTGGACCGGCGAAGGAGCGGCTCGCCTCCTGCGGCGCGAGCGAAGAGCTCGTCGACATCTGCCTCAGCTGTCTCACGCCGGCCCGTGCGGCGAGACCCGCCGACGCTGCCGTTCTCACCAAGGAGATCTCGTCCTATCTGGCCGCGGTCGACGAACGCGCCCACAAGTCCCAGCTCGCCGCGGTTGCGGAGCGGGGCCGCGCCGCAACCGCTCAGGCCAAGGCGGATGCCGCAGCGAAGACCGTGGAGCAGGAGCGCCGCGCCCGTCGGCTCACCTTGGGCTTGGGTACGGCCATTCTCGCCATCCTGTTGGTGGGGGGGGAGCCTTCCTCCTCTTTCAGAACCAGCAGAAGGCGCGACAAGCGGATCTTGCGAGCTCAGTCTCCACGGGCCTGGAAGAAGCGGCACGCCTCCAGGGATTGGCGAGGAACGACGAGGTAGGCGATCTGACGCACTGGACGGCCGCAGTCACTGCTGCCGCCAGCGCACGGGACCTCGCCGCGGAGAACGGGGGGAGCGACGAGCTCGTCGCCCGCGCGCGTGCGGCGCTCGCGGGCATCGAAGAGGAGGCTGACCAGGCCCGCAGTGACGCCGACCAGGCCGCGCGCGACGAGGCGATGGTCCAGCGGCTCGAAGCCCTCCGCGCCCAAAAGGGTGACGACTTCCGGCCGCTGGTCGCCGAGAAGCAG
Source organism: uncultured Planctomycetota bacterium (assembly GCA_963802335.1). Lineage (GTDB taxonomy): Bacteria > Planctomycetota > PLA2 > PLA2 > JAEUHO01 > CAWDIE01. The sequence goes on along the minus strand of CAWDIE010000006.1, from coordinate 45,365 downwards.
TATGCGGCTGCGTTCGGAGACTATGGGATCGACATCGACAAGGAATCGATAGACGCCGCCGGCGCGAAAGTCGCTGCCTCGAAGATCGCCCCGGCACTCGTGGCTGCGCTCGATGAGTGGTCGTGGGTTCGGGCCTACGGCACCGTCGACAAGTCCCTGCTCAGCCGACCGATCGACGTGGCGCGCGTGGCCGACAACGACGCGTGGCGGTCGCAGCTGCGTCGCGCCATCCAACGTGGTGACGGGGGCGAGCTGAGTCGGTTGGCGCGCATGCAGAACGTCTCGGAGCTGAGCGCCACGTCCGTGCACCTCCTCGCCTCGGCCCTTGCCAACGAGAAGGACCACCAGGCAGCCGTCCAATTCCTCCGACGGGCCCAGGCGCACCATCCGCAAGACCTCTGGATCAACTTCTATCTGGGGTTCTGGCTGACCCAACTCACTCCGCCGCGGTGGGAGGAGGCTGCTCGCGCCTATGCCGCCGCCATCGCGATCCGCCCGAAGGCCCCCGCGACGTGGAACAACCTCGGCATTGCGCTACAGTCGCGCGGCGCGCTCGACGAAGCAATCGCCGCCTACCATCGATCCATCGACCTCAACCCCGCGTATGCGTCGGCCCACAACAATCTGGGTACCGCGTGGATGGAGAAGAAGAACTACAGCAAGGCGCTGGAAGCGTTCCGGCAGGCGGTGGATGTCCAAAGCAACTACGGGCCGGCGTGGTACGGGATCGGGGCCGTGCTCCAGCAACGCGGCCAGGATCAAGAGGCCATCGATGCCTACAAGAAGGCCAAAGCCTATCGCCCGGACCTCAGCCAGGCGCACGTCGCTCTCGTGGGCTTGCTCGGCTCGACGGGACGGAGCAAGGAGATCCTCGACGCGTCCGCCCAGGCTGTGCAGGAGTCGCCGAACGCGGCCTGGGCGCATCGGAACTACGCGTACGCGCTCTGGGCAGCCGGAGACCGCACGGCCGCTCTGAAACACTACGACACCGCCGTGACGTTGGATCCCAACGACGCGGTCGCCCACCACAACTACGGCGTTGCCAAGGGCTGGGTGAAGGACTGGCAGAGCGCGATCCAGCATATCGAAGCGGCCTGCGAGCTAGCGCCCGACGACGCCTCGTACCGTGCGAGTCTCGGCTGGGTGTCGTCTCAGATGGGCGACTGGGGAGGGGCGATCCGCGAGTTCACCGACGCGCTGCGGATGGACCCGTCCCTCTTCATGGCGCACGACGAGCTGGGGAGCGCCCTTCTGCAGACCGGCGATTACGACGGGGCGCAGACGTGCTACCTCAAGGCGATCGAGGTCGACCCGACCCACTCCAACCGGATCGCCTACCAGAATCTCGGCCGGCTCCTGGGGACTCGGATGAGCGGAAGCGAGGCCGAGGCGCTCTATAGGCGCGAGGTCACGACCGGCACGCGCGAGGGTCGCATCACTTTCCTCAAGAACCTGCGGAACGTGCTCGTCTCCGCCAAGATGGACTACGAGGGTGCCCTCGCCGTGAATCGGACGGCCCGCAAGCTGGAGGGAGGGGACGCGGAACTCTGGATGTATGAAGGGCAACTCCTGCGTGTCCTCGGCAAGTTCGATCAGCGCCATCGATTCCCTGGACAAGTCAGTCGACATCGATCCCAACTCTCCGGTGGGGCACAGTCAGTTGGGGCTCGCGCTCCAGGCGGCGGGGCGGTTCGACGAGGCCCTCGAGAGCATCGATACCGGGCATGAGATCGGGATTACGCAGAAGTGGGCCTACGACTCGAAGAGCCTGCTGGAGCAGGCACAGCGCTACGTCGAGCTACACGCCAACCTCGAGAATCGTATGAAGACGGCGACGGACTCGCGGACCTACCGCGACGCTGCGGAGCTTGCCTTCGTCTGCGCGGCCACCGGCCGCTGGGGCAGCGCCGCGACGATCTACAAGAGTCTGCTGGAGGACGCTACGCTCCCGGACCCGGAGTTTAGCGAAGCGGTGCGCGTGCGTGCGCGCTACGACGCGGCCCGCATGGCGGCGCGTGCGGGGACCGAGCTGGGCGACGCGAGTGACCCGAACCAGCCGAACGCGGCCGGCCGTGCGGCGTGGCGTCAGCAGGCGCTGACCGGGCTGCAGGAGCTCTTCGCGACGCATCGCGAGTTGATGCGGAACGCCAAGGCCGCGGACGGGGTCCGTCACGTGCTCCGCCGCTGGACGCTCGATCCCGACTTCGCCGGCATCCGCGACGAGAAGCGTCTTCGCTCCCTCAGTCCGGAAGAACGCGAGCAGCTCCGAGCGTTCTGGATGAACCTGGAGGCAGTCCTCGTGAAGTAGGCGGTCGCGCGGGTACGGGGTCGTGGAGTACGCTCTCCGCGATGAGCAAGACCGAGTGGACCGTGACTGAGGGTGACGCCGGAACCCGGCTCGACAAATGGCTGGCCGATGCGGACCGACTTCGGTCGCGTCGCCGCGCGTTCGATGCCCTCGCCCGTGGCCGCGTCTTCGTGGACGACGTGGAGAAGACACGGGCGGATGCCGGACAGCCCGTCGCCGAGGGCGCGGTCGTTCGCCTCTGGATGGATCGACCCGGTTCCGCATCCCGGCGCGGGCCCCGGAAGATTCATGGGCTCGACATCCTCTTCGAAGACGACGCCATCATCGTCCTGGACAAGCCTGCGGGCCTGCTCGCCGTACCCTTACCGGGACAGCCCGACGAGCCTTCCCTTGCTGCGCGCATCGAGGACCACTGGCAGTCTCACCGCCGCTCGAAACCGCTCGTAGTCCATCGCATCGACCGCGACACATCGGGCGTCGTAGTCTTCGCCCACACGCCCAGCGCGTGGCGGGACCTGAAGGCGTGCTTCGCCCGGCGAGAACCCCTCCGTCGCTATCTCGCCTTGGTCTTCGGGCGGCCTGAGCCGGCCCAGGGCTCGTGGCGCACGTGGATCCGCTGGGATGACGATCGGCTGCTCCAGATCCCCCTGGCCCGTGAAGTCCCCGGAGCCAAGGAAGCGGTCACCCGCTACGAGGTGCTCGAGTCCTTCGATGACGTCAGCTTCGTCGCGTTCGAGCTCGAGACCGGCCGCCAGCACCAGGTCCGCGTCCAGGCGATGAGCGAGGGGCACCCGATCCTGGGCGAGCGTCTCTACGCCGGGGCGCACGGGTCGCGGGTCCCGCGTGCGTTCCGGCGCCAGGCGCTGCACGCCGCCGTCCTGGGTTTCCCGCACCCCGTCTCGCGCGAGGAGATGCGCTTCGAAGCGCCGCTCCCTGGCGACATGCGCCACGTCCTCCAGAATCTCCGCGCCTCGGCGCGCTCCTGACTCCTCGCCGCCGACTCGGAGGACACCGATGGCCAGTGCCCGCATCGTGACGACCGAAGCCGATCGCCTGAGCGTACTGCGCGTGGCACACGCGGCCACCCGACCCGAACGGCCCTTCGAGGTGTACGCGGCCACCCGCCTGCGTGTACCCCGGCGCCGGGAAGCCGATTGGTGGTTGCTGGCGTCCGACGCGGGTGTGCCCGTGACGTCACTCATGAGCTACCCGCTCGTCTTCGGGAGCCCCGCCGGACCGCTTCAGGGATACGGGATCGGCGCGGTGGCGACGCACCCCCAGCACCGCGGTCGGCGCTACGCCAGCGAGCTCTGCGCTGCCGTCGCCCAGGACGCCGAGGAGCGGGGCCGGTCGGTGGGCTTGCTCTTCTCGGCCATCCCCCCCGCCCTCTACGAGCGCCTGGGCTTCGTGGTGGCGCCGCACCATGCGTGGCGCGCAACGGAGCTCGATGCGCTCTCGCGCGCCGATCGGGCCGCGCTCACGCCCGTGGACGGCATGCGCGAGGCCGAGACGCTGGCGCCGCTCTACGAGGCGGCTCACGCCGGGCTCCACCTCCGCCGCGACGAGGAGGCCTTCCGTCGCTCCTGCGTCCGCGGGTCCGAGGACGTGTTCTTCGCCATCGGCCACCCCCTCCGCGGCTACGTACGGGTCTATCTCGCCGAGCCCGACGAGGTGGAGATCGCTGAGTTCGTGGTGCCCCCGGACGACGAGCGCGCCGTGCTGGCGGCGCTCTTCGATTTGGCCCAGCGGCTGAAGCGGTCCTCGATCGTCGGATGGATGCCACCCACACCGACGATCGAAGCCGTCTTCAGGCGAGAGGACCGCGCCAAGACCCTGCCCATGGTGCGCGGCCACGACGATCTGGCTCACTCGATGTTCTGGTCGTCGGACTACTTCTAGCCTTCCTCGTCCTCCTCGAAGAGCGGGATGGGCGGGTCCCCGCCGTCCGGCGGTGGAAACAGCTCGCTGCTCCCGGCTGCGCCATCCGCGTCACGGCGGCGCTCGAGGAAGGCCAGGTAGAGGAGCAGCGCGCTCGGGCTGTCCGTGCCGGCGGGTACCCGCGCTGCGTGGAGGGCGGTCAGGCTGACCTTGCGGAAGATCAACTCCTCGGCGAAGCGGATCGCCCGCTGGTGTTCGACCCCGGTCGTGCCCTGGGCGCGGTTCCACCAGAGGCGTGCCAGCCGCGGGGCCGCGTCGTAGCCGATACGCTCCCGGACGATCTGAAGCAAACGGGCGCGCGCCGGCGGAGAGAGGCGATCCGTGTCGCTGAACTCGGGCTCCGACGCCTTCTTGCGGCGCCGCCGGGTCGCCGACAGAGGGCGCTTGTACACGAGCGGCTGGTGTCGGCGCATCGGGTCGGCGAGCCTCACGTCGCCTCGAGCTTCGAGGAGTTGCAGGTAGCCGGCCGACTCGTAGACGGGGGCCATCCAGGCCTGGAAGGGGTGCATGCGCGGCAGGAAGAGCGTGGCCGGCGCGCCGAGGTAGGGGTGCACCGGCGGGCACATGATGGCTTCGGGTGAGAGGAGCGGACGTCCGGCCGCGCGACGATGGCGCGAGCGGCGCGGCCGCGGTGCATCCTCCTCGGGGGTGGCGAGATCGTCGTCTTCTCCCGGTAGCTCCTCCAGGGTCTGGATGTCGTCGACCGTGGTCGTGCCGGCCAGGGCCGAGGCGTAGGCGGCATCCTTGGGGTCGAGCCCGGGCAGGAAGATCTTCGTCGCGAAGGCACCGAGAAGGGGGCCGGCCGCGCTGCCGTAGACGTGGTGGATCTGGCTGAGGTTCTGGACGGCCGTGATGACGGACACGCGACGCGAGCGGAGGGTGTTGACGCGGATCTCGAAGTTCGGCAGGCGGCCCAGCGCGGAGGCGAACTCGTCGATGATGATGTGCACCGGGCGAGGAAGTCGACCGTGCGGGAACTCATCTCCCCGGCGTGCGAGGTGGTCGAACATCTGGCGGAGGAAGAGATTCCAAGTCGCGCGCAGTTCGTCGATCCGCGTCTCCGACATCTCGATCAACAGGACGGTGGGCTGCGTGATGAGCTCTTCGAAGTCCAGGTCGTTGGTGCCGAGGACGGCGCAGAGGTCGGGATCGAGATACGTCTTGAGACGCATTTCGGCGTCCGACAGGATCGTCTCGGCGTTCTGGGAGCCCGAGCGGAGGAAGGAGCGGAATTGTCCCAGCTGCGGGATGTGATCGTGTTCGGCGAGCCACAGGTCGAAGCGGTCGCGCGGCAGCTCGAGGATCTCGCGCACGCGGGGGATCGAGGCGCCGGGGCCCTCTTCCTCGCTGAGGGCCAGGATGATGCCCGCGATCAAGCGGATGGAGTTGTTGATCCAGAAGGGGCTGTCCTCGCGCGTGCTCTCCTGGTCGAACGCGTGGCAGACGTGGTGGCTGACGCTGAGCGCCGTTCCTTCGTCCTGGCGGCCGTTGGTCGGATTCCATCCGGCGCTTCGCTCCGGGTCCGTCAGGCTGAAGATCCGGAAGTGCTTGCCCGACGCGACGAGCGCCCCCTGGAACAGCTCCTCCTGGTCGGCCTTGGCGACGAACATCACGGTGCTCGCTTCCGGGCAGGCCAGCGAGGCCCTGAAGAGCGGGCCGATCAGCTGCGTGGTCTTCCCGCTTCCCGGCTGACCCACGACCATGGTGTGGCGGGTGGTGACGGATTCGGGGAGCCGGAGGGACCGTCCGTACAGGCCGCGGTACCCTCGAGGAGACGCGGGGGCATCGACGATGGGGGAGAACCCCGGCAGGATCAGGCTGGCATCGGGCTCGCGGGGCGAGAGCAGCCAGGGCCCCAGCTCTTCCTCGTCCGCGAAGCGCGCGGCGCCGTGGGGGCCGTCCAGGCGGCGGCGCGGCAGCGGCGGGAAGTACCGCTCCGAGTGCAGGAAGTCGTCCCCCTCCCTCGCCTTGTCGCGGCGCGCCTCACCTCGTTCGTCGTGCGGGTCGTTCGGCATGCGGCCTCCTCCTCGACCCCCGCCGGGGTCAGTCGGAGCTGTTATAGCAGTGTCATAACAGTTTTGGAATACGCTACGTTCCGGATCGTGTTCGGCCGATCCAGGGGGGCGGGGCCGGCCCCGAGGCGCATGGCCGGCGGTCGCCAGGCCCCGAGGAGACCGTCGTGGCCGCCAAGAAGCCGCCGATGAAGGAGTTGGGTGAGCGGATGAAGGCCGCGCGGGAACGGGCCGCGCTCTCCCAAGCCGACCTGGCCCGCATGTCCGGCGTGTCGAACAAGACGATCGGGACCCTGGAGAAGGGCCTCCACGAGGAAGTGCGTCCGCAGCCGATTCTGCGGATCGCGGCGGCACTCGGGGAGGACGCTGATCCGTGGCTCGCGCTGGCCGGGCACGACGGCTTGCATCCGGAGGCCGTGAAGCGCGCTTTGGCCCCCGGGGTTGCCGGAACCCCCGATCGCCTGGCGCTGGACCGTCTTCGGGTCCGCCCCGAGGAGTGGGAAGCGGAGGTGCTCGAGCGCCTCGAGGACAGACCCGGCATCCTCGCGGTGTGCTACTCATCGCCGCCCACGGGCGCGGAGCGGCAGATCACGGCGGAGCAACTCGTGGGGCTCGTGCGCGGCGGGCTCTGGGTCGCCATTGTCTTCGCGCATCCCCTGCCGACGGATCCCATGCCGGAGAGCAGCGCAGACCTGTGGCTCGCGTATCGTCACGGCCACGACCGCGTGCGGGCGATGGTGGGGGACTTGCGACGCCGCGTGGGGCCGAAGGATGCCGAGCGCGTGGCGCTGTTCGCGCCGCGTCCCCGCGACCCGCTCTTCCTCACGCCGCCCTTCCTCGTGCTCGACGTACGTCCGATGATCGTCAAGTTCCTTGGTGACGACGTGTGGGACGCGCGCTCGTACTACTGCTCCGAGTGGGTCAGGTCCCCCGTGGACGGATCCCGGGAGTTGTTGTGCATGCACTGCCGGTCCGACGCGCCGGCTGCCGACGTGACCGTGCAGGTCGCCGCGTGGCGCGAGTACCTCGGCGATATTCTCCTCCCGTGGGACGCCTCGGGGGGGACGTCATGGCCTCATCTGCCCGACACGTCGCATTGGATCCGCATCGACCTCCCCTGAATCAGCGGCGGGTGACGAGGGCCGCCGGGCGCCTCCACCACCTGGCCGGGCTCGAATCCGCGTTCCGCGCTACCCTCGGAACCCATGCTTCGACGGCCTCCGCTCTTGCTGTCTGACTTCGCTGTCGAAGAGACGTCGGCCGGTAGGCGGGCCGTGGCCCGGGTGGACGGCGCACCCGTGTTCTTCGAGAGCGACGGCCCGTCCCTCGTGGCCAGCCCCGAGGGCTTTGCGAGCGCGTTCCTCCTCCCTGCGGCGGCCCGCCGTCGCCGCCTCGAGGTCGATGCGCCGCTGGACGCCGCGTGGTTGGCGGGGGCGCGTTCGTGGGGGACGGCGGTGCGGTCGTTCTGGGGCACGAAGGCACGGTTGCCGCGCGGCCGCGGCACGCAGCGCACGCGCCGCGCGCGCGGACCGGAGACCGCGCTCTGCTTCAGTGGTGGCGTCGACTCCTTCTACAGCCTGCTCCGCAGTGACGTCGCCACGTCCTCAATCGTCTACGTTCACGGCTTCGATCGACCCCTCGCCGACGAGGCGCTCCTGCCTCGCATCGGGAGGATGCTCGACGACGTCGCGGCCGCGCGTGGCATCCGCAAGATCGTGGTGCGCACGGACCTGCGCGAGCAGCCCGTGTTTGCCCGTGTGAACTGGGAGCGAAGTCACGGTGGCGCGCTCGTGTGCGTCGGTCACCTCCTCGGACCGGCGGTCGGACGGCTGCTGATCTCGGCGACCTTCGTTGGCGCGGACGCGCCACCGTGGGGATCCCACGAGCGCCTCGATCCTCTCCTCGGTGGTTCGACCCTCGAGGTCCTTCACGTGGGGGGAGAGCTCAGGCGAGCCGAGAAGCTGGAGCGCATCGCCGGCGAGGAACTCGTCCAGCGCCACTTGCGCGTGTGCTGGGAGTCCACGGGGCCGGCCTACAACTGCAGTCGGTGCGACAAGTGCCTGGCGACGATGCTCGTGTTGAAGGAGGGGGGCCACTTGCGGGACTTCGCCGTCTTCGAGCCGCCCGACGATTTCGCGGCCGCGTTCGACGCCCTGCCGCGCACGATCTACCGCAAGACCATCCGCGCGATCGCAGCCTCAACCGGGGACGCTCGCTTGCACGCGGCCCTCGCGCGACTGGACAAACGAAGCGGCGCGCATCCTGCCTACGACCGGTAGCTACACGCGCCGCACCTCGTAGACGGGGAAGAAGTGACGATGGCGGAGCGCGTCCGACGCGTGGTGGCGCCTGACCGGGCCGAGGGCGTCGCGAAGGCGGGCTTCCTGCGCATCGGCGTCGTAGATCGTATGGCGCAGGCGGCTCGTGGACATCGCCAGGTAAGCGGACTCCTCGTCGGTCCACGTGCCTCTGTGCGCTCCAGCTCCACGGCCTCGTAGACGCGCGCCGCGTCGAGGGTCTTCGTCGCCTCATCGTAGGCAGACCCGCGGAAGCACCAGAAGCGCACCAGCGTCCGGAATGCGGTCCACGCAAGGTCGCCTCTCCGCCGCGCGTCCAGCACCGCGCCCAACTCGAAGGTCGACGGCGCCGTCGCGGGGAACACGATCTGCTTCAGGGAGCAGGATGCCGCCGGGCACGAGGACGCGGCGAAGCTCGGCGAGCACGGCGTCCATGTCGTCGTCGGCCACGTTGTTCAGGGCCGCGTCGCCCACGACGGCGTCGACCGTTCCCGTCCCGACGGCGTCGAGGTCGCGCCAATCCGCCACGAGGCACGCTTCCCGGCGGCGATCGGCGACCTGCTGGCGGAGCGCGGCGGCCTCGAACATGCGGGGACTCGAGTCGACCCGGAGCACACGGAACCCGAGTCGAAGGCCGAGGTCGGCCAGCTCGGGCGTCGCACCGAGCACGAGTAGACGCGCGGCGGCCTCGGTGCCCGGGCCTCGTCGATGGGGTTCGAGCACGCGGCGGTGGCACGCGAGTTCGACCGCGTCGGGCGCGAAGTGAGGCCGGCCGCCCGCGTCCAGGAGCACGCGGGCCTGGTCCTCCCAGGCGTTGAGGCTCCTTGACTTCACGCCGGGCTCACGTCGCCGTAGACCGCCTGCGGCACGGCGTAGAACTCCCGGTCGAAGATGCCGTGTTCGGGTGGCCCGACGCCCGACGCCTTCCAACCGCCGAAGGGCGCGCGCACGTCGAAGCCGAACCCGTCGGGATTCAGCCTCAGGATCCCCGCGGCCGCGTCCGCCAGGAACGCGGCCTTCTCGCCGGCGTCGTGCGAGAAGAGGACGGCATGCAGACCCTGGGGCACGCCGTTCAGCAGCGCAAGCTGCTCCGAGAAGTGGTTGGCTGTCTGAACGACGAGAATGGGGCCGAAGCTCTCTTCCTGGACGATCGGTAGATTGCGGTCCTCGACCTCCAGGATGGTGGGCTGGAACCACGCGCCGTCGCCGATGCCCGCCGGCCGCCCACCGGCGCGAAGCCGCGCCCCACCCTCTTCGGCCTCGTGGACCTCATGCTGCAAGCGCCTCACCGTCGCCATGTCGATCACCGGGCCGACCAGGGCGTCCGGATCGTTGGGCGCGAGGAGGGGGAGGCCCTTGGCGCGCGCGATGAGCAGCGACAACAGGGCCGCCTTGTCGGCGGCCCGTACGATCACGCGTCGCACGGCCGTGCAGCGCTGCCCCGCGAAGCCGAAGGCTCCCTCGGTGATCAGCCCGGCGACGTGCTCGAGGTCGATACCCTTCCCGACGATCGCGGCGTTGTTGCCGCCCAATTCGGCTTGGAACGGGATGCCTCGCGCGCGGCAGAGAGCCTCCACGCCGCGTCCCGTGGCCCACGATCCCGTGAGCGTGACGGCATCGGTGGCCGCGGCGCCGACCAGGGCGCGGGCCTCCTTGGCGCCACCCTGGACCATTTGCACTGTGCCGGCCGGCGCACCGGAGGCGAGCAGGGAGCTGAAGAGGAGCGTCGACGTCCGCGGCACGCGCGGCGAGGGCTTCCACACGACGCGGTTCCCGTAGAGCAGCGCCGGGGCCAGCTTGCCCGCGGGGATCGCCACTGCGTTGTTCCACGGCGTGATCATCGCGATGGTCCCGCGCGGTCGGTGGCGGATGCGGCACGTGGAGCTCAGACTGGTGTCCACGGCCGCGGCGTACTCGCATGCGATCTCGACGTGCCGAGCCGCACGGTCCATCTCCTCGATGCAGTAGCGCCGTGGCTTGCCGATCTCCTGGACCATGGTGCCGACGAACTGCTCTCGCGCCGAGCGAAGCCACTTGGCCCACGCGCGTAAGAAGGCCTGACGCTCTCTCAGGGGAGGCAGAGGCGCGCTCGCGCCGAGCCCCCAGAACGCCCGCGAATCCGGACGGCTCGGGCGGGGCCACGAGCTCTTCCTCCAAAGCGTGCCGCATCAGGTCCGCGCTCGGCACGGTGGGGATGCCGCGCGTACCGAGCCACTGGCCGGTGAGCGCCGCGTGCGCGGGCTCGGTCGAACCGGTCGCCTCGTCGGCCACGAGGACCTTGTATCCCTGGCGTAGGCATCCAGCGCCGTGGCCCGGATGCAGGCGTGGGTGTAGAGACCGAGCAAGACGAGCGTGGACACGCCGTGCTCGCGCAGGTGGGCATCCAGCGCGGGATCGGAGAACGCGCTGTAGTGCTGCTTCTCGATGACGCGCTCGCCCGACATCTCCCGCAGGGCCGCGGGGGGAGCGCATCCCGGCGTCCCGCGACGGCACGGCATCCAAGCGGTGTCCTGCCAGTGAGGCATCGCGTTTCGGCCGTCGGGCTCGACCACCGTGCGGGCGTGCACGATCGTGAACTCCTCGCGCCGGGCGTGCGCGAGCAGGTGCCCAGCGGCCTCCACGACCTGCCGGGCCGACGGGACGAGTCCGGGCCGGGCAAGGAAGTCCTGCTGGAGGTCCAGGAGGACGTAGGCGATGCTCATGGTGTCGTCACCTTGCGGTCGAGTTCGGTCGCGAGCGCGCGCGCAACCTGCCGCCCCAGCTCGCGCGTGCCGACGATCCGCATGCCTTCTCGCTCGAGATCCGCTGTGCCCAGACCACGGCTCAGGACGCTCTCCACCGCGGCGTGGATTGCCTCCGACGCTTGGACGAGACCGAAGCTCTCCCTCAGCATCATGGCGAGCGAGTAGACCTGGCCCAACGGATTCGCGCGGTCCAGGCCCGCCAGGTCGTGCGCCGCACCGTGGGCCGTCTGGTAGACCGCGCGACCCACTCGCGCCGAAGTTCCCCGAGTACGACATCCCGCGGCTACCGAGTAGGAGCGATGCCGCGTCGCCGAGGATGTCACCGAAGAGATTGGGGGCCACCACGACGTCGAAGGCCTGCGCTCGCGCGATCAGCTGGTAGGCGGCGTTGTCGACTTCCAGGTGCTCGACGTCGATGCCGTACTCCGGCTCGAGCGACGCGGTGGCCTCCTTCCACAGCGCGCTCACCGAAGGCACGCCGCCCGGCTTGGTGACGACGGCGAGGCGCTTCGTACGCTTGCGGCTCAGGCCGAATGCGACGCGGAGGATGCGCTCCGTTTGCGTGCGCGTGTAGCCGAAGCGGTGCGTCGCCTCGTCCTCGCTGCGCGTCGCGGGCGTCCAGTCACCCTGGTACACGCCGCCCGTGTTCTCGCGGACGATGACCATACGCACCCCCTCGCGGGCTTCGGGGCGGAGCGGCCCGAGCGTGCCCAGTGCCGGGGACGGCTCGATCGGCGTCAGCTTCGTGTAGAGATCGAAGTGGCGCCTTAGCTCGTAGACGAAGCGTCCGCCGCCCGGGCCGCAGAGCAGAGCGCCCCGGTCGGAGAACACGTCTTCGCAGAAGGCGCTGACCTCGGCGGTGAGGGCGCGCCCCGAGGCTCGAATCGCGGGTACGCCGATCGGGCCGCCTTCCCGGACGTCGAAGGTTAGATCCAGTGTCTCGGCGACGACGTCGAGGAGCTCGAGCGCTACGTCGACCACCTCCGGCCCGACCCCTTCGCCGCGAAGCACGCCGACGACGTAGGGGGCGTCGGCGTGGGGCGCAGTCCAGCCGTGCAGCGCGCCCGCGAAGAGCGGCCCGCCCCCGAGATCGCCCGTGTCGAGTTCCCCGTTCGCATGCCGACACGATACGCGAGGAGGAGTGGCCGTCGCCAGCTACGTGCGGCGGGGGACCCCGCCGCGGACCACGGCTCGGGCCGCGAGGCGGGCCGCGGTGCGGTCGCCGTTCGCCGCGACCGTCGCCGCCCTCGGGATGCGCGAGGCGAGGACGCACGACGCGTCCTGCGATGCGGACGCCGTTCATCTTCTCGAGGATGGTCTCGGCGTGCGCGGCCGGCACCTCCACGAAGGTCACCCGCTCGCGCATGTTGATGCGGCCGACGACGTTTCCGGGCAGCCCCGTCTCACCCGCGATCGCGCCGAGGATGGCGCCCGGGCGCACGCGGTCCTGCGTGCCGACGGGGATCACGATCTCCACCACGTCCGCCGGGTCGATCGGGCCCTTGCCCTTGTCGGCCGCACGAAGAGGCTCCTCGCCCCAGGCCAGCCGCAGCGCAGCCGCGGCCATCGTCGCGGCGTCGATGCCTTCGCTCTCGGCGATCTCCTGGGCCCACGCGACGAATTCCTCGGGCGGGTCGGCGGCGAGGACGGTCAGCTTCTCGATGAGGCGTCCGCGCTGGCGCTCGAGCATCTCCTCCACGCCGGGGATCCGCATCGGCTGCATGCGCTGGCCGCTGAAGCGCTCGATGCTGCGAAGCTGGTACTGCTCGCGTGGCGTCCAGAACGACACGGCATGCCCCTCGCGGCCCGCCCGGCCGGTGCGCCCGACGCGGTGCACGTAGACCTCGGGGTCGCGCGGCAGGTCGAAGTTCACGACGAGACCGATGTGGTCGATGTCGAGCCCGCGGGCGGCGACGTCGGTGCCCACGACGATCTGGATCTTGCGCTGGCGCAGGCGCCGCACGACGTCGTCGCGCTGGGCCTGGTTCATGCCGCCGTGGATGCAGTCCGCGCCGAAGCCGTGGCCTTGGAGATGCTCGGCGAGTTCCCCGGCCGCCCGCTGCGTGCCGACGAAGATCAGGACCGCCTCGTGGTCTTCCATGCCGAGCAGCCGCTCGAGGGCCATGGCCTTGTCGCGCCGCGCGACGCGCAGGCTCCACTGCTCGGTCTTCTCGACGGTCTTCGTCGGCTGCGCGATGCGCACGTCGGCGGGGTCCTTGAGGTACCGCTCGGCGACCCGCCGGATGGGGCCCGGCATGGTGGCAGAGAACAGGGCGATCTGTCGCTCCGGGGACGCGTGCTCCAGGATCCACTCGACGTCCTCGAGGAAGCCCATGTTGAGCATCTCGTCCGCCTCGTCGAGGCAGAAGAAGTGAACGCCCTTGAGGTCGAGCGTGCCTCGGCGGAGATGGTCGGACACGCGGCCCGGCGTGCCGATGACGACGTGGACCGTTCCCTGCAGGGCCTTGCGCTGGATGTGGATCGGCTGCCCGCCGTAGACGGGGAGGACGCGCACGCCGTGCTTGCCGACCTTGCGGCCGTACCCGCGCACGGCGGTTGCGACCTGCATGGCGAGCTCGCGCGTTGGCGTGAGGACGATGGCCTGCACGTCCGTGCGCTTGAGGTCGAGCCGCTGGAGCATCGGGAGCGCGAACGCCGCGGTCTTGCCCGTGCCCGTCTGGGCCTGACCGATCATGTCCCGCCCCGCGAGCAGCGGCGGGATGGCGCCGGCCTGGATGGCGGAGGGCGTCTCGTAGCCGAGGTCCTCGACCGCGGCGAGGAGTTCGGACGCCAGGCCAAGATCGGCGAAGCGGATGGGATGTTCGTTGCTCATGGTGCGGCGTCGAGGCTACCGCCCCGGCGAGGCGAGGGGCCCTTGGAACCGACGGTGGGGGAGGGAATCCCACTCGCCAAGGCTCGCCGAATCGGCTCGAACGCTTGTGCCACGGTCCGGGGATGGCTTGAATGCATGCGACGTCCCGCCGACGTCGTGAGGGGGCGCAGCATGCGTGGACTCCAGATCACCCTCTTCATCCTGGGGCTGATGCTGCTCGGGACGCAGACCTTCCGGCACATCTACGTGAAGTGGATTCAACCGACGGGGTCCGTGCTCGACGCCTACCGGACCGAGACCGAGGACGAGATCGTCGCGAGCAAGGACCTGGACGATCTGGTCGCGGTGTACGACGAGGCCCACAAGAAGGTCGAAGCACACGAGAAGACCAACGACACGTCCGAGCTGCCGCCTTGGCAGCGCTGGGAAGAGGAGCCCTACAAGTCCAAGCACGAGGCGGAGCAGGCCATCGAGCAGTGGGAGGCGCAGAGCCGGAGTATCTTCGAGTTGCGCTTCTACTGGCTGGTCGGGCTGGCGAGCATCATGCTCGGCATCATCGCCTACAAGCGTGTCAACCGATGGCTGGGCATGGTCGGCATCATCACGGGCTTTGTCGAGATGATCGTCTGGACGAGTCCGCTGTGGCGAGCGTGGGGGCCCCAGGGCGCGTTCGATCGGCTACTGAACGAGAAGCTGATCCTGTCCCTCCTCGCGGTCGCCCTCCTGATCACCCTCTGGTTGGTCCACGTCCGCCGCGGTGGCCTCGCCCGCGACCCCACCCCCGAGTAGTCCGTACGGAGTCAGACGCCGTCTTCACGACTCCCACGCCGGCCTTGCACTCCCCGACGAACCGTCCGAACGGTGTCTGACACCGTACGGACACCGTGCGCCCATGGCCGCTACCAACTGCGCCGGCGGCGGACCGGTCGGCGGCGTGGCCGCCTCGCCTCCTGCGTTGCGCCCCTGCGTTCGAGGAGGATCCCCTCCTTGGCCAGCTTCTTCTGGATGCGCTTGAGCACGGCGGGACTCTCGATCTGGACGGCGCGCGGTCCGAGGCGCACGGCGTGTTCCCCCCCGCCGCCTCGACCCGCGCCGCGGTGGCGTCGTCGGGGCATCGAACCACCTGCACGAGCGCCACCTGCGCGACCCGCACGCGGCCGAACCAGTCGCGTAGAGAACGCTCCACGTTCTCGGGAATCTGCCCGCCGTGTGCCTCCTCCAGGCGTTCGATGGCCGTCTCGACCGTGAGCCCCGCGCCCGCGGCACGCATCGCGGCCTTCCGCGTCAGGTGGAACAAGGTGCCCACCTGGTGTCCCGTACGCTCGGCGAACTCCACGAGGAGCGCCTCCGTGCCCGGCGCGGGAGACATGAACACGATGTCGAAGTTCGGCTGAACCAGGATCTTGGCGCCCGCCGAGCCGGATCCCTCCAACTCGAAGTCGTCGACCCGACCGATGAGGTAGCGTCCGACGTCCGTGAGCGATACGAGCGGTTCCTCCGAGCCGTGGGGTGGGTCCGCGATCGCGAGGCCGCCGAGCGGAATCAGGCGCGTGGACACGACGCACGAGAGGATGTCCGTCCACGCCCGTTCGAGCTCCTCGGGGCTTACCCACGAGTTCCCACGGCGTCGCGACTGAAGCTCGGATACGTGCTCGGCACCTAGCAACAGGTTGGCATCATGGATCTCATGCCGGATCCAGTCGCCCAGGCTCACCGCGCCGTCCGTGGGAATGCGATCGATCGCGGCGTGGATGGCGTCTAGCACCTCGCGGTCGGTGAACCCTTCGAGATCGCGGTAGTACCCGCCCAGGATGGGCACCAGGCGCCGGGCGGCGGGGAACGACCACGCGTGGGGGTGGTCGTCGTCCGCTTCCTGCCGTGCGCCGGAAACATGATCGAGCAGGTGGCGGAGGCGGCTCTTGGCGTCGCCTGAGAGCCAGGCCCGCCCGTCCTCCGAGAGGTGCAGTACCCGGCGGCCCGATGCGTCGACCCTCTGTTCGAGGAAGTTCAGCCCTCCGGCGTGGGTGAGCGCCAGGTGCAGACGAAACAGCTCGTCCGTGCCCCCCAGGTACTCCACGAGGGGCGGCAAGGGAAGCAGAGCCTCCACCAGACGCTTCTCGTTCTTGACATAGAGCTCGTACCCGTCGGCCTTCACACGCAAGTCGCCGCGGGCGGCGTCCAGGAGCAAGGTCGTGAGGTCGGATACCAGGTAGCGCGGCGTGGTCTCCGTCTCCACCGGGAGCACCTGGGGGGCGGGGTGGTCGTCGTGGGACAGGTGCGCCGAGACCGTGGGGGCCAGCCCCACGGCGAACGAGGGCTCGGTCTCGCCCAGGAGTGTCGGGAAGAGAACGAGATAGCGCAGCCCGGCTTGAACCGCGATCGCGCGGCGACGCGCTTCTGCCTTGCTCTTGCTCTCGAGGAGTGCGAGCAAGGGGAGCGTGCCGCCCGCCTTGGCGATCTCGTCGACGATCTGCCCGAGCGCGCGCTGAACCGCAGGATCGAGCAGCGGCGTCCACGTATCGGGTGTCCCCCAGTCGGCGGACATCCGTTCGCGTTCCCAGGCGCGCCACGTGTCCGCGTCGAGGAGAGGCTGCACCCACAGCCGCGACGTCACGCGCTCGACGAGGATCGAGGCAAGGTCCCAGTGCCTCAACCGGTAGTCCGCGAGCAAGGCCAGTCGCTCCCCGGGTACGAAGGTCGCCAGGACGTAGTCGCGAATGCTCCCTCGCAGGGCCGCTTCCGCCGACACGTAGTCATCGACGTCCGGGTCGAGGATCCGGCAGCGCTCTGCCGCTCGAAGGACGGTACGCAGGCCCCGTGCCGCCACGGGGATGCGCCGGAGTCCCGTCGCGGTCTTCTCGAGGAGTCCGTCGCGCAACATGGCGCGTTCACTCTCCCCGTACGCTCCGCGCGGGGTGTTCCGGTGGCCGGACCCCTGACACCACGCGAGCCGCGCCTCGCTCGGCAGGCGGCTCCAGGCACGGAGCCCGGGAAGGAGATCGAACAGGGGGACTTCGTGAATGCGCACAGGGAGAGCATACGGACCGCAGCGGCTCTCCGGCTACGACGGCCCGACGGCTCGACGGAGTCAGACACCGGATTGACACGGGCTTCACGCTTACCGCGCCCGCCGCGTCCCCCGCGCCTGCGGCGAGCCTAGCCGCCGAGGCGGGTGGCCAGCCAGGCGCGGGCGAAGTAC
This sequence comes from uncultured Planctomycetota bacterium, assembly GCA_963802335.1. Lineage (GTDB taxonomy): Bacteria > Planctomycetota > PLA2 > PLA2 > JAEUHO01 > CAWDIE01. The sequence goes on along the minus strand of CAWDIE010000006.1, from coordinate 28,034 downwards.
CAGTCTTCCTCCGCCGTCGTCTGCGACACCCCCAGAGCCTCCGCCACCTCGCGCATGTTCATGCCGGCGAAGAAACGGGATTCCACCACGCGGGCCTTGCGCTCGTCGAGGGACGCGAGCTCGGTCAGTGCCTCGTCGAGCGCCAACACGTCCACCTCATCCTGGCCCAGGAGCGGCGTCGCCTCCGACAGCGTGACCCGCCGCCGCCCACCGCCTCGCTTCTCCGCGCCGACGCGACGGGCGTGATCGATCAGCACCCGGCGCATCACGCGCGCGGCGATCCCCAGGAAGTGCGACCGCCCCTGCCAGTTCACCTGGTCGGCATCCACGAGCCGCAGCCACGCCTCGTGTGCGAGCGCCGTCGGCTGGAGCGTGTGGTCGCTCCGCTCTCGTCGCAGGAAGGCCCCGGCCAGTGCTCGCAGCTCGTCGTAGAGCAGGGGCAGAAGATCATCGAGCCCCTCGGCGTTGCCCGCCTCGACCTCGCGGAGGATGCCCGTGACTCGCGCGCGCTCGTCCACCTAGTCCTCCTTCGACCGCCGACGCTTCTCGCGCTCACGCCACGTCTGCGTCGTCCAGAGCCGCACCGTGTTGTCGCCCGATGCCGACGCCACCGTCGTTCCGTCGGGGGAGACCGCCAACCGGTAGACGTAGTCCGCGTGCGCCCCCAGCCGGAGGCGCTCGTCGCGCGCTCGCGGATTCCAGATCCAGAGGCTGCCATCGCTCGACCCCGAGAAGAAGCGACTCGCGTCCGGCAGCCACGCCAGGGCGTAGACGGGGTCGGTGTGACCCTCGAAGACCTCCAGCGCTTGTCCCGTCACGGCGTCCCACAGACGCACGCGGTGATCCGCGCCCCCGCTCAGGAGCCAGCGCCCATCCGGTGAGAACGCCACGGCCCCGCAGGGGCCCGCGGTGTGTGCCGGGGCCGTCCAAACGACCCCCCCGTCGGCCAGGGATCGGACCGTGAGGTGGCCCCCCAGGTCGATCGTCGCGAGAACCATCCCTCCTGGTGCCACCGAGAGGTCCTGCACCGCGTTGCCCACGCGGGGCCAGACCGCCAGGTCCTCGAGACTCTCCGCATCGAGCAGGTGGACCTCCCCGACGTCGTTGCCGGTCGCCACGCGCTTGCCGTCCGGCAGGTAGGCCAGACACTCGATGCCGTGTGCGAGCGCCCTCTCGGCTACCCGCTCACCCGTCGCGGCACGCCAACGCGCGAGGCGGTTGTGTCCGGCCAGGAGACTCGTGCCGTCGGGACTCCACCGCACGTCGCGCAGGTACTCCTTCGGCAACGCGAGGGTGAGTCCCACGACACCGGTGGTCGTGTCCACGATCTGGACCGTGCCGTCCCAGGCCGCGGTTGCCAAGCGACGACCGTCCGGCGCGTAGTCCACGCCGTAGACGTAGCTCGTCGGTCGCTCGGCCACGGGCTTGAGGTGGTGGGTGAGTCGATCGGCTTCCCCCACGACACGCCACCGCCGCAGGCCATCGTCGCCGAGGCTCTCGAGCGCATCGCCGTCGAAGCGAAGGTCGCGAATCGCACCCCGATGGCCGTGCAGCCGGCGGATGCGGTGCCCGTCGGTCGCGTCCCACACCGTCAAGGCGCCGCGCTCCGTACCCGTGACGAGGCGCTTCCCATCCGGCGTGTAGGCGACGGCGTGGATCGTGCCGTGCTGATCGTCGATACGCAGGATCTCCCCCCGCGCCCCCACATCCCAGATGCGTGCCGTCTGATCGGCAGAGCCGCTGGCCAGCCGTGACCCGTCGGGCGAGAGCGCCATGGCGGTCACCTCCCGCGCGTGGCCGGGAAGCGAGTAAGCGGGCTGGCGCGGCGGGCCCAGGCCCTGAACGCGGATGACCGTACCCCAGCCGCCATCGAAGAGCCGTCGCCCTTTGCTGTCGAGCAACAGGGCGTCCGTGCCCACGACGCCGGCCAAGGTCTCGAGGATCAAGGACCTCGTCTCCAAGTCGTACACGCTCACGGGGCAGTAGCCCTGGCCCCCCGTGTGCGCCAGCGCGAAGAGTCGCCCATCCCCGCCGCCAGCCGCATTCTGCAGCGGGTTGCGGGAGCGTATCTCCGTGCGCAGGAGTTCGTGTCCCTCGCTGTCGTGCACGCGTAGATCCAGGCCCCAGCGACGGGCCACGACGGGGCGCCCCCCGAGACGTGCCAGTACGGGCTGGGCCCCTTCGCCGGGGAGTTCGAGTGGCCGGGCGGCCTCCCCGGACCGCGGGAGGATCCAAACGGAGTGGTCGGCGCGTACGACCAACGCGGGATGGGCCGGGTTCCCCAGCCGCGCCTGCCGTAGCCGGCCGAGCTCGAGCGGAACGTGGTCGATGCTGTCGTCGGTGTCGGCGGCGAGGTAGGCCCACTCCCAGCCTCGAAGCCTCGTGGGCACGCGCTCGAGCGTATCGGCGGCCATGGCGGTTTCGTGCTCGCGCAGCGCCGACGCCGCGGCCTGAAGGCTTCGCTGCGCCAGGGCGCGCTCCATCGCCTCGGCGCTTCGGTCGGCCCGCAGCCGCTGCTGACGCTCCGAGCGAGCCAGCGCGAGCGCGCCGATCAACCCGGCGATCAGCAGGGCGAGACCCACCAAGCTGCCCGCGACGGCCCGCTTGTGCCGGCGCAGGAACCACCGGAGTTGGTACGCCCCGGTCAGGGGGCGGGCCAGGACCGGCTCGTCTCTGAGGTGTCGCTCGAGGTCCTCCGCGAGGGCACTGGCGCTCGCGTAGCGCTGCTCGGGTTCCTTGGCGAGCGCCTTCCGGAGGATGAGCGCGAGATCCCCGCTGAGACGCGGGTCCACCGTCGCCGGATCGGGCGGGGCCTCGCCGACGATGCGCCGCACCACCTGGGTGAACGTGCCGGGATCCTCACCCAGCGGGTGGCGACCGCACAGGACCTCGTACGCGATCACCCCGAGCGAGTACACGTCGCTTCGCGTGTCCATCGCTTCCACGTCGCCCCGCGCTTGTTCGGGGCTCATGTAGGCCAGCGTGCCGATCACGAGCCCGGCGCGCGTTTGCCGCTGGGCGTCGTCGTCGAGGAGGCGGGCCACGCCGAAGTCCACTACCTTCGGTGCTCCGTCCGCCGGCACGAGGATGTTGTCCGGCTTCAGGTCGCGATGGATGACGCTCTTGGCGTGAGCGTGCGCGACCGCCTCGGCGATCCGCGCGAGAAGACGGACGCGGTGGGGGAGATCGAGGCGCCGGGCCGCCGCGGTCAGAGGCTCCCCGTCCACGAACTCCATCGCGATGAAGGGGCGCGACGCGCGGGGACCCGCGGTCATGCCGTAGACGAGAACCCGCGCGATGCCGGGATGGTCCAGCCGCGCCAGGGCCTCGGCCTCGCGTTCGAAGCGACGGCGCCCGTCGGCCGTCGCCCCCTCCGGGCGAAGCACCTTCAACGCGACCGCGCGGCGGGGCTTCTCCTGCTCGGCGACGTAGACGGTGCCCATCCCGCCCTCCGCCAGACGCCGGACGAGTCGGAACCCCTCGATGCGCGGCCACTCGGCCTCGGCGTCCCGCGCGTCCTGAAGCGCCTGCGTGGCGATCTCCGGGCGGGTGGGGAGGAGCGGGTCGGGCTCGCCGGGCGCGGGGGCGGCGTCGTGGGCCACGAGCAGGGCCTCGACTTCCTCTCTCAGGCGGGCGTTGGCCCCGCAGGCTGCCTCGAGGTAGTCGCGCCGCGCCGCGGGCCCCAGTTTCCGGGCCTCGGCGAAGACCGACGCGATTCGTTCGAAGCCGCTCCCCATGTGGGGCGGAGTCTACCCAAGGGGCCTGCGAGCGGCTTGGCGTCTTTTCCCGCGGCCATTTCCGGGGAGTTCGGGCGCGCCCTGCGCATGACCCGGTAGCGCGCCCTTTGAGCGCCTACCTGGAGATCCACCATGCGGCACCGTACCTGGATGGCGTTGGCCCTGGCCCTGAGCCTCGCGGCGTGCGGCTCAGGAGGTGAGGGTGGCACGTTCCCGCCTCCGGCGGCCGGTCCTGCGCCCGTCTCCCCGGACATGCCCTTTGCTTCGCTGGGGGAACTGGAGGACGCCATCGACGAGGCCAACAACTCGCCGAATCTGGCGGACCGGGCGGATGCCGACGCGGACTCGCTCCCTGACGTCATCGAGTTTCAACTCGAGACCGATCCGCTCTCCGCGGACACGGACCGCGACGGTCTCGTCGACGGATTCGAACTGTTCGGTGAGAGCTTCGATCGCAGCGACCCCCTGCCCGATCGAGATCGCGACGGTCTCGTGAGCCCCCGCGACGTAGACGACGATGGCGACCGGCGCAACGACGGCCTCGACGTCGATACCGACGGCGACGAGGTCGCGAACTACCTGGAGTACTACGGGTACACCTACGACATCCTCACCAATCGCTTCGAACTGTGGAACGGCGACCCGGATGTCCCGCACTTCTTCACGGATCCGCTGCAACCCTCGACGGACCAGGACGCCTACCCGGATGGCATGGAGGCGTCGGGGGCACTCCTCGATCCGACGGTAGGCATCCCGGGAGACGATCCTCTCGTCCCCGCCGCACCCAACGTGATCGTGCGCCTGATGGGATACACGGTCACGCTGAACGAGGACATCGAGGTGCAGGAAGGCGAGTCCCTGGCCAGGGGCCGGGAATGGTCCCGCGCGACGGAGATCAGCCATGCCTACACGGACGAGCGGTCCTGGGAGGTCGGGGCAGAACTCGGATTCTCGGCCAAATCCGACTCGCAAGGCGTGGAGGGGAAGGTCAGTACCACGACGGGAAGGACGCAGAGCAGCACGCACTCGACGAGCACCACCGTGGCCAGCGCAGAGTCGGTGACCAGCGAGCGGAACTGGTCGACCGCGCGCAGCGCAAACCCAACCGACGCCGCACGTCTGAAGCTGTTCCTGCAGGTCGAGAACGCGGGCACCGCGCCCATCAGCAACGTCGTGCCGACCCTGACGATCAAGATCGGGGGACTGAGCATCGCGACGTTCGAGCCTGGCGGGGACTCCATCGCCATGCTTGTGCCCGGCGGCGTCTACCCGGAGGCGGGCGGTGGAAACTGGGTCGTCGATTCGCTCGCGGGAGGGCAGCCGCTCAGTGTGACCATGTCGGAGCTTCGCGCCCTGGAGAACGGCGCGCCGGTCAGCATTTCGCTCGCCCAGCTGCGCGGTGACGTGATGCGACTCGGCGCCGGGGGCGTGTGGGAGAGCATCGGCGACACGAATCAGTACGTGGCTCGCTGCGATGCGGTTTGCGCGAGTCTGCGTATCGAGCTCGAGGATGGAATCGAGATCCGTCACCTCGTCTACGGCGATGACGAGCCGTCCTCGCCGCGGATGACCTTGGGCGAGGCACTCGTCCGCCTCGGTGTGGACGAGGACGGAACGCTCGTCTACTTCGATGCCAATGGAACGCCCCGCGAGCGCTCGCTCTCGGGTTTCACGTTCGCGGTAGACCCCGACACCCTTCGAGCCAATGGATGGACGCTGGCGCTCGACGGAGCCCCGGAGACCAGCGCCCCGGAGGGCTCCCACCTCAGCGATCTCCGCCTGCGGCCGTACACCCGGATCATGATCCGCGCGCCGCGCGATCCCGTAGGGCAGGGGAGTCCCGAGGTCCACTTCGCTTCCCTGGACGCCTACACGGGCGAGGTCAAGGTCTCAGCTGCGGACTACCGCGGGGTGACCACCGTCCAGGTCATGGATGGCGACGGGGTGGTGGTGCTCGACCTGTACGAGGAACTCGCGGGTACGGGCTTTTACAGCGGCGTCGTCAGCGACGAGAATGCCGAAGCGTTCGACGGGTCCAGTGAACTCTTTGCCCTCGTGACGAACATGGACGGCCAGGTGACCGAGCGCGAACTAGGGAAGCTGTACGAACCCCCCGAACCGGTGCCGCCCCTCATCCCGACGCTCACCCTGGACCAGGCGACACACGTCCTCTATGCCCAGGTGAAGAGCGGGAAGCCGGAGCACGCGAACTCGGACGTCGCCTGGGTACGCGTCTTCCACGACAAGCTACCGGACGGCGTCATGGATCTCGAGACCGTCGTGAACTACTACGAGGATCCCGATGGCGTCTCGGCCGACCTCGGCTTCGAGCTGCTGAAGAACGACCCGCCGCTCGAAGTCGTGGCCTACGTAAGTCCGGGGGTCTACACGGTCCGGGAACTCGACTACGACGACCCGGGTGTCGACAACATCACCGTCTTCCGACGCACGCAAGCGAGCTTGGCCGCCAACACCCAGGCCATCCCGCAAAGCCCCGTCCTCTGGTGGTACCGATACGAGCGCGCGTTGCTGGACATGGACTCGGCCACGGCGGCAGGCGTCGTCACGACGGACAACAAGACCAAGCTCAACTGGGGCGAGCCGGATCCTCCTGGCGCCGGGTATGACCTCTGGATCCGCGTCGAGGGCGCTTCGTCGAACTCGGGCGCGATCGTCGACTTCAACATGCTTTACGCGCGCCTCGACGGCGCCGATTACCGCACGCTCACGAAGTCCCAGGTCGTCGCCGCGAGTCCTGCCTCGCAGGATCCTCTCGACGTCGGGGAACCCGGGGGGCTCCGGGTCGGACAGGTCTACGCCCTGCGGACCACGAGCGGTCGGTACGGCAAGATGAAGGTGTTGAGCATCGCGTGGGACTACAGCTTCTGGACGAACACGCGGTCGGTGACGGTCACGCTCGACAACGTGGCGTGGGATTGACTCCGGTGCCCACGTGCCCGTCTCGTCTCGCCTGGTGGATGGCGGCGTGCGCTGCGTGCGTAGCCTGTGTACTGGTACTGGAGCGGGCGTTCTGGCCCCAGACCGTGGATCGTCCCGTCGTGGTGGCGTCGGCAAACCTGACGATCGAGTCCGAGACACCGCCCCGCGATCGTCGGGTGGCGCAACCCTCACTCGCCGAACTTCGCGGCTCGGCCCTCGCGATCGACGCGGCTCGACCCGCGTCCGACCGTGTCCCGGGCGCGCGGTCCTCCAACGTGGCCAAGGCGTTCCAGTCCTCGTACTGGGGCGAGCGGCGGCTCCGGGCTCTGGCGGATGTCCTCGAGGCACAGCCGTCGTCCACGATCCGGGCGCGCGTCGTCGACGAGATGGCGCGTCTCGTCGTGCGCCACCGGGCGGGGATGGGGGCGGAGCTCGCCCAGCTGCTGGAGGCGCGCGTCGCCGCGCTCGACGATGCTCAGCTGGCGTACCGCCTGCGGCGCTTACTCGCTCGGTAATCCGACGGGCTTCGACCCGCCAAGCTGCACGGCGTCCGCGCGTGCGTGGAAGTGCCCCCCGCCCGCGAGGCGCTGGATCATCGCAAGAACTCTGCAAAAGAACCGCTCCGGCGCCTCTGCGTTGAGTCCTTCCGGCTACGCTGACCCGCTCGGCGGCAGCGGTACGGAAGGAGTCAGGCCATGCGCTCTCGGCTCGGTTGGCAGGGTTGGCTCCTTCTGGTCTGCGTCGGGCTGTCCGTCCCCGTCTGGGCCGACGACGCGGATCCCACCGAGGAGGAGACCGCCGTCCTCGAAGGTGTCGTCGTCGACGAGGCGGGGCAGCCCGTACCCAATGTGGCCGTCGAGGCGCGGCGCGGGTCCGTCATGCGTTGGTTCGTGGCCGATGTGAACTCGGCCGACCCCTTCGATGGCCTCGAGACCACACCGAGCGCGAGCGGTCAGCCATCCCCCGATCGCCGGCTCGTGCGCACGGACGCCGAGGGGCGCTTCCGCTTCGAGGGGCTACGTGACGCCAGCGGGTTCGTGCTGCGTGCTCGACCGGAGCCGCCCCGCCGCGGCCGCGGCGCGATCCTGCACGAGGCGCCCCGCGCCGGTGAGTCCCACCGACTCGTCGTGGAGGAGGGACGGGCGATCACGGGCCGCCTCGTCGACGCCAAGGGACGACCGCTGAAGGGCTGGATCACGGCGCACGCCGTGCCCGGTCGGGATCGCTTCTTCGGGGAGACCTGGCTTCTGCACGGCTACCTCGAGCAGGACCTAGCCACGGACGAGGACGGGCGCTTCGCCTTCACCGCCCCGAAGGACACGCGCGTCCGCATCGATGCCTTCTTCCCCGGCGACCGCTACATCGCGAGCCTCGCCTTCCTCGAGCGGAATGCCGACACGGTGACGGTCGTCGTCCCCACGGAGGGAGGAGCGTCGATCCAGGGGCACGTGCGAGACCTCGAGGGGAAGCCCGTCCTGGGAGCCCGCGTCCTGGTCGCCGTCCGCCAGCACGACATGGGCTACCGGCCGACCACCACGGCGTTCGCCCGGAGCGACACCGAGGGTGCGTTCGCCATCCACCATCTCCCGGCCACGCAGCTGGACCAGATCTCCATTCAAGCTCCCGGCTTCGCGGTGTGGAACCGCGGCGTGTACATGACACCGCTGGTCGAGAAGGAACCCCTGGAGGTCGATGCGACGCTCGTGCCCAGCGCGCGCCTCGTGCTTCGTGTCGTCGACGAGGCCGGGCAGGGCGTGCCGAACCCCGAGGTGTACTTCGTGGGGGAGATGGTGCCCGGCCACAACCAGGCGTGGACGCGCATCGTCCAGGGCGACGAGGAAGGCCTCGTCCGCATCGACGATCTGCCCGCGGGCAAGGGCTCGTTTCAAGTGTGGACTGAGAGCCACTATCTGCCGGTTCCGTCAGGTCGACGTGCGCTCGACAATCCGCTCGCGCAGTACTACGCATCCGTGGAACCGGGAGATGAACGTGAGATCCGCGTCGTTCTGAAGCAAGGGGCGACGCTCCGCGGCCAGGTGCTCGACCACCGGGGCCAGCCGGTTCCGCACGCGGCCCTCGACTATCGCCTTCACCGCAGTGACGCACCGCGTGGCAACGGCTTCGTGATGCGACGCGGCCAGACCGACGCCGAAGGGCGCTTCCGGCTGGGTGGGTTGCCTTCCCTGGCGAGTCTCACCCTCAACGTCCGCCTCGAGGGCCAGCCCCGCGTCGAGACCCAAGTGGACACCTCGGCCCTGAACGGCGACCAACCCGAACCCGTGCGCATCCTCCTGCCCGAGCCGGCTCGGGTGGAAGGGCGCGTGGTGGACGCCGCCGGCCAACCCGTTGCCGGCGTCCTTGTGCAGTGCGAGGGCACGAGTGCGCGCGTGGTCAGCGACGCGGTGGGACGCTTCGACTTTCCCACGGTCCTCCCCGGCCGCCGGCGCGTCTTCCTCGGTGCCGTCCTTTCCGGTGCGTCGAGCCCCTTTCTGGAACTCGAGCCGGGACAGACCGTGAACGACCTGACGCTGCGGCACCCGGGGGCCGGGATCGGCGTTCTCGAGGGGCAGGTCGTCGAGGCCGACGGCGCCCCGGCGGGGCTCCTCTACGTAGACGTGCGAAGCACGTCGGACACCGGCCTCACGGCACGAGCGCTCACCGACGCGGGCGGGCGTTTCCGGTTGGAGCGCGTACCGCTCGGCACCTACACCCTCTCGGCGGGTTCGAGGCCGATCACCGCGACGATCGGCGACAGCGGCGTCGCGCTGGTGACCATCCCGAGGCCGGCCGCAAAGCCCTCCTATGTCCTTCGAGGGGTCATCGTGGACCCGGACGGGAAGCCGGTGGACTTCGCGAGCGTCCGGATCGCCTTCCCCGAGGACGGGGAGCACACCGCCCGCGGGCAGACCGTGGCGATGGGCGGACGGTTCTCGACCCGGGTGGAGGGCACGCCCCGTGAGCTGAGGCTCCGCATCACGAATGCCCGCGACGCCCGGGGGCAGCGCGTCAACCACGCACCCGCGAGCGTCCTCGTTCCCTCCCCCGTCGAAGGCCCGGTGCTCGTGGCTCTCCAGCCGGCGCTGCGTCTTCGCGGGCGCGTACTCGAAGCCGACGGTCGTCCCATTCCCGGACTGCCCATCACGCTCACCAAGCAGGTGCTGAGTCCGGGGGGCCGAGGGCTTTACATCCCCCCGATTCAGGCGCGCACGGACGAAGAGGGCCGCTTCGACGTCCCGGGGCTCGGTTCCGAGGCCTACGCCGTGGGGTTCCCCTATTCGCAGGTGTGGATTCCGCCGGAGGCGATCGTCGCTCGCGCCGGAGAAGGCGAGCTCGAGATCCGGCTGCAGCGCTGGCAACAACTCGCCACCCTCGTGACCGCGCCGGGCGGGGCACCGGTGGAGGGCTGCCGCGTGGAGGCCTACGTGCTCGGCGAGGGGCGCCCTCGAGGGACGCAGGCGGCGATGACGAACGCGGAGGGTCGCGCCGAGCATCCGCATCTCAGGCCCGGCGACGAGTTGATGCTTCGCGTGCTGCCTCCCCATCCGGGTGAGGGCGCGGTCGCCGATCTCTGCGGCGTTTACAAGGAGGGCGTCTCGCCCGGCGGAGAGCCGGTCCAGATCCAACTCGGCCCCGGTGCTCGCCTCGGTGGCCGGGTCGTCGATCGCGCCGGACGGCCGATCCCGCGCGCCCGCGTCGATCTTCAACTCCTCGAGATGGATGGACCGCCCGTGCCCGGCATGGCACCACTTTTCCAGCCACGTCAGAAGACCGTCACCGATGCCCGAGGCGCGTTCCTCTTCCGTCGGCTGCCGCCCAGCCAGCCCGCCTCCCTCACCGTGAGTCACTCGGGGGCCGGTGGCCACAAGTACTTCCGCGAGCAGGTGAGGGACCTCGTCAGCGGCAACGAGTCGATCGAGGTCGTGCTGCAGGGCGTGGTGTCGATCGAGGGAGCCGTGCCGAACGTGGAGGCGAGCGCGCTGAAGGGCGTCAATGTGCGCGCGCAGCCGCTGCTTCGTGGGTACCCAACCGCCAACTTCCGCTTCGACGGCAACCGGACGTCGTTTCGGCTTACGGGGCTTCGTCCCGGTCCCTACGAGCTTCACGTGCGCGGCGGGCGGAACGTGATCTACGACGAGGTGCAGACCGTGGAAGCACCCAGCGAAAGCGTCGAGCTGCGCGTGCGCCTGGTCCACGATCTGGCCGGGGCCGTGCTGGGCGCCGAGGGCACGGAGTACCTCGCGGAGTTTCACATCGACGGCTACGAGCCGTTCAAGGCGAACGTCGATCAGGGGGGGCTGTTCCGCTTCCACCATCTACCCGACGCGAAGGGCACCCTGGTGATCCACAGGGCCGGCGAGAACCGGGTGGCGGTCGTCGAGGGGGTCTACACCGGCCGCAAGGACCCGCTGATCACCGAGCTGATCGAGGGGCTTCCGATTGCGGGAACGATCGTCGGCCAAGGGCGGCCCCTCGCGGGGGGGCGCGTGATCGCCACCCGCGGTACCTTCCGCTTCGAGGGACCCGTCGCCGAAGACGGCGTCTGGCGCACACCGGCCTTGCCGCCGGGCACCTACGAGCTCGAGTTCGAGTTCAAGTACCCGAAGGACGGCTTCGTGCCGACCCCGACTACCGTCGAGGCGGGAACCACCGACCTCGTCCTCGAATGGGCCTCCCGCTAGTTCCGTACGGAGGCAGCCTCGTCAACGAACTTTTCGTCCCCCCAAACCCCAAACCGACGCGACCACCCCGACACCTCCCGCCCGCCGCGTCGATGCCGGCGTCGTGAAGACGGCGTCTGACTCCGTACGGACGGTAGCCATCCCTTGCGCGTGTCTCGCTACGGGGCAGGTGCAGCGTGCCCTTGATGTTCCGAGTGAAATTCCATGATGATCCGGATCAGGTTCATCCTCGCTTCGTTCGACGGAACGCCTTGGGACACGAGGTACCGGGTCGCAGGCACGAGCGGTTCCCGTTCGTGTTGTCGGGTCGCCTCGGCGAACAACGCAACCGCCACGCGGTACCGCGCGTCGCTGACCAGTCGCCCGATCTCATCACCCTGCGGGTTGGCCCCGGAGACGTCCGGGAGGCCGCCGCGGTACACATCACGTGCGCGCGCTCGGTACTCGTACAAGCGCATGAAGACGTAGATGACGGCGATCAAGATCCCGGCACCCATGATCCATGGATCCTTCGAGATCAGGATCGGGAGCCGCATGGCGAGCAGCGCGAAACCGCCGAGTTCCCCCATGGACACCCCCGCTGAAGGGTAGCGTTCTCGGCTCTGGCCGCCAACGGCAATGGGTCGCCGCAGCACGCGCGTGCCCCTGCTTGCATCTGTGTCGCATCCCTGCGCCCACGGGGGTGCGCGTGGCCACCCATGACCACCGAGGGCTTTCGCAAGTTGGTCCCTTGGTGCAGAATGGGCTACGTCATGGGGAAGAACGACTACGATCGCCGTGAACCGCGGGACGGCCGAGTCCTGGATCGCGATGCCAAGCCGGTAGCGCCGACGAAGACCCCCCGCAAGCTATCGCCGGGCGGCGAGGCGCGCGTTCGTGAGGCGTTGCGTCGGGGCACGGCTCTCGTCTACTGGCTCTCCAGTGCACTCATTCCCTTCGGCCGGGGGCCTTCGGCAGGAGGCGGGTTCAGCGACCCCTCTACGCCGCTTCCGAAGCGCCGGCCGTAAGTTCGGTACGGAGGCAGCCTCGCCGTCGAACTTTTTGTCCCTCGAAACCCCGCACCGACGCCCCTCCGTCCTCGACCCCTGCGCGCGCCGGCCGATCCGCCCCCGCGCGGCGGCGGTGCCGGGGCCGCGACGACCGCGTCCGACTCCCGTGCGGACGGTGCGTCGGCGTGAAACGTCGGTTACCCACGCGTATCAACCGTGCGGCGACCGGCCGAGGTAGCCCCATCGAACCGGCCCTGCCTTGCGCACGTTCTTTGCATCGGTGGGGGTGCGAGTCGAGACGGTTCCGCGCTGAAAGGGGGCTGGGGTGACACGCGTGCGGATCCTGGGGCTCTGCTCCCTCCTCGTCGCTTTGGCCGCGCTCCGGGTCCCCGCGTACGGTGCACCGGACGACGCGGCGGCCCCCAGGGCGGAGACGGACGACGCCGTCCTCGAGGGCGACGTCCTCGACCAGGCGGGGCTGCCGGTGGCCGGCGTCCGCGTAGTCGTGCGAGAGGACGAACAGCCCCTCTTCTTCCACTCGGCACGGGTCACGCGCGATGCCATCGATCGTGCCTACCGGGCACCTCGATCGCTCGAGGGTGACTCACCCCTCGCGCGCGTCGCCACGACGGATGCGCAGGGACGCTTCCGAATCGAAGGCCTGCGAAGCCGGACCCGGTTCCACGTGCGGGCCTGTCCGGTCTCTCCCCTTTACGGGGACTCTGCGCGGCCCACGACGAGGGCCGGCGAGCCGCGTCGCGTGAGCCTCCGCGTGCTGCCGGGGCGCATCCTCCGTGGTCGAGTCGTCGATACGGCAGGGCAGGGGCTCCCGGCGTGGGTCCGGGCCGAGGCCCACAGTGGGCCCGATCGATGGCTGGATTCTCCCTGGCCGGTGCGTCGCTTCCTCGAGCCAGCCCACGAGACCGACGCCGACGGCCGCTTTCGTCTCGTCGTGCCACCCGAGAGCAAGATCCTGCTCGGGGCCCGACTTCCTGGCGTCGTCTTTGCGCCTACGCTCGTCCGCGTCGCCTCGACGGCGGACGAGGTCGCGTTGGTCTTGCCCCCGACCGGGGCGGCTTCCGTCATCGGCTCCGTTCGGGACGAGGATGGCCACCCCGTCGAGGGCGCGCGCGTCGTCGCGATCGCCACGACCGGCATACGGGACCTGCCCCATGCGCGGCGCGTGGTCCTGGCGCGCTCGGATGCCGCAGGACGCTTCGAAGTGCCGCACCTCCCGGCGACCGAGCTGGTGGCTCTCGCGGTCGAAGCGCCGGGCTTCGTGGTTTGGCACCGCATCGCCAAGGCGGCGCCGCTGCTCGCGGAGCGGCCGCTGGAAGTCGGCGTCGTTCTCGTGCGCGGTGTGCGCATCCAGGTTCGTGTGCGTACGCCGGCCGCGCAGCCCGTGGCCGGCGCCGACGTGATGCTCCTCGGCAGGAAGCACCCCGCCTCGTCCGCGTCTTGGGCTCGTCGCGCACGCACGGCCACCGATGGGATCGCGACCTTCGATGAGGTCCCCCCCGGCAAGGGGCACGTGCTCGCGGAGGCAGACGGGTACTTCCAGCAGGTCGCGATCCCGCGCCAATACGGCGTGGAGTTACGGGGGCCGTCGTTCGACACCCGGGCGCCCGAGAGTGACGCCCTCGTCGACGTCGTCCTGCAGCCGGGCGTCACGCTCCACGGTCGTGTCATCGACCGGAAGGGAGCGCCTGTGCCCGCGGCCACGGTGTCCCTCGATCTGCGGCGTCGTGAGGGGCTCGGCTGGGCCGGGTTCACATCGCCTCGCTGTAGCACGGACGAGGACGGACGCTTTTCCGTGAGGGGGCTTCCGCCCAACGCGGCACTCACGGTGCGCGCGTTGCACCCCTCGTACACGCACCTCGTCACGACGGTCGTCTCGCCGCGTACCGCCGACGACGCTCCGGTGACGCTGATCATGGACCGCGGCGCAACCGTCGCAGGGCGCTTGCTCGACGGCCGCGACCGCCCCCTGTCGGGCTTCCGCGTCACCTGCGCCGGCGGCGGTACGGCCCAGGTCACCAATGCGTACGGCCACTTCGCCTTCACGAACGTGCGCACGGGACGTTCCGCCGTGGTCTCCGTCGGCCACTCCACGCAGCCCGGTACAAGCGCGCGCCTGGAACTCGAGCCGGGGCAGGTCGTCGACGACCTCGTGCTGCGCTACACCGGCACCCACACGCTTGCCGGTCGGGTCGTCGATCATGAAGGGCATCCGCTGGCGAACCGCGCCGTGACTGTCCGCATGGGAACGGGGGGAACGGTCGGCACGACGCAGGTGTGGACTCGCGCGGACGGCACGTTTCATCTCTCGCATGTTCCCCCCGGTCGCGCCGTCTTGTGGTGCGGGCGCGCGTCGGCCGACGTCGACGTGCCTCGGGCGAACGAGTCCACCCTTCAGCTCACCTTGCCTCCGCCGCCGCCTTCCTTCGTGTTGCACGGTAGCGTTGTCGGGCCCGACGACGCGGCGGTGGACCAGGCCACCGTGCGCCTCGTCTTCCCCGACGATGGGCGAAACGTGGCGCGTGCCGAGGGCATCGCGCTCGGCGGCAGGTTCCGCCTACGAGTGCCCGGCCCGAGGCGACCCGTCGTGCTGCACGTGGAGCGCGCGATCGACGCTCGGGGGCGCGACCTCGACGTCGTACCGGCGCGTCTCGAGCTTCCCGAGCCGGGCGATGCGGCCGTTCTCGTCGAGTTGAAGCGTGCGTCGCCCATCCGCGGTGTCGTCGTGGATGAAGACGGTGAGCCGGCGCGGCGCATCGTTGTTCGCCTGACCCCCGAGAGAAACGGGAAGGCCCAAGGCGCCGTCACGGCGGCAACCACGCAGGCGACGACGGACGATCAAGGCCGCTTTCACTTCCGCGGGCTGACCCAAGGCAACTACCACATCACGCTCGGGCCCGGTGGTTCGTGGATGATGCGGGAGCGTGTCCGCGTGCCGGCGGGGAGCGAGAACGTCCGCATCCACCTTCTCGCGCTCCTGGACCTGGAGCTGATCGTCCGCGGACCCGACGAACGACCGCTTCCCGGCTGCGAGGTGCACCTGTGGGATCGCACGCGGACGCCGCCCCGATGGCTCGAGAACCGCACGACCGACGCTGCGGGGATGGCCCGGTGGATACGGCTCCGGCCGAACGTGCCCCTGACCCTCTCCGTGAAACCACCCCCGGGCGAGGGCGAGCTGGCCGACCTCATGGGGACCACGAAGGAGCACGTCTTGGCGGGCACCGCCGTCGAGGTTCGGCTCGAGAAGGGTGTTTGCGTGGCGGGTCGCGTCCTGGACGAGGCAGGAACTCCCGTCGTGGGAGCCACGGTCCGGCTCCACGCCGAGAGCCCCCCGCGCCGATTGACGCTTACGACCGATGCGGACGGTTCCTACCGGTTCCGGCGCTTGCCGCCCGATCGCCTGGTTCGCGTCGAGGCGGACGGGCCGCCTGACGCAAGCCCTCGGTACTTCTCGGCGTCGGCGGTGGACGTCGCCACCGGCCGCGAAAACGTCGACCTCGTGCTCGAGCGAGGCGTGTCTATCGAAGGGAGGATCGAAGGTGTCCCGGCCGCGGCGCTCGAAGGCGCCACGATCCAGGTCTCGCCGCTGATCCGCGGCGGGGCACGAGGTCGCTACGCGTTCGACGGCTCGACGACCGCATTCGAGGTGTCGGACCTACCGCGCGGCGCCTACACGGTGGGTGTTCAGGGTGGCCGCATGTTGGTCCACGAGAAGCCGCGCACACTGACCGCGCCCGCACGCGGTGTCGTGTTTCGAGCCCGCCGTTGTTACCTGTTCTCCGGGGCCCTGATGGGGGCGGCTGGGGAGGTCTTCACGGTGGAGTTCCACGCGCCCGGCCTGGAGCCGCGTTCGGAGCGGGCGGGCAGCGACGGTCTGTTTCGCTTCCGCAGCATGCCGGATGCGCACGGGATGCTGCTGGTTT
The DNA here is from genome assembly GCA_963802335.1 of uncultured Planctomycetota bacterium. Lineage (GTDB taxonomy): Bacteria > Planctomycetota > PLA2 > PLA2 > JAEUHO01 > CAWDIE01. The sequence continues at coordinate 11,745 of CAWDIE010000006.1, read as the reverse complement.
GGCGACGAGGCGACGACCGCCTCGCGCTCGTGGAGAATCTCCACACCGGACGACGCGACCCCCTCATCGTTGAGCTGGTCCGCGGGAAGCCCATACGCGGCACGGTCGTCGGGCAGACGAAGCCGCTGGCCCAGGGCCGCGTGATCGCCCGGCGGGGATCCATCGCCATGGAGGGGACGGTGGCGGAGGATGGCCAGTTCGAGACGCCGCCGCTACCGCCCGGGACCTGGACCCTCCACTTCTCGTTCCGCTATCCCGTCGACGGCGGCGTTCCGCCGACCGAGCCGCTCGCCGCGGGATCGGATGGTGTCGTCGTCACCTGGGACTCCACCTACGATTGAGTTCCGTACCGAGGCAGCCTCGCCGACGAACTTTTCGTACCAGGCAGCGGCCGCCTCACCGACGAGCTCCTCTCCGCATCGTCCTGCCGCGAGCGGAACACACTGCCCGGCGCTGCACGACGCGGTTTGGACACCGGCCGCTCGAAGGCCACTGCGAACGCCGGTGTCGCTGGCCCCGTCGTCGGCTATCCTCCGCCAACCCCACAGCGAGGCTCGGGACGTGTTCTACTGGATCTACGACATATCGACGCCGCAGCTCGCTCTCATGATCACCGGCGTCTTCGTGCTGTTCTTCTGGGTTGGCTGCTTCGTCTTCCGCCCGGTCCTTCGCATGTTCGTACGCTCGCGCGGCGGCACAAACGATATCGTCGGGTACATCCTCAGCTGTTTTGGTGTGTTCTACGGCCTGCTTCTTGGCCTCATTGCGGTTGCCGCGTACCAGAACCTCAACGACGTCGAGGAAGACGTCGCGCGGGAAGGCGTTGCCCTGACCGCCCTCTACCAGGATGTCACGGCGTATCCCGAGCCTCTGCAGGGACGAATGCAAGGGGAGTTGAGAGGCTACGGCAGCTACGTTCTGAAGACGGCGTGGCCCGAGCAGAGCCGGGGCATCGTCCCTGTCGGCGGGACGCAGCGCGTTCGCGCCTTCCGGGACCTTCTCTTCTCCTTCGTGCCCGAGACGACTCGGGAGGCCGTCTACCACGCGGACACGCTACGGCAGTTCGATCTGTTCTACGCCGCGCGACGTCAGCGGATCCACGATGTCTCCAGCGGGATCCCGGCCGTCATGTGGTACGTCGTGATCGTCGGCGCGATCATCAACATCGCGATCGTGTGGATGTTCGAGATGCGACTGACTGCCCAACTCGTGCTCGGCGGTTTGCTCGCCTTCTTCATGGGGACGATGATCTTCCTCATCGCCGCGATGGACCACCCCTTCCGAGGGGGGGTGAGTGTGGCCCCCGACGCCTTCAGCGAAGCCCTCGAGATGATGGATGGAGAGAGCGCGTAGGCTTGCGCCCTCACGCGAGGGAGGGGAGAGGAGCGGTCATGGCCGAGTTCCAGGTCCGAAGGCTGGAAGGCATGCAGTACGTCGACATCCATCTCGCGCAGGAGACGATCCGCGCCGAGGCCGGCGCTCTGAGCTACATGGCGGGGGACATCACGATCTACTCCCGGGTGATCCCCTCCATCGGGGGCGTGATCAAGTCGATGCTTGCCGATGAGGCGATCTACCGCCCGGCCTACACCGGTACTGGCGTGGTCACGCTCGAGTCCTCCCTCGGTGGGTACCACATTCTCGATCTCACCGGGGAGAGCTGGATCCTGGAGCGAGGGACCTACTGGGCGTCGGATGGCAGCGTCGACGTGAGTTTCCATCGGGAGCGCATCCTCACCTCGCTCCTTGCCGGTGCAGGCCTCGTCTTGCTTCAAACCCGTGTGACCGGGCACGGCAAGGTGGCGCTGACGACTCGCGGTCCCGTCCGCGAGGTGACGCTGGAGGAGGGGCAATCGATGCTCGCCGAGGGCCAGTCCGTGATCGCGCGGACGGCCGGTGTGAGCTTTCGGGTCCAGCGGCCTACAACCAACCTGCTGGGCTTTCTCACCTCGGGCGAGGGGTGGCTGCGGGCCTACCGCGGGCCGGGCACGTTGCTCCTCAACCCTGGGCCGTACTGGCGCTACTGGATGCTGGTCCAGCACGGGGCCGACGCCGATCTACCGTCGCAGACGACCTTCTAGGGACGCCGCGTGCCGTAGCGGGAGCACGGTGTCTGACTCGGTACGGACGTCAGTTCGTATCCGTCGCCCAGAGGGCGTCGCCGCCTTGGGCGTAGACCACCACGTTACCGTCGTCCTGGACCAGGAGGCGCGCGCCCGGGTTGCCATCCGTCCCGCTGGCCCAGACGGCTCGCGCGCCGGCCTGCAGGACGAAGTTGCCGTCTTCCTGCATGATGGCCGTGTCGACGCGCCGCCCTTCCGTGTCCGACGCCCAGAGCGTCCCGCGGTCATCGTAGAGAACCAGATTCCCGTCGGCCTGGAGCACCAGACGATACACTCCGTTGGCCGACCAGAGGGACTGATCGAGCTCCAAGTACTCGCCAGCGTGAAGACGATCAGCCATGGGGGCTCCCTCCATGTGTCAACGGCACGCGCAGCATAGCGACGGGATGCGGGTGTCTCCGGGCGGACGAAGGTGTCGCTCGCCGGAGGACGAGGCCGCCGGACCGATCCCTCCCGGTAGGCTTGTCCTCATGCCCGACGACAAGCCCCAGGATCCGCTGCATGGGATGACGCTCGAGGCGATCCTCGAGGACCTCGTCGCACGCCACGACTGGTCCGGTCTGGCCGCACGAGTCAAGCTGCGCTGCTTCACGCAGGACCCGAGCATCTCCTCCAGCTTGAAGTTCCTCCGCAAGACGGACTGGGCACGTCAGAAGGTGGAGCGGCTCTACGTCGACGACCACCGTCGCATCGAGCGCAACGCCAAGCGAAACCTGCGACGGGCCGCCAGGCGCGTCAAGCGCGCCGAGCACGAGGCGACCGGGGACTCTTCCGCGAACGATCCGAGCCCGTAGGCGGAAAGGTCGAACCGGTGTCTGACACCGTACGGATCGAAGCCGATCCTACGCGTCGGCGCGCGCCCGCTCCCGCCGCCGCCTCGCCGCTTCGAAGCGTGCCTTACGCTCGGGGCGTGTTCACCGTCAGCGGCGGCACCGGCGTCGGTCGCCCCTCGTCGTCGACCGCGACCATCGTGAAGTAGCAGGTCATCGCGTGCCGGCAGACCCTCGACGTCGGGTGTTCCGTCACCACCTTGATCCCGATCTCCATGCTCGTCCGCCCGGTGTAGTTCACACTCGCCAGGAACGTGACGAGCTCGCCCACGCGGATCGGCTGCTTGAACAGCACGTTGTCCACGCTCAGCGTGACCGTGAAGTGCCCCGCGTACCGACAGGAGCACGCGTACGCAACTTCGTCCAGAAGCTTGAGCATCTGTCCGCCGTGCACGTTGCCCGCGAAGTTGACCTTGTCCGGGGTCATCAAGACCGTCATGGTGAGTTCCTGCGTCGGCAGGGGATTGACTACGTCGTCGGTGTCGCTCATGGAGGGCCTCGGGGACGGGGTGCGGTCACAGTCTCATTGGGAGGACGCCCGAATGCTAGCCGACGCCGCGGCATGACCCGTGCGGCTCCGCAGGCTGATCCGCCACGACGCATGCGAAACGTGCTTCCCGTCATTGGGGTCCTCATCGCCACCGTAGCCGTGGTCGCCGCTGTCTCGTGCGTGCGAACGGTCGGTGCCCCCTGGTCGGGCTCCCGGCCCCCTCGCGCTGCCCCGCCGGTGACTTGATGCAGGACCTCGCCCAGATGGCGCGACGCGGTGCCAGGCGCCGTCTCGAGGCACCGTTTCGCATGCGGGACATGGAGAAAGTGTGCCAGGCACCGTATCGCGCAGAGTCGGGCTCGAATCTCGTCGCCCCTCCTGTTTGGGTACTTCATCAAACTCCATCGCCGCTTGGCGGACATGCGCGGTCACCTTGTGCTCAGCCAGCCGTCCGACAGGGTCGTCCGGATGCTGTCGGGCTTCGGTCTGGATGAGATCCTTCCGGTGGTCGAGGATGACGATGCAGCCCTTGGCTACGTCGAGGAACACGACGTCGACGCTTCCGGAGACGCCTAGCGTTCCGTGGAGATCGGGTGCCTGACACCGAGTCTTGGACACACGAGAGGGCCGAGGGACGCGGGGGGAATCGAGATCCGGATCGGCGTCCGGGCGGGAGATGGAGAAAGCGTGCCTGGCACCGTAGTGGGCACCGTACTGCCATCGCTCGAGCCGATGTCGCCGGGCGTAGGCATCGCCTGGCTGGATGCGCGTGCTTTGTGTCGGCCCAGGATTGACAGGTGACGCCGCCAGGTGGAGCGTGCCCCTCATGACCGCATGCGGGTGCCCGCAGTGGGCCGCTTGCCGGTCGGTGAGGAGGCACTAGGTGGTACGTCGTCGACTCGGGATGCTCGCTCTTTGGCTCGCGCTTCTTGGGCTCTCCGCTTGCGGTGACCCCGGTGCGGTCGGCACCACCGGCGCACCTCCGTCGAAGGACCTGGCCCGCTTCGAGGGGCTCGAGGGAACGCTGGACATCGCCGGGGGCACGGCGCACATCCCGGTCATGGAAGAAGCGGCCAAGCGGATCGAGCAGGCCTACCCGGCGATCCACGTCACCGTCGGGGGCGGCGGAAGCGGCGTCGGCGTCCAGAAGGTCGGCGAGGGGCTGGTCCACATCGGGAACGCGGGGCGCGCGCTCAAGGCGGGCGAGACCGCGAAGTACCCGGGGATCGAGTCCCATGCCTTCGCGATCGATGGCGTCGCCGTGGCCGTGCATCCGTCCAACCCCGTTCGCTCGCTCACGACGGAGCAGGCGCGGAAGGTGTTCTCCGGCGAGATCACGAATTGGAGCGCCCTGGGCGGCGCGGACCGCGGCATCAACGTCTACACCCGCGACGAGGCCAGCGGTACGCGCGAAGTGTTCTGGAAGAAGCTGCTGGACAAGGGCGACGTCGTGCGAAGCGCGAATGTCGTGACCTCGAACGGCGCCATGAAGACCGCCCTCGGGGCGGACGAGGCCGGCATCGGGTACATGAGCATCGGCCATGTCGACGAGAACGTCCAGGCCGTCGCGATCGACGGCGTCGAGCCCTCCCAGGAGACTGCCAGCGGCGGCACGTACAAGGTCGTCCGCAAGCTCTACATGAACACGAAGGGCGAACGCTCCCCGCTGCTCCAGGCGTTCCTCGACTACATCCAGAGCGAGGAGGGGGCCGCCATCACGAGCGCCGCCGGCTACATCCCGCTGCGCTGAGCCGTGCGCGCCACCGGGGAATCGTCCGAGCGCGTCGTCCGTGTTCTGCTCGGCGCGGCGGCCGTCGTGTCGGGTGTCGCGGTCCTGGCGATCCTCGTCTTCCTGGCCATCCTCGCGGCGCCAGCGGTAAGAGGCACCACGGACGTGTGGTCGTGGGACTGGCGGCCGTTCCACGGCCACTACGGCATCCTGCCCATGATCGTGGGGTCGTTGCTGCTTGCCGGTGGGGCCGTGCTGGTGGCCTTGCCCGTCGGTGTCCTCATCACCGGCTTCGTGAACGGCCTGGGGCCCCGGCCGCTCAGGCGTATCGTCCTGGGCGTCGTGCGCCTCATGACGGGCATCCCCACGATCGTCTACGCCTTCGTGTCGGCGATCGTCATCGCGCCGCTGTTGCGGGGCGCCTTCGCCCACGGCAGCGGGTACTGCTTTCTCGCCGCGTGGCTCGTGCTGAGCGTGCTCGTGCTCCCCACGGTCGTGCTCCTCCTTCACGCGCACTGGCAGTCGCTGGGAACCAAGCTCGGCGTCACCTGCGCTGCGCTGGGTTTGACGCCGGCCCAGACCGTCTACCGCGTCCTGTTGCCCCTCTCCCGGCGCGGACTGCTCGTTGCCGGCGTGTTCGCGTTCGCCCGCGCCGTGGGCGACACGATGATCGCGCTCCTCCTGTCGGGTAACGCGCCCCAGGTGCCCTCGAGTCCGCTCGAGTCCTTCCGTACGCTCACGGCGCACATCGCGCTCGTCTACTCCACCGACACGCAGGGCGCGGCCTACGCGTCCATCTTCGCCGCCGGGCTCATCCTGTTGGTGATGACGGCGGCCTTGAGCCTCGTCGCCCGCCGCCTCGCCGGGGGTGGGGGAGAAGGGACCTCCCTTGCGCCGGGCCGCTGACCGCCTCGGCACGGGACTCGCCTGGGCCGCGAGTCTCGGGCTCCTCGCCGGCATCCTCGTGCTCCTCGGCCTCGTCATCGTGCGCGGAGGGCCCACGCTCGGGTCGGCGCTGTTCTTCGGCGACACGCCGGCCATCGACGCCCTCCTGGGGCGAGCGCGCGTCTTCGACGGCATCTGGCCCGCGGTGGCGGGCACGCTGGCGCTCGTCGCCCTCGCCTCCCTGTTTGCCATCCCGCTGGGCGTGGCGAGCGGGATCTACCTCTCCGAGTACGCGAAGCCGCGGGTGCGCCGCCTCCTCGACCTCGGCATCGACATGCTGGCCGGCGTCCCCTCGGTCGTGATGGGGCTGTTCGGCTTCGCCTTGATCCTCCTCCTGCGTCGCACCCTCGCGCCGACGGCGACCACGGGCTTGGCTCTAGCCGCGGCCTGTATCGGTCTCCTCGTGCTTCCCTACATGATCCGGACCACCCAGGTCGCGCTGGGCGCACTCCCCGAGGACCTCCGCCTCGCGGGGCCGGCGCTTGGACTCACGAGGTGGCAAGTGATCCGCCATGTGCTGCTGCCGACCGCGAGCCGCGGGATCCTCAGCGGGGTGATGCTCTCGATTGGCCGCGCCGCGGAGGACACCGCGGTGATCATGCTCACGGGGGCCGTGTGGAACGCGGGCCTTCCCGCCGGACCCTTCGCCAAGTTCGAGGCGCTCCCCTTCCGCATCTACGTCACGGCGGCCGAGTACCGCAACGCCGACGAGCTCGCTCGAGGATTCGGATGCACGCTGGTTCTCCTGCTCCTCACGACAGCGCTCCTTGCGCTCTCCTACCTTCTGCAGCGTCGCTTGGAGGCACGATGGAGGCGATAGCTCGACTCGAGCAGGTCACCGTGCGCTTCGGCGACCGCCGGGTTCTCCACGGCGTGGACCTCGCGGCCCGGCGCGGAGAGGTCACCGTCGTGCTCGGCCCGTCCGGCTCGGGCAAGACGACGCTGCTCCGCGTGTTCAACCGCCTGAACGAGCTGTTTCCCCGCCACCATCAGGAGGGGCGGGTCGTCTTGCGCCTCGACGGAAGCGAACGCGACGTGAGCGGCGCCGACGTCGATGTCGCCTGGCTGAGGCGTCGCGTGGCCATGGTCTTCCAGAGCCCCAACGTCCTGCCGCTGTCCATCGAGAGGAATCTCGCTCTCCCCCTCGAGCTCACCCTGGGCATCAAGGGCACGGAGGCCGAAGACCGGATCCGGCAGGCGCTGGAAGACGCGGAGCTGCTGGGCGACGTGGCCGACCGCATGCGCGACCGCGCCACGACGCTCTCCGGGGGGCAGCAGCAGCGCCTCTGCCTGGCGCGCGCCCTCGTTCTCGATCCCGCCGTCCTTCTCCTCGACGAGCCGACGGCCTCGCTCGACTACCGGGCCTCACGTCGCATCGAAGAACTCATCGGTCATCTCAAGGACCGCTACGCGATCGTGGCGGTGTCGCACGGCCTCGGCCAGGCCACCCGCATCGCGGATCGGGCCGTCATCCTGCGCGAGGGGCGCATCGTCGGCCGCGTCGACCACGAGGTCCTCGCCGACCCCGACGCGTTTCGTGACCTGGTCGAAGAAGCGTTCTGAGGGCTGCCGTCCGTGCCGAGTGGAGACAGCGTGCCAGGCACCGTACCTAGAGCAGGCGCTGGAGGCACTTGCGATGCGGTGAGGGGGGATGTACTCCCGTTCGGCCGCCGCCACCCAAGTCGTCGCACGCGAGAGTGTTCGAGTCCGGGTTGCGAATGGGGAGCCACTTCTCGTTGTCGCCGACGCCCTTCGCTACGAGACCCCGCGGCGAACGATTCGACCCTCGCCTGACTCTCGAACTCTCTGCCGCTCTCGGAGGGCCCGGCATCGGTCAACATGAGGCGCGTGGGGTGCACTCCACGGTGGGCCCGAACCGAGACTCGATCACTGGCTCACGGCCGCAGGGCTTCAACCGTCTCCCGTGGAGGCCCACGATGCGCACGTGGATCCGCGTTGTTGGCCTCCTATCGCTCGCTCCGATCGTCGGGGGTCCGCCCTGTCCCGCCGACGATGAGGACCGCCCAGCCGCGGGCGAGGTCCTGCCCTTTCCCTCGACGTCCCTATGCAAATCGATCGGGCCCACGATGCCGGAGTCCGTCCACAAGTGGCGTGAGGCGCCGAGCCACCTGCCCGAGGATGCCTCGTCGATGTCGTCATGCTCGACGACGCAGAGTCCGGGCAGCCCAGCACCTTTGGCGGCGAGACCAGTACGCCTACCCTGTCTCGTCTCGCTGACCCGCCCCAGTTGACGCTACCAGTTCTTACGCGACAGCTCCGCAGAGTGCCCGATCAGCGGCGCTTCGTGAGCTCCTCGAGTTCCTGGAAGATGCTCTGCATCTCGGCTCCGACGGCTGCGCGCTCGGCATCGTCGCCCGGATCGCCCCGGGCGAGCAACTCCTTCAGGCGCTTCTTGAGCGCGGTCGCCCGGGCGACGGTCGCCTTGTCGACGGCGGCGAGCGTGAACTCCGATTCGGCCGCGTCGGCGTCGACGTCTACCCTGAGTGAGTGGTAACCGTCCAGGCTTACGCTCACCAGCATGGTCTGATCGGGGAGGCCCGCGACTACATAGGTTCCGTCGGTCTCTGTCTCGACGCGTCGGTTGACCACCTTCTCTGCACCCTCCTTGCTCATCCACCAGAGCTGAACGCCCGCGAGGCCTCGGCCCGCCGAATCGACGACCCGCCCACGCACGGTGCGGCCGGTCACGAGCCGGACTTCGATCTCAATCGCGCCTCCCGCGTGGGAGCTCAGGTCGATGGACTGCCTGTGGGGCATGTACGCGTGCTGCTCGACCTGCAACTCATAGCTCCCCAAAGTGGACGGTCGGATGCGGACTCGACCTTCCGCTCCCGTCAGACGGGGAGCTTCGTAGTCCGCTTCGACGTTCCAGAGCGATTCCGCATCACCCACATACCAGGTCGCAACCTTGGCTCCTGCGATCGGGGTGCCGTCGCTGTTCATGACACGGATCATGAACTCAGCGGGCCTCCGGAGCTGGATGTCGGCTACGCGGCTGACCTCGCCAGTGCCCACGTCGAAGGGCTCTGGAAATTGCATCCGCGAAGCCAGGTGAGCGCACAAGCACGCGCCGGCCCTGGGTCGGTACGACACCCTCAAACAGGAAGCGGCCGTCGGCACGCACGAATGTCTCCTGCCAGCGCGAAGACCCCGAGGCCGCGATCTCGGCGCCGGGCAACCTGACGAGCGCGCCGACCGCGGGACGGCCATCGGGCAGGCGCACGCGGCCGGTCACGACCTGCGCCGGCTGCATCACGATGTCGTGTTCGTGCTCGCCCTTCCGACCGAACACGAGCCCCGGCTTGCTCGAGGTCCGAGGTTGCCAGAAGCCCGCCGCTCGAACGACGATCTCAGCATCGGATTGCATGCGTACGCTATAGCGTCCGTCGGCGTCGGCGATGATTGGTCGACTCTCCGGCGAATCCTGACGCGTGACGTAGACCTGGGCGCCCGGGAGCGTGGCCCCAGCCTCGGACGTAATGCGACCGGTGACGAGGATTCCCTCGGGGAAGGTGAAGTCCATCGTCGAGCGGCCGGGGGCGATCGTGGACGACGGCGGTCCGTCCATCACCCCAGGTGCGTTGATCCCTGCCAGTTGGCCGACCCAGTTGGCGCTTCCGTAGGTGTCGTGCGTGAACATGGCCATCTTGACGTGACCCGGTGCTGCCTCGAATGCCACCGTGCCGTCAGTGCCCGTTACACCGCTGAGGATGCCAAGCGGCCCGCGTTCCTGCATATCGTCTGAGTGACCCGTGATCATCACGACGCTTGCGCCATCGAGCGCCTTGCCTGGGCCGGGTGCGCGGAGGCGTACGACTAGCGTCGCCGCTTCCGGGAGAACGATGCGAACGTCGTCCTGGGTTTCGGCGTTGACCTTCGTCAGGACGGTCGGTCGATTGCGTGTCGTCGCGAGGATCCGGCTCTCGTCGCCGGGTAGGTTGTCGAACGCGAAGTGGCCGCGGGCGTCGGTCCAAGCGAACTGCCGTCCATAGAGGAGCGCATCCGCGTCTACCGCCCTCGGTACGGCGGCGATGCGTACGCGGTTCAGGGGGTGCCCGCCTTCGTCGACGACGATGCCCTCGAGGCGATGGCCCGCTCTCAATTGAAGCTCGAGCGAGGCGCCCGACTCGTCCGAGGCGACACCCGTCTGAACGCGCGCACCCTGCCTGCGGGGAGCGTCAGCCGCGACCGTGACGATGCCGGGCGGGACGCCCGCCAGCTCGAACGTGCCATCTCGCCTGCTGTGGGCCTCGGCGAGGGCTACAGGTTGACGGTCGAGTGCCGTGAGGAGCTCGGCCAGGTTCTGCTGCACCGCGGTGGCCCCACCGCCCACGCGGTAGGCTCGTACGTGAGCCCCGCTGATCGGACGGCCCGTCTCATCGACGACGATGCCCTCCAGGCTCCCGGTCGCACCGAGCCAGATCGCGCCGAGATCTTCCTCTGCACCCGCATCGAGGCGTACTCGCGGTAGTACCCTCACTGGCCGTCCTGCGGCTTCGATCCGAAGCATGTACACGGCCGGCGCCGCAAGCTCGGCGACTCGGAAGCGCCCGTCGCCGTCGGTTTCCTGTCGCCTGGGCTCGTCGCCCGCCCCAGCGACGAGGACCTTCGCACTCGCAACCGGCTTCCCGGTACTCACGTCCATGACCCGCGCGGTGAGGACCGCGCCTGTACTCGGGCGCGGCGTACGGGCGCGTCCGAATAGAACCGGCTGCCTGGTTTCGTGCTCGAGTGCGCCTTCATCCGGGCTGTCGAGGAGGTCGGCGTCGGGGGGGGGGGCCGCAGGTCCGACGGTGTCGCCGTCCGAGAGCACGAGGTAGGCGCCGCCGCCAAGCAGAAGCACCATCAGAAGCGGCAGAACGTAGGCGGACTTGAGGGACATTAGAAGGACTCCAATAAACGCGGATCTAGCCCGGCAGCCATCACGGTCTGCTTTCCGCCCCGCGTGATCGGAACGAGGTCGCTCGTCCACGCGGCGCCGTCGCCCTGCCAGCGTACGTCAAGGCGCTCGCGGAGCTTCTCGTGCCCGCGCCTGAGCTGGCTCCGGACCGTGGCCGGGGATGCGCCGGTGTCTTCGGCGATCTCCCCAGGGTCGTGATCCTCGAACCAGCGCAAGGGCAGGACCCTGCGATAAGGGGCGTCGAGTGTGAGAATCTCACGCACCAGCGTGAGCTATCAGTTCTTCGGGGAGGAGGAGGGGGAGGGCCATTGGTTTCACAGGTGTAGATGCAGTATTCACCCGGGAGGTGGCATGAATCCCGATATTCTCCTCCCGGCTTCGAGCGCAGTCCCGGCACCGGCCGACAGGCCGACGAATCAGGCTTCCGCGCAGGCGCCAGAGTTTCACACCCGAGCTACGGGCCACGACACGCCAAACATTCTGTTCGACAATTCGATATTCCGGCGGCGGGCGGCGCGCGCCTAGTCCGAGCTCTGGTTGGACTCCAATCCACACCTCGTGGACCCAAGAGTCCTCGAGCACCTCAGATAGACCGCCACAAATGGACCTCTCGGAGGGCGTCGCGAGCAGAGGGACTTTGAACCTGGGTGTGGATTGGGGAGCCCTGACTCTCTCAGCCTGAATCGTCGCGCGTGCGCAGGCCGCGA
>CAWDIE010000005.1:0-475524 GCA_963802335.1 uncultured Planctomycetota bacterium | reverse complement strand
TGCGGGACTTCGACTACGAATTCCCGACCCTCGCGGCGTTGCGCGAGCATCTCCGCGAGGAGGAGACGACGCCTGAGCCCATGCCCGGCTTCCCTCAACCGCCGCCGGTCCCCGGGGCAAACCCCGACGTGCGACACGAGGTCGTGCTCTTGGTCCCCTCCACGCTCGCCGTTCGTGAGGCCGACGGTGGCGCGCTGGCCACCGGGTGGGCGACGGCGAAGCCCGAGGCCGTTCGCCTGACGGTCGGGCAGGGGATGGTCGTGGGCACACGGATCGACGAGAGCGTGTGGGCGGGAACGGAGCGCCTGGGCGCGCACGACACCTTGATGCTGCTAGGCGGCGAGCCGATGGGGGCGGCGGGCTCCTCCTCCTTCCTCAACAACCTGCCGGCGTCGGGACCGCTCGTCCTGCGGGCCAAGGTCCAGGTGTTCGAGACGGACATCCCGCCGCAGCACATGTGGGGGCCGACGGGAGGCCACTACCGTGTGCTCTGGGAGCAAACCTACGAGCGCCCGCTCCGGTAGCAGCAGTACGGTGCCAGTCACGTTTTCGCCAACTCGCAGTACGGTGCCAGTCACATTTCCGCCAACTCGAGCGACTGGCTGAGCCGGGGGGTGGCGGCGGACGGGTGACTAGCACCGTACTGAAGGCGGGAGTGGCGGACGGGTGACTGGCACCGTACTGCAGGCGGCCCCGGCGCGAGCCGCGCCGGGGCCCTTGCGACGTCAGTCGCCGCGGAGTTGCTGCAGCGTCTCGTCGACGTCGGCCAGCGCTTCGACGAGGGCCTCTCTTGCCGTCTCGTCCTGGGTGCTCATGAGCCGCTCGAGGATCACCTGGCGCTGGGCTTCGAGCTCGGCACGGCGTCCGGCCGAGGTCGGGTCTGCCGCCATGAGGCGAACGTCGATGATCGACTCGGCCCCTTCCGCGAGCGTTTGCGTGGCCGGGCGGAAGCCCTCCGCGCGAACCTCGATCGTCACGTCGGCGGGGATCAGGCCGGAGACTTCGAACCGGCCCGACGTGTCGGATGTCGTCAGGGCGGGCGTGGTCGGCGCCGCGACGGAGATCGCTTGAATCCGTGCGCCTCCGATGCCCTTCCCCGTGGCGTCGCGCACGTGGCCCTGGATCACGCGGCCGCGCTCGAGCGTTACGCTCTCCTGCATGGGGCCCGGATCGCCCGTGAGGAGCTCGACCTTCCTGGAGAAGGCAACGTAGCCATCCAGCCCTACACGAAGCTCCCGGGTGCCGGGTGCAAGGGGGCCCACCGTCGCGACGCCATCGTCGCCGGTCACGCGCGAAGGGTCCTCGAGGTGCATCGGGTCCCACGCCAGCAGAGCCGAGCGGTCCTCGGCGATACCGACCCGGGCTCCCTCGAGCGCCTCGCCGGACTCGCCGCGAACCGTCACCGCGACGGTGACGCCCTGGAGGAGCACGACGTCGGGACTCCTGGTCTGGCCGGAGGCTTCCACGGCGAAGGGACCCGCCATGCCGTCGACGAAGCCGGGGAGACGTGCCAGTACGTGCCACGCCTGGCCCGGCATCACACTGTCCATCAAGAAGCGTCCGTCGGCGCGCGCGAACACCTGCTCGATGCTTCTGACGGAGAAGGGAGAGAACTGCCCGTCACCGCTTCTCAGACGAACGAGCGCGCCTGCCGCGGGGGTACCGTCGGGCAACATCACCCGGCCCGTCACAACGGCGGCATCGACCATCTTCACGTCGTGCTCGGTGGGTTCGCCCGGCGTCGGCATGGCGATGCTGAGTGAGCTGTCCGGGGACTGCGCGTAGCCGGGTGCATCGACCCGCAGTTGGCTGCTGAAAGGCATGACCACCTCGTAGCGCCCCGTGTCGTCACTCCACACGCTCGTCGTGTCGGGCATGCCGAATCGCACGGCGCGAACGCGGGCTCCTGCGATGCCGCGGCCGCGGGGATCCAGGACACGACCCCGCACGACGCTCCCGCTGGGGAAGGTGAATTCGAGTCGTTGCCGGCCTGCCTCGATCTTCGAGGTCGTCGGGCCCTTCGCCACACCCGGCATCCCGCCTGCCGCCATCATTGCCAGCCAAAGGCCAGGGGCATGGTCGGGGTGCGACAGAAGGGCGATCTGGATCCGGCCGGGCCATGCATCGAGGAGGAGGCTTCCCGCCGCATCCGTGCGGCCCACCAGGACCGTCTGAGAGTCGCGCCCCTGCAGGTCGTCCGTGAGGCCGACGAACAGGCTCACCTCGGCGTCGGCGACGGGGGTCTTCCCGTCCGCGGCCAGGATGTGGACGTCGAGTGTCGCGCCGCTGCGAATGGTCAGAGTGACGTCGTTCGCATTGGGCGCGAGCTCCGACATCACGGCCGGCCGACCGCTGTAGGCGGCGACCAGCATCAGGTCCGCGTCGCGAGCGGCGCCCAGGAACTCGAATCGACCTCGGGCATCGCTGCTCGTGAAGCGACGGCCGTACATCACGGCGTCGAAGTCCATCTGGCCGGGCACGGCGGCAACCCGAGCGCCGGCGAGCGGCGCGCCGTTCTCGTCCACGACCGTACCCCGGATCACCCGACCGGGGGTGAGGCGCAGCGTCAAGGTCGCGGTGGGCGCTCCGGGCACCACCGCTGCCGACACGTAGGCAGACCGATGGCCGGATGCCGCCGCTTCGATGCAGACCGTGCCGGGCGGGAGTGACTCGAACTCGAACCGGCCGTCTCGCCCCGTGGTGGTCTCGGCCTCGGGCACGGGCTCGCGGTCGAGCGCGCTGAAGACGTCGAACAGTTGCTTCATGAAGTCCCGCCGCGGACCGGTCGTGGCGAAGACGCGCACGGTGGCGCCGGCCACCGGGCGGCCAGAGGCGGCGAGTACGCGGCCGTCCAGCGCTCCGGGCGTGCCCAGCCAGAGCGTGCCCAGATCGTCGATGCGGCCCGCGGTGACCGGGATGGACGGCAAGCCGAGCGGCGGAAGGCCTGCGCCCTCCACGCTGAGCACGTAGGCGTCGCCCGCCGGAAGCGCGGCCAGCTGGAAGCGGCCGTCGGCGTCGGTCGTCGTGCGGCGCTCGACGTCTTCATCGGCGAGGCTGCGACCGGCGAGGAGGATACGGGCGCCTTCTACGGCGTCGCCGGAGTCGATCCGGGCGACGCGCGCGGTGAGTCCTCCCGGGCCGCGACGCCGTTCGGCGGCCCGGCCGAAGAGAACAGCGGGGCGGAGGGCCGGCGCGTCGTCTGCCGCGGCCGGTGGCCCGTCGGCGATGCGCATCTCGGCCGTCTCATTCGTGGACGGGGCGTCAATCGTCGTGGCGGCGATCGACACCGCGACGACCCCGCCGAGCAGGAGGACGGCAAGCAAGGGCAGTACGGTTTTCGACTTCAGGGACATGAGGAGGCCTCCGGTGAGAGCGCCGCCCCCCGTGGTTACGATCCTTGCCGGGCGACCGAACGCGATCGGCGCGAAGGCGCTGATCCACGTCTTGCGATCACCGAACCGTCGGTCCAACCGCTCGCGTAGGCGTTCGAGCCCACGCTTCAGCTGGCTACGGACGGTGCCGGCCGACATGCCGACCAGGGCTGCGATCTCCACCGGCTCACGTTCTTCGAACCAGCGAAGGAGCAACACCTGGCGATAGGGCTCATCCAGCGCCATGACCTCGTCCACCATGAGGCGGTGGAGGTCGGCGCGCTCGACGACCGCGGCCGCGGACATGTCGATGTCGGCCCTCGCGGATTTCGCCTCGCGCCTGTGGCGGGCGGTCTCGCTCCGCCGGATCTGACGCGCGGCGTTGCGGGCCACCTGGGCAAGCCACGCCGGCAGCGCGGCGCGCGACCGAGGCGGCCGCTCGAGGGCGGTCTTCCAGGTCTCCTGGAGGACGTCATCCGCGTGGGCCTCGCCCACGAGGCGTCGCGCCAGCCCGCGCAGCCAACCGGCGTGCTGGAGAAGCTCTTCGGCACTGAGAATAGGGGGTTCCATGGCTCTCACCCCTCCAGATGCAGACGTGAGCCCAGGCGTGGCAGGAATCCGGATCGGTCTCCGAACGCCCGCCAAGGCCGAGCGTAGTCGGGCCTGCTCCCGGGCGCGTGCAGGGACCGAGCGTGCGGATGAAGACGCCCCAGGGAGCTCGTGCGGCGGCTTCGTCCTTGGAGATGGCGGACGGGTGACTGGCACCGTACTGGAGATGGCGGACGGGTGACTGGCACCGTACTGCGGTTAGGGCTGCCCGGCGTAGTTGCAGCCCTGCTGAGGCAGGGCGGCCAGGCGCTTGCGTTCCCCCCGCGCCTTCTTACGCCGCTGGTGTGCCAGGAGCTCCTTCACCAGGAACCGCGGCAGTCTCGACAGCAACCGCAGCGGGGGGGCCCCGTTCCCCATCGTCTTCCTGAGAATCTGTACGATCTGCCCCGGCCCATAGAACGAGCGATGGATCCGACCGCGTATCCGCCGTAGGTCGTCGGACGAGTGTCCGTCCGAATACACGAGTCCGTCTTCGGCGATGTGATAGCCCTCGTTCGAACCCACCAACTGCTCCAGACCGGAGTAGCGCTCGTTGCGGAGCGTCGTCAGCTGAATGAGATCGAGCCCCAGCTCGCGAGCGAAGGGGGCAATCTCGAGCATCTCCTCCTCCGTCTCGCCGATGTTTCCGACAATGAAGTAGCCGAAGAGGATCATCGAGCTCTTCTTCAGCACCTGGAAGTGCTCTCGCAGCTTCTCCGTGTTGAAGCCCTTCTTCATGGAGCGCAGCGTCTTGTCCTGCGCCGACTCGATACCCAAGAGCAGCATCGAGAAGCCCGCCTGCTCCATTTTCGCGAGGACATCGGGCCGGCGGGCGATCTCGACCCTGGCGTTCACGCCGTAGCGCTTGCGTATGCCGCGCGCCACCAGCAGGTCGCAAATGGCTGCCACCCGATCCATGTCGTGCGTGAAGTTGTCGTCCACGAATCCGATGATCTTGGCATCGATCTTCTCGATTTCATCGACGACCGACTCCGGCGACCGAGCGGACCACGAACGCTTTCCGCCCCATGGATTGCGGCTGAACGAACAGAACGTGCAGTTGAACGGACAGCCGCGCGAGGAGGTCACGGTGTCGAACGTCTCTCCCTTCAACCCGCCCTGGTCGAAGGTGTACGTGTAGCGACGGAGGCTCCTGTCCGGGAAGAGATCGTCCCGCGCCGCGCCGCACTGGCGCACGGGATTGTGCGCGAAGCGCTTGGGCGCCGGCGGTTCGTTCGTTGGTGAGGCCGGCGTCGGTTCGGAATCCGCGACGCGGTAGCTGATCCCGTCGATCTCTTCGAGCGGCGTGCCTCGCAGGATCTCGTCCACGATCTCTTCGCCGTCGCCCCGGACGACGATGTCGATGTTCGGGAACTTCGCGAGCCACGGCTCCGGATTCTGCGTCACGTGCCTGCCGCCCACGATGGTGCGGATGCCCGGCGGAATCGATCGGATCTGCTCGTGGACGAAGGCGGCTTCGCGGTCCCAGTTCACGGAGAAGCACACGAGATCCGTGTCCGGTCGAACGAAGTCGGCCGCGCGACCGGTTTCGTGGCGCAGGTCGATCACGTCGATGTCGTTGACGTGCGGCCGAAGCGCGCTGGCGATGATCTCGAGTCCCAGCGGCGGGTAGAACCCGTTACGACGTCCCAGCTCGGATCGATACGGGTAAACGCATAGTGCGTGCCGGTACACGGGGAAGCTCCCCTTTCCTTCAGCGCCCTTGAAGGACCTGAGTGGGCCGCTCAGGCCACCCTTGCCAGGCAACGCGTTCCTTCGGCGGCACACCAGCTCAGGTGCCTGTCCACAAGCAGACAGCGGGGGCACAATGTGCAGGGCACGACCGTAGCCCTGAGAAACGACCCGGTCAATGCAGGGCTCGTGGTTCCAGACAGGTCGCGAACGAGGAAAGGCATGCTGAGCCCCGCTCTGGTTCGCTTGTGTCACGGCAAGGAAAGGCAGAGCATCGGAAGTGTCCTGGGCGTAGCCACGCCCTCGCCAGCGCGGCGCCCCGGCGCACACGCACGCTACGGGCGCGTCGTCGAGGAGCGGAACGCGAATCACTCGCACTTGGCGGGTCGGGGACCGACGCCGAACGCAAGGAAGCGCTGACGAACGGGCGGCGACGCAGGCCACCCGGTCAAGGCGACAGCGCGTTCGGCGAGGCTCCGCTACCTGCTTCGTCCAAGCGGGTCCAGCGGCCGATCCGTCGGGAGCGCCTTCCCCGGCTCGTTCGGCGGTCGCACGGCGCCGCGGCCCACCACCTACCGGGCGGCTTCCCCGTACGCCCGGTTCACACGCCAAGCGAAGGCGAGCCACAGTCCGACCACGGCGAGCCAGACGAGGGTCACGCCCCGGCTCATCAGCACCGCTCCGGTGAGGATCAGCGCAACGCCCGCCACGGCCTCGGCGAAGGGCATGATCACTCCCTTGACCATGAAAATCGTCTCGCGTCGAACCTCCGGGTGCAGCAGCGAGTACGCGGCCGTCAAGGCTGGATCATGAACGGAGCGGCGAAGCACGTTCAGACCGTTTGCGAGCGTCAGCACCACGAACAGTGCGGCCTCGGTAGGCGAGAGGAACACACCGATGCCCACGAGAATAGCCAGTAGCGGGAACCCGAGGAGCGCCGCGCGCAGTCCGAACCGGTCGAGAAACCGTCCGCTCGCCAGCCACTGGATGCCGACGATCAGGATGTCGCTGATGGCGTAGAAGAACGCGAAGTAGGCGACGAGTGCCACCTCGTTGTTCCCGTAGTGTTCTGCGACGGCGACCTTCCACTGGAAGGCGATCAGGGCCAAGGCCAGGATCTTGAGCGCGACGAGGCCCGACAGGTCGAATCGATACGAGCGAAACGACGACCGGGAAACCACGGGTTCGTCCCGCCTCTCGCTTTTCGCGCGTGATGCCCGCGCGCGCGCAAGCCGCGGCCGACTCCACCAGGTGAGCGCAGCCGTGAGCGCATCGAGCAAGGCCACGATGCCGAGGATCACCCCCGCCTGCGCGATGGGGGCCTCCAATCCGAGGGCGAGGCCCGTGATGATCCCAGCGATCGGCGCGCCGGAGCTGACCACGGCAAACGGGTGCTTGCTATCCGCGCCGGCGAACGTCTCACTCGCCAGGGACACGACATAGA
Organism: uncultured Planctomycetota bacterium; assembly: GCA_963802335.1. GTDB lineage: Bacteria > Planctomycetota > PLA2 > PLA2 > JAEUHO01 > CAWDIE01. Next base: position 468,429 of record CAWDIE010000005.1, on the reverse strand, counting down.
TCGTGCCGAGTGTGCTTCGTATCTCGGCCAGGACGTACAGCGCGCCCAACGCCCAGATGGAGTGGTGATGGGGGCCGATAACTACCGCCAGGATGCCGGAGGCCACGGCCAGCAGGAGCCAGGAGAGCGTCGCGTAGCGCGGTGTGGAGCGCTTCCTCATGAGTGCGCGCGACGTGAAGGAAACGACGATCGCGCACAGCGCACCGGCCACCATGGCCCAGGGGAGGGCGGCGGGTCCGATGCGAGCCAGAAACAGGCCCATCGCGACCGCCCGCATCAGCACGTAACTGGCGGAAGCGAGAAAGGAGAAGCCGAAGAGCAGGGACGTGGGCTTGGGGGCTAAGGGCATGCTCCTAACCCCTGTGCCCCGAAGCGGCTCGTTCGTCAAGGCCGGTCTCGGCGACCAGCGATCGAGTCTCGTCGACTGGCGCTGGTTCCTGCTGAGCAGGTGCGGCGGTCAGGCGCCGGAGAGCTTGGCGCGCGGCGACGGCCGTGCTTTGGCCCGGGCGCGGCACCCCACGGATCCCCTTGGCCCCCGGAGCAACCGTAAGGGCTCTACGGTTGCTTGTCGGTCGATGCGCCGGCGCCCATGGGACTTGACTTCGCCATGGGGCCGACGCACGCATCAAGGTCGAGCCAACTCAGTCTTGAAGCCAACTCACTTTGCCGTCATCCATGTCGTAGACCGCGCCCACGATCTTGATCTCGCCCTTCTCCTCCATCTCCTTCAGGATCGGGGAGTTTTCGCGAATCTGCTCGATGGTGCGGCGCACGTTGCTGGTGCACGCCATGTGCACGAACTCCGCGTTCTTGGAGCTTCGATCTCCGTCGTAGGTGATGCTCTCGACGGCCGGGCGGATGTTCTGAAGCATCGGCGTGATGTTGCCCAGCTTGACGTCGTCCACCGCGGCCTTGACGGCGCCGCAGTGCTCATGACCGAGGACCAGGATCAGCTTCGATCCGGACACCTTGCAGGCGAACTCCATGCTTCCCAGGATGTCCGTGTTCACGAAATTGCCCGCCACGCGCGCTACGAAGATGTCGCCGATGCCGCGATCGAACACATCCTCCACGGGCACGCGACTGTCCACGCACGAGAGCACGATCGCCTTCGGATACTGGGCGTACGTACTGTTCCTGACCTGCTTCGAGTGGTTGCGCTCGGTGAGGTCGTTCGCCATGAAGCGGTCGTTGCCGTCCTTCAGAAGGCGAATCACTTCATCGGGCGTGAGGGCGGCCTGCTGCGCCTCGGACAACACTTCCTCCACGAGGCCCGTCGCGGGCGAGGAGGAGCTCTGGCGGCCGGAGTCCGGTCCGCAGGCGGCCAGAGCCACCAGCGCGGCCAAGGTCATCGAAAGGGTGAGCACGGTGCGCTTCATCACATACCTCTTCGTCCCGGCATCGAGGGGTCGGCCCCCAAGCGGCTGCTTGTCAGGCGTTCTTCCTATACCGCTCAAGTTCAACTGGTGTAGGACTGACGTCTTCGGGCCCACACAGGTTTCAGCGCTTCTCTCGCTGGGCGTCCTGCGCCGCCCAAGCCCCTTTCCATGGGGGCACCTTGCCGCGAACCGCCATTTCCTGCCCGTTCTTCACCTGCCTCTCGTGTCGCGATTCTCGCCGATCGCTCTGTGGGCAGCGCCGCCCGGGCGCCCGGTTGCGACGAGCGCCCCCGGGTGCGCTACGCGAGTACGATCCGTGCCATGAACACGAAGCAGGTGATGGCCCGACTCGAGGAGTTGGGCGACGAGAAGCGGCGCGCGTTCAACGCCAAGCGCGGAGCAGGCGACAACCAGTTCGGCGTCAAGACCGGCGACATCCGCAAGTTGGCCAAGGAGATCAAGGCCGACCACGAACTCGGTCTTTCGCTCTGGGAGACCGGAAACGCGGACGCGCAGATGCTCGCCATCCTGCTCGTTCGCCCCAAGGACCTCGACGCGAAGCAGCTGTCCACGATGGCCAGGGAGGGCACCTGCGAGTGGGTCGCAGACTGGCTGAACGCCTATGTGATCAAGAAGCACCCGGACAAGGAGTCAGTGCGCGAAGAATGGATGAAGTCGAGGGACGCGATGACCAAGCGCGCGGGGTGGAGCTTGACGGCGGAGCGAGTCGCCAAGAACCCGGATGGGCTCGACCTGGATGCACTACTCGATCGCATCGAGAAGCAGATGCCCAAGGCCGCGCCCCAGGCGCAGTGGACGATGAACACATGCTTGGCCTACATCGGCATCCACCACGCAGCGTACCGCGACCGCGCCCTCGCAATCGGCGAGGCGGTCGGACTCTACCGGGACTATCCGGAGAGGAAGGGCTGCACTTCGCCGTTCGCGCCGATCTACATCAACGAAATGGTCAGCCGACAGAAGGCGTAGTGGGCACATCTGCACCCGCTCTGTGATGTTTCACCCCGCGCGCGGGGGCCGGGCTTTTCTGCGCTACCCGGCAGGACGGCCGTCGTCGGTGGCACGGTCAGGCACGGGAGCCCCATCGACATCCGCCGGGGACTTGCCGGCGGAGGAGGACCGTACGAGCGGCGGTCCTCCCGGCTCCCCTGCGACCGTGGGTTCGGATGCCCGCCAGGGCACGGCAAGGACCTGAAGCCGGGGGCGAGTCGATCTCGGTGCTCGCGTCCCTCAGTCGAGGCGCTCGTGGGGGTAGTCATCGGCCCGGTTCTGGTATCGGAGGATCTTGGGATTCAGGACATGGCCGTCACGGATCTCGATCGCGTTCGCGATCGTGTCGTCCGTCGCCCACGCCTGGGGTCCGCCGAGGACGACGGGTAGGTACGGGAGGAGTGCCCGGCTGATCTCGAAGGTGGCCGAGCGCCACAGGAGGGACGGCGAGTGATCGACGGCGTAGTACTGGACGCCGGATCCCGCCTCGAACATGGGCTCTTCGAAGCTCGTGGGTCGGGCGAAGTCAAAGCCCAGACCCCGGTCGCAGCTGACATCGACGATCAGTGCCCCCCTGGGGAAACGGGGCAGGTCTTCTGTCCGGGCGAACATCATCGGGCGATCCGTGTCCTGGAAGATGCAGTTCGCGACGACGTTGTAGGACGCGAGCGCCTGACCCATGGGAACCCGGGCCCCGTCCGCATCGAGTGTGAGCGTCTCCGGCCCCGACTCCGCCCGAATGAGGGGCCGATAGTCCACACCGGGGATCTGCGCGCTGAGCTCGTGGTCCTGCATCTGTGTGAAGCACGTCAGGTCGGTGTACCCCATGCCTTTCAGCGCATGCAGCGCCCCGCGAGCCGTTATCCCCGAGTGGATCACAGCCGCCCGCTTGCGCGCTCCGTAGAGACCCGTCGTACCGCAGAGCTGCGTACCGTGATGGACGCTGGTGTATCCGGCGATCTCGTTGTTCTTGTGGAAGACGTGTAGGCCGCGAACCGAGTCGCCCAGCCACTGGTTCATCGACTCCCAGGCAATCAGCGTCATCCGACGGTCAATCGCAGCCTGCGTGATGGCCGGACCCTGGACGCAGTGAGGCCAGCCCCAGACGATCAGACCGTCCCGGAAACTGGGAAAGTCCTCCTCCGTAGGCTTCGCCAGCAGCACCACATCGCACTGCTGGAAGAGGGCGGCGCGATCGAGCATCCCCGCCGCCAGAGCCTCGATCTCCTCGTCCGGCACACCGAACCGCAGGCCGTAGCCACGCTCGAACCACATGCGCCGTCGGAGATCCGAGGGGATCTCGGCGAGGTGTTGAGGGTAGATCGGCGCCCGCTTTTCGTTCTCCATGTTCGCCGTACTCACGACGCCGAGGGTCAACTCGCTAGGGGTCATAGGGTGCTCCGAGGGTGAGAGGAGCCTACCCGAACGGGCCTCCCGAGTACCGAGCGGGGGCGGTTTCTCTGCTCTCGTGTGACCGCGCGTGCGCTCGTACGAGCTCAGAGCGCTTGCCCTGGCTCGGGACCTTCTGGCTCGAGAGCCCGCATCATGAGCGGCGATCTCATGCGGTGCTCATCGGGCGCTCAAGTGCGAACGGTAGGTTCATCCTGAGCGAACGGGCTCCCCACCCAGGGGGGCACACCACGCAACGGATCAGGGCCGCCTCGAGGCGTCGCGACGACGCGGCGAGGGACCCCATGGAAATGAGTGCATCGCGCGTTGCCGGAGGAGGGTTCCTATGAAACACGATCGAGCTCACGAGATTCTCACGTCACTCTTGTTCAGCACGCTGCTGGTGTGCCTGCTGAGCGCATGCGGTGGCGGTTCGTCCGGCAGCACGACGATCGGTGCGACCGACCCGACCACCGGCGGTACGCTCGAAACCGAATCCGATGCGGACTTCGAGGCTGCAGATTGGACCGAGGCTACGCACAGCAAGGACGCCGATCCGGACTTCGACGAGGTGTTCGACGACTCGGCCGTCAAGCGCCTCGACTTCGTCATCCGCGAGGACCGCTGGCAGCTGATGCTGGACGACATGCAGGATCTGTACGGCCCCTTCGGCACCCGGTTGCCAGGCCCGGGCCTGGTGGATGCCGAGGACCCGATGTTCGTTCCGGCGGACGTCTACTACGAGGGCCGACAGTGGTATCGGGTTGGCATTCGATTCAAGGGGAACTCGACACTCCAGGGCAGCTGGGCGCGCGGGATTCTGAAGCTGTCCTTCAAGCTGGATTTCGACGAGTTCGAGGACGACTACCCGCAGATCGACAACCAGCGCTTCTACGGCTTCAAGAAGCTCAGCCTCAAGAACAACTACGACGACCCGTCTCTGCTGCGCGAGAAGGTGGCCGCCGACGTCTTCGCTCGAGCCGGCTTGGCTGTGTCGCATACGGCTTTCTACGCGCTGTACGTCGATCACGGGGACGGCCCGGCGTACTTCGGCCTCTACACCTTGGTGGAGGAGGTCGACAACACCGTCATCGATACGCAGTTCTCGAGCGACGACGGGAATCTCTACAAGCCCGAGGACTACGGTGCAAGCTTCGCCGACGGCTCGTTCGACGAGAGTTCCTTCGAGAAGAAGACCAACGAGGACGACGAGGACTGGTCCGACATCCTGGCGCTGTTCGCCGCCCTGCATGACGACTCTGCCGGCACCGATCCCATGACCTGGAGAGCCAATCTGGAGTCGGTCTTCGATGTCGACGGATTCCTGAGGTACCTGGCAGTCAACGGCATCATCCAGAACTGGGATTCCTACGGACGCATGACGCAGAACTACTACCTGTACAACGATCCGGCGTCATCGAAGCTCACCTGGATCCCGTGGGACCACAACGAGGCGTTCCAGGAGGGCAAGCAGGGCGGCGCCGTCGCGCTGGACTTCAGCGACGTCGCCGCAGACGACTGGCCGCTGATCGGACGCCTGTACGCCGATGCCGTCTACAAGGACCGATACGACAGCTACCTTCTCGAGGTCATCGGTGGTGCCTTCGAGACGAGCGCCATCCAGGCTCTCTATGGCATCTACGCGGACCTGGTGGAGCCCTACGCGACGACCGAGAGGGCGGGGTACTCGTTCCTTGGCGGAGCCAACGAGTTCTACGATGCCGTCTCGGAACTAAGCGCGCATGCCAGCCGCCGCGCGGCGGCGGTGGACGCGTACCTTGACCGGCCGTAGCTTCGGGTCGATCGGGCCGGATCGACAGGCGCGCGAGCGGCGACGAGGTCCATTCCATCGCCCATGCATAGCGTGTCTCGGTCCACCCTAGCGGGATGCATCGCGGTGGCGTAGAGGTAGCCGCATTCGCGGAACGACAGCGAAGGTGAGCGCGGTCATACTGCCCACAACGAATGGGCCGACACCGATCGGCGTTCTGCTCTCAGGGCGCAGGCTGCCGTCAAGAACACGGAGGATTGGAAGGACCTGACTCAGTGCCATTGCCGCCAAGCATGGGCGCGTAGATTCGGAGTATCCCCAGGCGACGGCGGCTCAGCACGCCTCCGCCGCGGGCAGCTGCCCGACGAGATGCTGCAGGCCCCAACGGAGGCGCGTCTCACCCTCGACCTCGTCGATCCCGAGGATCGTGGCGACTCCCTCCAGCACAGTGGCCTCGTCGGCACGGTCCAAACCGAACAACCCCGCCACGAAGCCAGCCATCTCGGCAGGTGTCGCAAAGGTCCAGGGGTACTCGACGTACTCGTCCACGAGCACCTCGAGGCCCGCACGCTCCAGCGCGCCGGCGGTGAGCTCATCGAGAAACACGCCCCGATGTCCTTGGCTGTTGTGCGCATCCACGAAGCCGTTGAGGAAGTGCGCCGGAGGCGTTCCGGCTCGCACGTCGGCCAAGACGAAGCAGCCGCCGGGACGTAGCACGCGGGAGACCTCGCGCACGACGCGGGAAAGATCCGGCAGGTGGTGGCACCCCGCGACGCTGGTCACCACGGTCGCGGTCTGGTCTCCGAGAGGCAAGGCCTCGAGAGCAGCATGGTGGACCTCCACCCTGGGCTCCCGTGGGATGGCGTTGCCGAACGCGGGCACGGGTTCGATCAGGTGGATCTCGGGGCGCGGAGGCGGGATGTGTGGTACGAGGTAGCCGCCGCCCGCCGGCATGTCCACGAGTACGTCTCCGGATCCGAGAGAGACGCGAGCGAGCACGGCCTCGAACTCCGTACGCCGTGCCGCGGGACAGGAACTCATCGCGCGGTGATACGCCGCGCCCCGCTCGGCGAAGATCGCGTCATAGCTGTCGAACGCCCGCATCGTTTCTGCCCTCGCCCCGTCCCAAGGCCGCCAGCATAGGGCTGAGCGCTCGAGAAGCAAAAAGCCCACCCAGGACACTTCCTTCGAACGGGGCCTACTCGCTTCTCTAGGCCTTGGCCAGGCGCACCTTGTGGACGAATTCCGCGCAGTAGCCCTGCTGCCCTTCGCTGCGAGCAGCCTGAGCGATCTCCTCGAATAACGCGTGCGTTGCGAGCCCTATGTCGGACGAGTCGAAAAGCGGCCTGCCGAACGCGGCATCGGCGCCCGACCACGGCACGTCGGCGTGCGTCTGATCGGCGGCTTGGATCTCGCGCTCACCATATCTAAGCTTGGGCTTGAACTTTGAATTCCGGCCGACGCCACTCGAGGTATCCAGCCGCGAGGCTGAGCCGAGTTCTGTGTCAGCGCGTTCCTACGATTGGTGACGAGTTATCGACGGAAATCGCTAGGATGCCGCGTCACTGAGCACGGCAGAGCAGGACGCGTCCGCGGCGGCCCGGCGAAGTCCCCCCGCGCCGGCGTACGCCCAGACGCCCCCCTGTCCAGAACTCGCCGGAATCGCTAGACTGTCGTGGCGATCGGTTCGGCTGGGTCCCAGGGAGGTGCAGCCATGCGTTTCGTGAACCTCGTACTCGTCCTCGCGTGCATATTGATCGTGGCGGATGGCGCGGCCCTCGCGGACGAGGGCTCGTTCGTGTTTTCCAAGCAGCCGATCGATCCGGCCGCTCCAAGGGACCTGACGACCCGCTTCGTCGCGGGCGACTCCATCTACGGGTTGATCCGTGTGCCGCAACCGTGGGGCGCCCTTGGCCGGCTCCATGAGGGCAAGCTCATTCTGGCCGTCTACACGACCGTCGACGACAAGCGGCTGGCGGCCTACATGGAGTTGCGCAGTGAGGCGCAGCGCGCGGCGCAGCACCTGGTGTTCGACGTGGCGCCCGCCCTTGAAGAGATGACGGCATATCGCGACGAGAACGTGTTCTACGGCGACGCGCCGGGGGGCATCAAGAAGGGCGCGTGTCAGATCACCGAGTACCTGGGGATGCTCCCACCGGGACGGCACGTGCTGAAGTTCTGGGTGCTGATCGCCGGCAAGAAGCTGGCCCTCGGAGGGTTCAGCATCGAAGGCGAGGACTACGGCGCATACACGAGGCTCCACGAGGCGATCAAGGCGGAGCTGAGTACAGGGCGCCCCTTCCCAGCGGCCAAGATGAGCGACCTGGCGATGGAGAAGAGGATGGTCGCCCTCCTGCGCGCCGCGGGGTGGCAGGACGTACTCAAAGTTCACATTGTCGACAAGGACTGGTGGATCGACCGCGTGGCTGGCGGGAACACGGCCGTCAAGTCGCGACACATCGCGGCGGCCGCCGCCTACCGCGACACGAACGGTGAGTACGTCTACAAGACCTGCACGTTCCACAAGCACAAGCTCATCACCGGCGACTTCGGCCCCCTTGTGCTGACTCACCAGGGCAAGGCCGTTCCGATCTCGGCTGAGGCCTTGGGCCTCGAGGAATCGGCCGACACCGGCCCAGACATGGGGGGGGTGGCACCGGAAGCGATGCCCAACTTCAGCGATCCGGAGGCCGTGTTGGCGGACATCGAGCGCATACGCGTGGCGGCAATGAAGAAGCGAGGCTTCGCACTCGTTGGCAAGTGCGGTACGGCAGCCAATCAGGTCAAGCGGGTCGTGAAGACGAACCCTCAGGGCTACGAGCCCGAAGTCAAGCGCATCTGGCTGGGCATCTACGAGGAGTACCAGAAGCTGCCCTAGCCCGTGGTCCGGATCAGCGCACGAAGCTCGGGCCTCGGGCCTGCGGCATCCTCGCAGCGAGCGGTGCACCGGGACATGCCTAGTGCTCGGGGAATCCTCGGGTGACGCGCACCCGAGCTGCGCGTCAGAGCATTCCTACGATCGGTGACGAGTTCTCGACGCCGCACGGGGCTTGAGTCTACGGCCTGGCCTGCCCCGAGGCACGCGCCCGAAGCGTGTCGAGTACTCGACGGCAATCGCTGGAGTGCCGTGGTGGTCAACTCCGCTTGGACGAGGACGTGCCGATCCTGTTGGCGCACGTGCCTCGGGAGCGGGGCTTCGACGTCGTTCACTGCTCTGCGTCACAGCATTCCGACGATCCGCGACGAGAACTCGTCAGAAGCACGCAGGATGTCGTGGCCCCCAGCACGGCTGGTTCCCACGGGGAGCGCGAGCGCAAAAGACAAAAGGTGGCATCACCTTGGGGGGCAGGTCGCCACGCCGCCTCGATCCCCATGTCCGGTGCGTGGCCGCAGGGCGTCGTCAGGGCAGGCTCTGCTCTCGCGCGGGCTCCAGAAGGTCGGCCAGGAACGGGCTCGGCGGCGGGCCGGCGACGATGCTCTCCGAGCGCGCGTAGCCCCAGCGGCGCGACTTGAGGTACGCGGCCAGGCTCTCGAGCGTCATGGAGACGGTGCGCCGGACGCGCTCGGGCTCGGCTTCGCCGTCCCGCAGGGCGAACGCCGCGGCCTCCTCCTTCAGAGCGTCGATCTCGCTGCGATCATCGCCCAGTCTCGCCAGGCGGTCCGACGCGATGCCGGTCACGTCGGCGACGTTCCGGATGAGCATCTCGCGGTCCTCCGCCCGGATGTCGAGGAAGTCGGTGACGAACCGACGCCCGACGTCCAGGAGCTTCGGGATGTCGATGCCCGTTTCGATGCCCATGGACTCGCACATGACGACGAAGTCCTCGGTGGAGACCAGGCCCGCGAGCAGGTGCTCTTCGTGGTAGTAGCCGCCGGTGCCGCCGATGAACCGCCCGTCGATGGCGTTCGCCGGCTGCCCCCCCTGCGCGGCCACCGTCGTTTCGAAGCGCGTCGCGCCCGCCAGCAGGGCCGCGAAGTAGTTCGCGAGGCCCATGCCCCGCGACGTGTGGAAGTGGACGAGGTGGTACTTCGGGTCGGCCCAGGCCCCCATGATCTTGGGGTCGAAGATCATGGAGAAATACTCGTGCACCCGTTGCGGGTCGGCCGAGCCGTCGTGATCCGCCTGCTCGATGTAGTCGGCGCCGAGCTCCAGATAGCGCTTGGAGAACTCCACGGCCTGCGCCAGGTCGGTCACGCGCGTGCCGCGCATGGGCGAACCGAAGATGGTCGAGACGGTGCCGCACATCTTCATGCCCGCCTCGTGCGTCTTCTGGATGCAGCGACCGGACATCTCGAAGTAGTCGTCCAGCGGCATGCCCGAGTTCACCTGGTGGTGTGCCTCGTCCGTCGAGACCATCTGCAGCAGGTAGTCGGGCCCGTAGCCGCGCTCTTCCTTGTAGGCGATCGCACGATCGACGGCGCGCTCGTTGATGGTCACGACGTGGATCTTGACGTCGCCGCCGTGCTGCGCCAGTCGCTCCCGGACCCGCTTGCTCTCGAAAATCCCGTCGAGGACCTCCACGACGTCCTTGAACTGGGGCAGGTACTTGGGGTGGCCGAAGTTGGTGACCTCGAGGTCCTTGAACCCCGCTTCGATCAGGTCCTCGGCGAGCCGCACCTTCATCTCGGTCGGGAAGTAGTGCTCGAGCGGCTGGAGACCGTCCCGGACCGTGATGTCGCCGATCTCTACGCGTTTGGGTAGGGGGAGCTTCCTTCCAGTCACCGTGACCTCCTCGAGCAGGACCGCACGCCAGAGCGCGAGGCAAACATACCTGGGACTGTGTGTCGCAGGGAAGCCGTTCCCGGCGCCTCGAAGGAGGTGGAGGCCCATCGACACGCGCGGGGAGCGGATCTGCGAACGCGGCGGTCGTGCGAGCCGCGAAGGGGCCGATTCAGATGCCTGTCCACCGGAGTGGCGTCGGCTCGGCGTCCTCTTCGCCCTCAGCACCTACGCGTGCCTGGCGATCTTGCGCCTGGGCACCATGGCGTTCGTGCCGGATGTCGGGGGCCTGCCGCGCATCCCGGCCCTCCCGCCCGGAGGGCGGGGGGAGGGTGGTCGGAACTCAGGCGTGGGACGGCTCGTAGCGGCGCAAACCACTATGTTCCCGGTCCTGAGCGTGGCAGCATGTGCTGGTACGGGTGCTGGTACGGAAGAGATCCCCTACGTCCGGGCAACGTCTCCGGCCTCGACCAGGCGAGTCCGAGGGTAGGATGGATCCATGGTGACCGACCAGACCACCCCCAACTGGCGTCACCGGATCTCGGTCGATCCGAACGTCTGCCACGGGCAGGCGTGCATCGCCGGCACGCGTGTCCTCGTGACAGTCGTCCTCGACAACCTGGCAGCCGGCCGTGCAGCTGAGGAGATCCTCGCCGACTACCCGTCGATCTCGATCGAGGACGTTCGGGCCGCCATCGCCTACGCGGCCGAGCTCGCGCACGAGCGAACTGTTCACCTCTCTTCTTCCTGAAGGGCCTTCGACGTGGCGCGGTTCAAGCTCGACGAAAACCTGCCCGCAGCCGCCGAACCACTCGAAGTCCTCGCCGGCGCGCCGCGGAGCCTGCCTCCCCGACGCGGCGATGTCGTACTCCCAAGTCCCGAGGATCGGATCATCGGGCCCGCTCCTACCGCAGGCGACGAGTCCGAGCACCAGACCCAGGACTGCTACCCGCGCTCCAACCTCGAGCGGTGCTGCGAACCACGACATTCCGCACTTCCTGTTCGAGTTCGCGTCACGCCGACCCAAGTTGCGTTCGACACCACGTTCGACTCTGGGAGCGGCGACTCCTCCGGTCAGCCCTCAGGGTAACGAGCGCCGGGAGTGACGGGACTCGAACCCGCGACCTCCGGCTTGACAGGCGGAGGCGGCCCTTCCGCCCCAGGTCCCATGAAATGCGCCTTGGCGGGCCGTTTCGGCTCCGCGGCGATTCGGCCCAAGATCCCGATCCCCCCCGATCCATCGCGGATCCGGCGGATCTGCTGGCTTGGGGTGCTGGTACCGCGCAGACCCCTACGCTTGGAGCCTGCTCGTGGATGGCGCTGGCTTGTGGGGCCACGTTCCGAGGTATCGTGAGGTCATGAAGCGGTTCCCTCGCATCACCCTCGACCCCGCCGTGATGGGGGGGCGACCCTGTGTCCGTGGTCTCCGAATCACGGTGGCGACCGTGCTGCGCCTCCTGGCCGCAGGGCGGGCGCGCGACGAGATCCTGAACGAGTACCCGTACCTGGAAGCCGAGGATCTCGACGAGGCACTCGCGTTCGCCGCATGGTTGGCCGAGTCGCCTGAGGAGGCCCTGGCCGCCCAGTGAAGGTCGTCGTTGACGTCAACTTCCCTCCCTCGCTGGCGAGCGCACTCTCGACCGTGGGCGTCGAGGCGGTCCACTGGACGACCCATGGCGAGGCGACGGCACCTGACGCGGAGATCCTCGCGTGGGCCCGGCGCGGAGGGTGGGTTGTCCTCACCCAGGACCTCGACTTCCCGGACATCCTCGCTGCGACGGGGGCGGACGCGCCGAGCGTCCTTCTGGTCCGCAACGCCGACGCGCTGGCTCCGGGGCTGGTCGAACTCGTCGTGGCAGCGGTCCATCAGTGTGCAGAAGCCCTCACGCGCGGTGCAATCGTTGTCCTGGATGCCCGCGGTCGGCGCGTTCGAGTTCTTCCCATCGAGTAGCGAAGGCGTATGTCGGACGTAGGGTAGGGTGCGTTGGGAGTCCCGGCCATGCGTTGGATCGCCCTCGTGCTCGTCCTCGGTCTGAGCGCGGCCGTCGCTTTGCTCGGTCGTGACGAGTTCGGCTCTGACGCTCCAGTGCCCGCCGACAGTGGCCAGCCGGGCGAGGCCCAGGAGCATGGCGTGCAGGCCGAGGCGCCGCGCCTCGAAGGCCACGTCGCACCACCCGGAACTCCGCGACCCAGCCCCACTCCGCCTGCGGCTGAAACGGACGAGGTCGCGCGCCTGCGGCTCAGTCTCCGCACCGCCGACGCGGCCGGACTGGTGAAACTCCTCGAGGAGGTCAGGGAACGAGGACCCACTGCGGCCCGCCTGATCGAAGACCTGATCCCCTTCCTGGCGCATGAGGATCGGCGCGTCATGCACGCGGCGGCGGATGCGCTCGCGGCAATCGGCCAAGACGTTGTAGAACCGCTGATGAAGGCTGTGCTCGCTGAGTACGAAGAGCGGGGAGCGAGCGGTGCGCACATGTCGTGGGCCATATCGTGGGGCCCCTACATCCTGTCCGAGGTTGGCGAGCCCGCAGTAGTTCCCGTCGCGCAGGCTCTCGGCCACAAGGACGCCTACTTCTTCGCGAAAGTGGCGTTTGACAGGCTCGCACTGCTCAGGGCTCCAATGTCGGCCGCAACAGACGTGGTGCTCGAGCGCCTCAGGCAAGTGCAGGAAGAGGACGCGCTCGCCTTCGTAGTCGGGGCTGTGCCAGCCCTTGGGCCTGACGCGGCAAGGGTAGTGCCGCGGCTCGTTGAGCTACTCGCTGATCCCCGCCTCCGAATCAGGATCGTAGCAATACAGGCTCTGGGCCGGATCGGCCCCGATGCATCGGTCGCGCTGACTGATCTCGAACACTTGAGGAGAGGTATGCCCGAAGGTGAGTCGACGATGCGCAGCGCTCTCGACGAGGCGATTGCTCGGATTCGCGGCGATCGTTGACCCGCAGCGTGGGACCTCCACCTCCTCGTCGCTTGTGACCCTCGGTCTCCAAGCCCGTGGGTCGGCACAACACAGCCCCGCCCATGGGGCGAAGCCCAGGAGCGGCTACGCGATGCCGGCCTAGAGCGTCGGCTCGGACCGTTCATCCTGGTCATGCGTGTGCACTTCGATGTCGATCGGTCTGCGATCGGGCGTCGAACCAGAGTGCGTTCTGGCGCGTACCAGCACAACTGCTGGTACGGGCGTGCCCCTACGTCCTGAGGGGCTCGAGAACAGCCCAGAAGTCGCGCATTTCGCTTGAGCCCACAGCATGCTCGCGAATCCAGGTGCCACAATCCAGCGCGACCCGGAATGCAGCAGTCTCGAGCAGACTCTCAAGCCCTACCATGTATGCTTCCTTTCGGCTTCACGGGAACGCAAACCCCCGATGCTCAGTGGCAGCGCGAGCGCGAGATTCATGAGGAATCCCACGATGCCGATGGCGACGATTGCACCGTACTGACCCGCCCGGTCGTCCGTGTACCACTTGTCAACAACCACCTTCCCGATTCCGTGCTCAGTCCCGATGAACATCTCCGCCACAGTCACGAGGATCAGGGCGGTTGAAGTTGCCAGGCGCAGGCCGCCAACAACCGACGGCGCCGCCTCAACGAGCAGGACTCTGAAGATTTGCTTGGAAACCGACGGCTGCATCAAGTGCAACAGCGGCCGCTTCGATCGGCTGGCGGCGGTCAAGCCAACACGTACCGTGACTGCGGTCGTAAGTGCAGCCGCAACAGATGCTATCGCGACCTTCGCTTCGCCGCCGATCTCGAGGCGGCCAAGATTCAGCAGGTCGACGACCGCGGGCGCATCGTCGATCTCCACGCTCTACGGGGGACCCTCGTGACCTGGCTCAAGGACGCAGGCGTCCATCTCTCGGTGGCCCAGCGAGCGGCGCGGCACGCCAAGGTCGACACCACCAACCGTCACTACACGCACGTCGTGGAGGAGGAGGTGCGCGTGGCTTTGGCCAAGGTCCAGCTCCTGCCGAGCCCGTACGAGGAGGGGAAGAGGTAGATCCGCGTGCGGGGGCGCGACCGCTACCCGCCGTTGCCCGACTCCGCCTCGACATTCGCTTCGGGCAAGGGACGTTCAACGTTGTCGCCGGTCCATCCCCACGGCCCATCGTGACGCTTCCCGCCGATCCGTGGTGAGGTGGAACTTGCCGGCGGAAAGTCGAGTTCCTCAAGCTGTACGTGCGCTCCTTCCGCAGACGACCGATGCGAGGCCACCCAAGCTCGTTGAAGTCGCAGGGCATCCTGTTCCTCCATGTCTGCGTGCCAGAGCCCCTCGACTGCATCCAGGCCGGACGTAGGCAGGTCGACGAGTCGGTTCACCCCGGCCCGGAGTACCGCGTCGAAGACGCCGACCAAGTCACCCCAAGACGCGCAGCAGTTCTCGTCACGGCCGGGGTGAATCTCCAACACGGCCGAGTCCCTCACCCCCTGTTCGAGGCTGGCGACACGTTCGTGGACGCCTTGGACGTCCGTGTGCCCTGCGGCAGGTCGGATCCAGACATCAAGGGACTCTCCGTCCTGGATGAACCGCGTCGGGTTGATTCCGAAGTTGCCGCGCCAGATGAACGCAATCGCTCCCTCCTTGCCGGCCTCCCCGTTCCGGACGACGAACCAGAAGTGGCGGATCCGGACGAAGGTCGAGAGCCCTACTTCGACGAGGCCAGCGACCAACGGCCACGGGATCCGACGGTCGATCGCGAGGACCAGGTGCCGCGTGGAAGCTTGGTCGCGCTCCCATTCGGATAGGTCGCGGGAGTAGTGGATGTCGCAAAGGTAGTCGTGTATGCCCAGCAGACTCAGCGGGCCCGTCTTGCCAGGCACATGGAGGCTCCCATCCTCCGTGACCCGCACGGTTACGACATGCCCGGTGGCTGGGATGCTCCCACATTCGTGAACCAGTGCGAGCTCGACCGTCGGAGTCGTGTCCTCCAGGGAGCGACCGCAGGCGCTGAGTAGAAGACAAACGACTCCCACGGCGAGGCGAGAAGACGGGTTCATGTCGCGCATCCCGGTGGGAACGGGTCGCGGACCATCATGCCACAGGAGGGGCTCGCGCCGGTGGCCGTTGCCTCGACTCGGGAGACCACTCGGGCGCAGGAGTGGTCCGGGTCTTGGCCGGGTCTACTGCCATTACCTCGCACTACCGTGCACGGCCGGTGGTCGTGGGTCGCTCGCGGCGTTGTCGCGAGGCTCTCGCGCAACTCACGACGCTGCATGACCTTGCACGTCGCTGCAGCGAAGAAGAGTGGCGGGAGTGACGGGACTCGAACCCGCGACCTCCGGCTTGACAGGTCGGCACGCGCAGCCTCTAAGTGTTTTAGCAGACGTAGGTTACGACGGCAGCGAAAGACCACTATGTCGCCCACTCGGCTGTTCTCTGTACACGTCCTCGCACCTCCCTGCGCGCGGCGGGCACGTCGGGTCGGGGCTTCTCGACGTACAATGGGACCGTGACGAACATGGCACGCAAGCTTCTGCATGATGTCCTTGGCCTCTCCGAAGAGGACCGCGTGCGCATCGCGACCGAAGTGCTGGCGAGCCTTGACGGCCCGCCAGATGCGGACTGGGACGAATCGTGGGCCGCGGAGCTCGATGCTCGCCACGCGGCCGCAGCGAGCCGCGGCGAGAGTGCGCCCGAGTGGCGTGAGGTTCGCTCCAGGATCCTGGCACGCCTGGGTCGGGGGTGATTTCCGTACGCGTTGTCCCGGAGGCCGAGGCCGAGATGACGGCCGCTGCCCTCTGGTACGAATCCAAGCGTCCGGGGCTCGGGGCTGAGTACCTGGTATCCATCGACGAGGCGCTGGAGAGAATCGGTGACGGTCCTCTCGCTTTCCCAATCTGGAAGCCGGATGCGGCGTATCGACGCTGCGTCGTGGAGCGCTTTCCATTCGTCGTCTTCTTCACCGCGTCGCCGACGGCCATCCTCGTGCTCGCCGTGGCTCACGCTAAGCGTCGGCCCGGATACTGGCTCGATCGCTGAACGTCAGAGGCATCGCCAGACCGCGTCGCCCCCGTACACCTATACAACAACACCGTGCTGCGAACCGCGACACTCGGCACATCATGTTCAAGTACTCGTCACGCTGATCCTACCCGATCGCTCCATGCGTAGCTTCGCCTCGGGTGTCCGGATCCGACAATCGCCCGATGTCCACGCGCCGCCGGCAACGCACCTACGACCACCGCCTCGTTCACCTCGTCCGCGAGACCGGGGACGTCGGCCTCGCCACGCGGCACGGGGTTCCGCGCTCTACCGCCGCGGGGTGGGTGGGGCGGGAAGCGCGACCGGTCGTGACCAGTGGAGCGGCCGACGCCGGCAGCGCCGAGCTCCGCGTGCGTGTCGTGAGGCTGGAGCGTCGGCTGCGGCGAGTCGAAGCCATGCGGCTTGAACTCGCCCACGAAGTCCCCGCACACGTAGCCCACGGCGCGGCACCAGGCGATGAAGCGGCGGTAGACGCCGAGGGCCTGGCGGACCCGGGAGGATGACCACGAGCGGTCGTGGAGGAGCGTCTCCAGCATGGCCCGTGACCACCCCGCCATCGCCCGGTCGCCCCACTCGTCGAGGAGGGGCTTGAGCTTGTCCTGGTCGTGGTCGATCGTGCCCTGGCGGCGCCCGGAGACCTTGAGGTGCTTGAGGTACTCGCGGACGGCTCGCTTGGCGTCCACGGCTATCGCGGCGCGCCGCGTACGCTTGCCGGCCTGCATGGCGGCGAGCTCGTACTGCGCCTCCTTCTCGGTGACGGGACCGAGTTGGCGTGCGCGCACCTTGCCGCCCTCGCGCCACTCGATGGCGTACGTCGTGAGTCCCGAAGATCGTTCGATGCGAGAGCGTAGCCAAGCCATGCGATGCCTCCGTTGCGGAGGGCGAACCTACCTCCGGCCTGGGACACCGAAACCTTCGAATTCTTGCTCTGATTAGCCTCTGGCGCAGGAATCCGCGCATGATCCGCTTGCGCTTCGGGCGCGATCCGGCGTCGATTCAGAGGGTGTTCTGGTGCGTACCAGCAGAAATGCTGGTACGGGCGTGCCCCTACGTCCTGAGAGGCGAAGCGCGACGCGAGAGTGAGCGGTCGCAAACCCGCGACGGGTGTCCGCTTACGCGCGAGGTAGATGGTGGGAGTGACGGGACTCGAACCTGCGACCTCCGGCTTGACAGGCCGGCGCGCGTAACCACTAAGTGTCGGATTGGCCGTGGGTTGCGTCAGTCGCCCGAGTCCACTATGTCGCCCACTCGGCTGGTCTCTGCGCGCCTCCTTGCGTCCGCGCGACCGCACGCTGGTGTGCCTCGGCAACCCAGCCGCCCCTCCATGCCGATCCCGGAAGGCGCGCTACTCGGACGCATTGCCGTTCCTAGCTGTTCCTAGTAAAGTTCCTAGCTATGGAAGCCGACGATCTCCTCGCGCGCCACGAAGGCAAGACCCTCGAGTTCAAGCGAGACGCATCCTCGCCTGGTCCGCTCCTCAGGACGCTTTCCGCCTTCAGCAACACGGCGGGCGGCACCCTTGTTCTGGGCGTCAAGGACCGCTCACGGCAGGTGATCGGCGTCAAGGACCCGCTCGACCTGGAGGAGCGGATCATGAATCTCGCCTCGGACGGGATCCGGCCTCAGATCCTGCCCGAGGTGGAGATCCTGCCCTGCCGCGGGAAGTCGCTCGTCGCGGTCACGGTGTTCCCAGGCCCGCTGCGTCCGTACTACGTCCGGACCCTTGGGCGAGAGAAGGGCAGCTACGTACGTCTCGGCTCCACGAACCGGCCAGCAACGCCGGAGCTCCTCGCGGGATTGGAGCGGGCGGCGCTCAATGTCTCCTACGACGAGCAGGGCCTTCCTCATCTCGAACGCGATGCCATCGACTTCGATCTGGCACAGGCCCGCTTCGAGGGGCGCCGGCGGCTGCGGCGGGAGGACCTCCGTTCCCTGGGAATCGTTCGGCGCGAGGGGCGCAGGGAGATCGCCACGGTGGGGGGCATTCTGCTCTTTGGCCGGGACCGTCTTCGGGAGTTCCCCGACGCGCGGATCCGACTCGCCGCGTTCGCCGGCGCCGACCGGAGCTCCATCCTCGACCGGATGGACCCCTCGGATGATCTCATCCAGTCCATTGAGGACGCACTCCAGTTCATCAGGCGAAACACCGCCACCGGCATGGTCGTGGAGGGCTCGACCCGGCGCGACGTACCCGCGTTTCCCCCCATCGCGCTGCGCGAAGCGGTCATCAACGCCGTCGTACATGCCGACTACAGCCAGACAGGCAGCCCGATTCGGGTGGCCGTGTTCGCGGACCGCATCGAGATCGACAATCCCGGTCCTCTGCCTCTTGGTGTGACCCTGAGGGAGGTGCGCCGTGGCATCTCCAAGCTCAGGAACCGCGTCTTGGGCCGCGTGTTCCACGAGCTAGGCCTCATCGAGAACTGGGGCAGCGGCATCGACCGGATGACACGGGCGTGCGAGGACATGGGACTGCCGAGCCCTGAGTTGGAGGAACTGGGCACGACGTTTCGCGTCACGCTCCGAGCGAGGCGTCAGGGACCTCCGCGCGAGATGTCGGGGACGCCGGGGCGGATCCTGGATCTCCTCGCCGATGGCGCGACGCTGTCCACGTCGGCGATGGCGGAGGCTCTCGGTCTTTCGCCCCGCACCGTCCGCAAGCACCTGAGGCGCTTGCTCGAAGAAGGCCGCATCGCGGAAATCGGCATGAGCCGAACGGATCCAGGCCGCGTCTACTGCACCGTCCGGCCCGACTGAGGGCTCCTGGGGCGCCGTGGCTTCCCACGCCTGGCTCTCCGGTGAGAGAGGCGGTCAGCGCCTGCCGGTCGGTGTGCATCTTGGTCTCATGGGCCGGAATCTGACAATCGCCCGATGCCCACGCGCCGCCGGCAACGCACCTACGACCACCGCCTCGTTCGCCTCGTCCGCGAGACGGGGGATGTCGGACTCGCCACACGACACGGAGTCCCGCGTTCCACCGCGTCGGGCTGGGTTCGCCGGGAAGCGCGGCCTATCGTCACGACCACCGCTGCCGAAGCTGACGACGTCGCGCTCCGCGTGCGTGTCGTGAGGCTGGAGCGTCGGCTGCGGCGAGTCGAAGCCATGCTCCGCCTCCTCCTTGCGTTGATCCAGGTCCTTCAGCCCGATCTGGCGCGACTGCGGATCCCCCGCGCGGCCGACAAGTCCCGACTGCTTCGCGCCATCGATCGCTCGCAGGGCGTGCTCGGCTTGGCGCGTGCCCTCCGGCTCGTTCGACTCTCGCCGTCGCGCCTCAGCGCGCGGCGTCGGGCAGCCCAGGCGTGCGAGCTCGAGGATGCATCGTCCTGCCCCCACGCCTCGCCGCAGCGGCTGACGCCCAAAGAGGTCGCGGAGATCCGTGGCATGGTCACATCCCCGGCGTTTCGGCACGTGCCCACCGGCAAGCTCGCCGTGCTCGCGCAGCGACTCGGCCGCATCTTCGCGTCGGCTACGACCTGGCAGCGACTCGTCCGCGAGCGCGGCTGGCGACGACCTCGCCTTCGGGTCCACCCCGAGAAGCCGATCCAGGGCATCCGCGCCTCGAAGCCGGACGAGATCTGGCACATCGACACGACCGTGATCCGGCTCCTCGACGGCACACGCGTCTACCTCCACGCGGTGATCGACAACTTCAGCCGGCGCATCCTGTCGTGGCGCTTGACGGAGCGGTTCGAACCGGGGACGTCCGCAACGATCCTCGTCGAAGCCGGACGCCACCGAGCGGCGGGGGAGGGGACACCGCAACTTCTCGCCGACGCCGGGGTCGAGAACCGGAACGCCTCGGTCGATGAACTGATCGAGTCCGGGCTCCTCAGCCGTGTGATCGCCATGACCGAGATTCGGTTCTCGAACTCGCTGATCGAGGCCTGGTGGCGCGTCCTCAAGCATCAGTGGCTCTTCCTGCATCAGCTCGATTCCGCGGCGAAGGTGCGCACGCTCGTCGCGTTCTACGTGGAGGAGCACAACGCGAAGCTCCCGCACTCAGCGTTTCGGGGCCAGACGCCGGATGAGATGTACCTCGGGACCGGCGAGGACGTTCCGGGGCGATTGGCCGTGGGCAAGGCGGGGGCGCGGCAACGACGGCTCGAGGAGAACCGGAGGGCGCGGTGCGCGGTCTGTGCGTGAGGATCGCGTTGGCGGTAGATCGGTGGGGGAGATCCCCTCCCGGGCGACGTGAGGGGCGCGGCGCGAGCCGGCCCAGTGCCCGGGGGCGTCTGCGCATGAGGACCGGTGCCGCCGGTCGCCCGCGCATCGTGCTTCCCCGACTCCGGGAGGGGCCAGAACCGGCCGACTGTCGAGAACTCGTCAGAATTGTGCAGAATGTCGTGGCTCGCAGCACGGTTCCCCACCGCACTCGAGGGCACCGTCGCCCCAAGCCGGTCCCGAATCACCGCCGCCCCGTACACGTCGTACGTGACCCACTCGACGACAGCGCCGGTCGGCTGCGAGATCTCGGTCACCGACCCAAGAGCCTGCTGGTGGTAGTGGAACCGGAGCACCTCGGTCGTGTTCGCGTTCCCGTTCACGTCCGCGATGTCGGCACGATCAAAAGCCCGCGGCCGGTCGATCCCGTCCTCGTAGAGGTAGCGGGCCTGCCAGGCGCCTGTGCCGTCGTACTCCTCGATCGACTGCACGCCGTCGAGGATGAAGCGGGTCGTGGATCCGGCCGTTACCACCTTCTCCACTCTACGCCCGATGGCATCGTACGTGTAGGTGGCCACCACGGCCGAGGTTGACTTCAGCTTCACCTCCACGAGCCGGTTCTCGAAGTCGTACCCGTAGAGCTGGGTCCCGTCGTCCTTGAGGTTCCCGTTGTTATCGTGGCCCCGCGTGACGCCGCCGATCGTCGTGTACTGGTTCACCACGTCCGTAGCGTACGTCACCGCGGTCGGAGGCGTGGGCGGCGTGGTCTGGACCTGGCTGCGGTTGCCGATCCACGAGTTCGGACTCCGCACACACTCGGCCGCCCTGTCGAGTAGTCGAACAATATGTGCCGAAGGCCGTGACTCAGGACGCTAGTCATCCGTACGCGCGCGGATGGTCCGAATGGTCGAACCAGCCACGTCGCCAATGGTCCTAACGGGCGCACCAGAGGAGGGTGGCCAGATAAGACCTGACACGGGCAAAACAGCGGTGACATCACCGCGCAGTTGTTCGAGTCTCGGAACAACATCAGAGTCTGCGTATCGGCCCAGGACAAGTAGCGCTTCTACCCGGTCACCGACTGGCGCGTGAGGGTCTTCGGCCACCTCAAGAAGGTACACCATTCCGCTCTCCCGATAGGGCGCCAGCTGAACACTCCTGGGCTCCTCAACTGCAAGCTGCCTGAGCAGACGCGCTGTGCCCTGCCAATCTCTACGGTAGCTTAGCTCCTTGTGCAAGGCTGTTCGGCGTGCACCTGCAGTGCGCGATGGGTCGGCCAGGAGCTCACGGTTCAGGCTCAAGAGGGCTTGAAAGTCGCCGCGCTCAAGCATGGCGATCACGAATGGTCTCAAGCCCAAACTGGGGTCGGCTATCTTGGTGGCCGGACTGAGTCGCATCACCTCCGCCAGGATGCGCGCACTCCGGTCGGCAGCGGGGAGCGCCTCCCAAGCAGCCAGAGCACGCAAGTGAGACTCCACGTGCATCCAGGTTCTGTCGCTAACTGCGTCCCGAAGGGTGGGGTGGTGCTTGGGGGTCGCAGGGGGCCCGCACGCGCCAGACAGCAAGAGCATCAGCAGGCATGAACCTGCGAAGGACACGCGAACGCACAGCATCGTCACGGCCTCGCCAAGAGTCGGTCGACTTCCCGGTCGAGCACGCCGCCATCCAAACGCATCCTGTGGTCCGAATCAACCTTGGGAGAGTAGCCATCCGGGATGGGAATTCCTCTCTCCCTCATGTCCTCCAGCATCTCCTCAATGACCTTGCCCGCAGGCTGGACTCCGAACGGATGACCGAAGACGGGAGTGTCCCGATCGACAGGCCCGGGCCGAGACCTCATGACGATCGCGTTCTCCCGCCGGAAGTCGTCGTCATCTGGGACGCCAGGATTGTCGATCACCACGTGGTCACCGCTCTCGGTGGCCTCATCAGGGCCGAGGAAGCGAATCGGCACTGGTGTACTCTCGCTTCCAGCTACTCGCAGCGTAGGGAAGAGAGAGTCGAACAAGCGGCGTCCCTCCTGGCAGCCGAAGTTCGTCTGCAATGCTCGGAGGATCCCCCTGTACCAGATCATGAACAAGGCTGAAGCGCAGTCCATGTTGAACCCCGACCCTGCCTCGAACACCTCTAGGACTGCAGCTGCAGAGCTAGCGCCATCCTTGGTCTCCATGGCATCCCTCCCGTTGCTGCTTGGCAGAACCTCCCAATTCGAATCACTCGTTTCGGGCCCTTTCGCCACAGCCCCGGGTTCGGCGAACCCCACACCAGCTTCTGCGAACGCGTCCGCTGACTCCTGAGCTGTAGCCGGCAGGAGCACGTCCGAAGGAACGCGCCCGCCGTTATCACCCGACCCAGGAGGCACCATACCGGGCCGGATGAGGGCGTGTGTACCGCTCGGGTCCAGGAAGGTGGAAGGCAAGCCTCGGGCGTACAAGTACGCACTCAAGCCATCCACAAACCCCAACGGATCCCGCTGCAAGAACCGCCCCGCGCTCGCGTCATACGCCCGCGCCCGGTAGTGATACAGCCCCGACTCGGCATCGAACTCGCGCCCCGTAAACAGCCACGGGTTCCCGACGGCACTTGAGGTCACCGTCGCCCCAAGCCGGTCCCGAGTCGTCGCCGCCCCGTACACGTCGTACGTGACCCACTCGACGACAGCCCCCGTCGGCTGCGAGGGGGCTGTACCGTTCTTTCTGTAACTTGCCCTTCGAGGCGGGACGGGGTGCGGGCGTCTTCTTGCTGAAGCGAGCGTAGCGAGCGGAAGCAAGGAGACGCCCGCCGCCGGCGCCGGCCCCGGGGGCAAGTAGCGGCGGGTCAGCGCCGATTCCAACTGCAGGTCTAGCAAACCAAGCAGGAGGATCGACGTGACCCACCGCGAAAATCGTACGCCCATCGATCGGGTGCTCACCTGCTGGCTGAAGAGGGCTTTGATGGAATGGCCGCAGGCGATCGCCACGCTCATGAACGAGGCCATGAAGCTCGAGCGGAGCGACTTCCTCGGAGCCGACCCGCACGAGCGCACGTCCCAGCGGCGCGGCCACGCCAACGGCTACAAGCCCAAGCACGTGAAGACCCGCGTCGGCGAGCTGGCGCTCCAGGTGCCCCAGGTTCGCGACGTCGAGGACGGCGAGGGCTTCTACCCCCAGAGCCTGGAGAAGGGCCAGCGCTCCGAGAGAGCGCTTCGGCTGGCCGTGGCCGAGATGTACGTCCAGGGCGTCTCCACCCGGCGCGTGGCCGAGATCACGCGGGAACTCTGCGGGCTCGACGTGAGCTCCACGGACGTCTCGCGGGCGGCCGGGTTGCTGGATGAGAGCTCGAGCAGTGGCGGACGCGGCCGCTGGGGCGCTTCGAGTACCTCGTGCTCGACGCCCGCTACGAGAAAGTCCGTCACGGCGGATCCGTGCGCGACTGTGCCCTGCTGTCGGCCATCGGGATCGACGAGCACGGCAAGCGCGCGGTGTTGGGCACGAGCGTGAGCCTCTCGGAGGCCGAGGTCCACTGGCGGGAGTTCCTGACCTCCCTGCAGGACCGCGGGCTCCACGGCGTCGAACTGATCATCAGCGACGACCACAAGGGCCTGAGGGCCGCCCTCAAGGCACGCTTCGCCGGCGTGACCTGGCAGCGCTGCCAGTTCCACCTGCAGCAAAACGCGCAAGCCTACGTGCCGCGCAAAGCGCTCCGACGCAAGGCGGCCGAGGGCCTGCGCGGGATCTTCAACGCGACCGACCGGCACGACGCGGATCGAAAGCTCGTCGAGTTCGTGAAGGCCTGGCGCAAGCCGGCACCGAAGCTCGCCGCGTGGGCCGAGGAGAACATCGGCGAAGGCTTGGCCGTGTTCGATCTCGATCTCACCGAGGCTCAGCGCAAGCGCCTGCGCACGACGAACAGCCTCGAGAACCTCAACCAACAGATCAAGCGGCGGACCGCGGTGGCCCGCCTCTTCCCGAACGAAGCGTCCTTGCTGAGGCTCGCGAGCGCGGTGCTCATGGAGATCAGCGAGGAGTGGGAGACCGGACGGAGATACCTGCCGAAGGCGGACGCCTGATCAGCCGCGAACGCTACTTACAGAAAGAAAGTTGCTCCGCCGCTGCGAGATCTCGGTCACCGAGCCGAGCGCTTGGCTGTGGTAGTGGAACCGAAGCACCTCGGTGGTGTTGGCGTTCCCGTTCACGTCCGCGATGTCCGCTCGGTCCATTGCCCTGGGCTGGTCGATCCCGTCCTCGTAGAGATAGCGCGCCTGCCACGCGCCTGAGCCGTCGTACTCTTCGATGACCTGCACGCCGTCGAGGATGTAGCGGGTCGTGGATCCGGCTGCTACCACCTTCTCCACTCTACGCCCGAGGGCGTCGTAGCGGTAGGTGGCCACCAGAGCCGTGGTGGACTTCAGTCTCACCTCCACGAGCCGGTTCTCGAAGTCGTACCCGTAGAGATGGGTCCCGTCGTCCTTCAGGTTCCCGTTGTTGTCATGGGTCCTGCTGATCCCACCGATGGCCGTGTACTGGTTCACCACGTCCGTAGCGTACGTCACCGCAGTCGGTGGCGTCGGCGGCGTGGTCTGGACCTGGCTGCGGTTCCCGAGCCCGTCCAGCGTGTACTGGAGGAGCTTCGCGTAGGGCTGCGTCCCCGGGCTGGCCACCTCGGCCGCCGGGTTCGTCACGTCAAACCGCGCATCGATCAGCCGGTAGGCCATGTCGTAGGCGTAGACCTCACCCTTGCCGCTCCGGCCCCCGAGGAAGGTCTGAACGGCCGCCGGCAGCGTCGCCATCCACGTGGCGTTGAAGCTGTTCTTCTCCATCCGCCGGTTGTGGAGACGGAGCACGGTCAGAGATCAGTGCTGCCTCCCTCCACGGGCCAAGCGTACGACCGAAGCTTGGCACCGACTACGCGCACGAGCTCGTTTTCCGCCGCGCTTCGAGGGAGCATAAACACCCCATAGTAGTCGTCGCAGTAGAACAGCAGTTCCTTATCGGCCACCCGGAGAACCCATGTCCGACTCTCAAGTCCCTCGTATCTCGCAACCACTTCACAGTGCAATCGGCAGCACACGAACTCAGCCAACTCTTCGAACTCGCGCCAGCCTACATCATCAATAACGTTCAGCCGGACGCGTCCGTCGTCATCTGTGCTAATGAGCACATGCATGGCAAGGTCCCCCCTCTTACATCCGATGGTCACCACTGCACGACCTTGACAAGAAGCCACTCAAGGCCCTCGAAGTTGCTTCGGGGGTCAAGACCGTATGATGCACTGGCACCTGCCTGGGTGGCCAGGCGGGATGGACCCTGCCATTGACCGCTGCCACCGGGCCGGGGCTGCGCTCACAAGACGAGCGATTGCGCCCGGGCTCGGCGATCGATCCGACGGCTAGCTGCTCCAAGAGCCCGCTCATCTTCTAATGCCAAGCGCGGCATCAACAGCGGTGCTGCGAACCGCGACACTCGGCACATCATGTTCAAGTACTCGTCACGCTGATCCTACCCGATCGCTCCATGCGTACCTTCGCCTCGGGTGTCCGGATCCGACAATCGCCCGATGTCCACGCGCCGCCGGCAACGCACCTACGACCACCGCCTCGTCCGACTCGTCCGGGAGACCGGGGACGTCGGCCTCGCCACACGACACGGAGTCCCGCGTTCCACCGCGTCGGGCTGGGTGCGCCGCGAAGCGCGGCCCATCGTCACGACTGCCGCGGCCGAGGCTGACGACGTCACGCTCCGCGTGCGTGTCGTGAGGCTGGAGCGGCGGCTGCGGCGACCTCGAGTGCCTGGCAGATCTCGGCCACGGTCTTGCCGGCCGCCTTCAGGCGCTCGGCCTCACGCAGCTTGCGGATGATCTGCTCGGGGTTGTGCCGGTTCTTCTTCACGTCGGTCTCCTGATTCTAGGCTCAGAAGACCCTCACCCAACATGGACCAAAATCCGGGGAGCACGCCATGAGGTCTGGGGCAGCGGGAGATCAGTGGGGGAGGTTCCCGCTGGGAGACGCGAGGGCCGTCGTGCGAGCGGGCCGAATGCCCGAGAACCGATGCGCGTGGGAGGCCGGCACCGCCGATCCCCCACGCCTGGCGCTCCTTCGACCTTCCGCGGGGCGGGACCTGGCCGGGTGTCGAGTTCTCGTCAGAAACATGCAGAATGTCGTGGTTCGCAGCACCGCGGCCTGTTCGGAGCATGTCGGCATCCTACTACTTTGCTCCTTGTGCGTCTCCAGCATGTTTGTGATCTCGGCGGCCCGAGTTTCTTGGAATGCCTCGCGCTCCTCCGGCTCGATCGGCCGGCGTGCATGGAAGCGCTCCGCCGGCGTTGGGCCCGTGGCGCCCCACGGGCGGGCCGTTGTATTCGCCTGGCGCTGCGCGGCTTCGAGGTCGGCATCGGTCCAGCGGCCTGGGTCCCCACGTAGGTACGCCTGGTACGCAATCCGGCGCTTGAGCGAGCCCCCGCCACACTCGCACGCCCCGTTGTAGGAAGGCGTGTACGTCGGCGAGTACAGCGCCGTCACCGCGCGCTCCGCGAGCAGGTCCTGCGTGGCCCCGGCCTTGAACCCCGGTCCGTTGTCCATCTTGATCAGCAGCGGCACCCCGAGGGCGAGGAACAGCACGCTCAGCGCCGCGCACACCACGCTCGATCGTTCGCCGCGGCATGGCAGCACAAGCAGCTCGGCCCCACTCGCCAGATCCCGCACGTGCAGCAACCGGCCTCGCCCGCCGCCGAGCGTCGCCTTCTTTGGCTTGGTGAAGTCCATCGCCCACACCGCGCCGGCACGGAGCCACTCCAGTCGTTTCCTCCACCACCCCAGGCGTCGGGTCAGGACACGAAGGAAGCGCCGCTTGAGCCGCGCGATCTGCCGGTACGGCACGGCCTTGCACGCCGCACGAAGCACCGCGACACCGGCGTACGGGCCGAGATCGAACAGCATGCCAATCACCTGCTGGCGACGCTCGCGGGACACGGGCTTCGGCCGACGTCCCACCCGGTGGCTCAGCGGCTGGCCGGCACGCGCACGCGCACGCCAGCGACGCACGGTGCGCGCACTCACGCCCACGGCCTCGGCCACCTCGCGGCACCGCAGATCCGTCCGCTCCAGGAGTCGGAGCACCACGCGCCGCTCCTCATCGGTCCAGGTCGTCGCCGCCGCCATCACCGCCCCGCCTTCTGCGCAAGGCGCGCCTCGACGGCATCGGCCGCGTCACTTCGTGCGATGGCCAGCTGGGCCTGCAGCGAGCGGATCTCGTACTTGAGCGAGTCGATCCCGGCCCGCATCGCCTCCACGTACGCAGGGTCCATGCGCCGTGCCCGGCGCGGCCGGCCCGCGGGCCGCTCCTCCACGGCACGTGCCGCGCCGTCGAGCAGCCGTCGCCGCAGCTCCTGGAAGCGCGTGCGGCTCACCCCCAGCCGCTCAAAGCCCGCCTGCACGCTCCACTGCCCGCCCAGCGTCAGCAGGATCACCTTGGTGCGCTCACGCGCCGCCTCGCTCACCTCGATCCGCTCCACCAACGTCTCCATCTCGCTTCGCCTTCCCATGAGTCGCTCCCGTCTCCACGACCCCCGTGTCGCGAAGCGTGCGGAGCACGGTCTTGCCCCGCGACCCCCGCTTCGCCCGGCCGCGGCTCCCGGAGGATGCCGACTTGCTCTTGCGCGCGGGTAACCCCACGCTGCGCTGTGCGGCCCGAAGCAACGTCTGCTGGCGCCGAAGATCCCGCTCCAGCGCCTTCTTCTCGGCCTGGAGGGCGTGGATCTCCTTCGCAGGCGTCTTCTGCGGGCCCCGGGGCCGGGGCTCCACGGCCTCGAGCATCCCCTGCAACGCCCGCGCCTCGAGCTGGTAGTAGCGCGAGAGCGACACCCCCAGCCGCTCGGCCGCTTCGGTCGTTCCTACCTCGCCCGACAAGGCCTCGAGGACCGCCGCCACGACGCGCCGCGCCGCCGGCGAGCCCCGGAGTGTCGACGGTCCCGTCTTCTTCTTGGCCGCCATCACGACACCTCTTCGGCCGACGCCTCGGGCCTGTCGTCCTCGTCGCCGTCCTCAGCGTCGTCGGTCGCAGCGTCGTCGTTCTCGGCGTCGTCGTCCTGCACGACGCCTTGCTCCGCGACGCCTTCCTCGAGCACCGCCAGGTCCTCCAGCACGCCGTCGAGTGCGCTGGTGCCCGGTGCGGGGGGCACATCGGACACGTGGCGCCGGCCCGGAAGGGACAGATCCACCTCTTCGCGCGCCCCCTCGGCGTCGGTGAGCACCATCTTCGTGCCCTCGCTGTGCAGCGAGATCGGACGCTCGCCCACCCGCCCCGTCAGGTACACGCCCTTGCGCGGCTCGCCGTGAAGTGCGAGCTCCTTCGCGTTCTGCGCAACGCACTTCTCGAGCGCCTCGCGCACCTCGGGGGCGGCCTCGAAGAAGCGGTCCGCCGGCACCAGGCCGTCAATGCCCTGATGCGTTCTCTGAAAGTTGTACCAGGCGAAGAAGTTCGAGATCCTCGCACGCGCCTCCTCCAGGTCCCGGAAGACGGCGCCCTCGACCAGCTCGCGCCACAGCGTCCCCCACATCCTCTCGATCTTGCCGAGCGTCTGGGGACGCCTGGGGGAAGCCACGATCTGCCGGATGCCGCGGCGGTCGCACAGCTTTCGAAACGCGCTCTTGCCACGCCACGTGTGGTACTGCGTGCCGTTGTCCGTCAACACCTCCTCGGGTGCGCCGAAGTTCGCGATCGCTGTCTCGAACACCTCGCGCACCAAGGCGCCCGACGCGCTCGCGTGCAGCCCGAAGCCCACGATGAACCTCGAGAAATCGTCCATGAACGCAGCAAGGTGCACGCGGCGGTTCTGGCGCTTGAGGATGAAGGTGAAGAGGTCGGTTTGCCATAGTGAATTGGGACGCGCGCGCTCGAAGCGCCGAACCTGCGGAGGGTGCGGCTTCGTCGCTGCCTGCTCCACCGTGTAGCCCGCCTCGACGAGCACGCGCTGGATCGCGCCGGGGCTGGCCGAGAGGCCCTCCCCGCGGATCAGCACGTCGTGGATACGGTCCTGGCCCCAGTCCGGGTGCGCCTGCTTCAACAGCAGGATCGCGCGCTTGACTGCCTCGCGCAGGCGGCTCCCCTGCGCCGCCTGCCGAAGCCCCACCAACCCCGCGGGGCCGTGCGCCTCGAAGCGCCGGCGCCAAGCGTAGAGCGTCTCACGCGTCACGCCCACCAGCGGCGCGAAGTCCGTCGCTGTAAGATCGCTCCGCTGCCATGCGTCGAAGATCAGCAGGCGCTGCTCGCCCGTGAAGTTCGAAGCACGACGCGCCTCGGGACGCACCGTGCGGGCCGTGCGCTGGGGCGAGCCGCGAGGCACAAGCCGCTGCGGCTCGGCGCTGACGCCCCGGCCGCTCCGCTCGCCTCCGGCGACTTCGTCGCCTCCGCCTCGCTCCTCGGCCGGGGCGTCATCCCCAAGATCCCGTCCTTCTCTCTCGTCCATCGCTCGTCCCTTCTCCGGCCTCCGGCCGGTCCAAGGGAGAGAGCCTTATCGAAACCCATTTCCAGTCTTCAGGCGGACACAATTACGTCGAGGGAGACAAGACCAGGTTCATAAGTTCGATTCCCCGCCTGCACTGTAAGCGGTCGCTGAGATCGACCGTGACTCGATGCCAGGTCGAGCCCCCACTCTCCTCCGCCGTGTAGCCCGCCATTCTCCTGGCCTTGCGCACGGCCAGTGCGTGGCGAGCAGAACTGCTGGGGCCGAACTCGATGAGGAGCGGGCGGTTGGTTTCCATCTCATCTCCAGCACCGCTGCTTAGACGCTAGGCGGCTAGACAGCGTACCGGAAGCCGCGGTTGGTTTCGTGTAGCGGCCCGTGTGTTCGAGGCGTGCTGCGAGCCGCGACATTCGGCACCCTGTGTTCGAGTTCTCGTCACGCTGATCCTACCCGATCGCTCCACCCGCAGCTTGGCCTCGGGTCTCGGGACTCGACAATCGCCCCCTGTCCACGCGTCGCCAGCAACGCACCCACGACTACCGCCTCGTCCGACTCGTCCAAGAGACGGGCGACGCCAGCATCGCGACGGGCATGGGGGGGCCGCGCTCCTCACGAGTTCGGACGCCACACGCATTCGGCCGCCCTGTCGAGTAGTCGAACACAAGGTGCCGAAGGTCGTGGCACAGAGCACGGAAGTCCGTCAGTCAGTAGCAAATCCGCCAGCGGTATCACCCGCGAAGGAACGTGGGCCGCTACACTCGTGCCTGACGGCTATCGAGACAGGAAGGTGTCGAGATCAGACTCCAAGTCGTCGAGCGAGACTACCGGGCGCTCGTCCCATTCGATCAAGCCATCAACAGACGCCCGATCGCCCTCCTTCGTCCGGTAGCTAGCGACCAGCCAGTATCGACGGCCGCGAACGAGCAAGTGCCCCGGACACATGCCGTCCGCGGTGAGAGATACGGATTGGCTCGTCTGAAGCGCACGATCGGTGATGTCACTGATATGCAGTGTTGCCGAATCGAGAATGGCTCCCTGTAGCCGTATGGCAACCGGGCTGGCGAGAGTCTTCGGACCAAAGCGAAGATCAAGCTCGGGCATGCTGCGATCGTCGGATCCAGCATCATGCCAAAGCGGCTGTCTGCCGGCCGCAGTCGCGAGCAACACTACACGCCCTGACGCAGGAAGAGCGAACCGGAAGGAACCGTCCCTATCCACAGGCACCGTGGTCTGTAGGTTCACGAACACCTCCCCATGTCTGGTGACTCGTGTGCCCACGGGCCAACCTGCCATGGCGTAGCGGCCTGGGTTCAGTGTGTGCCGCATGCCCTCGATCACGATGTGAGCATGCAACTCGACGTCATCGATCGGCTTGCCCTGGTCGTCTAGCAGATGGCCCGAGACGACAGGAGCGCGCTCGAGGTATGCGACCAATTCAATCGAGTCCTGCTCAACCGCCACAGGTACATCAAGCACTCGCGTCCTGAAGCCCTCACGTCCGATGGCGATCACAGACGTTCGAACATGCGGAATGACGCCTAGGAAGGTGGAGCCCTCCCTGTCAAAGTCAAAGGCGTCTAGACGATCTTCGATGCCGTGGGAAAGAGCCCAGGAGCGGTTCCATGGTGTCTTGCCGGCGCGGTCTTCCTGAGTCCGCACGTCTGGACCCACTACACGAGCGGCGATCCACGGGTCTCCCGAATCGGATGGTGTCTCGGAGTACTCGACACGAACTCGTAGCGTTACGTTCCGGTAGATCCAGACCTCCTTGCGGGATCTGACTAGGGATCGCTTCTCGAACCTCGCCGATTTCCATCCGGGAGTCATGACGTCGATGGCGATTCGGTTTGGGCCTGATTCGAGGAGCACGATGCCGTCCTTGTCGGTTGTCTGGACTGCCTCCATTCCCTCTGACCTCACTCGCAACTCGATCCCACTCACGGGGGCCCCCGAGCGCAGATCCCTGACGGTGACTCGGACCGCGCCTTCGCTCGCCGGCCTCTCCGACGACTCGAGCCTGTCGAGCCCCTCCAGTCGCGCCTCGCCGACAGAAGGCGCCGGAGTCGCCTTGGGGTCGAGTCGGGAGCGCGGCACCGGCTCCTGGTCTGCCAATGCAAGGTAGAGCAGCAGACACGCGGCGCCAGCGCCACCCAAGAGCAGTCCGTTCCTGGCCATCCGACTCATGGCGTACTCCAAGCGAAATCCTGCGGCACGGTGAGCGCGCAACCAGTCATCCCGGCAAACTGTAGCTCACGGGATGTGTGTGCCGAATGCCCCGGGCTCCCCGTTGGTGCCGTTCTCGCTATCAGAGCCATCCGCGGGATCGGGCGAATCGAACTTTGCTGTTCCGCCAGTGCCTGGCTGGCCGATGCCACCGGGTACGCCTCCAGGCCTCGCGCTCCCGCCCGTGCCGCCGTCTCCGCCATCTCCGCCGAACGCCGTGACTACGGCCTTCACACCACCGATGGCCGTAGCGGGCCCGCCGTGCCCACCGCCTCCGGGATGTCCTCCGCCTCCCCCGGGTGCGCCGCTGCCGCCAGTGCCGCCCTTTCCACCAGTCTTTCCGTCGCCGCCCTTCGCTACCGCTGTAGCTCGCATAGCTACGGTGTCGGTGGGGTTGCCGTCGCGATCGACCGCGAAGGTCGAATCGCCGGTCTTAGCAAACGCAGCGCCGCCGCCGCCGCCGCCGCCGCCGCCCCCACCGCCGCCCCTCGCATGATTGGGATCTCCGTTGCCACCAGTCTGGCCAGGGCTTCCCACCGTGGCAATTTCAGCAGCGCCCGCGCCCTTCGCGTCGGCCTCCGCTTCCCCTCCCTCGCCTGCTATCTGCTGGACTCCCTTGCCCCCTCTGCCTGGCTCTCCTGGATCACCTCCTTGTCCACCGCCATTCTCTCCTTGGATTCCGGGGCCGCCAGGGTCTCCGCTCTTACCGTTGCTCGCGGCTTCGTTGGCGATTTCACCCGCGTCGCCGCCCTTTCCACCGGGACCACCGGGCGCGCCAATGGCCGTACCGGCAGACAGCGCCAGCACAGCGAGGAAGATTAGAACGTACTTCACTACATGATCCTCCCACCGGTCATCCAAGTGGCGAGTTGCACGCTCGGCGATCCGGTGCTCACTACGTGTTATCGGTCGTCGTGACTTTCGGAGCCTCCAAGTTGCGCCTTCGCTATGGAAAGTGAACGTGCAAGACCCCCACGTCCATGCAGGCGCCACGAAACGACGCTGCAGAGACGGTAGAGATTGGGCTTCCCGTCGGCGATGCCCGTGCAGTATCGTTAGCCCATCTAGCAACGCCCGGAACAGGCAACCCCTCAGCGTGCATCGTCAGTAGGGACTGGCTTCCGCATGCCGCGAGTTTCTCCTGCGAGCATGCCCTGGGCGGCCTTTCGCCCGCCGCGCGAGGCGACGGGCGCTACCCAGGCATCTTCATCGGATCACCTCCGGCCGACGCAGCCCGATCCGCGCAGCCTGCGTGCGGCTTCAAGCTTGACCAGCGAGCCCATCTCCGGCATGCCCATATCCGAGTCCCGGGTTGACGCCGATCGCCCCGGACGCATGGACCGTGGTGGACGCTCCACAGAGGCTTCGTGGTGACTAGGGCGGACTGCACTCGCTTGCCCTCCACCTATAAACACGCATTCCGTGCCCAGAACCCGACAGAGAAAATCCGATTAGCACGCTAATGACGCGTTCGCAAGCGCGCGCCACCGGGATCGCTTGCAGCGCCCATGCGCGAACTTGACGAGGGGTGGCTGTTTTCAAGGGGCCTGGACGACGAGCGGAAGTCGGATCGTCACGCACTCTCTCCTCCTCCCCGAGGCCGATGACACTTCACTCGGCCTCTCCGCATGGCGGCCATGAACGGACGCGATACCTATGGCAACCGCCGTGCCGGCACCGCGAAGCCCGCGCGCCCATGAAATGGCGTGTGCGCTTCTGTGGAGAACTCAGAACGGAAGGCGAGATTCCCAGTTCGCGTCAAATCGCGACAATCCGTGCCGGCGATGAGTGTCGCGT
Organism: uncultured Planctomycetota bacterium; assembly: GCA_963802335.1. GTDB lineage: Bacteria > Planctomycetota > PLA2 > PLA2 > JAEUHO01 > CAWDIE01. The sequence goes on along the minus strand of CAWDIE010000005.1, from coordinate 434,560 downwards.
CGGCCTTCGATCGGATCTGGCTGCCGCGTCACTCAGCCACCATCCGCGCGAGCACCTGCACATGCCACCGCTTCCCGTTCCGTGGCGCGTGGCCGTCATCCGTGAGCGCGCGTCCGATGGCCCGGAGCGATAGCCCTTCAGACCGAAGCTCCCGGGCCCTCGCGATGACCACCCCTTCCGCTGCGTCTTCGACCAGCTTCCCATCCTCGCCCACACGCTTCCCGTATGGCACGCCACCCACCCGCTCCCCCCGCGCCTTCTTCACGGCCAACGCCGCCTTGGTCCGCGAACGAATCAGCGCCCGCTCGTACGCCGCGAACGCGTCGATCATCGACCGCATCAGCGCCGCCTCGGGCGTATCGCCGTTCCCGGTCCCGTCCGCACTGACGACTCGGGCACCGGACCGTTCCGCGAGCCGCTCCACGAGGGCGGCCGTCAAGACGTCACGGGCGAGGCGGTCTCGCTTCGCCACGACGAGCAACCCAGCGCCTCGCGTCTTCAGGTCCGCCACCGCCGCCGTGAGGCCGGGTCGATCTTCGAGCTGCGCGCCGCCGGAGATGCCCCGGTCCTCGTGCCAGGCGACCACCTCGACCCCCTCCCGGGCGGCCCAGGTCTCGATGGCCGACTGCTGGGCATCCGGGGACAGATCCTGGCGATCGGTCGAGCAGCGCAGGTAGGCGATGGCCTTGTCCGGCGACGGGGGCTTCGAGTGGGCTTGGCGCCGTCTCCCGGAAGAATGTTTGTTATATGCAAGCGATGTTTCTGCGGCTGCTTGAGGAGCCCTTGAGGGCGGGACAGGTTGCGCCTTCTTGCACGTTCTCGCCATGGTTGTTAGGTGTCTCCAGGGGGCCAAAAATGGCCCTCTGGAGACCATGAAGCCATCGTAAGTCATGGATTGCCAGTCACTTCAACCACCGGTGAGTGACAGGGGCAACCCCTAACAACCCTGTCGGTAAGGGGGTCTAGAATCGAGGGGAAGGCGAGAATTCGACCCCCTCTTGATTCGAGGCCCCCCATGGGGGTTTGGGGGACCGCTGCCGGCGGTAGGAGGTTCAGCGGGCCTTAGGGCCTAGAGGTTCTGCCGCCCTCGCGCTCGCGGCCCACCGACCCTCCCGCCAGAGCGCCACCAGAGGCCTTGTGCGGGCCTTCCTTTGTGCATGGCGCGTACCCCGCGACATGACGAACAAACGCCATACGTTCGCCCACGGCGCCCCGGGGGGCGGGCATGGCGCCTACCCGGGGAGCCGCACCAACAGGGCGGCAGCGCGACGCCGGGTGGAGGCCGGAAGGCGCTCGTCCTCCGCAATGGCCACCAAGGGCGCCCGTTCAATCTGGCTCCATCCGTCGGGCTCCCGCGTCCACGCCTCGGCCACCCGGACCTGGAGCCGGGCGTCCTGCCGCACCGCCCGGAGTGCCGGTACCCGCGGCGTGCGCCGTAGAGGCCTCGGCGCCTTCAACTCGGGAACCGATCCAGGTCGCTACCAGAGCCCATGTCGCGGAAGAGGATCCGGTTCTGCTGCGCGGTCGTGAGCTGATCCCAAGGCACGCCGGCGAAGTCGGGGTCCCACTCCTCTTCGTCCTCCTCCCACGGGTCGGGTCCCTCCGGTCCTGGCAGGCCCCCGCCCGTGCCGAGCTCGCCGGAGGCGGCCAGTCCGTAGGCCACCGCATCCACCTGGTCGTCGTGCGCTCCGTTGGGGAAGGCCAGGTGCTCGGCGATCAGGTCCTCGAGCCAGGGGGCCGAGCGAGGGAGCAGGAGGCGCCCGCCTTCGAGCGCCGCCGTAACCGGAAGCGCCCGGGCGACCTTGTCGCGGTCGGGCTTGATCTCCCGGACCGGAAGCCCGGCCCGCTGCGCCGCTTGGATGATGGCGAGCTGGAAGCCCGCCCGCTCGACGAACACGAGGGAGAGGCCCCAGCGGTCCACCGCACTCGCCATCGCGGGTACGAGGTCAGGACCCTCCCTGCGAGCCCGGTCGATCTCCAGGAGCAACAGCCGTCCGTCGGGTGCGCGACCGAACACCGCGATCACGGTGTAGTCCGCCGTGGTCTTGAGGCTCGTGGCGAGGTCCACCGTTGCGTACCGCCGCATCTCGTCCAGATGAAGCGTCGGGCCGCCCTCGAGCTGGTAGTGGTGCTCGCCGACGCGGTCGTGGCGGTGGTCAAACCACGCCTCCTTGAAGAGGCCGCCGCCGGTGATCAGGAACTGCGCCTCGTACTCCTGCGAGAAGAGATACGGGCCGACGTCCCGCCGGGCGGCTTGGATCTCGGCGGGCGTGATCAGCGGGTTGTCGCCGCTCGGACGTTGCCAACGCGCCCAGCCCTCGCGGTGGGGGACGTCCTGCCACAGGTCGTGAAACCAGTTCATCCCGTTCGGGGTCGTGAGGAACATCGCCCAGCCCCGACGATCGGAGAGGGCTGGCCGGATGCAGGCCGCCCACGCCTCGTGCTTCATGAACGCGGCTTCGTCGAGAACGGCCCCGTCCAGCCCGTCCCCACGGAGCGAGTCGGGGTTGTCGGCTGACTTCACGGAGATGCTCCCGTCGCCGGGCAGGACGATGCGCCGCTCGTTCTCGTTCTTCGAGACCCAGCAGTCCTTGAGGCTGCGTTTGAGGCTTCGCCAGATCATGCTCGCGATCGGGTAGCTGGGCGCGATCCACCAGATGTTGCCGCCATCGATCGCGCCGCGGTAGCCGCCCACGCGAGGGCCGTGGCCTTCGACGCAGGCGAGTTCCCCGGTCTTGGTCTTCCCCCAGCGACGTCCGCAGGCGAGGACCTTGTTGCGCGCCGGGTGGCGCAGGACATCGATCTGGTGCGGCATCGGCGACGACAGGTAGATGCGCCGCGGACGAGACACGTCACTCGTTCCCGACGTCGCGCCAGTCGGGGGCGCCTTCGCGGATGATCTCGATGCGGTTGTTGACCTGCGTCAGGTTCACCTCCTGGGGTGTGCCCTCGATACCGAGCTCGCGTAGGCGGTGTTCCTTGGCGCCGGTGAGATCGCCGACCATCTCGATCAACTTGACCTGGAGGTTGGCGAGGACTTCAGCGGCCCGGCGGCGCTCGCGGACGGGGACCTTGTCGTCGCTGGCGAGCTTGGTCAGGAGCGCGATGGGAATCTGGCGCTCGAACACGGGCGCGGCCAGGAGCGCACGGGCGGCTTCGATGGCGGCCGTGGCGTCGGTGCGCAGAACCAGATCCGCGTCCGCCTCCGCCCGGGGCTCCGCCGGAAGCCGGTTCTCGCTCACCTTCGTTCCTCGGCCGGAACGCGCTTCACCGTCGTGCCGGTCAACTCCGCGTAGCGGTGAATGATGACATCGCAGTAGGGAGGATCGACCTCCATCAGGTAGGCGCTTCGGTCGGTCGTCTCCGCGGCGATGAGCGTGGAGCCGGACCCCCCGAAGAGATCCAGCACGTTCTCGCCGGGCACCGAGCTGTAGGTGATGGCACGCAGGGCCAACTCGACCGGCTTCTCCGTCAGATGCACCATGGACTGCGGGTTGACCTTCTTCACCGCCCATAGGTCCGGCACGTTCGCTGGCCCGTAGAACGGGTGCGCGGCGCCTTCCTTCCACCCGTAGAAACACCACTCGTGGGCACCCATGAAGTCCTTGCGCGTAAGCACCGGGTGCTGCTTGTCCCAGATGATCGTCTGGGAGAAGTAGAGCCCGGCCTCCTTCAAGGCCGGCGGGTAGTTGGCGACGTTCGCATACCCACCCCAGATGTAGAAGGCGCGGCCCGGCACGAGGACGCGGGCGGCGTTTCCGAACCACGCATGGAGCATCTCCTCGAACGCCTCGTCGGTAACGAAGTCGTTCTCCAGAGGACGGTCTTTCGCACGCATCTTCGCGTGCGTAGGCTTGGCCTTCCCTGGATGGCGGGCGAGGTCCAGCGCCTGGTGGTGCGTTTGCGGTGCGGAGAAAGACGAGAGCCCGGCGCGGATTGCGTTGTTCGAGCGCGGCTCGACCTTCACGTTGTAGGGCGGGTCGGTGTTCACGAGGTGGATCGGCGCGCCGTCGAGCAGGTAGTCGAGATCGGCCGCGCTCGAGGAGTCGCCACAAAGGAGCCGGTGCCGGCCCATGATCCAAAGATCGCCCGGCTGCGTGACCGCTTCGTCGGGCGGATCCGGCACGTCGTCTAAGTCCTGCTCACCCTGCAAGGCGCGGACGGCTTCTTCGGCGTCGTGCGCGATGCGCGCCATCTCCTTGTCGTCGAAGCCAAGCGTGGCGAACACCTCAGGCGGTAGATCTTCGAGTTCGGCTGCCAGGCGCACGACGTCCCACTCGGCAAGCTCCGCCGTACGGTTGTCGGCGATGGCGAAGCCGCGAGCGTCGGCGCCTGCGAGGTTGGTGGTGATCGCGGCGATGTGCGTCCAGCCGAGCGAACGCGCCGCTTCAAGGGTGCCGTTGCCCGCGACGACCGTCCCCTCGGGTGTGACCACGATCGGTTTCTGCTGGCCGTAGCGGGAGAGCGAGTTGGCGATCGCCTGGAGGTTGCGGTCGGAGTGCGAGCGAGCGTTCGCGGGGTCGAGGTGAACCTCGGGCAGCGGGCGTAAGAGGGGGTCAAGGCCGGGGGCGACCGATGATGTACTCACGACTGGCGTATGCCGATTGAGATGCATGACACCCCCTTGAGTGGGAATCGAGGCCTGGGAGATGCACGCATTCTATGGCGCAGTCTCCATATCCACACGCTTGGTGTGGCTAAGGAGTTGATAGTGCGGTGGCGCGATGCAGCAAGGTGCGCTGGGGTGCGCGGAGTGTCGTCAGGCGGCCATAGCATTGAGAGCAACAGGCAGTTTGGCTCGCTCGGAGGTCATGACCCATGACAACGCCCTCGTCTGTAGACCCCGCGCAGCGCCTTCTCGATTCACTACGCACGATCGAGCCGATCGGCGGGACGCACAACGTGAGCTTCTCGGACGCGCTCGGCGACCTCCGCGAGGGGGCCATCCATGCTGTGGAGCGTGCTGTTCGCTCATGGGGCCTGGACAACATGCCGTTGACTGACGTCACGGCATTGCCCCATCTCTGCATCCAGGCTGCGCGATGGTCCGCTGCCTATTTCGCAGACACGGCCTGCAGCGAGCCACCGCCGTGCCCGCACAATCCCACGTCCCCGGAGGGTCGAGGCTGGTTCCGCGACGTCCACTGGCGGCCATTCCTGTGCAAGCTCGAGACGCTCTTCGTCTCCGTCGACTTGGAGGAGCTTGAGGGTCGTGCGCGGGATGTGCTGCGGAGTCTGAGCAGAAGACGTGTGGCTCTCTTCGACGCACGTCTTGAGAACCCTCTTCTTCGACTGCTGGGCGAGTCTGACGCGCCGAAGCGGCCCGCTCACCGCCACGCATATGCCTCAGGAGAGCGCGCACAGATACGTCCGAAGGCGCCTGCGAGTACATCAGCGGGACCTGTCTGACGGCGCCTGGTTTCCCCGCACTAGCTTGAATTCTCACATGTTGGGCAATCGCGCATCGGTAACCCGCGCGGGAGTGGAACAACGAGCTAGGGACGATCGCGTCAGTGGGGATCGAGTCAGAGCAGAGCGACGGGAAAGAGGCAGTGGGAACTCTGTGTGACCGTCGCAGTAGTTGTGCAGCGAACTAGTTCTCCGACGGGTCTGACCCGACGGGTGCGCCCGAATCGCGTGTTTCATGCCGCTCGTGGACCGCAGATGCGGTCCGAATCCCGCGAGGTGAGCATGAAAACAACCAAGAACGATAGGACGCAGGCGGAGTCACCCGTCTTCACGGCACGCGCAGCTGCCGACTACTTGGGCCTAGGCCTCCGCACGCTGCGGATGCTCTCGGAGGCTGGCAAGCTCCCGTGCTTGCGCCTCAGCCCGCGGCGGATCGGATACTTGCGAGCCGATCTCGATGCCTACATCGCACAGCAGCGTTCGTAGGTGGCCGCGATGCCGCCGCTCGACCCATCACGATGCTCGCTACGGGAGCGCCGCGTGACCTCGGTCGCTCTCGCCGTGGCCCGCCATGACGGGAGGGATCAATGAACAAGCGCGACATGGGAAAGACGCGCGCCTACGACGCACGCCGGCCCGCGACCTGGCTCCCGCGCTGCAGCCGTTGTGCCAGGTGGATCGGGCCGCCGGGTGGTAGCGGGTTCGGAGATGGCAAGACGCTTTGTAGTCCCTGTACTGATCGGATCGACCTAGCCCGCGGTGATGGGCGGCCGCAATGAGCGCGATCGCGCCGCGTTTCGACGACGTCCCTGACGTACTCCGCGTCCGGCCCCAGTGGGTCCTGTGGCGCCTGGTGCACAAGTCCGGGCAAGAGAAGCCGACGAAGGTGCCTTGTCGACCCGACGGGAAGTACGCCTCGACGACCGACTACACGACATGGAGTTCGTTCGACGACGTGCGCGACGCCTACGCGACGGGGAAGTTCGACGGCGTGGGTTACGTGTTCGCCGCCGACGATCCCTACGTGGGGATCGACCTGGACGGCTGTCGCGATCCGGCACGCGGGGAACTCGAGCCATGGGCTCGGACCGTCATCGATCGCTTCCCGACGTACTGCGAGGTCAGCCCGTCCGGCACCGGCGTGCACCTGGTCCTTGAGGGTTCCCTACCCGCAGGGGGTAGAAAGCGGGGCCGGGTCGAGTGCTACGAGTCCGGACGCTACTTCACCATCACCGCCCAGGCGCTGAACGGCCAGACTGTTGGGCGGGTCGAGGTGTGCGGGGATGCGCTCTTGGCCTGGCACACCGAGGTTTTCGCGGATCGCGAGCGCAAGGCGAAGGCGCCGCCCCCGCCTCCGAACCGAGCGTCGTCCGACGCCAACGACGAGGTCCTCCTTGGCCGGGCCCGTGCCGCGAAGAATGGCACGAAGTTCCGCGCCCTGTTCGACGAGGGTGACACGAGCGCATACGGCTCACAATCGGAGGCGGACCTCGCGCTCTGTATGATTCTCGCGTTCTGGACCAATCGAGACGCCGGGCGCATGGACCGGCTCTTTCGTCGATCGGCGCTCTTCCGTCCCAAGTGGGATCAGAGTTCAGGTGGCGGCGAGACCTATGGGGAGCGCACGGTCAGAACCGCGGTCAATCGATCGGCATCCGACCGGCCGTCGGTCGTGTTCAGCGGAGTTGGCGGGGACGTCCCCCTCCACCAGATTCTCCCGCAGGCCGTCGAGGCGCTGGCCAGCCGCTGCGGCGAGTCCGTCTATGCCCGTGGCGAAGTCCTCTCCCGCGTGATCCAGACACAGGAAACCGCCGGGGACAAAATCCAGCGTAGTGGTGCTCCGCGGATCCTGAAACTCCCGGATTCGATCCTCCGTGAGCGCCTCGACGAAGCCGTGCGGTGGATCCGCAAGAGGAAGAGCAAGAGCGGCGACGTGGTCCGCCGCGAGGAGTGGTGCCCACGTCCCATCGTCGAGGCCATACGGGATCGCGCCACCTGGCCCGGGATCCGTCCGCTCCTCGGTGTCGTGACCGCACCAACGCTACGCATGGATGGTTCCGTGCTCGACCGCCCCGGCTACGACGAGGCGACCGGACTCATCTACCAACCGACCTGTGCGTATCCGGCCGTGCCCGAGCGCCCGTCTGAGGCCGAGGTCGCCGAGGCCTATCGCACGATCTTGGCGCCGTTCCGGGAGTTCCCGTTGTCCACGCCGGCCGACGAGGCTGCGGTCGCGGCCCTGATGCTCCAGATCGCTGGCCGGTTTGCCATCGCCGGGCCCGTGCCGATGACCGCCGTGATCGCGCCGGAGTTCGGGAGCGGGAAGACCCTGCTCGCGCACGCTGCGACGCGTGCCATGACGGGACACGGACCGGACGAGATGCCGCCCGTGGGCGGACGGCGGTCCGACGGCGAGGCGGAGATGCGAAAGCGAATCACCACCCTCGTGATGGAGGCGCCGCGGGTCGCGCTCCTCGACAACGTGCCGGACGGATCGACATTGGAGAGTTCGAGTCTCGCGGCCCTGCTCACGTGCAATGAGTGGACGGATCGCGTGCTCGGCGTGAATCGGAAAGTGACGCTGCCGCATCGGGTGGTGTGGATCACGACAGGAAACAACATCCGCCTGGCCGGGGACCTGGGGCGGCGCGCCCTCTCCGTCCAGATCGAGCCGGGCGTGGAGCGGCCGAGTCTCCGGACCTTCGAGGTCGGGGACCTGCTCGAGCACGTTCGATCGGAGCACCCGCGGCTGCTGGTAGCCGCTCTGACCGTGGTGCGCGGATTCCACGTCGCCGGACGGCCGGGGCATGGGCGCCCGGCGCTCGGCATGTTCGCAGGCTGGGACGGACTGATTCGCGGCGCGGTGATCTGGGCGCACCGGCTCGCCGGTGGCGAAGCCGACCCCCTCGACACCCAGGGGCGGCTCGTAGGTGAGGCCCCCGACCGGGAGGTCTTCATCTCCCTCTTGACGCGCCTCCACGCAGAGTTGGGTACCGCGAACCACGTCGGCTGCCGACGCCGTCATGCGCTGCCACGCTCCGACATCCAGGAGGCGATACTCGCCGTCGGCGCCCACCGCCTAGAGAAGCCCGACGCCAGGCGGTTGGGGGACTACCTGCGGAGGGTCGCGGGCCGCGTCGTTCGGGGCTCTCATCGAGCGAGGCGGCGTCACGTCGGGGGCGGCCCGGTGGACCGTCAAGGGAACGCCTTCGACACCGCCTGAGCACGACGACCGGGGGGGGGCAGGGGCGATGGGGCGATAGGGGCCAGGGCGGGGCCCCCCCTACTTCGTGTACGTACGCGGGGGCCCCGCAGGCGCGTGCGCGGAGAGCGATCCGCACCATCGCCCCATTCCCCCCTATCGCCCCTCGGACGCAATCGAGGTCGACGACCAGACGACATGCGTGCGGCGACCTCTGGCGAGTTCGCCTGGCCCATGTGCCCGATTTGCGCCCGCGGGGACCGTAGGGCTGGGAGCGCCGCGGGGTGCCGCGTCTGCCGCGAGTACCTCGAGGCGGCCTGCCATGGACTCGGAGAGACGTGACGCGTGGATGGGAAGCAGGCAGTCACACGGAAGGCGCCTCAATCTGCGGTGGCCCCCTCCCAGAGCAAGTTTTCGCCGCAGCAACAAGGCATTGCCAAAGGAGACACCCAATGAACGATTCTGAATCAGACACCGCCAGAAGGGAAGCGGGGCGAGCTGTGACCCGCGAAGTGGACGACAGTCCTGATGCGTGGCCTGCGCTCAAGTCGAAGCTTGCGCTGCCCCTGCACGGGTCGCTTGTCCTGCTGGTCTCGAAACACCCGCACCTGCCCAGACATTTACTGCTGAACATGTTGGCGCGGGAGTCGGTGCATGGCCAAGTCCCGAGCCTCCTCGTGCAGTCCCGTGGCGCGACGCCCGAAACCGACGACGTTCTCTACGCTGCGACCTACGGTGCCACGCTGGAGTCCCTCCATGCGCCGACGGATGACCCGCAGGAGGACTGGGCGCGCGAGCGAGCACAGGAGAACGTCCTCGACTCAGCGTGGGCACGATGTCGCGACGCTGCAGACTGGGTGCGGAGTATCGAGGCCATTCCGCAACACCGGGAGTTGGGGGTCGACCCGAAGTTCGTTTTCATCGAGTCGCTCCAGGATCTCCCCGTATTCGGTGTCCCTCATAGCCGGATTCGCGAATCCGAGCGAGATCGGCTCGCGGCTCTCACCACGATGCTGAAGGCGGTCGCTACCCTGCATTACGTGACCGTGGTCGCCGCGACCACCACCGACTGGGCTCGGGAGGTCAGCACCTTCTCGTGGGGATCTAACAGCCAGTCTGAAACAGGCTATCTCGCTTCGGCTGATGTCATCGTCGCTTTGGATGAGCTCAAGGTGCCCGCCCGCCGCGACCTCACTCTTCCAGATGGGGCCGTAGTGGTTCAGGCGGCAGTCACCACGACTGCCACAGGGCGCACCGCGGTTGAGGAGCTTGTCTACCGGCCACAGTTCGCGGGCTTCTGGTCCGCGGACAGGCAGCCCGAGGTAGCAGGACTATCGGCGGAGTGATGGCCCAGCGTTCTGGCCCGCTCCCTCAGCATTGCCAACTCGCGGCAAGCGCCAGACCGATCGGCGCTCGAATGCGCGGGGAGCGGGCCCCAGATCGCAAGATCTGGCCCTTGGTGGCCATCGGGACAGCCCTTGATGTGTCTGCAAACCAGAGCCCTCATCCGACCCGACGGCGGGGAATCGGCCCCGCCAAACGGGAGGCCCACCATGGCCACGAAGAAGACCACGAAGAGCAAGGCGCCGCGCCGCAAGACCGCCTCGAAGCGCAAGACCGCGAAGGCCCCGGCGACGACCGGGACCGTGATCGAGAAGACCTACAAGGGCAAGACGATCAAGGTCACCGTGACCGACGAGGGATTCCGCTACGGCGGCAAGACGTACTCCTCCCTGACCGCGCTCGCGATCCACATCACGGGCTACAAGGCCGTGTCGGGCCCGCGCTTCTTCGGGCTGGTTGGGCCGAAGGCGAAGGGCGGTGCAGCGTGACGGCGCCCCTTGAGGTTCGCGTCGCGCCGGGTGTCTGGGTGCCCGTCGAGACGCTCTACGAGGCGTCCCTGGCGGTCCGGCAACACATCGACGGCTACGGCCTCGGCTCCTCGACGTGGGGCCAGGCCGAGGCTCCTGTGCGGGATGGCGCCGGGCGCATCGTCGCGCTCGTCTCCTACAACGGTCGCGTCTGGACGCCGCAGCGCGACTGGCGGCAGCGTGAGGAGATCGCCGGGGCGGCCCTCCACCAGGAAGGGGGGCCGCGATGAGGATCGATGTCGATACCCCGATCTGGGTCGTGACCGACGCCGGCCGACACGCCGAGCTCGGCGATGTCTGCTTCCAGACGACGCTCGGAGGGCTCCGCCTGCACTTCGCGGGCGGGCTCGACATGGACCAGCACCCGTCCTGTTCACGGACGAGGCCGAGGCCCACGAGGACGCGAAGAACCGGTTGCTCGTGCGACGCGTAACGGAGCGGATCCGCATCGAGCGAAACCTACCCGCGGACGAGGTCGTGCGCGTGACGCTCCACGACGAGCACGGCAAGGTCATCTGGCGCGGGGACGTGCGATGAGGATCTTCAAGCCGAAGTGGAAGGTCGCGGACGGGACCTGGCGCGAGGGCAAGGTCTACTCGGTCCAGTTCTCGGTGGGGGGGAAGCTCCACCGCAAGACGCTCAAGACCCGCGACAAGCGCGTGGCCCAGATGCGGGCGCTGCAGATCGTGGAGCGGGAGGAGAAGAAGGCCGTCGGGCTCGCCAGCCCGTTCGAGGAGCACATGGAGCGGCCCGTCGCCGACCACGTTGCCGACTTCGAGGCCTACCTGGAGCACCGCGGCGTCAGCCAAGGCCACCTCGAGGATCGGAAGCTCTGCCTGCGGCGAGTACATGGAGGCGGTCGCCCCGAAGACCATCCCCGCGATCGACCTCGTGACGACACAGCGGTGGCTGTCGGAGGTCGCCGAGAAGCTGTGGGCCCGGTCCGTGAACAAGCGGTTCCAGTCGCTCCGCCAGTTCGGACGCTGGCTCGTGACGACGAGGCGTTGCGGCGACAACCCATTCGAAGGGCTCAGCGCACGGAACGAGGAGACGGATCGGCGTCGCGTCCGGCGTGCCCTGACCGACGACGAGCTGCAGCGGCTGCTCGACGTCGCCCGGAACCGGCCGCTCGAAGCGGGCCCTGATCAAGCGGACCCGCACCGGCGTCACGCCGGCCCAGCGCGTGAAGCTGCTACGCCTCGGCGAGGCCCGTGCCTTCCTCTACGAGATGGCGGCCGGGACGGGGCTTCGGCGGGGCGAACTCAAGGCGCTGACGTGGGCGGACCTGGATCTAGACGCGGGCGACGCTGACCGTCCGGGCCACGGTGGCGAAGTCGAAGAAGCGGCAAGAGCTACCCATCCGGAAGGACCTCGTGGACGGGCTGGCGGATCACCGGGACCGGGTCGAGGCGGGGGGCTTCGCGGTGGGGGCGAGGGACCCGGTGTTCCCCGGCCGGCTGTTCCCGACCCACAAGACGTTCCAGGCCGACCTGGTGGCCGCGAAGCTCGACGGCGAGGACGACCAGGGGCGGCTCGTGGACTTCCACTCGTTCCGCGTCACGTTCATCACCCGGCTCTCCCAGGCGGGCGTCCATCCGCGGACGGCGCAGGCGCTGGCGCGGCACTCGAAGCTCGAGTCTGACGATGGGGATCTACACGGATGTGAGGCTGCTGGATCTGCGCGGGGCGGTGGAGGCTACGCCTTCGCACGGGACGCGGAGGGCTGCCGAGGCCTGGACGTCCCCTTGCCCGACTAAGCGCGCAGGCCTGCTGATTGTCGAGAACTCGTCAGGATCGTGCAGAATGTCGCGGTGCGCAGCACGGCTGCTGAACGGAGCGCGTCGACCTTCTTTCAATCAGCCGTGCGCGGTAGGTGGGGCACACATCGTCCGTTGTCAAGCGCCCCCTCACCGGCGGCGGCGACGACCAGGTGTGCGCGGAAGGTCGTACCAGGCGCAAAGTGAGTGCAGCGAGGGCAAATTTGAGTTGGAAGTAAGCCCCGCCGAGCGCTAACACAGATGCTCCCCAAGCTACCGGGGAGGGTCAAACCTGAGGCAATCACGTGCTCGTGGAGGATGGACAAATGAGGTTTGAGTCATGTCACTCGCTTGCGCCGTCGTGTTCTGCAGTCTGGCGTGGGCGGGTGAACTGGATCCCAGCTACATGAATGTGCGTGCTGGCGTCAACGGCTATGACAGCATGGTCGGCATAGTACGAACGCTGCGCCATGGGAACGAACTGCGACCAAGACCGATGGTGTCAAGACCTGCACGTCATATGGCAACGCGAGTGCGAATGAGGTGTACTTCTCGGGATCCTGGTCAACTGACGAAGACACACGGCTGTCTCCCTTGTACTCGGGCGGCATCTACTTCACAGCTGATGGTGATCAGAATTTCAGAGCGAGCTCATCCGTCTCGTGGTCGGGGACAGATGGGAAGACGAGCACGCAGTTGGTCCTGCGCGATATCACGGCCGGGACGAGGCTTCTGCTCGCTAACCGAACAGGTGTGTACGTGGACGGAGAGTCCTTCTCCGTCGGTGGTGATGGGTGGCTTCTCTCTGGCGCGACCATCACGTGGGAGGGCAGTCTGAAGGGCTCGTTGATTGATGGCCACGACTACGAACTCTACTACACAGTGAATGTCTTCTTCTCGACGCTCTCAGACTTCGCTGGTCCGGCATCCGGATCTGGCTGGGTGAAGCTGGAAACGGACTACAACACGGATCCGATCGCCGATGCTGGAGAGGATCAGGTGCTTGAGTGCGCTGGCACCTCAGGCACTTCCGTCACCTTGGACGCGACAGGATCATCCGATCCCGATGGAGACGAGCTGAGCTATGAGTGGTCTGTTCCCGCCGGCTCCGGAGCCAGTCTGAGCAGTACCACGAGCGCAACACCCACAGGGACCTTCCCGCTTGGTCCAACCCTCGTGACGCTGACCGTGACGGACGGCAATGGCGGACTGAGCATGGACGACGTACTCATCACAGTGGAGGACTCGACTCCGCCGGTGCTCGTCTGCACGACGGACGCAATAGCGCTATGGCCGCCCAATGGGGAGATGAAGCCCGTGGAGATTACCGTCGTCGTTTCGGATGCTTGCCTGAGTCCGTCGTCAATGAGCGTTGACTGCACAGTGCAGAGCAGCGAGCCCGATGACGCCACTGGCGATGGGGCAACTGCAAACGACGTGGATGGGCATGCCGGCTACTTAGACCCCGTCGACGTCACACTCACCTACGACAGCACCGCCGATGCGTACGTCGGTATTGTCTACCTTCGTGCAGAGCGCGACGGCTCGGATGAGGGCCGCATCTACTCGATTGTCGTGGATGTGGCGGATACATCGGGCAATGCCGGCACGGCGAGCTGTGTGGTTGTCGTACCCCACGACAAGCGAAAGACGGACTAGGTCCCAACTCCACACGCACCCTTCAGCGGCCTCGGGCTCATCCTCGGGGCCGCTGCTGCCTGAACATCCGGCGCGTACAATGTGCTCGACGCCCCCTGCCGGAGCTTGGCGCGTACCATCACCCGTCCCAGCACATCCGCCCAAGCGGGGACGAATCGGGTAACGTGCCGGCGCCCGGCGGGGCCCCGCAATCGCCCGCCATGGCACATTTCATCGCGGTCGTGGCCATGAAGCCGGATCGGCTTGTCAATCCGGGGTCGCGGAACCGTGCGGACGCCATGCGGGCAAGTTGAATGTGGCGGCGCTACGGGATGCGACCTTCGACCGCCGGCCTTCCGAGCCTGTGGCCGCAACTCGACCCCGCTTGGAACAGGGCTCCGCGGCCGGCGCCGAGACCACTATGTCCGAAACTCGGCTGTTCCTATGCCCTCACCTCGCACGTCCTTGCGCTTCGCTGCACGAAGGTAGGGATCGGGGGCCTCGATGGACCGCTCGCCGTAACCGTGCAAGGACGCGCAGGTAAGCGCGAGGAGATGCCACGAAGTGTGGCGGGAGTGACGGGACTCGAACCCGCGACCTCCGGCTTGACAGGCCGGCGCTCTAAACCAACTGAGCTACACCCCCGGTCGTGACCGAAGAGCGCGGAGTTTAGGGGCCCAGGCGGCCGCGTCAATCCCGGAACCGAGCGGGGGCGGGGCGCCGCCTCACGCCGGGCGCGAGAGGGGGAGTGCGGTGAATCAGGGCTCCGTGGGCGGATTCCGGGCCTGGGGGCGCGCGGGCTTCTCGGGGGAGGCTAGCGGAACACCTTGTCGAGGGGGATCCGGAGGCCGGGGAGTGCCGGGGTGGCCAAGACCTCGCCGTACTGGACGTAGGCCTCGGGCCGGTACCCATCGCCCTCGAGGCGGAGGGCTTCGATGGAGCGATCCCTGCCGTCCACGATCCAGTAGGCCGGGACGTGGCTGCGCGCAAAGAGGCGACGCTTCACGAAGCGGTCGCGCTCGGCGTTGGAGGGAGAGACGACCTCGACCACCAGGTCCGGGGCGCCCTGGATCGTGTCGCCGATGATATGGAAATTCTGCTGGGCGACGTAGACGACATCGGGCTGCACGATGTCGCCGGTAGGAAGGTAGACGTCCACGGGGGCGATGTAGGCCCTGCCGGCTCCCGTCGAGACGCCGTAGTCATCCAGGATCTTATAGATCTGCCCGGCGGCATCCTGGTGCCCCGTGGTCGGCGCCGGCGTCACGTAGAGCTCCCCGCCGATGAGCTCGGCGCGGACGTCATCGGGGAGGGCGAGGTAGTCCTCGACGGTCTTTGCGGGGCGGCTCTTCGCGTGTGCCATCGAGGCCATTCTACATTCCTCGCATCGGGGCGGGTCATCGGCGGGCTCCCGGTCGCTACCGGTACATCGCGCGCCGCGTCCTCGCGGTCACCCGGGAATCGCGATCAGCCGAAGACCTGGCTCAGGGGAAGGCGGAGGCCGGGGAGGGAATCCGGTTCGACGACGGCGTCGCCGTGGAGGTACGCCTCGGGTTCGTAGGCACCCTCGCGGAGGCGAAGCAGCTGGATCGAGCGTTCCATGGGATCCGCGATCCAGTAGGCCGGCACCTCGTTGCGGGCATAGAGGTCGCGCTTCACGACGAGATCGCGTTCCGCGTTGAAGGGGGACAGGACCTCCACGAGCAGGTCCGGCACGCCTTCGATCCAGTTGCGGCAGATCGCCTCGCGGGCCCGGGAGACGTAGATCAGATCCGGTTGGACCACGTCACCCGTGGGGAGGTGGACATCCATCGGCGACAGGACGACGCGGCCAAGCCGGTGCTGGTCGACGTGCGTCGTCAGTGCCACGAACAACGCGCCGATGGCGCTCTGATGCCGCAGGTTGGGCGAGGGCGTCACGTAGAGCTCCCCGCCGATGAGCTCGGCGCGCACGTCGTCGGGGAGGTCGAGGTAGTCCTCGACCGTCTTCGGGGGCCGGTGCTTGGCGCGTGCCATTGCGGCCATTCTACAATCCTCCCATCGAGGCGGGTCATCGGCGGGCTCCCGGTCACCACCGATACATCGCGCGCCGCGTCCTCGCGGTCACTCGGGAATCGCGATCAGCCGAAGACCCGGCTCAGGGGAAGGCGGAGGCCGGGGAAGGCGTGCGGTTCGAGGACGGCGTCGCCGTGGAGGTAGGCCTGGGGTTCGTAGGCACCCTCGCGGAGGCGAAGCAGCTGAATCGAGCGTTCCATGGGATCCGCGATCCAGTAGGCCGGCACCTCGTTGCGGGCGTAGAGGTCGCGCTTTACGACCAGATCGCGTTCCGCGTTGAAGGGGGAGAGAACCTCGATCAGCAGATCGGGGACGCCGTGGATCCAGCGCCTGCAGATGTGCTCACGTTCGCGCGACACGTAGATCAGGTCCGGTTGGACCACGTCGCCCGTGGGAAGGTGAACGTCCATCGGTGAGAAAACCACTTCACCCAACCCCGCGCGCTCGACGTGATCGGCGAGCGCGCGGCCCAGGCGGGCCAGGACCCGCTGGTGGGGCAGGATGGGCGCCGGCGTCACGTAGAGCTCCCCGCCGATGAGCTCGGCGCGCACGTCGTCGGGGAGGTCGAGGTAGTCCTCGACCGTCTTCGGGGGGCGGTGCTTGGCGCGTGCCATTGCGGCCATTCTACGTTCCTCCCATCGGGGCGGGTCATCGGCGGGCTCCCGGTCGCTACCGGTACACCGCCCCACAGGACCTCGCGGTCACCCGAGAAGCGGGATCAGCGGAAGATCGTCGCCAGCGGAACCCGAAGTCCGGGGAAGAACGCCGTCGTGAGGTCGGCGTCACCGTGGAAGTAGGCCTCGGGTCGGTACCCATCCCCGCCGAGTCGAAGCAGTTGGATCGAGCCTTCCATGGGGTCCGCGATCCAGAAGGCCGGCACCTCGTTGTGGGCGTAGAGGTGGCGCTTCACGACGAGATCCCGCTCGGCGTTGAAGGGGGACAGGACCTCGATCAGCAGGTCGGGGACGCCCGCGATACAATCGGTGACTTGGGCTCGACCTGTCTTCGCAACGAGGATCAGGTCGGGTTGAACCACGTCGCCGGTCGGCAGGTAGACATCGACGGGGGCGACGAAGGCGCGACCGGATCCCGTGCGGTCCGCGTAATCGGCCAGATAGCGGGCCAGCTGCAGGACGACATCCTGATGCGCCGGCGTAGGCGCCGGCGTCATGTAGAGCTCCCCGCCGATGAGTTCGGCGCGTACGTCGCGAGGGAGGGTCCGGTAGTCCTCGACCGTCTTCGGCGGGCGACTCGTGGTGTGCGCCATGGGGGCCATCGTAGTCGTTTCTCCTGGTACGTGGTCATCGGCGGGCTCCAGCGTGCCAGTGGGACACCGCTTGGCAGGACCTCGCGGTCACGGCAATTCCCGGCGCGGCGGGCGGGGCTCGCCCGGGCCTCGTGGGGGCGCGCGGGTCTTGCGGGGCCTGCTTCGCGGGGGGCGGTAGGCTCTGGCCCATGCCCGCGCCTCGGCGGGCCGACCTGGGGAGTTCAGGATGAAGATCGCCGTCGTTGGAACCGGATACGTCGGCCTCGTCGCCGGCGTCTGCTTTGCCGATGTCGGGCACCACGTGGCTTGCGTCGACACCGACCCGCGCAAGATCGAGTTGCTCGAAGCCGGTGAGGTGCCGATCTACGAGCCGGGCCTCAAGCCGATCCTCGAGCGCGCGATCCGCGAGGGGCGGATCACCTTCTCGCAAGACCACGCCGACGCGGTGAAGGGGGCCCAGGCCGTCTTCATCGCCGTGGGTACGCCCGAAGGCGAGGGCGGACAGCCCGACCTGAGCTACGTCGGCTCTGCCGTCCGCGACGTCGTCGCGGCGGCCGAGGGACCGATCGTGCTCGTGCTCAAGAGCACCGTCCCCGTCGGCACGGCAGCGTGGGTGCGCGAGCAGATCGCGCCCGTCAAGAAGCACCCCGTGACGGTGGTCAACAACCCGGAGTTCCTGAAGGAAGGCGCCGCCGTCGACGACTTCCTTCGTCCCGACCGCGTGGTCATCGGCACGGACGACGACGACGCCTGGGAGATCATGAAAGAGCTCTACGAGCCCTTCGTGCGCTCCGGCAAGCCGATCCTGCTCATGTCGAACGAGGCGGCGGAGATGACCAAGTACGCCGCCAACGCCATGTTGGCGACGCGCATCTCGTTCATGAACGAGCTCTCGCGGCTCTGCGACGTTGTCGGCGTCGACATCGAGCAAGTGCGCAAGGGCATCGCCACCGACTCGCGCATCGGCCGGCCCTTCCTCTATGCCGGCTGCGGGTACGGCGGATCCTGCTTCCCCAAGGACACCCAGGGCCTGATCCACGTCGGACGCAAGCACGGCGTGCCCATGGACATCGTGACGTCGGTCGAGAAGATCAACGACGAGCAGAAGGAGCTGCTGGCGCAGCGGGTCATCGACTACTTCGGCGGCGACCTGACGGGCCGGCGCATCGCGCTGTGGGGGCTCGCGTTCAAGCCCCAGACCGACGACGTACGCGAGGCGCCGGCGCTCGTCCTTGCCGAGAAGCTGACCCAGGCGGGCGCCACCGTGGTCGGCACCGACCCGGAAGCGCACGACACCTTCGCCGCGGCCTGCCCGGTCGAGATCGAGTACGTCGCCAGTCCCTACGAGGCGGCGAAGGACGCCGACGCCATCGTGCTCTGCACGGAGTGGAACGAGTACCGCCAGCCCGACTTCGGCGAGCTCAAGGCGTTGGTGAAACACGCCATCATGTTCGACGGCCGCAACGTCTACGACCCCGAGCGCCTCGCAGGCCTCGGCTGGGAGCATCACGGCATGGGACGTCGCAACGGGTTGCGACGGGTCGGCTCCGCGACGTAGGGGGGCTTCGCTTCGCGGCCGCGGCCGCGGCTACGGCGCCTTCTCCTCGACGAGTGTGAGGACGACCTCGTCGCCGGCGAGGAGGAGGAGCTTCTCGTCCTCGAGTCGCCAAGCATCAGCCTGGGCGAGCGCACCGAGGAAGGCCTGCTCGCGGTCCATCGCCTCGGGCGGGCCCGCCATGCGTGTCGTCGCCAGGGGAGGAACGTGGATGCCCGCCGGGGCCGAGAGCTCGTAGGTGCCGTTGGCCCGGTTGACCCCGGTGTGGCCCACCAGGGTGCCGTCGGCCCTCAACTCGAACCCCGCCTTGATCGAACCCCGGCCGGGGATGGCGCCCTCCATCACCCACCGCTTGCCGACGATCTCGTCGGTGGATGTGGCGGGGGGGGCCGGTTCGGGCAGCGGGTCCTGGCGCCCTCCGCACGCGGTCAGGGCGAGAGCAAGCAGCGCGACCGCCACGAGCGGCAGGAGCGACAAGGTCGGCTTCAACATGGCGGGCCTCCGGTGGGCCGATGGTAGGGGAGGCCGAGCGCTCGGCTGCGAGGCGTCAGCCGCCGGGGTGTGACGCGAGGGCGCGGCGCAGCGGGAAGTCCAGCCAGAGCTTCGCGCAGCGGACGGCGTCACGGCCCTCGTCCGTGGCCGTCTTCGCGTAGAAGCGCCGCGCCGCGCGGTAGAGGCGCTCGGCGCGGCGTCGATCGCCCGCCTCGAGGGCGAGGAGCCCGCGCCACCCGAGAGCCTCGAGCAGAACCGAGGCACGGGCCTTCTGACGCACGAGGCGTGCGTGAAGACGAGCCAGGTCGGGGGCGTCCCGGCGGTCGAACGCGTCCGCAGCCAGCAGGGCCAACGCGGCCTCCGCGCTGCGGCGGGCCACGGCGTAGCCGTCGTCGGCGACCGCCATGAGCTGCCCTCGCGCGGCGTCGAGGTCCATCTCCCGGCGCAGGGCCTTGCCGAGTCGTAGCGCCGCGTCGATCCGGCGACGGCTCCGCCGGCCGCCGAGGTGCGCCGCCCGCGCGTCGTACGCCAGGGCGCCGTGCACGTGGCCTGCACGGCGAAGCGTCGAGGCGATGGCCATGAGGGCGCGTCCGTGGATGGAATCGGTGGGGTGGGCCTCGGCCACGACGGCGCGGAGCGCCCGTACCCGAAGGGGCCAGGGCGCCTGGGTCGTCGCTTTCGCGGCCTCCCATCGTTCGCGCGCTTCCAGCGGCCCCGCCGGACTCGGCGCCGCGGCCAGCAGCACCCAGGCGATCAGGACCGTGGGCCGCCTCACCGCGCCGGCTGGCCGGCGCCGTGAGGCGCGGGCGCGACAGCCTCCACGGGGGGCGTCCGGCCCGAGCCGGGCGGGACGCCTGGGCCTGGCCCCGGCACCCCAACCCCGCCGCCCGGCCGCGGCCCGCCGGGCAGCGCGTCCGCATGCATCGCACCGCGATCGCCCTTGAGTAGCCCGGCCCCCAACGCCAGCAGGACGGCCGCCGCCACGGCGGCCCAGCCGGGCAGCGTCCGGCCTCGGCGCGCACGGACGGCGGCCTCGACGCGAGCCGGGAAGTCCGCGTCCATGCGCACGTCGGCGAGGGCCCGCCGCTCGCGGCGAAAGAGGGCATCGAGCTCCGACGGAGGCGGCGGAACGTGGCGTCGGTTCATGGCGTCGTGTCTCCAACGGGATCCGAGGAACGGGGCGCAAGGGCCGGGTGGTGGTGAAGCTGTCGGCGGAGGTAGGTCCGTGCGCGCAGTAGGCGCATCTTCAGCGCCGATCGCTTGAGTCCGAGGAGCTCGGCCGCCTCCTCCGTGTTGTAGCCCTGCACGTAGTAGAGGTGGACCGCCCCGGCGTAGCGTGGCGGCAGGCGGCGCATGGCGGTGGCCAGGGCGTGCGCGGCACTGTCGCGTCCCGGCGACGGATCGAAGGCGTAGACGTCGCCCCGACGGCACCCGGTCTCGCCGACGATGTCGAGGGACTCGACCCGGCGCCCGGGTGGTCGGCGCGCGCGGAGCCAGGACACCGCGCGGCAGCGAGCCACGCGGAAGCTCCATCGTCGGAGGTGTTCGCCGCTCTCGAACTGCTCGCGCCCATCCCACGCGCAGAGGAACACCTCCTGCGCGACGTCGTGCGCGGCGTGATCGTCGCCGTTGAGGAGAAGGGTCAGGAACCGGATCAGCTCCGGTCCGAGGATGTCCGCCAGTGTCCGAAACGCCCGTGGGTCCCCGGCGCGGGCGCGGCGGACCGATTCGTTGAGCCGAGGGTCCACGTCACGCCTCCGTGGGCCCCCAACACCGGCGGCCCACCCCTACTCCGCGTGGGAGCAGCGAGCGGTCACAAAAAACCGGCGGCGCATCCGCAGGGCCCTTCCTACGCTGGCCCGGGCACGGAGGTCAAGCCCGATGGACGCCACGCTTCTCGGTACCTCGTCCGCGTGGCCGATCCCGCGGCCCGGGTGCCTCTGCCCCCAGTGCGCGGAGGCGCGCGCCGACAGGCGGCTCGCGCGCACGCGGAGCGCGCTCCGCATCGAAGCGGGAGGCGAGGTCGTCCTGGTGGATGCGAGCGCGGACCTGGCGGGCCAGCTCGAACGGGACGGTCGCCCGCCGCGTGTGGATCGACTACTGGTGACCCACACCCACGCCGACCACATCCTCGGTCTGGACGACCTCGTGCATCTGCGCACCCCCGCCGAGCCGCCCTTGATCGTCCACGCCGCGCCGTTTCACCGGGACGCCATCGCGCGGATCTTTCCCCATCTGCTCCGACCGAAGGAGGCGCGCATCCGGTGGGGAGCGTGGCAGGACGGCACGCGGCTGGAGCTCGGGGGCGTCGTGCTCGAGGGCTTCGAGACCGGACACCGCGAGACCTTCCCCACGACGGCCCTGATCCTTCACGTCGAGGAAGGCGGCCGTGGGCTCCGCATCGCCTACGCCACCGACATGGGCGCCATGCCCGCGTCGAGCCGCGAGCGCCTCCGCGGGGTCGATCGGTTGGTCGGCGACGGCACCTTTCTCGGGGCAGCCGGCCACGGGCATCCTGGGACCCGAGCCGTCCTGGCCCTCGCCGAGCGTCTCGCCATCCCCCGGGTCGCCTTCACCCACGTCGGGCACCTCGGCCTCGACGATGCCGAGGTCCGTGCGCGGCTGGGGCCGGGCGTCGGCCTGCTTCGCGACGGGGATGCGCTCGAGAGCTAGCCTCTCCGCAACCCGCCGCGCCCGGGGGGGTAAAAGCGCTCGACACGGCGCCCGCGAAGGGAGACCCCACGATGCGACGACCGATTCCCCTCCTCACGATCTCGATGGCCCTGCTTCTCGGCGCCGGCCCGGCCTTCGCCGATCCGGGCGACGGCCCGCGGCGTCCCCGCCGCTCACCCGCGGCGAGGCAGACACTCCTCGAGCGCTTCGACCAGAACCAGGACGGCACGCTCGACGAGACCGAGCGGGCGGCTGCCCGCGAGGCCATGGAGGCCAAGCGCGCGGAGCGAAAGCGCGACCTCATGGACCGCTTCGACGCCGACGGCGACGGGACCCTCTCCCAAGCCGAGCGCAAGGCGGCGCGCGACGCGTACCGTGCCAAGCGCCGCGCGGCCCTGACCGAACGCCTCGACACGGACGGCGACGGCAGGATCGGTGCCGAGGAGAAGGCCGCGGCCCGGGAGAGGATGAAGGCGCGGCTGCTCGAGCACTTCGACGACAACGGCGACGGCAAGCTCGACGAAGCGGAACGAAACGCCGTCCGTCGGGCGCTGGGCGCACGGCGCGGCGGACGCCGCATGATGCGCCGGCGGATGCACCGGCGTCGTGCAGGCGCCGAGGACGACGCGCCGACCATCACGCCGGGGGACTGACCCCGGCGGGGGTCAGGGCTTGGCGAGCTTGCGAAGGTAGCGGTCCAGGTCCTTCTCGATCCGATCGAGCTCGGTGGGGGGGAGGGCCTTCAGCACCGCCCGGTGGCCCGGCATCGTCTCGAGATCCTTGATCAGCTGCGCGTAGCGTCCGCGGTACTTCAGATCACCATGGCGCAGCATATGGATCAGCGCCCACGCTTGCGCATAGCTCAGCGGCGCCGCCTTGTAGAAGCTCTGCGGCGACATGAACAGGAAGGTCGCGAGCGGGATCCTCGGCTTGCTCGCCAGGACCGCCACGTGGTTCATCTCCACCTGTCCCAATCGCAGCGTACGGCCGCTCGGCTCGCCCAGCTCGTAGTACTCGGCCATGCCTTCGTTGAACCAGACGGGCGGGTCGTCGAGGAAACGGTCCAGATACTGGTGGAAGCCCTCGTGCTTGACCGTGCGCATCATCGCGTCGCGGCGTGGCAGGTTCCAGATCAACAGCTGCTTCAGCCAGGTGTTGTAGAGACCCGCCACGCTGGGGCTCAGCTTGCTGCCCAGGATGCCGAGGTCGGCCTGGTAGGTGTCGAAGCCTGCCCGGCCGCCGAAGAGATAGACCTTGAACTTGCGGTCGTCGTCCTCCCCTTTGAAGGGAAGCGTGTCGCGGAACGCGCGGTTGGCCAACTCGAGCTTGCGGGCCGCCTCGCGGCACGTCGCGTGGTCCATGTCGGAGAAGACGTGGTAGTGCTCGGACTCGTGATCGTAGACGCGTGCCCACGTGGGGCCGCGGTCGGCCTTGAGGGCCGCGCGCTGGTACGCGCCGAGCTTCGGGGAACCGGCCCGCTTCGCAGTCGCCGCGTACGCGATCTTCGCGACGGCCTCGGGGCGACCGTGGCGAAGCGCCGCCACCGCGGCCTCCTCGTAGGCGAGCGGACTCTCCGGGTGTTCTCCCATCGCCTGGGCGAACGCGGCCGCCGCGTCGTCCCAGTCGCCGCCGGCGGCCAGGAGGTGGCCTTCCAGCAGCCGGGCGGGTAGGAAGGTCGGCTCGAGCTCGAGCGAGGCGCGGACCTCCTTCAGCGCTTCCGGGAGGCGGCCTACCGTCCATTCGGCTCGGGCCGCCACGAACGCGCGCGCGGCCGGCGGTACCGAACCCTCGTCGAGTTCCTCCAGCGCGAGGAGAGCCCCCAGACCGTCCCCCGCATCGATCTTGCTCACGATGCGACCCAATCGATCGCGCGCCGGCGGCGAGAGGTCGCCCGGGTAGCGGTCCTGCTTCCTTGCGACGTGGGGGCGCGGCGTCACCTTCGATTCGAGCAACCACGCCGGGAGAATCTCCTTCGGGTCGTACGACGCGCGAAAGGCCTCCAGGTTCGCCTGGACGATCGTGTCGATCTGCCCCTGAACCCACGACGGCTCGACGGTGCCTTCCACGAGCGCTTCCGTCCACGTCTTGGACACGAAGGCGATCTGCCCGTAGATGTCGTCGGGCTTGCGAGCCTTCCCGATGCTGCGGCCGTTCACCGACGCCGTCAGCTTGGTCTTCATCATCGTGACGACGAGCTTGTAGCGGGCGCCCGGTTTCGCGTAGTACTTCTCCGCGCGCTCGATCGTCTCTTCCTTCTTGCCGTCGTAGTGGACGATCTCCACGGGCATCCACTCGCGACGCCTGCCGTCCTCCTGCGGCGAGCTCCCGAACGCGATCCGCCACGCTTGCGGCCTCAGCGTCTTCGGATCGGGCTCCATGCCCACCAGGACCTGGGGGCAGTCCTTCGGGTCGATCGGGTAGCGCTTGCCCTTCACCGTCAGCGTGAAGGGCCCCTTGAAGCGCACGGGGAGCACCATGAGCTTGCCGCGCACCACGTCGAAGTCGGCGGCCGTATCCGGCGTGTACTTGACGCGGATCTTGCCGGTCGGGGCGAAGTAGCTGAGGACCTTGCCGCTCAATACGTCCCTGGGTTTGGGCGGCGGGAAAGCACGACCGAACGCGAGACGCCGCGCGAGATCCTCGATCTCGAGCCGACGAACCTTGACGTAGGCCTCGTCCTTGTGGCTCTCGAGGAGCTTCGCCAGGGCGCTCTGCCCTTGCGGCCACCACTCCTTGGCGAGAAGCGCTTCGACCTCGGCGATGCCGGCGTCGAAGCACGCCTCCCCGGTTGCGTCGCCTCGCGCGGGCGTCGCGATGGCGCTTCCCATCAGCAGCCCCACGAGTACGGCGAGCCCCACGCGCCTAGCCGTGGTGCACGTACGCGTCATGACGTCCCCTCTCGACCGGGTCGCACGAGCCATGCAGTCTACAGCGTCGGTCGTTGCGCGTCGCCTTCGTCCCCCACGCGACTCCCTCCCGGACGGGCCCCAACGAGAACGGGGCGCTCCCGTGGGAGCGCCCCGTGGTGTGCATCGGAGGAGGATCGGCTCAGGTCGTGGGAACGCCTTCGACTTCGGAGTACGTCTTCTCGAAGACGTAGTCGCCGTCCCGGTAGTCGATCCGCACGCGGTCGCCGCCGCCGATATCGCCGTCGAGCATGCGCTTGGCGAGGCCGTTCTGGACGGTGCGCTGGATCAACCGGCGCAGCGGGCGCGCACCGTAGACGGGATCGAACCCCTCTTCGGCGAGCTGGTCCTTGGCGGCATCCGTGAAGGCGAGGTCGATGCCCCGCTCCGACACGAGCGTGCTCAGCGAGGTCAGCTGGATGTCGACGATGCGGCGGATGTCCTCCTTGTTGAGGCGATGGAACACGACGATGTCGTCGATGCGGTTCAGGAACTCCGGCCGGAAGTGTTGGCGCAACGCGTCCATGATCCGGCTCTCGATCGCGGTGTCCGACAGGTCCGGTTCGAGCACGGCCTGGCTGCCCAGATTGCTCGTCATGATGATCACGGTGTTCGTGAAGTCCACGGTGCGTCCCTGGCCGTCCGTCAGGCGACCGTCGTCGAGCACCTGCAGCAAGGCGTTGAACACCTCCGGGTGGGCTTTCTCGACCTCGTCGAACAGCACGACCGCGTAGGGGCGGCGGCGTACGGCCTCGGTGAGCTGACCGCCTTCGTCGTAGCCGACGTAGCCGGGCGGCGCGCCGATGAGGCGCGACACGGTGTGGCGCTCCTGGTACTCCGACATGTCGACACGGACCATGGCATCTTCGTCGTCGAAGAGGAATTCCGCGAGCGCGCGCGCCGTTTCGGTCTTGCCTACGCCGGTGGGGCCGACGAAGAGGAACGAGCCCATCGGGCGGCTGCCCGAGGTGAGGCCCGCGCGGCTGCGGCGGATGGCGTCGGACACCGCTTCCAGGGCCTTGTCCTGGCCGACCACGCGGGTCCGGAGGCGGTCTTCCATGTGGACCAGGCGATCGCCTTCGGACTCGAGCATCTTGGAGACGGGGATGCCCGTCCACTTGGCGACGACTTCGGCGATGTCCTCGTCGTCGACCTCTTCCTTGAGGAGACGACGCTCGCCGTGGCGGGCCATCCTTTTCTCGGTCTCGCCGATCTTCTCCTCGAGTTGCGGGATCACCTCGTAGCGAAGGCGCGCGGCTTCTTCGAGACCGCCCTGGCGTTCGAGCAGTTGCTGGCGCTCCTTGGACTCCTCGAGCTCCTCCTTGAGGTCCTTCACCTCGTCCAGTTCGGCGCGCTCGGCCTCCCACTGGTTCTTCAGGGCCGCCTCTTGCTCGCGCTGGTTGGCCAGGTCTTCCTCGATTGCCTTGAGGCGTTCCTTGCTGGCGCGGTCCTTCTCCTTGGAGAGGGCGAACTTCTCCATCTCGAGACGACTGATCGCGCGCTGCACGCCGTCGAGCTCCAGCGGGACGGACTCCACCTGGAGGCGCAGCGCGCTGGCGGCTTCGTCGATCAGGTCGATCGCCTTGTCGGGGAGCTTGCGTTCGGGCAGATAGCGCTGCGAGAGCTTCACCGCGGCCAGGATGGCGTTGTCGGTGATGCGCACGCCGTGGTGCACCTCGTAGCGCTCCTTCAGGCCACGCAGGATGGCCACGCTCTCCTCGAGGCTGGGCTCATCCACGTAGACGGGCTGGAAGCGGCGCTCGAGCGCCTTGTCCTTCTCGATGTGCTTGCGGTACTCGTCGAGCGTCGTGGCGCCGATGCAGTGCAGGTCACCGCGGGCGAGGGCGGGCTTCAGGAGGTTGGCCGCGTCGGCCGAGCCCTCCGCGCCACCGGCCCCGACGATCGTGTGGAGTTCGTCGATGAAGAGGACGATCTCGCCGCCCGCGGCTTCGATCTCTTCCAGCACGGCCTTCATGCGCTCTTCGAACTCGCCGCGGAACTTGGTGCCCGCGAGCAGCGAACCGAGGTCCAGGGCGAGCAAGCGGCTGTTCTTCAATACTTCGGGGACGTCGCCGGCGACGATGCGCCGGGCGAGGCCCTCGGCGATGGCGGTCTTCCCCGTGCCCGGGGCCCCGATGAGGACGGGGTTGTTCTTCGTGCGGCGCGTGAGCACCTGCATGACGCGACGGATCTCTTCGTCGCGGCCGATGACGGGATCGATCTTCCCCTCGCGCGCTCGCTCGGTGAGGTCTACGGTGTACTTCTCGAGCGCCGCGTACGTGCCCTCGGGATCGGGATTGTCGGCCTTCTGGCCGCCCTTCACTTCCTTCGTGGCTTCGGCGACGGCGTCATGCGACGCGCCGTGGGTGCGGAGCAGGTCGAATGCCGCGCCCTGACCTTCGTCGAGGATGCCGAGCAGGAGGTGCTCGGTCGAGACGTACTCCTCGCCGCCCTTCTTCGCTTCCTGCTCGGCGTTGCCGAGGATGGTGCCGAGCCGACGACTGGAACGCGGGGACGAGCCGCCTTCCTGGCGCGGCAGACGCTCGATCTCCTTGCGCAGCAGCGTCGTCACGTCCTGCACGTCCGTACCCGTGCGTGCGAGCACGGAGGGCACGATGCCTCCCTGCTGCGTCAGCAGCGCGAGCAGGAGGTGCTCGGGCGTGAGCTCGGGGTTGCCCGCCTTGGTCGCGAGCTCGTGCGCGCCTTGGAGGGCCTCGCGGCTCTTGTACGTGAAGCGGTCAGCGTTCATGCGGTGGGTCATTCCTCTCCCGAACCAAGGGGCGCCCCCTCGGTGGGGGACGCCCCTTGGCTGGCGTTAGCGACATACGGAGATTGTGCCTTCGGGCCCAACCTCCTGTCGAGGGGCGGGCCTCGGGCCCGCGCGCCTCGCTACTCGATCGTGAGGTGCTTGGGCTTTGCGGCCTCGGACTTGGGGATCTCGACCGTCAAGACCCCGTCCTCGAAGCGTGCCTTCGCCTGCTCGGCGTCGATACCCGTAGGTAGCGTGAACGAGCGGTGGAAGGTGCCGTAGCGGCGTTCCACGCGGTGGTAGTCCTTGCCCTTCTTCTCTTCCTCGAACTTCTTCTCGCCCGAGAGTGTGAGGACGCCGTCTTCGATCGTGAGCTTGACCTCGTCCTTCTTCAGACCGGGCAGCTCGGCCGAGACGGTCAGGCCTTGCGGAGACTCGCTGATGTCGACGGCCGGCACGATCATGCGATCGGCGTCCACGTGGCGACGCATCGCCTCGTCCCAGCGGCGGCCTGCGTCGATCAGGGTCCCGAAGACGTCGAGCGGGTCGCGACGGCTGACGTTCTTGTTTGCGTTCATGGTTCTCTCCAGCTCGCGTCGCAGGACCCCCTTGTCCGGGACCGGTCCAGCGGCGCGCATGACACTCCTCGCGAGGCGCGTTCCTCGCGTTGCGAGTTCAATCGCAACGGGCGTACCACTCGGGCGTGCCGCCGGGCGGCCCTGAGTTCTGGCCTCGGGGAGGGTGTCGGGGAGGGCGTCGGTCGCCCGCGCATCGCCGCCCCGTCAAGACGGCACGCCGAAACGACAACCCGGCGCCGAAGCCGCGCGCGGGGTCGTGATGCCCTTCGCCCCGCTGTCGCCGCCGGGCGCGGTCAGGCGCTCACGGTCAGGCGGGAACGGCGTCCAGCGCGGCGCGCAGTGCGTCCACGACGAACGCGCTCGCGTCGACCAGCGGCAGGCGGACCGTCGCTTCGCCGAGGTGCCCTTCCATCGCGAGGGCTCGCTTCACGGGAATCGGGTTCGACTCCAGGAAGAGCGTGTCGAAGAGCGGCGTCAGCAGGTCGTGGAGGCGCCGGGCTTCGGTCAGGTCGCTCGCGGCCATGGCGCGCACCAGACCGACGACGTCCCGCGGACGCACGTTGCTCGTCACGCTGACGACGCCGATAGCGCCGAGCGCCATCATGGGGAGCGTGAGGCCGTCGTCGCCGCTGAAGATGGGAACCTCCGTGTCGGCGCAGAGGCGCGTGACGCGGTCGACGCCGCCCGTCTCCTTCAGCCCGACGACGCCGCCTGCGGCGGCCACGCGCGCCACGGTCTCGATCTCGATGGGGGCGGAGCCGCGCGACGGGATGTGGTAGAGCATCGCCGGGAGGCCGCCATCGTCGATCATCGCCCGGAAGTGGCGATAGAGGCCCTCTTGCGTGGGCTTGTTGTAGTAGGGCGAAACCGCCAGACAGGCGTCGGCGCCCGCCTGTTTCGCCGCGCGCGTCATGGCGATGGAGTGCGGCGTGTCGTTCGTGCCCGTGCCCGCCACGACGGGCACGCGGCCCGCCACGGCCTCGACGGTCAACTCGATCACGCGAATGCGCTCGGCATCCATGAGCGTCGGGGACTCGCCCGTCGTGCCGCAGGGGACGAGGAAGTCCACGCCGCCCTCGATCTGCCGCTCGATCAGCGACCGCAGGGACGCTTCATCGACCTGCTCGCCGCGAAAGGGCGTGACGATGGCCGTCCCGCAACCGGTGATCGCATGCTTCGTGTCGGCCATGGTGGTCTCCCGACGGGAGTGTCCCCGTGGGGGGGGACGACCGTCAACATGTCAATACGGAGTCAATACGGAGTCTGACACCGGTCCGACGTTGTCGGCAATACGGCAATACAGGCAATACGGAGTCCAACACGGCAACACGGAGTCTGACACCGGTCCGACACCATTCCATTGGAGCACCCCGCGCGAACCGATGTCTGACACCGGATGGACGCGGTACGGCTACCCGCCTTCGGGCCGTGTGGCGATCTCGCGCGCCCGGTCCATCCGCTCACGCATCTCGCGCACGGCCGTCTCGAGCCCCTTGAAGATCGCGCGCCCCACGATCGCGTAGCCGATGTTCAACTCCTCGATGGCGAGCAGCGAGGCGACGCGATCGACGTTGCGGTAGTCCAGGCCGTGGCCGGCGTGCACGCGCAGTCCCAGCTCGTGCGCCGTGGACGCGGCGCGGCGGATCGCCTGCAGCTCGTGGATGCGCACCGCCTCGGTCTTGGCGTCCGCGTAGCGGCCGGTGTGCAACTCGACCGCGTGGGCGCCCACCTCGTTGGCGGCGAGCAGGGCCTGCTCATCCGGGTCGATGAAGAGTGAGACGCCGATGTGCTCGGCGCGGAGCGCTTCGATCGCCTTGGCCACGGCGTCGCGGTGGGCCGCGACGTCCAGGCCGCCCTCGGTCGTCAGCTCCTCGCGCTTCTCCGGCACCAAGCAGACGTGCGCGGGCTTCAACCCACACGCGATGCCCACCATCTCGTCCGTGGCGGCCATCTCCATGTTGATGGGGACGTCGATGGAGGCCGCTACGTTCACCAGGTCGTCATCCTGGATGTGGCGACGGTCCTCGCGCAGGTGCATGGTGATCTGATCGGCCCCGCCCAGAACGGCATCGTGGGCGGCCGCCACCACCTCGGGGGTGCGGCCGCCGCGTGCCTGCCGGAGGGTGGCCACGTGGTCGATGTTCACGCCGAGTCGAATCATGCGGGGAGTGTACGGCGTACGATCTCGCCATGCGCATCGAGTCCGGCGAGTTCAAGGGACGTGAGTTGCCGAAGGCCCGGCGGGCCCGACCCGTGCCCGCGCGGCTGAAGCGGAGCCTGTTCATGGTGCTGGCGCCCCAACTGGAGGGGGCCCGCGTCCTGGATCTCTTCGCCGGGGTGGGGGGGCTCGGTCTGGAGGCCCTCTCGCGCGGGGGGGCGCATGTGACCTTCGTGGATGACGACCCCGGGGCGCTGGCGGCCCTTCGGCGGTGGCTCGAGGCGGTCGGGGCCGGGGAGCGCGCAAGCCTCCTGAGGCGCGACATCCTCCGGCGGGCGCTTCCCGCGGGCCCCTTCGACCTGGTCTTCGCGGATCCGCCCTTCGTGCTCTGGGACGAGGCGGCCGCCGAAGCCCTGATCGAGCGAAGCGTCGAGGTGCTCGCGCCCGCCGGGCGCCTGGTGCTCAAGCTCCCCGGCTCGGTCCGGCTCGCGGGCGGCGAGAGCTGGCACGTGGAGCGCGACAAGGCCTTTGGCCAGGTGGCGTGGGCGCTCGTGGCACGGGGTCCCAAGGCCTCACCCGAGCCCTAGCCTGGGTGCTTCCTGAAGCGCGCGACTGCGCCAAGGCTCATGAATCATCCGGGCCAGGAGCGCGCCGGGTCGGCGGCGGCTGGGGGCGCCCGCCCCGAACGGGGCCGTCTTGGACCGAACGCCCGTCAAGGATCGCCTCCCCCCGGCCGATGGAGGAGTGGGGCGGCGAGGCCTCCCCGGTCGAACCCGGCCCTTTTCCCCCTGGTGCCACGCATGCGTTCCTCTCGCGACGTCACGCAGCCTTCCTCCGAGCCCAGCCGGGCCCGCAAGGAAGCCCTCCAGGCCCGCCGCCGGCACCTCGGCCGCGGTGAGGCGCGCCGTCCGGAGCCCATCGGCATGGACCGCCTGCGCGCCATTCGGCAAGCGATCCGTGAAGGCCGATACCCCGCCGACGAGGATGTCGTGGGTGGGTTGGCTAGACTGTTCAGGGAGAACCCGCCGCGCCGGGACGACTAGGGGGCCCTCCCTCTGGCGCCGGGCGTGGCCCGGGCCGGGAGACCGTCACGTGTCCTACCGCTGCCGATCGCTGATCACCGCCGTCCTCCTCGTGGGGCTCCTCGCCCCGGCCGCCTTCGCCGGCTGGTGGGACGACCTGGACAAGGGCGAGATCGCCCGGCTCAGCGACTTGATCGCCCAGCCCGACCGCTACCGCGGGCAGGACGTGTCGTTCTACTGCGTCTTTCATCAGGTCGACGACGTCTACAACCCCCTGACCACCCCCTTCAACGCCGAGCGGTACGAGAACCTGGCCGTCTGGGCCGACGGGGCCCCCGTCTGGGAGAACGAGAGCTTCCGCCACGACTACCCGTTCCTCTACCTCCGCAAGGCCAACCCTCAGTACGCCCAGCTGGCCAACCTCGCGCCGTTCACGCGCATCGAGGTGACGGGCCGCATCCGCGCCATCCACCGCGCCATGCCCTTCATCGAGGTCCTCTCCTTCCGCCCGACCCAGCACCGGGTCGGCAAGCTGGTCGTCCAGAGCGTCATGGCCGGAGATCGCTACGCGGAGGCGGGGGACGACGAGCTGGCCTACGAGAACTACAAGCGGGCGCTCAGGCCGGACCTGCCGCCCTCCTACGAGCTCCTGATCCGCAAGCGGGTCGCGGAGGGGCTGCGGCGGCTCGGCAAGGTGGCGGAGGCCAACGCCCTCGAGGGCGGGCCCATCCTCGCCAACTCGACCGCCCCCGCGGCACGCGGCGCGGGGGGCTTCGCCCCCGAGCCCGATCCCACGATGCCCTTCCCCGCGCCCGGCGCAGGCCAGCGTCCGGGCCAGCCGTGTGATCCCACGTCGCCCATCTCCTCCGACTTCCCCGGCCAGCCGGCGGGGGCGCCCCCGTCCTTTCCGCCGGCCGCCACGGGGCCGTC
Source organism: uncultured Planctomycetota bacterium (assembly GCA_963802335.1). Lineage (GTDB taxonomy): Bacteria > Planctomycetota > PLA2 > PLA2 > JAEUHO01 > CAWDIE01. Next base: position 402,298 of record CAWDIE010000005.1, on the reverse strand, counting down.
CGCGCCCGGCATCCTGCCGGCCCCTCCGCCCACCGCGATCGCGGACGATCTACCCGGCGTCCCGGCCGGTCCCGCTGCGCCGCTGACCGAGGATCTGCCCGGTCAGCCCGCCGGCGCCGGCGATCGCTCCGTCGGCGGCGAGGGCGACCGGCGGGACGTGCCCATGCCCCGGGCCACGCCCCCGTCGATCGACGACCGTCCGGCTCCGCCCTCGACCGGACGTCTGCCCGGCGCGCCCCCGCGCCGCGCGCCCCGACTGACCGGCGCCAAGTAGGGCGATAGCACCGTGCCGCCGTTCCTGGTTCGCCCGCGGTACGTCCCCAAACCCTGGGGAGGACGCCGGCTGGCGGAGCGCCTCGGTCGAGAGGACCTCCCCGACGGTCCCGTCGGCGAGTCGTGGGAGGTCGTCGACATCGAGGGGGCACACTCGATCGTCGAGTCCGGTCCCCACGAGGGGCGTCCGGTCGCCGAGGCCTACGGCGGACGCTTCCCGCTGCTCCTCAAGATCCTCGACGCGCGGGAGGACCTCTCGGTTCAGGTTCACCCGGACGAGGCGAGTGCCGAGCCTCCCAAGGAGGAAGCCTGGGTCGCGCTGGCTTCCGAGGGCGCGGTCGCCGTCGGGGACGTACGCGGCCGACCCCGGCCCGCGGCCGGCGCGTGGCTCGACTGCCTGGGGCGCGTCGCGCTCCACGGACCGGAGGAGGATCGACCGCCCTCGATCGTCCACGTGCCCGCGGGCACCGTGCACGCGATCCTCGCCGACTCGCTCGTCTGGGAGGTCCAGACCCCGGTGGACGTGACCTGGCGGCTGGACGACCACGGACGCGTCGGGCTCGACGGTCGACCCCGGGCGCTCCACCTCGACGAAGCGGCCGCGATCCTCGAGCGAGGAAGCGAGCCTTCGGGCTCGCTGTCCGTCGATGGCCGCGTCCTCGAGGGGCGGCGCCTCTCGGTCGCGACCCATCCCCCCGGGACATGGGAGGCGCCCTCGGGCTGCGCGGCCTTCTTCCTCGCCGGCGGGCGGGTCCGGTGGCGGGGCCGCGGGGGGCAGCCGGCCGTGTTGGAGGTCCCTCCCGGCCGCACCGCCGTGCTCACCCAGGATGTGGTCGGGCTCGAGAGCGACGGCTGGATGATCGTCGCGGGGGCGTGAGGAGTTCCTTTCACGCTCGCCTCGCGGTAACCTGCCGGGCCACGTAGGCGCGCGGGTGCCGGGTCATGGAGCAGACCACGCCGAGAGGCGGTCAGGTCGGGGAGCCTCAGATGTCCGAGTCGAGCGAGCCTCAGGAGAGGTTGCACAAGTTTCTTGCGTCGACCGGTGCGGGGTCGCGCCGCGAGTGCGAGACCTTCATCACCCAGGGGCGGGTCAACGTGAACGGTCACGTCGTCACCAAGATGGGCGTGAAGGTCGATCCGGTGAAGGACGTGGTCCTGCTGGATGGGGAGCGGGTGAAGCCGCAGACCCTCGCCTACTACCTCCTCAACAAGCCCAAGGGCTACATCTGCACCAACTCCGACGAGCGCGGCCGACCGCGCGTCGTGGACCTGATCCAGCGCGAGAATCGGCGCATCTACACGGTCGGGCGCCTCGATGCGGAGAGCACGGGGTTGATCCTGCTCACGAACGACGGGGCGATCGCCAACGTGATCTGTCACCCCCGCTACCGGATCGAGAAGCGCTATCAGGTCGTCGTGCGCGGCGAGGTGAACCGCAACCAGGTGACGCGTGTTGCCGCCGGGGTTTGGCTGGCGGAAGGCAAGTCGTCGCCGGCCCGGGTCGTCCCGGTCGGGTTCCATCCCAAGCGCCAGGAGACCATCCTGGAGATGACGCTGTTCGAGGGGCGCAACCGCGAGATCCGGCGCGTCTTCGCCAAGGTGGGGCTGCAGGTGCGCCGCCTGCGGCGCGTGTCCATCGGCCCCCTCGACATCGGGGACCTGCCGCCCGGCGGGTACATGAAGCTGACGCCGAAGGACCTCTCCTTCGTCGGCGACGCCGAGCGCATGTACGAGGCCAACAAGGAGGCCTGGGACGCCGAGCTCCCGCCCGAGCCGCCCGCCCGGCGCGATCGTCCGAGCGGGGCGTCCCACGGCAAGGGGTCGTCCCGGCCCACCCGGCGCGGCGGCCAGTCCGAGCGCGGGCGCCAGGGCGGCGGCACGCGATCGGGGGGCGATCGTCCGCTGCCCCGGCGCGGACGCCGCACCCCGCAGGGTGGCCACGGCCCCGTCCAGGGTGGCGGCGCGGGCGGGGGCGGGACGCGACCGCCGAATAGGCGTCGGCGCCGCCCCATGGGGGGGTGAGCGCCGCAGGCCGAAGCGCCGGCAAGGCGGCACGCGCGGGGCGTGACGCCTCCCCTAATGACCGTACAATCGCTCGTCCTTGCGCCCTTAGCTCAATGGATAGAGCGGCGGCCTCCGGAGCCGTAGATATGGGTTCGACTCCTATAGGGCGTACCACATCGAGTCCGGCGGTCTCCACGGGGGGCCGCCGGACTTTGCACACCCCGAGATCGGCTCGGAGCGGGGGTGCCCCCGAAACGAGCTGGAGACCTGCCCATGGCCCTCTGGGATGATCTGCACCGCGCCATCGAAGCGAAGGATTCGGAAGGCACCGAGCGCATCTGGCTCGAGTTGCTGGAGTCCGATCTCGACTCGATCGATCGTTTCCTGACGACCTCCGACCACCTGGCGGCCAAGTCCGGCGGGAAGCGTCAGGCAGGCATCCTCCTGTGGATGCTGGTCGAGTCGCTCAAGGAGAAGGAGCGCTACAAGGAGCTCCTGCGCGTCTACGTCCAGCTGACCCGCATGGCGCCCGACGACGGCACCCTGCGCGAGGGACTGATCGAGGCGGCGCGCCAGGCGTACGACGACCGGCCCGACCTCGACGCCTTGCTCGAGAAGAGCGGTGTCCAGGGGGGCGCGTCGGTCGACCTGGCCGCCCAGGCGGAGCGCCTCGAGAGCTTCGTGCGCCTCGAGCCCGGGACGTACGTCTTCCACAAGTCGGGCTGGGGTGTGGGGCAGATCGTCAAGTACATCCCCGAGCGCGGGCGATGCGTCATCGACTTCAAGACCAAGCCCGGCCACGAGATGGATCTCGAGGCCGCCGCGGACCGGCTCGAGCGCCTCGACGACAAGGACATCCGGGCCTTCGCCATGTCGGATCCGAAGGGGCTGCGCAAGTGGGCCTCGGAGGCGCCGCTCGAGATGGTGCGTCAGGTCCTGAACCGCTTCTCGGGCAGCACCCGGCTGCGTCACGTGAAGGACGCGCTCGTGCCCGATGCCGTGGCCACCTCGCGGTGGTCCACGTGGTGGAAGGAGACGAAGAAGCTCGCGCACCTCGACCCGCGCTTCCACGTCAGCGCCGGCCGCGATCCCGTCATCGAGTACCACGACATGGCGGGCGCCGACTTCCGCTCCCAGGTCGAGCGCTCCTTCAAGGGCTGCGCGACGATCCAAGATCGCCAGCGCGCCGCGCGCGAGTTCCTCGCGACGGCCAAGGACGACCCCGAGGCCCTCGAAGTCCTCGCCGAGCTGGTGGCCGCCGAGCGTGCCAAGGCGACCATCGCGGCGACCGCGTTGGGCTGGGACCTCGTCGGCACGGCCGTCGCGGGCGGCGACGAGCGCGCCACCATCGGGGACGCCTTCGACCTGGCGCCCGACCCGGCGGCGCTGCTCAAGAGCATCAAGGACGACGATGTCCGCAGCGCGTCGGCGCGCGTCCTCGTCGAGTCGGGCGAAGAAGGCGCGACGATCGTCTACAACACCATCCTCAACGAGGACGACCCCGTGCTCGCCAACGTCGGCGTGGACCGCTTCGCCTCCGCCGGCCATCCCGAGTACCTGCCCCGGCTGCTCGATCATGTCGACGCCAAGCCCGCCCTGCAGCCCAACCTGTGGGCGTGGTACGTGCGCGGCTTGCGGCGCAGCCGTTGGGACGGTCGCAGCTACGACGCCTACGCCCTCGTCAACCGCATGCTGAAGGTGCTCGACGCCGTCGAGTACCGCAGCCGTCGAGACGGCAAGCTCCGCGACAAGCGGGGGGTGACGGCGCTCGTGGACATCCTCACCACGAAGAACGGCGCGCTCGTCCGCGAGGCCGCCGAGCAGACCGACAGCAACGGGGCCCGTCACTTGGTGATGGTGCTCGAGAAGAACCGCGGCATCAAGGGCCGCCAGCTCGTCAAGACGCAGGACATGATCCTTCGCGTCCGCCCCGATGCGCTCCGGGAGAAGCAGGAAGTCGCCGTCGAGGAAGGCGAGGTCGCCGTCGGTGAGCGGCTCGACCGCATCTACATGACGCCCAGCGGCATGGAGAATCTCCGTCGGCAGCGCGACCTCATCGTGAACGAGCAGATGCCCGAGAACGCCAAGGAGATCGCCCGGGCCCGCGAGTTCGGCGATCTCAGCGAGAACGCCGAGTACCACGCCGCCCGCGAGAAGCAGGGACTGCTCCAGGCCAAGGCCGACCAGGTCAACAGCGAGCTGGCGCGCGCCCTGCCCCTCACGGCGGGGGTCGTGAGCACCGATGCGGTGTCCGTGGGCACGCGGGTCCGCCTCCGCGACGGCGATGGCGAGGAGGTCAGCTACACGTTGCTCGGCCCCCCCGACGTGGACGTGAAGAAGGGGGTCATCAACTACCTGACGCCCCTGGCCCAGGCCCTCATGGGCCGCAAGCTCGGCGACCACGTGCAGGTGGACCTCGAAGGCGGGACCCGCGACCTGGAGATCCTCGGCATCGAGAACGGCCTCGCCTGACTTCCGTCCGTACGGAGTCAGCGTCCGTACGGAGTCAGTGCAAATGTTCACGCTAACTCGCAGCGACCCACCGGCGGCAGCGATCGACCGCCGCTGGGCCTGCCCGCCCGCCGACAATGAGCGCCCGTGAACGCAAAGACCGACCAACGGCATCGCCCCCTCCGGGATCTCAGGGTCTCGATCACGGACCGCTGCAACTTCCGCTGCACCTACTGCATGCCGAAGGAGGTCTTCGGACAGGCGTACGCCTTCCTGCCGCGGGAGGAGATCCTCAGCTACGAGGAGATCGTGCGCATCGCGCGCGCCGGCGTCCGGCTCGGCGTACGCAAGGTGCGGATCACGGGCGGCGAGCCGTTGCTCCGCCGCGATCTCGATGATCTCATCGGGCAGCTCGCCGCCATCGATGGCATCGACGACCTCGCGCTCACGACGAACGGCTCGGCTCTCGCCGAGCGTGCCGTCGCGTTGAAGGCGGCCGGCCTCGATCGCGTGACCGTGAGCCTGGATGCACTCGACGATGCGTCGTTCCATGCCATGAACGACGTGGGGTTCCCCGTCCAGCGCGTGCTCGCGGGCATCGACGCGGCGGGTCGTGCCGGCCTCGCGCCCGTCAAGGTGAACATGGTCGTGAAGCGCGGTGTGAACGAGGACCAGGTCCTTCCCATGGCCCGTCACTTCCTCGCCGGCCCGCACGTCTTGCGCTTCATCGAATACATGGACGTCGGCACGACGAACGGGTGGCGCCTCGACGAGGTGGTGTCCGCCTCCGAGATCCTCGACATCCTCCGCCGCGAGTTTTCGCTCGAGCCTATCGAGCCCGCCTACCGGGGGGAGGTGGCCAGCCGCTACCGCACGGCCAGCGGAGGGGAGGTGGGCTTCGTGACCTCCGTGACCCGGCCGTTCTGCGGCGACTGCAGCCGCGCGCGCCTCTCCGCGGAAGGCAAGCTCTACACCTGTCTCTTCGCGTCCAAGGGGCACGATGTGAAGGCGCTGCTTCGTCGTGGCGCGTCCGACGCCGACCTCGAGGCGTTCCTGGGCGGGATCTGGACGGCGCGCGAGGATCGCTACTCGGAGATCCGCGCCGGCCGGACCGACTCCACCGACCGAGTCGAGATGAGCTACATCGGGGGGTGAGCGAAGCGGGCCACCTCCACGGCTTGGCTCGGCTCTTCCGCCGCCGCGATCCGGCGCGCCAGTACGAAGCACACGACCGGCCCCAAGACGAGCAGGATCGTCGCCAGGGCGACCTGCACGATCAAGCGCCCGCGCGTGCGTTCACCGTCTTCGTCGGGCATCCCGGCGTAGACGATCAGCGCGATCACGCCGATCGGCAAGGTGACGACGCTCACGAACAGCAACCCCCACAGGAGGAGTTGCCCCCAGGGCGTACCGGTGGCGCTCCACAGGAGGTAGATCAGGGCGCTCCCGATCAATGGGAACGCGCCGCACGCGAGGGCGGCGTGCAGGTACCGCTTCACGAGGACGCCGGGAAGTCGTAGAAGGCCGGATCCGCCAGGGCGGGCAGCTCCCCTTCGGGCAGCAGGTAGGTGCGCGCCGCCCAGAGGTCCTTGAAGACACGGTAGAGGACGGCCGTTTCGTCGAGGTACTGGACGCCGCTGCTCCCGCCGGTGCCCACCCGACGTCCGATGATCCGCTCGACCATCCGGGCGTGTCGCTGGCGGAAGATCAGCATCGACTGCTCGGTCTCGACCAGCCGGTCGAGAATCTCCCGCGGCCATGACAGCAGCGGGAGCTTGCGGTAGGACTCGATGAAGAGGATCGCCGCGCGGATCCGGCGGGTGCGGTCGTCGCTCGGCGCCAACCAGGCCTCGGCGGCCTCGATCTCCTTCTCGTAGCGGGCCCGGATCGTCTGCTTCTCCTCCTCGCTGAGACGCGTGTCCACCCTCGCTTCGACGGTGCTCTCGATCATGCGCCGCACCGACGCGAGGTAGTCCTCGATGAAGGCGCGGACGACCGCCTCATCACCCTCTACGCCGGGTTGGGATCCCCGGATAGGGGTGCGGTACAGCCACTCGTCCACGGCACGCTTGAGGCTCGGCGTGTCCGCCAGGGCGGCCTTGACCCGGGCCAGCGCCGAGGAGTCGCCCCCGTCCAGGTGCTTGAGCGCCTCCAGCCACTTGCCCTTCTCGCCGAGGCCGACGCGCTCGTCCTCGCCGAGGCCCAGGAGGATCTCGATCTCGCGCATCTGAGCCGACTGGAAGCCGCTCGCGGGGAAGAGCTTGTCTCTGAAGTCGAGGTAGTCGCGGGTGTTCAGCGACTCCACGACCTGCCAGTGCTCGTTGGCGATCCGGAAGATCCGCGTGATGCGGTCCAAGCTCCGCGCCGCCGAGGCCATGGCCTCCTCCGGCACGCGGTCCTGGTCGAAGAGATCACGGAGGGAACGCAACTCCCGCAGGACGAGCTTGAACCAGAGCTCGAACACCTGATGCACGGTGATGAACACCACTTCGTGGTTCGAGAGGTCGCTCTCGTCGTCCTCGAGGCCGCCCTGGAGTCGGAGCAGGTCCTCGACCCGGATGTAGTCCCAGTACGTCGTCGACATGGGGGCGAATCCTACGGCAACCGCTGCCCGCAAGCACGCGTCAGCCGCGCGAAGCCGCTTCGGCCATCTCGCTCACGGCCCGCGCCAACTCGTGGATGTCGAATGGCTTGCGGATGCACGGGCGCTCGCGCTCCTCGATCTCCGCCGCCAACAGCGGGTCGTGGCCGTATCCCGTCAGGAAGATCATTCGCCGGGCCAGCTCCGGACGCTTGGCCTCGACGAGGTCGAAGAGATCGAGTCCCTTGGGTTCGCCGGGCATCGAGATGTCGGTCAGGACCACGTCGTACTCGCCGTCGTCGAGCAGCGCGAGGGCGGCCTTGCCGTCGCCCGCCTCATCGACCGCGTAGCCGTGACGCCGGAGCACGGACACGACCACCTCGCGGACGGACGGCTCGTCGTCGATGACGAGGATGCGGCGCCCCTGGCCGGCGTCGGCCGTCACCACCGCCGGTGCCCGTTCCGGCGCCGGGGCGTCGGGGAGCGCGCCGCCGAGAGGCACCCGGATCAGGAACGCCGCGCCGTCTTCCCCGGCGGGGTCGAGCTCGATCGTGGCGCCGTGTTCCTGCGCGATCCCGAAGCAGATGCTCAGACCCAGTCCGGTGCCCTGGTCCTTCGTCGTGAAGAACGGCACAAAGATCTCGTTGCGGAAGGCGGGCGGGACGCCGGGGCCCGTGTCGCTCACGCGAACGGCGATCTCGCCAGGCTGGGCACGCGTCTCGAAGCGGATCCGCCTGGGTTGCGCGCCGCTCTCCACCATCGCCTGGTGCGCGTTCGTGATCAGGTTCACGAAGACCTGCTGCCAGCGGTTGACGTCCAGGTCCGCGAGGGGCAGCCGGGGGTCGTAGGCTTTCTCGATCTCGACGTCGTCCTTGCGGAGCTGGTACTCCTGCAGGTTGAGCACCGACTCGATGACGTCGTTCATGTTCGCGGGTTGCTTGCTCGTGCTCGTCTGCCTGGCGAAGGCGAGCAGGTTCTCGACGATCGTCCGGCACCGCGTCGCATTGGCTTCGATGCGCTCCACATCCGCGCGCGTCCAACTCTCGGGGGGCGAGATGAGCATGAGCTGCGCGAAGCCGAGAATGCCCGAGAGGGGGTTGTTCAGCTCGTGCGCCACCCCGCTCAGGAGCTTCCCGATCGCGCTGAGCTTCTCCGATTGGTAGAGGCGATCCTGCAGCTCCTTCTCCCGGCTGCGGTCGCGCGCCAGCATCACCAGACCCCGGCCCTCGCTCTCCAGCTCGGCCAGGGCCTCGAGCGATGCGTCGATCCAGCGCGCGCCGCCGTCCGGCCGAACGAGGTGGATCTCGAGATCCGCGCGCCCGATCGGTCCGAGGGCCGTGCGGACCGCCTGGTCCACGGCCAACCGGCTGTCCTCCGCGCTCATGTCCGCGAGGAGCGGAGGCGCGGTCAGGACCGTCTCCTCGTCGAGGCCGAGGAGGTCCAGCGCCGCCGGGTTGGCAAACACGACCCGCCCCTGTGCGTCGAGGTGCAAGACGCCGCCGGGGTTGGACTCGACGAGAATGCGATAGCGGTCCTCGCGCTCCTTTACGAGGTCGAAGAGGTGGGCGTTCGCCAGCGCAATTGCCAACTGGTTGGCCACCGTCTCCAGGACGACACGCTCGACGCCCCTGAACGCGCCTCGTCGATCACTCTCGACGTTCAGGATGCCCTCGACGCGGTCGTCGATCCGGATGGGGACGGCGATCTCCGAGCGCGTCTCGGGGAACCAGCTCACGAAGTCGGGGTCGACGGAGACGTCATCGACGACCTGCGTCTCCTGGGTCCGTACGACCCGGCCGACGATGCCCTGGTCCTCATCGACCCCGGACCCGATCCGGGACGGGTTCTCGTCGCCGGAGGCCTGGGCTCTCAGCTTGAGCGCGCTCCGCTCCGCGTCGCGCATGAACACCATCACGTTGTGGAAGCCGAAGGTGCGCCGGATGTCCTCGACCGCGTGGCGGAGCAGGAGATCGGCGTTCAGGATGGCGTTGACCTGTCGTCCCAGCTCGTTTACGAGCAGTAGCTGCTTCGAGCGCCGGGCTTCGGCCTCCTGCACGGCGAGGAGGCGCAACGTGCTCGCCGCCAGCAAGGCCCGAATCTCGACGTCGGCTCCCGCGTTCGGAGGCAGCGGATCGAGTGTTCGCACGCCCACGGCGCCGACGCGCTCGCCGCCCGCCATCAGGGGGGCCACGATCACCATGTCGCTGTCGGTCGCGACGGCGTCCGGCGCCTCGAGCTCCGTGGGGATCTTGGCGTCGACACAGACGCGGTCGCCGGCCCAGGTCGTGTCCGACAGCGGGATCCGCGAGGCGTGTCCGGGCGGGCGGGCGAATTCACCCTGGCTGGCCGCCAGGTGCAGGCACGTGTCCCGGTCGGCACAATCGCGGGCCCGCAGGCAGGTCGCGCACCGGTCGCCGGGACCGCGCAGATAGACGCGGACCGAGGTCGATGGCCAGCGAGCGCGTAGGTGCTCGGCCAACAACTCCGCCGCAGTGGGCGCATCGACGGTGTCGGCCAGGCGGCCGGCGAGATCCCCGAGATCGGACATGCGGGGATGGTACCCCTATGAATCCCTCGCCGGCAGGACGGCGCCCAGACCCGCGCCCAGGAACCAGCTCGCGACCAGTCCGACCAGGATCGCGAGCCCGCCTTCCTTCGTGAGCAGGGCGGCTGCGGCGCCCGCGAGTCCCAGCACGATCGCCCCGACGACGGCCGCGGAGAGGAGCGTCGGCTCGCGTCGGCCGCGAAGGACCTGGCGGCCGAGGTAGGGCACGCCAGCCGCACCTCCCAGCAAGGCGAGCAGCGTCACCGGGAGGCCGATCAGCAAGGCGAACGCGACTTGCGTGACCTGGCCGCCGAACTGGGACGCGTGGGCGAGCAGTCCGGCACCGATCAGTGGGAGGACGCCGGTCACGAGGAGGCGGGGCGTGCCGAGCCGGGCGAGGGCCTCGTCCGCTCGCGCGGTCGGTCCGGCGAGGATCACCCGGATCACGAGGAACACGCACCCGACGCCGGCCAGGAGGACTACCAGGAACAGCACGCCCGCCAGGGCGTGCCACGCCTTCTCGCCACCCAGGAGGACGTCGGCCAGGAGCGGGGACGATGACGGGCTCACTTCGCGGCGTTCCTTCCCGGTGTTCGGCGCAGCAGGCGCCACGCCAGCCACAGACCCGTGCCCAAGAGGGCGAATCCCAGCGCGGCGGCGAGCCAGGCGTGGTCGTCCTCGGCCGTCGCCCCGGTCAGGGGCCACGTCTCGAGTGACGTGCCAAGCGTCCCGGGTAGGGCTGCCTGCGTATCGACGAGCACGCGCTCGACGATCGGTTGGGGCGCGGCGTTGGCGAGCGACGGGACGGCGCCCGTCGTGAAGAACCAGACGCCGAACACCGCCACCACGGCGGCGGCGAAGCGCAGCAGCGCGCGCCGGTCCAGGCCCGCATGGCGGGAGGGCAGGCCGAGCATGATGCGCGCGGCGAGGTCGCCCGGCTCCTCCATCCAGACCTCCGCCCGCAAGCGGGCCTCGAGTGCATCCGCCGGGGGCGGCGATGCCGAGGCGGAGGGGGGGCGGTTCGGAGAGCTCATCTCATCCCGTCGTACCGCGGCTGGCGTCGGGGGTTTCGTCCAGATCGAGCAACGCTTTCAGCCGAGCCCGGCCCCGGTGCAGGTGGGTCTTCACCGTGGCGACGCCGACCCCCGTGATCTCGGCGATCTCGTCGAGCGGGAGCCCCTGGAGATAGTGCAGGAGAATCGGAAGGCGGTACTTCTCCGGGAGGGCCTCGATGGCCTCCCGCAGGGACGGCGGGGGCGACGAGGGCAGGGGCGGCCCCGGTGCCTCGCGTTCGGGCACGGGCGCTTCGCCACCCCGGGCGCGGAGCTCGGGCCGCCGCCCGCGACTCGCCAGCCGATTCCGGCAGAGATTCGAGGCGATCCGCAGTAGCCAGTTGCGGAAGGGACGCTCGGGATCGAAGCGGTCGAGCGCCCGCCACGCGTTCCAGAACGCATGCTGGACCACGTCTTCCGCCTCGTGCGGATCGCGCAGCATGCGTCGCGCGAGGTCGTGTACGCGGCGCGTGTAGCGCCCGACGAGCCGTGCGTACGCGTCGCGATCTCCCGTCTGGGCCAGGCGAACGTCGACGGCGTCTTCCGTGAGCGACACGCACGGAGCCTACCCCGGAAGGACGAGGGAGGCGGGAGAACGGAGGCAAGCGGATCGGCCGCTCGCTCGTTCGGGCGCTACCATCCCTCCGATGCCGATGCCCCCCGCCCGCGTTCCCGCGATCATCGTCCACACCGGCGCGTGGGATGTACCTCTCGCCGAACGGGACGCGCATCGCGAGGGAGCGCGTCGAGCCGCGCTGGCCGGCTGGCGCGTGCTCTCGGGCGGCGGGTCGTCCGCGGATGCCGTCGTCACGTCCATCATGTCCATGGAGGACGATCCCGCACTCAACGCCGGGCGCGGCAGCGTGCTTTGTGACGAGGGCTGGGCGGAGCTCGACGCTGCGCTCATGACGGGGCAGGCGCTCGAGCTCGGCGCGGTCGCCGCCGTGCGCGACGTCGAGCACCCGATCCTCCTCGCGCGCGAACTCCTAACGGCCCCCGAGGTCTTTCTGGTGGGGGAGGCGGCCGTCGCGTTCGGGGCGGCGCACGGGGTGCGACGGGTCGATCCCGCGCGCCTCGTCGTCCAGCGCGAGAAGGATCGACTGGATGCGTGGCGCGCGCGACGGGTCGCGCAGGGGCCCGCCGACACCGTCGGGGCTGTCTGCGTGGACGCCGAAGGCCGCCTCGCCGCCGGGACCTCCACGGGCGGACGCCCGGGCAAGCCGAGCGGGCGCATCGGCGACGCACCCGTCGCCGGCGCCGGCCTCTACGCCGATGACCGGGTCGGCGCGGCCGCCTGCACCGGCTGGGGGGAGGATGTCCTGCGCTTCGGGCTGGCGCGGCGGCTCGTCGACCTGGCGAGGGACCACGATGCCCAGGATGCTTGCTGGATGGTCATCCGGGACCTCCAGGACCGCTTGGACGGCCGGGCCGGGGTCATCCTGCTCAAGCCCGATGGCGGCGTGGGCTGGGGATTCAACACGCCGGCGATGGGCGTCGCGTGGATGGCCGCCGACGTCACCGAACCCGTCGTCGGCGGCATCCACCCCTGACCGACCCCCGAAAAGTTCCGTACCGAGGCAGCCTCGTAAACGAACTTTTCGTCCCCACGGAAGCGGACGAATGCGCAGAGCGTCCGCGCCGTCCCCTCGCGAACGAGCGCCTCTCGCGATTTTGGTCGACGTCGCGCGCAAGCCGCGCCCGCGTTTCGCGCGATGGGCACCGCGCCGCGCCTGACGCACATCAACGCGCTCGACGCATGCTTCGTGCGATGCTCGCCCCGGGGAGGGGCGTGCTCGGCACGCGCCTCGCTGTCGCCAGCCCCTCAGTTCTTGGCGGTTGCCCGGTTCTGTCGCTGGACGGCGCCCTCGATGTCGCGGACGGGATCGGCGCCGTGGGCGAACACCAGTTTGTCGACCTCGCCCAACTCGCGACTGGCGGGGTCGCGGAGATCCCAGCTTCGCTCCTCGCCCTCGACGCGAACGATGGGCAGATCCAAGCTGTCCGTCTGCTCGATGACCCGCGCGCGTACGCCGGAGTTCATGCGAACCCACTCGCCGATCGGATAGAGTCCGTTCACCTGGATGAAGCGATGCAGGAGCGGGCGGTCGAAGTGCGACTGCATGCTCATCATGATCCGGTACGCGTGTCGCGGCGCCATCGGGAGCCGGTAGCGACGCACCGACGAGGTGAGGGCCTCGTAGACGTCGCAGATCTTCACGATCCGGGTGGCGGTCGAGAGGTCGGCTTCGTGGCGGACCCACGGATAGCCGCCCTGATCCATGGTCCGGTGATGACCGAATGCCACCGCGATGCAGAGCGGGTCCACATCAGGCATGCGCATCAGGGTCTTCGCCCCCTCCGTCGTGTGGCGCTGGATCTCACGGAACTGCTCGTCGCTCAGCCGCCCCGGATGGCGCAGCACCTCGTTGGAGACCTGGGCCTTGCCTACGTCGTGAAGGAGAGCCGCCGCGCCGATGCGGAGCAGCAGGGGGTGGTCGTCCGTCATGGCGCGCGCGAAGTTCAGCGCGAGGCACGCCACACGGATCGAGTGCCGGAACTGGAAGACGTCGGCGCGCGTCGAGCTGCGCGATGCGACGTCCATCGTTTCCGCGGAGTCCGCGTTGAGGCGAGAGAGCATCTCCTCCACGCGTCCCTGCGTGTCGCCGAGCATGAAGACATCGCCGCGGACGATCCGCATCAAGACGTCCGTCAGGTGATCGAACAGTCCCTCGTACACGCGCTCGGGCACGCTCAGCGTGTGTTTCGCGACGCCTGCGGCCTTGGCGGTGTCCGGCTTGACGGCGGCCGCGAAGTCCCGGGGCGCGGCGTGGGCCGCGTACGCACCGAGGAACTGGAATCGATGGGCGCCCGCGTCCCGCAACTCGCCATTCGCCGCCGTGAGATCGAGCGAGCCGAGATCCCGTCGATTCACGACCTGCACGAGCGCCAGCAAGTCATCGACCGCGGCGCCACGCTGGAACGACAGTCCTCCGCTGCCAATCGCCTCCAAGAGCTGCATGAGACGCGGCGCGGAGCGACTGGCACCTCGCAGCGGTCGTTCGTCGTAGATCAGGAAACCGTCGGCGGCACCGATCTCGAGCGCCTGGCGACCTTCTCGGAGCAGGATCTCCTCGAGCCCGTTGACCAGGCCCTGGAGGCAGTCCTGAACGCGGGGGTGCTCCGGACTGTAGATCCGGCTGTTGGTCAGCAAGACCACGAGCTCGTCCACGAACGCCTTGACGCTCGAGCCGGGGCAATCATTGTCTTCGTCGTGGGGATGGAATTCACACATGGGGCGGCTCAGTGGTGCTTCGTAGCTTGGAGGACGCGGCGGGCCGCTTGACGCACGACCTTCGGCTCCCGAGGAAGCACCAGGAGACGGCGGGCCCTGAGGAGCTCCTGCACCAGGTTGCGTGCGTCGGGTGTCATGAAGTGCTCGAGATACCGAATGGCGTACGCGCGTCGCTCCGCCTTCTCCTCACGGTGGGCGGTCGCGTACAAGAAGCGACAGATCACACCTGCGATCAGATCGCGATGCGCCCAGCGGTCGGTGGACGCGCTCTCCTCGCCTGCGAGCGACTGCAGGTACTTGAGGGGCAGCAACTCGGGATCGTCGACGATGGACAACAGGCAGGCGATCGTGTCGTCACCCCGCAGGCGACGAAGCGCTGCCACCAGGGGACCGCGCTCGCGCCGCTCGACCTTGGCGAGCAGAAGCTGGAGGAAGGGCAGCATGCTCGGTGCGGGGGAGGCCAGAATGCGCGCCATCCGTTCCGGCTGCGTGATCCCCTCGACGTCGGCGAGGTCGTCGCCTGCGCTCTCGATACGGGAAGGCCCCAGGGCCTCGGCCACTTCGGCCAGCTCCTGTAGATCCTCCGGGGTGTCTACGTCCAGGGACTCCAGGTAGAGACCGAAGTCGAGCGGGAACTGCTCCAGGATCGTCTCCTTTCCGAGCAGTCCGCATTCGCGCAGGAGACGTGCGAGTCTCTCCTCGTGCAGGAAGTCCAGAACCCGGTCGCGCCGTCGCCGGTAGGCCTCATCCGGTCCGGCTTGCGGCGGGCGGAGATAGGGAAGCAGTACGGCGGCCTCGGCCAGGCGGGCGCCCCGCAGTCGTCGCTGGAGCCCCTCGCGGGCGACAGGCGCGATCTCTTCCTGATCGCTGGCCGTGAAGAAGTGGAGGTAGACGCCCACCTGCTCGGCGACGCTCTCGATCGTCTGTTCGGTCAGCGCGCCGTCGAATGCAGGAGGCATGGCGGCGATGTCCTCCCAGAACAGATGTTCTTCGTCCTTGATCTTCTCGTCGCCCGCGTGGCCTTTGTGGTCGGGCGCATCCGAGACGGCACTCGACGCGTGTTCGCGCAGGCGTACGGCAACCTCCTCATTGGTCGGGCCCGCGCGTCCGAGAAGCCCCTGGCTCGCTTCGAACATGAGCTGCACCAGCGACAGGTCATCCGGGAGGGCCTGGATGCCGCCGCTGTCGCCCACCCGACTTTCCAGCGCTTGGATCGCGGTTCGCGTGACGCGGAGGAGGGTCTCTCGGTCGTCCATCGCGTCGGGCGGCATCTGCTGGATGAGACGCCCCAACACGTCCACCTGATGAATCGTGTCGCCCTCACCCGCTTCGTCGGCAAGGCGCGCCTGGAAGGCGTCCAGCCCCTCCCGGATCTCTTCGTCTTCCATCAGCAAGGCGACGAGATCCTGCTCGCCCGTCGTATCGACGGCCGTCGGTGTCGGGGCGCAGGGAACGCGCGACTCGGTCCGCGCGGCCTCCCCCTCGGCGCGAAAGCGTCCGGCGAAGTGCTGGTCCTGGAGCTTCAGCCCCGGGGGGATCTCGGGCCAGAGCGACTCGAACGAATCGTCCAGGTCGGCGCGGGTGAACAGGTCGAGGAGACGCGCCGTGAAGGCGAGCAGCGCCTCGTCTTCCACGGACGGGAGAAAGGTGACGGTCGCGATGCACGCCTTGCGGATGCGCTGGTGGAGCCACTCGACGTTCGACCCCTCGCGCAGCTCGATCTCCATACCCGCGACATCGAGCCCGCCTTGGAAGAAGCCGATCTCCAGCCCCCCGGCGACGTTGGCCTTGGCCACCAGAGCCTTCGGCAGATGCTCCAGCATCTCCTCCAGCGCCCCTCGTACGCGGGTGTTCGTGGGGGGGTAGATGGAGAACGCCTTGGCGAAATCGGACCACCGCTCGACGAAGACGACGTCGGCGGGCGGGGGCGCGGTCGGGGGGTGGTCGGTGGATTCGGACATGGCTACGTCGGGCCACCTGGGGCAGGCGGTCCTCGGTCATCCCTTTCGGCCATGACCCCGCGAAAGGTGTGCGGAAAATGAAGGCCTGCGCGTCGGCCGGTCACACCGTGCCGCGGACGAAGGGCGACCGTCCCTATTCGGCGAGTCGCTCCCACTCGGCGTAGAGGGTCTCGAGGGTCGCCTGCAGAGCGTGGAGCTCGCGGCTCAGGCCCCCCGCCGCGGCGGTGTCGCCGCCCGGCGCCCATGCCGCCTCGATGGCCACCTCCAGCGCCGTCTTGCGCGCTTCGCCCTCTTCGATCTCCTGCTCCACGCGGAGGAGCCGCCCCTTGCTTCGCTCGCGTTCGCGCTTCGCCCGCATGCGGTCCTCGTGGGCCTGGCGGGCTTCGTCCTTGTTCGGCGCGGCCGAGGAGCGGTCCTTCAGCGCCGTGCGGCGAATGCCCTTCCCTGCCGCGAAGCGCTCCTGCCACCACGCCGCGAAGGTCGTGCGGTGGTAGACGAGCTTGTGGTCCTCCACCTCGACCACGCGGTCGACCAACTTGTCGAGGAAGTAGCGATCGTGGCTGATGACGAAAAGGGTTCCGTCGAACTCCTGCAGCATCTCCTCCAGCACCTCGCACGACTGAATGTCGATGTGGTTCGTCGGCTCGTCGAGAAACAGGAAGTTCACCTTCTCGTGCACGAGACGGGCGAGTTGGAGGCGACTCTTCTCACCGCCGGACAGCGTGCCGATGGTGCGATCCAGGTCCTCGCGCGTGAACAGGAACCGATGGAGCAAGTCGGCTGCGTCCTTCTGCAGGAGGTGCGTCTCCTGGACGACCCAGTCGATGAGGGTCGTCTCCGGGTCGAGCACATCGTGTAGCTGACGGTACTCACCGACCTTCACCGACTTGCCCAGGCGAAGCTCCGGATTCTCCCAGCTTCCTCGCTCGAGGATCGCTCGAAACAGAGTCGTCTTGCCGCTGCCGTTGGCCCCGACCAGACAGACGCGATCACCGTACTCGATCTCCAGGTTGGCGTCCTCGAAGAGCACGCGATCCCCGAAGGCGTGGCTGAAGTCGCGCACCGTCAGTGCAATGCGTCCGTGGCGCCCCGCGCCCTTCAGGCTCGCCTTGAAGCTCGAGCGCTCGCTGAGCGGCTTCTCGATCTTCTCCATCCGATCCAGGCGCTTGATCATCGCCTTCGCTCGCTTGGCCTGCCCGGGGTCGTCGTAGGCGTTCGCCATGTCCATCATGCGGCGCGCTTGGAACTCGATGCGCTCGATCAGCCGCTGCTGGACCTTGAACTGCCGCTCCTGGCGAGCGATTGCCTCGGCCTTCTGGCGCTGGAAGTCGCTGTAGTTGCCCGTCCAGGACACGACGTTGCGCCGCTCGAGGTCCCAGATCGCGTCCACCGTGGCGTCCAGGAGGTGACGGTTGTGGCTCACCATGAGGAACGCGGCGCGCGAACGACGCAGGAAGTCGATGAACCACTCGACCCCCTCCATGTCGAGGTGATTGGACGGCTCGTCGAGGAGCATGAGGTCGGGGTCCATGAGCAGCACGCGCGCCAGACCGATGATGTTGCGCTCGCCGCCCGAGAAGGTCGCGATCGGCTTTTCCCACGTCGACTCGTCCAGGCCGAGGCTCGTCAGCACGCTCTCGATACGTCGGTCGACGTCGTACACGTTGCGGCGCGCTTGCTCCTCCTGGAGCCGGGTGTACTCGCGCAGGACGCGGTCCGGCGCATCGCCTCGTGCCAGCTCCGACTCCAGCTCTCGTAGGCGCGCCTCGCGCGTCGCCTCTTCCCGGAACACGTCCCGCATCGTGGAGAACACCGTGGCGTCCTTCGCGAAGGCGAGTTCCTGGTCCTGCGTCGCGATCGTGGCGTCCCGGGCGATCACGACCTGGCCGTCCGTCGGCTCGAGCCGTCCCGCGAGCAGCTTCAGCAGGGTGGACTTGCCGCTGCCGTTGCGCCCGATCAGGCCGATGCGGTCCCCGGGCTCGATCTTCAGAGTGACGTCTTCCAGGAGGTGGGGACCCCCGAAGTGCATCGAGATGCGGGACGCGGTGACCAACGGCATGGGGGGAAGCTACCCGGAGCGGAGCCTCCTGCCGCGAGGTGGCGCCACACCCGCATTCGGCGGTCGCGCTACGACTTGCCCACGCGCACGATGTAGAACTCATCGCGCTTCACGGCGCTGCCCTCCGCGCCGAAGCGCTCTTCCCGGTTCCCGATCCCCTTCGTGCTGGACTGCGTGCTCCAGTAGCGAAGGCCCACGATCTTCCCGTTCTCGCGCACCCAACCCCGGAAGATGCAGGAGTGGCCGGAGCCGCTGTGACGCCACAACTGGACGAAGTCCCCCGAGCGGGCTTTCTCCCAGTCCCGGATCCTCACACCGGCACCCGCCTTCGTGAGCGCCGTGTGGAGCGTCGCTCGGTCACCGCTCGTTCCGAACCAGGATCGCTGGAATCCCCTCAGCCCCTCCATGTCCAGGGCGAGAATGCGCCCATCGCTCCCCACGGCGCGGCTCCAGCGTTCCCAAGCCCGGAGGAACACCTCGAGCGTCAGCCCGCTGCAGTGACAGCGGCCCTTCGCGTCGCCCTTGCCGAGCAGATCGCCCTGGTAGCGCACATCGCGCGTGAACCCGAGCCACGACCCGCGCCGGGGCCAGTAGTAGGCGTGCGTCCCGTCGGTGGGATAGGTCCCCACGACGTGGAGCACGTGCTCGTTGAATGCGCCGAGCTGCGGGCACCGGGGCGGCTGTGTCTCGTCGTCGTCGGAGCAGGCGGCGTGGCCGGCGAGCGACAGGACGAGGGCGGCCGCCAGGACGAGCCGCGTCGTCATGGCAACGGCGCCGGTACGACGGCCTCGCCTTCGACTTCGATCATGGCGTCGTCGTCGTAGAGCCGCGCGACCTGGACCAGGGTCATCGCGGGAAACCACTTCCCGAAGTGCTCGCGGTAGGACGCGCCGATCGTGCGGCCGGCTTGGCGGTATGCGGCGACGTCCGTCACGTAGATCCGGAGCCGGACGAGGTGTTCGGGGCGCGCATCGGCGGCTCGCAGAACCGTGGCCAGGTTCGCGAACGCTCGTGCGGCCTGCGCTGCGATGTCGCCCGCGTGGAGGATCGTCCCGTCGGTGTCCATGGCCGTCTGCCCGGCCAGCGAGAGACGGCGCCCGCCAATCGACTCGACCGCATTGGCGTAGCCGACCGGCTCGGCCAGCGCCGGTGGGTCGATCGCCCGCCAGGGGCGTGCTGCGGCGTCGTCCGTCATGCGTCTCCTCCTTCATCGCGTCCAAGCAGCCGCCGCGCGAGGATCACGCGTTGGATGTTGCTCGCGCCTTCGTAGATCGTCAGAGCGATGGCGTCTCGGTAGTGCCGCTCGATCGGAAGCTCATCGGTGTAGCCGCGGGAGCCGTGGAGCTGCAGCGCCTGGGTGGCGCTGTGGACCGCGGCCTCGGTCGCGTGCAGCTTCGCGGCGCTGACCGCGCCGGCGGCGTCGAGTCCCGCGTCCCTCAGACGCGCCGCGTGGTACGTGAGCAGGCGCGAGCTCTCCAGGGCCACCGCCATCTCGGCCAGGGTGGCTCCGACCTGCTGGAAGTCGCCGATGCGCCGGCCGAATTGGCGCCGCCCGCGGGCGAACGCGACGCTGGCGTCGAGGCACGCCTGCTGGATCCCCACCGCGCCGGCCGCCACGTTGAGGCGACCCGCTTCCAGTCCGTGCATCGCCACCTCGAAGCCGCCGCGTTCATCGCCCAGGCGGTTCGCCTTGGGAACCCGTACGCCACGGAAGGTGAGCCTCGCGTGGTCGGAGGCCCTGTGGCCGAGTTCACGGCCGGGCATCGGCTCGCGCTCGATGCCCTCTGCGTCGGCCGGAACGATGGCGCAGGTCAGCCCCTTGGTCCGGAGCTCCGGGTCCGCGGTTCCGAACACGAGCATCACCTCCGCGACGCCCCCGTTCGTGATCCAGACCTTCGTGCCGTCGATGACGAGCTCGTCCCCCTCGTTCCGGATACGCGTTGCGATGCTCCCGACGTCGCTTCCCGCGCCCTCCTCGGTCAGGGCGTAGCACCCGATTCGCTCGCCCCGGAGCAGGCCCGGCAGCCAGCGGTCCCGTTGGGCCTGGGTGGCGTAGGCTGCGAGCGCGGAGCAGACCAGCCCTCCTTGCACCGCGAGGAAGCCGCGCACGCTGCCGTCCACCGCGCCGATCTCCTCGGCGACCAGGCAGTCCGCCATCCACGGCGCGCCGCCGCCGCCCACCGCCGCGGGGAGCGACGGCCCCAGCAGGCCGGCTTGCCCGAGCGCGGGTACGAGGTCCGCCGCGAAGTGCCCGTCGCGGTCCGCCTGGCGAGCGTGAGGCGCGACGTGACGCGCGGCGAACGCGCGTGCCTCGAGGCGCCAGGTTTCCTCCTCGTCGGTGAGACCGTAGCGGGCCTTGAAGTCCACGTCGTCGAGTCGGGCCGAGGCGTCGTTCATCGGCTCATCGACCCTCGAAGGCCGCTTCGCGGCCCTCCTTGAAGGCGTCGTAGAAGCGACGGTGATCCCCGGCGCGCAGGAGCAGAGCCTGGGCGATGGCCTCCTGTTCGATGGCCGATGAGAGGTCCATGCTCATCTCGTTGTTGAGCAGGCGTTTCGTCATGGAGAGGGCGAGCGTGGGTCCGGTTGCGAGCCGCCGGGCGAGATCCCGGGCGGTCGTCAGCACGGCATCGGGCGCCGTGACCCGCGTCGCGAGGCCCGCCGCGAGCGCGGTCGGCGCGTCGATGCCATCGCCGAGGAAGAGCCACTCGGTGGCGCGTCCGAGCCCCACGATACGGGGGAGGAGCCAGGCGGCGCCCATGTCGGCGCCGGTGAGCCCGACCTTCGTGAAGAGGAAGTGGAACTTCGCGCGCTCGCTCATGACCCGGAAGTCGCTGGCCAGCGCGATCACGGCGCCCGCCCCGGCGGCCGTGCCGTTGACCGCCGCGATGACCGGCCGGTCCAGTCGGCGGATGTTCTCCACGAGCTCGCCCGTCATTCGGGCGAAGGCCAGGACGTCGCGTGTGTCCTGCTCGAACAGGTGGCCGATGATGTCCTCGACGTCACCGCCCGAGCAAAACCCCTTACCCCGGCCGGTGAGGACGACGACCTTGACCTCGTCATCGAAGCGGAGCTGATGGATCAGGTCGGTGAGCCGCCGGTAGACCTCGAAGGTCAGGGCGTTCAGGCGGTCCGGTCGATTCAGCGTGACCGTGGCGACGTGGTCCTCCACGGAGTAGTCGAAAGGTAACGCGGCCATGCAGGTCTCCCTCCCCAGGGGCGCCATCCTACTCGGCGGGACCGGCTCTTCTCGGGCGGGCCGCGCTCCGCACGGAGACGGCCGGGCGCCGGGGTACGATCGGCCCGTCCTCCGGAGCCTCGTCCCGTGGCCGACTTCATCCACAGCAGCGAACCCCAGGTGCACTTCGCCCGGCGCAAGGCGATGCTGAAGGAGCACCCGAACTTGAAGGAACTCCGCGGGCCCAACCGGTGGACCCCCCTCATCATCGTCTTCCTCGTGAGCGGGCAGCTCGCCCTCGCTTGGGTGGCCACCCAGATGCCCATCTGGGCGGCGATCGTCATGGCGTACATCGTGGGCGGCGTCTTCGCCCACGCCCTCTACGTGATGATCCACGAGGCGACGCACAACCTGGCGGCTCGCTCCATCACCACCAACCGCCTGCTCGGTATCGCCTGCGACTTCGCCCTCGTCTTCCCCGGCGCGATGCCCTTTCGCAAGTACCACCTCCTGCATCACCGCTTCATGGGCGAGCCCGATCTGGACGCCGACATGGCGTCGGTGGCCGAGGCGCGATTCATCGGAAACAGCTGGTGGCGCAAGGCGCTCTGGATGCTCTTCTTCGGCATCTCGCAGGGCTTGCGGCCTTCCAAGATCGAGGGCGTGGAGATGCTCGATCGCTGGACCGTTGCCGGCTTCGTCCTCGTCTTTGCCGTCGACGGGCTGATCCTCTACCTGCTCGGCCCGATCGCGCTGCTCTACCTCGCCCTCTCGATGCTCTTCGGGCTGGGCCTCCACCCGCTGGGCGGGCGGTGGATCCAGGAGCATTACGTCACCACGCCGGGCCAGGAGACCTACTCCTACTATGGGCCCGGCAACAAGCTCGCGTTCAACGTGGGCTACCACAACGAGCACCACGACCTCATGAACGTGCCGTGGAACCGCCTCCCCGAGATCCGGCGACGGGCCCCCGAGTTCTACGACAACCTCGCCTCGTACCGCTCGTGGGGCGCGCTCCTGCTGAAGTTCATCTTCGACCCGAGCCTGAGCCCGTTCAGCCGGATCACGCACCCGTCGACGCGGAAGGGCGCGTGACCCGCCTTCGTCAGGCCGGGACCCAGGCCAGGTCCAGGATGGTGTTCGTCGGGTTCTTCGTCTCGAAGACCGCCTTGATGGGTAGCCCGAAGGACGGTGTGCCCTCCTTCATGTAGCTCATCGGCTTCGTGCAGACGCCCTCGATCTCGACGCTGATCAGGTTGACCGGCGGCTTGGCGCGGAAGAGCTCGCCGGGGTAGGTCACCTCCGAGAAGGTGTAGACCGTGCCCACCGGCGGCACCTCGACCCACTCGGTCTTGTGCCAGCAGTCCACGCAGTCGGGGCGCGGCGGAATGAAGATACGCTTCTCCGAGCAATCCGGGTTGACGCAGCGGGTGCCCAGGAGCTTGCCTTCCTGCAAGCCCAGGAAGAAAGGACCCCAGCCGCCGTAGCTGTGGATGTGGTACCAGTTCTTCAGGTTCTTGATGACCATCGGGTCCCTGCTCAGAAGCTCGGCCTTCGTGCCGTCCAGGTGAACTGTCATGGCTCAGACCCTTTCCAGGATGGTGCAGGTGACGTGACTGCCCGTGCCGGCGTGGGAGATGGCGCAACCGCGCTTCGGATCATCCACCTGGAGATCCTTGAACTCCGTCGGCTTCTCCTTGCCGTAGCGGCCCCAGCGTTCGGCCGGCGCGTGGAACTTCTCCCACTTGCCCTGAAGCTGCCAGAGGACCTCGACGATCTGGAAGATGCCCGTGGCGCCCACGGAATGCATCGTGCCGATCAGACCGCCCGACAGGTTGGTCGGTAGCCTCCCACCGAGGTAAGCGTCGCCCGACTCGATGAACTCCCGCCCCCGACCGTAGGGACGCAGCCCGATGTCCTCGTAGGTCTGAATGTCGCTGATCGTGAACGCGTCGTGGGTTTCGAGGAGGTCGAAGTCCTCGACCGGATCCTGGATCCCGGCCTGGTGGTAGGCCAGGTAGGCCGCCATGCGAGCCGCGAGGAACGAGGAGAAACCCGGCCAGTCGTGGCGGTTGCCCTCGAAGTAGTCCTTGTAGGTCGTCTCGGACTCGTTCGGCAGCAGCAGAATCGGCATGTGACGGCGATCCGCCGTGCGGAGCGTGTGCGTCCCGCCGCAGCACGCCGTGATCTGCACCGGGTTGTCCGACAGCTCGAACGCCGTCTTCTCGTCGCAGACGAGCAACGTCGCCGCGCCGACACTCATGGCGCAGCACTCGAGGAACGTCAGGGGACTCGATACGACATCGTTGCTGAGGATGTCCGCCACCGTGTAGCTCCCGGGCTGCTGGGAGTACGGGGAGTAGCGGGCGTACTCGTGGTTCTTGATCGCGATCTGCGCGAGGGTCTCGTGCGGCACCTCGTTCTCGAGCTGGTAGCGGTTGGCCATCAGCGCGTAGTAGGCGGCGTACATCCACCCCAGCTCGCTCTCGAAGTCCTTGCACGCCGCGGAGGCGATGTAGCTGTTCCCGACCCGCGTCGTCACCTCGTCCATCCGCTCCCAGCCGACGACGGGCACGCAGTCGGCGTATCCCGATGCCACGGCCTGGCAGGCCGCCAGAACCGAGGAACCGCCGGTCGCGCCGCCCGTCTTGACTTCGATGTTCCCGAGGGGATCGAAGCCGAGGTAGTCGTGCACCTTGGCCGCGGCGAGGAGCTGATCGCCGAAGTGGTCGGCGAACTGGGAGTAGACGCACCAGTTGACCTTGCGGCGCACGGCCTCCGGATCGAGCTTGAGGTCGTTCTCTTCGAACGCCATCCGCGTCGCTTCCATCGTCAGCTCGCAGGCGTTCTTCTCGGGGTACTTCTTGCGGTAGTCCGTCAGCCCTCCCGCGACGGCGAACACGGGCTTCTCGAAGCTGGGAATGCGCAAATTCCCCTTGCCGAACTTGATCATCGTGGCCCCTCCTCTGATGTGGGAAACGAGGCAGCGATGTCAGGTGGTAGCAGAGTGGGACCTCGGGCGCCATTAGCACGCTAACGATCGACGCGGCGTGGGGCGCTCACTCGAGGACGACGATCTCGCCCCGGCGCTGCGGGTCCTGGGCCAGGGCGAGGATGGCGGTCGCGACTTCTTCGGGCGGAATCAGCCGGTCGCTGGCGTTCATCGCGGCGAGCGAGGCCCGTGCGGTCGCCTCGTCCCGCCCGGTCTGGGCGCAGATAGCCTCGACGCTGCGATCCGTCATCTCCGTGTCGAGGAAGCCGGGGCAGACGGCATTCACGCGAATGCCGTCCCGCGCGACGTCTTCCGCCAGGGCCCGCGTGAGGCCGACGAGCGCATGCTTGCTCGCGACGTACGCGGCCACGAAGCGAAAGCCCCTGAGCCCGGCGGTGCTCGCGACGTTGACGATGGCGCCCCCGCCCCGTTCGCGCATGCCGGGAATCACGGCGGTGGAGGTGACCCAGGCGCCCGTCACGTTCGTGGCCATCGTCCGGGCCCAAAGCGCGTCGTCGGGCGGCGTGACGGGCGCGGCGACCGCCATGCCGGCCGCGTTCACGAGGAGGGCCGGCGTCCCGAGCCGCGCTGCGACCTCGTCGAGCCCTCGATGCACCGCCTTCCGGTCGCTGACGTCCGCAGCGATGGTGACGGTGGGGCAGCCGAGGGAGGCTGCCACCCGGGCCAAAGACTCTCTTTGGCGCCCCAGCAGCGCGACGGCGAAGCCGGCCGCGTCGAGCGCGCGCGCGGTGGCACGGCCCAGACCGCCGCCTCCTCCCGTGATCAGGGCAACCGGACCATCGTGGGTCATCGTGGGCTCCCTCCGCCGAGCTCGCCAGCATAGCGCCCATGCTCTCGGTCCGCCGCGGCGAAGCCGCCACGCTCGCGCTATCCTGGGGCCTCGATACGTTCTCGTGCCCACGGAGTTGTCATGTCCGAGAGTGCATCCGCCCCGGCCCCCAGCGCAGAGGAGCGCGTCAAGGGCATCCTCGAACAGATCCGCCCCTTCCTCCAGCGTGATGGCGGGGACCTCGAGTACGTCGATTTCGACGACGGCATCGTCAGCCTCAGGCTGCAGGGTGCCTGCACCTCCTGCCCCAGCTCCACCATGACGCTCAAGATGGGCATCGAGCGGGCGCTGAAGGAGCAGGTGCCCGAGGTGAAGGAAGTCGTCACCGTCGGTTGAGCCGGGGCGGCGTCCCGGCCGCACTTGCTAGGTCCTCGTAAGCGAAGCCGCCCAGCGGCGCCCGGAGGCGCAGAATTGCCCATGCCGTGGGCAGTCCGAGCGTTGGCCTGTACCATGCCCGGCCCCATGGACGTCCTACCCACCCACGTCGATCCGGCGTCTTCGGCGTTCGCCGAGAACCGGGCTCATCACGAAGCCGAGGTCGCGCGTCTGCGCGAGCTCCTGACCCACATCCGTCAGGGGGGCAGCGAGAAGGCCCGCATCAAGCACCACGAGCGCGGGAAGCTGCTCGTCCGCGAGCGGATCGACCGTCTGCTCGATCCCGGGAGCCCGTTCCTCGAGCTCTCGCCGCTCGCCGCCCACGACGTCTACCGCACCCCGCTACCGGCCGCGGGCGTGGTAACCGGCGTCGGGCTGGTGCACGGACGCGAAGTGATGGTCGTTGCGAACGACGCGACCGTGAAGGGGGGGAGCTACCACCCCCTCACGGTCAAGAAGCACGTCCGTGCGCAGGAAGTGGCCATCGAGAACCGCCTCCCGTGCATCTACCTGGTGGACTCCGGCGGCGCCTTCCTGCCGCTGCAAGCCGAGGTCTTCCCGGACAAGTACCACTTCGGGCGGATCTTCCGCAACCAGGCCGTGCTCTCGGCCATGCGCGTGCCGCAGCTCGCGGCGGTCATGGGCTCCTGCACGGCCGGCGGCGCGTACGTGCCCGCCATGAGCGACGAGGCAGTCATCGTGAAGGGCGTCGGCACGATCTTCCTGGCCGGCCCGCCGCTGGTGAAGGCCGCGACCGGCGAGGACGTGACCGCCGAAGACCTGGGCGGCGCGGATGTCCACACCCGGATCAGTGGGGTGGCGGACCACTTCGCCAACGACGACGCCCATGCCCTGGCGATCCTCCGCTCGCTCTGCGAGTCCCTGAATCGGCCGCCGCCCCGGCGACTGGACCACCAGGAACCGGAGCCGCCGCTCTACGACCCGGCCGAGATCCTCGGGATCCTCCCGGCCGACGTACGGATTCCGTACGACGTTCGGGAGGTCATCGCGCGGATCGTGGACGGCAGCCGCTTGCAGGAGTTCAAGGCCCGCTACGGCCAGACCCTGGTCACCGGCTTCGCCCACATTCACGGGTACCCCGTCGGCATCGTCGCGAACAACGGCGTGCTCTTCGCCGAGTCGGCCCGCAAGGGTGCTCATTTCGTCGAGCTCTGCGGGCAGCGAGGCATCCCGCTCGTGTTCCTTCAGAACGTGACGGGATTCATGGTCGGCCGCGACGCGGAGAACGGCGGCATCGCCCGCGACGGGGCGAAGATGGTGCAGGCGGTGAGCACGGTCGGCGTGCCCAAGCTGACCGTCCTGATCGGGAGCTCGTTCGGCGCGGGCAACTACGGCATGTGCGGCCGGGCCTACGACGCACGCTTCCTCTTCACCTGGCCCAACGCGCGCATCAGCGTCATGGGCGGGGAGCAGGCGGCGCAGGTCCTCCTCACCGTGAAGCGGGATCAGCTCGCCTACGAGGGGAAGCCGCCGCTCACCGAAGAGGAGGAGGCGGCCCTCATCGAGCCCATCCGGGCGAAGTACGAGGAAGAGGGGAACCCCATGTACGGCAGCGCCCGCCTCTGGGATGACGGGGTGATCGAGCCGGCCCAGACGCGCGACGTACTCGGCCTCGCCCTGGCCATCACCCTGAACGCGCCGGAGGGCGAGGGTCGGGCCCCGGTCTACAGGATGTGATGGCGATGGACGAAAACGGCTCCGACATCAGCACACGGATCGAGGGCGACGTCGCCCACGTCCTCATGAACCGGCCGGACAAGCGCAACGCGTTCGACGATCGCGTGGCCGCCGACCTCGAGGCGGCCTTCACGGCCCTGGCGACACGCGACGACATCCGCGTCGTGGTGTTGGCCGGCGAGGGCAAGGTCTTCTGCGCCGGCGGGGACCTGCGCTGGATGCGCCGCGTGGCGGACTACACGCCCGAGGAGAACCTCAAGGACGCCGCGATGTTCCAGCGTGCCTTCGACGCGATCGATCGATCGCCGCTGCCCGTCGTCGGGCGGGTCCAGGGCGCGGCGCTCGGTGGGGGGGCGGGCCTCGTCGCCGTGTGCGACGTCGTCGTGGCGGCCGAGGGGACGCGCCTCGGATTCCCGGAGGTTCGCCTCGGCCTCGTCCCCGGCGTGGTCAGCCCGTACGCCATGCGTCGTATCGGAGCAGGGCAGGCGCGTCGCCTCTTCCTCACGGGGGAGCTGCTTCGAGCCGAGGAAGCCCTGAACCTCGGGCTCGTGCACCACGTCGTGCCCGAAGCCGAGTTGGACAGCGCGGTCGGTGACGTCGTGGCGTCGCTGCGCGCGGGCTCGCCGGACGGCCTGCGCCGTGCGAAGGAACTCGTACGGGCCATGGTCGAGGCGGAGAACTCGGAAGAGCAGGCCGCCGTGGCCTGCGCCGCCATCGCCGACGCGCGCGACTCGGCCGACGGGCGCGAGGGCACGAGGGCCTTCCTGGAGCGCCGCAAGCCCCGGTGGGCCCAGTGACGGACTTCCCGTTCCACAAGGTGCTCGTCGCCAACCGCGGCGAGATCGCACGTCGACTCATCCGCACCATCCGTGCGCTCGGTCTCGGGTCGGTCGCGGTCTACAGCGACGCCGACGCCGACGCTCCCCACGTCACCGAGGCGGACGAAGCCGTGTGGATCGGCTCGGCCGAGCCGCGCGAGAGCTACCTCGACGTCGACGCCATCCTGGGCGCCGCTCGTGCCACCGGGGCAAAGGCCGTCCATCCCGGCTACGGCTTCCTCTCGGAGAACGCCGCCTTCGCCGCCGCCTGCGAGAAGGCCGGGCTCGTCTTCGTGGGACCGCCCGCCGGGGTCCTCGCCGACTCGGCGGACAAGCTGACCGTCAAGCGGCGTGTCGCGGCCGCCGGCGTACCCGTCGTGCCCGGGCCGCTCGAGATCGTCCCGGAACGGAAGAGGCCCTCGTCGCCGCGGGGCGGGAGGCCGGCTACCCCCTGCTGCTGAAGGCCGCGTCCGGTGGCGGCGGCAAGGGCATGCGGCTCGTCGAGCGCGAGGAGGACATCGCGTCCGCCGCCGCCGCCGCCCGACGCGAGGCCGGGGGGGCGTTCGGCGACACGGCGCTCTACGTCGAGCGCGTCGTCCTGCCCGCGCGGCACGTCGAGGTGCAGATCCTGGTCGACCAGGCAGGCCGGTGCGTCGTCGCTCGGAGAGCGCGATTGCTCGGTGCAGCGCCGCCACCAGAAGGTGCTCGAGGAGACGCCCGCACCCGGCCTCGATGACGACCTGCGGGCGCGCATCCACGCGGCCGGCGTCGCCGCCGCCGAAGCCATCGACTACCGAAACGCCGGTACGGTCGAGTTCCTGCTGGCGCCCGATGGGGAGTTCTACTTCCTCGAGTTCAACCGTCGCCTTCAGGTCGAGCATCCAGTGACGGAGGCCGTGTTGGGCCTCGATCTCGTCGCCTGGCAGCTGCGTCTCGCCGCCGGGCAGTCGCTGCCGACGAATGGTGCGTTCCAGCCGCGCGGCCACGCCGTCGAGGCGCGCGTCTACGCCGAGGATCCGTCGCAGCAGTTCATGCCCTCCTCCGGCCGCGTGCTCGGCCTTCGGTTGCCCGGCGGGCCGGGGGTCCGGGTCGATTCGACCCTGGTCCGGGGCTACGAGGTGAGCTAGCTACTACGATCCGTTGCTCGCGAAGGTCATTGCCCACGGGGAAACGCGGGAGGAGGCGATCCGCAGCCTGGATCTCGCGCTCGCCGACACGGCGGTGCTCGGGCTCAGGACGAACGTGGGCTTCCTCCGCCGCATTCTCGCCTACCCGCCGTTCCTCTCAGGCGACGTCCGGACCGACATGCTGGATCTCGCCTGTGATTCACTCTGTCCGGAGCCCGAACCCACCGACGCGGTCTTCCTCGCGGCGGCGGCTCAAGCCCTGCTTCCGGGGGCCAAGAGCGAGGGGGGCGGGCGTTCGCACGGCACCCGCGATGGTGGGGCCCGTCACCCTGGCAAACGCTCGCCGGCTTCCGTGTCTCCAGGGAGGGGTCATGACGTCGCGCTCCTACCAGCGCATCTGGCGCGCCGGCCAGCGCAAGGTGGCGATCGACGTGCGCCTCGAGGACGAGGCGCTCAAGGGCGTCCTCCACGAGGACGACGGCAACACGATCGTCGATGCCCGGGTGCACCGGACCGCACCTGATGCGGTGCTCGTCCGCATGGGCGGAGAAGTGCACCGCGCCGTCCTGGTGCGCCAGGGCGCCACGCTGTGGGTCGCGATCGACGGCCACACCTACGAGCTGAAGGTCGAGGTCCCCGGGCAAGGGGGCGCGCAGGGCAGCACCGACAAGATGGCCACGAGCCCCATGACCGGCACGCTGCTCGATGTCGCCGTGGCGCCGGGGGATCGGGTCGAGGAGGGGGAGACCCTCTTCGTCGTGGAAGCCATGAAGATGGAGTACGCCGTACGCGCGCCGCGCGATGTCGTCATCGCGGACGTTCGGCTGGCCCCCGGCGACAAGGTGGCCATCGACGAAGCGGTCGTCACGTTCGAAGACGAGGCGTGACGGCGTCTCTCCCCCCGCGCGTGCGCCTGACCGAGGTGGGCCCGCGTGACGGCTTGCAGAACGAGAAGCGGATCATCCCGACGCAGGTCAAGGCCACGTTCGTCCGCCGGCTGATCGGCGCGGGGCACACGGACATCGAGGTCTCGTCCTTCGTGCGTGCCGATCGCGTGCCGCAGCTGGCCGACGCGGAACAGCTCTTCGCGACCCTCGGACCGCCACCCGAGGGGGTGGTGTTCGGCGCGCTCGTCCCCAACCTGCGCGGCCTGGAGCGGGCTCTGGATACCGGGGTGGTGGGCAAGGTCGCGGTCTTCACCGCGGCCTCCGAGACCTTCAACCAGCACAACGTGAACGCGACGATCGCCGAGTCGACTCGCATCGGTTCCGCCCGGTGGCCGAGCAGGCCAAGGCCGCGGGCATGATCGCTGAGGGGCTACGTGAGCACGGCCTTCGTGTGTCCCTACGAGGGGCGGATCGCGCCCGACGCGGTCCGTGGCGTCGTGCTCGATCTCCTCGCCCTGGGCTGCGACGAGATCTCCATCGGCGACACCATCGGGGCGGCGCGGCCGCCCGACATCGCTCGGTTGCTCGACGCCGTGCTACCCGTCCTGGCGCTCGAGAAGACGATCCTGCATCTCCACGACACGCGCGGCACCGCCGTCGCGAACCTCGTGGAAGGGCTGCGTTACGGCGTCGCGCGGTACGACACGAGCAGCGGTGGCGTCGGAGGCTGTCCCTTCGCGCCCGGCGCGTCCGGGAACCTGGCGAGCGAGGACGCGATCTACCTCCTCGACGGCTGCGACGTGCGGCACGGCATCGACGTAGCGACTCAGCGCGAGGCGTCCCAGGTCGTCGCACCCTACTTGGGGCACGCCCTGCGCGGTCGGGTGGCCCAGGCGCCCCCGTTCGACCCGGAACGAGGCGAGGGCTCGTGACCGGAGCGCGGGTCGCCGTCGTCACCGGCGCCTCGGACGGAATCGGTCGCGCCTTGGCGCTCGAGCTGGCTCGCGAAGGGTATGCCGTGGGGGGCATCGCGCGCCGTGCCGACCGGCTTGCGACGCTCGAGGCGGCGATCGAGGCCGACGGCGGTCGGGCCTTCGCGGCCGCGGCCGACGTCGCCGACCGAGATGCCTTGCTGGCCGCCGTGCGGCGGATCGAGGATGCGCTCGGGCCGACGGACCTCTTGGTGGCCAACGCGGGGATCTCGCGCCCGACGGATCCGCTCGCACCCGACGCGCGTTGCCTCGAAGAGGAACTGGCGGTGAACGTCGTGGGGGTGGCGACGGCCATCGAGGCCGTCCTGCCCGGCATGATCGAGCGAGGAGCGGGGCACGTCGTCGCCGTGTCCTCGCTCGCGGGATGGCGTGGGCTGCCCGAGGCGGCGGGGTACTGCGCCTCCAAGGCAGCGCTCAGCACGTTCATGGACGCTTGTCGTTTGGATTGGCGTGATCACGGCGTCACGACCACGACGGTGCATCCGGGCTTCGTCGACACGCCCATGATCGCGAAGGCCGATCACCCCAAGCCGTTCCAGATGAGCCCGGAAGCCGCGGCACGCACCATCGCGCGGGCGATTCGCAAGAAGCGCAAGCGCTGCGACTTCCCGTGGCCCATGGCGTGGATGATGCGCGTCGTGCGGCATCTGCCCGACGGCGCCCTCGCCTGGGCCAGCCGCCGCCCCGGCCGCAGCGCCTGACTACCGAGGCACGAGGATCTTCTCGAATCCCCGGCGGTGGTGCTCGGGGATGGGCACGCTGTGCCACTCGTCCATGTGCACCGCCACGGCGCGACTGCGGATCAGGAACGCGCTCACGCCGTCCTGCTTGCGTCGTCCCTCGTAGCAGAAGTCCACGCTCCGGTTCCCCAAGCGCTCGACGCTCGCCTCCATGAGGATCGTCTCGCCGAAGCCCACCGGCTTGCGGTAGTCGGCATCCACCTTGACCGTCGGGTAGCCGATCTTCTCCTCGACGATGGCGACGTGATACGGCACGCCGATGACCTCGGCGAAGAGCTCCTCCATCGTCACGTGGCAGAAGTGGAGGAAGCGGGGGTAGTAGACGATTTTGGCGTAATCGCAGTCGCCAAACCGCACGGGGATCTCGGATCGGAACGTCATGGCGCGATCCTATCGCGCTCCCGAGCCCGCGAATCATCGACCCGTGCAAAGGCCGACGCCCTCCATTAGAGTCTCGGCCGGGAATCCGGAAGAGAGCGCCGGGTTGTCCCGTGCCGTGGCCCGCCGAGGCGGCCCTCGCGGTGAGCGCACGCTCTCGTCCGGTCGTCGCCTGGGAGCCCGCATGTCCGATTCGCCGTACTGGAACCCGAAGATGGAGACGTTGGCGCGAGACGACCTGGCACGGCTCCAGACCGCCCGCCTGCGCTCCGTGGTCGAGCGCGCCTGGACGCACAGCCCCTTTCACCGGCGCATGCTGGACGACGCGGGCATCGCGCCGGATGGGATCCGCTCTCTCGACGACCTCCAGCGGATTCCCTTCACGACGCGAGACGCGTGGATGGAGTGCCAGGAACAGAAGCCTCCGTACGGCGACATGTTGGCGCGATCCGAGTCCAAAGCGATTCGCTACCACACCACGTCCGGGACGTCCGGGCGCACGCCGCTGCGGGTGCTCGACGGACGCCTCGACTGGAAGTGGATCGCCGAGTGCTGGTGCTACGCCTTCCACGGGTTCGGCGTGCGTCCCGAGGATCGCGTCTTCTTCGCCTTCTCCTACGGCACGTTCATCGGGTTCTGGGGAGCGCACTACGGCACGGAGAAGATGGGGTGCCTGGTGCTCCCGTCCGGCAACATGACGACCGCCCAACGGGTGCAGCTGATCCACGAGATGGGCGCGACGGTGGTTTGCGCCACTCCGACCTACGCTCTCCGGCTCGCGCAGGAAGCCGTGAACCTGGGCATCGACCTGGAGTCGAGCCCGGTACGACGGCTCATCCTCTCGGGCGAACCGGCCGGTTCGATTCCCGCGACGAAGAAGATGATCGAGGAGCAGTGGGGCGCGAAGGCGGCCGACACGGCGGGCATGACCGAGATCGGCACGATCATGATGTTCGAGTGCGCGAAGCAGCCGGGCGGCACGCACATCATCGAGGATCACTTCATCGAGGAGGTGATCGATCCCGAGACGGGGGAGCCCGCCCCCTACGGTGAGCAGGGCGAGCGCGTCGTGACCTCCTTCGGGCGGGGCATGATCCCGTTGCTCCGCTACCGCACGCGCGACCTGGTGCTCAAGGTGCCGCACGACACGTGCACCTGCGGGCGCACGTGGGACATCTACGAGGGCGGCATTCGCGGGCGGGTCGACGACATGTTGCTGATCCGCGGTACCAACGTCTATCCGCGGGCCATCGAGGCGATCGTGCGGGAGTACGGCGCGGTCGACGAGTTCCAGATCCACCTGTACACGGCGGAGGGGATCCGCGACGAGATCGAGGTGCTCTGCGAGCTGCGCGACGGCTACGACGGGCAGTGGGATGCCGTCGCGAGGCGTCTCTGCGAGGACCTGTCCAGCCACAACGAAGGACTCGGTTTCAAGGTGCGGCGGGCGGCCGCCAACTCGCTGCCACGCTTCGAGTTGAAGGCCAAGCGGGTCAAGGACGACCGCACCGTGAAGGGGCGCTGAGATGGCACACGATCTCCTCGGACGCGAGTTGACCGACACCGAGGCGGCCGTGCTCGCCGCCTACGACGGCCTGAAGGCCTTGCTCGAGCGCGACGACCTCGCGCCCTGCACGCGCGCCAACATCGCCGAGTCCCTCGCCTGCCTCTGGCAGGCCGTGAACGAGCTGGCCCTGACCGACGACCGCCCCGACATCTGAGTTCCGTACGGAGGCAGCCTCGTCAACGAACTTTTCGTCGCTCCTACCCCGCCCCCAGCCTGCCGGCGCCTTCCCCTTCCGCTTCACCTTCGCCCGCTCGCCCGCTCACGTCGCGCGCCCGCGCGCGCCCGCTCGCGCCCGCTCGCGCCCGGCGGCCGCCTCCCCGCTCAGGGGCGCGACACGTCGAACACCGCGGCCGTGTCGCAGTAGCTGGCTCCGCCCAGCCGCCCGACGGCCCGAAGCTTCGCGGCGTCCACGAGGCCGTCCACGACGTAGGCATCGTCCAGATGGACGTGAACGATGCGGAGGATGAAGACGTCCGTCGTCGAGCCGTCCGGTACCAGGTGCTGCTGGACGCGGCACTCCATCGCCACCGGCGCGCCTTCGATGCGCGGCGGCTTCACCAGTGTGGACGGCGCCTTGCCGAGTCCCGCGTGCTCGAACTCGTCGCCTTCGGGCGGAAGGTCGGCGGCGGTCGCGGACATGGCCTCGGCGAGCGGTCGGTGGCAGACGTGCACGACGCCTTCCCCGGTCTCCAGGAGGTTGCGTGCCGTGTCCTTGGGCTGCCCGCGGCGCTGACCGACGCTCAGCATGATGAGCGGCGGTGACGAGCTGATGCCACCGGCGTAGGAGAAGGGCGCGAGATTGGCCCGGCCCTGGCCGTCCAGCGTGCTGGTCCACGCGATCGGGCGCGGGATCCAGAACGAGGTCATCAGGCGGTAGGCGTCGCGGGGCGGCAGGGAGGCGAGGTCGAGATCCATGTCGGCTCAGCGTAGTGGGATCGACCCCCAGCCCCCTGGCATGGCGCGGTGCGTGCGAGGGGCCGGTGAGGGGCCGGTGAGGGGCCGCCGGAGCCGGGACGAACGGTCACGGCCCGGGCGCCGGAGGCTCGGCCTCCGTGGATGATGGGCGCGGCCCCGGGCTCCATCCACCATGCGTCTCCTCTCCGCCCTCCGCTTGCTGCCGCCGCCCCTCAAGTCGGGGCGGGCGTGGCTGGCTGCCCTCCTCGAGGTCGGGACGGTCGGCGCCGGCATCGTGTTGCTCGAAGCCGTCGGGCGCTTCGCGATCGACGACGCCGCCGACCTGGTCGGTGCCATGGTCGCAGGGCTGCTCGTGGCCCTTCTCGTCGGTGCCGCGCGCTCCGGACGGGCTCCCCTCACCCGCCAGCTGGCCCGGGTGACCTGGCGGGGGCTTCAGCGACTGTGGAACCGGCTCTCGCCTCAAGCCGGGGTCGCTTTCCGTCTTCCGGCCGAACCGGCGCCGCTTCCGTACCGTCCCCACCGACGACTCCTACTTGGACTCGCCGCCGCGATCGTGTTGATCCTGGCGCTCGGGGCGCGGCTGCCCGCCGCCATGACCTTCATCAAGCACGAGGTCGCCTACACGCCCTACCTCCTGCTGCTCGTCGCGTCGTGGGTGTTGTTCGGCGCGGTGACCGTATTCGGGTGGGTGGTCGTGCGGAGTTCCCTCCCCGCCGCCGCCCACGCACCCGGCTCCGTCCTCGGCGTCTTCCTCGTTCCCCTCGTCCTGCTGTGGATCGTCCTCCTCACCGCCCTCGCCCTTCTCCCGGGCTGGGTGGGGATGGTGTTGGTGTTGGTCGTCGGCCTCGGTCTCGGCGCGCGTGCCCTCACGCCCCCTCCGGGCACCTACTACCTCTGGCGCCTCCGGCTGGATGAGCGGGTGGAGGCCTGCACGATCCACCAGTACCTCGTGGGAACCTGGCTCGTGACGCTCCTCGGAGCGCTGCTCGTCGTGGCGCTGGCGGCGGGGCCCCGTCTGCTGTCGCCTCTCGACGCAGGGGGGGCCTACGGCCTCACGCAAGGGCTCGGGCTGGCCGCGACGGCGTCCTGCCTGATTCTGGTCGTTCGGGCCGGCCGGCTGATCCGCCGCCTGATCCCGCGGCCCGCCGATGCCCCCGAGCAGCCCCTCGTACGCACGGTGTGGGCGCCCGATGGCGTCGATGAGGCGTTCCTCGAGACCGCCGCGACTTGTGACTTCCAGGTCCCGACGGGTGACGTGCCCCCCGAAGGGGGATACGACCTCGTCGTCGGGCGACCCGGGGATCCCGCGCGGTTCGTGCCCCGCCTGGAGGGCCGGGAGGTCGATCGCGCCTTCCACCTCCGTCGCCGCTTCCACATCCGCAAGCGACGCGTCTTCTTTCGCCGCTTCCATCGTCTCCACAAGCAGGTCGCCGCGTTGAGGGCCGTGGACGGTGCCGGCTTCCTCTTCTGTCCCCATGCCTGGCCCTTGACCAGCATCGTGGGCGAGGGGGTGGACGCCGCCGACGGCACGGGACGGACCGTGCTGGGGGGCCGCCACGTCGGACGGCCTTTCGCCGACGCGTTCCCCCTGCGGGTGCGCTCGTACATGCACGAGGTCCTCGGGGCGCTCGACATCGACGCCATCTACTGGGACGCCCGCATCGCCTGGCCCACGCTCAAGATGGTCTTTCGGGTCCTCTTCGAGACCTACGACCAGGGCCGCCATCCTGCGCTCGATCGCCACTTCATCGGCCTCCCCCGCGTCCGCGTCTTGATCCAGGAGCCGGAGGACGTCGACGGTGGCTCCGGTCGCACCCCGGGCCAGACCACCGAAGCGCCTCCGCTGAGAGCCCGGATCCTCCTGATCCGGCGGGACGACGGCGGGCGGGAGGTCGAGGACGAGGCTCCCGCGCCCAGCTCGAGACGCCCCGAGCCGATCCTCGCTTGAGTCGCCATCGGCATCACCCGATGGAAAAGAGGTTGCGGGACCCCCGATTGCGCCGAGGATCGGCCCCTGCAATTGGCATCCGAGGGAGGGCGTCGGTAGGAGGCGATCCGTCCGGCCGCTCGAGAATCACTGGGAGGATCGCCCCCACGGAGGATTTCATGCGCAAGCTGATCCTGACCGCGCTCCTCCTCGCTTCCATCGTTGGCCTGCAGGCATGCGCCAGCGGCGGTGGCTGAGGTCCGCGCGGCTGCCCGACGCCGTCGGCGTCGAGCTGGCGCTAGCCGCCAGACCCTGAATCTGCCGTTTCACCGACCGGCCGGTCCTCCCCACGGAGGACCGGCCGGTCCTCGTTTCGGGGCCGGATCTTGCTGGCTCCATGCTCATATCGATATATCGTGATTCTTCGATATGAATGTTGCCAGCCCCGCCGATGCCTTCCGCCTCCTGGGTGATGGCCTGCGCCTGCGGATCTTGCGGCTGCTCGCCCACGAGCGCCTCAACGTGGGCGAGCTCACCGAGGCGCTGGACGTCGGCCAGTCCACCGTGTCGCGCCACGTGCGGCTCCTTCGCGAGGGTTCGCTCCTCGAGGAAACCCGGGAGGCGGGCTACACCTGGCTGGCCCTCGCCGTCGAGGCCCCCCCGGGTCTTCACACGATCTGGCCGACGCTTCGGGCCGGCTTCGGCGAAGCCCTGGACGACGCGGGGGACGACGCGCGCCTCGCGGCCGTCCTGCGCGCGCGCGAGGAGCGCGAGATCGGGTGGGGGGGACGGCGGCCCCATCCTCGCCCCGGTCGTTCGTGGGCCGCCTGGGCGCGTGCCCTCGGCCACCTGCTCCCGCCGCTGGACGTGGTCGACCTCGGTTGCGGGGAAGGTGCCCTCACGCGGGAGGTGGCGCGCTGGGCCCGGCACGTCGACGGCGTCGACGCGTCCGCCTCGTCGCTGGCGGCGGCGCAGGGCGAGGCCACTCGACGCGGCGTCGCGAACGTGCGGTGGATCGAAGCGCCACTCGACGCCACCGGCCTCGACGCCGAGCGCTACGACGTCGTGCTCCTCTCCCAGGCGCTCCATCTCGAGGACGACCCCGCCGGGGTCGTCCGCGAGGGCGTCCGCCTCCTGAAGAACGGCGGGCGGCTCCTCGTGCTCGATCTGATGGAGCACGAGGAGGGCTGGGTCCGCGACCGCTGGGGGCATCGACACCTCGGCTTCGGCGCCGACACGATCCGGGCGTGGATGGGCCAGGCGGGGCTCGCTGGGGTGCGTCTCGAAGACGCCGCCCGGCGGCGCGGGCACCCGTTCACGGTCCTCGTCGCGTCCGGTGTGAAGCAGGAGACCCGTCCGGTATGAGCACGACCCACGAGCCCACGAACGAGCAACGGATCCGACGGCTCGAAGAGGCCCTGGCCACCCGGATTCTCGTCCTCGACGGCGCCACCGGCACCGCGCTCCAGGTCGAGAACCTCAAAGCCGAGGACTTCGGTGGACCGGCGCTCGACGGCTGCAACGAGAACCTCGTTCTCACGCGGCCCGATGTTTGTCGGAGGCTGCATGCCCGCTATCTGGAAGCCGGCTGCGACATCGTCGAGACCAACACCTTCGGCGCGACGGCGCTCGTACTCGCCGAGTACGACATGGCGTCCAAGGCGCGGGAGATCAACCGCGTGGCCGCTCGCCTGGCGCGGGAGGCGTGCGCCGCATACGACGACTCGCCTCGGCCGCGATGGGTGGCGGGGTCCATGGGCCCCACCACGAAGGCCATCTCCGTTACCGGCGGCGTCACCTTCGACGCCTTGATCACGGTGTACCAGGAACAGGCCGAGGGGCTGCTCGAGGGGGGGGTGGACTACCTGCTACTCGAGACCTGCCAGGACACGCTCAACGTGAAAGCGGGGCTGCTCGCCATCGATCGGGCGTTCGAGACGGTCGGCCGCCGCGTGCCCATCGCCGTCTCGTGCACCATCGAGCCGACGGGCACGATGCTGGCGGGCCAGGGCGTCGAGGCGTTCGCCGTCAGTCTCATGCACCGGGAGTTGCTCTATCTCGGCCTCAACTGCGCCACCGGGCCCGAGTTGATGCGCGATCACGTGCGGAGCCTCTCCGAGCGCACGGCGGCGCGCGTGGCCTGCGTGCCCAACGCCGGGCTTCCGAATGAGGACGGCGAGTACAACGAGTCGCCGGCCATGCTGGCGTCGGTGATTGGTGACTTCGCGGAGCATGGCTGGCTGAACCTCGTCGGCGGCTGCTGCGGTACGACGCCCGAGCACGTGACGGCCCTTGCGAGGTCCGTGGAGGGCGTGGCGCCCCGTGTCCCCCCGACGCAGCGCGGCACGTGGCTCGCGGGTGTCGAGTTCCTGTCCGTCGACGAAGACACGCGTCCCGTCATCGTCGGTGAGCGCACCAACGTCTTGGGCAGTCGCAAGTTCAAGCGGCTGATCCAGTCGCGGTCGTTCGAGGAGGCCGCGGAGGTGGGACGCGCCCAGGTGAAGGGCGGGGCCCACGTCATCGACGTCTGCCTGCAAGACCCCGAGGCCGACGAGGGGGCCGACATGGCCGCCTTCCTCCACGAGGCCGTCAAGAAGGTGCGCGTGCCGTTCGTCATCGACACCACGGATGCGGACGTCATGGAAGGCGCGCTCCGACGGATGCAGGGGAAGGCGCTCCTCAACAGCGTGAACCTCGAGGACGGCCTGGAGCGCTTCGAGCGCGTCGTGCCCCTTGCCCGGAAGTACGGAGCCGCCCTCGTGGTCGGGTTGATCGACGAAGACCCCGTGCAGGGCATGGCCATCACGGTGCAGCGCAAACTCGAGGTGGCCGAGCGGTCCCTCCGCATCCTCGTCGACGACTTCGGCGTCGCCGAGGAGGACATCGTCTGGGATCCCCTCGTGTTTCCGTGCGGCACGGGCGACGAGACCTACGTCGGGAGCGCGGAGCAAACCATCGAAGGCGTGCGTCGTCTCAAGGAAGCGTTTCCCAATACGAAGACCGTACTCGGAATCAGCAATGTCTCGTTCGGGCTC
This sequence comes from uncultured Planctomycetota bacterium, assembly GCA_963802335.1. Taxonomy (GTDB): domain Bacteria; phylum Planctomycetota; class PLA2; order PLA2; family JAEUHO01; genus CAWDIE01. Next base: position 362,604 of record CAWDIE010000005.1, on the reverse strand, counting down.
CCCGCCAGCGGGCGCGAGGTCCTGAACAGCGTGTTCCTGTACCACTGCGTCCAGGCGGGTCTCGATCTCGCCATCGTCAACAGCGAGAAGCTGGAGCGCTATCCGTCGATCCCGGAGAATGAGCGACAGCTCTGCGAGGATCTGCTCTACGCACGCCGCGAGGATGCCGTCGAGCGGTTCACCGAGCACTTTCGCGCGCGGCGGCCTCGCGCCCGCGCGGCCGAGCGCCAGCTCTCCCTCGCCGAGCGCCTCGAGGCGTACGTCATCGAGGGCACGAAGGAAGGGCTCACCGCCGATCTGGACCTCGCGCTGGCCAGTCCTGACTACGCGACGCCGCTCGACATCATCAACGGCCCGTTGATGGCGGGCATGGCCGAGGTCGGCCGCATGTTCAACGCCAACGAACTCATCGTGGCTGAAGTGCTGCAGAGCGCGGGCGCCATGAAGGCCGCGGTCACCCACCTCGAGCCCCACATGGAGAAGGCAGACGGTGCCGGGCGCGGGAAGGTCCTCCTCGCCACCGTCAAGGGGGACGTCCACGACATCGGCAAGAACCTGGTGGACATCGTCCTCAGCAACAACGGATTCGACGTCGTCGACCTCGGCATCAAGGTGCCGAGCGACCGTATCGTGGCCGCGGTGCGCGAGCACGCCCCGGACATGATCGGGTTGTCCGGATTGCTCGTGAAGAGTGCGCACATGATGGTCGCGACGGCCGAAGACCTCGAGGCCGCCGGCGTCGACATTCCCGTGCTCGTCGGCGGCGCTGCCCTGTCACCGGGGTTCACGTACGGTCGCATCCAACCGGCCTACAGCGGCCGGGTCGCCTATGCCCGGGACGCCATGCACGGACTCGACCTCGCGGCGCGTCTCGGGGACGCGGACGCGCGCCCGGCGCTCGAGGCCGAACTCGACGCGGAGGGGGAGAAGGCCCGGAAGGCACGCGCCGCGAAGGACGCGGCGCGCGCGGCACCGGCGGCACCCCCTGTCCCGGCGCCCCGTCGCGACGTCGCGGCGCCGACTGTCCCTTCCACCCAACGCGTGGTCCTGAGCTCGATCCCGCTGGACGACGTGTGGTCCTGGCTGAATCCCCAGATGCTCTATGGCAAACACCTCGGGCTCAAGGGCCACGTCGGACGGTTGGCCGAGGCGGGCGACGCGAAGTACCGCATGCTGGAGGACGCCGTGCGTGCGATGAAGGACAGCGCGCGTGACGGGGGCATGCACGTGCGGGGCGTCTACCGCTTCTTCCCCGCATCGGCCGCCGGCGAGCGCGTGCGCATCTTCGACCCCGAGACGGGGGGCGAGGTCGCGTCCTTCGACTTCCCGCGCCAGACGCGAGGAGACGGCCTCTGCCTCGCCGACTTCGTCGGTGCCCAGCGCGATCACGTCGCCTTCTTCGTCGTCACGGCCGGGGAGGGCATCCGAGCCCAGGTCGGCCGGCTGCGCGAGCAGGGCCACTATCTCGAGAGCCACGTGCTCGGCGCGCTGGCGGTGGAGACGGCCGAGGCCGCCGCGGAGTGGCTCCACGCCGACCTGCGGGCGCGGTGGGGCTTCGCGGACGCACCCGACATGACCATGGCGGATCGCTTCCGCTGCGCCTACCGGGGCTCGCGGTACTCCTTCGGCTACCCGGCTTGCCCCGATCTCGAGGAGCAGGTGAAGCTCTTCCGGCTGCTTCAGCCCGAGGAGATCGGCGTCACCCTGACGGACGGCTGCATGATGGATCCTGAGGCGTCGGTGTCCGCCTTCGTCGTACACCACCCCGACGCCCGGTACTTCGCCGCACCCTGACGCGGCTCGTGGCGAGGCCTGCGAATCAGGCGTCCGGCGCGAGACGCTGCGGCGGCTGGTCCTTGGCCAGGTAGCGGGGCCGGTAGATCGGCAGGCCGTCCTTCTTGCCCGGGAACGCCCGCTCGTCGACGATCTGGGCCGCGATGCCCACGATACGAGACCACCCGAACAGCAACGTGTAGTACTCGGGTTTGTCCAGCCCGATCGCCGTCAGGAGTGTGCCGGACATCGCGTCCACGTTCGGGTACGGGTTCTGGATCTTCGGGTTCTCCTTGAGGATCCCGGGCACGACGTCGCGCAGGGCCAGTGCGGTCTGGACGAGCGGGTGGTGCCCGAAGTGGTTCTTCGCGAAGGTGTACTGCACCGTGGCGCGGGGGTCCTCCACGCGAAGGACCGCGTGGCCGAATCCGTAGACCAGGCCGCCGGACGCGAGGATGTCGCGGACGCGCTTCTCGACCTCGTCGGCTTGCGTACTTCCGATGCTCTTGACGAACTCGAGGCACTCCTGGTTGGCCCGGCCATGCCGAGGACCGTACAGCGCGGCCATGGAGCCCATGATCGACGAGTAGACGTCCGCCTTGCTCGACGCGATCGACTTCCCGACGAACGTGGACAGGTTGCCGCCGCCGTGATCCATGTGCAGGACGTAGAAGAGCCGTAGGACCTCGGACAGCAGGGGGTGCGTCTCCGGCATGCCGAGCATGCAGACGAAGTTCGCCGAGAAGGGCAGATCGCTGCACGGCTTGATGGGGCGGCCCCAGCCCTCGCGCACGTGGAAGATCGCCGCGACGATCGTGCTCACGCGCGCGACGAGGTTCAGGGCGTCCTCGCGGTAGTCGCCCGTCTTCTCGATCATCCCGAGGTAGTTGAGCGCCACCATGAACCACTCCATGGGGTGCCCCTCGCGCGGCAGGCTCTCCAGCACCTGGTACACCGCGTCCGGCACTGCCTCGCGCTGCTCCATCTCGCGTCGAAACGCGATCGATTCCTCCGTCGTCGGGAGGCGCTTGTTGAAGAGCAGGAAGATCACGTCATCGACGGGCAGATCCTTCAGATCCGTGATGGGGTACCCGACGTAATGCAGGCCCGTCTGCGGATCGACGGAGCTCGTCCGGCAGGTTCCGACGGGGTAGCCTCGCAGCCCGGTGTCGAGGTTGTCCTCGCGGACCTCGAAGAGGACCGGAGAATCGGTGGTGACGTCGGAAGCCATGGAGCGGCCTTTCTCTGCGGAGGTAGGCGCCGCAGGCTGGCAAGGTAGCCGTGCCCCAAGCCCGGTCAACCCGACGCGGTGGTCGGATCCTCGGACGGAGGCGTTCCTCTACCTCCCACCAGGGCGATCAGGGTCTGGCCGGTCGTGGGCTTCAGGGCCTTGTCCACCGTCGACACGGCCAGGATCCCCTTGTCGACCGTGAACAGCAGCAGCACCTGGTCGCCGTGCTCGGCGCGGAACTCGTCGAAGCCGAACTTCTCGGTGAGGCGGGTGGACTTGACTTTCGCCCCGTGCTCGAAACGGTCCGAGAGGGTCCAATAGTCGGCGTCCGGTGCGAACAGGATGCGGCCGCGGAACTCCGTGGGTACGGCCTCGTTGCGCGCCCGCGTCGTTTCCTCCGGAGCGAGCTGGTAGATCTTCTCTCGTCCGAAGTCCTCGAGGTAGTGCAGCGCGGTCAACGTGTTCACCTCGTCGTTCGGCGTGAGCACGAAGAGGCGCCCCAGATCGGAGAAGTCGATCTCCTCTTTCGCGTGCTCCGACAGCGCGCTGCCGTACCACGTCGCAAGCCCGTCCATGCGCGCCGCCGCCATGTTGTGCCGGTTGGTGTCGACCATGCGGACGGCGATGCCGGCCTCCATCAAGGCGCGCGCGAGGCGTCGCGCCCAACGGTGCGCTCCCACGATGAGCACGCCCTGCGGATTCGGTGTCGAGAGTCCGAGTCGCCGTGCGAGCGGCCCCGCCGTCAGCCCGTAGACGATGACCGTGCCGACGATCACGAGGAACACCATGGGGACGAGCTGATCGGCGGCGGCACGCTCGGCCGGCCCCAGCGCAGACGGCGCGAGCTCGAGGGCGAACACCGAGGCCACGGCCGCCGCCACGATGCCGCGAGGGAACATCCAGGACAGGAAGATCTTCTCCTTGAAGGTCAGGTCGGAGCCGATGGTGCTCACGAACACGCCGATCGGTCGCACGATCAGGATGAGCAGGGCCAGGAACGCCAGCGCACCCCATCCCAGCCCTTCGAAGTCCGCGAGCCGCAGGCGTGCGGCCAGCAGGATGAACACGCCGGAGAGCAACAGGACGCGCAGGTTCTCCTTGAACTCGACGATGTGGCGGATCGACACGCTCGAGCGGTTCGCCAGGATGATCCCCATCACCGTCACCGTGAGGAGGCCGGAGTCGGGTTGGATGAGGTTCGATCCGACGAACGCTGCCACGACGACCGCCAGCGCCGTCGGGTTGTGCAGGTAGTCGGGGATCAGGTAGCGCCGCAGCGAGATGTCGAGGAGCTTCGCGGCCGCCCACCCGCCGAGGCAACCGACGACGAGGGTCAAGGCAAGTCCTGCGGCCGCGTGCGGCGCCGCTTCCTGGAGGGTGTCGGAGACCAGCCACTCGAACACCAGCACGGCCAGGACTGCGCCGATGGGATCGATGACGATGCCTTCCCACTTCAGGATCGTCCCCGTGGCACCTCGCGGGCGGATGTCCCGAAGCAGCGGCTGTACGACCGTCGGCCCCGAGACCGTCAGGATCGAACCCAACAGGATGCTGATGCCCCACGGGAGGCCGACCAGGTAGTGCGCCCCGACGGCTGCCATCACGCCCGTGACCACGAGGCCCACCGTGACGAGCCGGCCCACCACGCCACCGCTCGCCTTCCACTCGCTGAAGCGAAGCGTGAGGCCTCCCTCGAAGAGGATCAGCGCCGCGGCGACCGACACGAGGGCGAGGAGGATCTCGTCCCCGAACATCGTGCTCGGGTTGACGAGGCCGAGGCGGCCGGGACCGGCCAGGAAGCCGAAGACCAGCAGCAAGAGGATCGACGGAAGCCGCAGGCGCCACGCCAGCCACTGAGCCGCCATCCCCAAGACCACGACCGAGGCAAATCCGACCAAGGGGTTGTCCGGCACGGCCACTCCTCGTCCCACGGGAAGGGCGCATCCTATTCGGACGGTTGCCTGTCGTGGTACACGTCCTGCATGCGCCTGACGACTTGGAACGTGAATTCGATCCGCACGCGCCTGGACCGCGTCCTCGATTGGCTGGGCCGCCGGGAGCCCGATGTCCTCGGTCTGCAGGAAATCAAGGTCACCGACGAGGTCTTCCCGCGGGCTGAGATCGAGGCACTCGGTTACCACGTCGAGACGTTCGGACAGAAGACCTACAACGGGGTCGCCTTCATCTCCAAGGCGCCCCCGACCGACCTCGTTCGGGGCTTCGGCGAGAGCGACGAGGAGCAACGGCGCCTCATCGCCGGGCGCTTCGATGGGGTGGCCGTGGTATGCGTCTACGTCCCCAACGGCCAGGACGTGGAGAGCGACAAGTTCGCCTACAAGCTGGCGTGGCTCGAGAAGCTTCGGGCCTTCCTGGACGGCTGGGCATCTCCCGACGAGCCCCTCCTCCTGATGGGGGACTTCAATATCGCCCCCGACGAGCGGGACCTCTACGACCCGGAGGGGTGGCGCGGCAAGGTCCACTTCCACCCGGACGAGCATGCCGCGCTCGGCCGGATCCAGGATTGGGGCCTCGCGGATCTCTTCCGCGCCCACGAAGAGGGCGCCGGCATGTACAGCTGGTGGGACTACCGGCAGCTGGCATTCCCGAAGAACCGGGGCCTGCGCATCGATCTCATCCTCGGGACGGAGGCGGCCCGGGCCCGCTGCGAAGGCGTCGTCATCGAGCGGGCCGAGCGCAAGGGCAAGAAGCCCAGCGACCACGTCCCCGTCACCGCCTTCCTCGACGAGCCCCCCGACCTGGATCCCTGGCGTCCCGCGTAGCGGTCCGTACGGACCCGCAGGCGCGAGGTCCGCCCGCGACGCGAGGGCCTCGAGCCCCGGCGAGCGCAAGCCCTACCAACGCAACAGTGCGGTGGGTACGCTTCCCTCGGAGGTGAACGTCGTGAGCAGGAAGGAATTCGATCGCACGTCGGCGTTGGCCGATCGCTTCGCCGCACTCATACCCGCGCCGCGCCGCTCGTCGAAGGAGCGGGCCGTGCACGACGCGTGGGCGGCCGCCATCAAGCCGCGGGCCCGCCCCATGCTCCGCCGCATCGAGAAGATCGCCGATGCACGGAACTGGGAGTTCGACGAGGCCCGAGAGCCCGTGCGCCTCAGGGCCGCGTTCTGGCGGCAAGCGGTGCGCGAGATCGCCTATCTCTACGCGGAGCTGGCCGGGGCCCTTCTGCAGCACGAGCGCGTCCACATCGTCTGGCGGCCCAAGATGCGCTTCGGCATCGTCAAGGGCTCGACCGCACTCGTCACCACCACGAAGGAGCGCGCGAAGGCCAAGGCCGCCCAGGCGAAGGCGCTCGGCACGGCCCGCAAGGCCCGCATGAAGGCCGCCAAGGAGGTCCTCGACGATCTCCTCGAGCGCCTCGGCGTCGTGCGTGAGGAGCTCCGGGCCCTCCAGCGTGAGGTGCGCCACCTCGTCGCGCTCCTCCAGTCGCACGAAGAACAGCGCCTGGTCCAACGCGCCAAGGCGCTGCGCGAGGGCAGCAAGGACCGTGAGAAGGCGGAGGACCTCTTGATCGAGCTCGCCCGCGGCCGGCTGAATGCGGAGCGTTTTCGGGACGCCAAGGCGTCGGGCTACGGGGTGCTCCTGAGGCAGGGGTGGCTACAGCCCCGTACGGGCCTCGTGCGTCTCCTGGAGGGGCCCTAGCGTGACCCGAGCCGGCTTCATCCTCCTCGTGCTGGCCGCCGTGGCATGGTCCTCGGCCGCCCCGGCCATCGCCGCGGAAGAGGTGAGCGCAGACCTCGCGTGGACCGTCGGGCGGATCGGCCCCGCCCGCTCGATGACCCTCCCCTTGAAGCCCGAGCGACCGAACGACCTCATCCCTCCGCCTGGCCTCGGTGACCCACGCTTCGCGCGCATCCGCTGGGGGGAAGGAAGGGGCCTCGCCGTCGCACTCGATACCCGGCCGGGGCAGGAGCGGCTCTACATCGACACGGACCTCGATGGCGCGCTGGACGACGAGACGCCGCAGCCCTGGTTCCCCGCGGACGAGGCCGGCCAGCGCCTGGTGGCCGTGCGGGTCGCGTACGCGGACGCAAGCGACCCTCTCGCCTTGAAGATCCGCCTCGCGCGGGCGGCGACTTGGACGATCGACCGCGTCCAGATCCTGCCGCAGATCCATCGTCGCGGGGAGGTCGAGCTCGGCGGCCGCCTCCGCCTCGTCGCGCTGCTGGATGACAACGCCGACCTCCGCTTCGACGACCCCGAGCGCGATCACGCGTACGTGGACCTGGACGGAGACGGCACGCTGCGCGCCACGGCCTCGAGCCACGAGCGCGTGAGGATCGGCGAGCCATTCCGCATCGGCGAGGCCGCGTGGCGGCTCGAGGTGGCGTCGCCGTCGGGCAGCCGCGTGCGGTTCGTTCCGGTCGATGGGGCCGACGCGCCCGCCGGGCGCCGCTGGCAGCGCGCGCGTCCGCCCAAGGCGGGCCAGGCTCGCAAGCCACCGGCCGAGCCCCTCGAGCTGCTGCTGGAACGTCTGGACAAGGAGCGATTCGAGCCGAGCGGCAAGCGCCTCGATACGATTCGCAAACTCGGTCGGTACGCCGACGACGATGCGCGCGATCCGTTGCTCGTCGTCGCGCTTCGCGACGGCGATGTCCCCGTACGCGCGGCTGCGGTGCGCGCGCTGGGCAACCCGGCCTGGCTCGACGCCGTGGGGGAGAAGCTGGTCGGTTGGAGCCGAAGCGGCCAGCCGGCGATCGCGCAGGCCGGTCTGGAGGCGCTGCACTCGATCGGGCATCCCGGACGGGAAGCCGTGTACCGCGAAGTCCTCGCCGGCTCGTCGGCGGCGCCCGTCATCGGTGCCGCGGCCCGGCACCTCGCCTACGTCGCCAGCGCCGGGTCCCGCGACGCCGTGGTCGCGGCGTTTCGCGCGGTCGGGGATCCACGGACCAAGCACCAGATCTACCTGGCGCTGCGCACGCTAGCCGAGGGCCCGCCGGACGACGTGCTCATGCAAGCGGCGAAGAGCGACGACGCCCCCCTCTGTGCGGCCGCGCTCCGCGACCTGCAGACGCTGGCGGATCCGCGCGTCCACGAGCTGGCCCTGGACGCCGCTCGCCGGCGCCCGATGGCCGACGTCCTGGGGTTGGCCTTGGCCGACGTGCTCGGCGCGGTGGGAGACGGGGAGAGCGTGCGCCGGCTTCTGGCGCTCGCGCCGGACGCATCGGGCCGTCTCGAACAACGCCTCATCGAGCGCCTGGCCGCGGTCAGGGAGCCGAGCGGGCTCGACGCACTGCGCACGGCGCTGGACGCCGACGCCCCGCGAGTTCGCCGCATGGCCGCGGAGATTCTCGGACGTAATCCCGATCCCGAGATGACCCTCGCTCTGATGGACCGCCTGAAGAGACAAGGGAAGAAGGACGTCGACGGAACCGTGGCCATCCTCACCGCGTTGGGGGAGCACGGGGACGAGCGCGCCATCGACGTCCTGCTCCGGCATGCGAAGCGAGGCGGCGGTGCGATTCACCAGGCCGCGGTACGTGCCCTGGCTCGGGTCGGCATGCGGGATGAGCGGGTCCGCTCCTACTTCGTCGGGCTGCTGAAAGGGCGGGCCTGGGAAGACCGCATGCTCGCCCTGGGAGCCGCCGGGGCGAGTGGCGACACTTCGTTCCTCGATGAAATCGTGAAGAACTTCCGCCACGCGCGGTGGCAGGTCCGCATGGCCACGGCGGAGGCCCTGGGCCAGCTACGCACAAAGCGCTCCATCCCCCCCTTGATCCAGCAGCTCGTGCGTGAGGACGAGCACCGCGTTCGCGATGCGGTGGCAGGCGCCCTCTATGGGCTCACGGGCATGAATCTGTACGACGACGTGGATGTCTGGAAGCAGTGGTGGATGGAGAACGAAGGCACGTTCGAGATTCCGGCCTCGGTCGACCCCCTCCCCGCGCGACACGAGGGCGGGACGACGGCCGGTTTCTACGGCATCCCCGTCAAGTCGAATCGCATCATCTTCGTGCTGGACCAGAGCGGGTCGATGAGTGCCGCCTTCACCTACGAGACGCCGGCGGGCACCGTCGTCGGCACGCGTCTCGACATCGCGATGCGTGAACTGCTCGAAGCCGTGCAGCACCTGGGGAACAAGGACCGTGTGAACGTAATCCTCTTCCACACGAGTGTCCATCCGTGGCGCAAGTCGCTGCAGAAGCTCTCAGATCGCAATCGGGACGCGTTGGCCAAGCATCTGCACGAGCAGAAGCCCACCGGCGGAACGAACATCTTCGACGCCCTGGAACTCGCCCTCGAGGACCCGGACGTGAAGACCGTCTTCCTGCTCTCCGACGGTGCGCCCGGCGCGGGGAAGTACGTCAAGGAGGAAGACATCCTTCGTGAAGTGCGGCGGCTGAACGAGGTGCGCCGTACTGCGATCCACACCATCGCCGTAGGCATGGACTCGTCGTTGATGCGGCGTCTCGCCGAACAGAACGACGGCATCTACATCCAGGAGAAGTGACTCAGGCGACGCCGCTGCCCAGGCGCTCGACCTCGGCCGGGGTGAGGCGGCGCGCCGCACCCGGCGCCATGTCCCCGAGCGAGAGCGGTCCGAACGCGATGCGGATCAGCACCTCGACCCCATGTCCGTCGGCCTCCAGCCGGCGGCGAATCTGACGGTTCTTCCCCTCGCGCAGTCCGATGCGCAGCCAGGCCGACTTGGGGCCCTCGCGTTCCACGGTCACCCGCATCGGGCCGAGTTCGAGGCCCTCGACCATGCGCGCCTCGCCGCGCCACGCCCGCAGGGTCTGCTCGGTCGGGTGGCCGCGGATCTTCACCCGGTAGCGCTTCTCCACGTGTCCTGCGGGGTCGAGCAGCCGGGCCGCCATGACGGTGTCGTTCGTGAAGAGCAAGAGACCCGCGCTCGCCTTGTCCAGGCGTCCCACCGGAGCCAGCCCGGGAGCATGGGGGACGGGGATGAGCGACATGACCGTCGTGCGCCCCTCCGGGTCCTTCGTCGTCGAGACGAGCCCGCGCGGCTTGTTGGCGATCCACCACTCGAGCTCGTCCGGACGAGGTAGGCGAACACGCGTGCCGTCGACCCGCACCTCGTCGCGGTCCCCGTCGATGCGGCGTTCGCCCTGGAAGCACACCCGGCCGTTCACCTGGACCCGACCCGCTTGCACCAGGCGTCGGGCTTCGGGCCGGGATGCGACGTTGCAGCGCGACAGGAAGCGCACGAGCGGCGGTTGGGGCTTCACGGTAGATTCCGTTCGTCCGGAACTCGGACCCTGTTCTCGGAGGGCGCCATGACGCTACGCAAGGGGCTGATCCAGATCAACGTGACCGACCTCCACGCAGCCCGAACTTTCTATGGCGAGACCCTGGGCATCGAGCTTCGCGAGCGCTTCGGCCCGGACGGGCCGTTCGAGCTCGAACTCGGGGACGGTCCGCCGGTTCTGGTCTACCAGGTCGAGCGCCGGATCGATGTGGACTACGGTCGCCAAACGGGCCTCACCCTGGTCCTCTACACGGACGACCTCGAGGGAACGGTGGCCCGGTGGCGCGACCGCGGGGTCGAGTTCATCGCCATCGCGTGGTCCGAAGACGAGAGCGGCATCGCCGGATGCCCCTACGGACGCTTCATCGCCTTCCGGGACCCGTTCGGCAACGTGCACGAGCTCCTTCAGCCGCACGCGTAGTCGAGCCCAACCGCAACCGTGGCGACGCGGGTCGCGGGCGACGAAAAGTTCGTCGGCGAGGCTGCCTCGGTACAGAACATTTCGGGGACGTCAGGGCTTGCTGTCGCGGTCGCGGGCGCGGCGCGTCAGCTCCATCAGTCGCTTCACCGTCGCCGGGCCGTGTCCGGCGTAGTGGTTGTTCACGTACACGAGCACGCGAACCCCGCGGTCCATGAGCCGGACGATCAGCGAGGCCCATCGCTCCAGGCGGGGTCCCTGGTCGAGGACCTCCTTGCCCCAGGTCGTCGTGAGCTGCTCGATCGCCTTGCGGTCGCCGAGGAGGCGGATGTAGCAGACCTCACTCGTCACGGGATCCATCTTCTTCTCGACCTCGTCGCCGTGGGGCATCCACGCCTGATCCACGAGAACGAAGCTGACGTCGTGACCGGCCAGCAGATCGCGCAGGCGCTTCGTCACATACGCCTTGTTGCGGACCTCGACCGCGTACCGGAGATGGTCGGCTCGGGGCAGATCGCGAAGGAAGCGGTCCAGGCGTTCGAGAAACGGGCCGGCGGAGGGAAACGCCTCGCGGTTGAAGTAGGGAAACTGGAGCACGAGGGGACCGAGTCGCGGCCCCAACCGCTGGATCACGTCGAGGAAATCGTCACGGATCTCGTACGTGGAGTCGGGATCGAGCACGAAGCGCGCATCGGGGCGGCTTCCCTTGCCCGCGTGCACGATGTCTCGGGGGAACTTCGCCGAGATCAGGAAGCTCTCCGGCGTCTTGCGCGCCCAGCCGTCAACCGTGCGGGCGGACGGGACCGCGTAGTACGTGCTGTCCACCTCGACCGTGTCGAAGATCTGGGCGTAGGTGCCGAGGAACGCCGCGGGCTGGGTTCCCAGCGGGTAGAAGGGGCCCACCCAGTCTTTCGAGCTGAACGACGAGGTGCCGAAGCGAGCCGAGGTCGCGTTCACCGGCGCGCGAGCTAGCGCCGGACGGGGCCGGTCCCCCGGCGCCAGCCGTTGGCCTGGAAGCGCCGGCAACGCGGGCCGTACCACCGGGCGTCGTAGCAGCTCGGCCGGTAGTAGCGAGCGCGCCACCGGGTCGGGGCGCACGGCTTCACGGCCGTGGCGGGCCGGCAGCGGTACCGGGGGTAGGCGCCCTCGCCGCATCCACACGGCCCGCAGCCGCCGGGCGGGCAGCATGCGTCCTTGGCGGGGGCCGCCGCGCGCGGGGCCTGCGCCCGCGTCGTCGGGCCGGCTTCGGCCGAGGCAGCCACCACCAGGAGGGCCAGCGTCACAACAGCGACCCGTGCCAGAAGCCTCGACATACCGCCTCCCTTCCCGGGCCCGGAGGCCCTCGCGTTGCCTCGCAGAGCCTACACCGGGACCTCCAAGAGGGCTACACGCCCGGGGGTACGGGCGCCCGGCACACGCTCAGAGAATCAGCAGGATCGCGACGATGATGAGCGTCGAGCCCAGGAGGTCGTTCATGGTCGTGACGAAAGGACTCGTGGCCACCGCCGGATCGACGTTCAGGCGGTTCAGCACGAGGGGGGTGATGACGCCCATCGTGGTCCCCAACGTGATCGTGCCGAACACGGCCAAAGCCGCCACCAGCCCGATGCGCGGATCGCCGCCGATCAGGCCAACGACCACACCCAGGACCGCGCCCGTCCCGAGGCCGATGAGCACGGCCGTGAGGATCTCCTTGCGCAGCACCTGACCCACCTGGCCACCGTGGATGCGGTTCAGGGCGAGGCTCCGCACCGTGACCGTGGCCGCCTGCGTGCTGCTTCCTCCGCCCATCCCCATGATCACGGGGATGAACGCGAAGAGGATGCCCGCCTGCATGACGGTCTCTTCACCGGCGGCGATGATGAGGGACGCCCCGACCAGTCCGATGAACGCGATCACGAGCCAGGGGCTGCGCGAACGGAGAGCCTGTCGGATGGACGGTTCGTAGATCTCCTCCGGGGCCGTGCCGCCCAGGCGCGTGATGTCCTCGGTGGCTTCTTCCGTCACGACGTCGATGATGTCGTCGATCAGGATGCGCCCCACCAGGTGGTCCTGGGCGTCGACGACGGGCACGGACGACAGGTCGTAGTCGCGCACGAGGCGCGCGATGTCCTCCTGGTCCATCGTCACCGGGACGCGCTTGGGAACCGGCGTCGTGATCGAGCCGATGAGGTCGTCGTCGGAGGCGAGAATCAGCGCGCGCTCCTTCACCCATCCCTTGAGGTGATCCTTGGCGTCGACGACGAAGATCTCGTGCAGCTCGCCGACATCGTGCCTCGTGCGGCGAATCTCGTCCCGCGCCTGGCGCACCGTCTGGGACTCGCGCACACGCACGAGCTCCGTCTGCATGATGCCGCCCGCGCTCTCCTCGGGGAACCCGAGCATCTCCTCGATCTCGGCGCGATCTGCGGGCGGTACGTGTTCGAGGACCCTCTCCTGGTCCTCGTCATCCAGTCCCTGGAGGACGTCGGCCGCGTCGTCCGTGTGCATGTCCGAGAGGAGCTCGGCCGTCTCCTTCGGCTCCAGGGTCTCGATCAATTCCTCCCGGTCACCCTCGCGGATCTCCCGCATGACCGACGAGCGTCGGGCCCCGACGATGGCGCGGAAGGCCACGGCTCGATCGTCCGGGCCTTCCAGCGCCTCGATGATGTCCGCGATTTCCGGCGGTTGAAGCAGCAGGAAGAAGCGGCGCAGATCCGCGTCCGAGCCTTCGCGGATGAGACGCTCCAGGGCCGAGGGGGGGGGATCGAGCGCCATGGCGTGAAGACTACGTGGCCAGGTCGTCCTTGCGAAGTGCGCGTCGCGAGTTCCGCCAGCAGGGCTACCCCGATATCCGGTACCGCGCTCCTCACGCGCACGCCGGTCCGGCGAGGTCGATGTGGAGCCACGGGATGTCCAGATCCTGGATGTGGGAGTAGATGAACTGCGCCGCGCACGAGGACTGGGCGTTCATCCGGTTGGCGACCGAGTTCTTCATGTCGGCCACCTTGCTCTTGAACTCGTCCTGGATAGAACTCCGGCGCGAAGGGGAGCGGATGCGTCAGGTCGCCCGTGCGGCGCCCGACCTCGACGGCGCGCTCTTCGATGCCCGCCCGGTTGCTCACGATCGCCGCGTGACGGTAGCCGGTGGCGACCAGCTGGGCGCCGGTCAGGGTGGCCGCATCCACGATCACGTCGGGCTTGTAGTTGCGCCCCACGTACGACACGGCATCCGCCAGGACCAGGCGTCCCTCGGCGTCCGTGTTGTTGATCTCCACCGTCTTCCCGGAGTGCATGTCGAGGATGTCGTCGGGGCGGTACGCGTCCGGGCCGATCGCGTTCTCGGCCAGCGCCAGGGCGCCGAGGATCGTGTCCTTGGACTTCCCTTGCGCCAGGGCGAGCACCGCGCCGGCCACCGCGGCGGCGCCGCCCATGTCACGCTTCATGCCGGCCATTCCCTGCGAGGGCTTCAGCGAGAGACCGCCCGTGTCGTAGACGATGCCCTTGCCGACCAGCGCGATCTTGCGCTTGGCCTTCGGGGGCTTGTACTCCATGAGAAGCAGCCGCGGCGGCACCATCGCGGTACGACCCACCGCATGCAGCCCGCCCAGCTTCTTCTCGAGGAGCTTCGCTCCGGTGATGGCCGTCACCTTTAGGTGGGGGATGCCCCGCGCGGCCTTGCGAACGAGCTTCTCGAACGCCGCGGTCGTGAGCTCGGCGGTGGGCATGTCCACGAGCATCGCCGCGAACCGCGCCTGCTCCAGGATGGCCTTGTCGCCGACCGAGAGCTTGACGGGCTTGCCCTTGGCGTCGAGCGCGAGGAAAGCGAGGCGCTGCTTCTTGGGCTTCCCTCGCTCGCCGTTGGTTCGGCGCGAGTAGAGGGGCGCAGCGCGCACCACGGCCCGCGCCACGGCGAGGGCGTGCTCGTTCTCCTCGACACACGCCAGGACGGCGGTCGGTTGCGCCGTGGGGTCCACGGCCATGGCGGCGGTTGCCGCCGACTCCGGACGCGCCGGGGCGTTGTGGCGCGACACCCGATCGGGTAGCAGGCCGATGACGATGCGCTCGGGGCCGTCGCCGGGATTGATGAAGGCGATCACGCGCCCCGACGGCCCGGCGCTCTTGCCCTCAACGGCCTTCTCCGCGAGGGCGGTCCACGGCGCATCGGTCGTGCGACTGATCCAGCCTGCCTTGGCCTGGGCCTCGGGCACGAGAAGGAGGACGGCCTGGGCGCCCTTGAGGGTGGAAGCGACGGTGGTGGGGAAGGCGAGATCGGGCACGGGGGCCTCCGAGGACAGCGGGGATGACCCGGAAGCCTACCCGCGGGGCGAAGGCGCGCCATCGGCAGGTAAAGTGCCGTGCGCCGTCGGAGCCCGCTTTCCACCCATGCCCCTGCACCTTCCCGATCTTCGTGCCGCCTTCCACTTGAAGGATCTCGACGGGCGAGAGGCTCAGCGTGCCTTCGAGCCCGCCCGCCGCGGCAGCCCGCCGCCTTTGCGCTCGGCGGGGCCTCTGCGCGACGCGGCCGCCCTGGCCTACGTCTTCGAGCGCGACGCGCGGCTCTGTCTCCCTCTCACCCTCCGGCGAGACGACCTCCCCGAGCACAAGGGACAGGTCTCCCTGCCGGGGGGGCGACCGGCTGCCGGCGAGAGCCTCTTCGAGACCGCCCTACGGGAGGCGCAAGAGGAGATCGGCCTGGCGGTCGTGGGGCTCGAGCCTCTCGGCCGGCTGGCACCCGTCACGATCCCCGTGACCCACAGCCGGCTGCACGTCTTCGTCGTGGAGGGAGAGGACCCAGCCCCCCTCCAGGCGGACCCCCGCGAGGTGGCGGCGATCATCGACGTGGCGCTCGACGACCTGATCGCGCCGGCGACGCGTCGCTGGCGGCGCATCGCCATCGGGGGCGAGGAGATCGACGTCCCCTACTTCGATGTCGAGGGCCTCTTCCTCTGGGGGGCCACCGCCATGGCGCTCTCCGAACTCGTCACCCGCTTGCGCCTGGCCACGGCCGGGCGTGACCCCGCCTCTCGCAACGGGGTACCTTGACGCCCGCCCTCACGGAGGATCGCATGCCCCTGGACCTGGACCGTCTCGAACAGCGCATCGTCGGCGTACTCATCGAGAAGCAGATGACCGTGCCGGATGCCTATCCCCTGACCGTCAACGCCCTGGTGACGGGCTGTAACCAGAAGAACAACCGTGACCCGCAGATGAGCGTCGAGGCCTACGAGGTCGAGGGCGCCATCCGGTCCCTCATGGACAAGGACTGGGTCCGTGAGATGGACAAGGCCGGCGGGCGTGTGCTGCGCTACGAACACGTCGCCGGGGAGCAGCTCGGCGTCGAGAACGCGGACCTCGCCCTCCTCGCCGAGCTCCTGATCCGGGGGCCTCAGGGGCCGGGCGCGCTCAAGACGCGGGCCTCCCGGATGAAACCCTTCGGCTCGCCCGCCGAGGTCGAGTCCAGACTCAAGGCCCTGGCCGCCCGCCCCGTCCCCTACGTCGAAGTGCTCGAGCGGCGTCCCCGGGAGCAGCAGGCCCGGTGGCGCCACCTCCTGGGGAAGCCCTTCGAGGCGGGCTCCGAGGAGGAGGCGGACGCCGAGCGAGAGGCGGACGCGGCGCTGCCGACCTCCGCCGCCCCCGAGGCCGTGCCCGGAGCCGTCCCCGGAGCCGCACCGCGGGCCGACGCGGCGCCGGTCCCCCGGGGCGATCCGTCGCGCCCCGTCGCGCCGCCCGCCTGGGAGGAGCGCGTCGAGGAACTCGAACGGCGCATCGTGGAC
The DNA here is from genome assembly GCA_963802335.1 of uncultured Planctomycetota bacterium. Taxonomy (GTDB): domain Bacteria; phylum Planctomycetota; class PLA2; order PLA2; family JAEUHO01; genus CAWDIE01. The sequence goes on along the minus strand of CAWDIE010000005.1, from coordinate 346,198 downwards.
CTCGAGGATCGCCTCGACCGGCTGGAAGGCCGCTGACGCGGCGCTACACGTCGATCCGCTGCGCCCGCGGAGGACACCAGAGTCGCGTCTCGTAGCGCTCGGCCAGCCGGGCCGCGTCGCGACGGAATGCGCCCCAACCCAGCCCCGCGATCGGGCGGGGCTCGGCGTCGAGGGGGCGGAAGAAGTCGTCGTGGTGGATCGGAACCAACACGCGGGGCCGGAGGCGCTCGCCGAGTCGCTCGAGGTAGCGCGGGGTGCCCTGGCGCGCGGCGAGGCACGCGAGCAGGACGTCCACCGGCCGCTGGCGCCTGAGCGCCGCCTCGTCGATGCCCGCCGACCCCTGCACGTACCACGTCGTTCCCTCGGCCTTGACGCGGAAGGCGAACACCTCGCCCCGGGGATAGCGAAACGGCGTGGGGGGAACCCCCCGGCGCGGCATCTCGATCCGGTCCACGTGGCGAACGAGCGGGACCTTGCCATGTTCGATGCGTACGGCCTCTACCTGGGTCCCGGCGATGTCGTAGCGCTCGCCATCCCTCAGCTCCACCAGGTTCGCTTCGGGGATGCCGAGCCGTCGAGCGAGCTCCACGGTCGTACGGCTCCCGTGGATCCTCGCTTTCGGCGAGGCGGCGACGACCGCGGGCAGATCCATCGCGTGGTCGTAGTGGGTGTGCCCGACGAACACCGCATCGACGTCGCGGAAGTGATGGGCGACGAGCGTGCGATCGACGAGCGGGGCCGCGAAGAGCACCTCCAGGAGGGGAGGACGACTCACGAAGGGGTCGAAGGCGAGCCGTGCACCGCCCCATTCGAGGAGCACGCCCGCGACGCCCGTCCACGTGAGGTGGCCGCCCGCGGCCCCCTGCGGGAGCGCCAACGGGGAGCGGCTCGTGGGGAACGGTGTCGACGCGTCGGGCGCAGGGACGAGGGCGCAGGCGATGCACATGGCCTCAAGCCTCGTCGCGCTCGCCCTCGGCGTCCAGCAGGGCCTCCAGGATGTAGGCCTCGGCCGTCCGCTTCGGGCCGGGCACGCCCATGGAGGCGCGATACTGCGCCTTGACCCGTCGGCTGCGGAACGACGAGTAGAGCGCCTTCGTCCCCCCGACCAAGGGGCGGAGCTTGCCCTCGCCGAACCCGAGGTAGATCTCGACCTCGCGGGGGCCGACGACGGTCTTGCCGTCCTCACGCATCCGCCGGCGGACCCGCTCGAGGCTCTCGAACGGTAGATCGAAGAGAAACTCCTCGAAGGCCTGGCGCGGCTCGGACGAGTGCTCGTGCCGACCGAAGAACTCGACGAAGGTCTCGTCGCAGTCCTCGAAGAGCAGTTGGATGATCTCCTGCGTGCCGCGCAGGGTCCCGAACACGCGCGGGGCACGCAGACGCCCCGCCCACGCGGACCGGAGCAGCGGGCAGAAGCGGCTCGTCACCATGCGCGTGCGGCCCTCCCACACGTCGATCAGGTGCTCCGCCGCGAGCAGCTTGATGCGACGGGACATCGTGCGGGAGTTGATGAACGAGGCGTAGAGCTCCTCGGCCAGGCGCGTGTAGACCGCCTCGTCGATCGCGCGGGTGAGACGCTGGCGTAGATCGTCCGACACGTCCCCTTCGCATGCGTCCAACACGTAGCGAAGAGACGTGAAGAAGTGGACCTTGGCGATCCCGTACGTGCGGGCGAGCACCCCCTTCGTCGGGAGCACCCACTCCAGTCCGTGCCCACCGCTGTCCACGAGAGAGCGCAGCAACGTCTCGAAGCTGCGCTCCTTACCGCCGAGGACGTGCTTCTCTCTGAGCGAGGGGTAGGTCTCGAGACCGAGTGTGATCGTGGCGAGGCTCTGGAGACCTTGCTGAAGCGCCGTGCGCAGCTCCTCCGCGTAGCCGTGGTCGTCGTCCTCGGCCAGCGCCTCGAGGTCGCGAACCAGGACCGCTTCGTCCGGCGTGAACACGCGTTCCAGGGAGAGGAGACCCGATACCTTGAGCATCTCCGAACCGCGCTCTACAGCGGGCGGCAAGGAAGACGGAGAAGTAGGATCCGGCCGCGTCATGGCTCGCCCCAACGATCCTAAACGTCGGTTCACGGATCGGGGGGGTGGAGTCCTGGACCCCCCCGATTCGTTCCCAGCGACCTCCTTCGGCCGCGTCCCGGCCCGTGGGTCGGTCGGAGGATGACCCCTCGGTGACACGGTCGCCCGGGAACTGGCCTCTGGAGGGCCTGAGGCGAGCCCTCGGGCCCTTCCGCGACAGCCGGTGACGTGGTACCACGGGACCCGACCATGGGAGGGCATCCTGGGCCGTCGGGGCCGGGGTGTGCGATGGTCGGTAGGGAGGCTTGGATGTCGTTGTCGGATTCCACGACCCGTCGGTTCCTGATGCTGGGCATGATGCTCGCGCTCGTCGTGCTGGCGGGCTGTAGCAGCGGTTCGGCACGCCTGCCGGGCGAAGGCTACGGGGTTCTGCCCCCGGATCTGCCGGACAACCCCCAGCCCTGCACGACCTACTGCAAGGTCTGGGTGCCGCCCGTCTATCGGGACGTTCCCCGCCTCCGCCAGGTGAAGCCGCCTTGCGTCGAGACCACGCCCGAGACGATCCGCCACACGCGCTTCGCCGAGATCTGCACCAAGCCGCGTGAGCTCGTCGAGTGCAAGACGCCGACGAAGCGCTGCGAAGAGGCCGTCGTCCAGGTGCGCCCCGGTGGCTACAAGTGGAAGCAGGACCAGAACGGCTGCTGGAAGTACTGCTACGAGAACCCCTGCTACCAGTGGTGCAACAAGGTCGTGACCGACGAAGGCATCGAGTACTGCACCGAGCGCCCCCCCGAGTACAAGACCGTCGCCTGGACCGAGGACGCCACCGTCTGCCGCACGGACTACGTACCGGGTGAGTACGAGGTCGAGTACGTCAAGGAGGTCTACACCCCGGGCTACTGGGCCTGGAAGCCCTCCCGCGACTGCGAGAACTGCGACTGCCCCTCGCCGTGTCCGACCAAGCCCCAGCGCCAGCGGCCCTGCGGCGCCATGGTCGCGGGCGTACCGACCAGCAACTGACCCCGTCCCCGACACGGGGCCGAGAATCGCAAATCACTCGCCGCCCGGGTTGAGGCTCGGGCGGCGCGTCTCTATCCTCAGCGAGGTCCCTGGCAGGAGCGGGAGAGTCTCATGTCGCATATCGTTACCGGTCGTTGCGTGGATTGCCGCTACACCTACTGCGTGGTCGAGTGCCCCGTGACCTGCTTCTACGAGGTCACCGATCCCCACATGCTGGTGATCGATCCCGGCACCTGCATCGACTGCGAAGCGTGCGTGCCCGCGTGCCCCGTCAACGCGATCTACCCGGACCACGAGCTTCCGGCGGAGTTCGCCGACTGGGAGCAGAAGAACGCCGACCTCTGGGAAGCCGGCGAGAACATCACCGAAGGTTCGGACCCGCTGCCCACCGCCAAGCTCCTCGAGGAACTCCAGGAAGAGGAGAAGGGGAAGGGGTGGGACATCGAAGAGCCCTCCAAGGCCTCGTAGACGTTTCGCTCGGGTCTCTTTGCATGGGTGGGTGCGGCGCGCCGGGCTGGGGCCCATAGCGCCCCCTCGTCGTCCTTGCGTGGAAGGACCACGCGGCGTCCTCCTCGAGGACACTCTGCGCCCCATCCGACGCGCCGATCGTCGGCGGGCGGGTCCTGTGGGTGCCCCCTGGCTTGATGGCGGGGTGGCGCTTGCGCGGGGTTTTGGGGCTTGCCGGGCTGGGGCCCATAGCGCCCCCTCGTCGTCCTTGCGTGGAAGGACCACGCGGCGTCCTCCTCGAGGACACTCTGCGCCCCATCCGACGCGCCGACCGTCGGCGGGCGGGTCCTGTGGGTGCCCCCTGGCTTGATGGCGGGGTTTGCTTGTGCGGGCGTCTCGGGGCTTGCCGGGCTGGGGCCCATAGCGCCCCCTCGTCGTCCTTGCGTGGAAGGACCACGCGGCTTGCCTCTTCGACGCCTGCGCCGGCTCGGCGCTGACGTGTGCGGGCGGGGCCGCGCACCGGCAAGCCGCATCCTCCTCGGGGACACCCTGGACCCCATCCGACGCGCCGACCGTCGGCGGGCGGGTCCTGTGGGTGCCCCCTGGCTTGATGGCGGGGCTTGGGGGGCCGATCTCGGGGCTTGGCTACTTCAAGGTCTCCAGGGCCTTCTTGGCGGCTCGCTTCACCTGGCCGAAGGGATCCTGGGTGGCCATCTGGGCCAGGCGAGGCTTGGCGCGCCTCACCTCGTAGGTGCCGCACGCCTCCGCGGCCCTCGCGCGCATGCGGTGGTAGGGATCGTCGAGGAGCGCGACCAATGACTCGTGTGTCGTCGCGTCGTCGGGGGCCAGAGCGAGCATGCACCGCAGCGCCGCCTCCCGCACCCGGTGCGTGCCCCCGCGACCCCACGCGTAGTCCAGGTACGTGCGGGCGAGACCCGCACCCCGACGGTCGCCCAGCGCCGCCAGGCCGTCCAGGGCGCCGCTGCGGACCACATCGTCGTGTGAATCCACCGCCAGCAGGTCTCTGAGGACGTCGTACGCGGCGCCCGCCTGGACCCGACCCAGCGCGTGCGCCGCCGCCGCTCGCGGGTAGTCCTTGCGCTCGTCGCGCGCCGCAAGGAGCAGGACGTCGGCCGCCTCGTCCCGGGTCCGCCCCCCCAGGGCCTCGTAGACCGCCACCCGGACGCGCGGGTCCTCGTCCCCCGACGCAGCCAACAGGGCGGCCCCCGCCGTCGCGTCCAGGTCCATCGGGGCCAGTGCCTTGGCCGCCGCCTCGCGGACCGCCCACGACGGATCCCCCATGAGCGCGCGTCCGAGATCCGTGGCCACCTGCTCGCCGTGCTGCTCCAGCGCTTCGATGGCGTCGAGGCGACCCGTTACGTCAGGATCCAGGGCCAGCGCCTTGACCCACGCCGCCCGCGGCATCTGGAGGTTCAGCTTCGCCAGGAGATCGCCACCGACGCCCACCCGGACGAACGGGGCGTCCTTCGCGTCCGGCAGGTCGAACGTGTGCGTCCGGCGCCAGATCCGCAAGCGGTGCAAGGGACCGTCCTCACCGGCGCGAACGGGAAGCGTGAAGCGAAACAACCCCTGGCCGCCTCGTTGCTCCTGCGTCTGCGTCACGTGGACCCGACCCCGTCCCGCATCCCAACGAATGGTGAGGGTCGGGTAGCCGGCGCCGTAGACCCACTGATCGAAGAAGAACGAGAGATCGCGACCGGCCACGCGTTCCGCCACCCGCTTCAGGTCCTCCGTCGCCACGGTGTCGTCGCGGTGCTCGTCCACGTACGCCCGAATCGCTCGCTGGAACATCTCGTCGCCCAACTCGAGGCGCAACATGTGGAGGATGGCGGCGCCCCGCGCGTACTGCTTTCCGCCGAAGAGCTCCAACGGCCGATCGCCCCGCGGATGGCGCACCAGCTTCAGGTTGGCCGCGTTGGGGGTGCCGTTCATGTAGCCGCGGTTCTGGGAGCGTCGCCGTAGGCGGAACGCTTCGTCGCCCAGCCACGAGCCGAAGTAGAGATCGGTCAGGTACGTGGCGAAGCCTTCATTGAGCCAAATCCCGCTCCACGTGCGGCAGGTGATCAGGTCGCCGAACCACATGTGCGCCAGCTCGTGCGCCACCAATCCCTCGGAGCGGTAGTTCGGGCGGGCCGCCTCGGCGTGAAGGGCTCGCATGTGCAGCGTCGTGGCGGTGACGTTCTCCATCCCGCCGTAGATGAAGTCCCACACGAAGGTCTGGGCGTAGCGCTTCCACGGATAGGGTTCGTCCAGCCAGTCGCTGAAGAACTCCAGCATCTCCGGCGTGCGGCCCAGAGCGGTCTCGAGCTCGGCTGCGCGCTCCGGTACGGCGCTGTATTCGACACGAACGTCTCGCCAGGTCGTCGACCGCGTCGCCAGTTCCGCCACGACGAGACTGATCAGGTACGAGGGCGCCCGGTCCTCGAATCGCCAGTGATCCGTGCGAGACCCGTCCTCCGTCCCGTCGGAGTCCACCAGCCGGCCGTTCGACACCGAGTGGAGGTCGTCGGGCACGGTCACCCGCAGATCCCACGCAAACCGATCGTCCGGCAGGTCGTAGCAGGGGATCCAGTGGCGCGTGTCGTTCGATTGACCTTGGCTGTAGAGGAAGGTGGGCGTATCCGGATGCCGGGGCGTGGGGCGATGCACGTACAGACCGCGCCGCGGCGTCCCCCGGTAGGCGATGGTGATCGCCCCGCCGTCACCTCGGGAGAGCGTCCGGCCCAACGAGATCCTCAGGATGCCGTCCTTCTGCTCGAACGCCAGCGCACGGGCCGTGTCGTCCACGGCGGCGAGGACCTGGAGGTCGGCGGCGTGAAGACGCAGCGTGGACAGGCCCTCCACGAGCGACTCGAAGGCGATCCTGACCCGCCCCTCGATGGTCCCCGCGTCGAGGTCCGGGGTGACCCGGATATCCAGGTGAAGCTGGTCGAAGTCCCGCGTGGCCGCGTCCAGCGGACCGGGGTCTCCCGCATCGTCCCCGTGCCCGGCGGCGGCCGGCGCGAGAAGGAGGGCGAGCAAGGCGGCGAGGGCGACGTGACGTCGGCGCATGGGCGATCTCCCGGACCCCGGGATGCTACCCGCCATGCGACCGCACTTGGCCCTGCCTGCGACCTGGCCCACACTGACGCCGACAAGGAGGCGCTCATGCGCGGTTCGCGAGTCCTGCTGCTCACCCTGGCCCTGTTGGTCCTGTCCACCTCGTCGGCCCTGGCCGATGGCCGGGTCCCCGACATTCCCCAGCGTCGCCTACCCGTCGCCGGCACGTGCGGACCGCTCCCCACGTCCAACGTGACCTGGGTGATCGTGGGGGAGCCGGGCTGGTATCGGATCGCAGGCGAGGCCCGCGACATCCAGAAGGACGAGCTGTCCAACCGCCTGAAGGCCAAGGCGGAAGCGGCCGGGGCGCAGGGGCAGCGGCACGACGTCTGGATCGTCGTCGATCGCGATCAGTGGTGGGCCCACGTGGTGAACGTCCTCCACGCGTGCCAGTTCGTCGGCCTGCATCGCGTCGGACTGCAGGTGCAGTGCGAGGCGACGGGGCAGGCGCTCGGCTTCCCGCTCTTCCTGCCGTACCACACCGGGGCGCCCGGCAACGCGGGCGCCATCGCGACCGCGCGTCGCCTGAACGTCCGCCTCGAGGCCACCAAGGAGGAGTCCTCCTACGCACCGCGGCTCTACGCGGCAGCCCACCAGGCCGTGGATCGCTTCGGTCCGATCGTGGCCGAGGTCAGCGTCTCGGCGAAGACGAAGGTCCAGGATGCCGTGACGGCGGTGGATCTCCTCTATCGTGCGGGTTGTGCCGGCGTGACGCTCAAGTACCGGATGATGATCCGGAGCCGCAGCGGTCCTTCCATTCCGCAGATCTGGATCCAAGAGCGCCTTCTCCCCGGGGAGGCGATTCCCGTCGACGTGCCCGCCGTTGCGCCTCGCTCCACCCCGTGGCCGGACGATGGGGCCGCGCAGCCGGGCGCGTTCACCTTCCGACTCGAGGAGATCCAGGAAGGCGGTCCCGAGACCCCGGCCGCGGTCGAGACCCTCAAGCGCCCCCTCCCGAACTACGCGGCGACCCGGGCGGAGGTCCCCGACGACAACCGTCGGGAGGCGGCGATCGCCGTTCAGCAGTGGGGCGACACGCTCGGCTCCTGGCTCGCCACCGTGCTCCAGCCCGGTCGCGTCAGCTTCCCGGAGCCGCTGCTTGCCAAGCGCCGGCGGCAGGGCCTGGGGGCCGAGGAGTTCTTCCGGCTTGCCCGCGAGGCGTATCCGACCGCGGAGCGGGTCCGGCCGGCCACCCTCCGCGCCCAGGGATTCCTCTTCGAGGGCACGCGCGTCTCCGGGAAGTTCGACGTGACGCTGAGCCTCTCCGACGGCCCGCCGGACGTCGTCTTCGCCAACTGGGTCGTCGAGGAGGCCAACGAGAACGTCGTCCTTCCCCCGGCCGAGACCGAACCCTACGCCGCGGGGACGCCGGGGCAGCTCCGCGTCACCCTCGAGGGCCTCCTCGCCGCCGCCCGGGCCCGCGGCCCCGAAGCCGTGCCCTTGGCCAGCGAGGCCGAGGTGCTCGCTCAGCTGCCCGCCGTGGCGCATGCGGGCGCGCGTCAGGCGATTGCCCGGCGCGGGCAGGGCATCGAGTACCTCGCGGGGTGGCTCCGCGCGAGGCCGTTCGACCGCCTGGTCATCGTGAAGGTGGACGGGCAGGCGGCCGTGCACGGCCAGGGCCGGGTCCTCGGCGTGCTCCGCTACGATGTCGAGGGCGAGGGAGGCGAGCTGGCCCTCGCGTCCCTGGTCCCCAAGGTCGCCAACCGCTAGGTATCCAGCCGCGAGGAAGGCATACGCATGCCCCACGCTCCCGAGAGGCCGCTCTTTCGCGAGGAGCAGGGGTTTACGCAGTGGTGGATCTGGTCCGTTCTGCTGCTCGTGGCCGGCCTCGCATGGTGGACGTTCGTCCAGCAGATCGTGAGGGGCATTCCGTTCGGCACGCATCCCGCGCCCGACTGGGCCGTCTGGCTCGTCCTCGTCCTCTGCGGGGTGGGCCTGCCGCTCTTCTTCTTCCGCTGTCGCCTCGTGACCACCGTCACCCCCGGGCACCTGCGCGTGCACCTGCGGCTGGTCCGTCGGCGCGACGTCCCCGTGGATAGGATCCTCGCCGCCGAGGTGATCGAGTACCGACCGCTCCGCGAGTACGGCGGGTGGGGCATTCGCTACAACCGGAAGCTCGGCTGGGCCTACACGGCACACGGGCACCGCGGCGTGCGGCTGCGGCTCGCCGACGATGGGGGGCTCCTCGTCGGTTCGCAGCGCCCCGAGGCCTTGATGCTGGCCCTCGAGGAGGCCGGTTGGCAATCCGCGACGTCCGCCGGCGAGGAGAGCAGTTCATGAAGCTCCATCTCATCGACGGCACCTACGAGCTCTTCCGCAGTCACTTCGGCGCGCCTCCCCGCACGGCCCCCGACGGCATGGCCATCGGCGCGGTGAACGGCCTCGCCTCGTCGCTCCTGGCACTGTTGCGACGGGACGACGTCACGCACGTCGCCTGTGCGACCGATCACGTCGTCGAGAGCTTCCGCAACGACCTCTACGACGGCTACAAGCGCGGTGACAGCATCGAGCCGGAGCTGTTCGCACAGTTCCCGGTCGCCGAGGAAGCGATGCGCGCGCTGGGCCTCGTCGTCTGGCCCATGGTGGCGTTCGAAGCGGACGACGCCCTGGCCACGGCGGCCGAGCGCTACCGGGCCGGCTTCGACGCCGTCGTGGTGGCGTCGCCGGACAAGGACCTCTCGCAGTGCGTGCGCGGGAGCCAGGTCGTCCAGTGGGATCGGCGCAAGGACGTCACGTTCGACGAAGACGGCGTGCGCGCGAAGTTCGGCGTTTCCCCGACGTCCATCCCCGACTACCTCGCGCTGGTCGGGGACAAGGCCGACGGTTTCCCCGGCCTCAAGGGGTGGGGAGCCAAGTCGGCGTCTGCCGTGCTCGCCCACTACGGGACGGTCGAGGCCATCCCGCTCGACGAGGCGACGTGGCCGGTCGCCGTCCGAGGGAGCAAGCGCCTCGCGGCCAGCCTCCGCGACGGACAGGACGAGGTGCGCCTCTACAAGGAGCTCGCGACGCTTCGGCTCGACGTGCCCATCGAAGAGAAGGCGAGCGACCTCCGGTGGCGGGGCGCCTCCAGGGAGGCCTGGCCTGCCTTCTGTGAGCGCTACGGCCTCGGCCGGTTGGCCGAGCGCCCTCACCACTGGGCTTGACCGTCGCCGTCTCGATCGCGGTCGCCGTCGTCCTGGACCCGTCGGGCTCGCGTGCACGCGCTGGCGTGCGATGACGATTGTTCTCGAGCGCATGGCGTTGCGCCTCGCCCGATCGCGCGAGCGCCCGAGCGCCCTGATCGGTACACTGGCCCTTCGAGAGGAGGCGCCCATGGTCGAGATGCCGCTTCGGAGGCGTGGGATGAGTCGTCTCGCCTATCTGGTCATTCTGGTCGTCCTCGCGGCGGCCACCATGCTGGCGCTGTCCTTTCTCGACCAGTTGACGAGCCGCGACCGACTTCCGGAGGGGAAGCCCACGTCACCTACGGGAAGTCCCGGCGCGGGGCCGACGGAGACGCCCGACGCCGACGTGGGACGCGCCCTCGGGCTCGACGAGACGACCGCCGACGCCGCGATGTGGGGCGAGCACTTCCCGCATCAGTACGACGCATACCTCCGCACGGTGGACGTCGAACGGACGCGTCACGGTGGAAGCGAGGCTTTCCAGAAGCTCGACGCCGACCCGCTCTGGCGGGAGCTTTTCGCCGGCTATGCGTTCGGCATCGACTACCGCGAAGAGCGCGGCCACGCGTACATGCTCCAGGATCAGCGTGAGTCCGAGCGCGTGACGCGCGTGAAGCAGACGGGGGCCTGCCTGCATTGCCATGCCTCGGTCGTCCCGGTCTACCGGCGCCTCGGTCTCGAAGCCGGGGCCGCGGGGACGGCGGCGGACCCCTTGGGCTCTACGACGGGACGTGCCCAGTTGATGGCGGGGTTCGACATCCTCTGTGCCACGCCGTACGAGGAAGCGTCTGCCCAGGTCGACCACCCCGTGACCTGCCTGGACTGTCACGATCCTGCGACGCTCCGGCTACGCGTCACGCGCCCGGCGTTCCTCGAGGGGATCGCAGCGCTCGCCGATGGCGAGGGGGCGGTGGACCATCTTCCGAGCCTCGGGACCTGGCGCGAAGGCGAGCGGGCGACGCCCTACGACCCGAACACCATGGCATCGAGAGACGAGATGCGTGCACTCGTCTGTGCGCAGTGTCACGCCGAGTACTACTTGAAGGGGGCAGGGCGCCGCGTGACCTACCCCTGGGACGACGGGCTGGAAGCGTCCACGATCGAGGCGTACTACGATGTGGCCGACGTGACCGATTGGACGCATGGCGTGTCCCGCGCGCCGATGATCAAGGCCCAGCATCCGGAGTTCGAGCTCTGGAGCCAAGGCATCCATGCGCGCGCGGGCGTGACCTGCGCGGACTGCCACATGCCGGCCGTCGCTGCGGGCTCCGCGGAGGTGAGCAACCACCAGGTCCGCAGCCCGCTCCTCAGCGTGAAGGCATCCTGCCTGGGATGCCACGAGGAAGACGAGCTGGAGATGCGGGCCCGTGTGCACGCCATCCAAGACAAGACCCAGGAGATGATGCTCCGCGCCGAGCGGGCCACCGTGGCCCTGATTCGGGGCATCGAGGACGGGATGGACGCGGGGCTCGACGATGCGGATCTCGCCCTGGCCCGCGACCTGCATCGCCGCGCGCAGTGGCGCCTCGACTTCGTCGCGGCCGAGAACTCCATGGGCTTCCATGCCCCGCAGGAAGCGGCACGGCTGCTGGGGCAGGCGATCGACTATGCCCGCCAGGGGGAGATCGCGGTCCTGGAGGCCGAGAAGGTCCGCAACGACTAGGCCGTCCCGTGCAGAGGCGACTCCCCCTCGTGCTGGCGCTCGCCGCTCTCTTCCTGGTGGTGGTCTTCCTCGTCGGGCTCCCCGAAGACTCCCTCGATAGCGATCTGGACATCGAACGCCCGCCGCGGGAGCGCCCCGAGGGCGAAGAGCTGGTCGAGGAGGCCGCCGCCATCGAGGCCGAGGCGAAGCCGCAGCTCGTCGGACGGGCCCAGCACGAGGCCCAATTGGAGGAGCACCTCGCGCGGATGGGGCCCGTGCCGGGCCCCCGCGCGCCGACGCACTGGGCCCGAGGCGTGGTCGTCGACGCCGACGGCGCTCCCGTTCCTGCCGCGCGGGTCTATCAGTTGGCCGGTTCTCCCGGCAAGCAAATGGCCGTCCGGTCGCTATCGACCACGGACGCCGAAGGGCGCTTCCGCCTGCCCACCGACACGTGGGAGGGAACCACGTTCGCCGCCCGCACATCGACCCACGGGGCGGTGTTCCTGTCGGCCACCGACGTGCGCCCCGCGGACGAGATCCGGCTCGTCTTCCCTCGACCGATGGCGCTGAACGTCCTCGTCGTGCGTAGGGACGGCTCGGGGCTGGAGGGTGTGTCGGTGACCCTGGCTCCCGTCGCAACGCGGCGCCCTGGCGTGTACCTGGAGGAGCCGGAGACGCCGGCGCACGCGCAGATGGGCGTGACCGACGCCGGCGGCGCGGTGCGGTTCGTCGTGACGCGAGCGGAACCCGTACGCATCACGCCCGACATCGTGGACGCCACGTTCGATCCAGCGTCGATCGTTCTCGAGCGGCCCGAGGGGCATGTGACGTTCGAGGTTCGAGAGGGCTGCCGCGTCGTGCTTCAGGTGATCGACACGGAGACGGGCGAGCATTTGCGAGAGGCGATCCACGTGACGATCCACGACGTCGCCACGTGGGAACAGATCGATGCCTTTCGCACGGACGACAGCGCCGACGAGATCGACGAGACCTTGGCGCTCGCCCCGGGACACTACGCCATCGAAGTCACTGCGAAGGGCCGGGAGCCGGAGCTCGTGAGCGACATCGTGGTCGAGTACCCAGGGCAGCGGTTCGACCGCGAGGTGCGCATGCAGCCCATGCCGGCTGCAGGTGAGCTCGTCATCGAGTTCCCGCTTGGCGCGGAACCGGCGCCACAGACGCTCCAGGTCGGGCACGCGCTCCATCCCTATCTCCTCCTCCAGCGGCTGGATGGAGGGCATGCTGTCCGGGGTTACCACGGCGTCGGCGTCCGACGCCGTGGCGCGGAGCCTGTGTTCCGGATCCCGCTCAGGCCGGGGCGCTACGAGGGGCTCCTCGTCCTGAGCGCGACGAGCGAGGTGGCCATGTTGCGGGAGCTCCTGCTGGTGCCCGGCGAGGAGACGCGCTACCAGGTCTCGCCACGTCGGGGGACGATGCTCGCCCTCGCCGAGCTGGTCCCTGCCGGCGTGGAGATCGTCCGCGCGCGCGCCGAGGTACCCGGCCGGGCGAACTACCCGTTGGTGGGACGAGGTCTCGGCGGGCCGTTCGGTTCCCAGGACGCGCTCCTGCATATCCTGGCCCATCTGGCCAAGCTGCCGAAGGCGAAGCGCGAGGAGGTGGTCTTCGGCCCGTATCCGCCTGGCGGTGCGACGATCGTGGTGACGGATGCCGAGGGCCGAACCTACCGAGGGCGCACGCGCTGAGGCTGTGGCGGATGCGGTGGGGGGACGCGCGGCGAAAAAGTTCGTCGGCGAGGCTGCCTCCGTACCGAACTCAGGAGAGGTCGGGGTGCTCGGCGGCGGAGAGGTCCATCAGCTCCATGCGGTCGTTGGCGCCGGGATGCTTCCTCGACGGCCCCTCGGTGAGGACTACCCGATCGCCTTCGATCCCCTCGCGGTCCATCCAACGGCGGGCGAACACCCGCCAGTCGTCGGGGCGTTCGTCGACGCGCACCGGCGCGATGCCGTAGGTGAACAGCAACGCCTGGCAGACGGCGCGCTCGCGACTGACGGCCGTAATCCACACGGGTAGGCGGAAGCGCGCCAGTCGCCTCGCGGTGGTGCCCGAGCGCGTGGGGACGATCAGGGCGTCTGGCACGACCCGCCGGACCACCGTCTCCACACTCAGCGCGATCAGATCCTGCGGCAGGTTCATGGCGTCGCGATCCATGTCCGCCAGGACACCGGTGGCTCGGTCTGCCTCCAGGCGTGGCTCGATGGCGCCCGCGATGCGGCCCAACATCGAGGCGGCACGCGCCGGGTAGCGTCCGATCGCCGACTCGCCGGAGAGCATGACGGCATCCGTACCGTCGAGCACGGCGTTGGCGACGTCGGTCGCCTCTGCGCGCGTGGGCCGCGGCGACCACGTCATCGATTCGAGCATCTGCGTCGCCGTGATCACGGGCTTGCCCGCGAGGTTCGCCTGACGCACCAGGCGCTTCTGGGCTTCGGCGATCTTCTCGATGGGGATCTCCACGCCCAGGTCCCCGCGTGCCACCATGATCCCGTCCGCCGCCTCCAGGATCTCGTCCAGGCGGGCGAGCGCGCCCGCGCGCTCGATCTTGGCGATCACGAACGGTTCATGGCCGCGCGCCCGGGCCGCCTCACGCACGGCGAGGACGTCCTCGGCCCGGTCCACGAACGACTGGCTCAAGGCGTCGACGCCGTGCTCGAGGGCGAAGGTCAGGCACTCCTCGTCCCGGGGCGTGAAGGCCCCCCCGCCGAGCTGCACGCCCGGGAGGTTCAGGCCTTTGCGCGAACGAAGCTCGCCTCCGGCCACGACGCGGGTGGCTACGTCCTGCCCCGCGATGGACACCACCTCCAGTTGAACGATGCCGTCGTTGAGAAAGATCGTGTCACCCGGCGCCACGACCTCGGGCAGGTTGGCGAGCGTGACGCTCATCCGACGCGGTGACCCGACGATGGCCTCCGTCGTGAGGGTCAGCGCGTCGCCGGCCTCGACCTCGATTGCCTCGGGTTCGATCTCGCCGAGGCGGATCTTCGGCCCCGGCAGGTCGGCGAGGATCGCCAGCGGCCGACCGGTGGCCTCGGCGGCCTCCCGCAGCGTGCGGATGCGGGCGGCGTGTTCCTCGAACGCGCCGTGCGAGAAGTTGAGCCGCGCGACCGTCATCCCGGCGAGCAGAAGCTCGCGCATGGTCGCGGGTGCATCGGACGCCGGCCCGATCGTGCAGACGATGCGGGTCTTGCTGTGGGGGAGTGCCATCGCCCCATCCTGCCCGAGGCCCTACGCATCGGCCACCCGTCGGCCACCGCCTGCCACCCGACCTTTCCCGTGTCCTCGAGCGCCGACGCGTATGCTCTCGTCATGCGCCTTCACAACAGACTCGTTCGTGCGGGGAGCCTCGGGCTCTTGGCGCTCGTTCTGCTGGCCGGCTGCCGCCACCCCTCGCACGTGGGCAGGCCGGGTGTGTGCGGCGTGCCCGCACCGAGCGCGTCCGCGTCGCCGATGCCCGCCGGCGCCTGCCTGGCGAGCGATCCTCTCGACGTCGCGGCGGCCCGGTCCATGCGGCGAGCCCGTCTGGCAGAACCGGCGGTGACCGCGCGTCTCCAGGCCCTGGCCGTCGAGGCGGGCGGCGACCTCGTCGGACTCGAGCACCGCCTCAAGACGTACGCCTCGACGCGGCGGAAGATCAAGGCTCACGTCGAGGAGACCGGCGAGGACCCGAGCGCGTACGAGATCTATGACGGACTTCGCTACACCCTTCGCGTCGAGGACGAGCCCCGGGGCCATCATGCCCACGCGGCACACTCCGTGCTCGCGGCCCTGGAGGCCGACGGTCACCAGGTCGAGAAGGTGAAGAACTACTGGCCCCGCGGCGACACCTACTCCGGGACGAACTGCCGCCTGCGGTCGCCCGAGGGGCTCGCCTGGGAATTGCAGTTTCACACGCCTCGATCGTGGTCCACGAAATCCAAGACGCACGACGACTACGACCTCATGCGCGCGGAT
This sequence comes from uncultured Planctomycetota bacterium, assembly GCA_963802335.1. GTDB lineage: Bacteria > Planctomycetota > PLA2 > PLA2 > JAEUHO01 > CAWDIE01. Next base: position 330,815 of record CAWDIE010000005.1, on the reverse strand, counting down.
GACACGCCGCTCGAGGAGAAGCGTGCCCTGTTTCGCCGGATGACCGCCGCCTGGGCGGACGTCGAGATTCCCGGAGGCATCCTCGTGGAGGGGGCCCTCCATCCGAAGGCGCGCACGGTGCTCCTCCCGTCGCCGTAGGCCCGCGGGTAGGATCGCGACCGGGAGGCTCGGCGACGATGGAGCAGAAGCCGGCGGACGACACTGCGGCGCCGACCAAGAACCTCGGACGCGCGATCCTCATCGCATTGGCGTCGGGGCTTCTCACCGGGCTCTTCTTCGGCGACTACGCCGGGGCGCTTCGCGTCGTGGGCGACGCGTTCATCGGCCTGCTCCAGATGACGGTGCTGCCTTACATCATCGTCGCCTTGATCCTGAACATCGGGCGCTTGACGCCGAAGCAAGCGGGCATGCTGTTTCGCTATGGCGTCCTGGCGCTGGCTCTCCTGTGGGGGGTCGGCCTGGTCACGATCGCGGTCATGGCCCAGGCCTTCCCGCCCATGGAGACCGCTTCGTTCTTCTCGACGAAGCTCGTCGAGACCCCGCAGACGCCCAACTTCCTGGGGCTCTTCATCCCCTTCAACATCTTCGACTCGCTCGTGAAGGACGTGGTGCCGGCGGTCGTGGTCTTCTGCATCTTCCTCGGCGTGGCGCTGATTCGGGTGCCCGACAAGCGGAAGCTCATCGAGACGCTCGACGTGGTGTCCGTCGCGTTGATGCGGGTCAATGGGTATGTCGCTCGCCTCACGCCGATCGGCGTGTTCGCCATGGTCGCGAGCGCGGCGGGGACGATGACCGTCGAGGAGTTCGGTCGTATCCAGGGCTACCTGATCGCCTACACCCTCATGGTCGCGATCCTCGCGTTCCTCGTCTTGCCCGCCTTGATCACGATGTTCACGCCCTTTGGATACCGGCAGGTGATGCGTGCCTGTAGCACGGCCCTGATGACCGCCTTTGCCACGGGCAAGGTCATCATCGTGTTGCCCATGCTCATCGAGGAAACGCAGCGGCTCTTCCGCGAGGTGGCGCCCTCGCTCGAGGAGGCCAATGCGCCGATCGACGTGCTCTATCCTCTCGCCTATCCGTTCCCCCATTTGGGGAAGCTCGCCAGTCTCCTCTTCGTGCCCTTTGCCGCCTGGTTCATCGGGAAGCCGCTCGATTTCCTGCAGTACCCCGTCATCCTGGGGGCGGGCCTCGTCAGCATGTTCGGCGGCCCGATCGTCTCGATTCCCTTTCTCCTGGATCTGGCCGAGCTGCCGTCGGATCTGATGCAGCTCTTCCTGGTGTCGGGCATCTGGGCCAGTCGGGTGGGCGACCTCCTCGGCGTGATGCACCTCGTCGCCTTCACGCTCATCACGGCCAGCGCGATGAGTGGCCTCTTCCGCTTCCACCCGCAGAAGGCGCTTCGGGGCGCGATCGGTTCGGTGGGGGCGATCCTCTTGGCCATCGTGTTCTCTCAGGTCCTGCTGAACCAGACGTTCGTCGGCTCCTACCAGCGCAAGGACGTCCTCGCCGAGATGAACAGCATCGAGGACCCCGCGCCGTTCGAGATCCTGACGGCGGAACAAGCGCGACCGGTGCCGCTCGTGGCGGGGGAGAGCCGGCTGGATCGACTCGGTCGTACGCACGTGCTTCGCGTCGGCGCCCATACGAGACGACGCCCCTTCAGCTTCCTGAACGTGGATGGCGATCTCGTTGGCTTCGATATCGAGCTCGCACACGAACTCGCCCGGGACTTCGACCTGAAGCTGGAGTTCGTACTCATGGACGTCGCCGATGTCACCCCGGCCCTCGAGGAGGATCGCATCGACATCGCCATGATGGGCCTTCTCGCGACCATGGGGCGCGCCTACGAGACCGAGCTGACCGAGGCGTACATGGACGTACACCCGGCCATCGTCACCACCGCGTCCCTGGAGGATCAGCTCGCGTCCGTGGAGCAAATCGCCGGGGCCGAGGACGTGCGCCTCGTCAGCGCCGACGCGACACTCAATCGTTGGGTGCAGCGTCACTACCCGAGCCTGCGTCTCGAGACCATCGACGACGAGGAGTCGTTCTTCACCGCCGACCCGCCGATTGCCGACGCCTTGATCACCAGCGCGGAGGCTGCCTCGGCGTGGACGCTGGCCTACCCCGAGTTCCGCGTCGTCATTCCCGCCGGTGCGCAGCCGGCTACGCCCCTCGCCTATCCCTTGGTCAAGGGAGAACGGGCCTTACGGCGCTACCTCGATCATTGGATCGAAGCGAAGCGGAGGAACGGGCGGCTCGACGCGCTCTACGAACACTGGATCCTGGGCCACACCGACCAGGCTCGTGCGCCGCGCTGGAGCATCCTCCGCGACGTGCTCGGGTGGGTCGACTAGCCCGGTGACCAGTCGCGCGGGACGAGGTAGCGCTCCACCAACGCGGCTTCCGGGGTGCCCGGCTCCGGCGTGTAGGCGTAGCGCCAGCGGACCTCGGGAGGCATCGATGCAAGCACCGACTCCACCCGTCGCCCCGATTGGAGTCCGTACTTCGTGCCTCGGTCGTAGAGCAGGTTGAACTCGACGTATCGCCCGCGGCGGTAGAGCTGGAACGCCCGCTCGCGTTCGCCGTACGGCGTTGCCTTGCGCCGCGCGAGAATCGGCCGATACGCCTCCAGGTAGGCGTCGCTCACCCGGCGGAAGAAGGCGAGGCAGGCATCGAAGGTCTCCTCGTTCAGATCGTCGAAGAAGAGGCCGCCGATGCCCCGCGCCTCGTTGCGGTGAGGAAGGAAGAAGTACTCGTCGCACCACGTCTTGAAGCGGGCGTAGGTGTCGCTCCCGAAGCCGGCGCAGGCCCGGCGTGCGATCTCGTGCCAGTGGCGGCAGTCCTCGTCGAAGCCGTAGTAGGGCGTGAGGTCGAAGCCCCCGCCGAACCACCAGACCGGCTCCGCATCCTCGCGCGTCGCGGCGAAGAAGCGGAAGTTCGCGTGGGAGGTGGGCGCATAGGGGTTTCGTGGATGCACGATGAGCGACAGCGAGAGGGCTTGGAAGGCGCGCCCGGCCAGCTCGGGTCGCCGCTCGGTCGCGGCCGGCGGCAGACGCTGGCCGATGCTGTGCGTGAAATTGACGGCCGCCTTCTCGAGCACGGGGCCGCCCTCCAGCACCCGAGGCCGGGCGAGGCCCCTCGCCTCATCCTCGAGCGTCTCACCGTGAAAGCGCGCCTCGCCGTCTTCCGCTTCGAGGGCGCTCGTGATGCGCCCTTGCAGGGCGAGGAGATGGTCGCGTACGGCGTCGAGGTCGATGGGGCTCATGGCCGGGGAGTGTACGGGCACGGCATGGCCGGTAGAGTGCCGAGCGAGCTCGGAGACCCCCATGCACGAATTCGCCCTGGCCGACGCCGTCATGCGCGCCGCGTTGAGCACCGCCCAGACGGAGGGGATGACCCGCATCACGGTTATCCGCCTCAAGGTGGGAGAGCTTCAGCAGATCAAGAAGGACGTGTTCGAGTTCGCGCTCCAGGAGACGCGCCCGGCGGACGCCCCGGCCCTCCGCGATACGGTCGTGACGGTCGAAATCGAGCCGGCCACGTTTCGCTGCCGTGCGTGTGAGCACGAGTTCCTGCTCGCGGAGGCGTCCGGGGCCCAGGCCGACGACGAACGCGAGGCGATCCACTTCGTGCCCGAGTTGGCGCACGCGTTCATGAAGTGCCCGGCGTGCTCGAGTCCGGACTTCGAGATCGTCGGAGGGCGCGGCGTGAGCATCGACAGCCTCGAAGGGGAGCGGGACGATGCTTGACCCTCGACTGGCTGCCGTCGACGCGCGACTCGAAGGCGTGCGGCGGATCCTCGCAGTGACCGGCGGCAAGGGCGGCATCGGGAAGAGCCTCGTCGCCTCGACGCTGGCCGCCGTCCTCGCCGACGCCGGGCGCCGCGTGGGGCTCCTCGATCTCGACTTCACCAGCCCGTCCGACCACGTGATCCTCGGCTTCGAGACGGGATTCCCCTCCGAGGAGTTCGGCATCGATCCCCACGTGCACCACGGGGTGCACACCATGTCGATCGCCCACTTCGCCGGCGACGCCCCCGCGCCGCTTCGGGGCGACGACGTCACGAACGCGCTCCTGGAGTTGCTGGCCATCACGCGGTGGGGGGAACTCGACTTCCTCGTGATCGACATGCCTCCCGGGCTCGGTGACGCTGCGCTGGACACCATCCGGCTGCTGCGACGTGCGGAGTACCTGGTGGTGGCGCAGTCCTCGAAGGTCGTCCTCGAGTCGGTCCGCCGCGCGATGCAGCTGCTCCGCAATCTCGACGCGCCCATGCTCGGCATCGTCGAGAACATGCGCCGGCGCGACAGCGATGCGGTCGACGCGATGGCGGCGCTGTTCGATGTACCCGTGCTCGGGCGCTTGCCCTACGCCGAAAGCGTCGAGGACGCGCTGGGTGACGTGGACGCGCTGCTCCAGACGCCCCCCGCGCTGGCGCTCCGCGACGCCGCCCAGAGTCTCGGCCTTTGACCCGCAGGCGGAGGGCCCCCCGGTCCTTATTCGGCGCGATCGCCCTCGCGCCCCTCCTTCTGCCCGTGGGCCTGGTCGCGTCCGTCACGGCGGCCTGGCGCGCCGAGGAGGCGCGGAGCGTCGTGTCGTTCTGGGCGGAGCGCTACGCGTCCTCCACGGTGAGCGCCCTGCTGCTGTCGACCCTCGTGGCGTTCGTGCTGAGCTTGCTGGTCCTCATGGCCAGCCGCTTTGCGCGCCACGAGGCCCGGCACGTGCTGGCCGCGGGCATGCCGGGGCTGTCCCTGGTCGTCCTGGTCGCCGCGGTCCTGAGCTGGGTCGCGTCCCAGGTACTCCACATGCACGCCGCCTCGCTCTTCGTGGCCCGGCAGCGCCACTCCTGGAGCGGTGGCCCCGAACCCCCGCCGGGGTCCTGGCGCGCGCTCGCCGAGAGCAGCTACGCCCTCTTCCTGGCGGGGTGGCTCCTCTTCGGGTTGTGGCTCGTCACCTGGGCCGTCGTCTCGGCCGCGCGCGACGACGGGGAGGGGCAGGAGAACGCGGGTTGAGGCAGGGAGAGCGGTGCGCGCGTCCGCCATCCAGCCCGCTCGTGTGAGGGTCCATGACGCAGGGGCATGGGGTAGGTCGCCTACGCGGGCCTCGCCAAGAACGCGCCGGCGATTCGGCGGGTTCGCGTGCGATCGCAGCGCTGGCCGGCCGGTTTCGACGGCGGAAAAGTTCGTTTACGAGGCTGCCTCCGTACAGAACCTTTCGAGCACGAGGCGAATCTCGGTGCGTGCTTCGCGCGGCAGCCGCGCTTCTGCGTAGGGGACGACCGCCGCGTCCCCCAGCGCCAGGACGCCCTCCGCGGCCGCCAGCCTCAGCGCGTCGTCGCCATGCTCCAGGCCGCCGATCAGACGGGCGATCGATCCGTCGGTCGGCGCCCGACCGATGAAGCGGTACGTGTCCAGCCACACGCTCCGGCCCGCGGCCTCCCGCTCCGTTGCGTAGTCCTGCAGCATGCCGGAGAGCTCGGTGTCGGCATGGTCCAGCGCCCCGAAGAGGCGCCACACCGGAAGGTCGGAGAACGCCAGCTTCAGCACCAGGCGGTGGAAGTCCTCGCGGGGGAGCAGGCCCGCGTCCAGGGCCCGGGTCGCCAGGTTGCTGTCGAGCGCTCCGGCTTCGACGTGGGCGCCCGTGTTCGTGCGCTGTACCTCACCCAGCAGGCGCAGCGTCGCGTTCGTCAAGGGGAGGAACGCCATCGAGCGCAACACGATCGAGCGCTCCTCCATGTCACCGTGGAGATAGAGATCGACGAGCTCGTCCGGGGTGGCGCCTGCCGCCTCCAGCAGGGCGTAGCCCGCCCCGTCGCAGAGCCGCCAGGCCGCGAGGTCCACGCGGGCGTCCGTGGCCTCGACGCGCGATCCACCCAAGGGGTCGCGGCCCATGCGTCGTGCGAGCTGGGGGAGCAGGACCCCGAGGCGCTCGGCACCCGCCGAGGTCAGCGCGGCGCGCTCCGTCACGAGCCAGCTGAGCGCATCCGGCGCCAGGGCGGCCTCGAGCAGAGGGAGGATGGGGTCGTTCGCCATCGTCACCCGCCTAGATCGAGTCCGGGTCCTGGCCGCGAAGCGGCGAGTTCCCGTCGTAGGTTTCGCGGAGGTTCGCCGTCGCCGGCCACTCGAGGGCCTCCCGATCGATCCGTCCGCTCTGGGCGAAGAAGTCCACGGGGTTGGTCCAGACGAGCTGTTCGATCTGTGCATCCGGGATGCGCGCCTGCTGCATCCTGAGGACCGTGCGCGGGATCATCAGCGGGTCGCTGACGCCCCAGTCGGCCGCGCTGTTGATGATCATGCGCTCGATGCCGTACTCCTGGACGATCGCCGTCATCCGTTGCGGACTCATCTTCGTATTGGGGTAGATGGAGAAGCCCGACCAACAGCCCAAGTCACGCGTGATCTTGATCGTCTCCTCGTTGCCGTGATCGAGGAGCACGTGCTCCATGGCGATACCCATGTCCTTCACGACATCGATCGAGCGCTGAAACCCCTTCATCTTGTTGCGGTGAGGGGTGTGGATGAGGATCGGCAGGCCGTTGTCCATCGCCAGCTGGATCTGCGCCCGGAAGAACTTCTCCTCCGTGTCGGTCTGATCGTCGAAGCCGATCTCGCCGACGCCGACCACGCTGTCCTTCTGCAGGTAACGCGGGAGGACCTCGAGAACACCCGTGTTCACGCGGTCGTCGTTGGCCTCACGCGGGTTGAGCCCCATGGTGCAGAAATGGTGGATGCCCCATTGCTCGGAGCGGAAGCGCTCCCAGCCGAGGATCGTGTCGAAGTAGTCGACGAATGACCCCACGTGCGTGCGGTTCTGGCCCAGCCAGAAGGCCGGCTCGAGGATCGCGCGAATGCCGCAGAGCGCCATGCGCTCGTAGTCGTCCGTGACACGGCTGAACATGTGGATGTGGGGCTCGAAGATCTTCATGGGGGATCCAGGAACGAGGGGGGCTCATGATGACCCAGAGGCGGCCACACGTCCTTGAACGGCGGGGGGGAAGAAGCGTTCACGACCCCCTGATGACAGGAGCGTAGGGGACGGGTAGGGTGCCCGGAAAGGGCCGGGATCGGCATGGGGCGCACACATGGCTGACAGCGGGAATCGCGATCTCTTCGTTCATGGCGGACGGCTCGTCACGCCGGAGGGCGTCACGGCAGGGGACGTCTGGATTCGCGACGGCCGAATCCACGCCGTCGGTATCGACCTGGACGTGCCGGCCGAGCTGGCGCGACTCGATGCCACGGGCCATCTCGTCTTCCCGGGGTTGATCGACCCGCAGGTCCACTTTCGTGAGCCCGGCCTGACGCACAAGGAAGACATTGCGTCGGGCTCGCTCACGGCGCTCGCCGGCGGTGTGACGGCGTTCATGGAGATGCCGAACACCAAGCCCAGCACGACCGACCCTGCTCAGCTACAGGACAAGCTCCACCGCGCGCACGACCGGGCGTGGGCGGATCATGCGTTCTTTCTCGGGGCAACCGCCGAGAATGCCGATCAGCTCGGTGCGTGGGAGCAGGCACCGGGGTGCGCCGGCGTCAAGGTGTTCATGGGCTCGTCGACGGGCTCGCTGCTCGTGGCCGACGACCCGACGTTGGAGCGCGTGCTCCGTTCGGGAACGCGTCGCGTCGCCGTCCACTCCGAGGACGAGGAGCGACTGAAGGCTCGCTACGCCGAGGTCCAGCCCGGGTCCCACGTTCGCATTCATCCCGACGTGCGCGACGTCGAGGCCGCCCTCAAGGCCACGACCCGCTTGCTCGACCTCGTGGAGAAGACCGGCCGCAAGGTCCATCTCTTGCACGTCAGCACGGCCGAGGAGATCCAGCTCCTCCGCGATCGGGATCTCGGCGAGCTCGTGACTGCGGAGGTCACCCCCAACCACCTCTTCCTGACCGCGCCCGAGTGCTACGAGCGCTACGGCTCCTTGGTTCAGATGAACCCGCCCGTCCGCGATCTCCGGCACCGGGACGTACTACGCCAGGCGCTCGTCGACGGCATCCTGACCTGCATCGGGAGCGACCACGCGCCCCACACCCTCGCCGAGAAGGCGCGACCGTACCCGGCCTCGCCGTCGGGCATTCCCGGGGTCCAGACCATTCTGCCCCTGCTTCTGACGGCCTGCCGGGACGGGTGGCTGACGCTCCCCGACGTCGTCCGCGTCACCGCCGAGGGGCCGCGCCACGCGTACGGGATCCGGAACAAGGGACGTCTCGCGGTGGGGGGGGACGGGGACCTCGCCATCGTCGACCCCGACATCATGGACCCGCTGCCGCTCCCGTGGCTTCGCTCCCGCGCGGCCTACAGCCCCTATGTGGGCATCCAGCTCGCCGGGTGGCCCGTGGCGACCGTCCTCCGCGGCCGTGTCGCGTATCGGGACCACAGAGCGCTCGGCGAGCCCGGCGGGGCTCCGCTCGCCTTCGGGTAGTCGTCCCCCGGCGGGCGCCCCGCACGCCGGGTCCTCCAAAGGGTCAATCCGGAGCCCTCGTCTGGCCGATGAGGGAATCGGAATGAGCACGTCGTCTCCCAACCCCTATCCGCCCGCGCCGGAACACCGCAAGGTGGGGCGCGTCCGGTGCAGTCTGCCGGCGGCCGTGGTGGCCCCCGGGGACTGGCCCGGTGCACGGGTGCTCGACCTCAGCCGGACGGGCGTTCGTCTGGCGGTGGGCCTGGACGACCGGGGGGCCGGCACGTCCGGCTTGACGGGGATCGTCGAACACCTCGAAGACCGCCTCGCGCTCAAGCTCGTGGTGGACCTCCACCCCGACCGACTGGGCTCCCTGATCCGGCGGGCCCTCCAGGTGGTGCGTATCGGGCCGGTGGTGCCCGAGGAGGGCGTCGTCGAGCTGGGCTGTGTCCTGGTGCCGCCGCTCTCCGAGGACGACGCCGTGGCGCTTGGCGTCGCACTTCCGCGGGAAGGGGAGCCGCCCGACATCGCGCGTCGGCGCATGGGCTCCCATCCGCCGCGGTCGCGCGAGCCGGGGCACTACGACCAGGTGCGCGAGAGCGTTGGGGCCGAACGCGAAGTCAGCTACGTCTCGATGCGACGGGTCCCGCGCGCCGGCCTCGGAACGCCCGTGACCAAGCACTTGAGGGTGCACGTCCAGTCGGGCGGAGGCCTCCACCAGAAGCCGCTTCACGGTCGGGCGCTCGAGCTGGGCCCGGCCGGTGGCGTCGTCTGCCTCGAAGACGATCCGACGTCGCCGCTCGTACCCGCCGACCTCAGCATCGCCGAGCGCGTCCTCGCGTTCACGCGCACCTACGGAGCGAAGCTCAAGCTCGCCTTCGAGGGCGAAACGCGCTTCTCGTGGGTCGGCAAGGTGCAGGTCGAGAGCGTGGGGATCATCCCCGAGATCCCCGGGCAGCTGCTGCTCGGGTTCTCGTTCGTCGAAGCGCCCTCGGAGAAGCAACGCCGGGCCATCGGCATCGCGTAGCGTCCGGCCCGGGCCCTTCGGCCCACGTCCGCGTGCCCCTGGCGGCTTCGCCCGCGCAATTGCGCAACTCCTGGTGAGGCCCGTGCGTCGTCGCTACATCCCACGTGAAGCGATGTGCCCCGTCCTCCGGCCTCGCGCATCCAGGAGAACCACCCTATGAAGTACGTGACACGTCTATCCACGGCGTTGGCTCTGGCCCTCCTCCTCGTCGGCTCCGGCTTCTCGGCCGAGGCCGAGGGGACCAACTACGACGTCGACAAGAGCCACTCCGCCATCCTGTTTCGCGTGAAGCACCTGGGGATCGGCTACACGTATGGACACTTCCGTGAGTTCTCCGGCACCTTCAGCGTGGACGAGCAGACGCCCGCTTCGTCTTCGGTCGCGCTCGAGGTGAAGCTCGAGAGCGTCGACACGAACGACGAGAAGCGCGACCAGCATCTCAAGAGCCCGGACTTCTTCGGGGTCAATCAGTTCCCGACGATGACCTTCAAGAGCACGTCCGTGAAGAAGGACGGCGAAGACAAGTACGCGATCACCGGCGACCTCTCGCTCCATGGCGTGACCAAGTCGGTCACCATCACCATGGCGAAGACCGGCCAGGGTGACGACCCTTGGGGCAATCACCGCATCGGCTTCGAGGGCATCTTCAAGATCAAGCGCACCGAGTTCGGAATGGACAAGATGCTCGAAGCCGCCGGCGACGAGATCCGGATCATCGTGGCCATCGAAGGCATCCGGAAGTAGCAGCTGACAGCGGCAAGGAACGAACTGGGCTGACGCCATGACCCTGATCGAGCAGATCGCTCCCGGCGCCTTGGGGCCCGGGCTGACCAGTGCCGCCGTGTTCACCACGGCCGCACTCCTTGCGCGCCACAAGGGTGCGGGTCCTCTGCGCGAGATGGGCACGGCGTTGGCCGTTGCCGCCGGGTTCGCGGTGGGCTTCGCGGTCGTGCTCGGATGGCCGCACCTGCCACCGGAAGCCAAGGACGACGCCTGGGCATGGGTGGCTTGGTTCGCCGTCGGCGGCTGGCTCGTGGGGTGGCTCGAGCGCCTGCCTCGCGTCATGCATCTCCTGCGTCTGGTCGTACGCACCGGCGTGTCCGCATTGGCCGCGTGGCTGCTCGTGCGTCCGTTGGCGGCCTTTCCCGACGACGTCAAGCTGCGTCTCGTCCTGGGCGGCGCGGCCGTCATGGTGATTCTGTGGTCGGTCGCGGCGGAGACGGCTCGTCGGAGCGTCGAGCCCGGGCGCGTCGTGCTTCCCTTCCTCGTAGCCGCCGGGACGGGCGCCGCCGTGCTCGCCTTCCAGTCGGGCAGTCTCTCCTTGGGGCAGACCATGGGCAGTCTCAGTGCTGCACTGGGCGCCGCGCTTGCGCTGGCGCTGCTCTTTCGGATCCCGGCGGCCTCCCCCGGGACGGCGCCCGTCATCGCCTTGGTCTTCGGGGGACTTCTCCTCGGGGCCTACACGACGCTCAACTACGGCGACAGCATCCACTTCCCGCTCGCCTCGGCCTTGCTCATCTCGCTCGGCGCTGTGCTGGGCGTGCTGCTCCCCGGCGTCGTTCCCGTCCGCGCCGGGTCCTTCGCGCGTCTGGTCGTCGGTGCGCTCATCCCGCTTCTGGCCGTCGCGGCGGCTGCCGCCGTTGCCCACGCCGGCGCGCCGGCGCCCAATCCCTACGGGAGCTGACGTCGGCGGGTTCGGGGTACGCGAGAGCGACGACCCCGCGCACGGAGTAGGCTGGCAGCGGCGTCGAACGGACGTCGTCGGAGGTTTGTGATCCATGCGTCGGGCGCTGCCGTGGGTGCTGCTCCTTTGCTTCCTCGGCTTCGGCGCCCTGGTCGTGTACGAGGCGAGTCGGGACCCGCTCGTGTCCGACGTGACCGACGACGAAGCCGCCGCGCGCGGCGCGCCCGTCCTGCGCGGCCGCCAGCCGGCGCGCGTCGAGGCCGGTGCGTCCGTCACGGGCGACCCGGCCGGCGACCCTGCCGCCGCCGCGGCAACCCTCGTGACACTCGAGCCGTTCCCGGTCCAAGGCCACTCGCGATTCCAGAAGCGCTTGTCCGTTGGCGAGGAGCTCTTTCGGGTCGGCCAGGAGATCGCCGCGAAGCGTCTACCGCAGGCGGCGGCGCGCACCCGGATCATCGAGTTCAGATCCCACTTCCTCGGTCTCGACCGGGTGGCGGGTTTCATGCGGCAGGAGCAGGCCTTCAGAGACGGCGGGGTCCACCTTCTTGGCTACCTCACCGAACCTCGCCGCGACCCGGCCGGCATCAGCCTCCATGGCATAGAAGAGAGCGAGGACGCCCTCGGCTCGAATCTCCGCATACGCACCTGGACGCGTGCAGGCCCGCTGTCCAAGGGGGCCGTTCGCAGCGCGGATGCACTGATCGAAAGGCTGGACGCCCACAGCGGGGTGCTGAGCGAGGGCGGCTTCGACGTGCTCGCGACCCCGGCCATGGGCAACGACGTGTTTCCCGAGCGAACGCTCCCCTTCCCGTTCCCCGTCGCCGGGTACTACACGTCGCAGGACGACCTCTGCGTGATCGGGACCCGCTACGCGGGCCCCTTCGTGCAACTCGTCCTGAAACACGAGCTGGTCCACGCATGGCAGCATCGGCACGTGCCGGCGATGCGCTCGCGGTTCCTGCAGGAAGGGCTGGCGGAGTACCTCTCCCGGCTCGAGTCCAGCGACTTCCGCCTGGAGCTCCCGCCGCGGCGCATTCGGGACGAACTTGCCGCCCTACGGGGCATGCTGCTGCGCATGGAGCGGTTCGGCATGTCGTGGAGCGGACTTCAGCCCGGTGAGCTCGTTCGACTGAACCCACGGGACTTCTACGCCATCGGGCACCTGGGCTACGTGCTCGGGCTCGCCACGTTCGCCTACATCGGCGGAGAGACCGTCGAGCTGGCCCTGAAGACGGGCTCGTCGGGTCCCCTCATCTCGGCCATCCAGGAGATGGACTGGGAGGCCTTCATGGCGTTCTTGGAGGAGCACGCCGAGGGTGGGCGTGCGGCGGCGGCGCTCTGGGTGCAGGACGGTCGCGGCGACGAGGACTTGCGCTTGACGCGGGCCCAGCGCTACCGCCGGTCGTCCTCCGTGTTGCGGGGCCTGGGGGTCGCCGTGCCTCCGGGCATGAGCGCGCGGGGAATCGGCCAGCTTCTCGAGGCCGAGCGCGCGTTCCCGGCCCAAGAGGCCGGGGCCATCCTGCCCGTGCTGGACGCGCTCCTCGGCGGTGAGTCCCGGCTCCTGTTCGTTGCCGACGCGACCCGCTCGATGGAGCTTCCTTTCCGCGGTGCGTCCGTCCGCGGCAGCGACGGCGAGTCCCTTCTCGACGAGGCCCTCTCCGCGGACACGCGGCAGACCTTCGCGACGCGACTCTTCGCCACGCTGCGCAGCGCCGCGAAGGACGGAAGCGCCACGACCGGCTGCATGTCGACCAACGTGCGGTCGTGCACGTTGCCGGTCGAACTGAGCGATTCGCCCTTGAGCCTCGAGCCGCTGCCACGCTGGCTGGGCCGCAGCGGGGTGGCGGGCGCCTCGCTGGTCGTTTGCCTCGGCTCCGAGGACCGGCAGCGCGATGCCATTCGCGAAGCGATCGCGCGATCGGTCGGGAGCGAGCCGGCGGACGTGGAGGACGGCACGCTGCGACACGTGCTCGCCGGTCTCGTGGCGGATCTACTCGATCGCCATGACGTGTCGCCCGCGGTCGTCTTGGTCGTCGATCTCGCCGACGGCGCGAGCGACGCCCTCGCCTTGGCGCAGGCCTTCGCCGAGCGATTGGGAAGCGAGGCACGCGTCGCGTATTGGAACCCTCAGACGCCCCTGCGCTAACGGCAGTACGGTGCCAGTCACCGTCCGCCATCCCTCCCACCCGTCCGCCATCTCCGGACTTCCACACGCCGAGCGGCCGGTCCTACGCCCCGACCCGTGCCTTGCCAAGCGAACCAGGTGGGGGGCCTTGTCCGAAGCGTCCCCAGGACGCAGGTCGAGCCGGCCGAAACCCATCGACGGGAGCCCTGCGACGGGAAGGCTTGGGCGCGTCCATCCCCCAGCGCCGCCGCCCCGATCAGGTAGTCCACCCCATGGCGGACTCGTGCCAGGCACCGTACTCACCGTACTCAAGGCACCGTACTCAGACGCTTGAGGGCGGGATGGCTTCTGCTAGCCTCTCGCCATGAAAGCGTCACGAGCGGAAGCGCCAGAGCCGATGACTTCGCCGGTGCTAGCAACCGTGCGTACGCGTGGCATCGCCGGCAACCCGGGCACGGTGATCGCGACCGCGACCATCGTCGGGCTGCTGGCCATGAGTGTCGTGATCATGGCCGAGTTGCCGATTCTCGTCGCCATGCTCGCCCTCCTGGTGGGAATCGTATTCGTGTTGTCTCGCAACGCCGGCGAGATGGTTGTTCACCTGACCGAGACCGGCATCGACCACACGGTGACGCCGATGCTCGCGCGCTACCTTCCAATGAAGCCGCGCCACCGAAGTCTCGCGTTTTCAGACATGCGGGACTACCGGCGCGACTACGATCGGTCGCGGTTTCGCGGCGACGTCAGCTTCCTGTCGATCGGCTTGTTCAAGCGCCCTTCCCGCCTTCTGATCCAAGACATGGGCGGTGAGATCGACCTGGCGCCTTTCGCCGATGCGTTCGAGGTGATGGCTGCGCGTCATGGCGTGCGCAAGCGGCCCGGCTTCTACCAAACCGTGTTCGCCCGCGCGTTGACGGCCCTGTTCGCCGCCCTGGCTGTCGTGCTATGCGGCTTCGCCCTGTTCGGCATGCTCTCGCCGACCAGCCTCTTCCGCTTGCTGGCGGTCATCCTCCCGGGAACGATCTACATGATCTGGCGTGTTCGCAGGGGCGGTCCGAAGGAACCGCGGGGTCGGGGCGTCGAGCAGGGCGGTGCGGAACTCGAGGGGCCGCGCGGGCCTTAGCCGACGGAGACGAAGCCCGACCGAGACGAAGCCCGACCACGCGCAGCTCCGGGCTCTCGGCCGAAGCGGGTCCCCGGCGCACGCCCAACGCGGCGCGGCGTCCTCGACGCGGAGGCGCGCCCCGAACCTCGCTCCCCCCGATGCCCGATGGGCAAGAGGTGGCGAACGCGTGTCTGGCGCCGTGCTCCTCCAGCTTCCTACGCCGCGCTGGAAACCATGTCGTCGTCGCACGCCGGCTCCGGCGACGGACCTTCGGCCTCGAGCCAGAGGGTCGGGTCGGCGTCGTCCAGGAGCCGGGCCAGGCCGATCGCGATCAGCATCACCACGGCGTAGAGGCCCAGCAAGACCTTGGTGAGAATGAGGAAGAAGAGGCCGACGCGTGGCAGGCCGTGCCAGACATAGAGAGCGAGCAGGATCAAGGGCAGCATCACGGGTAGGACTCGCGCCAGCCGACTGATGCCTGTCTCGACAAACGACTGGAGCGGGTCGCCGATGCGGGCTACGACCGGGCTGACGAAACCCAGCAGCGCGAAGGCAACCAGGCCGATCAGCCACACGGCAAGAGGCCACATCGACTCCCAAATGTCGCCGACCAAGAGGAACGCAATCGGCGCCATGCCGCGGTGGGACAGGCGGACCGGTGCAAGAAACGCCGCAAGCAGGGCGAGTCCACCCAAAGCGGCGAGGAAGGGTGCGATGCCGCGCCCGAGCGACCGCTTCTGTTGGCGGTTTCCCGCGACGATCAGGGCTGCGCCCAGTGCGAGCGCGAAGGGCTGCCAGCCGACCTGCAGGAAGAAGCCCATCTGGGGGCCGACGTCGCCCGTCACGGCGAACAGTCGACCGATCGGAACCAGTGTGAATGCGGCACAGGCGAGGACCAGGAGCGCGCCTCGCAGTCGCCGCCTCTCGAGACTCAGAACCCACCACGACGTGGCGCCAAGAGCGAGCGGAAGGAAGCCGAGCGCGAGGTCGAGCGCGGAGGCGTCGCCCCAGCCGGTCCAGGGCCAGACCACGGTCTCATGGCCTGGGATCGGGAGGACCAGGGGAAGCGCCCACGCCGCGACCAAGACGCGGATCCACGCGCGGCCCAGGGGTACATCCCAATCGAATCGACCGTCATCTCGCTTCATGCGGACATCACTCCGGTACACGTGCCCGTCTCCTATCGACGCGCGTGGGTTCGGTACTAAAACGGGGGGCCGGACCGTGCGGTGTGCATCACGCGCCCGCCCGCTTCCAACCCCTGCACGCGCGGCGGTCAAACCCCCTCGTCGGGCCACCCTCGAGCCTTCGGCCTTCCGCGGGTACGCGCGCTTCGCCGGCGCGCCATGCGGGGGACCCCTGCCCGGGGCCGCCTGCCCGATCCGTTCAGCCGGTCCGACAGGTTGGCGAATGTGTGACTGGCACCGTACTGCTAGTTGGCGAACGCGTGACTGGCACCGTACGGCTGCTAACAGTGGCCATGGCCCTGCTTTCTCGTACGAGGAGAGGTGACGTGTGCATGACGGGAGACCGCAAACTTGGGTGCCATGCTCGTCGGTGTCCATCCTGGAGCTTGCGTACGAACATGAGATCGCCGCTGGCCGCCACGCTGGGTGTCCTCCTCTTCTGGGTCTCTTTGCTGGCACCCCACGCCGTCGCGAACGACACATCGACCGAGCGTCTGCGGCAGACAGTCCGGGACGAGCTCGAGGCCTACGAGGCCGCCCGGCCCTCGGACTTTCGCGTCTACTGGAAGAGCGGGTTGAACCTCGCCTCGCGCAGCGGGAACCTCAAGATGAAGATCGGAGGGCGCATCCACTTCGATGCGTACTTCTTCAACGACGACGGGGATCGGGACGACTTCGACGCCGCGCTTGGGGACCAGTACACGTCGGGCGTCACCTTCCGGCGTCTGAGGCTGTACAACGCAGGGGAGTTGTACGAGACCGTCGGGTGGAAGCTACAAGTCGAACTCGCGGATCGGCAGGCTGACCTCGCGGACGCCTGGATCGAGCTCCGAAACCTCGACGAGTGCTTGGGCTGTCTGTTTCCGGACATCCTCATCGGGCAGTCCAAGGAGTACTTCTCACTGGAGTGGATGACGTCTTCGAACTACATCACGTTCCTCGAACGCGGCCTTCCCGTGCAGGCCTTCGTGGCCGGCCGTAACTCGGGTGTCAGCTTCTTCAAGAGGTTCCTCGGCGATCAAGACGCACGGGTGACGGCCGGGCTCGGCTGGTACGGCAACTCCACCGACTCGGGGCAGCACCTGTGGCGTTTTGGCAACAACATCACGGGGCGCATCACGTGGCTCCCGTGGGCTCCCTGTGACTGCGAGCACCGCTGGTGGCTGGTCGGCGTCTCGGGGAGCTACCGCTACGACCAGGGGCTCGGTGTGCGCTACCGGGTGCGGCCGGATGGGGGCCTGGGTCCCCGGATCATCGACACGGGGGTTCTGCCTGCCCGCGAGGACATCCGCCTCGGGGTGGAGACCGCTTTCAACTTCGACCGCTGGAGCTTCCAAGGGGAGCTGATCGGCGCGCATCCGCAGATCACCGGTGAAACGGCCCCGTTGCTCTGGGGCTGGTACGCCTACGCGACCTACCAGCTGAACGGTGGGTCGCGCTCCTTCCGGCGCTCGCGCGCCGTGTTCGACAAGACCAAGCCCTGCAGGAGTTTTGACTGCTCCGAGCGTGGTCACCGTGGTCAATGGGAACTCGCCGTCCGGTACGCGATGCTGGACCTGGAGGACGAGGACGTCTACGGGGGCACGGCCCGCACCCTGACGGTCGGCGTCAACTGGTACCTCAACCCCAACTTCCGCGTCATGCTCAACTACGTGTACGCCGAGGGCGAGAACGTCCGTACCGGGGTGGGGCGGCCGACCGCACCGTCCGGCGTCGACGCCAATCTCGACACCTTTGCGGTCCGCTGCTCGATCTTCTGGTAGATCGGCCGACCCGTGGTCGGCGCCGAGCTGAAGTTGGCGGACGGGTGACTGGCACCGTACTGCTGGTGGTCCTGCGAGTGATTCGCAGGACGCCTTCATGTCTCCTCCATGCGCGCTCGCGCTAGAGGTGGGCGTCCTCCGGTGGCCCGTGGCATGGTGCTCGGCGTGGGTCGTGGTCGTGCCCGATCCGTCGTGATGGATGCACTGTGTTGGTGTCGCTGTCCGCTGTCGCTTGTCGTTGTCGCTGCCTGTCGATGTCCTGGCCCGGCGGCCTTTCGTCCGTTTGTGGCCGCGCCCCTCCTTGTCGCCGCCCATCGCTGTCTCTGCTACCGTCGATATCCTTCCGGCTCTCGTCCATGCGGACCCATGGAGAAGACGTCATGACCGCGCGAGCGATCTCCGTCCTCGCCTCCCTGGTGGTGCTGTGCGCCATCCTCTTCGGCATCGCGGTGTGGGCCGGCACGGACGTGCTGCGCACCGCCGACGATCCGCACGCCCACCTGCCGTCACGACCGCATGCGGTCGACCACAGCGCGTTCTTCGCCACGGCGTTCGAGACGCCCCAGGCCGTGACGAGGGCGTGTCTCGACTGTCACCCCGGCGCCGCCGACGAAGTCATGCAGACGAGTCACTGGACGTGGGGGGGGGACGAGGTCGTGAGTCCGCTGGACGGGCGCCCCATGGCGTTCGGCAAGAAGAACGTCCAGAACAACTTCTGCATCAGCATCTCCGGCAACTGGCCCCGCTGCACGTCGTGCCATGCCGGCTACGGCTGGAAGGACGACACCTTCTTCGATCAGGCCGATGAGTCCAACGTCGATTGCCTGGTCTGTCACGCGGACGCGGGTCTTTACCAGAAGGATCCGAAGGGCGCCGGCATGCCGATGGCCGACACGGATCTCCTGGCCGCAGCGCAGAGCGTCGGCCCGACGACCCGCGCCAGCTGCGGCGCGTGTCACTTCAAGGGCGGCGGTGGAGACGGCGTCAAGCACGGCGACCTGGACGAGACCATGTACTTCCCCCAGGCGCGGGTCGACGTGCACATGGGAGTCCACGGCCTGGTCTGCACCGACTGCCACCAGGCCGAGGACCACCACATCCGCGGTCGGCTCCTCCCGACCCGCGCCGCGCCCGAGACGCGCGTCGCCTGCACGGATTGCCACGCAACGCGCCCCCATGCCGAGGATCGCCTCAACGAGCACGTGAAGACGCTTGCCTGCCAGACCTGCCACATCCCGACGTTCGCCGTGGAGACCGGCACGAAGATGTGGTGGGACTGGTCCTATGCCGGGCGCGAGGGAGACGAACACGAGATCGCCGAAGCGCTGACCCAAGAGCTCCAGACGTCGCCCGACGCGCGTGAGGGTGTCCCGACGCCGGTGCTGGCGCTGATCGATCGCGTCGGCACGGACCCGGACGTGTGGACGCACTACGCGCGGAAGAAGGGGCTCTTCGTGATCGCCCGCCGGCAGATCCCCGAGTACGCCTGGTACGACGGGACGACCGAGCGGTACGTCCCCGGCGAAGGCGTGACGCCGGGTGAGCTGGCGTACATCAATCGACCCCACGGGAGCGCAACCGACGCGGACGCCCGGATCTGGCCGTTCAAGGTCCACCGCGGCCGTCAGCCCGCCGACGCCGACCTGCACCATCTCCTGACCCCGCACGTGTTCGGCAAGGGCGGCTACTGGAAGACCTACGACTGGCCCTCCGCCCTGGCCTCGGGTGCCGATGCGTCGGGCGTGCCGTTCAGCGGCGCATTCGGGTGGCAGGAGACGGCGATGTACTGGCCGCAGAACCACATGGTGCAGCGCAAGGAGGCTGCCCTCCAGTGCGCCGACTGCCACGGCGACGGGGGGCGGATGGACTGGACGGCGCTGGGCTACAGCGGTGATCCCGCCTACCAGGGGGATCGTCGTCAGGCGGGACTCGTCCGACCGCAGGGGGACAAGTGATGCGTCTCCTCCTCGCGCTCCTGCTCGTGCCCCTGGTGGCCGGGTTCGCGTTCGCGTCGTCACCGCTGCATCCACCCGTCCAGCTCCTCGACGCCGATGGCGAGTCCGTGCTCGAGACCGGCCGCCCTGTCTCGACCATGACGACGTGCGGCGGGTGCCACGACACCGAGTACATCGCGACCCACAGCTACCATGCGGCCGTCGGCTTCGACGAGATGTTCGATCCGGGGAAGGAAACCTCCGGGCGCCCGTGGAACTTCAGCCCGGGCATGTTCGGCCGCTGGGATGCGATGCGCTATCGGCGGGTCACCGTACCGGGTGAAGCCGCCTTCGACCTCGGCGTCGCCGACTGGGTGCGCCTCTACGCGGATCGCCACGTCGGGGGCGGTCCCGCGACCACGGCGCGCGACGGTGCCTCGCTGTTGGACCGCGTCGCCGGTGCCGAACCCGACCCCGAGACCCACGTGCACGACGACGCCACGGGCGAGCCGGTGGCGTGGGACTGGCGCGCGTCCGGCACGGTGGAGATGAACTGCTTTCTCTGTCATCTGCCGAGCCCGGCGAACGAGGCGCGCATCCAGGCCATCCGCGACGGCCATTTCGCCTGGGGCGCGACGGCGACACTCGAGACCGCCGGTCTGGTCCTCCCGCGAGGTGACGGCACCTGGTCCTACGTGCCCGACCGCTTCGATGCCGACGGCTTCGTCACTCAGAGCATCCTCGGGATCGGGGACCCGACGCCCGCCAACTGCGGGTTCTGCCACGGCCAGGTGCACACCACGGCCGACCCGCTGCGTCTCGCCATGGGCTCCGGCAACTGGGAGACGGAGTCCAAGGGGCAGATCGTCTCTCCCCAGCACGTGGCCGATTCCGCGATGAACCTGCACGACAAGGAACAGCTGCTCTTTCCCTGGGACGTCCATGCTTCGCGGCTCGTTTCCTGCATCGACTGCCATCACTCGATCAACAACCCGGTGTCCTTCGCCGAGGCGACCCGGTCGCGCCCCGACCACCTCCGGTACGACGCCCGGCGGCTCTCCATCGGGGAGTACCTGAGGAAGCCGAGCCACCACTTCGCCAAGGGCGAGTCGGCTCAGGGCAACGTCGCGCGCCGCCTCGATCAGTCGATGCGTCGCTGCGAGGACTGCCACAACGCCCTGGCCACCCACGAAGCCTGGTTACCCAACCCGCGCCGGCACCTCAAGACCCTTCTCTGTGAGAGCTGCCATGTTCCCCAGATCCACGCGCCGGCGCACCAGATGTGCGACTGGACCGTGTTGACGGATCAGCGAACGGCTCGCGTCTCGCACCGAGGAATCGACGGCGCGATCGACGATCCCCGCGCCCTCATCCACGGCTACGAACCGGCCATCCTGCCGCGCACCCAGCGGTCGGGCGAGATCCGCCACGGTCCGCACAACCTCTGCGTTGCGTGGACGTGGATGGTCGGAGATCCCAAGCGCCCGGTCAGCCAGGCGAATCTCGAGAAGGCCTACTTCGGCGACGGCGACACCTATCGGCCCGAGATCGTGGCGGCGCTCGACACCAACGGGGATGGTCGGCTGGAGAAGACCGAGTTGCAGCTCGACACCCAAGCCAAGGTGGAGGCCATCCGCGCGCGCCTCGCGGCCATCGGCGTCGAAGGTGCCTTCATCGAAGGCTGCATCCAGCCCATGAGCCTGCATCACAACGTCGTCGGCGGCCTGCAGGCCACGCGCACCTGCGAGACGTGTCACGCTCGCGACTCCCGCATGACCCGGCCCTTCGAGATCGCGCCGTATCGGCCGGCGGGTGCCATCGCGCGTGTCGTCGAGGACACCAACGTGCATTTGGCCGGCCGCTTCTACACCGACGACGACGGCCGGTATCTCTACGAACCCGTGCCCACGGCGTCCGGCCGCTACGTCATTGGTCACGACCGGGCGGGGTGGATCGACCTCGTCGGCGCGCTCTTGTTCCTCGGCACCTTGGCCGGTGTCGTCCTGCACAGCATCCTCCGCTGGCACCACGGACGGAAGCGGAGGGTCTCGGCATGAAGTACCGCAACGTCAAGCTCTACCCCACGTACGAGCGGATCTGGCACTGGGTTCAGGCCCTCTCCGTGCTGATGCTCCTCCTCACGGGGTTGGAGATTCGCGACCACATCCGGTTGATCGGCTTCGAGCCGGCGATTCGTCTGCACAACGCGCTGGGCTTCTTCCTGCTCTTCAACGCCTTCCTGGGCTTCTTCTACTTCCTGACGAGCGGCGCGATCAGTCAGTACGTGTCCCAGCCGCGGGACTTCGGCACGCTCGCCGTCGAGCAGGTCTCCTACTACTTGCGCGGCATCTTCCGTGGCGATCCGCACCCGGTCGAGCGCACGGCCAAGGCTCGCCTGAATCCGCTGCAGAAGGTCGTCTACATGGTCATTCTGAATCTGCTGCTCCCCTGGCAGATCTTCACGGGCTTCGCGATCTGGGGGCTCGAGCGGTGGCCGAACATCGAGGACGTCGTGGGGGGGCTTCCCGTCCTCCTCCCGCTCCACGCGCTCGGGTCGTGGATCTTCGCCTCCTTCATTCTGATGCACGTGTACCTCACGACGACGAGCGGCCGTCACCCGCTCTCGGGCATCAAGGCGATGATCACCGGATGGGAAGAGGTGAAGGACGTGACGGGCGAGGAGGCGTCATCGTGAGACAGCGTCGCGACTACTGGAATCCGTACGTGGGAGGCGTGATCCTCGGCGTGGTGCTCTTCGCCAGCTTCCTGATGACCGGACACGGCCTCGGGGCGAGCGGGGGCGTCGGCCGCGTGGCGATTGCGGCCGAGAAGGCCGTCGTGCCCGCGGCCGTCAACCAGAGCGCCACCCGGGCGGCATGGGCCGGCGGGGACAAGAACCCCCTGGACCACTGGCTGGTTTGGAGCGTGCTCGGTGCGGCGGTCGGCGGGTTCGTGTCGGGCTGGATCGGGGGCCGCGTGAAGCTCGAGACCTACAAGGGGCCGCACGTGTCCACGGGGGCGCGGTACGCGATGGCGCTCCTCGGCGGGGCGATCATGGGCTACGGCGCACGCATGGCGCGCGGTTGCACCTCGGGCCAGGCTCTCTCCGGCGGCGCCACGCTGTCCTTGGGCTCGTGGGCGCTCATGTTCGCCATCTTCGGCGGTGCGTTCCTTCTCGCCTACCCGCTTCGTCGGTTCTGGAACTAGGAGGCGCAGATGCCCGTCGCGACCTTCCCCCTCGATCTCACGGCGCCCCTCGCCGCCATCCTCATCGGTTTCGCGTTCGGCTTCACCCTCGAGAGCAGCGGCTTCGGCGACGCGCGCCGGCTCGCTGCGCAGTTCTACTTCCGCGAGTCGCGTGTGGTGAAAGTGATGTTCACCGCCATCGTGACGTGCATGCTGCTCCTCCTCTGGGGCTCCGCCCTCGGGTGGATCGACCTCGGTCGGATCTGGATCAACCCCACCTACCTCGGCTCCGGCATCCTCGGTGGGTTCATCCTCGGGATCGGCTTCATCGTCGGCGGGTACTGCCCCGGCACGTCCATCGTGTCCGCCGCGACGCTGAAAAAGGATGGCATCCTCTTCCTCCTCGGCGTGGCCGCCGGCTCCACGATCTTCGGTTGGACCGCGGACGCGTTTCGCACCTTCTATGACGGCGCCGGCTACCTGGGTCGAGTCACCCTACCCGCGTGGCTCGGTCTTCCCGCCGGCGTCGTCGCCATCCTCGTCCTGTTCATGGCGATCGGGATGTTCTGGTTCTTCGACCTGCTCGGGCAGTCGATCGGCAAGCGCTCGGCACGGGGGGGCGCCGAACCCCACCCGCAGCCCCCGACGACGTGGCACGGCCTCTGGGTGCCGGCGATCAGGGGCGGCGGCCTCGCCCTCGTCCTGTTCCTGCTGGCTGCCTTCCTGCTTCCCGTGGTCGGACAACCCACGCTCGGGAGTCGCCTCGTCGCCATGCAGGACGAGCTGGACGGGGAGCTGGCCGCCGGCACGGTCCGCATCGATCCCGTCGAGCACCTGGGGCTCATGCATGCGCAGATCCACGACGCGCCCGGGCGCTTCCGCTTGGTCACGATCGACGTGCGGGACGAGGTGGACTTCAACCTGTTCCACCTCGTCGACGCGGAGCGGATCCCGCTGGACGCCCTCCGCGGCCCGGCCGGACTCGAACTCGCGGGGGAGGACTACGAGACGGCGATCAAGGTCCTCGTCTCCAACGACGAGGAGGCGGCGCTCGAGGCTTGGCGGATCCTCCGCGCCCAGGGCGTGCTCAATGTCTACGTCCTGCGGGGGGGCATGAACCTCTGGCTGGACGTGTTCCAGGCCGGCGACGTGGACGCGCGTCCCGCCGAACCGCCCGTGGCCGACGAGTCCCTTCGCCATCCGTTCACCGAGGCCCTCGGTAGCCGCTATCCCTACGCCCGCCCCAGCGAGCCCGTGTACCGGCGGATCGTCGCCGGGCGGGAGCCGGCCTGGAAGGTGAGACCCATCGTGAAGGCACCGGCCGCTTCCGGAGGCTGTGGCTGACGTTCGTATCCCCATGCCGCGACGAGCTGCCTGGGTCCTACTCTGCCTTCTCCCTCCCCTGGGGGGCGTGGCGCGGGCCGAGGAGGTCCCCGGCGCCGCCCAGCGTGAGATGGCGGTTTTGGCCGCCGTCCCCGCCGCCGTGGCGAAGGGAGCGCGCTACGTCGCGGGCTGCCAGCGCGACGGGGGAGCGTTCGACGGGTTCGGAGAAGCGGGCGCCACGACACGCACCGAGCGCCTCCACCGCTTCGGGAAGACGGCGCTCGCCACCCTCACTCTGCTGCACTGCGGTCGGCCGCCCGATGACCCCGCCGTCGTCGAGGGGCTGCGTTTCCTGCGGCGCCGCTGGCGCGAGGCGATGTCGGGCCGCGGCCTCGAGAGCGGCGCGACCTACTCGCTCTCCCTTTTCGTCATGACGCTGCAGCTCCTGGGAGAGCGAGCCGCCGCCGCGGGCGAGGCGCCCGCGCGCATCACCCTTTCCAACCCCCTGGGGCTCACGTCGTGGGCGCGAACGGCCGTGCGATCCGTGCACCGCTGGTTGCTTCGCACCCGCGGCAGCGATGGTCTCTACTCCTACCCCCTTCGCTCGGCCGGCGCCAACCAGGCCGCGGCCTGGTGGACCGCCTCGGACTTGAGCAACACGCAGTACGCCATGCTGGGGCTCTGGGCCGGAACGCTCTGCGGCGAGCGTGTCGAAGGGGGGACCCTCGAGGCCCTCGCCGAGGCCCTCCTCGCCGCCCAACAGCAAAGGGGCCGGTACGTGCGGCGCGTCACGGATGACGACGCGCGCCGGAAGGACATCGACCCCGCCACCGTCGTCCGGGACCGCGCGCGGGGGTTCTCCTACCGCTCCCTGTCGATGGGGGTCTTCCAACCGGTCACCGGCGCCATGACGGCAGGCGGATTGTCGTCCCTCCTCATCGCCAAGGCCCTGCTGCAGGACCACGGGGAGATCGACGAGGGCCTCGGCGCACGACTCGATCGCGGTATCTGGGACTCGATCGCGTGGCTCACGCTCCACTTCGACGTGGCTCGCAATCCCGTCGGCTACGGCGGGGCGAACATCCCCGACGCCGTGCGGAAGCAGTTCGAGGCTCGCGGCGACGTGATCGATTCGGCGGGATGGCACGCCTACTATCTGTACGCGCTGGAACGCGCTCTCGTCATCGGAGGCAAGCGCTTCCTGGGCGCGCGCGACTGGTACGTGGAAGGGGCCGAGCGGCTCCTGTCGTCGCAGGCTGCCGACGGATCGTGGCGGGATGGCGTGCGCGAGGGCGCGGTGGGGCTGGGGCGCGGCATGTATCCGGACCCCCTGGTCGATACGTGCTTCTCGTTGCTCTTTCTGAAGCGCGCGTCGCTGAGGCCCCGGTCGCCGCTACTCGCTCGCTGAATCCGCCGCGCGTCTTGCGAGTCCGTACGCCGCGGGGTATCACCCCCGCGGCGAAGGGAGGCGGACGTGGCCACGAACGAGAAGACGGGCGCCGGGCGCGGGGCGATCACGGCCTGGTCGCTCTACGACTTCGGCAACTCGGCCTTCGCCACGCTGGTCGTGACGTTCATCTACGCGGCCTTCTTCACCGAGACCTTCGCGCCCAATCCCGAAGTGGGGACGGCGTGGTGGTCCCGCGCCGTGACGGTGACGGCGATCGCCGTCGCGCTCCTCTCGCCCATCATGGGCGCCATCGCGGACCGCGGCGGCTGGCGCAAGGCCCTGTGTCTCGCGTTCACCTGGATCTGTATCCTCGCGACGCTGGGGCTCTACTTCATCCGCCCCGGCGTGGACACGGCGCTCCTCGCGCTCGTCGTCTTCACGATCGCGAACATCGCGTTCGAGATGGCGTGTGTCTTCTACAACGCCTTCCTGCCGGACATCGCGACGCCCGCGAAGATCGGCCGGGTGTCCGGGTACGGCTGGGCGCTCGGCTACGTCGGCGGGATCCTCGCGCTCCTCGCCGCGCTGTTCCTCTTCGTCAAGCCCGAGGTCCCGGCCTTCGGCTTCACGACGGAGGGATACCAGAACGTCCGGGCGACCAACCTCCTGGTGGCCGCGTGGTTCGCCGTGTTCAGCATCCCGCTCTTCCTCGCCGTCCGCGAGGATCGGTCCCGCGTCAGCCCACCCGGAACCCGGATGATCCGTGCCGGGTTCCGGCAACTCCTCGACACGTTTCGCGAAATCCGGAACTACCGACAGATCGTCCGCTTCCTCGCGGCGCGCCTGATCTACAACGACGGCCTGGTCACCATCTTCGCGTTCGGGGGCATCTACGCGGCCGGCACCTTCGGCTTCGACACGCAGAAGCTCATCTACTTCGGGATCCTGTTGAACGTGACCGCCGCGCTGGGCGCGTTCGCCTTGGGGTTCCTCGACGACCGTCTCGGCGGGAAGCGGACGATCATGATCACCCTGGTCGCCTTGGGGATGGCGACCGCGGTCGCCTTGCTCGCGCCCAACGAAACGGTCTTCTGGATCGCCGCCGCGTTCCTCGGGATCTTCGTGGGTCCCAATCAGTCCGCGAGCCGCTCGTTGATGGGGCGGCTCGTCCCGCCGGACAAGGAGAACGAGTTTTTCGGTTTCTTCGCTTTCTCGGGCAAGGCCACCGCCTTCCTCGGCCCGTTCCTCCTCGGCCTGATCACCCAGGCCTCCGGCTCCCAGCGGGTGGGGCTCGGCGTCGTTCTCCTCTTCTTCGCCATCGGCGCGTGGATTCTCAGCGGCGTGGACGAGGAGGAGGGACTCACCGCCGCCATGCGGGATTGAGCTCGGGCGGACTTCTGTGCGCCCCATTGCGCTGCCTGTGCCGCTCCCCTAGCCTTGCCCGCGCTGTTGGAAGCTCGAATCGTGGGAGGTTGACATGGCGGAAGCAGGCAAGGAACTGAAGAAGGCCGGGGGCTGGTTGATGGTCCTCGGGATCATGCAGATCCTCGGCGGTATCTTCGCGATCATCGTGCCCTTTGCGGCCAGCGGCGCCGTCGTCTGGATCCTCGGCTGCATCCTGATCGTCATCGGTCTCTTCGAGGCCTTCTCCGCCTTCCAGGCCCAGACGTTCTGGTCGGGGATGGGGGACGTCTTGGGCGGGCTTCTCTATCTGGTCGCGGGTGCTTTCATCCTGATGAACACCCAGTTCGCCATGATCCTGATGGGGACCCTCGTGGCCATCTTCCTGATCGCCCGCGGCGTTCTCCAGAGCATGGCGGCGTTCCAGCTGAAGCCGGCCGACGGTTGGGGGTGGGTCCTCTTCGGCGGCGTGCTCGCCCTGCTGCTCGGCATCCTGCTCATGCTCAAGTGGCCCCTGGCGCCCGCGCTGGCGATCGGCGTCTTCATCGGCATCGAGCTGATCTTCTCCGGATGGACCCTCGTCTTCCGGGGGGGCGACATCCGCCATGTGGGGAAGGCCGTCAACGAACGCGTCGGCGGCGCCTGATCGGCGATCGGCCGCGTCCGGAGCGCTCTCGTTCGACGTAAATGCCCGCCCCATGGCCGCTCCATGCTCGCAGCGCGGCGGCTCCTCCCGCGCGAGCGGCCTTCATCTTCGGCGTCACGGCCCAGGACCGTACGTGCGGCTTCCGCTGGGCTTGTGAACGCTTCGAGCCGAACGCGACCTCGCGCAGCCCCGCTTGCGCTCGCCGTCCAGCGCGAGCGAGCTTCGTGACCGCCGGCTACGTCGTCGGCTTCTCGCTCTTCTTGCGGATGACCGCGAGAATGCCGAGGAAGACGAGTGCGCCGACGAGCGCGGCCAAGACGTCATTGGCCGAGATGCTGATCTCCTTCAGCCAGTTGATGTTCAGCAGCCGGAAGAAGAAGCCCCCGATGATCGCGCCGACCAGGCCGATCCCGAGGTTCTTCCAGATGCCGTAGCCCGCCTTGCTTCCCTTGGCGACGCGGCCGATGAGCGTGCCGGCCAGCGCCCCCACGATGAGCCAGACGATGATCTGTGCGACCGTGATCTCCACGAACTCTCCTTCCCGCGCCGCGCCTTTACGGCAGCACGTGGCGACCATTGGACCAGAAGGGGGGGAGGTGCGGAACGGTCAGCCCCGAAACCCCGCCCTTCCAAGAAAACCCCGCGCACGCGGCGTCGCGTCCGCGGGGTCTTCGTCCGTCCCTCGCGTCTACTCCGCCGAGGACTCCTCCTCCGTACGCACCGGGAACGCGGGCAGGGTGCCCTGGAGCACCACCTCGCCGTCGGCGTCGAGCACGAGCACGCCGTAGCCGGCGAGGCTCGCGAGGGAGTCGGCTTCGAAGGGCAGTTCCTCGCAGAACTCCTCCGCGAAGCGGCCGAAGCCCTTCTCACCGACCTCGATCTGGCCGAGCTCCGCTTCCGCCCCGTCGGGCCCGACCAGCACGAGGTCGTAGTCCGCCGGGCCGCCCACCTGACCGATCTCGACGATGAGGACGCAGCAGTCGGGGAAGCACTTCACGACGCCGCCCCCCTTGGCTTCGCTGCCGTCGACGGGGGCGGTCAGGGCGAAGTCCTCGACGCGGCCTTCCGGCTTCTCGCCGTCACCCTTCTCGCCATCCCGCTTCTCGCCTTCGTCCTTGCCGTGATCCTCGCCGTCCCGCTCACGGTCGTCGTCGTGCTCACCACGGCGCATCGGGAGCTTGCCCGCCAGAATCACCGCGTCGAGGTCATCCAGGATCCAGATCTTCGCTCCTGCCATCCCCTCGAAGCTCTCCACGCCGAACGGCATCTCGTCCGCGTCGCAAGCCTCGAACACGAAGTGGACCTCCCCCTTGTCGTTGACGTCGAGCGTGCCCAGCACCACCTCGGTGCCGTCGGGCAGCTCGATGACCGCTTCCAGCAGGTCGTACTCATCCAGACCCTCGGCCTCGATCTCGAGCCGTAGGCAGTCGCCCTCGCCGGCCAGTTCGAGCTCACCGCGGGGCCCGCCCTCGACCTTGCCCTCCGGCGGGCAGAGCGAGGTCTCGCCGTCGTGTTCGCGACGGCGCTCGCCGTCGTCGCCCCGCTTCTCACGCTCGACCCACGAGCCGACGACGTCGCCGTCCTCCAGCTCGACCTCGACCTCGCAGACCTCGTCCTCGTCCAGGTCGTCGATCTCGAGCTCGTCGCCGTCGATGTCGGTGTCGTCCGGCGTGTCGTCCTCGCCCTCGGCGATGTCCTCGTCGACGGCCGTGTGCTCGGCACGCGGGTCGTTGAATCGGAGGCGGAACCGCCGGTTGGCCGGTACCGGGGCCTCGAAGCGGCCGTCGGTGTCCGTCACCGCCAGCGTCTCGCCGTCTGAGCTCTCCACGCGAATGCCGTCGAGTTCGGCGGCCGAGCCGTCCCGGCTGACGACCACGCCCAGCACCAAGGCCTGGGGCGCCGAGCTGGCCGGTGCCAGGGCGCCGCCACCGCCGCCGCCGCACGCGGGGAGGGCGAGCATCCCGAGGCCGGCCAGGAAGAAGAGGGGGAGCATCCGCATCGTCGTTCTCCAGGAAGGGCGAGGCCCTTGACGTGAACTCAGCGTGGCGCATCTCCCCCGGGCGTGACCACTCGCAGGTTGCGAACCCGTTCGCCTGCCGACGTCTTTGGGCTTGCGCTCAGCGGCCGAAGCCTTATAAAGACCTAACAATGCCCGCTCTGCCCACATCGCCCCCGCGCACCCCCGTCCTCCTGGATCGGCTCGACGTCTTCCTGCTCGACGTGCAGACCACGGGGGCTTCGCCCGCACGGGGCCATCTCCTGGAGGTCGCCTGGGCGCGAACATCGGCGGCCCGCCTGGGCCGTGATGGTGGCAAGGCCGGCGAGCTGGCGGTCGAGAGTCGGCGCGTGGCGCTGCCGGCCGGGGCGGCCCTGCCTCCCCGGATCTCGGCGCTCACGGGCATCACGGCCGAGGTCCTGCGGGACGCCGTCGAGCCGAACGCGGTCTGGCGGGCGCTGGAGAGAGACATCGCCGGCGGGGAGGGAGTGCCCGCCGTCGCGCACGTCGCCCGCTTCGAGCAAGCGTTCCTGGCCTCGCTTCACGCTCGGGCCTGCCCCGGCGTCCCGTTTCCCTTGCGATTCCTCTGCACGCACGAGATTGCGTGCCGTCTCCTCCCGGAACTGCCCCGACGCGGACTCAGCGCCCTTGCCGGACGCTTCGGCCACCCCCCCGCGGCCTCCAAGCGGGCGGAGGCCCATGTCCGGGCCACTGCGGCGGTGTGGGCCGGCATCGTCGAGCGCCTCCGCGAGCAAGCGGGGGTCGTGGACGAGGCAGGGCTCAGGCGCTACCTGGAGGACGTACCCGCTCGGCGGCGGGCGGGCCGTTCGTTCGCGATGGCGCGTGAGGTGCGCCTCGATCTGCCCGAGCAGCCCGGGGTCTACCGCATGCTCGGGCGGGCCGGGAACGTCCTCTACGTCGGCAAGGCCACCTCCCTGAAGCGTCGGGTGAACGGCTACTTCCAGAAGCGCCGCCACACGCGCGCCCCCATGCTCGAGATGCTCACCCAGGTGTTCGACGTCGAGGTCACCTGCACCGCGACCGCGCTCGAAGCCGCCCTGCTCGAGAGCGACGAGATCAAGCGCCATCAGCCTCCCTACAACGTGCAGCTGCGCCGGCGCGACCTGGACATCGTCTTCCTCGATCCGACCACCTTCGACCATGCCGCCCAGGCGACCGCGGCTACGCCGGTGGGTCCCGTCTCGCGGGGGGACGCCGAGGCACTCGCCGCGCTGCGGACGCTGGTGGACGATCCCCTTGCGGAGCGTCCCGAGCTCTGGCGGGCGGTCCTGCGATTGGCCGACGAGGCGGAGCCCGATGGAGACGTGCTGCGGCGTGGCCTGCGCCTCTTCCTCGACGAGCACGCGGACGCCGGCTTCCCCCTCGCCCGCCCGGGGGGCCTCCTCGGGCTGGGGCGCAGACTGTGGCGGGTGCACCTCGACGCACGGCAGGTCGCCCGCGACGCGGCCGCGGGCGACGCGGCGGCGGGCGAGGCGGAAGCGGGCGAGGCGGCGGCGGGCGAGGCAAGGGGCCGAGAGGAGGACCTTCTCGTGGACGGGGCCGCGGGGGAAGCGCGTCGCTCGGGGCCCTGGGTCCCCGACGATCCCGAGGCCGTCGCGCGGGCGCTCGAGCGCAGCGTCCTCCTGGGGACCCACGCCATGCGCCGGGCCCGGCTCCTCAACCGGCTGAGTGAGTGCACGCTCACGTGGTGCCCCGCCGCGCGTTCCAGGTCCGACGGGGCGCGAAGGGTCGTGCTCGACGGCGGGCGCGTCACCCACGCCGAGGACGTGCCCTTCGCGGCCGGACCCCTGGAACCCGGGTTCGTGCCGCCCGGGCCGCCGCCGCCGGGTTGGCCGCGGGGACGGCTGCGCCGCGCCCGCGCCTTCGATCTGGCCACCCTGGATCGGATGCGCGTCTTCCTGAAGGAGACCAAGCGTCTCGTGGCGCTGGATGTCGAGCTGTCCTGCTGCCTCGGACCGCGAACGACCCTCACCCGCGCGGCCTTGGCCGCGCGCCTCGCCTGGGTCTGAGCATGCCGCCGCCGCACCAGGACCTCGCTGTCGAGGGTAGGGCCGCCGGGTATCGCCGTCCCCTGCGCGTGCTCTTTCTCAGCGACAGCCACCTCGGCTTCGACCATCCCCTCCGTCCTCGCATCGAGCGTCGTCGCCGGGGTCCCGACTTCCTCGCGAACCTGGAGCGGGCGCTGGAACCCGCTCGGCGAGGGGCGGTCGATCTCGTGATCCACGGGGGCGACCTGTTTCACCGCAGCCGTCCACCGGCCCCGATCGTGGCCGCCGGCCTTTCGTGCCTCCTCCGCGTCGCCGAGCGCGGGATTCCGGTCTTCGTCGTCCCGGGGAACCACGAGCGGTCGCGGCTGCCCCTTCCCTTGCTCCAGCGCCATCCCTTCCTTCACGTGTTCGACGAGCCCCGCACGTTCGTGCAGAGGATCGCCGGATGGCGGGTCGCTCTCGCCGGGTTCCCCTTCACGCGCGTCGTGGGGGGGCGCGCCTTCCAGCGCCTGCTCGACGCCGCGGCGTGGCGCGCCGTCGAGGCCGACGTTCGGCTGCTCTGTCTTCATCAGGCCGTCGAAGGCGCACGGGTGGGGCTTAACGACTACTGCTTCCGTCGGGGACCCGAGGTCGTGCCGCTCGACGGGATCCCACGCGGCTTCGCCGCCGTCCTCGCGGGGCACATTCACCGGCACCAGGTCCTCACGACCGACCCCCACGGACGGCGACTCCCTGCCCCCGTTCTCTACCCCGGGTCGGTCGAGCGCACGTCGTTCCAGGAAAGAGCCGAGGCGAAGGGCTATCTCGTGCTCGACGTGGCGCCCGACGCCGAGGGCGGACGCTTGACCCGCGTGCGCTTCGTGCGGCTCCCGGCGCGCCCCATGGTCGTGCGTTCCCTCGACGTGGCGGACGTGGACCGCGAGGCATTGGAGGCCCGCATCGCCCACGCGCTCGAAGGCACCCCCGACGACGCGATCCTCCGTTTGGAGCCCCGCGGCGTGCCGCGCCCGCATGCCCTCTGCGCCCTCCACGCAGCCAACCTGCGACGGCTCGCGCCCGCGACCATGAACGTCGACCTGCCCTTCCGCGTGTCGGAGCGCGCCACCCATGTTGCGCGTTGATCTCGACGCCCGCTGCGTCGAGGCGTCCGTGGGAGCGCTGGTTGCCGATCCCGACCCCTTGCCGCGGCCCGGCAGTCCGCTGGCCATGGCGCGCATACGCCTTGGCGGCGATGTGCATCGGGCGTGGCAGGACCGCTGCCTGCGTACGATCGATGGGTTCGAGGCCGAGGTCGCCTTGGCCGGTTCGTTCCAGGTCGACGGGTTCCGGGTCGAGCTCCGTGGGCGTGCGGATGGGGTGTTTCGTCACGAGGGAAGCCGCTGTGCCGTCGAGGAGGTGAAGTCGGTCGCGTTGGACGGCGCTGAGTTGGCCGACGCGAAGGCGGCGGATTTCCCCGAGGCCTGTCGCCAGGTGCGTCTCTATGCGCTGCTTCTTCGGGAAGGCGGCCGACGGGTCGAGGCCCGACTCCGCCTGATCTCCATTCACGACCAAAGCGAGCGCGTCTTGGGTCTGGCCTTCCGTCGGGACGGCGCCCGCAAACTCCTCGAGCGCTTGGTGCGCGGTCGCCTCGAGCGTGCGCGCCGCGCTCGAAGCGACGCCGCGCGTCGGGCCGGCATCGCCGAGGCGCTTCGCTTTCCCTTCGACCGGCCTCGCCCGGGGCAGGCGTCCCTGAGTCAGTCCATCCGGCAAGGCCTCGAGGCCGGCCGCCCCGTACTCGCCACCGCGCCGACCGGTACCGGCAAGACGGCGGCGGCCCTCCTCCCCGCGCTGCGTTTCGCGTTGCAGGCGAGCGCCCGTCTCTTCTTCGTCACCGCCAAGACCACGCAGCAAGCCCTCGTCGGGGAGACGTTCGACGCGCTGGCGAGCGCAGCCGGCACGAAGGGGGCGGACCTGCGCGCCGTCACGCTTCGGGCCAAGCGTGGAATGTGCCCCCCCGAGACGCTGCTCTGCCACCCTGACCGCTGTCGCCACCTCGCGCGCTTTCTCGACGCGAGTGTCAGGTCCCCCGTGCTCGCATCGCTCCGTGCTGGGGGACCCCGGACGTCGAGCGAGGCCGTCTACCGCATGGGCGCGAAACGCACGGTGTGCCCCTACGCGCTGCAGCTGGCCCTCCTCGAAGACGCGGACCTCGTGATCGGCGACTTCAACCACGTCTACGATCCGGGCGTGGCCGCGCCATCCCTGTTCGATGCGGACGGCGATCGTCGCGCGGTGGTCGTGATCGACGAGGCCCACAACCTCTTCGATCGCGCCCGCGAGTACGACAGCCCCTTCCTCGCCAAGGCACGTGTCCTCGACCTACTCGCCACCGCTCGCGGCGGGGGACTGCACCCTACTCTCGCAAGCGAGTGAGCCCTCCTGGTTGCCGGGGCTCGGCCCCGAGGAGGACACCACCGTCATCGCCGACCTCGTCTCCTTCCTCGAGGAACTCCTCGACGCCATGGCCGCGCGGCAGGAGCAGGTTGCGCACGCCCCGAGCATCGACGGATGTCGTCCACTTCCGGCGGACGCGCCTGCGTGGGCGCCGCTTGCCGCCCGCGCCGCCGAGCTCTTGGTCGCCTACGCCCGCATGAACCTCGTCAACGGCCTGGTGCGTGCCGACGATCCCGTCTTCGCGCTCCTCCCCGAGGTCCTCCGCCTCCACGCGGCGGACGTCGACGCGGGCCCTCATCTCCTGCCCTACGTGGCCGAGGGGACGGCACCCGGTGGCGCCGGCGTCGGCGTGCTCTGCGTGGATCCCGCCACACGACTCGCCGCCCGGCACAAGCAGGTACTCGGTACGGTCGCCATGAGCGCCACCCTGGAACCGAAGGACTACTTCGCCCGCGTCCTCGGGTTCGCGTCCATGGCGCCGCTGGCCATTGCCTTGCCTTCTCCATTTCCCGAAGAGAACCGCGACGTGCTGATCGTGCCGACGGTCTCGACGACGTGGCGTGAGCGCAGGCACCACTACGCCGCCATCGCGGCTCGGATCCGTGAAGTCGCCACCGCCCGCGAGGGAAACTACGTGGCCTACTTCCCCAGCTTCCGTTTCCTCGATGACGTGCGGCAGCATCTCGACGTGACTGGGCTCGAGGTGATCGTGCAGCGGCCACGCATGCCGGAGCGCGCACGTCGCTCGGTGCTCGAAGCGCTTCGACGAGCCGATCGGCCCACGCTCCTGCTCGCCGTCCTGGGTGGAATTTTCGGAGAGGGGGTGGATCTACCCGGCGAGGCGCTGGTCGGCGCCATCCTCGTGGGGCCGGGGCTTCCTCCCGTGGGCTTCGAGCGCGAGGCGATGCGCCACTACTTCGATCGAGAAGAGGGGGGCGGCTTCGCCTACGCCATGCTCTACCCCGGCATGCAGCGCGTCGTCCAGGCGGCGGGACGCGTCCACCGCACGCCCGCCGATCGCGGGGTCATCGTCCTGCTCGACCGGCGGTTCGCACGCGAGCCCTACCTCGGCTGCTTGCCCCCGCACTGGTACCGCTACGCACCGGAGGAGATGGTCGCGGGGAATGTGGAGAAGCGCCTGCGCGCGTTCTGGAATCCTCAGCTGCCCTTGCGCTCTTCGTAGCGCTTCTTGCGGATCTCGAGGACCTTCGAACCGTAGGGGAAGGGGCCGTACCGGCTGATGACGCCCTGCAAGCGCTGGGCGCGCTGGGCGGCCGGTGCGTGCGCTTCGCCGCCGTGATACGCGTGCGGGTTGGACGCCATGATGGTCAGTACGTCCTTCACCGCGTGGTGGTCGTAGACGGCGTCCACCAGGATGTAGGTGCCCTCCAGATCGGCCTCGAACTCGGCGCCCATGCCGTACTTGTGCTCCATGGACGTGCGGGCGGCGTCACTCACCGCCGCCGAGAAGACCTTGACGATCTCGGCGCCGAGCGCGTCGTTGTCCAAGCCGGACGCGCGGGCTCCGATCCTGGCGAGACCCTGCACCGCGCCCTGGAAGTTGCGCCCCTGCCGCACCACGCGTTCGCCGTGCTTCAAGGAGACGTGGGCCAGCTCGTGCGCGATGAATGCGGCGAGCTGGTCCTCGCTCTGCGCCGCCTCGACGGCCCCTCGCGTGATCAGCACGAACCCTCCCGGGCCGCTCACACCGTTGATCTCGTCCGAGTCCAGCACCTCGAAGTGGTAGCCGCCGTAGTTGGGCGGGAGGCGCCGGGACAGGCGCACGATCGCATCCCCGATCTGGCGCACATAGGCACGTCGCGTCGGACTCGGATCGACCCCGTACTTCGCAATGGCCTCGGCCGCGACCGCGCGACCCAGGTAGTACTCCTGGGCCGGGGTGAAGTTCTGCTTCAGCTGCGCCGCGAACTCCGCCGCATCGGCTACGCCCTCCGCGACTTCCCGCGCCGTGTTGCCGCCCAGGCGGCCCAACAGGTCGCCGCCCACGCCGCGAAGCACCCGTCCGACCTGCCCCTTCCCGCGTCCGCCGCCGCCCCCTTGCCGATGCCGGATGCCCGCCGCGACCAGGCCCGGTCGGGTGTAGTCCTGCCCCTGGCCGAGGAAGCCGTCCATGATGAACGCTACGCTCTCGGCCGGTACGAGGCGGGTCGTCTCGGCTTCCATGCGGTCGACGAGGGTGTAGGCCTGCTGCAACTGCGGCCGGGATGCGCGGAAGCCCCGCTCGGTGTCGGGTCCGAACTGGCGCCCGGCGGCGCTGATGTCCTGCTGCGTCACGCCCGGGGGGACGTTGGACGAGAAGCCCGACGGGCGTGGGTTGGGCCGAAGGGCGCCCGGCGCTACGACCTCGTTCGCGCGCAACCAGCCCTCGGCCTGGGCGTTGCCCGCGGACGCGTCGGCGCGCACGCGAAGCCACGACTTCTGCACTTCGAGGATACGCACGGCGCGACCGGCCGCGAGGCTCGCCGTTGCCGCCGAGAGCGTCTTCGGCTCCGAGCGGAGCGTGGCCCCCTTCTGCCGGTAGACGACCTTGGTCTGTCCCACCGCCACGTCGAACGGGCCGGCCCACGCGGTCAGGGTGGCGAGGCTGATCAAGACTGCGAGCACGATGTAGCGATGCATCGACATCCTCCCAAGGCGTCCCCTGGATCGTAGCACTCCGATCGCGGGCGGGCCGCCGCCGGTCGATTGGAGCCGGGGCCTACGCTTCCGGGGCGCTCGCGGCGCAGGCGCCGCCGCCGTCCAACACGGCACCCGGCGCGCCGCCGACGACTTCGCCACCGGCGCGCACGTAGGCGTCGATGCCCCCGCGAATCGTCTGGCACGCGGCGACGCCGCGGGACTCGAGGAAGCGACGCGCCATCTCGGCGCGCTCGCCGACGTGACAGAGGAGGAGACGCGGCGCGGGCGTGAGCAGGATCTCGTCCAGACGCTGGGGGATGGTGTCGAGCAGGATGTGCCGCGAGCCGGGGACGTGCGCGTTCTTCACTTCCGGATCGGTGCGCACGTCGATCACGGAGCCCGCGCCTCCTTCGCGCACGATGGCGGCCACCTCGGCGGCCTCGATGCCCGGGGGAATCGGCTTTTCGTCGCGGTTCAGCCGAAGCAGCGCCGGCATGTTCGCCGGTTCGGGCGGCGGGTTGGCCGTGAGGCGCTCCACGAAGCGGTCTCGATCGCGAATGGCCAACCACGGGTTCGTCGCCCGCTCCTGCCCGATCGTGCTGTCCATGCGGTCCTGGTAGTCGTGTCCGGGCCAGAGCCGCGTCGCGTCCGGCAGCGTGAGCATGACGTCGTGGATGGAATCGAACAGGATGCCCGCATCGCCACCGAGGAAGTCCGTCCGAGCGACCCCCCCGATCAAGAGCGTGTCGCCCGAGAAGAGCTGCCCGCCACCGAGCAACACCAGGTGGTCCGGTGTGTGTCCGGGGGCGTAACGCACGAGGAGCCCGTCGTCGCCGAGCTCGAGTCGATCGTTGTCTTCGGGCAGATGGGTGGCACCGGCGTGGCCGGCCAGTGGATGGGCGACCCGCGAGGCGCGCAGGGCTGCGGCGAGGGGGGCGCTGCCGGACGGATGATCCGCGTGCGTGTGCGAGTCGACGACCCACCGTACCTGGTAGCCACCCT
This sequence comes from uncultured Planctomycetota bacterium, assembly GCA_963802335.1. GTDB lineage: Bacteria > Planctomycetota > PLA2 > PLA2 > JAEUHO01 > CAWDIE01. The sequence goes on along the minus strand of CAWDIE010000005.1, from coordinate 293,560 downwards.
CCTTCACGCTCCAGCCGATCTGCTCGACGGCGTCGAGGTGCGGGTCGAGCACGAGTGCTTCCTTCGAGGCGGGGTCGACCACGAGGTAGCCACGGCATCCCTGGGGATGGGGGAACGGCTGGGTCTCGAATTCAGGCATCCTTATTCCTCATGCGGCCAGGGGACGAGCAGGGACTGCCCCTCCGTCCGGCGCGTCTCCAGGGCTTCATGGGCGGCGCGAGCCTCTTCCAAGGAAAAGCGCTGCCGAACCTCCGCTCGCACGATGCCGTCGCGGACGGCGGCGAAGAGGGCGTTCGCGCTCGCGAGCCGCTCGGCCCGCGTGGCGATGTAGTCGTAGAGCGCGGGGCGGGTCAGGTAGAGCGACCCCTTCTGCGCGAGTTGCAGGGCGTCGAAGGGGGCCGGCGCTCCGCTCGCGTTGCCGTAGGCGACTAGCAGGCCGCGCCGCGCCAGGCAGTCAAGCGAGGACTCGAATGTGGCGCGGCCGATGGAGTCGTAGACCACGGGGACGCCCTCACCGTGAGTGAGGTCGCGAACGCGGTCCGCGAAGTCCTCCTTCGTGTAGAGGATCGGGTGTTCGCACCCATGCGCCCGGGCCCAGGCCGCCTTCGCCTCACTGCCCACCGTCCCGATCACCGTGGCTCCGCGTCCTGCGAGCCACTGGCACAGGATCGTCCCCACGCCGCCCGCGGCGGCGTGCACGAGGACCGTCATGCCGGGCTCGACCCGGAACGTGCGGTGGATCAGGTACTCGGCTGTCATGCCCTTGAGGAGGAGCGCGGCGGCCGTTTCATCGGGTACGTCGTCGGGCAGGGGGATCGCGGCCGCGGATGGGACGAGCACGCGGTCGGCGTAGGTGCCGGGCGAGGACACGACATACGCGACGCGCTGGCCGACCGCGAGGTCTTCGACGGCCTCTCCCACGGCCTCGATCTCACCGGCACCCTCGACGCCGAGGCCGCTCGGGAGCGACGGCAGTGGATAGAGGCCGCTCCGGTGGTACGTGTCGATGAAGTTCAGGCCGATGGCCGACTGCCGAACGCGGATCTCGCCTGTGGCCGGTTCCCGCATGACGGCCGTCTTCGAGGCGGAGGACCTCGGGTCCTCCCGTCGCGTGGATGCGGATGGTGCGGTCCATCGTTCCTCCGTGGGCACCGAGAGCATACGCCCCCCTCCAGCCTGGCCCGGCGGACGGCAGCCCCACGACATGTTCATGCCCCGTAGTGGCGCCGTGAGCAAGGTGTAAGGGCTATTTGGCTAGGTCTCCGACCCAAGGCTAGGGTCCCAGCGAACGCGACCTCGAGGAGGAGGCAGCCATGGGTATCAATCTGGGCTTGGCCGGCATCGTCCTGGCCATGGTCCTGCTGACCGCATGCGGCGGCGGGAGCGGCGGTGCCGTTCCCCTCACGCAGGCTCCGCCGGACGGCCCCACGCCGACCGCGCAGCAGGCGAATCTCGTCGTCGTCCGGTACGACGTCGATGCGGACGGGCTCTCGGACGTCGTGACGCTCGACGCCTCGTCGCGGCCGATGGTCATGGTCGAAGGGCTCCGGGGGCTGCCCGAGGGCGATGCGGTCGACGTAACGGACGAGTGGCAGGGGCAGCCGGTCGACCCCGAGCTGTCGGATGTCCTTCACAGCTACCTCGCCGACTCCTTCCGGGTGGGCGTCGAGACCGATCTCGACGTCACGCTCCGAGGCGAGCCTGCGACCATCACGGTGATCGAGTAGGAGGCGACGATGGACATCCAGCGCATCTTGATCGTCGCCGCCATCGCCGTCCTCCTGGCCGCGCCCGCCTGGGCGGCCGAGGTCGACGGCGTCCAGCCCGCCTGCGGCGCGCCCGGCGACGCCGTCCTCGTCACGGGGAGTGACTTCGCGGACGAACCGGTCGTGCTCTTCGGCACCCTCACCGCCGAGATCGTGAAGAGTCGCGGCGACGCCCTCGTGTGTCGCGTGCCCGCGACCGCCACCACCGGCACCGTGACCGTCTCGGTCGACGGCACCGACGCGGCGGACGCGTTCGATGTCGTGGCGGCGGGATCCCCCGTCGCGTACGGCCTCAGCGTGGACACCGGACCGTCGGACCTTCCCATCTACGTCCACGGCCGCCGCCTGGCCGGATGCACGGTCGACTTCGTGGATGCCGACGACGCGGTCCAGGCCACCGTCGTGCTCCACGGCGGACGGCGTGCCGCCTGTTTCCGCGTGCCCGAGGACCTCGATGCCGGGACGTACTCCCTCGTCTTCACGAACGAGGATGGGCAGGACAGCGGGTCCTGTTCCCCGGCCTTCACCGTGGTCGAGGCAGGCGACGCCACGCTCGCGGCGATCGCGCCCGAAGACGCGTCACCCGGTGCGCGGATCCTCTGTACGGGAACCGACCTCGGTCCTCCCGGGCCCTGCTTCGTCACCTGGACGGACGCGGACGGCGTGGCCATGACCTGGTTCGGATTCTCGAACGGCTACGACGAGGTCAAGACGTCCGTGCCGTTCCTCCTGCCGGCGAGTGCCACGTACGACGTTCAGATCGAGACCCGCGCCGGCGAGACCACGGGCGCTCTGACCTACGACGTCGGCGAGGCGCCCGCACCGACCATCACGGCGCTCCTTCCGGACGCGGGGCCCGCAGGCACGCTGTTCGCCATCCAGGGGGCCGGCTTCTTCGTCTACGGTGAACCCACGACGGTCTCCATGTCCGACGGCACAGACGCGTTCGAGGCACGGGTGTTCTTCCGCCACCGCGGGGCGATCCTGGTCCAGGTCCCCGGGGACCTGGCAGACGGCGACTACGACGTCGCGGTCACGGTCGGCGAGAACACGTCCGCATCCGCGATGTTCAGCGTCGGTCCCCTGCCGCTGACGATCCGGCGCATGCGACCGGATCGTCAGCCGGAAGAAGGCACCACCCGCCCGGTCTGGATCGAAGGCACCGGCTTCGGCGCTCAGGACGACGACCGTGAGCTCGCCGTGATCTGGGACGACGGCCAGGACACCTTCGAGGGCGACGTCCTCTTCCGCGCCGATCGCAAGCTCGTGGTGCTGCCTCCGGGTGGCGACGAGGACCCGCTGCCCCTGGGCACCTACACCGTCACGGTGGTCCTGGACGTGGGCAGTGATGCCGAGGAGAGCGCGGAGGCCGGCGCCTACGCCGTCGACTAGAGCCACGCTCCATGCGGCGCAATACGATCGAGGGCGGCCCACGGGGGTCGCCCTCGCTTCGTAGGGACACCGCGGGCGCATCGCCGACGGGGCTTAGGGCTCGTCATGCAACAGGTGAGTGAAGATCGCGCCCAGATTCGGGTCAGATTCGGTCGCGCCGATTGAGCGAATCCGGAGAGATAGCCGGAGCTACCTTGAGGAATTCGCGATTGAGAAGCGGCCGAAGATGGCTCGAAGGTGGGATGCGAGAACGCGCACTTGTTTCATGACGGGCCCTTAGACCCCGGTGGAATCAGACCAGCGCCGGCACCTCGCCGGGCCGCATCGGCCGGTCGAGCGTGAACGTGAGGGTGAAACCCTCCGTCGCCTGCGCGGTCACGTTGACGGCGCTCAGGCGAGCGCGGCCGGACCAGAGACGCTGGTCGCCGTCCGCGAGCCCCAGGACCACGTCGTCCCCACAGGTTTCGTGGAAGGCGGCCTCGATGCGGCCCAAGTCGCGGCAGCCCAGCGGTAGCCCCAGGACCTTGCGGTCCTGCAGCGTCACCTCCAGCATGCGCGTGGACGCGTTCCCCAGGTAGCCCACCAGGGGCTCTTGGTTGGGGCGCGCCGTCGGGATCACGTAGGCTCGCAGCGGGATCGGCTCGGTGGTCGTCTCGCCGTCGAGAATCAGCATTTCCACGCCGCCGTCTGCCGTGTGGTGCGGCTCGCGTGGGTAGGGGGCGACCGCCCGCTGGTAGGTCTTCGCCTCCTCGAGTGTCTCGCCCTCCATCGGGATGATCATCCCGAGGGCGGCGGCCTCGACGGGGGAGAGGGGCTCGTTGAAGAAACAGCCCACGTCGGCCAGCGGGGGATCGGCCTCGATGCGTCCGATGCGCACGGGATGGATGCGGCGCTGGATCAGCGAGCCGAGGCGCTGCGGAAAGAACTGCGCGTGTACGTCCTTGGTCAGCAGGTGTCGCAGCTGGCGCGACACCTCGCTGAGGTTGGCTCCGCCGCCGAGCCCCAACTGGTGGACCGGGACCTGCAGCCGGGCGCCGGCGCGACTCAGGTCGGCCACGGCGGCCTGCACGCTCGTCCACTCCCCCCGGAGGAGTACCGGAATCCGGCAGCCGATTCGGGGGGCGATACGCCGCTCGCTGGACACGCGTCTACCTCGGAAGGGGGATCGGGCACCGTCGCTATCGGCGGCACCGCGCCGCCCGCTTGAATGAATTGTTCACGAGATCCGGGAAGTGGCCAACGGGCGGAGGGACCTTGGTCCAGGGGTTGGCTCGGGGCGCGAGCCAGGGCGCATTCGGCGGGCCTCCCGGCCGATAGGAGCGCATGAATGTGCGCGGCCGCGGGGCTCACGAGATCATCCGGCGCCTCAACGAGATCGGGGTCGCGCTCTCGGCCGAGCGCGACGAGACCCGGTTGCTCGAACGGATCCTGTTCGCCGCGCTCGAGCTGACGGAGGCCGACGGAGGCACGCTCTACCTCGTGACCTCGGCCACGGGGGAGCCCGACGGGCCGGACCGCAAGCTGGCCTTCCGCATCCTCGCCAATCGCTCCCTCCAACTCCATCTCGGCGGGACGAGTGCCCAGGAAATCGAGTTCGAGGACCTCCCGATCGACGGAGGCGACCCCGAGGGAGGGCTCGACACGATCGCCGCGTTCGCCGCGCGCGAAGGACGGACGATCCACGTCGCCGACGCGTACGCCGAAGACGGCTTCGACTTCGTGGGCACCCGGGCCTTCGATGCGCGGACGGGCTACCGTTCGACGTCGTTCCTGACCGTACCCATGCGCAACCACGAGGGCCGGGTCATCGGCGTGCTGCAGCTGATCAACGCCATGCGCGACGCCACGGTCGTACCGTTCGACGAGGCGGACGCGCTCCTCGCCGAGTCCCTTGCGTCTCAGGCTGCCATCGCCATCACCCAGCGACGTCTGATCGAGGGGCAGCGCCTCTTGTTCGAGTCGTTCATCCGCCTCATCGCAGAGACCATCGACGCGAAGTCCAGTCACACCGGTGCCCACTGCCGCCGGGTCCCGGAGCTCTCGCTCCTACTGGCGGATGCGGCGGCACGCACGACCGAGGGCCCACTTGCCTCGTTCGAGATGAACCAGGACGATCGCTACGAGCTCCAGATCGCGGCGTGGTTGCACGATTGCGGGAAGCTCACCACACCCGACCATGTGGTGGACAAGGCGACGAAGCTCCAGACCATCGTGGATCGTATCGAGTTGCTCGAGACGCGTTTCGAACTCGCCAAGCGAGATGCCGTCATCGCCGCGCTCCGTGACCGCTTGCCAACCGTGGAAGCCGACGACGCAATCGAGTCCGCCGCCGGCGCGCTCGCCGGCCTCGACGAGGACTTCGCGTTCCTCGAGCGCGTGAACGCGGGGGCCGAGCGCATGGCGGACGAGGATCAGGCGCGGGTACGGGAGATCGCGGCTTCGCGGACATGGCTACGAGACGGCCGAGAGCGTCCGCTCCTCACGCCCGACGAGGTACTCAATCTCTGCGTCTCGCGCGGGACGCTGACCGACGACGAGCGGGCGACGATCAACCACCACATCACGGCCACGATCGACATGCTCGAGGCGCTGCCCTATCCGCGGCACCTGCGTCGGGTACCCGAGTTCGCCGGAGGGCATCACGAGCGGATGGACGGGCGCGGCTACCCGCGCGGCCTGAAGGGCGCAGACATGTCCGTTCAAGCGCGCATCATGGCCGTGGCGGACGTGTTCGAGGCCCTGACGGCGCCGGAGCGTCCCTACAAGCAGCCGATGCGTGTCTCGGAGGCACTGGCCATCCTGTCGCGAATGGCCGAGAACGGCCACTTGGATCCGGATCTCGTCGAGGTGTTCATCCGGCAGGGCGTCTACCGCGCCTACGCAGAGGCTTTCCTCGATACGGCCCAGAACGACGATCCCGACGGCGAACACGCCGCTCGTTACGAGCCGGTCGATGTGTAGTGCCGGACCCCGATCTTCCAGACCCGCAGGCAGGCGGCGAGGAAGGCGACCCCGACCAGCGGCGCGATCCACGGGACCCATGCCGGCGAGCCGAGCGGGTCGGGGTGGCCCGTCATGGCCAGCATCGGGAAGTAGTTCATGCACGCCAGCGGGATGACGTAGGTGAAGAAGCGGCGGAACCCGTCCGCGTAGATGGCGATCGGGTACTGCGCTGTTTCCACGCCCCCGTACGTGAGCGTGTTCATCACCTCCAACCCCTCCGTGGTCCAGAACGAGAGGGTGCCCTGGACGATGAAGAGCCCGATGAAGAGGCAGGCACCGCCCATCAACGCGGCGAGCAGCAGCCCGAGGCGGGCGGGGGTCCACGGAATCTCCAGGGCCGTCAGGGCCCACACCAACACGGCCCCTCCCTGCAGAAGCCGTCCGATGCGCATCAGCTGAACCTCGGAGGCGGCGACTTGGAGGGCGGTTGCGCGGGGGCGCAGCAGGAGGCGATCGAACTCACCGCTCTTCACCTGCCGGTAGAACACGTCGAAACCGCGGCTGAATGCATCCGCGATCGCGAAAGACACGTTCGCCATGCCGTACAGGAGGGCGACTTCCGCGAGCGACCAACCCTCCACGTGGCCGAAGCGGTCGAAGAGGGCCCAGAGCGCCAGGAACTCCGCGCCCGTGAGGAGGAACTGGCCGATGGCGCTCATCACGAACGATGCCCGGTACTGCATCTGGCTGCGGACGGACACGCCGACGTACCGGAGGTAGAGACGAACGGGGCCCACGTCAGCCTCCCTGCACCACGAGGCGGCGCGTGCCGCGGAGGACGAGCCATCGGCCCAGGCCGACGAAGGCGAGGCACCAGACCAGCTGATGGGCGAGCGCGGGAACGATCGCTTCCGGCGGGAGGTTGCCAAGGTAGAGCCGAAACGGTGTGTCCATGAGGCCGGCGAAGGGGAGGATCGCGAGGACGCTCTGGGCCCAGTCGGGGAAGAGCGGAAGCGGGAGGGTGATGCCGGAGAACACCCAGGCGCCTGTCGTGACCAGGATGGTGATCCCACGCCCGGACACGGTCCACATCAGCGAGATCATCAGCACCGTGGCGATGGCGCTGCTCAGGAAGAGTGCGCCGATCGACGCCGCGAGCCAAGCCAGGAAGGACGCCGTCGACGCGGGTGGGGGGAGGCCGAGGAAGAGGAGCGCGACCACGAACAGCGGGACGGCTCGGAGCACGGTCGGCGTGGCCCGATCCGCGATGCTGCGCGCGAACCAGAACGCGTAGAGATCGACGGGACGCAGCAGCTCGTAGGCGATGTTCCCGCTGCGAACCGCTTGCTCGATCTCCGGGTCCGGGCGCCACAGGATGAGCATGAGCGTGGCTTGCCCGAGCCAGACGTAGCCGATCACCTCCTCGAGCGACATCGGCTGGGGGGCCACCGTCGAGCGATAGAAGGCCGTGAAGATCATCACGCGGATGAAGCCCCAGAACACCTGGGTGCCCAGCCCCGCCAGCGCCGCCACCCGGTACTGGAGCAGGCCGAGCGCGCGTGCGCGGAGCATGGCCAGGTACGGTTTCACGGGGTCGCGTTCCGGCGACCTTCGTAGAGGCGGGCCACGATCTGCTCGATGGGTGGGTTCTCGACGAAGAGGTCGCGGACCACGTAGCGCGACGTGACGCGGGCGATCAGGTCCGCCGCCGGCGTGGACTGCGGATCGAACGTCAGCTCCACGCGGTGTCCGTCGCGGCGGACCACGCGGGCCTCCTCGTCCGTGACTTCGTCCTCCAGGGACTCCAGATCGATGACCAGACGCCGCTCGCTCGATACGCGTCGGCGCAGGTCCGCGAGCGTTCCGTCGCTGAACAGACGGCCCTCGTGAATGACCAGAACGCGCGAGCAGAGCGCTTCGATGTCGTCCATGTCGTGCGTCGTCAGGATGACGGTGGTGCCCCGTTCGCGGTTGATCCGTCGGATGAAGTCCCGCACGGCGAGTTTCGCAGTCGCGTCGAGTCCGATCGTCGGCTCGTCGAGGAAGAGCAGGGTGGGCTTGTGGAGCAGCGCGGCGGCCAGGTCGGCGCGCATGCGTTGCCCGAGGCTGAGCTGGCGAACCGGTACGTCCAGAAGGGGCTCGAGGTCCAACGTGGCGACGAGCTCGTCGAGGGCCGCCCGGTACGTCGCCTCGTCCACCCGATAGACGTCCCGGAGCAGCTCGAAGGACTCGAGCAGGGGGAGGTCCCACCAGAGCTGTGTCCGCTGCCCGAAGACGACACCGATGTGTGCGACGTGCACCTTGCGCTCGAGCCACGGCACCCGACCGAGGACGCGACACGTGCCTGCGTCGGGAACCAGAATGCCGCCGAGGATCTTCACGGTGGTGGACTTCCCGGCGCCGTTGGGCCCGATGTAGGCCACGAGCTCCCCCGGCTCGATGTCGAACGAGATACGATCGAGCGCTCGCACCGTGCGGTGACGACGACGCACGATGCCGCCGAGCGCGCCCAGGAGCCCCGGGCGACGCTCGGCGATGCGGAACGTCTTCACCAGATCGCGGACCTCGACCTGCGGCATGGGCCCTCCCGACCAGCGCGGCATCGTATCCCGGAGGATCCACGAACCTCGCCTGGCCGTGGGGATCCGCCCCCCATGGACTGGTAGCCTTCGGGGCCATTCGAGGAGATCCGCATGTACGTCGCCATGAACCGCTTCCCGATCGCCGAAGGCCGCGAGGCGGAGTTCGAAGAGGTCTGGCGGCGCCGCGACAGCTACCTCGACGAAGTCGAAGGATTCCAGCGCTTCCACCTCCTGCGGGGGGAGCCGCACGACGGGCGGACGATCTTCATCTCACGGTCGGAGTGGGTCGATCAGGACGCGTTCGTGGCTTGGACGAAGAGCGAGGCATTCACCAAGGCGCACCGCCAGGCGCGAAGCCCCGACGGTGTCGTCCTCGGCCATCCCCAGTTCGAGGGCTACGAGGTCGTCGACCTCTAGTCTGAGTCATCTAGGAAGCGCGCATCAGGGGCGCTGACGACTTCCACGACCGCGTCTTCGAGGAGGACGGCGTCGCGCACGCCAAGCTCGCACAAGTCCTCGGTGATCAGCACGAGCCGCACGCGCCACGGGCCGGGCCGCTCGAGCGGAATGTCGACCGTTTCCCCTTCCCCGAGGATCCAGGTCCGTGCGGCGTCCCGCGCCGGCGACGTCACGTAAGCGGCGATGCCCAGGAAGGGGTTCGTCGGCACCAGGGTCGAGGCCGCCGGGGCCACGACCTGGAGGGACTGGCCCAGGCGAAGCGACGCCGGGAGGGGAGGCAGCGCCTCCACACTTACGTAGTTGCGGCATCCGACGTCGCGCGCGCTCGGACCGCTCTGAGGCCAGATCCGCTCGACGTCCCGACCCCCGTGGGCGCGAACGGCCCGGTCGACCTCCCTGGCCGGCCAGCCGTGAAGCCACCAAGGTCGGGGCCCCTCCCCGCCTACGCTCGCCATCACCGCGGCGCCGAGCAGGCGGGCCACCACCGGGCTCGTACCTTCGGTCGCGCCGAATCGTACGGCCCAGGTCTCGTTCTCGGGCGCCGCCTCGATCGGGAAGGTCGCGCCCTCGCTGGACCCGTACCCCGCATCGCCCGGGCAGATCTTCACCCACACGCAGGTGAGCTCCCCGCCGATGGATTCGCAGCGTCGCTCCCAGTAGCAGTCGTCGTCGCTGCCGCCGCACGAGGGGGTGCCGATCAGCAGGAGGGCGAGCAAGGCGAAGAGGGCGAGGGGCGGCTGGGTCATGGGCCGAGGGTACCTCCACGGCGGGCGGTGACGGATCGTGCCGCTCCGGCCGGCTGGGGCGTTGGCCGTCACTCCCCCCAGCCCTACACTGGCCGCGGAGGGCCCCATGGACGCGTATCACCAGGCGGATCAGACCTTCGACACCCACATCAAGAGCAACCCCTACCCGGGGCGGGGGCTCGTGGTCGGGCGCCGCGACGACGGCGAGGGATGGCACCTCGTGTACTTCATCATGGGGCGGAGTGCGAACAGCCGGAACCGACGGTTCTGCGACGACGACGACCGCCTCTGGACCGAGGCGGTGGACGAGAGCAAGGTCGAGGATCCGAGCCTGATCATCTACGACGCGATGCTCTCCCTGCCGGGGGTGCAGATCGTCAGCAATGGGGACCAGACCACCACGGTGTGGGACGCGCTGGAGACGGGGGGGCGGTTCCCCTCGGCGCTGGCGACGCGCGAGCGCGAGCCGGATGATCCGAACTTCACGCCGCGCATCACCGCGATGCTGGATGCGCGGCACGGCGAGGCGATCGTCGACCTCGCCATCCTGAAGGCGAACCGTTGCGACCCTGCGCAGACCGACCGCTACTTCTACCGGCCCTCACCGCCGGCGCCCGGCATCGGCTACGGGCTGACGACCTACATGGGGGACGGTTCTCCTCTTCCCGCGTTCGAAGGCGACCCGCTGCTGCTCCCCGTGAAGGGCAGCGGCGAGGCGATTCTCGACGCGTACTGGGAAGCGCTCGATGCCGACAACCGCGTCGCGCTGGCGGTGAAGACGGTCGACGCCAACGCGGAGCTGTCCTCCCTCCTGATCCAGAACCGCTTCGGGTAGTTCCGTACGGAGGCAGCCTCGTAATCGAACTTTTTCGGGTTCCGTACGGAGGCAGCCTCGTAAACGAACTTTTTCGGTGACCGATCGCCCGCTTCTCGCGGTGAAGGGGTACGACCCCCTCGCCGGAGAGCCCCATGCCCCGACCGCCCCGTTGCGACCTTCCCGGCCGCTGGTTCCACCTCTTCAACCGTGGCATCGCTCGTCGCACGGTCTTCGAGACACGCGCTGACGTCCGCTACTTCCTTGCTTGCCTGGCGCAGGCGGCGCGCCGAGGCGAGATCGAGGTGCACGCCTACTGCATCCTCACCACGCACTTCCATCTCCTGGTCCGCAGCCCTACGGGGGATCTCGCCGTCGCTATGGATCGCGTACTCAACGCGTACGTTCGCTACTTCAACCGGACGCGCCGCCGGGACGGGTCGCTGTTTCGCGGGCGTTACGGCGCGCGTCCTGTCGACTCGCTTCGGTATCGGCGCACCCTGCTTCGCTACATCGACCGCAACGCAGTCCAGGCACGTCTCGCCCGGCTACCGTGGGACTTCCCCTACGGAAGCGCTTGGTACTACACACGTCCGCGGCGTCCGAGGTGGCTGACGACGACGTGGGTCGATGCCGTCCTCAGGGAGGGCGGGCACGTGGAGCCATGGCGCGGCTACGTTGCCGTGTTCGGGGCGGTGTGGACGAGCTCCGAGCTGGCTTTGGTGGAAGCGCGCATGCGGGCTCCGCTGGGCCGTGAAGAGGCCCTGGACCATCTGATCGACGCTGCCCCGCCGGCGGTTCTGGCCTGGATGCGGCGGAAGGCCACCTTGGCCGACGGTCAGGTGCCCGCGCTCCCCTGCCTGGACGCTCGTACGGTTCTCTCCCACGTCGACGTCCAACGGCAGGCATCGCCCGCGTGGACCTACGTCACACCCAAGGGCCAACGCCGGGACGCATGGCCGCTCGCGGTCGCCTACCTTCTTCGGCACCTCGCATCCCTGGAGTGGAAGCGCGTCGGCGAGACCATCGGCACCAGCGGTGAGATGGCCGGGCGGCGTGCGCGCCAGGCGCAGGCGCTGTTGCTCAGCGATCCAGGGTTCGGCGAGCGACTCTCGGCGGTGGCCCACGGCGCGCTGGGCGGCGTGTACGGGGGCGGCGCGGGTGGCGATGGGGATGCGGCAGCGGGGCGGCGCGGCAGGTGATCGGCGGAAGGCGAGAGACGTCGGACGAGAGCCGTGGGACGGGAGCCGTGGGACGGGAGCCGTGGGGCGAGGAGGGGGGGCGAGGAGGGGGGGCGAAAAACGGGGCGCGCGTGCGACGAAAAGTTCGTCGACGAGGCTGCCTCCGTACGGAACTAGAGGATGGCTTGGAGGGCCAGGAGGAGCATCATCGCCAGGGCGTAGACGTTGATTCGCATGAAGGATGCGAAGACGGCCTTGCGCTCGTCCTTCTGCCGAAGAATGGCGAACCCCGACAGCGACAGCCAGATGCCGAGGACCAGCGCCAGCAGGTTCCACGGGATCTCGAAGCCCAGCCTCACCGCCAGCACCAGGCCGGTCGCCGCGAGCGCGAGCGTCCAGACGAAGGTGATGCGGCGAAGCTGCCCCGCGTTGAACAACGCCGTCGGCGACGGCAGCCCCGCTTCCTCGTACTCCTTGCCGTAGAGCAGGAGCAACAGCCAGAAGTGGGGGATCTGCCAGAGGAAGAAGAAGAAGCCCACCTCGAGGATGCGAGCGTCGTTCCAGACGCCGCCCGCCGCGCACCAGCCGATGACCGGGGGGATCGCGCCGACGAGAGCGCCCGGGACGACGGCGAACGCCGTCAGGCGCTTCAGGCCCGAGTAAACGACGTTGTACCAAACGAGCGCGAGCAGCCCGAGGCCGAGGACCGACAGCGTGTGGTTGGGCACGGACGCCAGCAGATAGAAACCGGCGCCGCAGAGCGCCATCGCGATGAACAACGCCCAGTCCCTGCGCAGCAGGCCGGTGGGGATCGGGCGGCTCTCGCGTCCGCCTCATGCGGGCGTCGAGCTTCGCTTCCTGGACCTGGTTCAGCGCGGCCGAGCCGCAGGCCAGGAGGAACACGCCCACCATCGGGAGCAGGACGCCCGCGTCGAGCCGGCCCGCGAAGAGCGCGTAGCCACCGATCACGCTCACCATCACGAAGAACGTGATCTTCGCCTTGGTCAGTTCGAGCAGGATGGAGACCCACGAGCGCCCCCCCGTCTCATGCGGACGGGCGGGCACGGCCCGGGAGCCTATCGCGGTCATCGCGGGCTCTCTTCGTCCTTTGCGGCTTCCTCGGCGCGGGCGCGCATGGCCTCTTCGATGGGGAAGCGGCGCGTGATGACGGGCTGCTCGTCCAGCTTGTACTCGGTGACGATCAGCGCCTCCATCTCCGCCGTCGTCGTGACCGGCGCCTCGCCTTCGATGAAGCCGCGGATGTAGTGAGCCAACGCAATGCGCTCCCACGGAGGCAGGTTGCTGAACGAGCGCATCTGCGTCCCGTCCAGACCATCCGTCAGGGTCCGGAAGATGTCGCTGATCTTGGCGCCGTTCTTCCAGCCATCCAGCGTGTGGAAGTTCCGGGCGCCCTCCACGAGTCCGCCCTTCCCCTCCGGGCCGTGGCACGACGCGCAGTAGGTCTTGTAGACGATCCGTGGCGTCGGTCGGCTGCAGTCTGCTCGGCGTCCGGCTGCAGGGCGGCCGTCGCGTCAACGGGCAGGTAGCGGGCGGCGATCTTCGGTCGTCCAGCCACTTCTCGAAGTCCGCCGGCTCCAACGCACGGAGCACCGTGATCATCTGGGCGTGGTCGCGCCCGCAGAACTCGGCGCAGAAGATGTTGTAAGTGCCGACCTTGTCCGGCCTCGAGCCACATGTGGTTCTCGTAGCCGGGGACGCAGTCCTCCTTTACGCGGAACTCGGGGACGTAGAAGGAGTGGACGACGTCGTCGACCGGCGTGGTCAGCAGGAGCTTCACCGGCTGACCGACCGGCATGTAGAGCTCGTTGGAGGTGACGCCGCTGTCCGGATAGGTGAAGGTCCAGGCCCACTGGCGGGCCTCCACCTCGACCACCATGGCGTCCTCGGGCATCGTGCGCATCACCAGGAAGGACTTGAAACCCTGCCAGAACATGAAGAGCACGATGATCGTCGGGATGACGATCCAGGTGATCTCGAGCTTGGTGTTCCCGCTGATGTCGGCGGCCTTGGGGTTGCGCTTCCGGCTGTAGCGGATCACGAAGTAGATCATCGCCGCGGTGATGCCTACGAGGAACACGAGGCTGATGCCCGTGATCCACGCGAAGGCTTCGTTGACGCTGTCGGCGATCTGACGCGAGGCGAGCAACATCACTAGAGGCCCCCGTAGCCGAGGCGGAATCCGTAGTCCGCGAACGTGAGAATCAGGAAGATGGCGTAGGTGGCGAACGTGGCCACGATCATGTACGTGAACAGGCGGTTCTCGTAGCGCACGTGCATGAAGTAGAGGACGACGAGCGTGCTCTTGATGGTGGCGATCAGGATGGCCACGAACACGGCCATCTGCTTCATGTCGAGAAGAGCGGCGCCGATGGTGACGCCCGTCAAGACCATCAGGAGCAGCCACACGTTGATGTACGTGCTGTACGGGACCTCGTGGATGGCTTCGTCTTGGGCAGGGTCGTGAGCGCTCATCTCAGCTATCCAATCAAGTAGAAGAGCGGGAAGAGGAAGATCCAGACCAGGTCGACGAGGTGCCAATACAGGCCCACGTTGTCCAGCAGCACGGCACGCTCCGGATTGACCTTGCCCTTGGCGATGAGGGCCTTCGCCCACAGGATCACCGCGATGCCCGCGACGATGTGGAGGGCGTGGAGGCCCGTCATCGTGAAGTAGGTGTTGTAGAAGACCACGAGGCCCTTGCCGTCGCCTTGGTCGATCAGGTAAGGCGAGTTGGGGTAGATGTGGTGTTCGAACTTGCCGCCCCACTCGAACGCCTTGATGACGAGGAAGACGAAGGCGAGGAAGAGCGTCCAGTTCAGGAGCTTCTGACAGAACTGCACGTGCCCGCGAGCGAGAGCCGCGATGCTCAACGCCATCGTGAGAGAGCTGGTGAGCAGGACCGCCGTGTTCACGCCGCCGAACAGAATGCTCAGCTGGGCCGAGCCGTCCCGGAACTGCCAGAAGTACCGGTTGAGGTACACGGCATACATGATGAAGAGCGAGCCGAAGAGCAGCACTTCCGTGAACAGGAAGAGCCACATGCCGATCTTCGCCCCGGTCGGGTCGTAGGGCAGCCCGTGGGCATCGTGCTCGGCGTCACCGGTCGGCGTGACGCTCGCGCCGGCAGCGATGTTGCTCATCAGGACACCTCCTCGTCGTCGGGCCGGATGTTGGTGTAGTCGTACGGACCGTGCGTGATGCACGGGCGGGGCGGCGAACTGGTGGGTCGGCGGCGGGCGAGGGCACCGTCCACTCGAGCGTGGCGCCGCCCCACGGATTCTCCGTGGTCGAGCGGCCCTTCTTGGCCGAGTAGACGAAGTTCACGATCAGCATGATCAGTCCCGCCACCATGACCCAGGACCCGTAGGTCGAGAGCTGGTGGTAGGGCGTGTACATGTCCAGGTAGTCCTGGTAGCGGCGAGGCATGCCCAGGAAGCCCGCGATGAAGAGCGGGAAGTACGTCAGGTTGAAGCCGACGAAGAACGTGATCGTGCCGATCCAGGCGGCCTTCACGTTCCACATCCGCCCGAACATCTTCGGGAACCAGTAGAACATCGCGGCGATGAACATGACGCCCGTGCCGCCGAACATCGTGTAGTGGAAGTGGGCCACGATGAAGGCCGTGTCGTGGATGTGGATGTCCGGGCCGAGGGCACCGTTCATCAGACCCGTGAAGCCGCCGATGGCGAACAGGAAGATGAACATGCAGGCCCAGGCGAAGGGCACGGTGACCTGGATCGAGCCCTTGTACATCGTGGCCAGCCAGTTGAAGACCTTGACCGCGCTGGGGATCGACACGAGGAACGTCAGGAACGAGAAGATCACGCGCCCGACGTCCGCCATGCCCGACGTGAACATGTGGTGCGCCCACACCAACGAGCCGATGGCGGCGATGGCCATGGACGAGATCGCGATGAACTTGTAGCCGAAGATCTGCTTGCGGCTGAACACCGGGACGATCTCGGACACGACGCCCATGGCGGGCAGGACCATCACGTAGACGGCGGGGTGCGAGTAGATCCAGAAGAGGTGCTGGTAGAGGACCGGGTCGCCGCCGATCGACGGGTCGAAGATCGGCACGCCCAGCATGCGCTCCATCAGGACGAGGATCAGCGTGATGCCGACGACCGGCGTGGCCACGATCGCGATCCACGAGGTCGCGTAGATGCCCCAGACGAAGAGAGGCATCTCGAACATGCTCATGCTGGGCGCCTTGAGCCGGTGCACGGTGACGATCATGTTCAGGCCGGTCAGGATCGACGACCAGCCCAGCAGGAAGGCGGCCACCATCGGCAGGAACGACGGACGCATCCGTGATGACGCTGTAGGGGACGTAGAAGGTCCATCCCGTGTCCGGGCCCATGAAGGCGATCGAGATCACGCCGAGCAGGCCGCCCGCCATGTAGAAGTACCAGGAGGCGAGGTTGAGCCGCGGGAAGAAGACGTCGTTCGCCCCGACCTGGATCGGCACGATGAAGTTCCCGAAGACGGC
This sequence comes from uncultured Planctomycetota bacterium, assembly GCA_963802335.1. Lineage (GTDB taxonomy): Bacteria > Planctomycetota > PLA2 > PLA2 > JAEUHO01 > CAWDIE01. Next base: position 277,164 of record CAWDIE010000005.1, on the reverse strand, counting down.
GGGGATGCTGGGAATGATGAAGAGGAAGACCATGATCACGCCGTGCAGCGTCATCACCCGGTTGTAGATCTCCGGGGGCAGGAACTGGGTGCCCGGCTCGAGCAGCTCGAGGCGCATGAGCACCGCGAAGCAGACCGCGACGACGAAGAACACGGCCATCGAGACCAGGTACATGATCCCGATGCGCTTGTGATCCGTCGTCGTCAGCCAGGAGCGGAGCCCCTTCTTCTCATTCAGGTAGCTGAGGCCTGTAGTCGGCAACGTGGCGGCCGAGGTGGTCATCTCACTCGGTCCTCTCTATTGAGGGAGTCGTTCCCGCGGCGGGCTTCTTCCGAAGGAGAAGGACCGCCAGGAACGCTCCGAGCATCAGGAGCGTCACGACGAGGACGATGCGGTTGACCTGCAGTACGTAGGTCTTGCCCTCGGGGTCGTAGGCGTAGCAGAGCTTCTGGATGCGCTGGATGAGGGTACGGGGCTGCCCGTTCGCCGCGTCCAGCACTGCGAGTTTCAGGTCGGCGGGGAGGAGGCTGAGGCCGCCCAGGTACCGGACGATCTTCCCCTCGGGCGAGAGGAACACGACGGTGGCCGCGTGGGCGAAGTCCTGCTTGTCCTGCTTGAACCGGAAGCCCACCGCGTCGGTGAGCCGGGCGATGTTCTCCGGGTCACCGAGCAGGAAGTGCCAGCTGTCCGGCGGCACCTTCTTGTCCAGCTCGCCGAGCAGCGCGTCCTTCGTCCGCGCCGCCAGCTCCAGCGTGTCGTTCACGTCGAAGCTGACGGTGATGAGGTCGTAGTCCACGCCGGGCACGATGTCGCTCTCGTCGACCGTGTGCGCGACCTCCCGCAGCAGGGGGCTGCAGATCGTGGGGCATCGGAAGTAGACGAGGGTCAGGACCGTCGGTCGCTTGACCAGGTCGCTGAGCACCACCGTCTCGCCCTTCTCGTTCCGTGAACTCGAGATCCAGCGGGACCATCTTGCCGAGCTGCTCCTGCACGCCCACGAGCTCGTCGTCGGCGTACCCCGGCGGGGTCGCCTTCTCGGCCTGGGCGGGCTGAACCGGGCCGAGCGCCAACGCGGCGAGCATGGCGAGTGCGATGCGCCGTCGAGGGAGAACCCGGCAGACGGAGGAGAGGAAGGGCATGGGGGCCTCTCGGCGAGGAAGGGAGCTAGAGATGGAACTGGCGTGACTTCTCGAACATCGGATCGCCGACCGGCGTCAGCCGGTGGCGTCCGAGGAAACGGGCGACGACGACGATCAGGATGCCGGTCAGGAGCAGCGTGGGACCCATCTCCTGCCATCCGAGACGGGGGCCATCGCCGTGGAGCTGCGGCATGATCAGCCAGTACAGGTCCAGGAGTTGGCCGACGAGCAGCAGGATGGACGCGAACACGAGCCGCTTCGGGTCGGACTTGGCATCGCGACCGAGCAACAGGAAGAACGGTATCACGAAGCGCAGGACGGCGAGGGTCACCGTGACGCCCATCCAGCCGTGCTCCTGCCGGTGGACGAACCAGATGGTCTCCTCCGGCAGGTTCGCGTACCAGATCAGCATGTACTGGCTGAACGCGATGTAGGCCCACCAGCACGTGAACGCGAAGAGCAGGGCGCCGAGACTGTAGAGGTGGTCGGGGCGCACGAGGTCCTTGGACAGCCAGCCCTTCGACCTGAGCCAGACGACCCCGATCGTGATCGCCGCGAGCGAGGCCAGCACCATGCCGGAGAAGACATACACCCCGTAGATCGTGCTGAACCAGTGCGGCTCGAGGCTCATCAGCCAGTCGAACGAGGCGAAGGTCACGGTGAAGGCGAACAGGACGAGGAACGGGGCGCTGAGCTTGCGCATCCGCACCGTGGCCGATGCGTCGGCCTGCCCGTCGTCCTGCTTGAGGGACAGGCGAACGAAGAACGCGGCGAAGGCCACCCAGATCAGGAAGAAGAGGGCCGTACGCACGAAGAAGAAGGTCGGGTTGAGGTAGGGGGCCTTCTCCTGGAGGAGGCCGGTCGGGTCGGCCGCCACCTCCTCGGCGCTCATCCACGGGAAGATCTGGAACTCGTCGTAGCGAAGCGCGAAGAAGACGATCGGCAGGAAGAGCAGGGCCATGATGCCCATCGGCGCCGCGAACATCTCCGCCACGCGGCGGATCGTCACGGACCACACGGAGCGGGTGACGTGCTGCAGGGCCACGAAGAAGAGGCTCCCGAGCACGATGCTCCAGACGAAGCCGTAGGCCATGAGGTAGCCGAAGCTCGCCCGGGCGCGGTAGTCATCGTTCATGAGCGCGAGAACGCTCAGGACGGCGCCGATCGCGATCAGCGCCAGGGCGATGGGCTTGAGGGCCTTGCCGCGGGTCGGGTCGGGGGCGGTGGCGGCCATCAGGTCGGTGGTCTGGGGCTCGCTCATCGCTGGGCCTCCTCGACGATCATGTCCTTGGCCTTCTGCAGCGCGCGGACGTAGTGGACGATCGCCCAGCGATCTTCCTGGGCGATGCGATCGGCGTACGGCGGCATCTTGTTCTGGCCGCGTGAGATGACGTGGAAGATCCGTCCGTCCTTGAACGCCTTCGCCTGCTTGCTGTGCAAGCTGGGAGGAGCCGGGAACAGGTCGGGGCCGACGATCTCGCCGTCCCCGTCCGCGCGCGGGCCGTGGCAGACGATGCAGTAGACGTTGAAGAGCTTCTGGCCCCGTTGCTGGACCGCCAGGGTGGCTTCGAGCGGGTTGACGAGCGTGGCCTCCGCCTGCTTGGCGGACGCCTCGTCGTTCCCCTCGATGTGGTAGGGGAAGTAGTTCATCGGGATCGTGCCCGGCGGCGGCGCCCGCTCGACGATGCGTGTCTCCCCGAAGTAGACCCCGTACGTTCCCTGGCTCTTGCCCTTGGGTTGGACCGCCATGTCGTTGAACCACGGCAGGTACGGCATCGCGAGCAGGAGGAGGGGTATGACGATGGCGAGGATCGGCAGGGCGATCAACGTGGCCTTGAACCGGTTGGGATGCCACTTGGGTTCCAGGCGGCGCAGAGCGTCTTCGACTTTCTTGGGAAGCATCAGATCAGCGCCTCATCGTCTTCGTCGTTCTCGTACAGGGGGCGGATGTCGGCGCAGCCGGTCTGCTCGAGCAGCGTGCGCGCGGACCCTTCCGTGAACTTGTCGTCGCCGGCGTCCAGGACCACGCCGAACCGCGTGCTCGTGACTTCGCTCATGACGCCCGAGTCGTTGAGCGGCGAGTGCCAGCGGCCCAGGCGGCAGAAGACGAGCATCGCGCCGAACGTCGCCAACGCGGCGAGGAGCACGAACAGCTCGAACGTGATCGGCACGAAGGCCGGCCAGCTGAAGAGCGGCTTGCCGCCGATACGCACCGGGTAGTCGACGGCGCTCATCCACCACTGCATGAGCATCGCGAGCGCGCCCCCCATGAAGCCCGCCCCGAGGGTGAGATAGGGGATCGGCGACCGCTTGAGGCCCATCGCCGGGTCCAGCCCGTGCACGGGGTAGGGCGTGTGGCAGTCCCACTTCTTGTAGCCCGCGTCCCGCACCGTCTCCGCGGCGTTGATCAGGGCATCGGGATCGTCGATAGAGCCCGATCATCCCGACGAGTGTCTGCGAATCAGGCATGGTCACCTCCGGGCTGGTTCTGAGGCAGCACGGCCTTCGTCTCGGCGGCCGAGATGGTCGGCAGGACGCGAACGAAGAGCAGCAGCAGCGTCAGGAAGAGCCCGAAGCTGCCGAGGAAGAGCCCTATGTCGACCATGGACGGCTTGAAGTACGTCCCAGTTCGACGGCAGGAAGTCGCGATGCAGGCTCGTGACGATGATCACGAACCGCTCGAACCACATCCCGACGTTGACGAGGATCACGATCGGGTAGAGGTACAGTGATCGTGCTCCGGATCTTCTTGAACCACAGGAGCTGCGGAATGAGCACGTTGCAGGCCACCATCGTCCAGTACGCCCAGGCGTAGGGCCCGAGCGCGCGGTTCATGAAGGCGAAGCGCTCGTACTGCGAGCCGCTGTACCAGGCGATGAAGAACTCGATCAGGTAGGCGTAGCCCACCATCAGCGAGGTCGCGATGACGACGCGGTTCATCACTTCGAGGTGTCGCATCGTGATGAGGTGCTCGAGCTTGAAGTACTTGCGCAGGATGACGATCAGCGTCGCCACCATGGCGAAGCCGCTGAAGATGGCGCCCGCGACGAAGTAGGGCGGGAAGATCGTCGTGTGCCAACCCGGCAGCACGGACACCGCGAAGTCGAAGGACACGACGCTGTGGACGCTGAGCACGAGCGGCGTGGAGAGACCGGCGAAGAGCAGGTACGCCTTCTCGTAGTGGCTCCAGGAGCGGTTGCTGCCGTTCCAGCCCAGGCTCAGGAGGCCGTAGACGAGCTTCCGGCCCTTGTTGACGGCGCGGTCGCGGGCCAGGGCCAGGTCCGGGAGGAGGCCCGTGTACCAGAACAGGAACGACACCAGCCCGTAGGTCGAGACGGCGAACACGTCCCACACGCAGCGGCGAGCGGAAGTTCACCCAGATGTTGTTGTCGTTCGGCAGCGGCAGGAGCCAGTACCACGCCAGCCACGGCCGGCCGGTGTGGATCAGCGGGAACTGGAGGGCCACGATGACCGCGAACACCGTCATGGCCTCGGCGAACCGCGCGATACCCGTCCGCCACTTCTGGCGCAGCAGGTACAGGATGGCGCTGATCAGGGTGCCGGCGTGGCCGATACCGATCCAGAACACGAAGTTCGTGATCGCCCAGCCCCAGCCGACGGGGTTGTTGTTGCCCCACGTGCCGATGCCCCGGAACACGGTCTCCGCGACCGCCCAGGCGCCGATCAAGGCGAGAATGCCGGCGAAGCCCATCGCCGCCCACCATCGGTGGGTGGGGAAGGACTCCATCGGCGTGTAGATGTCGTTGTCGAGGCTCGCCGAGGTCGACGTCGCCCGTCGACGACGGGGGGGGCCTCCAGCTCGAGTACGGCCTGCGAATCGCTCATCCGTGACCTCCCGTCGTGCTCACCGCGGGTTGCGCCGGGCGCGGGGTTGCGGACCCGCGCCAGATACGTGACATTCGGCCTCACGTTCAGCTCCTCCAGAACGTGGTACGCGAGGGTCGACGAGCGCTGCTCGGCGATCTTGGCGCCCTCCGGTCGTTCACGTCCCCGAACACGATGGCGCTCGCGGGACAGGCCTGCGCGCACGCGGGCTGCACCGCGCCGTCCGCGACCGTCTCTCCTGCGTTCGCCGCGGCGAACTTCGCCGCGTTGATGCGCTGCACGCAGAACGTGCACTTCTCCATCACGCCGCGCGAGCGCACCGTCACCTGCGGGTTGTAGCATCAACTCCGCGACGGGACCACCGAGGGTCTCCTTCGCGTAGTGGTAGAAGTTGAAGCGCCGGACCTTGTAGGGGCAGTTGTTGGCGCAGTACCGGGTGCCGACGCAGCGGTTGTAGACCTGCTCGTTGAGGCCGTCGGGGCTGTGGGCCGTCGCGTTGACCGGGCAGACGTTTTCGCACGGCGCGTTGTCGCAGTGCTGGCAGAGCATCGGTTGCTGGGAGACGATCGGGTTGGCCTCGTCGCCGCGCTCGTACCGGTCGATGCGGATCCAGTACATCTCGCGGCCCATGCCGACTTCTTCCTTGCCGACGACCGAGATGTTGTTTTCCGCCTGGCAGGCGATCGTGCACGCGTTGCATCCCGTGCACGCGTTGAGGTCGATCGCCATGGCCCACTTGTAGCCCTTGGAGTAGTCCCACTCCTCGTGCATCTGCACGAGCTCCGGGACGTGCCTCCTGTGCTTCGCGAAGTCCGGGTGCTCGAGGTACTCGTCCTTCGTGCCGTCCAGCACGATCGGGCGCTCCTGCTGTGAGAACTCCTTCTGGGCCCGGACCACCGTATAGGGAGCCTGGGTGAGCTTCTCCGCTCTCAGCCCGAGCCCCAAGCGCGGCGTCGCGCCCGGCAGCGGCGGCACGGCGAATCCGACGCCGTTGCCGGGCCCCGCACCTTGTGTGCGGCCTTGCCCGTACGACGTGGCGATGGTGTAGGGAGCCGTGCCGGGCTGGATCAGCACGGGCAGCTCCAGCGTGCTGTCGCTCCCGTCCTGGCGGATGGTGATCCAGTCCCCTTCGGTGACGCCGAGCTCCTTGGCCGTGGCCGGCGCGATGGAGGCGACGTTGTCCCAGACGAGCTTGCTGACGGGGCACGGCAGCTCTTGCAGCCACGCGTTCCCGGCGAAGCGGCCGTCGCCCGTGGCGTGGTGCGGCCCGACGACCACGTCGTAGGCACCGCCGGCCACACTGGGCGCCGCCGCGGCGAGACGCTGGGCCGCGACCGTCTGGAGTGCCGGGAACGCCGACCGCTGCGGCTCCCCCACGAAGCCGCGTCGGAGGGCGTCCTCCCAGGCCAGCACGGGATCGCCGCCGAGGCGCGCCCGCCACCGTGCGCGGACGAAGTCGTGGAAGTCCGCCACGTCCTTGGTGCCGGGGTCGTTTGGCGCGAGCGCCTGCGTCCAGCGCAGCAGCGACTCCGCCTCCTGCCGCCCGTCGAAGAGGGGCGAGATCATCGGCTGGCAAAGACTCATGACCCCGGGCAGCGGGGCGGCGTCGTTCCAGGACTCGAGGTTGTGGGCGCTCGGCAACCGGATGTGGGCGGCCGCCAGCGTCTCGTTGAGCGTGAGGCCGTGCCCGACGACCAGCGCTTTGCCCTGGAGGAAGGGCGCAATCTGCGGCGCGTCGTAGACGGGGTTCACGCCGAGGAAGATGGCTACGCCGCCCGCGCCCTTCAGCGCGGCCACGGCGTCGTCGAGCGGTGTGGCGGCCTGCGCCGGGGGGCGTGCGTTCCAGAGGAGCGTCTTGCCCGGCGCCTGCAGGGCATCGTTCAGCAGCGCGATCGACGCGTGCACGCTCTCCGGGAGGTGCGCGCCACCGAGGACGACCGCCTCACCCTGCGCGTCCTTGAGATCCTTCGCCAGGTTGGCCAGGACCTCCAGGGGCATACCGTGCGCCGAAGCGAAGGTGGCGATCCCGCTGGCGTCGTCGCCCACGGCCTTGCGAATCGCCTCGACGAACGCCGCGGCGAGCCGGGGCCGCAGCGGGATGCGCGTGTCCGCGTTCGAGCCGGTGGTGGTCATCGCGCCTTCGGCCACGTAGAGACGGGACAGCCGCTCGGCCTTGGCGCCGCCGCCATCCTTGCGGTTGGCGACGAACCCGCGCGTCTGGCCCAGCACCTCGCCATCCGTGCCCAGGAAGTCGGCACCGACGCTCAAGATCACCCGAGCCTTGTCCAGCGCGGGCATCAGGATCCCGTCCTGGCCGTAGACCTGCTTCCACGCGGCGCGTCGACTCGCGTCGTTGGCGGCCGACCACACCACGTGCTTGGCCTTGGACGCGGCGAGGAAAGCCTCGACCATGGCGCGCTCGGACGGGCCGAGGGCGGGACGTGTGAAGAGCACGACGTCGCCCTTGCGGATGGCCTCGACGATCGCCCGGTCGGCGAGTTCCCACGTCATCGCCCCACCCGTGCTGACGTCGCCCTGGAAGTCCGCTTCGGCCTCCGGCCCCCTCAGGCGCTCCGGGTCGTACAGGGTGTAGAGCGAGCCCTGCACCTGTGCGCTCGACTTGCCGTCGTTGAGCGGGTGTCCCGGCAGGCCCTCGATCTTGACCGGGCGGCCGTCCCGGGTCTTCACCATGAGACCGTACGGCCAGTCGCCCTCGGTCCACGTGCTCGCATAGTCGAGCGCGACCCCGGGCTTCTGGTACTCGGGCGCGTCGTTGAGGCTGATGATGTTGCGCTCGGGCTTGCGGGTGCAGCCGGCAGTCGCCGCGATCAGAGCCGTCGCGGAGAGCGCCTTGAGCGCGTCGCGGCGACTCAGGCGCGTCGCCGGTGGGGGGCGTCTTCACCTCGTCGCGCACGGGAATGCCCGTTGTCGAGGCGGGCCAGGGAATCGGTCGGGTTGTGACTCATCGTCTTCGGAGTTCCCCGTGAAGGTCAGCGGTGACAGGCGGAGCAGGTGATGGGGGCGCGCGTTGTCTGCTCGGGCGGCGCATCTTCGGGCGGCGGCTGCATGTGGCAGTCGAGACACCAGCCCATCTTCAGCGAGTACACCCGCTCGACGCGCTCCATCTTCTCGACCTGCCCGTGGCAGTCGGCGCACTCGAGTCCGGCCTGCTCCGTGAGGTGCCGGCTGTGGTCGAAGTACACGAAGTCCGCGAGGTCGTGGACCTTGACCCACGGAATCGGCTTCTGTTCATTCCAGTAGTCGAGCAGCGTCTGGATCGACTGCTTCACCTCGCCCTTGTGATCCTTTGTCTGGATCTCCTGGTGGCACTTCATACAGAGCGACGTCGGCGGGATGCCGGCGTGGGCGCTGGTCTCCGCCTGCGAGTGGCAGTAGAGACAGTCGATCTTGTGCTTGCCCGCCATCACGCTGTGCGGGAAGTAGACCGGCTGCTCCGGCTGGTACCCGGTCTCCATGTTGGCCGGCGACAGGGCATAGGCGCCGAAGGAGAGCCCGAGCACCGCCGAGAAGGCCAACACGCCCAGAAAGAGGTGGGCCCGGCGATCGAACTTGCGGGTGAACATGGCGAGGAACCTATCAGGCCTCGGGACCTAGGTCCGGAGGCCGGGCGCAACGAAACAGAAAAAGCGGGCCCGACATGGGCCGGTGACATCACGCCCGGAAGCCCGGACGTTGGCGCGCGTGTTTACCACGTCGAGACCTGAGCGGGAAGTGCGGTCGCGGCTATGGGCGCATCAGCAGGGACAATCCACCCAGGGGCCCTGGGATCCGTGCCGGGACCAGCCGGCGGGTACGGTGTGATGCCCTGCGGCCGCGATGGAGCCATGGGCGTGCGCAAGTCGCGGCGCTGGCAGCGGTTGCGACAGTGTTTCAAACGCGCGCCGCGCGCCCTGCTCCCCTAGGATGCGCCCCGGGAGGTGCCATGCGCCCGATTCTGATCATCGCCCTCACCTTGCTCGTCACGTCCGGAGGAGGGGTCTGGGCCGACGGTGACGCGCCCCCCGCCCAGCGTCCCTGGACAGAGCAGGCCTTCCTCGGCCTCTCGCTCCGGGACACCCCGGCGGGCACGGTCGTGGGCTGGATCCGGCCCGGTCCTCTCGGGGGGCGGGGCTTCGACTCCCGGGAGGGCATTCGGCGTGGAGACAACCTCGTCTCGGTCGACGGTCAGGCCCTCGACGCGGCCGGGGTGAAGGCCTACCTGTCGAACTTGCTGCCGGGCACGAGCGTGACTTTGGTCTTGCGTCGATCTCCCGACGCCCGGTCCGACGCTGCCGTGCCCCGCGGCGGCGCGGGCGGGGCGCCCTTCGAGGTGAAGGCCATCCTCGGGCAGCGGGCCGCGTGGGGCGGGCTCATGGGCCGGGGCCTCGACGGCCGGCGGGCCCCCGAACCGATGGAGGGGGCCTTCGAGGCCAGGATTCTGGCCCTCGCCGCCGAGGTGGGCGTCCGGGCTGGGCCGGACGGGGTGGGCGGGGGTCTCGACGCCCTTCTGCCCTACCTCGCCGGGATCCAGCGGGATGCCCTGGACCCCAACGCCCTGCCGGCCGTCATGCAGGCGTTCGAGCGCCCCCTGAGCGTCGACGCCGTCGAGGCCCGGCTCTTCGCCGGTGCCCGGGCCGCGGCGGCGGGGGGCGAGGCGCTGAGGGCCTGGATCCGGCAGACCCTGGACCTCCCCTCCACCGACGCCCTGATCCTCGAGGTCATGGAAGCGCCCGCGGCTGACCTCACCCCGGGCCAGATCCACTCCATGGTCCGTTTCGCCGGGCAGCACCTGACGAGCTATCAGCGCCGCGACGACGAGCGTCGGCGCGTGGAGCGTCTCGTGGAAACGCTCCGGGGGTCCGTGACCATCGGCGGCGACGCGCGCGCGGAGGAGCATGTTCGAACGCTTACCGAGGTCACCGGCCCGGGGGTCGACGTCTTCCTCGCCCTCCCCCTCGTGATGCTGCGGCTCGCGCCCGCGGCATGGGAGGCTCACGCCGCGACCCACGCGGAGGACGACGTCCTGACGGACGTGGCCGTGGACGTTAGCGCGATCGCGAGGGGGATCTGCTCTGGGTCGGTCGGGACTACCTGGGCGAGATCGCCGTGGTGGGTGGCCCCGGGCCGAATCGCTACGACATGACCAGGATCGGCGCCGTCTACGACGTGGGAGGAGACGACCACTACACCTACGGGGACACGCGCGCGGGGTCGGCGATCGCCCAGCGCCTCGTGATCGACCTGGCGGGTAACGACCACCACGAGTCGACGTGCCCCTTCGAGGGACCGGCCACGGCGGTCTACGGCATCTCCGTCCTCGACGATCGCGGTGGCAACGACCACTACGTCTCCCACCACGCCTTCTCGGTGGGGGCGGGACTGATGGGATTCGGGGTCCTGCACGACCGCGCCGGCGACGACGTCTACGAGGTCACGGGCGAGGCGAGTGGCTGGGGGATCGGCGTCGGCCTCTGGGGAGCCGGTGTCGTGCTCGACGAGGGGGGGCACGACGTCTACCGCGGCGAGAAGCTCGTTCAGGGGGTCGGGGGGCCACGGGGCCTCGGCGCCATCCTCGATTTGCGTGGAAAGGACCTCTACGAGGCCAACGGCCCGTCGTTTCCGTCGGTGTACGGAACGCCCGCCGTGCACGTCGGCATGAGTCAGGGCTTCGGCATCGGCATCCGGGGGTACACGAGCGGAGGGGTCGGCGCCATCTACGACTTCGCCGGCCACGACCGATACGAGGCGGGCGAGTTCAGCCAGGGCGGCGGCTACTACTTCGGCATGGGCGTCGTGCACGACGTCGACGGGGACGATCTCTACTACGGCAACCGCTACGGTCAGGCCTTCGCGGCGCACCAAGCGGTCGGCGTGCTCGTCGACGATGCCGGTGACGACACCTACTGGTCCATGACGGCGGCGAGCCAGGCCGGCACGTGGGATCAGTCGATCGGGCTCCTGCTCGATCGCGAGGGGAACGATGCGTACCGGTGCGACGGCCTCGGACAGGGCGGGGCGTCGATGCAGGCCATCGCCCTCCTGATCGATCTCGCCGGAGACGATCGGTACACCGGGAACGGCGCCTCCGTGCAAGGGCGGGGCGGCGGCAACGCCTACCACTACGACGCCGACAAGGTCTTCTCGTTCTCCTGCCTGCTCGACCGCGGTGGTGGCCGCGACGTCTACTCGTCCGGCCGCGAGAACGACACGACGGTAGCCACCGGATTGCTGAACGAGGCCAAGAGGGAGGACTCCCCGCTATATGGAGTCTTCTCCGATCGATGAGAGCAAGAGGGCCCGCTCCACCCGTCGGACGAGGTCCTTCGACGAGGCCGGCTTCATCAGGTAGTCCACCCCCTCCGGCACGTCTTGATCCTCGAAGTCGGCGAGGAAGCACCCGGTGAAGAGGATCACGGGCAGGGTCGGGAAGCGCCGCCTCAACTCACGGCAGAGTTCCAAGCCGTCGGGTCCCGGATGCAGGACATCGGTCAGGACCACGTCCGGCGCGCACGCATCCGCCATGTCCAAGGCCGACGCGTTGTCGTCCGCGGTCAGGCAGTCATAGCCGTGTAGTTCCAGCGCCGTGCGCGAGAACTCCCGGATGGCGGGTTCGTCGTCCACGACGAGGACGGTGGCTGTCGTCACGATCAGCGCCTCCCATCCCCCGGCGAAGCGTAGCCCACGGGGCGGGAGCGGCCAGCCGACCGACCCATTGCCAGCAGATCGCCGTTTCCCCGCCGCTATCATGCAGATCCGCGCCGGCCGGGGCGCAGGGGGGAAGTCCCATGAGACACGTGGCCCGCACACTCGCTCTGCTCCTGCTCGTGGCCAGCGCACAGCCGGCGCTCGCCGAGGACAAGTCGCTCGCGTTCGAGTTCGACGGCACCAACGTGCCCCTGCCATCGCTTCTCGCGCGAGCCAAGGCCGAGAAGAAGCTCGTCTTCCTGGACTTCTACCTCCCGGGCTGAGGCCCCTGCGAGTACTTGAACGCGCACACGTTCAAGGACCCCCGTGTGGGGAAGGCGCTCGAGAGCTTCGTCAGGGCCCTCTACGACGACAGCCATGCGATCGGCAGTCGGGTGGCCAAGCACTTCGGCGTAAGCGCGTTCCCCACCTTGCTCGTGCTGGATGCGGACGGAGGCGAGCTCGACGAGGTGAACGGTCGGACGCCGGAGGAGTTCGTGAAGGAGTTGAAGCGGATCGAGCGGGGCGAGGACACGATGGCGAGCCTGCGTGCTCGCTTGAAGTCGAACCCCCGGGACGTCGAGGCGGCGGCCGACCTCGCAGGGCGTCTCTACATGCGCCGTCCCGAGGAGGCGGAGAGACTCGCGACCGAGGGCCTGACGCACGCCTCGGCCGACCAGACGGAGGAGCGAGCCGACCTCATGCTGATCCGGGCCTCGCTGCTGGCCGAGCGGGGAAGCCTGGGTGCGGCGCTCGACCTGCTGGAGCAGGTCCTCGTGGAGCTGCCGCAGACCAAAGCGGCCGGCAACGTCGGGTACGTAATGTCGAACTACGCCTACGAGGGGGAGCCATCCCGGATGCTGCCTCTGCTCGAGCGCGCCATCGAGGTTGCGCCGGAGGAGGTCCGTGGTGACCTCCTGGGCACGCGCGTCCGGCTCCACGAACGGAATCTGCAGGCGTTGATCCGGGCACAGGCCGAGCGGGCGCACGATGACGGCGAGTGGCTCAACCGCATCGCGTGGGACTGCTACGTGCGAGGTTGGCTCTTGACCGACGCGCTCGCGTGGGCGCACCGCGCGGTGGAGCTGACCGAACGCGCGCCCCATGTGCTCGACACCCTCGCCTGCCTGCTCTTCAAGTCGGGGAAGCTGGACGCGGCCATCCGTATCCAGGCGGAAGCCCTCCTCGGGGTCGAGGACGAGGCCATGCGCGCCGACTTCGAGGAGAACATGGCGACCTTCTATGCCGTGAAGCGACTGCGCGATCGCCGCGGCGACGAATCGAGGTGACGATGAAGCGCTGGCTGATCAAGACCGAGCCGGGGACCTACGCCTACGACGACTTGGAGCGCGAGGGGGCGACGCGCTGGGACGGCGTGAAGAACAACACCGCGCTCATCCACCTGAGGAAGATCAAGCGAGGGGATGAGCTTCTCGTCTACCACACCGGCAAGGAGAAGCAGGTCGTCGGCGTTGCTCGCGCAACCTCCGCCCCCTACCCCGACCCTGCCCTGGACGACGAGCGCTATGTCGTCGTGGACATCGAGCCCGTCCGCGCGCTCGACGAACCCAAGACCCTGAAGGCCATGCGGGAGGAGGCGGCGTTCGAAGGGTTCGAACTGCTCACCAATCCCCGCCTCTCCGTCATGCCGGTGCCGGCCCCGATCGCGCGCAAGATCCTCGGGTAGCGTGGCGTCGGGCAGTGGCGAGGCGGTTCGTCGCGCATTTGGGGCGACGAAAAGTTCGTCGGCGAGGCTGCCTCCGTACGGAACTAGTGCGCGAGGCTGATCACCGTGTCGGTGGCGCCGTGCACTTTGTGCGAGCGTCGGTGCATGCCCAGGGCGCCCAGCAAGCCCCCCGGACCGTAGAAGGCGCTGATCTTGCCGTAGGCTTCCACCTCCCGCGACGCGCCGTTTCGCTCGATGACCTCCATCGCCTCGGTCTCGCGAACGGCGCGCTGCGCGATCCAGTAGCGGCCGCGCGCGCGATCCGCCACGATCGTGTCCAAGAGCTTACGGCACTGGACCCCGGAGAGTGTGCTCGCCAGGTGGACGGCCTTGCTTCCCCAGTTGATGCCGATGTCGGTGCCCGCGTACTTGAGATACCAGGTTCGCCTCCGGTTCGGGATGCTGGCGAAGGCCTCGAGGGTCAGCTTCTCGCCGTCCTCCATCTCCATCCCCTCCGCCTCGATCACCGTCGTGTAGGGGAATAGCGCGCGCACCTCGTCCGTGAACGCATCCCGCGTCTTGGACCAGAACGGCCAGGCCAGGATGATCTTGCCGTCGTAGAGGTTGCTGGGCGGAAGGTCGAAGAAGAGGCTGCCGCGCGCGCAGCGCGCCATGCGGTCATCGAAGAAGTTGTGGGTCGGCAAGCTGATGAAGTCGTGCGCCCGCACGAAGTTGCAGTCTTCGGGCCTCACGTCCCTGTCGTAGCTGAAGTACCTCAGGCCTGCTTCCCGCGTGCGCTGGATGAAGTAGCGGATGCCGTGGGGCCGGGAGGCGTTGTCCACCAGGTGGTGCACGACGGGCGGCCTTGAGAGGTACGCCTCGAGCGCCTCCGTGAACGCCTGGGGGAACGACGTCGGGAAGTGCCGCGGCGCTCCGAACACGTCCGGATGGGACGCGTACAGGCGCTGCATCTGCGTGACGAAGCCCCAGCCCGAGCCGCTGCACTGGATCTCGGAGAGAAGGCCCGATCGGCTCTCGTCCGTCCGGAAGAACACGGGCGTGCGGTCCTGGGCCGCGTCCAGGGCGCGGTGGTAGGCGGCCGCCAGGTGGTCGGGGAGCTCGCCGACCACGCTCCGGGCGATCTCGGGGTCCGCCTCCCCCTCGAGGCTCTGCCGGAAGAGCGCCCGGCAGGTCTCCTGGAACGACTTGATCCGCACGTAGCGGTCGCAGAGCCCCTGGAACTCCGGCTCGGTGACCCGCAGGGGATGGGCGGCGATCAGCCCCGTGAAGCCCAACTCGACGCCGATCCGCTCGTCGATGTCCGCGTCGAGCTCGCGGTAGAGGTCCGCTTCCGCCTGCCCCATGGATGCTCCTTCGGTGGGCGGGGAGGGTACTGGCGAGTCCCGACGCCCGCTCTCCAGCCCTACGGCGTGCGGCGCCTGAGGCCCAGGGTCTCGGCGAGGCGGCCTAGCGCCCCCGAGTCGCCGGGGGAGGCCTCTTCGGGCGCGGTGGTCGCGACGACTTCCAGGGCCTCGACCCAGGGGCCGCCGATCCCGTTCGTGCGGGCGCGCGCGGCCAGCTCACCCAAGCGCATGCGCGCGGCCGGCGTGATCGGCAACAAGGCGAGCCTCCCGACGATCTCGTCGAGTGACCCCACCGGCAGGCTCGCGGGAACCGGGACATCCTCGGCGGCGAAGCAGAGCGCGGTACCGAGGCAGCGAACGCAGGTGCCGCAGTTCCTCTCCTGGTTCGACCCTTCCCAGCAGACCCGGACCCGCTGCATCGCGGCGGACCAGGCGGACAGGCCGCGTGCCTTCGCCATCCGGCTGAACTCGACGGCGTCGTAGCCGATCCGGAACGTGGCGCTGGAGAGCAGGGGATCCGTTCTGGGGTTCGAGCCCCACGGGAAGCGCAGGGTGTCGGTCGAGTGCGAGCCCGCGACCAGCCCGGTCGTGAACCGGCGACGTACGAGGTGCAGGCAGGCGCCGATGGCCGCGCCATGCGAGTCGTTCCAGTCGTCCCCCAGGGCCCGTACGTCCGAAGCGACCTGCAGGAGCTCCAATCCGAGATCCTCGACGATGCGTCGGGAGTTCTCGAAGGCCAGACCGAACGCGGCCTCGTCGGCGACGGGGATGTCGAAGCCGTGGACCATCAAACACGCCTCGAGGCGGGGTCCGTCGCGGGGGGCGTCCGGGCCGGCGTGCCGCCACGCGGAGAAGCACGAGTCGAGGCCACCCGAGAACGAGAGCACCGCGGCTTCGCGCTCCGGGCGTCGTTCGTCCTCGCGCGCCTCCGCGACCAGGATGCGCGGGGCGTGGTAGCGGTGGGGGCGCCAGGCCTTCCACATGCGCATGAACGACTGGACATTCTGGAGCAGCGATGGGGAAACGCGGCCGTGGACGCGGACCCGGCGGGCGTGGCGCATCGCGACGAACAGCGACGCGAGGAGGAACGAGTCGGTTTCGTCCCCCAGGTCGGGCTCGAGATCCGCCGGGACCGAGAAGGTGAGGCTTCTCTGGCCGACGCCCGGGATGTCCAGCCGGGCTTGCCGGCGCAGCCGGGAGCCGTCTGACTCCCATGCCCCCGGCCGGATGTGCATCGTTCTCCGCACGTCTCACTCCCCGGTACCTTGTCCGGCTTCCCAGCCTATCGAGGGCGTCATCCTATGCACCACGATGCGATCGCGGTCGTCGACTTCGGCGGCCAGTACGCGCACCTCATCGCCACGAAGGTCCGTCATCACGGCGTGCTGGCGGAGATCCGTCAACCCGAGGATCCCGTCGAGGCCTTCCGTCCGTACAAGGGCATCATCCTGTCCGGTAGCCCAAGCCTTTCCTCGCACGGCGAGGACGCCGACTACACCAAGGAGATCTTCGACCTGGATGTGCCGATCCTCGGCTTCTGCTTCGGGCACCAGGAGATCGCCAAGCACTACGGCGGCGACGTCGAGCACGGCGGCCGGCAGTGGGGCAAGGCCGCGCTGCACTTGACGGGGGAGCACCCCCTCTTCGAGGGCCAGCCCGCCGTCCAGCAGGTCTGGATGAGCCACTTCGACTCGGTCGTGTCCGTCGGTCCGGCGTTCAGGGAGTTGGGGTACAGCCGCAGTGCAGACGGCGCGCCGGATCACCGCTTCGCCGCGATCGGCTCCGACGAGCTGCGGCGCTACGGCCTGCAATACCACCCCGAGGTCGACGACTCGGTGCACGGCGACGAGCAGATCGCCAACTTCGTCCTCGAGATCTGCGGCTGTGAGCCCACCTGGTCCATGGAGGCCTATATCCGCGAGGAGATCGAGGTCCTGCGGGAACGCGTGGGCGACCAGTCGGTGTTCCTGCTGGCGTCGGGCGGCGTCGACTCGACCGTCGCGGCCGCACTCCTGGCCCGCGCGCTCGGACCCGACCGGCTCCACCTGCTCCACATCGACAACGGGCTCATGCGCAAGGACGAGAGTCGGCAGGTGCTGCGGCTCTTTGATCGCCTCGGCATCGACCGCCATATCCACTTCGAGGACGCCTCCGATGTGTTCCTGCAGGCCCTCGCGGGCGTCACCGAGCCCGAGGCGAAGCGGCGGATCATCGGCGACACGTTCGTGGCGGTGTTCCAAGCGAAGGCGAAGGAACTCGGGATCGAGGGTCACCTGCTCGGCCAGGGCACCATCTATCCCGACACCATCGAGACCGGCGGTACGAAGCGGGCCGACACGATCAAGACCCACCACAACCGCGTCCCCGTCATCGAACGCATGATCCAGGAGGGGCGGGTCGTCGAGCCCTTGGCCGAACTCTACAAGGTCGAGGTGCGCGAGCTCGGCGAGCAGCTGGGGATCCCGCACGATCTCGTGTGGCGCCACCCCTTCCCCGGGCCCGGCCTGGGTGTGCGCTTGCTCTGCAACACGGGTGAGCCGGAGCGCGACGGGTTCGAGGTCCTGGAACCCAAGTTGGCCGAGGTCGCGGCGCGCTTCGGGGTCGAGGCGCTCGCGTTGCCGATCCGGTCCGTCGGCGTGAAGGCCGACCTCCGCACGTACGAGCATCCCGTTCTGCTGAGCGGTGACGTCGGCTTCGATCGCCTGCTCGAAGTGACGGCTCTGATCTCCGCGGAGGTCCCGGGGGTCAATCGCTGCATCTGGAACCTGGGCGCCGAGGTTCCCCGCATGGCCCGGCCCCTCGCGGCCACGACGACGCGTGAGCGTCTGGATACCCTCCGCGAGGCCGACCGGCTGGTGATGGAGGGCCTGCGTCGCCACGGCGCCTACGGTCGGATCTGGCAGTGTCCGACGGTCCTCGTCCCCCTCGCTTTCGACGCCTCGGACGGGGAGCTGGTCGTGATCCGCCCCGTGCAGTCCAGGCGCGCGATGACCGCCCAGGCCGTGGCGCTCCCCCCGCTGCTCCTCGAAGAGTTGCGTACCGAGATCCTGGCCCTGGACGGGGTCGGTGGGCTCGCCTTCGACCTCACCTCCAAGCCCCCGGGTACCATCGAGTGGGAGTGACGACGGGGGGCTTGGAGAACGAGCCTTCCATCCGACCTCGCCGGCCGTTCCCAGGACGGGAGGTCTCCATGCGCCGTTTTCCCAGCCTGCTCCTCCTCGCTCTGCTCCTCGGCCTCGGCGTGATGGCGTGGGCCGACGACGCTCCGCCGACCGCCGACCCGGCCTCGCCCCCTGCTCCGCCCGCCGCGGCGCCCGACGACCCCATGCCGTCGATCATCACGCTCCGCGAGGCGGCGGCCCTTGGCCGGGTCCGGGCCCACGGCTACGAGCCGGCCAGCTACCGCCGTCTTCACGTGCGGGTCGAGAATCGCACCCAGGAGGCGCTCCACGTGGACATGTGCGCGTCCTACCTCCGGCCGCGCCGCTCGGGCAGCTGTCAGCGTCTGGGCATCGGCCCGCCGGTGACACCGACGCCGAAGAAGAAGCGCTATCCTCCCGGCACGGTGATCGTGAGGCTCGACCCCGGCGAGACGAAAGACGTCCAGTTCCACACCTGTTGCCTCGACGCCGGCCTCCGGGCCCCCAGCAAGCAGAGCTTCGTCGTGGCGTCCGATCCGCTGCCGCCCGTGCGGGAGAAGGTGCTCCGCTGGTGGGCCGAGAACCCGCAGGTGCCACAGGGGCGCGTGAACTCCGCCATCTGGGCCAATCGCGGCACCGTGCACACCGGTCCCGCGGAACTCATGCCGTATCGCGCCCAGTACAACCGCACGGTCGCCTCGCACGGCGGAACCGTCTATCGCCTGCGGGGGGGCGAGCTAACGAGCATCGATCCCGACGGCGTCGAGAGGATCCTCGGCACCGAGATCCACCAGGTGATCCCCGTGGAGGGAGCCGTGTACTCGGTGCAGATGGGCGAGGACGGCCAGCCCGACCTCATGCGCCTCGGTATCACGGGGGCAGAAGCCTGGAGCTTCGTCCTCGACCTGCCGGCCCAATACCAGGTCGACGACATCCTCCCGGCGCCGGACGGAAACCTCGTCCTGCTCGGGCAGACCGACCACCTCGCGCAGATGGGCGCAGGGATCCACTTCTGGTCGGCGCGCCACGGAACCCTCACCAACGTACTGAGCGCGGACGGTCGCGAGGATCTCTCCACGCGACGCCTCGACCGACGCCGCTTCCTCCTCGCCACGAAGCGACCGGCCAAGGGGCCGACCTACCGGGCCGGCGAGCGCTCCGGGGAGCAGAGCGCGATCTTCGAGTTCCACGTGCTCGACGGCAAGACTGGCGCCGTGGAGCACGAGAAGTCCTTCTGGAACGTCCGGGCCGTGAAGAGCGGACCCGCCGGCGTGTTCGGCCTCTCCCACAAGGGGCGGCTGCGCCGGCTCGTCCGCATGTCGTGGAGGGACCACGGCTCGTCTGAGGGGATCGCTGAGATCCTGGCCATCGGGGACGAAGGGCTCTGGCTGCGTCCGGAGGAGGGGCTGCTGTGCCTGGTGAAGGCCAGCACCGGGCGGACGATCCTCGAGCCCAACCTCGACCGGCGGGTGATGGAGGTCTACGACCTCGATCCGGTCACCGACGACCTCGTCTACCTCCGTGGCGGTGAGATCTGGCGACTGAGGAGCGGCACGACCGAACCCGAGCGGGTGATGAGCGGCGCGGGCCGCTGATTCCTGGCCCCATTCCACACCCGGCCCCCCTCGCCGGGGAACAGGGGCCCTGCTACGCTCGTCATCCTGCTTGGAGTCGAGGATCGCCGCCCCGGGGTAGCGATCGCTCATGGAGCCTTCGATGCGTCAGTCCTTCTTCTCTCGCTTCCGTCGGTCCGCCCTCGCGGTGGGTGCCGGCGCTCTCGTTGCGGCCGGCGTCTTCGGAAGCCTGCCCGCCCGCGCCGAGGTGCCGGTGGGCGACGCGGCCCCCGACGTGAAGGCCGAGGTCTACCTCAACACCGAGCCCGTCACCGTGGCGAACCTGAAGGGCCGACTCATCCTGCTCGAGCTCTTCACGACGACCTGAGGCCCCTGCCGTGCCCAGGTTGGGCACCTCAACAGCATTCAGGAAGACTACGACGCGAAGGGCCTCACCGTCCTCTCGGCCTCCTCGGAGCCCAAGGAGAAGGTCGAGCCCTGGGTGGAGAAGCACAAGGCCGAGTACCCGGTCCTCTGCCAGAGCGTCCCGGGGCTGGGCAGCTACTCGACGGGCGGTGTCCCGTCGGCCTACCTGATCGGGCCCGACGGCACCGTCGTCTGGCACGGGCACCCGGGCAAGCTCAACGACGAGGCGATCGAGACCCATCTCAAGGACGTCGAAAAGGCCGCGCGCGTGTCCACCTGGGCGTTCGTGATCACGAAGTCGCTGCCGCCGGTGCCGGACAAGCTCAAGGACGTGCAGAAGCTCCTCGTGAAGATGAAGTTCGGCAGCGCGCTCAAGAAGGCCGAGACGATCGTGCCCAAGCTGGAAGGCTCCGAGCAGGAGAACGGCGAGAAGATCCGCGAGTGGATCGCCAACGTCGGCACCAGCGCGATGGAAGCGGCCGCCGGACTCGTCCGCGACGGGCAGGTCTACAAGGGTGTCCTGAAGTACGACGAGGTCGAAGAGCGCTTCAAGGGACACGACCTGGCGAAGCAGGCGAAGGCGGCCGTGAAGGCACTCAAGGCCGACAAGGCCATGGCGCTCGAGATCAAGGCGTCCGAGAAGTTCGAGAAGATCAAGGACGAGATGGCCGACGAGCGCAAGCCCGAGGACAAGCTCAAGTGCCTCAAGCCGCTGCTCTCCAAGAAGTACGCGGACACCGCGGCCGGCAAGGAAGCGGCGGCCATGGCCGAGGAACTCGAGAAGCAGATCGACTGATCGGGATCAGAGGTTCTGGATCGGGACGGGCTCGATCGCTTCGGCCGGTTCGAAGCCGAATACCTTGCCGTAGAAGTACAGCTCGGCCTCCAGCGCGCGGCGGATGTTCTTCGCTTGGCGGAACCCGTGCTGCTCGCCTTCGAAGGGCACGTACGCGACGGGTATGCCCTTCTTGTCGAGCGCCTCGAACATGCGCTCCGCCTGGTTCGGCGGCACGACGGGATCGTCCAGGCCCTGGAAGAGGATGACCGGGCACGACAGCCCATCCACGTGATGGATGGGCGAGCGCGCCTGGTACAGGTCCTTGGCTTCGGGATAGGGACCCACGAGCTGGTCCATGTAGCGCGACTCGAACTTGTGGGTGTCCTGCGCGAGCGCTTCGAGGTCGCCCACCCCGTAGTGGCTGGCGCCGGCCGCGAATACGTCGTGGAACGCCAGGGCGCTCAGCGTCGTGTAGCCTCCCGCGCTCCCTCCGCGGATGGCCAGACGATCGCCGTCGGCCTTGCCCCGCTCGACCAGGTGGCGGGCGCCGTGGATGCAGTCCTCTACGTCCACGATGCCCCACTGTCCCTTGAGTCGATCGCGGTACGCCCGGCCGTACCCGGTGCTCCCGCCGTAGTTGACGTCCAAGACGGCGAAGCCGCGGCTGGTCCAGTACTGCGTGCCAAGACGCAAGGTCCCCGAGACCGCGCTGGTCGGGCCGCCGTGGCTGAGCACCAGCAGCGGCGGACGCTCGTCGGCGGGCCCCTCGAACGCCGCGTTCGTCGGCGCGTAGTAGAAGGCATGCGCCTCGCGTCCGTTCGCCGACGGGAAGGTGATCGGCTCGGGTTCGGAGATCCCGTGGGGATCCAGATCGAGATCGGCCGAGACACGCACGACCTCGAACGCCTGGGTGGGCAGGTCGTAGCGACCGACGGCCGGCACGCGATCCGGCCCGGCGACGGTCAGACCGATCCACCCGTCGCCGACCCGGATCGACGACACGTCCGGATACGGCAAGTCGAGACGGGAGAGTGTGCCGGTCGGTACGTCGAGACGCACCAGGCGACTCGCACCCTCGTCGTCGATGATGCCGTAGATCGTGTCGGCGGCCACGAAGGCGTACCGCGTCGTCCCGAAGACCCACGGCGGGCCCGCGAGCTCCGCCTCGATCGGGAGGACGTTCAGGCCGCCGTCCTCACCGAGGCAGTAGATGTTCCACCACCCGCTCTCGTCCGAGACGTAGTAGAGCAGGCAGTCGGGTGACCACACGGGGTCCACGATCGAGATGCCGGGGCCCCCGGCGACGCGTCTCGCGCCTACGACCGCGCCCTCGGGCGTCAGGTCGGCCAGCCACAGCTCGGTGTCGTCCCACGGCATGTTCGGGTGGTTCCAGCACACCCAGGCGAGCCGCCGGCCGTTCGGGCTCAAGCGCGGCGCGGCGTAGAAGTCGAAGCCGCTCGTGAGGACCTGGCCCTCCCCGCCGGCGAAGGGGATGGCCACCAGGGTGTTGACGGCCTCGGCCTCGGTGTCGCGGTGATCCTCGCGGACGTAGATGTAGCGCTTCCGGCCGACGTCCACGACGCCGTCGGCGTACCGGAGGGCTTCGTCCGGGGTGAGGGGGACGGGGCTTTCGCCTACGCTCGTCCGGTAGAGCCTCTGGTCGGCGAAGTTCGAGAAGACGATCTCGCCCTGCCGCACGAGGTAAGTGCCGCCGCCGTACTCGTGGACCCGCGTCCGCGCGTTGAACCCCGCGGGAATCGCGTCCTCGATCCGCCCATCGGCGGTGCGCCGCACGATCACGGAGCGGCCTTGCTCGGCGGGTCGGGCCTCCATCCAGTAGAGGTCCTCGCCGTCGGCGCGGATCTCCGCGAGTCCGACGACGTCGGCGGTGATGAGATCGGTCGTGATGGGAGACGGCCAGCTCCCGTACGGCGCCACCTTCTTGGTCATGGGATCTCCTCGCGAGCACTCTACGTGAGGGCGAGCGATCTGCCTGCCTGGGCCGCCATGCCTCGTCGGGATAGCCACGCCCTGTCTCCGTCGACCCTGCGGTGGCCGGTCGCGCCACGTGACGCATCCCTGGCACGTAGCAGGCGGTTCGTGCTACATCCGGCTTCAAGGTCTCCCGGGAGAACGACCACGGGCACGTCCGTCACGATCGGCAGCGTCCGCGAGCACCGCGAGGACGGTCTGTCCCGCGTGACGGCCACCGTGGACGGGCACGAGATCTACTTCGAGTCGGCGGATGCTCGGCTCGTTCCCTCGCCTGAGGCATTCGGCAGCGCGATGATCCTCCCCGCGCAGCTGGCCCGGCGGCCCCTGGCTTTCGACGACACCGTGGACCCGCCCTGGCTCGAGAGCGTGCAGCGGCTACAGACCATCGTCGCTTCTTGGTGGGGGCGCGAGCCTCGGACCATCCGCGCGGCCACGGCCCCCTCGGGGCAGCCGCTGGAGGGCGTGGCCCTCTGCTTCAGCGGCGGCGTCGATTCCTTCTACTCTCTCTTCTCCCTCCTGCGAGGTGAATCGCCTCCGCAGGTCCTCGTCTCGGTCATCGGCTACGACATGGCCCTTCACGACGTGCCACGCGTCGCTGCCTTCGAGCGCATGGTGCAGGCGGTGGCGACCGCGACGGGCGCACGTCCCTTGTTCGTTCGCACCAACCTCCGCGAGCATCCCCTGGTCGCCGGCGCCGACTGGGAACGCTGCTTCGGCGGTGCGCTCGCGGCGGTGGGGCACCTCCTGGCGGGCGAGGTCGGCCGCCTGATCGTGCCCGCGTCCTTCCCCGCTGCGTTCTCGGTGCCCTACGGGACGCACCGGCGCATCGATGCCCTTTGGTCGTCGTCTCGCCTTCTCGTGGAGGGGCACGGGAACGAGCACTGGCGGATGGACAAGCTGCGGGCCGTCGCCCAGGAGCCGCTCGTCCAGGAGCACCTGCGCGTGTGCTGGGAGAACCGCACGGCTCACGGCAACTGCTCGCGCTGCGAGAAGTGCCTACGGACGATCCTCACGGTCGAGGCGTTGGATCTCAGGTCCGCGTTTTCCTGCTTCGATCACGTGACGCCGTTCGCCGACCTCGTTGCCGAGTACGTGCCGACCGGGGGTGTCCTCGCCCCCGCCTTCGAGGTCGAGCTGGGGCGCGGGTTGCCACCGGATGTCGCCCGCGCCGTACGAGATCTGGCGGCGCGGTCGCTCTCCCTGCGCCACATGCTGGACAAGCGCGTCGGGCGCAAGGCGGGGCGGCGCTCGTGGCTTCGACGGCGCTGACGCAAGTCGCCGTCAGCGTGTCGGAAGACCCTGAGGGTGGGACCGTGCGTCGATGACGCAACGGAACCCACAGTAGCCCCAGCGACCGCCACGCAGCGACTGGCTGCGGGAGAACGTGCGGGCGAGTGTGGGCAGGGTCGACCAGGTCCCGCCGCGAAGGACCAGGAGCCCCGTGTCGGTCGCCCCGTTGGGATTGCGGGCCGGCATCGTCGCTCGCCAGGCCGGATCCCAGCGGCCCTCGACCCACTCCCAGACGTTGCCGCACATGCCGAGCACCCCGTACGGGCTGGCACCCTTCGGGTACGTGCCCACCGGCACCGTGTAGCCGACTTTCGCGAGGCGCGTGTTGCTGACGCCGTCCTCGTAGTCCTCGCCCCAGGGGTACTCGCGGCCGTCGGTGCCTCGGGCCGCCTTCTCCCACTGGGCTTCCGTCGGAAGCGCCTTGCCCGCCCACGCGGCGTACGCGCGTGCCTCCTCGATCGTGATGTTGATGACCGGATGCTGGTCGAGGCCCTCCGGCGGCCTTCCCGCGTGCCAGTGGGGAGGCGGCGCATGACCGGTCGCGCTGCAGTACACGAGGTACTGGAGGTTCGTCACCGGCGTCTTGTCGATGAGGAACGCGTCGAGCCAGATTCTGCGTTGCGGGGCGGAGAAGTAGTTCGCATCCGACCCCATCAGGAAGTCGCCTTCGGGAACACGCGCCATGTCCTCTGGCTGCGGCGGCCGGCCGGTTCCTTCCGGCAGGACCGAGCGCGCGCACCGGATCCCGCAGTAGCCCCACCGGGCTCCCGGTAGAGACCGGCAGCGGAAGCTCGCCCGGCACACGTAGTCATCCGTGGTCCACGAGCCGCCCTTCGAGACGTGCAGGGTGCCGCTCTTCGGCCCGCGGGGATCGACCTGGCCCTCCTGGTAGTAGGTCGTCGAAAACCAGTCGCTCACCCACTCCCAGACGTTGCCGGCCATGTGATAGCAACCGTAGGGGCTCCGCGCTTCCGGGAACGCGTCCACGCGGATTGGCTCGCAGGCGGGGGCTGTGCCGTTGTTCGTGATCGCCTGCCGGAATTCGTCGCCGTAGGGATAGAGCCTCCCTTCGGGGCCTCGGCAAGCCTTCTCCCACTCGGCCTCCGTCGGAAGCCGCTTGCCGGCCCACGCCGCATAGGTCACGGCGTCCTCCCAGCGCACGTTCGTGACGGGATGGAAGTCGCGGCCGACGGCGTACATGCCGTCGATCCAATGGGGCGGCGCCGGATGGCCGGTCGCCTGGACGAAGCGGCGGTATTCGTAGTTGGTCGTCTCGTAGACGTCGATCCAGAACGCGCTGAGCACGACCTCGTGCTCGGGGCGCTCGAAGGGCTTGCCCTTCGCGTACCCCATGACGGACGGCCCCGCCGGCACCAGGACCATCGTGCCCAGGCCCTCGGGAGCGTTCGGGGGGAGGGGGGCGCCCTCGTCACCCCGCGCGGGAGAAACCAAACCAAGCAGCAGGGCCAGCAGCAGAACACGGCGAAGCAGCACGACGCCTCCTTTCGGGCAGACGTCTACTCCTACGCGCGCGGGGGGCTCGCCGCCAGTCCACGCTCCCGGTGGAACCTGGCCGGCGCGCCGAACGATAGCTCGTGCCGAGGCAGATCGCGAGGGATGCTTCGAAAAGGCGAACGTGCGGGGACGGTCGGCCGGCAGCGGGCGCTGGGGGCGGGGCGCAAGGGGCGGGCCCCGCCCGCGGAGGGTGAGGACGCCGGGACGCGAGGCCCTGGGTGAGGACGGGGGCGAGGACCGGGGAGCGCATTGCGTGAGATTCACGTCTCTGTCCCTACCCTTTAAGGCGGTGCCTCCCAGATCCGAACGAGGAACGGGGGCGGGGCACTCGGAGGCAGTGACTGACGCTGATGGGCGGGCAACCCTTCCAGGACCGCGGCGATGACGCTCTGTTGCGGCCGCAGCCGGCGCATCCACTCTCCATCGACGAGGGTGAGGCCGTCGCGACCGTGCGCCCCACCATCACCTCCGCCATCGCGGCGGCGAGCCGGTGGCTGAGCCGGGAACAGAAAGAAGACGGCTTCTGGGTCGGCATGCTCGAGTCCAACTCCGGCATGGAAGCCCAGTGGGTCCTGGCCATGCACTTCCTCGGCGTCGACGGGGACCCCAAGTACCAACGCGTCGTCCAAGGCATCCTGAACGAGCAGCGCGAGGACGGGTCTTGGGAGGTCTACTACGACGCTCCCTGCGGCGACATCAACACTACGGTCGAGTGCTACGCCGCCCTCCGAAGCGCCGGGCTCGCCCCGGACCATCCGGCTCTGGCCAAGGCCCGGGCTTGGATCTTCGACAAGGGGGGCCTCAGGAAGATCCGCAACTTCACCAAGTACTGGCTCGCGCTCATCGGCGAGTGGCCTTGGAAAGGCACCCCGACACTGCCGCCGGAGTTGATGTTCCTACCCAAGTGGGCCCCGTTCAATCTGTATCGGTTCGCGTCGTGGGCGCGCGGCACCATCGTGCCGCTCTGCATCCTCTCCGCGCGTCGCCCTGTGCGCCGCCTCCCTCCGGACCAGCGGCTCGACGAGCTCTTCCCCGACGGCCGCGAGGAGTTCGACTACGGCCTGCGGCGCAAGAAGGGGTGGGCCTCGTGGGAGGGTCTCTTCTTTGCCGCCGATCGCGTGCTGCAGCGCTACGCGCCGCTGCCCATCAAGCCGGGGCGCGAGTTGGCCATCAAGATGTGCCTGGAGTGGATCCTCAAGCGTCAAGAGAAGGACGGGTCCTGGTCCGGCATCCAGCCGCCCTGGATCTACTCGCTCATGGCGCTCCACGTGGAGGGGTACGGCAGCGATCACCCCGTGCTTCGAAGTGGACTGGATGCGTTCGACCACCACTGGTCCTACGAGCGCAACGGTGGGGTCTACCTGCAAGCCAGCGAGTCGCCCGTCTGGGACACGATCCTTGCCATGCTCGCCTTGCTGGATTGCGGCGAGACGCCGAGCACCAGTCCCGAGCTGGCCGCCGGCCTGGAGTGGCTCCTGGCTCAGCAGGTCGAAGCGTGGGGAGATTGGTGCGTCTTCGTGCGCGGCGCGAAGGGAGGCGGGTGGGCGTTCCAGCGGTCCAATGCCTTCTACCCGGATGTGGACGACACGGCCGTCGCGCTGATCGTCCTCGCCAAAGCGCAGCGCGTGATGGACGACACGACCCGCATCGATGCCGCCATCGAGAGCGCCGAGGAGTGGATGCTCGCCATGCAGCATCCGAATGGCGGGTGGGCCGCCTTCGACCGCGACAACGACGACGGCATCATCACCAAGATCCCCTTCTGCGATTTCGGCGAGGTGCTCGATCCGCCGAGCGCCGACGTGACCGCGCATGCCGTCGAGGCCCTGGCCGCGTTGGGGCGCACCGCCGAGGACCCCGCCGTGGCGGCGGCGCTCCAGTTCATCCGCGACGAGCAGGAGGCGGATGGCAGCTGGTTCGGGCGCTGGGGCGTGAATCACATCTACGGCACCGCGGCCGTCCTGCCTGCGCTCGAAGCCGTCGGCGAGGACATGGAGGCTGCGTACGTGCGGGAAGCCGCCACCTGGATCGTGGATCACCAGAACAAGGACGGTGGCTGGGGTGAGACCCCGGCTTCGTACGTCGACGAGAAGCTGCGTGGCGTGGGCGACAGCGCGCCGTCCCAGACGGCCTGGGCGCTCATGGCGCTCATGGCGCTCGGCGGGCGCGAGCATCGGGACGCGATCGAGCGCGGCATCGCCTACCTCGTCGAGCACCAGATCGACGGAACGTGGGACGAGCCCCAGTACACCGGCACCGGCTTCCCCGGGTACGGCGTCGGCGAGCGCATCCACGTCGACAACGCCGAGGCGGAACTGGGGCAGGGGCATGAGCTGCAGCGCGGCTTCATGATCAACTACAACCTCTACCGCCACTACTTCCCGCTGATGGCGCTGGGGCGTGCCCGGGAACTCCTCGGCACGGTGTAGTACGGTCTCGAGCGGGCTTGCTCGGATGCCAAGCCGGTGGCCGCCGCCGCCGCGCCCCTTCTCGCGCCTCCGCGCGCGCGGATTCGACGACCCGCCGCGTGAGGGCCTTCTGCGTCTACGGGCGGTTGGCTACTCGCGTGCGCGGCGGATGCGGGTACGCAGCCACGCATCCCAGTCGTCCCCGGTGCGCATGGCCCGTCGTGGGACGTTCTTGAGCAGGTCCTCGATCACCGGGCGACCCCCGTGCCCTTCCGCCGCGAGGAAGAGGCTCCGCCCGAGGTCGTAGCTCTCGCGAGGCTCTTCGGCGGCCTGCCAGATGGCGTCCGCCGTGCTGTCGCCCTCCCCGATGTCGCAAGACACGCGGAGGACGAGCCGCACCATGTCCTTGTAGTCCTCGCCCCACCCGTAGGCCCTGGTCACGGCTTCCGTGACCTGCCAGGCGTGGCCCTCGAGAAGCAAGGAGTGTCGGGATCCGCCCCGAAACAGCTCGGGGTAGCGCTGGAAGTCGAGCGCGTGGGTGGCCTCGTGGACGAGGATCAACCGAAGGACGTTGACCGAGGGGGCGAGCTTGTCGGGGTGCGTGTCCGTGCAGTCCTGGAGTCCGGCGGGGTGGACGAACACCCGACCGGTGTTCTCGTCGCAGAAACCGATCTCGAACCAGGTGCGGGGAGAGCGCTTCGGGGACCCGGCTTCGTCGAGCGCCTCGGTGGTGGTCGCCGGGCGCGCGGGAAGCCGGCCGGCCACGCGGGCTCGGTCGTACTCCCGCGACGAGCACGCCCGGAGCACCGGCGCCTCGCCAAAGCGCGTGCCGCACGCCCACTCGACGGCCCCGCACGCCCACGCCCACTGGCACTGGAGGAAGTGCTCGTCGGTCCACATGGTCGTTCGGGGGGGGGCGTCCCAGACGGCCGGAAGGAGGGGAAGGGGCGTCGGCGGCTTCGCGGACGGCCGAGGGGTTCGAGCCCTTGCGAAGAGGCCGGCATCCACCCCGACGACGGCGGTAAGTGACGCCGTCACGCAGAGACCGAGCAGAAGCAGGAACCGGTACGCTCGCATCGTCCCGCGCTCGATTGTGGGGCGTGCACGGCTCCCCCGCAAGCCGCGAGTCGAATTGACCGAGGCAGCGCCACCCTGCCGGCGCGTGGCATGATCGATGCCCCGGAGGCTCGCGCCGCGAGCGGCGGCGCGAGGGAGGACGTGACGATGCGCCAGACCCTGTCCAAGTTCCGGTTCCGTCGACCCGCCTCGCTGATGCTGGCGGCCGTCCTCACGCTCCTCCTCGGTGGGCCCTCGACGGCCGGCGAACCCGGCGGCGACATCGGCAACATCGACCGGGACGTCGCCGGCAAGGCCCACCGAGCCAAGGCCTACTCCCCCTACGCCGGGCGGGCCTACCCAACCCGCGTCTTCTGGGGGGACACGCACCTGCACACCGCGCTGTCGATGGACGCCGGCGCGTTCGGCAATCGCTTGGGCTTGGACGAGGCCTACCGATTCGCGCGAGGGGAGGAGGTCGTCAGTGCCACCGGCCAGCCGGTGAAGCTGGCGCGTCCGCTCGACTTCATGGTGATCGCGGACCACTCCGACGGGATGGGCTTCTTCCCTCGCCTCCTGTCCGAGGACCCGGAGATCATGCAGAAGGAAGAAGGACGCCGCTGGAAGAAGATGATCGACGAGGGGCAAGGCGTCGACGCCGCGCTCGAGATCATCGGCTTGTTCTCCCAGGGCACGTTCCCGTACCCCACGAACGACCCCTCCATGGCGAAACCCGTTTGGGAGGACTGCGTCGAAACCGCTGAGAAGTACAACGATCCCGGTCGCTTCACCGCGTTCATCGGCTACGAGTGGACGTCGCTGATCAAGGGCAACAACCTGCATCGGGTGGTGATCTACCGCGACAATGGGGATCGGGCCGGCCGTGTTCTTCCCTTCACCAACGCCGACTCCTCCGATCCCGAGGATCTCTGGAATGCACTCGCCGTCTACGAAGACAAGACCGGCGGATCGGTTCTTGCCATTCCGCACAACGGCAACATGAGCAACGGGATGATGTTCGCCGAGGAGACGGTGGGGGGAGCCCCGCTGACGGAGGCGTACGCCCGCGAGCGGATCCGCTGGGAGCCCCTGATGGAGGCGACCCAGATCAAGGGCGACGGTGAGACGCACCCCCTGCTCTCCCCGGATGACGAGTTCGCCGACTTCGAGACGTGGGACGTGGGCAACCTGGACCTCAGCGAGAAGAAGACGCCCGAGATGCTGCCGTACGAGTACGCGCGCTCGGGCCTCAAGCTGGGGCTGGCGCTCGAGAAGAAGCTCGATGTCAATCCGTACCAGTTCGGCATGATCGGCAGCACCGACTCGCACACCTCCCTCGTGGCGGTCGAGGAGAACAACTTCTTCGGGAAGCACTCCGGCGGCGAGCCGAGTCCCGAGCGTTGGAACCACCCCTTCATGGACACGCCGCTGGGCAAGATCAACGGGTGGCAGACGTCCGCGTCCGGGTATGCCGGCGTGTGGGCCACGGAGAACACGCGCGCGGCGATCTTCGACGCCATGGCGCGGCGCGAAGTGTACGCAACGACCGGACCGCGCATGATGGTGCGTTTCTTCGGCGGCTGGGACTTCGAGCCCCCGCATGCCGAAACGCGGAACCCCGCCGGCCTCGGCTACCGCATGGGTGTGCCCATGGGCGGCGAACTGACCGGGGGCAAGGGCGCCAAGGCGCCGTCCTTCCTCGTCGCGGCCCTGCGCGATCCGATCGGCGCCAACCTCGACCGCATCCAGATCGTCAAAGGGTGGATCGACGCTACCGGCAAGACCCACGAGAAGGTCTACGACGTCGTCTGGGGTGATGAGGACCGTCGGCGCCCCGGGGCGGACGGAAAGGTGCCCGCCGTCGGTAGCACGGTGGACGTCGCCGCGGCCACGTGGAAGAACACCATCGGGGATCCGGAGCTGATCGCGGTCTGGCAAGATCCGGACTTCGACCCGTCCCAGTCGGCGTTCTACTACGCGCGCGTGCTGGAGATTCCGACCCCGCGCTGGCCGGCCTACGACCGCTTGCGGTACGGCGTGACGATGCCACCCGAAGTGCTCATGACGATCCAGGAACGCGCCTACACCTCGCCGATCTGGTACACGCCCTAGGTCGCCGCCGGGGGCTTCGGGCGCGCCGGCTGCTTCGGGCGCGGCTGTGCCTGCTGGCGCGGGCGCATCGCCGCGGGCTCGGGAGGCCGAAAAAGTTCGTTTACGAGGCTGCCTCCGTACGGAACCCTTCAGGGGCGGAGGATGAGCTTGCCGATGGTGCGGCCGGTCTCGAGGTCGCGGTGCGCGTCGGCGACGTCGTCGAGGGGATAGACCGTCGTCGCGGGAGGCTGGATGAGCCCCTGGCCCACCCAGCCGAGGATGTCGCCCATCGCCCGAGCGAGGATCGCCTTCTCTTCGAAGAGATAGCTCAGGTTGAACGCCATCACGCTGCGGTTGCTCTCGCCCATCTCCAGCGGGTTGAAGCGCGGCACCCGGAGCGCCTTCCACGCGAGCAAGGGCCAGTTCGGCCGTCCCCGCCCCTTCGGCAGCATCGAGTGGTGTCCGTACACGACCAGACGCCCCGAGGGCCGTACGTGGCGGTAGCTCGCCTCGAGCGTCGCGATGCCGTTGGCGTCGAAGACCGCGTCGTAGCCTTGTGGAGCGTACCGCTCGGCCGCCCTCCAGAGGTCCTCGGTCGTCTTGTCGATCACCTCGTCCGCACCCAGTGCCCGCGCGGCTTCCACCTTGTGGGATCCGCCGACCACACCGATGGCGCGGGCGCCGGCGATCCGGGCGAGCTGGAGCAAGGCGCCGCCGACGCCGCCGGCGGCCGAGTGCACGAGCACGGTCTGTCCGGCCTCCACCGCGGCGCAGCGCACGAGCGCGTACCAAGCCGTCAAGTAGACGGCCGGGAGGCCCGCGGCCTCCGCCACCGACCAGCCTTCAGGTCGCTCGAAGACCTGGTGCACCGGGACCACGACGCGACTCGCGTAGCCGCCGAAGAAGGTCACGGCGATGACGTCCTGACCGTCCGCCGTCTTCCCCGCCACCTCGAAGCCCGGCGTGATGGGCCATCCCACGTATTCCTTGGCGGAGGAGTAGAGTCCCATGCGGACCACGCAGTCGGCGTAGTTGACACCGATCGCCTCCACGGCGATCCCGATCTCGTCCGCGCCCGGCGTCGGATCGGCGGCCTCTTCGATGCGGAGGCGGTCGTACCCCCCGGCTCTGTGGATCACGACGTGTCGCATGGGGGGAGGCTACCCGCGACGGGTCGGTGCGGGCAGGTCGCGAATCGTCCTGGGTAGGATGGGGCGATGCACGAGCCGACCGAGCCGACCGAGCCGACCGAGGGGCACGACCCGCGCGAGCCGCACGAGCCGACCCAGGCGCCGCGCCGCCTGAAGGACTCGCCCTTCCTTCCCGCGCTCCTCCTCCAGGTCTGCGCGTTTACGGCCCTCGCCTTCGGGTGGAAGCTCACGGCCGGGGTCTGCTGGATCCTCTTCTTCGGCTACGCCCTCTTCCTCTTGACGAAGCAGGTCGAAGAAGCGGCGACGAGTCGGAAGCGACTGCACGCCGACGAGATGCGCGGCCACCGCGTGGGCGATCCGCCGCCGAAGAAGCGTCAGGTGCCGCCCCGTAAACCCTGGCGCGCACGCCGCCGCTCCTTCTTCCGGGATTGGCCGGGCGGGCCCGACGTCTGACCGACGGCTTGCGCGCGTCGCTGCGCGCCATGCGGTGGAACGAAAAAGGTTCGCCCACGAGGCTGCCTCCGTACGGAACTCGTTCGGTGGGGCGGTAGGGTGCGCGGCGCATGGCCATCCCCGCCCATCGTCGTCCGCCGCTCCTGCCCGAGGGGTACGGGCTGGGCGCGCACGACAGCCTCCCGAGCGCCGTCGGCTACATGCTCCTGTCCGGCGTCTGCTTGGCCGTCATGGGGGCCATGGTCAAGGCGGCCGGTGACATCCCGGTCTACGAGAAGGTCTTCTTCCGCAACCTCGTGACGCTCCTCGTGACGGTCGCGATGGCCTTGCGGCGGCGCGAGAATCCCTTCGGCCCGACGCACCACCTGGGCCTCCTGCTCGCGCGATCCTTCGCCGGGCTCGGCGGGGTCTTCCTCTACTTCTACGCCATCGGGCGCCTGAACCTGGCCGATGCGGCGCTGCTCAACCGGATCTCGCCCTTTTTCGTCACCGTCTTCGCCGTGGCCTGGCTGGGCGAGCGCTTGACCGGCCGCATCGCCGTGGGACTGGTGCTCGCGTTCGCCGGTGCCGCCCTCGTTCTCCAACCGAGCCTCGAGCTCGAGCCCCTCCCGGCGCTCGCGGGGCTGGGGTCGGCCTTCTTCGCGGGGCTCGCCTACACGATCGTCCGGCGTCTCAAGGGGCGCGAGCGACCGTTTCGGATCGTCTTCTACTTCTCCCTGATCTCGACGCTGGCCTGCCTGCCCTTCCTCTTCGCCGATCCCGTCGTCCCCACCGGTTGGCAGTGGATCTGGCTGATCGGCACGGGCGTGGCCGCCGCCGGAGGGCAGGTGTTCCTTACGCTGGCCTACCATCGCGCCCCAGCCGCCCAGATCAGCATCTGGGGCTACAACCACGTGCTCTTCTCGCTTCTGATCGGCCTGATCGTCTGGGGCGAGCGGCCGGACGTCCTGACCTACGCGGGAGGAGCCCTGATTCTGCTGGCCGCCCTGCTCAACCGCCGGACCCGGACTTCCGGCTAGGGTATCGCCCCGAGGAGGAGGACCCCCCATGCACCACGTCGGCCCCTACATCCACCCCGTCGGCCTCGAAGGCGTCGGAGTCCGCACCGCACGCCAGGTCAACTGGAATCTGACGACGCCCGCCCTCATTGCGCGGGCCATCCGCCGCACCGAGGGGCGCCTCGCGCACCTGGGGCCGCTCGTCGTACGCACCGGGCCCCACACGGGGCGGGCTGCGAAGGACAAGTTCGTGGTCGAGGAGCCGTCGAGCAAGGACAAGATCTGGTGGGGCGAGGTCAACAAGCCCTTCAGTGAGAAGCAGTTCGACCGGCTGCACGCGCGCATCTGTGCCTACCTGCAGGGGCGCGACCTCCACGTCCAGGACTGCTTCGCCGGGGCCGACCCGAAGTACCGCCTGCCCGTGCGCGTCGTCAACGAAGACGCCTGGCACAACCTCTTCGCCCGAACGATGTTCGTGCGCGCCACGCCGGAGCAGCTGAAGGACCACGAGCCGGAATTCACGGTCCTGCACTGTCCGCACTTCCACGCTTCGGCCGAGATCGACGGGACGCGATCCGACGCGTTCGTCATCGTCCACTTCGGCCGCAAGCTGATCCTCATCGGCGGCACGGCCTACGCCGGTGAGATGAAGAAGTCGATCTTCACCGTCATGAACTACCTGCTGCCCCAGCAGGACGTCCTCTCGATGCACTGCTCGGCGAACATGAGCAAGGAGGGCGACGTAGCGATCTTCTTCGGTCTCTCCGGGACCGGCAAGACGACGCTCTCGGCCGACGCCTCCCGCACCTTGATCGGGGACGACGAGCACGGCTGGAGCGACGACGGCGTCTTCAACTTCGAAGGCGGTTGCTACGCGAAGGTGATCCGTCTCTCCAAGGAGGCCGAGCCCGAGATCTACGAGACCACGCGGATGTTCGGGACGATCCTCGAGAACGTCGCCATGGATCCCGACACGCGGCGCTTGGACCTCGACGACGACAGCCTGACCGAGAACACGCGCGCGGCCTATCCCATCTCCCACATTCCGAACGCGACGCGCGAGGGCCGTGGCGGTCACCCCAAGAACGTCCTCATGCTCACGGCCGATGCGTTCGGCGTCCTCCCCCCCGTGGCGAAGCTGACCCGCGAGCAGGCGATGTACCACTTCATCTCCGGCTACACCGCGAAGCTGGCGGGCACGGAGGCGGGGCTCGGAAGCGAGCCCGTGGCGACCTTCAGCGCCTGCTTCGGAGCGCCGTTCATGGCGCTGCACCCGGCCGTCTACGCCAACCTCCTCGGCCAGAAGATCGAGAAGCACGGCGCCGACTGCTGGCTGATCAACACGGGGTGGACGGGCGGCGCGTTCGGCGCCGGCCACCGCATGCCGATCCTGCAGACGCGCGCCATGGTCAACGCCGTGCTCGATGGCACCCTGAAGGACGTCGAGACCCGCGAGGATCCCGTGTTCGGCCTCCACGTCCCGGTGGCGTGCCCCGGGGTCGATGACAAGCTCCTTGACCCGCGTTCCACCTGGGCCGATCCCCAGGCCTACGACGAGCAGGCCCAGGCCCTGGCTCAGCGCTTCCACGAGAACTTCGCGCTCTACGCCGACGAGGCGAAGAAGCTCGACCCGTCGATCCTCGAGGCAGGCCCCAAGGTCACCGTCTAGTTCCGTACCGAGGCAGCCTCGCCGACGAACTTTTCGCCGCCGCAAACCGCGCGCGGCTGCGGCTTCGTTCTGCCACCGCGCCGCCCTGTGGAGATGCGCATGCGTCGTCCCGTGTTCCAGCTGCCCCTCGCTTGCCTCTTCCTGACCCTGCTCGTCGCGCCGGCTCAGGCCGACCGGCCGTCGGACGGCTCGGTGCTCCCGTTCCCGCCGCCTCCGTCGGAGAGCGTCGCGACGCCCCGTCTGCAGGACGCCACCATGAAGTGGCCGGCCGACGTCCAGCGCCTGCCGAAGGATGCCCCGAACATCCTGATCGTCCTGATCGACGACGTGGGCTTCGGCATCGCCGAGACCTTCGGGGGAGAGGTACGTACGCCCGCCTTGAGCCGCCTGGCCGAGGAGGGCATCCGCTACAACGCCTTCCACACGACGTCGATCTGTTCGCCCACGCGCGCGTCGCTCCTCACCGGCCGCAACCACACCCGCATCGGGTCGGGCACGATCGCGGAACGGGCCGTCGCCTTCGACGGCTACACCGGCATCATCCCGAAGACGGCGGCCACGGTCGCCGAGGTGTTGAAGGCGTACGGCTACAAGACGGCGGCCTTCGGCAAGTGGCACAACACGCCGGCGACCGAAACCACCGCCATGGGGCCGAAGGACCGGTGGCCCAACGGATACGGGTTCGAGTACTTCTACGGCTTCCTGGGGGGCGAGACCTCGCAATGGGAGCCTCGTCTCTACGAGAACTACGACACCATCGAGCCTCCGCACGACGATCCGACCTACCACCTGACCGTCGACATGAAGGACAAGGCGCTCGGCTGGCTCGACCAACATCAGGCCTTTACCCCCGACAAGCCCTTCTTCATGTACTGGGCACCCGGTGCCGTACACGGACCGCATCACGTCTTTCCCGCGTGGGCAGACAAGTACAAGGGGGCGTTCGACGACGGTTGGGACGCCTACCGCGAGCGTGTCTACAAGCGCCAGCTCGAAATGGGTGTGATCCCCGAGGGAACCATCCTCACGGAGCGCGACCCGACGATGGCGGCCTGGGAGAGCATCCCCGAGTCGCAGCGTTCGTTCCAGCGGCGTCTGATGGAACTCTTCGCCGGCTTCATGGAGCACACCGACCACCAGGTCGGTCTGCTGCTCGACGGCCTGGAGGAGTGTGGCCTGCGCGAGAACACGCTCGTCTTCTACATCGTCGGCGACAACGGCTCGAGCGCCGAAGGCCAGGAAGGCTCGATCAGCGAGTTGCTCGCGCAGAACGGCATCCCCAACACCATCGAGCAGCAACTCGCCGCGCTGGAGGGACTCGGTGGGCTCGACGCCCTCGGCGGCCCGAGCGTGGACAACATGTACCACGCCGGCTGGGCGTGGGCGGGGGACACGCCCTTCCGCAGCACCAAGCTCGTCGCCGCGCACTTCGGCGGTACGCGCAACCCGTTGGTCGTCTCGTGGCCGAAAGGCATCCAGCCAGACGAGACCATGCGGTCGCAGTTCCACCACGTCGATCGACATCGCGCCCACGATCTACGAGCTCCTGGGCATCCCGCATCCCGCAGGTCGTCCACGGGCTACGATCAGATGCCCATCGACGGCATCAGCCTCGCCTACACGTTCGAGGATGGAAGCGCGAAGGGCCGTAAGAAGACGCAGTTCTTCGACAACAACGGTAGCCGCGGCCTCTACCACGACGGGTGGTTCGCGTGCGCTTTCGGCCCGTTCACGCCCTGGGCGGCCGCGAAGGGCGGCTTCGACAAGGCGTGGGACTCGGCGACCGACGCCTGGCAGCTCTTCGACTCTGAGCGAAGGGACTTCTCGCAAGCCAACGACCTGTCCCAGGCGGAGCCGGAGAAGCTCGAGGACATGAAGAAGCTCTTCCTCGAGGTCGCCGAAGACAACAAGGACTTCCCGATCGGCGCCGGGAATTGGCTACGCATCCACCCCGAGGACATCCATCGGTCGCCGTACCGCGCGTGGACGTTTCGCCAAGGCACGCGGCGCATGCCGGAATTCACCGCCCCCGGTCTGGGCAAGACGAACAACACCGTCGTCCTCGACATCGACGTGAAGGACGGCGCGAGCGGCGTGCTCTACGCCCTCGGCGGAGCGGGGGGAGGTCTCGTCCTCTACATGGACGAGGGGCATCTCGTCTACGAGTACAACCTGATGATCATCGAGCGCTACGTCGCCAGGAGCAAGGCACCGCTGGCGGCGGGCGAACATACGATCGAGATCGTCACGAAGATCCCGGCGCCCGGCCAGCCGGGCACCGTCGAACTGAGCGTCGACGGAGATATCGTCGGCACGCTCGAGCTGAAACGCACCGTCCCGCTGGCGTTCACCGCGACCGAGACCTTCGACGTGGGCGCCGACCTGGGCTCGAGCGTTTCGCCTGCGCTACGCCGATCGTCGACCCTTCGCGTTCGATGGTGCCATCGATGTCATGAAGGTCCGCCTGGACTGAAGCTCCCGGCGATCGGTCCGCGACGGGCGACGGCTCAGTCGGCCCGGGACACGCTGAAGCGCACGGCACCCGACGCCAGCGGGGTGTCGGGTGCATCTGCCGCGAATCCGACCAGCGTCACCTCGACGGGGGCGTCCGCCGCCTCCTTCACCATGGCCGACCACACCGCCGGCGACGGGGTCCACGCGTGCAAGATCGAGGAGAAGGGGTCGAGCGCCGCCTCCGCCGGCATGCCGCCGAGTACGAGGAGGCGGAGTTCGCCGTCCGCCGAGGAACCAAAGCGGACGCCGACGTGCCAGGTGTCCGACGTCTCGGCCGGATCGCGCCAGAGGAACCGCGGCGCTTGGCTGTCGCCTACGAGGGCCTCGCCGGCTTCCGGCTGCACCACCACAATCTCCTGCATCGTGGGCTGCTTGGCCAGCGCGCCCTCCAGTGCACGGAACGCGGCCTGAAGCGACTCGGACACAGCGCCCGCGCCGGTGGTGTCGAGGAGCACCTCGTCGCGATCGCCGAGGAGGACATGGGCCGGCTCGGGTGCGGCCGCCGGACGCGGGGAGGAGTCGCTGCATCCGGTCATGAGGAGGAAGGCCGGGATGAGGAGGAACAAGGCGTGACGTTGATTCATGCCCGGAGTCTACGTTGACGACCGTGCCCTCGGCGCCCCAATCGGCTCCTTCGCGCCGCTAGGATGTCGGGGAGGGCCTCCAGGAGGAAGACCGATGTCGAAAGCACTGCTCGTGATCGATCCGCAGAACGACTACTTCCCCGGGGGAGCCTTCCCACTGTGGAACGCCGAGTCCACGCTCGACCACATCGAGGGTGCCATCGCCAAGGCCCGAGCCGATGGCATCCCGGTCATCCTGGTCCAGCACGTCGCCGACCCGAATGCCGGGATCTCGCCCTTCTTCAACGAAGGGACCGAAGGGGTCGCGATCCACCCGCGGATCCTGGCCGCCGCTCCGGATGCGCCCATCGTGCAGAAGTCGTTCGCCGACGGCTTCGTGAACACGACGCTCGAATCCGAGCTGGCCAAGGTCGGCGCCACCGCGTTGCTGGTCTGCGGGATGATGACCCAGAACTGCGTCACGCACACGGCGATCTCGAAGTCAGCCGAGAAGTACGACGTCACCATCCTGCCCGACTGCTGCACCACCGTGGACGAGATGATCCACGCGATCGCGCTCCACGCCGTCTCGACCCGAACGAAGTTGGTTCCCTCGGCCGAGGTTCTCTGACTCACGTGCGCCTCGCCCAGAGTGGGGCGTGTCCCCCTCGACGGTTCGAAGCACTACGAAGGGGCGGGTACGTCGGAGCACCGTCCGCATGCTGCTCGAGCATGGTGCCGACCCCAACGTCCGCGACGGCGAGCAGGGGACTCCGCCGATGCGGGTGGCAGGCAGTGGCGAGACCGATCGCGTGTCGACCCTGCTTGCCGCAGGGGCGGACGTCCATCTCGCCGACCGGGCGCGCGTTTGCTCTCTACCACGCATGTGCCGAGGCGAACGTCCCGAACGTCAGGCCTTGCCGACCGCCGGCGCGAATCCGAACCTCCAGGACACCGAGGGGCTCGTCCCGCGGGAGGTGGCGGAGAGGGCCGGCAAGGCCACGATCCTCGCCGCGCTCGACCCCCGAGGGGAGGGAGTCGACGGCCGGGGCGGGGCACGGCGATCGACACCCTGTGCGCGGAGGCCGCTCAACTAACGCGGCGGTAGCAGATCGTGCGCCCTATGCGTACCTGTTCGAAGGCGTCCCGGCCCACGAGCAGGCTCTCCGCGGTGCCGAGGATGATGTACCCACCGGGTCGGATGAGGCTCTCGAGGTGGCGCAGGATCGTCTCGCGCGTAGCGCCGTCGAAATAGATGAGCACGTTGCGCATCAAGACGAGGTCCATCGCTGGGAGCGGCGGCCAGTCGCGGACGAGGTTGACCGGGAGGAGATCCACGCGATTGCGTATGGAGGGATCGAGGATCCAGTCGTCCCCGTCCTGTCGGAAGTAGCGGTCGCGCAACTCCCGGGGGAGGCCGCGCCCCATCTCGGCCTCGCTGTAGCGCGCTTCGCGCGCACGCTGCAGCTTGCTCTCGGAGAAGTCGCTTCCGAGGATGCGTACGCGCCACCCCGCCAACTGCGGAAACGCCTCGGCGATCAAGATGGCGAGGCTGTAGACCTCCTGCCCCGTGGAAGTCGATGCGCACCAGATGTTCAGCGCGCGTCGGTGCTTCTGATCTCGCATGAGATCGGGGAGCAACTGGGCGCGGATCGCCTCGAACGGATGTTGGTCGCGGAAGAAGTAGGTCTCCCCGATGAGCACGGACTCGACCACGGCGGTGTCCAGCCCGGGGGTGCTCCGACTGCGCAAGCGCCGGACGAGGGCAAGCTCGTCGTCCAGGCCTTCGCGGCGCGCCAGCGCGCGGAGGCGGGACTCGACGAGGTACTTCTTGCCGTCCGCGAGCACCATGCCGGACTCGGCCCGGATCAGGTTCCGGACGTAGGCGAAGTCGTCGGCGGTCAGCACGAGCCTGGATCCCTCACGAACGTAGCGGCGTCGCGCGGTCCCGAACGCGCCTCGAGCCGAGCCTCCGCACTGCCTCCCGACCCGCTCAGAACGAGATTCCTCCTCGAGGATCGTCTCGGCCTCGAGGCGTCCACACGCCTTGACCCTCGACTCGAGAAGCGCCCGGGCCCTCCCGTGGCCAAAGGGGTGGATCGGTTCGCATCCACCATCCGCCTCCCGTGCAGCCCTCGAGCCATGGACCGCGCGCGCTTCATGAATGAACCCAACTAGACACGGCCCACCCGCACACGCCGCACGATCTCGTCGCCCAGGTCCATGGCCGGAAGAACCGCCTCCGCCAGGCCCGCGCACGCGACCGCACCGGCCATGCCCCAGACCACGCTGCTGGCTTCGTCCTGGGCGAGGAGGCTGCTTCCGGCCGCCTTGAGCTCACGCGCGCCGGCCAGGCCATCCTCTCCCATCCCCGTCATGACGACACCCAGCGCGCGCTTGCCGTACACCGGCGCGACCGAGCGGAACAGGACGTCGACGGACGGTCGGCACGAGTTGACGGGGGGATCGTCCGTCAGCCGGAGGGTGGAGGCCGGCAGTCCCCGCCGGATCTCGGTATGCCGTCCTCCCGGCGCGACCCAGGCCTCGCCGGGCAGGAGGGTCGCTCCCTCCTCGGCCTCGCGCACCGGGAGGTTGGACTCGCGCGCGAGCCGCTCTGCGAGGTGGGGCGTGAACTCGGCCGGCATGTGCTGGACGAGGACGATCGGCACGGGGAAGTTCGCGGGGAATCGCGAGAACAGCAGGGCGAGCGCGTTCGGGCCGCCGGTGGAGGCGCCGATCACGACTACGTCGACCTTCTTCGGAGGGCCCTGCGGCGCCACCTTCGGCGCCGGGGTTCGGTCGGCCGTCACGGGTCGGCGGCGGCCCTGGCCGCGGACGACCGCCTGGATCTTCTGGACCAACTGGGCGCTGATCGACGTGCGTGCCTCCTCCGGGGTCATCTGGTTCGAGGGCTTGGCCACGTAGTCCTCGGCACCCAGGGTCAGGGCCTCCACGGTCGTCTTCGCCCCCGACGTAGTGAAGGTAGAGAACATCACCACGTACGGGGCCGGATCGCGGCGCTTGATCTCTCGGAGAGCCTGGAGGCCGTCCATGACGGGCATCTCGACATCCAGGACAACGACGTCCGGCTTGAGCTGATCGACCCGGCTGATCGCGATCTGCCCATTGGACGCCGTCCCGACGACCTCGATCGACGGGACCTCGCCCAGCAGGTCCGATAGGAGCTTTCGGATCACGACGGAGTCGTCTACGACAAGTACGCGGGTGGGGGGCATCGCGTCACACTCTCTACGGCGTCTCGCGTCGTCCGAGCATCTCGGTCAACTTGGCCAAGGCCGCGGCGACCTGCGGGCTCATTCCCGGGGAGACCCCGGACTGAAGCGCTTCGGCCAGGACCTGGACGGCACTGGTCTCGGACGTGTTCGATGTCTCGCTCTCGACGATGAACCGGGAGACCTGCGTCTGGAATTCCGCCGCCATGTCCGCCAGCTGCGCGGCCGCCGTCTGGGACTCATTGGCCCCCGTCGCGGTGTTCTGTGCCGCATCCGCCACGCCGTCGATGTTGCTGGCGATGTTCACACTGCCTTCGGCGGCGCGCGTGATGTTCACGGACATCTCGCTGGACGTCGCACTCTGTTCCTCCACGGCCGTGGCGATGACCGCCTGGATGTCGTTGATGCGCTTGATGATCCGGCTGATGTCGCTGATCGCGCCGACCGCACCCTCCGTGTCGGACTGGATGGCCACGATCTTGGTGCT
Organism: uncultured Planctomycetota bacterium; assembly: GCA_963802335.1. Lineage (GTDB taxonomy): Bacteria > Planctomycetota > PLA2 > PLA2 > JAEUHO01 > CAWDIE01. The sequence goes on along the minus strand of CAWDIE010000005.1, from coordinate 235,145 downwards.
GATGTCTTCGGTGGCTTCCGCCGTCTCCTTGGCGAGCTCCTTCACTTCGTTCGCCACGACGGCGAATCCTCGGCCGGCCTCGCCCGCGCGCGCGGCTTCGATCGTGGCGTTGAGCGCCAGGAGGTTGGTCTGCTCCGCGATGGAGGTGATGAGCTTGATCACGTCGCCGATCTCGACCGTGCTCTTGCCGAGCTTGCTGATGATCGCGTTGGTCGACTCGGAGACACGGACGGCCTCTCGGGCCATCTCGCTGGCCTTCGTCGCGTTCGTGGAAATCTCGCCGATGCTGGCGGTCATCTCCTCCACCGCCGTGGCGATCGTCTGGAGGCTCTCGCTCACGGCGTTGGAGTTCGTCGCGACGACGTTCGCCTGGGTCGACGTCTCTTCGGCCGTGGCGCCCATCTGCTGGCTGACGTCGCTCAGACGCTGGGACGCTTCGGTCAGGGTGGCGGCGTTTCGACGGATGACGAGGATATTCTCCCTGAGGTCGTCGAAGAAACCGCGGAGGCCGACGCCCAGACGGCCGATGGCGTCGTCACCGATGACGGTGACCTCGCGCGTCAGATCCCCCTCGCCGGCCGCCGTGACGACCTCGAGCATGTGCTGCACCTTCTCGTGCAGGTTCTGCGCCTCGCGCCGCTCTCTCTCCGCCGCGGCGCGCAAGTCCGTGTCCAGTCGCATCTTCTCGGAGACGTCTTCCCAACTCACGACGTACCCGAACAGCTGGCCGCGCGGGTCCGTCGCGCGGGTGATCCGCGTCTCCAGGGTGACGTCGCCGAAGGCGAACGTCGCGTGGCGGGGGAGAGCCGCGGGGTCGTGGAGAAGAGCTTCTATGCGATGGGGGTCTCGATGGAATCGGTGAATCGACCCACCCAGCATTTCGGCGACGGAGACGCCGAAGACGGACTGGATTTCCTTCTCCAGCGCGCGGAACGTCCGGAGCGCCATCTTGTTGGCGAAGACCATCTTCAAGTCCAGGTCGGCCACCATGATGTTCGTCTCGACTTCGTCGAGGACGGCGAACCAGTCCTCGGTCGATCGCCGGGCGATCCACTCGCTCGAGGAACGCGGCCGCGAGGACGGCTCGGCGACGGTAGCCGAAGAACCCCGGGGCGGGTTCGCTGTCTCCGGCGTCACGGTCTCCCGCGTCACGGTCTCCCGCGTCACGGTCTCCCGCGGCGCTTGGCTCACGGCGTCCACGGGGGCGGCGCCGAGAGGGTCGAACGCACTCTGTTCCTTGCGCTGCTTGGCCATCTTGTCCTCTGTTTCCTGTCTACGGATCCGGCGCGGGGTCGAGCGCGGTGATGCCTTGCTCGATCTCCTTCGCGAGCGCGCGGTACTGGCGCGTCACCTTGTGATTGGGTTGGGTCTGGAAGAGCGTGCGACCCTCCATCTGCGCCCGGGGCACGACGGCGGATCGCGTGATGGTGCTTCGAAACACGAGGGGGCGCTCGCGATCGAGATTGAGCCGCTGGTCGGCGTAGTCCAGCAGCTCCGCCTCCAAACGAGGCTGGTGGCTACGACTTCCGGCCACGCATCCGAAGGCCACGCCAAGCAACCGGCCCCCCGTCGTCCCGGCGGTGCGAGCCGTCTGCAGGGTCTGGATCGATCGGGCGAGTCCGGCGATCGCGAAGGGGTCGGCAAACGCCGTCAGAACGAACCAGTCGGCGGCCCGGTAGCCGGCCGCCGTCGGTACGGTCAGGCTGGGAGCGGTGTCGAGCAGGATGTAGTCGTAGAGGCCCAGGAGGCCGCCCAGCGGCAGGGTGGGGAGGGCACCGTCGCGCGGCGCGCCGATCAGGGCGAGCTCGTGCGACGCGGCGATGAGGTCCACACCCGGCGGCAGGCCTTGCGCGTCCTCTTCGCCGATGATGACGTCGCGCGCCTCCTCCTCGCCCGAGAGCACTTCGACGCTGCCGGCGTAGGCCTCGCCATCGACGCCGAGGTGCATGGTGGCACCCTGGTTGGCGTCGAGATCCCACACGAGACAGCGCCGACCCGCCGCTCCGAGGGCGGCGGCCACGTGGACGCACGTGGTCGTCTTGCCGACGCCGCCCTTCTGGTTGCCGAACAGGATGACTTGCGTCGACGGCATCAGGCGCTCTCCTGCTCCGCGCTCGCGGCGCTCGGCTCTTCGCTCGGCGTCCCGGCGACCCTGGTGGGCTCCGGATCGGCTGCACGCTCCGCGTCGAGCACGAGCAGCAGGGAGGAGGGGAGCTTGTACGCGCCCACGATGACCTCTCTTGCCGGGCCGCGGAGCGTCTCCGGTGCCGTCTCGAACGCATCGACATCGACGTCGAGAACATCGCCGGCTCGATCCGCGAGAAAGCTTACCAGTTCGCGCTCGGTGCGCACGACGATGTGGATCGGCTTCGCGTCGGCGGCCCGAGCCGGGAGTTCCAAGCGACGGCGAAGGTCGATCACCGTCACGATCTGCCCGCGCAGGTTGATGACACCCCGGATGGATGGCGCCGCGAGGGGAACCGGCGTGATGGCCTGCGTGACCAGGATCTCCTGGACCATCGCCACGTCGATGCCGAAGAGCTGGGATCCGAGTTGGAACGTGCAGATCCTCTCCACGCGGCCCGGGCTCATCGGCCGACCTCCGCGTTCGCCGCGATCGAACTCACATCCAGGACGTGGGCTACGTGGCCCTGGATGACGGTCGTGCCGATCACGCCTCGTCCCCGGCTCGTGGCGCCTCGAACCGCGAACGGGGTTTCGAGGATGTCGAGCAGCTCGTCGACGACGATCCCGATCGTGTCGTCGTCCCCCGCATGCACGACGACATTGACCACGGGGGCCGTGCCCTGCATGGGGTTCCACGTCGAAGTCGACCTTCCCAGCTGGACCCGTTCCAGCGGGAGGACCGACCCCCGGTACTGCACGACGTAGCGATCGCCGCTCTTCTCGATGTCGGTGGCGGAAAAGCGTTCCAGACGCATGGCTGCGGTGAGGGGAATGGCCGCGCGGTCCTCGCCGAGGCGGACGATGAGGACGCTCTGGGTCTCTGTGTCGGGCGCCAAGGCAGTCTCGTCCACGGCCGCGCGTACGCCGCTGGATGCCACCGTCGCCTCGCCCAGTCCGACGACGTCGAGGATCATCGCCGCGCGCCCGTCGCCCATGACCGTCGCTCCGGCGTAGAGGGGGATCCGGTGCAGGGTCCGACCCAGCGGCTTGACGACGATCTCGCCACTGTCGTGAACCTCGTCCACGATGAGACCGAAGAGGCGATCCTCGGCCTGCAAGACCACGAGCGTGACCCGACTCCCCGCCTCCGCTTCCTCGCGTGCGGCCAGGCCCAACTCGTCACGCAACTCGACGATGGGCAACAGCCGGCCGCGCCAGCGATACACCCGCGCGTTGTGCAGGTCCTCGATGCCGTGCGTGGCCGCGTCCCCCTCCAAGCGCACGACGGCGACGAGGCTCACTTGAGGAATCGCGTAGCGCTGCCCGCCGCAGCTGACGTTGAGTGCCGGGATGATGGCGAGGGTCAGCGGGATCTTCAGTCTCAGGGTCGTCCCCCGGTCGAACTCGCTCTGCAGGTCGATGAGGCCGTTGATTCGATCGACGTCGTTCTTCACCACGTCCATGCCGACCCCGCGGCCGGAGACGCTCGTGACGTGTTCCGCGGTGGAGAAACCCGGGAGGAAGATGAGGTTGCGCTTCTCGTCGACCGACATGCTGCGCGCCTGCTCGGGCGTAATCAGGCCCTGGTCGATAGCCTTGCGTTCGACGCGGGCGACGTCCACACCCTTGCCGTCGTCCCGGATCTCGATGTTGACCTGGCCGCCCTCGTGCCACGCCCGCAGCGTCAATACACCTTCCGGGGCCTTCCCACTCGCGATGCGCTCTTCCTCGGTCTCGATGCCGTGGTCGATGGCGTTGCGTACGAGGTGGGTCATGGGGGCGCGAATCGCTTCGAGCAGCGTGCGGTCGAGTTCCGTGTTGGCGCCCTCCATGACGAGCCGGACCCGCTTCCCCAGCTCGAGCGACAGGTCGCGGACCATGCGCGGCAGGCGACTCCAGATCGTCTCGATCGGCTGGAGGCGGGTGAGCATGACGCTCTCCTGGAGCTCCGTCGTGATCTGACTCAGCCGCTGCGTCATGTCCGTGAGGCTCTTGTCCGGGCTCCCGAGCAGATGCTGCAGCATCTGGTTGCGGGCAAGGACCAGCTCGCCGACCTGGTTCATCAGCTTGTCGAGAAGATCCACGTCGACGCGGATGGTCTGCTCGGTCAGGCTGGCCCGTCGGATCGCACGCTCGGTGCGGGACTCCTCGTCGGTCGCCGCGGTCGCGGGCGCGGCGGGTGGGCGGACGGAAGTTGTCTCAGGGCGGCTGCCGTCCGTCGAAGGGAGCGTCGGCGGCGCGTCCGCCCCCAGGAGGGCGTCCAGGGTCGCATGGAGCTCCGAGTGATCGTCGGCGTCGCGCTTGCCCGTCGCTTCCAGCGTCGCGAGCGCTTCGCTCGCCACCGAGGCCACATCGAGTAGGGCTTCGGTCGCGGCGGGATCGACGGCTTCGGGCGCGGCGCGCTGGCGCCCCAGAAGCTGCATCGCCTTCCCGAGAATGCGAGACAGGCTGAGCAGGCCCACGAAGTCACTTCCCTCGCGAATCAGGCCCAGGCCGCTCGCCATGGCTCCGAGTGCGTCCTGGTCGTCCGGGGTCGTGGCGAGGGCCGCGAAGGCCGCGTCCATCTGCTCCAACGCACCGTGGGCGGAGACCAGGAAGGCGCGGACCGAGTCGTCGAGTCCGGTTGCCCGCTCCGTGGCCTCGGCGGTCAGCGCGTCCGGCGGCTCGTGGATCCCGTCCGTGGGGGCGCCCCCGTCCCCGTGGCGGAGGCGGTCCAACTCGGCGATGAGGGCCGCATGGTCCTCCTGGCCCTCGCTGCCCGTCTGCTGGATCGTGTCCAGGGACGCTCGAATCGTGTCCACCATGGAGAGGAGCGCCGTGGCGATCGGTTCGCTGAGCGTCAACTCCCCGTCCCGGAGTCTGCCCATGAGGCTCTCGCCGCTGTGGGCCAATGCCTGGAGATTGGCCAGACCAAGGAACCCGCAGCTACCCTTGACCGTGTGCACCGTCCGGAAGATCCGGGCGAGCGTGTCGTGATTCGATGGATCGCGCTCCAGCTCCACGAAGTCGCGGTCGGCCTGATCGAGGTTCTCGTGGCTCTCCACGAGGAATTCGCCCAGGAGGCCATCCAGGTCTCCGCCGCTCATGCTTTCGCACCCTCCGATGCCGGGTCGTTACGCGGCCCCAGGACGCGGAACACGTGGATCTTCTTCGCCTTGCCCTTCACATGGATGGGGCCGAGCGGCTGCGCATCGTACTCCCCTCGAACGAGCTCGTAGGTCGATTGACTGATCAGCACGGTACCGTGCTCCGCGGCACTCTCCAGGCGGGCGGCGACGTTCACCGCGTCCCCGATCACCGTGTAGTCCCTTCTCAGCGCGCGGCTGCCGATGTCGCCCATGACGACGTCCCCGGAGTTGATGCCGACACGGATTTGGATGGCTTCTTCCTTGCCTGCGTTGAGACGCTCCAGACGCGACAACATCTCCAGACCCGTCGCCACCGCGTTGCACGCCGCCCGGCCCGGATCGCCGCCCGGTTCGTGGACGAACACGCTCATGATGGCGTCCCCGATGAACTTGTCGATGACGCCCCCGTTGCGCTTGAAGACGGGGGCCATCTCGTCGAAGTAGCCATTGAGGAGGCCGACGAGCTCGGCCGGCGCCATGCGCTCCGTCAGCGGGGTGAACCCGACGATGTCGGTGAACAAGATCGTCGTGAAGCGGGTCTCCGCCCGCATGATCGCGTTGACGTCACCCTTCGAGTCGGCGGCGGCCGCCGCGGCGGCGGCGGCCGAGTCCGATAGATAGTGGTGCATGGCCTCGCGCTCGCGGAGGAGACGCCGCTCGGCAATCAGCTTCTCGGCGATCACGACGACCTTGTCCGGCACGAAGGGCTTCGTGAGGTAGGCCGACACGCCCGCATGCCGACCCTTCAGGCGACTGAGGGGGGAGTCGGCCGCCGTGAGCATCACGACCGGGATGTCGGCCAGGTGCTCGCGCTTCTTCAGCTCCCGCGTGAGATCGCGCCCATTCATCACCGGCATCTCGGAGTCCGTGATCACCAGATCGGGGAGATGCTCGAGGGCGAGCTCGAGGCCCTGTTGCCCGTCCTCGGCCGTGATGACCTCGAATCCCTGCTGGGCGATCGCTCGAGCGATGACGCTGCGCTGCAGGGAGCTGTCTTCCACGACCAGGACCTTCTCCCGAGGTCGCGATGCCGCTCCTTCCATGCCCAGCGTCATGTCCAGACGGCTGATCAGTTCGTTCTCGGACACGGGCTTGGTCAGGAAGTCGTTGGCGCCCACGTCGAAGCCGCGGTCGATGTCCACCCCGGCGCCCCGGGCGGAGAGGATGAGAATCGGCGTGTCCCGTATCGCTTCCTGCTCGCGCACCTTCCGGCACATGTCGAAGCCGTTCATGACCGGCATGTCGACATCGCTCAGAATGAGGTCGGGCCGCTCCTGGGTGGCCACGGCCAGCCCTTCGGCCCCGTCATGCGCATGCAGGACGTGGAACCCGTGCGGCTTCAGCGCCGCCTCGACGTACGCATGGATCACCAGGCTGTCGTCCACGAGCAGGATGGTCGCCCGGGGTCCGGTCGACGTCTCCGCGCTCTCCCCGCTTTCTGTGCGTTGGGTGACGGGGTGCGGCGCAGGGTTCGTCCGGTCCGTGGCCTCGGGCTCCGGCGGTGCCCGGCGCAGGGCCCGTGCGGCCGAGGAAGGGCCAGCGTCCGCACGCGCCATGCGCAGCCATGGTTCGATGAGGCGCTCGAGGTCCACGGGGCGGCAGGGCACCTTGAGGAAGTCGCTCGCCCCACGCTCCAGCGCCCACGACTCCGCGGCGGCATCGGTCGAGAAGACGAGGAGAGGGAGCGCCGTTCCGCCTCCTTGGGAGAATGCCGTGGCGCAGCCGCCCTCATCCCACAACTCGTCCTGGATGAGAACGAGGTTCGCGGAACTCGACCGTGCCATGTCCTTGTCGCAGGACGTCACCATCTCGACCGTCCACCCGAGGCCTCGGGCCATGCGTTCCAGGGTGCGACCGTGGATCGGGCTGCGCGCCGCGACGAGGAGACTTCCGTCCGGGGGACTGCCTTCGGACATGCTCGAGCTGGCGCCTCCTGCGTGCAACAAACGGTAGCCTATCGACGCTCATGGGGTATCCATCGCCGGTTCGTGGGAGCATGGGCGGTGCTTGTGCCCCCCGGCGCCGAGGAGCAGTCATGACCCACAAGGACCAGATCAACGAGGCGATCGCCTCCCACGGCCTCTGGAAATTCCGTCTGAAGAAGGCCATCGAGGCGGGTGAGAGCGACTGGACCGTGCCGGAGCTTCGCCGCGACGACGCATGCGAGTTCGGCGCGTGGCTAGGCAGTCTCCCTCCGGCCGAGCAGGGAAGCGATCACTGCCGCACGGTCCGGGATCTCCACGCCCAGATCCACGCGGAGGCGGCCAACGTACTCCAACTCGCCATCGACGGCCGCAAGGAAGACGCCGAGGCGGCGATCCGCTTCGGCAGTCCCTTCGCCGTCCTCTCCGCCAAGCTGACGTCCGCCATGACCGCCTGGCGGGACGTCTGAGCGGAGGGCTGCGCGGCGAGGGCGCTCCTCCCTCGCCACCGCCCCCCCCGAGGCTTGGCTGTCACCGCAGACCCGAGCGCGCCGCGGCGCTCGCCCTTTCCCGGTCGGCCTTTCCCCCGCCCGCCCCCCGGGGCTACGCTGCCCGCGCATGAACGACCCCGTCGACCGCAAGGCCCCCCCCGATCCGCCGGACTTGAGACGCCTTCGCATCGCGCGGGACGACGCGCCGCCGCGTCCCTACCGCGGGTTTCCGTGGTACGCGGTGCTCCTGCTTCTCGGACTGGCCGCCGCCGCGTGGCTCTTCCGCGAGCCGCTGCTGGGGCTGGCCGCCAAGGTCCGCGAACCCCAGGTGCGCCTTGCCCGCGCCGTGCGTGTCGTGCCGGGGCGCGCCGGAGAAGGCGACGTCTCCGCGAATGGCTACATCGTCGCCAACCGGCAGGCGTCCGTCGCCACGGTGCTGTCGGGGCGTCTCGTCGAGGTCAGCGCCGAGGAGGGGGACGTCGTCCCGGCCGGCGCCGTCATGGGGCGCATCCAATACGACGACCTGGAGGCGGCGGCCGAGGCCGCGGCGCAGCGGGTCCGGGTGGCCGAGGCGCAGGTCGAGGAGGCCGACCGGGCCATCGCCGAGGCCCGGGCCGAGCTTCCCCGCCTCACGGCCGCCTACGACGCGCTGCGGCTCGACCAGTCGCAGGCCGAGCGCAGCGTCGAGCGCCTCGAGCGGGAGGTCGTCCGCAACGGGCCGCTGCGCGAGCAGCGCCTGATCGACGAGGCGACCTGGGACCGCATCCAGGTCGACGCCGACGCCGCGCGCCGGGCTCTTGGAAGCCACCGGGGCGCGGGCCAAGGCCGGACAAGCCGCCATCGAGGCGATGGAAGGCTCGCATCGCGCGCATCGAGGCGGGGCGCGCCGTGGCGGCGGCCAACGTGCTCGCCTTCCGGCGCGACGCCGAGGTGTCGCGCATCACCCTGGAGAAGACGAAGATCCGCGCTCCCTTCGAGGGCCTGGTGATTCGCAAGGACGCCGAGCTGGGGGAGGTCATCGCGCCGACGGGCGCCGGCAACTCCCGAGGCAGCGTCTTCACGATCGTGGACCCGCGCTCGCTCGAGGTGCAGGTCGAGCTCTCCGAGAAGCGCATCCAGCGGGTGAAGGAGGGCGATGCGGCGACGATCTTCCTGGACGCCGACCCCGAGACCGGCACTGCCGGGGCGCCTGCGGAAGATCTGGCCCCGCGCCGACCGGTCCAAGGGCACCATCGAGTTGCGCGTGACGTTCGACGAGCGACCGACCACCGTCCGCCCCGAGATGGCGGCCCGCGTCGTCTTCCGCGGTGCGACCGAGCTCGTGCCGCTCGAGGCCCCCGTGGTGACGGTGCCGGCCGCCGCCGTCGTGCAGCGCGCCGACGGCCACGCGGTGTACGTCCTCGAGGACGGCGTCGCGCGGCTCCGCACGGTCGTCCTCGGTCCGGATCGCGGCGGCGCGAAGACGATCGCGGAAGGGCTCGAGGGCGGCGAAGACGTCATCCTCGACCCGGGACTCCGATGTGCGCGACGGCGTGCGCCTCCGACCCGAGGAGAAGTGATGACCCAACCCGTGATCGCGAGCCTCCAAGGCGTCACCAAGGCCTACCGCCGCGGCGGCGAGGAGCTGGTCGTCCTCGACGACCTCGATCTCGACATCCCCAAGGCCGAGTTCCTCGCCTTGATGGGGCCCTCGGGGTCGGGCAAGTCCACGATCCTCAATCTGCTCGGCGGGCTCGACGTGCCCGACACCGGGACGGTCACGGTGGCGGGCACCACCCTCTCCTCCCTCGGTCGCGATCAGCTCGCGGCGTGGCGAGCACGCCACGTGGGCTTCGTCTTCCAGGCGTTCAATCTGATCCCCGTCCTCACGGCGCTGGAGAACGTCGAGCTCCCGCTGCTGCTGACCCCGCTGTCGAAGCGTCAGCGCCGGGAACAGGCGCGCTTCGCGCTGGAGATCGTCGGTCTCGGCGACCGCATCCGACACCGCCCCAAGCAACTGTCCGGCGGTCAGGAACAGCGCGTGGCCATTGCCCGCGCCATGGCGACCGATCCGACGTTGCTCCTCTGCGACGAGCCCACCGGTGACCTCGATCGTGCGAGTGCCGACCAGGTGCTCGACCTCCTCTCGCGTCTGGCCAAGGAGCAGGACACGACGGTCGTGATGGTCACGCACGACGTCCTGGCGGGGGAACGGTCCGACCGCGTCCTGCACCTGGACAAGGGCGTGCTCGAGGAGGCGGGGGTCGTTCCCTCATGAGCCTCGGCCGCCTGGTCTGGAAGCAGCTGTGGAGCCATCCCGTGCGGTCGATCCTGACCGTCTTGGCGGTGGCGACCGCCATGTTCCTGTTCTGCTTCCTGCGGTCGATCCTGACCAGCCTCGACGCCGCGGTCACCGCGTCCGCGTCGAACCGGGTCATCACCCAGAGCGCGGTCAGCCTCTTCCAGGTCCTGCCCAAGTCCTACCGCGGCACGCTGGAGAGCATCGAGGGCGTGGATTCCGTCTGCCCCTTCACGTGGTTCGGCGGGCTCTACAAGGACGCCTCCGGGTTCTTCGCCCAGTTCGCGGCCGACGCGCCGACCTTGCTCGCGCAGTATCCGGAGATCCGGGTGTCGGACGCGGAGCGCGAGGCCTTCCTGGACGACCGACGTGGGTGCCTGATCGGCATCGCGCTCGCGACGAAGTATGGATGGAGCGTGGGGGACGACATCCCGTTGATCGGCACGATCTACCCGCGGATCGACGAGACCGAATGGCGATTTACGGTCCGCGGCATCTACACGTCGGCGAAGGCCAACGTGGACGAGCAGACCCTCTACTTCCACCACGACTACCTCGACGAGGCCCTGCGCCAGGGAGACAGCTTCGGCCCGGAAGGCACGGGGGTGTACATCGTGCGCGTGGAGGACGGCACGTCCGGCGAGGACGTCGCCCGTCGCATCGACGCCTACTTCGACGCGGGGCCCCAGCGCACGCGCACCCAGACGGAAGCCGCGTTCCAGGCGGACTTCATCAAGATGCTCGGCAACCTGCCGACGTTCCTCGGCATGATCGTGGGGGCCGTGCTCGTAGCGATCGTCTTCGGCGTGGTCAACACCATGACGATCGCGGCGCGGGAACGGGTGCGAAGCGTCGGCATTCTGAAGTCCTTCGGCTTCCCCGATGTCGTGCCATCGCGCCTGTATGCGTTCGAGAGCATCCTCCTCGTCGGGCTCGGGACGGCCCTGGGTGTCGGGCTCGCCCTTCAACTCGAGGGCGTCACGCGCCGCGCGCTGGGGTCGCAGATCCCCACCTATGCCGTGGCCTCTGACACCATCGTCCAAGCGTTCCTCCTCGCGTTGGTGATCGCCCTGATTGCGGGATGGGTGCCGGGCTGGCGGGCGCGTCGCTTGACGCCCGTCGACGCGTTGCGGATGGAGGCCTGACGTGCGGCTCGGCCCCAAGTTCCCTTGGATGTACCCGCTGCGCAGCCTGCTCGTGCGCTGGCCGGCCTCGCTCTTCAGTGCGCTCGGCATCGCCATGACCGTCGCCGTCCTCTGTGGCGTCTTCGCGTTGCGCGCGGGTTTCGAGTCGCTGCTCGCGACCACGGGAAGCGAAGAGGTCGTCATCTACCTGCGGCCCGGCGCCCAGAGCGAAGGCGAGAGCGGGATCTCCCTCGACCAGGTCCGCAAGGTCCGCAATGAGCGTCCGGAGGTCGCCCGCGACGCCGCAGGCAAGCCGCTGGCCGCCGGCGAGTCCTACCTCGCGTTGTTCCTCGAGCGGCGCGGCGGCGGCGGTGACGAGGTCAACGTGCCCTTGCGCGGCGTCGAAGAAGCGTCGTTCGGTCTGCACGAGGACAACGTCCGCGTGATCGACGGGAACCGCTTTCGTTTCGGGGCGGACGAGATCATCGTCGGTCGCTCCGTCTCGGAGAGGATCGGCAATTGCGACATCGGGGACACCGTTCGCGTGAACGTGACGCCCTTTCGCGTGGTGGGCATCTTCGAGTCACCCGGCGCCTACGGGTCGGAGATCTGGGGGGACGTCGACCGGATCACGGCCGCCTTGCAGCGCCCGCTGAGACAGCGCATCGTCGCGCGCCTCGCGCCGGGCTGGACGGCCGAGAAGGTGGCCGAAGACCTCGACGGGGACAAGGAGCTGCAGTTCAAGATCCTCTCCGAGCAGGCCTACTACAAGAGCCAGACCACGGTGCTGGGAGGTGTCCTGGCCGGGCTCGGGGCCTTCCTCACCTTGGTCCTCGGGGTGGCCGCCGTCCTCGGGGCGGCGAACACGATGCTCGCGGCCGTCGGCAGCCGGACGCGCGAGATCGGCATCCTGCGCGCCATGGGTTTCGGGCGCGGAGCGATCCTGGTGTCCTTCTTGATCGAGGCGGGGTTGATCGGCCTCGTGGGCGGCATCCTCGGCACGCTGCTCATCCTGCCCCTGAATGGGATCGAGACGGGCACGATGAACTGGAACACGTTCACCGAGGTGTCGTTCGCGTTTCGGGTCGAGCCTCCGCTGCTCGTCCTCGCGGTCATCCTCGCCGTCGGCCTCGGCGTGCTCGGGGGGCTGGCGCCGGCGTGGCGCGCCAGTCACCTGAGGCCGATCAAGGCCCTTCGCCGCGGGTAGCCTCGCGCGTTTCCGCCTTGGCCGCAGCGGCCGCGCCAGGTGCAGCGAGGGCCCTGCGTCAGGGGATCGGATGACGGCGATCGCGCTCGTCCCTGGGAGACTCCCGGTCATGGAAGACGCAGGTCGACTACGACGGCGCCCGCTCGGTCGCACGGGCCTCGAGGTCACGCCTCTCACGCTGGCCTCGGGCGCGGTGCGCGGGGCCGCGCCCAAGGGGAAGGCGCTCACGCCCGACGACGTCGAGCGTGCGTACCACGAACACGGGATCAACACGTTCTTCGTGACTTCTTTCCATGCGGCGATGGTCGCCGGCCTTCGGAGACTCATCGCCGCGGGGCATCGGGACGACCTGGTGCTGATCTCCATGGCCAGCGTGCCGCTCGGCTGGAGTGTTCGCCGCGCGTGGGCGAAGCAGGCCGGCGTGCTGGGCGTCGACGTGATCGACGTCTTCCTCCTCGGCTGGGTCCAAGGCCGCTGGTACTTGGCCGGGCAGACCTGGCCGGCCATGCTTCGGCTCCGGGAGGAGGGCAAGGTCCGAGCCCTCGGCTGGTCGATTCACAAGCGAGCGCTTGCCGCGCAGCTGGCCCGTACGTACGACCCCGACGTGATGATGATCCGCTACAACGCGGCCCACCGCGGTGCGGAGACCGATATCTTCGAGGCCCTCGGTGACGACTGCCCGGCCATCATCGGCTACACGGCCACGCGCTGGGGGCGGCTGCTCTTGCCTCTCCCGGAGAAGGGCTTCGAGACGGGCCTCTCGGCGCCGGACTGCTACCGCTTCGCTCTGACCAACCCCGCCGTCGATACCGTCCTCTGCGCGGCGCGGAGTGCCGAGGAGACCCGAGAGAACGTGCATGGCGTGTTGGCCGGTCCCCTCGACGAGGCGCGCCTCCGTGAAGTCCGAGCCTTCGGCGACGCGGTTCACGCCCACGCGCAGGGCGGGCAGCGCTGGATGTTTCGGTAAAGACGCCGACCCGCCCTCCAGACCCGGTTGACGCGAGTGCCATGCCCATCTGGCGAGTCCCCAACAGGCGTGACGCCCGGAGCCTCGCCACGGGCCCGAGCCACGGACGGCGGCCAGGCTGGCGTCCGGCGTCCCTTCACTTCGTGCCGCGCGGAGCGAGAACGCGGGCTGCGTTGGCGCTCTGTGCATGCCGACGCGATGCATGACCACACCATGATCTGACTGTGTGAGCTTTCGTATGGGCCCATGGTGGAGGGAAGCGATGCGAAACACGGTCTTTGTTCTGGCGGCGTTCTTGCTGGTCACGCTCGCGGCCTCGGCCGCATGCGCGGAAGACGCGGCGCTCCGGCGGTCACCGACCGAGCAGGGCGAAGCGCCGTGGGTCGTCTGCGCTGAGGGCGACTACGTCCGCTCGTACGCGCCCCAGCTCAAGACGGCGCCGCAGAAGCGCTGGGGCGGTGCCGTGGCCGCCTACCTGTGGGCCACGGACATCAGGGGCACGAGCTACGCGGACGGCGTGCCGACCGACATCGACATCGACTTCTCGGACTTGTTCGACAAGCTCGAGAGCTCGTTCATGGGCTACGCCGAGGTCCACTACGACCGCTGGTCGTTCGCCGTGGACGCCAGCTTGGTGAACCTCTCAGAGGCGTGGACGGGGCAGCGTGGCGTGCCGGTCGAGGCGGAGATCGATCAGACCATCTTGGACCTCCGCCTTGGCTACAACGTGCTGTGTCGCCAGGTGGGAAGCGCCCAATGGGGAAGCTGCTGCTACGCGCGTCACATGACGCTCGACGCCGTGGTGGGGGCCCGCTACTGGAATCTGGAGCAGCGGCTGAGCACGACGAGCATCCAGACCGGGGCGCCTCTCAATGAGAGCCAGGACGAGAGCTGGTGGGATCCCTACGTCGGCGCCAGGTTCCGCTGGCAGTTCGCGAAGCGGTGGGGACTGACCGTGTACGGTGACGTCGGCGGGTTCGACATCGAGGGCGCGTCGAAACTCACGTGGCAGGTTCAGACCATGCTTCGCTTCAACATCACGCGGGGGCTCTTCGTTGCGGTGGGGTACCGGGCACTGGGTGTCGATCGGGTGGAGGGCTCCGGCGCCACGCAGAACGGGATCGACGCCACCTACCACGGCCCCCTTCTCGGCTTCGGCTATGCGTTCTGATCTGCTGACATAGCGCAGTTCGGAGTCGTCTCCTGCCGGGTGGGAGGATGTCTCCTACCCGCCCGACCGAAGGGTGACGGACTCGCCCTCGAGCTCCACGAGAAGATCGTCGCGGCACACGTCGGCCTCCACGTAGAGCGACGGGATGTCTCCGAACGCGGCCCGGCACACCTCCCGGACCGCCTCCATGTCGCCCGGTCGCTTCACGTACGCTCGGAGGTGAGTCAGGGCCCGGCCGCCCAGGACCTCTTTGATGTTCTCGATCGTGGTGCGGGTCTGCGCGCGGACATCCCCCGGCGAGACCGTCTTCTCCCCGAGGATCGACGCCGTCCCAGAGACGAACACGATCTCCGCGTCACCGGTCGTCACCAACTTGCCCCGCTCGAACTTGGGCGAGGTCGTGTTCTCCAGATCCGCGGCAGGGGCGCCAACGAGGACGTCCTCGGAGTAGCGGTGCGCATCGACTTGCTGCGGGTTGGAGATCGGCTCCACCGACACGCCGGGTGCGGGCGCCACGGCGACGAGCTCGATGACCACGCCACCCACGCGCTGACCGATCCCCGTGGCCGCGGGGTAGCCGGCGGAAAAGGCCGAGCGGCCGTATGCGATGGACCGTACGTCGTTGAACGCCTGGTATCCCTGGCTGTCGCCGCAGCCCGTGTTCCGGATGTCGAGCATCTCCTCCAGGTAGTTCCACTGGCGGACCACATGACCGAAGTCCAGACCCTCTGCGTCGAGGATCGATTGCGCCGCCAGGATGGCTTCGTGCGATCGGCCGGAAGCCTCTTCGGTTTCGTCCCTCGATGCGAGCCCGGCGGCATGGACCTGCCGCCCTCCCCCCGCGACCACGACGCTGTAGTCAAGTCCCTCGTGTGAACGGCGCTCGACGCGTGCGGGGTGACCGGTGTCGAGCAGGACCGCAGCCTCGAGAGCAGCATGCGTACCCCCCTCGGGAGGCTGACCCACGATGCTGACCGGCGGCGACGGTGTACCGAAGAGGTCACGGACGCCGTCCCCTGCGACGCGGCGGGCTTCGCGGAACGCGGCGGGATCCCGGGCCGCGATGAAGAAGGTCAGGCTCAGCACGTGCTCCGACGTCCGACGGGCGGCCTCGAGGCGCGTGGCGAGCAACTCGAGACAGCCGTGGACCGAGCTCGCGGGGGTGCCCCCGGGCGGCGGCAAGACGCTCATCGTTTCAAACGGGATCATCTGGGTCTCTCGGGGAAGAACAGGCCGATGGTGACGGCGTGATCGTGAGCGCGTGCACAGTATGCCGCCAACTTCCAATACGGTGCCAGTCACCCGTCCGCCAACTTGCAGTACGGTGCCAGTCACCCGTCCGCCAACTTCGGCTTTCTCGGCACGAAGCGGCCGGACGCCCACCACGACCAGCACCGACGCCAGGCGCTCGCGACCCGATCCCCCCTGGAGGGGCCAGTCGTGGGGCTGCTGCAAGCGCTTGCGTGTCACGGTGGCGCTTGCCACTCGGCGGTCGGCCTCGGTGCATGTCGTGGAGGGCACACTCCTGAGAGGCCCGGGCCTCCGCATCGGCCCCGGGCGCGTTCCATCCGGCGGTGCCACCCTCCGGCCCTTCAGTCCCACGAGTTGGCGGCCGGGTGACTGGCACCGTATTGGAGATGGCACCGTATTCGTGTTCTCGGCGCCCGGCTGGGCCCCCCCGGAACGAGTAGGGTCGTCTCACCCGAGGAGACCACGTTCGCCCCGAGCCTGCGGCGCGACCGTACTGCGGAGGACTTGTGATGAATCGCGCCTGTAGCTGTGAGGGCCACCCCCTCGTCCAGGGGATCGAGTCGGCTGGACGGGTACTGACGCGGCGCGATGCCCTGGCGGCGATGGGAGTCGCCGCGAGCATGCTGGCTCTCGGCAGCCGCGCCTTCGCCGGACCGGAGGACGGCGCCGCCGACACGATCTACTTCGGCGGCCCGATCGTCACCATGGTGCGGGACGGGGATCGCGTCGAGGCTCTCGCCGTGAGGAGCGGCAGAATCCTCTTCGCTGGTGCCAAGGCGGAGGCGATGCAGCACAAGGGCGACGCGACGGAGATCGTCGACCTCGAGGGCCGGTGCCTGATGCCCGGCTTCGTCGACCCGCACTCGCATGTGGTGCTGCAGTCTGCGAAGTTCACGACGTGCAACCTCGATCCGAAGCCGATCGGCGAGATCGGCTCCATACCGGACCTTCAGCAGGCCCTCGCCCGCTGGATCGAGGAGAAGGAGATCCAACCCGGCGAGTGGGTGATCGGTTGGGGATACGACGACACCGGCATGATGGAGATGCGCCATCCCTTCAAGGAGGATCTCGACGCGGTGTCCACGGAGCACCCGATCGTCCTGTTGCACATTTCGGCGCACTTGATGGCGCTGAACAGCAAGGCGCTGGAGGCCATCGGGGTCGATGCCAGTACGCCGGACCCCGAGGGCGGACGCTTCCAGCGCCAGGCCGGCGGCAAGGAACCGAACGGTGTCCTGGAGGAGCTGGCGATGGCAGCCGTGGTCGGCAAGGTGCCCGCGCCCACGCCCGAGCAGGCCATCGAGGTCATCGAGCAGGGCCTCGCGTACTACGCGGCGGCCGGCATCACGACGGCCCAGGACGGTGCGACGGGGGCCGGTGCCGCGAAGCTGCTGGACGCGCTGGCACGGGCCGGGAGGCTCCCGATCGATGTCGTGGCGTATCCCCTCTACCGGGGGGTGAACGACGACGAATTGAAGCGGATCGTCGCGGACAAGACCTCCACGGCCCGATTCCGGCGTGGTGGTGTGAAGATCAGCGTCGACGGGTCCATCCAGGGCTACACCGCCTTCCTCACCAAGCCCTACTACGTGCAGCCGGAGGGACAAGGGGCCGTCACGCAGGACGCCTGTGCCGGGGAGTCCGCCGAGCACGTCTTCGTCAGCGGGGACACGCCCGTGGGTGAGGCGGCGACCAAGGCCGACCTGGGCGGCGCCTACCGCGGCTACGCGAACATGACCGCCGAGGAAATCGCTCATTGGGTCGAGACGTGCGACGCCCACGACATCCAACTCCTCGCGCATACCAACGGCGACGGTGCTACGGACCTCCTCCTCGACGCCGTTCAGAGCGTCCGGCAGGACGCGCCGCGAAAGGACCTCCGCACCACGATCATCCACGCGCAGACCATGCGTGAGGATCAGCTCGACGTCGCGCAGAGACACGGCCTGTGCCCGTCCTTCTTCCCCATCCACGTGGTCTTCTGGGGCGACCGGCATCGCGACATCTTCCTGGGCCCCGAGCGGGCGGCGCGGATCAGCCCGGCGAAGTCGGCGCTGAGAAGGGGGATGACCTTCACGCTTCACCACGATGCCCCGGTGGCGGGTATCGGCATGTTGCCGGTGGCCGCCGCAGCCGTGAACCGGAGGACGTCGAGCGGGAAGTCGCTCGGACCCGAGCAGAAGATCACGCCCTTCGAAGCCTTGCGAGCGATCACCCACGACGCGGCGTGGCAGTACTTCCAGGAAGACCGTAAGGGAACCCTCGAGGCAGGGAAGGTCGCCGACCTTGTGATTCTCGACGCCGACCCGTTGGCGATCGACCCGCTGAAGATGGCGGACATTCAGGTCCTCGAGACGATCAAGGAAGGCGAGACGGTGTTCCGCGCCTGAGGTAGCAGGGGCCCTCCCCCCGGCTCTTGCGCCCGCGGCCGAACCAAGGGCGGAGCCGGCCGGACTCGATCGCGGCCTCCGGTCCAGGAAGCCGGCCTAGCCGGGTTGACTCATGAATCGACCCGGTTGGGGTCATTGCGGTGCGTCAAGCCGTGACCGGTCTCTTCCGGGGGAGCCCGACGCAGGAAAGGCCCCTGCGGGCCTCTTCCCCTATAGCGTTACGTCGAGTTCGCCTAGGCGTTCGCCGAGTTTCTTGTTCTCTCGGTAGTCGATGGGGATTGCCAGTAGCGAGGGCCCCCGGTGGTTAAGGGCCTCTCGTAGCGCAGGGGCAAGGTCGGCGGACCGCTCGACGAAGCGCCCCTCCCACCCGAAGGCCCGGGCCAGACCGACCCAGTCCGGGTTCCCGAAGCTGAGGTCCGTGGCGCGCCCGTGCTCGGCCTCCTGCTTCCAGGTGATCAGGCCGTAGCCGCCGTCGACCCACACCATCACGGTGATGTCCGCGTCGAGCCGGCGAGCCGTCTCCATCTCTTGGACGTTCATGAGGAAGTCGCCGTCCCCGGCGATCGCCAGGATCTTGACGTCGGGGCGGGCCTGGTGGGCGGCGACGGCGCCGGGTAGGGCCATGCCCATCGAACAGAAGCCGTTCGGGATGATGCACGTGTTGGGCTCGTCGCACGCGTAGTAGCGTCCGATCCACATCTTGTGTGCACCGACGCCGGAGAGCAGCACGTCGTTCGGCCCCAGCGCTTCGCGCACGTCCCACAGGGCCTTCTGCGGTTTGATCGCACCCTCGTCGTCGTCGGCCGCGTACGCGCGGATGTCCTCGATCATGCGGGTGCGTGCCTCACGCTGGTACGCCAGGTCGAACGCCTGCGCTCCGTCGCGCTCCTGGCGCTCACCCAGCGCCCACAGACCGTGTGCGATGTCGCCCACCACTTCGATCTCGGGGTGGTAGCGGGTGTCGATCTCCGCCGGCTCGAAGTCGAGGTGCACGACCGGCTTCGTGCCGTCCGCGTTCCAGAGGCGCGGCGGGTACTCGACCAGGTCGTAGCCGATCGCGATCACGAGGTCGCTCTGCTCGATCGCCAGCAGCGGGTAGTCGCGCTGCTGCAGGCCGATCGTGAAGAGGCATGTGTCCGCGTTCCGGTCGACGCAGCCCTTGGCCATGAAGGTCGACACCACGCCGATGCCGGTCGCCTCACTGAACCGGCGCAGCTGCCGGTAGGCCTGCTTGCGGAGCGTGCCGTTTCCCGCCAGGATCAACGGGCGGCGCGCAGCGCGGATCCGCGCCCAGGCTCGGTCCGCGGTCTTCTCGTCCGCGCCCGGACGCCGAAAACGGTAGGGCTCGAGCGGCCGCGCGTCCGTCTCCTCCGCGGCCACGTCTTCCGGCAGCTCGAGGTGGACGGCTCCCGGCTTCTCGGCGCGAGCCAACCGCACGGCTTTGCGCACGATCTCCGGGATGGTCTCTGCGCGCTGGATGCTGCACGACCACTTCGTGACGGGCTCGAAGATGCCCTCCACATCAACGACCTGGTGGCTCTCCTTGTGGCGCCGCGAGGCCGCGGCCTGGGCGGTGATCACCAGGAGCGGGGCGCGGTCCATGTTCGCGTCGGCCACGCCCGTGAGCAGGTTGGTCGCGCCGGGCCCGAGCGTGCTGAGGCAGACCGCAGGTTCTCCCGTGAGGCGGCCGTGGACCTCGGCCATGAACGCTGCGCCCTGCTCGTGTCGCGTCAGCACGAATTCCAGGGAGGAGTCTGCGAGCGACAGCATGAGCTCGTCGTTCTCTTCACCGGGCAGCCCGTAGACCCGCGTGATGCCCTCGCGTTCTAGACAGCGGACGAGTAGATCGGAGGCCTTCATCCGTCGATCCACACGGTCTTGCGATTTACGAAGGCCCGGATCCCGTCGCGCGAGAGCTCGCGACCGTAGCCCGACGCCTTGACACCGCCGAAGGGCAGGCGGGGATCCGACGCGACGATGGCATTGACGAAGGTCGCGCCCGCCTCGAGCTCGTCGACGGCGCGCGTGATCTCGCCCTCGTCCTGCGTCCAGATCGACGAGCCCAGCCCGAACGGCGACGCGTTGGCCAGGCGCAGCGCATGGTCCAGGTCCTCGGCCTCGAAAAGCAGGGCCACGGGCCCGAATACCTCCTCGCGCCAGGCGGGTGCGTCCTCGGGGATGTCCGCGAGGATGCCCGGCCGGTAGTAAAAGCCGGGGCCGTCGAGGAGCTCCGCGCCGGTGACTCGCCTGGCGCCACGCTCTACCGACGCGCGCACGTGTCCGTCCACCTCGTCGCGAATCGCACGCGTTGCGAGCGGACCCACGTCCGTCGCCTCGTCCATGGGATCGCCCGTGCGCAGAGCGTCGAAGGCGGCCCGGAACCGTTCCATGAACTCGCGGTAAATCGCCGTGTGCACGATGAACCGCTTTGCTGCGATGCAGGACTGTCCGTTGTTGATGATCCGCGCCTTCACGGCCGAGGCCACGGCCGCGTCGAGGTCGGCCGACGGCATCACGACGAACGGATCGCTGCCGCCCAACTCCAGCACGGACGGCTTGATCGTGTCGCCCGCGACGGCGCCGACCGCGCGTCCCGCGCCCTCGGAGCCGGTGAGCGTCGCGGCACGGACGCGGTCGTCGCGAAGGATCCCCTCGACGCGAGCGGACCCGGCGAGGAGCGTGGTGAAGCATCCGTCCGGGAAGCCGGCGCGCCGGAAGATCTCCTCGATCGCGAGGGCCGTCTGCGGGACGTTCGAGGCGTGCTTGAGGAGTGCGGTGTTCCCCGCCATGAGGGCGGGCGCCGCGAAGCGCAATACCTGCCAGTAGGGGAAGTTCCACGGCATGACCGCCAGCACCGGTCCCAGGGGCAGGTGCCGCACGAACGTGCGGGCCCCGCCGGTTTCGATGGCCTCGTCGGCCAGGTGCGCTTCGGCGTGCTCTGCGTAGTAGCGGCAGACCCAGGCGCACTTCTCCACCTCGGCGCGGGCCGCGGCGAAGGTCTTGCCCATCTCGAGCGTGGCGATCCGGGCCCAGGCATCGCGCTCGTCGTCCAGGACGTCGGCGGCGGCCGTCATCCACGCGCTGCGCTCGGCGAACGTCTTCGTGCGCAGTGTCTCGAACGCCCGCGCGGAGCCCGCGAGCGCGCGCTCGAGGCCCGCGTCGTCGAGCTCGTCGAAATGCTCCAACTGCTCGCCGGTCGCCGGGTTGATGCTCTCGATGGCCATGACGCCTCCGTCTTGAGGGAAAAGGCAGCATACGACCGGCGGCGGCCACGCGACGTGAGAGCTGGCGCCGTCCGCGGCCCAAGTAGGACGTTCGTGCACGTCGACGACGGCAGGGGCCGCGGCGACGAGCGGC
Source organism: uncultured Planctomycetota bacterium (assembly GCA_963802335.1). Classification (GTDB taxonomy): domain Bacteria; phylum Planctomycetota; class PLA2; order PLA2; family JAEUHO01; genus CAWDIE01. Next base: position 213,732 of record CAWDIE010000005.1, on the reverse strand, counting down.
ATCGAGGTCGCACGGTCGTGCGAGATCCTCCGCACGGCGCCCGTGCCGAAGGAGTCCATCGCGGCCGCGCCCATCCCACCAAGGAGAGCATCGTCTTCGAACGAAGGTCCGGTCGCCCGCTCGTCTCGGCGGGGACCTACGCCGGGTACTACGAGTTCATCGACGACCAGATCGGACGCATCGTCGGCGCCATCGAGGAGAGCGGCGAGCTCGACAACACGCTCATCCTCTTCATCGCCGGGGACAACGGTGGGAGTCCCGAGGGGGGCATGGCGGGCGCCGCCAACTCGGTCGCAATGCTCAACGGGATCGACTTCCTCATCGACCGCACCATGAAATTCTACGATCGATGGGGGCAGCCCGGCACCGGACCGCACTACGCCGTCGGTTGGTCCTGGGCGATGAACTCGCCCTTCCAGTGGACGAAGCAGGTGGCGTCGCACTTCGGGGGCACGCGGAACCCCATGGTCGTCGTCTGGCCGAGGCGCATCAAGGACGCGGGCGGGGTGCCGTCATGGATCCAGGTGAGGGCGCATCGGCGGCGCATATGGTGGGCAACGCCGGGTACGATCGGCTCCGGCTCAATACGCAGGTACCCCACATGGACATCGGCTTCGAGGCTGCGCGTCTTCTCTCGATCGTGGCCTTTCTCTTCTACGGGATCCACTGCCTCGCCTCGGAGACGATGCGCGCGGAGTTCGAGCGGTACGGCCTCGGAAGCCTCCGCACCGTGACGGGGTGGCTCGAACTCGCGGGGGCCATCGGCCTGCTTGCGAGCTACTGGATCCCGCCGCTCGCGATAGGCGCAGCCGGAGGACTGGCGCTGCTGATGGCGCTGGGGGTGTGGGCCCGCATCCGCATTCGCGACCCGCTGGTTGCCATGGTGCCAGCGCTTCTGTTCTTGCTTATCAACGTGTGGGTGGCGATGCATGCGATGCGAACGCTGAGTCCCATGACTCCCAGCCCCCCGCAACCTACGAAGGAGTCTGCTCGATGGATACCGTAGTCCTCGTCTGCCAGATCGTGATCGCGTTGGGCATCGCCAACGTCTGGCTCGTTCGGCGAGCGAAGTCAACCGCCTTTCGAGGGGGCGACGCGAAGAACATGCAGGAGGAGTTCGAGGCCTATGGGCTCCCCGCGTGGTCCATGAAGCTAATCGGCGCCCTGAAGCTGCTCCTCGCCACGGCGCTGGTCCTCGCGATCTGGATCCCTGATCTCCGGCGGCCCGCCGCGATCGGGATGGCAGTGCTGATGCTCGGCGCCCTGACGATGCACGGCAAGGTGAAGGACCCGCTCCTCAAGTGGTTGCCGGCGCTGGCCATGCTCGCGATGTCGGTGTTCGTCGTGGTGTACGGCTGAGCACGGGAGTCCCGAGCTGAGACAACCTCCTCCGCTGCTGGGTACCGGGTCAGCGGCGGTGCCAAATCGAAGGTGGGCCTGTGCGCTGTGCTCATGCGACGGCGGGTGCTGCGTCGCCGAGACGCAGCACATGCGCAAGCGGTGCGGAGCGAAGCGGTGACGCCCAGGTGCCCACGTACGTCATGGGGGAAGTCTGGGTAGTCTTCACCCCGCCTCCGTTGACTGAGCGGTAGTCGGATGAGAGCCGCCGCTTCCAGGGATGGAAGAGAGTGGTATCCCCGGCAGGACTCGATTGCGGCCTCCGGTTTAGGAAGACGGTAGTCGACATCGCTCCAGAGGCCTGATGTTTGGGCTTTCCGGGACTCCGAGAATCGGCCGGGTACCGGCTTGGGTACCGTGGGGATGCGCGTCGGTGCGTGCAGGGGGAACTGGCTGTTGGGGGCGGTAGGCACCGGGCATCCGCTGAGCCGGGCGGAGAAGCGCCAGAATCGGGGTGGTAAATTAGACAAGATATGGCTGGTTAAAACGACAAGTTGCGATCGACTCGGCTTGGTCCCTCCACTAGGATCGAGGCCGCTGCCAAGGAGATCAGCTTGCCGGCGTCCCGACGACCTGCCTACCTGCCGCGTCGAGCCGAGCCGCTGGTCCGCCGCGCCCTGAACCAGCACCGCGTCGTTGCGGTCATAGGGGCGCGTCAGGTCGGCAAGACCACGCTCGTGCGACGCGTGTGCGAGGCGACCGGGGGAACGTACGTCGATCTCGAGGAGCCCGGGGTGCTCGAGGCGGTCGAACTGGATCCGACCGCCCTGTTCCAGGGCAAGCGGCCGATCGTCATCGACGAGTTCCAACAGGGAGGGGACGCGCTACTCCGTGCCGTCAAGCGATGGGTGGACCGGCGGAAGAGCCCTGGGCAGGTCCTTCTCACGGGATCCACGAGATTCACGACCGTCCCCATGATCTCCGAGTCGCTTGCCGGTCGCGTCGTTCTCCTCGACCTCTGGCCGTTGTCTCAGGGTGAGTTGCGACAGGCTTCGGACGGCTTCGTGCCGGCCGTGTTCGGAGCGGCATCCCGCCTCAAGGCGTTCGCGGCACCGTCACTCACACGCATGGATGTCTATCGGATGCTCTGTGCCGGCGGATTTCCGGCGGTGGTCCGGCTGAGCGGTCCCGCCCGACAGGACTGGTATGAGTCGTACATCCGAACGATCACTCAGCGCGACATCTCTACATTCAGCCGAGTTCAGGACCTGGACGCGCTCCAGCGGCTTGTCAGCGTGCTGTCGGCACGCACGGCGCAACTCCTCAACCTCACGGAGATCGCCAACGAACTTGACGTGCCGCGGAGCACTCTCGGGAACTACCTTCCGCTGTTAGAGACCGTTGGGCTCGTATACCGCCTCCCGGCGTGGTCGACGAACCTGGTGTCTCGCACGGTTCGTCACCGCAAGATCTACGTCACGGATGTTGGGCTCGCGGCGAACCTCCTCGGCGTCGACCCCAAGGCGCTCGCGGATCCCCTGGGCCGCGCCCTGGGCCCGCTCCTCGAGACGTTCGTGGCCGGTGAGCTTGCGCGGCAACGCACCTGGAGCCGGGTCCGAACGACACTGCACCACTTCCGCGATCATCGCGGCCGCGAGGTGGACCTGATCCTCGAAGCCCGAGACGGGCGCGTCGTGGGCGTCGAGGTCAAGGCCTCCGCTTCGGTTCAGCTGAAGGACTTCCGCGGCTTGGACTACCTGGCCGGCCGGATCGGAGAGCGCTTTCGCCAGGGTGTCGTTCTGTATCTGGGAGACCGCGCCATGTCGTTCGGCCCGGGCCGAATCGCGCTCCCCCTGTCTGCCCTCTGGGCACTCTGACGCGTGTGAAACCCGTGGTGACCGATGCGCAGGCCATGCCCCGCGAACCGGGCCGCGAGAGTGGTATCCCCGGCAGGACTTGAACCTGCGGCCTCCGGTTTAGGAAACCGGCGCTCTATCCAGCTGAGCTACGGGGACGCGGTGTCTGGCTGGGATGATACCTGGGGTCGGGTGAAGGCGGGATCTGTGCCCCGCGGTCGTTCGGAAGGAGTGGCTACCCCCTCGGCGGCGAGGGAGGCCAGGTGCTCCGTCTCGGACACCAGCCCTCATGTTCTCGCCGATCGGTTGCAGGATGGCCAGGGGCCGCCCGCGGTCGGTGATCGCGACCTCATGACCTTCTCCCACGCAGCGCAGGTAGTAGGAGAGGCGGTCCTTCAGCTCAGGGATACCCACCGTGGTCTTCATGATGTGGCCAGTGTGACCGCGAAGCCTGGGCGCGCTATCGCCTCCCCAGAAGCAGGCAGAACCGGACGTCGTATCGTTCGTTCAGTCTTCTGCTTCGGGAGACTTCGATATGCGCCCCATCTATCGCCCTGCCATCCGTCTGCTCGCACTTTCGGTGCTGATCCTCCTCATCAGCGAGCCGGCCTGGGCTCACGGCATTCTCGTTGGATCGTCCGGCACGGGTGCGCCCCTGCCAACGCGTCGCAGTCCCGTCCGGCTCAGCGGTCACACGGTCCGCGCCACGATCGAGGACCGCACGGCGGAGGTCACCGTCGAGCAGGTGTTTCGAAACACCACGGGCGCCGTACTCGAGGGCACCTACCTCTTCCCGCTGCCGGAGGGCGCCGTCGTCAGCCGGTTCGCCATGACCATGGGCGGCCAGATGGTCGAGGGAGAGGTGCTCGAAGCCGCGCACGCGAAGCGGGTCTACGAGCACATCGTCCGCCGGCGTCGCGATCCCGGCCTCCTGGAGTACGTGGGCCGCGGCGTGTACCGGGCGCGCGTCTTCCCCATCCCCGCGCGCGGCGACGTGACGATCCGCCTCACGTTCCAGCAGATGCTTCCCGAGAGCGACGGCACGCTGGAGTTTCGGTATCCCCTGGCCACGGCGCGATTTCACGGTGCTCCCGTCGATCGCACCCTCATCGACGTGCAGGTCCAGAGCTCGGTCGACTTGAAAGCGCTCTACAGCGGATCCCACAACGTGGCCATCGAGCGCGACCGCGAACGTGCGGCGCGCGTGACCTACGAGTCCGCCGGGCGGCGTCAGGAGCGGGATTTCACCCTCTTCCTCGGACGCAGTCCCGACGAGGTGGGGTTCTCGATCCAGAGTCACCGTGCGCCGGGGCAAGACGGCACCTTCCTCGCCGTCTTCGCGCCCCGCAGCGAGGTGAGTGTGGACGAGCGCGTGCCAAAGGACGTCGTCTACGCGCTCGATGTCAGCGGCTCGATGGCCGGTGAGAAGATTGAACAGGCCAAGGGCGCGCTGCAGTACGGCATCCAGGTACTGAATCCCGGCGACCGCTTCAATGTCGTCACCTTCGCTACGGGTCTCCAGCCCTATCTGGACGGTTTCGTCGACGCGACGCCCGAGAGCAAGAAGGCCGCGGTCGCGTGGATCGAGGGCCTGGAAGCGCGGGGCGGCACGAACATCGAGGGCGCCCTGGCGAAGGCGCTCTCCATGAAGACCGAGGATCGGCTCTTCCTTGTCGTGTTCTTGACGGACGGCAAGCCGACGGTCGGCCAGCGTAGTGCCGACGCACTCGTCGAACAGGTGAAGGCGCGGAACACGGCGCAGGCGCGCGTTTTCACGTTCGGCGTGGGACACGATCTGGACGTGAAACTCCTCGACCGGATCGCCGAGGCGACCAAGGGCACACGGGACTACGTGCCGCCCGGCGAGGACATCGAGGTCACCACCAGTCGCTTCTTCCGCAAGGTGAACCAGCCCGTCCTCAGCCATCTTGAAGTCGACCTCGGCGGCGGTGTCCACGACGTCTATCCACAGGAACTCGGGGACCTCTTCGCCGGCGACCAGATCGTGCTCTTTGGACGCTACGACCAGCCCGGGCCGCGGACGATCACGCTCAAGGGTCGGGTTGGCAACCGCGACGTCGTGCACACCTACGACGCGACATTCCGTGCCGGGGAAGGTGCCTCGTTCCTGCCCCGGCTCTGGGCCAACCGCAAGGTGGCCTTCCTGTTGGACCAGATCCGCCTCCACGGTGCGGACGACGAGCTGAAGAGTGAGGTCGTCCGACTCGCCACGCGGCACGCCATCGTGACGCCCTACACCGCTGCGCTCGTCATCGAGGAGCATGCGATGGTCGGGGAGCCCGTGGTTCGGGACGGCGAGATCGCCGACCATGTCGAGACGGACAACGATCTCCCCTTCGAGGAGTCGATCGGCGGCAACCTCGGTCTCTCCGACGCGCCGTTCACGGGGCCCGCCAACAACGGGCTGATCGGCCTCGGCGGAGGCAGCGGTGGAGCGTTCCGTGGACGCGGCGGCCACCGCACGCTCCGCGCCACGGCCGACGCGCTGGCGTGGCTGGCCGCGCACCAGTCGGCGGACGGTCGCTGGTCCTCCGACGGCTTCGGGCGCGTCTGCGATCAGAAGCCTTGGCCGGGGGAGGGGCCGGACGGTGCTGGAGCCGCCGGGCGGGACGTCGGCGCCACCGCGTGGGCGCTCACGAGCTTCCTCGGCTCCGGCTACACCAACCGCGGGCGGCACGCGTTCGCGCGCACCGTCAGCCGTGGGCTGCGCTACCTCAGGAATCAACAAGACGCCGAAGGGTGCTTCGGTGTGCGCAGCACGCCGCACGTCCTCGCGGATCACGCCGTGGCCACCCTCGCGATGGTCGAGGCGTACGGCATGACCGAGAGCCCGATCTTCGTCGGGTCGGCCGACAAGGCCCTCGAGTTCCTGCTCGCCGCGCGTAATGCCGACGGAGGCTGGGGAAGCGGCGTCGCCACGGGGATGAGCGACGTGTACCACACGGGGCTCGCCGCGCTCGCCATCCACAGCGCGGCGCTCATCGACCAGGACGCCGTTCGGCGGGGCCGGCCGGCGCGGCTTTCGGTAGACACGGCCGTGCTTCGGCATGCCGCGTCCTTCGTCCTCTCGAAGACCGACGCCAAGACCGGCATGGTGAACGGCCACGCGCGCGACACGGCCATCGGGATGGTCATCCGGCTCTTCGCCGGTGAGGACCCGCGCACCAGCGGCGCGCTCCAGCGGGGGGCCCGCGTCGTGCTCGAGGCCTGCACGCCGGTGTGGGACACGAGCTCGGGCACCATCGATCTGGTCGCGTGGTACTTCGGGACGCTGGCGCTCCAACGCGTCGGCGGGCAGGCGTGGAAGCATTGGAGCGAAGCGCTCCAGACGGTGCTGAAGGAAGGCCAGCGAAAAGACACCGACCGCTGCCTCTACCTCGGCTCACGGGATCCGCTCGGGCCCGGGCTCGAGGCCGGCGGCCGCGTGCAGGCGACCGCGCTCATGCATCTCGACGCAAACGTCTTCTACCGGTACGACCGCGTCTTCGGCACCCACAGCGTCGGACAGACCGCGCCCGCGGCGCCGACGGTGGCCCAAGAAACGCACGCCTCGGAGACGCTGCGGGACCTGAAGGGGGGGGTGGCCGGGCGGGGCACGGGACCGGACGGCCTCGACGGCGTACGCGCCCGGATCCGCACGGCCGGGGACAAGACCTTCACCCGTCGTCACGACGGCTGCTGGATCGACACCTCGTGGGACGGCGAAGGCGAGCCGGAGACCCTCGTTACCTACTCCGACGCGTACTTCCAGCTGCTCCAGCAGGGCGAGGGCGTGGCCCGCATCCTGGCCGTGGGCGAGCACGTGCTCTTCCGGACCGGCGGCCGACTCATCGAGGTCGTGCCGGCGCCGGAAGCGCCGAATCAGGATTGACGGTCCGAAGGGCCCGGCGATTGCGTATGTAGAGGAGTCGCTCCTGGGGGAACGCTCTTGCGCTCGCGCCTCGTCCTCGTCCTGCTCGCCCTCGTGCTCGTCCTGGGGGCCCTCCCTGCGCCCGCGCCGGCCGAGGAGGTGCGCTCCAAGGACGTCTACGTGCGGCGTCGGGTCACCATCGCCAAGACCGTGCGCTGGCTCATGCTGGAGGCGTCGCGCCTCGGCGTGGGGCAGATGCTCGTCGTGTTCGACATGGCGAGTTTCGCGCCGCCGCCGGGGGTCACCGAGTTCTCGGGTGAGTACCTCTTTACCGATGACCTGCCCGCGTGGCTGGACGCACTCGGAAACGACGTTGCCATGGCGGAGTGTCCTGTTCGGGTCACGAGCTCGCTGGCGCCCAAGTCGATTCCCGTGGGGGATCCCGGCTGGGCACAGGCGCTCAGGCGTCTCGTGCAGCGACCCTGGTGGGACGGTGACGCGGTGGGTGAGGTCGAGCCCGCGTGGCGTTGGATGAACAGGCTTCTTCAACGCACCGAGAGCGGCATCGGGACAGTGCGTGGCGACAGCCGGCGCATGCTGGTCCTCGTCACGGGCAACGTCACGCCCGAGCGCTGGACCTTTGTGGGGAACCGGCCCGCATGGGAAACGGAGTGGCGCGCGAAGCTCCTGCCGCTCGGTGAGTACTGGGACCAGGAAGCGATCGCGGCGCGTCTCGTCGCGGACGGTTGCCGCTTCTACGCCGTCGCCCCGGAGGCGCACTTCGGCGACTTCCGGCCCTTCGTCGAGCTGCCGCAGACGCCGTGGGCGGCGCGGCCGCAGTTTCCACCGCAGCATCGCTTCGCGCCGGGGGACACCGGGCCGCCGGTCACCGCGATGCCCTTCGACGAGGAGACCACGCGGCGGCTGCTCGACGAAGCGCTGAAGAAGCAGTTTCCCGACCCCGCCGAGCGGCGGCGTGAGGTCGAGCGGGCTCTTGCCCGGATGCGCAAGGCCCAGGGCGGCCGCGGGGGGCTCGATCGGCGGCGCGAGCGAGCCGGGGGCCGCGATCGTCCGACGACCCCCGGCCCGTCGGCGATCCCGCCCGGGGGAGGTCCGCCGCGGCTTCACAGCAGCGGCTGGCGGTTCGAGAGTCATACGCCGTACTGGTTCCCGCGGTACGACGACGCCTGTTTCTTCAACAACCATGCGCCGTCGGGCTACGGCTACTGGCCGTTCGCACGCGTCTGCGCGAAGACGAAGGGCCGCTACTTCTTCTATCCGTTCCCCCCGTCCAAGTGGCTCGACGTCTGTCCGCGGGACGGAAACCTCCTCGACCGCCTCGCACCGGAGCTGATCCACGAGACGAAGTACCTCTCGCGCCGCAAGGGGGACCGCGCCCACGACGCCGTTGCCCGTGCGGCGAACGTCGTCGTCGGGGACACACCCTGGGCCGACGGCTACTGGCACCAGCAGAGCGACTCGGGCTGGTCGAGCTTTCGACGCGTGTCCCCGCTGGCCTTCAACCCGGACTGGTCGCTTCGCAAGAAGCCGTTCGACGACGTCTTCCACAAATGGCAAGGCACGGTCGACGACTTCATCCGCATCGGACACGACCTCCAAGACAACGTGCTTCCCAAGTACGACAAGGCCCTAATGATCCTCGACGAGGCCCTGGCGGCCGAGGCCGCGGGCAACCGGCGCTCCCACCCGCGTGCCGTCGCCGACCTTCACCTCGCACGCTACTGGTTCTCCATGAGCGCGTTCCACCTGGCGGCCCTGGGTATGTACGCGGTCGAGGTCGAGCGCTTCATCCCCGAATCCATGATCGGGAACGTCGAGCGGCTGTGGGTGACCTACATCCCCACGATCAAGATGAGCGATTGCCTCGATGCCTACGACGGACGCACGCTCTCGCTCGAGGGGGAGGCGAAGTACGCCCGCTGGGTCATCCCGCACCAGCGCCTGCAGCAGGGGAACATCCTGCTGATCGATGCCGAGGACCCCGACTTTCGGGCGAAGCGCTCGCTCGCGAGCGTGCTGAAGCACGTGGACGCTCGCCTCCATCGCCGCGCGATCGACATGATCCATTCCGCCAAGCGCGTCATGAGGCGCTACGCCATGAGCGGGTGGGGCTGGTCCACCTACTACTCGGTGGCCTATACGTTCGTGTTCCAACCCGTGCCCTTCGCGCGCGGGCCGCGACCGAGCCGCGGCGGGGACGAGCCGCCGCCGCCGCCGGTGACGCCCAGCGGTCCGGGGACGACGCCCGGCGGCTCGGGTGGCGGGGGCCCGGCCAGCGGGGGGTAGCCTACGCTAGGCGGTCTGCCGGATCGTCACACCAGAGGGCCCGGCCCCGGCCGTCGGGCGAGTCGACGTCGAAGGCGCGTCGAAACCCCATGCTTCGGTGGAACGCGGACGACGCCTCGTTCGGCGGATCGAGCACGATCGCCGCCGCGCATGGCTGGTTGCCGGCCGCGGCGCGGAGATGGTCGTAGAGGCGGCGGGCCAGGCCGCGCCGCTGGGCCTCGGGGCGCACGCCCACCTGCTTGATGTAGACGAAGGGACCCGACAGGCGCTCGAGTGTCGCCGCGCTCACGGGGTCCTCGTCGTCGATGAGCTCGCTGGTGTACGCGAGGACGAAGGCGTCGATGCCGCCCGCGCCTTCCGCGACGTAGACGTGGTCGGCCCACGCGACGAGACGCGCGTAGTCCGTCTCCGAGAAGTCCGTGGCGAGGAAGCCTGCACGCGCGGCCTCCGCCTTCTCGCGTGCCCCCAGGCGGACGGCGCGCTGGATCGCCGCGATGGCCGCGACGTCTCGTGCGGCGGCTCGCCGGAGGTGCGTCATCGCTTGCGTCTCGCCGGCGGCTTGACCCCCGGCGCCCGCCAGGTCACGTAGCGGCGAGCGCCCCTCGCCGTGCCTTGCCCGTTGAACCCCAGGTGTTCGACGAGCTGCTGCGCCCGCTCGTTCTCCAGCGGGACCTCGACCACCACCCTCGCCGCGCCAAGCTCGGCGAACGCCAGACTCACCAAGGCCCGTCCGGCTTCCCGTCCGTAGCCGATGCCCTGGGCCGTCGAGTCGATCGTCACGTCGACGTGCCAGTCCCCGTCGTCCCGTGGGGTCAGGGAGCCGGTTCCGATCGAGGTGCGGTTCGGCGTCGTGTCGATGGTGAACGCGATCGTGGAAGCGTCCATGCCCTCCCTACGCACGAGGGTGAGGCGTTCGGTCACGATGAGCTGGGGCAACTCCATCGTCACGTGGGGCAGCATGCCGGCGCCACCGCGCTCGACCTAGTCGCACTTCTTCTTCGTGACGTGTACGCCGCCTCCGAAGGTGCCCGCCGCGCCGAGCACGAAGCCCAGGTTGTAGAAGAACCCCGTGTTGTGCGGCTCGTAGATGTTCACGTTGTCGGTGAAGAAGGACACGACCAGGGCGAAGACCACGATGATGCCGTGCCAGAGCCCGGCGAAGAAGCCAGCCGGACCGGCGTCCGGCAGTGCCCAGCGGCTGCCGGGACCGGCGGCGCAGGCCCCGAGGAGGAAGAGAAGCGCGACCAGGCCCAGGGCGAGCGGCCAGCGTGAGCGGTGTGCCGTGGCGTGCATGCGGAGACCTCCCTGGTTCGGCCCGCCGAGGAGGTCAGGACTCCAAGGCGGCGACCTCTTCGCCATACTGGAAGAGCCCGAAGATACCGCCCGTGTGGAGGAAGACCGTCTGGCCTTCGCTGTCCAGACGCCCCGCCTCGAACTCCTCCGTGAGGGCGGTGAACGCCTTTCCGGTGTACACCGGGTCGAGGAAGATGCCCTCCTCCCGGGCCAGGCGTGCGATGCGCTCCATCTCCCGCGGGGTGGTGAGGCCGTACCCCTCGCCCTTGTAGCCGTCCTGGATCTGCCAGCAGGTGCGGGCGCGGAGCTCGGGCGTAACGAACCCGGCCTCCACGGCTTCGTCGAGAATGCCGCCGATGCGTTCGTCGAAGAAGGCCTTGTCGTCACAAACGGCGACGCCGATCACGTCGATGTCGGTCCGGTCGGCGGCGGCCACGCCGAGCGCGAGGCCGGCCGTCGTGCCGCCGCTACCGGCGGCGTGGACGATGCGGCGGATGCGGATGCCGTGTTCCTTCTCCTGGCGAAGCAACTCCTCGACGGCGTGGGCGTAGCCGAGGCAGCCCAGCGCGTTCGAGCCACCCTCGGGGATCAGGTAGGCGGCGAGGCGTCGCGCGCCGAGCTTGCGCCCGATGGCCTCCATGATCTCCTCGCGCTCGGCCCATTGCTCGCGCGTGATGAACGTGGTTTCCGCCCCCAGCATCCGGTCGAGAAGGAGGTTGCCGGTGGGGGGGTACGTCGGATGTCCGCGGAGCACGAGGTGAGAGCGCATGTTCAGCCGCGCGGCCACGACCGCGGTGGCTCGCGCGTGATTCGAGTTCACGGCACCGCACGTGACCAGGGTGTCTCGGCCCAGCCGGACGGCCTCCGCGGCGAGGTACTCGAGCTTGCGCACCTTGTTCCCGGTCAGGGCGCTGCCGGTCAGGTCGTCGCGCTTCACCCACACGTCGAGCCCGGTCGCCTCGCGCACGCGGTCGAGGCGCTCCAGGGGGGTCGGAAGCCGCGCGAGGTCGAGCTTCTCGGGCAGGTCCAGCGGGGGGGCGTCGTTCGCGCGCGTCATGGCATCACCGTAGCGTGCCGATCTCCGGAGGCTCGCGCCTGCCGCGATAGGTCGCTACCAGGAGGGATACATCATCGGCGAAGGTCGATCGACCCTGGAAGTCGGCCAGCTCCTGGAGGATCTCGCCGGCCATCAGCGAGGGCGTGAGCCCGGCGACCGTCGCGATCCGCTCGTAGAAGTCGTCCTCGTCCAGGGGGTCGCCGTCCGTGCGGCTGAGGATCTCGAAGAGGCCGTCCGTGAAGAGCACCAACGAATCGCCGGCTTCCAGCTGTGCGACCGCCGACGGCCGACTGGAGTCGAAGATGTCGGCATCGATCCCCAGCAGGCGGTTGCGCGTCCGGAGTCGCTCGACCGTGCCGTCCGCCCGCAGCAGGGCCTGGGCCGGGTGGCCCGCCGTCGCGTAGCGGAGCTTCCCGGTCTGGAGGTCCAGCCGGAACACGCCCATCGTCATGAAGAAGTACGTGTGCTTGAACAGCTGCATCGCGGCGCGATTCACGCGATCCAGGATCGTGGCCGGTCGACTCCGCCGCGCAAAGGTCAGGCGCCGGATCAGACCGTGCACGCGCGCGACGACCAGCGCCGCCGCCACCCCGTGGCCGCTGACGTCGCCGACGATGAGATAGAGGTAGCGGTTCTGGATGACGGACGCGTGCAGGTAGTCGCCTCCCACGAACTGCGTGGGGATCTGCCGGACGGCGACTTCGACGTCCGGGCGCTGGATGTTGGGCGGTAGCAGCGTCTTGTGCACGTCCGCGGCGAGCTGCAGCTCGTTCACGACCGCCTTTTCCCGGCGTTCGAGGTCCTCGCGCTTGGCGACCTCCTCGTCGAGGGCCTCCTCGTAGACCATCTTCACCGCCATGGCCTGGTGCCGGGTCTCGGCGATCTTCTCCTCGAGCGCCGCTTGCGCCTGCTCGGCGCGGATCCCGACCCGGCCGGCGGCCCCGAGGATGATGGCCCAGAACGGCGGTGCGAAGAGCGACGCCAGGACGAGCCAGACCGGTGACTGGGCGGCGGCGGTGAGCACCGGAATCGGGATGGCCATCAAGAACCCCAGGAGGAGCGACGGGTTCTCTCGGACGTCGTAGGTTTCCGGATCGACGAGCGAATGGAGGAAGTGCGTTACGTAGCGCGTGGGGGCCGGCAGGGCCCGCTCGTCCGGACGCACCGCTCCCGCGGGCGCCTCGGTGGGCGCCTGGGTGGGGGCGGGGGGGGGCGTAGCGGTAGCCATGGGGCCCTCGGTTGGGCAGTCACCAACTCCCAGAACCGCGAAGTGTAGCCGCTTGGGCGTGTGGGCGCCTCCCTCCACCCGTGTCCGTTGGGCCGGAGGGGGCTGACGGGGGCCGCGGGGACTCCTATACTCCCGCCTCGCCCGCTTTGAGGAGCCTCGTGCCATGACCACCCGCCGCCTGGGTCTCACCCTCCTTCTCCTGCTCGGCGTGCTCCTGCCCGCCCTCCTGGCGCGTGCCGACGGAGACGCCGGCGCGCCGCCGGACCCGATGGTCGCGCGCAAGGCGCTCCTGGCCGCCATCGATCGCGGCAAGACGCTGTGGCAGGGCTCGTGGGGGGAGGGCACGAAGGCCTGTGCGGAGTGCCACACCGAGGGGCCCAACCGGATGCGGGCCGGTCGGGTGCGGAGCTACCCGAAGTACGACTTCGGTGTGGGCAAGGTGATCACCCTCCAGCAGAAGCTCACCCAGATGATCAAGGAGCAGAGCAAGGGCCAGCCGCTGCCGCTGGGGCACGCCGACCTGACGGCGATCGAGGCCTACCTGAACACCATCCGGTAGTCGTCCGTACGGACGACTACATGGCGGCGGGGGCGGCCATGCCCAGGAGGTGGAGACCGTTCGCCAGCGTCTGGCGGACTGCATCCGTCAGTCGCAGGCGGGCGGCGCGGACGTCCGCGTCGTCGGCCAGGACGCGGAGGCTCTTGTCCCGTCCGCCTTTCGTGTGATAGGCGTGGAAGGCCTCGCAGAGGTCGAGCAGATACTTCGCCACCTCGCTCGGTTCGTCCTTCTCGCGCGCCTGATCCACCCGGCCGGGGAACAGGGCGATCAGTCTGAGCAGCGCATGTTCCGTGTCGTCCGCCAGCAGACCCACGTCGATCGCATCGAGCGGGCGTAGCGCTTCGCCCGCCTTGCGTAGGATCGAACAGGCACGCGCGTGGCTGTACATCACGTACGGTCCCGTGTTGCCCTCGAACGACACGATGGCATCCAGGTCGAAGTCGATGTCGGTCTCGCGCCGGTTCTTGAGGTCGTTGAAGACCACCGCCCCCACGCCCACCTGCGTGGCGATGGCGTCGGCGTCCTCCAAGTCCGGGTTCTTCTCCTGGATCAGGCCCTTCACCTTCTCGACCGCCTCCATGAGGACGTCGAGCAACAAGACCACGCTCCCTTCGCGGGTCTTCGTCTTCTTCCCGCCCATGCGGATCACGCCGAACGGAATGTGGCGGATCGTCGAGGCCCACTCGAACCCGGCCTTCTCCAGGACCCGGCGAAACTGCTTGAAGTGAAGCGCCTGCCCTCGATCCGTCACGTAGAGCGCCCGGTCGAAGTCGAAGGTGTCGTGGCGGAGGATGGCGGCGGCCAGGTCGCGCGTCGCGTAGAGCGTGGCGCCATCCGCCTTCTTGATCAGGCAGGGCGGGATTTTCGTCCTCCTCGAGGTGGACGACCAGGGCGCCCTCGCTCTCCTCGAGCAGCCCCTTCTCCTCGAGGAGGGTCACCACGCTCGGCATCCGCTCCTCGTAGTGGGACTCGCCCCATGTGTGTTCGAACGCGACCCCGAGGAGCCCGTAGACCGCCTTGAACTCGGTCTCGCTGATCTCGACGAAGCGTGTCCACAGGCGCCGCGCACCCGCGTCGCCGTCCTCCAGCCGCTTGAACCACGCGCGGGCCCGATCCTCGAGGTCGCCACCGGACTTGCGATCCTCGGCGATCTCGCCGTTGATGCGGACGTAGAGCGCGTTCAGCTCGTCGGCCTGGAGATCAGCGAGCTTCGCGTCGCTCCCGTGGAGTTCCCACGCGAGGAGGAGCTTGCCGAACGCCGTGCCCCAGTCGCCGAGGTGGTTGATCCCCACCACGCGCCAGTTCCCTGCCCGGTAGATCTCGCACAGGCTGTGCCCGATCATCGTCGACCGCAGGTGGTGGAACGCCAGGGGCTTGGCCACGTTGGGACTCGAGTAGTCCACGACCACCGTTTGGCCCTCGCCCTCCCCGCTGCCGCCGTACGTCGTGCCTTGGGCCACCACGGCCTCCAGGGCGCTCGTCGCCAAGGCGGGGCGATCCACCCGCACGTTCACGTAGGGGCCTTCGGCCACGGCCGCGGCGATGCCGTCGCCCGGCTCGAAGGCCGCGGCAATCTCCGCCGCGATCTTCGGCGGCGCCATCCGGCGCTCCTTCGCCAGCTGGAAGCAGGGCATCGCGAACTCCCCACGGTCGGCGGAGGCCTCCTGCAGAAGGCCCGCGACCCGCCCCTCGTCCAGTCCGGAGGCCTTGGTCAGACGGGTGATCGCGGCTTCACGGAACGACTTCACAGGGCGCCTCCAGGGGGGGCGGCGATCGTATCCGTCCCCCCGCCCCCTGCCCCAGCGAACCCGGACGCCTTGCCGCTCGTTGCGTCCTCCTCGGGCCCGGGGAGGATGGAGTCGTGAAGTCCATACGCCGACCGCCGCCCAAGCGAGGCCTGGCCGCCCGGCCCTGGCTCGCCATCCCTTTGCTCCTCGCCGTGGGCCTGATCGTCTGGGCCGCCTGGCCGCAGCCACGCGTGGAGAAGCCCCTCAAGCCGGTCGAGGCCCTGTATCGGCCCGACGGCGGCATGCGCGAGGAGCTCGCCATCCGCGTGCTCATCAGCGAGTCCACGGCGCGCGATCCCGGGTGTCCCTGCTTCGAGGTCCAGCTCGGCGAGCGCTCGTGGCTCTTGGAGGAACCGTCCGATCGGCTCACGATCCCGGAGACCACGGCGGCCTGGAAGCTCCTGGCCCGTCAGTACGAGGACTTCACCTCCGAGTTCGCCGAGGCGGTCCTCGCCGTGCGTGAGCGGGAACCGGACCGCCGCTTCGGCGTCATCACCGTGGACGCGCCCGTCGCCGAGCGTTGGCCTGCAGCCGTCGAAATCGTCCAAGATGCCTTCCTGGACGCAGACGTGCCGGACAGCATCATCGAGCCGCCCGCCGACGAGCGTGAGTCGGTGACCGACGCGGTGCGGTAGCTCGACGCCTCCTCCGGGCCGGCGCGCTCGTCAGCGGAGTCTCACGTCGCCCAGCCCGACCAGCGACAGCGGATCGTGACCGAGCGACGCGGCGATCGTCCGGCGGATGGCGAGCGTGCGGCGCTCCTGCAAGTCGATCAGCGCCCCCGTGTCGTAGCGACTACGGAGATCCTGGAACCGCTCATGAGGAGACACCGGCGTGTCGTGCTTCATGCACGCGTCGGCCAGCGCGACGCAATGCTCTTCCCAGGTCAGCGTCGAGAGGTCGATCCGACGCGCGTAGGCCGCGATCGAGTCCGCCGTGAGTCCGGCGCCGAGGAGCTCGCTCGTGAACGCTCCCTTCGTGAAGTGCGAAATGCAGGCGTAGCCGTACGGCGCGAGGTCGGTGCCGCGAAGGTGCTCGATGCCCGCGCCGGCGTGGTCCTCGTGCTCGCCGAGGAAGCGCCCCGCGTCGTGAAGCAAGGCTCCCACGCCCGTGGCCTGGACATCGATCCGCTTCCCGCGTTCGGCGAGTGCGGAGGCGATCGTTCGCGCGATCTGCGCGCCGCCCCGGACGTGACCGAGCATGCGATCCGTACAGCCGGGGAGGGCGAGCAGATGGCTCTCCGCCACGGCCTCCGTCACCGGATCGACCGCGAACAGGGCGGGGTCCTTGAGGAACAGCGCCGCCTCACGAACGACCTCGCGGAGGTTCGCATGGGGCAGGATCTGCAGGGCATCCGGGAGGGCCAGCCAGCGATAGCCGGTGTGCTCGTCCGACAGCTGCACCCTCTCGTTCCCCGCTCGTCCCAGGAAGTAGACCGCGGTCTTCCGGTGGCTCGCGACCCTTCCGCTCGATCGCGTATTCGATGGAGCTGCGGAAGTAGGGGTTCGCGATGACGTGCGCGAGGCCCGTCTCCTCCTCGGTTTCCCGCCGGGCGGTATCGATCTCCGTCTCGCCCTTGTCCACGTGCCCCTTCGGGAGGCCCGCTTCGCCGTGCTTGCGGCTGGTGAGGATCAGGTACTCCCAGCCCGCACCTCCCTCCCGAACGAGGACGAAACCGCAGGCCTTGGGGATGTACGCCATGGCCGGCCATTAAACCCAGCCCGGAGCGGGCGTCGGGATCTGGCGGGGGGGGAGGCGATCGTCGGCCGACCCGGTGGCAGTGCTCCCCTCCTGCCCCGAGTGGATGTATGGTCTCCGCCCATGACCTCTAGCACCGGCCAGGACGTGCCTACGACCCCGCGCCAGGCCTTGGGCGAGATCCTCGAGAATCGCAAGGTCGCGCCCTACAGCTGGATCATGAAGATCCACGCCCCGGACGTGGCTCCGTCGATCGAGGCCGGGCAGTTCGTGAATCTGAGGACGTCCGACGGCATCGTCCCGCTCCTTCGACGTCCGATGTCGATCCATCGCGTCATTCGGCACGGCGGGACGGCGACCGGGTTCTGCGTCCTCTACGACGTCATCGGCCCGGGCACCGAAGCCCTCAGCCAGATGAAGCCCACGAAGAAGATCGACTTCCTCGGTCCCCTCGGTAACGCCATCACCGTCCCCGAGGGGGCCAAGCGCGCGGTCCTGGTGGCGGGCGGCATCGGCGCCGGCCCGATCAAGATCGTCGCGGAAGACCTTCAGGCTCGCGGCGTCCGCGACGTCACCGTCTGCTACGGCGCCCGCGATGCCGACCACTGCGTGCCGACCGACGAAGTCGCGCCCCACGGGTGCCGTGTGCTGGTCTGCACGGACGATGGCTCCGTCGGCCGCAAGGGCTTCGTGACCGATCACGTGAAGGACCTGATCCAGGGCGGTCGCCTCACGCCGGGGGACTACGTCTTCACCTGCGGTCCCGTCCCCATGTTCAAGGCGCTGCAAGCGGTCCTCGGCCCGGCGGGCATCGCGTGCGAGGCGGCCACCGAGGAGTACATGGGCTGTGGCTTTGGGGTCTGCTACGGCTGCAACCTCAGGCAGCGCCAGCCCGACGGGTCGATCGAGTACAAGCTCTGCTGCGTCGACGGGTGCATCTTCCCGCTCGACACCCTCCTCTTCGAGGAAGCCCACTAATGCGCCGTCTCACCGAAGCGAGCAAGGACCTCATCCGGGTCTTGGACGGTGTCAAGGCGAAGCAGTTGAAGGCCTTCGAGGAGGAGATCCTCTCTTGCCACCGGGTGTTCGTCACCGGACTCGGCCGCTCGGGTCTCATGATGCGCGGACTGGCGATGCGCTTGATGCACCTCGGCCGGCGCGTCTACCACGTCGGCGACGTGATCACGCCGGCGATCCGGCAGGGCGACCTGCTGATCATCGGGTCGCGCACCGGTCGGTCCAAGGTCCTGAAGATCTTCGTCGAGACGGCTCACGACGCGAAGGCCCGGGTGGCGGTGGTCACCGCGGACGCCACCAGTCCCGTCGCCACCGTCGCGGACTGTGTCCTCGCCATCGACGACCGCAAGGTGGTCGACGCGCGAAAGCGCCACGGGGAGCCCTACCTGCCCTTGGGTTCCCTCTTCGAACAGGCCCTGCTCGTGGTGCTCGATCAGGCGGTCGTCGATCTGATGGAGGCGCTCGATCTGACCGAGCGCGACCTGGAGCGCATCCACACGCGCTTCGAGTAGCGAGGGGCCACGCCGGGACGCGAGTTGCGACTCTGTCGCATCTACGAGGACTGCGCAGGGGGTTCAGTCCGGAGGGCGCGCTCCGTAGAATCCGGGCTCTCCGTTCGTCCCTCCGTGACTCCTTGGAGCCCACCCATGCCCGACGCCGTCATCGTCTCCGCCTGCCGCACGCCCATCGGCCGTCTCCAGGGCGGCTTGTCCTCCTTCTCGGCGCCGCAGCTCGGGAGCCTCGCCATCCGCGAGGCCATGAAGCGGGCGGACCTCAAGGGCGAGGACATCGACGAAGTCATCATGGGGACCGTGCTCCAGGCCGGCCTCGGTCAGAACCCGGCTCGCCAGGCGCAGCTCGGCGCCGACATTCCCCCCGAGGTGGGGGCGTTCACGGTGAACAAGGTCTGCGGGTCGGGCCTCAAGGCCGTGATGCTCGCCGCGAACGAGATTCGCCTCGGGCAGGCCGACTGCATCGTCGCCGGCGGCCAGGAGAGCATGTCGAATGCGCCCTACATCGCGAAGGGCGTGCGCACCGGCCTGCGGTTGGGCGACGGACAGCTCGTCGACGCGATGGTCTGGGACGGCCTGTGGGACGTCTACAACAACTTCCACATGGGCAATACCGGCGAGCTGATCGCCGAGCGCTGCAACGTCAGTCGCGAAGAGATGGACGCGTACGCGGTCGAGAGTCACCAGCGCGCCGTCAAGGCGGCCGAGGTCGGCCACTTCAAGGACGAGATCGTTCCCGTCGAGGTGAAGGATCGGAAGGGCAATGTGACCGTCGTCGACACCGACGAGGGCGTGCGTGCCGACGCGAGCATGGAGTCCATGGCGAAGCTGAGGCCGGCGTTCCGCAAGGACGGCACGGTCACGGCGGCCAACGCCAGCCAGATCAGCGACGGGGCGTCCGCGCTCGTCATCATGAGCGACGAGCTCGCCAAGAAGCGCGGCCTCGAGCCCCTCGCGCGCATCACCAACTACACGACAGGCGGCGTCGAGCCCAAGTGGGTCATGTACGCGCCGGTCATCGCCATCGAGAAGCTGCTCAAGATGGAAGGCAAGAAGATCGAGGACTACGACCTCGTCGAGCTGAACGAGGCGTTCGCCTCCGCCGCATGCGGCGTGACCAAGGACGCGGGGCTGATCCCCGAGCGCACCAACATCCACGGCGGCGCCGTGGCGCTCGGTCACCCCATCGGGGCGAGCGGCGCGCGCATCCTCACCACGCTGCTCTACGCGATGCAGAGCCACGATCAGAAGACCGGGTTCGCTTCGCTCTGCCTGGGTGGCGGCAACGCCGTCGCTCTCGCCGTCACTCGCTAGCCATCATCACCATCCGAGCCCGGCCGCGACCCGCCCAGGCGGGCCGGCCGGGTTCGCTCATGTACGCGCGTTCAGGTCAGGGAGGACGGGATGAACTTCAAGAAGGTCGGCGTCGTCGGGGCAGGCACGATGGGAGCGGGCATCGCCCAGGTCTTTGCCCAGGTGGGGACGCCCGTCGTGCTGGGCGACGCGGCGGAGGAGTACCTGGATCGCGGCATCGCGGGGATCCAGAAGAGCCTGGGTCGCTTCGTGAAGAAGGAGAAGATCACCCAGGCCGACGCCGATGCGATTCTCGGACGCATTACGAAGGCGCCGAGCTTCGACGCCTTCGCGGGCTGCGACCTCGTCGTCGAAGCGATCGTCGAGAACGCCGACATCAAGACGTCGGTGCTGAAGGAACTCGACAAGGTAGTCGCGTCGGACGCGATCCTGGCCTCGAACACCTCGAGCATCTGGATCACGGAGCTGGCTGCCGCGACGAAGCGCCCCGATCAGTTCATCGGGATGCACTTCATGAACCCCGTACCGCTCATGAAGCTCGTCGAGATCATCCGCGGCCTCGCGACCAGCGACGAAACCTACCAGCGCGTCCACGACGCCACGCTGGCCCTGGGGAAGACGCCCGTCGTCGCGAACGACTACCCGGGATTCGTCAGCAACCGCATCCTCATGCCCATGATCAACGAGGCCGTCTACTGCGTGCACGAGGGCGTGGCCGAGCCGAAGAACATCGACGAGATCATGAAGCTCGGCATGAACCACCCCATGGGGCCGCTGGCGCTCGCCGACCTGATCGGTCTCGA
Organism: uncultured Planctomycetota bacterium; assembly: GCA_963802335.1. Classification (GTDB taxonomy): domain Bacteria; phylum Planctomycetota; class PLA2; order PLA2; family JAEUHO01; genus CAWDIE01. Next base: position 193,092 of record CAWDIE010000005.1, on the reverse strand, counting down.
TGTCTGCCTCGCCATCATGGAGGTGCTGCATCGGGAGCTGGCGGATTCGAAGTACCGTCCGTGCCCGTTGCTCAAGAAGATGGTGCTGGCGGGCCACCTGGGGCGAAAAGCCGGCCAGGGGTTCTACGACTACAGCAAGTAGGTCGCACGCGGGGGCGGCCTCCGGACGAACGACGAGGGCGTTCGTTCGCGAGGCCGCCACGGCAGCGGCGTAGCGGGATGAAAAAGTTCGTCGGCGAGGCTGCCTCGGTACGGAACTACCAGGTGATGTAGCCGCGGGTCACGACCACCACGGCCGCGATCGTGGCGGCCGCGAGCAGTCCCCACAGCGCCATCTTGTGCTTGCTGCGTTGCGCGAAGCCCGCGGCCAATCCCCAGGCCAGGCCGCCGCCGTGCGCCCAGTTCCCGATGGGGAACGAGCCGATCTCCGAGAGCACGACGCCGATCACGAGCCACGCCCCGAGGAATCGAGCCGTGCGCGGATTCATGACCATCGCCGCCACGGGGTCGTGCTTGCGCAGGGCGAAGAGGTAGCCGGCCAGGGCGTAGACGACCCCCGAGAGACCGACGCCGGGTCCCGAGAAGATCCAACTCACGGCGCTAGCGAACACCGCACTGCCCACCACGAGCGCACCCAGGGCGACCGAGCCACGTCGCATCTCGATCGGCCGGGCGAGGGTCCAGATCCACATCGCGTTGAACAGGATGTGGAAGAACCCGGCGTGGAGGAAGGCGGACGACAGCAAGCGCCACGGCTCGACGATCACCATCGGCACGTAGCGACCGCCGATTCTCGGCAGCTCCGTCAGGTAGGCCGTCCATGGGGCCCAGGTGGCCGACGAGCCCGACCAGGTCCGGCCGAAGAGGAAGAGCCCGGCCGCGACCGCGATGATCGCGATCGTTACGCCCGTCCCGCCCTTCAGCAGGTTCTCCAGCCGCCCCGTCGCCTTCGGGGCCAGGCGCTCCCGGAGCCCCCGTGCGCACGGCTCGCACAGCAGATCCGGCTCGGCGCCGAACATGTCCTCGCGGGGGACCTGCTTGCCGCAGCCGGAGCAGGATCGAAGGCCCATCTCGTTCATGAGGGCATCCCTACCACGAGGCCGGAGCCTCCGCGCGGCCGGCGCGGGTCCGGACCAGGGCAGGGGTGGGGCTGAGCCTCCCCTCTTCGTACCCTTTCCGTGCCCCGGATTCCCCCGGGCCCTCGCGGAGACCCCCATGGACTTCGACCTGTCCGAAGACCTCCAGATCCTCCAGCAGGCCGCGCGCGAGTTCGCCGAGAGCGAGCTGGCGCCCCGCGCGGAGAAGTCCGACGCCGAGGAGTCCTTCGTCAGCGAGCAGATCGCGCTCTGCAGCGAGATGGGCTTCCTGGGGATGACGGTCCCCGAGGCCTACGGCGGGAGCGAGCTCGGGTCCCTCGGCACCGCCGTCGTCCTCATGGAGATCAACCGGGCCTGCCCCAGCACGGGCACCACCCTCTCCGTGCACAACAGCCTCGCCTGCGAGAGCCTGCTTCGCTACGGAACGGACGAGCAGCGCCAGCGCTACCTCCCGAAGCTCGCCTCCGGCGAGATGCTCGGGGCGTACGCGCTCAGCGAGGCCGACAGCGGCTCGGATGCCGCGGCGCTGCGCTGCAAGGCCACCTCCGACGGTAACGGCGGCTACGTGCTCGACGGCTCCAAGCTCTGGATCTCCCACGGTGACCCGGCGAACTTCGCCGTGGTCTTCGCGCGGACGGACCCCGAGGCCAAGAGTCGCGGGATCACCGCCTTCCTCGTGGAGTCCGAGTGGGAGGGATTCCAGCGCGGCAAGAAGGAGAAGAAGATGGGCCTCCGCGGTTCGAACACCGTGGAGTTGATCTTCAACGGCATGCGCGTCCCCAAGGAGAACGTGCTCGGCGAGGTCGACAAGGGGTTCACCATCGCACTCTCGCTCCTCGACACCGGCCGGATCGGCATCGCGGCGCAGAGCGTCGGCATCAGCGATGCATGCCTCGATGCGTCGGTGAAGTACGCGAAGGAGCGCTCGCAGTTCGGGAAGCTGATCGGCGAATTCGGGGCCATCCAAGCCAAGATCGCCGACATGGCTACCCGCACGGAAGCGGCCCGCATGCTGACCTACCGCGCGGCCTGGCTGAAGGACCAAGGCAAGCCCCACGGCCGCGAGGCGGCCATGGCGAAGCTGGCCGCGTCCACCACCGCGAACTTCTGCGCGACCGAAGCCGTCCAGATCCACGGTGGCGCCGGCTATACCCGTGAATTCCCCGTCGAGCGGTACTTCCGCGACGCGCGCGTCACCGAGATCTACGAGGGCACGACCGAGATCCAGAAGCTGGTGATCGCCCGGTCCTACCTGAGAGACTGATGTCGGACTCCCTGGCTGCCTCCGTCCGCCGTCGGGAGCCGCGGGCGCTCGCCCGCGCGCTGACCGTCGTCGAGAACGACGGCGTGGCGGGGCCGCGTCTGCTCGAGCTCCTGACCGACGCCGTCGGGCACGCCCACCGGGTCGGTGTCACCGGCCCGCCGGGTGTCGGGAAGTCGACGCTCGTCGGGGCCCTGACGCGGTCCTGGCGCGCCCGTGAGAACCGCGTCGGCGTGCTCGCCGTCGATCCCACGAGCCCCTACAGCGGCGGCGCTCTCCTCGGTGATCGCATTCGCATGGGAGCACTCGCCGGCGACGCGGGGGTCTTCATCCGCTCGCTGGCGAGTCGCGGCGCGACAGGCGGACTCAGCACCGCCGTCCACGATGCGGCGGACGTGCTCGACGCAGCCGGCTTCGATCCGATCCTCGTCGAGACGGTGGGCGTCGGGCAGGCGGAGATCGAGATCGCGGGCGCGGCCGACACGACCGTGCTCGTCCTCGCGCCGGGCGGAGGGGACGAGATCCAGGCGATGAAGGCGGGGCTTCTCGAAGCCGCCGACCTGATCGTCGTCAACCAGGCGGATCGGCGGGATGCCGACCGGATGGTGGACGCCCTCGAGGCGGGGCTGGCGCTCAGGGATCGCCCGCCGCCGCCCCTGTTCCGCACGGTCGCGACGTGCGGGGAGGGCGTCGAGACCCTGCGCGAGGCGATCGATCAGCGGCTGCACGAGAGCGCCGCCGACGACCTCCGTCAACGGCGCCTGGCCCGCGCCCGGGGCCGCATCCGGGACGCCGTGGATCGCCGGCGCGCGGCGGACTTCTGGGGACCGCGCGGCGAAGCGCTTGACCGGGCGGCGTCGGCCGTGGTGGATGGAGACCGAGGCGTGGCGGAGGCCGCTCGAAGGCTCGCCGCCGCCAAGGAGGCTGAATGACCCAAGCGAGTGAAAGGCCCATCCGCGTCCTGGTCGCCAAGGCCGGACTCGACGGGCACGACCGTGGGGCCAAGGTCGTGGCGGCCGGACTCCGCGATGCCGGCTTCGAGGTGATCTACACGGGGCTGCGCCAGACGCCCGAGATGATCGTCGAGGCCGCCCTGCAGGAGGACGTCGACGCGATCGGCTTGAGCCTCCACAGCGGGGCGCACATGACCTTGTTCCCTCGGGTCCTCGAGCTCCTGAAGGAGCGCGGGGCAGAGAGCATCCTCCTTACCGGGGGCGGTATCATGCCCCAGGCCGACGTCGATGAGCTCAAGGCCATGGGCGTTGGTGACCTGTTCGGTCCGGGCACGCCGCTGGCGGACGTCGCCGACTACATCCGCCACACGATCGCCGAGAGGCGCCGCTCGGCCTGAACCCACGCACGGGGCTCACGCGCCCCCAGGAGACGCTCCATGTCGACCGTCGAAGCTCCGACCACCGCGGTACCGAGCCCCTTCCTCCGGGAGGAGCACCTCGAGATCCGGTCCATGGTCCGCGATTTCGCTCTCGCCGAAGTGGCCCCGCTGGCGGCGACGCTGGACGAGGAGAAGCGCTTTCCCCACGAGACCCTTCCGAAGCTCGCCGAGCTGGGCCTCATGGGCGTGCCCTTCCCGGAGGAGGTCGGTGGCACCGGGCTCGACTACGTGGCCTATGCCATCGTGATCGAGGAGTTGGCCCGCGTCTGCGGCACCACCGCGATCACCGTGGCGGCGCACACGTCGCTCGGCACCGGCCCGATCTACCACTTCGGAACCGAGGAGCAGCGCCAGCGGTGGGTGCCGCGCTGCGCGTCCGGCGAGATGCTCGCCGCCTTCGCCCTCACGGAGCCCGAGGCGGGGTCGGACGCGAAGGCGACCCGCGTCACGGCCGTGGACGACGGCGACGCGTGGGTCATCAACGGCAGCAAGCTCTACTGCACGAACGGTACGCACGCCGGCCTGATCGTGTTCACCGCGCGCGACGGGAGCGGTCGGCGACACCAAGTCCATCCACGCATTCGTGGTGGAGAAGGATGCTCCCGGTCTGGTCTACGGGAAGCTCGAAGACAAGCTGGGGCTGCGGGGCTCGGACACCCGCGAGTTCTTCTTCGAGAACTGTCGCCTGCCCAAGGAGAACCACCTCGGGGACCCGGGGAAGGGCTTCGCCCAGTTCATGAAGACGCTCGAGGGCGGCCGGATCTCGATCGGCGCGATGGCGTTGGGGCTGGCTCAGGGCGCCCTCGATCACGCCCTCCGCTACGCCCAGGAACGCAAGCAGTTCGGCAAGCGCCTGATCGACATGCAGCAGGTCGCCTTCCGCCTCTCGGACATGGCGATGGAGATCCAAGCGGCACGGAACCTCGTTCTCGAGGCCGCCTGGCGCAAGGACCACGGGCTGCCGTTTGCGCGCCATGCCTCCTACGCGAAGCTCTTCGCGAGCGAGGTCGCGATGCGCGCGGCGAGCAGCGCCATCCAGGTGTACGGCGGCATGGGCTACAGCCGCGAGGCGCCGGTCGAGCGCATCATGCGCGACGCCAAGCTGTGCGAGATCGGCGAAGGTACGAGCGAGATCCAGCGCCTCGTGATCGCCCGATTCCTGGACCGCGAGGGCACCGACGTCTGAGCCCCCCCCTTGCGGAGGGGGCCGGCCCGCGGCGCCGATGAGGCGCCGCGGGCCGAGAGATCCCCGGCCGGTCAGGGGTGCTGGATGCTCTCGGCCTTCATCGCTTCGCCGGCTTCGACGTCGATGCGCTGCATCAGCGGCTTGAACTTCGCGACGGGGGTTCCCGTCAGCGGGGTCTTCGCTTCGTCCCAGCTCCGGATGGGGCGTCCCAGGAGCTCCTCGGTGGCGGCGGCCAACCGGGGGAGCACGGGGGTGAGGTAGATGACGATCTGGCGGAAGAGGTTCAGCGCCACTGTCGAGACGTCGCGGACGTCCTGCTCGCGGCCTTCTTCCTTCTTCAGCTTCCACGGCTCCATGCGCTCGACGTAGCCATTGGCGCGGTCCGCCATCGCCATCACCCGCCGCATCGCACGGGCGAAGTCGTAGTGTTCGTACGCCTGAGCCACCTCGTCGCCCTCTGCGGCCGCTCGCTCGAAGAGACCTTCGTCGTCGGGGTAGACGTCGCTCAGGCCCGTCGCCTTGACGAACCGCGCCGTGCGGCTGGCCAGATTCACGACCTTGCCCACCAGGTCGCTGTTCACCTTGGCCGCCAGCTCCTCGAAGTCGAGATCGAAGTCCGCAGGGCTCGAGCCGAGCTTGCTCGCGTAGAAGTAGCGCAGCGTGCTCGGATCCAGGTGCTTGGCGTACGTGCGGGCCCGGATCTGCGTGCCCTTCGACTTGCTCATCTTGGCGCCCTCGACCGTGAGGAAGCCGTGGACCTGAACCCGTCGCGGCAGCGTGAAGCCGGCCGTCTTCAGCATGGCAGGCCAGAAGAGCGTGTGGAAGTAGACGATGTCCTTTCCGATGAAGTGGTGGATCTCGACGTCGTCGGAGCGCCACCAGTCGTCGAGTGACTCGCCGTTGGCATCGCACCATTCCTTCGTCGTGGCGATGTAGCCCAGGGGCGCGTCGTACCACACGTACCAGAAGTTCCCCGGTGCGTCCGGGATCTCGAACCCGAAGTAGGGGGCCGGCCGGGACACGTCCCAGTCCCTCAGCCCTTCGTCCAGGAAGTTCGAAGCGAGGAAGTTCGCGATCTCCTGCTGCAGGTGGTCGTCCCCCTGGGTCCACTCGCGCAGGAAGTCGTGGAGGCGTTCGATCTGGACGAAGACGTGCTCGGCGGTGCGCCGCTCCGGCTTCGCCCCCGAGACCGTGCTCTCCGGATCGATCAAGTCGGCCGCCGCGTAGGTCGAACCGCACTTGTCGCACGAGTCGCCGTACTGGTCGGGCGTCTTGCACTTGGGACAGGTGCCCTTCACGAAGCGATCCGCCAGGAACATGCCCGCTTCCGGATCGAAAAGCTGCTCCACGTCACGACGGACCACGACGCCGGCCTCGTTGAGGGCCGACCAGACTTCGTGGCAGAGCGCGCGATTCGCCTCGGAGTTCGTGCTGCCGTAGCGGTCGAACGCGATGTCGAAGAGGGCGAAGTCCTCCTGATGGGCCTCGCTCATCTCGGCGATCCACTCCGTCTCCGGGCGCTGCTCCTTGCGGGCGCGGATCGTGATGGCCGTCCCGTGCGTATCGTCGGCGCACATGTAGAGGCAGCGGTTGCCGCGCAGGCGCTGGAAGCGGGCCCACAGGTCGGTCTGGATGTACTCCACCAGATGCCCGACGTGGATGTGCCCGTTCGCGTAGGGCAGGGCGCTCGTGACCAGGATCGTTCGGTCGCTCATGAGACCTCCACGTCGGAGATGGTGCCCGCAAGGGGAAGCAGAGGAAAGGCGAATGGGGGGGCGGAGGTCGGAGCCCCTAGGACGATCGCGACGAAGCGAAGGTTCCGGCCTCACCCACGTCGGCGGCTCAGCGAGGCGCGGCGGGGATCTGGACGACCGTGTGGTCGATCTCCTCCTCCTCCATCACCTCCTTCAGCGCTTCCCAGTTCGTCGCCTCCGTGCCCAGGAAGTCGGAAGCCGCGTCGCCGGCGATCAGCAGCTCGGGGGCGAGGAAGGCGCGCGCGAGCTCCAGAGACTCGCGGCCGAGGATCTGGCGCACGCGCGGATCGGCCTTGAAGTCCCCGTAGTCGTCCGGGCGGCAGAGGATGACGAAGCCCGGGAACAGGAGGAAGGAGCCGGTCCGCAAGTCGATGCGCACGCGCAGGGTCTCGCGGTCGGCCTTGATCGTCTCCGAGAGCTCCTCGGCGCCGACCTCCTCGGGTACGCGCTTGGCCCACTCCTCGCCTTCCACGTTCATCATCTCGACGAGGATGTAGTCCGTCTCGGGCCGGTCGATGTTCTGGAAGCCGCCCCCCTGCAGCTGGTCGAGGATGGCGCGGACGGCCCCCCCGAGCGTACGAGTCGTCGGAACGAGGATTTCAATGCTCACGCGGGGATGATCGGCGGATCGAGCCCGGGGCACGAGGAATCTCCGGGCTGTGCGTCCGCCGCTACATTGACGTCGTGGCGCCCCTGAGACTCCCGTTCCTGCGACCCCGCTCTCGCCTCGCCGGAGCCTGCCGGCAGCAAGCGCGGGGACGCTGTGGTCTCGAGATCGGCGGCCCGAGTCGGATCTTCTCGGCCAAGGGGCGGGTCCCGCTCTACGGCGCCCTCGCCTCGCTCGACGGTGTGGACTTCCAGGCCACGACGACCTGGAGCGGGCCCCGGGGGAGCGAGGGGCGGTACACCTACCCCGCCGCCTCCTCGCCCGGCCGGCTCCATCTCGTGGAGGGGGCGGGCCTCGAGGGCGTCTCCGACGCTGCCTACGACCTCGTACTCGCCTCGCACGTGATCGAGCATCTCGCCGATCCCCTGACCGCGCTCGCTGCGTGGAAACGCGTGACGAGTGAGGCCGGCCACCTCGTGCTGGTGGTCCCGCATCGGGACGGAACCTTCGACCACCGCCGTCCGCTCACGACGCTGGAGCACCTGCGGGAGGATCGCGCGCGCGGCGTGAGCGAGGACGACCTCACCCACCTGGACGAGATCCTCCGCCTCCACGATCTCGCGCGCGATCCGGGCGCGGGCGACCGGGCGTCGTTCGAACAGCGCGCGCGAGACAACGCCCGCCGACGCACGCTCCATCACCACGTGTTCGATACCGAGCTGGTCGTGCGGATGCTCGACGAAGCCGGCTACGGCGTGGAGGGTGTGGACGTCATGCGGCCGTATCACATCGTCGTGCTCGCGCGCATGCGGGGTACGGGGGGCACCGCGCGCTGCCTGGCCCCCGATGCCCGCTGGCGAAGGCACAGCCCCTTCGCGTCCGATCGCCCGTAGTCGCCTGCGCTCAGCGACTGGAGGCGATCGCCTCCAGCGCGTCCGGATTCTGGATGCTCGCCAGGTCGCCCACGTCTTCGCCGAGCCAGCGACGGCGGATCGAGCCGCGCACGATCTTCGCCGATCGGGTCTTGGGCAGGTCGTCTACGAATCGGACGGTCTTCGGGCGCAGGGTCTTGCCGAGGACCTCGACGACGGCGTCCGACAGGGATTGGCGAAGCGCCTCGGTCTCCTCGACGCCGGGGCGCAGGACCACGAAGACGACGACCGTCTCCCCCTTGAGTGCGTCGGGCACGCCGATCGCGGCGGCTTCGCTCGCATCGACGTGCGCCACGATGGCGGCCTCCACTTCCGCGGGGCCGATGCGCTTGCCCGCCACGTTCACCGTGTCGTCGCTGCGCCCGTGCAGGAACCAGAAGCCGTCGGCGTCGATGTGCGCCCAGTCGCCGTGGTACCAGACGTCCTCGCCGAAGCGCTCGAAGTAGGTCGCGAGATACCGTGCGTCGTTCCCGAGGAAGCTCTTCGTCAGGCTCGGCGCCGGCTGCTTCAGGACGAGGTGCCCGATGCCGTCGCGGATCGGGCGGCCTTCGTCGTCGTAGACGTCGACGTCCATGCCCAACCCCGGGCCACGCAGCGTGCACGGCTTCAGCGCCGTGGTCGGCAGCGGGGAGAGGAGGCAGCCCACCAGCTCGGTGCCTCCGCTGATGTTGATGATGGGACAGCGCTTGCGGCCCGCCGTCTCCAGGAACCACGTCCAGGACTCGGGATCCCACGGCTCCCCGGTCGAGCCCAGGATGCGCAGGGTGCTCAGGTCGTGTTCCCCGGTCGGATCGTCCCCGCTACTCCTCAGCAAGCGCACCGCGGTGGGGGCCAGACCCAGGTGCGTGAGCTTGTGTCGCTCCACCATGTCGAACAGGCGGTCCGTCTTGGGCCAGTTGGGCGCGCCCTCGAAGACCAACAGGGAGCCGCCGAGCGCCGTTACGCCGATCATCGACCAGGGGCCCATCATCCAACCGATGTCCGTGAGCCAGAACACGCGGTCGCCCGGCCGGACGTCGAACGCGTACCCGAGCTCCTTCATCATCTGGGCCAGGCAGCCGGCGTGCGTGTGGACGGTCCCCTTGGGTTTGCCCGTGGTGCCGGACGTATAGAGGATCATCGAGCGGGCCTCGGCGTCGAGGATCTCGATCTCATCGTCCGGTTCGCCGCCGAGGACGGCCTCGTGCCACCAGTGGTCGCGGCCCTCCACCATGGGGATCGCCTCCCCCGTGCGGCGCAGGACGATGACGTGTTCCACGCTGGGCGCGAGCTCGAGGGCCTCGTCCGCCCGAGGCTTGATCGGCCCGGCCTTGCCCCGGCGGTAGCCGCCGTCGGCCGTGAAGAGAGCCTTGGCCTCGGCGTCGTGCAGCCGCACGCCGAGCGCCTGGGCACCGAACGCCGAGAAGACCGGGACGGCGACGGCCCCGACCTGGAAGCAGGCGAAGAGGGCCGCCACGACCTCGGGCACCATGGGCATGTAGATCCCGACGCGGTCGCCCGGCTCGATTCCGAGGTCCCGGAGGCAACCGGCCGCCCGATTCGTCAGGTCCTTGAGCTCGTCGTAGGTGAGGCGGGTGACCTCGCCGCCGTCCGACTCGCCTACGACGGCCTCCCAGCTGCCGCGCCCGGCATGCACGTGGCGTTCGAGGCAGTTGAGGGCGATGTTGGTCTTGCCGCCGACGAACCACTGCGCCCAGGGGAAGCCTCGGGCCCGGTCGACGGTCTGGACGTAGGGCTCGTACCAGAGCATCTCGAGGTGGTCGAGCGCCGTGTCCCAGAATCGTGCGATGTCGGCTACCGACCAGGCGTGGAGGGCATCGAAGTTCGTGACGCCGGCCATCTCCATGAGCTGATGGACGCGGGTGCGCCCGGCCTCCTTGGGGTCCGGGCGCCAGGCGATCGCGGCAGTAGGCAGGGTCATGCCGCCATTCAAGCGCAACCATCCGTACGGAGTCAGTGCAAATATTCACGGTTTCGTGGCGCGGCGACTAGGTCGCGCGCCACGAAACCGTGAATATTTGCACTGACTCCGTACGGACACTGACTCCGTACGGACGACTAGAAGGGGATGTCGTCGCCGGCGGGGCCGTAGTCGTCCTGGGGGGTGGGGGGCACGGACTCGCGACGCTGGTGGTCGCCGCCACGGGCGCTGGACGCGCCGCCGCCGCCTCCACCGCCCTCGCCGCCGCCCTGGGAGTCCAGGAACTGGAAGTTGTCGGCCACCACGAGGAGCTTGCTGCGGCGCTGGCCGTCGCGCTCCCACGAGTCGAATTTGAGCCGGCCCTCGATGAAGATCTGGCGGCCCTTGCGTCATGTACCGGGCGATGGTCTCGGCCGTGCGGCCCCAGGCCTCCACGTCGACGAAACAGGTCTCTTCGACCTTCTCGGAGGAGTCGCGCTTCGTGTAGGTGCGATTGATCGCCAGGCCGAAGCTGCACACACTGGTGCCGCCGCCGGTCGCGCGGGTTTCGGGGTCGCGGGTCAGGCGACCGATCAACAAGACCTTGTTCAGGTTGGCCATGGGGGGGTCTCCGGCGTGCGTGGGTCGTCGGCTCGTGAGGGAATCCTGGTCGCGGGGCCGCGCACGCGATGTCGTTGCAGTCTTCGTAGTATGCTACGCGCCACGCCCGACAGTCGGGGGGAGGAAGAGGATGGGCAACGAACGACGCCGCCACCCGCGCGTGCCGGCGGCCCTGCCGTTTCGCCTCGTGAGCGAAGCCGGCGAGGAGGAGAGCTTCGATCTCGTGGACCTCTCCGAATCGGGGGCCCGCATCAAGTGCCACCACGCGATTCCCGCCATGACACGGATCCGCGTGGCCTTGGTCCTGCCGAGCCAGTACCTCGAGGCCGACGTCGACGTGCGCGTCGACACCACGGGGGTCGTCGTCTGGAGCCACCCGCTCGAAAACGGGCTCTACGACACCGGCGTGTTCTTCTCGGAACTCGAGGAAGACGAGCGCGGGATGCTGCACTCCTTCGTGTCCTCCCTGGTCTGAGGCGGATCCCCGCCAGGGAGATGACTTTGCCTGACGCGGCGCCCTTCGTGCATCCGTCGGCCATCGTGGACGAAGGCGCGCGCCTCGGCCGCGGTGCGAAGGTCTGGCACTTCGCCCACGTCTCGGCCGGGGCCACGATCGGGGACGACACGGTCCTCGGTCAGTCCGTCTACGTCGGGCCGGATGTCCGGATCGGACGGGGGTGCAAGGTCCAGAATCACGTTTCGGTGTACGCGGGCGTGACACTCGAAGACGACGTCTTCGTCGGTCCCAGCGCGGTCTTCACCAACGTCAAGACCCCCCGAGCCCACGTGTCGCGGCGTCACGCCTTCCTTCCCACGCGGGTGGGCCGCCGGGCCACGATCGGAGCGAACGCGACGATCGTGTGCGGCACCACCATCGGACCCCGTGCCTTCGTTGCCGCGGGTGCCGTCGTCACGCGGGACGTGCCCGCCGGCGTGCTCGTCGCCGGCGTGCCGGCACGTGCGCAGGGATTCGTCTGCGCGTGCGGCGAGCGCCTCGCGTTCGAGGCGAACGCGGCAACCGCCGCCTGTTCCGTGTGCAAGGCGCCGTGGCATCGGGCCGATGACGGGGGGATCGTCGACGGCGCGGAGCAGCGATAGTGGAACTCGCCTTTCTCGTCTTTGCCACGCTCACCGGACTCGTCGTGGGGTCCTTCCTCAACGTCGTGATCTGGCGGCTGCCTCGTGGCGAGAGCGTCGTGTCGCCGCGGTCCCGCTGTCCCGGATGCGAGAAGCTGATCGCCTGGTTCGACAACATCCCGGTGTTCTCCTGGCTCGTCCTGGGCGCCAAGTGCCGGCACTGCAAGACGTCGATCGCCTGGCGCTATCCCCTCGTCGAGCTGCTCACGGGCCTCCTCTTCGCCCTCGCCTGGCTCCAGTACCGCGACCACCCGGCCACCGCGGCGTTCGTCGCCGTCGCGCTGGCGGCGCTCCTCGCGATCTCGTTCATCGACTGGGATCACAAGATCATCCCGGACCGCATCTCCAAGCCCGGCATCCTCCTGGCCGTGGCCTTGGCGCCCGTGACCGTGCTGCATCCGCCGGACTGGCTCGATGGCGTGAAGCCCGCGATGAACGCCTGGCTCCACGCGGGGGCCGGGGCGCTGGCCGGGGCCCTCCTGATCCTGGCGATCCGCTGGATCGGGGGATGGATCCTCCGCAAGGAGGCCATGGGGCTTGGCGACGTCAAGTTGATGGCTTTCATCGGCGCTCTCGTGGGGCCGACCCGGGTGCTCTACGTGCTGATCCTGGCCAGCCTGAGCGGGGCCGTCATCGGCATCCTCCGCCTGCTCTGGGCTCGGGGGCGTCCGCTGCCCATGACGCTGGCCGCGACCGGGGACGGTCTGGATGCCACGTTCTCTCGCGCGCGTATCGACGGCGAGCACATCGAGGTGGTCACCTCGGACGACGTCGCTGCGCCGGAGGTCGGCAAGACCGTCCGGCTGCATATGCAGCTTCCCGCCGCCGGCATCCTCGAGGACACGGACGCGGACGTCGTAGTGGGCGGGCTCGTCGAGCGTGTCACGCCGGAGGGGAAGGGGCAGCGCTGGCGGATCCACGTCGCGGACGCGAGCGAAGTCGATCGGGACCGACTGGGCATGTACGCCATGTCCTTCAAGTACGTCCCGTTCGGGCCCTTCTTGGCCGTGGGGGGGGCGCTCGCGTTGCTCTATGGCGACTGGGTCGTCTGGGTCGTGACGGAGTGGTACCCCTCCCTCTTCCTCCGCTAGCGCGCGGCCGGGCACCGGTTCCCTTCGGCTACGTGCCCCGTCGCCGGGGGCCTCGGTCGCGGGTCGTCTCGTTCACCCGGCGTCCCTTTCGCACGGCGTCCATGCTCGCGCGGTCATCCCTTCCCCTTCGAGTGGCTCGGCGGCTAGGTGGTTTCGCTCCCGATGTCCCACCCCTCGGGGACACTCCTTTGGCAGCGGGGTGGGCTCCATGGGTGCCTAATGGATTTCATCCCCCAACATGTGGTATTTCCGCCTTGACGGGGGGCAATTCCGCCCTTTGAATCGGTGGAGGTTCGTGACGTCGGAGAGCGCGGGAGGGGACACCGGCCGTCGAGGGGCGACTGCCCGGGTGTCCCTTTTCCGCCGGCGCCTCGGCCAGGGAGGTGCTCATGCGCAGAGGATTCGGAATCGTGGGAGGGGTCGTGGCGGCCGTGCTGGCCGTAGGACTTCTCGGCGGGTGTACAAGCAAGAACTACGCACAGGACCGCTTGAAGGTCCTCGAGGCGGAAAACGTCGACGTCCGACAGCGTCTGGCGTGTTGCGACGACCGTGCGACGCAGGCCCAGGCGGGCTACGACCGCACCGTCGCGGATCTCCAGCAGGCGAACGTCCAGAAGCGCCAGCTCGAACAGGAGAACCGACTCGCCCTGCAGGAGGCGGCCAAGGGGCGCGAGGCCCAGATGGCCCTCCAGATCACGGCCGAGGAGAACCGCGCCCGCGCCGCCCAGGTCGAGCAGCTGCGCAAGGACGCCCAGCGACTGAGCGAAGAGGTCGCCCGTGCGGCCGAGCGCGGTCGTGTCGTGCAGGTGCCCGAGGTGAAGCCGGGGCGCGGCATGGTCACGAACGACGAGGTCGACGCCTTCCGCCGCGACCTGCAGTCGCGCCTGGCGGGTGCCGGAATCAACCTCCCCGTCGAGACCCGCATGACGCGCGGCGGATCCCAGCAGGTGGCCGTCGTCCTGCGTGGCGCCTTCCCGTCGGGGAAGGACTCGCTGGCCTACGACATGGACGCCGTGCGCTGCGTGGTGGGGCTCGGCGAGCTCATCACCGCGCAGTACCGGGGCAGCCGGGTCCGCGTGGAGGGGCACACCGACAGTGATCCCATCCGCCGGTCGCCCTGGCCCAGCAACCAGGCGTTGTCCTTGGCTCGGGCGCAGGCCGTCAAGGACCTCCTGGTGAAGTCCGGCGTACCCGCCTCCAGCATCGAGGCGCTTGGGCAGGGGCCGGGCGTCCCGCTCGAAGCGGCCAACACCAAGCAGGCCAAGGCCGCCAACCGTCGCGTCGAAATCTACATCCTCCCCGCGAGCAACTAGCTCGGGGCCAGTTGTGAGAAGGGAGAACAGGATGAAGCAGGTACACGTCGTTCTCGTCGCGCTCGCCGTGGCTGTCCTCATGGGAGGGCTCACGGGGTGTCGCAGCCGCGCGAAGCGGCAGGCCGCCACGCAGCCCGGACCGATGGTCCAGGCTCCGATGCCGACCCCGAACTACACCGCGCCGCCGGCCTCCGTGGCCCAGGCGCCGACCACCACCTACACCCAGCCGTCCAACCCCTCCGCCCAGGTGGGTACCGTCGTCAGCCGCCGGGTCATCTCGCGCGGCGGGGCCCCGGTCGACACGGCCGGCATGGGAAGCCCGGATGGCATGGTCTCGGGTGACTTCGGGAGCGGCGGTTACGCGAACGCGCCCGATGCGTTCCCGGACCTGCCGGCGCCCGGCTCGATCGACCCGAGCAGCTCGGTGCCCGCGATCACGGACGCCGCCGGCACGGGGGCGGACCTCGACGTCGAGCTCAGCCGGCTTCGCGACCAGCTGAACACCATCCGGACCGAGGTGGACCTGGTCAAGAACACCCCGACCGCGGCCCCGACGGCCGCCCCGGGCGCATCCGGTAGCAGCCTCGCCGTCCAGTTCGCCGAGGACCTGCGCGCCCGCACCGGCGGCGAGGTGATGGTCAGTGGAAGCACGGTGGTCGTCCGGGTCACCGACGCCTTCGCGTCGGGCTCGAACCAGCTGAAGAAGAGCGCCAGCCTGATCAGTACGCTCCAAGCGACCGCCAGCGCCCTCTCGACGACCCCGGCCGCTTCGGTCGAGGTGGTGGGCCACTCCGACTCGACGCCGCTCAAGCGTTCGAAGGCGAAGTGGGGCACCAACAAGCGTTTGTCCGAGGCCCGCGCCCAGACGGTGGCAACCGAGCTCTCGCGTCACGGCGTCGCCGCCAGTCGCATGGACGTGAAGGGGGTTGGCAGTGCCCAGCCTCTGGACGCCAGCAACAGCAAGCGAGCCCATGCGACCAATCGCCGCGTCGAGGTCGTGATCCGCTTCTAGCGTTTCACCCCAACCACCTCAATCACCCCCAAGCAGCATCTCCCGATGGGGGGAGGCGGATATCCGCCTCCCCCTTTCTCTTTGAGATCGTGCTTGCAGAGTGCAAGGAGTTGCGTGCCCTGCCCGCAGCGCCGGCGGGCCGTCGCCGTGCCCTTCTTCGCCCGTTCTCGGGCCGCCCGGTTGCGGGCCGCCCGCTCTCGAGCCGGCCATGCTCGAGTCGGCCGGTCACGAGGCGCCGCTCCTGGTTCGCCCGCCTTCCGACCGCGCGTAAGGCTCGGCCGTTCGCTCTCTGCCGGCTCATGGCTGGCCCGCGGAAGGCCCCTCGTCGGCCGCGCCGAGCCCTCCCTCGGCCGCCTCTTTCCAGTGGGGGTCAAGCCCATCCCCCTGCTGGGTCGATAGGTCGGCACCCCGATCCATGGCGGCCGGGGTACGGAAGACCTGAGGTGAGGTGAGGGAACAATGGCCAGCATCCCGATCGAGGAGCTTCTCCAGACCCTGGTGGACAACGGGGGTAGCGACCTTCACATCAGCGCGGGAAGCCCGCCGAAGATCCGCGTCGACGGCACTCTGCTCGACACCGAGTACGAGCCGCTCATGCCCGAGGACGCCAAGAGCCTCATCTTCTCGTTCCTGACCGGCGACCAGATCGCCCGGTTCGAGAAGGACTACGAGATCGACCTCTCGTTCGGCGTGGACGGCCTCGGTCGCTTCCGCGTGAACGTGTTCTACCAGCGTGGCACGGTCGCCGCCGTGCTCCGGGTCATTCCCTACAACGTCAAGGGGTTCGACGAACTCGGCCTGCCGAAGGGGATCTGCAGCGAGATCTCCGCCCTGCCCCGCGGGCTCGTGCTGTTCACCGGCGCCACGGGAAGCGGCAAGACGACCTCGCTGGCGGCGATGCTCGACCACATCAACGAGACCCGGTGCGGCCACGTGGTGACCGTCGAGGACCCGATCGAGTTCCTCCACCGCAACAAGAACTGCCTGTTCAACCAGCGCGAGATGGGATCCGACACCCAGGGCTTCTCGCGGGCGCTTCGCAGCGCGCTCCGCCAGGACCCCGACGTCGTGCTCGTCGGCGAGATGCGCGACATGGAGACCATCGAGGCGGCGTTGACGATCGCCGAGACGGGTCACCTCACGTTCGGCACCCTGCACACCTCGGACTGCGTTCAGTCGATCAACCGTATCGTCGACGTCTTCCCCTCGCACCAGCAGCAGCAGGTGCGCACCCAGCTCTCGTTCGTCATTCAGGCCGTCTTCTGCCAGCAGCTGATGCCCATGGCTCGTGGGTCGGGGCGCGTGCTCGCTCTGGAGGTCATGATCGCGAACTCCGCCGTCCGGGCGCTGATCCGCGACGACAAGGCGCACCAGATCTACAGCATCATCCAGACCGGTGGTCGTCAGCGGCATGCAGACGATGAACCACTCCCTGGGTGAACTCGTCCGTCGCAACCTGATCACGGTCGACATGGCCCTCAGCCACACGAGCGATCAGGACGACCTCAAGCGGATTCTCGGCCGCGCCTAGGGGGGATGATGGTCAGCTTCAACCGACGCATCGTCCGCATCCTCGAGGAGGCCGGCCTCGTCGACATGGACATCCTGGCCCAGGCCAGCCAGGTCGCGACCCGGCAGGAGAAGTCGGTCAGCGAGTTCCTCCTCGAGCGGAAGATCTTCGAGGAGAACGATCTGCTCGGCATCCTCGCCGATCGGCTCGGCGTTCCGCCCATCGATCTCAAGCGTCTCGATCCGTCGTCCGACCTCGTGGAGGTCGTTCCGCGGGACCTGGCGCGCGACATCGGCTGCGTGCCGATTGCGAAGATGGGGCGGATCCTCACGGTCGCCGTCTCGAACCCCTTCGACGTCGTCAAGCACGATGACCTGCGCCTGAAGACCGGCTGCGAGCTCCGGCTGGCCCTGGCTCTCGAACCCCAGATCCAACTGGCCCAGCAGGTGTTCTACGAGCGCCGTGACACGACGCTCTCCGAGATCCTGGACGAAGACGATCCCGAGCTGCAGATCAAGGAGGGCCACGACTCGGACGAGGTCGACATCGCCCACGCCGGCGATGACGACACGGCCCCTGTCATCAAGCTCGTCAACTTGATGATCTACAACGCCATCAAGATGAAGGCGTCCGACATCCACGTCGAGCCGTTCGAGAAGCGTGTGGTCGTGCGCTACCGCACCGACGGTGCGCTTCACGACGCGATGGAGCCTCCGAAGCGACTCCAGAACGCGATCACCAGTCGCCTGAAGATCATGGCGGATCTCGACATCGCGGAGAAGCGGCGGCCCCAGGACGGCAAGTTCCAGGTGAAGGCCGAAGGACGTCAGATCGACTTCCGCGTCTCCAGCCTGCCGACCGTGCACGGCGAGAAGGTCGTGCTTCGTATCCTCGATGCCAGCAACCTCGCGCTCTCTCTCGACGGCCTCGGATTCGAGCCGAAGTCGCTGGAGGACTTCCGCAAGGCGATCGAGAGCCCCTACGGGATGATCCTCGTCACGGGCCCGACGGGCTCGGGCAAGACGACCACGCTGTACAGCGCGGTCAAGGAGATCATGACGCCCGAGCAGAACTTCGTCACGGTCGAGGACCCGGTCGAGTACCAGCTCGACGGCATCAACCAAGTCCAGGTGAACGTCAAGGGTGGCCTGACGTTCGCCGCCGCGCTTCGGTCCATCCTGCGCCAGGACCCCGACGTCTGCATGGTCGGTGAGATCCGAGACACGGAGACGATCGACATCGCCGTCAAGGCGGCGCTGACCGGTCACCTCGTACTCTCCACGCTCCACACCAACGACGCGGCGGGGACGATCTCCCGCATGATCGACATGGGCGTGGACCCCTTCATGGTGGCCTCCTCCACTCTGCTCGTCTCGGCCCAGCGCCTCATGCGCCGGCTCTGCAAGCACTGCAAGGAGGAGATCCAAGCGCCTGAGGAGCGGCTGCTCGACATCGGCTACACCGAAGCCGACATCGAGGAAAGGCCCGTCTTCTATCGCGCCAAGGGGTGCGGCCGATGCGCCGGGGGCTACGCCGGGCGCTTCGCCATTCTCGAGACCCTCCCGATCAACGAGCGCATGAAGCGCATGATCGTGCAGGGGCAGTCCGCCCTCGAGCTGCGCCACGCGGCGCTCGAGGACGGCATGATCACCCTGCGTCGCGCGGCCTTGCTCAACGCCATGCGCGGCAACACGACAGTCGAAGAGGTGCTGCGGGTCACATTGAACGACAACCGCCGCAAGATGAATCTGCAGCAGGACGACCAGGCCTAGGCCAGCGAACGAGGCAAACCATGGCGAGTTTCAAGTACAGCGCGGTCGGATCCGACGGTAGGACGATTCGTGGATCCCTGGACGCCTCCTCCGAGCAGGAGTGCATCGAGGAGTTGCGCCGACGCAATCTCACCCCGCTCCAGGTGGATTCCCGTCGCGGTGGCGTGGGGCAGAAGAAGGCCGCACGTCCCGCGCCCACGGCACGTTCCAGCGGCGCGAGCGGCTCGACACCGAGCGCCGCCAAGGGCTCGTGGCTGTCCATGGACCTCGGCAGCAAGAAGCCGGGCATTCGGAAGAAGGAAGAACTCGTCGTCTTCACCCGCCAGCTCTCGACCATGATCAGCGCAGGTATCCCGCTGCTCGAGTGCCTGGAGATCCTCCAGGAGCAGGCCCAGTCGAGGAACTTCGCCTTGCTGCTCGAGGGCGTGATCGAGGACGTCCGGAGCGGTCAGGACCTGAGCACGGCGATCGACAAGTACCCGAAGGTCTTCTCCGACGTCTTCGTGAGCATGATCAAGGCCGGTGAAGCGTCCGGTCAGATCGACGAGATCCTCATTCGGTTGGCGGAGTACCTGGAGTCGGCCGAGCGCCTGAAGCGCGACATCAAGAGCGCCATGACGTACCCGATCGTCTCGCTCGTGTTGATTCTCTCGATCACTGCCTTCCTCATGCTCGCCATCGTGCCCAAGTTCAAGGACGTCTTCGCCTCCCTGGACATCGAGCTTCCGGGACTGACGAAGGCCATCCTCAACTTCTCGGATCTCTGCCGCGCGCACTGGGCCACCATGCTGGCCGGCATGGTCGTCGCGTACCTCCTGCTGCAGGTCTACAAGAGGACCGACAAGGGCAGCCGGCAGTGGGACTGGCTCATGTTGCGCGTGCCGATCTTCGGCAACCTCTTCCAGAAGGTCGGACTCTCGCGTTTTGCGAAGACCTTCTCCACGATGCTCAAGTCCGGTGTGCCGATCCTGGGGTCCTTGGAGATCGTCGCGGAGACCGCGGGCAACCGCATCATCGCCGATGCCATCGAGCACGCCCGCGAGAACGTCCGTCAGGGCGAGACCCTCGCCGAGCCCCTCGCCGAGTGCAGTGTCTTCCCGCCCATGGTCACGCGCATGGTGAGCATCGGCGAGAAGTCCGGTTCGCTGGAACTCCTGCTCGAGAAGATCTCCGAGTTCTACGACGAGCAGGTACGTGCGACCGTGAAGCAGCTGACCAGCTTGATCGAGCCGATCATGATCGCCACCATGGGTATCCTCGTGGGGACGATCGTGCTGGCGGTGTTCCTGCCGATCTTCGAGCTGCAGAAGCAGCTGGCCCACTGATCCTGGACCCCACGGTCGGACCCGATACGCTCGCTTCCGGGCACTCGATCCGGCGGGTGACACGGAGGCGTCGTGGAGCAAGGCGATCCTGATTCGAACCGCGTCTCATGGCGCAAGCGCCATCCCCGCGTTTCCCGTGCCCTGCTCTACGGCGTGCTCGTGCTCCTCGCCGTGACGGCGTTCTTGCTGCTCGAGAATCGCCGGAGAGCAAGACGCCGCGGATCAGCAGCAGTACCTCGAGAGTCGGTTGGGCATGTTCGATCTCCTCTTCGCGACCCACGAAGGGCGGGAGGAGATCCTCGCGGTCATCGACGCCGAGGGCATGCTGGAGGAGGGCGTGTCCCCGACCGTGCGCCAGCACGCCTGGCGCGTGAAGGCGCAGGTCCACCTCGCCGACGGGCAGGTCGCGGACGCGCTCGCGGCGCTCGACGAGGCCCAGACGCTCGTGCGGGGCGGGGAGGAGGCGCGCGCGCTCCGCCTCGAGCGGGCCGAGATGCTGGTGGCCGATAGCCGGGGGGACGACGCTCTCGAGCTCCTGACCGAGGGCGCGCCGTGGGCCAACGCGCTCCTCGAGCTGGCGCGGGCGGACGGGATGGCCTACGTGCTCCACGCCACCGGCCGGGAAGAGGCGGCGCGTCTCCTGCTCGCCGCCGCGCTGCACGCGGCCCCGACGCCGCTCGCGCCGACCGTCGGCCCCCGCGTCGGGGTACGCACGCTCGAGGCCGGGCCCGTCGCCCTGCGCGCGACGGCGAGGCTCGCTGCCCTGGAGGGGGCGGGCATCACGCGCGCCGTCGGCGCGTCGCCTGGCCGCGTTGACGCCAGACGATGTCGGGGCGCTACGCGTGGCCGCGAAGTCCCTCCTCGAGGCCGGCAAGCCCGACGAAGCCGCCCGCACCTGGGCCCGAGCCCGCGCCATCGACCCGACCCTCGCCGAGTCGTTTGAGTCGAAGGACCCAGATCTCGAATTTCGTGAAGAGTCCCTCAAGGGCGAGGACGGGCGGGGCCGATAGGGGCGCCGGACTCGAGGGTCTCACCCACCCTCGAATCTGAGACCGGGTCGTCCCATGGCGGGACAGCGGATCCGTGACGATCTCCTCGGCCCAGGAGATCACGGCGGATCCGGGCGGAGCCCAGGGTGGGCGCCGCTGACTCCCGGCTCTCTGGTGGGCCAGACCCGAATCATCCCAGAGGGAGAGAAGTCAATGTCCCGCAAGCAAAGCGGTTTCACGCTGATCGAGCTGATGATCGTCATCGCGATCATCGCCATCATTGCAGCGATCGCCATCCCGAACCTCCTGGCGGCCCGCCTGGCAGCCAACGAGACGGCCGCGATCGCGACCCTGCG
Organism: uncultured Planctomycetota bacterium; assembly: GCA_963802335.1. Classification (GTDB taxonomy): domain Bacteria; phylum Planctomycetota; class PLA2; order PLA2; family JAEUHO01; genus CAWDIE01. Next base: position 171,836 of record CAWDIE010000005.1, on the reverse strand, counting down.
CAACATCGTGTCCGCGCAGGCCCAGTTCCAGCAGAGCGCCAAGCTCGACACCGACGTGCTCAACGGCGGCGCCATCGGCGACGGCACGGGCGAGTACGGCGGGTTCCAGGACATGGCCGGCTCGATCAACGCCAACATGCCCAGCCGCGCTGCAGCCCCCGGTCCTCTCGGGCGCTTTCCAGACGGTCGACGCCAACGGCTACGTGACCCGCTCGGGTTACCTCTTCCAGATGTGGCTCCCGGACGTCGCCGGTGCGGCCGCGGCTTGCCCCGATGCCCCGGCTGGCATTGGTGCCCACGACTCCGACAACGCCGAGACCACCTGGTGCGCCTATGCGTGGCCGGTCAACTACAACACCTCCGGTAACCGCACGTTCTTCGTGAACCAGCAGGGCGACGTCCTCGGCGACCGAGGACCCGAACCCCGCGACCGCGTACAGCGGTGCCGGCAACCCCGCCCCCGAGCAACAGCGCGTTCATCGCCGGTGCCGACATCATGGGCCAGACTGCCGTCAACGTGCACGGCCAGAGTGGTACCGTCTGGCGCCAGGCCAACTAGCCTAGCCTGACGACAACCAGCGTCCCCCGGGACGCTTCCAAGAAGGCCGCGGCACCTGCCGCGGCCTTCTTTTTTTACGTCCTCCGGAAGTGACCGCGGGCGTCCCCCAGGCGATGACGGGGGGTGACAGCAAGCGCACGACAGGCCTGGCTCGCCCTCGCTCTCACCGAAGGGCTCGGCCCCCGAACGGCGGCCAAGCTGATCCGCGCCACCGGGAGTGTTGAAGCCGCCGCCCGGGCCCCCGCCTCGCTCCTCGCCCGGGCAGCCGGACCCCGTCGAGGCCCTCGCCTCCACCGGCGCCTCGAGCGGGTGGACCCCGCCGCCCTCTCGCGGCGGGCCGTTGCCCTGGGCCAACGGATCCTCACCCCGGCCGACGCCGCGTGGCCCCACGAGGCCTTCGGGGGCCTCGGCGACCCCCCGCTCGCGCTCTTCCTCCGGGGCACGCTGCCCCCGCCCGAGGCCTTTACCGCTGCGATCGTCGGCAGCCGGGGCGCCGGCGCCTACGGCCTCCGCCACGCACGCAGGTTGGCCGAGGGGCTGGCCCGCCGCGGCTTCTGGGTGCTCAGCGGATTGGCGCTCGGGATCGACGGGGCGGCCCACTTCGGCGCGCTGGCGGGCGGGGGATCCTCGCTGGCCGTTCTCGGCTGCGGCCTCGACGTGCCCTACCCGATCGAGCACCTGGACCTGAAGGACTTGCTGGTTGCTTCGGGCGGCGTGCTCAGCGAGTACCCGCCGGGCACGCGACCCCATCCCGCGTTCTTCCCGCGACGCAACCGCATCGTGGCCGCGCTGGCCCGCGTGGTCGTCGTGGTCGAGGCGCCCTGGGACAGCGGCGCGCTCATCACGGCGCGGCTCGCCAACGAGCAGGGCCGAGAGGTGCTCGTCCTCCCCGGACCCGTGGGCACGCCCGGCTTCCGCGGGTCCCACCAGCTCCTGAGAGCGGGCGAGGCCGGCCTCTGCGAAGACGTCCGGGACGTGTTGCGGGCGCTCGAGTTCAGCGGGGTCGACCCCCAGGAGGTCGACCCGCCGCCCCGCCCCGCTCCGCCGGCGGGCGCGCCGCGCACGGTCTTTCAAGCACTCGAGGAGGCCGAGACCGTGACCATCGAGGTCCTGGTCAGGCGGACCGGACTCGGACCGCGAGAGGTGGCCACCGCGATCACCCACCTCGAGCTCGGCGGCTACATCGCGCGGGTGGCCGGGGTGGGTGTGCAGCGCGCTTGAGTCCTCGCCCGCGGGGCCGGTTCAGGCGAAGAGCACGACCACGAGGCGCACGACGATGCCGACCGCGACGACGCCCAGCGTCAGCGCCCAGAACGTGCGGCGGATGTGTACCGCCAGGTCGCCGGGCCGGCGCCCGGCCGCGCCCACGACCATGGCGATGGCGAGCATCAAGGGCGGCAGGAAGAGCAGGTCCAGGAAGCTCATGCACCTCCCTCCGCGGGCTGCGGGCCAGGGCGATCCTCGCCCTCATCGCCCTCATCGCCCTCTTCGCCTCCAGGCGCCGCGGGCGTGGCGTGCGCCGCGGGCATGTCGTGGGACGCGGGCTTGTCGTGGGACGCAGGGCCATCGGACGTGGGGCCGAGGGCCTCGGGAGCCGAAGGGTGCGAGGCGGGCTCCTCGCCGCGTGCCTGGCGCATGGCGAGCGCCCGTCGGTTGTGGCGGATCAGGTCCCCGACGGCGTCCGCCATGGCCACGAGGTTCAGGAGCCCGGCGACCTGCACGTAGAGCCGGCCGACGTCGAAGAAGCGGGGCATGGCGGTGAGGGTGATGTCCCGGGACTGCTCGAGCGCGAACGCCGTGGGGCCTCCGAGCAGGGCCTGGGCGAGGAAGTCGAGGCGGTAGCGCTCGGGATCCACGACCGTGAAACCGGTCAGCCACCAACCCACCGCGAAGAGCGACAAGATCGTGGCCCCGAAGAGGATGGCCTTTCGGGGCTGTCCGGCCCAGAGCTGGCCCAGCCCGGGCAGGGCCCAGCCGAGCAACGCACCGAGGACCACCACGCGCTGCCGGGGCAGGCGACGGGGCGTCACGGCGGGGGGCGCGTCGCTGTCCATGGCGGCTCCGCAGAATATCGGCCGCGAGGGGAAGCCTCCCCCGATAATCGCCCCCATGCACCCTGCTCCGCCTCCGCACGAGACCAGCTTCCGCATCCGCTACGGCGAAGTCGACCGGATGGGATACGCCTACCACGCCAACTACCTCGTCTTCTTCGAGATGGGGCGGACGGAGATGCTGCGCTCGATGGGGGAGACCTATCGGCGCCTCGAGGAGGAGGGGACCCTGCTGGTGGTCGTAGAGACCGGCGTGCGCCACATCCGACCCGCCACCTACGACGACCTCGTCACCGTGCACACGCGCCTTGCGGAGCTGAGGGGGGTGCGCATGCGCTTCGACTACGAGCTGCGCCGCGACGGGGACATCCTGGCCACGGGCTTCACCGTCCTGGCGGCCACCGATCCCCGGGGCAAGCCGTGCCGGATCCCCGCGCCGTTTCGCGAGCGCATTCGCGACCATGTGGTGCCCCCCGGGAAGACCGAGGATCCGGTGGGGGTCCAAGAGGGCAACGCGTGAGGGAATTCAGCCATCCATCGCTTCCGTCCCGCCCTCGTCGTGGTCCTCCTGGTCCTGCTTGCCGGTTGCCGCCAAGGGGCCGGCCCATCGTCCGCCCCGGCCGCCGACGCGGCGCGGGCAGCGCCCACCTCCGGGCCGCTGTCGCCCGACGACCCGACCGGGCTTCGGCTCGGCAAAGTCGACATGCTCATCTCCCAGTGGGACGTCGCGCAGGCGTCCGGGCGCAAGGAGCAGGCGGACCTGCTCGCGGGGCAGATCCGTCAGGAGGTCGACGCGGGATACCCCGACTTCGTGGCGGCCGCCCGCGGGAGCATGGGCATCCAGACCCAGTACCTGGGTGTGAGCGCCCTGGGCTTCTCCGGACGCAGCGACGCGACCCGCGAGCTCATCGAGCACCTCCGGGAGCGCGATGCCAAGCTCGTGGGCAACGCGCTGATCGCGCTGAAGATCCGGGCCGATCCGAACACCCCGCTGGATCCCGTGATGCGCCAGCTTCGGTCGCCCGCCGTCGAGCCCCGGCGCTTCGCCCCCCTCGTCCTCGCCAACGTGCTGGACGTGAGGCAGCGCCAGGGGCGACCCGTGGACCCGGCCACGCAGCGGCAGATCGCCGGCGCGCTCTCCGCCGTCGTCGCGGACCGCGACCCCTTGGTACGCCTGCACGTCGCCAAGGCGCTCGGGAAGCTCGACTCCCCGGGGACCTACGAGCTGCTCATGGTTCTGATGAAGGACGAGTACGTGCGCATCCGCATCGCCGCGGCCGCGGGCCTCGAGCGTCTGGGCGACGGGCGGGGCATGCCCGAGGTGATCCGGCTGCTCGACGACGTCGAGGTCGAGCTGAAGCCGATCGTCACCGACCTGCTCATCACCTACGCCGGGCGGGTCCAGGGTCGCCCGCTCAGCGTGCCCGAGCAGGAGGCGCTCGGCACGAGCAGCCTGGCCTGGTCGCGGTGGTACACGGGCGTCGCCGCCGCCCGGGGGATCCCGCTGCCGTCCGGTGTGCGGAGCCCCGCCGCGAGCCTCTCCGCGCCGGGGGCGCCGGTGTCGCCATCGAGCCCAGGCCCGGGCGCCGTGCCCACGGATCCCGGCGGGGCGCCGTCCCCGGGGGCGCCGCCTGTCTCGCCGTGGTCCTCGTCGCCCGCCGCCCGTGCCCGCGCCCCGGGCGACGGCGCCGATGCCCGTTCCCCGCCCGGTCGCGCCGCGGGCCGTGCCCCCGGGAGTCCAGCCCGGGCCGCGACGCGTCGAGCGGGCCCCCATGCCGAGTCCGCCGCCGCCGCCCCCGCCGCCGCCCCCGCTTCGCTAGCTCTCTGCTCCGCGGCCCCGGGAGCCCCTCAGAGCATTCCCTGCGGGTCCACGTCCCAGGCCTCCTCGACACGCGCCTTGGGTCGGGGCGCGTGCTTCAGGATCGCGAGCGCCCGGGCGATGCCCCGGGGGGTCGGCGCCTTCACCAGGACGTGCCGGCGCCAGAGGCCCTGCACGCGAGCCACCGTCGGCTCGGCGGGACCCAGCACGGCTACGCCCTCGCCCACGCCCGCCACGAGTCGACCCGCCCGATCCTCGGCGTGGGCGGCCACGGCGTCCTTGCCGGGGCCGCGAATCAGGACGTGCAGGAGGCGGCGGTAGGGGGGGTAGCCGTGGACCTCGCGGTCGCGTAGCTCGGCCGCGGCGAAGGCCTCGAAGTCGTGCTCCGCGGCGAAGCGAATCGCCGGGTGCTCGGGCATCGTGGTCTGCACGACCACGCGCCCGGCCTGGTCGCCGCGCCCTGCCCGCCCGGCCACCTGGGCGACGAGCGAAAACGTTCGCTCCGCGCTGCGGAAGTCCGGTAGCACGAGCGAGGTGTCGGCCGACACGATGCCCACCAACGTCACGCGCGGGAAGTGGAGCCCCTTGGCGATCATCTGCGTGCCGACCAGACGTCGATCTCGTGCCGCTCGAATCGGCCGAGCACGCGCTCGTAGGCCTCGCGCGTAGCCATCGTGTCCGAGTCCATGCGCGCCACGCGCACGTCGGGGAAGGCTTCGGCCAACTCCGACTCCACGGTCTGCGTGCCCACGCCCTGGAGTCGAAGCTTGGGGAGACCGCAGTCCGGACACGCGGTGGGGGCGCGCTTCTCGTGGCCGCACAGGTGGCACATCGCCACCGTGTAGCTGCGGTGGTACGTCAGCGCCACGTCGCAGTGGAGACACTCGAGCACGTATCCGCAGCGCGGGCAGGCCACGCTCGTTGCGAAGCCCCGTCGATTTTGCAGCAGGATCACCTGCCCGCCCTCGGTGATGGCCTCGCGGATGCGCAGGATCATCGTCCGGCCCAAGTGCCGCTGCGAGCCGGGGCGTTCCTCGCCGCTTCGCACGTCGATGACCTGGACGGTGGGGAGAGGGCGACCGCCGACGCGATCCGGCAGTCGCAACAACGCGTACCGGCCTTCCTGGGCGTGCCGCCACGTCTCCAGCGCCGGCGTGGCGCTTCCCAGCACGACCGTGGCCCCCGCGTCCCGCGCCCGGACCATGCCCACGTCCCGGGCGTGGTAGCGGGGCGCGTTTTGCTGCTTGAAGCTGCCCTCGTGCTCCTCGTCCACCACCAGGAGGCCGAGGCTGGGAACCGGCGCGAAGACGGCGCTGCGCGGCCCGATCACCACGTCGGCTCGACCCGCGCGGATCTCGCGCCAGGTCCGCGCGCGCTCGGCGTCGGTCATCGCGGAGTGCAGCACCGCCACCCGATCGAAGCGCGCCCGGAATCGGCGCACCGTCTGCGGCGTGAGCGCGATCTCGGGCACGAGCACGATGGCCTGGCGGCCCGCTTCGATGCACGCCGTGATGCCCCGGAGGTAGACCTCGGTCTTCCCCGAGCCCGTGACCCCCAGCAGGACGAAGGGGGTGAAGGCCTTGCTGGTAATCCCCTCGTCTACGCGCTTCACCGCGACGGCCTGGTCCGCCGTGAGAACCGGAGGCGTCTCGGGAGGGCCTTCGCGACGCTTGGCGGCTTCGGCCAGCGCATCGTCATGCCCTCGTTCCTTCTCCAGGGTCACGACGCCGCGTTTGGCCAGCGTGTGGACCGGGCTCGCCGACGTCCGTGCGCGGCGGCAGAGGTCGGGGAGCAGAAAGCCCTCTGGGTGCTGGACCAGCAGCCTCAGGATCCGCTCGCGCGGTCCCGGCTCCGTGTCGTCGCCGGGCGCGCCGGCCTGCGTCGCCTGGGGGCCGCCCTCGCCCTCCGTGGCCAGGCGGACGCGGGTTCGCGGGCGGCCCTTGCCGCGCCTCCGCACGCCGCGCGGCACCATCGCACTCAGCGACTCGCCGAGCGACGCGCCGTAGTACCCGGCGATGAAGCGTCCCAGGTCGAGCAACCCGGGCCCGATCAGCGGTTCCGGATCCGGAATGTCCTCGACGTCGAGCACTCGGAAGTCCGGCCGCTCCTCGCTTCGCTCGACGATGAAGCCGACACGCGAGCGACCGCGAAACGGCACCGTCACGCGATGGCCGACCTCGGCGCGCTGCGCGAGGTCGCCGGGCACACGGTAGGTGAACCGTCGATCGACCGGGACGTCGAGCGCCACGCCGACGAACGTCCCGTCCATGGCGGCGTCCGGGAAGAGGAGATCGGGCGCGGAGGGAGGGGGCGGCACGGCGACGCACTCTAGCCTGAATGATTCATGAAGTCATCCAGGCTCGTCGCAGGGTCCGCCACTGGCGCGAGGGCACCCGTCGTCCACGCACGTCCAAGTGGGACGCGCCGGCTGTCAGCGCGGCCGGACGACGGCGGCCTCGATGCGGAGCAGGTTGCCGTCCGTGGTGACCTCCCCCTCGATGCGTCCGCCCGAGAGGCTCGCGAAGAGCCCCCCTCGCTCGAGCTCGTTGCCGAGGAGGCTCCTGGCGCGGACGCCGTCGAGGCCGAAGTCCAGGACCCGCGTCCACGGTGGCGGGGGCGGCGCGAGCGCCGGCGCCGAGCGGGCCTCGGCGAGCCCGCGCTCGAAGTCCGCCCGGGCGCGCTCGGGGCCCGGTCCCGCGAGGAGGACGTCCATCCCGTCTTGGTTCCACGCCACGATCCGTCCGGCGGGTGAGACGCGATCCTGGCTGCGATCGGCCAGCGTGAGCGCGAGTCGACCCTCGGCCACGGGCAGGTCCGCGCTCCACGTGCCGGCGTCGTCGGTCAGCGACGGCTCACCGGGCAGGAACCGCGCCAGGTCGAGGAGGCTCCCTTCCTTCCCGGCGATGCCCAAGGTCCACGCGTAGCCCGTACCCGGCGCGGCCGACGCCCACAGGGCGAGCCCACCGCCCACCGAGGGATCCGCCCACGGACCGGGGTCGTCCGGGGCCGCGCCCGCCGCGGGCGGGGCCCCGGAGGTCTCGGCGCGGGGGAACGCGAGACCCGCGTCGTAGAGCGCGCGCGCCAGCACGGCCCGCGCCAGGGCCCCCGGCACGGACACCCAGGCCTGCGCGCGTCGCGGGGGGGCCGGCGCATCCTCCGACCGTGCCGCCGATTCCGCCGCAAGGCGCTGTAGCAGGTCGGCGAGGGGACCCGGGGTGGGCTCGAGCTCGATGCGGATGCGGCCCTCGTCTGCGAACGCCCACAGGCGGGCCGTGCGCCACGCGCCCCGCACACGCATGAGGCGGTCGGACGTGACCACCATGGCGCCCGAGGCGTCGACGGCGATGTCGTCCGCCCCGACGCCGAGCGCCGCGAGGATCGGCGCCCACGGCTCCTCGCCAGGCGTCTGGGCCGCATAGTCGACCATCTCGGGGACGCGAACGGCGATGGCGAACGTCTCGCCCAGCGGCTCCGCGGTGAGGCCTCCCTCGCCGAGGTGCTCGACCGCGTTCGCGTCGCCCGAGATGCCCGCAAAGTCGCCCCGGATGCCCAGGTGCTTGGCGCGCCGCCACTGCCCCCGCTCGAGGAAGAACTCGGGATCGTCGAATCGGGCCCTGAGCGCGTCCTCGCGAACGAGGGGAAGGATGAACAGGGTGGAGTCCGCCGCGGTTCCCCGCGGCAGGAAGACGAGATGGATGGGGCGTCGACGGTCGAGTCCGGGGAATCCCGGTATGTTCAGCCCCTCCGAGATCCGCTCGGCCGGCGAGGCGGGATCGTTGGGATGCCGGAAGAAGGTCGCGTCGAGCGCGTCGATGTCGCGGTAGCGCTGGACGTAGATGGCGCGCTCGGGAACGACGGTCTCCACGGTCGGCGTCGGGGCGAGCGCCTCGTACAGCAGCGCGTAGATCAGCGCGAGCACGAACGGTGCGAGGACGAGCAGGGCGGGTGTCAGGCGGCGCATGGGGACGAGTCCGGGTTCGAGGCGGGAGGGTCCCCTTCGTGGTATCCCTGCCCGGCACGATGATATCCCCGCTGACCTCCCTCCGCGACCGCTACGACGCGATCCTCTTCGACCTGGATGGGACCCTGCTCGATCCCGCCTCGCGCGTGACCCTGCGCACCTATCGTGCAGTCCAGGCGCTCCTCGCCAGCGGCATGGAGGTGATGATCTGCACCGGGCGGAGTGTGGCCGGCACGACGAGCATCCACCGCGGTCTTGGCCTCAAGACGCCCGTGGCGGCCTACAACGGCAGCTGGATCGGATGGCCGGGGCGGCGCCCGTGGCGATTCCTGACCATCCCGGAGTCGCTGCTCGCCTCCATCGAGAGCGCGGAAGAGGTCGCCTCGTTCTCGTTCCGCCACAACGGGATGCGCAAGTTCACCGTCCGACGTGACCATGGAATGCACGAGCGGATCGCCAAGTGGTACGAGAACGTCATCACCGTCACGGATCCCCGGGCTCTCCCGACGAAGGACCTCATGCGGGTCAGCTGCTATTTCGATGACGCCGATTGCGTTGAAGCCGGTTGGGATGCGCTCGGCCCGGCGGCCCGGGACGGCTTGAGGGTCCAGAGCTACCCGATGCGGATCTTCTACGAGTTCCAGGACACCGACCTGCAGCTCGGGGAAATCCAGCTCCACACGCGGGGCAAGGCGGAGGTCTTCGACTACCTCGCCTCCGAGCGGGGCATCCCGGCCGCGCGAACGATTGCCGTCGGCGATCAGCTGAACGATCTGAGCATGCTGGCGTCTGCCGGCCTCGCCGTCAGCGTCGGCAACGGCGTGCCCGAGGTCCAGGCCGTGGCGGACCTCGTCATCGGTCCGCACGACGAGGATGGCATCGCCGCATGGATCGAGGCCGGCGCGCCCACGACGGGGGGCGACGCTTGACCATCGTGCTCGCCACGGGCTGCTTCGCCCCGGGCACGAGTCTCGGCGAGGCCGCGACGGCCGCCCGTTCTCTGGGACTGGGCCGGCTCGCCCTGGACTTTCCGGGGCCGGTCGCGGGCGGGCGTCGCGAGGAACTGAAACCGCTGGGCGTGGGCATCGAGGCCGTCGTCCAGCAGGGAGGCGCCGGAGCCTCGCTCGAGGACCCCCGTGCCTTCGCCGCCGGGCTCGAGAGACAGGCCGCGTGGACGGCGCGCCTCAAGGCCGCGTGGACCGTGGTCGAGGCGGGGGATCTGGGCGGGCGGGACGAGCGCGAGCTGTCGCGTAGAGACGGGGCCCTCGTCACGGCCCGCTCCGACGAGGATAGCGATGCGGTCGCGGCGCTGCGCGAGCCCCATCGGGCCGGGGCCGTGGAGCGAGCGGCTCGCGCCCTCCACGACGGGCTGCGGGTCGGCGTGCCCCTCGCCGTGCGCAATGCCGGCGGGGCGGCCGGACTGCTCGGCTTCGAAGAGACGGGGTGGTTGCTCGACGCCCTCCCGCGTCTTCGGCTCGCCTTCGACCCCACGCGCGCGCTACGCCTCCATCGTCTCGGACTCGGCCCGAACCCAGCTTCGTGGGCCGAGCAATACGCGTCCCGATCCACGCTGCTCTTCGTCCACGGGCTCGGGGCGGATTTCGCCGGGGGGAGCCATCCCGAAGACGGCGCACCCGCGTGGCCCATCCTGCGCGACATCCTGCCCGACCGCCTCCCGCGCGTTCTGGAGGTCCGACCGACGCTGACGCACGCCGAGGTCCTCGATGCCGTAGGCTATGTGCGTCACGAGACCTACGTCACGTCCCCCGCCTGAGAGGCCCCATGAGCGCTTCGCACGGTTCCGTCGAACTGCCTCCCACGCCCCGCCATCGTGCGATCACCCCCGCGCCCGCGGACTTCCGACGGCGCCTGACGATCGGGCAGGCCCTCTGGCCCCTGCTCTGGTTCGGCGCGGCCACGCTGCTCGTGAACCAACTCGCTGCGTGGGGCTGGCCTCTCTTCGTTCACGCCAGCCACTGACCCCCGGGTTCCGTACCGAGGCAGCCTCGCGAACGTACTTTTCGTCGCTGGCGCCGCGCAAGCCCTTCCGGGGCTGGATCGCCTCTACGGCTTGGGTGTGCGGACGCAGCGCAAGCCCACGTCTTCGACGCGCGCGTCCGCCGCGACCGGCACGATCGCGTACACGGCACGCTCGTCCGGCGTCTTTCCCTTCAGCAAGGGCCCGTCCGGACCCTCCACGAGCTCCAGGGCCGGGACGTCGAGTCCCGCCACGCCGTGGTCGCTCTCCGTACCCTGGCCCTCGCCCGGGCGCGGATGGGCCATGGCCAGAATCCACTCCGCTTCCGTCGGGAGGCGAACCGCGCTCCCGGTCTGGGTGGACGCCCACGCACAGTACGCGCGCGCATCTTCGACGCTCACGCCGGCGATCGGATCCTCGGGCCGCACACCGCTCACGCGGATCGTGCCACGTGCCTCGTCGATCTCGAACCCCGTGAGGGGAAGTCTCGCGGCGCGTTCCCCCGCGGGCAGCGCCTGGAGGAACGCCAAGTACGCGTCGTTGCGCAAGGGGCGGCGATCCAAGCGAAACGAGGCCACCTCGACGGCCGGGCCGGGAACGGCGTACGGCGCGCGTCGAGGTGACACCGACCCGCCCAGCACGAGCACACTGTCGCGGTCCAGGGTCCGGGCGTCGTCCGGTATGGCCCAGACGAGCGCGGGGGGGGCCGTTGGCACACGCTGCGCGGAGGCACGGACCGTGAACGGAACGACGGCGGGGAATCGGAGCGACCCGCCCGACTCGTCGGCGACATCGTAGAGTCCCGGCGGCACCGCGTGGGTCCCGGCGCCGAGCTCGAGACGTAGACCGGTCCCGACGTTCCGAGCCGTGAGCCGTACCCCTGCGCCGGCCTTCACCGCCACGGGGGGAGGCGTGAAACGCTCGCGGACGAACGCGATGCGTTCTCCCACCGAGGCGCGAGCGTCCGACTCGGTCGCCTGACTCAAGCGTGCTTGTGCGGCGTCCGCCTGCACCTTTAGCGACGCCCACACGCGAGCCGCCTCCGTCGGAGCCAGGGCGTCGGCGATCGGAGCGAGGCGATTGAGCTCCGCGTCCAACCGATCGACCGCTTGCGCCGCCTCCGTCACGCGGGGTTCGGGGCCGCTGCCGCCGCTCCATTCGAAGAAGCTGCCGATGAGCAGGCCGAGCAGCAAGCCGCCAGCCACCCACAGCAGGCCACGACCGATGCGCTGCAGGACCTGGCGGGTCTCGATGCGGGCCGCTTCCGTCCCGCCGAACTCGTCGACCGCGCGAACCCATCCGCCCTTGCGCCACGCCCGCAGGTCGGCTGCCATCTGCCTGCCGTTCACGTAGCGTCGCTCGGGGTCCGCAGCCATGGCCTTGTGGACGATCGCGCGTAAGGGGGCGGGTGCATCGTCCGGGAGAGCACGGTAGCGTGCCGCGGCTGCCGCGCGGGTCATGTCCGAGTTCGGCTCGATGCATGCCTCGCCCGTCAACGCGAACGCCAGGAGGGCCCCGAGTCCCCACACGTCCGTGCGCACGTGGTACTCACCGCCCGCTTGTTCCGGCGCGAGCCATGCGCTGGCTTCGCGCCGTGTCGGTGAGGTGGCGCGGCCGTTCTCGCCCACGCTCTTCAGCGGCGCCGACTGCCCGAAGTCGGTGACATAGGGTCGGAGCAGGGCGCCATCGATCAGGACGTTCCCCGGCCGGAGGTCGCCATGGAGGACGTCGTTCTCGACGTTGGCCACGTAGATGCCCTCGGCCACGGGAACCATCACGTTGTCGACGATGCCCTCGATGGCGGCCAGGGGGGCGAGCGGTGAGCCCTCGGGGATCCGCCCGCTTCGTGCGCGAGAGACCAGGTGCTCGAATGTCTCGGCCTTCTGCAGCAGCTCCGACGTGAAGAACGGTCGCCCGTCTTCCAGCACGCCCTGGTCGTAGACCGGGAGGATGTTCGGATGTCGGATCTTCGCCTGGACTTCCACTTGGCGAAGGAACGCCTCTCGCTCGGCGGGGGACGCAGCCGAGCCGAGCACCTTGAGCGCGACCGTACGCTTCGTCTCCGGGTCTTCAGCGCGGTACACGGTGGACGTCGCGCCGCGGCGCAGAAGGTCCTGGATCACGTACCGACCCGCATGCGTGCCCTCGGCCAGCGGCGGCTTGCGCGTCGGCGCAGCCGCGCGCGCGCCCTTGGCCGGAACCGGCGAGTGCGTTCCCGCCGCGGGCTCCCGCTTGGGTGCCTTCTTCGGGGGCTTCGTCGAGGCCCGCGTCGGAGGCTCTGTCGGAGGCTTCGACGGTGCCTTCGCCTTCGACTTCACGGGGGATGTCGCGGACGCAACCGTCGCTTGCGCAGGCCCCGCGTCGGCCACCTCGCAGACGGGCGCGCCGTCGACCAGGTGAACTTGCAGGCGAATGCCGCAACCCTGGCAGGTCGTGTGCATGGCCACACCGGACTTCCCGGCCAGCGGGCTCAGATCGGCTCGGTGTTTCTGGCCGCACTCCGGGCAGTAGAAGGCGGGCGGCTTGGGGGCGGTGGGGGCCATGGACGGCCATGGTACGGCCTCTGTGCTCGAGGACGCCAGTTCCCCTTCAGCGCCGAGGGGCGGCCCGCGCGCGGGGCCCGCCTCACGCGTCGGCCGCGGGGAACCAGAGCGAGAACGTCGTACCTTCCCCCTCGACACTATCCACGTCGATCGTGCCGCCCACGTCGTCGACGGTACGCCGTACCAGCGCGAGACCGAGCCCCGTACCCTCGGTCTTGGTGGAGAAGTCCGGCTCGAAGATGCGGGCCAGGTCGTTAGCCGGGATGCCGATGCCCGAGTCCCGCACCTCGACGCGCACCCCCAGGCGGCCGTCGTGACGTGCCGCGGAGAGCCGCACCTCGACGTGCCCGCGCCCCGGGACGGCCTGGACTGCATTGCCGACGAGATTCACGAGGACGCGGCGCAGCTCCTCCGCATCCCACCGCACGTGCGGCAGGTCACCCTCCCGCTGGAAGCGGACGTCAATCCCCTGCTCCGCACTGCCGGAGTAGAGCGCCACGACGTCCCGGGCCAGGTCACCGAGCTCGATGTCCTCCACCGTCCGGGTCGGCATGCGCGCGAAGTGCGCGAAGTCCCGCGCGATCTTGCCCAGGGACTCGATTTGACGGAGTACCACGGGCGCCGTGCGCTCGATGAGCGCGCGTGCGCCCGCCGGGTCCCGCTCCACCTCCGCCTGCATCTGCTGGATCATCAGTCGGATCGGCGTCAGCGGGTTCTTGATCTCGTGCGCAACCTGCCGTGCCATGCGACGCCATGCCGACTCGCGCTCGGCGCGGATCGCACGCTCGGTGGCGTCCTTCAGCGCGTGCGTCATGCGATTGAACGCGTCCACCAACTCGCCGAGTTCGTCCCGACCGGTCACCTCGAGTTCCACGTCGAGTTCACCCTCGGCCACGCGTCGCGTGCCGGCTGCCAGTTCGCTGAGCGGACGCATCAGGCGGCGCGCCGCGAAGATCCCCCCCACGAGGACGAGCACGAGGGCGAAGAGGTAGGCCGCGACCAACACGCTGCCCGTGACGGCGAGCTCTTCCTCCACCTGGTCCTCGTCGTAGAGCAAGGGGATGCCCACCGTGGCCACGACGCGGCCCGCGGCGTCCAGAACCGGCGCGTACCCCGTCCACACCGTTCGCCCCGCGAACGAACCCCCGCTTCGCACGAGCTCGCGGCGTTCCACTTGCGTGGCCAGATACGCATCCGGAGGCAGACGACGGGGCAGGATCTCGGCTTCGAGCAGGCCCGCCCGACTCGTGGAAGCGACCTCCCCATCGCGGTACAGCACGACGTCGTGGCCACCCTGGTGGGCCCAGCGCACGAGGTTCTGGTCCGTCGCAAGATCGAAGAGTTGCGGACCCATGGCCTCGAAGTCCGCACGCGCCTGGCGCAAGTCGGCCGTCAGGCGTTCCGCGAGGTGGGCGTCATGGCGCAGGCGGATCTCTCGAGCCGTCGCGAGACCGAGGAGCAGGATGGGAATGAACGAGAACGCGAAGTACGACAGGAAGACGCGGTGCTGCAGGCGCGGGCGAAAGCGGTGCAGACCGAGAATGCTGATCACGACGGCGACGAGCAGCGCCAGGCCCACCCCGACGGCCACCAGGCGCGCCAGAGCCAGCACGGTGTCCGCGGGGCTCGGCGTCTCGCGGCGTATGGCGATCACGGCTTCCCGCTCCGCCGACCACGCGGCGTAGCCTTCGTACTCGCGGGTCTGCCAGGCCACCGGCGCATCGCCCGGCCCCAGCGACGCCAGCCCGGGGGGGCCGAAGCTCAACCGTTCGCGCGACACCAGGGGGGTGTTCGTCCGCACCACCTCCCCGCGCCGAAGGATGGCGAACTCCAGGTCGAATACGTGCACCCCGACCGGCGCAAGGCGATCCCCCGTGGCGATGCCCATCGCGCCGGGCCCGAGGAACACGAGATCCAGGCGAGCGGGCACGGTGAACACCACGCTCCCCAGGCGCTCTCCCTCGTCGGACGTGATCCACGTGCGCCCGAGGACGCTACGAACCTCGCGTCCCTCGCCTCGAACCAGTCTCACCTCCCCCCCGTCGTCGTCCGACGCCGGGGGGGTCGGGGCGGGTGTGCTCCCGCGCGGCAGGGGCGTCAGGGTGAATTCGTCGAGCCGACGCCCGTCCACGGAGAGCACGCTCACGAGGCCGTGCTCGCTCGGCTGCGTGAGGAAGGAGCGCAGCCAGATGTGGAACGCAAGGCCTACGGGTCGCAGGCCGCTGCGGGACGCAGCGAGCCCCGCGACCACATCCGCATCCTCCCGCACCGCCTCCAACTCGAAGCGCGTGGTCTCGAGCGCCGTGGCATCGGCCCGCAGTAGGTCTTCGACCGTGGCGGCGAGCCCCTGCGCGCCGCGGGCGAGAACCCGATTCCACAGCACGGGAAAGAGGATCAGCGTTGCCAGGACGCCGATCAGGAGGACCGAACTCGGTAGGGGGGCCATCGCTTCGCGGCGAGGCCTCAGGAGGGCCGGAAGCGCGGTGAGCGGGAGGAGCCACGGAGCCCACGTCGGCGCCGCCGAGGAGACCAGGAGCCAGGCGAGAAGCCCGGCCACCAGCACGAGCGCGAGCGCGGTGACGCGCGCCCGCCGTCGGCTCGCGCCACCCTGCGCAACACGCAAGCACGCGGCCACCAGCAGCCACGCCCCGCTCGTTGCCGCGACGAGACCCATCAGCATGAGGGCCGAGGCGAGGGGTGGTACGACCGTCGGCGCCTCGAAGAACGGGATCTGGCTCTGCGCCACCGCGACGCTCACGGTGGCGATCCACAGCGCCGACAACGCGCCGGCGAGCGCGGTGCCCGCCACGAGGGCCACCGAGCGACCGACGAGACGAGACGTCGGGCGGGCCCGCCGGACGGCCGCGAAGAGGAAGGCGGCCGCGAGCAGACCCGCCACCGCCGTCAGCAGGAAGTCCGCTGGGGACGCGAGCCAGCCGAGGGGATCCTCGATCCCGAACGCCGACGGGTCGAAGGCGTGGGCGAGCGAGGGGAAGCGGTCGGGCAGACCGAGCGGCACCAACAAGGCACGCGCGAGCAAGGCGAGGCTCGCCGCCAGCAACCAACGCAGGGGCGAGGGCGGGCGCCGCGCGATGTAGGCGATGGCGACGCCCACGGACAGCAGCCAGAGCGCGAGTAGGCCGACCCCCGTCCACGTGCGTCCCCGGCCCTCGATGCGGTCCCCCACGGCGTCCGCGCCCGGCGGCGTCACCACCACCCTCATCACGTTCGCGTCGCCGTCCCGCACGAGGAAGGCGACGGCCGTGGAAGACGGCGGCGGTTGGGGGGCGTCGGGTGCCTCGACGCGCACGTCCGACAGGCCCAGCGGTGTCAGCCAGCGCGCGGCGAAGGGACCCCCGGCCGCGCCGGGAGCGCTGGCTTCGAGTACGTACGTGACCGTGACGTGTCCACCCGCGGCGGGTTCGGGTCCGCGGAGCAGGGCGCGCACGTAGGGGCCGTCGTGGTAGGCGATCCCTCCTCGCCGAAAGGAGCGTCGCCACGGCGCCGCATCCTCCGGCGTCGCTTCGATGGGCGTTCCGGCCCAGACCTGCTCCCCGCCGGGCCCCTCCCAGAGAACGCCATCGACGCCCGCGTGCTCGAGTACGCCTTCGAGCGCGTCGAAGCGGCTCGCACGGTCCGGCGGAGCGGCGCCGAGGGCCGACCCCGTCTCGCGCGTCGCCTGGGCAAGACGATCGAGCACGCTCCGGATGTCGCCGTGGATGACCGCGGATGCGTGGCTTGCCAGGTCCTGCTGGGCTCGCTCGATCGCCTCCGGGCTCGCGCCACAGGCCGCCACCAGGGCGCAGAGCGCCAGGCCGGCGAGTACTCGACCCACGCCCCGCGCCATCAGCGTCTCGCGCGGCGCTTGCGGCGCTCTTGGACGCCCTCGAGGTACCAGCGGTCACGCCCGCCGGCCTTCAGGGTGATGACCAGCAAGGAGGTGACGGGGTCCCGGCCCTCCGGCTTGTACGCGTACTCGAACGTCGACACCCGATATGTGTCCGACGCCTGCCGGTTGCGCGGCGTGACGTTCTTCAGACGCACGCGCGAGAGCTTGCGGAAGTAGGCGCGGAGCAGGCGCTCCGCCTGGCCCCGCTGGTACGCGCCGCTGCGATCGAGGAGGAGCAGGTCGAGTTGGACCCGCCCGCCCGGGCGCATGGTGCCCGTGACGCCCGCCGCGTTCTCGGCGCCCCACGCCTGCGCGACGCGTCGCGCGACCGTGCCGGCGCTCGACCGGGTGTCCGCCCACGCACCCGTCGCCGCGAGGGCGACGAGGAGTAAGACGAGGACGGTCCACACCCGCCGCGGGGCGGGGGTCGATGACCTCGCGCAGGCGTTCGCGCGTCCGAGGGGCATGGGAGCTCCGGTGCCACCGGGGAGAGCAAAGACGGGTCCGGACGACGCTTCGGGCGGCGTTGGCAACGGAGATCACGATAACGCGTTCGGCTGGAAATGGTTAGGGCCGCGTCCCTTCGAGGCGAGGAGAACGCGGGTCCCCCGGGAGGGACGGCCCTGTCGGCCCGTGGAGTCACCGTCGTCGCCCCGAGGGCCTACTTCAGGTTGTGCCGCTCGATCTTCTTGTAGAGGTTCGACCGCTGCATCCCGAGCGCTTCGGCCGTGCGCTTCACGTTCCACTCGTGCTCGGCGAGGCGCTGCTGGAGGAAGAGCTTTTCGGCCGCCTCCTTGAACTCCTCGAAGGTCTCGCTCGTCCGAAAGACGTCCATCGAACTCCCGCCGGCCGAACCCGGGCGGGAGAGGCGCTCCAGGTCCTTGGCCTGGATCTCCCCCTCGTCGAGGAGGATCGCCGACCGCTCCATCAGGTTGCGGAGCTGACGGACGTTGCCGGGCCAGGGTTGGCGCTGCAGCCAGGTCTGCGCCGCGCTCGACATCTTCGGCGCCTCGCGTCCCAGGCTGCCCGCGAAGGCCGTGAGGAAGTGCGTGGCAAGCAGGGGGATGTCGGTGGGTCGTTCCCGCAGAGGAGGGACGCGCACGGGTACCACGTTCAGGCGGTAGTAGAGGTCCTCACGGAACGTCCCTTCCTCGGCGGCACGCGTCAGGTCTTTGTTCGTGGCCGCCACGAGGCGTACGTCCACGGGGATCGGCTCGCTGCTCCCGACGCGCTGGACGCGCTGCTCCTCGATCACGCGCAGGACCTTGGCCTGTGCATCGAGCGACATGTCACCCACCTCGTCGAGGAAGAGTGTGCCGCCGTCGGCCTGCTCGAACTTGCCCTTGCGCTGTTCGGTCGCGCCCGTGAACGAGCCCTTCTCGTGGCCGAAGAGCTCGCTCTCGAGAAGTTCGTGCGGGATGGCTGCGCAGTTCACGTCCACGAAGGGCTGCGTCGAGCGTGGGCTCATGTCGTGGATCAGTCGGGCGACCAGCTCCTTACCCGACCCGTTCTCCCCTTCGATCAGGACCCGGGCCGTCGTCGGCGCGACCTTGCCCACCAACGCACGCAGTTCCTCGAACACCGCGCTCGAGCCGACCATGCGGACGGCGCTGTCGGCCAGGCGGCCGCGCAGCTCCTTGTTCTCGCCGGCGAGGCGGCGCAGCTCGCGGGCGTTTCGCACCGTCAGCAGCACCCGGTCGCGGTCCAGCGGCTTCTCGATGAAGTCGAACGCGCCGAGCCGCGTGGCTTCGACGGCCGTCTCGATCGTGCCGTGGCCCGAGATCATCACGATGCAGGCGTCGGGCTGCCCCTCCACGGCCTGCCGAAGGACCTCCATGCCGTCGAGTCCGGGCATCTTGATGTCCAAGAACGTTAGGTCGATCGTCGGGTCGTCGGCCAGGGCCTCCAGGGCCTCGGTCCCATTGGCCGCGAGGACGGTCTCGTGGCGTTCGTACCGCAACACCAGATCGAGGCTGTCTCGGATGGCGGCTTCGTCATCCACGATGAGGATCTTCACGGTACCCCCGGCGAACGGAACTGGTTGGCGGCGCCCGACTTGAGGGGTGATACTACCTGCTGGGGACCCGGCCCGGCGAACGGGGGTCGGATCCCGGGAATTCGGCTGCCGTCCCCATCGAGATGCGTTTGCA
The DNA here is from genome assembly GCA_963802335.1 of uncultured Planctomycetota bacterium. Lineage (GTDB taxonomy): Bacteria > Planctomycetota > PLA2 > PLA2 > JAEUHO01 > CAWDIE01. The sequence goes on along the minus strand of CAWDIE010000005.1, from coordinate 152,886 downwards.
AACCTGACATGGCCTCCCCCTTTCCCGCCCGCAGACTGAGCCGGCTCGACGACGACCAGTTGATGGTCCGGTGCGGGCGGGGCGACGTGGCCGCGCTCGAGGTCCTGCTCGAGCGGCATCAACAGGCGGCGTACCGCTATTGCTGGCGGATCTTCCGCGATCACCACACCGCCGAAGACGCGACCCAGGACTTCTTCATGAAGCTCTTTCGTAGTGCCGGGAACTACGAGCCGCGCGGGCATTTCAAGACCTGGTTCTATCGCGTCCTCGCCAACCTCTGCTTCGACGCCCTGCGCAAGAAGAAGCGTCGCCGCAAGGTCCAGGGCATCCACATCGATCCGATCGCCTGCGAAGGCACCGAGCTCGAACCGCTCGCGGCCGCGGTGGATCCCTCCTCGGGGCTGCGCGCTGCCGAGGCCCACGACGCCGTTCACGAGGCACTGGCCGATCTCCCCGTCCAGGTGCGTAAGGCCTTGGAGCTACGCGAGTTCGAGGGGCTTCGGTACCGCGAGATCGGCACCGTGATGGAGCTATCGCTGAACGAGGTGAAGGTCCTCCTCCACCGCGGTCGCAAGCTCCTGGCGCGCCGCCTGAAGCGCACCACGGTGGGCCGGGAGTGGGCCCGGGACGCCGAGCGCCCCTCCTCCGGAGGCGCGCGATGAAGCCGGCCTCCACCCCCTCCCCCGTGCCGCTTCACGGTGACGCGTGCGAGGCGTTCGCCCAGAACGCTTCGCTGCGGGCCGACCGCGAGCTGGGCCGCGCCGAACAGGCCGCGCTCGATGCCCACCTCGCCACCTGCCCGAGTTGTCGTGAGCGTGCGTTCGAGGCCGAGTGGGTCTCGCGCATGCTGAAGCACTGGGACGCCGAGCGCGCCTCGACGGTTCGTGCGCCCGCACGCCTCTCTCCCTCCATCCGCTCCATGGTCCATGAAGAGGGGCTGCGGCGTCGACGCGAGTTCCGCTCCCTCCGCATTCACCGCTGGGCGATGGCGGCTTCCGTCTTCCTCGTGCTCGGGGCCGCCGTCTTCTTCGGCCTCCAGCGCGTCTCCGTGCAGGGGCCGTCCGATCTGACCCTGGCCGATGTCGGCGCTCCCCGTCCGACCCTGGCCTTCCTCGATGTCCCTGCGCCCCTGCCCCCGCGTCCGCTCGACGCGATCGATGCCGGGCCCGGCCCCCTGGAGAGCCTTGGGCAGGCCGAGGTGCGCACGGTGGCATGGATTGCGGTCGACGAGTTCGGCCCGATCGCCGAGGCTTTCCGGTACCTGGCCCTGGAAGCGGCGGAGCGCGACTTCTTCGCGCGCACCGGCGAACAGGGGATCCGCTGGCAGATGCCCGACGGGCGGGCGGGCTTCGTCTCCTCGGGCGCGCTCGCGAGCCTCCGGGCCCGCGGCGTGGACTCGGTCGAGTCGTTCCTCGCCGGGCTGGCCGAGCGGACCGGCGCCGTCGTCGAGCCCGGGCATGTCTACGGATCCGAGCCCACCGCCGTGCTCAGTCGGCGCGGACTTCCCGACGTGTTCCCGCTGTCCGCCGACCGCAGCAGTGTCGACGCGTGGCTCGATCGTGCGGATCTCGCGCTCGGCGGCGGGCGTCTGCGTATGCACGCCATCGCCGGCGACGACCTGGCCACGGCGCCGGCCGGGGCCCGCCGGGTCTTCGACCTGGACCGCGCCTTCCACCAGCGGCACCATCGCCTGACGCTCGCCGAAGGAGGTGGGGACGACCTGGTGTTGATCGTCCAGGGCACGCGCCATCCCATCTTCATCCCCGCGGGCGAGTTGCTGCAGGGCGGTCGGGTGGATCGGGTCGTCCGCCGCAACGTCTGGATTCCGCCGACGTTGGGCGAGGGACGGTTCGAGATCCCCTGCGTCGCCGTGTCGACCGAAGCGGGTAGCACGCCTGGCGTCGCGCGGCCGACGGGGCTCGTGGCCGGCCCTCGCCTGCGGAGGCTTCTCGCCGACGATGCGACGTCCGAGCAAGTGAGTGTGTTCGTGGACGGGCTCACCCGTTCACGGGCGCTCGATTTCAGTCTTCTCTCCCGGTTCCCCCTTACCGAGGTGCGTGCGCTCAAGCAGGGCCTCGCCGCCGCGATGCTCAAGCGCGGATGGCGTGGGTTCGGTATGACGGACGCCCAGGGGCGCTTGGCCGGCATCGAGTTCACCGGGCTCCCCCTCGAGGCCGGCGCGGACTTGCTGGCCAGGGTGGCACTCGGCTACGAGTTGGAGGATGCGCTCCTGCGCGGCCTCCCGGCCGAGGCACAGGCGGCGAGCGGAACCGTGGTTCCCGCTCGCGTCACCCTCATGGAGCTCCTGGCGTTCGAAGGCCGACTGCGCGTTCTGGCGGGCGAGCGTGGCACGCTCCGGCGGGCCAGTCTCCGGGACGCGCGAAGCGACGTGGTCGTCGAGGTCTTCGAACAGGCCTCCAGCGGAGACGTCGTGTTTGCGAGTGCCCTGACGAACTCGCCCTGATGATGTCGCCCTGATGATGGCGCCCTGCTGAGGGGGCTCTGACGAGAGAGGATCAGCGGTAGGAGCCTTCCCCCCGGGGGGGCTCCTACTGCGTCTCGTCGAGGACTTCGACCATGAGTCGAACGGCGGCTCGCAGGCGGTCCTCTCCCCATTGCGTCGCTCGTCGGCGGCACGTGGACGAAGCCCGAGACCGCGCGGTCGGGCTGGACGTGCCGGAGGACGTAGAAGACGTGGTTGCAGAGATAGCCGCCGGCATCGTCGGAGGCGTACGCCTCGAAGCCGGCGCGCTCGAGGCGCTCGAGTAGCGCTCCTACGGGCAGGCCGCTCGGCAGGAAGGATGCCCCCCCCGGCCGGATGGGCGTGCCATCCCGCACCTCGCCCTCGGTATCCGCTACCCCCACGCCGTCGCGGTTTCGGGCCAGGGTCTCCACGCGGATGCGGGGCCCCGGCGCGACCCCCAGGCAGAGCACGCGGTCGGGCCGGATCTCGCGCAAGGCGGACTCGAGCTGGTCGCCGGCCCGCGTGTACGCCACGTCCAGGCGGCGTGCCCGGACCCGGGTACGGCCGACCAACTCGCCATCGAGCGCGCGCGCCGCCTCCCACGATGGGTTCGTGGCGTACTCACCGAACGGCCCGAATCCCGTGAGCAGCAAGGTCGTTTCGCGTTCCACCGTGCGTCCGCCTTCCCAGAACGCGACGCCCAGGGCCACGAGGACGAAGCCCACCGTCGCCAGTACGCCGACCCGGATACCCGTTCCCGACGAGGTCATCCTGCCAGACTACCCGCGCAGCGTGCCCGGTGGGTGCGGCGAGGCGGGGTCAGGGCAGATAGCGCGTGACCAGAATGTGCCCCGTCGTGAACGCGTTCACCTGCGGTTCACGGCCGATCATCTCGTCGATCATCTCCGCGACTTCGACGCAGAGGACCTTGGCGCGCTCCTGGAAGCCGTCCTCGACGATGAGATCGATACGGTAGCGGTTGTCCTTGGGGCGGAAGTACACCGGCCCGAGCTCCAGTAGGCACTCCTCGGTCCCGAACGTCTGGAGAACCGCCGTGCGCACCTCGTCGAGCTGATCCCGCGGCACGAAGGTCTTCTTCTCCATCTTCAGGACGCCCTTCACATGGATGAAGTGATAGGCCGTGTACCCGATCCCGCAGACCGCGAGGAAGAGGATGAAGGACTTGAGGGGGTGGTTGACACGAGCGGACATGGTGGTTGCCTCGCCCTCCCTGTCGGACGGAGGGGGGCGCGAGCTTGAGTGGGATCGGGTGACGGCCGGCGCCACGCCCCGCGACGAGGCACGAGGTGGGCCGGGTCGGATGTAGACTCTTCCGCTCGCGAGGCCGCCCCGCGCGCCTCGCCCGGTCACAGGAGGGACCTCGGGCGTGCGATTCGTCGTCACATGGCTCGTGCTCGCGGCGTTCTGGACCGCGTTGTCTGGGTATTTCGACCCGATCCACCTCACGTTCGGGTTCGTCTCCGTCACCCTGGTCAGTGCCCTCTCCTCGCGGTACTTCGCCGAAGGGACGTCCGTGCGGCGGGAGGCGCGAGGGCTTGCTGGCCTGGTCGCCTACGCCCCGTGGCTGTTCTGGCAGATCCTCCTCGCGAACTTCGACGTACTCCTCCGCGTGCTCGGTCTCAGGCCCCTCGCGCCCCGCATGGTCCGGTTCAAGCCGCACCTCGAGACCGATCTCGGGCGCGTGACGCTCGCCAACAGCATCACCCTCACGCCGGGGACGGTCACGGTCGAGGTCGAAGAGGACGGGACGTTCATCGTCCACGCGATCTCACCCGAAGCCGCCGACGGCGTCCTCGACGGGCGCATGGCCGAGCGCGTGCGGGCGCTGGAGGGCCCCTCGACGTGAGCCTCGAGCTGATCTGCGCGATCCTGATTCTCCTCGGCGTTCTCGCGATGCTCCAGCGCGTGGTGCTCGGTCCGACCCTCATCGATCGCATCCTCGCCGTCAACGTGATCGGCACCAAGACCATCGTCGTGCTCGCCTTGATCGGCTTCGACGCCGGGCGCCCGGCGATGTTCCTGGACATCGCCCTCGCGTACGCCCTGATCAACTTCATCGCCACCGTCGCGATCCTCCGCTACCTGGAGTCGCTGGCCCGCCACCGGTACGAGAACGAACTCGAGGACGGAGGCGCCTCGTGAGTCTCGCGACGATCCTCGCCGGCGTGCTGATCGTCAGCGGCACGGTGTTCCTGCTCGCTTCGGCGCTCGGCGTCGTCCGCTTCCCCGACTTCTACAGTCGTCTCCATGCGGCAGGCAAGGGGGACACACTCGGCCAGGCCTTGGTGCTCGCCGGCCTCATGGTCCTGTCGGGCTGGACGATGGTCAGCTTGAAGCTGGCCCTGATCGTTCTGTTCATCTTCATCCTGAATCCCACGGCGACGCACGCGCTCGCCCGTGGCGCGTGGTTGGCCGGCGTGCGTCCGTGGACGGGGCAGCGCCAGCGACCCTTCCGGCAGCGCGAGGGGCAGGTCGACGCCGCCGAGCGGGAGAGGCTGCTCGCGGGTGAGACAGCCTCGTCGGAGCCGGCGCACGAGGAGGAACGCGATGGATGACCTGATCCTCGCCATCCTCGTGGGGCTCGCCATCGCTTCGATCCGCATCCGGGATCTGCTCGGTGCGGTGGCCGTGCTCGGCGCCTACAGCCTCGTCATGGCGATCCTCTGGTGTCGCATGAACGCGGTCGACGTGGCCTTCACCGAGGCGGCGGTCGGCGCCGGGATCTCCACCGTGCTGATGGTCTCCGCCGTGTCGCGGGTCGGCCGCCGTACGCGGCCGCATCCGGTCGTGCGTCCCGGCATCGTGCCGCGCGGCGTCACCAAGGCCGGCGCCCTGCTCGCCGTGATCGCGACGGCGGCGGGCCTCCTGTACGCCGTACCGGACATGCCCGTCGTCGGCGATCCCACTGCGCCAGCCACGACGCACCCACTCGTCGAGCGCTGGTACATCGAGGTGTCGCCCGATGTGCCCGGGCACCCCGACGAGGCGGCCTACGCCGTCTGGTGGATCGAGATGGACGGCGAGGCCCCGTGGGCATACCTCGACGGCGCCCTCGAAGTGCGAGGGCAGCGTGGTGGGTTCCCGCTGGGGCGCCTGGTCGCCGCGGACGGCCGCCATGCCCGGCTGGGCGAGTCCACGCTGGTGGATGAGGCGCAGCGCTTCTTCGGCGACTCGCTCCCGGACGTGGAGATCGTGCTGCGCGACGAGACGGGCCGGGCGCAGTATCGGGGCGTGCTTCCTGCGCTGCAGGTGGCCAACCAGGGCGAGCTCGACATTCCCGAGGGACTGACGGACCTCGCGTTCGTCGGTGAGTTGCCGCCCGGCGATACGCCGCCCCGTGCGCGCGCGGGCATGCGGCGACGGGGCGTGGCCGGCGAAGTCGGGCCGGCCAACGTCGTGACGTCGGTGCTGGGCGACTACCGCGGATACGACACGCTCGGCGAGACGGTCGTGATCTTCACGGCCGGCCTCTGTGTCGTCGCGTTGTTGCGTGAGGCCCAGTTCGCGTTGCGGCGCAAGGACGAGGACCTCGAGTTGGAAGGGGACGCCTCGTGATTCGCGGCCAGCCCACCGGCTCACTCGTCGTCCGCTTCATCAGTAAGCGCATGGTGCCCTTCATCCTGCTCTACGCCTTGTACGTCGTCGGCCACGGCGAGGACGGCCCCGGTGGGGGATTCCAGGGCGGGGTCATCTTCGCCGCCGCCTACATCCTGCTGGCCCTGTCCGAGGGCTGGGTGGCCGGGCGGCATGCCGTACCGCAGTCCGTCTCCGACACCCTGCTTCCTTTCGGCGCGTTGGCCTACGCGGGTATCGGTCTCGGGGCCTTCCTCGCGGGAGGCGCCTTCCTCGAATACGCCGCCTACGCGCCGGACCATGCGCACACTGCGCACCATTTCGGTCTGATCGGCATCGAGATCGGGGTGACGATCACCGTCGCGGGGTCGATGATCACCCTCTACTTCGAGATGGCGCGGCCCCGGCCCACCCAAGGTACCCCGGACGATCACGCGCCGGCGCAAGAGGACGGTGGCTAGCGCGATGCTCGACTTCCTCGACCGCTACAACTACGTCATCTACATCGTCTTGATGTTGATCGGCCTCTACGCCGTGCTCGCCCGTTCGAACCTCGTGCGCAAGGTCATCGGGTTGACCATCCTCCAGACGGCGGTGTTCCTCTTCTACATCTCGATCGGCAAGGTGAAGGGCGGAACCGTGCCCGTGATGTGGGAAGAGCGCCCGGCCGGCGTGCCCTACGAGAACCCGGTGCCGCACGTGCTGATGCTGACCGCGATCGTGGTCGGCGTCGCCGTCACCGCGGTGGCCCTCGCCCTCATCGTTCGCATCAAGGCGGCGTACGGGAGCATCGAGGAAGAAGACATCCTCGAGGCCGACGAGGCGCGAGCGGCGGAGGGTGAGCAATGATGGTCGGCTCGCCCGTCCTGATCGTCGTCGTTCCCCTCATGGCCGCGACGCTCGTTGCGCTCGTGGGGCGGTTCTGGCGCGGCTTCGCGTGGCCGCTGACCGTCCTGGCGACGGCTTTCTCGCTCTGGGGGGCCGTCGAACTCCTCGTGAGGGCCGCCGGCGGCGAGCGCATCGTCTACGCCATGGGGGGATGGGCCGCCCCGACGGGCATCGAGTACGTCGTCGATCGACTCAACGGGATCGTGTTGGTGATGGTCGCGGCCGTCGGCTTCCTCGTCGCGATCTGGATGCGGCACAGCGTCGAGCGGGAGCTGCGCGCCGCCGCCCGCAACTCGTTCTACGCCATCGTCCTGCTGAACATCGCCGGCCTGATGGGCATGGCCGTGACCGGCGATGTGTTCAACCTCTACGTCTTCCTCGAGATCACGTCCATCACCTCGTACGTGATCGTCGCGTTGGGCCGCCGACGGCAGGCCCTCTACGCGAGCTTCACCTACCTCATCCTGGGCAGTATCGGGGCGACGTTCATTCTCATCGGGATCGGACACCTCTATCAGGCGACGGGCACGCTGCAGATGGCGGAGATGCCTGGCTTGTTAGCCGAAGCCACCGTGACGCGCCCGGCCGTCGTGCACACGGCGTACGCATTCCTCGCAGCCGGGCTCGCCCTGAAGATGGCGCTGTTCCCACTACACGCGTGGCAACCCGGCGCGTACACGCAGGCGCCGAGCGCCGGCAGCTTCCTGCTCGCGGCTACCGCCACGAAGGTGGCCGCCTATGCGTTCTACCGCGTCACCTTCGGCGTGTTCGGCGACGACTACGTTCGCGGCGCTCTCCCCGGCATCATGGAGGTGCTCCTGATCATGGCCGCGTCCGCCATGATCGTCGGACCGTTGATGGCCGTCCTCCAAACCAACCTGAAACGCATGCTGGCCTACAGCAGCGTGGGGCAGATCGGGTACATCCTCCTCGGGGCCCTCCTGCTGGAAGAGAGCGCGATCACGGGAAGCCTGGTCCACTTCTGGAACCACGCCGCGGCGAAGGGGGCGCTGTTCGGCGTGGCCGGCGCGCTCTTCTACGCCACGGGCGCAGCGCGGGTGGATGACCTGCGCGGGCTCGGCCGGCGGGCCCCGTGGACGGCGACGGCCATGACGTTGGCCGGCCTGTCGCTCGTCGGTGTTCCGCTGACCGGCGGCTTCATCACCAAGTACTACCTGGCGACCGGCAGCCTCGCCGCGGGGCGTCCCGTCCTGATCCCGATCATCCTCGTCTCGTCGCTCCTCACCGCCGTGTACATCTGGCGCTGCCTGCAGCGCGTCTGGTTCGCCCCGGCCGACGTCGAGCCGGCCATGAAGGCGGAGGTGCCGTGGTCGATGCGCCTCCCGACCCTCGCCCTGGCGCTGCTCTGCATCGTCCTCGGCGTGTGGGCGACGATCCCCGTCGGCCTCGCATCCGCCGCCGCGCGCTCGCTCCTGGGAGGGAACTGAGCCATGGCGCCGCTCGCCTTCCTCCCCGTGTCGAACGCATCGCCGGCTCTCGCGCTGGGCATCTGCCTTCTCGCGATCCCGCTGCTCGTGCTGACGCGGCGCCGGCCGAACGTGCGCGAGGCCGTCTCCTTGCTTGCCGCCGGCTCCGCGTTCCTGCTCGTGTTCTCCATCTATCGCGCCCACGAGGCGGGGCAGGACTTCGCGTTCGAGCTCATCCGGGTGACCGACTCCCTCCGCATCGCCTTTCGCGTCGATGATCTCGGGCTGATCTTCGCGCTCGTCGCCTCGGGCCTCTGGATCCTCAACACGCTCTACTCCATCGGGTACATGCGTGCGCACCACGAGCGCAACCAGACGCGGTTCTACGCCTGCTTCGCCGCCGCCATCGCCGCGGCCCTCGGCGCGGCGTTCTCGGCCAACCTCTTCTCGCTCTACGCGTTCTACGAAGTGCTGACGCTCGTCACCTATCCCCTCGTGATCCACGCCGAGACGCCGAAGGCCCGCGCCGGGGCGCGTCGCTACCTCACCTACCTCCTGGGGGCGTCCATCGCCTTCTTCCTGCCCGCCCTCTTCATCACGGCGAGTCTCGCGGGCACACTGGACTTCCACCCCGACGGGCTCCTGACCCACGCGATCCTCACGCAGGGGGTGGAGATTTCGGCGGGGCTGTCCGGTCTGCTCTTCGTACTCTTCCTCGCCGGCGTGGCGAAGGCCGCCCTCATGCCCATGCACGCGTGGCTCCCCGCGGCCATGGTGGCGCCCACACCGGTCAGTGCGCTCCTCCACGCCGTCGCGGTCGTGAAGGCCGGTGTGTTCACCGTCAGCCGCATCGTCTTCCACGTGTTCGGGGTCGAATTGCTGGCGCGCGACGGCGTGAACAACTTCCTCGTCTGGGGCGCGTGCTGCACGATCGTCGTCGCCTCGCTGATCGCCCTGGCGCAGGACAACCTCAAGCGTCGGCTCGCGTACTCCACAGTGAGCCAGCTCTCCTACATCCTCCTGGGGGCGGGCATGCTCGTCCCCTTGGCCGCCGAGGGGGGGCTCGTGCACATCGGGATGCACGCCGTGTCCAAGATCACCCTGTTCTTCTGCGCCGGCGCCATCATGGTCGCCGCCCACAAGACGGAGGTGAGCCAACTCGACGGCATCGGCCGGAGGATGCCCATCACGATGACGGCGTTCACCATCGGGGCGCTGTCCATGATCGGGCTTCCCCCGCTGGCGGGGCTGGTCAGCAAGTGGGGGCTCGCCGGCGGGGCGGGCCAGGCCTACACCTTCGACCTCGGGGTGTTCGAGCCGGGCCTCACGCGCGACGTGGGACCGCACACGGGCGTGCTCATCGTGCTCATTGCCAGCACCCTGCTCAACGCCGCCTACTACCTGCCCATCGTATGGCGGGCCTTCTTCCGACCCTCGCCGGACGGGGCCGAGGGGTGGAAGGAAGCCCCCTGGCTCTGCCTCGTGGCCCTCGGCACGACGGCCGCGCTCACCGTACTCCTCTTCTTCTTCCCCGAAGCGCTCATTCGGCTGGCGGAGGGGGTGGTCGAGCAGAGGGGAGCGTCACGATGACCTTGCCCCCGGGCCTGATCCTGATCGTCGGCGCCGTCGCCGTCCCGTTCTTGCCGCGCCTCCTTCGCCGGTTGGCCGTGCCCGTCCTCGCAGCCCTGGTGCTGGTGCAACTCGGCCGCCTCGAACCGGGGGTAAGCACGTTCGGCATCGCGTTCGCCGAGGGGCGTGTCGAGCTGCTCGACGTGACCTGGCTGCGCCAGATGTTCGGATGGGCATTCGGGTTTGCCACCCTGCTCTGGGGAATCTACGCCTGGGACAACGACGATCGGGCCGAGCGAACCGCGGGGCTCCTGTATGCGGGCTGCGCTCTCTTCGTCGTCTTCGCGGGCGGGTGGCTGCCCTTCTTCGTGGGCTGGGAGGGGATGGCCCTGGCGTCGACGGGCGTGATCCTCGCGGCGCGTACCCCGCACGCCTCGCGCGTGGCGTTCCGCTACCTCCTCGTCCACCTCTTCGGCGGGGTGGTGCTCCTCTGCGGCATCGCACTGCTGCCGGGGGATGCTTCGTTCTTCTCCTTCAAGGGCCTTCAGCGGCGATCACGTGCTGTCCCTCGGGAGGGACGGGCTGGCGGCCTGGTTGATCTTCCTCGGGTTCGCCGTGAACGCGGCCGTCTGGCCGCTCGCCGCCTGGCTCCCGGATGCCTATCCCGAGGCGAGTCCCACGGGGACGGTGCTGCTGGGGACGTACACCACGAAGACGGCGGTGTTCGCCTTCGCCTTCTTCTTCGCGGGCGAGACGCTCCTCTGCCTGCTCGGAGCAGGGATGGCGATCTACGCCGTCCTCTACGCGCTCTCGACCCGCAACTACCGACGGCTTCTCGCCTACTCCCTGGTGGGACAGGTCGGGTTCATGCTCTGTGCCGTTGGCGTGGGAGGGGCGCTGGGCCAGGGGGCGGCCGCGGCCCACGCCCAGATGCACGTGCTCTACAAATCCCTCCTCTTCATGACCGCCGGCGCCGTGCTGCTTCGGACGGGGCAGCCGCTGGGCGGCGCCCTGGGGGGCTCGCCCGCCGGATGCCCATCACGGCCGTCTGTGCCGTGGTCGGGGCCGCGGCCATCTCCGCCCTTCCGCTCACCAACGGCTACCTGTCCAAGAGCCTCATCCTCGATGCCGTCCACGGCAGTCCCGAGCGATGGGCCCACGCGGCGCAGACGGTCCTCTACATCGCGTCGGCCGCCGCTCCCCTCTACGTGGGGCTCCGCTACCTCTGGTTGGTCTTCGGCGGGCGCGACGAGGGGATCGAAGCGGCGCCCGCCCCATCCTCCATGCGCCTCGCCATGGGCATCGCGGCCCTCCTCTGCCTCGTGCTCGGTGTCGTGCCCGGCCTCTGGATGTCCCGGGTGCCGGGGGCGGGCGAGGTCCATCCCTTCTCGCTGGCGCACGTCGGCAAGCAGCTGCTGCTGCTCGCCGCAGGGACGCTCGCTTTCCTGCTGTGGCGCCGCCTGGCTCGCGGCCGCCCCGCCGGCCCCACCCCGGGCCCGCTCCCCGACACGGACCGCTTGTGGCTCCGCGGGGCTGCGAGCTTCGACGCCTTCGTCTCGGGCCCCCTGATGCGGGTGCTCGGGGCGGCCTCGACCTTCGTGAACGAAGGGCTGCCCCAGGCCGCGGCCTATGTCGCCCGCAACCCGGCGGGCTTCATGCGGCTGCTGGGGGAGCGCCTGCGCCTGGGTCTCGCGGCGCTGTTCGGCACCCCGGCAGCGGTGGACCGCGCCCAGGCCCGATTCGCCGGCCAGGCCGCGAGCTACCGGACGACGAAGCCGGCCCAGGTCTGGCCGATCGGCCGGACGGCCCTCTTCGTCACGCTGCTGCTCGCCACCTCGCTCCTGATCTGGCTCCTCAACTAGAGGCCAGGGGCGCAGGGGGGGGCGGCGCCGTCCGTGGGACTACTCCCACGCTCCCACGCTCCCACGCTCCCGCGGTCCCACGCTCCCACCGCGCCCGGCCGGCCTCGCCGGGAAAGGCAATCTTCCCTTCTCCGCGCTCCGAAGCGTAAACTCTGGCCCCTTCACGCCCGGCAGGCAGGGCGCCCACGACTCGACGGGGGCGCGACCGGGTCCGAAGACTCAAGGGAGAGGATAGGTATGCAGCTTCCGCCTCACGTGTATTGGGCGCTCGTCGCGGGCATCGCCGGCCTCATCTACGCGGCCATTCTCGCCAAGCGTGTCCTGTCGAAGGACCGCGGCAACAGCAAGATGATCGAGATCCAGACGCACATCCAAGAGGGTGCGATGGCGTTCCTGAAGCGGGAGTACAAGACGCTCTCCCTCTTCGTGCTGGCCGTTGCCGTGATCCTCGCATTCTTCCTGAAGGGGACGATCGACGGGCTCGGCTGGAAGACCTCCATCGCCTTCATCGTCGGCGCGCTGCTCTCCTCGCTGTGCGGCTTCCTCGGCATGAAGATCGCCACCGCGGCCAACGCGCGCACCACCCAGGCCGCCACGCGCTCCTTCAACGAGGCCCTGAACGTGGCCTTCCCGGGCGGCGTGGTCATGGGCATGCTCGTCATGAGCCTCGGTATCCTCGGCCTGACGGTCCTGTTCCTGGTCTTCAGCGACATGCAGAAGGACGTCTTCCAGGCCGCGGCGATCATCGCGGGCTTCTCGATGGGCGCCTCTTCGATCGCGCTCTTCGCTCGTGTCGGAGGCGGCATCTACACCAAGGCGGCCGACGTGGGCGCCGACCTCGTCGGCAAGGTCGAGGCGGGTATCCCCGAGGACGACCCGCGCAACCCGGGCGTCATCGCGGACAACGTGGGCGACAACGTCGGCGACGTGGCCGGCATGGGCGCGGACCTGTTCGAGAGCTTCGTCGGCGCCATCCTCTCCGCCGTCGTCATCGCCGGCACGACCCAGTGGCTTCCGAGCTTCGCCGTCGGCGCGGATGAGAACCTGGCCATTGCTTCGACCGCGGTCGGCTTCGTGTTCGCCGTGCTCGCCGCCGGGGTCCTGGCGTCGATCGTCGGCGTCTTCGCCGTGCGCGTAAAGGAAGGGGGCGATCCCCAGGCCGCCTTGCGGGGCGGCACCATCCTCGCGGCCATCGCGTTCGTCGCCCTGGTGTTCGCCCTGGCCATCGGCGTGTTCGGCGGCCAGGAAGGCGCGAACACCGTGACTTGGGCCATCTGCGTCGTCCTGGGCCTGATCTCGGGCATGGGCATCGGCTTCACCGCGGAGCACTACACCTCCGGCAAGACGATCGAGGACCTCGCCGAGCAGAGTGACACCGTCCCGACCAACATCATTGGTGGGCTGGCCATCGGCTTCAAGTCGGCCGTCCTCCCGCTCGTGATCATCGCCGTGGCCGTCGTGGCGGCCTTCCTGCTCGGCGACATGTTCGGCGTCACCCTCGCCGCCGTCGGGATGCTGGGCACGCTCGGCATCACCGTCGGTGTCGACGCCTACGGCCCCATCGCCGACAACGCCGGCGGCATCGCCGAAATGGCGCACTTGCCCCCGGAGGTGCGCGAGCGCACCGACGCCCTCGACGCGGCCGGCAACACGACCGCGGCCATCGCCAAGGGGTTCGCCATCGGCTCGGCGGCCCTGACGGCGCTCGCGCTGTTTGCCGCGTTCCAGGCCGCCCTCGGCATCCTCAACGACGCGTGGATCGAGGCCGGCAACACGCCGATCCTCCTCAGCCTGGACATCAGCCGCCCGATCGTGCTCGCCGGACTCCTGCTCGGCGGCGTGATCCCGTTCCTCTTTACCGCCGACACGATGAACGCCGTGGGCCGTGCGGCTCAGGAGGTCATCAAGGAGGTGCAGCGCCAGTTCCGCGAGGTGCCGGGGCTGAAGGAAGGCGATCCGAGCGCCAAGGCCGACTATGCCCGCTGTGTGGACATCACGACCCAGGGTGCTCTTCGCGAGATGATCCGCCCCGGCCTCCTGGCCGTCGCGATTCCGCTGGTCGTGGGCTGCTTCCTCGGCCCCTCGGCTCTCGGCGGCCTCCTGGCCGGGTCCCTCGTTGCCGGTGTCCCCCTCGCGATCATGCTCGCCAACGCCGGCGGTGCGTGGGACAACGCGAAGAAGCACGTCGAGAAGACGGGCGGCAAGGGCACCGAGCGCCACAAGGCGACCGTCGTCGGCGACACGGTAGGCGACCCCTTCAAGGACACCTCCGGCCCGTCGATCAACATCCTGTTGAAGCTGATGGCGGTGATCTCGCTCGTACTCTCCCCCGTGATCGTGAAGGTCTTCACGTCCATGCCGTGGTGGGAGGTCTTCAACAAGTAGGCACGTCACCTCCGGGCCCTCCCCCTGGCCTAGATCGCGACGATTCCTCTGCGGCGTCGGCCTCGTGGCCGGCGCCGCTCGCATGTCCGAGGTGCGCGGTGGGGCAGCGCCGTGGGGTCCTACGTCGGAAGTTGGTTCTCGAGGCCGCCTCCGTACGGGACCCTTCGGCCGAGTGCCCACGTGGAGAGGGCCATGACGCACCACCCGCAGAGGACCCCGAGCGCCGCCCCGCCGATCACATCCAGCGGGTAGTGGGCGCCCCCGTAGATCCGCGCGACGCCCGTCAGGGACGCCATGAAGAACACGGCGATGCGAACCGTCACGCGTCGCCAGGTCGTGTCGATACTGCCCGCCCACCACGCGAAGATCACGGCGATCGAAAAGGCCGTCGCGGTGTGACCGGAGGGGAACGACGAGCCCCGGAAGACCTCGCCGAAACCGCGAAGGGCCTCCCCGTCGGCAAACGCGTCGGCCAGGGCCTTCTGCGGTCGCGCGCGATCCACGGACCGCTTGATCCAGTAGGAGATCATGCCGGAGGAGAGGGCGGCGAGCCCGACCTCGGCGACACGCCGAAAGGCGCGACCCGCGTTGTCCTCGATTGCGATCAGCGCAAAGAGGAACACCGCGAGGATCCACCCATTGCCCATCTCGTTGCCGACGCGCAGGACGGTCGCGACCTCGCTCTCTTCGCGCGCGAGCGCGTGAAGCCACTGATTGACGAGGAGGAACGCGCCCTGGTCGGCCCGGTCCAGCCAGGTGATCGCGTCGCTCACTCCCTCGCCTCCACCGCCACACCATCCCGAACGGCCACCACGAAGGGTCTACCCTCGATCCGCTGTTCATGCACGCGCCGGAACCCCGACAGCTGATCAGCGTGCCCGATCCAGTACTTCCTGGCCAGCACGATGAGGACGGGCCCCGGGTGCCGGAGGAGTTCCCGGAGCCGGCTCCGATCGCGGGTCTCCGGGAGGCTCTGCCGCGCGTAGTAGCTGTAGGTGCCCGGGTAGACCCGAAAGACCAGCGGGCGATAGCCGCGGTCGATGTAGTCGGCCATGACTTGCGCCTGGGGACGCGGACTCATGATCGGGTCCAGGGAGGGAGCCACCACCGCCGCGAGCAGCAGGTAGACCGCCAGGAGCCCGGCGCCGGTGATCGTGAGCGGCCACGCCCGTCCGCGCCCCCGGAGCGCGAGGACGAGGAGGCCCGTCGCAGCCAGGGCCGCCGCGAGGACACCCGTCCCGGCCGTCGTAGGAGCGTCCGCCCCGAACATGCGAGCCAGCCCTTCGGGCACGAGCGCGGCGAGGGCCGCACAGACCAGCAGCGTGATGCCCACGGCGGTCCAGAGGTCTCGGCAGAGAGCGGCCGGCATGCGGAGTAGGCGCGTTGCCGCCAGCACACTCAGCGGGGCCAGCAGCGGCAGCAGGTAGATCGTGAGTTTGCTGGTCGCCAGGGAGAGCAGCAGGAAACCACCCAGGAAGGCAGCGCCCAGCCACCACCGGCCCTGGTCCTTAGGTGATGTCCGCCGCCTTCGCAGTGCCTGCCAGGTCGTCCGTCGGGCCAGCGCCCGCCACGGTGTCGTGACGATCAGCGCCGTCCACGGTAGGAAGGCGATCGGCAGGAGGAGGAGATACTGGAAGAAGGGGCGCGCGTGCTTGTGGTCCAACACCGCGCGGCCCAGGACCTGCCCGTGCAGCAAGTCCCACAGATACGGCCAACCCTCGGTCAGGCCGATGCTCACCATCCAGGCCCCGATCTGGGCGGCGGCCAGCCCGAGCCCGAGGAGGACGTCCACGCTCAGGAGGCGTCGCGCCCGCCCGGTCCAGATCAGGTAGGCCAAGGCCGTGACCATGGGCAGGGCGAGTCCAACCGGGCCCTTGACGAGGACGGCGGTGCCGGCGAGTGCGAACCCGAGCACGGTCAAGCGCCGCGAGGCCGCTGGCCCCAGCCCCCGCCACAGACAGGTCCAGCTCACGGTGATCAACGCGCCGAACAGCAGGTCCATGCGCGTCGTGCGCAGGAGGAGCTGGAACAGAGGCGTGACCAGGATCAGGAGCGGTGCCAGCAGCGCCACGCGCGGCGCTCGGGAGACGACCGTCACGCGGGCGAGCCCCCAGGTCGCGAGCAGGAAGAAGAAACCGCCGAGGCCCGAGGCTAGGAAGAAGGCCGGGGGGGCATCCGTTCCGACGACCGTCGCGATGGCGGTCACGATCCAGAAGTACACGGGGGGCTTGTCCGGGTACGGCACCCCGTTTAGGTGGAGGGAGACAACGTTCCCCTCTTCGCGCAACTCACGGAGCACGGCCGCGTGCCGAACCTCGTCGTAGGCCCAGTAGTCGCGGCTCCAGAGGGTCGGGACGACCTGGACGACGCAGAGCAGGGCGAGCACCACGATGGGATGCGCCGTGGCCCAGCGGAGCGTCCGTTGCATCAACCCGTCGCTCGGCATCGTGCGGTCCAAGGCTCCGTTCGTACGGGTCAAGGTACCTGCACCCCTCCTCGGCCCTTGCACTTGGCTTCGCCCCTGTTCGTGACGTGTTTGCTGAGTGCGGATGGGGCTCACGGCCCGGTGCACACGGGGCTCGTTTCGACCGATTGCCTAGTTGGGGATGCGCCCCGAGGAGGAGCGATGCCGAAACGCGTGCCGACCACTGTCTGGCTGATGGCCCTCGCCCTCGTCCTCGTCACGGGCGCGTTTCAGTGGGGCTTCGCCCAGGCTGCGTCGCGGGCCGGGGCCCGGCGTCAGACAGCCATCGTGCAGGCCGTCGACCACACCTCCGCTGCCGTCGTCAGTGTGGGCGCGTGGCGCGGACGCGGCTACAGCCGCGGCGCGGGCTCGGGGGTCATCGTGCATCCCGCCGGATTCGTCGTAACCAACTCGCACGTCATCCGCGGAGCCACCCGCGTCACCGTCAAGCTCTTCCGGACGAAGACCCAGCTGAACACCCGCGTCGTGGCGAACGATCCGCGGGCCGACCTGGCGCTGCTTCAGATCGAGGGAGACCGGCGCTGGCCCTACGTGTCCCTGGCGCCCAGCCAGGAGGTCATCCTGGGCGAGACCGCGATCGCCATCGGCAACCCCCGGGGGCTGGGCGACTCGATCACCGTCGGTGTCGTGAGCGCCATGCGCCGCTCGGCCAAGGTCTCCAACGGCGGCACGATGCGCAACCTCATCCAGACGGACGCGTCGATCAACACCGGTAACTCCGGAGGGCCGCTCATCAACCTGGACGGTGAGCTGATCGGGATCAACACGTCCATCCTGCCGAGCGCCCAGGGCATCGCCTTCGCGATCCCCTCGGACGCGGTCGCGAAGATGGTGGTCGGCGTGCTCGGGCATGCGGCCCCGCGCAAGCCCCTGCCCGCGCTGGTGGAGCCTGCCCTCCCCTTGCGCGTCCCGGATCCGCGCCCGGTCACGGCGCTCGGGCCGGCGCACCGCGCCCCGCGGCTTCCCGCGCCCGAGCCGGAGGACGACCTCGTGCCGCTCCGGCCCAACGACCTCGGCCTCGCCGTCGAGGACGATGGTTGTCGCCTGGTCGTCCGCCGCGTGCGGGCGGGATCGGCCGCCGACGTCGCCGGGCTTCGCGAAGGCGACGTACTCCTCGACATCGACGATTTGCCGGCCGAGGACATGGACGACGTGATCTTGGCCTTCCAGGCGTCCTTCCCGGGACGGCAGTACGGGCTTCGCGTCCGGCGGCTGGCCAGCGAGAAGCGACTCCTGATGACCGTTCCGCGTTGAGTCGCGGCCGCCATCGGGCGGCGATGCTCGTGTGGGTCCTCGGTGAGGCCGAGTTCCCTTCGCTTGGCGGCCGTCAGGTGAGGTGGCGGCCGTAGGCTTCGACGAGGCGCGGAAGACTCTCCTGGAGGGAGGGCATCGCGAGGCCGGCGCCGTGGAGCTTCTGCGTCGAGAGGAGACAGTTGCTGCGACCCGCCCGGAGGCCCAGCGTCGACTCGTCGACGACCGTGTACGCGTGCTGCGGATCGACCAGGCGGCGGTAGAGGTCGAGGAGCTCGTCGTGCTGTTCGACTCCGTCGTTCACCAGGTTCCAGACGCCCGTAGCGCGCTTCGCCACCAGGGCTTCCGCCACCGGCCAGGCGTCTTCGAGCACGGTGACGCTGTTGGGCACGCGAATCACGCGAGGATAGGCCAACAGCTTCGTCAGTAGATTGCGGGGATGGGGGCGCTCGGAGAGAGGGAGTCGAATCCGGAGCTGGAGGACGTCGAAGTCACGCAGGCTCATCTCCGCCGCGGCCTTCGACCGGGCGTAGAGGCTGCCTCGGAAGTTCGGCGGGTCCTCCTCCGTGAAACCCGCGCCCCCATGGTCGCCGCTGTACACGCATCCGCTGCCCAGGTGGGTCATGTGGATCCCGCGCTCCCGACATGCCACGGCGAGGACGAGTGGGCCCACCACGTTGCTGCGGTAGACCGTGCCCGGCCGGCCCTCGAGGCCATCCACGTTCGGGCGCCCCGTGCGTCCCGCTGCGTTGACCACGTGGACGGGCTGCACGCGGTCGAGTTCGGCCGCGACGGTCGCCTCGTCGGCGATGTCCACGTCGCTCAGATGCGTGTCCGTGCCGCGGTCGGCCCACATGTGGCCCATCCAGCCGCGGCCGAAGACCAGCGTACGGAAGCTCATCGGCCGGCGCCCTCCGGCCGCGTGGCGCGGCGCGCTCGAGCGCGACCTCGTCGATTCCCGGGGTGTCGGCTCATGCGCCTCCTCGACGCCTTACGATACCGGCCGAGCCGAGTTCCTTGGTCGGGGAACCGGGTGGGAGGTCGCGCGTGGAGCTTGGCCAACGGGTTGTGCTGGTGACGGGTGCTTCTCGCGGCATCGGCGCCGGCTTGGCACGCACCCTCGCCGACGGGGGCGCCCGACTCGTTCTCACTGCGCGCACCGCTTCCGCGCTCGAGGCCGTGGGAGACTCGCTTCGCGCGCGAGGCGCCGAGGTCGTCACGGTGGTCGGCGACGTCGGTAGGAACGAAGACGCCGAGCGCGTCGCGTACGCCGCCGAAGAGGCCTTCGGGCACGTCGACCTCCTCGTGAACAACGCCGCCGTCCTCCTCACGCGTGGGCCACTGCGAGACCTGCCGCCCGAGGCGTGGTCGGAGACCCTCCGCGTCAACGTCCTGGGCACCGTGAACATGATCCGGCACGTTCTTCCCGGCATGGAGCGACGCGGCGACGGCGTGATCATCAACATGTCCAGCGGGTGGGGGCGCTTCGCCGACGCCGACGTGGGCCCCTACTGCGCGAGCAAGTTCGCCATCGAGGCCCTCACCCAGTCCCTCGCCCGGGAAGTCGCGCCCGGCGTGGTCGTCTTCGCCCTCAACCCCGGCGTCGTCGCCACGGACATGCTCGCCACCGCGTTCGGCGGCGACCTCTCGGCCCATCCGACCCCGGAGAGCCTGGCCCCACGCTGGCGCCGCCTGCTGACGGACGTCCAGCCGGATTGGAACGGCACGTCGCTCGATCTCTAGGCCGTGCGCTCGTGAACCGTGGGGCTTCAGCTGGCGAGCGCGAGCGAAGGGGCTCGGCTGCGAGGCACGGCCCGGACGGGCTACGCCGTCGACGTCTCTTCGCTCTCGCCGAAGCGACGATCGTAGTAGGCGCGGCACGAGCGGATCCGTTCGTCCTCGACCTCGAACCACTCGCACACCGGGAAGGGGCCCAGGGGCGTGGGGATCGCATGCCGCACCACCACGGTGTTGCCGTCGGCGACCTCCGCTTCGACGTGCAGCTTTCCACCGGCGTTCCCGGCCCAGCAGGCGGCCAGGAACGCGTCGCGGCCCTCGAACACGCCGTTCGGGCTCTCGTGTCGGAAGTCGGGATGGAGGTGCAGGCGTCCCTGGTCGCCCTCGACCCAGCCCCGGAAGTAATCGCGGACGATCTCGATCGGCGTCATGCCGTCATGCTATCCGCATGCCCGGCGGCGGGTACGGCGTTTGGTCCGACGTGCGCTCCCTTGACGCCTACCGTTTGCCGAGCCAGAGCTCGAACCCATCGACGGCATTCGCGACGCACACGAGGAGCCCCCACGGCGTGGTGAGGAAGTTCCGCACCCCGTAGCTGTCGTTCTCGCCGAAGCCGTTCGTGCTGATGCGGGTCCATGCGATGCCGTCGCGCGTGCGGTAGAGGTCGAAACCGGAGGGGCCGACGTAGAGGTCGATCAAGTCCTCGTACTCCGGCGGGATCACGCCGGTACCCGCGTCCCGGTAGTCGCGAAGCATGCTCGCGAAGTCGCAGGTCCCCACGTAGAGCCAGCCGTCGTCGTGGACCGCCGTCCGCCATGCATAGAGGTTGCTGGGCTGGGCGAAGCCCGCCTCGATGCCGGACAGCGGGAAGCCGCCGTCGGTGCCCGGCGTGCCCGGCGGGCGCTCGTCACCGACCAGCACGTCGACCTGGTCGTCCAGGTCCAGGCGCAGGACCTCGCACGCTTCCGCGTCCTCGAGGCCGTTCTCGTAGTAGAGGGGGTAGGAGAGGGATCCGATGTACAGGTGGTCGCGGTACGTGCGGAGCGAGGCGAACACCGAGCCGCCCGGGCGGTAGTAGCCCCCTTCGATGACCTTCTCCCAGTTGCCGGGCTGGGGGTCGCTCGATCGCCACAGGATCGTGCCCTCGTACGGGTTCACGGTGGAGGCGTACAGGTAGCCGTTGAAGACCTCCAGGGTCCACGAAGGCCCGTTGTCCGGCTGCACGGGATCCACGATCTCGAACGTGTCACCCGGCGCAGGCACGGGATCGAACGCCTGACCGAACGGGCCCTGCTGGACGATGAGCGTGTTGTCCACGTGATTGACGACGAAGCGCTCTTGGCCGTTGCCGGCCCCGCTCGTGATCCGCACCCGCCAGCCGTTGACGAGCGGCGAGAGGTTGGGGAGCGGGATGTCCGGGCTCGTGATCGAAGCGGCCGTCGCCGCCGCGGTCGCCCCGCCCCCGCCGATCGCCAGATGGGTGCCTCCGCCCGACAGGACGAACCCTCGGCTGTTGGCGGGAGCCCAGGACGTCGGGTCCGTCGACGGGTCCTCGGAGGCGTAGATCTCGCCGACCGTGTCGTTGGCGACGTAGAGCTTGCCGTCGAACTCGACGGCGCCGCGGAATCCGCCGGTCAGGCCCATCGTCGGGGGCGACGCCGGCGCCCAGCTCGTTCCGTCGGTCGACTTCCATACGGTGCCCAGCCGGACACCGCTCAGCATGTAGAGCGCGTCTTTGAAGACCTTCGCGCCGCGGAACCCGATCACCTGGTCGATCGGCGGCTCGAAGACACGGTCCCACGTGAAGGAAGCCGAGTCCTCGTCGTACGTGCCGCGGAACACGATCGCGGGGTTGAGGCAGGAGAGGAAGTAGGGCCGGATGTCGTCGGCATCCCACAGGTCGTTGGGGCATTGCCAACGTTCCGGAGGCAGGCTCAACACCCCCGCCTGCATGCAGAGGGCGTTGGCGAGGGTGCCGATGTAGATCTCGGGGGTACCGTCCCCGTCTCCGTCGAAGAGCTCGACCCCCCAGGGATAGGCATTCAATCGGTCGTCGATCCCGCCCGAGGCGATCCGCTCGAAGTGCTCGAGCGACAGGCCCGTGTCCGGCGGAACGAAGCCACCGTCGCCACCGCCGCACGAAAGCATGGCCCCGAGCCCTGCGACCACCAGCCCTAGCCGAATCCAGCGTGTCATGACCACCCTCCTTGGAAAACCGAAACTACGGGGTATGGAGCCCGAAGGCCAACGCTGTTCGGGCGCTGGCGGTGCGTCGGCGCGGCGTCCGCGGCCCCGACCGGCTACGTCGCATCTTCGTCGCGGGCACGGACTTCGTAGCGGAGCCAGCGGCACTCGATGCCGCCGTTCATCACCGGCATGCGTGCCGAGGCGCGCAGGCCCAGGTGGCGGGTCAGCGCCTTGTTCCCCGAGAGGACCCAGGCCGTCGAACCGCCCGCGTGCCGGTGGAGGAAGTTGCCCAGGGACACCCACGAGTCGATGAGCGTTTCGTCGGCGCCCAGCCGCTCGCCGTAGGGAGGATTCGTCACGACGACCGCCGGCGGCTCCCGCGGCACGAAGTCCCGCGCGTCCGACTTCGCAAGGGTCACGAGATGCTCGACGTCCGCCGCCCGCAGGCTGCGCCGCGCCAGGCTCAGCGCGCCTCCGTGATGATCGGCACCCTCGATGGCGAAGTCGATTTCCGGACGCTCCCTTGCGCGCGCCTCGTCCTTGAGCTCACGCCAGAGCGGGGCATCGAAGTCCGACCAGCGCTCGAAGGCAAACGAACGCATCGACCCCGGGGCGCGGTCCACCGCCATCATCGCCGCCTCGACCAGGAACGTGCCGGACCCGCACATGGGATCCACCAGCGGCGATCGGCGATCCCAGCCGGTGAGGATGAGGAGGCCGGCCGCGGTCGCCTCGTTGAGCGGGCTCTTCACCTGGATCGGGCGCCAGCCGCGCTTGTGCAGGCTCTCCCCGGAGGTATCGCGGTAGAGAATCGTCCGCCCGGCGCGGACCACCAGCCTCAACGAGACGTCGGGGCGCTTGGTGTCCACGTTGGGGCGGCGTCCCGTTTGCTCACGCAAGACGTCGACGACCGCGTCCTTCACGGTCAGGGCGGCGTAGCCCGAGTGCTTGAGCGCCGGAGTGTCCCGGGTCGCGGCGAACACCGCGATCGTCTGGTGGGGGCGTATCCACCGCTCCCACGGAAGCCGTGCCACCGCGTCGTAGAGTTGCCGGGGCGTGCCGACGTCGGCGCGGAGCAGCTCCTCCTGCACGCGGATGGCCGAGCGAAGCCAGAGATTGGCGGCGTAGACGAGCCGCCGGTCCCCGCGAAAGGTCACGCCCCCGCGCCCGACCTTGCGATCCCGTGCGCCCAGGGCCGCGAGCTCGCCCTCCAGGGCGCTCTCCAGACCGCGCCCGCAGACGGCGAAGCAGGTGACCTCGTCCATGCGTGAACCATACGGGGAAAGCGTTCGCCGCCCGCCGGAAAGCGTCCTCGCGTCCCCCCGGCCCGAGAGACATCGCTATCATGCCGCCCTCGCGCGACCCTCGAGGAGAAACCCATGATTCGCTATCTGCTGCCCGTCGTCTTCGGCCTCGCCATCGCCCTCGCCGGCTCGACGCCGGTGGAAGCGCACTGTGAGGTGCCCTGCGGCATCTACGCCGACCAGATGCGGTTCGAGATGATGCTCGAGGACCAGGCGACCATCGCCAAGGCCATGGAGAAGATCCGGTCCTACGAGAGCACCGACAAGCGCTCGGCCCAGGAACTCAACCAGCACGTGCGCTGGGTGGCGGCCAAGGAAGACCACGCCAACAAGATCCAGCACGTCATCGCGCAGTACTTCATGACGCAGCGCCTGAAGCCGGGCGCGGACGACGCCGCGCAGGCCGCCTACATCGATCAGCTCACCAAGGCCCACGCGGTGATGGTGCTCGCCATGAAGTGCAAGCAGACGGTGGACCCCGCCAACGCCGCCGCCCTGCGGCAGGCCATCCTGGATTTCCACAAGGCCTACGAGAAGAAGTAGAGCCCCTCGCGGCGGGCCATCCCTCCGGCGTCCGCTAGCCTCCCCGGCGCCCACGGAGGGGGCCTTTCATGCGTTCGATCTTCCTGCTTGCGTCGGTCGTGGTCTGCGTGGCCACCCTCTTCGGGTGCAGCCGCGGCGTGGGCGCGGGCCCGGGTACGTCGACGGGGACACCCCCGACCGGCGTGCCCGTGGCCCGCCCGCCCACGCCGCGGGCGCCGATGCCCGTCGTGCAAGCGGCGCCCGCGGTGGGGGGGGAGGGCTTCGCGAGGCTCAACGTCCCCTTCGAGACGATGGTGGCGGAGGCACGTGGGCGGGGGAAGCCGGCCATCCTCTACGTCTGCGCCACGTGGTGTGGGGCGTGCACGCGTATGAACCGCGAGGTGCTCAGCGACGCGCGGGTCCGCGAGCGGCTCCGCGCCTTCCCGACCGCCAAGTACGACCCGAACACCCCCGCCGGGCGGGCCTTGGCCGACCGCTACGACATCTGGGCCTACCCGGAGATGGTCCTGGTCGACGGCTCCGGCCGGGAACTCGAGCGCATCAAGGGCGCGGGCGACCCCGCGCGCCTGCTGCGGATCCTTGGGGCGTACTGACGGGCCTGCCGCTCCGTGGCCCCTGGACTCGGCTGATACGAGCGCCCTACGGTGAATCGCACGGTGTTGTTTCCTACACACGTCCCCATGCGGTCGACCCTTGCCACCGTCGCGACCCGCGCTTCATGAAGCATCTAGGCTAAGATCCCGCCATGACGACCATCGATCTCATCGCGGGCGCGCGTCCCAACTTCATGAAGCTGGCTCCGGTCGACCGGGGGCTGAGGGGCCTGGACGGCATCGATGTGAGGCTGGTGCACACGGGCCAGCACTACGACGCCGCCATGAGCGGCACGTTCTTCGAGGAGCTGGGGATACCCGCTCCGGACGTGAATCTGGAAGCCGGCTCGGCGACCCACGGGGCCCAGACCGCTCGCATCCTCGAGCGGTACGAAGCGCTGATCCTCGCCGATAGGCCCGACGCGACCGTGGTGTTCGGCGACGTCAACTCCACCGTGGCCTGCGCCCTCGCCGCCGTGAAACTGGGCATTCCCGTGGCGCACGTCGAGGCAGGGCTTCGCAGCAACGACCGCACCATGCCCGAGGAGGTCAATCGGGTCCTCACCGACGCCGTGGCGGACCTGCTCCTGGTCACCGAACCGGCCGGGGTCGAGAATCTCGAGCGCGAAGGGGTTCGGGCCGACAAGGTCGCCCTCGTCGGCAACAGCATGATCGACACCGTGGTCGCTCTCCTGCCCGAAGCCGAGCGTCGGGCCAAGCCGGCCCAGTTGGGGATGGCACCTGGGGGCTACGCCCTCCTCACGCTGCACCGACCCTCGAACGTGGACGATCCCGCGACCCTCGCCCGCCTCGTCCACGTGCTCCTCGGCCTCTCCGAGCGCCTGCCCCTCGTCTTCCCCGTCCACCCGCGGACCCGGAACGCCCTCGTCCGCGACGGCCTGGCCGATCGGCTCGAGGCGGCGCCGGGGTTCACGCTCCTGGACCCCCTGCCCTACCTCGACAACCTCTCCCTCATGCAGCAGGCCAAGGTCGTCCTCACCGACAGCGGCGGCATCCAGGAGGAGACCGCCCACCTGGGCGTCCCCTGCGTCACCTTGCGTGAGAACACCGAGCGTCCCTTGACCATCGAGCTCGGAGGCAACCGCCTCGTCGGGACCGACCCGGCCGCCATCGAAGGGGCCTTCGAGGCCGCCGTGGACGGCTCCTGGCCGACGATCCAGCGCTATCCCCTCTGGGATGGGCACGCCGGCGAGCGCGCGGCCGCGCGGATCGCGGCTCTCGTCGCGTAGGCCCCCGCGCCGACGCGGGCGCTTCGGTACTCGCTCGGGCAGCGCGCTGACCACGGCCCGACGTCCTCGCTTTTTTCGGGGCTTCGCCGATCCGCCAAGCTCCTCCGTGGCCGGGCTCGGGGGTACCCTGAGCGGATCGCAGTCGCTCGACCCGATGGAACTGATTCCCAAGGTCCTGCGCCCGCGATGGGTGACGCCGCGTGTCGGAGCGCATCGCCTGCCTTTGTCTCCGGCCTCGAGAGGAGTGAGTACGGATGCGCGACGACCGAATCCACTTCGGCCCGCCGTCGATCTTCCACGCGGACCTGAAGAAGCGCGTCGCCGCGTACTTCCAGGAGACGGGCCGCTCGTCCTTCGGCGGGCCGGCGATGTGGTTCAAGACCTTCGTGCTCACCGCCTTCACCGTGTCCGTCGTCGTGCTCTTCCTGCTGGGGCAGGGCCGGTGGTGGGAGGTGCTGCTCTACGGCGCCGGGCTGGGGTTCGGCATCGCGGGCATCGGCTTCTGCGTGATGCACGACGCGAACCACGGGGCCTACTCGCCGCGTCCCGCCGTCAACCGCTTCTTCGGCGTCTTCATGGACTTCATCGGCGGAAGCTCCCACGTCTGGAAGTTCAAGCACAACATCGTGCACCACACCTACGCCAATCTGGTGGGTGTGGACCAGGACATCGAGACGGGGGGGCTCGCCCGCTTCGCGCCCGCTCAGCCGTGGCGTTGGTACCACCGCTATCAGCACATCTACGTCTGGCTGCTCTATGCCTTCCTCGGCCTGAAGTGGCTCTGGGTGGACGACTTCGCCAACATCGCGGCGGGGAAGCTAGGCGAGCACAAGCTGCGGCGTCCGAAGGGAGGCAAGGCGTGGTTCGTCTTCCTCTTCGGCAAGGCCTTCCTCATTGGGACCACCTTCGTGCTTCCGGTGATCGTGCACGGCTTCTGGATCGGCCTGGCGTTCCACGTCTGGTCGCAGATGGTCAGTGGGATCACGCTCTCTACCGTCTTCCAGATGGCCCATTGTGTCGAGGAAGCCGAGTTTCCCGAGGTGCCCACGGCGCCGGACGACAGCGCGGACTGGGCCATCCATCAGCTCCGCACCGCCGTCGACTTCTCCCGTGAGAACCCGCTCATTACCTGGTACTTCGGTGGGCTGAACTACCAGGCGGTTCACCACCTCTTCCCGCGCGTCTGCCACATCCACTACCCGGCCATCTCGAAGATCCTCGAAGCGACGTGCGCGGACCACGGCCTGCGCTACCGCCTCAACAAGACCTTCCCGAAGGCCGTCGCCTCGCACGTGCGGCTCCTGCGTCGGCTGGGCCGACGCCCGGAGGCCGCTTCGCGGGCGAAGGCGGCCTGAGTGAGGGGGCGGGTCTTCCTGCGCCGACCCACCAGGGCCGACCTCCCCCGCATCCGCGCCCTTTGGCGGGATCCCCTCACGATGCAGGCCGTGGGAGGGCCGGTCGTCCTGAGCGACGCGGAGGCGGAGGCGTGGTTCGAGCGCGTCGTAGAGCCCGGGGGGCCGAGCCATGCGTACCGCCTCATCGTGGACGCGACGGGTGCCATGGTCGGCGAGGTCAGCTTCTCCCGCATGGATCCCTCGCGGCGATCGGCGCACCTGAACATCAAGGTCGCCTACGCGCACCGCCGACGGGGCTACGGGCGTGAGGCGCTGGCCTTGTTCCTCCGCACCTTCTACGAGGACCTGGACGGGCAGGAGATGGTCGATGATCTCGCCCTAGGCAACGTGGGGGCTCGGCCCATGCTGCGAGCGGCCGGGTTCGAGCACGACCCTCTCGTGGAGGGGGTGTACATGATGCGCCTCTCCCGGGCACGGTACTTCGCCTCGTGATGAGACCGTCGGCGGCGTGGCGCCACATCGAGCGCGGTCAGCGAAAGAAGGGCACGTCGGCGAAGCGGGCCAGCAGGCTCAAGGTCTGGGTATCGGCATAGGGGTTCAAGTCGCGGCCCAGGCGCGTCAGCACCGGCTCCGGGTCGGGGTCCGCCATGCGCCCCAGTGCGATCAAGGCGTACGCGCGCGCGCGTGGCTCGAGAGCATCGTCCGCGGCCCACGCCGTGAGGAGCGCCTCGGCGCCGGGTGAGGCGGCGGGAACGAACGCCCAGGCCATGGCGTCCAGGTGCACATGACTCCGGGACCAGAACCACCAGGTTTCCAGCTCGGGCAATGCGTTCTCGCCCTCCAGGAGCGCCAGGGCCGTTACGGCGCGGCGGACGAGCGCGGGCTCGTGTCGCGTGCGAAGCACGTCGCGCGCCACGTGCCGTGCATCGACGTCGCCGAGCATCCCGAGGGCCAGCAGACCGTAGCCCGTGAGGACGTGCTCGCTCGAGCGCGTGCGCTCCAGCAACGGAGCCATGCCCAGGCGGTCTCCCGCGACGGCCAGGGCGATTCCGGCCGCCGCGAGGTCGTGTTCGTGATCCAGGGTGCGAACCTGGTGACGAACGAGGGCCAGCGACGTGGTCGTATCGATGCGCGCGAGGCCCACGAGCAGGAAGCTCCGCTCCGCGTAGCGCGTGGTGTCCTTGACGCGATCCTCCCACGCCGCGGACAGGGCCTTCTCGGCCTCGGCGCCTCCGATCCGGCCCAGGGCGAGGGCCAGGGCGTTCCGGGTGCCTCCGTACTTGCCCTTCGGCTTCAGGAGTGGGGCGGACACGCGCCGCAGGCTCCTCGCGTCCTCCGGCGAGACCAGCGATCCCAGGGCGATCGCCGCCGCCGTCGCGAGGTGCGCATCCTCCTCGTCCTTTGCGGTGTGGCGCAGCAGTCGCAGGAGGTCCGGTACGACGACCGGATTGCGCAGGCGCGCGAGTGCGGTGCCCACGTGTCCGCGCGTCCCCGGGGCCCAACGGTTGCTTCCGAGCACCTCCATCAGCGGCAGGGCGAGCTCGCCGTCGCCGGCCAATCCCACCGCCGCGACCGCGCAGGCCTGAAGATCGTCGACCACGTCCGACGGCGCCTCGATGGCGGGACGTCGCTCGCCGAAGACCTCCCACACGCGCTGACCCTCTCCCAGGTGGCCGAGCGCGAGGCAGGCGTACGCACGGCAGCGGGCGTTCTCCTCGGGATCGTGCAGCACGTCGCGGAAGAATTC
Source organism: uncultured Planctomycetota bacterium (assembly GCA_963802335.1). Classification (GTDB taxonomy): domain Bacteria; phylum Planctomycetota; class PLA2; order PLA2; family JAEUHO01; genus CAWDIE01. The sequence continues at coordinate 124,245 of CAWDIE010000005.1, read as the reverse complement.
CGTCAGCGTCGCGTCGCGAAGGCAAAACAGACCGAGTACGGCGGCTTCGCGCACCCGCTCGTGCGTATCCTCCGCGACGACACGCAGGAGACGCTCCTTGGCGACGGGCGTGCGGGTCTTGCCCAGGCCCAGCGCCGCCGCCGCGCGGATCTCGGGATGCTCGGCCTCCAGGGCCTCGGCGAAGAGCAGCGGCAAGCGCTCCGAACGCAGTCCCTCGAGGAAGACCCTGCGGGCGTCGGCCTCCGGCGCGGAGGTCAGCTGGGCCGCGCCCCCGGCGGACGTGCGGCGTGGGGGGCGACACTCGCTTGCCCACCAGCGCTGCCACGGCACCCCGAACTCGCGCTCGTACGTCTCCAGGAAAGCGGGTTGAGGGTCCAACTCGACCCTGCCTTCGCGCCCCGTCGGATCGCGATGCGGCGCGTCGATCCACGGGGGCATGCCCCTGCGCCCCACCCGGTGGTACCAGTTGAGCCAGTCGGGAATCGTCTCCCACTCCAACCCGGTCTTCGGATCGCGCGGGGGCTCGCCCGTGCGTGGATCCTTGCTGAAACGACGGAGCGCGCGGAGCACCACCGGGCGCACGTCCATCCAGTAGGTCCCCTGGACGCCGGCGATCTTCACGTACTTGCGGCTCCCGCTGCGGAAGCCTGCGACCGCGTCGTACTTGTTCTGCCAGTGGAAGGCGAAGGACTGGTAGATGTCGATGAGACGTCGCACGGTGGCCCGCCGCTGCTCCGGCGTCACCGTGGGCATGTCCAGCATCACCTCCAGAGCGGCCAGGGCTCGGTGCTTGGCTTCGTCGTTCACATCGGCGTTGACGCCGCGGTCGAGGAGCCAGTCGAACGTCTCCGGGTCCCCGAGCGAGGCGAGCGCCCGGAGCGCCACGTCGTAGAACGCGGCATCCTTCCGGTAGTCGCTGTCGCCGAAGACGTCCTTCTCGAGTACCCGGCGAAAGGCCTCGGCGACGCAGGGGCGGGCCCGTCCGAGGGCGCGCGCCGCCTGGTATTGGATCTCGTGGTGGTCGTTCGAGTCCAACTCGCGGTTCACGCGCTTGATCGCCAGGGCCTTCAAGAAGAGCTTCTCGGCCTGCCTCCGAAACCGCTCCATGCGCTTGTCCTGATCCGCGCGCCACCGTTCGAGGTTCCCCTTCGATGGTTCGGGATCGCGAGCGAGCCGGTGGTAGGCCTCTTCCACCGCGGACAATGTCGCCGCGATCTCTCCGCTCTGCGCCCGCGTGCGCTTCAAGATGCGCTTGAGCTCGGCGGCGCGCGTCTGTGCCGTGGCGAGGGGGACGGTGCTCGTCGCGTCCCCGGCTCTCGCCGCCGACGGATCCACCCACGGAGCCAGCACGAGCAGCACGAGCATGGCGAGGCGGACAGCCACGAGGATCTCCGGGAACGAAGGTCCCCATTGAAACGCAGAGGGCCGGTCCCTGCATCCGTGGCGTCTTCCGTCGCGCTCGGGGCCCCCCTTCACGACTACCCTTCCCGGCATGCCGCTCAGAATCCTCATCTTCTTCGCCGTCATGACGGTCGTCGTGGTCCTCCTGCACGCCTACGTGGGTTGGCGAGCCGGCGCGCCGTTTCACCTCGGCGTCAAGGGCCGTCGCCGACTCCGTCTCGTGCTCGCGCTCTCCGCGCTCTCGATCCTCGCGACCTTCGCTGTGGGACGGATCTTCCATCCCGGCCCGGCGACCCGGGTCTTGAACTGGATCGGTTTCTCGACCATGGGGGCGATCGGGATCCTGTTCGGCCTCTACTTCCTGCGCGATCTGGCCCTGCTCGTCACGCGACCGTTCCGTTCGGCCCGCCGTGCTGCCCCTGCGCCGGGCGACTCCGGCGAACCGTCGCGGCGCGACGTCCTCGTCGGAGCCTCGAATGTGGCGGTCCTCGGCGTGGGAGGACTCCTCGGCGTCAGCAGCGTGGTGCAGGCGGCGCGCGACCCGGTCGTGGAGCGAGTGCGCGTGGCTCTCCCCGGGCTCGATCCAGCGCTCGAGGGACTCCGCGTTGCCCAGATCTCGGACCTCCATATCGGGCCCACGCTCGGTGGCGCGTTCTGCCGGCAGGTCGTGGATCAGGTCAACGACCTCGAGGCCGACGTCGTCGCCATCACGGGGGACCTCATCGACGGCCGCGTGGCGGACATCGGGCGCCAGGTCGAGGCGCTCGCCGACCTCCGCGCACCCCACGGCGTCTACTTCGTCACCGGGAACCACGAGTACTACTGGGACGCTCCTGCGTGGGTCGCCCACCTCCGTGGCCTCGGTCTCGACGTTCTGCTGAACGAGCACCGCGTCCTCCGCGTCGGGGACGTGAGCGTGGCTCTGGGGGGCGTGACCGACTTGAAGGCGCACACGATCCTCCCGGCGCATCGCTCGGATCCCGTGAAGGCCTTCGCGGGGGCGCCGCATGGCGCCGTCCGGCTGTTGCTCGCGCACCAGCCCTCGAGCCTCTACGGCGCCCAGGAGGCGGGGGTCGATCTCCAGCTGTCCGGTCACACGCACGGCGGGCAGGTCTTTCCCATGAACCTGCTCGTGCACCTGGCCCACCCGATCGTCGAGGGGCTGGGGCGTTTCGACGACACGTGGGTGTACGTGAACCGCGGCACCGCGTACTGGGGCCCGCCCATGCGCACCGGCAAGCGGGGCGAGATCACCCTGATCGAGCTCGAGCGGGCGGCCGACGAGGGCGTGGCGTCCTGACGAGCGGGCGGTGCCCTGCCCCCCCGGGCGGGCCCCCTCCCGGGCCGATCTCGACCGGCCTCCTCCGATGCGAGGACATCCCACCCCGCCTCGGGTGGGGTCGGCTAGAAGAGTGTGGTATACACCTTGTGGTGTCTGCACCTAAAGACCCGCCTTCCGATGCCCTCCGCGAGCTCCTCGAGCAGGACGTGGCCGTCGCCGTCGTGCGCACCGCCTTCGCGCTTCGTCAGGCCCTCGGCGCGGCTCTGGCCCGGATCACGCCGCCGATCACGCCGGCGGAGAGCGGGCTGCTGCACATCCTCTCGCTCGAGGGGGGCGCCCGGGTCGGTCAGCTGGCCGAGCTCATGACCCGCGATCGCACGACCGTGACCCGACTCAGTGACAAGCTCGTGGGAAAGGGGCTCGTCTGCCGCGTCCAGGATCCGGCCGACCGACGCGCGGTGCTCCTCCAGCTCACGCCGGCCGGCGACGCGGTTCTCGCACAGGTCCGCCCGCTGCGCCAGGCCCTCATCGAGAAGGTGACTGCCCACCTCGACGAGCCGGCCAAGACCGACCTCATTCGCACCCTGATGATCCTGCGCGAGCAGGTGATTCATGCCACCGAGGATGACCGATGCTCAAGCGCCTCCTGATCGTCCCGGCCGTCGGACTCGGCGTGCTGGTCGTGGTTCTGCTCGCTCGCGGGAAGACGCCGCCCGCCTTGCGCACCGACGCGGAGCGCGCCACGCCGGTGCGCATCATGGAGGTCGAGCGTCTCACCGTCGTGCCCCGGGCCATCGGGTACGGCGAGGCGCGTGCGGCCCGCACGTGGCAGGCGGTTCCTCAGGTGGGGGGACGCCTGCTCGAACTGGGGCCGCGCGTGCGTGAAGGCAGCTTCGTGCCCGGCGGCACCCCTCTCGTGCGCATCGACCCCAGTGACTACGAACTCGACGTGAAGGTCGCTCAGTCCCGCATCCAGGCGCTCAAGGCACAGCTCGAGGAGACGACGACCCGGGAGCGCACGTTGGAGACCAGCGCCGAGCTGGAGGGCCGCTCCCTGGAGCTCGCGCGGCTCGAGTTGGGCCGCCTCCGCAAACTCGTCCAGCAGGGAACCGTGTCGCAGGCCGACCTCGACCGTGAGGAGCGTACGGTCCTGACCCAGTCGCTCCGCGTGCAGGAGATCGAGAACGGCCTGACACTCCTCGAACCGCAGCGGTCCGTCATCCGCGCCCAGATCGCGCAGGAGGAATCCAACTTGGGGCGGGCGCGGCTCGCCGTCGAGCGTACGGTCATCGCGGCCCCCTTTGACTGTCGGATCGGCCAGGTGAACGTCGAACAGGATCAGGTCGTGCAGCCGGGGCAGGTGCTCTTCAGCGCGGACAGCACGGATGCATCGGAGGTCACGGCTTGGTTGCCCACGCGCGGCGTGCGGCACGTCCTGGCGGTGGGCACCGCGCCGCTGGATCTCTCCCAGGGATTCGGCGACGTAAAGGACGAACTCGGACTCGAGGCGATCCTTCGCATGGGGTTCGGGGGAGGAGAGGTCGCGTGGCGGGGCGAGGTCGTGCGCGTGCGCGGGATCGACACCCGGACGCGCGCACTCGGGCTCGATGTCAGCGTCGCCAATCCCTACGAGGGCGTCGTTCCCGGCGTGAAGCCTCCCTTGACGCCCGGCATGTACGTCGAGGTCGAGATCCGAGGGCACCCGCGTCCCAACCACCTGGTGATCCCCCGTTCCGCGCTCCACGGCGACCACGTGCTCCTGGCCGGAGCCGATGACCGCCTGGAGCAGCGCTCCGTCCGCGTCGCCTTCGCACAGGGAGAGCTCGTCGTCATCGAGGACGGCCTCGGTGGGGGGGAGCGCCTGGTCCTGAGCGACCTGATGCCTGCCGTGGAGGGCATGCTTCTCGATCCCATCCCCGATCCGGCGGCCTTGGCGGCGCTCGTGCGTGATGCCGCGGGCGAGGTCGCGCCGCGATGATCCGCTTCTTCGCTGCTCACCCGACCGCGGCCAATCTGCTGATGCTCATCTTCCTGGTGTTGGGCTTGTTCGCCTTGCCCGGGATCCAGCGCGCGACCTTCCCTGATTTCGTCGCCACCGCGGTGGAGGTGCGCGTGCCCTATCCGGGGGCTACCGCGGCTGATGTCGAGGAAGCCGTCTGCCGGCGAATCGAAAGCGCCGTCCAGTCCGTCGAGAACGTCGCGGAGATACGCTCCGAGGCGCGAGATGACGTGGGCATCGTCACCCTCGAGATGACCGAGGGAGGAGACGCATCCGCGTTCCTGACCGACGTCAAGACCGAGGTCGAGGCCATCACGGAGTTCCCCAAGCGGGCCGAGCGCCCTTCCGTGCGTCCCATCCAGCGAACCGACCGGGTGATCTCCGTCGCCATCACGGGCGACATGCCCCCGACGGACCTCAAGGCCTATGCCGAGGACGTGCGCGAGCGTCTCCAGCGGCGCCCGGGTCTGTCCCTCGTGACCCTCTCCGGCTTCGGCCAGAGACAGATCCGGGTCGAGGTCCCCGCCGTCACGCTCGTACAGTACGGCATCAGCGCGGAGGAGCTTGCCGGCATCGTTGGTGTCCAGAGTGTGGATCTGCCGGCAGGCACCATCAACACGCCCGATCGAGACGTGGTCGTCCGTTTCCAGGACGAACGCCGCACGCCGGCTGCCTTGGCTGATCTCGTCATCGTCGGTGCGCCCGGTGGGGGGGAGATCCGACTGGGCGATGTGGCCCGCATCACCGAGACCTTCGATCCGGACGAAGAGAAGATCCTCTTCGACGGCCGGCGCGCCGCCCTCCTCCAAGTGGACAAGACGAAGCAGCAGGACACCCTGCGCGTCTACGACACGGTAGCGTCGTTCGTCGACGAGGAGCTGGCTCGGCACCCTCGCGGCGTCACGCTCACGCTGACCCAAGACGTGTCTTCCATCGTCCGCGACCGCCTGCAGATGCTCCTGAAGAACGGATGGCAGGGGTTCCTGCTCGTGTTCCTGGCCATGTGGCTCTTCTTCGGATTCCGCTACTCGTTCTGGGTCGCGATGGGCCTGCCCGTCGCGTTCCTAGGCGCTCTCTTCCTCATGCCCCTCTTCGGTATGACCGTCAACATGTTGACGATGGTCGCCATGCTCATGGCGCTCGGCTTGATGATGGACGACGCGATCGTCATCGCCGAGAACATCGCTCGAGAGATGGAGCAGGGGGGAGGCGTGGTCGACGCTACCGTCCGTGGCGTCCAGGGCGTGGCCCCCGGCGTGCTCTCCTCCTTCCTCACCACCGTGGCCGTGTTCGCGCCCCTCGCCTTCATCGAAGGAGACATCGGCAAGGTCCTCAAGGTCGTGCCCATCGTTCTGATCCTCGTGCTTGCCGTCAGCCTGGTCGAGGCGTTCCTGATCCTCCCTCATCATCTGGCGCACGCGCTCGAGAAGCGTAAGGACAAGACGCCCGGACGCTTCCGGCGCGCCTTCGATCGTGGCGTGGCCTGGTTCCGCGAGCACGTCGTCGGGTCCATCGTCGACGTGGCCGTGTCGTGGCGCTACCTCACGGTGGGGCTCGTGATCGCCGTCTTCCTCCTCACCGTCGGGCTGGTCAGGGGGGGCGTGGTCAAGTTCAAGGCCTTTCCCGAGATCGATGGCGATGTCGCCGAGGCGCGACTCCTCCTCCCGGCCGGCACGCCGCTGCATCGGACCGAAGCCGTCGTCGACCGGCTCGTCGCGGCGCTCGGACGCGTGGACGCGGAGTACGCCCCTCGCCAGCCGGGCGGGCAAGCACTCGTCCAGCACATCACCGTTCGCTTCAACGAGAACCGCGATGCCAAGGAGCAGGGGCCTCACGTAGCCACCATCGTGGCCGATCTCCTGCCGTCAGAGAACCGCAAGGCGCGCGTCGACGACGTCCTGGCTCGCTGGCGTGACGAAGCGGGGCCCATTCCCGACGCCATCGCGCTCGCCTTCACCCAGCCGAGCATCGGCCCCGCAGGACGTCCCATCGAGGTACGACTCCAGGGCGACGACCTCCCCGCGCTCGCGCTCGCCGCCGAGCGGACCGCGTCCTTCTTCGGGCGTTTCGACGGCGTTGAAGACCTCATGACCGACCTGCGTCCCGGCAAGCCCGAGGCCCTCGTGCGCATGCGCCCGGGCGCCCGTTCGCTCGGGTTGACGGCCGCATCGATCGCCGGTCAGCTACGAGCCGCATTTCACGGGGCAACGGCCGCCGAGATCCAGGTTGGGCGTGAGGACCTGGAAGTGGATGTGCGCCTGGCCGAAGCCGACCGCAACCGGATGGACGTGATCGACGCCTTCCGCGTGACGCTGCCCTCGGGAGAGGCCGTGCCCATCGGCACGGTCGCGTCGGTCGAGATGACTCGGGGATTCGCGCGCATCGCGCGGGTCGATCGACAGCGCACGGTCACGGTGCAGGGGGATATCGACTCACGCCGTGCCAACGTGAACGAGATCATGGCGGCCTTCCAGCGTGAACTCGTCGGGCCACTCCAGGCGGACGGCGTCCAGGTGGATCTCGAGGGCGAGATCAAGGAGGGCACCGAGACGCAGATGTCCATGATCCGCGCGTTGTTGATCGGGTTGATCGGTGTCTTCGTGCTGCTGAGCTACCAGTTCCGCAGTTACCTCGAACCGATCACCGTCATGCTGGCGATTCCTCTCGCGCTGATCGGCGTCATCGCAGGGCATCTGCTGATGGGGCTGCCCTTGACCATGCCGAGCCTCCTCGGGTTCGCGTCCTTGGCCGGCGTCGTGGTCAACGACTCGATTCTGTTGGTGGAGTTCATCAAGCGCCGTCGTCGTGGCGGCGAGGACATCGCCCGCGCCGCATGCATGGCCAGCCGGGACCGCTTCCGCGCCGTCCTGCTGACGTCGATCACGACCATGGCCGGGCTCATGCCACTGATGGCCGAGACGAGCCTTCAAGCCCAGATCCTGATTCCCCTGGCCGTGAGCATCGTGTTCGGGATGCTGGCCTCGACGCTGCTCGTGCTCTTCGTCATCCCGAGCGTGTACACGATCCTCGGCGACCTGGGGTGGGTCACGCCCAGCCCGGCTGACTCATGAACCTCAGCGTCGCCCTGACTCGACCTTCGGCCTCCGGAGCAACCAGGAGGCCCCGTTGCTCGAGCGCGGGCCGCAAGTGACGGCTGAGCCCCATTCGTTTGCCCCCTCCGCGATGGAGGGTCCGCGCATCCTGAATCATCCGTCTCGCGCGTACCGGGCGTTCAGCCCGGATTCAGCTCAGCGGTCCCGCTTGAGGCATCCTAGGACGATCGTGATGTTGTCCTCGCCGCCCCGCTCGAGCGCGAGGTCGAGGAGCCGCTGGCAAGACGCCTCCGTACTCTTCAGGTTCCGCAACTCCTCAGCGATCTCGTCGTCGGTCACATGGCGTGTCAGACCGTCCGTACAGAGCAGGACGATGTCGTCGCGATTGAAGGTCACCGCCGAGGTCACGGGCTGGGCGTCGTCGGCGCCGATGGCGCTCGAGAGGATGTGGGCATACGGGCTCGACTCGGCTTCTTCCGGCGTCATGGCACCGTGGTCGACCAACTCCTGGGCCAGCGTCTGATCGCGCGTGATGCGCGTCAACTCGCCCCGGTGCAGTACGTAGCAGCGGCTGTCCCCGACCTGGACGACGTAGAGGCGTGGCCAAATCGTGAGCAGCAGCGTCAGCGTGGTCGCCATGCGCTGCTCCTCCGGGCCGGTCTGGGACTCCTCCGAGAGGGTCCGGTGGCACTTGAGCACCGCGTCACGAAGGTGGTGGATGAAGAGCTCTTCCTCCTCCGGGTTCGAGGTGTAGAAACAGTCGAGGCAGTGGGTTGCGTACTTCGCGACCAGTTCGATCGTGCGGCGGCTCGCTACGTCGCCTCGGGCGAGTCCGCCCAAGCCATCGGCGACCACCGCGAGGAAGCCCAGACGATCGTGCTGTGCGGGGAGCCCCTCGAGCTCGGGAAGGCTCGTGGCGTGTACGCGCAGGAGCTTGTGAAGTGAGCAGAGCAGGAAGTTGTCCTCGTTCACCGACCGGACGCGTCCGACGTGGGTGAGCCCGCAGACGTCGACGTCCTCGTCCCGAGGCTTGCCGCTCCCAGGTTCCATCGGATTCCTCTTTCCTCTCCGCCGCCACCCGCGGCGCCTGTCTCGATCCCTGCTCGTCTCTCATCCTATCCCACGCGCCACCGCCCTCGCCGCTCCGACGCTCCAGGCCCCCTGGAACCGGCCCCCTGGCGTGGATCTTTACATTTCCCCCTCCGAACCGCACGCCGGCTGTCCCACATCGCGTGGATTGCACGTTTGTAGGGATGGAAGGGGCCCCGCCCCGCTGATCCTGGGAGAGCCTGCATGGCATGCATTCTGGTCGTGGAAGACAACCCGGCTGTTCGGGAATTGGCAGCCGGGCTCCTGAGACGCGTCGGCCACACATGTGAGACCGCAGAGAACGGGCTCGAGGGCTTGCGGCGCGCCTTGGCGGAAGAGAGTGCGTTCGAAGTGATCCTCAGTGACGTGGATATGCCCCTCTGCTCCGGGCTCGAACTCCTCGACGCGCTGCTCAGGTCGGACTCCGGTCCCGTGCGGTTCCTCCTGATGTCGGGTACGTACCGTGAGGACGAGGTCGACCTCTCCGTCGCCCATCCGCGCGATCGCGTGTCTTTCATGGCCAAGCCCTTCCGCGCTCGGGACCTCTACGAGAAGATCGATACGCTGCTCGCCTCGCCTCCGGCGTTCCGCGAGGGTTGCGCGTAACCGGGCGGCGACGATGTCCAGGCCACGTGCCGAGCACGGTGGGCTACCACGCCCGAGCGATCAGCGCGTCCGGCTCGGCCCCGCGGCGATGAGATGGGCGGCCACGTAGCGCGCGATCGCCTCCGCGGCCCTCGCGTTGGGATGCTCGTCGGCCCGATGCAGGCGGTACTGCTGGGCGTTCTGTTTGAAGTCCGGCAGGATGGCGCTGACGAGCGTGACTTGCATGCCCCGCGCCGCCAGCGCATCGGCCAGGATCGTGGATGTGCTCGCTCGATCGTCCCAGAGGAGGACGTGGAAACGACTGTCCGGCCACCGCGCGGCCGCTTCGTCCTTGGCCGCCTTCACCACGGCGACCATCAACGCCACGGATCCCTCGCTCCGACTCGCTCGGCGCGTGATCGCCTGGCCCAGGTGACTGTGATTCAGGAACTGGAAGAGGCGCTTGCGCATGACGCTCGTTTGCACGTCGTTAAACGTCCCCTCGCGCCGGACGCGGCCATCGTCGCTCAGGACGTATCTCGGGCCGCGCCGGTCGTGCACGGCGGCGCCCGTGACGCGGCGCGCATGATCGGGAATCGCCAGGTAGATCACGTCGCGGACGGGGTACTCGGCCTTGGCCTCGGCCCGGCCGCTCTCGATGTTCGCGAGCATCTGATGGGGGCCATAGCCGCTGAAGCCGAAGTTGTAGCAGCAAAGCCGCCCATCCAGGGCCTCTTCCAGTCGCCACGGGATCGACTCGTCGTCTTCGAGGCCGGAGCCGAAGGTGAAGGAGCAGCCGAAGCAGAGCACGCTGCCCTCCGGGGGCGGGTCGCGAAGCGGGGGTCTTGCCCGCAGTCCGTCGGCGCCGATCGTGTACGTGACGTCGTACACCTCTTCGCCTTCCGACACCGCCGTGAACCTGGACGCCCGGTCGGGAAGCGGCGCATAGCCGAGGTCGTCGTGATGGGCGACGTACTCCTCGCGCGCCGGGGACCGGACCATGTGCTTGGCGAGGCCACTGGATTGGCCGATCCACAGCTCGACCGCGGCCAGCGCGAGGCAGAGCACGCCCAGGTTGAAGGCCAACGCGCCTCCCTGCCCGCGACGGGCCCGGACGATGCCCGCGGCGAGAAGGCAGGCGGCCCAGATCGAAAGCACGAACACGAGGGGGTAGTCCGCGACCGGCGAGACGTCCACCACGTCGAAGGCCAGATAGGGGAGCAGGCCGACGAACAGCACGAAAATGAACAGGCGGACCACGTGTCGGCTCGCCCTCTTCGGCGCGGGCGCCGTGGAATCGGGGCTGTTCGGCACGGCGGCCCTCCTCGCTTGCTGGGCATGGTACTCGCTCGATGTGCGCTTGCCCCATGGAGCGTGCCGCGGTTCAATTCGGCGCTCTCCCCGAGGATGATCGGAGTCCACCATTCCTTGCTTCGCCAGCCACCTCGATCCCGAGGCATCGAAGGTCAACGTCGCGCGACTCCATGAGATCCTGGTCGAGAAGGGGTTGGCCCGCGCCGCGTCGCTCGAGGAAGCGGACGTCGTCTTCTGTGAATGGCCGCGGCATGCCCTCTATCGTGATCTCCGGCGGGATCGCCGCTTGCCCTACCGTCTGAACCAGATCCCGGACGTGACCAGCGAGATCCATCGCAAGGAGCGCTTTGCTCAGATCCTCCGCCGGCGGCCTCACGCGCTGGAGACCTATGTCGAAGCAGGGCCCCGCCGGCTTCGGGGACTGTGGGTCGAGAAGCCCTTCAATGTGGACCGCGGGAAGGGCATCCGGTTTCTGAAGGACCCGCGAAGCTGGCGGAAGCACGGGCACGTGCTGCAGCGCTACCTCGACACGCCGTGGTTGGTCAACGAGCGGAAGGCCGAGGTCAGGGTCATCGCGCTGCTGTTCGACGACGGCTCCGTTCGGGTGTACCGGGACGGTCTCGTTCGCTGCGCACATCGGCCCTTCTCTCTCGATGATCTGGATCCCCTCATCCACAACTCGAACAGCCTCTTCCAACTGCGGCACGGGGTGGACGAGGTCGAACAGCACCTCCTGTCCGACCTGGTGCGCGAACCGGAGATGATGAACGCCATGGTGGCCTTCATCGAGGACTCCGTCGAGATGCTGCGGCGAAAGAAGTCGTTCGGCGGCACGCGGGACTTCGAAATGGTCGGCTACGACTTCATCGTCGACGAGGACGGGTATCCCTGGGCGCTCGAGGCCAACCGCTTTCCCGGGCTCTATTTCGGGACGCCCGTCGCCGATCGCTTCTACATGAGCCTCATCGAGGACCTCTACGTCAACCTGGCCTGACGTCGCCTGGGCGTCTTTCGGAGGGTCGATTGAACGCAACGAGCCCGCAAGCCGAGTCGCCTGGCGGTGCCGCCCTCCATATCCGGCGTGCGCTGCTCCTCGGCGTCGTGTTCATCGGAGTTCCCGCCTTGGTGCTCGAGTACGCCGGGCTGACGCCGCTGCGGCGTTTTGCGCTCGCCGTGGTGTTCGTCCTCTGGGCCGCCTTCTTCGTCGGGCTTGCCGTATCGCGCCGTCGGCGCATGAAGAAGGGCGCCCTCGCGTTCAACGTCGGTTTCCTGTTCCTCGCGCTGGCGGTTCTCGAGGTGCACTTCGGCCTCCTCGTCCGACGGCCTGCTCGATACATACGACGACCGCCGGCGTCGTCGTACATCGTCAAGGACGAGCTCCTCGGCTTCGCGCCGGTACCGGGCTCGGCGTCGCGGTTCACGAATGTCATCGGCGACGACGTGCTCTTCGACGTGACGTACACCATCGACGACGACGGGTATCGCGTGCAGCCTCCCCTTGGAGACCCGCCACCCGCCGAGAGCATTCTCTGTTTCGGCTGTTCGTTCACCTACGGGACGGGGCTCTCGGACGAGGAGACCTGGCCTTGGCTCCTCCAAGAGGACCTGGACAACGCCTATCGTGTGCGCAACTTCGCGTTCATGGCCTACGGCCCGCACCAGATGCTGGCGGCCCTCGAGGGCGGGCGCGTGGCCGGGGCGGTGTCGGCGTCGCCTCGCCACGCGCTCTACCTGGCCATTCCCGATCACGCCCGGCGCGTGGCCGGCCAGGGGGGCTACGGGCGAGACGAGCCCCGCTATCGCCTCCAGGACGACGGGGGCGTGGTTCGCGATGGTCTCTTCGGAGACGAACCACGTCACTTGTGGAACACCCGGATCAGGCAGCTCGCCGGGCACTCGAACATCGTGCGAAGTCTGCGGCAAGCGGTTCGCCCCGGTCAATTCGACGTGGACCTCCTTGTCGGCATCGTCACGGCCTCCCGCGACCGCATCGAGGAGACGTGGCCGGCGTGCGCCTTCCACGTCGTGCTCTGGGACGCCTCGAGCGCCATGGGCCGCCGCATCCGCGAGAGTCTCGAGGTGCGCGCCATCGAGGTCTGGCCGGCCGAGGACCTGGTTCCGGGGCTGGCGGAGGATCCCGGCGCGTATCGCATCCACGCCGTGGATCCGCACCCCAACGCTCGCGCCACGGCCGCGCTGGCCCGTGCTCTGGCCGAGCGGCTGGCCCCCGCGGGCTCGGCGCGGTAGGCCACGACGGGGGGGCCGCCGCGATCGAGGCAGGTGCTCGCGAACCCGGGCGGCTGAATCACGTCCAATCCAGAGACGCCGCACGCCTGTCCTGCTGGGGGCCTCATGCGCACTCTCGCTCTCCTGCTCGTCCTGATGCTCGTCTCGGTGGCGGGCGGCCGCGCCGAGGAGCGCGCCGAGGAGCGCGGCGATGAGCGCGCGGAGGCTCCCGGGTGGACCGTGTCCCTGCGCACGCTCGATGGCGGAGAGCGTCATACCTGGTATCTGGCCCTCGTCTTCCACAAGACGCCGAAGGTGGTGACCCTCGTGGTCGCACCCGCGGCGACGGCGGGGGACGAAGGCGCCGGCATCGACGTCGAGCGCATCGAGCGCTCGACGACCGGCGACTTCCACCAGATCACTGCCTGGGCAGAGCAACTTCGTACCGATGCCGAGGGCTGGAAGCGGCCGAGCTTGCGTGCGCGCCCGCCGGCCTCGCCGCACGTGATCGGCGTTCTCCGGACGCGGGCGGGCTCGGTGCGCGTGGAAAACGCGGAGCACGGCGGCGGGCCGGTCGAGGTGGGGGACTTCCTCTTCGTCGAGGATGTGCTGTCGGCCGGCGACGAGTCGGCGTTTCAGGTCGAACTGTTCGGCGGGGAGAACCTCTGGCATTTCCGTACGGTACTGGCCGCGCTGTCCGGTGGTCCTGCGTCGAAGATCGGGTTGCGCGGCACGAGCGACGCATTGCGCGTGCATCTACACGGGGGCGCCATCGAAGGCCGGACCCGAAGCAAGTCTCTCCACGTCCTGACCGACCGCGCGGACTACGCCGCCGGCCCCGAAACGACCTTTCGCCTCGCACACACCGACGAGGATCGACTCGACATCCGACAGGGGACCGTGCAGGCCACGCAAGGGGGCGTGACGTCGACCGCCATCGGCGGTTCGTCCCTGACGGTCGAGTCGGGCGGAGGGCAGCGAGTCCTCCCCCTGGACGACGCGTCGTGGGGTGCGACCTCCAACGGGACGCGTGCATGTACGCGCGAGGAAGCCCGTCGCCTCGTCGCCAGGCTTCACGGCACCTGGCGTGGTCAGCCGCTCAACGCTCAGCTCACGCTCGGCGACGACGGCCAGTGGCGGAGCTACGAGCGCCAGTCCGGTCGTAGCGTGAACAAGGCCGGGTCCTGGGAGCCTCGCCCCGGAGGCTTGGTCGAACTGACCCACGTCTGGACGCCCCATCGCAGCAAGGTGTCGAGAACCGACGTCTACCGCTACGTGCTCGACGGGGAGGTCCTGCGTCGCCTCGTGCCCGGCGGACCCGTCTACCTCAAGAACTGATTGCCCGCCTTAGCCCGGAGTCGGCTCCAGGCTGCGCGGGAGGCCGTCCTCGGTGGCCGTCCTGGCCTCCTGGATGCCGTGCACATCCGCACGGGGCCGCGGCTACTTCCCGCCCTCCACGGTCTTCAGCTCGGCCGCGACGTCGAACGCCACGGTCCGTTGCTTCCGGATGTTGCCCCCGATCCCTGCCGCGCGCACGTGTAGGCGCTTGGCGCCCGTGTCAGCCACGACCTGGTGGAGCGTTCCCAGTGCCCCGGGCTGGATCGTCTCGTCGGGCTTCGGGAACGAGATGCGCTCGGCGAGCGCGAAGAGCTCTTCTACCGTCACGGGGGCGGGGTCGTCGTCGCGGCACGCGCCGGTCAGCGTGTCGTAGCGCCAGCACGAGCCGCTGCCTCGCGTGACGTGGTGGTTCGTGCAGAAGACGTGCGATTCTCCACGCTCGGCGACGCGAAGATCCACCCCCTGGTCGTCCTTCTCCCGCGTGTCGTACTCGAGTACCCCGGCGTGCGTGCCTGCGCCCGGATCCGGCGTCGCCACCATGAAATTGTTGCCGTAGAGCGTGTTCCATCCCCGACAGAGCGCCGTCGCCTCTTCGACGGCCCCGGTCGCGGCAAGCGCTTCCGCCAGGCGACGGATGGCGATCAGGCGCGGCACGTTCTTCTGCGTGAGATCCTGCATGCCTGGCGACATGTGCACGTCGTGAATGGCGGCGAACACGCCCTCGCCGTTCATGACCGTGAGCATGCCGATGCCGCCCGGGTAGGAGATGCCCACGTACCCTCGCGCGCCTTCGCGCGGCGCGACGACACGGACGTGCTGACGCGTCACGACGAGGTCCAGCGCGGGGAAGTCGAAGTTGCGTACGACCATCGTCTTCCCGTGGGCGGTCTTCTCTCCCCACACGGCCAGGCTGGCGCATCCCAGCGCGTAGACGTCACCGAACACGTTGAGCAGGAGCAGGTCGTCGGCGGTGGGAGGGCGCTCGAGGCAGGTGAGCATGCGCTGGGCGGGGCGGGGCAGGCGCTTCTCTAGTCCGTCGAGGAGTCCCTTCAACTCCGCCGTCTCCTCGCTGGAGAAACGGAACGCGTTCTTTGCCAGGGGAATCATCACGTTGTCGTAGATCTGACGGCGCTCGCCGAAGAACGTGTCGAGGCTTCGATCCGCGCCGCGCACGATGTCCTCGGCGCAGAGGTACCCATGGGCGAAGCCCCGCTCGTAGGGGGTGCCCCAGAGCTTCAGGACGGTCAGGCCGTCCCGTTCGACGAGTTCGCCCCGGATCGCCGGGGTCGCGTCCTCGTCGGCACGCAGCCCCGTCAGCGGCAGCAGCAACAGGATCGTGAGAAACAGCACCAGGCGTCGCATCGTGGGCCTCCAGCGAGCACAGGGTACGACACGAACGCGCCCTCCATCTCTCCCCTGGACACCCCGAGCCGGGTACGCTCCGCCTGGCCACCCCCTCGATGGAGTCCCCATGAAGCTCATCAAGCTGTTGTTCGCCCTGGTCGTCCTGCTGGTCGTGGCGCTGTTCGTCGCCGGCTACTTCGCCGACAACATCGCGAAGGCGGGAATCGAGACGGGGGGCTCGCTCGCGCTGGGGGTCGACACGACGGTTGCGAAGGCCCGCGTCGGCTTCCTCGACCAGACCTTCGGGCTCGAGGGCTTGCAGGTCGCCAACCCGTCCGGTTTCGGCAACGACCCCTTCCTCAGCTTGGGCAGCGGGAAGGTCGCCGTGGCCGCCTCGTCGCTCCTTTCCGACAAGGTCGTCGTCCCCGAGATCACGTTGTCGAGCATTCGCCTGAGCCTCGAACAGGGCACCCGGGGTTCCAACTACGGGACGATCCTCGACAACCTGAAGCGCTTCCAGGGGGCCGAGAAGGTCGTCGGTTCTCCAGAGGCCGAGGACGTCGCCGACGCCAAGCGCTTCGTGATCGAGACCTTGACGCTCGAGGACGTCGCGGTGTCGGTCGTGGCGGTGCCGGAGCTCCGCCTGGCTCCGGTCACCGTTCCGCTGGGCACCATCCAGCTGAAGGACATCGGCAGCGAGTCCGACGAGGGCGTGGTCCTCGCCGAGCTCGCCGGGATCATCGTCGAGGCCATCCTCGAGCGCGCCAGCTCCTCGGGCCAGCTGCCCAGCCTGATCCAGGGCACGTTGAACGCCCAGCTGGCTCAACTGGACGGCTTGAAGGACGCGGGTCTGCGCGCGGTGGAGGGGCTCCTGCAGGGGCAGGGCGGCAAGGCGGTCGACGACGCGCGCAAGGCGCTCGACGAGGGATTGAAGGGCATGGGGCTGGGACGCTGAGGTCGCTCAATCAGCCGCCTCTTCGACATCGACGCCCAGCCCGTCCGCGAGGCGGTTCACGTACGCGTAGTAACCGACGACTTCCACGATCCCGAGGATGTCCGCATCCGCGAAGCCCACGCGTCGGAGTGACTGGACGTCGTCCTCCTCCATCGCACCCGGTGTGCGAGTCAGCTTGGCTGCATAGTCGAGCATCGCTCGCCGGCGTTGGGTGAGCGTCGCCTTGGTGTAGTCGTACTCGACGG
The DNA here is from genome assembly GCA_963802335.1 of uncultured Planctomycetota bacterium. Classification (GTDB taxonomy): domain Bacteria; phylum Planctomycetota; class PLA2; order PLA2; family JAEUHO01; genus CAWDIE01. The sequence continues at coordinate 107,414 of CAWDIE010000005.1, read as the reverse complement.
CCTCCGCCAGCGCGTCGTCGTCCAGCAGGCGGCGCAGACCGCGCCGGTGATGGTCCAGTCAGTAGTGGCACGCGTTGATCGCGGAAACGACGACCGCGATCATCTCGCGGTCGACCTTCGGTAGACCCTTGGTGCCCTGCATCGCCGAGAGGTAGAGCGCGCGATGCGCGCGGAGGCTCTTGGGGTCGAGCGAGTGGATCTGGAGGATGTTGTCGAGCTGGCCGCGAGGGGCGTCGGGAAAGGGCGCGTAGAGCTCGTCGTAGATCGCGGCCAGCTCACCGTCCGCCTCCAGTTCGTCGATGACGCGGATCCAGGCCATGTTTGCTCCTCGCGGCTCGCGGTAGGGCCCCCTACGCAGCGTGCATGCGCTCGCGCGGGCTCGCTCCTACCCACCCTGCCTCGTCGGGTATCATCGCACACGCCTTCCGACCGGGTGACAGGGTCGGCGCGCAACCCGCCGCGAGACTTGCGGGCTGAAGGACAGAGACATGAAGGCAATCATCGAAGGCCTCCGTTACGACACCGAGAAGGCCTACAAGCTGGGTGAGATCGCGGGGAACGCGTACACCCCGGACACCGGCGACGACTGCGCCTACGACTGGAGCGAGGCGCTGTGGATGACACCCGGCGGCCGGTTCTTCCTCTACGGCGAAGGCACGCCGAAGACGCGCTGGTACCGCTGGTCGACCCCCGAGAACCGTCGCCGCGACGGCGATCGTGAGGTGGGTTCGGCCATTCGCGCCATCGACGAGGAACAGGCGCAGGCGTGGGTGGAGAAGTACTGCACGCCCGACGTCTACGAGCAGCTCTGGGACGTCGAAGACGCCTAGCCTCTTTTGACGCGGCCCGCCGGTCGCAAGGCAGGTGGCCCGGGACGAACAGAGGGCGCCGTGCGTGGGCACGGCGCCCTCCTCCCATGCCGGCCCACCCCGTCAGTCGGGGATCGCGCCTGCCATTTGCACCTCGCAGCGTCCGCTGCGCTCGAACGTGAGGTGGTAGACGGGTAGCCCGGGGGCCAAGTGGCCGAGCGTTTGTTCGGCTTGGGCTTGGGCGAGACCCGCCTTCGTCTCCTGGAACGCTTCCTCCTGCGACGCGTCGATCGCTAGTGTCCCCGTTGAGCGCCGCATGTACTCCGCTATGTTGCGCCGCAAGATGTCTGCGACCTGCGGGTGGTTTACGAACACCTGGGTTCCCCGGCACGCGGGCGACACGAGCGGAATCCAGGACAACGCCCACACCTCTTCGGCCAGAAGTACGTTGAGCACCGCTCCCTCGCGATGGCTCCCCGGAAGGACGGACAGGTGGAGTTCCGGCGCTCCGTCCCACAGAAGCCGCCACGCGGCTCTCGAGAAAGCCTCCACGAGTCCCCGACGTACGCCGTACGCCTCGCTGTGCTGCTGCATCAGGCGGAGGTGGCCGCACCCGACATGTCCCGGCTGGGTTAGGTGGCCGAGCAGGGCGTCGCGAGCCGCTGCCGGCGGTCGGTTCAGGAAGGCGGTCCACGCCGCCGCGTCCGCCGTCTCGGGCCCGAACGCCGCGAGCTTCGCGTCGGCCCGAACAGCCTCCTGAAGTGCGACCATGGCGTCGACGTCGCTGTGCATGTAGAAGTCACCGAACGCGTCGAAACGATCCAGCAGAGCGGCGCGAATCGAGTCTTCCTCGAAGCGCCTCGCCTGCACGGACTCGAGGGTGGCGAGCGTCAGGAGGAACTCGCCCGCATCGCCTCCCGGCGTGCCGATCACCCCGCGCTCGTCGCGACCGTCCACGCACGAAAGACGTCCGTGACCGAGGAAGGCCAGCGCCTTCATCCACCGCACGCTGCGCACATCGCCCACGTGCCGTCGCACGTCCTCGATCGTCAGCGGGCCCGTGATCGAGGCGCCGTCGTCGTCGGCGAGCAATGTGGCGGGGTCGATGCCGGATGACCGTTCGGTCCGCAGGCCAAGTCGCCTCCACGCGACGAGGCCGCCCTCGAGCGCCGCGACCCGCGTGCGTCCGGAACGCTCCAGCCGCAGGGCCCAGTCGGCCGCGATCTGGCCCTGCCCGCTGACGAGCACGATCCGCGTCGTGTCCGGTACGGGGGCCAGGACGCGCTCCAGCGCCTCCGGGGGAACGAAGGCACTGCCAGGGATGGTGCCCACCGGCCCCGTGCCATCGTCCGTGCCGCCGAGGTCCACCAGCCGGATCGTCGGCCCTTGCTCGATCACGAAGAGGGGAGGGAGTAAAGGCGCTCCGTCATGGCGTCGGCGCAGCTCGCTTGCCCAGTTGATGTCGTGAAACTCGAGGTTCTCGATCATGGGCGGAGCGTACCCTGGACGCGGCGGCAGGCGACCACCACCTGGTCCGGCAGATGCGCGGCTAGAACTCCTTGCCGAACTCGAAGCCGAGCACGTAGGCCTGCCGTTCCATCGAGATGATGTCCCAGTAGAACGCCGGGACGAAACGGAAGCCCCGACCCAGGTCGAACCCGTACATGACGCCGAGGCGGATCATGAACTCGGCCTCCCAGGTCTTGCCCCCGCTGCCGCCGTGTTCCCCCTCGTGCTCCTCGGCCTCTCGCTCCTCGTTGACCAGGTCGACGCCCGGTCCCACGAAGACGGTCAAGTCCCGGGCGCCCTCGAAGGGCCGAAAGTAGAACCCCGCGCCGATGGCCAGGGCGTCCAACTCACCGGCCACGTAGTCGACGAAGGGGCCGACGCCGACGCCCCTCGTCAGCATCCGGGCGTAGCACAGGCCGACCGTGGCCCCTCCCTCGCCGCGCTCGAACGTGTAGCCGGCGAACACGGTGATCTCGTTCCAGAATTCCTCCTCCTCTTCGGCGGCCTCGCGGATGCCCTCCGATGCCGCCTCGAACTCGCCGTGGGGAACGACCACGCGCGTGAGGCGCTCCTCGGAGACCGTCGTCCAGGTGGAGACCGCCCTCAGCGGCGGGGCCGACGCCGCATGCGGCGATTCACCGGCTCCCGTGGTCGCCGTGGGCAAACGAGCCGCACACCCGGCGCTTAGGAGCGCGACGAGCAGAACGATGGACGAGATACGCATGGGCCCTCTCCCTCGCCCCCCGAGCCTCGACGGTGTGGGTCATACGGTTGTCATTCAGAGCCTGGGAGACCGGGCTCTGGGGCTGTCAGAAGTAGCAGGGGCCGCCTTGCGGCCGACCCTCCGGGTGACCTACCATCGGCGCCTTGCACAACCGCCGGCGTGAAGGGGAGATCTGTCGTGGACCTGATGAAACTGATCAAGGAACAGATGGCCGAGGCGGCCATCGGGAAGATCGGCGAGATGGTCGGTCTGGGAGAGAAGGAGGCCGAGTCCGCGCTGGGCGGCGTGATTCCCGCCATTCTCGGTGGCTTCGTCGGGAAGGCGTCCACACCCGCCGGCCTCAGCCGCGTGTCGAAGGTAGTCGATGAGGCGAACGACACGATCATGGACGACGTGCTCGGCTTCCTCGGTGGCGACAAGAGCCAGCTTTTCGACATCGGTGGCAAGCTCCTGAGCGGACTCTTCGGCTCCAAGGAGAAGGACGTCGCCCATGCCGTGGGGCGGTCCACCGGCGTCAGCGCGCAGACGATTGCATCCATGCTCAAGATCGCCGGGCCGCTCGTGGCCTCGTTCCTCGCCCGCAAGAAGAAGCAGGAAAAGCTGGACGAGCGCGGGCTGGGCGACCTGCTCGAGAAGCAGAAGCCCTGGCTGAAGAAGATCCTGCCGCCCGAGGTGGGCAGTGCGATCGGCTTCGACGACATCGCGCCGACCACGCATGCCGCCGCGCCGAGTGGGGGGGGCTTCATGGGCCGCCTGCTGCCGCTGATCATCATGCTGGCGCTGGCGTTCTTCGCCTGGAAGTTCTTCTTCAACAAGCCGGATCCGGCCCCGCAGGATCCCCCGGCGGCGACCAGTCCCGACGACGTGATGGGGGCGGCGCTGAAGCGGGTCCAGAGCGCGTTGGTGGATGTGAAGAGCCTCGCCGACGTACAGAAGGCCGTGCCGGTGATCAAGGGCGCGACGGACGATCTGCAGACGTTGATCCGGAACATCGGTACGTATCCGCCCGAGGCGCGCGCCGTGCTGGGTGGCGTGGCGAAGGGCCTGCCGCAGATGCTCGCAGAGTGGACGAAGCCCGCGGGGAAGATCAGCGGCGCGCAGGAGGTGCTCACGCCCGTGCTGGTGCCGTTCGGCAAGGCGATCGACACGATGGCCGCCTGGGTGAATTAGTTCGGTACGGAGGCAGCCTCGTAAACGAACTTTTTGTTCGCTGGGGGTGGGATTTGGCGGCGCTTTGCGCCGTCGTGCTGGGGCGGCGCTCTTGATGAGCGCCGCCCTTTTTGTTGGGGGGGGAGGCGCTCTCGCCGGGCGGAGCCCGGCGACTCGCGTTGTTGGGCGGAGGCGCTCTCGCCGGGCGGAGCCCGGCGACTCGCGTTGTTGGGGGGAGCGCTCTCGATGGGCCTTGCCCATCGATTCGCGTTGTTGGGGGGAGGCGCTCTCACCGGGCGGAGCCCGGCGACTCGCGTTGTTGGGGGGAGCGCTCTCGATGGGCCTTGCCCATCGATTCGCGTTGTTGGGGGGAGGCGCTCTCGATGGGCTTTGCCCGTCGACTCGCGTTGTTGGGGGGAGCGCTCTCGATGGGCCTTGCCCATCGATTCGCGTTGTTGGGGGGAGGCGCTCTCGATGGGCTTTGCCCGTCGACTCGCGTTGTTGGGGGGAGCGCTCTCGATGGGCCTTGCCCATCGACTCGCGTTGTTGGGGGGGAGGCGCTCTCGCCGGGCGGAGCCCATCGACTCGCGTTGTTGGGGGGAGTGCTCTCGATGGGCCTTGCCCATCGACTCGCGTGGTGGGGGTGAGGTTCGTTGCTGGTCGGGGCGAGAGGATTTGAACCTCCGCAGGTCGCCCCTACGCCTTCGGCTTCGGGCCTTTGCTGCGGAGTTCCGCCGTCATGTCCAAGAGGGCCTCTGTAGGCCCTCTTACGGTCTTGGGGTGCTGCGCACCCCGCGCCCTATCTCCCAACCCGGTCGGAGGTGATACCGGGAATGGAACGAGCCCCGACCGGTTTCGGCCGAGGCTCGTATGATGGTCGGGGCGAGAGGATTTGAACCTCCGACCTCCTGCTCCCGAAGCAGGCGCGCTACCAAGCTGCGCTACGCCCCGACTGGGCGAATCGAGGTGGAGAGGATACCCGCGAGATGGGCGGCGGCCACTTGGGACCGGGCCGGGTCGCGGCGGGGAGCCGGGGTATGCTCTGGCGCCCATGGAACCCCTCGAGCTCGTCCGGATGTACCTCGACCGCCGCACCGCGGTCACCGTGCTCGCTAGCTGCGACCCCAAGGGGATCCCCGAAGCCTGTCTCCTGATCGCCCCCGAGCTCACCGCCGATGGCCGGATTGCCGGGGGGGAGGAGGCCAGCGTCGGAGGCAGGACCTTCCGCAACCTGCGCCAGAACGCCCGTGCCACCCTGCTCGTCCTCGACCCCATCATGGATCCCCGCTCCCGCGACGGTCTCCGGATCGAAGTCGAGTTCCTCGGCGCCGAAGCGGATGGTGAGGGCCTGAAGCACCTGACCGAGTGGCTCGGCACCTTCGCCCCCGGCCGGAAGATCGCACGCCGTCTGATCTTCAAGATCCTCGAAGCCAACCGCTACCGCCCCCCGGACGCCAGCCCCATCTTCGGCGACGGCTAGTCCACCCCGGCCCGGCAGGTCACTCCTCCGACGAACGAGGCTTCCGGTTTAGCTGCCGGGTCATGCGGATCTCGGTGCCGGCTTCGTTCCACGCCACGTCATCCATGTAGAAGCGAATGAGCGCGAGGCCCCGACCGTGCAGCGCCTCGGTATCCGACAGCGCTCCATGTTTGTCGAACGTCTTCGGATCGAACCCGCGTCCCTCATCGCGCACGCGGTACTCCACCTCGTTCGTCCGGTAGTGCGCTTCGACATGCACGCGGCGCGCGGCCAAGCGTGGATCCTCCAATCGTTGCCGCACGAGCTCCGCGAGGCCCCGAGGGTCGATCATCGCCTCACCCTTGCCGTGGAAGTCGATCTCCAGGTTGCCGTGCTCCACCGCGTTGGCCAACGCCTCGTACAGCGCGAGCTTGATGTCCGGGATGGGGAGGCGGTACCGCGGATAGTGGTGCCGGATCTCGTGACCCAGATACGTCACCACATGGGGAATCGAACTGGGATCCCCCGGCGCGATCAGCTTGGTGCGTCGCTCGGCGATCATGTCCAGCGTGTCTTGCAGACCCTCCTCCTCGGCGAAGGCCCGCGACAGACGGTCGAGGATGAAGCGCACCTCTCGCGACTTCACCGGCTTGAAGATGAAGTTGACCGCGCCCAGATCCAGCGCTGCTTCGACCTGCTCCGGATCGGCGGACGCCGAGATGACCACCACCGGCACATAGGGATGCTCGGTGCGCAGCTGCGACAGCAGCGTCAGCCCATCCATGTCCGGGAGGTGAATGTCCAAGAGGATGATGTCGGGGGGGTGCGCCTCGGCGGCCGCCAGCGCCGACCCGGCATCGCGCGCCTCGGCGACGTCATGGCCGCTCTTTCGGGCCAACGCCGCGAGCAGCGTCCGCTCGATCGGGGAGTCCTCGACCACCAGCACACGGGTGTGCTCGGGCTTCGAGGCGGGCGGCGTCGGGGCAGGCGAAGGACTGATACGGTAATCGTGGGGGACAGAAGGCGACGCGGCAAGCGTGCGTGTTCCTTCATTGTGGGGGTGGCCGCCCGCGCGGGGCCTGCGTATGCTCCGTCCGCGGCATGTCCGAGCCCCTCGACCCCCAGCCCCGCGTGAACTGTCCTCGCTGCGCGAAGCGCTTCCGGGTGGACTTGGATCGTGTGAAAAACAGCCCGGAGGGCGCTCCCGTGCGGTGTTCGGAGTGCCGTACGACCTTTCGCCTTACGCTCGACGCCGCGGGGCAAGTCGTCATCCATGAGGCGGGCGAGACGTCACCGCGGCGCGTTCCCCCCTCGGGGAAGGCCCGGCCCCCCTCGGACCGCCGGCGGCGTGGACACCGTCGGCGCATCCTGCCCACGACGCCTCGGGCGGGCGCCGCCGATGGCCCTTCGGCCGCGCCGGCGGAAGAAGACATCGACTTCGAGAGCGGATTCGGCGAACGGATCGGCCGCTACGAGGTCGAGGCCCTCCTCGGTCGCGGCGGGATGGCCGCTGTCTATCGCGCGTTCGATCCAGCCGCGAATCGCCATGTCGCACTCAAGGTCCTCTCGGCAGACGCCCCTCCCGACGACCAGGCTCGCTTCCAGCGAGAAGTGCAGGTGCAGGGCAACATCCATCACCCGCACATCATGCACATCTACGACAGCGGCTCCATGGGGCGCTCCCGCCACTTCGCCATGGAGCTGCTGCGAGATCCGATCAGCCTCACGACCCTCGGGACCATGGCGTTGGAAGGGAGGGCTGGCCGCGACCCCCACCTGCGACCTGCCTCCACGATCGAAGGCATCATTCGACAGATCATTCTTCCGGTGTGCGAGGCGATCCACCACGCCAACGTCCGGGAAGGTGTGATCCACCGCGACCTCAAGCCAGACAACGTCCTCATCGACCGCAATGGCCTCCGACCGTTCGTCAGCGACTTCGGCATCTGCTCGGTGATCGATCGCAAGAATCAACGCCTGGCGCACCTGCCCAAAGAGACCCCCGGCCGACTCGCCGGCGGCGGCGTTCGAGTCACGGGGACCCTGGTCTACATGCCGCCCGAGCAAGCGCGCGGCGCCGTCGATCGCCGGGGGGACGTCTGGGCCACGGGTGCGCTCCTGCACTTCCTGCTCACCGGGGCCGCGCCGCTCGCGCCGGCATCGCAGGCCAACGTCTCGGCCGAGCAGCGCATCGAGGGCCTGCGCTTGCTGATCGAGCAGGCCGGTCGCGCAGGCAAGGCTCGCGAGGAAGTCGAGTACCGACGCAAGCTCCGCGACGTCGAGTCGGGGCGCGAGCGCACCCTCGAGGACCTGCAACGGGACGTGCTCGCCGGCAACTACCTCCCCCTCCCCGCGCGTGCCCCGCGGGGGCTGGTCGCGATCGTGCACAAGGCCATGGCGCGCGAGCCGGAGGATCGCTACCGACATGCCCTCGACCTCCACCGTGACCTCGAGGCGTGGCTCGACGGCGATACGGTGCGAGCCCAGGTGGAGCGGACGAATCCGCTGCTTCGCCCCGTCTACCGCGCGGGGGTGCTCCTGCGGCGCCACGGTTGGGCCCTGCTCCTTCTCCTCCTGGCTGGACTGGGGGGCGCCTGGGCCGCGTTCGGGCGCGGCGCCGAAGACACCGCCGTCGTAGACGCGACCAACTGGCTCGCCGAGGCCGAGGAGGCCCTCGCGGACGGTCGATCGCGAGACGCCCGGGCCGCGCTGGTCCAAGCCATCGGCGACGACCCGGCGACCCGATCGGCGCGCGCGTTGCTCGCGACCCTCGACCGCGAAGCCACCCTGACCGAGGCGATCGAGCGCGGCGAGCAACTCACCCGCGAGATGCGAGCGGCCTTCGACGAGGGGCGCGGGGCGGACGGTCTCGCCGCCCTGGCCGCGCTCCGCGAAGCGCTCGCCACGCGTGTGCTTCCCTGTGTCGAAGACGGCACGCCCAGCGCACTCTGCGTCAGCGTGGCGCACCTGCAGACGTTCGCCCGTGGCGATCGCCCCCTCGCCCTCTCCCGCCCCGTCGACACGGTCGAAGCGATACCCATCGACGCGCGGACGGGCGCCGCTCGATTCGCCGACGTGCGTTCACTCGACGGGGACGCTGCCCGGCTCGGCTACGGCACATGGCTCTTGCGCACCGTTCGCGACGGCGGTGAGCTCATGCTGCCCCTGCAGGTCCCTCCGGGCACCGAACCCGTCGAGGTCGAACTGCCCGTCGACCCCGCGCGTATCCCCACGGGGCTCGTCTACGTGCCCGCAGGCCCGGCCCGTGGACCCGGCGGCGAGGGGCACGTCGCCGCCCTGCTCTGGGACGCCACGGAGGTCAGCGGGGCTCGCTACGCACGCTTCCTGGCTTCCCTCGACCCGCGGGAGCGACACCGACGCATCCCGCGCGAGGCGGGGCCGCTCGGCGCCCCCGGGCGTCCCCTCTGGGACACGAGCGGGGATGACGTCGTCTTGCCCCCCGACGCGGCGCGCCGCCCGGTGGAGGGCGTGAGCTACCAGGACGCGCGCGCCTTCGCGACGTTCGAAGGGGCTCGGCTACCCACGGCCATGGAGTGGGCGCGCGCCGCCGGAGGCGGTGACGGGCGCTCGACGCCCGTGGGCAGTGTCGAGGCGGCGCTGGGCAGCGGAGCTAACCTGGGCGGGCGTCACGCCACCACGTTCGAGCTGGGGGGCGCGGCGAACGATCGCAGTCCCTATGGTCTGTTCGACATGACCGGCAACGTCGCCGAGCTGACCGCCACCCTGGGCACCCTCCGCGGCGAGAACGGCTGGCTGGTCATGGGCGGGAGCTACCTCTCCTCGCCCGCGGGGGCCTTGATAACCGAGGCCGTCCCCGTGGCCGGCTGGGAACCTCGGCTCGGGGTCGGCTTCCGCCTGGTCCGTGGCGTCGAACGGCTGACGCCGGCGACGGCCGGGGCCGAAGAGGAGTAAGCCCCGGCCGGTCCCCGAGGTCCTCGGCTTCCAGGCCTCGCGAGGCGCCTCGCCCCGTGGATCGCCCGGCCATGGCGGCCAGGCGCCGGTCCAAAGAAGAAGGCCGGCCTTCCCGAAGGAAGGCCGGCCTGATGGGTGGATCGAGGGGCTCTACCCCGATGGCGTCGGTCCTAGAGGATCGACAGGAACTCGTTCATGAGGTCGGTCGACGCGCGGTAGTTCACATCCTGGCTGCCGCGAGACAGTGACGGGATGAACTCGAGGTCGCCGATCAGGCCGAGGCCGGCGCAAGCCAGCGCACGCGTCAGATCCTGCTCACCCTTGTTCTGCAGGATTCCGACGAGGGGCTCGAGCGCATCCTCGTTGCCGATGGTGGCAAGCGCGAGGACGACCTGGCCCTTGTGGTTCTGGCTCTTCGCCTGCTTGAGCTCCTGGACGAGAAGCTCGATGGGCGTCTTACCCGTGCCCTGGATCTTGTGGTTTCCGAGCAGGCCGAGCGCGACGGCCGTCTGACGGCGGAGCTCCTCGGAGGAGCGCTCACGCATGGCTTCGGCGATGGTCTTCATGACTTCAGGCGTCGGGTTGCCGATGAGGCCCAGACCGAGCGCCGCGTAGCCGCGAAGCTCCTTGTCGCTCTTGGTGTTGCCGACGATCTTCCGGAGCGTCTCACTGCTGTCTGCATCCTTGGCGATACCGACGGCCGTGGCGAACGCAGCCCGGTTCTTCTGGCTCATCTTCTTGCTGGCCAGGCCCTCGCGCAGGATGTTCTGCGCCGTGTCCTTGAACTCCTGGTACTTGTCGATCTCGAGCTCATCGCTGATGTTGCGCAGGATCAGGCCCAGGGCGATGGCGCCGAAGGGCTGGAACATGTAGGAGCCGTTCTCCGCCACGTCCAGGATCTTCTCGTCCGCCTGGGTGTTCCCGAGCACGTCTGTCGTCGAGGACTTGATGTCATCGATGAGCAGGTACGCGAGGCTGATGATCGCGAAGTTCTTGGTGCTGTTGTCCTTGACCTTGTCGTAGCTCTTGAGCAGCGCCTTGGCGACGTCCACGCGCGCCTCGCCGGCAACCTGACGGCCCAGGAGGCCGAGACCGATAGCCGCCGAACGCTGCACGTTCTTGCTCATGCCACGGCGAGCCGTGAGGATGTTCTCGAGCGTCTTGATGTCGTTACGGGTGCCGATCCTGCCCAGCGAGTGAGCGGCGTAGGAGCGAATCAGGTCGTTGACCCTCTCCTTGTAGAGACGACCCTTGAAGGCCGCATCCGCAAGCACTTCGCGCTCTTCCGCGCTGACCGACGTGGCCGGCTGAAGGCCGATGGCACTCAGAAGACCGACGTAGAGGTCCTGGTTCGTGTAGCTGGCCTTGAGCAGCTCGAAGAGACGCTGAGTCGTGGCGCGAGCCGCGGCGTTCGCGTCGCCCGAGTAGGTACCCGAGCCGGTGGGCTGGTCACCCAGGAGGCCGAGGGCCATGGCTGCGAAGCCACGCGTGCGGGACTGGTAGGAATCGTCTTCGAAGACCTGGAACAGGAACTCGCGCACCTTGTCCAGCTCACGCGCGGTGAACTGATCTTCGGCGCGGGCGCGGCGGAGCAGGCCGAGGCCGAGGGCCGCGGACTCCTGGACGATCAGGTCCAGCTTGCGCGCCTTGTCGAGGCCACTCTTGATGGTCTCGATGTGCACCGGGTCGCGAGCGATCTTCGCGAGGGCGATGTACGCGGCGGACTCGGTGTCCTGGTGGCCACTGTTCTTCTTGTCCATCGCCCAGATGAGGGCGGGGATCACGACATCCTTCACCTTGCGCTGCGTGACGCGGGTCGCGCCAGTCACGTTGGTGTCGTTCTCGTTGCCGCTCGCAAAGAGCGGGTTCTCGGACGAGTGAAGGCTGTAGATGGCCGCCTTCAGGTTCTCGATGTCGGCCTTGTTGTTGTGATACCAGAACGTCCAGTCTTCGAAGCTGGGCTGACTGGCCCTGGGCTTGGTGCCCGTGCCGAGATCCGGGGTCGAGGTGACCGGCGGGGGAGCCGAGGGCGTCGTGGGTGCCGTGGGCGGCGGGGTCGACGGGGTCGGCGTGACAGGAGACGGGGTGGTCGGGGGACCGGACGGCGGCGGCGGCGGCGGCGGGGTCGGGTCGGACGGCTCGCGTAGACCCGGGGGCACGCCGTCACCAGGACCACGGAACTGTCCGCCGTGGGCCTTGGCGTCCGGCGCGAACGCGACCACTGCCACCACGGCGACGAGGACCGCGACCGTGAGGAGGACGATGCGCTGCATGATTGACTCCGATGTGCGTTGAGCCCCTCGCGGGGGGAAGGCGCCGAGAGCGCGCGTTCCGGAGGGTACCTACGCACAGGGGATGCCGGACCCCGTGGATCCTCAGCGGGGGTGTTCCCCTAGGGTGTCGGTTGTAAGTCGTTTCCTCAGTTTGGTTTATGTCCTCTCCGTCAGATTTCGGCTCAGGGAGCGAGGATGGCCCCCATCCTCCGTCACCCTCCGGTAGCGGGCAGGGATGGCACGGAAACGCAGTTGCCGGCCCCGAGGCGAGGGCCTGGGGCGGCGGCGCCCTCCTGGCGGGTATTCTCCGCCCCTCGGATGGCTTCCCCGCCCGTGGGGAGGCGTCCCAAGGAGGCCTGGATGGCGAGCAAGGGCAAGGGGCGGACGTCGAAATCCACGAGCGGCAAGAAGAGCAGCCGAAAGCGGCCGCGCCCGGTCGTGCTGCCGCGCGGGGCGACCGACAGCGTCCTCCGCGAGTCGATGGACGAGGGGCGCCTGATGCGCAAGGGCGAGGACCCGACGATCGATCCCGGTGGGGACGCCCGGGAGATGTGGCGGATCTTCCGCATCATCTCCGAGTTCGTCGAAGGCGTGGACGAGCTGCGCGGCGTCACCCGCGCGATCACCGTGTTCGGCAGCGCACGTATGCCCAAGTCCGCCCGCTACTACGGAATGACGGTCGAACTCGGGCGTGCCCTGACCGCCCACGGGTACACCGTCATCACGGGCGGCGGGCCGGGTCTCATGGAGGCGGCTAACAAGGGAGCGAAGCGGGGAGGCGGCAAGAGCGTCGGGCTCGGCATCAATCTCCCCATGGAGCAGAAGCTCAACCGCTATCTCGATATCGGCCTCGAGTTCAAGTACTTCTTCGTTCGCAAGATGATGTTCATGAAGTTCTCGTCCGGCGTGGTGATCGCGCCCGGCGGATTCGGAACCATGGACGAACTCTTCGAGGCGCTCACCCTCATCCAGACCCGCAAGTCCCGCCGCGTGCCGCTCGTGCTCTTCGGCAAGGACTACTACAAGGGGCTCGTGAAGTGGATGCGCGAGACGATGCTGCCCCACGGCACCATCGACGAAGCGGACCTCGATCTCTGGTTGCTGACCGACAGCGTGGAGGAGGCCGTCAACTACCTCGATCACCACGTGGCCAACCTCGAGGGCGAAGCCGCCCTGTAATCGTCCGTACGGACGATTACTTGACCTTGCGGGCGGCGCGGAGGGCCTTGCGGCGATCCGTCTCCTTCAGCATGCGCTTGCGGAGGCGGAGGCTCTCCGGCGTCACCTCGAGGAGCTCGTCGGAGGCGAGGAACTCCAGGCTCTCTTCGACCCCCTTGCGGATCGGCGGCGGGTAGTCCGCCTTGTCGTCCGAGCCCGCCGCCCGGATGTTCGTCAGGTTCTTGCGGCGGCACGGGTTCACGAGGACATCCTCGTCCCGTCGGTGCTCACCCACGATCTGGCCCTCGTAGACCTCTTCGCCCGCATCGACGAGGAAGGGGCCGCGATCGGTCAGGCCGTTCAGGGCGTACGCCGTGACCTTCCCCGTGTCGGAAGAGACCTGGCTGCCCGAGCTCCGGGTCGGCAGGTCCCCGCGGTAGCTGCCGTACTCCTTGAACACGCTGCTGAACACCGCCTCGCCGCGCGTCGCGCTGAGCAGGCGGGTGCGCAGGCCGATCAGCCCGCGGGCAGGAGCCTCGAACTCCAGGAAGGCCAGATCACCACGCGTCGTCATGTTGAGCAGCTCGGCGCGGCGGCGACCCATGAGGTCGATGACCTTGCCCGCGTCGTCGGGCGGGACCTCCACGTGCACCGACTCGATCGGCTCGAGCGTACCCGCGTCGGTCTTCTGCATGAGCACCTGCGGGCGACCCACCGCGAACTCGTAGCCCTCGCGGCGAAGCGTCTCCACCAGGATGCCCAAGTGCAGGATGCCGCGGCCGTGCACGTCCCAACCGTCCGGCTCGCCGCCATCGACGACCTGCAGGGCCACGTCGCCCTTGGCCGCGCGCTCGAGCCGGGCCTTCAGCTGCCGGGAGGTGACGAACTTCCCCTCGCGCCCGGCGACCGGGGAGTTGTTGACCCGGAACTCCATCGACAGGGTCGGGGACTCGACCTTCATCTCGCGCGGCGGAACGGGGTTCTCGGGATCCGTGATCGTGTCGCCGATCTCGACGTTCTCCAGCCCCGCGACCGCCACCAGATCGCCGGCCTGGACGGTCTCGACCTCCTTGCGACCCATCCCGTGAAACACGTAGAGCTTGGGGGCGGTCACCGCCTTACGCGTGCCGTCCGGACCGAGGACGAGGATGCGCTGCCCCGCCTTCAGCTGCCCGGACTCCAGGCGGCCGATGGCGATGCGCCCGACGTACGAGTCGACCTCGACGTCACAGACCGGAATGTCCACGGCGCCTTGGGGGTTGCCCTGGGGCGGGGGGACGTGCTCGACGATCGCGTCCAGCAGGGGCACGAGGTTGGGCTTCAGATCCTCGGGCGAGTCGCCGGAGATGCCCTGGCGTCCCGACGCGTAGTAGACCGGGAACTCCAGCTCCTCCTCCGTGGCGCCCAGATCGATGAACAGGTCGTAGACGAGATCCAGGACCTCCTGCGGACGAGCGTCGCGCCGATCCACCTTGTTGATGACCACGAGCGGGGGGAGACCCGCCTCGCGGGCCTTGCGCAGCACGAAGCGCGTTTGCGGCAGGGGGCCCTCGAACGCGTCGACGAGGAGGAGGACCGCGTCCGACATGCGCAGGACGCGCTCGACCTGCCCACCGAAGTCCGCGTGACCGGGCGTGTCGATCAGGTTGATCTTCAGGTCCCGGTACTGGATCGCGCAGTTCTTCGAGAAGATCGTGATGCCGCGCTCACGCTCCAACTCGTTCGAGTCCATCATCAGCGCCTCGTCCTCGGGCAGCGAGGACACGGCGCCGGCCGTCACGAGCAGCCGGTCGACGAGCGTGGTCTTGCCGTGGTCGACGTGAGCGACAACGGCCACATTACGTAGCGGGGGCGTAGTCATGGCAGCCCGGCAGGTTACCGAGGGGGCGGCCCCAGGTCGCTACAATCCCGCGATGCTTCCCCGCACCACGATCTCCTGCACCGTCGGCCCCGCATGCGAGTCGCCGGACGTCCTGCGCGGCGTCCTCGAGGCCGGGGCCCGCCTCTTCCGGATCAACGGCGTCATGGCCGGCGAGGCGGGCATCGCACCGTGGGTGGAGCGCGTCCACGAGGCCGCCGCGTCCGTCGGCGTGGTCGCCGGCGTCCTGCTCGACCTGCCCGGCCCGAAAATCCGGGTCGGCGCCATCGCCGGCGCCGGGCGCTTCGACATCCGTCCCGGCATGAAGCTCCGCGTGGATGCGCTCCCGGCGCCCAGCGAGGGCGACCGGATTCCGGTCCGCTCGGTCCAAGCCATCGGAGGACTCACGCGGGGAAGCGCCATCCTCCTGGGCGACGGGCGCGAGCGCCTCGAAGTGCTCGGTGCCGATCCCCAGGGGCTGGACGTTCGTGTCGTCGACGGCGGCGAAGTCCATACCGGCATGGGCATTCACTTCCCGGGCTTCACGCTGCCCACCGCCGTCCCGACGCGCGAGGACCGCTCCCTGCTCGCCGCCGGCATCGAGGCCGGGGTCGACATGGTGGCCCAGTCGTTCCTTCGCAACGAGGACGACCTCGCCCGGCTGAAGGAAGCGCTCACGGGCCTACGTGCTCGGCACGTGCTGGCGGTGGCGAAGGTCGAGCGCCAGGAAGCCGTCGACCGCCTCGACCGCATCGTCGAGCGAGCCGACGCCCTGATCGTGGCGCGCGGCGATCTGGCGATGAACATCGGCGTGGAGCGCGTCCCGTCCGTTCAGCGGCGCGTCCTCGAGGCCGGCCGCCGCGCCGCGCGCCCCGTGATCATCGCCACCGAGATGCTCGACTCGATGACCCACAGCGCACGCCCCACGCGCGCGGAAGCGAGCGATGTCGCCGGGGCGGTCTTCGAAGCCGCCGATGGTGTGATGCTGTCGGGCGAGACCGCGGTGGGAGACCACCCCGCGATCGTCGTCGCCACGATGGCCCGCATTCTCCGCGCCGCCGAGGCCGACCCTACGGCACCCCACGCCGGCGACCCCTTGCTGCGTCCGCTGGAGCACAAGCCCGGGCGGCCCGATCAGCACGTCGTGCGCGCCGCCGTGGACCTCGCCCGCGACACCGGCGCGGCGGCGATCCTCGTCTTCACCCGGGAAGGAAGCAGTGCCCTCCGCCTCTCCAAGGAGCGCCCGGTGGCACGCATCCACGCCTTCACGCGACACGAGGCCGTCGCCCGCCGGCTGTCGATCGCCTGGGGCGTGGAAAGCGCGCTACTCCACAACGGCCAGGACAAGAACGAGATCCTCGAGCAGGTCCTCGATCAGTTGCGGGAACAGGGCGCGCTCCGGCCCGGCGACCGAGCCGTGCTCGTGATGGGGAGCCCCCGCGATCCCGTCGGCGCAACCAGCCTCATCCAGCTGGTGACCGCGTAGCCTGGATCAGAGGACCCCGACCAGCCAGAAGCCCAGCGCGGTGAGGAGCACGCCGACTACGGCGCCCACGGCGCCCCGTCGCCACCCACCCGCCGCGACGGCGATCAGGCCCATCAGCACGACCCCGAGCCCCGTGAGCGAGAGCAGCACACCGATCACGATCTCGAACACGTCGAGGAAGCCGGCGATGAGAGGGGCGAGGATCAGGGTCATGCGTCCCCTCCGACCTCCGACTCCGGCGCGCGGCGGCGTCCCAGGAGACGCTCGATCCAGGAGTTCGGCTCGGGCGGTGGCGGCGTGGGAATGCCCTCGATCTCGTGCCGGTAGAAGCGGAAGCACGACCAGAGGATGCTCGCCGTCGGCACGGCCAGAAGTGCGCCCCACACGCCGAAGGCATGTTCGCCGGCGAGCAGCGCGAAGATGATGACGACCGGGTGCAACCGCGCGTGACTCCCCATGATCAGCGGGTTCAGGAAGTTGGCCTCGACCAGGTGGATGAGCATGATCCACCCGAGCGCGAAGAGGGCCTTGTCCACGCCATCCGTCAGGGCAAGCACGACGATCGGTACCGTGGACAGGATCGTGCCGAAGATCGGGATCAGGCTGAGGATGCCGGCCATCACGGCGAGGAGCAGGGCGCCCTTCACCCCGATCATCATCAGGCCCACGTAGGTGAGCACGCCGTTGACGAGGCAGACGACCAGCTGACCGCGGATCACACCGGCCAGCCCCTGATCCACGTAGCGCAGGAGCAGGTGGTACTCGTCCTTCAGCGAGGCGGGGGGCAGGCTGGCGAAGAACTCGGCGATGCGCCGTCGGTCCATCACGATGAACGCCGTCAGCATCAGGATCAGGATGAACTCGTAGATCGAGAACGCGACGTTGCCCACGAACGAGCGTCCCCAGCGGGTCACGCGTTCGGGGAGCCCCTCGCTCAACGTCCGGGCCTGCGTGGCGAGGATCACGCGGAGTTGGGTCGGCTCCACGTCGAACCCGGTGCTGCGGATGCTGCCGAGCGCCGGGGTGATGACCTTGCGCTCGAGCCAGACCTCCAGGCCGGCGGCTGGTTCCGCCGCCGCCACCTCGAAGCGCTCCGCCGCGTCGGGCACCGGGCCATCCTCGTCGTAGCGAATGCCCTCGGCGTCCAGGATGGCGTCAGGCAGCTCGCCGGTCGGCGCCGGATCGCCCGCGCCCTCCTCGACATCGTCCAGGAGCACCGTTGCGTAGCTCTCGCCCGCGGGGATGACGACGTCGTAGTGCGTAGTGAAGACCGCCGGCGTCGTGGCGGGCTGCGCGCCGGACCCGACGGGATGGAGGCGCACGCGCGTACCCGCCGGAATCCGCACGTCGCGATCCAGGACCGCGGCTTCGTCCGTTCCTTCTTCGACGATGCGGAAGCGGGCCCGCTCCGCCGAGGACTTCAGGGCGTCGGCGACCTCGAGCGTGAGGTACTTGGTCTGTCGAGAGACGTCGGCGACGGCGCAGGACGAGAGTGCGACCAGGCCGCCAAGGATGAGGACGTAGAGCAGGACGATCGTCGGCCCGCGCGTCCAACGGATCCCGAAGAGCTTCGAGCGTGTCAGGCGTGCGACGAGCGGCTCGATCAGGTAGGCGATGAACATGGCCATCAGGAACGGGAAGAGCACGCCCCTGAAGAGGATCAGGATCAGTAGGAGGACGACGAGGAACCCGACGAGCGCCTTGACCTCCGGCCGCCGCCCCCGAGGTTCGGTGCTCTCGTCGGGCGTCGTGGTGTCTTCCATCCCGTTGGCCATGGTCGGTACGATACGTACGCAGGGCGTGCGCACAAAGCGCGGCCGGCGTTTATGGATATCCGTGGTCCCGATGAATCGTCTCCTCGCCGCGCTGGGCCTGCTCGTGGCCGCCAGCCTCGCCGCGGGAAGTGTCCGGAATCTGCACGCGGAGGACCTCGACCCGGATGCCGCATCGCGCCTGCGGACGGTGCGCGCGACCCTGCGGTCGAGCGACCGCGACGTGCGTGCCGACGCCTTTCGCCGGCTCGAGATGCTCCTCCCCACCCTCGACGCCGCGGGGCAGCGCGACCTCGTCCCGCTCCTCGTCGAGGTACGCGCCCGTCGCTCGCCGCTCGACGGCGCGGAGGCGACCCGCGCCCTGGCTCGCCTGCCTGGCGAGAAAGCCCGCGCGGCGTGGATGGGGGGGCTTCACGGCATGGCCCATCCCGCCGTCTTCGGGGCGGCCCTGGACGCGGTGGTGGATCAACGCTCGTCCGCCGAGACCGTCCGTCAGCTTCTCGCTCGCGCGCGCGACGAGGCGGAGGCGCGCGCCGACCGCGCCCTGGCCTTCGAGGCCCTGGGGCTCCTTGCGTGCAGTCCTGCCCGCCTCCTGCTCGCTCGGGTCGCCGAGCCTACCGGGCCGACGGGAAGGGAGGATTGGCTGCTCGCGTCCGGCCGCGCGCTGGGGCTGGGACGCATGGGGGGAGGACGCCCTGGAGCCGCTCGTCGCGCTGCTCCAGCACCCGCACGCGGCGCCTCGCGTCCACGCGTGGGAGGGGCTCCAGGCGATCACCGGCGCACGCCTTCCCGCGGACGCTCGCGCGTGGCGGAGGTTCCTCGACGCGCGTGCCGACCCCGCCGTCGCCGCCCCCAAGCGCTCGCCCCCCGAGGATCGCTATCGGCAGGCCAAGCCGCTCCACGTGCCGCGCTACTACGGCATGCCCGTGGACAAGACGCACAGTCGCGTCGTCTTCTGTCTGGATGTGAGCCAGAGCATGTACGGCCGGGGGATCGACACGGCGCGCCGACAGCTCAGCGACGTCGTGACGGCCTTTCCTACGACCTACGCATTCGACGTCATCGCGTTCAACGAGCGCGTCATGCCGTTTGCCGCCGAGCTCTGGCCCGCCCATCCCGTCGTCAAGGCCCGGGTGCTCGACTGGATCGACGCCTTGGAGACGATCTCGTACACGAACCTGTTCGATGCCGTGGAGACGGCGTTCGGTCTGGGGGGACTCGGGCCGCGGAGGGTCGAGCGTCCCCAGGCGCTGGATTCGATCTATCTCCTATCCGATGGCGCCCCGAATCGGGGCCGCGTGCGCGAGGAAGGGCGGATCGTCGAGGCACTGGCCGCCCTCTCCCGCGGACGCGTGCCCATTCACTGCATTGCCGCGGGGGAGGAGGTCTTCCCCCTCCTCCAGCGCATCGCCGATGCGACGGGCGGTCGCTTCGTCGACGCCTTCCTGTTCGACTGACCCCTCACCCCCGGCCCGCATCTTGGCGAGCCCCTCGAAGGCGCGTATCGTCCCGCCATGGCACGCTCCGCTTCGGATCTCCGCACCGATCTCGCCTCCCTCCAGGATCGTTTCGACCTGGTCCGGGGGCGGCTTTGACTTCGCCACCCGGCGAGAAGAGCGTACCGACCTCGAAGCGCGCATGGGCGCGCCGGACTTCTGGAACGACGGTGACGCGGCGCAGGACGTCGTCGCGAAGCTGAAGGTCGTCAGGACGATTCTGGAGCCCTGGGAGAAGTTCGAGGCGCTGCTCGAGGACGCCACGGTGTTGCTCCAACTCGCCGAGGAGGAGGACGACGCCGACTCCTTCGCGGAGGTCGAGCAGAGTGCCGCGACGCTGACCGAGGAACTCGATCGTCTCGAGTTCCGGGCCATGCTCTCGGGACCGCACGACGACAAGGGCGCCTTCATCCAGGTCCAGGCTGGAGCCGGCGGCACGGAGTCGTGCGACTGGGCCGCGATGCTGCTGCGCATGTACGCGCAGTGGGCCGAGAACATGGGCTTCAAGGTCAACCAGGTGGACCGCCTGGACAACGACGAGGCCGGTGTTCGCTGGGCCGTCATCGAAGTGGTCGGGGCCTACGCCTACGGCTACCTCAAGACCGAGACCGGCGTACACCGCCTGGTGCGCATTTCGCCGTTCGACGCGCAGTCCCGCCGCCAGACGACCTTCGCCTCCGTGGACGTCACCCCTCTGGTGGGCGCCGACGCCGAGGTCGACATCAAGGATGCCGACCTCGAGATCGAGACGTTCCGCGCGGGGGGCGCCGGCGGACAGCATGTCAACAAGACCGAGTCCGCCGTTCGAATCCGGCACGTGCCCACCGGTGTGGTCGCCGCTTGTCAGAACGAGCGCAGCCAGCATCGCAACAAAAAGATGGCGATGCAGATGCTCAAGGCGAAGCTCATCCGCCTCGAGGACGCGCGTCGGCAGGAGGATGCCGCGAGCCGCTACGACGAGAAGGGCGAGATCGGCTGGGGCTACCAGATCCGCTCCTACGTCCTCCATCCCTACCAGATGGTGAAGGACCACCGAACCGATCACGAAACCGGCAACGTGCAGGCCGTGCTCGACGGCGACGTGACGCCGTTCATGGAGTCGGCGCTCAAGTCCGAAATGAAGTAGGAACGAGCCGGGGCTCGTTCCTATCTCGTGTGTCGGGTGGGGCGTTGCGCCGACGCCCCCGTTTCGTCCGGCGTGATGGGGTCAGAGCGACAGCACCATCTTGGCCATGTCGATCTGGTTGCCATCCGGATCCGTCCCGTACTCGGGGATCCGGTACTCTACGAAGCCCATCCGCTTCAGCGTCGTGATCGCGTCCGCTTCGAGATCGGCTACGAGCATGCACGTCAAGCGTCGGAGCCCGTTCTGTCGCGCCATCTCGATGAAGGTGGTGATCGCCGCGGTCCCGATGCCGGCCCCCCGGTAGTCCGGGTCGATCAGCCACTTGATGCGGCCGACGCGCCGCAGCGGGCCCGCATCCCGGTAGTGAAGGGTCGCGTCGGCGACGACCTGGGTCCCGTCCAGGGCCAGGAGGGGTACGACCCGCTCGTAGTCGAGATTCTGGGCCCAGCGGTCCACGGTGGCGCGCCGCTCGATCCGGTCCCAGGAGAGTCGCTGCATCTTCTCGGGCATGCGCTGGAAGAACTCGAACAGGGCGTCGGCATCCGTCTCGGTGAAGGGGCGGATGATGACGCGCCGGGCGTCCCGGAGCCCGACTTCCTGGGGGAATTGGAATTGCATGGCGACGTTTCCTCCTACCTGGGGGCGGCCCTGACTCTACGGGATGGGCGCCGCCCGGGCGAGGCCATGACGGAGGGCTGCGGAGCCGCCGCTCAGCTGTGGGCGCCGTAGTGCGGCCCGGGCTGGGCCAGGATCCGCGCCACGGGGCGAAGCGCCATCCACCACTGCTCGAGGGGCCGGCGCTTGGATGGATCGACCGTCGCTCCGAGCGCCTCCAGATCGTGGAAGACGATGCGCCCCCGCTCCACCCCGATGGCCCCGGCCGCGGCGTCGCCCCGACAACCCAGGTCGTCCAACCACTCGATGCACCGAGACGCGAGGCCCGCGGCGCGGACGCGGTCGAAGGGGGTGGGGTTGCCGCCTTGCTGGAGGTGTCCCAGGATCGCCTTGCGTACTTCGAAGAGGTCGCCGCCCGCTTCCTCGAAGAGCTTCGTGCAGAAGTCGGTGTCGTAGACGGCGTTCGCGCACTCGTTGCGGATCATCAACCCCAGGCGCTTCCCGGCCTGGAACCCGTCGATCAGCTTCTGGACGTCGTCCCGCAGGTCCTCGAGCGTGACGCCCTCCTCGTTCAGGTACACCCGCTCGGCACCGGTGGCCAGCCCGCTCATCAGAGCCAGGTAGCCGCACGTGTGTCCCATGACTTCGACCACGAACGCGCGCCCCGATGCGACCGCGGACTGCTTGATCGCGTCCACGGCGCTGATGATGCTGTTGAGGGCCGTGTCGGCTCCCACGCTGATCTCACTGCCGGGCACGTTGTTGTCGATGCTGGCCGGCAAGCAGAGAAGGGGACGCGCCAACGCGGGGAACGTGGCGCGATGGGCCCACAGGGTCTGCGCCGCCTCGTAGCCCGAGTACCCGCCGATCACCAGCAGCCCATCGAGCTCACGGGCCTCGATGGTTTGCGCGATGGCCGCGAACTCGCCCTCGCTCGGCACCTTGCGCTTCGTCCCGAGCTCGCTTCCGCCCCGTGCCCCCCAGCCGTTCACATCCATCCAGTCCAGCGTGTCGAGGCGATCCTCGACCAGGCCGTCGAACCCGCCGCGGACGCCGAGCATCTGGTGCCCGCGGTCGATGCCGAGGCGGACGGCGATGCGCGTGGCCATGTTCATGCCCGGGGCGGCAGCACCCGCGTTGACGATGCCCAGGCGCAGTCGGCAACGCCCCGGTTCGGGCGCGTGGGGGTGGGCACGCACGACGGTTCGCAACGTCCGATAGGCGGCGCGAAAGCCCGGTCCTCGCAGCTCCATGACGGCGTCGTAGTCGCAGGCCTTCAGCGCCGTGGCCACGGCGTCCGTCTCCTCGACGCAGGGCATCAGCTCCTTGCGGGTGACGCGATTCTCCTCGAAGCCCAGGAGCGAGGCCTCGCCGCGGCGCGCCGGATCCAGCGCCGTCTCCACCGCCGCGTGGCCGAGGATCGTGCCTTGGTTGCGGTCGAACGCGCTCGGCGATCCGCCGCGCTGGACATGGCCGAGAATCGTCTCCCGCACGCCCTCGCCCAGGCGCTCCTCCAGCACCGACTTCACGTACGAAGCCGAGATCGGGTTGCCTCGGCGGTCCGTAGCTCCCTCCGCGATCACGACGACGCTGTCTCGGCGGCCCGCCTCACGACCGGCCGCGAGGCGCCGGCACATCTCGCTTTCCCAGTCGTCCACGTCCGGCGGACTCTCTGGAATGAGGACCCATCCCGCGCCCGTGGCCAGCGCCGACATCAGCGCCAGGTAGCCGCAGTGGCGCCCCATCACTTCGACCACGAACGTGCGTTGATGGCTGGCCGCCGTCGACATGATGGCGTCGATCGCCGCGGTGATGCGGTGAAGCGCGGTGTCGGCCCCGATCGTCGTATCCGTACCCTGCATGTCGTTGTCGATGGAGCCCACCAGGCCCACGATCGTCAGCTTGGCGTGGCGCTCGGCTGCGGCCGCGTCGATGCGGCCCTCCGCGGCCAACTCCGCTAGGAAGCCCGGCCACTCCTCGCGCAGCGCATCCGCCCCGCGAAGGCTCCCGTCACCCCCGATCACGACGAGCGAGTCGATGGCATGGTCAACCAGGTGCGCCGCGGCCTGCTTGCGCCCTGCGCGCGTGCGGAAGGCATCGCTTCGCGCCGTGCCGATCACGGTGCCCCCGTGCTGCAGGATCCCGCCCACATCCGCCCACGCCATAGGGCGGATGAACGCCCCCCCGGCGACCATCCCCTGGTAGCCCTCCAGGACGGCGAAGACCTTGACCCCCCGGTTCAGGGCGCACCGCACGACGCTGCGCACCGCCGCGTTCATGCCCGGCGCGTCGCCCCCGCTCGTCAGGACGGCCAGGGCGTGCGTGGATGCGTCGGCGTTCATGATGGGCTCCAGCGTCGCGCTCAGCGAATCGGCGACGAGAACTGGAAGCCGTTCCCCTCGGGATCGATGACATCCGCCAGGCGGATGCCTTCGCCGGGTCGATCCGCGGGAGGCGTACGGATCGTTCCACCCATCGCCGCGACCTCGGCGCAGGCGGCGTCGACGTCGTCGACCTGGAAGCCCAGTCCGCTGGCGTGATATTCGCCCCGGCCGCCCCCGTGGAGCGCGATCTTCGACCCGGCCGTGGTGAGCTCGCTCCAGTGCGGCGTGTGAAGCCCCACGGCGAGACCCAGGCAGTCGCGCCAGAAGGCCACGGCGCGGTCCATGTCCTCGGCCCAGAGGATGTGCATCACGGACAGGATCTTCATGTCGAAATCCTCCTGCTTGGACGCGCCGTGATACCTCGCGCCGCAGGTCGTGTCAGCCCCGGCCTCATTCCCTCGAGGCTACAGACCCTCGACCCAGTCGCTCTTCTCCTTCACCACGTTCACGATCAGCCGGAACATGCTGTAGTCGGGCGCGATCTCCCGCATCGTGGCCTCGTTGAGCTGGCCTTCGAACTGACCGCCTGCGGCCAAGCGGCGAATCTGGTCGAGGGACAGGCCGAGGTGGTCCGCGGCGAAGATCATCCGATCGCGCGGGCGCCGGGCCCGCTGCATGCCTTCTTCCTGCAGGTAGAAGTGGCTGATCGAGTGCTGGACCTTCCCCAGCCCCCAGCGGAACACGGTGGCCATGGGTGACGAACCGTAGCGCTGACGCATGGCGGCGCTGTCCACGATCACGTCGCACCGCTCCGGATACGTCACGGTGATCGGGAAGGCCCGGACCTCGAGCCACCACATCAGCGCCGGCACACCGTCGAAGACGCCGGCCGTGAAGGGGTGCCCCGGTAGGGCGTCTTCCACGACGACGACGTCGTTGCCGGTGTTCGCTCCGCTGTACTGGGCGATGTACCCGGGAAAGCACGGCTCCACCGTCTTCGTCAGGGCCCAGTCCGTAGTCATGAGGTACCCGCCCACGTTGACGAACCAGCGGAGGCGTTCCTGGGCATCGCGGTCCACGTTGCCCTCGCAGTTCACGAGAATGACCTGATTCGGGTTGATCCCCACCTCCTTCAGCCGCTGGGCGCGGAGCGCCGTGTGGGGGATCTCGAGATGCTCCAGCACCCGCTCGACGTGGTCCCACGCGCCGGACACCACGAGGATTCGAGCCTTCTGCAGGATCTCGACACCTCGCCGCCGCTCGAATCGATACTTGTCGTGGGCGTAGCGCGTCTTCGAGCGCTCCGCCTCCTCCGTCCGCAGCTCGTCGGGGGTCATGCGGCTGCGCTTCTTCAGCACCAAGCCCTTGCCGTGGACCTCGTACCAGGAGGACCACGCGGCCGGCTCGGGGCCGAAGCGTTCCCGGCTCAGGATCTGGAGGTTGGCGTGGCAGACGCCGCGCACCACGGGGTCGGCGTCGCCGAGTCCCTTGATCAGGTGCGGGATGGCCCTCGCCGCGCGGAGGCGTCCCATGGCCTCGTACGCGGCGCCTCGGATTTTCCAGTCGCGATGCCCCGCAAAGCCGAGGAGCAGAGGCAGATCGCGCGCGACCCCAAGTGTGCCGATGGACGCGATGGCCGCGGTCGCTACGCGCCAGTCCGCGTCCCGCACGAATGCGGCCAGCGTCGGGATCGCCAGGGGATCGCCGGCGTCGTGGAGCGCGGTGACGAAGTGGCGGCGGATCTCCGCGTTGGGGTCGGCCTGGACGGTGGGTAGGAGCGTGCGGAAGGCCGGCGCCTCCAGCAGCGTGGCGAGGGCGATCACGGCCTCGATGCGCACCAGGGGGGATTCGTGCGCCTCCAGCACGTCGAGGAGTCCAGGGTCCGCGGCGCTCGTGGCGCCCAGGCGACCGAGGGATCGCACGGCCTCCGCGGCGGTCCGCTCGTCCCGCACCCCGATGTGCCGTGTCAGCCAGGGCACGTAGGGCTCGATGCGGGCCTCGCCCACGAGGCGGGCGACCCGGGCCTGGTTGACGGGCGCGTTCACCCAGTCGCGGGACACGGCGTCATCGAGGGCCAGGGCCACCTTGACGGGGTCCATGCGCCTGAGGTGGCGCGCGATCCGGGTGGGTACGTACGGGTCGTCGTCAGGCAGGTGGAGAAGCTCGCGCACCAGGTGAAATCGAGCGTACGGATGATCCAGGTGCCCCAGCGCGTCGATCGCGGCCGCGTAGGCCCGGAAGTGCTTCCGCTCCTCGCGGCGCCCGAGGGACGGCTCGAGCAGCCGGACGGCCTCGTCGGCCGTCTCGGGGTGACGCGCGGCGATGCGGCCGAGCGCGCGGACCGCCGCCGCGGCGACCGGCAGGTCCCGGTGCCGGATCCACGGGCGGAGCCGTAAGGCCACGGCGGCCGGCGCGACCTGCCCGAGCGCGTCCAGGGCGCGCACCTTGATGGCCGTCTCGCGCTCGGCCTGTACCCGGTGCAGCAGGCTGTTCGCCGCCGCCGTGGCGTCGATCGATCGCAGGGATTCGGCGGCGGCGTCGCGCACCCACTGGATCTCTCCCCGCAGGGCCGCGGCGACGAGGGCATCCAGGGCCGCGCGTCCGCCGATCGAGCCGAGCGTGCCTGCCGCGGTGATGCCCACTTCCCAGTCGGGATCCCGAAGCAGACGGGCGACGGCGCCCACCGTGTCCGGGGTCGGATGCTCCCTCAGGCGCGTGAGGCCCTCGACACGCTCCTTCCACACGGGAGAGCGGAGCAGCGCCATCGCGTCGGGCGGCGGGCCTTCGGCCCGAACGACGGGAATGGCGGCGAGCAAGAGAAGCAGCAGCAGGGGAAGCGCTCTCGCCTTGGCCGTCATCGATCCTCCGGCCCGTCGCCATCCTCTCTGGGAACGTCGGGCGCGGAGGGTGTGCACGCTTCGATCCGTCTTACCCACCAGCGCAGGCCCTTGCGACCGGCGCCGCGCTCCGCCACGAGTCTCAGGCGTGAGCCGTCCTGGGTCTCGACGACGGTGCCGTGGCGGCGCACGTAGCGGTCGCCCGGGACGCCTTCGGGGGCGCTCATCTCCTTCCACCCGGGGAGGATCCGCACGACGCGGTAATCACGCTCGCGCCAGCGAAACCGTCGCGGCACACCGGGCTCGCCCCGGGCCATCGCACGGATGTCGAAGGACCCCGGGACGGGCTCGATCGGCTCGAAGGGGGAGGAGGCAGTCACGCTTTCAGCGTACGCGACGCCGGTACCCCCTCCGTGCGGCTCCACCCGGGTGGCGTACGGGCGGCCGGGCGGGCCGTCTCCCTGCCCCCATCGACCGCCCGCCGTCACGGCGACTCGGGCTTCCCCCGAGTCGCCATGCGGCCGGCGTGTGGATCAGGACGCGACCTTGGCGAAGCGCTCCCGAATGAGGTCGGCGAGGCCTTCCCCGTCCTTCTCGGCGAAGCCATACGTCACGCGGACGAACGGCTTCGAGATCTCCAGAACCCGGGACAGGTCGATCGGCGTGCCGATAACGACCACGTCGGCGTCGACCGCATCGATGGAGGCCTTGAGGTCGGCCAGCTGCTGCTCGCCGTAGCCCAGCGCCGGCAGGATCGCCTTCACGTGGGGGTACTTCTCGAACGCCGCCTTGATCTCACCCGTCACGAACGCGCGCGGGTCGACGATCTCGCTCGCCTCTGCGCGCTTCGCGGCCACGTATCCCGCCCCGTAGCCCATGCCGCCGTGCGTCGTCGTCGGGCCGTCCTCGATGACGAGGGCGCGCTTGCCCTTCACCGCGTCGGCGTCTTCGATCTGGACGGGAGAGAGACCCTCGAACACGATCGCCTTCGGGTTGTGCTTTGCGATGTTCGCGCGCACGGTTGCGATGTCCTCGGGCTTGGCCTCCTCCGCCTTGTTGATGACGACGACGTCCGCGTTCTCGAGGTTCCAGCGGCCGGGGAAGTACGTGAGCTCGTGACCCGGGCGCAGCGGATCCACGACCGTGATGAGGAGATCGGGCTTGTAGAACGGCGTGTCGTTGTTCCCGCCGTCCCAAAGGATGACGTCCGCTTCCTGCTCGGCGGCCTCGAGGATCTTGCCGTAGTCGGCGCCGGCGAAGATCACGTTGCCCGCGGCGATGTGAGGCTCGTACTCCTCCATCTCCTCGATCGTGCACTCGTGCTTCTCGAGGTCCTCGAGTGTCCCGAAGCGCTGCACGATCTGCTTCTCGAGATCGCCGTAGGGCATCGGATGTCGGATGGCGCCCACGCGGAGGCCGCTGTTCTTCAGCACCTGCGTGACGTAGCGGGAGAGCGCGCTCTTGCCGCAGCCCGTGCGCACGGCGCAGATGGCGATGCAGGGCTTCGTGCCGCGGATCATGGTCGGGTCGGGATCGAAGGGCGCGAAGGTCGCGCCGGCGGCCTCGACGAGCTCACGCTGCTTCTCGACGAAGTCGTAGCCGACGTCGCTGTAGGCGAAGACGACGTGATCGACTTTCTCGTCCTTGATGAGCTGCGAAAGCGTCTCTTCAGGCACGATCGGAATGCCGTCGGGATAGAGGGGCCCGGACAGCGCCGGCGGGTACCGGCGGTCATCGATACCCGGAATCTGCGTGGCGGTAATGGCGACGACTTCCTTCGTGGGATCGTCGCGGTAGATGGTGTTGAAGACGTGGAAATCCCGTCCACCGGCACCCATGATGACGACCCGTTGACGCTCGCTCATGACATCCTCCGAAGGGCGGCCAGCGGGGTGCGGCCGCGTTCTCGCGGGCCATTCCAACACCGGATTCCCGCCCCCGGGGACAATCGCAGAGCGTTCCGCACGCCGCAGCCCGAGCGATTCCGCGACTCAATCGCGAAGCCGCCGGGCGTGCAGGATCAGTCCGCCGTCGTCGGCTTGATGGCCTCGTGGAGGCCCTTCAGCGCGGCTTCCTTGGTGTCCAGCAGCGCGATCGGCATGCCGTAGAGGCTCTTCACGATGCGACCGCTGTCATCGATCCAGTAGGTGCCACCGACCTGGCCCCCCAACTGGCGCTGCTCTATCTTCCATGCCTCCACGTCGCCTGTGGCGAGCGTCACCGTCTCCTTCGCGACGACGATCAGGCACGCGGGGAGCATGGCGTCGCCGCTCGAGTCCACCATGGGACGGTAGTGCCAGCACGTTCCCGCGCGGCGCGGTAGGAAAGCGGCCAGGGTCTCGACCAGGTACGTGGGGACGACGGGAAGGCCCCGGGGCACGCTGACCGTCTTCGTGTCGGTGCCTTCGTCCTCGCCCTCCTTCGTCCACTCGAAGTGCCAGCGCCCGTCCTCCTGCCGCTTCCCCTCGGCCCAGTAGCCCGTCGCGGGATTCGCGAAGCGGATGCGGTGGGGCCGGGGCGGCGAGGCGAGCGTCATCTGGATCGTGACGTCGAAGTGATTGACGCCCCACTGCTCGCCGCCGTCGAAGGCGACCTCGCGGCGCATGACCAGGTGTCCATCCTTCACCTCGAGCATGCCGTGTTCAAAGCCGATCTTGGGGCCCTCGCCGAAGTGGAACGTGTACCAGTCGTCGTGTGGCTGCTCCTTGACGCCAGCGAAGTCGAACGTGAACGGGGTCGCCGGAGGAAGGGCCCCTGCGGCCTTGCCCTTCTCCACCGCACTCGCCCCGATGCCGATCGATCCGGCATCCAATTCGATCGTGCGCGGCGTGCCCTCGGCGCCCACGAGCGTGACTGAAACCCGTGTCTTGGCGGCGGCCTCGGCCTTCGCCTTCGCCTCGCCCAGTGCTTCGAGGGTCGGCGTGGGCGTGCCGTCGTAGGAGGTGACGATGTCGCCGACGGCAATGCCCTTCTCGGCCGCCTGGCTGCCGGGCCCCACGCCGGTGACGAGAAGCCCCGTGGCGAGCGGCTTCGCCATGGCCTTCTCGACTCGTTCCAGGTCGTTTTCCACCATGTCCTCCTCGGCATACGCCGAAGCCATGGCGACGAGCATGCCCAACGCAGCGACGACGATCCCTCGCATGGCTCCTCCTTCGCAGGTCGTTCCCACCGTACGGCCACCCCGCGTGGGTACCCCTGTTCAACGAATCGCGATGACGCGTTGATGGCCGGAACTCAGCGGTATTGTGATCCGTGGGGCAGGGGCGGGCCCACCGTAGGGGCGGGCTGTATGCCCGCCCCTGTTCAACGAATCACGATGCCGCGTCGATGGCCGGAGTTGAGCGGCATTTTGATCCGTGTGACAGGGGCGGCCCCACCGTAGGGGCGGGCTGTATGCCCGCCCCTGTTCAACGAATCACGATGCCGCGTCGATATCCGGGTTGGACGGCAGTTTCAGAGGCTTATTGCCGCATCTGCGGCGGGTTGTCCGGATCGCGGGCCACGATGGGGCACGCGAGGAACCGACCCGGCTTTACCTCTTCGAGCGTGGGCACGGACTCCGCGCAGGACGGCTCGGCGAAGGGGCAGCGCGTACGGAAGGGACAACCCGAGGGCTTGGCCAAGGGGCTCGGCACCTCGCCCACCAGCGGGATGCGATCCGGGCGGCGCAGGTCCGGGTCCGGCAGGGGGACGGCCGAGAGCAGGGCGCGGGAGTACGGGTGGAGCGGATGCTCGTAGAGCTCGCGGGCCGGGCCCAGCTCCATCACGTTGCCGAGGTACATGACCGCGATACGGTGGCTGATGTGTTCGACGACCGAGAGGTCGTGCGCGATGAAGAGGTAGGTGAGACCGAACTCCTCCTGCAGGTCCTGCATCAGGTTGATGACCTGGGCCTGGATGGAGACGTCGAGCGCGGAGACGGGTTCGTCGGCGATCACGAGCTCGGGGTTCGTGGCCAGCGCGCGGGCGATGCCGACGCGCTGGCGCTGCCCCCCGGAGAACTCGTGCGGGTAGCGGTGTCCCTGCTCACCGGTCAGGCCGACCTTCTCCAAGAGCCACGCGACCTTGTCGTCGCGCTCGGGCCTCTTCATCTCCGGGTGATGCACCTTGAGCGGCTCGGCGATGATGTCGCCGACGGACCACCGGGGGTTGAGGGACGAATAGGGGTCCTGGTAGATCATCGAGATCTCGGCCCGGATGGGGCGCATCTCGCCCCGGTCCAGCGGCACGAGGTCGACGACCTCGCCCGTGCTGCGCTTGAAGTCGAGGTGACCGCCCGTGATGTCGAGCAGACGGAGGATGCCCTTGCCCACGGTCGTCTTGCCGCAGCCGGATTCCCCGACGAGACCCAGGGTCTCGCCCTCTTTCATGTGGAAGGAGATGCCGTCGACCGCCTTGACGTCGCCGACGTGCCGAAGGAAGACCCCCGCGTGGATCGGGTAGTAGATGCGCAGGTCACGGACGTCGAGCAGCGTGTCCTTGCCGACGGTCGGCATCAAGTCCGCGGTCGGCGCGGCCGCGTGGGTGTCGTCGGGCGTCATCGGGAGGACTCCTCGGCGGCGATCGTGGCGGGCTTCACGAGGTGGCAGCGGCAGGAGCGGCCGGGCTCGATCTCGATCAGCTCGGGCTCGACTTGCTCGCAGATCTCCTGCTTCTCGGGGCAGCGGGTCCAGAACTTACAGCCCTGGGGGAAGTTCATGATGCTCGGCACGATGCCGGGGATGGTGTCCAGGCGCCGTGTCTTCGCCTTGTCGGGGCGAGGCAGGGACTTCAGGAGGCCCCGGGTGTAGGGGTGCAGCGGATTGCGGAACAGTCGCTCCACGTCCGAGATCTCCTGGATCTTGCCGCCGTACATCACGGCCACGCGTTCGCACGTCTCGGCGACGACCGCGAGATCGTGCGTGATGAGCAGGATGGATGCGTCGCCCGTCTCCTGGCGCACCTTCAGCATCAACTCCAGGATCTGCGCCTGGATCGTGACGTCGAGCGCCGTCGTGGGTTCGTCGGCGATGAGGAGCGCGGGGTGGAGCGCGAGCGCCATGGCGATCATGGCGCGCTGGCGCATGCCGCCGGAGAACTGGTGGGGGTAGTTCTTCAGGCGCTTCTTCGCATCCGGGATGCCCACGAGCGTCAGCATGTGGGCCGCGCGGTCCTCGGCTTCTTCCCGGCTCACGTCCTCGTGCTTCTCGATCGCCTCGCGCAGCTGGAATCCGATCGTGTAGACCGGATTGAGGGCCGTCATGGGCTCCTGGAAGATCATCGAGATCTCGTTGCCCCGGATGTCGTGCATGTCGTCCCACGACAACTCGAGGAGGTTCTGCCCGCGGAAGAAGATCTTCCCGCTCTCGATGCGTCCCGGAGGGTTCGGGATGAGGCGGAGGATCGACAGGGCGGTCACGGACTTGCCGCTGCCCGATTCCCCGACGAGTCCGAACACTTCGTTCTCGTTGATGTGGAAGGAGACACCGTCGACGGCTCTGGCCGTTCGGCCTTCGACGTCGAAGTAGGTCTTCAACTCCTGGATGTCCACCAGCTTCTTGCGGTTCGTCTGGTTCATCGCACTACCTCAGCCTCGAGAAGACCTTGGGGTCGAACGCCTCGCGCACGGCCTCGCCGATCATGACCACGCAGAAGAGCGTGAGGGCCAGCGCGGCGGCCGGAACGATGGCCAGGTGGGGATAGTACTGAACGTTCTCGAGCCCCTGCCGGAGCAGGGCGCCCCAGCTCGGCGTTCCCGGGGGAAGGCCGAATCCCAGGTAGTCGAGTGAGACGAGCGAGCCGATGTAGGCCACGATGCCGAACGGCGCGAAGGTGACGACGGGCACGAGGGAGTTCGGCAGGATGTGTCCCAGGATGATCTTCCTGTCGCTCACGCCGGCACCGATGGCGGCCTGCACGTAGTCCTTCGCCTTCTCGCGATAGAACTCGCCCCGGAGGTAGTACGTGATGCCGATCCAGCTCCGCAGGATCACGAGGAGCACGATCAAGAGCATCAGGTTCGGCGTGATCATCGAGGCGATGATCATGATCGTGAAGAGGAACGGAATGGAGCTCCAGATCTCCACGAAGCGCTGGCTGACGATGTCGATCCAGCCTCCGTAGTAGCCCTGGATGCCGCCGACGACGATGCCGATCAGGTAGCCCAGCGCCGCGACGACGAGTGCGAACACGAGCGAGATGCGGAATCCGTAGAGGAGGAGGGGAACGACGTCTCGGCCGGACATGTCCGTCCCGAGCGGGATGCCAAGGGCGAACGAGGGCTTGTTGGGCGGGTTCTTGCCCAGGTCGAGCCGGTACTCCTCGAAGTAGTGCGGGTAGATCGGCATGATCGTCCGCGCCTCACCGTTCTGGAACAGCTCGTAGTTGCGCTCCAGTCGAGCCACTTCTTCCTTGCGGCGCGCCCAGCGCTTCTCGGCCTTCGCCAGTCGTTCGGCGTACTTGGCCTTGTCCTCCTCGGATGCGTCCGCTCCGGGAACCGGGTAGCGCTTGTCGAACTTCGCGCGGCGGCTGTCGAGGTCGGCCCGTTTCTCTTCCACGTAGGGACGCAAGAGGTCCGGGTCGGCGACCCACGCGTTGAAGCGCTTGTAGTCCACCTCGCTCTGGCCGACCTGGCCGAAGTCGCTGCGCTTCTCGAATTCGGACACGCTGAAGCGTTCCAGCGTGGTGCCGAAGCCGACCATCCGGATCGCGACGAGAATGACCGCGACCATGAACAGGATGCCGAAGCCCCACGCCGCGAGACGTGGCTGAACCGCGGCCAGCTTGCTCGGTCACGAACTCGAGGACTCTCCAGATCAGAGCCAGGACGATGATCCCCGCCACCAGCCACATGACCCACCACGCCATGGCCAAGAACTTGTCGAACCACTGCACGACGGCGGGGAACGCGGTGCGGCCGTCGTAGCTGATCATCAGCGGCTTGTTGTTGACCACCAGCTCGAGGAACCACGACGCAACGAAGAGCGTCGTGATCGTGATGAAGGACCAGTGGCCGCGCTTGATGCTCCTAAACCGGCGAATGCGCTTGGCGGTGATGGGCGTCATCTCGGCCTTGAATCCGAGCAACCGGGCGATCTTCACGTAGAGCCAGGGGATCACCTTCCAGGTGAGCACCCACGCCAGGGCGAGGAACACGGGCAGCAGAGGCTTCAGGATGCTGATCCAGACGGCGATGACGGCGAGTCCGGCGAGAATCCAGTACTTGAGGATCGGTCCAAGGAACCGGTAGATCGGCGCAAGTGCCTTGTCCCGTGCCTCCGAGATGGCGAGTCGCCACCCGCGAAGGCGGTCGAGGAACCCGCCGAGGGCCTTCGAGGCTCCACTCTTGCGCGCGAAGAGCAGGAGCGGAAGCCGGAGAAGGAAGAAGGGGAGGCCGACCAGGTGCAGGACCAGGTTCAGGAGGATGGACAAGACGGCGAGGATCACGGCCGGGGCGATCCCGACGAGGACGCCGTAGCCGAAGACGGTGAGGACGGTACTCATCGCTCGCCCCTTATCCGAACCGGACGCGCGGGTCGACGAGCGCCAGCACGAGATCGGAGATGATGTTGCCGGTCAGCCGGATGAGGACGCCGAAAACGAGGATGCCCATCAGGACGGGGTAGTCGCGCTCGATCAGCGAGTTGAAGCCGAGGAGGCCCATGCCGGGGATATTGCAGGTCTTCTCGATCAGGAACGACCCGGCGAAGAGCAGACCCAGCGCGTGGCCGATACCCACGCAGATGGGAATGAGGGAGTTGCGGAGCGCGTGGACGAAGATCACGCGCTTCTCCGACAGGCCCTTGGCGAACGCCGTGCGGACGTAGTCCGCCCCCAGGTTGTCGAGCAGCGAGTTCTTCATGAGGATCGTCATGGTGGCGAAGCTAGCCAGCATGTAGCCGATCAGGGGAATCACGGTGTGCGACACCTGATCCTTGATGCACCACCAGTAGTTCCCGGCGTCCCACATCGCATCCCAGTTCTCCGAGCGGAAGCCGCCGAGCGGGAAGATCTCCATGCCGTAGGTCGGCGTGGCGAAGAGCAGCATCAGCAGGAGGGCCGCCACGAAGCCGGGGATCGAGTAGCCGATGAACACGACGATCGAGGTCATCGTGTCGAACGTGGTTCGGTGGAGCAGCGCCTTCTTGACCCCCAGCGGGATGCAGACCAGCCAGGAGGCGATGTAGCCGATGAGCCCGAAGTAGATCGAGATCGGGAATTTCGAGACGATCGTCGAGAGGACGGAGTCGGAGTAGCGGTACGACTTGCCGAAGTCGCCCTGGATCACACCGCTGAACTGACCGGCTTTCTGGCTGTTCTCCCCATGGGGCCAGAGCCCGAGCCAGATCATGTAGCCGATGGGGATGGGGCGGTCGAGGTTGTAGTACTGCTCGAGCTCCTTCCGCATCGTCTCGTCCAGGGCCGAGTTGTCGCCCCCGGTGTCGCTGGCCGGGCCGCCCCCGCCGCCTTCGCCCATTTGCGCCATGCGCATCTGCATCTCGGCCCGCTCGATCGGTCCCCCCGGCGTCATCCGCTGGACGGCGTAGACGAGGAACGTGATGCAGACGAAGGTGAGGGGGATGAGGAGGATGCGGCGGATGAAGTAGCTGGTCATCCCGTGCACGTTGAAGTCTCCTTGAGGGCTGCCCCTCGGGTTGCGTGGACGCGGAGGGCTACTCGGCCCAGGGCCGGACGGTTTCGGCTCGCTGCGGCATCGGCTTGGGCGGCTTCGCGCTCTTGGCCGCTTCCATGGCCTTCTGCCGGTCCACGTCGAACCACCAGTAGAGGAGCATCTGCTCGTCGATCTGGTCGCCGATGCGCGATACGTAGTCCTCGGGATGCCCGAACCGGTCCCAGAACAGGACCCGGAAGAAGTTGGAGTGCCAGGCGAAGGCGTACGGGTACTGCTCGCAAACGAGGTCGTCGATCTTGCGCGTGATGGCCTTCTGGCCGGGCCGGTCCAGCACGCGGTTGTATTCCTGGCAGAGTCGGTCCACTTCCTCGTTCTTGAAACCGGGGATGTTGTTGTTGTACGGCTGGTCGGCCAGCGAAGAGCGCCACGAAGTCTCGGGGTTCGGGAAGAGCAACGCGCCCCAGCTCTGGAAGTGGATGGTGAACTGCCGCTCCGAGATCTTCTTCATGAGGGTGCTCGGATCGAGCAGCTTCAGGTTGAACTGGATCCCGGCTTCTTCGAAGTACTCCTTCACGGGCAGCCAGATTCGTTCCCACGCCTGGGTGCCGTACTGGAGCGTAACCTCGAGCCGCTCCCCATCCTCGTTGATGAGGAAGCCCTTGTCGTCGCGCTCCGAGTAGCCCGCCTCGTCGAGCAGTTCTTCGGCGTAATCCGGGTCGTACTCGAGTCGCTCGCGGTCGGCCCCACTACCCCAGTCCCGTCCGGGGAAGATGGACTTCGTGTAGTCGTACTCGTTGTAAAAGAGCTTCTCCATCAGCATTTCGCGGTTGAAGAGGTGCGCGAAGGCCATGCGGACCTTGATGTCGTCGAATGGGGGCTTGCGCATGTTGAAGCACAGGCCCGAGTAGCCCACGGGTTGCTGGTTGTAGATCTTGCGCTTCTGGATCCAGCCGTTGACTACGTCATCCTCCTTGGGGATGTCCTCGACCCATCGCCGCGCTTGGCCGACGAGGTAGTAATCGAAGTCCCCCTTCTTGAACATGTTGTAGACCATCTCGCGGTCGCGAACGACGACGTACTTGATGCGGTCGAAGTTGTACGTGTTCTTGGCCCACTTCTCGTTCTCGGCCCACCAGTCGTCCCGGCGCTCGAGCACCATCGACTCGCCCTTCTTGAGAAGGTCGTAGTTCACGACATAGGGGCCGGAGCCCACCGGCATCTTCCAGTCGTAGTCCTTGAGGTACTGCTCGCCGGGGATGTTCATCTCCGCGGCGGGGTAGATCGCCTGGCCGCCGAAGTAGAGGAAGAGACGCCAGTTTACCTTCTTCGTCTTCACCTGGATGGTCTGCGTGTCGAGGACGACCGGTTCCTCGAAGCCCTCGATGAAGGTCATGCGGGTCGACGGATCCTTGCGGTCCTCCCGGGTGCGGTGCCACCACGAGTAGTAGACGTCGTTGGCCGTCACCGGCTGACCGTCTGCCCACTTCGCGCGTTCGTCGATGCGGAACGTAAACGTCTGCAGGCCATCCTCGTGCGTCTCGATCTTCCAATGGGACGCGAGGCAGGGGATGAACTCCTCGGTGTCCGGGTGGATCTGGACCATGCTCTCGTAGACGAGGCCTTGAACGCCGCGCGTCTGGACACTGTTGGCGTTCGGTCCGTGGGTTCGCAGCGTGGTCGGGAAGGCCCCCCAGGGGATCCGGAACGTGAAGTCCTCGGCGGTGGCGCCCTCGGCGGGGACGCGGACGGCGCGCGGATCGCCGAGCGGGGTGTAGTCGTCGACCGTCGTCCAGCCCGTCGGGTCGAACGCCGCGGGCGTCTCGGCCTCGGCGGGTCCTTCCTCCGCCCGCAGCATGGCGGGGGTCGCTACCGCGACCGAGAGCAGCAGCACCGCGAAGAGCGCAAGCCGGCCCCCACGCCTCGACGTCCCACTTCCGAGCTCACTCCACATCCTCGCCATGGCGTCTCCTCGTCCGGGTCAGGCGTCGCGAAAGGCCCCCTGGGGCCGATCGAATCCGCTGGAGCGGCGATTCTATCGCCCACGGGCCCTCTCGCCCCGGTGGGGCGGAGCGTCGTGGGCCGCGGCGGGGCGGCCCGCGGAGGCCAAGGCGAGAGGTCGGCGGCAAGGATGTCGTTTGCTTGCTAACGATTGAAGTGGCGTCGGGCTTTCGATGACGTTCGCTGCGTTCGATCACCGGAATCGTGAGCGGCGGACGTACGCTGGGCGTACTCGGGCCGGATTTCCGGTCTTCTGCGGGAGTGTGCGTGATGACGCAGGCAACGAAGCGCAAGGCGTGGACCGTCGTCCTCGCCGGCACGGGCATCAACCTGGCGCTCGGCATCCTCTACACCTGGAGCGTCTTCAAGGGCGACATCCTGAAGTCCATCGAGGCCGGGGGCGAGGGCGCCTTCGCGTGGTCGAAGGATGCGTTGAACGACCCCTACGCCGTCTGTTGCCTCGTCTTCGCCTTCGCGATGATCCTGGCCGGCCGCGTTCAGGACCGCTTCGGCCCCCGCGTCACGGCCTTCCTCGGCGGCCTCCTGGTCGGCGTGGGCTTCATCATCATCTCGCAGTCCACGGCCTACTGGATGTGGGTGCTGGGCTTCGGCCTCCTGGCTGGCGTCGGCATCGGCTTCGGCTACTCCGCGGCGACGCCTCCGGGCCTGAAGTGGTTCCCCTCCGCGAAGACCGGCATGGTCGCCGGCATCGTGGTCTCGGGCTTCGGCCTCGCCTCGGTCTACATCGCGCCGCTGGCTCGTTACCTGATCGACAACTGGGGGCTCCAGTCGACGATGCTCTTCTTCGGCATCGCCTTTGCCGTCGTCGTCAGCCTGCTCTCGATCCTTCTCGTGAATCCGCCCGCCGGCTATGTGGCCGCGACGTCCGATGATCCCAAGAAGAAGGCGCGCGTCTCCTCCGTTACGCACGAGGTCAGTCCCGCCGAGGCGCTCCGGACACCCCGCTTCTGGCTTCTCTGGACCATGTACGCCATCGGGTCGGGCGCGGGGCTCATGGTCATCAGCAGCGTCGCGCGCATGGCCAAGGCCAGCCTCGCCGAGCAGGCCTTCCTCGCCGTGGCCTTCCTCGCCATCGGCAACGCCGCGGGTCGCATCGTCGCGGGCATCGTCTCCGACCGGATCGGCCGGCCGCAGACCCTCATGATCTGCCTGCTCTTCCAGGCCTTGCTCATGTTCGCCGGGATGCAGCTCGTCGGCGCCGAGAGCACGGGAGCCGTGCTTCTCGTGGTCCTGGCGACGCTCATCGGCTTCAACTACGGCACGAACCTGTCGCTCTTCCCCTCGTTCGCGAAGGACAACTGGGGTCTCAAGAACTTCGGCATGAACTACGGCCTGCTCTTCACGGCCTGGGGTGTCGGTGGGTTCGCCCTCTCGCGGCTCTCGCAGATGTTCGTTGCCGAGACCGGCAGCTTCCGCTCGTCGTTCCTGGTCGCCGGCATTCTCCTCCTGATCGCCGCCGCCATGACGTTTACGGTGCGCCGCCCCGCGGGCGAAGCCCCGAAGGCGAAGGCCGACAAGTCGCCCGACCTCGTGGGGGCGCCTCGCTGACCCATCGCGGCCGCGCCCGACGGCGCTCTCGCATGACGTCGACCCACTCGCGCCCCGCCGCGGCACGTTCCTCGGCGGGGCGGTTTCGTGCGCACCGATCCGGTACCCTGCACGCATGAACGAGCGCCTCTACGACGAATTCGCGGCCTGGTGGCCGGTCATGAGCGATCCGGCCAGCTACGAGGAGGAGGCGTCCATCTTCCGCCACGCCCTCGAGGCCAAGGGTGTCCCCCCGCTCGACACGATGCTGGAACTCGGCAGCGGGGGAGGCAACAACGCCAGTCACCTGAAGCGCCACTTCCGGATGACCCTGGTGGATCGCTCATCCGGCATGCTCGACGTCAGCCGCGCACTGAACCCCGAGTGCGAGCACATCCAGGGCGACATGCGAACCGTCCGGCTGGGGTGGACCTTCGACGTCGTGTTCATCCACGACGCCATCGTGTACCTGACGACCGAGGACGACCTGCGAGCCGCGCTGGAGACGGCGCGGCTGCACTGTCGACCGGGGGGCATCGCGCTCTTCGTGCCCGACTGGACCAAGGAGAGCTTCACGTCAAAGACCTCGTGCGGGGGACACGACCGGGACGGGCGCTCCTTCCGGTATCTCGAGTGGTGCCGCGATCCCGATCCAACGGACGACCGCTACACGACCTCCTTCGCCTACCTATTGCAGGAAGGCGACGGCCCGGTGCGTGTGGAGCAGGACTCGCACGAGGCAGGCCTCTTCGCCCGCGACACCTGGCTGCGGTTCATCGCCGATGCGGGCTTCGTGCCCGAGGCGCTGCCGTTTCGTCACAGCAGCTTCCCGAAGGAAGAGACGCACGAGCTCTTCGTCGGGCTCGTTCGGTAGTCATCGGCGGAAGAAGGACGACACGTACCAGCGCAGCGCCTTCGAGCTGAAGCGCGTGCGAAGCCAGGTCCGCAGATGCGGCCGTGCGTCCGCGTAGCGGCCTTCCCGAACCAGCAGCTTCGCCTTGCGTCTCGCGATCTGGTATGCGTGGAGCCGCGCGTCCCCGGCGTGCTCGGCGTACTGCTCCAGCACGCGAATCATCCCCTCCTGGATCGCGGTGTCGTCGTCCACGGCTTGTGCGCCGTGCTTGCGGTAGCGGACCAGCGGCTCCTCGTGGAGTCCGATCGTGTGTCCGGCCACCAACACGCGGAAGAGGAAGTCGACGTCCTCGACGACCCGGTAGCTCTCGTCGAAGCGGATCCGACCCGCCGTGTCCCGTCGCATCGCCATCTGCGAGGCCTGGGCCCAGGCGCCGTCGAGCAGGGCCGTGAGCGACGTGGGCGGACGGAAGTGGTGCCGGCCGAAGATCGTCTGGCCGTCCTGCTTCCATCCCCCTTCGTAGGACGCGTCGCAGAGCGCGAGGTCTACGTCGGGCGCCTGGTCGAAGAAGGCCGCCCGCGCGGCCAGCGCGCCGGGCACGAGGAGGTCGTCGCAGTCCAGCAAGACGATGATCTCGCCGCGCGCCTCGTCCATGCCCCGGTTGCGAGCCGTCGAGACCCCGCCGTTCGCCTTTTCGATGATGCGCACACGCGCATCGCCGGCGTGCTCCTTCAGGAGGGCCGCCGCGGTGCCGTCCGTCGACCCGTCGTCCACCAGGATCGCCTCGAACGTCGCCCCCTCTTGGGCGAGGACGCTCGCCAGGCCGGCCCGGGTCAGGGAGAGGCGCTGGTAGGACGGAATGACCACCGAGAAGCGAGGCGCGGGGGGCGTCATCGGGGCCGACCCTACCGGGCGCGGGGGTCGATCGACCAGAGCGGGTGGGCGGCTGGGCGCGCAAAAAGTTCGATGACGAGGCTGCCTCCGTACAGAACCCCGGCTGGTGGTGGGGGCGTGCTACCGTTTCTCGGTCGGGGCCTCCGAGGACGGGGCCCGTGGCGAGCGGCCCAGGGCGGGCCCGCCTGACTCCGTCCCCGTGCGCCCCGCGGCGGCTCCCTGGAGCCCTAACCGCGGTCACCTCGCCCCCGGGCGAGCCATCTTCAGGAACGCACTGCATGAACAAGCGGCTGGCGGAATGCCAGCGGGTCATCGGCTACCACTTCGCCACCCCGGAACTCCTCGAGGTCGCGCTCACGCACTCTTCCCTCCGCACGCCGGATCGGGAGTGCAACGAGCGGCTCGAGTTCCTCGGCGATTCGGTCCTCGGACTGGTCATCACGGAGGAGCTCTACAATCTGCTCCCGGACCAGGCCGAAGGCGAACTGACCCGCATCAAGTCGGCGGTCGTCTCGCGCGGAGCCCTCTACCGTGCCTCCACCATGCTGGGCCTCGCGCGCTTCGCCGAGTTCGCCCGGGGTGTGGGGCGACGCAACGAGCTCCCCGTGAGCGTCATCGCCAATCTCGTCGAGAGCGTCATCGGCGCCATCTACCTGGACGCCGGGTTCTTCCCCGCGCGGGAGTTCGTCCTGCGCCATCTGGGGCCCGAGCTCGAGGACACCCTCAACGATCGCGGCGCCAAGAACCACAAGAGCCTGCTCCAGCACGCCGTGCAGCAAGCCGTCGGCGCTACGCCGACCTACCGCACGGTCGAGGAAGAGGGCCCGCACCACGCCAAGCAGTTCACGATCGCGGCCCTCATCCGAGGCCGCGAATGGGGGCGGGCCAGCGGCCAGACCAAGAAGGAAGCCGAGCAGGAGGCCGCCCGGCTGGCGCTTGCCGCCTGGCAGCGCCGCGGCCGCGGCCGCCGACGGCGCGGAAGCGAAGGCGACGAGGGCCCCGAGGACGAGGGCGCCTCGGCCGCCACCACCCTCCCGGTCTCCCGGTCTCGCCGCGGGCGGTCCCGCGGGGGACGCGGCCGCACCGCGAGCGAGGGTGCCGGGGAGAGCGGCCGGCCGTCGCGTCGCCGTGAGCGGCGTCGCGACGACGACGCGTCTCCCCGGCGGGAGGCCCGGCCCGAGCGGCCGGAGCGGGAGGCCCGCCCCGAGCGGCCGGAGCGGGAGGCCCGCCCCGAACGGGAGGCCCGTCCCGAGCGGCCCGGACGGGAAGCCAAGCCGGAGCGTCCGGAGCGTCCGGAGCGGACGCAGCGGCCCGAGCGCGCTCCGCGCTCGAGTCGCCCCGAGCGAGCGTCGCGTCCCGAGCCGTCCCGACCGTCCCGAGCGCACGGAACGCCCCGAGCCCTCGACACCGCCCGCAGCCGCCGAGAGCGGCGGGGGGTTCGCGGCCGGCATCTTCGACGCGAAGCCGGCCCCCGCCCGGAAGGCGACCCGCCGCAAGGCGGCCCCGGCCCCGGCCCGGGCCCGCGAGGCCGCGCCGTCCGCGCCGTCCGAGGCGTCCGGAGACGAGTCCGCGTCCCGGCCCCGTCGTCGGCGCAGCACGTCGAAGTCGACCGAGGGCGCGCCCTCGGCACCCGACGCCCCCCGCGTCGCCCCTCCGGTTGAAGCCTCCGCACCGGCACCGGCACCGGCACCGGCGCCGGCGCCGGCGACCCCGCCTTCCCCGCCCGCCGCCGACGACGGCTTCGCGGCAGGGATCGACGCCCCGAAGCCCGCCCGTCGGGCGGCGCGAACGCCCCCGGTGCCGGCCGCCAAGAAGCCGACGCGCGCCCCGGCCCGGCGCAAGGCCAAGCCGGCCGCCGCACCCGAGCCTGCTGCGACGCCCGAGCCGGCGCCGCCGGCGGCGGCCGAGGACGGCTTCGCGAGCGGGATCGAGCCGACGAAGCCGAAGCCGACGCGGCGATCGCGGGCCAAGGCGACGACCCAGGCCAAGCCCAAGGCCAAGGCCGAGCCCGTGGCAAAGCCCGCTCCGAAGACCAAGGCGAAGCCCGTCGCCAAGCCTGCGGCCAAGGCCCGGGCCAAGGCTGCGCCTGCCGCGAAGTCGGCGGCCAAGGCGGCGGCGAAGCCCGCGGCGAAGGCAGCGGCGAAGCCCGTGGCGAAGACGGCGGTGAAGGCCAAGGCGAAGGCCGCGACGAAGAGCAAGGCCAAGGCCACGCCGGCCGCGAAGTCGGCGGCCAAGACCAAAGCGAAGGCCAAGGCCAAGGCCGCGCCGGCCGCAGCCGAGCCGAAGGCCCCCGCGCGGAAGGCCCCGGCGCGTCGGCGTGCGCCCGCAAAGCCCAAGCCCCGCGAAGCCGAGGACGGCTTCGACGCCGGCCTCTGAACTCGTCCCGGCCCCGCGGCCTACGTCGCCGGGGCCGGGAGCGACAGCACGTGAACGCGAAGGCGTCCGGATCCCTGGCCGATCTCGGAACCGCAGCAGAGCCCCTCGAGGCCCTGCTCGGCCGGGAGGGCTCCGTCCGCATCGGCGGACTCCACGGCGGCGCGGCCGGGCGGGTGCTGGCCAGCGTGGCGCGGCGCGAGGGCGCCCTCCTCGTGGTCACGGCCGATGCCCGCGCGATGGACGCCGTGCGGCTGGACCTCGATGCCTTCCTCGGGACGCCTTGCCTGCCCTTCCCCGCGTGGCCGCGCGACGTAGGGCATGGTCCACCGGATCCCGATGCCCTCTTCGGCCGTGTCCGGGTCCTGGAGGCGCTGGCCGCGGCCCGTGAAGCCACCCCCGCCACGGCGCTGGTCGTCGTCGGGTCGCTTGCCGCCATGGCCCAGCCCGTCCCCTCGGTCGGCGTCTTCGACGCCTCGACCGTGGAGCTGCGCCCCGGAGACGAGCACGTCCTGCACGTCTTGCTCGAGCACCTCGCCCTCTCGGGCTTCTCGCGCGTGGGCGCGGTCGAAGCCCAGGGCGAGTTCGCCGCCCGGGGCGGCGTCCTCGACGTGTGGCCGTGGGGCGTCGAGACGCCCATGCGTATCGACTTCTTCGGCGACGAGGTCGAGAGTGTGAACGAGCTCGATGCCGCGACGCAGCGGAGCGGCCGGGCGCTGGACGTGGCGCGGATCCGGGCGCTTCCCGCGGAGCGCTTCCGCCATCCGGCGCCGGACGCCGCCGCCCTCCTCGACGCCCACCTCCCCTCGGGTATCCGGGTCGTGCGTCTCGAACCACCCGACATCGCCGAGGCCGCGCTCCAGCACCGGGGGGGGGCCGAGGTCGGCGACGCGGCCGTTCGCCGACTCGACGAGGCCCTGTCCCGCCACCGCCGGATCGACGCCTTCGCCCTGCCCCTGGGGCCCGACGGGGACCTCGATCTGGACGTCGGCGGCATCGATGCACTCCAGGGCATCGCGCTTCGCGGGTTGCTGCCCGACGGCCGCGACGCCGGCGAGGAAGCACCCGCCCAGCGCACGGAGCGGATCGCGGCCGCCTTCCAGGCGCTTCACGGCCGCGTCGATCGCCTCGTCGTCCACTGCCGGGCGGCCGGCGAAGAGGAACGGATGCGCGAGCTCTTCGCCGAGCACGACCCGGGGCTCGAGGTCGCCTGGCGACGCGGCACGCTCAGCCGCTCCTTCCGCTTCGGCCCGACGCGGTCCGCGCACGTCGCCTACGACGACCTCGCCGACCTGCCCGTGCGCGAGCGGCGCATGGGACGGGGCGGTCCGCGCGGACGACCCATCCAGGACTTCCTCGAGTTGGAGGTCGGTCAGGCCGTCGTCCACCTCCACCACGGGATCGGCCTCTTTCGCGGCCTCGTGACCCTGGATCAGAAGGACGGGCAGGGCGAGTTCCTGAAGGTCGAGTTCGCGGAGGGCACGCTCGTCTACGTGCCGGTCGCCCGCATCGACGTCGTGCAG
This sequence comes from uncultured Planctomycetota bacterium, assembly GCA_963802335.1. GTDB lineage: Bacteria > Planctomycetota > PLA2 > PLA2 > JAEUHO01 > CAWDIE01. Next base: position 63,086 of record CAWDIE010000005.1, on the reverse strand, counting down.
CGCTACGTCGGCACGGGCGGCGGCGCGCCCCGCCTCAGTCGCCTCGGTAGCCCCGAGTGGGCCAAGCGCAAGCGCAAGGTGGCCGAGGCCGTCGAGGACCTGGCCGAGGAGCTGCTCGATACGCACGCCGCGCGGCAACTGCGCACGCTGCCGCCGCTGCCGGCGGAGAGCGAGTGGCAGCGCGAGTTCGAGGAGTCGTTCGCCTTCCCCGACACGCCGGACCAGGCCGCAGCGACCCGCGCGCTGCACGGCGATCTGGAGTCGGATAGGCCGATGGATCGCCTCCTCTGCGGCGACGTCGGGTACGGCAAGACGGAGGTCGCCCTCCGCGCGATCTTCAAGGTCGTCGCCGCCGGCCGACAGGCCGCCGTGCTCGTGCCCACGAAGGTGCTCTGCGAGCAGCACGTACGGACGTTCACGGGGCGGCTCGCGTCCTACCCCCTCCGCATCCGTCCCTTGTCCAGCCTCCACACGAACGCGGACAACAAGCAGACGCTCGCCGGTCTCGCCGACGGCACCGTGGACGTCGTCGTCGGCACGCACCGACTGCTCAGCAAGGACGTCGCGTTCAAGAACCTCGGCCTTGTCGTCGTCGACGAGGAACAGCGGTTCGGCGTCAAGCAGAAGGAACGCCTCAAGGCCATGCGTCAGCAGGTGGACGTCCTCACCCTGAGCGCCACGCCGATTCCGCGCACGCTTCACATGGCGCTCCTGGGCATCCGCGACATCTCCAACCTGACGACCCCGCCGCTCGGCCGCCACCCCGTGGAGACCAGCGTCGCGCGCGAGAGCGACGAGCTGATCGCCGAGGCCGTGCGGCGCGAGATGGACCGTGGCGGGCAGGTGTTCATCGTGAACAGCCGCATCGCGGAGTTGGCCATCGTCCAGCGACGGATCCAGGAACTCGTCCCCGAGGCGCGGATGGTCAGCATCCACGGGCAGATGGACAAGGACCGCATCGAGGCGCGCATGCTCTCGTTCGTGCGGGGTGAGGCGGACGTGATGCTGGCCACGACGATCATCGAGTCGGGCCTGGACATCCCCAACGCCAACACCATCATCCTGCGCGACGCCGACCGGTACGGGCTCAGCGAACTGCACCAACTCCGCGGCCGCGTCGGACGCGAGCGGCGGAGGGCGCACGCCATGCTGCTCCTGCCCCGGGATCGGCCCATCCGGGCGGAGGCGACCGAGCGCATCCGTGCGATCGAGGAATACAGCGAGCTGGGTGCAGGCTTCCGGATCGCCATGCGCGACCTCGAAATCCGCGGCGCCGGCAATCTCCTCGGTCCGCAGCAATCCGGCCACATCGCCGCCGTGGGATACGACCTCTTCTGCAAGCTCCTGGCGGAGGCTGTCCGCCGGGTCCGGGGCGAGAAGGCGCTCCATCCCGAGCCCGCCTACCTCGCGATCGATCTGCCCGGCGGCATTCCGGACGACTACGTCTCCGACCGTCGGGAGAAGTTCCGCCTGTTCCGCCGCATCGCCTCCCTCGAGGCCGAGGCGGATCTCGACGAGCTGGGACGGGAGCTCGAGGACCGCTTCGGGCCTCGCCCCGAGCTGGTCGGGCGCCTCTTGCTCGCGCACCAGGTCCGCCTGCGGGCAGGTGGCTGGGGGGCCGTGCGCATCGAGGGTGCGGAGCGCCCCGGCGTGATCCTCAAGGCGGGGGCCGATCCGGGCGCACTCGAGCCGCTTCGACGGAGCCCCGTGCCCACGACACCGCTGGGGCCGGGGATCCTCTTCCTCCCTACGCCGACCGCCGACGGCGCGGAGGAGATTCTCCGGACCCTTCTGCAAACGCTGCCGCCACGGTCTTCGTCTTGAGATGGCTGCCGTACGCGCCGGGGAGGGCCCCGGGGCCCCGGCGGTGGGCTGGAAATCAGCTCCCCGGGCATGCGCGCCCCTCCTGAGTTCGTGGCCGGGGCCCTCACCGTGGATACTCTCCCCCGATGCTGCGTGGCTTCGCCTCCGTCCTCTGTGGTCTCGCCTGCCTCCTCGCCCTCGTTGCGTGCAGCGGCGGGCCGGTGAACCAGGCGAACGGGAGCAACGGGTCCAACGGATCGAACGGCTCCAACAGCGCCAACCCGAAGAACCGCACACCGTCCTGCCTGCCCCCCGGGTACCGCCCCCAGGCCCGCAGCGGTCCCCCCGTCGAGAGCCGTCAGCTCAAGGGCCAGGAACTCGATGTGAAGCTCGCCGTCGTGGAAGGGGAGGTCATCAGCCGCCGCCGCCTCGTGCGCGAGGCGGGACCCCGCGTCCCGGGCCAGACCGAGATGGTCTACGAGGAGGCGCTCCGCCGCCGTCTGAAGGAGAGAGCCCGGCTCCTGATCTTCGTCCGCGAAGCGAGGCGGATCGGCGTCGGGATTCCCCAACAGCGGCTCGAGGAGATCACCCTCGAGCAGCTCGAGAGCGAGGTGAAGGAGGCCCGCGAGACGACCGGCGAGATGGTCACCGTCGACGACTACCTGGCCGAGCAGGGCCTCACGATGGACGAGTACCGCGACAAGTGGCGCGAGCAGCTCCTCTACCAGGCCTACCTGCTGCGGCTCGTCCGGGGCCTGGGCGGGCCCTCGCGTCCCCAGGTGGACATGGAAGTCACGCCGGCCGAGGTCCGGGCCATCTACTGGAGCAACCCGCGCGCGTTCGACGAGCAGGTGGGGATCAAGGCCGCGAGCTTCACGTTCCCCGTCGAGAAGTACCTGTCGGATGACATCGGCTTCCTCGACGCCGAGGAGATGGCCCGGCAGAAGGCCACGGCCTTGGCCGAGGCCTTCCGCGCCGGCGGCGACGCCAAGCAGCTCGCCGCGCGCTTCGGGCTCGAAGAGGGCGAGTGGTCCTTCTCCGACCAGTTCCTCGAAGAGGAGCCCGTCACCATGATGATGGGGGAGGAACTCGCGGGCTGGCTCTTCGACCCCGCCCGACGCGCCGGCGACGCCGAGGTGATGCCCCAGCCCGAAGGGCCGGTCGTGTTCGGGATCCTCGAGGCCCGGCCCGGTCGGCGCATCTCGTTCGAGGAGGCCTACGACGAGATCGTGCGGGCCGTCGGGGCCATCCGACAGAAGCGCCTGGAAGAGGAGCGCCTCGTCGAGATCCTCTCGTCGCGCAACGTGGTTCAGCCGCCCGAGCTCGCGAGCGAGCTTCTCGACGACGCCCAGACGACGCTCGAGCAGATGAACCGTCACCCGGTCTACGGGGCCATGCGCTTCCGATGAGCGCCGCGGCGGGCCCGCGTGGTGGTCGGCTCCGCGTGGCGTGGGCCGTCTTGCTCGGCGTCCTTGCCCTGGCCCTGGCCGCACGGGCCGCGCGGTGGGAGCCTCGTCTCGGTGAACGGGAGCGCCTCCTCGCCCGGATGGTCGAGGGACTGCTCGCTCTCCAGGGGCCGGACGGGGCCTTCGATCCCTACCCCGACGAGCCGGGCCAGCCGCTCGTACGGCGCACCGGTCCCCACGCCCTGGCCGCGGCAGCGCTCGTGCGGGCCCGGCAACTAGGCATCGGCGACGTCGTGCCGTCGCTCGAGGGCGCGACGGACGCCGCACTCGATGTCCTCGTCGCACGCCAGCAGGCAGGCGGGACGTTCGGGGCCATGCCCCCGGGAAACCGCAACCCCTGGCCGGCGGTGGATGCGACCGCCGCCGGTGTCCTCGCCCTCGCCCATGCCGGCCGGCCGGCGGATCGCTCGGTCCTCGTGGCCGCGACGGCGGCGCTGGGGCGGGCCGCGGAGTATGGCCTCCGGGACGGGTGGACACGGGCGCTGGGGGCGATGGCCCTGGACGCGGTGCGGCGCCGGGGCCTCCTCGCCGAGGCGGGTGCCTCGGATCTCTCGCTCCTGCTCCCGGTCCGCGATGCGGGCGACGGGCGGATCGATGGGGGGGACTACGCGGTGGCCGAGGGCGTCGTCTGGCGGGTGCGGGGGCTCGAGGGGAGCTTCCCGGACCGCGTCGTGGGGGCCCTGGCGCAGGATCCCCCCGTCTGGACGGGGCAGACGGCCGACCTCCAGGCCTGGGCCATGCAGACCTGGCTCGCGGTCCGCTCGCCCGCCGGAGGGCCCTACGTCAGCGCCCTGCCCGAGGCCCTGGACGAGGCCTCCAGCGGGGAACCGCCCGGTCTCGTCCCCGGCGGCTGGTTCGCCGAGCGGATCACCCAGACGGCCAGCGCGATGCTGGCGCTGGCAGAAATTCTCGAGGACGAGCGGGCCGAGTGAACCGGTCCCCGGTGTCCCCCGTTGGTCCAGGGTGAGGCCGCTCCTACAATCGGGAGCCCTCCGAGGCCCGTCGGACGGGCTGGGAACGGTCTCGACCGATCCGGTGAAGTGCCTTCCTCGTCGTAAGTCGGGGATCGGATAGGAGCTAGGTTATGCCTCCCCAACAGCGTCAGCAGCACCCGGACGCGTTCGCCAGCCACAGCGACTTCAACGAGCAGCTCTACATGGCGCTCAAGCAGAGTCCGTGGTGGATGATCTCGATCGCGATCCACGTCATTTTCTTCCTCATCGCCGGCATGCTCACGTCGAGCGAGCCGGTCGCCCCGCCGAAGAAGCAGGCCGCCATCCAGGCGACCAGTGACGTCCAGGAAGAAGAACTGGACGAGGTCGACGAAGAGACCAAGGAAATCCACTCGATGGAGGAGGTCGTTCCGGAGCCCGTGATCAAGGACACCGAGATGTCCGATCACGTCGAGACGGACAACGACCTGCCCTTCGAGGAGTCGCTCGGTGAAGACGGCATCTCGGACGCCCCCTTCACCGGCCCCGCCAACAACGGCCTCATCGGGCTGGGTGGTGGTGCCGGTGGTGCGTTCCGCGGCCGTGGTGGTGGTCGTGACCTGGGTGGCGGTGGCGGTGGCCGCCGGGCCCTGACGGCCGTCGACGATGCGCTCAAGTGGCTGGCCGCTCACCAGTCGCCCGACGGGGGCTGGGAAGCGGCGGGCTTCAACAAGTGGTGCGACCTCAAGTCCGCGTCCAACGGTCCCGACGGCCTCGGCAAGGCGCTCTACGATCCGGGCGTCACTGGCCTCGCGCTCTGCGCCTTCCTCGGCGCCGGGTACTCGAACCGTGGGAAGCACCCCTTCGCCAAGGTCGTCTCGCGTGGTCTTCGCTACCTGAAGAACGTGCAGGACGCCGAGGGTTGCTTCGGCCCGCGCACGAGCCAGCACTTCATCTACAACCACGCCACGGCCGCCCTCGCGATGGTCGAGGCGTACGGGATGACGGAGAGTCCGATCTTCAAGGGCTCGGCGCAGAAGGCGCTCGACTTCATCGCCCTGTCCCGCAACCCGTACTTCGCCTGGCGCTACGGCGTCAAGCCGGGTGACAACGACACCTCGGTCACGGGCTGGATGATGATGGCGCTCAAGAGCGCCAAGATGATCAACGAGGATGCGAACTCGCGCGGCAAGTCCCCGCCCCTGGTCATCGACCTCGAGGCCTTCGACGGCGTCAAGGCCTGGGTCGACAAGATGACCGACCCGGACTTCGGCCGCACCGGCTACATCCAGCGTGGCGGCCAGCCGGCTCGCCCGCAGGAGCTGATCGACAAGTTCCCCGGCGACAAGTCCGAGTCGATGACCGGCGTGGGCATCCTGGCCCGCATCTTCATCGGTGAGGACCCGCGCAAGAGCGAGATCATCAAGAAGGGTGCGAAGCTCTGCGCGGCGCTCCCGCCGAAGTGGGATCCCAACGACGGCAGCATCGACATGTACTACTGGTACTACGCCACGCTCGGCATGTACCAGGTCGGCGGCTCCGAGTGGAAGACCTGGAACGAGAACCTGAAGACCGCCGTGGTCGACAACCAGCGCAAGGACACGACGTACTGCATGTACAAGGGCTCGTGGGATCCGATCGGTCCCTGGGGCCCGGACGGCGGCCGCGTCTACTCGACGGCCATCCTCGCGATGTGCCTCGAGGTCTACTACCGCTACGACAAGGTCTTCGGCACCAAGTAGCCGATCGTTCGACCGCTCACGAACGCCGCGTTCCCTCGGGGGACGCGGCGTTCTTCAATTCGGGCCGACGGCTGGGTTTCGGCCGGGCCCCCGGGGCGCTATTGCTCCCGCCTCCGTTTGCGGCTACACCCGCACTCCATGCCGATATCCAACACCGTCCGCGAAGCGCTCGTCAGCGCGTCTTCGATCCGCCAGATGTTCGAGCAAGCCCTCCGACTCAAAGCCGAGGTGGGGGAGGACAAGGTCGCGGACCTGTCGCTCGGCAACCCCGTCGTCGAGCCGCCGCCGGAGGTGGTCGCGCGTCTCAAGGCGCTCGCCGACGATCCCACGCCGGGCACGCATCGGTACATGCAGAACGCCGGCCTGCCCGGGCCCCGCCGTGCCGTGGCCAAGCATCTGAGCGGCGCCACGGGCGTGCCGTACGCGGAAGAGCACATCGTCATGACGGTGGGTGCCGGCGGGGGGCTGAACGTCGTCCTCAAGGCGATTCTCGATCCGGGCGACGAGGTCATCGTCCTTACGCCGTTCTTCGTCGAGTACCCGCACTATCTGCGGACCTTCGCGGCCAAGACCGTCCTGGTCGAGACCGACGCGCGGTTCCGGCCCGATGCGGCCCGTATCGCGGAAGCGATGACCCCGCGGACGCGGGCCGTCATCGTGAACTCGCCCAACAACCCGACGGGGGTGGTCTACGACGCGTCGGACTTCGACGCCTTGGCCGACGTGCTGCGCGCGGGCTCCGCGCGGCAGGGCCGGCCCATCTACCTCCTCTCGGACGAGCCCTATCGTGCCATCAGCTACGATGGCGTCGACGTGCCGTGGCCCGTGCGCCACTACGCCGAGACGATCCACGTGACGTCGTTCTCCAAGGACCTCGCGCTTCCCGGGGAGCGGATCGGCTACATCGCCGTCAATCCCGATGCCGAGGGGTCCGGAGAGCTCCACCGAGCCCTCACCTACGGGATGCGCGCCCTGGGGTTCGTGAACGCGCCGGCACTGCAGCAGCGCCTCGTCGAGGGCCTGGTCGGCGTTCACCTCGACACGTCCGCCTATGCCGCGAAGCGTCACCGTCTGTTGGACGCGCTCGAGGCCAATGGCTACGAGTTGGTCCGGCCCGACGGCGCCTTCTACATGTTCCCTCGCACCCCCGGCGGCATGGACGATCTGGCCTTCGTCGAGGCCTGTATCGAGGAGCGCTTCCTCGTCGTGCCCGGGTCCGCCTTCGGTTGCGCGAAGCACTTCCGGATGAGCTACGCCGTACGAGACCACGACATCGATCTCGCGGTCGAGGCGCTGGCGCGGGTCAAGGCCCGGGTCGGCTGAGCAGGACGCGCACGAGAACGCCCACGTCGTTCTTGGTCGACGTGGGCGTTCTGGTCGTCGGTAGATTCGATCGGGCTCGCGTGGAGCCGGCGTCCCGGGGTCCCCGCCGAGACGCGGGGCAGGTCGCTAGAGCGCTGCGATCTTGCTGGCGAGGCGGCTCTTGTGATTGGCGGCCGTGTTGGCGTGGAGGATGTTCTTCTTGGCGGCCTTGTCGAGGTGCTTGTAGAGGCTCGGCAGGAGGGACTCGGCCTGGGCCTTGTCGCCGGCGGCGATGGCCTCGAGCACCCGCTTCTCGACGGTCCGCATGGCGGAGCGCTGGGCCTTGTTACGTGCGGTCCGGACCTCGGTCTGGCGCAGCCTCTTCTTGGCGGATTCTGTGTTGGGCATGGGGTACCTGAAAAAAGGGGGGACCTCGAAGGCGGAAAGCGCGATTTTGCCCCACGGCGGGGAGGCCGACGCGGAATTTTCGGGGGGCTGGCGCCCGGCTGCCTCGGCCGCCGTGGGGGCGGCGGGGCCTTCGCCGGCCGCGGCCGGGCGTCGGGTACCGGGCGTGGGGGGCGTCAGGCGCCCGTCGTCAGGGCTTCCAGCCGCTGGGAGACGTCACGGAAGGTGATGTCGACCTCGAAGATGCCTTCGAAGGTCTGGCGAGCCTTCTCCTTCTCCCCGCTGCGGTCGAGGAGGTCGGCGTAGGCGTAGTGAACGTCCTTGGCCTGGGGGCTGGTCGGGCTCGGGAAGTCCTGGATCGCCTCCTCGAGCTTCTTGACCGCCAGGCTCGTCAGGTTCTTTCCCTCGAAGCACTTGGCCAGCAGCAGCAGGCTCTCGACCTTGCGCCGGGGGTCGCGGACGACCTGCTGGAACTCGGCGGCGGCCCCGTCGTAGTCCTGCAGCGCCAGGAGCGTGCGTCCTAGGCGGAAGCGCTCACTCAGATCCATGGGGTGTTCCTTCACCCGGCGGGCGTACTCGACTTTCTGGGCTTCGAGGAACGCGCGCAGGGTCTCCTGCCGCGCCTTCTCCAAGGCCTCGTCGGTGGGGTTGGCCTCGTGGGCGGCCTTGGCCTCGCGGGCCGCGGCCTGGAACTTCCGCAGCTTCATGTCGCCGAGGCGGGTCGAGAGGTCGAAGTTCTGAGGGTCGAGTCGAACGGCCGCGTCGAGCGCGTCGCGCGCCCCGTCCTCATCGCCCGTCTGGAGCAGGAGCTCGGAGAGGCGGACGTGCATGCGCGCATTGTCCGGCTTTTCCTGAAGGCTCGCTCGGACGTCGTCGACCTCCTGCGCCGCGTGCTCGGGCGTCAGCTGGATGCGACCACTCTTCTCGAGGTTGCGCGCCTCGTCCTGGTCCTTCATCAGCTCGCGGCTGGAGCCCGCTTCGTGGTAGCGGCCGGCCTGCAGCGCCCCTTCGGCGGCCAGGTTCTTGCGGAGCTTGACGGCCTCCTGGTCCTTGGGATTGAGCTGGACCGATCGGCCGAGCGCGTCGAGGGCCTCCTTGACGCGGCCGCAGCGCCCGAGGAACTCACCCAGGTACTTCCACGACGTCGCGTCGTCCGGGTCGACCTCGGTTGCGCACTTGTATGCCGCGACGGCGGTCTCCTCGGCTCCCCCTTCGCCGGCCGCTTCGCCGAGCGCGATCAGCAGCTGCTTGTCGCTGGGGTTCTTCGCGAGGCCACGGAAGCACGCGGTCATGCGCTTCTGCGGGTCGCGACTCCCCTTGAGACCCATCCGACTGAACTTCCCGCCGAACAGGGCCTTGCCCTTCGTCTCGCGGGACTTGCGGGCCGCTTGGAAGAAGCCCTCCACGAGCTCCCGGTCGTTGGCCCCGAAGCGGAGCGCCTCCAGGTAGACCTCCACGGCGAGGTCGTATTGCTTGCGGCGGAAGGCGTCCTTGGCCTTCTTCTTGAGCTCGGGAACACCCATGGACTCTCCTCGGCAGGATGGGGCGCTCATCGTATCCGCGACCGGGCGGCAGCGCTCCTGTGAGGACACCCGTCGGCCGGCGGGTACGATGCCCGCGATGCAGCTCGACATCGTCCTCTGGCCCCATCCCGTCCTCCTGGAGGGCACCCAGCCGATCGACGCGGTCGACGACGAGTTGCGCCAGATCGTCGGTGAGATGCGCCGCGTCATGTTCGAGCTGCGCGGCGTGGGGCTCGCCGCGCCCCAGGTGGGCATCGCCCGACGACTCATGCTCGTCTGCCCCTCGGGGGAACCGGGAGACGAAGAAGTCGTCATCAACCCGGAGATCCTCGACGCCGACGGGCGTGAGGTCGGGGAGGAAGGGTGTCTCTCCTTTCCGGGGCTCTACGGGCAGGTGCCCCGCGCCCAGACCGTCCGCGTTCGCTACCAGGACCTGGACTTCCGCGACCGGGAGATGGTGCTGACCGGCTTCGTCGCCCGGGTCTTCCTCCACGAGCTGGACCACCTGGATGGTCGGGTGTTCATCGATCGGATGGTGCCGGAGTCTCGGGCGAAGATCGACGCCGGCCTCGAGGAGCTCAAGCAGCAGTTCGAGGCACAGGCGTCCTGATGGCCGAGAGGCCGATGCGGCGGTACGAGGGGCTGGCCTCACTGAAGCCGGGCCTCCTTCGCGCTCCCGTGGCGACGGTCGGCGTCTTCGATGGCATGCACCGCGGGCACCGGCACCTGATCGAGCATCTCATCGCCTTCGCCTCTCGGCTCGGCGGCGAGAGTGTCGTCCTCACGTTCGACACGCATCCGCGCGCCGTCATCGAGGGGCAGGCGCCGCGGAGCATCCTCTCCCTCCCGCACCGCCTCCTTCTGCTCGAGCGGCTCGGGGTCGATGCGACCGTCGTGTTGCCCTTCGACGCGTCGATTCGCGCCATGAGCTACGACGCGTTCACGCGGGACGTGCTCGTGGGCGGTCTCGGCGTCCGCGGTCTCCTCCTCGGCTACAACGGCAAGCTCGGCCACCGCGGGGAAGGGACCGCGGCGACGCTGACCCCGCTCGGCCGCGAGCTCGGCTTCCACGTCGAGGAGGCGCCGCCGATCGGCTTGCGAGGCGAACCGATCTCGGCGAGCCGCATCCGCGACGCGATCGAGCAGGGCGACCTCGCGGTGGCGGAGGAGATGCTGGGACGCGCGCCGGCCCTCTACGGACGTGTGGTGAAGGGCGACGGCCGGGGACGCACGCTGGGCTTCCCCACGGCGAACGTCGACCCCGAGGGGGAGATCCTGCCGCCTCGCGGCGTGTATCAGGTGGTCGCGACGATCCGGGGGCAGCACTACGCTGCCGTGGCGAACATCGGTGTGAGGCCGACGTTCGAAGGCGCTCAGCCCGAGCGCCCGCTACTCGAGGTCCATGTACCCGGCATCGACTTCTCGTTCTATGGCGAGCGCATCGAGGTGGAGCTGGTCCGTAAGCTCCGTGACGAGCGCGCCTTCCCGAGCCGCGAGGCGCTGATCCAGCAGATCCAGGACGACGTCGCCTCCCTCGGCCTCGGGGGGTAGGCAGTCGCACGTCCGGGCCGGCCGCCGATCCGGCGGGGGCATGCGGCAGGGCGCGCGGCGCGGCGGGCTGCGCACGACGGGGCGGGTCACGCGGGAAAGCCTGGGCCCTGAGGCGTCGTTCGTGGTATCGAGTCTCCCCGGTTCACGTGGTCAGGTAGCTCAGCTGGTAGAGCACAGCACTGAAAATGCTGGGGTCGGCGGTTCAACTCCGCCCCTGACCACCATCCTTCTCTCCCGCGCGTTGCCTCCCGCGCATTGCCTCCCGCGCCGCCGGCTAGCTGGTGGGATGAGCGAGGCCACCCCAGGTACCGGATATCCGGCGGGTCGATCGCACGAAGGGGCCGCGCCCGGGGGGAGGGTCTCCCGCGGACGGCGTGCTGCCGGGGATGGCGCGCTGCGCCGGGCGGGATCGGGGGGCGGCGTGCGAGCGAAAAGTTCGTTGGCGAGGCTGCCTCGGTACCGAACTTTTCAGCGGGTGTCGCGGATGGCGACGAGGGTGACGTCGTCTTCCAGACGGGGCTCGCCACGGTAGGTGAGGACCGCGTCGTAGATCGCGCGGGTGATCTCCTCGGCGGGTTCGCGCCGCATTCGACGCAGGACCTCCAGCAAGCGCTCCTCGCCGAATTCACCGTACTCTTGACACGCGTCGTCCTCGTCGTGGATGCCCCCTTCACCGCCGGGGCGGCGACGGGCTTCCAGCACGCCGTCCGTCACGGCGAGCAGCACATCGCCCGGCTCCATGCGTACCGGCACGCCCGTCGGGTACCCGGCATCCGGCTCGATGGAGAGAAGCGGCCCGGTCCTCTCGAGGCGCGCCTTGACGTGTCCGCGCGCGTTCATGACGTACGCAGGAGGGTGACCCGCGTTCACGAAGGACACCAGGCCCGTGCGCGCGTCCAACTCCAGCAGAATCATGGAGACGAACTGGTCCTTGAGGGTCTCCTGATAGAGGAACTGATTGGCCTGGTGCGCGATCGAGTCGAGGGTGTGCGTCGTGCGCGCCAAGAGCCTGAGCAGCGTATGCGTCGACGCCATGAGAAGGGCCGGCCCCAGGCCGTGACCGCTCACATCGCTGATCGCAATGTCCAGCGTGTCGGGGCTGCGCGGCAGGTAGTCGAACGCGTCGCCGCCGGCGTAGTCCGCGGGTTGGAGGAACCCCGCGATGTCGTAGTGGGCGAACTTCGGGGCCTCGTGCGGGAGCAGGTGTCGCTGGATGCGCTCCGCCGTGCGGAAGTGGATCTCGTTCTCTCGCAGGCACTGCTCGGCCTCGCGGCGCTTCGTCACGTCCAGGTGTGACCCCACCATGCGCAGGGGCTTGCCATCGGCGTCCCGGACGGCGATCCCCCGGGCGATGATCGATCGCCAGGAGCCATCCCGGTGGCGAAGGCGGTGCTCGAACTCGTACTCGGGCGTCTCGCCCCGGAAGTACGCCTGGATCGCCTCCTTGGCGCGCGGGGCGTCGTCCGGGTGGAGCCGGTCTCGCCACTCGCGGAAGTCGTTCGCGATCTCATCGTCCGCGTACCCCAGCATGGACTTCCAGCGGGGGGAGAAGTACACGCCGTCGCTCCGCACGTCCCAGTCCCAGATGCCCGCATCCGTCGCCTGAATCGCGAGCTGGAAGCGCTCCTCGCTTCGCCGCAGCTCGTCTTCCGTGCGGCGGCGGCTGATGATCCCGGCGAGCACCTGGGCCACGGAGGTGAGGAAGTCCTCGTCGTCCACGCGGTGCCTATGGCCGTCCACGACATAGAGCCTGAGCACGCCCAGGAGGTCGTCGCCGGAGGTGATCGGCACGGTGTAGTGGCCGTGCGGGGTGATCCCCTCGTAGCGGAGGCTGTGCTCGGCATCCACGCACTGCTTGAAGATCAGTCGCCGTCGAAGCGCCGCCTGTCCACACAGACACGTGCCGATCGGTACCTCGGCACAGGTCTCGGCGGCACCTTCGGGAAGGCCGCGCTGGGCGGCGACCCGGAGCACTCGATCGTCCCCCTCCTGCAGGAGGACCGCGCCGCGGGGCTCCAACCCCAACCACGGCACCCGGAAGAGGAGGTCCAGCGTCTTCTCGAGCAGCAAGGGGAGCTCGAGGGGTTCCAGCGAGAGGCGGAGGATCTCGTAGAGCACGCCGCGCACGGAGGTCCGCGCGGGAGGCGGGCGGCGCGTTGACTCGCTCGGCCTCGGCACCAGGAGGCTCCCCTGCGCCCGCGGATGCGTTCTCGGAGCGCCGGGGCGCGGGCGGCGCTCTCCGGAAGGGGGAGAGGACGCCACGCCGGCTCGAGCCCCGGGGGGCCCGCGATTCCCCATCGCCGACGCGGAGCCCTCGAGAAAGCGAGAACCCCTTCACCTTCCTAAACGGTTGGACGCGTCCCACATGGTCGCAGGTCCCGTACGCGACCTAGTCCAAGGTCCTGTATGCTGCTGGCCGATCCCATCCGGGAGGGCGGGGCGAGCGCTTGGGTGTCACTACGATGCGGCGTTCCCGGCCCGCGGCCGGCGGACCGGTCGAGTTGGAGGCGAGCATGCTGCGCAAGGCCCTCTGGTGGATTCTGCTGATCCCCCTGCTGCTGGCGAACGCCACCGCCCAGGCCGAGGAAAGCGGCCCTCGACGCGTCGAGGCCCTCCTCACGCTCCGCTACGATCCGGACTCGCGGGCGGTTCTCTGGCCGGAGATCGAGGCCCTGCTTCGTGGCTCCCCGCGCGGGACGTGGCCGGGGGGCCCGGTCGCCCTGCTCGCCCAGCCGCCGGACACCTACCGCATGATCGAAGTCCTTCGCGAGGACGTCGACGAGCCGGGCATCCTCTGCGCACGCGTGAACCTGGAGAGCAAGCTGAAGGACCCGGCGCTTACGGCCGACCGACTGCTCGACGCCCTCGTGGCCCGGGTGAGCCTGCACGTACGCGAGCGGGCCGAGGTCGAGAAGCGCGACCTGGTCAGTTCGGCGGCCGAGCTCGTCGAGATGATCGACGAGCGCACCGCGAGGATTGCCGCGGGACGGGCCGAGGGCGCGCTCCCCTGGCCGCTCTCCGCCGCCGCGTTCTACGAGAACAAGCTGGACCGGCGCGCGGACGTGCGCCGGGAGCTCGCCGACCTCGAGCTCGATGCGGCGACCCTCGAAGCGCGCCGGAAGGCGCTGGCCACGCAGTACGAGCAGCTGCTCGAGCGGGAAGCCGCTCTCGCCGCCCGGACAGGGAACCTCGACAAGGCCTGGGGCGTGATTCTCGACGCCCGTGAGCGCCTCGTCGTCGAGGTGCGTGCGCAAGTGGAGGCCGGGAACGCGGGGCCGATCGACGTCGCCATGGCGACCGAGGAACTCGCCCAGGCCCGTATCCAGCGAGCCACCGCGCTTCGCGAGATGCTCGCACCCAGTGCCGCCCGCCAGGACCTGGAGGCGGCGATGCTCGGTCTCGAGGTCGATGCCGCCGCGCTCGAAGCGACGCGCTCTTACCTCCAGGTGCTGGAAGCGAAACTCACGGAGCAACTCGAGAAGGGCAAGGGCGACGTGCTGCGCATCGCGCGCCTCGAAGACGAAGCCCAGGTCCTGCGGGAGCGCCTGCTGCGTCTTCGCGACCGCCTCGCCGCGTGGCAGGCGCCGACGATCGACGTGATCCGGCTCGACTGAGTCCGCGGACGCGTTCGTCCGCACGCCGTCAGTAGCTCTCCAATTCGTGCTCCACCAACCGCGCGACCGGGTGCTTGGCGATCCCGTCCAGGATCTTCGATACCACCTCGCGCGCGTGGGACTCGGAGGAACTCACCGCCGCGAACCCGAGGACCGCCGACCGGTGCACGTCCTGGTCGTCGGTTTCGGCCGCCGCGACCGCGTAGCGGCTCCGCGCGCGCTCCAGGATGCTCTTCACGACGCTGCGTTTGTCCTTGAGCGAATTGACCTCGGGCAGATGCAGGCGAACTTGCAGCAGGGCGACATGCATGCCCGGATCCTACGGCGCGCGCCCCAACTGCTCCACGATGCGGTCGGCGACCCGCAGCGCATTCGCGTAGATCGTGAAGGTGAACGGGACGCTGCCCCCCGACGGCATGAAGCTCCCGTCGGTGACGAAGAGGTTCTCGACCTCGTGGGCCCGGCAATCGGCGTCGAGGACCGACGTGGCGGGATCCGCGCCGAAACGACAGGTCCCGCCGATCAGGTTCGACGACTCGCTGCCGATTGTCGGACTGCGCACGTCCTCGGCGCCCATGGCGCGAAGCACTTCGCGACCTGTCTCCGTCAGGAACTCGGCCGACGCGAGGTCCTGGTCGTGTCGGCGGACGCGCACCCGGGCGGCGGGGAGGCCCCAGTGGTCCTTCGTGAAGGGATCCAGGACGACCTCCCCGCCCGGCACGGGTGTGTAGTCACCGAACACTTCGAACCGCAGGTGGGCATGGTCACGGAAGTGGCGCTCCAGCCGACGCTTCAGCGGTGCGCCCCAGAGCAGCCGGTCGCCGAAGGTCGCCTCGCCGAAGGCGGCGGTGATCGGGTTGGGGTGCATGCGAAGGAAGCTGATCGTGCCGCCCTTGCGTCGCCCGGTGGTGCCATCCTCGATCACGTAGTGGTCCTGCACCGCGCGGTTCACCCACGGTTCGTCATCGCGTAGCCAGGTTCGCTCCCGGCCGTCCTTGCGGTAGGGGAAGTCGCCCCACCCCGTCCCGAACGTACTGAACAGGAGGTTCCTGCCCACCAGCCCGTTGCCATTCGCGATTCCTCGGGGGTGCTTCGGCCCCACCGACAGGAGGAGCAGTCGGGCGCTCTCGATGGCCGAGCACGCGACCACGACGATGCGCGCCTCGACGCGATGGGCGCGGCCATCCGCATCCACGTACTCGACACCGGTCGCGCGTCCCGTCGCATCCGAGAGGACGCGGGTGACGCGGCATCCGAAGCGCAGGTCCAGACGACCCGTCGCGCGCGCCGCCGGCAAAAGCGCGGAACGGCTCGAGCCCTTCGCGCCCGTCGTGCACCCGTAGCCGCCGCAGTACCCGGAGTAGTTGCACTGACGCCTGTCCCCTTCGTCGTAGGGCAGGATCGCGCGCGGCAGCGGGAAGGCGTGCAGGCCGAGGCCTTCACAGGCGGTGTCGACGCGCGCGGCGAAGGCGTGCTCGTCCGTCGGCGGGTAGGGGAAGGGCTGCGTTCGCACGTCGGCCCACGGGTGCTGGGTCGCCTCACCGGACACGCCGATCACCCGCTCGACGAGATCGTAGTAGGGCGCCAGGTCTTCGTAGCCGATGGGCCAGTCCGCGACGTTTCCCCCCTCGACCGGCCCGAGCTCACTACGTTGGCGGAAGTCGATCGGCTTGAGGCGCAGGAAGAACCCGCTCATCACGTTCGACGCGCCGCCGACGCAGTTCGCGTTCCAGCCCGTTTCGGTGATCCACGCCTTCTCTTCGCCGTCGATCTCCTTGTCCCAGACGTGCGGATCCTCGGCGCGGGGTGGCACGAACATGTGCCGCCGCGTCGCGACGATCTCGTCCTTCGGGAAGTCCTCTCGCGTGTACCAGGGCCCCTTCTCGATCATCGCGACCGAGTAGCCCGCCTGGGTCAGGCGCCAAGCCGTCGCCCCGGCGCCCGCCCCACTGCCGACCACGCACACGTCGAATGCGCCGCTCATCGTGCCGGCCCCTCACCGCGCGGCGCCCACCCCGGTTGCGGGCGCGGGGACCCCGGTGTGTGATCGGCCCAGGTCCAGCCGACCGCACCGGGATTCACCCCGTGGATCGGGTCGCCCAGCAGGGCCTCCAGCCCGTAGGCGAGCAGCGCCCGCAGCGCGAGCTGATCTTCCCAGGGCTCCTCGAAGCGGCGGATCGCATCGTCCTGGGCGGCGGGATCGAGCGCCGCGAACGTCGCCACGCCTGCCTCGTCGGCGATCGCGTGCAGGCGTCGAGCGAGATCGTGGACGCGAGCCGCGGTCTCCGGATCCAGGTCCGGATCTGCAAGGACGGCATCGAGCCAGCCGATGGCGTTGACGTCGCGGGCCCCCGGCGCGCCCTCTTCCGAGGGCAGGAGCCGCTCGAGTGCGGCGTCGAGCGTGCGCCAGGCTCGACGATCCAGACTCAAGGCGCGTGCCTCGTCGGGCGTGGCGGTGACGGCCCCGTGGCGGAGCGTCTCCGGCAGCCCCCCTCGCCCCAGGTAGGCGGCCGCCGCGGCGGTGACCGCCAGCGTGGCCCCGGCGCCGAGCACCGTACGTCGGGACAGGCGCGGCATGCCCTCGCGGCGCTCGGGACGATCGTTCGGCGGGGGCGGGTCGGGACGCGTCATGGGCCCGACGGAGCTTACCGGCCGGCGTGGGCGTGCGGGTGGACGAAGGCGTTCAGACGCGCGGCGGCGTCGCCTGCCTCCGCGGCATCAGGCGCGGGGGCGGGGCCGGCGGCTCGTCCCCGTCGACGACGTAGCGGTCCCGACCGCCCGTCTTCGCGTGCAAGAGCGCCCGATCGGCATCGTCGATCAGGTCCTTCAGACTCGCCTGGTAGCGACCGTCCTGCGTCGCCTGGTAGATCGAGACGCCGATGGAACACGTCAGCGACAGGCCCGTCTGGATGCGACCCCAGTCGTGCGTGCGGAACGTGCGGACGATGCGATCGGCGAGGTCCGCGCCGTGCCGGCGATCCGTCCCCGCTGCCGCGACCGCGAACTCCTCACCGCCCATGCGGGCCAGGTGGTCCGCCGGGCCCGCGGCGTCGCGGAGCAAGCGCGACGCCTCGACGAGCACGTCGTCGCCCGTCTTGTGGCCGTAGCGATCGTTGACGCTCTTGAAGTGATCCAGGTCGATCGCGAGCATCGCCAGCGGCCAGTCCCACTGCTTCACACGGTCCATCTCGAGCTCGACCTTTGCCGTGAACGCGCGGCGGTTCGGGAGTCCGGTCAGCGGGTCGCGCGTCGCGTGCTCCTCGAGGTGACCCACACGCTGACGCAGGCCCTGGGCAAAGCGCGCCGCCACGAACGTGCCGAAGATCAGGAAACCGCAGTTCACGACCAAGGCGCTGAGCTCGTTGGGGTCCGGCGGACGGCTCCGCGCGATGGCTGCCACGAGCGCGACCGGGCCGCTCTCGAGGAGGCCGAGGTTCTGCTGCTGGTAGACCCAGGTGAGCAGGCAGTACGTCAGGACCGTCACGATGGTCAGGAAGAGCGCCCGACCGAAGCGCAGGATGAGCGCGCCGAAGAGGCACGTGGTGAACACCAGCATGTAGTACGGACTCGCCAGGCCGCCCGTCTCCGCGCAGAGCACGACCAGGAGGATCGCCATCACCACGAAGAAGAACCCGACCGGTTCCCGGCGCCGCTCGGAGTTGGCCTGGGCGAGCTCGTACCCGATCCACGACAGGAGGAGGATGCCCGCGTAGAGCGCCATCACGTGGACCGTGATCTCGATGTGCCCCCCGACGAGCAGGCTCATGAGCAGCTGGACGACCAGCACCGACGCGATCGCGGCGAGGACGATGCGGTAGTAGAGCCGCTGCATCGACACGCTGGTGGCGTGCGCGCTCATGTGGGTCGTCGTGTTCAAGAAGGCCCCCGGGCGCGGCGTCCGGCCGCTCCATCCTGCCTGCTTATCGTCCTGACACGGACCGCCGATTGAGTCCTTTACAATCGGGGACGACGGGAGCGCGGTAGCGCCGCAGGCGCCGTAAGGGCTTTACTGAGAAGACTTTGTGTCGGGCGTGGGAAGAGCGTCCACGGCGCCGACGAGCCAGGCGAGGTAGGGGCCGGCGACCGCCGCGGGCTCGAGGACGACGTGCTCAGGCACCTCGTAGGGGTGAAGCGTCGCCAGGCGGGGCTCGAGCCGAGACAGGGCCTCGGGGGTGGTCTTGATGACGAGCAGGGTCTCGGGATCGTCCTGCACGGCGCCTTGCCACCGATACACGCTGCGAACACCCGGGACGAGGTTCACACACGCCGCCAGCCTCTCTTCCACGAGCGTGTGGGCGATTTCCTGCGCGACGTCGGGCGGGGCCGTCGTCAGAACGAGGCGCGCCCCGTCCGTGCCGGCAGACCCTTCGGGGGAAGAATCGGACATGGGGCTCCTCCTGGGGGTCGGCGTTGGTCGATGATAGGACGGGTCCGCCCCTGGGTGGGGATCGGTATGCGAGGAGGCCACGTCCATGTGCGGGATCGTCGGTCTCGTCGGCACCCCCCCTGGCACCGATTCTGACCCCCTCGACGAGGCGCTTCGCGCGCTGTGGCAGCGCGGCCCCGATGGTGTCGGACGAGCGGACGGACTCCTTGGAGCGCGCCCCGTGCGCCTCGGCGTCCGGCGACTGACCCTCACGGCCCCGCAGGGTCCCGGGCAGCCGTTCCGCCGGCCATCGGGAGCGACGCTCGTCTTCAATGGAGAGATCTACAATCACGCGGCGCTACGGCGCGACCTCGAGGTCCTCGGCGAGACCTTCACCACCGGCGACGACGGCGAGGTGCTCGCTGCCCTCCTCGAGCGACGCGGCGTCGACGGCTTGGCGGACATCGAAGGCAGCTACGCGTTCGCCTTCTTCGAGCCGCATCGCGGGTGCCTGCACCTCGGACGAGACCCTTTGGGCGTACGCCCGCTGGTGTTCGCGCGCGTGCCCGACGGGGCGGTCTTCGGAAGCACGATCGACGCCCTGTTGGCGACCGGCGCCCTCCCGGCCGAGCCGGATCCCGACGCGATCGCCGATGTGCTCTTGGACGGCGTCATCCCCACCTGCCGGACCGGCGTTCGTCACGTCCGGCGCATCGCACCCGGCGAGGTGCTGACGCTTCGCGCCGACCTCTCGCTTCAATCGGCGTGGGTCTCGCTCGAGCCACGACCCTCGACGCACGGCGGCGACGTGCTCGATGTCCTCAGGGGAGCCGTGCACGACCGCCTCCAGAGCCCCCGACCCGCCGCGATCTACCTCTCCGGGGGCGTCGACAGCGCGTTGATCGCCGCGCTGTCGCGCGAGGTCGGCGATTTCCCCGCCTTCACCCTGACGTACCCCAGCCACGGCGGCGTGGACGAGGCGCGGCGGGCGCAGCGGACCGCGCGGCACCTCGGCCTCGTCCACGTCGAAGTGCCGTGTCCGCGGGACCCCACGCCGTGGGTCGTTCGCACGAGCGAGGCCTTCGACGAACCGTTCGCCGACGCCAGTGCCGTGCCGACGTGGGGGCTGTCCATGGCTGCGGGGCGACGCGCCCGGATCGCGCTCACCGGCACGGGCGGGGACGAGGTCTTCGGCGGCTACCGGCGGTACTGGTTGTTGGGCGCCGGCCCGTGGTTGCGGCACGTACCGTCGTTTCTGCGCGAGCCGCTCGGCGTCGCACTCGAACGGACTCTGCCGTCGGGTGCGCGGGTCCTTCGCGCGTCGACCGATCCGGAGGGGCTCTACCGGGGACTGCTTCGCCTCCGTCCTCTCGATGACGTCCGCGCACTCTTCGGGCCCCGCTTGCTCGGGCGAGACGGTCCTTCCCCGGCCCGGGGCGCCTCCAACGCGGCCGAGGCGATGCGCGACGACTTCGTGCGCTACCTGCCCGACGACCTGCTCGTGAAGGAGGACCGCGCGCTCATGGCGCACGGCATCGAGGGCCGCCACCCCTTCCTCGATCGCCGCGTGCGGGACGCGGCTCAGAGTTTGGAACTGCGTGGGGGCGTCGGTCGTGGACGCCAGAAACAGGTGCTGCGCGCCTTCGTGCGCGAGGTCGTGGACCCGGATCTGGCACGCGAGCCCAAGCGGGGATTCGCGTTCCCGGTGGACGCGCTCTACCGCGGACCGCTGCGGCCGCTCGCCGAGGATCTCATCCTCAGTCGGTCGCTACGCGAGCGTGGTTTCGTATCGACCTCTGGGGCACTGCGCACGCTCCGGGAGCACGTGCGCGGCGGCAAGAATAGGGGCGCCCTCATCCACGCGATGGTGATGCTCGAGCTCTGGGCCCGTCGTGTCCTGGACGGCGTGACCACCCGCCGCCGCTGAGGTTCTGTACGGAGGCAGCCTCGTCAACGAACTTTTTTCGCTCGCACGCCCCCCATGTACGTAGCTCCCGGATCGCGGGCGCGAACGCGAGCGCGAACCCGACCGCGCTCCCCCTCGCCCTCGCGCGATGACAACGCCGCCCGGACGCCTCATCCGCGGACAGCGTCGAGTAACTCCCTGACCACCGCCACGCGGCCGAAGGGGATGCTCACCTGGATCCCCTCGACGCGGTCGCGCACCGCCTCGATCATCTCGACGGCGATTTCCACCCCGACGCGCCTCTGCTTCTCTGCGTCCCCGGCATCGGCCATGCGGTCGAGCACGGCCTTCGCCACGCGGCATCCCGGCACCTCGGTGTTCAAGAACTCCGCGTTGCGAAGGCTCGTGAGCGGCCAAATCCCAGCGAGGATCGGGATGCGGTTCTCTCCCAGGAGGTCCAGGAAGCGGTCGAGCGCGTCCACGTCGAAGACCGGCTGCGTGATGGCGTACTCCGCACCGGCGTCCACCTTCCAGTGGTAGCGGGAAACCTCTCGGTCCATCTGCGACGACGTGGGATTCAGGCCGACACCGATCACGAAGTTCGCCGACCCGCCCGTCGGGTTTTCTCCCATGTCGAGACCGTGATTCAGTCGATTCACGATGTTCGTGAGTCCGATCGCATCCACGTCGAACACCGCAGTGGCGTCCGGATAGTCCCCCAGGATCGGCGGATCGCCGGTGATGAGCAGTACGTCACGGATGCCCAGCGCCGCCGCGCCCAGCAGGTCCGCCTGCATGCCCATCATGTTGCGGTCGCGACAGCAGTAGTGGAGGACCGGCGGCACGTCGACTTCCCGCTGGATGAGCGCCGCGAGGGCCAGGTGCCCCATGCGGGCGCTCGCGCGCGCGCCGTCGGGAATGTTGATCCCCGTCACGCCCAACTCTTTGAGCGCGGCGGCCTTCGCCAGCACCTTCTGCGGGTCGCAACCGCGTGGGGGGAGCAACTCGGCGAGGACGGGGTGCTCGTTCTCGGCCAGGGCGCGTCCCAAGGCCGATCGCTCCCCGAGTGGAAGCGGCTCGACGCCGTGGACCTCCTTGAGCGGCGCGCGGTGGGCCGGTCGGGGCGTGACCGTCGCCCGGCCGCGCTTCACGGCTTTGGCCAGTGCGCGGATGTGGTCCGGGGTGGTACCGCAGCATCCGCCGAGCAGACGCGCGCCCGCTTCCATGAAGCGCCGCGCGAACTTCTCCAAGTAGTCCGGCGAGCACAGGAACATCGTGCGGCCGTCGACTTGCCGCGGCGGACCGGCATTGGGCTGGACCGACAACGGTTTGTCCGTGACCTCGCGTAGGCGCTGCAGGACCTCCAGCATCGTGTGCGGCCCCACACCGCAGTTCACTCCGATTACGTCGGCGTCCCAGGCGTGGAGCCGTCCTCCGAACTGCTCGGGCGGCGTGCCGTACAGGCTGCAGCCACTCCGGTCCACGGTCATCTGGACCATCAGCGGGAGGTCCGGCGCGAGGTCGCGGATGGCGTTCATCGCGGCCTGCACCTCCGTGAGGTCGCCGAACGTCTCGAGCAGGAACGCCTCCACGCCCCCATCCAACAGGCCTCGTGCCTGGCGGTGAAACAGTGCCTGCGCTTCGGCCACGCTCGTCGGACCCCAGGGTTCGATGCGGATACCCAGCGGCCCCATGCTGCCGACCACGTGGGCCTTGCCGCCGGACTCCGCGTGCGCCAGCTCAGCGGCGATCCGGTTGATCTCCTCCGTCTGGTCGTCGAGACCGTGGCGCTCCAGCTTGACCGGGTTGGCGCCGAAGGAGTTCGTCTGGAGCAACTCCGCGCCGGCCCGCACGTAGTCGGCGTGCACGGCGCGTACGAGCTCCGGTGCGGTCAGGTTCACCTCGTCGTAGCAGCGGTTGATGTAGACGCCCTTGGCGTAGAGGGCCGTGCCCATTGCTCCGTCGCCCACGAGCGGTGCGTCGGCAAGATGGTCGAGGAGGGGCTCGGGCATTGGCGGAGTATAGGGTGGCCCGGGGCCGCGGCTGTGGCTGGTACCCTGACGCGCATGGCGCGACGACGTCCTCGCATCCGGCGCACCTTCGGCGCCGCGCTTCTCTGCGCGGCGCTCCTCTCGCTCTTGGAGTTGAACAACCTCCTACCCGGCGGGTGGCCCGGAGGCGGAGGACAGAGCGCCTTTCGCACGGAAGTCGAAACCGGGGACGACGCCCGCCGCTTGCGTCCGGGCACGCACGAAGCGACCTGGCCCTCCGAGGGCGTGAAGGTCACGGTGCGACGCGCCGACGGAACGGAAGGGCGGGACTGGCACCTCGACTTGCCCGACGGGCGACGGCTAGCCGCCGACGAAGAGGGCCAGGTGCGGCTGGGCGCCGAGCAGCGACCCGAGCCCTTCTTCGGGGTGACGCTCGACGGCCGCACGTCCGCCCACACGCCAGCGGACCCGACGGCGGCCAGCGAGTGGGTCGTACACGTCCCGGCCGACGCGCCCGAGGCGTCCGTGTCGCAGGGACCGCGCGGCGCCTCTCTGCACATCGTGGCGGCCGAGACGGGGGCCCCGCTGGCTGGCGCGACGGTAGAGGTCCTTGCACCGGGGTGGGAGCGAACGAAGGAGAGCGGGGCCGACGGGCAGATCCCCCTCGCCCTGCTCCCCGGGCCTCAAGAGGCGATCGTCCGTCACCCGGATCGGCTGACGCGGCACGTGTGGCTCCATCCGGATCGCGGCGGGACGCGTCGTGTCGAACTCGAGGCGCTGCGGCGGCAGAGCTTCGCCTTCGTCGATGCGGACGATGGCGAGCCCGCGCCCGTCGACCGCTTTCGGCTGCTCGCTCCCGACGGGTCCGTCCTCTTCGAGACGGTGTCTTTGGCCGAGGCCGACCTGACGAGCGCCGACCTCGAGGTCGGCGTGAGGGCCTCCGCCGGCGCCGTGTTGGAGCTCGGTGGGGGAGACTACCCGTTCCATCGTCTGTCCCTCTCCGATGCCGGCGGCATCATCCGCTTGTCGAAGGGACGCCGCATCGAGGTTCAAGCGACGAGCACCCGCGGAGAGCGCCTCAAGCGCGTGCGCCTGAAAGCGATCTATGTTCCGCCGATCTCCGGCGCCGGACCCGGGCTCGCCGAGCTCGTCGAGGTCGAAGTTCCCGGTCAGGGATCCGTTGTCCTGCCGCGGGAGACGGCGGCCGAGGTCCTCGTGGAAGCGGCGTACTCCACGCCGCGGGTCGTCACCGTCGCGGCCGACGCCACGGGCTCGATCCGCGCGAAGCTGGAGCCGTCGCAGGCCCTACCCGTCACGGTGGCGGACGAGGCGGGAGCGCCGCTCGTGGGTGCGACCGTCATCGTGCGGGCGGAGGTCGACGGCCGACTCCTGGAGCGCGAGGCGCGGACCGACGCCGCCGGCGCCGTCCGCGTCCCCGAGCTGCCCGCCACGGCGCTGGAGGTCTACGCGCACGCCAAGGGGCGAGCGTGGGGCGTGCAGACGGCGAAGGCCACCCAGCGCATGGCGCCGATCGCGTTTCGCCTGCCGGCGGGGCGGCCGATCCGGATCGTGGCCGAGACGCCGCTGGGGATCCCGCTCGCGCGGGTCCGGGTGCGCGCCGAGCCCGAGGGGACAGGGGTGCCTACCGTGGTCGCCCCCCACGCGTCGCCGTGGCTCACCGACGCGTCGGGAGCGCTCGTCCTGCCGGATCTGCGGGTCCGGCCCTACCGCTTGATGCTGTCCCATCCCGACGCGCGCCCCGTCCATCTCGAGCGCGTCGTGCCGGGAGGCGCCGTGCACTTCGTCACCCTGTCACCCCGCTAGGGACCCACGCTCACCCCGCCTCACGACGAAGAGGAACTCCCTGTTCTTCAGGCGTCCCACGCGTCCCACGCGCTCGCCCTGAGGGTTGTAGATCCCGATGCGGGCGCCCACGTAGCGGGGCTGTTCCACGCTCTTGATGCGAACCTCGCCGTGCGGGCGGAGCAGCGCCTCGACCTCCTCGGCATCCAAGTGCCCCTCGTCGTTGAAGGACAGGACGACGTAGCGGCAGACCAGCCGGTCGAGCACGTCCGCGAGGGCCTGGTGGATCTGGCGTTTCGAGTTGAACGCGCTCTTGTGCGTGCGGCAGTCCTCGCGCTTGCAGGCGACGCCGTACGGTGTGGGCTCGTCCCAACGCACGAGCGTTTCCCAGACGTGGTAGTTCGACCGATAGCTGTGCTGGTTGTAGGGCGGATCCAGGTAGGCGAGGTCCACCGGGGTGGACGCCGCGTCGAGCGCGTCGCCCAGCAGGGCGCGGCCCCGGCCCGGCTGCACGTCGGGGAGGCGTAGCTCGAGCGGACGCAGCGCCCGTGGCGCCCAGGCCTTGAGGTAGGCCATCTGGACGCCTGTCGTGGAGTCCACGCGATCGGCCGCTTCCATCAGGGAGGTGAGCAGGACGGCTTCCACGTCGCCGTCGAGATCCCAGCGCGCGATCTGCTCGCGGATGGCCTCGATCCGTGCGCCGTTGGTCGGGTGGATGAACCGAGCCTCCTCGCAGAACATCCGCGTGAACCAGCCTGCGCGGGGCTCGACCGTCCGCAGGGCCTCCAGGCGCTCTTCCACTTCGGGTCGTACCCGATCCGCGTCCGCTTCGACGTAGCACCGGGCCAGGGTCCATGCGTAGGCGTTGTGGTCGTTGGCCACGACGTCGTAGCCGCTCGCCTTCAGCGCGTGGCCGACGCGGGAGGTCCCCGAGAAGAGATCCAAGACGCTCTCGACGTCCGGGAACGAGTCGACGCACGCCACGATGTGCGGGAGGAGCCGTCGCTTGCTGCCGAGGTACTTGATCACCTCGGCCTCGCGCCGTGGCCGACGCGCGTGGCCGTCGGGAGGTGAGTCTCTACTTGAAGAGCTTCGCCCAACGCGTGCCCCACATGTCCTCGTATGCCATGCGGCGGGCCGCCTTGGCGACCTGTCCATCCGGGTCCAAGAAGCGCTGCTGTAGGAGGCGCTTGATGGCATCGAGTCCGCGCGCTGCGTCGACGAAGGCGGTCTCTCCCGGCATGCGGTCGAGTACCTGCTCGATGGCGGCGAGGCCGTCCTCGAAGCGGCCGGCCGCGACGGCGTCGGCCGCGAAGTCGAGCTTCTCGTCGGCCCAGAGGGCATCGGCGTTCGTCGGCGCCCCGCGGCGCGCCGGCGCGGCGGGCTTCGAGACGGCCGTCCGCTCCTTGCGCGCGGAGGCCGACGAGCGGACGTCGGCCACGACGGGCGCGGGGAGCGCACTGTCCCGGACGTCTCGGCGACGCGTGATGCGGCACGGGTCACAGGCCAGATCGCTGCGAGAGGGCGGAAACTCGACGACCTGGGCATCCGGCGATCCGGAGAGTCGCGGCGGGGGCACCTTGCTCCTCGTCACGCGCGACGGGGAGGTCGTTCCGCGGCGCGCGGCCTCGGCGATCTCGATCGAGGGCGGACGGGGCGCGATGCACGGGGTATCCACCTTGGCCGGAGGCGTCGGGGCGGGGGCCGGTGCCGAGGGCGTCACAGCGATACGATCGGGTGCCGGCGGCGTCGGTGTACGCCTCGCCTCGCGGCGGGGGGGGGCCGGGCGTGGCTGGGGCGCGGGGCGCATCACCGGCTGCGGGGCCGGCGTCCGTCGCGCCGCCGTCCGGGGGCGCGCGCGCTCCGCCTTGCTGAGGTGGCCGAGGAAGGACTCCGTCCGCCCCGAGCCGGCAAACCCGGTGACCCACTCGCCATCCGGCGTGATGAAGGCCGCGAAGGGGAGCATGTGGGCGTTGCGCAGATGGCGCTCGAAGAGGGCGTGCACCGCGCGCTCGGGCCGATCGCACTCGGCCGCGAGCCCCACGGCGACCGCCGACAAGCGACTGCGGATCCGCGGGTCGGGGAGGATGCGGTTGCAGAGCACCTTGCACGAGCCGCAGCGGCGCCGGCCGTACTCGATGAAGATCAACTTCCCCTCGGCGCGCGCGGCCCGCTGGGCGTCCGCCAGCCGGTGGTACCAGACCAGCGTGCCGCCATCGTCGAAGTAGGGGTGCGAGGAGCCCGCTTGGGCCGGCGCGAATGGAGCGGCCAGGAGGACAAGAAGGAGAGCTACGGAGAGGGCCCGGAAGATGCTGCTTGCCATCGGCACAAGTTCCTACGAGGGGGGGACAGATCCCGGGCCCTCGCGGCGGACGGTTGGCAGCGCGCCCCCGACCCTCCCCCGGGCGGACCTCAAGTCTGCCTTCGGTCGGGCCGACCCGTGACTTGAGCATGACAAAATGAGCGCGGCGCCGGATATCCGGCGCTTCTTCATACAAGACCCCCGGTGTTGGCGGGTCCATCCCCTCAGGGTGTCTGCCTCGGCGGCGCGACCCTGGTTGCCGGATGTCCGGCGTCCCCGTCCCCGGGCCGTCGCAGCGGGTGATTCCGGCCTACCCGACCTCCTCCGCGTGACCGTGCCCGCATCTCGCGCGGTGTCCCCTTGTGGAGGCACCGCGGTCCCGACATCCGCCCCCCTCGCGCCGCACGCCGGTCTACCGCCCGCGCCATCCGGAGCGGACCGCGCTCTACCGACTGCTGGCGTCGGAGTTCCAGGCCTATGCCCGCGTGCACGAGGCGCGCTTCGAACCCACGTCCGGCCCCCTCCGGCGGATCGTCCCCGACAGCGTCGACGCCTACCTCGCCTGCGGTCGGCTCCAGGGAGGCTTCGCCCGCCTGCGCTGCGCCGGATGCGGCGCCGAGCACCTGCTGGCCTTCTCCTGCCGGACGCGCAACCTCTGCCCGTCCTGCCAGAGCAAGCGCTCGGCCGTCGGGGCGGTCTGGCTCGAGGCGTCGGTCTTGTTGGACGTGCCCCATCGCCACGTGGTGCTGACCATCCCGAAGAAGCTGCGCGGGCTCATCGAGCGCGACCGCGCGCTGCACGGCGTGATGGCGCGGGTGGGCTACGACGCCCTCCGTCGCGCCCTGGCCGAGGCGGCGTGCGCGATGACGGTGCCAGTCACCCGTCCGGCATCTTCCCGCCGGGAGAACGTAGGGCAGATCGTCACGGCGGCGAGGCACGTAGCGACCGTGAGGAACTGTCGTGCCGCCGTGCCCGGAGTTGGCGAATTCGTGACAGGCACCGTACTTCAACTCGGCCCTTGTCGCATCGCGATCGGATAGCCAGTACCGCGCGCGCAGACACATCGCAGGCTCCGGAGTACCAAGCCCCGCCAGGCCTCAGCGCCTTTGAACACGAGTACGGTGGGAGAGGGCCGCTCCGGCGCGCTCTTCTCCTTGGTGCATTGTGCCGACGCCGCCCCGGCCCCATGCGAATCGGCCGAGCGGGCGGAGGCCGCATGCAACAGACGCGCGGAGGTGTTGGAACTCATTGCCAGCACGCGACGTTGATTCCGCGATTGTCCTTTGCTAGCCCGTAAGCGTGTGCGTGAAGGAGAGAATGATCATGGGAGACTTCCGTCCTGTCCGATCCGTTGCTCTGCTCATCCTGGCCGCGCTCCTCTCCGCCCCGTCCGCCTTCACGGCCGACCCGCCGAATGCCTACGTGCTCTACCGCGTGGCGGACGCGAGCGGCGGGATGGGCAACGCCCAGCAACCCCAGGAAATCGTCATCGACTCCGACGGCGGCCGCGTCGTGGCCGTCTTGCCCTATGGCCCCACCTGCAAAGAGACACTCACGTTTCGGTGGCGCTTCAACAAGGATATCCGCTACCTGCGCGCGGGTGAGAGCTTCACACTGACCGTGTGGACGGAGGTCGAGGGGAACTGCGACGACCGTCGCAACGCATTCCTTCAAGCCAAGCAGAACTTCGTTTCGTTCGGGCCTGCGTTTCGAGCGCGAGTAACCGAGGCAGACTACAGCGCGAATGCACTGCAAATCGGCGGCAAGCTGCACCGCGTCTATGGAAAACCGATCGACGCGCGATCCCCCGAGGCGTATCGCACCAAATCCTACACGTGCACCGCCACCACGGACACCGGCCCGACGGATCGTTTGTGGTTCGGGCTGGGTATGGAGGCCTTCTCATCCTCCGGCGAGGGGTTCACCTGGCAGGTGGCCTACTTCTTCCGGGGCACGAACGGCGGCAGGCCGACGGAAGAGAGGATCCAGTACGACAACCCGGGCCCCAACAGCAAGACAACGGTCGGTGGGGTGGCGGTCCCGAACCCTGTCGTTCCGCCGGCAAAGCCCCCGAACCCCGTCCCCCCGCCCGTCGCCATCAAGCCTCCGGGGCCAGGGGTCCCTCCCTCGGACGGTGAGAGGACCTTGCTCGCGGAGGAGCGCCGAGTCGTCGAAGGTCAGCGAGTCGTCGTCCCGGTGCGGCTGCTCAATCCCGACGGTGTGGCCAACATCGACTACACGGTCACCTACGATCCAACGGTGGTCGTGCCCGACGGGGCCATCATCAAGGGAAGTCTGCTTGGTCGCGCACGCATGGAAGCGAATCCCGCGGACTCTGGGATCATCCAGATCGCCTTCGCTCAGCGCACGGGGCTGTCGACGGATGGCATCGTCGCCAACCTCATCTTCCGTGCCGTGGGACGTCCAGGAGACGTTACGGACCTGGGAGTCGCGGTGATGGACATCGACGACGAACGCGGCAACACCCTTCGAATCAGCCTCATTGATGGGAAGGTCGAGATTATCGGTCCGGACGCCAGCGTGCGGGGCGACTGCGACTACGACAACGAGCTGACGATGGCCGACGTGATCTGCGCTCTCCAGATGGCCGTCGGCTTGATGGAGGTCGACCTCAATGTCGATGTCACGCGCGACGGTCGCGTCACTTCGGGCGACGCGCGGCAGATCCTCCAGATGATCCCGTGACGGAAGGGGGGCCAGCCATGAACATCCCGCTCCGCCTGTTTACCATCCTTCTCGCCTTCGCGCTGGGGCTGGTCCACCTCGACATACCGGATGCCGCCGCGGGTGAGTTGGTCATTCGCGCCCAGGCCGTCCGGGCTCCGCAAGGTGCGACCGTGGTGGTGCCCATCGAGGTTCTGGGAGCCGCGGGCATGGAGGGCGTGCAATTCGTGCTCACGTTTGATCCCACCCTCCTGAAGCAGGTGGACGTTGGACTCGGCCCCCTGGCCGGCGCGGGGACGGTCGATGTGAAAGCCCGCAGGCCTGGGGAACTACGGGTTGCCATGTTCCCGGAGGCGACACTCAAGCGTGACGGTACCTTGCTGCTCGCGGAGTTCGACGTGCTGGGCACCGCCGGGCAGAAGGCGGCCATCGGTGTGACGCAAGCCCGTGCCTGGGAAGTTCGGGAAGCCTATCCCCTGGAGTTGCTCGTTTCGGCGCAGCCCGGGGAGGTCACGATCGCTGCGACTGCAGCGATCCCGCCATGGGCATTCTTCGCTGCGCTCGCCGGGGTGCTCATCCTCCTCCTGCTCGTCGTCCTGGGCCGCTCCTCACGGCGAGGGAGCAAAACCGGATGAACGGACGCACACCGATCGAGACAGTCGCCCCGCCGTCGCGCATCGCACGACGTCTTGGGGGCTAGGGGGACGGTCGGCTGGGGGTTGGTGCATGAATCGCCCAGCGGCGAAGGCAGTCCCCACCCAGCAATTTTCAGGCACCCATGGCGACCGAGGCCGGTCGCCCGATCACGGTCATCCGGTTGAGGATGCTGCACGCAAGCCGGGCCTCAACTGCGCGCCCTCGCTCGCATCTCGCACGAAGCCGGTCACCGAGGATCGCTTTGAATCGGAAGAAGGCGTTCTCAGCGCGAGCCTGCTGGTGGTATCCGGCCTCTTTCTTCCATTGTCGCCGACCGACCTCTTGCACCCGCGCAATCGTTTAGTTAGCGGAGGGCGCGAAGAGGTCGCGGTCGTGAGGGGGTTACAGGCGTGACAGAGGCTGCGGTACAGAGGCGTGAACAGTTGTTGCGGATTCACGCCTGAATCTGCAACAAGCGAACGCGGTACCGTACTCCTACTCCAGATCGCGTCCGGAGCCGCCGGACGCCGATGACCGCCGCGACCAGGAGGACGGGCATCGCGGCCCACGGCCAGGGGTTCGTGGAGATTCTGGAGCGGGCCTACAGATCGAGTACGACCGTCAGAAGGCCCTGGCGGGGGCTGACGTTCGGCACGGTGGTGTGCTTGTCCGTCGAGTACACGGCCTCCACGGCGAGAGGGCCGTTGAGACCAGGGGGAAGCAGTAGAACGCAGTTGCCGCCGTCCCCGGTCTCCAGGAAGGGCATGTGGCCGCCGTAGAAGACGAGGGGTCTCCCGTTCCGAAGCAGTCGCACCCGGACCCCCATGACGCCTCTTCCCTCCTTGGTGACGGTGCGGATCGTGAGCCGCTCCCCCTTCCGCACGCGAACCACGAACTCCTCGTCACCCGGAAGCACGTCAGGGATGTACTCGTACACAATATCGCGCAGGCCCGTCGCCCGCCACGCAGGACAGTCGGAGAGGACGCTCAACGTCACCTTGCCGGGGGGCAGATCTTCGAAGTTGACTACGCCATCGGCACTCGTCCTCGCGTGCCTGCGCTGGTCGGTGCCGTCTTGTGCCAGCACGCCGACGAGCGCCCGAAGAATCGGTCTCCCTTCGGGGTCCAGCACGCGCACCGTGAGAGTTCGCTGGCCCTCACCCGCCTCTGCCATCTGGATGATCAGGCCCTCGGTTCCGGGTTGGACCTCGGACGCCATCCCTCGTAGACGGCCTCCCGGCGGCGAAGCCCGCGGGTGGGCGTCCAACACCAGAAGTTCCACGGCCACTCCGACGGGAGCGGGAAAGCGGAACCGCCCTTCGGCGTTCGTCCGGACGCCGGGGAGGCGCGAGTCCTTCGCGTTCTCCGACACCCACGCTCCGGCCAGAGGGGTGCCGTCCGGAGCCAGGACCCGCCCGACGATCGGCTCGAGGCGGCGGAGGACGATCTCACGTTCACCCTCCGATCGCACCACCCCCGTCTCGATCACAAGTTCGTGGGTCTGCCACGCACTCATCCCGAAACCACCCTGTCGTCCGGGAGGCGGGACCTTCACGACGTGCATCTGCTCGGGTGCGTCCGAGGTTTCGAAGGACGCCGTTCCGTCCTTCCCAGTGACAGACGTGGGCGCATTCACGGGGCGAGCCGGATCCCGGTAGAACGTGATCCGGACGCCCTCGATGGGCTCGCCCCTGTCGTCCACGACGCGGACAACACACGCTGCATCGGTGGGCGCGGGTGCATCTGTGGAGCCATCGGATCTTTGGGCCGTCGAAGCCGAGTTCGGACTCCCGGCGTCCTCTGGACTCGGCGCTACATCGTTGGTCTCCGGCTGCGGCGGCGCTTCATCCTCGTCGGGGGCTCCTCGCAATGTCGGAGACGGTGCATTCGCATCGGATCTGTCGTCCGGTCGCTGCGCGCGTAGCGCAGGGGATCCGGGCTGACCCCTCCCTTCGTGACGGGACCAGGGAGCCCACACGAGCACTGCGCCGCCGATCACAACGGCCAGGA
Source organism: uncultured Planctomycetota bacterium (assembly GCA_963802335.1). GTDB lineage: Bacteria > Planctomycetota > PLA2 > PLA2 > JAEUHO01 > CAWDIE01. The sequence goes on along the minus strand of CAWDIE010000005.1, from coordinate 31,049 downwards.
GGGCGACGAGAACGGCGGTCTTTGCCATCGCGGTTGCTCCAACGGCTTCGGCCGGGGCGTGACTTGGGGATCCCAGAAGGGGAAGGAGGGCGAGACGCCAATCGCCACCCGAGCGCTTCTCCTGTTCGTCGAACTCGTTTCGGAGCCGGACGAGTCCACGCCGGACTCGCGTCCGAGCCGTCTCGACAGGCATTCCCAGCCGCCTTGCGACCTCCCTCGGCGGCAACTCCTCGTAGTAGCGGAGCACGAGGGCGTCGCGGTAGTTGGAGGGAAGGGACGCGAGCGCGGCCGAGACCTTCTGGATGGTCTCGTGGCGGGCGGCAATGTCGTCGGGTGTCGGGACCTCGATGGACCGCGCCCCCTCGGCGTGGCGTTTGTCCATCCGGGCGCGGGTCCGGTGGTGTCGGGCGGCGCGGCCTCGGACGATGGATGCCAGCCAGGAGCGGGGTTTGCGAATCTGCGAGCCCGTGGAGTTCAGAGCGGCGAGCCATGTCTCCTGAACGATGTCATCGACGTCGGCATCGCCGGACACGAGGGCGCGGGCCAGACCTCGGACGAACCCTGCGTGGGCGAGGAGGTCTTCGGGGGGGACGGGGCTGGAGGATGCGGGCGTCATACCCCATGGGCTCCCACTGGAGGTGGAATCGGTTCAGCGGATTCTGGCTCAGGCTACCGCCGGGTACCACCGAACCTCTCGACGGGCAGGCTACTCGTCGGGAGGACAGGGCCGAAGGCGAGCCGTGATGGTCCGTTGCTCGCCCTCCTTCAGCACGATGCGGTAGAGCCTCGTGCGGCGGTTCTCGGCGGCAACTGCGACGCGGTGGGGGCCGGGCGTGACCCCTCGGACGGGTACGAGGTAACGCTCCCCACTCTCGTCCCCGTACACGGTCCTCCTCCTGTACGGCTTGCCGTCAATCACGAGGATGGCGTCGAGGATCTCGTTCCCCTGCTCGTCCCTCGCATCGAGCACCAGCGATGTCGTCCCCTCGTCTCCTCGCAGCGTCCAGGGGCCGGGCCCTTCCAGCGTCATACGCAGTACGTGCCAGCGAGAACCTCGTTCTCGTCTCCACCGAGCGGTGGCGATCACCTCGTCACCAGGAGCGAACGGCACGAGCAGAGGGTCGTAGACATCGTCCTCGGTCGGTGTCGAGGCGACGCTAGCACACCGTCGTGAATCACGCGCACGCTCTCCGTCTCAGCCGGTTTCCCATCGGCGTTCAGGATCGTCAGGCGTCGGTCACCGCGTGCCTCAAGCCGGACCGTCCCGAGGTCCACCGCCGCTCCTCCCCGCGATCCGGGCGGGATCTCGGCTGTGATGATCCTCGGCATGAGCGTTCTGCCCTCCGGGACGGCGAGCAGTTCAACCGCGCCTTCCTCGTAGAGCGAGACCGCTGGTTGCTCCTCGGCGGGTGTCTCGGGTTCCCAGTCTTGCCACGAAGCATCGAGGCGTCCCTGCGGGTACAGAGGCGTGGGGTACAGAGGCGTGAACAGTTGTTGCGAGGGTACAGAGGCGTGAACAGTTGTTGCAGATTCAGGCGTGAATCCGCAACAAGAACGCGGTACCGTACTCGTACTCACATACAAGACTCCCGGTGTTGGCGGGTCCATCCCTTCAGGGTGTCTGCCTCGGCGGCACGACCCCGGCGGCCGGACGTTCGGCGTCCCCCTCCCCGGGCCGTCCACGCGGGTGGGGGCCGGCTTGGGCGACATCCCGCCCCCCTCGCGCCGCACGCCGCTCTACCGCCCGCGCCTCCGGAGCGGACCGCGCTCTACCGTCTGCTGGCGTCGGAGTTCCAGGCCTATGCCCGCGTGCACGAGGCGCGCTTCGAACCTACGTCCGGCCCCCTCCGGCGGATCGTCCCCGACAGCGTCGACGCCTACCTCGCCTGCGGGCGGCTGCAGGGAGCGTTCGCCCGCCTGCGCTGCGCCGGCTGCGGCGCCGAGCACCTGCTGGCCTTTTCCTGCCGGACGCGCAACCTCTGCCCGTCTTGCCAGAGCAAGCGCTCGGCCGTCGGGGCGGTCTGGCTCGAGGCGTCGGTCTTCCTGGACGTGCCCCATCGCCACGTGGTGCTGACCATCCCGAAGAAGCTGCGCGGGCTCATCGAGCGCGACCGCGCGCTGCACGGCGTGATGGCGCGGGTGGGCTACGACGTCCTGCGGCGTGCCCTGGCCGAGGCCGCTGCGAGCCCGAGGCGTCCCAGGCGCGGTGATCTCGCTCCAGACCTTCGGCTCCTACGGGGCGAACTTCCATCCGCATCTGCACGCGATCCTGACCGAGGGCGTGTTCACGAAGGACGGTCGCTACCACCCGGTGATCTGGCCACCCGAGGAGGCGCTGGAGGAGTCCTTCCGACGCCGCTTCCTCCGCGCCCTGGAGCGCGCACAGCGGCTGCGGCCCGAGACCCGGGCGCGGCTTCTTTCGTGGCGCCACTCGGGGTTCTCGGTGAAGGCGACCCAGCGCGTCGCGTCCACCGAGCGCGGTCGCCTGGCGCGTCTGGCGCGCTACGCGACGCGCGTGGTGGTGGCGGTCCCCGTCGACTGCCGGCGACCTCACGCCTTCCCTCAGGCGGCGTAGGGGCGGGCTGCATGCCCGCCCGTATTCAACGGATCGGGGTCAGCCGTGGCCCCGGGTCAAGATTGACGGCACTCGTGGTTCGCCGGGCACGTGCACGTCATCCCGATTCGCGGAACAGGGGCGGCCACCTGGGCCGCCCCTACTCGAATCGCCGTCGCAACGCACTGCGCCGTCTGCGGGGAGACGTGCCCGGCGCGCCGGCCGGAGACGGAACGCTCGGCCCCCGCCCCACGACGGCGCCGCCCGCCGCGACCCCGCCCGCCGCGCCCCCCGCGGGCTCCGCTGGCGCGACGACGTCCGCCGTGCCGGGCCCGCCCGACCGGCCGCCGACCGCGGCGGAGGTGGCGCGGCGGTGAGCTGGGCGAAGCTGCTGCCGAAGGTCTTCGAGGTAGATCCGCTCCGCTGTCCCCGCTGCGGGGGGAGCCTGGCCGTGGTCGCGTGGATCACCGAGGCGGCCACCATCGACCGGATCCTCGCCCATCGTCGTCGGCGGGGGATCGAGTCGCCGTTCGAGGGAGCCGAGGCCCGGGCGCCCCCCGCGGCGTGACGTCGCGCCTCGGGGCGTCCCGTGCACGCGACGTAGCCGGCAGGAAACGGTCTCTCCGCGGCGCGGTAGGGGGGGCGGTGCGCCCTGCCCAGGTCCCGAAGCCTGTCGAGGCACGCCTTCCGGGGCTAGGATGGCCGTCGTCGGTGACACGGTGCGTCACGGGAGACACAACGACATGCGCAGGGAGCGGACGGTGAGCTCGGCGGGTGCGCGAGCGACGACGGGGCCAATTCAAATGCCGGCGCTTCAGGAAATCGTGTGGGCCGCTCGGGGTCGCGGATGAAGGTCCAGGCCTCCCTGATGGAAGTAGATAGCGTTGCGGAACCGTTTCCGGTTGCGGTACCCGCAGGCACGCTTCTTCAGCCACTGGATGCGGCTGTTGATCGCTTCGGCCTTGGCATTGGTCACGCGATGCATGATCGCGTTGAGGATGCCCCAGAGGTGTGAACGGATGCTCTTCGCCACCTTGCGCATGGGCTTGAGCCGACACCTGAGCGCCCACGCCAGCCACTTCTTCCAAGCCTTCTCTGCAGGGCCTCGTCGCACGTAGTCCCAGAGGGTCATGGCGAGTTCCTTGATGCCCCACGCCCGGGCCGTCTTGAGCGTGCTCTCGCGCAAGGCCTCGAACCGTCCCGTCCATCGGGCCTCGCTCATGCGGTCGGGGTTCTGGACCCAGAGCCACCTCGTGCCCTTGAGCTGGTCATCGCCTTCGCGCACCAACCGCCGGTTCTCGGCGATGCGTACCTCGTTCACCGCCACCGTCAGCATCTGCGCGACGTGAAACTTGTCGAAGGCGATCTTGCTCTCGGCATCCGGTACGTACTTCCGCGTGGCGTTGATGTAGGCCTGCCACATGTCCATGGCCACCACCTGGATGCAGCCGAGCTGCTCCTCGTCCAGGGTCTCGTAGTAGCGCTCCAGCGCCTCCTTGCGGCGGGTGTCGATCACCTCGACGACCTTCCCTCGATCGAGATCCGTCACGACGGTCACGAACTCGTGGTGCTTCTGGAAGGACGTCTCGTCGATGCCGATCCGGCTTGGGAGCTGCCGGCCTCGACGCGCCAGGCCACGACGCACGGCCCGTTCCATGATGCCGTCTACCTGGTCCCAGGTCAGGCGGAGTCGACGGGCCACCGCACTCAGGCTCGCTTCGAGCAGCCAGTCGATCACCAGGCTCTCGAAGAGAGCGGTGAAGGAGGAGCCCGGCTCGGCCCACGGCACCTCGATCTGCCGTACCCCGTGCTCGGCACATCGCACCCGTGGCACGTCGGCGACCAGGATGGTCCGGAACTGACAGGTGTCGAGGTGGCGCCATCGACGCTCGCGGTGATCGTGTCGCGGGCCCTCCGTACCGCACTCCGGGCAGCACAGCGGTCCGGCATCGTTGCGCACGTGCACCTCGACCGTTTCACCGGCCGTGTCGAGGTCGACTTCCGTCACCTTCCAGGGAGCGCGCATGCCGAGGATCTGGGCGTAGAGGTCTCGATCTCTCATCCCGCCGAGGCTACGCTGTCTCCCCATCCAGGCTCAATCACCCACACGGATTCCCGAAGCGCCCAAATGCCTATGCGTAGCCTGCGCGGTCGCGGCTACAAGTCGAACTACGTGGACGTCGAGTCCGGCGCGGAGTTCTGGATCTCCGGCTGCCGGAAGGACGGCGCCGATCGACTGTACGGAGAGCGCATCCCGGTGTCGATCGACGACGATGTTCGCATGGAATACTGGACCGCGATCCGAGGTCAGCCCGAGCGTGCCGGCGACGAGACCACATCGTAGGGCGGAGGTGAGAGTGGCGACACTGACCGTGCGACGGGACAAGGGGTATGCCGACAAGATGCGGAAGTACCACATCGTGTTGGATGGCGCGGAGATCGGGCGCATCGCCGAGGGTGAGGTCTTGCGCAAGGAGGTCAGCGAAGGGCCACACGTACTCGAGGCCAGGATCGACTGGTGTGGGAGCCCGGCCTTCGAATTCAACGCCCGGGCCGGTGAGGAGGTCGTGCTTGTCCGAAGTGCCTTGCGCGGCTGGCGGATGTCGCTGGGGTTGCTCTACGTGATCTTCCACCGGCGAGGCTACCTGGAAATCGAGAGTGGCAGCGAAGAGCCGGCCGACAGGCCGTAGCAGCCGCCCGTTCCACCGGCGGGTGATCGGCAGGGAGTGCGCCCCATGATGCAGGATCTGTACGAGCTGGCCAAAGTCGTCGGGTCCGGTCAGGCAGATCGCGGAGAGAGATGAAGCCCACCACTGTCTACTCCGGCAAGGCCGAGGACTACGCCGCACATCGCCCGGACTATGCCGGTCAGGCCATCGATACTCTGGTCGAACTGACCCGGCTCGACTCCACCTGGGTCGTGGCCGACATCGGGTCGGGGACCGGCAACCTGTCACGGCACCTGGTCGGCCGCACCCGACGGGTATTCGCCGTGGAACCCAACGATGCGATGCGACATCAGGCGGAGCATCTGCTGGGTGACTCCCCCTCGTTTGAGAGCATCCGTGGCACGGCCGAGCAAACGGCACTGCCCGACCACATCGTCGATCTGATCACCGTGGGCTAGGCCCTGCACTGGTTCGAAGGTCGTGGCGCGAAACGGGAATTCGCCCGGATCCTCAAGCCCGGCGGGTGGCTGGCCGTCCTCTGGAACCGGTTTGACGGTGCCGAGCAAACGAACATCGACGACTACTTCGCACCCGACACGTACGAACGGCACCGCTTCCCGGTCAGTTTCCGGGAGACCTGGGAGGGGTTCATCGGAGGTGCGAGATCCGAGGCGAGCGCCCCCGTTCGCGGTGACCCGGACTACGATGACTTCGAGAAGGCCCATCGGAGGACGTTTGACTCGCGAGCGAGAGATGGACGGATCGAAGTGAGCTACACGACGGAACTCGTGGTGGGGCAGCTACGCGAATAGAACGAGACGCTGCGGAGGACGGGGACCGACTAGATCCGCTCCGCTGTCCCCGCTGCGGGGGGAGCCTGGCGTGGTCGCGTGGATCACCGAGGCGGCGACGGTGGACCGGATCCTGGCCCATCGTCGTCGGCGGGGGCTCGAGTCACCCTTCGAGAGCGCGAAGGCCCGGGCGCCCCCCGCGGCGTGACGTCGCGCCTCGAGGCGTGCAGTGCACACGACGTAGCCGGCAGGAAACGGTCTCTCGCGAGCGCGGTGGGGGGCGGTGCGCCCGCTCCGCGACCCGAAGCCTGTCGAGGCACGCCTTCCGGGGCTAGGATGACCGTCGTCGGTGACACGGTGCGTCACGGGAGACACAACGCCATCCGCAGGGAACGGCCGGTGAGCTCGGCGGGTGCGCGAGCGACGACGGGGCCAATTCAAATGCCTATGCGTTGATTCTGGGGAACGAACTCAATGGGGAAGAAGCTAGAAGCGACGCGCACCTGGGTTGGGTTCGCGCTTGCCTTGATCGGTTCTGTCCTTGGGCTGCTTGGATTCGTCAGTTCCCGGTCCACCGCAAAGACCATGAATCGCATCACGGTGGACCAGCTTCTGAATGAAGCAGGGGACCTGCTGGGCGGTGCCGAGGGATCCACGGTGCTCGTCATGGACGCCGTGCGGGATCGCGATGCGCTACGCCGCCTCGAGTTGGCCCGCCGCAAGATCGACGAGGCGCGCGCGCTCGATCCGGAGTACCACCGCAGCCACCAGCTCATGGGGGACTACTACCATCTGACGGGGAAACGGGACCTCGCCCTACCCGCGTATCTCAGGGCGGCGGAACTCAGTCCAGAGTCTCCTGACGCCTGGAATGGCGTCGGGCTCGGTCACTACGCGCGCGGCTCGCTCGAGGAGGCGGCGGTGGCTTTCCGGAAGGCGCTCGCCCTCAACGAGGACCATGTATTCGCGTGGAACAACCTGGGCTCGTTGCTCGTGGACCAAGAGAAGCTCGAGGAGGCCGAGAGCGCCTATCGCAGGGCCGTAGGCCTGGACGATCGCAGTGCGGCGTTACAGGTCAACCACGCGCGGCTGCTCGAGAGGCTCGAGCGGCCCGGGGAGGCCGAGGTTGCCTATCGTGCAGCCACCGCACTCGACGATGGCTCTGCGTACGCATGGGGGCTGCTCGGCGATCTGCTCCGGCGCCATGGGCGAGAGGAGGAGGCGCTGGGAATGCTCCAGCGGGCCGTTGCTCTCGACGCGTGGGACCCCACAACCCAGTACGCGCTCGGAGAGGTCCTCGCCGGCGCGGATCAGTCCGCGGAGGCCAAGAGCGCCTTACGCGCCGCCGTGGCCCTCGATCCGATGCACGCAAAGGCCTGGGAGGCACTCGCTAGCGTCCTCGCCGACGACGGAGAGACACAAGAGAGCATGGTGGCGTTCCAGCGCGCGCTTGAACTCGCCCCCGACGAACCCGACGACCTGGTTCGACTACGCGGTGCTGCGTACAGAGCGCGGGGAGTTGGAAGAGGCCGAGGCCGCCTTCCGCAAGGTGCTGGAGATCGACGATCGTGCGGCGGATGCCTGGCACGGTCTCGCCGACGTCCTGGCAGACCTGGATCGGGACGAGGAGGCTGAGGCCGCCTACCGCAAGTCGATCGCGCTCGACGGGAACGTGGGGGCCGTCTGGTTCAGGCTCAGCCTGCTGCTCGAGAAGCTCGGCAAGACGGACGCCGCCGCGGAGGCCAGGGCCAAGGCGGCCGCCCTAGACCAACAACCTTACTATATCCCCCTTCCTTCCCCCCTTCTCTCCTTCTTACTCCCTCACCACCCTTCACCCTCTATATATACTCCTACACTCTAAATACACACCTAATTTCTCTCACCTAACTTAATCATATCACCTATTCTACTACACACACACCACTCTCACAAATAACATAAACAACAACATCAAAATCAACATCATCAACGCTAATTTATAAGTATCCGTGCCGTCGATCAGCACCTTCGCCCACGGCGAGTAGGCCAGCGATCCGGAGCACGGCTTCCGCGGCCCGTGTGCACGAGTCTGGCAGGGCAGCAGCACGATCGAGCGAGTGCAGGAAGCGCCGGAACTCCATGCGCCTCATCTCCGCGCCTTCACGGCGCATCCGTCTCCCGACGCACACGCCCATCCACTGCTTGATGTTCCAGGCCAGTGTCCCGATCAGCATCCACGCCCAGTTCGACGCCAGTCCGTTCGACGGCATCCGCATCGCGTGCACGCCGTTCTTCATCTGCTCGATCACGTTCTCCTGGTCGCAGCGGTCGTTGGCCTCGAACACGACCTGCTTCGCGGAGAGATGGCTCCGAGGCGCGTTGGTGACGTAGAAGAAGTAGCGGGTCTCGTCCATCAGGTGGAGCTGACCCTCGGTCACACGGATCGTCTTGCGGAGCGCGATCATGCGGTAGGGCCGTGCGCAGGCGCCCGGCTGGTAGGCGAACTCCGCGATGTGCTCCTCCTCCAGAGTGGAAGTTCTTGTAGCCCTTCTCCTCCACGATTCCGCTGCTTCACGTTCGCCGGCGCGCTCCCGTGGGGAGGTCTTGCGATTGTGCTTCGTTCGGCGCCTGAGGCGCTTCCAAGCGCCTTCCGGGCAACTCATCGGCCCGGCCGACGAGGCCCCTTGATCGCGTCGGTTCCGAACACGAACTCCACACCCTCGGCGTCCCAGCGGTCGAAGTTCGTCGTGAGCGAGAAGTCCGTGTCCCCCCGCAGTCGCACCCGCTCGAACCCGCCCGCCAGCACCTGATCGATCGCCCGGTCCATGTACCACGCCGCCCCCTTGTGCGAGGGCGCGTTGCCCGGCCGATTGGCCGCCGAGAGCACCTCGCCCGTGTTGGCCAGGGTCACCAGCAGCGGCGCGTAGCCCCAGATCGCCCTTGTACGAGAGCCCCATGCCCTCCTTGCACTCGCCGTCGGTGGGCGCGATCGTGCCGTCGGCGTCGATGAGCGCCAGGGCCCGCTCGTTCTTCGGAAGCTCGGCCCACACCCCCGGGCGCACGTCGTCCATCGCCTGCATCAGGCCCAGGATCGCGTCCATGCCAAAGCGCCTCAGGAAGTCGCCCGCCGTGGTGGGGTCGGGCACGCGCTCGCGCCCCGATGGCCTCCAGGAAGCACACGTCCTGGCGCAGCCGCTCGATGTCCTCGATGCAGGTGCCGCCCGTGAGCAGGTTGTAGGCCTGGTTCAGGACGTGATCGGACTCGTGGTACGGGAAGTGACGCTTGAGCACATCGACGCGCCGATCCAATGCCTCGGCCAGGCCGAGGGAGCGCACGAACTCGTGGATCAGGCCGATGCCGCCCAGCGCCGTGGCCTGGACGCGGCCCGCGACCTCGTAGTGGAGGTTCCTGCCCTCCCACCACCGGGTCCGCGCTCTCCCACTGACGCGCCCCGTCCAGACGGCCGTCGATTCGTGCCTTGCGCTCTGTCAGTCGCTGCGTATCGTCGGCCTTCACTCGAAACGCTCCCGGTGATCACGTACTTCGGTTGTTGCAAACCTCTGAATACGTGAGCGCAGGCGCGTTTCGAGTTTCTTTTTGCCCGGGGCGCCGCGCGGGAGGCGCTTACTCAGGGCCTAGAGGGGCCGTAGGCGGTCCATCCCTGGGAACGCCCAAGAGCCAAGCTGCTTCGCCAAGCTAGGACGTGCGCTTGATGGTACGTCCGGCTGCGCTGGCCGCACCGCGCGAAGACCTCTCATGCTCCAACCAGCGCGAGCACGGTCGACGTGCCAACTCCTTGATGGTTGTCGCCTGATCGTCATCGTTCTCAGCACCGCCTCTAGTCGGACTGATGCAGTGGGAGGAGAACGTCGCCCTCTCGCACGGCCACGCGGAGCGCGCGGGCATCGTGCAGCCCATCCGGACGGCGGCGCTGAAGCGCCAGCAGACGGACGACGTCGTCCTCATCAAGCGCCGGAATGAAGAAGGTCGGCGGCGTGCCGTACACCGAGACCATCTGCCAGCCTTGCGCCTCCCCGACGGGGCTGTCCAAGCGCCAGTACACCCGGAGCGCTGGGGCGGAGGGTTCCGCCGCGGCGTTCACAGTGCCCTTCAAGATCACGGCGCGCTTCAACACCACGGTCTGCCGGCGCGGAGTCCAGTCGACCAGGGATGCGGGAAGAAGGTCGCTGCGACCGGACGGCGGGGCGACATGCACGTCGCACGTCGCGTCGCCGGGGAGGTTGGTCAGGCGCACGCGGCCCGCCCCGTTCGTCTCGCCCTGGAACATGCGGTCTTGCTCGGGTTCGTCAGAACGCCCGATCCGAACTCCGCAACGCGCCACCGGCATGGCGTCGGGCGCCAGGACGGTGAGCACGGGCGCGACGCCGCGTCGGAGCGTCAGGCGCACGCCCCGGGCCCCGGCGAGGACGACGGGGACGTCCACGGTCAAGGCGTCGGGCGGCAGCACCGGCACGACGGCGTAGGGGCCGTCGGCGAGTCCGCGCAGTCGGAATCTACCGTCGCCGTCGCACATGGTGGTGTCGGGGCCACCCCAAGCACCCCACCACGAGCTGCGCTGCGCCTCTCGCCAGGCCTCGTCGTCGCGCGACTTCGGATCGGCGACAAGAGCGAGGACGCGCGCGCCTGCGGCGGGCGTACCGTCCTCCCAGACGACGCGTCCGTCGATGCCTCGCCCCGCGGGGAGCACCAGGCGAACATTGCCTCCTTCCGGCGAGACCGCCTGCTCGAAGATCGCGCCCGGCGGGTCGTCGGCCCGGCTCGCTGACCGGGCCCCCCAGACGGAGATCCACACGTCATCCGGCGTGACCGCTTCGTGGAGGGAGAGATTGGCTCGGCCGTCACGCACCCGGCGGGTGAAGCCGTTCACGCGGCGCTTCGCTCTGCCGGTGCCCATGCTCCCCCGCACTCGACACCATGCCTCGTCCACCGGTTGCTGGTCGGGCCCGACGATCTCCAACGCCCACGCGAGAGGCTCGGAGATCCTCGTGCCGGCGCTCGCCCACGCATCGCGCACGTCGATCACGACATCGTCGGCCGGCGCGTTCACCGCCACCAGTTGGGTGATCGACTTGCCGTGCAAGAGGAAGTAGACCCGCAGCTCGAGCGGACCCGCGGGCACCGGGTACAGAGGCGTGAACAGCTGTTGCGGATTCACGTCTGAATCTGCAACAAGCGAACGCGGTACCGTACTTGCAACAAGCGAACGCGGTACCGTACTCCCGTACTCCAACAAGCGAACGCGGTACCGTACTCAGGGAGGTGGAAAACGATCTGACGTACGGTCTCCACCGCACGGAGTACGGTGCCAGTCACCCGTCCGCCCTCTTCTCGCGCGGGGGACGGCAGGATGGATCGTCATGGCTGCGAGGCGCGCACAGACCGGAACGACTTGTCCCGCCGCCCTACCCGGGAGTTGGCGAATTCGTGCCTGGCGCCGTACTTCCGACGAGCTGTGCCGTTGGCAAGGTCCTCGGTACCGAGAGCTAGCGCACGTCTTGATGGACCGTCTCTCCGGTCCAGCGCGTCGCTACGACGTCGATCTGGTCGGTCGGGTATGGACCGAGCCACGTCCCCGGCTCGGGCGCCGACCACTGGAAGTCATCGTAGGCGCCCGAGAAGCGTCCCTTGGGCATCTCCCGCAGCGGTAGCGTACCGATCCCGGGTGCCTCGAGGACAACGCGTTCGTAGCGCTCGTGGTGCGGTGCATCCGGGGTCAGTCGTACGAGCAAGCCGCGCACGGTCTCCACTGTGACGCGCTGAGGGGCACCAATGGCAACCTCGACCCCTCGTGCAAGGCCCACGCGGCGTTCCTTGCCGTCCCAGATCCAGATGAGGAGATCCCACGTGCCCTCGTCGAGGCCCCGCACGATCAGGTCGGCCTTGCTCGGCGTGCGCTCGAGGTGAAGATCGCCGAGGGGCGTCCACGAGCCCGCCACCGTCCCTGCCTGGCGGGCGCACGCCGACTGGGCGAGGTACGTCGCGGAGCGCGTGGCATCCGGGAGGGTGACGACCACCAAGGGCGGCTCGGCGGGGAGCGGAACAAGCCGCGCGACGAGATCCACGCGGGAACCGGCACGCCGCAGATCGATGTTCTCGTGCCGCCACTCCCGCCATCCGGCGGCTCGGATCGTCAGCGTGTACCTACCCGGTCCGATAGGCGTCCAGCTCACTAGATCGAGTTTGTTCGGCTGTGCGGTAGACGTGGCATACGAGAAGCGGATCGGGCGGGCGGCTCCCGTATCCTCCGAGGTCAGCAGGTAGGTCAGGGCCGTATTCAAGCGTGGGGCCCTATCGGTTTCGCCCTCGTAGAGTCGCAGGCCGATACGCGCGGAGTCGGCGAGTGTGAGATCGATGCGCGGATGGTACTCGTCGATGAGGACCTCGGTCGGCTGCAGGGCCTCGGCGCTCGGGAATCCCGGATCCAGCGTCAGCGATGCAGGCAGGGGGACGGTGAGGCCCACCTCGGCCTCTCCCGCGACAGGAACGAGAATCGACTGGCTGAGGTCTTTGCGTAGTACGTAGTCGCCGAGTCCACCGACCGACTTCGTCGGGCGATCCACGCGCGACATCAAGCGGAGGTGAACGGGCGTTGTCAGGGGCCTTCCGTTCGCGCGGCGCAGGACGACCCGTGTGGAGGGCGCGGGCCTCAGCATGACGGGCCGCGTCATGCCGCGTTCGAGCGTCGCGGCCTCGAGCTCCGCCGTCTCGTATCCGTGAGCGAGCACGCGCACCAACCACTTCTCCTGATCGCTGAGTTGCAGGTCAACTGCCCCGGTCTCGTCCGACTCCCAGCAAGGCAGTCCAGGCAGGAGGCCTAGCTCGGGCCGGCTCTTGGGTACGGCGTAGACGATTGCACCCTCGACCGCGGGGCCGTTCGCCTCCCGTAGGTCCAGTCGCGCCTGCAAGGGCGTGCCGGACTCGGGCTGCCCAATAGGCTCGGCTGATCGCTTCTCGATCGCGGCGAAACCGCGCGGCTGCGACTCGTCGGCTCGACCCACCAGTCTTGCGCCGGCGCCCCCGCGCTCCCTTGTCTCGGCCTCTTCCGCGGGCCGTGCCTGCAGTGTCTCGCCGCGCACGTGCAGGTAGATCGACCCGACGGTGGCCAAGAGGATGGAAGTGAGGCCGGCGAGGACGAGGAGGGGAGGCGCGGCGGTCGAGGCCGCCCCGGGGCCGGCCCACGCGGCCAGCGCCGCCCACCGCCGCCGGCGATCGGCCTCGGTCCCGTCGTCGAGATCGGCTCGCAGTCTCGCAAGCCCCCGCTTCACGCGGGTTCGCACCGTCTCCACAGGGATGCCCAAGCGCGTGGCGACCAGCCGCGGAGGGAGGTCCTCGTAGTAGCGCAGCAGGAGTGTCGAACGGTAGGGCTCGTCGAGCGCGAGCAGGCATCGAAACACGCGCTGACGGACCTCCTCTCGCGCGGCAACCTCGTCAGGCCGCGGTACCTCGGCGGGGGGGCGTGCGTTCGAATCGGCCCGTGCGCGTGCGGCTTGCTGTCGATGCCTGGAGACGGCCAGATTCCGAGTGACGCGCGCGAGCCACCCGCGGGGCGCGCTCAGGTGAGACGGCGGACGACGGATCGCCGCCAGCCAGGTCTCCTGGGCAAGATCATCCGCAGCGTCTGCATCCGTCAGCAGGCTGCGCGCGAGGCGCCGCACGAACGGATCGTGGCGGAGGAGGGCGTCGAGGGTGGGCGAGGTGTGAGTAGTGGGCATCGCGGATCTCCACCCTACTGATCGCGGCGCGGCCATGAAACGGTTCGTGAATTCCCCGATCGATCGTCACGTCTGCGAGGCAGGCACAGACCGGGACGACTTGTCCCGCCGCCGTACCCGGGAGTTGGCGAATTCGTGCCCGGCGCCGTACTCAGCCATGCGATCGAGGGTTCACCCCAAGTACAAGACGAAGTACCGCGTCAACAACTGGGCCTCGTACGACCGCGCCCTCGTGCGGCGAGGTGACGTCACTCTCTGGCTTTCTCGAGAGGCCATCATGGCCTGGCGCGCGAAACCGACGGGCCGCCCCGGCGTTCAGCATCAGTTCTCAGATCTTGCGATCGAGACGGCACTCACGCTCCGTCTCGTCTTCAACCCTCCGCTCCGCCAGACCGAGGGATTCCTCCGATCGGCCCTTCATCTCATGGGCCTGGATCTCGAAGCTCCGGATCACACGACACTCTCGCGCCGAGGATGACTCCTCAACGTCCACCTTCGGGCGCAGTTGGGGAGGGCCCCGCTTCACCTGGTAGTGGACAGTAGCGGCCTCGCGGGCGTCGGCAAAGGGGAGTGGGCCGCCGTCAAGCACGGCGGAAGTGGGAAACGGGGCTGGCGGAGGCTCCACCTGGGCGTCGATGGGTCGGGCGGGATCGTGGCGCAGTGTCTGATCGAAGCGAGTACCGATGACGCGGCGACAGCACTGGATCTGATCGCCGCAGCCGCCGGCAATCTGGTCAGCTTCACCGCAGACGGAGCCTACGACACGAGTGCTGTCTACGCCGCCGCCGGAACACGTGGAGCAGGGTCGTGATTCCCCCCTCGACGACCGCGATCTCATCGCGCAGGCAAATGACCGCGCTCGGCAGACCGGCCTCGGTCGCCATCGGTGCCTGAGAGTCGCGGGGAAGGACCCGGCATCCCTGGCGAGCGATTCATGCACCAACGCCGCTACGACCTCCAACCGTCGACTACGGACCCTCGCTGGCGGGTGGATGCGCTTCGAGGAGCTTGCCGGCGCGCCGGCCCAGCTCGGTGGGCTCCTTCGCCAGGGCGGTCAGAAGGTCGCGGGCCGCCTCGCGCCAGGCGCCGGGGAGCTGGAGCTGGAACACGCAGTCGTCCTCACGGGCGATGAGCTCGTCTTCGAGTGCGACAGCCAGGCCGTCGAGAGCCAGGAGGCGGACCCCTTCGTGTTCGTCGTCGTCACCACACACCGCGAGCAGTGTCTTCACCCCCTGCCACCCGTACCCCTTCTTCGCGGCGATGGCGAGCTGCTTGGCGCACTCGAGCCGTACGAGTGGGTGCTGGGCATAGCCATCGTGCACGCGGCCGAAGCCCTTTCGGAGCTCGTCGACGGAGCGCGAGGAAGGATCGAGGACGGCGATGCGTCCGAGGGTCTCGAGCTGTTCCAGCAGCGGTGCCCCGTCATGCCACAGCGCGTTGAGGCACGCCGGCTCGATGACCTCGAAATCGAAGTGCGACGTGAACACGACCTCGACGTCCACGTCGAGAGTCAAGGAGCCGCGCCAGAGCCGGGGCTCGGGCTCGACGACGCGACGGTGGATACGGCGCTGTTCGCCGCCGGGAAGCTCGGAGGTTCGGACCTCGTGCGTCATCACGCCTTCGTGCGCGCAGACGAGCGACAGCTCTGCCCGGGCTCTCCCGTGCAACGACGGCGTGAGCTCGAGAGTGCGCACGACGGCCTCGCCCGGAGCAAGCGCGGTGAGGCTGCTGCGGAAGGGCGCCGGCCCCCACGCCCGTCCACCGAGGAAAACGCGGCTGGACGGGTCGATGTACCGGAGGTGCGCTTCGACGAAGTGCGGCGACGCCAGCGGCAGGAGCAGCGGTTCCGTCCCCTGGTTCTTCAGCTCGTAGCTGAGTGCGAACGGAGTGCCGACGCGAACGACGTAGGCGACCTCCGCCTCTCCCTCGGGCGGGAGGATGCGCAATTCGAGGTCACCACCGACCGCGAGGGTCGGACGGGCGGGCTTCGCGGGCGGCTCGGCGTGCACCGCGGCACCGCTAGCGAGCACCACCAGGGCGAATAGGACGGAGAGGGACCGCATCAGGCTCATGAATAGGGGAAACGGCGCCCCCGGCGCACGGTTCACGAGGGCTACCGGCGGGCCACCTGCAGGCGCTGGTAGCGGCAAGAGGGGGGGGCGTGAACAGAGCTGAGGTTCAAGGGTAGGTACAGAGGCGTGAACAGTTGTTGCGGATTCACGCCTGAATCTGCAACAAGCGAACGCGGTACCGTACTTTGCGAATGCCGTCTGAAATCCCGCAGTTCCGCGATGGAGCAGGTCTGGGCCTGCACACCCCGCCCATCGCGGGGAGCGCGCGATCGAGGACTATGCTATGCTTACCCCCTAGGTATATACGCCATGCGCCTCCCCGCCTCAGTCCGCGCCCGGTTCCGCCGCCACGGCCGCGACGGCGGCCGGCGGCGGGCCCGCGCGCTGACGCCCGAGGCCCGTCGTGCCATCGCGCGGGGGGCAGCCCTCCGCCGGTGGATTCGAGCGCGGTTTGGCGCGGCCCACTTCGCCGAGCTGGACCTACCGGGTGGCGACCTCGTCGATCGCGGCCTCGACGATCTGTGCGCGGATCGAGAGACCCCCGAGAGCCTGCTCGTTTCGTTGGCCGCACCGCGGCTGCGCCGCGAGGGCGTCCCTCTCCCCCAGGCTCTGCAATCCGACGGAGATCGGCGCCTGTATCGGGCGTTGGAAGCCGCGCACGGCGACCTCGCCCACGCGCGGTATCTGGCCCTGCTCAGCCGAATGACTTCCTTCGCCGACAGCTGTCGTGGTGCGCGCATCGAGAAAATCGACCGTGCGTAACGAGATGACGAAGGACCGGCTCCGTCAGCTGATGCAGGAGATTGCACGCACGGCGCCACGGAAGGGGTCGTATCGGGTCCACCTCGTCGGCGGCGCGACGGCTGTGTTCTCCGGGTGGCGCACGTCTTCGGTGGATGCCGATCTCTTCAGCGAACAGGACGACGTCTTTCGCGACATCCAGGGCATCAAGGAGCGCCTCAACGCGAACGTCGAGTTCGCGCGCCCCGAACAGTTCGTCCCCGCCCTGCGCGGCAGCGAGGACCGGCATGTGTTCGTCGACACGATCGGCAACGTGTCCTTCTTCCACTACGACCCCTACGCGCAGGTATTCGCGAAGATCGTCCGGGGCTTCGAGCGGGACCTCGCCGATGCCGAGCAGTTCGTCCGAGCGGGCATGGTGGAACCCGATCAACTCCGCTCGCTGGTCGGTTCGATTCCCGAGGACACCTACGCGCGCTACCCCGCCCTCTCTCCATTGGCCGTTCGCGAAGCAGTCGACGCATTCCTCGCCGAAAGGGGCGGGGACTAAGGGTCGCGAAGTACGGAGTACGGTGCCTGTCACGAATTCGCCAACTCCGGGCACGGCGGAGGGGAAACTCCTCACGGGCTCTACGTGCCTCGCCGCCGTGGCGAACCGTCCTACGTTCTCCGTGCCGGGAGATGGCGGACGGGTGACTGGCACCGTCATCAAGCCCATGCGCAAGGTGTCGAAGAGCATCCGTTCACACCTCTGGGGCATCCGCAACGCGATCATGCGCCGCGTGACCAACGCCAAGGCCGAAGCGATCAACAGCCGCATCAGTGGCTGAAGAAGCGTGCCTGCGGGTACCCAAACCGAAAACGGTTCCGCAACGCCATCTACTTCCATCAGGGAGGCCTAGACCTTCATCCTAGACCCGGGTGGCCCACACGATTTCCTGATGCACCGGCATTTGAATTGGCCCCGTCGCCGTTCTCGTGCCCGCCGAGCTCACCGATCCGCCCCCTGCGCATGGCGTTGGGTCTCCCGGGACTCTCCGTGGCACCGACGACGGCCATCCTAGCCTCGAAGCGCGTGCCTCGACAGGCTTCGGGACCTGGGGCAGGGCGCACCGCTCCCCCCACCGCGCTCCAAGGATGGACGGTTTCCTGCCGGCGGGGTCGTGTGGACGTGACGCCCCGAGGCGCGACGTCACGCCGCGGGGGGTGCCCGGGCCTGCACTCCCTCGAAGGGTGACTCGATCCCCCGCCGACGACGATGGGCCGAGGACCTGTCCACCGTCGCTGGGTCGGTGATCCACGCGACCACGGCCAGGCTCCCCCCGCAGCGGGGACAGCGAGGCGGATCCACCTCGAATACCTTCCGCAACAGCTTCGCCCAGCCCACCGCGTGCGCCACCTCCGCCGCGGTCGGCGGCCGGTCGGGTGGGCCCGGCACGGTGGACGCCGTCGCGCTACCGGAGCCCGCGGTGGTCGCGGCGGGCGGTGCCGCCTTTGGGCGTGGTCCGAGCGCCCCGTCCCCCGCCGGTGCGCTTTCGACCTCTTCCCCAAACGGCGCAGCGCGCCTCGTCGAGAGAACGAATATCAACACTGGTTTCCGACGCGAGCCTGGACATCACTACGTCGAGGGAGGCACCCCCAGCTTCCGGATCCCCGACCTGCACGCGGGCGACGTGCTCCTGATTTTCGTGGGCAACGCCGCAGGCCCGAACGACCCGCGCGCCCTCCGGGTGCGTGCCGGCACGACGGACCTGGTCTTGCCGCCGTAGTGAAGGGAGCCGGGATCGCCCCGCGGGTTCCCGCGCGGACGTCTCATGCCTATCATGTCTTCTCGGTCGTCGACGAGAAGACAGGAGGTCTCTGCGTGATGACACGACATGGCCCGTTCCGCTGGAGTGTCGATTGGAACAGGGAGGTCCTGCTCTTTCTCTTGCTCTGTCTCCTATTCGCCGCCCCGCTGTACGCCGAGGGTGAGGTCGGTGGAGCGGTCCAGGTCGGGAAACCCGTCGGGCCGAACGAAGCGGTGCTCCTCGACGGAAGAGGGTACCGGGTCGGCAGTCGCAATGCGCGGGTCCGCTTCACGCTTCCCGAGGATCAGCTCTACGCGATCGTGCGACCCATAGACTTCGATCCGGCCTTCGACTTCACCGAATCGCTGCATCCTCCGAAGATTCGCTCCTTCGTACTCGGTGCCAACCTGGCCGTGCTGGTGCGCTACGGCAGGAAGACCTACGTGCGCCCTGGGTACGGAATCCACTCCGAGACCGCCATCGGCAACTTCCGCATCTACGAGGAGAGCCAGGGCAACGTGCCCGACCGGTGGGGGGACGCCGCGAATGACTTTATCTTCTATCGGCGCAAGCTCCTCCCGCACGGACCGCCGGGCATCGCCTTCTGCCGTTGGAACCGGTGGAACGAGATCAACGACGACACGTGGATGGCCTGCTTCCTGTTGGCCAACGAGTCCAAGGACATCGAAAGCGTCGAGGTGTCGCACCTGCCAAGTGGCCCAACATGGCGTGGGTCGAGTTGTTCGGGAAGGGCACCCAACTGCAACTCCGCATGCAGGGTCAAGGGAACCGCGTCCTGACCGCGAAGAGCGACGGGGGAGGCCGCGAGAACACGTACAACCTGCGGAAGGTGGGGATGGACCTGGACGACGCTGCGTGGGGCATTGTGAAAACGCCCGAGCCCGGGGGAGAGAGACCTAACGCTGGGATTGCGGCATGAAGATCACCGCCCCGGTGCCCAAGTGGACGCCCGCATCGGGGTGGTCGGCACCGAACGCGGTGCATCCGGGATGAAGGTCGGCGGCGCCGAGGCGCCGCCGCCGGGTCTCGTGCTGCCCGTCCGGAAGGGCGTCTGGCGCCAGCAGGCGGTGCCGCCCATGATCCCCGAGGCCGCGTCGTCATCGGGGAGAGCTCCGCGAAGCCGGGGAGGTTCGCCTGTCGTATTGAGCCGGCCTGGTAGTCGGCCACCTTAAAAAGTATGATGAAAACTGTGCTCAGGATATATACGGCAAACACGGTGCATAGGACGGCTTTATACAAGCCGGAGTTGCTGAAAAGAGCCGTGGAGGCACCGCCGATTTTCCAGAAAAGCAGCAGGGGAAAGAAAATATAATACGTGAGCTTATCTGCCGTTTTTAGAAAAATATCATCGGTCAGGCGCCATCGCTCAACAAGACACCAAAAAGGATTAGCGCAAACACCGGAAACAGGTTGTTTAAGACCATCATAAAATTTTATTTCCTATAATAGTATGATATTCGCTTATATAGTTTTTTCAGATATTTATGTCAATTAAATTCCCCATATCATTTTGATATATAAACTGATATGACCTTGGATGTTTGGCATGATTCCTGGGTCATTTGTATGAATTCTGCGAGAGACGAGTTCATAGTGTCCAAATGTGCAATGGCTTGATTTATAATGAAATGCATGGTAGTTTGGCTAAAAAATTAAGCTGGTTTAGAGACAATCAAATAGTATTCGAAATTGGATATTAAACAAATTTATTTTTTCATTTCCCTTAGAATTTTCCTTAGCCTTTATTTTACCGGTCCATTACAACGAGCAAACTTTATGATAATATCCTCAAAGCTTAATTTTAAATAAAATATAATAAATTCAATATATTAAATTATTTTTTGATCTGTAACTAAGGGAGCGGAGCTATATTCAGTATGCGAAATAATAAAAGATGATGCGAGACGACTAAAATGAAAAATACTGAAATAAAAAAGAATATTTTGAACATTGCCACCGATGTTTTCAGAGATACCCAGGTTCTTTTTGCATATCTGTATGGCAGTTATGCGGTCGATCAGGCTCACCCCTTCAGCGATTTGGATATCGGCATATATGTGACACGTTTGTCTCAGAGATAATAAACTGGATTTGGAAATGACGCTGGCATTGGAGATAGATAAGATGCTTAAGCAGGGACCGGCGAGTGATGTCCACATAATAAATTCCCTTCCTTTGGCTGTCGCAGGAAATATTATTACAGAAGGAGTGCTAATCTATTGTCGTGACGATAAAGCCCGGGTAGATTACGAAACGATCATTCGATGTGCATATTTTGATTTTTTACCATTTATTCACAATTATCAGCGGACCTAATTGGAGCAGATGACAACATTCCGATACCGGCTCGAAAATGGTTTTGTTTGAAAAGATGTGACGAAAAATTTGTGTACGAGTTTATGAAATCCATGTCGAGGATATTCGAAAATTTAGAAAAATCATTATGCAACAATATAGTCTAATTTAATTGAGGTCATTAAAACTCCTCAAAGTGACTTCAAATATTGGCTAAAGCGACAACATCCAGCTTTCATTTAACTGGGTTTTGAGTCCATCACCTACATGTCCAATTGATCTGTTCAGTATTCCCGATGGGATCTTTGAGAACACTGATTGGTGAGCCTGCAGAAGGGTACTGATGCACGCTGTGCACGAACGTCCAACCCTGGAAATTAAATAGTGTTCTGAAAGACCCCCTAAGTTCTACTCTGCTGGGTTAATAGGAGGCAAAGATGGGAATAGATAGCGCTGCATCTCATTATAAAGGTGACGCCGGTGTTAAATATTCTACAGGACGGAAGCAAAATGTCCTTAATCATTTAGTGAATGAGTAATCACAAAATATTTTTTATTCCATATCTGAAAAAAAAATGCATGTGTTAGATTTCTGGTCAAAAATGGCTCTCTTGCGAAAGCTTTAGAGCCATATGTTGCATCAATTGAAGGTGTAGAGATAAATAAATACCCACGAAAACTGGCTATTAACGCAAAATCATATTAAACGTGTACGCAGTTTTATTTATTGCTAAAACAAAAGAAATATATGACATGTGAGCTCATTTTCAAATCATGTTTGGAGCATCATACCAAATGCGCTATTTTAATACTAATCATTTGACAACTCACACCTCCGCAGGTAATATTCATAGCAATTATTTTTCATATAGACCGATTCTGTTCCAAAGTTAATAGAGGATGGCGTGCTGACTATAAATGACCATCTGCATACATGGACTCCTCTCCTATTTGGAACACTTTATCAGAAGCAGGTTTTATACCTAAAGAATTGAAAATAGTAACGCACGCCTGGGACACCTACAAGATTGTTTTTTTTGGGTGGAAAATACTGGATTTTATTAAGCTGCCTGCTGCTTTTTGTCGAATATATTTGAAAACAAAGACAATTATTAGCGGTTGCGGTGAAGTGAGTAGTCTCCAAAAAGAATTTTCATTAGGATTAGTGCTGCGATGTATTTCTTAGTCGTTGATAACCACACAATAATTTAAAACTCTAATTGCAGTCGAAATCCGTAAAAAGGATTGATTAGGTATCACGCTACACACTACGTCGCCTTCAGTATTGACTATAAATCATACTTTGATGTGAAAGAAATTTTCAGCAATGGGGCTCTAAAGTTTTTCTTGCAATCGCTGACCAAGGAGTTTTTTCTGGAACAAACTTTATTTTAAACATTTTACTTGCAAGATGGCTACAACCATTTGAAGATTTTTGCTTGCTTTATCTATTTTTTTATTTATTTCAGGATTTCATATCGTCTTAATTTTAGAACCAATGAATACAATTGGAGTTGCTCGTTATGGATCTGTTATAAAAACCTATGTCAGCAAAACGATTTGGTTACATGCGTCTTTAACCCTTAGCTTATCAATTTTCTTTTATCAGCTTCAATTATTTTTTTTATCAGAGGTAGTTCTTTCGCGAGACCTTTGATAGGAATTTGAATAGCTCTACCTTTTATACTGCTTCTTATGGCTCCTTCGCA
This sequence comes from uncultured Planctomycetota bacterium, assembly GCA_963802335.1. Lineage (GTDB taxonomy): Bacteria > Planctomycetota > PLA2 > PLA2 > JAEUHO01 > CAWDIE01. The sequence goes on along the minus strand of CAWDIE010000005.1, from coordinate 8,694 downwards.
CAGTTGGTCATTTGAAAACAAGGCCAGATATTGCTTTAAGTGGAAGTGTTATTTACTTCTTATTACTTTCTATCGGGCTTTTATCTATCCTAAACAAAATTAAAATGGCTTTCACCTTCACATGCTTTTTTATTAACAGGGTTAGCAGCACCATAGTTAGTTTTTATTTGATTAAAGTATTAAGAATAAAATTGAATTTTGTAGTTTTGTTCGGGACCTCCCCAAAATTTCGAAATATTTTGTCTGCTCACTGGGGTTACGGCCGTTGGGTATCAGGATCTGCGGTTGTGCATTGGCTCAGTGGGTCTGTGTATTTACCAATGGTTGGATTTATAGTGGGGCTTTCTCAATTAGGTGCACGACGAAGGTATCGAAATCTGGTCTTACGACTCGACCAGATTATGACCGCTATAGGAATGCTCCTTCTTCCATGGTTTGCAATGCGGATTGAAATTAATGGAAAATTTTGGCTAAAAAGAAGAATTCTTAAAGTTATTTATTCTTTTTCTCTGGTCGCACTTTTATACATCAGTTTAATGTTATTTTGCAGGTCCAATTTCACTATCCTGTACGGAGAAAATAATTGCGAGCACAATTGGATGATTCCTTACTTTTGCTTAATCGCTTTAGTCGGAACAAAAAATCAATTACTTTACATATTTCTGAAATCTTTTCAAAAATCTAATGTGATTTTTATTTCTCAGACTATGTGCAGCGGCTTTCTCTTTAACCTTTGGACGATTCTTATGGCGATTAAAACTGCTTGGAAGCTTACTTTCATTATTAATTTTGCTCCTTGATTAATGGACTGATTATGTCTAATTTTTTTTACAAATACCAGAAAAAGGGTGACTAAAATTATTCAAATATCATGGATCTTACATTCATAGGGAAGAGGCTTCTACTGGTAGCCAGATCTAAGCGAGTTTTGATTAGTGTTTCCTGAGAGTATTGTATTTTCCATGCGAAAATCTGCAATGACATATTCAATTGGTCCTAACAGTAGTTGTACACGATTTTATCGGCCTCATCGCTCAGGTGGTTTATACCGGATAATTTGCTTCACCATATTGGAATTTTTCTGACATCTATATTAAATTAAATGCAAAAATTGTTTAATGGGATAAATATTTTTTGTTTTGTCGCGTTCATTTTCTCAGATCCATTGTCTTTGGTTGTTGATTCATGATGAAGTTAGCGTTAGCATTTTAGAGCCAATATAGTTACGTCCTTACTTTTCAAGCGTATCCTTTATCGGCGTATGCTTCTCTGACGGGCTTTTTTTGCATATGTTTTCGCCATCTTTCAGGAGGCTTTATAAATACCACGTCCTCTAAACGTCGTTGTAGACCGATGAAATTGATATTTAATTTTCAGTAGTAGTTCCTTAATATGCCAATTCACACCATAATAGCTGGTTTAATGGTTTCCGTTATTCTTATCCGTTTGGTTCATAAATTGAATATTTTACAAATTTTGGATAGCTTCTATTATTGAATTATAAATGTGAGCTGTTTTTTTTTATTTTTTAACACTCCAAAAGCAGTTGTACTGCAATATGGGAACCCTCCCAATTATTTCATGAAGGATTATCTTTAACAAAATAAAGTACAGGCTATAGTTATTATTTTTTCATTTTTGCCTGGAGTGTTTACCATTTTTAAAAAAAATAAAAATAAGCCAAGCTCTCACAGGAACGCGTTTTTGGATCACTGTCATAATAATTATTTCCTTGGTGAGCACGCTATGGTCTATGGCCAGTGTTTACAATTTATCGTTGTTTTGAACTGATTGTCTTTATGGATTATTGTAATTCATATTTTTTCAAGACACTCAGCTTATGTTTTGCTTGGAATATATCTCATATTGACCAATTTTGTTATTTTAATTGGTTCTATCTTAATTAGCATAAGGCAACCATTATTTTTAGTTGATATTAAGTAAATATTCTATATCAATAATTTCTTTGGAATTTTTCGGTCCAATACAGGAGGTATTTCAGCCCTTTTAATTGTTTATTCCTTGAATCAATCGTTATTCTCAGAAAAAGCCTGAGAGTTGTTTGGTTGCTTGCAACATTTTCCCTGATTGCGTTCAGATCATTAGCTAGCGTTATTTCTTTATTCGCGAGTTTACGAGTATTATTTATTTAACAGATGAACAAGCTATTGAGGGGAGCTGCACTTTTGATAATTGTTGGTGCTACGGTGATGATTTTTATAATGTCACCAAAACTAATCAGCGTAGATTACTGGGTTAATCCTGTCTGCTTCTGTTTTTAACAAACAACCCCGTCATATTCTAACACTAACTGGAAGAGTTCCCCTTTGGCAAGCATTATGGTCCGAGACAAAAAACCATCCCTGGGGATTTCTTTGCAGCTGGTGAACGCTTGCTTACTGTAAGCATCATAAATCCACATGACATTCGTTGGAGCCCAACTCAGGCGCATTCTGGATATTGGTCTGTTTGGACTGGCACAGGTTGGCTTGGCCTTATTCCCTTGATAATTTTAATTATAACCATGCTGCTACAAAGCCTTACAACTGGATTATCATATCCGCCCTTTTTCCTATGTATTCTGTTTCCTTCTTTTAATTAACAATTGGACCATCAATTGCATAGGCGGATCCATGAATCCTGGATGGATCGTTATCATGGTTCTAAGCTGTTTTCCACCAAGAAGGCTATTAAGTGAAAGTGATTATAGTTCGCATTTATTGTCAACGACCAGGTGGAGAATGAAGATCAATTCTTTTTATTTGAGTCAAACCTTCTTAAAAGCCCGGGGCATAAGGTAATCCAGTATACGATGTGAGAGGATTGTAAAACTGGTCAGATTTTTGATTTTAAAATTTTCGTCAATTTTTTTGTCGGTAGGTTCATCGGATGCGACAAAATGCAGTGCTAACAGCCGCTCTCTGAGACGGGCGTTGGGTCCGGGTTTAATAAGACTTCTTCGGAGTAAAGATTGTGCTGTTTTTCGCCATTTAGTATTTAATTTTAGCGTGTTAGAGATTTCCTTGTAAAATGATTTTTTAGCATTTGATGTTATAAATAAAATGTTTGCAAAAATATTTCCATTAATATCAATATGTTTTATGTTTACCATGAATCCATATCACAAATTGTGCTCTAAAACCTAAACGTTGGAAAACTTTACGAAGAAGAATAATGAGTATAAATAACTCATGAGAAAGAAACTTGCAATTGCAACAAATATGATCTCTCCTCATTGGCATGATGTGTTTGAGCAGCTTGTCCAGAAAGGATGGGAAGTAACCATCTTTGTGTCAGTTAAACAAGAAAATGATCGCCTTTATAATTCAATTGATTATTCTGCATTCTCTTTTGATGTTGTTAAAAGTAGAAATCTAATGTTTGACATTAGTGGTTTTAGATCAAAAACTAATTTTTTACATTTACAATGGGGATTATGGCGCGACTTAAGATTTTTTAAACCGGATATAATTATTTCAAACCAATTGGGAATTAGGACTTTGATTGCTTATGCTTATGGAACTATTTTCTCAGTACCTGTAATTCCGAGGGTCTGTGTTTCCATACATTCAGAAAAAAATAACTGTTATTTTCGAGAATATTTTCGGAGATGGTTACTAAAACGATCGCCTACGGTTTGTACTAATTTAACAGAAGGTATCAGATATCTTTCCGAGAAACATCATGTTATAGAAGAGAAAATATTCCCTACCCCTTATGTAGTGGATGTTGATAAATTTCATAATAATATTCAAAATATTAAGCCTGATGCCAACAGGTTAAGGGCTAAAATGAAAACGCGGGGTACAGTATTTCTTTATGTTGGACAAATGATAAAGAGGAAGGGGCTTTATGAGTTAGTAAATGCTCTTCAGAATGTAGATAAAGTATATAGAGATAAATTGTCTTTCATTTTTGTTGGAGGTGAGCTTCAGAAATATCTTTTTCAGAAATTAAATCAGATCGGTATTCATTTTATAAATATTGGTTTTGTTCAACCCAGAAAGTTAGTATTGTATTATGCGATGGCTGATATTTTTATTTTACCTTCATTAGAGGATGAATGGGCTGTAGTCATCAATGAAGCAGCTGCTGCAGGTCTACCAATCATTTCATCCGTATATGCCGGCGCCACTACTGATCTTGTCGAGGACTATTTTAATGGGCTTAGAATCGATCCTTATCAAAATGTTAAATTGACTGGATCTATTGAAAAAATGATGAAACTATCGGATGCTGAGAGAAAGAAATGGGGTCAAAATTCACTTTTAAAATCAAAAAAAATTGATTTAAATTTTACTGTTGAAAATATGCATAGTGCTCTTAATTATGCTTTAAGCTCGAAATTAAAAAATAGTGATTAAGTACATGGGCCTCAGACAATTAATAAACTCTATTAATCAAGTATATCACGCTGAACATGTTGGTACGATGAATGGCTTTTTACGCCATCTTTCTTGGATGTATCGAAGAATATTACAAAGATTTCCTGTAGAACTTAATATTTCAAATTCAAAAATTATAGTCTATCATCATTCTGGTGTTGCTGCTCTTGTGAATTGTATGGGTATCTATGATTTCAATAATATTAATTTTATCAAAATACTTCTAAAACAGCTTGGTCAAAGTGGGGTATTTTTTGATGTTGGCGCCAATATAGGTTCTTATACACTTGTAGCATCAGAAGTTCCGACTGCAAGCGTGTTCGCTTTTGAACCTGGCAGCACTGCATTTTCTGGCACTAAAGAAAAATATTGAATTGAACAATAGATCAAATGTTAAGCTATTAAATTTTGCAGTATCAGATAGGGAAAGCACCTTAATGCTTACGAGTGGGCAGGAAATATCTACCAACAAGGTTGTCAATCAGCCTAAAATATCGAACAAAATTATTCATGTAAAAAGTAAGACTTTGGATCAGATATGCAAGGAATACGATGTTCAGCCCAACATAGTCAAAATTGATGTTGAGGGACATGAGCTAAAAGTATTAAAAGGGTTTCATGAGTTCATTAAAAATACAGATGTTTTATTAATTGAAGAAGGCGAAGATTATAAAATCTCCCAGTGGCTTGTTTCATTGAGCTTTAAAGGACCATTTTATTTTCATTATAATAAATCTTCAATTTTATCCACACCTCAGAAAAGACCTGAGGATCCGATATTTTTCCGATCTAGTTTCTTCGAGGATTATAATAAACAAGGCGTTATGATTAATTCAATGTTCAGAGATAAACAGGTTTGAAGATCCTATTCATTCACAACTATTATCAGCAGCCCGGTGGTGAAGATCAGGTCTTTTCTGCCGAGTCTCTCTTGATGAAAAAACATGGCCATCCTGTCCTGCGCTTCACAGTTCATAACAATCAGATAAGGCTGTTTGGCAGACTTTCTTTAGCTAGAACCGCCATATGGAACTCAGACATTTACAACAAGATTCGTAAAGTTATTTGCCACGAGAAACCTGACATCATGCATTTTCACAACACGCTACCTATCATTTCTCCGGCTGCCTACTACGCTGCCAAAACAGAAGGGGTTGCAGTACTTCAAACACTTCACAATTTTCGCTTGCTTTGTGCCAACGCATTGCTTTTCCGTGATGGACATATTTGCGAGGAATGCATCGGTAAATTTGTGCCCTGGCCCGGTGTACTTAGCGCCTGTTATCGAAAAAACCTTGCCGCAACAAGTGTAATTGCTGTCATGCTATCGGTACACCGTCTATTGCGCACCTATAGACGGATGGTTGATTTATATATTGCGTTGACCGACTTTACCCGTCAGAAGTTCATTCAAGGTGGGCTACCGGCGGAAAATATTGTTGTCAAACCAAATTTTATTGATCCTGATCCCGGAATTGGTAATGGGCAAGGCGGCTATGCAATCTTTGCTGCACGACTAACACCGGAAAAAGGTGTTAACACTTTACTGTCTGCTTGGGACAAGATTGGCGGCAAAATTCAGCTCAAGATTATAGGTGATGGGCCTTTAAGTTTCCCAGGTGTCTGAGGCCTCACGGCACATTTTGGGAGTAGAATGGCTGGGTCATAAGCCTAGGCAATTTGTGTTGAATCTAATGAAAGATGCCCTTGTGTTGATCTTCCCTTCCGTCTGTTATGAAAATTTTCCGGTGACAATTTTGGAGGCTTATTCTGTTGGTCTTCCTGTTATCGCGAGTAAACTGGGTGTTATGTCATCAATGATTGATCATAGACGCACTGGTCTGCACTTTCTGCCCGGTGACCCGGAGGATCTTGCGAAAAAGATGAATTGGATTATAAGCCATCCTGCAGAACTTAAACGGATGCGAAAGGCGGCGCGTGCTGAGTATGAATCTAAGTATACAGCTGAACTTAACTATAAAATGTTAATAGATATTTATGAAACTGCTAAATCGCGTTCAAAAAAATAAAAATGAAAATATAATAAAACGCAAGTGAATGTCAATTCATTTTACTCCGATGAAGATCTGTCAATTCAAAACAAATAATTATAAATATATCCTCGGTACTCGTGTTGAGGGACAAGCTATGAAGACACTACAAATCGAATATTAACTCAGGCTTCATCGGGCGATTATGGCTATGTGTGCGTTGCTAATGTCCACATGATTATGGAGGCATTTGATTCAGAAGATTTTAGAAAGATAGTGAACAAAGCAGATATCGTTACACCAGACGGGATGCCCATCGTTCTGCTGCTTCGCATTCTTGGATTAAAGGGACAGAAAAGGGTATATGGGCCAACTTTAATGAAATATGTATGTGAAGCTTCAGCACAAAGTAATGTTTCCGTTGGATTTTATGGCAGCACTCCTGAAACTCTGATGGCGCTCGTTTACAACCTTTTAGGATGTATCCCAAACCTAAAAGTGGGTTACACTTACAGTCCTCCTTTCCATCATCTGAGATCTGAAGAAGATGAAAAAATAGTAAGAGAAATTAATGATTCCCCAATAAAGGTTCTATTTGTTGGTCTTGGATGCCCCAAACAAGAACGATGGATGTTTTCACATTCCGATCGAATTAAGGCCGTGATAGTTGGAGTTGGAGCGGCTTTCGATTTTCATGCCGGTCTAAAAAAACAGGCACCAAATTGGATTATGGCGATAGGCCTTGAATGGCTGTTCAGGCTCTGTAACGAGCCAAGGCGTTTGTGGAAAAGGTACCTCTACAATAATCCGCGATTTATATTTTTAGTCATTAGACAAATATTAAGGGAAAGACTACTTAGGAATTAAAAATGATGAAGGATTCTTTTGCAAATGGCGGTGTGTTTCAGAAGAGCGTTGAGGTGACTCCGTTTCGATTAAATGATGCTTCAATTGGAAGGCAAAAAGGAATCAATACACATAACATATTTGCCACGTTGCTCTATGCGGTTGCTGATTTCATTACCATTTTTTTCTCCCTTCTGTTTTCTTATAAATTGTATCGTTGGCTTGGAATCGGCCACAAAGCGGTTTATCAAGGACCAGATATCATCTCGGCAACCCTCACGGTCACTTTATCTGCGATATTTATCTTATATTTATTTGGAGCGTATAAAAGAGAATCCAGTGTCCTCAATGTTGCGGAAATAGAAAATGTCATTCAAGGTTTTACAATCACATTTATACTGTTTGTGGTTATAACGCTTTTTACTAAATTACCGGTATCTCGATACCTGATGGTCTTTGCATATGCTTTTTCTCTACTCGCACTTGTTATTGAAAGAACCATCTTCTACCATATTTTCAGTTTCACTGATTTATTCAGATCTTTCGGCAAAAAAGTTTTGATTTATGGCGCTGGTGAACTAGGCGTAGCACTATACCGGTCACTGGTAAATTCACCCAAACTCGGTATAGTACCGGTGGGCTTTATTGATGATAACCAAAAAAAAACAGGCAATGTTTGTTATCCCAATGGGTTCAATTGTGAAAATGGGGTACCCGTTTTGGGTACAGGGAAAGAGATAATAAATTTGAGAAGAGAAATCCATTTTGATGAGGTCATTGTTGCCATATCCAAAATAGATGATAAACATTTGTTGGATATACTGGCGTCACTTAAAAAGAACCAAATCAGGATGTCTTTTGTACCCAATCTTTACCAGCTTTTCCTTCAAAAGATTAAAGTGCAAAAAATAGGTAATATACCGATATTCAGCGAGAATGATGAAGATCAAAATGGCGCGTATCTAAGAATTAAACAGAGCATCGATTTTTTCGCAAGTGTGTTGTTGCTGATCATGTTTTCGCCTTTTTTCATTGTTTTCGCTTTGCTAATAAAAATTGACTCTAAAGGGCCGGTTTTTTTCAAACAGGATCGAATAGGAAAGGATGGAAAGATATTTACGATCTACAAGTTCCGAAGCATGGTTAGCGATGCCGAACCATACGAGATCAATCCGTTAGATCCCAGTGATGATCGCATTACAAGGTTCGGAAGGTTTTTGCGCAAAACCAGCTTTGATGAAATTCCTCAGCTCATAAATGTTTTAAAAGGAGAAATGTCACTGGTCGGACCGAGACCGGAAATGCCGTTTATTGCCTCCGAGTACACTGATTTTCATCGGGAAAGATTAAAGATTTTACCAGGTATCACCGGCTTGTGGCAATTGAGCGGTGACCGCAAAAAAGCCATTCATGAGAATATGGAGTACGATCTTTACTATAAAAATAATATGTCTTTTTTCCTTGATCTGGCT
>CAWDIE010000004.1:0-544212 GCA_963802335.1 uncultured Planctomycetota bacterium | reverse complement strand
GCATTCCGAGGTTTTGAAAACCGGCGTGCGCTGCAAGGCGTACCGCGAGTTCGAATCTCGCTCCCTCCGCCATTTCCCGCGGTCGACCAGGACCACGCGCCCAACTTCCTCACGGAGAAGCTCGACTTCGTGATGAAGCGGGGCATCCCCATGGACCACGGGGCGCGGTGTCTCACCGTCGTCGTCCCCGAGGAGCCCGACGGCAGCGCGTGCGCGGCGACAACTACACCCGTGCATGGACGACACTCACCCTTGTGCATCCGGCCGGCATCGTGAGCGCCCGCTGGCCGACGACAACTACGCTTGTGCAGTCGAGCCCTGGCAGCAGGCTTCCGCGAGGTGTCTCCCCGTTCCGTTAGGCGAAGGGTCGTAGTGGACCACGGCTGAGCTGGAGATCAGTCTCGAAGTCGCCACCCCTCGGGCCCTTCTAGTGCGGGCGGCCAGAGCCTGAAAAGCCTATAAGATGCTGTAAATAAAGGTCTTATGTGTGTTCGTGTGGTGGGGCTTGAGTGTCGCTCAGAGGTCGCTGTCCGACAGAACGCCGCGTCCGAAAAGAACGGACGCGACGGAATATCGGACAAGTCGTGCGTCGGGGGGCCTTCTGTCCGATAAAATGACGCGTCCGCAGAAAACGGACAAGCTGATTCAACGGACAAGCCATGTATGAGCCCGAACTAGTCGAGGAATGCCTGGAGGGTGTGCGGGCAGCACTGCCCGCTGGCGCCGAGCTTGAGCTGCGCCAGGAAGAGGTCCCGCCGAGAGACACGAACCTCGATGGCCAACTCCACATCCGTGGCCCCTGGGGGCAACTGGAGATTCCACTCGAGGCGAACCGGCGTGTGACCGCCGCAACTGTTGCGCTCATGAATCAGCGGCTACAAGACTACGGTGTCACGCACCAAGCTCACGCCCCTGCGTGGATTCTCTTCACGGAGTACGTCAACGGGCGTCAAGCTCGCCAACTCAAGGAAGATGGGATTGCCTTTGCGGACACGCGAGGGAATGTGCATCTGTGGGGGCCAGGGCTGTATGTGTGGGTTGTCGGCAACCGTCCCAAGGCGCGAGTAGCGAAAGCTCACCGTCTGACGCGCCCAGCCGCAGCGCGGGTGTTGTTTGTGTTGCTTCAAGATCCGGGCCGCGCTCGCGAGCCCTACCGGGATCTGGCCGCTCTGGCAGGCGTGGCGCCAGACACGGTCAACCGTGTATTCAAGGACCTCGAGGAGAAGGGGTTCCTCAGGGTGTGGGGCGAACGCGAACGCGAGCTCACTCGGTTGCGGGAGTTGCATGAGCTGTGGACCGTGGCCTATGAGGATGCGCTGTACCCCAAACTGCGGCCGAAGCGCTACCAGTGGAAGGCCGGCGACCCTGTGACGGAACTCGTTGAAGCTCTGATCCTCGAGCCAATGGAACCGCCAGTGCTGCTCGGAGGCGAGGCCGCTGCGGCTGCCCTTACCGAGGCCATCAGGCCTGCCACGGCTACTATCCACGCGCACGCCGGTGAGCGGCGCACGGTCATGAAAGCGCTTGGGCTGGTTCCGCACCCAGATGGCGCGGTCACATTGCTAGACACTTTTGGGACAACGAATGGCTGGCCAGAGCCGGGGCGATTCCCCACGCGTTATGCCGATCCCCTGTTGATTCACGCTGAACTGGTTCGGGCGGGTGACGACCGAGCAATGGCAGTTGCAGGAGACATCTACGAACAGTTCATCATGGACCGGTTCGCTCGTGCTTAGTGATGGGGACAAGACCGTACTGCGGGACGTCGCCAGGATTGCGCGAGACGAAGGCCTTGAGTTCTTCGTCATCGGGACTGGCGCCAGATTCCTCGTGCATGACTGGCCGCATGCAATTCCGGGTGGGCGTGGCACGACAGACTGGGACATCGCAGTACGTGCGGCTACCTGGGACGATTATCAGCAACTGCGCTCGGCGTTGACCGCTGGCGGCGCTCCCTTCAGGTCGACTTCTGTGGAGCACAGGCTGGCTCACGATGCGGGGAGGCGCCTGGATTTTGTGCCATTCGGGGGAGTCGAGTCGCTGGACCGCACAGTGACGTACCCCAAAGGTGAGACTAGCCACTCCGTTGTCGGGCTCAGTGAGTGCGAGGCATGCTGTGTAGAAGTGGATCTTGGCGACGAGATCAGTGTTCGGGTGGTTGGGGCGCCAGGATTGACGCTGCTGAAGGCACAGGCCTACCTAGATCGCCGCCCGACGCAGACACACGATGTGCGGGACCTTGACTTCATGGTGCGCACCTACGCGGAAGCCCTTGGAGATCCCGTGGTCTTTGATCGTGCAGCAGATGTGCTTCAGGACGACGTCGTAGAGTATGAGCACGTAGGTGCCTATCTGCTGGCCCTCGACATCCGAGAGCTTGGAGTGGGGAATGAAGCCGTGCGATCCCTCCATGCGCTTCTCCCTGAACTCACAGACGAAGCTAGCCGCGCCGTGGATGACCTACTAGTTGGTCGTGGTGCGCCTCAGGCGCGGGCGCGACGCACAGTCGTGCAACGCTATGCTGCGTTCGCGATCGGTTTTGATCCCCACGACTCGTGGGCCCCCTGAGCACAATCGGTGGCGGTCGCATCCGGGTACTGCCTGCATGAGCCTGGGGATTGGACAAGACCCCCTGGTAGCCTCCCGCCTGCCGGCTGCACGAACAGACCTCGTGTGCGGCGGTGGTTGTGCGAAACGGTTCCCGGTCTTGAAGACCGGCGTACGGTTCGCGCCGTACCGCGAGTTCGAATCTCGCTCCCTCCGCCACCCTCATGCTCCGACGCGCCACGCCGAAGGCGAAGTCTGTAGGACCGCGTCGGCCGCACAAACGATGCTTGACACTGACCGTCGGTGAACCCCGATTGCGCCCGGTCCCTGGGATGCCTCCTGGACGAGGGGCCCAAGGGACACGGTATCTTCCTGAGGCCGAGGACGGAGAGAGGAAGGTGAATCCCGCGTGGCCATTGACAGCAAGACGGTCAACAAGGAGATCCGCGCCAGGATCCGACCCGCGCTCGAGGAGGCCGGATTCTCGGCCTTCACCGGTCGGAACAGCTGGCGCTACGCCCCGGACCGGATTGACGTGGTCAACTTCCAGTCGTTCAACTCGTACAACGCGCGCGTCATCGGGTGCACGACCTACTCTTTCTCCGTGAACCTAGCCAGCTACCTGCCTTGGATCCCGCGTTCGGGCCCAAGGGAGATCAAGGAAGTCCGGGGCCGTCTACGCCCTGACGAATGGGAGTGCCCCCTACGCGGTCGGCTGTTCCGAGGATTCGCTCAGCCGGAACTGGATCGTCGCGAAATCTGGTACATCGACCCCCAAGCCAAGTACTTGGATCAGGCCATTGAGGACGTTCGTGACTGTCTGCTCGCGCAAGGGCTGTCCTGGTTCGACCAGTTCAGTGACGTGCACGCCATCTTGCGCATCTTCCGGCACGAAGACATGTCCGACGGACTCTGGGGCTTTGGCAGGAACCCCAGCCCGATGCGCTCGTACCTGATCGGATACTCGGCCCTTCAAGCCGGCGACCGTGCGCTCGCCCAGAAGGAACTACGTAGGGCGCTGGAGTCGGGATGCTTCAAGAGCGCCGCGCCCTTGCTGGAGCAGGCGCTCTCGGATGCCAGCACCTCTCAGAGCAATCAGGCGTAGGTCACGAAGCCTCGCCCCCTACGGTACCGCGTTCACTTGTTGCAGATTCAGGCCTGAATCCGCAACAACTGTTCACGCCTCTGTACCTCACGCCTCTGTACCTTCACCGGCCGTGGCGGTCGACGCCGCTCGCACTCCCCGTGTCTAGGGCACCTCGACCGTGATGCGGTTTGCGAAGACGAGCTTGCGGTCCTTGAACCGCCGCGCCTCCTGGAGGATCACCTCGGCGTCCGGCTCGACGATCCCCTCGAAGGACGCCTTTCCATTGGTCGTGATCACGACCGGTTTCGTCAGGTCCAGCATCTCGTCCGACACGAGTACGGTGTAGCGTTTGATCCCGTGCGTCTGGACGTCGATGCTGTTTCCTTCGTACGTCGCCTCGATGCGCGGGAGCTCGCGGCGCACCAGACTCCCGGGCCCGTCCTCGAAGTGGCCCCGGGACCCGGCGTTGCCCGCTTCATCGATCCGGATCCAGCGAAAGGTGTCCGCGGGGAAGCCGCCGCCGTGATCCTCACGCGACGGGTCGATCTGCCACTGGACGGCCTTCGGGTAGGGCTCGCGGGGGTGCTCCTTCAGGAAGGCGCACACCTCGTCCGCGTACTTCAGGAAGAACCGCGGGTCATGACCCTCTCCAGGAATCGTCTTCGTGCGAAGGTCGATGCCGGCCGCTTGCATGCCCTGCCACGCCTGGCGTACGTGGTCGATGGGGAAGGTCCGATCGGTTTCACCGTTGATGGCGAAGATCGGCACGTTCCGAAGATTGAGGAAGCGCGTGACCCCTCCCGGTGCCCCGATCACGGGAACGGCGGCAGCCACGAACGTAGCCGCGGTCTCGAGCGTGGCGTACGTGCCGCGGCCGCCGTCGGAGTCGCCGGCGATGTACACGCGGTCTTCGTCGATGTTGAAGTAGGTCTTGGCGAAGACGAGCGTGTGGTGGACGAGAGCCCGGCAGGCCGGGTCGCCCCACCGGACCCGCTCGTAGGTGGACGGACCGACCACGAGGAGGTCCAGGTCCTTCACGGCCGGCGCGAACATGCCGGCCTCATTCGCGCCACCGCCCGGGGCAGGCTGCGAGATCGCCCCGTGCAGGAACACCAGGAGCCCGATGGGCCGGCGGCGGCTATAGCGCTTCGGGGCGATGTAGGTGAACTCGCGGGTCTTGCCGTCGGGGCAGAGGAATGCCAGCGTTCGGCGGCCCGGCATCTTGCCGGGATACGAGCGCCGGGTGCGGAGAAGCCGTAGGAGCTTCTCGCACTTCTTCGGCGTGTCGTACTTCGCGAGCAGCGCGGGCAGCGCCTTGGCCGCCTCGGCGTCGTCGTTGGCGTCGACGAACTTGAACTCGGCCGTGCGCTTGGGACGCGGAAGGCGGTCCTTGTCGCGTGCAGCAGCGCTCGGCGCAAGAGCCAGCAGGAGCAGTGCCCAGGAAAGCCACCGGAGCGTCGTGACCATGGCGAATCTCCTTCCTCGGCGCCATTCTGACCCGACGGGGTCCTACCCCCAGCCGGATCAGGTCAGGGTCGGCGCCGTGGGCAGAGAGGCAGAGCAGCATCCTCCGCTGCGCGGTGAGCCGTGCGCGCGACGCGAGCGCCCGATTTTCGCGCCCGCTCGCGCGCGCGTGCGCGAGAATCGCAAGCGATGGCTCCGCGCGACCACTTCCTCCCGTTTCGCCGCGATGCGATCCTCGAGATGTGTCTCGACGAGCCGGGGCTCGACGATCAGGGCACGGAGCAGTTCCGCACCCTCGCCAAGCTCCTCGGCGCCGTGTACCACTTCGAGTTCCACGACCGGCTCCGAGCCCTGGACGCCGCCTACGCGCCCTTCGACCCCGATCGCGACACCCGGGGTGGTTCGCCGCCCACGCCGGCCGAGCGATCGAAGCTACGCGACCAACTCGTCGAGGGACTCGAGGTCGTCCTCGCGAAGGGCAACTACGTGCGGATCGGTGAGGCGGAGCTCGAGCATGCGCTCGCCGCAGAGTCGCTCTTCCGCATCCGGCTGCACATCGACTTCGACGATCTGGAGGAGTTCCTGTTCTATCGGCGCGGCGAGTCGATCAAGCGGGAGACGCTGACGAAGCTCTGGGGGCTGCGCAAGCGCGAGATCGATGTTCCCACGTACGAGCGCGTGCTGATGTTCGTGGTCTTCAAGGACGCGGCGTGGTTCGCCGCGAAGAAGAAGAAGGATCTCCCCTTCCAGCCGGGATCCACCATGCTCAAGCTGTTCGCGAACATCCCGCGTGCGGATCTGGAGATGCTGTTCCCCAACTCCGAAGTCCGCATGAAGACGATCGACAAGGTCGCCATGGGCGTGCCTGCCCTGGTGACCGGCGCGATCGTCGTGGTGACCAAGCTGGCGGCCGTCGTCGGTCTGCTGGGGTCGCTCATTCTCTTCTGGCTCGGCCTGGCCGAGGACCGCCCGGTCATCGACTCCGCACGGCTGGTCGCTCTCGGCGGCGGCCTGGCCGCGTTCGGCGCGTACGCCGCCAAGCAGTGGATCAGCTACAAGAACCGCAAGATCCGGTTCATGAAGGCCCTGACGGACAACCTCTACTTCAAGAACCTGGCGAACAACCGGAGCGTCCTGGGTGCCCTCGTCGACCGGGCGGAAGGTGAGGAGGTGAAGGAGTCGCTGCTCGCGTACCGGTTCCTCCTTGCGGGTCCCCTCGACCTCCGGGCCCTGGACGAGGCGGTGGAAACGTGGCTGCGCGAGCAACACGCGGCCGACGTGGACTTCGACGCGAGCGACGCTCTGGACAAGCTCGACCGCCTGGGCCTCGCCACGCGGGACGGCGAGCGCTGGCGTGCGACGCCCCTGCCCGATGCCCTCCGCCGACTCGACCAGGACTGGGACGCACACTTCGACTTCTAGTTCGTACGGAGTCAGTGCAAGTATTCACGGTTTCATCGAGGCGGCGAAGAATGCCTGCTCGGACTGCGCTCGCATGCGGCTAGAAGGGCCACCACCATCTCAAGACACTGGACGTGCGGTCCCAGAACCGGTCGCCGATGCAGGCGGAGAGGGTGCCGACGAGGAGGGCTGTCCCCGCAAGTGCGGCGATCGCGAGGTACATGGGCCACTGCCAGGAACCGACAGCGCGTCCAAACAGGATGACCCCCACGAGACCCCCGAGAAGCGCGCCGCACGCGAAGTAGAGAAAGCGTCGGAGGGGATTCCATCGTTCGGCCACTGGGGCTCCCGTGGGGGCCATCCTACCCACAGGCGGCGCGTCCTTGCGTCGCCCTCGTTCGCATGGCGATCGGGGCAGGGTCTGGACGCCAGGCGCAGCGGCTCGGAGCATGGGGCCTGGCCATTCGAGGAGCGCCATGTACACCGTCGAAGCTCTGAACGATCTGCACGCGCGAACGCACTGGAGCGTCGAGAAGCTCCTGGACCACTGTGCCGGCTTCTCGGAGACCGAGCTCGCGCGAGAACTGGAGGGATTTGGCTATGCGACGCTCCTCGAGCAACTTCAGCATGTGATCGGTGCCGAGCGGTACTGGGTCGGGGTCCTTCAGGGCGAGATGTTGACTCACGAAGATGAGGCCGATCGTGCGTCCGTCGGCGCGCTCCGTGCGTTTCGCGAGCGTGTCGTACGCGCGACGCGTGACTATCTCGATGCTGCAACGCCCGAAGAACTCAACACGGCCCGCGAGATGACGACCTGGGGGGACAAGCAGGTCGTGCTCGTACCCGCGCGGGTCGTGATTCGGACCCAGACCCACGTGTTCCAGCACCAGGGCCAGGTCGCAGCCATGTGCCGACTGCTGGGCCGGCCGGTCCCGAGGGGACTGGACTTCCCGCTGGTGTAATCGTCCGTACGAACGATTACAGGACGATCGGGGCGCGGATCGCCTTCAGGCCGTGTACGCCCTGGAGGTCGCCGAGCTTCAGGCGCTCGATCGCGGGTTCGAGGTAGCCCTTCTCGACCAGGTACTCGAAGTAGCGCAGGTACTCGTCGCGCTCCTTGTCGTGCGTGTAGATCACCGACAGGTGGCCCGGCTGGGTCAGACGCTCGTCCGTACCCCGGATCGTCGACTTGTCGATACGCTTCTTGATGATCTCGTAGCGGATGTTGTAGGAGCCCTCCACCGCGAACTGCTTCTCCTCCGCGCTGAACTGAATGGTCAGCGGCGAGGACTGCGCGAGTACCAGCGGGGTGGTCTCCAGCGGCACCTTCATCTGCGGGACGAGTGCGTCCGCGATGCGCGCCTTCTCGCACATGAGCTGGAGCTGCCAGAGGCGCAGGTTCTTCAGCTGAACCTCGTCGAACGTCTTGTCGTGCGTCATCGACTGGCCGACGTAGATGTTGTGCTCCACGCCGTCCGTCTTGAACTTCTCGAAGTAGTGCGGGAAGATCGCCTGCGCCTTCTCCTCTTCGCGGTCGAGGAAGTCCGAGAGCGTGTCGTTGATCAGCGCGACGGAGTCCTCGTAGTCCTTGCGGCGGTCGTACAGGATGCCCATGCCGGGATCCAATCGCGCGTAGTACGTACCGATCGGATCCATGGATTCGCTCTCGCCGTCAAGGCGGATGGTCTCGCGGACGTAGTCGAAGAAGGGCTCCACCCGGGTCCGGAGGAAGTCGATCACACTGATCTCGTCCCCCGAGTTGAGACCGCTCGTGACCGAGCTCTCGAACTTCCCGAGTGTCGCGTCGTAGTAATCGGCGATCGGCATGGGGTGGCGCTCGTAGATGCGAGCCATGGTGTCGCGCGCGAGCGCCAGTTGCTCGAGGAGGTCGCCCTCGATCGCCTGGTTGCGGCTGGTCGAAGAGCCGCGGATGTCCATCGCGCCGTAGAGCGGATGCACATGCTCGAACATGATCGTCTCGAACTTGGCCGTGCCGACAGCGTCGAGTTCCTGGTTGTAGCGGTAGGCCGCGTCCTCGAAGCGCCACTCCACGCTTGGGTGGATCGCCGTGCAGTGCGTCTTGATCGTCCGCTCGATGCGCGAGACGACCTCGTCCATCTGGCGGCGGACCGCGATCGTGAGCGGCGGCACGAGACTGGCGAGCTTGTTGCCGGTCCAGGTGTTCATCTCCTCGGGGCGCGGGGTGGAGAGCTCGAGGAAGCCGATGACGTCGTCCTGTTCCAGGAGGGGATAGAGACAGAGGCTGCGAATGCCGTTCTGTCGCATGTGTGCGACGATCTCGGAGTCACAATCGCACTCGTTGAGGTCCGGGATGATCAACGGCGTCTTGCTGCGGAGGACCTCACCGTAGATCGTGTCCTCGATGTTCGCCATGCAACCGTCGAAGTCCTTCAGCACGCTGCGTACCGTGCAGTACTTCTGCTCGTTCATGCTGCGGAAGCGAAGGGCCAGGCCGGCCTCGAGATCCGGGATCTGCAGTAGGGATCGGAGTCGCCCCAGGATGCGCTCGAAGCTCTCTTCCGACGTCAGGGCGTTGGGCTCGACGAGTTCGGACTTCAGCAGGGACACGTTGTGGAGCTCGGTGATCTCCACGTAGGTCATGAAGCAGAACCCGGAGAAGACGACGTTGTCGAGAGGGACACGCTCTGCCAGCGCGTCGAACTCGTTCATCATCAGGAGGCGTAGGAACTCGACTTCCGGCGGTACGTTCAGATCGGGTGCGGTCACCCGAACGAAGCGGTAGTTGTAGTCCAGGACGAAGAAGCGCTCCAAACCGGTTGAGGTGTTGCGGACGCGCTTCACGAACTCCGTGCGGGTACTCGGGTCTCCATAGATGGAGCGGTAGAGCAACCAGTAGGCGGCGTGCAGGTTCTCCTGGTAGTAGTCCCGACCGCGATGCGCCGTTTCCGAGGTGATCTCCAAGTCCTCGGCGCCGAAGATCTCCCGGTACTTCGGCGTCGCGAAGAAGGCGCGCGGTGCAAACGGCGCCCACGCACGACCGGGGATCCTGTTCTCCGTCAGCTCGGGAAACACGAAACTCATGAGGACGCGTACGCCGTCGCGATGGGTTTCCACGATCTCCGGCGACGTGATGGCCCCGCGGAGCTGAGGCTCCGCCTGGAGCTGCTCGAGGAGAGGCTTGACGTGCTTGCAGTGGGGATTGTCCGACTCTGCAATCGTCTGGTTCAGTGTCTCGAAGAGGGGCTCGAAGCTCAGCTCGGCGCGAAACGGAAGGCGGCTGAGGGCCTGCTCGAGGTCGGCCTGGGCGTTCGCCTGCAGGGCGGTGGGCTCGGAGCTGGTGGATAGGGTCGCCTTGGTCATGTCTCTCCCATCGTTTCGCGTCGGCTCGGGCCGGACCAATCCTCCATTGTCCCCGAGGGCGACCGGCCCGTCGGCCGCAGGCGCCTGAAGCGTTCCCTTAGGGACGATCTGCCCAGGAGGCGGAGACGACCGAGGCGCGCCGGCTGAATCCCGCCCCGGGCTTCACACCGTGGGCGCGAGGGCGCCGGGGCCTCGCCGCGAGTCGATCCAGACGATGGGCGATGCCTGGATGGCCGCCGCGGGCCCCCCGTCGACCGGGTCTTTCCCGTGGACCGCGCCGTCCTGATCGGGCTCGACACGATCGACGTCCAGGAAGCAGGGGCGCGTCACTCGTCTTCGACGTAGATGGCGACGTGATCGTCGTGCACCGTGAAGCCCAGGGAGTGGGGGAGAAGCACCAGCTCGAGGACTCGGCTGGCGCGCTTGTTCTCGAGATGCAGCGTGACGCGGGCCCGGTCGAGGATCTTCCGGGCCTCGGCGGACGCCTCCATCCGCAGGCCGGTCTCTCGCAGGATCTCCTGGACGACCTCGATGGCGGGCGCGCGCTGCCAGCTGGCGACCGGCATCCGGTTGGATGTCGGCCGGCGAGCCATGGCCTCCGAACCGGAGGGGCGACGCGCCCCGTGGCGCTCCATCTCGCCGTCGGCGTGCGGAGAGTCCGGCGATGTCGCCGCGGGCTCGGCCGGCCTCCCGGCGGCCGGAGCGGGCGAGGTCGCCTCCGCGGTCCGCGCCGGGACGACGGCGAGCGGGCGTGTTCCCGAGCCGTCCTGCGTGTCGGCGCGCTCTACGTCGGCCGGCGGCGGCGCCACCGTCGGATCGGTGGACGGGGCGAAGACCGCGAAGTAGGCCACCGTAACCACCGCGACCAGCGCGACGAGCGACAACGAGATCGAGCGAATCGACATGGCACCTCCGAACCAGGTTCCGGCGTGCGATTCTGCCTTGGAGGCGTCCCCATGACCACGCTCGCGTGCACGCGGGGTCCAGCGCGACCCGGTGGGGCCGGCGCCTTCCTCGGAGCCGCCCTCAGGATCGCCGCCGGCCGCGCGGGCGACGCGTGGCCGGGCCTCCCCGGCGCTGAGCCGATGCGCGTCGCGCGCCGGAAGCCGGGCGCTCGCCGACGTAGAGGCTGTGCCGGCCGCCCTTCTCCCCGCGCGCCTTGGCTCGCACGACGCGGCTCTCGAAACCCGCCTGCTCGAGATCCCGCTTGAACGGGGGGCATTGGTAGGCCGACCAGACCACGAGGCGCCCGCCGGGTTTGAGCAGTTGATGGAGCCGTCGAAGCCCCGCCTGGCTGTAGAGCTGAGCGTTGTCGCGCTGCGTGAAGTCGTCCGGTCCGTTGTCGGTGTCGAGCAGGATGGCGTCGAAGGGGTCGGGGCCAGACCGGACGTACTTCACGATGTCGGTGAGCACGAGCTCCACGCGCGGGTCATCGAGGGGGCGGTCGGCGAGGTCCTTCAGCATCCCGCGGTTCCACTCGGCCACCGCGGGGAGCAACTCGGCCACGACGACGCGGCTGGTGGGGGACGTCCGGTCGAGGCTGGCCCGAAGCGTGTAGCCCATGCCGAGGCCGCCGATCAGCACCCGGGTGTCCGGTGTCTTAGCCAGTCCCTCGCAGCCCACCTCGGCCATGTGCTCCTCGGAGTAGTGCGCGGCGCTCGACATCAGCGGCACGCCGTCGAGGGTGAGGACGTAGTACCCCTCCTCCCGCGTGAGGACCAGGACCTTGCCGTCCGGGGTCTTCGTCTCCGCGATCCGCTCTCGGCTACGGGCCATGCACCAGGTCCTCTCGTCGCGGGGCAACCCCCCCCGTCGGCATCGTCGTCGAAGGGCCACGGTGCGGGGCATGGAAAGCGGCTGGCCAGATTGGGGCGTGCGCGAGGGGCCGTCCTTGGGTAGAGGAAGGGTATGAAGGTTTACATCAGCGCCGATATCGAGGGCATCGGGGGGATCGCCCACTGGGACGAGGCCCTGCCCGACAAGCCCGACTACCAGGCCTATCGCGAGTTCATGAACCGCACCGTCGTGGCCGCGTGCGAAGGCGCCGTCGACGCCGGAGCGAGCGAGGTCCTGGTCAAGGATGCCCACGCGCACGGCCGGAACATCGATCCGAGCCGTCTGCCTGAATGTGCGCGTGTCATCCGGGGGTGGAGCGGCCACCCGCTCATGATGGTCCAGGACCTCGACGCCACCTTCGACGCGCTGGCCATGGTCGGCTACCACAGCCCGGCCGCCTCCGGCGCCAATCCCCTGGCGCACACGATGTCCAGCTCGCGCATCGCGTTGCTCACCGTGAACGGCGAGCTCGCCAGTGAGTTCCATCTGCATGCCTGGGCCGGGGCCATGGTCGGCGTGCCCACGGTGTTCGTCTCAGGCGACGAGGAGCTCTGCGCCGACGTGGTTGCGCTGGGTGAAGACATCCACACCTGCTCGGTGCAGCACGGTGAAGGCAATTCGAGCACGGGGCTTCATCCCGCGGTCGCCGAGGCCCGGATCCGGCGGGGTATGCACGAAGCCCTCTCGGCCGACCCGCGTTCTCGCGTTCTCGAGCTACCGCCCGTGTTCCATCTCGAAATCGAGTACCACAAGCCGTCCCTCGCCTACAGCCAGTCGTTCTATCCCGGTGCCTACTTGCAGGACGCGCGCACCGTGGCCTTCGACACCGAGGACTACTTCGAGGTCTTGCGCGCCTTGAAGTTCCTGATGTGATCCGAGGGAGCCCCAGCGTCACAGGAGGCATGCACCGTGAGCACGAACCTCGGCGTCCTGGCCTTGCTGGTGGGCTTTGCCGCGCTCGGCGTCGCGATCTACGGGGTGTCCGCGCGGGTGCCCGCATCCGGGGACCTCGAGGCGCGTCTGGCCATGATGGAGGCGCAGATCGAGGAACTCGAGCGGGGCGCCTCTCGTCGGGATCGAGACGAGCCCAGGCTCCGAGGCATCGACGGCGCGGGGCGTGACGGAGCGCCTGTCCGCGGACGCGCCCCCACGACAGAGCTCCTCCCCACCGACGACGCGCCAGGCGCTGCGCGGGCAAAGAGCCAGCCGGGGGAGGTGGCGCCCGAGGCGATCCAGGCGCTCGTCGAGGAGGCCGTGGAGAAGAAGGCCCAGGAGGTCGTTGACGCGATGCGCCTCAAGGAGAACAAGAAGCCTTCGCTGGACTTGTTCGCGGAAGCGCTGGAGCTCACGCCTGCGCAGGTCGCAGCGCTGCAGGACAACGTGAGGCGGGGCCAGTTCGAGGTGCACGCGCTGCTCGACATCCCCACCGCGGACGGTAGCAACTTGATGGATGAGCTCGTGGACGTCGTCGCCAAGGGCATGGCCACGCCCGGCACGGATGTCGGGTGGGGCCGCCTCATCGGCCGCATCATGAGTGAGAAGATCCCCGGCAGCGACGACACCTACGCCGTGCGCATCGAGTCCGTGAAGGCGCGACTTCGTGAGACCTTCAAGCGCGACTGGCGCCCCGAGCAGTACGCCGAGTACGAAGCGTGGGGCGTGGATCCGACCGAGATCCAAGGCATCCCCGGGAGCCCCAACGAGGCCCTGATGGAGCGCATCCGAGAACGCGCGCGCGCGCTGGGCGCCACGCTGCCGTCGGACGACTAGCCGGGTCACTCCGCGATCAGGCCCCCTTCGGGCGGGCCTCTGGTACACCTCCCCCTTCAGTCGCACGGGCGCGCCGTGCGCCCTTGGGAGGAGCCGTCATGAGTCAGTCCCCGTCGATCGTCTACACCCTGACCGACGAGGCCCCGGCGCTCGCGACGCACTCGCTCCTGCCCATCATCGAGGCGTACGCCGCCCGCGCCGGGGTCGTCGTGACGTGCGAGGACATCTCGCTGGCCGGTCGCATTCTCGATGCGTTCCCCGAGCGGCTGCCGTCCGAGCCGGACCGCGTCGATACGCTCGCCATGCTCGGGCGCCTGGCCAAGACCCCCGAAGCCAACATCATCAAGCTTCCGAATGTCAGCGCGTCGCTACCTCAGCTCAAGGCGGCGATCGCCGAGCTCAAGGGCAAGGGGTACGATCTACCCGACTACCCCGAGGAGCCGCAGACCGACGCCGAGAGGGACATCAAGGCCCGCTTCGATCGTGTGAAGGGAAGCGCCGTCAACCCGGTCCTGCGTGAAGGGAACTCGGACCGACGGGCGCCCCGGGCCGTCAAGGAGTACGCTCGCACCAACCCGCCTCGCATGGCGTCGTGGGCGAAGGAGTCGCGGACGCACGTCGCCACGATGGACGGAGGCGACTTCCGGTCGAACGAGCAGTCCTTGACCATCCCCCGGAACCTGACGGCGCGCATCGAGCACGTCGCCGCCGACGGGACGGTCACGGTCCTCAAGGAGACGCTGGACCTCCTCGAGGGCGAGGTCCTGGACGCGACCTTCATGAGCCGCCGGGCGCTGCAGGCGTTCCTCGAGGCCCAGGTGGCCGACGCCCGCGACAAGGCGGTGCTCTTCTCGCTTCACATGAAGGCCACGATGATGAAGGTCTCCGACCCGATCATCTTCGGTCACGCCGTGCGTGTGTATTTCCGCGAGCTCTTCGAAACCTACGGACCGACGTTCGACGAGCTCGGCGTAGACGTGAACAACGGCTTCGGCGACCTCGTGGCACGTCTCGGGCAGTTGCCCTCGGAGAAGCGGGCGGAGATCGAGGCCGCCATTCAGGCGATCTACGCCAAGGGGCCGAGCCTGGCCATGGTGGACTCCGACAAGGGCATCACCAACCTGCACGTGCCGAGCGACATCATCATCGACGCGTCGATGCCGCCCATGATTCGGGACGGCGGGCGGATGTGGAACGCCGACGGCCAGCTCCAGGACTGCAAGGCCGTCATCCCCGACAGCAGCTACGCCGGGGTCTACCAGGCGATGGTCGAGGACTGCCAGACGAACGGTGCATACGACCCGTCCACCATGGGCAGCGTGTCCAACGTAGGCCTCATGGCGCAGAAGGCCGAGGAGTACGGCTCGCACGACAAGACCTTCGAGATCGCTTCCCCCGGCACCGTGCGCATCGTCGACGCGGAGGGCGAAGTGCTCCTCTCGCACGACGTCGAGGCCGGAGACATCTGGCGCGCTTGCCAGGCCAAGGACGCGCCCATCCGGGACTGGGTCAAGCTGGCCGTGTCGCGCGCGCGTGCGACGGGTGTCCCGGCGATCTTCTGGCTGGACGCCTCGCGCGCCCACGACGCCCAGCTGATTCGCAAGGTCGAGGCCTACCTGCCGGAGCACGACACGGCCGGGCTCGAGATTCGCATCCTCGCGCCGGCCGACGCCACGCGGTTCTCGGTCTCGCGCATTCGTCGGGGCGAAGACACCATCTCGGTCACGGGCAACGTGTTGCGCGACTATCTCACGGATCTGTTCCCGATCCTGGAGCTGGGCACCAGTGCCAAGATGCTCTCGATCGTGCCCTTGATGGAGGGCGGCGGCCTGTTCGAGACGGGAGCCGGTGGCTCGGCTCCGAAGCACGTCCAGCAGTTCGAGCGCGAAGGCCACCTACGCTGGGACTCGCTGGGGGAGTTCCTCGCGCTCGCCGTTTCGCTCGAGCACCTGGCGGATCGGTTCGACAACCCCGGGGCCCGGATCCTCGGCAAGGCCCTCGACGACGCCACCACGCTGCTGCTCGCCAACGGCAAGTCGCCTTCTCGCAAGGTGAACGAACTCGACAATCGCGGCAGTCACTACTACCTGGCGCTCTACTGGGCCCAAGCCCTCGCGGCGCAACAGGACGACGCCCAGCTCGCGGCGCAGTTCGCGCCGTTGGCCAAAGCGCTGGCCGCCCACGAGGAGGCGATCCTCGGGGAGCTGAACGGAGCGCAAGGCTCGCCCCAGGACATCGGTGGCTACTATCGCCCCGACACGGAGCAGACGAACGCAGCGATGCGACCGAGCGCGACGCTGAACGCCATCATCGACGCGCGGTAGGGCGATCCGGCCGACGCGTGTCCAGGGGGCGGGGCATCGAGGGGCCTTCGCCTGCCGGGTACGCTGTCGCCATGAACGAAGGCGAGATCATCTATCCGCGCCGCTGGACCTTCAGCGTGATCGGCACGGACGGAGCGCGCATCCGTGCGTTGGCGGACGAAATCCTGCCTGATCGTCCGTACCTCCTGGAGAAGGGCAACGAGAGTCGGGGGGGGAAGTACGTCTCCCTTCGCCTCGAGGTGCAGGTCGTGGACGAGGCGGACCGCGACGCCATCTTCGCCAAGCTGAAGGACGACGACTCGGTCAAGATGGTCCTCTAGCCCAGGTTGCTCGGGCTGCGCGCGTCGGCCCAAAGAGACGCAACCGTCGCGTGTGGCGGCGAGACCGAGCCGCCGGCTCCTTGCAACTCGAGTGCAATCCGCGAGCCCCCGCATGTCGCGTTTGCGCAGCGTCGTTCGATTCGTTCGACATCTGCTCGGGCCCGTACGGCGGACGAACAAGCGGCCGCGTGTGCTCGCCGGACCGCACGGTTGCGGCTTGGCAGGGGGCCGGCCGGGTATGCGCAGCCTCCTGCGCGTAGCGGCGGTTCTGGCACCGTGAGTGCAATGGAGGAGGTGTAGCGACCACGCGGGCCGCGTTGGAGTCCTTCTCATGCGTCATCCGTCGTCCACGCTCTTCCTCGTCTTCATGCTGCTCCTCACCGCCTGCGGGGGGAGCGGGGGGGCTCGAGCGGCGATCCCGGCGCCGGCTCCTGGCTGATCCACGGGTACGTCACCTGTGAGGGAGATCCCGGCGGGGTGCGCGTCGTCCTCGACGGCGACGTCGAGGGCACGACGACATCCGACGCGACCGGGTACTTCCGCTTCGAGGGGGTGCCCAACGGGTCCTATCGCGTCCAACCCGTCTCGGGGGGGTGTGACTTCGCGCCCGACTACTACGACCTCTTCATCGCGGGCGATCAGCCGCGGCCCGTGGCGTTCGAGCGGGAGCCGCTGACGAATGCGCAAGCCCCTGAAGACCCCGTGCGCCTGGTCATGATCCACCACGAGACCGGGGACGCTCTGCTCGATACCTATCGGGGGAACCTCGCCGCCAACCTCGCTCACCAGAACTACTTCGTTCGCAACGTGAGCTACGGCTGGGATGCACCTCAGAATCCCGACATCGGCGACCGAACGGATGTGGGTTCCTACTGGACTTGGTTCGCCGACCCGACCGTACAAGCCAACGGCGTCGCCACGCGAGACAACGTCTTGCAGGCGCTCTACACCACGAATGCGAAGTCGGGCACGTGGCCGAGTGACCTGGCGGATCCCGGTGGCGAGAACGAGATCCTGCTCATCCTGTCGCCGTCCGCATCCAATGCGCTGCGCGACGCCAACGCGACCACGCCCGAAGACTTGCAGGGGCAACCGCACACCGAGCCGGCGCACACCCTCGAGAACTGCAAGGCGATCTACGCCGAGATCCTCCAGACCTTCCAGTCCCAGCCCCAGAAGCTCTTCGTGATCCTGACGGCGCCGCCGCTCACCGAGACCATGACCACCGATGCCCAGGCCGCCGACGCGCGTGCACTGAGCAATTGGCTGGTTCACGAGTGGCTCCAGGAAGCGGGCTGGGAGAACCGCAACGTCTACGTATGGGATCTGTTCAATGTCCTGACCGCGCCGATCAATCACCATCGCTACCACCTGGGGGCGATCCAGCACGAGCAAGCGGCGCCGTCGAATAGGGCTGCCTATCCGACCAGCGCCACGGACAGCACGCCCGACGGGGACGGCAGCTTCAAGGCGACGTCCGAGTTCCTGGGCATGCTGAACGTCTACTATCACCGGTGGCACCACTGGTTCGTGACGCCGTAGCCGGCCCGGCGCGGGGGAAGAGCCGGGCTCTGCGCAAAGCTCGTCCCGGCGCGGGGCGGCCCTACCTTGTTGCCTGGAGTCAAGAGCGATGCCGATCTACGAGTACGTCTGCGAAGACTGCGGCCACGCGTTCGAGTACCTCGTCATGGGCAGCGACAAGCCGGTCTGTCCGTCGTGCGAGAGCACCGAGCTCGACAAGCGTTTCTCCACGTTTGCGCCAAGCAGCGGACGCAGCGCGCCCCCGGACTGTGGCTATCCCTCGGGCGGCGGGTGAGGCATCGGCAGCGGCCCGGGTGGCTGCCCACGATAGACCTCCAAAGCGTCGTTACGCGCCCTGAGACCCCGCGGGCCGGGGCACGCCGGGCGCCTCGAGCACTGCAATCTCGCTCCGTCCGGCTCATGCTGGTATGAGTTGAAGCGTGCCAGGGAGGCGCGGGGCCATGAGCAGCTCGACGACGACCGACCGCGACGAAGGGCGGGGCGGCTACGGCTTCCTCGTCGCGGCCTCACTCATCATCATCATCGCCGGCATGAAGCTGGGGCGCGAGATCATCGTGCCGGTCGTGTTGGCGGCATTTCTCGCCATCGTCTGCATGCCCATCGTCAACTTCCTTAGGCGCCGTCACCTCCCCGGGTGGCTGGCGATCCTGCTGACGTTCGTGTTCATGCTGGCGATCATCGGGATCGTCTCGCTGGTGGTCATCGACTCGGTCACGAATCTCGCCGGCAATCTGGAGGTCTACCAGTCGAAGCTGGACACCGGCTTGAAGCACCTGAAGGGATGGCTCGAGTCCGAGTGGGGGCTCGAGTTCGCCCAGCGAGCCGACCGCGAGCCGCTCGATCCGGCGGTCCTGCTGGGGCATATCCGGACCTATGCGACGATGGGTGTCAGCGCCCTCACGGCCGTCGCGTTCGTCGTCTTGCTCGCGATCTTCATGCTATTCGAGGCGGTCGGTCTGCCCGGGAAGGTGCGGCGGGCCCTGGGGAATCCGAACGCCGACCTCTCGCAAGGCCAGTTCATGATCCAGCAGATCTACGGCTACCTGGGCGTCAAGACCGCCATCAGTGCCGTGACCGGGACGCTCTTCGCCGTCGCGCTCTACTTCGTGGGCGTGCCGAACCCGGCGCTCTGGGGCTTCTTGGCGTTCGTGTTCAACTACATCCCGAACATCGGTTCCGTGCTGGCGGCCATCCCCCCGGTCCTCGTGGGCTTCGCGGAGGGGGGGGTGCGCATGGCCCTCGGCGTGGTGGTCGCCAACATCCTCGTGAACCAGGTGATGGGGAACGTCGTAGAGCCCAAGGTGACGGGCGACCGGCTCGGCCTCTCCCCCCTGGTGGTGCTACTCTCCTTGTTCTTCTGGTCGTGGCTCTGGGGGCCGGTCGGGATGTTCCTCTCCGTGCCCCTGACCATGATCGTGAAGATCCTGCTGGAACACACGCCCTCGACCCGCTCGTGGGCCCTGTTGTTGGGACCCTCCTCGCCATCCGACCAGGAGCTGGCCTCCGGTCCGCCTCGTTCTGTATAGAAATATACCTGGACAAGACTAAGGACTTGAGGCATGGTGGTCGCGTTGACTCCGGGACCATCCAATGAGCTCGCCCACCTCCAGCACCCCTACCTCCCCTCCCGTCCAGCCCCAGGACCACGCGACGAAGCGCCGTCGTGACGGTCGTCGGCGGGCGGTGATCGTCGGCGCCGGTCCGGGGGGCCTGGCCGCCTCCATGCTGCTGGCCCATGCCGGCCTCGACGTCACCCTCCTCGAGCGCCGGGATCGCGTCGGCGGTCGCACCTCGGCCATCGAGGAAGAGGGCTACCGCTTCGACCTCGGGCCGACGTTCTTCCTCTACCCGCAGGTGCTCCGCGGCATCTTCCGCATGGTGGGGCGCGACCTCGAT
This sequence comes from uncultured Planctomycetota bacterium, assembly GCA_963802335.1. Lineage (GTDB taxonomy): Bacteria > Planctomycetota > PLA2 > PLA2 > JAEUHO01 > CAWDIE01. The sequence goes on along the minus strand of CAWDIE010000004.1, from coordinate 524,683 downwards.
CAGGAGGTGGATCTCGTCCGCCTCGATCCCCAGTACGAGCTGCGCTACGAGGACGGCGCGCGTATCCGGGCGACCCCGGACCTCGAGCGCCTGGCGGCGGAGATTGCCCGCCTCGACCCGGCCGACGCGACGCAGGTCCGGGCCTACATGGAGGCCAACCGCGCGAAGCTCGCGGCCTTCAAGCCGATCCTCGAGTCCGCCTTCGAGGGCTGGGGCGACTTCCTCCGCCTGCCCTTCCGTGAGCTCCTCCCGCACATGCGCCCGGGCCAGAGCGTCGATGCCGACCTGAAGCGCTACTTCCGCGATCCCCGGGTCCGGTTGGCGTTCTCGTTCCAGAGCAAGTACCTGGGCATGTCGCCCTTCCGCTGCCCGAGCCTCTTCACCATCCTCTCGTTCCTCGAGTACGAGCACGGCGTGTTCCATCCCATCGGCGGGTGCGCCGCAGTCAGCGAGGCCATGGCGCGGGTCGCGCGCTCGATGGGCGTGGACATCCGGCTGAACGAGGGCGTCGAGGAGATCCTCTTCGAGGGCCGCCGCGCCGTGGGGGTTCGCACGGCATCGCAGCGCCACGCCTGCGACGCCCTCGTCGTCAACGCCGACTTCGCGGAGGCGATGAAGCGTCTCGTCCCCAACGGTCTCAGGAAGCGCTGGTCCGATCGGAAGCTCGAGAAGAAGAAGTACTCGTGCTCCACCTACATGCTCTACCTGGGCGTGGACGGGCGCTACGACGACCTGGCTCACCACACGATCTTCCTCGCCGACGACTACCGCCAGAACCTGGCGGACATCGAGAAGCACCACGTGCTCTCGAAGAATCCGTCGATCTACGTCCAGAACGCGAGCGTGACCGACCCGACGCTGGCGCCGAAGGGGCAGAGCGCGCTCTACGTTCTCGCTCCCGTCACGCATCGGCACCCCAATGTGGATTGGGCGACCGAGGGCCCGGGCTTTCGACGCCGCGTGCTGGATCAGCTGGCGCGCATCGGCCTGGGAGACCTCGAGTCCCGTATCCGCTACGAGAAGGTCCTGACTCCCGTTCAATGGGAAGCGGACCACCACATCTTCCGCGGGGCGACGTTCAACCTCGCCCACAACCTCGGGCAGATGCTCCACATGCGTCCGCGCAACCGATTCGAGGACGTGGACGGGGTCTACCTCGTCGGCGGAGGGACGCATCCGGGCAGTGGCCTGCCGGTCATCTTCGAGTCCGCGAAGATCACGACTCGCCTCCTCACCGACGACCTGGACATCCACGGCGGCTGGCGTGATCCGGAGTCCGTACCCATGCCGATGCCCTCGAACGGTCGGGCCCCGAGCCTGGCGGGCTGATCGCGTGATCGGCGCCCCGGCCACCTCCCCGTCTACCTTGCCGGCTTCGTCGCGCGTGGAAGACCGCCTCGTCCTCAGCCGCGCCGCGCAGCGTGCGTGGGCGGCGACGCCCGTACGCACGCGCGTTCAGGTCCTGCGGCGCTTCCGGCATGCGCTCGCGCGCAGCGCCGAAGGCCTGGTCGACGCCATCGGACGGCCTGCGCCGCACGGGCGCGCCGAGAGCTTGGCGGCCGAGGTGCTGCCGCTGGTGGATGCCTGTCGCTGGCTCGAGCGCGAGGCCCCGGGCGTGCTGCGGCCCACGCGGTACGGGCGTCGCGGGCGACCGCAGTGGCTTCGGGGCGTCGAGAGCGAGCTTCGCCGCGACCCCTGGGGGCTCGTCCTCGTCCTGGCCCCGTCCAATTACCCCCTCTTCCTCGCGGGCGTCCAGGCGCTGCAAGCGCTCGCGGCCGGCAACGCCGTGCTCGTGAAGCCCGCCCCCGGCTGCAGCGCACCGATGCAGGTCATGGCGTCCCTCCTCGACGACGCCGGCCTCGACCCCGCGCTCTTCGTCGTGGTCGAGGAAGACGTCGGTACCGCCCGTGGCCTACTGCGGGGCGGCGTGGACAAAGTTGTGCTGACGGGATCGGCCGCCACGGGTCGCGCCGTCCTCGATGATCTCGCCCCGTCCCTCACCCCCGCCGTGATGGAACTCTCCGGTTGCGATGCCGTGTTCGTTCGTGACGATGCGGACCTGGATCTCGTCACCGAGGCTCTCCGCTTCGGTCTGACGTTCAATCGCAGCGCGACCTGCATCGCGCCGCGTCGCGTGTTCGTGTCACGAGCGCGCCGCGACGAGCTCGAGACACGACTGGTCGGAGCTCTCGGTCGCATTCCGGCCGAGCCGCCGCCCGAGCGGCAGGCCGCGCTGATCCAAGAGGTCGCGCGCGAGGCCCTCATCGAAGGGGCCCGTGTGCTCGTCGGCCACGTCGGCTCCGATCGGCTTGCGTTGCCGTTGGTCTTGACGGGGGTTCGCCCGGACATGCGTATCGCCCGGACGGACGTTTTCGCCCCGGTCCTGTCCGTGCTGGCCGTCGAGGACGACGAGGACGCACTGCGTCAGGCCGCGCATTGTCCCTATGCACTCGGCGCGTCGGTGTTCGGCGCGCTGCCCGGGGCCAGCCGCCTGGCTGCACGCGTGCCCGTCGGTCTGGTGACGGTCAACGACCTCATCGCCCCCAGCGCGGACCCCCGCGTTCCCTTTGGCGGCCGGGGTGAGAGCGGCTTCGGGACCACGCGCGGGCGTGAGGGCCTGCTCGAGATGACGGCGACCAAGGTCATCCAGGTGCGGCGCGGACGCTCGCGGCGGCATTTCGACGCTTTCGTGGGTGGTGAGGACGCCTTCTTCCTGGCGTGGCTACGGATGGCGCACGGCGCCACCTGGCGCGAGCGCGTCCGGGGCATCCGGGAATTGATGGACGCCGGGCGCGCGCTGATGCGCGCGCAGCGCGACGTTCCTGCAGACAGAGGAGATTAGGATGAGCGCTCGAGAACGTATCGGTGTGATTGGTGGCGGGCTCGGCGGGCTTGCGGCAGCGTGCACCCTGGCCGCCCGCGGACACCGCGTCGTCCTCTTCGAGAAGAACGAGTGGCTCGGTGGCAAGGCCGCGGTGCTCGAGGAAGACGGCTTCCGCTTCGACATGGGGCCTACGATCCTGACCCTGCCCGTGGTCCTGAAGCGGATCTTCGAGGAAGCCGGCCGGAAGCTGGATGACGAGCTGGACCTCGTGCGTCTCGATCCCCAGTGGCGGTCGTTCTTCGATGGCGGACACGTGCTGGACCTGCACCAAGACGTCGAGCGGATGAGCGCGACCCTGGACGCGTTCACCGGGCAGCCGGGCGCGGGCGAGGGCTACAAGAAGCTCATCGCCCAGTCGGAGAATCTCCACGAGATCTCGGACCGCTTCTTCCTCTGGAAGTCGGTCGAGGGCATCCGCGACACGCTCGATCTCTCGAACACCTTCAACTTGTCCACCCTCAAGGACCTGGCCGCACTCCGTATGGGGCAGTCGGTCGCCGGGGTCATTCGGAAGCACGTCCCGGACCCCCGTGCGTCCCAGATGTTGGATCACTTCACGCAGTACGTGGGCTCGTCGCCGTACAACAGCCCCGCCGTCTTGCTCAGCATCGCGCACATGCAGACCGACGGTGGCGTCTGGTATCCGATCGGTGGTACGCGCGCCGTGCCCGAGGCCCTCGCTCGGCTCGCTTCCCAGCTCGGTGTCGAGATCCGTACCAGCACCGGCGTCGAGCGGGTCGTCGTCGAGAAGGGCCGCGTGACGGGGGTTGTCACCGAGAGCGGGGAGGAGGTGCCCCTTGCCGCCGTCGTCTCCAACATGGATGCCGTGCGGACCTACCGCGAGCTCGTCGGCGGCGATGAAGGGCGCAAGTTCGAGTCCTCCCGCAACTTCGAGCCGGCCTGCTCCGGCGTCGTGCTCTACCTGGGACTCGACCGGGCCTACGACCACCTGGAGCACCACAACTTCGTGTTCTCCCGGGATCCGAAGGAGGAGTTCGACTGGATCTACGGCAAGGGCGAGCCCGCCCCGGATCCGACCTGCTACGTGGCGGCCCCCGCGCGGACCGAGCCCGCGGTGGCACCCGAGGGCGGCGAGGCGCTCTACGTCCTCGTCCACACGCCGTACCTCCGCCCGCATCACGACTGGAAGGCGATGCTGCCGGATTACCGCGCGCGCATCATCGACAAGCTGAAGCGCACGGCGGGCCTCGAGGACATCGAGGAGAGAATCGTCCTCGAGCGCAGCCTGACGCCCCAAGGCATCCACAATCGCTACCACGTCCTCAACGGGGCGATCTATGGACTGGCCAGCCACGGTCGCTTCGTCGGCGCGTTCAAGCCGGGGAACCGCAGCCGTCAGGTCAAGGGCCTCTACCTCGCCGGGGGCGCAGCGCATCCCGGACCGGGCATGCCCATGGTCATGATGTCGGGCTGGATCGCCGCGGACACGCTCGATCAGGACGGCCCGGTCGATGGACCCGGTGACGAGGCGCCCGCCTTGGCGAAGGCTTCCGCATGAGCGCGCCCGACAGGCGTAGAGAGGACAGGCTGCCGACGTTCTCTCCTCGTCTGTTCGCCCTCTTTCGCCGCTATCTGCGCCGGTACTTCGGCCGCCATTTCACCGGCGTCCGATCCGTTCGCTCGTGGCTCCCGTCGGCAACCGACGGCCGCCCGGTGGTCGTCTACGCGAATCACCCCTCGTGGTGGGACCCCCTCCTCTTCATGTTCCTCCATGGGCATTGCTTCCCGAAGCGGGCTCTCTACGGGCCCATGGACGAGAAGGCCCTGAAGCGCTACGGGTTCTTCCGACGGCTCGGGGTCTTCGGCGTGGAGCCCGCCTCGACCCGGGGCGCGGCCATGTTCCTTCGCATGAGTCGGAAGATCCTCTCGGGCCACGACGGCGTCCTCTGGATCACGGCGCAGGGTCGCTTCGCCGACCCCCGCGAGCGGCCGGCCGGGATCGAAGCCGGCGTCGCTCACCTGGCCCGTAGTGTGCCGGGCCTCGTCCTCATCCCGCTGGCCGTCGAGTACCCCTTCTGGAACGAGCGCCATCCCGAAGCGCTGGCCCGCTTCGGGGCACCGATCTTCGTGGACCGGGAGCCCGACTTCGACGTGAAGGGCTGGTCGGCGTTGCTGGGCGAGCGTCTCGAGCTGGCGCAGGACGACCTGCGAGCACTGGCCCTCGCGCGCGATCCCGCTCCCTTCGAGACACTCCTCGATGGGCAGCGGGGCGTGGGCGGTGTCTACGACACCTGGCGGCGCCTCAAGGCCCGGCTCCGCGGCGAGCCCTTTTCCTCCGCGCACGGGGACGTCATGTGATGTTGCTCGTGAGCCTCGCCATCGCGGGTTGCGCGTTGGCGGCCCTCCCGGTCGTCCTCAGCCTGTTGAATCTGCCGCGCTTTCGGCGCACGCCGGCCGCGTCCGCGCCGTCGAGCCGCGACCGGCTCTCCGTGCTGATCCCCGCGCGGAACGAGGCGGCCCGGATCGGGCCTACCCTCGACGCCGTGCGTGGTGCGGAGGATCCCGAGCTCGAGATCGTCGTGATGGACGACGCCTCCGAGGACGGCACGCCGGCGGTCGTGATGGAGCGGGCGCGACAGGATGCGCGCGTGCGGCTGGCCGAGGCGCCCGCGCTCCCACCGGGATGGAACGGAAAACAGCACGCCTGCCACGCGTTGGCCCAGGTCGCGCGAGGGGACATCCTCCTGTTCCTCGACGCCGACGTTCACCTGGAGAGCGACGCCCTGCCGCGCATTCGTCAGTTCCTCGACCAGTCCGACGCGGCGCTGGTCAGTGGCTTTCCGCAGCAGCAGACCGAGACGTTCCTGGAGCGCCTGCTCCTCCCGCTGGTCCACTTCGTGTTGCTCGGCTTCCTGCCGTTCAGCCGCATGCAGGGCACGACGGATCCTGCATTCGGGGCCGGCTGCGGTCAGCTCATGGTGGCGCGTCGCGACGGGTACGAGCAGGCCGGCGGCCACGCCGCGATCCGCAACTCGCGGCATGACGGCATCATGCTGCCCCGAGCGTTCCGTAAGGCGGGCCTCGGGACGGACCTCTTCGACGCCTCCGACCTCGCCACGTGCCGCATGTACGAGAACGGGCCCGATGTGTGGAACGGCCTCGCCAAGAACGCTACGGAGGGCATGGCCTCGCCGGGCGCGATCGTGCCGTGGACCCTGGTTCTGCTCGGAGGGCAAGTGCTGCCCCTCGTGCTGTTCGCCTTGGGGCTCGTGAACGGGTTCGGCGCGCTCGTCATGGCGCTCGCGGCGCTCGGCGTCTTGTTGAGCTACGCCCCCCGTGCTGTCATGGCCACGCGCATTCGTCAGTCCGTCGACAGCGTCTTGCTCCATCCGCTCGGCGTCTTGCTGCTGGTCGTGATCCAGTGGTACGCCTTGGCGCGGAAGTTGGGGGGTCGGACCACACCGTGGAAGGGCAGGTAACCGTGACCCCCAGTCTTCGTGTTCAGGGCGCGCGAAGGCACTTCGGGGCGACCCACGCGCTGGAACACGTCAGCTTCGAGCTTCAGCCCGGGGAGTGGGTGGGGCTGGTCGGCTCGAACGGTGCGGGAAAGACCACGCTGATCCGTGCCGTCGCCGGACTCGAGACCCTCGACGCAGGCGCAATCGAATTCCCCGCAGGCGGGGAGGGCGGGGCGCCCCACGTCGGGGTCGTCCCGCAGGAGATTGCGCTCTATCCCCTGCTCACGCCGCGGGAGAACCTGCAGATCTTCGGTCGCCTCAACGGCCTGAAGGGGGCGACGCTGCGCGAGCGCGTCGACTGGGCCTTGGCGTTCACCGGCCTCGAGGACCGTGCCGACGATCGCGTCGGCGAGTTCAGCGGTGGCATGAAGCGGCGGCTCAATATCGCGTGCAGCGTGCTGCACCGACCGGGCGTCGTGCTGCTCGATGAGCCCACGGTCGGGGTGGACCCGCCGGGGCGGGAGCGGATCTGGCGCATGCTTCGCTCGCTCTGCGCCGAGGGGGCTGCGCTCATCCAGAGCACCCATCAGCTCGACGAGGTTCAGGCCGTTTGCGACCGCATCCTCTTGATGAACGCGGGACGCCTCGTGGCCTCGGTTCGGGCCGAGGGCTTCGCCCACGGCGCCCTCGGCGGTGCCCGGCGCCTTCGCCTCGTGCTGGACCGGGAGCTCGACGGACAGTGCGACCTCGGCCCGGGCTGCCGCGTCGAGGGGCGCGTCGTCGAAGGGATGATGGAGGACGTCTCCCGGGAGCTCCCGGCCTTGCTCGCGCGCCTGGCGCAATGCGAGGTCGGTGTCCAAGACGTGCGCGTCGAGTCGCCGCGTCTCGAGGACGTGTTCGCGGAACTCACCGGCTGGAGGCGGCCGGCATGATCGGCACCGTGCTGCGCACCGGCTGGCTGAACCTCAAGCGGGATCCCGTGGCGATGCTGCTCACCTTCGTCGTGCCCCTGGCCCTCTTCTCCGTCTTCGCCGCCGTGTTCGGCAGCATGGACGACGCCGCGTCGAGGCCCGTGCGCACGTCGGTACTCCTCCCGCCCGAGGATGCGACCGCGCGTCGCGTCGCCGATTTGCTGGGGGAGCAACCCACGCTGCTCGTGTCCGAGCTGCCTGCCGGCTCGACGCGGGAGGATGGCATGCGGCAAGTGCGGGAACGCGCCGCGTCGGTCGCGGTGGTGCTGCCTTTTGGCCTGGGGGTGGAGGGCGGCACGGGCACGACCATCGAGTTGCTGGCGGACACGGCGAATCCCATGGCGCTCGAAGTCGTGCGCGGGGTGCTGCAGCAGACCCTGCCCGCCGCTTTGGCCCTCGCCGAGCCCGAGGGCCCGAGGCCGGCCGCCGCCGCGCGCGGTCCCACGTTCGACGTGGTGGATGTACTCGGCACACCGGGCAAGAGGCCTTCCATCTCCTACTTCGCCGCGGGCATCGGCGTGATGTTCCTGTTGTTCGCCGTGAGCGGACGTGGGGCCATCCTGATCGACGAGCGCGAGAGCGGCGTCCTCGTGCGCATGCTCACGTCGAAGCTCGGGTTGCCGCGGCTGCTCGCGGGTCGCTGGTTGTTCTTGACCCTGTTGGGCATCGTGCAGGTGACGCTGATGTTCGTGTGGGGCGCGCTTCTCTTCGGCCTCGACCTGTTCACGCCGCGTCACCTCGCGGGGTTCGGACTCATGACCGTCGCGACGGCCGCGGCCGCCGCCGGCTTCGCCCTCTGCCTCGCCACGCTCTGCCGCACGCGTGCGCAGCTCAGCGGGCTCGCCGTCGTGCTCGTCCTCGTCATGTCGGCCCTGGGGGGAAGCATGTTTCCCCGCTTCCTGATGCCCGAGAACCTACAGGCCGCGGGTCGCTTCACGTTCAACGCCTGGGCGCTCGACGGCTACCGGAAGGTGTTCTGGTACGAGGTCCCGCCATCGGGCCTGTGGCCCGAGCTCCTGCTGCTCGGCTCCTTGGCGGTGGTGTTCTACGTGGTGGCCCTGCTGCTCGCGCGCCGCTGGCGTGCCGCGTGACGGTCAGCGCACGCGGAAGCTGATCGAGAGGCTCTTCCCGTCGAACGTGAAGGCGGCCTCCGCGAAGCTCGGTGGTCCGAAGGCCCCACGCGCATCCTTGGAGAAGCCGTAGGGCTCGGAGGGAGCCCCGAACGCGCCCCGGTTGAGCTCTCCGTTGCCGTCCCGGTCCACGTAGGCCTTCACGGCGTAGGTGCCCCGCTCCAGCCCCTCCAGCGTCCACGTCGTCACGCCCGGGGCGAGGCGAGCCTTCCTCGAGGGCGTAGCGGCGTCGAACGCGGCCGCGTCGGCGAAGAGGGCGAAGGCGACCGAGGCGCTGCCGGCGGCGACCCCCTCCACGTCGACCCGGAGCGTCCCGCCGTCACGGGGGCTGGCCGACGCGGCCACGGCGGGTAGGGAGGGCGACGGGGGCGGCGGCGGGCACCGGCGACGGGGCCGCGGGGCCGGGGCGGCGGTTTACGAGGAAGAGGGCGCCGCCTGCGAGGAGGAGGCAGAGAGCGACAGCAGGGACCCAAGATCTCATGAAGGCATCCTCGTTGAACAAACCTAAGTGTCTAGAAAAAAGCCTAGACAAAGCAGCAAGGGAGACCTAGACTCCCCGCCATGAAGACTCTGCTGACCACCACCCTGTGCCTTGCGTTGTCCACCCTCCTCCATGCCACGCCCGCCAACGCCGGCGAGCGCGATGACATTGTCACCACGGCCGTCCAGGCCGGCTCCTTCAAGACCCTCGCCGCGGCCCTCGGCCAGGCCGATCTCGTCGAGACCCTGCGCGGGGAAGGCCCGTTCACGGTCTTCGCGCCCACGGACGAGGCGTTCGCTCGCCTGCCCAAGGGCACCGTCGAGGGTCTCCTCCAGCCCGAGAAGCGAGACGTGCTTCGCGGGATCCTTCTGTACCACGTGGTACCCGGGCGCGTCCTCTCGACGGACCTGCTCAAGGTCGCCTCAGCCGCCAGCGCCGGTGGACCCCAGCTCTCGTTCGGCCTCCGCGTGGGTTCATCCAACGTCATCAAGGCCGACATCCAGTGCTCGAACGGAGTCATCCACGTGATCGACCAGGTGTTGATTCCCCCGACGCCCCAGGCACCCGAGCATTCCGCGATGAGCGTGATCGCCGCCGCGATTCGCAAGGGCGCGCCGATCTACAACGACGGGGATCACGTCGGATGTGCCGCCATCTACGAGAAGGCGGCTGAGATGCTCCTGACGTACGAAGAGAAGGATCTGGGCTCGCTGCATCGCATGATGCTCGCCGAGGCCATGGCGATGCCGGCTTCGAACGCGGGCAAGAAGGCGTGGAACCTGCGTGACGCGTTCGACCGCATCACCAAGGACCTGGACTTCGAGCCCCGCATCGAGGCGTCGATGCCCGCCGGCTTCCCCGCCGCCGGACCGGTCGGCCAGGTCGTCGTGAAGCGCTACCCCCGGTACCGCGCCGCGCGCGCCGAGGGTGGGAACTCCTTCTGGACCCTCTTCCGCCACATCAAGAAGAACGACGTCCAGATGACCGCGCCCGTCGAAATGACGATGAACGACGATCTGCGGGAGATGGACATGGCGTTCCTCTACGAGGCGCCGGATCAAGGCGATGCCGGTCTCGACGGCAAGGTCGCCGTGCTCGACGTGAAGCCGCTGACCGTCCTGAGCGTCGGTGTGCGCGGCATGCGCAGCCAGAAGGAGATCAAGCGGGCGAAGGCCGCCATCGAAGCCCGCGCCGAGCGCGAAGGCTGGGTCGTGGCCGGCAACTGGCGCATGATGGGCTACAACTCGCCCATGGTGCCGGCGGAGAGCCGCTACTGGGAGCTCCAGCTGCCCGTCACCTCGAGCGTGAACTAGCCGGCCGCTCCGAGCCGGGGACGAGGCCTGACCAACCCCCACGCGCGGGCGCGCCGAACGGTGCGCCCGCGCGTTTTCGTGTCCACTGCGCCTTGGCCGTTGCCGTCAGCGCCAGTGAAGCGCGCGGCCGAACGCGTGGCGCAGCGCGGACAGCGTCGTCGCCCAGGCGTAGATCAGCGCGGCGACGGGCGTCGTGAGCGCCCACGCGACGGACAGGCCGTAGAGGCGAAACGCCGGGGCCGTGGAGAGCGTCGCCATGAGCCACCCGGCGGCCCCCAGCCCCACGACCGCCCCATGGCCGGTGGCGATGCCGCCGATCGTGGCGACGGGCGGCACGACGAAGAGCAGAACGAGGCCGAACCACACCAGGGGGATCATCCCGTAGCGGTAGCCGAGCTCATCGAAGGCCGAGCGCGCGATCATGTTCACGATGTCCGTCAGGCGAGGGTAGGCGCGCCGAGACACGACCGCGTCGTCGAAGCCGATCCAGAGGCGACCCCCGGTCCCCTTCACCGCCCGCGCGAGGGCGAGGTCGTCGATGATGGCGGCCCGGTACGTCGCGGGACCGCCGGCGCGTGCGAGCACCTCGCGCCGCAGCAGGACGCAGCCGCCGGCGGCGGCCGCGACCGGCGAGCGCGGATCGCTCGCGCGTCGAAACGGATACATGGCCTGGAAGAAGTAGACGAACGTCGGCATCAGCAGGCGCTCCCAGAACGTATCCGTCCTGAGGCGGGCCATCACCGAGACGAGGTCGTAGGGCCCTCGGGCGGCTTGGGCGAGGAGGCGGCGTACCACCCCCGTGCCGTGGTCGATGTCGGCATCCGTAAAGAGCACCCAGTCGATCTCCGGCGGAACGTGCTCCACACCGACCGCCTGTGCGTGCACCTTCCCCATCCAGCCCGCGGGCAGCGTCTCGACCGTGACCACGTCTACGGGGACGGAGCCGGGCGGAGCCGCCCCGACCAGCTCGCGGGCCACGGCTGCCGTGTCGTCGGCCGAGCGATCGTCGACGACGAGGATGCGCGCCAGGGGAGGGCCCTGAGCCATCAGGGAGGGCAGGGTCGAGGGCAGGCTCAGCGCCTCGTTCCGGGCGGGGACCACGGCCACGACACGCCCCCCGGACGCCTCGTCGGGGTGGGCCCGCGGCAGCGTGCGCGTTCGCGGGAAGGCGCGGGCCCGGTCGAGGCGTGCCGCCATCCAGAGCAGGAGTGCGAGGGCGGCGAGAGGGAGGAGGACGGAGGGCACGCGGAGAGACTATCGTCCACCGGGCCGATGCCCGCTCCCGCACGGGAGACCCTGGTATCGTGAGCGTCGCGTTGGTACTCGGTGGCGGTGGAATCCGGCCCCCCGTCGCCCCCCGCGGGGGGCGTGGCCGAGGGAGAGAGCAGAGGATTCCACCATGTCTACGTCCACCACGGCCCTGATCGGCGTCTGCCTGGCCGTCCTCGTCATCGCCACGCCGGCGTGGGCCGACCCCGCGACCACCTTGAGCGGCTCCGCCCGGCCCGCGGCGACCGCGTCCGCGATCGCGCGCCCGGCGACGCCGGCGCCCGCTCTGGACCTGTCGACGTTCGGTTTCGCCCGGGCCCCCCGTCCTGCTGCGTCCAATCGCGCCGTCATCGCGCGACCGTCGCCGGCGCCGCGGGTCGAGGGCAGCTTCTGCGAGGACGGACGCTGCTCGGATGGCGCCGGCCAGACGCCGCGGATGATCGAGACCAGGGTGGTGCGTCGAACGAAGCCCGCCTTCGAGCGGGTCGCCCGGAACGCTGCGCCGGCCGCGCCGGCCGCGCCCGAGGCGACGGCCCGTACGACCCGCAGCTCGCGAACGACGAAGGTCATCCGCATCGTCCAGCGCAGCCCCCGCGTCATCACGACCGGCTCGCCGTGCGTCACCACCTGCGATCCCTGCGCGTCGCGCGTCGACGTGTGTCCCGATCCGTGTGGCGCCTGCGACCCGTGCCGTCCGGCCTGCGAGCCGCGTGACCCGATGAGCACACCGACGGTGTTCTGGTCGAGCGGCTATCACGACGGACGCCGCGACTGCGCTCCTTGCGACCCTTGTGCGACGACCGTCTGTGAGCCCGTGTGCGCCCCGAGGCGTGTACGCGTCGTCCGCTGCGCGAGTCCTTGCTCGCCTTGCATCACGCCGCGCCGGGTCTGTGCCCCCGTTGTGCCCCGCCTGCGGGCCCGCGCTCCGCGTCGGCTTCGGGTTCCCGTGCGGGGGCCTTAGCTGGGGCGGCTGGGGCGGCTGGGGCGGCGGTGGCGGCGGCTGGGCGCGCGGGGGCTGCTGGTAGAGCCAGCCCCCGCCCCGCACGCGCTCGACGCCCGCGGGGGCTAGGACCCGAAGCGGTCCTCGATGACCACGTCGCTAAACGGGAGCTGACCCGGCCGCGGCCACGCGGGCTCCGTGCCCTTGCCGATCGCGACGAACATCGCGATGGCGTGATCCTCGGGCAGCTGGATCAGCTTGCCCACCGCGTCGAAGTCGAAGCCGTCCATGGGGCAGGCGTCGTAGCCCATCGCATTCGCGGCGAGCATCAGGGTCTGGGCGGCGATCCCGCAGGAGCGCATGGCCTCGTCGCGCTCCACCTGGGGGCGCCCCTCGTAGTACTGGCCGATCGCCGGGACGAGGAAGTCCTGGACGGGCTTCGGCGCGTTGACCCAGTAGCGGGCCGGATCGCGCGTCCACGACTTGAGGTCCGCGCACAGGACGAGGAGGAGCGACGCGTCGGTCACCTGCGCTTGATCCCAGCTGACCGCGCGGATCTGCTTGCGCAGCTCGGGGTCCTTGACCACCACGAAGCGCCAGTTCTGGATGTTGAAGGCCGTCGGCGAGAGCATCGCCAACCCGAGGAGCCGCTTCTCCTCCTCCGGCGTCATCACGTGGTTCGGGTCGTAGTGCTTGATGGAGCGACGGCGCTCGATGGCATCGAGGGTGTTCATGGCATCTCCGCAACGAGGGTCCGGGATGGTACCGATCGGGGAGGGGCGCGTCGGCCCGTCTACTTGACTTCGAGGCTGTGCGCCCAGCGCCAGTCCGTAGGGGGGGGCGATTCGGCGTAGTGGAGGCAGCGCGTGCGGAGCGCGTGGGCCGCGCGGTCGTCCGGCCAGCGCTCCAGGTAGGCCCCGAATCGGGCCGCGGCGTGCCGGAAGAGGCGGCTCATGTAGAGTCCCAGCGCTTCCTCGTACATCGTGATCCGGTGGCGCTCGTCCACGGTCACTTCGGCGGCGGCCCCGACCAGCTCGTAGACGCGCGTGGGCAGGCTCTTGCCCTTCACCGAGACGACGTCGACGAGCCGACAGACGTGGGTCTCGCGCACGGCACGCCAGACGCCATCCGTGATGAGGGCGTCGGTGCCGTAGAGCTTGTTCAGCCCCTCCAGCCGCGATGCCAGGTTTACCGCGTCGCCGATCACGGTGTAGTCCATACGGCGACGGGAGCCGAAGTTCCCGACCAGCACCGGGCCCGTGTGGAGCCCGGTCCGCGCGACGAGGCGCGGTAGGCCGACGCTCTCCCAGCGATCCTTCAACTCCTCCAGTCGCTTCTGGCACGCGAGGGTCGCCTCGACCGCACGGAGGGGGTGGTCGTCGATCGGCTCCGGGGCATTCCAGAACGCCATGATCGAGTCGCCGCGGTACTTGTCCACGGTGCCGCCGCTCTTGATGATGATCTGCGACATCTCGTCGAGGTACTCGCTCATGATCTCCACGAGCGTGTCCGGTGCGAGGTTCTCGGAGATGGACGTGAAGTCCGCGACGTCGGAGAAGTAGATCGTCACGTCGGCGGGGCGCAGTCCCAGGTCCGCCTCTTGCCGCTGGTGAACCAGCTGGCGTACGACGTCGACGGGCACGTACTTGCCGAACGAACGCAAGGCGGTGCGCATCGTCTTGAGGGACGCCTGCATGGCGTGGATCTCGCGAAGTGGTGACGTCACCAGCTCACCATCCGCCACCTCGAACGACGCCAGTCGCTTCATCTCATCGCTCACGTCCAGGATGGAACGCGAGATGCGGCGCGTCGTCAGGAACACGGTGAAGCCGGCCACCAGCAGGAGGATGCCGAAGAGCAGCAACGTGGTGCGGGTGTTCTCTTCGACGGCGCCCAGGAACTCGGCCTCCGGAATGGCGATGACGGCCAACCAGTCCAGGCCCAGCGCGTCCTGGATGGGCATCACGTCCAAGAGGACCCGTTGGCCGTCCAGGTGAAACGCCACTTGCTCGGGGCGCCGGATGCGCGCGAAGCCGCCGGGAAGGCCGGCCAAATGCTGGGCGGCGCCCGCGATCAGTGGGTCTCGCAGCTCGGTCGCCTGGATGCGCTTGCGCTCGTCTCCCACGGGCACCGCCGACGGCTCACCGCTCGATGACGCCACGAGCAGCCCATCGCGCTCGAGGATGAACGTACGGCCCGTCTGGCCGAGGTCCAGGGACTCGAGGTACTTGTCCAGGTTCGAGAGGACGAGGTCACACCCCAACACGCCGACGATGTTGCCTTCCGGGTCGTTCACGCTGCGGACGGCGGTGATGCCCAGGCGCACGGGAAGCGAGAAGAAGGGGTAGATCTCGCTCCACGTGGGCTTGGGGGTGCGCAGGGCCGCTAGATACCAGGGGCGGGTACGCACCTCGTAGTCGGGGCGGATCTTCTTCGAGAGTCGCGTGCCGTCGGCAGACAGCGGGTAGGTGAAGAGCGCGCCGCCCGTCGAAGGCGTGCACATCTCGAGGGCGAGAGAGCCGTCTCGCAAGCGCTCGATGCCCAGGAACTGGCCCGTTTCGGTTCCGATGTCGATGTAGGACACGGTGTCGAACACCTGCATCTGTCGCCACAGGTGGGGTTCCAGCGCCTCGACGTCGCTGAGGTCCAGCTGGCCGCTCCGATAGGCGTCTTCGTTGATCTGATTGACGCGATCGGGCTCCGCCAGGAACCGATCGAGGTGTTGCTGGATGCGGGCCGCGATCTCGGACCGGAGCCGGCCTTCCACCTCGTGGATGGCCTTCTGGCCGTTGCTGTACCAGAGCCACCACGTCACGCCGACGAGCACGACGATCTCCCCGATCAGAAGACTCAGGAGGACCGTGCGGATGGAAACCTTGCGGGCAGGGGCCAGCGGGGGATGGGCGGCGCTCACGGGGACGGATGATACGTGCCGTCCTGCCCGTGTGCCGCGCCGGATTACTTCGCGAACACCTCGCCGAGGTTCTTCACGTTCTCCCGCATGGTGCTGAGGAAGTCGCCGGTCGGCGGCCGGTTGCCGCAGGGAGCGAACACCTGGCTGGCCACGCCTTCATCCTTCAGCGCCTGCACGCTCGCGGGGATGGGCTCACCCTCCCAGAGCATCCAGGTGGCCGGGAACGTGCGGCGCAAGTCCTTGAAGGCCGACCAGGCGGCCTCGTCCGGCTTGGCGTCCGGCTCCCAGTGCACGGCGCGTGTGTTCAGGTCGTACGCTCGGCTGAAGTACTGGTACACGGGGTGGGACACCACGAGCCGGCGCGTCGGATCCCGCCGCACGATGTCGCGAATCTCCGTGTCCAGGGCCTCGAGGTCGTCCCGCAGGGCGACGGTATTCGCTTCGAACGCCTCGGCCTTCTCCGGCACGAGCGACACGAGTGCGTCCCGTACGGCGTCCGCCTGCTGCATCGCGATGCCCAGGTCCAGCCACGTCGTGAAGGCGATGCCGGCGTGGGCGTGCTCGCCGTCGGGGCCGTGGGCGTGCGTCGTCGTTCCCTCGATCGAGATGTAGCGGTTCTTGGCCGAGGCCGAGGTGTCCACCAGCTTCGACGGCGCGAGGGACACCTTGGGGATCCACTTGGCGTACGTCGCACCATTCAGGAGGATGCGGTCCGCCGCCTGGTAGATCGCGAGCGCCGCGTCGTCCGGTTCCCAGTAGGCGGGATCCTCGTCGGCCGGTGCGGGGAAGACCACCTCGACGGCGCCGCCCCCGATGCGCTCCGCGAAGTAGGCGAGCGGGTAGTTCACCGTCGCGACCGTCGGCGTGCCGTCGGAATCCGGGGCCGACGAGGACGACGACTTCGTCGCGTCGCCGCAGGCGGCGAGTCCGAGCATGACGGTGACGACGAGAGCGAGGACACGAACGGTGGCGCGCATGGACCCCTCCTGATTGGACCTGCGTGAGTCTATCCAGCCAAGCAGCCCGACCCCAGGCCTCGACGACGTCCTTCGTCCCCGCTCAGCGATCGAGGAGTGTCCGCACGGCACGCGCCAGGTCCGCCGGCGAGAAGGGCTTGCGCAGGAAAGCGGCATCGTGCTCGAGTGCGTCCCGCATGCGATCCCGCTGATCGGCGTAGCCGCTTACGAAGAGGACGGGCATGTCCGGGAGCATGCGCCGCGTCTTCTGCGCAAGCTCCGGCCCCCCCATGCCGGGCATGACGACATCCGTCACGAGCATGTCCACCGGTGTGCTCGCCTCGCGCAGCGTCTGCAGGGCCTCCTTGCCGTTCGCGGCGTCCAGGACGGTGTAGCCGTACTCCGCGAGGATGCGGACCGCGAGGCTCCGGACGGCGTCCTCATCCTCGACGACGAGCAGCGTCTCCACGCCTCCCGGTACGACCGTGGGCGTCGGGTCCGGTTCCGTCGCCGGGATCCCCTCCAGGGCCCAGGGGAGGTAGACGTCGATGCGTGTCCCTCGACCCACGCGCGAGCGCAGCGTGATGTCGCCGCCGCTCTGCTTGACGATGCCGTAGACCGTGGACAAGCCGAGGCCGGATCCCTTGTCGCGCTCCTTGGTCGAGAAGAAGGGCTCGAACACCTGGCTCTGGGTCGCGACGTCCATACCCACGCCGTTGTCTTCGATCGACAGCAGGACGTGGTTGCCGGGCTCCAGACCGTCGAACGTGGAGGCCATGTCTTCGTCGATCTCGATGTTCCGCGTCGAGAAGCGGATGCGACCCCCGTCGGGCATGGCGTCGCGCGCGTTGACCGCGAGGTTGAGCAAGACCTGCTCCAGTTGTCCCGGGTCCGCTTCCACGCAGGCCAACTCGCTGGCGAGGTCGACCTCGATGGTGATGTCCTCACCGAGCATGCGGCTCAGCATGCGCCGGATGTCCTTCACGACCTCGTTGATGTCGAGGGGCTGCGGCTGAAGGACTTGCTTGCGACCAAAGGCCAGGAGTTGCCTCGTGAGTTTCGAGGCGCGGTCGGCCGCCTGGCTGATCGCGTTGACTTCGCGCAGGCGTGGATCGTCGTCCCTGAG
Source organism: uncultured Planctomycetota bacterium (assembly GCA_963802335.1). Lineage (GTDB taxonomy): Bacteria > Planctomycetota > PLA2 > PLA2 > JAEUHO01 > CAWDIE01. The sequence goes on along the minus strand of CAWDIE010000004.1, from coordinate 507,280 downwards.
CTGCCGCTGTAGGAGCCCCGCGAAGCCCGAGATGACGAGCAGGAGGTTGTTGAAGTCGTGAGCCACCCCACCCGCCAGCCGCGCGATGGCTTCCATCTTCTGCGCGGCGAACAGCTGCTGTTCACGCTGCACGAGCGCCTTCTCCGTCTGTTTGCGCTCGATGGCGGTGGCCAGCAGGACGCCGATGCTCTGGAGGAAGCGGATGTCGTCCGTGGAGTAGAGGCGGGGGGCGCGTGAGTGGACCGAGAGAACGCCGATCGGGCCGTGGGGCCCGATGACCGGGACCGTCATGCCCGACACCGCGTCGTGGCCGGGCGGCATGAAGGGGGTCGCGAGGCTCGTGTCCTCGGCCACGTTCTCCAGGATGACCGCCCGTTGCTCCTGCAAGGCCTCTGCGGTCTGCGCATCGGCCGCGATGTCGTGGACGAGGGGGGCTTCGTCCCCCGTCGGCCAACCGACGCTGGCGCGCACGATGACCGACTCGCCGCCCGGCAAGATCTCCGCGAGTCGCCCGAAGTCCGCGTCGAGCATCGTCGCGGCCCGCTCGACGCCGAGTTGCAGCACCGCCGCGATGTCTTCGTTCTGGAGTGCCTCTCGCCCCAGGGCGGCGACGGCGTCCTCTTGCCGGACCTGCTTTTCGAGGGCGCGCTGCGCGGCTTCGCGTGCCGTGACGTCCTGGGACGTGCCGACCAGCCTCACCGCCCGGCCTTTGTCGTCGCGCTCGAGGTGGCCTTCCGTCGTGATGTCGCGGACCGAGCCGTCCGGCCGCACGATGCGATGCTGCAGCACCAGCGGACGACTGTCATCCCACTGGCGGTCGCGGATCGCCTTCACCTGTTCGCGGATGCGCGTGCGGTCGTCGACGTGGATCCGATCGAGGTACGTCTCGTACGTCGGGTGGAAGCTCGTCGGTGAGAGGCCGTAGATGCGGTAGAGCTCGGCCGACCACGTGACCTCGTCCGTGGCGAACTCCACTTCCCAGCTGCCGACCTGCGCGATGCGCTGAGCGTGTTCGAGTCGAGCGTGGCTCCGCGTGACTTCGGCTTCGCCATGCACGCGCGCCGATATGTCCTGAACCTGGATCAGCCCGTAGACGGGGTGCCCCTCGTCGTCGAGCCGAAACGAGCCGTGGACCGTGGCCCAGAGCCAGGTGCCGTCCTTGCGGACGTAACGCTTCTGCGGGAAGTAGAGCCGGCCACCGCCCCCCTGCATCTTCTCGACCGCCGTCGCGCACGACTCCTGGTCGTCCGGATGGGTGACCTCGAGGAAGGTGATTTGCTCGAGTTCTTCCTCCGTGTAGCCCAGCATGCGCTGGAACGAGCGATTGCTCAGCCGGATCTCGCCGCGTCCACCGACGACGGCCATGCCGATCGGGGCGTAGTGGAACGCGTCGCGGAAGAGGGTGTCTTCGTCGGGCAGCGGGAAGGGGCCAGCGCGCGGCTCGGCGGCATTGGGGGGGGCGGATCGATCCTCGTGCACGTTGCTTCCATTGTCCTCGCCGCCCGTGGGGGGGGCGCGATTCCCTGTCCACCTGCCGCTGGGTAAGGGGGGGAGGGTACCCAGGCTCGCCATGGAGGCGAAGCGGAGAGGCCGGCTAGGGGCCCTACCCCGGGCAGTGAGATGGCGGAGAGGCCGGGATTCGAACCCGGGGTCGTGAGGGGTCGTGAGGGGTCGGGGGGGGTACGAAATAGCCCCCCCGTGGAGCCGCAACGCGGCGACATCTACGCCGCGCGGGAGCGCGGAACGGAAAGGGAACGACCTACCCACGCCAGGCGGGAGCGCGGAACGGAACGCGAGTGACCCACCCGGGCAGTGAGATGGCGGAGAGGCCGGGATTCGAACGCGGGGTCGTGAGGGGTCCGGGGGGGTACGAAATAGCCCCCCGGTGGCGCCGCAACGCGGCGACATCCAATCCGCGCGGGAGCGCGGAACGGAACGACGAGCGACCCACCCGGGCAGTGAGATGGCGGAGAGGCCGGGATTCGAACCCGGGGTACCCCAAGGGGTACGCTGGCTTAGCAAGCCAGTGCATTCGACCACTCTGCCACCTCTCCGCGTCAGATGGGTCGGCCGGACCTTATACCACCAGCCGGCTGAACGGCTCGTCCCGGGCCGGGTGGTCTGTCACTTGCGTATACCATCGCGGGATGATCCCCGACGACCGCCCGGACGATGCCCCCCCCGCTCCCACCCCGGATGACGCTGCAGGCGGCGAGCGACGGCCGCGGCGCCGCCGGCGGCGTCGCCGGTCCACCGGGCAGGATGCGGCTCCGGCGGGTGCCGAGCGTGGGGCGCCGCGCTCGAAGGATGGGGGCGACGAGGCAGAGCCGAAGCCCGCGCGCGGCCGGGCCAAGGCCGCGCCCGTACCGACGACCGCGTTCGATCAGTTCGACCTGCCCGCGCCGCTCCTGCGATCCCTGGCCGAGGCGGGCTACCTGGAGCCGACGGCGGTGCAGTCCGAGCTGATCCCGCCGGCGCTGACGGGCAACGACGTCGTGGCGCGCTCGCGCACGGGGACCGGCAAGACCTGCGCCTTCCTGGTGCCCGCGCTGGCCCAGCTGAAGGAAGCGCACGAGGACCCGGCCGGGGGGGACTGGCAGCCGGACGGCCCCGTGAGGATCCTCGCCGTCGTGCCGACCCGCGAGCTCGCCATCCAGGTGGCGGCCGAGAGCGAGAAGCTGAGCCGCCATCTGCCGGTGCTCACGGCGTGCGTCTACGGCGGGACCCGGATGCAGCGCCAGTTCCGCCAGCTGCCTCGCGCCGCGATCGCCGTGGGTACGCCCGGGCGCCTGCTCGATCACATGGGTCGGGGGACCTTCAATCCCGGCCTCGTGGAGATCCTCGTCCTCGACGAAGTGGACCGCATGTACGACATGGGGTTCAGGGACGACGTGGATCGCATCATCCGTGCCTGCGCGAATCGCAAGCAGACCCTCCTCGTCTCGGCCACCCTCAACGACGACGTGGAGCGTCTCGTCGCGAAGCACCTCGGCGAGCACGAGCGGGTGATCATCGAGAGCCAGTCGCTCACGGTGGACGAGGTCGAGCAGATGTTCTACGTCGTTCGACCCGACCGCAAGCGCGAGTTGTTGATCCACCTGCTCGAGGAGCGCAACCCCGAGCGGACGATCGTGTTCGTCCGCACGCGGTTCACGGCCGACCGGGTCGCCTACGTGCTCTCCCGGGCCGGGTTCGATGCCCACGAGATCCACAGCGGACTGCCCCAGGGCCAGCGCGAGCAGGTGCTCAAGCGCTTCCGCAACGGGGATCTGGCGCTGCTCGTCGCCACCGATGTCGCGGCGCGCGGCCTCGACATCCAGGGCGTCGATCACGTCGTGAACTTCGACATCCCGCAGAACGCGGAGGACTACGTCCACCGGGTCGGGCGCACGGCCCGGATGGGGGAGTCGGGGTGGGCGATCACGCTCGTGGAGCCCGAGGACGGTCCCTACCTCACCCAGATCGAGAAGCTGATCAACCGCGAGATCGAGCAGAAGCGCATCCCCGGCTTCGAGCCGCCGCCCCGCCGCAAGGTGGAGCCGGAGAAGGAGGCGTCGAAGCCGCCGACCTCGGGCATTCCGAACTGGAAGAAACCCGCCCGCCGGCGCCGCTGATCGGGCCGGACGCGTGGCCGACGCCCGTCGGATGCACGCCCGGCGATCGGCCCCGGCCCGCCTGCGGTAGGCTGCGGGCATGTCGCAGGGCCCCGACTCCGATGCCGCGCACTCCCTCCGCCTCCCGGCCAGTCCCCTGACCGAGGAGAGCTTCGCGCCGTTCGGTCGAAGTCTCGCTCCCGGCGCACGCGTCGAGCTCGGCGGCGAGAGTCACGGCCTGGCCGCCGTGGACGTCTGGCGTCCCGGCGGGCTGACGATCAGCCAGCTGCGCCGCTTCCCCACGACGCGGCGCATCATCCTGCCCATGTCGGACGCCACGATGGTGTTCCTGCTTCTGGGGAAGAAGGGCGACGAGGGCCATCCGCTGCACGCCTTCCACACGACGCCCGGGCAGGGCGTGATGCTCGAAGCCGGGGTGTGGCACGCCGGTCCCGTCGTACTCGAGGAGGGGGCCGTCTGCGAGATCCTCGATGCGCGAGGCGTCGCGGACTGTGTGGACGTCGCGCCGCTGAAGACGTTGGCCCGGGTCGACCTCGTCTCGGTGGACCTGCCCGGCATGGGCGGGGAGGCGAGCGTCCCGCTGGACCTCGGCGCCCTGGGAGCCGTCGACCTGTCTCCGCACGCCCGGGGACGCGTCGCGGCCGGCTTCCTCCGGCTGGTCGACGTCGAGCTGGGGCCCGCCACCGAAGAGCTCGTCCAGGCCTGCGCCGATGCGCGTGGTCGCCGGGACGACGACGGGGGGCTCGCCCTGCGCGACAATCTGCACGCAGCCACGCTGATGGTCGAGGCGAACCGGGGCTTGCGGGTCCTGGTGGCCGATGCCGACCTGATGCAGCCTCCCCTGCTGCTTCGCATGGGGCAGTCGAAGGAGCGGATCCGCGACGAGGAGGGGCGCCGGTCGAGCGTGCGAGGCGAGCCGGTGCTCTGCGATACCCAGGGCATCCTCGGCTCGGCCCGCGCGGGGGCGCGTCGGGCGCTCCCGACCACCGAGACCCGCGACGTGCTGATCACGGTGTTCTTCGACCCCCAGGCCCCCGTTCGCGAGGTGAAGGACCATCTGGACGCGCTGAGCCGGATGGTAAGGGCCTTCACCCGGAGCCGGGAGGCCGCCCGCGTGGTGGTCGGACTGGGCGCTGCGGCTGACAGGTGAGAACGGTCGTGCCGGGTCGCTCGCCTTTGGGTAGGATCGGCCCGGGTCCCGCGGCCATGCGATGTAACGGTGCACGCTTCAGCCGGTCCAGGGAAGAATCATCGGAGTGAATCCCCATGCCTTGGAAGACAGAGATTGATCGATTGGTCCACCACCTCGTCCTCGACGCGGGCCAAGGTGGGAGTTCGGACGTCAAGCGCGCCGTTCGCACGGTTGCCGACCTCAACCAGCTGGCTCCGGACCGCGGTGCCACCATGTTCCACGTGGGCGCCCTCCACGAGCTGGTCGAGGCCAGGGCCGCGCGCGACGAGGGCGAAGAAGACACCGAGGACCGGTCCGAGTGGCTCGAGGGGCTGCCCGCGTCCTCGACGGAAGACGCCCGCCGCTGGGCCTTCCTGGGGAGGCTCGACGCCGCCTCCCGGACCGGCCCCCGGGACCGCGTCCGCGGCCTGATGGACGACGCCGAGTTCGAGGCGAGCCTCGACCACCCCGAGGGCCGCGTCGCCCTGCGTGCCGTGGGGCGGATGCTCCTGCGCGATGGCGAGGCGGATCGTGCGTTCGACCTCTACCGGCGCCACCTCGCCGCCGTCACCGAGGAAGGGAGCCGTCGCGACGCCGAGTTCCTCCTCGAAGAGTCGCTCCGCCGGGCCGATCGCGGCGAGCATTCGCAAGAGCAGACGATGGAGCGTCTCAACCGCGCCGCGACGTTCGCCGCCGAGAGCGGGCTGGACGCTCGCGCCTGCAGCAAGGTCGATCGCAAGATCGGACGCCTCCAGCAGCTGGCCGGGAACTGGGACGAAGCCACCGAGCGCTACCGGGAGGCGCTCGACCGGCTGCCCGAGGACGATCCCTACCGCAGCGTCCTCGTCGGCGACCTCGCCCTCGCGACGCTCGGGGTGCGCGGCACCCTGGATCTGCTTCCCCAGGCCGACCGCGAGCGTCGCGAAGAAGCCCAGGCGATCCTCGAGAAGGGCCAGGCCGGCGAGGGTCGCTCCTACAACGCGATCTACACGCAGGGCATGCTGGCCTACGAGTCCGGCGATTTCGATGCCGCGGCTGCGTGCTTCCGCGAGGCCGATCAGCTCATGCGTGAGAACCGGGCGAAGGCCCGCATCGTGCACGCCCGATCGCGGTTCTTCCTCGGTCATTGCCTGTTGACGGCCGACGTCGAGGGCGACGATCTGGACCAAGCCCAGCGCTGGGTGCTGCGCAACGCGAACGCCGTGTCCCTCGACCCCGAGATCAAGGGGCCCGTGTTCGACAAGCTCGTCGAGCACGTGCCGAACGCCAAGATTCCGGGTCGCCCGACCCAGCGAGCCGCGGCCTCGCCGTCGCGTCCCCTGGCGCCCGAGCACCTCGAAGCGGCACGCGCGAAGATCGAAGAGGATCCCCACGGCGCGCTGGCGCTCGTGGACAAGGCGTTCAAGAGCCGCCCCGACTTCGAGACCTGGTTCGGTGCGTACCAGACCCGCCTCGAAGCCCTGATCGCGTTGGGCGAGAAGGACGAGGCGCTGCGCACCTACGAGCGTTTCCGGGCCAAGCTCTACCAGCGGGAAGCGCTCGAGCGTCTCGAGACCTTCCTCCTCGACAAGGACGGTCCGGCCGCCGCGCTGTTCGACGACGCGGGCCGTGAGGAGCAGCTCGCCGATCTCTACGAGGTGATGCCCGACCGCGAGCAGCAGTTCGTGGACGTCTGCCGCGCCTGCGCCGAGCGACACATCGCGACCGGCGAGCCCCACGGTCTGGCGCGCGCCTACGGCCTGCTCGCCGAGCTCTCCGCGCGGGGGACGGAAGACACGGACGAGGCGCTGGCGGCGGCCAAGGCCTCGGCCATGGAAGCCGGCGTACTCGATCCCGACGTGGACCGCGAGGAGACGAAGAGTCTCCTGAAGGACGAGGAAGAGCCCGTTCGCATCCTCGTCGTGGGCGGCGACACGGCGCGCAAGCCCACCCTGGACGCCTTCAACGCCCTGGCCAAGGAGCTTGGGTTCGAGGGGGAGTGGGTGTTCACGGGACTGCGCCCGCCCTACAAGACGCTCCGCGAGATCGCCAACGAGGCGCAGGATGCGGACGTCGTCCTTCTCCACCACGCCGTCGGCCCCGACATGCGCGGTGAGGTGAAGCGACTCGGCGAGAAGTACGACGTGCCGGTGCGTGACGCGGCCTGGCTCGGGGCGGGTGGCCTCGAGCGTGAGCTGCTCTTCACGCTCAAGGATGCGTTCGTCGACTGATCGACCCGACGATTGGCCGTTGGTTCCCGTTGCCGCTGACCGGAGGCTTGCTTCGTGACGACCGAGCACACGACGTCCCCCTTTCCCCACACACCGACGGGTTCGCGGCCCGGTGACGTGTTCGCGGCTCGGCGCGCACGCTTGATGGAGCGCCTCGGCGAAGACGCCGCGGCGCTCATCATCTCGTCGCCGACCTCCGTGCGCAGCAACGACACGGAGTTCGACTACCGAGCGAACAGCGACCTCTGGTACCTGACCGGATTCGAGGAACCGGAGGCGGCGGCGCTGTTCCTGCCGTCGCACCCGGAGACCCCTTTCGTGATGTTCGTGCGCCCCAAGGACCGGGCGCGGGAGATCTGGGACGGGTGGCGTGTGGGGGTGGAGGACGCGCCCGCCCAGCTGGGCGCAGACGGGGCGTACTCGATCCACGAGCTCTCCGAGCACCTGCCAAAACTCCTCGAAGGACGCAGCAAGCTCGTCTACGGCCTGGGCTGGGACGAGGAGATGGACCGCAAGGTCATCCGCACCGTGCGCAAGGTCCAGCACATCGCACGACGAGGCAAGAAGGCGCCGCGCACCATCGAGGATCCGATGCACGTGCTGCACGAGATGCGGCTACTCAAGTCCGAGAGCGAGATCGCGGTGCTCCGCCGCGCCTGCGAGGTGTCGGCCGAAGGGCATCTTCGGGGCATGGGGGTCACCCGCCCGGGGATGCGCGAGTTCGAGCTGCAGGCCGAGATCGAGTACGTGTTCCGTCGTTCCGGCGCGACGGCGCCCGGGTACGCCTCGATCGTGGGAAGCGGCGCGAATGCGTGCATCCTGCACTACATCCACAACCGCCGTCGGATGGAGACCGGCGATCTGGTGCTCGTCGATGCGGGCGCCGAGGTCGGCTACTACACCGGTGACATCACACGCACGTGGCCCGTCAACGGCACGTACACCGGGCCGCAGCGTGAGATCTACGACCTCGTTCTCCGCGCCCAGATGGCGGTCATCGACCAGGTGAAGCCGGGGCTCCTGTGGCATGCGCTGCACGAAACCGCCGTGCGCGTTCTCACTGAAGGCTTGATCGAGCTGGGCGTCCTCGAAGGGCCTCTGGAGAAGGCGATCGAGGAGAAGACCTACCGGAAGTACTACATGCACGGCACCGGGCACTGGCTGGGGATCGACGTGCACGACGTGGGCGCCTACGCGCACGACGGTACGCCGGGTCGCCCCCTGATTCCCGGCATGGTCTTCACGGTCGAGCCGGGGCTCTACTTCCACCCCGACGAGGAGGGCGTGCCCGAGGCCTACAAGGGCATCGGCGTTCGCATCGAGGACGACATCCTCGTCACGCGCGAAGGCTACGAGGTCCTGTCGGACAAGGTGCCCAAGGAGCCCGAGGCCATCGAGGAGATCGTGGGCACCGGGAGCTGACGATCGTCCTCAGGACTGCGCTCGGCCCAGGAAGGCGCCGGTGCGGGTGTCGATCGTCAGGCGATCGCCCTCCGAGATGTGCTCGGGGACCTGGACGGTGAAGCCCGTCTCGAGCGTGGCGGGCTTCGTCCGGGCGGCCGCGGTGGCGCCTTTGATCGCCGGCGGCGTTTCCTTCACCTCGAGCACGACCTGCTGGGGGACCTCGAGGCCGAGGATCTCCTCGCCGGTCTTGAGGACCACGATCCCCTCCATCTCGTCCAGCAGGAAGTTCGACTCCCACTCGAGGTCGTCTTTCTCGAGCGTGAACTGTTCGAAGTCCTCGGCATCCATGAAGTGATACGTGCCCTGTTGCTCGTAGAGCAGCTGGCAGGCTCGCCGCTCGAAGTCGGCTTCTCCGAAGACCTCGGACCCTCGGAACGACTGGTCGGTCTTCTGTTTCGTCTTCAGGTTGCGAAGCCGCACCTTCGTGATCGTGCTGGCGCCGCGCGCGGAGGGGCTCGTGGTCTTGATGGTCTCGACGAGGTGGGGGGCACCTTCGAAGTCGATGATCAAGCCCTTCTTCAAGTCACTGATTGCGTACATGGGACCTCGGGAATCGGAAAACGCCGCGAAGCCGGATGTCCGGCTCCGCGGCGGGTCGTCGGCTGGGCCTCGAACTCCGGCTCAGTCCGTGATCTTCTTCTTGAAGTCCCCGTAGGCCTTCACGAACGCGTCGCGCGCGCTGTCCCAGTTCTCCGCGGTGGCGTTCTGGGCCTCCTCCAGCTTCTGCTTCACGACGTCCCACTCCTTGTCGAGGACCTCGGCCGCGTCGCCACCCAGGGCGGCCGCCTTCTCCTTGGCCGTCTCGTAGGCGGGCGTGATGTCTTCGATGCCCTTGTTGAAGAGGCCGACGGCCTCGTCCTTCTTCTTGATGCTGTAGGTCTTCACGGCATCCCAGGTCTCACCGATCTTCGTGCCGACCTGCTTGAGCTCGTCGCTGGGCTGGCCGCAGCCCGTGAACGGTGCGGCCAGGAAGGCCACGGCCACCATCATCATCACCATCCGCATTGCTCGTCCTCCAGGGGTTGAACGTAGTTCGTACCTCCCGGAGGACGGGGCGTCCAGCCGGCGCACCGGCCCCCGCCGAGGATCAGTGCCCGGCGCCCACGAAGACGCGGTCGTATCGGTAATAGACCTGGAGGCACATGGCCATCAGCGCGGTGGAGTACACCCGCCCCCCATCGGCCCCCCAGGGGCCGATCGGATCCCACGACCCCTTGTAGAGGCAGTAGTCGGTATCCCGGCGCTGGTGGTCGGCGATCCCGGACTTCATGGCCGCGTTCCAGTCCTTCCAGGCGGCGCCACCGACCTGGTACATGGCGAGCGTGCCGTAGTACCAGTAGTACATGTCGATCGAGCCGTCGGTTTCGTTCCAGGTGGGGGGGAGCCGTCGGCACAGCTCCGCGCCCTTCTGCACGGCCTCGCTTCGCCGCGGATCCTCACCGATGAACACCCGGGCCAGCACGCCGGCTGCGGTCATGGACTCGGAGCGGTCCGACGGGAAACGATCCACCATCGCCTGCGGACGTGCCGGCGGGGAGCCGCGCTGGATGTAGCCGACGCGGCCCGAATCCGGATCCGTCATCTTCTCGATCCAGCTGCGGATGCCGTCGAAGGCCTCCTCGTCGATGGCCAGGAGCGCCGCGTTGCCACGGGCCGCGGACGACGCGTTGATCAGCTTCGCGCTCTTGAGCGCCATCATCATCCATCCGGTGACGGACGTGTCGTTGTCGCCGGGGCGGACCCCGTAGCGCCATGCGAAGTACGGGTTGCGTGCCAGCGCGATGAAGTCGAGCGCCTTCTGGGCGGACGGCCGGAGCACGCGGCTCTCGGTCATCCCATAGGCTTCAACCATGGCCAGGGCGGCACACGCGTGGTTGTAGATGGCGTGTTGGCTGGTGCGCGGGCCGAAGCAACCCTCGGCGTCCTGGATGTTCCGCAAGTAGCGAAGCGCCCGTCCCACGGTCTTCGCGAAGGGATGCTGGCCCCGATGCGTGTATCCGGCGCCCAGGAACGCGAGGGTCGCGAGGCCGGTGACGCCGGGATCGTAGAGCGCACCGCCGAGTCCATCCGGACCGTCGTCGGCCGGCTTCAGATCGCACCACCGGTGGAACCCGGCTGCCTCCCAGCCGCCATTCGGAGACTGGTGAGCTGCCAACCACCGCAGCGCATCTTCGACCGCCTGGCGCATGCTCCCGCCGCCCCCACCTCCGTCGGTGTTGCGGCTCGATCCGCGCCCGTCGCCGAACATGCCGCCGGCGCCACCGCCGAGGCCGATCAACCCGTTGTGGGCGGGGCCGTTGAAGTCGGCGTTCGCGAGTCCCTCGTTCCCCAAGGCGCCGTCGTCGTAGGGCAGGTCTTGATCGACGCGATTCATGTCATCGAGGTCCGCCTCCTGGATCTTCGGTTCGGGCATCACCCGTTCCTCCAGCGGGCGGGGATCGTTCTCGGGTTCCTTCCACGGCTCATCCGGCTCCTGCTCCTCGAGGGGATTCACGACCTGGACGGCGTGGCGCGGGGCGGCGGCGGGAAGCGGCGGCTCGGACGTGAGGAGACCGGCCACGGCGAACACGGCGACGTGGATGGCGATCGAGATCATCCACCACGGGCTCTGACGCAGCGCCGTGTAGAGCTGCTCGTCGAACGAAGGGGTCTCACCCAGGCTCGGGGCATACGGGTAGCGCGGCAGTTCTCTCATGGTGGTCTCCCCGCGGCGCCACGGGTCGAAGGCGCCTGGATCAACAGGAGAGAACGAAGCCGACCGCCCCCGGTTCGGTTCCGTACGGAGGCAGCCTCGTCAACGAACTTTTTCGCCGCTGCAGCCCCTGTTTCATCTGAGCCTGCACCTGCACCTGCACCTGCACCTGCCCTGCGGCGCACCGCCCGTCGCCCGCCGCGGTCGCCTCCGATCGCGCCCGGCCCCGTCACCCGGCGCCTACGCCTCGTAGCCGTGTTCCTCGTCGTCGTACGCCTCGTACGCGTCATCCTCGTCGTCCTCGGCGTCTTCCCACGGGTAGTGATGCCCCTCGCTGTTCACCCAGAGGAGGAGTGCGAAGATCACGGCGCCGACCGGAATGAAGTACCAATAGAGGTCCGACAACCAGACGGGAACGAGCGAGAATTGCACCGCCCCGAAGCGCACGAGCGCGATGGTCTGCGACAGGAAGAAGAGGCCGCCTGCGCACGTCCAACCGAAGAGTAGGTAGCGCGGCGTCGTCTGGTTCACGTCCGCGCCCTGGAAGACGTAGCCGAAGAGCAGGATCGCCAGCAGGACGATCGAGGCGACCAAGGAAAGGGCGCCGACGATGACGTAGGGTGCCGGGAACGGGAGCGTCGCGTCCTCGATCCCCCCCTTGGCCAGACCCAGTGCGAACACGATGGCCCACAAGGCGTAGAAGGACGAGAGGGTGAAGCCGATGCCGTTGGCCCACCGGAAGCGGTGACGATGCCAGAACGGGTATGTCACGGTCGCCCCTCCCAGAGCCCGGGGTCCTTCCCCGACCTCGCGGAGCCTACCCCAACAGAGGGGCGCGGGATGCGTTTGGAATGGATAGCATCCGTGTCTCGTGCCGGGGGGGCTCATGCGCGTCGTTCTCATGGTGGTCGTACTGCTCGTCGTCGCGACGGCGCTGCTCGTGGGTTTCGATGTCATCTCGCCGGGGGGTGGCGGCGCGCGACGCGACGGCACCGGGGGGGGCGGCGAGAGCGATCTCCGGGGTGAACGGGGCCGCGTGACGGGGGAGACCCGACTCGTCGGTCGGGCCGGCCAGGCCCTCGACCCCGACGCGCCAAGCGGCATGGACCCCGCGGGCGAAGGCGAGGACGGGGCCGTGGCGATCGCCAGCCAGGTGGCCGGTGGAACACCCAACGGCGCGCGGCTGACCGGCCGGGTGGTGGAGGGCGAGGGGCGGGTGCCCGTCGCCGGGATCCTCGTTCGCCTGGGGGTCTCCAACGCCCTCTACGCCTACTTGCGTGCCGAGCGCCGCGGTCGCTTCGACGAGCTCGTGGCGCGCACCGACGAGGAGGGACGCTTCGCGTTTCACGACGTGACGCCGGCGCGTGGCTACGTCGTGCGCGTGCTCTCGCCCGATCGACCCTCCGTGTCGGCGTCGAAGCTCGACTTGCGTGGGCGACCCGCGCGCGATCTCGGAGACCTCGTGCTGCCGACGCCTGCCGCGCTCGAGGGACGTGTCGTCGACGGACGCGGGGAGGGCATCCCGGGGGCGCGCGTGGCGGTTACCTGGCTCGTCGAGAATCCGATGATGATCGTGCTCGCCGACCCGGACACCCTGCCGGAGACCGAGCGACTCGTGCTCACGGACGAAGGAGGGGCCTTTCGCGTCGAGGCGCTCGAGCCGGGTGTGAAGACCATCGTGATCGACGCGGGTTCGCAAGGGCAACAGGCCATCCGCGCGTTCTCGGTCGAGCCCGGCGCCACGGCGACGCTCCCGGACGTCGTGTTCGATGGAGAAGGCGTGCTCGCCGGCCGCGTGCAGTGGGAGGACGGTCGGCCGATCGCGGACGCGCGCGTCTTTGCCGGCAACGACGGGGACCCGGCGGTCCGTACGGTGGAAACCGATGCCGAAGGCATGTGGCGGATCGAGCGCTTACCCACGGGCTCATTCAGCGTCGGCGTCCTCGTCCCGGGCTTGCCGCTCCAGCTGGAGCAGGGGCTCCAGGGAGGCAGAGAGGACCTGGTGGCCACCTTCGCTTCGACCGGGGCGATTCGCGGCCGGGTTGCGGCGGAGGCCTCGGGCGACCCCGTGCCGTCGTTCCGGGTGCAGCTGGAGCAGACCGAGGAGACGGGCGACTTCATGATGCGCTACCTCCGGCGGATCATCGACGAGGTGATCGGCCCCCTCCCCGTTCGCGATGACGGTGGCCGCTTCCTCATCACACCGGTCCCGCCTGGGTCCTACCGTGTACGGATCGAAGCCGAGGGGTTTCCCGCAGCCACGAGCGATCCCGTCGAGGTGATCGCGGGGAAGACGCCGGAGGTGGTCATCCGCCTGCCGCAGGGCAACGGCCTCCTCGGGGAAGTCACCGGCGACGAGGGGCGAAGCGTCGCCGGCGTCCGCGTCTACGTTGCACCCGCCGCCGTCGTGGAGGCCTCGCGCGCTCGGATCAACCCCGCCATTCTGGAAGACTGGGCGGAGGAGGAGCGAGTCGCCGCGGTCTCGGACGGCGATGGGGCGTTTGCCTTACCGCCGCAGACACCCGGCGTCTACTACCTGCTGCTGATTCACGACGACTACCAACCAACGCTCATCGCGGACATCGATCTGCAGCGTGAAGCCACATCGGCCCTGACCATGCGGCTCGAGAGCGCGGGCCGCATCGAGGGTCGGCTGGTGGACGAAGGTGGCGGCGCCGTGGCGAACGAGAGGGTGCTGCTCGTCTATTCGAGCGGCGCCACCTACGAGCTGGAAACCGATGCGCAGGGGCGCTTCGAGCGCAGGGCCCTCCCGCCCGGCGACGCCCTCGCGCTCTGGTACGCGATCCCGCTCCACCCCTGGGTGCAGGCCATGCGCGCCGCGCGAGACGAGGAGGCGCGCGCGCTGGCCTTCGAGGCCCTCCGCGAGCGCGGCGCGACGGCCGTGGCCGTCGTACCCGGGCGGGCGACGCGTGTGGCGCTTCGAACGGGAGCCCGCGCCCGCATCGAGGGCACCCTGCGGATCGACGGCGCCGCGCCCAGCGGGCCGGCGGTCGTCTGGATCAGCAACGAAGGAGGGGGCCGCGGCGAACCGGCCGAGGTCGACGCCACCGGCCGGTTCGAGGCTCTGTTGTCGCCTGGGACCTACACCTTCTGGGCGCAGTCGGCGGCGCGGGCGTGGGCCGCTACGAGGGTCGTCGTGAACGACGTGTCCGGCCAGCGCGTGGAACTCGAGAGGTAGCCCCCGAGGAAAGCGGACGCGCGCCGAGGGCGATGCCGGGGAGAGGCGGCGACGTGCCGGCTCAGTAGACCTCGACCGCGCGGCCCTTCTCGTCGATCGTGACGTCGAGCTCGCGGAGCGCTTCGATCTGCTGCTTGATGATCTCGGCGTGGGTTCGGCCCTCGTCCGCCAGCACATCCATGAAGATCCGCGCCTCACGGGTCGGCATCTTGTACTGGATCTTCTCGTAGTAGTACGCGCAGTACTCCTCGAAGCGGATGGCGCCGTAGAGGACCTGGATGAGGGAGTCCTTGTCGCGAATCGCGTCGAGATCGACGGTGCCGAAGACTTCCTCGGCTTCCGACTCGCGAACCGTCACCTCACCCTTGGGAAAGAGCTCCCTCCGGTGTGCCTTGAGCGTCTTGCGGTGGTCCTTCTCGTCCTTCTTCAGCTGACTGAAGCGTGTCTGGAGGGTGGGGACCTGCACGCGACGGGCGAGTCCGTCGTACATGCGGAAGGCGAGGGTCTCTCCGTGGATACCGAGATCCAACACCTCGAGCGGGGATAGGTTGGCGGGGAGCATCGACCCTCCTCCGGCGAACGACCCGGCGAGTCGGTCCTCGAGAGGACCTTCGCCTCGGGGTCCGCCCCTGGCTCCAGCGACGCGGCGGCATCCTAGACAGGTGCTCCGACACACTTCGTCGGTAACGCTCCCATGCCCCGGGGGCGTTGGAGGAGCGCTGCCGCGTCATGATCTGGATTCGGTCGGCCCTCGCGCGGGCTGAAGGGTTACCCCTCCGTCGTGGGACGTGGGTCCGAGATCCGGGGATCTGGTGGTGACCGGCGCGGCCCCTCGCGCGATGTAGGGGAGCCATGCGCATCCTCTCCACGCTCAGTGTCATGACCCTCCTCCTCGCGATGGGCGCGAGCCCCCTCGTCGCGGAGGAGGTGGACCTCGGGAGCATCCGCCGGCTGCTTCGCCAGGAGGCCCCCTCCGATCGGGCGGCCGCGCTGCGTCGGCTCGCCGGCTGTGAGGATCCGCGAGCGTTGGCCCTCCTCCTCGACGCCCTCGACGACGAGCACCCCTATGTGCGCGGTGCGGCGGCGGGCGTCTTGGGGGCCGTGGCGCCGGCCCTGCAGGCCCGCCTTGGGCCGAAGTGTCGGCGTCTCAAGCTTCCCCGGGCGCGCGTGGCTGCGGCCCGGATGGCGTTGCTGTGGGCGAGCCGAGCGGGGGACGACCTGCTCGACGCGCTCGCCCGGGACAGGGTCGTCGCGGTCCGGGTGGCCGCGCTCGAGGCCCTGACCGAGCAGGCCCGCACCGGCCACACCGAGAGGCTGGATCCGATTCGCCGGGGTCTCGAGGACGGCGATGGCCTGGTTCGGGCCGTCGCGATCGATGCCCTCGTGGCGTGCGAGGCCGCCGACGAGCTTCGCTGGCCCCGATTTCTCGCGGATCCAGACGCCCGGGTCCGTCTTGCAGCTCTCGAGGGCTCCGTCGCGCAACAACCGATCTCCAGGCATAGGGACACGGCGGTGGTCGCCGTGACGACCGGGTCGACCGATGCAGTCTGGTCGGTCCGGCTCCGCGCGGCGGAGCTCTCACCTCGGGTTGAGGACCGTCGGGTGCTGCCCCTGTTGATCCACCTTCTCGATGATCCCCGGCAGCGCATCCGCGACGCCGCCCACGGAGCCCTGGTCCGCATCACGTCCATCCCCTTCGATCCCGATCCCGAGGTGTGGCGGGCCTGGCTGGAGGGGGACGGCCAATCCTTCGATCCCGGCGCCGGTGCGACCCCGGAGAGGGGTGCCCCGCGCCGTGGCCCACGCCACGTGCCACCGGGGGGGACGATCGCTCGCCCCCGGTTTCTCGACCTCCCGCTGGCCTCCCGGCACCTGGCGTTCGTCCTGGACGCCTCCGGCTCCATGGCGAGGCGGGGAACGGATGGGCGGCGCCGATGGGACACCGTGGTCGAGGAGCTCGACGCGGCGCTGGAGCGGCTGGCCTCGCGACCCGGGCCCTCCGCCGTGAACGTGATCTGCTTCGCCGACGAGGCCGCGGCCGTCTACCCCCAGGCCCGGCGGCTGAACGCGGGTCGGCGAGCCGAGATCCGGGCCTTCCTGGACGCAGTCCAACCCACGGGGTCGACTGCGCTCTTCGACGGCATCGCGGCGGCCCTGGCCGACCCGGACGTGGATTCCGTCGTCCTCCTGTCCGATGGCGCCCCCTCGGCCGGTCTCTACTTCACCAAGACCGCCCTGCTCCGGGAGGTCGCTCGGCGCAACCGGTTTCGCCGGGCGCGAATCGACGTGATCCAGGTGGGGACCAACCGCATCGCTCGACGCTGGCGGGATGCGCTCAGCCGCATCAGCCAGGCGAGCGGGGGGCAGGTCGTGCGCCGCTAGGGCGCGCGTGGCCGAGCGAGGCGCCAAGGCCCCCTGGCCCTATAAAAAACCGTCCCCGGGGGCCTTTGCAGACCCCCGGGGATAGGAGCCCGAGGGAGCCGGGGAGGGAGGGAGGGCAGGTCGGCTCGACCTCGGGGGAAGCATTCTCTCGAACGTTCCACCCTCTTAGACGGCCGAATGCAAGCACGAGTTTCCACAATTCGGTGACCTGCCCGAAATCGTCTCGTGACCCGCAGTCGTGCGCTCCACGCGGCAGGGCGCCCAAAGGAGACAGGGCCCCCAAAGAAAGAGGGCGCCCTCGTCGAGGACGCCCTTCTCGGATGGCGGCCCCTGCGTGGGGGCCGCCCCGGAAACCGGTCGATCAGCCGATGATGCCGTCGATGGTCTTCTTGAGGTCGGCCTTGGACCTCAGTCCCACGATCTTGTCGACCGGCTTGCCGTCCTTGAAGAAGATGATGGTGGGCACGGACATGATCCCGAATTCGGCCGCGACGGCCTTGCTCTGGTCGATGTCCACGGTGCCGACCTTCAGGCGGCCATCGTATTCGGTCGCGATGTCTTCGACGATCGGCGCAAGCGCGCGGCAGGGTCCACACCACTCGGCACCGAAGTCCACGAGGACGGGACCTGAGCTGTCCTTGACCTCGGCGGTGAAGTTCTCGTCGGTGAACGCGGGCAAGTTGTCGGCCATTGAGGATTCTCCAGCGATTCTGGCCCCGGGTCGGGGCGCGAATGGGCGATTGTAGCGATGAACCCGGGCGACCGGAGGTTTCGCGGGCCCGCTCTGCTTCCCTGCCTCCAGGCTGGGAGGTGATGCCCAGGACGCACGTCATCGCCGCCAAACGGCGATAGACTGGGCCTCCCGTCCGGATTTCTCGCTGAACGCATGCATCGCGGGCGTTCCCTAGGAGGACGGGCCGGCTGGTTGGAGTGGTCTCGATCCGGACCGGGGGAGGGCGCGACGCCACCCCTCGACCCGACGCACGACGGAGGGAGCTTCCGAGCCTTGCGCGCACTCATCCTGGTTCTTGCGGCCGTGGTCATCGGCCTCGCGACCCTCATCATCATGACCGACTCCACGGCGCCGCCCGCCGGGCCGGTGTTCGACGCCACGCGTCTGATCCGGGATGCTCGCAGTGGGGAGCGCGTGACCTATCGCGACGAGACCGGGCGCCTCTTGACCTACACGGTGGAGCTGGCCGTGCCCGGCGCCCTCGACCGGGAGCCGGCGATTCACCTGCTCGTCTCCCTGCAGGATGCTCAAGGGAAGCCCGTGCCCTACGGCACGGCGAAGTACGAGCACCGCCCGGCTCGCCACGGGCTCTTCCCCGTGATGGCGCCCACGGATCCCGGCGGCCTCGACCGCCTCTGGGTGTGGACGCGGATCCGCCGCGAGCCGATCACCCACCGCGGTCGCGACCTCCTGGCGTGGCGCGTGGACCTGATCGACCCGGCCCTGCCGCCGGAGAACGACGCCGATCACGTCGTGGCGTGGCTCGATCCGTCGGTGCCCGTGTTCGGGCTCGTGCGGTGGCAGCGCGAAGGGGTCACCTGGAATCTCGAGTCCTGGGAGCCCAAGTCATGAGCGCGGCTCGCTCTTCCCGCGCCGGCGAGCGTCTGATCGTCGCGTTCTTGCTCGTGGCGGCCGTCGCCCTCCTGACGGTTTTCGTCATCTTCCGGCGCCCGCGCGCCCAGCCCGTGGACGGGTTCGACTTCCACAACCCCCTCCTCAAGGCTCGCGTCGGCGAGTGCGTGTCCGTGAAGTCGCGCGAGCAGGTCACCGATGTGACGTGTCTGCGTGTCATCGAACCGGGCGTCGTCCTGCGTCCATTCAGCGAGGGGCCGGAGTCGGTGCCGACGCTGGGGCGGCTCCGTCGCGCGCCGCCCTACCTTCTCTGCCAGGTCCGCTATCCGCCCCCGGGGCGAACCTGCATCGACGAGGGCGGACGTGAGGAGTACGAGGCCCTCTCGCTCAACGCGTTCGGGATGCCCTCGTCCACGACCGTCGAGATCCAGAGCATCCGGCCCACGTGGGTGCGCTGGGCCAGTCAGGGAGACCGCTACGTCTTCGTCTACGAGGTCCAGTTGATGCGGTTCGGTTACCTCAGTGGGCCGATCACGCTCTACGTGGATCCGCTCCATCCCGTCGGGGGCGTCATCTGGCGCCGCGACACGGGACCGCAGGGCCAGGCCTACAACACCGTGTTCACCGCCGTCGAGGGCTGTCGATAGCGAGCCCGGAAGGCTCGTCCGGGGCGCCCTCGACGTCCGGCGCGCGGCTTCCGCGCCCCGGTCCGCGGCGGATTCCGGTACGCTTCCGCCCATGACGGCCATTGCACGAACCCTTCCTGCGCACCTCGAAGCCACGCGGGCGCGCTTCCCCGATCAGGCGGCTCAGCGCGACGCGGACGGAGAGGTCAGCCGCGAGGAGCTCCTCCGGCACGCGGCGCAGCTCGCCGAGGGCTTCCGCCGCATCGGCATCCAGCCCGGCGATCACGTCGGCTTCATCGCCGACAACTCGCGCCGCTGGCTCCTGGCCGACCTGGCGCTCCAGCTCGCGCGCGCAGTCTCCGTCCCGCGCGGCACGGATACGCCGGCCGAGGAAATGCAGCAGATCCTCAAGCACGCCGAGGTCGGCTTCGTGCTCGCCCACGACGCCAAGCACGCGGCCATCATCGAGGAGGTGCGGGCGGGCGTGCCGAGCATGAAGGAAGTGATCTGCCTCGACCCGAAGAACGCGTCGGGACGTACGCTCGATGACGTGTTCGCGCTGGGTGAGGGGGGGCCGGACTTCTCCGCACAAGCGGCGCTCGTCGAGCCGGCGGACGTGGCCACCATCATCTACACGTCGGGGACCACGGGACGCCCCAAGGGCGTGGTGCTCACCCAGTCCAACTTCGGGCATCAGGTGGCCGTCATCCCGCCGCTCATCCACATGACGCCGCGGGAAGTGTTCCTGTCCATCCTGCCGCCCTGGCACATCTTCGAGCGCACGGTGGAGTACGCCGCCCTGGTGTGTGGCGCGTGCATCGCCTACACCAATCGGCGACGCTTCAAGTCGGACATGGCGACCTTCCAGCCGACCTTCATGGCGTCCGTTCCGCGCCTGTGGGAAACCGTCTACGACGGCGTCCGCAAGGCCATCCGCGAGGGCTCCCCGCTGAAGCGCGGCGTCTTCCAGAGCGCCTATGCCATGGCGACGCTCCGCGCGTGGGGGTGGGACCGTGCGCGCGGCCACACGCTACGCGTCCATCGCCCCCATGGCCTGGGGCTCTTTCGCGAGGGCCTCATGCGCGCGTTGGGCCTATCGCTGGCGACCATCACCTACCCGCTCGATTGGGTGGCACAGAAGGCCGTGTTCGCCAAGATCCGTCAGGCGACCGGCGGTCGCATGCGCGGCGCGATCAGTGGGGGCGGCCTGCTGCCACCGCATCTCGATCGGTTCTTCCGCACCATCGGTGTCCCGATCCTGATCGGTTACGGCCTCACGGAGACGAGTCCCGTCGTGGCGGTACGGCGGGAAGAGCGCAATGTGCTCGGCACGATCGGCGTGGCCATCCCGGAGGTCGACGTTCAGATTCGCGACCCGGAGAACGGACGCCCGCTGCCGGCCGGTTCCATCGGTCTGGTGTTCACCCGCGGTCCCATGGTGATGTCGGGGTACTACAAGGACCCGAGCCTCACGCGTGAGGTGATCGACACCAACGGCTGGTTCAACACCGGAGATCTCGGGTTCCTGACCGAGTTCGGCGACCTCTGCTTCCGCGGCCGTGCGAAAGAGACGATCGTGCTCTCGGGCGGCGAGAACGTGGAGCCGTCTCACGTGGAGGCCGCGCTCCTCGCGTCTCCGCTCGTGAATCAAGCCATCGTGGTCGGGCAGGATCGCAAGACCTTGGCCGCGCTCGTGCTTCCGGACGCCGCCGCCCTTGGCGAGGCCATGGGGCTCACGGAGGAGCTGGAGCCCGCCGCGTTGGCCACGCGCGCGGACGTGCACGATGCCATGCGTGCGGAGTGTGTACGGGCCACGAGCGGTTTGCTGCCGTTCGAGCGCATCGCACGGATCGCCGTGCTGCCCGAAGCGCTGGACGTTGCGAGCGGGTGCTTGACGCAGACGCTCAAGCTCAAGCGTCACGTCATCACGCAGCGCTACGAGGAGCTGATCCAGCAGGCCTACGGCGGCTGATCGTCACGGAGCCTCGGCCGCGGCTTGGACCGGTCCTGGCCGGCCACGTCCGGCCGGCCGGCGTTGCCGCTTCGGCTGCCCCGCGTTCCGACGTGAGCCTGGCTTCACCCGTGGGCTCCGTTACCATCCTTCCATGCTCGACAACCGAGCTCTCGTGCTGAATCGATCCTGGGTCCCGATCTCGACGACGACGGTCCGGCGCGCCGTTCTGCTCATGGCCCGTGGGGTCGCCGGCGCGGTCCATCCCGAGACGTACGAGGTCGCCAACTGGCATGGTTGGCTCGACCGCGGATCCTATGGCGGGGGCCGGATTCGGGGCATCGGGTTCGACTTCCCCGTGCCCGAGGTCATCGTGCTCCACGAGTACAACGACCTCCCCGAGATGACGGTGGCGTTCACGCGCCGCAACCTCTACCGCCGCGACGGCCACCGCTGCATGTACTGCGGCAAGCGACCCCGCGCGGATCACCTGACCATCGATCACGTCATCCCAAGATCGCGCGGAGGCGCGTCGACGTGGGAGAACTGCGTGACGGCCTGCCTCTTCTGCAACGCCAGCAAGGCGGACCGTTCCGCGCGACAGGCCGGCATGCGCTTGCTCAGGACGCCCACGGTGCCGAACTGGCCCGGGGGATTCGATCCATCCCTCTTCCAGGATCGCCCCACGTGGCGGCGGTTCGTCCCCTCGCGTTGGCTCCGCAGGATCGCGACGTGAACCCTTCCTGGGCGCCCGAGGAGGAGGTCGACGACGACTTCGACGACCTGCCGCAAACGCACCTCGATGACGAGGCGTACGAGACTTTCCTGAAGCAGGAACTCGGTGCGGACGGATCCGTGCGCGACACGCCGCCCGTGACCCTTATCCTCGTCGTGCTCATCGTCATCGCCCTGGCCGTCGCGGTGGTCACGGTGGGGTAGGAACTCGGGGAGGGCGGCCCAGGCCCTCGTGGCGGGGCGCCCCGGCGTTGCCTTGCCCGGAGACACCGAATGCCCGCACAAGGCGACCAACAACTCATCGCGAGCCTCTACGAGGCCCTCGCCGCGGGACCGCTCGACGTCATGCAGATCCTGGGCGCCTTGCGCGCGCGGGCCGCCTCGTTGGTGGGGCAGCGCGAGGGGCGGGTGCACGCGCTCCTCCAGGAGCTCCTGCGCCGCGGTGAGATCCACGTGGTCGACTCGATCGGGTCGGGCCTGGCGCGCTACGCTCGAGGCCCCGCCGAGGGCACACGCGCCGTGGCCCCGACCCCGTCCGACGAAGCCGGCGACTTCCACCGTCGTGCCCAACGCATGGCGGCGGGTGTCCGAGCGCCGGCGGATCGGGCCCGGATCACCAAGGACATCGACGCCCACCTGGCGCGGCTCGCCAAGAAGGACCGGCTGTCGGCCTTCGGCTCGGCGCGCAACGTGAGGCACCTCCTTCGGCGCACGGATCGCGGACGACCCGTCGTGCTCTTCCCGGCCGGGGCGGGGGACTACGTGCGCAAGTTCCTCGTCGAGGAAGGCCCGTGGATCCTCATGGCGATCCTCGCGTTCCTGGTGATCCGTGCGTTCCTCGCCGAGGTGTTCTTCATTCCGTCGTCCTCCATGGTGCCGACGCTGCTCGAGGGCGATCGCGTGGTGGTCGTCAAGCCGGGCGCGAAGGGCCGGATGCCCGAGCGGTGGTCGATCGTCACCTTCGATCGCGGGGGGACGACCTTCGTCAAACGCGTGATCGGTCTGGGGGGGGAGAGCGTGCTTCTCCTCGGCGGGGACCCCTACATCGACGGCGAGCTGCTCGTCCGGCCGGATGATCTTCGCGCCGACCTGCGCACGCCCTACAAGACGTGGGCATTGGGGAGTTCGCCCTCCGCGTCGGAGTGGAGCGAACGAGAGGACGGAAGCGGGCGTACCTTCGAGTACGCCGGGCCCACGCTCTGGAGCGGAGGGTTCGACGCGACCGGCCGGGCGCGGTTCGCTGCGGACGTACCGCTGCGTGACGTGTACGCCACGCTCGAGGCGGAGCGTCCGAGCGGGGGCATGGTGGGGCTACGGCTCGACTTCGTCCCGCAAAGCGACGCGTCGTCCAAGGCGCACCTCGCCCTGAGTGTCAGCGACACGGGCATCGGCCTGACCCGATCCTCGGTGACGGCACCGAACGACATCGTGATCGAGACCCTGGGCGGCACCGTTCCCGCCGGCCGGACCGTGATTCATCTCGCGTACGTGGACGGGGAGGTGATGGCGCATGTCGAAGGCGGCCCGCGGGTCACGCGCCGCCTCGAGCCCGATCAGCGTCCACCGCGTGGCACGGTGGTTCGGCCGGGCTTCTCGCTCGCTGGTGGCGCGTCCCCCCGGCGTCTCCAGCTCGACCGGGACCACCACTACACGCTCGTGGGGCAGCGGGCCGTGCCCAAGCGGACGGGCGACGAGGACGCGGAGGCGTACGCGCACCCCGTACCCGAGGGCACCGTCTTCCTGTTGGGGGACAACTCCTACAGCAGCAAGGACTGCCGCTTTCGGGACGTCGGGGACATCCCCGTCGAGAGCCTGATCGGTCCCGTCTTGTTCCGCATCTGGCCCCCGACCCGGATCGGAACGGTCCGCTGAGGGGCAAGGCGACCGCAACTTCGGTCTGATCGTGGGGTTTGATGCCTGTGCCCCGAGTTCCTCCGATGGCCTCTGATCCCGATCCCGACCAGGTCCTGATGCAGCGCGTCCAGGCCGGGGACGAGCATGCGTTCGAAGTGCTGGTCCACACCTATCAGGGCCTCGTCTCGAGCCTCTGTCGCCGCTATCTGGGGTCGCGCGCCGACCGCGTGGAGGACGTCGCCCAGGAAGTCTTCATCCGCATCTACCGGGGCCGTCACGGCTACGAGCCCCGCGCCAAGGTGAAGACCTGGATCTACTCGATCACCGTGAACGCCTGCCTGAACGAGATCCGTCGCCTCCGGAGCGGCAAGAACAAGAGGGTTGCCACCTTCACGGCGGTGTTCGGCGACAGTGAGGATGCACGCGCCGACGTCACCGCGTGCGAGGCCGAAGACACGGGGGCGGCGATCGACGTCGAGTCGGCCTCCCGGCGGATCCGCGCCGCCGTGGACGCCCTGCCCGAGCAGCAGCGCCTGGCCCTCGTCCTCGCCCGATACCACCATTGCTCGTACGTCGAGATTGCGAACACCATGGGAACGACGGTGCCGGCGGTGAAATCCCTGCTCACCCGGGCTCGGGCACACCTGAAGACCTCTCTCCGCGACCTGGTCGAAGGAGAGCGGTTCAAGATGCCGGCCCCTCCGTTCGAGGCCGCCTCCCCGCGGGCCCCGCAGGTGAATCCGGCAGATCGGTACCCTTCATGACCCACGAGACACCGCACCCCTTCGATGCCGATGCCTTGACGCTGGAGACGCTCTCGGACGAGCGGCGCCAGGAGATCCTCTCGGCTTACCTGGACGACGCGCTCGCGCCGGCGGCCGCACGTCACGTCACCGCCTGGCTCGATCGCCATCCGGACGTCCTGCGCGAGGTCGAGCACCTGAGGAGGACCTGGGACCTGCTGGAGCTCTACCCCGATGAGGAGCCGTCCGCGGGCTTCGCGCCCGCCGTCCTCGAGCGGCTCGGGCTCGGCGAGCGCCGCCGCGTGTCGCTCCGGGTGCGCGTCGGCCTGCTGGCGGCGGCCGCCGCCCTCCTGCTGGCACTGGGGATCGCCTTTCGCGGCGATCGGCACGACATGCCGGCCGTCGAGCAGGCGGACGCGGGGGTCTTGGACGAAGTCCCCGCCGATCTACTGGTCGACGTGGACCTGCTGCTCTCCCTCACCGACGAGGAGTTCCACGGGGTGCTGCTCGACGACCCGGATGCCGAGTAGACCCATGGCGCGCCGGCCCGCCCTCGTCCTCGTCGCGTTCGGCCTGGTGATGGTCTTGCTCCATCTGGGGCTCGCCGCCCCCGTTCGGGCCGAAGGGAGCGACGCGTCGTCCGCGCTCGATCGACTCACCGAGGCGGAGCGGCTGGTCCTGGACGAGCGTCTCGAGGGGTTCGCCGAGATGCCCCTTCGTCGCCGCGAGCAGATTGCGGCCAACGTCATCCGCCTTCGTGGCCTCGAAGGCGAGGCCCGGGCGCGCTTCCTGGAGCGCGTGCGCGCGCTGGAGCGACACCGCGACGAGCACGGGCGCCTGCCGCGTGCGCTCGATCAGGCGAGAAATCCGCAACGGCGGGATGCCATCCGTCGCCGGGGCGTCATCGTGCGGGGCGTGGGCCAGCGCATGTGGACGGGTCTGAGTGGGGAGGCGCGAAAGCGGATCAAGTCGACGCTCGGTCGCCGGGGCCGGGGCGTGGTCGAGCTGGTGTTCGCCCAACGGCTCCTCGCGACCCGGGCGCGCGCGCTCGTTGCGGCCGAGGGCCCGCTCGCGCTACCCGAAGCGCTGCCTCCGCGCGCCAAGCGCCGCGTCGAGCAGCTCGTTGCCCAAGCCCAGGAGGGAGACGACAAGGCGCGCCTCAAGCTGGCGCATCTGGCGGTCGGGCTCGAGCGGCAAGCCCTGCTGGAGACGGTGCCCGCGTCGGGCCGGGTGGACGCCGAGACCCTGGAGCGAATCGGCGCCGCGGTAGAAGCCCAAGGGCCCGTCGCGTTCCAGGAGACCCTGGCCGAGGTGGAGCGGGCGGCGCGCGACGGGCGCACGCTGGAGCGCTACGCCCGGGCCGGCGGGGGACCGGGGCGCGGCGGAAGCCGGCCGCCGGGGCATGCGGCGAAGCTGAGGCGGCTCGGCAAGGCGCTGGAGGAGGCCCGCCCGGCGCTCCAGGCCGACCCGCGGCTCCGGGGGCCCGCCGAGCGCCTGGACCGCGCGCTCCGTAAGGCCTTGGAGGCGGGCGGCCCCGCCCGTCGCGTTCCCCCGCCCCGGGAGGATCGGGGCAGGTAGGCCCAGGGCCGAACCCGTACGATGCGCGGATGACGACCCCGCGCACCTACCGCCTCGCCGCCGTGCAGACCCATCCCCGCTTCGGCGAGATCGTCGCCAATCTCGAGCGGGCCGAGCGCGTGCTCGAGGGTCTCGATGCGGACCTGATCGTCCTCCCCGAGCTCTTCTCGACGGGGTACGCCTTTCGGGACCGCGCCGAGCTCGAGACGCTGGCGGAGCCATGGCCGGGCGGCCCGACCGCCGAGCTCCTCCTGCGCGTGAGCGCGCGGACGGGGGGCATGGTGATCGGTGGGTTCGCCGAGCAAGCGGCGGACGGTCTCTTCAACGCGGCGGGGATCGCGGTCGCGGGTGAGCCTTGGGGCACCTACCGGAAGGTGCACCTCTTCGGTTTCGAGGCCGACTACTTCGACGCCGGCACGAACGCGTTTCCCGTCGTCGAGCACGATGGCCTGCGCGTCGGCGTCATGATCTGCTTCGACTGGATCTACCCCGAGGTCGACGCGCATCCTCGCGCTCGAGGGCGCGGACGTGATCGCGCACCCCAGCAACCTGGTGCTGCCCTGGTGCCAGCGGGCGATGCCGACACGCGCGCTCGAGAACGGCGTCTACGCCGTCACCACGAATCGGATCGGCGAGGAAGCGCGTCCACCGCGACCCGACGCTCGGCTTCACCGGGGGGCAGTCTTGATCGTGGCGCCCCTCGGCGAGACCCTCGCCTCCGCACCCGCCGACGAGGAAGCCATCCTCCTCGCCACGCTCGACGTCGCGGCGGCTCGAGACAAGACCCTACCGTCGGGCAATGATCGGCTGGCCGAGCGAAAGCCCACGGCCTACGGCCGCCTCACCCAGACGTAGGGCGGCGCCGCAGTGCAGGGAGCGTGCAGGGCCGCGCCGTGTCGGCACAAGTCGTTGTCTGTCTGGGGGTTGAGGTCAGGTTCACGAACCTTGACGTTTTTTTCTTTCGACACGAGTGGCCGCCTTCGTGACCTGGGCTAAGGTTCGCCTGCTGCCGACGGAGGGCATGGTCGGCAGCGCGCCTCACGGCGCGCCAAGCAGGTCTTTTCCAAGCGACGTGGATGAAAGGGCAAACCCGGGGCGACCCGGCGGCGCAAAGCTATAGGGCCTCTCTCTCGAGGGAGGTAGCCAGTTGCCACACCACGGATGCGAGTGCGCTCGCTGCCCCCCTTCCCCCTTCCGTCGCCGGACTACGTGGTGAGAGCAGAGGGAGCAGAGAGATGCGCAAGATTCGCGACGCTGACCATCGTCATCTTTGGGACGCCTACGCCAAGACGAAGGACCCCGACGTCAAGTCCCAGCTGACGGAAGCGTACTTCCCGCTGGTGAAGTATCTCGCCGAGCGCATGGTCACGACGCTGCCCGCCAGCGTCGAGGTCGACGATCTCATCAGCATGGGCACCTTCGGCCTCATCGAGGCGATCGACCGCTTCGACCTCTCTCGCGGCATCCAGTTCAAGACCTACTGCACCGCCCGTATCCGCGGCGCGATCCTCGACAGCCTCCGCACGAACGACTGGGTCCCGCGGCTCGTGCGTCTGCGCACCAACCTCGTGGACAAGACGATGCGCCGCCTCTACGGCGAGCTGGGCCGCGAGCCCACCGATCCCGAGATGGCCGATGCGCTCGAGGTGTCGATGAACGACTACGACAAGCTGCGCAAGGAAGCCAATCCCACGTCGATGCTCTCCCTGACCGACGATGCCGGCGAAGCGGAAGGCGACGGCGGCGGGCGCATGCTCGACCTGATCGGCGACCAGCGCTCGATGGACCCGCACTTCACGCAAGAGCACCGGATGGTCAAGGAAGTGCTCTTCAAGTCGCTCAACAAGAAGGAGCGCGTGGTCATCGAGAACTACTACTACGAGGGCCTCTCGATGCGCGAGATCGCAGGGCTCCTGAAGCTCACCGAGAGCCGCGTGTGCCAGATCCACAGCAAGGTGATCAAGCGCCTGCGCGAGATGCACGAGCAGCGCAAGACCGAGCTCTTCGTCTAACCCCGGGAGAGGCGACACGCACGCGCCGGGCACGTTCACGGCATCGTGCCCCGCCGGCGCGCGACGCGCCCCACGGGTGAACGACGCCCGGCGCGAAATCAGCGCGCCAGGTACTGCCCGTCGTTCGTGGCGGCGATGCCGCCGAGCAGCATCTGGTTGTGCTGCCCCACGCCGATCGTGTGGATGATGATGCGCCGCTTCTCGTTCATGCGCTTGATCTCGCCGACGATCAGGTCGGCGCGCGTCCAGAACTTCCCGCGGTTGGGGGCGCCGTCCGTCATCAGCATGATGGTGTCGGCGCCCTTCTCCAGATTCTTGGCCTCTTTCGTTTCGCTGATCACGTTGAAGGCGGTCTCGATGGCGTCGAAGATGTTCGTGAGGTTGTTGTCGATGCGATCGCCGGGCTTCACGTTCTCATCGATCCATTCGACGGCCTTCTCCTTGTTCCTGATCGTGGCGGCGATCATCTTGCCGGGCTTGTAGATGGACGGCACCGTGCCGTAGATCACGATGTTGAACGAGCCACCGCCGCGCTCGTCTTCGTCCTTCGCAGACAGCGACTGGATGGCCTTCTTGAGCTCCCGGCGCGCCACGTCGATTCGTAGCTCGCCCTTGCTCGTTCTTCTGGCTCTCGTCACCCATCGAGCCGGAGACGTCCACGACGAAGATCAGGTGCTTGCTGTTGGTGTTGATGCCGTAGAACGACGTCGAGCCGAGGCTGGTGTCGATCGGGATGTCCGCGAGCTCGGTCTCCACGGGCTCTCCCTTGGGGAACCTGGCCCAGCGCTCGATCAGGTCTTCCTTGTTGTCGTTCCAGTAGGACTGCCATGCCTCGATGGTCCCGGGCACCGACTCCTGCACGATGCGGGCGAGCGCGGCGAAGTACTTGCGCTGGAGTGCGCCCTTCTCCGTTCGTCCACCTTCGATCAGCGCCTCGATGACGCGCGGGTCGCGGTAGTACGAGAGCCCCTTGATCGCGGACGCGCGGAACTGCCACTCCTCCAGCTTGAGTTGCTCGATGAGGAAGGCGATGCCCTTCTCGGAGTTCTGCCGACCGACGGCTTCGATCGCCACCATGCGGGTCCCCGGCGGATTCCGCGGTCCGGCGAGGCCGATCAGGGCGTCCACCGCCAGATCCGACTTCATGTAGGTCAGCATGTGGATCCAGTACGCGATCTGATCGTCCTTGCCCTTCTTGGCGGCCGAGACGGCGGCCTTGGCCGCCTTCTCCTTCTCGGTCCCCTCGAGTCGGTTCACCAGGCGCGCCACCGACTTGAAGAGGTACATCGGTGAAGTCCTCTTCTTCGAGCACACGTTCGTAGAGGCCCTCGATGCGCACCTTCGGTTCCGCGTTGCCGGGGGGCGAGTTCTCGTCTTGGCCACGGATCCAGATCCACCAGTCACGCGCCGGCTGACCGGCAGTGTTGATCGTGTTGTCCGTGGACTGCTCCGCCAGCTTCGCCAAGCCAAGCTCGGCCTCGCGGGTCTTCTCCTGCCAGGCGGCTTCCTCGGCTTCCCACTCCTCCCGCATCTGGCGCGCGTGCTTCTGCTGGAGCTTGAAGACCTTGAGCAGCTCCTTGGCCGCCCGCGGATCCTCGCTCTTGACCATGGCCTTCACGGCGTTGCGGCGGACCTTCAGGGAGTTCTTCGTCTTGAAGTTCTCCTTGAACTGCTTCATCGCTGACTTGAACTCGGGATTCTTGGCGGCCGTCGCTGCGGGCGGCAAGGCGAGCAGGACGGCGAGGACGGCGAGCGGGAGGACGCAGATCAGGCGCTTCATCAAGGGCTCCTCGAGCGGATGGACAGCACGACGCCGGGCAGCCGGAGTACGCGGCGCGAACACTCAAGGTACCGCCAACCCGCGCAGGCCGGAAAGCACGCCGGGACGTCTGACCGTCGGGCGTTACCTCTTGGAAACGTCGAGGCCGGCCGAGTGGTGCCTTCGCTGCCGCTCAGCGGTCGCTTCGACCCCGTCGAGGCCCGGAAACGACAGCGGGGCGGCCGCCTCGTCGGCGACCGCCCCGCTCTGGGCGTCCCTCGGGAGGGGTTGGGTCAGGCGTCCCCGTCCTTGGGCTTCTCGGCGCTGCCCGCGTCGGTCTCCGGCGCGTCGGGGGCGTCCGGCGTGTCCGGGGTCGCGCTGTCGCCGGTCGGCTTCGTCTCCGCGGGGCTGGGCTCGGTCACCTCGGGCCGCGCGGCATCGACGGCTTCCTGGAAGGCGTCGAAGTCGTCTTCTTCGTCCTCGAGGTAGATCTCGTCTTCCTCGGTGCCGTCCACGTCGGCCCTCAGGTCGGCGTAAACCGAGGTCGAGGCGCCGAAGAACCAGTAGATCGCGTAGCCGAACACCCCGAACCAGATCAGGTTCAACACGACCCAGAAGGTGAAGGCGTTCAGGATCTGATCGGCCGGCGTGGCGATCACCGCCTTGAAGTTCATGGCGAAGGGGAGGTGTCGGCCGCGGGCGAGGCCGAAGCGGTCCTGCGCCCCGGGACCGTCAGCGGCTCGTAGCCGGTCTTGTCCTTGTAGGTCTGATAGGTCTCGAGGTCTTCCTTGCTCAGGTCCTTCCACCAGTCGTCGGTGTTGTCCTTCTCGGGCGCGTCGATCATCAGCGTCAGCGTGTCGTCGAACACGGCGCCGGCGTCCACCGACTTCACGAGCGTGTGGATGAACCAGTTCCCGACGAGGAGGATGATCCCGATGAAGAGGAAGATGAGGAAGTAGTTCCAGAAGAACTGCAGCGGACGGGCGAAGATGTAGGAGAAGGCTCGGCTGATGGCGTCGAGGCTCCCGTTACGCTCCCAGGCCGCGGCCGCGCCGATGAGCGGAAGACCGAAGATGCCGCCCAGCGCGATGAGCAGGATGAGCAGGGTCGAGATCGTGGCCAGCGGGATGATGATCAGCCCGAAGAGCTGGCCGACCCACGGCACCGATGCGACGAGGCCGCCCAGCGCGTTGCAGCCGTAGAAGAAGGCCATCGCGCCGCCGATGATCACGGGCACGAGCAGCACGGTGGGCCAGTTCTTGACGGAGAACTTGAAGGCCTCCGGGAGGCTGAGCCCCTCGTCGCGCGCGATGCGCAGCGACGCGATGCGGTGGATGGCCTGGCCGAAGAAGGACCACACCGCGAAGAACCAGACCGCGCCGAGCAGCTTCTGCCAGAAGGTGAAGTCCGCGTAGGCGTTGGGCGCTCGGGCGACGCCGAAGACCTCGTAGAAGAAGTCACCGATGGCGTCGCCGAGGAAGGGCAGGCCCTTGAAGAGGTCGATGACCGATGCCAGGAAGGCCCCCGGCAGGTCGCCGATCTGCCAGCCGCCCAGCCAGAAGACCAGGTAGCCGATGATGGCGATCGCCACGCCCCGGAAGTCGAACGGGACCCGGGGGGCCTTGAAGTACGTACGCGGCAACAGGCCCGTATCGAGGGTGTCGGCCATGTCTTCCTCCTGCCGGCGGCGATGTTCCCCAGGGCCAGCCTGTGCGCACGCCGGATGTGTCCCCCTCCCGGGGCGTCGTTGGCGGGATTGTAGCGAGTGGAAGGCGTGGGGCAACGCGGCGTGTCGGTGAAGGCGCCTTCGGCGGCCGTGGCCGATTCGGGCGGAATCCACTGACGCGCCGGTGACCGGGGGCGGCGCAGACCCCCGGAAACAGCCCATTTCCTGGGAGGAGGCGGATCCGGGACTCTGTTCGGCCCGCCGTTCGACCGAATGGAATTGGTGGGAGTCCCCGTTCGGAGGTCGCCGTGGTCCTTGTGCAGCACGCCCGGAAGGCATTCGGGGAGTTGGCGCGCGTCGTGCTCGTCGCGACGCTGCTCGTCGTCCTTCACGGCGGCCACGCCGGGGCCGAGGGAGGCGCGCCGGCCCAAGCCCCGCCGCCGGCCCCCGTCGCCGCCCCGGCCCCCGGACCCGACGGTGCCGCGGACGAGGTGCCCGCCGAGGTCTACCCGCCGCTCGAGTTCCCCGAGGACGGTCTGATCGTCCGGGACGACGGCGACGTCCTCTACTTCTACCGAACGAACTTCGTCGAGCCGGCCGAGCTGCAGGCCAGCCTGACCACCCTGCTCCAGGTCCCGGGCGTCACAGCTCAAGCCCTTTCCCCGTCAGAACGTGCTCCTGATCGAGGGGGATCCGGACGCCGTCGAGCTCGCGCTCGAGGCCGCGGCCTACTTCGACGTGTCCGCTCCGCAGGTGTTCATCGAAGCGAAGGTGATCGAGATCACCTACGAGACGAACTTCGAGTACGGCCTCGATTACATCTGGAGCCGCGCCGTCGAGGGACCCGGGTCGATCTGGCAGGGGGCGGACGCCGTTCTCGCGCCGCCCTCCTACATCCGCTCCCAGCTTCCCGGGGGCCTGCCGTTCCAGGGTACGAGCCTCCTGTTCGGCTTCCTGGGCAAGAACGCGGAGCGCTTCGGCCTCGCGGACCTCGCGCTGCGGGCCATGGAGCTGGAAGGCAAGGCCGAGGTGCTCTCCAAGCCCTCGATCGTCTGCACGCAGAACGTGCCGGCCGAGGTCACCACGTCGGAGGCCCGGCAGCTCCAGATCTTCGATCGCGCCGATCGCAACAACGAGTTCTACAAGGGCTCGATCCTGAACACCGGCGTCACGCTCAAGGTCCTCGCCAAGCACGTCGGAGACGCCTTCGTCACGATGGAGATCGAACCCCAGGTGCAGGGCGTCCAGGGGCTCTCGGCAACCGGTGGAACCCTCCAGCCCGTACAGACCACGCGGAAGGCCAAGACCACCGTCACGCTGGGCGACGGCGAGACCCTCGTGATCGGTGGGCTCTACACGAACCGCTCCA
Organism: uncultured Planctomycetota bacterium; assembly: GCA_963802335.1. Taxonomy (GTDB): domain Bacteria; phylum Planctomycetota; class PLA2; order PLA2; family JAEUHO01; genus CAWDIE01. Next base: position 474,670 of record CAWDIE010000004.1, on the reverse strand, counting down.
TCACGGACAAGGCGAAGACCCCGCTCGTCTCGGACATCCCGCTGCTCGGCTGCCTCTTCACCCGCACCCAGCAGTCCAAGGTGAAGACCGAGCTCGTCTTCCTCCTCACCCCGACGATCATTCGCAAGACGAGCGAGTTCAAGGTGATCGCGCCGCCCGCCGAGCTCGAGCGTCTCGAGGGAACCGAGGAGAGCGCCCCGGATCCCTGCCCCTGCCCGACCCCGGAGGGAGCGGGCGGAGGCCCCCCGCGGGTCCGGTCGACGCCGCTGGCCCGGTGATGGGTTCGCGCATGGACGCGCCCTTGCTCCGGCGGGCCTGGGCGGCGCCCCGCGGCTCGCGCTCCTGCTTCCCCTTCTGCTCGTGGCCTGCTCGACCACGCGGTCCCAGGAACTCGCCCCGGTCGAGCGGGGGCCCATCGGGGTCGAGCTCCTGGCGGATGGACCGTGGCGCGAGGTGCCGATGGAGGAGGGCGACGCCTTCCAGACGCCGGGGGTGACGCGCATCGTCCTCCCGAACCCGCGTGCGGAGCCGCCCGCCGGGGCCGGGCGCCGGTCGGCCCCCGCCGCTTCGCCCAGGGTTCCCTCGCTCGCGCTGCTCGCCGCGCCGCGGGCCCCCGCCGGCGACCTCCCGCGACGGCACGCCGCTACCGCCCAGCAAGCCGCCCGAGGCCATGCGGCGGGAGCGGTACCTGGATCACCCGACCCGGCTGAGGGCCGAGCGCATCGCGTTCTACTGCCCGGCGGCCCTTGCGCATGAGGTCCGGCTCACGGGGGAGGCCGTCGAGCAGAAGAAGCCCACCCGGCGCGTCGCCACGGGCCGGGCTCGCCTGCTCTGCCGCGAACTGACGCTGGAGGCCCGGAAGATCACCTTGAACGTTCGTGGGGAGGATCCCGACGTCCAGATCACGGCGCGGGGCAACGTCCACTTCGTGACCCAGCAGAAGGCCCAGATGCTCCGCGAGGAGGGCATCCGCTCCCTTCTCATCACGAACGAGCAGGTCGTTCCTCTCCGGTGAAGGCGCTCGGAGAGAATCCGTCCCGGCTGCTTCGTTGACGGCAGCGCGCCGGGCGGGTGGAGTTGGGGGATGGACGCACCCATCCCCCTCCTGCCCGACGGTCTCTTCGAGGGACGCACCGCCTTCGTGACCGGAGGTGGCACCGGCCTCGGCCTCGAGGTGTCCACGCGGCTCGGGGCGCTCGGCGCCAATGTCGTCTGCGTGAGTCGTGACGCCGACCATCACGCCGAGCTGCTCGCCCGGGGACGCCACGAAGGCTTCGAGGTGATGAGCGCGGCGCTCGACGTGCGCGAGCCGGACGCCATCAAGCGGGTCGTCGCCGAGGCCGTGGACTGCTTCGGCGGTATCGACGTGTTGATCAACAACGCGGCCGGGAACTTCATCTCGCCCGCCATGGCACTGCCACCCAAGGGCTTCAAGGCCGTCATCGACATCGCCCTGACGGGCGTGTTCTACGTGAGCCGCGAGGTCGGTCGTCGCATGCGGAAGACCGGCGGCAGCATCGTGAACATCAGCGCGCCGTATGCCTTCACGGGCAAGCCCGGCGTGGTGCACAGCGCCTGCGCCAAGGCGGGCGTCGAATCCATGACCAAGACCCTCGCCGCGGAGTGGGCCTCGTACGGCATCCGGGTGAACGCCGTCTCGCCCGGGCCCTTCTACAGCGCCGGGGCGGCCGAGCGCCTCTGGCCGAGCGACGACATCGAGGAGGCCATCCGACGGGACATCCCGCTGGGGCGCTTCGGCACCGCCACGGAGGTGGGCGAGCTCGTCTGCTTCCTGGCGAGCCCCGCTTCCCCGTGGATCACGGGGTCGATCCTCGTCGTCGACGGCGGGTGGACGTTGCCCAAGCCCATGGTGGAGGGCGACGTGAAGATCCGGCGGCGGCGAAAGAGCTGAGCATCGTGGGCAGTCCTTCGTTTGGAGATGGGACGCCCATGCCGCAGCCGCTGACCCGCCTCCGTCTGCTCGCCCGTGCGGTTCTCCGCCTCTCGCTCCCGCTGGTCCTCCTCCTGCTCCTGGGTGCATCGAGCGCCCGGGCGGACGAGGAGGGCGTGGATACCCCCGGCGGCACCAAGAACGACGACGTCCGCCTGGGCCGCTGCCGCTGCCACGAGGGCAAGGCCACCTGGTCGTATCTCCGCTCCCCGCTGAGTGAGCCCGAGGACCCGCCCCGCTGCGGCCTGCGGCTCGCCGGCGGGAGCTGCGCCACCCGACCCCGCCCGCCGGGCACGAAGGCGGCCTGCTGGGGGCGCGGGGACGAGGCGTCCTTCTGGAAGCGTCACGCGTGGTCCTGGGACATCGCGTGCTCGGCGTGCTGGGCCGGCGAAGGCGACAACCCCTGTGACGCCCTCCTCGGCGGTCCCGATCCGGAGAAGGGCCGCGTTCTGAAGGAGCGGCTCGAGGCCGAAGCACCGTGTGCGCTGGGGAACATCGTCGTCGCGATCTCGCCCCACTTCTACGTCGTCACCAATCTCCACGACAAGGTCAAGGTGCGGACGCGGCGCGGGGGTTTGCGGCTGATGTCCGCGCATGAGGTGGCGCATCTCTTCGCGCAGCGCTGCGAGCTCGCCTACGACGACTTCGAGACGTGGTTCGGCGGACCGATCGTGCTGCCGAAGCCGATGGCGGTCTACATCGTGAACCGCAAGCACGAGCTGGCATCGGTCAGCGACCGCTACTTCGGCGGCAACGAGATCCACATGAACTACGCCTTCAACTACGGCGATCGCATTGCCCAGGGGTTCTCGGGCAACGGGTTCGTGGTCTCGCTGGAGGAACAGAACACCGACCCCAAGCTGCACGGATTCGTGCGGCATCAGATCGGCCACATCCTCTTCTCCTGCTGGATCGAGACCAACGGCTTCGAAGACCACTGCCCGCGCTGGGCGTGGATCGGGGCTGCGCACTTCCTGATGAAGCTCCTGCCGCCACAGAAGGACTACGCCACGTACTGCTTCGGCGAGTCCGCGGGAGGAGCGGGGTCGGGCAAGCGGTGGCCGAAGCGCGTGCGCGACATGGCCAGGCGCGCGATGCCCCCCATCGAGACCTTCTTCAACAAGAACTCCCTCAGCGACTTCGGCTACAAGGACCACCTGCGGGCGTGGTCGATGATGGACCTGGGCCTAAGGGAGGACCGGTCGCGCTGGCTGAGCCTCCTGCGTGTGCTGCGCGGTGGGGGCGACGAAGGCGTGGCGTTCAAGGAAGCGCTCGGCATCACGCCCGAGCAGTATCACGAGCGCTGGGTGGAACGCGTCACGGGGAAGCGGCGGCGATTGGGGCCCGAGCCCAAGGAAGACGGCGGGGATCCGGACGACCCCACGCGTCGGGAGCGAGAGGCGATCCGCTCGACCCTGGACCCCGAGGTCCTGGCTGGGCGCTTGCGGGGCCTCGATGAGATTCGCGACGTCAAGGTGGCCGCGGTCGTGCTCGAGCGACTGATCGGCGCCGGGGACCTGGTGCGCGAGACGGTCCATCTCCTGCTGCGCAAGACGACGTCGCCGGAGATCCTCGCCTATCTCCGGCGGGACGGGCTCTACCACCCGGAGGGGGCGGTGCGTGCCGCCGTGGTGCGCGCGCTCGGTGCGCTACGGGACGAGCGCAGCCGTCCCATCCTCGAGACGCTGCTCGACGATTCCTACTGGCTCGTGCGCGCCAACGCCGCCGAAGCCTTGCACCGGATGGGCGCCGGACCCTCGCGCGACGAGCTCCTCCGCGCGCTGGGCGAGAAGGACCACAAGGCGTGGCTGCTCATCGCGGACGCCTTGGCCTCCACGGGTGTGCCGTCCAAGGAGGCCACGGAGAAGATCCTCGAGCGGGTCGAGGACAAGCGCTGGCAGGTGCGGCTCGTCGCCTACCAGGCTCTGAGTCGCATCGGGACCGAGGAGGCGATCGCCCCACTCATCGAGCGCTACGGCATGGAGCACGGGCGTCTCTACAAGGACGTGCATGCGGCGCTCGCGGCGTTGACCCACGACGACTTAGGGGAGAACCCCGAGTCGTGGCGGCGCTGGTGGAAGGACCAGAAGGAGACGTACGGCGGTCTTGGGCCGCGTCCCGAGAAAGACGCCACCCAGACCTCGGCGGGACGCTACGCGAACCAGGGGGACGGCAAGACGGTCGACCGGCCGTCGAAGAACGACTACTACGGCAAGGAGTTCTTCTCGCGCAGCGTCGGTTTCGTCCTGGACGTCAGCGACTCCATGAAGATCAACATGGAGATCGTTCCTGAGCAGGCCAAGCGGCTCGGCAACATCCCGATCCAAGGGCGGCGCATGGACATCGCGCAGCAGGCGCTTCTCGGGTCGCTCCGTCGACTCGATCCCCGTACGCGCTTTCGGCTGGTGTTCTTCCAATCCACCGTGAAGGTGTGGAACGACCGCATGGTGGCGGCCAACGCCCCCAACCAGGCGGCCGCCCAGAGTGCCGTCGAGCGGCTCCAGCCGCGTGGAGAGACCAACTTCCACGGTGCCATCCGCGCGGCCCTCGGGCTCCACGAGAAGACGCTCGATGAGGCGAAGCTCGAGGACGCGCCGGACACCGTGTTCTTCCTGACGGACGGACGGCCCACGAAGGGCGAGATCACGGCGATGCCCGAGCTGGTGTCGTGGCTCCAGCGGGTAAACCGATTCGCCCGGGTCGATCTACACGTGATTGCGCTCGGGGACTTGAACGTGGACGCCGAGCAACTCGCCCTGCTGGCCCAGGCGGGCGGGGGCACGCTGATCCACGTCCGCGAGGTCGGCTACGGCAACGTGGGCTACCCCGGCGACGGAGGCGACGCGTTGCGCGAGGCCGAGCTTCGCTGACGACCTCACGTGGGCTCTACGTGGCCTTGGCTTCGAGCGCCTCCCAGCGCTCGTAGGTCTTTTCGAGCTCGGCCTCGAGCGTGGCGAGCCGGGCCTGCGCCTTCGCGATCGCCGCGCCGTCCTGCTTGTAGAAGTCCGGAGCGGCCATGGCGTCGTGGAGCTTGGCGACGTCCCCCTCGAGGGATTCGATCTTCGCGGGGAGAGCCTTCAACGCCTTCCGCTCGTCCTTCGTGAGGGAGGGCTTGGGCTTCGGGCTCTTGGCGGGCGTCGCCTTGGATCCGCCCGGGGTCCCGCTTGCCTTGTCGCTCGAGGCGCCTCGCTTCGCGCGCCGCGCGGCCTTTCGCTGCGCTTGGGCCTGGCGCTGCCAGTCGGTGTAGCCACCGGCGTACTGCCCTACGCGACCGTCGCCTTCGAGCACGAGGGTGGTGGTCACGAGGTCGTCCAGGAACTCACGGTCGTGGCTCACGATGAGGATCGTGCCCTCGTAGTCGTCGAGCAGCGCTTCGAGCAACTCCAGCGTCTCGACGTCCAGGTCGTTCGTCGGTTCATCGAGCACCAGCACGTTCGAGGGGCGGGCGAGCAGGCGGGCGAGCAGCAGGCGGTTGCGTTCCCCGCCCGAGAAGTCCTTCACGGGAAAGCGTGTCTGCTCCGGGGTGAACAGGAAGTTCCTCAGGTAGCCGATGACGTGCTGCTGCTTGCCGTTGACGGTGACGAACTCGCCCCGGTCGCAGATGTTCTCGGCGGCGGTGGCGCGCTCGTCGAGTTGGGCATGGAGTTGATCGAAGTAGGCGATCTGGAGATTGCTGCCCAGACGCACGGTGCCGCTGTCGGGCTCCAACTCGCCGAGAAGGAGACGGATCAACGTGGTCTTGCCCGAGCCGTTGGGGCCGATCAGACCGATGCGATCGCCGCGGTCGATCTCGATGGAGAGGTCCTCGACGATCTTCTTGTCGCCGAACGCGAAGGACACGTCCTTCGCCCGCGCGACGATGCGTCCGGAGGCGTCGGCCTTGTGCACCTCCATCTTCACCGTGCCGGTGCGGTCGCGGCGCACCGCCCGGTCCTCGCGCATGTCCATGAGCTCGCGGACGCGACCCATGTTGCGCTTGCGGCGCTCTCGTACGCCTCGGCGGATCCACACCTCTTCTTCGGCCAGCTTCTTGTCGAAGAGGGCGCGCTGTCCCGCTTCGACGCGGAGCGCGTCTTCCTTGCGCTCGCGGTAGCGGTCGTAGTCGGCTTCCCAGCTCGTGAGGTTTCCGCGGTCGATCTCGATGATGCGCGTCGCCAGACGACGTAGGAAGGCACGGTCGTGCGTGACGAAGAAGAGCGTGCGCCCCTGGCGGAGGAGGAATTCCTCCAGCCACTGGATGGAGTCGAGATCGAGGTGGTTGGTCGGCTCGTCGAGCAGGAGAAGCTGCGGGTCGGTGACGAGCGCTCGCGCCAGCAGGACCCGGCGCTTCTGGCCGGCGGACAGGGTGGCTACGTCGTCGTCGGGCTCGAGACCCACGCGGGAGATCGCCGCTTCCACCTCGTGCCTGGCGCCACCGCCATGGCCCGACGCCACGACGTCGGCCACACCGCGGTGCACGCCGTCGGCGAAGTCGGGGATCGACTGCTCCAGCATGGCCGTTCTCAGACCCGTCGCCCGGATGATCTCGCCCCCGTCGGGTTCCAGGGTGCCTTGCAGGGCGCGTAGCAGCGTCGACTTGCCCGAGCCGTTGCGGCCCAGCAGGCAGAGCCGTTCGCCCTCGTGGATCTGTAGGGAGACCTCGTCCAGGATCGGGGCACCGCCGAAGGCGACGGTCAGGTCTTGGATGCTTACGAGTCGGTTGCGTGCCACGGGGTCACCGTCGAGGAAGAAGGGGCATTCGGCAAGCAGGGGGCATACCGACTGGCGTGTCCGCGGCCTCCAGCCGTGGCCCGTGACTCGGGTTTCGAGGGGACGTCGCCCTCATGGCCCACGCGGGACGGCCGCCATGGGCGGAGTCGCTGGAGAGGCTCATCGGATCGGCCCGCACGATTCACGCCGAAAGCCGCGTGCTTTTCCCCCGGGGGCCCGGGCCGCGGTTCGTAGGCTCTCCGGCGACGCCGCGCCCACGCCGCGAGTGGGGCGCGCGTGAGGAGAGCCCGATGATCGACGCATCCAACACCCTCATCATGGTCACCCGGGACGGCATGGGGCAGTCCGAGCCCGAGCTCGCCCGCAAGCTGCTGCGCACCTGGCTGACCTTGGTGCAGGAGAACGGGATGATGCCGGGTGCGATCTGCTTCTACACGAACGGCGTGCATCTGGTCGCCGAGGGCTCGCCCGTCCTGGATCTGCTGGAGGCGTTCGAAGCGGCGGGCGTGCGTCTGATCGTTTGCAGCACGTGCCTCGACTTCTACGACCTGAAGGACAAGGTCCGCGTCGGCATCGTGGGCGGGATGACGGACATCATCGCGGCGCAGTGGAAGGCCGAGAAGGTCATCACTCTCTAGCTCGCCCTCGCTCCCGTCTCCCTACTCCCCGCCGCCCTCCGGCCCGGCGTCTGTCCAACGAAAATGGGGCCCCGACGCCGAAGCGTCGAGGCCCCGCGAACATCCACCCGATGTTCGCTTGCGACACATCCACCAAACACTGTGTTGCGCGCGCGCTCGTGGGCATTAGGGGGGAGACAGAGAGAGAGAGGTGAGCGAGCGAGCAAGCACAGAAAACAGAAGAAGCAGTTGGTAGCAGCAGTTTCAGTTGTCAGTTGTCAGTAGCAGCAGTAGCAGTAGCAGTCGCTAGTTCGAGCGTCGCCGCCTGCGACCCACACGTCGTGACGGCGAGGAGAAGGTGGAGGCCCCGATGGGGAGATCACAGACCCTCGGGGCCTCCGGAGAACCCGACGCTTACGGGCTCGGGGGAAGGATCACACTGTCGACGACGTGGATGATCCCGTTGCCGGCGATGATGTCGGTCTTGATGACCTTCGCGCCGTTGACGGTAACCGTCCCATCGGCCTTGCGGGTGATGATGAACTCCTCACCATTGGCAGTCTTGGCCGCCGTCTGTCCCTGAGCGATGTCCTGCGCGAGGACGCGACCGGGGATCACGTGGTAGGTCAACACATTCTGAAGGGCCGCCTTGTCCTTGAGGAGACTGGGAATCGTGCCCTCGGGCAGCTTCGCGAACGCACTGTCGGCGGGTGCGAAGACGGTGAACGGGCCCTTGCCCTTGAGCGTGTCAACCAGATCGGCCGCCTTGACGGCCGTGACGAGCGTCTTGAACGATCCGGCTTCGACCGCCGTGTCCACGATGTCCTTGCGGGGCAAGATCACGGTATCGATCACGTGGATGATGCCGTTCTTGGTCTTGATGTCGGCCTTGACCACCTTGGCGTTGTCGATGAAGACCGAGCCGTCACGAACGGCGACCCGGGCGCTCTGGCCCTGGACCATCGGGGCCCAGTCGAGCTTCATGGCCGCGGAGGCCGGAACCTCGCCAGCGACGACGTGGTAGGTGAGGACCTTGGCCAGGGCGTCCTTGTCGGCGAGCAGCGCGTTGAGCGTCTCGGCGGGGACCTTGGCGAAAGCGGCGTCCGTCGGTGCGAAGACGGTGAACGGGCCCTTGCCCTTCAGCGTGTCCACGAGCCCCGCGGCCTGGACGGCCTTGACGAGGGTGTCGAACTTGCCGGCGCCGATGGCGGTCTCGACGATGTCAGCCTGCGCGGTCGCCATGGGCGCGTCGCCCTGGCAACCACCGCAGCAGCCGTCGCCGGCGTAGAGGGGGGCCGAGCCCAATGTGAGGGCGCCGGCAGTCAGCAGCGAAAATGCGATGGTCTTGAGCTTCACGGTTCCATTCCTCCGAATCCGTAGGCAATCAATGTCAACGCGTCGAACTATAGACTTGGACGCGGGTGGCGTCCAGGAAAAAAAGTGAACAAGCGGAGGGGCCTAGTGCCCTGGTGCCATGGGCGGGACCGAGGAGACGAGCTGGGCCCAAGAACTGGGCCCAAGAGCAGCGTCCTGGCGCTGGATGCGCGGCGTGGGGCAGCCGCGGCCGAAGCCCATCTAGCTATTCAGGCGCCAGAGCTCGAAGTTGAGTAGGGCGGCGAAGCTGACCCAGGCCAGGTAGGGGAGCAGGAGCAAGCCAGCCGGCCGGTCGCACCGGCCGAACGCGATGACCGTCGCGACCAGCACGATCCAGAGCTGCAGGATGACGACCAGGCCCAGACCCGGGCGCTGGAGCCCGAAGAACGCAGGCGTCCAGAGTGCGTTCAGTACCAACTGCACGAGGAACAGCGTGAGCGGCACCCTCGCACCGGCCCAGCCGAACCGGACCCAGATCCGCCAGACAGCCACCCCCATCAGGAAGTAGAGGAGCGTCCACACCGGGCCGAAGAGCCAGCCCGGCGGCGTCCAGGTGGGCTTCGTCAGCGACGGGTACCACGTGTCCAGACCGCTCTTCCCCAGCCAGGCGCCAAACGCCGCCGGCAAGAAGCAGATGCCGATCCAGAGCAGGAGAGCAAAGAGTCGCCGCTCGCTTCGCAGGCCATCCATGGGTCCCATGCTCGCACACGTCACGTACGCGGTGCAAACGGCGTTCGCCTGCGTCGCCGGTAGTATCGGCGGGTCCTCCGGGACGCCATAAGGGATCGTATCGCCCTGTCTGCTGCAAGGAGTGGCCATGAACGTCGCCACGGAGACGCTGCTCGACCGCTACGCCCGCGTGCGCGGTCTGTCCGAGAGCCTCGCCGACTCACTCGAGCCCGAGGACATGGTCATCCAGTCCATGCCCGATGTGAGTCCGACGAAGTGGCATCTCGCGCACACGACGTGGTTTTTCGAGACGTTCGTGCTGAAGGGGGTGCTCCCCGACTACACGCCGTTTCATCCCGCATACGAGGTGCTCTTCAACTCGTACTACAACGCGGTCGGCGAGCAGTTTCCGCGTCCGCGTCGCGGGCTTCTCTCGCGCCCGACGGTGGGAGACGTCCTGGCCTACCGGCAGGAGATCGATCGGCGCATGAGCGCCTACCTGGATGGCGACGCGCCAGCGTCCGATGAGCGCATGGCCTCCATCGTCGAGCTCGGGCTCCATCACGAGCAGCAGCACCAGGAACTCATGCTCACGGACATCAAGCACGTGCTGGCGCAAAACCCCCTCTATCCGGCGCTTCGGGCTGCGCGCTACGAGCCGTCGCCGGATGCGCCCTCGCTCGAGTGGGTGGCACGGGAAGGCGGCGTCTACGAGATCGGCCATGACGACGCCGACCCTGCGGCCGGCTTCGCGTACGACAACGAAGGGCCGCGCCACGAGGTGCTGCTGAGGCCCTACGAACTCGCAAGCCGTCTCGTGACCAATCGCGAGTTCCTCGCGTTCGTGGAGGACGGAGGCTATCGCCGCCCGGAGTTCTGGTTGTCCAACGCGTGGGCGGAGATGAAGGAGGCGCCGCGCGGTCACCCGGACTATTGGGTCCGCGGCGACGACGGCTGGCAGGTCTTCACCCTGCGCGGCCTGCAGCCTCTGGACCCGAACGATCCCGTCTGCCACGTGAGCTACTACGAGGCCGATGCGTACGCCGCGTGGTGTGGCGCGCGACTACCCACCGAGGCGGAGTGGGAGGTCGCCGCCCGGCGCGTCCCCATCGAGGGCAACTTCGTCGACGCGGGCCTGCTTCACCCCCGCGCCGCGAACGGACCGACGGACGGCGCGATCCAGCTCTTCGGCGACGTGTGGGAGTGGACGGCGAGCCCCTACACGGCATACCCCGGCTACCGTGCGGCTGCCGGTGCACTCGGGGAGTACAACGGCAAGTTCATGTGCGACCAATTCGTCCTGCGCGGAGGCTCCTGCGCGACGAGTCGAGATCACATGCGCGTGACCTACCGCAACTTCTTTCCGGCGGACGCGCGCTGGCAGTTCTCGGGATTCCGATTGGCACGCTAGAACACGCCCGGTGAGCCGCCCGGAGCGACCGGTTCCATTGGCGCCCGGCTTCGATCCGGGGATAATGTGCTCAGTTCGATTGGAGACCGCCCCGATGAGCCAGCCGTCTGCTGACACTCCTTCCGCCGCCCCCTGGCCGACACCCAAAGCCACAGCCGAGCGGTGGGGGCTGGTCACGGCGCGCGACATCATGCGGGCCGAGGTGATCACGGTGCCGTACGCTGCGCCGCTCAGCGAGGTCGAGCGCATCCTGAGCGACAACCGCATCAGCGGTGCACCGGTTACCGACGAGTCCGGGCACATCGTCGGCATCGTGTCGATTCGCGATCTGGTCGAGCGCTACGCCGAGGATCCGGACGCCAGGCCCCGGCGCGGCCACGGCTTCTACCATCTGTCCTCCGAGGAGACACAGGACGAGGACTTCGACAGCTTCGAAGTGCCTGAGGAGTCCGAGGAGACCGCCGAAGACGTCATGACCGGCGAGATCTACAGCGTCCCGATCAACGCCGGGCTCAAGGACATCGCCGCCACCATGGCCAAACACCGCATCCATCGGGTGCTCGTCCAGGACGGCGGACGCCACGTTGGCTTGATCAGCACGATGGAGATCCTGAACGCGCTGGGCGCCTGACCTCGCTCGCGCCTCCATCGAGAGGAGGCCGCCATGCAAGTGCCGCTACACACCGTGCTCTGCCCGACGGATCTGTCCCCGACCGGCAACCTCGCGATCCCCGTTGCTTACCGCCTGGCCGGCCCCGGTGCGACCGTGCACCTGCTGCACGTATGTGAGCCGCCGTACCTCGGGAACCCGCTCTACAACCAGTTCGTCCAGGGTTACGTGCCTACGCCGCAGGAGATCGAGTCGGGCGAGGAGCGGGCGATGGCCGGCTTGCACAAGCTGCCGCCCACCGACGCTCTCGACCAGGGCATCCGGACCCAGGTGCATCTGAAGCACGGGACCAGTGTTGCCAACGTGATCGAGGACCTGGCGCGCGAGCTGAAGGTCGACGTGGTGGTACTCGGAACCCACGGCCGAACCGGACTCAGCCGGTTGGTGATGGGTTCCGTCGCGACCGAGGTCGTGAAGAAGGAGCGCCTGCCCGTGGTGCTCGTGCATCAGGACGGCGTCGAACCGACTGGCTGATCCCCGCCCCGCATCCGGGCGGCGGGGCGCCTGATATGCCGTAGGGGAGCAGCGCCTCGCCCACGCGCCCTGCGCCGCCGGAGCCGCCGCTCACGTCGGGAGGCGGCGGCTGACGCGGCTGAGGCGCCTGACGCGCAGCCTGACGCGAGGGCCGTCGCGTCGCCTCGATCAGCCATCGAGGCCGGGGAGGCGCCTCGCGCGTCTCGGCCGGAGGCTTCGGGGGAAGGAACTCACCCGTTTTCGGGACCAGGAACGTCGGACCGCCGTCGTCGGTCCAGCCGACGAAGCGCAGACGATCCGCGTCCAAGTGGGCGTGATGCTGGTGGCAGCTGTTTACGAGGTCCCTCACCTCGCGCCCGCTTCCCTCGCGGTGCGGCGTCAGGTGGCAGAGCTCCTCGCCGACGCGCTCGCACGTCCCGACCTCGCACAGTCCGCCCGACCGCGCGAGGATGGCTCGCACGACCTCGGCCGGCACGCCTCGCGATGTGGGGCGCGTTGCCGTGTCCGGCATGCGGCGCTTGCGAGGCTCTCTTGCGAGCGGATCGAAGAGGTCCAGGTAGGTGGTGGCGAGCGCGCGTATCAACTGACCGTTGGTGAGGCGCTGCTTTGCCTTCTTGAGCGCGACCGCGCGGCAACGTTCGAGTTCCTCGCGCGCCTGTTCCGTGATGGATGCTGTGAAGGACACCCGCGCGTCGGCCTCTTGTCGAACGGACTCGATGCGCTCACGGACGTGACGCCTCAGGTCCTTCAGGTTCAGCGTGGAGGCCTTCTCGAGCCAGTCGTCGCCCGGCCAAAGGAAGTCTGGGTTCTGGTGTATCCGGCCGATGGCGCGTGCCGCCGCCCAGCGGACGGTTCCGTCCCGCAACCTGGCCTCGAGCTCCGGCTCACCAGCGAGGGCGTAGCCCACGAGCATCAAGTCTTGGCTCCGGTCGGGGTCGTATCCCCGTCGCTCGGCGAGCTCGCGCAGGGACGCCGCGCCTTCGTGGACGAACGCCACCTTCCGGTCGATGCGCTCGAGGAGACGAGCCAGCTCGAGCTCCCGGTCCAACCACGTATCCCGACCCGAAGCGAGGCGAGCGATCGCCTCGTCGTCGCGCTCACCGCGAGCTCGCCGGATGTCGTGGGGATGCTGGGGCACGAACAAAATACTACATTATGGGGCCGACACCCTCCAAAGCCCCATTCTGCGGGCCCCTGGCCGCGCACCCGAGGTCCCCTGCCCTCCCTGCCCGCCTAGGGTCGCTCGCCTCTTCGAGGAGACCCTCCATGACGAATCACCCCGCTTGGCCCGCCCTCCGCTACGACGCGTGGAAGGACACCCTCGCCACGCTTCACCTCTGGACGCAGATCGTCGGCAAGGTGCGCCTCACCCACACCCCGTGGACGAATCACGCGTGGCACGTGCCGCTCTACACGACTGCTCGCGGCCTCACGACCTCACCGATTGCGCACCACGATCGCATCTTCGAGATGGCCTTCGACTTCACGAGCCAGGTGCTGCGGATCACGACGGCAGAGGGGGAGACTCGCAAGATCCCGTTGGTCCCCATGACGGTGGCTGCCTTCTACGAGGCAGTCATGGCGAGTCTTCGCGCCCTCGATCTGCCGGTTGCCATCCACACGACACCGAACGAGATCCCGGACGCCATCCCGTTCGACGAAGACACGACGCATGCGTCCTACGACGGAGCGGCTGCCCACGACTTCTGGCTGGCCACCCTCCAGGCCGACCGCGTCTTCAAGTCCTTCCGCGCGCGATTCACCGGCAAGTGCAGCCCCGTGCACTTCTTCTGGGGGAGTTTCGATCTAGCGGTGACCCGGTTCTCCGGGCGCGAAGCCCCGCGCCATCCGGCCGGCATCCCGAACATGCCCGACTGGGTTGCCCGCGAGGCCTACTCGCATGAGGTGAGCAGCGCCGGCTTCTGGCCTGGCGGGCCCATGCACGAGGAAGCGATCTTCTACTCGTATGCCTACCCCAGCCCCGGCGGCTTTGCTCGAGCGAGTGTCGGTCCTAGCGAGGCCCGGTTCCTCGACACGATGGGCGAGTTCATCCTGCCCTACGAAGCTGTGCGTACCGCCCCCGATCCCGACGCCCGGCTCCTCGAGTTCCTGCAGACCACCTATGACGCGGCCGCCGAGCTCGCAGGCTGGGACAAGCGAGCATTCGAGATGGGGGACCCCCGCACGCGCTTCCAGTAGCGGCGGGGGCTCTCGCCCTACTCGTGGGCGATCGGCTTGTCCGTAAAGACGTAGTCTCGCAGTTCCTTGTCGAAGCGAGAGTCACGCCGACGGATCCACTCGAGGACCATCGCGGCGTGCTCCTTCTCCTCGTCCCGGTTGTGGGCGAGGATCGCTTTCAGCTCGGGGTCTTTGCACGCGTCGACACGCTGATTGTACCAATCGACGGCCTCCAACTCCTCCATGAGGGAGACGATCGCGCGATGCATGTCTCGCGTCTCTTCCCGCAGCTCCTCGATCGGCTCGTGGTAACCCTCGTTGGCCATGTCGCTCCCTTCGAGATCTCTGTGCGCAGCGAGGGAGTGTACGCCATCCCGGAGGTGGGGGCTTGGTGGCCGGCGGCGTGGCCGTCCCGAAGGCCTTCGGCTCCCGGGCGTGGCCGTCCTGGCGCGCAGCGTGCCGGGTGTGCCGCCGGGCCATGCTCCGCTGCCACCTGCCCACATCGGGAGAGCGGGTTCCTCGGCCTTCGGGCTTGCAGTGCCTCTGCACGCAAGTCTCATCCCGCTGGGTTACTGCTCGGCACCGTGGGCAGTGGCTGATACGCAGTGGCTAGCCTCCTGAGTGTCGCCCCCGCCGGCCCGCCTTGACACCGCAGCGGCCGAGGTCTACCTTCCTCCCCCTGCCGACCCGTGTGCCCGTAGCTCAGTTGGTAGAGCGTCAGCTTCCCAAGCTGAATGTCGTCGGTTCGAATCCGATCGGGCACTCCACTACACCGCGCGTCCCCATCCTCGGGCCCCGTACCGCCGGCAAGGCCGCGACGGCATTCATTGGGGGATAGGCTTCGCCGTAGCGCAGCGCAGGCGAGGCCGCAAGGGGGTCTTGAGAAGACCCCCTTGGAGAGCACAGGTCGGTTCCGACGTGAGTCCCCGCAGCGTAGCGAAGGGGACCTCGCGTCGGTTCGAATCCGATCGGGCACTCCACTCCTCTTGCAGCGTCTCGCCCCAACCTGCGCGACAATGGCGCCTAGGAGTTGGGAGTACTGATCGTGCGTTTGGTGGGGCAATCGAAGTCTCTGGCGCGGCTAGTTCTGCTGGTGGTGATTCTGATGATTGGTGGCTGGTCCGTGTGGGTCGTGAGCGACTCCGGTCGGGGGCCGCTGGCTGCAGCCCCAGATTCTGAAGCCGCCGGGCGCGGCGAACAGGAGCAAGCGCCGGCAGCCCGGCTTGGGCCGGCTCCCCTCAATCATGTGAGCGAGAATGGAGCCAAGGGCGCCCCACCCTCGCCTGAGACTGCCATTGCATCTCCGCCGAAGCCACGGTTAGAGGACCTTCACGATTACTGTCAGGGCGGGGAGTGGAGCAGGGCGATTCGCGCGTTGCGGATTGCGCTCTCCGAACCCATCTCCGACATCAGCTACAGGGATGATCTA
The DNA here is from genome assembly GCA_963802335.1 of uncultured Planctomycetota bacterium. Classification (GTDB taxonomy): domain Bacteria; phylum Planctomycetota; class PLA2; order PLA2; family JAEUHO01; genus CAWDIE01. The sequence goes on along the minus strand of CAWDIE010000004.1, from coordinate 459,187 downwards.
TCCACCTGGCTGACTGTTCTGCTTCTGGAGTTCGGGGAGAGGGATGTTGCCTTCGAAGCCATGGTGAACATGATCCGCGGCTATTCACAGCAGGCAGACGACCCCGATCTCAAGAAGGACCCGTTTCGACGCAGCCTGTTTCTCAGCACAACGAGACTGAGCATGGGTGCTCCGGGGACCCGAACCCTGAGGCCCTTCTTCAAGAGCGCGTACGGGCGATTGGAAATCGAACGCTTGAGGCCAACGGAGGTGGGGAGGCGACTCGCTGGACGTGTTGAGAGTCGGTTCGTGCAGGCCTACCTTGCGGACCCCTCCGGCGCCAAGAAGCTGCCGGTCGCGAGGTGCCTGCACGAGTTTCTTGTCCTGAATGACCGGTTGGAGCTTGAGCGCTCCGCCCCCGCGCAGGCGGAGTTGCTTAGCTCAATCGCCGAGTTCTCGGCCAAGTACCGAGATTACGCAGACGAAAGCTGCGCATCGTTCGCGCAGTACTTCATGCGCATGTTCCCAGAGATGGAGGCGGGGCCCTCAAGCGAGTAGCACTGGGCATCACATCCGTGGCCGCGAGCTCAAGGCCTCATGCATCCGGGGATAGTAGAGGTACAGCGGTGCCAAGCGGGAGCCCTCGTGAATCAGGCGTTTCCAGGCTGGGTCGAGGATCGTGGGGCCATACGTGGATCGCAGAGTAGCCGGGGCGCTCGTCAGGCGGGTTCGTCAGGCTCCTCGAGCCAGTTGGCGTCGAGAAGGTCCTTCTTGCGTCCAGTCGCCCTCTTGTTGCGGAGAAGAGCGGTCTTGCCCAGTACGGGTATCTCCTGCCCCTCCACGTTGGCCGTGATGCGGGAGGTCCAGGCCTCGTCGAAGGTCACGCCGTCGATCTCGGTGAGAATGTCGATGCGATTGGGCACGACGCCGATCTGGAAGATCAGCCCCGGCGTGACGAGGTCCTGCTCGGTCAGGTCGGCCAGGGGGGCCCCGAAGCGCTTCAGGGCAAGCATGACCCTCTCGGCATTCTCGGGCGTTGGGCGAACCCAGATGTCGATGTCACCGGTTGCTCGCGGGTACCCATGTGCAATCACGGCGTAACCGCCCACGACGAGGTACTCAGTTCCAGCCTCGGACAATGCGGACAACATCTCGGCGAAGTCTCTGTTCACGGACCGGCTCCCCTCGAAATGCCCAGGCATCCTCGGTGATCTTCCAGGCGATCTCCCAGAGCTCCGCGATCGTGCGCCCTCTCACACGGTCGTCCGGACGACGTTGGCCGGGGCGTATGACGGCTGTGGGGTAGCGAGATCGATCCACAGGGGCATTCTACCCGACGACGACGATCACGCGGGATGCGGGCCATGCTGTGAACCACGCCATTCGGCATGTTTCCGTGGAGTTCTCGACACGACGGGCAGGCGTCGGCCGGGGTCACAGGCAGGCAGTCCCCCCAGGTTCCCCGCTCTTGCGCGAGCAGGTTAAGCGCTCCCAGGGGGCGCCTCCCAACTCATGAATCGTCAGCGACTTCCGCTCCCTGCGCGCGATGGTCTCGAGTCCTGGAGCCCTGATATCGGGGAACCCACGGGAACCAGCGGGGAACCGACATCGCCGCACAGCTTCCCAAGCTGAATGTCGTCGGTTCGAATCCGATCGGGCACTCCATCTCACTACGCGCCTGCACACCTCAACGCGTGGCCGGCCCTCGAGAGCCCACCGCCCATGGCACCTTGATCTCCCGGATGGGGAATGGGAATGAGTGCATCACCTATCAGCAGGCTCCGCGACTGGCTGATGAGCTTTCCGAGTGTCCGCGTGCGCAGCGACGTGCACCGAATCACGGTTGAGCCTGCATCACAAGACGGATTCACGGTCGAGTTGTCGGAGGCTGCCGCAGAGTACGTCGTGAGGTTCGATGGGTGGCACCAGCGGTTCGAGTCCGCTGAAGATGCGATGAAGTACTTCGCATTTGGCCTCAGTGGGGATAGCCGCCTGGCTGTCACGCTGCGTGGCAAGACGGAGGTCGCATGGACACTGGAGTCACGTTCAGATGAGGGGTGGGTGGCCGACAGTAGGACCTGTCTGCTACTAGTTCCGTTCTGGCGACCCAAGCGCGTCCTTCATCGCCAGAATCACCACATCGACCTCACGTCATCGAGGCCCATCGAGCAGGGGTAGGCGTCAGCTGAGTACGTGTATGGATGGGATGAGAAGGCCGGTCTTCCCTGTCGCGCTGCTCCGTGTCACGACCTTCCGCACATTGTGTTCGACTACTCGACACGGCGTCCGCGTGCGATGTCGATGCCTTGGCGGTGCGGCTCGGGCCTCACTCAAAGTTCGTGGGCCGTTCAGGCGTCTTCATCGAGGATCGTGCGGAGGCGTGCGGCGAGGTCCGGCAGGTCGTTTCGGATGGTCTCCGAGACGATGGCGGGTTCGACGCTGAAGTACGCGTGGATGACGAAGTTGCGCATGGCGCGCATCGCGCGCCACGGCACGTCAGGGTAGAGGTTCGTGACCTCCTCCGGGAGGTGCGTGGCAGCTTCGCCAATGATGGCGAAATCCGCGAGCACCGCCTTGAGGGTCTTCGCGTCGGCGGCGAGCGCGGTTGCGTCCATGCCTGAGGTGAACTCGAAGATCTCCTCAATGGCCTCGAGCATGTCGCGGAGTCGGTCCTTCAAGAACCTAGGCGACACGGACTGCCTCGGCGACGACGGCCTCGCGGATCCGCGGGCGCAGAGACGCCTCCGTGCCGACGTCCACGGGGCGGCCCAAGGCCTCCGTCAGGAAGTCTCGGAGGTCGGCGAGGACGAAGAGACTGACCGGGCCGGAAAACTCCACCAGGATGTCCACGTCACTGTCCGGGCCCGCCTCATCGCGGGCCACCGAGCCGAAGATGCGGAGGGAGACCACACCGAAGCGCTGCTGCAGCTCAGGCATCGCCATGCGCAGGATCCGCGCCGTGTGGTCTCGTTGTGTGGCCATGGATGCCAGTCTACCGCAGGGCCGCCCGCGCCCTCGGCGCGGGTCACGATGCCGCACCTACGACGCCGCCAGCTGTCATCAAGGCTCCACGAAGGCTTGGTTCACCGCTACTCCAGGGCCCTGGATGGAGGGGTCGTGTGGGTGGGAGCGTAACCCACGCAGCCGTAGCAGGTTCCGTACCGCCCGAGCTCATCAGCGCGGCCTGGCGCGATCCAGAATCGGGGAACCCACGGGGAACCTCCGGGGAACCAAGTTTGCCCACAGCTTCCCAAGCTGAATGTCGTCGGTTCGAATCCGATCGGGCACTCCACTCCACCGCGCGGTCTCCATTCTCGGGCCCCGCATCGTTGGCAAGGCCGCGACGACATTCATTGGGGGTAGCACCTCGTCGCAGCCGCAGCGCGAGACGAGGCGCGTAGGGGGTCTTGACAAGACCCCCTTGGCAAGCACGGGTCGGTTCCGGCGCGTGAGCCCCGTAGCGAAGCGAAGGGGACCTCGCGTCGGTTCGAATCCGATCGGGCACTCCACTCCACCGAGCGTCCCCATCCTCGGGCCGCGTTCCGCCGGCAAGGCCACGACGACATTCATTGGGGGATAGGCCTCGCCGCAGCGCAGCGCAGGCGAGGCCGCAAGGGGGTCTTGAGAAGACCCTCTTGAAGGGCACAGGTCGGTTGCCCGACGTCAATTACCTTTGTGCATCGCATTGCGTCACCTCTTCTGCTACCGAAGGGGGGCTGTTGCCTCACGAGTTTTGCTACCGAAAGGAGCAGAACGAGGAGGCACGATGGCGAACATCAGTCGAGAGGCCCGGTCGGAACTCGTAAGCGCGGTGGCATCCCGCTACCGGGACTCGAGCAAGGGCGACAAGACGAAGATCCTGGATGAGTTCGTCCGGGTAACGGGGTATCACAGGAAGCACGCCGTGCGCGTGCTGCAGGGCAAGGCGAGGCCGGCAAACCGCGAAGGACCTCGCGTCCCTCTCTGTACGGGGAGTCCGTTCGCCAAGCGCTGGTCGTGCTCTGGGAGGCATCGGATCGCATCTGCGGCAAGCGCCTTCGCCCCCTCCTGCCGATCCTCATCAGTTCCCTGGAGCGTCACGGTCACCTCGACCTGGACGAGGGGGTTCGCGAGAAGCTCCTTCACGTCAGCGCGTCGACCATTGATCGGCTCCTCACTCCGGCGCGTGCTGCCTCCAAGAAGCCGCGCCGGAAGCCTTCGGCCGTCAGGAGTCAGGTCCCCGTGCGCACCTTCGCCGACTGGGGCGATCCACTGCCGGGGTTCATGGAAGCGGACCTCGTCGCGCACTGCGGCGGCATCATCTCCGGGCGCTACAATCATACGCTGACCCTCACGGACATCTGTTCGGGCTGGACGGAGTGCGCCGCGCTGGCGGTCCGCGACTCGGCTCTCGTCGTCGATGCGCTGGAGAGGCTGCGCACCACGATGCCGTTCCCCCTGCGTGGCATCGATACAGACAACGGCGGCGAATTCGTGAATGAAACCCTACTGGGTTTCAGCAAGGAGCATGGCATCGAGTTCACGCGCTCTCGTCCCTATCGGAAGAACGACCAGGCGTGGGTCGAGCAGAAGAACGGCAGCGTGGTTCGGCGCATGGTCGGCTACGGACGATTGGAGGGTATCGCTGCAGCTGAGGCCCTGGCTCGGATCTACAGCAGTACTCGGCTCTTCGTGAACTTCTTCCAGCCGTCCTTCAAGCTTCTCAGGAAGGAGCGCGTCGGTGCGCGCGTGCGCAAGCACTACGACACCCCGCAGACTCCCTGCGCGCGTCTGCTTGCATCCCCTCATGTAGCCGAGGAGCCGAAGGAGAAGATGCGGGCGGTTCTCGCATCGCTGGATCCGTTGCGACTGCTGGACGAGATTCGAACCATGCAGGGCCACATCGCCGGCCTTGCTGGCGGAGATTCCGTGCGCACACCACCACAGCGAGACAGGGACCTCGACCAGTTTCTGGCCAGCTTGTCTACGATCTGGAAGGAGGGTGAGGCTCGGCCGACGCATCGACCGAAGCCCAAGGTCAAGCGCTACTGGCGAACGCGTGTGGATCCATTCGCAGAGGTCTGGCCCAAGGTGCTCGTGTGGTTGGAGAGCGAACCGGATCAAACGGCCAAGGAACTCTTCGCTCGACTGCGAATGCAGCATCCGGACGCGTTCGGCGATGGCCAGTTGCGAACGCTCCAGCGACGCGTCAAGGAGTGGCGAATGGCCGCCGCACGCCGCCTGGTGTTCTCAGGGGAAACGCGTCTCGAGTACGGGGAAGTTGCGGAATCCGGCGGTTAGGATCTCCTTACCCGTGGCTGTGAGTTCACGCCGGAGAGGCGTGCAGCAAGAAGCGCGCCAACACGTGCCCCCCCATGGGGGGCGCCCTCGGGCCTGCGGCCCTTCGGGCAAAGGCATCAAAGGGGGCTGCGCCCCCTCTGTACACCCCCCAGAAGCACTTCTCTCTTGGTGCGATTCTCGATGAGGCAGACGGTAGCATTTCCGAATGAGGCAACGGGATGCACGGGTGTAGTTGTCGCCGAGCAGTCGGTTCCGACGTAAGTCCCCGGAGCGCAGCGTAGGGGACCTCGTCGTCGGTTCGAATCCGATCGGGCACTCCACTCCACCGCCCGTCCCCATCCTCGGGCTGGCAATCGTCAGAAAGGCTCCGACGACATTCATTGGGTGTCTCCCTCGACGTAATTGTGTCCGCCTGAAGACTGGAAATGGGTTTCGATAAGGCTCTCTCCCTTGGACCGGCCGGAGGCCGGAGAAGGGACGAGCGATGGACGAGAGAGAAGGACGGGATTGTGTCCACTCTCGATCCTCGGATTGGCATAGTGGGTGCGTTAGCAGGAATGCCCGAGGTCACGGCGGCTCTTAGGGATGTTGAGGCTCGCTACACTGGCATGCGGGCCGACCTCGCAGACCTTCACAGAACTTGTCTCGGGTGCTGCAAGAAGGGACGATATGAGCTTCCGACTGCCATGCGGTCTTGGGACTGGATCCAAGCGCGAGAGGTGGATGGACTCGAAGTGCATCCGGGCGGAGTCGACGAGCGCTTCAAGCCGCTGAATCGTCCACACCCCAGAGGCTTTTGCGGCAATCATAGAGGTGGATAGGGCTCCGCATGGGAGGTCGTGATGCTCCACGCCAAGAGGCAAGGCTTGCGGGTGCTGGCGCTTGTTGTTGGGGTAGCGTTGATCGGTGTTGCCGTGGCAGCGGGCGTGTCTCGTATGCACTTCTGTGGACCTCGTAGGCCGGATCGACCGAAGTGGGTAGGGCCATGGGACGGCATTCTGAAAAGGGACCCCGCGGCACGCTGAAAAGGGACCCCCTGGCGCGCTGAGCGGGCGGAGGAGATCCGGGTCCCCCCCGGCAGGTATCGAAGCGGTTCTCAACAGCCGTTTCGAGGCCACCGGAGGAGGACCGCGGAGGTGATCAGAATGTCGCAGTGGGCCGAGCTTCGCCACCAGCATTTCGTGGAGGAGGTGTCCGAAGAAGGCGCTGGCCAGGCGCTTTGGGCTCGACATCAAGACCGTCCGTCGGGCCCTCGAGTGCGAGCAGCCGCCGCAGCGGGCTTCCCGGTGGTCGCGCCCGCGCTGCTGGATCCGCACTACGAGGAGATCAAGGCCCTGCTCCGTGAGGATCCGAAGATCACGGCCAAGCGCATCGGGCGCCTCCTCGAGCCCACGGCAGGGCAGGTCAAGCCCCGGACCGCTACGCAAGTACGTGGCCCGGCTTCGCGCCGGAGCTCTTCGCCAAGGAGGCCTTCGTCCACCGCACCCATCGGCCCGGGCGACACCATGGAGGCCGACTTCGGCGAGTCCTGGGCGATCATCGCCGGCGAGCTGCGCAAGGTGAAGTTCTTCGTGACCACGCTTCCGTGCAGCAACGTCTACTTCGCCCGGGCCTATCCGGTGGAGCGCCTGGAGTGCCTGCTCGACGGCCTGGCGGAGTCGTTCGCCTTCTTCGGCGGGGTCACGCGAGCGCGTCGTTTTCGACAACACCGTCGCTGGTGGTGAAGAAGGTGCTGCGCGGCCGCGACCGTGAGGTGACGCGAGGCCTTTGACGCGTTCCGAGGGCCAGTACCCGTTTGCGGCCGAGCTTCTGTGCGCCCGGCAAGGGGAACGAGAAGGGCTCGGCGGAGACGGGCGTGAAGTACGTGCGCAACAACGTGCTTCCGGCCGATGCCGTACGTGGCGAGCTTCGAGGAGCTCAACGCCCTCATGCTCGCAGGAGCTCGTGCACGACATGGATCTGCGCACGGTGCCCGATGGGCGCACGGTGCGTCAGGCGTGGCAGGCCGAGCGCGAGCACCTGCGTCCGCTTCCGGCCACCGCCCCGAGACCTGCCGCCAGACGAGCTACGTGGCGAACAAGTTCGGCCACGTGGTGGTCGATGCGCGAGACGTACTCGGTACCGATCCGGTACGCCTACCGGCCGGTCGTGGGTGAAGGCCTACTTCGATCGCCTGGACATCTGCCTCAACGAGCGAGGTCGTGGCGAGCCACGAGCGGACCTTCAAGACAGGGGCCCTACCAGCTGGACCCTCGGCACGTGCTGCCGCTGCTGGCGAGGAAGCACCGAGCAGTGGCGAGGCCACGGCCCTTCGCGACGGGGTGCTCCCCGCGGTCTTCCTGCGAGCTGCGGAGACGCATCGGCCAAGGACACGCGCAAGTCGGACCAGCGAGTGGGTGCGCGTTCTCCTGCTGGCCCAGGAGCACGGCGAGGATGCTCGTGGAAGCCGCCGTAGACGAGGCGCTCGAGCGCGGCTCGCGTCGGTTGGAGACCATCCAGCAGATCCTCCGTCTGCCGGCGAGCCTGCGCTCGACGACGCCGAGCAGCCACGCCGTGCCAACGGCCGAGGCTCTGCTGGCGATCACGATCGACGAGCCTGAGCTGGCGGATACGACGACTCTGCGGAGACGAGAGCATGGCGATACCGAAGATCGAGGAGCCGCCGCATCCTCGCGACGGACCTGAAGACGCTGTTCCTGTCCACGGTGAATGCCAACTGGCAGCGCATGCCGAGGAGGCGCGCCGACGCCGACAAGGCCACGTCGAGTACCTGGCCGACTTGATGAGCCTGGAGGTGAGCAAGCGGCGGAGCGTCGCATACAACGCCGCACGAAGCGAAGCGCAGCTTCCCCTTGCTCAAGACGCTGGACGGCTTCGACTTCAAGCAGCAGCCGAAGCTCGACCGCGACGAGGTGCTCGAGCTCTTCGACGTGCGACTTCGTGGACGATGCGCACAACGTCGTGCTTATGGGCCCCGTCGGCACCGGCAAGACGCACTTGGCGATTGCGCTGGGCATCGCCTGCTGCCAGCACGAGAAGCGCGTGCGATTCACCACGGCGGCCGAGCTCACCAACATGCTGCGTGGAGGCCAAGCGCGAGGGGCGGCTGAGTCGCGCAAGCTCGACCAGCTGGCGCGCTTCGACCTCGTCGTCCTCGACGAGCTCGGCTACGTGCCCTTTGACAAGGAGAGGCCGACCTGCTCTTCGGCTTCATCACGAAGGTGTACGAGCGCCGCAGCCTCGTCGTGACGACGAACCTGCCGTTCTCCCGCTGGACGGAGGTGTTCGGAGACGCGACGGCGGCCGCGGCCGTGATCGACCGCATCGTGCACCACGCGAGCGTCTTCAAGACCGAGGGCGAGAGCTACCGGCTCGAGGACGGCGAAGAAGAGCAGGCGTCGAGCGCCGTCAAGCGCACGGCACCGCCTGGCCGACGCCCAGGACGCGAGCGGATCGCGCAGCAAACTGCGCGCCGATCCTCGCCCCCCATGGGGGGCGCCCTCGGGCCTGCGGCCCTTCGGGCCAAGGCATCAAAGGGGGCTGCGCCCCATATACGTTAACCTAAGGGTTGCCCCGACGCCCTTCGTCGGTATCGTGCGTGTATGGCGCAAACCAGCGATGAGTGGCATTTAATCATGAAGCTTCTGCCTTCCGGGTGGGAGGAGGCCGCTTGGGATTGCGGGGCTTTTAAGCGCGCTAGGTTCACAAAGGGCCAGCTGACCTCTTGCGGCTCCTCCTCTATCACGCCGTAAACGACGGTTCCTTGCGGTCTACGGCCGCTCAGGCGGAAGCAGCCGGGATCGCCTCCATGAGCTCTGTGGCCCTCTACAAGCGCCTGCGCACCTCGGCAGCGTGGCTGGGCTGGATCGCCGCAGAGCTTTGCCGGGAGTTTCGGGAAGCTCCGCGGCTCCCCGATGGCCTGCGCCTGCGTGCGATCGACGGCTCGACCCTCTGCAAGCCGGGAAGCAAGGGCACCGACTGGCGTTTGCACTACATGCTGGACCTGCGCACCCTCTCGTGTGATTGGCTGGAGCTCACGGACGGCTCTAAGGGCGAGACCTTAGCTCGCGCTCCCATCGGCCGAGGTGACGTGATTCTCGGGGATCGACACTTCAGCCGCCTCAAGGACCTGCAGTTCGCGGCGTCCCGTCCGGCCCACATTCTGGTGCGCATTCGCTGGCGGCACGCTCGCATGCAGACCGCGAAGAAGAGGAACTTCGAAGTTCTCAAGAAGGCGCGTCGGCTTCGTGTCGGCCAAGTCAAGTCGTGGCCGGTTCACTGGGTGACGCCAAAGGGAACCCAACCCGTATCCGGGCGCGTTGTGGCGATTCGGCTCCCAGCCCCCGTGGCGGAGCGTACGAAACAGCGAATTCGACGCAGGGCGAGCAGGAAGGGACGGAACACGGACCCGCGTACGCTGGAAGCGGCGCACTTCGTGATGGTGTTCACTACGCTTCCGGAGAGCCTCTTGTCCGACGAGGGGATCCTCGACCTCTACCGGTTCCGCTGGCAGATCGAGATCGCCTTTAAGCGCCACAAGCAACTCCTGCGCCTGGGGCGGCTTCCACACACGAACCCGGAGACCGGACGCTCCTGGATCCTGGCAAAGCTCGTGGTGGCCCTACTGCTCGGAAGCTGCACCGCAACGCCGGCCGTTTTTCCCCCTGGGGGTACCGCCTCGAACTCCCAGCGAGTTGAGGGGGATGGCGACACGCCCAATCGTTGGCGTTGGACGGCGGTGCTCCTCCCCGCACTTCGCCAAGCGCTATGCCCGATCCCACGCCTGAGTCGCCTGGTTGTGGCGATAGAGCGCGGCAATGTCACCCTCAACGAGCCGCCTCGAAGGCGCACCGAGCAGCATTCGACGCTCGCTGAACTCCTGGTGGCATGGATCTTGGTTAACGCACATGGGGCTGCGCCCCCTCTGAACTCCCCCTCCTCTGATTCGTCGGGGGTCCCTTTTCAACGTGCCGCAAGGGTCCCTTTTGTTCTTGCCGCGACCAGGCCACGAATCGCAGGGCGCTTCGTGGATGCAGTCACAGGCCGGGGGGTTGCTGTTACTTCGGTGACTTGCGTACTGCGAGCTGGAGAGCTGACGGGCAGCTCGTCATCGAGGGCTGCGTCGTTGGGCTCGGACGGAAGCTTCTGGCTCGACCGGATCCCCAACGAGATCGAGGAGGTTCGGCTGGAAGTCACTGTCCCAGACAGCCACGTTGCGCCGCAGGTCTTATCACTCCAGACGGAACCGGAATCACAGGCAGCTAATGAACTGGCGGGAACCCTACCGAGCCTGCGACCAGCCGAGGACATACGAGTACCGCTCACGCCGGCTCGGAGCATTCATGGCCTCGTGATTGCTTCGCTGTCGATGAATTCGAGAGCGCTCAAATCGTCGCACTGTGGGAGCCGGTGTCCATCTTCGAGGCTGGTCTCGTAGCGATCGATGGGGACCGAATCCACGCTTCCGGTGAGTTTCGCCTGAAGGGCGTTCCCAAAGGGCGACAGCTGCGGGTTGGTATTGCTGGCCTTAGTGAACGGGGGCTCCTGGGCAGCCCGGTCGTCGTCAGAACAGGCGACACCGGCATCAAGTTGGACGCCCAGCCGGGCCTGCGGATTGCGGGCACGTTGATCGTCCCCTCCCGGGGTGCCCCCGCGGGTGCTCGCGTACAGGCGGTATCGGCCGAAGCCAAGCTGGCTGTACGCCGGCACGAGACCCTGACGGAACTCGGCGGCGGCGGTTCATTCGCGATCGGGGGGCTGGCGCCAGGAGACTACTACCTGGTTGTCCGGTCAACGGGGGACAGGATCCTCGCCGTGCACGGGCCGGTGGCGGCTGGAGCCGATGGCGTGGAGATTGCCTGTGGCCCACTAACTCTCCTTCAGGGCCGAGTCGTGGGGCAGGGCCCAGCCGCTGAGTCGGAGGTGGAGGTGTGGGCACGTGACTCAGGGGTCTTCCTTGGCTCGCCCACTGCCACGCTAGCAGGCAACTTCGCGCTGCGGGTGCCGTACGGGACGGCGTGTACGCTGATCGCGCGGAGTGGCTCCTCAGCGGCCATGGTCTCCGAGGTGCGCCCAGGTGCTCAGGCAGTACTGCTGGAGCTGAGCCCTTCAATGGACCTTCGCGCCGAACTCGTGGGATTCTCCGGCTTGGTATCCGTCGCCATCAGTCGGGCAGGCTACCGCGCGTCCTTGTGGGTGCGCCCCCCCCGGGGCCTCCACCTGCCATCCATGCCGCCGGGCCAGTATCGCGTGCGAGCCATCACTTGGTTGGATTTCTACACGCGGTTGTACTTCGGTCAGGACCTCGCTCCCGCCGTGGACTTTCCTGAAGGGGTCTTACACGCGGGCGAGCCCGGCACGGTCTTCCGTGCGACCAGATAAGTGCCACGGCCAGGTGTAGCGGTGCTCTTGTATAGGCCCAGGAGATTTGGCATCGGCTCGAGGGAGCTATTTTCTGCGGCCGGCGCAGTACGGAGTTCTGAGGCTCTCGATGGTTGCGGCGGCCGGTCCGCGAGCCTTCCCACTCGATTCCGTCAGATTCCGCCAGGCCCGGATGAGGGGCACACGGCTGCGTCGCGCTGGCACTACGTTGTGCCAGTAACACCCGCAGCAATCAGGCGTCTGGGCCGCGTGTCAATTGTCGTGGGCCTAAACACCGGGTCAAAGCTCCGGGGCCGCGACAGCCTGTGTCAAAGATCGTGGGCCTTTGCACTGAGGTCCGACCCCCCTCTACGGCTTGCCCGCCCCTCGACTTCAAGGGGTACTTCTCCGGGTGCTCGATGGTGTCCACGGAGAGGTCGACATCCAGCTGCGGCCAGTAGAGATGGTCGGGTTGAGGCCTCTCGACCTTGTGAATCGCTCCCACGGTCGCCTGCTCGAACCAAGGGAACTGTTCAAACGGAAGGAATAGTTCACGGTCGTCAAGAAGCAGCCAGATGCCGTGCCGCGAGATGTTGGTGACCTCAACGTCCGAAGTGACGGGTCCAGGCATCTCTGATCTCCTGTTCATGTTCCACGACAAGATCGCGAATGTGACGCAGATCCTTCTCCTTCAGGCCGTGCGATCGAGCCGCTTCAATACTCGGGTCCAACCAGAACTTGGCTTCACCGTCTGACGACTCCACATGTACGTGGAGCCGCGTCTCCTCTCGCGAGAAGAAGAAGAAACGGTAGGGGCCGTCTCGGAAGACCGTCGGACTCATGAACACGATTGTACGCGGCGCGTGTGCGGGCAGATGGCGGTCGGGGGGCCGCGACATGGGGCGGCAGCCGTCGAGTTCTCGACGCGTCGGGCTGACACCATCCGGGGGCAGGGGCGGAACAGGCGGCCAGGTTCCCCGCTACTCAGGGGGCGCTCATGAGCGCGAGAGGGGAGTCGACACAACCCACGAAGTACCAGCAACTTCCGATCCCAGCGCGCGATCAGCCCGAATCCCAGGATCCCGAAATCGGGGAACCCACGGAGAACCTCCGGGGAACCGAGTCCACCCCACAGCTTCCCAAGCTGAATGTCGTCGGTTCGAATCCGATCGGGCACTCCACTCCACCGCGCGTCCCCATCCTCGGGCTGCCAATCGTCAGCAAGGCTCCGACGACATTCATTGGGGGATAGGTCTCGCCGCAGCGCAGCGCAGGCGAGACCGCAAGGGGGTCTTGAGAAGACCCCCTTGGAAAGCACAGGTCGGTTCCGACGTGAGTCCCCGCAGCGTAGCGAAGGGGAACTCGCGTCGGTTCGAATCCGATCGGGCACTCCACTCCACCGCGCGTCCCCATCCTCGGGCCGCGTCCCGCCGGCAAGGCCACGACGACATTCATTGGGGGATAGGCCTCGCCGCAGCGCAGCGCAGGCGAGACCGCAAGGGGGTCTTGAGAAGACCCCCTTGGAAAGCACAGGTCGGTTCCGACGTGAGTCCCCGGAGCGCAGCGTAGGGGACCTCGCGTCGGTTCGACTCCGATCGGGCACTCCATTCTCCTTGCAGCACCTCGCCCCAAGCTGCGCGTCGTTGCCGCGTTACGCACGATGCGCCGAGACCGTCGCCGTGTCTCCCTCGACGTAATTGTGTCCGCCTGAAGACTGGAAATGGGCTTCGATCAGGCTCTCTCCCTTGGACCGGCCGCAGGCTGGGAGAGGGAGCCGTCGAGCCCGTCGAGCAGCGCTACGCTGAGCCGGACTCCGCCAGCAACGCAGAGAGAGATGCATCGAGATCTCGACCTCGTGCGTAGCCCCGGTGTTCGATCGTCGCCAGGAGATCGCGAGCTGCGGTGATGTCACTCGGCGTGGCAACCGCGAGGAGCGCATGCGCGTCGACTCGATCTTGAGGGCGCGTACGATCATCGCGTGAGAGCACCTTGAGAGCGATCAGCCCGGGTACGGTGGCGACCGGGGCATCGATTCCGTCGAAGAGTTCGATGTCCTCGGCCTGTCCCACAAGTTCAGGTTCGATGCCCGAGGATGCGAAGAGCAGATCTACGACCGCCCCGCCTTCGGATGTTCGAGGGTCCGAGAGGCGAGCCGTTGCGAGGCGTCCCGCTGCCTCCTGCTCGACGAGCGCGACCAACGCATATCCGTCAGCTCGCAGCGCATGGACGAGCGCTTCCGCCTCTGCGTCGTCCCTGACCGCCACGCACAGATCAGCGTCACGCGTGAACCGAGGTTCGGTGCGCGCTGAGACGGCAAGTCCCCCAACGATAGCGAATCGCGCCCCCTGCTCCTGCAGACTCAGGATGATCCTTCGAAGCACGGCCTCAAGGTCGCTCATGCCTTCCTATCCGCAACGCCGAGAGCCGGCGGTGTCCCCCCAAACGGCACCCGGGCGCGAGCGAAGCCAAGTCAGCAAGTGCCGATCGATGGTCCCGGCGTCGGCGCCAGGGTGCTGCCGACGCAGGCGCGCACGCATGAGAGACACTCCTGCGTCGTGCAGATCCAGTGCTTCCCGGAGCTTTCGGGCGACCTCGGCTGTGATCGTCGTCTTCACCATCACATTCTACCTCGGGCGTCCGAGGCTATCGACGGGCGTGGGGCGGGCCGGTAGGATTCAAGTACCAGCGCCGCGACCGACCCTGGCTCGCCAGTGGTCGTGCGCGAGCGCGAGCAAGCCGGCAATCGTGATCAAGGCCTCATGCATCGGCGGATTGCAAAGCGACGGCGCTAGCCAGGCGAAAACCCGCATGAATCGGGTGTTTCGAGCCGGTGTCAGAGATCGTGGGCCGCTACACTCTGCACAATTCCGACGAGTTCTCGACACTCGGCCGGATCTGGCCCCGCCCAGATTCGGAGGAGATCGCCCAGGATCCGGGCCGAGAAGTCGAACAGAATGTGCAGTAGGTCGTGACGCGGAGCACCGCTAGGCACGGATCCTCACTCGCCGATCCTGAGGTCGTACCCGTGCGCAACTACGGGCGGGCGGCGCGGATGGCACGGACTCGCTCGCGAATCCACGCCTCGCGATCCGCGTTGGCCGCCTCGATCGACTCGTAGCGTCGGACGCCGCGGGGAGCCGACACGCCGCCGGGAACGAGAGCATGCGACCGCTCCCACAGGGCGCGGATGCGCTCCACCAGTCTCGGATCGTCGCGCGTCGTCCACAGGGCTTCGCGTGCGGCTTGGTGGCTCTCGAAGCGACGAATCGGCATCAGTCCTCCAGCCCGAAGAGACGTCGGAGTGCCTCGGCATCGGCCCGATCCACGTCGCGCAGCGTGCCACGCTTCATCCGATAGAGTGTCTCCGGGGTGGCGAGGCGAACAGGAATGCCCTCGACGTCCACGGTCTCCCAGGCGATCGCATCGAAGTCGAACGCCGTCCCGAGACGGGACAGCAGATCGATCACCAGGTCTCCCTGGGGCGGGCCATATCGGATCGTGGGATAGCGACCGGATAGATCCGCTGCAGTGATGCCTTGGATCTCCGCATCCTCCCACAGCGACTCCAGGGCTCGGCGCAATCGGGCTACGTTCTCTTCGGAGGGCCGCACGAACAGATCTACGTCCTCCGTGGCGCGGATGATGCCGTGCAAGTTGATAGCCGCTCCGCCTACGAGCACGTACTCCACATCATGTTCGTAGAGGGCACGGAGCAGCCGTAGAAGATCGCCAAGGGCCATGCGGCGAGTGTACCTCTGGCTGCGCCATCCTGTGTAGGCCTACGACCTTCGGCACGTTCGGAACGTCCGATTCCTGGGGTTTCCGCCTGGCCACTGCAGCCGTTCTGCAACCCCAGAATGCGTGAGGTCTTGATCACGATTGCGCGATTGCGCGATTGCGCGATTGGGCGAATGCGCATGGCGCGCATCGCGTGCCACGGCACGGCAGAGGTTCGTGACCTCCTCCGGGAGGTGCGTGGTGGCTTCGCCAATGGGGGCGAAGTCCGCGAGCACCGCCTTGAGGTTCTTCGAGCCAGTTGGCGTCGAGAAGATCCTCCTTGCGCCCGGTCGCCTTCTTGTTGCGGAGAAGAGCGGTCTTGCCCAGTACGGGTATCTCCTGCCCCTCTAGCCCGGCCGTGTCGAGGTCGACTTCCGTCACCTTCCAGGGAGCGCGCATGCCGAGGATCTGGGCGTAGAGGTCTCGATCTCTCATCCCGCGAGGCTACGCGGTCTCCCCGACCGATCTCAATCACCCACATGGATTCCCGAAGCGCCGACACGATCATGCGTCACCGCGAAGTCGAAGGTCTACGCGTCCCTCGCGCGCGCCATGTCGATGGCGCGTACATGAACCTCAGCGTGCTCCATGCCGGTGAGAACGACGGCCGGCTCCGGCGAGAGAGCGTTGTCTACGAGGAGTCTCTCGACGCATTCGAGAGGGGGATCTCGCCCTCGCGGACGGCTTGCGCCGCGAATCGGAGCGCCTCGGCGATGTCGTCCGCAACGAGGTCGGAGTGAGCCACCAAGATCGCACTAGCAACCATTCCGTCAGCCACCATCGAGATGATGGTGGACACGGGGATGCGCGTGTCGCGGATGCAGGGCACGCCTCCCATGCGCTCAGGTCGGCTGTGATACGCGGATACGGCATGGTCTTGCCTCATGTCGCGCCGAGTGTCGCCGGGGACGCAGCCGTGCCGGGATCCACCACACGCGCCAGTGCGACGATGAACTGTGCGGAGGGACCAGCCGGCCGATTCCGCGTGCATCCCACCCTTGGCGGGCGAGTTCCCTGCCTGCTACGGAGCATCCGCGGTGAGTTCCCGCTCGCCGCAGCACCTATCGAAACCGCGCGCAACTCACGCTTCCCGTAGTCGCTTGACCTCTCGCAGGACGCGTGCATCCTCCTGGTGGCGCGGCGTGTCGATCCTCTCCTTTACGGCCAGTAGGCCGTCGAGGCCGATCCAGTTCGCCTGAACGTCGCCGTACCGATCCACGACGCGAGCATCCCATGCCTCATCAAAGGAGATGCCCTCGACCGTCTGGAGCAGATCGATCCGGTTGGGGGCCACGCCGATCTGAACGATCTCATCCGTGTCGTCGCGCGAAAGCAGCGCAGGGCTACCGAACTCCGCGAGGGCAAGGTTGGCGCGTTCCAGGTTTGGAAGTGAAGGCTCAATCCACAGATCCATGTCCTTCGTGTATCGCGGCTTCGCGTGGTACACGAACGCGAGTCCACCCACGATGAGGTATCGGACCTCGTGTCGCCCCAGCAAGGTGAGGAGGTCCTCGAAGTCACGGGGCGCGTCCACAGACATGGCCTAGTCTCCGGTGCCCCCAACCTTGGCGATGTCGCGGTGGATGGCCGCAAGCGCAGCCAGACGTTCCGCAGGCGTCTTGGACTGCCAGTACTCGAGATCCCAGCGCTCGGCGTCCTCATGACTCCCGGCCCGGTGTACGACCATGCGCTGTCGGCGGGACTTGGATCGTTCCTCTAGAGCCACGGAGCGTCCTTTCTGGGGGTTTAACTCATTATACCTCGCCCGTTCACGCTGAATCTGCCGGACAGCCGTCTCGTTCTCGAGACACCCGACTCCCTCGCAACGCGTACGCCGGCGATGGACGAGCTTCGCGGGCGGTGTGCGCGCTCGGTGGGCGGTCTCTCCCTCGATCTGTTCGTCGAGGTCGAGTGCGCCCGCGGCCCGCTTTTTTTCGATGTCGGCTCCGGTTGCATGGGGCCCACCATCCTGGCGAGCCACGCCGCCGAGGTACTTGGGCTCGGCGCCGTCGAGCCCGGGACCGGGGGCGCGGTAGATCTGCCCCTACGTGGCACGGCACCGATACCCACGCCCTGGGTGGTGGCCGACGTCATTCATGACGGCATACTCGGGCTGTCCGTGCTGAACCGAAGCGCCCCGACCCTCGATCTCGCGGAGGGCCGGGCATGGCTGGCGCAGACTACGTGATTGCGGCGCAGAGAAAGGCTTCAACCGCTGGCCACGGTCGAGCGCGGAATGCCGATGCCGGTTGCGATGGTGGTTTCGCTCGTTTCCCGGACGAGCCGGACGAGGCGGTGGTCGTAGATCCGCAGGAGGCGCCCGGTGCTCATGCCTGCATGTTGTCGCCGCCGAGGGCAAAGGTGAAGACGGTGGGGCGAAGGTAGGCCGTCGGTGCGGTCAGGGGTTCTCGAAGTACACGCGGGCCCGGCCGCCGCTCTCTACGTCGACCTGCTGCTCGTTCGTGCCCGCCGGGCTCTCGAGACGTACGAGGTAAGTACCCGTCGCCACGATGATCTGCGACGCCTCCCCCAGGTACCCGGAACCATAGAGGTCGCGGTGGTCGACGAGGGTGCGCTCTGCGCCGTCCAGGACGACGATCCTCGACGCTTCGCCGAACGCCATCTGCTCGGTGGTCGACGCCGCGAACAGGAGCGGTCGGGGCCACTGCTCGCCTCCGACGCTGATCGAGAGCCGACCGCCCGCGACGAACACCCCGTCGAAGCGGACCTCCGTCTCGCCCTTCGCGATGCGCAAGAACGGGCTCCCCTTCGGTACGGCGGACGCCGAGCGTGAGCTGAACTGGCCTCGCGGCGCGGCGGCGACGCGCCAGACGCCCGGGACGAGTCCCGCGGTCCGGAACGACCCGTCGGGCCCGACCGGGGTCAGCACCGTCCGGTTTCGCCATCCTTCGCTTCCGACCGGCGAGAAGCCGATCTCGTAGTCGCCAAGCGGCCTCCCCTCCGGGTCCAGCGCCTTGCCCTCCACGGCTACGCCACGAGCGAGCACGACCTCCACATCGGTCGTGTTCCCCTCCTTCACCTGGAGGCCCTTCTCGTAGTGGGGGACCCGGCCCTTGGCTTCCACCCGAAGCGTCCAGACGCCCACCGGCGCCGCGGCGATGGCGAAGCGCCCTGGGCCGACGCGGTCGGTGCTCGCCATCTGCCCTTCGCGCTCGAGCCAGGCCTCCACCCCGGAGACACTTCGCCCGCTTTCGTCTATCGCGCGGCCGCGGACGCGACCAACCGGAGGCGTGCCACCCTCGGGCAGCACGAGCTCGACGAGGGCCTCGGCATCTGGAACGCCCACCTTCAGGACGCGTGCGCGTTCGGGCGCGGGCTTCACACCCCAGAGCTCGCGCTTGGCGGACGCCTCGACGTGGTAGGGCCCCTCGGGGAGGTCGCCAACGCGGAAGCTACCGTCCTCCTGTGTGAGGGTCTTGCCCAGGAGATCCAGGTTCGCGTTCTGGCCCGGCTGGAGTCCACCCAGGTCGAAACGCTCCGCGGGCAGTGCGCGCTTCGCCTCAACGCGCCCGTCGGCCACGGTGATGCGTACGCCGGCGGCGGGCGACCCGTCCGCCTCGACCACCTTTCCCGTCAGCACGTGGCCTCGAGCCAGCCGGACCTCGACGGGATCGGCCTCGCCTTCCGTGTACTCGATGGCGACCAGCGCTGGTGCATGACCCGGGGCTCGTACCAGATAGGCCTCCGGCGGCTTCGCAGGGCCGCCTCGCGCCCATCGGAGACGCACGAGGCCCTCCGCGTCGGACCAGGCCGAGGTCACCGTCGGGCTCGTTCCCACGTCCGCACCGGCAATGGGGCGCCCCTCGGCGTCCAGCACGCGAATGCCCGCGTGTACCCAGGATCCGGCCGGACGGCCGATCGCGACGTCGGGCGTTCGGGCGATCCCCCCCGCGTCCAACGAGACCCCGCGCTGTTCGAACGTGAAGCCGCCCAGCGGGCCGAGGGGATTGACGAGAACGGTGATAGGAGAGCCGGCCGGGGCATGCGGGAGAACGAAGGTGCCGTCGGTCGACGTGCGCGTCACCACCGTCGGCGCGCCCAGCGTTCCGGGCGGTTCCAGGAAGCCGAGGGAGAGGTTCGCCGGGGCGTCTGCGTATGCGGTCACGCGGCAGGTCGGCGCGGGAGCTCCGTCCCTACCGACCACGCGGCCCTCGATGCGGCCCGTCCGTCGCAGGGTGAAGTCCCGCGTCGAGCGCCCGCCGTCATCCGGCGTGGCGACCGACACGATCGACGCGGCGTGCCCCTGCTTCCACGCCGCCGCCCAGCCCAGCGCACCACCCGAGTTCCCTGCGCGCGGGTCCCGCGCCGGGAGTCCACGGATCTCGAAGCGGCCGTTGTCGTCGGTGGTCGCGATCCCGAGCGTCCGTGGCTCAGCGTCGAGGATCGCGCGCCGTCCGTCGCCGAAGGAGACGCTGAGGTCGCCGCCGCGGTTGAACACCACGACGCGCGCCTCGGCAACCGGTCCTCCCGTCGCCGCATCCGTCACCTGGCCGGCCAGCGTGCCGCCGCGCAGGAGGACGAAGTCGCGGGTGTAGGTGCGACCCGACACCGCGCGGCTCAGGACGCCGAGGCGCACGCTGCCGTGGAGGAGGGGCGCGAAGCCGTCCGCTTCCACCGCCAGGTGCCAGCCCAGCGGCACGCCGCGCAAGTCGAGCAGCTCGCCCGGACCGAGCGGGAGGTCGAGGTCGTACGTTCCCTCGTCGCTGGTCACGGTCTCACGCTCGAAGGAGAGCGTGCCGAGCAGCCCCCGGATCCTGACCACGGCTCCCGGCACCGGACGCTCCTCGACGTCGAGGATGCGGCCTTCGAGCTTGGGATGGCGGGCGAGCACCACGCGCACGTCGTCGTGGACCAGCACGTCGCGCAGCAGCTCCGGTGCGAAGCCCTCCGCGGCCGCCAAGAGGTCGAGCCGGGTCACGCCCTCGGGCACGTCGACGAGGAAGAGACCCTGGGCATCACTCCGCGCGCCCCCCGACGCTGGGTCCAGCATGGGCAGGGGGTCCGGCGTTCGCTCGGCGTGATCCGCCGGCACAACGAACACGCGCGCGTCTGCAAGGGGCACCCCGGCAGCGTCCACCACGACACCCCGCACGACGGGGCCGCGTGGCGTTGGGGCAGGTGTCTCGACCGTCGGCGTGGGTCGACCGGCGAGGTGGGGCGCGGCTCCGTCCGGGGGGAGAGGGGCGGCGACTGCCGTGGGAGGCTTCGAAGCGCCATCCAGGGGCGGCGCGTCGGTGCTCGCCCACGGACGGAGCCACGCCAGCAGCCCGACGACCAGCACGGCAAAGACGGCGATCAGGATCTTCTTCATCACCAGACCTCCCAGCACGAGGGTGGCGGAGCTCGCCGCCTTACGACCCGCGTGCTGCAACAACTCCGCTCGAAGCGCAGCCAACCCCTGCCCGGTCGGGCCCACGCCGAGGAGCGCGGCGTGCTCGGGGTGCCTCTCGCGAAGGCGCTGCCTGATTCGAGTCAACGTGGATCGCGTCGTTCCGGGCGGCTCCCCTCGGATGTGGGCGATCTCGGCGGGGGAGAGCCCATAGCACCAGTGCAGCAAACCGACGCTGCGATAAGGCTCGTCGAAGTCGTCCAAGGCCCGACGTACCCGATCGTCGAGCCCTCGCTCCGTGGCGCTCGCAGGCAGGGCGCCGCTCGACGCCCCTCGCAGCCGTCGTGGATCTGGTGCACGAGTTGATCGTCGGCGCAGCGCGCGTGCGTGGTTGCGGAGGATCCCCACGAGCCACGGCGTCACGAGCCGCTTCGCGTCGTGCCCCTCGGCGTTCTCGAGGAGCGTGAGGAACGTCTCCTGGAGAGCGTCTTCCGCCTGGTTCGGATCGCCGAGAATCCCGAGGGCGACGCGGAACAGGGCCGGGGCGGTCGCGTCGAAGAGCGCGCCGAGCGCCTCCGGGTCGCGACGCCGGCGCCAGCGCTGGAGCAGCGCTTCGGGAGTCTCGTGTCGCGTCTTGGGGTGTCCCATCACTCCAGTTGTCGGAAGCGTGGGCTCGCGCTGCAACTAATTCGAGAAGGAGACTTCGGTCTGCGCCAGCACGCGACGAAGCAGACCGGACGCGAGCGCATCGTCGACGGAGCCGTTGTAGTTCTCGACGCCGCCATCGGCGGGGAGCGTTGGAGGCGAGGCGCCGGCGATCAGACTTCGACCTGCTTCGACCAGGAGATCCGCCGAGGTGCCTGAATCGAAGTGATCGTTCAGCCGCCACGACAGGAAGGGAAGACGGTGGGGCGCAGTCAGGCGCAGAATGCGGGCGTCGACAACTCGAACCGAGTGTGCAGAAGGTCGTGACGCGGAGCTCCTACGGATTGCAGAGCGAGGTCACTCCGGACCGAACCGCCCAGCCTCGGCCGCGGCGTCCCGTCGGACCTCGAGCAGCGCGGTGAGCTGGGCCCGTCGCCTAGTGCCCGCCGGCGATGCGGAACCAATCGATGCCCGAGAGCTTCATGATCTGCACGACGACGATCAGCAGGATCGACAGCACGGCGCCCGCCGCGAAGACCGATGCGCCCGCGAGCATGGTGTCGTTGCCGGCGTGGTGCTTGGCCTCGGTGGCCGCGGGGCCCGACTTGCCGCGCTTGTACCAGAGCGTGACGAGCCACTTGAGGACGCCGCCCAGGAAGATGCCCATCGACGTCTCGACGCCGACGAGCATGCCGATGCCGATGCCGAACAGCGACGGCATCCACGGTGCCGTCTTGGGCCACACGGTCAAGAAGGCGTAGACACTGCCCAGCACGCTGACGATGCCGATGGCCCACAACAGCGGGTTGGACGGATCGAAGCCGCCGGACATGGCCTCCGCCATCTCGGCCCAGACCTGGGCGCCGGGCGCGGCCAGGCCCGAGCCTTCGCCGATGCCCAACTCGCCCACGAGCAGGTTCAGCACGGGGATCGCCACGATCGCGCCAATGATCGTGCCGATGAACTGCACCGAGGTCTGGTGCACCGGGTCGGCATCGACCAGGTAGCCGGTGCGGTAGTCCTGCATCATGTCGACGGCGCACGCCGCCAGCGTCCCGCCGATCACGGCCATGCCCAGCATCGCGATGGCGGCCTCGTCGCCGGCCAGGCCGGCCTCGCGGGTGATCAGCCAGAAGAAGCCCGACAGCAGCACGATCGCGACCAGCCGCACGGGGTTGATGTCCGTGTCCCCGGTGACGCGACCGTTCACCACGCACAGTGGCCAGGCGATCACGATCGTCGGCGCGGCGACCCACCACGGGCAGTTGAAGATCGCCATCGCCAGATAGCAGATGAGGCCGGCCGAGACGACGGCCACCATGCCGTACACGAAGCTGCGCGACGCCGGGGCTTCGTACGCCGTGCGGCCCGGGGTGAAGCCGGGCGGGATCACCGGCGGTGTGCGGAAGAAGTAGGCGAACGCGATGGTCGCGAACGTGGGCAGCGTCATGACCGCGATGGCCAGCCACTTGACCCAATCGCCGGGCGAATCGGTGACCTGGCTGTTGCCGGACAGGCCGGGAACGATGAGCCACGGGACGGACAGGGCGCCGAGGAGCATCCCCAGTCCGACCTTGGGCCCGACCACGATGCCGATGCCGTAGTAGAGCGGGTCGACCCCGATGCCCAGGTCGTAGGTGGCCTCACGGCTGAAGATGCGCTCCGCCATCCGCCCCACGGCCGAGGTCGACGTGTAGACGAACGCTTCGGCGGACTCGCGAACGCCGTGGATCCAGTTGCCGATGGACTGGTTCTGCCAAATGGCATGGCTCTCGAACACCGTCTGGCCGTCCACGACGACCTTGTTGCCCGCGGCGTCCTTCAAGGCCAGGGCGATCTTGGTTGGAATCGTCAGGATCGCCGCGATGCCGCCCCAGATCGCGAGCATCAGCACCGGACTCACGCGCCCGGCCGGCACCGGCTCGGTGACCGACTTCTGGATGACCGCGCAGGCCGTACCCGACGGGAAGAAGTAGCCCACCATGCGCTTGCGCACCGTGCTCCCGATGATGGCGCCCAGCAGACCCAAGGTCGCAAAGAGCGGGATCAGCAGGTGCGGCGGGGGGCGGAAGTCGGGCCGGATGATCATCACCGCCGCGTAGCTCGCTACGGCGAACCCCACGCTGCCGCCGGCCGAAACCATGGTCTGCCCGAGGTTCAGCGTGTGGATGTCCGGCTTGTGCTTGCTGATCAGACCCAGCAACAGCACGGCCGCCAGCACGGCGATGATCGATCCGGTATCGCCCCAGCCGATCAGCAGGGTCGTGTAGATGTTCGTGGCGGCGATGACGCCGGCCAGGATCGCGAACACGAGCCACTCGCCGAACCCCAGGCGCGGGAAGAGGCTGGGCTCGTGGGCGGGCTTCACGCTGCCCTGCAGCGGATCGTCGGGCTGCCCACGCTGACCGTCGGACTTCGTCATGCTCACCTCGCTCGGGACGAGACGGTTGTATCAAGCCCTGCCCGAGGACGAGCGCTCTCGTTCCTGCGCGCCTACGGGGTAAGCGCCTCGTGCACGAAGTTCAGGAGGATCCTCTGCAGCGTGTGCGCTCCCGAGGGCGTCCCTCGCCGTTGGTCCACCTTGGGCACGGCGTGCAGGACCTTGCCGTCGCCGGTCGAGGCCGCCAGAAGCAGGACGCCCGATTGCTGGTGGCGTAGGTGGGGTTGGTTCGAGGCGACGAGGGACGGGGTGGCCGCGCCACCGAGCCCCTCGACCTCGTAGGAACCCGCGTCGCACCACAGCGTGATGTTGCTCGTCTGCGGGAGGCCGCGTACGAGAGCCTTCTCGTTCACCGACGCCGGGGTCACCCAGGCGGTGCAGCTCATCTCGTCCATCGGCGCCGCGCTCCCCTTGCTGCGAACCAGGGTGGGAAACGCCGGCACGAGCACCGTCTCGACACTGCATCCGGTCGTGGCCACGTAGCCACCGCGTTCGACGAACGCGCGGAGCATGGCCGCCAGGCCGGACTCGAGCGCGCGCGGGAGGGCCGGGAGGCTCGGCACGAGGACGACCCTCGCGCTCTCCAGCAGCGTCGGGCCGCGCTCCATGAAGTCGAGCGGCGTGACGGTGATGTGCGGGAGTTTCCAAGCGTTCAGGATCGGCTCGATGCGATCTCGAGCGCTTTCGACGTGGATCACGCGTGAGGCGTCCACGTCCTTCCAGAGAGCCGCCGGCGGGACCCCGAGCTCCTTCGCCAGGGCCCGCACCACTTCCTCGCCGGTGCGCCGCGCCACACGCCGGTGATTGGCGGATGTGATCGTCGCCGGCGGCCATGTGCCGTCGTCGCGCTCGATGTGGGGGAGGCGGATGGAGGAGTCGGGGCCGGTGCTCGAGCCGAGGCCGATCGAGGGCTTCGGCGGCTTGGTCTCTTCGGGGGCCGTCGGAAGCGTCGGCTCGTCCTCGCCGACGCGGACGAGCGGCGCCTTCACCCCCGCGAAGTCCAGCACCAGGCGATCGCCGACGAGTCGCCCGACCACGCTGCCGGGGTGGCCGTCGTCGCGCATCGCCGCCAGGCTCACGACGTCCCCGCTCTGCGTCCAGGTGCCTCCCGAGCGGTGCCCCTCGCCCGTCTCCCCCTCGCGCTTCGTCCGCGTCTCGAAGCGACCGTCCTCGAAGACCTCGAGGTCGATGTCCAGGACGAGGACCGAGGCCAGCAAGCCCATACGATCGTCCTTCAGCTCGGACTCGATCCCCTCGCGATCCAGGGACCACCGGCCGACCGGAGAGGGAGCGTCGTCGCCACCGGCGAATGCCCGCGGCGCGAGGCCCGTCAGCGCGAAGAGGGCGAGGACGACGATCGCAAGGGCCGGCTTCATGGAATGTCTCCGCGTGCCGAAGAGGAGCGGCCACCCTACCGCAGCGAGCATGGTGGTGGCTTGGCGAGGCGCCCGGGCCGGCGGATGGGGCCGAGGCGGGGAGGGCGTCGCCGGAGCTCGGGCGCGTGGGGGTACGGAACCCGCTCAGCGACGGCACGTCCAACGGGCCTGGAGGTTCCATGCACCGATTTGCCGCTTTGACCGCGCTCTTGCTCCTGGGCCTCGTCGCCGGCGTGGGCGAAGAGGCCATCGGGAAGGAGCGCCCCGGTTGGCAGCGGGTGGAGGCGGTGCCGGCGTGGGTCATCGCTCCGCCGACGCGCCCCGGTCACCTGCGGCTCGTGGACGGCGCCCAGTCGAATCTCCTCTCCCTCGCGTACCCGGATACCGACACGCCGGTGGCTCGGCGCAACGTCCGCTTGCGGCTGCTCGCCCGCCTGGCGAGCCTCCCCGGCCCGGAAGCTCGTGCGGTGGCCGAGGCCGGAGCCGATGCCGCGGTCGCTGTGGAGCGCGCCTACCTCTTCCGTCCCGCCCCCGCACGTCGGCGGCCGGTCGTCGGAGGTCAGGTCTACACCGCCTTCGTCCTGTGGGAGATGCCCCTCGAGCCCCTGCTGGCCGCCGTGCCGGCCGAGCGGCGTCCGGCCGTCCTGCCGCTCCTGGCGACGCCGCCTCGAGGGGTGGGCCACGCCGTGGACGCCCGTCGCGGCCGAGCCGTCCTGGGCCAAGGGTGTGCCGGTCATGCCGGTCACGGAGGGGCGGCTCGAGTTCGCGTCCAAGCATGTCTCTTCGCCCTGGGCCGTCGCGACGGCCTTGGCGGCCATCCGCGGAGGGACCGCTGTCCGCTCCGAAGTGCAGGGGCGGCTGGTGCCCGTCCTCGGCAACGACATCGCCTTCGAGGTCGGCGTGCGCGCCGGCGGGATGGCGCGTCTCGTCGAGCGCGTCCGTCTCACGGGCCGCGACGAAGGATGGCAGCTCTGGGACCTCGGTGTCGACGACGTGCTTCGCATCGTACCGGTGACGCATCGCGACGCCGCACGCGTCGCGTTGGCGGGGCCCCGCCCGCCCCGCGCCTCGAGTTGGGAGGAGTCCGTCCAGACGACGCCCACCTGGTTGGCCGCGCCGCTCGCCTGGCCCGGACACGTCTGCGTCGTTCAGCGCCGCGAGGGCCGCGCCGCCGCCGCCGTGCACAAGACCTCGGCCCGCATGGGCATGCAGGACGTTACGGAGTCACTGACGGCACGCCTCGTGCCCGCGCTCGGTGCCGACGCCGCCGCGCGCGCGGCCCACGCCGGCGCGCGCCGGCGCCAGCTGGTGCGCCAGGCCGTCCGCGAGGACGCGGCGGCGGGCACGGTCACCGTGTGGACGCTCTGGCAGGTGCCGATCGAGGAGGTGTTGGACGTGCTATCCGAGCCGCAACGCTCGGCCGCGCGTGGCGTGTTGGAGGCGCCGTAGCCGTCCGTGCGGGCCGACCCGATGCCACGGGACCGGTCGGTGCGGCCACGCCACACTCACTCGAAGCGGAGTGTCAGGACGGTGCGGTCATCTTGGTCCCCATGATCGTTCGTGAACGCCAGCACATCGGCCTCGAGCGCCGCGGCGGGACTCGTGCTGCCACTCGCGGTGAGGAGCTGCGTGTCCAGTCGCTCGTCGCCGTAGAACGCACCCGTGGGGGTGACCGCTTCGGTCACGCCGTCCGTGAACAGGACCAGGAGATCGCCGGAAGCTACGGTGGTCCGCGACGACGCATAGCGCGACGTCGGGAAGAGGCCCAGGCCGGCTCCCCGCGCCCGGTCCAGTTCCTCGACACGGCCGGCCCGCACCAGACGTGGCGATGGAAGACCGGCCAACGAGAACGTGAGCTCACGGGTCGCGGGATCGTAGACGACGACGCACGCCGCGACGAACGCGCCGGTCCCCGCGGTGTACCGCCGGACCAGTTGCGTGTTCAAGAAGGCCAGGAAGGCATGGGGGCGCACGAAGGGGCGGGCGAGGCGTGTGATGGCGTGCGTGATCGCCATGAGGACCGCCGTCGCCGTCCCGTGACCACACACATCCGCCAGGAGTACGGCCCATCGGCCGTCGGGCAGGGAGAAGAAGTCGTAGAAGTCACCCCCGGAACGCTCCGATGGTCGCGCGCACACGTCGATGTGGACGCCTTCGAGCGAAGGGACGACCTCGGGAAGGATGCGTCGTTGGAGTCGGGAGATGTACTCGAGGTCTCGGTCCAGCTTGGCGTGGGCTCGCCGAAGCTCGGTCGTCTCGTGCGCGACGGCTGCGGCCTGCGCGTGGAGGTTGGCCTGCCACGTCAGCTCGTCGAGGAGTTCGGGGGCGAGGACACCCTTCTCGGCGGTCGTCAGGATCAGGAGGTGGGCCAGCGCGCCGGCATGAAACACCGGGACTGCGGCCAGGGTGTGCGGTTGCGAGAGTGCGTCCCACCCCGCATCTCCCTCGGGTGCCAGTCCTTCGAGGATCGCTGCGTCGCCGGCCCGAAGGCAAGCGGATAGGAGTGGGCTCTTCAGCGCAGCGGCCGATGCTTCGACCTGAGCCATCTCGGCCTCCGCCGTCGATGCCAACTCCACGACACGAACGTGCGTACTGCGCCCTTCGTCAGCGGTCACCTGAAACAGACGGCACGCCGGTGCCATCCGTTGCATGCGGTGCAAGCAGTGGCGAACGAGCTCGGTTGGCCCCGTCAGCCGACTCAAGTCCCTTGCCAGGGTGATCGTGCGATCGACGCGGCCTGCGTGCTCGGGGTCGGGGGTCATCGGCGAGGCTCCGTCACCGATCGCAGCAGGCCCGGTTGCTCGTCCCGCGACGCCACCCACCGTTGCTCGCGGGTCGCACCGACCTGCCATGTCGGGTGGCGTTGGCGGCGGAGGCGGGTCAACGTGTCTCGAAGTAGAACGCGAGAAGGGCCTCGCCAGCCCGGTCCAGGGCCTGGGCGGCGACCTCCAACTCCGCGCCGACCTGATTCATGGCGCGGATGCGGCCGTGCGAGTCCGAGTGTTCGGCCGCGAGCTCGGACCCGGCAGCCATCCGCGCGGTGTCGAGCAATGCCTCCATCGTCGCTGCGAGCTGACCGGCGACCCGGTCGTGGCTGGGCTCGGCCGCCCGCCGGGCGACCCGCGCTTGGAGTGCCTCCAGTCCATCGATCGCACGCCCCATGCTGCCTCCGTGGGTCCTCTCGGGTACGCGAGCCGTACGGGCCCATGCTACGCCGGGTGCGTGCCTTCGACGTTGGTTGGGACGCGGCGACGGCGCGCGTCGAACCGTGAACATTTGCACTGACTCCGTACGGATGGTTAGTCGTCGTCCTTGGGAGGGGGAGACGACCGGCGTCTCGGAGGGCGCGACGGAGCAGGTACTCGATCTGGGCGTTCACGCTGCGTAAGTCGTCCCGCGCCCAGCGGCGCAGCGCGTCCAACACCTTGGGGTCCGTGCGAATCAGGAACGCGTCGCGCTCGGCCAAGACGAGGCTCCAGGCTGGAGGCTCCCCCTACGTGTAGAGGGAGCCGGTGTTCACGACGGGCTGGGTGTGGCGGTCGCTGCAGAGAACCACGAGCAGGTTCGAGACCATGGCCGCGCGTCGCTCGTCGTCGAGCACGACGATGTTCTCGCGGGCCAGGTGATCCAGGGCCATCTGCACCATGCCGACGGCACCGTCGACGATGCGCGTGCGAGCGGCCACCACGGCTTGGGCCTGTTGCCGCTGCAGCATCGCGGCGGCGATCTCGGGCGAGTAGGCGAGGTGGCTGATCCGTGCTTCGATGACCTCGACGCCCGCCTGGTCGAGCCGCTCCTGGATGTCGACTCGAAGCTGGTCGCTGATCTCCGCCGTGCTGCCGCGAAGCGAGAGCTCGTGGTCTTCGCTGTCGTAGGGGTGTCGGCTGGCGAGACTGCGCAGCGCGGCCTCGCTCTGGACGGCGACGAAGTGCTCGAAGTCGTCGACCTCGAACACGGCCTCGGCGGTGTTGACCACCCGCCAGACGACCACGGCCGAGATGTCGATCGGGTTGCCGTCCTTGTCGTTGACCTTCGACGGGCGCCCGGGCGACCGGCTCGCCTGGTGGGTGACCTTGCCGGCAGAGTCACGCTGCTCCGGCGTCGTGGTGGATCCGGTTTCGAAGTTGCGGACCCGCAGGGAGATCTTCTTCTTCGTGAAGAAGGGGTTGACCCAGTAGAAGCCCGACTCCCGGGCCGTTCCGCGGTAGTTGCCAAACAGCAGGAGCACCCGCGCCTGGTTCGGCGCGATGGCCATGAACCCGAAGAGCATGAGGAACGCCCCCAGGATCCACGCGATGCCCCATGGCGACCTCTGGGTGAAGAAGAAGACCCCGCAGGCGACCAGCGCCAACAGAACGAGCAAGGGCCCCCAGCCCGACATCGGGCGGTAGGGCTTCTCCGCGATCAGGGTCGAGGTGTCCATCGAGGTCTCCATGACGATCGGTAAGCTATTAAAGTGATATCACATTGGTATCGAATGTCCAGGGGCCGGGCGGATTCATGGCAGGAAAAGCGAGCCAAGCCGCCAGCCGAGCGGTGCGGGCGAATGGTGCAGGCGGGCCCCAGACCCCTATTTTTCGGGCGCTGTCCCCGCCAGGACCTGCTCGAGGCCCGCCTTCGCGCGTCCCTCCAGACCGTCGGCCGCCGCGCGGAGCGCCTCCGCGGCCCCGGCCCAATGGGGGGCCAGGGTCTTCAGCGCCGCGACCACGTCGCCGCCGACGAAGCCGTGCTCGACGGCGTCCTTCTCCGCGCGGCGAAGCAGCGCGGGGATGGTGACCGAGGCCCGCGCCGGCACGCCACCCAATCCCTGAACGGCCGCCGCGCGGAGATGGGGATCGTCGAGCGCGGGCAGGTAGACGTCGACCAGCGGCAGGGGATCGCCTGCGAGGGTCGTGATCGCGCGCATGGCGCCCGTGCGCATCGCGCGGTCCTCGTCCTGGAGCAAGGGGCGCAGCACCGGCAACCCTTCACGGACCGGGACCGGCGGCTGGATGATCACGAAGAGCCCGAGCACTCTCAAGGCATCGCTTCGCCGCAGGTCGGCGTCGACGAGACCGAGCAAGGCTCGGCCGGCGTCGGCCACGGGGCGCCGCAGGTAGACGAGCGCCGACGTCGCGGCGAATCGCTGCTCGGGGGTGTGCGCGGTCAGCGCTTGGTCGGCGACGACCTGCAGGCTCGCGTCGTCACCCAGACCCACCAGCACCTGCACCAGAGCCGGTTGGAGGATCGGATCCTCCGCGGCGCGCGCGAGGGCCTTCAGTACGCGGTCGCTGTTCGGTAGCGGCTTGATGCCATGCAGGAGGTAGATGGCCTGGGACTTCCACCCTCGCTCGATGTCCTCGTCGAGGATGCCGATCAAGATGTCGACGATCTCCGTGTGATCGGTTTGCATGGTCTTGAGCGCTTGGAGGGCACGTATTCGTGCCCGTACGCTCTCGGCGTGCCGCGCCGTGTCCAGCAGCACGGTGGTCCCGTCCGCGCCCAACTTGGCGAGCGCGAGCCCGGCCGAGTACTTCAGGTGGTCGTCAATCAACATGTGCGACAGCTCGCGAAGCACATCCGGCGTCGCCACGCCGATCGCGCCCAGCGCGTTGGCCGCCTCCATGCGGGTTGCCGCTTCCGGGTCTTCGAGCAGAGAGACGAACAGCGGGACGAAGGAGGCTGCCTCCGGCCCGAAGGTCCGCACCGCATGAATCGCGCTCGAGCGGATCTCGGTCTCGGGGTCCTCGATCACGCCGCGGAGCGCGGCCATCGTCTCCTCGGTGGGCCCCGTGATGGCGGCGAGCGCCTGCGCCGCGCCCGCGGCGAAGCGATCTTCGTAGGGCGGCTGGAGCCGCGCGATCAGCGCGGGAGCGGCCGCCGCCGCGCGCGGACCCAGCGCTTCCAGTGCCGAGAACAAGACGGCGGTGCGGTGAGGGGAGAGCGCGCCGACCTCGCCGAGCAAGGCCACGAGCTCGGCGACCAAGGGGGCGGCGTGGTCGCCGAAGCTCTGGGCTTGGAACGCGGCGAAGCGGAAGAGCTGGTCCTCGGGGCGCCGCAGATACGACACCAGGGCCCGCGCGCCGTCCTCCCGGAGCGCCACGAGCGCGCTCGCGAGGCGGTTGATGCCCGCCGCGTCGTATCGCTGCCGCGAGGTCAGCAGCAGCGCCAGGCGACGGGCGAGCTCGTCTGCCAACCCCGCCTCCCGCGTGCCGCGCACGCGGAGGGCCGCCTCCGCTGCGGGCACGGGGTTTCCCTCGGTGTCGACGAGCGCGTCGAGGAGCCGATCGAGGGGGATCGACGCCATGTCGACGCCCCGCCCCGCCAGGGTTGCCGCGACGTGGCCGTCGCGCGGTGCCCGGTCCCCTACCCGCTCTTCGTCGGGCCCCAGGGTGCCTGGGCCCCCGCCCAGGAACAGGTAGACGAGCGTCGCCGCCGCGAGGAGTAGCAGGACGAGGAAGAGCCCCGACCGCATGCGCCACCTCCCGTCCGTGTCCGAACCGACGAATCGAAGGTACCACGCGGCCACTGCCGTGCCGGTGGCGCGGCAACGCCAGGGGGTGGTCCGGGGCACGGTCGCGGCGCCGCACCAGCGTGCGAGAATGGGGCCTTCCCGCGCCGGGAGGTGAGTACGTGATCCGGGCCGCTCGTAGTTCCGCGTTCGTCTCGTGCGCGCCGACGGTCCTCCGACGACGGGGTGGCAGCGGCATGGCGACGTGTGTGGGCCGA
Organism: uncultured Planctomycetota bacterium; assembly: GCA_963802335.1. Taxonomy (GTDB): domain Bacteria; phylum Planctomycetota; class PLA2; order PLA2; family JAEUHO01; genus CAWDIE01. The sequence continues at coordinate 427,272 of CAWDIE010000004.1, read as the reverse complement.
TGACGCGGGAAGAGAGCCACCGTACACCTGCCTGGATCCGCCTCGGCGCCGTCGGGGCGACCCTCGCTGTAGCGTTCGTGCTCAAGCTCCATTTCAGCGAGGCCGCTCCCGAGGCGCTCCGGTGGATCCTCGCGCCGACCGTGCGCGTCGTCTCGGCCTTGACGGGGGTCGGTTTCGAAGCCGCCGAGGGCGTCGGGTACATCGCCCACAACGAGCCCTTCGCCGTGACGAAGAGCTGCGCCGGCGTGAACTTCCTGATCGTCGCCTTTTCTATGCTGGCCCTGGCGGGCGTGTGGAAGGCGACGTCTCCGTGGGCGCCCGTGCGCGCCATGCTCGGTGCCGGGGCCATCGCCTACGTGGCGACCGTGGTGGCCAACGCCCTCCGTATCGCCATCGCGATGGCGTTGGCGCATCTGGAGGGAGTGTCTCCCGTCCTGTCGGGCGACGGCGCGCATCGCATCGTCGGCGTCGTCGTGTACTTCCTCGGCCTCTGCCTGCTCTACGCCGTGTTCGTGCTGCGACCCGGCGCGTCGGCACGAGACCGCAGGCCGCGTCCGGTCGGTTGGCTGATCCCCCTGGCCTTCTACCTCGGAATCACCCTCGGTGTTCCGCTGCTCAACGGCTGGGTGCGCGGCCGACCGATGGCGTGGAGCGAGCACACGCTGGTACTTCTCCTCCTGCCCGCGGGGCTGCTGGCGTTCGTCCTGCTCGGGGCGCGCTTCCTGCGAAGCGCCCGGTCGCGGCGACGCCGGCTATCGTGAGCCCGCGCGAGGCAAGGAGACCGCGTGACCGAGCGAGGCAAGGCATCCCGCACGCCCCGGATCCTCCCCGGCCTGCTCCTGGCCATTGGCGTGGCCGCCGCGGCCCGGGTCGCGCATGGCCTTCTCCCGCCGCGTGCGGCCGGCCTCGTGGGCGAGGTGATCCTCGCCGTCGGTTTCGGGCTGTTGATCGGCAACAGCGTGCGCTTGGGCGCCTGGTTCCAGCCGGGGGTACGCTTCGCCTACCAGGCGGTGCTTCGCATCGCCATCGTGCTCCTCGGCGCCCGCTTCGCCTTCGATCAGGTCCTGGCCATCGGTGGACGGGCCCTCGTCATCATCGTCTTGCTCATGGCGCTCGCGCTCCTGGTGGCCCACGGCCTCGGGCGCTGGGCCGGGGTCTCGCGGCGGCTGGCGAGCCTGATCGGTGTGGGGGCGGCCGTATGCGGCAACAGCGCCATCACGGCGGTGGCGCCGGTCATCGGTGCGCGGGACGAGGACATGAGCTACGCGATCGCGACGAACACCGTGTTCGGCACCATCGCCGTGTTCGCCTATCCCCTGATGGGCCATGCGCTCGGACTGGACGATGTGTTCTTCGGCACCTGGGCGGGCACGGCCGTCAACGACACGTCCCAAGTCGTCGCCACGGGGTTTGCCTACAGCGAGGCCGCCGGGGACATCGCGACGACCGTCAAGCTCACGCGCAACGCCCTGATGGGGGTGGTGATCGTCGGCATGGGCCTGGCGTACGGTGGGGCGTTGGGGCGATCGGACGTTCCCCTGCGCAAACGCGTCGCGCGTTCGATACCCCTCTTCGTGCTGGGGTTTCTCGCGATGGCACTGCTCAACACGGCCGGCGTGTTCGACCGGCTGTCTGCGTGGGCGGGGCATGACGTCGTGGCCCTGTTCGGGGCGTGTTCGCGGGTCCTGATCCTCGTCGCCCTCGCGGGGGTCGGCCTGGGAACGCGCCTGACGGATCTGTCCCGCACCGGCTGGCGACCCTTCCTCGTGGGACTCGCCACCGCATGCGCCCTGGCGATCGCGAGCTACACCCTGATCCGCTTCCTCTGATGTCCGTACCGAGTCAGTGCAAATATTCACGCTTCCACGGTGCAACGCGGTCACGCACGACGACGGGGAACGGTCACGCCCGCGCCACCGCGACCCTCGCCGTCAGAGTGCGCCCGGGCCCCGGCGCGTGCGTCCTCGCCAGCGCACTCGCTGCCAAACAGGCTTCCCGGGGGCGGTAGCGGACCCCCTACTGCTTCCTGGCTCGTCCCCACCGTCCTGGGCCAGGAACGCCGCCACGGCATGCCCCAACTCCGGGTCGTTCCCGCGTCGATTGAGTTCCGCCTGGATCTCGGTCCAGCATCGGCGCACAACGGGATTGGCGAACACGTAGGGTCGGCGGGCGAGCGCGTCGAGATTCAGCGTGCGGTCGAAGGCGGAGCATCGTTCGAGCATGCCCGCCATACGCAGTCCGACCATCGTGCGGAGGCACTTCTCGCAGCGCCCACAGTTGTACGCTCCCTCGGGGTTCTCCCAGCAGACGCGAAGGACGTCCATGGCCACCGTCGACTCCGCCACCCGCGCGATCTTCTGAAGGCGCCTCGCTTCGTAGCCGTCGCCGACGAACTCCATGGCCTCCGAGCTCCACAGACTCAACAGAAATGGATTCGTTCCGAACGGCTTCCACTCGTCATACGTCATGCCGCAAGCGAAGAAGACCTTCCGCAGGTGGGTCGACAACAGGTGCGCGACGAACGCGCCGGCGGCCCCGTGGTAGTCGTCCCAATCGATGAGGGGGTCGGAGAAGGAACGGAGATTCGTCTCGATCTCGATCAGGGACTTCCCGAACGCCGCGCAGACACGGCGCACGCCATCGAGGCTCCGTGCGTACAAGGCGCGATCCTCGAGGCGGATGTCGAAGCCGTGGACGAAGATTAGATGCGTGATTTCGAGCTCGTGCTTGAGCAGGCTGTAGAAGGAGTCGACGCCTCCTGAGAAGAAGCAGCCTACACCGCGCCCCGTGGCCAACGGCGCGGCAGGCGCCACGTCGAACGTCGCCGCTCCCGAGCCGAACCGCTCGTCGCGAGCGTGGCAGTACTCCTGGATCCGCGCGACGTTCTCGGCGAGACGCCTGGAGAGTCCTCCGGACACGTGGACGTCCCAGCCGCGTCGCAGGCTTGGCATCAGGCCGGCGACGATCCACGCGTCGGCGCTTGTCGCAAACGGCCCCCCCGTGCCGCGGACGTAGATGTCGATGGTGCCGGCAGGCGTCGCCGTCGTCGCTTCGATTCGGGACTCTTCGCGCCGCACGTCGGGTCGCGGGCGAGCGAATCTGATGGCGTCCACCCTGTACGTCCTTCCCGTTGGACGCTCGGTCGCGCCCCTCCGCCGGCCGAGGAATCGTACGACACGTCTCCCCGCGGCGCCGCGAGCCGCCGGGCCGGCGCCGCCGAGCCCCAGGTTGCGGTCCGGGAACTCGGCCGCGCTCCCCCCGCTCCTCAAGGCGTAGACTCGGATCATGAGTACGCGCGATCCCCTTCTCGAGCTCCTCGACTTCGCCATGGACGCGGCCTTCGATGCCGGCCGCCTCACGCTGCGCTACTTCCAGTCGTCCTTCGACGTGGAGAGGAAGGGCGATGACACACCCGTCACGCGTGCCGATCGCGAGACGGAGGCACTGCTGCGCGACCGGATCGAGTCGAGGTTCCCGGGGCATGCGATTCTCGGGGAGGAGTACGGCGTGACGGGGCCTGAGGGGGCCTCGGTGCGCTGGATCCTCGACCCCATCGACGGCACCAAGTCGTTCATCTGCGGCGTGCCGCTGTACGCCGTGCTCATCGGCATCGAGGTCGAGGGCGTCTCGCGCGTCGGCGTCGTCCACTTCCCGGGTCTGTCGGACATGCTCGGGGCCGCCCATGGACACGGGGCGACCTGGAACGGTCGGCGCTGCCGGGTGTCGGCCGTGGACCGTCTCGCCGAGGCCCGTCTCACCTACACCGGCGTCTCGGGCTTTCACCGCGCCGGTTGCCCGGAGGCCTTCGAGCGTCTCCGCAAGGCCTCGCGGCTCCAACGAGGATGGGGCGACGCGTACGCCCACGCCCTCGTGGCGACGGGCCGGGTAGACGTCTGCGTCGAGCCCTCCCTCTCGATCTGGGATTCGGCTCCCCTGCTGCCGCTTCTGACCGAGGCCGGAGGGACGTTCACGGACTGGAAGGGCATGCCCCGCCACGATGCGTCGCAGTGTCTGTCCACCAACGGTCGTCTCCAGGACGAGATGCTGCAGCTGCTCGACGACTTTGCGGTCTGATCGGTTCGCAGCCGAGGCCTCCGGTAGGTGATGCCGCCGGCGCTCGAACTGGTAGGATTCGCGCGGAGGCTCGTGAACCCGCACGCTCGGCGATCGCTCGTGTCCCTTTGTATCCTCGGCGCCTTCGTGCTCGTCGTCCTGGGCGTGGCCTCGCCGATCCTGCCGGCCGCCACGACAGGGCAGTCCGAGAACTTCAGCCGGATGCTCTTCTTCGCCGGCGTGGCGCTTGTCTTCTCGTTCCTCTGTTCCGTCGCCGAAGCCGTCCTGCTCAGCATCTCGCCGGCCTACCTCGCCACGCGGGCTCGGGAGGGGAACCGCTCCGCGCGCATGCTCCAGAAGGTGAAGAAGAACATCGATCGCTCGCTGGCCGGCATCCTCACGCTCAACACGATCGCGCACACCGTCGGTGCCGGCGGGGCGGGAGCCGAGGCTGCCCTCTACTTCGGCGATCAGTACGTCGGCGCGGCCATGGCGGTGTTGACGCTGCTGATCCTGTTCCTCTCCGAGATCGTCCCGAAGACGATCGGCGCCGTCTACTGGCGCCAACTCGCATTCCCCACGGCGTGGTTCACGCAGCTCCTCACCTGGGTCCTCTACCCGCTGATCTGGGTTTCCGAGAAGCTCACGCGTCTCATTACGGGCGGCCAGGAGGTCCACGCACTCAGCCGGGCGGAAATCGCGGCGATGGCCCAGATCGGCGAGGACCACGGCCAGCTCGATGCGCGCGAGAGCCGGATCCTCCGCAACCTCTTCCGATTCGACAAGCTACGGGTCAAGGACATCATGACCCCGCGCACGGTCGTGTTCACCCTCCAGGAGGATCTTCGGATCCGCGAGGTCGTCGAGCGGCATCCCGATCTGCCGTTCTCCCGTATCCCGATCTACGCGAAGGCCCGGGACGACATCACAGGCTTCGTGCTCAAGGTGGACCTGCTGTTGGCGGAGCTACAGGGACGCGGCGAGGCCCCCGTGAAGGAGGTGCGTCGCGCCGTGCGGGCGGTGAGCGAGAGCGCGTCGCTCGTGTCCACCACGGACATGCTCCTCGACGAGCGTGTGCACCTGCTCGTCGTGTTCGACGACTACGGCAGCCTCGCCGGCGTGGTCACGCTCGAGGACGTCGTCGAGACGCTGATCGGTATCGAGATCGTGGACGAGGTCGACAAGATCGACGACATGCGAACGCTCGCCCGCCGCAAGTGGCATGAGCGCATGGAGCGACTGGGCGCCGACCTGGAGGGTCTCGGCGACGAGACCGTCGATCGGCCTGGGTCCGAATCGAAGCCGCCGAGGTAGCGTCTAGCCCTTGGGGAACAGGAACGTGAGCTGCACGCGCAGGGTCCACGGAGCGCTGCCGTCGGGTCGGATCGCGTTGTAGTAGCCCTGGATACCCGCGTTCACGGGTTGCTTCCCGATCTTGAAGACCTTGCCGAGGCCCCCGCCGAACGGCACGACCCAGCGGTCGTCCGCCGGGCGGTTCCAGTCGGCCGTGATGATCGGCGCGCTGACCAGGTACCAGCCTTGGGGCAGGTTGTAGTTCACGAAGTACTGAGCGAGGAACTGGTTGACCTCCTGGACCTGGCCTTCGATGTCCGGGTTGAGCGTGCCCACCCGGCCGAGCGACCAGATGTTGTTGACCAGGGCTCCCATGACGAACTTGCCCTTCGTGGCAACGACCACGGCGGAGGGGCCGAGGCCCCACTGCCTGCGCCCGAGATTCTCGTCGGTGGCGGTCGGAAAGAGTATGACCGGGCCGGCACCGATCATGATGTCCCCGAAGGCGGGCGGCACGATGAACGTGGTGTGGTTCAGGTCGCCGAGACCGGTCCAACTCTGCGTGGCCGACTTGAGCTCCGGTTGCGTGATGATGGGGATGATGGTCCGGTTGACCAGGGACCACTTCCCGATGCTGATGGGGATCACCGGTTGGATGTTGAGGACGTTCAGTGTTCGGTCGTAGGGGCCGATGCCGAAGCTCGTGTTGTTCTGAAACGGCAAGGAGATCAGGCTGGAGATCGGGTTCTGGGACTGCGCCGCGAGGTCGCCGCTGCCACCACCGGCCCCGGCACCGGCTCCCCCCGCCGGCGCCGCGCCGCCAGCCGCCTGGGTGGCGGTCCACGCGTGCCGCGAGAGGCCCGGTCGATCGTAGGTGGTCTTCGTGCGCACCCAGTGGGAGGCCCCCGGCCTCGCCAGCTCCGCCGGGATCGTGTTGCGGGTGAGCTCGGCCGGCGCCGTGAGCGCGGGGGTCGGCGGGGCGTCCCCCGGGGAAGCCACGGGCGCCGATCGACATCCCGAGAGAAGGAGGACGAGGGCGAGGGCGCCTACGAACGGGGTCCAGCACGGACAGCGGGGGATCATGGTTCTTGCCTCCATGTGGCACTCTCCGGCGTGCTTGTCACCGGCAGGTTCTGCGGGAAAGCAAATCCCGTCGTCGGGGCGTGGTCCGCTCGATGCGAGGCCACCTAGAATCGCCGCCCATGACCGACTCGCTTCCCCCGGGGCCTCATGCCGCCATCGACCCGGTCGCCCAGGCGTTCGACCTCGGAGGCGTGAGGCGGGTGGAGCCCTGGGGCTCGGGCCTCATCCACGACTCCTACCGCGTGACGTCGAGGAGCCGCGCCGGGCTGCAGCGGACGCTCGTCCAGCGTCTCAACCACGAGATCTTCCCGGACCCGCCCCGGCTGATGGCCTCGATGGAGAGGGTCACGGCCCACCTGCGCGCCAAGGTCACGGCGCGGGGCGAGCCCGACCCGGTGCGGCGCGTCCTGACGGTGCTCCGTACGGTGGAGGGGGAGGCGTGCTGGCAAGGCCCGACCGACGGCACCTGGTGGCGGGCCTTCCCGTTCATCGAGGAGACGCGTACGGTCGATCAGGCGACGACCGCAGCGATGGCTCGCGCCGCGGCGGTGGCCTTCGGCGCCTTTCAGCGCGACCTTGCCGATCTGCCCCCCCCGCGACTGCCGGAGATCCTCCCGGCGTTTCACGACGCCGCGCGGCGGCTGCGGGACCTCCGTGGGGCCGTCGAGGCGGACGCGGCGGGGCGCGCGGCGGCGGCGCAACCCGAAATCGAGTTCGCGATCTCGCGGGCGTCGATGACGACCGTCCTGCGCGAGGCCCACGCCGCCGGCGAGCTCCCCGAGCGCGTGACCCACAACGACACGAAGATCAACAACGTGCTGTTCGACACGGCGTCGGGCGAGGCGATCTGCGTGATCGACCTCGACACCGTGATGCCCGGGCTCGGCCTCTACGATTTCGGCGACATGGTGCGCACGTGCACGGCCCGGACGGCCGAGGACGAGCGCGATCTCGGACGCGTTCACGCCGATCCCGTTTTCCTCGAGGCGCTGGCGGACGGCTACCTCGAGTCGATGGGAGCCCTCCTCACGCCAGGCGAGTGTGAAGCTCCTGCCGTTCGCAGGGCGCCTGATGACCTATGTCGTCGGCCTCCGGTTCCTGACGGACTTCCTCGCAGGCGACCGCTACTTCCGGATCACGCGACCGCGGCAGAACCTGGATCGCGCCCGCGTCCAGTTCGCCTTGCTCCGATCGCTCGAGGCGCAGGACCCTTCCCTCCAAGCGGCTATTCGCGCGCGCACGCCCTGAGCGATGCCCGATGTCGCGTGCGGCCGAGGCGCACGAGGCCCGCGAGAAGCAAGGCCCAGCCCGCGAGGATGACCATCAGCAGCCCCGTCTGCCGGCTTCGCAGCGCGTGCAGGGCCCCGGCCCTCGTGTTGCCTGCGCGCAGCATGCCCTCTTCCGCCTCCCAGAGGAAACGGTCGGTCATCCACGCCAAGGGGGCGTGGTCATCCGTGAGCAGGGGCGCATCGCGGCGAAAGACCACGTCGTGTCCTCCCGCCGCAGCGCTCGTGGCCACGTCGTCCGCCAAGGCCATCAGGCCCCCAGACTCCGCCTCGGCACACCACGCGTCGAAGCCATCCCACCCTTGATAGCGACGGAGGAGCGGGCCGCGTCGGAGGCGCCCGGGATCCACGCCCACGCTGCCCTTGCGAGCCAGGAGCAGGAAACCGCCGGTCTCGTAGTGCGGGATGCGCACGACGTGGGTGAAGACGGACGCCATCGTGTTCTCGATCGCCTCGAGGTTGGGCGCCGTGTGGTCGTAGGCGTGCACGTTCATGGCCAGGAGGCCGTCGTCGGTCAGTCGGCGCCGGCAGACGTCGAAGAACTCCCTCGTCGCCAGGTGAAACGGAACGTAGAGCTCGTTGGCGAACGCATCGACCACGATGATCTGGTACGGGTCCGTGGGGATCGTCCACTCCAGGTGGGAGCGGCCGTCGACCGCGAGGCTACGCAGCCAGTCGGAACCCTCGGGCGGGAGGTCGAAGTAGTGCCGGCCCAAGCGGAGGACCTCCGGATCCAACTCCGCGCCGACCACGTGGAGATCGAAGAGAGGCGTCAGGAAGTGATGCCACTGGGAAGCGCCCACGCCACAGGCGAGCCCCACGACGCATGCCCGAAGCGGGTCGCCGGGTTCGAGGTCGAGGAGGAAGGGAAGGACCGAATAGGCGTCGTAGAAGCGAGAGCCGGTCAAGACACGGCCTCGCACGCGGAGCGCATGGAAGGAGTAGACGCCCTCGTTGATCGTGAGCACGCGGGCCGCGGCGTGGGGGCCCTCATCGTCGCGCACGGTCAGGTACTGGTAGGGGGACTCCACCTCCGCGAGCAGGGTGGCGCTCCCGTCCGCGAGAAGCGGCGCGGGGCGGTCGGGCGTCACCAGGTGTCGCGCGGCGGCCATGCTCGCCGTGCCCGCTGCGAGGAAGACCAGCCAGGCGAGCGCCCGGGAAGACCTGCGCCCGAACGCGAAGAGGCCCACCGCGGCCGCGCTCAGCAGGATGCCCGCCGCAACGAGGATGGACCCCCGCGAGCCGAGTCGCGGCACCAGCCAGAGCGTCGGAAGGTACGTGCCCAGGATCGACCCGAACGTGGATAGCGCGAAGACCGACCCGGCCGCACGCCCCACGCCGCGGCGCGCCAGCAGGCGGATCGCGAGCGGGGTGATCGTGCCGAGCAACAGAATGGGGGGGGCGAAGAGAAGGAGCGTCGCCCCGAGCGACCCCCAGAGGAGGATGGACACCACGCCTTCGAGGTCGACGCCCTCTTCCAGGAAGATCAGCGACACGGGTGTGGCGAGCAGGGCGGCCAGCGCGACGAACACGCCCCCCGAGGCGAGCAGCAGGTAGAGCAGCCGTGGCGACGGGAAGCGGTCGGCGAGTCGGCCGCCCACCGCGTAGCCGACAGCCAACGCGGCGAGGACGACGGCAATGACGTTCGTCCACACGTACGTCGTGGAGCCGAAGAAGGGCTGCATCGTGCGGACGGCGGTCATCTCGACGATCATCACGGCGGCGCCCGAGGCGAAGACCGTCGCTTGGATGAGCAGGGCGCGGCCGCGGCCCAACGGCGCCGCGCCATGGCCGCTAGGGGCGCCGTCTTGGGATTCGGAGGCCATGTAGCGCATCGTAGGGCTCGAGGGGGCCCGCCGCGCAGCCCCGCTTCGCCACGGGTTCAGGCGCGTGCCGCCTTCCTCCTCGTCACGGCGCGTCGGGCGGGGGCGCCGGCTCGTCCTTCGCGCCGAACAGCCGGCGCTGGCCCGGCCCGCTCTCCGCCTCCAGCCGCCCCATCTCGTCGTCGATCAGCGCGCGCGTGAGCGCGAGCTCCTCCAGGAGGCGCCGGCGCAGCGACAGTCGAGCCAGCCGACCGGCGTCGGTCAACCGGTACACCCGGCGCGGCGCCGCCTGGGAGCGTTTCCAGCTCCCCTGGATGAGCCCCTCGCGCTCCAGGCGCTGGAGGGTCGGATAGAGGGTGCCGGGGCTCGGCTTCCAGTGGCCACCGGTTCGATCCTCGATCGCTCTCGCGATCTCCAGGCCGTGGCGCGGGGCGGCTTGGAGCAGGCTGAACACGTGCAGGGGGAGCAGCCCGCGGAGCAGGCCGTGGGCGAGGGGAGGCGGAGACATGGCTGAAATATACGTTGTCGATAGTTATCGAGACCGATCATTTCGTGGGTGGCCGGACGCCGGGGGGATGGACGGGGCGGCCTGGCCTCGAATTGAGGCCTCCCCGTGGTTCGGGCGCGCGTTGCTATCATTGCGCGTTCGCCCGTTCTCCCGAGGAGGCGTATGCCCACCATCCGGTTCATCCGCGGGGCTTTGTTCCTTCTGGCGGGGCTCCTCTCGGTCGCCCTGCTCGCCCCCCCTGCCCTGGCCAACCTGCCCATCCCCCGAGGTGGGCTCGACAACATCCTCCTGAAGGACCGCCGGGTCATCCGCTGCAAGGTGGGGGAGGAGACGGAGGGTCGCCTGGCGATCGAAATGGAGGGGCACACCTTCCAGATCCCCCGCGACGACGTCCTGGCCATCCGCTACTACCGGGACTTCGACTCCACGCCGACCAACGAAGCCGAAGAAGCGAAGGTCGCCAAGGGCATGGTCAAGTGGGAGGGGAAGTGGCTCTCCGAGAAGAGGGCGACGTCCCTGCGCGAGGCCGAGGAGAAGCGCCTCCAAGCGTTGCTGGACGAGGATGCGAAGCACGCGGAGTGGGACAACCGGTGGATCCTCGAGACCAAGCACTTCCGCATCGAAGCGAACATCCCCAAGGCCAAGCTCGACCTCTATGCGGAGATGCTCGAGGCCTACTACAAGCACCTCGAGAAGCAGTTGGGCATCAGGCTCAAGGGGAAGTGGAAGCGCTTCAAGCTGCCCGTCTACTTCTTCAAGCATCGCGAGGAGTACCTGAAGCGCCGGCGCGACTCCGGCCAGGACAAGGGGGAGCATGCCCTGGGGCACTTCGTGCCGGTGACGGACAAAGAAGAGCTCGTCATGTTCGACCAGAAGGGCAACACCAAGGGCACCCTCGAGGTGATGTTCCACGAGGCGACGCACTTTCTGATCTACCTGACGGACCCGAATCTGCGAAAGCCCCGTTGGATGAACGAAGCCTGCGCCGAGTACTACGGCGGCGCGGAGTTCGAGGACGGTGAGTTCAGCCCCGGACAGGTCCACGACGCACGCGTGCTCGGCTTCATCCACTCCTCGGAGCGCGGCAAGCTGGAGTCCCTGGAGAACCTGATCGAGGCGGGCAACCCCGGTGCGTCCGCCGGCCTACAGAGCTTTCCGCCGCAGTTCTACGATCAGAGCTGGCTGATCGCCCACTACTGCATGAACACGAAGAAACACCAGCGGCGCTGGAAGACCTACCTCGAGAAGATCCTCGAGCGGAAGGTGAAGACCGAGGCCATCGAGGCGTCTGCGAACAAGTTCGTGCCGTGGGAAGAGGACTTCGCCCTCTTCACCAACACGCTGAAGATCAAGGATCCCAAGGACTTTCAGAAGGACCTGCTGAAGTACGCCAGAACCCTTCCCCTACGGCAGGCGCGCGGGTACGTGCGGCGCGGCGAGATGCTCCTCTTCGGTGGGGATCGCGAGGGGGCACGCGCGGAGTGGGCCAAGGCCGAGGAAACGGCCGGTGACGACGCCGACGCCCTGTTCGCGCTCTACCGCTGCTACAGCCGCTTCGCGCCCGACAAGATGGCGCAGGCGAAGCAGTACCTGCGCGATTCCGTCGACCTCGACCCGCTCGACGTCCGCAAACGCTACGAGTTCGCCCAGACGCTGACGAACCCCGACCACACGCTCGAGCAGCTCCGTATCTGCTACATGATCGAACCCGAGGACGTGGACGTCCTGACCGATCTCGCGGTACTCATCTACAACCAGAAGGTGATGAGCACGTACAAGCCTTCGAGCACGGACGAGTCGAGTGCCATCCAGGAAGCCGTCGGATTCGCCGAGCGGGCCGTGGCGTTGGCCCCGGACCACCGGAGCCGGAACATCCTCGCCGTCTTGCGCATGCAGCAGGGGAAGTTCAAGGACGCGAAGGATCTGCAGGAGAAGGTCGTCCAGTCCGAGCCCGAGTCGCTCGGCTATCGGGACTGGTTGGCCGTCTTCGCCGCGCTCGACGGGGACGCGGCGCTGTTCGCCAAGACCATGCGCCGTGCCGAGCTCCTCCTGCACCAGAAGAACGAGGGCGACCGGGAGAAGACCGGCAAGTTCCTCGCGCGGATCCTCTCCGGCGTCCACTCCGCCGCGAAGGCGTGGGACCGCATGCCGCAGGCGGCCGAAGTGATGAAGGCCTGGTTCCGGCGGCCGCCGACGACGACGGCGGCCTGGATCCGCTACATCCGCGTCCTGGAAGACGCCGGCGACAAGGCTGGTGCCCTCGAAGCGGCCAAGCAGGCCGTCGAGGCCTTCCCGGACTCCACGCAGCTCAAGCGCAAGGTGGAGTCCCTCTCTTCCTAGCCTCGATGCCCGCACACCACCCGTCCTAATCCGTCCCACCGCCTTTTCCACCCCACGAGAGATCAAGGACCATGTGTCGTCCCGTTCGATTGAGTCGTCTCTGGATCGCCGTCAGTGCGGTCGTCGTGTGTGCCCTCGCCGTGTCCGCCGTCGCGGGCGAGAAGCACCCCGAGTACTCCGACCGGCTGAAGGCCATGAAGAAGGTGCTCGACGGCCGGCTGGAGGTGCCCGAGGTTCCCTCGCGGACGGACGAGAACGCCGAGGAGCTCAACCGCGCCATGGCCCAGGTGCGCGAGTCCGTCGCGGTCTGGCCCACCATCGTGAACGACTTCGTTGCGCTGAAGGACGAACGCGTTTTCAAGGAGCTCTTCAAGTCGCTCAAGCGCCTCGAGAAGACGACGCTGTCCGCGCAAGAGGAGTACGAGAAGATCCAGACGCAGCTGCAGGCGGCGTGGAATGCACGGTTCATCCACACCGAGGAGTTCTATCGTCAGGAAGGGCGCTTCCCTCAGAGCATCCGCAGCGATCTGAAGGCGGCACTCGGCGCCCTCGGCCCGAAGGCGGAGCGACTCGGGATCATCTGGAACGGCTATCTGAGGACCCGCAAGGCGCTCGAGCAGGGCATGCGAACCAACCTGGCCCTGATGGGCGACGCCGGCCCGAAGCTGTGGAAGGACGTAGTCAAGACGGCGGTGAAGGCGAAGAACGCCGAGGATCGGGCCGCGTTCGCGCTCGCGCTCGGGCGCTTCGGTGGTGACGACGCCGAGAAGGCGCTCCTCGACATGGAGAAGAACGCGAAGGGCGAAGTGGACACGGTGTTCGTCATGCGCGGGCTCGCCGACATGCGCAGCGAGGCCGGCCTCGAACGCATCGTCGAGCGACTCGCCGACGAGAAGTCGCCCTTCGTCGTACGCATGGCCGCCGTGCGGGCGCTGAAGCTCTACCGCCACCCGGATGCGATCCCCTCGCTCGCCAAGGCGCTCGATACGGCCGATGGCCGGCTCTTGGGGGAGATCTACGACACCCTCTTCGACATGACGGGGATCCGCCGCGCGGAAGCGGCCATGGCCTGGCAGTCGTGGTGGCGAGAGAAGGGCGAGGCCTTCCTCAAGCGCTGGAGTTCCATCGAAGCGGAGCGCCAAGCCGAGATCGAGCGCATCACGTTCCTGGATCCCAGGCAGTACGACGTCGCGGCGGAGCTGGCCGCGCTCTATCGCAACGAACCGACCCGAGCGCTGCGCCTCGAGATTCTCGAATCCCTATCGCTGCAGCGCTCGTACTACGCGCGCATGACCCTGCTGGACGCGCTGCGGGGTGATGACCGCGAACTGCGGATCGCCGCGATCCGCGCCCTGGGCCGGTACCGGCACCTCGCCGTACCGGCCGCGCTGATGGAGCGCGTCCAGGCGGTCGACCCCGACACCGAGGAAGGGCGTGAGGAACTCCAGGAACTCTTCACCGCCTTGAAGAAGCTCTGGAGCGAAGACGACTTCACCGTCTCCTCGCCGGACAAGGAGAGACTCCTCCAGTGGTGGGACACCAACAAGGGACGGGTGGCCGATCAGCTCATCCGCCTGGCTGGAGGCAATGCGATCGCCGGTCGCCCGACCTCGGATCAGGAAGGGAGCCCCTGGCAGGGGCGGGACTTCTACGGCCTGCAGATCCGCTCGAATCGCGTCCTCTTCATCGTCGACGTCTCGTTCTCGATGGACGAACCCGCGAACGAGGATCCGAATCTGAAGAAGATCGACGTGGCGAAGAAGGAACTGAAGCGTGCCATCCAGGGCCTGCCCAACGGAGGTACGTTCGGCATCATCTTCTTCTCGCACAAGACCTACCAGCAGCCGGACCGACAACTCGCGGAAGAGGGCAAGGACCTGAAGATCGACTTCGGCCCCGGCCTCGTCGAAGTGAACAAGAAGAACAAGGAACGCGCGCTCGAGTGGATCGACTCCGTGCGCACCGGTGCGTCCACCAACATCTACGACCCGCTGGAGTTGGCGTTCAAGTACGGCCGTGATCCCGACGTCATCAAGGAGTGCGGAAAGCTGGCGCCCGACACCATCTTCCTCGTCTCCGACGGTGCGCCGACGTCCGGCAAGTTCACGGACGTCGAAGTCATCCAGGAACACGTCCAGGGCTGGAACCGAACCGGCCGCATCACGGTGAACACGATCGGCGTGGGCAAGGACCAGGACATCGCGTTCCTGCGGGCTCTCGCGGAAGACAACGGCGGCCGGTACACCGTGCGCTGATCGCGCGCGGCGCCGAGGTCAGTACCCCAGGAACCGGGCCTCCCCGTGTCCCTGCTTCGCCAACGCGCGAAGCAGGCGCCGCGCGCTCGATCCCATGCCGATGCAGTGGATCTCCGCCCGGCGGAAGAGATTCATGCGCTCGACCGCGCGCAGGATGTTGGGCGACTGGGCGTAAAACGCCCCGCCGATCCGTCCCGCGGGGGGGAGCCTACCGGGCACGGGCGCTGCGGGCGTGGTGTAGCTGTCCTGGTTGGGCTCGCCGTCGGTCAACACGAAGATCGTGTCGAGCCCGGTCAGCAGGTGCGCCTCTTCGACGAAGGCGTGCTCGAGCGAAACGCCGCCTTCCGTCATCCCAAAGCCGATCTCGAGGCCTCGGTGGAGGTTGGTGCCGCCTCCGGCCGCCAGCGCATCGACCGCCTTGCAGGCTCGCTTCACGTTCTCCCGGGTCGCGCGTCGCGGCTTCCGGGTGAAGGCCAGCGGCCCGGCCGCGTCGCTGAAGAGGATGACGGCGAAGCGCTGGTCCTCGTCGAGCGCGCGGAGTGAGGCCTTGAGCGCCTCGCGCACGAGATCGAGGCGGGTGTGGATCTTGGGCCACGGAAGGGCCTCGAGACCGCGGAAGGCGTCCTTGTCGTCCGCGGCGCCCTCCCGCGGGTCGGAGCCCGCGGGCGGCCGTCGACCCGTCGCCGGCCCCCGTCGTGGGAACTGGCCGCCGCCGCGGCGGGTCGACGGTTTGCCCCGAATCGGCGTGGCCATCGAGCCGGAGACGTCGAGCACGTAGCAGATGTCGCGCCCCGCCGCCGCGATGCCCATGAAGGTCGGGACGCTGGAGCTGCCCGCGTGGTACCCCTCACGCGCGAGCTGCTCCCGGGCGCGCTTGCGCTCGGCATAGCCGCGCCACGCGTCGGCCGTGAGGTACACGTTCTCTGCGTCGAGAGCGCGGGCGAGCATGCGTCCCAGGACGAGTCTCGTTCGCCTCAGCATCGCAGGGTCGTCGAAGCGGGTGACGAGCAGCACGAAAGTGGCGTCGTGCTCGAGGTCCTCCGCCGGTCGCCACCCGGCGAGCAGGAGCTCCCCGGCGGCCTCGGTCAGGACGGCGCGCGCCACGGGATCGTCCGGGAGACCGGCGAGGACCTGGCGCGCCAGGGCGTGGTCCTCCGGCGTCGGGCGGGCGGCGAGGGCGCGAAGACCGGCCGCGCGATGGAACGGCTGTTCGCAGAGGACGGTCGTGGCGAGGCGCACCCGGTCACCGCGGCGCTGCTCCATCCACTCCCGGAAGACCTCGTAAGCCAGCCAGGCATGCTCCGGGGCGTCCAGGTCGCCTTGGAAGGCCTCGAGGAAGGTCCGCGTCTGCTCCCCGCGGCCGAAGGTGAAGGCGATGAGCGGAGCGATCTGTTCCCGGATCTGCTCGCGCGGCGCGGGGGGAGAGCGATAGAGCTTGAGGAGCCGGGGCAGGGCATCGCGCCGGTCCGAGTGGGCGAGCTTGCGCGCGGCGTCCACTTCCTTCAACAGACCGGCCCGGGCCCCGAGGGTCATCGAGAGCAGGATGAGCAGGGTCAGGGCCACGCGAAGCGACATCGAACCATACTAACGTTCGGTACGGAGGCAGCCTCGCAATCGAACTTTTTCGACCTCGCGCCGCCCCCGCAGCGCGGCGGTTGGCCTGTGCCCCGCGCCGCCGCGCTTCATGAATCATCCAGGCGAGCTAGTAAGGCGCCTCTCCGCTCCAGTTGCCGCGCGGATCGTAGTTGCAGACCCAGATCTCCTGGTCGCCGACCCGCGACACGCCGCATCCGATCCGGCGCGTGCTCTTCCACACCAGCTGGCTGAAGTGGGCCGCCTTCGGCCACCAGTTCTTGAGCGCGTGGTCGTAGAGCTTCTCTTCGCCGCCCCACGAATCCACCACGTCCTTCGGAGTCGCCGCGCTCCCCTTCGACCAGTAGAGGTTCTCACCGAACTCGTTCGGGGAGCGATGCCGAAGTTCCATGCCGGTCGCCGCCAGGTGATCGGCCCACGCCTGCGCGTGCGCGCCCAGCTCGTCCGACCACGTCACCGGGTCCGTCGCGTAGCGGAGCCGCCACGCGTTGTGGGCCTCGACGACCGCCTCCCGCTCGCCGGTGGTGAGGGCGCTCTCGGTGGCCGTCCCCGTCGACTCCTTGAACGCCGCGGAGGCCTCGCTCGGTTTCGAGGCGATGCGGAGGCTGAAGCTCGCCGAGCCGCGCACGAGATCGACGGTGACGAAGACGGTGGCGTCGTCCTCGTGGGTCTCGACGGTCACCTCGGCCCCCGCCGCCTGCCGATCATCGCGGGCCAACTCGCGGCCCTCGTGGTCTCGCACGACCACGTTGAAGTCGACGTCGACCCGATCGGGCTGCACCTGAATCGTGTGCCGCATGCCACTCGGCAGGGCGGTTTCGTAGGTCCATTTGCGGGGCAAGGTCTCTCCTCCCTGGCCCTCGGCACTCGCCGCGGCGGTCGGCCCTATTCAGCCTACGCCCGTTCCCAAGCTCAGGTGACGCGGATGCCGTGTTCCTTCATGAACTCCACGAGATCGTCGGGTTTGTCCGTGAGGATGGCGTTGACGCCCGCCTCCACGGAATTGTGAAACTCCTCACGGTCGTTCAAGGTCCAGTGAATGACCAGGTCGACCGAGCTGCGGGGGCGGTAGTCGCGGTCCCGGACGGCTTGCCGGATCTCGTCGAGGCTGGCCGGCCTTGCAAGGCTCCCCACGGAGACGACCCGGTTCTTCAGGTTGCGCGCCGTCATCAGGGGGTTCGGCACCCCGGGAAGGACCTTCGCCAGAAACCGCCGCGCGAACCCCGGGAGCCAATGCCAGCCCCGGGCGATGCCCTGCATGAGGGCGGCCGCGCTGCCGGCTGAGTCGAAGGCGAACCAAGGCCTCTCTTCGCCGGCGTCCGCAAAGGCCCGCTTCAGGATCTGGAGAACCTTGGTGTCCGCGTAGCCGATCACCATGCGCTCGGGCAGTTGTGGAAACCTCTTCATCGTCTCGGCCATGCGGGTCGCGTAGGCGAAGGCCGGCTTGGGGTCCGAAAGCTTGTAGGGAGGCTTCACGTCGAAGAACAGGAAGCGAAGCCGCTCGGTGTTCTCGGCGCAAAACGCGAGGAAGGCCTCGAAGTCCACGACGCGGTGTTCCCGGCCATCCACGGGCGGATAACGGTAGGCCTCGCGCGCCTCGGGAAACGTGAGGTGGATCAAGTCGAGATCGTGCCGGTGCTCCAGCTCTTTCTCCCCCTCCTCGACGACCGCGCCATCCTTCACGCCGTAGAACGTGGCCTTGCGCCCGGTGATGTTGAACTCGGGAGAGATCAACTCGTACGGCAGCTTCTCGAACTTGGTTCGGTCGACGCGCGGAGGTTGCTTGGTCGGCTGGGAGTCGTGGAAGACGGCGATGTTGTTGTCGGCGTTCAGGCAGAGGTCGAACTCGAGGCCGTTTGCGCCGCGGTCCAGGGCCTCCGCAAAGGAGGCCAGCGTGTTCTCGGGGTAGAAGTGCGGTGCGCCGCGATGGCCGACCACGTAGAACCGGCGGATGGGGACGCGAAGCTTGATCGGTGCATCGGGGCTGGATGTCGTCTGCCGACCTTGTAGCCCGAAGAACTCGTTGTTGCGGTAGTTGTTGTCCCACCCGGAGTCCCAGTGGGGGAGTCGCGTCGGGTACCAGAGCCTCTCGTCGGTTTCCTGCGCCTCCTCGTAGGACAGGAGCTCCTTCTGCTTCTTCGAGAAGTTCCGCTTGTGGAACGTGACGCAGAGGAAGTGTCGTCGGGTCGTCTTGTAGTCCGGGGCATCGGCGGTGAAGCAACGGAGCTCCTCGTCCCACAGGAACGAGTAGCGGTCGCGGTCGACGCGTCGGGTCTCGTGGTCGAGCTTCGCTACCGAGACGGCGATCCCCTCGTGCGTGGGGAACGTCTCTTCGGTCACGGGGTCGAAGAGCTCGACCCGGACGAACATCCTCTTCATCGCTTGTCTCCGACCCGTTGGCGAGATTCTGCCAGAAATGGGCGGCGCTTTCAGTGCGCCGCGGCCGACGGGCTGGTGGGAAGGGGACGGAACTCGCCCGTGGTCCCGAACGCCATGGCCGCCAGTTGCAGGATGCCCTCGATGTGGTCCCGCACGCGCTCGACCCAGGTCGCCTCGTCCTCGGCGACCAGACGCATGCCCCAGACGGGGTCGAAACCGTACGCGAGGGTGTAGCGCATGTCGCCGACGATGCTTTCATCCCCGGGCGTGCGGGCGACGAGGCCGTCGGCGAACGTGTGGTAGCGCCGGAAGACCTCTACCACGTGCGCCCGGTCGGGTACGCCGGCCGGGAGGTCGGCGGGCGTGAAGGCGGCCACGCTGCCGGCCGCTTGGACGTCCGCATCCGTGAAGGGCAGCAGCCGGATGGCGTCCGCATGGATACGGCCGTCCGCGACGTACAGGGAACGCCAGACCAACGGGCCGCCCAGCGAGGGGATCACCCGGACGTGGTCCGGCTGGTGGCCGCGTGCGGCCGCCAGTCGCGCCTGTGCGTCGAGTGCCCGATCGCGCTGCACGATGCCCAGTACCAGGTAGAGGCAAGACACGAGGAGAGCGATCCGCGCCGGGCGCGCGGAGATCCGCCGGGCGGCCCAGACGACGCCGATCACGAGGATCAGCGTGTAGACCGGGTCGATGATCGAGACGATGTCCCACGCCAGCCAGTCGTGGCTGAACGGCCAGAGCGCCATCGTCCCGTAGCTCGTCAGCACATCGAGGGGGGCGTGGGTGAGCGCAGCCACGCTCGCCACCAGGAACACCGCGAGGCGGCGCGTCCGAAAGAAGCCGAAGGGCAGCAGGAGGAGCGTCGTCAATGCCGCCAGGACGGGCACCATGACCAGTCCGTGTGTGAACGTCCGATGCAACGCGATGGGGAAGAGCGGATCCGCCAGCGGCGCGAAGGCCATGTCCAGATCGGGCAGCAGGGCCGCGACGCCGCCCACCACCCACGCCTTGCGACCGAGGGCGTGGGTGCCGACGGCCTGCGCCGCCGCGGCGCCGAGCGCCACTTGGGTTACCTGGTCCATTTCGCGTCCAATCGAACCGACAAGCCGCCCAGCGTACCGTCGCACGGGGCACGTGCTTCCGGATTCGCGCCACGGCCCTTAGGCTTCCCGCACCCACGACCCCCCCGAAGCCTGCATGCGACCGCTGAACACCCTCCTGCGCCCGCCGACCGAATCGCTGGCCCCGGTGGACGGGGTGTCGCCGCTGGCCCGGTTGCTCAGCCTGGACGCCATCATCGGCGCGTACGTCCTGGGGACCGTCGCCGTCGTGCTGCTCTTCTTCCGCCGCATACCCGATGCGGGGTGGGTGGCCGCAGCCCACCTCGGTGGGCTCGCCGTCTACCTCCTGCTCCGCTGGGCCTCCACCCGTGTCGGCCTCCTACGCCCCGTCTTCGTGGTGTCCCTCTTCGGTCTGGTCATCGGCGTCTACGAAGGGATGGGCTTCATCCTGCCCTACCTGCGGGACGACACGCTGCCCACCGACCCGCCCGTGGGCACGGCGGCGGATCGCTGGCTCGCGCTCGTCGACCAGACGTTGTTTCACGGGGATCCGACGACCTGGTTCACACCGATCCTGACGCAAGCGTCCGTCCTGCTGCTTCAGATCTGCTACACGAGCTACTTCTTCCTCGCTCTCGTCGTGGTCGTGGTCGTGCTCGGCCGGAAGCGCTACCGGTCCTTCCTCTCGTACACCGCCGTGATCATCGGGTGCTTCTTCACTACCTATGTCGGCTACTACCTCTGGCCGGCGTACGGCCCCCGGGTCTTCTACGAATACGCGCAAGCCCTGCCGCACTCCGCCCTGTCCCAGGCCATCTACCAGGCCATCGACACCGCCGACCTGATCCACCTGAACGCCTTCCCTTCGGGCCACACGGCGGTCACCCTCGTCTATCTCGCCATCCTCTTCGGCGAGAGCCGACGTCTGGCGTGGGTCTTCCTCCCCCTGGTGCTGGGGTTGATCGTCGCCACCGTCGCGCTGCGCTATCACTACCTGATCGACGTCGTCGCGGGGGTCATCGTGGCTGCAGGGTGGATCTTCCTCGGCCTGCCGGCCGTCTTTCGATTCGACAACCGCCCGCGCGGCCCCTGACGTCGCCACCGGCTGCCAGCGCGGTAGACTTCGGGCATGCTCTGTCCCCACTGCCGCAAGATGCTGGTGATCGTCGAGTACGAAGGCGTCGAACTGGATGGCTGCGCCGACGGGGGAGGCATTTGGTTCGACGCCCAGGAACTCGTCCAACTCTTCGAGCTCGCCGGCGTCCCGCGCGAGCTCCACGATCTCGAGGATCGACTCGAGGAGCTGGAGAACGGCCCGACGCGACGTCGTTGTCCCCGCTGCCATGGCCACATGAAGCCGGTCCACGCACCGGGGAGCCCGGACACGTTGATCCTGGATCGATGCGACCGCGAGCACGGCATGTGGTTCGACCGCGGCGAGTTCGTTGCGTTGCTCGAGTGCCTGCTTCCGCCGGGGGACGTCGCCCTGGACCGCGTGCGCGACTTCCTCGGTGCGTTCGCGGGTGTCGACACCAACGAAGGAGAGAGCTGACATGGCGATCTGGATTCCCGCCGCGGTGCTCGTACTCGTCGTGCTCTACTTCATCGGTGTCTGGAACGGCCTCGTGCGCCTGCGCAACGAGATGCGAAACGGTTGGTCCCAGATCGATGTGCAGCTGAAGCGGCGGCACGACCTCATCCCTAACCTCGTGAACGCCGTCAAGGGGTACATGCAGCACGAGCGCTCGACGCTCGAAGCGGTGACCCAGGCGCGGGCGGCCGCGCTCGACGCGTCGGGACCTGCCGCCGTCGGCCACGCGGAGAGCATGCTGGGCATGGCGCTCGGGCGGCTCTTCGCGTTGGCCGAAAACTACCCCGATCTGAAGGCGAGCCAGAACTTCCTCGGCCTCCAGGAGGAGCTCTCGAGCACCGAGAACAAGATCGCCTTCGCCCGCCAGGCCTACAACGACGCGGCGACCCGCTACAACACCGCGCGGGAGGTCTTCCCGGCGAACATGATCAGCGGAGGGTTCGATCGAGCGGAGCTGTTCGAGATCGAGACGGCCGCCGAGCGCAGCCTCCCGTCGGTGAACCTCGAAGCGTAGCCCGTCCTTCGGGCAAGGAGTCGAGCATGTGGGACGCCATCCACCGCAACCGCCGGCGCAGCTTCCTCGTCGTCGGGATCATGGGCGCGTTCCTCGTCGCCCTCGGCGCGGCCGTCGGCTTCTACTTCACCAATTCGTATGAAGGCATGGTCGGGGGCGCGCTGATTGCCCTGTTCATCTGGTTCGTGCAGTGGCTCATCATGCGGAGCCGCGGCGACGACATCCTCCTGGGCATGGCGAACGCCCGGCAGATCGAGAAGAAGGACCACCCCCAGCTCTTCAATGTCGTCGAGGAGATGACCATCGCCTCGGGGCTGCCCCAGATGCCTCGCGTGTTCATCGTCGACGATCCCGCGCCCAACGCGTTCGCGGTGGGACGCGACCCCAAGAAGGCGTCGGTCGCGGTGACGATCGGCCTGCTCCGCCTGCTTGACCGGGACGAGCTGCAGGGGGTCGTGGCGCACGAGATCGGCCATATCAAGAACCGCGATGTCGCCTTGATGACCACCGTGGGGATCATGCTCGGCGCGATCGTGTTGCTCGCCGACCTCGGACGCCGGGCGCTCTGGTACGGCGGGGGGGGCATGCGGCGCTCCCGCGACGATTCGGGCGGCGGCGCGCAGGCGATCATCCTGGTCGTCGCCCTGGTCCTCATGGTGCTCGCGCCGTTGCTGGCGCAGTTGCTGTACTTCTGGCTGTCCCGGCGACGCGAGTTCCTGGCCGACGCGTCCGGGGCGATGTTCACGCGCTGGCCCGAGGGGCTGGCCTCGGCGCTGGAGAAGTTGGGCGGCGTGAAGAAGGCGCAGGTGGACCAGAGTCGCGTCACGGCGCCCATGTACATCGTGCGCCCGCTGCGCGAGGGCGAGCGGCGCAGCCTGACCAGTGCCTTCTCCACCCATCCGCCGCTGCTCAAGCGCATCGAGATCCTGCGCGGGATGGGAGGCGGCGCAGGCATCCAGTCCTACGACGAGGCCTACCGCAACGTCCTCGGCCGGCGCGGACACGTCGTGGGGCGCCGCGATCTCGAAGCGGCGGCCGCCGTTCCGGTCCAGAGGCCGGCGTTCGCTTCGGAGCCCACGACCCCGACAGCGCGCCTCCGCGAAGCATCCGACGCTTACCTGGCCGGCGCGCACTACGAGCGCAAGGGGTGCCCCGGATGCGGCGCCATTCTCAAGATCCCCCCGCAGCTCGAGGGCGACATCGTGGTTTGCCCCCGCTGTCACACGAAGCTATAGCAGCGGACTGAAGAGCCGGATGGCGTTCTCCAAGAGCTGCCGTGCGAACGGACGCTCATTCCATGCCACCGGATCGACCTTCTCGCAGTCGTCCAGGTAGCTGAATAGCAGCGCGCGGAGATCGGAGCCGAAGTCCGTGCCGTAGACGAAGAGCGAGACTTCGTAGTTCAGCCACAGACTGCGCATGTCCAGGTTGGCCGTGCCGAACATGGAGATCTCGTCGTCCGCGCAGATGGCCTTCGTGTGGAGCAGGCCGCCGCGGTAGAGGTAGACCTCGACCCCCACGTCCATCAACTCGTCGTAATACGAGCGGCTTGCGTGGCGAACCAGGAACGAGTCGACCTTCTTCGGCACGATGAGCTTGACGTCGACGCCTCGGGCCGACGCGGCACGTAGGGCGCGGAGCATGGCCTCGTCCGGCACGAAGTAAGGCGTCGTGACGATGAGCTCCCGGCGTGCCGCATGCACCGTGGCCAGGAGCATCTGAATCAGGCCGTCGTCGGTTTCCATCGGTCCGGAGGGGACCACCTGGACGTCCTCCGTGCCCTCCGGTTCCGTCAGTTCGAGGTGGGCGGAGCGAATGAGGTCGGCCAAGGGCTCACCCGTCTCCAGATTCCAGTCCCCGATCTGCGTCGCGGCCAGGGCGGCGACCGCCGAGCCGCGCACGCGCACCATCGCGTCCACCCACTCGCCCACGCCGGCGTCCTGCTTGAAGTACCGCGGGTCCACCAGATTCATCGAGCCCGTGTAGCCGATCTGGCTGTCGATCACGACGATCTTGCGGTGGAGCCTCAGGTCGTTGCGCCCGATGAACGTACGGAACAGACCGACGGGGAGAGCGTGACGCACCTTGACGCCGGCATCGCGAAGCGCCCGCGGCTGGGCCGTGCGCCACCAGGCCTTGGCGCCGATCTCGTCGACCAGGAGCCGGCAGACCACCCCGCGACGAGCGGCGCGCTTCAAGGCCTCGAGCACCCTGTCCGCCGCGCCACCAGCGTGCCAGATGTAGAACTCCATGAGGACGCTCTGCTCGGCCTCGTCGATGTCCACGGCGATCGCCTTGAGGATCTCCTGGGTATCGCTGATGAGGTCGAGGTCGGTGCCCCGTACCGTCGGGGCACCGGTCAGCCGCTGTCCCAGCCGCGCCATCGCTTCCGCGCAGGGCCGGTGCTGCGACCAGTCCACGTCCGTCATGCCGGCGTGCACGGCGAGCTGGGCCAACTCCTCGAAGCCTGGTCGAAGCTCAGCGATCCGCTTGGCCCGGGTTCCGGTGACCCTGCGTTCACCGAAGAGAACGTAGAGGAAGGCGCCGCCGAACGGGACCGCCGCGACCAGGAAGAGCCACGCCAGGGCCACACCCGTCGATGGGCGCTTCATCACCACCCGCACCGCGATGATCACGACGATGGCAGCGTGGAGGAGCGTGATGATCGAAGTCGGATTCAGCAGGAGCTTCATGCCTGGGCCATGCTACGGGGGCGGAACGCTTCCGCGGCGGGCCGTGTCGCGGCATGATGTCCCCATGCGGACGACCCCTTTCGTCCTGGCCGCGGCGGCCGCCGCCGTGCTCGTCGCGTCGCTGCTGCTTCGCGGCGGCGGCGTGCCGGCCGACAGCGGCGTGCCTTCGGCCCCGAGGAGCGCGTCCTCTCGGGCGGCGCCCTTGACCGCCCGCCTCAAGGGGCAGGTGGAGGGAACCACGGGGGCCGGCGTCGAGACGCGGTACGAAGACGCCGACCTTCCCACCACGCTGGGGGCCCTTCGCTTTCAGCCGCCCAACGTCCCCCCCGGCGCGGTCGCTCGTCTCCGCGCCTTGGTCCGGGGCGATCCGGGGCTCCTCGATCACCTCGTTCGCGTCGGGCTGGGATGGGCGGACTACGGGCACGGTCCGCTTCCCGCCGACTACCCGTACGACGCGCGGTGCGCGGCGCGCTGGGCCGCCCTGGCCCTGCCTCGCGAAGCGACGCCCGTCGTCGCGGCTTTGCTCGAGGAGGTGGGCGACGACGCGCGAAGACGTCGCGCTCTCCTCTACCTGCTGGCCTCCTTCCGTGGCGACGCCGAGGCCGCCGTGCCGACGCTGCTTGCGCTCCTGGACGAGAAGGACCTCCCGGTGGCTACGGGTGAGCACGCGATCTTCGTGCTCGGGTCGATCGGCCGCGCCGCGGCGGCCGCTGCCCCCGCGCTCCTCACGTACGCCCGCGATCCCGCGCATCCGCTTCGCGACGCTGCCGTGCAGTACCTCTACGCCGTGGCCGGGATGACTTCCGACGTCGAGGCGTACTACCGGGGGCTCCTGGAGGGACGAGGCCACGCCGACCGGGAGGCGGCCTTCGATGTCGTGCTCCATCAGATGGGGGAAGACGCCGAGCCGCTGCGCCCGCTGTTCGTGCGTCTCCTCGAGGACGAGCAGCACGACATCTGCATGTGGGCGGCCCTGGCCCTCGCGCAGATCGGCGTCGGCTCGCCGGAGGTCGTCGAGCGTCTGGGCCGCCTGGCCGAGGAAGGCGACCTGGACATCGAGGCCGCAGCGCTGGGTGCGCTGCGAACGGCGGGGAAGCGCGGGCAGGAGGAACTCCTCACCATCGCGAAACGGGCCGAGTACCTGGAGACCGCCGTCAACGCCCTCTTTCACCTCGGCCACACCGGCTACCCTGTTCGAGACCACCCCCAGCTCCTCCTTGGTCTGCTTCGCGACGCCGAGTCCGGCGTTCGTGGCAACGTGGTCTACCTGATCGCTCACTTGGAACCGAAGCCACGCGCGTCGGACTTCGCTTCGTTCCTGCAGGCCCAGGTACGAGACACGGACAGCGCGCTCAGGCACGGTGCGCTGAGCATCGCTGCGAATCTCGAAGAGGATGGAGACCGCAGCGGCCTGGATCTGCTGCTGGAGGCGCTGGAGGACGGCGCCCTGCGCGCCACCGCGGCGCCCCTCCTCGGCGCACGCCAGGCGGATGCCGAGCGCATCCTCCCGGCGCTCGAGCCCCACCTCGACGAGCGCGCGGTGATGGATGCGCTGCAGAGCCTGGCTCTCGGCAACGAGCGCGCCCGGGCCCGGATTCGGTACCTCGTCGAGCACGGAGCCTCCGAGCGCATCCGCGCGTTCGCCGTGTCGGCGAGCGAGCTGCTCGATGAGGTGGACGTGGCCGGCCCGGACGAGCGGTGAGCCGGGACGCCGGAGCGTCAGGCCTCGCCGGCGGCGTGCGCCCACTTCGCGGGATCGAAGGCCGCGATGATGTCGGCGGGGAAGCGCCGCGGGCGGCCGGACTCGATGTCGATCAAGGTCCAGACGTTCAGCGCCCGTGCGATCACGGCCTGGTCGGCCGGGCGCACGAGGACGTGGCGGCGCACGGCGCGGATCTTCTCGAAGGACGCCGGCCACGTGTAGCAGATCAGGTCGTCGCCCGCCGTGGCCGGCTGCAGGTAGTCGATCTCGTGGCGCCTGACGACCCACCAGGCGCCCAGCCGGCGGTAGGCATCGAGATCCCACCCCAGATGGGCGGAGTGGGCGGCCGCGGCATCGGCGACGATCCGCACGATGTCGTGATTGGAGACGCGTCCCTGGATGTCCACGTCGCCGTCGGCGATCGAGACGTGGTGCGGGTAGGCGTTGGCCGGGATGTCCTTCACGTCTCCATCATCCCCGCGGCGACACGAGAATCGAGATCCGACACGCCCCCGGCGCGAGATCCCCCGACCCCATTGCAGGCCCGCCCGCGGCCCGCTACAACGCCCGCATGCTCTTCGCTCTCGCCACGCCTTCGCTGGTCCTCATTCTCGTCCTCGCGGTCGTCGTCCTCGCGTTCGTCCTCTTCTTCAACCGCCTCGTCCGCCTCAGGAACAAGGTCAACGAGTCCTTCGCCGGGATCGACGTCCAACTCAAACGCCGTCACGATCTCGTGCCCAACCTGGTGCAGGTCGTCAAGGCCTACGCCAAGCACGAGCGGGACACCCTGGAGGAGGTCGTCGAAGCGCGTAGCCAAGCGAGCGCCGCGGAGTCGATGACGGATCGCGAACGCTCCGAGGACGGCCTCAGCCACTCGCTCGGCAAGCTCATCGCGTTGGTCGAGCGCTATCCCGACCTCAAGGCCGATGCGAACTTCCGCAAGCTCCACCACGATCTGGTGGAGATCGAAGACGATCTCCAGTACGCCCGCCGCTACTACAACGGCACCGTTCGTGACCTCAACATCCAGGTCGAGCAGTTCCCGTCCAGCCTCGTTGCCGGCCTGACGGGCGTACACAAGCGGGAATTCTTCGAGATCGACGATCCGACGACCCGTCAGACGCCCCAGGTGGACCTGGAGGTCTGAGCCCACGTCACCCTGGAGGTTCTCCGTGCGCGTCCGCCATGCCTTCCTCGTCCTGGTCCTGTTCGCCTGCTACGCCACGGCGGCGTCGGCCCGCAGTCTCACCATCGAGAGCTTCCACGCCGACGTGGAGGTGAAGCCCAACGGGGCGGTCCACGTCGAGGAACGACTCCGGGTCCGCTTCGAGGGCTCCTACAACGGGGTCTTCCGCGACATTCCCTACGGGTACGAGCGATCCGGTATTCGCGGGAAGATCCACCTCGTCGTCGACGCCGTCGAAGACGACGCCGGTCAAGCCCTCGAGTATTGGGAGACCCGCAAGCGGGGGAACCTCAACCTAAAGATCCGTGTCCCGGGCGCCACGAATGCGGTGCGCACCGTGGTGATTCGCTACCACGCGCGCAACGTCATCCGCTACTACGAGAACGTGGACGCGGACTACGGTGCGTACGATGAGCTCTACTGGAACGTCACCGGGGACGAGTGGCTCGCGCCCATCCTCGAGACGACGGCGCAGGTCCGCTTGCCGGAGGGCCTTCCTCCCGAGCGCACCGAGGCGACCGTGTTCACCGGCGGGTACGGCAGCCGTGCCCAGGAGGCCGTGGTCGCCATCGAAGCCAGTACCTTGGTGCGGGTCGTGCGCCAGGAGCAGCTGTTGCCGGGCGAAGGGCTCAGCCTCGTCGTGCGTTTTCCGCCCGGCGTCGTCCGCTACCCCACGACGCTCGAACGAGTGTGGTGGTGGATCCAGGCCAACTGGCTCGCGCTGATCCCGTTGCTCGTGGCCTTCCTGTGGTACCTCGGATGGCGTCGGTGGGGGCGCGATCCGCTCGGCCACCGCACCATCGTGCCGGACTGGAAGAGCCCGGACCGCCTCCGGCCGGCCGAGGTCGGCGTCCTCGTCGACGACCGCCTGGATCGACACGACCTGACCTCGACGATCGTCGATCTCGCCGTGCGGGGCGTGCTGACCATCCAAGAGGAAGGCAAGAAACAGACGCTGACCCTTCGCCCCGAGGCGCGGGCGGCCGCGGATCTCGCCCCGTTCGAGGATCGGCTCCTGGACGGGCTCTTCGAGGACGAAGCGACCGAGGTCGAGCTGGACGACCTGAAGTACAAATTCCACCAGAAGATCGACGGGATCCGCGACGACGTCCTGAAGGGGCTCGTCGAGAAGGGCCTCTTCGACAAGCGGCCGGACAAGGTGATGGCGCGGTGGGGGGGGCTGGCCACGCTCGCGACGATCGCACTCGTGGTCCTGGGCTTCGTGGGGGACACCACCTGGCTCTACGGAGCCGTCCTCGTCCCGTCGATCATCTTCATCTACGTGGTCTCGCACTACATGCCGCGGCGGACCTCGAAGGGCCTCGACACGCTGGCCCGGATCAAGGGGCTCGAGGAGTACATCGTGACGGCGGAGGCCGCCCGCCTGAAGGCCCTGCCGAAGCACGCCTTCGAGACGGTGCTTCCCTTCGCGCTCGCTCTCGGCATCGACGATCGCTGGGCGAGGGCGTTCGAGGGCATCTACGACGCCGAACCCGAGTGGTACGCGGGCGAAGGCGGCGGCGGGCCGGTGGGTCTCAGGCGGAGCATGAGCCGGATGAACCGCAGCGTCGGCTCCACGCTCTACGCCACGCCGCGGTCGCGTTCGTCGGGCTCCTCCGGCTGGAGCGGCGGCAGCGGCTTCAGCGGGGGGGGCGGTTTCTCCGGCGGCGGCTTCGGCGGTGGCGGGGGCGGCGGCTGGTAGGTTGCCGGGGGCGAGCCAAGGCTCGGACGCGCCTCATGGGAGGGGCGTCGAAGTTGAGGTAATCTGCCGTGCGGGGCAGAGGGTGGTAGGAGGCGGCATGCGGTTTCAAGTCGGCGATGTTCTGAGCAGCGCGTTCTCGGTCACGGCGAAGGGCTTCATTCCCTTCTTCCTGATCGGGTTGATCGTCTACATCCCCCTCTTCCTTCTCGTGACCGTGGTCGTCACGGCCGCGAGCCCCGCCCTGTTCACGCTGCTGGCCTTGCTCGGCTGGGTCTTCTCCTACGTCGTTGCCGGTGCGATCACCTACGGCGTCGTGCAGGCGCTCAAGGGGAACCAGATCTCGGTCAGCGAGAGCCTGAGCGTCGGGTTCCAGCGCATGTTCCCGGTGCTGCTCGTATCACTCGTGGTCGGCCTCTGCGTGATGGCCGGTCTGCTACTCCTGGTCGTCCCGGGCATCATCCTGGCCATCATGTTGTTCGTGGCCGTGCCGGCCGCGGTCATCGAGAAGCCCGGCGTCTTCGGCTCGATCGACCGGAGCATGGAGCTGACCAAGGGCTACCGGTGGCAGATCTTCTTCATCGCGCTCATCATCATGATCGGGAGCGCGGTCCTCAGCACCGTCATCACCGGTGGCCAGGGTGCCACCATGGAGCTCGATCCCGATGCCGGCATGATGGTCATCGCGCAGCCGTCGCTCGGTGCCCACCTCCTCTCGATGCTCATGCAGATGGTGGTCTCGCTCTTCAGCGCCGTCGCGTCGTCGGTGGTCTACTACCGCCTCCGCCAGGTCAAGGAAGACGCTGACATCGACGACCTCGCAAGCGTCTTCGAGTAGACGCCGAGGCAGTTCCTACTCCGCGTGCTTGTCTTCCTTGCGCTTGCCAAAGAGGAGCCGCTTCTCCTGGTGGGCGCGCAGCGCGGTGTAGTACTCCTGCAGGAAGCGCTCGGCCTGGCGCGGGGGGACCTGCTCGGGCCAGTGGATCTTCCTGGCGATCCGATCGGCCACGGTCCGCATGGCGCTGTCCCGTTCTTTGTTGAGGCGATCGCGCCGTAGCACCTTCTCGAGTACCTGGAGCTCATAGACGCCGTACACCGCCAACTGCTCGTCGGTGAAGACGAAGGGCGTAGCCTCTTGCTTGGCGCGCTCGGCCACGCGCCCACCGATGTCGGGCAAGAGGCGCGCCTGGGGGGCGACGACCACGATGGTGCCGGCCACGATGTCGCCGACCCGCAGGCGGTTCTTGTTGAAGAACGGAAGACCCGCGAGCCCGATCATCCAGAGGAGCGAGAAGAACACCGCCCAGCCCGGGGCACCCGGCCAGAGCTGCTCCGGGACGAGCAGCGCACTGAGCGGTAGGTAGAACTCCAGAATCCGAAGGACGTTGCGCACGACGATGGCGTCGACCGTGAGGGGGCCCCCCTTGGCGTCCATGACCCGGAGCCCGATCTTCTTCTTGCCGGGCGTGCGGCCGTTGGTCCGTGCCTCGAAGAAGATGAAGTAGAAATTCTGGATGAAGAAGAAGGCGATCAGCATCAGGGCGATGAGCCACGGGCTGTCGCCGCCGGTCGCCATCATGAGAAACGCCGCCGCCAGGCCGATGGCCGCCATCAGCAGGAACTGGATGATGAGGTCGAGGACGAACGCCGTGCCTCGATCACCGGCACCCGCGATGACGAAGTCGAGCGCGGTGCCCTCGGGCGTGACGATCACGCGCTTCGTGCCCTTGGCCAAGCGCGTCTCGTAGGAGGTCGATGCCAGCCCCCCGCTCATGCCTCTCGCCTCCGCCCGACCCAGCCGAAGTACGCGATCCACAGGACGGTCGTTGCGGCGATCACGGCGTAGCGGACGCCGATGTCCGTGACCATCTGGCGGAAGAATCCCTCGAGCAGCGCCGCGAAGAAGAGCATGACGATCGCGCCCACGAGCAGGACGCCCGCCTCCTTGCCCCGGCGCGCGAGGTTCTCCAGTCGGGTGCTCGTGCCGGGGAAGACCAGGCTCTGACCCAGCACCAGGCCGGCCGCGCCGCAGACCGCGACCGCCAGGAGCTCGGTGACCCCGTGGGGTAGCACCCAGCCCCACCAATCGACGGCCAGTCCGCGCGAGGCGTACAGTGCGGTCATGGCCCCGAGCAGCAGGCCGTTCATGAAGAGCAGGAGGAAGACCGGGATCCCGGCGACGAAGCCCAGGGCGAAGCAGAGCATGCCGACCTTGGCGTTGTGCGAGAACAGGAACGCCGCGAACGTCGGCAGCATGCGGTTCTCGTCGCCCGTGTCGTACAGCGAGGCGCGAAGGTCCGCCGTCGAAGCGCCCGGGTCCCGTCCCTGGGCCATGTCGGGCGAGATGAACGCGTAGTACCGGTCCTGGTTCGAGGAGGTCAGCAGGTAGCCGGCGAGCGTGCCGAGCAGCAGGAGGGCGATCGACACGGCCAGGTGGGGCGCGTAGGTCCGGATGGTGCGAGGGAGACGCCGCAGGAAGAACTCGCCCAGGACGTCGCGGAGGTTCCGCCGCGTGCCGTACACCACGAAGTAGGCGCGCTGGCACAGGGCTTCGAGGTACTCCAGCAGGGCCCGGTCGAGCGAGATGGACCGCGCGACATTCAGGGAGGAGAGAGCCGCCCGGTAGAGCGTCGGCAGCTGCATCAAGTCGTGTTCGCTGAGCGCTCGGAGGCCCTTCGCTTCGGCGCGGTCCACGATCCGCTCCAGGGCGAGCCAGGCCTTCTCGCGCTCGCGGCGGAACTCGTAGCTCTTGAGCGTGGGGCGGGGCATCACACGAGCTCCCGGCGTTTGGCATCGAGGTAGCGGTTCACCAGGGGCACCGACACCTCGTCCGGCCCGGCGTCGATGCAGAAGACCCCTCGGCGGCGGAGTCGCTGGAGTACGAGCTCCCGCTCGCGAATGAAGTCGTCGGCCACGACGGCGCGGTAGACGTTGCCGAGGGTCTCGGGGGGAGCCGACACCAGGTCATCCAGGCCGGGGTCGCGCAGCGCCACGAACGTGACCAGATGACGCCGTGCCAGGCGACCCAGATTGTCGATCATCAGTTCGGCCGTGACGGTGTCGACGAAGTCCGTGAGCAGGACGACGAACGAGCGGCGCCGCAGCCGCGTGGCGAGCTCGGTGAGGCCGAGAGTGAAGTTGGTCTCCGCGGTCGAGTACGCCAGATCGGCGCTGGCTCGCAGGATCCGCTCGAAGTTCCGTACGCCGCCGCGTGGCTCCAGGAACGCCCGCGGCGTGGCGTCGAAGGCGTAGGCGCCGACGCGGTCGCCGGTGCGCAGGGCCGTGTACGACAGCACGAGCGCCGCCGTGAGTGCATGATCCAGCTTGGGGATGCCGCGCACGGGTTCCCGCATGAGGTGTCCGGTGTCGACCGCCACCACGACCTGGTGATTGCGCTCGGCCCGGTACTCCTGATTGATGAGCTTGCGGTGGCGCGCGGAGGCCTTCCAGTTCATGGCGCGGGGGTCGAGGCCCGGGACGTACTCCCGGAGGGCCTCGAACTCGCTGCCCTCGCCGATGTGACGCACGACCTTGTGCCCGACGGCGGTGTCGCGGCGGCGGAGCAGCTCGAGAGCGATCTGTTGCGCGCGACGGACGTTGGGCACCACGTCGACCGTCGCATGGACGTCGTGGCGCAGCCGTTGGGCGACCAGACCCAGCGGCCCCCGCCAGCGAAGCCAGACGCGGGCCACTTCGAAGCGGCCCCGTCGCAAGGGGACGAGCGGCAACGCGGCGCGCGCCTCGCCGTCGTCGTCCAAGAGAGCCCTCGCCGGAGGCCGACTCACGACGTCGCCTTCCAAGTCGGCGATCCACTGGATCGCCAGGCCACCGTACGCCGGCGGGGCCGACACGTCGATGGACGCGTCTTCGGTGTCCCCCACGTAGATCCGCGGCGGGACCCCGACCTCCACGGCCAGGTGCCGTCGACGCAGGATGAGTACACCGTCGAGACCGGTCAGGAGGAGCACGATCCCCACATAGGCGACCCAGTAGGTCCAGAGGTGATCCCCGAAGAGGATGGGCAGGACCGCGACGGGCAAGCCGAGCAGGATCAGCAGGAGGCAGCGAAGCGTGGGGCGCATGGGCAAGGGGGCCGCCTCAACGAGGCGAAGGCGTCTCCTCGACGACTTGCCGGATGACCCCACGCGCATCCAGTCCTTCGATTTCGGCGGTCGGGGCGAGGACGACGCGGTGGGCCAGCGTGGGCGCGGCCAGGTACTTCACGTCGTCGGGGATGACGAACTCGCGACCCTGCACGGCCGCCAGCGCCGCAGCGGC
The DNA here is from genome assembly GCA_963802335.1 of uncultured Planctomycetota bacterium. Classification (GTDB taxonomy): domain Bacteria; phylum Planctomycetota; class PLA2; order PLA2; family JAEUHO01; genus CAWDIE01. The sequence goes on along the minus strand of CAWDIE010000004.1, from coordinate 393,932 downwards.
CGCGCTCAGCATCGTGGCGGAGCGTGGCGAGGCGCCGCAGATCAGGCTCGGTCGATCGCGCGTGGCCCGCACCAAATCGACGACGTACTCCACGATCTCGTCCGCGACACGGACCTCGTTCACGACGTCGCGGACAGCCTCGATCAGCGGTAAGTCGCCGATCGACGCCAGGTCGTAGGCGTCGAGGTCGGGCGTTCCGGTCGAGCGGCCGTGGCGGCGGACGATGTCGCGTTCCTGGTCCCGGGTGGGATACGCGATCAGGATCTTGAACAAGAAGCGGTCGAGTTGGGCTTCGGGCAGAGGGTAGGTGCCCTCCTGTTCGATGGGGTTCTGTGTGGCGAGCACCATGAAGCCGGGCCCGAGGTCGTGCGTCGTCCCGTCGATCGTGACCAATCGCTCCTGCATGGCCTGGAGCAGGGCGGCCTGTGTCTTGGGCGGCGTGCGGTTGATCTCGTCCGCCAGCAGGAGCTCCGTGAAGATCGGCCCCTTGGTCAGCGCGAAGGTGTTGGTCCGGAAGTCGAAGAGGTTCGTGCCGAGGACGTCGCCTGGCATGAGGTCCGGCGTGAACTGAATCCGTTGGAACTTCAGCCCGAGACACGCGGCAAAGCAGCGCGCGAGCATCGTCTTGGCCGTGCCGGGCACGCCCTCCACCAGGACGTGCCCTCGGCAGAGTAGCGCGAGGAGCATCATGTCCAGCGCGCGCTCCTGGCCGACGACGACCCGGCTCACCTGTTCGTGCAGTCGGTCACGCAGCGTGCGTACGGCGGATAGATCCATGCAGGATCTCCTCTCTCCAGCGGTGGATTTCCTGGGCGGCCGAACGCACCCGCGGTGGCTTCCCCCCCGCGTAGGTAACGGCGGCCCGCAGATCAGCCAGCCTCAAGTCCAGATCGTGGCGCGCGGCGATCCGGTCCAACCACGCATCGAGTGCCTCTCCCTTGAGGCTGGGGGGGGCGTTCAGGCGGCTTGCGACCTGTCGCCGGGTGACGTCCAGGTACTGCGAAAGCGCGCGCGGCGCGCGCGTCCCGTGGCGCAGCAGCTCCGCGGTACTCGAGACGAGGAAGGCGGTCCCCGGCTCGAGCGCCGGCGCGGGCTTCTGGGGCGCGCCGAAGCGGCTCATCGTGGCCCAGAGCAAGACGCCGAACAGGAGCAGGAGGTGCAAGGGCACCAGCACGAGCGGGAAGGCGAGCAATTCCTTCCAGATGGATGGCGATCGCTCGAAGCCGTGCAACGTCTCGTCGAAGACGACGGCTCCATCGTCGGCGCGAAGGCGCCCGAGGAGGTCCAAGACGAAGGGCGCGTTCTGGCCCCGGTGGAGCCCCGCGTTCGACAGCGGGTCGGGATCGGCGAGGATCAGCAGAGTCGCTCCACGACTGGTGACCTGGGCGACGAGGGCGCCATCCTGCATTCGTACGCCGCTCTCCACGTCGGGGCCCTCGATGACCTGGAGCATGTCGCCCAGGAACACCGGCGAGAACGCCGTGCCGTCGTAGGCGATTTCCGCGAGCGTGGACGCGGGCACACGCTTCACCTTCGCGTCGATGTGCAGCGCGTCGAGGATCCCCTGCACGTCGTCGCGCGGCACGAGCGAGACGCGGCGCACCCAGGCGGGCGCCTCGTGGTCGGAGGGACCCGCCCACTTGGGGAGCACCAGGAGCGTCGCGGGGGACTGGCCGATCATGCGATCGAGGCTCAGGCCGGGCTTGCCCTCGTCGCTCGGAAGATCGATGCGGGGCTCCGCGGCGACGAGGACCCCCCCGGGGCCGACCTTGTGGGCCGAGCGGTGACGGCTCACGACGACGGGAACGCCGAGTTCCTCGAGGACGTCCACCAGCGCCTGGTGGCCGAGCGCGGAGCGGCTGAATCCACTCGGCGTAACGGTCGATACGGGCGCGAGGTCCGGGGCGAAGATCGCGAGGATGACGCCGCCCACGAACGACGCGATGCTGATGCCGATGAGCCACGGCAGCGCTCGCCCTCCGAATCGTGAGCCGCTCACGTGGTGCTCCGGGCGAGCGAGGTCCGGAGTGCCTCGAATGCGTCGACACAGGCCTCGTACGTGGCGCGGTCCGCCGGCCGTCCCCCGAACAGGCTCCATTCGACGACGTGCACCAGCTTGGCGAGTGCCTGGTCCGGCCCGTCACCGAGCTCGAGTTTCTCGAGGATCTCGCGGCTCGTCAGCGAAACCGGTATCCGCTGGTGCGCAGCCAGCGCCTGGATGGTCCTGAGCAGCAGGACGTGCGCGGCCTCGCCGTAGCGTCCCTGCTCGGCCAGCGCCGTCGCGTCGCCGAGCGGCACGTCCAGCGGCGGAGGAGGCGGCCCGCTGCCCGCGCTGCGCCGCACCCTCGGGGGGGCTACGTCCCGTCCTCGCAACCGGCGCACGATGGCGACCGTCAGGAGGATCACGGCCACGGCGACGCCGGTCCAGAGAAGGCCCTTCAGGATCACGACCAGGGCGTCCGGAATCTGGGGAATCGAGTCGAAGTCCACCGGGCGGGGGAGGGGGTGCTCGGTCTGATAGCCCCCGCCGTCGTAGGTGTCCTGGACGGCCTGTCCGATCTCCTCCACGGTGGCCGAGGCAATGAGCGTGACGAAGAGGAGGGAGAGGCCGATCTGCACCCGAGGATTCTAAGCCCGGATCCCGTGGGGTCTCGGGTCGGGTCGCTTCGCGCCGGAGCCCTTTCTCGCCCCGGCTTCCGCCGGCGGCACGCCCCCATCCGCCCCGCCTCTTGTCGAAGAGAGGGGCCTTGGCCAGAATCGCGCCGGAGGTCCCATGCGCGCCGTCGTCCTCTCGCTGCTCCTGCTCGTTCTCCTCGGTTCGCCGGCCGCGTCCAAGGACGTGGTGCGGGCCACCTGCATGGCCGATGTCGAGGAGGCGCTCGACCTGCTCGAGACCCACTGCCGCCGTTTCTTCGACCTCAAGGGCATCGACTGGAAGAAGGTCGAGCGCCAGTTCCGCAAGGAGGCCCGCAAGGTCAAGACCGAGCAGGATCACTTCCTCCTCCTGATCCGGCTCGTTGCTCGCCTCGAAGACGGCCACGCGTACGTCAAGCAGACCGCGGCGGGGCAGCGCGTCGAGTTGCCCGCGATGTTCAAGCAGAAGCTCGTCGGACCCGGCATGTTCTGGTGTCAGGCGGGGGAGACGATCCTCGTGAAGAGCGCGTGGTCCGCCGCGAAGGAAGTGGGCATCACCCCCGGCTCGGAGATCGTGAAGGTCGAGGGGGACCCCGTCCTCGAGTGGCTCGAGGCACGCACCGCCGAGCGACGGGACACCCAGGGGTACTCGACCGATCACCAGGCGATGGCCGCGACGTGTTCTTGGGGCCTCGGGAAGCCGTCGGGAAGCCGTCTCGTGGTCTCGATCCGGGAACCGGGAGCCTCCCGGGTGCGCAAGCGGACCATCACCTATCGGCGCGCGTCCACCGTCCCTTCCGGTCCCGCGTTTCCGCCGGCGGGGCTGAAGGGGGATGGGGACGTGAGCTATGGGCTGACGCCCGACGGCTACGGCTACGTCCACATCCGACGCTGCAAGGGCAACCTGCCCGAGCGCATGGACGAGGCCTTGGAGGCGCTCGCCGATCCTTCGGGCCTCATCCTCGACTTCCGTGCGAACGGCGGAGGCGGGTTCGACCACAAGGCCCTGATGGGGCGCTTCGTGCCGCGCGGCGAGACGCTGCGCTTCGCGAAGTCGTATCAGAGCGCCGGCCCGCGGCCCTACACCGGCAACATCGTCGTCATCGTGGATGCCCTCACCCGAAGTGCGGGCGAGACGGCCAGCGGCATGTTCAAGGAGGACGGCCGCGCGTACATGATCGGAGAGAGCCCCACGGCCGGGATGTCGAGCAGCAAGAAGACCCTCCCGCTACCCTCCGGCCTCTTCGAGCTCTACGTCTCCGTGGCCTCCAACATGGGGCGGTTCAACCAGGGGCGTGGCATCGAGGGGATCGGGGTCGTGCCCCACGAGATCGTCGCCTACGACGCCGAGGATCTCGCTGCCGAGCGTGACACCCTGATCCAGCGCGCCGCGGCCCTCTTGGCCGACTTCCCAGTGAAGGAGGTGCCCTACCGCGCACCGGACTGAGTCGCGAGTGGGGGCGCGCCGGAATTGAAACGACGGCCCGGAGAGGCGACCTCTCCGGACCGTCGGTAGCTGGAGCGGCTGATCGGACTTGAACCGACGACAGCCACCTTGGCAAGGTGGTGCTCTACCAGCTGAGCTACAGCCGCGCGTCGGGAATCCTACGGACGGGGCCGGGCGGGTCAAGTCGCGGCCGGGGGCTCGTCCTCCCCGCGCGGATCGACCGGCTACCGGTTCTCGGCCGCTGCCGCCATCCGGGCCGGCAGCGCCGCCTCGAGGGCCTGAACATGCTGGCGGCTCGCGATGGGCAGGTCGTCCAGGCGCAAGTCCAAGCGGGCCTCCCAGAACGGGTCCTCCACGGCGTGAGCGAAGGCGAACGCGAGCAGGCTGACTTGCTCCGCGGCCTTGGCCCCCTGGAGCGCACGCCGGCCGAGGCGGGCCAGATCCTCGGCGCCCACCCGTGTCCACGGGACCTGGAGCCGCTTTCCGTCGACGTCGATCTCGATCGTCTCGTCGGTGATGCGGGTCACCGGGCCCATGCCATCGGCCGTGGCCAGGACCCGCTTGGTGACACCCAGGCCCGAGACCCGCTTGCCCAGCAGGGACTGGAATCGGAGAAGGTCCTGCAGGAGGGAGCGATAGAAGGCCGCCTGCTGGAGCACCGCGTCGTCCTCGAGCTGGCCCTTCGCCGGCAGAAACCGCAGAGCCTTCAAGTACCTATGCTCGGCGATCGCCGCCTCCACGTCGACTACCGCCTTCTCCCAGAGCGCGCGCGCCGCTTCCGCCTCTTCCTCCGAGGTCAGTGCTCGGTCCGGATGTGCATGCATCTCACCGCGCGCGATCCGCCGCGCGCGCGTGTCGGCCTCGGTGGCGGCCACCGTGCCGAAGTGCGCATTCACCAAAGCGCGGTACCGGGCCCGGACGCGCTCGTTGTCGTCCTTGCCTCTCCAGTTCTCGCGAGCCCAGGTCTCCACGTCCGCGAGGGCCTGCCGGGCCTTCTCCTCTTTCTCGGCACGCGGATCCACCCGGGGCGGCGGTGGCTTGACGACGGCGGCCGCGCGCTCCTGCGGTGCCGGCGGCACGGGCGGGGGCTTCGGCGGCGGCGTCTTCTTCTTCGACATCATCATGGCCAGGAGCGCGAGGATGCCGATCGCGGCGATCACCGCCACGGGGGCCACGAGATTCGGGCGCCGCCCCGCGGCGATCCGCGCGCGCATGCGGGAGCGGCGCCGACGCAGTCCCGACTTCTCCTGGAGCGCTTCACCGCCGAAGCTGTCCAGCTGCTGAATGACCTCCGGCGCCGTCGGGCGGGCGGACGGGTCCTTGGCCGTCATCGAACGCAGCAGGTCACCAATCTCGCGCGCGAGCTTCGGCCGCTTGCGCTCCGGGCGGAGCGGCTCACCCCGCACGTGCGAACGCATGATCGACGGCACATCCTGGCCCGCGTACGGCGGCTGGCCGACGAGGAGGTGGTAGAGCGTGACGCCCAGACTGTAGATGTCGCTCGCCGAGGACGACGACCCGTCCTCGCACGTCTCGGGCGCCATGAAGTGGGGGGTGCCCACGCGGCCGGCGTCGCCCGAGCCCGCGAGTCCGAAGTCGACCAGCTTGACGGTGCCATCTTCGAGCAGCACGAGATTCTGCGGCTTGACGTCCCGGTGCACGATGCCGCGCTCGTGCGCGGCGGCGAGCCCATTCGCCGCCTGACGGATGATGCGCAGCGCATCCATGGCGTCGAGGCTCTCTTCGCGCTGGACGATGTCGAGCACTTCCTCGCCGTCCAGCAACTCCATCACGATGGCGTGCGTGTCTCCCTCGCGCACCACGTCGTAGATCTTGAGGACGTTCTCGTTGTCGATCCGCGCCACGGCCTGCGCCTCGGTCTCGAAGCTCTCGACGAGTTGAGGGATGGCCGCGGCCTTCGGCAGCAGGATCTTCACGGCGACGACGCCGTCGAGCGACTGGTGGTGCGCGCGATAGACGGTGGATGTCCGCCCTCGTCCGATCTGGGCGTCGAGCCGGCAGCGGCCGACCACGGTGCCGATGCGCGGGTCCATGCCGGCGTCCGCGCTTCGGGCCGCGTGCGCCTTGCCGCTCTTGGCCAGACCGCTCGGGGCCTGGCGCGTCGCGGGCCGGGCCGGCGACGCCGGGGTGGCGGGCGGGGGCGCAGCGGTCTTCGGAGGAACGGTCTTCGGAGGAAGGGGCTTCGGCGGAACGGGCGCGGCCGGCACCGCCTCGATCTCCTCCACATCCTCGGTCGGAGCGGGGGCCTTCGCGCCCGGGGGCGGGGCGATCTTCTTGCGATAACGACGGCGACCGGGACGACGACGGGCCATGGTCAAAGTCTAAACGCCCGCGGCGTGCGGACCGGATCGCTTCCGTGGGTGCAAGACGTCCCGGTTACCCCAATTCCAGCTGGCGGCGCGCATCCACCACGTCCCGGTCGATTCGCTGCTGCGCCTCGAAGAGCACCTCCACCGTGGGATCGGTTGGATCGAGGGCGTGGCGTACCTGGCGGAGCATCTGGATGGTCATGCGCAGCACCCGGACCACGTCGCCCGGCGCGAGCGACGTACGGGCCAGCACGTCCTCGAAGTCGCGTCCTTCGGCCCACGCCTGCACCGGGCCGGCCATGCCGAAGTCGGGCGGGCGCAGGGTCGGTTCCACGCCGAAGGCCGCTTCGTCGGCCGCGAAGGCCTCCATGTGCATCGTGAAGGGAACGGCGATGCCCTTCAGCGACCTCGTGGGTCGATCGGACGCGTCGTGGGGACGCGACTCGTAGACCATCGCCGCGAACAGCATGGCCATCTGGACGGGATCGCAGCGAAGCAGCCACCCCTTCTCGTACGCTTCGGTGACGGCGATCTCATACCCGTTGACCTGGGCGCAGAGCCGCCCCTTGCGCGTCAGCCCCCGGTCGTCGATGTAGTTGCGCTCCCGCAGCATGGCGAGGCGCGCCTGGATCTGCTTCGAGCCCCGACCGCGGTCGGGCTTGCGGCCCCGCGCTTCCCGTTGGTGGCGGGCGAACGAGCGGCTCCACGCCTCGGTCACCCCCTCGCCCACACGGCGGTAGAGGTTGAGGATGCCGCTGTAGTTCAGGTTGAATCGGCTGCGGACGGGTTCGGAGCGACCGGACTGGAGTCGCTCCAACTCGGGATACCCGATGCGGGACTCGTCGAGAATGGCGAACACCCAGCCCTTGTCGTCGATCCCCTGTCGTCCGGCGCGGCCGGCCATCTGCCAGTACTCCCGCACCAGGATCGGGCCGTAGCTGATGCCGTCGTACTTGCAGAGTGTGTGAAAGGCGACGGTGCGCGCCGGCATGTTCACGCCGAGGGAGAAGGTCTCCGTGGCGAAGAGGAGCTTCACGAGGCCGGTCGTGAAGAGTCGCTCCACGACCTCCTTGTCGATCGGCAGCATGCCGGCGTGGTGGTAGAGCACGCCGCGCGAGGCGAGGGCGCGGATCTGACGCGTGTCGTGGGCGTCCTGCACCTCGTACCGGGTCGCCAATTCGTCGAAGAGGGCGAGCATCCGCCGTCTCTCCTCGGGGGTCAGGAGATCGCGTCGCGCGTTCCGCGCGGCGAGGCGCTCGCAGTCCAGTCGACTGAAGCAGAAGTAGATCGCCGGCATCAGTCGGCGGCGCTCGAGGTGGTCGATCAGGTCGCTCGACGCCTTCAAGATCAGGTCTTCGACCTGCCGACGGGACTTGCGCTTCGGCCGCCCGCGCCGCCCGCGACCGCGCGCACCTCGCTCGATGCGCCCTTGCTCCTGGAAGTAGGACCGGACCTCGTCGAGGGCCCGCGGGCCCCGGCCTGCGATCCAGACCTTGTGCGTCAGCGGAACGGGGCGTTGCTCCTCGACGATCACCTCGACCGGCGTCTTGCGAACCTTCCCGATCCACCGGGCGAAGTCGTCCACGTTCGGCACCGTCGCCGATAGCGCGACGATGCGGATGTGCGGCGGCGCGAAGATGATCGACTCCTCCCACACCGTGCCGCGCTCGCGGTCGTCGAGGTAGTGGACTTCGTCGAAGATCACGAAGTCGAACCCATCCAGGCGCTTGGGGTCCTCGAAGATCGTGTTGCGGAAGATCTCGGTCGTCATGACGAGGAGCGGGGCCTCGGGCTGGATCGTGACGTCGCCGGTCATGATCCCGACCTTCTCCTCGCCGTACTGGGCGCGGAAGTCGCGGTACTTCTGGTTGGAGAGGGCCTTGATGGGGCTCGTGTAGACCACCCGGCGCCCCGCTTCGAGCGCCCGTTCCATGGCGTAGTCGGCGACCAGCGTCTTCCCCGCTCCGGTGGGTGCCGCCACGACGACGCTCTGTCCCCCGAAGATGGCCGCGATGGCCTTGCGCTGGAAGGGGAACAACGCGAGGCCGCGGAACGTGCGCGGCGCTTCGTTGGCTCCTTCCGGCGGAGAGGGCTGCATGGGCAGAGGATACGCGGACGCGCGACACCTGCGGCGCTTCCTCTGCTCCAGGATCCTGCCGCCGGGTCCCGCTCGCGGGTAGGATGCCCCGGTCATGCGCAAGCTCGCTGCACCTGCCCTCGCAATCCTGTCGATCCTCGTCCTCGTTGGCTGCGCGGGAGGCCCCGGACAGCAGCAGCTGACCTACGCCCAGGTGCAGGCCTTGAATCCGGGGGTGACGGTGGACTGGATCACGCAGGAGTACCCCGGCGCGAATCAGACGCGCGACGCGGCCGGCCGCGTCCGGCAGATGGAGTTCAACGTGCGTGACCCTTACGGCAAGGGACAGCGCCTCTTCCTCGAGTTCAACGAGTGGGGCGTCTGCACGAGGAAGATCTACACGGGCGCCGTCGTGCGTCCCCCGCAGTAGCGGCCGGCGATGGCCAAGCGCAAGAAGGCGGGGCGATCGAAGCGTCCCCCGGCAGGTCCCGATCCCCGGATCCCCTGGCCGGCGGGGCTGGCCTACCTCGTCCTGCGCGTCTACGCCGGCGTGTTCTTCCTGGTCACGGCTCACTACAAGCTCGTGCAGGAGGGCTACACGGTCGGCGAGAAGCTCGCGGCCTTTCGCGACAACGACTACGTGAGCATGATCTCGCGCGCGATCGAGCACCCACCGGTGGTGCTCGGCGTCCAGCTCGACCTCTACGCCGACTTCCTCCGGGACGTCATGCTGCCCGGCGCCGCGGTCTTCGCACCGGCGATTCTGATCTTCGAAGCTCTCCTCGGGATCGCGCTCGTTCTGGGCGGAGGCGTGCGCCTGATGGCGGGCCTGGGCTTCCTGCTCATGCTCGCCTTCTCTCTCGCCAAGCCGGGAGGCGCGGGGCCCCAGGAGCCGGTCGGCGTCTACCTGTTCACCGTGCACTCCGCCAATTGGCCGCTCACCTTCATCCTGCTCGCGCTCTGCCTCGTGGCCGCGGGTCGGTTCCTGGGACTCGATGTCTGGATTCGCCGGCGCGGGCCCGCGTGGGTCCGGTGGATCGGATAGGCTCGCGTTCATGGTCCGCCTTGCGCTCGACGACGTCCACTTCGCCTACGGTCCGGCGAAGATCCTGAAGGGCGTCTCGCTCGAGGTCCGTGCCGGAGAGACCGTCGCCATCGTCGGCCCCAACGGCGCGGGCAAGTCGACCCTCCTGCGCGTCGCCTCGGGCCAGCTGCGCCCGACGGCCGGCTGCGTGCGGATCGACGGCGAGGACCTCCACGCCCTCGAGCGCCGAGGGGCCGCGCGCCGCATCGCGGGGCTCGGCGCCGAGGCGAGCACCACGTTCCCCTACACCGTGCGCGACACCGTCGCGCTGGGGCGCCATCCCTGGCACGGCAGCTTCGGCCGCCTGGGCGAGGAGGACGACGCCGCCATCACGGCGGCCTTGCGGGCCGTCGACCTGGAGCGCTTCGCCGATCGGACGCTGCCCACCCTGAGCAGCGGCGAGCGCCAGCGGGCGGGGCTCGCCCGCTGCCTCGCCCAGGGGGGCGACGTCGTCCTCCTCGACGAACCGACCGCCCACCTCGACTTCGGGCACCGGGTCAAGGCGTTCGACGTGCTCGCCCGGCGTGCGAGCGACCGAGGGCAGGCGCTCCTCGCCGTCCTGCACGACCTGAACCTCGCCGCGCTCGCCGACCGCATCGTGCTCCTGGACGAGGGGCGGGTCGCCGCAGCCGGCCAGCCGCGGGCGGTGCTGACCGCAGCCGCGCTGGCGGCGGTGTTCGACGTGGACGTGGAGGTACGCACGGTCGAGGTAGCCGGGGGCCTCGACCGGCCCCTGGTCGTGCCACGGCCCCGCTCGCCGTCCTCGGCGTCCGGCGCGGGGCTTTCGTCATGATGCGCGATCGATCGGCCGTTCCGATGCGGGTGTCGCGTAGGATTGCCGCACTGCGATACCCCCCCGGGGGGAGGAGACGCCATGCGACTGATTCTCAGCCTGCTGATGCTTGCCGCGACCGCCGCCATCCTTACGGGTTGCTGAAGCGGTGGCTCCTGCGGGTAGTTCACCCGCATAGCGCACACGTCGAGCCTCTTCGAGGCTCCCCGGGCCGACACCTTGCCCCGGCGCCGTTTCCGCCGGCCCGCATTCCCTGTCCGTCCCAACGGGCCGTCGTCGGCGTCTTGCCTCTGGTGCTCCTGCTGCTCGGGTTGTCGGGCTGCGGGGATCCCGACGTTCCGACGGGCGCCTGCCTCGGCGCCGTCCGGCCCGCGGTGGATGGGCGGTACGTACGCGCCATCCACGCGGACGGGGACGCCGTCCAGGTCACCTTCACCGACGGCGCCAGCCACCGGCTTCCCCGTCACCCCGAGCGGGTGGTCAGCCTGCTCCCCGGCCTCACGGAGCTCGTCGCGATGCTGGGGCTCGGAGACGTGCTGGTGGGCGTCTCACCCCACTGCGACAGCCCAGCCTACGTCCAGGATCTCCCCCGCGTGGCGGTGCTGCCCGTCGACTACGAGGCCCTCGTCGCCCTCGAGCCGGATCTGATCCTCACCGACCGCACGCTCCACGGCGGGGAAGTCCTGGAGATGCGGCGCCGCGGCCTCGCCGTCCTCCCCCTCGAGAGCAGTCGCTCCCTCCAGCATCTGGCCACCAGCGTCGATCTCCTGGCCCAGCTCTGGGGTACGACGGAGGCGATGGCGGCCGCGCGCGACTTCCGCGCGGACCTCGACGGAGCCATACGCGCGGCGGCCCCGCCACCCGGCGAGCGACCGCCGCGGGTCCTGCTCGTCGCCGGGACCGATCCGCTCTACGCCCTCGGACCGGGCTCGCTGCTCGACGACATGGTCCGCGCCTGTGGGGGCATCAACGTGGCGTGTGACCTGGGTCGGGCGTCCGGCCCCTTCGCGTCCGAGCTCGTCCCGGAGCGCCGTCCGGACCTGATCCTGCTCAGTGGAGGCGCCTTCCCGGAGATCCTCCGCCAGCGCTGGGCGACGGTGCCGGCCGTCGAGGCCGACCGGATCGGCTCGGTGGAGGGCGATGCGTTCGTGCGGGCCGGCCCGGACACCCCGGAGGCTTTGCGTCGCCTGGCGCGGGTCCTCCGCTTCGAGGTCCCCGCCATTCTGCTCGGGGACGGCCGATGACGACGAGCCGCGCCCGGCGCTTGGGGATCGGGCCCGTCGTCTTCGCCGCTTTCCTCGCCCTGGCGGCCGCCGCCCTCGCGCTCTGCTTGGGCCCGGCGTCCATTGGCCCCGGCGAGGTGCTCGACGTCCTGGGCGGAGGGGGCGACGGGGTCGCCCGGGCGATCGTCCTGCAGGAGCGCCTCCCGACCGTCTTCGCGGGGCTCCTGGTCGGCGCGGCGCTGGGTGTGGCCGGCGTGCTGCTCCAGGCCTTGCTGCGCAACGATCTCGCCGAACCCTATCTGGTGGGGGTCGGCCCAGGCGCGTATCTGGGCGTGACGGTGGCGGCCCTGCTCGCCGGCGCCTCGGCCCTTCCCGCCGCCCTGCCCCGGAGCATCGCGGCCCTGGTCGGGGCCCTGGCTGTTTCGGTGCTCGTCTTCTCCCTCGCGCGGCGGGGGCGCGGCACCGGGCCCACGCTCCTCTTGGTGGGGGTGGCGATCGGCGCCTTCGTGTCCGCGGTGGCGACCGCAGCGCTCTACGTTGCCGTACCCGAGTGGCACCGCGTCGTCTATTGGCTCCTCGGCCACCTGGCCCCCCGTCCGGCCCTGGATCTCCTGCTTCTCGGCGGCGCTCTGCTCGTGACGGGAGCGGCCGCCGTGGTTCGTGGGCGTGAGCTCGACGCCGTGGCGCTCGGAGAGGACGGTGCCTTCTTCGTCGGCGTCGACGTGGGGCGCCTCACGGTCGTCTTCGGCCTGGCCGCCTCGCTCCTGGCAGCCCTGGCGGTGTCGGTGTCGGGGCTCATCGGCTTCATCGGCCTGCTCGTGCCCCACCTCGCCCGCGGGCTGGTCGGCCCCGGCCACCGCCGGCTGGTCCCCACGGCCGCGCTGCTCGGAGGCGGGCTCCTCGTGCTCGCCGATGGCGTCGCCCGATCCATCCAGCCCCCCTTGCAGCTCCCCGTCGGCGTCGTCACGGCCGCGCTCGGGGCCCCCTTCCTCGTCTGGGTGCTCCTCCGCGGCCGCGCGTGAGCCTCCCCGGGGCCGCGGGCACGGCCGCGGACGCCGTGGTCCTCCTCCCCGACCCCCGCTCCCTGAGGGAACATCCAGGGCTGGCCACGCATCTACTGACTGTCCCTCTGCCCCTGGAGCCGTCGATGTCCTCGCAATCCGGTCGCGCCGCCCTGGTCGTCCTTCTCGCCGCCCTCGTCGGTGCCCTGCTCGTCTACCTGATGGTGGGCAACCCGTTCGCCACCGACAGCGACATCGACCAGGCCCAGAGCGAGGCCGACGCCTACGACATGATCGAGGCGGACGCGGCGTCCCGCGCCGCACGGGCCGAGCCCGAGGCGCTCACCTCGAATCTGGCCGGCCGCTACGCCGCCAGCGATCTGGGTGCGATTCGACTGCGCTTGCTCGACGTCGGCCGCCAGACGCCTCTGCCCGACGAGGAGCTCCTGGTCGTCAGCCGGACCGGCTCCGAGTTCAAGGCCGTGACGGGACAAGACGGGGTTGCCATCTTCGATGACCTCGCGCCCAGTCGCGGCTACCGCCTCGAGATCGCCGTGGCGGAGAACGCGCCGGTCACCGTCCAAGGGGTCCGCGTCGAGAAGGGCAAGGTCACCGATCTCGGTGACATCCTGCTCGGGCAGAACGTCGTCGTCCGGGGGCGCGTGGTCGACAGCAGCGGCCGTCCGCTGCCGGGCTCCTCCATCTCGGTCTACACACCGAACCGCTCCATGATGGCCGAGGGCTTCATGTCGTCGATGACGAATCAGGTCACGACGTTTCCCTCGCCTGTGGAGGCCGCGCTCGCCGACGACGGCGGCTGGTTCGTCCTGACCGCGCTCGACGCCGGGAGCTATCGCCTCGAGGCGCGTCACGGCGGCTACGCCACGCGCTTCCAGAACGACGTGGTCGTATCGCCTTCGCGGGCCGCTCACGACCTCACCATCGTGCTCGGCGAGGGTGCGACCGTGCGTGGGACGGTGCGCGACGCCCAGGGGCAACCCATCGCCGATGCACGCGTCGTAGCCGTCCGCGACATGGGGCGTCGTTTCTTCGGCTCGTCCACCTTGGAGCGCGACGTGGCCGTCACCGACGCGAGCGGGCAGTACGCCATCGACACGCTCGCCATCGGCAACTCGTACCGCTTCGGTGTCATCGCCGACGAGTACGCGCCCATCTTCGAGATGAGTGCGACGGAGCTGGAGACGAAAGAAGTCGAGCGGGACTTCCAGATGGCTCTCGGTGGGACCATCACGGGACGGGTGGTCGGCAAGGAAGATGGGGAGCCGCTCTCCGACGTCTCTGTCCTCGTCGCCGTAGGCCGGATGGGCTGGGGCGGCGGTGGCGGAAACAACGAGGACCAGAAGATGGCGACGGGCCGGGCCACGACGGACGCCGACGGGAACTTCCGGATCCAGAACGTCCTGCCCGGTCCGGTCATGACCGGACAGATGAAAGCACCGGGCTACGTCACCGAGACGGCCAGCGCTTGGATGGGTAGCCCCTGGGGCAACGTCGTTGCCGGCGAGGTCCTGGAGGTGCCGCTCGTCGAGATGACCCGCGGCGGCGTCATCGAGGGCACGATCAAGGACGCGACGAGCAACGTCGCCATCGCCGGCGCCGAGATCATGATCGTGCCCAGCGAGCGTGCGTGGCAGGTCTTCATGAGCGGGAGTCCGCAGGCCGTGGCCGACAACGAGGGCCGCTACGAGCTCGTCGGCGTTGCCCCCGGCAGCTACCACGTGATCGCGGCCGCCTCCGGCTACGCCACGAGCGATCCCTCCGGTGGTGGTGGGGATCCCGTCGCCGTGCCCGAGGAAGGCGGCGTCGTGAAGCAGGACGTGTTGCTGACCATGTCGGGTTACGTGACCGGCGTCGTCACGGACTCCCAGGGAGAGCCGGTCGCCGGCGCCCGCGTCCGTACCCGTATCGCCCCCCGTGCCCCCGACGAGCAAGGGGGACGAGGCCGGGGCCGCCGGGGCATGAACCGCATGCGGTCCTTCCTGCCGGGCGCGACGGGTGCCGACCTCACGGACCAGACGGGGCGCTACCGCATCGATGGCGTCAGCTCGCAGGACCGCTGGATCGTCGTCGCCGAGGCGGACGACTTCGTCGAGTCCGAGAGCGAGCCGTTCCAGGTGCGCGCCGGCGAGAAGAAGGAAGTGGACGTGTCCCTCGTCGGTGGGGGCCGCATCGAAGGTCGCGTCATCGACGAGCGCGGGAGCTTCGTCGAAGCCGCCCGCGTGCGGGTGGGGCGTCTCCCCGCCGATCGCGCGGGGCGCGGCCGGCTGAACGCCTGGGAAGTGGATCGCTACCTCGAGCCGAATGTCTACTTCACCGATGCCGACGGGAAGTTCGTCGCGGAGGACATTCCCCCGGGGCTGGCGCTCGTCAAGGTCGAGAAGGAAGGCTACGTCACGTTCTACAAGCGCAACGTGACGGTGCGCCCCGACGAGACGATCGAGAACTACACCGTCTCCATGACCAAGGGCGACATCATGGAGGGCATCGTGCGCGGCGCGAACGGCCAGGCGCTCGAAGGTGCCATGGTCGCCATCACGAAGAGCGACAACCCCGGGCGCAATGACGACGACTCGTCGTCCGAGGCCAGTGAAGAGATCGAGCCCCGCCTGAGCGGGCGGACCGAAGCCGACGGGCGGTTCCGCATCGAGAACATCCCGCCCGGCGTCGTGAATGTCGTCGTGTGGTTCGCCCCCGGCCACCAGGGCTGGGCGCGGGATCAGAACGAGAAGGCCATGCGCAAGGGCATCGCTACGGACGCCACGTCGGTCGAGTTCCGCCTCGAGGCGGCTCAACAGGGCGGGGGCATGATGCCCGCGCGGGGGCGCTGAGCCGCCCGCACCCGCCTCTCGCGTCGACCGCGCCGGTCCAGTACCGTGGTCCTTCTTCCTCCCTCGCGGAGGATGGAGACGAGGATTGCGACGTCCGACGCCCACCGCGCTGCTCCTGCTCACCGCCACGGTTCTGGTGGGGTGGCTGATCTGGAGTGAGCTGGAGGGGGCGGGCCTCGTGGGCGCGCGGCGTGACGCGGGGCGACGAGGGATACCCTCCACCCGGGAGGAGTCCAGCGCCATCGCCCGCGACCTGGAACAACGGGCGCGCCTCCGCGGCATCCCCGGGATGGACGCACCCGAGGTGGGCGAAGGCCGACTCGTCGGTTCGGTCGCCCTGCACACCGCCGGCGAGGCGGACCGCCCCTTGCCGGGCGTGGTGGTCGAAGTTCACGGGTTCGTGCGCGAGACCGCATGCCACTACCCCACGACGACCGATGAGAAAGGCCGCTTTGCATTCCCCCAACTCGCGGCCTCGCCTTCGTACACGCTGGTCATTCGACACGCGCCCTATCGCGACGTGCTGCTAAGGGGCATTCGCGTCGCCGCGGACCGCGTGACCGACGTGGGCGCGATCGTTCTAGGCGCGCCCACGGTGCTCGCCGGCACCGTGGTCGATCACGCGGGGCGTCCGGTCAGCGGCTCGGTGGTGCAGGTCTTCCTGGATCGTTCCCGCCCTTTTCGTCGCGACCTGCAGGAGTCGCTTCGCGAGCTCCAAGCGCTCGCGGACCCGCTGCAGGAGGTGAGAGCCGGCTCCGATGGACGCTTCCTCCTGCGCGATCTTCCGCCGGGACGGTACGTGCTGCGGGTGTCGGGCGCCGGCTTCGCGACCGCCTTTCGCGAGCGCGTGTGGGTGACGCCGGACGAGCGGGCACCCGAGCTCATGATCGTGCTCGATCCGGGCGCGGGATGTGAGGGCACGGTGCGCGACGACGGCGGGCGGGGCATCGCCGACGCGCGGGTCATCGCCGTCGCCGTTCGAGGCAAGCGCACCCGCGGCCTCGACCGGGTGGAGACCCGCAGCGCGGCTGACGGGCGGTATCGCCTCGACTCGCTGATCCCCGGCGTGGACTACTTCGTGGAAGCGTGGGCGGAAGGACACGCGCCCACCGGGCGGCTCGTGCACACCGGGGGCATGCAGGAGGTCGACTTCGAGCTGGGACCGGGCGGCGGCATCGAGGGGCGCATCGTGGACGCGACGTCGGGTCTCCCCGTTCCCGGGGCTCGCGTCATGGTGATCGCCGGCCTCATGAACCGCATGTCGCCGCTAACCTCCGTGGCGGATGCGGCCGGGCGCTTCCGTTTTCCCGCCGTCGCTCCCGGTCCCGTGCTCGTCTTCGGAGCCGAGGCCGATGGCTACCCCGCGGCATCCTTCACGCTCGGGGGTGAGCAGGGCCATGCCGTCGAGGCCGATGCCGTCACGATCATCGATCTCGAGCTCGAGCCGGGCGTTCGCGTCGCCGGGCGCATCCGGGACGCGCGCGGTCGCCCCGTGGCCTACGCGACGGTGACGTTCGCCGACCCCAGGCGGCGGTCCGAGGGGCCCCGCTCCGCGATCAGTGGGACGGACGGTGCCTACGAGGTCGAGGGCTTGCGCCCGGGCACCGTCCACGAGGTACGTATCCGGGCGTCCGGCTTCGCGCCCTTCGTCCAGGACGACCAGGCCCGCGTGGAGATCACGACCGGCTTCATGGAGCTCGACTTCGAGCTGGAGGCCGGGGCCTCGCTGTCGGGCCACGTGGTGAACCCCGAAGGAGCGCCGGTTCGGGGAGCGCGCCTGCGAGTGCGTGCCCTGGGCGGGCGACGGGCGGCCGAGCGACTGCAGGACCTCGTCGCCGTGAGCGGACCCACCGGGGCGTGGGCGATTGCGGGGGTGCCTCCGCGCGTCGAGTTGGCCGTACGGGCCGAGCACGATGCCTGGTCCGCGGTGGAGAGCGCCCCCATGAGCCTTCAGGCGGGCGAAGAGCGCGACCTCTCACTCACCCTGGGGCGGGGCGCCCGGCTGGTCGGGCACGTCGTCGACCAGCGCGGTCGCCCCGTCCCTGATGCGCGCATCCGCTGGGGGCGCGTCGGGGACGGGGAGGAACGCCGCACCCGCGACGCGTTCCGGGCCGACCAACTCCTCGGCCCGCGCGTCGTGCGTACGTCCGCGACCGGCACGTTCGAGATCGACCGCTTGGAGCCGGGCACCTGGGTCGTGAAAGTCGAAGCCGAGGGGTATCCGGACTGGTACCGCCACGACATCCTGGTCCCTGCAGTGGGCGACCCGCCCGGTCTGGGGGTCGAGCTGGAGAGCCCGCAGGAGATTCGCGGCCGCGTACTCGATGCCGAGACGAGGCGGCCCCTGGCCGACGTCTGGATCTACGCGCGGCGCGAGGACGACGAGACGGACACCGCCGTCGGCGAGCCGGATACTGGACGCGTGCGCCCGCTCGTGTCTGTCCAAACGGATGCGGATGGGCGCTACGTGTTGGAGCGCGTCCCGACGGGCCGCTACGAAGTCGTCGCGTGGTTTGCGCTGGGCTACCGGACCGCCGTGCAGGATCGTCAGGAAGCGTCCAGTCGTAAGCAAGGCGTCGCGGCCGGCGCGAAGGGCGTGGACTTCCTGCTGCAACGCCAGGAGACGGCCGAGGAGTAGTGGGGGCGGCCAGGGTCCGGGAAGCTTCTTCGCCGGCCGACGTGCCGGCTCGCGATGGGGCGACGCGTTCGGTTTCGTGCGGCCGGCGTTCGTCTTCGACGGGCCGTGGCGCGGGTGAAAAGTTCGTTTACGAGGCTGCCTCGGTACAGAACTTTTCGGTCAGGGGCGAAGGTGGACGCCGACGAGGACGACTTCGTCGGGGACGACGTCGGAGAACACGAAGGTGGCCATCTCGCCGGCCGACGCCTGGTGCCAGCGCTCAGCCGAGGCGGTGCGCCACTCCGGGCTGTCCACCTCGATGGCCTCGACGTCGGCCGCGGGGCGGATGCGCGTCACGGGCAGAGGCTGCGGGACATCGGTGTAGCGGACCTGGACCTGAATCCGGAACAGACCGTCCCGCCACTCGATGGCCGAGGCCAGGACCCGGAGGCCCGTGTCGATCTCGCCCGAGCGCAGCGCGTACGCGCCGCCTTTCGTGCGGCGGACCCCCTGGCGGTAGGTGATGCGGTCGGGGCGGACGATCGGGCTCGGGTCCGGACCGAGCGCCGTGGGCGCGGCGGGAACCGTCACCGTGGCGCCTGGGAGCCCGCGGGCGGCCTCGAGAAAGGCCTCGGCCTCTCGGCCGGTCGTCATGCCGGCCGTCGGGGGCTTCTCGGACCACGCGTCGTATTCGGCGCGAGGCACCCTCGAGACGGACACCATGGCGCGCGTGGTCTCGGCCTGTGCCGCCTGGGCGGGCGGGCGGGGCAAAGGCGCCGGCACGGGGGGCGCTGCTTCGAGCACGTCGCCCTCGTTCGCGGCGTCGGTTGCCGCGGCTGCTGCGGCTGCTGCGGTTTCGGTCGCGAGCGCCTCGGCCGCCTCGTCCGCGGCTCGGGCCCGTGCGTCGAGCGCTTCCGCCTCGATGCGGACCTTGGCCTCCACGAGGCGTTGCCGATAGGCCCGCGTCCGCTCCAGCAGCGTCTCGCGGGTCAGACCCTCGGCCGGGACCTGGCCCTGGGTCACCAGCGCTTGCGCGGCGGCCATCGCACGGAGGAAGGGGCCGACGTCGCCGCCTTGGCCCAAGCGCGCGAGCAGCAACTCGACACCCCGCTCTCGGTCGTCGTCCTCCGGGGAGAGCAGCAAGCCCGCCACCTCCACCGGATCGATGAAGGGCGGGGGCGCTTCGCCGGCCCGTACGCCCCTCGCGCACAGCAGGAGCGCTAGACCGACGCAGAGGAATGCACGTCGCCGGAGCATGAACACCATCCTACGTGCGGCATCGGCCGCTTCCGCTACATGTCCTTCTTGACGGCCTTGACCCACGCGGCCTCGAGCTCGTCGAAGTCGATGCCGTCGAACGCGGCGTCCACGGCGCGCTTCAGCGCCTCCCGGCCACCCCGGCCGCCGAACATGGGCGGGGGGATCCAGGCCGCGGGGGCTTCGTCCGAGGACTCGCCGTCCTCTTCCTCTTTCTCGCCGCCGTCGTCATCGTCCGTGCCGCCGTCCGTCTTGCCTTCGTCGGGATCGGCGTCCCCGTCGTCCCCGTCTTCGTCGGCATCGTCGTCGGCCGCATCGCGGGCGCCGTCGCCCTCCTCATCGGCGGGCGCGTCGACGGCTTCGCCCTTGAGGGTCTTGAAGTACACGTCGAGGATGTGGCCCCACTTGGCTTCGTACTTCTTGTTGTCGGGCACGACCTCACGCAGGAAGTAGATCAGGCTCCAGCCCTGCGCGTAGCTGACCCCGGGGTAGCGGTAGTACTCGCGCTGCGTGAAACGCACCAGGTCCACCAGCGGCGTGTAGCCGCCGTCGTTGGCGTAGACCAGTTTCGTGCTGCCGTCCTTGTCCTCGACTTCCACCTTCTCCCGGGGCCCCTTGGCGACGGCGTTCTTGATGATGCCCTGGCGCCAGCGGAAGGGCTTGATCTTGAACTTCCGGCCCTTCAGGTCGGCGCCGGCGTAGTAGTCGCCGTGCCCCTCGTTGAACCAGGAGTGGGGCGCCACGTTGCCCGCCGAGTAGTAGATGTACTGGTGGAAGGCCTCGTGATAGAGGACGGAGACCGTGTCGAAGTCGATCTTGCGGCCGGGACTCGCGTCGTAGAAGACCAGCTCCTCGGAGCCGCTGTTCCAGTAGCCGGCGGAGCCGCCGGGGCCGCCGTACTCGTGGTACTCCTTGCGGTTCCCACAGACCCGCACGATGGAGACCGCGTCGATCGGTTGGGCCGGCGGGAACTGCACTTCGTAGATCTGCTCGCGGATCATCTCGATCCGCTTGGCGATCTCCTTGGCGAGGCGGTGGTTCTTGTCGCGCATCGTGTTGTAGATCACGATGTAGTTCTTCTTGGGGCTGACGACGACGTCCCACCCCTTGACCATCGTGCGCTCGATCTCGCGACGGCGCTCGGGCGTGATGTTGACGCCTTCCAGTACGTCGATCGCCTGCACGTCCTTCGCCTTCTCGTCGAAGAAGCGGAACGTCTTGGCCAGCTTCTCGAGGCCCTTCTCGTAGGACTTGCGGCGGTCTTCCATCGAGCGGAAGAAGAGCCCGTACTCGATGTCGTCCTTCTCGAACACGGCCAGGCTGACGAAGATGCTCGGTACGTCCCGGCCGCGCGCCATCGCGTAGGGGTACTCGAATGCGTAGAACTTCCCTTCGATCTTGTCTTTGGACTTCACCTTCTTGAAGTCGCTCTCGTCGAACGTCGTCCCCTCGGGCAGGCGGACGCGCCCCAGCGTCGCCGCCCAGGCGCTCTTGGGGTTTCGCGCCTCCATCATGCGGCGCATGACTTCATTGATGTCGCCCGTCACGGTGGGGGTGTTGCCCCCGTCGCGCTTGTTGATGCGCACCACGACGAGGCTCGGCGTGACCCAACCGCCGCGGCCGCTTCCGCCCTCGCTGAACTTGGCGACCTCGATCGCCTCGCCGGCTTCGACGGGCACCTGCTTCCAGTCCTTGAAGATCTTGAACGAGAACTTGTGCACGGGGTCGCGGTACTGGGTGCGGGGGAGCTCGATCCCGGCGTCGGCCTCGGGGGCGGGGGCCAGGACGAGCAGCGACACCACGAGCCCGAGGAGGAGGGCCCGCAGCGGGAGGCGGCGGCGGGGGGCGGGAGGCGCGAACCGGGGCATGGGAACGTCTTCTCCGGGGCGGCGGGGGGATCGGGAGGCAGCGCCCCCGGTCCTATCGACACCGGAAGGGGGCGGCTGTTCCTACGTTCTCCGGGACCCGGCGCATCGGAGAGTCGGGGTGAGGAGGCGTTTTGGGCCTAAAGTCTAGGTTCGCGACCCGCCCGTGCGAGGAAGGCCGCCTCCTCGATCACCTCGACGCCGAGCGCGCGCGCCTTCTCGAGCTTGCTCCCCGCCCCCGGCCCGGCGACGACGAGGTCCGTGCGCTTGGAGATCGAGGAGCCCGCGCGTCCGCCCATCGCCTCGACCAAGGCCTTGGCCTCGTCGCGGCTCATCCGCTCGAGCTTGCCCGTGAACACGACGGTCAGCCCCTCGAAGATTCCGCCCGCTCGCGGTCTCGACCGGCGTCGGATCGAGTCCCGCCGCCTGCATCCGCTCGATCATCGTGCGGTTGCGCGGCTCGGCGAAGAAGTCGACCACCGCCGCCGCCATCGCTTCGCCGACCTCGTCGAGCTCGAGCAGCTCCTCGGACGTGGCGGCCATCATGCGGTCGAGCGTTGCGAAGGACCGTGCGAGGATCTTGCCCCCGCGCTCGCCCACCTCGGGGATTCCCAGCGCGTAGAGGAAGCGATCCAAGGAGCGCGTCCGGGCGGCCGCGATCTGTCCGACCAGGTTCTCGGCGCTCTTCTTCCCCCAGCGCTCCAGCCCCTCCAGGTCCTTGGCGCGCAGGGTGAACAGGTCCGCCGCGTCCCGCACGAGCCCTTCCCGCCAGAGCTGCGCGGACTGCTTCTCCCCGAGTCCGCGGATGTCCAGCCCCAAGCGGCTGGCGAAGTGCTGGAGATGGCGAACGATCTGCGCCGGGCAGGCGAAGTTGGGGCAGCGAATGGCCACGCGGCCTTCGACGTGCTCGATCGCGGTGTCGCACGCGGGGCAGGTCGTCGGGATCCGGACCGGCTTCTCGCCGCCCGTCCGCTTGGCCTCGAGGACCTCGACGACGCGCGGGATCACGTCGCCGGCGCGCTCGACGATCACGCGGTCGCCCTCGCGCACCCCCAGGCGATCGAGCTCGTCCACGTTGTGCAGGGTGGCGCTCGACACCGTGACCCCGGCCAGGAACACCGGCTCGAGGTCGGCGCGCGGCGTGATCGTGCCCGTCCGGCCCACACTCCACACCACGCGCTGCAGCGTCGTCTCCGCCCGCTGGGGGGGAACTTCCAGGCCACCGCCCACCGTGGGGACCGGTTCCGGGTACCCAGACGCTCCTGCAGCGACACGTCGTCCACCTTGATGACCATGCCGTCGATCTCGAAGGGCAAGTCGTCGCGCTGGGCGGCGAGGGCGTCGTACGCAACGGTGACCGCGTCGCGGTCCGGCACCGTCGCGGCAGCATGGACGGTGGGGAGACCGAGCGCTTGGAGGCGCTGCAGCAGCGCGGTCTGCGACGCGAAGCGCTCTCCCTCGACCGCACCGACCGCGTAGGCGAAGTAGCGCAGCGGTCGCGAGGCGGGGATGGAGGAATCGAGCTGGCGCAGAGTGCCCGCGCAGAAGTTCCGCGGATTCGCGAAGCGCTCGTGCCCTTCGGCTTCCAGCTTGTCGTTGAGCGCCTCGAAGTCCGCCTTGGCGATGAACGCCTCGCCGCGTACGGCGAGGTACGCCGGCGGAGCGCTGCCCATCAAGACCTGGGGAATCGAGCGAATCGTCCGCGCGTTGGTCGTGACGTCCTCGCCGCGGAAGCCGTCGCCGCGTGTAGCGGCCGTCACCAGGACCCCGTCGCGGTAGATGAGCTCCAGGCTCACGCCGTCGATCTTCGGCTCGATGCTGTAGGGACGGTCACCGTCGTCCTGTAGGAAGCGGTCCAGCGAATCGACCCACTCGAGGAACTCCGCGGCAGTCGTGACGTTGTTGAGCGAGAGCATGGGGGTGGGGTGCTCGACGCTCGCAAAGCCCTCGGCGACCGCCCCCGGCACCCGCTGGGTGGGACTCGACGGATCCACCAGCTCCGGGTGGGCCACTTCGAGCTGGACCAGCGCTCGGTAGAGCTCGTCGTACTGGGCATCCGTCAGGGAGGGGCGGTTCAGCACGTAGTACGCGTGGTCCGCTGCGCGGATCTGCGCGCGAAGGTCTTGGATCCGGGCTCTCACGTCCTTGGCCGCCATGGCGGGCGTCTCCCTGGTCGCCGTGGCGGGAATCCTACCCCTCAGGGGCGTGGGGCGCCCGGGTTGTCGTCTTCGAGACCCCTGCGTACGATCGCCCTTCCGCCTCCCCCCGAGCGGGGAGTGTCCGACCGCCTCCTCGAAGGGTTCCCCGTGCCGTTCGCCCAGAATCTCCTCCTGACGATCTACTACGCCTTCGTGCTGACGGTCGTGATGGTGATGGTGTACCGGGCGGCGCTCATCTGGCGCTACTACCGGAGCGATCGCAAGGACCCCGAGCCGGTGGCGCGCTTCGACGAAGAGCCCGTCGTCACGGTCCAACTACCCGTGTTCAACGAGCGCTTCGTCGTCGACCGGCTCCTCGAGTGCGTCTGCGCCTTCGATTGGCCCAAGGACAAGCTCGAGGTCCAGCTGCTCGACGACAGCACGGACGACACGGTCACCGTGGCCGCGAACAAGGTGCGCGAACTCCAGGCACGCGGCTTCGACGTCAAGCACATCCACCGGACGGATCGCAGTGGCTACAAGGCGGGCGCGCTGGCGGCCGCGACCCCCGATGCGCGCGGCGACTACCTCGCCGTCTTCGACGCCGACTTCGTGCCGGAGCCCGACTTCCTCAGGCGGACGATCGACTACTTCAACGATCCCTCCGTCGCATTCGTCCAGGGGCGGTGGTCGTATCTCAATCGTGACTACAGCCCGCTCACGCAGGGCATGGGCATGCTCATGGATGGGCACTTCGTGCTCGAGCAGACCACGCGCTGCCGCAACGGCTACATCTTCAACTTCAACGGGACGGCGGGCGTCTGGCGTCGCGACGCGATCGCGGCGGGCGGCGGCTGGGAAGACCACACCATCTGCGAGGACACGGACCTCTCCTATCGGGTCCACTTGGCCGGGTACCGGGGCGTCTACCTGAAGGACCTGCCCGTGCCTTCGGAGTTGCCCGTCCAGATCACGGCGCTGAAGAGCCAACAGCACCGCTGGGCCAAGGGGCTCACGGAGTGCCTGCTCAAGCTCATGCCGCGCATCTGGCGGAGCGACATCGGGATCAAGCGCAAGCTCGAGGCGACGTTCCACTTGGGAGGCAACCTCGCCTATCCCGCGTCCTTCTTCATGGTGGTCGTGGCCCTGCCCGTCATGCTGCTGAGGACCCAGGGCGCCGTGCAGGGGCCCTTCGCAGCCGTCGTGGACACGATGGTCTTCATGCTGGCCGTCGTCACCCAGGTCGGCTTCTACGTCGCGGCGACCAAGGAACTGCACACCGACTGGTTCCGTCGCCTGCGTTGGCTGCCGTTCTTCCCCCTGGTGGGCGTCGGGCTGGCGGTGAACAACGCGCGCGGCGTTCTCGAGGCGCTCACCGGCCTCAAGACCGAGTTCGTCCGGACCCCGAAGCTGGGTGTCCTCGGGGGCGACCGCGGGCTCGTGCGCAAGCGCGAGCGGATGTACACGGGGGGGCGCGACTTCGTCCAGGCTCTCGTGGAGGTCGCCTTGGGCGGCTACTACCTCTACCTCGGCGTCGTGCAGTGGCGCATCGCCGGGCCGGGCGCCGTCGTGACGGTGTTCCTCGCCTTCGGCCTCTTCATGACCGGCGGTGCCACGATTCGCGCGCTCTGGCTCAAGCGGCAGCGTCTCCTCGCCGCGGCGACGACCGTTTCCTCCCAGCCGACGGTGTAGCCAACCGTTAGTCCTCGCTTCGCCGTAACCGTTCACGACAGATGAAGACGGCCTGCGCGGTGCGTGGCCCTCGAGACGCGGACTCGCCACAATCTCGGCCGGGGGTCAACCTGACGGCCCGTCCTGCCGACAGAGGGGGACGAGGGGAATTGCGTCGGGGCTTTGGAGGCGGGTTCGTTCATGGCGCACATCCTGATCGTCGAGGACGAGCCCGACATCCGCGAGCTCATCGGCCGAGCGCTCGAGCAGCTCGGGCACACGTCGGACCAGGCATCCGACGGCCTCATCGCGCAGGACCGCGTAGCGGCCAACGACTACGATCTCATCATCACCGACATCCGGATGCCGCGTTGCGACGGCATCCAGTTCCTGAAGAACGTGCAGGAGCAGATCGCCTCGCGTACCCCGTGCATGATCATCACGGCCTTTCACGACGTGCACTACGCAGCGGAGGCGACACGGCTCGGCGCCTGCAACTTCCTGACGAAGCCGTTCTCTCTGCCCGACATCGCGGTGGCCGTGCGGCGCGGCCTCGACATCCGCGAGGGGTGGACGTTTCGTGAGAAGTACCAGCATCGCCTCGAAGTCGAACTGCGCGAGACGCTGCGCGCCGTGCTCATCGGCTTCGCGGGCGAGCTGGAAGAGGGGACGGAAGCCTCGGATCACTGCCAGCGGGTCTCCGAGTACGCGACCGTGGTGGCCAAGGAGATGGGGATCCAAGGCAGCCGCCACCTGCTCGACGTGCAGCTCGGCGCGATCCTCCACGACATCGGCAAGGCGCGGGTGCCCACGCACGTACGCTGCAAGCCGGGCAAGCTGAACGAAGAAGAGTGGGCCATCATGCGCGAGCACCCCGTGGAGGGGGAGCGGATCGCCAGCAAGTTCCCCATTCTGAGGGGCGCCTGTTCGATCATCCGCCACCACCACGAGCGCTACGACGGCACGGGGTACCCCGATGGACTCCGCGGAGACGACATCCCGCTGAACGCGCGCATCTTCTCGGTCGTGGATGCGTTCGACACCATCACCGAGGTGCGCTGCTACAAGGAAGCTCAGTCCTGCGAGTTCGCCCTCGACGAGATCAAGCGGGGCAGTGGCACGCAGTTCGACCCGGACGTCGTCATGGCCTTCGAGCGGGTCTTCTCGAAGATCACGGCGTTCCTCGAAGCCAGCGGCGGCGCCCCCCGGGAGGGCGCCGACGTCGTGGGCACCGTCAGCCTGATGGCCGAGGGCTTCACCGGGTCCCTCGAGGCCGAGGTCCGGGACTCCGTGAACGGCAACGGTCGAAACGGGAATGGCCGAAACGGCAACGGCCGGACGTAGGCGCCGCCTTCCGCTTCGCGAGCCCTACTCCCAGCCTTCCTTCGCCGGGGGCTCGTCCCCCTCGGGCTTGTCATCAGCGGGCTTGTCACCGTCGGGCTTGTCACCGTCGGGCTTGTCGTCCTCCGGCTTCTTCTTGTCGGCGGACTCCCCTCCCAGCAGCGGCGAGAACCGGTAGTAGGTCTCCAGCGAGAGAATCGACATCGCCGTCGAGAAGAGCCGCCCACCGTTGAGCACGGCGGTGTCGGGATCCCACGACCCGGCCAGGTCGGGCGGGGACGTGCGCTGCTTCTCCGGGTACATGCGCTTGATCTTCTCGTTCCACGCGCGCCAGTACCGGCCGCCCATCTGATGCATGGCGAGCGTGCCGTAGTACCAGAAGTAGTGGTACCAGGCGATGCTCTGGCCCTTCTCGAGACCGCGCATCCAGTTCGGCAGGTAGTCCATCAGGTAGTTGGCGGACCCGATCATGTACGGGTGGCTCCGCTTCCATCCCATGAAGAAGCGGCAGACCATGCCCACCGCCGTCATGGAAGTCTGCTGGGCGCCGCTCTTGTCCGCACCGGACAGCTCGAAGTAGCTGGTGAAGGCCTTGAAGTACCGACGGGACCCGACCTCGTAGTCGTAGTCGGTCGAGAGGTCGTCGGGCACCTCCTCTTCGCCGGTGATGTCGTAGGAGCATCGCTCGAGCCACGAGTCGATCCCATCGAGGCACCGTTGGGACACGTCGAGCCCCACGAGGTCGGCGGCTTTCACCGTCATCAACACCCACGACGTGCAGGACGTGTCGCTCTGGACGTAGCGGGGGCCGTACCGCCACCCCCCTCCGGGTGTCTGGACGCGAACGAGGTAGTCGATGCCCCACTGCGCGGGCTCGGCCAGCAAGGGGTCTCCGCTCAGCGCGTAGCTCTCGGTGATGCCCCAGATGCCCATGGCAATGAGGTAGGCGAAGATCCACGAATCGTCGCCACCGCCCGTCACGGGGAAGCCCCCGTCGTAGAACTGCGTCGCGGCCAAGAACTCCGTGGAGCGTCGGATCACCTCGCGGTACTTGCCGCTCGTGGCCTCGTACCCCGCGCCTACGAACGCGAGGAGGGACAGGCCGGTGTAGGCGGGCTCGCAGCCCACGACGCCGCCGAAGCCTTTCTCGTTGCCATCCCAGTACCCGATGGGGTGCTGCTGGAGCTCCAGCCAGCGCAGCCCCCGCTCGACCGCGCGCTCGGTGTCCCTGGAGAGCCCGTAGAGGCCCTTCTCGACGGCCGCCCGACGGTTCTCGGTGCGGTCGTACTTCATGATCATCGGGTGGAACGGATGCAAGGCGTCCTTGCGCCACGCACGCCATCGATCCGGCTTCATCCCGAAGCGGTGCCCCGTCAGGCGCTCCAGGGCGAACTCGACCTCACGCATCATGTCGGCGTTGTCGAATTGCTCCTCGATCAACTCCACGAGGACCTCGAACGCCGCGTCGTGCCGGATGTAGCCCAGGGCGCGCACCGCGTTGAACTCGTAGTCGCGTGTCTTGCGGGCGGCGCTCTTGGCCACCTCACTGAACTCCTTGACGGCGCTCTCGGCGTCGATGCCCTCCAGGGCGCGCGCGGCGAACATGCGGATCGTGCGGGACTTGTCGTACAGCGCGGCCTTGTAGGCAGCCCCGTACGCGTCCTTGGCCTGGAAGAGACCGCAGAGCTCCAGTGCCGTCTGGCGGGTGTCCTCGTCCGAGAACTCGATGAGCTTCGGCATCTCGGCGCGAACCGTGGCCGCGGCCGGGCCGCCCATCTTCAAGAGGCCCTGGCGGGCCGCGTCGCGAACCTCCCAGGCCTTCTCTTCCCGAATGAGCGTCATGAATCGGTCGATCACCGCGTCGGGCACCGACTGCGAAGACGGCCCCTCCGCCGGTTCTCCCGTGACCGCCGCGTCCTGGGTGTAGCCACCGCGGTGCGCCAGACGAGCCAGCGCGAGGGTCGCTGCGTCGCGGTAGTCCTTCTTGTTGTGCTTGCTCAGCGTCAACAGGGAGGGGATGTCCGCCTTCGTCGCGAGCTCGGTCACCGCCTTGAGGCAGGCCTGCATGGTGGTCTTCTTGGGGTTGGAGCCCAGGACGTGCATGAAGGTGTCCACGCCGCCCGTGTATCCGAGCTGCTTCAGAGCCCACACCGCGTAGAGGCCGGCGTACTTCTCCTTCTCCCGGCGCACGAGCGCGACGAGGGGTTCCAGGAAGGTCTCGTCACCCATCCGCGCGGCCGCGGAACACGCTGCCGCCTTGACGTCGTCCGATCGCCCTTTCAGCGCCTTGAGGATCGCGGCGCGTGTCTCCGGGAAGTCCTTCTTCCGCGCCGGGTCGAGGATGGCCGCCATGCTCAGGGCTTCGCCCTGGATCTCCGGCGTGCGCCGGCCCGACGCCAGCGCCGCCAGCGGCTCGTCCACGATCGGGTCGCCCCACGCCGCCAGCACGCGCGCGAGGTTCTGTGCCTCCATCCCCTTGGCCCGGTTGGCCTTCTTGACCCACTTCTGGAACGCCTTGTGGGCGCCCTTCTTCTCCAGCCACGTGTTGCCACGCAGCGCTTCGCCGCAGGTCACGGCGAGGTGGGGGAAGCGCGCCTCGACGCCCGCTTCCAAAAGGGGGAGGGCCGCATCGACGTCCTTGCGCTCGGCGGCCTTGCGGACGACCTTGTAGAACTCGGCGGGATCGGACGTGTCGAGGCGGCTGCGCCACGCGTCCTCGTCTGCCTGGCCGAGTTTCGGCGGCGCGAGAAGGACGACGGCGACCACGAGGAGGACGACGACGAAGAAGCTGCGGATCACGGGGGGCTCCGGACGTGCGGGGGAGTAGGCGGGGGTCGGATTAGCGGCTACGCGGCGGGGCGTTGCGTTCGAGCTCGCGAATGCGCTCACGGGCCCGGCGGAGGAGTTTCTCGATCTCCATCATCGTGGCTCCGGCCTCGGGCGCGGAGCGGCGGAATCGGACCTCGGGCGTACGCGGCGGGGCCGCCGGCGTCGAGGCCCCCCGATGAAAACGTATGGCGGCGCGGGTCGGCGGGGCTTCTTCGGCCTCTTTCCGTCCAGCGCGAAGGAGGCGATCGAGTTTCGCCTCGATGCGGTCGAGACGCGCCTCGAGCGTGCGCGCGCGCTTCACCTCGCGGCCCCGGGCCCGGCGACGCGGGGGGGTGGGGCGCTTGGCCTGCTCACGCTCGAGGGAGGCGATGCGGGCCTCGAGCCGGCGATTCTGCGCCGCCAGCTGCGCCAGCGCGGCCGCCAGGCGCTGGATCGGGGCGGGCTGCGCGGGGCGGGCTTCGGCCGCGTCGTCCCCGGACGAGGGGGCCGTCGCATCCGCCCGCGGCGCGCGCACGCGTCGGATCGCCTCCCGCAGGGCTTCCGCCCGGCGTGCCTGCTCGGCCGAGGCCTCGGCGCGTCCCTCCGCCATGCGCTCGGCCGGGCGGCCGGCCGCGTCGAGGGCACGCGCGGCCTCGGCGGCGCGCTGGCGGAGCGCACGAATGTCCGCGGCGGCCTCCACCATGCGTCGTCGCGCCTCCTCGACACGCGTCATGGCGGAGGCGCGCTCGTCGTCTCCGCCCGTCTCCTCGGGCGAGGCACACAGCGTCCCCGGCATGAGGGCGAGCAGCGTGCAGACGGTCAGGATCGCGGGGCGATGCATGGACTCGCGCATGTCGGGCGCTCCTGCGGCCGAGGACCATGGAAGTCGGCCATCCTAGCGCGAATCCCCGCCCCGCCGGGCGACCCATCGCAGCCGACGGGCGCGGGCGAGGCGCTACACTGCGGCTCGTGCGCTCTCCCCCCCGACAGATCCTGCTGCCTGGCCTGGCCTTCGTCTTGCTCCTGGTCCTCGCGCTGGCCGCCGTCCAGCATGCCCGCTCGACCCCCAAGGGTGCCCTGGTCCTGACGTTGCAGGCCTACGTGGCCGCCGTCCGGTCAGGCGACGTCGGGACGGCCCGGGCCCTGGCGCCCGGATTCGAGGTCTCCGTCCTGGATGCCCATGTCGAGGGCCTGGAGGGCCTGGCGGGCCACGTGGCGCGGGTGACCGTCTCGTCGGATGGTCGGGCCGGGGAGGCCGAGGTGACCTGGGTCGATCCGCGTGGGCGGGGGCGACAGGTCGAGTTGCTGGACTGGCGGCGCGCCAGGACGGGGGACTGGCGCCTCGAGCGGGTTCGCCGCATCCGCTGAGGCAGATCGGGCCCGGCGGCGTTGACAAGGGTGCGTCCTTGGGAGTCCGTCATGCGTGTAGTCCCCCTCCTCCTCCTGGCCCTCCTCCTCCTTGCGCCGGTCGCCCGCGCCGACGTCCTCGAACTCACGGACGGACGCCTCGTCGAGGGCGTGGTGGTGCTCGACGGCGACACCTACCGGGTCCACAGCCGGTTCGGCGCAGCCGACGTACCCGTCGCCGAGGTCAAGCAAAGGACCGCGGGCCGCTCCATCGACGAGCAGGTCAAGCACCACCTGGACCGCCTCGACGCCGACGACACCGCCAATCGGGCCCTCCTCGCGCGGTGGCTGAAGGAGATCGGCCGCGAGGACGAAGCGCGGGCCACGGCCGAGGCCGTGCTCGAGCTCGATCCCGAGGATGCGGTCGCGCACGAGGTCCTGGGCCACATCCGGCACCAGGGCGTGTGGCGCACCCCCGAGGAAGCCAAGCGCGCCGAGGGGCTGGAGAAGCACGGCGACGCCTGGTACACGCCCCAGGAGTGGGCGAATCAGGGCGCCGAGGCCAAGGCGGAGGCCGAGCGCCAGGAGCGCAAGGCACGCGCGGCGACCCTCTCGGCCGAGGTCAATCGCGCCGTCCGTCTCATGATGAGTCCCGACAAGAAGGTGCGGGCCCGGGGCCGGGAGCGTCTTCTCGCCCTCTCCCGTGAGTACGACGATCCGACCCTGATGAAGCTCGTCGCGGACGTCGATGCCTACACCCGCAAGGCGGACGAGATCGCCGTCGCCGCGGCGGGCATGAGCGCCGCGGGCGCCGGTGGGGGGGGCTATGGCTCGGTGATGGGCGACTTCCGCGCCACCCTGAGTCGCTTGAAGCGCCCGATCAAGGTCTTCGAGACCTCCCTCGGGGGCAACATCGGCGGCGCACCGGTCAAGATCCAGCTGCCGGAGCTCGAGGTGATCCGCGTCCGGACCACCGGCGTGATTCCCGTCGTCGTACGCTGACCCACCGTCCCCGGGCGTCGCGGCCCTGGGCCCTGGGAGAGGGCGGTGGGACCGCCCCCCCGGCCGACGGCCCGCGGCTGACAAGCAGGCAGCCGGCGAGCCAGCCCCCGCCCCGCCCCTGACAAGGTGGCAGCCTGCTTGGCGGCCGGGTGCGTGCCCCGAGGGTCGGAACGCATCGTAAGTCGCTTTTCTTGCGTATCTTGCGTCGTTTTGGCGTGCGCCGGCCCGCTCTGGCACCGGGCTTGCCTTCACGCTCCCGTCATGACGCTCCATCCCTCGGTCCTGATCACCCTTCGCCGCGATGCGGTCGAGGACACCGATATCCGGACCCGGATCGCGTCGACCGTGCGTCGCCTTGGCTTCGATGCGGCCGTCGCCCACGACGGGCGCGAGGCCCTGGCCTGGGTGCGGGAGCGCTCCTTCGCGGCCACCTTCGTCGAGTGCGGGGTGGAGGGCGAGGCGGGCGTCGAAGCGTGGCGCGCGATCCAACCCCACCAGGGCCGTCGCCTGGTGCTGATGATCCGGGAGCCCGATCGGGCGCTCTGGTTCGAAGCACTGGGACGCGGGGTCGGCGCGGTGCTGCCCCTTCCCCCCCGGGAGCCGATGGTGCGGGCCGCCTTGCGTGCCGCCACGGGATGGGACGACCGCCCCGCGACGCTACGCCGGTTCTAAGAGGCGGGGCCTGGCCCCGCGACCAGACCAGATACCCAGAGCTGAAGAAACGTCCGTTTCGAGATCGGAGAGGAACCCCTCGATGCCGAAGATCAAGCCGCTGTACGACAAGGTCCTCGTGGAGCGCCTGAAGGCGGAAGACATCACCGCAGGTGGGATCGTCCTCCCCGACTCCGCGAAGGAGAAGCCGACCGAGGGGCGCGTGGTCGCCGTGGGAGGCGGGCGCGTCTCCGACGCCGGCGAAACGCTGCCGGTCGGTCTGAAGGTCCGGGACCTCGTCCTCTTCGGGTCCTACGCGGGCACCGAGGTCAAGAGCGAGGGCAAGACCTACCTGATTCTCGACGAGAGCGAGATCCTCGCCATCGTCGACGACAGTCCGTGGCCCAAGGCCGGCGCCGCGAAGTCCAAGAAGGCAAAGAAGAAGTAGTAGGCGCACGCGCCGACCTAGGAAGCGAGGAATCACATGACGGCGAAGCAGATCGTCTTCGATCAGGATGCGCGCGAGCGGATCCGGGCGGGCGTGCGTCAGCTGGCGCGCGCGGTGAAGGTCACCCTCGGCCCCCGCGGCCGCAACGTGGTGATCCAGAAGTCCTTCGGATCGCCCACGGTCACGAAGGACGGGGTCACCGTGGCCAAGGAAATCGAGATCCAGGACCCCTTCGAGAACATCGGCGCCCAGATGGTGCGCGAGGTCGCCTCGAAGACGTCCGACGTGGCCGGTGACGGCACGACGACGGCGACGGTGATGGCCGAGGCGATCTTCGAGGAAGGCCTCAAGAGCGTCGCCGCCGGGGCCAGCCCCATCGGCATCAAGAACGGCATCCAGGGTGCGGTCGACGCCGTCGTCGCCAACCTCATGAAGATGAGCACCCCGATCAAGGGCAGCAAGGAAATCGCCCAGATCGGCGCCATCGCGGCCAACAACGACGAGGCCATCGGTCAGCAGATCGCCGAGGCCATGGATCGCGTCGGCAAGGACGGCGTGATCACCGTCGAAGAGGGCAAGGGCCTCGAGAACACCGTCGAGTGGGTCGAGGGGATGCAGTTCGACAAGGGCTACTTGTCGCCGCACTTCATCACCAGCGCCGACACCATGACGTGCGAGCTCAAGGACGCGTACGTCCTGGTCCACGAGAAGAAGATCTCGTCGATCAAGGACATGCTCCCCCTTCTCGAGCAGGTGGCAAAGAGCGGCAAGGCGCTGCTCGTCATCGCCGAGGACGTCGAGGGCGAGGCGCTGGCCACGCTCGTCGTCAACCGCCTCCGCGGCATCTTCCAGTGCTGCGCGGTCAAGGCGCCCGGCTTCGGTGACCGTCGCAAGGCCATGCTCCAGGACATCGCTGCGCTCACCGGCGCGACGCCCGTCATGGAGGACCTCGGCATCGACGTCCAGAACCTGACGCTCAAGGATCTCGGTACGGCCAAGCGCATCGTCGTGGACAAGGACAACACCACGATGATCGAAGGTGGCGGCAAGCGCGCCGACATCCAGGCCCGCATCGACCAGATCAAGACCGAGCTCGAGAAGACCAGCTCGGACTACGATCGCGAGAAGCTCCAGGAGCGTCAGGCGAAGCTCGCCGGCGGCGTGGCGCAGATCAACGTCGGCGCGGCGACCGAAGCCGAGATGAAGGAGAAGAAGGCGCGCGTCGAGGATGCGCTCCACGCCACGCGGGCGGCCGTCGAGGAGGGCATCCTCCCCGGTGGCGGCGTCGCCCTCCTTCGTAGCCAGAAGACGGTGGATGCCGCGATCAAGAAGGCCGATGGCGACGTCAAGATCGGCATGGGCATCGTCCGACGCGCGCTCGAGGCGCCCCTGCGCCAGATCGCGACGAACGCCGGCGTCGACGGGTCGATCGTGATCCAGACCGTGCGCGACGCGAAGTCGCAGACCCAGGGCTACAACGCCGCGACCGACACCTACGTCGACCTGGTCAAGGCCGGCGTCATCGACCCGACCAAGGTCGTGCGCACGGCGCTCCAGAACGCCGCGTCCATCGCCACGCTCCTGCTCACCACCGAGGCGGTCATTGCCGACAACCCGGACGAGAAGGAAGCAGCCCCCGCGATGCCTGCCGGTGGCGGCATGGGTGGCATGGGTGGCATGGGCGGCATGGGCGGCATGGGCGGCATGGGAGGGATGGGCGGCTTCTAGCCCCCGACCCGACCACCCACCAACCCACCACCGACCGACCGACCGACCGACCGGCAACCGGCCGCGGGCCTCGCAAGAGACCGCGGCCGGTTCCATACCGAGGCAGCCTCGCGGACGAACTTTTCTCGCCGCCCATCCCGCAACCACGGCGCCTTCGCCCGTCCCGCCGGCGCGCCTCTTGCCCGCAGCTGCCCGCGGCTGCCCACGGCTGCCCGGGGCGGGCTCCGCCCGCCGCCCCCGCCCCCCCGCCTACGACGCCGGCCCGAACATCCGCTGCAGCGCGTGGGCCTTCAGATCCGCGAGGCTTCGCACGGCCTCGGCCGCGTGCGGATCGCTGGCGACCAGGACCGGGCCGTCTGCCGGCCGCTCGGGAGGGACGCCGTGACTGCCGCGGACCAATGACGTGTCCAGCGGCACGACGTCGAAGCGGGTGCGGAAGCCCAGCTTCTTCTGGAGGAGACGACGCGCGACGCGGAGCTTGGGCGCTCGGATGTTCGGGTCGACGAAGAGCTCCAGCGGGTCGTAGCCGGGCTTGCGGTGGATGTCGACGGTGCGTGCGAAGTCCGGTGCGCGGGTGTCGTCCAGCCAGTACGGATAGGCGAACCACGCGTCTTTTTCGGCGAGGAGGATCAGGTCGCCCGACCGGGGGTGGTCCAGTCCGATCGCCGCCCGCTCGTCACCCTCCAGGACGCGCGCCACGCCCGCCTCCGCGCTCAGGAGCTCGCGGACGCGCTCCCGAATGCGAGGCGACGCGGTGTAGACGTGCGCCACCTGGTGGTCGCAGACGGCCAGCGCGAAGCTCTCGTACGTATCGAGCCCCTCGCCAAAGGGACCGTCGCGCACGGCCAGCAGCCCTTCCTGCCGCAGCCGACGATTGGGAAGGACGGTGCGCGAAACGGGTTGGATGCCGTACTCGGAGAACGCGACCACCTCGGCGCCGATCTGCTCGGCCGCGTCCAGGATCGTGCCGGCCGCCGCGTCGACTTCGGCGACGCGATCGGCCCAGCCGTCCATCTCCGGTCCGAACCGCTGGAAGTCGTAGTCGAGGTGGGGGAGGTAGGCGAAGGTGAAGATGGGCCGCTCGTGTTCGAGCACGTGGGCGGTCGCGGCCGCGATCCACCGCGTCGATGCGAGGCCGGCGCCCGGTCCCCAGAACGACGGGAAGGGAAAGGGCCCGAGCGCTTTCTCCAGCGCGCCCGGCAGAGGGGGAGGCCGGCCGTGGATGCCGAAGGCCTTGGCGCCGTCGCAGCCATACCAGGGCTTCGGCGTGACGGCCTGGTCCACCGCCGCCCCCTGGTTGAACCAGCCGAAGAGCTTGGCCGCCGAAAAGGGCAGCTCGCGGGCCTGGGCTTCCCGCCGGGCCGTGGCGTAGACCGGCTCCCCCTGGATCAGCGCATTGGACTGCAGCCAGAATCGCACCTCGCCCGTGTCGCGGTGAAACCAGCCGTTTCCCACGATCCCGTGATCGGACGGAGCGAGCCCCGTGAGGGCCGTCGCCTGGGCCGTGCAGGTGACCGCCGGCACGACCCCCTCCAGCGCTCGGCTCGATCCGGCCCCGGCCAGGGCGCGGAGCCGCGGCGCGTGCTCCAGGAGCCGCGGCGTGAGGCCGACGACATCGATCCAGACAAGGCGCGACGGGACCTGCATGCCCGCAATCGTAGCCCGCGGAGAATCGATTAGGATCACGTGGTGCCCAAGCTCGTCATCCACGACCAGGAACGGACCTGGCTCCTCGATCTCGACCGCGACGAGACGGTTGTCGTGGGCCGCAGTGTGAGGTGCGACATCCCCGTCCAGGTGTCCCGTGCGTCGCGCCGCCACTGCCGCGTGGCGCCTCACGGAGACGGCCACGCCGTCGAAGACCTCGGCTCCACGAACGGAACGACCGTCAACGGTGCTCCCTTCCCCCATGCTCAGGCCCTCGCAAACGGCGACGTCATCGACGCCGGTGGGTGCCGGATCGTGTATCGGAGCTAGGCTCACGTGCGTCCCCAGGCCGCCGATCGAGGAAGGGAAAGCGCCCGTGCCGGTTGCGTTCGTTCGTGAGGACGGCCCGCGTTACCGCGTGCTCGTGAGCGAGCTGCCCTTCCACATCGGAAGGGCGGCCGACGCGAACCTCGTCCTGGAAGACCCCCGTCTCGCGCCGTGGCATGCCGTCGTGCGCCTCGCCCGCGGCGAGTACGTGATCACGCCCGGCAAGGGCTGCATCGTTCGCATCAACGGGTTGCCGGTTCCCTTCCTCGCGCTGCAACCAGGCGACCGGGTGTCGTTCAGCAAGGACGACGACGGACCCGTCCTCCGCTTCCAGAACCGCATGGCCGACGCATTCGTCCCGCCCGGCTCGTCGTACGCCGAGGGGTGGATGGCGCACCCGGCGTTCGCGGCCGCGCGCGGGCCCTTGCGCTACGGGTCGGGGCGTGAACTGAAGGGGAGCCGTCACCGCAAGAGCTGGCGCGTGCGCGATCCCGAGACGGGCGCGGAGCTGGTCGTGAAGGTGCTCGGCCGGGTGCGCTCCGCCGAAGATGGTGACCACTACCAGCGCATGATCAGCACACTGGCCGGCTCCCGGCACCCGCATGTCGGTGCCGTCGTGGACGGCGGCCTCGCCCCCTTCGAGGGCCACCCCACCCGGTGGATGGCGCTGGGATGGGTCGAGGGCACGCCGCTCGGTGAGATGTTCCCGGTGGAGGGTGCGCTCTGGCCGTCCACGGCGGTCTGGATCCTCCGTGGGCTGGCCAGCGGGTTGGCTCACCTCCACGCGCGAGGCATCGTTCACGGTGACGTGTCACCCTCCAACGTCGTGGTCGGCCGGAAGAACCACGCCGTCCTGATCGATCCCGGTCAAGCCGTCCTGGCGGACGTAGCGCGCCCGGTCGCCGTGGGTGTCATCGGCACGCCGGGCTACGTCGCACCCGAGGCGGTTCTCGCCGGGACGGCGCAGCCCACGCCGTCCGCCGATGTGTATGGCCTCGCCGCCCTGGGGTATGCCCTTCTGACCGGCCGGGCCCCGGCGACGGGGGGGACGTCCTCGAGACGCTCGCGCAAGCGGCGGCGACGCCGACGCGGCCATCGGACATGGGCGTCGAGCTCCCCCCGGGACTCGAAGACGTGCTCATGCAGGCTCTGGACCGGGATCCGGACGCCCGGCCGCGCGCGGCCCACCTCGTGCGGGCCCTCACCACAGCGGCCGAGGAACTCGGCCTGGCGGAGGAGTCATGAAGGACGTCTGGCTTCGCGGCGGGCCGCCGGCCCACCCCTGGGTCTACGACAAGCGGGTGCGCCGCGTCGATCCGGGCACGTCCGCCGGCTCCGTGGTGCGGGTCAAGACGCGCGAGGGGCGACCCGTCGGCTACGCCTTCTTCCACCCCGACTCCCGCATCACGCTGCGCATGTTGACGGCGGACGCGCACACCCGCCCGGACGAGATCTGGCTGCGCGAAAAGATCGTCGCGGCCGACGGCCTTCGCCGGGATCTACTCCATCTTCCGGATGTGACCAACGCCTGGCGGATCGTGCACGGCGAGGGCGACGGTCTGAGCGGCCTCGTCGTGGATCGCTACGGCGACGTCGGGAGCGTCGCCCTCTACAGCTTGGGCTGGGCGAAGCGGCGGGAGGAGCTCGAGCGCGTGCTTCGGGAGGAAGCCGGGCTGGAGCGCTTGGTCGTCCGGGCGGATGCCAAGGCGGCGACGCAGGAGGGCATCGAGGTGCCCGCCCTCCCCCGCATGAAGCCCGTCGAGGTGCACGAGCACGGTGTGACCTACCGCGTGGACCCGACTGGGCGACACAAGACGGGCTTCTTCCTCGATCAGCGCGACAATCGCCGCTTCCTCGCGCGCCTCGCCCCCGGTCGGACGGTCTTCGATGGGATGACCCATGCCGGCGGCTTCGCGCTGGCGGCCGCGCAAGCCGGCGCCGCCCACGTGCGAGGCATGGACCTGGACGAGGAGGCCGTAGCGCAGGCACGGGTCAACGCCGAGGCGAACGGGGTCGACGTCACGTTCGATCACGGCGACGTGTTCGACGCGCTGCGCGCCTACGCGGGCGGCGAGCCCCACGACCGTCCCGAGATCCTCGTGGTGGATCCGCCCAAGTGGGCACGCGATCGCAAGGGACTCGGGGCGGCGCTGGCGCGCTACCGGGACCTCAATCGCCTGGCCCTGGAAGCGGTCCGCCCCGGCGGGATCGTGTGCACGAACTCCTGCTCCGGTCTCGTGAGCGAGGCGGAGTTCCTCCAGGTGATTCGTGACGTCGCGTTGGACGCGAGGAAGGACGTGCGGGTGCTGGCGATCGCCGGCGCGGCCGCGGACCACCCGGTGAACACGATCTTCCCCGAGGGGCGCTACCTCAAGTGCATCTTCCTCGCGGTGGGGGAGCGCTAGCCTCGCTACTCGGCCTCCGCCGGAGCCTCGGCTTCGGCCGCGGCCGAAGCCGTCGCATCGCCCCCACCCTGGAGCCGGCCCATCTCCGCCTGGATGGCCTGGAGCTCGGCCTGCAGCGCCTCCCGCTCGGACGTGCTCTCGGCGGAGGCCATCTCCCGGAAGACGGCCATCATGCGTTCCCGCAGCTCCGCTTTGCGTCGCTGGATCTCGGGATCGATCTTGTTCACGACGACCGCCACTTCGCTCCAGACATCCTCGACCTTCACGGTCGCCGGGTCGTAGCCCTCGGCGTAGAAGGCCAGCTCGAACCGAGCACCGACCGGCACGTGGTCGAGGGCGAAGCGCCCCTCCTCGTCGGTGCGCGTGCTCTGGTGCGGCATCCAATTGGCGTCGTCCACGCCCGACGCGTTCTCTCCGGCCCCCTGCCCCACCCACGTCCCGGCGGAGACGAAGCCGCGGGCCGCAGGTGCGCCGTGCTGGTCCACGACGCGGCCCCGTAGCGTGGTCGACGGACGCAGCCGGAGCAGGACGGGGCCGGGTTGCGCCTGACCGTTTTCGACCTCCAGACGCGCCCGCGCGGGCGCCGCTTCGGCGCCGTGCGCGACGATGGTGATCTCGCCGTCCGGCAGGTGCTGGACGCGGGCCTTGCCGCTCCCGTCCGTGACCAGCTGGACGAAGGGCGTCCACGCGTCCCTGGACGACCACTGGAGACCATCCTTGCGCTCGACCCGCACCTCGACATCCGCGCCGCGAAGGGGCTCGCCCGCCGCGTCGATGACTTCGACGTCGATCGCCGCGCCGCGCGTGAGCTGCAGGCGCGGCGCCCGTGTGCGTGCGCCCGCCTCGGCCACGGAAAACGGCTCGGACTGCGACACGACGAACCCCTCGCCCCGCCCCACGACGACGTAGCGCGTCCTCGGCGCGACGTCCTCGATGACGTAGCGGCCCCGGCCGTCGCTGATGCTGCGGGCCCGAGCCTCATCGCCCATCGGCATCGGGGCCCCGTCGCTCACGTCCGCGCCGGTGGCGTCCCGGCGGATCTCCACCTCGATCCCGGCCGCGGGGGCGCCCTTCGGATCGACGACCATCCCCTCGACGCGAGCGGCGGTCAGCATCGTGATGTCGTGAGCGATCTCCGCCTTCCCCTCCGGGCGCTCCACGAGATGCGTCGTCGGATCCTGCACGTAGCCGGCGGCTTCGGCGTGGACCCGGAACATGCCCACGCCCTGCGCGATGAACCGGTAGCGTCCTTCGTCATCGGTGACGGTCTCGATCCCTTTGCCAATGCCGAACGGACCGCCGGAGGTCGAGACCACGGCCCCCGCCACCGCTTCGCCCTCCGTGTCGCGCACCGTGCCGTGCAGGAAGACGCCTCGCGGTACCCGGAGCTCGACCTCGTTGCGTCCCTCGGTCAGCTGGAGCTTCTCCGGGCCCTCGATCAGCAAGCCGCCGCCCATCATCATCCCCGCCTGCGGCGAGTAGAGGCTCGACCCGTGCTCCGGGTGTTGGAGCATCACCATGCCCACGAAGCCGGGGAGGGCGTCGAGTTCGATTCGCCCGTCGTCATCCGTGATGCCCGTGAGAAACGTCCCCACCTCCCCCATGCCTTCGTTCTCGCTGACCATGGCGACGACGGCCGCACCGGGGACGGGTCGGCCGGAGTCGTCGAAGACGAAGCGGAGGTGCAGGGTCGCGCCGCCGCGCAGCGTGAAGACGAGGTCGTCGCGGGCCGCGCCGAGTTCGGCGAAGAGGGTGGGGTAGCCCTCGGCCGTGACGATGGCCACCAGCTCCCGGGCGCGGGGCGGCGCGTCCGCGCGAAAGCGCCCGTCGTCCCCGGTCTCGACGAAGTGGCGTCCCACGAAGCCGAACTCGTCGTCCCGCTGATCCAGGAATGCGAGCCGGGCGCCCGCGACACCCTGCCCCCCGGAATCGAGGACCCGGCCGACGAGGGGCTCGGCTTCGCTGACGCGTAGTACGAGAGGACCGCCCACGGCTCCCTCGGCCGTCATGGCGGCGCCCTGGATGGCCTGGTGGTGGCCGGGGACCCGGGCGATCACGGTGATCTTGCCCGGGGGCAGGCCTTCGATGCGGAAGCGGCCCGATGCATCGGCCTCCCCCGTGCCCACGGCGGTCGGCTCCCGGTCGAGTCGCGTGAGAAACCCCACGAAGTCCTCGAGGATCTGCTCCTGCGTGAAGCGCCCCTGCAGAACGCGGATCTCGGCCGCGGCCATGCCTCGGCCCTCCAGGTTCACGACCCGGCCTTCGAGCGTGCCGGCCTCACCGAGCCAGAGGGTGCCCAGATCCAGGACCTTCCCGGCGTCCAGGACGAGACCGTCGACGACGCGGGCCGGGGTCTCGCCCGCCATCACCTCCAGCGCCAAGTCCCTCGCCCGCAGGAACGTCCTTCAGGTGGAAGCGCCCGTCGTCGTCACTCGTCCCCTTGCGATCGACCACTTCGTCGGCGTACCCGCGCCCACGCAGGTGGATCGTGCTCTGGGGGACGGGCGCCTGCGTCGCGTGGTCCACCAGTCGACCGACGACGCTGCCGACGCCCACGCGCAACTGTCCCCGTCCAAAGAGCGAAGGACGCGAGGAGGACGGGGAAGGCCGGCCCGTGCTGCCCGCGGGACGCTCGGGGTCGGTCGCTTCTCGGAGTCCCGGCGCGTCGTGGCCCTGGCCGCTGCCCCGATCCGTGCCCTCGAGGCCGGCGCCGTCGCTCCACAGGAAGAAAACCGCGACGCCGGCCACGGCCAATGCCATCAAGGCGAACACCCATCCCCTGCTCATCCCGTCGCTCCCGGAGTCACGGACCTCGTGAATCCTACGCGCCCGGTCGTGCCGCGGTGGGCGCTCATTCCACCGGGCCCACGTACCTCGGCTGAAGGTGCCCGGCTCAGTCCGCCGCCTCGGCCGGGGCATCCTCCTGGGGGAAGAGGTCCATCGTCTGGCCGGAGGGGAGGCGGAGGGAGCCCGCGACGACCTTCTCGGTGTCTTCGTCCAGCGTCTTGACCGTGGCCGTCATCTCCGCCGTGCCCTTCGAGCCCGCCAAGAGGAACACGAACACGTCGTCGCCGGGCAAGGCGGCCGAGGCCTCGTAGTCGATCTCGATCGTCTCGATGTTTCCCACGTGCTCGAGGATCACGGGGTTGTCGAGGA
Source organism: uncultured Planctomycetota bacterium (assembly GCA_963802335.1). Classification (GTDB taxonomy): domain Bacteria; phylum Planctomycetota; class PLA2; order PLA2; family JAEUHO01; genus CAWDIE01. Next base: position 352,086 of record CAWDIE010000004.1, on the reverse strand, counting down.
TGTCCTGCTTGACCTGCTCCTCGACCATGCCCATCCCGACATTGAGCAGCGCATAGCCCGCCGCGACGACGAAGAGAACTACGACGGCGGCTGTGATCAGGCAGCCGGCTCGGGATGCGCCGGTCTGGCGACGCGGGGATGCGATCATGTCGAAGTCTCCGCCGAGGAGAGAAGGGTCAGCCTCGCTTGGCCTGGTTCGCCACCGCCTCGGCGGCGCGCTTGGCCGCCTCCGGATCGCCCAGGTAGCGATGGCTCACGGCGTTCAGATCGTCGTCGAGCTCGTAGACGAGGGGAATGCCCGTGGGGATGTTGAGCCCCACGATCTCCTCGTCCGAGATGCCGTCCAGATGCTTCACGAGGGCGCGGAGGCTGTTTCCGTGCGCCGCGATCAGCACGCGCTCGCCCCGGCGCACCGCGGGGGCGATCTCTTCCTCCCACACCGGCATGAACCGCTTCACGGTGTCCGCGAGGCACTCCGCCCGGGGGATCTCCGCGTCCGAGAGCGAGGCGTAGCGTCGGTCCTTACCCGGCCACATGGGACTGTCGGGCGTGAGCTCGGGCGGGCGGGTGGTGTAGCTCCGTCGCCAGATGAGCACCTGCTCGTCGCCGTGCTTGGCGGCGGTCTCGGCCTTGTCGAGACCCTGCAGCGCCCCGTAATGGCGCTCGTTCAGGCGCCATCGGCGGTGGACGGGGATCCAGGTGATGTCCAGGGCGTCGAGCGTCATCCACAGCGTCTGGATGGCGCGCTTCAGCACGGAGGTGTAGGCCACGTCGAACGTGAAGCCACCCTCCTTGAGTAGCTGCGCGGCGGCTTGGGCTTCCCCTACCCCTTGCTCGCTCAGGTCGACATCGACCCACCCGGTGAAACGATTCGACTTGTTCCACACGCTCTGACCATGTCGGAGGAGAACCAGCGTCTTCATCTTCGTGACCTCGCCTCACGTGGGACCGGAGGACCACCCTACCGGGTTCGCGCCGCGCTGGCACGCCCGGATCGCGGTCCCCGCGCCTGTCTCCGTATCATGAAGATTCGAAAAAGGCGCCCCCATGATCCACCCCCAGGTCCCGCTGTCCGGCCTCCTGCCGCTCGCGTCCGGCGAAGCGATGGCGGGTGTCTCGTGGGTACCGCTGCTCGTCGGTCTGCTCGGGGGCCTCGCCCTCTTCCTCTACGGCCTCCAGCAGCTCTCCAGTGCCCTGCGCGCCGTCGCCGGCGACCGCATGCGAGCCCTCCTGGCCCGGCTGACCCGCAATCGCTGGATGGGCGCCATCACCGGCGCCTTCGTCACCGCCGTGATCCAGTCGTCGTCGGTCACGACCGTGTTGGTCGTCGGCTTCGTGTCCGCCGGTCTCATGACGCTGACCCAGTCGGTCGGGGTCATCATGGGCGCCAACGTCGGTACGACGATCACCGCCCAGATCATCGCGCTGAAGGTGACGCAGTACGCGCTCGCACTGGTCGCTGTCGGCTTCGGGATGGGCTTCTTCGTCAAGCGCGAACGCGTGCGTCTCTGGGGACTCACCATCCTCGGGCTCGGGTTGGTGTTCCTCGGCATGAATCTCATGAGCGAGTCGGTGGCGCCGCTCAAGAGCTACCCGCCTTTCATCGACGCCATGGCGCATCTCGAGAGTCCCGGGCTGGCGATCCTCGCCGGCGCCCTCTTTACGGCGCTCGTCCAGTCCTCCTCGGCAACGACGGGTGTGGTCATCGTCTTGGCCTCGCAGGGGCTCATCCCGTTGATGGCCGGAATCGGCATCATCCTGGGCGCCAACGTGGGAACCTGCGTGACCGCGGTACTCGCCTCCCTGGGGCAGCCCCGCGAGGCACAACGCGCCGCCCTCGTGCACGTGTTGTTCAACGTGCTCGGCGTCCTGGTCTGGCTGCCGCTCCTCTCCCATCTCGCCGATTGGGTGCCGTCGATTTCCGGGACCCTGCCGGACGACGTCGCGACGCCGCGGCGCATCGCCAACGCTCACACCATCTTCAACGTCGCCAACACGCTGCTCTTCCTTCCGTTCGCCGGCGTGTTCGCGGCGTTCGTCAAGCGCGTGCTGCCGGACCACCGGCCCGTGGACGAGCACGTCTGGCGCACCAGGTATCTCGACGACCATCTCCTCTCCACGCCCTCCCTTGCGTTGGATCGCGTGCGCCAGGAGATCCTGCGCCTCGCGAGGCGCGTGAAGGCCATGTTCGTGGACATCCTCCCGGCTATGACGAGCGGCACGAGAGCCGATCTTCGCGAGGTCGCCGCGCGGGACGACGAGGTCGACTTCCTCCATGGCGAAATCGTGGCGTACCTGGGGCGCGTGAGCCTCGCACCGCTGACGGAAGACCAGACCAACGATCTGATCCACCTGCTGGAGATCACCGGCGACCTGGAGAACATCGGCGACATCATCGAGACGAACCTCGCGACGCTCGGACGCACCCGAATCGAGCGGGGCATCGCGATCGGCCCCAAGACGCAAGCCGTCCTCGAAGCGTTCCACACCGAGGTCCTGCATGCCCTCGATGCCGCGGAGCTGGCCGTGACGCAGAGCAATGAGGAGGCGGCCCGGGTCGTGCGGGGGATGAAGGCGGACATCAACCGCATGGCCGATGCCGCGGCCCTGCACGGGGTGGGACGACTGGTCGCCGACGAGCCCCATCGGCTGGCATCGTTTGCGCTGGAGCGCGACATGCTCGAGAATCTCAAGCGCGTCTACTACTTCGCCAAGCGGATGGCCCGCGCCGTCCTGCCAACCGACCCGCCCTGAAGCGGCGTCAGCGCTCGTTTCGAAGGTCGATCGGACGGGCGATCGGCATGCGCCATCCCACGCCGAACGCCGTGGGCGTCACCTTCAGGCCCGGCGCCATCTGCCGGCGCTTGTACTCACTTCGCTCGAGCATCTTGAGGACCCGCTCGACGGTCGCGGCGTCGTAGCCCCGGGCCGCGATCGTGCGCAGCGTCGCCCCGTCCTCCACCCGCATCCTCAGGATGCCGTCGAGCACCTCGTACGGGGGCAGGGAGTCCTGGTCGGTCTGATCCGGTCGGAGCTCGGCCGACGGGGGCCGCTCGACCGTACGGCGCGGGATCATCCCCCGCTCCAGGTAGAGCCGGGCCAGCTCGTAGACCCGCGTCTTCCACACGTCCGAGAGGACGGCGAGTCCGCCATTCATGTCGCCGTAGAGCGTCGCGTAGCCCACGGCCATCTCGCTCTTGTTCCCCGTGGCGAGCACCAACGAGCCGAACTTGTTCGACCACGCCATCAGGAGCGTGCCCCGAACGCGGGCCTGGAGGTTCTCCTCGGTGACGTCGAACGGCCGGCCCTCGAAGTGGCTTTCGAGGAGGGCCAGCAGTTGACGGTAGGGGTCCTCGATCGGAAGCGTCTCGAAACGGGTACCGAGGAGTGCCGCCTGCTCGCGGGCGTCCTCGAGGCTGATCGGAGATGAGTACGGACCCGGCATCGCGATGCCCGTGACCGCGTCGCCGCCCAGGGCCTCGGCGGCCAGGCAGGCGGTCACCCCCGAGTCCACGCCTCCGGACAGCCCGATGACCGCGTGCTCGAAGCCGGTCTTGCGGAAGTAGTCGCGAACACCCATGACCAGGGCCTGTCGCAGGGCTTCCACGTCGTCGTCCCGGCCCGTGTCGTCGGTTAGCGGCTCGCCGGCCCCATCGAGGTCCACCACGCGGAAATCCGGTTCGAACGCCGCGAGACGCGCCAGGCAGCGGCCCTGGGCATCGAACACGCGGCTGCAGCCGTCGAACAACACATCGTCGTTGCCGCCGACCTGCTGGGCGACGACGAGGGGAACGCCCATGCGCCGGGCTTCCGCGGCGAACAGATCGCGGCGCTTGGCGTCCTTTCCCTGGTGATACGGCGAAGCCGCGATGGCGACGGCGATGTCGATGCCGAGCCCCGCCAGATCGGCGGGCGGATCCGCGTCGTAGAGGTGCCGCCCCCGCACGAGGTCCTTGACCCAGAGGTCCTCGCAAACGAGCAGGCCGAGCCGGCGTCCAGCCACCTCGACGACCACGGGGCCACCGCCGGGCTGGAAGTAGCGGTGCTCGTCGAATACGTCGTAGGTTGGGAGGAGCCGCTTCGCGTAGGTGGCCGCGATCTCACCTCCCTGGAGCAGGACCGCGGCGTTGAGCAGGGGCCGCCCCACCGTACGCGGGTTGACACGGGCCGTGCCCACGACGGCTGCGGGCCCGTCCGCGAACGCCAGCGCCAGCCGCGCGAGCGCCGCCTCGGCCGCATCCACCAGCGAGTCCCGAAGCAGGAGATCCCGGGGGGGGTAGCCCACGAGTGCCAGCTCGGGCACCACCAACAGGTCCGCTCGCTCCGCGCGCGCTCGCTCCCAGGCCGCCTGGATGAGGGCTTCGTTCCCGGCTACGTCGCCGGCCGTCGTATCGATCTGGGCCAAGGCGATCCGCACGGGTCGACCCTCCACGTCGGGGGAGGCGGAGTGTAGCAGGCGCCGTGCCGAGTGAGGTTTGGCGAGAGGGACGCGGGGGACCCTTGACGGCAGTCGGTGGACCAGTATAGGTACGCCCGTCAGGGCAATCCCACCCGGTCATCCAGGAGGCGTCACGATGGCGTCGATGATGGACGAACTCGAACTCGACAGCTTCCGCGACGACCTCCTCGTTCCCGCGTTCCTCCTCGACGAGGAGGAGGACGACGACGACGTGTTCGATGACGACGAGGAGGACGACGACGATCTCGACGACGACGACGACGACGACGACGACGACTTCGATGACGACCTCGACGAGGACGACGACCTGGACGACGACGACGACGAGGATGACGACGACGACTTCGATGACGAGGACGACGACGACGATCTCGACGACGACGACGACCTGGATGACGACGACGATGACGATGACGAGGACGACTGGGACGAGGAAGACGAGGACTGGAGCGACTGACGCCTCCGCAGGGACGAACCCGAGGATCTACGCGTCTTTGGCGGCCCCCTCGCGGGCTTTGGCTAGCGTCTTCAGAATCGCGTCCCCGTAGCGCGCCGCGCGCTTGGGACCGATGTCGGGATGCGCGGCCAGGGCCGCGACGTCGCTCGGCGGATGGCGTACGATGTCGCCCAGCGCGCGGTTGGGCAGCACCACCAGGTTGGGCACCGTGCGCTTCTTGGCCTCCGAGCGACGCCAATCGCGCAGCGCGTCTTCCTGCTTTCTGAGGTCCCGGCTGAGCTGCCGTTGCGCCCCCGTCGTCGGCGTCCGCGTGGCCTTGGGCGGTACGTGGCCGGTGGCGGCCGCCGCAGTCGCCGCCTGCACGACGCCGACGACGGCGCGCCCATACCGGCGGCGCAGGGAGGGGGGAAGCCCTCGAAGATCGTCGGGGCTGCGAACCTCCGGGGGGGCGCCCGTAGCGAGGTCGACCATCTGGCGCGGGCCCAGCACCTTGAACGGCGGCCGGTTCTTGCGCTTGGCTTCCTCTTCGCGCCAGGCGTGCAGGGCGTGCAGGATCGCCCGTCCCCGGTCGTCCAGGCCGGCGGCTCCCTTCATGCGACGCCACCCCTCCGGATCGAAGGTCGCCACCTTGCCCTCGCGCGCCGCCAGGCGGCGGAACTCGATCTGGGACTCCTCCACGAGGTCGGCCTCTTCCAGCCGCGCTTGGTAGAGATCCCGAAGGCCGGGGAGGTACACCGTGTCCCGGTGCAGGTAGTCGATCTGCTCCTCGGTGAGGGGCCTCTTTGCCCAGTCCACTTTCTGGAAGCGCTTGTCCAGCTCCACCCCGTACGCCTCGCGCACGAGGTCGGCCAGACCGACCTTCTCGTCGCCGAGCAGGGTCGCCGCGATCATCGTGTCGAAGACCCGGTCGAAGTGGAACCCGTGATCGCGGGAGAGCAGCGAGATGTCGTAGTCGCCGCCGTGGAAGACGAGCTCGACATCGGGTCGCTCCACCGCCTGTCGCAGAGGCTCCAGGTCCGGCACGGCGACGACGTCGAGGATGGAGCTCTTACCGTTCGCCGTCACCTGCACGACGCAGGCCTGCTCGCGGTAGGCGTGCATCCCGTTCGCCTCGATGTCGAGTGCGATACGATCGGCTTGCGCCAGCTCCCGCGCGAGCGCGTCGAGTCCGGCGGCGTCCTGGACGAGGAGGGGGTGGCCTTCCCCCGGATCGGCGTGGATGTCACTCATCCGCTCACGATGCCCCAAGGAAGGGACGGGACCCACCATTGCGTCGGCGACGTCCAGCGAAGGACTGTCCGAGGGCTAGCCGAGGCGTGACTTCTTCTTCGCCTCGAGCAGTCCCTCGACCCGCGCCCACCGCGTCTCGGCGTTGCCCGCCGCCTTCAGGTCTTCGAGGGTGTCGATGTCGAAGCAGATGTCCGGTTCCGGGACGCTCAGGCGCACCAGGTCCTTCTGATAGCGGACCAGGATCTCGCGCGCGCCCTGCCGCTCGCCGTGAAGGAAGAAATCGTTGGCGAGCGAGGCCGCGAACATCCCCGGGTGACCGCCGAGTCCCCGGTACGTGGGCAGCACGACTTTCGCCGAGCGGGTCAGGAAGGTCTGCACGATGCGGTCGATGATCTCCGGGGGGACGAACGGGACGTCGCCCGGCTGGATCAGGAAGTTCCGCTCATGGGCCCACGTGCTGCGCAGTCCCGCACGGATGGAGGAGATCATGCCGAGGTCCGGATCGGGGTTCTCGGCGAGGTGGACGTTCACGCTGCGGAGCCAGGAGAAGCCGTCTCCTTCGCCGGGAGGGTGGACGACGACGACGTCGTGCACTTTCTTCGCCTTGAGGAACGCCGAGACGACGCGCTCGACGACGGGTATGCCCTGCACGGGCTCGAACAGCTTGTTGCGCCCGAACCTCGAGGCATCCCCCGCGGCGAGAACAATGGCAACGGGGGAACCTTGGAGCGTGGTCATGTGACCAGTCTAGTCCGCGGAGGGCGGCCCCGGCTAGGGGGCGCGACGGCCGCCACCCCAGGCCGTGGGGCGCGGCGTACAGTGCGCAGATGAAGCACCACCAGGACACCAACGCCATCACCGAAGGGCGCGACGACAAGCCCGCGAAGGTCAATCTGTTCCAGACGCCACGCTGTTTCGTCGACGTCCACGTCCTCCGCCCCGGCCAGGAGGCCAAGGTGCACGCGCACCAGGGTGAGGACAAGTGCTACCACGTCCTCTCTGGGCGAGGCCTGATCGCCTGCGGCGAAGTCACGTACGACGTGGGGCCCGGCGAGATCGTGTTCTGTCCCGCGACCGTTCCCCATGGCGCGCGTAACGAGGGCCCCGACGACCTGCGTCTGCTCGTCATGATGGCTCCTCATCCCCGCCCCGAAACGATCGCCGCCGGTTGATAGACTCTCTCGGGTCCCCAAGCGGAGGTGCAGGCATGGCTCCCACGGTCGGTGTGATCTTGAGTGGTTGCGGGTTCCAGGACGGAGCGGAGGTCCAGGAGAGCGTGCTCACGCTGCTCGCCCTGGATCGCGCGGGCGCGGATGTCCAGTGCTTCGCTCCGGACATCGAGCAGACGCGCGTGGTGAACCACCTGACGGGTGAGGAGGTGGGGGAAACGCGCAACGTGCTCGCCGAGTCCGCGCGCATTGCCCGGGGCGCCATCCGGGATCTGAAGGACGCACGCGCCGAGGCACTCGACGCCCTCGTGTTGCCCGGCGGGTTCGGGGCCGCGCTCAACCTCAGCGACTTCGCCGTGAACGGACCGGACGGCGCCGTGAACGAAGATCTCGAGGCCTTGTTGCGGGCCATGCACGCCGCCCGCAAGCCCATCGGGGCCATCTGCATCGCTCCGGCGGTCATCGCGCGCGCCCTCGGGGCCGAGGGCCCCACGCTGACGATCGGCAACGACCCCGGGACGGCCGAGGCGATCCAGACGTGCGGCGCCTCCCATGAGGACTGCCCCGTCGATGCCTTCGTCGTGGATCTGGAGCACCGCATCGTCACGACCCCGGCGTACATGCTGGGGCCCGGTGTGAAGGACGTCGCGGCCGGCATCGAGCAATGCGTTGCCGAGGTCCTGCGGCTCGTCGACTGAGGGGGGACGGAAGGCGCACCAGGCGCTCCTCCATCCCGGCGTGGGGCTGCCGACGACGTGCTAGCATCGACGGCTTCCATTGCCTCTGCAGGGAGACGCCCCCGTGGCCATCACCGAGTCCGCCGTTCTCGACGCCCTCCGCGTGGTTCAGGATCCCGACCTCGGGCGTGACATCGTCACGCTCGGCTTCGTGAAGAACGTCCGCATCGACGGCGGCAAAGTCGCCTTCCAGGTCGAGCTCACGACGCCCGCCTGCCCCGTGAAGGACCAACTCAAGCGGCAGGCCCACGACGCCGTCATGGCACTCCAAGGCGTCGAGGCGGTCGACATCGAGATGACCGCCCAGGTTCGCGGCGCGGGCGGAGAAGGGGCGGCGGGCGGGAATCCGATCCCCCAGGTGAAGAACGTGATCGCGGTCGGGGCCGGCAAGGGCGGGGTGGGCAAGTCCACCGTGGCCGTCAACCTCGCCCTCGCCTTGCTCGAGAGCGGCGCCAAGGTCGGTCTCCTCGACGCGGACGTCTATGGCCCGTCGATCCCGAAGATGCTCGGCGATCCGGGACGCGCGCGTATCGATCCGGAGCGCAATCGCATCCTGCCCAACGAATCGCATGGGCTGAAGACCATGTCGATCGGCTTCGTCCTCGATCCCGAGAAGCCCATGGTCGTACGCGGCCCCATCGTGCACACGGCGGTCCGTCAGTTCCTCGGCGACGTGGAGTGGGGCGAACTCGATTACCTGATCGTCGATCTGCCGCCGGGCACGGGCGACGTGGCCCTCAGTCTGGCCCAGTTCGTCCCCGTGACGGGGTCCGTCGTCGTCAGCACGCCGCAGGACGTCTCGCTGATCGACGTACACAAGGCGGTCAACATGTTCCGTACCCTCAAGGTCCCCGTCCTGGGCCTCGTCGAGAACATGTCGTTCTACATCTGCCCGAGCTGCGGTAGCCGCGACGAGATCTTCGGGCACGGTGGCGCCGAGACGTGGGCGAGCGAGCACGAGATCCCCTTCCTCGGCCGCGTGCCGCTGCACGCCCAGGTTCGGGCGGGGGGAGATGCCGGGCTGCCCGCCCTGCTCGACGACGCGGCGCCCCAGGAACTGCGCGACGCCTTCCGCCAAGCGGCCTCCGAGCTCGCGCGCCAGGTGAGCATCTGCGTGCTCTCCCAGCCGGCGCCCCCCCTCATCCAGATCGAGGGCCTGAGTTAGCGCCATGCCGGCCGCGTGGCGCGCGTAGTCTGGCCCCGTCATGGACCGCGCCTGGATTGAGCTGCTGCGCTGCCCCCGCACGGGGAGTGCGTACGACCTCGATGTGACCCGGGACGAGGGTGACGACATCGTCGAGGCGTTCCTGGTGAGTCGGCAAGGGCAGGTGGTGCGCCCGATCCTCTCCGGCATGGCCGTGCTGGTCCCCGACCTCGCGACGCATCTCAAGGACCATGGAAACGTCTACGCACGGATCCCGCTGGCCGACTCGCGCATCGCTCGATTCATCCTGGGCCGCATCGGCCGAGGCTCCGACGACTTCGTTCCCTTCAGCGAGGTGATCGAGCACTACGCGGACCTCGTCATGCCGGGCGAGATCGACGACCCGCCGCCGATGGCGACCCGCGATGAAGCGCTGGCGCGTCTCCTCGTCGATCAGCGCGTCGCGGGCGGGCGCGGGCTGCACGTCGGGTGCGGCGTCGGACGCGGCGCCTTCGTCCTGCGCGGCTTCCTCGATCGGGTCCTCGGCCTGGACCGCAGCGCGGCGCACGTGCGCCGCGCGCGCAACGTGGCAGTGACGCAGTCGGCGTTCTTCATCCCCGCGCCCAAGGACGACGCCCGGAAGGAGCTCCCTCTCGAGCTCGACCGCATGGAGCGTCGCGGGGTCGACTTCGCCGTGGCGTCTGCTCAGGTCCTCCCCCTGGCCACCGACGCCGTCGACCTCGTGCTCCTCGACGCCCTCGACGGGCGCGGTCCGGTGGCCGATCCCGCCGGCGCCCTCGCCGAGGCGATGCGCGTGCTCAGGCCCGGCGGACGCCTCGTCGTGGACCGGACGTACGAGAGCCTCCTCGGCGGTCGATTGCTCGACCCGGTCACGCGGGACCCCTACGCCGTGGGGATCGCGGCGTGAGCGAGCCGGCGGGCCGAGGTCTTCCCTTGCTTCGCCCGGCGCTCCACGCTGCGACGGGCCTGTGTGCGCTCGCGCTCGGCGTGCTGCCGCACGGGGGTGCGATCCTCTGTGCCCTGGGCGGGGTCGCCGCGGGTTGGGTCGCCATTCCGCTCTTCTTCGAGGACGTGCTGCGCCGCCCGGGCGAGCCGTGGTTGGGGGGGCTCAGGACCTACCCGATCGCCGTGCTCGGGCTCGTGCTCTTCCTGCCGCCGGCCGAAGCGGCGGCTGCGTGGGCCATCCTCGCGTTCGGCGATGCCGCCGCCACCGTGGTCGGCACCCGCGTGAAGGCCCCCCGCGTCTTTGGCCATCCCAAGGCCACCGTGTCGGGCAGCCTGGCCTACCTCGTCGTCGGCGGCCTGGCGGCATGGGGCATGTCGAGCGCCGTCCACGCCCTCGGTGTGTCCTTCGCAGCGGTCGATCCCGGTGGGACCCCCGGCGCGGCACGTTGCATGCTGGCCGCCTTGGGTGCCACCTTGATGGACTTGGTGCGTATCCCGCCGGACGACAACCTGCCGGCGGCGGGGGTGGCCGGGGCCGTGCTCGCGTTGACGCGCGGTCTCGGCGGTGGTTAGGAACGAGGAAGGACCCAGCATGGAACGTCGCCCCAGCCGCCTGTCCTCGATCGCCCCGCTCCTCGGGATCCTGTTCGGCGGCCTGCTGCTGGGCGGCGGCGTCCGCCTCCTGCCCGATGCCGAGGCGGCCGAGGCGGCGGTGACCTTGGATGGGCGGCTCGATGAGGCGAGCTGGACGCGCGGGCTCGCCCTCGACGTCGAGCCCTTCGAGGCCCTCGCCGGCGACGGAGACGCCGTCACGCCCCGCGTCGTGCTCTCGGTGGCCGACGGCCGCCTCTGGATCGGGGTGGCCGCGGCGCAAGCGCCGGGACCGGGCATGGGCTTCAGCGCGCTCATCGCGGGGGACGGTGCGGCCGTCGCCGCGGACGGTGTCGCCGTGGCCTTCGCTCCCCAGGACATCCGGTCGCCCCGGTACGTCGCCCGCGGACCGCGAGGCGTCGGGCGCGCCATCTACCGCCTCGAGGCGGTAGCCGACGTAACGTCCCGCGATCGTTGGTCCGTCGAGGCCGGCGTGCCCCTGGCCGACCTGGACCTCCCCGTCGGCACGACGGCGCTTCGCGTGGCCGTGGCCGTGCGCAGCCGTCGGCCCGAGATCGTGGCCTGGGCTCCGCCGGCGGCGGCCTTCGCCGGCCCCACGACGTGGGCGCGCGTCGAGATCCCCGCGGGCGCGGCGACGACCGAGGCGGCCCTCCCCGCGGCCGAGGCCCTCGCGCGGGAGGACGCTCGGGACGTGGAGCGCCTCGATGCCTGGCGGCTCTACCTCGCCGCGAGTGGGCGAACGGCCGAGCAGATGGCGCAGGCCCGCGGCTACGAGAACGCCCTCGATCCGGAGCTGACGTCCGACGTCCTGCTCGACGCGGTCGCAAAACCCCTCATCGAACCCCTGGATCGCATTCTCGAGCTACGGCCCGATCTGGCGATCGCCCAGGTGCTGCGCGGTGACGTCTGGCGTCAGCTCGGCCAGCCGACCGCCGCGCTGGAGGCCTACGCCGCCGCCGAGCGCATCGTGCCCGGTCTGCCGGAAGCGTCCTTCGGCGCGTGGGTACAGACGCGAGGGCCCTCCTTCGTCCAGGGGCGGGCCGGTGAAGCCACCGACTACGTAGCAGCCCGCGAAGCCCTCGCCGCCACGGCCGTGCCCGACGGCGATTCCGTGGCCGCCCACGGACTCGCCTACGCCCGCGCGCTCCTCGACCTCGCCCAAGGCGGTGAGCACCTGGCCAGGGCAGCCGAAGCGCTCGCCCCCCTGAAGGCACGGTATGGATTCGACCAACTCGTCGCCTTCTCGGCCGAGCGTGCGAGCAAGGCCGTTCAAGACTGGGGCGCGGAGCGCCAGCGCCGCCGCCAGGACGCCGAACGAGACGACCTGCCTCGCGTGCGCCTCGAGACCGACCGCGGCCCGATCCTCCTGGAACTCTTCGAGGACGACGTGCCCAACACGGTCTTCCAGTTCGTACACCTGGTGCGGCGCGGTACCTACGACGGGGCTACGATCCAAACGACGATCCCGTTCTTCGCCGCCCTTGCGGCCCTGGACCGCGACCCGGGCTACACGATCCCGACGGAGCGGGGAGGCGCCGTGCAGTCCCGCGGCGCCTTCCGTGGCGTCGTCGGCTTCCTCGGCACGGGCCGGGACTCCGAAGCGGCGGCCTTCTTCCTGACGACGGGCACGGCGACGAACCTGGAGGACGAGTACGTGGTCTTCGGCCGTATCGTCGAGGGGCAGGCCGCGGCCGACGCGCTCCGCAAGGGAGACGCCATCCGACGCGCCGAGGTCGTCCGTCAGCGTCCCGGCTCCACCTACCGGCCGGTCGACGCCCAGGGACAACTCGCGCCGGACGGCGAGTGACGCCGGTCGCGGGCGGGATTGCTTGTCTCTCCACCCCGACTTCGATTCAACTATCGCGCCGCGGCCGTCCTCTCGCGCCCGACCCCTTCACCTCGCCCGAGGAGAGACCTCCATGAGCATGAGCCCGCAACAGGCCGAGCGCCTGTACGGCATCGACGCGTGGGGAGCCGGCTACTTCCGGGTGACGGCCCAGGGGCACCTCGCCGTGCACGTCGATCGAGACGACCGTGGTATCGATCTCTTCTCCCTCCTCGGTCGCCTCAAGCGGCGGCGGGCTCGACTCCCCGTTCTCCTCCGCTTCCCCCAGATCCTCGCATCGCGTGTCCACGAGATCTTCGACGCTTTCGACGGCGCGATCCGCGAGTTCCAGTACGAGGGGCAGTACCGCGGTGTCTTCCCGATCAAGGTGAATCAACAGCGCGACGTCGTCGACGAGCTGGTGAGTGCGGGCCGCAAACGAGGCATGGGCCTGGAAGCGGGAAGCAAGGCCGAGCTCGCCGTTGCCCTGTCGCACCGGCTGGACAAGAACGCCTACATCATCTGCAACGGCTACAAGGACAAGCCGTACGTGCGGTTGGCTCTGCGGGGGGTGGCGCTCGGTAAACGGGTCTTCATGATCATCGAGAAGCCCCAGGAGATTCCGCTGATCCTCGATGTCGTGCGGGAAACGGGACTCCGCCCCCTGCTTGGCATGCGCACCCGCCTGCGCGCGCGAGGCTCAGGCAAGTGGGAGAAGTCGGGCGGCTCCGAGGCGAAGTTCGGCCTCAGCACCCAGGAGTTGCTCGATGCGGTGGACATGCTCCAGGAGGCGGACCTCCTCGACTGCTTCCAGCTGCTGCACTTCCACGTCGGCAGCCAGATACCCGAGATTCGGCGCATCAAGGATGCCGTCCGCGAGGGCGCTCGTGTCTACGCGAAGCTCGTGAAGACCGGCTGCAACATGCAGGTGCTCGATGTCGGCGGGGGGCTGGGCGTCGACTACGACGGAAGCCGAACGTCGTACGAGGCGAGCATGAACTACTCCGTCCAGGAGTACGCGAACGACGTCGTCTACAACGTACAGTCGGTGTGCGAGGCCGAAGAGGTCGCGATGCCGACACTCATCAGCGAGTCGGGGCGTGCACTCGTCGCGTACCACGCGATGCTCGTCGCCGAGGTGAACGGTCAAACCGCGGAGAACGAGCAGGGCCCCGTCGACATTCCGGAGGATGCGCACGAGAACGTGCTCGAGTTGCAGGAGATCTACACGGGCATCAACCGCAAGAACTACCGGGAGTACTTCCACGACGCGGAGGCCCTGCGCGAAGACCTTCTCGGCCACTTCGACCTGGGGTACCTCACGCTGCGCGACCGTGCGATCACGGAGCGGCTGTTTCACCGCATCACGCAGCGCGCGCTCGAGCTGGCTTCCGGCGAGCGCTACATCCCCGAGGAGTTCGAGCTGCTGAAGAAGCGGCTGATCACGAAGTACATCGCGAACTTCAGCGTTTTCCAGTCGATCCCCGACTCCTGGGCGCTGGACCAGCTCTTCCCGTTCGTCCCCATCCATCGCCTGGGCAAAAAGCCCACGGTTCGCGGGACGATCTGCGACGTGACCTGCGACTCGGACGGTGAGGTCGATCGCTTCCCCGACCTGCGCGACGTGAAGGACGCCCTCGAGTTGCATCCCCTGCAGCCGGGAAAGCCGTACTACCTGGCCGTCCTCATGATCGGGGCCTACCAGGACGTGCTCGGCGACTACCACAATCTCTTCGGCAGCGTCGATGTCGCCAACGTGAAGCTCGGCAAAGGCGGCGCCCGCGTCACGAAGGTGACCCCGGGCGACGACGCGGACGACGTGCTCCGCCGTTTCCAGTACGACCCGGAGTCCATGGTCAAGTCCATCCAGGAGCAGGTGCGCCAGGGCATCAAGGAGAGCCGCCTGACCCGCGCCGAGGCCAACGAGATCCTGGCGGAGTACCGTGAAGCCCTCGAGGGCTACACGTATTTGGACTTCTCCGAGTAGCGGCCCGATGGCGGGCCGCGCCGAACGCTACGTCTCCTGGTCGCCGAAGGACAGGAGGTGCCCCATCTTCTCGGCCTTGGTCCGGAGATAGCGCTCGTTTCGCGGGTTGGGCTTCATCTCGATGGGGACCCGCTCGACGATGTCCAGGCCGTAGCCCTTGAGCGCCCGGTACTTGACCGGGTTGTTCGTCAGCAGGCGCAGCTTCCGCACGCCCAGGTCGTAGAGGATCTGCGCGCCGACCCCGTAGTCGCGATGGTCGGCCTGGAAGCCCAACTCGACGTTGGCCTCCACCGTGTCCATGCCCTCGTCCTGCAGGTTGTACGCCTTGACCTTGTTGACGAGGCCGATGCCGCGGCCTTCTTGCCGCATGTAGAGCACCACGCCGCGTCCGGCATCCGCGATCTGCTGCTGCGCGGCGCGAAGCTGCTCGCCGCAGTCGCAGCGGACGGAGCCGAGCACGTCGCCCGTCAGGCACTCGCTGTGTGCCCGCACGAGGACGGGTTCGTCGATCGGGGGATTGGACTGGCCTTCGACCGGGGTCTGGATCCCGAGCGTCAGGGCCATGTGCGGCTCGGGGTCCGCCTTCGCGGAGTAGATCAGCAGCTCGAAGTCGCCGAAGCGTGTGGGGAGGTGGGCCGCGGTCTCGAGGTGGATCAGGCGTTCCTTGCGGCGACGCCACTCGATCACGTCGCGCACGCTGCAGATCTTGATGTCGTGTTCGGCCGCGAACGCCTCGAGCTCGGGCATGCGAGCCATGCTCCCGTCGGGGTTCATCACCTCGCAGATGACGCCGATGGGCTGGAGCCCGGCCAGTCGGCAGAGGTCGATCGACCCCTCGGTCTGACCGGCTCGGCGCAGCACGCCGTCGGGATGGCCGCGGATCGGGTAGACGTGGCCCGGGCGGGCGAGGTCGTCCACCGTGCAATCTTCCCGGGCGATCGTGCGGATCGTGGTCGCCCGGTCGGCGGCACTCACGCCTGTCGTCACGCCTTCGCGCGCTTCGATCGACACCGTGAACTGCGTCCCGAAGCGGGAACTGTTGACCGAAGCCTGGACCTGGAGGGGCAGCTCGAGCGCATCGGCCTTCTCGTGGGGAAGCGTGACGCAGATGATGCCGCTCGTGTGGCGGAGCATGAAGGCGATCTTCTCGGGTGTCACCGTCTCGGCGGCGAAGACCAGATCGCCCTCGTTCTCGCGGCCCGGGTCGTCGACCAGGATCACCATGCGTCCGGCCCGCAGCTCTTCGAAGATCTCGGGGAGGGGAGAGAAGGGCATGGGGGGCTCCTGGGGCGGTCTGCGAGGATACCCCTGATGGGGCGCCGAGGCCTGTGGGGGTCGGGGTCCGGGCCTCGGGGGCCGAAGCCTCGGTCGGGCCGAAAAACTCGGCTCTCCCGTCGGCGACCTCGGGGGGGTAGGATCTCGGCGGGAGCGATGGGAAGGGCATGACGCTCGAGACGACCGTCCGTTCGGCCCGGCGCATGGATACGCATGCGCTGGCCGACCTCAGGGTTTCCTACCTGGCCGAAATGGCTCGGCTGGAGCCCCGGCTGCAGCTACTCCCCGACGTGCGCCAGCGAACCGAACACGCCATCCCGATCTGGATCGACCAGGAAGAGCGCATCCTCCTCGTGGCGGCGGGCCCCGGCGGCGACGACACGCACCCGGAGCTGCTCGGCTACGCCACCGGCGTCGCCACCGTCTGGCCGCCGATCTTCCGCAACCAGCACGTGGGGGAGGTCTCCGAGGTCTACGTGGTCCCCGAGCGGCGGGGCGAGGGCATCGGGCGGGAGCTGCTGGGCACGCTCAGCCAAGGGCTACTCGGGCTCGGCGCCGTCGTGCTGAGGGCTCCCGTGGCCGCCCGCAACCGCGACAGCCTCGACCGCTTCGCCACCCAGGGCTTTCACCGTCTCCAGTACGTGCTCCAGCGCGGTCTCGAGGAGGGGTAGGTGGAAGGGCTTCCGATCCGCAACGCCCGTCGCGGCGACATCCCCAGCCTCGTCCTGCTCTGGACCGCCATGCTGAACGAGAACGAACGGGTCGAGCCGCGCCTCGGTACGCACCCGCGCGCCAAGGAGTACATGGCCTCCCAGTTCAGCTCCTGGCTCCATGACAGCGATCGGATCCTGGTCGTCGCCGAGGAGAACGGTCGGGTGCCGGTCGGCTACGCGGCGGCCCGGGTTGCGCCCGGGACCGGCTGGCACAAACCCCTGCGGATCGGCGAGATCACCGATTGCTTCGTCGTGCCGCCCCGCCGTCGCCGAGGCATCGCCAGGCGGATGGTCGGCCGCCTCATGGACCTCCTCTACGAGAAGGACACCGACACCGTCCGGTGCCGCGTCGTGGCCGCCAACCCCCAGGCGCTGGCCTTCTGGCAGTCGATGGGCTGGGAGATCCTCGAGGAGATCCTCGAGCGGGACCCCGACTAGCCCCGCGGGCCCGGCGGGTCGCCGGCTCCTCCCCGCCACGCCAGCGATCTCGAGCCATGCGCCCGACCCACCATCTGGGCCTGGCGTGCCGCGACGCCGCGCGCCGCAGGAACGCCAGCGATGCGCCCGCGAGGCGGCCGCCCTACGGAAGCTACGGCAGCACCTCGAAGGGGACGCTCTCCTCGGCCAGGGTCATACCGTCGGCATCCACCAGCCACGCCATGAGGATGTGGTTGCCGACCCGCGGCTTGCGGACCAACGCGGTGTGGACGTCGTGCACCTCGGTCGGCGGGCGGTCGTCGATGCGGGTCAGCAGCCGGATCGGCGACCGACCCGGTGCCCGCAGGCGTGTGCTCCCGATGTCGAAGAGGATCTCCATCTTCCCCAGCTGCCTCGCGTCCTCCCAGAGGGGAATGCGGGCGTGGGGGCGCGGCTGGACGATCCGCAGGGACGCCTTGGGGCGCTGGTTGTCCTCGCCCGGCGCCGTCCGGGAGCCGGCGTCGCAGCCCCCCGTCAGCAAGGCGGCCAGAAGGGCCAGCACGGCGGCCGGGAAGCGGCGGTGGGAGACAAAGGAGGCAGCCATCGGTGCGGCTCCGGGGGGGAGGGGCCGAGTATAGACCGCCCCCCCGTGACGACGGGAGCCCACGAAGCGCCTCAACCCCCCTTTTTCTGGGCCGCGCGACCGCGACGCCCCGCGTGGGAGCGTGCGTTGGAGCGACGCCGGATGTGGTGAAATGTCGACGCCGCCAAGGGTCCCCCGCGCCTCCGGGAGGCCTATTCTTCGGGGGGTGGTCGGTCGATAGAGGGCGGCCGGCGAAGGTCGGTGGGCTCTCGCGCTGCGGGGGCTCGTCCAAACCGAGGAAACGCCCTGCAAGGTAACCTTCCACCACATCCCTTATCTCACAAGTCCCCTCGGTGAGGACGCCGGTCCCGGTGGCAAGCCACCGGGACCGCTCTAATTCGTGCGGTGGCGGCGGGTGGGGAGGGGGTTGGAGCCGGCCTTTGTCATGCGCGCATTCGCCGGCCTGGGCTGGGGCGCCGCCGGGCCCTTCGTCGTCCTCGCGTGGGGGAACCACGCGACGTCCTCCTCATGGACCGGCTGCACCCCATCCAGGCCGTCGATCGTCGGCGTCGGGACCCTCGACTGGCCGTCGATTGGGCCGGGTCGGCGGGGGCTACCTACCTGAGGGGGCGATCGTCGGCGGGGGGCCCGAACTGGCCCTCGAATGGGCCGGGTCGCTTGGGAGGGAGATGGGTTGCCGGCGGGCGGGCTGCTTGTGGGTTGGTGCGACGCCCTGGGCTGGGGCACGGCGGAGCCCTTCATCGTCCTTGCGTGGGGGAACCACGCGGCGTCCTCGTCAGGGCCCCGCCGCACCCCATCCAGGCCGTCGATCGTCGGCGTGGAGGCCCTCGACTGGCCATCGTTTGGGCCGGGTCGCTTGGGAGGGAGATGGGATGCCGGCGGGCGGGCTGCTTGTGGGTTGGTGCGACGCCCTGGCCTGGCGCACGGCGAAGCCCTTCATCGTCCTTGCGTGGGGGAACCACGCGGCGTCCTCGTCAGGGCCCCGCCGCACCCCATCCAGGCCGTCGATCGTCGGCGTGGAGGCCCTGCACTGGCCATCGTTTGGGCCGGGTCGGCGGGGGCTACCTACCTGGGGGGCGATCGTCGGCGGGGGAGGGTGGGGGCGGCTGGTGGGGGATCACCTGACCGGCCGCCTCGAGCTGGGCGGTGGGGGTCGTCGGGGTTGCCTCGAGGACGGGGGGCTCGCCCGAGCGGGTGGGGTCGGGATGGCAGATCACGGAGGAGGCGGCGGCGATTGCGGCCGACAGGTCGCTCTCGGCGAGGGGGGTCGGCACGACGTCGAATGCCCGGAGCGCCTCCAGGTGCCGGTCGATCTCGTCGTGGCGCTCGTCGTCCGCCGCCCAGCCGGCGCCCCCGAGGATCGCCAGCCTCAACGTTTCCCCGTGCGCCACCAGCCCGGCCACCAGACGAAGGAACTCGAGCGCCTCGGTTCCTTTGCCCGCCGGGCCGACCAGCAGGGCGAGGACGGGGCCCCGGCTCACGGGAACACCCCCCACAACTCCTCGTCGCTCGTCCGTCCGCCGAGCCACGCGGCCACGCTCGACCAGCGGATCCAGGCCGGAAGGGCCTCGGCGGTAAAGCCCCCCCGGCGCGCGCTCTGGCTGCAGAGGCAGAGCTCGGCGTGCTCCAGGCGTGCGAAGGCCGCCAGCGCGTCCTCGCTGGTCCATTCCAGGCCCGATCCAGATAGGATCGCCCGCACCCGGCGGCCACCGGCGGCCGCTTCGTGGGCTTTGCGGAGGACGGCGGCCGCGCCCGGCGCGCTGGGGGCGGCGGCCAGGAAGAGCCCGAGGGAGGGAGGCGGCGGCGTCATGGTCTCGGTGACGGTTCGGATCCGGAAGCGGTGAAGGTCGTCAGACCCCCGTGGGGGTCGGGAGGATTCTCGCATTGGTTGAGAGGGACCCGGATCTCGAGCTGGTCCACGACCTCGCCGGCGGGGACGTGGACCGCCAGCGTCGGGCCCTCGGTCTGCTCTACGAGCGCTACAGCCGGCGGATCTTCAACGTGGCCTACCGGGTACTCGGCGATTGGGACGCCGCCCAGGACGTGACCCAGGAGGTCTTCCTGCACCTCTCCCGGCGCATCGCCACCTTTCGCGGCGATGCGGGCCTCACCTCCTGGCTCTACCGCATCACCGTGAACCGGGCGATCGACGCACGTCGCCGCGAGAAGCGCCGGCCCGCGTGGCGCATGGGCGACACCGTCCTCGACGAGGGCGTCCGGCGACCCCGCGGCGAGGACGCCTCCGTGGATCCGCACGCCGACGCCGAGCAGCGGGCGCTCGAAGGCGAGGTCGAAGCCGCGCTCGAGCTCCTCTCCCCGAAGCTGCGGGCCATCCTGGTACTCCGGTACCTCGAGGGGCTCAGCTACGAGCAGCTCAGCGAGGTCCTGGCCTGCTCCATGGGCACCGTCAAGAGCCGTCTCAACCGCGCCCATACCGCCATGCGGGAAGCCATGGGTGGTGCCTCGGAGGTCGAGGGCCCCACCAATCGGTGACCCCCCCGGGCGTTGCGTGTACCGTCGCGGCCCTCCTAGGAGACCACGCGATGCGCGACCACGACCCGATGGGCGACGAGGCCAGGATGAAGGACAACGGCGACGCCAAGGACGACAGCGACCGCCACCCGATCACCCGCCAGCTGCTCAAGGCGAGGAGCGTCCTCCTGTTCGGCCCGATCGAGCCCAAGTCCACGCAGAAGATCATCACCCAGCTGCTCGTGCTCAACCAGATGGACGGCAAGGAGCCGATCCGGCTCTACATCAACAGCCCCGGCGGCTATGCGGACGACGGCTTCGCGATCTACGACGTGATGAACTTCGTCGAGGCCCCCGTCTACACCATCTGCAGCGGCATCGCCGCCAGCGCCGCCACGATTGTGATGGTGGGCGGCGAGAAGGGCCACCGGTACACCCTGCCCCACTCGCGCCTGATGCTCCATCAGCCCAGCAGTGGCGCCCGGGGCAGTGCCAGCGACATCGCGGTCACGGCCAAGGAGATCCTGCGTCTGCGCGAGAAGGGCAACGAGCTCTACGCGCGCGAGACCGGCCACAAGATCGAGAAGATCCGCGAGGACCTGCACCGCGACTTCTGGATGACCGCCGAGGAGGCGGTGAAGTACGGCATCGCCGACAAGATTCTCGCGACCGAGAAGGACATCGGGAAGCGCTGACGGGCGAACGCGGCGGCCACCTTCGTCGCTACCGCATCCGTCCGAGACGTCCCAGGGCGGCGATCGTCGCGCACTCCAGGCGCGTGATCTCCTCGGCCTCGACCTCGTGCCCTCCCTCGAGCTTCTGCCGGAGGGGGACGAGGGTGGCGAGGTCGCGGACGAGATCCGCCACGCCTTCGTCGTCGAGCCCCCCGCGCTCGATCAAGACCTCTCCCCGCGCCCCGGCCGCGCTCCACGTACGGCCGAAGAACGCGAGCAGGATCGCGAGCTCGGTCATCCCGAGTCGCGGGAGCTTCTTGCCCGGGAGCAGGCCCGCCAGCAGCTCGCTGGCCCGACCGAGGGCGAGCTCCGGGAACGTCTGCGCGAAGGCGTCGAGCAGGCGCGGCTTCAGCGGGGCCTTGCGGGTGGACGCACGCGGCAGCTCCGTCGCGGCGCGGCGGGTCGCGGCCGTCTCCACCCGCGGCTCCACGACCTCCCCCAACTCGCGATCCAGAACCCGCAGCAGCCCGAGCAATGCGACGAGTCGGGCCGGCGGGGGCGGCCCGATCTCCGGTAGGTCCGGCGCCGCCGCCAGGGCGCGGGCGGCCGTCTCGGCGGCCGGCGACAGGGTGGCCTCGGCGCCGGCCAGCGCCGTCACGGTCGTCCGAAGATCGCTGCCGGTCGGATCCTCGAAACGGATGGTGTAGCCCGTCGGAGGCGCGTCCGCCTCCCCGTGGGCCAGGACCGTCACGGGGTGGAGGTAACCCAGCACCCGGGCGGCCCGCTCGATGGGCGGCGGGAGCTCGCGATCGGTGTCCGGGCGTCCCCGACCTCGTGCCAGCTCCAAGGTCCTTCCGTCCGCGCCCGCCCGTACCTGCCAGGGCCCCTCGGTCTCGTCGAGGGAGGCCGCTACCGCCAGGAGCAGGTCCTCCAGCCCGGCGGCATCCGTCTCCAGCGTCGGCGGCGCCTCGTCCCAGGGGCGGCCCTCGCCCAGGGCCACCAGCGTCAGGACCCGGGCGACGTCCGTCGGATGCGCGGCGCCGAGTGGGCGCTTCTCGTCGTACGTCGCCTGGAACGCCTCCAGGCGGCGCAGGGCCGCGGTCAGGTGGTCGGCGATACGCCGCTCGAGCGCCTTCGTCCCCTTGCGCGCCAGGCGGCGCTCGGTCTCCAGTCGAGCCGCCTGCTCGGCCCTCGTGGCCACCGTCGTCAGGGCCACGACGAACGGGATCTCCATGTACCCGCGCTCGCGGTCGCGGACGCGACCCTCCAGGACGGCGTCGATGCTCTCCCGGGCATCGGCGGCGATCTCCGACAGGACGCGGTCCGCGTCGTCCGTGAGCGAAGCCATGCCGATGTCGGCCCCGCGCCAGGCGAGGCGGCGCTCTTGGAGGACCCGCTCCAGGTTCCAGCCGAGGCGCCGGGCGCGATCGCGCGCGACGAAGAAGGTGGGCGTCGTCATGGCGACCGAGCGTACCCCGTGCTGTCCGGTAGGGCCCCACCGCCGCTACGATTCCGCCATGCCTTCTCCCCTGACCGCGTCCGATCGTCCCCGCCTCTTCCTCCTCGACGGCATGGCCCTGGCCTACCGGGCCCACTTCGCCCTCATGCGGAGTCCCCTGACCACCAGCAAGGGGCAGCCCACCAGCGCCGTCTTCGGCTTCCTCGCCGCCCTGGATCGCCTCCGGGACCAGGAGGCGCCCGAAGAGATCGTGGTCGTCTTCGACGCGCCGGAACCCACCTTCCGGCACAAGGCCTACCCCGAGTACAAGGCCACGCGCGAGAAGATGCCCGACGAGATGATCCCGCAGCTGGCGTGGATCCAGCGCGCCGTCGAAGGAGAGGGCCTGCCGTTCCTCCGGGTGCCCGGCTGGGAGGCCGACGACGTGATCGGGGCCCTGGCGCGCCAGGGCGCCGACGCCGGTCGCGACGTCTGGATCGTCTCCGGTGACAAGGACATGTATCAGCTCGTGGGCGACCACGTGAAGCTCTACAACGTCATGAAACCCGGCCAGGCCGAGGTCCACCTCGTTGATCGCGTGGCCGTCGAGGAGAAGTTCGGCGTACCGCCCGAGAAGGTCATCGACGTGCTCGCCCTGATGGGCGACACATCCGACAACGTGCCCGGCGTTCCGGGCGTCGGGCCCAAGCGAGCAACCGAGTTGATCACGACCTGGGGAGGCCTGGACGACGTCCTGGATCACACGGACGAGATCAAGCAGAAGAAGTTGAAGCAGAACCTCGTCGAGTTCGCCGATCAGGCGCGCCTCAGTCGCGACCTCGTGACCATCGACGTCCACGCGCCCGTGTCCCTCGAAGGCCTCGTCCAGGAGGAACCCTCGGTCGAGACGCTCCGCGAGCTCTACATGGAACTCGAGTTCCAGGCGCGGCTGGACGCCCTGGACAGCGGCGACCAGGGGCTCGGGGACATCCGCTACCACCTGGTCGACGAGCCCGCCAAGCTCGACGCACTCGTGAAGGCGCTGGCGCGCCAGCGGGCGACGGACGGGTTCGTGGTGGACACCGAGACCACGGCCGTCGATCCCATGCGGGCCGACCTCGTCGGGTTGTCGTTCGCCTGGGAGGAGGGCGAGGCGTACTACGTTCCGTGCAACCTCGAACCGCCCATGTTCGGAGGTGGAGCGAAGCGCGGACAGGCCGCCGGACGCCTCTTCGACGCCGGCACCGGGCAGGACACGGACGCCGTGCTCGACCGGTTGCGGCCCGTCCTCGAAGACGAGGCGGTCGCCAAGACCGGACAGAACATCAAGTACGACCTGCACGTGCTGGCGCGCCACGGTGTCGACGTCCAGGGCGTGGCGTTCGACACGATGGTGGCCGACTGGTGTGTGGATCCGGGCGGGCGCGTCCACAACATGGACGAGATGGCCATGCGTCGCCTCGGCATCCGCAAGGTCCCGACGACGGATCTCCTCGGGAAGGGCAAGAGCCAGATCACGATGGCCGAAGTGCCCATTGCCGACGTCGCGGCCTACGCGTGCGAGGACGCCGACGTCACGTTGCGGCTCCGGCGCCACATCGAACCCGAGATCGCCGAGAAGGAGGTCGAGAGCCTGTTCCAGCACGTGGAGGTCCCGCTCATCCCGGTCCTCACCCGGATGGAGCACCGCGGGATCCGTCTCGACACCGCCTTGCTGGCACGCATCTCGGAGAGTCTCGCCGAGCGGGCGGAGGCCGCGAAGGCCCGCATCTACGAACTCGCCGGTGAGGAGTTCAACATCCGCTCCACGGCGAACCTCGGCCGCATTCTGTTCGACACCCTGAAATTCCACGAAGCGCTCGGGCGCAAGCGGCCCAAGAAGACCGCGAAGGGGAAGGGCTACGCCACGGACGAGCAGACCCTCCTCGAGTTGGCTCCGCACCACGAGCTGCCCGCCTTCGTCCTCGAGTACCGCAGCCTCACGAAGTTGAAGAGCACGTACGTCGACACCTTGCCGCTCGCCGTGAACCCCGATACCGGACGTGTCCACACCACCTTCCACCAGACCGGCACGGCGACGGGACGTCTCTCGTCGAGTGACCCGAACCTGCAGAACATCCCGATTCGCTCCCAGGAGGGGCGGGAGATTCGCAAGGCGTTCGTGCCCGAGGAAGGCTGGCGCTTTCTCTCGGCCGACTACAGCCAGATCGAGTTGCGGCTCCTCGCTCATCTGTCGGGGGACGAGGGGCTGCTCGAGGCGTTCCAGGCCGGGGACGACATCCACCGGTCGACGGCGGCGCGCATCTTCAAGGTCGCCCCGGACGAGGTTACGTCGTTGTTGCGCAGCCGCGCCAAAGCCGTCAACTTCGGTGTCATCTACGGCATGGGGCCCCAGCGGCTCGCCCGCGAGACCAAGGTGAGCCTGGATGAGGCGCGGAGCTTCATCGAGCAGTACTTCCAGACCTACCCCGGCGTGCGGTCGTTCCTCGACCGCACCGTCGAGGAGGCGAGGGATACGGGCTACGTGAGCACCCTGCTCGGCCGGCGGCGCTACCTGCCAGAGTTGAACAGCAAGGATCCGCGCGTTCGCACGCAGGCCGAAAACGTCGCCGTGAACACGCCCATGCAGGGCACGGCGGCCGACCTGATCAAGTTGGCCATGATCCGGATCGATCGCCGTCTTCGGACGGAGTCCTACGCATCGCGCATGCTCATCCAGATCCACGACGAGCTCCTGCTGGAAGTGCCGTCGGCGGAGAGTGAGACGCTGGAAGCGCTCGTTGTGAAGGAAATGGCCGGAGCGATGGATCTCGACGTGCCCATCATCGTGGACACCGGGTGGGGCGAAAACTGGTCGGAGGCGCATTGACCCCGCAGGGGGGATTGGGAATGGGAATTCCCTTGCCTCCGTTGTCGTTCTCGTAGGCCAAGCAGCGTCCTTCCTTACTTCCTGCCAACCGTCTTTGGCGTGGACCGAAACCTCAAAGACGCTATGCTCCCGGCCATGGAGGATATGCATTCCACGCGCGAGAAGCGCCGCCGCAAGAACGGCCTGCTCGGCCTCGGCCTCGATGGTACGGACGGGCACAAGCGGGTAACGCAGGGGAGAGACTTCGTGCTTCTCGGCGGAAGCGAGGAGACGCACGAGCGCATGACCGACGTCGTGTTGCGCATGAACGAGAAGCTCAAGCGCAAGGGGAAGACGTACGGCGAGCTGTCGGCGAACGAATTCGAGGACCTGGCGCGGGACAGCCTGCGGTAGACGTCCGGATCGCATTCGAGCGCACGACCTGGACGCGCCCGGGGGTGGACGCGAGCCGGAATCCCAGGCATGGCTTCACCCTCCCCCGCTTCATGCCTACCATGCGCCCCCGGACGGGGCGGGAGGTACGGCGGTCCGCCCCCGCATCAGGCTCCTGGGCCGTGACTCCTGCGGAGAGAGAAGAAGCGGATGGAAATCAACAAGGTCGGCGTCGTCGGTTGTGGACTCATGGGCTCGGGGATCGCGGAGATCTCGGCCAAGGCGGGATGCGAAGTCGTCGTGCGCGAAGTCTCCGACGAGTTCCTCGCCAAGGGCAAGGCACGGATCGAGAAGTCGCTCGGCCGGGCGGTCGAGAAGGGCAAGCTCGACGAGGCCGGCCGCGACCAGATCCTCGGTCTGATCCAGTGGACCACCGCACTCGAGGACATGGCCGATTGCGACCTGATCATCGAGGCCATCGTCGAGAACATGGAGGCGAAGCAGGAGCTTTTCGCCGCCCTCGATCGTCTCTGCAAGCCCGAGACGATCTTCTCCAGCAATACCTCATCGCTCCCCGTGGGCGACATGGCCGCCGCCACCAAGCGCGGTGAGCGCTTCGTCGGCCTGCACTTCTTCAACCCCGTGCCGGTGATGAAGCTGGTCGAGGTCGTGCGCACGCTGGAGACCACCGACGAGGTGTTCGACGCGGCTTGCGCGTACGGCGAGAAGGTCGGCAAAGTGGTCGTGCGGGCCAAGGACACGCCGGGCTTCGTGGTGAATCTCCTGCTGGTGCCCTATCTCCTCGACGCCATTCGCGCGTACGAGAAGGGCGTCGCCACCGCGGAAGACATCGATGCCGGCATGAAGCTGGGGTGCGGGTATCCGATGGGGCCCTTCGAGCTGCTCGACTTCGTCGGCCTCGACACCACGCTCTACATCGCCGACATCATGCACCACGAGTTCAAGGACATCCGCTATCAGGCACCGCCCATGCTGCGTCGTCTGGTCGCATCGGGTCGCCACGGTCGCAAGAGCGGTCGCGGTTTCTACGACTACCGCAAGTAGGACGGAGCGCGATGAGTTACAAGAATCTGCTCTACGGGAAGACCGAGCGCATCACGACCATCGTCGTGAACCGTCCGGACAAGCTGAATGCGCTCAACGACGCCGTTGTCGCGGAGATCGGCCAGGCGTTCGATGCGGCCGGTGCCGATCCGGATTGCGGCGTGGTGATCCTGACGGGCGCCGGTGAGAAGGCCTTCGTCGCGGGCGCCGACATCGGCGAGCTCGCCCAGATGAACGTCGTGGGCGGCAAGAAGAAGTCCGAGCGCGGCCAGGCCGTCCTGAGCCGCATCGAGAACCTGGGGAAGCCGGTCATCGCCATGATGAACGGGTTTGCGTTCGGTGGCGGGCTCGAGCTCGCGCTGGCTTGCCACCTGCGGACCCTCGCCGCGGAAACCAAGATCGGCCTGCCCGAGGTCGGCCTCGGCATCTTCCCGGGCTACGGGGGGACCCAGCGGCTGCCGCGCATCGTCGGCCGGGGCCGTGCCCTGGAGATGATCCTCACGGGCGATCCGATCGACGCGCCGACCGCCCTCGCCTACGGCCTCGTGAACCGCGTGGCCCCGGGCGAGGAACTGCTCGAGGTAACCGTCAAGCTGGCCAAGAAGCTCCTCACCCGCGGCACGCTGGCCCAGGGGTTCGCCCTCGAGTCCGTCCTTCGCGGCACGGACCTGCCCATGGCAGACGGCATGACCATCGAAGCCGATCTCTTCGGCATCTGCTCGTCGACGCATGACATGCGCGAAGGCCTCAACGCGTTCCTCGAGAAGCGTCGGCCGGAGTTCAACGGATCCTAAGGACCAGCTTTCCTCATGCCTGATCTCTCCTCGCTGCCCTCCGCGCCCCCGCCGACGATCCGCCTCGATCCCGACAAGCGTGTCCTGTTCCTCACCAAGGATCCGGATGCCATCCGGCGGCAGCTGGCGGGTGAACTCGACCTGCGGATGGAGGACGTGGAGGTCGAGCATCTGCTCGACGACGTCAACACCGACGCCATGACGCCGGCGTGGGTCTGCTTCCGTCATCGCCCGGCCGACATCGCCCGCGACGCCTACGCCGGGCTGATCGTGGACGGGGCGCGGCTCGTGCCGACGAACGCCTTGGCGGACGGGGGCTTCGAAGTCATCGTCTCCGGCTACCGGAAGGGAACGGGGAGCTCCCGCGAGACCGCGGTGCAGGCGGAGAAGTGGTCGGGTATCCGCATCGCGATCGCGGCTTCCTTCGCGCCGATCCACGCGCGGAACAACATCAATCAGGGCGTGCTCATGGGCGACCACGACGTGCTTCGCCGCCTGCAGGCGGGGGAGAGCGTCCCGCTCGAGGTCTTCCTCGATGGCCACGACCCCATCACGCAGTTGATTATTCGCTGCGGCGGCCTCTTCGCCTTCAACCGCGCCTTGGCCTCCGGGCTCGTCGAGGTGCCGACGCCCGACACGCCCGCGCGACCGCTCACGATGGGGGAGAAGATCATCTCCCGCCACCTGGTCGGAGGGCCCCGCCCCGTGAAGCCCGGCGACGCCGTCGTGGTCGCGGTCGATGGCGGCTACAGCCACGAGTTCACCACGGCGCAGGTCCACGAGTTCCTCAAGGAGGAGTTCGGCGAGGACTACACCATCCCCAACCCCGGCAAGTTCGCGGTCTTCGAGGACCACCTCATCTACGCGGACGGTGTCGAGCGCATGGCGCCGTATGCGCCCGAGATCCAGATCCTGCGCGATCTCCAGCGGGCGTTTCAGCGGCACACGGGCGTGCGCGACTTCAGCGCGCGAGACGGCAAGAGCCCCGGCATCTGCCATCAGGTGGCCCGGGAGCAGATCATCGAGCCCGGCGATCTCATCCAGGCCACGGACAGTCACACGTGCATGGGCGGTGGCAGCAACGCCTTGGCGCACGGGGTCGGGGCCACCGAGTACGCAGCGCTCATCCAGAGCGGCTTCACGGTCGTCCGCGTGCCCGAGTCCATCCGGTTCGAGTTGGCGGGGGCCTTGCGCCCGGGCGTCACGGCGAAGGACGTGATGCTCTACATCCTCCTTCACTACGCCCGGCCGCAGAAGACCCTGGATCGCATCATGGAATTCGGTGGGCCCGGCCTCGCCTCCCTCTCCATGGACGAGCGAGCCACCCTCGCGAACATGGCCACGGAGTGCAGCGCGCGCACGGGCATCGTCGAAGCAGACGAGGCGACGATCCAGTGGATCCTGGCCCAGCGACCGGATGCCGACGAGGCCCAGCTGCGTTCGCGCATCGTGCTCCCCGACGAGGGCGCGGCCTACGACGGCGGCGTGTTCGAGATCGACCTTGCGGCGATCGAGCCGATGGTGGCCGACCCCGGTGACCCGGATCGCGGCATCCCCTCGGACCCCACGAACGGGGAGCTGGTCGAGAACCTCGACGCGGTCGCCATCGACATCGCCTACGGGGGGTCCTGCACGGCCGGCAAGAAGGACGACTTCGACATGTATGCCGCCGTCATGACTCAGGCCCGGGCCGCCGGTCGCCGAGTGGCGGACGGCGTGCGTTTCTACATCCAGTTCGGCAGCGAGGATGTGGAGCGCTACGCCCGCGCCAAGGGCTACCTGGACGTCTTCGACGACACCGGCGTCGAGGTGATCTCTCCCGGGTGCGGCGCGTGCATCGGCTGTGGCCCCGGCGTGTCCGAGAACGCCGAGCAGGTCACCGTCTCGGCCATCAACCGCAACTTCAAGGGACGATCGGGTCCGGGCCGCCTCTATCTGGCGTCGCCCTACACGGTCGCCGCGTCGGCCGTCGAAGGCCGGATCACCGCCTTCGAGTCGGGCATGTGGTCGTAACCGCCCAGACTTCCTACCATCCACGCCCCAACGTCCTGATCGGAGCTCGATCCCATGCGCACCCACAAGATCTCGGTCCTTCCCGGCGACGGCATCGGGGAGGAGGTCGTTGCGCAAGCGCTCCGGGTGATGAACGCCGCGGCCGAGCGTGAAGGTTTCTCGCTCGAGTGCGAGACCTATCCCTACGGCGCAGATCACTACCTCGCCACCGGCGAGGCCATGCCCGAGTCAGCCTTCGAGGCCATGGCCAAGACCGAAGCCATCTTCCTCGGGGCGATCGGCGACCCGCGAGTCGAGACCGGATTCCTCGAGCGGGCGATCATCTGGGGCGTGCGGCAGACGTTCGATCTCTACGTCAATCTCCGGCCGATCAAGCTCTACAGCGAAGGCCTCTGCCCCATCAAGGGTAAGACCCCCGAGGACGTCGACATGGTCGTCGTCCGCGAGAACACCGAAGACGCCTACGCCGGCTTGGGGGGCATCCACCGCATCGGGACACCCCACGAGGTGGCCGTGGCCGAGATGATCTACACGCGCAACGGCGTCGAGCGGGTCATTCGCTACTCGTTCGACCAAGCCGTAGCGCGCAACAAGAACGGCAAGCCGAAGGTCACCCTGGTCGACAAGGCGAACGCCATCCGCGCGCAGGACATCTGGACCCGCGTCTTCGCCGAGGTGGCGGCCGAGTATCCGCAGGTCGAGACCGACCACGCGTACATCGACGCTGCATGCATGTGGATGGTGAAGAACCCCGAGTGGTTCGACGTCGTCGTCACCCCCAACCTGTTCGGCGACATCCTTACGGATCTGGGCGCCATGGTGCAGGGCGGCATGGGCATCGCGGCCTCCGGGAACATCCACCCGGGACGGGTCAGCATGTTCGAACCGATTCACGGCTCCGCCCCCAAGTACCGGGGCAAGAACACAGCCAACCCCGTGGCGACCATCGAGGCGGGGCGCATGCTGCTGGACCACATCGGGGAGCCCGGCGCCGCGGCGCTCATCGGGACGGCCGTACGCGTCGCCTTGGAGGAGGGCCGTATCAAGAGCCTCTCCGCCGGAGCCCACAAGACCGACGAGGTCGGTGACATCATCCTGGCGGCCTTGGCCGAGCAGTCCTAGCTCGAGCCGGCGCCTCCTCCCGGAGGAGCCCTCCGCATGTTCCTGCCTCTCGGCGACGCCCCGTCCGAACCCGGGCCGCGGTCGTGGGTCAACCATGCGCTCATCGCCACCAACGTGGCGGTGTACCTGATCGGCCTCTTCGCGCTGCGCGGCCCGGCCGAGCACGTCGTGTGGACGCAGACCTGGGGGCTGATTCCCGTTGCCCCGCGCGCGCCGACGCTGTTCACGCACATGTTCATGCACGGCTCGTTCCTGCACATCGCGGCGAACATGCTGATGCTGTGGGTGTTCGGCGGGACGGTCGAGCGGCGGCTTGGCCACCTGGCGTACCTGCTCACCTACCTCACGTGCGGCCTTGCGGCCGCGCTCTTCTTCCTCCTTCTCAATGCCCAGTCCACCGTGCCCATGCTGGGAGCCTCCGGGGCGATCTTCGGCATCGCCGGCTACTACTTCGTGGCCTTCCCCCGCAATCGCGTCCTGGTGCTGTTCTGGATGCTGTTCATCTTCACGTTCTGGGTGCCGGCTCGCCTGCTCGTGGGGGTCATGTTCCTGATGGATCTCGTCAACATGTTCGTTCACTACGGCGAAATGGAAGGCGGGGGGACGGCGTTCGCCGCGCACGTGGGTGGCTTCCTCTGCGGCGCGGGACTGGCGGCGGCGGTACGCGCAACGCGTCCGCGCGCGGAGCGGCTGCCCTCCTCGCCCGAGCAGGATCTCCGCGTGGCCGCCACGATTCGCGATGCACGCCGGGACCTGGAGGAGGGGCGATACGGCGAGGCGCGGCAACAGTTGGCGAGTGTCCTCCAGGACGACCCCCAGAGCCGCGACGCGCCGGAAGCGGCGCTGCTGCTGGGGCACCTCCTCTACCGCGTCGACGGGCGGCCCGAGGCCGCGCTCGAGCTGTTCACCTTTGCGGCGCGCCTGCACCCCGATCCCCGAAGTCGTCAGGAGGCGCTCGGCGAGATCCGCCGCATGCGCGGATAGTCGGCCCGGGCGGAGACGACGGTCGCGGGAGGCGACGTCGGAACGGTGAACATCGGCCCTGACTCGGTACGGACGACTCCGTGCGGACGGTCAGACGAGCTGGGAGAGGAAGTCGGCCACCCGCCCGACGCCGGCACGAATGTGCTTCTCCGAGCAGGCGTAGCTGAACCGGATAGCGTAGGGGGCGTGGAACACGTCTCCCGGGACGACGGCGGCGTGGGCATGCTCGATCAGCATCTCGCCGAGCGTCGACGCCGTGTCGACCTCGCGGCCCTGGTAGCTCTTGCCGAGGTACATCGAGATATCGGGGAAGACGTAGAACGCGCCGTCCGGCACCCGACAGTTCAGCCCGGGGATGCGGGCGAGCTCCTCGCAGATCACCCCACGCCGCTCGGCGAAGACGGCCTGCATGCGGGCGATGTCGTCCTGCGGTCCTTCGAGGGCCGCGATCGCCGCCCGCTGGCAGATCTCGGGCGTGCCGCTGGTCGCATGGCTCTGCAGCCGCGTCATGCGCTGGATCAGGTCCTTCGGGCCGCCGCCGTACCCGATGCGCCAGCCCGTCATGGCGTAGGCCTTGGAAACGCCATTCACGAGCAGCGTGTGCTCGTGCGCCTCGGGAGCCAGCGTCGCGAACGACTTGAACTGGGCGGGGGCGTAGACGAGGTGCTCGTAGATCTCGTCGCTGATGACCATGAGGTCGTGTTTCACGGCGATGCGCCCGATGGCCGCCTGGACATCGTCCGGCTGCAGGGCGCCCGTGGGGTTGCCGGGCGAGTTGAGGATGATGGCGCGCGTCCGGGGCGTCACCGCGGCTTCGATCCGATCCGGGTCGATGACGTAGCCGTCCTCGGGGCGCGTGTCGACGAAGACCGACGTGCCACCGGCGGCCTGCACCATGTAGGGGTAGGACAGCCAATCGGGGGTCGGGATGATGACCTCGTCACCCTCGCCCACGAGGACCTGCAAGGCCAGGTAGAGGATCCCCTTGGCTCCCGTGCTGACGATCGTCCTGTCCGCGGTCAATCCGTCGTAGCCGTTGGCCTGGAAGGCGCCGGCGACCGCCTCGCGCAGCGGGAGGATCCCCGCCGCGGGTGCGTACTTCGTTCGGCCGTCCCGAATCGCCTGGATGCCGGCTTCCTTCACGTGGTCGGGCGTGTCGAAGTCCGGCTCCCCAGCGGCAAAGGGGGCGACGTCGATGCCCTCCGCGCGCATCTGGTTCGCCTTGGCCGTGATCGCCAGGGTCGTGGAAGCAGGAAGGTCGCCGGCGTGAGGAGTGAAGATCAGCATACCGATGAGGCTACCACTCGGGCCGAGTGGAGGCCACGGGCGACGGAGTGCGTCCAAGGGAGGCAGGAGCCATCGCGGCCGCATACTCTCGCTGCCAGTCGCGGGGCTCTAGACCGTTCCCCGTCCGTCCCTTGTCCGGGAGTCCGCCTTGTTCCTCCGTTCCCGTCGTCTTCGCCGTCTTCTCCTCATCCTGCTCGTCGTCGGAATCGTCCTGCTGGCCGCCTTCACCTGGATCGCCTACTGGCCGCTGGAGGGCAGCGTGGAGAGTGTGGCGGGGCTCGTGCCCGGGGATGTGGATGCCGTGTTCCGGACGTCCTGGCAGGGAGTCAAGGAGACCGGCTGGCTCCAGGAGAACGTCATCGAGGCGCCGATCGTGCCTCAGCTCAGCGACTTCGCCGAGCAGCTGCGGCTCGCGTTCGAGCGGGTGCGCAAGGCCCAGGAGGCGGGCGTACCCGCGCGCGATCCGGAGGCGATGCGTCGCGGAGGGGACGACCTGGGATCCGCCATCGAGATGATGTTGCAGAACGAGAAGCAGATCAACGACCAGATCCCTCTCGGCATCACCACGTTCTCCTTCGAAGATGACGTTCTCGGCGACGAGTTGGTCTTCGCCCAGCGGTTCTGCGCGGGTGCCGACCCGCGTCAGGGCCCTCCGACGTGGCGGGAGTTCCTCCTCCTCACGCGGGTGTCCTGGAAGGCGAAGTTCGTCTCGGCGCTGAAGCACGGATTCGTGCGCAACAACCTCGATCCCAATCTGAAGGTCGAGGCGGTGGGCGATGGGATCTTCAAGTTCACCCTCCTGAACGTCCCGGTCATGACACCGCGCCAGCGCCAGTGCGGCGACGGGACCCTCCGGCCGCCCAACAACACCTTCTACCTGACGCGCGTGAAGGACGTGCTGGGCATCTCCAACTCGCCGACGCTGATCGGCCAGGTCGCGGATCTCGGCGCCTTTCCCGACAGTGGCCGCAGCTACCTCGACCGACCCCACGTCGAGCTCGATCTCGACCGGGGTGCGGTGGCCGCCTCCATGGACGTGCAGCCCATCGAGAACTACCTCGTGCGCGCCCTGGAAACCTACGGTCGTCCGTACACGATCCTGAGGCGCTACCTGACGGTCACCGCGCTGCACCGCCTCAACGGGGCGATGCTGCTCCCCAGTAGGGACCAGGTCCTCGCCCACGCGCGCATCCGCTATCACCCGGCCCAACTCGGGCCCGGTGTCGGCGAGGTCTACGCCTTGCAGCCCGAGGCGCCGGGGAGTGCCGTGGCCGGCCTGGTGCCGCAAGAAGACACGTTCGCCGCGCTCCTCCTGCGCACCCAGCCGGGCCAGCTGCTCAGCGGCATCTTCCAGGACATCCTCACGCCCGCCCAGCAGCAGCTCTGGCGGGACAACCTGCGTCGGATGGGTCGCTACGAAGACATCGAGGACTTCTTCGGCGAATTCGCCGCGAAGCTGAGCAACACCGCGGGCATCGCCATGGCGCGCATGAGCGACCCGTACGACACACTCGATTACCCGGGTTTCTGGGTGGATGATCCCGAGCAGTATCCGAGCCCCGGATTCGGCGCGATCGCCATGATGGTGCACCTGAACCGCGACACGTCGCCGGCGGAGCTCGATCAGTACCTCGCCGAGCGTGTGCCGTTGCTCGGGGGTAGCCCCGAACTCGAGAAGGTCGAGTATCGCGGGCTGACGTACACGCGCATCGGCCTGCAGATGGAGGCCGCGGACTTCGCTCACGTCTCGCCGGCGTGGATCCTCGCGCAGGAGCACTTCATCTTCGCCAGCAACGAGACCTACTTCCGCAAGATCCTCGACACCATCGTCGATCCGCGGGCGCACCCCCCGCTCAAGGAGAGCGTCGCCTTCCGGGCGGCGATGGACAAGCTGCCGAGCAAGGTACACGTCGCGCTCTTCGTGGATCTCGAGCGGCTCTTCCGCGTGCCGCCGAGCACCGAGCCGGGCGAGCAGCCCCGGGGCTTTCTCTGGGACGGGCGCAACGACTGGGTCAACGCGAACCACAATCCGAGCCTCGCCGCCGCCGACTACCGCCGTCGGCGCGAGGCGGAGATTCGGCAACGCACGAACAGTCCGGTCCTGACCATGCAGCAGGAGGTGGAACTCGACAAGGAGGTCGGCCGTCACCTCGACGAGCACATGGAGCACTACCGCGACTTCATCGAGGAGTACCGGTTGGAGCTCGCGCGCTACGGTCGCCTCCGTGCGCTGGGCCTCGGCATCCTCGCGTCGCGCGACATCCTGACCGCCGACCTGGCCGTCCTCTTCCGCCCACGGTCGACGTCGCCCGCGCCCCGCCCGGGCGACTGATCCTCGCCGCGCGCCCCGGCGTCGAGTGGGTGGGTCGAAAGTCCCGCGTGTCGCGCCTCGCGGCCGAGCCCGTCCCGGGTTGACAGGGGGCCGGACAGCACTACCGTTTGCGCCTTGCGACATCTCGGGCCGAGATGGCGGAATTGGCAGACGCGCTAGGTTGAGGGCCTAGTGGGCTTAACGGCCCATCCGGGTTCAAGTCCCGGTCTCGGCACCATTCATTTCGTGGCCGCCCCTGCTTCCTGGCTAGGGTCCTGGCGAGAGGGTAGGCGCAGGGAGACACGCGCGGGAGGCGCACCGGGACCAGCGTCCAAGGATGCGGTTTCGGGTCCAGCAGCGGGCCTTTTGCGCCGACCTTCGAGTGAGGCATTCACTGCGGATTTCGCGTGTCTGTGGTTACCTAGTGGTCATATAGCAATCGAAACGAATCGATCTGAGCCGTTGATCGGAGGAGGAAATATGGTCAATCACCGTATGGCGGTCCTGGCCATTGCGCTGGTCGCCGTCGTGGTACTGGCAGGCTGTTCGGGTTCCGGGTACCGCTTCTGGGAAGACCAGCGTGCGACGGCGTCGACGTCGCCCGTTGATCCCTGCGCACCGCCCCCCTGTGACCCCTGCGCCCCGCCGCCTTGCGACCCGTGCGCACCCGCGCCGGTCGCGTGCGACCCCTGCGCCCAGCCCCAGAGCGGGGCTCGCCCGCCGAACGCCCGCCCGGGTGAGGTGTGGTGCTACGTCCGTGTCCCGGCCGTCACCCGCACCATCGAGGAGCAGGTGTGCATCCAGCCCGAGACCTGCCGCCAAGAGTGGGTCCCGCCGGTCATGAAGACCGTCTCCGAGCAGGTCTGCGTCAAGCCCGAGCAGTGCCGTCAGATCCCCATCCCCGCGGTCTACGAGACCCAGTGCGAGCAGGTGATGGTGTGCGCCGGCAAGACCGAGTGGCAACGCGTGAGCTGCGAGCCGAGCAGCCTCGGCGAGGGCGAGCAGTTGGGTGAGTGCTGGAGCCTGGTCGAGATCCCGCCGGTCTACGAGACGCGGTCCAAGCAGATCTGCGTCCAGCCCGAGAGCTGCCGCCAGGAGATCATCCCCGCGGAGTACGAGACCCGCTGCAAGGAGGTCGAGTGCCAGCCCGGGTACTACAAGTCGATCCCCGTCCCGGCCGTCTACGAGACCCAGTGCCGCGAAGAGCTCGTCTGCCCCGCCCGCTGGGAGTGGCGTCGCACCACCGAGTGCGAGGTGCCCTGTGGCGTCGATGGCACGATGGCACCGATGGCCGTGCCGGACACCTATGGCATGCCCGCGCCCGGAGCCGCCTCGGGCGCCGGTGACCCGGACGGGATGATGCCCGCCGGCGAGCTGCCCCCGGTGGATCCCTTCGCGCCCGCGCGCTGATTCAGCGGGTTCGACTCTCAGGGCCGTGCGTCTCTCGGGACGCACGGCCCTTTTTCTTTGGGGGGATGGAGGCGGCTCCGTGCCACGCGGGTGCCCCCCGCGGCACGGCTAGGCTGCGCGGGTGACCACCCGCCTCGCCCTCTTGCTCGCCCTCGTCGTCCTCCCCGCTGCCGCTGCCGCGGCCGAAGAGGCACCCGCCCCCGGAGTTCCCGTGAAGACGAACCGCCTGGCCGCGGCCCGCAGCCCCTATCTCCGCCAGCACGCCACGAATCCGGTGGATTGGTACCCCTGGGCCGACGAGGCCTGGACCCGGGCCCGCCGGGAGAACAAGCCGGTCTTCCTCTCCGTCGGCTACGCCGCCTGCCATTGGTGTCACGTCATGGAGCACGAATCGTTCGAGGACGAGGCCACAGCCGCCCTCCTCAACGAGACCTTCGTGTGCATCAAGGTGGACCGGGAGGAGCGGCCCGACGTCGATGCCCTGTACATGCAGGCCGTCCACGTCATGGTCGGGCGGGGCGGCTGGCCCATGACCGTGCTGCTGACACCCGATCGGGAGCCCTTCTGGGCCGGGACCTACCTGCCTCGGGACGGCCTCCAGCAGCTGACCCGGCAGGTGGCCGAGCTCTGGCAGACCTCGGAGGCGAAGCTGCGGCAGCAGGGCGCGGCCGTCGCCGAGCGGGTGCGTGACCTCGGGGACGGCGCGGCTCTCCCGCCCTTCGAAGGGACCAAGGACGATCTCGTGGAGATCCTCGACAACGCACTCGTGGCGTCGTTCGACCCGCGCCGTGGCGGCTACGGGAGTCGTCCGAAGTTCCCTCCGCACGCCGAGCTCCTCTACCTCCTCGACGCCGTAGGAGAGGAAGCGTCCGGCGGCTTCCGTCGCGAGCAACTCATGCGAACGCTGGACGCGATGGCGGATGGCGGCATCCACGACCACGTCGGCGGCGGCTTCCACCGCTACAGCACGGACGCCGACTGGCTCCTGCCCCACTTCGAGAAGATGCTCTACGA
Organism: uncultured Planctomycetota bacterium; assembly: GCA_963802335.1. Lineage (GTDB taxonomy): Bacteria > Planctomycetota > PLA2 > PLA2 > JAEUHO01 > CAWDIE01. The sequence goes on along the minus strand of CAWDIE010000004.1, from coordinate 314,666 downwards.
CAACGCGCTCCTGGCGCAGGCCTACAGCGGCGCCTACCTCGCCACCGGCGACGACCGCTACGCCCGGGTCGCGCGCCGGATCCTCGGGTGGGTCGAGCGCGACCTGGCGCAGCCCGGCGGCGGCTACGCCTCGAGCCTGGACGCCGACACCGAGGGGGAGGAAGGGCTCACCTACACCTGGACCGAGGCGGAGATTCGAGACCTCCTCGAGCCGCGGGATGCGGAACTCGCCCTGGCCGCCTGGGGCATCGAGGCCAAGGGCAACTTCCACGACGAGGCGACCGGGCGCTACACGGGGCGCAATGTCATCCACCTTCCCCGTCCGCTCGGCGAGACGGCCGCCCGGCTCGGCACCCCGTCCGACGTCCTCCGCCAGCGACTCGACCACGTGCGCGACGTGCTGCTCGCCGCCCGGAACGAGCGAGCCCAACCCGGGCTCGACGACAAGGTGATCACCGCCTGGAACGGTCTGCTCCTCTCCGCCTTCGCGCGGGCGGGCCGGGACCTCGACGAGCCGACCTACCTCGAGAAGGGGCGCGCGCTCGCGCGAGCCCTGCTCGACGGCTCGCGAGGCGAAAACGGAACGCTCCTTCGCTTTCCCGCGGAGGGGGGCGCGCCCATTCCCGGTTTCTGCGAGGACCACGTGCATCTGGCCGAGGGGCTGCTCGACCTGGCGGAGGCGACGGGCGAGGCCTCCTGGGCCGAGGAAGCCCGCGGCCTCGCCGATCGTCTGATCGAGCACTTCCAGGACGACGTAGGGGGCGGCTTCTACGCCACCTCGGACGACCTGCACGAGGCGCTGTTCGCGAGGCGCAAGGAGACGTTCGACGGTCCGATCCCTTCGGACAACGGCACCGCGGCGCGGCTGCTGTTGCGTCTCCATGCGCGTACCGGCGACGCACGCTATGCCCGAGCGGCCGAGCGCACCTTCGAGGCCGTCATGCCCCTTCTCGCCCAGGCGCGCGCCGCGCTCGGTGTCGCAGCGCTCTACCGGGCTCTCGCGCTCGACCTGGCCGGCAAGGCGCCTCCCGGCGACGGCCTGCCCGGGGATGCTCATGTCGCGCAGCCGCCCCTCACCGCCGACCTCTTCCTGGAGCGATCCATCGCCATGGTGGGGTCGCCCGTGCGCTTCGCCCTCCGCCTCGAGGTCGCCCCGGGGTGGCACGTGAATCCCGCCTCGGGCGTCGGGGACGGGCTCGTGCCGACGACGCTCCGGGCCGGCCCCGAAGAGCGGGTGCGCCTGGCGAAGGTGACGTGGCCCGAGCCCCAGGTGTTCGAGAGCGGGCCGCCGGGCTACGGGGGCATCGTCTGGATCCGCGGCGAGCTCCGGCTCGGCGCCGGCGAGGCGCCCGAGGGTGCCTCCCTCATCACCCTGACCCTCGAGGCCCAACCCTGCGAAACCGGCCGCTGCCTGGCCCCCGTGGCGCTCACGCTCGACGTACCCCTAGCGCGGGGCCCGGCCGACGGCGAGGCGCGCTTCGGCCCGCTGTTCGGGGATTGACGCGCCCGGAAGGTGCAGAAAGCCGCTTCCGACCTACCTTTGCCCACCACCCTGGAGCCCGACCATGGCCGAAGCCCAACGCGAAGTGAACGTCCGCCTGCTCGAGGGCTACCGAGCCGAAGCCACCGACGGCCATCACGTCTTGACCCTCGACGAGCCCAAGGACGCGGGCGGGACCAACGCGGGCATGACGCCCGTTCAGCTCCTCCTTACGGCGTTGGGCGGATGCTCCGCCATCACCGTACGAATGTATGCACAGCGCAAGGGATGGCCGCTCGAGGACGTGTCGGTCGACGTGAAGCTCTACCGCCCGGCGCGGGAGACTCCGCGTATCGTGCAGGAAGTGAAGCTCGTGGGGCCACTCGACGAGGAGCAGCGCCAGCGGCTTCTCGTCATCGCGGGGCGCTGCCCCGTGCACAAGCTGGTCGACGGTCCCCTCGAGACGGAGGAGCGATTCGCGTGAGCGACCTCCTGGAAACCTTCGAGAATCCCCACCCGCAAAGGGACTACGAGATCGTGCACACGGCGCACGAGTTCACGTCTCTCTGCCCGATGACCGGCCACCCCGACTTCGGCCGCATCGTGATGACCTACGTGCCCGGCCGCGTGTGCGTCGAGCTCAAGAGCCTCAAGATCTACCTGCACGGGTTTCGGCAACGCGGCGCGTTCTACGAGGCGGTCGTCAACGAGATCCTCGACGCGCTCGTGGCCGTGCTGGCCCCTCGGCGCATGGAAGTCCGGGGCGAGTTCACGGGCCGGGGGGGGCTCTCCACCGTCGTCGTCGCTCGCCATCCGGACGGCCGGGAGCAGGACGCTTCGTGACCGAGGAACGCGTCGACCTGCCGGCCCTGCGTCGTGAACTGGACCAGGCGCGCCGCGTTGCCGAAGCGTCCTACGCGCTCCACACGACCCTCGACCTGACCGAGCTGCTCGGATTGATCCTGGATGCCGCCAAGGGTGGGGTGGACGCCGATCGGGGCACGGTGTTCCTTCTCTCCAGCAATGGGGAGGAACTCTGGTCGAGGGTCTTGTCCGGTGACGGGGATCTCGAGATCCGACTCCCGGTGGGGCAGGGGATCGCCGGCATCGTGGCCGCGACCGGCGAGTCGCTGCGGATTCGGGATGTGCGGCAGGATCCTCGGTTCGACGACTCCTGGGATGCCAAGTCCGGGTACGTGACCAAACAACTGCTGACGGCCCCCATCCAGGGGCGCGACGGGCATGTCGTCGGCGTCTTCCAACTCCTCAACAAGCTGCATGGGGAGTTCGACGACGAGGACGAGGCGTTTCTCTCCGCCCTCAGCGTCCACGCGGCGCTGGCCGTCGAGAATGCACGACTCCACCGCTCCGCGATCGAGAAGGAGCGCCAGGACCGCGAGATCCGCCTCGTCCAGACGGTGCAGCGCGCGTATCAGCCCGAGCGCCTCGAGCGGCAGGTGGGCTGCATGGCCAGCGCCGGACTCAACCAACTCTGCGAAGACGCGAGCGGTGACTACTACGACGTGTTCGAGCTCGCCGACGGACGCGCCGCCGTCGTCATCGGGGACGTCTCCGGGCACGGGCTCGGGGCCGCTCTCGTAATGGCGCAGGCGCGCGCGCTCCTTCATGCCTTCGCACCCACGAGCACGGGGATACCCGAGCTGCTCACCCTGCTGAACCAGCACTTGGCGCGGGACATGAGCGCCGGTCGCTTCATGACCCTGTTCGTGGGCATCGCCGATCCGCGGATGGGCAAGTTCCAGTGGAACAGCGCCGGCCACCCTCCGGCCTTGCTGGTGCGAGCAGACGGGCGCCTCGAGACGCTCGAGCCGACCGGGCTCGTCCTCGGCGTACTCCCCGAGACGAGCTACCCGCCCACCGAGCCGGTGGCGATGGAGACGGGCGACGTCCTGCTCCTCTACACCGACGGGGCGACCGAGGCGCAGGACCCCCAGGGCGAGATGCTCGGTGAAGCCGGCCTCGCGCGCATCCTCACGGATCTCCGTCACGACGAGCCGGGGGAGATCCTCGACGGCGTGCGGCGTGCCCTCGTGACCTGGACCGGCGGGGACGACTTCGACGACGACTTGACCCTGGTCGTGCTCAAGCGGACCGGTGCGGACCTCAGTAGCGCCACACCGTCACCGTAGCGCCCTCCGGCCATCCCTCGAGGTCGCGCGGTACGACGACGAAACCATCCGCTTCCGTCGTCGAGGACAGGATGGACGCGCCGCGACTCATGGTGGGAACGACTCGCCCCTCCACCAGTTGGACGCGGACGTAGTCCACGCGTCCGATGCCGCTCGACAGCTTCCGCGCGAGCGGCGCTTCCATGCGCGCGTAGGGCCACGACGCTTCACCGTGGCTGGTCCGGCGCAGGAGACGGCCCGCGAAAAAGTCGTAGCCGGAGAGGCACGAGACGGGATTGCCGGGCAGCAGGAACACCCGGCGCTCACCGAGTACGCCGGCGCCGGAGGGCGAGGCGGGGCGGAGCGCCACGCCGTGGAAGGCGAGGTCGCCTCGTTCCGCGAGGATGCGGGGGGCGTGGTCTTCTTCGCCGACGCTGGACCCGCCGGACACGAGGATGACCTCTCCATCCGCTTCCAGCAGGGCGCGTTCGACCGACGCCCGGCCGTCCGGTACGTACGTCGTCGCCAGCAACGCGCCACCGTCCCGCTCGACGAGCGCCGCGAGCATCGGCCCGTTCGCGTCGTGGATCGCCCCGGCGCGATGCGCCACGCCGGGCGCGAGCACTTCGTCTCCGGTGATCAGGACCGTTACCCGCGGGCGGGCCTTAACCACCAGCGCCGTCCGCCCGATCGAGGCCGTCACGCCCAGATCCTGCGGCCGGAGGCGCCGCCCCCGGCCGAGCAGGCGGCGTCCGGTCTCGATGTCTTCGCCGCGCGCGCCGACGTGGCGCCCCGGGGGGACCGCGCTGCGTACCTCGAGTCGTTCCGCGTGCTCTTCCCCCTCCTCGGCGCGGAGGACCGCGTCGGCGCCCGGTGGCAGCATGGCGCCGGTCATGATCCGGACGGCTTCGCCCGCGCCGACCGCGGGCAGGGCGTCCTGGCCGGGCAGGGCGCGCCCCACGACCCGCAGCTCCAGCGGATCGGTGTCCGCTGCCCCGAACGTGTCCGCGCCTCGGACCGCCCAGCCATCCATGGCCGCGCGCGCGAACGGGGGCACGTCTACGGGGCTCTGCACGTCTTCGGCGAGGATGCGGTTCGCCGCCGCACCGAGCGCCACCTCCTCGGTCGCCAGGGGAAGCACCTGTGCATCGACCCACGCCTGGCAGGCCGCCACGTCGGCTCGATCCCGGAAACCGCGCATGCGTACGTCGGCGGCGTCGCGTCCGCTCACCGTCGTACCGCGCGCGGTGTCGCCATCTCGTCTTCGAAGTGGCGAAAGACACTCATGGCGGGATTGAGCGCAACCTGGCCGAGTCCGCAGATCGATGTGAGGCGCAGCGTCTCGTCGAGCTCTTCCAAGAGCTTGCGCTCGTTCCCCTTCGTGCGGCCCGCCCGCATCGCATCGAGGATCACGGACGCCTTCTCGGTGCCCACGCGGCAGGGCACGCACTTGCCGCACGACTCGTTGCGGAAGAAGCGAACCATGTTGGCCGCGAGGTCCAGCATGTTGGTGTCCTCGTCCACGACGAGGACCGCGCCCGAGCCGAGCATGCTGTCCGCCTTCGCCATGGCGTCGAATTCGAGCGGCGTGTCCGCCAGCGATGCGGGAAGGAACGGGGCACTCGCGCCACCCGGGGAGAACGCCTTCATCTTCTTCCCGTCCCGCATGCCGTCGCCCTGCATCTCGACCAGGGTGCGCACCGTCGTGCCCATGGGGACGCAGTACACGCCCGGCCGGTTCACATGGCCGCACAGGGAGAGGAACTTCCAGCCAATCGCCCCGTTCACGCCGTGGGCGCGCCAGGCTTCCGCCCCTTCCTGGAGGATGAGCGGAACGTAGGAAAAGGTCTCCACGTTGTTCATCAAGGTGGGGAGGCCGTGCACGCCGTTCTGTACGGGGTAGGGCGGCTTGTTGCGCGGCTCGCCGCGCTTGTCTTCCAGTGCCTCGATGAGCGCGGTTTCCTCGCCGAGGATGTAGCCACCCGGCGAGACGAACAGCTCCAGCTCGACCCCGAGGGCCTCGAGGATGCCGCGCGCCCGGACGCGCTTGATCTCCCGCTCGATCGCCTTGCCTTCGCGGCCGTACTCGTGCCGGATGAACACGACCGCCTTCGCGGCGCCCGCCACGAGGCACCCGATGAGGAGGCCCTCGATGACGAGGTGGGGCAACTCCTCGAGGATCACCCGGTCCTTGAACGTGCCCGGTTCGGACTCGTCCGCGTTCACCACGGCCCACTTCTCCTCGCCGGGCGTGTCCCGCACGAGGCGCCACTTGAGTCCCGTGGGGAAGCCGGCGCCGCCCATGCCGCGCAGCCCCGCGGCCTCGAGCACGTCGGGGATGGTTGCGCGCGCCTTCTCCCGCTCGGCCAGCAGTCCCTGGAGAATGCCGTAGTGGCTCTCGCTCGAGTCGTACGGGTCGGACGCCCACCGCCGGGGTGTGCTCGTGGGCTCGTCGACGGGCAGGAACTTCTCCCCGCGCGCCGCCGCGACGACGTCCTCGGCCGTCCATCCCTCGACGGGGACGTCATTCACGGCCGCGGCCGGCGCATGCTCGCAGCGTCCCAGGCAGGACACCTCGTGCACCTCCACGTCAGGCGAGGCGGCCAGGAACTCGCGCACGGCCCATGCGAACTGTCCCGCCCCCTGGAGATGGCAGGCCGCGTCGCGGCATACCTGGACCCGCAGGCGCGGGGGCGGCCGCAGGCGGAAGTGCGGGTAGAAGCTCACCAGCTCCTGGACGCGGTAGAGCGGGACGCTCACCTCTTCCGCGAAGGCCCGGAGCTCGTCCTCCGGAAGCCAGCCGTGGCGAGTCTGAAGCTGATGGAGGCGGTTGAGTAGGTTCATGACCGCCGAAGGATACCGGGCCGCGGGGTGCCGGAGGAGGGCAGGGTCGCGCGGGGCCGCCAATTGGACGGGGCCGAGCACGATCGGGAGGAACGAAGCGACCCTCCTCCCACGCCGGTAGGCTGCCCCGCCGAGTCCGCGCGGAGGGTGCCATGGCTGCAGACAAGGTCGTCGTCGTAGGAAGTCTCGTTCTGGACACGGTCTACCGGGTCGAGGCACTGCCGCTGTCGGGTGAAACCGCCGTTGCCGGCGAGGTCGTGACGATGCCCGGGGGCAAGGGCGCCAACCAGGCCGTCGCCGCCCGCCGCCTGGGGGCTCCCGTCGCCTTCGTGGGCCGCGTGGGGGAGGACGAGGCGGGGCAGCGGCTCCGCGCCTCCCTCGAAGAGGCGGATCTCGACGTGCGGCTCCACACCTCCGCCGACGCGGAGACCGGCCACGCGGCCGTCCTCGTGGACGAGGGGGGGGAGAACCAGATCGCGGTGCACCTGGGCGCCAACGCGCGCCTGCGGCCCGAGGACCTCGACGCCGAGCTCCTCGACTCCGCTTCCGTCTTCGTGACGCAACTGGAGATCCCCTTCGACACGATCCGTGCCGCCGCCGAGCGCGCCCGTGCGGCCGGGGCGATCACGATCCTCAACGCCGCCCCGTTCGACCCGGCGGCTGAACAGCTCCTGCCGCTCTTCGACATCACGGTCCTGAACCGGAGCGAGGCCGAGCAACTGGCCGGCGTCGGCGTGGCCTCCCTCGACGACGCCTTGGCCGCCCTTCGTGCCCTCAAGGGCATGGGGACGCCGTCGCCCGTCGTCACCCTCGGGCCGGCCGGCGCCGTCTACATCGACGACGGTCGAGGCGCCCACGCGCGTTCCGTCGAAGTGGAGGCCGTCGACGCCACGGGGGCCGGCGACGCCTTCGTCGGCGCCCTGGCGGCGTATTGCCGGGCCGGCATGTCCATGCAGGACGCGGTGGACCGCGCCTGTATCTACGCCGCCTACGCCACCACCGTCGCCGGAGCACGGGAGGCGTACCTCGACGCGGAAGGCTTCGGGCCCAAGATCGCCCACCTCGCTTGAGGGAAGAGACCCTACGGGGCGTGTTTCTTGAGCGTCTCGATCTCGCGTAGCCAGGGACCGACCCGGTCCCGCCACGGGGCCCCGAACGACAGCGCGATCAGTTCTTCCTGGAGGCTGGCGATCGCGTCCAGGGTGACGTGGAGACCGCCGCCGGCGGCCGCAATCGTGTCGAAGTGATCGACGCCTCCCGCGTAGGTCGACACCGCGTGGATCGTGACGGCGTGTTCGAACAGCACGTCGTCGCGCGCCCCGCGGATGCGTCGCAGCAGTCCGTCCACGTCGCCGAGGTGAGGAGGAGCATCGCCGATCACGACGATGACGCGATGCGCGCGTCCGCTCCAGCCCAGCCGATCCTGCTGGAGCGCCAAGGCGATGCCCTTGTCCACGCCCTCCTCCCAGTCGCCGCCGCCCCCGGCCGAGACCTTCCGGAAGACCTTCTGCAGGACCTTGCCGTCCGACGTGAGCGCCGAGCGAAGTCGCGCCTGATCGTCGTACGTTACGAGGCCGGCGCGAAAACGCGGGACCAGCCACGCGAGCCGCGCCACCAACCAGGCCGCGCGCCCGCTCGCGGCCCCGATCACCGGGGCCATGGAGCCGGTGTGGTCCATCACGATGCAGACCTCGAGTCCATCCCGGCGCAGCTCGGCCACGTGCTCGTAGAGGTCCGGCCGGGTCGGGGCGGGGGTGGTATGGCTTTCCGTCCTCCCGGCATCCGGGGTCGGCGCCGTGGGGGTGGCTACCGCGCGGCGCATGGCCTGCTGTTCCGCCTCGAGGGTCTTGCGCCGGCGCACCCACCACTGCCGCCAGGCGCCCGCGTCCCCCGGAACGGGCTCGCGGGGGATGGCACGAAGAACGGCCCAGGCCCGCTCCCGAAGGATGGGGTGGGGATGGTCGAGGAGGCGAAGCAGCAGGCCGGGCAGCACGGCCCCTCCCTCGCGGACGAGATCGGGCCGTGCGCGGCCTTGCAGGCTCCCCAGGAGGCAGGCGAGGACGATCGGGTCGTTCTCCTCCGCGAGGGCGTCGGTCGCCAGGGCCACGACCCCGTTCTCCACGTGGCGCCGAAGCTCGAACGCGGCCAGCGCGCGGAGCACGTCGTCCTCGTGGCGCAGCCAGGGGGCGAAGGGCACGAGGCTCGGCGCGAGCCCCGCGTCTCGGGGCGCATCGTCACCTCGGCCCGGGGCAGGAAGGAGGAGGAGAAGGACGGTCGCGAGTAGGAGGGCGCGGATCCTCATGGTCTCTCTGAACGTCCGCCACCCACCGACTCGACCCGAAGAATGAGACGCATCACGTGGAGGCGATCTTCCCCGCCGAGGGGTGGATCGACGCGGGCGATCGTCTTCCCGTCCCGGGGTCGCAGCGACAATTCGCCCGACTCGACGTCGGCCACGGCGACGGTGATCAGCTCGACGTCCGTGTCGAACGGGACCTTCTCGCCGAGACGCGAGGGGGCGAGGATGTGCGTGCGGGCCTGGGCCAGGCCTGGCCGGGTCCACACCGTCGGGTCCAGCGTCAACGCGCCGAGAAAACCGTCCACCGTCAACTGGAGGACCCGAGGGTGCATCTCCGTCCTCTGGGCGGCCTGCTCCTCCGGCGGCGGCACGGATGCTCGCGCGCCGGGCGGCTGGGCCACCCCGCTCGTGTAGCCGAACTCGATGAGCTTGCCCCCCGGGAGCTGGACGTCGAGGAGGATGCGATCCGCGGCGCCGTCCCGGCGGTAGACGATCTGCACCCGCGCCGGTGAGGCCAGGGTGAGCGTCGCGTCTGCTCCGTTGGACCGCACCGGGAGGTCTGCTCGCCGCAGCGTGGGCGCGCCGGCCGGGAGCGGTGACGCGTCGCGCGGCGCGTCCTTGCACGCCGCGAGGCCGGCGGCGAGTCCAAGGAGCAGGAGGAAGGCGGCGAGGAAGAGGCGCATGGCTGCGATGCATGATCGCATGACCCGCGGCGGGCGTCCTCGACGCGGCGCCGACACTGCCCGGGCCCGGCGGTAGCATCCGCCCATGCGCGCCTCCCGCCTCGTCTGCGGTCTTCTTCTCCTCCTCATCGCCGTACCCCTCGAGGGTGGCTTCGCGGCGGAGCCCTCGCTGCCCCGAACCGAGCGGTGGTACGAGATTTTCCGACGCGGCGAGAAGCTCGGCCACTCCCGTGTGGTCTGGGCCCCGTCTACGTGGGAGTCGCGCAAGACGCTTCACGACACGACGACCATCACGGAGAAGAGCGTCCGCAACATGCTGGGCCTGCGCGAGGTGTTCGAGCTCGTCATGACGATCGACCTCGAGCGCGATGTGGATGGAACCCTCTGGTGGATGCGTACGGTGGTCGAGGAAGCCGGACGCAGCTCGGTCGACGAGTTGACGTGGACCGGCAAGGGCTACGAGTCCGTCTCGCGCCTCGAGGGGCAGGAGCAGCGGCTGTTCATTCCGCTGGACGCGCCGGTGATGACGGACGCCGAAGCGTTCCTGAGCGCACGGATACGCGCGGGCGAGGTCAAGGTGGGGGACCGCTTCGACATGCGCCTCCTCGACGTCCGCGCGCGCAAGGCCCGCGTGGTGCCCGTGGAGATCCTCGCGCGCGAGGAGGTGGAAGACGGAGGGGAGGAGCCGCCCAGCGAGGGAGAGGCGCCTCCGACGATCTCCTGTTTCAAGGTGCGGGAGACCGACCCCGAGTCCGGCTCCCAGTCGATCATGTGGATCGACGACGACGGGGCCTTCGTTCGGCTTGCCACCGATAGCGGCCAAGCCTACCGACGCGTGCGGCGCGAGCAGGCGGAAACGGCGCCCGTGCGCCCGGCCGAGTCGCGCATCACCGTCCCCTCCTATCCCGTGCTCGAGCGCATCATGAGTGCGGACGGCCAGGACCTGGATCTCCACATCCAAGGGGACCCCGATCGTGCTCTCCCCGCGTTTCCCGACTCGCCATGGAGTCGCGTCCGGGGTCGGCGCGGAAGCGACGACGCGGGGTGGGTGTTCGAGATGGAGCTCCGTCGGCACGACGCGCCCACGGTGGATGCGACCCTACCCTTGGCCGACCCCGAGAGGTTCGAGCGCGAACTGGAGGCCACCGTTCTCATGCCGTGCCGGCACGAGAACGTCCAGGCGATCACCCGCGAAATCGTCGGCGACACGAAGAGCGCTCGCGAGGCCGCGCATCGGCTGGCGCGCTGGGTGTACGAGAACCTCGAGAAGTCGAGCCCCGCCGTCGGGCAGGCGAGCGCGCTCGAGATCCTGGAGTCCCGCCAGGGAGACTGCTCGGAGCATGCCGTGCTCTTCGTGGCCCTGTGCCGCGCGGCGGGTATTCCCGCGCGTCAGTGCTCCGGCTACGTGTGCGTGGGGAGCGACTGGGGCGCCCACGCCTGGGCGGAGATCTGGACGGGCACCTGGATCGGGGCCGACCCCACGACGGGCGAGATCGGTTGTGCCGCCCGCTATGTCTTCTTCGGCTACCCCGATCGGCCGGACAGCTACCCCGGCGTCGTCTCGGCGCGCGCTTCCGGCCGGATGCGGTTCGTGACGACGCGCATCATGGAGGGTGAGGACGATTACCCGCTCGAGGACGTCGAGGCGTGGCATATCCACGACAAGGAGGCCAAGCGGTACGTCCACGTGCTCGCCGGCATCGAGGCGCGGGATCCGCCGCGTGAGTGGGTCGTTCGCATGTTCGGAACGAAGGGGGCGCGCGTGAAGGCCCCGGGACTGGACGTCCGCATCGAGGCCACCGCCGATCAGGGGGCCACGTTGGGTTCGTTCGGGCCGATGAGCGGGGGCAGCCGGAGCTTCGCAGGTCTCCCGGCGCTCGGGTCGCTCCGTCCGGGCCGCGGCGCGTTCTTCCTGGTCCACAGTCGACGGCGCCTCGTCCAGATCAGCGTACGGGGGGAGAACGCGTCGGCGGCTCTGCCCGAGATCGAGCGCGTGTTCGCCGCCACCTTCGAGGATCCCCCCGGCGTCCGACGCCGCCGGACGCAACGCAGACGGAAGCGACGGACGACAACGCTACCGAGGAGCAAGAGTGATGAAGTACCGACGGCTCGGGCGAAGCGGCCTGAACATCAGCGAGGTGATCCTCGGATCCTGGCTGACCTTCGGTTCCAGCGTGGATGACGCCTCGACGACGGAGTGTGTGCGCGCCGCCTTGGACGTCGGCATCCAGACGATCGACACCGCCGACGTGTACGCACTCGGCGAGGGCGAGCGGTCGCTGGGAGTCGCCCTCGACGGGGTCACCCGCTCATCCATCGTCTTGATGAGCAAGTGCTTCTGGCCCATGGGCGAGGGACCCAACGACGCGGGGCTGTCCCGCAAGCACGTGATGGAGTCCTGCGAAGGCAGTCTCCGCCGCCTGCGGACCGACTACCTGGACGTGTACCAGTGCCACCGATACGACCCGAAGGTGCCCCTGGAGGAGACCGTGCGGGCGATGGAGGATCTCGTTCGTCAGGGAAAGATCCTCTACTGGGGCGTCAGCGTGTGGACCGGGCGCCAGATCGAGGAGGCCCTCGGCATCGCCCGGGACATCGGGGGCTACGGCCCGATCTCCAACCAGCCTCCCTTCAGCCTCCTGGAGCGAGGCATCGAGGAGGAGGTGCTGCCGACCTGCCGACGGGTGGGCGTCGGGCAGATCGTGTTCTCCCCGCTTGCGCAAGGCGTGTTGACGGGCAAGTACCTGGGGGGCGCCCGCCCGGCCGGAAGCCGCCTCGCCGACGAGAAGCGAAACCAGTTCATGACCCGGTATCTGGACGGCGACCGGCCGCGGCGCGTCGAGCGCTTCGTCGAGCTGGCCCGGGAGGCCGGAACCAGCCCGGCGCGCCTCGCCCTGGCGTGGTGCCTCGCCCAGCCCGGCGTGGACGGCGTGATCGTGGGGGCAACCCGCGCCGCGCAGGTCACCGACAACGCCGGCGCCGCCGACGTCGAGATCGACCCCGACCTGGCGAAGGAGCTCGACACCCTGTTCGCGCCGAAGGACTGACGCGTCCCACCCGCAACCGGGTCGACGGAGTCCGGTGGGGAGTCCGGTGGCGCGGGGGCGCTGCGGCCCGACGCGCATCGCCCGGAACATGCCGTTCGTGGGGTGGGAAAAGTTCGTTTACGAGGCTGCCTCCGTACGGAACGCTTGCGGGGTCGAGGTGTCCCCCCCTGGCGGGAGGATGCCGGGATGAAGCATCTCGGTGATCTGTTGGCTGCGTTTCCCCTGCCGCCCGCGGGTGCCGAGCCGGGCGCATCGTTTGGCGACAGCGAGCTGGTCCATGATCTCGGCGCCGATCTGCCGGCGGGACACCTCCACGTGTGGGGGGGGCCGCGCGGCGCGGGCAAGACGTCGTTCGTCCTGTCGCTCCTGCAGGGGGCGGCGCTCCAGCGACGGCGCGTCGTGTATGCGAGCTACCACCTCGCCGCGCCGCGCCTGGCCCTGCGACTCCTGGCCATGGCGTCCGGCGTCGACGCCGAGAAGCTTGCGACCGGCGCGATCCCGGACGAGGCCGTGGACACGGTCGCTTCGGCGCGGGCCCTCCTCGAGCGGCTCCCGTTCCACATCCTGGAAGCGCGAGGGATGTCCGTGAACTCGCTCGAGGATCGGCTCGTTCGGGTGCCGTTCCGGCCCGAGGTCATGGCGGTGGACTACCTGCAAGCCGTCATCCGTCCCGAGGAGCAGGATCTCGGGGGGGCGCTGCGGGCGCTCGCCGCCGTCGCCGCGCGCCTTCATCTCGCCGTCGTCGTCGCCCTCCAGGCGTCCGAGGTCCCGGGGGCCGCCTTCGTCCTCCCGGCCGATCGTGCGGGATGGATCGCGCCGGTGGGAGGCAGCAGCGTCCGCCGGGCGGAGGTCATCCGGAACCGGTACGGCCCCGGGTCGGCCGTCCCGCTCCGCCTCGACGAGGTCTCCGGCATCCTCCAGCGTCTGCCGGAATGATCCCGGCAGTGCCTCGCGGGATAGGGCCCGGGCACCACGCCAACCGTTCGGACAGCAGAGACGGATGTTAGGCTTGCGGGCCGACTGGCGTCCCGGATCGATTACGGATTCGGGCCCGAGGTGTCGATACGAGAAACGGCATCGCTCCGTAGTGCGCAAGGGGTCTGTCCATGGCTGAAACGCCCAAGATCGCGGTCATCGAGGACGAGCAGCAGGTCCGTGACCTGCTCCTCGTCGTCTTGCAGGATGCGAACATGGATCCGTACGGAGCCGACAACGGCGCCGCCGGTCTCACGCTCGTCAAGGAGCGGCAACCCGACCTGGTCCTCCTCGACTACACCTTGACCGGGGAACTGAGCGGGCTCGACGTGTGCCGCAAGCTCCGCTCCCAGCCCGAGACCGCCAACCTCCCCGTGATCGTCCTCACGGGCAAGGTCAGCGATACGCTCGAGGAGGAGTTCTTCGAGGCAGGGGCGGACGACTACATCCGGAAGCCCCAGTTCAAGGCCAATCTCCTGATCAGCCGCATCAACGCCGTGCTGCGCCGCACCCGCCAGGCGGGGACCGACGTCGTTCGCACCGAGCACCTGACCATCCACCCGGGACGCCGGGAGGTCCTCGTGGATGGCGAGCCGATCAACCTCACCCCGACCGAGTTCGACATCCTCTTCAAGCTGGCCCAAAACCAGGACCGCGCCCTCTCGCGGCGTGAGTTGCTCGACCGGGGGGGCATGGACGGGGAGGGCGTGGACCGGACGGTCGACGTCCACGTGTTGTCCATCCGCCGCAAGCTCGGCAAGTACGCCTGGCTGGTCTCCACCGTGTGGGGCGTCGGCTATCGGCTCGGCACCGCGCCGGGGGCCTGAGCCGCCCGGATCGCTCGAATTCCGGCGTTTGGGGCGCATCCAAGGGCGCACGCCCGTGAACGCCGCGCCCGGCGAGCGCTCGTGTTCGGGCACGATGCCCCCCCCTCCCCGCCGAGTGACGGGTTTGTGACGCCCCGCGTCCTTACAAAGTGCGAAAATACGGGGCGGGCGCCGTCCAGTGATCTGGATACGTGGAGGGGCTGCTCCGATCCTCCGAGTCGTGCCCGAAGGACGCACCGCGTTCAGGGGGCCATTCCCGGATGCCCGTTGACGGCTGCGGCTGCTTCGAGCTCGCGGGAGATGCATCAAGGAGGCAAGGAAACGATGAAGCGCATCGCATGGATGGTGTTGGCAGTCGGCCTGATCGCGATGGCGGCTACGCCCGCCCTCGCTGACAATCAGCCCTCGGCCCGCGATATCGAGGCTGCCGTCGACAGCTACCTCGCGGACGCCAATGGCGACGCGAACCTGGTCGGCGGCCCGGGTAGCGCCGGCTACGACTCGGGTTTCTGGATTCGGGGCGGGGACTTCACCCTGCGCATCAACCTGACGCTCCAGGCCCGCTTCGAGTACTTCGCGTTCGATAGCGACGAGGCCGGGCATCCGAGCATCGACGATATCGACGACGATCTCTTCATTCCCGGCGGCGGCGACCTGAGCGGCTTCTCGCTCCCGCGCGCGCTGCTCAAGTTCTCGGGTACGGCGCCTTGCAACATGCGCTACTACGTCGAGATGGACTTCGGCCACCACGGCGGCAACCTCTACGGTCTCCCGTGGCTCTACCACGGCTACCTCGCCGCCCCCAACGGTGGCGTCTTCGCGATCAACTCGTACCAGTACTCGAACACCCGTGAAGCGTGGATCGAGTGGGGTGCAAGCGACTCGTTCAACGTCCGTATGGGACAGATCCTCTACCCGAACGCCCGTCAGCTGCTCGTAGCCCCCGAGCTCCAGCAGTTCGTCGACATCTCGATGGCCTCCTCCGTCACCGGTCTGCTGCAGCCCGGCTACACGGATCGCAACCGCGACTTCGGCCTCATGATCCACGGCGCCTTCGGCTGCAAGAACGAGTGGCAGTACATGTTCGCCGTCACGAACGGCGACGGTGGCGACTCGGTCCGCAACGTCCTGAACACGCTCACCAGCGACAACTTCATGTTCAGCGGCCGCATCAACTGGGCCTTCCTCGAGCCGATCGGCTATACCGAGGGCGCGACCCGCTTCGACAGCTGCACCTGGTACGGCGAGCTCGGCCTCTGGGGCAGCTACTACGCCGACCGCGTCGACCGCCCGCACCTCACCGTGGGTGATCGCACGACTGTCGGTCTCGACCTCGCGCTCGGCTACGGTGGCTTCTCGTTCACCGGCGGGTTCACCTGGTTCCAGATCCGCGACTCCGTGGTCGGGATCGCCG
The DNA here is from genome assembly GCA_963802335.1 of uncultured Planctomycetota bacterium. GTDB lineage: Bacteria > Planctomycetota > PLA2 > PLA2 > JAEUHO01 > CAWDIE01. The sequence continues at coordinate 298,968 of CAWDIE010000004.1, read as the reverse complement.
ACGAGGACGACACGATGGCGCTGGCGCAGGTCGGCTACCTCTTCCCGGGCACCGCCTGGGAGATCGCCGCCCGCTACGCCTACTGGCAGCGTGACATCAAGGACGGCTCGGGCAAGCCCGAGACCTCGACGATCGCCGTCGCCCTCAACTACTACCTGAACGGTCACAGCAACAAGCTCACCCTCGACTGGACCTACATCTCCGCCACCGCCGATGGCAACGCCGGCGCCGGCTACATGGACGTCTATCCCGGCGTGCCGCTCGGGTTCAACAGCAACGGCGACAGCATGCTGTTCCGCTTCCAGTGGCAGCTCGCTCTCTAGCGAACCAGCCAGGCTTCGATACGCGAAACCCCCGGCGGGCATCCGCCGGGGGTTTTTTCGTGCCCTGGCGGGTGCCCCGGCCGGCGTATCCCAGGTCGATCCCATCCCCCCGGGACACCCAGGGACGCCCAGGGACGACCTGAAGCCACCTGCGGCCCGGGGGCTGCCGCGGAGGACCGGCGATCGCTCTGGAGCCCCCCGGGGCTGCCGACGGCCTCTCGGGGGGGCACGGGCCCTTCATCGGGGGATTCTCGGCCCCTCGCGACGGCGCGCTGGCGAAGGTCTCCGCCGGGCCGGGTGCGCTGCGCCCCGCGCTCCGCGCCTCGGGATGAGGGCGAGCGGGTGGGCGGATGCCGCCCCCACCCGCCGGCACGTCTTGCCACCTCTGCGCACCGAGTTACCGAAGCGTGACGGGTTGATACCTGACAAGGCGCGAGCATCGCCTCCAGACGCCGGATTTGCCGTTTAGCCCACGAAATGGACCTCCGATCCCATGAACTTGGCAGCGGGGTCCATTGAATCGGGCCCTGGGGCCGGAAAGTAGCGCCTTGATCCTCGTTGTTCGAGCCCCGGAATCGGGGGGTGCGAGTGACGCACCGGTGACGGGCATGCACGTAACTACACACCGAACACGAGGCGCGGGTCCGCAGGGTGCGGATGCAAGGCCACGTGAATCGACCATCGCAGGAGAGTCCCCGGCGGGGCAGTCGCTCACGGCAACGTGAGCGGGGAGGGAGTCGCCGGGGTGACACAGGGAGGTTGGCAATCTCATGAAGCGCTTCGCATTGGCGGTTGCGGCGGTTGGGCTGTTTGCGTTGGTCGCAACACCCGCCTTCGCTGACAACCAACCGACGGCCCGCGACATCGAGGCCGCAGTCGACAGTTACCTCGCGACCGCCGAGAGCGACGCGAACCTGGTCGGCGGCCCCGGCAGCGCCGGCTACGACTCGGGTTTCTGGATTCGGGGTGGGGACTTCACGCTCCGCATCAACCTGACGCTCCAGGCCCGGTACGAGTATTTCGGGTTCGATAGCGACGAAGGTGGTCACCCGACCACCGACATCGACAACGATGATCTCTTCATCCCCGGTGGCGGCGACCTGAGCGGCTTCTCGCTCCCGCGCGCGCTGCTCAAGTTCTCGGGTACGGCGCCTTGCAACATGCGCTACTACGTCGAGATGGACTTCGGCCACCATGGCGGCAGCATCTACGGCCTGCCGTGGCTCTACCACGCGTACCTCGCCGCCCCCAACGGTGGCGTGTTCGTGAACAACACGTACCAGTACACGAACACCCGCGAGGCGTGGATCGAGTGGGGTATGAGCGACGCGTTCAACGTGCGTATGGGTCAGATCCTGTACCCGAACACCCGCCAGCTCATGACCGCCCCCGAGCTCCAGCAGTTCGTGGACATCTCGATGGCTTCGTCGATGACGGGCATCTACCAGCCCGGCTACACCGATCGCAACCGCGACTTCGGTCTCATGCTGCACGGCGCGTTCGGCTGCAAGAACGAGTGGCAGTACATGTTCGCCGTCACGAACGGTGACGGTGGCGACTCGATGCGGAACGTGATGAACACGCTCAGCAGCGACAACTTCATGTTCAGCGGCCGTCTCAACTGGGCCTTCGCGGAGCCGATCGGCTACACCGAGGGCGCGACCCGCTTCGACAGCTGCACGTGGTACGGCGAAGTCGGCATCTGGGGTAGCTACTACGCCGATCGCTTCGACCGCCCGCACGTCTCCGTCGGCGACCGCACGATCGCGGGTATCGACCTCGCGCTCGGCTACGGTGGCTTCTCGGCGACCCTCGCCGGCACCTGGTTCAACTTCGAGGGATCCGACCTCGGCATCTCCGACGAAGAAGCCATCATGGCGCTCGCCCAGATCGGCTACCTCTTCCCCGGCACCTCCTGGGAGATCGCCGCGCGTGGTAGCTGGTACCGCCGCAAGATCACCGACGGCACGTCGGTCGAGCCCGAGACGATCACCGCCGCGGTTGGCGTCAACTACTACCTCAACGGCCACAGCAACAAGCTGCAGCTGGACTTCACCTGGATCGACGCCAGTGCCGATGGCCGCGCCGGCGCCGGCTACATGGACGTCTACCCTGGCGTGCCGCTCGGCTTCAACAGCGACGGCAACAGCATGATGTTCCGCTTCCAGTGGCAGCTCGCCCTGTAGGCATCGGTATCGCACCAACGACGAACCCCCGGCGGGCGACCGCCGGGGGTTTTTTCGTGCCCTCATTGGTCGGGCAAGGCCTCGCTTGCTCTACCCAAAAAGATGCCCCGGCGTTCGAACTCGACGCCGGGGCGGGTAGGAGGCAGGGCAGTATCCCAGGGACCGTGGCCACGCCGGCCGCAGCGTCCTGGAACGGTCCGGCCATCGCCGGACGCTCGCTAGCGTACTGCCGTGAGATCTGGACGCAATGGGCTGGATCCGGCCAAAGCGAGTGAGGCGACACGATTGCCTCCATCGGTGCCGGGACGCGCCTCTGGGGCCGGGTGTCGGTTGCCCCGGCGGAGCGCGTAAGCTCTTTCTATGCCCTCCCGCGACGTCATCCGCATCCGCGGGGCCCGACAGCACAACCTGAAGGCCGTCGACGTCGACATCCCCCTGGGAGCGCTCACGGTGATCACGGGGGTGTCGGGCTCCGGGAAATCCTCCCTGGCCTTCGACACCCTCTACGCCGAGGGGCAGCGGCGCTACGTCGAGACCTTCTCCGCCTACGCCCGGCAGTTCCTCGAGCGGATGGATCGCCCCGATGTGGATCGGGTCGAGGGGATTCCGCCGGCGGTGGCGATCGAGCGGTCGCGCCCCATTCGCGGGAGCCGCTCCACCGTCGGCACGATGTCGGAGCTGCTGGACCACCTCAAGCTCCTCTGGGCCAAGGTGGGGGAGCTCGTGTGCCCGGGCTGCGACCGCGCCGTGGATCTCGAGGGGCCCGAGCGCGCGGCCAACAGCCTGGAGGCCCTGACGCCCGGCCGGCGACTCCTCCTGGGCTTCACGCTGACGATGGGGGAGGGCCGCCAGCCCGCGGACGCCGCGGAGGATCTGCGCGCGGCCGGCTTCGGACGTCTCGTCGACGAGGACGGGCGGACCGAGGACATCGCCCCCGACGGTGCCAACCTCCCGACCGAGGGGGACGTGTTCGTCCTCGTGGACCGGGTCGTCGTCGGCCGGACGACGCGCAGTCGCCTGGTCGATTCGCTCGAGACCGCCTTTCGGGCGGGTGGGGGCAAGGTCGAGGTGAGGACCGCAGCGGCCCCCGAGACCGCGCCGCCTGATCCGCTTCGATTCTCCGAGGGACTCCACTGCGCCACCTGCGACCGCGACTTCCGCCCGCCGATCCCGAACCTCTTCTCCTTCAACAGCCCGATCGGTGCCTGCCCGACCTGCCACGGCTTCGGGCGGACGGCCGGCATCGACTGGGATCTCGTCGTGCCCGACCCCGCGCGGACCCTCGCGGGTGGCGCGATCAAGCCCTTCCAGACCCCCTCCAAGCGTCGTCACCAGCGCAAGCTCGTCGCCTGGTGCCGCGAGACCGGGACCCGGACCGATGTGCCCTGGCGTGAGCTGGACGCGGCCACCCGGCGGGCCGTGCTGCACGGGAGCGAGGGGTGGTACGGCGTCGAGGGGTTCTTCGAGAAGCTCGCGCGCAAGTCCTACAAGGTGCACGTCCGCGTCCTGCTCGCGCGCTACCGGGGTTACCCGGCGTGTCCCGATTGCGAGGGGGCGCGCCTGGCCCCCGAGGGCCGCGCGTGGCGCGTCGACGGGCGGACCATGCCCGAGGTCCTGGCCATGGACGTACGCACGGCGCGCGCCACCTTCGACACGCTCGTCCTCAGCCGGGACGAGGAGGTCGTGCGTCTCCTCCTGCAGGAGATCCGCACCCGATTGGAATGCCTCGACGCGGTGGGGCTGGGGTACCTCTCCCTGGACCGTCAGGCCCGGACGCTGTCGGGGGGCGAGGTCCAGCGCGTCAACCTGACCGCCGCCATCGGTACGAACCTCGTCGGGACGCTCTTCGTGCTCGACGAGCCGTCCGTGGGCCTTCACCCTCGTGACACCGACCGCCTCGTCGCCATGCTCCGGCGTCTGCGCGATCAGGGCAACACGGTGGTCGTCGTCGAGCACGATCCGGGGATCCTGGCCGCGGCCGATCACGTCATCGATCTGGGGCCGGGTGCGGGCGAGGCCGGGGGGCGGGTCGTCGCCGCCGGCACCCCGGCGGCGCTCAAGCGTGCGCGGGGCTCCCTGACCGGCGACTACCTCGCCGGCCGCCGGCGCGTGGACGCGGGCCCGCGGACGCACCCGGTGAGCCCGGACGCGCCGTCCGTCGGGGTCCTCGGGGCACGGGCCCACAACTTGAAGGGCGTCGATCTGACCTGCCGGTTGGGCGAGCTGACGGTCCTGTCGGGTGTGTCCGGCAGCGGCAAGTCGAGCCTCGCACACGACGTCCTCTACCTGGCGGTGGCCCGCGAGCTGGGCCGCCCCGAGGGGACGCCCGGCCCGCACGACGGGGTCGTCGGCGTGGACGCCATCCGCGACGTGGTCCTCGTCGACCAGGCAGCCGTAGGCCGGAGCCGCCGGGCGAACGTCGCGACCTACGTCGGTGCATGGACGGGGATTCGAACCCTCTTCGGCAAGACCCCGGAGGCTGTGGCCGCGGGGTTTACGCCGTCGTCCTTCTCCTTCAACGTAGCGGGCGGCCGCTGCGAGCGCTGTGAGGGGGAGGGCGTCGAGCGCGTCGAGATGCAGTTCCTCTCCGACGTCGAGGTCACCTGTCCCGATTGCGACGGGGCACGATTCCGACCCGAGGTTCGTGCCGTTCGGTGGGAGGGGGTTGGCATCGCCGACGTGCTGCAACTCACGGTCGAGGATGCGTGTCACACGTTCCGCGATCGCCTGCCGCTCCGGCGCGCACTGGACCCGCTGCGGGAGGTCGGGCTCGGCTACCTCCGCCTGGGCCAGTCGCTGGCGACCCTGTCCAGCGGGGAGGCACAGCGCCTCCGGCTGGCCGCCGCCTTGAAGGAGGAGGTGCGCGGCAAGCCGAGTCTGTGGGTGTTCGACGAACCCACGACCGGGCTCCACCTGGAGGACGTGGCCGTGCTCGTGAAGGCGCTCCGTCGGCTGGCGGAGAGCGGTCACGCCGTGCTCGTGGTGGAGCACCACCTGGACGTCATGCTCGCGGCCGACCGCCTCGTGGATCTCGGCCCCGAAGGCGGCGACGCGGGGGGGACATCGTCGCCGACGGCCGTCCCGACGCCGTCGCCGAGGGTGGCGGGATCACCGCCCGCTTCCTGCGTGCCCCCGCCCCGGGCGGGAAGGCGGCTCGCCGCCCGCGCCGCGCACCGCCGCCGTCGGCCATCGAGATCCACGGGGCGCGCGAACACAATCTCCAAGACGTCGAGGTGGACCTGCCTCGCGATTCCCTGGTCGTGATCAGCGGACCCAGCGGCTCGGGGAAGTCCACCCTCGCCTTCGATATCGTCTTCGCCGAGGGCCAGCGTCGCTACATCGAGACGCTTTCGGCCTATGCGCGGCAGTTCGTCGGTCAGCTCGCGCGACCGGAGGTGGATTACGTCGGGGGCATCCCTCCCACGGTGGCCATCGAGCAGCGGCGCACACGCGGGGGACGTCGGTCCACGGTGGCGACGATCACGGAGGTGGCCCACTTCCTGCGCCTCCTCTTCGCTCGCGCCGGTCTCCCCCACTGCCCGCGCTGCGACGAGGCGCTCGAAGCGCTGCCCCGCGAGTCCCTGCACGACCGCGTTCTCACCGACGGCCACGAGGCTCTCCGCCTCCTGGCCCCGGTCGTGCTCGGTCGCAAGGGCTTCCATCGCGAGGTGTTCGAGCGGCTGCACAAGCAGGGCTACCAGCACGCCCGTGTGGACGGCGACGTCGTGCCGCTCGATCCCGTCCCCGTGCTCGAGCGCTACCGGGAGCACGACATCGAGGCCGTCGTCGGCCAAGTCCGGCTCGGATCGAAGAACGCTGCCGCCGCCCACCGGCTGATCGACCGAGCGCTCGACCTGGGCAAGGGCACGCTGCTCCTGCTCCGGGGGGACGGCACCACGCGCCGCCTCAGTACGTCGCGCACGTGCCCCCGCGACGGCGCGACGGTGCCCGAACTCGACCCCCGCTTCTTCAGCTCGAACTCGCACCGCGGGTGGTGTCCGAAGTGCCGTGGTCTGGGCGTGCGCCCCACGGTCGATGCCGCCCTGCTCCCGATCGACGAGTCGCTGTCCATCCGGCGGGGGGCGATTCGCCCCCTCGCCATGGACGACGACCTGCACCGCGCCTTCGTCAAGGCGGCTCGCGACGCCGCCGGCGCCGATGTCGGCGTCGCCTGGTCGCGCTTGCCGACGCGCATGAGGCGGCTCCTGCTCCACGGCGGGCGCCACGCCCGCACGACGTTCGTCGGCGCGGCCGAGCGCCTCGCCCGGTGGCTCGACGATGCGCCCGAGATCGCCGTCGACTGGCTCGGGCAGTACGCGCAGCACGCGGCTTGCGGATCCTGCCACGGGACGCGGCTGAGCCCGGAGGCACGCGCCGTCCGCGTGGGCGGCGTGACCCTGCCGGAGCTGCTGGCGCTGCCCGTCTCCCGCTTCCTCCCCACGCTCGAAGCGCTGCCGCTCGAGGGCCGGGACGCGGCCGTCGCCGCCCCGATCCTCCGCGAGATCCGCGACCGCATCGGCTTTCTCTCGCGCATGGGCCTGGGCTACATGGCGCTCGAGCGCGCCGCCACCACGCTGTCCGGTGGAGAGACCCAGCGCATCCGCCTTGCCGCGCAGCTCGGGAGCAACCTCCGCGGCGTCTGCTACGTGCTCGACGAGCCGACGATCGGGCTGCACGTTCGTGACAACGCGCGCTTGCTCGACGCGCTCGAAGAACTGCGGGATCGCGGCAACTCGCTCGTCGTCGTCGAGCACGACGCCGACACGATTCGACGGGCGGATCTGGTCGTCGACATCGGTCCCGGGGGCGGACGCGAGGGGGGGCGGATCGTCGCGAAGGGTACCCCCGCCGCCCTCGAGCGCGACCCGAGTTCGCCCACCGGGCGCGTCCTCTCGCGAGCCCTGCCGCTCGCCGACCCACGCCCACGGGGCCGGGAGGACGCGTGGCTGGAGGTGGACGGCGCGCGCCTGCACAACCTCGAAGACGTCGACGTGCGTCTCCCTCTCGGCCGCCTCGTCGCGGTGACCGGCGTGTCCGGCTCCGGCAAGTCGACGCTCGTGCGGCAGGTCGTCTACGGGAGCGTTCGCCACGTGCTGGCCGGGGACAAGGGGCGACCCGCGAACTGTCGTCGCATCCGCGGCGCCGAGCACCTCTCGCGGGCCCTGGAGGTGGACGCCACGCCCATCGGGAAGACCCCGCGATCGGTTCCCGCCACGTACCTCTCCATCTGGGACGAGGTGCGCAAGGCCCTGGCCCGAACGCAGGAGGCGCGCGCCCGCGGCTACGGCCCGGGGCGCTTCTCCTTCAACGTGAAGGAGGGGCGCTGCCCTGCCTGCGACGGACGCGGCCGCATCCGAATCGAGATGTCGTTCCTTCCCGACGTCGAGGTGCCGTGCGACACCTGCGGGGGCCGGCGGTTCACCGACGAGACCCTCGAGGTCACCTGGCGCGGCCGTAGTGCCGCCGATCTGCTCGAGATGACGTTCCAGGATGCGGCGGAGCTCTTCCGGGACTTCCCACGCATCGCCCCCTTTGCCGAGCTCATGCGCGACGTCGGCCTGGGCTACCTCCAACTGGGCCAGCCCTCCACGACCCTCTCCGGTGGCGAGGCCCAGCGCCTCAAGCTCGTGACCGAGCTCGGTCGCCCCGCCCGGAGTGGACATGCGCTCTATGTGCTCGACGAACCGACCACGGGACTCCACGGCGAGGACGTGGACCGCCTGCTCGACGTGCTCCGTCGTTTCGTCGAGCGGGGCGACACCGTGGTGGTCATCGAACACGATCTCGACTTCATCGCCCGCTGCGACCACGTACTCGACCTCGGTCCGGAAGGCGGAGACGAAGGAGGGCGCGTCGTCGCGCAGGGAACGCCTCGCCAGGTCGCGCGTGCAAAGCGCCGCAGCCATACGGGGCGAGCCCTCGCCGGCGTCTTCGAGTCGGGCCGCGTTGCGACCGCGGGGAAGGCCTGACGTGCTCGAGCCGCGTGCGCCCCTTCCCGCGAACCCGTTCGCCGCGTGGCCCAAGGCGGACCTCCACCTCCACGCCATGGGTGCCATGCGCCCCGCCACGATCGTGGCGTTGGCCCGCCGCCACGATGCACCCATCCTGGCGGCGGCCGAGCGGGGTGCCGACGAAGGCTTCCACTTCCCGGACCTGCCGCGCTTCGTCGAGTTCTTCATCGGACTGTTCGGCTTGGTCGTCGACCGGGCCAGCTTCGAACGCATCACGTTCGAGGTCCTGGAAGACGCCGCCGCCGACGGGGTGCGTCACGTCGAGATGCGCTTCACGCCAACCAGCCATCTGCACCGAGGCGCGGACGAGAAGGCCATGTTCGATGGGATCCTCGCGGGACGCCGCGCCGCGGAAGCCGCTACCGGTATCACGTCGCGCCTGGTCATCGACTTCCCGCGAAGCCTCCCCCTCGAGGTCGCCGAACAGAACCTCCGGGTCGCGTTGGCCCACCGCGACGCCGGCGTGGTGGGGCTGGACATCGCGGGGGACGAAGCGGCCGTCGCGTGCCCGCAGGCCTTCGCCCCCGTGTTTCGCGAGGCCCGGCGCGCGGGGCTCCACGTGACCGCCCATGCGGGCGAGGCGGCGGGGCCATCCAGCGTCCGCGACGCGGTCCGGCGGTACGGGGCGCATCGCATCGGCCACGGAACGCGTGCCGCCGAAGACACGGGTCTCCTGCGGCGCTTGGCCGACGCCGGTGTCGTCCTCGAAGTCTGCCCCAGCTCCAACGTCGCGCTGGGCGTCGTCGCCTCCGTCGCCGAGCACCCCGTGAGGCACTTCCTCGACGCCGGCGTGCCGTGCGTCGTCGCCACGGACGACCCCACGCTCTTCGCCACATCGCTCAGTCGCGAGTACCAGCGCCTCCGCGACGAGGCCGGCCTCGCGGACGACGAGCTGCGGCGAATGGCCCGGCGGAGCTTCGAGGCGGCCTTCGTGGAGAGCGGTCCCACGGGGGCGGAACTCCGGGACCGGCTCACGGCCCACGCTGGTCCCGCGTAGGGGGGCGGGGCAGAATCCAGCGCATGGCTCTTCCGCGCGCGTCGCTCGCCCTCACCCTGCTCCTGCTCTCGCTCCCGGTCGCCCTCGGTGCGTGCGGTGACGGTGCGTCCGCCCCGGTGCTCGGTCCGCGGGTACGGGTGATCGTGTTCTCCGTGGACGGCGAGCGGCCCGAGGGCCTCGTCGCGCGCGCAGTGGACCGCCCGAATGCCACGGAGACCTACCCCCTCGTCGCCGTGGACGGAGGCGAGGACGGCGAGTTCCTCATCCCCGGCGCGCCCCCCGGTTCGTACAAGATCGAAGGCCCCGGCGGATGGGCCTCCTTGCAGGCGGGGCGCATGCCGCCGCGTCTGGACGAAGGCCAGCCGCCCATCCTCTTCCAGCTGGGGCATCCGCGTACGCTCTACATCCTGCCGGCCGCGACCGACGCGCGCGCCGGACCTCGCTGGGGTGCTTGGCGCATCGGGGACGGGGGCGAGACCTTCGAGCCGATCGACGTGGAGGTCCTGCGGGAGCCGCCGGGCTACATCACGGCGCTCCGTTTCCCGGCGGACGCCTGGCATGGCGATCTCGAGGTCGCCGGCGACGTCCTGCGTTCGGTCCCCGGCAACGCCGGCGTGGAGACGGCGCGGGGCCCCCTGGCCCAGCCCTACCGGTTCCAGGCCCGCCCGAACCAGGAACCCCTCGTCATCGCCCTGCAGTTCGCGCCGACGGCCCCCCTCACGATCGCCCTCGTGCCGGCGGACGGCGTGCTTCGCCCCGACGGAACCGGCATCCGGGTCGACGTCTCGAGCCTGCCCGTGTCCTTCGGCGAGCGTGGCGAAGTCGTTCAGGGCACCGCTCGCTTCGCGCGCATTCCCAGCGTCGACCGTCCGCTTCGCCTCTTCGTCGGCGAAGACGCCCAGCCGCTGACGATCCAGACCGAGGTGTGGCGGCAATCGCCCCGCCTGTACGTCCTCGACGCTGCGGGCGCTCCCCGCCGCAAGCTCGAAGTCGAACTCTCCGAGCCCCTGGACGTGTTCCAGGCCGTGGCGCGCACGCGCACGAGCGAGGCCTTCGGCATGGTGCCCTTCGAGTCCCGGGGAACGCGCGGCACGCTCTACCTTCCCTCCGAGGTCGAGGAGGTCTTCCTCGACGCTCGCACGGCCTGGGCGCGGCTCGATCGCCAGGCCTTGGCGAGCAAGGCGCCCACCGCCGTGTTCGAGAAGGGCTTCCTCTACCAGGGCAAGGTGCAGGGCAACGTCCAGGACGCGCGGGTCCGTCTGTACCGGCAGGACGACGACAGAGCCTTCTCCGGCCAGGCCTTCGAGTTCCCCGTGCTCCAGGAAGGGGTCTTCACCGGCCGGTTGCCGCTGGGCCGCTACCTCGTGGAGGTCGTCTCCCCGCGCGGCGTCCGCAAGCGCGAGCAGCCGCTGGTGGCCGAGGAACCCCGGCAGTTCCACGTGCGCCTCGACGCGCCGTGACGTCGGGCCCGGTCCGACCGGACGCCTTCGCCTGGGCCCGTTGACCGACTTGGACGCTGGCCGTAGGGTCCCATGGCGGACCTGTCCGCCGGGAGACCCTCTAGATGCGGCACGACGGAGAGCGACGCGATGTAGAAGCCCGGCGGCTGTCTCGGCGCAGCCTGATGAAGGGAGCCGGTCTGGTCGCGGCGAGCGGAGCCCTCGGGCGTGGCCTCGATGCGCTCGCCGACGGCGAGGGCGACGTTCGAACGCAGGGGCCGGACGCCGTGCCCTTCGAGTTCGTGCTCAATGGAAGCAAGACGAAGGTCGTGGCGGAGCCACGTCGTACCCTGCTCGATCTCCTGCGCCTGCCACCACTCGGACAGACCGGGGCCAAGCCCAGCTGCGAGCGGGGCCAGTGCGGAGCGTGCACCGTCTGGTTGGACGGCGCGCCGGTCCTCGCATGCAGCATCCTCGCCGTGGAGGTCGAAGGCCGGGCGGTCACCACCGTGGAGGGGCTCGGTACGCCGGACGCGCCCCACGTGCTTCAGCGTGCCTTCGTGGCCGAGGATGCCATGCAGTGCGGCTTCTGCACCCCCGGGATGGTCATGGCGTCGGCCTGGGCGCTCGAGGAACACGGCGCGGGGATCACCCCCGAGCAGGTGCGTCGGGCGACCGCCGGGAACCTCTGTCGTTGCGGGGCGCATCCCCACATCGTGAATGCCGTGCTGCGCGCGGCGAAGGAGGTCTGACATGGCACGCAAGGTGAACGTCAAGACCGGTTTCGTCGACGATGCGCAGGCGGCCCGTTCGCCCGCGGGGCGGCGCGACCTCGAAGTCACGATCGACGAGCAGGACGCGGCCCCGTGGGGGACGGACGCGGCGTTGCGGATCATCGGGACCGACGTGCCGCGCGTCGATGGTCTCGCCAAGGCGACCGGCGCGGCCAAGTACACGATGGACCGCTATCCCGATCGCGTGGCGTGGGCCGGGTTCGTCACGAGTCCCCATGCGCACGCCAAGGTGCTGGCCGTCGACGCCAGCGCGGCCGAGCTCTTGCCCGGCGTGCTCGCCATCCAGACCTTCGAAGGGGCCCGCGTCACGTACGCCGGACAGTACGTCGCGGCCGTATGCGCCGAGTCCCCGGAGGCCCGGGACGACGCCCTTCGGGCGATCGAGGTCGACTACGAAGTCCTCCCGCACACCGTCACCACCGACCAGGGGATGAAGCCCGGTGCCCCGCGCGTCGATCCCAAACGCGATCCCATCTCCTGGGGACGGGGCGGTCCTCGCGGCAACCCCAAGGCCGCGGAGGCGCTGGCCGCCGCGCCGGTTCGTGTCCGTGGGACCTGGCGCACGCAGACGCAGACCCACTCCGCCCTGGAACCCCACGGGACGGTCTGGATGCACGATGACGACGGCGGCGCCGTGGTGTGGGCCAGCACCCAGTCCACCGGCAGCTACCGCGGCCTGGCGTCGGCCGCGGGCGTCCCCGGCGGCCGCCTCCGCGTGCTGACCCCCCACATGGGCGGGGGCTTCGGGGCCAAGCTCCAGCCGCATCCCTTCGACCGCGTCGCGGCGGCGTTCGCCAAGCAGCTTCGGCGGCCCGTCCACTGCCTGATGCCGCGCCGCCTCGAGCACCAGACCGGAGGGTGTCGCCCCGACTCGATCCAGGAACTCGAGCTGGGCGGGCAGGCCGACGGCACGTTCGCCGCCATCGTGGGGCGTACTTACGGGACGGCGGGCAATGGGAGCGGTGGCGCCGGTTGCGCCAACACGCGCGTGTATCGCTTCCCGCACGTTTCGATGCCCCAGGCGACGGTCTCGACGTTCACGGGACGCGGGTTGCCGTTCAGGGCGCCCGGCCATCCTCAGGGGTTGTTCGCTCTCGAGGGCCTGATCGATCTGTTCTGCCACGAGGCAGAGCTCGACCCCCTTGCGGTCCGCCTGAAAAACGACCCGCACCCCGTGCGGCAGGCGCAGTGGCGCATCGGCGCCGAGCGGATCGACTGGGCGAACGTGCGGCGTAAGACGCCGGGGTCCGACGCAGGGCCCGTGAAGCGAGGCGTCGGTTGTGCGGCCGCGATCTGGTACCAGAAGGGCCGTGGCGACTGGAATGTCGATCTGCTCGTGGAGAAGGACGGGACCGTCGTCGTCATGAACGGGGCCCAGGACATCGGCACGGGCACGAAGACCGTCCTGGCGATGCTCGTGGCCGAGGAACTCGGCCTCGCGCCCGACCAGGTGCAGGTACGGATCGGCGACACCAACTTCCCGCCGGGCCCGGGTAGCGGTGGGAGCACGACGGCGCCCTCGCTGGGGCCGGCCGCACGCGAGGCGGCCCTTCGTGCTCGCGAGGGGCTGGCCGCGTTGATGGGGCGGGCGTGGGGCATTCCCGCGACGGACGTCACCTTCGATGCGGGCACCTATGTCGGCCCTGGGGGGCAGCGGGCCAGCTTCCGCGAAGCGGCGTCGACCATCGGGGACGCGGGCTTACGGGTACGGGGCACGCGCCGACCGAACTACGCCGGGTTCCACGGGGAGACGGCCGGCTGTCAGTTTGCCCAGGTGGCAGTGGACACGGAGACCGGCGTCATTCGCGTCGAGAAGGTCGTGGCCGTCCACGACGCCGGGCGCATCATCGACACGCTGACCGCGCGGTCCCAGGTGAACGGTGGGGTGATTCAAGGTGTGTCCTTCGCGCTCTTCGAGGAGCGGCGGATGGACGAGAACCAGGGGAATCTCGTCAACGGCGGACTCGACACGTACCGCATCTGCGGCATGGAAGACGTGCCCGAAATCGACATCGTGCTCACGTCCTTGGCGAGCGGCTTCAACAATGCCGGGATCATGGGCCTCGGCGAGCCGGTCACCGTGCCGACGGCGGGAGCCATCGCCAACGCCGTGTTCAACGCGACGGGTGTCCAGGTGCGCGATCTGCCGATGACACCGGCCCGCGTGCTCGATGCGCTCGGGAGGGCTTGATCATCATGAAGGCATTTCGTTTCGACCGGCCGGCGACCTTCGACGCGGCCGCACGGGCGCTGGGCGAGGGGGGCGCTGCTCGGCTCAAGGCGGGCGGGACCGACCTCCTCGGCCGGATGAAGGAACGCGTCGACGAGCCGGATCGCGTCGTGGGCCTCGTGGATCTCGGTCCCGAGGCGCGGTCGATCGAGCCCACCCCGGGCGGGATCCGCATCGGCGCCATGGCGACGCTGGACGACATCGCGCGTGCGGAGCTGGTGCGGACCTTCGCGCCGCACCTCGCACACGCGGCGGGCGAGGCGGCGAGCCCCGCGCTGCGCCACCAAGCTACGCTCGGCGGCAACATCGCGCAGCACACCCGCTGCGACTACCACCGCCACGTGACGCTTCCCTGCTGGCGTCGCGGCGCGACATCCTGCCCCGTTCTCGAAGACGGCGCGGTGCAGGACAACGCGGCAATCTTCGGCAACGATCTCTGCGCGAGTGCTCACCCGTCGAGTCTCGCGCCGGCCCTCGCCACGTTGGACGCAGTCCTTCGTGTCACGGACGGGAAGGAGGAGCGGTCGATCGCGTTCGCCGACTTCTGGGCTCCCCCCGAGCCGGGTCGACACGGGGACCACGTATTGGGAGAGGGCGACGTCATCACGGCCGTGGAACTCGCGCGCCGTGAGGCGGCGGGTGGCTGGCGTGTTGCCCACTACGAGGTGCGGCAGAAGGCCTCGTTCGACTGGGCCCTCGTCGTGGCCGCGGTTGCCCTCGAGAACGCGAACGGCGTCGTCGAGCGACCGTCGATCTGGTTGGGGGCCGTGGCACCCGCACCGATGAGAGCCACGGCCGCCGAGGACGTGCTCCGCGGCAAGCCCTTTTCGCCCGATCGGGTCGAGAAAGCCGCCGAGGCCGCCGTCACGGGCGCGACGCCGCTCGCCGGCAACGGATACAAACTGCAGTTGGTGCGTGTCGCCGTGAAGCGCGCGCTCCTGGACGCGTGGAGGTGATGCATGGACGCGAGGACCTACCGCGAGCGCTTGCAGGAAGAACTGAGAACGCGCTGTGTGCACCTCAAGACCAAGGCGGCCTTCCTCGGCCTGCCCGGCGAAGGAGACGAGGAGAACGACATCGACACGGCGATCTGGTGGTGTGAGAAGACCTGCGAGCCGCTGGGCCCGGACGGCCACACCGCGGATCGCGAGGGCTGTGATCGCGCCGAGCGCCCCTGCTACGAGGCTCCCTTCCAAGCCTGATTCGACCTCGGGCGAGACGGAGACGCACCGGGGGCCGGCGCGCCGAGGCCCGTTCCCGGCGCGCCGTGCCGGAGCGGACTACGACACCTGCATCTGCTTGACGTGCACGTCCTGCTGCGGGTAGGGGATCGAGATGCCCTCCGCGTCGAAGCGGTCCTTGACCTTCCGCGTTACGTCGAACTTCAAGTCCCAGTAGTCCGCGGTCTTGACCCACGGGCGGACGTAGAAGTTCACCGACGAGTCGGCCAACTCGGCGAGGTTCACGGTCGGCGCCGGATCCTTCAGGACGCGCTCGTCCGCGGCGAGGATCGACTCCAGGATTCCCTGGGCCTTGTCGATGTCGTCTTCGTACCCGATCCCGAACACCATGTCGACGCGACGCGTCGGGCTGCCGGTCACGTTCGTGATCACATTGCCCCAGATCTGGTTGTTCGGAACGACCAGCACCTGGTTGTCGGGAGTCTTGATCGAGGTCGAGACGAGGTTCATCGCCTCCACCTTGCCGGTCACGCCGCCGGCGGTGATCACGTTGCCGATGTCATACGGACGGTAGAGCAGGATCATCATGCCGCTGGCGAAGTTGCTGATGACGTCCTGCAGGGCGAGTCCGATGACGAGACCGGCGGCACCGATGGCGGCCAGGAACGGTCCGATGTTCACCCCGAGTTTGGACAGTGCGACGACGAGACCGATGAAGAAGATGAGGTTGCGCGCGAGGTTCGTCAGGAACTTGCGGAGTAGCTCCGGCGTCTGGTTGAACTTCGCCAGGCCCCGGCCGACCAGGCGTCCCACGATGTTCGCCACGAACCGGGCCAGCAGGAGGATGACCAGGAAGAAGAGGATGTTCTTCCCGATCTTGATGCCACCCTGCTCCGAGACGATCCACTTCGTGATGAGGTCCCACGCCGCCGACGTGTCGGCGAGGTCGATCTTCATTCCGCCCACCTTCTCGACGTAGGTGTCGAACTCGGTCGCGTCGCCCCCCTTGGCCGTCCACGCCGCGAGCACGAGCTTCACCCGCTCGACGAGCGTGGCGCGCTCCTCCTGCAGGTTGGCGAGGTTCTCGACCAGCTTGTCCTTCTGCTCCTCTGCCTCGGTGCGCTGGATCTCCTCCCGCAGCACGTTGATTTCTGTGATCTTGTCCTCGAGAAGCCCGACCCACGCGTCCGCCTCGGCGGCGAGTTGGCCCTTGCGCAGGGGCTCGAGGCGCAGGTTCAACACGTCCGTCGGGAGCGTGGCGTCGGCGGTGATCGCCTGTTCGCCCTCTGCCAGCGCCGAGCCGGCGAACCACGGCGCGAACGCCAGACAGACGAGCAAGAGGAATGCGAGCATGGAACGCAGCGATGTCATTCGGGATCTCCTTCCGGACACGAGCCGCGTAGGTTACCCACGCCCTCAGGCGACGTCCGGTCCGGCCCGAGGGCCGCTCGGGGTCACCTCCCGGCCGCCTCGAGGACCGCCCGGTACAGGGGGTTCCTCCTCCGCAGGCCTTCCCGAAGGGCCGCCGGTGCGTGGGTCGAGAGGTGCTCGACGAGATGCCTGGCTGCTGCGAGGTCGGTCTCGTTGCCGGTCGCCTTCCACAGGCCGTATCGGGCGCGGATGCGCGTCGACACCCGGGCCCGGTCTTCGTACTCCGCCAGGGTTCGACGGGCCGAGGCCGCGTGCTCCCGAGCGAGCATGACGCGGTCCGTCGCGATCAGGGTACTGACGTCGGGCGCGTGCAGGTCGCGGGCGAGCGCCCAGGCTTCCTCCAGGATCGTGGCGCCGAGCAGTGACTCTCCCTCGGCCATGCTTCGTCGCGCCGTCCACTCCAGGCTCGCCGCGAGTCCGGCGTCGTCCTGGTTCTCGCGCTGGAGATGGACCGCCTCTCGCAGACAGGCGTCGGCCGCCGCTTCCTCGCCCCGCCATTCGTGGAGCTGGGCGCGTCCATAGCGGGCATAGGCTCGTAGGCGCTGCCACGCGGAGTCGCCCAGAATCCGCTCGCTCTCGTCGAGCAGGCGATCCGCTTCCTGCCACGCGCCCATCTCCCCGAGGAGGAAGGCGAGGTTCAGGAGGTGCTGTCCCTCGACGAGCACGTCCTGGACCTGGCGAGCCAGGCCGATCCCCGCTTCGTAGTATTCCTGCGCCTTGGCGTAGTGGCCGGCGTCGTAGGCCACCATGGCCAGGTTCGTCAGGCTCACAGCCTCGGCACGGGTGTTCTCGTGGCCCCGCGCCAGCTCCAGACTGCGCTCGTAGAGGGTGCGCGCCTCGGCGCGGGATCCGAGCGCGGCCGCGACGTTGGCGAGGTTGATCGTGGCGCCCATCTCGCCGTCGGCGTCACCGATTTCGCGGGTGATGGCGAGGTCGCGCAGGTGGAACTCCCGCGCGGCCGCGTAGTCGCCCATGCGAGAGGCCACGTTGCCCAGACTGCCCAGCGCCTCGCTCTCCCGCCCCCGATGTCGCATCTCCTGGGCGATCTCCAGGCACCGCTCGAGTTGAGTGGTCGCCTCCACCGACCGGCCCATGCGGTGCCGGACGATGCCCAACTGCAAGCGCGCCGACGACTCGGCCAGCCGGTCCTTCGTCGCCGCTGCGAGGTGAAGCGCGCGCTCCAGGGTCCGGTTCGCCTCGTCCAGTTGGTTACGCCTCATCTCGATCCGCCCCAGCGCGATCAGACAGCGCAGCTCCATCGCCTCGTCACCCAGGTCGCACGCGAGGATGCGGCTCCGCGTGAAGTAGTCCCACGCTCGGTCGATCGTGTCTTCGGACGAGGCGCACGCACCGAGGGCATAGGCCACCTCGGCCTCGCGCCGCCGATCGCCTGCGGCCACGGCCTCCTCCAGCAGCGGGGTGATCCTCTGCCGCGCTGCCCGGGCCTCCGGGGGCGACCGGAGGCTCTGGGCCAGGGCAATCCCCGTTCGGGTCAGCTGGGACGGATCCCCCGTGCGCTGGGCCAGCGCCCACGCCTCGGCCAGGGCGGCCTCCTTCCCGGTGGCGGCTTCGGTGCCGGCCGGGGCGCTGGCCCGCGCGAGCAGGACCGAGATCCGACTCTCGTCCTCGAGGAGACCGGGCTGGGCGAGGGCCCTCGAGGCGAGCTCGGCCGCGTCGAGGAACCGGCACTGGCCCTTCAGATAGTCCAGCGCCGATTCGATTACCGGGCGCGCGGCGAGGGGGCGTCGCCCGGCCAGGTGGTGGCGGGCCAGGAAGTACGCCGCCTCGCCCGTCGGCGTGGGGCCGGCACTCCGGCTGCGCGCTTCGGCGAGGCGGGTGTGGTATTCGGCGCGCAACTCGCGGGCAAGCTCGTCGTACACGACCTCGTGGAGCAGACGGTGGTCGAAGCGGTGGCCCTCTTCGTCGCTCCGCACGATGCCTTCGCGGCGCTCGATGGCTGCGAACCGGCGGAGCGCCGCCACGGGAGCGCTGTCGCACGCCGAGGCGATGAGCCGTGGGTCGAAGCGATATCCCTGGATGGAGGCGAGGTCGACGAGAAAGCGCTCTTCGGAGGTCAGCTGCTCCAAGCGCCCGAGCAGGAGGCCCCGCAGGGCGTCGGGCACCGCCAACGTGTGGATAGGCACCCGCTCCTCGTAGTCGCCCTTCGCGTTGCGCGCAATCAGGCCGGAGTCCAGCAGGCCCCTCAGCATCTCTACGACGAAGTATGGTATCCCCCCGGCCCGCTCGGCCATCAGCTGCCCGATGCGCTCGCCGAGGGCCCCGTCGCCGAGGGCCTCGCTCACGACGGCCTCGACGTCGTGGTCCGCGATGCGGTTCAGGGTGATGGAGCTGAAGCCTGCGAGCCGCGCCAGATCGGCCAACTCGGCTCGCTCGGCGCCTTCGCGAAGCGCGACGACAAGGAGAATCGGGGACGCTTCGGTCGAACGAGCAAGGGAGGTGAGGAGGGCGCGTCCGTCCGTGGAGGCCTGGTGCACGTCGTCGAGTGCCAGGAGCACGGGATGCTCCGCCGCGAGGCCGTGGAGGATGCGGACGAGGGCGGCGCGGAGGGCGTCCGCCGTGAGCGGCGCGTCGGTCGTCGGCGGCGCCTGGCCGCGAATCCACGCCGCGAGGTGGGGCGTGAGTCGAGGGGTCTCCCTCAGATGCGGCGCGAGCGCCTGCGCGAGGTCCCGGTCGCCCAGGTGATCGCGCAGGGCATTGGCGATACCCCCGTGCTCGCGACCCGGTGCGTAGCTTCCGTAGAGCACGTGGGCATCCTTCGACGCTGTGGCTTGGGCCAGCGCATCGATCAGACGGGTCTTCCCGATCCCGTCCTCGCCGAGAAGCTGGACCACACGGCCGCGTCCGTCCCGCGCCGCCTGCCACGCGAGCCAGAGGGCCTGGAAGGCGGTGTCCCGGCCTCGGAGCGCCGTGGCCCGACGCACCCGGATCGTGGGCCCCCCTCCTCCTTTCCCGGGCGCTCCCTCCCGCTGGCGGGTCGTCCACCAGGTGGATGCCTTCCCCTGCTCGAGCACGAGCCGGAGCTCGGCGGCCGAGGCGAAGCGCCCAGCCTGCGACTTCGCGAGCAGGGTGTGAATCACGCCTTCCAGGAATCGGCTGACGTGCGGCGCGTGGGTGCGCAACGGCAAGGGGGCTTCGCCCAGGTGGGCCTGCATCACGGAGGCCATCGTGCGCCCCGCGAACGGGTGTCGGCCCGACGCGAGCTCATACAGGGTCAATCCCAGCGCGTACAGGTCGGCCGCGGGGCCCGCCTTCTCGTCCCGGAATTGCTCCGGGGCTGCGTACAGGATCGAGCCCGCGAACTGGCCATCCCGCGTGAGGCTGAGGGAGTCATCCAGCAGCCGCGCAACCCCGAGGTCCATGATCAGGACGCGCTGGTCGTCCGTGAGGAGGATGTTCTCGGGCTTCAGGTCCCGGTGCACGATCTCCGCGCCGTGGATCGCTTCCAGGCCGGTGGCGACCTGGTGCGCGATCTCGAGTACGAGCGCATCCGGCACGGTGCCCATGCTTGACAGGAGGTCCCGCAGGGTTCGCCCCTCCTCGTAGCGCATGGCCAGGTAGATCGTCTCGCCGAACGTGCCCGACATCGTTCCGGCGCCCAGGGTCGGCACGACGTTCGGGTGCTGCACTCGCTGCCCGGCCTTCACCTCCCGGCGGAATCGATCCTGGTAGCCACTGCGCCCCAACAGGTGCGGGTGAAGCACTTTGAGTGCGACGCGGGAGCCCACGGCCAGACCGTCCGTTGCCTCCTCGGCGAGTGCAAGGAACACGGTGCCCATGCCACCCTGGCCGAGCTTCGACACGACGCGATAGGTCCCCACGCGTTGGCCGGGCTCGACCGCCGGTGCCCGGGAGGCGGCCGCCTCCTTGCGGGCCCCCTCGTAGGCCGCGTCCAGAAAGCGCTGGAGCATCAGGCGCTTGGCGACGGCCTCGAAGAGCTCGGGGTCGCCCTCGCAAGCGGCGTGGAGGTCGAAGGGCGCGCCTGCCTCGCGGGCCTCACGGGCCTGGGTCGCGATCTGGCCGGCCCGGTGGCTAGTCCCCATCGCTCGCGGTCTCGTTGCCCGCGATTCCGTCGGAGAGCTTCGCCAGCGCGCGACTGTAGAGCTTGCGGGCGGCCTCCGGCGAGCGCCCGAGGCGCTCCGCACTCTCCACGAGCGAGAGGCCCTCCTCGTGCACCAAACGAAGGATCGCCTGGTAGTCCGGTGCCAGGAGACCGATGGCGTGCCAGAGGGCGGCCCGTTCCTCCGCGTCGACGGCCATCGTGCTGACCGACGGGTCCTTGTCCGCGGGAGGGCGCTCCGGATTGAGCGCCTGCTCCCGGCTCAGGTCGCGCTTCTGCGCCACGGCGAAGCGCCGGACCTCGTCCAGAATGCGGTGCTCGAGGATGGTCGCGAGCCAGCGTTGGAACGCGTGCTCCCCGCGCTCCTCGAAGTCCGCGATCTTCAGAAAGGCCGCGATGTAGGCCTCTTGGATGACGTCCGACTCCCCGACCTTCTGGCGGATGGAGGGGGGAGGCGCCGTCGGACGCGTGCTCTGAGCCCCGCCACGTTCCGGTCGAACAGCTGCCGGGCGGCCTCCTCGTCGCCCTGGCGCACCCGCGCCACCAGCGTTTCGTCCGAGAACTCCCCGTCGGGAGCCGCGGGGCCGGAAGCCTCGGCTTCGAGCGGCCCATCATCATCCGCTTGCATCGCTCAATTCTCCACCCCCTCGCTTCTACGCGACGGACCCACCCTCGACAAGTCCCTCCGTCCCCCCGCGGAGGCGCTGACGAAGAATCTGGCCGCAATTTTCTGCGTCCGGTTTCGCCCCGCCCCCGCGCTTCAGGAAACGGAGAGCGCTGCCCCGTGCGGGCGGCCCGGGGGTGGTGAGCAGTGGAATGCTCGCCCCGTGGTGGGAGAAGGAAGACCATGCCTCGGGCAACCGCGGGGCGGGCCGTCAAGGCCCGCCCCCGGGGACCGGGCAGGGCCCCTCGCCCGCCGCGCGGGGGTGGCGTCGCACGTGCCCATCGGAGGGACTCAGACAGCGAGGGCCTTCTCCAGGTCCCCGATGATGTCCGCCGGATCCTCCAGGCCCATCGACAGCCGGATCCCGCCCGGGTCGATCTCGCCCTTGATCTGATCCTCGACGGGAATCGGAGCGTGGGTCATCGAGGACGGGTGCTCGATCAGGGTGCGTACCTGCCCGAGGCTCACGGCGAGGGTGATGGCCAAGGCCTCGCGGGCCACGTGGTCGATGACCTTGGCGCCCTGCTGTCGTGCCGCCTCCGGCTCCCCCTTCAGCACGAAGTAGATGAGAATACCCGGCGCGAAGTTGCCGTCCGGGTCGCGCATCTGCCGCTTCGCCAGCTCGTGCTGCGGGTGGGAGGGAAGCCCAGGGTAGACGACCCGCGCCACCGCGGGGTGGCCCTCGAGGTACTCGGCCACCTTCAGGGCCGTCTCCTGCTGCCGACGCGTGCGGATCGGCAGGGTGGGCAGACCGTGGACGAGAACGGGCCACGCCGACTTGGGGGCCAGGGGCGCGCCGAAGTCCTTGCGGTAGAGC
Organism: uncultured Planctomycetota bacterium; assembly: GCA_963802335.1. GTDB lineage: Bacteria > Planctomycetota > PLA2 > PLA2 > JAEUHO01 > CAWDIE01. The sequence continues at coordinate 276,817 of CAWDIE010000004.1, read as the reverse complement.
AGCACGTCGGGGTGGATCAGCTCCTCGCAGACGACCGCCCCGCCCATGTCCGTGCCGAACCCGTTCAGGTTCTTCGTGAGGCTGTGCACGGCGATGTCCGCGCCCTCCGACAGCGGGCGCTGGGAGAAGGGGGTCGAGAACGTGTTGTCGACGATGAGGAAGATCCGGCGCTTCTTGTCGGGGCGCTTCTCGTTGGCCTTCTTGATCAGGTCCGCGACAGCCCGAATGTCGATCAGGTCCAGCGTCGGATTCACGGGCGTCTCGAAGTAGACGACCATCGTGTTCATCGGCTGGATCGCGGCCTCGACGGCGTCGAGGTCGTGCATGTCGATGAAGTCGACGTCGATGCCGAGTCGCGGATACCAGTTCTTGAAGAGTGAATACGTGCAGCCGTAGAGCGTCTTGTGAGAGACCACGCGGTCGCCGGCCTTGCTGACGACGCCCAGGGCCGCGCTGATGGCTGCCATACCCGTGGCGAAGCACACGCAGCGGTCGCCGCCCTCCGCCAGGGCGAGGTTCTCCTCGAGCATGCCGCGCACCGGCTCGTCCAGGCGGTCGTAGATGTAGATGGGGGCCTGCTGCTCGACGTTGAACTCGGGGTTGGCGAACTCGATGAAGCCCTCGGCGCCACGGGCCGCCGACTCCAGCCGATAGGCGGCGCTGCTGCTGATCGGCGGCACGATGTGGTCGTCGTACTGCCAGTGCCGGCTGTGCATGCGACCGTGGATCAGGCGCGTGTAGGGGTGGTAGGGGCGCTTCTCGGACGTGCTCATCGCGGATCCTCTCGGGGATGGGCCCACCTGGCTGGCTGACGGCATTGTCGGAGGGGCGCATCCCAGCCGACCCGAATTCGCAGGGTTTTCGGCCCCGCGGCGGCCGATGGGGAGGGGGGAGTCCCCTGTCATGCGCCGTCCCCTGCTCATCATCTTGGCCTGCGTGGCCCTCCTGCTCGTGGCGGGCATCCCCTTCGTCGCCGCGGCCCACCGCCGCGCCTCGCAGGAGGACCTCGCCGCCGTGCTGCGGCGCCACGCGGCCGACGGCCACGGGGCCTCGTTCAGCGACCTCGCCGCTTCCGCGCCACGCGTCGACCCCGTGCGCCAGACCCGGGCCCGGGCCTGGATGAAGAAGCCGGTCCCGACCCCGGCGCACGGCCAGACCTCGGCGTGGATCCGCTGGCGGCTCGAGGGCGCGGCTCCCGATGCCGCGGCCCTCGAGGCACACGAGGCCTTTCGCCCGATGGCCGAGGAGCTGGCCGCGCTCCTCGAGCCCGGCGACCTCTGCCTGACCTCCCTGGGGTGGCTTCCGGCGGACCCCGCGCTGGCTACCTTCAGCGACCGGGTGGGCGGCTTCATCCCGAATCTGCTGGCCGTCCGCGCCGCGTGCCATTTCTACGCCGTCGAGGCGTCCCTCGCCGAGGATCCGACCCGCGCGCTCGACGCCCTCGACCGTCTCCACCGTGCCTTGGACGCGCCCGGATGCCTGATCGACGCGATGATCACGATCGCCTGCGACGGGATGCGGGACGAGGCCTACGTCGTGCTCGGACTCGCCGGTGCCCTGGACGACGCACGCCTCGCGGCCTGGCTCGCGGAAGTGCCTCGCGGTCGGCGCGTCGTGGCCGACGGCCTCCGCGGCGAGCGCCTCCGCTTCCTGGCGCCCCTCGCCCAGGACCTCGTCGCGGGGGGGAGTGCCGCCACGCACATGGGCATGGCGCCGAGCGACCTCCGCGACGTGTGGCACTACCGCATCCGTTCCTACCTCGACGACGCTCCGGACTGCGCGATCGTTCTCGAGGGGATGCTTGCGGCCGAGCAGCTGGCACGAGGCGAGGCGAGGGCGGCGGACGCGAAGGCCGCGGCGAACGCCTGCGAGGACGTGGGGCCGCTCTACCAGATGGTCGTGCCCAACATCATCGCGCTCCGTGACATGGGCGGGCAGGATCAGGAGCGGCACCACGCGCTCCGGGCGGCACTCGTCCTTGCCGAGGCCGCGGCGTCGGCCGGGCGGTGTCCCGAAGGCGACGGGGAGGCGCATCGGTGGGTCGATCGGGCGTGCCCGGCGTTGGACGCCGCCGCCTGGCGCTACGAGGCGGTCGGCGAGGGACGGATCCGCGTGATGCAGGCCTCCGCCCCCGTCCGCGCTCCCCTCGCGGATCCGGCCCCGGTGTTCCTCCTCCTCGGTGAAGGGGTGGAGTTTCGCGTCCGCTGAGTCGTGCGCCGAGGCCGGCTTGGGCTACCTCGCGGCCAGCCGAAGCAGCGCCCTCTTCAGCCGCGCGTGGGCGTCGAAGGCCCGCACGTAGTCGCTCTCGCGCCGGCCGTTCTTGAGCCGGATGATCGTGGCCAGCGCGCGGCGATCCGCGCGCGGCCAGCGCTCGAGCCCGGGCAGGATGCGGATGAGGGGCGCGAGCCTCAGCCACGCCTTCTTCTCCCGGGCGGGCAGGCGCTTCCACGCCGGCTCCTCGAGGATCGCCGCCACCTCCTCGGCGCACACGGCTTCAGCGCGGTCGCGTCGGGAGGAGAACCGCGGCGCGAGGGAGTCGGTGACCGCGAGACCGACGCGGGCCTGCTCGGCGGGATCCATGACGGCGGGGCGCCTCGGGCCGAGCTCCAGATAGACGTGTCGCTCGGCCAGACGGCGGAGCGTGGCCGGCGTGGAGCGGTAATCGGCTCGGCTGCGCATGCGGTCCAGCTCGCGGTCCATCAGCGCCGCGGTGGCCGCGTCCCGCGGGCGGAAGCCCAGCTTCTGATAGAACCACCACGCCCCGGAGGCGATGCCTTCGGCGTTTTCGTGGCCGAGCTGATAGGGGTCCACCGAGAAGGCGTCCGTGCCCAATACGAAGCGCGCCGTCGCCAGCACGCGCCCGTAGATCCGTGCCGCCTCCCCGCCCCGCCAGACCGGGAAGACGTTGTAGGCGATGGCCGAGGTGTGGAAGAGCGACGCCGAGAGGACGTACCCGATCGGTACCCGGTTCTTCAGCATCAACCAGCCGTAGACGCCCTCCAGGAGCATCCGCCACCCGGGCTTCGAGCCGATGAGGACGAACTCGAGGCCGTCCCCCCAGTCGACGATGCGGACGTCGTTCGCGTCGCCGCCCATGAACGCGTCGAGCGCCCGGTCGCGGCCGATCATCGCCCCGAGTGCCAGGTCCACGTACGCCTGACCCGCCTTGCGGCCGAGGTCGCGTACCGCGACGGGCTCCTCCCGTACGGCCTCTTTAAGGTCCGGGCGGGCCGTGTCGAGGGGGGCGGTCTGGAAGACCACACGACCGCCTGGGGCCCGGGCGAGGGTGCGGGATGGGGTCGTCTCGCCGCTGCGAAACACGAGCGGGAGGTGAAGCTCGTCGAAGAGGGTGTCCTTCAGGTAGTCCGGCCAGGCCATGGTGGAGAACCGGCGGCAGAGGAAGGCCGCGTCGGTCTCCTCAGGCCCTCGCATGCGGTCCACCCATGCCCGCGCCCCGAGCGTCGCGAAGTCGAGGCCGGGCACCTCGGCGTCGAGGCCCAGCAGGTAGAGTCGGTCGGCGAGTCGGCTCTCGCCTTGCTCATCCAGCGAGTCCCAGTCGACTTGGAGCTGCTCGCCCCAGCGGTCGGCGACCCACCGGGCCATCGGCGCGTAGAAGCCGAGGCGCAGATCGGTCCCCGCGATCCCCGAACCGACCAGCGCGCGGCGCTGGCGTCGGACGTCGGCCCGCGCGGCGAAGGTGTCCAGCTGTCTCTCGACGGTCTCGAGGACCAGGCCGTCGTCGGGATACGCGCGCAGGAAACACAGGGCGTCGTGCGCGCGCCGGACCTGAAGAGGCGTCGCGAGGGCCGCGTGGGGGAGCTGCTCCAGTCGCGCGCGCTTCCTCGCCCGCGCCTCGGGGCCGAAGTGCCGCACGTCCGTCTCCAGGGCGCGAAGCAGGCGGAGCGTGGAGGGCGGCATGTGCCCAGGATACGGGCCTTGGGCGGAGGGCTCGACTGGATGTTGCGGGCGCGAATCAGCCTCGATGGGGCCTGAGTGCAACCTTCACGGTTTCCGCGGGATCCACTCGTCTCCGTGCCCTTCGGCGTTATATTCGCTTTGCCGAATGCATGCGCGCGGGGAGGGACTCCGGCCGCATCGGAGGTCGCCGCGCGCCCGGAGGACGTCATGAAGCGCTTGCTCCTTTCCAGCCTGGTCGTGGCCCTGCTCCTCACGCTCTCGGAGGTCGGCTTCGGCTCGACCCAATCCGAGCTCGGTGAGGCGCTCCGGGCCAAGCAACCCGTCTTCCTCGTCGTCACGCAGGCCGGCGCGCAGGGGACCGACCGCGCCGTCCAGATCGCCACGAAGGCCAAGGAGATGGTCCCCAGTGCCCGCGTCGTCACGCTCGACCGTGGCGCTGCGGTGAATGCCGATCTCGTCAAGAAGTACCGCGTGCTCGGTGCGCCGGTGCCGCTGATCCTCGTCATCGCACCCAACGGCATCGTGGCCGGCGGCGCTCTCCTCAAGGACGCCACGCCCAAGGTCGTCGCCAACCTCGTCCCCACGCCGAAGAAGACCGACATGCTCGGAGCGCTCGAGGCCAAGCGCGCCGTGTTCGTCGTCTTCAGTCACGCCAAGATGCCCAACCAAGGCAAGGCGCTCGAGCGGTGCAGCAAGGCGTTCACTCGTTTGGAGCAAACCCCCACGAAGGCGCAGGTCGTTGCCGTCGACATGAATGACAAGGCCGAGATGAAGTTCATGGCCGAGATGGGAGTCGACCCCCTCGCCGTGGACCCCCTGGTCGTCGTCCTGAATGCCAAGGGGCAGAAGACCGCGGCTTTCCGCCAGGGCATGTCGGTGGAACAACTGGTCGAGGCCGCGACGAAGAAGGCCGAGTGCTGCCCCGGTGGCGGTTGCTGACCCGGCGCGCCCGAACGAAGGACAACGATGAACACCATCAAGCTCGTATGGAGTGAGTTGCTCCACCGGAAGTCACAGGTCATCTCCGGCATTCTCGCCATCACGCTCGGCATTGGCGTGATCGTGGGCATCCAATCGGTGACGCGCGTCTCCGAGATCGCCGTGGCCCTGAAGCTCGACAACCTCGGCGCCAACATCCTCGTCCTTCCGCAGGCGGCCTCCGTCGACGACTACTACACGGCGGACATCGACGCGCCCACCATGCCGCAGGACTACGTCGAGCGCGTCATGACCTCGGCTCTCCCCGGCGTGGACAACCTCTCTCCGAAGCTCACGCGCCGGATGGCGGTCGACGGCAAGACCGTCGTCGTCACCGGCATCATGCCGGCCAACGAGATCGCATCGAAACCCGTCTGGCAGAGCGCCGGTCTCGTCGGCGCCGAGCTCGAGCTCGCGTGCGATCCCAACAGCGCCGAGAACAAGTCGCTCGGCTTCAAGGACGAGCGACTGCAGCGCAAGGCGGTCGAGTCGCTCGACCCCGGACACACACTCGTCGGTTCCGCCGCCGCGCTCCGCCTCGGCCTCGCCGAGGAGGGCACGCTCGAGCTGAATGAGCGCAGCTACACCGTCGCCAAGGTGCTGCCCGAGACGGGCACCATCGACGACGACCGGGTCTTCCTCCACCTCGACGAGGTGCAGGCCCTCACCGGCATCGAGGGCCAGGTCTCGTCCATCGAGATCATGGGCTGCTGCAACGCCATCTCGGAGGGGCTGCTGGCGAAGCTCAGGAACATACTCCCCGACACGCGCATCACCACCGTCAAGCAGATCGTCTCGACGCAGATCGACACGAACGCTCTCATGAAGCGGGTCTCGCTCAGTTTCCTCTTCATCGTGCTCTTCGTGGGCGCCGTCTCCATCGGCAACTACATGTGGGCCAACGTGAACGAGCGGCGCCGGGAGATCGGCATCCTCCGCATGATCGGGACGCCGCGCTCGGGCGTGTACGGCCTGCTGCTTCTCAAGGCCCTGGTCCTGGGCTTCGTCGGCGGCGTCCTCGGTTTCGCGCTGGGGACCATCGCGGGGATGACCATCGGCGCAGACCTCACGGGGCTCGTCGTACGACCCGTGCCCAGCTACCTCCTCTACTCGGTTCTGCTGTCGGTGGGCATCGCCCTGCTCGGCTCCCTGATCCCGGCGTTCCTCGCCGCGCGCATCGAACCCTTCGCGAACATGCAGGAGGTCTGATCCCGTGATCCTCCACATCGAGAAGCTCACGAAACAGTACGCCCACCAGGACGGGCCGGTCGACGCGCTCCGCGACGTCGACCTGGACGTGCCGGAGGGCTCCTTCCTGACGATCACCGGTCGCTCCGGATCCGGCAAGTCGACCCTGCTGCTGATGCTCGGCGGACTGATCCGTCCCACCTCGGGCACGATGCGATTTCGCGATGTCCAACTGGAGACGATGACCGACCGGCAACTCACCGCCTACCGGCGCGAGCACCTCGGGTTCGTCATGCAGAACTTCAGCTTGATCCCGTATCTCTCGGCGATCCGAAACGTCATGATGCCCGTGGCGCTGAAGGGCGCGGATGCCGGGGCCCAGCGCGAGCGCGCCCAGGCGCTCCTCGATAGCGTCGACCTGGGCCAGCGGGCCAACCACCTGCCGCGCGAGCTCTCCATCGGGCAGCAGCAGCGCGTCGCGATCGCGCGCGCGTTCGCCAACGATCCCGACTTGATTCTCGCCGACGAGCCGACGGGGAACCTCGACCCCGCCCTCTCCGAGGACATCCTGGGCCTGCTGCAGCGGCTGAACGAGGAGAAGGGGACGACCATCGCGATGGTCACCCACAGCCCCGAGGCCGCGCGTCGGGGAGGCGTCCGCGTCCACCTCGATGCCGGGCGGATCGTGACGCACGACGCCGCCGCCTGACTCTCTTCACGCCCGCTTCACGATCTCGCCCCAGGATGACCTGCATGTCCACGGCTGATGCTCCCGCCGCGAAGCGGCTCTCGTTCCTCGATCGCTACCTGACCCTCTGGATCTTCCTCGCGATGCTCGCGGGCGTGGCGATCGGCCACTTCGTGGACGGCGTCGAGGACTTCATCTCCTCCTTCTCGGTGGGGACGACGAACATCCCGATCGCCCTCGGGTTGATCCTGATGATGTACCCGCCGCTCGCGAAGGTCCGCTACGAGGAGCTTGGACGCGTCTTCCGGGACTGGCGGATCCTGGGGCTCTCGCTGATCCAGAACTGGATCATCGGTCCCCTGCTCATGTTCTGCCTGGCGATCCTGCTCCTGCCGGACATGCCGGAGTACATGGTCGGGCTGATCCTGATCGGGCTCGCGCGCTGCATCGCGATGGTGATCGTGTGGAACGACCTCGCCGAAGGCGACAACGAGTACGCCGCGGGGCTCGTCGCGTTCAACAGCATCTTCCAGATGCTCTTCTACAGCGTCTACGCGTGGGTCTTCATCACGCTGCTGCCCCCGCTCTTCGGTCTTCAGGGGGCGGTGGTGGACGTCAGCATCGGCCAGATCGCCGAGAGCGTCATGATCTACCTCGGCATCCCCTTCTTCGCGGGGATGCTCACGCGGTTCCTGCTGGTGCGAGCCAAGGGCCGTGACTGGTACGAGGGCGTGTTCATCCCCCGGATCAGCCCGATTACCCTGGTTGCGCTCCTCTTCACGATCCTCGTGATGTTCAGCCTGAAGGGCGATCAGATCGTCGAGCTTCCGCTCGATGTCGTACGGATCGCGATTCCCCTCGGCATCTACTTCGTCGTGATGTTCCTCGTGAGCTTCGGCATGGGGCGGCGCATCGGTGCGGGCTACGAGAAGACCACGACGTTGGCGTTCACGGCCGCGAGCAACAACTTCGAGCTGGCCATCGCCGTGGCCGTCGCCGTGTTCGGCATTGGCTCGAAGGTCGCCTTCGCCGCCGTGATCGGCCCTCTGGTCGAGGTGCCGGTCATGATCGGGCTCGTCAACGTGGCGTTCGCCCTGGGCCGACGCTACTTCGGCCGCAGGGGCGAGGCGTCCGCCGCGCCCGTCGCCGCCGATTGACGAGGACAGCATCCGCCGCGGGCCTTCACGGCGCGTGCGCGCTCGACGTCTTCCTGGATGACGGGCACGTCCGCGAAGCAGGAGTCGAGGCAGGCCACGAGGTGTTCATGAAGCGGTGTGCCCGGCGGCGTGAGTCGGTAGTAGCGCCACACCCCGTCGCGGCGCGCCTCGATCAAGCCGGCTCGGCGCAAGTGGGCCAGGTGACGCGACACGGTCGGTTGGGGCAACTCGAGCGTCGCTACGATGTCACCGACGCAGACCTCTTCTTCCCGCAGCAGGTGGAGCAGCCGCAGCCGGGTCTCGTCGGCGAACGCGCGAAACATGGCATTGGCGGCAGTTGCGTCCATGGCGACAGTGTACGTTGATCCCCCTCCGGTATCCCCCCCGTACGCGAAGGAGGCCTCATGGGAAGCCCGAGCGTCGACGCGTCCGATGGCCGCGCCGAACGACCTGCCATTCTCTACGTCTGCGTCCACAATGCGGGGCGAAGCCAGATGGCCGCCGCCCTCACCGCCGCCCTCGGCGGGGGGCGCGTGCGGGTCTTGTCGGCCGGCTCCCAACCCGCCGAGGCGATCCATCCTCACGTCCGTACGGTGCTCGAAGAGGCCGGCCTCGACATCGCTTCCGCGCGTCCGAAGCGACTGACCGACGAGGCCGTGCGGGCCGTCGACGTCGTGGTGACCATGGGGTGCGGCGATGCCTGTCCCGTCTACCCCGGAAAGCGCTACGAGGACTGGCCCGTGGAGGATCCCGCCGGCAAGGACGTGGAGGCCGTCCGGCGGGTGTACGCAGAGATACGCGGTCGGGTCCGGCGTCTCTTGGACGATCTTCTCCCGACGTGAGTCGACGGTCCACCCGCGTACGATGGTGCCTCTCGGCAACACCGCGTAGGGACGGAGAATCGGATGCATTCAGGTCTTGGCATCAGGTGCGTGGTCGTCGCGTGGGCGCTCCTGGGACTCTGGGGCTGCGGTAGCAGTACGGAGCATCCATCCGACGTTCCCGTCCTGGTGGATGTCGGGCCTACCTGGGGGCCTCCGACCGGCGGCACGCGCGTTACGCTCCGGTGTGTCCAGGCCGACTCCGTGTTGACCGTGTTCTTCAACGATCAGGAAGCAACCGACGTCGCCTTCGTCCGCGATCAGGCCCTGAACTGCACCACGCCCATCGGCCTGCCCGGGTGGGCCGACGTGACCGTCGTCGGCGTCGGTGGCAGCAGCACGCTGGCGCAGTCGTTCCTCTACCTTCCGGACAGCACGTGGGTGCGTGCCGACGGCGGGACGCAAGACGATGTCGCGCATGATGTCAGCTACCTCGACGACGGTACGTCCATCGTCGTCGGTTCGTTCGAGGGCAGTGCCGTCTTCGGCGCCGGGGAAGTGCGGGAGACCACCCTCGTGTCCGCCGGGGGGCGAGACGCGTATCTGGCGCGCTACAGCGCGAACGGCGCTCTGCTCCGGGCCACCCGCGTCGGTGGGACCTCGGACGACGAGGCGTTTGGTGTCGTGGCCCTGAGCGACCGTTCCTGGCTCGCCGTGGGCGCGTTCGCCGGGCAGGTCGTCTTCGGGGCGGGGGAGGCGAACCAAACCACCCTGACGTCGGCGGGAGGGCAGGACGCCTTCCTCGCCCGCTACGACGCCGACGGCCGTCTCGCCTGGGCGCTTCGTTTCGGCGGCGCGTTCGACGACCAATTGCTCGACGTGATTCGTGGCGCGCCGGGCGACTACGCCGTGGTCGGGTCGTTTCGCGGGACGATCCTGCTCGGCGAGGGGGAGGCGGCGGAGACCCAACTCGTCTCCGCGGGCCTCGGCGATGCCTTGGTGGCCGTGTACGACGGTCTGGGGCAGCTGCAGTGGGCCGCTCGGGGCGGCGGCGTCGACGACGACGCGTTCTCGGCGGCCACCGCCTGGCCCGCGGGTGACGTGATGGCCGTCGGTGTGTTTCGAGAGACGGCCACGTTCGGCTCGACGACCCTCGTCTCCGAGGGCGCGCGTGATGGCGTGCTGGCCCGCTACCGCGCCGACGGGCGCTTCGACTGGGCGAAGGGCGTGCACGGTCCGGGCGACGTCTTCCCGCGGGCGGCCGCGGTCTTCGACAACACCGAGTGTGCCGTGACCGGGACCGCCGAGGGTGAGGTCCTCTTCGCCAAGGGGGAGTTCGAGGAAGTCCTGCTCGAATCCGAGGGCGGCGAGGCCGACCTCTTCCTCGCTCGATACGACGACGACGGCGTGCTCGACTGGGCCAGGCGCGCGGGCGGCACCGAAGAGGGCGACACCGTCGAGGGGATCTCCATCCATCCCTACGCCGATGGCACCTGCCTCGTGGTCGGTGCCTTCCGTCAGCGGGCCATCTTCGGGCCCGGCGAGCTCGGAGAGACGGTGCTGGTCTCCGCGGGTGCATCGGATCTCTTCTTCGCCCGCTACGCGCGCGGCGGCGCCCTGCAGTGGGTGTTTCGCGACGGCGGAACCGGCGATGAGCGCCCGTCGGCCACCTATTTCATGGTCGACGGCCGCCTCCTCGTGACGGGGGCGTTCTCGGGGACCGCGGCGCTGGACCCCAGTGGCGGCGGCGCGATCGTCATCCCTTCGGCCGGCGAGCGAGACCCCTTCCTCGGCCGCTACGACATCGACGAGTAGCCCGGTCCTCAGCGAGGGGGAGGCGGTCGCCGTCCCGGCGGCGGCCCCCGGGGCGCCTCCGTCGTGTCGATGAACCCGTCGCCGTTTCGGTCGAAACGCTCGAAGTGCTCGGGCGGTCCGTCGAACTCCTCGCGGGAGACGAGGCCATCGCCGTCGCGATCGAGGCGATCGACGAACGTCGGGCCGCGACCGCCGGGCTGCTCGCCCGTACCGCGCTCGGGCGGGAGGGCGGTCGTCTCCGGGGGCTCGTCATCGGCGCGACCCGCCACCTCGCGCAGCGGCGGGCCTTGGGTTCGGAGCGTCGCTGCCCCGCCACGCACGCACCGGACGTGGTTCAGGATGCGGATGGCGTCGCCTTGGGGGCCACGTCCTCGGGGGAACGTCGTGGGGTCGCCTTGCTTCGGATCGCTGCGCTGCGAACCGGCGCCGTGGACGTCGAGCCACATCCCTTCGCCTTGCCCGCGCCGCGGGCGCATGAATCCAAGCGACCGACCGAAGGCCACGTAGCAGCCCGCCGCCCCGCCCCGCGTCTGCCTGTGGGTCGTGCTCGACCAGTAGAAGGGGTAGTCCACGCGCCCGCGCTCGTTCTCGACGGTCGATACGCGAAACAGCGGGTCGATCGCGGCCGACGCGCTCGTGTCCGGTGACCGCGTGTAGTCGACGAGGCTCTGTAGCTCCTTCGCGTTGGGTAGCCGCCAGTCATCGTGGCCTGCGTACTCGAGGGACTCGGCCCACCGAAGGGCCTGCTCCCAGTTCATGCGGCCATCGCCGTCCGGTCCCGCGGCCAGGTGGCCGCTGTCGGACGTCATCCAAGTCAGGCCGGTCGCGCGATCCGTGATCGTCCCGTCGTCGTTGTCGTGGAAGTCGTTCTTCCCGTAGGCGGGATTGCCACGCACATAGAGGATGTAGAATCGCTTGGCGCCGCGTCCGCGAGGGTCTCGAAGGCCGTAGCCCTTGATGCGGCCGTCCGCGAAGTTCACGCCGAACACCGTCTCGTCGCCGTTCATCGTCGTGCTGACGTACTTCGTCGCGCTCGCGAACTGCGAATCGATGACCCGCTCGCCCTCGGCCGGGTCCCCGTACCGGAAGGCGAAGTGGTCCGTGTCGATGAACGGTTCCTGGCCCTGCGCGCCGCGGCTACGGGGGTCCGGGTCGGTTCCCGAGAACAGGATCAACGAGTAGAGCTCCTTGATCGTCGGGAGGCGCCAGTCCTCGTACCCTCCGAGGCGGCAGGCGGCGGCGCCGGCGACGCCTTCTTCCCAGGTCTTCTTGGGGCCGGGATCGGCCTGCCACATGAGGCCGGTCACCAGGTCGCGGACCGTGCCGTCGCCCTGTGTCTGGTACCGCGGCTCATGGCCGGCGTAGTGCGCATCCTGACCGAAGAACGCTGCGCCGGTCTTGGGGTAGGTCGTCTCGGCGCGAGCGTCGTAACAGCGGACCTGGGCCGTATCGACGACCGGGTAGGGCCGGCTCTCCGTCGCCCACCCGACCGGCTGGAACGCGAGTCCGCCGGCCAGCAGGACGAACAGGAGCCAGACCCGGCGGCGGACGAGTGCCTTCACGATCGATCCCTCCTGGACGAGGCTCGAATGTAGCGGGCTCCGGTGAGCGGATGCTGAGTCCCTCATGAGAAAGGAACTCACCTTCCGGGCGCGCGCTCCAATCAGGCGCGCCGGCCCTCTCCTTCCTCCTGCCGGGGCCCACGGGCGGGGCGGGGCCCCGGCGCCGTCTCCCGCGGGGGACGCCGCCGATGGTAGCGTTGCCGCCATGAGCCAGCCCACCCGACCTTCCGAGGCCCAACCGACCGACGCGGGAACGCCGTCCCTGGACCAGCTGCTCGATCGGGACCAGATGCAGGGGCTGCTCCAGCACTTCTGTGACGCCGTCCGCATCGGGGCGGCCATCATCGACATGAAGGGGGAGGTCTTCGTCGGCGCGCGGTGGCAACAGATCTGCACCCAATTCCATCGCGTGCATCCTGAGACGCTGGCGCGCTGCATCGAGAGCGACACGACGCTGGCCACGAACCTGCAGGAGGGCCAGAAGTTCTCGCTCTATCGCTGTCCCCAGGGCCTCACCGACGCCGCGTCGCCGATCATCATCAACGGCGACCACGTGGCCAACGTGTTCGTCGGACAGTTTCTCCTGCAGCCCGCCGACCGAGAGGCGTTTGGTCGACAGGCCGAGCAGTACGGCTTCGAGCCGGAAGCCTACCTCGCGTCCCTCGACGAAGTGCCGATCGTGGCCGAGGATCGTCTACCAGCCATACTGGGTTTCCTGACGGGCTTCGCCGAGCTCGCCGCGACGGTGGGGGCCGAACGCGCGCGGGTGGCAACAGAGCGCTTCGACCTCATCTTGGAGTCGACGTCCGAGGGCATCTTCGGCGTCGACACCCAGGGGCGCATCGGCTTCGTGAATCCAGCTGCATGCGCGATGCTCGGCTACACCGCCGAGGAGATGCTCGGACAGGACTCGCACCGTCTCATCCACCACCATCGTCCCGACCAGACGCCCTACCCGGCGGGGGCGTGTCCGATGTTCGCCGCCTACCGCCACGGCAAGGCGAGCCGGGTCGACGACGAGTACCTCTGGCGCAAGGACGGATCCGGCCTGCCGGTCGAGTACGCCGCCACGCCCATGGTCGAGGCGGGGACCATCGTGGGTGCCGTCATCAGCTTCCTCGACATCAGTGAGCGGCTCCGCGCGGAAGAGGCCTCGCGCCGTAGTCAGCGTCTGTTGCAGAGCGTGATGGACAACACGAACGCACTCATCTACGTGAAGGATGCGGAGGGAACCTACGTCGTCGTCAACCGCAAGTGGTCGGAGTTGCTCGACCTGCCCGAGGGAAGGGTCCTGGGCCACACGGACCCCGACATCTTCCCGCCCGAGATCGCCGCCCGCTTCGTGGAGAACGACGTCCGCGTGCGCCGGACGAAGGCGGCGTACAGCGCGGAGGAGACGGCCCTCGTTCAAGGCGAGGAGCGCGTGTTCCTGTCGAACAAGTTCCCCCTGCTCGCTTCGGACGGGAGCCTGGCGGGTACGGCCGGGGTGTCTACGGACATCACGGAACTCAAGAAGATGGAGTCGGATCTGCTCCAGGCGAAGGAGGCTGCCGAGGCCGCGACGCAAGCCAAGTCGAGCTTCCTCGCCAACATGAGCCACGAGATCCGCACGCCGATGAACGCGATCATCGGACTCTCCCACCTGGCGCTGAAGACGAAGCTCCAGCCCAAGCAACGGGACTACGTCAGCAAGATCCACAATGCCGGCACGTCCCTGCTGGGGATCATCAACGACATCCTCGACTTCTCGAAGATCGAGGCGGGGAAGCTCAGTCTCGAGGAAATCCCCTTTGGGTTGGATGAGGTCATCGCCAGCGTTTCGACGTTGACGGCCGGGCGAGCGCACGAGAAGGGACTCGAGTTGCTCGTCTCCGTGGCGCCGGATGTCCCCGATCGGCTTCGCGGCGATCCCCTTCGCCTCGGACAGGTTCTCACCAACTTGGTGAACAACGCGGTCAAGTTCACGGAGCACGGTGAGGTCCGTGTCCACGTCGAGGTCCTGGAGGCGACCGGCGAGAAGGTCCAGCTGCGGTTCTCCGTGCACGACACGGGCATCGGCATGACGCGCGAGCAGTCCGCGAAGCTCTTCCAGGCCTTCACCCAGGCGGACATGTCCACGACACGCAAGCACGGGGGCACCGGCCTCGGCCTCACCATCTCGCGCCGCCTCTCCGAGCTCATGGGAGGGCGCATCTGGGTCGAGAGCGAGGCCGGCAAGGGGAGCACGTTCGCATTCACGGCCTGGCTGGGCGTGGCGGAGCACGCGGGGACGGGCCGCCGCCTTCCCGCCGAGCTGCCGGGGCTCCGGGTGTTGGTCGCGGACGACAATGCGGCCGCTCGTGAGATCCTCGGGGACGCGCTTCAGAAGGTGGTCGCGAACGTCGACATGGTCGCTTCCGGCGAGGAGGCCGTGGCCGCCGTCAAGCAGCACCAGGCGTCCGACCGCTACGATCTGGTGTTCATGGACTGGCGCATGAAGGGCATCGACGGCCTTCAGGCCACCCGCGCCATTCGAGACGACGTCTCGATCCGCCGCAAACCTGCCGTCGTGATGGTGACCGCGTTCGGTCGCGAAGAGGTGCGCGACGAAGCCGATGCGCTCGGGATCCAGGCTTTCCTCGTCAAGCCCGTCACCCGCTCCATGCTCGTCGACACCCTGGTGACGATCTTCGCCCCCCAGGCCCAAGAGGCAGCCGATGCCGCGGCCGCCGAGGTGGGGGGGAATCGGCTTGCCGGCGTGCGCCTGCTCCTGGCCGAGGACAATCCGATCAACCAGCAGATCGCGATCGAGCTGCTCGAGGGCGTGGGCGCGCGGCTTCGCGTCGCCAACAACGGGCGCGAGGCCGTCGAGGCGCTACGAGAGGATCCCGCCGGCTTCGACCTGGTCCTCATGGACCTGCAGATGCCCGAGCTCGACGGCTATCAGGCGACGGCGATGATCCGCGAGGAGGCGCGCTTCGCCTCCCTCCCGATCCTCGCGATGACCGCCCACGCGACGGTCGAGGAGCGGCAACGGTGCCTGGATGCGGGCATGGACGATCACATCGCCAAGCCGATCGATCCCGCCGTGCTCTTCGACACGGTCGCGCGACACGCCCCGGCGCCCCACGCGGTATCGCCGGCGTCCGTGGGGGACGGGCCCGCTCCCGCGCCCGCGCCCGCGCCCGAGGCCGAGCCCATCGATCTCGGCGGCGTCGAGTCGCTGGAGGGGCTCGACGTGCCCGACGGCCTGGCGCGTGTCGCCGGCAACCGCAAGCTCTACCTGAAGCTCCTCCGCGCCTTCGTCGAACAGCAGGGAGCGGCCGCGACCGAGATCGCGGATGCGCTGGCGCGCGGCGACGACTCGACGGCGGAGCGCCTCGCGCACACCGTGAAGGGCGTGGCCGGCAGCCTCGGGGCGGGCGACGTGCAAGCCGCCGCCGCCACGGTGGAGGATGCCGTTGCCGCCGGCGCCAGCCCAGACGCACGGGCACCGTTGTTGGACGCCCTCCGGGCGACGCTCGAGGCGTTCGTGGACCGCCTCCGGTCGGCTCTGCCTGAGATCGAGGCGCCCCCCACGCCGACGAACGCCGACGTCGCAGTCACCCCCCAGCGCTTGAAGGCCGCCGTCCAGGAGATGGCGACCCATTTGCGCAACTTCGACGCAGCGGCCGGGGATCTCCTCGAGGCGCAGGCCGAGGTCTTCCGCTTCCTGCTCCCGCCGGACGCGCACGCCGCGTTCACGAAGCACGTGGAAGGCTACGCATTCGACGACGCCTTGACCGTGCTGGAGGAGGCCGCGAAGGCGAGGGGGTTCCTCGAGACGTGATCGCTTGCCCGCCGCGCGCGTTGCTCCGGCGCGGCGCACCACGGGTTGGCCGGCTCGGCGCCTCGCCCTCTCCTTCTCACCCACCTTGGTGGCGGGACCCGGGGAGTGCCGGAGGGTGACCGGCAGCCTCCGGATGGCCCGAACACGAAAAAAGGGAGCCCGGAGGATGTCCTCCGGGCTCCCTTCGAGCGCGTGCAGGCGGAGCCTACATGTAGTTGATGAACCAGTGGCGGGGGCCGGTCTCGTTCTCGGGCTCACGGCGCCACGGGGGCACCACACCCTCGAACATCGCGGCGACCCACGGCACATCGACGGGCGCGAGCTTGCGGCCCGGGGTGAGGTGCATCGGACGGTCGCGGATGTCGGCGAGCAGGTGGCCGAGGATGTCCAGGTGGAACGAGTGGTCGCCCGCGAGGACCTCCATGAACTTGCGGAGGTAGCGGTCATCGGCCTGGTCGGTCGCCCGACGGTGGAAGATGATCGCGCGCTCGGCCGAGCGGAACGCCTCGTCGAACGCGGCGTAGAGGGCCACGGGGTTGAGGATGGGCGGGCCTTCCGCCGCGCGGGGGCGGCGACGCCGGCCCGACTGGCGAACGAGGCTCTTGCCGCCCTCACGGTCACGAAGGTGACGCGAGAGGATACGGGCGTGATCCCTGACCTCCGCCGCGTACTCCTCGAACAGGCGGCGGATCGGGCCGTACGTGAAGGCGCGACCTACGCGGAGGTAGCGGGCCTCGACGTTCTGCTCGATCAGGATGCCGGTCTGGATGATGCGGCTGGTGCGATCCTGGGTCGGGGTGATCATCTCTCTCTCCTGGTGGCTGGGGCGGGGGCGTCGCTAGGCGGCGCCTGGCCGGTGGTCCCGAGAGCCCGCGGTAGGTTGTTCCGTCAAATATCTAGACAAGAACGGTTCAGGTCCGTGGAATCTCTCTTCAGCAGCGATCTCCGGGTCCGTCGTCGGTGCTCGAGTGGGCCGAGACCCAGCCGACCCCCTCGGGGGGACGTACCGGGACCGTGACGGGCCCTTCGGAAACGTGAGTACAGAAACAGTTTTTGTGGTCTGAAACGACCGTGTAGACGCGGGATGTTATGCCGGTTCGAGGGGTTGGCGCAATACCCTAGTTGCCGAAATTCTTGACGGATCTTCATTTTCGGGCAGGGCCCATTTCTTCCCTTCTGAGGCTCTCAGGCACTCCATGTGGACTCTCACCGTCCCGTTTCTCGCGTGTCCGCGCTGCCGAAACGCGCTCGAGAAGCGAGGCGAATCGTCGCTCGCGTGCCGCCGATGCGACGCCCTGTTCCCGGTCACGCATGGCGTTCCCCGGTTGTTGCCCGAAGGAGCGGGTCCGGACGCGGAGACCCGCACGCTTCGGGCGTTCGAGCGCCAATGGCGGACCTACGGCGCGCTCCCCCGCATCTTCGGCAAGGACCCCGTCACCATGGAGCGAAACCTCGTCGGCGATCGCCTGAGTCGACGCGTGGACCGCGCCTGGTACGAGGGCCGGCGCGTGCTCGATGCCGGTTGCGGCCACGGACGCTATCTGCGCGCATTCCGGCGTTTGGGGGCCGTGGTGGTCGGAATCGACGCGGGGCGCGGGCCCGAGCTGGCCTCGGCTCCGCTCGACGAGGAGGGCATCGCCGTCGTCCAGGGCAGTGTGTTGGCCCTGCCGTTCCGGGACGCGTCGTTCGACCTCGTCTTCTCCGACGGCGTGATCCACCACACGCCGGATCCGGCCGCGGCGTATCGCGAGCTCGCACGCGTAGTGAAGCCCGGAGGTGCCGTCTACGTATGGGTCTATCCCGTCGAGGGCCGCCTGCGCGAGCTCGTGTTCGGCGGCGCCCGCGCGCTCACCACCCGCCTCCCGGGACCGCTCGTTCGCACCCTCTCGTTCGCGCTCGCCCCGCTCACGCTCGGCGTCCGCTCCTACTCGGGCACCCGCCTGGGTCAGGCGACCTGGGCGGAGTGCGCGCAGGTGATTCACGACTGGCTCGCCCCGCCGTTACAGAGCCACCACACCTTCGACGAGGTCGAGGGGTGGGCGCGTGACGCTGGACTCGCGCATGCCGAGCGGCTGGCGGTGCCGGTGGGCGTGACGGCGTGGCGCCCCACCGGGCCCTCGTAGCCCCACGCACGTCGAATTCCCGTTTTCGGTGACCGCGGGGGCGGTTCGTGCGGTGACGGGGCATGAACACCGTCTTCCACCATCTCGACGCGGCCGAGCGCGCCACGGCCCGTGGGAAGGACGCCGTCGCCCTTCGCCACCTGCGCAAGGTCGTCCGCCTCGCGCCCACCGTTCCCGGTTACTGGGCGCTCCTGGGTGACCGTCTCCTTGCCCAGGATGCGTTCGACGCCGCCATTCGGGCGTACGCCCGCTCCCTCAGCCTCTACACCGAGAAGGGCCTCGATCCAGGCTGCCCCGGCTGTCGCGCCCTGGCCTCGGCGGTCTGGGCGGCGCTCGCGTCCGCCCACGCCGGCACGGGCGACCTGAAGCAGGCCGTTCGCTCCTACCACGTGGCGATTCGCTGGCTTCCCTCGGCCGAGAACTACGTCTCCGTCGGCGAGATCCACGAGCTCGCGGGGCGTCCCGGGCGAGCCCGTGCCTGCTACGAACGGGCGCGTGTCCGCGATGCGGCGTACGTGCCCGCCCTCATGCACCTTGCGGATCTCGACCTCTGGACCCGGCCGGAGACGGTGCAGCGTCTCTGTCTGCGGGTCCTGGAGATCCAGCCCGGTCATCACGACGCCCTCACCCGCCTGGCGGCCGTCCACATGCAGAACGAGGCCTGGGACGAGGCGCAAGACTGCGTGGAGGCGTCCCTGCGATCGCGACCCACGGTCCAGGCGTGGGTCTACCTGGGGCACCTGCGGCTGCATCGGGGGGACATCGAGAGCGCGCGCGACGCCTACGGCCGGGCCCAGCGGCTGGATGCGGGTGACGTGCATCCCCTCTACGCCCTGGGTGACCTGGAGTGCGACGAAGGCAACCGGGAAGCGGCGGAGGTCGCCTACCGCGAGGCGTTGGCGCTCGATCCCTCGTCCGCGGACGCGGCGCTCCGCTTGGCACGGCTGCTGCGCCGGTCCAAGGGCCACCGCGGAGAAGCGCTCGCGCTCGCTCGGCGAGGATTGGCGTTGGCGCCGCACCATCCTTGGGCCGCGTGTGTGCAGGCGTGGCTACGCCGCTGCGACGTGGATGCCCAATCCGCGTGAGCGCGCATCGTGGTGCGGGCGGCCGCCGCCCGACTACCAGGGGTAGGTGTCGGCTTGGGAGGCCCCGGGATGGGGCAGCCCACTGCCTCGCAGGGATCCGGACTGTCGGGTGCGCCGGTATCCGTGCTGGCGCTTGGTCGCCGGCAGGGCCGGCGCGGTGACGGCCTTGGTCATCACCACGTCCAGACACGTCGGCGCATCCGGATAGGAGAGCTGGCGCGTCAGCGTCGTCCGGTAGCCCTTCTTTTCGTACCAGGGGAGGAGGCCGATCTCGCGCGTCGTGCGCAGGAGCACGTACTCGTAGCCCTCCTCGAGTGCGTGGCGTTCCACCGCTTCGATGAGCTGACTGCCGATGCCACTTCGACGCCACCGCCCCAGCACGCCCAGGCCGGAGAGCTCCAGGTAGGCGCGTTGGCCGGTGTACTCCTCGAACTCGCGGCGACCGGCGGCGCGGACGGTGCCGACGGGCTCCCGGTCGCAGCGCGCCAGGAAGAACCGCTCCCCGCGACGCATGGCCAGGCCGATCTCCCCCGCACCCTCGACTTCGACGGGGAACGGAGACACGTCCGGCAGCGGCGTGTTGTTGCGCAACGCTTCCAGCGAGATCGCAGCGACCAGCGGTGACTCGTGCTCCTCGGCCCGCTCGACCGTCACGTCCGGGCGTAGGTAGCGATGGAGGTCGGCTCCGCGGAGATCCCGCCCCAGCAACTCGCCGGGGACCGGCGGAATCTCATCGGTGTAGGGGAGGCCCCGGAGGTGCACGGTCCAGTCGCGCCCCGCTCGCAGGTCGCGGGCGATCGCGCGCAGACGGTGCTCTTCACCCTCCCAACGCCTTTCCAGGGCCTCGATCTTCTTGGGTGAGGGATGGGTTACCGACATCGTCCTGTCCCGTATCGGCGTCCACGGGGTCCCTGCTCAAGGCCCGCCCCGTGGCCCCTGCTCCCGGTAGGCTGCGGGTCTCGAGTTTCTCCCCTGGACCCCCCCGTGCCGCACCCCACGCGTGTCCCCTCCAAGAACGGTGACCCCCGTGGGTCGAAGTCCAGGACGTCGACGGCCGCCCCCCCCGAAGTCGGTCCGAGCCGCCTCGGCACGGCGCTCGTGGCCCTCGTGATGCTCGCTTGGGTCTTCGCGTTCACGCCCGACCCCAGGGTGATTGCCACGATCCCCGGCCTGATCGGCTACATCATCGTCATCGAGCGGAGTCGGAGCTGGCGCGAAGCCGTCGTCTGGACCGTCCTGTTCGGCGCGGTGGCTACGAGCATCGGCTATCGATGGCTCGCGGACACGGTGCAGCTCTTCGGCGGCGTGCCGCCCGTGCTGTCGTGGGTGGCCGTCGCCCTCTTCGGCATTTGGAACACGCTGCACGGGTGGATCTTCGCCGCCCTCTACCGGGGACTCCTGATGCGCGGTCGGCGGCCGAGCCCCATGCTGACCGTCATCCTCTTCGTGGCGTGCGAGTCGCTTCCGATCCGCATGTTCGGCTGGATGAGTGGACACGGTGCCGTGAACGTCCCGCCTCTCATGCAGCAAGCCGAGTGGGGGGGCGTGGTCGGCGTCTCGCTCGTCCTGGGTTTCCTCGTCGTACCGCTCTACGAGGTGTTCCGCTGGGCGTTCATACGCCACGGTCCGCCGGCGCGCATTCGGGCGGCCCTGCTCACCTTCGCCGTGGGGGCCCTGCTCTACGGCTTCGGTCTCGTTCGCTACGACCAGGTGCGCGCCGAGGAGCAGACCGCCGCGCGTCACGTTCGTGTCGGTGTCGTCCAGCCCAACGTCGGCACGTTGGCCAAGCGGGACGCGACCGATGGACAGCGGGACGTGCGCGCGGAGAACATCGCGAAGTATCGCGCGGCGACGGAAGAGGCCGTGCAGGAGGGCGCAGAGGTCGTCGTGTGGCCGGAGTCCGCCATCACCGACGCCGTCCCGATGGACCACCCCTACAAGACGAACCAGTTCCTTCGCACCGCCGGCTACGACTTCCTCCTCGAGGCGGGGCGGGAGCGTCCGCTGCTCGTCGGTCTCTACGAGGCGGCATCGAGTCGTCCCCGTCTCAGTACGGGCCGGGCGAAGGACAGGCGCTACAACGACGCCGCCCTGCGCCAGCCCGGAGGGGGCGATCAGCCGTGGACGGCATACCGCAAGGTCCACCTCATTCCGTTCGGGGAGACCATGCCCTTCGGCATCGCCGAGGACCGACTTCCACAGGACTTCCGGATGATCCCCGGGAAGCTGCCCCAACCCCTGCTGGCGTCCGGCGATCTGACGTGGGCGCCCTTCATCTGCTATGAGGCCATCCTTCCCGGCTACGTGAACGAGTACATCGCCGGCCGCCATCCCGACGTGCTCGCGAGCCTCACCAACGACTCCTGGTTCGGCGACACCTGGGAACCGCACCAGCACCTGAACTTCACACGATTCAGGGCCGTCGAGCACCGCGCCCCGCTGGTCCGCGCCACCAACACCGGGATCAGCGCGTTCGTCAGCGCCACGGGTGATGTGGAAGCGACCCTCGGCGTCGGTGAGCAGGGCGCGCTCGTACGCGACGTGCCGATCGTCGAGCGCGGCCCGACCATCTACGCCCGGATCGGCTACCGGCTGCCGTGGCTGCTGTGGATCCTGGCGCTTGCGGGGTGGATCGTCGCTCTCATGCGTCCTCGCGTGATCGCCTGAAGTTCGGTGCCCGCGTGACACGACCCGCCCATCAAGGCTAGGCTTCGCCCATGACCGCGCCGCCCCTGCTTCTCGAGCTGTCTTCCATGTACTGCCAGCCGCAGCGGCACTATCACGACCTGCGGCACATCGCCGATCTCCTCGTCTGGGGGCAGGCCTTCCCCCTGGACGAGATCCAGGTGTGGGCGGTCTGGTTCCACGACGCGATCTACGACGTGACGCGCAAGGACAACGAAGAGCAGAGCGCGCAGCTGGTCGAGCGCCGCTTGCCCGCGCAAGGCTACGACGAGGCCTTCGTGGCCGAGGTCGCGCAGATCGTGCGGGACACCGAGAAGCACATCCCGAGCACGCCTCGCGCGGAAGCCGTCATCGACGTCGACCTGGCGCCCTTGGCCATCCCGGAGCCCGCGTTCCTCGCGAACCGCGCCCGCATCCGCAAGGAGGTGGCGCACGCCACGGACGAGCAGTTCGTCGCGGGCACGGCGGCGTTCGCCGAGAGCATGCTGAAGCGCGATCGGATCTACTACACGCCCTGGGGACAGTCGCGCGAGGCGAAGGCCCGTCAGAACCTCCGGCTCCTGCTCGAGGGGGCGGAGATCCCCGCGCCGTAGAGAACGGCGCCGAGCCTTGATGCCCGAGGCTGCCTGCGTGCGAACGAAAATGTTCGATGGCGAGGCTGCCTCCCGGGTGGAACCTAGCGGGGGTTGACCGTTACCTCGACTTCGACGGTGGTTCCCTGGACCAGGTGGACGATCGTCGGCGAGGCGGTGACTTCGTCGCTCGTCACCTCCACCGTGTGCGTGCCTCCCGAGAGCCCCGTCAGGGTGATGCCGTCAGAGCCCGCGGTGAGGATCTCCTCGCCCGTCTCCTCGTCGGTGCCGCGGGACACGGAGCCCTCGGGGAATCCCTGGACGACGTCGCCTTCGTTCAGCACCCGGAAGCGGACGAGCACGTTCTCGGGACCGTAGAAGCGCACGTGCATCTTCGCCGGGGGCGCCACGGGGATCGTGACGACGGTCTCCTGTCCCGGCGTGATCGTCGCGTCCGTCTCGACCGGGGCGAACGCGGGGCTCTCCAAGCGTAGGCGGTAGGTGCCGGCGGGCATGGCGGTAACGCGCAGGTCCTGCCCCTGCTCGATCACGTACATGCCCGGCGCCTGGTCGCCGGCGACCAACTGAATCCCCGGACGTACCTTGGCATCGGCGTAGTGGACCGCCTCGCCCCGTTCGTCCACCAACGACGCGCGGAGCGTCCCCGTGCTGAGATCGCTCGAGAGCTCCACGTCGATCGAGGCCGTGCCTCCGTCCGCCGGCGGCTTGAAGTCCATGCGTCGCCAGGGTGCGTAGCCGTCCGCCTGGACCTCCAGGAAGAGCGCCTTCGACGTCGCGGGGACCTTCACCGGGAGACACGTCAGGGGCACGCTGGCCGCCTCGCCCCGGGGTTGGAGCAACTGGAGGTTCGGCCGGGACGGGTCCTCCTTGCGGATCCACGTGAGGGTCGGGTGCTCCGGGATGCGTCCGTCGTCGGTCGTGATGCGGAAGGTCACGGCCAAAGCCCGTTCGAGCACGATCTCCAGGGAGTCGGCCTGGGGCACGTCCACCGGCTCGGTGACCCGCGTCATGTAGTCGTCGTGGCGCACCTCGAGCACGATGGACCCCGGCAGGAATCCATCCAGTAGGAAAGCGCCCGACGGGTCCGTCCCGATCGCGTCCACCGAGAAGTGCCCGGCGATCGCCGGCGTCGTCGGTCCGGGGCGAGCCACGACCGTCGCTTCGGGAAGCGCCTTCCCCGTCGTGTCGCGGACGTGCCCTTCGAGGGAGAGACCCTTCACGAGGCGCACCTCGATCGGTGCCCCCCCCTGGGGCAGGCACAGGATCGCGGGGACATAGCCCTTGGCCGTGACGACGGCGTCGAGCGCGGTGTTTTCGGGAAAGGGGCGCGGTATGCGTGCGTATCCGTCCCGAGCGGGGAAGAGCGACTGCGCCACGAAGTCCCTCGGTCCTGGACAGGGCTCTTGGTGGAGCAGAAGACGGACCTTGGCGGTGGGCACCGCCTTCCCCGTCATGGCGTCCAGGATGCGGAACTCGAGGTAGGTGTTCGTTTCCGCCGTCTCGGGCGCAGGGCGGCTCTCCCCGGCCGACGGTGTCGCGGGTCCCCGCGTCGTCGGTTGGCGTCGCCCTTCGACCCCGGTCCCGCGGAGCGCCGGCGGCACGAAGGCCTCGTCCTCCATGCGCTCGGCATCCGCGCCTCCGATGCCGCCATCCCCGCCACCGAGCAGTAGGTAGGCGATGCCCCCGGCCACGGCCACCAGAAGGAGAAGGAGTAAAACCATGCGCATCGCCCGGCCAGCGTACCCGCCCGACCGGGCGCGCGGCGCCGGGGTCGGCTAGCCGCGGATGGCCTCCACGAGCGCGTCGAGTCCGTCCGTCAAGGCCGCGGGGCCGGGCTGCAGGATCACCGAGGCGTCGATCTCACGAACGCGATCGCGGGTCAACGCCGGAAGCGCCGCCCACCCTTTGCGCCGGCGGAGCGAGGCCTCCTCGAAGGGCTTCCCGCACCAGGAGGCGAGGATCACATCCGGCCTCGCCGCGAGAACTTCCTCGCTGGTGACCGTGCGGCCGCGCGCCTTGCGGGCGCCGGCCCTTTCCGCGAACACGTCCACCCCGCCTGCGTAGCCGATCAGCTCGCTCACCCAGCCGCTGCCGCAGAGCATCGGATCCGGCCACTCCTCGAAGTAGACGCGCGGGCGGACGTCGGCGTCGGCCGTCTCGCGACCGATCCTCTCCAGCCGCTCCCGGTACGAGGTGACCAGGGCCCGGGCCTTCGCCTCGGCCCCCACGACCTTGCCCAGCAGCAGGATCACGTCGAGGATCTCGGTCACGTCGTGCTGGTTCAGGATCAGGACCGGCAGGTTCTCGCGTATCAGCGTGGCCGCGAGGTCGGCCTGCACGTCGGAGAAGCCGATGACCAGGTCGGGCTGCAAGTCGGCGATGCGCTGAACGTTGCCGCTGGTGAACGCGGACACGATGGGCTTCTCGCGCTTGGCCTGCGGCGGGCGCACGGTCCACGCGCTGATGCCGACGATGCGATCCTGCTCGCCGAGCAGGTAGAGGATCTCCGTCGGCTCTTCGGTGAGGCACACGATGCGGCGGGGGGCATCCACGCTTCGGGCTCTCCTCCAACTCGTCGTCGCAGTTCTCGGTCGGCAGGGCCGATTACCTTCCCACGCGTCCTGGGGCAATGCACGCGTACACTCCCTCGCATGGCTCTCCCCGCGCCCCGTCGCCTTCGTGTCGGTGTGTCCTCCTGCTTGGTGGGGGAGGCCGTGCGCTACGACGGGGGCCACCGGCGGGACGCCTGGCTCGTGGACGATCTGGGACGACGCGCGGAGCTCGTACCCGTGTGCCCCGAGGTCGAAGTCGGCCTGGGGGTGCCACGCCCACCCATCCACCTGGAGCAGCGTGGGGGTCGGGTGGCGTTGGTGCGCATCCACGACGCCGCCGACCTGACGGCCCGCTTCGACGCGTGGATCGAGACGCGTCTCGACGCCCTGGCCGCGCTCGACCTCGATGCCTACGTCTTCAAGGCGAAGTCCCCGAGCTGTGGCGTCGGGGACGTCCCCGTACACGACGTGCAAGGCCGTATCGTGGCCGTGAACGACGGGGCGTTCGCCCGTGCGCTCCGACGACGCTGGCCGCGCCTGCCCGTCGTGGACGAACGCGCGCTCGAAACCGCGGCGGGGCGAGCAGCGTTCGAGACAGCGATGATCGCCTATGCTCGCCACCGGGAGGCCGACGCGTGAAGACCTTGATCCAGCGCGTGCGCCGTGCCGCCGTCCGCGTCGATGGCCTTGCCGTCGGCGCGATCGAGCAAGGGGTGCTCCTCCTGGTGGGCGTCGAGAAGGGCGATGCGGAGCTGGACGCCGATAGCCACCGCACGCAAGATCGCGGCGCTGCGCATCTTCCCGGGGCGTACGCCCATGGACCGCACCCTCGCCGACGTCGGCGGGAGCTGTCTGGTCGTGAGCCAGTTCACCTTGGCCGGGTCCCTGAAGAAGGGCAACCGGCCGGGTTTCGACCGCGCGGAGGATCCCGCCCGCGCGGAGGCGCTCTACCTCCGCGTGGCCGAGCAACTCGCGGCGACCGGCCTTCCCGTCGCCACGGGCTCCTTCGGCGCCATGATGGACGTCGAGCTGGTGAACGACGGCCCCGTCACGTTCCTCCTCGAGGTGAAGGACGGACGCGTTTCGTGACCTCCCGAGGCGCATGCCTGGGGCCTGCGCGCAGAGGGCCGTCGTTTTGCAGAACCTTTGCCCCCCGTCGAGGTCCAAGGCGATACACCAACCTCAGACGCCGGAGGCCTCGCTATGCGCGCCCTGCCCCTCCTCACCTCCCTGATCCTTCTTCTGCTCGCGTCCACGACGCTCCTCGCCCCCGATGCATGCGCCGACGGGTTCCTCATCCC
The DNA here is from genome assembly GCA_963802335.1 of uncultured Planctomycetota bacterium. Taxonomy (GTDB): domain Bacteria; phylum Planctomycetota; class PLA2; order PLA2; family JAEUHO01; genus CAWDIE01. The sequence goes on along the minus strand of CAWDIE010000004.1, from coordinate 250,543 downwards.
GACCCGCCCGCGGCAACCGATCCGGGGGCAGTGGGCCGTCAGCTATCACAAGGTGGACATGGTCGTCCGCGGGCCGCACGTGCGGGTGACCGTGGACCAGGAATTCGTGAATCTCGGCGCTTCCACGCTCGAAGCCGAGTACGTCTTTCCCCTGCCGCGGGGCGCGATGGTGTCGTCCGTCACGCTCTATGAGAACGGGCAGGGCCTCGAGGGGAGAATCCTCCGCGCCGAGGAGGCCCGCCGGATCTTCGAGGACATCGTGCGTCGTCAGAAGGACCCCGCGCTCCTGGAGTACCTCGGCAGCGACTTCTTCCGCGTGCGCGTGTTCCCGATTCCGGCCGGTCAACGCCGGCGCGTCGTGCTCAAGTACGACCAGCTGTTGACCCAGGACGCCGCCGCGTTCGAGTTGATCTATCCGCTCAACACGGAGAAGTTCTCGGCGCGACCGCTGGAGAGCGTCGTCATCACGACCGACATCGAAGCGAGCGCGCCGCTCGGTCCGATCTACAGCCCCAGCCACGACATCGCCGTGGCACGCAAGGGCGAGAATGCGGCCGTCGTCTCCTACGAAGCGTCCAACACGACGCCGACCGAGGACTTCCAGTTGTACTGGAGCACCACCCGGAACCCGGTGGGGGCGAACCTCCTCACCTACTGGCCGCATGGGGAGTCGCAGGGCTACTTCCTCTTCCTCGCTTCTCCGACCGTCGGTGGCTCCGAGACCAAGGCGCGGCCCAAGCAAGTCACCTTCGTCGTGGACACCTCCGGATCGATGGCGGGCGACAAGATCGAGCAGGCCAAGGCGGCGCTCCGTCAGGTGATCGGCGGCCTCAACCCGGGCGATCGCTTCAACGTGATCGCCTACCACACCGCGGTGATTCCCCTGTGGCCCACCGTCCGCAGCGTCGATGCCGCGTCCGCAAAGGAGGCCTTCGCCTTCGTGGACAGCCTGCGTGCCGAGGGAGGCACGAACATCCAGGAGGCGCTGACGTCGGCCCTGGCCGGGACCAAGCCCAACGGGATGGCGAACGTCCTCCTCTTCCTGACGGACGGGCGGCCCACGGTCGGGACCACGGACACCGACGCGATCCTCCGGGCGGTGGACGAAGCGAGCCCCGGCGACCGCACGCGCCTCTTCGTGTTCGGGGTCGGCGTGGACGTGAACACCGTCCTGCTCGACCGCCTGGCGCTCGAGAATCACGGTGCGCCAACGTTCGTTCGTCCCAACGAGGACGTCGAGCCCAAGGTGGCGGCGCTCTACGAGAAGATCCGATACCCCATCCTGACCGATCTCGCCTTCGGCATCCGCGGTCTCCAGGTCGCCGATCTCCTGCCCCAGGTCATGCCGGACCTCTTCAAGGGAGGACAGATCGTCCTCGCCGGTCGCTACCGCAAGGGCGGTCGCGCGGAAGCCGTGCTCAGCGGGCGCGACGGGAGCATCACGCGGGAGTTCCACTACATCGTCTCGGCCAGCCGGCCGGGCGAGGGGCTCCAGTCGGACTTCCCGGCGCGCGTCTGGGCCACGCGCCGCATCGGCCAGCTGATCGACGAGATCCGGCTGAAGAAGCGCGCCGAGCCCGAGCTCGTGAACGAGATCGTCCGTCTCTCCACCCGGTTCGGCATCCTGACCGAGTACACGTCGTTCCTCGCGGCCGAGGAGGCCGACCACGCTCGCTACGCCGAGAACACCGTCGCCACGGCGCGAATCCTGAACGAGATGAAGCGGCGCGAGGTGGGTGCGGCCGGCTGGGCGCAGTCGGCGAACAACGCCGGGCGCCGCGGCGCGACCCGCGCGCCGCAGAGTGCGGACAAGTTGTGGCTCGGTGACGCCGACGATCGTGACGTGAACGCCCAGCAGATCGCGGGCGTTCGCCAGGTCGGCAACCGCACGTTCTACCGGCGGTCGGCCGGCTGGGTGGATGCCAACGTGAGCGCGCAGGGACGCGTCGACGAGACGATCGCGCGGTGGACGCCGAGGTTCTTCGAGATCCTCCGTACGACGAACGCCGATGAAAACACCCGTCTGGCCCAGGCCGGCACGCTCGTGCTGGAGGTCCAGGGGCGAATCCTGCGTATCGTGGATGGCGGCTGATCCGGAGACGGCTGTGACCGACGTCGATCCCCCCCGTGTCCTCATCGTCGAGGACGAACCCACGCTGGCGGAGGGCCTCGCCGAGGCGCTCGGGTATCAGGGCTACCACTGTGAGGTGGCCGTCGATGGCCGAGCGGCGCTCGAGCGGGCCCGGCGCCGCCGGTTCGACGTCATGCTCCTCGACATCATGCTTCCGCACCTCAGCGGCTTCGAGGTCATCGAGGCCCTGCGGGCCGAGGGCAATCACGTGCCCACGATCATCCTGACCGCGAAGGGAGCCGAGGACGATCGCGTCAAGGGGCTGGAGCTCGGCGCCGACGACTACGTCACGAAACCCTTCGCGTTGCCGGAGCTCGTGGCGCGCGTGGGCGCCCAGGTGCGCCGCGCTCGCATGGATCGCGGGGACGGCGATGTGTTCGAGGCGGACGAGATGCGCTTCGACTTGGGACGACTCGAGGCCACCCGCGGTGACGACGTCGTGGCCCTCACACCGCGCGAGGGGGAGATCCTCTCCTACCTCCGTGCGAAGAAGGGAAACGTGGTCACGCGGGATGACTTCCTCCTGAACGTTTGGCGCTATCCGACGGCCAACGTCCAGACCCGTACCGTCGATAACACGCTGGCGGCGCTTCGCCGCAAGATCGAGCGCGACCCCGCGGACCCGCGCGTCGTCCAGACGGTCCGTGGCAAGGGCTATCGGTGGGGCGGATGAAGTCGCCCGTGCGCCGTGCTCGGGGCCTCGCCGAACGACCCTTCCTCCTGTTCGGACTCCTGCTCCTCCTCCCGGCCCTGGGGTTTGGCCTCCTGGGGTGGCACAGCGTGCAGCGCGAGCGACAGCTCCAGACGCGTGAAGCCGCCAGCGAGGCCGAGGACGTGCTCGAGGCGCGCTTGCGGATCGAGGCGGCCGACGTGCGAGCGATCGAGGCCCGCGAGAGCGAGCGCCCTTACTTCACGTACCAGCAGCAGTATGCGCCCGAGGAAACCGCGTTCCAGCAACTCGACTTCCAGCCCAGCCCGCTCACCAAGCCGTCCGATAGCGAGCGGGTGCTGGGCTTCTTCCAGTGGGAGCTGGGCTCGAAGGGTGTATTCACCTCCCCCGAGTTCTTCGGCCCCCAGGCCGGTGCCTGGGCCGACGACTTCGTCGACGCCTACGGAGCCGCACTGCGATCGCGCCTGGAGGCCGCGCCCACGAGCGTCGACGTCATGACCGCGCGGCGCGTCGATCACGCGCTCCGCGTCGTCGCCGCCAACGAGGAACGCGGGCAGCTCAGCGAGGAGATGCAGATCGTGCAGCGTCGCGTCGGCGATGGCGAGGACGCTCCCGCCAACCCGAATGCCCAACAGGCGGCGACCCCCTACCTCGAGAACTTCTACCGACGCGTCAGCGATGCCCCGGTCCACGTGCGCTATGGAGCGTTCCACTATCTCGCCCGGGCGCACGATCGTGCCGGTCCGCCCATGGTGGCCTACCGGCTCGTCTGGATCCCCGCTTCCTACGCCGACAAGCGCGAGGTCTCGCGCGATCGCTGGCTGCTCCAGGGGTACGCCCTCGATCCCGGTGCCGCGCTCCCACGCGCGTGGACGCGGGTGGGAACCGTGCGTTTACGTCGCCGCGACCAGGTCGACGACGCGCTCACGACCGTCCCCTCCGTGTTCGTCGGCTCGCTGGCGGACACCCTCGAGGCGGAGCGCATGGCCGACGCCGACGGCGTCCTCTGGGAAGATCCGAGCCTGGCCCTTGCGTCCATTCCCGATCAGGGGGTACTCGACCAGGCCTACGCCGATGCGCGTACGCGGTACTTGTGGCTCCTCCTCGGTGTGCTCTCCGTCGTCGGCGTGGGGTTCGTCGTCGTGACCCGGGGTCTTCGGCGGGAGATCGCCCTCGCACGGCGCAAGGAGGACTTCCTGGCTGCCGTCACCCACGAGCTCAAGACGCCGCTCGCCGGCATCCGCATGCACGCCGACATGCTCAAACAGGGCTGGGTGCCGGACTCCGAGGCACACGAGCGCTACGCGGATCGCATCATCGGCGAGACGGATCGGCTGGGGCACCTGGTCGACCAGATCCTCGACCTCGCGGCCCTGGAGCGAGGCGTCGCCAAGGCGCACGCGGTGCCCGGCGATCTCGGCGCGTGCGTGAGCGAGACCGTGGCCTCAATGCGAAGCCGGGCGACGCAAGCCGAGGTCGCTCTCGAGGTCGACGTAGAAGACGATCTGCCGCTCGTCGTCTACGACCCTCGCTTGGTGTGCCCGCTGCTTCTCAACCTCCTCGACAACGCCATCAAGTACAGCGAGCATGCGGACACGAAGTCCGTTCGCGTGTCGCTGGGCCGCGTATCCCAGGGCATCGCGCTCCGCGTGACCGACCGCGGTGTGGGCATCGATCCCTCGATCCGCCGTCATCTCTTCGAGCCCTTTCGGCGCGCGGGCGACGAGCACACGCGTACCGCGCCCGGCATCGGCATCGGCCTCGCCCTCGTGAAACGCTACGCGGACGCCCACGCGGCCCGGGTTGCCGTCGACAGCGAGCCCGGGCAGGGGACGACCGTCGAGGTCATCTTCCCCGCGCCCACGGCGGCTTCAGGGTCTCCGTAGGCCCGGAGCAGCCCGTGGCGGGAGAGCCGCGGCCGGCCGGCTGCCCTCTCGCGGTAGAATCGCTCGGGTACGGGGAGACCCCGCCCGCCCTCGTGGATGCCATTACCCGACATCGGCTGAACCTGCTCGGCGTCGATGTGGACACCCTCGACGACCTCGATCTCCAGACGCGGATGGACACCGTCTATCGGGCGTTCATCGAGCGCCTCCCGGTCGAGAACCTCTCCCACAACCGGAGCTGCGTCACGTGTCCAGCCGAGCCGCATACCTGGCCCCGAGCCACGGATCGGCTGCTCCGCGATCACCGGAGCCGCGGTCTCGGCGGCACGAGCTTCGCGATGGCCTACGCGCTCAAGGATCTCCTGCACGGCGTGGGGGCCAACGCGCACTGCACGCTGGGGCGCAATCTCGTCACCGAGCAGGTGTACGCCGCGGTCATCGCCTATGTGGAGGACGGGGGACTGCTGTACGACCCCGGCCTGCTCGCGTGGGGGCCGGTGCCCGTACGGCCCGGCGGCACCTTCCAGGATCCCCTCGGCACCCTTCGTCTGGAGCCTCGCGCCGGCGCCACGCTGACGCTCACGATCGCCGTGCACGACCTGCCCGGGTGCCGCGCGATCGCATCCCTCATCCCTTTGCCCGTGCCGCCGCAGCGGTTCAGGCAGGCGTGGATCGCTTCCTTCCACCGCGGTCGCCCGCAGCCGCTTCGACTGGCCCGTCGCCAGGGCGATGTGATCCGGCGGTATCATCGAAAGCCACCGGCGCGTGGAGTTCCTCACCCCCAGCGGCCGCGAGACGCGCGCCGTCGGACCGGGTCCGGTGGACACGCTCCACGAGCTGTTCGGGATCGATGCCGCCTGCCTGCGGGAGTGGTTCGACGCGGGGGCGGAGTCCGTGTAGCGCGCTACGAACGCGTGGGCTACTGCACCTTCGTGACGCGGACCTTCACGAGCACGTTGCGCCCCGCGCCCTCGGGGGCGGGCAGGGACAGCACCAGGGCCTCGTCGTCCCCAAGGCGCGGGGCGGCGTTGCGGCTCTGCCGGGGAAAGTGCTGGGGAATCGTCACCTTGGCCGCGGCCACTTCGACGTTGGGCATCTCGATCTGCTCCAGCGCGCTCAACCGAGCCGCGTTGGCCTCGATCGTGACCTGTCGCTTTCCGTCGACCTCGAGTCCAGGGCGGACCAGAACCACGATCCCCTCCTCGGCGAGGCCGGGCACGGGGATGTAGCGAAGGCCGCTCTGGCCTCGCCACAAGCGCAGGTCACCCACGATGCTGAGCGTGCGCAGGTTGCGAGCGCCCACCTTCTGCGTCGCGCGTGCGAGGAGACGCGATTGGAGGGTGTACAGCCCACCCTGCGAGGCTTGGGTGCGCATCAAGGCGTCCAGCGCGCGGGCGCCCGAGCCTGCGACCATCCAGGTATCCGGGGTGAACGGGGTGCCGGCGCTCTGCCGCAGCCACTCGGTCTGAAGGGCTTCGGTGACTTCGGCGGTGACCACGTCGATCTCGTAGAGGGCCTTGTCCGCCTCGCGCATCCGTTGGACGGCGGCCTCCAGGAGCTTGTGCCCTTCCGTCGTCAGCGCCGCCGACGCGACGTCGCCCCGGACCTTCACGGGGCTCGGGGTACCGGGCTCGGCCAAGCGGGCCCAGGCGGAGCCGAGCTGCGTGCTCATCCACGTCTCGCGGGCCTTGCGCGCCGCGGCCGGTGCGATCGGGATGGTCGCTGGGCGCTTGGGCCAACCGGCGACGAGCACCTCGTCGACCACTTCCGTGGCGAGCGGGCCCAGGTCGTACTCCCGTTCCTCGATGCCGTTCGTGGGCGCCATGCCGGGGGCCACGGGGCGCCCCGGATCCGGCGTGGCGACCCGGCCCGTAGCCGGGTTCGTCGGGCGTACGGCGATCAGGAGGATCAGCCCCGGATGCGTCTGGGCGCTCTCCGGGAAGGGGTTGCCGAGGCCCTGGACGAGCAAGGTCCCGGCGTGCGGGACGACGCGGTACGCCTCGATGACCTGCTCTGCCATCGGCCGTGGGATCCGCTGCCACGCTCCCTGGGCATTCGGTCGCGGGACCACGATCGACCCCGAAGGCCGCCGGGTGACCGCCCGCACGCCGAGCGCGCTTCGCGGGGCCCCCTCGGCGCGCTGGAGGTCCTCGGCGAAGAGATCGAGGTCGATGCCGTAGCGGGATTCCTCCTCGGTGAGCACGAGACTGGGCTTGCCCAGGCCGTCGAACACGGGGTGCATCTCGGAACGCTGCGTAATCGAAACGGACGTCGAGGGCTTCCCGCCCAGCATCACCCGAAGCGTTCCGAGCGGTTGGAGGCCCGGTAGCACCAGGTCCTCGCCCGGCTGCGCGATGCGCAAGCACTCCTCCAGAATGCGATTCGTCAGGACGAGGTCCATCCCTCCCTCGCGCGGCGTCGCGCGCGCCCCGAGCATCTCCGCCAGGCGCGTACCGCCCGCGGTCGTCGCCGCGAAGGCGGCTACGTCTACGGCGACCGGCGCGACGCTCTGGGGGAAACTCTCCAAGAGCTCCCGCACCTTCGCCTGGGCGCCGCGGTTGTTCTGGACGATCAGCGTGTCGCCGAAGCGTGCCAACACGCGAGGCTCCATGCCGCTGCGCGTCCGTGTCTCGGTCCATCCGGTGCCCACGTGGCCACGGATCCACTGCTCCGCCCACGCCGCGCGCGTCATGCTCCCCGGACTGCGGGTGACGGACATGCCGGAGGGGAAAGCCCCTGCGGCGAGCTTCGCATCCGGCGCATCCATCGGCAGATCGGCCGGCAGGAACTCGTAGATGAGGAGCGGATCGTTGGCATCGGCCTCGCTGGCCGCGAAGACGCGGCTGAGGAGCTCATAGAATTGGCGGCGCCAACCCGAAGCGACGGAGTCGGGGTCGGGCAGGATCGGCTCGGGTCCCAGGTCCAGGCCCTTCTTGCGGGCGTCCTGCAGCGTCCGACGCAGCCACATCAGCACCCAGGCGCGCTCGGCCGTGAGGTCCGGGAGGAACTCGCTCGCGTCGATGCGCAGGATCGCCTTGCGGAACTGCTCGTCGGCCGCCGCGAAGTCCCCGTTGCCGTACGCCACGATGCCCTCGTCGGCCAGCCGGGCGATCTCGCTCTTGAGACCGCGGAACGCCCGCACGTGGGTGCTCTGGGCGAAGCGGAGCATCTGTCCGAGAAGCTCTCCGCGGTCGGGCATCGCGTCGTTGATGCGCGCCAGCAAGGCGTCGGCCTCGGGGTTCTCCGGGATCAGCCGCTTGGCGTCCAGGCAGAGCTGACGTGCGAGCTCGAGGCGGCCGTCCTCGAAGGTCCGCCGGGCCTGCTCCAGAAGACCTCGTGCCTCCTCTCGCTGACGCGCCTGCAACTCCTGAAAGGCCATCTCGCGTCGCTCGGCGTCGTCGACGTGCACGAGCTCCGCCTTCAGTGCGTTCGACTCCTTCTCCGCCTCCTCGCGTATGCCGATGGGGATGGTCTCGTCCGCGAGGATGTCCTTCAGCAGCACTTCCGCCTGGGCCTGCTGGTCCATCGCCAGGTGGCAGCGCACCTGCCCGAGCATGGCGTCGCCACGAATCTGCGGACCGACGGCCGGCGATTCCAGGATCTCGCCGTACATGCGCAACGCCGCGGCGTGGTCCTTCTCGGTGTGCTGCTTGTAGCGCGCCTTGCTCAACTGCTCGCGCAGCGCGGCGATGGCATCTCCGTCGTCGGCGTACGCCGGACCCACCAGCAGCGACGACGCAGCCAGCGCCACGAGGACGATCATGGCGATCCCTCGTTCACGGGGAGCGCGAAGCGGACTCGGCGAAGGCGATTTCGGCGACATAGGCACTCCGGGCGGCACGGGCCGCCGCTGACACTCAGACATCCACTACAGGCTGGAGGCAAGACTCGTCGATGGCCACTTCCGCGCCGAAGCCGATGAAGTCCACGGCGATGACGAGCATCGTGCCGCTGTCCTGGCGCACCAGGCGCCCCTGGCGGCCTTCGAGCGGGCCGGCGATGACCTCGACCAGGGTGCCGGGGGGGCCGAGCTCCCGGCGCTTCATCTCGGGTTCGACCGCCAGGGCGGCGGCCAGATTGGCGAGATCGTGGGCCAGCTGAACCGGATGATCCGGCACCAGGATCTTGGCGACTTTGCGTGTGTCGAACACGCGCGGCCGCTCGATGCCCTCGAAGTCGTAGAACACATATCCCGGAAAGAGCGGGATCCAGGAGTCGCGCACGCGCGCGCCGTAGCGACGCCTGTTCAAGACGACGGGCAGATAGTGCTCGACGCCTTTCCTGTGCAGGAAGGAGGCGACGATCTTCTCGCTGCGAGCCTTCGTGTGGGCCACCGCCCAGACCCGCACCGCGGGAAGGAGGAGGCCGCTGTCGGCTCCCGCGCTCTCGGAGGCTTGTGTCTCGTCGTCCGTTACCTGCATCGATTCCCGATCCGTACCCGCCGCCAACCTAACATCCGCGGTCGGATTCCGGGCGGCGGACGAGGGCTCGGTGGATCGAGCGAACGGCCTCGGCGGCGTCCGGCGCCTCCAGCACGCCCGCGCCCACGGCGACGCGCCGGGCGCCCACACGGGCCAGGGAGCCGACGTTTGTGGGCGTTACGCCGCCGATCGGAAAGACGGGAAGGACGCCCGCGTGGGGGAGGCAGCGGCGGATGAGCGCGGGCCCACCGGCCGAGCGCTCGAGCGACTTGCTGGTGCTCGAGAAGCACGGACCGAGGCCCGCGTGATCCGCGCCTCGACCGTGGGCGCCTCTCACCTCGCTCTCGTCGTGGGTCGACGTGCCGATCAGCAGGTCCGGGCCCAGGATGCGGCGGGCCTCCTCGGGCGGCATGTCGGCCTCACCGACGTGCACGCCGTCTGCGCCGGCGTCCCGGACCAGATGCACGCGGTCGTTGAGCATCAGGAGGGCGCCCGCTCGTGCGACGAGGGGCCGGACCGTGGCGGCGCGGTGAAGCACGTCGGCGTCGTTGCCGTGCTTCTCCCTGACCTGCACCATGCCCACGAGCCCGGTGTCGAGCGCGCGCTCCAGGGCGTCGAGCCACGCGGGCCCGTGCGCATCGGGCGTGACGACGAGGTAGACGATCGTCTCTGCCAGGCGCTCGCGGCGGGAGGGGCGCAACGTCATAAGACGAGCGTACGCCGAGGCCGGGCCCCTGCCGCTATCCTCCGCGAAGCCATGTCGCCGTCTGCGGCATGCTCGGCGCGGCCGGGGAGGACGACGATGGACTGGAAACTGCTGCTCTCGACGTTCGGTGTCATCTTCCTGGCCGAGCTCGGGGACAAGACCCAGCTGGCCGCCTTCAGCCTGGCAGCCAAAGCCGAGAGCAAGTGGGCGATCTTCCTCGGGTCGTCTCTAGCGTTGATCGCGACGTCGGCCATTGCGGTGCTTGCCGGCGAGGCCATCGCTCGCGTGGTCTCTCCGATCTGGATCCGGCGCGCCGCCGGCGCCATGTTCATCGTGCTCGGCGTGCTCTTCCTGTTCGGGCGCGGCGACTGACGCGCCATCCGCCGGCCCCGTGGCGCGGAAAAGTTCGTTTACGAGGCTGCCTCCGTACGGAACCTTTCGGTGCGGCAGGGAGTAGAGTTCGGGCATGTGGTGGATCCTGATTCCCGGGGCGGCGGCGGTGGCCTACAAGGTCTACGACGCCCTGAAGGACAAGCCGGAGCCGCTCCGCGATCCCCGCACGAGTCGGCGAGCCCTCCCGGGGGGGGAGACGGAAGATCTTCCGTCGTTCGGCTCCCGCTTCGACCGCTGGCTGAAGATCCTCCGCGGCAAGGACGCCGCCGAGCCGTCGCCTGACATCCGGCCGCCGTCGTCTCCGGTCGCCGAGCCAGCTCGCGAGCCCCGCCTCGAGGGCCGCAAGCGCTTCCGACCCTCGCATCTGACGCTCCTCACGGCCCTCGCGCTCGTCGGGGCGATCATCGCCAGCCGGGGGAACGACGCAACGTGGCTTCGCTGGACCAAGGAGATCCTCCTCGGCGCGTTGATCGGCATCGGGACCAACTGGGTCGCGATCAAGATGCTGTTCCGCCCGCTGCGACCCGTGCTGGGCGTCATCCAGGGGGTCATTCCGGCGAACCAGCATCGCATCGCCGAGCAGATCGCGAGCGGCATCTCGTCCTACCTCCTCGACGAGGAGACCATTCGCAAGGCCGTCCACGACTCGGACATCGTCGAGTCGGGGATGGACGAACTCGTCGCCGCGCTGCAACGGCTCGTCGGCCACGAGGCCTTCCAGCGAGACGTCAAGGAGTTGCTTGTCGCTTACGTCGGCGCGTTCGTGGAGGACCCCGCGTTTCGGCAGCGTTTGCTCGATGCGATCGGTCGCATTGCGCGGCGCGCACCCGAGAAGCTGGGCGGCGTCCTCGGCATCTTCTCCAAGGAGATCGGCACCTGGCTCGAGTCGATGGTGCACCAGCATCACGAGGAGATCCTCGCGGGTCTCGAGACGCAGGTGCCGGGCCTCGTGGAAGAGGCTTCCGAGGCGCTTCAGCGCTTGCTCGAGAACCTGCCGTCGCGCGTCGAGGACAAGCGTGCGGTGATCGAGCAGGCCATCACCGAGAGCATCGCTCGGCGCGCCTCCACCTTCGACGTCGAAGGGATGGTGCGCAGCCGACTCGAGGCGTTCTCGCTCGAGGACCTCGAGAGCCTCATCCTCTCGGCGACCGACGAGCAACTCGTCTGGCTCCAGTATCTAGGCTGGATCATCGGCGCCCTGGCCGTCCCGCTCCTCGCCCTTCTCGAGGCGCTGGTGCGGCTCTAGCCTGGATGATTCATGAACCTTGGCGTAGTCGCGCGGTCCTGGGCACACCTGATGCCGAACCTCGGCGCCTGTCCTCCTCGGCGATGCGCAGCGGCATCGAGTCGCCGTCGCGCCTTGACTTTCGGCTCCCGGAGCACCCAGGACACCCCGTTGCTCGAGCGAGGGCCGCAAATGACCGCTGAACCCCACTCGTTTGCGCCTTCCGCGATGGACGGCGCGCGCTTCATGCATCATCCAGGCTAGCCTGAAGGGCGGCTACGTCACCGCCATTGAGGCTAGCCTTTCCGAACGAACCCGGCGCACGCTGGGCGTCGCGAGTGCGGGCCAGGCCGACATCGCAACCCCGCGAGGGGCGATCCACCGGAGGCCGCGGCTATTGGCTAGAATCCGCGCCCGCTTATGAACTGGGAGGGCGCATGCGTTCGATACGAGTTCGACCCCTTCTCCTCGCGTGCCTCCTTCTCACCGGCTGCGGCGATGACCGTACGCAGCACGCCACGCCCCCTCCCGTGGCGCCGATGGCCGATGACGTCCGCGCCCTCGAGCGGCAAGCGCTACTCGATTTCTACGAGGCCCTCGGCGGCAAGGACTGGATCCAGCGCGACCTCTGGGGATCGGACCGTCCCGTGGACGCGTGGCATGGAGTCTTCACGGACGAGGCGGGGTACGTCGTCCGGCTCAAGCTCTACGACAACAACCTGCGAGGTACGCTCTCCCCTTCTCTGGGAAGGCTCGCCCGCCTCGAGACCCTGCACCTCTCCTTCAATCGGATCACGGGGCCGATTCCCGACAGCCTCGGGCAGTGCCTGGAGCTTCAGAACCTGTGGCTCAAGAGCAATGAGATCACGGGCACGCTACCGCCTTCCATCGCACGTCTACCCAAGCTCGTCTACCTCGATCTGCATGCGAATCGCATGAGCGGCCCGCTCCCCGCGGTATGGGACGCGCCGGCGCTCGAGATCCTGCGCGCGGAGAGCGCGGGGCTCTCCGGCGCGCTGCCCGCACAGCTCTTCCTCCAGCCCAAGCTCGCGGATGTGATCCTCCACGACAATGCCCTCACGGGAGCCCTGCCGGACTCCCTTGCCCAGTGCCACAGCCTGCAGCGACTCCTGCTCGCCTTCAACCGACTGTCCGGAGCGATCCCGGAGGGTGTGGGCAGGCTGGAGAAGCTGGCCGACCTCAGACTCAACGACAACGAACTGACCGGCGCCATCCCCGCGAGCCTCGCGACCGCTCCGTCGCTCCAGGTGCTCCGACTCGATCGGAACCGGCTCGACGGCTCCATCCCGGACGGCCTGGTGGAGCGGCTGATCACGTTCGACGTCTCGGGCAATCCGGACCTGCTGCGGTAGGCCACCGCAGGCGGGAGTCTCCACCGCCACCGAGCGGGTCAGGAGCGGGCGCTCGAGGTCCGCGAGTCGCCCCGGGTGTGCTTGGCAACGTAGGCTTCCAGCAACTCGAGCTGCTTGACGAAGTTCTGTTCCTCCACGCCCGCGGGGCTCTTGAAGAAGGCGGCTGCGTGCCTCATCAGTCCCGACTCACCCTTCGCGGCGGCGTGCGCGGCGAGCCGGGCCAGGTCGAGGACGAGCGGGGCGGCGAGCGCCGAGTCGTTGCCCTGCCACGTGAACTGCATGGACATGCGCGCCCCGAGGAACCCCTCGAAGTGGATGTAGTCCCACGCCACCTTCCAGTCGTCGAGGCTGGGGACGTAGTCGATCGTGACCTTGGCGTGCAGGTTGTCTTCGTCGCCGAGGATCTGGCGTAGGGCCTGGTCCTTCGAGCGCGTCTTGCTCTCGCGCGCGTCCGGGTCGTTCAGGACGAACCCGTCGCGGTTGCCGAGCATGTTGTAGCCCTCCCACGAGAGGACGCGAAGGGCTCGACCCGCGAACATCGGGGCGAGGACCGTCTTCACCAGGGTCTCGCCGGTCTTGCCGTCGTTGCCCATGTGGGGCACGCCACGTTCTTCGGCGAGCTCCATGAGCGCGGGGATCGTGCTGCCGGGCGACGGCGTGAAGTTGACGTAGGGGAAGCCGGCATCGAGAGCGGCGTACGCGTGGAGCACGCTGCTGGTCACGCCCTTGCGCGCGCGCTTCTGCTCCACCATGCGGCGAAACCCGTCGATGTGGGCGAACTCGATCGGCAGCTTCATCGGCGGTTCGGTCGAGGACACGTTGATAACCACGACCCGCTCGAGGTCGTGCTTCTCCTGGAACGTCCGCAGGTCGCTCTGAATGCCCTCGACGACCCGCTTGGGGCTGCGCGCCCGGTTCACGCGGCCCTCGCGGGCCAGCTCCTTCAGCGCCTTGCCCGGGTTCACGAGGAAGCCCGGCTTCACATTGGCCGAGGCCTCGGCCAGGTCGTCGTGCAGGAGCATCAACAACTGACGGTCGAGAACACCCGCGCGCTGGCAGAACTCCAGGCCCGCGGCCCCGTAGTTGGTGTCGCGGATCTCGTGGCCGCCGAACACCAGATCGTCGAGGCCTGCGAGGTCGAGGCCCCCCAGGAGCGGCGTCTCCGTGAGCAGGCCGACCGGCGGCCTGAAGCCACGGGCGATGGCCCGCGCACCCACGACCGTGAGCGTCGCCACGCCCCCGCATGCGCCGATGAACCAGACGCCGGTCTTGTCTCTTGCCATCAGCGGACTCCCGGTGCTTCGGACGACTGCGGCGGGTAGGACTGGAAGTAACGTTCGAGGAAGGCCCGCCGTTCAGGGGGAATCGGGGCCAGGGCCCCGCCTGCCCGGGTCGCCACCGCCCGGCGGCGGGCGTCGCGGGCGTCCTGCGCGGCATCCTCCCCCGCCGCGAGGGCGGACGCGAGGTCCTCCGGCACCGTGTCCGCCCCCCCCAGAAGCTCAGCAACCCGGGTTCCGGGGGCTGCCGCGGCCCGGGCGTCCTGGTGGAGCGTCGGATCCTGCAGCCGCTCGGCCAGCCGGGCCGGGTCCCGGGCCCCGCTGGGGCCCAGGCCCAGCGCCTCCCGTACCGCGGCAGCCGCTTCGGCCTCGGCCTCGTCGGCACGCGCCTGCGCCTCGTCGAGCTCCGCCTGCCCCTCCGCTTCGCGCGCGGCGGCCGCCTGCCTCGACACCGACGTCCGCGGGGCCGGCGGGGCCGTGCGCTCGGCCGCCCGGCGCGAGGGGGCCAGCGCGGCGACGGCCAGGAGCAGCAGCGAGGCGAGGCAGAGGGCGAGTCCCCGTGGCGCGTGCAGACGCACTTCGGGGGGCGCGATCCGTCCGGGACCCCAGGCCGCCTCGCCGGCGGCCGCCCCTTCGACGGTGGCGGCCACCAGGCCGCGCTCCCGGGCGCCGGCGAGACGATCGAGCGCCCACGCGGCGTCGGCCGCATCGACCCCACGCACCCGGCCGAGACGCCTCAGGCCTACGGCGAGACCGAGCACCACGGGGCCGATCGCGAGCAGCCAGGGCAGGGCGCTGTCCGCCTGGCCGAGCGCCTTCAGCAGGAGCATCCCGAGCGCGGCGGCGAGGAGGCCCAGGCCGAGCGGACGCAGCAGGGCGCCGAGGCGATCGCGCCGCTCGACCCGGCGGGCGAGGTCCCGCGAGGCTTTCGGCCAAGTGCGCGGGCCGTCGCTCACCGAGGCGTCGCCTCCTCGTCGACGTCGTCGTCGCCGTCGCCGGTGCTGCCCGCGGCCGGACGCTCCAGGGGCTTGGCGCCGTCGCCCTTGGGCTCGATCGGGGTCCGCGAGAAGATCACGTCGAGGTAGAGGGGGCCGGTCTCCTTCTCGGGTTTGGGGATCCTCGAGAAGTTGTAGGTGTAGTTGTTCCACTGGGCCGAGGAGAGCGCGACCTCGGCCAGCGCCTGGGGCGTGGGCCACACCGAGACCAACAAGCCCATCAACTCCGAGGCCAGGATCTCGTCGCCCGTGTCCGGGTCTTCCCCGCGGACCGAACCCGTGAAGCGAAACGCATCGGGGGGCAGGACGGAGTCCGCGTTGGGATCCCGAACCCAGTCGGTGGCGAGTGCTACGTGCTCCTCACCGTCGATCACGTAC
The DNA here is from genome assembly GCA_963802335.1 of uncultured Planctomycetota bacterium. Lineage (GTDB taxonomy): Bacteria > Planctomycetota > PLA2 > PLA2 > JAEUHO01 > CAWDIE01. The sequence goes on along the minus strand of CAWDIE010000004.1, from coordinate 235,088 downwards.
CGGACGCCGATGTAGAGCGTGTCGCCCGTAGCGAGGATCCAGCGGGGATCGCGACGGTCGGACGCGGGATCCGGATGCGTGGGCTCGCCTTGTTCGAAGCCGGCGGCGAGGAGGGCTTTGTAGAGCGCCGTCGAGAGCCCTTTCAGCGTGGTGTAGGGCTGTTCGCCCAGCTCCGCCAGGTCCTTGTTGCCGATCAGGTGGACGAGGGTCTCGTGCCCTGCGTGAGGGTAGCGGGTGATGAAATACTCGATCGGCATCTCGACGTTCGGTGACATGTTGAGGAAGCCGCGAACGCGCACTTCGCCGTCCTTGACGGTGATGCCGAACTTCTCCGCTTCTTCCGTGTATGCCGTCGCCGTCGCTTCGTCGAGCGGGGCTCCCTTGGGCGTCAGGCCCCAGCCGATCTTGGCCAGGCCGCCGGGGCCGACGGCGAGGCCCTGGATGACCTGCTTGAGCGTGTTCTTGAGCTGCCGGATCTCCCGTTTCATCTCGTGGAAGTCGTTGCCCGTGTCGAGCCCGTACTCGTAGAGGTCCTCGTTCGTCTCGTCGAGGCGATCGATCAGGTAGTCGAGCTTGACCAGCGGGTCCTTCGACTCGAGCGGGTCTTCCCTGCCGCCGCCCGGTCGTGCGGGGGCGGGGTCCAACGCCACGGCGCCCGGCGGTCGGCCCCGAGGCGCCTCGCGCGTGCGCTGCTCGATCGTGTCGAGCCGGCCGAGGACGGCGAAGAACCCGCCGATCGCCACGATCAGGGCGGACAGGGCGAAGGACAGGGCGAGCTTTGCGTACACGGCGGGGCTCCAGGGGCGCGCACGACGATCCTACGCGGGGACGCGACCCAAGAGGGACTAACGGGGCCCCGCGCCGAAGGTTCCGTACGGAGGCAGCCTCGTAAACGAACTTTTTGCGCGCCGGCTGTCAGGCTCGTCGAAGGGTAAAGACGGTGACCTCAGGCCGCACGTTGAAGCGCACCTGCCTCAGGAAGCCCAGCCCCGCGTTGATGTAGACCCGGCGCCCGCCGGGGGTCGCGAAGGCGCCTCGTGGGCGACATACGCGCACTCTAGCCCACCCGACCGGTTCCATACGGAGGCAGCCTCGTGGACGAACTATTCGGGTGACACGCGCCGCCATGACGTGCGCTCTTGATCGGTGAACAACTAGGGCCGACCTGCGCCGGCCAAGGGCCGGTGGGGCCTGAGCTGCGTGCGCCTTTGGCCGGTGGACAACTAGGGCCGACCTGCTGCGGTCACGGGCTGGTGGGGCCTGAGCTGCGTGCGCCTTTGGCCAGTGGACAACTGGGGCCGACCTGCTCCGGCCAAGGGCCGGTGGTCGATTGGTCCTTCGTGCGCCTTTGGCCGGTGGACAACTAGGGCCGACCTGCTGCGGTCACGGGCTGGTGCTCGTCCGCTCCCTGAGGCGTGGGAAAGAGATAGAAAGGTCCGGGCAGGGGGAGGGAAGGAGGGGAAGAGAGCGAACCCGCCCGGACCGAGGAGCGCTCTGCCGGTGGCGGGGGGAGGCAGGCGAGTCAGGGTTGAGTCTCGCGTGCTCGCCGTCCGTCAGGCGCACAGGGATAATGCCCCACCGTGGTTACCCGCACCTTTCGACCACGTTACAGCCGTGAAAGGTTCGTGGGCGAAAGTCACGGAGCCCCGTCGCCGGCGGGACTGCGTTCCAGGGAACGCGGAAAACCCTTCGGCCGAGTCGCCTCAGGCGCTGCCCCGGATGCACCGCCGCGCCGCTTCGAGGTCCACGCCGTTTTCGACGAGCGCCGCCGCGGCCGCGGTCCGCTTGTCGTGCAGCACGCCCAGCAGAAGCAGCTCGGCTCCCACCTCACGGCGATTCAGTGACGCGGCTTCCTCTACCGTGCTCTCGAGGACACGCTTGGCGGCGTCCGTGAACGGGAGCGTCTTCGGGGTGAGGTGCGTCTTCGCCGGCTCGACGGTCCCCAGGATGCGCTCGCACACCGCACTTGGCTTCGCACCGAGCTGCGTCAGGACGTCCTGGACGCGACTCGAAGGGGACTCCGTCAGGCCGACCAGGATGTGTTCGGGGCCGATGTGGTCGTGGCCGAGGCGTATGGCTACGTCGCGAGCTTGGCCCATCACGCTCCGAGCGTCTTCATTGAACTGGCTGTACATGGCGTTCCCCCCGAGGTGACTTCCGCCGTCCAGCGTATCCGAGGCCCGCTTCCGTGGGGACCCCCCCCGACGGGTCCGCCGCGCCGACGACCGCTCGTATGGCGGGCGCGCGCCCTTCGCTGCCATCGGGGGCCACAGTCGGGGCCGCAACTGAGGCCGCGGAGGGCGCCACACCGAGCGCTACGATGCGCGGATGGTGAGAACGACCGCCTCCTTCGTGGCCCTGCTCCTCGTCGCCGTGTTTCCGACGCACCTCGTCGCGGACGATCTCCCGCGTGCCACGCCCGCGGAGGTCGGCCTCTCGGCCGAGCGCCTGGCCAAGATCCGGGCCATGGTCGAGACACAGGTCGAGGCGAAGGAGATCGCCGGGGCCGTGACGGTCGTCGCTCGCAAGGGCAAGGTGGCGTACTTCGAAGCGTTCGGGACGTTTCGTGAGGACAGCATCGTTCGCATCTACTCGATGACGAAGCCGATCACCGTCGCCACGGCCCTCACCCTCGTCGACGAGGGCCGTCTGAAGCTGGACGATCCCGTGTCGAAGTACCTCCCGTCGTTCGCGGCCCTGAAGGTGCAGGGGAGTGACGCGCCGGCCCGTCCCATGACCGTGCAGCACCTCATGATGCACACCTCGGGTCTGACCTACGGCTACTTCGGCAACACCGGCGTCGACCGGGCCTACCGGGAGGCGAAGTTGCTGGCGCGTGACACCACGCTGGAAGCGATGGTCGCCAAGCTCGCGAAGATCCCGCTGCTCGCCGAGCCGGGCGAGCGCTGGCACTACTCGGTCTCCACCGACGTGCTGGCTCGGGTGATCGAGGTCGCCGGCGGGAAGGCGTTCGACGTGATCCTCCAAGAGCGGATCCTCGACCCCCTCGGCATGAGCGACACGGGGTTCTCCGTGCCGCAGGACAAGCGCAGCCGTCTCGTGGCGAACTACGGCCCCGGTGGGCGTGTCATCGAGTCCCCCGAGACGAGCCCGTATCTCGTCAAACCGGGTCTCCTGTCCGGCGGCGGCGGGCTCGTCTCGACGGCCCGCGACTTCACGATCTTCGCGTTGATGTTGGCGTCGGGGGGCACGTGGAATGGGAAGAGGATCCTCCGCGCCGAGACGGTCGAGACCATGACCACCAACCACCTGAGGACGGATCAGATACCGATTCGATTCGGGTGGATGCCGCTCGTGGGCCTCGGCTTCGGACTCGGTGTGTCGGTGCGGGTGGGCGCCGCGTCCCCTGCCGCGCGGATCGGCGAGTGGGGGTGGGCGGGCGCGGCCAGCACGACCTTCGTCGTGGTACCCGAGGACGATCTCGTGATGGTGAGCCTCATCCAGCGCATGCCCATGTGGTTCGGCTTCGACGCCGCGCTCCGTCCGCTCGTCTACGCCGCGGTGGAGCGGGAGCCCGCGGCGGCGTCCGTCGGCGGCGACGAGTGAGGCGTGCGCGCGGCGTCCGCGGCCGTCGTCAACGCGGTGTCTGACTCGGTGCGCGGTACGGGCACGTCCGTAGGGATGCCGTACCGTGAAGACGGTGTCTGACTCGGTACGGACAGTTGCGCACGAAAAAGGGCGGCTCGGGGAGCCGCCCTTTTCGGTCGGGATGGGATCCAGCGGACTCAGCTGTCCTTGGCGACCGGCTCCTCGGTTTCCGCCTCGGGCTTGGGGTCGGGCAAGGTCTGCTCACTCTCGAAGTGGAGCTTGTCGTCCTTCATCGTGACCTTTACCAGCGTGCCTTCGGGGAAGGAACCACGAAGGACCTCCTCGGCCAGCGGGTCTTCGAGCGTGCGTTGGATCGATCGACGTAGCGGCCGTGCCCCGTACTCGGGGTTGTAGCCCTGATCGATGATGTACTCCTTCGCCTCCTCCGAGAGGATGATCTTCACCTTGCGCTGCTGGAGCCGCTCGGCGAGGCCCGCCGTCTCGATGTCGATGATCGAGCGGAGGTCCTCACGCGTGAGCTGGTGGAAGACGATGATCTCGTCGACGCGGTTCAAGAACTCCGGGCGGAAGTGCTTCTCGATCTCGCCCATGACCTCGGACTTCATCTTGTCGTAGCGCGCATCCTCGGACTTCTGCTGGAAGCCGAGTCCACCCTGGCTCTTGATGGACTGCGCGCCGATGTTCGTGGTCATGATCACGATCGTGTTCTTGAAGTCGACCTGACGGCCGAACGAGTCGGTCAGGCGACCCTCTTCCATGATCTGCAGGAGCATATTGAAGGCGTCGTGGTGGGCCTTCTCGATCTCATCGAAGAGCACGACGGAGTAGGGCCGACGGCGTACGCGCTCGGTGAGCTGGCCGCCCTCCTCGAATCCGACGTAGCCGGGAGGCGCACCCACCAGGCGGCTGACGTTGTGCTTCTCCATGTACTCGGACATGTCGATCTGGATGAGCGCGTCCTCGTCCCCGAACATGAACTTGGCCAGGGCCTTGGACAGGTGCGTCTTTCCCACGCCGGTGGGGCCGGCGAAGATGAACGAACCCATCGGGCGCCGGGGGTCCTTGAGGCCCGAGCGGCTTCGGCGCAGCGCCTTCGCGATGGCCTTGATGGCGTCGTCCTGGGAGACCACCGTCTTGTGGAGCTCCTTCTCCATGCGGAGCAGTCGCTCGCCCTCTTCCTTGGAGAGGCGCGTCAGCGGAACGCCCGTCATCTTGGACACGGTCTCGCGGATGAGGTCTTCGTCCGCGACGCCCTCTGTGCGCTGGGTCTCCTCGCGCCACTCGCGCAGGAGCTGGTCCTTCTTGCGTCGGACCTTCTGCGCCTGGTCGCGCAGCTGCGCCGCCCGCTCGAAGTCCTGGGCGCCGACGGCCTCCTCCTTCTCGCGCTCGAGACGCTCGATCTCCTGCTCGAGATCCTTGAGGTCCGGCGGATGGGTCATCGACCGCAGGCGCAGGCGCGCTCCCGCCTCGTCCATCACGTCGATGGCCTTGTCGGGCAGGAAACGACCGTTGATGTAGCGGGAGGAGAGATCGACGGCCGCGCGCAGCGCTTCATTGGTGTAGCGGATGCGGTGGTGGGCTTCGTACTTGTCACGCAGGCCGAGCAGGATCTCGTAGGCCTCGTCCTTGGTCGGCGGGTTGACCATGACCGTCTGGAACCGCCGCTCCAGCGCCCCATCCTTCTCGATGTACTTGCGGTACTCGTCCAGGGTCGTGGCGCCGATGCACTGCACCTCGCCGCGCGAAAGGGCGGGCTTGAGCACGTTGCTGGCGTCGATGGCGCCCTCGGCCCCACCCGCGCCCACCAGGGTGTGGAGCTCGTCGATGAAGAGAATCACGTTCTTGGAACGACGCACCTCGGTCATGACCGCCTTGATGCGCTCCTCGAACTGACCGCGGTACTTCGTGCCGGCGACCATCATGGCGAGGTCGAGGACGACCAGGCGGCGGGCCCGCAGCACCTCGGGGACGTCGCCCCCGACCACGGACTGGGCCAGGCCTTCCACGATCGCCGTCTTGCCGACGCCGGCCTCGCCGAGGAGGACGGGGTTGTTCTTCGTTCGCCGGGAGAGGACCTGGATGACCCGCTCGATCTCGTCCTTGCGGCCGATGACCGGGTCGAGCTTTCCTTCGCGCGCGTACTCGGTGAGGTCGCGACCGAAGGCGTCGAGCGCGGGCGTCTTGGACTTCCCACCCGATTGGCTGCTGCCGCTCGTGGTGGCTCCGATCTCACCGGCCTCCTCGCCGGTGTCGGCATCGGACGGCTCGGCGCCGAGGAGCTCCAGCACCTCGTCGCGCACGTCGTCCAGCTTCACCTTGAGGTTGCGGAGGACCTGGGCGGCGATGCCTTCGTTCTCGCGGATCAGGCCGAGCAGCAGATGCTCGGTCCCGATATAGGTGTGCCCCAGGTTGCTGGCCTCCTCGAGGGAGAGCTCGAGGACCTTCTTCGCTCGGGGCGTGAAGGGGAGCTGGCCCATCGTCACCATCGTGGTGCCGTTGCTGACCAGCTTCTCCACCTCGTGGCGGATCTTCTTCAGGTCGATCTCGAGGTTCTTGAGGACCGACGCGGCCACGCCGGACCCTTCCTGCACCAGGCCGAGCAGGATGTGCTCGGTGCCGATGTAGTCGTGGTTGAAGCGCTGGGCCTCCTGGCGAGCCAGGCCCATGACCTTGCGAGCGCGGTCGGTGAAGCGATCGAACATGTACTTCCTCCGGGCGGCCGGATCTTGTCCTTGCCCCCTGTCGACGTCCTGCGGAACCAAGCGTTTCCGAGAACCCCGAGAGCGATTCGAATTCCGTGGGCCAGCGTGCCGTGCACGCCGCGCCCATGCCATTTAGACACGGTGGACGGCGTCTCGACGCGCATTCCCACGACGAAACGTATGGAAAGCACACCACGTGCCGGAGACGTCCGCAACGCTCAGGGTAGCTCCGGCTGCGGGCCGCGTGCGATCCCCATTTCCTGGGGGCACACGGGTTCAGAACTTGAACGCGACCGAGACCAGGGCCTGGTGGAACCAGGCGAACGTGTACACGCTGTCCACGTCCGCGCCGCCCTCCACCATCCGGTAGCCGAGCCCCAGGCTCCAACGGTCGCTCAGGTCGTAGTAGAGCTTCAGCGCGAAGTCGAAGGCGCGGCCCTGGGATACGGCCCAGCCATCCAGGTTGCCGTAGAGGCTCCAGCGGCGGGCGAAACGCCATGTCGCGTCCGCGTGCAGCAGCGGGACGATGCCGAGATCGGACTTCTCGCTGCTGCGGCCGGCCTGCTCGAGGCGGGTCAGGGCGTCGCGCACCTTCACCGTGACGCCCACGGTGGCGGTCCAGCGCGGGTTGTCCACGAGGAAGTACCGGTAGGTCAGGCGATAGGAGTTGAAGCGGTAGGTCGCCTTGGTCGGGACGCCGGGCGCGAAGAGGACGTTGTTGAACCGGGTCGGCTCCGGGAGCGGGCCCGTACCCGAGATCTCGAGCGGAGCGACCAGTGCTCGCAGGCCGTGCTTGCGCGCGATGCGCCAGTCGAGCGTGATCCGACCGTAGGGGAAGGGACCGTTGCCGATCAGTTCCTGGAGGTCCACGTCCGTCCCCGTGTTGCCGGGCACCCGCACGTCGTTGCGGGTCTGCCAGGCCGGCCCCGCCTCGACTTCAACCCGGAACCGGTGCCGCCGCCAGTCGCAGCGGCTCGGTCCGCACGGGGAGGGCGTCCACGAGGTGGCGACGGCCGTCCGCTCCACGAGCTCCGTCGACGTGTCCATGGCCGCGGCCGAGCCGGCCGCGAGCCAGAGCAGGGCCAGCAGGAACGAGGCGGCTAGCAAGGCGGCGCGGGGCGTGGGCATCGTGGGCCTCCACTGGGGCGCGTACTCTCGCGCTCGGCGGTCATGCAGGAGTCACTCCGCCCTCCCCGACCGCCTTCCTCACGCCGTGCTTTTCGAGCAGGGAGCCCACCTCGCTGACCTCCAGCGCGGCCGCGAGGAGGTCGAACGCCGTGGGGCCGGCACCCGCCAAGGCGCCGAGTCGCGCGGCGGTGGCCTCCAGCAAGGTCCGCACGGCCGGCGCCAGGGGAAGCCGGGCCGCCTCCATCGGCGCCTTGCGACCGGCCGGCAGGGTGTCTGCGAGCGCCCGGGCCAGCTGCATCCGGTCCACCCTGGCCCCCTCCAGCCGGCGGCGGACGTCTCCGTCCTCCAGCACTTCGAGGAGCACGTGCGCTACGTCGATCCAGGCCATGCCCCCCGCGATCGCCCGCGCGCGGGCGCGTCCGAAGAGCGAGGGATCCTCCTCAGGCACGGGGCAGCGGGGGGAGCCCGGTCAACGCACGGACCTCCTTCAGGGTGGCTCGGGCGATCTCGCGGGCGTCGGCCGACGAGGCCTTCATGCGGGCCTTCACCGCCCTGCGGTCGGCGCGAAGCTCCTTCCGGCGCTCGCGCAAAGGCTCGGTCACGGCGACCAGCACCTCCCCGACCGCGTCCTTGAGCGGGGCGTACTTTCGCTCTCCCTCGGCGAATCGGGCGACGAACTCGTCGGCCAGCGCGTCGCTGCCCGCCGCCCTCAGGAGGGTCAGGAGGCCCTCGACGCCGGGACTCGAGGTCCCGTCCGCCGGCCCATCGCCCGTGTCCGTCACGGCCGACTTCACCTTCTTGCGGATCACCGCCGGCTCGTCGAATACGCCGATCACGTGCTTGGTGCCCAGCGACTTGCTCATCTTCTTCGACGGGTCGGCCGGGGAGAGGATCTTGGGCGTGGGCGTGTGGATCGGCTGGGGCTCGGGGAACACCTCGCCGAACCGCCGGTTGAAGACCCGGGCGATGTCGCGCGCCAGCTCCAGGTGCTGGTTCTGGTCTTGGCCGACCGGCACCCGGCCCGCCTTGTAGATCAGGATGTCGGCGGCCTGGAGGATGGGGTAGGCGAAGAGCCCGGCAGAGAACGACTCCCCTTGCTCTTCCACATCCCGAGCCTTGTCCTTGAACTGGGTCATCTTCGCAACCCACGCGTATGGCGTGATGCTGCTGAAGATCCACGCCAGCTCCGCGTGCTCGGGGATCAGTGACTGGATGATCAGGAGGGACTTCTCGGGATCGAGGCCACAGGCCTGCAGGTCGATGGCCATGTCCCAGGTCCGCTCGCGGAGCTTGTCGGGGTCGAACGGCACCGTGATCGCGTGGTAGTCCACGATCCCGAACAGGCACTGCTTCTCCTCCTGGAGCCGCACCCAGTTCTGGACCGCCCCGAAGTAGTTGCCGAGGTGGATCTCGCCACTCGGCTGAATCAGCGACAGGACATCGATCTGGGACATGAGGTTGGGTCTCCGACGCGGCAGATCATAGGCCTGCCGGCATCCGAGGCTACCCTCGGCCCCCATGGCGAAGAACTACAGCGCCCATCAACAGAAGATCATCCGCAACTACTACCGGAATCTCGACGCGATCAACTCCCAGCGGCTCCAGGAGCTCGTCACCGAGCTCTGGCTGGCCGCGAGCGAGAAGAAGCGCGAGCGGCTCTGGGAGCGGGCTCGTCTCATCCTCGAGAAGGGCGACGCGGCCCCCGCCGAGGTCCGCCACATCCTCGAGAAGAGGGACATCGAAGCCCTGGCGGAGCTCGTGGGGCGCTCGGCCTGAGCCGATACGCCGTCCGGCGGCTCGCCTGCGACCAGAATCGGGCGTTTTACGCCCTCCCCGCGTACCCTGGGGCGCGGAGGGCGGTATGCCGAGTCGGACGACAGGTACGAAAAAGAAGACTGCCAAGGCGAAGCCGGCCGCCAAGGCGGCCGCGACCAGGAAATCCACGTCCTCGAAGGCCAGATCCTCGGCGCCCAAGGCGGCTGCGAAGAAGAAGGCGGCCTCCAAGAAGAAGGTGCCCGCCAAGAAGAAGACGGCCCCCAAGAAGAAGGCGGCGACCAAGAAGACGGCGACCAAGAAGACGGCCAAGAAGAAGGCCCCGGCCAAGAAGAAGGCGCCGACCAAGCAGGGCACCGCGAAGAAGAAGGCCGCGCCCAAGAAGACCGCCGCGAAGAAGACCGCCCCGAAGAAGGCGGCAGCCAAGAAGGCCGCGACCAAGAAAGCCGCACCCGGGGCGGCCAAGAAGAAGGGCGTGAAGGCGAAGCTCTCCCCCAAGGCCGCGACCCGCCGCAAGGTCCCCATCAAGGGACGGGTCAAGATCGTGTGGACGGTCTGCATCCCCGCCGGCAAGCCCCTCAAGGTCTTCCCCTACAAGGAAAAGGCCGAGGCCCAGGCCGAAGCCGATCGCCTGACCGCCAAGCGCGGCTCCCTCCACGTCATTCGCAGCGATCGCATGCCGATGACCGAGGATGACATCACCGATTGACCCACCGCGAGGCATCGCCACGGAGTGGGAGGCACCCACTGCGCTCGTGTGCCACCGCGGCACGGTGGCTGATATCACGGACTAGCCCACGGCCGGGCCCCCACGATGGAGAGGCCGCCACCGCGGCCGGTCGGCCCGGAGGCCGGTGATGATCACGGACTAACCCACGGCCGGGCCACTGTCGCGTCGGGTGCTGCCACCGCGGCCGGTCGGCTCGGAGTCCGGTGATGATCACGGACTAGCCCACGGCCGGGCCCCCTGCGAGTGGGAGGCGCCGAGGCCCCTCGCGCGCAGTCGGAGTCCGTGCTACCCCCCGAGCCGCTCCCGGACGTAGGCCGCACGACGCACGTCTCGATCGTCGGCGTCGAGCGCCCGTCCCTCCAGCTTCTGGAGATGCGCCGGTTGGGTCAGGACGAAGAGCTCGTTCACGTGGCCGAGGGGTACCTCCGAGAGGATGCCCATGACGACCCCCAGGCGCACGCCCGAGAGAAACTGCATGGCCTCCTCGCTGGAGAGGGTGCGGGCCGACTTGAGCAGTGCGAGGCTGCGGTGCACCTTGTCTTCGAGCTTCACCCGGCCGCGGTTGGCCAGCTCCTGCCGGCACACGTCCTCGTACTCGAGGATCCGGGGGAGCATGTTCTGCAGGTTCGCGAGGATCTCCTCCTCCGTGCGGCCCAGCGTGACCTGATTGCTGATCTGGTAGAGGTCCCCCGAGGCCATGGTGCCCTCGCCGTAGAACCCGCGCACCGTCAGGCCGGTCTTCGAGCAAGCGTGGAAGACCTTCTCGATCTGCTTCAAGTGAACCAGGGCGGGCAGGTGCAGCATCACGCTTGCGCGAAGTCCCGTACCGACGTTGGTCGGGCACGCCGTGAGGTATCCGTAATCCGTGTTGGCAGCGTAGTCGAGGTCCGCTTCGAGGCTGCGGTCCACCTCGACGGCCGCAGCCCATGTCTCGTCGATGCTCAGCGCACTGTGGATGGCCTGGATGCGGAGGTGGTCCTCCTCGTTCACCATGATGCTCACGACTTCGTCGCTGCCGAACGCCACGCCCCGAGGGCCCCGCCCGCTCTCCAGCTCACGGCTGATCAGGTGGCGTTCCATCAGGAACCGGGCGTCGAGGCGGTCGGCGTCTTCGAGTTCGACGAAGAGGTGGTTGGACGGGAGGCGAAGTGCGCTGAGGCGATCGCGGAGTCGACGGGTGATCTCGCGGCGCTGATCCTCGTCGGCGCGGATCGTAAAGGGATACCCCGCGAGATTGCGCGCGAGCCGGACGCGCGACGAGATCACGATGTCGGCGCGCTCGCCTTCGCCACGCAGCCACTCCCCGCCGGGGCGGTCGAGGTCATGAAGCTCCATGTCAGCTCTCGTCGCTGCCCGGCACGCGCGGCTGGGCGCGCGCCGTGTCGGGCTGCTCGAGGCCCTGGATCGTGTCGCGCAGCTTCGCCGCGCTCTCGTAGTCCTCGCGGCGCACCGCATCCTGGAGCTCGCGGCGGAGCCGAAGCATCCGATCGGACACGTCGCCGTCGACCGACTGCTGCCCGCGCGGCAACCGCCCCGTGTGGCGATGGGCGCCGTGGATCTTGTCGAGCAGCGGGTTCAGGGCCTCGGCGAACACCGTGTAGTCGTGCGGGCACCCGAAGCGGCCCTTGGTGCGGAACTCCTCGAACGTGATTCCGCAGTGCGGGCACGCCGCGGGGGCCGCGCCGCTCGCGTCCTCGCTCTCCCCGGACTCCAACTGGATGAGGCTCGCGAGCGCCACGGGGGTGACGGGTGCGCCTTGGGCGAGACCCTCGGCGTTCGCGCACTCCTCGCAGATGTGCCACTCCGTGCGAGCTCCGTCGTCGGAGATCTCGGTCATGTGGATGGTTGCGGGCAGCTTGCCGCAGCGCTGACAAAGCATCGGCGTCATGATCGAGCGAAGCGTACCACGGCGGGTCCGAGGCCGAGCCTGGTACACGCAACGACATCGGGGCGCGGGGACCGCCCCCGCGGGCGACCGCCCGTGTTCACACTCCGTTCGGGGTCGTCTCACAGGGCGTGGTCGACTCGCCATCGGCGGCCTCCGCCGCGAGCTTCGCGACCGCGGCTTGGAAAGCCCGGCCGCGAGCCACGAACGAGGGATACTGATCGAAGCTCGCGAACGAGGGCGACAGCAGCACGGCATCGCCGGGTCGCGCCATGGCGGCCGCCCGGCGCACGGCCCCTTCGAGTGTCGGGCCGCCCTCCACGGCGGGAACACGACCGGCGATGCGCGCGACGACCTCCGGCCCCGTCGTCCCGATACCGATGACGGCGCGCGCGTCCCGGATGAGGGTGTCGATCAGCCCGTCGAGTGGCAGGCCCTTGGACTTGCCTCCGACGAGCACGATCGCGGGACGAGGTGTCGCCTCCAACGCGCACGCGGTGCTCGTGGGATTCGTCGCGTTGCTGTCGTCGACGTAGAGCACACCGCCCACCTCGGAAACCGGCGCCAGCCGGTGGGGAAGCGGGCGCGCCTGCAAAGCGCCCTGGCGTACGTGCGCTGTCGTGGTGCCGGCCACCTGGAGCGCTGCGGCCGAGGCGGCCAGCAGATTCTGCCGATTGTGCTCACCCCAAAGCGGGAAACCGGCAATGTCGATTGCACGGCCGTCCACGCATTGTACGTAGTCGCCCTCGAGGCGTACGTCCCCCCGCGGGCCGAAGCTCACACGCTGCCCCCGTCCTGCCGTGACGAAGCCCTCGCGCTCGAGCGCGGCGTCCTCCGCCGGCAAAACGGCCACGTCGTCCGGCCCCTGGAAGTCCAGGATGGCGCGCTTGGCCTCGGCGTACGCCTCGAAGGTGCCGTGCCGATCGAGGTGATCGCCGAACAAGTTCGTGATCACCGCGATGTGCGGCGAGCGACCCAGCCGACGCGCCCACCACAGCTGGAACGACGACAGCTCCAGCACGACGGCGTCGCGCCGATCGATGTCGTCGACCCGGGCGAGGAGGGAGCGGCCGACGTTGCCCCCCACGTGCACGGGCCGTCCCGTCGCTTCCAGCATGCGCGCGAGAATCGTGGTCGTGGTCGACTTGCCCTTCGTGCCCGTGACGCCGACGACGGGCGGGCGCACCCGCTCCAGGAAGAGGTTCATCTCCGTCGTCACCGTGATGCCGCGCTCCTCGGCTTCGAGCAGCACTAGATGGTTGAACGGTATGGCGGGGTTCGCGACGAGGAGGTCGATCGCGTCCAGCAGGGAGGGCGTCTGGGGGCCGAAGCGAACGTGCGCACCCAGGGACTCCACCTCCTCCGTCGAAGCCGCGAGCGACGCACGCGATGCCGTGTCCGACACCACGACGTCCGCGCCGTGGGCCCGCAGGAAACGCACGGTTTCCACCCCACCCGAAAACCGTCCCAGGCCGAGGACGAGCGCGCGTTTCCCCTCGACCGGCGTCGCCATCACGGGGCCTTGGTCGAGCGGACGACTCGCGGAGGACCCTCGGGCGCCGGCTTCACGCAGGGGGCCTCGGTGTCGCGACGAATAGCGTCCGGCGTGGCCTCTTCGAGCGTACGTGCGCGGAAGGCGTTCGCACGTTGAAGGACCGCGTCGACGTCCGCTTCCGTCGGTTCGCGGGTGAGGGGCTTCAGCGTGGCGTGCCAGTAGAAACAGCGACCTCGTACGGCGAACTCGAACGGGAGGTCGATGAGCGGATACCCGTCGATCTGCGTGGGCACCTCGACCACCGTGGCAACCGTTTCGTAGCCGGGCTTCTCCACGCGGACTTCGACGTCGCCGTAGTGGACGAAGGGCAGGCGAACCGGCGTCGTGCCTCGCTTCTCCCCGGCCACCCAGAGGTCCGCGCCCGCGGGTGTGCTCGAGATCGTGAGCGTTCGCTTCGTGCTGCACCCGGCCGACGGGAGTAGCGCCAGCAAGAGCCAGGCGATGAGGAGTTGGGGGCGTCGTCGTCGCACCAGGACACCTCTACGGGGTGGGGAGTCGTTGGAGGGAAACGAGGCCACCTCGCCGGCGGGTCTTCGCGGCGTCCCGAATGGCTTCCGCGACCTCCGCTCCCCGCTTCAGCTTCCTCTTCTCGAGGTAGTCGGCCAAGTCCTCTTCGGACCGCAGCTGGACATCGTAGGGCACGTCGTCGGTGAACTCGCAGTTCTCGGCTTCGTACTCGGAGCATGTGGTCATGCGGTGCTCGTAGATGCCGCACATGTTGTCGGCCTGGAGGTGCGAACAGCGGGTCTGGACATGCAGCATCCAGCCGTCCTCGTCCTTGGTCACCATCACCCCGCCGTGCGCCAGCCACCACCGGATTTCATCCCAGTCCGTGTGCCCGCGGGGTGCGTCGACCGACACGGTGAGATAGCGGCAGCAGCGCCCGCCGCACGCCTGGGTGCAGATCCGCAGCTGATCGACCGGCTCCGAGTCTGAAGTCATGCCATCTCCGGGGGGGACGCGGCCCGCCCTCGTTGAGGGGGACGGAGGACCGAGCGTACAATGCCGCCCCGTCGTTGACCTGTCCGAGGCCGGCCCCATGAATCGAACGCACGCCACTGTCGACCTCGATGCGCCCCTGCTGCCGCAGGTCGGCGCGTTGGGCGATGCATACGACGCATGGGTTCACCGCTCGATCCGCCCCCAGGGGAGCTTGCGGATCTTCCGGTCGCCCTGGCTCGAGATGTTCAGCCACGTGCAGTGGTGGATCGTCCCCCTAATCTGGGTGCCGATCCTCATCGCCTGCTGGGTGCTCGCCGCCGCCTGGCAGGGTGTGTCCCTTGGCACCGTGTTCGGCTTGTCGGTCGTGGGACTCCTGTCCTGGACCCTCCTCGAGTACGTCCTGCATCGCTGGGTCTTCCACTTCCGCCCGACCTCGAGTCTCGGCCGGCGCGTGCACTTCCTCGCGCACGGCATCCACCACCTCGATCCGTGGGATGCAACCCGCCTCGTCATGCCGCCGCTGGCCGCCGCCGGCATCGCCGTACCGGTCTTTCTCACGATCTATGGCGTCTCGGCCCTGTTGGCGCCGACCTGGGCGCTGGGCGCGGCGCTGGCCGTCTTCGGCGGGCTCCTCGTCGGCTACGTGATCTACGACCTCACGCACTACTACACGCACCACGTCCGGCCCAAGAGCGCCTGGGGCAAGCGCCTGAAAGCCTGGCACCTGGCGCACCACCACAAGTGGCCGAACCGCCTCTACGGTGTCAGCTTGCCGTTCTGGGACATCGTCTTCCGCACGGGACGTCCCTGAACCGACCTCGCCCCGCGGCTCCATCGTCAGTCGTCGCGGCCCGGGACGTCCTCGGGATCGACGTTCGGGCCGTAGGCGACCGGTCCGTCGCCGATGGCTTCGGCCGGATCCACGCGCATCCGGGACGGCTCCTCCTGGGTCTGGATCGGCAGCACGGCGTGATCGGACAACGACTCCAGGAACGCGACCTCGTCCTCGGTCTTGATGGCGTCGATCCCCAGCTTCTCGCGGACGCGTGCAGCCACGCCGGCCATGTAGGTCGCGACGTCCTCCCCGGGGGCGCCCTCGGCCCGCGCCATGAAGGCAACGACTTCCTCCGCGGTTCCCAGATACTCGTCTTCCCCAATCCGCACGCGATACAGCATCGATTCGACTCCTCGCGGCGTGACCGCGCTACGATCCGGATCGTCGTACCATACGCCGACGTGAACCCGAATCCCCCCACGCACGGCGGTGCCTTCCTCGCGTACGGCATGTCCGGCCTGACCATGCTGTTGTGGGTGGCCTGCGTTCTCCCGGCGGGGCCGCTCACCGACCCGACGTTGCCCGAAGACCTGGCCACGCCTCTCTACCGCGAGGCATGGCTGCTCGTGCCGGCCCTGCTGCTGCTCATCATCGGGCCCGTCGGTGTCGTGCTCAGCACCACCCGGACGGGGCGCCTGGGCGTACTCGCGCTCACCGACGCCTTCATCGCAGGCTATGCCGGCCTGGGGCTCTGGTTGTCGGGGCGCCCCCACCTCGACCTGTCGTCCTGGGCGCACCTCGGTCGGGAAGGCGCGTTCCTCGACGCCCTCCTCGCGCTCCTTCCTGCGCTTCTCGTCACCCTGCTCCTCGCGCTCTCCGTGCTCAGCCTCTACGAGACGGTGCGGGTCCTCAAGCGCGGGGCAGAGGTCCGTGTCCCGCCGCTCCTCAAGGGCGTTCGCCTCGCGATCTGCACGCTCGTGCTCATCGCGCCGGTGTGGTTTCTCGTGCAAGACGGGCGCGAGATGGCCAGCCTCCTGGTCCCCTTCGGTCTCGTCGCCATCAGTACGGCCGGTGCCGTGTTCGCGCGGGCTCCGCTGAGCCTGCGATTCACCGCATCGCTCGTGCACCTCGCGCTCGCGATCCACGTCGCCGTCACCCTGCGGTGGACGATCTTCGACAAGGCGCCGCCCTTCGCGAGTGTCACGCTCATCGGGTGGACGACGCTCGGGATCGCTGGAGGCATCCTGGCCCTGGCCGTACTCCAGTCGCTCTGGCTCTGGGGGCGCCGGCGGACGGCCCGCGAGGTCGTGCCGCCGGTTGCCGCGTCCGTTTCCTGAGTCAGCCGCGGCGCCTCGCGTAGCCTCTGGGGCCATGGTTCCGACCGACCCCGCACGCCGACCCTCCCCTGGCCGCCTGCGCGCGACGATCGTCTTCGTGTTGATCCTGGTCGGGGCGTGGCTCAGGCCCTGGACGGAGGCCGCCACCGGGACCGGGGTTCGTCTCGAATCGGGGCCGTGGCGCACCGGCGCGGTCGCCGCGGCACTGTTGCTCGTCCTGGCCGGGCTCGCGATCACGGCGCTCGTCGCGCATGCGGGCGCCGGTCTTCGTCGGGGAGGCGCCCTGACCGATGCGCTTCTCGCGGGGCTCGTCTTCGCGCTTCTCGCGTCCGGCCACGGCTGGTTGCCCGGCGGCGCGTTGCGCGCCGTCACGGCGCCGACCTTCGTGCCGCTGGCGTTGCTCGCCCTCCTCGACGCGATGCAACCCATGCGGGCGATCGCGCGGGTTCGCGCGGTGGCGGGCGCGGGTGTCGCGCTCCTCTTCGTCCTGGCTGGGATCTGGCTCCCGGCGGGCGTCGCCCTCTGGCTCGCCGTGTCGCCTTGGCTGCTGGGGGAGACGCAGAGCGAGGACGCGGCGCGGCGCAGCCTCGCGTTCCTCCAACTCCTCGCCGCGACTGCGGCGTTCTTCGCGCCGCACCTCAACGCCGCCCTGCTCGGTTTCGAGGACACGGGGCTCGTGTTCGACGGGCGCTATCTCTGGCAGGTCGGGGCCCTGGTGCTGATGGTCCTCGCGCTCGTCGGGATGAGGCGACCCAGCGACGCGGACGCGCTCAGCGCCTCGTGAGCGCGCGGCGCACCCTCGACCGGCGGATCGTTCGGCTCGCGCTGCCGGCCGCCGCCAGCAGCGCGCTGCAGCTCATTCACGCCACCGTGGACATGTTCTGGGTCGGCCAACTCGGCACCGAGGCGCTGGCCGCGCTGGCCATCGCCACCATGACGGTGTGGATGTTCCTCTCCATCGGGTCCTTGATGGCGATCGGCATCACCGCGCTGGTTGCCCGCTACGTCGGCGTCGGTCGAGCTCATGCGGCCGCGTACGTCACCCATCAGGGGCTCCTCTGGTCCGCCGTCCTCGGTGTGGTGGTGGCGGCCCTCGGCTTCGCGCTGGCTGTGCCCATCTACCGGGCGACGGATGCGGAGCCCGTCGTCGCCGCGATGGGGGTCGCCTACACGCGGATCTTTTGGGGGGCCGGCGCTCTCATGCTCCTGCAGATCGCGGCCGACGCAGCGTGGCGGGGGTATGGGAACACGCGCGTTCCGCTCTACGCCGGCGGGGTAGCGCTGCTGACAAACCTCGGCCTGGATCCTCTCCTCATCCACGGGTGGGGACCCTTCCCGCGGATGGGGGTGCCCGGGGCGGCGTGGGCCACGGTGATCGCCACCGCGCTCGGCGTCCTGCTGGTGGTGGGCGCGCTCGTTCGCTACGGGCGGGTCAGCAAGGCCTGCCCGTCCCATGAGGAACTGCGCCTCGCACCCACGACCCGCTTCGGGCGTCCCGGTTGGCTCGGTCTGGACGCGGCCGTCTTCCGACGGATCGCGCGTGTGGGGGCTCCGGTCGCGGCCTCCGGTCTCTTCTTCACCGGCATCTACCTCGTGCTGCAGAACATCGCGGCCCAGGCCGGCGGGTCGGCCGCGCAGGCGGGGCTCGGCGTCGGACATCGCGGCGAGGGCCTCGCTTGGGTGGTGTGCACGGGCTGGGCGGCCGCGGCGTCGAGCCTCGTCGGCCAGAGCCTCGGGGCCGGGCGGCCGGACGAAGCGGCCCGAGCCGCGTGGCGCTGCGTGCTTCACGCCGTCATCCTCTGCTTCGTCTGGGGCGTCTTCCTGATGGTGGCGGCGGACGCTATCGCGGGCTTTCTCACCGGCTACGACGCCGCGGACGCCGTCGCGCGCGAACACGCCGTCCAGTACTTCCTCATCGTGGGACTCGTTCTCGGCCCGCAGGCGATCGAGTTCGTCCTGGACGGCGCCTTCGGCGGCGCGGGGCAGACCCTCCCTCCCTTCGTGATCTCCTCGGCCTTCTCGGTGGCGCGCATGCCACTCGCCTGGCTCGCCGCCATCCCGCTGGGGCTGGGGGTGAACGGCATCTGGTGGGTGATCAGCATCACGGCACTCCTCCGCGGCCTGACCGCCGGCGCGTGGTTTCGCCGCGGTCGCTGGAAGACCCAGACCGTTTGAGTTCCGTACGGAGGCAGCCTCGTAAACGAACTTTTTGGCGCGGCACGAGGCCATTGTGTGCGGGGGCAGTCCCCTCTCGCCAGGCGCGCGCGTGGGCGTCAGCGCCCCGGGTCCGTGCGACTACGCAACGGTTCATGAATCATCCCGGCTACACTCGCGCCGTGGCACGTCGCCTTCCCTGGCTCTTCGTCGTCTTCGCTGGCCTCGTCGTTGCCGGCTTCATCCACGTTGCGGGCGGGCTGGAGGGGCTGGGGCTCTCGCGGGGGAGCACGACCGACGTAGATGCGGCGCTCCTCGACGCGGTCGGCGATGACCTGTCCCGGGACCCCGTTCGACTCGGCGGGCAGGGCGAGGCCCTTCGGGCGGCCGCGGGGGACGCGGGGCCGTCGATGGCCGCCGGCGAGCGGCCGCCGACGACCGGCGCGGCCGCGGGCGATGCCAGCGTCGGCTTGGTCGTGGCGTTTGGCGGGACCCTCAAGGACAGCGCCGGGCGCCCTGTCGTGGGCGGTCAGGTCACGCTGCAGGGGCATGGCCGTTCCGCCGTGCTCGAGACCGACCGCGCCGGCCGATTCCGGACCGAGCTGCAGCCGGGCCGCTACAACCTGCGCTTCGACAGTCCCCAGCACGGAGGGCTCCTCATGAGGGCCTACCTCGTCGACGGGGCGACCGGCGTCGATGCCGAGTTCGTGCTGCGCGAGGCGGTGCAATTCGAAGCCACCGTACTTCGCGATGGCGTGGGCCTGTCCGGCGTCGACGTCACGCTGAAGCCGTACGTCGAGATCGGTGAGCAGACCCACACGACGGATGCCAGCGGGACGGCCTTCTTCGAGCGCGTAATCGCGGGGCCCTATTCGCTCATCGCGACGGGGCCGGACGGAGCCTCGATGAGGCGCCGCGTCCACCTGCAGAAGGACGAGGTGGCCAAGCTGGTCTTTCCGCCGGGTGTTCCGGTGGAGGGTCTCGTGAAGGACGCAGCGAGCGGGCTCGGGATCCCCAACGCCACGGTCCGCGCGATCGTGCGCGCATCCGGGGGCGTCCACATCGACGTGGACGGCGAAACGGGGCCGGACGGACGCTACGTTCTCGACGTACCTCAGGGTCGGGTGACGACGTTCGAGGTCGCAGCCGACGGGTACGCCTCCTGGCCGCCGCGCAAAAAGCGCAACGCGACGCTCCGCAAGGTCTACCCCGTCATCCGAGGCAAACCGAGTGTGGTGGATGCCGCGATGACCCTGGGCATGCGTGTCGAGGGGTGCGTGACCGATACGGAGGGGAAGCCCGTCGAGGGGGTCGAGCTTCGCTTCAATCCGCGTCGAGGCGGTTCACTCTCCACGACGTCGGGAGAGGACGGACGCTACGTGCTCGAGGGCGTCGAGAAGGAGCGATACACCGTCGTCGTGATGACGGAGGGGTGGTTCACCGACACGTCCTCCCGTCTCAACGTGCGGTCCGGCGCGTCCGACGACGCCCACATCCACGACGTGACGGTGCGACCCACCCTCACCCTCCAGGGCTTCGTCTACTACGCGAAGGACAAGCCGGCCACCGCCGCGCGGGTCTGGATCACCGGCGGGGACAGGGTGCTGAAGTCCGCGCGGGGGGCGGGGCGCGACCTCGAGACCTTCACGGACAGCGCCGGCTTCTGGCGCCTGGCCGACTTGCCGGCCAACCAGACCGTCAGCGTGCGCGCCTCCATCGGTACGCTCGAAGCGAAGCCGCGCACCGTCAAGACCTCGGCCTTGCCGGACACAGTCCTCACGCTGCGGCTGCAGCCCACCGTGACCGTGCGCGGTCGCGTCTTCGACCTCGACACCCGGAACATCGTCCCCGGCGCCAGTGTCCGGATCACGGCGCGTGGGGGTCCGGGCGGCCGTACCGCGCGCACCGTACGGACCGACGCCAACGGAGAGTACGTGGCGTACGAGCTGATCCCGGGCGGGTGGAACCTCATGCCCGTCAAGCGTGGCTACGTAGCGGCCGCGCCGCGTGAAGAGACCCTGGCCAAGGACGACGAGGTGGTCGAAATCGACCTGATGCTCGATCCCGGCCGGGCCATCGCCGGGACAGCCACCGATCCGAGCGGGCGCCCCCTCGCCAAGGTCTGGGTCAGTGTGAACGGGACAGGCCCCGACGGGAAGCGGGTCAGGAACGGCGCCCGGTCGGATGTCCGCGGTGCCTTCCGAGTGGCGGGGCTTCCGCCCGGGCGTTACAGCGTGACCGCGACGCGCAGCGGCTACCGGCGCAAGCGCCTCGGCAGCATCCAGGCTGGTCACGAATCGCTGGACGTCGTCCTTACGGCCCGCTGACGGTTCCGTACGGAGGCAGCCTCGCCAACGAACTTTTTTGCGTCGCACGGCGGCTGCCCCGCGGGCTGTCCGACCGCCGCGGCGCGGCGTGCTCTTCGTGGGTCGAGTACGTCCCGGCTACCTCGCGCCTACCCAGGAGAGGTTTGCGCGGGCACGAGCATGACTCGGATCCAGGGCGAGCGCCCGCTCGAACGCGGCGCGTCCCCCGGCCCGATCGCCTGCGCTCGCCCGACTGAGGCCGATCTGGTACCACGCCTCCGCGTTTCGGGGGTCGAGCCTGAGCGCCTGCTCGTAGTAGGCGAGGGCCTCCGGGGTGGTCGCGGCTTGTCGTCCCTGCGCCACCAGGGCGAGGGAGTTGCCGTCGACGCGCGTCGGGGTCGGCCGGTAGGTCGCCGCCTGGGCCACGGGTCGGGCGCCGGCCTCCCCATAGGCCTGCGGCGCGTAGGTCGGAGGGCAGGCCGGGGGGCAGGCCGGGGGGCAGGCCGGCGGACACGCCGGCGGAGCGCACGGATCACACGAAGGCTGACAGCGCTCCTGCTGATCCGCGAGGTAGTCGCCCACCAGGTAGCCCGCGACGCCTCCCGCCAAACCCCCGACGACGACGCCCACGACCGACGTCGTCGCCAGGCCGCCCACCAAGGCCCCGCTGCCGGCGCCGATCAGCGTGCCGGCCAGCCGCTGGTTCATCTGGCAGGCGGGCAGGGCCAGGAGGATGACGATGAGGAAAAGGACGGTGGTCGTTCGGAGCATGGCGGGGCCTTCCCTTTCCAAGCAGGGTTCCACCCTCTTGATCGGACGGTTGTTTGCTCTTCTTCAGGTGTCGTAGGCTGGTGCGTATGGCCCGGCTCCTGCCCCTCCTGCTCGTCCTGCTGCTCGCGGGTTGCGTCGAGGTCGACGAGCGGCTCGTCCTCGGCGCGGAGGGCGGCGGACGCTACGAGCTCCGTCTCGCGTGGGATGCGGAGCTTCTGAGCCGCATGAACGACCTCGTGGGGCGGCGCGCCGCCGCGCGCTTCGCCCGCGGCACCCTTCCGCTTCAGGCCGAGGCGTGGCGAGAGAGCCTGCAGGGGCTCCCGGGCCTTCGGGCCCAGCGGGTGACGATCGAGGACCGTGGTGAGGGCATTCGCGTGCTCGAGGTCCGCGTGGCGTTCGAGCGGCTCGAAGATCTCCTTGGGTGGGAGATCTTCGCTCGTCGTGACCTCGATCTCGCCTTCGTCGATGCCGAGGGCGACCGGGTCGGCGACGGGGACCGCGACCGAGCGAAGGGCGGTGATCAGGCGCGCCTGCGGATGCGACCCCTCGTGCGCGTCGTGAGCCTCGGTCGCGTGCTGGATGCTCTCGCGCTCTGGCGGGCCGCCCCGCCGCGGTCCGCGGCCGGGGGGCTCAGGGAGCCATCGGCCGCGGAGCGCCTGGGTATCCTGCCGGCCGACGGCAACCTGCTCGCGGACCTGCTCGAGACCCACCTCGCCGAGGCCGCCTTCACGTTCCACGTCGAGGTCCCGGGGGATCTCGTCGAGGCTCGAGGGGGCGAGGCGCTCGGCTCGCACGGGAGGTGGCGCTTCGACGCCCAGGCCGTCGGCCAAGCTGGGCGTGGCGGGCAGATCGAGCTGATCTGGCGCCCCTCGGCCTTCGATCGCGTGCCGCGCATCGACCACCCGCTCCCGACACAGCGGTAGCTGTCCCTTTGGGGGTAGACTCCGGCCCGTGACGGATCCCAAGGACGAGGCCCGCAAGCCCGACCCCCGCGACGCCGACGAGGACGCGGAGATCGCCGATCGTCTGTCCTCCCTCTTCGGTGGCGACGGGGACGAAACCGGCGCGGATGCCCCGGCCGAGCCGCGGATCCGCCTCGACAAGACCGGGGCCCTCGCGGATCGACCGAAGCTGCAGCCGAAGAAGCCGTACGCACGCGACGACGAACCGCCGGCCGAGGACCAGCGCGTGCGGCCCCTCGACGACGAAGGTCGCCCCGGGGCCCCCCGCAAGGCCACGCTGCCGCCTCCGATCGGAACGCTGCGTCCGCCGGGCTTCGAGAACGCCCCGCCCAAGCCGCCCGATGACGAGGTGACGATCCCCGGGGGGGCGTTCCTCTTCGGAGAAGAGAAGGAGGCGCGGGAGGTCCCGGCCTTCCGCATCGACCGCTACCCCGTACGCAACGTCGAGTACGAGGTCTTCGTCAAGGCGACGGGCCACCGGCCGCCCCTCTACTGGATCGACGGGAAGATGCCGGCGGAACTCGCCGACCATCCCGTCGTCGGCATCGACTACTTCGATGCGTTGGGCTACGCCCGGTGGAAGGGCAAGGACCTCCCGTTCGAGGACGAATGGGAACGCGCCGCCCGCGGCACCGAGGGCCAGACCTACCCCTGGGGCGACGAGGTCGAGCTGGGGCAGGCCAACACGGCTCGTCTCGGCCTCAAGATGACCATGCCCATCGGCTGGTACGAGATGAACGTCTCACCCGATGGCGTCTGCGACACGATGGGCAACGTGTGGGAAATCACGCACTCGCCGGCACCCGGGGGCGGCATCGTGGTGCGCGGGGGCTCGTGGTTCGACTTCGTCCTCTACGCGAAGACGTGGTTTCGCTTCGCGTCGCGTCCCCAGGCCCGCAACGGCACCATCGGATTCCGCTGCGTGCGGCGCATGAAGCAGCGACCCGACGCCGAGCGGGAGGTGCCCCTCGATGAGGTCGAGGCGGCGCTCGAGGCGCGGCGCGGGCCGCAGCCGAAGGTGGACGTCTCCACCTTCAGCCCCGAGCGGCGCGACCTCGCGCCCGACTACCGACGCCTCGGTCAGCTCATGAGCGAACGCGAGGAGGAAGAGGCCGAAGCGCGCGACGCCGCGCTGCTCGGGCGCGTTCCGGTCGGCCGCGACCGCCCCCTTCGCGCCCCGGTCAAGGCCACACCGCCCCCGCGTCTCAGGACCCCTCCCAAGCCGCCGCCGGCCACGCCCGCGAAGCCCTCGCCGAAGTCGGTCGCGAAAGCCCCCCCCGAGCCGGCGCCCAAGCCCGCGCGGCCGAAGTCGAGCGAGGCGGCCCCCGCGCCCTCCTCGCCCGACGAGACGGCGGTGGGCCGGCCGGCGCCCGTGCACGTGACCACGGCTCCCCCGTCCCGGCCGCCGGCACCGCCCGATACGGCGCCGCCGGGTACCAGGCAGCCGGGCACGAGGCAGCCTGATACCAGGCAGCCCGCTACGAGACAGCCTGATGCCGTCGAGGCGGGTGACGCGGCCTCGGGCCCGGGGCGGCTCGGCTTCTGGTTGGCCGCCGGCGCGGCCATGGTCCTCGTCGCCGGGCTCCTGGCCGTGCTCCTGATGCAGGGCCGACCCAGCGGTGAGGGCCAGAGCGACCCGGCAGCAAGCCATGGGGGCCTTCCTTCGGGCGAAGAGGCCAACTCGGGGCCCGGGCCCGACGTGGACCCGCCGGTATCCGCCGCCACGACCAGGCGCCAACTCCCCGTCCCTCCGCGGGAGGATCCGCGAGACGACCAGGCCCCCCTCTGGATCGACGGCGGCGACCGGGCCTCCCTCGAGCCACTCGAGCAGGGCGTGTGGCTCGTCGTCTTCGCGGACCTGCCCGGCACTTCCGGCCGTGCCACGGTGGCCACCGCCAGCGCGCTGCACCGGGCGCTTCGGGACACCCCGGCCCGTCTGGCGCTCGTCCTGCCTCGCAGCGCGTTCGAAGACGAGGGCGGCCGCTTCCTCGACGAGCGGGCGCGTCGAGATCGTCTCGAGGCGTTGGGGGCCACCGCCGATCTGACGGTGATCCTGGATCCGGCGGCCTCCCCGCCCGAGGGCGGGGCGGTGCGCGCCGCCTACGGGGTGCTGGACCCGCAGGCCGCGCTCGTGCTCGTCGACGGCCGTCGGCGGCATCGGACCGCACCCACCGAGGGGGGGTTCAGCGAAGCCTCGCTGGAGCCGCTCGCGGCGCGCGCGGCCGCCATCGACGAGCGGTAGCCGCCGCTACGACCCCTCGGCCGGGAACAGGGCCGCGTGCAGCGCCCGTACGGTCTCCTCCATCCGGTCCTCGGGGACCACCAGTTGGAGGTTGGTCTTCGTAGCGCCATACGAGATGCCCCGGATGGGGACGTTGGCCTTGCTGACGGCGCCGAACACTAGGCCCGTGAGCCCGCTCGCTTGCCGCATGCGCTCTCCGATGACGGCCACGAGGGCATTGCCTTCTTCCACCTCCACCTGGGCGATCCGGTCGAGATCCGCGACGACATCGCGGATGCCGCTCCACGCATCGACCGAGACCGTCACCGAGACCTCGCTCGTTGCGATCAGATCCACGACCACATCGTGGCGCTGGAACGCCTCGAACACCGAGGCCATGAAGCCGCTCTGTCCCAGCATGCGTCCCGACACGATGTTGACGAGCAGGATGCCGCGCTTCGAAGCGATGCTCGCGACGGCGGTGCCCTTCGCGCGTTTGCGGGCGGGCGCGACCCGCGTGCCCTGGGCGTCGGGCGCGAGGGTGTTGAGGATCCGGACGGGAATCCCCTTCTCGATCGCGGGTTGGATGGTCGCCGGATGGATCACTTTCGCGCCGTAGTAGGCCAGCTCGCTCGCCTCGGCGTACGTCAGCTCCTCCACCGGACGCGCCGAAGCCACGATGCGCGGGTCGGCTGTCAGGACCCCGCTCACGTCGGTCCAGATCTGGACCTCTTCCGCGCGAGACGGCGCGTCCCACGATCGTCGCGGTGAAGTCCGAGCCGGAGCGCCCCAAGCGTCGTCACGTTGCCCTCTTCGTCGCGCCCGATGAAGCCCGTTACGACGGGAACGCCTTCCGCCCGCTCGATCGAGCGCTTCAGATTCGCGTAGCAGCCCGGAAGAGGCGTGGCGCGGCCGTAGCGGCAGTCCGTCACCAGGCCGGCGTCGTCCGCCATGACGGCGGTCGCCGGAATTCGCCGGCGACGGAGGACCGCGGCGATCGCCTTGACCGACATGCGCTCGCCGAAGGCCGCGACGGTGTCCAGGCTCCGTGGCGTCAACTCCCCGAGGAGCGAGAGCCCTTCGAACATCTGCCCCAGGCGGTCCAACTCCTCGTCTACGAGCGTGGTCTTGAGGTTGAGGGCCTCGAGGACCTCGTATTCACGTCGACGGATCGGCTCCAGGTCGGGCACCCCGTCCGCGGCCTGGCGGGCGCCCGCCAGCAGGAGGTCCGTCACGCCGGCGTGCGCGGAGCACACGACGATCGGACGGCGCTCCAGATGGGCGCGTACCAGGGCGACGACGGTGTCGATCCGAGCACGGTCCGCCAGCGACGTGCCCCCAAACTTCATCACCAGCACGGACGGTGTTCTCCACGGAGGTCGGTGGGCGGCACCCTCCGTCATCGAAAGGCCCCGATCTTCTAGGTCGGATGACGGGGGGCGACTATTTGCCCCGCCGTGCACACATTTGGTCGGTTCCTACGAGATGGGCGGGCCTCTCGTCGCGCGCGCCCTTGACGGCGAGGCCCTGGTTCACGGATCACCCTGGTCTGAACGGGAACGAGGCCGCGGGGTTCTCGAGCCGGGCTGGTCTACAATCACGCGCCTCCCTCCGGAGGCACGCCCGACCCGATGCAGGCTCTCGGCCCCGACCTGATCTACGACTGGAACAAGGCTGAGGGTGTCAGCGACCGTCCGGCCAAGCCCGCCCAGGTGTGCGACGAGACGCTGCGGGACGGGTTGCAGAGCCCCTCCGTTCGCCAACCCACCGCCGACGAGATGGTGGCCCTGCTCCATCACATGCACGGGCTCGGCATCGATGCCGTCAACATCGGGCTCCCGGGCGCAGGACCGCTCATCGCCGCGCACACCGCGCGGCTCGCGCGCGAGATCCGCGACGCGCGCCTGTCGATCCAACCGCACTGTGCCGCGCGGACGATCGTCGAGGATCTGGAGCCCATCCGACGCATCCGCGACGACGTGGGCATCGAACTCGAGGTCGGCATGTTCATCGGCTCGAGTCCGATCCGCATGGAGGTCGAGGGCTGGGACCTGGATCATCTGCTGGAGACGAGCGCGCGCGCGCTGGGGTACTGCCAGCAGCACGCCCTGCCCGTCATGTTCGTCACCGAGGACACCACCCGCACCTCCCCCGACGCGCTGCGCGCTCTCTACGGTCTGGCACTGGACCACGGCGCCCGGCGGCTGATCCTGTGCGACACGTGCGGGCATGCGACCGCGGCCGGGGTCGAGCAGGTCGTCCGCCACGTGCGCACCGTGGCGGACGAACGGGGGCAGCCCGACGTACCCCTCGACTGGCACGGCCACCAGGATCGGGGCCTCGGCATCCACAACGCGCTGGCGGCCTACCGTGCCGGCGTCGACCGACTGCATGGTACGGCGCTGGGGGTCGGGGAGCGGGCCGGCAATACGCCGATGGACCTGCTCCTCGTCAATCTCAAGCTCTTTGGGTACCTGGACGAGGATCGCGACCTGACGGGGCTTCAGGCCTACGTCCTCGACGCGGCCCGCGCCCTGGGCGTCGAGGTGCCTCGAAACTACCCGGTCGTGGGGGCGGATGCTTTCCAGACGGGGACGGGCGTCCATGCCTCCGCCGTCATCAAGGCGCTTCGGCGCGGAGACATGGACCTGGCAAACCATGTGTATTCGGGCGTGCCGGCCCATGCCTTCGGGCTCGAGCAGGTGATCCGCGTGGGGCCGCTGAGTGGTCAGTCGAATGTGGTGTGGTGGCTGGAGCATCACGGGTATGGTGCCGAGCCGGATCGTGTGGAGCGGCTCTTCGCGGCAGCGAAAGCCAGCGACCGGATTCTGGATGACGATACGCTTCATGCGTTAGCCAGCCGGAGCTGAGGAGCAGCATGTCGGATCTTCAGGTCAAGACGAAGCGGGACGACGACCTCGGTATCCTCGGGGTGACGGGCGAGGTCCGCACGGAGATCGCGTTCGAGCTCTACGCCGCCGCGCAGGCACTCGTGGACGAGGGGGCCAAGCACCTTCTCGTCGATCTCGGTGCCGTGCGGTTCATGGACTCGGCGTCCCTCGCCACGCTCATCCGCCTCGACAGCGAGTTGAAGAAGGCCTCCGGTCGGCTCGTCCTCTTCACGCCGTCCAAGCCCGTCCGCCGCGTGCTCGAGCACAGCGGGCTCGGCGACCGCTTCCTCGTTGCGGATGACGAGGCGGCAGCCAGGACCTTGGCGCACGCCGAATAGCCGTCCTATTCGTGCGCCCCCCACGGACAGAGGCGACGTCGTACGTTGTTGCGTGGCCCGTAAGCACGTCGAAAGGTGCCGGCGTCGCTCTTGTCATCGCCGCGCCACCGTCGCTCAAGCGCGTCCCCGGGGCAGCCGACTGACCGGGTACTCCTCGGGGGGAGCTTCATGCGTTTGCTCGTCACCCTTCTGGCCGTGACCGTTCTCACGGGCTGCTCGCACGACTTCTGGTACCGGCCGCCGCGCGTGGCGGGGCAGGTCCAGACGCCGTGTCCGCCGCCCTGCCCGGAGGTTGCCCCCGCCCCGCCAACGGCGTGCGAGCCGAGCTGCCCGCCGGCGTGCCCGGAGCCCTACGCGGCCCCCTGCCCGCCGGCCGCCGCCGCCCCGTGTCCTCCCCCCGGGCCCGCCGGCCTGCCGCGCTCGACACCCCCACGCGTGGATCGCCCGTTGCCGATCCAGGCGCAGGCGGGAGGACGGCCGACGTGCGACGAGCAGGCCGTGTTCGACGAGGTCAACCGCATTCGCTGCTCCATGGGGCTGAGGCCGTTTCGCTTCAGCCCGTCACTCCACGGGATCGCCGAGGCGCACAGCCGCGAGCAGTCGACCTACGGCTACATGGGGCACAGCTCCCCCGATCCCCGGCGGCAGACCTTGCTGCAGCGCATGCAGCTGGGCGGCTACGACGGCATGGTCTTCGGCGAGGTCGTGGCTTGGGGGTACCGGACCCCGCAGAGCGTCGTCGAGGGATGGATGAACAGCCGCGACCACCGAGCGATCCTCGTTGATCGCGACATGCAGGAGGCCGCCTACAGCCGCATCGGAGACTACTGGACGGGGAACTTCGGCACGCCGTCGGCGCGCGCCGCCCCCGCTCCCCGCACGGGCTTCGTGCCTGCGCAGGCCCCGCCGCGCACGACCTATCGGCCGTCCGTCGTGCCGCCGCCGCCCAGCCAGGAGCTCGAGCGCGCACCGACGTACTCGGCCCGGCCGGTGCCGCGCACGGCGCCCGCCCCGTCGACCCAGACGCCGCTCTACGGCGCGCCGCCCGCGCCGCGCTTCCAGCCACGGGTGTGGCGACCGCCGCTCCGGGGCGGCTGAGGCCCCTAGGTCGACGCGCCCGGTTCGGGCGCATCCTTCACTCGTCTGCCATGACCGCCAATCGCCTCACCGCGACCGCCGATGGCCCCCTGGACGTCGTAGGGGACATCGAGATCCAGGACGAGGACGGTCGGGTCGTGACGCGCGGCGAGCGCTTCGTTCTCTGCCGCTGTGGGCACTCGGCTGATCCGCGCCTCTGCGACGGGAGCCACCGCGTGGCCGCCTTCCAGGAGGCCGGTCGGGTACGTGCGGGGCCCGCTCGAAGCGTCCGGCCCGCGCCGCCCACGGGCCGGCTCGTTCTCCGTCCCATATCGGACGGGCCGTGGATCGTCTCGGGATCCTTCGACCTGGTCGGATCCCGAGGTCGCCTGGCCTTCCGCGACGGTCGCGCGGCCCTTTGTCGCTGCGGGCGGTCGAGACAGGGCCCCTTGTGCGACGGCGCGCACAAGAGGCCCAATCGCTGAGCCGCCGGGCTACTCCTCGCCGCCCAGCTTCTTCTGCAGGTCGGCGAGCTTCTTCGCGAGCAGCTGCTCCGGGGTGAGTGCCGCCTCGTCCTTGGCGTCCGAGGCCTTCTTGCTGTCGTCCGGGCCGAGGCTGATGGAGCGCGGTACGCCACGCTCGTGCTGAGCGCCGCGGCGACTGAAGATGTCGCCGACGCCACCGCCGCCACCGTACTTGCCGCCCTTGCGCGGGCTGCTCTTCCGGCGGGGCCCACCCCGCGCGTCCGCGCCGCCGCCCCGCCGGTCGCCGCCCGTGGCACCGCGGCGATCGCCGCCGCCGCCGCCTGCGCGGCCGCGCGCACCCTGCGCGTCCCGCCCGCCGCGACGGTCGTCGCGCGGGCCGCCGCGTGCGCCACCCTGCCGGGGGCCACGAGGGCCGCCTCGACCGCGGGGGTCGAAGCGCTCACGACGCATCGAGAGCGTGAGGCGTCGCTTCTCGGGCAGCACCTCGAGCACACGGGCCTGGATCACGGCCCCGATGGGGGCCACGGTCGCCGGCTCGATGCCCGGGTGGTCACCGATGTGGGGGGTCGGGATCAGCGCGTCCGTCCCCATCCCCACGTCCACGAAGAGCCCGAACGGCATCGCCCGAATCACGCGGCCTTCGAGGATCAAGCCCGGTTGCAGCGTGTCGAGCGTGAGGCCCTCGGGGGGCGTGATCGGCTTCGCGAAGCGCGGGCGGTCGTCGAGGTGGCCGGCGGTGATCTGGTACAGCACGTACTTGAGCACGGGCATGGGGACGCCATCGGCCTCCAGTTCCGCCAAGCGCACCTTCTGGCGCATCGTGTGGTCGGCGAAGAGGGCGGGCACGTCGCAGCCGGCCTTCTCGGCCATCGTGTCGACGATCCCGTACTGCTCCGGGTGGAGCTGGGTCCGGTCGCGCGGATCCGCGGCATCGCGAAGCTGCAGGAACCCCACGGCCTGCTCGGCCAGGTTCGTGCCGATGCCCGGCACGGCCGCCAGCGCCGCCTTGTGGAGCAAGGCGCCGTGCTCCGAGCGCCACAGCCCGAACGCGGTCGCCGACGCCCGATCGAAGCCGGGAACGCGCCCGAGCAGATCCACGCTCGCGTGGTTCGGATCCACACCCACGTGGGAAACGCAGGACGCGACGGTCTCGTCGAGCAGCTGACGCAGGCGTCCCTGGTGCACCTCGTGGAGGTGCGGGCCCAGCGCCAGCGCCTTCGGATCGATGGCGACCAGCTCGGCCAGCGGATCCTGGAAGCGCCGGGCCAGCGAGTAGGCTCCGCGGCACTCCGCGGGAACCTCCGGCCGATCGGCGACTTCGAGCTTGCCTTGGGCTTCGAGCGTGTGCGTTCCGCCGTCCGTCACCACCGTGATGTCGATGTCCTGGCCGAGGCCGGCGACGGCTTCCTGCGCCAGGGACAGCGCTTCCGCGCGCCCTCCGCCGCTGCCGACGGCGATGGCGTCCGCCTCGTAGGTCTTGAGGACTTCCGCCAACTCCGTTACGCACGCTTCGCGACCCGCCGTGCCCTCGTGGGGCAAGGTGCCCGAGCCCGTGGGGAGACCCTCGGGGTCGATGGTGCACCAGCGGTGCCCCTGCATCACGTCGGGTCTCAGCCCGAGCACGCGGCGCTTTCCGCCGACCGGGCCGAGGAGGCGGTGGCGCAGGTTGCGCTCGAACGTCTCCATCGCCGCTGCGTCTGCACGCTGCTTCAGCTCGTTGCGGATCTCCGCCTGGAAGAGGGGCTTGAGGATCCGGCGGTAACCGTCCTCGATCGCCGCGCGCAGGAAACCCGCGTGCGGGTGCTCCTCCGCCGCGGCGCTCTTGTGCAGGAGCGGGAGGATGCTCCCCTCCGGCGGTTCGATCGTGGTGACGAGGATCCGATCCTTCTCCGCGCGGCGGATGGCCAGGAACTTCAGGGGCTGCACCTTGCCCACGGGGGCCGTGTAGCCGACCAGCGACTTGTGGCGGCCGGCGTCGCCCTTGCGTTCGGTGCGCAGGCCCACGGTCAGCTTGGCGTCGCGGCGGAACTGCTTCCGCAGGCGGGCCCGCAGATCGGCGTTGAGGCTCATCTCCTCGGCGAGGATGTCGCGCGCCCCGGCCAGCGCCGCGTCGAGGCTCTTCGGCTCTTCGTCTTCCTTCACGAAGGTCTTGGCGAGTTCGGAGAGAACCACGCCTTCTTCCGGCTTGCGGATCGCGTCGGCCAGGGGCTCGAGACCGAGACCGCGCGCCAGGGTCGCCCGACCGGCCACGACCGGCAGGTGCGGAGCGGCGACGTCCTCCATCGCCGGAATGGTCGTGGCGCGCGCCAGCCGATGCTGCGTCTTCTCGTCGAGCGCCCCGTGCGTACGCAGGATCTCTGCCAGCTCGATGCGGCGCTCCTCCTCGACGAGAGCTTCCTCCCAGCGGTTGCGAAGCGAACGGAGGGTGCGCTCGTCCATGCCGCCCGTCGTATCCCGCCGGAATCGCGCGATGTAGACGATGTGCTTGCTCGTCTCGAGCATGTCGAGCGCGGCTCGCACCTGGGCCTCGTCGCGCGAGGCGGCCCGCAGAATGACCTGACGGGCACTCTCGCGGGCCTCGGTGCGCTGCTCGAGGGTGAGTGGCGTGCGCTGCGGGCGCGGAGGGCGCCGCTCGCGTCGCGGCTTCGCCTTCTTCTTGCCACCCGCCTTCGTCGTGGCCGGTGTCTCGCCTTCCGCGGCGGCGCTCGTCTCGGCCGGCGCGACGCCGCCGTCGGCGCCTTCGGCCCCCGGTGTCGTCTCGGCTTCGCTCGGCGTCGCTCTGGGAGCCGGGTCCTCGGTCGCTGCCGGTGCATCCGTGTCCGCGGGTGTGGGCGTTGCTGCCACGCCTTCGTCATTCGTCGCGGCTGCGTCCGCGTCGGGTGCGGACGCGGGCATTGCCTCGGCGGGCGTTGCCTCGGCGGGCGTTGCCTCGGCCGGCGTTGCCTCGGCCGGCGTTGCCTCGACCGGCGCTGTCTCCCGCTGTCCGCCGGCGCTGTCTCCGCCGGCGTTGCCTCCGCCGGCGCTTCGGTCGGGGGCGGGCTCGTCGTCACCGGCTTGGCCGGCTCGGGCTCGGACGGGGCGGACTCGGACGGGGAGGACAGGGGCGCGTTGGGCGCATCGGGCGAAACGGGCGCGTCGACATCCGGGCGGGGCGTCGACGGCTCGGGACGTCCTTCGCTGCCGGCGGGATCGGAGGATGCATCCTCGGGCCGCGTGGGCAGGGTCGGATCGGACATGGGAGACTCCCGTGGTGGGGGTGCGTCGGCGGGCGGCCGCCGGGTGCGTATCGAAGGTCGAGCCCAAGATTGGATCACGCGTCCCGCGTCGCGACAAGGCGACCACCGAGGGAATGGGGGGGGAGCGCTCAGCCGAAAAGCGGGCGCAGGAAGGCCAGGGCCGCGGCCGCGGCCGCCGGCGCGGTGGCCGCGTGCCGCGAGAGCTCCACCTCGAAGGGCCCACGAAATCCCACCTCGCGGGCTGCCGCGGCCAGCGCGGCGAAGTCGATCTCCCCCTCACCGAAGGCCAGATGGTCGTGGATGCCCCGCCGGTGGTCGTCGAGCTGCAGCGCCACCACATCCGCGGCGTGCGCCCGGAGGACGTCGTGGGGTTCCCCTTCGGCGGTGGCGAGGCAGTGGCCCACGTCGAGGGTGAGTCCCAGCGCCGGATGGTCCACGGCATCGCGGACCGCCGGCCACACCTCCGCCCGCTCGACCAGCATCCCCGGCTCGGGTTCGAAGCCGATCCGTACGCCGCGTTCGGCGCCGTGCACGCAGAGGGCCCGAAGCCCCTCGACGAGTCGCGCCATGCTCGACGACGGTTCCTGCCCGGGAGGCGCCGCGCCCGACCACACGGTCACGAGCGGCGCCCCGAGTTCGGCGGCCAGGTCCACACAGCGCTCGAGGAAGGCCAGACGGACGGCGGCCTCGGGGGGCTCGTCGAGCAGGGTGGGGCGGTGCTTGCGACGAGCGTCGAGGACGAAGCGCGCCCCCGTCTCGACGATCAGGTCCAGCCCCGAGGCAGCCAGGGCATCCCGAAAGGCACTCACGTCGGCAGCGCTTGCACGCAGGGGGTCCAGATGGTGCACATCCGGCGTCCACGCCACCCCGTCGTAGCCGAGGTCGGAGAGGATCGCCAGCGCATCCTCGAGGCGGTGGAACGCAAAGCCGTTGGTGTTGTAGAAGAGCCGGCCCACGCCCGCCGTCGTCCCGCTACTTGCGACGCTGCTTCTGGATGTCGATCAGGCGCTGCATGGCCCGCGTGATCGAGTCCGCCTCGGCGCCCAGGTAGTGGTTGGCGACCTGTTCTTCGTCCCAGTCGTCGTTGTGGGGCATCTCTCCGATCAGGTCGTTGTAGCCGTCCTTGATCCCCATCAGGATGGCGGCCGCTTCGCGCAGCTTCTCCTGCCACAGATCTTCGTCGCCGGACTTCTTGGCATCGTTGGCGACCTTGTAGATCCCCTCGGCCTCCTTGCGGAGTTCGCGTGCCTCGCGCACGAGCTCCTGCGCCTGGTCCTTCAGCTGGGCGGGAAGCGGCGGCGGCGGCATGCGGGGCTTGCCGTCGGGGCCGGTCTCCACCACAGCGGGCTGGAGCATCTCCTCCGGGGCGGGGGGCGGCGTGGGCTTGCGGCTGCTTCCCTTCGCGGCGAAGAAGACCACCGCGCCGAGCACACCCAGCACGATGACGGCGGCGGCGATCGTGGGGCCGTTGCCGCCCGAGCGACGCGCCGGCGCGCCGCGCGCCGCGGGCCGGCGCCCTCCGCGCGACGATCCGGACGAGCGGGAGGAACGCGACGAGCGGGACGAGCGAGAGCGCTGCGCCATGGGAAGAACCCTCCAAGGAACGCCGAACTTGTAGCACGGTCGGTCGGACCGGGGCCGAGATCCTACCCCGCCCCCAGAATGGCAGGGTGACCAAGCCGCCCACCGCCCGCGACGTAGCCGCCGACCTTCTGTTGGCGGAGGAGAAGAAGGGAACCTGGATCCGGGACGGCTTGCCGTCCGCGCGGAGCGCCCTGGCGGACGCTCGCGACCGGGCCCTGGTGACCGAGCTCGCCTACGGCGTCGTCCGGCGCAAGGGCACGCTCGACGCCGTCCTCGCCCCCCAGAGCCGACGCCCGCTCGCACGCCTCGCGGGACCCGTGCGCGTCGCGCTGCGGCTCGCGCTGTACCAGGTCCTCTTCCTCGATCGCATCCCGGTCCACGCGGCTGTCGATCACGCGGTGACCTGGTCGCGGCGCAAGGTCGGTGCGAAGGCCGCCGGGTACGCCAACGCCGTGCTTCGGGCCACCGCGCGCAGCATCGAAGGGCTCGCACGGGGCGAGGAGGACCCTCGCCGGGACGTGCCCCGCGAAGACGGTTCGGCCATGCGGCTCGCCCAACCGATCTTCCCTTCGCCCACGACGCACGCGGCGGCGAATCTGGGGGAGCGCTACTCGATGCCGACGTGGCTCGTGGCGCGGTGGATCGCAGCTCGCGGCGCCGCCCGCGCCAAGGCGATCCTGCAGGTCGGCATCGGGCGACCTCCGCTCACGCTGCGGGCCCGAGGCGACCGCGACGTGCTTGCCGCGGCGCTCGAAGCGGACGCGTTGGAGGTGCGTCGCCTCCCCATCCCCACCGCCCTGTTGATCGATCGTGGCCCCGAGTCGCGAGCGCTGCGGGCGGTGGCGCGGGGCGAGGCCTGGGTGCAGGACATGACGGCGCAGCGCGTTGCTCCTCTCGTCGCACCCGTGCCGGGCGAGCGCTTGCTCGACCTCTGCGCGGCGCCGGGGGGCAAGACCTTGCACCTGGCCGATCTCCTCGGCGGACGCGGCTACGTCGTCGCCGCGGACGTCGATGCCCAGCGGCTCGAATCCCTCGGCGCCGTCGAAGCGCAGATGCCCGACGGCGTCGAGCTCGCGTGTCGCGAGGTCGGCCGTGAGGGGCCCCTGCCCTTCGACCCGGCGTCGTTCGACGCCGTGCTGATCGATGCTCCCTGCACCAACACGGGTGTCCTGCGCAGGCGTGTCGAGGCCCGATGGCGACTCGACCCGGCGGACGTCGATGCCCTGGCGGCTATCCAGCGCGACCTGCTCGAGCGGGCTCGACCCCTGCTCCGGCCCGGCGGTCGGCTCGTCTACTCGACGTGCTCCCTCGAGGCCGAGGAGAACGGCGATCTCGTGCGTGCATTCCTCGCGTCCCACCCGGAGCTGGCGCTCGGGGAGGAGCTCGAGGTGCCGCCCCATCACGACGCCGACGGTGGCTACGCCGCCCGCCTCGACCTGCGCTGACTCCGGGATGCCCGCGGGGGCCCCTTCGGGTCAGCGGATCACCTCGAAGCTCCCCCCGTTCTCCTCCGCCAAGCGTCGCATGAAACGCTCCGCCTTGAGCGCGTCCTCGTGGGCGCGGTAGGCGTCGGGCGCTTCGCCCGTCAGCAGCGCGATGCAGAGGATCCGCACCCGCCGGTAGCGGTTCCACTCGCGGACCTGGGCGAGAATCGCCTCGGGATCCACGACCTCGCCCTCGCTCGGGCTACCGTCCGAGAGGAAGACGATCGTGTCCGCGATCTCCGCCGACTTCGCCTTGTCCGGCACGTAGAACGACCGCTCCAACGCCTCGTGCGTCTTCGTGCCGCCGTGAGGCGCCAGCGGGGCGATGAACTTCTTGGCCTTCTCGATGAGCTTCTCGTTCGCGACCTGCACCCGGTCCTTCCAGGCATGGACGTCGCTGCTGAACGTGATGATGTTGAAGCGCGTCGTCTCGGGCAGACTCTCGACGACCCGGGTTAGCTCGCGTTTCGCGTGCTTCAGGCGGTCGCTCCACTCCATGCTCTTGCTGACGTCGATCACGAAAGCGATGCGGCTGGAGCGAATGCGGAAGCCGTAGTAGGGGATGCCGGGGACGGTGCGGTCATGTCGTGGCGTCTCGTCCTTGACGAAGGGCCTGTCCTTCACCGCCTCCCACCAGTCGGTCCACGACTCGGCATCCAAACCGAAAGACTTCCCGGAGATCTGCTCGAGCGCCTCGGAACACGCACTCGCCGCCCGCAACTCCTCGGGGTAGAGGCGCTTCATCGCCGCGATGAGGGGAGCCATGCACGCGTGCGAGCCCATGTCCGCCATCGCCGTCGCCGCCGCCTCGACGACGCGCGCCTCCGGGTCCTCGAGGACGGGGCACAGCGCTTCACCCGCATCGGGGCCGCTCACGCGCCCGAGGGCCTCGGCCGCCAGCATCCGTTCCCGCGGGTCCTTCGCCTTCAGGCACTTGCGCAGGGGCCCTATGGCGCGCGCATCACCGATCTCGCCCAAGGCGAGGATCGCCTCCAGGCGCGTCTCGATGTGCCACTCTCCCAGCAGCTTGATCAGGGCGGGCACCGCGGCCGCGTCTTTCGTGAGGCCGAAGCTACGGATGATCTGAATGCGGATGTCCGGCGTGGCGCGCTTCAGCGCCTTGCCCCGGAGATGGTCGCGGGTCGCCTCGCGCTGAACCTGGGCCAGCACGTCGGCGAGACGCCACAGCAGCAGCGGCGGACCGCGCTTGGGCTTCGCCTTCTCGGTATAGCGCAGGACCTCGTCGATCTCCTTGGGGCCCCCGTGTCGGGCGAGGGCCGCGAGCACCATGGCCTCGCGGCGCCACTTCATTCGCGACTGGTGGTGCTCGAGATCGTCGGGCCACTCCTTGCGCAGCTTCAGGAGCTTCTTCCTCGCCCGCGGGGTATCCACATCGGCGATCCTGAGCAGGATGTCCGCCTGTTCCGCGAGGGCCTCTTCGTCCACACGTCCGTAGGCGTCATCGAACTGCCGCCAAAGGACGTCCAACTCGTCGGTGTGGCCGGCCGTCGTCAGGCCGACGAGGAGGAACAGGGCGAGGAACGCCGCGCGCAGGATCTGACTCACTTCGACGTCTCCCCCTCGTGGTCGGTCGGCGAGGTCGCGTCGCCGCCATCCAGGCGGCGGACCTCGATCAGCTCGTCGCCGACCTGGATCCGGTCCACGACGTCCATCCCCGCGATCACGTGGCCGAAGATCGTATAGCCCTCCTCGGCGAGTGCGGGGCGGGGCGAGGTGAGGATGAAGAATTGGGATCCGTTCACGCGTGCGATGCTCCGCGCGAAAGCGACGGCGCCCCGAAAGTAGCCGTGGGACGGATTCAGCTCGGCCGTGACGGAGGTCGGCCCCGTCCCACTCCCCGCGCGGTCCAGTCCCTCGCGACTCAGCGGGTCACCGCCCTGGACCAGGAAGTCCCCCTCCACGCGGTGAAACAGGGTGCCGTCGTAAAACGCCCTCTCCTCATCGCCCTCGCGCCGCTTTACCAGGTCGAGGAAGTGCGCCACCGCCTCGGGGACCGACTGCGGCAGGAGCTGAATCAATACGCTCCCGCGCGTCGTGCGGAGCAAGACCAGGGGTAGCTGAGAATTCGACGCCGCCGCGTCACGCAGCACGGTCTCCTTCTCTCGCGCTGTCTGCAGCGCCAACGCGCGCTCGGCCATCGCCTCGTAGCGAGGACGCATGGACGGCTGCGAGCGCCCGCCGAGCGCCCGCCACGCCTCCGCGGCGTCCCGGTATCGCTCCGCGGACTCGAGCGCGAGCGCGCGGTCGTAGAGCAGTCTGGCGCTCCCGTGCCACGCGGGATCCATGTCGAGGGCGTCGAGCACGGCGAGTCCCTCGGCCTTGCGGTTCAGGTGGCGGTACACGCGGGCGAGGTTGAACAGGTCGAACGCGGTCAGGGGCTCCCGCCCGGCGATCCAGCGGAGGTTCTGAAGGACCTTCTCCTCGACCAGGTCATCTTCCTTGGGGAGCGTCGGCGCGTCCTGGATGCGCAGCGCCAGCGCGTGGGCCTCGCTCCCACGCCGGGTGAGCTCGGCGTCCGTGTCCACCAGGGCGTCCCAATCCGTGCTGGAGATCGCGCCGGGCCCACTCACCCCCTTCCAGCCACCGAGACGAGCCCACGCCTGGCTCGAGGCCAGGTCCGAAGGGCGTTGCCCCACGGGCGCGGTGATGCTCAGGCCCCGCGGCCACGTCACGGTGGTCGAGCCGCTGCCTCGCATCCACACGATGGCGAAACGAACGGGGGCGTCCGTGTCCGCCGCGAATGCCGAGCAGGGACAGGCGGAGGGCCACTTCCACGGAGGAGGAGGAGGGATCGAGCTCGGCGCGCGCGACCGCCTCGCCGAGAACGGGCACGTCGCCATCACCGTCGTTTCGAACGACGTAGAGGTGCGGACGGTTGTGCTCCCGCGGCTCGAAGTCCAGCCGGACCGCGCCCTTGGTGTAGAGGCCCGCACCCTCGGCATCCGGCGTGAAGCTGAACCAGATGGACGCCCGCTCCGCCCACTTCGTCGGCGAGGTCAGACCGAGAAAGAGGGTGCCGCTCCGCTGCGTGATCCGGAGGCTCGAGCCGTCTTCGGCGATCACCTGCGGCTTGGCGCCTTCCCACTCCGCATCGACGACCCGTCCGTCGATCTGTACGGGCAGCCCGACCGGCACCTCGATCTCGACAGGGAAGGGCGCGTCTTCGCCGGCGGTCGCCAAGGGGGCGGCGGCCAGGAGCAGGAGCAGGGCGGCGACAAGCGCCGGGGCCGGGCGTCGGTCGAACATGGCCCGATGATACGGGCGGCGCAAGAGCCGTACGGCGCCGTTCCCCCGCTCCCTTCTATCCTGGGCGCAATGACTGCCGACCCGACCGATCTCGAGGCGTTTCGCGCCGACTTCCCGGCCCTCGGTCGGCAGCGTCGCGGTCGGCCGCCCATCTACTTGAACAGCGCCTGCACGACGCTCCGGCCCGCAGCCCGTCATCGACGCCGTCCGGCGCTACTACGAGGTCTTCCCCACGTGCGGAGGGGGGCGTGCGGACCGCGGGGCCGGGCTCCATGCGTGGTTCATGGACGAGCTCCGGGAGGAGGAGCATGCGGCCCGCGACGCGGTGCGGGCGTTTCTCGGGGCGCACCGATCCGAGGAAATCGTCTGGACGAGGAACACGTCGGAGTCGATCAACCTCCTCGCTCGCGCTCTCCCGCTCGGGCCGGGCGACGAGGTTCTCACCAGCGAGAACGAGCACAACAGCAATCTCGTTCCCTGGCTGCAACTCCAGGCGCGCCTGCGAGACGAGGCCGACGACCCTGCACTCGTCGTCCACCGGCACTTCGCGCGCCGAGAGGACGGCTCCTTCGACCTCGCTTCCGCGCTCGCGGCCATCACGCCGGCGACCCGTCTCGTGGCCCTGGCCCAGCGGAGCAACCTCGACGGTACGACCATCGGTGACGCCGACATCCGCGCGGTCGCGGCGCGCGTTCACGAGGTCGGCGGCTGGCTCTTCCTGGATGCGGCCCAGAGCGCGCCGAACACGGCCATCGATGTTCAGGCGCTCGACGTCGACTTCCTGGCCTTCTCCTTCCACAAGCTGTGCGGGCCGTCCGGGCTCGGCGTGCTCTACGGCCGTTACGACCTCCTCGACCGGATGCCGCCTTTCATCGTCGGCGGCGACACGGTCGCCGACGTCCGGCTCGACGGCTTCGAGATGAAACCACCGCCCGAGAAATTCGAGGCGGGGCTGCAGCACTACGCCGGCATCCTGGGCGCTGCCGCCGCCCTCACCTACGTGAGCGAGACGGTGGGCCTCGAGCGGATCGCGCGGCACGAGCGGCGCCTCAACGCCTACCTCACCGAGCGACTCGGCCCGCTGGCGTGCGAACACTTCTGGCTGCTCGGGCCCGCCGCGCCGGAGGAGAGAGGCGGCATCGTGACCATGGCCAGCAGCCTGGGCACCGTGATCAACGCCATCGAGCGGCTCGCGGACGAGGAGGCGAACGTGATGCTGCGCAAAGGCATGTTCTGCGCGAACGCGTACCTGCACGAGCGCTTCGATCGCACGGGGCACGCCAAGAACAACCTGCGCGCGTCGGTGTACCTCTACAACACCGAGGCGGAGTTGGACGTGTTGGCGGGCATCGTCGAGCGCGTCGTATCGAATCCGCTCGACTACCTGGACGACGAGTAGCTCCTCCGTGGTCGTCTCCACCGCCGTTCGCCGCTACTACGCCGAGAGGATCTTCGCGCAGACGACGCGCGAGCAGGGGCCGCCGAATTTCCGCCCCCTCGACGTCTCGCCGACCGGCGTAGCGACGGTCGAAGGGTGCCGGGGGGGAGGGAAGAACATCCTCGAGGTCTTCCTGGTGGCCGACGTCGACCGCGTGCAGTCCATCTGGGTGGCCTGCGGGCTCTGCAATCCGGCCATGCTCGTCGGCGCGGACATCGTCGTGGACTGGGCCCGTGGGCGGGACCTCCAGGCGATCCTGGCTCTCGACCCCATGGACACGGAGCAACTCGCACCGTTCTTCGAGACCCTGGGGGCGGCGGGGGAGAGGCCCGAGGATGCGCGGGAGAAGTTCCAGTACGCGCTCCTCGCCCTCCAGCACGCCGTCTTGGACCATCGGGGCGCGCCTCCTCCCCCGCTGCCCCGAGATCCGTCCCTTGGAGGACGACGACGAGGCGTGAGGCGGGTACGATCGTCCGTCCCATGGCCATGCACGTCTACAACAGCTTGTCCCGCCGCCTCGAGCCCTTCGAGCCGCCCCATCCCGAGCAGGTGAGCGTGTACGCCTGCGGACCGACGGTCTACAACCACGTCACACATCGGGAACTGGTCCTTCAACCTGATCTGCGACGTGATCGTCCGCTGGCTTCGCGCGTCCGGCTACGGCGTGCGCTTCGTCATGAACATCACCGACGTCGAAGACAAGATCATCCGCGACGCGCGTGCCGCGGGCATGGATCGGGCCAGCTTCACGCAGCGGTGGATCGACGCCTTCTTCGCCGACTGGGACACCCTGGGGAACCGCCGGGCCGACGCACTACCCTCACGCGACACACTACGTCGACGGCATGGTGACGATGATCCAGACCCTGCTCGACAAGGGTCACGCGTATCCGATCGAGGAGGACGGTTCCACCTCGATCTACTATCGCATCGGGTCGTTCCCGACCTACGGCGAGTTGGCCAACCTCTCTCAGGAGGCCCTGCGGGCCGGCGCGAGCGGGCGGGTGAAGGCGGACGAGTACGAGAAAGAGAACGTCGGCGACTTCGCGCTGTGGAAGGGCTGGGTGCCCGACGACGGGGACGTCGCCTGGGAGCCTACTTTCCGGATCAACGGCGAGGACCGCGTCGTCAAGGGGCGGCCGGGCTGGCACATCGAATGCTCCGTGATGTCGACGGAGCTTCTCGGCGAGCAGATCGACCTGCATCTGGGCGGCGAGGATCTGCGGTTTCCGCACCACCAGAACGAGATCGCCCAGAGCGAGGCCGCCACCGGCAAGCGTCCGTTCGTGCGGTACTGGATGCACCGGCGCTATCTGCTCGTGGACGGCCAGAAGATGTCCAAGAGCAAGGACAACTTCTACACCGTCCAGGATCTCATCGACCACGGCGGTCCTTCGGCGCCGCGGGGTTTCCGCTACCTCGTCGTCACCTCGCACTACCGGACGCCCATCGATTTCACGTGGGGCGGCCTCGACGCGGCCATGAAGACGCTGCGCAATCTCGACGACGCCTACGCGCGCATCACCAAGCACGCCGGCGATCACGCGCCGAACGCGTTTGGTGAGGACGCCCGCCAGGCGTTCGCGGCCGCGATGGACGACGACCTCGAGACGAGCGGGGCGATGGCGGCCATCCACACGCTCGTGGGGGCCTGCAATCGCGGCCTCGAGGCCGAGACCCTTCGCCCCGAGGACGCGGCTTCGGCCAAGGCGGTCCTCGACTTCGCCGACGACGTCCTGGGGCTCGGTCTGGGCGCCAGCAAGGCCGAGCTCACGCCCGAGCAGCAGGCCCTCGTGGACGCCCGCGCCGCCGCGCGCGCCAACAAGGAGTGGGCCGAGTCCGATCGCCTTCGCGACCGCCTGCTCGAGCAAGGCGTCCACGTGAAGGACACGAAGGAAGGCCAGGAGGTCACCCTCCTCTAATCATCCGTACCGAGTCAGTGCAAATATTCACGCTACTTCGCCCGCATCCTCCGGGAGTTCCCATGCGCATCATCCTCGCGTCGCTCATCGCCTTCCTTCTCGTCGTGCCCGCGCACGCCGACAAGGAGGCCTTCGATCTCGACGCCGCGGCGGCAGCGTTCGCCACGGCTGACACCGGACAGGCCCGACTCGCAAGCGCCATGCAGATCCTGGCCGCCAAGCCGGCCGCGGCCGACGTCGCGAAGGCCGTCACGGGGGCCTGGACGTGGGACGCCGACGTCGACAAGGGCAAGCCCATCACGTGGACGCGCAAGGGACCGGACGGCAAGATGCGCACCGTTCACGCCTTCGCGCCGGCGAGCTATACGCCGGACAAGGCCTGGCCGCTTCTCGTCTACCTGCACGGCGGCGTGTCGGCAGCGCGGGATGGTTCGGGACAGAGCGGGGTTGCGATGTTCGCGGAAGACGCCGACGAGCGCGGCTTCCTCATCCTTTCGCCCTCCACGCAGCCCGAAGCCACCTGGTGGGATCCGGCCGGCGTCGTCTATCTGCGGCAAGCGATCGAGGACATGGCTCGTCGCTACCGCGTGGACCCGAATCGAGTCGCGGTGAGCGGCTTCTCCGATGGCGGGAGCGGCTGCTTCCACCTGCTCGCGCACGATCCGACCCCGTTCGCGTGCTTCCTCCCGATGATGGGGAACCCCCTCGTGACCCGCATCTTCGGCGGTCCGACGTGGGGCTCGAATCTGGCTTCGCGTCCTGTCTACGCGGTGAACGGCGGCAAGGACCGTCTCTATCCTTCCGAGCAGATGAAGCCCTACATCGAGGCGATGCAGGCGGCGGGCGCCAAGCTGACCTGGGTCGACGAGCCCGAGGCCGGACACGAACCGTCCTTCCTCGAAGGGCGCTGGCCGGAAATCGTCGGGTTCTGGAACGAGCACGCGCGCGATGCGCTGCCGCGCGCGTTCACGTGGGCGTCGTCCGCACCCCAGCACGACGGCCGCTTCGCGTGGGTCGAGATCCAGGCCTTGTCCGAGACGGCCGACGCGTGGGAGGCGCTCGCCGCCCCCGTCGCGCTCGGCCTGCCCGACATGACGCCGCGGCCGCGCCTCGGGATTCGCCTCGACACCACCTTCGAGGGGCCCGGGCTCATGATCGAGGAGGTCGAGGAGGGCACGCCGGCCGCCGACGCCGGGTTCGAGGATGGCGACGTCCTCGTCAAGGCGGGGGACGAAGAGATTGCCGGCCCGGGCGAGTTCGCGAAGCTCAGGGACTACCTGGGGACGCTCGGGGACGAAGACGGCACCTTCACCGTGAAGCGCGGGGACGACGAGGTCGTGCTGACAGCGCGGCCGAAGTCGCTGGAGAAGGACCGCCAGGCCCAGCCCGAGGGCCGCGGCTACGGCGTCGTTCCGGGCATCGTGAGCGCGCGGGTCAAGGGCGGTAACGTCCTCGCGTTGGAGACCCGGGGCGTGGCCAAGGTCCGCGTCTACCTCGTGGAGGGGCTCGTCGACTTCGAGAAG
Source organism: uncultured Planctomycetota bacterium (assembly GCA_963802335.1). Classification (GTDB taxonomy): domain Bacteria; phylum Planctomycetota; class PLA2; order PLA2; family JAEUHO01; genus CAWDIE01. Next base: position 191,032 of record CAWDIE010000004.1, on the reverse strand, counting down.
GAACTCGCCATCGCCGTCAATGGCCGGAAGCGCTTCCAGGGCATGCCGCCGCAGGATCCCGCGGTCGTGCTCGCCGAGGCGGCCCGGACCATTCCCGGCAGCCCGATCGTCCGAGGCTACGTCGACATCGATCTGCTGAAGCCCGCGCAGAAGTAGCTGCGACGACTAAGAAACGACCGCTCCGTTCGTAGTGGGGGTAGTCCCTCGGTTAGGGCTCGTCATGGAGCAGGTGAGTGAGGATCGCGCCCAGATTCGGGTCAGATTCGGTCGCGCCGATTGAGCGAATCCGGAGAGATAGCCGGAGCTACCTCGAGGAATTCGCGATTGAGAAGCGGCCGAAGATGACTCGAAGGTGGGCTGCGAGAACGCGCACTTGTTTCATGGCGGGCCCTTAGGACGGAGATGGTGCAAGAGACCGTGGACCTCGATCCCGGACGTCTGGAGGCGGCGCTCGAACGCTACGAGCGCCCTCTCCTCGGCTACGCCCGTCGCCTGCTCGGCGACGTGGAGCAGGCCCGTGACGTCGTCCAGGACGCGTTCCTGAAGCTCTGCCGCGAGCCGATGGCCCTCGACGACCCACGACTCAAGCCGTGGCTCTATCGGGTGTGCCGCAATCGGGCCATCGACGTCCTGCGCAAGGAGCGTCGCATGCACATGCTCGACGACGGCGAACGACTGACCTCCACCTCGGCCGAGCCCGCGCAGGCCGTGGCCGCCCAGGACGAACAGCATCGTCTGGTGGCCCACGTCCGCGCGTTGCCACCACGCCAGCAGGAGGTCGTGTGGCTCAGGTTCCAAGGTGGGCTGTCGTACCGGCAGATTGCCGACGTCACCCGCCACTCGGTGAGCCACGTCGGTGTGCTGCTTCACGAAGCGATGACCACGCTCCGCGCACGTCTGGGGGACGCGACGGCCACATGGGCCGCGGAGGAAGCGTCATGACACTCGACAAGAACGACCCGCGCCTGACGGCGTATGCCCTCGGCGAGCTCGACGGCGAAGCGAAGCAGGAGATGGAGCGGGCCCTGGAGCAGTCTCCCGAACTCCGCGCGGAGGTCGACCTCCTACGGGGGCTCGGTCGCCGACTCGAGGCGCAGCTGAAGGATGCCGACGCCGAGCTCGGGCTCGATCCCGCACGTCGGGATGCGCTGCTCGCCGACGGGCGGAGCGAGACCGCGATGCGGCCGGACGTCGCCTCCCGCTTCGCTGGATGGCCGCCGCCGCCGCCGTCTGCCTGCTCGGACTCGGTGTCTTCCTCTACCGCGCGTCGACCTCCGAGCGGGGGCGCCTCGACGTCGGTGAGCCGGCGTCCACGTCCTCGTCGGCTCCCGGCCTCGGCCGCGAGATCGCTCGCGTCGATGAGGTCCGGCCGGAGAGCACGATCGTCGCCACCGCCGACGTCCTTGTCGAGGAGCTCGACCTCCTCGAGGAAGAGCATGCACCAGGCGAGCAGTCGGGCCCGACGGCCCGTTATCTTCGCGGAGAGCGCCCGGTGGCCGATCCGGCGTCGGCCGAGCCCGGGAGCGGAGCCACGCCCGAGCCGGTGATCAGCGACAAGGACATCGAGGTCTGGGATCGCATCGCGGAGACGGGCAGCGGCAGCAAGAACAAGGTCGGGCCGACGGCCATGGGAGCAACCGCGGCCCCCGGCATGCGCGAGCCCGCCGACCCCACGCCGCCGCCGCCTCCGCCGTCGGCGCCCGCGACTTCTCCCGGACCGATTGCGCCGACCACGCCGGCGCGCATCACCGCCGAGATGGCGCTTGGGAAGCCGAGCGCCGGGCCGACGGAGGGGATGGCGATCGACATGCGCGAAGGCGACAAGGAAACGCCTCACGACGTGCCGCCGGCCTTCGAGACCGAGGGCTACGACCGGATTCGGGACAACCCCTTCGTGCGGACCACCGACGAGGACACCTCCACCTTCAGTATCGACGTGGATACCGCGTCCTACGCGAACGTCCGTCGCTTCCTCACGCAGCAGGGCCGCCTGCCGCCCAAGGGGGCCGTGCGGATCGAGGAGCTGCTCAACTACTTCCCCTACGACTACGCGCCGCCGGCCGCGAACGCCGAGCACCCCTTTGCCACGCACCTGGCGCTGGCGACGTGTCCCTGGGAGCCCGCGCATCGTCTGGCGCGCATTGCGCTCAAGGGCAAGACGATCGCGCCGGGGGAGCGCCCCGCGCTGAATCTCGTGTTTCTGCTCGACGTGTCCGGATCCATGAACCACGCCAACAAGCTGGGGTTGGTGAAGCAGGCGATGGGACTGCTGGTGCCTCAGTTGGGCGCCGAGGACCGCGTCTCGATCGTCGTCTACGCCGGTGCCGCCGGGCTCGTCCTGCCCACGACGTCGGGCGACCAGCATCACGAGATCGTCGCCGCGCTGGACCGACTCCGCGCCGGCGGCTCCACGAACGGTGGGGCCGGCATCGGGCTCGCCTACAAGACGGCGAGAGCGTCCTTCATCGAGGGTGGGGCCAACCGCGTCATCCTCTGCACGGACGGTGACTTCAACGTCGGCGTCAGCGACCGCGACTCCCTCACCCGCCTGATCGAGGCGTGGGCCAAGAGCGGCGTCTTCCTGAGTGTCCTCGGCTTCGGCATGGGGAACTACAAGGACGGCAGCATGGAAGAGCTGAGCAACCGCGGGAACGGCAACTACGCCTACGTGGACAGCCTCCAGGAGGCCCGCAAGGTCCTCGTCGAGGACGTGCTCGGAACGCTCGTGACCATCGCCAAGGACGTGAAGATCCAGGTCTTCTTCAATCCCAAGACGGTCGCGGGGTGGCGCCTGATCGGCTACGAGAACCGGCTGCTCCAGAAACAGGACTTCAACGACGACACGAAGGACGCCGGCGAGATCGGCGCCGGGCACGCCGTGACCGCGCTCTACGAGCTGGTGCCGGCCGGGACCGAGCTGCCGGGCCCGAAGGTCGATCCCAACCCCTTCGTCGAGGAGAGGCGTCCCGTCGACACGGTCGATGAGACGGCCCTCTTCCGGCTGCGCCTCCGCTACAAGCAGCCGGAGGGCGATGTGAGCACGCTGATGGAGGAAGACGTCTTCGACAAGGGCGTGCGCTTCTTCGATACCGACGAGGACGTGCAGTGGGCGGGGGCCGTGGCGGCCTTCGGCATGCTGCTCAGGGACTCGCCGTACAAGGGGCTCTCGACGTATCCGCTCGTCGAGGAGATCGCCCAGGCGGCTCGCGGCGAGGATCGCCAGGGCTACCGCGCCGAGTTCGTCCGCCTCGTAAGGCTCGCCCAGACGCTCAGCGGAAACTGACCTATCCCTTGAGCTGCTCGTCCCACACCTGCGTCGCCCAGCGGGCCATGCGACGGTCGCCCAGCCGCCGTTTCAGCCCCCGCCGGGCGTCGCGCCGCATGGCGCGAGCCGCTTGGCGGTCGTCCGGAGGCACCTCGGCCTTCGCCTGCAGCAGCGCGTAGACGCTGTCGAGAAACGCCGGAACGAATGCATGCGTGCTCGGCAGCCAGAACTCCGTGCGGTCGTCCTGGATCACCCGCCGCCAGCGGGTGTAGCTCTCCACGAAGGCCGCGTCGTCCCATCGGCGGAGCGTCGCTTCGCACAGGGCGCACGCAAGGAACCGCAGCGTGTGGTCCGGGGGGAGCGAGTCGAGGGCGTCTCGGCATTCGCCCTCGATCCTCTCGAGATCCGGCTGCGAATCACCCTTCATCGTGGGCAGGAAGAGTCCGAACACGTGGTTGGCCGCGGACCACATGGGCGCATCGGGGCGCTCGCGCCATCCCGATAGCCACTCGACGGCTTGCCGCCGCCAACCGACAGAGCCATCGAGGAGGAAGCGACCCACCGCGGCCCACAGAGGGGTCGACGCGGCGCAGAGAGCCCGATGATCCCGCCACCAACGGTACGCGTGGTGCTTCTGGTCCTCTCGGACGAACGCGTCCAGCGTTGCCTCGATACCCGCCTGGGACTGCTCCGCCTGCAGCGTAAAGAGGTCGAGCAGGTGGTGCAGTCCCGCGAGTACGCGCAACGGACCGGGAAAGACCGTCCCGTAGCGTGCGACGTGGCGTAGCCGAAACGGCGGCGCCGCACGCGCGGCGTTCTCGGTCAGGATCCGCTGGGCTTCCGGATGCAGGGGCTCGCCAGCCACCAGCCGCTCTACGGCACGCCGGATCAGGTCGCCTCGCGCGCCCCAGGGGTGGAAGTTCTTCCACGCGGTGCGGGATGGCCACGGTTCCGTGGTGTCGCAGCGACACCAGATGGCCAAGACATGGTCGATCGTACTCGCGCGGTCACGTCGCCGGGCTGCCACCTGCACCCAGCGCACGAGTCCGCTTGCGTCGGCACGACTCGGCGGGACGTGGTCTTCGAGGACCTGCTCTGCTTGGTCGCGCCTCGCGCTGTTCCACAAGTCGTCGAACCGCTCGAGCACCAGGGCCACATGGTCGGGGTGGCCCTGCAGCAAGGCGTCCCACTCGGCATCCAGGTCCTTTCCAGGTACGCCCGCGCTGCGGAGCAGCTTCAAGCGCTCCACCGCGAAGTGGAGGTCCGTGGCCATCGCCGGCGGAGGGGAGGTGAAGAGGCGCCGGGTGCGCGGCCAGTCCTGGGTCTCGCCGAGCCACTCGACCATCGTCCACCAGCCCCACGCGTAACCCGGCGCCTCCTCGAGGATCTGCTCCATCTCCTCGATCGCGGCATGGGCGTGGCGTTCCCGGTAGCGAAGCCACGCGAGGCGGCCGCGTGCCGCCGTCGGCGACGCCAGCCTCGGTAGGATGCGCTCGATCACCGCCCGAGCTTGATCGATCTCGTCCAGGTCCGCCAGGTGGATGGCGAGCTCGTCGGCCGCCTCGTAGAGGCCCTCGTTCAGCTCCAGGGCACGGCGGTAGGCGGACTCGATGGCCGCGGCGTCGCGGACGCCGTCCGCATCCCGACGCGTCCGAGCGAGGATGAGGTACAGGTAGGCGCCGTTGGGGTAGATCTGGACGCCGCGCTCCGCCACCGCGAGTGCTTCCCTGGGCATCTCGGCCTCCAGGAACTGCTGGATCGCAAGCTCACGGAGGCCCACGTGTCCGGGATTGCGCCGGAGTCCCTCGCGTAGCCTCTTCACCGCTTCGTCTCGACGGCCCTGCTCCCGGAGGAAGGTCGTAGCGCGTACGACGGCGCCGGCGTCCGTCGGGTCGATGCGTAGACCCTCGTCGTGCAGCGCGAGGGCCTCGTCGACGGCCCCGCGCGCGGCAAGGTGCTCGGCGAGTCGCGAGCGAGCGAACGAGTCCCGCGGACTTCGTTCCAGCAGCTCGCGGAGCGTGTCCTCGGCCCGCGCGTCGTCGCCGAGGATCTGGCAGGCTTGCGCGAGGGAGTGTCGAAGGCCCGTGTGGGCCGGGTGCTCGTCGACGGTCGCGAGCAGCAGTTCCTTCGCCCGCTCCACGTCGGCTCGCCCTCGGCCCCTCTCCAACCAGAGATCGGCCAACGCCTCGATCACCTGCGGGTCCGACGGTCGCGCTTCCCGCCAGCGGAGCACACGGGCTTCGGTCTCTTCGAGTCCGAACTGTGCCGCCAGCTGAAGCGCCATGTCGCGGGCGTTCGGGAGGTGGCCGACGAACGAGAGCAGGGCACACTCGATCCGGTCGGCAACCGCGCGCCTGGCCTCCGGGGCAAGTGCGCCCGCCAGCTCCCACGCCCGGCTCCTGGCGGCGTCGATGCCGGGATGCGCATCCAGCAGGTCGAGGTATGCCGCGAGCGCCTCGTCCCTCCGGTCGTCGTGCTCCAGCTTCTTGGCCTCGACCAAGAGCGTCCATGCGCTATGCGGGTCCAGGCGCCGAAGCGCGCCGAGGGCCTCGTCGAGCTCGGCCTGGGCCGCGTCCGCCCCTTCCTGCCGGCCCAGACGAAGCTCGTCCAGCCGGTGATGGGCCAGCTCACGCCACCCCCACGCATCGTTGGGGTGTCGTGCGAGCCGAACGCGCAGTGCATCCAGGTACTCCGCCGTACGCTCGTGCTCACGCAACCCGTCGAGGTAGAGGGTCTCCAATACCTCGTCGCCGGGGTGCTCATCCCGCCACCCCCGCGCCACGGCCAACACGCTATCCACGCCCTCGCTGGTCGAGAGGAGGGAGAGCAGCATGCGGCGCGGATGCATGTCATGCGGCGAGGCATCCAGCCAGCGCCGGGCGGCGTCGATCGCCTCGGCGACGTGCCCCGCGCGCTCGTGGAGGAGGGTGGCGGCCTCCATGTGGTACGCGACGTGTCCGCAGGCAGCCGTTCGCGCGAGTGCCTCCTCGGCTTCCTTCCATCGACCGGCCCGACTCCAGAACCCCGTGAGGAACGCCTGCGTCGCAGCATCGCTTTCGCCCATCGCCGGTGGCGTGCGCGCGACCGCCTCGGCCTCGGCCATCCGCCCGTAGTCCTCGAGCGCGTCGATCAGCGTCAGCCAGCTCGGCCCGGCGCCGGGGCCGTCGGCCACGATCCGGGCACGGTCTCGCAGGTAGGCAATGCCCTCGGCCTCCCGCCCCAGTCGGCGGTAGGCATCGGCCGTCGCGCGCGCGTAATGGTTGTCGGCATCCGCGAGGAGAGAGGCGATCCGGTAAGGGACCAGACTCTCCGCGTAGCGGTCCTGACGGCTCAAGACATCGCCGAGGACGTGGTACAGACTCGGCTCGAACGGAGCGTGTCGCAGGGCGGCCAGCAGCGAGCGCTCGGCTTCCGCGAAGCCCTCGGCGTCGGTGCCGAGATAGTCGGCGTAGTGGGCGACGAGGGTCGGGGGCGGACGCCGCCACGGCTCCCCTTCGGCGAAGCCCGGCATCAGCCCCTGTCCGACGAGCCGCGCGAGCGTGCGCTGATTGAGCGCCGTGTCTCGCGTGCGATGCAGATTGCGCAGGTAAGGCTCGATCAGCCAGGGGTTGGAACCGTGATCGCGAAGCAGGCGCTCCAGGATCGCCGTGCTCTCCCCCAGACGCCCGTCCATGGCGAACTGCCGGCTGCGCAGGAGCTGGGGGAACGGGTCGTCCGGTAAGGCCCTCGACAACTCTTCGACGATCGGGGCGGCTGCTTCGGTCCCACGCAGCGTGAGGCATCGAGCGTGCTCTTGCGACGCCTCCCCTTTCTGCCGAGACGCCGCGGGAATGAGTTCGTCCAACTCGCTCTCTCGGCTCGCCGGAGCGAAGGCCAGGCCCACGGGACCGAAGGGCGTCTCTTGAGCGGTCAGGCCCTCTGCAAGGACTCGTCCGAGGCGTTCGCTGCTCGGATCGTGCAGGAGCAATGTGCCCGCCTGCGCGTCCATGCCCACGACTGCGACCGCGTGAGCGGACCCCACCGTCTGCAGGTACAGCACGAAGGGGAGGTCGCGACGTAAGAGGGCCTCGGCAATCTCCGGCTCGATGAGGAAGTGGGTCGCGACGTAGCCCCTCTCCCGCAGCCACGCCGCCGCCCGCCAACCCGGAGTTCCGCCGTAGGTGATGCCGCGGGCGACCTCGTCCGGATCCAGCGTGACGTCGAAGGCGGCCGCAACGGCCGCGATGCTGGTCGGGAGACACGTGTCGTGCTTCTGGTAGACGGGCTGGTAGCGCGCCTCGATGGGCGGTGCGGGATCGCGTTCCTCGAGGTTCTTCGCGACCGTGCGGTAGTACGGGGAGGGGATGCGGGCGGCCAGCGCGGTGATGGCCTTCCGGTCCCGGCGGAGGAGCGCCGCGTCCAGCTGCCACAGCTGGATGCTCGTTCGGCACGTCCTGTCGGCCAGGGGCGCGTAGGTAGAGAGGGTCGCGGCCATCGCGGTGGCCTCATCCGCGAGCCGGCTGCGCTCGTCATCGGCCGCGCGTTCGGCGACCAGACCCAGGTAGTGCAGCGCGACGCGGCGCGTGTCGAGCGATTGACTCGAACGGGCCGCTTGGAGGGTGCGTCGCTGCGCTTCCTCCCGCTGGCCCGTTCGGACGAGCGCCTGGCCGAGGCAGGATACGACCGCGGGCATGCCCGACTCGAGCATGGCCGCGCGTTCGGCCGCCTCCAAGGACTCATCCCAGCGGCCCTGGGTGCCCAGCACGTCCGAGGCGCAGACCTCGACCCACGCCCGTTCTTCACCCAGGGACCGGGCTTCTTCGATGCACGCGTGCGCTCGCTCGAAGTCCCGCACGATGCCCCAGTGCTGGGCCAGGTGGGCCAGCCAGGACGCGTCGAGCCAGGGCACGCCGCTGTCGAGTCTCGGCGCGTCCTCGAATTCGCGGAGGAGCTGGACCAGCGGAGGGCGATCCCGGCCGTAGCGTCGCGCGAAGTAGCGGACGTAGGGGTCTTGGGGTTCGCGATCGTGGGCGCGGCGGTAGAGCCAGCGCTGGATCGCATGGCCTCCCAAGCGCCCCGCGACGCGGCCGGCAAGGACCATCTCCTCGATCGACAGCGACTCGACTCGATGGGGATCGCTCCACGCGCCCCGTGTCTCGGCATGGATGTCGAGGAACCGGGCCTCGTCGTAGAGGCGGTAGAGTCTCTCGAGGTCGTAGCCCACGCGGTCATCCTACGGAGGCGGCCCTGTCGGGGGGAGGACCTTGCGCTCGCTACCCGCCGGTAGACCGCGCCTCGATCAGGGCCTGAGCGCCCCGAGCGTCAGGTCGGGATCGTCACCAACGAGCAACGCCGTGCGTGCTTGCCGCCCTTCTTCCCGCGGCCGGGTGCTGGCGATGCGCGGCCTGGCGCGCTTCGAGGTGCGGGACGTTTCGCTCCAGCTGCTCCCACTCCCGCGCCGCGTCGGCGCTTTCCCCCTTCACCCGCCAGGCCGCATACCAGCCCAGGTTGCTCACGAACAGGCGACCGAGGCGTGTCTCTGTGGCGGCTCGTATGGGGCCCGCTTCGCTCCCGACCGCGCGCTCGGTGGGCACCCTGCCCAGCGCTCGGCCCGGCCGATCGTCGTGAGTCGCGGGACGGTTGCGCATGAGAAAAGTACGTTGGCGAGGCTGCCTCCGTACGGAACTAGTCATGGGGGGCGAAGCGGGTGGCCAGGGCTTCAGCCAGTGCCTGGGTGGCGCGGGCGTTGGGATGCGCATCGTGGCGATGGACGCGGAACGCCGCGGGATCGTCCGCCAGACCCGGGATCAGGTCGGATGTCATCCAGACCTCCAGACCTCGTTCCTCGAGAGCCGTGCGCATCGTGGCGTCCACGGGGCGCGCGATCGGCCAGAGCAAGACGTGGAACGCGCAATCCGGCCAGGCTTCTTGGATACGCTCGCGGGCCGCCGCGATGACCGCGACGAAGAGCTCGCGGTCGTACTGCTCCGGACGCGTCGCCTCGGTCAGCAGCCGGATGGTGTTCGAGTGGTTGACGAGTTGCCGCACGCTCGACTTCCACGCGTTGGCCGCGTCGTCCCCGAAGAGCCCGGCCCGTTCGACACGGCCGTCGTCGCGAAGGACGTAGCGAGGCTCGTGCAAGGCGAACCCTCCCTTGCCCGTCACCCGACGCATGTGGTCGTAGAACGTCACAAAGACGGCGTGCCGGGGGGGCTCCTCGATCGTGCCCGCCACCCGGCCCCCTTCCAGCGCCGCCAGCATCTGCTGCGGGCCGTAGCCGCTGAAAGCGAAGTTGTAGACCCTGAGCCTGCCGCCGAGTTCCACCTCCAGTCGCCACGGCCAGGTCTCGTCGTCCTCGACCCCGGAGCCGTAGGTGATCGAGCACCCGAAGCACAGGATGCTCGCGTGGGCCGGCGGCTCCTTCCGAGGCGGCTGGATGCGATGGCCGTGACCATCGATCGTGTACGTGACGTCGCTGGCCACCTCGTCGCCAGCCATCGCCGTAAACCGCGACGCCGAGCCGGGCACGGGCATGTAGCCGAGGAGCGCGTCCTTTCGGGTGTAGGTGCTCGGCGGGGGCCGCCGCGTGTACCGAAGGGGACGGACCAGCTGCCGTCCGGCATGGATCTCGATGACGCCCAGAGCGAGCAAGGCGATGCCCACGTTGAACGCGAGGGCACCCCGCCCTCGCCGCCGCCGGCTCCAGACGGCCAGGGCCAGGCAGAAGCACCCCCACAGGAAGAACAGGGTCGCCAGCGCGAAACCGCGAAGCGGCGTGCGGTCGGCGTACTCGAGGAGGACGATCGGCAGTCCTACGAACACGAGCCCCAGCCCCAGTCCGATGAGGAGACGCCTGCGGTGCGTGCCGGGCGCGGGACCGGGGGCGGGCGAGGGGAGCATGGCCGAACCATACCCGAGAGACACGCGCGCCCGATGAGCACGGGGGTAGGCTCTCCCCGGATGCCCCCTCCCGTCGACCATCTCTTCGTGTACGGCACGCTGCGGCCCGGCACGCGGCACCCCATGGTGCAGCTCATGGCCGATCGCACCTTGGCCGTCGGGCCGGCCTGGGTCAACGGCCACCTGTTCGACCTGGGGCCCTATCCGGGGGTCGCTCTCGCGGACGGCGATCCTACGGCGTGCGTCCACGGCGACCTGCTTCGCCTCGCCGAGGGGGGCCGGACCGAACTCCTCGCCGAGCTCGATGCCTACGAGGGCTGCCGTCGACCCGACGACGGCCTTGCTCTCTTCCGGCGCGTGGCGACGTCGGCGAGGGGGGCGCACGGAACGCACGTCCCGTGCTGGGTCTACGTCTATGCGCGTTCGCTGGCGGGCGCCGAGCGCGTGGCGTCGGGCGACTGGCTCGCCCATCGGAGGCGCTGAGGGCGCATTGTGACGCCGTGCCGGGATGCCGCGGCAAGCCGCCGTCGCCGCGGGGAGGTCCGCGACGAAGAAGATCGATTACGAGGCTGCCCCGTGTCGGCGCCGTATCGGCGACGAAAAAGTTCGATTACGAGGCTGCCTCCGTACCGAACTCGGTGTCGCCGCCCCAGTGTTGATGCTTGCGGCGCATGATCGCGCTGTGAGCCATCAGGCGGATGGCGTTGATTCGGATGAACCCCGCCGCGTCCTCCTGGTTGAAGCCCCCCTCGAGGTCCATGCTGCCGAGCTTCTGGTCGTAGAGCGAGCTGCTGCTCTCTCGGGCGACCGCGTACGCGCGGCCCTTGTAGAGCTGGAGCCAGACGCGGCCGTCGATCACCTCCTGGCTCTTGTCGATCGCCGCCATCAGGAAGTCCATCTCGGGGCTGAACCAGAAACCGTTGTAGATGAGCTGGCTGAACTTCGCCGAGAGCATGTCGCGAAGGCGCATGACCTCCCGGTCCATCGCGATGCTCTCGATGTCCCGGTGGGCCTCGTGCAGGATCGTGCCCCCCGGGGTCTCGTAGACGCCGCGGCTCTTCACGCCGACGAAGCGGTTCTCGACCATGTCGAGGCGACCGATGCCGTTCTCGCGACCCAGTTGGTTGAGGTACTCGAACAGCGGGAGCGGCCCCTCGCGGACCGTTCCGTCCGAGAGGTTCTCCACGTGCACCGGGATGCCGTCCTTGAACGTCATGACGATCTCGGTGGCGACGTCCGGCGCATCCTGGGGTGCGACCGTCCGGGAGTAGATCTCCTCGGTGGCGATGGTCGCCGGGTCCTCCAGTACCCCCGCCTCGTGGCTGATGTGGAGGAGGTTCTCGTCCTCGCTGTACGGCTTGCTCGATGTGGCCTGCACCTCGATGCCGTGCTCGGCGGCGAAGGCCAGCATGTCGGGGCGGCCTTGGAACCGCTCCAGGAAGCGGGGCATCTTCCACGGCGCCACGACCTGGATGTCCGGGTCCAGGGCGTAGTAGGCGAGCTCAAGCCGCACCTGGTCGTTGCCCTTGCCCGTGGCGCCATGCGCAACCGACCGGGCGCCCTCCCGGTGGGCGAGCTCGATCTGGCGCCTCGCGATGACGGGCCTCGCGAGCGCGGTGCCGAGCAGGTAGCGCCCCTCGTAGATCGCATTCGCCTTGAACGCCGGGAAGATGAAGTCCGTGACGAACGCTTCCTTCAGGTCCTCGACGAAGACCTTCGCGGCGCCCGTCCGCAGGGCCTTCGCGCGTACCGCCTCGAAGTCGTCGTCCTGGCCGACGTCGGCGACGTAGGCGAGCACTTCGTAGCCCTCCAGCTCGAGCCACTTCAGGATCACCGATGTGTCGAGGCCCCCGCTGTAGGCGAGGACGACCTTCCCTTGCTTGCTCATCGATCCCTTCCCTCTCCGGCGTGCGCGGCCGCGCCCTTATACCGGCTCCGGCGATGAACGTCCGGTTGGGGTCGGCCGTCTCGGGGTGTCGCTCTTCGATCGTGGTGCTAGAACGCCACGGCGTGCCCGACGACCCGATCCCCGCCCGTTGTGAGTGTCCCAGCGTTCTCCACGTGACGACGGCCCGGACCTGGCGCGGCGGCGAGCAACAGGTCTTCTATCTCATGCAAGGGCTCGCCCGTGGCGGCGCGAGGCAACGACTGCTGGCACCTCCGGCAAGCGCGCTCGCCCGACGTGCGGCGGCGGCCGGGCTCCCCGTAACACCGTGGCGGGTGCGAAACGAGGCGGATGCCTTCGCCCTGGGGCGCCTCCTCGAGGAGGTGCGTCGCCGGAAACCCGACGCGTTGCACCTGCACACGTCCCAGGCCCACGGCCTCGGGGCCGTCGCCGCGCGCCTGGCCGGTCGCCGGCGACCTCGGATCGTCGTCACGCGGCGGGTCGAGTACTCGATCTTCCGGCACGGCTTCCTGGGACTCGACCGCTGGAAGTACGACCCCGGCGCCGACGTCGTGCTCTGTGTGTCGTCCCGGGTCCGGGATGTGCTCCGCGGCGACGGCATCGCCGAGACGCGGCTCCGCGTCGTGCCCGACGGGATCGACACGGCGCGTTTCGTGCCCCAGCCCGAGCGGGGGCTCGAGGTGCGTGCCGTGTGGGGGATCCCGGAGGACGCCTGGGTCGTCGGCAACGTCAGCCACTGCGATCCGGCGAAAGGACAGCGCCACCTGATCGAGGCCTTCGCGCGACTCGCCGCCGCCGACGCCGACGCCCACCTCCTCGTGGTCGGGGGTGGCAAGGAGCTACCGGCACTTCGAGCGCGGGCGGCCGAGCTCGGCCTCGGGCCCCGGGTGACCTTCACGGGCTTTCAGCGCAACGTCCCGTCTCTGCTCGACGCGATGGACGTCTTCGCCTTCCCTAGTCTGGCCGAGGGACTCGGTTCAGCTGTTCTCGAGGCCGCCGCGCCCGGGACGCCGATCGTGGCCACGGCGGTGGGCGGGCATCCCCGAGTCGATCCGCCCCGAGCAGGAAGGCCTGCTGGTGCCTCCCGCCGACCCGTCGGCCCTGCTGGCGGCCCTTCGGCGCATGCGCGCCAACCCCCAGAAGGCGGCTGCCCTCGCCGAGGCGGCCCGCCGACGCGCCGTCCGGGACTACGACGCGACCCGGATGGTCGAGCGCACGGTCGAAGCCTACGCCTGGAGCAGCGCCGCGACCTTCGCTTCCAGCGCCGTCACGTGATAGGGCTTGTGCAGGAAGTCGCACGCGAAGGCGGCGCCCGATCGGGGCCACGCTAGCTGCTCGTACGCCTCTTCTTGGAGGTCGCCGCTCACGACCAGCACGGGGAGGTCGTCGCGCAGCTTCTCCCGCGCGGTCAGCACGTCCCGGGCGTCATGCGTCCCGGGGCACTTGGCGTCCAGGACGAGGAGGCCCAGCTCCCCCGCATGCGCTTCGAGCTGGGCGACGCCCTCGCGCCCGTTCGCCGCCGTGACCACGCGGTACTCCGCGAACTCGAGCTGCGTGCGGAGGAGGTCCAGGATTGCCGGCTCGTCGTCCACGACCAGAATCAGCCCCCCCTTGGGCGCCGCGTCCGTCATCACTGCTTCCTCCGCCTGCCGAGCGCGCATCTTGCCATCGTGTCGTCAAAGCGCCCGCTTCCTTCGGGACTTCCGGCCGAATTGTGGACCTATACTCGTCTGCCATGGCCCGCCGATCGCTTTGCTTCCTCGCCCTCGGCCTCTTCTGTGCCACGTTGCTGGCGCACCATGCACCGGCGGCGCGCGGCGCCGAGCGGCTGGACAAGAAAGCGATCCAATCCTTGGGTCGCGAGTTCTTCACGGCGCGCCCCTCGACCCGCTTCCAGGCGTGGGACGCGCAGAAGCGCCGTGCCCTGTTGGCGCGTGCCGTGGCCCTCGGCCCCATTCCCGAAGGAAGCCTCGACGACGTCGTGGCGATGCTCTGGAAGAGCATCCGCAAGCAGGCGCCCAAGCCCAAGGAGGCGATCCCGACCCCCTACGGCGAAGCCACCTGGATCCAGAACGGCCGCGGCGGCAAGAAGAGCGGCCTCCTGATCGGCCTGCACGGGGGCGGGGAAGGCGCGGGCAGCGCGAGCGAGGCCGCGGGCAACTGGAGCATGCCCAAGACCCTGTCCGTGTTCCCCCAGGGGATCCGCCTGGTGCACGACACGTGGAACACGGTTCACGGCGAGGCGTTCATCCTGACCCTCATCGAGATCGCGAAGGCGCGCTACGAGATCGATCCCGACCGGGTGTACGTCGCGGGCTTCTCCATGGGCGGGACGGGGGCCTGGCACATGGCGGGGCGCTACCCCGATCTCTTCGCCGGCGCCATCCCCGCGCACGGCGTCGTCATGGCCCCCCAGGTGAAGGTGGCCACCAAGGAGGAGGTCGGGGAGATCCAGTACGGGCTCCTCCCCAACGCGCGAAACCTCGCCGTCTACTTCTACACGGGCGAGCAAGACAAGAACTGCGAGCCGGGGACCTTCCTGTTCGCGTGGGATCGGATCGAGCAACTCCGCGCCGACGATCCCACGGGCTACCTGGACATCCGCTTCAAGTGCTGGCCGGGCCTCGCGCACGCCTTCCCGCCCGGCGAGCCCTCGACCGGCCTCAAGTGGGTCGCCACCAAGAAGCGCAACGCGTTCCCCGAGAAGCTCGTGTGGGAGTACGCCGAGCACCCGTTCCCGCTACCCGACGACGAGGACAAGATCGAGCGTCTCCCGCAGCATTGGTTCTACTGGCTTCACTGCGCCCTCCCCGTGGACAACATGCAGGTCGTGGCCCGGCGAAAAGGCAACGAGTTCGACCTCGAGGCGACGCTCGCCTTCCCCGAGGACTTCACGATCTACCTGAATCCCTCGATGATCGACGTGAACGAAGACGTCGTCGTGCGCGTGGAGGGGGAAGAGGTCTACCGCGGACGGCCCCAGCCCGACGTGGCGACGATCCTCGAGAGCCTCGACGCACGTCTGGACCGCACGATGGTGTTCGATCGCAAGGTGAAGATCCCGGAGCGTTGACGCCGACGGCCCGCCCGGTCACAGCAGCCCGAGGAGGTGCCAGGCGCCCACGACGGCCGTCACCAGGATCACGATGCCGATCAGGTCCAGGACGATGCCCATGCGGAAGATCTCGCGCGCGGTGAACAGCTTGGTCGAGTAGGCGATCATGGTGGGCGGTGTGCCGATCACCAGGGCGAAGTCCACCGACGACGCGATCGCCACCACGACGACCAGGAGCACGGGATCCACGCCGAGCACCGTGGCGAGAGGAATAGCCAGGGGGACGAGCATCGCGGCCGTCGCCGTGTTGGAGGCCACGGCCGTCAGGGCGAGCGCGAGGATCGCCACGCCCGCCACGGCGACGAAGGACGGCAGGACCGCGAGTCCTTCGAGGCGCGTCGCCATCCAGTCGGACGTGCCGGACTGGACCATGAACACGCCGAGCGCGATGCCGCCGCCGAAGGTGATCAAGGCGTCCCAAGAGATCCGGCCTAGATCCTCCGTCTCGAGTTTGCCGAGCAGGGCCAACGCGACCACGCCGCCCACCGCGACGATGCCGGTATTCAGTCCGTGCCACGTCTGCGTCAACCAGACGGCCATGACCGCCGCGAACACGGCGAGCACGGTCCACTGCGCCTTCGTCGGGCGGCGCACCCGGGCGTACTCCCGGAGCGCGGCCCACCGCACGCGACCGAAGCGTTCCGCGTCGAGATCCACGCCCATGCGCCACCACAGGTAGGCCCCCATGATGGGGACGAAGATCAGGACCATGGGGAGGCCGAAGGCGAACCACTCCGCGAAGGCGATCGTGCGGCCGGCGAAGCTCGACAGGAATTCGATCGCGATGGGGTTCGCCGGCGTGCCCACCGCACTGCCCACCCCGCCGATCGTGGCGGCGTAGGCGAGACCCAGCACCGTTACGCGTGTGAAGGCCTTGCTGCCGAGCGGGGCGGTGACCGCGAGCACGATCGGGAGGAGCACGGCGGTCGAAGCGGTGTTCGACATCCACATCGACAGGAACGCGGAGACGCCGAGGATCGCCGCGAACAGGCGCACGGGGGATCGGCCTCCCCAACTCACGAGCGCGACGGCGGCGAGGTGATCCAGGCGCACCCGCCGCATGGCCTCGGCCATCAGGAAGCCGCCGAAGAAGAGGGCGATGATGGGATGGAAGAAGGGCGCGAGCGCCGCCTTGGCCGTCCCGGCCCCCGAGGCCACCAGCACGACAGGCACGATGAGGGCCGTGATCCAGAGAGGAAACACCTCCGATACCCAGAGCACGACGATCAGGGCGAGGAGTCCCAGGACGACGCCGGCATCGACCGGCACGCGGCGCGCGGCCCGTAGCGCCCTCGCGTCTGCGTCCCATCCCACGATTGGCAGCAGCTCCCGTCGGCCATCGGCCAGCCGCAACTCGAGCCGGACGACGTCCAGCGGGGGGCGGACGATGTCCCCCTCGCTCCGGCCCTCGATGAGCGCCTCCACCGTTCCCTTCGCGGGGACGCCGCTGGGGAGGGTGATCGACAACGCCATCGCCCCCGACCGCGTCTCGACGCGAACGGGCTTTGTTGCGCCGACCCTGACCGGCGCCTTGGCGACATCCCCGCCCGCCACACGGACGAGCAAGGCGCCCTCGCCGGCCGGCCACGGCGCCGGCGCCAGGCGGCTCGTTCCCACCGCGGCCACCGCGGCGATCAGCAGGACGAGCCATCGACGCGGAGCGGGGGCGGCGGGCGGCTCGGCGGGGCTGGGCATGGGGCTCCTCGTCAGGGCGTAGCGGGCTTCTCCCGGGCTGCCCACAGGGCGTGCGCCCGCCGCAGGATGGCTCCGGCGAGTCGGGCCTTCGAGCTGGCGTCGAGCGGCTCCGCCGCCGCCTCGGCCTGGATCCAGGCGGCGTCCCCGCCCCCGTCGCCGAAGTTGGCGGGCGAGTTCAGGACGATGGCGTCGAAGCGCTTGCGCTCCAGCTTCGCGCGGGCACGCCGCTCGCCGCCCCCGACCTCCAGCGCGAACCCCACGTGGATGCGGCGCTTCTTGCCGCGGGCCAGCGTGGCCGCGATGTCGGGCGTGGCGACGAGATCGAGCGTGAAGGCGCCGTCCGCTCGCGCGGGCTTTCCCCGGCGCCGCCTTCGCGGCCTCCAGTCGGAGGGGGCCGCGGCGAAGAAGACGAGATCGGCCCCGCGGACGGCCTCGCGGGCCACCCCCAGCATGTCCCGCGCGCTCACCACCGGCCGCGTCGTCACCCGCGGGGGCGCCTCGAGCGTGGTCGGTCCGAGCACCAGAGTGACGTCGTGGCCGGCGCGGTCCGCCGCACGGGCCAGCTCGATCCCCATGCGGCCCGTCGAGGCGTTCGACAGGAACCGGACGTCGTCGAGGTACTCGCGGGTGGGGCCCGCCGTGATCACGACCCGCAACCGTCGTAGGGAAGGCTTCGGCATTGGGGCCATCCTACGCTCCGGGAGGCGTATCATCCCGCCGATGAATGCCACGCCGACCGAACCGGAGGGCGTCGAAGCCCTGGTACCGCTCCCGGAACTGATCGAGGCACTCAGCCGGCCGGAGGCCCTCGGCTCCGACGGGCCGGTCGAGGTCATCCAGACGCACGTGAGCGCCGTGTTCTTGACGCCCGACCGCGCGTACAAGATCAAGAAGCCCCTTCAGCTGTGGGGGTTCATCGACTACAGCACGGTGGCCCAGCGCAAACACTGGTGTGAGGTCGAGGTCGAGCTCAATCGGCGCGTGGCCCCGGACATCTACCTCGGCGTGGAGCCCGTGGTGCGCACGCCCAAGGGCGACCTCCGCATCGGCGGCGCGGGCGAGGTCGTCGAGCACGCGGTGGTCATGCGGCGGCTCGAGAAGGGATCCACCCTCCAGGAGCACCTCGACGCCGGCACCCTCACGGAGGCCATGGTGCGCGACGCCGCCGAGGCCCTCGCGACGTTCCACTCGGCGTACCGCCTCCAACCCGACGAAGCCGGGCTGGCCTTGCCGTCTGCCTTCGGCGGGGTGGTCCGGCAGAACTTCCTCGCGACCCGGAACGCCGTGCCCGAGCTCTTCCCCGCCAGCGTTCACGAGGGCCTGTCCCGGCGCATCGCCCGGCGGATGCTGGCGACCCGGCACCTCATCCGCGACCGGGTCGCGGCCGGCCGGATGGTGAATGGTCATGGGGACGTGCGCCTGGAGCACGTCGTGCGCCTCGGGGACGAGACCGGGGTCTTCGATTGCGTGGAGTTCTCCGACTGGATCCGCCACGTCGACCCCCTGTGCGACATGGCTTTCCTCTCCATGGACCTGACGGAGCAGGGGCGCCCAGACCTCGCCCGCGTCCTGGAGCAGCGCTACATCCAGTGCCTGGGCGAGCGTCCCCAGGACGCGGCGATGCTCCTGCCGCTCTACCTGTCCTACCGCGCCCACGTCCGCGCGAAGGTCGACGACATGACCTACCGCTCGCCGGAAGTGGACGCGGCCGTTCGCGAGGCGAAGGCGCTCGGCGCGCGCCGTTTCCTGGCCCTGGCCTGGACGTACGCGCGCGACGGCGAGACGCCGCCCCTCATCGTGATGCGCGGGCTCTCCGGTTCCGGCAAGAGCCACCTCGCCCGTCGGATCGCGCCGTGGGTCGGCGCCGAGGTGATCAGCAGCGACCTCGTGCGCAAGGAGCTGGCCGGTCTTCGTCCGACCGATCGCCTCGACGACGCCGGCAACGAGTCGCTCTACTCCCCCGAGATGTCCGCCACGACCTACGCCACGATGCTCGAGCGCGGCCTCGACGCGATTCGCGCCGGTCGCGGGGCCATCCTGGACGCGACCTTCCTGAGCGCCGACAGCCGGCGCGAGGCCTTCCGGGCGGCGCGGGCCATCGGTGCGCCCATCGTGATCCTCGACGTTCAGTGCGACGATGCCGAGACCCGGCGGAGGCTCGCGGCCCGCGCGGTCGACGGGGGCGACGCGAGCGACGCGGACATCGCCGTGTACGAGGCGCAGAAGCAGAGCGCCGAGCCGCTGACCGCCGAGGAGGCGCGCATCACCGCGCACCACGTCTGTGGCGAGGCACCCGAGATCACCGTGATGGCCCTCCTCGAGCGGATCGAGGCCGAGCTAGTCCAGGCGCGCGAATAGATCGTCCAGCACGGGATCGAACGTCTGCCCAAGGAGGTCGTACCGTTCCACCGGTGGACGGAAGATCAGCGCGGCATCGCCCTCGTCGCGGATCGTCACGATCGCCTCGTGGATCCGGAGGCAGTCCTCCTTCGCATCGCGCTCCGCCTCGCCGAGTTGGACGACCACGTCGATCTGTTCCTCCGGCGTCGGGAAGAGCAGGCGCGGCTTGGCCAACTCGACCACCTCGGGCGGGTAGGCGATCGCCGCGAAACGGGAGACCCCGTGGTGGGTCATGGCGTGCCGGCACGCCCAGTGGGCGGCCACGTGATCCAGGTGCCCGTTGACGCCTCGGGCGTCTTGAGTGATGAGCACGTGGGGTCGGAAGGCACGGAGGACCTCGAGGAGGTAGCCTCCCGTGGTCGCCAGCGGCTCCCGGGCGAGGGCGCCATCCGGGAAGCCGGGGAGCAGCAGGGCGTCGAGGCCCAGACGCGCGGCGACGGCGTGCATGCGGGCGCGGCGGGTCTCGGCGATCTCCTCCCGACCGAGCCCGCGCTGGGCGAGCACCGTCGAGGCCTCGCCGTTCGTGAGCGTCACCAGGACGGTGGCGCATCCTTCGTCCAGCCCCGCGCGCGCGAGCGCACCGGCGCAGCCGTACGCCTCGTCGTCCGGGTGGGCGAACACGGCGAGGAGCCGCCGCGACGACGCCTGGAGCTCGTGGAGGTGGTCGAGTTGGTCGTGCATGGGGCCCCTGCCGCGCGGCATCCAGGCTACCGGGGGAGTTGCTGGGTCAGACAGTGCCACGCGCCCAGGCCCGCGACCACGGCGTTCGAGCGGACGGGGACGATCCGGCGCTTCGGGAAGAGACGCCCGAGGACGCGGATGGCCTGGGCGTCGCGCTTCTGGCCGAACACGGGCACGATGACGACCTTGTTGGCGATGTAGAAGTTCGCGTAGCTGGCCGGGAGCCGCCCGCCCTCCCCGTCGGGCAGGGGCTCGGGCATGGGGAGCTTGACCACGTCGAGCGGACGGCCGTCCTGGTCGGCCATCGCCTCGAGCCGGCGGAGATTGTCCGCCAGCGCCGCGTAGTTCCCGTCGCTCTTGTCCGCCTCCACGACCGTGACGACGGTGGTCGGGTTCACGAACCGGGTCATGTCGTCGACGTGACCATCCGTGTCGTCGCCGAGTATGCCGCGGCCGAGCCACAACACGTGTCGCACCCCCAGGTACTCCCGCAGCGCGCCCTCGATTTCTGCACGGATGAGGTGGGGGTTGCGGTTCGAGTCGAGGAGACATGCCTCCGACGTCAGGACGGTCCCGCGCCCGTTGCCGTCGATGCTCCCGCCCTCCAGCACGAGGTCCACCTTGCGCGTCGGCAGGCCGTGGATGCGCTTCACGCGCTGGGGGATCGCGTCGTCGGGGATGAGGCTCTTGTACTTCCCACCCCACGCGTCGAACCGGAAGTCGAGCGCCATGCGCCGCCGGGCCTTGCCGCGGCCATGGGCCACCACGATGGGGCCGTAGTCGCGGATCCACCCGTCCCGCGTCGGGACGCGATGGATAGCGACGCGCTTGGCCTCGCCCAGCCGCTCGCCCACGCGCGACGCCATGTCCGCGTCCTTCACCAGGACGTGCACGGTCTCCCCCTCGGCCACGGCGTGGATCACCGTCTCATAGGCATCCTCGACCTCGGCCAGGGCGTCACCCCACGTCGTGGGATCGTGCGGCCACGCGAGCCAGGTCGCCTCGTGGCGATCCCACTCGGCGGGCCATCCGAAGCCCTCGTCATGGGGCGTCGGGCGTCGGGGGCGGAAAGCGCGGCGAGCCATGGGTCAGTCCAGGAACCGCTGGGTCAAGCCGCCGTAGGCGTCGATCCGTCGATCGCGGAAGAAGGGCCACCCCTCGCGGGCGGAGCGGATGGCGTCCCGGTCGAGCTTCACCACGAGGACCTCCTCGGTGTCCGCGGCCTCCGCCACGATCGTGCCGTCGGGCGCCGCCACGAAGGACCCACCCCAGAAGCGGATCTCCCCCTCCACGCCCACGCGGTTGACGGCGACCACATAGACGCCGTTGGCGATGGCGTGGGCGCGCTGCATCGTCCGCCATGCGTCGTGCTGGACCGGCTGAAGCTCCGCTTCGCCCGTCCACGTCCCGATGGCGGTGGGATAGACGAGAAGCTCGGCGCCGGCCATGGCGGTCAGGCGTGCCGCTTCGGGATACCACTGGTCCCAACAGATCAACGTGCCCACCGGGGCTTCGGGCGTGGGAACGACCTGGAAGCCGAGGTCCCCCGGGGCGAAGTAGAACTTCTCGTAGAAGCGCGGGTCGTCCGGGATGTGCATCTTCCGGTACCGGCCGATCAGGTCGCCCGACGGGTCGATCGCCACGGACGTGTTGTGGTGCAAGCCGGGCGCACGGCGCTCGAAGAGACTCGCGAAGACCGTGACCTGCTTACGCCGCGCGAGGTCGGCCAGCGCACGCGTGGTCTCCCCGGGAATCGGTTCCGCCAGCGCCAGGTGCTTGGCGTCCTCTTCCTGGCAGAAATAGAGCGACCGGAAGAGCTCCTGGGTGAAGAGCAGCGTGGCCCCGCCGTCCGCTGCCCGCTCGAGCAGCTCGATCGTCCGTGTCAGGTTGTCGTCGGGATCAGCCGAGGCGTGCGTTTGCACCAGGCCGACCGTCACCGTGCGTCCTCGGCTCATCTCATCCCCCCCCGAGGCTGGTGAGGATGCCCGGCAGGAAGTCGGGCACCACGATGCGGATGGTCAGGAGCAGGCCGATCAACGCGGCGGCGATGATGAGGAACGCGTCCACGGCAAAGAGGATCTGCCCGAGGAACCAGACCAGCCAGACCACGAGCTCCACCGGGAAGAGCAGCACCCTGAGGAGCGGCTTCTGCGCCCGGATGCGGGCCAGCACGCCCCGGAGAACGCCCGAGGTCTTGTGGAATGCCGGGAGGGCGACCCAGGCGAGGAGCGCCATGACCCCGAACGCGATGCCCGCGGCCAGCGCCGCGCCGCCCCGCCCCTCGAACCGGTCGAGGACGGCCTGACGCCGCGCTTCCGGCTGGAGGAAGAAGAACACGAGAGCCCCGACCGGAATCGCGCTCGCGACCAGGAAGGCGATCAGGCCGCCCCTGTCCTTCGTGCGCCGTCGCATCGCGCGCCCGCGTCGCGTCGGCGCCCGCTCCTCGTCAGCGGCCACGGCCGAGGACCTCGCCGCGAACCTGGATCTCGGTGATCTCCTCGCCGGGCACAGCGGTGCGGAGCAGGATCACGTCATCCAGCCGACCGGGTGCGGCGGTTGCCGGTGCCGTGATCCTCAGCCGGCGCCAGGCAGGAGGGTCCCCGGGCTTGGAGACGGCCTCCACCTCGACGCGACCGTCTCGGCTCGATGCCGTGACGTCGCCCAGATCTCCCTCCGCGTCGAAGGGGCGAACCAGGATCGAGGTGGTCTTGGCGCTGCCGGCCTTCACCCACCCGAAGTAGACGACGCGGCTCTGCACCCAGACGCGGCCCGTGATGTTGGCCGTCAGCGGCAGGCTGATGCGGGGATAGTCGGGATGCGTCGTTCGAATCAGGGCGTTGGCCGAGAAGAGCCCGAGCGGGGGAGGCTCCTTGAAGGTCAGCGTGATCGAGGTGCCGCGCCAATCCCCGTCCTCGATCGGCGCCATGCCGATGTCGAAGTCGTGGCCCGGCACGTCGACGTGGGTCACCTCGAAGGGCTGCCCCGCGGACGTGTTCCACTTCGCGTGAATCGTCTGGCTCGGGCGCTTGCCGACGAGGACATCGCCGAAGAACACCCGCTCCGGTTCGATCACCACGCCGGCGATCACGTCGACGAGCAGGTGGACGGTCAGGGGGTGATCGGGGGCGTTCGCCGTGAACACCTTGAGGCGCTTCTTGTGATGGCCGCTGTAGCGCAGGGTCCGGAACTTGAGCGTCAGCGTGGCCGCTTCCCCGGGGTCCAGGGCGTTCTTGGAGATCGTGACGCCGTAGCAGCCGCAGTCGCCGACGGGCTGGATGCCCTCCGCCCGGGCGGTGCCGACGTTGCGGATCGTGAACGTCGTCTCGAGTTCCTGCTCCTGGGCCGCGGCGCCGAACGCGTGCTCTTCGCGGTCGATTACCAGGCGCGGACCCTCGCTGCCGCCGCTTCCGCCCTCGCCACGCGCGGGCGGGGCGAGCCCCAGGACCAGGAGGACCAGCGCAAGGACCGACAGGAGTGACGTGCATCGCACCATGACCAGATGGTAGCGGCAGGGGCCCGGCGGAGGGGAAGCCTGCTTCATCCGTTGGCGTCCACTACGCGGGATGACTCGCGAAGCGCGCGCCGTCCACGGCTCAAGTCGCAGGGCGACAATGGATTGCGTTCGTTTCGTGCCCCCGCGTAGGAGCATCGAGTCATCGGGGCTCGGTCCGAGGTAGGTTCGTCCGTCATGCACGCTCTCGTCACCGGTGGAGCCGGCTTCCTCGGAAGCCACCTGGCCGAGGCCCTCCTCCGTCGTGGGGACGACGTGCACGTGCTCGACGATCTCTCGACCGGCGCGCGCGCCAACGTCCCCCCCGGTGCCTCGCTGCTCGAGGGGGACATCCGGGACGAGGCCCTCCTGGACCGTGCCGTAGGGCGCGTCGACGTGGTCTATCACCTGGCCGCGGCCGTCGGAGCGCGCGTCGTGGCCGCGGATCCCGTCGGCACCTGGTCACGCAACGTGCGGGGGACGGGCGCCGTACTCGATGCCTGCGCCCACCACGGCCGGCGTGCGATCCTGGCGTCCAGCTCGGAGGTCTACGGCCCCGCCGGGGGAGGGCCGCTCGCCGAGTCGAGCCCCTCCGTCTTCCACCCCACGGGACGCCGCGACGTCTACGCCCTCTCCAAGGCCGCCGGCGAAGCCTATGCCCTGGCGCTCCATCGGACCCGTTTGCTGCCCGTCACGGCCTGCCGCCTCTTCAACGTCGTGGGGCCACGGCAATCGGATCGCTACGGCATGGTGCTCCCCCGATTCGTGCGGGCCGCGCGGGAGGATCGGCCGCTGGGCGTGTACGGCGACGGTAGCCAGCGACGGTGCTTCCTCCACGTGCACGACGCCGTGGAGGCCCTCATGGCCCTGGCGCCTTGCGCCGCTTCCGAGGGCGAGGTGCTCAACGTCGGATCCGCCCACGAGGTCACGGTGCTCGAGCTGGCCCGGTTGGTGATCGAGGAGGCGGGGGGGCGGGGCGAGATCGAGTTCATCCCCTTCGAGCGGGTCTACGGGGAGGGGTTCGTCGATCCGCCACGTCGCGTCCCGGATACCGCGCGGCTCGAGCGACGCATCGGCTTCGCGCCCGAGCGTGACTTGCGCGATGCGGTGCGTGATCTCCTCTTCGCCGGCCGCTCGACAGCGTAGGCGACGCCCGGCGCTACCCGTCCGCCGGCGGCTCCCGCTCGGCCGGCGGGTCGCCTTCCTGTGCTTCTCTCTTCGCCTGCTCGGCGGGCGCCGCCTGGCGCGCCGCGGCGAGGAGGCCGCCGAAGCTGTCCGCCACGGCCCGCAGGATACACACCTCGACGTGGCCGAACGCTCCCACCTGCGCGCTGTCCAGGTCCAGGACACCGACGACCTCACCCATGGTGCGGATCAGGACCACGGCTTCGCTGCGTACCGTCGCCGAGCAGGCGAGGTAGTTCTCGATCTCGCGCACGTCCTCGACCGCCTGGTCCTCGTCTTCGAGGACGGCGGTGCCGCACACGCCCTGCCCGACGCGGATGCGGGTGTGGTCGGTCGCGGCGCCGACGTAGGGCCCCAAGGCGAGCTCGTCGTCTTCGAGCCAGTAGATGCCGACCCAGGAGGCCCGGGGCATGGCTTCCAGGATGCGCTCCACGAGGGCCTGCCCCAATTCGTTGGGGTCGTCGGTCTCGAGGGCCCTCTGCTGGAGGGAGCTCAGGACACTGGATGCGTCGCAGGACATGCGGAGGATCCTACCCTGCCTTCCATGCTCCCGGAGGCCCGCGCCGAAGGCGGTCCCCGGGCCGCCGCGGGCTTCATGAACCATCCGGGCTTCATGGGGGGGCAGGCCCACGACGAAGGGCGCCGCACGCGAACGTGCGACGCCCTTGATGGGTGCGCGCCGACCTCGAGGTCGGCGCATGGGGCAGGTGCCTGCCCCACTGGTTCCGAGCTACAGGTCCTGCGGGCGGACCGTACCGCGGTTGTTGGCTTCGCAGCGCGCGACGGCGGCGGCGATGATCAGGTGGACCTTGGCGTTGAGGGCCTCGCCGAAGTCACCGGCCATGCGGTAGCCGTGGCCCTTGATGGTCTCCTTGACCTTCGAGCCGACCACCAGGTTGCTGAGGGGCGCCTTCTTCACTGCGCGACGGACGGCCTTGCGGACGGCCTTCTTCTTCGCAGCCTTCTTCTTTCTCGCGGCCATGGGCTATCTGCCTCCTACTGGAATCTGACGCAATTCGGGCCTTGGCGGCCAATCCAACGAGGGCGGGTCGTGGATTCCGGCAGATAACCTGCCCTGCGACCCGTTCGAGGGCAGAATCTACCAAGCCCCGGGGACCATCCCGAAAGCAAAATCCCCCAGGATCGGCCGTTTTTCACCGGTTTTCGTGGTTCCGGCGCGCGGTGACGGCACGTGTCGGTTGCACCTGCTAGCTTCCTGCCCCGGCGGTGGAGAGCGACGACGGTGATTGCGGCAGGCGGAACGATGTCCACGAAGGCCCATGTCCAGCTGGTGAACGCGTTCGCGCGACCCTACGAGAACGCCGTCGCCACGGCGCGCACGTGCTACTCGTCTCGCGGCATCGTGAGCACGGACGAGGTGTCGGGTCATCCGGACATGGCGCCTCAGGCCGCGTCGCGGCGTGACGACATGCGGGATCGGATCGCCCGCTCGATCTTCGAAGCGGGGCATCACACCACCCTGCAGCACGCCCACTTCCAGTTCGCCCTGAGCGGGGTCTCCAGGCAGTTCCTGTGGACGTTCCTCCACGCGCATCCCTTCTACAACTCCGAGCAGGTCAGCCAGCGCTACGTGGAGGTGAAGCCGGACGCGGTCGTCGTGCCCCCGCTCGAGGGCGAGGCGTTGCGCCTCTACGAAGAACGTGTCGGCGCGCAGATGGCCGAGTACCAGGACCTGATCCAGCGACTCCTCCCCGTCTGCGAAGACGCCTATTTCCAGCGCTTTGCGGCTCGCCGGCGGCGCGCCGAGAAGTACCGGGGGGAGATCAAGAAACGGGCCCAGGAGATTGCTCGCTACGTGCTGCCGCTGGGCACCCAGGCCTACCTCTACCACACCGTGAGTGGCCTCACGCTGCTGCGCTACTGGCGGCTCGCGGAGACGTTCGACGCGCCGCGTGAGCAACGTCAGGTGCTGGGGGAGATGGTGCGCCTGCTCCTCGAGGCGGATCCCCATTTCGAGAAGCTCCTCCAGGAGCCCCTGCCGCTCGAGGAGACCCCCGAGTACGCGTTCTACGCCGCCGCCGGGCTGCTCGAGGGGGCGCCGGACACCGCTCGGGCCGCGTGGGCGGCTGAGTTCGACGCCGAACTCGACGGTCGCGTCAGCAAGCTCGTGGACCACAAGATGCGCAACGAGGAGGCCACGGCCCAGGCCGTCCGTGACGTCTTCGGCGTGCCCCGATCCACCCTCTCGGACGACGATGCCATCGGGCTCCTCCTCGACCCCGCGCAGAACGTGCTCCTCGGCGAGACGATGAACGTGACCACGCTGAGCAAGCTCGGACGGGCGCTTCACCACGCCAGCTACACGTTCCGCAAGCGGCTCTCGCATACCGCCGACAGTCAGGATCAGCGCCACCGGATGACGCCCGCGGCCCGCCCGTGCCTCCAGGCGTACCTGACCGATGCGCCGGACTACATCACGCCCGACCTGGCCCTGGTCGACGCGGGCGTCAAGCAGGCGTACGACGAGAGCATGGCGCGCACGTGGGAGACCCTGGCCCGCCTGAAGGCGCTCGGCGTGAGCGACGAGGACCGGGCGTACCTGCTTCCCAACGCCGTCGCCATTCGCTTCACCGAGTCCTCGGACCTGCTGAACCTCCACCACAAGCTGAAGCTGAGGCTCTGCTACAACGCGCAGGAAGAGATCTGGCGAGCGAGCCGCGACGAAGCGCTGCAGGTGTCGGCCGTGAACCCGCGCCTGGGGCGCTTCCTGCTCCCGCCCTGCACCCTGCGTCACCTGGCCGGCCGCACCCCGACGTGCCCCGAAGGGGCTCGCTTCTGCGGCGTGCGGGTCTGGGCGCTGGAGCCCGAGGACTGGCAGCGCACCATCTAGCCTGGTTGATTCATGAACCTTGGCGTAGTCGCGCGGTCCTGGGCACCCCTGGAGCCGAACCTCGGCGTTGCTCCTCCTCGGCGATGCGCAGCGGCATCGAGTCGTCGTCGCGCCTTGACCTTCGGCTCCAGGAGCACCCAGGACACCCCGTCGCTCGAGCGGGGGCCGAATGAATGGCCGCTGAACCCCACTCGTGTGCGCCTTCCGCGATGGACGGCGCGCGCTTCATGAATCAACCAGGCCAGCCTGGCTGACTCATGAACCTCGGCGTAGTCGCGCGGTCCTGGGCGCGTGGAGCTGAGATCTCCGCGTTGCTCCTCCTCGGCGATGCGCAGCGGCATCGAGTCGTCGTCGCGCCTTGACCTTCGGCTCCAGGAGCACCCAGGACACCCCGTCGCTCGAGCGAGGGCCGAATGAATGGCCGCTGAACCCCACTCGCTTGCGCCTTCCGCGATGGACGGCGCGCGCTTCATGAATCAACCAGGCCAGGCCCGCGGTGCGAAGCCCCCGCGCCACGTCCCGGTCCCGGGGCCGACGTCCGGCCAACCCCGAGCCGTGCGAGGCGTATGCAGGATGCATCCATGAGGGTGGAGCCACCTCCCTCCTCCTGCCAACCCTCCCACGGCTCCTCTCGGGATGTAGGGCCGGGCCCGTCGGGGCCCGGCCCGCTTTTCTTCCGGGGCCGACCGCCCTCGGGCCCCGTTCACGGCCGGGCGCCAAGGGATGCGTCCGCGCACGCGCACGCGCACGCGCACGGGCGGCGTACCCGTCAGGATGGCCCGAGAGCCCCATTCCTCGGGGGCAGGGCGGGCTGTCCCCCCGCCTCTCTATTCTCTGACCCCCATGGCGGAGGAGGCCGTGGGGAGTCGAGGTCGCGCATTCGCCGCCAGGCCGCGCGCAGACCACGACAGGTTGTGGTTGGAATTCGCGTTACCACGATATATGGTGGTTTCTCGAAGCAGGGCTGGGCCGCATCGTCCCTAGGCGGCCCTGATTGGAGTGGGCGCATGAAGATCCCCCGTCGGTTCACCGTGGCCGGTCAGTCTCCCTACGCGGGTATCGAGTGGACGTCCCGCACGTCCGAGATCCGCAATCCCGACGGCACGGTGGTCTTCTGCCTCGAGGACGTGAAGGTGCCCGCCTCCTGGTCGTCCGTGGCCACGGACGTGCTGGCCCAGAAGTACTTCCGCCGCGCGGGCGTCCCCCAGAAGGACGCGGCCGGGAACGATCGGGTCGACGAGCGCGGCAAGCCTGTCCTCGGCGGCGAGAACGATGCGCGCCAGACCTTCCACCGACTCGCCGGTTGCTGGACGGATTGGGGCAAGCGCTACGGCTACTTCGATGCGGACGAGGACGCCCAGGCCTTCTACGACGAGTTGTGTCGCATGCTGGCCGACCAGCGCTGCGCGCCCAACAGCCCCCAGTGGTTCAACACGGGGCTTCATTGGGCCTACGGCATCGACGGCCCGCCCCAGGGGCACCACTACGTCGATCCCGAGAGCAACCGGCTCAAGAAGAGCCGTTCCTCGTACGAGCGCCCGCAGCCCCATGCCTGCTTCATCCAGCGTGTCGGGGACGACCTGGTGGGGGCCGGCGGCATCATGGATCTGTGGGTTCGCGAGGGGCGCCTGTTCAAGTACGGCTCGGGGACGGGCACGAACTTCAGCGCGCTGCGTGGCGAGGGCGAGCCGCTCTCCGGTGGTGGCCGCTCCTCCGGCCTGATGTCCTTCCTCAAGATCGGTGACCGCGCGGCCGGCGCCATCAAGTCCGGCGGCACCACACGCCGCGCCGCCAAGATGGTCTGCCTCGACATCGATCACCCCGACATCGAGGACTTCATCGAGTGGAAGGTCCACGAGGAGCAGAAGGTCGCCGCCCTGGTCAGCGGGTCCCAGATGCTCAATCGCTGTCTGAACGACGTGATGCAGGCGTGCCACGAGTGGCCCGAGGCCTCGTCGCGGTTCGACCGCAAGAAGAACCTGGGCCTGCGCAAGGCGATGCGCGAGGCGCAGCGCTGCATGGTGCCCATGAACTACGTGTTCCGCGCCGTCGCGCTGGCCGAGCAGGGGCACACGTCGATCGAGGTCCCGACCTACACGACCGACTGGGACGGCGAGGCCTACCTCACCGTCTCCGGCCAGAACAGCAACAACTCCGTCCGCGTGGCGGACGGATTCATGAAGGCCGTCGAGAAGGACGAGGAATGGAGCCTCGTGCGTCGTACCGACGGCACGGTGCACAAGGTCGTTCCCGCCCGCCGCCTCTGGGACAAGATCGCGTTCAGCGCCTGGGCGTGTGCCGATCCCGGCATCCAGTTCGACTCCACGATCAACGAGTGGCACACCTGCCCCGAGGACGGGCGCATCAACGCCTCGAATCCGTGCTCGGAGTACATGTTCCTCGACGACACGGCGTGCAACCTCGCCAGCCTGAACCTGGTCTCCTTCTACGACGCCGAAACCGGCCGCTTCGATGTCGAGGGATACCGCCACGCGATCCGTCTCTGGACGATCGTGCTCGAGATCTCGGTCCTGATGGCGCAGTACCCCAGCAAGGAGATCGCGCGTCGTTCGTGGGACTACCGGACGCTCGGGCTCGGCTTCGCCAACATCGGCTCGTTGCTCATGCGTCTGGGCATCCCCTACGACTCGTCGGAGGGGACAGCGTGGACGGGCGGCCTCACCGCGATCCTCACCGGTGAGGCCTACGCCACGTCGGCGGAGATCGCGGGGGAGCTCGGCGCGTTCGATCGATTCGACGCCAACCGGGACGCCATGCTGCGTGTCATCCGAAACCACCGCCGTGCCGCGTACCACGCCACCAAGAACGAGTACGAGGGGCTGACCAACCCCCCGACGGGGCTCGACCCGGCCTACTGCCCGGATGACCTGCTCCTCGCCGCGCAGGAGGCCTGGGACCGCGCGCTCGAGCTCGGGGAAGCCCACGGGTATCGCAACGCGCAGGTGAGCGTATTGGCGCCGACGGGCACCATCGGCCTGGTGATGGACTGCGACACGACGGGGATCGAGCCGGACTTCGCCCTCGTGAAGTTCAAGAAGCTCGCCGGGGGCGGGTACTTCCGCATCATCAACGGTGCCGTGCCGGCCGCGCTCAAGCGGCTGGGCTACACCCAGGGGCAGATCGACGAGGTCATTCGCTACGTGTGCGGAACCGGAACGCTGCGTGGGGCTCCCTGCGTGGACGACACCTTCCTGGCGACGCGCGGCTTCACGTCGGAGATGCTGCAGCGCATCGAGTCACAGCTTCCCTCGGCCTTCGACATCTCCTTCGTGATCAACCGCTGGAATCTCGGAGATGAGGTCCTGACGGAACAGCTCGGCGTTCCGGCGGAGGAGCTCGAGGCACCGGACTTCGACCTGCTTGCCCATCTCGGATTCAACCGGGAGCAGATCCGTCGAGCCAACGCCCACATCTGCGGGACGATGACGATCGAGGGCGCGCCGCACCTGCTCGACGAGCACCTGCCGGTGTTCGACTGCGCGTCGAAGTGCGGTCGCTACGGGCAACGCAGCATCCACTACATGGGGCACATCCGCCAGATGGCCGCGGCCCAGCCGTTCATCTCGGGGGCGATCAGCAAGACCATCAACATGCCGAACGAGGCCCTGGTCGAGGACGTCCAGGAGGCCTACCGCGTCTCGTGGCGCTCGATGATCAAGGCCTTGGCTCTCTATCGCGACGGCAGCAAGCTCTCCCAGCCGCTGAACACCCAGACGCTCGACGACGACGACCTGGAGATGGAGGCGGAGGAAGATGCGGCAGGCACCGTCGTCACGGAGACGGCCAAGCAGGTGACCGAGCGCCTGATCGTGCGCTATCTGAGCAAGCGTCGCCGCTTGCCCCAGCGACGCGGCGGCTACACCCAGAAGGCCACCGTCGGCGGACACAAGGTCTACCTGCGGACCGGCGAGTATCGAGACGGTCAGCTCGGTGAGATCTTCGTCGACATGCACAAGGAGGGGGCCGCGTTCCGCAGCCTCATGAACTGCTTCGCGATCGCCGTCTCGCTCGGGCTGCAGTACGGCGTGCCGCTCGAGGAGTTTGCCGACGCCTTCGTGTTCACCCGCTTCGAGCCGAACGGTCTCGTCGATGGCAACGAGCGCATCAAGCTGAGCACCTCGATCATCGACTACGTGTTCCGTGAGCTCGCCATCACCTACCTGGATCGCAAGGATCTCGCGCAGGTGACGGACGAAGACCTCCAGCCCGATGCGGTGCGTCGCGAGAACGCGCCGGACTACGAAGACGAGGAAGTCGTCGAGGAACGGACCGTGCCGGCGGAGCCGGATCGGGTCCCGAGGGTCTTCGCGCCGGAGACGATCCACCCCGTGAGCCGGGGGCTCGATGGGCAGCCCGCGCCGACGTCGGGCGAGGATGGCGGGAACGGCCAAGGGAATGGCAACGGCAACGGCAACGGTGCCAAGAGCGCTCGCGGAAGCGGCAACGGGAATGGCAACGGCAACGGCGGGGGCCGTGGCAAAGGCGAGCGGGGCTATGCGCTCACCTCGTCGGGGCAGGAAGCGACCGCCAGCGTGCCGGTCGTCGCGCAAAGCGCCGCCGTCACCCGCCGCACGACCTCGGCCGCGGACATGGCCAAGCTGAAGGGCTATACCGGGGACGCCTGCTCGGACTGCGGTTGCTTCACCATGGTGCGCAACGGTGCCTGCCTCAAGTGTGAGACGTGTGGGGGCACCAGCGGCTGCTCCTGATGCCGGCGGCGCCGTGGGTCGGCCAAGGACGTGGCGGGCGCGTCGTTCTCGGGAGCTTCACGCCCGAGAGCGACGTGCCTTCATGCCCGCGGGCCGTCCCCGCAAGACGGGCCAGCCGCTTCGCTTCCGGGTCTCGGGAATCGAGGCTTCACCCAGCGACGTGGTAGCATCCGCCCCCCTGGTTGGAGGAGTCGACCCCGCCGCCCATGCCGAACGCGCGCGTGCTGGTCTTGAGTTCCTCGGCCGGCCACGGGCACGTCATGGCGGGGCACGCGGTCGCGGGCGCCATGCGTCGTCGACACCCCACCATCGACGTAAGCGAGTTGGACGCGCTCACGAAGATCGCGGGTTGGTACGGGCGGACGTACCGCCGTGTCTACCTGTCGATGGCGGACAAGGCGCCGCTTGCCTGGCGAGCCCTCTACACCATGACCGACAAGGGCGGCTCGCCGGCCGGTAGTCTCCTCTCGCGCATCGCCGGACAGTCGCTACTGCGTGCTTGCTTGCGCTGGCAGCCCCACGTGATCGTGTCGACCCACTTCCTCGGGCCGGAGATCTTGGGGCGTGCCGTGCGACAGGGCAAGCTGCTCTCCAAGCTCGATCTCGTGATCACCGATCACGACGTTCACCGCATGTGGTACTCGCCGGACGTACGGCGCTACTACGTCGCATCCGAGCTGGTGAAGGCGCGCCTGAGCCTGCGGTACGGCGTTCCCGAGGAGCGCATCCTCGTCACCGGCATCCCGGTGCGGCGTGACTTCACCGAGAAGCAGGACCTTAAGGCGATTCGTGCCGACCTCGGCCTGGATCCGGCACGCCCCGTCATCCTCTTCATGTCGAGTGGGTTCACCCACGGTCCCGTGCGCAAGTCCATCCTCGGCATCTGGCAGGAGCGACCCGACGCCCAGATCGTTGCGATCTGCGGACAGAACGAACGCCTGCGCCGCCGGGTCGATGCGCTCCCGCGGCCGTCCGGGGGCGTGCTGCGCGCGGTCGGCTTCACGAGCGAGCCCTGGCGACCGATCGCCGTCGCCGACCTCGTCATCTCCAAGAGTGGTGGGATCACGACCGCCGAGTGCACGACCATGGGCAAACCCCTGCTCATCTCCGCCTGCATCCCCGGGCAGGAGGAGCGCAACGTGGACGCACTCCAGGAGGCCGGGGCCGCCGTCCTCGCGCTCACACCGGAGGAGATCCGCTGGCGGACCGCCCGACTTCTCGCGGATCCGGCCCGGCTCAAGGCCATGGGGCGCGCCGCCCGCTCCTTCGCGCGTCCCGGAGCCGCCAACGACGTGGCCGATGCGCTGGCCGAGGACCTGATCGATACGACGCCGCACGGGCCGCACTTCCACGGGGCCGTCTGACCTCTTCCCGTTCGGCGTCTGATGGGAACTGTTCGGAGCGCGTTCCCATGCCCTTCGTCCGGATGGGGGCGCTGGCCGATAGGGCGGCGTGCCCGCCGCGCCCCGCCCCTTCTTCCACGTTCGCTCCCCCGTCCCCCTGACGGGACGCGAGCCCATCATGGGCCGGCTTCGAGGTCGCCTGCAGCACCTCGGTCGCGGATGGGGGCAGGTCATCCTCACCGGACCGCGCGAGGCCGGTACCAGCCGGTTGCTCGACGAGTGCGAGCGTCTCCTCGGCACCTGGCAGGGGCGGCCGATGTTGCGCGTCCGCCCGGCCTACGCCGGTGCCGCGCCGCTCGAGCCGTTGCGGCAGGCTTTCCTCGCCTGCTTCGCCCGGTCCCGCCGCGACGAGGTCCGCGCTGCGTTGGCGTCGGCGGTAAGCGCCCGGAAGGAGAGCGACCGCCTGCTGGCTTGGATCCTCGACGGGCCCCTGGTGGGCATCGAAGCGCCCGACGGCGACATCGTGGGTGCCCTCCTGCGTGCCCTGCAGCCGGGGGGGCCCTTGCTCGTCGACGACCTCGCTCGCTTGGACCCCGACAGCCGGACCATCATCCTCCGGGAGGGCGCCGCCCAGGGCGTCGGTCTGCTCGCCGGCAACAGCCAGGGCGACCTCGGGCCGGCGGAGGCCCGGTGGCCCCTCGCGCCCCTCTCCGAATCCCAGGTGGAGCTCCTGCTCAGGCGCTGGCTGCGCCACCCGGTCACGACCCGCCGCCTGACGACCCGGCTTCACCGGCACACCGGCGGGTGGCCGGGCGCCCTCGTACGCGCCGTGCGCCACCTCGGCCGCAGCGGGGCCCTCGAGGAGACGAGCCGTGGCGTTCGCATCGTCACCTGGCCGCCGCCTCTCGCCGCACCCTCCCAACCGCCGACCGCGTTCCCCGCATGGGTGAGGTCCCAATCCTCCGAGCTGCGCCGCGTCCTGACGATCGCGGCCCTCCAGGGCGAGGCCGAGGACGACCACTTCCTGGCGCGGGCGGCCTCCGTGCGGCTCCACGTCGTGACCGACGCACGAGCCGAGATCGAGGAGGTCTTCCCCGCCGCCGCCGGACGCCTCTTCCCGGGCACGGCGGAGCGCGTAGAGCTCGTCCACGAGTTGGAGGGACCCGAGCTCGACGCCGTCGTCCGGGCCCTTCACCGCACCTGGTCACGGCGCCGCGAGGAGCTGCAGCCGCGTGCGGCTTCGCGCGCGGCCCGTTTGCGCGTCGCGATGCACGGCGGCGACGTCGCCGCCGCCGCGGCGACGCTCGCACGCTTCGTCGCGTCGATTCCCCAGGGCGCGTCTCCGGACGCCGAGGGACGGTCCTTGCTCGAGGACGCCTTGGACTTCGTGCCCGCGGGCGCGATGGGGATCGACGATGCCCGGGGCATCCTGGAGCAGGCGACGGCCGCGGACCCGACGCCTGGGCCCGATGAACCCGGCGTCGCGGGACGCGCGGCCCGGCACGAGGTCCTGGCCGAGCGGGCCCTCGCCCGCGGTCGCCGGCGCGCCCGCGCGGCCCACCTGCGACGGGCCGCCCGGCTTCACGAGGCGCACGGGGCCGGCGCCGCTGCCGCCTCCGCGTGGGGGCGCCTGGCCGACACGGAGGCCGAGGGCGGGCGCATGCAGCGGTCCTTCGACGCGCGTATGCGAGCCGTGACCGCCCTCGATGCACTGGGCGACCGGGCCCGTGCCAGCGCGATGCGGCACCGTGCGGCGGACATCGGCGTCGAACTGGCCGCCTACGACCGTGCCGTGGAACTGCTCGACGCATGCCTCGTCGCCGAGGAGGCCGGCGTGGATCGGGATACCCGTTGCGCGGCCATCCACCTCTCCCTCGCGCGCGCCCACCACGGCCGGGGCGACGTCGACGCCGAGCGACGGCATGCCGAGGCGGTCCTGGTGGCGGGGGCAACCGACGCTCTGCGGCTCGGGGCCGAGGCGCGGCTCCTGGCGCTCCGTGTTCGTGCGGGCGACGACGAGGCCGGAGCGCGTCTCGCGGAACTCCCGGACGTCCTCGAACGAAGCAACCTCCCGCGAGAGGCGGCCGAGGCGCGACGGACCCTGGCGACCCGGCGGCACCTCGAGGACGTGGCGGAGTCCAGGGAGCCCTCGACGGCACCGGCGGCCCGCCTGCGGCGGGCGCGGCGGGCCCTCCTCGCGGGCCGCCCCGAGGACGGTCGGGCCACGTTGGCCGCGCTGGCCGAGGACCCGGCGGCCGGCATCGACATCCGGGTCGAGGCCTTGGCTCGCCTGGCGCATGCGCGACTTCGCGCTGACGACGACGCCGGTGCGCACGAGGCCGCGTGCCGGGCCGATGCGCTGCTCGAAGTCGGCCGGCGCAGTCGGGCCAACGACGCCACCCTCCATCACCTGCTCGCGGTGGCCTTCCGTGCCTTGGGGGAGATGGGGCGCGCCATCCGTCACCGACGAGCATCGCGCAACGCACTTCGCCAGACGAGCGCCCCCGCCCTGCCGACCGCGTCCACCGCGTCTGGGACCTGAGCCTCCGCTTCGGCAAAGGGGTGGAGTCCCGGTGTCCTGCCGACCGATCAAAGAGAGCATGGCCCGCGCTGCCGCACTCTGCCTGATCCTTCTGGCCCTCGCCGCCCCGTCGGCGTGGGCCGAGGGAGCCCCCGACGCGGCCGCCCTCGCCGCTTCGGCTGGCGCCGAGCTGCGGCCGGTGCGGGTGGTCGTGGCCCAGCGAGCCGGTATCGACCCGCTCACGATTCCGCGGGGCCCCGTCGAGGTTCGGGACGAGTTCATCCCCGCCCAACTGCGGCTGACCCTCCCCGCCACCACGCCCGATCCCGCCGGGCGGGGGCGCTGGCGCCTCAGGGCTCACTTCGATTGGGGCAGCGACTTCTCCTTCAGCCAGACGGGCCCGGCCGAAGACCCGGCATCGGATCGACGCTTCATCGTGGACGGCGAGCATCGGACGTTCGAGCTGGCCGCCCGCTACGGTCTCTCGGACACCGTGGATGTCGGCATCCGCATCCCCGTCCAGTGGCGGGGTGCGGGCGTGATGGATGCGTTCATCGACTGGTTCCACGAGGTGTTTCCGAGCGACGACAACGATCGTCCGTTCTTCGACCGGGACCGCTACCGCGTCGAAGGCCGGGACGGCGCCGGCGCCTACAGCACGTGGAACGACGCCCACGGCACCGGGCTCGGCAACGTCGAGCTGCTCGCCTCCTGGGCGGTGGTCGCCCCGCGCGCGCGGCGCGACTGGCGTGTCGCCCTCATCGGGCGGCTGGGGCTCCCGACCGGGACCGGGCCCTTCGTGACGGGGAGTGTGGACGTCGGCGTCCAGGTCGCGCTCGCCAAGCAGATCGCCCGCCGGTGGGACGTCTACGGCGGGTTCGGTGGCACCTACTACTCGTCACGGCGCACACGGGGTTGGGAGTACCTCCCGCTCAGGGCCTACGGGTTCCTGGCCATCGAGTACCGGCCCTGGTCGCGGGTGAGCATCCTGCTCCAATCCGACTACGGTTCGCGCCTCATCGGAAACATCCGCGAGTACCCGGCCGTGCAGTGGTACGTGCAGGTGGGCGCGAAGTACGACCTCAGCGCCCGCTGGCGCGCGGTGCTCGGCATCACCGAGAACATCATCGATCAGCAGTCCACCCTCGACGTCAGCATCTGGCTCGGCCTCGAAACCACCTTCTGAGTTCCGTACCGAGGCAGCCTCGCCGACGAACTTTTTCGCTCGCGCGAAGGCCATTTCGCGCCATCGCCTCGCGGTGACGCGTCGCCATCGGAGGCGCCGTCGAGGAGCGACGCGTCGGGAAGACCCGTCTCAGCGCGACGCCACCTTCTGGACCCAGCCCTCGAGCGTGAGCAGGTCGTTCAGCGAGCCCGCGCGGCGGGCCACGATGTGGCCGCCCCGAGCGACCACGAGGATGGCTCCCTCGTGACGCTGCAGGCCGAGGTGGTCTCGCGTCCATGAAGGCGCTCTCACCATGGGCTCCTCCTGGATGCGCGTCGTGCGCAGACGATCGCGGATGGACGCGAGCTGCTCGGCCGGCGGTGCATCCCGACTCCGTCGGCCGGTCCGGATCTGACCGCTGAGCTGCGGGATCACGCCGACCCGTAATCCCCCGGCGGCGCCATCCTCGGCCCAGCGCGCGAGGATGCCCAGCCGGGCGGGCTCGCCGAGGAGCACGTCGTCCGCCCAGACGACGATCCGACCTCCGTCGTGGTCCGCGAGGCCCAGGTCGGCATCGCGCACGTTCTCCATCCCTACCCATCGCTCCACGCCGCGGCGGCGAAGGGGGTCGGTCCCTCCGTCGGGCAGCCGAGCGGCGGTGGCCAGCGCCGCCTTCGCTCGACCGCGCGCGGGGGGCTCGGCCTCCATCGCCCGGCGCGCCACCTCGATCGAGCCCTCGAACACCGCCGCCTGGACCGCCTCGGCCGACAGGATGCGACGCCCGTCGCGCCCCCGGCCCTCGAAGTGGCGAACCAGGCCACGCAAGCACGCTTGCATCAGCGGAAGATCCGCCCGCTGGAGCGCGCGGCGAAGGCAGAGGGTGAGACGCTCCTGAACGGCCTCCTCGTCCATGGCCAGAAGGTCGCCCAGCGCGGCGTCCTCGAGGACGCGCGCCGTGTCTCCGCAGTCCCGCTCGCCCTCCAGCCAGGCCAAGGCCTCGCCGACGGGGTCCGGGGCGGCCGCGGGGGCTTGGCGCTGGTCTCCGCAGCCCGCCGGCCCCAGGGCCAGAACCAGGACGAGCAGCGCGGTCGGGCGGCGAACCATCCCCCAAGCGTACCCACGCGGCTGGTACCTTGCGCGCATGCGCCTCGTCGATCCCTCCGGCCACGCGTACTGGCTCGCCTACTGCATGAACGTCCATGCCGGCGGCACCCTCTCGTCCACGCTCGACGCCCTACGCACGACCGTCTTGCCCTTGAAGGAACGTCTCGGGGTCGACGGGCCGTTCGGGGTGGGCTTGCGCTTCGATGCGCCCACGGTCCACGAACTCGCCCGGGAAGGCGACGCGCGCGCCCGGCTTCGCGCCGCGCTCGGCGACGGCGATCTCGTGCCGTTCACGGCCAACGCCTTCGTGATGGGGGGCTTTCACGGCGGGCGCATCAAGGAGCAGGTCTACGCCCCGACCTGGGCCGACGAAGCCCGACTCCGATACACGCTCGACTTCGCCGAGGTCATGGCGGACCTCGTACCTCGCGATCTGGACGTCTCGATCTCCACGGCCCCGGGAGGCTGGCGTCCCTGGGGACACGGCCCCGAGCTCGATCGGGCCTTCGCGCGCCGCATCGCGGCCTTGGCCGATGGCCTCGACCAACTCGAGTCGAGGACCGGACGACGCGTGCGCGTCGGCTTGGAGCCCGAGCCCCTCTGCACGATCCAGCGGGTGGAAGACGCCGTGAACTTCTTCCACCTCCCGCTGCGGCAGGTACTCGACGATCAGCGCGCGTCTCGCTATCTGGGCATCTGCTACGACGTCTGCCACCAAGCCGTGATGGATGAGGATGCGGGTACGGGGCTGATGGCGCTCCAGGGGGCCGGCGTCGGCATCGTGAAGCTCCAGGCGTCCTGCGCGCTGGAGGTGCCGCTGCCGTGCCATGGCGAGGCGCGCGCCGCCCTGGCCGCCTACGACGAGGATACCTACCTGCATCAGGTGGGGGCCCGGGGGCCGGAAGGGGCATTGCGGCAGGCCGCCGATCTCCCCGAGGTGCTCGACCCCGACAGCACATGGCACGAGTCGCATCCCTGGCGCGTGCACTTCCACGTCCCGGTCTTCCGCAAGGAGGTCGCGGGTGGACTCACCACGACGCACGCCGCACTGGAGCGGGCGCTGAGCACCGTGGCGCGCCGCGCACTCACCCCTCACATCGAGATCGAGACGTATACCTGGGACGTCCTGCCTGAGGCGGAGCGGGCGGCGGGCTCGGGGTTTGACCTGGTGGACGCGTTGGTCCACGAGTACACGCACGTCCTGGCCCTTCTCGCCGATGACGACGTGCGACCCGTCCACGACCCGCAGGTAGCCGACGCATGACCCACCCGACCACCCTCATCGTCGTCAGCGATCGCGCCGCGCGCGGGGAGCGCGCCGACCAGACGTCGGATCTCTTGCGCCCCGTCTTGGAGGGGAGCGGCTTCGAGCTGGCCAGCATGCTCATCGTGCCCGACGAACGCGAGGCGATCGCCGCGGCCATTCGGGAGGCTGCCCGCCACAGCGCGCTCGTGCTCACGACGGGCGGCACCGGCGTCGCGCCCCGCGACGTCACGCCCGAGGCCACCCGCGACGCCATCGAGTTCGAGGTCCCCGGCCTCGGCGAGGAGATGCGCCGACGCAGCGTCGAGGTGACCATCAAGGCGCTGGGCAGCCGTGCCCTCGGCGGCGTCCTCGGGCGAGCCGTGGTCCTCAACCTGCCGGGGCGGCCGGAAGGCGCGGTGGAGTGCTTCCGCTTCCTGGTTGGGGCGCTCGGCCACCTGATCGCGCTCCGGCAGGGGGCCGTCGAGGACGCCTCGCACGGCCCCGACGAGGCCGCGCCGGGGGCCTTCCGGGGCTGAGTCGGCGGGGCGGGGCCCGCCCGCGCGCCGCCGGGCCCGGGCGGGGGGCTGCCATCGGCCCGTCCTTCCTCTACCCTCCGGCTTCCAGGTCGCCGTGGGCCGTTCGGTTCGTACCATCCGACCCGCCCCCACGCCTGGGTGGACGATCGTCGTCCGGAAGCTGGGGAGGCCGGCCCGCCGCCCTCCCAAGGAAGGAGCCCCATGAACGCCCCGGACCCCGCACGCGTTGCGCCGTCGGCGTCGGAGCGCGCGCCCGCCCCCACGCCGGCCCCGGCCGAGCCCGAGCACTACGTCCCCAAGCACGAGCTGCGTTTCGTGACGGCCGCCTCGCTCTTCGACGGACACGATGCCGCGATCAACATCATGCGTCGCATCCTCCAGGACTCCGGCGTGGAGGTGATCCACCTCGGCCACAACCGCTCCGTCGTCGAGGTCGTCGAGGCCGCGATCGAAGAGGACGTCCACGGCATCGCCATCTCGTCCTACCAGGGCGGGCACATGGAGTACTTCAAGTACGCGAAGGACCTGCTCGAGGAGAAGGGCTCCGGCCACATCAAGGTCTTCGGCGGCGGCGGTGGCGTCATCATTCCCGAGGAGATCGAGGAGCTTCACGCCTACGGCATCGATCGCATCTTCAGCCCCGAGGACGGACGCAAGCTGGGGCTTCAGGGGATGATCGACGCCATGATGCAGCGGGCGGACGTCGCCTTGCCGCACGACACCCCGCTCGAGGGCCCCTTCCCCGACGTCGATCCCGCGGACCATCGGCTCGTCGCCCAACTCCTGACCTTGGCCGAGAGCGAGGGCTTCGCCGAGAGCGGCCTCCGCGCCTCGCTGCTCGCCAAGTACGCCGCCCTGCCCCAGAACGAGCTCGCGCCCGTGATCGGGGTGACCGGGACGGGAGGCGCCGGCAAGTCGTCGCTCGTCGACGAGCTCGTCCTCCGCTTCCTCCAGGGCAGCCAGGACGCCCGCGTCGCCATCCTGAGTATCGATCCCTCCCGCCGTCGGACCGGCGGTGCGCTGTTGGGCGACCGCATTCGCATGAACTCGCTGCCGCACCCGCGCGCCACGATGCGCAGCTTCGCCACGCGCGACGCCCGCGGCGAGTTGTCGGCGGCCGTCGAGGACGCCGTCAAGGTCTGTCAGGTGGCTGGGTACGACTGGGTCATCGTCGAGACCTCGGGTATCGGTCAGGGCGACACGGAGATCACCGAGGTCTCGGATCTCTCCCTCTACGTCATGACGCCCGAGTACGGCGCGCCGAGCCAGCTGGAGAAGATCGGCATGCTGGACTATGCCGACCTCGTCGCCGTCAACAAGGTCGACCGGCGGGGGGGCGAGGATGCGCTGCGCGACGTCCGCAAGCAGGTCCAGCGCAACCGCAAGGCGTTCGAGGCCGATCCCGAGTCCCTCGGTGTCCATGGCACCGTCGCCAGCCGATTCTGCGACGCCGGCGTCGATGCGCTCTTCGAGGACCTGATCGACAAGGCGGGAGCCCTCGGCCGGCGCCGGCCCGCGCTCCAGCTTCCCGCGGCCCTCCGCAAGGCCGCCCCTTCCGACGCGAGCGCGACGGGCACGATCCCGCCGGATCGCGTCAGCTACCTCGCCGAGATCGTCCGCACCGTGCGCGGCTACCGCGAGTGGGCCGAAGAGCAGATCGAGTTGGCACGGTCGATCACGGGGCTCGAGGGCGCCCTGGTCGTCGTCGACGAAGCGACGCGGCCGGGTGTCCAGGAGGCGCTCACCCGCGCAATGCGTCGGCTCGATCCCCGCGCCCGAGAGTTGCTCGAAGGGTGGGCACAGATCCAGGCGCAGTACGAGCAGGACGAGATCGTGTACGCCGTGCGCGGTCGCGAGTTCCGTACGAAGGCGTACACCCGCTCCCTCGCCGGGCTGAAGATCCCCAAGGTAGCCCTGCCCCCCGTGCAGGAGCCGGGCGCGATCCTGCGCTACCTGCTGCTCGAGAACCTGCCTGGGTTCTTCCCCTACACGGCCGGCGTCTTCCCGTTCAAGCGCACCGACGAGGACCCCAAGCGGCAGTTCGCCGGCGAGGGTCCCCCGGACCGGACCAACCGTCGCTTCCACTACCTGACGCAGGGATCCAAGGCCAAGCGCCTATCGACGGCGTTCGACTCGGTGACGCTCTACGGCGAGGACCCGGCCGTGCGCCCGGACATCTACGGGAAGATCGGCGAGAGCGGGGTCTCCATCTGCACGCTCGACGACATGAAGATCCTCTACGGCGGGTTCGATCTCTGCGATCCGAACACGTCGGTCTCCATGACCATCAACGGCCCCGCGCCCATGATCCTC
The DNA here is from genome assembly GCA_963802335.1 of uncultured Planctomycetota bacterium. GTDB lineage: Bacteria > Planctomycetota > PLA2 > PLA2 > JAEUHO01 > CAWDIE01. Next base: position 148,607 of record CAWDIE010000004.1, on the reverse strand, counting down.
GCGATGTTCCTGAACACCGCCATCGACCAGCAGCTCGCGGGATTCCGGGAGAAGGAAGGAAGGGATCCCACGCCCGAAGAACGCGCCGAGCTCAAGGCGTGGACCCTCAACACGGTGCGCGGGACCGTCCAGGCGGACATCCTCAAGGAAGACCAGGCGCAGAACACCTGCATCTTCAGTACACCGTTCGCCCTGCGCATGATGGGCGACATCCAGGAGTACTTCATTCAGCACGAGGTGCGGAACTACTACAGCGTATCCATCAGCGGGTACCACATCGCGGAGGCCGGCGCGAATCCGATCTCGCAGCTGGCGTTCACCCTGGCCAACGGTTTCACCCTCGTCGAGTACTACCTCGCGCGAGGGATGCCGATCGACAGCTTCGCGCCGAACCTCTCGTTCTTCTTCAGCAACGGTCTGGACCCCGAGTACACGGTGATCGGCCGGGTTGCGCGTCGCATCTGGTCCGTCGCCATGCGCGACCGCTACGGCGCCAGCGAGCGGAGTCAGAAGCTCAAGTACCACATCCAGACCAGCGGCCGGTCCCTGCACGCACAGGAGGTCCAGTTCAACGACATCCGCACGACGTTGCAGGCGCTCCTGGCGCTTCAGGACAACTGCAACTCGCTCCACACGAACGCGTACGACGAGGCGATCACGACGCCGACCGAAGAAAGCGTCCGCCGCGCCATGGCGATCCAGCTCATCTGCACGAAGGAGATGGGGTGGCTGAAGAACGAGAACCCCCTGCAGGGGTCCGGTTTCGTGCGTCGCCTCACCGACGACGTCGAGACGGCCGTGCTCGAGGAATTCCAGCGCATCAACGATCGCGGTGGTGTCCTCGGCGCAATGGAGACGCAGTACCAGCGGGGCAAGATCCAGGAGGAGAGCCTCTACTACGAGCGACTGAAACACTCTGGTGAGCTTCCGATCGTCGGGGTCAACACGTTCCTTCCCGACAACGTGGAGGACCTGCACTCGGATGTGAACGAGCTCTCGCGGGCGACCCCCGCCGAGAAGCAGCAACAGCTCGACAACCTGTCGACCTTCCAGCAGCAGCATGCCGCTCGCACGGACGCCGCGCTGGAGAGGCTCAAGGAGGTCGCCCGCTCGGGCGAGAACATCTTCGCCGAGTTGATGGAGACGGTCCGCGTCGCCTCGCTCGGACAAATCACGCACGCTCTCTACGAGGTCGGCGGTCAGTACCGCCGCAACCTCTAGCTCACCCGGGTCGTCCATGCACGAAGCCACCGTCCCCGCCCTCGTCTCCGTCGTCGTCGTGTCCGCGCTCTCGTTCTCGGGCGCGGCGGTTCTGGCGCTGGGGCCGAAGCGGCTCCAGCGGATCCTGCCTGCCCTCGTGGCACTCTCCGCGGGGGCCTTGCTGGCGAACTCGTTCCTCCATCTCCTGCCGGAAGCAACCCACATCCACGGGGACTTCGGCGGCACGGTGGCCTGGTGCACGCTCGGGGGGCTCTTGGGCTTCTTCGTCATCGAGAGCGTGATCCACTGGCATCACCACGGGGAGGACGTGCACCACCACCAGCGCGGCCACGTATCGCCTTTCGCTTGGATGAACTTGCTCGGCGACGGGATGCACAACTTCGTCGACGGGCTGTTGATCGGCGGCATGTGGATGGTCAGCCCCGCCGCTGGCCTCTCCACGACGATCGCCGTTGCGCTGCACGAGCTGCCGCAGGAGTTCGGAGACTTCGGCGTCTTGCTGGCCGCGGGCTTGCCGGTGAAGAAGGCGCTGTGGCTGAACGCCGCGAGCGCGGCCACGGCCATCCTCGGGGCCGGGCTGATCCTCACGATCGGAAGCGACATGGGGATCGAGCCCTACCTCATGCCGATCGCCGCCGGGGGCTTCATCTACGTAGCCTGCGCCGACCTCGTTCCCGAGATCCATCGGCGCGCCCGAGGGAAGGCCCTGATCGGCACCTCCCTCGCCTTGGCGCTCGGGATCATCATGGTGACGTGGTTGCCCGGACTGGTGGGGGCGGGGCACTCCCACAGTCACGGGGGACACAGTCACGGCGGCCACGGACACGACCACGGCGCCCATGGCTGCGAGGATCCCACGTGCGAGGAGGATCACGAGCCGACGACGTCCGACCCCCGGCTGGAGGGACTGGACGGACTGGATCTCGAAACCGAGGGTGGGGCCGGCAGTCGCTGAGCGAACCGCGAGGGCAACGTGGCCGAAACCAATCCCCAGCCTCGACTCCAAGGTGAGGAGGCCACGCGGTTGAATCTCCGCGTGGCGAGGCTGAGCGTGATGACGGCCGCATCGCTCGGTGCGCTCAAGCTCGCCGCGGGGCTGCTCACGGGGTCGCTCGCCATCTTCGCGTCGCTGGTGGACTCCCTGATGGATCTCGTGGCGTCGGGGGTGAACTACCTGGCGGTGAAGATCGCGGGCCAGCCCGCCGACGAGGACCACGCGTACGGCCACGGCAAGGCCGAAGCCCTGGCCGGGCTGCTGCAGGCGGGCTTCATCGGTTTCGCCGGGTCATTCCTCCTGGTCGAGGGGGTGCGCAAGATCATCGGGGGGGGGCAGGTCGAGCGCCTGGATCTCGGCATCCTCGTCATGGTCATCTCCACCGTCGCCAGCGCGTGGATCACGTGGAAGCTCAGATCGACGGCCCGGCAGACGGGTTCGCTGGCCCTGGCGGCCGATGCCGCCCACTACGCCAGCGACGTCTGGACCAATCTCGGGGTCCTCGTTGCCCTGCTTCTCGTGCGCTGGACGAACATCGTCTGGTTCGACGGGGTCGTGGCCGCCGCCGTCGCGCTGATCGTGCTGTGGTCCGCCGCGCACGTGCTGAAACGCTCCACCGACGAGTTGATGGACCGCGCGCTCGAGCCCGAAGCACTGTCTGCGGTCGAGATGTCCGTGCGCGAGGCCGTGCCGGAGCTTCGCGGCATGCACGACATCCGCACCCGGAAGGTGGGCCCTACGCTCTTCATGGACTGTCACGTCCAACTCGACCGAGGCCTCTCGTTCGTCGAAGCGCATCGGCTCACCGAGCGCGTGCGCATGGCCGTCGAGCGGGAGCGCCCCGGCGCGGTGGTGACCGTACACGCCGATCCCGACCCCCTCCTCCCGTCGGATCTCGACGAGGAGCGGGGCGACATCACTTGACCCCCACCCGCTCTTCCCGGAGTCACGCATGAAGGTCCACGTCCAACTGAGTCTCGCGCGGCGTCACCTGCATCTCCTCGGCGTGGAAATGAGGGTCAGCGGCGCGCCCAAGGGCGACATCGTCGTGGCGAGCCCCGAGTGGGTGCCGGGGCACTACGCGCTGATGAACAACGCCCGCTTCGTGCAGGACCTCCGTGTCGAGGTGCGTGGCGAGGCGGTGCCGGTGGAGAAGATCGACAAGCAGTCCTGGCGCGTGTCCAAGGGCGATGCGACCTCCTTCGTCATCCGCTACGACGCCTTCGGCCGGACGCTCTCCAGCGCGGGGTCCCTCTTCGACGACTCCCAGTGCCACCTGAACGGGGGCAGCGTCTTCGTCTACCTCCAGGGGCACCGCGACGTGCCGTACACCCTGTCCGTGCGTGACAAGCCTCGCGGGTGGGACGTCGCGACGGGCCTGCCGCTCGTCCGAGCGGGGCGGTGGTCGGCTCCGGACTACGACGAGCTGATCGACTGCCCCATCAAGATCGCGCGGCTCCACCACCGCACCTTCCACGTGGATGGGAAGCCGCATCACGTGGTCCTCACCGACACGGGGGACACGATCGAACGGCTTCCGCGCTTCGTGCGGGAAACCGAGGCCTTCGTCCGCTACTTCGCGGGGCTGTTCGGTGGACTCCCGTACGACTCCTACTGGTTCCTGTGTGACTTCCACCCCACGCGGTGCAAGGGCGGCGCGCTCGAGCACCGGAACTCGACGCACCTGGCCATCCCCCTTCGGCTGGACACGGAAGACGAAGACGCCTACCTGCGCATCCTGGCGGTGGCCTGCCACGAGTACTTCCACCTCTGGAACGTCAAGCGCATCCGCCCTTTCGGCCTGGGCCCCTTCGACTACACGCAGGAGGCCTACTCGAGCCAGCTTTGGGCCGTCGAGGGCTTCACCGACTACTACGCGTGGTATGGCTTGCGCCAGGCGGGTGCGATCGACGTGCCGACCTACCTGCGGTGGGTGGGGCGCTACATCGACCAGCTTCACGACATGCCCGGCCGCCGCGCCATGACGCTGCGCGAAGCGTCGTGGAACGTGTGGAACCAGGACGGCTTCGCCACACGTACGTCGTTCGAAGAGATGAACACGATCAACCGGTACATCAGCTACTACGTCAAAGGGGCCGTGATGGGGGCGCTCCTCGACGTCGAGCTTCGGGCCGCCACGGACGGCCGTCACGGCCTGGACGAGGTCTTCCGCGGGCTGTGGAAGGAGGCCGGCGAGCCCGAGGGGTACCTACCCGGGCGCGTCGAGGCCGAGGTCGAGCGCGTGGGCGGTCGCGGCGTGCGCCGGTTGCTCGAGCGTTGGGTCGGCACCACGGCGAAGATGCCCTACCGCGCGACCTACGCGAAGGCGGGTTTGAGCTACCGCGAAGTCGTGCCCACGCTGTCCGAGGATGCGGCCAAGGGACGCCGCCATGTGCTCGGCAAACTGGGCGTGGAGCTGATGCCGGAGGGCACCCCTCTCAAGATCCGCAATGTCGACCCGGACGGGGCCGGCGCCGAGGCGGGCTTGTTGATCGGAGACGAGCTCCTCGCCCTGGACGGGCGGCGCCTCGACCGGGGGAGCTGGCGTCGGCTCTGGCGCGCCGCGAAGCCCGGAACCAAGGTCGCGGTGACGCTCTATCGGCACGACACGTTGCTGACCCTCGAGGTCGTCCCGCGCAAGGACGCGCGCAAGATGGCCCGCCTGGAGATCGACGAAGGCGCCGCGCCCGCCCAGCGCCGCGTGCGCAAACGCTGGCTGGGCCCCGACGTCCACGCCTAACCCGCTATCCCCTACGTTCGGTACGGAGGCAGCCTCGCGAACGAACTTTTCCAACCCCCACACCCCATTCGTGTGGGGTCTTGCCCCGCGGGCATCGGGTTCAAGCCACCAACCCCACGCGCCGCGCGCGGGGGCCGATCAGCGGCTCGAGGCCCCGCCAGATCTCACGCGCCACTTCGGCGTCGCCGACGATGTCCTCGATCGCCCGGTAGAGGAGACCGGCCAGCACATCGCGTGCGCGGTGACGCCGGTTTGACAGCTGTTGACGCGTCAGGCCCAGCCGACAGGCCAACGCGGCATCGTCCACCCGCGTGGCATCCGTACCCACGCACGTCTCGATCACCTCGGCGTAGGGGGGATGGCGGCGGGCGAGCTCTTCGCAGGCTACCTGCGTGGCCTGTCCGACGATGTCCGTGATGCTTGCTGCCTCCCGCGCCTCGGCCGGATCCGGCTCTCGTCCGATCAGCGCGACGTCTTCGGCGCGGCGCCGCGGGCCCGGGGGCCTGCGCTTGGCGGCGTGCAGGTGCCGGGACCGCCCACGGACGAAGCGCCAGAAGCACGTCCACAGGAACCGACGCGGCGCACGGATCGGCTTGCGCGGACTCAGCCACGCGTGCTCCATGCAAGCGACGAGGAACTCGTGGCGCAGGTTCTGCGCCTCCTCCTCTACGGCTGGGGCGATCGGGAACTGCCGGAGCATGCGCAGCGCGAGGCGATCGAGCCAGCGCCCGAAGCGACGGTCGAACCAGGCCCAAGCGGCTTGCCAATCGGGGTCCGACGGTCTCTCGGGGAAGCAGGGCAGGTGCCGGGGCGTCTCCTCGTTCTCGTCGACCTCGCTCTCGTCTTGTCCGAGCCAATCGAGACCCACGCCCGATCGGGGCGGACAGGACGGATGGACACGTCCACGCAGGCCGGGCGGCACGCCTGCGCCAACGGGATCTGAATGGGTGGAGTGGTCGGAATCGTCGGGAAGTGTGATGCTCATCCTGGGCCCCCGGTCGGCGTATCGAATGCGAGTCCGGTGGATCGCCCGTGGAGGGAGAACCGCCCCGGGCGGAGGAGTGTTCGAGCACTCCCCCCCTCGCGGCTTCGCCCCAGGCCTGGCGCCCGGGGCGGAGCCGACGAGGCTCCGCGGGCCCTATCGGTAAAGGAGTCGTTCGTACTCAAGAGCGATTCTGCGAAAAGACTCAATTCGGCGGCCGGATTGGTCGAGGGGCGGCCCCGCGGCGGCGTCCGACGCGCGCGATGGCCCAACGACGGTGTCGCCTACCCGGGTGGGGACGGGGGGCTGACCACCGCGCGCCTCCCCGCTTCCGGGGCGACGCGCGGCGTCAACCGGGTAGCGTTGCCCTGCAAGGCGATCACGCCCACCCTGCCGTCCCGACCCGGCCGCTCGCTCTCGCACGCGCGCACCGGGGAGTTCCCCGACGACGTGCGCTCTGGAGCAGCTTCGGGTTCCACACCGACCAACCCGCGACTTCTGCCGTCACGTTCACCCGTTGAGCCGTGCGTAGGTTCCCGTCGCGTCCCGCCGCTTGCTCCTCATGGGACACGTAGCCACGACGGGCGTCGCATCGCAGGGGCCCGTCGGCCACCCCTTCCCAGCCACGGATATCGCGCTCGAGAAGCGCTCCGGTCGGCGGGCCGCGACGTGCCACCCATGACGTCGGAAGGCGGCATGCCTGGGCCGTTGGAGGGGGCGATCCCGGTCACGCGGCCAGCGCGTCGTCTACCAGACGGCATATCTCCGCCCGGCCGAAGGGCTTCGGAAGGAACGCGACGAACTCTTCTTCTTCCTCCGCCGACGCCACGACGTCCCATGCCGCCCACGCGCCCGAGATCAGGATGAACCGCAGCCGCCCGCGAGCGCACTGGCGCATGGCGTTGAGGAGATCCACGCCGTTCAGTCGCGGCATGTCGATGTCGCTCACGATCACGTCGAAGGGAGACGTAGAGCGGAGGGCGAGGGTCAGCCCCTCCTCGCCGTCTCCGGCTTCGACGCATACGTGCCCCACGCTCTCCAGCATGCGCGCCGTGAGTTCCCGGACGGTGCTGTTGTCTTCGACGACGAGGATCCGGGCCATGGTCTCTCCACGCTTCTCTTCATCCCCAGCGTCATGTAGCCACCCAGGCAGGACTTTCGCAACGGTAGGGACGCCCTCTGAACCACTTGCGAACAGATCCGGGGGCGCGACCGCCGGGGGCGGGTCGGTCGGGGCCCTGAGGCCGGCCCCGCACCCCCTCAGCGGACCATCGAGAGGGTCCAGGTCAGCGCCGCGCCGGGATCCGGCGGTACCTCGTCGTACTGGACGGCCAGCAGCAGGCCGCCCACCGCGCCCCCGTCGGGGAGGCCGCGGATCACCAACGCCTCGCCCTCGCGGGCGTAGGCCCATCCCGCCTCGCCCAGGCGCTCCTCCAGCGCCCGGAGGATGCCCGCTCGGGTGGTGGTGCCGGTGAAGCCCACGCGCAGGGTGGCGGCAGTCGCGCCGGGGCTCCGATCGGTCGCCGCGCGGCGCGCGGTGATCCCGACCGTGCCTCGGCAGCCGGGCTCCTTGCCGCCCGCTCGGGCCAAGGCGAGGCGGATCGCGCCGCCCTGGGCTCCCCCGACGGCCAGCGAGTACGACACCCCCAGGCCCGCGATGCCCGGGTCACCGCCGATCTCGACCACGTCCTCCAGGTGGAGACAGTTGTCGGCCGCGACGAGCACCGGGGGCGCCGACCAGCCGGCGTGGGTCGCCGCGCCTCGCAAGGCATCCGCCGCGGCCTCGGCCATTTGCGTTGCCGGCTGGCCCGGCTCGACGTCCAGGGCGATGCGGAGAGGGGGCTGGCCCGGACGAACGAGGGAGAGACGGCCCCGTCCCGAGCCCAGCCCCGTCGCGTCCCCCGCGACCACGAAGCAGATCGTCGCTTGCGACGTGCGTGGTTCGGGCGGGTGGGCTTCGTTGAGCAGGCGGGGAAGCAGGAGGGCGCCGAGCAAGGCGATGCCCAGCCCGAGCAGGAGCATCATCGTGATGCGCGATCGCCCACGCTCGGTTGTGCTCCCCATGGCGTACTCCCGTCCTCCCATTCGCTCAGCGTAGCGAGGTCAGGGCCCGGCCGCCGTCCAGCGGCATCAGCCCACCCGTGATCCAACGTGCCCGGTCCGTCACCAGAAAGGCGATCAGCTCCGCGGCATCGCGCGGGTGGCCGACGAAACCCAGGGGATGGGTCTCCTTGGACCGCGTCAGGAAGGCATCGTAGTCGGGGACCGCGTGCGACGCCTTGTGGAGGTTGGTCACCACGACCCCCGGGTTGATCGCGTTCACCCGAATGCCGTAGGGCGCGAGTTCCACGGCCAGGCACTCGGTCAGCATGTCGAGTCCCGCCTTGGCGACGCAGTAGGGGGCGAGGCTCGGATAGGGCCGGCGCCCCGCCACACTCGACACGTTGACGATGGAGGCCCCGTGCCGCGCCTTGAGGTGGGGGATGGCCTCGCGGCAGAAGAAGAACGCACCCTTCAAGTCCACGTCCATCAGCCGGTCCCACTCCTCGGTGTCCGTCGCCTCGATCGGCCCGCTGCCGATGACCCCCGCGTTGTTGACGAGAATCGTGAGGTTGCCGAAGACCTCGATGGTCTGGATGACGGCCTCGGCCGCGTGGTTCTCGTCGCGGACGTCTCCCCGGACCGCGATGGCCTCCCCACCGGCCGCGCGGATCTTCTCGACGATGGCGTCCAGCGGCTCGGCGCGGCGTCCCGTCAGGGCCACCTTGGCGCCCATGGCGGCGAGCTTGAGCGCCGTCGCTTCCCCGATGCCGGAGGACCCCCCGGTGATGATGGCCCCGCGTCCCTCGAGTTCCTTCGTGCTCGTGTCCATGTGATGCTCCTGTTCCCGGAGTGAGGGTAGCGCCGGTCCCCCCCCGCTCGTAGCCTCCGCTTCATGAGTCAGCAGGATCGAGAGAAGAAGGCAGCGGCCGCGGCGGCCGTGCGCGAAGTCGAAGACGGCATGCGGCTGGGACTCGGATCGGGCAGTACCGCGCTGCTCGCCGTTCGGGCCCTGGGCGAGCGGGTCCAGCGAGGGCTTCGCATCGTCGGCGTGCCGACGTCGCGGGAGACCGCCCGCGTCGCCCGCGAAGTCGGCATCGAGCTCGACGACCTGGCCACGGAGCCGCACCTCGACCTGACCATCGATGGCGCGGACGAGGTCGACTCGAGGCTCCGCCTCATCAAGGGCGGCGGGGGGGCCCTGCTGCACGAGAAGATCGTCGCCGCGGCGACGAAGCGCGTGCTGATCGTGGTCGATCGCTCGAAGGTCGTCGCGACGCTGGGTGCGTTCCCCCTGCCCGTGGAGGTCATCCCCTTCGCCGCGTCCCTCGTGGCTGCTCGGATTCGTGCCCTGGGCGTCGAGCCGGGCCTGCGCATGACGAAGGACGGGCAGGCATTCGTCACCGACGAGGGGAATCGCATCCTGGACTGCCCCTTCGGCGCGATCCCCGACCCCGAGGCGCTCGACGTCACACTCTCCACGATCCCCGGCGTCGTCGAACACGGCCTCTTCCTGGGGCTCGCCCACGAGACCATCGTGGCCGGCGACGAGCACGTCACGCGGCTCGTGGCTGGGTAGCCCGCGGGGCATCGTGAGTCGGCTGCCGTCGGAGATCCGGATCACGCAGCGGGTGCGCATCCCCGCCGCCGAGATCGAGCTCGCCTACGTCCGTGCGTCGGGGCCGGGCGGTCAGCACGTGAACAAGACCTCCAGCAAGGTCCAGCTGCGCTTCAATGTCGACGAGTCCGCTGCCCTGAACGAGCAGGACCGCGAGCTCTTGCGCAAGCGGCTCCGCCTGACCCAGACCGGTGATCTGCTGCTGAGCTCGGATCGCTATCGGGACCAGTCCCGCAACGTCGAGGACGCCCTGGCACGGTTCGAGGCCGTCCTTCGGGCCGGCCTCGTGCGCCCCAAGACTCGGAGGAAGACGCGTCCGACCCGCGCGAGCAAAGAGCGCCGCCTCTCGGACAAGAAGCGGCAGAGCCAGCGCAAGCGGGAGCGGCGGGGGGAGTGACGGGCCTCTCTGCAAGGCCTCCGCGTTCGCCTCTTCGCTTGTCCTTCCACGCGCCGCCGTCCCCGGTGGGGACCGTCGATTCGGGGGGCACGGTGGGGCCGACCCGACCGAAACGTGAAGATTGCGGCCCCCGGGGCCCAAGCCGAGGGGGGGAGATGACCGATAGCTCAAGGAGAGCCTTGGGAGGATTCCGTGACGAAGTCCCTGCAGACCCTGGACGACCGCGCCTTGTGGGAGCGGGCTTGCCGCGGCGACGAGGACGCGTGGCAGGAACTGGGTGATCGCTTCGGGCCCGGGATGGCCGCGCTGCTCTTCGGGCGCACCGAGCCCGGGGCCGTCCGCGGCGTCCTCGAAGAGATCTTCGGGAAGGCGCGGGGTGAGCTCCAGCGGATCCCCGAGCCTTCGGCCGTGGGGCGCTGGTTGCTCGAGCAGGCTCGGACCCACCCCGTCGGGCGGTCCGGTTCCGCCGGTGGGGACCTCGGGCGCATGCTGGGGCACGTGGCCAAGCTCGACGAGGACGCGCGCGAGGCCGTCCTTCTGGAAGCGGCCGCCGGCCTCGACGCCGACGGGATCGCCGACTTGCTCCACATCCGCCGCTCGGAAATCGAGGCGCGGCTCGAGCGCGGTCACGAGCGCTTAGGCAAGGCGGTGGAGGCCGCAGCCCTGGCGCGCGCCATCGCGCCCTACCGCTACAAGGCGAAGCGCAAGCGCAAGAACCCCATCCCCCTGATCCTCGCTCTGCTCGTGGGGGGGCTCGCCGTTGGCGCGTTCTTCCTCATCACGAACCTCCCGGACGACGCCGAGGGGTGGCGGGTGGCGTGGACCTCCGGGGCGAAGGGGCAGGACTACCTCGACGTCGGCGGGCGGGTCGAAACGAGCGATGAGCAGCGTGCGCGCCTCACCGTGGACGAGCTCGGGTACGTCGACGTGGGGCCTGACAGCCTGGTCCAGCGGGAGACTGCCGAGGGCGACAGCGAGCAGCTGAGGCTCGTACGTGGTGCCTTGGGCATCGAACTCACCGGCGGCGGCCTGATCGTGACGACTCCCTCCGCCGCGGTGCACGGCGAGGGCTCCTTCGTCGTCGAGGCGGACGGGGACGGACGGGGGCTGGTCCGTGCGACCAATGAGATGGTCGTCGTCGTCGGGACCAACGGCAAGGGGTTCGCTTCGGTCGTGCCGCAAGGCGCCTCCTGTCGGCTCCTTCCCGGTGAGGGCCCCGGCGTGCCCTCGTTCGACGACGGCCCGGCCGAACTCCAGGGAGTCACGCCGGAGGGCGCGGTGTCGGCGGCCCTCATGGCGACCACGCCCCGGGACACGCTCGTGCTCTGGCATCTGCTCGGCCGCATCGAGACCGGCGACCGGGAACTGCTGGTCGCCAAGCTCGAAGAACTCGTGCCGCTCCCCGAGGGGGTCACGGCCCGGAACGTCGCGGGGGGGGATCCTGCGGCGATGAAGGCCTATGGGGACGAGTTGGGCAAGCACTGGAAGTGAGCAGCGGGTACGCTGGGCCCATGCGCCCCGTGATGCTCTTCCTCGTCGGGCTCTTCCTCGGTGGAGGGGTCTATGCCTTGGGCCAGTCCCTCCTCATGCCGGTCGACGAGCCCCCCCCGTCCAGCCTGTCGCCGATGGCCGTCGACACCGACGCGTTGTCCTCGAGCGCGCTCGACAAGGTCGTCGTGCGACTGGACCGGATCGAGCGCCGCCTCGACGACATCGCCACCGCACCACCCGTTGCCCCGGAACGCCCGCGGCTCAAGGGGTCGGCCGACGCTGAGCGCACCGCCGTCGAGTCGACCAAGCCGGGTGCGGTCGCCATCGATCCCGACGCCTTGGCCGAGGCGCTGGAGACGATCGAGGCCCGCAAGTGGGCCGAGTTGAGCGATGAGGAGGTGAAGAGTGCGGCGCAGCGCCTCGCGAAGAGCGGCAACCTGCCGGGAGCCCGCGAGGCACTCGAGCGGCTGCTCGCGCGCGAGCTCGAACCCGAGGCGAAATCCGAGGTGCTGACGCAGTTGGGCATGGCGCAGCGTGCTGGCAAGGACTTCGAGGGATCGGCGACGACGCTGCGCGAGGCGATTCGAGTTGTCGGCCTCGACTCTCCGCAGGGGGTTCAAGCCGGCATGCAGTTGGCATGGACGCTGTCGAAGACCGAGGACTACAACAGCGCGCTTCGGGTCGCGGAGGACGTGATTCGCGTGCCTAGCTCCGCCGGGCAGCTCCGGACGAACATGCGGTGGGGCGTCGGGGTTCTCTCGGCCCTGGAAGGCGACAGCGCCCGTGCGCGCGCCGAGTTCGAGACCGTGATCCGGGACGCCGAGGAGAATCCCGGCCTCGTGAAGCTCGCCGAGGACGCCCGTCGGAGGCTCGAGGAACTGCGCTGATCCGAATCCTGCTCGAAGCGGATTTCGGATGCCGGACGCACCGGGACGCCTCTACGATCAACGTGTCGATGTCGATGTCGATGGGGATGGCGCATGGACGCCCTGCCGCGTATTTCCGTCATTGGGTTGGGGCGCCTGGGGTCTCCGCTCGCCGCCTGCCTGGCCAGCCGGGGTTTTCAGGTCGTCGGCTACGACCCGGTCGTCGAGAAGGTCGAGGCCCTGGCCGCGCGGCGGAGTCTGCACTTCGAACCCGGCTTCGAGGAGTTGATGGCCACCGTGGGGCCCGAGCTGCGCGCGACGACCGACCTTCGGGACGCCGTGATGTCCACGGACATCTCGATCGTCGCCGTGCCCACGCCGATGGCCCCCGACGGCTCCTTGTCCCTCGCCAGCGTCTTGCCTACGTGCCAGGACATCGGGCGGATTCTCGCCGACGTCGATCGCTACCATCTCGTCGCTGTCGCCAGCACGGTCATGCCCGGATCCACGCGGCGCCGCATCGCGCCGGCCATCGAAGAGGTCAGCGGCAAGACGATCGGCCCCGACATCGGCCTCTGCTACAGCGCGGTGTACGTGACCATGGGGAACGTCATCCAGGACTTCCTTCGCCCCAGTCTGGCTCTCATCGGGGAGTGGGATCGCCGCTCGGGCGACGCCATGCAGGCACTCTACGAGCGCGTCTGTGAGATCGATCCCCCGATCGTGCGCATGAGCATCGCCAACGCGGAGCTCACGAAACTGGCCGTGAACGTGTTCGTGACGACCAAGATCAGCTTCGCCAACTTTCTCGCCCGCGTCTGCGAACGGATGCCCGGTGGGGATGTCGACGTCGTGACCTCCGCCATGCAGATGGATCCGCGGATCGGCGAGGGGGCGCTCTGCGGCGCCGTGTCGTACGGGGGCCCCTTCTTCGACAAGGACAACCAAGCGCTCGGTGCCATGCTGAAGCGGTTCGACGTCGCACCGGAACTCGTGGGCGTACTCGGCAAGTTCAACCGTGCCCAGGTCCCGTGGTTGACCGATCGCGTCCACGAGCGGGTTCCCGATGGCGGCACCGTGGGGGTCCTGGGCCTGGCCTACAAGCCCAACACCGACGTCATCGACGAGTCCCTCGGCATCCAGCTCTGCCAGCGATTGCACGAGCGCGGCGTTCGCGTGGTGGCCTTCGATCCGGCCGCCATGCCGTACGCCCGCGAGGCCCTTCCTCCGGGGACCGCCTTGGCCGAGTCCGTCGAGGACTGCATTCGCGGCGCGGATGTCGTCGTGGTCGCGACCCCCTGGCCGGCCTGGTGCGATGTCACGCCCGCCGTATGGGGGCGGACCGAAGCGCCGCGCGTCGTCGTCGACTGCTGGCGCGAGCTCCCGGCATTGGCGACGGCGGAGGGTGTCACCTACGTGCCGCTCGGCATCGGGCCGGGTGTCCCGGAGACCCCGGATCGTGAGTCGGCCGGACCGTCGAGCACGTGCTGACCCCCGTGAGGGTTCACGCGCGGGCGCGAAGGCGCGCCAGCAAGGGGGCCAGCTTCTCCAGGGTCGCCGCCGGAACAGCGTCCAGGGGCGTCAGGATGGCCGTCTCGAGACTCGTGTTCTCCGGCAACAGGCCACGCGGGATCTTCGGGATCGCCGCGCGAACGACCTTCGTCGCGTCGTCTGCGTTGTCGCGAAGGACGGAGACGATCTCCTCGGCTGTGACGCCGGCCTCGTCCACGCGCCACGCGTCGTAGTCGGTGACCATGCTGATCGAGACGTAGGCGATCTCGGCTTCCCGGCAGAGGCGCGCTTCCGTGACGCTCGTCATGCCGATGACGTCACAGCCCGCACTTCGGTACCACTGACTCTCCGCCCGGGTCGAGAACTGAGGACCCTCCATGCACAGGTAGGTGCCGCCGTCGTGGATGCGGCATCCAACCTCCTCGGCCGCGAGGATCAGAATGCGGCGGAGCGTCTCCGAGTAGGGGTCCGCCAGGGACACGTGGACGACGATCCCGTCCCCGAAGAACGTGTCCGGGCGGTGTCGCGTGCGGTCGATGATCTGACTGGGGACCACGAGGCGACGGGGCGGGAGGGTCTCGCGCAGGCTGCCGACGGCGCTGGGTGAGATGACCTTCTCTACGCCCAGCGACTTGAGCGCCCACACGTTGGCCCGGTAGGGGATCTCGGAGGGGAGCAGCTGGTGGTGGCGGCCGTGCCGGGCGAGGAACGCGACATCGCGATCGTCGACGCGCCCTACCCGGAACGCGGCGCTCGGTTTCCCGTACGGCGTGTCGATGTCGACGTCGCGCGCGTCCTCCAGACCCGGCATGTCGTACAACCCCGTTCCGCCGAGGATCCCGATCTCCGCTCGTGCCGCTTCCTGCATGGCGCTCCTCCGGCGGGCAGGATACGGGCGACCCCGCCTCTTCCCCAGGACGCAGGCCGGTCCTACTTCGGCATGCGCTTGATGGGCGCAACCCCGCGCAGGGTGCGTGAGAGCTTGCTGGCCTTCACTTTGCCCTCGTAGATCTTCTTCACCTTCCCTTTGCGGTCCAGTACGACCAGCGCGGGCGTCGTCTTCACCTTGAGCGCGGCCAGCTTCTCGGCGTGCTCCTCCCACGCCAGGCGCACGCAGCCAAGCTGTGCTCCGAGGAAGCGCACCTCGGGGTCGAAGAAGACGTCCTCCTGGATGGTTCGTGCTTCCGGCTTGTCCACGTCCTCGGGGCTGTAGGCGTAGACCAGGACGCCGCCTTTCTTGGCCCCCTCCAGCGCCGCCAGCGCGGCGTCGAGATCCGTCGTCCAGTCGAAGCTCATGTCGTCGCCGGGGGTGAAGCGCCCTTCTTGCACGCCCATCCACCAGCGCAGGTAGGGCATGAGCTCATTCGTGAACTTGTGCCCCAGCCCCGGTTGGATGCGGACCTCCACGGAGCGGACCTTGCCCTCGAGCGCGGGGACGGTCGCGCGAGCCGCGGACGCGTTGGCGTCCTCGCTGCCGGCCAACGCGATGGCACCCAGCGACTTCTTCGCCCACTTCGGCACGCTTCCACCGCGGAATCCGGCGGCCATCCACGTGGCGCTACACGGGTGGAGGTCGTCGCTGAACGCCAGGGGGTGGAGGTTCCAGCCGCCGTTGGAGAAGCCCACGACGTGCACCTTGTCCGCATCGATCGGGAGGGCTCCTTTCACGTGGGCCGCGATGCGCAGCGCCCGATCCAGATCGTCCTTCTCCCACACCTGCCCGCGCGACTTGGGCGCGCACACGACGTAGCCGTCCTGGGCCCAACCGGCGAACGAGCCCGCCATGCCCGTGGCCGTTCCGCCGGCGCCGTGGAGCACGATCAGCAGCGAGTGCTTCGCGCCGTCCTCGGGCGCCGGAGGCACGACGAGGGAGACCTGGAGACCCTCGATCTCCTGCACGCTCGACCCCTCCGGGTAGGTCGGTTGCTCGGCTGCCGCGGATACGGCGCCGAGGAGCAGGAGGCAGGCGACCCATGCAGCGCAACGACGGCTCGGCGATCTCACGGGAGACTCCTATTCATGTCAGCGCGGGGGCTTGCGCCGCGGGGCGACCTTCTTGAGCGCGGCTGCCACCTTGCGCGGAGAGAAGCCGGACGTGAAGGACTTCACGACTCTCCCCTTCGTGTCGAGCACGACGAGCGCCGGAGCGGACGTCACGTCGAAGGACGCCAGTCGACCGGCCTGTTGGCTCGCATCCAGCCTCACGCAGGCGAGCTGAGAGGCAAGGAACCGCACCCTGCCGTCGAGGAAGACGTCTCGTTGTACGGCGAGAGCATCTTCGCTCTCGGCGTCGCCGTCTCCGTACACCCAGAGGAACACGCCGCCCTTCTTCTCTCCCGCCTGGGAGGCGAGGGCCGTGTCCAGATCCTCCGTCCAGGGCAGCGACAGATCGTGTCCCTTGGTGATGCGCTTCTCCTGGATGCCCATCCACCAGAGCAGGTAGGGCCGTTCGTCGTAGGGGAAGCGGTGCCCCACGTTCTCGGCCACCCGACACTCGACGCTCCGCACCTTCCCTTCGAGTCGCTCCATGCCGGCTTCGAGCTGTCGCAGTTGCTCGTCGTCGGCGCCCAGCAGCGCCAGCGCACCCAGCTCCTCGCGAGCCCAGCGCGGTACCCGGTTGCCGGTGTAGGTCGCGGCGACCCACGTGGCGCTGCACGGCTTCACGGCGTCGTCGAAGGCGACCCGGTCGAGGTGCGTGCCTCCATCCGAGTAGCCGACGAGGTGGACGCGCGCAGGGTCGATGGACAGTGCCTCGACGAGGCCGGGTACGAGGCGGGTGAGGGCGTCGAGATCGCCGACTTCCCACGTGAGGTCCTTGGCTTGGGGCGCACAGACGACGTACCCCTCCGCGGGCCAGGCGTCGAAGGTGTCGGCCATGTTCGACGCCGGTCCGGCGGCCGGGTGAAGGACGACGACCAAGGAGAGCGGCCGATCGGCGGGGCGGGACTCGGGGACGATCAGGACGGTCTTGAGCCCTTCGAGACGCTGGATCGATCGACCCGTGGGAAGGACAGGGGCCTCTTCCTCCGCCGAGAGCACCTCGGCGACGACGAGGACGAAGGCGAGGACCCCCACGACGAGCAGGGTCGACAGCCACACGAAACGACGGGTCACGGCAACTACCTCCGGCCCCAGGATACGCGCTGGCGAGTCCCGCGCGCGTGGCAACCCTGGTACGCTCACCGCCATGGCCGACCGCGCAGCCCGCCGAGTTCTCGAAGCCTGGATCGACCGCCTTCGGCCCGCCTCCGAAGCGCTCGCCCGAGCCCGCTGGGAAGCCGCCTGCGCCGCGACACCCTCCGCCCGCGAGCAGGTCGAGTCCGCCGCGCATGCGCTCGACGAGCTGAGTCACGACGACACGGGTTTCGCCAGGGTGGAGCAGAGCCTGTCCGAGCGGATCGACGACCCGCTGCTGCGGCGCGCACTCGAGCGGCTTCGCCTGCGACTGCTGCCACACAGCAAGCCCCGGCCCGAAGCGCTCGTCGCGCTCGAGGCGGACGTGCAGGAGCGCTTCGCGACGTTTCGCGCCGTGGTGGGCGAAACACAGCTGTCCGCGAACGAGGTCTTCGAGCGGCTACGAGGGGCCACCGACGGAGACGTCCTCGAGTCGACGTGGCGGGCGGCCGCGCGCGTGGGGGCCCAGGTCGCCCCCCAGGTCCGCGAATTGGCCCACCTCAGAAACGAGCATGCCGACGCCGTGAACGGTACCTCCTTTCGTGCGCTTCGACTGGAGACCGAGGAAGTCATCCCCGCGGCGCTCGATGCGTTCCTGCTCGAGCTCGAGAACGGGACGAATGACGCATGGCAGGCCACGAAGGCCGATCTCGACGCGCGCCTGGCCACGCGCTACGGGATCGAAGGGCACGCGCTCCGGCCGTGGCACTACGGCGACGTCTTTCTGCAGGCGCTGCCGCCCGACGCGACCGCCGACGACCCGCTGGGCGAGGCCGACGGTATCGAGCTCACGCGCGCCACCTTCGCGGGGCTGGATCTCGACGTCGCCGGCATCTTCGAGGCCAGCGACCTTCGGCCGCGCCCGGGGAAGATCCAGCACGCCTTCTGCACCCACCTGGATCGGCAGGGCGACATCCGGGTCCTGGCCAACGTCGTGCCCGGCGAGCGTTGGACGCGGACGATGCTCCACGAGTTCGGGCACGCCGCCTACGACCGCTACCTCGACCAGGATCTCCCGTGGAACCTCATCACCCCTCCCCACGCCGCGGTCACCGAGGGCGTAGCGATGCTCTTCGGACGACTCGTCGAAGACCCGCATTGGCGGCGGGACATCGCCGGGCTGCCTCCCGATCCCGCGGCGGACACTCGGCGGCGTGCCTCGCTCCTCGCCTTCGTGCGCTGGGGGCTGGTCATGTGCCGATTCGAGGAGCGGCTCTACGAGGATCCGGATGCCGACCTCGACGAGGTCTGGTGGTCGCTTGTCGAGCGTCTCCAGGGCATCCCCCGCCCCGACCCGCTGCCGCGCGATGTCTGGGCGGCCAAGATCCACATCGCCTGCTGGCCCGTCTACTACCACAGCTACCTGCTCGGGGAGTGCATCGCCTCGCAACTGTCAAAGCACATTCACGACGACGTGTTCGGCCGCAAGCTCGTCGGCAACAAGGCCGCGGGCGCCTTCCTCAAGGAGCGGGTGTTCCTACCATCCGCCGCCCCCCGCTGGGAACGCCTCGTCGAGGAGGCGACCGGCATGCCGCTCAGTGCGCAGGCGTTGCTCGCCGACGTGCTCCCCGCATCGCAACCCGGCTAGCCCGGAACGTCCGCTCCGCCCGCGAGGAGGGCTCTCCATGTACCTGAAGGATGTCGAGCACCACGAGCCCGGGGAAGACGCCGGACGATTCGGCCAGGCCGTCCGGATGGCGCGAAAGACGGGGCGTCCGGTACCCGAGATCTACCATCTCTTTGCGTTTCGCCCCGAGGCGGCCAAGCACCTGGCCAGCTTCATGCAGGAGGTGATGCGCGCCCCGTCGCCACTGAGCGCGGGGCAGCGCGAGTTGATCGCGGCCTGGACGAGCGCGCGTAATCACTGCCCCTTCTGAACCCAGGCACACGCCGCGGTCGCGGCGTACCTCCTGAAGGACAGGGCCCTGGTCGATGCCGTATGCCGCGACTGGCGGTCGGCCCCGATCACGGACCGCGAGAAGGCGATCTTCGCGTACCTCGAGAAGGTGAACGACACGCCGGCCGCGGTCGACAGCGAAGACGTCGCCATCGCCAAGGCCGCGGGCCTCGACGACGAGACGCTCTTCGACGCGGTCACGGTCTGCGCGGCCTTCAACTTCTTCAATCGGTGGATCGACGGCACCGGCGTGCCTCGAACGGCCGAAGGCCTCTACGAAACGCGCCTCGAACAATCGGGCGACCTCGGGTACGCCCCCTGAGAAGGGGGGCGGCCCGCGCAGCTCATGCGTCCGTCGTCTCGACGTATCCGGGCTCGATCCCGAGGCGCGCGTCCAGATCCAGGAGGTCGCGGGGGAGCGGCGCTTCGATGACGATGGCCGCCCCGCCTACGGGGTGGGCGAAGGCGAGCCGCCGAGCGTGCAGCGCCGGGCGCGTCCCCTTCGGGCCGCCGTACTTCGCATCGCCCCAGAGGGGGTGCCCGCTCCAAGCGAGCTGAGCGCGAATCTGGTGCGTGCGTCCCGTTCCGAGCGCCACGTCGAGTCGTGCGGCGGTCGGGCTGCGTCCCGCGACGACGTAGCGAAGCCGGGCTTCGGGCGCGCTCTTGTCTTCCACCGACACGCGCAGCGTCACGCCTCGTTCGCGACGAACCCGGTCGACCAACTCCGCTTCGGGCAGTGAGGGAACGCCCTGGACCCACGCCACGTAGGACTTCGTGAGCCGACCGTCGCGCGTCTTGAACGCTTGCGTCAGCCGAGACGCCGCCTTCGAGGTCTTCGCCACGACCAACACGCCGGAGACGTTGCGGTCGAGGCGATGCACGAGTCCCACGTACGCCCGGCCGGGCTTGCTCTCGGCTTCCCGCCGGTAGGCGTCGATCAACGACACGAGGTGGTGCTCACCCTCGGGGCCGCCCTGACTGAGCAACCCGGCGGGTTTCATCAGACCGAGCAGGTGGTTGTCCTCGTACAGGACGAACACGCCGTGTCCGGCCAGGCGCCGGCGGGCGCGGCGTTCGGTGTCGGGTGTACGGCCACTCATATCTCCCTTATATCCCCTCGTCCGTGCCGTCGCGCGGGCGTTACGGGCCCGATTCACCGGCTCCCCAGCCGTGTCCCCCCTCTCCTTAGGGTGGCGGGCCGAGGGCCGGGACAGACCGCCCGCCCGAAGGAGGAATCCGATGGCAGACAACGCAACTCCCAAGGCGACGGGTGAGTACGCCACCGTGATCGGCCCCGACGCACGCTTCAAAGGCGAACTCACCTTCACGGGCGGCGTGCGCATCGACGGCACGTTCGAGGGCTCGATCGAGACCAAGGGGAAGGTGCTCGTCAGCGAAGGCGGCGAGTTGAAGGCGGAGGTCAAGGCCACCAGCGTCACGCTCGAAGGACGTCTCGTCGGCAACCTGGCCGCCCAGGAGAGGGTCGAACTGAAAGCGTCGGCGCGCATGGAGGGCGACGTGCGAGCGGCCAAGCTCCTCGTCGTCGAAGGCGCGACGTTCGTCGGGCGCTGCGAGGTCGGGCCGGACGTGAAGGCCACGATCGAGCGCCCGGGCAAGAACGGCGCGGCGGCGGCCGAGGGCATGCGCCCCGTGGCGGCCGGCGGAGCCCGCAAGTAGGGTCCAGGGGGGCGTCGAGCAGCTCGCGCTGCTCGACGCCGCTCCTGCGTTCACCATGGCCCGCCTCCGGTCGACCAGTCCTCGACGGATCCTCTGTACGCACTGCGATCGCCCCCTCGACGTGGACGCAGCGGCGAAGTCGGTCAACTGTCGGCACTGCCACCAGCGGGTCGTCACCGAGGCGCTCACCGTCAAGGACTACGTCGCGGTGCGGCGCTTCAACACGGCGAACGCGATGCGGATCACGAAGAAGGGCATCGTCTACGCATCGGTTCGCGCCGACCGACTCGACATCGAAGGCGTGCTCGAGGGGGCCGCTTTCGCGCTCGGGCCCATTCGACTGAGGAAGAGCGCGCGCGTGAAGGCCGACCTGCGCGGTACGCACCTCGAGGTCGATCTCGGCGCCACCCTCGTCGGGGACCTTCGCATCGGTCCCGGCTCGGTACCCGAGCTGGATCTCCTCGCCGAGGTAGACGAGGCCGACGTCGCCCGTCAGTCGGGGAGCGAGACGCCCTGACGACGCAGGTCGTTCTCGGCTTGCGCCGCCCACCCTCGGTTGGCCAACGGGCTCGCGGGACTCGGATGAAGCATGCGGCCGACGCGGAGATCGAGTCCGTCGAGCGCCTTCTTCGCGCGGCCTTCGGCGAAGACGCCGATGCCGACCACTTGCTCGACGTCGAGCGCACCGACGACGTCACGGAGCGCCCGGTCGCACGCAGCGAAGAGCGGCGCGCGCTCCTCGGCGGGCAGCTTGTCCGGTGTGCGGTTTCGTCCCCCCGCTTCGAGGAACGCCAACGGGCAGTAGTTCCACACGAAGAAGAGCGAGAAGAAGGCCTCCGGCGTCGGGAAGCGCTCGCGGGCCCACGACCAGAGCCGCGTCCCGCTGACCTCGCGGCGTGTGCATTGAAACCCCTCGATGGGACGCTTGGGATGCTCGCGCCGCGGGCGCTCGACCGGCTCCTCGATGCCCAGCCAGTCCCGGACGAGTGTCACGTCGCCGAAGGGGACCCCGGTCTGGGCCATTCCGAACGGCCCTGGATTCATGCCCAGCAGCAGCACGGGCTTCGGAGACGCGGCGTACCGCCTCAGGTAGGCCTCATGCGAGCGCCGGGCATACGTGAGCGGGTTCAGCACCACGTCCACGGGCGGGGCGAAGGCGAGGTCATCCACGGCGCGGGCCAGGCGGCGGCTGATGCGAACGAGCGTCACCCGGGAATCCTACCGAAAGAGACGCTTAAGAAGTGGGTCCCGGGAGGTCGATAGGGAACGGCGTTCCGTGCCATGTCCCGGGGGTTTCATGTTGCGCCACCTCGCTCTTCTCTCGCTCGTGTTCGTGGTCCTGGCCCTGGGAGGCTGCGGGGCCGGCGGCGACGTGCTGGGGACGATCGATCCCCCTCCGACCGAGCCGACACCGCCGGGCACACCCCAACCGCCGACCCCGCCGACCGAGCCGACGCCGCCGACCGAGCCGACGACCTCGATGACCGAGGACGAGCTGGTCATGGCCCTCTCCGTTCTCGACCTCGTGAACGTGGAGCGACAGAGTGCCGGCCTCGAGCCGCTCCTGTGGGATGACGAAGCGGCCGAGGTGGCCTACGCGCACTCCGTGGACATGGACGACCGTGACTACTTCGCCCACACGAATCCCGACGGGCAGGAGCCCTGGGATCGGCTCAGCGCGGCGGGGGTTCGCTGGTCCACGGCCGGCGAGAACATCGCCATGGGCTACCCCACACCGGAGGCGGTCGTCACGGCGTGGATGAACTCCCAGGGGCACCGCGAGAACATCCTGCGCGGGAGCTTCCGTCGCCTCGGCATCGGGGTCCACGACAACGGGAGCATCTGGTGGACGCAGATGTTCTTCGCGCCGTAGCGCCCTCGCCCACGCATGAGAAAACCCCCGCGACCCAGGGGCCGCGGGGGTCCTTGTCGTTGCTTGGAGGAGAGCTCTAGCGCCCGCCGCCGAGCATCTTGCCGATCATGCCAGCCATGTCGCCGAGGTCGACATCACCGTCGTGGTCCCGGTCCAGGAGCGAGTCGAGGAACCCGAGTTCCTTCTTCTTCTCCTGGAGCTGGCGCTGCTCCTGGCCCAACCACTTCGACAGGTCGGGGCCGCTCTGCACGTTCGACTCCGCGCCGCGCTTCGCGAGCATGCCCATCACGATCGGGGCGAGGCTCTTGAGGATCTTCGACATCCCTTCCTGGCCGACGCCGCTTGCGTTGCCGAGCTGGCGTTCCACCTTCGCCTGCTTCTCGCCGAAGATGTGACGGAGGATCTTCGAGGTGTCCTCCTGGTTGAGGGTCTTGGTCACGACCTTCACGTCGCTCGGATTGAACTGAGCGTGGTC
The DNA here is from genome assembly GCA_963802335.1 of uncultured Planctomycetota bacterium. Lineage (GTDB taxonomy): Bacteria > Planctomycetota > PLA2 > PLA2 > JAEUHO01 > CAWDIE01. Next base: position 125,650 of record CAWDIE010000004.1, on the reverse strand, counting down.
GCGGCGAAGAGCCTCGAGCATCGCTTCGGCGGACTTCTGGTCTCGGGAGTTCTCCTCGAGTCCCTTGAGCAAGGCACCGACCGCCGCGCCGGTAGCGGCTTCGGTCTGCGCGCGGCTCGCGCCCGCCTCCTTGGCGACCTCGTCCACGTCGCCTTGACCGAGCATGCCGAGAATGTCTTCGAACAGTGAGTTTGCCATCGCTTGTAAGCCCTTCTTCCCCGCCGACGGTCGGCGCTAGGGCTTCACAGTATGCCGTCCACCGAGGGTGCCGAGGGGGGGGCACGGGAATCGCCTGCGGGCCCCGACCGCGGTGAAATGGCCCCCCGGCGCTCGGCACACCTCGGCGCCCGCGATCAGGAGCCCGCCCAGCACCCCGGTGAGGTGGGCGAGGTACACCGTCGGGCCGCCCATGTCGAAGCGCTCGGTGAAGATCGAGGTTCCCAGGGCCGACTCCACGAGGGCCTTGATCAGAACGCCGAGCAGCACGCCGAAGGCGAGGCCCTGCTCCAGCCGGTCACCGCCGCGCGCCACGTCGACCGTCGCGAGCACCGTCCAGCCGTGGAGGACGCCGGAGAGGCCCGTGTAGACGTCGAGGTCCGGACGGAGGGCGAGTACGAGCGTGCCCACGAAGGGTGGGAGCAGCCAGAGCGAGCGCCGCCACCTTACGACGAGCAGCAGAACCACGCCTACGCCGACGTCGAAGAGGAAGTGCGCGCGCGAGGCGTGAACGAGGTGGCCCGTCACCCATCGCCACACCTCCCCGTCCGCCACAGCCCGGCGGTCTAAGAGGAACGGGGCCGGGACGAGGGAGGCGACGAGGCACGCGCCCACCAGGCCCAGGGCGACGAGGAGGCGGACGCCGCCCCAGGGGCGGCGTCCGCTGGAGAGGCGACGCGGTGTCACGCCGCCTGCTTCCGCCGCCGTCGCAGGGTCAGCCAGGCGAGGCCCGCTACGGGCACGAGGAAGAAGGGGCCGAGGGCGCCGCCACCGCTACGTCCGCCACCGGATCGCTGGGCCGCCCGGCTGGGGGCGTGCGCCGCGCGGCCACCGGCGAGCGGTTGGTGGCCGGTCACCACCTGGACCTGGTTTCCTTGGCGCGCTCGGGTGGCGGCGGCGGTCATCTCGACCGTGCGCCGCTTGGCGTTGGCATCCCCCAGGCCGTAGGTGCTCTTGCGCTCGTCGGCGACCACCACCATGGAGGTGTAGTCCGTGACGAGGGAGTACCGGAGCGCCATGTCCACGATGGCGCCCTTCGCTTCGCTTTCGTCACCGGTGCGCAGCCAGCTCTCGCGCTCGAAGTCCGTGATGGCGCTGAGCGCGTACAACCGTTCCAGCTCGGGGTTGGCCTCATCGACCGCCGGGAGGTCTACCGGGACCTCCCAGGTCTTGGGTTCGCCCGACAAGCGTGCGCTGACCTTCAGCGTGGCGGGTCCGGTGCGGTCATACCGACCGAACACGACGAGCTGCTGGCCCACGTAGAGACTCGGGAGGGTCTTGGGGTGGCGAGCGACCGCGCCCTCGAGCTGGAAGTCCACGCCGTGCATGGCTTCGTGCGACATGCGGTCCTGCGCGAGTAGGAGGTGGGCCCCGATCTCGTCCCGGACGGATACGAGCTTGGCGAACCCGTTCGTCTCCGTCGCGAGGTCCTCCAGCATGCGCACGTTGGCGCTGTTTCCGATGACGAAGGTGAAGAGTCGGACGTCGTGTTTGCGTGCCAACTGGATGAAATCGCGATAGTGGCTGGGGCCGGTGTTCGCGACGCCGTCGCTCACCAAGATGATGGCGCTGGGTCGATCCGCCTCCAGGCTGCGGTACGCCAACTCCAGGCCGGCCACGACGTTCGTGCTGCCCTGGGCCCGCAGTCCGCCGACGATCGTTCCGGCTTGACTGGCGTTCTCGGGCGTGGCCGGCATCCAGCCGTGGGTGAGGGCCCGCGCGCCCTGGTTGAAGCTGATCAGGTGGAAGCGGTCCGATGCGCCCAGCTCGCCGAGTGCCTTGGCGACGCCACGGCTGAGCACGCGGATCTTCTCGCCTTCCATGGATCCCGAGACATCCAGCACGAACGCCCAGTCCGTGCCGCGTTCGACCTCGGCCAGATCAGAGCCCGGTGTCACGACCGCCATGAAGGTGCCCTCGGCGTCGCCCTGGCGTCGGTGCGTCAGGAGTTCCACGCGAGCGGGGACGTCCTCCCGAAGCCGGTAGTAGAGGACGAAATCCCGGTCCAGTGTCTGCCCCCGCCCGTCCCAGCGGCCCTTCCACGTGCCCTCGTCGACCTGTTGGCTCTGGAACCCGCCGTGGCTCGGGCAGTGGAGCCCGTCCACGGGGAAGGCCGTCTTGAGCGTCGCCCCGATCACGAGGTCGCCTTCGACGTCCTTCGACATCGTCCAGAACGAGCTCTTCATGTCGTCGGTGTTGCCCTCGTCGAGCGGGTAGATGTAGCGCCCGACCCCGGATTCGATGTCCAGGGGTTGGTAGTAGACGATCCGCACTTCGACCTCGTCCCGGGCCGGAACCCGGGCCAGCGCAATGCGGTAGTCGTAGAACGCGTTCTGTTCCGCCAGCGCAGCGTCCTGCCCGGCGTCCCTCTCGGCCTCGTAGATGCGCCGGGCTTCCTGTTTCTCGACGACTTCACCGATGACGCGCGTTTCGCCGACCACGATCGAGAGCTCGGACAGGGAGGCCTCTTTGGGAAGCGGGAACGCCCACTCCGCCTCGATGTCGTGAGCCTGTGGGTTGGATAGGACCTGGTCCACTTGCGTCGTCACGAAGCCGTTGTTGATCACGATGCTCACGTGGTGGGTTCGGATGTGGAGGTCGCCGCGCGGCGGGGGCGGCGTCGGGACGGCACCTGTGACCTCGTCGGCGGCAAGGGCCGGGGTGGCCAGGAGGAGGCCCGCCAGCAAGGCGAGCATCGCCGGAGCAGAGAATCGATGGTTCATGGGGCTACCTCTCGTTGTCCTTCTCACGTGGATCTGGAATACGAGTGTGGCTGAATGCTCGATTAATGCAGTTCAATAGCATTGAGGCCTACGATAAGCTTGGCTACATGATTAATCTGCACCGACTCGAGGGCTTCTACTGGGTGGCGGAGACGGGCGGCTACGCGCGGGCCGCGCGCGCGTTCCCCTATCCGATCACGCAACCCGCCGTGCATCAGCAGGTGAAGAAGCTCGAAGGCGAACTGGGCATCACGCTCTTCGAGCGCATCGCGAAGGATCGGATGGCCCTCACCCCCGCGGGGCGCCATCTCCATGCCTTCGTGCGGCCCTACTTCGAGGGCCTACCCGGCATCGTGCGGTCCTTGCAGGCCGGTGAGTACGGGGGCGAGATCCACATCCGGGCGGCGAGCCTGCTGCTGAGGGACCTGATGCCGCCGTGGATCAAGCGCCTGCATCGGCGCAAGCCGAACGCGCGGATTCACCTGCATGAGACGACGCATCCCGACCTCGAGTCGCTGCGGCGAGGCGAGACCGATCTACTCGTGTCGTATCTGGAGGACGTTCCCGACGATGTAGACACCGTGCCGGTCGGCACCTTGCGGGGGTTCGTCGTCGTTCCGCACGGCCACGCGCTCGCCAACCGTAAGCAGGTGACGCTTCGCGAGCTGCGGGGTGAGACCTTCATCGGGTATACGCCGGGCCTGCTCGCGCATCGCATTCAGAGCCAGGGGCTCGCGGCGCACGGTATCGAGCCCGACCGCGTCGTCACGGCGGGTACCGCACAGACGATCCTCGCTTACGTCGAGGCGGGACTGGGCGTCTCCGCCCTGGCGACGCTCGACGCGGAGGGTCCGCGGCGGCGTGGGGTGGTTGCCCTTCGCGTGGTCAAGCCACGGTTCGAGCGCCCCGTCGTCGCTGCCTGGCGGAAGCACGGGCCGCCGAATCCACTCCTGGACGCGGCCCTGGAAACGGCCCCGACCCCCGATTGAGTGGGGGCCCCGGCCTCCGACGTCTCGATTTGCACGACTTGTGCGAACGGCATGAGGCGGCCTGCGTCTGATGGGGCGACGAAACGCGAGGAATGCCCCCATGAAGTACCGACGCATCCTGCCCTTGATCCTCTTCGCCCTTGCTCTCCTGCCTGGGATCGCTCCTGCCGTCCAGGCCGAGGAGGCGCCGCCGGCGCCCGACGCCAGGAAGGCCCCGCCTGAGCCCAAGCCGATCGACCTGGTCATCTGCCTCGACACGTCCGGATCGATGGAGGGCCTGATCGACGCCGCGCGCAAGAAGCTGTGGAGCGTCGTCTCCGAGCTCGCCACGGCGAAGCCGCAGCCGGACCTGCGCGTGGCCCTCTTGACCTACGGCAGCCCCGGGAACGACGCCACCGGGCACGTCATCGTGCAGGCGGACCTCACGCGGGATCTGGACCTCATCAGCGAGAAGTTGTTCGCGCTGCGCACCCGGGGGGGCGAGGAGTTCGTAGGGCGCGTCGTTCACCACGCGCTCACGAACCTGAGTTGGGTGAAGACGGACGCCTTGCGCATGGTCTTCGTCGCCGGGAACGAGTCGGCGGATCAGGATCGCGTGAAGCCGTTCCGGGATCAGGCGAAGGTCGCCACGGGCATGAAGGTCGTCGTGAACGCGATCTACTGTGGTGGCGCCGATGATCCGGATGCCGTCGGTTACCGCGAGCTGGCGGCTCTCGCATCGGGGCGCTTCGCCAACATCGATCACAATCACGGGACCGTCGCGATCGCCACGCCCTTCGACAAGGAACTGGCGACCTTGTCATCCGAGATCAACAAGACCTACGTGGCCTACGGCCTCGCCAGCGGCGAAGCCCGCCGACGTCAGGTCGCCCAGGACGAGAATGCTGCTTCGGCCGGTGCACCGGCCGCGGCCGAGCGAGCCCAGGCCAAGGCCGGACGGCTCTACCGCAACTCGCAGTGGGATCTGGTGGACAAGATGGAGGAGCAGGACTTCGACCTCGCGGCGATTCCCGAGGACCAGCTGCCCGACGAGTTGAAGAAGCTCGAGCCGAAGGCCCGCCTCGCCTACCTCCAGGCCAAGAAGGCCGAGCGTGCGGCGATCCAGGCGAAGGTCAAGGACCTCTCCGCCAAGCGTCAGGCCTTCATCCAGGCCGAGATGGCAAAGCAGCAGCTCGATGACACGCAGGCCCTGGACCGCGCACTCAAGGACGCCGTCCGCGAGCAGGCCACCGCCAACGGCTTCCACTTCGCAAACTAGGCGAGGTAGCCGGCGCTGCCGCGACGAATGTCGTCGTAGCCGAGGTCGAAGCCGCGATCGGTCTGACCGGCGGCCTGGGCGCCACCGAAGAAGAAGCCCGGAGCCCAGGTCGCCACGACGTCCATGCCGTACTGTTCGAAGTCGCGCACTTCGTCCGGCGTTCGTCCGTAGCCCTCCACGTAGAGGGTGTCGCCCTGCACGTGGATGCGTGGCTGCTGGATCGCCTGCTGGAGCCCGGCTCCTCCGTCGAGGACGTTCACGAGGACCTGGACCGTGGCGGAGCGGATGCGCGCGCTGCCAGCCGAGCCTAGGGCGAGCCAGCGCCCGTCGCTTCGCCGCACAACCGTGGGACACATGGACGTCATCATCCGCCGTCCGACCTGATACGCCTCGCCGCGCGGCAGGATGTCGGGTTCACCCATGAAGTTGTTCAGGGCGAAGCCGCGGCCTTTGGCCGTGAGCCCCGCGGTCTCTCCCATCGTGGACGTGTACGAAACCGCGTTGCCCTCTCGATCGATGATCGAGCTGTGGACCGTGTTACCGGCCCGGCAGCTCGCCACCACGCCCTCGAGGTACGCGGGGCCGAACATGTGCTCCTCGTAGGCCGGCGTGCGTAACGCCTCACCCTTGCGAAGCGCGTCGATCGTCCGCCCCCACGCATCGTGGTCACGTCGTGCGGGCAGCGGAGGACCCTCTTCCAGCGCGCCCAACGAGACGAGCGTCATCGCGCCCGAGAGACTCGGTATCCCCGGGACATAGACCCGGTTGCCGCGGTAGGCCGCAGCCAGGGGCTTGCGCCATACGGGCTTGTACGCGGCCAGGTCCTCCATCGTGACGAACTCGTGCGAGGCTTCCACGATGTCCTTGGCCAACTCGCCCTCGTAGAACGCGCGCGGTCCCTCCTCGGCGAGCAGGTCCAGCGTGTCCGCCAACCGGCCGTTCTTGAATCGGTGGCCCAGGGGGTAGAGCCCGTTCTGGTCCCCACAAAGCTCCCAGGTCTCCGGGGTCCGCTTCAGCACAGCCTGCAGCAAGGCGAAGCCGCGATACTGTCCGTTCTGTACACGCACGCCCTGTCGGGCAGCGTGACTCACGACGGTGATCAGCTCCTTGAGCGGGAGCTTCCCGTAGCGCCGGTGCACGGCCCAGAGCCCCGCCACGACACCCGGCACCGCCACGGTCGAGGGCCCCATGAGGAAGGTCTCCACGACGTCCTCGAACGGAACTTCGAGGACCTCGGGCTCCGAACGCTCCTTCGTCAACCCGATGCCGGGGATGTTGGCGAAGAAATCGCAGACGACGACCTCGTCACCCATCCGAAGCGTCATGAGACCCGCCCCCCCGAGTCCGGTCAGCGTCGGCAGGGTGAAGGACGCCATGAGTCCGGCGGCCACGGCGGCGTCGACGGCATTGCCGCCTTCCAGAAGGGCGCTCCGCCCGGCCAACGCCGAGTGCGGATCGCCCGCCGTGCATGCGCCCAGTCCCAACTCCATGGCGCGCATCCTACTGGACCGCCGGCTCAGCGCGGCAGGGGAAGGGGCGCTCCCTCCAACTCGATCCGTTCGATCCCGGCTCGCTTCAGGGCGTCGATCAACAGGATCACGCTGTGGGCGTCGACTCCGCGACCGAAGGGCGGAGGCGTCTTGACCACGGCGCGGTCGGCGGACACGAGGCCGTTCTGAAGGACCTGGGTGGCTTCCTCCACGGTCCACGTCCGTCCCTCGCCCGAGGGGTTGTGAACGGTGCCGTCTTCCTTTCGTATCCGGAGACGAACCCGAACGCCTCGCTCCGGGCGGTGCGTGACGACGACCTCGAGCGACCGTGAAGCCTCGCGCGGCCGAGCGGCGAGGCCGGCATCCGACGGGAGTTGGAACTCAACCGGCCCGCTCCTCGATTGCCACGCGCCATCCGCGCGTTGGAAGAGGTAGTCGCGAACCCCTTCCAACGCACCCACTTGCATCAAGGCCTGCAGGACGCGCCAGGGCGCCCCCTCGGCCACGTGGAGCACGGCGGCGGCGCGGGCCGTCTTGTCCTCGTCTCGCCATCCCGGTCGATCGAGCAGGGTGGCGAGATCGCTCCGAAGGCCGGCGAGCGCAGCCCCCTCCAGGGCACCCTCCACCCAGGTCGGGTACTCGGCGCCTTTCAACTGCACGCGTCCGTTAGGCCAGACGTTGAACACGAGCCACGGTTCGGCGAGGGCGGCGTGGTCGACGACGAGATCGACGAAGGTGGTCTCGCCGTCGGGGTTGCGGACCAGCCCTCGGATCGTCGCGCCTTGCTCGCCCCAGAGCACGGGCGCACGCACGCGGCCGCCCTCCAGGACGCGGGTCTTCACGACCGCCGTCGCGGAGGGAATGGCGGTCGTGGAGCGCCACACGCGCGACAGCGTCAGCGGCGTGCCGGGCGCCAGCGCGGTGGACAGCTCCAGCACCCCCAGCGAGAGGAGGGTTTCGTCGAGAAAGGTGGGGGAGCCGACGTCTAGGGCGCCAGGCACGAGCACCGTCTCCTCCGGGCTCCAGGAGGCGAAGCGTAGGAGCACGTGCCACGCCCCTTCGCCCCGCAGCTCGATCCACTCGACCCCATCGGGGTTGCTCTGGATCTGCGTGTCTCTCTTCACCTCCAAGCGGTCGCTCCAGTCCATCTCGCGGCCCACGAGGACCTCCGTCGGCAGGAACGCCTTCCCTCGCGGCGCGCCGATGCGCAGGCCGTAAGGCGGTTGGAGGTCATGCGGTCGTCCGAGATCGGGCGGGCGGACCTGGACCTCGACGACTTCGTCGAAGTCGAGAGCGGGCAGCCGCACCCGCGCGCGGGCACGCTGGCCGGAGAAGGTCATGGCGCCTTCCATTCGCATGCGACCCGGCACTTCGAACAGGTGGAGGCCCAGCGCCCGGGCCAGCGGCTCGTCGAGGAGCAGCGTGCCGTCGTACCCCGTGCTCACCATCACGCGGATTCGCGCCTCGGCCCCGCCCGCGTCGGGCGAGGCGATCCAGAGTTCACCCTCGGGCGTGCCGGGTGTCGAGCGCCACCGCTTCCCATCCTTCTCGATGTCGACGCCCGGGCCGGCATGCACCACCCCGCCGATCCTCTCCAGCAGTCCCTGCCCGAGCAGCATCACGCCGGCACGCGGCGCCGTCGTCGCATTGAAGTCGACGTCGGCCGGTCGCGCGGAGGGATCGGCGTAGACGTAGCGATGCAGCGCATCCTGCGGCGGCGGCAAGAAGGTCTCGCTGCGCACCCCGCTGTCGACGACCCCGTCCGGCAAGACCGTCCGCGAGAGCTTCAAGCCCAAGCGCCCCTCGTTCCATCCGAGGGGGGGCAGCGTCGCGCCCATCGTGACGTGGTGGTTCAGGGCTCGTGCGTCGCTGACGGTCGCCGCGGAGGGCGGGAACGCGATGGTGGCGTGACGGCCCTCCTCTCCCGTCGCGCGCTCCTCGGGCTCCACGCCCCGCTCACCTCGCGGTAGGGCCAGCAGGACGAGCACGAGGGCCGCCGCTGCACCGAGGGCCACGGCCGGCCAGCGCGGACGGCGGCGCCCGGGGTTCGCGCCCCGGGCCGCCTCGGTGACCGCCTCCTCGAGGAAGGGCGAAGGCGCCAGGAGCGTCAAGTCGGCCCGGAGGCGCTCGACGTCCTGTGCCAGCCGGATCTGCTCTTCCTGGCATGCAGCACATGTGGCGAGATGGCGCTCCACTTCGAGGTCTTGGGCTTCCCCCGTCACCACCGTGGACAGGAGGAGGCGTATGTCGTCACAGCTCAGCATCTCGACAACTCCCGGCGCATGGACTCGAGGGCTCTGCGAAGGGCGCGGTCGACACGGCTCTTGGACGTATCGAGAAGCTCGGCGATGGCGCGGATGGTCATGCCGTCCACGACCTTCAACCAGATCACCAAGCGTTCGTCCTCGGGCAGCCCGCGCCAGGCGATCACGGTCGCCTCGTCGTCGCCGATCGCCCGCGTCGCATCGGCGGAGGCCGTCGCGTCGGCCTCGAGCGTCGCGGGGCGCGGCTTGCGCTTCAGGTCGCGGGCGACGTTTCGGGCGATCTGGGCGATCCACGGGCCGAAGCGAGACGGGCGGCGCAGCGTGGGCAGGGCCCGAAACGCCCGGATGAACGTCTCCTGGGTGACGTCGTCCGCATCGGGCGCCCGCCCCATGATGCCCAGCGCTACGCCGTAGACGGGAGGGAGCCATGCGCGCGCCAGGGCCTCGCGGCTCGCTGCGTCACCGCGCTGCGCCTTCCGGACCAGTGCTTCCGTTCGCATGTCACCTCAAGGACGATCTCCCCCACACCTTGTCCCGCGGCAAATGCCTACTCGTTTCTCGGGAGGTCCGTCTCCGACGGCGTGATGGCCGGTGCGGGGAGGATGGGGGCCTTGGGCTCCAACGCGGCGCGCTCGAGGAAGAGGAGCGCGAAGCACGAGTCCAGCAGGTCCATCCCCAGCGGTGTTCCAGGGACGGCGGGGGCACGCACGCCTCCAAGGCCCCTCGGTCGTCCACGCCCCTGCCCGGACGCCCCCGGGGCCCAGCGGCCGTCGTCTCTCTGGGCGTCCACCAGGAGCCTCGCCCCCTCCGTGTACCAGTCGTGCCGCCCCAGGGTCTTCTTCCCGACGATCACGCAGGCGCGCTCGAGACCGTAGAGGTAGTAGTAGTGCCAGCGGGGGCCCTGGGCCGGCGGATTCTGCGTGATGCTGTAGCGCCACGAGAGCCAGGCAATGGCGTCCCACATCGCCTGATCGAGGCGCCGGCCCAGCGTCGGGTCGAGCGTGCCCGTTTCTTCCAGCATGGCCTTCACGACGGCGAGCGATGACAGCCCCGCCGTCGTCATGGATCCGCTCGGCGGTTCCCCGGGCGTGTAGCCGAATCCCCGCGCGTAGTCCGTCCTCTCGGGCGTCTCGGCGTTCCCATAGCGAGCGTTCGGGCCCTGCGGCGGCGGACGCGGGTCGCGTTGGCGGACCCGGCGTGGCCCCTGCGCCTGCTGCCACTCGAGGAGCCTCCTCGCCATGCGCTCCAGCGCCGCGGGCTCGGCTTCGTACCCGCAGCGCGTGCCGGCCCAGAGGGCGAGCAGTACGTACTGCGTGTTCGACATGTCCTCGGGACCGCTCATGGCCGCCCGACCCCGGCGACCGGGGATACCGCGCCCCCCGGGGGCGTCCGGCAACCCGCCCGGGTATCGAAACAGACCGTCTGCCGCCTGGTTCTCCAGGAGCCAGTCGAGGATCCGCTCGATCATGGCGGCGGCCCACGATGGATAGCCGCAGGGGTTCTTCCGAGTGCGCCGCGCGTTGCCGTAGCGCCTCTCGCCGGCGCTCGAGCCGCCCGGCGCCTCGTTCGCGTAGAGCGTGTGCAGCGCGAGGACGGTCAACGACAGCGCGTACGACGAGGCCTGGGGCAGGTAGGCGCCCTTCATCAGGGAGCGGTAGTGTTTGCGGAGATAGGTGACCGCCCGCCCAATCTCCTTGCGCTCCTTCGTGTAGCCGCAGTGAGCGAGCGTGTACGTCGCAAGCGCGCTCTCGCCGAATCGATGCTCACTCCGGTCGGGCGCGCGCCCCGCCGGGGCGTCCGTCAGGGCGAACGAGCCGTCGGGTTGCTGTTGACTCGCCACCCACACCGCCCCCGTGTCGATCGCGCGGTGGACCTCCAGGCGCAGGAGCAGCGCGGCCTTGCGGCGTTCGAGGTCACTCTCGTCGGCGAGCCCTCGAGGAGGCGCACCCACCAGCACCAGGGGAAGGAGCAGCGCGAGGAGGGCGGCAAACGGGCGGCGTGAGAGCGGCATGAGGCTGGAGACGTCGGGAGGAGGGACCGTGGCCATTCTGCCCTCCGCCTGGGCCGGTGGACGAGCCAATTGAAACGGGCGAGCTTCCCGTCGGAAGCCCGCCCGTGTGCCTTCGAAAGGTCGTCCACTGGGTCGACCCGGTGTGGGTGGTCCCAGCTAGCTGGACTGACCTCCTGTGACACGTCTACCCATCTGATCACCTCCTTTCGAAGCGGGAGTCGTCCACTCCCGAGCGGATTCAGGCCCGGCGCCCGTCAGCATCCGGGGTCACGTCTTTGGCGACCATGACGAATGCGAGTCTACGGATCGGCCAGGGACGCCCTAGAACCAAGTTGCGCCTCGCCAACGGTCCCTCGAGGCGCCCTGGACCTCCGTCCTCGGGCCGCGGCGTTGCGATTTTGTTCGTGCTCCAGGGTGGCCATCGGGATCCCCCATACCGCTTGGAGCACCGATCTCGCTAGACTCGCCGCCGCGCGAAGCCCCTGATCGGAGGAGAAGGTCCCATGCCCAGCCGCGTCACCCTATCGCTCGTCGCCTTGACCGCCACCCTTCTGCTGCTCGGGGCCTGTGGCAAGTCGGAGACCTCCACCGGGACGTGGGAGACGATCGGGGTGGCCGACGTCGGCGAGGCTGGGCAGGCCCAGGTCGCGCGGGCCGAGGCCGCGCGGCAGGAGCTCCTCCACGACATGTTCGCGCTCTTCGAGAAGGTGATGGGGAGCGACGCGGATGCTCCCTCCCTCGAGGTCTGCGGCCCCGAAGCCAAGGCCATCGCCACGCGGGTCGCCGCCGACAAGCGCGTCCGCATCGGTCGCACGTCGTGGCGACTTCGCAACCCCGACAACGTCCCGCCGTCCTGGGCCGTGCCGTACGTCACCGATCAAGTCGAGGACGACGTCTACGTGCGCCACGCCGACGGTCGCGTGGCGGCGCTGTTTCCCATTCGCATGCAGACGACCTGTACCACCTGCCACGGCGATGCCGAGACGATGGACGACGACATCAAGGCACTGCTGGCCGAGCACTACCCCGAGGACGAGGCGACCGGCTTCCCCTACCCCGGGCTTCGCGGCTACATCTGGGTCGAGGTGCCGCCTGCGGTTCAGTAGCCTCGAGGATGCATGAAGCGCGCCGTCCATCGCGGAAGCCGCGGGCGATGGGGTCCAGCGGCCATGCGTGTCGCCCCCGCGCGACGACGCAGGGGAGCATGAATCATCCAGGGTCGGTGCGCTGGGCCACGTAGATCGCGTTGAGGTCCTCGCGGTCGACATGCGGGTTGTAGAACCGGACGTGATCCGCGTGGGCCGTGCCGAAGACGGCTTCCAGCCGCCCGAGGAACGCGGGATCGGCTGCCGCGCCCGCCCACAGGGCGAACACGCCGCCGGGGCGGACGTGGGCGTAGAGCTTCTCGAGGCCCCCCTGGCGATAGAAGCGACCGTGTGCGGAGTGCAGGAGAGCCTCCGGCGAGTGATCGATGTCGACGACGATCACGTCGTACGACGGGGTCTCGTCGTCCTCGATGCGGCCGAAGAAGTCGTCCGCCACGAACCGGCACCTGGGGTCGGACGTCAACGTCGGACCCAGAGGAACGAGGCCGCGCTCATGCCACGCGATCACTTCGGGGAGGAGCTCGACGATCGTCACGTCGCGCACCCGCGGGTCCTCGAGGGCTTCCAACGCGGTGTAGCCCAACCCCAGGCCGCCCACCAACACGTCCCACGCGCCTTCGCCGCGGACGTCCAGGGCGAACTTCGACAGGGCGCGCTCGGACTCGTTGACGAGGCTCGACATGAGGAAGGCGCCGCCCAGCGTGATCTCGTAGACGGGCTCGTCGCCAGCGCCGGGTACACGGCGCCGGCGAAGGACGAGCTCCCCCAGGGGGGTCTGGTGGTGATCCAGCTCTTCGTAGGCGCGCGTCACGTGTCCCTCGACAGAGATCCTACGCCCTCCACTACCATCTTGGATATGCCCATCGTCGAACTCGAGGTCGAACCGGCGCCGATTGCGCTCCCGCCCCAGGTTCTGTCGTTGCTCGAGGAAGCCGACAAGAGGATCGAGGCGTTCGTGGATGCACGCACCGAGGACCCGGTCTTCGGCTTCGTCCCGAGCGATTTCCACCTCGTCTACCGGGTCCTGACCACAGTAGTTCGACGCCACCTGGCGCCAGGCCCGGCCTTCATCGAGTGGGGGAGCGGGTTCGGCGTCGTGACGCTGCTCGCGGTGTCGCTGGGCTACGACGGCTGCGGCATCGAGTCCGATGGCGGTCTCGTCGAAGCGGCGGAGGCGTTGTCCGCCGACTTCGATCTGCCCGCGGAGTTCGTCCACGGCTCGTTCATTCCCGAGGGGGGGGAGATCCTGGCCGACAGCATGGGGGAGTTTGCCTGGCTCGACACCGACGCGCCCAGTGCCTACGACGACCTCGGTGTGGACGTCGATGACTTCGACGTCCTCTTCGCCTACCCCTGGCCCGGTGAGGAGGACGTCGTCGTCGATCTATTCGAGCGCTACGCCGCGGTCGGGGCCCTCCTCGTCACCTACCAAGGCGTCGAGGCGGTGCACGTGAGACGGAAGGTCGCTGGGTAGCCTCATCAGGGATCGCTCGGGCAGCGGGGGTCGTCCCGGTAGTGCCGGGCACACTCGGCCTCACGTCCCCGCACGACCCGTCGACCGGCGAGTGGTCCGTGGTGCTCCGTTACGACGGTCGCCCGTCCCTCGGCGTCTTCTCGCTCGTAGAAAAGGACCACCCAGTCGTGCGTCGTGCCCAGCTCGTGCGCGCGCGCCGTGTTCGAGAACATGGCGGTGAACGTCCAACCCGCCGTCTCGGCGTGATGGATCGGAAGCCATGCTCGGCCCTCTGGGTTGAATCGCCGGGGAGCGATGCGGCGAAGCGTTCCCTGGAGAGCGCGTCGTCGGTAGTCGGCGTCGAGGTCCAACAAGAGTGCGATGCTCGGTTGCCCCGGCGCCGCGACGTCCGCCGCGGGCGGAGGGTGCCGGGCGCGCTGTCGACCCGTTCTCGCCAGGATCGTCCCCAAGGCATCCCGGACGCCGTGGGCGCGGCGCGGCCCGATGCCACGCACGCGTTCCAGGCGTCCGTCGTGGGCCGCCGCCTCGAGGTCCTCCAGCGTGTCGATGGCCAGCGTCTCGTGGATGCGGTGGGCGAGATCGTCGCCGATGCCCGGGACGGTCGTGAACAGGCTCTCGGCCCCGACTTCACCCTCGAGGCGGTCCAGCAGGCGAAGATGGCCGGTCCGGGCCAGCTCCTCGACCGCCGCACTGATGCTGCGCCCGATGTGCGGGAGACGAATCAGTCCGGGGAGACCCTCTTCCTCGAGGACCTCGATGAGCGGATGTTCCCATCCGCGGGCGGCACCGGCAGCCGCGCGGTAGGCCCGCACGCGCCAGGCATTGGCGTCCTGTGCCTCGAGCAGATCCGCGACCCGCTCGAGGACGTCGGCGATCTCGGCGTTCGTCAGGCGAAGACGGGGCATGTCGTCCTTTCTCCTGCCCCACCAGCATTGTCTCGCAGGGGAGGGACGATGTCCCGCCTTGGGTCGCACAACGGGGCCACCACCCCGCGCGAGACGTAGCATGCCGCTCCAGGAGGCCTTCCATGCGCCGCATCGTCATCCCTCTCGCGCTCGCTTTCGTCGCCGCCCTGCTTGCCGTGGGCGCGCAGCCCGTGGGGGCGGGGCCGGCCGAGGAGGCGCGTCCCGACGAGCTGATTCGGCTCCCCTTGCCCGAGACCCTGGATCACCAGGACGATTGGTACGGGATCTACATGCACGGGACGAAGTCCGGCTACGCCCACGCATGGACGCGCCGCATCGGCGAGGGGGAGGGCAGCCGTCTCCTCTACGCCATGGAGGTCCGGATCGAGGTCCAGGCGATGGGACAGAAGGTCGTCATGGTGATCTCGGAGCGGTCCCAGTTCGACGGGCAAGCGCCGTACGCCTTCCTCTCCTCCCTGTCCCGTCACAAGGACCCCGAGAACGAGCAGACCATTCGCGTCCAGGTCGAAGACGGACGCCTCGTGGCCGTCATCGAGGAAGCGGGCATCCAGCGGACGATCGAGCGGGACGGGATCGACTACACCTTCGAGGACTTCTGGACGCCCCAGACGTGGATCCAGCAGGGACGCGGCGTCGGTGATCGGCTGCGCGTTCGCTCCTTCGACTCGTCCACGGTGGAGAGCGACGTCGATATCCTCGAGGTGCTCTCCAAACAAGAGACCGTGGCCGGAGGCGTGCCTCTCCTGCTCTACGACCTCGGGATGGCGAGCAAGCGTGATGGCGACGAGGGGACGGCCGTCGTCGACGCCGATGGGCGCACGATGAGCATGAAGTTCGCCGACATGTTCGAACTCCGGCTCGAGAGCGAGGAGGTGGCGAAGCAGCTCGAGATCGGCGGCGACCTCTTCCTCTTGAACACGGTGCCCATCGACCGGCCCATCGGCGATGCCCCTCGGGTCCGTCGACTCGTGGTCGAGGTCGCGGGCGACTTCCCTCTCGAGAGCGGCCCGAGGCAGTCCGTCCATCGCGACCCCGCCACCGGGCGCGTCACGCTCTCTCTCGGCGCGATGTACGGCGAGCCGCTCGCGGCGACCCCCGCGTCGATCGAACGGAATCTGGAGGAGACCGTCGAGTTTCCGATTCGTCACGCCGCCGTGAAGGCGATTGCTGCGAAAGCCGTCGGCGACGCGGCAACACCTCGCGAGAAGGTCGAGCGCCTCGTTCGGTTCGTGGATACGTTCGTCGAGGACGCCGTGCTCCCCAACGCATCGACCGTGATGGGGCTCGTCGAGCGCCCGCGCGGTGACTGCTCGGAGCACACGCTGCTGTTCACGGCGCTGGCTCGCTCGCTGGGGATTCCCGCGCGCGACGCGAGCGGGCTCATGTACATGGGCGACAAGATCCAGCGCTTTGGTGGTCACGTTTGGAACGAGGTCGTGCTGGACGGATTCTGGGTTCCGGTGGACGCGACCTGGGGTCAGGTGGAGATCGACGCCACGCACATCACGTTGGCGCGCGGCGACGACCCGGCGAGTCGGCGCATGCGTTCGCAGACCGACATGGCACTCACGCTCAAGGCGGTCGAGGCGGAAGAGGCGGCTCGCGAGACGGCACCGTCTCGCTGAGCTTGTCGCTCACTCGCCTTGCCAGCGTGCCCCGGCGGGCGTAGGCTGTTGGGTGCGCCACCTCCGTACTCCGGAGCGCCCATGAAGCACTATGACGTCCTGGTCCTCTCCGGTGGGTTCGACCCCCTGCACGTCGGACACATCCGCATGATTCAACAGGCGCGTGACATGGCTGCGCTCATCGTCGTCGGTGTAAATTCCGACGACTGGCTGATGCGCAACAAGGGGCGCGTCTACATGAAATTCGAGGAGCGCCGCGAGATCGTGGCGAGCATCCGAGGCGTCACCAGCGCCGTCGGTTTCAACGACGCGGATGACACCGCCATCAACCTGATCCAGATGGTCAGCACGATGAGCCCGGGGGCGAAGATCGCCTTCGGCAACGGCGGCATGCGCACGGCCCTGAACGTCCCCGAGGTCGCGGTGTGCCAGAGCCTCGGGATCGACATGATCTGGGGGCTCGGGGGCGACAAGGTGCAGAGCAGCTCGGAGCTGGTCCACCGCTCCATGTAGGCGGCGTCGCCCTCGCCCGAAGCTCCTCTGTGGCCGGCGCGTTTGGCGCTACGCTGAGTCCGGAGGTGGACCGTGCCCCCGCTCTACGCGCTTCGCGGTGTGTCCAAGATCTACCGGATGGGCGAAGTCGAAGTGCCTGCGCTTCGCCATGTGGATCTCGATGTGGAGGCCGGAGAAACACTCGTGATCTTGGGCCCCAGCGGGTCGGGCAAGAGCACCCTGCTGCACATGCTCGGGGGGATGGATCGTCCGACCGAGGGGACCGTCCGGTTTCGGGACGAGGACCTGACCGCGCAGGACGCGAGTGCCCTGACGCTGTTCCGTCGCCGGCACGTCGGCTTCGTGTTCCAGTTCTACAACCTGATCCCCAGTCTCACCGCGCTCGAGAACGTGGCCATGGCGACCGAGATCGCGCCTCAGCCTCGGGACGCGGAGGCCATGATCGCACTCGTCGGTCTCGAGGACCGCGCCCACCACTTCCCCTCGCAGCTGTCCGGCGGAGAGCAACAGCGCGTCGCGATCGCCCGCGCGGTGGCCAAGGGCCCGGACGTGTTGCTGTGCGACGAGCCAACCGGCGCCCTGGACTACCGCACCGGGATCGTCGTGCTGGACGTCCTGCGGCAAGTCAACCGCGACATGGGCACGACGCTCGTGGTGATCACCCACAACGCTGCAATCGGGGGCATGGGGGACCGCGTCCTGCGCATGCGGTCGGGGCATGTCGTCGAGGTCGTGTCGAACGACGCACCGCTCGACCCCGGCGAGATCGCCTGGTGATGCGGACGCTCGATCGCAAGCTCCTGCGCAACCTGGCTTCGATGAAGGGCCCGGTGATCGCGATCGTCCTGATCATCGCCTGCGGCGTGGCGAGCTTCGTGACCGTGATCACCGCCTACCGAGGCCTCAAGGCCTCACGGGACGCCTACTACCGCCGCTACCGGATGGCGGATGTCTTCGCTCCCGTCAAGCGTGCGCCGCGGGCGGTCCTCGACGAGCTGTCGCGAGTGAATGGCGTACGGCAGGTGGAGGGGCGGGTCGTTTTCGACGTCACCATCGACTTGCCGTGGGTCGATCAGCCCGTTTCGGGGCGGACGTACTCCATGCCGGATGCCCGCGGACGCGTCTTGAACGACCTGCATCTGACCGGTGGGCGCTACTTCGACGGGGACGGCACCCGCGAGGTGATCGTGGCCGATCGCTTTGCTCGCCTGCACGGGATCCGGGTCGGCGACCGACTCCGCGTGCTGATGAACAACAAGAAGGAGGCTCTCACCGTCATCGCGACGGCGCTCAGCCCGGAGTTCGTGTATCTGATTCGAGGAGCAGGGGAGATTGCACCCGACGCGGAACACTTCACGGTCCTCTGGCTCAGCCAGTCCTTCGCCGAGGCCGTGTTCGACTACGAAGACGCCATGAACGATGTCGTGGCGGGCCTCACCCGGGACGCCGACGTCGATGAGGTCATCGCTGCGTTCGACGCGCGACTCGACCGCTACGGTGGGCTGGGTGCCTACCCGCTCGAGGATCAGGCGTCGAATCGCTACCTGGATGACGAGATCAAGGGGCTCGAGGGCTCGGCGACCATGACGCCGACCATCTTCCTCTTGGTCGCGGCCTTCGTACTTCACATGCTGATGGGGCGACTGGTGCGCACGCAACGCAACCAGATCGCCGTGTTCCGCGCGTTCGGTCACTCGCAGCGCGACCTCGCCGGCCACTACCTCAAGCTCTCCCTGCTCGTGGGGCTCGTGGGCGGCGTCCTGGGCGTCGGCATGGGCCTCTACTTCGCGAGAGCGGTGCTGGAGATGTACAAGGAGTTCTACTCCTTCCCCGTCCTGGCGTTCGGCGCGGATCCCGTGGCGATTCCGGTGGGCATCCTGATCAGTGTCCTATTCGCGGTGATGGGCGCGCTCGGGGCGGTGGGGGCGGCCGCGCGGCTGGAACCGGCCGAGGGGCTGCAGCCGGCGGCGCCGGCCCTCTACCGGAAGACCCTGCTCGAGCGCTGGGGCTTCCTGTGGCGGCGACTGGGTTTCGTGCCGCGCATGATCCTCCGACGTCTGTCGAGAACCAAGGTGCGGGCCGCGCTGTCGGCCATGGGCGTGGCCCTGTCCGCCTCGATCCTGCTCCTGACGTTCTTCTCGTACGACGCCATGGAGGTGATGATCGACAATCAGTACCGGCTCGTCGAGCGTCAGGATGTGCGCGTCGTGTTCCATGCGGAGCGTGGTCGGAGCGCGCTCTACGATCTCCGTCGCCTCGAAGGGGTCTTGCAGGCGGAACCGGAGCTGGGCGTCGCGGTGAAGCTCGTCCACGGGTGGCGCGAGCGCACCACGGCGCTCACGGGCCTCCCGGCGGATCATGAGCTCTTCGCCCTCCTCGATCGCGGGCTCCGGCACGTGACGCTCCCCGAAGAGGGCGTCCTCCTCTCCCGGAAGCTCGCCGAGTTGCTCGACCTCGAGATGGGAGACGAACTCGAGGTGCGGGTCCTCACGGGGGCGAAGGCGGTCTTTCGGGTGCCGGTGACGAGCGTGGTGGACGAGTACCTCGGCGCCTTCGCCTATGCTCGGATCGACCGCCTCGCCCGGTGGATCGGCGATCCCGGCGTCATGACAGGTGCACGCCTGCGGGTGGACCCCGCGGAGGCCGCCGCGCTGGGGACGACGCTCAAGGAGGTCCCGGCCGTCGCGGCGGTGTCCTACCGTGACGACCAGAAGCGCCTCCTGCAGGGGATGCTCCAGGAGTCGCAGAGCATCATGCTCGGGGTGCTCGTGATCTTCGCGGGCGTCATCACGTTCGGTGTCCTGTACAACGCTGCGCGCATCTCGCTGCAAGAGCGACACCGTGAGCTCGGTGCGCTACGCGTACTCGGCTTCACCCACGGGGAAGTCTCGCAAGTCCTCGTCGGAGAGAACATGACGCTCGTCCTCCTGGGCCTGGCTCCGGGCGTAGCCCTCGGCACCTTCTTCGCCTGGGCGCTCACCAAGGCCTACGAGACGGACCTCTACCGCTTCCCCTTCGTCCTGCTGCCCGAGACGGTCCTCAAGACCGCGGCGCTCACGATGCTCTTCGCATGGATCGCCAACCTCGTGGTCCTACGCCCGCTCCGGAATCTCGACCTCGTCGACGTCCTGAAAGCCAGGGAGTGACCATGCTCAAGCCGTCCCTGTGGATCCTCGTCCTTCTCTGCCTCGGTGCGGCCATCGTGTGGCTCTCGCGCACGCGTGCGGTGCCGGCCGATGTCGTCGCGGTGGTGCGCGGCCCGATCCAGTCGTTCGTGGAAGAAGAGGGAAAGACGCGGGTCGTGGATCGCTACGTCGTGTCGGCGCCCGTCGCCGGCAAGCTGCTGCGACTCGAGGTCGCGGAGGGCGATCCCGTCGAACGCGGACAGGTGATCGGCCAGATCGACCCCCTTCCGGTGCGCGCCCTGGTGGAGGAGACCCGGGCGCGGATGGGGGCGCTGCGCGAGCGCATGCAGGGCGTGGCGACCAAGCGCCCCAAGCCCGAGGAATTCTCACGCGCCGCGATCCAGGTCGAGCAAGCCACGGAGGCGCTCGCCGTCGCCGAGAACGACCTCCAGCGAGCGCAGGTCGCCCTGGAGAAGGCAGAGCGGGACCTGGAGCGTTCTCGTTCCCTGGCTCGGCAGCAGCGAGTGCCGATCGCGGAGCTCGACGCCGTGGAGTCCGAAGCGCGCCTGGCGCGTGAGCGCCTCGAAGGAGAGGAGGTGCGGCTCAAGATCGCCGATCTGGCGATCGGGGGCGCGAAGCTGCAGCGGGCCATCCTCGAGGCGCGGATGCACGACTACGACTGGGAGGAGAAGGACTACGAGCAGCAGATCCATGCGCTCGAGGCGGCCTTGGAGAAGCTGCGCGACGACCTCCGCAACACGGACATCCGTGCTCCGGTCGATGGCACGGTCCTGCGTCGTCTGCGGGAAAGCGAACAGGTCGTCCAAGCCGGCACGGCGATTCTCGAGGTCGGGGATCTGGGCGCGCTCGAGGTCGAGGCGGACTTCCTTTCGGAGGACGCCGCGCACATGCGCAAGGACATGCAGGCCGAGGTCTACGGAAGGAGCCTCGGCGACCTCGTCCTGCCCGCGCGCATCAAGAAGATCTACCCCAGCGCCTTCACCAAGATCTCCTCGCTCGGCGTCGAGCAGCAACGGGTCAAGGTGATCCTGGGCATCGATCCCGAGGGCACGGGGCTGAGGGACCTCTACCGGGTCGAAGTGCGTATCGTGCTCGACGCGCGTGACGATGTCGTGCTGGTCGAAGAAGGGGCCTTGTTTCGGCACGCCGGGGCGTGGGCGGTGTTCGTCGTGGAGGAGGGAAGGGCGCGACTGAGGTCCGTGGTCGTGGGACTGCGAGACGGAAAGCGGCGCGAGGTCCTCGGCGGCCTGAGCGAGCGCGATGTGGTCCTTCTTCACCCGGACGACACGATCCAGGAGGGCACTCGCATTCAGCCGCTCGGTAGTTCCTGACGCCAAGGCCCCCCGTGGTAGGCTCCCGTGGTCCGGGGGGAGCGCGGGCGCGATCATGAGTCACGAGGGAAGGCGAAGGCGGCGGGTCGACTCCTACGCGGCGCTCCTGCTCATGCTCTTCGTGTGGATGTTCGTGTTTCCCACGTTCGACACGGGGCGCTTCTCGAGCCGCACCATCGGGCAGGTCCTCTTCGCCGGGCTGCTCATCGCCGGCGTCAGCACGGCGGCCGGCCAGTCCGGCGCCGTTCGGTGGCTCGCCATCCTCGCGGGCCTCGCCGTTCTCCTGGGGCTCCTTCAACACCTGTCCGTGCTCGAGGGGAACGTCCTCTTCTTCGCGGCCGGGTCGGTCCGCGTGCTGTTCCTCTTCCTCGCCATGCGGGCGGTGTTTCGACACATCATGCACAGCGACAGCGTCACGCTCGACACGATCCTCGGCGCCGTCTGCGTCTTCCTCATGCTGACGCTCGTGTTCGCGGAGGGCTATCGGATTCTCGACACCGTCGACCCGGATGCCATCCAGTACGTCGACGATCGGTTGCCGGATGAGCTCCCGCCCGGGTACTCGCACGACCGCTATACCTACTTCTCGGTCGTGACCATCACGACGCTCGGCTACGGCGACATCCTGCCCGTCTCCTCCGCCGCGCGGGCGCTCGTGCAGATCGAGGCCATTCTCGGTCAGCTCTACATGGCCCTCGTTCTTGCGTGGCTCGTGGGGCTCTTCATGACCGAGCACGTGCGGGCCCGGGACCACGACCAACGTGGAGGAGGCGGCTCCGGCGCTGGGTAGCGGCGTGGCGTCGCCCGTCGTTCTGCTCAGTAGAGGGAGAGTTGCGTGCCGTCTCTCACCGTCCCGGCCGGCTGCGGGGTCACCTGCTCTACGCCGTACAGACGGCGGCGCGCCGGCCGTAGCACGCGAAGCCGAAGCGCCTCACCCAGGGAGAGGGGGGCGCCTGGGGCCCGGTGTTCCCGTGCGAGCGGCCCGAGCACCATTTCCCACGACCGTGCTCGAGCGCGGCGTCGGACGTGGATCGGATCCACGCCGTACCAGGTCGGCTCCGGCTCCACGAAGCTGGCTCCGCTCTCTTCTGCCAGTATCCGGAGGCCCTCGTCGATCGTATGCGCGGCCTGCCGCGCTTCGGCGAGCGTGACCCGGCAGCGCGGGAAGAGCAGGCTGCGAACGGCGAGGTAGCGGGCCGTGCCCAGCTCGTCGATTCCCTGCAGCGGAAGACCGGTGATCACGATCGCCTCCGCATGGGTTCGGAGACGGCCGACGGCCTCGCGGACCCATGCCACGACGACGTCGGCCGGGGCCCCGTACAGGATGTCGTTTCCGACGTCCGTCACGAGCGCGACGGTCGAGAGCGGGGGGCGTTGCGACAGGGCCGGCCACAGTCCCGAGGCGAGAATGGCCGGCAGCGTGCGACCGAACACCCGGCTCGCCATGCCGTACGAGCGGCCATGGCCGGTCGCCATCATCACGTCGAGGGGCGGCTCCCGAGCGTCGCCCAACGCGTTGACCAAGCACGGCAGGCCGCGCCGGACGTTGCTCGCGCCCAGCACGACGACGCGGTTTCGGGGCGCAGCGGGAGACGTCGACGCGTTCGGGGTCGGTGCGGCCGGCATGCGTCAATCGCCGAGGACCCGGTCCTCGGCCTCGTACGGAGGAAACCCGGGCGGGGGCGTCGGCGGAGGATTCTCCTGCTCCCAGGCGAGGGTGCGCCGCAGCGCTTCGGGCACGGGCACCGGCGGCGACCAGTCCAACTCGGTGCGCAGTCGCTCCGCGGAGACATCGAGATCCTGCGCCACGGGGAACGGAGGCTGGAGTGCCTTGGGGAGGCGTGCGTCCGGTCGTACGACGACCCGCCCGTCCCAGCCCATGAGCGGCGCCACGGCTTCGACGAGCTCGCGACTCGTCATGCTCACGTCGCCCACGTTGTAGATGCGGCCGGCGGCACGCGGATCGACCGCCGCCACGGCGATCGCGTCCGCCACGTTGTCCGCGTACGCGAGCGTGTCCTTCCAACGCGCGTAGCTCTCGGCCATGACGATCGCCGGCCGACCATCCACCATGGGCTTCCAGATCGGGAACAAGCGGTGCTGGTAGTCGTTCTCGCCGATCACCATGGGGAGGCGGAGGACGGTCGCGGGCAGGTCCGGATCCTCGAGCGCGGCGCGTTCGGCAGGAATCTTGTCGTAGCCCCAGCGCGGGTCTTCCTCGTTCTCGGCGTGCGCTCGGTAGGGATACAGGACGTCGCGCAAGGGGCTGTGCTCGTCGAGTGGCGTGGGTTCGGGCTGCCCTTCCTCCGTGCCGGTGAGTCGGCCATAGGCGCGGTAGACATCGACGCTGCTCACGAGGACCAGACGAGCCACCCGGCCGCGTGCGACCTCCTGGAGACCCCGCACGTGACTCTCGTTCAGGACCACGTTGTGGATGATCGTCTCGGGTGCGAAGGCGTGCAGTGCCTCGGCACACGACTCGAGCCGATCCCGATCGCCCACGATGCGCAGGACGCCTTCCGGTGGCGTCAAGGGGCTCTCTCCGCGGTTCAGCACGGCGACGGCGTGCCCCGCTGCGTCGAGCCGGCGTACCAGGGCGGCACCGATGAAGCGGGTGCCGCCGATGACGAGGATTCGCATGAAGGTCGTTGTACCGCCCCGCGACCGCGCGCGCGGAGGATTCCGGTCGCCGTCGGCCTATCCGGTGGACGCGGCGCCTCCGTCAGCCGGTAGGATCGTCCGCTTCACTTTTCCACGCCGCCGTTGCCGAGGGATGCGCCATGCATGCTCCGTCCGGGTACTACCGCCACCCCACCATCCACGGAGATGCCGTCGTCTTCGTCTGCGAAGACGATCTCTGGTCCGTCGATCGCGCCGGGGGCATCGCGCGTCGTCTCACGGCGAACCCGGGTCGGATCACGTTTCCGTCCTTCTCGCCCGACGGCCGATCGCTTCTCTTCACCGGTCAGGACGAAGGACCGAACGAAGCGTACGTGATGCCCGCCGAGGGCGGGACGCCGCGTCGCATCACCTGGCTCGGCAGCACGCTTCAAACCGTGGGGTGGCAGCCCGATGGCAAGCGCGTCGTGTTCGCCTCGGACTGGCGCGAAGGGCGTCGCGCTCTCGTGCATCTCTGCACGACCGACGTAGACGGCGTCGATCCGCAGCGGCTTCCCTGGGGACCCGCGCGGGCGATCGCCTACGGTCCGCGAGGCAAGGGCGTCGTCCTGGGCCGAAACTCGGGCGACCCGGCGCGATGGAAACGCTATCGGGGCGGGACGGCCGGCACGATCTGGATCGACCGCAAGGGCGACGGCGCGTTCCGTGAGCTCCTGCCCCTGGGTGGGAACCTCGCGAACCCCATGTGGATCGGCGGACGCATCTACTTCCTGTCCGACCACGAGGGGCATGGAAACCTCTACTCCTGCACGCCCGCGGGCAAGGACGTGGTTCGCCACACCGACCATGAAGACTTCTTCGTCCGGTTCCCGTCGACGGACGGCAAGCGCATCGTCTATCACGCCGGCGCCGACCTCCACGTCTACGATCCCGTCACGGAGCGGAGTCAACGAATCGACGTGCAGATCGCCAGCCCCCGCGTCGAGCGCGGGCGCAAGTTCGTGAGTGCGGCCAAGGACTTCGAGACGTTCGCTCTCCACCCGCGCGGCCACTCCGCTGCCGTCGTGGCGCGTGGAGGCGCCTTCACCCTGGGACTCTGGGACGGGCCCGTCGTTCGCCACGGCAAGCCCTCGGCGGAGCGTCGCCGGCTGGCCACGTGGTTGCCCGACGGGAAGCGGATCGTCAGCGTCTCGGACGCCGGTGGTGAGGAAGTCCTGCGCCTGGAGGCCGCCGATGGCCGGGGCGCGGGGGCCACCGTGGCGAAGGGCTTCGGTCGAGCCGTAGAAATCCGCGTGGCCCCGGGCAGCGCCTCTCGACTGGCGCTCGCCAACCACAAGCACGAGCTCTTCCTGGTGGATCTCACGAAGAAGACCAAGAAGCGGGTCGCCCAGGGCCGCTACGTGCAGGGCTTCGGTGGACTGGCCTGGTCGCCGGACGGCCGCTACCTCGTCTACGCCATGCCCACGTCCATGCGGACCTTCAAACTGGTTGCGCTGGACACCGCCACGGGGCGTAGCCACGACCTGACGTCCGGCGAGTACGCGGACACGATGCCCTCCTTCGATCCGGACGGTCGTTACCTCTACTTCGTGTCTTGGCGGGTGTTCGATCCCGTGTACGACGCGCACTACTTCCAGCTCGGGTTCCCGAAGGGATCGCGTCCCTACCTGGCCACGCTTCAGAAGAGCACCCCCTCCCCGTTCGATGCCGCCCAACGGGCGCCGCGTACCCCCCTGGGTACCCAGGCCGAAGAGGAGGCAAAGCGCGCCGAGCACATGAAGGCCAAGGGCAAGGGGGCCATGCCCCAGGTGAAGATCGACTTCGACGGCCTCGCCGACCGCATCGTTCCGCTGCCCGTGCCCGAGGGAAGCTACGACCGAGTCGCCGGCGCGAACGGCAGGATCCTCTTCACTTCCCAGGCGATCGAGGGCTCGCTCGATCAACCGTGGCCGATGCCGAGCGAGCCCCCGGCCAAGACGACCCTCCACGCCTACGATTTCGACGACGAGAAGACCGTGACGCTTCACGAAGGCATCACCGATTTCTCTCTCTCCATGAATTCGCAGGTCCTCGCGCTCCGCATCGGAAACCGCATGCGTGTGGTGCCCAGCGCGTCGCCGCCCGAGAAGGTGCAGGGCAAGCCCGGGACCGGCCGTGCGTCCGGCTGGATCGATCTCGAGCGCATCCGACCCGAGGTCGTCCCCGGGGAGGAGTGGCGGCAAATGGTGGGAGAAGCGTGGCGCCTCCAGCGGGATCAGTTCTGGACGGCGGACATGGCCGGGGTCGACTGGCCGGCCGTGTATGACCGCTACGTGCCGCTCGTCGATCGCGTGGCGTGCCGCTCCGAGGTCGCGGACCTGATCTGGGAGATGCAGGGCGAGCTCGGCACGTCCCACGCCTACGAGTTCGGAGGCGACTACCGCTTCGGTCCGTCCTACGGTCCAGGCTTCCTGGGCGCGGATCTCGAGTTCCGACGGACGAAGGGGACCTGGCACATCCGCCGGATCCCGCGAGGGGATACATGGGCCAAGGGCTACGGCTCTCCCCTCGCCGCGCCGGGCCTCGTCGTCAAGCCGGGCGACCAGATCCTCGCCGTGGATGGCACGAGCGTGGGGCGCAAGCGTTCCCCGTACGAGTGTTTGGTCGGGAAGGCGGGGCAGACCGTCCGCCTCACGCTCAAGACGGGGGGCGGGAAGCCGCGGACCCTCTTCGTGCAGGCATCCCCGTCCGAGGTGAGTCTTCGCTACCGGGACTGGGTCGAAGCCAACCGGGCCACCGTACACAAGGCGAGCCGGGGCAAGGTCGGCTACGTCCACATCCCGGACATGGGGCCCAATGGATACGCCGAGTTCCACCGTACCTATCGGCAGGAGGTCGAGTACGAGGGCCTCATCGTCGACGTGCGGCACAACGGCGGGGGGCACGTCTCCCAGCTCCTCCTGGAGAAGCTCGCCAGGAAGCGCATCGGCTACGACGTCATCCGCGACCAGGACGCCATCACGACGTATCCCGAGGATGCGCCGATGGGTCCCATGGTCGCTCTGACCAACGAGTACGCGGGGTCGGACGGGGACATCTTCTCCCACAGCTTCAAACTCATGGGCCTCGGCCCGCTGATCGGGAAGCGGACGTGGGGGGGAGTCGTGGGCATCTGGCCACGGTTCGCGCTCGTCGATGGCACGATCACCACGCAGCCCCAATTCAGTACGTACTTCGTCGACGTCGGGTGGGCCGTCGAGAACTACGGTACCGATCCGGACATCGAGGTGGACATCCGTCCGCAGGACCACGCCGCCGGCAAGGACCCGCAACTCGAGCGTGGGCTGCAGGAGGTCCTGAAGATCGTTCGGAAGCAGAAGCCCCGTGTACCGAAGTTCAGCCCGGTGCCGAGCATGAAGCCGCCGCGCTTGTCGAAGCGGTAGTCAGCCCGTCGGGTGAAAAAGTAAAGGGCTCCCCTTGGGGAGCCCCCAGCCGACGGCACGTGGTTCAAGCGTGTTTGAGAGTCCAGGTGCTTGCCGTCCCGCTGTTGATCTAGGAGATCGGCTGCGCCTTGGTGGTTTTTGAGTTCGACTGCCCACGAAGTACGAAGATATTCCCGTGACCGTCGCACGGAGCGGGTTCGTCCATCCCCCGGTGTTCAGAAGATGGAGAACGCCGAGTAGAGCACCTGGGTGCCGGCCGGCCAGTTGGCGTCCTCGCTGAGCTTCAGCACGCTGGGGCGCGGCTCGGGGTCGGTGATCATGCCCAGTGCGACGATCGCCAGCGCCTGGGACATCTCGTTTGCCTTGGGATTGCGTCCCAGCTCGAGCAACGCCGGGATCGTGCGGAGGTCGCCCAGCCGCCCCAAGGCGATGACCACGTGGGCGCGATGGTACTCGCTGTCCGCGTCGTGCAGCTCCTCCTCGAGTTGCGTGCGAACGTCCGCACCGCCCATGAGCGCCAGCGCCATCGCCGTGCGCACGCGGAGCAGCACGCCCCGTTTCTCGCCGAGGAGTTCGAGCAGAGCCGGAACGACAACGTCGCGTCGCCGGCCGATCTGCCCGAGCGCGACCGCGGCGTGACCCCGCAGGACCGGCATGCAGCCGGTATCGCGCACGAATGCGACGAGCGCGTCGATCTGGTCTTCCAGTTCCAGCAGTCCACAGCCCACGGCGTACGTGGCCCGCATGGAGTCGTCCCCGCGGCCGCTCTCGAGTCCGGTCGTGATCAGGGATCGGGCCCTCGCGTAGAAGGGCATGGCATGGCCGGAGGCCCGTGCGCCTTGGGCCGCGAACGCCAGAGCCAGGATTGCATAGCCCCGCTCGACGGAGGTTGCCTTCTCCGCCGACCTGAGCAGTACGCCCGTCACGTTGGTCTCTTGGAGGACCGTGACTTTCCCGGCGCCGAGGTCTGCCGAGAGCAAGCGGGCCAGCGCAACCAATGCCAGACCGGACGTGGCGGGGTCGCGCCTGCGTTTCAGGGATTTTTCGATCGCCACGGCGAAGCGGGCCCGCGTCTCGGTGTCCATGGAGCGGGCCAGACGACCCAGCGCAATGCACGCGGCTCGGCGCAAGGCGGCGTCCTCGCCGGGGCGCTCGGTCACGCGCGTCAGCAATGCCTCGACACCCGGGCCACCAATGCGGGCCAGCGCGGTCAGGGCATGACTTCGCTCGAACGGTGTCCAGCGCCGGCCTCGGACCGGCTTGCCTACGACGATCTCCTTCAGGCCTTCGCGCACCGCGTCGGGCATGCCGGCGGCCGGTTGCATCCCCAGCGCCGTCAGCATGCACACGGGTAGGTCCACGTTCTTCGGCTTGGGGCCGAAGTGCTGCCAAAGCGCCCTCACCACCATGCGCCCGTCCTTGGTCGGGGACGTGGCGAAGGGCTGGTCGCCCAGCAGGGCCAGGCCCAACGCCGCGAAAGACCGCACCCGAAGCTCGTCGTCCGCGTCGGTGACCACCTGGATCAACGCCTCGCGCAGCATGTCCAGATCCGCGGGCGTCTGCTGTAGCGCCGCCACCGAGCGCCGGAGCAGCCCGATGGCCAAGGCCGCGGACTCCCGCACGAGGGTCTTGGACTTGGGGTCGTGGAGATAGTGCAGGAAGAACGTGTGGACCACGGGGTCGGAGGAGACCTTGCCCAGCGCGATCAGCGCGGCGGCCCGGACCTCATCGCGCACCTTCTGCTTGGGGTCCACCATCCGGAGGAGGAAGGGAATCACGTCTTCCCGGGCCGCCTTGGCGCGACGTTGGGCCCACGCCGTCTCGGGATCGCCTTCGTCGTCGGTCCGGGGCGTGACGACCCCGCGGCGGGCGGCTTCATCCCGACCGGGTATCAGACCCATTCGATTCAAGTCCCAGTACGTCTGCCAGGTCTCGCCCGGTGTAATCGCGGCGGGCACGGGGCTCGGCCCCAGTCCGGGGCCGCTCGGCGGCGCGCCCGGCGCGCGGAAGGCGCCTCCGTGTGCCTTTGCCGGGAGACCGGTCACGGCGAGGGCCAGAACCACGAAGCCCAGGATGGGCAGTCGACGCATGATGCACAGAAGGACCAACGAACCCTCCTCCCCGGCGGACTCACCCTATCAACGTGCCGTCGCCTTCGTCGGCGCGCGCAATCCCGTTCGCCAGGCCTCGGTGGACTACGCACCCTCGACGGGGGCGGCCTGCAGCACCTGAATGCGGGTCTCTGCATCCTCCCTCATCTCGCGCCGCACGATGGCGTCGAGGTCGTCGAGGAGCGCCTGCGGTGCGGGCTTGGAGACCAGGATCAGGATCACCACCTCGAGGTCGCCCTCCGCGAGACCCATGCGCCCCGCGGTCATGATGGCGATGCGAGGATCCCGCCTCTTCTCCTCGTCCACCCTCTCGATCAGGGCCTTCGAGACCTGCTCGGCCAGGGGATAGGCCAGCGGTCGGATCTGGCCGACCCTCGCCCGCTGTGTCGTCGCCAGCCACAGGGGAGCGACGAGCAACGCGGCGAGAAGACCCAGACCCAGCATCGCACGCCGGACCCAGCGGCGCGGTCCTTCGCCGAGTTGGGCCCCTTGCACGCCGAGAGCCCAGAACACGACCGCAGCACCGATGACGATGGCCACCAGGTTGGTCAGGAGCAGGACGCTCGCGCCTTGGGCGACCTTGAATGCGCCGGAGGAGAGCGCGATGCCGACCGAGGCCAGCGGGGGCACGAGAGCGGCGGCGATCGCCACCCCAGCCAGCGCTTGGGCGACGTTGGGCCGAGCCAACGCGTAGGCGGCCGCCGCACCCGACACCAGCGCCACCCCCAGATCCAGAAGCGTGGGGGTCCCGCGGGCCATCACCTCCAGCGTCAGCGTGTCCCTCGGGACGATCAGCGTGATGACGACCGAGATGCTCAGCGCGGCGAGTACGCCATAGGCCATCGTCGTCAGCGAACGGCGGAAGAGCTGGTTGTTGCCCTGTACGAGGGAGAGGCCGGCCGCGATCAGCGGCGTCATGAGCGGCGCCACCACCATCGCGCCGATCACGACCGCCGTGGAATCCTGGAGCAGTCCGAGCGTGGCGATGGCCGCGGAGAGGCACATCAGGACGAGGAAGTCCGCGCTCAGGCTAGCGCCCGCCAGGAGGCGGTCGAAGAGGTCGATGCGGTCCGTCGTCTGCAGCGCCGGCGTCCAGGCGAAGAGGCGCTCGAGTCGGCTGGAGAGGCTGCCGACCTTCCCGGGGCGCGCATGACGGAACACGCCGACGGCCGTGCCCGCGCCGCCGCCTCGTCCCCACCCCGGGGTCGCGCGCAGTCGCCCGATGGAGCGGCTGGAGCTGCCGCCCAGCAACAGGAGGTCGGCGCCCCGCGAAGCACGGGCGATGGTGCGCGTGGACTGGCTGCTCACGACCACCTCGGGTTGAATGCGATCCGAGGGTTCCAGGCCGGCTTCGCGGATCGCCAGCTCGACCTCCGTGCGGGCGTGCTCCTCCGCGCGCTCGCCGAAGGGAGGCGTGACCACCAGCGGAACGAGCACGCCATCCTCATCGAGCAGGGTGGCCGCTTCGCGCAGGGCCCCGCGCCCGTAGGCGTCACCGGCCGTGACAACGATGCGCTTCGCCGCTTCGCCGCTCTTCGCGTCCAGGTCCAGCAGCATGACGCCGGGTGAAGCGAGCTTGATGAGTCGCTCGCCCGTGCGCGTGGGGTTCGTCCGGACGGCGCTGCTCCCATCGTCGGCCGCTACGAGCAGGCTGATTTTCGTGCTCTCTACGTAGGCGAGGATGGCGCGGGGGGGATTGGCGTTACGGAGGTGGACGACTTCCACCTCCGGCAGGCCGACCGCGTCGAGGGCGCGGAAGGTGCCCCTGATCAGCCAGCCTGCATCGGCCACGTCGTCGCGGAGGATGGGGGCGGGGGGGCTGGTGGGGAGCCCTCGCTCCGCGCAGAGGACGCGCAGCGGGACCTTCTGCGCCGTCGCGGCCCGGTTGCCCCAGCGCAGGAGGCCCTCGGCTCCGTCGACATCCATGATCACCACGAGCACACTCATGGCGTCGGAAGATACACCGTCCGCTCTTCGTCCGCACCGACTTCAGGCGAGTCGGTGCCGCTCAGAACGAGAAGCCGAACGAGAAGAAGAACTGGAAGCGCCGGGAGGCGCCGTAGAGCGGGCCGGGGTTGTATGCGACATCGACGCGGACCGGACCCACCGGCGTGTAGTAGCGCAGCCCCGCGCCCGGCCCGTGACCCCACGCGCCATCCACGTCGAACGAGAAGACGCTGACCATCCCGACGTCGTAGAACAGCGCTCCATAGAACTCGTCCACGATCTGCTTCCGCCACTCGATGTTGCCCTCGAGCGCCGTGAGACCCCCTAGCCCACTCCCCAGAAGGCCGATGGGTGTCAGCTGGTCCTGGCCGTAGGCGCGCACACTCTCACTGCCTCCGAGGAAGAAGCGCTCCTGGATCGGGAGCGTGCGGTCGCCGTTCAGGATCTCCTTGGAGGCGAACTGGCCGCCGAACGCCAGGACGCTGCCGCTCCCCAGGGGCACGAAGTACGAGGCGCCGAGGGTGAGACCGAGGTAGTCCAGGTTCGCGCCCAGCGCCGGCGTGCTCCAGAAGAGGTTGCCTTCGGCCAACCAACCGGTCGTGGGGAGGAACAGATGGTCTCGCCTGTCCCAGCGCACGTTCACCCAGAGCCCCGCCGAACGGCTCAGGCTGCTTGCCTCGCGCAGGTCCAGCGCCGGGATCGTGCCGGAGATATCGACGGCCTCCTCGGTGCGGAACAAGTAGCCGGCCCGAAGGCGCACGCGATCGTTGAGGCGCCGCTCCACGAACAGCTCCGTGTAGTAGCCTCGGCTCGTGTAGTAGCGCTCCTCGCGGCGAACGACCCCTCCCTTCCAGGTCAGGACGTTCTGCTTGCCGAGGATCCAGGGATCCTCGAGAACCAGGTCGAGGGACTGGTGACGGACAGCGCCGACGCCGCGGGCTTGGAAGAAGAGCCCACGGCCCAGGAAGTTGAAGTCGCGGTAGACGACCGTGCCCCGAAACAGCTCCCAGCTTCCGTACCCGACGCCGAAGTCGACTTGACGGGACTGGGTCTCCGTTACGTCGAACAGCATGTCGGCATACCCGGGGCGGGTGGGCTCGAGGTCCATGTCCATGCGGCCGAACACACCGACCGAGTAGAGATTCGAGAAGGCCGCGCGGACGGCGTTCTTGCGCAGGAGCTGTCCCTGGACCATCGGGATCCGCCGGCGCATGAACGAGGCCGACGTTCGCCGCTGTCCCTTGAAGCGGACCTGGTCGAGGCGGGTCAACTCGCCGCGCTGCACGTCGACCCGGATGTCCACGGCCGCGGCCTCGTCGTCGACGTCGATCTCCGTGTCGACCCGAGCGAAGGGGTACCCGTCGTTCATGACGCGATCGCGGGTCCTGGACACGATCGCGGCGGTCACGCCACCGTGGAAGGGCTTGCCTTGCCAGATCCACGTCGGCAGGGGCGGGGGGTCTTCGCCTTCCAGCGTGATCCGCCGCACGGTGTAGACGGGGCCTTCCTTCAAGGGCACCACGAGGTCCATGCACGTCTCGTCTTCGCCTCGCTCCTTCCGGACCTCGCCCATCTCCACCCGGTAGTACCCCTTGGAGAGGTAGTAGCCCTTGACCCCGGCGACCGCCTCGTCGACCCGTGCATCGGGGTAGAGGACGGGGCCGTTGCCCAGCGGGCCCGAGCCGGGGAAGTCGAAGTACTCGCGTAACGTCGCCTCGGACTGGCTCTTAACCCCCTCGAACCGTACGTGCCGCAGCCCGGCGATCCGGCCTTCCTGCACGTTGAAGACCGCGACGTCTCCCTCCATCTCGAACGTGACCTCGCCGTCCGGATAGCCGTTGTTCTTGAGGAAGCGCTGCATCGAGTACGCGGCGTCGTAGGCATGGGCGCGGCGCTGCTTTCCCTTGCCCAACTCGACCAACTCCAGGTAGGCCGCTCGCACCAGATCCATCGTGTCGGTGTAGGTGTTGCCTTCGATGCGGTAACTCCCGAAGCCGAGCTTCGCATCGCCCGCGTGGAGCGTGCGGCACGGCATCGCGATGAGCAAGAGGAGCAGGGTGAGAACGACCTTCTTCATGGGAGGCGCACCCTCCAGATGAAGCCCAGGTTGGTCTCGTCGTATCGATCCCGATCGAACGTGAGGTACACGCGATCCGTGATGCCCAGCTCCGTCTCGATCGTGTCGTTGCCGCGCTCGCTGCGTTCTCGTCCGACCGTGAGGGAGAACCGATCGAAGAAGGGCCGCGCGTCGGGATCCGCCGTGGCGCGGGCGTAGGAGAACAGGTTCTTCCCGAAGAACTCGACCGCCTTCTGGAAGGTCACCGACTGAACGCCGGACGAGCCCGCGGCGCCGGCCGTGGCGCCCGTGGCCAACATGAGCATGGCGTCTTCGTCCGACAAGCGCGGGCGCGAGTAGACGGCCAGGTCGAGGTCGGGAAGGCGCCCCATGATGCGGACGCCGATCTCGTAACCGGACGCGCGGGTCCTCGCCGTCGCGCGGACCTGTGGACCCAACGGATCGCCCGGCGGGAAGATCACCTCAGCGCCGTCGAGGTGGAGTGTCGTCACCGGAAGAAACACACTGGCCTGCTGGGCGACGACGCGTCCTTCGGGTTCGGGCTTCTTGCCGGTGCCACGAAGCACGAAGTCCGCGCTCATGCGGCCGCGGGCGAGGTTGTTGCGAATCCGGATGCTCTCGTCCGCCTGGATCTTGACATCGAACGTCATCGTAGAGAGGGGGCCCTCTTCGATGCTGAAGAGCTGGAAGCCCGTGGAGGGCGTCGCCGGTCCGCCGCCCGACATGCTGACGGGCTTGACGTAGAGCAGCGAGGTGACGCGCACGAGGCCGCTCGTCGCGAGCGCGTCGAGGGGCCCGCGGATGGCGAGGTCGAGGTCCGTCCTGAGGCGCATCGCGTCGGACCGTGCGGCGAGGACGTTGTCGCCCGCGATCGTCACGTCGAACGTCGGGTTGTCCCCGAGGGGGTCCTGGACGTGTCCGCCGATCTCGAACGGCGCGTAGCCCATCTCTCCTTCGAGTTGCTCGATCGTGACGCGGCCGTCGCGCCACACGATGCGTGTGTCGAGGCTGCTCACGACCGGAATGGTGCTGGAGATCTCGAGTGCCGCGTCCTCCGTCGTGAGAACGCCCTCTAGGTCGGGCTCGCGGAGGCTCCCGCCGACCCGGACGTCGGCGGCGATCTTCCCTTCGAGCCGCCTCAGCTTGCCGAGGTAGGACTTCAAGGGCTCCGTGTCGTTCACCTCGGCGGTCAGCCTGCCCTCGAGCGGGGCGTCCAGGAACCCTTCCAGATCGCCCGGCTCGGTCCACGTGAGACCGGCGGCGAGGGAGACGTCTCCGCGAATCGCCAGGATCCCCGCGTCGGCGAGGCGAAGGGAGGCGCGACTCGCTTCGGGTGTGACCTCGAAGGAGATCTCGCCGTCGTCTCGAGGCCCTACGTCTTCGTCCAGGAACACGTCGGGCACGCTGAGGACGCCGCGCAGTCCCGTCGCGTCCCCCGCGAGGTCCAGCTGGGCCTGTCCGGAGTCGATGGGCGTGAAGTCCGACAGCGAGGGGAGCGGGCCGGCGAGGCGCAGCTGGGGTGTCACGTCGTCCTGCTTGGCGAGCCCGCTCGAGCTGACGCGCCAGGGAAGCGTGGCCTCGCCGCGGAGGTCCGAGCCGCGTTCGTCGCGCAGGCGCAAGCCCCGCACGCGGATGCCGCCGCTCGCCTGCTGCTCCACGACGCCCTCGACGGCGATCACCTCTCCCGCGTAGCGGAGGCTGGGGATACGTACCGCGACCCTGCCGACGTCACCCTTCACCTGGAGGTCCGCGTCCGCGCGCGCTTCGAGCCCCTCCACGTATGGGGAGAGGTCCAGTCCGCGGGCCTCGAGGGAGGCAAGCGCCTCGCCTCGCCAGGCCACGTTGCCCTCGATCCGACCGCCGAGCGCGTCGAGAGCGAGTTCTCCGACCGCCACGCCGTCGTCTCCCCAGGTCACCCTGGCCGGCTGGGCGAGAGCGAATGCGAGGTCCTGTCCCTCGGCGCGCAGCGTGCGGACCTCGGCGCGGCTTTCCTCGGGGTGCAGCGAGAGGTCGCCCTCGATGCGCCAGCCGCTCATCCGGGCCGAGAGACCGCTCACGTCGATACGCTGGCCCACCATCGCGATCGAGAGCGGGGCATCGAGCTGGGCCTCGAGGTCGCCCTTCGTGATCCCCAGCGTGAGGATCTCTCCGCGCTTTCCCGCGATGTCGGCGCGCAGGCTGGTTTGCACGGCCAGGTCCGGCGCCATCGTGATGCTCACGTCCTGCGCACGGACGATGCCATCCTGCCAGTGGACGACGAGCGGCGAGCCGAGGGCGACCTGGGTCTCTCCCTGGCGGGCGTCGAGCGTCGTGAGCCGGGCGCGCCCCTCGGCCACGTCGACCTCGAGCTCGCCGGCTTCGACGAGCGCGTCGCCCACGGCGACACGCAGCTGCGGGACCCGCACGATGCCCTCTTCGTAGGCGATCTCGGCCGGCGCCCGCAGCTCGAGGCGAGGACCATCCGTCGGTTCCGCCTCCAGCGTGGCGATACGCAGGCCCAGCGGATCGAGGTCGACGCGGGCGACCGCGTCGAGGCGTCCCTGATCACCGTCGATCCCGATCCGGCCGATCTCGACGGTCCCGTCCCGCAGCGAAGCGTCGGCCAGGACCGAGCCGACGCGGGTCTCGCCCACCGCCACCTCGCGCGCCCGAAGACGTCCCTCGGCAACGAGGTCCTCCAGGGGACCCGTCACCTTTCCTCGGTAGGTGGCCGTGCCCGTCGCCCCCTCGTCCGGCACCCACGCGGCCAGGTCCTCCACGGTCACGTCCAGGCCGAGGTCCAGCGTCGTCGGCTCGTCGCCGGGAAGGCGGACGGATCCCGTCAGCCCGACCGAGGTGCTGCCGCTTTCGAGCGCCGCCGTCTCGATCCGGAGAATCTCGAAGTCGTCGAGCGTCCCGCGAACCTCGAGCGTGTCCAGCATCCGACCATCGATGGCCGCGTCGCCCTCCGAGCGCACGAGCGAGTAGCGAATCTCCTTCCTCGTGCCTTCGACCTCGCCTTGCAGTGTCAGTGCGCCCGTGAGCAGGGGCACGTCGAGAAGGGCGAGATCGGGGCACGCGGCCGTGAGGGAAAGGCGGAACGCCGCCTCGTCCACATCGGCCGGGTCGGGCGGCAAGTCGGCCCACCCGCGGCCGCTCACGCGACCCCACGGATCCTCGATGTCCAGGCGAGTCAGTTCCAGGCGCGCGCCGTCCGCCTTGCGGGCCGTGATCTGCAGCGCCGTGGCCCGCTCGTAGTCGGGAAGCACGGCGGAGAGATCGGGGATGTTGGCTTCGATCACCTCCGCGCTGCGAATCCAGTACGGATGCGTCGGATCCAGGTGCGCCTCTCGTACGCGAAGCACGGCCTCCCCGACCTCCGCCTCGATGCGGTCGATGCGAATGATGTCCTGGGCGTCGGTGTGCGCGAGGATGTCGATGCGGCGCGCCTCGACGTCGTGCCACCTCAGCGCGCGCACCTGCACGTCCGCTTCCAGTCCCAGCGGGCGGGTTCCGCGGATGGTCGCGCTGCCGACGATCGCGCCGCTCGACGGGAGGGTCGCCTCCGGCAGGAGCGCGGCGACCCAGCGCGGAAGCCGGGCGAGGTCCAGTGTCTCCGTCTCGGCCTTGGCCGCCGTCGGCGCGACCTCGACGCGTAGCGCGCCGCCTCGTGTCACGAGACTTGCATCCACCCGACCGTTCGTGAGGTACGTCGCTTCCGGCAGGCCGACTTCGCCGAGGCGCGTCGTCGAGACCCAGCGGAGCGTCGAGGGGTCTACGCGCTCGAGCTGGCCTTCGATGCTGCCCTCCACGCGCTCGTCCCCCGCGTAGACCCGAGCGACCCGTAGCCCGATCGCGTCCTTCGACGCCGACGTGATGGCTAGGTCCTCTACGC
The DNA here is from genome assembly GCA_963802335.1 of uncultured Planctomycetota bacterium. Lineage (GTDB taxonomy): Bacteria > Planctomycetota > PLA2 > PLA2 > JAEUHO01 > CAWDIE01. Next base: position 88,528 of record CAWDIE010000004.1, on the reverse strand, counting down.
GGAAGGGCGCGCCGCCGAGGGCGAGCTCCAGCCGACCGTGGATAGCCAGCGACGGAAGGGGATCGTCGATCGGGTCCGACACCAGGGAGGGCAGCGAGCCGTCGTCGTCCTCCGAATCGCCCGTGACGTCGAGGCGCACATCGGCCCCCTCGATCTCTACCCGCTCGATCGCGCTGAGCGGGGCATCCCCGAAGAGGAGACCGAGCAGGTCGTACTCCACGTGGGCCCGCCGGAGCGCCAAGCCTCGGACGCTGCCTTCGGTGGGAGCTTCCTCCGTCGCGAGATCGAGGAGCGTGATGTCGGCGAGGAGCGTTCCCTCGACCCCTCCGAGGGAGTAGCGTCCCCCGAGTGCTTGGCCGAGCCCTTCTTCGATCCGGGTGGTGATGAAGCGACCGAAGAGGGGCAGCCGGAGCGCGTAGAGCAGGACGAGCAGCACGGCGAGACTCGCCACGGCGATGCCGAGGACCTTCAGCGCGCGTCTTAGCTTCGTGCCCATGCGTCCCCGCCGTGCCGGCCGTGGCCCGCCTCTCTCGGAGGACTCATGCTACGGTCGGTCTCGTCACCACAAGGTCTAGAGCCTACCGTGCTGGCTCACCCGGCCCGCTCGCGGGGGGGCACGAGTCCCAGGATCGCTTCCAGGCTCTCGCTCAGCGAGACGACCGCGGCCCAGTCGTGCGTGACGAAGGGCTGCCCGTGCGCGAGGTTGTTGCGCAGCGACTGGATCTGCTTGAAGCTCGCCTCGGTCTCTCGTCGGCTCTCCACCCCCATCTGCTCGCGCACGCTCGCGTCCTTCAGCAGCACGAGGACCTTGTCGGCCATCTGGAGGCAGTCCAGCAGGTGGGCCTCCTGGTTGCGGCGCTCACGCTCGGCCTGGAGTCCCGTGGCCTTCTCGAGGCGCCCGGCCGGGAGGTGCGCCTCCCACGCTCCAGCCGGGAAGAAGTACTCGACCGCTTCGGTCAAGGCCGCCTCGAGCATGGTGATCATGCCGAAGAGCCACATGCGCATCGGGGCCTTCTCGAGGTCCTTCCGTCCCACGACGGCCGACGGTCGGCCGAGCAGGCGCACGAAGCAGTAGTCCGCCTGATGAACGGCACGGATGACGGCGGAGAGGGGGGCCGAGTCCGGCAAGATGCGCCTTTCGTCGAAGGGCCGGACCTGGCTCTCGAGGTCGCCCTCCCGGAGGTCTTCGTGGCGGACGTACCCCGACAGGACGCCATCCTCGAGGATGCCGGCAACGTCCTCGCCGCGACGCTCGAGCGCGGTGCGTACGTCGTCGGCGGACCGGGTCGAATCGAAACAGGTGAGGGGCTCCGCCACGTCCAGGGCGCCGAACCCCTCCTGGAACAGGCGTCGCAGGCGATCATGGCAGGCGGTCGTACGTCGCATCGAGGAGCCCCTCCCGGTCCGGAGGAGACTACCGAGTCCCGAGCCCCGTGACGCGCGATGCCGCAGGTGGTAGGCTCCCCTTCGCCGCGCGACACGGACCGAAGGAGTCGTCGTGGTTCAAGCGAAACTGGCCGGGACCTGGTACGAAGCCGACCCCACGGCGCTACTCGGCGAACTCGAGTCCTGGCTCTCGGCCGCTCCGGACGAGCCGCACGGTGAGGTGATGGCGCTCATCCTGCCGCACGCCGGCTATCGCTACTCGGGCCCCACGGCCGCCCGTGGCGTCGCGCTCGTCCGGGGGAAGCCGTACCGACGGGTCGTCGTCCTGGGGCCGAGCCACCGCTTTCCATTGAGCAACAAGGTCGCGCTGCCCAGGGGATCGTCATTCACCACCCCGCTCGGCGACATTCCCTTCGACCGCGACTCGTTCGACGCGCTCTTGGCCCACGATGTGTTCGAGTCCCTCCCCGCCGTTCATCGAGGCGAGCACTGTATCGAGATCCAGCTGCCGATGCTCCAGGCGGCGCTCCCCGCGTTCGAACTCGTCCCGCTCGTCGTGGGAGACGTCGACGAAGCCGCCATGGAGGACATCGCACACGCGCTGCTCGGCATCGCCGACGAGCAAACGCTCGTCGTCGTGAGCTCCGACTTCACGCACTTTGGGCGGCGATTCGGCTTCGAACCGTTTCGGACCGACGTCCTGGCCCGCATCGAGGAACTCGACCGGGGGGCCTTCGACACGATAGCGCGCGCCGACGTTGCGGCGTTCGCGGCGTACACACGAGACACCGGGGCGACCATCTGCGGTCGACGCCCCATCGAGATCCTGCTGCGCATGCTCCCCGCCGAGGTGCGCGTCCGGCTCCTCGCCTATGAGACCTCGGGACACCTCACGCAGGACGTGGAACACTCGGTCAGCTACCTCGCTGCCTCGTTCGAAGGAGCGTGGGGGAGCCCCCCCGCTGGGGTCCTTGGACTGAGCGAGGCGGACGGCCAGGTGCTCTTGCGGCTCGCGCGCGAGGCGATCCGCTTCCGACTCGAGCGCGGCGAGGTGCCGACCCCGGAGGACCTCCTCACGGTCGTTCCTCCCGCCCTGCGGCAGCACGCAGGCGTGTTCGTGACGCTGCGGCAGGGCAGCGCGTTGCGGGGGTGCATCGGGCACGTACGGCCGGAGGGGGCGCTCGCGCGCGCGGTCGTGCACAGTGCGATCGGGGCGGCGCTGCACGACCGTCGCTTCGCGCCCGTCGAGAGGAAGGAGCTCGACGAGTTGACGGTCTCCGTCTCGGTCCTCACGCCGCCTCGCGCCGTGGCGGGCCCGGAGGCCGTACGCGTGGGGCAGGACGGCATCCTCCTCGAGCGCGGTGGACGCAGCGCGGTCTTCCTCCCCGAGGTCGCCACCGATCAAGGATGGGATCTGGAGACGACGCTCGCCCACCTGGGCGCGAAGGCGGGCCTTCCCCCCGACGCGTGGCGAGAAGGCGCGAGCTACGAGGTGTTTCAGGCCATCAAGTTCGCCGAGCTCGACTGATCAGCTCATCCACGTGCGCACGGCCTGCGTGCCGAAGGTGCTGGTCAACCACGTGAGCAGGGCGGCCAGGACGGCAGACGCGAGCAAGACGATCACGATCTCGGATAGAAGGACCGCGGCGACACTCGCCTTGCTCCCTCCGATCTTGACCATGGTCTCGATCTCCTGCCGGCGCAATCGGAGCGAGAGCAAGAAGACCAGTGCCGCAACCGCGAGGGTCGCCAGGCCGACCAGGAGGAAGGCCGTCACCACGTAACTCTTGATGGCGACGACCGTTCCGAGCAACTCGTCCATGACGGCCGCTGGCCTCAGGATCTGATGTGTCTCGCCCGGCACTTCGTATCGTCCGCGAAGAATCGTCCCGGACTTCACGTCCTTCGGGTCCGCGATGAGCGCCGTGATGGGGAACTCGGAGAGATCGCCGTGGAAGTGGAAGGCGTCGCTGTTCTCCCGCGTGATCTCGTTGAACTGAACGACGGACGCGTTTCCGATCACGACGTTGCCATCGCGTTTGAGGACGCGCGTGGCGGCTTCCGGACGCGACAGGTCCTCGTGGCCGTGCCCCAGTCCTTCGATGACCCAGGCCGTCTTTACATCCACGAAAACCGCGTCGTCGTCCGGTGTGCCGTTCGGGGCCAGGACGCCCGTGACATGCATCTTGAGCGGGTAGACCCCGGCGATGTCGAACACCGTCTCCGGGGACGAGAGGATCGAGTCGCCCGGGCCCAGCGCACGACGCCGGGCGACGTTCGCGCCGAGCATGCAGTCTCCCAGCCGGGCCATCCATCGGCCCGCGGCCAGAGCGAGTCCACGGAACGCCACGTAGTCCAGCGAGGTGCCCACGATCGCGTCGTCGCCGGCACGGAAACGCACGTACATGGGGATGGGGTTCGCGAGGCCCGAAGCCGCGACCCGCTCCACCTCCGCGTAGCGGATGCGCTCCGGCGTTTCACGGCCGAAGTACAGCGTGTTCAGGACGAGCTCGAGCGGGCTTCCCTTGGCGCCGATGACCAGGGGCGTGGCGGCGGCGCGGGCCTTCATCTGTGCCTCGCTCTGATCCACGAGCACCTGGAGGCCGCTGGGAATGAAGAAGATCAGGGTGACGGCCAGGATGAGGATCGCGGTCTTGACCTTGTGGTAGGTCAGGTAGCGCCACGCGAGATAGAGGGGACCGCTCACGACGCCGACTCCGTGGTCCGGCCGACGTGGAAGTCGGCGACGTCCACCACGCGATCGAACCGATCGAGCAGCCCGTGGTCGTGGGTCACGGTCAACACGGTCGTGTCGTGCTCGCGCGCGTGCGCGAGCAAGAGATCGATCACGCGCTCCTTGGTCGTCGGGTCGAGGTTGCCCGTCGGCTCGTCGGCCAGGAGGATGGACGGGTCCGGAACGAGCGCCCGGCAGATGGCCACGCGCTGCTTCTCGCCGTGCGACAGGCGCCGGACGGGTCGGCCGAGCTTGTCACCGATGCCGACGTTCGCGGCGAGCGTCCTCGCGCGCTCGGTCACGGATCGATCGAGCCTAAGCGCCGGCGTGATGCGGTAGGGGAGCAGCGCGTTGTCGAGCACGCTCAGGTAGTCGAGGAGCGCGAACTCCTGGAACACGAGCCCCATGCGCGCAATGCGGAAGGCCCGCCGCTCCGCGTCCGCCCATGCGCTGACCTCGCGGCCGTCCACGGTCACCCGGCCCGCTTGCGGCACCACGATCCCCGCGACCAGGTACAGCAACGTGGTCTTCCCGCTACCGCTCGGGCCGATGACGGCCGCCACCTCGCCGCGACCGACTTCGAAGTGCGGTACGCGGATGCAGAAGTCCCCCCGGTCGTAGTGGAACTCGACGTTCTCGAGCTGGATCATCGCGTGCATCGTCCCGGTCGCGGAGGGCATCCTACCTGCGCTGTGCGCTCGAGGGGGGCACGCTACCGCCCTCTGCCCCCGCCGCGGGTCAGAAGGAGAAGGTGGCGGCGAGAACGGGACCGCTCTGGAGGACGTCCCAGACGAAGCGGTCGAACCCGACACCATCCGCGTAATCCGTGTCGATCCAGACCCAACCGGCGTGCAGCGAGAAGAGCTTGCTGAACCGATAGCCCACCGTTGCCCGAACGCGCCAGGTCAGATCCGAGGCCACGCCAAAGCCGCCGACGTCGCCGTCCACGACGAAGCCCCAGCGATTGCGCAGGTCCCAGGTGATCCGGGCGCCGACGACGGGGTCGAGCCACGTCTTCGACTGCGAGAGCCCCGGCAGACCGAACGGCCCATCGACGTCCAGCTCGATGCTGTTGCCGCGGAATCCGATCATCGGCTCCCAGACCAGCAGCATCGGGCACGGCTTGCAGCCCAGCTTCGTCTCGGCCAGGCGGTAGTAGAGCTTGGCCTGGTACTGAATGAGGCTGAGGGTGTTGCTGAGGGGGAGGCCCGCGGCCCCGACCTTGGCCCCCTTGCCGAAGCGCATGCCGCTGAACACGAAGTCGAGCGTCCAGCGGCCCTTCCCCACGCTGAGGCCGCCTTGCAAGATGGCCTCACCGTAGTCGATGAACGAGTTCAGCGAGTCCTCGACGCTGTTGTTGACGTCGAATTCCTGGCCGCGGATGCCGATGGTGCCTTTCATGCCGGCCAGGTACATCCCGAGCGTGGCGCTGAAGCGCCACTTGCAGCGATCCCAGTTCCGGAAGTCGCAGCAGAGCTTGTCGCGGGACACGGCGGTCGGCGAGCAGGGCCAGCAAGCGACCGATCCCGGCGCGCAGGCGTCCGCGACGCGTGCCCAAAGGACCTCAGCCGCGGGCACGGCCCTGCGGTCGAGGGTCGGCGCTGCCTCCGCCTGAGCGGAGGCGGGGAGGGCCGAGCACACGACGGCGCACAGCAGGATCGTTAGGGTGAAGACGCGAATGGCCATGCTCGGCTCTCCTACTCCGGGACGCGCCCACCCTACGGGCGGGCAGGCGCACGCGGAGGCTGCGGCCCGTCCCCCTCGACGGCGATGGGGGGCAGCCGGCCGGCGTGCGTCACGACGGCGTCATCCGCCGCTTGTCCCCCCCATGCCACCTCGATCACCGTGCAGTTGACCCCCTTGGGGACGACGGCGTACGCTGCGCTCAACCCCGTGGAGATGATCTGATGGGCCACAAGGGCGGTTCTTCCTTCCTCAACAGCGTCAATCACATGCTCGACGATGCATTCGCCCTGGTGGAGCTGCCCCAGGGCTTGCCCGATGCCATGAAGTACTGTCGCTCCGTGTACATGGTGCGCGTGCCCGTCAAGATCCGCGGCGAGTACAAGGTCTTCTCCGGATGGCGAGCCATTCACAGCGAGCACCACCTGCCCACCAAGGGCGGCATCCGATATGCGGCCGTCGTCGACCAGGACGAGGTGGAGGCGCTGGCCGCGCTCATGACCTTCAAGTGCGCGGTCGTCGACGTCCCCTTCGGTGGGTCGAAGGGCGGCCTTCGCATTCGTCCGCGCGATTACACGCGCGATCAGCTCGAGCGCATCACGCGTCGCTTCACGCTCGAGCTGGACAAGAAGGGGTACATCTCACCGAGCGAGAACGTGCCTGCGCCCGACGTCGGCACGGGAGAGCGAGAGATGGCCTGGATGGCCGACACGTACCGGACGCTGCACCCCGAGAACATCAATGCCCTCGCCTGCGTGACGGGGAAACCGCTGGCCATGGGCGGGATCGCGGGGCGCACGGAAGCGACCGGACGGGGTGTCCAGTACGCCCTCCAGGAGTCCTTTCGACATCCTGCCGACATCGAGCAGTGCGGCCTCGACGGTACGCTCGAGGGCAAGCGCGTCGTGGTGCAGGGCTTGGGCAACGTGGGGTATCACGCCGCGAAGTTCCTGGAGGAGGAGGACGGCGCGATCATCACCGCGATCCTCGAGCGCGACGGTGCGATCGTGAACGACGCGGGGTTGCACGTGGAGAGCGTCGCGGAGCACATCAAGGAGCACGGTGGCGTCAAGGGCTTCCCCGGCGCCGAGTTCGTGGAGGACGGCATCCGCGTCCTGGAGAAGGACTGCGATATCCTGATCCCCGCCGCTCTCGAGAACCAGATCACCGAGGAGAATGCCCCGCGCATCAAGGCGAAGATGATCGCCGAGGCCGCGAACGGCCCGATCACCTACGACGCCGACCAGGTGCTCAAGAAGGCGGGAAAGCTGATCATCCCCGACATGTACTGCAATGCCGGCGGCGTCACGGTGTCGTACTTCGAGTGGGCGAAGAACCTCGCGCACATGCGGTTCGGGCTCATGGGGCGACGGCTGATGGCGCTGCGGTCCCAGAGCGCCATCGAGCTGATCAACCACGTGATGAAGGGGCAGGTCCCCAAGGAGTTCCAGGAGACCTTCCAGCGCGACACCTCCGAGCTGAATCTCGTCCGGTCCGGGCTGGACGACACCATGCGCCAGGCCTACCAGGCCATCCACGACACATGGCACAGCCACGACGACATCCACGACCTGCGCACGGCCGCGTACGTCTACGCGATCAAGAAGATCGCCCACTGGTACACGGAGTACGCGTTCTGACGCTCAGTGTTCGCAGGGCCATACTTCGACCGTCGCATGCACGATGTGCAGGTCGGCGGGGAGCCGTGCCTTGTAGGCGTCGGGCGTTCGCGGCGTGTCCGTGACGATCGCGATCTCGGCGGCGTAGATGCCCGGCCCGATCGACCAGACGTGCAGGTCCGAGACCTTGTCCGTGGTGCCTTCCTCCAGGGCCTTGCGGATCGCCTCCTGCTTGCCCTCGCTCACCTGCCGGTCGAGGAGAACGCCACCGGACTGGCGCAAGAGGCCCACCGACCAGCGCGCGACGAGAATCGACCCCACGATGCCCATGGCCGGGTCCATCCAGTTCAGGCCGAAGTACTTGCCGGCGAGCAGGGCGAAGATGGCGGCCAACGAGGTGACGGCGTCGGCCAGCACGTGGAAGTAGGCGGCCTTGAGATTGTGGTCCTCGTGATGGTCGTGGTGCGTGTGGTCGTCCTCGTGGGCATGGTCGTGCACGCCCAGGATCAGGGCGCTCACGATGTTGACGGCGAGGCCCACGACGGCGACCAGGATGGCCTGATTGAAGGCGATCGTCAGCGGCTCGAAGAAGCGGTGGAAGCTCTCCCACGCCATGAATGCGGCGAACACGGCGAGAAGGACCGCGCCCGTATAGCCGCCCAGCGCATTCACCTTTCCCGTCCCGAACGAAAAGCTCCGATCGTGCGCCCGCTTACGCGCATAGCGGTAGGCGATGGCGGTAATGAGGAGCGCCACGGCATGGGAGGCCATGTGCAGGCCGTCGGCCAGCAGAGCCATCGAGTGGAAGAGGAGCCCGCCGGCGATCTCCACCACCATCATCGTGGCGGTCAACAGGATCACGAGCTGGGTCCGACGTTCGCCGGCGCGGCGTCGATCCTGGCCGAAGGCGTGCTCGTGCTGGTACGGGGGAAGGCAGTCGCGGTGCATCGCCGTCCTCGGCTGGAGGTAGGGGGTCTCGTCGTCGGGGTCGAGGGTACCCGTGCCGACTCCAGGGGGAAGGCAGCGGCAAGCCCGAACCGACACGGGTATGCTCTCGGCTGATCCCCGGTGCGCTGAAGGAGGAGCCATGGCCGGACCCTACGTCATCGAGGTATCCGAGCAGGACTTCCAGACCGACGTCATCGCGCGGTCCCAGGAGGTTCCGATCCTCGTGGACTTCTGGGCTCCCTGGTGCGGGCCCTGCCAGGTGCTCGGACCTGCGCTCGAGCGCCTGGCCGACGAGTACGCCGGCGCCTTCCTTCTCGCCAAGGTCGACGTCGACAAGAACCAGGCCCTGGCGGGTGCCTTGCAGATCCAGTCCATCCCCTTCGTCGTGCTCGTCGCCGGGGGCAAGATCGTGGACCACTTCAACGGGGCGCTGCCCGAGGCCGAGATCCGCACGTTTCTCGAGCCCCACGTGAAGAAGGAGGAAGGTGAGGCGGCCGATACGCAAGTCGAGCCCGACAGCTTCGACATGGCGCGCGCGCGCTACGACGCGGGTGACTATCGGGCCGCGGCCCGGACGCTCGACACGCTCCTCGAGGGCGAGCCGGACGCATCCGAAGCCCACCTCCTGCGCGCACGCACGGCGCTGGCGCTCGAGGACGCGGCCACGGCCGAGAAGCACATCGACGCGATTGGTGAAGAGGCCGAGGTGTACAAGGAGGCCGAGCGGCTGCGTGGCGCGCTCACGTTCCACGCGGCCTGCGGTGAGGGCGAGGATGCCTGGCGGAAGCGGCTCGCCGTGGATCGTGACGACCTCGATGCGTTGTTCGGGCTCGGCAGCTGCCAGGCCTCGGCCGGCCGGTACGCCGAAGCGCTGGGGACGTTTCTCGAGATCGTCAAGCGCGACAAGGCCTTCCGCGACGAGGGGGCCCGCAAGGCCATGCTCGCGATCTTCGATCTCCTGGGCCGCGAGAACGAGCTCGTCGACGAGTACCGCCGCAAGCTGATCATCCACCTCTGATCGCGGAGGGTCGACTCTCCCTTCGCGCCCCGCGCTACCGCAGCTGGTAGATGAAGGGGAGGCTCAGCCGGCGCGTCTCGCCCGGGGCCTGGAAGCGCCACGCCCGAGCCGACGAGAGGGCGGCCGCGTCGAGGATCGGATGCCCCGCGGACGTGACGAGCTCCGCGTTGACGACGCGTCCACCGGCGTTGATGGTGACGAGCACGATCGCGCGGCCCTCCAGGCCCATGCGTCGAGCCGCGTCCGGGTAGGCGCGCGGCATGTGGACCGGCGTCAGCCGTCCTCGCGGCGAGCCGCCGGAAGCGCGATGCGGGCGCGGGGGCGTGGCCGCGAGACGGGGGGCCGGTCGAGCCACGACCGGGATGACCCGGGTCGGCAGTTGCCTCCTCGGGGCGGGGGGGGGCGCCACCTCGCGGCGCGTACGCGCGTGCACCACGGCGACCGACAGATCGTGCATGGCCAGGTCGGCTTCCGTCGGTGCGGGGTCGAGCGCCGGGAGAAACGCCGTGTCGTCCTCGATCGGCTCCTCTTCCTGCGGGGCCTCGGGCGCGGGCTCGAACGCGGCGAAGACGGGGATGTCCTCGAGCTCGGGCACCTCGACGTCGTCGTCGTCGGTCTCGAGTGTCTCTGCGACGAGGTCCGGCGTGTGGAGGATCTGCAGATGGAGTCCCTGCCCCTTCGTCGTGACTTCGCGGTCGATGGCCCACATCGCCAGGGCGCCGAACACGGCCGCGTGGACGAGGGTCGAGAGCGCCAGCCGGACCAGGACGCCCCGCCGGCCTTGGCGTCCCCCGCCGAGGCGGTCGCGGCGCCGAGGCGCCGCGAGGGCGGTCGCCGCCGCGGTGGGCGGCTCGGCGGGCTTCGGGGGGGCCAGGGTGGCTGTCATGTTCACGACCTCGCGGAGGTTCAAGCGCAACTACCGGTCCACGCGACCGCGACCCTCGTCCTGCGGCACCAAGTCCCAGAAAACAGGGCCGTGGGGGAGCCCACGGCCCTCGAAGGAGGTGTATCGCCTTGGCGACAGTCGTCGCGTGACCGTGACGAAGGGATCCTCCGCCGGCCACGCCCGCTTGCTACCAGTCGATGCTGAGCGAGGCGTAGACGTTGCGGCCCGGAGCGTCCCAGCGCGCGTGCGCGGGGCGGTAGAGCTTGTCGAAGATGTTGTCGACGCCCACCGTCAGGTGCGCGCGCTTGCAGAGGGTGATGCCGCCCCGGAGGCCCCAGACGGAGTAGCCCGGGAGACCCCACGTGCGGCGCATGCCGGAGTCGGGGTCCTGGGGGTCCTCGAAGTAACCGACGTCGTGCGCGAGCCTGTCCGGCGGGATTCGGTTGAAGCGGTCGACGAACTGCCCTTCGAGCTCGGCCCAGGGACGCCAGCTGTTGCCCTTGGGCTCCCAGCGCAGGCGCACGTTGCTCGCCATCGGCTGCGTGTGGCGCAGCGGGATGTCGTTCTCCTGGTCCTGTCCGTAGTTGTAGGTGAAGTTCGCGCTCGCACTCCAGGCGTCGCCGAACCGCGCGCGGTTGAGCGCGGCGAAGTTGACCGTCGCGGCGAGCTCGACGCCGTAGACGTAGGCTTCGCCGTTGCCAACGTTCTCGTAGACGCTTTCGCCGGGGTCGCGGATGCCGTTGCCGTTGTAGTCGTACCAGTCCTGCCCCTGGAAGGAGCCGGGCACGACGTTCTGGAAGTTGTTGTAGAAGGTGTAGTAGCCCACGGCGTCGGCACTCACGTACTCCTCGCGGTGCTTCAGACCCAGTTCGAACTGGTCGGCCGTCACCGGCGTCAGGAAGCCATTGGGCACGACCACCCCGTAGCCCGTCTGGGCGACGCCGAAGCGGGGTGCGAACTGTCGAAAGCCGCGTGACCAGCCGCCATAGATGTCAGTGAACTCGCCGAAGCGGTAGGAGGCATTGAGGCCCCCCGCGAACGCCGGCTGCCACTCGGTGATGTCGTCGACGCTCGGATCCAGTCCGCCCGCGGGCACGTAGTTGCCATCTACGTCCGTCGCGAAGTAGAGCATGTCGCAGCGGAACGAACCCGTGACGCTCCAACGCGAGGAGATCTTCCACTCGTCGTGGACGTACGCGCCGAGCGACGACCACGTGGAGTCGGGCGCGGCCTTCTCGACGCGACCATCCGGGTAGTACATCGTGAACTGCTCGTCGTCGGGGCTCTCGCCCAGTGTCGTCTCCCACTCGATGCCGTAAGTCAGGCCGTGGCAGGCGATCTGTTTCGTGGCCTGGACGTCGACCTGGAAGGTGTTCCAGCGGGCCCAGCCGTACTTGGTCTGGAGGCCGGCGTCGTCGTGCCACTTCCGCTTGTCGCGCTTGTCCTGGTAGTAGAGGCCGACCTTCAGCGTGTCGGCGAACCCCGCGACCTTGCCGAAGTTGGGGAGCTCGAGCCAGCCCGCGATCGCGCCGCGGTAGTTCTCGTTGCTCTGGGTCGGCCGGTAGTAGCGATACGTCGGATCGAGACCCGCGTAGTTCAGCGTGAACTTGGCATACGCGTCGTTCGAGATCTTCCAGTTGAGCGCCAGGTCGCCGTAGAAGCCCGTCGCATCCGTCGGGCTCTGCCACTGGCCGCTGCCGTCGCGCGTCGAGCCGTAGTCCAGGTACGTGATCCCGGCGAACCAGCGGAAGCGCTCGTTGGCGCCGAATCCCTCCTGGCGAACGGTCCAACCCTCGGGCGCGGTGCCACCGAGCGCATAGGTCCAACCACCCCAGCGGGTGCCGCACGACGTGTAGTCGTACGGCGACTCCTTGGTGATGAAGTTGATCACGGCACCGAGCGCGTTGGATCCGTAGAGCACGGAGCTGGGGCCGCGGATGACCTCGATCCGAGCGACGTTCAGGCTGCTGAGCTTGCCGTACATGTCGTCGCCCGCGAATCCACCCTCGCCCCAGAAGGTCGACAGGGTGTTGCCGTCGATCAGCGCGAGGAGGTTGGAGCCGCTGAGGCCACGGATGACGGGGTCCGAGGCGTGCGCGGTGCGCTTCTCGACCCAGATGCCGACCTGGTCGTCGAGCGCGTCCACCGCGTTGATCACGCCGCGCTCGAGGATGCGGCGCTCGGGCACGATGTTGATCGATCGGGGGATGGTCCGTTCGAGCGCGCGGGTGCGCGTCGCGGTGACGACGATTTCCCCGAACTGCTCGATCGGGACGTCGGTGGCGGCGAGCTCGCCTGCTTCCACCTCGTCCCGGGTGACCGCCTCCGTTCGTTCGTTGACCCCGTCGTTCGAGATCGTCGTCGTGTCGCCCTCGTCGGCGAACGCGATGCTGTTGCAAATGAGTGTCAACAGCAGCGCGATCGCGATCGTGCGTGCGATGCGTTCGATGTGCCTCATGCCGGACCTCCGCGACGTGGGGAGCAAAGAACGGACCGCCCGGATTCGTTGCATGCAGGCGACGCGCGCTCTCTCGAGCGGTACGTAGCGCGGACGTGTCTTCGCGGTGGACCTACCCGCAGGCGACGGTGCGTCACCCCAGGATGACCGTTCCCTCGGCCGCGACCGATCGACGTCGTCCGAAGGGCGTCCGAATGCTCACCTGGGGCCTGCACTAGACTCGCGGCGCGTGCGAGGAGACAGAACCGTGACACAGAACGACCAACCCCAGCCGGGAACCATCACCTGGTGGGATCTCACCGTGCCCAACGCAGCGGATGTTCGCGACTTCTACGCCCAGGTAGTCGGGTGGACGTCACGCGATCACCCCATGGGCGACTACGTGGACTACGACATCCGAACGCCGGCGGGCGACAAGACCGTGGCGGGGATCTGCCATGCCCGCGGGGCCAACGCCGACATCCCCCCGCAATGGCTCCCCTACATCCACATCGAGGACGTGGAGGCCGCGGCCCAGCGCTGTCGGGACGCCGGTGGGGAGGTCGTGGCGGGGCCCCGCCGCATGGGGGACGGGATGCTCTGCGTCATACGGGACCCGGCGGGCGCGGTGGCTGCGCTCTACGGACCTGCGTCCGACCCGGTCTCCTGAAGAACGACGCCCGGGCAGGCCTACGCCGTACCCTGCCCCGGCATGGAGGAACACATGAGCCAGACCGCCGGACTTGCGCCCGACATGATGGAGATGGTCGTCGAGACGCTGCACGAGGTGCTCCAGCGCCACCTCTCCGACGCCCGCATGCTCGAGCTCGACGAGAAGGAGGAGTTCCCCACCGACGTCGTGAAGGAGCTGCTCTCCCCCGACGTGGGTATGCACCTCCTCTTCCTGCCCGAGGACGTCGGGGGGCTGGGCGGCGGCTCCGCCGACGTATGCCGGGTCTCCGAGGAAATGGCCGCGGTGGACCTCGGGGTGGCGACCGCGTTCCTGGCGATCTTCCTCGGAACCGAGCCTCTCCTCGTGGGGGGCACGCCCGAGCAGAAGGAGCGCTGGCTCGGGCGGGTGGCTTCCGAGGGCCTCATCGTCGCCTACGGCGTGACCGAGCCCGAGGCCGGCAGCAACCTGGCGAGCCTGGCCACGACCGCCGAGCCGATCCTCGACGCGTCCGGCCACGTCGAGGCCTACCGCCTCAACGGGGCCAAGCAGTTCATCACCAATGGAAGCGTCGCCGACCTCTACACGATCCTCGCCCGTGCGCCGGGCGGCCCGACGTTCTTCGTCATTCCGCGGAACGCGGAGGGCCTGGCCGTCGGCAAGAAGGAGGACAAGCACGGCATCCGGGCCTCGAACACCACGGGCGTGGTCATGGAGGACGTCATCGTGCCCGCCGATCAGCTCATCGGCGGCGTGGAGGGGGAGGGGCTCAAGCAGGCCAGCGCCGTGTTTGGCCACACCCGCCTGATGGTCGGAGCGTTCGGTCTCGGTGGGGGGCGAAACGCGGTCGAGAGAGCGATTCGGTACGCCCACGAACGCGTGCAGTTCGGCGGACCGCTGATCGACAAGGAAGGCTTCGCGCTGAAACTCCTCGTTCCGCACGTCATCGACCTGGCGGCCGGGCGGGCCTACCTGGAGGAGGTCGCCGCCCGCCTGGACGTCGAAGCCAAGGACCTGCCGGTCGAGGGGGCCATCGCCAAGTACTGGTGCACCGAGGCGGGGAACCGGGCTGCCGATGCCGCCGTTCAAGCGCACGGCGGGTACGGCTACATGCGCGAGTACCTGGTCGAGAAGATCCGGCGCGACGTGCGCATCACGAACATCTACGAGGGCACCAGCGAGATTCTCCAGAGCGTCATCGGCATGAACCGCTGGAAGGACCACGTGCGGAGCAAGGGGGCCTTCTACGGGAGCGTGGCCGCCGGCCTGGAGGCGCTGCACACGGAGCATGGCGACGTTGGCGCCGATCACGTCGCCGTCGCTGCGCACGGTCTCGGCGACGTCCTCTCCTATGCCCAGCAGCACCGCCTACCCCGCCATCAGGTCGTCCTCTTCGCCCTGGCCGACCTCGTGACCCGCGTGGAGGTCGCCGCGGCCTTCTGCCGCCTCGCCGCGAAGCATGCGGCGGCGGGCGACGAGAAGGCGCCGGTGACGGCCGCCATGAGCCGCGTCTTCGCACGGGAGACCTTGAACGAAATGTCGCGCCTCGGTCGCCTCTGCGCCGTGGGCTTCACCGCGCGCGACGAGGCGTGGGCCATCGAGACGGCCCGTCCCCTCATGGATCGTCTCGCTCCCGCCGAGGATATCGCCCGGATGACCGGGCAGTGGCTGGACATGGTCGAGGTCGCCGCGTCCCTGAAGCAGGCCTGAGCGCCCGGGAGCCCCCATGCACGACAAGGTCGACCTGGCCGCCGCGTTCGCCTCGTTCGACGAGACCTGGAGTCCCCGGATCGTCGCGGAGCTCAACGGCCAGCACGTGAAGGTCGCGAAGTTCGAGGGCGCGTTCGACTGGCACCACCACGAGGACGAGGACGAGCTCTTCTGGGTCGTCCGCGGTCGGGTGACGATCCGCCTCCGGGACGGAGACGTGACGCTCGGTCCGGGCGAGCTCTATGTGGTCCCGCGGGGCGTCGAGCACATGCCCATCGCGGACGGTGTCGCCGAGGTCGTCCTCTTCGAGCCGGCGAGCACCCTCAATACGGGCAACGTCCGCAACGAGCGCACGCGCGAGGACCTGGAGCGCCTCTGACGCCCGGGTGTCCGACCTACATCGCGCGCAGGTGGAACTCGCCGGATCGCTCCTCGTCGCGGAAGGGGTTCGCGTCCTCCATGCGAGGCAGGGGAGGCAGCGGCACCTGCTTCGCGGTACGCGAGTCGAGGATGACCCACTCGATGCGGGGTTCGATTGCGCCCGCCTCGGGGATCGTTATCGCCTCCCGCCCCACGAGGCGCTCGACGATTTCCCAGAGGCGTTTCATCAGCGCAACGTGCTCGCGTCGCAGCAGGGCTCGAAACGAGGCCGGGCCGTAGTAGTCGTGCTTCAGGAGGGCGGTTGCCGGGAGGCCGAGTGTGTCGGCGGGCACGTTCGCCAGCTGGGCGAGCCATGCTCGGCGGCACACGGCCCAGGATTGCGCGCTCCGGTGCCCGCCGCCGACGTCGCGGTAGCGGGTGGTCCACGCCACGCGGCGAACCCAGAGGGGGATCGGTCCCGTGCCGACGCGCTCGGCGCGCGGCGAGGCGTCCGCTTGCATCTCCCAGATCCCGATCGGGGGATAGTCGGGCAGGGCTTCCTGCCGACCCCGCGGAGGTTCTCGGAGGCTCCCGCTCAAGTAGCCGTCGCCGGGGCGACGCCCGCCGGGGGGGAGCGGCGTGTACACCCGGACCGTGCGCTCGAAGGTGAGGGCTCCGAGCAGATGGGCGGCGAAGCCTGGAGCCGCGTGGCTCGCAAGCGCGTTGCCGACGGCCTGAGCGGCGAGATCGGCGAAGTACGAGCGCTCCGCGTCCTGGAGGAGGGTCAGCTGGGCCGCCGCGTCGCCCGATCGGGCAAGCAGCAGCGCCACGACGTCGCGGTGCGCATCCCGATGGCGGAGAACGAGTGCGCCGGACACGCGCGCCTGCATTCGCACGAGGGCGTCGAGCAGGACCTGGTTCAGCTCCCACGTCCGCTCCTCCGGCGCGAGGTACGCCTGTCGCCCGAGGCGACGTTCGATGGGGGGGATCGCCTCTCGCCACCCGCTCCTTCCCGCCTGCCAGGCCGCCCACGCGGCGGCGCGGGCGTCTCCCTTGGAGAGCGCCGCGTCGACCTCGTCGCGGCGGGGGCCGCGGGTCGTCGGGTCTTCCTCGGCGGGCAGGGAACGCAAGGGCAGGAGTACGACGACGGCGAGCACGAGGAGCGTGCGCATCGGGACCTCCATGCCCTTCGATGGCGCAACCGCCGTGCCCTTCGCGTGGCGCCCACGCGGCCCCGTGCCGGCGCCACGTGCGTACATCCACGGTTGGGATGCTACGCAGGGGTAGCTGGGGTTTCTCGGCGGGGACGCTCACCTCGAGGCGAAAAACTGCCCCCTTCGGTGGCTGCTTCGTACCTTGGCCCTCCCCGTCGACCACCCGGAGCGAAACCATGTCGAACCCCCGCTTTGAAGAGATCGCTCCGCCCACGCCCGACCCGGACGAGGTGCGACGTCGCCACGACGTACTCGCCCAGGCATTCGATACGGCCGAAGGGAGCGCTGAGCGGCTCGCCTCCCTCGAGGCCTGGAACGCGATGCGGAGCGAGCTCGACACCTGGGGCGCGCACGTCGGGCTCCAGTTCCAGCAGGACACCCGCGACGCGAAGCGCAAGGCCGCCCTCGATCGGCGCGACGAGATGGCCCCGAAGTTCGGGGAGTTGCAGATCGACTTCATGAAGAAGGTCCGGGGCGGGCCGCATCGGGCCGAGGTCGCGGAGCGCTTCGGGTCGCACCTACTCGATCTCTGGGACTGCCGCATCGCGAGCTACGACCCCGCCATCGAGGCCGAGACGATCCAGGAGTCGAAGGTCGGCACCCAGTACACGGAGCTGGTCTCGTCCGCGACGTTCGACTTCCAAGGCGAGACGCTCAACCTCTCGCAACTCGCCAAGTTCTCGCAAGTGGCCGATCGGAGCATCCGACACGAGGCGGCGCGCCTCCGCTGGAACTGGTTTCGCGACAACGCAGACGAGTTGGATCGCATCTACGACGAGCTGGTGAAGCTGCGGGCGAAGCAGGCCGAGAAGCTCGGCATGCCCAGCTATGTGGATCTCGCCTACCGCAAGCTCGGGCGCACGGACTACGACCGACACGACGTGGAGCGCTACCGCCAGGCCGTACTTGAACATGTCGTGCCGCTCTGCGCCGCGATTCGCGAACGGCAGCGGGAGGCGCTGGGCCTCGATCGGCTCATGGTCTGGGACGAGCCCGTCCACGATCTACACGGGAATCCGCGGCCGACGGGGACCTACGCCGAGAAGATGGCGCAGGCCCACGCGATGTTCGATGCCATGGACCCCAGTCTGGGGCACTTCTTCCGCTTGATGGACGAGGGCGGCTTCCTCGATCTGGAGGCCCGCGAGGGCAAGGCCGGCGGTGGGTTCTGCACCAGCTTCCCCACGGTGGGCATGCCGTTCATCTTCGCGAACTTCAACGGCACGAAGGGCGACGTCGAGGTGTTCACCCACGAGGTGGGGCACGCCTTCCAGGCCTGGTCGTCCCGGGACCAGGTCCCGGTGGATTACCTCTGGCCCACGTACGAGGCCGCCGAGGTGCACTCGATGAGCCTCGAGTACCTGACGTGGCCCCAGATGGAGGAGTTCTTCGGCGAGGACGCGGACCGCTTTCGTCGCCTCCACCTGACGGAGTCCCTCCTGTTCCTGCCCTACGGGTGCGCCGTCGATCACTTCCAGCACGAGGTCTACGACAAGCCCGACATGACGCCGGCCGAGCGCCTGGCCACGTGGAAGAGGATCGAGCAGACCTACCTGCCCTGGCGTGACTGGGGTGACCTGGAGCGTCCGGCCGAGGGCGGCATGTGGCAGGGGCAGGCGCACATCTATCAGATGCCGTTCTACTACATCGACTACACGCTCGCCGGCGTGTGTGCCATGCAGTTCTGGGCCAAGGCCGAGGAGGACCGCAAGGCCGCGCTCGAGGACTACGTCGCGCTCTGCAAGCGAGGCGGTGAGGCGCCCTTCCAGGACCTGGTCCGCTCGGCCGGCCTCGTCAGCCCCTTCGACCCGGGGTGCTTGGAGAACGTGGTCGCCAAGGCGCGGGGCTACCTCGGGGTCTGACGCCGGCTCTTGGCCGACTGCGCCTCCCCCGGGGCCGGGGGGGGGCGTTGCTAGTCTCCGTGCGTCGCACGGAGGCGAGGGACCACGCCATGTTCATTCCCCGGTACTGGTCCGAAGCGAGCCACCGGGAGCGCTTGCCGGAACGGCGACAGCTCACTGTGCGGCGCTTCGGCTGGTCGTCCACGAGTCAGGAAGACGCCGACGTGCACGCGCGGCAGCGCGTCGAGGAGGCACTCGCCGTTCTCCGCGAGGGTGGTCCCGAGGCGCTCCGCGGGTTCACGCGACGGGAGCGCAAGGTCGCCTACGCCGGGGCCGACGGCCTGCCCATTCGGGAGGAGATCGTTCTGGAGCGGCCCGACCAGGACGTGGTCGTCACGCGCAACAGCTACGGTGCGCTCTGCCTCAACACGACGCGCGCCATGTTCGTGGACATCGACCGGCCCGCGTCCCGCGCCGAAGTCGTGGGGTGCGGCGGGGGCGTCCTGGGTGCGGTGCTGGGCGCCATCGGTGGCCCGGTGTTGTTCGGCACGGGGTGGCTTCTCTCGGCTCTCGCCGGCGCGCTCGTCATGGCCTGGCTGACTCGCCTCGTGGCCCGCCTGCTCGAGCGAAGGGATCCCCGCCGGCGCGACTTGCTTGCGTGGTCGATCGAGCGTGCGCGTGCGTGGTGCAAGGACCATCCCGAGTGGCGCGTGCTCGCCTACGAGACGCCCGCGGGCGCGCGCCTCTTGCCGGTGCACGCCGCGTTCGATGCCGGCGACGAGACGACGTTCGACTTCATGGCCTTCGTCGATGCGGACCCTCTCTACCAGCGCATGTGTCGGCTTCAGAAGTGCTTCCGGGCGCGCGTGAGTCCCAAGCCATGGCGCGCCGGGATCGACGAGCGCTTCCGCGCCGGGGGCACGTGGCCGGTGAGCGACGCGGAGAAGCTCGCCCAGCGAGAGGATTGGGTGCAGCGCTACGAGCGCCAGGCCGCCTCGTTCGCCTCGTGTCGGCTGGCCGAGACCGTAGGCGACGGCCAGGCCGACCCCCGCATCGAGGAGATCCAGCGCATGCACGACGAGATGTGCCAGGCCGAGTCCACGCTCGCTCTCGCCTGACCGTACGGACTTCGTCCGGGCGCGAGACTGTGATCCGGACCGGCGCGGCCGCTTGACAGGCGCACAATCGGAACAGAGTTGCGCCACGCACGGTCCGGATCACACGCATGATTCTGTAGGCCGCGCCTTAGCGCGCGGTGAGTGCCGCCTTAGAAACGCGCTCATGTTGTGCATCGGTCCGCGCGGGCGGTACTGTCTCTCCCGAAGGGACCCTCCGTGCGCATCCTGATCATCGAAGACGACACGCGTCTGGCCGGCGTACTGGAACGTGCGCTGAAGGAGGCGGGCTGGACGGTCGAAGTCGCGAGCGACGGCATCGAGGGCGAGTACTTCTTGCGCTCGGGCTCCCAGGACGCCGTCGTGCTCGATCTCGGACTCCCGGGCAAGGACGGCTTGTCCCTGCTCGCCGACGTTCGCCGGGATGGCTCGTCCGTCCCCGTCCTCGTCCTCACGGGACGTGACGCGATCGAGGATCGCGTCGCCGGGCTCGATGCCGGCGCGGATGACTACCTCGTCAAGCCCTTCGCCCTCGACGAGTTGATGGCTCGCCTGCGCGCGCTGCTACGACGCGGCGGCGGCGCCGAGCCCATTCTCCGCTATGCCGATCTGGAGCTGGACCCTGCGCGCGGGACGGTCATGCGCGCCGGCAAGCGACTCACGCTGCGCCCGCGCGAGTATGCGCTGCTCGAGTACTTCCTGCGCCACCCGGACCGCGTACTGACGCGTGCATCCATCTACGAACACGTCTGGGAGTACTCGTACGACGGAATGAGCAACGTCCTCGAGGTGTATGTCCGCTACCTGCGCAACTCCCTCGAAGAGCACGGGCCTCGACTGATCCACACGGTGCGCGGGCGAGGGTACGTGCTTCGTCGCGAGGACGACGCATGAGCCTGCGCTTGCGGATCACCCTGCTCGTGATCGCGCTCCTGGCGGCCGTGCTGCTGGGGGCCGGATGGAGTTTCGTGCGTGCCGAGGAGCGCGAGTTCGAACGCGAGACCATGGCACGCATGCGACACCAGGTGTTCGCCGGCATGCGCCGGCTTCGACCTCCCTCGCGATCGCGCGGCATGCCTTCCGATCCGTTCGACGCCTTGGACCCACCCGTCGCCGAGCTGGAACCGCAGCCGGACGGCGCCCATGCCGAGGTGATGACGTTCTTCCGTCCCGAGGGGGAGCCTCCGCGTCTCATGGGCCGCGCCGCGACGGGTGACACGCGCCTCGAGCCCGAGGCGGTTGCGCGCCTGCTGCCCAGCATCGCGCCCGACCGACTGACCGTGGTTCGCTTGGACGAGTCACCGTATTACGTCTTCCTCCCCCCGCTCGGACGCGGGCGCGGGCCGGAGGGCGGACCCGGGGGCAGGCCGGGCCCCGACGCGGGCGACCGACCGGGGCCCCCGCCACGCCCCGAGCCCTTCGGGCCCGGCGAGCGGGGGCGTCGTGGCGCGCGGCGAGCGCAGTCCCTGCTGCAGCCCGTCGGCCTGCTCGAGCAGGGCCCGCCGCGCCAGGTCCTGACGGCCCGCATCCGGCGTGCCGCCACGATCGGCCTGCTCGCCCTCGTGCTCGGCGCCGGCCTCGCCTTCCTGCTCGCCGGCCGCATGCTGCGGCCCGTGCGGCGGGCGGCTGAGTCGGCCGAAGCGATCGACTCCGCCGAGCAGCGCCTGCCGGAGCCGACCCAGAAGGACGAGCTGGGCCGCCTGATCAACGTGCTGAACGCCATGCTCGGCCGCATCGAGGAAGGCGCTCAGCGGGAACGCACGTTTCTCGCCACGGCCTCGCACGAACTGCGTCGGCCCCTCGCCGCGCTGCGAGGCGAGATCGAGCTCGCACTTCGCAAGGACCGGAGCGTCGACGATCTCCGAGAGGCGCTCCAGCACTCCCTAGGGGATGCCAAGGCCATGGGGAGACTCGTGGACGATCTGCTCCTCCACGCCCGCTCGCGCGCGGGGGCCGCGCCGCTCGTCGAGGAGGACGTGGACTGGGTCGACCTCGTCACGGAAGCCGTCGCGCGCAGCAGCCGCGCCATGCCGGACGCCTTCCGCATCGAGGTACGTGAGCTCCCGGACGTCCACGTGCACGGCGATCGGCTGCGGCTGGGGCAGGTCGTCGAGAACCTCGTGACGAACGCAGGGACGCACGGAGGCCCCTCCTCCCACGTGGTGGTCGACAGTCAGGTCGACGAGACGGGGCTGAGGCTCATCGTGGAGGATGACGGAGGCGGAATTGCCGCGTCCGACGTGGACTCCATCTTCGAGCCCTTTGGACGAGGCGACGGGACCCGCAGCGTGCCTGGTTCGGGCCTCGGCCTGGCCATTGCCAAGGACGGGGTCGAGGCGCACGGGGGGCGCATCCAGGTCGCGTCCCCGATCCGCGCCGAGGGCGGGGGGACCCGCTTCCTCGTCCATCTGCCCGCGGCGCGCGTGGTCCGGTCGTGAGCGTCGCCGCCCGCCGGGTGGCGGGATGAGCGGCTTTCTCATCCACGCCTCAGCCGGAGCTCATGTGTCCTCGCTAGAGTCGCTCTCGACGGATGCGCAGTCGACGAGGTCCCGTCTGGTGGGACCAAGGAGTACGACATGTTGAAGAGACCCCTCACCTGGCTCGGTCTCGTAGGACTCGCCGCCCTGATCCCCCTCGCGGTGGCCTACGGCGAAGACGAGGGCGCTCCCAAGGAGAAGCCCACCAAGGCGGCGGCGCCGGATGACCGCTCGGCGCGCTTCTTCGAGCGCTTCGATCTCGACGGGAGTGGAACGGTCACCTGGGAGGAGTTCCAGAAGGTCCGGTCCGGTTTCGCCCGCCTCGACGTGAGCGGGGACGGCGCCATCGACGCCTCGGACCTCGAGGCCGTACACGAGCGCCGCCGCGAGGCCCGCGACGGGCGCGGTCGGCCCGGCGCCCGGCGGGGGCGGATGGCGGAGCAGCGCATGCGCGGCCGGCGTGGCATGGACCGCATGGACCGCATGGACCGCATGGGCGGCCCGCGCGGTATGCGCGGCATGCACCGCAACGGCATGCGCGGCGGGCCCGGCATGCATCGTGGCCCCGGCATGACCCCGCCGCCCTGGATGGACGGCCCTGGAGGCATGCGCGGTGGTCGCGGCATGCGCGGAGGCCACGAGCCCATGCACCAGCGGGGGCCCGGCCGCGGTCCCGGCCGCGGTCCGCGACGTGGGGGCGAGGGTGACTGCGAGTGCGGCAATCGCGCCGCGGACCCGACGGACGAGTAGCGCACAATCGGGGGCGGCGGCGATCCCGGCGCCGCCCCCCAACGCATTAGGAACGAAGCGATGAAGCTCCCCCTGATCCTCCTCCTCAATCTCCTCGTGACCGGCACCGGCATCTTCGTCTACGACGCCCTGCGGAGTGACGGCCCGACCGGTCTGGACGCCACCGTCGTCGCCGACCGCTCCCAGCTCGAGGCTCGTGTCGACGCGCTCGAAGCGCGCATGATCGACGAGGGACCCCAGCTTCGGTCCATCGACAACCAGGACCTCCTGGACCGCATCCTCGTCCTCGAGTCCGATCTTCGCGCCGCGCGGACGGCCGGCCCGGCGGCCGCCGAGGTCGGCGGTCCGATCGAGCGTGGCACCTCGGACGGGTTGGCCTCCCGCGTGGACGACGCCCTCCCCCTGGGCGACGGCGACCTGGCCGAGCTCGACGAGCGCGACGTCGCGAAGGTCCAGCGCCTCATGGAGGCGGCGGAGCAGAAGCGTCGTGAGGAGCGCGAGATCCAGCGGCTCGACCGCACCTTGGAGCGGCTGGAGATCCAGCTCTCCGACGAGGACAAGAAGCGCGTCAGGGACGCCCAGGCTGACTTCCGCTCGACCCTGCAGCAGGCCTTCCGCCGTGGGCCTCAGCCGGGACAGACCGAGGAGGATCGCCGCGAGGCGCGCCGCACGGTGCTCGACACGGCTCGCACCGAGTTCACGACGAGCCTCGAGTCGTTCCTGCCTTCCTCGGACGCCGAGCCGCTCGTGCAGGCCCTGACCAACTTCGGTGGCCGGCGGGGGCCCCCCGGGGGCGGCGGCGGACGGGGCGGCCGCTGATCGATCGCGGCGGTACGACAAGCGGGGCGGGCCCGAGGGCCCGCCCCGCTTGCCTTCGCGCTTTTCGAGTGACCGCCGCGGGCCCCCGTGCGGTGTAGGGGCATGGCTCTCTACCGCGAAGACCTCGAACGCCTTGGTACCTGTTCCGTCCCCGGCTGTGGGAGGAACCACCGCGACGAGGAGATCTACCTCCACGCGCGCTGCCACGCCGGCAGTCCATGCTGGGCGCGATTTCGCGGTGACGTCCTCACGATCGAGTGCGCCCGCTGCAAGAAGACGGTCCTCTCGGTCGTCGTCGCGTCCCGCGCCTCCGAGGGTCGAGGCCTCGAGCCACCTCCGGACGAGGAGGCCGTGCCGTAGGGCCAGCGCGAGCGAGGTACCATGCGCCGATGGTCTCGCTCCGGCGCTTCGCCCCGCCTTCCGCCCGCCTCGCCGCTCTCGTCCTGGCGATCCTCTTCGGGACTGTCCCTTCGCCCGCGGTGGCCGACGATGTCCTGGATCCCTACGTTCGTGACCTCCCCTCCGTCGCGCGTGCGGTGGAGCGCATCGCCGGCGAAGCGCACTCCCGGAAGGTGAGCGCCGTGTTGGTCGCCTTCGACACGATCAGCTTCGCGCCTCCTCCCGGGCGTAACGAGTTTCGCGCTGACCATGCCCTGGGGCGCGACCTCGAGACCTGGCTGGATGCGCTGCACGTATGGCAGGACAAGTCGAAGCTCGCCATCGAGGCGGTCGCGACGACGAGCAAGAAGCGCGTCCTCGTGGGGGCGCCCGGCTGGCGCGAGGCGATGCGCCGCGCCCTGGCACCCACCATCTGGGACGGGCGCGGCCCCCGATTCGAGCCGGCCCTCGCGTGGATGAAGCGACACCTGCCGCGGGGGAGGCGCACGGTTGCGCCGGGGCTCGTCGTCCTCGTCGCCACCGAGCTGACCCCCGAGCGTTGGGTGGAGGCGGGCGGAGGTCCACAGCCCTCCGCGCCGTGGCGCGGCACGCTCCTGAAGGTGGGCACCTACTGGGACGAGGAGGCGATCGCCTCGGCTCTGGGGCGCGCGCACTGTTCTCTCTTCGTCGTCGCGCCCGAGGTGCGCTTCGGCGACGAAGTCCCCGCGGCCGCGCGTCCCGAGCTTCCGTGGGCGGCGCGGCCACAGCGACCGCCGCCCGACCGCTTCGGCGCGTTCGACGGGCGTGGTGGCGAGGACCCCTACGACCAGCTCCTGCGTCGTGACCTGGAGAAGGACCTGGCCGGGGAGTTCCCGGATCCCGTCGAGCGCAAGCGCGAGATCGACCGGCTGCTCGGCCTCGACGACGAGGAGAGCCGCACCGAGCCCGCGGACGGGGTGCCGCCCGCGCCATCGGATCCGTCGACTTGGCGGCCGGGTGGCCGCTACACCTCCGGGACGCCGGTGCTCTTCCCGCACTACCACGGCACCGTGCTCTTCGTCTCGGACGTGCCTTCGGGCTTTGGCTACTGGCCGTACGCGCGGGCCGCCGCCGCAACCGGGGGGCTGTATCTGTTCTACCCGTTTCCCGTGTCGACCTGGTACGACCGGTGCCCGCGTGACCCCCACCAGCTGAAGCGGCTGGCCCCCCCGCTCGTTCCTCGCGAGAAGATGGCGAAGGCGCACGCGGGCGATCCCGCGCTGGACGCCGTGCTTCGGGCAACCCAGCTCGTCACCGACGCCACGCCGTGGAGCGATCAGGGCGCGTCCCGCCGTGCTCGCGGATGGGCGGCGTGGACGTCCGCTCGCCCGCTTCGCCAGACGCCGGGGTACCGAGCGCGACGAAAGCCCTCGGACATGTTCCTCGTCGGCCGCGCGGCCATGCTGCGCCCCGTGGGCCGGAGCGTGCTGCGTCTCCTCCCACGCTACGCCGAGGCGCTGGCACTCCTCGACGACGCGCTCGCACGCGTGAACGACGGCAGGGATACGACGTCGTCCCCGCGTGCGGTCGCCGACCTCAGGCTCGTTCGCTTCGAGGTCGCGATGAGCGCGTACCACCTGCAGAGCCTCGGACTGACGCTCACGGACATCGAGTCGCGCGTGCCTCCGACGTGGGACGAGACCACCGACGACTTCTCCGTTTCGCACCATCGCTCGATCAAGCTGAGCGACTGCCTCGACGCCTACGACGAGAGGACCCTGGGTGTAGCCGATGAAGCGCAGTACCCCCGGCTGCTCCATCGCGCGTGGGTACCACCGGGGCGCGAAGGGCGAACGACGTGGGAGCCCGGCCAAGTCGTCCCCGGCCAACAGGGCAACCTGCTCGCCATCGCCACGGGCGATCCGGCCTACCGCGCCCGGCGGAGTCTGAGCGCGGTCCTGAAGAACCACGACCCTCGGCTCGTGCCCGCGGCGCGGCGCATGATTCAAGCGGCTCAGGACGTGATGACCCACGACGCCCGGACGCCCTGGGGATGGAACGTCTACTACGCGGAAGCGCTCTGCTACCTCTTCGACCCCGTCGATGGCGCCTTCGATCGTCGGCCCCGCTCCGGAGACGAGGAAGGGCGCCCCGACACGCCTTGGGATCCCACGCCGCCGCCGTCGTCGTCGCCCACCGGTCCCGCAACGGGTGGGGGGTAGGTTGGCGCGGCGCGTCCCTGGTCCCGGTCGTGGTAGCTTCCGCGCCATGATCCACCGCCGGCACCTTCTCGCGCTCTTCCTCGTCCTTCCCCTCGTCGCCTGTGGCGGCGGAGGCGGCGGGACGGCACCCATCGGGCCGACGACCGTCTACACCGCGATCGGCGCGTCCGACGCCGTCGGCATCGGCGCCTTTCCCAGCAGCGAGGGCTACGTCCCGGTCTTCTCACGGAAGCTCGCCGCGGTCGCCGGCAACGTCTCGCTCGTCAACCTCGGCGAGAACGGGGCCTTGGTCGACGACATGCTGGCCGATCAGCTGGCCACGGCCGTGGCTTCCGATCCCGACTACGTCACCGTGTGGACCGGATCGAACGATCTCATCGACGGTGCCGACCCGGCCGCCTTCGGTCAGAAGCTCGATGACCTCCTGAGCGAGCTGCGGGCGGAGACGAACGCGGTGGTTCTCGTAGGCAATCTCGTCGACATGACCGAGACGCCGCGCTTCAAGGACAACCCGGATCCGAACGTGACCGGCGCGCGCGTAGATGCCTTCAATCTGGAGATCGAGCGCGTGGTGGCGGTCAACGCCTGTGTCCTCGTCCGCCTCTACGACCTCGAGGTCATCGACGACCTCTTCTGGATCGACGGGTTCCACCCCAACAACGAGGGGCACCAGCGTCTGGCCGATACGTTCTGGGCGGCGCTGCTCTCGCGGTAGTCGACCTCCCTCCGCGGCGGCACGAAAAAACCACGGCCGGGCGAACCCGGCCGTGGTCAGCGATCAATCGAATGGGGGGTGCTTACCAGCGGCCGCCACGGCCACCGCCGCCGCCACCGTAGCCACCACCGCCACCGCCACCGCCGTAGCCACCGCCACCACCACGCGACTCGCGCGGACGGGCAATGTTGACGCGGAGTGAACGGCCACCGAAATCGCGGCCATCCATCTCGTCGACGGCGGTCTGGGCCTCCTGGTCCGTGCTCATTTCCACGAACGCGAAGCCGCGGGGGCGGCCCGTTTCGCGGTCCGTGATGACACTCACGGACTGGACCGTGCCGTGATCGGCGAAAGCGTCACGGATGTCATCTTCCGTGGCGGTGAACGGGAGGTTGCCCACATAGAGCCTGTTCTGAGACATGCTGTCCTAATCCTTCTGAGATGCCCCCGGGAGGACCGCAGTCCATCGAGAAGGGGGCGCATTCGAAACTACCGACGAGGCCCCCCATGCGACCGCCGGAGGGAAGGAGACGGCTGTCTCGGCCCTCCGGGCAGCTGGATAGAAAGTCTGTCGGGAAGAGCCTAGCCACGCCGGGGCTTTCTGGCCCCGAACAATTCGCCCGCGTGGCCCCAAAACGGCCCCCCGGGCCGCTCTCGGGCTGCTCCGGGGCCTGACAGCGCACGAAAAGGGTCCCGCGGCCGGCACCCGCAGGCCGCGGGACGGGACGCGACCCGCGGGGGAAAGCCGGGTTTCAGGGGCATGGATCGCCTGCCGCTTGCCCGGTTCCCGGGCCTCGCTGCCCTGCGCCGAGGGGTTCGACTCGCCAAGGGGCCCATCGTGTCCGACAATGGAGGTGCGCGATGCGACCCGGGCCGGGCCAACGGTCGGGGTGCGCCTCCTTCCGAGGCCTTGATGAAGACGTTCTCCTCGCTGCTGATTCTCTTGGGGCTGCTCCTGCCCGCCATGCTCCCCGCCACCGCCGACACCGAGGTTCGGGTCGTGGCGCCCTACGAGGGGGGGCGGGGCTTTGAGCCCCGCGGGGCGCTCGACCGCCTCGTGCTCGCCTCGCTCGAGGCCCGCGGCATCCGCCCCTCGAACCCCTGCTCGGACGCCGTGTTCCTGCGCCGGGTCTTCATCGACCTGACCGGCACCCTCCCCGAGCCGGCCGAGATCCGTGCCTTCCTGCGGGACCGGGGCAAGGACCGCCGCGCCCGTCTGATCGACGACCTGCTCGGGCGCGACGCCGCCGTGGATCTCTGGACCCTCAAGTGGGGGGACATTCTGCGCATCAAGGCCGAGTTCCCGATCAAGCTCTGGCCGAACGGCGTCCAGGCCTACCACCGCTGGCTGCGCGAAGCCGTACGCACGAACATGCCCTACGACCGCATGGTGCACGCGCTGCTCACGTCGAGCGGGAGCAACTTCCGCGTCCCGCCCGTGAACTTCTACCGCGCGGTCCAGGAGCGGTCGCCCGAGGGCATCGCGGCGGCCGTCGCCCTGACGTTCCTTGGACAGCGCTACGCGTCGTGGCCCGAGGCACGCCGGCAGGGCTTCGCCGCCTTCTTCCAGCATCTCGAGTACAAGCCGACCGCGGAGTGGAAGGAAGAGATCGTCATCCACGATCCCGCGCCGACCGCGCCGTTCGAGGCCACGCTGCCCGACGGTGAGGTCGTGCGCATTCCCGCCGACACGGATCCACGCGTAGCGTTCACGCGCTGGCTGCTCGCCAAGGACAACCCCTACTTCGCGCGCGCCATGGCCAATCGCGTCTGGTCCTGGCTCCTCGGACGCGGCATCGTGCACGAACCCGACGATCTGCGCGCGGACAACCCGCCGTCCAATCCGCCCCTGTTGGCCTACCTGGAGCGCGAGCTCGTCACGTCGGGCTACGACTTGCGGCACCTCTTCCGGCTGATCCTGAACAGCCGGACCTACCAGGCCTCACCCATCCCCCAGAGCGACCACCCGGAGGCGGATGCCCTCTTCGCACACTACCGCGTGCGTCGCTTGGACGCGGAGGTGCTCATCGATGCCCTCTGCCGCCTCGACGGCCGCGGTGAGACCTACGTGAGCATCGTGCCCGAGCCTTTCACGATCCTCCCGGACACGAAGCGGAGCATTCGCCTGGAAGACGGGACGATCACGAGTCCCTTCCTCGAGATGTTCGGGCGCCCGTCGCGCGACACGGGCCTCGAGCGAGAGCGGGACAACGCGCCGACCGACGCGCAGTGCCTGCACCTGCTCAACTCCACCGACGTCTACAACCGCATCCAGCGCAGCCCGTGGCTGAGGCGTCTCATCCAGGCGAGCCGTCGCAAGCCGCTCACCATGATTCGACCGATCTACCTCGGGGTGCTCTCGCGAGACCCCACCACGGACGAGGTGGCCATCGCCGCGTCCTACTTCGAGGGCAAAGGGCGCGACGGCCGCGCCGCGGCGATCGATCTGACCTGGGCCCTGATCAACTCGAAGGAGTTCCTGTACCGGCACTAGCCGCGAGAGGACCGCATGAACACCCGCCCCGGCAACACCCACATCACGCGCCGCCATGCCCTCCGGCAGGCCCTCTACGGAGCGGCCGGCCTGGGGCTTCTCGGCCGTACCGGACTCATGGCCTGGGCCGAATCCGAGACCATGCCGGCCTCGCCGGCAAACGGCAAGGCGAAGGCCGTCATCGAAGTCTGGCTCGCCGGCGGACCGCCGCACATCGACACGTTCGATCCCAAGCCGGGGGCCGGGAACGACTACCACGGTCCGCTCACGAAGGCGATTCCCACGACGGCGCCGGGCATGCTGCTCAACGAGTCCCTGCCGTTGCTCGCGCAGCAAGCGCAGCGCTTCTCGCTGTTACGGAGCGTCACACACGGCATCAACGGGCACGAGACGGCGGCCTACATCATGCAGACCGGCCGCCGTCCCGGCGAGGGCGAGCAAGGGCTCGTCTATCCCTCCTTCGGGGCGATCGTGTCCAAGTTCAAGGGCTTCGACTACGGCTACAAGGGCATGATCCCGCCCTACGTCGTCCTCACACGACCCCAAGGGCGCTTCGCCGTGGAGGGGTTCCTCGGTCTCGCGCACAAGCCGTTCGTGACCGGAGGCGATCCGCGCCAGAAGCGATTCGCCGTGGAGGGCATCGTGCTGGACGGGGTGAGCGACGAGCGTCAGCGGTCCCGGCGGGAGCTGCTCCGAGAACTGGACACCCTGGGCCGGGCCATGAAGGGCGAGAAGCGCTTCGAGCAGATGGAGGCATGCGAGGCGAAGGCCTACGATCTCATCCTGGGTGATGCGGGCAAGGTGTTCGATCTCAACCAGGAGACAGACGAGGTGCGCGAGCACTACGGTCGCAACACCTTCGGTCAGTCCTGCCTGGCCGCACGCCGGCTCGTCGAGAGCGGCGTGCCCTACGTCACGGTGAACAGTGGCGGTTGGGACACACACAAGCGGCACTTCGAGAGCATGCGCCAGCGCCTGCCCGAACTAGACCGCGGGCTCGCCGCCTTGCTCGAGGACCTGGACCAACGTGGCCTCCTCGAGAGCACCATCGTCTGGTGTACGGGCGAGTTCGGCCGTACACCCAAGGTCCAGTGGGACGAGCCCTGGAACGGGGGCCGGAGTCACTTCGGCCGCGTCTTCTCCGTCCTCGTCGCCGGCGGTGGCTTCCAGGGGGGCGCCGTCGTCGGCGCGACCGACGAGAAGGCCTCTGAAGTAGCCGAGCGTCCGATCCTGCCCCACGACCTGTTCAACAGCATGTACTCGCTGATCGGTCTCGACCCGGCCGCGAAGCTCCCCAATCCGCGGGGGCTCGACGTCACCATCCAGCAGCCTTCCGAGCGGGGGCGGGGCGTGGGCGTCGTCGAGGAGATCCTGGGATGACGCACGCGCGGCGGGTGTCCCCTCCCGGGCGTTGGCGCGTGCGCGCCTGCCTCGTTCTGCTCGTGCTGCCCTTCCTCTGGCCCGCAAGGGCGGAGAGCGCCGAGCGACCGTCGAATCGGCGCGAACCTCACCTCGGGTACGCGTTCCCCGCCGGGGGCCAGGTCGGAACGACCGTCAAGGTGAAGGTCGGCGGGCAGTATCTCCGCAACATCGAGGCGGCCCACGTGTCAGGGGAAGGCATTCGGGCCGGGGTCGTCATGTTCGTGCCCCCGGCTCCGAACCTCGACGGCGCGCAGCGTCGCGAGTTGATGCGGCGCATGAACCAGCTCTTCAACCTCAAGGCGCCCGCGGCGACCGGACGCCGCCAGCGCCCGACACGGCGGGGCGACAAGTCCGCCAAGCCCACGCCCGACGTGAAGCTGCCCGACAATCCTCTGCTCGACGGGCTCGAGGGCATGGACCTCGATTCCCTGATGGAGGTGGCGCGCTACTTCTTCGTCCGCAAGAACCCCCTGCAGCGAAAGCGCTCCATCGAGGAGACGGTGCAGCTCCAGATCCGCATCGACCCCGACGCCGAGCCCGGCATCCGCGAGCTTAGACTCGAAACCAAGCAGGGCATCTCCAACCCCATCACGTTCCGCGTCGGGCTGTTGCCCGAGGTCAAGGAACGAGAGCCGTTTCGTCCGAACTTGCCGGGCACGGCGCCGGTCACCCCGCCGGTCGTGCTCAACGGGCAGATCCTGCCCCGCGACACCGACCGCTACCGCATTCGGGCCCGGAAGGGGCAGCGGCTCGTGTTCCGCGCCGAGGCGCGGGCACTGGTCCCGTATCAGGCGGACTCCGTGCCGGGGTGGATGCAGGCCACGCTCACGCTCTTTGGTCCCGACGGTCGAGAGGTGGCCTACGCCGACGAGTACCTCTTCGATCCGGATCCCGTCCTCTACACCGTGGTCCCCGAAGACGGGGAGTACGTCCTCGAGGTGCAGGATGCCATTCATCGAGGGCGCGACGACTTCGTCTACCGCGTGACGGTCGGCGAGTTGCCGTTCGTGACGCGCGTGTTCCCGCTGGGCGGGCAGGAGGGGGCGCTGACCCTGGCCGAAGTCGAGGGCTACAACCTCCACTGGGGGCGCGTCCCGCTCGACACGCGTGAAGGAGGCCCGCCCGTTCGCCAGGCCGCCTGGCGTCACGGCATCGGCATCACGAACGCGGTTCGCTATGCCGTGGACGATTTGCGCGAAGAGGTCGAGTCCGAGCCCAACGACGCGCCTCCCCGTGTTCCCCGCGTCGCGCTGCCCTGCATCGTGAACGGGCGGATCGATCGGCCCGGCGACGTGGACCTCTTCGCATTCGACGGCCGCAGGGGCGAGGAAGTCGTGCTCGAGGTGAAGGCGCGCGTCCTCGGCTCGCCGATCGACTCGGTGATCCGCCTGCTGGATGCGCAGGGAGAGGTCGTTGCCTGGAACGATGACTATGTCCCGGAGGGCCTGACGCTCAAGGCCCTGGGCCTGCAGACCCACCACGCGGACTCCTATCTGCGGGCCAAGCTCCCCAAGAGCGGCCTCTACTTCGCACGGGTCGCCGACGTCCGAGGGCACGGCAGCGTCGACCACGCCTACCGGCTTCGCCTCAGCGCCCCGCGTCCCGATGTCGAACTCTACGTGACGCCCTCGAACGTGAATGTACCGGCGGGTCGTGCTGCGCTGATCGACGTGCATGCGCTACGCAAGGATGGCTTCGACGGCGACATCGATCTCTTTCTCGACGGGGATACGCCCGAGGGTTTCGACCTCGGCGGCGCCATCATCCCCAAGGGGCAGAGCCACGTCTCGATGACGCTCGCAGCGCCGGCCAAGGGGCCGACGACGCCGTTCGAGATCAAACTCCGAGGCCGGATCAGGGTCCGACGCCAGGTGGTGGAGCGTCCCGTCCTTCCGGCGGACAACGTCATGCAGGCCTTCCTCTGGCGCCATCTCGTTCCGGCCGAGCACCTTGCGGTCTGCATGCAGAAGGGCGGAGGCCGCTTCCAGGCCGTGGCGCTGGAGAACGATGATCCCCTGACCATCCGTCGGGGTGGGAAGGCGAAGGCCACGTTCAAGGTGAAGGGACGCGTCGCCGTGAAGAGCCTGCGCTTCGAGCCGATCGATCCGCCGGCGGGCATCGTCCTCGGGCAGAGCCGGTTCGCCGGCAACGGTTTCTCGTTCGAGGTGAAGGCGAAGCGCGATGCGCCGAAGACCGGCGAGACCGTGAACCTCATCGTCGAGGCGTTCTTCGAAGGCGTGGTCCCCGCGCGCGACCGCAACGGCAAGCCACAGAAGCGCGCCGGCACCCGCTGGAGTCGCTCCCTGGGCCTGCTGCCCGCGATCCCCATCGTCGTCCGCTGATCCCGCCCGCTGCGCCTCAGCCCGCGGCCGCTTCCTCCTGGATCGCAGCCGGGATGCCCTCGCGATAGGAGGGGTAGCGGAGCGCGACGCCAAGCTGCTCGCGGATGGCACGCCCGTCCACACGCCGGGTGAAGCGCATCGTCTCGTGCACCTCGTCCAGCGAGACGCGTGCCGGCGCGGGGCATTCGAGCAGGTCGCAGACGAAGGAGGCGACTTCGGCCGCGGTCGCCGGATGGTCGTCCGCCACCGGCCAGGCCCCCGCGACCTCCGCGTCGATCGCCCCCGAGACGATCGACGCCAGGTCGTCCACGTGGATGCGCGAGACCACGTTGCTTCCGTCGCCTGCCAGTCGGTAGCGGCCGGCGCGGATCATCACGTGGACGCCGCGCCCCGGCCCGTAGATCGCCGCCGGGCGTAGCACGACGGCGTCCGGCACGGCGGCACGTACCGCGTCCTCCGCGTGGACGCGAAGCCGCTGCAGCTCGGTGACCGGCGCGGCGGGCGTCGTGGCACCCACCTCGCGGGTCTTGCCGTAGACCCCGGTGGAGGAGAGGTAGACGAGTCGCGCCAGTCGTCCCACCAGCGGCTCCAGGAGACGCGGTGTCGCATCCTCGAGGCCGTCCTCCGTGCGAAGGACGGGACGGAGTGCACGGCGTGCGATCCCAGGGGAATCGCCGCGGCCAAGGCCTTCACCGTGGCCGCCTCGGCGAGCTCGAGTCGCAACACGGTCCCTCCGGCGTCGGCCAGCGGCGCGAGGCGCGACGGTTCGCGCGCCGTGGCGATGACGTCACGCCCCTGGGCGAGCGCACGAAGGGCCACGCGCCCCAGCGTGTAGCCGCAGCCGAGCAAGACAAGGGGCGGTGCGCTCTTCATGCGGGCTCCGAGACGGTCTGCCGATCATCCCGTGCCTGCGAGGCGGATGGGGTCGGATTCCGCCGGGTCTCGGGGCCCAGCCATGGTGCGGGGAAGGGGCTCGGATAGCCTTGCTGACCATGGACCCCACCCCGGTTGGTGCTTACCGTCCGACGCGCGCCGAAGATCTCCCCGTGTGGCTCGACCGGGTGACGCCCTTGTTCATCGTGGGGTGTCCGAGGAGCGGTACGACCTGGGTGCAGCGGATGCTCCGGGCCTTGCCGGGCGCGGTGGGGGGCGAAGAGAGTCACTTCTTCGAGGCGTTCGCGCCCGCCCTCGACTTCTATCGCCGCGCCGCGGCGGAGCCGCGGCAGGTGGGACCGGTCTGCTATCTCGATCCCGAGAGCTTCCTGAACGAGCTGAGGCGTCTCTGGGTGGTCTTCCACGAACCACTCCTGGGGGCGGAGCCGACCACCCGCGTCCTGGTCGAGAAGACGCCGGGGCACGTCCGCTTCGCGCGCGAGATCTCGGAGGTGCTTCCCCGGGCGCGGTTCCTCCATCTGATCCGAGACGGGCGCGCCGTCGTGTCGTCCTTGCTGGCCGCGTCGTCGACTTGGGGACGTACGTGGGCGCCGGGTCGTGCCGGTGGCGCTGCGCGCATGTGGCGCGACCACGTCCAGCACGGCCTGGCGATCCGCACGCTCGTAGGCGAGGAGCGCTACCTCGAGATGCGGTACGAGGATTTCCGAGAGGATCCCATCTCCAGCTTGCGCGAGACGGCTCGCTTCACCGGGCTGGACGCCACCGACGAGGAGCTCCACGAGGCCGTGCGCCTCAACGATGCGACGGCGGTGCTGTCCGGTGGGGGTGACGCTGCGTGGTCGAAGGAGCCCGCGGGCTTCTTGCGGCGCGCCGCACCGGATGCGTGGCGTGACGAGCTGAGCCGCTGGCAACTCCTGAAGGTCCAGCACTACGCGGGGGCGACCCTGCGCAAACTGGGATACGAGTAGGGGCGAACACGATGGCGCGAAGCCGCCGCTACCACGGTCATGGGGTGCCCGCGCTCGCCCTGAAGTACCACCGCCTGCGGGGGCGGCGCGTCGTGCATCTCCTGCACATCGGGAAGACCGGCGGGTCGGCGCTCAAGGCGGCGCTCATCGATCGGGAGAGCCCGACGAGCGTGCTGATCCTGCATGACCATCCCACGCGGCTGCGGTCCGTGCCGGAAGGGGACGGCGTGGCCTTCTTCGTGCGGGACCCCCTCGAGCGCTTCGTGAGCGGCTTCTACAGCCGCCAGCGCAAGGGGCAGCCCCGCTACCTCATCGAATGGAGCCCGGGAGAGGCGGCCGCCTTTCGGCAGTTCGCCACACCAAACGAACTCGGCGTGGCGCTCTCGGCCGAAGACACGCGCATCCGGGAGGCGGCCGAGCAGGCCATGCGCTCAATCGAGCACGTCCGCGACGGTTACTGGACGTGGTTCGAGTCCGAGGCCTACTTCCGCCGGCGCTTGAAGGACGTCGTCTTCGTCGGCGCCCAGGAGACGCTGGATCAGGACTACGCCCGCTTCTGCGAGCAGCTCGATCTGGCCGGGCGCCGGGGGCTGCCGCGTGACGATGTTGCTGCTCATCGGAATCCGCGCGAGCTCGACAAGACCCTCGATCCCACGGCCGTCGCCAATCTGCGGCGGTGGTACGCGGACGACTACCGCTTCCTCGAGCTCTGCCAGGACTTCCGCGAGCACTAGCCTGCATAACCCATGAACCCTCTGGTGAATCGCGCGGTCCTGGACGGCCCTGCATCCCGAATCTCTGCGTTGCTCCTCCTCATCGATGCTTTGGCATCGAATCCGTCGTCACGCCTTGACCTTCGGGCGCAGGCCCATCCAGGACACCCTGTGGTTCGTTCGCCGGGCCCCACGAAGGGCTCGTCATGGAACAGGTGAGTGAAGATCGCGCCCAGATTCGGGTTAGATTCGGTCGCGCCGATTGAGCGAATCCGGAGAGATAGCCCGAGCTAACTTGAGGAATTCGCGATTGAGAAGCGGCCGAAGATGGCTTGAAGCTGGGATGCGAGAACGCGCACTTGTTTCATGGCGGGCCCTATGCGCGCAAGCTCCCGCTCGATCGCACTCTGCCGTTGTCACGGCGCGCGCTTCATGGGTTATGCAGGCTAGGCCCGCGTCCCGCCTGTCTTGCGCCCGCGTCCCTGTGCGCAGTTTGTGCTTGAGCCCTCGGCGCGGTTCCGGTCGGATGGCGCGATGCGCTACCTCCTCCTCGCCTCCGTCCTCCTCATCCTCGGCGCCGGCGTTGCCACCGCTGGCGACGACGTGCCGCGCACAGATCGCGTCGCGCGCCTGCAGCACGAACTCACCGCCCTGCGCCTCGAGGCGGACATGCGCAAGGCCCTGAACGTTCACCTCTTCTCCTTGATCGACGACCTGTTCGCGCGCTTGCGCGAGAGCCCCGCCGCGGAGCGCAAGGACCTCCAGGCCGCACTGCAGGGCGAGCAGGAGCGCCACACCGCCGGCGTCGCAGCCCTCCACCGGCAACTCGCGCTGGCGATGCAGGCGTGCGAGGAGCACCGCAGGGTCGCCACGCGAGCCGAGCAGAAGACCGCCCTTCTCCAACAGGAAGTGACTGGCGCGCTTGCTCGGCTCCAGACGCAGAAGTCACTCCTACAGCAGTCGAGGGCCAAAGCGAAGGCGGAGGCCGAGCGGCGGATCGCGTTGTCCAAGGAGTTGGACCGCCTCAAGTGGAACCTCCAGAGGGGAGCGCCGAAAGACGGCGTGGCGGCTCGACTGGGAGGCGTACCGGCGGCGCACTGGCGCCGGGAGCTGACGTCCAAGGACGCGATGCCTGCCCGCGTGGCACTCGCGGTCCTCGCCGTCGTACCGGATCCGAGCCCGGAGACCGTGGACCTCATCCTTCACGCGGCCGGTCATCACCGAGAACTGCTCGACCGGGCCACGGGGGCGCTGGTGCCGCTCGGCGCCTCCGCCGTGGAGAAGCTCGTCGCCGCAGCACGCGCCCGGGCGGTCCCACCCGCGTGGGCCATGAACGTGCTCGCCGAGATCGGCCCGGACGCGAACGAAGCCCTGCCGTGGCTGGGTGAGGTCGCCGAGGGCGAGGGTCGCGATGCAGACGCCGCCCGGCGCGCCATCGACCGCATCCGCTAACGTCCGTACGGAGTCAGTGCAAATCTTCACGGTTCGCCTGCCCGTCGCGCCCGAGCCGCGCGACGTCGCGGGCGGTACGATTCCCCTCAGGAGGGAGGCCTCGGGTGGGCACGCGGCGGCGAGCGTTCGTTCGTATCGGGACTCCGGTGCTCTCGCGAGGGCCGGGTGAAGCGTACTGCGTGGCTGCCGACGTGGATGGCGAGGCCGTCACGTACGAGTCCGACAGCACGCTCGTCGCTTCGCCGGAGGCTTTCACCACGGCCTTTCTCTTACCGGCGATGGTCGCCGGCATGGATCTCGAGATCGACGCTCCGCTCTGCGCCACCTGGCTGGAGCACGTGGAGACGGTTCGCGCGTTCATCACGAACCCACTGGCCGGACTGGTCCGGCGGTCACGTTCACCATGCCGGAGCGGTCTCGCCGTGCGCCGAGGCGGCCACGGGATCCGCGCTCTTCTTCGGAGGCGGCGTCGACTCGTTCTTCTGCCTGCACGAGATGCAGTCCTCCCTGGATGCGCTCGTCTACGTGCAGGGATTCGATGTGCCGCTCTCGGATGCCGATCGCAGCGCCGCCGTGCTTCGCGTGGATCGGCAGGTGGCTCGGGCATGCGGTCTCTCGCTGCACTCGGTGAAGTCGAACCTGCGAAGCCACCCGCACTACAAGCGGGCCACGTGGCTCATGCTGTACGGGGGAGCCTTGGCGTCCGTCGGCCACGTCTTGCAGGCGCACTGCGGCTCCTTCGTCCTCTCCGGGTGGGGGCGTCCGACGCACCCCCTCGTGCGGGGTTCCCATCCCGAGATGGAACCGGGATGGTCTTCCTCCGTGGTCGCCATCCGGCATCACGGTGAGACCTACACTCGCACGGACAAGGTCCAGCGGGTCGCAGCGTGGCCGCTCTGCCAACAGCACCTGCGCGTCTGCTGGGAGCATCGCAGTGACGACCTGAATTGCGGTGAGTGCGAGAAGTGTGTCCGTACGCAGCTGGAGCTGCTCGCCGCCGGACGTCTAGGCTCTTTCGGGACCTTCCCTTCCGGGCTTCTCGTCGATCGAATCGATGGCGTACCCGGTATCACCGCCCCCCACATGATCATCTACCGTGGCCTGCTGGAGCGCCTCGATGAGAAGGACATCGAGGCACGGGAGGCGGTGACGCGGCTCCTCGAGCGCAGTCCGCTCGCTTCGCCGGCCCGTGCGCGCGGCATCCGGCGCGTGCCACGTCGTCTGGTCCGACTTCTGAAGCGGGGCTGGGCATGAGCGACGAACGACCTCGTAGTCACGTGCAGCGAACACTCGAAACGCACGAGCGCGTGCGCCGACGGGCGCTCAGCCTCGTGGCGAGCGAGAATCTCATGTCACCGGCGGCCCTGCAGGCGGCCGGATCCGATTTCGCCCATCGGTACACGATCCCGCCGCGTGGCGAGCGGCCCCCGGGGATCTGGGACTACCCCAATCAGGCGCGCCTGAACGATATCGAGCGGCAGGCGAGGGAAGCGGCGATGGACCTCTTCGCCGCCGGGTACGCGGACGTCCGCCCGCTGAGCGGGAACAACGCCGTCTTCTGCGTACTCGCGGCACTGGCAGGTCGAGGCGACCGGGTCCTGCGGGTGCCCGATGCGTGCGGAGGGCACTTCGCGACCGCGCCGATTGCCGAGCTGCTCGGTATCGAACTCATCTCGATTCCCTATGACGTGCGCCGTGCCGAGGTCGATGTCGAGGCAACCGAGCGTCTCTACCGCGAAGTCCGGCCCGCGCTGGTCCTCTTCGACTCGAGCATGATGCTCTTCCCCTTGCCTCTTCGTTCGCTGCGCGGCGCGCTCGGCGACGAGGCCGTGATCTCGGTCGACGTCTCCCACCCCATGGGCATCATCGGCGGGGGAGGATTCCAGGCTCCGCTCGCCGAGGGGGCGGACCTGATGCACGGCAGCACGCACAAGTCCTTCTTCGGGCCGCAGAAGGGGATGATCCTGTGCGGGCAGCCGGGCGCGGTCGCCGATCGGATCGCCTCCACGGTCGTGCCGACCTTCGCATCGAACGTTCACTCACATCACATCGCCGCCTTGGGCGTCGCCCTGGAGGAGATGCACTACTGCGGCAAGGCCTATGCGACCCAGGTGGTTGCCAACGCCCGCGCGCTGGCGGGTGCGCTTCATCGAGGCGGCCTCGAGGTGAGCGGACGCGACCGGGGCTTCACGGACTGTCATCAGGTGCATGTGGCTCTGGGGGAGCGGCACATGGCCGAGGAGGCCCTGCAGGCGCTCGAGACCGCGGGGATCTTCGTGAACGCCATCCACCTGCCCTTCCGCCCCGACTACGGCCTCCGCCTCGGATTGTCGGAACTGACGCGGCGCGGGTTCACGGAGGAAGAGATGCCCGCCATCGCCGATCTCATCATTCGCTGCATACGAGGTACGGCCGACATGCGTGTCATCGGCTCCGAAGTGGCGGCGCTGTCCGAGGCGTTCCCGGGTCTGTCGTTCGCTCCGTACGCCACCGCGTAGGCGACCCCCGCCTCCGTACCGTCCGTACGGAGTCAGTGCAAATCTTCACGGTTCTTCGACACCTCTCCCCCGCGCCCGCACGGCACAAACCCTAGCCCGGCCGGTGGGCGGCGTACGTTCGCCGCCCCGCAGACCCCGTCAAACAGGCGTTTGGTGATCGAGGGTGTTCGCTTCACGCGCCCTCGCTGCCGACAAGAGGCCTCGGCCTCCACGCTCGCGCGGCGTGCGTGGTCGCGTCGAACGGCGCGCGTGCAGCGCTCCGCGGAGAGCCCCCCCACAGTTGCTCGCCCGGGCTGTCGGCTGCATGTCCGAGCGGGACGGCGTCGCGGCCCACGCCGGACGCTTGCCTGCTAGGAGGCTCTGAGCGTCAGTCCTTCAGGCCCGGCACGATCGCGATGAGCATCCGCTCGACGAGTTCGAGGCGCCGGTGCATCTTGAAGTGGATGGTGTTGATCTTCAGCCGGTCGTCGAGGCGGACGCCTAGCCCCTGTTCCTCGACTTCCTGGCGTGCTCGCTCGTAGCTCTCCTTCTCCTCTTCGAGCCAGCCCTTGATCTCCTTCACGAACCGACGGGCCGTCAGCACCTTCTCTTCGTGCCCCTCGACCTCATCGAGCCCCATCTCGATGCGGATAACGCGAGCTTCGCAGTCGTTGCGCTCCTCCGTCCAGGTCTTGATCAGCGGCACACTCACCTCGGGCGTGACGCGCTCGTGCCTGGTCTCCGGCTCGCTCCGCGGCTCCGGCGGCGGAGGCTCTACGATCGGCGGTTGGGTGTCCGGCAACGGTGGTCCAGGCGGTGCGACGTCCGGCGGCTCTGCAGGCCGTTCCGGCTCCGGGTCGGGCTGACGCACGCCATCCTCACCTGGCCATGGGCCGTCTGCGCGAGCGTCGTAGAAGAACCAGGTCGCGGGCTTGCGCCTTTCCTTCGCCAGGATCCACCGCTGGGGGCGAGCGACGGAGTCCCTGTTCTTCTTCACGTAGATCAGACCGTGCGAAGGGTCGAGAAGCACCACCTCCTTGAGGGAGTACGACTTGATGATCTCGGGTCGGGCGTGGCCGGATCGAGCGGCCACGAACTCATCCGTGGCGAGCTGCTGGCTGTCCTCGCGGCTCCGAAACCCCGGCGACCGGAGATCGTAGTAGCAGCGGCGGAAATCAGCCTTGTCCACGTAGAGCTTGTGACCGTCGCATTTGGGGCAATCCACGATCGTCCGGCGTCGTCCTCGGCGCCAACGGACCTTGCCCGAGCCCTTGCACTGCGGGCAGATCTTCGCCATGGGCTTCCGGCACCGCCACCACGTCGCCGCGCGCGAGCGGAGCGAGCCCTGCAGCCGCTTCCGTTCCCGGGCATCCAGTCCGTCCGTGACCGGGTCCTCCTCGGCGCGGGTCGGCCGTGGCCCGAGGATTCCCACGACGAGCAACAAGACCACCGGGATCGCCAGAGCGCGCAGGCGCATGCGGTCACCTCCCACGGCCCAGCATACGCGACCGTTGCCGTCGCGTCGCGCGCGGCGCCCCTACGGTTGGACGCCTTGCTCCGTCGGTCTTCATGTCTCGCTCTAGCCTCTGCTCGTTCGCCGAGGTGCCGGGACGTTCTCATGCGCGTATCCCGGCTCGAGCGGATCACCCCGTGCGAGCGGTTGCATCGCCGTCGACCACCTCCGACGCCGACCCTTCCCGTGTTTCGGCCGCGGCCTTCTCGGCGAGCCGGCGGTCCTTGAACGCGCGGTCCAACGCCTGCATGCGTGTCAGGATCGGCTCGAGTGATCAGCCGAACGCCGCCACCTCGTACTCGACGCGCGGCGGGACCTACGCGTAGACATGCCGCGAGACGACGTCATCTGCCTCCAACTCGCGCCGCTAGAGAGTGATCATGCGCTCGGTGGCGTTCGGCGTTGGGCGCCGCAGCGAACCGAAGCTGCCGTCCCCCGAGAAGGTGGCACACGAGAGTCGGCTTCCACCGGCCGCCGATGACGCTGAGCGTCGCGTCCACGTCGCAACCGGCCTTCCACCCGTACTTGCGCGTCATGACCGAGGTCCCGCCAGATGTCCGAATTCACAGTGCTCATGGAAATGTGGGTACTTGTCAACACCATCGTGTGGCTGCAACGTACGCCCTCGTCCGGGGGCGAGGGCTCCCACGACACCGCGGAGGCGTGATGGGGACCGTCAACACGGTTGCCCCGCACGAGAGAGGGAGCGATGAACTCTATGAGATTCGGCACCTACCTGGTCCTTGGCTGCCTGCTTGTCGTCGGCGTCCTAGCCGCCGTGAGTGGCGCGGACGAGCATCGGACCCAGCCCGACTTCGAGCTGCGTGACGTGGACGACGTCACCCGACGCCTGTCCGACTATCGAGGCAAGTGGGTCGTGCTGGAGTGGGTCAACTTCGAGTGCACACCGGTCAAGGACCTGTACGGGGCCCCGGGACGCACCATGCAGACGATGCAGCGGACCTACATGGCCAAGGGCGTCGTTTGGCTGTCGATCAACAGCACGGGCGAGGGGCAGCGGGGGTATCTGACGCCCGCGCAGAGCAAGACGACGCTCGCGCGCCTGGGCGCGAGTCCTACCGCGCTCTTACTGGACACGTCGGGCAAGGTGGGGAAGCTCTTCGGCGCGAAGTTGACGCCCGAGGTGCGGGTTCTCTCTCCGACGGGCGAGGTCGCCTACGCGGGGGGCGTCCAGAGCGCCGGCGCAGGCACGCCCGTCCGGTACCTGGAGCAGGTGCTCGGCGCGGCCACGGCCGGGCAGCCCATTCCCTTCAAGGCCAAGGCCATGCGGGGATGCCGGATCGGCTACGGCGGCGCCGCGCCGACGACGACCACGACTGCCACGGGACCTCGAGCGCCCGACTTCACCCTCGTCGACAGCAACGGCGTCACCCGGCGACTCAGCGACTACCGGGGCAAGTGGGTCGTCCTCGAGTGGGTGAACTACGACTGCCCGTTCGTCCAGATGCAGTACCAGTCGCCCGAGCGGAGCATGCAGACGATCCAGGCCCGCAGCGCCCAGCAAGGCATCGTGTGGCTCTCCATCTGCTCCTCGGCGCGCGGTAAGGAGGGGTACTTCTCCTCGGCGGTGGCCAACGCACGGAAGCAGCGCCTGGGCGCCACGCCGACCGCGTATCTGCACGATTCGACGGGAGCCGTGGGTCGAAGCTACGGTGCGAAGAAGACCCCCGACATGCGGATCATCAGCCCGCAGGGCACGATCGAGTACGCCGGCGGCATCGACAGCAGCATGGGACGGCGCGTGCCGCGGGGAACGCAGATCCAGAACTTCGTCGCGCTGGCCATGGCCGACATCGCCGCCGGGCGGCCTATCCGCATCAAGCAGAGCCCGCCGTTCGGCTGCAGCGTGAAGTACTGAGTTCATACCTCCTCGAGACGACGGGGAGCCGCGGGATCTGTGGTCGACGCACATGAACACACCGCCTCGCGCTCCCTACTGGAAGGCCACCCATGGACTCATAGAGGACTTCACCCTGCACGAGAGGACCCTCATTGCTTGAGATCGATGTCCGGAATGGACGTCCGATCGCGTTTCTCCCACTAGACGCCATGGGCTCCGCGGAGGCGGTCTCGAAGACGGCTCCGACCCCTCGGCCCCCATAGCGACCAAGGAGTCCTCTTGCCCGGGAATCTGACGCAGCAGCTCGCGGTCCTGCAGGAC
Organism: uncultured Planctomycetota bacterium; assembly: GCA_963802335.1. GTDB lineage: Bacteria > Planctomycetota > PLA2 > PLA2 > JAEUHO01 > CAWDIE01. The sequence goes on along the minus strand of CAWDIE010000004.1, from coordinate 45,110 downwards.
TCGGCCGCTTCGGCGGAGAGCCGCCACGAGGCACGCCGTCAGCTGTTCGATCTGCTCTACGACGAACTCCACGGCCTCGCCGGGAAGATCGCACGTCGGTCGGGGCGGGGTGCCACCCTGCAGACGACGACTCTCCTCCACGAGGCGTTTCTTCGCCTGGCGCGCAACGAGGAGTTCTCGCCGCTCGACCGGCATCACTTCCTGGCGACGGCAGCCATGGCGATGCGGCGCATCCTCGTGGACTTCGTGCGGTCCCGCCGCACCGCAAAGCGCGGCGGGGATCGCCGGCGCGTGCCCCTCGACGATCTCGCGGATGCCTACGTCGAGCGTGCCGTCGATCTGGAGCAATTGGATGCCTCCCTCCAGGAGCTGGCGAGGGTCGACGAGCGCGCGGCCTTGGTCGTAGACCTTCACTTCTTCGGGGGGTTCACCTTCACGGAAGTCGCGCGGTATCTGGACGTCACGACGCGCACCGTCCGCCGGGACTGGGACTTCGCACGGACCCTGCTACGCGAGGACCTCGCATGAAGCTGCAATCGAGACCGCTGGCGCACCGGGTCCTGCGCGCGTCGCTGCGCGTGCAGGCCTTGTCCCGCGAGGCGTTCATCCGGCGCCATTGCGCTTCGGATAGGGCTCTGGCCGAGCGGCTGCTGAGACTGCTCGATCTTCGGGAGCGTGGCGGGGCGTTTCTTCGGCCACCCGAGATTGCCCTGCAACTGGCCAGCGAGCGTCGCTTCGAGCCCGAATCCGGAGCGGAGGGCGCCTCGCGAGAGGGCGCACAGCCCGAGCCCAAGACGGGCGACCTGGTCGCGTCGCGCTACCGACTCGTTCGACGGCTGGGGGCGGGGGGCACCTCCGTCGTGTTCCTCGCCCGGGATGAACTCACGGGGGCCGACGTGGCGGCGAAGGTCATGCCCCTCCTGATGCGATCGGACGCCGACCGCCTGCGTCGGGAAGTCGCCGCCTTGCGCTGGCTACGTCTGCCCGGCGTCGTGCAGCTGCTCGACGACGGTGCCGACGGGCAGCACAGCTTTGTCGTCATGGACTTCGTCGAGGGCCCCGTGTTCCCCGGCATGTCTACGCCCGCCGCGTGGGCCGATCTCCGGCGCCCGATCGTGGCTCTGCTCGAGACCTTGGCCCGCATCCACTGGGCCGGAGTGATCCACGGCGACATCAAGCCCCGCAACGTGATCGTCCGTGAGGACGGCCTGCCGGTCGTGCTGGATCTGGGGATGTCGTCGGGCCCCGACCTGGGTTCGGAGAGCGGGATCGCCGGAACGCCGCGCTACATCGCTCCCGAGCTTCTCCAGGGAGGAGCGCCCAGCGTTGCATCCGATCTCTACGCCGTTGGCCTGATGGCATACGAAGCGCTCACCGGGGCGTTGCCCCACGACGCGCCTAGCCTCTCGTCCCTCTTCGAAGCGCGAACGACGAGGCCGGCACCCGGCCTGGCCTCCGTGATTCCGACCGTGCCGCCCGCGGTGGCCCGGACGGTCGACAAGCTCCTCGCCCGGGATCCGAAACGGCGTCCCGCGTCTGCGCGCGCGACGCTAGACATGCTCGAGTCGGCGGAGACGGACCACGGTAGGAACGAGGCTCCGCTCCCGTGGCTTGGCTCCACGGCCGCCGTAGACGCGCTGGTCAAGGCCGCGGCGGAAGGGCGCTCGCTGGATCTCAGTGGACGACGGGGGTCGGGGCGTACGCGCACGCTGGACGTGGCCACGGCACGGCTGGTGTCGACCGGGCGACGCGTACTACGTGTGCCGGGTGGCCATCGACCCTTCGAGAGTCTGCGCCAAGCGCTCGGGGAGCCCACGGAAGACGAGATCGAGGGCACCACTGACATGCGAGCGACGTTGGAGAACATCCTGCTGGCCCAGCTCGCGAGCGGCACCATCGTCGTCGTCGACGATGCCGAGCGGGTGGATCGACTGTCGAGCGATGTGCTCGAATCTGCGCGCGCAGCGGGCACCATCTGGCGGGCGTTCGCTGCCCCCCGGACTGGGGACGTGGGCTTGGCGTCGCTGGAAGAGCCGGATCTCCGCGCTCTGTTTCACGGTCCCGAGCGTCTCGGCCATCTGCCCACCGATGGGGCGCACGAGCTGCATCGGCGGACGCTGGGGCTCCCCCGAAGCATTGCCGCCGAGTTGCCCGCATGGGAGCGCGCACGCCTCGCGCGTCGCGAAGGCGATCAGTGGGTCATCACGCGCCCAGCGATCGAGCGCCTTCGGGCAGGCCTGTGGGTTCGCGCGTTCAGCCCCGCCTCCGCCGACCATGACGATCTCGATCTCGACCCGGCGCTCGAGGACGTCATGGTCGCGATCGACCTGGCTGGGCGTCACGCCTCGACGGAACGCATCGCCAAGGCCCTCGAGCGCCCCCTGTGGTTGATTCAGGCCGACGTGGAAGAACTCGTGCGACGGGGCATCGTGTCTCGGGACGAGGATCGGCTTCGGCTCCTCTGCCCGTCGCACGGAGGCGGCGAATGGACCGCGGAGCGGAGGATCGCGGTCCACGGGGCACTGGCCGAAGCGCTTCCGCCCACGGCGTCGGATCGCGTCTATCACCACCTTGCTGCCGGGGAGCAGCGGAAGGTGGCCACCTCAGCGCTCGCGGCTTCGCGCTTTGGCGCGAGCATATCCAGCGTGGGCGAGGCCATGGTCGTGGCGGAGGCGGGGCTTCGAGCAGCGTGCCAGCTCCGCGACGCGGCGCTCGTAGGGGAGCTGCTTCCGCTACACCTGCGGCGCGCACTCGGAACAGGGCAGGCACAGGCGCTGGACAGGGTACTGCACCAAGTTCAGCTGGCGCCGCGCGACACGCCTGGGCTCGAACACATCGACGTGCTCGCCCGGGCCGCCATGCTGACCGTGCAAGGCCAGGGGGAACGCGCGCTCGAACGGCTCGAGGCACTTCCCGAGGATGTCGGGCCGGTGCTGGATCCCTTGTCCTGGTCGGTGAGAGTGACGGCCGCCCGTCACACCGATCTGGATCGCGAGCGAAATGCCGTGGAGTCGGCAGCGCGATGGGCCGTTGCCCACCCCGATCGGGGAAAGCGCCTCGCCTTGGATGACTGGGTGGCGTGGCTCCGCTACCGTGAAGGGAAGTACGTCGAAGCCGCGACGCTCCATGAGAGAGGAGCCGGCCGCACGTACGACCCGTCGCTTTCCACGTCGGCGCGCTTGAACGCCGCCTCGGCCTGGCTCGAGGCCAACGAGTGGGATCGGGCCGAGAAGGCGGCCGAGATCGGACGCGCAGAGGCGGTGGCGAGCCGAACCGCCCTCCTGGAAGCCCGCGGAGAGTGGCTGATTCGCTGTGCGCGGTATCGGGCGGGGGCCAGCCAGGTGCCGGACCTGGCGCTCGTCGAAGCAACCGACACGCTCGGGTCTGCGTACTTCGCGGCGCTCGTACGTCTTGGCGAGGCGGCGATCGCTTGGCGCGCGGGTGAAGACGGCATCGCCGCGGATCTCTCCCGCCGGGCCGCTGGGGCGTGGCGCTCGATGCGCCAGGACCTGCCCGCCACCCTGGCGTTGGCCCTCGCGGCGGCGTCGTCCAGGGACCCCGAGGACATCGTCGTCGCCTGGGAACTCGGCCGAGCGGCCCTGGTCTCGGCGCCGCCGGACATCGCGCTGCAGTCGGCCGGGCTGCTCGCCAAGACGGCTGCCACGGGCGATGAGCCCCTGCTCCACGACGTACTCGGCCGCCTCGCCGAGATCCCCGTGAAGGACCACGCCGCCCGCCGCGAGGTGCTCTCCATGGAAGAGGCCGCGTCCGCCATTCGCCGGCGGCTCCACCGCGACGACGGCTGAGCGTGCCGGGGGGCCTGCCACGGCTTGCCACGCTTTCCCGCGGGGGCATGAAGCGTCGCAGGCATCGGCCCTGCGTATGCTGTCGCCGTGAGTAGCGATCCGATTCCTCCCGAGTTCGAACGCCTCGACCCGCGCGTGATTGCGTACGAGCGCGTCGGACGCTTGATCCGCGGCGGCATCCTGGTCCTCGTCCTTTCCGTGCTGGCCGGCCTGGCCTTCGCCGACGATTGGCTCACGCCTGCCCTACGGGGCGTGCTGCTCGCCTTGGCGATCCTGTGGGTCGGGCTGCAGGTCCTCGGCACGATCCTCATGCCACGCCTCGTCCACCGTTACACCGGGTACCGCATCAACGCCGTGGGCCTGGAGATTCGTCGTGGCGTCCTCTGGCGCTCGATCGTGACGGTCGCTCGAAGTCGGATCCAACACCTGGACGTCACGCAGGGCCCGCTCGAGCGGAAATACGGCCTCGGTACCGTGGAAGTCCACACCGCCGGCACGCAGGACGCGACCATTACGCTCGACGGCATCGCACACGAGACCGCGATGGCGGTACGGGACGATCTCAGTGACCGCGGCGAGGACGGCGATGGTGTCTGAGGACATGCCCGACGGCGGTCCGCGACGTCTGCATCCGACGACCCTCGGCTTCTCCATCGGCAGGTCCCTGAAGAACCTGCTCATTCCGGCCGTACTCGCTCTCTTCAGCGGACGCGGGTCCGTCTGGGAGTGGATCTTCCTCGTTTCCTTCGGCGTGGCCACGGTCCTGGCGATCTTCCGCTACGTGACGCTGACGTGGGCGCTGGACCCCGAAGAGATCGTCGTCAAGCAGGGCGTGGTCTTCCGCAGCGAGCGGCATGTCCCCTATGCGCGCATTCAGAACGTGGACCTCGTCCAGAATGTGTTCCACCGCCTCTTCGGCGTGGCGGAGGTGCGCCTGGAGACCGCCGGCGGCAAGGAGCCGGAGGCCGTGCTGCGGGTGGTGTCGCTCGACGACGTGGAGCGCATCCGTGCCCGGGTCCTCGAACGCCCGGCCCAGGATCAGGACGAGCGAGGGGGGGCCGAACAAGACGACGGCAGGGTGATCCTGCGCGTTCCCGCCGCTCACCTGGTGTTTCTCGGGCTCCTCGTGAATCGTGGTTTCGCGTTGGTCGCCGTCGGCTTCGGCCTGCTTCACGAGCTGAATGCGTTCGAGAGGGTTGGGCGGTCCCTGGGCCTCGAGCAACGGGTGAACGAGCTTGCCCAGTCGGGCTTGCGAACCGCCGTGTTCCAGATCTTGGTCCTCGTCGCTGCAATCGCTCTGGTCTTCGTTGCGTTCTCCATCGCCTGGAGCCTCGTGCGCTTCTACGGCTTCACGCTCCGCGCCGTGGGGGCCGACTTGCGGCTGTCGTGCGGACTCTTCACCCGCATCGCCGCCTCGCTACCCCGCTACCGCATCCAGGCCGTCACCGTCCGTGAGCCGTGGGTCCAGCGCCTGTTCGGATTCGCCTCGATCGCCGTTCAGACGGCCGGAGGCACGGCGGGCGAGGAGACCGCCACCCTCCTTCGACGGCGGTTCGTTCCCATCTTGCGTGCCGACGACATCCCGCGCGTTCTCGGCGCGGTGCTCCCGGACTACGACGGGGCCGAACTCGCGTGGCAACCGATCTCCCGGACCGCGGCGCGCCGCATGCGTCGTCGCGCCTTGATCGCGATCACGGTGCTGGCCCTGCCCGCGACGTGGTTTTGGCCCTATGCACCCATCCCGGCCGTGCTTCTCGCGGCCCTTGCCTTCTGGCACGCGGGGGCGGCCGCCCGCCGCGCTCGCTACGCCCGCACGGGGTGGGGGCTGGTTTGGCAGCGTGGCGTGCTCACGCGCCGGACGACGCTCCTCCCGGATGAGAAGATCCAGACGGTGCAGGTCGTGGCGTCGCCGTTCGATCGCCGGAACGAGCATGCCACCCTCCGTACGGATGCGGCGGGAGGCGGCCCCGCGGGCCCGGAGGTCCAGATCCGGTACCTGGACACGACGGAAGCCGAGCGTCTTCGCCGTGAGCTTGCCCTCGCAGCGTCGGCCACCCAGTACGTCGTAGCCGGAGCGCGCCGCTAGCGCGCGAGCTCGGCGAGCGCGCGCTCCATCTGCTTGGCGAGGCCGGGCTGGCGCACCGTCCAGTGGTCGCGGACGCGCTCGAGTAGGGCGTGTGTCTCGTCGGTCCGCCACGCAAGGGCGAGGCGGGCGAGGGCGTCGGCGAGCGACGCACGCGCTCGAGACGGACGATCCTTGAAGCGGGGGTCCGTTTCGCCCCGCACGACAAGGGGTTCCTCGCGCAGCAGGACCGGCTCGACGACGGCGTTGGTCACGGCCGGCAGCAAGGTGTCGACGTCCTTCAGCCGGCCGCAGGCGTCAAGCGCCGCCACGAGGCTCTCGATGCGGACTTCGTACTCGCGGAAGGGGATGGCATTCCCGCGGATCGACGTCTCGAAGAAGCCCCCGAGGAGGACGACCCCCTTGGCGAGATCGTCCGCTGCCTCCTCTTGAGCGGTTTCCCCGAGTGCCGCCACGGCCGCCTCGACGACACGGTAGTCCTCGTCCTTCAAGGCCCTCGCGAGCGGCTTGACGCACGCCGGCAACCCGATCGCACCCAGGGCGCGACACGCCGCCACCCGCACGTCGACGGTGGCCTTCTTGGACCGCAGCACCCTCGCCACCCTCTTCACGGTCTTCGCATGCTTGTGCTCGCCGAGGGTCGCGGCCGCCTCCGCCGCCGCTCCACCGCCGCGCTCGAGGTCGTCGATCAGGGCTTTCGTGCCGGCACCCGCCTCGCCATCCTCGGGGAGCTGCTTGGGGTTGCCGAAGGCGACGATCTCGTCCTTCGATACCTTGCGATCGAAGCTCGATTGCGGCTCAGCCGTCGGACGCCGGGAGCGGTCTTTCGCGCGCCCGGCGAAGAAGCGGAAGATGTCCTTGCGCACCCACTCTGGGAACCCGTGTCCCACGCCGTCGAGCTCCGTGTAGACGAAGTCGAAGGGCTTCTTGGCGTTGCGGAGCGATTTCGCCGCCGAGCGATCGTGGTCGGGCCGCACGACGCCATCGTCCGCGCCGTGATAGATGTAGGTGGGTAAGCCCTTGCCAACGACGCCCCGCGGTCCGCCGCCCCCCGCGCAGGGGCTGATGGCGGCCCACACGTCCGCGCGCTGCGGCCCCCAGTACCACGCGCCGAATCCGCCCATGGAGTGGCCGGTGAGGTAGATGCGATTCTCGTCCACGTTGTAGAGGCAACGCATCTCGTCCAGGAGCGCGTCCATCCAGGGCTCGTTCTTCCGGTGCGACCAGGGGGCGGCGAGCGCGGTGGGGCAGACCACGATCCAGCCCCAGGCCTCTGCGAGGCGCTGATAGAAGGGCATGGCTTGTTCGCCGCTACCCGTCACGATGGACTCGTCCGCCCCACCCCGGCCGCCGCCGTGCAGGGCCACGACCAGCGGCGTCGGACGGAGGGGGTCGTACTGTTTGGGAACGTGGATGCAGTACGTCGCTCCGGGCGCCTCTTCGCTGCGCAGCGTGAGCGGCACCTCCGCCCGCGTACCTCGCGGCTGGGCGGCGGAGCGACGGGCGCGCTCCAGGTACTCCACGCGCCGCTTCGAGCCCGCTTCACGCATGGCGTCGAGCTTGGCCTCGATCGCGTCCGGCTCCGCCAACCGGATGTACGCGGCCTCCAGTGCCCGCACCGTGGGGTCGAGGTGCGGGTCGCCCTTCGACGTCCGCGCCCACCGGGCCTCGCCTCCGAATAGCGCGAGGGCGTCGGCATGGCTCGGATCGAGGACGAGTGCCTCCGCGACGTGGAACTTGTCGAAGCCCTTCAGCTTGTGCGCGCGGGCCAGCTCCGCCAACGCGAGGTGTTCTGCCGCGGTCCGGCCCGGCGTGACGCTCCGGCGCCGGATCTCCACCAGCGGAGCGTCTTCGACGATGACTTCCTTGACCTTCTCGCGAGGGATGCGGTTCTTCTCCGGGATCTCCCACGTCATGTCGGGGTGGCGGGAGTTCCACGGATTGACGACGACGAATGCATCGTCCTGGCGGCTGACCACCACGCCCTCGATCTTGCGCCCCTTGTGGAGAACGATCGTGTCCGCGGGGGCGTGGCTCGATAGGACCACGAGAGCAACGAGCGCGATGAGGATACGGCGCACCATGCCGTCGAGCATCCGCTCGCCCCGGGCGGCGTCAATCCAGGAACGTGTCCCCGGTTCCGGGATCCGGGCTGTGGGCCCCTCGGATACGCTGGATCCATGGCTGGCCCCTCCCCCCAGGCCCTGGACGACGCGCAGGCGCTCTTCCTCGAGCGGTGGGGGGACATGGGGCCGGCCTGGGGCGTCAGCCGCACGCTGAGTCAGATCCACGCCCTGCTGATGATCTCCCCCGAGCCCCTGAACACCGATCAGGTGATGGAAGGGCTCGACATCAGCCGGGGCAGTGCACATACGAATCTCCGCGAACTCTGTGATTGGGGCCTGGTGCGGCGCGTGCGGCTACCGGGCGACCGGAAGGACTACTACGAGGCGGAGAAGGACGTCTGGCGGGTCACGCAGCTCCTCGCCCGCCAGCGCCGCCGCCGCGAGGTCGAACCCACCATCGAGGCGCTCGACGCCTGCCTCGAGCAGACGAAGGGCCTCCGCGGCGCCGAAGCCAAGGCCTTTCGGGGACAGCTCGAGGAGTTGCGGCGGTTCGCTGGGCTGGGGGAGAGCGTCCTGCGGAAGGTGGAGAGCCAGCACGCTTCCCGGATTCTGAGCTGGATCGCACGGTTTCTCAAGTAGCTGCGATTTCTGTATTTTCAGAAAGAAATGAAAATACAATGACCGCCGGTCGTTCGTCGAATCGGAGGTCGCGATGTCCGAGGTCCACTGCGTCACGGGGGCGTTCGGCTACTCGGGGAGCGTCGTCGCCGAGCATCTGTTGGATGCGGGGGCGCGCGTACGCACCCTGACGACGAAGTCGGGGGCTGGGCACGCACTCCATGGGCGCGTCGAGCGCCATGATCTCGCGTTCGACGATCCCGACCGCCTTGGCGCCGCGCTCGCGGGTGTGGACACCCTCTACAACACCTACTGGGTGCGCTTCGCCAAGGCCGGATTCTCCCAGGAGGTCGCCGTCCGCAACACCGTCACCCTGTTCGAGGCAGCACGGGCGGCCGGCGTTCGCCGCGTCGTTCACACGAGCATCACGAATCCGTCGTTGGATAGTCCCTACGAGTATTTCCGCGGGAAGGCTCGACTCGAGAAGGCGCTACGAGACAGCGGACTCTCCTACGGGATTCTGCGGCCCGCCGTCTTCTTCGGCCGAGGCGACATCCTGGTGAACAACATCGCGTGGATGCTCCGCCGGCTCCCGGTCTTCGGCTGCTTCGGCGATGGGCGCTACCGGATCCGTGCGATCCACGTCGAGGACTTCGCGCGTCTGGCCGTCCGGGTGGGCCAGGCGACCGACGACGTGGTGCTCGATGCCGTCGGCCCGGAGGACTGGGCGTACCGTGACTTGGCGCGCATGATCGGCGAGGCGATTGGCTACCCCCGGCCCGTCGTGGGGCTGCCTTGGCGCCTCGGCTTCGCGGCAGCGTGGGGGCTGGGCAAGGTGCTCGGCGACATCGTCCTCACGCGTGAAGAGATCGGGGCCCTGATGGACGATCTCCTGACTACCCAGGGGCCCGCCACCGGACAGACCCGCCTGAGCGAGTGGGTGCGTCGCCACGCGATGACGCTCGGCCGCACGTACGGGCACGAGCTGGCCCGCCGGCGCTAGCGCAGCGGGTATCGAGCACTGAGTCCCTACCCCAGGATCCGTGCATGACAGACGGGCCTTAGCCGACATACCATCGAGTGTGGTCGACATGCCCCCTCCCGAGCCAACGCTCCGCGATGCCGACTTGCCCGTGCTGATCGGGCAGATCGTGGAGAACATCCCCCACATGGTCTTCGTGAAGGACGCGGAGGATCTCCGCTTCGTCCTCTTCAATCGCGCGGGGGAGGAGATCATCGGGCGGCCCCGCAGCGAGCTTCTCGGCAAGAACGACTACGACTTCTTCCCCGAGGACCAGGCGGAGTTCTTCACCGCCAAGGATCGTCAGGTCCTGGCGTCGGGCAAGGTCATGGTCATCGAGGAAGAGCCGATCGAGACGTCGCGTGGACGTCGTTGGTTGCGTACGAAGAAGGTCCCCCTGCTCGACGATCACGGTGCACCTCGGTACCTGCTCGGCATCTCCGAGGACATCACTGAGTCGCGCGAGATGGAGCGCATGAAGGACGACCTCGTGAGCATCGCGAGTCACGAGCTCCGCTCGCCGACCGTCGCGGTCCTCGGGGCGCTCTCCTTGCTCAAGGACCTCACGGCCTCGACGCTCGACGCCGAGACCCAGGAACTCCTCACGCTCGGCGAGGAGGAAGGGCAGCGCATGCTGGATGTCGTCGAGAGTTGCCTCGACCTCGCGCAGCTCGAGGACGACCGGGCGAATCTCCGGATGCGTGACGTGGACCTCGCCTACGCGCTGGACGAAGCGGCCCGCCTGAACCAGCCCTTTGCCCAGCAGATGGAGGTCCAGATCGTCGTCGGGGACGTGCCCGCAGGCATCCAGGTGCGGGCGGACCCGCAGCGCCTGCTGCAGGTCTTGACGAATCTCTCCACCAACGCAGCGAAGTTCTCGCCGCCGGGTGCCGACGTCACGCTCTCCGTGGAGCCCCGCGGCGCCACGGCGCGCATCCTGGTCGTCGATCGCGGGCCCGGCATCCCCGAGGAGTTCCAGGCGCAGGTCTACCGGAAGTTCTCGCGGGCGCGGCGCGCGGCGACGGCCAGCCGCGAAGGCTCGGGGCTCGGCCTGAGCATCGCCAAGACGCTGGTCCACCGCATGGGGGGGGAGATCGGCTTCGAGTCCACCGTGGGCGAGGGAACCACCTTCTTCGTGGACCTTCCGGTCGTCCCGGAGTCGTCCGTCTAGCCGACCATGCCCATGGCGACCACGACGGCGATCGCCAACCCCGCGACGAACACCACGATCGGCAGCAGCACGCGCAGGGAGCCTCCCCGCGGAAACGCCTTGTCCAGCGCCGCCACCAGCGCCCAGTACGCGGCACCGAAGGGCGTCGCGTAGACGCCCATGAGGAAGGCGATGAAGCCCTCGCCTTGCCCCACTGCCCACGTGTCGCGTCGACCGTAGAGCATCCACCCGAGGAGGTAGGTGACGATCGGTGTCAGCAGGAGGCCCGCCAGACCGAAGAGGGGGACCCGCAAGCGCCGTGCGAGCGGGGGAGCTTTCGTGTCAGCCATGGTCGCCTCCGCCTCCCTACCCACCTGGAGTGTGAGGCACGAGCCTGCGCCGCGCACGTCATTCGCGGTGGCGCTATCGCTTCACCAGGCTTATCGACGGCCGGCTGCCCTCGAGCTGCCGGCTGTGGAGAGACGCGCCGGTCTGGCTTACGGGCTGCGCGGTCCCACGCTGAAGGTGTCGCACTTCCAGGCGTCACCCTCCTTCACGAGGTCCATCCGCATCTCGAGCACCATGGACTGTTCACCGAGGGTCGCCTCGATGGTCACCAGGCTCTCGGCCGTGGCTCCCTCGACGGTGACCTCCGGATCCGATACGGTCGCCGTCGTCAGCATCCGTTGGAACATCCCGAGGCGGGTCGCCATGTCCGGCGTTTCGTCCAGGCGCTTGCGCATGGCGGCGGTGGCGTGGGCCTTCACCGTCTCCATGTCGCCGTCGCCGAACGCGGTGAGGATCTGCCGGACGGCGGCCTGCGGCGTCCCCACGTCGGAGGCGGCCGGCGCGTCGTGCACGGTGATCTCCCCGAAGTCCGCGAGGGTCGGGGGATTCTGACCGTCCCCCGCCTTCATGGCCTCGACGTCGCCGACACAGAGCATCAGCAAGCGTGCGGGGTCGATGTGTCGAGCCGCCGCAGCCTGGACCGTCTCGGTGTCGATTGCCGCGTACGTCTCGCGCAGCTTCTCGTAGTGGTCGAGATCGACGCCGTGTACCTCGAGCGTGGCGAAGGTCTCGGCCGAGTCGAACCCGCGCCCGAACGTCCGTCGGAAGCCGGCCTCGAGCGTCTGCTTCGCCTCCTCCACTTCCTGGTCGGTCGGACCGTCCCGGCGAATCTTCTCCAGCTCCTCCAAGGCCAAGGCGATCGCGAACGGCACGGACTCGTTCTTCGTCTGGAAGACCACGGTAAAGGGTGAATCGTTCCGCCAGGACGGCGCGAAGCGCGCGCTGGCCTGATATGCGAGTCCGTGGACCGACCGAATGGTGTTGAACGTCCGGCGGGCGAGGACGGCCGAGAGGACACGCAAGGCGGGGGCGTCCTCGTGGGTCGCCGGCACCGTGGGTAGGCCGATCCGCACCGAACCCTGGCTCGTCGCCATAGGACGAACGTGCAGGCCGCGCGCCGCGGCGGTCGCGGGAACTCGCGAGGGGCGGGCCGCGGGAGCCTCTACGCCCTCGGGCTTCCACGCGCCCAGCGTGGCGTCTAGCCGAGCCACCATGGCATCGACGCCGAAGTCCCCGGCGATAGCGAGGATCATGCGCTCCGGGCCCGTCGATGCGGCGAGGCGCGACTGCACGTCCTCGAGCGTGATGGCCTCGACGCTCGCCCGCGTCGGGCGCCGTGTCTCGGGAACGTCGCCCCAGAGCAGCTTGCGGTAGAGCCTCGACGTCACGCCGCGCATGCGGGAATCCTGGGCGTCGATGCGTGCCAGCATGGCCTTCTGGATGCGCGCGAAAGCCGTCGGATCGAGGGTCGGTTCGCTGAGCAGCTGGCCGAGGATCCGCAGGCCCTCGTCCAGATCGGCCGGGAACACGGAGATCGTCAGACTGTGCGTATCGACGCCCGACGCGGTGTCGAGGCTGGCTACGAGGTCCTCGAGGTGCTCCTTCAGCGCTTCGGGGGGGAGCTCCGGGATCCCTGCGTCGGCGAGCATGCTCGCGGTGATCTCGGACAGGCCTTCCTTCCCGATGGGGTCTTCTGCGGATCCGCCGAGAACCCGCGCGGAGACGCGAACCGAGGGGTCTCCTTCGTTCGGGACGATGAAGGCGCGCATGCCGTTGCCGAGCGTCCGACGCGCGGCCGGGCCGGACGGCAGCTCGAAGCGCCGCTCCTCGTACCGGAGGTCCTTCCACGAGGCGGGGAGCGCCTCCCCGGGCGGGGGGGCGGTCGTGGGGACGACGCCTGTGGCCTCGGCCAGGTGGCCCGGCAGAGGCGAAGGAGCCGGCGGGAGTTCTTCGGCCGCATCGTCGTTCGTGTAGTGCGTCACCACGACGTTCTCGGGGACCAGGTAGGCCTGGGCGATTGCCTGCACGTCGGCGGCCGGCAGCGTCTTCACGCGTTGCAGGTCGCGTTCGATGTCGCGCCAGGAACCCGTCATCTCGCGCCGGAGGATCATGAAGCCCAGGCGCATGTCACTGCGAACGGACCCCAGGGTCCGGGCCCGGTAGCGACGTCGCAAGGTCGCCATGGCGTCGTCGGTGAGCGGCGTGCGCCGGAGGTCGTCGATGGCCCGCCAGATGCGCTTCTCGACCGTGTCACGTGCGGCCCCGGGGGCCAGCGTGGCATTCACATGGAGCACGCCGCCGTACTTGCGAGCGTCGTAGTCGGTGGCCACGGACACCGCAGCCCTGTCCTTCTCCACGAGGTCCTTCACCAGCGCGCCTTCCTCGTCGCCGAGGTGCATGGCGAGGAGGCGCAGACCGAGCGCTTGCTCGGTGCCCGCGGCGGGGACGCGGAAGTAGAGATCGACGGCCGTCCGCCCTTTGCCGCGGCCTTGCATGCGGATCTCACCGCTACGGGGCACGCTGAGGATCGGCACCCTCGGCCGCTGGGTCGTCGACGGCGGGATGGACCCGAAGTACGTCTCGGCCAGCGCGAAGATGCGATCCTCGTCCACGTCGCCCGCCACCATGAGGACGGCGTTGTCCGGCGCGTAGTTCGTGGCGAAGAACGACCGCAGCTCGTCTCGCGTCATCGCGCGCAAGTCCTCGTGGTAGCCGAGGATCGGGTGAGCGTAGGGGTGCGAGCCGAAGATCGCCCGCTGCACGGCTTCATCGAAGAGCGCGCCAGGCCGGTTCTCGTACATGCGCCGCTCTTCCCGTACGACGTCCTTCTCCGCGTGGAATTGGCGGAAGACGCAATTCTGGAGGCGGTCCGCCTCGACCCAGAAGAAGAGCTCGACGTTCTGAGGGGGCAGCGCGGCGATGTAGGTCGTGCCGTCGTGCCCGGTCATCGCGTTCGTGAACGTCGATCCGCCTTCTCCGTAGATGGTGAAGAGGTGGTTGATCTCCAGGTTCTGCTTCTGCTCGTCGATGAGGCGGGCTCGCTCTTGCTTGAGTGCCTCGAGGCGAGCCTGGGTCGCAGGCGACGACGGACCATCCTGGAGGCGCACGGTCTCGGCCAGCACCCCGTCCAGCGCGCGTCGGTAGGTCGCGTCCAGTGCGAGGTCCTTGACGCCCATCTTCTCCGTGCCCTTGAACATCATGTGCTCGAGGTAGTGCGCCATGCCGGTCTGGCCGACACGCTCGTTCACGGAGCCGACGTTGTAGGTCAGCGCGCAGGACGCATTGGGCACGCCCTTGCGCGGGAGGACGAGGATCTTGAAGCCGTTCCCGAGGACCCGCTCGTGCACCGTGACCGGAAACTCGCCCGGCTCCTCGGCCCAGAGAGGGGCGGTGGCGGACAGGCCGATCAGTGTGGGCAGGAAGAAGACGAGCATGCGTCGCATAGGGACTCCGGAGGCGGGACGAGCGTGCCGCCGCGGGGGCCGGAGGCAGACCGCCCAGGGTACGCGCAGGCCCCGCGGATCAGGGTCGCGCCTCGGGCGGGGAGTGCATCCGACCAACGCGGGCCCGCGCAGTCCGTAGAAGCCCTGACGGTGGGAAGCGACGGAGGGACCTCATGAGCGCGACGTACACCGGGCGGTGGTGGTGCCTCGTCCTTGCCGCGGGACTCCTCGTGGGGTGTCGCGCCCGCCTCCCGGTCGGTCCTGCACCGGCGGGGTCGGACCCGACCGTCACGGCCAACGCATCCACGGCCGGGGCGGCCACGCATGGCGGCGACACCCTGCGTCACGGGCTGCCCCCGCGCCTCGGGCGCCTCGGGTGCCCCGCCGGGCCAGGTCCGTTGCGGGGCCGGGCGAGACGCAGGCGTGGCGACTCGGCGATGCCTACGGTCCCCGACTCGACCCCGACCGGCTCCGTGACGTGGTTCGCTACAACCCGCCGCCGACCGGGATGCGAACCGTGGGGGACTTCCTCCTCCGGATCGACATCTGCGCCCCGGGAGGGCACGGCCGGTAGATCGGCGTGGACGGGCGGTCGTCGTCGCCCGCTTCACGCGCTCGGGATTCTGAAGGGACCTCGCCTCCGCGACGGGGATCGGGGGAGGGCAGAGGGACAGGGGGTGTCCTTGCGCCGCGAGAGGCGAGGCCCAGGGTGTGAGAGGGGGGACGGCGGATGGTTAGCCTCCAGCTCCGGAGCCACCGCCACCGCCACGGCCGCCGCGACCGCGACGCCCTTCGCGCTTGCGGCTCTCGATGTGCGCCTTCAGCTCTTCCTTCGTGACGGCGCCATCCTCGTTGGCGTCGGCCTCGGAGATGCGCTTCCAGGGGCGCTCGGGGACCTCGTCGCTGGTGAGCTTGCCGTCCTCGTTCGCGTCGAAGCGCTCGAAGATCTTGTCGACGTCCGGCGGGCCACGACGCGGGCCGCGGCGACCACCGCCCTGGCCACCTTCGGCGTGCGCGAGGTCGCAGGGGACGAGAGCGAGCAGGGCGCCCAGGGCGAGAAGGGACAGGCGTTTCTGGATCATGGCGGTCTCCGTGTGGTTGCCCGCAAGCGGGGGGCTCGACTGCGCGTCTGACACGAAGGAGCCTAGCGGAGGGAGATGAGACCTGTCTGAGTGCCGGATGAGAAGCGTGCTCATGCGCCGTGGTTGCTCGAGGAAACGGGACCGCCGTAGACTCCGGACGCCGTATCGGCCGCGAGGGCTCGGGCATGGACAAGAAGACGACGCTCAGGACCCGCTTCTCGCTGGGCTACGTCGTGGTCGCGTTGTTCGCCATTCTCCTGTTCCAGGAGTACGTGCTGGGGCCGCTCTCGGGCAAGCCCGAAGAGGTGCCCTACAGCGCTTTCCGCGAGGCGCTCGACGCCGGCCGGGTCACCAACGCCGTTCTCCATGTCGACCGCGTGGAGTACGAGGCGAAGCCCGCCCCGCCCGAGGGCGACGGAGGCGAGGTCGGGGAGCGCGCGCCGCCCTCCGACGGGCGTGAGACGGCGACGGAAGGCGAGGAAACCAGCTCCTACGTCGCCATCCGCGTGGAGGACAAGGAACTCACCGACACCCTCGTCGCGAAGGGCGTGTCGTTCAAGGGGGAGAAGCCGCCCAGCGGGTTCTGGACGTCGATGTTCAGCTGGATCCTCCCCCTCATTCCGCTCGCGATCCTCTGGATCTTCCTCATGAAGCGTCTGAACAAGGGTGGGCGCGGCGGCATGATGTCGATCGGGAAGAGCAAGGCCAAGGAGATCACCGGCGAGATGACCGGTGTGACGTTCACCGACGTGGGCGGTGCGGATCAGGTCGAAGCCGAACTCAAGGAGATCATCGACTTCCTCAAGGATCCGAGTCGCTTCACGAGCATCGGGGCGAAGCTCCCGACCGGAGTCCTGCTCGTGGGCCCTCCCGGTACGGGCAAGACCCTGCTCGCCAAGGCGACCGCGGGGGAGGCTGGCGTCCCGTTCTTCTCCATGAGCGGCTCCGAGTTCGTGGAGATGTTCGTGGGGGTGGGCGCATCGCGCGTTCGCGATCTCTTCAACCAGGCCAAGGAGCGGGCCCCCTGCATCATCTTCATCGATGAAATCGACGCGATTGGGCAGTCGCGTTCCAGTGCCGGTGCCGTCCGGACGAACGACGAGCGCGAACAGACGTTGAATCAGCTCCTCTACGAAATGGACGGCTTCGAGCCGAACCAGGGCGTCGTCATCATGGCCGCGACGAACCGGCCGGACGTGCTCGACCCCGCCCTGCTGCGCGCGGGCCGCTTCGACCGGCGGATCGAGGTCCCGCTACCGTCGCAGAAGGGGCGACGCCAGATTCTCGGCATCCACACGCGCACCGTGAAGCTCAGCGACGACGTCGACCTCGACGAGCTGAGCGGCTTCACCGCGGGTTTCTCCGGCGCGGACCTTGCGAACCTCGTCAACGAAGCCGCGCTCATGGCGGTCCGACGCGGGGATACACGCGTCACGCGACCCGACTTCAACCTCGCGTTCGAGCGCATCGTCGCCGGCCTCGAACGAGACATGCCACTCACCGGCGATACCCGCAAGAAGGTCGCCTACCACGAGGGCGGCCACGCGCTCGTCTCACAGCTACAGCCCACCACGGACCAAGTCCATCGCGTCAGCATCATTCCCACCTCCAAGGGCGCGCTCGGCTACACGATGGAGATGCCCAAGGAGGACCAGTACCTGATGGGCGAGAAGGCGCTCCGCGAGCGCTTGAGCGTCATGCTCGGCGGGCGCGCCGCCGAGAGCCTGATCTTCGGCGAAGTGTCGACGGGCGCGTCCAACGACCTGGAGCGCGCCACCGACCTGGCGCGGCGCATGGTGACCGAGTTCGGCATGTCCGAGGCGCTGGGGCCCGTGCGCTATGCCGGCCCGGCAGGCGCGGGGTACCTGCAGGGCCAGGCGGCGACCCGCAACCTCTCGCCGGAGACCGAGGCGCTGATCGACCGCGAGGTCCGGAAGCTCATCGACGAAGCAGACGCCACGGCCACCGAGCTCCTCACCCAGCACGAAGCGGCGCTGCACGGCATCGCGAACAAGCTGCAGGAGGCCGAGGTCATCGAGGGCGTCGAGGTGGAACGGATCGTCCAGACCACCGAGAAGCTTCCCTAGCCGCACGTTGCCCTAACCATGGCGAGGACAACCACCACGGTGCTTCTCGACGCCGGCGGCGTGCTGCTGGACGAGCGCACGATGGAGCAGTCCCGGGCGGAAGCGACGGCCGCCGTGCTGGCGAGCTACGTTCCCGGCTACAGCGTCGACACGTATTGGGACGACATCGAGGACGCCGTGCGCGCGTTCAGTCCGCACGCCTACCACCACGTGTTCTGGAAGCGACTGAAGCCCGATTTGGCTCGGTACGACGAGGCGCTCGCCCGTTTCGAGACGCTGTGGCATCCTCTCCGACCGCCGATGGTGCTCATGGAGGGCATCGTCCCGGAGGTTCGCCGCCTCGCGACCCGCTTTCGAGTCGGCATCGCGGGGCAGTACGGCCGCGAGATCCTCGATGTCCTGGACCGAGGCGGGATGCTCCAGCATCTTGCATGGCAGTTCACCCAGTCGGACTTCTCGATCACCAAGCCTGATCCCCGCTACTACCAACAGATCGTCGACGCGTGCGGGGTGGCGGCCGACGAGTGCGTGATGGTGGGGGACCGCATCGACAAGGACGTGATCCCCGCGAAGCAGCTTGGGATGAAGACGGTACGCCTTCGGTTGGGCCTCCATCGCCACCAGGAGCCACGCACACCGTGGGAGATCCCGGACGTGGAACTCGAGAGCGTGGTGGGGCTCGCGGCGGCCATCGAGGAACTCGTCCGGTCCGCGCAGGCGCGAGGCGACTAGAATCCGAGCGGAGCCTGCCATGCGTGTCCTTGCCTTGCTCTCGCTCTCTCTCCTGCTCGCCTCCTCGGTCGCGCTCGCCGCCGAGTTGGAGATCGGCCAGCCCGCGCCGCCCCTGCCCGAGGGAACCTGGCTGCTCGCCCCCGAGGTCGAGGGGATCGATGCCTACGCCGGGCACCTCGTGCTCCTCGCGTTCTGGCCGGACGCCGAGCACGCCAAGGCTTCGCCGTGGCTCGACCTCTGGCAGGAAACCCACTGGAAGAAGGGCATGCGTGTCATGGTGCTCGCCCGGGTCGACGCCGACGCCCTTCAGATCGCCATCGACCAGCAGGCCTTCGCCTACCCCGTCGCGTCCGTCGATTCCCTCGGCGACTACGAGGCAGCGGCCCAGGCGGGCCAGGCCGTGCTCGTCGATCCGGCGGGCCGCGTGGCGTGGCGCGGGGCCATCGAGACGATCGACACGGCGCTGGTCACCAAGCTCTTGCGCAAGGTCGTGCGCCCCAAGAGCCCGCCGACCCCGGAGGCGATCGAGGCGCTGAATGGCCTGGCGCAGCGAAGCATCGCAGTCGGCGCTCCGACGTTGGCCGTCGACGCATACGACCACCTGCAGCGAGCGTGCAAGAGACAACCCGCCGCGATCGCCGCCGCCGCGGCGGAGAAAGTGCTTCGCCGCGACGCGCAGTCCAAGACCGAGCTCGCGGCGTCCAAGGCCTTTTACAACCTTGTCGTGAACTGGATGCGCGTCGGAGACAGCACCGGCAAGCGGGAGGCCCTGGCGAAAAAGCTGGATCGGTACATCGCGAAGTATGGCGACACGCGGTCCGGTGCCCACGCACGGGTCCTCCTGGAGACCGTGCGGGGAGACGAAGCCATCGCCGCCATCCGCAAGTTCATCGCCGCCCAGAACGTGAACACCGGTCGGAGTGCCTGGCGGACGTCGCTCTCGAAGCCGCCCCAGCTTTCGTTCTCGGCCACGCGCACCTACGTCTGGGTGCTCGATACGAGCGAGGGGCCGTTGCGTATTCGCTTCATGCCGGACGTGGCGCCGATGCACGTGTCCAGCACGATCTACCTGACCGAGCTGGGCTTCTACGACGGCCTCACGTTCCACCGGGTGATCCCCGGCTTCATGGCCCAGGGCGGCGACCCGCTGGGCAACGGCAGGTGGGGGGCCCGGCTACAAGTACGCGGGCGAGTTCTCCCCCACGGTTCGGCACACGAAGGGCGGCTTGCTGAGCATGGCCAACGGGGGGCCGGGCACCGACGGGAGCCAGTTCTTCCTGACGTTCAAGGCCACGCCGCATCTCGACGGCAAGCACACGATCTTCGGCGAGGTCGTCGGCGGGTCGCCGACACTGAAGAAGCTCGAGGCACAGGGCTCTTCCGGCGGTGCGACGAAGAAGCGCCTCGTCATCCTCAAGGCCACGGTCGAGGTCGAGTAGGGGAAGCTGTCTGGCGTCCGCGCGCGGCTATCATCGATGCGTGAGCGAACGCAAGGGCCATCGCGGGACGACGTCGATCGACGACGTCGTGGCACCCGGCAGGGACCATCCGACCCCGCGTGCTGCGCTGGCGTCGATCCTCGACGCGTACCAGACGCTGCCCTCGCCCGGTGATGCGGGGTGGTTGACCTTCGTTGCGAACGAGGACGAGGACACCACCGTGCAGGTCCTCGGTACGACCATCAACCTGGTGCGCCGTCCCCTCGAGCTCGACGTGCTGCTGCGTCGCGCGGGCGAGAACGCACTCGCCGACGCCGTGTCGCCTCGGGGCCTGCCCGAGGTCGAGGGCGAGCCGGGCGTCTCGCTGTGGCAGGTCATGCCTGCGACGACGGTGACCATCGCTGCGATCGTCGACCGGGTGTTCGCCGACGGCCGGGGGCTGGGCGCGGACTACCGCCTGCACGGGAGCTTCGAGTCCAGCGAGGCGAAGGCGCCGGGTCCCTTGGGTCGCTCCATCACGACGCTCAGCCTCGCGGGGTGGCTCCTTCTCGTGGTCGCTTGCGCGTCGATCGCGCTCGTCGCGTTCGTCATCGGACCTTGGGTACTGGATCTGGTGGGGCTGAGCCACTGGCGCCAGCGGCTGCCGCTCTTCCTCGACGTGCTGATGATCCCGGGTCTGGTGGCGGGGATCCTCGTCTACGTCCTCGGCAACAAGCTCCTCGCCCGGGTGGGCATCTCGACGCAGCGCGCCTCCGCGGCGAGGGAGCTGACGGTGTAGACTTCGTCGGGACTCCCCGTATGCGCTTCTTCTGGCTCGTCCTCGCTCTCGCCGCCCTGCTCGTCCTCGCGTGGCTCGCGGGCGGCTTGGACCTCCTCGGCGGAAGCGGACGCGACCCTGGCCAACCGGACATCGACCGAGCCTCGGTCGCGGGCAGAGCGGCCGGGCCGCCGACGCTCGTCGGCCACCCCGGGGCGCGCTCGCTCGGCGGGCCGGGAAGCGGAGCGATCCGCGGTCGGGTGGTGCAGGGCGGGGAGGGCGTCGTCGCCGGGGTCAGCCTGCGCGATGTTCAGGGCACGCGCATCGAGGGTCCGTTCTACCGGGTAGAGCCCCGGTGGCTCTACGAGGCGCTCATTGGCACCGGCGACTCCCTTGCCTCGACGACATCCGCGGCCGACGGGTACTTCGCCTTCGAGGGCGTCACCCCGGGGCGATACGAAGTGCGCGCCAGCGGCGCAACGGGAGAACAGGCGAGCCTGGCCCTGGAGGTGGTGGCCGACGCGACGCGGGCGGACGTCCTCCTCGCGCTGCCGTCCGGGCCTCCCTTGCTTCGCGGGCAAGCACGCTACGTGGACGGTCGACCCTTCCGTGGCTTCGTGCGGCTGCACTACGGCGACGCGATGGTCGTCAACACGGATCCCTTTCGAACGGATGTGGACTGGGGGAGCGGGTGCTTCCCGACGGCGGCGGACGGTTCATTCCGGATCTCTGGGATGCCGACGGGGGAGGTGAGACTGGCGGCGTTCGTTCCGGGCGAGCGGCGGTACGTTTCTTCGCCCGTGACGATGCCGCACGCCGGCACCTACGAGTTCGTCGTGGACGCGGGTTGCGAGGTCCTGACCGGCGAGGTCCGGAGCTTGCCCGGCGACGCGCCGGTGGCGGGGGCACGGATCGAGATCAGCGGCGAGCGAGCGCCCTACGAATCCGTGCGCCGGGTTGTCCATGCGGACGCCGAGGGGCGCTTCCGCGTCCGTACTCCTGTGGAACGCGTCACGGTCCGCGTCGATGCCCCGCACCACATGGCGCGCACGCTCGGGCACGGGGGGACCGACTACGCGAACGTTACGTGGAGCGACTACCGGACGGCGGGGTATGGGGGCGGCACGCGCGATCCGCTCGTGCTGCCTGCGGATCGTCACCTCGTGCTGCGCCTGCCTCGGTCGGCGCGGGTCCACGGCATGGTGCAGCGGGCGGACGACGGGGCGCCCGTCGCGGGCGTCCCCGTCTTCGCCGTCTCCACCGCGGGATGGGTCGCCAGCTCTCGAACCGACGCCGAGGGACGCTACGAGGTGTCGGATGCACCCCCGGGTGATGTGACCCTCTTCGTCGCGGGCGAGGGCTGGATCACGAAGGACCTCGCCTGGGCGGGGGGGCGGGGCAGATCCTCGGCCTCCCGCGTGCACCTGGCGTCGGGGGGGGAGGCCACGCTCGACCTCGAGGTCGTCTCGGCCGCCCGTCTCCGGGGGCAAGTCGTCGACGCCGAGGGTGCGCCCGTAGTCCGTGCCGCCGTCCGGTGCCTGCCCAGTCAGAAGGAGCCTCGCGCCGACGGCTTCCCCTTCGGGCGTTTCTCCTCCCCGGCGTGGCTCGGTGCCGCGACCACGGATGCCGAGGGACGGTTTGCCTTCGACACGCTCGTTCCGTCCTTCCCCTACCAGGTCCACGTGGCCCACCCCGATCATCCCCGCCACGTGAGCGCCCCCGTGCGTGCCCTGGCGTCGGGCTGGACCGAGATCGAGGTCGCCCTCCCCGCCACCCGCGGCGTCGACGTGCGGGTCGTGGACGCGGAGACCGGGAAGGGCATCCCCGGGGCGCGCGTCAGTCTCGGCAGCGGATCCGACCCATGCACCTGGTCCACGGATCAGGAGGGGCGCGCGCGCCTCGAGCCCGTCGGCACTGGCGCCCACACGGTCTGGGCGAGGGCGCCGGGCTACGCCGGGCTCCAGAGGGCCGAGAGGCTCCGCGCCGCCGCGGCGGGCGAGGCGGGGGAAGTCCGTCTCGCCCTCCAGCGCGGCGTCTGGGTACGTGGTCGCGTCATCACGCCCGACGCGCTTTCCCCTGCAACCGTGCTCGTCTCGCCCTCCCTCGGCGGCACTTGGTCGCCCCGGACGGCGGAGGACGGGCGGTTCCGGTGCGGGCCCGTGCCGGCGGGGCCGCTCGAGCTGCGGGTCTACTGCCGACGGCGCGGGCACCTGAGGGCACTGGCGTTCCAGGTCCCGGTGATCGCTCCGGCCGACGACGTCGTCATCGATCTGCGGCCCCGCTTCGCCGAGGCCACGGAGGATGCGGCGGCGCGGCCGCCGCGGCCGACGTGGACGCTCGACGTCGTCGGGCCGGACGGCGACCCTGTGGCGCATGCTCGCTGCCGGGTGTGGGGAACGTGGGTGGGGCCCGGAGAACCCGCGGTGCCGCGCCCCATGCGAGGCCAGACGAAGGTGGTGCGGCAGGGCAAGGCCTCGCTCCAGCTCCGTGTGTTGGGGCTGCCGCACGAAGCGTGGATCGCCGTGTGGGGGGCGCGGGACCCGGCCACGGGCACGCCGGTCCTCGGCGCCGTCTCCGCGCAGCCCGTGCCCGCCGGTGGGGGCGCGGTGCGGGTCGTCCTGCCGGCCGGCCGGGTCATCGAGGGCCGCCTCGAGTGGGCCGACGGCACCCCGCCCGTGGGCGTGACCGTGCGCGCGTTCGACGCGGCGGTTGCGGAGAGCAATGAGACCTGGCGCGACGAGCAACGACGAGAGCTGGATCTCTACCGCGCCCAGGCCATCGCCGTGTGCGACGCGCGTGGCGTGTTCCGCCTGGAGGGCCTCGGCCCGGGGCGCTACGCCATCGTGCCCGCCCTCCCCCCGCACGCGCTTATCGCCGAGGTTCCGGTCGTCGCGGCGGGTAGCGACGACGTGCGCATCGTGCTCCAGCGCGGCGTCGCGCCTACCCTCACCGTCCTGGCCCCGGATGGCATGCCCGTAGCGGGGTGTGATGTGGGGGTCTTGCGGACGGATGCGTCCTCGCCCCGGCGCGTCAGTCAGGCCACGACGAACGGCGCCGGTCGGGCGCGTCTGCCGGGACTCGAGGCGCGCGGGCGCTACCAGGTCCTCATCGAACGATCTGGAAGCCGCAAGGACCTGCTTCCCGCGGACCTCCCCGACTGGACGCCGCAGGACGAGACGGTCGTCCTCGAGGAGGCCTTCGAGGTGAGCGGCGTGGTGGACACCGTGCTGGAGCCGCCGACGAATGCGTTGCGCGTTCGCTACCGAATCGAAGGGAAGGACGAGGAGCGGGTCTTCTGGCGCCTGGTCTGGGCGCGGGGCGATCCGCCGGCCTTCCGAATCCCCGACCTCGGCGCGGGGGACGTCCTGCGCATCCTGGTCGGCAACCCGGAGGGCAAGAGCGACCCGCGCGCTCTGCGCGTCGCCGCCGGCACGACGGACCTCGTCCTGCCGCCGGAGGAAAGGCGCTAGACTCCGACGCGTGCGTCGTGCCCTGCTGTCCATCCTGCTGCTGGTCCTCCTCCTGATCGGCGCGCTTCTGCTCTCCGAGCGCAACCGCTCCCTCGACCGGGACGAGGCCAGCCGAGCCCCTCGGGCGAGGCTCAGCTCTCAGGCGGGACATCGAGCTGCGCGGACGCCCGCCCTCGTCGGTTGAAGATAGCCGCGGGGGAAGCGCCGTCGCCGCGCCCCGGACGGATGGCAGCGATCGGGACGTGGCCCCGAAGGAAGCCCCCGTGGTGCTGACGGTCGAAGTCGATCTCGAGGGGGCTCCTCCCGGGGCGCGCCTCGACCCGCCCGCGTCGCTCCACGTCAACGCGGTCATGGATCCGGTCGACAGCGCGTTCAGCATCGGGGTGAGTCGGGACGTGACGGTCGCGGGCCCGGTCGAGCTCGACGTACGCTCCGTGGTCTCCGAGGTCGGGCGTCTGGGACGCGCTCCCGAGATGATCATCTGGCTGCACCAGCCTGGTGCGCGCCCGGCGGCTCGCACCATTCTGCTGATGGACATCGAGGGACTGCTGACCGGACGCAAGGCACTCCGGGCGGTGGCGTTCTCCCTGCGCCCGACGACGCGCGTCGTGGGACGCATTCGGAGGGCCTCGGGCACGAACGTGAGCGGAGGGGCCGTGCGCGCCTCCGTGCGCGCCTACCGCATGAGCGGCAGCGAGCCGCTCCCCGAGGCAGTCCACGCCGTGGGCGTGGATGAGGACGGGACCTTCGAGATCCGGCTCGCAGGCGAGGGTCGGTTTCTGCTCGTCGCCGTCGTGGCTCCGTGGAGCGAGTACGAGCGCCGGCAAGGCCATCTCATCCCGCCGCAAGGCCGGCTCGTGGACATCAAGCGCGGGAGCGCGCTCGACCCCATGGACTTTCAGCTGCAGGACGGCGCCTGGGTCGAGGGGGAGGTCGTGCATCCGGCGACCGGGGACGTCGAGGGCGAAGGCCTCGTACGGTGGCGGCTGGTGGACGACGCGCTGCTCCTGGAGGAAAGGCGCCCCGAGCTGGCGTTCGTCGATGGGGAGGTCGTCTGGGCTCGAGGGGAAGCGCGCGTGTCCGGCGGGGCGTTCCGCGTGCAGGGCATGCCGCCTCGGGCCTGCGACTTCTCCGTGGCGGCCTTGGAGGGGGTATGCCTGGCGGAGCCGGTGGGGGAGACCCGCCGCGGACCCGGCGAGAGCCGCGTGACGCTGGTGCCGGCGTGTGCGGCGCTTCAGCTGAATCCGCACGCCGAGGGTGACAGCCCCCCTCCCTCGACGTGGCTCGTGCGGGTCCGGACCATGGACGACGACGCGGAGTCGTGGATCCGCGAGGTCTCCCCCGGGTCCAAGCTCCTGGTGTCGCCCGGGTCCACCTACCGCATCGAGACCTACGACGCGCGCTACGCGCCCTCGTCCATCCGCGTCACGGCGGGTGCGGCCGGCACGACGACGACCGTCGCGGTACCCCTCACTCCCATGACCCGCTCCACGCTCGTGGTGCACCTCCATTTGCCGGACGGTTCGCCCTACTCCGGTTGGGCTGCGTTCGCGTTGGCCGAGCCCGGTTCGCCGCAAGAGGCGCCCGACGTGGTGTGGTCGTCCGCTCTGCACGGGCGCGACGGCCGCTACCGTCTGGAGGGCGTGCCGGACGGGCGCTGGCGACTGCATCTGAGGGCCGGACGCTCGACCTTCTGGGGCCGGCCGGCTGGGTATCTCGAGCGCACAGCAGACGTCGTCACCCCTCCTAGGAGCGAACCCGAGGCGACGCTTCAGGTCGATCTCGGCGCACGGCTCGTAATCCGCGTGGCCGATCGCGACGGCAAGCCGCGCGCGGGGCGCGTGCGCATCCAGGCTCGCGGGGGCGCCGCCGTGCCCGCGGTGTTCGTCTCGGACTTCTTCGATTTCGACCAGGCCGAGGTGCGCGGCGCGCCGGGCGAGCTGCCGGCGGCCGATACGCTGTGGCTGGCCACGGCCCTCGAGCCCGGCACCTACGACGTCCACATCGTGCCCGACGGAGGAAGCGCGACCGTCCACACCCTCCACCTGGACGCCGACGAGACCGAAGCGATCTCCATCACCGCCGATTAGTTCCGTACCGAGGCAGCCTCGTAAACGAACTTTTCGCCCGCCACACCGTCCGCCTTGGACGGCTCGCGGAGCCTCCACGCCCTCGTTCCCGCCCGAACCCTGCGGGCTACGCGGGCGCTCGATGTACGCGCCCGGACCCTGTCGAGCGTAGGCCGTCTCGCTTCGCGGAGCGTGCCCCACGGCAACCCATCCGCGGCCGGGCCGATAGGCCTCCGCCCGCGGGCCCTCGGTCCAGCGGGCGCGTCCATGCGAGGTCCCTTACAATCCCGCCGTGCATTCCTCGACCCACCCCAGCGATGCCGCTCCGCCCCCCGTCGACCGTCGGGTCGCCGAGGGCGTAGGTCTCGCGCAGGCCGGACACTACGAAGAAGCCGAAGCCGTCTTCCGCGCCGTCCTCGCCGAGACCGCCGGGTCGGGGAGCGAGACCGAGAGCCGGGCTTGCCTGAACCTCGGGACCCTGTACGGCATCCTCGGTCGATGCCTCGAGGCCCTGCTTCTCTACCGCCACGGCCTCCAGAGCGCTCAGGCCCACGGGCACGGGCTCGCCTCGGTAATCTACCTCGCCAACATCGGCGGGATCTACGTCCAGCTGGGCATGCGCAGCCGACTCCCGCGCGTGCTCGAGCGCATCGACAAGGCGCTCGGTCGCTTGACGGGGCCCGAGCACGAACAGGCCGAGCGCTACGCCGCCTGGCAGCGCTACGAGGTCGCCTCCTGGGAAGGCGACACCCTGGGGGCGCGCCGCGCCCTCGACCGGATCCGCGCCGAGTTCGGGGGGCATGACGATCCCCGCGTGCGCACGGCCATTCATGAGATCGAGTCGCACGAACTCGCCGAAGAAGGCCACTTCGACGAAGCCGTCGAGCGCTTGGACGCCGCGCTCGCCGCTCCAGGGCTGACCACGACGTCCCGCCTCGATCTCCTCTGCCACAAGGCCGTCCTCCTCGGTAGGGCGGGGTACACGGAGGAGACCCGGGCGGTCGGGGTGGAAGCGCTCGAGCTCCTCACCGACGGCTGTGACAGCGAGGCCCTGAGCGAGGAGAGCATCGGTGCCGGCAAGATCCTCGCGAGCCTCTTCGTCCGCGCCACCGACCACGTCCGGGCGCGGCGCGCGTTCGATCTTGTCGCCGCCGCCATCATGCGTCGCATGCACCAACTCGACGCCTGCATTCAGGAGCTTCCGGCGCTCGGCATTCACGATGCCGCCGACCGCACGTGGATCGGGGATCTTCGTAACGAGTTCGAGACGGAACAGGACGAGCTGCGTGCTCGCGTGCTGCGCCTCTTGGAAGACGCCCGGCGCCGCGGGGTGTCGCCCGTGCACAGCACCGAAGCCGGGGACGACTTGGTCCGCATCTGCGCGTGGTGTGGCATGGTGCGATCGCACCAGGGCCGCTGGGTACCGATTCGCCAGTACCTGCCCGCCGACGAGCATCTCAAGGTCACCCACACGATCTGCCAGGCTTGCGATCAGAGCCTCGACGCCGGTCCCGTGGCCTGACGAACGGCGAGCGTTCGCCGTACCCGCGTGACCGTCGCGCCCGTGCCTCCTGGGTGCTACGCCTCCAAGCGCCTCATCTCGACCGCGCCCACGTCCGGGTGCGTGAAGCGGAGGGCCTCGTGCGTGATGGTGCCGACCCACGCCGCCTCATCCACGAACATGAGCTTCAGGCGCCCCTCACCGTCCGCCGTCCAGTGTCCGGGAATCGGCGCCATGTCCGATCCGTGGCCGACCTCCCAGATGCTCTCGAAGGTCCCATCGGCGTGTAGATCGATGATCCAGGTCACGCTGTCGAGGAACTGCCGGGCGACCTCTTCCTGCAAAGGGGATCGCTCACCATCCTGCTCGGCGAGGAGCGATGCCTTGTGCGCATCGGCCAACGGGCTGCCGTAGCGTCCAGCGAGAGGGAGGGAGGCGCTCATCTACGCAGCCTACTGGCTAGGCGCACCGGCGGCTCGAGATCTCCCCTCGCCTGGCCCTTGGAGGGTTAGAAACGCCAAGCCCCGCTTTGCGGCAAGACCAACATGGCGAGCAGCGTGAGGCCGACGGCGGTCCACCGCGCCATGGGCGTGAACGAGCCATCGTGCGTAATGACCCTCGGCCACGCGCGCGACTCTCCCGAGGCCTGCATCGTCACCGGCGCGGCCAGCCGCTCGAGACGAAGCCACGCATCGAAGCCGCCCACCACGATGATCATGACCAGGGCGGGTGCCGTACGGCCGAGGAGAACGCCGAGGAGGAGGAGACCGAGGCTCTCCCCGCGTCGGAGAAGCCCAGGGTTCTCCGCGAAACGGGCCAGGCCCCCGGCGGCAGGCAGTCGCGGTAGCCAGACCAGAAACACGAGGGCGAGGAAGGCGAGGAGGACCATGGGCGCCGACTGGTGCATGGCCATGCCGCCGAACACGCCGGCGCCGAGCATCACGTCGATGATCGGGTTGGCGCCTCGAACCAGCCGCGTGACGTCCCCCGAAGGAAGGGTCTGCGGCACGACGGCAAGCTCGCTCGCCAAGACGGCAAGCAAGCCCAGCAAGCCTCCTAGACCGGGGTGACCGGCGAGCAGGACGAACGCAGCAATCCCGCCGAGCGCGACACCGAAGGTCAGGAGCGAGGTCGCGCTGGCGCCTCGTGCATGCAACCAACTGGCGGCGCGGGAGCGCAGCGCCTCCACATCCCACGCGTGCGGATCCTCGACAGGACCCGCGGACGCGCCTGAACTCACGGCAACTGAAACCGTGGTGGGGGCAACGGATTCGATGGGGTTCTCGCTCACGCTGGAAGCCTAGCCCAGGGGCGGCCGCCCGCCGGGCGCGTGTTCAAGTCCCTTGAAGACTGTGTGGGGAAGGTGTTGTCCGGCGGCGGTGCGCGCGAAGAGGGGCGTATGCACCCTATCGATAAGCGAACGCGTACGCGTCGAGGGTCCGCGCCGGCCCGCCGGACGATAGGTCACGTGACGGTGGGCGGCATCCGAAAGACATGGATCGATTGATCGCGTTTCGCGCACTTCGCCGGCTGGTGGCCCTTCATCCGGTCGGATACCGCCACCAGCATGTCGTCCGCCAGCCACGCAATGCCCTCGACGTTGCCGTAGCTCTTCTTCGGGAACCGGAAGGTGCGCTCACTGCCATGGACGATCGTGCGAGCGTGCACGCCGATACGCGCCGTCCACACGCGGGCGGATGCTTGGGATACGACGGCCAGTCGTCCCTCGTCGTAGGCGATGCCTGCGTAGTCCTCGAACTCAGCCGTCATCGGCAAGGCCAGCTCGTGCGACCAGGTCCAGTACCCGTCTCCCTCGCGCGTGAAGGCCTGAATGCGTCCCCCGCCGGACGTCGCGTCCGTACAGAGGTTGCCCTCGCACATGGCGTAGAGGTAGTCACGACCGTCTTCGCGGAGGAAGGCGATTCCCTCGAACCCCTTGTTCGGGCTCTGGAAGGTCGTCCCGAGCCGCTCGACGCGCTGCAGCCGGCCTGCGTCGTCGTACTCCGAAACGAACGAGCGGTACTTCCCGTCGGTGTCCTCCATCGTCTCGATGACGCAGAAGATGCGGTTCTTCTCGCGGTCGATGGCGATGTCTTCGAACCCCTCCCCGATACTCGGAGCGCCAAACAGCTGGTTGCGTTCGTTCGGCCGGAGCGAAAGGTCGATCCGGGCGACCTCATTGAGGCTGTCGAAGATCACAAGGGCCGTGTGATCGTCCACCAGGGCCACGCCGCTGGCCTCGAGCGCATCGGAGGCCTTCTTTCCTGGGATCAGGCGGTAGAGCTTCGCTTCCCGGACGAGCTCGAGCTTGGTCGTCACGGGTGGTCTCCTTCGCATGCGAGGGCATCTTCTCGATGCACGGCTTAGCCTACACGAAGGCGGCACCCGTTTCGTGCCGGGTGGATCGCGCGAGTGCCGGTCGACGCGTCCGAGCCTGGATGGTTCACGAACCGTGTCGCCGTCGCGCGGGTATCGACGCTTCTCGAGCCGGATCTCTGCGTTGATCCTCGTCAGCGATGCGCCTTACGGCTGGCCCTCGAAGGAGGCGACGGCGGTGTCCCGATCGCGGTAGATACGGAACATGGCTTCCACGTCGCAGAGTTCGAGCAGCCTGTGGAAGGGCCCTCCCGGCTCGGCGCCCGTACCGAAGAAGCGAACGTCGCCACCGCTGTCTCGTGCGCGCTTGATGCAGTACACGAGGTAGCCGACCGCGGTCGTGCACACGAACTCCGCCTTGGTCACGTCCACGGCGATGCGGACCTGCCCGCGTCGGAGCGGCGTGTCGAGGGCGGCCAGCATGGCATCGAGGTCCCCGGGATGGTGGGCGGCGGGAAGCTCGACGACGACGACCTCTTCGCTGGCACGGGGCGGGTCATGGCGGAAGAACTTCATGGAGACGCCTCCGTTGCGATCGGGCCAGCAGGCAGAGGGCGCCGATCGGCGACGCGGGCGGCCGAGCCGCACGAAGCGCGCTCTCCGCTCCACAGTGTCCATCCGCGACCGTCGGGCGCGCAAGTGGGAACCGGCGGTGCGGCGCTCGATGGAGTGTGTCCGCTCGGCGTCGTCCATGCGTTTCAAGGGGTGCGCGCGCGGCGTGGTGCCCTCTCGGGGTGCGCTGCGCTCCAAGGCGGGCCCCTCGCAATGCGCAGCAGGGTCTGGTCGGTTGACTCCGCGTGACTCCCGCCCCGTCGGCGTATCCTTCCGCCCATGCACGCCTGGGACTTTCTCGCCAACATGCTTCTCCTCCTCGGGGGCGGTTTCGTGCTCGGCGCGCTGGCGGAGCGGTTGAAACAGAGTGCCATCCTCGGCTACCTCGCCGCCGGCATGCTGCTCGGACCGCACGCCCTCAACTGGGTGGGCAGCGCGGATGATGTCGAGTTGCTGGCCGAGCTCGGGGTCGCGTTGCTCCTCTTCTCCATCGGTTTGGAGTTTCCGTGGAGCCGTCTCAAGCGCTCGGGGCCGGCGCTGGCGGCAGGCGGACTACAGGTCACGCTGACGCTCGCGGTCGGTGCGGGGCTCGCGCTTGCGATGGGCCTCGGCGGTGTGCAGGCCTTCACCTTGGGCGCCATCCTCGCGCTGAGCAGCACCGCCTACGTGCTGCGGCTGTTGACGCGACAGGCCGCACTCGAGAGTCCGCGCGGCCGGCTCTCCATCGGCGTGCTCCTCGCCCAAGACGTGGCGGTCGTCCCGCTCGTGCTCATCGTGAGCGTGCTGATGGAGGGCAAGTCGCTCGGGCCGGCCATGCTGTCCCTCGGGCGCCTGTTCGGTTTGGCGCTGCTCCTGGTGATCGCCTTCCGGATCCTCTTTCACTGGGCGGCACCGAAGATCCTCGGCACCGAGGTCTTGCGAAACAACCGAGAGCTGCCGCTCCTGCTAGCGGTCACGTCGGGCATGGGGAGCGCGCTGGCGGCACACGCGATCGGCATATCCCCCGCCATTGGCGCGTTCTTGGCGGGCATGCTCCTCGCCGACTCGCCGTTCGCGCTGCAGGTCCGCGCCGACGTCAGTGCGCTGCGCACCATCCTCATGACGTTGTTCTTCGGTTCGATCGGCATGCTCGGCGACCCGGTCTGGATCGCCTCGCATCTGCCGCTGGTCATCGCCTTGGTCCTTGGCGTGATCCTCGTGAAGGCGTTCGTCGCGACCGCGGCGCTACGGATGTTCGGCTCACCTACGGGGCCCGCGCTCGCCGCGGGCATCGGGTTGGCGCAGGTGGGGGAGTTCTCCTTCGTGCTCGCGGAGATGAGTCGAGGGACGATCCTGGACGCCGGCACGCTTCAGTTGGTCGTGTCGGTCACCATTGCGACGCTGGCGCTGACGCCCTACTTGATTCAGTGGGGGCCGAAACTGGCCACTCGCCTGGCGGGTGGTTCCATGGCGCGCGGGGCGGCGTCCGATGCCGAGAGCACGGAAGGGCAGGTAGAGGGGCACGTCGTCGTGGTGGGGTACGGCCCCACGGGCGAGGCCGTGGGACGTCGCCTGCAGGGCACGGGCCTCGATGTCTACGTCGTCGACCTCAACCCGCGGCTCGTCCAGCGTGCCAGGTCCCACGGTCTGCATGCCCACTTGGGTGACGCGACGCACCCCGATGTGCTGGAGCACGTCTCGGTGGATACGGCGCGTGCGATTGCCGTGACCGTTCCCGACCCCACGGCGGCGCGTCGCACGGTGGAGCAGGTCCGTGCTCTCGCCCTGGGGGCCAGGGTCTTCGTTCGCGCGCGCTACCACCTGCACCGCAACGCGCTCGCGCAGGCGGGCGCGGAGATCGTCGTGGACGAGGAGACCCTGATGGGGGAGGCCCTGGCCGACGTGCTCGCCACCGCCCTCGGCGAAACCGAGCTCCCCCTCCCCCGCTGAATCGTCCGTACGGAGTCAGTGCAAATCTTCACGCTTTCCCGCGACGCGGCGACGTAGCCAGCCGACCACGCGCATGCTCGTGGTGCCGTCCGCGCCACCGTGGGCCACCCGATTCAAGGGACGTGGTCGGTGGCGCCGCAGCGACGTGGGGGCACTGCGGGGTGAGCCCGGCCTCCGTCTACGCACCGGCAGCCCACCGGCGGGCCATGGCCTCCTCACTCATCGGGAACGACCGGATGTCCGCCGCGAGCAGGTGGCGGCCGATCCGCGGCAAGAAACCGAACACCCTGGCGTCCGTGACGAGCGCGACCCGCCGGATCTTCTTCTGGTGGTCCTTGACGAATCGCATGTGCGCGGTGAACGCCGCGAAGTCGTCCCACCCCGGGAACTCCTCGGTGACGATCATCAGTCCACGCAACTCGCCTTGGGCATCCGTGAACGGATCCACGGTAGCCGTGAGTCGATCGAAGTCGCCCGCCTCCAATTCACCATGCGGCCGGACGACCAAGACGCCATCCGTCTCGTCCAGATCGAAGGTCGCGGCGCCTGCGGCGAGAGGCTCGGAGATCCACGTGCGCGCCTCGTCGAGCTCCCCGGTGCCAAACACGCGCACCTCCCCCGGCATGGCGAATCCAAAGGCCTTCACCATCGTGGTCACCCAGCCCTCGTCCGTCACGACCGCGACGCGCTCGAACGCCGTCAAGTGACGCATGCCGACCTTCGCGTCCTCCCACGCCGCGCCGCCGGTGTAGCCGTCGAAGCCATCGCCGAGGACGTACAGGAGTCGCACCCGTCGGTGGTGGCGCAGAAGATCTTCGAGGGCAGGCACGAGCACCGACTGATAGTCCTCGGCGGTCACTTCACCACGCGCTTGGAGCGCGAGCACGTCGTCCGGCAGCCCCTCGATGCGTTCGATCATGTCCGCCTCCTTCGACGCGAGGCATCATGCACGGTGCCTCGGCCTCGCGGGCTCCAGCCGTGTCGCGAGCCATGCCCCCGTTCGACCGGCCGCCTCTCAGCGTCGAATCGCCCCGGCGGTGGACGGCGAGATGGGCTCCGTGGGCGTTCGGCCGTGCTCCTTGAGCAGCCAGGCGAGGACGCATGCAACATCACGCGGAGGCAAGTGCGTGCCGTTCAGGGGCATGTTGTTCTTGATGAACATGCCCAGGTCCATGGCCGACTGGAACTTCACGCGGCGCACACGCGCGCCAGGCGGGGGATCGAGCGGGAGTGTGCCTTCGCCGACCACGGCCGGCGCCTGGGCCGTGCCCCCGCCCCGGGCGCCGTGGCAGGACGCGCAGTGCTGCGCGAACAAGACCACTCCTCGGTCGATCTGGGCCTGGACCGCCGCGGGTACCGCGGGCGCCGGGACGACGGGGGTCGGAGCGGCTTGGGGTGCAGGCGCCGGCGTGCCGGCCATGTCTGTCGGCGTCACCACCTGCGCTCCCCATACGGGATGGGACGGCGACCGACTGCCGCTGCAGCAGGCGAGGCCGAAGAGAACGGAAGCGAAGACAACGATAGAAACACCGCGGGAAGGAGGCATGGCTGGACTCCGGAGCGCCGACGGGATGTCGGGTAGATCACCATCACACTCCCGCTCCACCCGGGATTCAATGGTCGCCCTGGCGTTCTCGAGGTGTTCGTACCCATGCAGCGCTCGCAGGATGGCTGCGCGTCGACGCCGGGTCTCCCCAGCGAACCGCGTGAGTACACTGGGGCGTGCGAATCGCGTGGGCCACTGACATCCATCTCGATTGCGTCGAGCGGGAGGACGTCTTCGCTTGGTGCAAGCGCCTGCAGGCGACCCAGTGTGAGGCGCTGCTGATCGGCGGCGACATCGCGATGGCGGACGACTTCATCGGGCGGCTCCAGCTTCTCGAATCGCGATTGTCGATGCCGATCTACTTCGTCCTGGGCAATCACGACTACTACGGCGGCTCGGTCGCATCGGTGCGCCGCGCGGCCCGCGAGGCCCGCACCGACACGCTGATGTGGCTTCCGGACGCTGGCGTCGTCGATCTTGGGGAGGGGCACGCACTCGTCGGCCACGGGGGGTGGGGCGACGCGCGCTTGGGCGACTTCCTCGCTTCTCCCGTGATTCTGAACGACTACTTCCTCATCCAGGACTTGAAGGAAGCGGGGGAGGGCGCTCGCTCCGACCCGCTCCTCGTGGTGACCAGCCTCGAGCACAAGGCGCACCTGCAACAAGCGCTGCACCGGCTAGGCGACGACGCAGCCGATTCGCTGCGTCCCCATCTGGAGCAGGCGGTCGCCACCCACGAGCATGTCTGGGTGCTGACGCACGTGCCCCCGTTCCGGGAGGCGTGCTGGTATGACGGGAAGATCTCGACGGCTGACTGGCTTCCCGGATTCGCGTGCAAGGCGGTTGGCGACATGCTCATGGACGTCGTGGCGCGCCAACCCAAGACGCTGGTGACCGTGCTCTGCGGCCACACCCACGGCGAGGGCCAGGCGCGCTTGCTGCCGAACCTCCGGGTGCTGACGGCCGGGGCGGAGTACGGAAAACCATCGTTTCGCGTGCTGACGGGGTGAGTGCGGGTCTGGACGGAGACCTCCGCCCCATGAGGAGGCCAAGGTGGCGCGTGCCCTGCCCGCTCCCGTAGGGTGCCCCGTCTCATCTGCCTGAGGGAGCCTTCGATGATCAGCAAAGACCAGGTCCGTGACTCGATTCTCAACGAGTACAAGATCATCAAACAACTCGTCACCAAGTTGCCTGAGGGGAGTGCCGACTACCGCATCTCGCCGGGCCAGCGGTCCACGATCGAGCTCCTGCGTTACCTGACGCTCATGGGGCCCGGCACGGTGCACGCCGCCAACGACAACGACTTCCGCTGGATCGGGCAAAACGCGGCCGCCGCCGAAGGGCTCACGCTCAGCGACATCCCGGCGTACCTGGATGGCGCCATGGGGGAAATCACGGCCCTGTTCGACGGCATGTCGGACGAGGACTTCGCGACGCGCGAAGTGCATGTCGAGGGCATGGGCGACTGGACCGTACAGACCTGGTTGCTGAACACGACCTGCAAGTTCGTCCCGGCCTACAAGCTCATGCTCTTTCACCACGCCAAGGCTGCCGGCAACGGCGACATCGGCACGTGGGACGCATGGATGGACAACGGCGAGGTGCCTCAGCCCAAGAGCGCTTAGCCGTCTCCGTCCCCCCCGGCGCTTACCACACGTAGCGGTGATTGGCAGTGCGACGCGGGGGCCAGCGCCCGCTTCGACCGAAGCTGAGGAGGTGGCGCAGAGGCTCCGGGACAAGCGGTTGGTGCGGCCGTCGTAGGTGCCAGATGTGTAGCCGTCCCACCCGGACCATGCGTCGAGGAATCAGCAACAGATCCACCGTCAGGGGCGGTGTTCCTCCAGCCGCGAAGAGGCGCACGAAGCCTCCCGTCTCGCAGGGCTGGCTCGACGGGTGCGTCTCGATGGGCGAGGGCGGGCGGCCGACGCCACCACCGATGTGGTTGGTTCCGCGCCAGGCTTCTGCGAGGTGCGCCCAGCCCTTGTCCTTGCCCATGCGATACCCTCAGCCCGCGGAAACCGCCGCCAGAGCGCGACCGTGGACACCAAGGAAGCGAGGGTCGGGCGATGCCAGGCAGAGTCGTGTTGGTGCTGGGGGGAACGGGATGGGTGGGGCGCGTCCTCGTGCCCGAGCTGCGGCGTCGTGGCTACGACGTGCTCGCGCCGGGACGCGCCACCGTGGATCTTCACGCGCCCGCCCGGCTGACGCAGTACGTCGAAGCCGCCCAGCCCATGGCCGTCGTGAACGTCGCCGCGGCGAATCCCGGCGCGTCGAACGAGGGCTTCGAGGCGATCAACGTCCGCGCCGCGGAGACCGCCGCGCAGGCGGCCCATCGGTTCGGCGCGCGCCTCGTGCACGTCGCCTCCGACGCGGGACTGGATGGTCGACACGCGCCCTACGCCGACGATGCTCCGATGCTCCCTGTCTACCCCTACGGAGCCTCCAAGGCCGAGGGAGAGACGCGCGTGCTCGAGGCCCATCCCGGTGCGGTCAGTGTGCGCACCTCGCTTCTGTGGGATCCGATCACCATGGATCGGGGCACGGCGGGGTTTGCGGCTCGGCTGAAGCGAGGCGAATCCCTGCAACTCTTCGACGACGAGATCCGCTGCCCGTTGCCGCGAACCGTGCTGGCGTCGTGTCTCGCCGATCTCATCGAGATTCAGCACACGGGTCCGTTGAATGTTGCCGGACGAGAGGCCTTGTCTCGCCTGGACTTCGGCCGCCTGCTCCTCGCGCACTTCGACGTCGCCAGGCGCGAGCGGATCGAGGTGGCGTCGTCGGCCAAGCGCCAAGCCGCGGGTGCACCGCCTCGTCCCCTGGACTTGACCCTCGACGTCACGCTCGCCGAAGCGCTGATGCGCCGTCGCCTTGCGGGGGTGCGTGAGACGCTGGGGATTGAATGAGCTCCGGTCGGCGACGCGTCGGGCGTTTCCCCGTCAGGGACGATCCTCTAGGAGACGTAACTCCAGATCCACCAGCCCAGCGTCAACGCGCCGAGGGGCAGGAGGATGATCGCCGCGAGCAGCGTCTTCCGATGACCGCGGGGCGGGCCGCCTTCACCCTGCGCCTTCTTGAGGTAGAGCACCACCATGACCAGCGCGAAGGGGAGCAGGAAGGGCGAGAAAACGGTGAACAGGAGCATCCACCGGGTGCGGAGACCCAACTTCCAGAGGCCGGCTACGTCTCCGTCCTCTGCGGTGAGATCATCGCTCTCGGGGTCGATCTCCGGCGCTTGCCGCGTGATCTGGACGTAGTCCTTGATGATCTCGAGCGCGCGCGCGGCGTCGGGCGGGGAGACCTGAAGCCGCACGGCGAGCGGGTTGGCCCCGGTGATGAAGGGGTCGAGCTGCTTGACCGTGGCGTCCGGGATGTAGGACGAAATGGCCTCGGCCTCGAGGCGTCCCTGCAGGAGCTGCGCTTCCCAGAGACTTCCTTCGTGCACCGTGATCAGGCGTGTCATGTGGGCTCCACGCCCATCCTACCCGAGGAGACGCATCCAGGTTCCGCTCGGAGTCCCGGGAGGCGGGCCCCGCGCCCCATCGACAGGCGGGTATCCTCGCGCGCGCCGCCAGCCCGAGGGGAGCCGATGACCAGCCCGAACGAACCGCTCTTCACCCCTGGACAGCTCGTTCGCCATCGGCGCTACGGGTACCGAGGCGTGGTGGTCGACTTCGACGCAACCTGCATGGCCGAGGAGACCTGGTACTACGCGAATCAGACGCGGCCGGGGCGGAATCAGCCCTGGTATCACGTGTTGGTGGACGGATCCCAGGCGACGACTTATGCCGCAGAGACGAGTCTCATGCCAGACGACAGTGTGGAGGAGGTCCGGCACCCGCTGGTGCCCACGTTCTTCACCTCTTTCGGAGACGGGCACTACGTACGCAACGATGTCGAGCTCCGCGGCTGGGAGATCGACTGATGGTCCGTACGGACTCCGTACGGACGAAACGCGCCCCGCCACACGAGGCGGCGGGGCGCGAAGACTCTCGACGCTGTGGGCCGAGCGGCCCGAGCGATCATCAGTCGTCGAAGGGGATCGGCGTGGTCTGTACGACGCCGGTGTTGGCGTCGATCTCGTCTTGCTCGTAGGCCGGGTCGACCCAGCCTTCGGCGTTGTCGATGACGTCGGTCAGCCAGTACGTGGCGAAGTCCGCGCCATGACAGTTGCTGCAGTTGGTCGGATCGAGGTGCAGTGAGCCGGCACGCTGGATGTTGTGGGGAGACGCGTACTTCCAAGTCGGAAGCGCCGTCATGTCCGGGATCAGATTGTCGTACGGATCCGTCTTGGCGTAGAGCCAGAGATCACGATCGATCGGGGGGTGCCGCAAGAGCGCGTACTCGTAGGGGTCCTTGGAGATTGGGTTGAGTTTGTCGGGGCGTGGGTTGCGCCCGATTCGGAAGGTCATCAGGGAGTCCGGAGCCGAACCCTCCGGCCGATCACCCAGCGTCGGGTCCGCTTCGTTGACGGCGAAGTAAGCCTTGCCGCTGTCGACGTCGATGTCGACGTGACAGCTGAAGCACTGCTTGTACGCCTGGGCGTGACAGACCTGGCAAGACATCGCGTCCATGTGCGCGGTGCTATGCGACCCGTTGCTGCCGACGACGCCGGCGTGGCAGTCGACGCACTGAGGCCCTGACTTCACGTTGTACCGATCGCCCTTGCCGACCGAGGGCGCGCCCATGCCGTGCATCTCATCCGCGCTGTGGCAGAAGGTGCAGCCCACCTCGTAGCCGTCTTCGTTCAGATCGCGTGTGGCCGCGAGATGGACATCGGGCAGGGCCGTGCGGACACCGAGGCCGTTGCGCTCAGTGAGGGCCCCGTTCAAGCCGAAGAACTCGTCCTTGATGCGGCTGCCATGGCAGGCCGTGCACTGACGCTCCATGTCGGGCGTCTTCCGGAAGTTGTGTCCGTTGATGAACCCGGCCCCCGCAACGCGCGGTGTCGACACGTGGCAGTGCCCACAACGGCTCTCCGTCTGCTCGCTATTCGAGATGTGACAGTCGAGGCACTTGTCCTCGTAGCGCGCAAGGGTCGTGGGGTCTTGGAAGTTCACGC
This sequence comes from uncultured Planctomycetota bacterium, assembly GCA_963802335.1. Classification (GTDB taxonomy): domain Bacteria; phylum Planctomycetota; class PLA2; order PLA2; family JAEUHO01; genus CAWDIE01. The sequence goes on along the minus strand of CAWDIE010000004.1, from coordinate 5,976 downwards.
CGCGCCCCTCGAGGATGGTGATGTACCCTCCCAGCGTCGTGTGAAGGCCCGTGGCCGCCACTTCACGAAACGCCTCGTGGCAGGGAAGACAGGTCTCGGCGGAGGGCCGAGCCTGCCAGTCCTTGGCGTGTGCGAGAGCGCGTGTCGCGGCGTTTCCATCGCCGCCGTGGCAGTCGATGCAGGCCCGGCTGCTGCCGTGGGTCGAGTCGAGATAGTCGTCGGGATACTGTTCGATGGCTCCGTCGAAGACCCACTTCTTCTTCTGCGCCGGCACGGGCGCAACAGACCCACCTCACCCCTCGCCCGAGTTGGGCGGTGGCGCGATCGTCGTCGGCGGGTCCAGTTCACGGTCCATCCAGATGGCTGTGAGGCTCGTGTGGCAACCCTCGCATCCTGTTGAATCGGGCACGTAGCCGTCCAGGTCTTCGAGACCACCATCCCAGTCGTGCAGCGGGAAGTCCCAGCTTCTGTTCAGGTCGAAGTTGGCGAGCTGGCCTGAGGAGGGGGCCGTGGTGCTCCAGCCGTTCATCCCGTAGAGGACGTTCCGCGCGCGATAGCCCAGGATACCCAGCCCGACGGTGCCGGCCGCACCACTGTGGCCGGTGTAGCAGTAGACCGCGACCAGACTCCCGGGGTCCACGTACTTGGTGTGCTCTTCCAGATTGGCGACCTGGTTCCACGGGATGTTGATCGCCCCTGGGATGTGGCCTGCCTCGTAGGCGGACGCGGCGCGCACGCTCACGATCTGCGGACCGTTGAGGTCGTCACGCAGGTCCGCCGGGTACATCGTCAGGTCGCGCTGGTCTGCCACGCTGTTGAAGTACCGGTCGGCCCGGATGAGAATCTTCTGAATGACGGGATCGACGCCGAAGGGCGCGAACCGCAGGAAGGCACCCTGGTCGGTGCGGCTCTCGATGCCGGCTTCCGTGGCCTCCTCCACCGTGACGCCGGCGCCGTAGGCGTCATCGAAACGTGTCCCCGTCGGCACCAGCTCTCGGTCGAAGCTCCAGGTCGTCATGCCGCAGTAGAGGCTCTTCGCTCGCTTGAAGGTCTCGACTTTCGCGGGGTCCGTGATGCGGTAGGCGTTGATGACGGTACTGGCGAAGATGCCATCCCCTCCCCAGTAGGAGGCCACCGCGACGTCTACGTCCATGGGGATCCCGGACGTGCCCTCGAGGAGCTCTTTCGGCAACTCCTGCAACGGGATGTTGATGGCGCCCGGGATGTGCCCCGCTGCGTAGTCCTCGCGTTCACGCGTGTCCACCACGAAGAGGGGATCTCCCTTGATGCCCGTCGTGCGACGCATGACATCCTCGGTGCTGATCGTGAGGCCGCCGAGGCCGAGGATCTCGGTGACGCGTTCGGCGATCTGGACGAGGTCGTCCGTCGGCTCGGCCGAGGTCCCGAGGACCTGGCCCGCGTCGTAGTTGGGTGGCGTGAATCCCTGGCTGTCGCTGCCGCCGCAGCCGCCGAGGAAGACGAATACCGCCAGGCATGCGAGACTCCATGCCACTCTCGTTCTTGCACACGCGTTCACGTGGCTGCCCTCCCTGTGCGTGGAGCCTGGGGGACGCGTCGTGCACGATCACGTGAGCACGCTCGCCGCACAGCCTCGCACGATCGAATGACGTGACGTGCCTACCCTAGAGGTGAGATCTTCGCGAGCCGAGCTAGAAGATCGTTCGCCTACTCACCAACGGGCAGTAGAAATCGGTTGCGTCGATGCTGAGATTGGCGACGCCCATGGAGCCCCCCCTGGACGGTGACGTGAAGGGGGGGGCGAGGCGACCACCCGCGAAGCTCCCGCTGCCCACCCCACGCTCGGTAGACCGTTCCCTGGAAGTGGATTCGGCGGTACGCGCTTGCTGGAGGAGATTGCGAGGTCGTCTGGGAGCGAGGAGCGTCCGCCGCGTACCGGCGCGCGCCGTCGGGCCTGGGGGCGGCCTAGACTGCCCCAATGAGACACGTCCTCTTCGCCCTCTTGGTCGTTTCGTTCCTGCTTCCCATCGCGTGGGCGAAGGACGCGCCGACCGACGGCTACCTCTGGCTGGAGGACGTGCGGGGGGATCGGGCGATCGCCTGGGTCGAGAAGCAGAACGACGCAACGCATGCCGCCCTCACGAAGCACCCGGCGTTCGCGGAAATCGAGGCGCACACCCTGTCCGTCCTCGAAGCCGACGATCGCCTCGTCGTGGGACGGCGCCGTGGTGATTGGGTGTACGACTTCTGGCGAGACGCCGAGCATCCCCGCGGCATCTACCGCCGTACGACGGTCGCGTCCCATCTTGCCGGCGAGCCCGCGTGGGAGATCGTGCTGGATCTCGACGCCCTCGCCACCAAGGAGGGGCGGAGTTGGGTCTGGAGGGGCATGGCCCTGCGGTATCCCGACTACCAGCGGGGGTTGTTGCGCCTCTCGGACGGAGGGTCCGACGCCGTCGTTGTGCGGGAGTTCGACATCGGGTCGAAGCAATTCGTCGAAGGCGGATTCGCCTTGCCTGAAGCGAAGGGGGGCATGGTGTGGCTCGACGCGGACACCGTGCTCGTTCGCACGGATTTCGGGCCGCGGTCGATGACCGAGGCCGGTTACCCGCGCATCGTCAAGCGCTGGAAGCGGGGGACGCCGCTCGCCGACGCCGAGGTGCTCTTCGAGGGAAGCTCGGATGCCGTGTCGGTGTCCGCGGAGCGCGAGCACGACGGGGCGAGAACCGTGGACTGGCTGCAGCACAACCTCTCCTTCTACGCGGCGGACAAGTACGTCGTCGAGGGGGAGGAGAAAATCCGCCTTGATCTCCCCGCGACGGCGCGCATCCACGTCTGCTTCGACGGGCAAGTGCTGATCGAGGCGAAGCAGGCATGGACCCTCGGGGACCGGACCCACGTGCCTGGCACCGTGCTGTCGATCCCGCTCGCGGACCTGAAGGACGGCAAGTCCACCTACTCCGTGTTCTTCGAGCCGACGGAGACGACTTCGCTCACGTACATCACTCGCACGAAGTCCTACGTGCTCGCCGTGGTGATGGAGGACGTTCGCGACACCCTCTTTCGCTACACGCGTGACGCCGACGGCCGTTGGGGACGCGACGAGGTCGTGTTTCCTGGGCACGGCACCACATGGCTCGGGAACACGGACATCGACCACGACACGTTCAGCGTGACCCACGCGTCGTTCCTGGTGCCGAGCACGCTCTACTGGGTCGATGCGTCCACCCTCGAGAAGCGCGTGATCGACCAGGCTCCCCAGCGCTTCGATCCCGCCCCCTACGTGTCGAAGCAGCTGTTCGCGACGTCGAAGGACGGCACGCGCGTGCCCTACTTCCTGATCGGGCCCAAAGAGCTCGAAGCGAACGCCAAGCACCCGGTGATGCTCAACGGCTACGGGGGCTTCCGCATCCCCCAGCGACCGCGCTACCTCGGCGCGCGTGGCCGGAACTGGCTGGACCGTGGGGGCGTCTACGTCGTGGCCAACATCCGGGGGGGCGGCGAGTACGGGCCGCGCTGGCACGCCGCGGCGCTTCGAGAGAAGCGGCACAAGGCATTCGAGGACTTCGAGGCGGTGGCCGAGGATCTGATCGCTCGCGCAGTCACGTCTCCGCGTCGCCTCGGCATCCGGGGGGGCAGCAATGGTGGGCTGCTCGTGGGCGCATGCCTCACGCGGCGGCCGGACCTGTTCGGCGCCGTCGTTTGTCAGGCGCCGCTGCTCGACATGCTGCGGTATCCCGAGCTGCTGGCCGGATCGAGCTGGGTCGCCGAGTACGGCGATCCCCAGGTGCCGGAGGACTGGGCGTTCTTACGTAGGTACTCGCCCTACCACAACCTCGATAAGGACGCGGCCTACCCGCGGGTTCTCTTCACGACGTCCACGAAGGACGATCGCGTCCACCCCGGCCACGCGCGCAAGATGGCCGCCCGCATGGAGGCGATGGGGCATCCCGTGCTCTACTACGAGAACACCGAAGGTGGCCATGCGGGCGCCGCGAACGCCCGGCAACGCGCCCACGTGAGCGCCCTGGTGACGACCTACCTGCTCACGGAACTCGCCGACTGAGGGCGGGGCGTCGCGGCGAACCGTGAACATTTGCACTGACTCGGTACGGATGGTTCGCGACGTACACTGGGGGCGGGAGGAGCGCTCGTGGACGTGATCATGATTTCCCCCGGCTACCCGGGCGAGATGCCTTCGTTCACGCGTGGGCTGGCCTCGATGGGGGCCCGCGTGATCGGCCTCGGCGACCAGGCAAGCGGTTCCTTACCGGCCTCGGTCAAGGAGGTGCTGGCCGCTCACATTCACGTGGGCGACCTGTGGGACGAGTGGGCTGTTGCCGAGCGGGTTCGCCACGAAACGCAAAGCGTCCACATCGACCGCGTCGAGTGCCTGTGGGAACCCGCGCTCCACGTCGCGGCGCGCATCCGTGAGACGCTCGGCATTCCCGGTCTCGGTGTCGAGCAGACGGCGGCCTTCCGAGACAAGGAGCGGATGAAGCAGGTGCTCGATTCCGCCGGTGTCCGCACGCCCTGGCACACCCGCGCCACCTCGAGCGACGAGTGCCGAGCCGCCTCCGAACGCGTAGGCTTCCCGCTGATCATCAAGCCGATCGCCGGCGCTGGATCCACCGACACCTACCGCATCCGACGATCGCGACGAGCTCGAGGCGGTTCTCCCGCGGCTCGGCCACGTTGCCGAGGTCAGCGTCGAGGAGTACATCGAGGGTGACGAGCTGACCTACGACACGATCTGCGCCGACGGCCGCGTCCTGTTCGAGAACATCGGCTACTACCGCACGCGGCCGATCGAGGAGAAGAAGCACCAGTGGGTCAGCCCCAGCTGCGTCGTTCTCCGCGATCTGGAGCGGCCCGAGCTCCAAGCCGGTCGTCAGATGGGCCGACGCGCGCTCGAGGCGCTCGGCTTCCGTACCGGTTTCACACACATGGAGTGGTTCCGCAAGGCAGACGGGGAGGTGGTGTTCGGCGAGATCGCCGCGCGTCCGCCGGGGGCTCACCTCGTCGACACGATGAACTTCGCGTCGGACATCGACCTGTTCACGGGCTGGGCCGAGGCCGTCTGCCACGGCCGCCTGTCGCAGCCGATCGAGCGGCGCTACAACGCCGCCATGGTGGGCAAACGTGCCCAGGGCGTCGGCAGGATCCGACACATCCACGGTCTGGAGGGGCTGCTCACCGAAATCGGGCCCCACATCGCCGCCGTCGAGCTGCCGGCCATTGGATCGCCCTGCCAGGACTGGCAGCGCGCCCCCGCGGACGGTTACGTGATCGTTCGGCACCACGACCTGGCCACGACGATGGAACTGGCTTCGCGCGTCGAGCAGCAACTCCAGCTCTATGCCGAGTAGACCACCTGGCGGAGATCGAATGGTGGCTCGAGCCGTGACCCTCGCCGCTCTCCTGCTCGTCGCGATCTTCGCGCTTCCGGCCCTCGCGCATCCATACCTGGCCGCGCCGGCGGTCTTGATCGGCGATGCGCGTGCCCTGCCCTGGAACGGGGAGACCGACTTCGGCCTGGTGGGCGACTACGACATCGATCGCCGCCTCGTGCCCGACACGCTGACGCTCCTCACGCCCGCGACCCCGCCGCTCGTCCGCTACGAGATCCTCCGTCGGGCCGCTCTCTACTTGTCGCCCCGGTTCGCCGAGAACGAGGTGGCCCTGCCGCTCCGCCAAACGCTCGCTCGCCGCCTCCAGGAGCGGGTGGACGACGCCGCCGTCTCCTCGGCCCAGCGCGCGCTGTCTACGTTCGACGCCGGGTGCTTTGAAGCGCTCTGTGGTCAGGACCGCACCCTCGCGTCCGCGCGAGACGGCTACGCGGAGGCGCGGCGTGTAGCAGGGCTGGAGCGCAAGGAGCTCGCGGCCGAGGCCGCCTACGTGCTGGCGCGACTGTCCTCCTCGGCACCGGATCAGGGGCGGCACGCGAGCGAGGCGTTTGCTGGCGCTCAGGAGAACACGCTCCTCGCTCGAAACATC
>CAWDIE010000003.1:0-815973 GCA_963802335.1 uncultured Planctomycetota bacterium | reverse complement strand
TAAGAGCTCGACGTACCCCAGTGTCCGCGACGCATCGCAGCGGGCACGATTCGTGAGGGTCGCCCGGGCCTCGAGGTTCGGGCGCGCTACGGCGCGGCGACGCGCTCGCGCGCGAGGCGCTTCCATCCACGCGGCGTGAGTTCGGCAATCCGGCTCTGCGGATGCGAACCCACCCTGTCGAGCACGTCCTTGAGGTACGCGAAAGGCTCGACGCCCTGCAGCTTGCAGGTCCCGATCAGCGTGTAGAAGCGCGCGGCCCACCGGGCCCCGCGATCGCTGCCCGCCAGCAGCCAGTTGCGGCGTCCGAGGGCCACGGGGCGGATCGCGCGCTCGGTTCGGTTGTTGTCGATCGGGGATCCGGCCGTCTTCGAGGTAGAGCTCGAGCGCGTCCTTCTGTCCGAGCAGGTAGCCCACCGCTTTGCCCCACGGGCTCTTCGGCAGCGCCCGGTCCCGTGCCTTCTCCAGTCCATCGAAGAGCGCCCGAAGCAGCGGCCGGGCTTTCTCCTGGCGCAGCAGCATCCGCTCGGCGGCCCCTTGCTCCTTCGCCTCGGCCTCCACGGCATACATCCGCTGGATCAGGGCCATCGCGCGGCCCGCGGCCTCGGGCTCGGTGCCCATGGCGTCCTTCACATACCGCCGGGCGTGTGCCCAGCACGCGGCGTGACGTGCCAAGCCTCTGCGAAACAACTGGTTGTAGCCGCCGTAGCCGTCCACCTGCACGACCCCGCGGTACTCCCCAGGCGATCCACCGCCGCCTGGCCGGATCGGGTCGGGTGGTAGTCGAAGAACACCTCGTCGAGGTCTCCCGCGTACGTCCAGAAGTAACCCCGCCGGCGTCCCGCCGGCCTCTGTTTCACGCCGATCGGCGTCTCGTCCACCCCGAGCACGTGGGACGTGGCGATCGAGGTCCAGATCGCGTCGGCGATCGGCGCCAGGAGGTCGGACGCCCGGTCCAGGAGCGAGAGCAGCGTCGTGTCCGCCACCTCCAGGCCCTGGCGGCCGAAGATCTGGGCCTGGCGGTAGAGCGGAAGGTGGTCGGCGTACTTGGACACCGCCACGTGGGCCACGAAGCTCGTGCCGTAGCGCCCCCGGTCGAAGAGCTTCTCAGGCGGCGGCGCAATCTCGACGCCGTCCTTGCACGTCGGGCATGCGTACTTGGGCCTCACGTGTTCGAGCACCTTCACGATCGCCGGAACGATCACGATCTCCTCGCTACGCTCCTCGCCGATCCGCTTCATCGCGCCGTCGCAGCACGAGCAGGTCGTGTGCTCGGGCTCGTGGAGCACCTCTTCGCGTGGGATGGCGGGCGAGACCTTGCCCTTGCGCGTGCGCTTCGTGCGCTTCATCCTCGGTTTCTCGTTCACCACCTCGCCGCTGTCGGCTTCGAGAGCGTCCTCGGGATCGTCGACCAGCCCTTCCTTCATCAGGGCCGCGAACGCGAACTCCAGTTGCTCACGGCTCACCTGCTCCGCGGAGCGGCCGTACATCTTGCGACACATCACGTCCAGACGTGCGCGCAGGGAGTGGATCTCGACTGCCTGTTCGGTGACCTTCTGGCGCAGCGCGAGGATCTCGGCCTTGGCGTTGGCAAGCTCATCGAGAAGGGAAGCAACCGTGGGCACGCGCGAAAGATAGGAACCCACGCCGACATCGCAAGAAGCAATTCGTACTCAGTTCTCCTCGCGAAACGGCAGGCGCTCGAATCGCTTTCGCCAGCGCGCGTGTTCGAGATCCAGCCCCTCGAGCACGCCCATGAGTTCACGTGCGTGAAGCTCGATCGCACGTGCATCGCCAGGCTTGGGCCAGGCGAACGTCCCGCGTTCGAGTCGCTTGGACCAGAGCGCAAACCCGCTCCCATCCCACATGAGGATCTTGCAGAGGTCGCGCTTGCGGTTCGAGAACACGAAGAGATGGCCGGAGAAGGGATCGACATCGGTCACCTCGCGCACCGTGGCATAGAGGCCGTCGAACTGCTTGCGCATGTCGGTGGGTTCGAGCGCGATGAAGATGCGCACCTGCGGCGAAAGCGTCAGCACGAGCGTTCGAGGACGTCGACCAGACGGGCGAGCTCGCCCGCGTCGAACCCGAGCGGCACGCGCACCTCGCGACCGTTCTCGATGAGGACTTCGAAGCCGGGGGCCGGGCGCGAGCGTTGGACGTGGACTTCGACGAACGACGGGGCGGCGAGGGCGCCCTCACAAGCCTCGCCGGCTTCCTGCCGCCGGGCGGCGCGGCATCGGATCTGGGTCGCCCACCAGCGAAGCGTGGACACGCGGATCCCGAGGCGCCGCGCGACGGCATCCTCGCCTTCCCCTTGGCGCTGCCCCGCTTCCAGTGCCTGCTCCACCTCCCGCTCGCGGCGGGTCGGCTTCGAGCCGGCCTCCCTGCGCTTCACCATGGCGAGTCCTCCTTCGCGCATGGGTCGGCGACTCGGATCAGCTCATGAACATGGGGTGGGTCGAGGTCTTACGGCATTGGAGCGGGATGATCCCGTCGTCCTACGAGGTGATTGAGAATCCAGACGGAAGCACCACGGTCGTGGAGAACTGGGAGCCAGAGTACCGAGAGGAGATCAGAACGAGGACGAGGACCATCGGCATACCATTCTCGCTCGCCACAACCGACTTGGTTCTTTCATCGGCGCGGCTCTCGCTATCACGGTCGCCGCGGTGTTCGCGCTGAGGGTGCGGAAGACGCTAGATCACTTCTCGCCCTTCTCCGGCAGCGGCGAGACGAGGCGGAATCCCAGGTTGACCATCCCAATCTTGGGGTCCGTGGATGCACGGCGTGCAGACCGATGGTACTGCGCGAGTGCGTGCCACGAACTCCCACGAATCACACGGTAGACGTACCAAGGGGACTGCCCCGGACCGCCCTTGCCCGAGGGCGGCCCAATAGGATCCGCTACAGCCTCCGCTGGGTAGACACCGAACCAGTCGCTACACCACTCGGCCACATTGCCCGCCATGTCGTAGAGACCCCACGCGTTCGGGGCGTACGTGCCGACCGGAGCGGACACCGCGTGACCATCGCTTCCCACTCCTGCGAGCAGTGGCAGTCAAGAACGGGAAGAGCGGCTTGGCCGTTCGGTCCAGGGCATTGGCGTACTCCGGAAACTCGTCCTGTGCCTCGCCCCAGTGGTAGCTCGTGGTCGTGTTGGCCCGACACGCCCACTCCCACTGGGCTTCCGTTGGGAGGGCGTACGACCTCTCGCCGTCCCGGCCGGACATCCAGGCTGCGAACCCCGACCGCATCTCCGTGGTTCACCTGAACCACGGGCATCCGCGCCTCGTCGAGCGACTCCTCCTGGTGTGAACCACTGCTGTGGTGCTCGGACGCCATCGCCTGTACTGCTGCGTTCGTGACCTCGGTGATCTGACATGTAGTACGGCCGTGAGATCGTGACCTCGTGCTGGCGCTCGTCGTCGCGTCGTCCTCCCGCCCCTCCTCGTCCTCCGGCGACCCCATCAGGAACGTCCCCGCCGGGATCAGCACGAACCGCATCCCGAGGTCGTTCTCGAACGCCACCGGCACGCCGTGCTTCTTCGCCTCCGCGATCTGCTCGGGCGCGACCTTGGCCCAGGCGGGCACGGGGAGGCGTCGGCAGTCGTCGAGGGATCGTCGCCGCAGGCGGCGAGGCATAGCCCAAGGACCAGCGTGGCGACCGTCGTCTTCACTCGGTCAACGTAGCACCGCCGCTACAGCGCGTCGATACCGCTGCCGAGCGCTCCCCCTCGGTCCCACGCGTCTCTGCGCTCGTCGTCATTCACGAATCCAACCAGGAGATCCACCATGGTCATGTTGACCGAAGCCAGTACGAACCTGTTCACCCGGCCGCCCGAGGAGCACTTCCCCTCCTTCGAGGCCATCCAGGCCGACGCCTCCGCGCAGCGTGACCGCTGCACGGAGCACGACGCCAAGGACACCACGATCCTCTTCTCCGAGAGCGGGGACGAGATCCACTTCGGGGAGCACACGCTCCGCCTCACCCCCTACGCCCTCGCCCAGCTCGCCGCCATGGCCAAGGTGCCCCTGCCCGTCCTGGAGCGGATCACGCCCGAGACCCGCGCCAAGGTGCTGAACCAGACCTTCCCGCGCAACAAGCGCTACAAGGTCGCCCTGGCAGACGGGGACCAGCTCCGGGCGATCACCTCGCGACCGCTACGAGCGGGTCTGGGACGCCGACGTCCTGGAGGAGGTCAACCGCTGGCTCCTCGGCTCCGGCTTCATCCCCGCCGTGCCCACGATCAACACCGACGAGCACGGAACGAACGTGATGGGGAACACGAAGCCGGCGCTCTTCCGAAGCGACCGGGACATGTTCTCGTTCTTCTACTCCGACAAGGACGCCGGGGGACGATGGACTTCGGCGGACTGCGCAAGGGCGTCTTCGTGTGGAACAGCGAGGTCGGCTACAAGTCGCTTCGGCTTCTGCACGTTCTACTTCCGCGATATGTGCGCGAACTTCCTCGATCTGGGACGCCACGGACATCAAGAACCGCCGCGCCCGGCACACCGGTCGCGTCAAGCACGTCGTCCGGGAGTTCCACGAGGACCTCGTCCGCATCAGCGCCGAGATCACCACCGCCGAGTACGACGTCTTCCAGCGGGCCAAGGAGACCCGGTTCGTGCCGCATGGCACCGACGAGCACGTCGACGTCGATCAAGCGCCTCAACAAGGAGTTCAAGGTCAGCGAGGCCGATGCCCGGGAGATCGTGGAGCTCGCCTACGCGGAGGAGAACCCGCGGGACCTGTCCGTCTGGGGCGTCGTGAACGGGATCACCAGCGCCGCCAAGGCGCATCGCTACGCCGAGGACCGGACCCGGGTCGGTGCGCTGGCGGGCCGTGTGCTCACGGCCGCCAGTAGGCTCGATAGACCGTCCGGAGCAGCAAGGCTGTACCCTGATTCGGGCACCACCTGAACCGATTCCGCCCTCACCGGGAACTCCATGGGCATGACGCCCTCCTCCTCCAGCCCCGTCCCCCCCGACGACCTCCTTGCCCACGCTGGATTCGTCCGAGGTCTGGCCCGCGCCCTCGTCTCCGGCGACGCCGACGTCGATGACGTCGTCCAGGAGACTTGGGTGGCTGCCCTCGGGTCGCAGGGATCCAGGATCCGCAGTCCCCGCTCCTGGCTCGCGTCGATCGTCCGCCGCCGCGCCGCCCGCCATCACCGGACCCGCGCCAGGATGGACAAGCGCCACGCCGACGGGTGCAAGGTCGGTGGAGGTCCCGACACCCGAAGACCTCGCGGCCCGCCACGAGATCATCCAGAAGGTCTCGGCCGCGCTCGCCGCACTACCCGCCCCCTACCGCGACGTACTGGTGCTCCGCTACTACGAGGAGCTTCCACCGCGTGAGGTCGCCACGGCGGCTGGAGATCCCTGTCGAGACCGCTCGGACCCGGATCCGGCGTGGACTCGTCCGGCTCCGCGAGATCCTGGACGAGAAGCACGAAGGAGATCGAGCCGCGTGGGCGGTGCCGCTCGCTGGGCTGGTGCCCTCGGGGACGGCGACGGTGGGCAGTCGGGACGATCGTGGTTGGGGGACTCGCTGTCGTCGGCCTTCTCCTCCTTGGCCTGACCGTCGTTTCGTGGCCATGGAGCATCGAGGCTCCACCTCCCGTCGAACAGGCCGAACACGTGCCTGACGACGTTCCATCTCCCACTCTCTTGGGACGAGGAGAGCCCGACAGCGACACCGTAGGGATCACCGACGCCACATCACCCGTCACCAACGAGGTAGAGAAACCCGCGAAGATCGACGAAGAAGCACCACTGGCGGAAGATGCCGCCGACAGGGTGGAGGTGGTGGTGCGCGTTGTGGACGAGAAGGGGCAGCCCGTCGAGGGCCTTGGGATCTGCGAGTACCTACGTAGGCCCGGGGAACCCTTCGATACCGAGACACGCCTCGTCGGGCGTACGGATGCACACGGACTAACCGTCGTCCTGGTATCAGAGAACGCTGCTCGGCTCGGCATCGAACGCAACGATGCGTGGCACGTCGATGGCGCGGGGCCGAGCGTTCCCGAGTCCGGTGGGGAGGTGGTCATCACGGTGCTGCCGGGCATCGTCGTGACGGGTGTGCTGCTCGACGAATCGGGCGCGCCCGTGGAGGGTGCCCAGTTCTATGCGCGATTCTCCATGCGAAGCGAGCGAGGGTCTTCTTCGATGGCCCTCTACCAGTGCGGGCCGACCGACCAAGGCGGAGCGTTCACGGTGTCCTTGCCGAGCTACACGGAGTACGTCACGTTCGACGTACGTGGGGAGGGCGCTTCGGCTTCCGCCCGACTTGATCTGTCGAAGCAGCGCGAGGTCATGATCCGTCTGCAACCACACGTGTGGATCCGCGGCGAGGTGGTGACCGAGGACGGCACCCCTCTGGTTGCGTCGATGCCGACGACGCAGCACGTAGCGGTCACACCGGTCGGAGGCGGTCTGGAAGTCCACGGTCTGCTGATGCGTGATGGAGCCGGGAGCTTCGCCGTCAGGGTTCCGAGGCCCGGACGCTACCGCCTGTCCATCTCCTGGAAGCCGCGCAATGCCACGTCGCTCGGCACCCCGGACCCGGTGATCGTCGAGGCTCCGGTGGAGGGTGTCCGACTCGTCTGCCCGCGCGGCCACGGGCTCAGCGGCCACCTCCGAGGGGAGGACGTCGAGGGCTTCCGGGTGATGTGGGCGCGGAACACCGGCGACCACCAACTGCTCCAGGTCCGCCACCGGACACAAACGGATGCAGCCGGACGCTTCGTGCTCAAGGGCCTCACCGAGGGAGCGACCGTCCTGTACGTATGCCGGCTCGCAGACGAGCGCTTTGGCCTCCTGGAACGCGTGCGCCTCCCCGCCGAGGACCTCGACATTCCCCTTCAGCGCGGGCTGACGATCCGAGGGCACGTCCAGGACTACACCGGCCGCCATGGCTTCAGCCTCTGGCTGTACTTCACGTGGCGAGGCCCCCCGATCGGGGCGGAGGTCCGAGACGACGGCACGTTCCTCGTCACCGGGCTCCCCCCGGGCATGTACGGGGTACGGTGGAGTCGCGCAGGCAAGGCGGGCGATCTCGACCTGGAGGTCGAGGCGGGAACCGAGGACGTAGAGGTGATCCTGCCCGAGGAGGTGCTGCGAATGGGACAGACGCCCGAGAGGTAGAGGTCCCTACGACGAAACGCAGGGGACCGAGCAGCGGATGCACGCGGTCTTGCACAAGATGGGCCAACGGCAGTGACTGGAACCCCGGACCGCGCCAGGGCACATCGGCCAGCAGCGAGTACGCTGACAGACCATGTCCGTGCGACTCGACATCCGGCTGGCCATCCTCCTGGTCGTGGTCGTGTTCGCTCTTGGCTACTGGATGGCCTACACCTCCAAGGGCTCGGAGGAGCGCGCCGCCCACCCCATGCAGCAGAGCGAGCCGTCAGCGCCGGTGCTTCGGCCATCGTCGCCGCCGGAAACTGAGCGACCCCACGATGGCGCGGGACCGCGTTCCGCAGCCGAACCTGAACCCCAGCGGAAGGCCCCTCGGCCGCGCTCCGCCCTCGACACGTCCGTCACAGCCTATGAAGCGGACCTGTGGAAGCAACTGGACGCTGGCGGGATGTACCCGACTCAGGTTGCGGCGCTCCTCCGCAAGATCGCTGCACTAGAGACGCCGCAGTCTCAAGAGCGTCTGCTAGCGCTCTTCGCATCGGAGCAGCACGTGGAAAGGCCGCTTCAAGGGGTCTGGGCCGACATCCTGGAGGGGATCGACGACCCGAGGGTTCTGCCGGTCTTGATGGCGTTCCTGGAATCGCGTCTCAAGTCGAGAGACTCTCATGGCGGCGACTCCACTGGCCTTTGGCGCGTAGCACTTGCGCGGATGCAGGCGGAGGAACGGAGCCGCACGATCTGCGATGTGTTGTCGGATCAAGCCCTGGAACCCCACTCGCTCTTCCGAGCGGAGATTCTGAGGGGGATAAGCGGAGACATCTCCAAGGAGGCTCTAAACGTAGTCGCCGGAGACCTGAGCAACCCGAACATGGCGAGTCACGCGTTCGCGGCACTGTCTTCCAGCAAGAACCCCAGCGCTCATGCCCTGGCCCTGGCACATCTGACCTCTGCCGGGCATCAGGCCGCCAATGTCGCGGAGTTGCTCGGTCCGCGACTCACGCACGAGGCGGCGCAGGAACTGAGAGATGCTGCTCACCGCGACCCGCGTGTCGCGCCCAGTTACCTGGGGGCGTTGTCCACGGCCCCCTCGCAGGTGTTGGAACGTGAGGCCGAACACTTCCGCCTGCAAACGCTGGCGATTGCACGAGGCAGGGAGTCTGCCGTGCCCTATGGACGATTACGCTCCGCCCAGGCGCTACTCGCCGTTGCGGAGCAGGTTGCCACCGAGCCGTTCGTCCACGACCTGACGGAATTGATCGACGTCTCGGTCGAGGGCCGGTCCGAGATCCTGCGTGCCCTGCATCGAATGCGGGCGGTGCTGGGCGAGCCGAGGTGAGAATGAGAGGTACCCCGGCGGACACCGGGAGTGGTTGACCCCTCCCCCACTCCACCGAACGCGACAGAGCCCGCTCCAGGCCGTCCATGAGCCTCTGGCCGTGAGCCGCGCTGGCCGACAGGATCGCCTCGACGTGCGGGCTGTCGTGGGAGGAGCAGTTCATGGCTCCGGCCGTTGATGCCATCCCGGAGCCGGCGTCGTGGGCGAATCACGCGAGCCGTACCGACGCCGCGTAACACAGCCGCCCGGATGTCCTCAGTCAGGGAACACGTGGCCGAAGACGTACGCCTGGGCGTCATGGTCCTCCATCGCGCCCGCTTCCTCGGGATGACTCGTGAGGGCCGCGACCAAGTCCTGTGCTGTTCGTGCTTCTCGTGCGGCAGCCAAACGACGCTCAAGCTCGCGCAGGTGCTCGATTAGGCCCCTGGTTGAACCGCCCTGCGCCTCGGTCTTCCTCATAAGCGCCTGTTCCTCGTGGACACGACGTGCCAGGTAGCTCGTGAGCCCTGCCTTCGAGCGCTCGAAGCGGTCATGGACAAGGCTCTCCCGGATGATGGGAATCCACATCTGCTTGATGCGCTCCACTACCTGCTTTCCGGGTTGCCCGGACATACCGGTGGTTTCATGCCCTGACAGGAGTAACTGCTCGATCGTGTCGAGCCGCTCCTCTAGGTCGAGAGTCTGATCGTCCGATGCCGCCTGCTCGGCCTCAGCTCTGCCCACCAACTGAGGCGCACCGGTATCCACCTCGGCTGCCTGTCGAAGTCCCTCTGGATCTACGCTCCCCACGCAGCGCGACTGCGGTGCGGACATCCGGCCGAAGCCAAACCCAACGCCAAGTATGGCCACGACGAGCGCGGCAGTGCGGATCTCCATGGCGACCTCCCGGATCTGGGAACGTCGCCGTAGCGTAGTCGGACTTGCCGAGTTCTCTGCTGCCCGCCGCACGCCCTGGCTGGCTGCTGACGGAGGTCCACGAACGCGCTCACGCCCGACAACGCGTCGTTCCCCAACGAATCAAGCCGTGCACGGCTCCTTCCCCGTTCCGAAGGAGCTACCCCATGTCCGAACCCGTTGCCATCAGGCATCCTGATCCCACCCGATCTGCTCGCCACCCCCGACCTCCTGGTCGCCGTCACCGGCCGCTCCGAGGCCCGCCTCGTCGCGGACCGGCCCCTCCCCGAACTCGCGGATCACACCCACCAGGAACTCCGCGACGCCGGTCTCACGCCCGCTGCCGCCCGACGCCTCGCCTGCGCCCTGGAGCTCGGACGTCGCCTCCACCTCGCCCCGCTCGAGCCCGGCGTGCAGCTCAGGACCGCGGACCAGATCTTCCACGCCTTCGACCCGGATCTCCGGACCCTGAAGAAGGAGCGGTTCCTCGCCGTGCTCCTCGACGCTCGCCAACCGCGTGATCCGCGAGGAGTTGGTGAGCGAAGGCATCCTCACGGCGAGCCTAGTCCATCCTCGCGAGGTCTTCGGCCCGGCGATCCGCCATGCCGCCGCGTCCCTGGTGCTGGTGCACAACCACCCGAGTTTGGACCCCGAGCCCAGCCCCGAGGATGTGGAGATCACCCGCCGGCTGGTCGCGGTCGGAGAGTTGGTCGGCATTCGCGTGGCCGATCATGTCGTCATTGGCGGAGGTGCGTACGTGAGCTTCCTCGAGCGAGGACTGATCCGCGGTTAGGGCCGTACGCGCTGCGGACATCCGCTCTGCGGGTGCGATGGGCGAACTCGCCTTCGACCCGAAGCAGGGAGGCCTAGCCGACCTGCATCTGCACACGGAAAGGAGACCATCATGAGCGTCAAGATCGTGGCCATGCACAGCCTCAAGCTGCCGCATCCCGACCCGTCCATCGAGTTCGGGTCGATCGGAGCCAGTGTCAGCATCGAGGGGACACCGCCCGAGTCCATGTCGCGCGAGCAACTGGCCGACTACACGAGGGCCCTCCTCGAAGAGGCCCGCGTGCGGACCGAGGAACACCTCGCGAAGCACGGCGGGCAGCCCTCGCGACCGCCGACGAGCAGCGCTCCGGCGACCCCGCATCGTCCGATACGCGGACCGAACGGACGCACCAACGGCAACGGGAGCTACGCCAGTGCGAAGCAGCTGAACTACTTGAGGGCCTTGGCCAACGAGCAGCAGCTCGGCTATGCCGGCCTCCAGGAGCTGGCCCAGAGGGAGTTCGGCACGGCCGACGTCCTCCACCTGTCGCGCAGGCAGGCGTCCTCGCTGATCGACCGCCTCCGTGGCGATGGACGGGGGTAGGTCATGAGCGAGGTCACCGTGTTGAGCGCCTCGCAGTGCTCGACCTACGCTGGGTGCAGCCTTCGCTGGCACCTGAGGTACCGGGAGCGGGCCCCCGAGGAGTCCCGCTCCGGTCCCCTGGTCGTCGGCTCCGTCATCGACACCGTCCTGAAGGCCGGTCTCCACCAGCTGCGAAACGGGGAGGTTCGGCTCGAGGAACTGGACCCCGAGCAGCTGTTCGAGGCCGCCTGGGAGGCGGAGCTGGCCTCCACCACCGACGCTCCGATAGTGTGGAACTCGAAGGGGGTGGATGCCGCTCGAAGGACAGCCTTGGCCCTCGTGACGCAGTACCTCTCCCGTGAGGATGTACTCGACCTCGCGAACCGTCTCGATCTTGACGTCCGCTTCGAGCTCCCACTCGTGGACGAGGACCTCGCCATCGACGAGTCCGAGGTCCAGCTCGTCGGGATCCTCGATGCCACGGATCGGTTCCCGGACGGACGTCGTCATCCGCTCGACTGGAAGACGGCGGCCTCCCGGAGCGGGTACGACGAGGAGACGCTGAAGCTCCGTACGCTCCAGGGGCCGTTGTACGTCTGGGCGACCGGTCGGATGCTCGGGGAGGATGCGGCGACCCGGATGCGCTACCACGTCGGGATCAAGACCGCGAAGCCCACGTGGCAGGAGATCGACGTCGACATGCCCGGCCCCGTCCAACAGCGGGCGTTGCGGACGGTCGTGGCCATCCACCACGCGATGAAGGCCGGGAACGTGTACCCCCAGCCGTCGTTCTTGTGCGGGTCATGCCCGCACCGGGAGGCCTGCAAGGCGTGGACGGGCGGGCGGACCAAGAAGGTGGTGGACGTATTCGCCCAAGCCATTGCCCGTACGTGCACGTAGAGGCGCATCCACGTTTCATCCGTCACGTTACGCCTGGTTGCGTGACGTCACTTCGGTCCGAGCAGGCATTCTACGGACGCCTACGCCCGTTTCGTAGGCGAAGGCTCCAATGCCCGAGCACTGCACGAAACGTGCGTCAGAGGGGCTCCTGAAGCGTGTGGCGGGCACGACTGTCGCATCGCACTGTCGACAATCCTCGGGCTCCATGGAGGCCGGCGTCACGCACGTCCTTCACCCGGTGGTGATCGCGGGGATCAACCACCACCCCTTGTCGCTGACGCCCGATGGTCGACAATGACAACATGTCAGCTGACCGTTGTGCCAATCGTCAGCACTCCTTGGCGGTCCCGCCGCGGGTGCGTCGTGACCGCCGTGTACCCCGGGAAGGGTGCAAGCCGTGCATCTCGCAGGCGGCTGGAACTTGCCCGTACCGCGAGATCTACCGGTGCGGCGACGAGGACCTGGAGATCGGCAGGTTGGCGCGTTTCTGCGTCAAGGAGTGGGTCGTCCGGGAGCAGAAGCGTGACGAGATGATCGAGCTGCTCCAGTACTTGCCCGAGGAACGTCGAGAGGAGGCCGAGCTCCGACTCGAGCTGCATCTCGATGCCCAGCTGTATCTCCACCGGGCGTTCGCGTGGCTCACCCTGCTCCAGTCGGACAAGAACACGAGCATGGCGTCGGACGAGATGCGGTTGGCGATCAGGTACTACCTCGATGGCCAGAATCGCGCCTTTCGGCGCTTGGTCGACATGAAGCCGTTCCTGGCCGAGGCGACCCACCTCCGGAAGGAGGAGCGGTGGTACCAGGCCATGCGGGAGAAGTACGGTACCGACCCTCGCGATGTCCCGCCCGATCCGCCGCAGACCCGCGGTGTTCCCGCCATCCTCCTTCGCCGCGTTGGATGATTTCCACGTCCTCTTCGAGACCATCGCGAACGCTCGAAATCGGCCATTTCTCGCATTCGTTCACGTGGTGACCAGGGGTATCACCCTTCACCCCCACCTGGACTGACTCATGAACAGGCACTTCGATCAGATGAAGATCAGCAGGATCAGGAATGGAGGAGTGTTCGATCTCGAAGACCCCGTCCCCCTGATGTCCACCCTGGCGTCCAGCCGGTCCAGCACCCACACCCAGAGAGAGAGCAGTTCTAAGTGGGACACCTGGAGCCTCAACCACGGAGGTGGAGGACGTCGCCGTCGTCGATTGCGCGACGGTCGTGGGATGCGCCCCGGGTGTCGTGCCTTCAGAGGAACTGGTAGACGTCACTGTGTCCGTAGCGTCCTTCGCACGGCATGACGCAACCTGGTAGGCCTCGGCCTCATTGGGAGTGCGGACACCGAGAAGGTAGTGCCCTCCATTCAGCGTGTTGTAGGCCAGCTTGGCTGCGCTGGGCCTCCAGCAGAGGCCCATGCGCACCAGCTTGGTGATCACGCGGGAGATCGTCCTGGCTGACGGCAGTCTCGTGTATCCGCGGGAGGTGAGCTGGTCTCGGATGGTCTTCCGGCTGTACTGAGCCAGCCGCCGTTCATCGCGGAGACCGAGGAGCACCTGGTAGATAGGCCGCAGCCACCCACTCCGATGACCGTTGAACAGGTCTCCCGGAACGTGAGCGGTCCTGGCCACGGACGCTCGGAGGACGCCCGGCTGCCACCTCATGGCCGACTTCACGATGCCGGCGATATCGACCGGATCCCCAGGATCGACCTCACAACTCTCGTCGTAGGCCTTCTGGAGCAACTCCCGGAGTTCCGCCTCCTCATGTCCCTGGGCTCGGAGAAGGCCCGCGTAACTCACCAGGACGGTTGTACGCATGCCCTTCGGAACCCGCGTGCTGAGGTCCGAGAGCTCGAGGTACTCTCGCGATCCCGTACTGGACGGCTTGGACGTACCCATACGAGGCGATGATCCCGGGACGGGACGGGCCCTCTCGAATGCGTCAACCAGCCACTCGGGGATCACCGCAAGCTCCGTGTCCTCCGGGCTGATCTCCCACTCGTACATCCCCCCCGCAGATCCTGGCGTGAGCACGTAGCCCCCAATGGTCTTCAGGTCCACGCCAGGAAGCCGCTTCGTCCAGTTCTTGAGACCGTCGCGGTTCCGGAAGTAGAGGTGGATCCCCCCACTCGGGGTCCGGGCGCGGACGGTGAGCGGGAGATCCTCCACAGACCTCTCGATCGCCGCCAAGAAGGTGGTGAAGGCGAGCCGGTCGTCCACGTCCAGGACGAGCACGTCCGATGTCCGGCCGGCAGCGACGGCCCAGTCGCACTCCGGCCAGGACCGCATCCACCGCTCGAGCACCGCGGAGTCGTTGGAGGCCCTCTTGACGCTCAGGTGCGGCTTCTTCGTGCCCCGGATGATCGGGAGCATGCGCCACCCGAACTCCGTCGCCATCCGGAGGGCGTCGCGCTGGAGGCAGGACCGGGCTACGACCTGTCCGCCCGGGCGTCCAGTCGCCGGAGTTGCTGAGGAGTCCGTCGAGGTCGAGGGGGCGTCCACCATGAGAATCACCTGTGCTGACGCCAGCCCGCAGTTGGCTGGCACGACGCGGTGATTCCCTCATGGTTCGCGATCCTCCGCGGCCACCGTTAGAGGTAGGCACTACTTGTTGCGCCCCCACAGACCACGGGCACGCATCACGTGCTATACCGTCTCGGACGCGTACATCACGGGTCGTCGCGTGTCCCCGCACACCGGCGCGGCAGAGGAGACACCGCATGTCGTCGGCTACGCCCCGCAAGCCCATCTCTACGCTGGACGCTCGGAAGCTACCGCCCGTGCTTCGGGAGCGGCTGGAGCGGGATCTGCGCGTAGCAGCTCGCGCTCTACAGCTGTGCGGGCCATTCCAACGCCTCTGTGCCCACCTTCAGAGGAAGTGCCCGGGGGTCGACGTCACGAGCGAGCTCCGGCTCGTCCACGCTGGCGAGGAGTGCGCCCACCCGTATCTCCAGATGGCCTGGCATTGGATGTACATGATTCACCCCCTCGCCTACGTCGGCCCGCTGGACCCCGAGGACCGCGAGGAACTCGCCCTTGACGACATCGTGTACACGAGTGAAAGCCTGCTTGGCTTTCTGGACGTCTTCGGCGTCGACGCCACGGAACTACGCGAGCATCCTCTCGGTGAGGTCGAAGATCGCGGGGACCACTGGGTCTCCGAGGACCCCCGTGATGTCAGACGTGTTCCCGCAGCCTTGGACCTGGGGATGCCGAACGAGGAACTCGTGCAGGGTATCGAGCTCCTCCGTGCGATCACAGGGATCCGAGCGGGGCAACTGCGGCCCAGTCGAGCGAGAACATGGGACTCGAGCGAAGGATGGCGTGTGGCCTTTGATCTCGTGGAGCTGGCGAGCAAGGACCCGGACCTGAATCGAATTGAACTCGCGAAACGCGTGTGGCCCCATCGCTTCGTTTCCCGCAAGAGAGCAGAGGACGAAGCGGCCGACCGAAAGTCGGCGGCTCAGCAGGCTCGCCGCCTGATCGAGGCTGCCGAGGTGGAGATCGAAGTGGCCAGCGCACGGGTCTGCCGTGTCTTGGACCTCCGCCGGAGAGCCGCAGAGGCGAGGCGCAATCCCAGCCCTCCGCCTCGCATCTCGTAGCCGGAGGTCTGATGCCTACGTATGCGCTTCGGGGCGCGGTGGGCGTCCAGGGCTCTCCGTCAGTCGCACGTCGAGTGCCCTAGGTGCCTGGCGTCCACATCTAGCCCAGGCGTCTAACGGTGGCACTGCTTCGGTCCTCGCTGAGGGAGACTCGTCACGTCGATGCACGCGACTCGACGTGACGCAGGCTGAGCCCTCGTCTTTCGCGCTGTCTCGACGTGATGGAGACAGCCATGACGACACGCGATTCGACGCCTCGCGGTACGAAGATCCTCACGACGCGAGACCTGGCCGAGATGTTCGGCGTGACCGAGGCCGCGATCCGCAAGCGGATTCGCCTTGGCCAGCTCGGCCCCGCCATCCGCATGGGCAAGGGCTACATCGTGCGTGAGGAAGCGCTCATTCGGTTCCTCGAAGCGGAAGAGGCCAAGGCGCGGGAGCAGCAGGTCTAGCCCATCTCCCCCACCTGGGGGTCGTACCGATACGCAACGAGGAGGTGGTCATGGCGAAGCGACGCGACTTCGGGACCATCCGAGAGCGCAAGGGAAGCCGCCAGCTCTACGTCCGCTTCCACGCCGGCAAGGGTCGAAACCGCAAGGCCTATGATCGACCGGCGGGTGTCAGCCGGGAGATCGCCAAGGCCAAGCTGAGGCACGTGCAGCGCCTCCTCGAAGAAGGGAAGGCCGTGGAGCTCGTGCTCCACGAGGTCTTCGGAGACCCCCTGCCCCACAGCATGACCTTCGAGCAGGCGATCGACCCGTTCCTCGAGCATGTGCAGCGCCGGCGGAAGCCCAGCACCCACGCCGGCTACCGACACCTCCTCGGCGTCGTCAAGGGTGCCAGCTGGGCGAAAAAGGACCTGACCACGATCGAGCCGGCCGACATCGTCCGATGGCTGGACGGGCGAGAGCAGAAGGGACTGGCCGACCAGACCCTCAACAACTACGCCGTCGCGATCTCGGGGCTGTTCCGTTGGGCCATGGAACGCGGGCACATCCAGGACAACCCGGCGCGGCGGATCCGCTGGCGACCGCAAGGGCCCGGCCGGGAGACCTACCTGACGGCCAGGGAGGCCCGTGCCCTCGTCCGTGCGGCGTCTCCCGAGTTCCGCCCCCTCCTCGTCTGCGCCCTGTCCACCGGCATGCGACGTGGCGAGCTCCTCACCCTGCGCTGGCGGGAGGTCGACCTCGAGGCGGGAACCGTCGCGGTGGCCGCCGAGGAGGCCAAGAACCATCGCCGTCGGACGATCCCGATGACCCCCACCCTCCAAGCGGAGCTCGCCAAGCTCGCCGTCGCTCGCCCGGCTCGTCAAAGGCGACCCGGACACTTCGTTGTCGCCCGTCCCGATGGTCGCCCGCTCAGCGCGTTCATGGTCGCGTCCCGGCTCCGTGCCGCCGTCAAGGCCTGCAAGGAGATCCCGGCGGAGAAGAAGCCGAAGGTGACGATGCACACGCTCCGGCACACGGCGGCCTCCCTCATGGTCGCCGGGGGCCGGACGATCTTCGACGTGGCCAACATCCTGGGACACCAGGACGTGAAGACGAGCCAGCGCTACGCACACTTCGCTCCCGAGGCCGGTCGGGCGACGATCGAGACCCTTGGGCGCATGCTGGATCTCGACGCGGACGAAGAGACCGAGGGCGACGACGCGCAGGAGGACGCCGTCCACGATCAGCGCGTCGCCTACGGATCCAGCTAGGGGGCAATCTAGGGGGCAATGCCCTCTTGGCGGTCTTGTGCGCTCAAAGGCGCACCGCCCGCAGAAGCGATGAAATGGCGGAGGGAGCGAGATTCGAACTCGCGGTACGGCGGAACCGTACGCCGGTTTTCAAAACCGGTGCCTTCGACCACTCGGCCATCCCTCCGTGGTGGGCTCGGCGCATCCTACCGCAGGGGCCCAGGAACCCGGCGGACGGCGGGGCGTCCAACGGGTCACACCGATGCGGAGGCCGCCATGTGGAAGAGCGCTCTCGTCCTGTCCTTCCTGGTCGTCCTCGCCTTCGCCTGGGGGCGGTGGTCGTCGGCGGAGGATAAACCCCGCGAGCCGGAGGCCAAGACGGTGCGGGCGCTTCGCTACCGCATCGTGTGGGCCGACTCCGCGCTCGACCTCTCGCACGGCGGAGGGCGCTGGGTCCACGAGCTCTTCTTCCCGGCCCTGAAGGTCGCAGCCACCATCGTCCCCGAGTCGGAGTACGAGACAGGAGAGACGTTCGAGGTCACCACGCGACCGCGGCTCTACGTCTGGCGCACGGACGCGCCGCGGACCGACCTCGTGGGACTGTCCGTCCCCGAGACCGACTCCCCGCCCGAGGCCGAGGAGGTCCTGGTACCGGCCGAGTTCGTCCGGGCCATCGCAGCCTTCGCCGACCTCACCGACACCTACCGAGCGCAAGGCACGAAGCTCGGGGCACGCGTCACGGAGGCCTTGTCGTTGAAGCCGATCGCCAACGGGGGCGGGCGCACGGCGCCTACGGACGACGCAACGCCGACCGAGGACCGAAGCCGGTAGCGGTAGTGTCAATCGTGGACGGGCAACCAGGTCTCGTGCACGTGGAGCCAGCGCAGGCCATGCGGGCCGCGCGGATCGCGCGCGAACACGGCCGTGCTGAAGCGTCCGCGTTCCTTGCCGTCCCGGCGTTGCCACTCTTCATACGTCACGACGGCCATGGACTCATCGGCGTGGCGAAGCTGGGCGCTTCGGGTCCAGATGGTGAAGTCGCTCGCGGGGCCGTGATGACCGTGCCGATCTCGAAGTCCCGACAGGAGGGTGTCGCAGTCGTAGATCTCCCCCTCGGGGGACACGAGGACGAACCCGTCATCGAGCACGTCGGCGACCCGTGCCCACACCTCCCGGGTGTCCGGCACCTCGCCCCGAAACCAACGCACGAAGAAGTCGTGGAGATCCACGATCTCCCAGGCACAGGCGTCAGCCAGGTCGGGCGCGGCCATGCCGCGGCGCTAGCTCCCGGCCGCCCAGCGCTCGAGCTGGCGCCGGTGCCGGAGGAGATGGCAGATCGCGTGTTCCAAGAGGCTCTCCGGCGTGTAGAGCGTGCCCCAACTCACGCGGAAGGTCAGCGCTTCCACCTCGGGCCCCTTCATGGAGCGCAGCGGTTCGACCACGCGCTCCGTGAACCGAAGCGCCGCCACGAGGACCGGCCGCACGTCCTGGGGCTGGCGGATGTGCTCGTTCGGATCCAACGGCCGCTTCAGCGGCTTCTCGAGCACACGCGCGATGTCCTCCGCGTATCCGAACGCGGCTCGCCCCGCGTGTCGGCAGACTTCGCGAATCGACGTCGTGTCCGGGTCGTCGCTCACTTCGCTGGCCTCGAATCGCGCCGCGTCGAACGGCTCCACGACATCGCAGAATTCCCGCGCAGCGCGCGCGTACTCGTCCATGATCGCGCCGACCGGACCGGCGGAAGCCGGGTGCTCGAGGAAGCCCGTCACTCGCGGGTTCCGCACGTAGGCGGAGGGCTCTCGCCCAACGCCACCGCCAGCGCCGAGATCACCGCGGGCTTGATCTTCAGGCGTTCCGTCTCGGCCGCGCGTTGGGCCAGCGTGCCCTCCCCGCCGACCCACCCATTGAGACGAGCCGCCAGCTCGCTGTCGCGGAAGGCCGCTTCGTCCTTGTCTTCGCCGAAGGCGTAGAAGACGAGGTCGTCGTGACGACGCAGGTAGTACTTCTGGTGGTAGTCCTCGGCCACCCAGAAACGTGGCGCGGGCGCGATCTCCGTCGTGACCTTGCGTCCGAGCTTCTTCGCAAGCGCGTCGGCCTGGGCCTTCGCCTCCTTCGCCTGCGCCTCACTGTGCGTCCACAGCACGTTCTTGTACTGCGTGGACCAGGACCGGCCGGTCGGTGAGTGCGCCGCCCAGAAGACCTCGAGAAGACGCGCGTAGGAGATGACCTGGGGATCGAACTCGATTTCGATCGCCTCGGTATGACCACCGAAGCTCCGGTAGGTCGGCTCGAGCTTCTTGCCGCCTGCATAGCCGACCCGCGTGCGCGTCACACCGGGAAGACACCCGAACCGGGCGTCGGGACCCCAGAATCAGCCCAGCGCGAACGTGGCGAGCTCCCGCGTCCGCGGTGCAGGCGCGGTCGCTACGCCTTCGCTCGGCGCGGCCTCGGCTGGCGTGGCCTCGCCCTCGGTGTCGTCGGCCATCGCCGAGGGAAGCCGCATGGCGAGCAGCGCGGCGGGAACGCCGAGCAACAGGGCCCGGCGCGACGGCCAAGGGTTGGGTCGAGGATCGGTTGTCACCATGACGCAAGGGTAGCGCGGCGCGGGGGGCGATCGCGCCGGCGCGTTCGGTAGAGTGGGTGCGTGGAGGAATCGACATGGGACGTAGTTCCTTGGCAACGCGGCTCCCGCTCGTGCTCCTGCTTCTTCTCCTGCTACCGATCTCTCATGGGCGTGGGAAGCCGCACGGCGACGGCCGAACCCGACGCCGCCGCCGACCGGGTGGAGCGCTACGAGCTCGAGAACGGACTGAAGGTGAGATTGCGGCCGCTCGAGAGCGCCTCGCAGGTCGCCATCCTCGTGCTCTACGACGTCGGCGAGCGGCACGATCCGGAAGGTCAAAGCGGCCTCGGCCATCTCGTCGAGCACTGCTACGTAACGAGTGCTGCAGGCAAGACCCCCGCCCGCACGGCCGAGGCCATGATGGCGGCCTACCCGAACGCCTGGAACGCCCAGACCGGTCGCGACTACACCGTCATCGCCTTCGTCGCACCTACGGATCGCCTCGAAGCCGAGCTCGCGGACGCCGCGGCCCGCATGGGCGACTTGCGCGTCACGCAAGCCGACCTCGACCGCGAGAAGCCGCGGATGGCCCTCGAGCTTCGCAACATGTACGAGGCCGTCCCCGCCCTCGCCGCCGCCAACCACGTCGCGGGCCATGGTCGCTCCCCTGCCGCCGGGCGCTCGCAAGGGCGGTGTCGAGGCGCAGATCGACGCCATCGACGCTCGAGCAGGTCGTGGGTCACCACCGCGCCTACTACAAACCGCGAAACGCCCGACTCGTGGTGGCCGGCGGCTTCGACGCCGCCGTGGCGCGCGAAGCCATCGCGAAGGCGTTCGGCGAGCTGCCGCGCGGCGAGGCGCCGCCCACGCCTCGCGCTCCCGAGGCGTCGTCGCTCGACGGGCATCTCGACCTGACGTTCGGCGACGCCCCCACCCCGCCTCCGCCCGTGTTGGCGTGCGTGGCCCGGCGGGCGCCCCGGCCCGAATGACGCACGCTATGCTCCCTTCCTGCTCCTCGCCTCACGCCTCTTCCGCGCACAGATGAGCGGCGGCTCCCAGGGCCGCCAGCTGATCTTCTCCGTGATCGACGCCCCGGACGTCCTGCTCCTGCAAGGCCCCGTGGCGCCAGGCGAAGACCGCATGGAGACCCTCGCTTCGCTCCAGGACCACCTCGACCGGGCCGCCGAGGCGCCACTCACCCCGGTGGACCGCTTCCAGGCGCGACAGTTCTTCGGCTACCCGCTCGCCACCTTCCCCATCCCCGACGCGTTGCTCGGGGGCAACGTCTACGGCCTGGCCTTCGGCATCGGACGTCGAGAACAGCTCGGCATCGACGGCACGGCCTTGGGCGAGCGCATCAGTCAGGCGAAGGACGCGGAGCTCAGGGCCGCGGCGCAGACGCTCCTAGCGCGCACGAACGGCGCCAACCTCGTGCTGCACATGCCGCCCCGGCGCTGAGCCCGCCGGCGCGGAATCTGCCCTCGCCGTCAGGCGCCTTCCTCGAGCACCGCCTCGGCCATGAAGATCGGCCGCTGCCAGGCACAGGCCAGGGCGATGGCGTCGCTGGGCCGCGCGTCGACCTCCGCGTGCGTCCCGTCGGGTCGCGCGAGGTGGATCACGGCGTAGAAGGTCCCTTCCTTCAAGTCGGTGATCTCGACCCTCTCGAACGCGGCGCCGGTCGCCTCGATCAACGCCAGCGCGAGATCGTGCGTCATCGGGCGAGGCATCTGTTCGCCCTTGACGAAGCGGTTGATCGCCTGGGCCTCGTTGTAGCCGATCACGATCGGCAGCATCCGCTCGCCGCCCTTCTCGCCGAGGACGATGTACTGGCGGTCACCCGTGTCGTTGATCGTGATGCGACGCAGTTCGACTTCGACCACGGAAGGCTCCACTACAGGTCGGGAGGATCCTACCAAGGGGGGGCGCACCCGTGTTTCATGGAGGCATGGGTCGAGTCGAAGAGCTCCTGAGTGTCACGCGCGGCGACATCGAGGAGTCGCTGCACCGGGGCGCCCTGGTACTCGTGCACGGGGAGGACGAGGTCCTCGTGCGAGGCGACGGCGACTGGGTCGTCTACTACCGCTCGACGAGCAAGCCGCTCCAGACCCTCGTGGCCGTCACGAGCGGCGCCGCGGACGCCCTGGGCTTCACCGAAGAGGAGCTCGCCATCGCCGCGGGCAGCCACAACGCCGAAGCCCGGCAGCTCGAGGTCGTGCGGAGCATCCTGGCCAAGGGGGGGATCGGAGAACACCTCCTGGGCTGCGGCGGCCACTACTCGATCGACCCGGGCCTCGCGCACCGCCAGCGCGTCGCGACCGAGGAACCGCCGCGCCTCTGGTCCAACTGCTCGGGCAAGCACGCGATGATGCTCGCCACGGCCCGCCACCTCGGCCTGCCGCTGGAGTCCTATCTCGATCCCGCGCATCCGATCCAAGCGACGATCCGGGACCACATCGCGTTGTTGGCCGGCATTGATCCCCGAGAGGTTGTCGTCGGCGTGGACGGCTGCGCGGCCCCCGCCTTCGCCCTCCCGCTGAATGCCATGGCCCGATCGCTCCTGCGCTTCGGCCAACCGGAGGGCCTCCCTCGGGCGCTGGCCGACGCCTGCCGCCGCGTCGCGCGGGCGATGGACACCTACCCGGACATGGTGGGCGGCCAGGGCCGCTACGACACCGACCTCATGCGGAGCACGAGCGAGGTGTTGCTCGCCAAGGCGGGCGCGGAAGGCGTACACGGGTGGGTCGCCCCCGATCGCAACCTGGCCATGGCCGTGAAGGTCGAGGACGGGCAAGACCGGGGCTATCGGCTGATCGTGGTAGACCTTCTCGAAGCCTTGGGGTTTTACGGCGCCGACGAGGCCCGGGCCCTGCGCGAACGGCAGTGCGACCCCGTGATCCGAAACCGCGTCGGCGACGAGGTGGGCCGCTTGATCAGCCACCTCGGCGATACCTCGGCGTTGCGGACGTTTCGCTGAGGGAACGGACGAGCGCACCGGGGCATGGGGCGCGAGCGGCGAGAGCCCGGGCCCAGGCCGTCGAGGAAAAGGGCCCTGCAGCGGGCCCCCCGCTACGGCTTGGCACGCGCCGCGCTACCTTACCTACCTGATGCGCCGCGTTCGCACGGCCCCCCGTCTGCAACCCCGGTCGCGTGATGCCCACAAGGCATCCGTCGGTCGCGTGCTCGTAGTCGGCGGATGTCGCGACATGGCGGGTGCCCCTGCGCTGGCCGCGCTCGGCGCGCAGCGCGTCGGTGCCGGCCTCGTCCGCATCGCAGTGCCGCGCTCCATTCAGTCCACCGTCGCCACGCTCCGCCCCGAAGCGACGACCGCCGGACTCCCCGAGACACGGAGCGGCTCGCTCGCCCTCACCGCCGCCGCGACCGTCGAGCGCATGGCGGAGAGCTGGGACGCCGTCGTCGTCGGGCCGGGCGGCGGGCGGGAAGCCTCGACGTGCCGCTTCTTCCAGCGTGCCTTCGCCATGGCCCGCCCCCTCATCGTCGACGCCGACGCCCTCTTCGCCCTCATCGACCAGGCATCGCTCCTCCTGGACCGCGCCGACCCCACGGTGATCACACCACACGAGGGCGAAGCGGGGCGACTGCTCGGCTGGTCGTCCTCGGACGTGCGGCGCCGCCGCGAAGACGCCGCCCTCGCCCTGGTCGAGGCCACGGGCGCCGTCGTCGTCCTGAAGGGTCCCGGCACGCTCGTCACGGACGGCGAGCGGATGTTTCGCTGCGCCCGCGGCGGCCCCTGGCTGGCGACGGGCGGCACGGGAGACGTCCTGGCCGGCGTCTGCGGCGCACTCGTCGCAGGCTTGCCGGACACGGGGGGCGACCCGTTCGGCGCCGCATGCGCCGCCGTCCACGTGCACGCCCTGGCCGCCGATCAGGCGACCAAGACGCGCGATCGAGGATTGATCGCTTCCGACCTCGCCGCGACGCTGCCGGCCGCAACCGCCACGCTGGTCGGCCCGCGGCGTAAACACAATCGAGGTAGCTCGTGAGGGGCTCGCGCGTCGTCTTCGCAATCCTCCTGCTCACCGTCGGCGCGGCGGCGGGCGGCGATCTGCGGGCGAACGAGGCGGGCCCGATCAACCTCCCTCCTGCGCTGGCAGCGATCGACATCCCGCCGCGCGTCGAGCAAGCCCTGGCCGATCTGCTCGCCCGGGCGGACGCGTCGGACGATCCCGACGCCCTCCGCGTCGCGCGCACGCGTCTGGTCCAGGCCGAAGACGCCGGTCTCGCCGCCGTCGCCCGTCTCCTGGCGACCGAGGCTCCTTCGCCCCGTGCCCTCCCCCACCTCCTCCACGTCGTCGCGGTCAGCGCGCATCCCGCCGTTGACACCATCCTCGCGCATGTCGCCACCGATGCCCGCGTCGGACTTCGGATCCTCGCGGCGGATGGACTCGGCGCGGGCCGCACGGCCGCGGCGGTGGATGTGCTCGGGCGACTCGCGCGGGACCCGGTGCCGGGCGTGCGCGCGGCCGCGCTGCGGGCGCTCTTCGCGCTGGACGAGCCGGACGCGGTTCGAATCCGCCAGGCCCTTCCCGCCGACGCACGCCCCGATCTCCACGCCCGCCGCCTCGCGTGGCACCGCCAGCGGGGGCGCGCATCCGCGGCGCTGCATGACCTGGCGCGCGACGCCTGGCGCAATGGACGCACACCCGAGGAGCGACTCCAGGGCGCGATGCTCCTCTGCTCCGGCCGGCTCGGCCCACGCCTCGACGATGCCCAACGCATCGTGGTCGAGATGGGGACGGATGCCGTCGGGGCGGGGCTGACCCGACTCGCTCTGGGTGTGCCGCGCGTCGGGTACGACCCGCTCGTCATGCGTAAGACCGCCATCATGGCGGCGTGGGCGGTCCTCACGCACCCCGATGCCGACGAGGCCACGCGGCGCCAGGCGATCGATCGCGCCGTGGGATGGCTCGCCCGCCCCGTCCGCCTCGACCCATTCGACAAGCGGCCGATTCCCGAGACGGTCTTGCGCATGGTGCTCCCCGACTTCGGAGAGGCGATCGTCGACAGCGTGCGGCGGCGACTGCACGCGGGGACTTTCTACGACCCCCAGGACGGCGTCTTCCTGCTGACCGAGGCGCTGGACCCCGAACTCGCCGCAAAGGAGCTGCGGGCGCTCGTCGATCCGGACCGCGTACCCCCGCTGTCGCGCGGGGTTCGGGTGGCCGCGGCCAGCGGGCTGGGCCTGCTGGGACGCATCGGGGACGAAGCCCTGGCGCGGCGCCTCCTCGATCCGGACGAGACCCCGGTGATCCGGCGCGATGCAGTCTCCGCGCTGAAGAAGGAGGAGGGCGCGTGGGCCATCCCTCTGCTCGGGGAGCTGATCCGCGAGGAGTCCTCGGGCTTGGTCGACCACGCAATCACCGTGCTGGAGAGCCGCCCCGACGAGGACGCGCGCCGCCTCCTCATCGATCATCTGTTCACGCCAGGGGCCAGCCCCTACGTGCGCATGCAGCACGTCGTGGAGCCCGCCGACGAGCTCGCCTACCAGGTCCTGGAACGGGCGCTCGTGCACGACGAGCCCTCCCTGCGGCTGGAGGCGCTCGGACGCCTGCACCGGGACGCGAGCCTCCACACCGAGCGCGGGCGATCCCTGGTCCGCGCGTTCGAGCCTCGCGAGACCGACCGCAAGCGACGGACGCACGAGCTGGAGCGGCATCTGTACGCCTACTACGGCGCCCTGCCCGACGAGGCCGTCGCCCACGCACGCTCGACGTGGCCGGAGTACGAGCGCCTCGGCTGGTCGCCCATCGCCATGCGCTCCCTCCAGAACCTCAAGGCGCCCTCCGCGACACCGGCGCTCGTCGACTTCGTCCTCGAGCGCGTCGGTTGGGATGGCACGAAGTCGGACGCCGAAGCGCCGCTGCTCAGCGCCGCGGCCAGCGCGCTGGAGGGCCGGCGCGGAGCACGCGACGAAGAGCTCGATCGATTCTGGCGCTATCTGCTCGAGCACGAGAACGGCAATCTCGTGGAGGCCGCCGTCACGGGCTTGGATCATCCGGGCCGGGGCGAGCTTCACGATGCGTTGCTTTCCCTGCTCGCCGATCTCGACCCCGCGAACCCGGCGGACTCGATGCGGGCGTCCGCGATCCTCGACGCACTCGAGCACCAACCCGTCGAGCGCTTCGCGTCGATCCTCCTCGACTTGATCCTGGACCCGCACGCGGATCCCGCCCTTCGGCGGCACGCCGGGCGACTCCTGATCGGGCACACGCCACCCGCAGTCCGCAAGACCCTCCTCGCCTGGCTGACGCACGAAGACGCGGGCCAGGAGGAGCCGCTCGTCCAAAGCGTCGTCGCGCGCATCGTCGGCAGCGGGGGCGGCGCTGAGGTCGCGACGGCCGCCTTCGCGGCCCTCGAAGCAGCGCTGCTCGAGCGATTCGCCGAGGAGCGCCGGCTCGAGTCGGACGCCGACGCGGACGTCGCCCTCGAACAGCACGTGGCCAACGAGCGCAACCTCGAGCCCGATGCCGAACCCGACGTGTTCCTGGGGCTCCACGTGGCGGCCCTCGCGCGGGCCATCGCTTTCACCGAACACGAGGAGACCATCGCACGCGTCGCCGCGCTGCTCTTCCTCCCCCGCTTCGCGCA
Organism: uncultured Planctomycetota bacterium; assembly: GCA_963802335.1. Lineage (GTDB taxonomy): Bacteria > Planctomycetota > PLA2 > PLA2 > JAEUHO01 > CAWDIE01. The sequence goes on along the minus strand of CAWDIE010000003.1, from coordinate 789,897 downwards.
GTTCGCGCGCTCGTCCGTCGCGCGCCAGGGGGATCGCTGCGGCCCGGTCGACGCTTCCGCCGCGGCCCGCGTCGGCCCGACGGTCAACACCCTGTGGCACCGTGCCGGTGGACACTACGGCCCCTTGCCTACCGAGGTGTGGCTGGTTCTCAACAGCTTGAAAGTCGTCCCCGACGAGGTCCTCGCCCGCTCACTTCGCGCGGCCATCGAGAACGCGAAGGCGAGCAACGCCCTCGCGCTCTTCCCCGACGTGTACTTCGATCGCATTGCCGCGCACCTGCACGACAAGCCCACCGGCGATCTGACGGAGTCCGCAGCACTGATCGAGAACCTCGCATGGCTGGCGCCGCCCGTCGCGGGGGCGGTCGACTTCGGCATGGCGCGGGCGCAGCGCGATCTCGCCATCGAGGAGCACCGCTTCCCGGACGCCGCGGCGGCGCAGCAGCGCGCCTTGGCCATCCTGTCTCGACGCGCCTACGACGACGAGCCGGGCTGGAATTGGAAGCGGGAGCGCGGTATCGGCGTGGCCCTCGCCGCCGCCCGCGCCGCCGCCGAAGGACGTGCGGACGACGCACGGCGCCTGTTCGACGAAGCCCGCCAGCTCAGCCCCTACGACCCATCCATCCTCTCGTCCTCGGCCGCACTCCACGCGCGGACGCATTTCGACCTCGACCAGGGACTCGACGATGCGATGCGGGCCCTGACGCTCGAGAAGCGCCGGAGTCCGCTCGCCGAGGCCTCGATCCCTACGGGCGCGGCCCTCGCACGCGTGCTGCTGGAACGCGAGGAGCTGGCCGATGCCGTGCGCATCTACGCCCGGCTGAGCGAGCGGGTCCGGCGGCTCGACTACCTGGGGGGACGACTCCCCCTGCGCTGGGCGGAAGCGTCGGCTTCGCTCGGCCGACTCGACGAGGCCGCGGCCGCCCTGGAAGAAGCGCTCCGCCTGGAGCCGACCCTGGAGACGGAAGCACGCGCCTCACCCCGCCTCGCCGCGCTGCGCGAGCGGGGCCGCCTGGAGGCCATCATCGACAAGATGAAGCTGGAGCGCTTCCTCGACGAGGAATAGTCGGGGCCCTCGTCCGCGGCCGATCGGCGCGCCGCGTTCGCACACGCAACGGACGCCGCTGGTGGGCTAGACGTCGCGGCCGCCGAGGAAGATGACCCAGTTGCGCACGAGCTTCTCCCAGTCGTGCACGGTGGCGGGCCTGCCGTAGGCCTGCCTGCTTCCCAGCTCCCACGCGGCGTTGAAGAGGACGCGTCCCGTCGCGGAAGGCCCTGCAACGAGCGCAGCGTAGGACTCCGACTGACGCGGCGCCTGGCAGGTGAGCAGTACGACCGAGCCGTCGCGCCACACGGCCACCGGGTAGCAGAACGACGTCCCCCACGGGAACTCGCCTTTCGTGCGCTCCTCCCAGATCACCTTGCTCCACTTGGGCCACGGCACGAGGCGCGTCGCCGGATGACTCGCCCCGTCCTCGGTCAAGTCGAACGCGACGGCGCGGCCGAACACGCCGGGCAGGGGCGACCCCTCGAACGCGCGGACGTCCTCCGCGGGTGCCAGCGCGCTCAGCACCGGGTGCGCGAGCATCGCGGCGCCATGCTTGATTCCGGGCTGGATGTAGAGCCCGAGGCGGTCGGCGCGAACCCGTTCATCGACGGCCTGCCAAAACGCATCATCGAGCAGCGAGGGATCCACATCGTGCAGGAGAAGGACGTCGATCTCCTCGTCGCGGAAGATGTCGGCCGTCGGCGTCTCGCCCACCGCCCCCGGCAGCGTCTCCGGCGGAGGCACCTCGCTTGCGCCCAGCGCCGGCGCCCACGTCAGCACCTTCATCTTCGGGTGCTTCGTCAAGCTCTGGGCGAGGAAGAGGTTCAGGCGCTCCGGCACACCGGCGAGCATCAAGACGTTGAGCGGATCGATGAGGGGGAGTTCCTCGACGTCGGGCGTCTCGGTGGGCGCCGGGCCCGTAAGGAGCGCGCTCTCGCCCTCACCGTTTCCGTCGGGCGCCGGGGTCGTACCGATGTCAGGCGTGTCCGGCGTAGACGTCGTCGTGTCACCACCGAGGATGCCCAACGCGAAGAGGACGCCGACAACCGCCGCAGCCAGCACGAGGATGATCAACAGGGTACGCATGATGCTCCTTCGGGTACCTCAGACGCTCTTGTACCACTCGGTGGCTCGACCGGCGTGGGGGCGGGTGCTCGCCAAGAGCTTCGCCTCGGCCTCGGTGGCCAGGGGACGATTCTCGGCCGCGACGCGCGCGGCGAGTTCCACTTCTTCGACCCGGCGACACCCCACGACGGCCGTGGCGATGTCGCGGGCATAGACGTAACGCAGGCAGGCCTCGGCATCGACGCCCAATTCGACGAGCTTGCCGGAAGCGAACACCTTCATGGCAACGCGGCCGATGTCCCGCTCGATGGCCGCGGGCAAGGTGCCCTTCTCGAACGAGGCGTGATGAGGATCGACGCAGTTCAGGGGGAAGAGCAGCGTCGCGAACCGCTTCTCGGCGGCCACCTTCGCGAGCAGAGCCGGATCGCCGTGACCGGTGACCCCGACGAATCGCACGAGCCCCTCATCGCGGGCCTTCTCCAAGCCTTCGAGGGGACCATCCTTGCCGACGACCCGCTCGAGGTCGTCCTTGCTGGTGATGCTGTGGATCTGGATCAGGTCGACACGCTTCGTCCCCAGCCGCTCGAGACTCTTCTCGAGCTCGCGGCGCGCCTCGGCTGCCGTGCGCGCGAGGGTCTTCGTCGCGACGAAGGGCCGCAGGGACGACCGTGCCCGGAGCGCCTTGCCGACGCGGGTCTCACTCTTGCCTCGCGCGTAGCTCGGCGCCGTGTCCAGGTAGCGGCAGCCCAGATCGAGCGCACGGACGATGACCTCGATCGCCTTCTCCTCGTCCGGCAGCCCTCCCAACGGGAAGCAGCCGAGCCCGAAGAGCGTCACCTGTTCGCCGGTCGCGCCGAGGCGGCGCATGGGCAAGGTACGAGGCGTGGTGGCGTCTGCGTTCGCGTTGAGCGCAGCGGGCAGCGTCATCGCGAGCCCAGCCGCGGCGGCTAGTAGCTCACGCCGGGAAGGGGGGCCGTGGGCAGTCATCGTCTGCGACCGAGCATACCGTCGGCCGGTGGCGCCGACGGCGCAACCGCAGCGCAGGGAACGACGTTCCGTAAACGGCGGACGGTGAATCGGCTAGGGGAACGTGCCGTGAAGGCGACGGCGGCGATTCACGATCTTGCGGCCGTTCTTGGTCTTCATGCGGGCACGGAAGCCGATCCGGCGCTTCTTCGTCAGGGTGTTGCGGATGCGGCGGTGCATGATGTCCTCGGAACACGGAGTCGATAGAGGGGGCGCCCAGCGACGCCCAAGAGGGCGGATGTTCCAGCATTTGGGGCGCCCGTCAAGCCCGCGTCGGGGGGGCCGGCCCCTACGCGACCCTACAATCCGACCCATATGGATGCGGACCGCTGCCCGACCTGTGCCCGGACCTTCACCCCCGGGGAGGTCACCGGCCTCGGCATCCTGCGTAGCCGCCCGGCGACGGCAGGCGGTCCCTACATCGAATTCGCCTGCCCGGGCTGCGACCGGCGCCTTCATCTGATCCCGCATGGAGACGGGCGCTACGCCCCGCCGGGCCAGCCTCCGCCCCCCCCGGCCCCCTCGGACGAGCGCCGACCGCCCTGGATGCGTAAGGGCGATGAAGGCCGTCCCGGCCAGAGGACCGCCACGGGGCCTGCCGCGTCGGCCGAGCCGCCCCGGACCTCGGCGCCACCGCCTCGACGAGAGCGCCCGGCCGCCCAGGAACGACCGCCCCCCCGGCCGGCGAGCCCCTCCCCGCGGGACCGCGCCCGCCAGGTGCTGGGGGTGGGCCCCGACGCGGACGCTGCCGCCATCGAGCGAGCCTTCCGCGAGCGCTCGCTGGCCTGCCACCCGGACAAGGTCGCCCACCTCGACGAGGAGTTCTTGGCCCTCGCCGAGCGTAAGTTCCGCGAGCTGAAGTCCGCCTACGACCTCCTCCGCGGCTAGCCCGGAACAGGACCCGCACGGCCCCCCAGATGCGAATCTCCCAGGCCGCGGACGATTCGTAGGGCGTGCCACCTTGGCGGGGGTAAGGAGGCCTGCTCAAATACCCGCCCATGAAAGTTCAGCGATGTCCTTCCTGCCGCGCGGGCTACAGCGTCGAGCGCCTCGAACCCGGCGCCACGTTCGAGTGCCGCCGGTGTCACGCCACGATCGAGGTCGCCAACGCGAGCGCAGGAGACACGTCGATCTCGATCGGCCTCCTCGTTGCCGGCATCCTCATGTTGCTGGCCCTCTTCCTCTACGCGAATCCTCGCTTCGGCGTCGAGCGAAGCTGGCCGTGGGAGTACTTCAGCCGGGCCGGATCCCTCGAGGTGCAGGTCCGGCTGGTCGTCTGGGCCCTGCTGGGCCTGTGGGGTGTCTTGACCGCGCTCATCCCGAGCTTCGATCACCGCAGCCTGCTCACGCTCGGCCTCGGGACGCTCGGCCTGATCCTGGCAACCGCGACGGACCCGGCCGGCCTCGGTATCGACCTCCCGCGATCGCTTCCCTGGATGGCCGGCGCGACCGTCATGGCCGCGGGGTTCGCGCTCGTCCTGCACGAGCGGTTCGGCCTCGCCACGCGGCTGCTGCTCCTCGCCGGTGGGCTCGTCTTCGTCTGGCTTGCGGTTGGACGCTTCACCGCCGACACGGCGGACGTGATCCGGCTCGAGGACGACGTCGCCCAGCTCCTGGGCGGGACCCTGCCGGCGCCCCAGTCCGGCCCCATCTACCTCTGGGGAACGCTGGCGCCCCAGATCGCGACGCTCCTCGCGGGGGTGCTGGCCTTGCTGATCGGCATGGGTGTCCGCGCGCGGCCGCTCGCGTGGATCGGCGGCGTGGTGCTGATGGCGGCCATGCTGCTCCCCGCGGCGACGAGCATGGGTAACAGCCTGGAAGGTCAGGCCTTTAGCCTGGGCGTCTTGGGCATCGCGCTACTCGACGGACTCCAAAGCGCCCTGCTCCAAGGCGGCGTCGCGCTCTGGTTGATCGCCTCGCTGGCGACGGCCGATCTCGTCCGCACCGCGGAGGTCCCGTCATGACCGAAGAGACGCGCCCCGCGCTCGACCTCGACAGCGACGTCCCGGCGGACGGCAACCCCACGCCGCCCGGCCCCATCCAGGTGGCGGAGCGCAGGGCCGCGCGTCCGGCGCGCCACCGGGCCGCAGTGGACCTGCCGCCTCCGCGAGACGAGCGCCCCGGGCTCTTCTCTCCGAGCCTCTTCTACTTCCTCGGCGCCGTCATGGTGGCCGCCACCTGGCTCGGTCACCTCAACCCGCGCGCGCCCGTGATCGACGGGCACCGACTGTGGCCGTGGCAGCTGTTTCGCGAGAACCTGGCCGCCGGTGGCGATCCGGTATTCGGATGGACGTACGCCCACGCGATCGCCCTGGTCCTCGCGGTCGTCGGCCTCTTCTATCTCATCGCGTCCCTCATGCGCCCCACCCACGGGCGAGGCGCAGCCGCCCTCCTGTTGACGATTCCGCCGATCGTCCTTCTCTGGCCCGACGCGACCACGCCGGTGATGTACACGGTCGCCCTCGTCGCAAGCATCGCCGCGGGTGCGGTCATCCTCCGCCACGACGGCCGCCGCTTGGCGCGCGGGGTCCTCTTCGTGAGCACGCTCCTCCTCGGCGCGATGCTCTTCTTCCCCCTGCCGGGGGACGGCACGGGCTACCAGGCACGGATCTTCGACCTCAGCACCCCTGTTCGGGAGCTCCTCGGGGACACGATGCGCCTGGGACTCCCTCGGCTTGGGTCCGGTGACGGCGTCCACTTGATGCTGCTGGTAATCCTCGGCGTCCTCGGCCTGCTGGCCGCGGTCGGTCTTCGCCGCCGATGGGTCCGCATTGCGGCAGGCGTGGCGTTGCTCCTGCTCATCGCCCTGCCCCTCCTCCTGACCCAGGTGTTCGGGTTGGACGGTGCTCCGCCCGCCGAGCCCGATGTCGTGGGCCTCTTGAATCAATCCTTCTGGCTGTGGACGCTCTATCTGAGCCTGGTGTTCGTCGCCGCCCTGGCATCGTGGCTGGGCCTCGGTGGCCGCTGGGCCACGTGGCTTGGCGGCGTCGCGCTGCTCCTGCTTGCGTTCGATCATCCCGCGACGCTCTTCCGGGAAGCCATGAGCCCGGACAGCCTTGCCGCGGGCATGCGGGCAACGAGCCAACACCTGGGCCAGGGGGCCTTCGCCGCCTTCCTGCTCCCGGTCGCGGCCTTCGTGATGGATCTCGCGCGCCCCCGGACTTGAAACCCGGGCTTCATGAAGCCCACCACGAGATCGTCGGTCGTGACGTAGGCTGGCCGACGTTCAAGTAGGGGTGGGCCATGGGGGCCCCGGGAAACGTACGCCGCCTTGATCGTCCTACGCATCACCGTCGATGGCCGGTCCTGGAACGTGGAGAAGAGCACGCCGCGCGTGCTGATCGGCACCGCCACAGATGCCGACGTACGAGAAGACGGCGTCGGCTGGGGCCTGGCCGAAGCGGTGCTCCACCATCAGGGAACCGAGGTCCTCCTCGATCGACCCAACGCAGGCACGCAGCTGAGGCTCCGGGTGGGCGACGGCGTCCGGCTCGGCCGGGCACGGGTGACGCTCGTCGGTCTCCTCCCCCTGCCCGAGCAAGCTCCCCCCGCGGCCGCGCCTCCTCTCTTCGGGGGGTACGAGGACGAGGCGGTCGGGGCCGGCTCGGCGTTCGACCTCGCGCCGCCATCCTCGAAACCCTCGCCCCCCCCGCCTGGCTCCGGCCCCGTCCAGGAGACCTCGCGACCCGCGGCGCCGCCTGGGGCACGGCCGTCGACCCGGCCGTCGACCCGGCCCTCGCCCCCCGCCCACGCCTCGACTGGCCGCGCAGCGCCGGACCGGCCGGTCTCCGAAGAACCCCCTGGCCGCGCCGGGTCGACCAGCCGCGGCGTCGTTCCCGCACCGAGGCCTCCGACCCCGGCGTTTCGGAACGCGGAGTTCGGCAGCGAGTTGGTGGCCCAGATCCGCCGGGCCCCCTTCCTGGTCCTCTCGGTCGCGCTGCACGCCCTGGTGTTCATCCTGCTCGCGATGATCCAGTCCGACACGGACCAAGGCGCAAAGGACCGCCGAGACGGCTCGCTCTTCGCGTCGCTCCGCCCGCCCACGGAGCAAGAGAGGCAGCCCGACGACGACGAGGACCCCCTCGGCGAGGAGCCGGCCTCGCCCGCGATGCCCGAGCTCCCGGAGCTCGTCCTCCCCGACCCGATGAGCATGGCGGCGTCAGGGCAGCCCGAGGACTCGGAGACCATGCGGCTCGATCCCCTGCCGCCGGCCACGGCCGAAGCCGACCCCCTCGTCGGCCTCAACCCCTCCGTGGTGAACGCCCGGGTCCGTAAGGGCCGGAATCTCATGCCGATGCCCAACGTGGACCTCAAGCAGGCCTTCGCCAAGGGGACCGCGACCGGCGCCAACCAGCAGGCCGCCGACTTCGTCCGCGCGCAGTTGGGGCGGGGCCGGGGTTCGGACGGCTCGGCGCTCGACGCGCTCGTGAAGAACGACATTCTCGTGGTGGATGGCAGCTTCGACCGCATCGGGCGCGTCCTGCACGCGCTGCACCTCCCCTACACCCTCGTCACTCCCATCGCGCTCAGCTTGGAGAAGGCGCCCCCACTCGAACAACACAAGATCGTGTTCTGGAACTGTGGCGAGTCGCTGTCGCCGCCGCGGCGTGCCGTCGCCGCTCGTCGCATACGTGAATTCGTTCGGCGCGGCGGCTATCTGTTCACGACGGATTGGGCCATCGGCAACATCCTCATCCACGCCTTCCCCGAGTTCCTCGACACCTCGGGCCCCATCTCCCCCCTGCCCGAGACCGTCGTCGACATCGAACCGGCCCCGGGCAAGGCTAGGCATCCCCTGCTCCGTGGCGTTTTTCTTCCCGGCACACAAGGCAAGTGGTGGCTGGAGCAGGCGTCCTTCGACGTCAAGGTGAAGCGCGGCCGCGACGTCGAGGTGCTGATCACGAGCAAGGAGCTCGAAGAGAAGTTCAAGCGGGAGCCCGGGGTCGCCGTGCTCTTCCCCTACGGACACGGCAAGGTGCTCCACGTGATGGGCCACTACTTCCAGGAGGAAGGCAACATGGCGGGGACGATCGCGGCGCACCGGCTGGCGCTCAACTTCGTCCTGATGCGCCTGCAAGCCCGCCAGAGGACGCGGCGCTAGCCCGCAAATGGCACACCCACGGGCTCGCCGCGCCGGCCTCTCAGGAGAGCGCGTAGACGAGCAGGGTGCCGATCTGCGACGCGAGCAGCGTCAGGTACATGCCGATCCACGCGGGGTGGCCCGACTTCCCCGCCGCCAGACCGTCGGCGTCGCGCAAGAGCGCCCCCGCCGTGAGGCCGCCGCCCACCATCAGCACGACGGCCAAGACCACGAGCCGCGACAGGTCGGCGTGGAGCCAGCCGATACGCCCCATCACCGGGTAGAGCGCGAACGGCACGACGAGGAAGGGGGCGATCCGGCGCGCCGCTCGCGTCGGACCCAGCACGAGAGGCAAGGTCCGGCAGCCGCCCTCCCGATCCCCGGCGACATCCGCGAAGTCCTTCGTCGCCGCCGCGCCCCAGACGTAGAGCCCGGCAACGAGGCCGAGCGCCCAGGGATCGGACTGGGTCGGCCAGGCCACGACCGACCATCCGGCCACCGGCACGAGCAGGCCGCGGGGATGGCGATGGTCCAGAGCGCGCCGTAGGTCAGTCGCTTCGTGCGCCAAGGCGGCGCGCTGTAGATCCACGTCGCGACGAGCCCCACCAGGACGCATCCGAGAAACGCCGGCGTCGCCAGGGCGCCGGCGACGACGGCGAGGATCGCGGCCACGTGACCGATGGCCATCGCCCGGCCCCGCGTCAGCGCGCCCGAGACGATGGGCCGATGCGGCTTGTTCGCGCGGTCGATCTCGGCGTCGAACACCTGGTTCCACGCATTGCTCGCCGCGGTGGCGGCGATCGCGGAGACGCACGCGAAGAGCAGCGTGACGGTTGCCCAGGGGCGATCGAGATACGCGGCCGCTACGCCCGCCGCGCAGGCCGTGCCGAGGACCGGCGCGAGTAGCGTGAATGGACGAACGAGTTGGACGATCGCCACGAGGGTGGCGACGGTTACGCCGACTTCACGCAGCGGAAGCCGATGTTCTCGTACTTGTCCTTGGGGATCTGCCCCATGTGGATGTCGGCCCGCAGCAGCTTCGCGGGGTCGTTGTAGCAGCCACCCTTGATCAGGTTGACCGTCTCGCCACCGTCGCTCGCCGTCGACCGCGTCCACTCCCAGACGTTGCCGGCCATCTCCAGGACACCGTACGGGCTCGCCGCCTCCGGATGCGCCTTCACGGACGCCGTGCGCCCGGTCTGCGGGTCCTCGCCGTAGCAGGCGCGGCCGTTCGTGGGCTCGTCTTCGCCCCAGGGGTAGAGGCGGCCATCACTTCCACGACAGGCCTTCTCCCACTGCTCCTCGGTGGGCAGGCTCTTGCCGACCCAGCGGGCGTACTTCTCCGCGTCTTGCACGCTGATCCCGACGACGGGCGCGTTCGGGGCGTTGAAGCGGTCGTCATTCTTGAACTTCGGCCAGCGGTAGCCCGTGGCGCGGCAGAACGCCTCGTACTGCCGATTCGTCACGGGAAACTTGTCGATGTAGAAGGCACCGAGCTCGACGCGCCGCTTGTCCAGCCCGAACAGGAACGCACCGGGGGCGATGAGCATCATCGGGCCGTGATCGTCGGTCTCGCTGACCACGTGCGGCGCCATCTCCGGCTCCGCCTCGACGACGGCCGCCGGCGCCTCTTCACCGGCGCTCTCGGGCTGCTCCGGCACCGGGGGCGGGGGATCGAGCTCGAGCTGGACGCCCAGTTCCTCGGCCCAGTCCTCGATGTCGAGGATGCGGTCGTCGACGACGTCCCACTCCTCACCGGTGAGGATCTGATGCTTCTTCAGCCAGTAGTACGCCCGAAGGAAGCACGCGCGCTTGAGGTCGTCGTCCTCGTGCTCGAATCCCAGCTCGAACCAGAGCACCCCGGGGAAGAAGCATTCCGCGTCGTTCACCCGGGCGGGATCGCCGTAGTAGGTGTCGAGACGACGTACCGCAGCCTCTTCGTCGAGGGCGCCGTGATCGCTCGGCTCGACGTACTTGCTGTAGATGTACTCTTGGATGGCCCGGATCTGCTCGTCCACCGAATGGGTCTCCGCGGGTTGGACCGCAATAGCTCACATGAACCCCCCACCATAGACCCCGCTCGGACCCGATGCACGTCATGACCGGGGGCTCGCGAGGAAGGGCCGGCGGCCGAGGGACGACCGTGTCGGCGTTCCCCCCCGCACGACCCCGGTGTCCCCGCCAGAGGACGGGCATCAGCCCCATGCCGGGACGAGAACCCCGCCCCGGCCAGGACCCTGCCGGAAACGGGTTTTTCCGTGACCGCCGGCACGTCGATCACGTCTAAGGAGGTGGAGATTCGATGCGACCCGCTCCCACCCCTCCCCGCCCCCCCGCCTTGGAAGGCCGGACGCCGTGTTTGGTCGGCGTTTGGCTCCACCTCGACCAGGCGGAACCCTACGTTGAAGCTAACTGGCATGCCAATTGCCCCATGCCGACTGTTCCCATGGAGGCCACACCATGAAAGGCAAGATCTTCCATCCCGACGAGGCCAACCGGATGTTGCCCCTCGTCTCGCGCATCGCCGACGACATCGTGGCCACCTACACGCGGATCCAACGTGCCTTGGAGGCCCTCGAGGCCGAGAAGAACAGCCACGAGGAGGATCGATCCTCCCAGGACTCCGCCGCTGAGGAGGCTCACGAAGCGCAGCTCAGGCGCCTTGACGAGGAAATCGCCCGGTATCTGGACCGATTCCAGTCTCTGATCGAAGAGATCGAGGCACTGGGCGGTACGGTCAAGGACTACGAGCGGCCGTGCATCGACTTCTACGGTGAGGTCGACGGCAAGATCGTGTACCTCTGCTGGCAGCGAGGCGAGGAGTCGATCACGCATTGGCACAAGCTGGAAGAGGGCTTCGACAAGCGTCGCGCCCTGCATATCGCCAGCGCAGCCTGACTCTCCCCCACCCCCCAAACGGCTCCGGCGGGTTCGCCCCGCCGGAGCCGTCTTGCATTGGGGGGCACCACGTCCCCCTGGCATGCCACAAACGGTCGGTACCGTGCGATCCCGCCCGTGCGATGCCTTGGGCTCGGCCCCAGACACCCCCCGGTCGTCTGGGGCCGCGCGGTTTCGGGGCCTATACTCTTCGCCTCGAAAATCGCCGGCGTATACCCCACGCGGGGGTGCGCTTCGGCCGGGAGGTGCCCCTTGGACGAACTGCTCAGCGCCGAGAACCTGGAGTGGCGGGCCCGGGCCCGTGAGGTCGCCGATCGCGTCATCCGCCCCAAGGCCGCGCACTACGACCGCGTCCAGGAGTACCCCTGGGAAATCAAGGAAGCGCTGTGCGAAGCCGGCCTCATGGGCGTGTGGATTCCCAAGGAGTACGGCGGGGCCGGCGCCGGCGTGCTGAACCTCTGCCTCGTCGTCGAGGAGATCTCGCGCGCGTGTGGCGGCGTGGGCGTCCTCTACGCCGTGAATGCCCTGGGCTCGTTCCCGATCCTGCTCGCCGGCACCGACGAGCAGAAAGCGAAGTACCTCCCGCAGGTGGCGTCCGGCGAGAAGCTCATCGCGTTCGGGCTCTCCGAGCGTGGCGCCGGCAGCGATGCGGGCGGGCTCAGCACGACAGCCACGCTGGAGGGTGACGAGTACGTCATCAACGGCGACAAGAAGTGGACGACGAACGGCGGCGCCGCCGACCTCTACAGCGTGTTCTGTGTGACGGATCCCGAGTCGCGCAGCCGCCGCATCTCCGCCATCACGGTCGAGAAGGGTGACCCCGGCTTCGAGATCGGACGCACGGAAGACAAGATGGGCATCCGCTGCGTGCCGGTCGTCGAGCTCCACTTCCGCAACTGCCGCGTACCCAAGGAGCGCCTGCTCGGTGGCAAGCCCGGGTTCGGTTTCAAGCACGCCATGATGACCCTCGACCACGCGCGTCCGGGTGTCGCCGCCCAGGCCATGGGCCTCGCGCAGGGCGCCCTCGAGTACGCCACGTACTACTGCACGCAGCGCAAGCAGTTCGGTGGCCCGCTGACCAGCTTCCAGATGATCCAGGGCATGCTCGCGGACATGGCCACCAAGGTCGAAGCGTCTCGTCAGCTCGTGTACGCCGCCGCGCGCATGATCGACGTCGGCGCCGCCGACATCACGAGCGGGGCGGCCAAGGCCAAGCTCTTCGCGACCGATACCGCCATGGAGGTGACCACGAACGCGGTCCAGCTTCTCGGCGGCTACGGCTACATGCGCGACTACCCCGTCGAGAAGTACATGCGGGACGCGAAGATCACGCAGATCTACGAAGGCACGAACCAGGTGCAACGCCTGGTCATCGCCCGCAACCTCATCAAGCAAAGCCGCAAACTGGATGAACTGGCCGCGTACATGCCGCTTCCGGACCATCCGAACACCCTGGAAGATCGCGCGCAGCACCCCACGGCATAGAGCACAGCCTCCTGTCCTTCCCTAGCCCGCGCGGCGTGACGGTATTCGTACGCGGCGACGTGGTGGAGACGTCCGATGCAACCCGACCCCCAACTGGCGGAGGCCGACGGCCTAAGCCCGAAGACCATCAAGCAGATCAAGCTGGCGGTGATCGCCTTCATCGTCGTTCTGCTCGGCGTCCTCGTGTTCTACATCGCCAGCAAGCTGATGGCCGCCAAGACCGCAAGCCGCTGGGACGAGCTCGCGCGCATTCAGGAGCGCTACGAGTCGGACCTCGCACAGGATCCGCTCCTCGCCGATCCGAGTGGTGCCTATCAGGAGCGTCGCGAACGCTACGTGCTGCAGCTCGAGACGTTCCTCGCGACGACCGCCGCCGAGGAGAGCGACGCGCTCGAGCCGCACGTGCACTGGCTCATCGCGAAGGTCACGACGGATCAGATCCTGACCATGCGCGGCAACCTCGAGCCGGCCAAGCGCGCGGCGCTCTACGACCGGGCGATCAAGCACCTCAAGACGCTGCGCGACGCGTTCCCCGACTTCCAGACCAACTGGCTCGGCTTCGCGCCGGAGGGTGCAGGCGAGCCCACGCTAACGCGCCTCTTCCTCGCCACACTCGAGAGCAACCGCGCCTGGGAAGAGCGGTACTTCCCGAAGGACGTGCCCCCCTCGGCTGACACCACCATCGTCCTGCGGACGAATCGCGGCGACATGCGCATCGGACTCTACAAGGAGCAAGCGCCCGAGCTCGCCGCGCTCTTCCTCGATCGCGTGCGGCGCGGTGTCTACGACGGCACCGCATTCTTCGGCAAGAACGAACAAGGCACGAAGGAGGATCCCATCCTCTTCGCCTTGCGCGCCGGCCACCCCGCCACCCAGAACGCGCAACCGTTTGACATCGAACAACACAGCACGTTCGCCGATGCCGAGACCTTCGAGCCCCTGATGCCCGAGCCCAGCCGGTACATGATCAGCATGGACCGTGGCGTCGTCGTCGGCTGGCACGACCTGACCTCCCCCTACGACGGGGCGGCCACCTTCGGCGTGGTCACGGGACGCTCCCCTCGCCTGGACCACGAGTACACCGCGTTGGGCCGCCTCCTGGATGATGCGTCGCTCGAGACCGCCGATCGCATCTTCGAAGGCCCCACGTGGGGCGAAGCCACCGACGGCGAGCCGCCGGCCGACCTTCCGACCCTGCGCGACTTCCTCCGCGCACCCGTGACGATCGTGAAGGCACTGGCCTACGAGAACGGCACCCTCCTCGACGCCGACGGCAAGGCCGTCACCACGAAGGCCAGCGTCGAAGCGAGCGAGAAGAGCCTGTCCTCCCTCGAGGCGGACGCCTACCGCACAGAAGCGCCGGCCCCCCCGACCGTCCCCGAGGCTCCCGAGACCCCCGAGACGCCCGAGACGCCCGATGCGCCTGGGGAGCAGAGCGAGGACGAGTAGTTAGTCCGTAGTTCGTGTTCAGCGCCGTCCGTACGCCCACCCCGGCGGAAGCAACGGGACCCTCACAGCGAGGGTCCCGTTTTCATGCAATCGGGGACCGGCTACGAAACGGGCCGCGACCGGGTGGACGCGGCCCGCGCTGCACGCTGGTCGAACGCTGGGGTCGCGCGCTTAGGCGCCCATCGCCTCGAGGAGCCGGTCCAGCTCGTCGGCGTCGTGGTAGCGCACCTCGATGCGCCCGCCCTTGCCACGGGCTTTGAGACGGACCTCCGTCGACAGGGCCTGCTGGAGGCGCTTCTCGAGATCACGCACATAGGGGTCTTCCTTGCGGGCGGTGCGGCGCTTGCCCACGGTTGGCCCCTGCCGCGCCAGCCGCTCCACCTCACGCACGGACAGCGCCTTCGCAACCGCCACCCTCGCCAAGTCCAAGCGCCGGGCCGTGCCTTCGGCCTGCAGGACGGCCCGCGCGTGCGCGCCGCTGAGCTTCCCTTCCTCGACGAAGGCCTGCACCTCCACCGGGAGGTCGAGAAGCCGCAGCAGATTCGCCACCGTGGTCCGGGCCTTGCCGACGCGTAGCGCCACGTTCTCCTGGGTGAGCGCGAAGTTCTGCATCATCGCCCGCAACGCCCGGGACTTCTCCATGGCGTTGAGGTCCTCACGCTGCAGGTTCTCGACCAGGGCGAGGGTCTGCATCTCCTCGTCCGTCGCGGGACGGATGACAGCAGGCACGGCGGCCAGAGCCAGGCGCTGCACAGCCCGGAGACGGCGCTCCCCCGCAATCAGCTCATACCCCCCGGCTGCCGCTCGGCGTACCACGATCGGCTGCAGGACGCCGTGCTCCTGGATGGAAGCGCAGAGCTCGTCCAAGGCTTCGTCCCGGAAGGTGGTCCGCGGCTGGAATGGGTTGCTGCGCACGTTCTGCGGCGGAATCGTATGCACGCCATCGCCCGGCGCACGCGGAGCGGCCGGCACCGGCGGCAGGACCTTGCCTAGAGGCGCCTCGGAAGGAGCCTCCGTCGCCGCGGCGGTCGTGGCCGCCGGATCTACTCCCTCCACGGGCACATCCCGGTCGGCGGGCGGCGGCGCGGTACGACGCTTCACGGCGGGGGGGGTCTCCTCATCCGTCTTGTTGATCAGATTGCTCAGGCCTCGGCCCAACCGCTTCGCTCGCATGATGAGACTCCTCGACACGGCCACCCCCACCTCGCGCGCGGTGGGCAGTGGCCTGCCTACCTAGAGGTCGGCTCCATTCGGGGGATCTTGTGCTGACCGTGATGTTCCCCGGGGAACAACCATTCTGAATGGGGGGTCCGACGGTTCGTGGCGCCGCAACCGACCGTCCAAGAGCGTATGTTCCCCGGGGAACATGGGCCGCAGCGGTCAGCCGGCGAGAGGCGGCCGCCCCGAGGGGGGACAGGGGCGGTAGGATGCCGCGGGAGCCGCCCTTGGCCACATACGTCGTCGATACCCTCCGCCGCGCCGCGCGCAGTCCTGTTCCTTGGACCCTCCTCGTCGTGGGCCTGGCGTTCGGCTGGGCTGGACTTCACCTCGGCGTGCTGGCCCTGGGTCAGGTCGCGGAGCGCATGGAAGCGCTCTTGCTCTCGACCGCCCAGATGACGGCAGCGCTGGGCGCCCTCTGGCTTCTGGGTCGCCTCTTCGGCCAGGACGAGCTGGCCGAGCTCGCCATCGCGGCGGACTGCGCCGCGCCTGGCCGTGTCGGTCGCTTCCTCGGGCGTGGCCTCGGAACATGGATCGTGGGCTGCCTCCTGGGCGCCTGCGTGCTCTTCGCGCTATCCCAGCGTGGGCATAACCCATCGCACCTGCTCTCTTTGTATTCTGCAATCGTTATGGAAACCGCGATGGTCACGGCCTGGGGGGCCCTCCTCGCATCCCTGGCGGGCGCGACCTTCGTCCTCCCGGGCGGCCTCCTCCTCTGGCTCGGCGGACATCTTCCTTGGGGTACGAGTGCGCTCCTGCCTGGCCGGGGAGGCACGGCGCTTCGGGCCCTCCTCCCGGGCCCGATTCCGGCCGATACGGTTACCCAGAGGCTCGCGAGTACGACGCTGGTCGTGCTCGGCCTCGTCACCCTCACGGTCGCGGGAACGGCCTTCGCCCCGGGACGCCGAGCCAGGGGTCGCCGCTCCACGGACACGGGGTAGCCTTCCAACGCTGGGCAGCACTCACAGCTCGACGCACGGCAGGAGGAGCAGGGTCCTTGCGGTACGGCATCTTCGGCGACGTCCACTCCAATCTCCCCGCCCTGAACGCCGTCATCGCGGCGCTCGAGGCCGAGGAGGTGGATGCCTACCTCTGCCTCGGCGACATCGTCGGCTACGGGGCGGAGCCCAAGGCGTGCATCGAGCGCATTCGCGACCTGGGGACCATCCTGGTGGGGGGCAACCACGACTGGGGCGTGGCCGGACGGCTGTCGCTCGCCTACTTCAACGAGGCCGCCAAGGCGGCGATCGAGTGGACCCAGACCGTCTTGCCGCCCGCCGATCTGGCCTGGCTCGGCTCTCTCGGCCTCGTTCGCCGGGTGGGGGACGTCACGCTGGCCCACAGCACGCTGCACGAGCCCGAGCACTTCGACTACATCTTCACCCCCTACGACGCCTACCTGTCCTTCCGCCACCTCATGACCACGGTCGCCTTCGTCGGCCACTCGCACGTGCCCGTCACGTTCTACGACGGCAATCCGATCCGATTTACCACCGCGGAGGAGATCGAGATCGGCGACCGCCGCGCGCTGGCCAACGTGGGGAGCGTGGGTCAGCCGCGGGATGAGAACCCCGACGCGGCCTTCGGCATCTACGACACCGAGTCCCGCATACTGACCCTCCACCGCGTCCCCTACGACGTGGAGCACAGCGTGGCCGCCATCCTCGACGCCGGTCTGCCGCCGATTCTCGGAGAGCGCCTGCGGCTGGGCCGCTGACCCAGGTCGTCGTCCGCCGGCGCCCGACCGAGCCCCGTTCGAGCGCGAGCCGGTGGAACGATCACCAACGAGGCTTGGGCCCGGACGTACGATGGCGCATCCGGCTGCCCGCCTCCATGCGGAGGCTCCACGGAGAGCCGGCCCACGTCCGAAGGAGAGAGTGTATGAATTCCTGTCATTGGCGCCGATGGGGCACTGCGGCCCTCCTCGTCGTTGGTCTGTTTGCCGTAGCGGTTGGTTCGGCTCACGCGGGGGACGACGAAGCGCCCGAGAGCGCCACCGCGGCGGCCACGACGACCGTCGTCGTCACGAAGAATGGCACGAAGACGATTCGGCTCGTCCAGGACAAGGACGGCCGGTTCATCCTCGTCGCCCCGGACGGCCCGACGAATGTGCGTGAGCGCGTCGTCGAGCAGATCGTCAAGGACCACCGCGCGGCCGCGCACACGACGTTCGGCGAGATGGTCGAGGTCGACAGCAAGGCCAAGAGCGGCGCCCACCCCGACAACCCGATGTCCAGCGTGATGAAGTGGATGATGCGGCGCCATGGCGACTACGCCGGCGGCAACGATCCCATCACCGCGTGGTTCCAAGGTGGGAGTGATGTTCCGCTCGCCGACCTGCGCGACACGTTGGTCGCCGACGGCTGGACCGCGTCCTCCCTCCTCGAGTGGCTGCACCAGGATTTGAGCGGTGCGCTGGCCGCACTCCTCGCACCGGTGCTCGGCGACATGGCGCACGGCGGCGGCGCCCATGGGATGGGCCCCCATGGCATGCCCCCGCATGGGATGGGACCCCACGGCACGGCGCCGCGAGGCCACGGCGAGGGGATGCACCGCGGTGGTCGAGGCATGGGAGCGCACGGCGCCATGGGACCGCATGGGGACATGGGCCCGCGGGGCCGCCGGGGCCCGGGGCGCGCGCGAAGCGCTGGCCCCGCCCGCGCCATCGTCCTCTGGAACGACGGCAGCGGATGGCATGGTCACGAGGTCGACGGGATGGGCATGGGTCGTGCCGCACCCGGCCCGCGCCGTGGCATGGGGCGGCAGGCGCATGGCCGCATGCAGGCCGCCGAGCGGGGTGACTGCAACTGCCCGGACTGTCCGAAGCGAGGACGGCACGGGCGAGGGATGGGTCGAGGGAGCGATCTCGAGGGATTGCCCCCGGCACTGAGGCGTGTGATCGAGGAGTCCATGACGGGCCGGCGCGGGGCGATGATCTTCCCCGGCGACGTGCGCGTCGAGCACGAGGTCGGCGAGGCACAGCTCGAAGATCTCCTGGGACAACTCGGCGTCATGATGCCGACGGTCCTCAGGACGAAGGCGACCAAGGCCGGCTGCGGCGGTGACTGCAGCAGTTGCCCGAACAAGAGCCAATGCGCCGACGGATCGTGCGGCGACAAGGCGGGTCCCCGTAAGCCCGGTTGCTGCGGTCAGTGCGACGGTGACTGCGAGAACTGTCCCTGTCGTGACGGCGGAAAGAACTGCGGCGACGATTGCGGCTGCAAGTCCTCGGCCGCCCAGGGCTGTTGCGGGACATGTGACGGCGACTGCGACGCATGTCCCTGCGACAAGGGCGCTTGCGACAAGAGCGCTTGTGACAGGGGCGCTTGTGACAAGGGCGCCTGCGACAAGGGGTCCTGCGACAAGCCCGCGTGCGACAAGCCCGCCGGGGCGAAGGGTTGCTGCGGCACCTGCGGCGGCAAGGCATCGGCCCCGAAGTAGGCACCGCGATCGACCGACGAGGGGAGCCCCGTTAACCGCGGGGCTCCCCTCGTCAATTGCGGATGGGGAGCTCGCGCGCGTGGCCGTCGTCGGTGATGTAGGCGCGCACGACGGGGAACGCACCGGCGCCGCGCCCGATGATGACGAGGATGGGTGACCCGCTCGCCGCGAGGCAGAAGGCCTCGTGCCCCTCCAGATCGGCCTCGCTCGGGAGCGGCGGCGAGCATGGATGACCATGCCAGGTCCCCACCACCCTCAGGCCCCGCTGCCGCCCGCTGCGGGATGCCTCGAGCTGGGCCTCCGGGGACATGGACCAGCAGGCGTGCGGCCGGGGGTGCTCATTGGCCAGGCGCACGGCTTCGCGCACGTGGATCCGAGAGCCCTGGCGCTGCCTCTCTCCGAGCAGGAGTCCACAGGGCTCCCTGTCCTCGGCCTGAGCGAACAGATCGAGAACATGACCTAGCGCCGCTGCGTCGAAGCGGACGGTGCGCGGGTGCTCCATATTGTCTCGGTAGGGGACCATCTGACTCCGCCAACGTTCCGACAGCAACGTCGCAAGGTAAGTGAACGTACCGCCGCAATCTGCGGTGTGGATGCGTAGATGACCGTACAATCCCGCGTCGCGCCACGAAGGCCGGGAGAGAAGCCATGAGTGAGACGCCGGAAACCGTCTTCAAGTTCACCGCGGAAGGCATCGACCTCGAGTTCGCCGGGTCGGAAGACTTCGTCGAGGCCCAGATCGAACGCTTTCGGGCCTTTCTCGAGGGAGCCGTGACGCAGGCGGCCATCGCCGCCGGCCTCAGCGCGCCCGTGTCGGCCGAGAGCGCCACCGAGGTGGAAGAAGGACCGGAGACGCTGTCCTCGTTCTACGCCGCGCGCCCGACCCGGGAGGGCCGGGGCGCGATCCAGGACCGCATCCTGCTCTTCGTCTACTACCTCCAGCACGTCCAAGGCAAGCACGCCGTGTCCAAGGAGGACATCAGCTGGTGCTTCCAGCAGGTCGAGCTGCCCGTCCCGAAGAACCTGCTCAACGCGCTCGGCAACATGAAGCGCAAGCTCGGCTATCTCCAAGGGGGCGGCCGACGCGGCCTCTACCAACTCGCCCCCAAGGGCGAGCAGTACGTCCAAGAACGCTTCCAGCGCGTATAGCCGGGCTCAGGCGCTCGGGAGGTAGTCCCGCAGGACATACGAAGCGAGATCGAGGCCTCGGGTGGTGAGGCGCAGCCGAGAGCCCTCGAGCGCGACCAGCCCCTCCTGCTGATGACGCGTGAGTGTCGCGGCGTGGGCCACGCGCGCGTCCAATCCCGTGCGACGCGCGATGTCGTCGAGGTCGATGCCGTCGATGAGACGGAGCCCCATCATCAGGTCCTCGAACAGCCGCACGCGGGCGCTCGAGGTCTCCGACCACGCCACCGCGTCACTGCCTTGCTCGATCGCGCGCGCGTACGTGGCCGGGTCGTCGTGGTTTCGCCACCGCTTGCCGTCCACATGACTGTGCGCGCCGGCACCCAGGCCCAACCAATTCGCCCCACGCCAATAGGCGAGGTTGTGGCGGGACACGGCGCCGTCTCGAGCGAAGTTGCTGATCTCATAGCGATCGTAGCCAGCGGCGGCGAGTGTCTCGACGGCGAGATGCAGGTGCTCCAGATCCCGCTCATCGTTGGGTGCAGCCATGCGCCCCTCGTTCACCATGCGCTCGAAGGTGGTTCCTTCCTCGATCGTGAGGACGTAGGCGCTGACATGCTCGGGCGCGAGGTCGATGGCACACGCCAGGTCCCGCCCCTGCTCGGCCCGCGTTTGCCCGGGCACCGCCAGGATCAGGTCCAGGGAGAGCCGGTCCAGCCCTCCCTCACGAAGCAAGGACGCCGAACGCACCGCGTCGGCGGCATCGTGGATGCGACCGAGGGTCGAGAGGTGGCGATCGTCGAATGACTGTGCGCCGAGACTCGCCCGGTTCACGCCGGCGCGGCGCAACGCTCGCACCTTGGCCGCATCGAGGGTCCCCGGATTCACCTCCACGGTGAACTCGGCAAGGCGGTCGGTTCCGAGGATCTTAGCGACGCCCGACAACAGCGCCTCCAGGCGAGCCGCGTCCAGATGGGTTGGCGTTCCGCCGCCGACGAAGAGGGTCTCCGGCTGCGTGTCTCGCGCGAGCCGCCCGGCTTCCTCGAGCAGCGCCTGGCCGTAGGCGTCGATCTCGCCGTCCCGGCCGGCGTGCGAGTTGAAGTCGCAGTACGGACACTTGCGCGCACAGAACGGGATGTGCACGTAGACGTGCTTCACGCGGAAGCCAAGGCCCCGTTCTTGGGTTCGTCGCGCCCCATCGCCCGCCGCAAGGCGTCGATGGCCTTGTGCTCGAGCTGGCGGACACGCTCCCGCGAGAGCCCCATGATCTTGGCGATCTGGCGCAGGGTGCAGGGGTCCTCGTGCTCATCCAGGCCGAACCGCAACCGGATGATCTGCGCCTCGCGCTCGGGAAGGCCGGCCACCGCGTTCTTCAACGCCTCGTGATCCATGCTCCCGAAGTCGATGAGATCCGGCCGCTCGGCCCGCGGATCGATCATGGAGTCCACGCTCTCGAAGAGCGTATCCAACGACACGGAGTCCGATCCCTGCGCCATCGCGTTGAAGATGCGGATCAAGAACCGCTCGCGGGTCGGCGCGGGCTGCATCGCTTCGACGAGCTCCGGGTTCGTCGGCGTACGTCCGTGCTTCTGTTCGAACTGGCGAGCGAAGCCGCGCCAACGGTAGATCTCTTCCGCCATGTACGACGGAATGCGGACCATCTTGGCCTTGTTCATGATCGAACGCCGGATGGCCTGCTGGATCCACCAGGTCGCGTAGGTCGAGAAGCGCGTCTCCATCTCGGGGTCGAACTTCTCGACCGCGTGAACCAGGCCGACGTTCCCTTCCTCGACGAGGTCCGGCATGGGCAGGCCACGCCGGCGGTATCGCTTCGCGACGGAGATGACGAGACGGAGGTTGGACCGGATCATGCGGTCGCGCGCATCCCAGGCTTCCCAGGCATCGCTCTGAACCGTCCGTGCGAGCTCCCGCTCCTCGTCCGCCTTGAGCAGAGGGTAGCGACGGATCTCCTTCAGGTAGGTATCGAAGGCCGGGTCACCCTCGCCGTCACGACTCATACTCTTGGCTCTCCCACCGTCAGGCTAGGGCGGCGCGATGCTACCGGGTTGCGAACACTTGCACCATGGAAGGGATCGGACCTACGGGGCACTCTTCTGAAGGACCTCTTCATAGACCTCTTCATATCGGGGCAAGACGGTAGGTAGTGCGAAGCGTTCCACGGCCGTGCGACGCGCCGCCTGTTTCATCCCTTCGAGCTTCGCCTCGTCCTCGAACAGCGTGGCGGTTCGTGCGCCCATGGTGTCGATCTCGGCCGCCGGAACGAGGAGCCCATCGACCCCATCCGTGATGACTTCGGGCAATCCACCGGCTTCGGTCGCGACCGGCACGACGCCGGAAGCCATGGCTTCGAGGGCGGCCAGGCCGAACGACTCGTACTCCGACGGCAGCAAGAGCACGTCGGCGACGGGTAGGAGGTTTTCCACATTCGCCTGCGCGCCAAGAAAGCGGATCCGGTCTCTCAGCCCCAGCTCCCGCGCACGGGCTTCGCACGCCGCCCGATCGGGTCCGTCGCCCACCATCAACAGGCACGAGGGGCGGATGCGGTTCACCTCCCCGAACGCCTCGATGGCCTTGACCGCACGCTTGACGGGACGGAAGTTGCTGACGTGAATGAGAACCGGCTCGCCACGGGGCGAGAAGCACGCGGTGACGTGCGGTTCCGCGCCGGGGTGAAACCGCTCGATGTCCACGAAGTTGGGCACGACGTGGATCGGGCGGGTGGTCCCGAAGATCCGCCGGGTCTCCTGCTCGAGGTAGACCGACACACTCGTGACGGCATCCGATGAGTTGATGGCGTGCTGGGTCACGCGCGCATAGGCCCGATCCTGGCCGACGATGGTGATGTCCGTCCCGTGCAGCGTGGTCACGACGGGGAACGGTCGGGGTGCCAGGATGTCCTTGACCAGCAAGGCGGCCACGGCGTGCGGAATCGCGTAGTGCACGTGGACGAGATCGAGGGCGTGTTCCTCCGCCACGTCGGCGAGACGTGAAGCGAGAGCAAGGTCGTAGGGCGGATAGCGGAAGAGGGGATAGGACGACACCTCGACCTCGTGCAGTCGAATGCGCTCGTCGAAGGCCTCCATGCGCGGGGGCGGCGCGTAGGAGATGATGTGCACCTGGTGGCCGTGCGCGGCGAGGCCGCGACCGAGCTCGGTGGCCACGACACCGGAGCCTCCGAACGTCGGGTAGCAGACGATGCCGATCTTCACAGGACCGCCCATCCGCGCTTGGCGAAGGCCTGCACCGGGTCATCCAGAGGAAGCACCCGATCGGCGAGATACGGCTCGGCGTAGGTAGCCCCGACGCGAGCGCCCCAGTACGCGAAACGGGCCTCCATACGCCGGAAGAAATCCGGCGAGGAGATATTGGTCGTGGCCCCGGCCTTGCCGTCGAGTCCGAACTGCGAGGCGAAGCAGCGCACGAGCTGATCCCGCTCCTCCCAGACATCCGACACGTCGACGACGAAGGTCGGCGGCGGCTCCTTATGGCCGTAATAGTGGATGAGGACATCGGGTCGGTGGGCGGGCACGCCACCGCCGGCCGCTCGACCGATCGTGGAAAGGTAGTACGCCCGCTGTAGCAGGTCGGCCGCGGCGACGTGGTCCGGATGCAGGTCCTCGGGGCTGGGCCCCAACACCACCTTCGGTCGCCATCGGCGGATCGCCGTGATCACCGCTTCGAGCGCCTCGGGTGTCGCGGACACGGCGGTGTCGGGAAGGCCGAGGTTCTCGCGCCCGACGAGCCCCATGATCGCGGACGCCGCGGCCGCCTCCTTCTCGCGGGTCGCCACGTCCCCGCGACTTCCGCCCTCGCCGCGGGTGAAGTCCACGATCGCCGTGCGGCGACCCTCGTGCTTGAGCTTCAGCATCCACCCCCCCGCACAGAGCTCGACGTCGTCGGGGTGGGGGCCGAACGCCAGGACGTCCACGGGTTCAGGAAGGTCCATGCCGTCCTCCTCGATGCACGGGACTGCGCAGCCTACCGGGCGCCTACGGGAGATGGACGATGGCGTGCCCCGGGGCCAGCGGTTCCAACGCCTCCAGCCCCTCGCGGAAACACGCCACGCCGAATCGGGCCACCAGGCTGAGCGGCGAGAGCACCCGCTCCTGCGGCCGGCCCCGCGGCCGAACGAGATCTTCGAGCCGCCGTCGTCGGGCGGCCCCGACCCCCGCATCGCGCTGAAAGGCGCGCTCGACGGTCTTGCGCAACCTTTGGCCCTCCGCCTCGAGCCGCGCTTGCGCCTTCTGTAGCGCCCGGGCGCCTTCCCCTGCTTCCTCGACCCGCGCCTCGAGGGCCGGCGGGAGCGTCGCCAGCTGCTCCATCCACGCGTCGAGCTCCGCCGTGATCGCCTCGTCCGCGCCCGTCGTCGACGCGCGGTCGAGACAGTCGCTTCGGGCGACGACGTCCTCGATCCGGCAGCCGAACGCGGTGGCGATCGCCTCGGCCTTCGCATCGACCCAGGTGGCTTCGGGTCTCGGCAGGGCCAGGGGGTAGGGCAGGGCAAGCGCGTGGTGGGCGGCACGGACCTGGGCGTGATAGGCGAGCTCGGACGGCCCACCCACGTAGCCGACGACGGGCAAGAGCCTGTTCTGCACGAAGACGCGGCCGGCCGCGTCGCCACTCCCCAAGCCCGGGTGGGTCGCGAGGAGGGAGGCGAGCTCCTCGGGGCGCCACGAGGCACCTCCACCGCGGGTGAGGATTAGACCGTCCTCGAGCATGACCCGCCGGCGCGGCCCCGTGGCATCGGCGCGCACGAACACGGGCAGCTCGCCGACGCGGGGAGAGAGGGGGGCAGGCAGCCCGGCCTCCTCGAGCAACCGCCCGGCGGAAGCGAGTGCATCACGGAAGACGATCCCGTCCCGGACGAGCCGCTCGAACGCGGGCCCCGCATGAGGCAGCAGATAGGGCGGCTCCAGGATGACGAGGCCCGCATCCGGCCCAAGCAAGCGCGCGACGCAACGCGCGCACCACGTGGCGAAGTCGTCCCCGGGCTCCCGCCGAACGAGCGCCAGGGCCTCACGGGCGCGGTCGGTCGAAGGGAGGATGGAAGTCACCTCATCCAAGAGCCGATCGCTCGCCTCGGTAGGCACCTCGACGTGCATCAGGCTGCGGCCATCGGGTCCCTGAGGAAGCGAGAGCCGGCGGGGTTGCCCTTGGCCATCGAGGAGGACGAGCTGGTTGGCCTCGTTGAAGTCGTGATCCTCCGAGGCGAGCCAGAACACGGGCACCACACGCCGGCCGTCCACGCCGTCCAGACGTCGGGCGAGGGCGATCGCACCCGCGATCTTGTGGAAGTTCATGAGCGGGCCGCCGAGCAGTCCCGGCTGTTGGCCGGTCACGACGACGCGGGTCGTGGGATCGGCGAGGGCGGTAGCCGCCTCCTCGGCGCGGCGCCCCGTGCCGAGCACGCGTTGGCGCTCGACCAGGCGTTCGGCCAGGGCGGGCGGCGTCCGCCCGACACCCGGCTCCCCACGCGCCAACGCTTCCTGCCACGCATCGTCGGTTGCCGGCAGCCTCTCCAAGAACGACAGGGCCCGACCTCGCCCTTCGCGCAAGGCGGCGAAAAAGGGCGCCGTGGGCGGGGCCGCGTTGGGCGCGAGCCGAGAGACGTGCACGCGGGTCCTGCTACCGCCCCCGACGTCCGACGAGGACGACCCGGGGGGAGGATGCGGTGTACGGCGTATTCTGGAAATCGCCGTACGGTCCACCATCCAGTGCGAAGCCGGCTTCCTCGAGCAGGCCTTGCAGGTCGTCCAGCGTGTAGAGACGCACGTCCTCCTCGAAGTTCGACACGAGCAGTCCGCTGTCGCGGTGTCGCACCTCGACCCGCTTCTTGACCCGAGGTCCGCCCTGCGCGTCCTCGTCCAGCCAGCGCTCGGCGTGGATCCTCAAGCGATTGACCACGCGATCCGTCGTCGTCTCGAGCGTGCGACGGACCTCGGCGGCATTGAGGAAGTCCACGAGGAAGCGCGCCCCCGGGACGAGCGCGCGGCGCACGCCTTCCATCATCCGGAGGTCGTCTCCCCGGTCTTCGGTGTACCCGAAGGAGGTGAACAAGCTCACCGCGCCATCGAACTGCGCGGCGAACGGAAGCTCGCGGATGTCCCATCGGATATAGGCGGGAGAGCCGGGCAGATAGGGGCTGCGCTCGCGGGCCTCCTCGAGGAGATCCTCCGAGAGGTCCACACCGGTCACGCGCAGCCCACGCCGACCCAACGCGCGGCTGTAGCGACCCGCCCCGCACGCCACGTCGAGTACGCGCTGTCCGGCGCGAACACCGAGCAGATCCATGATGGGGGCCGCGTTCCCCTCCGCCTCCTCGTCGTTGCGATGCGGATAGACGTCGAGGTAGATGCGTTCGAATGCCCGTACGAACCAGGGGTCCTCAAGAACGGGAGACGGCGGCATGGAGTTCCTCCTTCGCGTGGCGCGCGGCGGTCACGACGGCTTCGCGCCACGTCGTCCCGTCGAGTTTCGGATGGATGATGCTACGCGAAGCGTTGACCACCATGCCGCCCCCGCCCGCGCGGCGCCCGGCCGCGACGTCCTGGGCGGTTGCTCCCTGCGCGCCATAACCCGGCACGAGGAACGCTGTGTCGGGAAGCTCCTGCCGCAGGGCCGCCGCCGCTTCGGGCGCTGTCGCCCCGACGACCGCTCCGATGGGCGAGTACCCGGCGCTTCCCTTGCCTGCGGCCTCCCCGAGTCGCCTCACGAGGGCGGCCGTGTGCTGGTAGAGCATCCGGCCGTCGGGCTCGACACCGAGTTCTTGAAGGTCGCGCGCGCCGGGATTGCTCGTGCGGACGAGCACGTAGAGCCCCTTGCCGCCACGCTGGGCCGCCAGCACGAAGGGCTCCAGGGCATCCGCGCCGAGGTAGGGGTTCAGCGTCACGGCGTCGACCTCGAAGTCGCTCCCCGGCTCGAGGTGGCCGATTGCGTACGCCGCGGCCGTGCTCCCGATGTCCCCGCGCTTCACATCACCGATGACGGTGATGCCCCGCCGCCGCGCCTCGGCCAGGATGGCTACATAAGCGCGAAGGCCTGCGAGTCCGTGAGCCTCGAAGAAGGCGATCTGGGGCTTCACGCAGGCGGCGTACCCGCCGACGAGGTCGAGGAGCTCCACCCCGAAGAGGGTGAGGAGCTTCTCCACGTCGTTGCCGGCGCGGCTCCGGATCTCGTCGGGAATCTGCTCCAGGCGAGGATCGATACCGACGCAGAGAACGGTCTGCCGCTCGAGGCGGCTCTCTTCCAACCGATCGAAGAAGGCACTCATGACGGGACTCTACCTCCGGACGCGGGACGGCCCGTGCTCAGCACCGAGGGTCTACCGCCCGAGGGGGAGTCTCGCGAGGAAGGCCCCGAAGATGTGCCCGCCGTGGGGCGTGAGGTAGCTCTCCGGGTGGAACTGCACGCCCTCCCAGGGCCGGTGCCGATGCCGAACGGCCATCACGTCGCCTTCCGCCGAGGTGGCAATGACGTCCAGGTCCCGGCCCGGCGCGGCGGGATCGAGTACGAGGCTGTGATATCGCGCCGCCGCGAAGGGGGAGGGGAGGCCCTCGAGCAGGCCCACCCCCTCGTGGTCGATCGGCGTGGGCGTCCCGTGCAGCGGGCGGCGGGCATGAACGACACGCCCGCCCAGCGCCACCCCCAGGATCTGGTGCCCCAGGCAGATGCCCAAGAGCGCGGTGGAGGAGGGAAGCGCCCGGACGAGGTCGAGTCCGATGCCGGCTTGCTCCGGGCGGCCGGGGCCGGGCGACAGCACGATGCCCGCGTACCGCCGCGCCAGGACGGCGTCGACGGTGACCGCGTCGTTGCGCACCACGACCACGCGTGCCCCGCGGGCCGCCAGCGCATGCACCGCGTTGTGGGTGAAGGAGTCGTAGTTGTCCACGACGAGCACGTCGCCGGGAGGCAGGACGCCCCGCCCCGTGCGCCACTTCCGTGTCACCGTGGCGAGTCCCCAAGCGTGGAAACACGGAGGAGGAACGAACGCAACCCACTGCGGTGAACTCCCTTTGCATACATCGTGCGATGGTGGAGAACGACTTCCCGCCATCGCGACGCCATAGGATATCCCGATGCCGTCCCAGCGGACCTACCTCGACCACGCCGCCTCCGCGCCCCTCAACCCGGACGCGCGAGAGGCCATGAACTCCGCGCTGGACGCCTTCGGCAACCCGTCGAGTCAGCACGAGGAAGGCCGACGGGCGAAGGATCTCCTCGAGGCCGCTCGAGGGCGCGTCGCCGCGGGTCTCGGGTCGAGACCGCGCGAGATCGTCTTCACGGCCAATGGGACCTTCGCTTCCCAACTCGCCCTGCGCGGCGTGGCCAACGCCCGGAAAACCGTGAGTCGGCGTGTCGTCTTGACGGCCATCGAGCATCCCGCGGTGGGGGACGCCGCCGACGCCCTGGCGAACGAGGGCTTCGACGTCGTTCGGGTGAAGCCGACCGCGGCCGGCACGATTGAAGCTCCGGTCTTTCTCGATGCCGTGGGTGAGGACGCCGCCTGCGCGGCCATGATGCTCGTGAACCACGAAACCGGCATGCGACTCCCCGTCGCCCAGGTCGCCGCGAGCCTCCGGGCACGCCGCATTCCCCTCGTCTGCGACGCGTGCCTGGGCCCGGGTCGGGTGCCTTCGACCGACGCCGCCGTGCCCGCCGACGTAGTGATCCACTCCGCTCATAAATGGGGTGGACCGGGAGGTGTCGGCTTCCTGCGTGTCCGTCGCGGCATCCGCATCGCCCCCTCCCTGGGCGGCGGAACGCAGGAGGAGGGTCTGCATCCGGGCACCCCCAACGTGGTCGGCATCGTCGGCGCCGCCGCGGCGTTTCGCGCGGTACTCGAAGACACCGGACAGCCGGCGCGTATGGCCGCGGCCGTCGAGGCGTTCCTGCAGCCACTGGATCGTGTGGACGGCTGGCGTCGGGTCGGGGCGACGGAGCACGCTGCGCCGGGCATCGTAACGATCGAGCTCGACGGCATCGAGGGTGAGGCCGCCATGATCAACCTGGATCTGGTGGGTGTGGGCGTGGCGACAGGCAGCACCTGCGCACTCGGAGCCGCGGAGCCGAGTGCGACCTTGCTTGCCATGGGCATGTCACGACAGCGGGCGGCGAGCACACTTCGCATCAGCGTCGGCGCGGACACGTCGAAGGTCGACGCGGCCCATGCCGGCGGCATGTTGCGCGAAGTCATCACGCGGTTGCGGATGTTGGGGAGGCCGTGAGGCAGGCTTGGCGCAGAGACCGTTTTCTTCGCGTTTCCTCGAGACACTTTGTTCGAGTCCCAAGAACTGCGCCTGGGTGCATCGCGGTTGACCTCGAGGACTGGAGCCCGTAACGTTGCGCCTCCTTGCAGGGGACGGAGGCAGGCGCTGTTGCAGGGCAACGCCCGACATCGCGGTGGATGTCGGCGTAACAGCGCCATCGCGGGAGACGGCACAGCCATGTCCGAGGTGCATCAGGTGGCGCAGCAGCAGGCAAGCGACAACTTCACCCGACTCCTCGAGGCGATCCGCAAGCGAGTCAACAAGCAGCAGTACGCGACCTGGTTTCAGCGGACGACGCTGGTGCGGTGGGAAGGCAACTCGCTCGTCATGGGCCTGCCCAACCGCTTCTATGAGGAGTGGTTCCAGCGCCACTTCCGCGGACTGATCGCACGCGCAGCCGAGGAGATCGGTCACGCGCCGATCGAGGTGGCGTTCAAGGTCGTTCCCCAGACGCCGTCGAAAGAGAACGTCGTCTCGGAGCCCGCGTCCACCGATCCGAAGGCCGTCGAGCCCGTCATGACCGCCGCCTCGATGCCGACGGCCATGGCGTCGCCTCCCGGCCCAACACCGTTTCCGGGTTCCGGGGTCAACGACCTGCCGCTGCACCTCAACGATCACTACACCTTCGAGAACTTCATCGTCGGACCGAGCAACCGCATCGCGGCTGCCAGTGCGCGTGCCGTCGCCAACGATCCGGGCCGGGCCTACAACCCTCTCTTCCTCCACGGATCCGTCGGGCTGGGCAAGACCCACCTGCTCCATGCCGTCTGCCGCGAGTTCCTTCAGCGACGACCGGGGGAGCGCATCTGCTTCCTCTCATGCGAAGAATTCACGAACGAGTTCGTACAGGCGCTCCAACGCCACGACCTCGAGAAGTTCCGCCAGCGCTTCCGCAACGTCCATCTCCTGGTAATCGACGACATCCACTTCCTGCAGGGCAAGGAACGCATCCAGGACGAGTTCTTCCACACGTTCAACCGCCTCTACCAGGCCCACCATCAGATCGTCGTCTCCAGCGACGCCCCCCCGACCGAGATACCCACGCTGCAGGATCGGCTCGTCAGCCGCTTCAAGTGGGGTCTGGTGGCGACCATCGACAAGCCGGAGATGGAGACCCGCATGGCCATCGTCCGGCGCAAGGCGGAGCTCCTGGGCATCGACGTCCCGAATGACGTCGTCGAGTTCGTCGCCGCCAACTTCCGCAACAACATCCGCGAGCTCGAGGGTGCCATCCTCAGCGTTTCGGCTCGTGCATCCGTAACCAACCTCCCGATCGACCTCTCCGTCGCCGAGGAGGCGCTGGAGCCGTCCATCCACGAGGGCCGTCCGCCGATGACCCTCGACCGGATCACAGAGACGGTCGCTTCGCACTACCAGGTCAAGATCAGCGACCTCAGGTCGAAGCGGCGAAGCCGGAGCGTTTCCGTACCGCGGCAGGTCGTGATGTATCTGGCGCGTCAGACCACGGACCTGTCGCTCGACGAGATCGGGGATCACTTCGGCGGCCGGGACCACTCCACCGTTCTCTACGCGGTCCGACGGGTAAAGGAGCAGATGGAGGGCGACACCCGGTTTGCCGCCGAGGTCGAGCGCTTCCGGGATCGCTTGGGTGTCTCCTAACCGTCGCGCCGTCCCCTCCCTTCCTCCAACCCCCTAAGTCGTTATTGAAACGAACGTTATGCCACCACTCCCGGAAGGTCGCTTCGCCGGGAGATGGGGGGTGGCTCGGGGGCGCTGTCGCATTTCCGTGGAAGAGTGGAGAAGAAGGGCCGGAGCGGGTGGGGAGAGGTGTTTCAGAACCTCCCCCGGGTGGCCTTGGGCAGGCCGGACAAGCATCGAAATCCCTCGTTGCCCACCCCCCGCACCGTACAATGTGGGGACGTTTCCCGGCCACTTTCCACGTTCCCCTGGGGGGACACAAGTCGTTGGGGGACCAAGAGTTCGGAGAAGACGTCCCCTTCGTCGTCAGGAATGCGACACGCTCCAACACGACGACTACGAAACAGAATTTAGAGATCAGTAGTAGCCCTCGGAGGGAGGGCTCCGACGGGGACACGACGCATCTGCCTCGTCGCTTTGCCCGTCGCCAACGGGATAGGGGTCTGCCCATGAAGGTCACGCTGCCGACGTCCGTTCTCCTGGACGCCATAGGACACGCTTCCGCCGTTGCGGCGAGCAAGAGTCCGAAGCCGGTTCTGGAGTGCGTAGCTCTTCGTGCGGACGCGACGACCGGCTTGAGTCTCGAGGCAACCGATCTGGATGTCGGGCTCCGTCTTCACCTACCGGACGTCGAGGTGATCGAAGAGGGTGAGCTGGTCGTTCCCGCAGCTCGCCTCCTGGCCGTGGCGCGCGAGAGCGATGACGAAGAGACGACCCTCGTCGGACACGACGGCAACCTGACGCTCGACACGGAGCGCAGTCACTTCCGGATCCGCGGCGAGGACCCGGAGGGTTTCCCCGTCATCCCGACGTTCGAAGACGAGGGTGTGATCCGGCTTCCCGGTGACGTGCTTCGGTCGATGATTCGGCGCACGGTGTTCGCTACGGCGAAGGAAGCGGGGCGCTACGCATTGCATGGCGTCCTCTTCCGTGTCAGTGGCGATCGGCTCGAACTGGTGGCGACGGATGGACGCCGCCTGGCAAGAGCCGTCAAGACGCTCGACGCGCCCGCTGAGCGCGACTTGAAGGTCATCGTGGGGCCCAAGGGGCTCTCGCTCCTCGACCGCGTCATGGGGCCTCAGGTGGGCGAGGTGGCGGTCTCCCTGGAGGATCGCCAGGTCCTCTTCCAGATCGGCGGCACCCTGGTAATCAGCCGATTGATCGACGGGACGTTCCCCGCCTACGAGGACGTGATCCCGAAGGCGACCACCGGCGCGTTCACGCTCGGTGTGGGGGAGTTCGCCGGCGCGCTGCGACGAGCGTCGCTCCTGACCACCCGCGACGCGATGTCGGTCCAGTTCGACATCGACGACGACTTGTTGAAAATCCTGTCTCGTGCCCCCGAGGTCGGCGAGGCCCGGGTGGAGGTGCCGATCCGCTACGACGGCGGCAAGCGGCTGCTCGGATTCAACCCGGCTTTCTTGGGTGAGGCCCTCAAGGTGATGGATACCGACGGCGAGGTGCGGTTCGAGTTCACCGACGCCAAGGCCCCCGGCAAGCTGACCGACGGCGACGACTACGTCTACGTGATCATGCCGATCGCGCTCGAATAGAGAAACGAGGGGACTTGCCCAAGAAGAGGAAAGGTGCCGTCGCCGTAGGCGATTTGCTGGGGCCCGCGCTGAAGGCGCTGGGGATGCCGTCTGCTCGTCTCACCGGACGCGTGCTGACGGCCTGGGAACGGGTGGCCGATCCCGCCTGGCGCGATCACGTGACGCCTCGTGCATTGACGGGCGGTGTCCTCGTCGTGGGGGTGTCTTCCTCGAGTCTGCGCCAGGAGCTGGCTCAGTTCCACCGTGACCGTCTGCTGAGTGTTCTGCAGGCGGCGCTTCCCGACGTGTCGTTGATCGGTCTTCGATTCACGACGGAACCGGGCGAGCCCGCTTCGGGCGATACCCCTGCACATGGAGAGACGCGATGAATACGGGTGACGAGGAGATGGATCCGCGCCCCGAGGGGACCTCCGCGCTGGATGCCTTGAAGTCTTCTGCCACAGGCGACGCCGACTACACCGCCGACAACATCCAGGTGCTCGAGGGCCTGGAGGCCGTGCGGAAGCGTCCGGGGATGTACATCGGCGACACGGCCACGCGGGGTCTGCACCACTTGGTGTACGAGATCGTCGACAACGCGATCGACGAGGCGATGGCCGGCTACTGCACCAACATCAACGTGCGCATCACTGCGGACGACGGCATCATCGTGAGCGACGACGGCCGCGGCATCCCGACGGACATCAACAAGGCGCAGGGCCTGCCCGGCGTCACCGTTGCCTACACGAAGCTGCACGCGGGCGGGAAGTTCAACAAGGGCGTCTACAAGGTCAGCGGTGGCCTCCACGGCGTTGGAGCAAGCGTCGTCAACGCCCTGTCCGAGGTTTGCGAGGTCGAGGTCTACCAGAACGGGCATCTGCATTACCAGGCGTTCAGCCGCGGGATTCCCCAGAGCGAGCTGGAGGTGCGCGGTAAGACCGACCGGCGGGGAACGAAGGTCTACTTCAAGCCCGACCACCAGATCTTCGGTGAGTACAGCTTCGACGCGACGATGCTCGCATCCCGGTTCCGCGAGCTCGCCTTCTTGAATCGGGGGGTCTTCATCCGTTTCGTCGATGAGCGTGTCGATCCTCCTTTCGAGAAGGAGTTCCACTTCGAAGGTGGGATCCAGGAGTTCGTACAGCGCCTCAATGAGGGGCGGCGACCTCTGCATGACGACGTCATCTACGTCGAGGGCGAGCAGGATGACGTGATCGTCGAAATCGCCGCGCAGTTTCACGATGGCTACTCCGCCCACGTCCAGGCGTTTGCGAACAACATCCCGACGCACGAGGGAGGGACGCATGTGTCCGGCTTCCGTCGTGCGCTCAGCGTCAGCCTCGGCAACTACGCCACCCGCGAGAACCTCTTCAAGTCGAGCGACAAGCCGAGCGGAGAGGATTTCCGCGAGGGGCTCACCGCCGTCATCAGCGTCAAGGTGCCCGAGCCCCAGTTCGAGGGGCAAACCAAGACGAAGCTCGGAAACCGCGAGGTGGAGGGGATCGTCGCCGGCATCGTCGGGGATGCGGTGAAGACCTATCTCGAGGAGAACCCGAAGTCCGCGCGCACGATCCTGGACAAGGCGATCCAGGCGTTCCAGGCTCGTGAGGCCGCCCGCAAGGCACGGGATCTCGTACGTCGTAAGGGCGCGTTGAGTGGCGGCGGCCTGCCGGGGAAGCTCGCCGACTGCAGCAGCCGCAATGTGGACGAAACTGAGATCTTCCTGGTCGAGGGGGAGAGTGCGGGTGGCAGCGCCAAGATGGGTCGCGACCGCAACACCCAGGCGATTCTTCCGCTCAAGGGCAAGATCCTCAACGTCGAGAAGGCCCGCATCGACAAGATGTTGGCGCACGAGGAGATTCGCGCCCTCATCACCGCGCTCGGGACGGGCATCGGCGTCGAGGACTTCGACGCCGGGAAGACACGGTACGGCAAGATCATCATCATGACGGATGCGGACGTCGACGGTAGCCACATCCGCACACTCCTCTTGACGTTCCTCTTCCGTCACATGCAGCCGCTCATCGAGTTGGGGCACGTGTACGTTGCGCAGCCGCCGCTGTTCAAGATCACGAAGCGCAAGAAGGAGGAGTACATCTTCGACGAGCGCGACCTCGATCGCCGCCTCGAAGAGTTGGGTGCGGGGTCCTTGATCCTCGAGAAGATCGAGGAGGAGGACTTCGAACCGATCACCGGCCCCCGGCTCCAGAATCTCGCGGCGGCCCTCAGCAAGATCCAGGACGTGGCGCGTGCACTGGATCGGCGGTCCGTGGATCCCGCCGACTACTTCACCCGACTCAATGACGACGGCAAGCTCCCGACGGCCATGGTGTCGAGCGCGCAGACGCCGGACAACGCCATGTTCGTGTTCGGTGACGAGGAGGTGGCCCAGTTCATCGCGCAGGAAGAAGCGATGCTCGGCCGTGAGGCCGTGGTCTTCGAAGAAGGAGACGACCGGAGCACCCGCAAGGACGCGGATGTCATCGTGTCCCGGATCTACGAGCACACCGAGTTGGAGAACCAGGTCCGGACGCTCGTTGACTTCGGGGTGGATCCCCGACACTGGGGTGAGGGTGAGGGGTCGAGGTACCGGCTGCGCGTCGACGGTGGTGAGGTCCTGGAACTGAGCAGTCTCGAGGACGTCTTGATCCACGTTCGCAAGGCGGGTCAGCGGGGCGTGGACGTTCAGCGCTACAAGGGGCTCGGCGAGATGAACCACGACGAGCTCTGGGCCACCACGATGGACCCCAAGCGGCGGACGCTGCTGCGGGTCTGCATGGCCGACGGGGCCGAAGCGGATCGTCTCTTCAGCTTGTTGATGGGGGAGAGCGTCGAGCCGCGACGCCAGTTCGTCGAGCAGCACGCCCTAGAGGTGCGCGACCTCGACGTCTGACGGCGCGACGTCCCAACCCCGGGGCCCGCAAGGGGTTGGGCTCGCGGCCTTCGGACTCGAATCTCGTCCGCTCGGGTCTTCATCTCGGGGCCCTCCGTGGCCGATAGAAGGCCGGAGACGCCCTATGGACGCCCATAACCGGTTCGAGCGCCGAAGTCTGCGAGACGTACTCGTGGATCAGGCTGTGCTGACAGAAGAGCTTGCGGACGAACTGATCACGTCCGCGAGGGAGTCCAACGAGCCGTTCGGGGCCGTCGTCGTGGATGCCGGGCACATCACCGCCTGGGACCTCGCGAAGATGGTCGCCATTCACTACAACCTGCCCTGCCTGCCTCTCTCGGGCTTCGTGTTCGACGAGGATCTGGCGGGGGGACTCCCGGCGGCGACCCTGTATCAGTACCAGGTGCTACCCGTGGGTCGGTTCGGTCAGGTCCGTACGTTCGCAGTCGTCGAACCTCCCTCGCGGGAGTGCATCAGCGCGCTCAGCGATGCCTGCGGCGGCAAGCTCTTCTTCTACGTGGGCGAGGCCCCCGAGATTCGCCGCGTTCTCCAGGAGAACGTGAAGGTCGTCGATACGAGCGCCGACGGGTCCTGGACGTCCATCTTCGACGAGGCCGATCAGAACGTGATTGGCGGCAACGGCCAGTAGCCGCGGTCAGACCGGCGGCGGCTCGTCCGCGGCCCCCCCCGACGGGGACGGTACGGACCGCGGCGGTGTCGGCTTCGTCTGCGGCGCTTCGTTGAGGGGCACGGTGTCCGTCGACGGTGTGTAGCGCGGCGGCGGCTGGGTCGTGGCTTCCGCGTCGTCCTTCGAGGTCGGTGGCGGCGGCGGCGAAGTCACGTCGAGCTTGCGCATCTCCTGACGGATGGGGTTCGTGAGGTCGTTCATGCCCCGGCGGAACTTCGCGTAGCTTCGTCCCAGGTTCTGCATGACCTCCGGCAGGCGACCACCGAACACGAGGAGAGCCACGACGCCGAGCACGAGCATCTCGGCAAAGCCCAGGCTGAGGAAGGCGAGGGTGTTCATCGCTTGCCCCGGAAGATCATCTCGATGCCGGCGGCGTCTCGAATCATCCCTGTCTTGAGGTCGAGGACGATTCGTTCCTGGCGGCTGAAGCCCTGGGGATCCTCCGCGCGGCCCCGTTGGATCTCGAGGGGGTGACGGTCGGTTCCGGTCAGGGTGGCGAGCGAGGTCGCGATGTCGAGCTCGAAGCGCTCGCCCCAGACCGTGGTTTCCTCGTTCCCCACGCCGACCTTGAGGGCCGTGCTCGGGCCGGATGCCGTCACCGTCGTCACGTCGGCAGACTTGCCGCTCAGTAGATCCGAACCGCGCACGAGGAGGCGGTTGGCCCAGAGCCGGGCGGGGTCGCCCCAGGGAGCTTCCCGCGTCGTGCGGACGTGTCGCCGGATCTCGAAGGCTTCCCGCGCGTTCTCGGTGACGAGTTCCGTGCGCGTTACGCGGACGGGTGCGGTGCAGAGCACGGTGAATCGCTCCAGGGCCGGCTCGCTTTCCTTCGTTCCGGCGCGGATGAGGACGGCACGAGCGCCGGCGCTGGCATCGACGCGGTCGGGGCCGTCGGTTGCCAGGTGGACGAGGAGGTCCTGCGCCCAGACTTCGTTCCGCTCCGTCTGGGAGCCGAAGGCGGCGCGCGCATCGACCCCCGGCAGCCCACGAACACTGACTTCCTGTCGGAGACCGTCGTAGGCGATGCGACGACCGCGGATCGTCGCGTCGTCGCTGGCGAGCGTGGCTCCGTCGACGGCCTCGACGCTCTCGAAGCCACTGGGGCCGACGCGTGCGCGGAGGAGTTCCGAGGACAGTTGCCAGCGGACGGGCTTGGCCGCGGCGGCGCCTTCGGGGCGCGGCGTCGGGTACGGCGCTCCGCGAACGGCGGGGAGCGGCGGAAGCCATCGACGCGGTGGGGGCGGCGTCCTCGGTTCGCATGGTGCGGCGAAGCGCGATCTCGACGAAGTCGGCCTTCAGCGAGTCCACGGCCGTCGCCTCACTCACCAGCTCCGCGACGACCCCGCCTTCGATCCGCACGACCTGGTCGGCGTCGAGCAGGGGGCCCTGCAGTGAGTCGGCCAACATGCCCCGGATCACGATGCGCCCGTTCGTGGCTACGCCGAAGGTGACGGGCGCGCCGGATTGCGGATCTTCCAGGCCCAGGGCCGCGAGGCCGGCGGCCTCCCCGTTGGAGTCCACGACGTACACCGTGCCGCGGACCGATCCGCGTGCTTCGATCTCGCCGCGTTCGCGTTGGAAGACCATGTTGTTGGCGGCGACGGCGTGCTGCAGGCCGCCCGACTCACCCACCGTGACGCGGGCGGGGGACGAGGGCGATCCCTGCAGGCGGGCCCGATCCGTGACGCGGTCGTAGGCGAGCTCGCGCCCGCTGACGCGGGCCGGGATGCCCACGGTCGGGCCGCCGAAGCTCGTCTGGACCACGACTTCGCCCGGGCCGCCTCCGGCGCGTACCCGTTCCACCACCCAGCCTTCACGCTCCTCCGCATCCTGGCCGGTGGGCGCCGCATCCGACGTGCGCGCCGACGCCGTGTCGCCACCCATGAAGCGCTGATCGCGGCGCAGGCCGTGGAAGGCGAAGCGCGTGCCTTCGCCTTCAGCCGTCAATTGCGGGCTGTTGGTGTCGAGCGCGTCCCCCCGCAGTCGCTGGGTGTGCCCGCTCATGCGGGTGCCCGTCAGCTGCACGTCGCCGAACATGAAGAACGAGACGGCCAGCAAGCGCTCGCTAGGCCGAAGCGTCTTCGAGGCGCGCGTCGCCACCGGTGGGTCCTGCTCTTTGCGGTCCTTCTTGAAGAGCACGGTCAGCTGTTTGCCCTCGAGGCGCTCCCAGTCCTGGCTCACGCCGGTGTCTTGACGCTCGAGTTTGGCGTCGCCACGCAGCACGATGCGTACGAACTGCGCAGGGTCGGCTCCCGGCGGGAGATCCGCAGGGTCGGCCATGCCCATCCACGCTTGGTCGTGGGCGGAGGCGCGCAGGAGGCCGAGGCCGCTGTTCGCATTCAGACCCGACAGCGGGATGTCGCCGTGAAGCGCGAGCTGGGGCTCGCCCTCGAGGAGCGTACTCGACGTACCGTCGGCAGCGACTTCGTGGAGGATCCGGTGCGCCGTGGCCGACACGAGGTAGGGCTCGCCCTTCGGTGTGACGTCCGGGTACTCGACGATGGCGCCGCCTTCGGCAAGGAAGGAGTGGAGCTTCCAGCGCGACCGCAAGGCGTCGTCGCTGGAGCCGGGTTCCCCGGGATCGCGGTGCGCGATGAGGAGGATGCGCTCGGCGTCCAGGCTGCGTCCGTTCTCCTGCTCTGCGTGCACGCGGTGGCGGAGTTCGAGTTGCAGGCGTTCGATGCCGAAGACCGTTTCGCGGACGAGCACCGCGCCGCCTTCTGCGGTAATCGACCCCGGCTCCAGCGACTCGTCGCCGAGATCCAGAAGCGGGCGGCCATCGGGTCCGGGGACGGTGCCGTACACGTTCACCACGACGTCCTCGTGGACGGCTACCCGGTCGCTCGTTTCCTCGCGGGAGACGTCGAGCCCCCGTCCAGTGATCTCGAAAGTCTCGTGTCGTACGACGAACACACCCCGGCCCTTCGCGCGCCCAGCGGCCGGCTGCAACTCGAGGTCTTCCCCTTCGATGACCAACTGTTCCTCGACGTCACGAACCAGCACGCCGTCACGAAGATGGATGACAGCATCCGACTCACCCGGGCTGGCGCGTCGGTTCGAGAGGCTGAGGCTCTCCATGAGGAACTTGGCGACGGCGACCTCCGCGAAGACCTGCCACTTGAGCAGGGCATCCTGTGCGCCGTCGCGCCCGTCTGCCAGGGCCTGGGCCTCCTCGAGCGTTCGGGGCTCCCGGTACATACGCAGGCGAAGGCCGCGCAACTCGGCCGCTTGCCGCCCCGCCTCGCCGGCGTTCGTGGGGCTGCCCTCGCGTGCCTCGAAGTGGTACCGGACGAAGAACGGGATGAAGACGGTCTCGCCCGTGGTCTTGTCCACGAACTCGATGGCCTCCGGTGCGGAGCCGCCCCCGGCGCCCTGGAAGCCGCCCACGGCCACGGGCACATCGAGGGGAGGGACGATGCTGCCCTGGCCGGGCGCAATCTCCTGGGTCTCATCGAACTCGGGCGCCGGTCCGCCTCGACCGGGACCGGCGAGACCCCCCGCGAGCCACACGAGCGCAGCCATGCCCGCGGCGTTCAGGACGAAGACGAGAAGGGCGCGCTTCCAGGCCACCTACGTCGCCTCCAGCCCCCGAAGCACGTTGTCCCATGCTCCTTGGCGGTGCAGCAACGTCTCGATGGCGTCGCGAACGGCACCTCGGCCGCCCGGGAGCGTCGATACGTAGGTCGCGATCCGGCAGACCTCGGCGGCAGCGTCCTTCGGCGCCGCGCTGAATCCCGCTCGACGCATGGGCGGGATGTCGGTCAGGTCATCGCCCATGAAGGCGACGGCCTCCCACGGTAGATCCATCTTCCGGCGCATCTCGTCGACGTAGGGGAGCTTGTCGTGAACCCCCTCGACGACATGGGTGATACCGAGCTCCTTGGCGCGTCGCTGGGTGGCGGCGCTGCTGCGACCGCTGACGATCGCGGGAACGATGCCGGCGTCCGGCAGGAGCTTGATGCCCGCCCCGTCCCGCGCATGGAACGACTTCAACTCCACGCCGTCGGCGGTGTAGGTGATCGTGCCGTCGGTGAGGGTTCCGTCCACGTCCATGACGAAGAGACGGATCGGGGGCGCGGGGGGATTCACGAGGGGCTCCGGCGGGCGCAGAACGACCCAGGATTCTAGATCGGTCCCTCCTCGGACGGAGGCGCGTTCCGGGGGGCCTGGAGGAGAGGTGGCACCCACTGAAGAAGTCTTTTGTTCGTAATGAGCCGGCGGGCCCGGAATCTGGCCCGTCGAGGCCTCGGTCTTCGCCGACTCGGCGACGGCGCATTCTGGATCCTTGGGCTCTGGGAACGGCGCGTTTCGCGGAGGTCCATGGGTCCTGCCCGCTAGACTCGCCGCGCATGGACGAACTTCGCGTCGATCTGCACCACTTTCAAGGGCCGTTGGATCTCCTCCTTCACCTCGTCCAGCAGGAAGAGGTGGACATCCACGAGGTGTCCATGGCCCACATCGCCGACAAGTTCCTCGCCGCGGTGCGCGGTCAGGTCGAGAACCTCGACGTCGATCTGGCCGGCGAGTACCTCGTGCTCGCGAGCCAGTTGCTGGTCCACAAGAGTCGCGCGCTGCTGCCGCGCGAGACGCCCGTGGATCTCGAGGAGATCGATCCTCGCCTCGATCTCGTCCGACAACTCATCGAGTATCGCGACTTCAAACGGGTCGCCGGCGAGCTGGGCGTGCGGGCCGGCGACCAGGGCGCGCGGGCCCCGGTCGTCGTGAAGGGACCCGGGCCGCGGCCCGTGGAGGACGAGGATCTCGAGGTCGACCTGTTCGCCCTGGTGTCGGCGTTCCAGCGGTTGCTGCGCGAGACCGGGAGCGACACGGCGGTCGCCATGCCGCGCGAGCGTCTCCCGATCACGCACTTCGTCGGTGTGATGTTCGATCGCTTGTCGGACGCCGGCGGGCAGCTGACCTTCACGGAGTTGCTGGCGGGGAGTCAGGACCGCACCTACGTGATCGGCGCGTTCCTGGCGCTTCTCGAGCTGATCAAGCTCCGCAAGATCATGGTCATGCAAGACGGCCTGGGCGAGATCCAGATCCAGATTCGCGAGGAGGGTCTCGAGGTCGAGGACCCGGTCGATCGCGATCTGGCATCCCAGACGATCGACCAGCCC
Organism: uncultured Planctomycetota bacterium; assembly: GCA_963802335.1. Classification (GTDB taxonomy): domain Bacteria; phylum Planctomycetota; class PLA2; order PLA2; family JAEUHO01; genus CAWDIE01. Next base: position 748,886 of record CAWDIE010000003.1, on the reverse strand, counting down.
GAGATGGGGGAGAGTCAGCGCGTGCGGATCGTCTTCATGGGGAGCCCGGCCTTCGCCGTGCCCCTGCTGCAGAGCTTGGTGGGGGCCGGCTTGGCGCCGGTTCTCGTGGTGACGCCTCCTCCGAGGCCGGCGGGCCGGGGCCGGCGCAAGCGCGAGGTGCCCCTGGCCGAAGCCGCCGAGAGGCTGCAGTTGCCGTTGCACCGGACGGGCGATGTCAATGGCCGCACGTCGAGGGAAGCGGTCGAGGAGGCGACGCCCGACGTCATCGTTACGGCGGGGTTCGGACAGAAGCTCGGGGGCGCCTTGCTCCAGCTGCCTCCCAAGGGATGTGTCAACGTGCACGCGAGTCTCCTACCCCGGTACCGCGGGGCCAGCCCGGTAACGGCGGCCGTGCGGGACGGTGCGGACAAGACCGGCGTCTCCCTCTTCGTCATGGATGAGGAGTGGGACCAGGGGCCGGTCATCGCGCAGGCGGAGCTGCCCCTGACCGGCGAGGAGACCAAGTCGGCGGTCACCACGGCCTTGGCCGACGTCGGCGCCGACTTGCTCGTGCGGTCGCTTCCCCCCTACGTGGCGGGCGACATCGAGCCCGTGGAGCAGGATCACGAGCAGGCGACCTACGCAGGACGCCTCAAGAAGGAGGAGGGGCGCGTTCCGTGGTCCGCGTCGGCTCTCACCGTGAAGAACCACGTCCGAGCGATGACCGAGTGGCCTGGTGCCCAGACGGCGTGGCAGCCGAAGGTGAAGCACGATCCGATGCCCGTGGTTCTCTCACGGGTGGTGGTTCTCGATGTCGGTACCTCTGGCGAGGAGGCCGAGCGTCCGACGCCGGGTTCCGTTCTCGCCGTGGCGGCGGAAGGAATCGACGTGGCCTGTGGCGAGGGTTCGATTCGGATCGAGCGCCTGCGACCTGCCGGCAAGCGCGACATGGATGTGAAGGACTTCCTGAATGGGCGACGCGTGGTCGCCGGCGATCGATTCCTGTAGTCTTGTCGTGGTGCAAGCCAATGGAGCGGCCATGAGGGGGTTTGCGAACATCCTGGTTCCGCTCGACTTCTCGGAGCTGTCCGAGTCGACGCTCGAGATGGCGATCCAGGTCCTCGCCGACGGCGGCCGAGCGACGCTTCTGCACGTCGTGGAGTGGATGCCGGTCGTGACGGAGGGCGCCTTCGGCGTGTATCCGCACCGCAAGGACATCGAGCAACTCAAGGCACTGAGCCTCGAGAAACTCGAGGCCTATGCCGAGCGCCACCCGGATCTGGATATCCAAAGCACGGTGAGCGAAGGGAAGGCTGCGCAGGCCATCCTGGAGGCCGCCGACACGCTCAGGCCGGACGTGATCGTCATCGGGTCGCACGGGCGCAGTGGGCTCGACCACTTCCTGATCGGGAGCGTGGCCGAGCGAGTCCTTCGACGGAGTCCCACGCCGGTCCTCGTAGTGAGAGCCAAGCGGAGCTGACGCCGGGGTCCCGCCAGCTTGTGGCTGCGAGACGGTCCGACACCGATTCGGGGCTACGGATTCACGGCCGCCTGCGCCGATAGGACAACGGGTCCTTGGCTGCGCTGTGCCGGGAGGCCCCACCACCGACTCCGATCCGAGGGAGACGCCGTGAATCTGGATCGTCTTGCCTTGAACGCGCTGTCCCGCCTCGAGGCCGAGCAGGCGAAGCACCAGCTGCCCGTCCGTTCGAAGCCGACGGGACAACGAACGCCTCCCAAGCGGCTGCCTCCCGGGCGACATCGCGTCGTTGTCCGCACGGCACCCCTGCCGATTCTCCTATGTGATTCGCTCGGCCGCATCGTCGAGACCAACACCGAGGGCGCGGCGTACACCCGCTGGTCCAAGCAGGCCCTGCTGCGCACGACGGTCCACGCGTTGATCGCCGCTGATCTTCGGCCGGCGCCCACGACCCGGTCCGACGGGGGGCGCGTTTGGCGTGGCTTGATGGCGCGTGGGGATGGCTCGCATGTTCGGGTCGAGGTGCTGGAGGGGCGTCCGGTCGGGGGAGAGGATGGGGTCCGGCCGGTTTTCATACGCGACGAGGAAGTGGCGCGGGTGGACGAGACGACCGCCGCGGCCCTTGCCGCCCGTCTCGATGACGTGGGCACGCAGGTTCAGGAGGAAGCGCGGCGGTTGCGGGCTGGCGCGCCGGGCGGCGATCCCGAGGCGCTGGCTGCCCTGGATCGAGTGCGCGGGTTGGTGGACGAGCTGCGGCAACTCGCGACGACGCTGCGGTCACCCTCTCGCCCCGTACCTCCGGCCGAGGCCGAAACGAAGTAGGGCCGGGCTTTCGCCCGGCCCTCAAACCCTATCTCCGTCCCCTCGGAGGCAGCCGGTCGTCCGGTACCCGAAAGGGAGATGCATCGCTGCGCGCTCACCCGCGTAGCAACGGCGTTCTCCTTACATGCGGCGTGCCAGCCCGGGCCTGAGTTCGACCACAGGCGCAAGTCGTTTCTGAAGCGCGCTTTACATCGTGGCGCGGTACGGGGTCGTGCGTGGCGGAGTCGATTCCCCTCGACACGCGTGCTGGGTCCACCACGAGCGAGGCCGGTAGGGCCCGTAGGATTCCGCCGTGGTCCAACGCATCCCCCTCCTGTTCTGGCTGGTCTGCCTGTGGGTCGGCGTGTGCGTGTCGCCCGCCCTGGCCGCCGATGGTCTGGAGCCGACCGTTGCCGTGCGCTGGGACCGTGGCCTGGAGCGGATGGGGCAGGAGGCCAAGGCGCTGCTCCCTGCGATCCGGCGACAGGTAGCCGATCGCCTGGGGTGGAGCACGGACGTTGCGGCGGAGGTCGCCATCGTTCACGACCTGGGGCGCATGCGTGAGGAGGCTCGTGCCAAGGTGCCGGCCTGGGCGGTCGGCGCGGCCTTGTCCGCTGAGGGGCTGATCGTCGTTCGTGCGGATCTGCTGTCCGCTGGCCAGGGGAGCAGCCTCGAGTCGGTGCTTCGCCACGAGTGGGTACATCTTGCCTGGGGCGCGCGAGCCGGCAGCAATCGCCGACTCCTTCCGCTCTGGGCCGAGGAGGGCATCGCCGAGGACCTGGGTGGAGGTATCAGCGTGGATGCGGGCGCCGCCCTGGACGTGGCGGCTGCCTTCGATCGACTCCACCCCTTCCATGCGCTGCAGGACCGGTTTCCCGCGGATGCCCGTGGAGCGGACCTCGCGTACAAGCAGAGCCGGTCGTGGATCCAGTACGTCACCCGGGCCACCGGCTGGCAGCCGATTCAGGAGATCCTCGACGATCTGGCCAGCTGGCCGGCGGATTCACCGACGCCGCGGGAAGAGGCCTTCAATCGGCGGGTTCGGGCCCGCACGGGGCTCTCCGTCGGGGAGTGGGCGGCGGCGTGGAGGCAGTCGGTGGTCGAAGAGGCGCGGCCCTGGTTCCACCTGCTGCTCCACGATGTCACGGGCGTCATCCTGATGGTCCTGGCCGTGATCGGGGCCGGCGCTTTCGTCCTCCTGGCCCGCCGGCGACGGCGGGAAATCGCCCGTCTTCCGGATCACGAGGGTGTCGGGGACGACCCCGATCGTGACCAGGGCGCCCTGGGGGGGTAGCGGTGTGTAAGGTCGGGCGAGTCTGCGCTCGACGACGGATGAGTTGGGGACCCAGATCGCGCCGAGTGGGCAGACCCGCCCTGTGAACGCGCAGACCGACACCGCCAGTACTTGCCTTAGGAGGAGGCCCAGGGTGGGAGATACGCGTTGCACGACCGAGGGAATCGCATGTCCCGTGCCGCCGCCCGGATGTGGAGAACAATTCGTAAGCGCCGTCTGAGCCGTGCTTTATGAGTCCACAGGAATTGTGGAATCGTGGAGAATTACACAGCCTGGGTCAGCCGCTGCTCGAAACGCGTCAAATCGCGCCAGGCGCATCGGCCCGTCGGTAGCTTCGCTGTCGAGCCTGCCCGTGGGCCTCGACGAGTCCACGGTCGAGCAGCTTGCGGAGCTCTCGATTGATGGTTCTGGGTGAGACCCCCACGGCGCGCGCGAGCTCGGGGGCGCTCAGCCACCGGGGGCCGAGGGCGGCCAGGATCCGCTCGGTCCGGGGACCGAGCTGGGCTGGGGCGGCCGCCGGGGTGCGGCGCCGCCGGCCGGCCAGGATGTGCGCGAGGGTCTCGGGCGTCAGCTCGATGTCGTCCGATAGGAGTGCGGCCGCTTGGAGGACGTTGTCGAGTTCGCGTACGTTGCCGGGCCAGTCATGCTGCATCAGTACGCTGGCGGCGTCGCGATGGAGCCTGCGGGTCGGCGTCATGCGCATGAGTAGGTGGCGGGCCAGAAGCAGCAGGTCCTCTCCGCGGTCACGCAGCGGCGGTAGGTGGATGGTGAGCACGTTGAGTCGGTGATACAGGTCTTCGCGGAACCGGCCGGCAGCCACCTCGTCCTGCAGGTCGTTGTGGCTGGCGCAGACGATGCGGACATCGACGCGGCGCGATCGTGAAGCGCCGACGGGCGTGAGTTGACCCTCTTCCAGCACGCGTAGCAGCGCGACCTGCATCGGAGGCGGCATGTCTGCAACCTCGTCCAAGAACAAGGTGCCTCGATGCGCTTGTTGAATGAGGCCCTGTCGATTGCGCTCTGCGCCCGTGAATGCGCCACGGATGTGCCCGAACAGCTCGGACTGGATGACGTCCCGTGAGAGAGCCCCGCAGTTGACTGCGACGAACGGTCCTTGCGCGCGGTGTGATGCCGAGTGAATGGCGCGTGCCAGGCGCTCCTTCCCTGTTCCCGTCTCACCGTGCAGGATCACCGGGCAGGTAGCCGTTGCGACACGAGCAACGTGGCTGAGTACGCGCATCCACGGCGACGACTCTCCGATCAACCCTTCACCGGCCAGAGGGGGGGCCACGATCGCGTTGGGTTCCCGAGCTGGGAGGAAGTCCCGCACCGACTCGCCCGCGCGTCGTGCCTCGAGAAATCGCAGCACCGTGCGTACGGCCTCTCGCTCCTTACGGGTGAAGGGTCTGGATGCCGCGATGCATGCAACGCCATCTCCGATGGGTACGGACAGGACGCCCCGTGGCCTTCGCTGATCCGGGCGCCAGAACTCATCCCGCTTGCGGATCGTCCTTGCGCGCAGTCGTTGTGCGCGGGCGAGGCGGTGGATCGTCCAGACGCTGAGCGTATGCTCTCGCTGCGGTCGCCGCGTCAGGTAGACGCCCTGCCGATAGTGCAGCAGGACCCACCCGTCGAGCATCTTGGCAATCTCTCGCACGACGCGCCGCTCGATGTCCTGCCCAGGAGCTGCATGGCCTGCCGTGATGATGGCATCCAGGGCGTTGAGCAGGCGGCTGGGCCTTCCCCTCCTGCGTCGTCGGCGCAGCTTGTGAGCAGTCCGGACCACCGTCGCAACGGGATCTCTCCCCGGCGGGATCGGAGGCTCGAATGACTGCAGCGTCTTGCGGCAAAGGCGCTCGTACTCCGCTAGCACCACTGTCATCCTTGCCCTCCGATGTGAGCAGCTTCCTCAGCGACCAAGGCCCCCGCTGCAAAATATTACAACCCAGGCCGAAAGTGTCTTTCCTATCTCTCGAAACAAGTAATCGGAGAAGCGAGCGATACGCATCGGATGCCTGTGCCAGTGCTTTGGTGCTGGATCGGAGTGCCAATCGCCGGATGGCGTCCTCCGCGAGAGTCACTCCAAGTACGACTCGGCTGGCCCATGGGAGTTGGCCTGAGAGGTCAGACCAGAGGTGTCTTCGGAGACGTCGACTGAGAACGCCTCCCTCCCACACATCCGCGCACACAAGGTAAGTGACAGCCAGCCTGCCCTCTGAGCCCATTGCAAGTCGAGGCGGCCGAGCAAACTGCGCGTCTCGCCTTCCCCAAGAGCTAACCGTGAATGCGTGTGTGCCGAACAGTCCCTGGGGCGAATCCCCGTCTCGTGGGGCTTCCCCATGGCTCCCAGCGAGAGTGCGTACAAGGTTGACTTGTCCATAGCCGGCATGGAGTGCAGGCGCCGCTCGGCACGCCTGAGTTGATTTCGCTCCATGAGGCTCATGTTCTCTAGATGGTCGCGCGTTTCACGCGGAACCTTGCGTGTGCTAGACCTCGGGTCCTTGCCGATTCTTAGACGGACGATGCGGCTAGGGTGAATGGTGAATCCCTGCCCCCTTGTTACGAGAAGGTGGGTGGCGAGAGAGGCCCTCGACCTTGATAAGTGCCCCGCATCGAGCGCCCTTGAGGTCTGATCGCTAGCCGCGTTCCAGAGCGCCCCCCGTGCGCCTGCCAACGTGACGACCCTAAGGCATCTGAGCAGGACACGATCCAGCGCCTGTGGGTACAGCGTCCTGTGGATCCGTCGCCGGTACGATCTTGCCACTCCCGAGAGGGAGCGAAGACCAGCGGCGCGGCATTTTGCTTCCGCGCGAAGGGCGGCGCGCAGCTTGATGCTCGGTTGAAGCTGTCCCACTGAAGTGCTGGCTGCCCAAGCCGAGGCCATCAGCGCCGCAATGACCATTCGCTCCTGTGCTGGCAAGTGCCTGCCGAACGCTCGATAACCCGTGATTGGGGGGGGAGGCCCTCCCGCGAAGGCAGCCAGTATCTTCGGAACGAGGGGCGCCCACGCTGCGCTGCCCTTCGCGGCGGCCTTCGACACTCGCTCTGCGAGGCGGCGGGCAATCCTGTGTTGCGTCACATGCCGCGGCGGGTAGGTGGCAACCGCTGTCAGGATGGCCAGCCAGAGCCTGGGTGAGCCTCTACGCGCGGCAATTGTCTCCAGTCTCTCCAAGTACTGTCCGCGTAGGTCACGCTCACGAAGCGCTCGGAGAGATAAGTCTTTAGTCCCCGCTCTTGAGGGTGGGTGGAGCTCCAGGCGCCAGAGCAGGCGCGCGGTCTCTGGCGTTGGATCAGTGTGAAGCAACAGCAGTGCGGCGATCGCGAAGCCAAGAGGTACCGACGGATCCAACTCAAGGGCGATCAACCGAGGCCGTGCCTGTTTCAGGGTACTCGCCCTACACAGCTGGTAGGCGACGGTCGGCCCAGAGCTGACAACCTCCGCGGCCCGCAGAACTACGCGGTGCGGAGGCGACCAGTACGGCCATGCCTCACCTCTGTGTGAGGAGGGACCAGGCCCTCTGCCCTCTCGGAGGAGACTGCACACCAGCAGCGGCCGGTCGAGTGACACGGGACAAGCCTCTCGCGACGTGTCCGCAGCCGCAAGGCCTTAGTGTAACGTTAGTTAGGTGTGCGCTTGGCAGCGCTAGTTGTTCACTTGGGTCGACATTTCTAGTTGCGAAATCTAGCACGCATGTTTCAGTATCTGGACGTCGCTAGGCGCTGAAGAGCGTTTGGCGCGGGAGGAGGTCCTGAAACATGAGGAAGTTCGCAATCCTCGCAGTCTTGGCGGTGCTCGCACTGGCCGTCTCGACTTCCGTTTCGGCGCAACCTGGGCCCACCGGAGCGATGTTCGAGTGCAGTCCCCAGCCGGGGTCGCATCGGCATGCTCCACTTCGCAAATGGCCAGGGACAGCAGTTCCGGGCTTTCAACGCTCATGGCCAGCCGGTCATGGACGGATTTGTGGATGGACCCTACACGATCGTTCCGTGTCCGCATGACGGGCAGGACGAGAGTGGCACGGTTCTTCGCGTCGAGCTCGAGAAGGGCGTGGTCTTCAGCTTCAATGCTGAAGACCCGTCGATTGGATCTGGGAATGGAGCCCGACCTAGCCCGCGATCACCAAGGCCCTCACTACACCCGATGGTGCACCGTCGAGGGAGCCAGCCCGCAGGGGCTGGCTTCTTCCTTTTCAGGCCTCCCCGTGCTGCGCGAGCTTGATGAGGAGATCACGGACGGCGAAGAGTGAGAACGGCTTCGCGACGACCCCCGAAGCGCCGCTGACTCTTGCGTGCTCGTGATCCACATCGCTCGCCCAGCCGCTCATGAGCACCACGGGAAGGGATGGTCGGGTCTCGTGCAGTCGACGGCACAACTCGAGCCCATCCATGCCGGGCATCCCGATGTCGGTAAGGACCACATTGGGGTTTGCCGAGGAGGCCAACTCCAGTCCCTTCAGGCCGTCCGCTGCCGTCAGGACCTGGAAGCCTGACTCCTCCAGGTGCCTAATCAGCGGCTTCAGCACCTCCGCGTCGTCGTCTACCAGAACCACCTTGATCGCCGCATGCGTCTTCGGCTGAACGGGCTTCGGGCTCAACTCGCGCAACGAGCTTCGCTCGACAGCCGGCAGGTAGAACTGGATCGTGGTTCCACCATCGGCAGGAGCTTCTACCGAAATCTCACCACTGTGCTTCTGCACGATCTGTTGGCTGAGGCAGAGACCAAGGCCTGTTCCTCGCTCGCCTTTGGTGGTGAAGAAGGGGTCGAAGACGCGGGCACGCACCTCATCCGGGATGCCCTGTCCATTGTCTTCCACCCTGACTTGGATTCGCCCCCGCCGACGCGCAGCGACGACGCGTATGCGCCCATCGGGGCCGACTGCCTCGATCGCATTCTTGACCAGGTTGGTCAGTACCTCGCGCAACTCGGTCGCGTCGCCTCGGACGAATAGTCCGGACTCTGCATGCAACTCAACATCGAGCGCTCCGCTGGCGGATCCACGACGCCCCCGCCACAACGGCCGGAGCAGCTCCAGTGCATCGTGGCAGATCTCGCCCATCTCCAGGGTCTTGAAGTCAGCTTGGCGCTGCTGGCGACTGAAGGACTGCAGGCGCCGCACGACTTCCGCCGCGTCGAGGGCGGCCTTTTCGATGAGGTCCAGATCTCGCTTGGCTTCGGATGGCAGGTAGCTCAGGCCCATCATCTGGATGCGCGCGAGTATGGCGGTCAACAGGTTGTTGAACTCGTGGGCAACACCGCTGCTGAGCTCGCCCATGACCCGCAGTCGCTCTCCCTTTACGAGTCGATCCTGGACGTCCTTGAGTTCCGTCAGCGAGCGTTGCACGTCCTCGACGAGTTTGCTCGACTCGATGGCTGCGGCCGCCTGGTCAGCGAACAGTCGCAGCACTTCAAGGTCGATCGCATCGAACGCCGCAGCGGCCGACGTAGTGTCCGCATACATGACCCCGTAGAGCTCGTCGCCTCTCATCAGGGGAGCGCACAGTGCCGAGCGCAGTGAGAGCGCTCTGAGGCTGCTCGACTTCATCAACTCGGCATCCTCGAAGACGTCGTGCCAGTACAGCGCTTTGCGCTCCTCTGCGGCACGCTGGATGACGGTCGTGGAGAGATCGCGGAGCGTGATCGCAGACCCCGTGCCATCGCGGTCCGTGCTGGCACCCACGTCCGGCTCCGAGTCCCCGTTCATCAGGACGACACATGCGCGCTGGGCGCCCGTGATGTCGAGGGCGTCATGCGTGATGGTGTTGAGGAGGGATGCGAGGCTTCCGCCTCCTCGCATGCGGGCCGAGACCTCCAACACCTTCCGAAGTGCGGATGCGAGCCTCTGGTCGGGTGCGGCCGTGGTGCCGTGCTGCAGCAGCACCTTGTGCGCGACTGCGTGGAGCTCGCGCATGCGCGGCGGTGTGTCCATCGGAAGTTGGAGGTGTTCGTTGAGGGCACTAGCCGCATCCGACAGCTCGATGGGAAGCTCTTCGTAGCACGCTGGATGTGCCCAGTCGTGTCCCTCCAGCAAGGCAACGGATTGCGAGAACCGTTGCGCAAGGCTCCTGCTTGCTTACCCCAATTGCCGCTCGACTCGCATCGCGAGCACTCGGGATCGATCAAGCGGCAGTCCCTTGATCGCCATTGAGGACTCTAGGCCCGCGAGTGCCGACGTCATCCATTCGCGAAGGGGCGTCGCGCGGCGTCGGCCAGCAGGAATTCGGTTCCCATACGCACGTACTCGCCAGGTACGGGGCCGTGCGTTGGCTTCGGCCAAGGTGAGGCTCTTAATCGAGACTCGCGCGGAGCCTCGTGTACCGTCTTCCGCAGGCCGAACCTGATGCTCCGTACAGGCCTCGCTCGTGCGAACGGACCGGGGGTCCTCGAACGACGCAATTGCAAGTTGCAGGATCGGGTCGTCGGACGAGGCCGGGCTAGCATGCACAGAGCGAGGCAATCTGTTCTGCGAGGACTCGCGACTTGCCGTTCATGTTCCGAACAGCGCGGCGGAGTGTAAATGCCGAAGCGCAGGGGCTGGCCGGCGTGGAGCGCGACCAAGGCGGAGGACAGGTGGTGCATTCCGCGGCCGGGGTTGGCCCCGCTGAGGCGCGTCCGTACTGGCGGCTGCATTCGAGCGTACTTCGCTGTTTCGCGCAGCACAGCTTGTTGAGCGGTCCAAGCGACCCAGACGCGGCAGCCAGCGGGGCAGATCTCCCATGCCGCGGCGGCAGCTCCTTCGGCCAGCGAGGCGGCGCGTGCTGCGCGCCATGCACGCTCAAGGGTCACGAGAGCGAGGTCTGGGCGGTTCTGCTGGTCGAGAACCCGGCGAGTTCTCTCAGGGTTTTGACCAGCGTTGCCGTCAAACCATACCGCTGCGCTCTGTCGACACAGTCGTAGCTTAGGGATGTCGCCTCCATCAGCCTGCCCTGAAGCCGAGCAGTCCTTGCAAGGTTGAAAGTGGCTGCCGAGGGTTCGCCGCGGATGTCGCCAAGAGCTCGCTTTATCGTTAGCGAACGACTTAGGTCTTGCGTGACCCACGTCACTGGCGCTTGCCTCGAGCAGTGCAATGCCCAAGTTATTGTGGAACTTGGCGAGAGTTGGCAGGTCGCGTTCCTCGCGTGCGATCTGACGGCCGCGATCGAACAACCGAATAGCGCTCTTTCTGTCTCCAGCCTGAACTCTGAGGCGACCACGCGTTGCACAGTAAAGGCTCCAAGTGCGGGGCGTCGGCGATCCTCAAGCGAGAGTCTGCGCAGAGTCCGGAGTGCTGAGTCGTAGAGCTCACGAGCAGGTGTCAACTCCCGCCTGTCGAGCTCCGCCCGTACTCCCATAAGCTGAAGCATGGCGAGCTCCGGGCTTGACCACTTCTGCTCAGGAGCGTGCAAGGAAATGAGTGTTTGGACGGATGTAGCCCCTGTCTCCCCTAGCACCTCCACGAGGCGGATGACGACGTCGAGTTCGGTTCCGTCTTGTGGAACGTGTGTCGCGAGGAGCTCGGCGCATGTCACTGCCTCGGAGCCGCGCTCCAGCAGAGCGGCGACTCCCCGGCGGTTGTCCGGCATCTCGAGGATCTTGGTGTTCGATTCGCAGATCCGTCGCAGGTGCTCCTGAATGCGGAGGCGCTGCTGGGCGTTCAGGGCCGAGGCGTGCTTGGTCAGAGCGTCCAAGGCGCCCTGGGCGTCTCCCGTGTCGATCAGGAGACGGGACAGGTCGACGGCGTGTTCGGATGAGGGAGCATTCGTCAGGGCCGCGATCAACTCGTCCGTGCGGGCTTTCCGCACATCGTCCGACAGGCTCTCGAGGATGGCTGCACGAATCGCGTGGCTAGCCAGGGCGGTAACCTCGCGGCCATCTTGACTCGATGAGCTGATCAAGGGGCTGCTGGGGAAACGGGCTGCGCTACGCGATGACCAGAGGGCCTCGGCGATGCCTCGCTCGAGGTGCCCGTCGACCAGGGCCAGGGTCGCGAGCAGCGCCTTGAGGTCGTCATCCGCTTCGGTCAACGCGTTTGCGTGCATCGGCGGAAGTCGACGTCGGATCACGTACTCAGCAACATGGGCCAGGTCCCACGCCCACGAGCCATCCATGACACGGAGTTCAGATCGGCGGATGGCCTCGGCCATCAGGGCGATCAGCGTGGCGGGTGCTCCTTCGCACGCTCCGTGCAGTGCAGCAGCCTCGTCGCTCGTCAGGAGGAGACCGGGGAAGCGGGACGTGGCGATCTCAGCGATCTCGTCGACCGTCAGTGCTCGCAGCGCACAGATGGGGCGCTCCGGTTCCTCGGCATCCGCGATGAGCAGCTCCGAAGGATTCGTGCTACCCATGTCCAGAAGCAGAAGCACAGGCGGCGGCGCAACCGTGTTGCCATGTTCGTGCCGCGAGAGCAGCTCGCGAGCCAGTACCGACAGCGCATTGCGCGCCAGCTCGGGCAACTCGCCGAAGTCCTCGATGGCGAGGACGTACGGTGTGTGGCTCGCGGCCGCGATGGCCTCGTTGAGGAACTTCTCGGTAGCGCGCTCGTTCGACCATGTACGTTCCGCGCGGCCACGATTCGAGAGGCGCGCCCGGCGTCGATGGGACTCCACGGGCTTCTGTTGGAGTGCGTTGAACGACCGGTGGAGGTCCGCCAAAGGCGCATTGATGTCGGGTGCGCCGTCGCGTCCGGCGAGGAGCAGTACGGGCACTTCGTGGATGCGCGCTTGGAGGATCATCTCCCGCACCGTACGGGTGCCACCGGAAGCCGGCGCGCCTTGCAGGATCAGCACCGTGTCCGGAGGGATCTCAGGCGCGCTGCCAGGGCGACCATCCTGCTGGGGCACCTGCCGAGCGAGAACACGGCAGCTATCGGCAAAGCGGCGGAGATGGTCCGACCGGTCCACCAGGAGGCCGCTGTCCGCGCGCGCAAACGCTTCGGAGCGGCGCACCTCGGGGATCGGGCGGGGCTGCATGTCGGCCAGGCGCAGGAGGATCGTGCGGCCGTCGGCCGGCCTTTCCTCAGGGTCGCGATCAAGCAGCGAGGCCAGGAGCTCGTCGAGCTCTGCGGGTACGTCCGGGCGGTAGCTTGCGGCACGAGGGGCGGGGGCCCGTCGCCGTTGCCCCAGGACACGACTCAGGATCTCGTTGAAGTCCCCTTCGCCCTCCGGGATGGGATCCTCACCGGTGGTGAGGCGGAAGGCGATGAGTCCCAGCGCGTACAGATCGACCCGATGATCGTGACCACCATCCTGCGTCAACTCCGGCGCCATGAACAGCGGGGTCCCGCGTGCCACGCTGGCAACCGGCCCCAAGTGGGCCAAGCCGCCATCGGTGAGTACGAATCGGTGCCCGTGTTTCGATGTTTCGAGGATGAAGTTGGACGGCGTAACGTCGTAGTGAATCACCCCTTGCTCGTGCATTGACTGGAGCACACGCGCGCCGGCTTCGAGGAACTCGTAGACCAGGGGAAGGGGCTGCGGGCCTTGAAGCGCCTCCAGGCTGCGTCCCTCGACGAGCCGCATGGCCTGGAACCACCGTTGTTTCTGGTCCGGTTGCCCCTTGGCCTTGCCGTCACCTGTCTTCGTCGCGGGGGTCGTCGTGACCCCGGCGTCGTACACCTCCGCCCAGTTGGGATGGCGGAACCAGTGGAGCGTTTGGGCGGCCGGCGCGAAAAACGCGAGACCCTCTTGCGAGCTCTGCGTCACCTTCAAGGCGATGCGTTCGCCGCCGCGACCGAGGTCCTCGGCCACGTAGACCGTGCCGTGGGCACCACTGCCCAGTTCTCGTCCCAGCCGGTACCGTCCAGCGAGGAGCTCAGCCGAATCAGGTGTTCGCGTCATTACCTCAGCCCGGCAGCCGAACCTTCCACGAATGGCTGCGGGCTTCTATCGACCGAATCGCGAGTGGATCCTTAACAGATACGCGCTTCAGTTGCGGGCATGGATCGGCCGAGGGAGCGCGCGCCTCCTGACCCTCTGGAGGCGAACTCTAGGCGTTCGCCGGCGAATTGCCCTGCGCGATGGCGCGCGCGTCGCCGACCGCAGCCATGACCTCGCGGGCGAACATGCGCTCCTGCTCGCGGGTCTGGCCCTGCGGCGGCGTGAGGAGGGCCCCGGCGGCGACCCGCACGTCGGCGCGACGCAGCCAGGGGGCGCCCTTGGGCCATGCCCGGAGGTTGCCTGCGATCCCGAGCGGAAGCACCGGGGCACGGCCCATGCGCGAGAGGATCGACACGCCACGCTGGGGGGGACCGAGCGCGCCGTCGGGACTCAGTCGTCCCTCGGGGAAGATCCCGATCGCCTGGTTCTGGCGAAGCAGGGCGATCGCCCGCATGAGGCCGTCCCGAGCAAGTCGGCCGGCGCCGACGGGGATGGCGCCGACCATGTTGAAGAACCAGCGTCCGGCCGGCTGACGGTAGAAGTCGTTCGTCATCACGAACACGATGCGACGATCGAGCAGCATCTGGAGGAAAATGGGGTCCAAGTACGACGCGTGGTTCGCGCACACGATGAACGGACCGTCCGGTAGCACGGGTGGTGCACCGATCCAGCGCGTCAGGAAGAGCGGGCGGAGGCACATCGTCGCCAGGCCCCGGCACGCGCCGTAGCCGCGCTCGTAGGTGTGATTCCAGATCCGTGCGAGCGCACCGGCGTCGTCGGGATTGGACGGAGCTATCACAGGGGCGCGGAGCGTCGCGCCTAGTCGGACTCGGACTCGGCCGCCGCGGCCTCTTCGGCGGCGCAGGCGGCGTCCAGCTTCTCCTTGAGCGCCGTACCTTCGGCCACCAAGATGCGCTTGGCTTCGCCGCGTTCCTGCATGTCCACCGCGCGACGGTAGAACTCGTAGGAGCGGCGGGCGAGGGCGCAGTCTTTCTCGCCGGTGATGCGGAAGATGCTGGCGAACGAGCGCGCGACGCCCTGCATGGCGCCGAAGAGCTCACGCCGGCCCGCGAACTCCTTGTAGAGCAGTGCGACGCGCAGGTAGTGCATCGCCGCCTTGTCGAACTCGGCCTTGACGGCCTCGCGCGCCGTCGGAGACGCCATGCCCTTCTTCTGAGCGTCGAGGGCGCTCTGGAAGGCCACGTCGCCGAGTCCGTAGTAGACGCCCGCGAGGACTTCCTTGCTCGTGCCCTCGTTGGCTTCGCTCAGGATCTGATCGAAGTACTTCTTGGCCTCGTCGTTCTTCCCCTGCCCACGAAGGCTCGTACCGAGGGACATCAGGGTCTTGAAGCGGGGGATCTCGGCCACCGCACGCTCCGGGTGCCGATCGATTTCGGTGAGCAGATCCCGGTAGACCTTCTCGGCGGCCGCCCACTTCTCGACGCTGTCGGCACCCACGGTCTTGGTCAGCCACATCCGGAGGTACTTGGCGTTGTAGAGATCGCGGACATTCATGCCCGGCGCGTCTTCCACCGCCTTCAACGCTGCCAGCGCCTTGTTCTTCGCGCCCGACTGCCACGCGAGGCGGGCGATCATCTCTTGGGTGGGGCCGAAGTAGTACGTCTTCTCGTCCGAGGCGAGCAGCTCGTTGGCGGCGGCGATCGTCGCGTTGGTGTTGTTGAGATTGCTGATAGCCAGGAGCCGCTTCCACAGCGCCTCCTGCTTGGCCGCGCCCGAGAGCTGCTCCGCCGCCAGCCGGAACGCCTCGGCGGCCTCTTGGAAGTAACCGGAGACGCCGTACTTCTCGCCGTTGGAGAAGTGCTCGTTCATGAGCGCGTCGGTCACGTAGACCGAGACGACCTGGGCGGCGCTGCCGCTGTCGTTCTTCAGCTTGAACCGGTCGTACTGGAGGTCCAGGTTGCGACGTCCGCTCGCGCGCAACTCGGGATCCGTGGGGAACTCGCCCCACGGGGTTTGGATGTCCCTCGACCGCGGCAGCCGGAAGGCCTTCTTGCCGTCGGTCAGGTCGAGAATGTCGGCGAACGCCGGCGCGGCGAGCAGGATGATGAGCGCGGTCGCTGCCGCGACGCCGAGGATGCGGGCACGCATGGTGATGATTTCCCTCTGGGGTCGGGTCGCACAGGGCGAAGGCTGAGGGTACCGGCCCCCCACCAGAGGGTCAATCCGGACCCCAGAGGCCGGATACTCGCCCCGGACCGGTCCACTGATGTCCGGCGGCGTCCCTCAGATGACGTCCGTCCGGTGGAGTGCGAGCAGGTCCATCGTCAGGGCCACCCCGTAGTGGAGGAACCAGCCGTAGACCACTGTCCCGGTCCGCCACGCGAGCAGGCCCAGTACCAGGCCGGCCCCGATAGCGCCCATCGCCTCGGGGAATGGCTTGTAGTAGTGGATCATGCAGTAGGGAGCGAGCATCACGAGCACGCTCGCCAGGCCCAGCCTGGGCTTGAGCCCCAGCACGATGAACCCACGGAAGAAGAACTCGATCCCCAGGAACTGAAGGAAGTAGACGGCCTCGAAGAGCACGAAATCCAACCCCACCTTCCCGGCCGGCGGCTTGTAGAAGGGGTAGGTCTGCAGGAAGTGGGGCGAGTGGCTGACGATCCAGATGACCGGGAAGAAGATCCCGTACAAGAGGAGATACGTCTTCGCGTCGCCGAGGGTCCCCTTCACCCTCAGGCCGAGTTCACGGGGGCTGGCGCCCACCGTCCAGCCGATCACCATCGGCGCGAGGACCAGCAGGACGATGCACGCGAGCCCCCACCACAGGTAGGAGGGAAGCACCCCCTGGCCCCACACCTCCGGGATCCACTCCCAGCCGGGCGGCGGCGGCTTGAACGAGACGTGAGGGTCGCGGACCGTGAACCCGGGGACCCGTCCCGGGAGACGCGCTCGTGAGTAGTGCCAGGGAAGGCCGTAGTACTCGAGCAGGGTCAGGAGGACGGGGACGGATGTCAGGATCACCAGCGCGCGGCGATCGAGGGCGAGGAAGTCCCGAATCAGGCGCCGGATGCCGGCTGCGCGCCGCCGCTGGGGGAAATCCGCATCGGGCTGGGCCCTCTGACTGTCACCGCGCTTCATGCCGTCTCCTGCGTCGGCCGCGGGGGGCCGGGGTCGCGCTCCTCGCGCGGCTGCCGGGCGGCAACCGTCTGCATCGCGTCCTCGCCCAGCCGCTTCGTCCGCAGGCCCTCCAGGTGCCGGCGCCGGTGGGCGATCAACTCGGCCACGATGGCCACCGCGATCTCGCCGTGCGTTCCACCGCCCAGATCCAGGCCGATGGGGGCGTGTAGACGCCCGAGGTCGATCCCCTCGAGGCGGCCAGCATCACGAAGGCGG
The DNA here is from genome assembly GCA_963802335.1 of uncultured Planctomycetota bacterium. GTDB lineage: Bacteria > Planctomycetota > PLA2 > PLA2 > JAEUHO01 > CAWDIE01. The sequence continues at coordinate 732,126 of CAWDIE010000003.1, read as the reverse complement.
GCGAGGACCGCCTTGACCTTGACCTGGCTGCCGATGAGCCCCACGTACGGTGCCGGGGTGTGGAGGGCGTAGTCCGTGCACTCCAGGTCCATAGCGTGTCCGCGCGTCACGACGACGCAGTACGTCGACCCGCCCGGGCGAAGCGCCTCGAAGCAGGCCTCGAAGGTGGGCTCGCACACGACGTGGTCCGCCCGGGGGAAGCGCTCGGCGTTCGCGAAGCCCTCCCGGTCGTCGATCACCGATACCCGAAATCCAGCCCGGCTGGCGATCTCACAGAGATCGAGGCTGACGTGGCCGGCGCCGAACACGAGAAGGGTGGGCGCGGTGATGGGTTCGATGAAGACCTCGAGTTCGCCGCCGCACAGCAGCCCGTGGGCCCCCGTGGCCGACTCGGTCAGCCGGAAGGTGACCCGCCGCGGGGTCTCCTCGGCCAGGGTCTGAAGCGCTTCGTCCACCACCTCGGCCTCGACGCAGCCGCCGCCGACCGTGCCCACGAAGGACCCGCTCTCCCGGACGAGCAGTCGCATGGTCTCCCGCCCGGGGGTGCTGCCCCTCGTCGAGATGACCGTGGCCAGAGCTCCCCGCTCGCCGCGCGCACGCATTCGGGCGATTTCGTCGAAGATGTCCAGCATGGGGCTCCAGCTCGGGGCCGCATGGCCTCGGCGCGCGCGGATCCTATCACCTGCGGCCCGGGCGAGGGCCAACGCGGCCTCGAGTCGGACGTAGTGTTTCGCGTCATGAGCGCCACCGATCCCCGGTCCACGCCCCTCCTACCCATCGCGGTGCTGGTTCTGGCCCTTGTGGGTGTCCTCGTGCCTCGCTCGGCGGGCGCCGAGGGGGAGGAGGAGCTTAGACGCAGTCCCGTCGTGGTGGCGGTCGAGCGGTCCCGCGAGGCCGTGGTCTCCATTCACACGACCGAGCTGATCAAGGTGCCTCGCTGGTACCGGTCGTTGCCGATGATGGTGGAAGGCAAGGGCCGCGGATCCGGCGTGATCTTCCATCCCGAGGGCTACGCGATCACGAACGCGCACGTCGTGGCGCGGGCAAGCCAGATTCTCGTCGATGTCCATCACCGCGACGGTCCCAAGACGACCCACGAAGCGCACATCGCGGCCGTCGACATCGCGCACGACCTCGCCATCATTCGGCTTCGTCCCATCGAGGGGCAGGAAACAGCGGGTCCCCCGTTTCCCTTCCTCCAGCCCGGTACCGCAAAGGACTTGATGCTCGGCGAGACCGTGATCGCGATGGGGAACCCCTACGGCATCGGACTCACGGTCACCACCGGTGTGATCAGCGCGGTCGGCCGCTCCCTCGAGCTCGGCCCCGAACGCGTGCGCTTCGACGACTTCATCCAGACCGACGCGGGCATGAATCCGGGGCACTCCGGCGGCGCCTTGCTCGACGTCACCGGACGCTGGGTCGGCGTGAACTCCGCGATTCTGACGCACACGGGGGGTGCCGAGGGGCTCGGCTTCGCGATTCCGGTCGATCGTGTTCGTTCGCTCGTCGCTCGTGCGTTCAAGCGCCGTCTGGTGAGCCAGGACTGGCTGGGGATCGACGTGGCTCCCGAAGGCGACTGGGCGCCCGAGATCAAGTACGCGTTTGCTCGGGGTCCGGCCTACAAGGCCGGTGTCCGGGCGGGCGACACGATCACCAGCGTCAACGGCGCGTCCACGCCCACGGTCTACGACTTCCAGTGGCGCCTGGCGTTGGTCCCGGTCGGCACCTCCGTCCGGCTCGGGGTCCGGAGCGACGGAGCCGAACGGCACGTCGACGTGCCGCTCGAGCTCCTGCCGACGAACGAGCTGAGCGAGCGTCTGCTCGGTTTCGTGGCGACCGATCCCAAGGACGACGAGCTTCGCCAGCTCAACCTGCCGCTGGACGCCGGCGTCATCGTTCGCACCGTGACGCCCGGCAGTCCGGCCGAGGCGATGAAGCTCCAGGCCGGGGATCTGATCGTGGGCTACGGCGGGGAGCGGCGCTTTCGCCACTCCGACGACCTTCTGATCTTCCTCCAGTTCGTCCAGCCCGGGGACCTCGTCGAGCTGAACGTGATTCGCCCGATCCGGGGGCGCAGCGGGCAGGTCTACTACGACCCGAAGCGGGTCGGTGTCGGGTCGCTGACGGCTCGGTAGGCGGCGCCGGGCGAGATCGGGTGCGACGGGCTACGTGAGCGTGACCCGCTTCGTGCCGAGAATGTCCGCCACCTTCTCGTCGATGCTGCCGATTCGAAGCACGTTCTCCAGGACGATGGGATGCGCCTCGCGAGGCGTCGTCAGGATCATCCGGCCGGATCCGGCCAGCATGCGCTCGAGGACGTCCGGGACCTCCTTGAACCAGCGTAGATCTTCCGTGCTGTAGCGCTTGATGTTCGGGAACACACCTTCGCGGTGGATGACCTCGTTGTAGCGGAATTCCCAGTAGTTGAAGCGTGTCTTGAGGAACACGAAGAAGTAGATGATGGTGAACACGCCGAACACGGCGAAGTAGAACCTCGAATTCATGCCTACGTCGAGATCCCGGACGAAGTTGCCGATGAAGTCGAGGAAGTCGAGATAGAGCCCGGCGAAGACGATGACCGCAACCACCGCCAGGACGAGGACGGAGACGACCTCGTTGAAGTCGAACGAGATCACGATCAGGTTGAAGGCGAAGATGAGCATCCAGATGGTGCCGAGATCTGCGGCGAACTGCGGATCGTGCCCTTTCTGGATGAAGCCCATGACCAGGGATGCCAGCCAGGTCAGCCAGAAGAAGATGACCTTCGGGTAGGCCCGCACGATGACACGGGGCATGTCGGCGGGGCTTCGGCGCTCCGTCGAGGCAGGGGGCGGCGTCGGCTCGGTGGGGGCGGGGGGCTGCTCGGCCACGGGATGCTCCTCCAGGGTTCTGCGTGCCGCACACGGCGGGCGTTGCATCCTACGGCCACGGGCGCGGACGTTCACGCGAAAGGTGCCGGCGCCGGGCCCCAGTAATGAAGCTCTGCTCGCCGCCACCGGCGGCGGCGGGTGTGCGCCCCAGCGCCGACGATGCCGAGCCGGGGCGGGACTGGGGGGGCAGAAAGGCGGTAGACGCACAGGCCCCCCTTCGGTCCCTCGCGCGCCTTCGGTATCTTCCTCGCAGCCACGAAGGAGGATGCGCGCCACCGATGCCTCGACGCGACGATATCCACCGGATTCTGATCATCGGCTCCGGCCCGATCGTCATCGGGCAGGCGGCCGAGTTCGACTACTCGGGAACCCAGGCCTGCAAGGCCCTCCGCGAAGAGGGCTACGAGGTCGTCCTCGTCAACAGCAACCCGGCCACCATCATGACGGACCCGGAGATGGCCAACCGGACCTACATCGAACCCGTCACGGCCGAAGCCGTCGAGAAGGTCATCGAGCGCGAGAGGCCCGATGCGTTGCTGCCGACGATGGGCGGGCAGACCGGATTGAACGTCGCCATCCAGCTGGCCGAGCGGGGTGTCCTCGAGAAGTACGGCGTCACGATGCTCGCGGCGAGCCCCGAAGTCATCCGCAAGGCCGAAGACCGCGAGGAGTTCCGTGAGGCCATGCTCAAGGTGGGGCTCGACCTCCCGAACAGCAAGACCGTCAAGACGATCCAGGCGGCGATGGACGCGCGGGAGGTGATCGGCCTTCCCTGCGTAATCCGGCCCTCGTTCACCATGGGGGGGACCGGCGGCGGCGTCGCGTGGAACATCGACGAGTACGCCGAGATCTGTCGTCGCGGCCTCGAGCTCTCCCCGACGAGTGAGATCCTCATCGAGGAGAGCGTCTTCGGGTGGAAGGAGTTCGAGCTGGAGGTGATGCGCGACCGGGCGGATAACGTCGTCATCATTTGCAGCATCGAGAACGTGGACCCGATGGGCGTCCACACCGGGGATTCGCTCACGGTGGCGCCGGCGCAGACGCTCAGCGACCGCGAGTACCAGGCCATGCGGGACGCCGCCATCCGCGTGATTCGCGAGATCGGGGTGGAGACCGGCGGAAGCAACATCCAGTTCGCCGTGGATCCCGAGACCGGGCGCATGGTCGTCATCGAGATGAACCCCCGCGTCTCGAGGTCGTCGGCCCTGGCCAGCAAGGCGACGGGTTTCCCGATCGCGAAGATCGCCGCCAAGCTCGCCGTGGGCTACACGCTCGACGAGCTGCCCAATGACATCACCAAGAAGACCCTCGCGTGCTTCGAGCCGACGATCGACTACGTCGTGACGAAGGTGCCGCGGTTCAACTTCGAGAAGTTCCCCGAGGCCGACCCGCTCCTCACCACCCAGATGAAGAGCGTCGGCGAAGCGATGGCCATCGGCCGGACGTTCCGTGAGAGCTTTCAGAAGGGTCTGCGGAGCCTGGAGATCGGGCGATTCGGTTTCGGCATGGACCGCAAGGAAGCCGAGCAGGAGGACCTGCCCGACGACGTCCTTCGCCGCCGTTTGCAGCGCCCCGGCCCCAACCGGATCTTCCGCATTCGCGAGGCCCTCGCGCGAGGCTGGAGCATCGAGGAGATCGCCGGTCTGACGTTGTTCGACCCCTGGTGGCTCGAGCAGTTTCGCCTTCTCGGCGAACGAGAGGCCGAGTTGGCCGCCTGCGGCACGCTCGGCAGCGTATCGAACGAGCTGCTGCGCCGTGCAAAGCAGGACGGGTTCTCCGACCACCAGATCGGGCGGACGTTCGGCATCAGCGAGTGGGAGGTGCGCGAAGAGCGCCTCCGCCGAGGCATCCGCCCGGTCTTCAAGGTGGTCGACACCTGCGCGGCGGAGTTCGAGGCGGCCACGCCCTACTACTACTCGTCGTACGACGAGGAGGACGAGCTCCGGCCGGCGAAGCGCGAGCGCATCGTCATCCTGGGCGGCGGACCGAATCGCATCGGGCAGGGCGTCGAGTTCGACTACTGCTGCGTGCAAGCGGCCTATGCCCTGCGTGACGCCGGGTACGAGACCGTCATGATCAACTCGAACCCGGAGACCGTCTCCACCGACTACGACACGTCGGATGTCCTCTTCTTCGAGCCCCTGACGAGCGAACACGTCCTCGACATCATCGAGCGGACGCAGCCCAAGGGGGTGATCGTGCAGCTGGGCGGGCAGACGCCATTGAACCTGGCCCGCGATCTCGAGCGAGCCGGCGCCCCCATCATCGGAACGTCCCCGGACTCGATCGACCTCGCCAGCGATCGAGAGCAGTTCAAGCAGCTCGTCGAGGCCTGTGGGCTGCGGCAGCCGTACAACGGGACGGCGACCGACTTCGAGGGCGCCTTGAAGGTGGCGCACGACATCGGCTATCCGGTCCTTGTACGGCCCTCGTTCGTGCTCGGCGGTCGAGCGATGGAGATCGTCTACGACGATGCCACGCTCGAGCGCTACATGCGCGAAGCCGTCGAAGCCTCTCCCGATCGTCCGGTGCTCATCGACAACTTCCTCGAGGATGCCGTCGAGGTGGATGTAGACGCGCTGGCCGATGGCCAGCGTTCGGTGATCGGCGGCGTCATGGAGCACATCGAAGAAGCCGGGATCCACAGCGGGGACTCGTGCTGCACGCTCCCGAGCTTCAGCCTCTCGGAGCGGAACCTGAACGAGATCCGGGAGAGCACGCACAAGTTGGCGGCGGCGTTGAACGTCCGAGGCTTGATGAACGTCCAGTACGCCGTGAAGCGCAACGACGTCTACATCATCGAGGCGAACCCGCGAGCCAGTCGTACCGTGCCCTTCGTGAGCAAGGCGACGGGTGTTCCCCTGGCGCGCTACGGCGCCCGCATCATGGCGGGCGAGACCTTGGACGAGATCGGCGTCCCCGACGAGGTGATCCCCCCCTACTACTCCGTCAAGGAGCCGGTGTTCCCGTTCAACCGTTTCCAGGGCACCGATATCATCCTGAGCCCCGAGATGCGCAGCACCGGCGAGGTCATGGGCATCGACCCGGACCTGCCCGTGGCCTTCGCCAAGGCCAAGCTCGGGGCGACGCTCAGCCTGCCGAAGGAAGGGGCCATCTTCCTCAGCGTCAAGGACGCGGACAAGCGGCTCGTCATTCCCACGGCGCAGCGGCTGGCCGCGCTCGGCTACGACCTCGTCTCCACGGAAGGGACGTGGCGACTCCTCACGCGTTCGGGCGTCAAGTGCCGGATGGTGCACAAGATCGCGGACGGAGCTCGCCCGAACGTGCTCGACATCGTGAAGAACCGCGAGATCCGCTTGATCGTGAACACGCCGAGCGGCCGCGGTGCTCGCACCGACGAGGGGCACATCCGCGGGGCCGCGGCCGTGCTCAACATCCCCTGCATCACGACGATGAAGGGGGCCGAAGCGCTCGTGAAGGCCCTCGAGGCGTACGGCGACAAGGCGATCGACGTCTGCTCGCTCCAGGAGTACCAGGCGACCGCCCAGAAGACGATTCCCTCGGCGTAGTCGTTACTCGTCCAGGACGGGCACGCGCAAGGCCACCGTGATCTGCGGCTTGCGAATCTTGTTGAACGGGGCCACGGGGTTCTCCTTCTTGTCCGCGACCTCCCAGTTCACTTCCGTGACCCGGTAGCGGCCCTCGCCCCGCGACTCGATGTTCCAGAGCATGCTCATGAGCTGCGGCTGGGTCGGCGGGTTCCCGCCCAAGCCCGTGTACTCGAACTTCTGCGAGATGGTCATGTAGTCCCCCGTCCGGGGGGACCGCTCACCCGAGGCGTACGTCTGCTCGAGCTTCACCGCGGTGGCGATGGTCTTCATCATCGAGGTCGGGATGCTGCGTCCGATCGCGCCGCCGCCCGAGGCGCGCCGATAGCGCTTCGAGAGGGTGTCGACCTCCCAGGCCAGGTCGGGGATGGTGCGGGGTTCGCTGTCCGGATCGCGGTCCTCGCCCTCGACCCGCATGAATCGCGCCACTTCGGCGTTGGCCGCGACGAAGTCCTTCCGAACGCCGTCGATGATGAAGTAGAGGACGGCCATCACGAGCACGAGCAACGCCATGAAAATGGTGTAGAGCTTGAGGGCGTCGGCGTCCTTGTCCTTGCCCGGCTTGTCCTTCTCAGGCTTCGCCATCACTCCTCCTCCTTGAAGCGGAAGTCGAAGCTTCGCTGCCAGTTCCCGTCCTGGTTCTTGATGGCGCCCGGCTCGACGATGCGGCTGGTCTTGGCTCGCTCCCGGAAGTAGGGGCTGTTCTCGAACTGCCTCCGCACTTTGTCGAAGACCGACTGGTCGGAGGCCTCGATGCGGATGGTCGCGCTTCGGGGTTTGATGTCCATCTTCAAGATGCGGAAGTGCGAGCCGTACTCGTCGCGTTCCACCTTGGCCAGCGCCCGGATCACCTCCAACCAGACCTTGAGACCGCTTTGGAGCTGGGGCATGTCGCGACGCATGCCGAGCTCGTTCCGCAACCACTTGTACCGTTGAAGCAGACGCGTGCGAATCCAACGGGCTCGCTCTGGAGGCGGTGGCGCGGCGCGCAGCTTCGCTTCGACCTTGGCGTTGGCGGCGTCCGCGGTCTCGTCGTCCACGTCCTGCAGGAAGCGGACCTCCGCGGCCTTGTAGATGCCCGTGGCTCGGCCTGTGGCGTAGGCATAGCGCTGCTGCTCCGCGTCGCGCCGCTTGACGGCCACGATGGCGAGGGCCAGGAGGACCAGGAAGAGCAAGGTGACCAGGGTGGCGAGCGCCGTCTTGATCACTTCGAAGCGGTTCGTCGGTGCGAACTCGTCCTGCAGCAGCTCGATCCCGAACGGGTCGAAGCCGAGGAGACGGAGGCCGCATCCCACCGCGGCAGGCGCGCTGGCCTCCATCAGCTCGGGTTCGTCTCCCTTGTCCTTCCAGTCCACGTAGGCGCCGAGATCGACGCGCTCGACGGGGAGGTCGAACCTCTCGTGGAGTTCCTCCGCGAGGCCCGGCAGGAGGGAGCCGCCGCCCGAGAGAAGAATGCGGTCAGGTGCGGCATCCGACTGAAGCGACGCCAGCGAACGCATCGACTCGCGATGCAGCTTGCGGACGAACTCCCCGCGACGGTCCCCCACCGCCTCCGATTCGATGCGCTCCAGGCTCTTCTCGGCTTCCGGCGCGTCCGGATCCAGAGACGAGGCCGGCACGAGAAGATCGTCTTCTCGTGGGCCGTCGGGGAGCAGGACGCGGTCGCGCGCCTCCGCGGGAGGAAGCCCCAGTTCCTCCGTGACGCGGCTTCCGACGTGGTCCGCACCCAGGAGGAAGGAGCGCATGGTGGCGGGGCGCCCGTTCGCCACGAGGATCAGCGACGTGCTCCGGGCACCGACGTCGATCACCACCGCATTCGGAACTTCCTTGAACACGCCGGCGGCCTCGTAGGCCGTGTACAGCGACGTGGTATCGAGATCCACGGCGGCGGGTTCGATGCCCGCGATCTCCAGGATGCGCAGGAGCCGTTGCAGGCCTTCCTTGGGGGAGGCGAACATCGTGAGGCGGCTGCCGTCGCGACTCTCGCCGATCTTCACGTAGTTGACGACGACATCCTCGAGCGCGTAGCTGTGCAGATGGTTCTCGGCCTCGAACTTGACGACCTTGCGGATCTGCTCGTCGCTCGTGAATGGGACCTGGATCTCCCGGAAGACGCTCGAGCCGGCATCGAAGGACGCGCACACGTCCTCGCGCGCCAGCTTCATCTCATCGAACATGGACCGGACGAGGGTAGCGATGTGCTCGTCGAGATCCGGGGGCAGCTCGCCCTCGGGGACCTGCATGTCCAACTCGGGAATCTCGCGCACCGCCGAGCGGAGGATCTTGAATCCCTTCGAGGTACCGCTCAACTCGACGACCTTGATCGCCCTTGTGCCGATATCGAGGCCTACGGCCCGTGCCATGCGCTCCCTTTCACCGACGATCGTCGCGCCGTGCGGGGATCGTTCGGAAGCGTCGGATTATAGGGCTCGGCGGGCGTCACACGCGCACCCTGTCCGCTCGTTGGTCTCCAGGTGAGGGGCTCGCTCAACGATCCTCTCGCTGCTTGGCGGCCTCGAGAAGCCGGCCGATTCGCGCCGTGCTCTCCTCCAGGAGGCCATCGAAGCGGTCGGCGTGCTGCTGCCGAAGCTCCCAGACGAAGTCCCGGACGCTGCGATCGTAGCGTCGAAGCTCCTGTCGGATGGCGTCGGCTTCCTGCGCGCTCAACTGGTAGGCCCGCTGATAGGTATCGACGAGCTGCTCGATCTGCGGGGAATTGGTCCGGGTCGTGTCGCCCAAGAGTTCCCCCGGCCGCAGGGCGCGCAGCGCTCGCGACGTGAAGACGCCGAGCGCGAGCCCGGCCAGGAGGAGCAGGATGGCGACGGTACGCAGGCGAGGAACCATGGTCAGCGCTCCGTCTCGGGCCGCGGGGCGGCCGGCTGGGGGTAGGTGGTCAAGGCGAGTCGCTCGTGCTGGACGAGCTGGCCGGCTTCCAGGAGGCGCAGAGCGTGGCTGCTGCTCAGCATCGGGCGTCGATCCGGGTGGGGCCCGAGCCACGCCGCGCCCGCCGTGCCCAGGCCGAGGAGCAACACCGCTGCGGCCGCGTACCGACGCAGGCTGGGCAGGGCCGGGTCCGAGGCGGCTTCCCCGCTTTGAACCCGAGCCAGGACGGCCTGGCTCACGGCGCCGGCATCGAAGGCCTTGGAGCGCCGTCGGGCGTCGTCACGCCAGACGTCCATGGCGTCCTCCCAGGCACGCAGGCGGGCGGTCCGGTCGCTCGCATTCTCGAGCTCAGCCTCGAGGCGGCTGGCGTCGGCAGCGTCGAGTTCGCCGTCGATGTAGCGCGACTCGTCCCGGCTCCAGTCGGAGGTAGGACTCACGATGGTTCTCCTTCGTCTGCCCCCAGCCGTAGCTCCGGGAACGAACCCCTGTCGGCGCGCAGGATCGACTTCAGGCGACGCCGCGCGCGAAAGAGGCGAGATTCGACCGTGCCGAGGCTCAAGCCCAGAACCTCGGCGATCTGCTGGTAGGTGAGGCCCTCGAGCTCGCGGAGCGCGAGGACCGTCCGATAGCGTTCGGGCAGCTTGGCGACGGCGGCCCGAACGCTGAGGCGTAGCTCCCTTCGCGCGAGCCCCTCGATCACGTGGGGCTGGGCGGAGGGCAGGCGCTGGGCCACGACGTCGTCGAGCGCGGACATCGGGCGCCGGCTGCGACCCTTGATGTAGTCCTTCGAGGCGTTGACCGCCACCCGATAGAGCCACGTGTAGAGGCTGGCGTCTCCCTTGAAGGACGCGATGCGAAACCACGCCTTGCTGAACGCGGTCTGGACCACGTCCTCCACGGCGTCACGGTCTCGAAGGATGCCGCTCACGACCGCGGTGATGCGCTCCCCGTAGGCCGCGATGACCTCCACGAGCGCGCTTTCGTCGCGCTGCCTCAGCCGCGCGACCCAGGCATCCTGATCGGCCCGGCTCGGCGAGCCGGCGCGGGCGCGGCGCATGCGTTGGCGGGGGGCGGGTTGGGCAGGCACGGGGCGGTCCGGGTCCTCGGTCGGCGGTCGGGATGACGCGCTCTCCTTGGACGACGGGTCCGGTCGCACCTTGCCTCCGTCCTCCGGCGGGCGGGGGGGGCGGGCCGATTCGCTCATGGGGACCCGAACAGCGTACGAAAATGCTCCCCGACTTCCTGCAGCACGGTCCCGGCGTGCCGGATCACCTCGTAGTGCCCGCCCGGATACCACAGGGTCCGCGCCCCTCCCCAGGCCCGAGCCAGGGCCTCGGCACTCTCCCGGGGGACCACGGGGTCTTCGCTACCCACCACGAGGAGGACCCGGTCGGCCAGGGCCGGGCGGGCGTGGGCGGCGGGATCGATGATGCGAACCAGCGGCCGGGCCTCCGCGGGCGTCACGCCGCGTCGCTCCAACTCGTCCAGGATGCGGTCGGTGATGCCGTTGCGCCGAAAGAGGGCGCCGTCCACGTGGCTGCCCGTGAGCAGGAGGGCCGCCCCGGCGAAGCGCTCGGGGTAGGCGCCCAACGCCACGGATGCCACGTGGCCACCGAGGCTGACGCCCACCAGGCCCTGGCGCGCCGGGGCGTAGCCTCGGGCCTCTTCGAGCCACAAGCTCGCCCGCGCGGCATCGGCGGCCCCCTGGAGAGCCGCCTCGCGCGTTCGGGCCAGGTCCCGGGACAGGGTCCACTCGCCCGTTCCGACGCCATCCGGCGCCCGGTCGTATTGGTAGGGCAGCGGCAGGAGCAGCACCGCGTAGCCCATACGGGTGAACACCAGCGCCAGCAGGCGCTGTCCCTGTGGGCCCGACGGGTCCTTCCAGTGTGGCAACTGGATCAGGACGCCCTTCGGATCGGCGGGGGTGAACAGCTCGGCTTCGATGCGTCCGTTGGCCTCGACGTCGGATCGGATCGGCGACGACAGCACGACGCGCTCTACCCGTAGCCCCGCGAGGCTCTTGACGCGAACGTCCACCTCGACGTCCCCGACCGAGTCGACCGACCACGGCGGCGCATAGCGCGCCCTGGGCTTGGCGGACAGATGGTCGAGCAGGGCTTCCGTGCGCCACCGCAGCGTGCCGGCCGAGGGATCGACGTCGTCGCCCAAGGCCAGGTGGAACTGCCCGAGCTGCGGCTCGAAGACGACGCCCAGCAGCGTCGAGCCGTTGAGGATGCCCCCCTCGCGCTCCGCGAGGGTCTCTTGGATGTCCGCCAGGCGGATGCGCTGGTGTCGCGAGGACAACAGGCGGCGCGCCTGTGGATAGCGCCGAGCACTCGAGCCGTCGTTCGGGGGGATGGCGGGGGCCCGGGGGCCCACGAAGTCGTCATCGGGCGCATCGGGATCGCAGCCGAAGAGCAGACCGCTGCGGGGACGCCGCACCTGGTGATGCCGCGCCGTCACCTCGACGACGCGTGCGTCCAGCGCCCGGCCGTCCGAGATCGTGACCTTGTAGCCGCAGGTGCCGGGGGCCTCCGTGACGCGGCGCACGGCCTCCTCGAGGCCCGACGCGTGCTGGACGACCTGTCGCATCAGGATGTTGATCGGCACGCCATCGAGCGTGGAGTCCCGGGGCGCGGCGCAGGACTCCTCCGTGATGGCGAGCCCCTGAGCGCCCATGGCGCGCAACGTGCCCACCATGCCGGGCCAGGTCACGCTCACGAAGGGGTGCCCCGCGGACGGCTCCATGACCAACGCGCACGTGCGGCCCTTGAGCACGTCGCGCATGCCCCAGTCGAGCGTCGAGCCATGCAGTACCTGCCCCATGCTCGTGGCGTCGCCGAGCGCGACGACGTTCGTGCAGTGGGCCGGCAACGTGAGGAGCGTGAGGGGGCTCGGCTGCTCCGCGAGGGTCAGGAAGACGTTTTCCAGAAGGATGGCGTCGTACGGCAGGTCGGCACCGACGGCGATGCCTTCCATCTCGTCCAGGTAGGCGGGGGGAATGTGCTCCTGGAGGGTGCGCGCGGCGCGTACGAGCAGCGGCACGACCCACGTGCGCGCCGAGAGGCCGCTGGCCATCGTGAGGGGCGCCAGCACCAGGCGGCCGCCGCCTCCGAGGGTTTCCGACTCGATCACGGGTTCGGCGTCTTGGAGGAGTGCGCGGATCGCGGGCCGCAGGTGACGACCGTGGGCCAGGCCGAGTCCCCGCGGGCCTTCTTCGCCGGGCGCCGGCCGGATCGTCGTCACGGTCTCCGGCGCGGCGGGCGTTGCCGTGCGCGGGGGGGCGGCTCCGTCGCGCGGCGCGGCGCGGGCCAGGGCGGCGACCATCCGGTCGACGGCGTCCGGTCCGAAGAACGACATCTCGGCTTCGTAGCCGCCGCGCCGAAATCCGGCGCGATCCGTGAAGTACCCCAGATGGTCCTGCGCGCACGCGACGATCCACCGCTCCTCGCCTTGTCCCAGGGCTTGGCCTGCGTCGTACGTCGGTTCTCCGGGCACGGTCACCAGCTCCAGCGACCCGAGCTGCAAGCGGGAGAGCGGGAGTGGGCAGGCAGGGGGCACGAGAGACGCGCTGCTCCTCGCGGCGGGAAACCCGAGGAGGTCGGCGAGGACGGAGTACCCGCGTGCCGTCGCTTCCGGCAGCACTGCGATCCGCCCGACGGCGGCGCGTGCCTCGGCGTGCGCGGCGCACACGGCGGCAGCCACGGCTTCACCGTACCGGGTCATGCGCGCCGTGGCATCGCCTTCGCCCGGAGGCACGGACGGTGAGATGTCACCCAACGGTCCCTGCAGGAGCATGGCCGTCGCGCCGGGGAGTTCACGCTCGACCGCCCTTCGCATGGCACCCGGCCACGCGGCGCTGAAGCGCCTCAGGCCCGCAGGAAGGATGGTCGGATGGGCTGCGAAGTGCGCGATGACGCCTCGGGGGGCTCCGTCCAGATCGTCGATGCGCAGGACACCCACGGTCGGGTCGACCGCGTCCCTGCGACCCCGTCGATTGCGGGCCAGGCCCGCCGCCCCGCCGCGGCCGTGGAGCAACCGCGCCGGGGACAAGTCGGCGTGGGCGGCTCGCAAGGCCGCTTCGGCCCCCGCCGCAACGCGTGCAAAGAGGCTCTCGTCGAAGCGCCCCATGGCGAGTCGCCAGATCGGGACGTCGGTGAGGGCCCCCGGGCCGTGGTGTGTGTGCGTGGCGGCCACCACCACGAGGTCCAGGTCCAGGTCCTGGACCCGACGGGTGAGGGCCGCGCGCATGCGCCGGCTGGCCCCGATCAGGTCGAGGCTGACGATGGCGACCGAGTGCTCGCGGGACCGCAGCACCACGGCGCGGGCCTCGAGCGGATCCAGCGCTTCGCGCGTCCGACGCAAGAAGGGCAACGCGTAGCCACCCAGCGGCACCGCCTGGGTCGGCGTGATCTCGGCCACCCCGAACCCTGCCTCGACGCCACCGTCCTGCGCGTGGGCGGCCGAGCCCCACGCGATCCCCATGAGGACGAAGAGGACGATCGCGAGCGCGCGCGCGGCGTCGATCCGTCCCGACTTCGCACTACGCCGGGTCATGGGCTCCATGCCGAAGCGCGTGCTGCGCGGCGTCGAGGCCCTCGGCGCACCATCCCAGGGGGAGCCACGGACAGGTCGTGCAGATGCCGCCGAGCTCGAACCCTTGGATGCGGACGGACAGCCGACGCACGATGCTCTGGTAGGGCAGGATGGTCCCCGCCTCGATGTCGAGCCGCTCCAAGATGTCAGCGTCCTGGGCGCGGATGTGTGTCTCGTGCCCCTCTCCGCCCAGGGTGCATCCATCGTCTTCGTGGGGGCAGACCTTGCAGAAGGTGTCCGACGAGGCGATGACCTGGACGAGCTGCTCGGGGTGTTGGCGAACCTGGGTCGCCACCTCCGCCATGCGCTTGACGAATCCCGGTGAGTAACCCTTTCCCCGGAAGCCCTGCAAGCAGAGCAGGGCGTGCGCTCGAATCGGGATGGGTTCACCAAGCATGACCGGAGTGTAGGTCCCCACGCGGCACCTGGCGATGACCTCATCGAGAGACACCGGCGGCCTGCCCGGCATGGGGCGTTGGTCCGCTTTGCGCCCCAACGGCCGGGCTTCTGGGGTCTGAGCGGCCCGGGGGGCCGACTGGCACGCCGTGTGGGAGGTACTTCTCGCGCACAACCAGCCAAGGAGAAGCACGATGACCTTCCGCCGAGCCCTACTCCCGGTCGCCACCTTCGCTCTCGCCGCGTTGGCTTGGGCCACGCCGGCCTCGGCCTCCCCCCTGGCCCGCGCCGCCCGCCCCGTGGGCCACGCGGTCCATGGCGGTGCCGCCGTCCACGCGGAAGTGATCGTCCCCGTTCGGCGCGGTCCGCGCACGGTCGTCGTGCCGGGTCGTCGCCACGGGCACTACGAAGTGAGGATGGAGCGCTACTGGGTGACGGAGGAGATCGTGGCGTACGACATGTTCGGGCATCCCGTGGTTCGGCCCGGCTACTGGGCCGAGCGCGAGGTGCGGGTCTGGGTGCCCCATCGCCGCCGCGGCCGAGTCGTCCACCGCCCCATTCCGCCCCGTCGCGGTCCGCACGGCCACGTGGCTGTGGGCATCCGGTTCCCCTGACGACCGCCACCCGCTCGGTCTCCACACCGCCCCGGCCGCGAACGCGCGGCCGGGGCGGTGTCTCTATAGGACGAGCACCGCCGATCCGCGGATTGCACCGTCGGTCAGCTGCTGCATGGCCTGGGGGAGCTCGTCGAACGCAAACGTCTCCGCCTCGCCGCGGACGCCGCCTTCGCTTGCGAGCGTCAAGAGGTCTTCGACGTCCTGGCGCGTGCTCACCGTCACGCTACGTAGGGTTCGCTCTCCGATCAGCGCCTGTTCGTAATCCAGCGGCGGCAGCTGACCCATGTGTCCCGCTGCCGAGGCGACCGTGCCGCCCCAACGAACCGCTTCGAGGGCCTGTGGCAGGAACTCACCTCGGGGGCTGAAGACGACGGCGCGATCCAGGGACTCGGGAGGTCGATCGCCCGGTGCGCCGACCCACTCGGCGCCCAGGTCCCGTGCGTGCTGTCGGTGGCCCTCGTTGGCGCTGACCACGTGTACGTGGCAGCCCATGTGACGGGCCATCTGCATGGCAATGCGGGCGCACGCGCCGAAGCCGTACAGGCCGAGACTCTCACCCTCTTCGACCTCGGCCTGGCGCATCGACCGATAGGCCACGGTTCCCGTGCAGAGAATGGAGGCCGCCTCGACGTTCTCCAGGCCCGCGGGGATCTCGTACGCAAAGGCCTCGGGCACGGTCACGCGCTGCGCGAATCCGCCATCGACGTCCGCCCCGGTGTGGCGGGCGTTGCGACAGAGGTTCTCGTCTCCGCGGAAGCAGTCGGCGCATCCTCCGCACGACTCGTAGAGCCACGCAATGCCGACCCGGGCGCCGGCATCGAAGCGGCGCCCGCCGACGAGGACCTCCCCGACCACCTGGTGGCCGAGGACCACCGGGCTCTTTGGCACCCGCAGCTCACCGCGGACTGCGCGCACGTCGCCGCGGCAGACCCCGCTGGCCCGCACGGCGACGAGGAGCTCGTCTTCCTCCCGCTCGGGCTCCGCCCACTCCGCGAGGCGCAAGGTCCCGGGCTGCCCCGGCGCATCGGCCGTCTCGAGGATCCACGCCTGCATGGGCACCTCCTCCCCCGCAGTATCGCAGGTTCCGTACGGAGGCAGCCTCGCCGTCGAACTTTTTTGGTCCCACGGCGAGCCAGGATCCCTCGGAAACCCCGTCGGCGCAGGCCTACGGGTCGGCTCAGACGTCCAGGGGGTCGAGTTTCTCCGGATCCACGCCGAGGTCCCGGATGGCGTCGGCGACCTCGCCCGCACCGATCTTTCCGTCACGGCGCAGGCCATCCAGCGCGGCGATGGCGATCGACTCCGCATCGATTTCGAAGTGGCGACGCAGGGCCTCTCGGGTGTCGCTCATGCCGAACCCGTCGGTGCCCAGGGTCACGTACGTCGACGTCATCCACGGAGCGATCTGGTCCTGTACGAGCTTCAGATAGTCGCTCGCGGCGATGACCGGTCCTTCTACACCCTCGAGCGTCGTCTCGAGGAACGAGCGGCGCGGCGCCTCGGCCTCGGGGTGCAGACGGTTCCAGCGATCGCACTGCAGCGCTTCGCGGCGAAGCTGCTGATAGCTCGTGACGCTCCACACGTCCGCATCGACGTCGAACTTGTCGGCGAGCAGCGCCTGGGCTTCGAGTACGCGCTTCAGGATCGGGCCGCTGCCGAACAGGGTCACGCGGTGCTTCCCGTTGCCGCTTCCCGCCCGGTAGCGGTAGAGCCCCTTCAGCACCCCTTCGCGGATCGTATCTGCGTCACCGGAGAGCGGCGGCTGCTGGTAGTTCTCGTTGTGGACGGTGATGTAGTAGAAGACATCCTCCTCGTCCCGGATCATTCGCTGCAGGCCAGCTTCCACGATGAACGCGATCTCGTAGGCGTAGGCCGGGTCGTAGGCGAGTACGTTCGGAACGGAGGCCGCGAGCAGATGGCTGTGGCCGTCCTCGTGCTGCAGGCCCTCGCCGTTGAGTGTCGTGCGTCCCGCCGTGGCGCCCATGAGGAAGCCGCGGCCGCGCATGTCGCCGAACGCCCAGATCTGATCGCCCGTCCGCTGGAAGCCGAACATGGAGTAGAAGATGTAGAAGGGGATCATCGGCTGCCCGTGCGTGGCGTACGCCGTGCCGGCTGCCGTGAACGACGCCATGGACCCCGCCTCGGTGATGCCCTCTTCGAGGACCTGCCCGTCCTTGGTCTCGCGGTAGTAGAGCAGCTGCTCGCGGTCGACGGGCTCGTAGAGTTGCCCCTGGGCGGCGTAGATGCCGACCTGCCGGAAGAGCGGCTCCATGCCGAACGTTCGCGCTTCGTCGGGGATGATCGGGACGACACGCCGGCCGATGTCCTTGTCCTTGATCAGCTTCGTCAACATGCGGACGAACGCCATCGTCGTGGATACGCCGCCGGGGTTCTTGGTGCCTTCGTAGAACTCTTCGTAGAGGTCCGGACCGGGAATGGACAGCGTGACGGCGGTCTTGGTCGATCGTGCAGGCAGGTCGCCTCCCAGTTCCTTTCGAACTTCGTGGAGGTACTCGACCTCGGGGCTCTTCGGGCCCGGGTGGTAATAGGGCGCGTCGGGCAGTTTGCCGTCCGGGATCGGGAGCTCGAGGCGGTCGCGGAATGCCCGAAGCTGATCCTGATTCAGCTTCTTCATCTGGTGCGTGACGTTCTTGCTCTCGAACCCCTCTCCCAGCGTGAAGCCCTTCACGGTCTGGGCGAGGATGACGGTAGGCCGCCCCTGGTGCTCGACCGCGGTCTTGTAGGCCGCGTAGATCTTCTTGGGATCATGGCCGCCGCGACGAAGGCGCCAGATGTCCTCGTTGCTCATGTGCGAAACGAGCGCGAGCAACTCAGGGCTCGTGCCGAAGAAGTGCTTCCGGATGTAGGCGCCGTCTTCGGCACGGAACTTCTGCAGATGCCCATCGAGCACCTCGTTGAGGCGGCGATGCAGGTGGCCGCCCTGATCCCGAGCCAAGAGGTCGTCCCACTCCCGTGCCCACAGCACCTTGATCACGTTCCAGCCCGCGCCACGGAAGACGGTCTCGAGCTCCTGGACGATCTTGCCGTTGCCGCGAACCGGGCCATCCAGCCGCTGCAGGTTGCAGTTGATGACCCAGGTCAGGTTGTCGAGGCCTTCGCGACTCGCCACGGAGAGGGCGCCGAGCGACTCCGGCTCGTCGGTTTCGCCGTCGCCGACGAACGCCCACACGCGGGTCTCGGGGCCGTCGATGATCCCGCGGGCCCTCAGGTAGCGGTTGAAGCGGGCCTGGTAGATCGACGCGATGGGGCCGAGACCCATGGAGACGGTCGGGAACTCCCAGTAGTCCGGCATGAGCCGCGGGTGGGGGTACGAGGAGAGGCCCTTGCCCCGCTGGGTCTCGCGGCGGAAGTGATCGAGCTTTTCGGGCGGAAGGCGTCCTTCGAGGAACGAGCGGGCATAGATGCCCGGCGCCGCATGGCCTTGGAAGAACACCTGATCTCCGGAGCGCTGCCCGTTCTTGCCGCGGAAGAAGTGGTGGAAGCCGACATCGTAGAGATTGGCCGAGGACGCGTAGGTGGAGAGATGCCCGCCCAGGCTCGGAAACCGGTTGTTCGCTCGGCTCACCATCACGGCGGCATTCCAGCGGATGATGTCGCTGATGCGCCGCTCCAGGACGAGGTCTCCCGGAAACGGGGCCTCGTGGTGAGGCGGAATCGTGTTCACGTAGTCGCTCACCAGCAGATCGTCCGGCAGACACCCGAGGCGTCGTGCGCGGGCAAGGACCTCGGAGAGCACGTAGCGTGCGCGGTTGGCTCCGGTCCCCTGGACGAGCGCGTCCAACGACTCCAGCCACTCACGCGTCTCGATCGGGTCGCTGTCTTGCTGGGTCGTCTGATAGAGCGTCATCGGGCTTCTCCGGCCGGCCGGTGGCGAGCCCGGGAGGGTACCGGGGACGGCGGGGGAGGCCCCGTCGTGGCGGACGGCTCACCCTCGCGCCCTCGAGCGGGCGTCCCGGCTCCGCTGCCTGTGCCCTGGCGGCACGAACAGCCGTGTGAATGCCTCGGCGCCCCCCCCCTCGACGATGGGTTCGGGCGTGCCGTGGCGCGCGAAAGGGATGGGCGCGAACTCGCCTCTGCGGGGGCGAAAAAGTTCGACGACGAGGCTGCCTCCGTACGGAACACGGGGGTCAGACGTTGATGCGGACCTCGGTGCCCAGGCGGTTGCGGTAGGGGGCGAGGACGGGCTCGACCTCGTCCGCGAGGAAGCGGTCTACCTGCCGCGGCGCCAACCCGACGAAGCGCGACGGGTCCATCATCGTGTCGAGCTCGTCCTTTACGGCCGCGAACGACGCGTCCGCGCGGAAGCGATCGAGCAGATCGTTGGCCTCGGCGCCAGCGAGGAGCGCATCCTTCGCCGCCAGGCTGTGCACCCGGATGCGCTCGTGCAGCTCCTGGCGATCGGCGCCGGCCCGCACCGCCTGCATCAGGATCTCCTCGGTCGCCATGAACGGGAGTTCCTTCATCAAGCGGGCCCGCACGACGCCCTCGTTGACGTGGAGCCCCCGGGCGACGTTGATGACGAGCCGCAGGATGCCGTCCGCGCAGAGGAACGCCTCGGGCAGGATCATCCGGCGGCCCGCGCTGTCGTCCAGCGTCCGCTCGAGCCACTGCCCCGCCGCCATGGCGCCCGCTTCCGGTACGAGGGCCATCAGGTGGCGCGCCAGGGACGTGATGCGCTCGGAGCGCATCGGGTTCTGCTTGTAGGCCATCGCGCTGGAGCCGATCTGCTCCTTCTCGAATGGCTCGGCCAGCTCCCGCAGATTGCTCAGCAGGCGGATGTCGTTCGCGATGCGCGTCGCGCTGATCGCGATCCCGCCCAGCGCCGACACGATCGTGTAGTCGGCCTTCCGCGGGTAGGTCTGGCCGGTGACCGGGACCGAACGGGCGAAGCCGGCGCTCTCGGCCACCTTCCGGTCCAAGGTGCGGACCTTCTCCTCGTCGCCCTCGAAGAGGGACAGGTAGGAGGCCTGGGTGCCCGTCGTGCCCTTCGCGCCGCGGAAGGGCACCTCCGCGGCGACCCGCTCGATCGTCACCAGATCCGAGAGCAGGTCCTGGATCCAGAGCGTGGCGCGCTTGCCCATCGTCGTGGGCTGGGCCGGCTGGAAGTGCGTGTATCCCAGGCACGCCGTCGCGCGGTGAGTCGTGGCGAACGCGCCAAGGGCGTCGATCGCTTCGGCCAACGACACCGCGATCTGCTGCAGGCCGTCCCGGAGGAGCACGGCCTCCGCGTTGTCGGTCACGAAGCAGGACGTCGCACCCAGGTGGATCACGCCGCGCGCTTCGGGGGCGGCGTCGCCGAAGGTATGCACGTGCGCCATGACGTCGTGCCGGAAGCGCGCCTCGTAGGCGGCCGCCTTCTCGAAATCGATGTCGTCGCGCGCCCGTTCCATGGCTTCGATCTGCGACGGCTGGATGTCGAGCCCGAGCTCGGCCTGCGCCTTGGCGAGCCAGATCCAGAGCCGCCGCCACGTACGAATCCGCGTCTGCTCGGAGAAGAGCTGCCGCAGCGGGAGCCCCGCGTATCGGGTCGAGAGCGGACTCCGGTACTCGTCGTGCAGCGTCGCCATCGGGGCTACTCCTTCAACTCGAGGGCGAGATCACCCGTCCCGTCGGGACGAACCACCACGCACAGGCGACCGGGAGAGACATCGGGGTAGGCGGGGTCCGAGAGCCGGTCGTCCACGTACTGGGCGAAGTAGTACAGGGCGCGCTCCACGGTGGCCCGCACGTACCGCGTGCCGGCATTCATCTTCTCCTGGTTCGTCCGCACCTGGAGGGTCTCGAGACGACCGCCGAGATCGATCTTGCCGCGGCTCGCGCTCCGGATCTCGCCCAGCGTCTGTCGGGGCTGCAGCCTGAGGGTGAGCGCTTCCAAGCCGGTGTTCAGGAGCTCGTAGTCCAGCACCTCGCCCGCCTCGAGGCGGCGGTAGCTCTCACGGATCAGCTCCAGGTTGTTGAGCAAGAAGGTCATGGCCTTGCGGCGAGGCCAGTCCGGCGACGACTCGAAATCGCGGTAGCGAGGCGGAAGGAATGTGAAGGCGGCCTCGTCGTCCGCCCACGTCCGGTGGAGGTTCAGGAGAGAGACCCAGAAGCGTTGCTGTTCGGGATACACCTCGACCTCGCCGCGGGGTGGATGGAGTGCCGTGCTGTCTATCGTCGGAATGCGTCGGGAAGCCCGCCGGCACCCCCGCCGTTGCCAC
The DNA here is from genome assembly GCA_963802335.1 of uncultured Planctomycetota bacterium. Lineage (GTDB taxonomy): Bacteria > Planctomycetota > PLA2 > PLA2 > JAEUHO01 > CAWDIE01. Next base: position 710,971 of record CAWDIE010000003.1, on the reverse strand, counting down.
CGTTCCCTCCGTTGCCGCCGTTCCCCCCCGGCGGCGGCTCGATCATCGGATCGTCGGGCGGGGGACCCTCGTCCGGCAGGCGGTACTCGCCCTCGGCGAGCACATCGAGCATCAAGTCCGCGCGTTCCGGACTCAGGGTGCCCTTGCTCACCGCAACCTGGACCGTTCTCCGCCCCAGTTCGCGGTAGAGGCGCACGGCGTTGCCCGGCAGCTCTCGCAGCGCCTGGATGTGGTTGCGCACGGTGCCGATGTCGCCCCGGGCGATGGGGCCGGTGAGCGCCTGGGGCAGACCCACGGCCTCGAGATTGGCCAGCGTGCCGCGCACGAGCGGGAGGAGGGCGGGGAGGGCCACGTCGGCCGGAACCCCCGAGCGGACCAGCAGGCTCCGTGCGTACTCGATCAGGCTGACGACGAAGTTGGAGGCGGCGCTCGCGCCGGCGTGATAGAGCGCCTTCTGGCGGCTCTCGATCTCCACGGGACGCCCGTCGAGGGCGATGACCATGCTGCGGAGGACCTCGACCGCTTCGGGGTCGCCCTCGAGGAAGAAGAAGGTCTCGCGCAGCATGACGACGGCCGTGTCCACGTCCGCGAAGGTCTGCAGCGGGTGGATCGAGCCGCGTGTGGCCCCGGCGGCCGCCACGCCCGCCAGCACCCGGGCCGGCAGACCGCCGGCGAAGTGGGCCACCACGGCGCCGCGGCGCAGCGCTCCGCCCGACGCGACCTGGATCGAGACCGAGGGAATCGCGCGGTCCGGGACCGCGAGGAGCACGATGTCGGCGCCCATCGCCGCCAGGCCGGGGTCGCCGAGGACGACCCCTTGGCCGATCGTGTCGGCCGCGATCTGGGCTCTTCGCATGTGACGACCGCAGACGGCCACGATTTCGTAGCCCGCCCGCCGCAGCAGGATGCCGATGGAGGTCCCCAGCACGCCCGAACCGATGATCGCGACCTTCAAGGTCAGCTGCCTCCCATGGGTGCCCCCCGCCTAAGGGGCCCGGCAGCGTACCGAGCGCCGCTCTCCCTTGAAAGTGCGCGGCGTGGGGATGCCTTCGCTCTACACCGGGACGTCGTGCACCAGGATCGCCTCCCGCCCTCGGGCCGCGGCCGCGGCCAGGGCCCGATGAACGTAGGCCTTGGCGCCGTCGGCGGCCTGGCGGAGATCATCGCCCCGGGCCAGGCGGGCGGCCAGGGAGGCGGCCAGGGCGCATCCCGTGCCGTGGGCATTCGCGCCGGCCAGTCGGGGGAGACGGAGCTCAGCCACGCCGGCCGTCCTCGTCGCGAGCACGTCCACGGCGTCGGACCCGCCTGCGTGGCCTCCCTTGAGCAGCACGGCGCCCGGGCCGAGGTCCAGGATCGCCACCGCGGCCGCGGCCATGTCCTCGTCGGCGATGGCGCCCACGCCCAGCAGCCGGGCGCCCTCCAGCAGGTTGGGGGTGCAGATCGTGGCCAGCGGCAACAGGTCGTCCCGCAGCGCGGTGAGCGCGTCCGGGTGAAGTAGGTCCCCCCCGGTGGTGGCCGCGAGGACCGGATCCACCACGACGGGGAAGGCCGCCTCACCGAGGCGCCGAGCCACCACACGGATCGTCGCGGCGTCCCAGAGCATGCCGGTCTTGAGGCCCTGGGGGACGACCTCCTCGAGGACGACGTCCAGTTGCTCACCGACCAGATCCGCGCCGGCCGCCTCCACCCGCGTCACGCCGCGGCGGCCCTGGACGGTGATCGCCGTCACGACGGCCGTGCCATACACCCGGTGGGCGGCGAAGGTCTTGAGATCCCCCTGGAGTCCGGCCCCGCCTGTAGGGTCTGAACCAGCGATCGTGCACAAGGGAATGTGGTCAGTCGGACGCATGGGGGTACACTCCGAGGCGACGACCGGAAGGCTCGACGCCGTCAGGCGAGCGGCCTCGTCGTGGGGACCCGCTTCGGGGGAAGCGGGCCGCACCAGGCGATCCGGCCGAGGAGGGACCACCATGCGGACGATGTCGACGCGAAGCAAGGTCAAGGGACAGGGCGGCTCGCTACGCGTCCTGGTGGGGCTGTTCGCGCTGGCCCTCGTGATCGGGGGACTCTCGGGGTGCCGAACCAAGCCCGCCGCGCTCTGCGGAACCGAGGTCGGTCCCTGCGACACCCTCCACGGCCGTCTGCCCCAGGGTCGATGCAACCAGGCGTTCACCTTCGAGGGTGTCGAGTCCTCCCTCCTCGACTTCTCCATCTGCTCCGACGACGCTTCGGTCGCGGCGCCGCAGGTGACCCTCACCGGTCCCGAGGGCAAGGACATCGCGCTGGCCGCCCACACCACCACCCCCGCGGGGGCCGCCACGACGCGCATCCAGGGTGTCGTCCTCCTCCGATCGGGCACCTACCACGTCACGGTCACCCCGACCGTGGACTACCCCGTCTACTACCGCTTCGACTACACCCTCCGCTTCCCCCCCGTCGAGGGCATGCGACTCGATCTGGTGGCCCGTAAGCCTTTCCCCGTGACCATCTCGGCCCCCCGGGGCTCGATGGTGACCGTGTCGATCCGGCCCCTGAGGGGAACCTGCACCCAGGTGCAGTTCGAGGGGGTCGAAGATCCCTGGGGAGGCCGCGCGCTGGCGCCTGAGCGGCAGCTCCCCGGCGCCCCGCCGCCCCAGATGTCCCACGGCCAGGACGGCAGCACCTACTTGAACTTCATGGCCCCGATTCCGGGTCGGTACACGATCCTGACGGCAGCCAAGCCGGGCGGCGACGGCCCGGCGATCCTCAACGTGCAGGTTCGTCCCACCGGGGGCCGGGCGCGGCAGCTCGTCCACCCCAACCGCAGCCCCAGTGGCTACGGCATGACGGCCGGCATGAAGGTCCAGCGCTAGCCGACGCTCGCCGAACCGCCCGCCCCGGGCCCTGGCCGGAGCCGGATTCAAGAACACCCGGCCAAACAACGGCGCATCTCCCAGCGTCCTCTACATATCGAGGTTCACTCCGAGCCTCGACGACGCCCCCGGGATGACTTCCGGGCACGGTCCGGGAGACGCCCGATGCGCCGCAGCCTTCTTTGCCTCACCCTCGGTTTCCTCCTCCTCGCGCCCACGAGCCCCCTTGCGTGGGGCGATGACAGCGCGCCGTCGGCCGACCTGCATCGATCCGTCGCCATCGCGCGCGATCGCGTGTACCCCGCGCTGGTCAATATCGGCGTCATCAGCCGCCAGTTCGTGGGCGGCCGGGCCATTCGCGGGCCCGGGCAGGGGAGCGGCGTCATCGTCGATCCCGAGGGGCACGTGCTCACGAACTACCACGTGGCGCAGCAGTCCACGCGCATCACGTGCACCCTGATCACGGGGGAGCGGATCGAGGCCGACGTGATCGCCCACGACCCCCTCACCGATCTCTCCGTGCTGAAGCTCAAGCTCGCGTCGCGGGAACGCCCCGGGGCGCCCGTGCCGTATGCCGTCCTCGGGAACTCGGACGCCCTGGAGGTCGGCGAACCGGTGATCGCGCTCGGCAATCCCCGGGGGCTCAGCAGCTCGCTGACTCAGGGCGTCGTCGCGAACACGAGCCGCGTGTTCACGAGCTTCACGGGCTCGTCCATGCGCGACATGGCGCTCGACGACGGGCACCCGACGGGCCTCTTCACCCGGTGGATTCAGCACGACGCGCTGATTCAGCCCGGCAACAGCGGCGGCCCGCTGGTCAACCTGCGGGGCGAAGTGGTCGGGATCAACGAGCTGGGGGGGACGGGGATCGGTTTCGCGATTCCCTCCAACCTGGCGCGCGAGGTCCTGCGTCGCGCGGTGGATCACGGGCGCATTCAGCGCGGATGGCTCGGCGTGACGATGCTACCCGTGCGTGCGCTGGGCCGCACCGACGGGGGGCTCGTGGGGTCCGTGCAGTCCGGGCACCCCATGGACAAGGCCGGTATCCAGGCCGGCGACATCCTGCTCGAGGTGGGTGGCGAGAAGGTCGAGATCATCCAGTTCGAGGACGTGCCGCGCCTGTACGCGCGCATCGCCTTGATGGCACCCGGAAGCACACAGAAGATCGTCTATCTGCGCGGTGACGAGCGACATGAGGTCGACGTGGTCGTGGACGAGATGGACTCGTTCCGCGGGGAGGAGCGTGTCTTCTTCCGGTGGGGCCTCTCGGGCATGGCGATCACCCCGCCGATGGCGTTCGTGCGCCACCTGCCGGATACGCGCGGTGTGCTCGTCACGGGCGTTCGGCCCGGCAAGCCTCCGGAGGTCGCGCGTCCCTCGATCCGAAACGGCGACGTCATCATCGGTGTCGGCGAAGACGAGATCATGGGCCTCGACGACTTCGGCGAGCTCCAGAAGAAGTACCGCAAGACCAAGGATCTCCTCGTGCGGTTCCGTCGCGGTCGCAACGACATGGTCACGGCCTTCGACATGACGCGGAAGCCGCCGCGGCGTCGCGGGAGCGAGCTCGCGAAGGCATGGCTCGGCGTCGAGACGCAGGTCATGACCCCCGAAGTGGCCCGTGCCCTCGGCATGAAGGGGCGCAAGGGCTACCGCGTGACCTGGGTGCTTCCCGGGACCGAGGCCGAGAAAGCGGGCCTCGCGGCCGGTGACGTGATCACGGGACTGGACGGTGAAGCCCTCGAGGCCTGGCGCATGCAGGACGCCCAGCTCCTGCGCCGTCGCGTCGAAGACATGGACATCGGCGTGGACGCTACGCTCACCGTCGTTCGCGACGGCGAGCAGCTCGAACTGCCCGTCGTGCTCGAGGAGACGCCCGAGACCTCGGAAGACGTCAAGAGCGAAGAGGACGAGGTTCTCGAGTACGCCGTGCGCGAGTTGACCTACCGTGACAAGGTGCAGCGGCACTGGCCCCTGGACACCGAAGGGGTCATCGTCTCCGAGGTCGTCAACGGCGGCTGGGCGAACGTGGCCGGCTTGGCGAAGGGCGATCTCCTGCTCTCCATCGACGGCAACGAAGTACGGACCATCAAGCAATTCGAGGCGGAGACGAAGCGTCTGGCCAAGGAACGCCCCGACAGCGTGCACATCTTCGTGCGTCGGGGGCGGGGCACGACGTTCGTGTTCGTGGAACCGGAATGGCCGCGTGATTGACGCGGCACGTGAAAGGAACGCTATGACGCGCCGACTCCTCTTTGTCGCGGTGGCCCTGGCCGCCGTCGCCATCGCCGCGCCCTCCGCGTCGGCGGGTGACGTTCAGCAGAAGTTGCTCGACCAGCACACGGGGAGCATCGTTTCCGTGAAGTTCGTCCTGAGCCTGCAGCTCTCCATGGGCGGGCAGACCCAGGACCGCGAGATCTCGGGTGCGGCCACCGGACTCGTCGTGGACCCCGTCGGGCTGATCGTCATGGACTCGCAGAGCCTGTCGCCGCGCGGCCCGCGTGGGATGGACATCAAGGCCTCGCCGACCAGCATCCGCGTCGTCTTCCCCGGTGACCCGAAGGAGTACGAGGCCGTGCTCGGGGCCACGGACAGCCGTCTGGGCCTCAGCTTCGTTCGCATCAAGGATCTCGAGGGCAAGGTCCTGACTGCCTTCGACCTGGAGGGCGACCCGGAGGTGAAGATCGGCGACCGCCTCTACGGTGTGACTCGGCTCGGCCAGGGTTTCGACTACGCCCCCGTCTGCCAGGTAGCGGACATCATCGGCTGGGTCACCAAGCCCCGCAAGATGTGGGCCGTCTCCGGCGGCGCGGTCGACGTCGGCCACCCGATGCTGCAGGAGAACGGGACCGTCGTGGGGTTCGTGATCCGTCAGGAGGGTGTCGGCGGTGGGGCGGGCGCCTTCCTGCTTCCGCTCGACGTGGCCCGCGGCACGATCGATCGCGCCGGGCGTGAGGCCGAGAAGGTGCTCGAGGAAGCCCTCGAGGCCGAAGCGGAGGAGGAGGCCGCCGATGAGGCGGATCCTGCCGCGACCGACGAGCCCGCCGACGAGACGCCCGCAGAGCCCGAAGAGCCCGAGGCGCCCGAAGCACCCGAGGCCGACTAACTGGGCGCCCTCCTGGGGGCCGCTCGATTCGCCCGCCCGGGGGACTTTCGCTTCCCCGGGGCGGGCGGGATACTCCCTGCAGGTTGGCCCGCTGCGATGCGGGCCCGGAGGTCTCTCATGCCTACAGCCCAACGCTCGTTTGCCGTCGCGCTTGCTCTCTCCCTCCTCGTGCTCACACCTTCGTTCTCGTCGGCCGAGGACGAGGTCCCGCCGGCCGAGGCACTGCTCGACGAGATCACGACCCTGACCAAGGAGGAGGCCTTCGGTGCCTTGGTCGACGCGGTCGCCAAGGTGCCCGAGATCTACCTCGCCAGCGAGAACGATGGGCTGCGCGGGAAGCTCCGCAGCGCGCTCGGTAAGGTCGCCCGGGACAAGGATGCCGGGGATGCCCGCATCGCGGCCATCGAGGCGCTTCTGGGGATCGAGGACCCCAAGGCGGCCTGGAAGGAAATGTCCAAGCTCATGCCCAAGGGCAAGGAGGACGAGGCTTCGCCCATCGACCTCGCGGTCGTGAAGGCCGCCGGCGTGCTCGCGCAGAGCAGGAGCATCAAGGCGCTGGGTGAGCTCGCCATGAAGGCGAAGGACCCGTCGCTCGCCGCGGTGGCCGCCGTCTCGCTCGGTGGCTACGCCGAAGACAAGCGCAACCGCGTGAAGATCCTGGAGGAGTTGATCAAGATCGGTCTGCGCACCCGCCCCGGCCGCTCCACCGAGAAGGCCACGAGCACGGTGGCACTGGAGCGCTGGGCCAGGGTGGAGAAGGGCGTCGTCACAGGGCTCAACACGCTCACCGGCCGCAGCCTCGGCGGGTTCGACGACTGGGAAGTGCTCTACAAGGACAACAAGAAGCGGCCCGCGACGCTCTTCCTCGACGAAGAGGAGTAGCCCTCGCCAGGGCCGCGCGGAAGGATTCCCGGGGCCGCTGAGGCGCCTTCGGGGGGCGCCTTTACCGTCTCACCGATCTGCCTTTACAGGCTTCACACTGGAGGGCAGGATGCCTCCCGTTCCGTTGGACGGGAGGTCCTCATGAAGCCTGGTCTCGCATTCCTTGCCCTCGTTCTCCTGCTCGCCGTCGGCTGTGGTGGCCGGGGCGGCCGAGGCTCGCGGACGCTCATTCAGAACAAGGGCTCGGACACCTTGGTCAACGTGGCTCAGGCGTGGGCCGAGCAGTACAAGGACGTCGATCCCGAGGTGGCTGTCGCGGTCTCGGGAGGTGGGTCCGGGACCGGCATCTCCGCCCTGATCAACGGTACCGTCGACATCGCGAACTGCAGTCGCGCGATGAAGGAAAAGGAGCTCGAGGCCGCCCGCGCCAAGGGAGCCAATCCGCAGAAGTTCGTCGTTGGCTACGACGCGCTGGCGGTGTTCCTCCACGAGAGCAACCCGATCCAGACGATGACGCTCGCTCAGCTCGCCGAGATCTACGGCGAAGGCGGGAAGACGAAGACGTGGGCGCAACTCGGCGTCGAGGTCGACGGATGTGCCGGCGGCGAAATCGTCGTCGTCAGCCGCCAGAACAACTCCGGGACGTACGTCTACTTCAAGGACGCCGTGCTCGGGAAGAGGCGTGACTACGAGGCTGGCTCCCTCGACCTGCACGGCTCCAAGGACGTCGTGGACCTCGTCGAGAAGACGCCCTGCGCCATCGGCTACAGCGGCCTCGCCTACGCGACCGATCACGTGAAGATGGTCGCCATCGCCACGAAGGACGGCGAAGAGGGCGTGATGCCGACGGTGCAGAGCGCCGTCGACCGCTCCTACCCGATCGCGCGTCCGTTGCTCATGTACACGCGCGACGTGCCTAGCGGCGCCGTGAAGGCGTACCTCGACTGGATCCTCAGCGACGCGGGCCAGCGCATCATCGAGGCCAAGGGCTACGCTCCGGTACGCAAGATCGACTAACTCGAGCGCGGGGCGGACGGTCGTCGTGGCCGAATCCGGCGATCAGTGGGGGATGGCATGTCTCACTACGAAGTGCGGCTCGACGCCGATCTGACGCAACTGAGGGGGCTCGTCGCCAAGCAGGGCAAGGCCGTGCTGGCCGCCCTGGATGAGGCCACGCGGGCCTTTCTCGACGCCGATCGAGACCGGGCGGCGGCGGTCATGCTCGGGGATCACCCCATCAACCGCCGATCGCGTGAGATCGATCACCTGAGCCACGTCTTCGTGGCCCGCCACGTCCCCAGTGCCGGCCATCTTCGCTTCATCTCGTCCCTGATGCGCATGAACATCGCGCTGGAGCGGATCGGGGACTACGCGGTCACCATCAGCCGCGAGACGGCCCAGCTCCAAGACACGCCGCCGGCCTCGATGCGCACCGACATCGAGATGATGTCGCTGCACGGCTGTCAGCTGCTGGAGCAGGCGCTGAGCGCCTTCCAGGAAGACTCCGCCGCCACGGCCCGGGCGGCGATCGCCCTCAAGCGCCAGCGGGGTACGGCGCTGCACGAGGTCTTCAAGGACCTGCTCGCGGCCGGGGAGGTTCGCGAGAGCCCGATCGAGGACCTCTTCGGCGTTCTCGTCGTGCTCTACCGCCTCGACCGGGTGGCGGACCAGGCCAAGAACATGTGCGAAGACGTGATCTTCAGCGTCACCGGCGAGGTCAAGCAGCCCAAGGTCTACAAGGTCCTTTTCCTCGACGAGAAGAACGACCGCTTGAGCCAGCTGGCCGAGGCAGTGGCCCGCCGGGCGTTTCCCGGGAGCGGGGTGTACGAGAGCGCCGGTTGGCAGCCGGACCGGGCCCTGGATCCCGCGCTCGTCTCGTTCATGACCAAGCACAATCTCGACCTCGGCAGCCTACGACCGTCGCAGCTCGATACGGACTACGACGACCTCGCCAAGCACCACGTCATCGTGAGTCTGCAGGGGGACGCCAGGCCCCACATCCCCGACCTCCCGTTCCACACGGTGCTGCTCCATTGGGAGGTGGGGGAGCCGACCGGGGCCGTGACCGAAGAAGCGCTGGCGCAGAGCCAGAAGGAGCTGGCGCACCGGATCACGCTTCTCATGGAGACGCTTCGCGGCGAGGGAGCGTCCTGACATGGCGGACGCCAAGCCCGCCTTGCCGGCAGCGCATGCGGCCAGCGATCGGCGCGACTTCGCGTGGTGGGTCGATCGTGTCGTTCAGGTGCTGGTCTTCATCGGCGGAATCTCCGCCATCATCTTCATCGTCGGGATCTTCGTGTTCATTGCGAAGGAGGGCTGGCCGTTCATCCGCGACACCCTCAATCTCGCCGAGTTCTTCGGTTCGCCGCGCTGGCGTCCCACCAGCGAGCACAACCCGACCTACGGCGCCTTGGCGCTGATCGCGGGTACGGCGAGTGTGACCGGCCTAGCCATGTTGGTCGCCGTTCCCTTCTCGCTCGGCGCCGCGATCTACATCGCCGAGTTCGCCAAGGGGAAGACCCGCGAGACCCTGAAGGTGCTCGTGGAGCTGCTGGCCGCCATCCCCTCCGTGGTCTGGGGTTTCATCGGTCTGAGCATCATGAATCCGCTCATCATCGACGTGTTCCACGTGCCGGTGGGCCTCTGCATCCTGAACGCCGGCATCATCCTGGGGCTGATGGCGGCGCCGATCATGACGACCATTGCCGAGGACGCCCTCAAGGCCGTTCCCGACACGTACCGTGAGGCGGCCGAAGCGCTGGGCGCAACGCGCTGGCAGGTGATCCGTCGGGTCGTGCTGCCGGCCGCACGAAACGGTCTCGTGGCGGCCGTCCTGCTCGGCGTGGGGCGTGGGTTCGGTGAGACCATGGCCGTGCTCATGGCCAGTGGCCATTCCGTCAACATGCCCGGGAGCATCTTCGACTCCGTACGGGCGCTCACGGCCACCATCGCCGCTGAACTGGGGGAGACGGCCGAGGGATCGGACCACTATCGCGCCTTGTTCACCCTGGGGATCTTCCTGTTCGTCGTGACGTTCGTCATCAACCTGACTGCGGACCTGGTCGTCCGCGGCATCCGGAAGAAGTGAGCGCGATGTTCGAGTCCACGTCGCTCAACGAGAGGAATCGCAAGACCCAGCGCCTGGTTCGCTTGGCGTTCCTGGGCATGACGCTCCTCCTCATCCTGCCCGTCCTGCTGATTCTCGGGGTCCTCGTCGTCAAGGGGAGCCCCGCCATCTCCCTTGGCTTCCTGCTGGAGTACCCCACCGACGGCATGACCGCAGGAGGGATCCTCCCGGCCTTGCTGGGCACGGTCTGGCTCGTCGCCGTGGCGCTACTCGCCTCCGTGCCGTTGGGCGTCGCCGCCGCGATCTACCTGAGCGAGTACGCCCCGGACAACTGGTCCACTCGTGCGATCAACCTCGCGATCATCAATCTCGCCGGGGTCCCGTCCATCGTGCACGCGCTCTTCGGCGTCGGGGCGTTCGTCATCTTCTTCCGCTTCGGGACCAGCATTCTCGCGGCGAGCCTCACACTGGCGATCATGACCCTGCCGGTCGTGATCGTGGCGACGCGCGAATCGCTGCAGGCCGTTCCCCAGGCGTTCCGTGAGGCGTGCTGGAACATGGGCGCCACGCGCTGGCAGACGATCTGGCGCGTGGTCCTCCCCAACTCCATCAGCGGCATCCTCACGGGCGTCATCCTGGAGGTCTCCCGCACCGCCGGGGAGACCGCGCCGATCATGTTCACCGGGGCGGCGTTCTTCCTGCCGTTCCTCCCGGAGAGCGTGTTCGACCAGACCATGGCCATGTCGCTTCACCTCTACGTGGTGGCGACGCAGGTGCCCCACGTGCCGGAGGCGCTGCCCTACGGCGTCGCGCTGGTGTTGATCGCCATGGTGCTGACGATGAACGCCATCTCGATCGGCTTCCGTACCTTCCTCCGGGGGAAGAAGAAGTGGTAGACGGCACGGCCCCCCCGCCCCCCGTTGGCGATGCGAAGGTCGAGGTTCGCGACCTGGCCATTCGCTACGGCAACGAGACCGTCTTGCATGGTGTCACGTTGGACATCTGCGAGAACGAGATCTTCGGGATCATCGGTCCTGCCGGCAGCGGCAAGACCTCCTTTCTTCGCGCTCTGAATCGCATGGACGTGTTCACGGCCGGGATGCACGTGAACGGTGCGATTCGCATCGACGGTCGGGACGTCAAGCAGTGGCGCAACCTGTACGCGCTCCGGCGCCGGATCGGGGTCGTGTTCCCCCTCCCCGTCGGGTTGCCGCTCAGCATCTACAACAACGTGGCGCTCGCCCCCCGGCTGCGAGGGACGCGTGCGAAGTCGGACCTGGATGCGATCGTCGAGCGATGCCTCAGGCGGGCAGCTCTCTGGGACGAGGTCAAGGACAGGTTGAATTCGCTGGGCAGCCTGTTGTCCGGTGGCCAGCAGCAGCGCCTCACCATCGCCCGGGCACTCTCCCAGGAGCCCGAGCTCCTGCTGCTCGATGAGTTCTCGATCGCCGTGGACCCCGTGACGACCATGCGCATCGAAGACGTGCTGAAGGAGCTGCGTCACGAGATGACGATCGTTCTCGTGACCAACCTCGTCCAACAGGCGCGCCGTCTCGCGGATCGGACCGCCTTCTTCCTGTCGGGCGAGCTGGTGGAGGTGGCCAACACCGAGGATTACTTCACCGGAGACGTCCGGGACCCCCGCTCGCGCGACTACGCGGAGGGACGCTTTGGGTAAGACACAGACCATCGCGATCGAGACGGAGAACCTCAACCTCTGGTACGGCACCTTCCAGGCGCTGTTCGACGTGGACCTCCGCATCAAGGAGGGCCTCATCACGTCCTTGATCGGCCCGTCCGGCTGTGGCAAGTCGACGTTTCTGCGCAGTGTGAACCGCATCACGGAGCGCCTCGGGTACGTCAAGACGACGGGGTCCATCCGGGTGCTCGATCAGGACATCTACGCACCGGACGTCGAGCTGATCCAGGTTCGCAAGCAGGTCGGGATGGTGTTCCAGCGGCCCAATCCCCTGCCCTTGTCGATTCGGGACAACGTGCTGTTCGGCCACCGCGTACACGGCGAAGCGCGCGGCGAGAGCCGCGCTCAGCAGGACGCGATCGTCGAAGATGCCTTGCGGCAGGTGCTCCTCTGGGACACCGTGAAGGACAAACTGAAGAGCCGGGCGATCTCCCTTTCCCTGGAGGAGCAGCAGAAGCTCTGTATCGCTCGCCTGCTCCCGCTCAAGCCGCGCGTACTGCTCATGGACGAGCCTTGCTCGGCGCTGGACCCGAAGGCGACCTCCGCAGTCGAGGAGTTGATCTGGGAGCTGCGCGGCAAGTACACGATTCTCATCGTGACGCACAACATGGCCCAGGCCCGCCGCGCGAGCGAAGAGTGCATCTTCATGCTCATGGGCAAGGTCGTGGAGCATGTACCCACGGAAGAGATGTTCTTGACGCCCCAGCACCAGGAGACCGCCGACTACATCGAGGGCCGGTACGGGTAGAATCCGGCACCGAGACGGAGCGTTTATGGCAAGGACCCTGGTGATTACGCGTACCGAGGACGCGGCCCGCGTGCCGTTCCTGCGCGGAATCCTCACGCGGTCCCTGCAGGTCGCCGGCGTCCCCTTCGACACCGCCCACGCCCTGGCTACGGAGGTGCGGGACGAGTTGAAGGACGTCGCCGAGATCAGCGCGCCCGAGCTCCGCGCCTTCGTTGGAAAGCGCTTGGACGCCATCGACGCCGAGGCCAAGGCTCGGTACCTCGAGCGCCGGATCGGACCGCCCCGGATCATCGTAGCGGACGAGTTCGAGGAGGAGGCCTGGCCCTTCTCCCGGGGCCGGCTGCGGGATCAGATGGCGCGCTGCGGCCTCACGCCGACCGAAGCCACGCATGTGGCCGAGGCCGTCCACGCCCACCTTGGGCGGCGCGGCATCCGGCGTATCGAGCAGTTGGAGCTGGCTCACATCACCTACGATCACCTGCGAGAACACCTGGGGCCGGAGCCGGCCCAGCGCTTCCTGGTCTGGGAAGAGTTCAAGCGGAGCGGCCGTCCCCTCCTGATCCTCCTCGGAGGCATGGCCGGCACGGGCAAGAGCACGGTGGCGGCAGGACTTGCGGGCCGCTTCGACATCGTACGGACCCAGTCGACGGACATGCTGCGGGAGGTCATGCGCGTGATGACCCCGCCGCGCCTCAACCCCGTGCTGCACACGTCCTCATTCCTCGCCTGGGAGAAGTTCGCAGGGGCCGAGCGGCACGCGGAAGGTGACGAGGCGGCGTTGATCGAGGGGTACCTGAGCCAGGCCGAGCTGCTGGACCTCGCCTGCGAGGCGGTCCTCGGCCGCGCGATCCAGGAGCACGTGTCTCTCATCCTGGAGGGCGTTCACATCCACCCCGGCATCCGGGCACGCCTGCCGAAGCAATCCGATACCATCGTCGTCGAGATCATGCTCGGTGTCCTCAGGCCCAAGGAGCTGAAGCAGCGCCTGCGGGGGCGGGGCAAGGAGAACCCCGGCCGCCGAGCTCGCAGGTACCTCGAACACTTCGACGAGATCTGGACGCTACAGTCCTTCCTCCTTGCCGAGGCCGACCGCCTGCAGGTGCCCATCGTCGCCAACGTCGAGCTCGAGCGAACGCTGCAGGAGGCGACCGAAGTCGTCATGGCGGAGCTGGCGCGCCAGTTCACGGGGAAGCCGAAGGCGGTCTTCGGGTAGGCTCGGCGGGCGCATGGACTCGCACGTTTCGCCGCCCGACGACCATGGACCCGAGGCCCCGCCGGGGATCGAAGGTGGACTCATCGCCGGCGTCGTTACCGACTTCTCGGGCTTCCCTCTGGTCGGTGTGCGCGTGGAAGCGGCGATCGGTGGCGGAGCGGATCTGGACCTGCTGCCGGTGATGACGGATGGGCAGGGGGGCTTCGAGCTGCACGGGCTGGCCGACGGTGCCTACGACCTGCGCTTCGAGTTGGGCCGTGTCCAGGCACGCGTGTTGGGGGTCCCCGTCGGGAAGCAGGACCTCCAGGTACAGCTCGCGCGGCCCCAGGGGCTGCTCCTCATCGTCAAGACGCTCGATCACGATGCGCTACCGGGGCTGCTCCACGTCTTGCTCGAGCGTGAGGTGAAGGGCGGGCGCGTTCGGGAGTACGTGGGCCGCCACTTCGAGTCCCGCCTCCTGCTCTGGAGCATCCGGCCCGGGATCTACCACGTGACCGTGTGGGGTGGGCGGTACATCCCCGTCACCGCGCATGGGGTCCGCGTGCGAGAAGGCGTGCCGGCGCCCGAGGTCCAGCTCCTCCTGACGGCCGCCGGGCGCGACGCTGCGAGGGCACGTCGTCGACGCCGCGGGCGCTGCGGTGTCCGGCGCCCTCGTGGGGTGGCGACGTCTCGAGGGTCCCCCCGCCTGGCCCCGCCATCTGTGCGCCGCGACCACCGATGCGGACGGGCGCTTCGTCGTTCCCGGCGTGCCTCCGGGTCGCTACCGCGTGAGCGTGGGTCCCGCCGACGGCCCCTTCGTCGACCAAGACGTCGTCGTCGGGGACGAGCCCACGATCGACGTCGGCGTCCAGCTCCTCGCCTGATCCGTGCTACGCGTGCGAGGAGAGGGCTCCGATCGGTTGACCGACGCGGAGCGGTGTGCCCGTCGGCAAGGCGCGAAACCGGCCGGCGCTCGCGTCCAGGACCATGACGAGGGCCGAGCCGAACTCGAACCACCCCATCTCGTCCCCGCGCTTTACCCCCACGTCGGGACGAGCGACCACGCGTGTCCCCGCCGGCCATCCCCGGTTGGTGCGGAGCTCGACCTGGGTCAGCCGAATGGAGCCCACGTTGAGCGCACCCACGGCGGCGATCGCGAAGCGCCCGCCGTTGGAAGTGCGGCCCAGCAGCACGGCGCGCTCGTTTCGAGCGAACAAGCCCGGCACGCTGGCGACGGCACCGGGATGCACGGGCCACAGGTCACCCGGAATGTGGCGAACCTCCTCCAGCGTCGCGTCGAAGGGCCAGTGATAGCGGTGGTAGTCCCCCGGCGCCAGGTACGTGGTGAAGAAGGTGCCCTCCTCGATGCTCGTCGCGCCGCCGAGGAGATCCTCCACTGTGTAGGCAATGCCCTTTGCCTGCAGGATGGTGCCGTCCTCCAGGTCGCCGGCCGCATGCACCTTGCCGTCGGCCGGGGCGGCGATCGCGTCCGGGTCCTCCGGCAGGGGACGCGCGCCTTCCTTCAGGTGCCGGGTGAAAAAATCGAGGAAGCACCGATACGACGACAGCGGTCCCGCCATCTCGCCCAGGTCCGCACCGTAGATGCGTGCATACAGGCGCAAGACCGGGGTCAGCACGGGCGCTGGAAGGGGCAGGCGCCCGAGGCCTCCCATGAGTCGCGAGACGGCGCGTCGTGGCATGGCGCGCACGGCCCAGGGTAGCGGCTTCGTGCTCACGCCGCGTCTCCCGATCGTCGGGCGCGGAGCCGCTCCCACGTCTCGTACGGCACCCGGATGGTGCCGTCGCCCGACCCCAGCGCGATGGTCGGCTTGTGGGTCCCGTGGAAGTCACTGCCTGCGCTCGCGACGAGACCCAACTCGTCGGCGATTTGCTGGAACAGGCGGCGGTCCCTGTCCTTGTGGCTCGGGTGGGCGACCTCGATGCCGCCCAGGCCCGCGTCGCGCAGACCCTCGAAGAAGGCCCGGTACGCGCCGCGGCCGTGGATCCGAATCTGCCGCGGATGCGCCACGACGGTGACGCCGCCGGCTTCGTGGACCCGCCGGATGGCCACGATGGGATGAGGCATGTCGCCCATGACGTAGCCGGGCTTCCCGTCGCCGAGGAGCTGGGCATAGACATCCCGCCCGTCCTCGAAGTACCCCCGGCTGATCAGGGCGTCGACGAAGTGGGGCCTCGCGACGATCGTGCCCTCCACGTGTCGCGCGACCTCCTCCATCGTGATCCCGTAGCCCAGCGCGGCCAGGCGCTCGAGCATGCGCTCGTTGCGTCGGTCCCGTGCGTCTCGCACCTCGCCGAGGAAGGTCTGGAGGTCGACGTCGTCCACGTCGAAGCCGTAGGCGAGCATGTGCACGCTTCCCTCGGGGATACGCGTGCTGATCTCGCAACCGTCGATCAGCTCCACGCCCGTTGCTTCAGCCGCGCGCCGGGCCTCGGCGAGGCCCTCGGTCGTGTCGTGGTCGGTCAGCGCGATCGCTACCAGGCCCGCATCGCGTGCCGCGTGGACGAGCTCCGTCGGGGTGACGGTGCCGTCCGAGCACTTCGTGTGAGCATGGAGGTCGATCAGCGCCATGGGGGGGCCTTATACCCCGGGGGGCGTCAGAACGGCCAAAACACGGGGATCAGCCGGCTCGCAATCACCCAGATGAGCAGGTTAGGTACGGGGTACGGAGCCGCGTTCGTTTGTTGCTTGTTCCGAGTGCTCGCCGAGGTGCCGTGCACGGCTCTTGGCTGAGGCCGGCAGTCTGCGTCAAGGGTTCGCCTGCGTACCTCCAACAAGTACTCCCGCCTCCGTACCCCTCCCTACCCCTCCTACCCCCCGACATCGCGTGCGTCTGCCACGTTTGGCCACGCATGCGAAGCTCCGAGCCGCGAGAGAAGAGACCGCATGGCATCCGAACGCGCACAGTGCCGCGATGGAGAAGGTCTGGGCCGCTACACGGTTTCGAGTTTCGCGGGTCGCAGCACTGCTGCCAGGCTCGAGGCGCTCGCCGCGCGGCCCGCTACCTCTCGGGCTCATAGGTGACCGACGGTGAGCGGCGATCGACCCGCCGCTAGGCGAGATGGGCGCGGATCCACGCCCGAATGGCAGCGCACGACTCGCCAAGCGTGAGCCTCGGCCCCCAGTACATGTGGCCGATGCGCTCGTACGCCCGCTCGATGTCTGCCGCGTGAGCAAGGCCGGCCGGTGCGAATGCCTCGTCGGCCGCGATGGGAACGTGTCGGAGCTGTCCTTGCTCTTCCATCTCCTCGGCGAGAGCGCGGACATCGGGAACGTCCTCGAGAGGCGGGAGTCGGTCGAAGGCCTCAGCGATACGCGCTGCGTCCTCGTAGTGCCGCACGTACCCTGCAGGCTCCGCATCAGGTCGATGGGCACGCCTTGCCAGCGCATCGAGCTTCTCCAACAGCGTGACGAGCGGGTGAGCACACCGGACACCGAGAGGTCGGTTCTCCCGAAACGACGCGAGCTGCCCCTGCGAGGCCAGCTCTTCGTGAACGAAGGACGTTAGATCGCATGGAACAAACGGCACGACGCGAGCGCTTCCGACCTCCAGGAGCACGTAGGGCTTCATGTCGGCTCCAAGCCGTTCCCTGTGCCGGCCCGGGTACCGCACCTGGATCTCCGCGCCCCGCCAGTGGCGATCCGCTCGCTCACGGTCCAGATGAACCTCCGCTCCCTCCACGCGCAGGTTGGCCGCGAGCCACTCGAAGTAGTCGCGTCGCTCGCCTGTTGCGCGTGCTCCCGTCCGCCGCCAATCGCCAACGACGGGCATCCCATCCACGGCGCCCGGATCCAGCTTGAGATCCAAGTCCTCCGAGAAGCGTTCGATGAGGGCGAAGCCCTTGGACAGCGAAGTCCCGCCCTTGAACCAGACGTCGAGACCCTGAGCGTGTAAGGCCCACAGGGCGTGCGTCACCCAGTAGTCCTTCTCAACCAGGGCCACGGAGAGGTTTCGGTTTCCCGCGACGATCCGCAGCAACTCATCGAACTCGGGATCGTCGTGAATGAAGCTCATGGGGCGGGCGCGGCGAGTGCCTGCCTGAGAAGTGCCTGCACGGACCTCGAGGCGAAGCGTTCTGCCATCGTCCCCAGCCGCTCGGCATCCAGCCGGCCAGCCTCTACCGCAGTGGCGACGGCGGCGGCGACCTCGCGGCGAGCCACACCTGCCTCCGCGGCGTGCTCGAGGAGATCCACCACGAACCACTCCTTCGGCGGGTTCCTGGGGAAGGCAACCCGCCGTAGGCGGAACGTCCGCCCGGCCAGTTCGAAGGTGCCAGAGCGCTTGGTGTTGTAGACGAGCGTGGCGGCGTGCATCGCCGTCGCGCCCAGCCCAAGGGCGTTCCACGCCTCGGGGCCCGTGATGACGAAGGGGGCGCCCCCGAGGAAGGCACGAAGCAACTCGCGGTCGGTCGGGGGGACGGGGCCGAATCGGCTCTCAGCCGGGTGGAGGTAGAGCCCATGAGCCAAGCGCCGAAGGAGGCCGCGCTCCAGAAGCCGGTGGGCAAGCCGGGTGGGGTTGGCGGACCACCGCGCCAGGTCCCGGGTGCGGTACACCCGGCCTCGGCGAAGCGGAAGAGAGGGAGCGGGGCGGGCCATCGGCTGTTATCCAGGGTCAGAGAGTGTCAGAACGCTCCGGGGAAAAATCATACACAATAAGATGGGCATGGGCAATCGACTGGCCACGTTGTACAGGCCCACGTTCTTTGACATAGGCTCGCAACGCCTGATTTATGCGGGTTTCCGCTGGGCCACCGCAACCGCTCTACAATCCCCCGATGCACGAGGCCTGGATCACGATTGCGCCGGGTGATCGCGCTCGCGCACGACCACTGGCGAGCCACGGTCGCTCGCCGCCGGCCCCTGCCTGGAAAGGTCGCGGTCCTCGAGGAGCAGATCCAACGCCTCCGCGCCGAGAACGTTCTGCTCCAGCGTCGCATGCAGCGGGTCCCGGCGAAGCGTCGCCCCCACTACCGACAGAACGAACGCCTCGAGATCCTGTGGCATCCCGCTCGGTACCGCCTGTCGGTCACCGACACCGCGACAGCGTTCTCCGTCACGCGCCAGACGATCACGAATTGGCGGCGCGACCTCCGGCGTGACGCGCCGCGAGGGCTCCATCGCATCGGGACCCTCGGCGTCCGCACGGAAGGTCAGATTGCTCCGGCTGTCGTACTCGAACGTCGTGGTGAGCACGTTCGTCGCGCTCAGCCGGTCGATCTGGGTCGTAGCAGGTTGGGCTTTCCGCGGCTACGTGAACCCGGTGCTCGCAGAGGTACGCGGCGATCCAGCCCAGTGAGTACTCGGCTTCGGTAGACTTTCCCTCGGTCGTGTCGTGGTCGGTCAAGCGCGATCAGCCACCGGGCCCGCATCGCGTGCCGCGTGGACGACTTCCGTCGGAGTGACGGTGCCGCCCGAGCACTTCGTGTGAGCACGGAGGTCGATCAGCGACATGGGGGGCCTTTACCCCCGGGTGGCGTCAGAACGGCCAAAACACGGGGATCAGCAGACTCGCGATCGCCCAGATGAGCAGATTCAGGGGGATGCCGATCCGCGGGTAGTCCATGAACTTGTAGCCGCCCGGCCCCATGACGATCAGGTTGGTCGGATACCCGAACGGTGTCATGAAGCTGGCGCTCGCGGCGAAGCAAATGGCGAACAGGAACGGGCGTTCGCTGACCCCGAGTTGCGTTGCGATCTGCAGGGCCACGGGAGCGAGCAGGATGGCCGTCGCCTTGTTCGAGAGGAACTCGGTGATGATGCTCGTCAGCAGGTAGAGGATGCTCAGGATCAGGAATGGAGTGAGGCGCCCGACGCTCCCCAGGAGGATTCGGACGAAGTCCTCCGTGAGCCCTGTTGCCTGAAGCGCGAGCCCCAGCGGAATCGTGCCGATCAAGAGGAAGAGCACGGTGAAGTCGAGCGAGCGGGTCGCCTCGTCCACGCGCAGACAGCGGGTGGCCACCATCAGGGCCGCGCCGGCCAGCGCGAACGCCACGATGGGCCAGGGGGTCAGCGCCGCGCCGAAAACGACCGCCAGCACGATACCGACGGCGATCCAAACGCGCTTCTGGCGGCGAATCGTCTGGTCCAGTCCCTCGACGACGAGGACCGCCTCCGTGTCGCGCAGCTGGGCGAAGCCGGCCTCGGAAGCCTGCACGAGCAGCACGTCGCCGGCCTGGAGAATCGAGTTGCGCAGCACCGCCTGCCGGTGGACACCACCGCGCTGGATCGCCAGCACCTTGACGCCGTAACGTGTATGCAGAGCGAGCGCTCCCAGTCGCCGTCCCACGAAGCGGGATCCCGGGAGGACGACGGCCTCGCCCAGCAGCAGGTCCGTGGCGTGGACCTCGGGCGGCCGGACCTTCTTGCCTCCGGTCTGCACCTTCGCTTGCGTCGACTCGATGAACTCGGCGGTCTCCTTCGGCGTGCCCGTCAGGATCATGGTGTCTCCGGGCTCGAAGACGAACTCCTTCGACTCCCGCCCGAGGAAAACCTGCTCCTTGCGTACGAACTCGACGAGGCGCACCGGGCCACCCCATGGGATGACGTCGGCGACGTTCTGGCCCACCAGACGTGACGCCTTCTCGACGAGGATCTCCGTGAGGAACTGCCCGGTTCGGTCCTTGGGCAGCAACGCGGACATGGCGGCTCGGTCGGGCAGGAGTCTCAGGCCCAGGAGGAGGATGAAGGCCACGCCCGCGATGAGCAGCACGAGGCCGAGCGGCGTGAACGAGAACATCCCGAGGCCCGTGGCCTCGTCGCCGCGGGCCAACTGCACACCCCGGTAGAAGTCGTCGACGAGGATGTTCGTTCCCGTGCCGACGAGCGTGAGGGTGCCGCCCAGGATTGCGAAGTAGCTCATGGGGATGAGCAGGCGCGAGGGCCGCACGTCCATCTCGTGGGCCAGGGCGAGGACCACCGGCAGCAACATGGCCACGACGGGGATGTTGTTCATCACAGCGCTGATGAACGGCACGGTTGCCGCGAGGAGCACCAGCAGCCGCAGGGGCGAGCCCTTGGCATGCTTCTTCAGGAACTCCGTGAGGTAGTCCAGGGCGCCCGTGCGGAAGAGACCGGCCGAGAGGACGAACATGCAGGCGATCGTGATCGTGGCGGAGTTGCTGAAGCCCGAGAGAGCGCCGTCGAGGTCCAGGATCCCCGCGCCGAAGAGCAGCGGCGGGACGAGCAGGGACGTCACGGCGATCGGCAGCCACCGCGTGATGTAGAGCGTGACGACCGCGGCCAGGAGAAGAAGGACGAAGATCTGCTGCCAGTCCATCTCACCCCCCGTCAGGACGCGACATCCTACGTCGAGGTGACCGCCTCCGCGGGACGATTACCCGCGACTTGCTTCCCGCAAGGCGCGCGCCTGGCTTTCGTTCAAGCGCTCGATGGGGTTGTGATCGTCGGTCAGGACGCGGCCTCCCGGCGGAGGCTCGAAGATCTCGTTACCCATCCACCCCGCGGCGGTCAACTCGTCGAAGGGCGGGACGGCGAGCGGCGCGTCCGAGGCGAAGAGGTAGAGGTCCTGCAACTCGTCCTCCACGCCGGCGCGGACTGCGAGGAGGTGGGGGAAGACAGACGCCAGCGTCGCGGCGATTGCCGCCGTGGCGGGGTGCTGGGGGCGGCCGATCAGGTGGAGGCCCAGAATGCCACCCTCCTCGAGGTGCTCTCTCGCTTCTTCGAACGCCTCGCGGGTCACCAGGTGGGGGGGCAAGACCTCTCCCTGGAACGCGTCGAGGACGACGAAGTCGTACAGCCCCGGCAAGTGTCGCAGGACGACGCGACCGTCGCCGAGGCGGACCGTGCCGTCGAAGCCGAGGACCGTGCTGGCGAGTTCCACGATGGCCGGGTTGATCTCGATGCTCTCGACGTCGATGCCGTACGCCTCGAGCATCCGAGGCACGACGCCCATGCCGAGGCCGATGTTGACAGCGCGGCGACCTCGGGGGTGGAGGTAGGGAAGCAGCTCCATGTACTGCCGGTTGCGCAGGAGTGCGCTGCGTCCAATGGCCAGAGGGGAGCGTGCGCCCTGGAGGATGCCGTCCACGCGAAGCTGCGCGGCGCGTCCGTCGCGGGCGACCTCGACGCGGCCGAACGCCGTTTCCCGAACCAGCACGCTCGCGTCGTCGCCGCGCGTCGTGACGAGGGCGATCCCGGCGACGGTCGCCAGCGCCAAGGGGACGATGCGCGCGCGCCCCGCGCTCACCGCGAAGGCGGTCAGTGCCATCAGGACGGCCAGCGCGAGGAAACTGCCTCTCAGACCGAGTGCCGGGACCAGCAGCAGTGCCGCCCCGAGCGTGCCGACGAGGCTGCCCAGCGTGGACACCGCGACGAGCCCGCCGACGAGGCGAGGGGATGGTCGCTGCCGTCCGCCCCGAGCGCTCGCGAGGGGGAGCACGGCTGCGAGGGGAAGGACGATCGGCAGGAGGAGCAGGAGGGCCGCCAGCGACGTACCGACCGCCAACGAAGAGGCCCTGCCGGTGACCTGCAGGGCGTACGCACCGGCGGCCAGGCCCATGCCGACGGCAGCGACGAGGAGCGCGCCCCCGAGCCAGCTCGAAGGGCGTCGGGATGAAGCGAGAACGCCGCCGATGGCCGCGCCGAAGCTACCGAGGAGAAGCGTCACCGCAATCAGGATCGCCCAGGTCGTCAGCGAGGCTCCAAACGACGGCGCCAGCAAGCGAGCGACGAGGATCTCCGCTGCCATGACACCGATGCCCGCGACATACACGGACGCAATCGCGCGGATCATCGTCCGACGATCTTCGCCGTCGTCGTTCGACGCACGGCGTAGGTGGCTTCGGTCCACGACCGCTCGACGGTGTCCAGGTCCACCCGCCTCCACACGGTGCTGGCGCCTTCCATCACGTAGCAGGGGAGCTCCAGGGGGAGAGGGGCCCCGACCAGTCCGCCCGCACGCCCTTCAGGAAGGCACGCTTCGTGGGCGAGGCGAGGAACAACCGTTGCAGATCCATGGACGAGGGAGGCAGGGTGGGCAGGGAATCGATGCCCTCGAGCACCAGGTCCGCGTGCTTGCCGGCGAAGGTCACGACCCAACGCTGGAGGTCCCACTCCGATCGGCGCCGGTGCGTGTCCACCACGCGGCTCTCCGGGTCGATCGATCGCGCGAGGTCGCGCTCGCGCTCTCCACTCGCGGGGGCGCTGCGCATCGACGCCAGCAGCGGCAGGGCCTTCTTCGCGAAACCGGCCAGCTCCTCGTCCGTGATCGTCCCGCGGTCGAGGTCGATGCGGAACGGCGAGTTGGGATCGCGGAAGATCTGCCCCCAGCGCCGAAGCCACGTCTCGTGCAGGAACTCGACGTCGAGTAGCCGCGCGTCGTGCATCGTGCGCGTTCCGCCCTGGTAGGTGCCGAGATTCGGATCGGCCGGGCGTTCGAGCGTGACGCGGCCGCGCAGGCGCACCAGCGCGCGCGGCAATCCGGTCAAGGCGCCGTCGCCCCGGCGCTCCAGATCGTAGTTCCAGAAGACGTGATTGTCGTTCACGTCCGTCAGGAGGGGTGTGAGCCGCGCGGTGATGTCACCTTCGACTACATGGGACGGCATGGCCATGACGCCCATCGCGATGACGGGCCACCCGAGCCTCACGCGCCCCTTCTCATCGCGGAACAGGTAACCCTCCCACACCATGTCCGTGCCCGCGGGCGTGGCGTCTTCGGCGAGCGACGGTGCGGCGGACGCGCTCAGCAGGACGACGCTGAGGGTCAGGTAGAAGGCCGTGTGCTTCGACATGAGAGGGTCTCCGGGGGTCTTCTCCTTCTACGCGTTCGCGCTTCGGCGCGGATGCAAAAGGTCGGCAAGTCCCGGGAGCCCGGCGCTACTTGCGCGTGAAGACCGCGACGCGAACCCCCCAGGAGAGGTGGAAGAGGATGGGGCCCACGCTCGAGAAGCCGGCCGCCCCTTCGTCGTACCAGGTCTGTCCCAGGGCGGCGCCGAGCGCCCGCGCGTAGTGGTCCGGGTCGGGTGTCTCTTCGTGGGCGAGTACGAGGAACACGCGGCGGCGATCCTTCAATCGGTCTCCTGTACGCTCGAGCACCTCGGCGGCGCTCAGCGCCTGTTCGGGGAGGTGGACCGTCTCCAGGGGTGCGCGACCCTCCGGATCGTGTGAGGCGTAGTAATCCCAGACCAGGTGCACGTACCAGGGGTGCAGCACCACCAGGTCGCCGGCCTGGGCGTGGGCGCGTACGAACCTATGGGCTTGTCGCCACGGTTCGCGGCCGTAGGCGTGCCCATGGGTCAGGCTCGCGAGGGGAGCCTCCGGATCCGGTACCTGGAGCGCGTGCACGCGCCTCCCGTCGAGGGTCCAGGCTCGGGAGGTCTCGTCCGGTACGAGGACCTCGCTCGACCCGTGATAGGCGATGGCGCCCAGCGCCATGAGGAAGGCAAGGCCTCCGAGCGCGAGTGGACGAAGGAGCTTCGGCAGGCCGAAGGCGCCGAGTACAGGGAGGAGGAAGACGAGGGGGGCCAGGAAGAGTAGATAGCGTTCGTGGATCAGGGGGAAGAGGGGGTAGACGGCGAGAAGGATCGCGATCGGCACCAGGAGCTGGAAGCCGACGAAGGCGCGAAGACCCGGGCGACGGACCAGCGCCACGATGCCGAGGACGAGGGGGACGAGCCAGAGGCCCACGCCCAGGGCGATGATCGGCCACTCCTCCCGGACCAGCTCCGCGGGACCTGCGAGCTGTCGCAGGCGATCGGGGACGGCGAGCGCCGGGCCGACGCCCATGCGCCACGCGACGTAGGCGAGGTAGCTGAACGGTTCGGGTGCGATGTGCGCGATGCCCTCGTACGACGTGACGAGGTAGACGAACCAAGGGACGAAGAGGAGGCCGGCGGCCGCGACCGACCCGACGAAGGGCCAGGGCGATCGACGCGGCTCCCCCTCCGTCGGTCGGCGGGCGAGCCAGAGCACGTACAGCGCGTGTCCGATCAGGAACCACGCCGCGAAGTAGTGCGTGTAGAGCGAGAGCGCGCCGAGCGTGGCGTAGGCGACCAGAGTGCGCGTCCTGGGCCGATCGAGCCAGGCCAGGAGAAGCAGGCTCGCCACGAGCGCTTCGACCAGCAGCAGCGAGTACATGCGTGCTTCCTGGGCGTACTCCAAGAAGTAGGCCCCAACGCAGACGAGGCCCGTGGTCCAGAGGGCGATCCGCCGGCCTCGCCCGCCATCCGGGGCGTGAGGGAAACCTCCGACACGCGGCGCGAGGGCGGGGTCGAGGAGGCGGAGCATCAAGACCCACGTGAGGACGGTGGCGAGGACGCCACACAGCGCCGCGGGCGCGCGCAGGGCGGCTTCGGAGTCCCCGAACACGGCCACCCAGGCCCGCGTGATCAGCCACCACAGCGGCGGGTGGTTGGCCTCGGCCAGCGCCGTGTCCTTCCAGGTCGTCGCCGTGGCCCAGGACCAGGTGGCCCCTTCATCGAGCCAGAGGGACCAGGCCCGCAGATTGACCACCCGGAGCATGAAGCCGGCCAGCAGCAGGTTCAGCAGCGCCCGGTCGGGCAGGTACGCCGCGAGGGGGGGCCGAGTGCTCGTCACGGACGGATGGAACCACCCCGCCGGTCGGGTGTCCAAGGGGGACGGACCCGAACCTGCCGCGTGGGGGCGACGTTTGCCCCCCTGGCCGGTTCCCACCGATCGGCGAGGGCGGTACGGTGATCGCCCGCCTCAACCTCCAGGAGCGCGCGATGTCCCGTCGCCTCATCCCCTTCCTCCTCATCCTTCTCGTCGTCGCGGTCGTGGTGCCGGCTTCGGCCGACGAAAACGCCGTGCGGCGTGACGCCTTGCGCGAGGCCCAGGAACCGCTTCGCGCGCGCCAGTGGGGGGACGCCGTCGCGCGCCTGAGCGCTTTCAGGCTGCAGTACCCCGATTCGAAGGAAGCGATCGAGGCGTGGGTGCTCGAGGCGCGTGCCCTGCTGCTCGCCGGGCAGGCCCAGGAAGCGCTCGAAGCAACCAGTGCGTTCCTCGCGCGTCACGGTGAAGAGGCGTGGGCGGGTCGCATCAAGCACACCGCCGCCGATGCGTATGCCAAGCTCGGTCGTGGGAAGGAAGCGGCCGACGTCCTGCGCGAGCGCGTCGATGCGGCGACCTCCAAGGAGGCTCGGGCCGCGATCGCCGCGCTCCACGTTCGCTTGGCCGACGCGGACTACGAGGGCGTGGAAACGAAGGACGACCTGGGCCGCTCGATCGAGAAGAAGGACATGGCGCGGGCCCTGACCTCGTATCGCCGGGCGCTGGACGTGGGCCTGCCCATGCCGGAGTCCCTGCGTGTTCGAGAGCGTGTGGCGCTCTGCCAGGAGGAACTGAAGCAGTTCGACGGCGCGGTTGCCACCTGGGCGGGGCTCCTCGACGAGATGGAGCGAGGCGAGATCCCCGCGGACGACGCGATGCGCCAGTCGTGGCTCGTGGGGCGTGGGCGCGCCGCGCTGGGGGCGGGGAAGCTCGATGCCTCGCGCAAGGACCTGCGGGAGGCGCTCGCGAGCAAGCCCGAAGGGAAGCTCGCCATGGAGGTGCTGCTCCTCCTTGGTGAGGAGCGGCTACGCACGGCCGAGCTCCGAAACGACGATGTGGCGTTCGAGGAAGGCGTGACCTGGATCCGGCGAGGGATTCTCGAGTACCGGAACGACCCGCGCGCCGTGGACGCCCAGAAGCGCCTGGCGGTGGGCTACGAGCAGCGCGGCCAGTCCGAGAAGGCCGCCGCCGAATGGGGCGCCCTGCTCGAGCGCTTCCCCGACGATCCGTTCGTCCCGGAGGCGCGGGATCGCCGCGCGTTGGACTTGGCACGGGCTGGGCGGTTCGACGACGCCATTCGCGAGTGGGAGCGCTTCCTCGCGGCCCACCCGAACGACCCGCGCTGGCAGACGGTGCGAGGGCGCATCCTCGACGCAGCGTTCAGGAAGGGGCTGGCCCGGGCCGAGGCCAAGGACGCGGACGGGGCCGTTGCGGCCTTCCGCGCCTTCGCGGAGGCGTATCCCACGGACGAACGCGCACCCCAGGCGCTGGCAGCGGTCGGCGACCTCCTGCGAGGCGAGAAGGACTTCGAGGGGGCCATCCAGGCATGGCGCCACGTCGAGGGCCGCTACGCAAAGACGCCCTCTGCGCCCCAGACCCTATTGAAGATCGCGCTCACCCTGGAGGACGACCTCGGCCGACTCGAGGAGGCCGTCAAGGCGTACGAAGAGCTGATCGAGCGCTACGCCTCGACGTCCGAGGCCGGGCAGGCGGGTACACGGCTCGAGCGCTTGAAGGCGAAGCACCTCGAGCTGCGCATGGAGCGCGTGATCGGCCTGGACGAGACGCCGGCCCTGCGCGTCGTCACCCGGAACATTCCTAAGGTCGACGTCCACGTCTATCGACTCGATATGGAGGAGTACTTCCGCCGCAAGGGCACGGTCATGGGCGTGGAGAAACTGCAACTGGAGGTCGTGAAGCCCGACGAGACCGCAGCGTGGACGATCGACGAGTTCAAGCCCTTCGCCTTGTACGAGGTGGATCAAACGGTGCCCGTCGAAGGGGCGGGCGCGTACGTCGTCGTGGCCGGCGACGAGGACCTGACGGCGACGGTGCTCTTCCTCGTAAGCGATGTCGAGGTCGTCGTGAAGAAGGTCCGGGGGCGTGATCTCCTGGTCTGGGCATCGCAGCGAAAGGACCAGACACCGGTCGCCGGCGCGCGTGTGCTCGTCGCCGAAGGCACGAAGGTCCGCGAGGTCGGAAAGACCGGCGCCGACGGCGTCTGGCACAGCGAAGTCCGCCGCAGCGCGGATCACGTACTCGTGCTGAGCGAGTCGGGGTTGGCGGCCACCGGTCTCGAGCAGGGGCCCACCGTTTCGGAGGGCTTCACGACGAAAGCGTACGTGACCACGGACCGTCCGGTCTACCGGCCAGGGCACGAAGTGAACTGGCGGGCGCTCTATCTCGAGGCCTCCGGCGGAGCCTACCAGCGTCCTTCCCTTCACAAGGGGCAGGTCCTGGTGCGGGACGCCCGTGGCCAGGTCGTGCTCGATGAGTCCGTCACCTCCAGCGCCATGGGCGCCTTCGCCGGTTCCTTCCTGCTCGATGCAGCGGCGCCGCTTGGCGTCTATAGCGTGCAGATCACCGTGCCGCGCCGTGGGTCGTGGACGGGACAGTTCGAGGTGCAGGAGTTCCGGAAGCCGGAACTGACGGTCACCCTGATCCCCGTGCGGCCGGTCGTGCTCACGGGGGAGAAGGTGAAGACGGTCGCGCAAGTCCGCTACGCCTTCGGTGGTCCCGTCGTGGACGCACCCGTGGCCTTCGAGATCTACCGCCAAGCGAAGACCTACGCGCCCTCGCTCGCGGAGAACTACGCGTGGTACTTCAAGGACGATCGAGCGGCGGACGAGACACGCAAGTCCGCTGGCCGCGGCACGCTGGTCCAACGCGGCGAGACACGGACCGACGGCGCCGGTGAAGCCGTGATCGAGTTCGAGACGGCCGAGCGCGACGAGGATGCGGAGTATCTGGTCCAGGTGGCCGTCGAGGACGTCACGCGGCGGTGGATCGTCGATCAGGGACGGATCCCCGTGACGCGCCGCGACCACATGGCGGTCGTGAAGGCCGATCGCAAGGTGTACCGACCGAAGCAGACGATGCGCGTCGAAGTGCGGACGATGGACGCGCTCGAGCGCCCCGTGCCGCGGGACGGCGTGCTCCGGTTGCTCGAGATCCGCCGGCGGCCGCTCGACCCCGCGATGCGCGGTGGCCGTCGTCCAGTCCGCCTCACGGAGGAAGAGGTCGAGAAGGCGTCCTACCCGCTCACGACGGGGAAGGACGGCTCGGCCGAGATCATGGTCGAGGTGCCCGGCCCCGGGCGCTGGCGACTCGCCTGGCAGGCGCAAGACGGTCGTGGCGCCCTCGTGACGGCGCACGTGGACGTCGAGGCGGCGGGGGAGGCCGAGGATCTGTCTCGCGACGCACGTCTCGTGGCGGCGCGGTCGGTCGTGAAGGAAGGCGAGTCCGCCGACGTGCTCCTGAGGAGTCCGGTGACGGGCGTGAAGGCGCTGCTGACCTACGAGGGCGAGCGCGTGCTGGCCTACCGCTTCGTCGACATCGAGCGCTCGAGCACGCTGCTCAGCCTCCCGGTGTCGTCGGAGCATGCTCCCAACGTGTTCCTCGCGATCTCGATCCCCGGCGAGAGGCGCTTGATCCAGGCGGACACCGAGATCGTCGTCCTGCGCACGCTGCAGGTGGATGTGACGCTGCCGGCCGAAGCCCGACCCGGCGAGTCCATCCCCATTACGGTCGCAACCACCGACGTCCACGGGCGTCCCGTCCAGGCCGAAGTCGGCCTCGCGCTCATCGACGAGACCCTTTACGCGATTGCGCCGGACCGCGCGCCCGCGATCCGACCGTACTTCTACGATCGCCGGCGCACCAATGCCGTGACCACCGCGAGCTCCATCGGGTTCACGACGACCGGCACGACGGCCGCGACGAACAAGGACTTGCTCGCCGACGAAGCCGCGCGGAGCGGCGACATGCAGAAGGCGATGGCGCTCAGCATGTTACGCAATGCGCGCGAAGCCATGGATCGCGGTGATGTTCGTACGGCCGCGATCCTGGCCCTGCGTGCGGCTGAGGGAGATCCTTCCAGCTTCGAAGCACGCGCCTTCGTTGCTCAGTTGCGCGACAGCGTCCCTGCGCGCAAGGCCTTGGAGCGCCTCGATCGGTCGGTCCTGAAAGAACTCCAGAGCACCGCCGCCATGAAGCCCCGTGCCGCCTCCCGGCGACCCGGCGCTCCCTCGGGCCGTGCCGACGCCCGGTCGAAGGACAAGGGCGAGGTCATGGACGAGCTCTACGAATCCGAGGATGCCGAGGCAGCCTTCGACGAGCCGGTGGAGAATGCCGTCATCGGGCTGGGTGGTGGAGCCGGTGGCTCGTTCGGTGGTCGCGGGGGCCGGCGTTCCCTGCGCGCGGGCGGAGGCGGTCGGCGCGCCCAGGACGCCAAGACCGTGATGGGAGGCGAGCTGGCGCGCTTCGCCAGCAACAAGGAGTACGGCGCGAAGAAGGCTTGGAAGAAGGACTACGACAGCTTCGGGCTCGAGGCGGGTACGTTCGTCGAGTCGCGTCAGCGCTTCGCCGACACGGCGGCGTGGAAGCCGCACCTCGTGACGGGTGAGGACGGCAAGGCGACCATCGAGATCGAGCTGCCGGACAACCTGACGACATGGCGCGCCGTGGTACGCGGGGCCTCCACGACCGCGCTGGTCGGTGAGGGGCGAGGCCGGGTTCAGTCGCGCAAGGACCTCGTCGTACGCATCGACACGCCGCGGTTCCTCGTACAGGGCGATCGCCTCACCATCCCGGTCGCCGTCCACAACGAGAGCGGAGCGTCTCAGACGGTCG
Source organism: uncultured Planctomycetota bacterium (assembly GCA_963802335.1). Taxonomy (GTDB): domain Bacteria; phylum Planctomycetota; class PLA2; order PLA2; family JAEUHO01; genus CAWDIE01. Next base: position 681,029 of record CAWDIE010000003.1, on the reverse strand, counting down.
CCGTCCGCGTCGAGGCGGAAGGCCTCGATCTGGAGGGTGGGGATCGCATCACGGAGTCCGTCGTTGCGGATGGCGGGAACGCCGTGATCGACCGGAAGTTCGACCAGCCGCGGCCGGGCCGACTTCGCATCGAGGCGACGGCCACGGCGGCCGGCGCAAGCGATCGCACCGAGGTGGGATTGGCCGCGCTTCCGCGGGGCATTGCGGTCGTCGAGGGACGCACGGGCGTCATCGACACGAAGCGCGGGGGAACCCAGGAGACCTTCCTGGACGTGCCCGAGGGAGCCATCGCCGGCGCCACCCGGCTTGCGGTCGTCCTCTACCCGGGTGTCGATGCCGCCGTGCTCGACGCGTTGCTCTACCTGGAGCTCTTTCCCTACGGGTGCGTCGAACAGACGGTGCATCGTTTCCTCCCGGCGCTGGCGGCGCGGGAAGCACTCCGTGCGGCTGGTAGCCCGGATGCGAAGCGCCTCGACACGCTCGACGAAGGCGTTCGGCGCGGCGCCGCTCGCTTGGCGAATCTCCAGCATGCCGACGGCTCGTTCGGTTGGTTCGGCGGCGGGCGTGGCGACCTCGCGATGACGGCCTATGCACTGCTCGGTCTCGCGGGCGCCCGCGACGGCGGGGTGGCAGGTCTCGACGATGCCATTCGTCGTGCGCAGGGAGCGCTCAAGGGCCTCCTGAAGGCCGGCGACGAGGATCGCCGCGCGCTCGGTCACCTGGCCTTGGCGTCGATCGGCGAAATGGAGGGTGACATCTACGCAACGACGTTCCGGCGACGGAACGACGACCTGTCCGTCACCGGTCTGGCCTGGATGGCCCTCGCGGCAAAGCGCCTCGGCCGTGGCTACGACGTAGATGAACTCGTACGGCTTCTCCTCGACCGCAAGATCGAGGACGCGGGTACGACCCACTGGCCGGGCCGCCGTGAGAGTTGTTTCGTGGGCAGCGATCGCGAAGCGACGGGGTATGCCGTCACGGCCCTGCTGGCCGCCGGCCGCGCAGCGGACCATGCGGAGCGCGGCCTGCGTTGGCTGCTTTCAAACCGTGTGCGGGGAAGCCTGGGGACGACCAAGGACACCTCCGCCTTCGTCATGGCCGCGGCGAGCTGGGTCGGCACGCACGGTGCGCAGGGCTTCGGCGGGACGATCGAGGTCCTCGTCGACGGGCGTGTGGTCCGCACGCTGCGGACGGGTCCGCAAGGGCTCGAAGCCAAGGACCGCCGCTTCCTGATCCCCGACGCAGGCGCGTGGGCACCGGGCCGTCATCGGCTCGCCTTCCGGCTCGTGGGGCAGGGCGATCTGCACTGGGCTGCCCGCCTGGAGTCGGTCGTCGCGAGTGACGAGCTACCGGCCGAACCGCACGGCCTCGAGATCACCCGACGCTTCCTGCGTCCGCTGGAAGCCCCGGTCGAGGGCGGCGAAATGCCGATCAAGCCCGGGTACACCGTGCTTCGACCCGCCGCGCAGCCGCGCGTGGAAGCGAAGGACCTCGAGCGGGTGCTCGCAGGGGATCGGGTGCTCGTGCGTATCGAAGTCGATGCGCCGCGGGATCTCGAGTACGTCCTGATCGAGGATCCGCTTCCCGCGGGCTTCGATGTCCTCGAAGAGACGGCCACCGGTGCGTTCGACTGGCAGGAGCGCCGCGACGATCGACAGGTGTTCTTCTGCTCGCGGCTCCCCAAGGGGCCCGCCGTCTTCCAGTACGTGCTCCAGGCGACGCACTGGGGCCGCTTCACTGCGCTCGGCACCAAGGCGCACGCGATGTACCTGCCCGAGGTGCACGCGCGCGGGGCCGGGGCTTCGTTGGAGGTCCTCGACCAGACGGGGACGGCGGTGGACGTCGAGTCCACACCGACGCCGGACGAGATGTATGCCCGCGCGCGGAAGCTGTTTGCCGCCGGTGAGCGGCGTGCGTCCTTGGCCGGCTTGCGCCAGCTACGGGACGAGCAGCCCCTGAGGGACGAGATCATCGAGGAGATCGAAGCGCTCCTCCTCGAGGCCGCCGTCCAAGCCGAGGATGCGAAGGAGATCGTCCGGTCGCGCGAAGCTCTCATCCGTCGCAACGCGGCCCGCATCCCGCGGGACTGGGAAACACAGCGCCGTATCGCGTTCGCCTACCACACGCTGGGCGAGTTCGAGGTGGCCTCGAGGCTCTACGACGACCTCATCGCACGAGGGTTCGGCCTCGACGTGGAGTGGGCGGCGACGCTCGCCGGCCGCAAGCGCGAGATCGAGGGACTCGATGCGCTCGAGCTGGCGTCACGCCGCTACCCCATCGCCAACGCGACCGCGGACGTGACCTTCCGCGCCGCTCAGCGTTACCGCGAGTTGCCACGCCCGGCCGGGCGAGATCGTCCCGCCGGCAAGCCCATGGACGAGGAGACCCTGGACGCACTGTGGTCGTTCACGGCCTGGTTTGCGGAGACCCCGCTGGCGGATGCCGGTAACTACGCCGTGGTCGGCGCACTGCGACGTGCCGGCGATCTGGTGGGCGCCTCCCTGGCCGCCGAGAAGTTCCTCGAACGATTCCCGGGCAGCGTCTACGAGGACGACACGTGGTACTTCCTGGCCGAGAGCCGGTTCCGTCGCTTCGAGAAGGATGCGACGCCCGGCCGCGCGAAGGCCGTACGGGACGCGGCCGAGCCGCTCGTGAACCGCAAGTTCCCCGATGGCCGCGGCCGGAAGGTCCAGAGCGAGTACCGTGTCCGTGCCCTACACCTGCTGGCGCGCGTCTACCACGTGCTCGGCGAGTTGGATCAGGCGGTCAAGCTCTACTGGGCCGCCCGCAGCCTGGAGGATGCTCGGGAGGCGTACGACTTCCTGACCGAGGAGCGGTTGGACCTGGACGAGACCGTCGTTGTGCCCCTCGAGGGCAAGGCGGCCTTCCCCATCCGGTACCGCAACGTGGGGGAGGTCGGCTTCAAGGCCTATCCCGTCAACCTCCAGGTCCTGTTCGCGGTGCGCAAGTCCCTCGCGGGCCTGCACGACGTGGACCTCTCCGGCATCGTGCCGGCCTACGCGTGGACGAAGACGTTTGCGGATGGGAAGGACCACCGGGGGCACCGCCAGGAGGTCGAGCTCCCGGTCGATGCCGGCAAGCCGGGCGCGTGGCTGGTCGTCGCGAAGGCCGGCGATCACGAGGCGAAGACCCTCGTGATCAAGACGGATCTCGTCGTCGTGCTGCAGCGCGTGGGCGAGAAGGTCCGGGTCTATGTCACGGACGAGGGCGGCCGCAACGTAGCGGGTGCCTACGTCACCGTGTCCGACGGCACACGGATTCGCGCCCGAGGCATCACCGACGGTCGCGGGCTCTTCGAGGCGCCCGGCGTCGGGGCCACGGCGGCCGTGGTCGTCAGCGACGGGGACTCCTACGCCATCGCCCGGTAGCCCGCCGCTACCGGGCCTCATACCCTCATTTCTTGCGGCTTGCGTCGATCTGACTCAAGCTGGCCCCCCGATCCATACGATGAGACTCCTGCCCCCCTTCCGTGGGAGACGGTCCCTCTTCTTGCCATGCAGAACCGCAACGACTTCGTTCGATCCATGCTTGATGACGCGGACGATCTGTTCGTCGTCCTCAACCCCGACATGACGATCCGGAACGCGAATCGTGCGTTCCGGGACCATGTGGAGATCTCGGGCCACGGCGAGCGGTTCATCGACCTGGTGGACTTGCACGCGCGGGAGCGCGTCCTGCCGGACCTGGTTCAGGCCGCAGGCGGCGGCAAGGACCTCGTCGAGATTCCCCACGTTCGCCGCGACGATACGCCTACGGTCGTCGAGTACCGCTTCTTCCCGCTCGAGGATGGTCTCACCGCGGGCATCGGTCGCGTGCGCGACACCGAGCGTGCGCTGGGCGAGCAACTCGGCCGCACGCAAGCGGAGCTGCATGCGAAGTCGCGCATGCTCGACGAGATCCAGATGGAGCTCACACAGGTCCCCTTCATCGATCCGGTGACGGGCGTGTGGAACCGGCTGCAGGTGATCGAGCGACTGACCGGCGAGTGGAGCCGGACCGAGCGTTGGGGGAGTCCGCTGGCCTGCCTGATGATCGACGTCGAGGATCTCGACGAGACGCGTCGCACGGAAGGCAACGCCGTCGCCGACGAAGTCCTGAAGGCGGTGGCGCGACGCATCAAGGGCGTCGTGCGCGACCATGACATCGTCGGGCGCTATGGCGGCAACCTCTTCGTCGTCGTGGCCGTTCACGCCGATCTCGAGGGGGGGCGCAGTCTCAGTCGGCGCCTCCTCCAGCAGATGCAGGCCGAGCCGGTCGCCGTGGCCGGTCGCTCGGTCCCCCTGCGCGTTCGCGTGGGATGCTGCACGAACGCGTCCGACGGCGTGGAGATCATGGAGGACCTCTTCGAGGTCGCCCGCACCGCACTGGCCGATGCCCGTGCGCAGGCCGTGGACCTGAACTGCATCTCCTAGCCTTCGCGCCGGGTCGAGGCGCCGGCACCGGCGTTAGGCTGAGGCCGTGTGCGTCCTGATCCTCCATCACCGGGTTCGACCCGATGCGCCGCTGCTCCTCCTGCACAACCGGGAAGAAGCCTACGACCGTGCGTTCGATCCCCCGCGTCTGCTCGACGCTTCCAGCGGGATCGTTGCGCCGCGCGACCGCCAGGCCGGCGGCACGTGGGTCGGCCTCAACCGCGCCGGGCTCGTCGTGGCCATTGCGAATCGACACGGTGAAGACGTCGGCGAACGCGTGCGCAGTCGCGGCTTGCTCGTGGCGGACGTCCTGCGCGTCCACCAGGCGGGCGACGCCCTGCGGATGATCGCGCGCCAGCTCGCACGCATTGCCTACGCGGGCTTCCATCTCCTCGTTGCGGATGGCGAGCAGGCCTTCGTCGTACGTCATCGTGGGTCTCGGCTGCCCAGCCCTCTCCAGGGCGACGACGTGTTCGAGTTCCTTCCCGGCGCGTACCTGCTCACGAACATGCACGAGCCGGGTACCGTCCCGGTCCCCGCATCGGCGTGGCCCGATCCGCGCGAGAGCCTCGCCGCGACGTGCCGCCGACTCACGGATGTTGCCGGCGACGCGGCTGTGCAGCTGGCTGGGGGGCATCCCCTCCTCAAGCGAGGTCGCCGGCACGGCACGGTTTGCAGCGCGCTCCTCGCACCGCCCTACTTCCTCTTTGCCGCCGGCCCTCCCGACGAGACGCCCTTCCGCCCGGTCCCCGGCAGCCGCCCGACGCCGGGCGGGGGAGGGACGGGATAGACTCGCTCATCCCGACGTCCTCCCGGGAGCCTCTCATGGTCGAGCCGCGCCAACTTCGTGCCATCCCCTCCGACGGGGACACTCCGCGCGAGCTCCCGCTTGCCCTGACCGTTCGGGATCCGGAGGTGATTCGCGAGTTGCTGCTGCGTCCGGAAGGGCGCGAGCGCAACGAGGCCGCCCTGGCCGCGCTGCGCATCGGCGTCCTCGCTCTGCAGCAGGCCCAGGGGCGCGTCGACGCCGACACCCTGCGCCAGGAGGGTGACCAGATCCTCGCCAAGCTCGGCGAGCAACTTCGCGCCCACCAGGAGGGCGTGCAAACGCAACTCACGCACCGGCTCCAGGAGTACTTCGATCCGAAGAGCGGTCGCTTCACCGAGCGCGTGGATCGCCTGGTGCGAAAGGACGGCGAGCTCGAAGTCCTCTTGCGCCGGCAGGTCGGGGTCGACGATTCGGAGCTGGCGAAGACGCTGGCTGCCAACCTCGGAACGCAGAGCCCCCTGATGGAGATCCTGAGCCCGGAGGCTTCCGACGGCGTCGTGGCCGCGCTCGGCGGGGCGATCGAGAGCGAACTCCAGGTACAACGGGAACGGATCCTCCGCGAGTTCTCGCTCGACAATCGAGATGGGGCGCTCAGCCGGCTCGTGAAGGAACTGTCCGAGCGGCACGGTCAGGTCGGCAAGGATCTGCAGGGGAGCATCGAGAAGGTCGTCGGTGAGTTCTCGCTCGACGATGAAGGCTCTGCGCTCAGCCGGCTCGTGCAGCGTGTCGAGCGCGCCCAGGAGCAGATCAACCGGGAGTTCTCCCTCGACGAGAAGGAGTCCGCCCTCGCGCGCATGCGGCATGAGCTGCTCGAGGTTTTCGAAGGGCAGAAGAAAGCCAACGCCATCTTCCAGGAGGAGGTCAAGGCGGCCCTGTCGGCGATGACCGCGCGCAAGGACGCCGTGGCCGCATCCACCAAGCATGGGGACGATTTCGAGGCGGCCCTCTTCCACCACGTGCAGGCACTCAGCCAGCGCTCGGGCGACATCGCCGCGCACGTCGGAACCACGCCCGGCTTCATCAAGTTCAGCAAGGTCGGTGACATCGTGATCGAGATGGGCCCCGACACGCAGGCTGCCGGCTCGAAGATCGTGATCGAAGCGAAGGACGCCGTCGGTTACGACCTGGCGAAGGCGCGGGTCGAAGTCGAGACCGCCCGCAAGAACCGCGGCGCGCTCGTGGGGCTCTTCGTGTTCGCGCGCGGTACCGCCCCGCAGGGCCTCGCGCCCTTCGCGCGCTACGGCAACGACATCGTCGTCACCTGGGATCCAGAGGACGAGCGTGCCGACACCTGGCTCGAGGCGGGGATCTCGGTGGCACGCGCGCTCTGTACGCGCATGGGGGCCGCGGCCGTGGCGCACGAGGCCGACTTCGAAGAGGTCGAGAAGGCCGTCCGTACGATCGAGAAGCAGCTCAGCGGGATCGACGAGGTGAAGACCACGGCCGAGACCGTCGAGCGGGGTGCCCAGAAGATCCTGAAGCGGGCCAAGCTCATGCGCGAGGAGTTGGTGCGACAGGTCGGCAAGCTCGACACCCTGGTCGACGGCCTGAAGTCCGCGTTCGAGACGGACGACTGATCCCGCCCGGTGTCTGCCCGTTCAGTCGTCCGTGTGGACCTCGACCGTGGAGGGAATGAGGCCCGCGACGCGTTCGTCCCTGGGGTCGAAGCGAAGGCCTGCATCGATGGCGGCCCCCTGCTCGTCGAGGAAAGCGATCCACGCTGCGCTGAGCCGACGGCGCTCGGCCGCGTCGGGGGTGCCCGAAGAACTCCAGCCACGGTTGCCGAAGATCGGCGCGAGGAGGCCGAACCGGTCCCGGAACCCGGGCTTGCGGCTCAGTGCCCGGGCGTGAATGCGGGCGCGGGCGGCGAGACGCAGTCCAAGCGCCACCGCGGCCGTGTCAGCCGCGTGGAGCCAGCGGTGTTCGTTGGCTCGCTCGAGCTGCTCCTCGACGCGCGGGAGGAACCGCTCGTCCTTCGCCTCGGCGATGGCGTTGAGCACGGTGATGCGCAGCTCGGCGTCCGCCGTCTCCAACAGATCGCCGAGTGCGTCGAGCGCCGACGGCGGCAGCGGGCGGGGAAGGGCATGCAGCGCCAAGTCGCGGATCGCGGGCAGACGATGGCTCAGCCACCCAGGGATCCGATCGTCGTACGCCGCGAGCGTCTCCTCGCCCGTCGTGTGGATTAAGAGCAGGGTCATGGCGTCGTCTACCGGCCGCCCCACCGGCTCGGGCATGGCGGCGCCGCGCCGGAAGAGCTCGGAGATCGCGACGTAGAGGTGGGCCAGGCGTCCCCGCGCCAGGGCGTCCTCCCAGCGCTTCGGCTCGGCGTCCTGGTACTGGAGCGCCTGATCGAGGCCGTCGTGCAGAGCCGGCATGTCGTCCGAGGTGCCCACCGACGCCAGGACGTAGGCGGCGTAGTGCGGCATGCGCGCGGCGTAGCGCCCGCCGAGGTTCGCGCGCGCCCATCGCCGGCTCGGCTCGGCGAAGGTCGTGCGCCACGTCGTCGGCCGCGGGGTCTCCTGCGCCCGGCCCCAGCGCCGCGGCCCTACCGTCTGGAGGCGGTCGATCAGGTCACTCGTCATCCGGACGGGCGGCACGCGGTCGATGAGGGCCGCCGCGCGGTCTTCATTCGAGTCCTCGAGGAGGAGCTCGAGCAGCGCTTGGGTCGCCTCCGGGGTCTCGATGCTGCGGATGCCCTCGAGCCATGCCTTCTCGTGACCGCTGCGGCCACGCGCGCGTCGGACCAGCGCATCCAGGTAGGTCGGATGACGGAGCGTCTCGAAGTCCGACCAGGCACGGTTGCGTTGCCACGCACTTCGGTCGCCGCGCTTGGGGAGCTCATTCATCGCGTCGAGGATGGCGTCGATGCGTTCGGGCGGCGGGTCGTGGAGGACGACGGTCGTCTCCGCCCAGCGGGGGTCGTCGTTCGCGGGGCCTTCCCCGTCCGGCCACTCGGGATGGAACGGGGAACCCTCCTGCCAACCCAGGTCGTGGAGGACACGGATCCGGTACGTCCCGCTCGCCTCGAAGCGGCGGTAACGGGGCACGGCGATCTCGATCACCATCGGGGTGGAGAGGGTGACCTCCGTCGAGCCGCCCGGGCCGCCGAAGCACCACGGGTCGGGCCACGGGTCTTCGAGGAGGCTTCCGGCCTCGTCGATCACCTGGACGATGTTCCGAATCGGCCGGACCGAGCGGGAATCGCCGCCCCGGTCCACGGTGAAGCTCGTGTCGCCCGCGTTCTCCACGATGTACCGGACGAGCACGTTCTCCCCGAGGTACCAGTGCTCGCGGTCGGGCTCGAGGCGGATCACGGCGGCGGGGGGGACCGCCACCGTGCTGACTTCTTCGGCTTCCTCGGCGCCTGCTGGCTGCGCCGCCGTAAACACGAAGAGGAGTGCGGGCACCAGCAGGAATCGGCGCATCTCATCCATGGCACCCTCCGGGGGCTGCCGGGTCAACCCGTGATGTTGGACGGATTCGCGGTCCCTGCGTTCACCCAGCGGCCGCGCATTCCGGATCGAGGGGCCTCGGGTCAGCTGAACGCATCTGCTCCGGCGCGTTCCTCGAGCAGCTCCTCGATGAAGGCGTGGTGCACGAACGCGAACGTGGTCGCGTAGGCTTCCGCGGTGGTCCAGTGGGCGGCCACGATCTGCGGATCCGTGCCGGCGTTCTCCAAGGCGGAGCCCTCGAGCTCCACGGCGTAGGCCAGGGCCACGACGCCCACCCCCTCCGGGGTCGAGGTGGACCAGACCTTCACCGGCAAGGGACTCCGTCTTCGGATGCCCGTGCCCAGTTCCTCCTCGAGCTCCCGGGCCAGGCAGTCGTCGATCGACTCACCCGGCTCGACGCGGCCGCCCGGCAGATCGAAGTGGTGAGGCCCCTCCGACGGCCGTTCCTCGAGTACGAGCAGGCGCCCGGCTTCCCAGACCGCCGCCTTGATCGTCACCCAGACGCGTTCGGGGGGGGCTGGGGTGTGCTCATCGGCTGCCTCTCCATGCGTGCAGGGTCCGCTGCGCGGTGGGCTTCGCCAACCGTGGAGAACCCTTGGGTGTTGGCGGGGCGTCGGCGGGGCGTCGGCGGGGGGGGGGGCTACGACGGGGCAGGCGAGCTCCCGGTTGCCATCTGCAGGGGCACGATGTCGCGTGCGTCGACGGTCAGCGCGCCGTGGTCGTTCTTCACGAGGCCCTGGACGAGGTAGGGACCCGAGCCCTGGATCCGGTGCCCGATGCGGGCGTAGGCGCGGGGAAAGAGGGTGACCTCGACCGTGCCGTGGATGTCCTCGAGCATGAGGAACTTCATGTAGCGACCGCGCGCGTGCCCGTCGCCTTGCCCCTGCTCGCGCACGCGCACCCGCCGTTCGGTCACGATCCAGCCCGCGATGCGGACGCGACGCCCGGCGTGCTTGGGAAGCTGGGTCGTGGGGATGGCGCCGGCCTCTTCGGCTGCTTCCTCCAGTAGCTCGGACGGGTGGAACGATGCGGTGAGCCCCAGCGTCTCGACTTCCATCTCGAGAAGACGCTCGGGGGCATACGTCTCGGGGACGGGAATGGACCGGGAGCGGGGGAGGAGTGCCGTCGGCCCGAAGAGGGCCGTGCGTGCGTGGCGTTCTTCGCGGGCCCGGACGTAGCGGTCGAAGTCGAGCGCGAGGGTCCACAGGAGCTCGCCGCGTGGTCGATCGAAGATGTCGAGCGCGCCGGCGAGGACGAGCCGTTCGGCTTCGTGTTTCTCGAGGGTGGTCCTGAGGAGCAGGTCGGTCGGCGATAGATAGGGACCACCGGCCTCGCGGAGGCGGACGAGTCGCTCGGGGGTCTCCTTGCGGAGGCTCTTCACCTGATCCAGGCCCAGCCGAAGGACGCCGCGGGTGCCGAGGGGGCCGATGTCGGACCGGTTGACGCAGGGCAGCTCGATGCGTGCTCCGAGACGTCGCGCGTCCTCGACGTAGGCGCGGGGCGCGTAGAAACCGGCGCCGTTTCGAAGCACGGCGGCGAGGTACTCGGCTGGATAACGCGCCTTGAGGTAGAGCCCCTGCCAGGAGATCCGACCGTAGGTCGCGGCATGCGCCTTGTTGTAGGCGTAGGCGGAGAAGCGCTGGATCGAGTTCCAGACCTCCTCGATCACCGCGGTGGGGATACCGCGCGCGGCGGCCTGTTCGCGGAAGACCACCGCCAGCTGCGGGAGATCTTCCGGCTCGCGCTTCTTGGAGAAGGCTCGGCGAAGGAGATCGGCTTGTTCGAGGGAGAACCCCGCGACGGCTGCCGCCGCGCGCAGCGTGTCTTCCTGGTAGAGCATGACGCCGTAGGTCTTGGCAAAGAGGGGATCCACCACGGGGTGGAGCTTCGGGGTCTCCTCTTCGCCGCGGCGGCGCCGGATGTAGGCGTCCTTCATGCCGGAGCCGGCCGGGCCGGGTCGGATGAGGGACAGGGCGATCATGTCGTCCTCCTGCGTGCGTGCCTGCATACGCACAACGAGGTTTCGCATGCCGGGGGACTCGACCTGGAAGCAGCCGAGGGTGCGGCCGCTCGACAGGAGCTCGCCGGCGCGTTCGTCGTCTTCGGGGATGGTGTCGAGATCGATCTCGTCGCCGTAGAGGGCCTGGGCATCGCGCCGGACGTCGGCGATGACGGCGAGGGCTCGATTGCCGAGCAGGTCGATCTTTACGAGCCCGGTGGCTTCGACCCCATGCATGTCGTACTGCGTGACGACCAGTCCCTTGGCGGAGCGTTCGAGCGGCAGGCTGTCTTCGAGCGGGCCGTCGTTGTCGCCGACGACGATCCCGCCGGGGTGGATCGAGAGGTGACGGGGAAGGCCGTCGAGTCGGGCGGCTGCCCGGAGGACCGAACGCCACGGGGCGCGGTCGAGGGGAAGGGAGGCGATCTCGGGCGGGAGGTTCTTGCGGTCGAAGCCCTTGCCGAGGCGCCAGGGGAGGTGGCGCACGACGCGGTCGATCTCGGGGGGGGCGATCCCGAAGGTCTTGGCGGCTTCCCGTACCGCGCCGCGCGCCTGGAAGGAGACGTGGGTCGAGATCATGGCGACGCGTTCGTCGCCGTAGGTGTCGTAGGCGTGCTCGATGACGGCGTCGCGACCGCGCCAGTCGATGTCGAGATCGATGTCCGGGCAGTCGCGTCGGGCGGGAGAGAGGAAGCGCTCGAAGGGGAGGTCGTAGCGGAGCGGATCGACCGATGTGATGTCGAGCGCGTAGGCCACGATCGAGTTGGCCGCGGAGCCTCGGCCCACGCAGGGGATCTGGCGTTCGCGGGCGAAGCGAACGAGCCCGTGGACGATGAGGAAGTAGTCGCAGAAGCCGCGCATGCGGATGACGCGGAGCTCCCGCTCGAGGCGAGCGAGCACGTCGGGCCGCATGCGGCCGTAGCGGCGGCGGAGCCCCTCGATGCAGCGCGAGGCGAGGCGGTCGTAGGCGGGGTCGTCTCGCTCGCTCTGGGGGGCGGGGAGATCGTCGAGCGCGGGGAGGCGGGGCTTCTCGGCGCGTCGGAAGCGGTAGGTGCAGCGCTCGGCGATCGCCACCGTGGCCGCGGCGGCATCGGGCGTATCGGCGAAGGCTCGCGCGGCTTCGGCCGGTGGCTGGAGCCAGGCGTCGGGCGGGGAGAGATCGAGGGGAGAGCGATCGCGTCCGAGAGCGCCGGGCTTGACGTCGCGGAGGAATTTCAGGTGCCCGATGGCGAGGAGGAGCCGGTGGACGGCGTGGTCGCGGGCGCAGGCGAAGAAGACGCGGTGCGTGCCGGCGACCGGCCGTTTCAGGGACCGGGCCTTTTCCCAGAGCGCGCGCCGGGACGCTTCGGGGGCGTGCGCGACGATCTCGCCGTAGAGGTCCTCGTCGGCGAAGACGCCGTCAAGGTCGTCGAGGAGGCGGGGCGAGGGCGTGAGGACGATCAGCCCGTCGCCGTGGTCGGCGACGTCGTCTTCGAGGGTGAACCGTTCGTCGAGATGACGTCGGGTGAGCAGGCGACAGAGTGAGCGATGGCCGATCTCGTCCTTGGCGAGCACGACGACCCGTTCGGCCGGATCCGCCGCGTTCACCGGGTGGATCTCGGCGCCGAGGAGAGGATGCACCCCGGCGGCGTCGCAGTCGGCCTGGAAAGGGGGAAGCCCGTACGCCGCATTCGTGTCGGTCAGGGCAAGCGCGGTGTGACCATCGACGCCGGCTTGGGCCGCGAGGACATCGGGCGGACTCGTCCCCGCTTGCAGCGAGTACGCGGAGTGCACGTTCAGGTGGACGAAGGGGGGGCGCGCCATGGGAGGGTCAGCGGGAGCACGCGGGCGTGTGCAGACGGAAGCCGCGGGAGGACCGGGGGAGACGGCCGAAGAGCTGGACGGCATTGCCGCGGACGAGAGCTCCGAAGCCGTGACGATCGCGAACCAGGTCGACGGCGGTGTCGAGGCGTTCGTGGACGGAGACGGCGGCCGTCGCGTGAGGACGCGGTCCCGTCCCGACCGTGTGGTCGCCGTGGAGGGACGCACCGTCGTATCCGACGGCTCGCACACTGCCCGCGACACTGCCCGCGCATCGCTACTGCCCGCGACACCGTCCGCGACGATGGGTTCGGGGGTCGTCGGCTCGGCGATCATCGATGCGGCAAAGGGAAGCTCCATCTGTCGATCGCCGACGGGCACGAGGTCGTGGAGAACCACGCCGACCAGGCGAAGCTGGACACGCCTGTCGTAGCGTTCGCGCCAGAGCTGGCGAGCGAGACCGAGGATCTCGTCGTCGAAGTCCGAGGGGCGCGGCAGGCGGCGCCGCGCGTCCACGGTTTTGAAGTCGGCGTAGCGAAGACGTACCCCGACGGCGCGGGCGAGGAGTCCGGCCTTGCGGAGGGCATGCGTGGCTCGTTGCGCGAGGTAGGAGATCATCCCGTCGATGAAGCGAGGGTCGGCGGTGTCCTGGGCGAAGGACGTCTCGCGGGAAATGGAGCGGGTTTTCGGTGTCGTCTGGCCGACCGCGGCGGCGTCACTCGATTCGAGCCCCCGGGCGCGGCGGGAGAGTCTCACCCCGCTCTGGCCGAAGGTCTCCTCCAGGACGTCCTCTGGGATCCGGGCGAGATCGCCCACGGTGTGGAGATTGAAGCGAGCGAGCTGTTGGCGCATGCGGGGCCCCACGCCGGGGAGGACTTCGATGGGTAGCGCCGAGAGGAAGGCCCGCTCTTCGCCTCGCTTCACTTCCAGGACGCCGCTGGGTTTGGCGAGATCGGCCGCGATCTTGGCGACGGCGCGGGTGCCGCTGATCCCGATCGAGACCTGGAGCCCACCGGTCTCCTCGGCGATCTGATCGTGGATGGACCGGGCGGCGTGGAGCCAGGAGCGGTGGTGGCGATCGCAGCCCGTCAGGTCGAGGAGGGCTTCGTCCAGCGAGAGGGGCTCGATCTGCGGTGTGAAGCGGCCGAAGATCTCGAAGACCTGCTTCGAGGCGGCGGCGTAGGCGGCGTGATCGCCGTGGAGAAAGATCGTGTCAGGGGGGCAGAGCGTGGCGGCGCGCCCCAGGGGCATGCCGGCGCGGGCGCCGTAGGCGCGGGCTTCGTAGGAGGCGCATGCCACCACCCCCCGTTCGCCGGGCTGCCCGCCGACGATCACGGGACGGCCGACGAGCGACGGGTCGCGCACGCGCTCCACCGATACGTAGAAGGTGTCGAGGTCGACCAGGAAGAGGTCGCGGGAGGCGGGGCGAACGCGTCCCCAGGCCGGCCGCCGCCCCGCCGGCGGGGCGAGGCGGGGGCGCCGGCCGGAACCGGGCGGAGTGCCTGATGAGAGGCCTGATGAGAGGCCTGATGAGACGGCCGGATGAGGCACCCGATTGGGGACCCGTCGGGGCCGCGGGAGTGGCATGCGTGGGGGAGGTCCGCGGGGTGGAGGCACGAGTAGGCATGGCGACGATCCTGTCGCGCCCCTTCTCGACGCCCCCGGACGATACACAAACAAAACACGAACGTCAAGGGGTTCGTGGGGCTCGTTTCCCCGCGACGTCATCGGGTGGGTCGGCCCCACGCGTCGGGGCGCCGGGCGGGCGTCTGAACCGTTCGACAAAGCGCTCGTGGGCCGATATTGCGCCTTCACCTACGCTTCCCATGGATCGATCATGCTGGGTAGGAGGCCAGGTCCATGTCCAGAGCGCGTTTCCTCATCTTCGTGGCCATTGCTGCCCTGCTCGTGCTACCGGCCTGCGGTGGTGGTGACGGGGGCCCCGGCGGCAACCTGCCCGGCAACACCCAGCGGGGTGCAGCGGTGCTGGGCATGCCCTTCCTGCCCCAGATCCTGGGTCAGTCCATGACCGTGGGGATCAAGAACCTGACGCGCCTTCCGGCCAAGGTCTTCGTCTCGGCCTACATGCCGGACGGGACCCCTTACGCGGGCGGGACCACGACGCTCTTCCTCCCGCCGGCCGGTGAGGACCGCTACCCCCTCTCGAACTTCACGAGTGGGGACACGTTCGGCGGCTGGCTCAAGATCGACAGCCGCAACCTCGACGTGCTCGATCCCGGCACGGGGCTTCCCACCATCTCGGATACCACCGGCTGGATCGCCGCCACGATGTTCCGTGCCTCGGGTCCGCTCGAGACCGACGGGGCGGGGGCGATCGCCCCGCGCAAGGCGTTCGCGACGGTGACGCTCACCGAGCGCACCAGCGGTGTGCAACTCATCAACTGGAGTGACGACACGACGGGCGGTGGTGGCGGCGCGGACGTGGACTTCACCATCTTGGTCTTCGATGCCTACGGGGACCTCCTCCGCACCTTCAACGAGACCGTTCCTGGGAACGGTTCGCTCCGGGTCGATACCTCCTACGTCGAGGACGGCCTGGTCGTCGCGACGCCGGATGGCCTGCTCGGGGGCGCGGACGTCAACTTCGGCATCGCCGCGATCGAGGATGATGTCCGCGTGCTCATCGAGGCGCGCTACCTCGAAGTCAACGACCCCCTGCCGCAGCAGAGCAACGTGGCCTTCGACGTCGAGTTCGGTGAGGACGAGGACTTCAACATCCACGACTTCGGCGTCCACCTCAGCAATCCCACCAACGGTGGCGCGGTCGTCCTCCTCAACGGGGTCTACGACCAGGCCGGCCAGTCCCTCCTCGCCCAGCCCCGGCAGATCAGCCTGGGCGCCTTCTCGACCAAGCTCGAGGCGACGACGACGTTCGACTCCCGTGGCCTCCAGTTCGATGCCGGCGAAGTGAGCGTGTTCAACGACATCTTCGGCAACGTGGACCTCGCGACGGGGTTTGGCCAATACACGGTGGTGTTCTCCGTCCCGCGCGAGGTCAATATCTCGGCCCGGGACTTCGACTCCCGCTTCGATAGCTACCACCGCATCATTCCGGGCTATCGACAGACCACCGACGTCATCGTGCCCTCGTTCGACATCGAGACCTCGGCGCTCGGCGGAACGCGCAACTGGGTCGTGATCATGAACCCCTATCCCACGGAACAGAGCGTCAATGTTCGTGGGTACACGCCGGGCGGTACCGAGTACATCGACATCGAGCCGATTCTCCTGCCCCCCTACAGCCGGACGTGGTGGTCGGCGGACGGGCTGCGCTTTACCGAGGATCCCTCCAGTACGACGCAGCCCCCCGTGCCCTTCATGAGCTTCCTCTTCTCGGCAACCGGCGGCGTGTTCTTCGATGCCCGTCGTTGGCGGGTCAACAACCTGGGGCAGATCCTGTTCCAGGTTCCGTTCTACGTGCGGAACCTCCGCACCGACTGATCACGCGCGCCGCGTCAGCGGCGCGGCTGGCGCTCCGGCGTTTCGAGCGCGAGGGCCATCAAGGCCGTCGCGTAGACGCGACCCCCGTCCGGCTCCCCAGGGCCCGGCGGGGTCCCAGGACCCCTTGAGCCCGCACGCCCGGCCATCTCGCCGCTGGTGGGGGAGCAGCGCACCGTTCGAGGGCGCGGCGCCATGACGACCAGGCCGTGCCGCCGATTCGGTGCGTCGCCAGCGTGCCGAAGTACCAGTGGATCATGTCGATGGACCCTCGCTCGGTATTCCATGCCGGCTTCGTGGCCTCGAGCAGCTTGGCGCCCTTCCGGATGATCAGGCTCTTCGTGGCGGACTCGCCCAGCGCGACCCGGATGCCGATCGCCGCCGCGGTCATCGCCTCCGACAGATCCGCCGGGAAGCGATCGATGACACCTTGCGATCGGGCCGGGCTGCCACCGCGCTGGATGTAGCCGGTGCGGCCGTACTCCGGCTCCGTCATCTTCGTCAGCCAGGCGTGTGCGCCGTCGAAGCAGGCCTCGTCGATCTCGAAAGGCGCCGGCCTGCCTTCGCGCGAGGCGTCGAGGTTGAGCACCCGCGCCATGTCCAGCGCCGCGATCGCCCACGCCGTCACGGAGGTGTCGTTGTCGCCGGGCTTGATGCCGTAGCGCCATGCGAAGTAGGGATTGCGTGCGAAGGCGAGGAAGTCCAGACCGGCTTGCGCGGAGCGCTTGAACAGTGGACTGAGTGTCATGCCGTAGGCCTCGACCATGGCCATGGTCGCGATCGCGTGGTTGTAGACGAAGTGCTGCGTGGTACGAGGTCCGAAGCATCCGTCCACATCCTGCACCTGTTTCAGTCGGCGGAGTCCGGCCTTCGCGACCCTGGTGTAGGGATGCGTACCCCGAGGTCCGTAGCCCGCGCCATGGAACGCGAGGAGCGCCAACCCCGTGACCCCGACGTCAAACTCCGCCTTCCCCGCTCCGTCCGAGGATGCGGTCGTGCGCTTGCCGTCGCACCAGCGGCCGAAGTGTGCGGCCTCCCATCCTCCGTGATCGGCCTGATGGGCAGCGAGCCACCGGAGCGCGTCGTCGATCGCGCGCGTCCGCCCGTCCGGCGATGACAGCCGATCTTCCGTACGGAGCCGTGCGCGGAAGGAGGAGCTGACCTCGCCCGGGGACGCCTCGTCATCGGCCTCCTCGTTCGGTGCCGTGCCGCTCGGCGGCTCCGCTTCCTCTTCGACCCCCAGGAGCGCGCTCGTGGGATCCAGGAACCCGTACGCGCGGGGGACGAGTCCCTGCGCCTCGGGTACGGCCGTGGTGGGCGACAGGCTCCCGATGAGGGTCTCGCCGAGACGGACTCGGCAGCCGCGATCCCCGGTTCGCATCTCCGCCGTCTTGCGGCGCAGCCGGTCGATCGTGCTCTGCGAATCGCCTACGGGCAGAGGCACGCCGCTCAACGTGACGGTGCGTGCGCCCGCGCGAGCCAGGACATCCAGCGTTTCGATGACGTGGCGCGTTGCCACCCGTGGCCCCAGCGGCGGTGGGGTGCGGATCTCGAAGTGGACGGAACCTGCGCCGCGCAGGGGGCGGGTCTGGGCGGTGAGCTCCGGGAACAACGCGGCTACGTCGCTGGCGGGCAGCTCATGCGCGGTCGAGAGCGTAATCCCCAAGCGCGGTATGCCTTGCTCCTTCCCCGTGCGCGCCCGGTCGTGGGGTAAGGGGCAGGCGATTGCGCCTACCGCGTTTCCTTCTTGGGGGCGGGCGGCGAAGTGGATCCGATCGATGCCAATGACGGGGTGAGCCGCGGTCATCAGCACCCACTGCGTGACCACCCACGGCACGGCGCCGTCCGCCATCACGAGCAGCTCGCGCCGGCTCGTGCCGTCCTCGTTCCGTGCCCCGGGAGCGTCGGTCGCGCGTCGCAAGGTCAGATCCAACTCGTTAAGACCCAAGGGGCCGTCGCCGTCCACGTGGATCGATCCGTCCCGCTCGATCTGGACGATAAGCACGTCCGCGCCGGTCGGCGCCTCACCGAGCGTGCCGACGCGCGGTAGCGTCAGCCCCTCGAGTGGGACGAGCCGTCCTGCGCCACGCTCGTCGCCTCGGGCGGGCACGCCCACGATCAGCAGGGCGAGCGACGCGGCAGCCAGGGTGCTAATCCTCATGGCGAACCTCCCCAGAGACAGAGCGTAGCGAATTTCGCCGCTTCGTGCCGGCGCGGTCCCTCCACACCCTTCGTACCTGGCGGCGCGCGTACCCTCGGCGGGGTGGTGATGCTCCTCCTGATGCTGCTCGTCTACGCCGTGCTCCGCCTTGCGCGACGAGGCGAAGCGGAGGGTGCATCGCGGCCGGCGGATCGGGCGGCCGTCGCCATGGGTCTCGTGCTCCTCTTGCCCGCGACGTTGCACGTCGTCGAGCCCGAGCGCTTTGCGGCGATGATCCCCGCCACGTGGCCACGGCCGGACCTCCTGATCCTGTCCAGGGGCGTTGCGGAGCTCTCGGTCGCCGTGTTGCTCCTCGTGCCGCGCACGCGTCGCCTGGGCGGCTGGCTGGGCGTGCTGCTCTTTCTCGCGCTCTGGCCGGCGCACCTCTCCGCCGCGCTCAACGGCCAGGCGGGCGAGGACTTCGTTCGTTCCCCGCTCTACCTGTGGCTCCGGGTGCCGTTTCAACTCCTCTATGTCGGATGGGCTGCGTGGGCCGCTCTCGGCCATCTCCCGGGGCTCGAGATCCGGCGTCGCTCCATGGCCTTGCTCTACGACCGCATCATGGCGCGATACGAGGTGTGGATCGAGCCGCGTCGGCGGGCGCTGCTCTCGACCGTGTCGGGCACGGTTCTCGAGCTGGGCCCCGGTACGGGTGCCAACTTCGCGTTTCTCCCCCCCGGTGTTCGCTGGATCGGGATCGAGCCCAACCGTCACATGCACGCGACGCTCGAGGCGAGGGCGCGTGCCTGCGGGATCGACGCGGCGTGTCTCCTCGTGGGGGCCGAACACATGGAGGTTGCGGATGCGAGCGTCGACGTGGTCCTCTGCACGCTCGTCCTCTGCTCCGTGCCGGACCCACGCGGCGTGTTGGCCGACGTCCGGCGCGTTCTGAAGCCGGGCGGACGGTTCCTCTTCCTCGAGCACGTGGCCGCGCCGAGCGGCACGTTTGCCCGCAGGGCGCAGCGCCTACTCCGCGGGCCGTGGCAGCTCTGTGCCGACGGGTGCACGCTGGATCGCGAGACCGAAGCCATGATCCGCGAGGCCGGCTTCACGGGCGTCGACCTCGAGCGCTTCGAGGCTCCCCGGGACGTCACCCCGGCTTTCGTGTCGCGGCACGTCGCGGGCGAGGCGCGGCGCTGACGACGCTCGCAAGGCAGGCGAATGAACCGGGCTCTGCGGGGGAGAAAAGTTCGTTTACGAGGCTGCCTCCGTACGGAACGAAAAAAGGCCCCTCTCCCGGGGGAGAGGGGCCCTGGACAAGGACGGGCTACCGTCGTCGGCCGCCGCCTCCGCGACCGCCGCCGCGCGCCCCGCCGCGCGAGCCGCCGCGCGAGCCGCCACGGCTCGCACCGCTGCTCCGCGAGCTGCTCTTGGGCTTGGACGACATGCTCCGGTTGCCCCGGCTGCTGGCCTGCTTCGTGCTTCGGCCGTGGTTCGACGCCCCGGCCATGGTGCTCTTGCTCCCCCTGGTGGGGGCCGGCCTCGAGGTCGGCTTGCTCGGCCGCGAGGAGGGTCGGCTCGCGCCACCCGGCTTGCCGGCCGGCGGCTTCGTGGGCCGGCTGCCGGTAGCTCCGGGACGGGTGGGCTTGCCGCCCGCGCCCGCACCCGGACGGTTGCCCGCACCGGCGCCCGGACGGTTACCAGCGCCCGGCCGGTTTCCTGCGCCCGCACCCGGCTTGTCACCGGGGCGGCCTCCGGGGCGACTGCCGGGGCGGTTGCCCGGGCGGTTTCCGGGCCGGCTGTTCCCGGGCTTCACGCCGCCCTTGCCGGGGCGGTTCTTCCCGGGCTTGGTGCCCCAGTTCCCCTGGCTCGGTCGGGTCCGGTTGGGGTTCTTGTTCGGCCGATTCTGCGGGCGGTTGTTGGAGTTCCACTTGTTCCCGCTGCCGATATTGCCGGTGTTGATGTTGCCGTTGTTGTTGAAGTTGTAGTTGCGGTTGTTGTTGATGTTGATCGAGCCGTAGCCACCGTGGTGACCCCACCCGATCGAGTTGACCGCCCAGGCACCCATCGCGCCCATGGCGAAACCGGCGCCCCACGCACCCCAGCTGTAGCCCGGCTGCACGACGGCGGTCGGACTGTACGTCGGGACGTACACGACCTCGGGCGAAGCCGGCTGGATGTAGATGACGTCGTTTTCCTGCACGACGTTCATGTGGTCGTCGGACTCGAGGTTGCCGGCGTCCTCCGCCGCCGTGCGGAAGTCCTGGACCGCCTGAAGCACTTCGCCCTGCTGGACCGAGACCGCGTAGGCGAGCATCTCCATCCAGTCCATGTTCTCGCTCATCCAGGTGAGGACGTCGGGGAACTGGACCATGGCCTCGACGCTTCCGTCCCAGCCGGAGTCGTCCGGTACGGACTCGATCTCACCCGACTGCTCGCCGACCCACTTGGCGGCATCCGCGACGTCGTTGGGGAACGTGGACGCGGGAAGCATGGAGTCGAGCACGATGTCCGGGTAGAGCGCGACCGGGCCCACGATCTCCTGGAGCTCCTCCGCGCTGTACTTGTCGACGCCGGCGTCGGCTGCCGGCGCTTCCGCCCGTGCCGGTACGAATGCACCCAGGCACAGCACGAGCGCGACCACGGGCGCGACGATGTTGAACGCGAGTCTCAATCCTGTGGATTTCATGACCTAGTCCTCCACCTTCTGCCACTGGTCGTCGGGGTTGTAGTAGTCGACACTGCTTGCGATGGCGGCGGTGTCGGCTCCGAGATCCTTCTCGAGGACGTCGCCATGGTGGCTCACCAGGAACGTCATCACGCCTGTCTTGCGGTAGTCGGCCGGGAAGCCGATCAGCGCGAAGCCGGCGATCATGTTGCCGTTGATGATGTAGGAGTGGCAGCCGCCGGGCGCTTCCCGGCCCTGTCCGGTCAGGATGCGCCAGTAGTACCCACCCACGGGATCCTTCGCGTTGCGATCCTGCAGGTACTCGCGAGCGGACGCGACGAGCGGCCCGAAGGGGCTGATGTCTCCGTCGTCGCCTTCGGGCCAATAGAGCCCGTCCTTGTTGCCCTCGGTGCTGCGCACGAGCTGGGCGTACTCCCGTACGCCGTCCCCGTCGCGGTCCTTGGACGCGTACTCGCGCTGGGCGCGCACGTACTCGCGCACGAGCTTGATTGCGTTGAGCTCGTTGCGGCCGATGCGGCGCGCGAGCATCTCGTCCCGCCCGGCCGCGACGTCGAGCGACCAGCCCGACGCGCCCTTCACGAGCGGTACCGGGTAGGGCCAGCGGTTGTCGCCGATCACGAGCGTCATGCTGCCGTCTTCGTTGTCGTCGAGCTTCCAGAACTCGGCCGCCTTGGCCGCGAACTCCGCGCGGACCCGCGCCACGGACGGGTCGCCGCCGGGCTGGATCAGGTCCGCATTCTCGGAACCGACGAGCGCCTTGATGGCGTCATCGCTGTTGTCCTTCGCCGCGGCGACCATGGCCTCGGCGAGCGCTTCCGGCGTGTCGAAGGCCTTCGGGGGAACGTCCCCCTCGCCCGACGACACGGTGGGGAAGACCGCGAGGGCGGCGGCGAGCAGCCCGAGCGCGATCAGGGGTACGCGCGCACCCCCCAGGAACCGTCTTGACATGCAACCTCGTTTCTGGGACCTGCCCGTTCCGTCGGGCGAACCCCATCTCCTCCACCTCGACCGCTCGAACAGGCGATCCGCGACCACCCACCTTCGCAAAGAGGCGAGGCCGACGCCACCCGGCCGTGGCCCGAATCGCGGCCACCCTGTCAGAATGGACAGGGCGGGGGTGGTCGGCGCGGCCTGGATCAGCCCCCGGCGCGCTTGACGGTCCAGCCCTTGGCGCGGAGAAGCTCGACCAGGCGATCGCGGTGCTCGCCCTGGATCTCGATCACGCCGTTCTTGACGGTCCCACCCGAGCCGCAGGCCTGCTTCAGCTCCTTGGCCAGGGCAGCCAACGCCAGGGGCGTCACCGGCGCGCCCGTGATGGTCGTCACGCCCCTCCCCTTCTTGCCCTGGGTGGCGCGCCCCACGCGCACGACGCCGTCCGCGGCGCTGGACGCCGGGGAGGGCGGGGTCTTGCAGGTGCACCGCGGCCGAGGTCGTTTGCAGGTGGGGCAGGTGTTCCCACCATCGGTCGAGTACATGAGGCGCCCGCGTTTCGGCATGGGCCCAGGATACGTCGAGGCCTACACCTGGACCCAGCCGTGGCTGCGGCGGACCCCCTCGCGCCACCGCGCGCGGCGCTCATCGAAGGTGCTCGCCGCTTGCTCGGGCTCGAAGCGCCGATCGACGCGCCAGTTCTCGCGGATCTTCTTCGTGTTCGGCCAGAGCCCGGCGGACAGACCGGCCAGGTAGGCCGCACCGAGTCCCGTCGTCTCCAGGACCCGGGGCCTCACGACGGGCATGCCGAGGAGGTCCGCCTGGATCTGAAGCAGGAGATCGTTCGCGGCTGCGCCTCCGTCCACGTGAAGCTCGGCCAAGCGAAGACCCGTGTCCTCGCGCATCGCTTCGAGCACATCGGCGACCTGAAACGCGATGGCCTCCAGCGCTGCGCGCGCGATGTGGGCTCGCGTCGTCCCGCGTGTCAGGCCGAACACCGCGCCCCGTGCCGTGGGATCCCAGTGCGGCGCCCCGAGGCCCGCGAACGCCGGCACGAGAACGACCCCGCCGCTGTCGGGGACCGACGCGGCAAGCGCTTCCACGTCGCCCGCCTTCTCGATCAGGCCGAGTCCGTCTCGCAGCCACTGCACCAGTGCGCCACCGATGAACACGCTCCCCTCGAGCGCATAGGTCGTGCGGCCGCCCTCGCGCCACGCGACGGTGCCCAGCAGTCCTCGCGGCGAGGTGGGGGGAGCGTCGCCGCTGTTGAGCAGCACGAAGCACCCCGTGCCGTAGGTCGCCTTCGCCAGTCCCTGATCGAAGCACGCCTGGCCGAAGAGTGCCGCCTGCTGGTCCCCGGCCACACCCTCTACCGTGAGGCCTTGCAGGCCCTTCGCGACGACCTCGCCGAACGACCCGCTGGAGTCCCGGACGTCCGGGAGCATGCCTCGCGGCACGTCGAAGAGCGCACAGAGCTCGTCGCTCCACGCCATCTCGGTGATGTCGAAGAGCAGGGTTCGCGACGCGTTCGAGGGGTCCGTCGCGTGAACGGCGCCTCCGGTCAGGTTCCACAGGAGCCAGCTGTCCACCGTACCGAACGCGAGCTCGCCCCGCTCGGCGCGCTCCCGTGCGCCCGGGACGTGATCCAGGAGCCAGGCCACCTTCGTCGCCGCGAAGTACGGGTCGAGAAGCAGACCTGTGCGCTCACGGATGAGCGCCTCCTTGCCATCCGCCTTCAGGCGCTCGCACGTCGAAGCCGTGCGACGGTCCTGCCACACGATGGCGTTCGCGATCGGCGTGCCCGTCGCGCGCTCCCACACGACCGCCGTCTCGCGTTGGTTCGTGATGCCGATGGCGCCGATGTCCGCGAGGCCGATCTGCGCCTCGGCGATGACGCGCTGCGCCGTGCGCAGCTGCGTCGCCCAGATCTCGAGCGGATCATGCTCGACCCAGCCGGGCTCGGGGAAGTGCTGTACGAATTCCTCTTGCGCGACGCCTACGGGCTGCCCCCGTTCGTCGAAGAGGATCGCCCGGGAACTCGTGGTGCCCTGGTCCAGTGCGAGGATGGTCTTCATGGTGGCGTCCTACTCCAGTACGTAGCGACGGGCCAGGGCTTGGAACGCGCGCGTCTCGCGTTCGACCCAGGCCGCCTCCCTGCCCAGTTCCCGGGCCATCAGTCGAGCGACGGCGCCGGCGGTCTCGGCCGCGGCGCGCGCATCCAGGAGCAGTGCCCGCGTCCGTCGCGCGAGGATGTCCTCGACGTGCCGTGCCATCTCCTTCCGCGCGCCCCAGACGACCTCGCACGCCAGATAGGGGAGTCGCGGATGAAGGGGGGCCGCAAGGGACGGGTCGGCGCGAGCGAGATCCAGCACGGCCTCCGCGTCGCTGCCGTAGACCGCGAGGTGACCCAGCGCCCGCGTGTCTTCGAGGTAGCCGTGGATCCGGAGGTCCTCGGTCGGGCAGGGTCGCGGCTCGAGATCGCCGACCGTGGCCGCCTGGTCCACGGCGTCCTTCGCCATGCGGCGATAGGTCGTCCACTTGCCACCCACGATCGTCATCAAACCTCCGCGGGAGATGTGAAGCGTGTGATCGCGAGAGAGCTCCGCCGTCTCCGTGCCCTCCGCCGCCCGTACGAGGGGACGGATACCGACGAAGACGCTGAGCACGTCCGCGGGGCTCGGGTCGCGTTCCAGATACTGCGCCGCCGTGCGCAAGAGGAACTCGATCTCATCGGGGCGCGCCGTCGGCTCGAGCACCGCGTCGTCGATGCTCGTATCCGTCGTGCCGATGAGGACGCGGTCGTGCCAGGGAATCGCGAACAGGACGCGCTTGTCCTCCGTCCGCGGCACCATGATGGCGGCGTCACCGGGAAGGAACGACCGGTCGAGAACGATGTGGACGCCCTGGCTCGGGTGGATCAGGGGCGCGGCGTTCATGTCTTCGAGGCGTCGGACCGCATCCGCGAAGGGGCCGGTCGCGTTGATGACGCAGCGGGCGCGGATGGTGTGCTCCGTGTCCGTTTCCGCGTCGAGGGCCTCGACGCCAACGACGAACCCCTGCTCCTCCACGAGACCCGTCACGGCCATCCGGTTCAGGACGATTGCGCCCTGGTCGGCCGCGGTCAACGCCAGGTGCATCAGGAGCCGACTGTCGTCGAACTGGCCGTCATGATAGAGCACGCCGCCGCGGAGTCCGTCCTGCTCGATCGTGGGGATGTGCCGCGTCACGGCTTCTTCGGACAGCATGCGGCTCTTGCCGAATCCGTAGCGACCCGCCAGCACGTCGTAGACCTTCATGCCGATGCCGTAGAAAGGGGCTTCCCACCACGCGTAGTTGGGCACCACGAATGCCTGATCGTGCACGAGGTGCGGCGCGTTCCGGCGAAGGATGCCGCGTTCTCGTAGCGCCTCCATCACCAGCGAGACGTTGCCCTGCTGGAGGTACCGCACGCCTCCATGGATCAGCTTCGTGCTCCGGCTCGACGTCCCCTGACCGAAGTCGGCCTGCTCGAGCAGCACCACGGCGTAGCCTCGGGCCGCGGCATCCACGGCGATGCCCATGCCGGTCGCTCCGCCTCCGATCACGACGATGTCGAACACGTCGTCGCGTGCCAGCAGAGCCTGGCGCATGCGGTCCCGATTCACGTCGTTCCTTCCACGACCCCGCGGAGACGCGCGGGCCTGTTCGAGAAGATCCCGTCCGCGCCCGTGCGGAGGAGCGCTCGCATCTCGGCTTCCTCGTCGACGGTGAACAGGAGAACGGGGAGTCCGGCGTCGTGGAAGAAACCGAGGACCGAGGCCGTCGCCGACTCGGCGTCCAGGCCTACGCCAGCCGCACCCAGGCGTCGGGCCGTGGAGACGATCGCCTCGGCGTCCAGGCGTCCTTCGGCGAGCAGGACGCGCGTCCGATCCGGGAGGTGGAGGCGCGCGGCTTCCAGGACCGCGGGTTCGAAGCTGGACAGGAGGACGCCATGCGCGTTGCCGTCACTGGCAACCTGGCGGGCCACGGCGGCGACCAAGCGGGACGCGTCGGCGCCCTCCCCGTTCGCCTTCAACTCCAGGTTCAGGGCAATGCGGCCGCCGAACCGATCCAACACCCGGTCGAGGGTCGGCACGCCCTCGCCCGCAAACCCAGGGGCGAACCAACTCCCGGCGTCGAGGGCGGCGACGTCGGCGCCGTCTCGATCGTCGACCCGGCCGCTTGCGCTCGTGGTGCGGTCGAGACGCTCGTCGTGGATCACGACGGCGGCGTCGTCGGCGGCCAAGCGAACGTCGAGCTCGATGGCGTCGGCACCTGCCGTGATGGCGCCATCGAAGGCGGCCATCGTGTTCTCGGGGAAGTGCGCGGAGTCGCCGCGGTGGGCGATGACCCAGGGGCGTCGTCCGATGCGGAGGTCGCTCCAGCTACGCATGACGCGCGGGAGGGTTGAGCGGGGGTAGGGACGTGGCGGGGGGCGCGCTCGCCTCGAAGAAGCGCGTGCGGGCTTCGACCAGGGCGTTAGCGAGCTCGTCACCTCGCCACGCTGCGCTCTTCTTCGCGCTGCGCCCATAGAGCGACTGCCGGAGGCCCTCCACCGCGTCTCCGAGAAGCGGCGTCGGCTGGACCTGGGTCAATGTCTCCAGGGTCGTCGCGGGAGTCAGCGACTCAGTCCACTCGAGCAAGCGTGGATAGGCTGCCTCGGGCGCGCCGTCCCGGCAGGCGGCGAGCACACGCTCGAAGAGGGCGGGTTCGGCCTGGGCCCGGGCCTCGCGGTCCGCCCGGCGGCGATCGAGCCAGGCGGGGCCGTACCGGGTCCACGCGAGGGCCGCGGCGCCGAGCAGGAGAGCCAATGCCAGCCAGACCTTCCATGCGTGCGGCCGGGCGGGGGGGGCTTCGGGCCCCGCCGTCGTCGGGACGGCGCGGAGGTCGGGGTTGGCCGCCACCTCGAACGTCACGGCTTCGAGCTCGGCTGTTTCCATCCTCTTGGCCTCGGTGTTCCACCAGGGGATGCGGATCGCCGGCAGTGTGTACGTGCCCGGGCGCTGAAGGACGTAGGTAGCGGACTCGATGCGCGTGCCCACGACCTCGCCGCGGTTCGCGTCGTCTTCGACCCGCGGTGGATCCGGATAGACGGCGGCGCCATCGAGGCGGGGCGCCGGCAGCGGCTCGACCAACATGCCCGGCGCATCCTGGACCGTGATGACGATTCTGCGCTTGAACGCATCGCCGACCTTTAGTGTCGCCGGGCGCGGCTCCCATGTCTCCTCGACCTCAAGGCGCGGCGTCGCCACCGAGAAGTCCTCCCCCTCGGCTCCCTCGGGCATCGCGACCATGACCTCGAGGGGGGCGGTCGTCGCCGCGACCGTCACGGGCTTCCTGTCCTCCCCCGCCACGAAGAAGGTCACATCGAGCGGGGGGATGCGGAGCGCTCCCGGTCGGCGCGGATAGACCCAGTACTCCCACGCCTGCGACGCGTAGGTGGTCCCTTCGATGCGCCGACTGGCGTTGACCGCCAGGTCGCCGGCCTTCAAGGTGATCGCGCCGGGCACCTCCACGTCCGGAAGGCGGGGCGCCCCCGTGAACCAGTTCGTCGAGAGGAACTCGATCTGCAGGGTCACGCGCTGTCCGACGTGGACGTCGCGGGTCGGCGTGAGGGTCACCTCGACGCGGGCTTCGCCCGAGGCGAGCAGCGCCGCTCCGTCCCCCTCCGCCGCGGCGCCGCGCAGCGGCGAGACGAGCAGGGCGACGACGACGAGAACGAGCCTCGGCCGCATCACTCGTCCTCCTCCTCGTCCTTCCGCGCGCTTGGTGCGAGGGCGTCGCGCATCTGGATGGCGAACTTGGTGCGGAGGAAGTCGGCCGGCGTCGTCTGGACCTGACGCATCCAGATCTCCTCCATCTTCTCGTCCATCGTGTTGCCGATGACCTGTTCTTCGCCCTCGGGGCGCTTCTTCTTGTCGTTGGGATCGGCCTCCTTGATCTCGTCGGCGCCCAGCGTGTCGCCCCCCTCCGCCGGCTCTTCTTCCTCCTTCTTGCGCTGGACTTCGCGCAAGCGCCGGACGAGGTCCAGATTGAACGTGGCGTCCGGGAAGTCCGGGCGGCGATGGAGGGCCGCCTCGTACGCGGCGATCGCCTCCTCGAAGCGTTCGAGTCGCGCGAGCGTGGTGCCCAGGTTGTAGTAACCCTCGGCCGTGTCGAGGCGAGCGAACTGGTCCGCCGCGCCCTCCAGATCGCCGGCCCTCGACAGGGCGACGCCCTTCCACGATGGACTGACGAAGTGCGCCGCCGCCGCTTCGTACGCGCCGCGATCGAAGTGGTGACGCCCTTGCTGGTCGGGTGTCCACCAGAGATCTTGCCACGTCGACTCGTGGGCGCGGGCCGGGGTGGCGCCGGCCAGTAGGCACGTGACGAGGAACACGGCCCAGGGCACCGTCCAGCCGCGCCTGAACCACAGCGCGCCGATGAGGAGCATCGGGTAGACGAGGTAGATCCCGTAGTCCTTCCACCGCACGTCGTCATCGTCGGCCGCCGCCTGCTCGAGGTGCCGCTCGGCCCGGCGTGCCGCCTCCGCTACGTCCGCGTCGTCGAGAGTCAGCTCGATCACGTCGACACCCGCCTCCTTCGCAAGCGTCTGCAGCGACGCCCGGTCCACGCGCGCGATCGTGCGCCCACCCCCCGGATCCGTGGCGAACGACGCCTTGCCCGTTCGGATCGGTCCCCCCGCCTCTGTGCCGATGGCGAGCAGCATCACGGGCGGACCGGCGTCTCGAGCGTGCTGGATGAACGCCGGCCGCTCGTCCGCCGGCACGGCGTCGGTGAGGAAGAGGATGGACCCGGCGGCGTCGCGTCGTGTCAGAAGGTCGCGAGCCACGTCCAGCGCGAGCCCCGGCCGCTGGCCGGCCACCGGCATGAGATCGGTGGCCAGGGCGTCCACATAGAGGCTCACGACGTCGGGATCGTCCGTCGGGGGAAGGACGACATGCGCCGCCCCCGCGTACGCGACGATGCCCGTCCGGGCGCCCCGGCGGAGGGCGACGAGATCCCGCACCTTCTGTTTCGCGCGGTCCAGGCGGGTGGGCTGCACATCGACCGCGTTCATCGTGACCGAGACGTCGACGACCACCACGATGGCCGGGGCGTCGGCCGCGAAGGGGGACGGTTCGCGCGACCAGGTCGGCCCCGAGAGAGCCAGACCGCCCAGCGCGAGGAGCACCGCGATCAGATGCCGTGGCCGGATCCGCTCGGCCAGACCGCCGGAGACGATGAGGTGCTCGAGGAGATGGGGCGCGATGAGGCCGTCGAAGGAGGCGGCGGCCCGCGCTCGGCGCGCGAGATCGCGGTAGAGCAGGAAGGCCAGCGGCAGCACGAGCAGCCACCACGGCCTCAGGAAGTGCAGCGCCAGGAGGACGGGGACGTCAGCCACGCAGGCCCCCCCTTCGCTGGGTGCGGTCGCGCAAGACGAGACCCAGGTGGTAGAGCAGGACGGCCGCCATCGCGACGCCGAGGAACAGCGCGAAGAGGGGGCGCCGCGGACGGTAGCTCACGATCTCCATCTCGCTCGGCTCGAGCTCGTCGAGGGTCGCGTAGACCTCCTCCAACGCCTCCCGATCGCGCGCCTCGAAGGTGCGGCCCTTCGTGGCCTTGGCGATGGCGGCCAACGCGTCCATGTCGATGGCCGACTCGCCTACCGTGGTTGGATCCCCGACGGCGATCGTGTGGATGGTGATGCCGTGGCGCGCCGCGATGGCGGCGGCCCGCGGCGGGGGCATGCGGCTGCCCGTGTCGTTGCCGTCCGTGAGCAGGAGGAGCACGCGCTGCTTGCTCTCGCTCTCGTCGAAGCGCGGGATCGCGTAGCCGATCGCGTCCCCCAGCATGGTCTGGGGGCCGGCCATGCGTGGGACCGTGGCATCCAAGAGCTCGCGGACGATGGCGCGGTCCATGGTGAACGGTGCTTGGAGATAGGCGGCCGTCCCGAACACGACCAGCGCGATGCGATCCCCTTCGCGCCGGTCGACGAAGCCGCCGACCACCTCCTTCACGGCATCGAGGCGTGTGGTCTTGGCGCCCTCGGCGTTCTCGAAGTCCTCCGTCTCCATGGAGCCCGACAGGTCCACGACGAGGCAGAGGTCGCGACCGGCGACCTGCTCGACGATCGGATCCTCGATCCACACCGGCTGGGCGGCGGCAAGGACGACGAGGGTCCAGACCAGGGGCGCGAGGAGGTGTTGGATGCGGTTGCGCCGCAGGATGACCGCCCCGGCTTGGGGGTCCTTGCCCAGGGCACGGGCCGTGTCGCGGAAGAAGGGGGCCTGGACGGCGGCCTGGGGCTCGCGGTACGGCGGAAGGAAGTAGAAGACCAGGAGGGGGAGGGGCAGGGCCAGGAGCCACCAAGGGAGATCAAGCGCGAACATGGTGCTCGTCCATCCAGCGCCCCACGAGATCGACGAGGGGGGGCCACGCGGCCGTGTCCGGGGCCGTCGCGTCGTACGCCATCGTTGCGAGGAGCCTACCGGGCCCCGCCTGGAACTCGTGGCCACCGTAGCTCTCGTCCAGGAAGGCGAGCCAGTCGTCCCCCGTGAGATCGGCGACCTCGTCGCGGGGCCAGGCGGCCAAGGCCACCCGCTTCACGAGCGCAGGAAGTGCTTGCGCGGCCGCCCGTCGTCGCGCCGGGTCGTCCAGGTCAGCCGCCAGGGCCCGCAGCGCGATCTTTCCCTCGCGCCGGTAGCGCCGCGCCCGCCACCGTCGCCACAGGAGTACCCCGAGGACGAGGAGGCCGAGGAGCAGGGCGCCGAGGAGCACCCACCAGGCGAGTGTGTCGGGGGTGTAGGCCGGGGGCTCCGGGAGCGCGAGACCACGCAGGTCCTCCAGCGTCGGTGCGGGTAGCTGTTCCTCGTCCATCTCAGCCTCGCCGCGCCGGCGGAGCCCACCCGAGGCGCTTGCGGATCTGCTCGGCGGGGTCGCGGACGTTGTCGATCAAGACGACCGGGACCGCCAACTCGTGCTGCCAGGACACCACCCGCGCGATACGACCCTCCGTGAACTCGCTCAGCTGCTTGCGGGCGCGCCGGTCCCCGAAGTCGATTTCGACCTGCATGAGGCCGTCGCTCACGACCAGTCGTCCGCGCTCGGGGAGCTGAAGGGCCGACGGGTCGTGCACCAGGAAACAGAGCACGTCGTTGTGGATCGCCAGCTGGCGCACGTGGCGGCGGGTGTCGTCGTCCACCCCGTCGAAATCGCTGATCACGGCGACGACGGCATCGTGGGGGGCCAGCCGGCGGGCGGCCTTGAGGACTTC
Source organism: uncultured Planctomycetota bacterium (assembly GCA_963802335.1). Taxonomy (GTDB): domain Bacteria; phylum Planctomycetota; class PLA2; order PLA2; family JAEUHO01; genus CAWDIE01. Next base: position 650,024 of record CAWDIE010000003.1, on the reverse strand, counting down.
GTTCAATCGACCGGGATGGCCCTCCGCCTCCGGGCCGACGCGCAGGGCCTGGTTCTTGCGCACGATGGCATCGAGTATGCGCATGACGGTCTGCCGGGACCGCTGGGGGCGAATCTCGACGACGTCGGTGTCGCTGAACACGAGCGCGCCGACGCGGTCGCCTTGCTCGTAGACCCGCCACGCCGCCAGTCCGGCGAGCATGGCTGCGGTGTACGACTTCATCGCGACCTGGGTCCCGTAGAACATCGTCTGGCGCTGATCGACCACCAGCAGGGCCGGGCGATCTCGCTCTTCGGTGAAGACGCGGGTGTGGGGCTCGCCCGTACGCGCCGTCACGCGCCAGTCGATCGTTCGGATGTCGTCCCCGGGGTGGTAGTTCCGCAGCTCCTCGAAGTTCAGGCCCCGTCCTCGCATGCGCGAAGCGTGGCGCCCCGCGAGCAGGCTGTGCACCGGCTGCCGAGGAAGGAACGTGAAGCCGCGGGCTTTGGCGCGGAGACGAACGAGGTCGTCGAGCCCGACATAGACGTTCGGCGTGCCCGTCGCGAGGGGCAGCCGGGGCTTGACGATCTCGCTGCGCATCGTGTCAGGCCGGCACGGCGACGAGCTCGAGGATCCGGTCCAGGACCTCGTTGGCCGTCACGCCCTCGGCGCTGGCTTCGTAGCTGAGCATGATGCGGTGTCGCAGGACGTCGTGCGCGACGTCCCGGATCTCGGCCGGACTCACATGATCCTGTCCGCGCAGCCACGCAAGCGCGCGCGCGGTGCGGTCGAGTCCGATGCTCCCTCGGGGGCTGGCGCCGACCTGGATCCACGAGGCCAGCTTCTCCTCGTACCGACTCGGATCCCGCGTGGCCCACACGAGATCGACGATGTACTGCTCGACGGACGGCGCGACGTGGATCTCGTGGATCGCTTCGCGCGCTGCGAAGATGGCGCTCGGCGCGATGGGCGACGGCGCTTCTTCCGTGGACGACTCCTCCTCGCCGCGGACCAGGCGCAGGATCTTCGGCCTCGTCCTTCTCCGGCGCGTACTCGATCAGGATGTGGAGGAGGAACCGGTCCATCTGGGCTTCGGGAAGCGGATACGTCCCCTCCTGCTCGACGGGGTTCTGCGTGGCCGCGACCATGAACAGCTCGGGGAGTGGATGCGTCGTGCCGGCAACCGTGACTTGACGCTCTTCCATGGCCTCGAGGAGCGCGGACTGCACCTTGGCCGGCGCCCGGTTGATCTCGTCGCCCAGGACGAGGTTGCTGAAGATCGGCCCCGCGTCGAACTTGAACTCGCCTCGCCCGCCCTCTGCGGTGTAGTAGATCTCCGATCCCGTAATGTCGGAGGGAAGCAGGTCCGGCGTGAACTGGATGCGCGACAACGCCGCATCCAGGTTGCTGGCGAGGCTCTTCACGGCGCGCGTCTTCGCGAGTCCGGGCAGCCCTTCCAGCAGGACGTGACCGTTGGCGAGCAGCCCGAGGATCAAGCGCTCGACCACGTGGTCCTGCCCGATGATGGAGCGCGAGACCCGCTCCTGAAGTGAGACGATGGCATCCCGTGTGGACATGCAGATCTCTCCCGTACGCACCTCGCGCGGTCGGCGAACGGCGCGTACCGTCGCGCTATTCGTAGATGCCGAGCAGCTTGAGGATGATGATCAGCACGACGGCGCCGAGGATCGCTACGGCATAGCGGCCCATGCGCGAGACCGGGGCGATGCCCACCTTGGGCGCGAGCCAATACCCCAGGGTCGATCCGACCAGGCCGACGACCACGTTGGCAATCACGCCCATCTCCGCGGCCGTACCCATCACGAGGCTCGCCACCCAGCCGATCAACCCGCCCACGATGAGGGCAATCAGGATCTCCACGTCCGTCTCCTTCCGCCACGGTTTCGAGCCCAGAAGGTACGGATGCCGCGGGGGAGGGTCAACGCAGCCCGCTCCGGCGGGTAGCTACGGCCGGAACCAGGCGTCGCCGGTCACGACGTAGAAGGTCCACTGCTCCGGACCGCGGGCGATGTCGAGACCGACACGGAGGCCGAGTTTGCGGGCCACCAGGTAGCGGAACCCGCCTCCCACGCTCCACGCTTCGGCGACCTCCCCGGGTACGGAGATATCTCGAAAGAGGTCGACCGCGTCGCGCGATGCCCGGCCGTAGCCGCCGAAGGCCGTGAGACCCCAGCGGCGGGTCAGGTCGTACCGGAGTTGGGCTTCGGCCGTCAGGACGGCATTGCCCTGGTAGCGCATGGCGGGGACGCCACGCATCTGAACGAAGGGGAGGGCGTAGAAGGGCGTGTCGCCCTCCACGCCCTGCCCGTCGAGCCTTAGGCCCAGATTCCACTTCGGCGCTACCTGCTTCCAGCCCAGCCCGTAGATGTGGAGGTTCTGATAGGCAAAGTCGCTGCCGAAGCCGGGTTCGAAGAACATCAGCGTGGCCTGGGCGCGAATCCCCTCGTTCGGGCTGAAGACGTTGTCACGGCTGTCGTAGGTGAAGACGGGGCCCAGCCCCCCGATTCGGGAGTCCAGCTCCTTCGCTTGCAGCCCCGGGAGGGTGATCTTGTTGCGGCGCCCGACGTCGTTGCTGAAGAACACGTACCGGCCGCCGACCCACCAGTTGCTCTCGCGCACGCGGAACTGGATGTCCTGCAGGACGAACGCGCCCTTGATGTTGATCGCGAGTGGGCGCCCCGCGGCCTCGCCGGCCACGCCGTAGACGTCGATGTTCACCGACGCGTAGCCGGCGGCCCCCGTGTAGCGGATCCGGTCGTCGTTCCACACGCCGAAGTGCCCGGCGAAGACGAACCACGTCCCGTTCAGGGTGGCCGCGCCGCCCGCCGCCGTGGCGCTCGGCGGCACGATGCGACCGTTCGTTCCATCGGCATTCTTCAGGGCGCGAGGGCGCCCATGGAAGAACGCGGGCGCCACACCCATGCCGAAATCGACGGCGGGCTCGGTGATGATCAGCGGGATCGGCAGGAAACCGGTCGACTGCGCCAGCCACCCGCTTGCGTCGAGCATGCCGTCCTCGGGGTCGCGAAAGAGCGACCCGCGGGGCGTCCTCGCCTCGTAAGCACCGCTCTGCGTGGCCAACCGTAGATCTTCGGCCGTGGGCGCCGTGGCGTGCGAGCGCCGGACGGACGCGTCCTTGTCCGCGCGCGCGGGGCGCCCCGCCGTCGCCAAGGCGGCCAGCACCAGCACGGCACCCAGAGCGATGGACACGGGGGCGCACTTCACGATGATGCCTGCTCCGCGGGTTCTTCCTGGAGCGCATCCTCACGCAGCGGCGCCGAGTCCGCAACGCTCATCGGCGGCGCTGTTGGCGGATCTGCTCCAGGAGGCGCCGTGGGCCGGGTGCGTTGGGGACGACCTGCACGAGCTCGCGGGCGAAGCGCTCCGCATCCTCCCACCGGCCGCGCTGAGCGTAGAACACGGTGAGCGACTCCAGGATGCCGGTGTTCGCAGGATCCATGGCGTGGGCGTCGAGCAGCACGGCCTCGGCCTCGTCGTGCCGTTCGAGGTGTTGCAGGACGAGCGCTTGGTTGTAGCGGATGCGCGGGCGCCCCGGCATCAGGGCGGCGGCGCGCGAGAGGGACGTGGCCGCATCGGCGAAACGCTCCACTTCGGCCAGGAGCAGGCCCAGGGAGTAATGCGCTTCCCCGTGGTCCGGGGCGAACGCCAGGATCGCACGGAGCATGCGCTCGGCATCCTCGTTGCGGCCCATGCGGTTGTAGAGCGTGGCGAGGTTGAAGCGCGCCGGGAGGAAGCCCGCATCCAGTCGCAGCGCCTGTAGGTACGAGGCTTCGGCCTCTGTCGGACGGCCCTCGTTCTCGCGCAGCACCCCGATGTTCAGGTGGGCGTCCGGACGATCGATGAGGTCCTGTTGCCGCTGCTCGTACTCCTTGGTCGCGGCCGCCAGGGCGGGCTTGGTCTTCGCGTCCATCGAGCCGCCGATCCCCGACAGCAACATCCGCGCGGCCTCCGTTCGGACGAGGCGGATGGGATCCGAGAGCAAGGGAGCGAGGATGCGTCTCGCCGTGGCCCTCACCGCCGGCGGGGCATTGCGGGGGATCTGGGCTTCCAGGAGATCGGGCACCGCGGCGCGAAGCAGCGCGCTCTCGTCGCGCGCGGCCTCCGCGGCGGCGTCGAGCGCCTCCGGGTGAAGGAAGCGTCTGAGCTCGCGAAGCGCCGTCGCGCGCACGATAGCCGGCTGGGCCTCGTCGCGGACGACGTCCAGCAGGAGGGGGCGCGCGCCTGGATCGTCCTCACGCGCTCGGGCGAATGCCGTTGCGAAGTGGGGCGTGGCCTCGCGGCGCGGGGCGCTCTCCGGATACCAGGACCGGATCTGCGCCGCGGCCCAGGCGGCGCCTTCCTCCGCGTGGCAGCCGCTGCAGGCGTTGGGCACACCCAGGGCCACGCTCAAGTCCGGGCGTGGGATCCGGAAGCTGTGATCCCGTCGCGGATCGACCTGCATGTACGTCGTCGCCGGCATGTGGCAAGCGACACACGCCGCGCCTTCCGACCCCACCGGATGGTGATGGTGGGCTTCGTCGTCGTAGGCCGCCGCCTTCAGGGTGGGGAACGCCGCGGGCGGCTCGGGCTGGTGGCAGTGCGTACAGAGGGCATTGCCTTCGCGCTTCGGCTTCGCGCTGTGCGGATCGTGGCAGTCCGTGCAGCGGACGCCCTGGCCGTGCTTCTTGGCCTGCAGGAACGAGCCCGTGACGTAGACCTCGTCGAGGATCTGGCCGTCGGGGAAGTAGAGCGGATCCACGAGGAGCTCGAGGTCGTAGTGGTCCAAGAGCGGCTTCCCGTACTCGTACTCCGCCTTCACGTTCGCGCGTCGCGAGTGACACCGGGCGCATGCGTCGATCTGGACGGCCGCGTCCTCGTGGCCCAGATCGACCAGGAGGCCCTTGTCCTCGTCGTCCGCATGCTCGGCCGGGGCGAGCTTGGACCGCTGGGCCCACGCTACGTGCCGGCTGCCCGGCCCGTGACAGGCCTGACAGCCGACGTTGATCTCGTGGAAGCTCGTCGCGTAGGTGTTGGTTTCCAGGTCGAAGTTGCGGCGAAGGTCCGTCGTATGGCACTCCGCGCACATGTAGTTCCAGTTCTGGTAGGAACCGGTCCAGTGCAGCGCGTCGCCGGCGGGAATCGCCTCGTCGTAGAGGAAGAACCACCGCTCCTTCAAGACGTCCCACGCCGTGAGCAGGCACTGGATGCGGCCGTCGGGAAACTCGACCAGGTACTGCTGAAGGGGGTCCACGCCGAAGACGTACTTGACGGCGAACTCCTCCTCCACCCCCTCTGCGTTCTGCGTCCGAACGAAGTAGCGGTCGCCTTCGCGCCGGAACGTGCTGCGTACGCCGAAGTGCTCGAACGTCACGTCGTCGAAGTTCGCCAGCACCGTTTCCGGCGTGGCCGCCTGCATGGCGAGGTGGTGGTGGCTCCCCTGCCACGCCTTCGACGGGGGACGGTGACACTCGCGGCAGGTAGCGGAGTCCACGTAGGTCGCGCGACCGCGCCTGCGGCCGCGGGACGGCGCAGGCTTCTCTCCGCATCCCCCGAGGAGAGGGAAGGCGAGCAGAAGAAGCAGCGGGATACGGCGTGCGGAGGTTGTGGAGTTCATGGAGAATGCCGGTCGGAGGATACGTCATGGGCAAGGTCCTGGTCCTGGTCTCGCTGATCGTGCTCGTGCTGGCGGGCTGCGGCGAGCCGACGTCCTCCACCGCCCGCGTCCAGCCCGGGCGGGGCGTCCGAGACGGCGGAGACGTTGGCCGGGTCGCAGAGCTGCCGGGCGTGTCACGAGCGGTTCTACGAGCTCTGGGCTCCGTCCCATCACGGCACCGCCATGCAGCCCTTCAGCCCGGCCGTGGGCGAACAGCTCGGTGGCGGCGCCGATGACGTTCTACGCGATCGGCGACCGTGCCTATCGCTTCCATCTGGAGGGCGAGGAGGGGTTCGTCGTCGAGACGGCGGGCGAGGTCGAGACCCGGTACCCGGTCGTGCACGTGATGGGCGGGAAGAACGTCTTCTTCCTGCTCACCCCGATGGAGCGGGGGCGCTTGCAGGTCCTGCCCATCGCCTATGACGTTCGCCGCGCCGAGTGGTACGACACCACGGCCAGCATGCTGCGCCACGCGCAGGGACACCCGGATCAGGCCGTCCTCTGGACCGACTCGCTCCTCACGTTCAACACGGCGTGCTGGAACTGCCACGTCAGCCAGCTCTCGCTCAACTACGACGAAGCCACCGACAGCTACTCCAGCACCTGGGCCGAGCCGGGCATCAACTGCGAGACGTGCCACGGCTCCGCCGTGGAGCATGTGCGTCTGTTCCGTGAGGCCGCCGGCAAGGAGCCGCCGGCGGACCCCGCCATCACCAGCATCCGGTCGTTCACGCCGGCCCAGCGCAACGACGCCTGTGCGACGTGTCACGCCAAGGCCGTGCCGCTCACCTCGTCCTATCAGCCCGGCGATCGCTTCTTCGACCACTTCGACCTGACGTGTCTCGAGGATCCCGACTTCTACGCCGACGGCCGCGATCTCGGCGAGAACTACACCATGACCCTGTGGCGCATGAGCCCTTGCGCCCAGGGTGGCGAACTCGACTGCATCCACTGCCACACGTCGAGCGGCCGCTACCGCTTCCAGACGGAGAACCCGAACGGCGCGTGTCTCCCTTGCCACGAGGAACACGTACGCGACGCCGCGGGGCACTCCCATCATCCGGCTGACAGCGAGGGCAGCCGATGCGTCGCCTGCCACATGCCGATGACCGAGTTCGCGCGCATGCGTCGTAGCGACCACTCCATGCGCCCGCCGTCCCCGTCCCTGACGCTCGCCCACGGGTCGCCCAACGCCTGCAACATCTGCCACGACGACGAGGACGCGGCCTGGGCCGACGAGCACGTTCGTGCGTGGCGGGTGCGCGACTACCAGGCGCCGCTGCTGGAGCAAGCCGCGCTCATCGCCGCGGCGCGGGAGGCCGACTGGTCCCAGCTCGACGCCATGATCGATGCGGTCGTCGGGGACGATCGGCAGGAGATCCTGGCGACGTCCTTGATCCGCCTGCTCGTGCGCTGCCCCGATTCGCGGCTGGGGCCGGTGTTCCTGAAGGCGCTGGAGGATGCGTCCCCGCTCGTTCGCGGCGCGGCCGCATCGGCGCTGGAACACCACCCTTCGCGAGAGACGTTCCTCGCCCTGTTCGAGGCGCTCGGCGACGACGTGCGCCTCGTCCGGGTACGGGCGGCCGGTGCGCTCCCCGGCGTGCCCCCCGGCGACCTTCCGGCCGAGGAGAAGGCCCGCTACGAACGCGCCGTGGGCGAGCTCGAAACCGCGCTCGCGGGGCGGCCCGACACATGGAGTTCGCACTACAACGTGGGCAACCTCAAGGAGCGGCAGGGCGATCTGACGGGCGCGTTGGCGGCGTATCGAAAGGCGGCATCCCTCCGCGACGACGTGGTCCAGCCCCACGTGAACGCCGCCATGGTCCTGGCGCGCCAGGGCAAGCCGGACGAGGCGGAGGCGTCCCTTCGCACGGCCCTGGCCATCGACGCCGAGAGTGCGGCGGCCCACTACAACCTCGGCCTCCTCCTCGCGGAGTACGAGCGCCTGGACGAGGCCCGCACGCACCTGAAAGCGGCGTTCGAGGCCGATCCCAGCCTGGCGGCGGCGGCGTTCAACCTCGCCGTGCTGCTCGCCGAAAAGGACCCTGCGGGGGCGGTGGAGTGGTCCGGCAAGGCCCTGGCCTTGGCCACGACCGACGCTCGCTACACACACACGCACGCCTACTTCTTGCGGGAGAACGGACGGATCGGCGACGCCGTCCAGGTGCTCGAGGGGGCCTTGCAGAGCGGTGTCGTGTCCCCGGAGATCATCCAGCTGCTCGGCGAGACCTACCACGTGGAGGGGCGAGATGTTCGTGCCCGCGAGCTCTACACCCGCGCGGCCGTCGACCCTCGCTTGCCCCAGGACGCTCGCCGCTACTTCCGGCAGCGGGCTACCCAGCGCTGAGCGACCCGGACCGGGCCCGACGCAGGGGAGCGCCGCTTCCGGCCGGCGTGTGCTGTGGTTCGTGGCCTCGCGTGTAGCATGTCGCTGACGAGGAGTGCGGAGTCACAAGGCAGCGATGGCAGAGGACCCGGCGGCCGATTTCTTCGACTGTGAGCTGGCCAGGGCGGATCGCGCCCAGCACCTGGCCCGACTTGCGGACCTCGATACGGACAGCCAGCATGCGCGCCTCCTCGCCGAGCGAGCGCACGTGGAGCTCAGCGAGGCCGAGGTCGAGGCGAACGAGCTGGGTCGCCCGAGCAGCCGTACGTTCCTCCTTCGCATGACCGGACGGCGCGGGCAACTGCTTCGCGGGCTCGAGAGCCGCGCGCTCGAGGCGCGGATCGTGCGGAACCAGATGCGGTGGCTTCAGGGTTCCTTCGATCGGGAGCGGCGTCGCTTGCGGGACGAGCTGGCTGCCCTGCCTTCGCCGCAGGAACTCGACGAGACGGGGGAGGCCTTGAAGGCCAAGCTCGGCGATCCCGTGCCGCGCGCGCTGACCGCCCAGATCGGTCGTGCGGTCGAGCGTCAGATGTTCGTGGACGCTCGCGAGGCCCTGCACGGGACCCGTGCGGCTTTCGATCAGGCCGTGGACTGGCTGGGGCGGGCACGTCGCTGGAACTCGGAGAGCGACGGTGAGTTCCTTGCGGACCTGGACGAGCTCGCGGAGGCAGAGGAGTCGTTGGAGAGCACGGTCCGTGTGGCGGGAAGCGCCGCCGAGGCGTCGGCCGCACGGCTCTGCAGTCGCCTGGGACTCCTCCCCGGGATCCGAGGCGAGCACGCGCGCGCGCTCCGCAACGCAACGCGCGAATTCGGCCTGGCCTGGGCGCGTGGCCTGGCCCGCGCCATGCTCGGGAGCCACGATGGCTTGGATTCGTGCCTTCAGAGCGCCGGCATCGTGCGCCAGCAGCTCGACACCCTGGATGGCATGTTGAAGAGCCGCGGCGCCCTGTAGGCGGGTTCGCAGGCTCTTTGCTGCATTTGCTGGTGCTGCGCGCTGGCTGGGGCACGGACGGCCTTCTCGTCGGCCTCGCGTGGAAAGCCACGCCACGGCCTCCTCGAGGGCCTTCCGCACCCCATCCAGCGCGCCGACCGTCGGCGGGCGTTGTCTGTGGCCGGCCCTTGTTGGAGGGCCCGGCGGCCAGGTCGGCGGTTACGTCCTTAGCGAGCGAAGCACGGCGAGCACCACGCCCTGGATGCGGGGGTGGGGGGTGCTCAGTCGCTCCAGGCTCGGGTGGCCCATCGAGAGGCGGAGTCGATCGCCCGCGGGGAAGACCTTCCAGAGCCAGGCGCAATCGTCTTCGTCGAGCACCGCGGCCAGGTCGCCGTGCTCCGCCGCCTCGCGGCGGGCCAGGACGACGTGATCGCCGTCGCGGATGTCGAGCGCGCGGAGCCCGTCGCCGACCACCCGAGCGACGCCCGTCTCCCGGCCCGGCGCGATCGGCGCGCGCCAGGTGGCCTCGGCCAAGCGGACGGGCGGCGGGCCGGGGTGGGGGCCGGAGCTCATGACGAACAGACTAACAAAGAACTGCCCCAGGCGACGGGCCGCGCCCAGCGCGGCCCTCGCTATCTTCTGGGGGTGCCTCGCCCGCCTCCTTCGCCCCGCACTTCTCCTCGGGTTGATTCTCGCGCCCGGGGCGCGGGCCGAGGAGACGACGTCCGCTCTCACCCTGGACGACGTCCTTAACCGCGGGCGACTCGTCCGGACCCTGCCCGACTGGCGCTGGCACCCCTCCCGGGCCCTGCTGCGCCGAGAGGCCAGCGCCGACGGCGGCCGCGTGCTGCTCGAGCTGGACCCGGCCGCGCCGGAGACGATCACGACTCGACTCGACTGGCGGGCCCTCGCCGATCTCGTCCCGAAGGCGGGGGGCGGCGTTCGCGGCATCGGTCGCGCGCGGGCTCCGCGGTGGGTGCCCGATCCCCGGGGCGAGGGGCTCGTGGCGGTGGTCAACGGTCACCTCGTCTGGTCGCCCGGGGGCGACGGGCCTCCGCGGGCACTCACCCGCGGCTCGACCTCGCCGATGGCCAACGTCGAGGTTGCTCCCGGCGGTGCGTGGGTCACGTTCACGCGGGACCACGACGTATGGTCCGTGCCCACGGGCGGGGGCGAGCCTCGACGGTTGACCCGGGATGGAAGCGAGCGACTCCGCAACGGGTCGCTCGACTGGGTCGTGCCGGAGGAGTTGGGGCTGACGCGCGGCACCTGGATCGCGCCCGACGCCCGGCACGTGGCCTACGTCCAGCTCGACCAGGAAGGCGTCGACGTCTTCGAGCGTCCCGTCGCGGATGGAGGCGCCCGCGTTCGCTACCCTCGCGCCGGTGGCCGCAACCCGCGCGTGCGCGTCGGCGTGGTCCCCGTCGAGGGCGGGGAGACGACGTGGGTCGACCTCGGCGCGCCCGCACCGGAGTACGTGGCCCGTCTCACATGGGCCCCCGGCGGCGACGCGCTCCTGGTCGTGACGCTCGACCGGGCGCAGCGGACCATGCGACTCGTCCAGGCACCGATCGACGGCTCGGCGCCCCGCGTGCTGCTCGAGGAGCGTGACCCCGCCTGGGTGGACGTGCCGCCCGCGCCGACGTTCGTCGACGGCCGCCGCTTCCTCTGGCGCAGCCATCGCGACGGCACGACCCGCTGGTTCCTCGTGACCCCGCCGGTCGGAGCCGCGGCGAGCGCCGAACTCCTCCCGCTGACGCGCGGAGGGTATCGACGTCCCCGGCCGTCCCGCGCTCGACCTCTCGACGATGAAGGCGACGTACGTGGGGACGCGCCACGGCGCGATCCGGGCGCGGTCCTACGTGGGGCTCGCGGGGGAGGAAGCCGCCTTCGCGCCGCCGCCGGGACACCACACCGAGGCGTCGTTCGATCCGACGGAGACCTGGGTGGTGCTCACGTGGTCCAACGCGGTCACGCCGCCCCGTCGCGAGCTACGGCGCGTGACGACCGCTCAGGCCGTACGTTCGTTCGGCGACGGTTGGACCGAGCGCCTACGAGGCCTCGCGTTGGCCCAGCCCACGGTCGGGGAGCTGGTCCGGGAGGGCGGCGCCATCACCTGGCGGCTGTGGCGCTCGCCGGGTGCCGACGACGGTACCCCACGCCCGCTGCTCGTCCGGGTGTACGGGGGGCCGTCCAGCCGACTCGTCGTGGATCGCTGGGAAGGCGCCATTCTCCTGACGACCCTTCTCACGGAGCGCTATCACGTGCTCGAGGTAGACGGCCGCGGCGCGGCGGGTCGCGGTGCACGTCGGGAACGCGCTATCGTCGGCCGCCTCGGGCTCGCCGAGATCGAGGATCAGGTCGCGGCGGTTCGACACGTCGCTCGGCGGAAGGACGTCGATGGCGACCGCGTGGGGATCTTCGGCTGGTCGTTCGGCGGGACGCTTACCAGCCTTGGCCTGACGCTGCATCCGGAGGTGTTTCGCGTCGGTGTCGCTATCGCGCCGGTGACGGACTGGCGCCTCTACGACACGATCTACACCGAGCGCTACATGGGGCTCCCGCAGCAGCAGGACGCCGCGTACCAGGCGTCGGCCGTCACGACCCACGCCGCCGGGCTTCGAGGCCGCCTCCTCCTGTTGCACGGCACGAACGACGAGAACGTCCACGTGGAGAACACGCACCGGCTCGTCGAGGCGTTCGAGGCGGCGGGCCGCACGACCTTCGAGGTGAAGCTCTACCCCGGATGCGGCCACGGACTCGGCGGCCGCCACCGCGATCTCTACGAGCGCCTGATCCGCACCTTCGACGAGCACCTCTAACAGCAGTACGGTGCCAGTCACCCGTCCGCCATCTTCCGGCGCATCCAGTCCCACGAGTTGGCGCCATCGTGACGGGCACCGCTGCGGGCACCGCCGCGCGCACGTCAGGGTCGGGGTGGGTTTAGGCTACTCCCCCTGCGTTCGGCGATCATGGTGGCGACCGTGCACGTGATACCGAAGGCGAAGGCCGCGAGGCCGCCGAGGCGCACGAGTCGGGCCCAGGTGCCGACACCCGTGTAGCCAAGCCATCCCGGGATCGGCCAGCCGAGCATCCACATCAGGAACTCGGCGTAGATCCGCGTCGCCAGCCCGTACCCGGCCAGGAGCAGCCCGGTGCCGCTCGCAGCTGTAGCCAACTGGCGAGCCACCGCGAGGCCCCACGCCAGCGCGACGGCTCCCAGGGCGCCGAGGAGCACCAGGTTCAACTGCTCGTCTTTCCACGCGGCGAGCTCGAGGGGGAGAGGCGTCATGAGCAACTGGGCCATGAATGCGCTGAGGACATAGAGCGCCGCGAAGACCGCCCCTAACACCGGCCACGTGGCACCGAGTGAGGTGGGGGCGGCCGCGGAGGAAGACGCCAAGCCATCGAGGGATCCTAGCGCCGCGGGACCCGGACAGGCGTAGACTCCTCGTCACGGGAGGATCGACTCCGGCATGGCTCGAACACTCGTCGCTGCCTCGATCCTGCTCGCCCTGCTCGCCTGCCGCGACCAGCAACCCGACTCAGCGTCGCGGGCGTTTGATCGGGCTGCGTGGCATCTGGATCCCCGGCAGCCCGGGCGCCTGGTGGAGCGCGACTGGCCTGTTCCCTGGGGCGTTCTCCCGGAGGCCCGCCACAGCTGCGCCGATCAGCCAAGCCGCGACCGCCGCCGACTCGTCGTGAACCTGTCCGGAAGCGGGGACATGCGCGTCAAGTCCATCGACTTGCCGCTCCTCAGCGGGACTCCCACGGATACGGAGATGGCGCTCTTGGGCCTCGGCATCGAGCTTCGTTCCATGGTGGCAGGCAACGAGTGGCGCCCCCCCTGGGACGGCGACGTGGACCTTCTGATTCACGCCTTTCGTTCGGCGCCGTGGCGCGCGGTCATGGAAGTCCTGCTCGTCTCGCGCCGCGTGCCCGTCCGTGTCTCCGGCGTCTCCGTCGCCACGTGGCACGCCGAGTCCGATCGGTGGGACGGCGTCCTGGCTGCCGACGTGGCGTCGTGGGAGGCGCCGCCCACGGGACCGATCGACCCCGTACTCCTTCTGGCCGTCGTCGAGGGCAGTGTGCTGCTGCGCGTGGGTGCGCACGAGCACCGCTTCCCCGCAGGGCGCTTCCTCGACCCAAACCTCGCCGCCGAGGCGCAGACCACGGCCGCGACGTGGATCGCGGATGCGAATCGGGTCTGGGTGGAGGTGGACGAGGACCTCGCCCCCTGGGCGGGCGATGCCACACGGGTGTCGATCCGCGTGCTGGGCAAGGCGGGTCGGCGTCACGTGTCGCATCCGGCCTACCAACGGGGGATCATCAGGGCGGGCGAGGAGTTGGCGGAGCCACGGCCTCCTGTCCCCGCACCGCCCCCACTTGAGCCCATCGCGCCCGACGAGGAGGTCGACTGGGCCTACGTGGTCAAGGCGATCGACCTCCTGCTCGGCCACGGCGTCCGCGAGATCGCCTTCCCGGACCTGGAGATCACACTCATCTTCGGCGACCGGCACTTCCATCCCCTGCCGCCCCGCATCCTCGAGGACTCGACCTCCACGACGGAGGTCCTCCTCGTGGTGACACTCGCCGTCCTGGCGGCCGTCCTGGTGACGTGGGCCGGGGTGGGCCGGAAGCGGAGACGCCCCCGCGGATCCGAGTCGCAGTAGGTCTGATCGGTGCGACCCCAGGCGGGAGGCGCCCAGCCTGCGTGACTCGCGGCTCCTGGCTCGGCACCGCGGCCTATTCCACCGCGTCGATGGTCAGCGTGTGATCTCCATCCATGCGGATGTCCTGCGCGGCCACTTCGTTCGGCGATCCGTACATGATGATGGCCTCGCCGGACTGACTGGGTGAGGCGCTGATGGTCAGCCCGGTCACCGGCTCGACGACCACGACTCGCAGGCTGAAGGCATCGAAGGGCTGCTCGAACGTGCCGGTGTCGCTCAGCTCGGGGATGCCTCCGACGGCCGCCGGGCCCATCCCCCCGACCCGCGCGAAGCCGATGGCCGGGGCATACGTCGCCTCCACCATGTCGGCGTAGAACTCCGCATCGTCATTGAAGCCACGGCTGCGTGTGTCGACATTGAAGCGCAGGGCAGCCGAGTTCACCGTCACGCCGTCCGCTTCGAAGGGGGCGAACTCGATGACTTGAGACGGCACGGACTGCGGGAAATCGAGGAGCAGCGCCAGATCCGGCATGTCTCTGTTGCCGTAGAGGGCGTTGTTCCAGGTGATCTGCAGTCCGATGTCCGCGGACTCGTAGGCCAGGCGCGTGAGAGCGTAGTCTTCGCCCTGGAGGTAGCCGAACTGACGGAGGGCCGCGACCAGCTCTCCCTCGGGATCGGCGGTGAACGCCGCTCCCGTCGTGGCGTAGCTGTCCACGCTACCCTCGAGCAAGAAGGTGACCATTCCCGAGGGATCCGCCGTGAGGATCTCCTCACCCACGACCAGGCGCAGGGTCTCGCGCAATCACCGGACGCAGTACGTTCGCCTGATCGGTCAGCAGGTCGACGAAGACCTGGGAGGCACCCAGGCGCGCGCTCTGAGGTCGATGGTCGATGTAGCTGAGCTCGAGCGTGAACTCCTCGCCGACGTCGACCGTGGTCACGCCGCGGGCATCGACGCGGAGGGGCAGATCCGCGAGCCCGCGCGCCGTAAGCACCAACTCCACGGTCTCCTCGAGGGGCTCGGGGCCGCGGCCAGGATTCACGGGGAGCGTCGAGTCACCACCTCCGCACCCCACGGCGACCAGGGACAGGCCGAGGAGCGCGAGGGTGGCGAGGCAGCGCGGGAGGGGGAGGGGGTCGGTCTTCATCGTGGGCATCCTCTCGAGAGAGCAAACGGGTCGATTCGCCGGTCGGGCCGGATCCCTGCGGACCGGCCTTCTCTCTCTCATGCGCAAACCGGGGCCGGCGTCCGCAAGCCCCCGTGGGCAAATCCGATGATTTCTTGCGCGAAGGAACTCGGAGCGCGGCGCCGGAGCAATCGTGGCAAGCACGGTACGCAGCGGCGGGCCGCTCTCCGGTGGCGGAGCCCCTGGCCCGGCCGTAGGTCCCGCGCGTGGGGAGCCCATGGCCCCGTGGTGCCGCCCGCGAGTTGGCGGACTCGTGCCAGGCACCGTACTTCTGGCATCACGGCAACTGGATGTCCAACGTGACGTCGTTCTCGCCGTCGCAGACGACCTCCCGCTCGGCGAGATCGCCGTCGCGCACGTAGAGCTGCGACACCGTGACCTTGAACGTACCTCGCCCGAGCCCCCCCAGCACGATGCGTGGCGGATCGCCCGCCTCCACCTTGTAGCCCGACGCCCGGTAGGGCATGGGCCCCACGAGCGTGGCGCTGACACACGGCTGACTCGGGAGGGGCTGCACGCCCTTGAGCAGCCGGACCGTCAGCGTCGCGCCCTTGCTCAAGGCGATCGTGCCCAGATCCGCGGGCCCGTCCTCCACCTTTACGCCGCGTACGAGGTGCGGCACGAAGCCGGATCGCTCGACACGGACGTCCCACGTGCCCGGCTCGGGCACGCCGACACGGAAGCGTCCGTTCTGCGCGATGGTCGTGCGTCCGTAGCCCTCGGGTTCCCACGCGCCTGATTGGGCCATGCGCACGCTCACAGGCGAGCCCCACGCCGGCGACCCTCTTCCCTCGGGCTCCGTGGTCAGATCCGACCCCTTGATCCGGAAGACTAGCTGGGGGCCCTCGACGAGGTGGATGACGGGCACGTCGCTGCCGACCAGGATCTCAGGCGGCGCGTCCGTGGCAACGAGGAGCGGGTGCTCGACCACGATGCGGTGCCGCTCGCCCGCAGTTGCCCGGAACTCGTAGC
Source organism: uncultured Planctomycetota bacterium (assembly GCA_963802335.1). Lineage (GTDB taxonomy): Bacteria > Planctomycetota > PLA2 > PLA2 > JAEUHO01 > CAWDIE01. Next base: position 634,222 of record CAWDIE010000003.1, on the reverse strand, counting down.
TTCCGTCGCCTTGCACACGCACCGGGTTCGACCGGGAGACGCTGCCCCCATCGCGATCGGCGAACCGCACCCTGGCGTACGCCGGGTTCTCGTCTGTCGGAACGACGATCCGCCCACGGACGAGGACCGAGGTCGAGAGGTCCAACTCCAAGTCCAAGTCCGGACCGCCCGGGGTCAATTCGAAGGGCGTGGATGTGATGCCGCTGTAGGACTCGCGCAGTCGGTAGCGCCCCGGCGCGAAGCCACGGAACGTGTGCACGCCATCCTCGGCGTCTCGGCGGGCTTGGCGCGCCACCCCGTCCTCCGGGACGTAGTAGCGTTGGTACTGCTCCTGCCAGCGCTCCAAGTAGAGGAAGTAGGGGGTGTCTTCCGGTGCCGCGAGCCGCACACGCAGCGTCGTGCTCGACGCGAGGTCGACCGTCGCACGCCAGATGCCATTCGCACCCTTCACAGGCGTGGCCGCGGCCGGGGGCAACCCGGGCGCCCGGATCGTGACCGGCGACGCCTCGCCGCCCGGGAGCGGCAGCCAGCGGAACCGGATCTCCCCCTTCTCCGGATCCTCGTCACAGCCGTGCCAGATCCGGCGCAGCTCGTCGGGCGGTTGATCCGGCGCCATCTCCATCACGTGAACCTCGTAGTCGTCCGGGATGCGAGGCTCGCCGTTCACTCGGATTCGGACCGCGTAGTCGATGGGCCGGTCGATCTCGACCACCATGTCCCCGGGATCCGAAGCGAGGTTCACGCGCGCAATGGGTAGACCGGACCCCCGCTCCGTAGCCGACCACATGATGTGCGCCGACTCGGCAACGCACGTGGGAAACACGGCGAGGCCTTCGGCATCGGTACGCACCCTCGGCTTCTCACCTCGCGGTTTTAGAATCGCGAACAGGATCTGATCCGTCGCCGGTGTGCCGTCCTTCCAGCGGAGCCGCACGCGGATGTCGTGGATCGCGCGAAACTCGACCGGCTCCCCGAGGTCCTCGTTCATCGGAACGCGCCAGAGCGCCCAGGTCCCATCGGCTGATATGACATGACCCCAGTCGAATCCCGGAGGGAAGGGCTCCAGTACCAGGTGGTGGTCTTCGATGCGGGCAGTCGGTTCGCCCTGACCGCCGTCGTCGAGAGGCTGATAGCGGTGTAGTTCCAGCTTCGTGCCGTCCTCCGGGGCGCCGGCGCCCGTCGTCTTGATCGGGAAGCGCACCGCGCGACGGGGCCACAGGGTGACCGTGGCCCGGGTCTTCGGAGGCTTGAGGATGACGCCCTGGAACGGCCGGCCGTCACTCTTGATCGCCAGCCCCGGCGCACGGGCGACGATCCACACGTACGTGGGTGGGAGCCCCGAGACGACCGCATCGCCGTTCGCGTCCGTCCGGATGTCGGGCAGCGGCGGGAGGCAACCCGTCCCCCGCGGGAACGGCAGCGTGCCGGGCCCTGCCAGCATCACCTCCGCACCGGCCACGGGTTCCAGATTGTCGCCCCGCCGCACGTGGATCGTTACGGTGCGGTCGTCGGGCATCTCGACGTCGACGACGCCTTCCCGGGAAGCGCCACCTCGAGATAGCCGCGGCCCATGCCGGGGGCGGCGGCGAATACCCCCACCTTCTCGCCCCTCAGGGTCTGGAAGCGAGCCAACCCGTCGGCGTCGGTCCGTCCCGTGGCGAGCTTCGCTTCTTCCCGCCCCGCCATCGCGTTGCCAACGACGACCTCCGCTCCCGACACCGGCTCGCCGTGACGGAGGACCCGCACCGTCAGGTCGGGTCTGGCGGCTTCCTCTGGCTGAGCCCGTGGCTCCCGCGCCGGCGTGCCCAGCAGCCCTCCAGGGACCGACGCGCCGCTCAGTCGAGCGGGCGCGTCGCCAGCCGGTCCAACCGTGGAGGCGGGTCGCCCCTCCTCCAGCCTCGCATCCTGCCCCATCTCATCGAGAACGCCGGTGGTGGAAAGAACCGCCCCCGTCGCAAGAACGAGCAGGACGATGGCGATTGCGATCTTCGTGACCTTCCCCATGAGCACTCCTCCTGCGACGGCCGTGGTCGCTGCCGCCAGGGCCCCGGGGCCCGGCGCGCTTCCTGCGATCGGCAGCAACGCCAGCGCCCACGTCCGGCGACTCCCGCCGTGCCGCGTGTCGAGGCGCGCCCGCAGCTGGTCCAGACCGCGCTTGAGCTGGCTGCGCACCGTCCCCGGCGGCACGCCGAGCAGTTCAGCGATCTCTGCCGGTTGGCGGTCATCCACGTAGCGCCAGAGGAGAACGCGTCGGTAGGGCTCTCCAAGTGAGAGCACTTCCTTCACCAGCAACTCGTGCAGCTCAGCGCGTTCGACGATGTCGGCGGGGTCCCAGTCGAGACGTTCCGGACGGGCGGCCTGCCGCTCCCGCGTGGCGCGTGAGCGTTCGCTACGGAGGGCGCGCCTCGCCGCGTTGCGGGTGACGACGATCCACCAGGCCCGCCGCGTCTCCGCACGACGGGGCGGGTTCTTGCACGCGGCTAGCCAAGCCTCCTGAACGGCGTCGTCGGCCCTCGACTCGTCCAAGATCAGGCGGCGGGCAACACGTCGGAGCCAAGCCGCATCCCGCATCAGGTGGTCGATCTCAGAGCGGGTGGGCGGGGTACTCACGGCTACATCATGGGACATCCACCCAACGGCCGCAGCGTTGCATCAATCTCGACTCGACTACGGTGCCAGGCACGATTTCGCCAACTTGTAAGGCTGGAGGCTGCGGGGCCGGCACTGGCGGACGGGTGACTGGCACCGTATCGCGAGTTGGCGGACTCGTGCCTGGCACCGTACTGCAATTGCGAAGGGGCGGCCTCGTTGGCCGCCCCTTGCGTGATTCTCGTCGGGTCGTCCGCGGTCTAGCGAATGAACTCGACCACGTACTGCATGTTCGTCTCGAACGGGCGGAAGATCTCTTCCGCGGCGGGCAGGCGCTCGGCCTTGATCTCGAGCTTGGCGCGGTCCACGCTCAACCAACCGGGCACGATCGCGCCGGCATCGGCCGACTCGGCGATCTCGTTCATCGACTTGCGGCTCTTGTCGCGCACGGTGATGACGTCGCCGGGACGGATCTGGTACGACGGGCGGTCGACCTTCTTGCCGTTCACGCGGAAGTGGCCGTGGACGACGAGCTGGCGAGCCTGCCAGATCGTGCGCGCCAGGGCCGCGCGACGGATGACGTTGTCGAGGCGTCGCTCGAGTAGCTCGTTGAGGCGCTCGATCGTGTTGGACTTCGAGCTCGACGCCTCGGCCATGTAGCGGCGGAACTGCTTGTCGCTCACGTGATAGAAGAAGCAGAGCTTCTGCTTCTCGATCAGACGCTCGGCGTATGCCGTCATCTTGCGGCGCCGGCGGAAACCGTGCTGCCCCGGGCCGCGCTCGGTGTCGGCCTTCATGTGCTTCGGCGTCTCGGCGATGGGGGCGCGAACGCGCCGGCTCTTCCTGACCTTCGGTCCGGTGTAGCGGCCCATGGTCGTCTCCTCTTCCTTCTGGACCCTCCACGGGCACGGCCGGGGCACCTCGTAGGGCGCCTAGGCGCCGCACGTGGGCCGACCGCGGCTTCGGACACGTGCGCCCGAAGCACCAGCGAGCCGAGCAGCGTACGCGGGCGGGGCCGGGGATCAAGGTGGGGCGGGGGGCCACCCTCGCGTCTGCCTCGGGCGTTCGCCCTTCGTCTTGCTCGGGGCCTACTCCTCGAGCTGGGTCAGGGACGGCAGAAGCGGGAGCTCGGGCAGGTCGGCCTGCTCCTCGGGGGGCGTGGTCTCCGCCTCCGGCGCCCCTTCCATCGTGGCCAGGAGGTGCTTGGCGATCGGGTGCCGGGGGGCGAACCGTCGGGCGGCGCGGAAGTGCCCTCGGGCCGCCTCGAGATCGCCCGTCTGCACGAAAGCCCAGCCGGCGACGACCTGGAGTTCGGTCTCGTGGAAGTCCCACTTCACGCGCGAGACGAGACCCTCGCGCACCTTCGCGAAGAGCTTCGGATCGGCGAAGCTCGCCTCGAGGTCCAAGCGGTCCTGGCCGTCGAGCCAACCCTTCTCGTGGAGCCCTCGGAGTCTCCGGGCGACCTCCTTCCAGTCCTTCTCCATCGTCGAGCACATCAGGAGCCCCACGTGGGGGCGAGGGTCGTCGGCCAGGACCGTGACCGCGCTCTCGAAGTCACGCTTCGCCTCGACGTACGCCCCTCGGAAGAACCGCTCCATCCCCCGCTCCAGACGCTCCATGGGGGCGAGCTCCGTTACGGGCACCGGCGTGATGAGATCCGTACCGAGCGCGTAGGAGGACACGGCGCACTCGTTCCAGGGGTGGTCGCCCCCGATGCAGCGGTGCCCCCCCCAGACGTCGACCTCCGTGGCGCGTCCGAGGCGCGACGGCCACCGACGGTAGAAGTACGAGCGCGGATGCGTGTGGGCCGGCTGGATCTGGATCCGGTAGAGGTAGCGGCGCAGCAGCTGCCATCCGCTCCCGTGCGCCATGAAGCGCGCCGTGTTGAGGTCGTTCAGGTAGCCGGCTCGGCAAGCGCGTCGGGCGTACGTCGAGGCGTAGGTGGCGCGATGGCCCCAGCCGGAGCGCACGACGCGAGGCCCGCACCCGCAGGCGCGGCCGCGTCCCCACCCGTAGGTTTCCCAGGCTTCGGCGGAGCGCGCTGGGAGGAACAGCATCCCCAGCGCCAACAGACTCATCAACACGAGTCCTCGCGAACAGATGCTCTTCCCCATGACAGGCCTCCCGGGTAAATGGGGGTCGGCCGGCATCGACCACCACGCCCAGCATACGCCGGCGCGTGGCCGCGCCGCCCGCCCCGGTTTTGGACGACGCCCAGCGGCCCGGGCGGCGGTAGCGTGATCTCCGACTTCCGGAGGGCTCGAGAGATGGAGTTTCTGGGTCTGGTCCTGTTGGGCCTGCTCGCCGGCACCCTCGGCAGCCTGCTCGGCCTCGGGGGCGGATTCCTGGTCGTTCCGGCCCTGATCCTGCTGAAGGACATGGACCCGCGCCTCGCTACGGGCACGGCGGTCGCCGTCATCGTGCCGACGATGATGATCACGCTCTGGCGGCGCGGCATCCAAGGACACATCGACTGGCGCCTCGGCGCGTTGATCGCGCTGGGCGCCATCGTCGGCGCGTTCCTCGGCTCGAGCCTGGCGGGCAAGCTCCCGGCCGTCGTGATCCGGCGCGTCTTCGCCTTCGTGCTGTTGTTCCTCGCGGGGGTGCTCTTCTTCACCGACGGGCGAACGAAGGACACCCCGCCGGAAGCCGGTGCCTCGGTGGAGCGGGCCCCGTGACGGAGCGGCTCAGCTGACGGAGGCGAACGCCCCGGCGTCGATCATCGTGCGGACCTTGGCGACCAGGTCGTCGCTCATGCGGTCGAGGTCGAAGGCATGGCTCCAGCCCCACTCCTCGCGTGCCTTCCGGTCATCGAGCGCGCGCGGCCAGCTGTCGAGGATGGCCTGCAGCTGCGGGTCCGGCTTGAAGGTGATGTCCACGTTCGGTACGCGAGCGCGGACCGCATCCGCGAACTCCTCGGCGGTCGCGCTGATCGCCGCGATGTTGTAGATCGAGCGACCCAGTTGCTCCTTCGGTGCGTCCGCGAGTTCCATGATGGCGCGCAACGCGTCGGGCATGTACATGAACGGAATCATGGCGTGCGGCTCGCAGAACGCCTCGTAGGCCCCCTTCGTGAGGCCTTCCGTGTACATGTATAGCGCGTAGTCGCTGGTGCCTCCGCCCGGGACGCCCGCGTTGAGGAGCCCGGGGAAGCGGACGCCGCGGAAGTCGAGGCCGAACTTCTCCTGGTAGTACTCGCCGAGCAGCTCGCCGGCGACTTTCGTGACCCCGTACATGGTGGTGGGGCGCATCGAGACCTCATTGGGCACGAGGTCGGGGAGGCCGGGCCCGAAGGCGGCGATGGTGCTCGCATAGAAGACCTGTTCCACGCCGAACAGCCGAGCGGCCTCGAGGATGTTGAGCGTCCCGTCCATGTTGACGCGGTAGGCCTGATGGGGCATGGCTTCGCCGCGCGCGGACAGGATGGCCGCCAGGTGGTAGATCAGGTCCGGCTTCGCGTCGCGGACGACATCGTTTACGTTCGCGGTGAGTGTGATGTCGCCGCGCACCCACTTCACGGCGGCCGGACAGCCCGCCGGCCGCGGCATGATGTCGAAGACGGTGACGTCGTCTCCGCGCTCCACGAGGAGGGGTAGGAGGTCGGTTCCGACCTGACCAGCGGCGCCCGTGACGATGATCTTCATGGGCCCCATGATCCGCCTCCGGCCCCGCGGGTGGAAGCCTATCCCCAGTGCCGGACGCTACGCGTCTTCGGCGTGGAACTGCTCCGCCAGCATCAGGAGCATGTCCGCCGCGAGCAGGCTGGGACGCCGGTCCTTCCGGCGAACCAAGGCGAGGCGCCGCTTGGGGAAGTCCGGGGGCACGGGGCGGATCGCCATGCGGTGGTGGTCCTCCCCGGTGACGGCCATCGCCGGCAGGATCGACACGCCCATGCCGTTGGCCACGTAGGCCTTCACGACTTCCAAGTTGCCCGACTCCATCACGACGTTCATCTCGACCTCCGCCTCGCTGAGGCCCCGGTCGAGAACGCCCCGGGTCTCGGACGGGCGGGCGAGGAGCACGGCCGGCTCGCCCTCGAGCTGGTCCAGGGTCAAGGCCTCGTCGGAGGCGAGCGGGTGATCGGGTGGCAGGGCGATGAAGAACGGTTCCACCTCGAGGTCCCGCGCTTGGAGCGCCGGGTCCAGCCAGGCCGGGCGCGTCACGATGCCGAGGTCGACCTCGCGGCGAAGGACGAGGTCGAGGATGCGCCGTGAGCCGTGATTTCGTACGGTGACATCCGCCTGGGGCCGCTTCGCGCGAAAGGCCGTCAGGACCGGGGGCAGCAGGTGCAGGGCGACCGTGTCGCCGCACGCGATCATCACCGTGCCGCGCTCCGGGGCCTCCATCTCGCCGATCCGCCGGCGGCAGTCGTGGGCGGCGCCGAGCACCACGTCGGCCGTCTCCAGCATCACCTCGCCGGCCGGCGTCAGCCGGACGCCGCGGGTGTCACGCTCCATCAGACGCGCACCGAGCTCCTTCTCGAGGCCCTTGATGTGCAGGCTGACCGCGGGCTGGGTCATGTGCAGCCGCTTGGCCGCCGCGGTGAACGAGCCCTCCCGCACCACCTCGCGGAACGACTGGAGTTGGCGGAGCTCCACGGCCTGCCCTCCTGCATACGGAAGGCTATGAGCCTAGCTTATGGACCTGCCTCTCGCCTCAGTTCCCCGGACTGGCGCCGCCGGCCGTCTTCTCCAGGACGAGCTCCACCTCCGCCGTCTGGTTCGACCGCACCGTGACCGCGACCCCCTCGGAGGGCTTGTAGCCGTTCATGGTGGCGCGCACGGTGTACTCGCCGGGCGGCACGTGGCGGCGGAGGTTGCGTCCCTGGTCGTCGGTCTGGAGCAGCTCGTTCCAGGTGTTGCGTCCGAACTTCACGCCTTCCTTCTGCAGGGCCTGCCAGTTGGGCCAGATCATGGTTCCGCCGATTGCCTGCACGCTGGGGCGGACGTTGGCGATGGGCGTCCCGTCCTGATCGACGACCGCGATGTCGATGGCGCCGGCCGCCTCTTCCCTGAGCTCCACGACGCGGCTCTCTCCCGCCACGATGTCGATCGGCTCCTGGAAGGCGATGCCGCTCGGCGGTTGGACGTGGATCACGTACGGACCCGTGCCGAGGCCTCGCGCGACGAAGCGGCCGTCCGCGTCCGTCCGGGTCGACACGCTCGGCATGGCCTGCGCCGCCCCGGTCTGGGGCCGCACGTTGATGCTGGCCTTGGCGATCGGGAGGCTGGTCGCATCCTTCAGGACGACGCCGGAGACCGTTGCGCCCGCCACGAGGCTCAGCCCTGCTTCCGTCCCCTCGCCGTCGATGACCGCCACGCGGACGGCTTCCGCGCCGATGTGTCCTTCGGGCGAGGTGACCGTCACGTCGTACTCGCCCGACTTGAGGCCGCGCAGGACGAAGTGGCCGTCGTCCGGGCTGAAAGTGCTCTGGCTGGATCCCGGTCGCCAGTTGTTGAACGCGGGCTGCGGAATGGCGTTGCGGCCGCTGTTCTTCCTCGCGACGGCCCGCACGGTGAACGTGCCTCGGTAGCCGACGCCGTTCATCTCGACCACGCCTTCGATCCAGCCCAGGGCCTTCAGTCGAAGCGTGAGGTCCTGGGTGCCGGCGGCCACGTTCTGCTCGGTCTGCGACTGGTATCCCGCGGCATACGCCGAGATGTTGTAGGCCGAAAGCGACGCGCCGTGCAGGACGAAGCGCCCATCGGCCTGGCTCCGCGCGCTCATGGAGCCACCCGGAGACCAGCGACCTCTCGCTGCGTTCTTCGCCGGGCTGGCGCTCACCGTCGCGCCCGCCACCGGCTGATCCTCGCTGTCGAAGACGTAGCCCTCGATCGTCGATCCTTCGACGAACTCGACCCGGCGCTCCGCGGTGGCGCCGTGCTCGACCAAGAGCACCTCTTCCTCGGTGATCCTGTCCAGTCCGTACTCGGCCTGCACGCGGAACGCGGCGCAGGGCACGTCGTCCATGGCGAACGCCCCCTCCGTGTCCGTCACCGCGTCGAGCCGGGTGGTCTTGGAGTTCATGATGGCGCTGTAGCGCAACGACGGATTGCCGCCGCCGCGCATCGACTGACGCATCTCCTGGTAGTCCAGCAGGAGGGTCACGAGAGCGCCCACCAGAGGGTTGCCCGCGCCGTCCACGACTTCGCCCTGGACCCGGCCCACGCCGCAGAGACTGATGGCGACCGGCTGACCCGCCTCGTCCGGCTTACGGATCTTGGCGTACCCGGAGCCGACACCCTTCCCGGGGGCCGTCGCCAGGACGTGGATCGACTGGTTCGGATGGGTCGCCCAGGGAGGCGCCGGCAGCTCGAAGGACCCATCCGAGTCGGTCGTGGTCTGGGGTGGCTCGTCGCCCACCATCCCTCGCGACGCGTACGTGACCGTCGCGCCGGCCACGGCGTGGCTGTCGGCATCGACCACGCGACCCTCCACGGGAGCACGCGCCTCGGTCAGCTTGACGTCGAGCTTCATGCGGCCCTCGCCGCTGTCCTGAAGCTGGACCCATTGGCGGTGGGGTGCGTGCTCGGCCGCGGTGGCCTGGAGCGAGATCCACTGCCCGAGGCCCGATAGCGCTTCGATCTCGAACGCACCGGACTCGTCCGTGGTGATCGGCTCGGCGGCCTTCAGCCAGGGCATGTTGTAGTAATCCAGCTTGACCTCGACGCCCTCGAGCGGGGTCATGCCGTCCGTTCCCGTGACCGTCCCTTGCACGAGGAGCGGGGCGCCCAGGACGAGGGTGACCGTCTCCGTGCGCTCGGGCGAGACGCCGACGTTCTCCTGCATCACGGCGGCGTGCTCGGGGCTGCTCACGAGGAGCCGGCCGCTGCCGGTGGGCAGGTTCGTGAGCTCGACCCGCCCGTCTTCGTCCGTCGCGTCCTCGGTCATGACGGCGCCCGATTGATGGAAGACCCTCGCGTCGCGAATCGGGTTGCCCTCGGCGTCCTTCGTCTCGACCACCAACCGACCGCCCACGTCCAGCACCAGATCCACGCGGTAGCCGCGCCGCTTGAGGTCGCGGACGGTGGCGGCGTATCCCTCGGCGTCGGCCCGGATCCGGAGGAAGGTCTCCTCCGGCGCGGGTCCTACGAGGAACTCGCCCTTCTCGTTCGTGGTCGCCTCCGCGAACTGCTCCGTATCGGGGCGTCCCCACCGCCCGTAGGCATTCCACGGCTGTCGGCTGGGCTTCTCCCCTTCCATGAGCTTCACGACGGCGTTGGCGATCGGCTCGCCTCGGCCATTGGTGACCGTGCCGAAGACGCCTTCGCCGCGCGCGAAGGTCGGCGCGGCCGCCGCGGCCCGTTCGGCCGCGAGTTCCTCCGCGGTCTTGGGCTTCTTCGCGTTCTCGCGCGCCGCGAGGCTGGCCGCGCCGGCCTCGCGCAGGGCCGCCGCCTCGACGTCCTCGGCGTCCCCGCGGCTGATCCACGAGCTCGATCCCCCGCCCGGGCCGTCCGCGAGGAGGAAGACGATGGAGGCGACGGCACCCAGGAGGATCGTGCCCAACAGGACTGCCACGCCTTTGCTCATCGAATGCACCCTCCTCGAGAGCGGCCCGCGGCCCTACCAACTCCCGTCGACGCGGAGCCTCTCCACGGCTCGCCGCAGGGGCTTGCCGCTCTCCTCCACCTCGAGTTCCACCGCCAACTGCGTCTGGAATACGCCTTCGCCCCCCGCGCCGTTGGTCACGCGGAGGACCAGATCGTACCCCTCCGGGGTCTCCTCGGTCGAGACATCGAAAACGCCGGGGGGGGAGACGACCGCGCGCGTCACCCGAACCGTGGCGTCTCCGACCGGGCGGATGAGCACCCGCCACGACCCGCCACGGCGGTCGCCGGCCAAGCGACCCGACGTCGAGGCGTTGGGGGGGCGCGATCGTGTGGGTTAGGTAGATCGAGGCCCGTACCTTGGCCTCGGCGAAGGGCCGGTGCGGGTCGCTGCTCAGGATGTCCAGCTTCTTCCCCTTGAGCTCCCCGATGGGAAGCGTCCGCGTCTCCAGGGTCACCTGGACCGTCCGCTCCTCGCCGGGCTGGAGATTGCGCTGGAACGGGCCCGGCTGCATGCACTTGCAGTTCGGCTTCACGTCCGTCACGTAGACGGCCTGCTTGGATCCGTTGCGGAGCGTGAGCTCCCGAACCAACCGGTCGCCATGCACGACACGGCCCCAGTCCAGCACCTCGGGAGAGACCACCAGCCCCTCGTCGTCACCGCCTCCGCACCCGGTGCCGAGCAGCAGGGCGGCCGCCCCGACGAGGGCCGTCAAGAGCCGGGTCAGGCGGGGTCGAGGCCGGGGTCTCGTCGTCGGCATGGTCTTCACCCTACGGGAGGGGACCACGCGCGGGCAGCCCACCTTCCTGTAAGAACGCACGCCCCCTGCGGGGGACGCCTTCCTTCCTGGACACGTTCCGGCGCCGCGGGTTCGCGACCGTTCCTAGGGCTTGGCCTGGGGCGGGGCGGGCGGTGTCTCCACCGTGAGCGCCCCGACCGAACCCATGGACAGGTAGCGGGTTCCGGGATCCGTCGTCGTGCCCGACACGGTCGGCCTCGCGGGAGCGGAGGGAGGCATGGCCCCCGTCGAGGGCGGCCCGCCGAGCGGCCACGAGGCCTGGGTGGCGGGCGCGGCGCCCTGCTCGGCGGCGACCTGCCGATTCGAGGGATTGGCGGAGGAGCAGCCCCCCGCCAGGACGAGGGCGACGAGCACGCAGGCGCCCGACCCCAAGGAGCGTCCACGGCTCGAGCTTTCCATGCGCATGATCTTCGCCTCCCTGGCGGGCCTCCCCACGGACTGCCCTAATGTACCGTCTGGGACGCGAGGGAGGATTCCATGGGTGAAGTGAACGTTGACTTCAAGGGCTCGAAGGTCCTGGTCACCGGCGGCAGCCGGGGGATCGGGCGTGCCATCGCCCTGCGCTTCGCCGAAGCGGGTGCGGATGTGGCCATCAACTACCTGCGCAACAAGAAGCCCGCGGAGGAGACCGGCGCCGCGGTCGAGGCGCGCGGAGGGCACGCGCTGCTGCTCAAGGGCAACATCGCCAATGTGGACTCCCACGACGCCTTCTTCGACCAGATCGGGGAGAAGTTCGGTCGACTGGACGTGCTGGTCAGCAACGCGGCGTCCGGCGTCATCAAGCCCGCCATGGAGCTGACCCGCCGCCACTGGCAGTGGACGATGGACATCAACGCCGCGGCCTTGCTGAGCCTGACACAGCATGTCGTCGGCATGATGGGCGAGCAGGGTGGATCGATCGTGGCCGTATCCAGCCTCGGCGCCGTCCGAGCAATTCAGAACTACACGGCCGTGGGCGCCAGCAAGGCTGCCCTCGAGAGTGTGGTGCGCCACCTCGCCGTCGAGCTCGCCCCGCTCAACATCCGCGTGAACGCCATCTCGGCGGGGGTCGTCGACACCGAAGCGCTCAAGCACTTCCCCAACCGGGAGGAGCTGATCGGGGAGAGCGCCCGCCGCACGCCCGCGGGTCGCCTCACCGAGCCCGAGGACGTGGCCGATACCGTCATGTTCCTCGCCAGCCCGCTCGCCTCGATGGTGGTGGGGCAGACGATCGTCGTCGATGGGGGGTACTCGGTGCTCGCTTGAGCCGCCATGCCAGAGAGCCATGTTCGTCCTGTTCGTCGAGCACAATCCGGAGCGCCAGCGTGTCGTGGGCGAAGCCCTCGACGCGGCTGGTCACCGTGTCGAGCGGGTATCGACCGGCAGCGAGGCGGTCATCCGTCTGGCCGGCCCCGGAGGCCCGGATCTCGTACTGGCCGAGGATCGCCTCCCGGACATGCGGGTGGACGAGTTCCTCCAGGCTCTCGGTCGCATGGACGTGGGCTGCCACATCGTCGTCTATGGCAAGGAGCGAGGTGCCGAGGCGTGGATCGAGGCCACGAGCCTAGGCCTGCTCGACTACGTCCGCATCGACGAAGAGGCGTCCTGGTTGGTGACGCTCGAGGAACGGCTCGAGCGCGCGGCTCGTCGGGCGGGCGAGGAACAGCGCGCCCACCGCCTCGCCGCGGCCCTGGACTCGACGGCCGCCGCCGTCCTCCTCATCGATCGGGCCAGCTGCGTGCGCTACGCCAACGAGGCCGGGCGGCGGCTGCTCAATCGCACCCCCGGCAGCGTCGAAGGCGTGGAGCTGCACGAGATCGTGCGCTTCGGGGACGACTCGCGGGCGCGATCGGACGTCTTCCGTGCCCTCGAGACCGACGGCGAGTGGGCCGGTGAAGTCGATGTCCTGCGTCCGGACGGTGAGCACGTCCCCGCGCTTGGTGACGCTCTCGCCCATTCGCCGTGCCGGACGCGGCGGCTCGCGGGGCTTCGTGTTGACGTTGCGCGACGTGTCCGATCGGGTCGCGATGGAGGAAGCCCTACGCGGGGCGAACCGGCGATTGGCGGAGCAGGCGGCCCGCGATCCGCTCACCAATCTCTACAACCGTCGCTACTTCCGTGAGGTCCTCGATCGTGAGGGCGCGCGCAACTGCCGCTATGGCGAGCCGCTGACCATCCTGATGTCCGATCTGGACCGCTTCAAGGAGGTGAACGATCGCTTCGGCCACGACGAGGGCGATCGGGTTCTCCTGGAGGTGGCGCGCGCCTTGCCGCACGGTCTCCGCGAGGGCGACATCGTGGCGCGGCTGGGTGGGGACGAGTTCTGTGTCCTCCTGCCCAACACCACCGAGGCCGCCGCTTTGGTCGTCGCGGAGCGTCTGCTGGAAGGCGTGCGAGAGCGGGGGCAGACCGGCGGGGCCAAGGTCGCGCTGAACATGAGCATCGGCCTCGCGACGTCGCCGGCGGAGCCGGGCGCGACCTGCCTCCCGCCGTCGGAGCTCCTCCGGCGAGCCGACATGGGGCTCCTTGCCGCCAAGCGGGCGGGGGGGGACCGGGTCGTCGCGTTCTCCCGCCTGGACGGTCAGACAGGACGGGCCTCGGGACCCGCGTAGGACGCGCCCACCAACACCAGGCAGCGCTCCAGGGCAAAGGGGTCGGCGTCTCCACCCGCGGACGCCGCTTCCGCGCACGGCGCGCACCAGCGATCCCGCGTGGCGCGGCGCCGCCGGGTGAGGGTGGCGCCGCAGACCGGGCACCGGTAGTGGAAGACCCGCCCCGGCAGGGCGCGGCCGTGAAGCTGGCCGCCCGCCCTGAGGCACGCTTCCCGAAACGCCCTCCCGTGCCCGAAGGGGCGCCCCTGGATGGCGAGTCCCACGTGGACGGCCTCGTGCACCAGGATGCCGTAGAGATCCTCCGGGTAGACCTCGAAGTAGGCGGGCGAGAGCTCGATGCTCGCGCGCCTAAACGATCGGCCGCTGCCTTCGACGATTGCACGGCCCGCGCGCCGCAGGCGCCGATTCCAGCCAACCGGCACCGTAGGCCAGACTTCCAGGGCGACGGCCTCGGCGACGGCCTCGAAGGCTCGGCGGCGGGCCTGATCCAGATCGAGCGGGGAAACCACGAGACCGAGCCTAGCGCTCGGGGAGGACGTCGATTCGCTTGCCCGCTCCGTACAATCCCGCCGATGCAGGCTCCCTTCCCCCGACGACTGTGGACCCTCGGCGTGCTCGTCCTCGCAGCGGGTGTCCTCGGCTGCGGGAGCGAGAACGGCGCGTCGACGGGAAGGGACGACTTCCGGTCGGTCTACCAGCAAGCCATGGATGCGGTGGGCGCGCGCGACCTTCAGGCGCTGTGGCCCCTGCTGACCGAGAACGGACGCCAGGGCGTCGAGCGCGAGCTGCGGCAGTGGCAGGCCATGCTGGCGGGGGGCGAGGGGAGCGAGCTGCTGCGCCAGCGGCTCCGCGAACGCCTGCCCGAGGTCACCGACGCGCAGGTCGCCCAGGTTGCGCGAGGCTCCCTCGCCGACGCCTGGCGCTTCTTCCTCACGGCCGACCCGCATCCCGCGCGGCCCAAGCCGGCCGGCCTCGAGATCGCACCCAACGGCCGCAGCGTGCGCATGCATTACCTCGGGCCCAACGGGACCATGCGCGAAGTTCGACTTGTCCAGCGGCCGAGCGGGTGGTACGTGGACCTTCTCCAACTCTGATTCGAGGCACATGACGGCGTACGACATCCCGGTACTGCGTGTTCCCGTCGATCTGACGTCGGCTTCGGTCCCCGCGTTCGCGCTCGAAACCCAGAGCCATGTGTCCACCGAGCGCTCGTTCCTCGTGTTCGACCTCTCCGCCGTGCGCTTCATGAGCAGCGCCGGGCTGGGCCACCTCATCCACGTAGGCCGGTCCCTTCACGAGCGCGAGGGCGCGCTCGCCCTGGCCGCGGCGAACCGGACGCTCCTCAAGCTGCTGACGACGACCGGCCTGATGCAGGTGATGCCGCATTTCAAGACCGTCCGCGAGGCGGTCGCGCATCTTCGAGCCCAGCGAGACGCCCTGGGGTAGGGCCGGGGGGCGCGCCCCGGGCGGCCTCTTGCGCGGGCCTGGGCATCTGCAAGACTGCGGGCATGAGAGACACCGTCTTCGTGCAAGGACTGGAAGCCCGCGGGATCATCGGGATCGAGGACTGGGAGCGGAAGAAGCGCCAGACCATTCGGGTGGACATCGAGATGGCTTGGGACGCGGCCGCACCCGCGGCCGAGGACGACATCGAGAAGGCGCTGAACTACCGCTCGGTCGCCAAGGCCGTGCTCGCCCACATCGATACCCACGAGCATCAGCTCGTCGAGACGCTCGCCGATCGCCTGGCCGCCGAGATCATGCGGGACTTCGACGTCCCGTGGATCCGACTGCGCGTGAGCAAGCCCGGCGCCGTACGGTTCAGCGAATCCGTGGGCGTCGAAGTCGTACGAGGGCAACGCGAAGCGTGAGTCGTCCGCGGTACGACGCCCTGCTCTCGCTCGGGTCGAACATCGATCCGGGTACGCACGTCCCGCGGGTCGTGGCATGGCTCGAAGCCCGCTTCGACGTCGTGGCCGTCTCGCCGCACTACCGCAGCGCGGCCGTGGGCGGGGCGCCCGGCCAACCGGACTTCATCAATCTCGCCGTACGCCTCGAAACGGATCTTCCGCCGCGCGCCTTGCGGGAAGTGACGCGGCGTGCGGAGGAGATCTGCCACCGTCGCCGCACCCCGGATCGATACGCCCCGCGGACGATGGACGTGGACCTCGTTCTCTTCGGGGACCGGGTCGCCGACTTCGGCACGTGGCGACTGCCCGATCCGCAGCTCACGACGCAGGCGTTCGTGCTGGTGCCGTGCGCGGACGTGGCGCCCGAGAGTATCGAGCCGGTCTCCGGCCGGACGCTGGGCGCTCTTTGCGAGGCCCTCGACCCGACGCAGCGGGCGACCCTGGCGCTAGACACGCCCGGGTAGCAGATCCAGCAGCTCTCCGAGGCGATCGATCGCGACCTCGGGCTCGGCCTCGGGCCGTCCGGGCCTCCGGATCAGCACGGCCCTCATGCCCATCGCGTGCGCTCCGGCGACGTCGGCCTCGTAGTCGTCGCCGACCATCAGTGCCTCGTGGGGCGCCACGCCGGCCTCGTCGAGCGCGGTCTGGAAGATGTGGGCGGCAGGTTTCTCCGCGCCGACGCGATACGAGATCACGATCGGGTCGAGCAGCGGCTCGAGGTCGAGGCCGTGGAGAAGCTCCGGGAGCCGGTCGTCCCAATTGGAGATCAGCGCCGTCCGGTAGCCGCGGGCCTGGAGCGCCTGGATCGTGCCCAGCGCCGCCGGGAACAACTCCCACGAGCCGGGGTGCATGAAGTGGCCGTAGAGGTCTTCGAAGAGGGAAGACGGGTCCTTCCCGCCGCCGAACGGAGCGAACGCGCGCCCGACCACCTCTCGCCACCAGGTCTTGTCCTGCGGCCGCCCGTCGAGCTTCTGCGCTTGGAACGCCTCCAGGAACGACGCCATGAGCTGGTCAGGCTCGGCCCGAACTCCGTACCGGTGGCCGGCGCGAGCGTAGATCTCACCCACGTCGTCGCTCGGTCGCACCAGCGTACCGCCCGCGTCGAAGAACACCGTCGTCACGTCCTGCATGCGGGAAGTCTACCGACGGCGCCGGCCCCGCCTTCAGGGCCCGTCCCGGATCACCTTGATCGCGGCGAGGACCGCGTCCCGGACGTGATGGCTGTTGTCCTCGGCCAGCGCCGCTTCGAGCACGGGAATCGTCTCGCTTCGCCGGGTCCAGCCCAGGCCCGTGGCGGCCGCCGCGCGCACCCGCGCATTGTCGTCTTCCTGCAGCGCCTCCGTCAGACGCTCGATGGCCTCGTCCGTGCCCAGGTAGCCGAGGGCTTCCACGGCGTAGGCGCGGATGGTGTCCTTGCGATGGTGCGAGTACTTGAACAGCGCCTCGACGCTCGGTGCGTGATCGCCGCCGCACTTGCCGAGCGCGATGGCGCAGGCGCCCACTACCTTGATCTTGGTCCGCTTGTGCGTCATCACGGCGAGGAGGTCGGGGGCGGCCCGCTCGTCCCGTGTCCGGCCGAGCGCCTCGGCGGCCGAGTGAGCGACCAGGAAGTTGCGCGAGCGGAGGGCGTGCTTACCGACGAGGAACGTGCGGGCGGTCTTTCCCCCGATCTCGCCGAGCGCGTAGAAGGCATGGGTGGCGTACTCGTGGTTCTTGTTGCCCGGGACGAACGCGATCAATGCGTCCCGCGCGGCACGGGTCTTCCGCCCGCCGAGCTCCTTGATCCGCAACTCGACGACTTCCCGGTTCTTCTCGCCGTGCAGCCACTTGAGGAGGGCCTTGACCTCCTTGGCGTGCGCTCGCTTCGCTTCGCCCTCGAGCACCGGATCGTCGGGCTCCGGCGTTGTGGTCGATTCCTCCTCGGCGCGCACGTCGAGAGGGGCCAGAGACAGGACCAGGCCCACGACGAAAGCGATCGCAGCCAGCTGCTTGCGCATGACACGTCTTCCCCGGGACGGGGAGCCATCCTACGACGCCGCGGCTTGGCACGCCATGGGGCGAGGGCTGGCGCCGTTCGCCGGTACACTCTCCCGCATGGCGTTCGAGGAAGATCACGAAGGAGCGTGCGTGGTCCTCTCCCTGGACGATGCGGCCGATGCGGCGGACGTGGCTCGGCTCAGCGCACGCGTGGCCCGCGTCCTCGATGACGGCGTACGTGCCCTCGTGTGGGACCTCGACGGCATCGACCTTCTGTCGTCCACCTTCGTCGGACTTCTCCTCCACGCCCGACGCAAGCTGCACGGCTTCGGCGGGCACATGGCCTTGTGCAACGTCGGGCGTCGGGCGCACGCCACGTTTCGCACGTTCGGCATCGACGACGTCCTGACCGTCGTCGATACGCGCGAGGCCGCCATCCGACGCGCCGTAGGCGGCGGGCTCAGCGAACCAGCGGGATGACGTGAAGCGCGCCGGCGGCGCCGTCTGCGCGTGCCGCCTCTTCGTCCTCGGCGTCGTCGTCGACCAGTCCTTCACCCTCGAAGGTCCACACCTCGTCCGGGAGGGCGTCGTCGGGGACATCGACCTCGAAGTCGCCGTCGAGGATCTTCAGCGTGACGCGCTGCCCCGGCATGGCGTCCCACTCCTTGCGCCGCATGGGCAACTCGAGGAAGAGATCCAGATCCACGGCCCAGAGGCCGGGTTCGACGGGATCGCCGAGCCGGTACCAGCCGGCGGGCGTGTCCAGGCCGGCGCGGAACCGGGCGTGGGCTTCGAAGAGGGCGTCCTCGTCCAGCAGCGTCTTGATGCCGGCTCGATCTTCCAGGTGATGCTGGATCTCGTGCGCGAGGGTCTCCTCCAGCTCGGCTTCCGCGTCGAACGTCGAGTCCTCGGCCGCGAGGGCGGCGAACGATCCGTAGTAGAGGTGTACGACGGACCGAAAGGGCTCCTGGCCCGTGGGATCGGACAGGTGGGACGTCTCGCACTCGCCGAGTGTGAACACGTCGGGGACGTGAGGGTGCGCCTTGGCATCACGGTGGACATTGACGGTGTCGATGCCCTCCATGAATTCTTCCGGGTAGGTTGCGGCCAGGGCCTGGGCACGATCCGAGAAGGCGTCGAAGCTCATCATGGCGGCCGAGGATACGCCCTCCCGGGCGGGCCTCCACCCCCACGCTCGGCGAGAGGTTGCGCCTATGCCGCCTCTCTCGCACCATGCCGCGCCCGGAGGACCCCGTGCAGACCATGCTTCGCCTCGCCCTGTCGCTCGCCCTCGCTCTTCTCCTCGTCGGCTGCGGCCAGCCCGCAGAGACGCCTTCCTCGGCGATCGTGCCCAGCACCCCGCCGGCCGACGGCGACCCGGCTGCGCCCAACGCGCCGTCCGTGCTCCGCCAGCCCTTCGAGGGCGAGAAGCACTTCGGACGCATGCGTCAGCTCACCTTCGGCGGGCAGAACGCCGAGGCCTACTGGTCGTTCGACGAGTCGAAGCTCATCTTCCAGGCCACCCGTGGCACCCTGACCGCGGACCAGATCTTCACGATGAAGCCCGACGGGTCGGACCTCCGGATGGTCAGCACGGGGCAGGGCCGCACGACCTGCTCGTACTTCCTGCCCGGCGACGAGCGCATCCTCTACGCCTCCACGCACCTGGCGGGTGCCAAGCCCGAGCCGATCCCCGAGTACGACCGCCGCAAGCTCGGCTACGTGTGGCCGATCTTCAACTCCTACGAGATCTTCACGTCGCTCCCGGACGGGAGCACCCTGGTCAACCTCAGCAACTCGCCCGGCTACGACGCCGAGGCGACGGTCAGTCCGAAGGGCGACCGGATCGTCTTCACGTCGACGCGCGACGGCGACCTCGACCTGTACACGATGAACCTGGACGGATCGGACGTGAAGCGCGTGACCGACGCACCTGGCTACGACGGCGGTGCGTTCTTCTCGTGGGACGGCAAGAAGATCGTGTGGCGTGCGCCCAATCGCGACGACGTGGACGTCGAGGAGTCGAAGGCCCTGCTGAAGCGCGAGCTCGTTCGCCCCAACAAGCTCGAGATCTGGGTGATGGACGCCGACGGATCGAACAAGGTCCAGGTCACCCGTAACGGAGCCGCCAACTTCGGCCCGTTCTTCCACCCCGACAACCGTCGGATCATCTTCTCGTCGAACATGGATGCGCCGAAAGGGCGCAACTTCGAGCTCTACCTCGTCGACACCGAGACCGGCGAGACCGAGCGCGTGACCCATTTCCAGCGTTGGCGGGAGGGGGCGCGCTCCTCGGACGACTTCGACGGCTTCCCCATGTTCACGAGCGACGGCAAGCGCCTGGTGTTCTGCTCGAACCGCTTCAACGACGTCCCCAACGAGACCAACGTCTTCGTCGTCGACTGGATCGATTAGTTCCGTACGGAGGCAGCCTCGTAAACGAACTTTTCCTCCGCCCCAGCCCCCTCCGCATCGAGCCCGTCCACGAGCCCCGGCTCGATTCACGGCATCATGGGGGCCTGCGCGTTGGGAGTTCCGCATGCCCCTGCCCATCACCGACTTCGGTCGCATCATCCGCCAGTTGTTTCGCGGCGTCCGCATCCTGTCCTACAGCGTCATCGGGATCGTAGTCTTCCTCCTGGCCTTCCGCCTCGCGGAGATCACCGCGGCTCTGTGGGGGGTGCATCCGGCGCTCGGCATCCTCTTCGTGGTCGCCGTGCTCGCTCTCCTCTGGCTACTGGTCGGGCGCCCGCTGCTTGCCTTCTTCCGCATGCCCGTCGTCATGAAGCCGCCCCGGCTCCCGGCGCCCGAGGACCGCACGCCGGCCGACCTGGTCCGGCACATCGAGTTCGTGGAGAAGTACATCGCCGCGCTGCCGGAGAACCCCGAGTGGACGGGGGCGCCGGGGGAGGTCGATGCCGCGCTCGCCGCGTGTGGGGAGCTTCGCGAGGCTGCCGCGCAGGCGTCCGTGGACGCGCTGGCCGCGCTCAACGAGCGCGTAGCCGCCGTCGAGGTCGAACACGTCGATCGCCTGCTCGCCCCCCTCGACCGCAAGGCCGCAGACGCGATTCGCAACGAGGCCTTCAAGATCGGGGTGGCCACGGCCGTGTCGCCCTTCGGGACGCTGGACGCCTTCGTGGTGCTCTGGCGGAACTGCAACCTCGTGGCGCGGATCGCCCGCATCTACTACGGGCGGCCGGGCCCGGCGGGAACGCTGCGCGTCATTCGCGACGTCTCCATGGCCACGCTGGCGGGCGCGTACCTCCAAGACCTCGGTGAAGTGGCGGGCGAGATGGTGGGCTCGCTGGCGGGGAAGACCGCCGGCTTCTTCACGGGGCCGTTGATGGAAGGGTGTCTCAACGGCGTGGCGACCCTTCGGGTGGGCTACCTGGCCAAGGGCCGGTGCCGCGCTTTCGAGGCCTGGACCCAGCGGACCGCGGTGCACGCGGCACGCGCGGCACTCACCGAGGCGGGGCGGTTCTCGGCGGGTCTCGTGAGCGACCTCGTTCGTACCGTGGGCGGCGGCATCATGCGGCTGCCCGGCAAGGTCCTGAACGGCATCGGAGACAAGCTGGCGGCCATCTTCGGCCGGCGCGAGGACGGGGAGTACCCCAAGCCCGCGGCCGATGGGGCGGCAGGCTGATCCTGCCTCATGAGGCCCAGGCCGTGGGCCCTCGAAGGCCTTCGGGTGGCGGAATGGCCTCCGAGCGCCTAGAATCCGGCGGTTCGCGGGCAGGCCGGGCTCGTTGGCCTGGCCCCGCCGCGCAGGAAGTCGAGCCCCATGACGAAGGCCAGTCGCGACGAGCCGGGCCCGGAGGCGGTAGACCTCACCGTTCTCCGCGAGGCGACCATGGGCGACCGCGACCTGATGCAGCACCTGGCCGAGATCTACACGACGGATAGCGATCTCCAACTCCGGGCGCTCGAAGACGCCCTGGAGAACAAGGAGAGCGACCGCATTGCGCGCATCGGACACGCCCTGATGGGCTCGAGCCTCCAGGTCGGAGCCAACGAGATGGCCCGGATCAGCGAGCAGCTCGAGACCATGGGGAAGAAGAACGAGCTGGGGGACGCGGCCGACGCGATCCGGCGCGGCCGGGCCGAGTTCATCCGGGTTCGCAAGGCATTGGCCGACCTTCGATGAGCGTCCCCGCGATCCGTCGGGCACAATGTCCTCGAAAGACACAATGTCCTCGAGGGACACAAGGCCCTCGAGCGACACGATGCCCTCGAGCGAATTTGAGCGTCGACGCGTTGTCGGCCGGGAGGTAGGCATGCCGATCAAGGTGGTTCTGGAGTCGGGATACGAGAGACTGCCCCGATTCCTCTGGACGGAGGACGATCCGGCGTACGAGGCCTTCCAGGACTATGGGATCCTCAACGAGTTGACCGCCGGGGAGGACGTCTTCGAGCAGGGGACCACGAGCAACTCGCTGTACCTCGTGATCGGCGGAGAACTCGCCGTGCTCATCGATGGCAAGGAGGTCGCTCGACTCTCCAGTCATCTCTCGTTCGGGGAGATGGGGCTCCTGTTGGAGCAGCCGCGCACGGCCACGGTGCGTGCGATCGCCGACTCCACGGTCCTGGAACTCGCCCAGGGCGACATCGATCGCATGCTGGCCGAGGAGCCGGCGCGCGCCGCGCACCTCTACCGCGTCCTGGCCGAGTGCCTGGCGCAGTACCTGACCCAGAGCCGACCGTCCTCCTGAGCGTCGCGGCGCGACCCCGTCGTTCGCGTACCGTTCCACCATGACCGCACCCAAGATCGGTGTCCTGCTCGCCCAGCTCGGCTCTCCCGACGCCCCCACGGCGTCGGCGCTTCGTCGGTTCCTCGGTGAGTTCCTGGCGGATCCCCGCGTGGTGGACCTGAGCCCCTGGCTCTGGCGGCCGATCCTCCACGGCATCATCCTGCGTGTGCGCCCCAAGCGGTCCGCAGCCCTCTACGCGAAGGTCTGGACCGATGAGGGATCGCCGATCATCGCGACGTCGATCGCTCAGCAGCGTGGGCTTCAGGAACGCCTCGGGGAGGACTTCCTCGTCGAGTTGGGCATGCGGTACGGCAATCCCCGGATGTCGGATGCCCTGGATCGACTGATGGCGGCCGGGTGCGAGGACGTGGTCGTCCTGCCGATGTTCCCGCAGTACTGCAGCGCCACGACGGCCTCCGTGTTCGACGCGGTCGCCGCGTGGGCCAAGCCCCGGCGCGAGATGCCGTCCCTCCGGTTCATCCGCAGCTTCGCCACCCATCCCGCTTACGTGGATGCCGTGGCGGCGGATGTTCGGCGCTCGGGCGTCGAGCCCTCGTCGTCGTCGCCGCTGCTATTTTCCTACCACGGGATTCCCCAGCGCTACGCCGACACCGGTGATCCCTACCCTCTGGAGTGCGAGGCGACCACCCACGCCGTCGTCAAGACGCTCGGCCTCCCCGACGGGACGTGGCACGTCCTCTACCAATCGCGCTTCGGGAGGGAGCCTTGGCTCCAGCCTTATCTGGACGTGACGCTCGAGGAGCTGCCGGGGCAGGGCACTTCGAGCGTGGCCGTCATCACGCCGTCGTTCGTGGCCGATTGCCTCGAGACCATCGACGAAGTCGGTCGGGAGGCGAAGGACTCGTTCGAGGAGGCGGGCGGCAAGGATTACGTCCGCATCCCGTGCCCCAACGACAGTCCCGAGTTCCTCGCGGCGCTGGAAGCCATCGTCCGCGAGAGCCTCTCCGCGGCGTGATTCGCGAAAAAGTTCGTTCGCGAGGCTGCCTCCGTACGGAACCGGACGTTTGCAGATGTGGGCGCTGACCCGCACCGGCCATCGGTACGATGGGCCTCTGGAGAGATCTGATGCGCACCCCGTTCGTCCTGGCCGCCTTGGTGGCCGTACTCGCCGTCGCCCCCTTCGTCCTGGCCGAGGACGGCCCGCCCGCCGCCCCGGGGGCCATGCCCCCCGAGATGCCCGAGGGGCGGGAGGCCTACCTCACGCCCGTCGAGCGGCCCGACCTGATCGAGACGATGCGCCGCCTGCACCGGTCGCTTCAGAGCTACGAGACCCCGCCGCCGAGTACGCCCGACATCACGGCGCTCCGCGACGCATGGAACGCCATCCTCAAGCCCCGCGCCAAGACCATGACGCGGCGGGTGGAGAAGTGGCTCGACCGCAAGCGCTGGCTCTATCTCGACGGCGAGGACACGCCCTTCGCCCTGAAGCCCGATCAGTGGCGGATGTTCACCCGCGACATGGCCTCGCTCGCCGCCGAGCTCGCCGGATCCTACAAGCAGTACGGGACCGTGAAGCTCAAGCCCAAGCAGGCCGGTCTCGGCACGACGCGCATCTACAATCCGCCGCGCATCGCAACCTACGGCTACGGCTACCCCGTGCTCTACGGCGGGCTCCGCGATCGTCAGGCAGCGGCCTCGAGGCTGGGGCGCTACGACTCGGGTTCGTACTGGCACCTGCTCAACCGCTTCAACTACGCGTGGGACTGGGGCTACAACAGCCTCGTCGAGCGTCGGCGGTACTGGCAGCAGCGCGAGCAGGCGACCGTGCAGATGTTCGAGGACCTCCGCACGGAGCTCAACGCGACACGCGACTCGCTCGGCGCCAACCTCCTCGGGATGCAGGCCCTCGTCGCCGCCATGCAGAATCAGGAAGAGGAGCGCATCAACGACGACTGCATCCCCTGCAAGACGAAGGACGAGACCCTCGTGAAGATGGCCGAGACGGCTCTGGACGGCATGCACGACGCGCGCCTCGAGGCCGAGGTCTACCAGGGTCGCTCGACGAGCGGCTACAGCACGCTGCTTCGCAAGTGGCTACGCAGCCAGAAGGCCGCGAACAAGGTCCTGCTGATCGCGATCGAGGAAGAGGAGGCCGCCGCCGAGGACGAGGGCGAGAGCGCGCCGTCGGAGGAGGTCCCGGCCGCGAACTGAGGCTCTGAACCGTCGCCTCAGGAGAGACCGAGGAGCATCACCACGAGCGGCACGACGAAGAAGAGCACCACCGCCGCGATGAACACGAAGAGCGGGACACCGACGTCCACGGCGCGTGAGACGCTCGCGCGCGGTCGGGTGCGGCGCAGTCGGAGCCGGCGGAAGCGCTTCGGGACCCGCTCCTCCGGCGCCGCCGGGTCCCCATCCGCACCGGGGGTCCAGAAGGGGACGGCGGGCTTGCTGCCGACGCCGCCGTAGTAGCCGCTGGCGCCCATCTCGGTCGGGGGGTGCTTGTACCGCATGGGGTGCCCTCCCATGCTACCGCGCGCGCACCGGCCGGAGGTCAGCGCAAGAATCCGAACGGGTCCGGAATCGTGGCTTCCTCGAGATCCCAGACCCGATCGCGCCCCGCCGCTGTCGGCCGCCCGGGACCAGACGTCCAGGATGCCCTTGCGCAGTACGGCGGCGAGGTAGGTGGTCTGGGCCTCGGCGGTATCCCGGAAGCGCTGGACGGTCTCCTGTCACGTCAGCCCGTCGAGCCCGCGGGCGACGAGGTCGAGCTGGGGTAGGCTGGTTCTCCTCGGCCCAGGAGTGGACGGTGGCGGACGAAGGCGACGTACTCCGGACGATCTTCAAGCTGCTCCTGGCGTCTGCCGGCGTGTGGTGGTGGGCGGACCGCAAGCGTCGGAAGCGTGAAGCGGGGGCGTCCGAGGCCGCGGAGCCCCAGCCGGCGGCCCCGACCGCTTCCGTGGATCCTCACCAGGAGTACGACGTCTACGAGACCTACCGAGCGCCGGATGTGGACGAGCGCGTCGAGCACTGGCTCGACGTCGTCCGCGTAGGCGACGAGGCGGGCACCACCCGTGCCGAGCTCGCCCTCGAAGCCCTCGGGGTCGTTGCCGTGCCGGCCCTGGAGCAGGCCCTCCACGATCCCGCCCTCTACGTCCGCGAAGCGGCGGAGCGCGTGCTCGGGCGGATCGAGCGGGTCGAGCGACGCGACGTCGATCCACTGGTCACCGAAGCGCCCCCGGAGCTTCCCTCGGAACCGGAGGTCATCGAGTTGCAGCCTCCGGCGCCCATCGACGAGCCCGCGCCCGAGCCGGCGCCCGAGCCGCTCGGCGTCGAACCCCCCGTCGAGCCGGCCATCGCACAGCCCCCGCCCCTCGCCTTCGACGACCTGCGCGGCGTGCTCTCGATCGCCGCCGCGGGTGATGGGGATCGCGACGCGGCGCTCGAGCCGCTCGAAGAGCGCGTGGTGTTGCTGCGGCTCGTGCCCAGCAAGATCGAGCGGACGAGCGCCTACGACGCCTCCCCGTCGCATCGGGACGGACGCACACTCATCGGGCCGCTCGAGGGAACCGAGCTCGTCGTGGCGGTGCGCACGGCCACGAAGGATGCTGCGTGGGCCGATGCGCAGGGGATGGAGACCACCATCGAACTTCCAGCCCGGTTCGCGCGGTGGGACCGGATCTACGACCGCGCGACGTTCGAGGCCACGGCGCGAGGCGACGCCCCGTAGGCGGGCGCCGCCCCTGCAATCGGCGCTACTTGGCGTCCGGCTCCGTAGCGTCGTGGATCTTCTGCTTGAGCGACTTCCACGCGCTCTTGAGCGAGTCCGCCGCGGAGTCCGCCGTCTCGTCCGTGGCTTCGATGAGGTCCTTGAGCTTCTCCTTGGCCACCCCGTACGCGTCCTCGATGTCGTCCACGATGGGGCCCTGCTTGTCTCTCAGCTCCATCTTCAGGAGCTCGGCCTTCACGCGTAGCTGATCGATGTGGGGGCGCAGCTTCTCGAGCTGTTCCTTGACCTCGTCCTTGATATCGCTCATCGCAGTCTCCGGTTGTTGGCGACTCACGATGGCACAGGGCCCGGGGCAGGGCAATAGCCCTCGGTGGGCAACAGAAACGGCCGCCCCTCCCGAGGGAGGGGCGGCCGTGAGGTCGAAACCGCGGGGGGGGGAAGGTGGCTTACGCTTCCTTGACCGCCTCGATGATCTCCTGGAAGGCCTTCTTGCCGTCGTTGAAGAACATGACGGCGTTGTCCATCGCGAAGAGCGGGTTGGGGATGCCGGCGAAGCCGGGGCTCAGGGAGCGCTTGATCACGACGACCTGGCGGGCCTTGTCGACGTCGATGATCGGCATGCCCGCGATGGGCGACTTCGGGTCGGTCCGCGCGACGGGGTTCACCACGTCGTTGGCGCCGACCACGATGGCCACGTCCACCGTGTCGATGGTCGAGTTGATGTCGTCCATCTCCTTGAGCTTCTCGTAGTCCACGTTGGCCTCGGCCAGCAGGACGTTCATGTGACCGGGCATGCGGCCCGCCACGGGGTGAACGGCGTACTCGACCTCGCAGTCGAACTTCTGCTCGAGCAGGTTGGCCAGGTCGCGGACGGCGTGCTGCGCCTGGGAGACGGCCATGCCGTACCCGGGCACGATGATCACGCGCTGGGCGGTCTCGAGCATCATCGCGATCTCGTCGCCGCTGGTGGACTTGACGCTCTTGTAGACCTCGTCGGCGTCCGGGGTGTCGGCCGTCGGGCCCATGGTGGCGAACATGACGTTCGCCAGCGAGCGGTTCATCGCCTTGCACATGATCTGCGTCAGGATGATCCCCGATGCGCCGACCAGGGAGCCGGCCACGATCAGTACGGTGTTGTTGATCACGAAGCCGGTGGCCGCTGCCGCCAGACCCGAGTACGAGTTCAGCAGGGCGATCACGACGGGCATGTCTGCGCCACCGATCGAGAAGGTCAGCGTCACGCCGAGCACACCGGCCACGGCGACGAGCAGCCAGAAGGCGCCGCCCAGTTGCGCGGAGAAGCCCTCCGGCGAGGCCGGATCGATCGTGACCGCGAGGTAGACACAGAGCGCCAGGGATGCCAGGAGCGAGATCAGCTTCAGGGCGTTGAGGCCCGGGAAGCTGTCCTTCTTCTGCATCAGGACGAAGACCATGATGAGCGCGCAGACGATCACGCCGATCGCCCATCCGTTGAAGCCTTGCGTGAAGGCGTAGTAGCCGGCACCGGCCAGGATGGCCACGTTGACGCCGTACTTGATGGCCTTCTGCCGGGGATAGAGCTTCCACTTGACGGCGAGGAACTCGGACAGCTTGCCGAAGGCGACGTAGGAACCGAAGAGCGTCACCGAGCCGATGAGTGCCGACGCGACCGTCGCGATCTTCATCTGCATCGGATCGACGCCGGCCTTCTGCAGCACGGAGAACTGGGTGCTCGTCGCCTCCACGATGGCCGCGGCGGCCACGAGGACCGACGAGGCGCCGCCGAACCCGTTGAACAGGCCGACGAGCTCGGGCATGGCGGTCATCTTCACGCGCAGGGCGGCGAGCGCCCCGATCACGGAGCCGACGGCCAGTCCGATCAGGATGTGGGGCCATCCGAGACCCGACGCACCGTAGTGGTGGAACTCGGGGCTCAAGAGCGTCGCGACGACGGCGATCAGCATGCCGAGCGCGCCGGCCTTGTTGCCCTTTACCGCGGTGCGGGGGTGGGCCATCCACTTCAGGTCGAAGATGAAGAGAATGGCTGCGACCACGTAGGCAACGTTGACGATGTTCTGGCTGAGCATGGTCGCCACCTACTTCCGCTGGAACATCTTGAGCATGCGTCCCGTCACCAGGAAGCCGCCCACGACGTTGATGGTTGCGAAGACGAGGGCCAGCATCCCGAGGGTGCGAGCCAGCGCCGGATAGGTGTCGCCGAGCATGCCGGCGGCCAGAAGCGCGCCGACGATCGTGATGCCGCTGATGGCATTCGACCCCGACATGAGCGGGGTGTGCAGCGTCGGCGGCACCTTCGTGATGATCTCGAACCCGACGAAGATCGCCAGGACGAAGATCGTGAGGAGGAGAACCAGCATCAGACCTGCGCTCCTTCCTTGGCGGCGAGCGCCTGCTTGATGGCTTCGTGGACGACGTCGCCGTTCTTCGTCATCCAGGTGCCGGCGAGGATGTCGTCTTCCTGTTCGAGGTCGAACTTCTTCTCCTTGTCCTTCGTGAGCATGTTCACGAGGAAGTTGAAGACGTTCTTGGAGTACATCTGTGAGGCGTGGAAGGGGAGCGTCGAGGCGACGTTCGAGGGGCCGAGGATCTTGACCCCGTGCTTCTCGACGACCTCGTCCACCTTCGTCAACTCGCAGTTGCCGCCGCGCTCGGCCGCTAGGTCGACGATGACCGCGCCCTTGGGCATGCCCTTGACCATCTCCTCGGTGATGAGGATGGGCGCCTTCTTGCCGGGGACGGCGGCCGTCGTGATGACGACGTCCATCTCCGAGACGACCTTGGTCATGAACTCCCGCTGCTTGCGGTAGAACTCCTCGTCCATCTGGCGGGCGTAGCCGCCTTCACCCTCGCCCGTCTCGAGTTCCATCTCGACGAACTTGGCGCCGAGGCTCTCGATCTCCTCCTTCACGGCGGAGCGGACGTCGTAGGCGCTGACGATGGCGCCGAGGCGCTTCGCGGTGGCGATGGCCTGGAGGCCCGCCACACCGGCACCGATCACGAACGCCTTCGCGGGGGCTACGGTGCCGGCCGCGGTCATGAACATCGGGAAGAACTTGGGCAGGTCGGCCGCGGCCCAGAGGACCGCGCGATAGCCGGCGACCGTCGCCATCGACGACAGGATGTCCATCGCCTGCGCACGGGTCGTGCGAGGGATGAGCTCCAGGCCGAAGCTGTTGACCTTGGCCTTGGCCATCTCGGCGATGAGCTCGGGGTTGCTGAGCGGCTCGGACGCGCCGAGGACGATCTGTCCCTCGCGCATCAGCTCCAGGTCAGCCTTGCCGTTCTCGGGGTTGGCTCCGTAGGTCCGGACCTGAGCAATGATGTCGGCTTCATCGAACACGGCCTTACGCGAATCGAGGAGCTTGGCGCCCTTCGCTTCGTAGGCAGAGTCGAGGAAACCCGCATCCGCGCCCGCGCCCTTCTCGACGACGACCTCGAACCCCTTTTTCTTGAGGGGCGGGACGATGTCGGGAACAAGCGCGACCCGCCGCTCGCCCGGGAACGTCTCTTTGACGACTCCGACGATCATGGGTTCACGTCTCCCTGGGTAATTGAAGGCCCGGATTCCGGGTACCCGACGGAAGGTAACGCCCCCCTAGAAGGCCCAAAGGAAAGGCGAGGCGTGCGTGGGAAATGGCGCCTAGCAGTCGATACACCCGGTCGTTCGCATGCGAACGCTAGGGCGCCGGGTTCAACTCGATCCGCCGACTGATGGGGGCCGGATCCAGCGCCGGCGCAGCGATCACGAGCGTTCCGTCGTACGCCGCGAGCACCTCGCGGAGCGCTTCGCCGCCGGCTGCGTCCAACGCCGCGAACGGCTCGTCGAGCAGCAGGAGGGCGGGGCCTGCGGCCAGCGCTCGCGCGATGGCCACCCGCCGTCGTTCGCCTCCCGACAGGTCGCCCGCCGTCCGGTCCGCGAGGTGGCCGGCACCCAAGCGCTCGAGCCACGCCAGGGCTTCGCCGGGTGGGCGTCGCTGACTCTTCAGGCTGTAGCGGACGTTGTCGGCGGCGGTGCCTCGCAGCAGGTAGGGACGTTGATGGACCAGGACGGCCTGCCCCGGCGCGAGGAGCCCCTCGGCACGCCCCTCCGTCGGCGTCAGGAGCCCGGCGAGAACGCGAAGCAAAGTCGATTTGCCGCAGCCGTTCGGGCCCTGGACGCCGAGCCGCTCGCCCGTGCCGATCGCGAGGTGCTCGAGCGACAGGGCCACGACACTGCCGAAGCGCACGCGGACGGACTCCAGCTCGATCATCGCTTCGACTCCCGGCTCAGCCGGTGGGCCAGCAACGCGGCGCCGACGGCGAGCACCAGGAGCAGGATCCCCGAGGCCAGCGCCAAGCCGAACTCGCCCTTGCGAAGCTCGAGCGTGATCGTGGACGCCAGGGTCCGTGTTCGCAGCCGGATGTTGCCGCCGACCGTGAGGGCGACCCCGAGCTCGGATAGGCATCGCGCCAGGGCCGCCAGGTACGCCGCGACGAGCGCGACGCGGATTTCGCCCAGCACCGTGGTGAGGACCCGCCACGACCGGGCACCCAGGGTCCGCGCCGTCTCCTCGACGCGGCGATCGAGGCCGGCCACGCTGCCGTGGACCAAGGTGACCATGAGGGGGAACGCGAGGAGGAACTCGCCGGCGACGATCGCGCCCTTGGTGTAGAGGAGGTCCAGGCTGCCGAGCGGGCCGCGCCGGGAGAGCACGCCGTAGACCAGGAGGCCGATCACGACCGTGGGCGTGAACATGCCCACGCGCATCAGCAGGACCTGGAACCCCTCGCCCCGGCGGCGGTGGATGCCCAGCCAGGCCCCGTAGGGGAAGGCCAGCACCGCGGCCAGGGTCACGGCAGTCAGGGTGCAGAGGAGGGTGACGTAGATCGCATGGAAGACCTCGGCGTCTCCTCGCGTCACGAGGCGCCAGGCTTCGGCGAATCCCTCCCCGATGAACCCCACGGTCGCGGCTACTCCGGATCCGGGTCGGAGGGATCCCCGGCGGCGTGGAAGAGAGCCTCGCCCTGCACCCGGAACTCGCGGATTCGCTTTCGGCCCTCAGGGGAGGTGAGGTAGTCGAGGAGCTTCCGTGCACCGGCTTCGTTCACGTGTCCGTGGCGCGCGGGGTTCACGATCATCGCCCCGTAGGGATTGTGAAGGCGGGCGTCTCCCTCGACGAGCACCTCGAGGCCGAGGTCGGCCCGCCGTGCCAGGTACGTGCCGCGGTCGGCCAGGACGTAGCCTCGCTTCTCGTCGGCGATGGTGAGGCACGGCCCCATCCCTTGACCGGCTTCCAGGTAGTTCGCCCAATCGGGTCGGCCGCCTGCGGCCTCCCAGAGCTGACGCTCGCGCGTGTGGGTGCCCGAGTCGTCGCCGCGGGACACGAAGACCGCCCCCGCCTTCGCAATCGCCGACAGTGCGGCCGCGGCGTCCTTCGATCCCCGCACGCCGGCGGAATCCGTGTTCGGCCCGAGAATCACGAAGTCGTTCCAGCAGATGTCGCGGCGATCGACCCCGTGTCCGGCGGCGACGAACGTGTCTTCCCGTGCCCGGGCGTGGACGAGGATGATGTCCGCGTCGCCGCGCTCGCCGAGCGCGAGCGCCTTGCCGGTGCCCACGGCGACGACGTCGACGCGAAGTCCGGTCGCCTCCTCGAAGGGGGGAAGGAGGTCGTCGAGGAGCCCCGAGTTCTCGGTGCTCGTGGTGGTGGCGAGCCGCACGCGAGGACTCGGGGTCTCTGCGTCTCCGCAGGCGGCGAGCGCGAGGGCCAGCAGCGCGGTCAGGAGCGACGTCTTCATGACGAGACAGTACCGCCGCCCGGCTTCCCGTCCCTCCTCTCACCCGGCGCTCCGGCTAGGATGCGGGGCCCGTTGTCGGAGACCCACATGTCGCGTTTCGTCCCCTTGTTCGCCCTGTTCGGTGTTCTCGTCCTGGCGGGCGGGTGTTCCGCCGAGGCCCCTGCCGGCGACGACCCCCTCCCCTCCTGGAACGACGGCGCGACCAAGAGCGCGATCCTCGCGTTCGTGGAAGCAACCACACGCGAGGGCAGCACGGCCTACGTGGCGCCGGCCGATCGCATCGCCGTCTTCGACAACGATGGGAATCTCTGGCCGGAGAACCCGCTGCCCTTCCAACTCGTGTTCGCCCTCGATGAGCTGAAGCGCCTGGCGCCACAGCATCCGGAGTGGAAGAACGATCCCACGATCCAGGCGGCGCTCGCCGGCGACGCGGCCACGCTCAAGGCAGGGGGCCACGAGGCCCTGGGTACCCTGCTGGGCGTCACGCACGGCGGTATGACGACCGACGAGTTCGACGATCGAGTGCGCGCGTGGCTGAAGACGGCGCGGCATCCGCGCTTCGACCGCCCCTACAACGAACTCGGCTACCAGCCCATGCTGGAGCTTCTCGACTACCTTCGCGCCCATGGGTACCAGACGTGGATCGTCTCGGGCGGGGGGGTCGACTTCATGCGCGTCTGGGCCGAAGAGGCCTACGGCATCCCGCCGTCCCAGGTCATCGGCTCCGTGGGAGGGACGACGTTCGAGATGCGTGATGGCACGCCCGTCCTCGTGAAGGAGGCCAAGCTCGCCTTCGTCGACGACAAGGCCGGGAAGCCCGTGGGCATCCACCGGCAGATCGGGAAGCGCCCGGTGCTGGCTTCGGGGAACTCCGACGGCGACCTGCAGATGCTCCAGTGGACGACCATCGATCGGAGCCCCAGCTTCGGCTTGATCGTCCACCACACGGACGCCGAGCGTGAGTATGCCTACGACAAGGCGCCCAAGAGCAGCGGCAAACTGGTCCAGGCCTTGGCGGAAGCCCCGGAGCGCGGTTGGGTCGTGATCGACATGAAGCGCGACTGGAACCGCATCTTCCGCTGATCCGGACGCGTCCATCCGCCGGATACCACCTCCCCTCGATCGCCACAGGAGCTACACCATGAACGACATCTACGCCGCCCGCTCAGGAGAGGCGACGGTCTTCGACATGGGGCAGGATGCCCGTGCGACCTTCCTGGGCCGTACCTACGCCACGCTCTTCGGGTCGATCGTCGCGTTCGTCCTAATCGAGATCGCGCTCTTCCAGACCGAGCTTCCGTTGCGGATGTTCGAGTTCATCGCCGGCGGTCAGTACCGCTGGCTCATGTTCCTCGGAGGCTTCATGGTCGTCGGGTGGTTCGCAAGCCGCGTCGCCGCCCAGGCCCGCAGTCCGGCTGCGCAGTACGGCGCGCTCCTTGCCTACGTGTTCTTCCAGGCGATTCTCTTCCTCCCGCTCCTCTTCATGGCGCACGTCTACGCCGATGGTGGCGTGATCGAGTCCGCGGCGCTCGTGACGCTCGCCGCGTTCGCCGGGCTGACGGCGATCGTGTTCATCACCCGGAAGGACTTCTCGTTCCTGCGCGGAATCGTGATGTACGGCATGATCCTCGCCCTCGTGGCCATCGTGGCGGGCGTGCTCTTCGGATTCGCCCTGGGCACCTGGTTCAGCGTGATCATGGTCGGGCTGGCCGGCGCCGCAATCCTCTACGACACGTCGAACATCCTGCACCACTATCCGGAGACCATGCACGTGGCGGCCGCGCTGCAGCTCTTCGCGTCGGTCGCGCTGATGTTCTGGTACGTCCTCCAACTCTTCATGTCGCGCGACTGACCTAGCGGAGGGGACATTCGGGACCGTCGCGGCGGGGTTGCGGTCGGCGCTCGATTCGACTCCAATGCCTGACGCATGCCGCGTGTGCTCTGCGAGTCCTGTGGAGAAGGCACCACCGTTCCGAGGCGGAGTGCGTCGATTCGCTGTCGCCAATGCGGGAACTGGATCCAGGTCGCGCCGTGGCGCCGGCTCTGGGCCACGGAGGCGCTGAGACAGCGCGTTCGCGCGGACCTCGAGGTCCCCGACGCATTGCGAGCGCAGCTCGAGGCCGCCTTGGACGAGGGCGTCGAGGCGCTGCAGGCCGTGTTGCCCGCTTCGCCTCCGTCCGTGGCCCCCACCCACGTTGATTCGCCGGCGCCCGCCGCGAAGCCCGAGAAGCCGCGCGCCGCCGCCGGCTCCAGCCCCAGCTCCGGCCCCGCCGAGGCGACCCCGCGCCAAGCCCGCGGTAAAGCCCGCGGTGAAGCCGCGCAGGAAGCCGGCGGCGCGCGGGCCCACCGTGTGGGAGCGCCTCGGTCCCGCGTTCGCCGAGAACCTCGGCTTCGGTCTCGCCGCGTTCCTCATCCTCGCCGGGGCCGTGTACTTCGCGACCACGGCCTGGACGACCATGTCCGGCGAGCAACAGCTGCTCGTCATGGTGGGTGGGCTCATCCTCCTGGGCGGGCTGCTCTACGGAGCCGGTCGGTTGCTCAACCGTGGTGGGCGCTTGCCGGAGGTGGAGCGAACCCTCCTGCTGATCGTCACGTTGCTCGTGCCCATCGCCGCGATCCCTGCGGGTAACCTCTTCGCCCTCTCGACGTGGCGCGCGTTGCTGGCTTCGGCCATCGTGCTCGTGTCGGGCTTCCTCGTGACCCGGCGGCTCGCCCGTGTGCTCGACGGCGCCCTCACGCCCTTCGTGCCGATCGCCTACACGCTTCTGTCGGCGCTCGTGCTCGCCGGGGGTCCGCTCGGAAGGCGCGCACCCCTCTGGGCATCGACCGGCGTCTCGCTCCTCCTGGTGGGCGTCGTCTGGATGTACGCACGCCGCGTCGTGCCCCGCGTCCAGCCGCGGCGATGGGCGGGACTGTGGCCCGGCATCCTCATGGCCTTCGCCGCGTCGGTCTTCGCGGCGCGCGTGGCGATCGGCGCGCGCCTGGACGTGTCGTCCACGATCTGGATCGCGAGCCTCGGCATCGTCGTGGCCGCCCTGGGCGCGTCTCTCGCCACGCTCGAACCGGCCCTTTTTCGGCGACGCCTGTTCGGTCGCCGTCGCTCGGCCGTGGCGCTCGTCGTGGCCATCGCCCTCGGCATCGCCGGCACGCTCATGGCCGTCGGGGACGACGTGGGGCTCTTCGTCGCGTCCCTCTTCGGTGCGTACGCCTGCCTCCGCGCCGGGTTCGCGCTGCCGCAGCCCTGGCTCGCGTTGCCCGGCATGCTCCTCTCCGCCCTGGCCTATCTGAAGTCCCCCGCGCCCGTGAGAGCGGCGGCCCTGCAGCTCCGCGACCAGGCGGCCGACGCCTTGGGTTACGCCGACCGTCCCATGCCGCTCGCATGGTACGGAATCACCTTCCTCCCCTACGTCTTCGCGTGTGCGTGGGTGGGGTGGGTGTTCCTGAAGCGGAACCAGACGGCGCGGGCGCGTGTCTTCTTCGTCTGGGCGTTCGTCGCCGCCCTCGGACTCTCCGCGCTTGCCCTGTTCGCCAGCGGCGATCCCGTGTTCAGCGACCTGCGGGCCCCGGCCGCCGTGTTCGCAGCGCAGGGGCTGCTGCTCCTGGCGATCGGTTTCGCCCTTCGCCACCGAGGATTCACGCTGGCGGGGGCGCTCGGCATCTTCGCGGGGGCGGCGTGCGCGGTGCTGCACCCGAGGCCGGCGGCCGCCGTCGTCGTGCTGGCGCTGTCGGCGATGGGGCTCGTCGCCGTCGCCATCGCAGCGATGCTTGCGCGGCGGGGGGCCGACCGCTTCGCCCCCGTGCGCGCCGGCCTTCTGGACGCGACCGCGTTTCTCACGCTCATCCTCTTCGTCGTCGCCATGTTCGACACCCTGCGCCTCCAGCCCGCGCCCTGGTGGCATGGACTCGGCTACCTCCTGCTCACCGTCCTTCTCTCCCTGGTCGCGTTCGCCTTGCGCCGACCGGAGGGGATCGCCCTGGCGGCGGCGGCAATGGGGGCGGCGGGGGCACGGATCGTCGTGGGTCTCGCTCCCGATGCCGGCGGTGATCTGTACTTCCTCGCGCTCGCCGCGCTCTCGGGCGTCGTGCTCCTCACGCCGCGCATCGATGCCCGACTGCCCGCCATGCTCCGCCACCCCGACCCGGTGGCGCCCGGCGCGATTGGCTCCTGGACGCCGCTCGGAGCGCTGGCCATTCAACTGCTGGGGTTCACGCTGCTGCTCCGCCACCTGCCCGACCCGGGCTGGACGTGGACGCTGGCCGCCGGCTTCCTCGTCGGCTCTCTCGTTCTGCTGTGGACCGCAACGAAGGAACACCAGCCCTGGCCTCTCTATCCCGCGGTGCTCGAGTTCCTCGGAGCGGGGGTCGTTGCCGGCGTGGCGTGGGCGGGTGGCCCCCCCCTGGGCACGGGCGGCCTGGCCGGGGCGGGGACCGCGCTCGCGCTGATGTGCGTACCGCTTCTCGTCACGCGGCCTCGCCGGGTCGTGGGGCCTCTCGCCAAACCGCTGCGGCATCTGCTTCCCCTCCTCGTGGCACTCTTCGCCGTCTGGGCGTTCGGGCTCGTCATCGCCCAGTTCGAGCCACGACCGGTGGCGATCAACGGGTGGCTCCTGGCCGCGGCGTCCTTCGTCGTCGCCCTGGCAGTGAGGTTCGCGCTGGCCCGCACGCCGACCTCCCACGCGCTCCGGGCGGCGGCACTCTACGCGGGGACCCTCTTCGCGCCGGCCGCGGCGGGCATCCTGTTCGTCACGGCTCCTCCTCCCCACGCCTGGCCGCTCGCGTTCGCCGGGGCGGCGGCGGCCGTCTTCGCCTGGTCGGGCAGGGACGACCGGCTCCGGGGGCCCGCGCTGCTCCACCTCGCCCTCGCGTTCGGCACCGCGACGTACTTGGGACTGATCGACCGAGGTGACCCACGGTGGTTGCTCGTCGCGTTCGCGGTCATCGCCGTCGGCGGCTGGATCGTGGCTCGAAGGCTGCCCGTGATCGGATGGGTCCTCACTCTGCTCGCGATCCTCGTCGGTGTGTCGCTTCCGCTGGCCACGCGTATGCTCGCTTGGGACCCGAGCGTCCAGCCCACCCTCTGGCTCGTTTTCGCGGCCCTCGCGTACCTCTCGCTCGCCGTGCCCCGCCTACGGGTGGACAAGACAGCCGTCCACCTCGTGGCCGATCCGATACTCGGGTTGGGAATCCTGGCGGCGGCGTGGCACGCCGTCCAGGTGGTCGTGTTCGAGCCCTCGACCGCGCATGTCCGGTACAGCCTCCCTTCGTCCGTGCGCTGGCTCCGCTACGCCGAGGGTGCCCTGGGCCTGGCCGCGCTGGCTCGGAGTGTCGTGCTGCCCTTCTCCTCGATGGGGCGTCGCACGCTGGCCTTCTTCGTGCTGGGTCTCGCGACGTTCGCCCTGGCGCCCGTGAACATGTGGATCCACGGCAGCGATGCCCGCTTCTGGCGCCCGGACGTCGAGCTGGCCCTGCTCGCGCTGCTGCTCGCCTGGCTGTTGCCCCTGTCCGCGAAGCCCCGCGCCACGGACGGGACCGGCGACCTCGGGCCGAGGCTGCCGTGGCCGATCCTGCTGGCGGGCCTCGGTCTCGTGCTGACCCTCGGCGAGTTGCGTGACCTGAGCACGCCGCTCACCGTCCTGGCGGCGACGCTGACGCTGTTCGTGCTCCTCGTTCGCGACCGCGGGCGGATCCTGGCGGGGATGCTCGGCCTCGGCGTTCTGGCGACGGCGCTGGCGTTCGCCTCCTGGTGGAAGCCGATGCCGGGCGCCATCGCGGACGGCGTGTTGCTTCTCTACGGAGCGGTGTCCGCGCTCGTCGCGCCCCTGCTCGCCATCGCGGCGCGGCGGTTCGCGCGCGAAGGGCGCCCGGCGTGGATCGTGCGGGCGGGCCGGGAACTCTACCCCGTGGCCGTCCTCGCGGCCGTCCTGGCGTTCGCGTTCGTCGCGGCGGACGTCGTGCTCAACGCCGGTCGCATGGCTTCGTCGCTCGAGATCGCCTTGGCAGGGATCGGGCTGGGATTGCCGGGCGCGGTCGCTCTATGGGGCGCGCTGCGGGCCGACCGGCCGCGCTTGATCCACGTGGCGCTGCTCGCGGGCCTCCTCTTCTACACCTTCCTCGTCCAGCGCTCGGAACTGCTCGCTTTCCTCGACGGGTACCACCTCCACGTTCTCGTGGTGTTCGCCTCTACGTGCCTCTTCTTCTCTTCGTTCGAGAAGGGATCGCTCGGTCGGCTGCTGGCCATCGACGGTCTTCTGCTGACCGTGCCCGCGATCGTGCGCTACGTGCCTGCCGCGTTCAGCGTGGAGGCTTCCGCCGGCAAGGCCTCCTCCGCGTTGGCGCTGGCGGCCGTGGTCATGGCCATCGGCGCCCGGCGGCTGGCGTGGCCGCTGCTCTACGGCGTCGCGGCGGCTCTCGTCAACCTCATGCTCTTCGCGTTCTGGCAGCGACACGGCCTGGTGGATCCGGCGTTCTACGGGATCCCGCCCGGCCTCACGCTGCTGGGCGGGGCCGTCCTCCTTCGGGGGCGCATCACCCGCGCGGCGCACCTCGCCCTCGTCATTCCCGGGCTCGCGCTCCTGTACGGGTCCGTGGCCTTGCAGGTCGTTCGCGCCAACGAGCCCGTGCACGCGCTGATCCTCTTCGGACTCGGGCTCGCGACCGTCCTGTTCGGGTTCCTGACGCGGCGCAACGCGTGGATGGTGGTGGGGGTCGTCGTCATCGTTCTCGACGTCGTCGTCTATCTGCTTGCCCATGGGTTCGAGAACGGATTCTTCGGCGCAGCGTTGCTGGTCGTGTCCGGTCTCGTCGTGATGGCCGTGGCGGGACTCGCCACGTTCCGACGGCGTGCGGCGAGTGACGACGATGCGTGAGCTGCTGTGTCCCACCTGCAGCCGCGCCAACGCGGTCAAGGACAAGGTCGACATGCACGCTGTGCGTTGTGCCGAGTGCGACGGTCCCCTCGACGACCAGATCTACGTGCGCTATCTCGTGGATGACGTCGGGGGCGTGAAAGGGCCTCGCATCTTCCGCGACCTGGTGAAGGGTGCTGCTACAGGCGAGCTGCGGGGCGACATGCTCCTGTCCGAAGAGGGAGGGCCCTGGTTCTTGGCCGAGGAGCGGGAGGACATCTTCCCGTCGCAGCCTCCCCGTACCGCAGCCACGGCGAACGCCGTACGCATCCCTGCGCCCGTGCTCTGGATGGCGAGCCTCGCCGGCATCCTGGGCGGCTTGCTCCTGCTCGTGGGCATCCTGGCCGGCGCGTTCCTCGCCGACCTGGCGGGACGAGGAGAAGCGAGGACGGCCGTGGTCGTTTTCGCCGCACTCGGCTTGGGCCATATCTGGATGTCGTTCGCGCTTCGACGGGGCTCTCGCGCGGCCCGCTTCGTCCAACTCGGCCTGGCCATCGTCGCCGGGCTCGGTGCGCTGTCCGGCGTGGCGAGTGGCGCGGATCTGCTTTTCACGCTCATCGCGCTGGCGTTCGTTTCGGTTCCGTTCTTTCTGCTGCTCAACGAGGAGGCGCGCGCGTACTTCCGCGCCACGGGCGCCGGGTCGCGCACGCGTGGGACGCGAGTGCGACGCGAATGCGACGCCGAATGGCGGGATGCGGGGACGAAAAGTTTGACGGCGAGGCTGCCTCCGTACGGAACTTTCTCGATAGGCTGGTCGCAATGGATGCGAACGGACAACTGGCTCCTCTGGCACCGACTCGAGTCCCTTGTCGCGCGCGTGCGCGCGGCGACGGACGACGCCGACGCCGAGGCGGCCTGGCTCGCGATGGAGAAGCAGCTCGCCGCCGCCGAGGCCGAGGAGGAGATCGAGATCGCCATGCCCATCCTCGAGCGGAGCCTCGACGACGTCGAAGCGATGTTGCGGGGGTGGAGCGACGGGACCCGCCCCATGGCCGCGTGGGACAAGGCCGTCCTCAAACGCGCGCTCAAGGCCTACCGCAAGCGGCTGAAACTCGTTCGCCTCGATGACGAGTCGTCCTCCAGCCGCAATCCCCTGAGCCGGGGCGAGGACTCCGCGATCACGGGGGTGAGGCCGCCCGAGCAATACGCGCCGGAGATCTGGGCCACGATGGTCCAACTCGGCAAGCTCCGCGACGCCGGCCACGGCCTGCTGGAGCTGCCGTAGCGAGGGCCTCGCACGCGCCGCCCCGCAGTGCTGCTACGCGCGTAGCTCCCGGAGGCCGTCGTCCAGCCCAGCGAGCGTCAGGGGGTACATGCGGCCCTCGACCAGGGTGCGCATCATCTCGATGGACTCCGTGTAGTGCCACCAGGCTTGCGGGGAGGGGTTCAGCCAGATCAGGTGCGGCCAGTGGGCCGCCAGGCGTCGCATCCACGTGCTTCCCGGCTCCAGGTTGTGGTGCTCGACCGATCCCCCCGGCGCGACGATCTCGTACGGGCTCATGCTGGCGTCGCCGACGAAGATCACCTTGTAGTCGTCGCCGTAGGTGCGCAGGAGGTCGATCGTGGGGATCGTCTCCTGGTGGCGCCGATGATTGTCGCGCCAGACCCGCTCGTAGGGGCAGTTGTGGAAGTAGAAGTGCTCGAGGTGCTTGAACTCCGAGCGCGCTGCGGAGAAGAGCTCCTCGACCTGGCGGACGTGGCGGTCCATCGAGCCGCCGACGTCGAGGAAGAGCAGCACCTTCACCTTGTTTTCGCGCGCGGGGACCATCTTCAGCTCGAGGTAGCCGGCGTTGTTGGCGGTGGCGTGGATGGTGCCG
This sequence comes from uncultured Planctomycetota bacterium, assembly GCA_963802335.1. Taxonomy (GTDB): domain Bacteria; phylum Planctomycetota; class PLA2; order PLA2; family JAEUHO01; genus CAWDIE01. The sequence continues at coordinate 593,869 of CAWDIE010000003.1, read as the reverse complement.
GGCAGATCCAGCTCTTCCTCGAATCCCTCGCGCACGAGCTTTCGCAGCCGACGCAGCGCGACCTTCAGGTTGCGGGTACCGAGCTCGACCGAGTCGTCGAAGTCCTTGAAGTCGCGCTTCTCCCAGACCTTCACCGCCCGGCCCTGGCGCTTGCCCTGATTGCCGATGCGGATCGCCGAACGGGTTGTAGCCGCCGGAGCCGAAGGGAGACGTGCCCAGCGTGCCGATCCACTTGCTGCCGCCCTCGTGGCGCTCCTCCTGCTCCGCGAGGCGCTGCCGCAGCTCCTCGAGCAGCTCCTCCAGGCCGCCGCGCTCGATGGCCGCGGCCATCTCCTCCGGCGTGAAGTGGCGCTCGGCCAGCTTGCGCAGCCACTCCTCCGGGATGTCGGCGAGGTCCAGCTCGAACCCTTGCGCGCCCTCGAACGCCTTCTTGAAGACGAGGTCGAAGCGGTCGAGGTAGCGCTCGTCCTTCACCAGACACGCGCGCGCGAGGTAGTAGAAGTGCTCCACGTCGTAGCCGGCCACGCCCAGCTTCATGCCCTCGAGGAGCGTCAGGTACTCGCGCAGCGTCACCGGAATGCCGGCGCGGCGGAGGTCCTCGAAGAAGGGAACGAACACGGGAGGCGACCTAGTTCCAGGACGCGCCGGGACCGCTGCCGAACCCACCGACGAGGTGGACGTCCTGCTCGTTCTTGAGCAGCGCCCCGAGGAGCGGCGGGAGGAACTTCTTCTTGTCCTTGCGTCCGCAGCGCCTCCGGCGGGATGTCCTCGGCGATCAGGAGCTTGATCCAGTCGAGCAGCTCGGACGTGGACGGCTTCTTCTTGAGGCCCCGCACGCCGCGCAGCCCGTAGAAGGCCTGCAGGGCTTCCTCGAGCAGCTCCTTCTTCAGGTTCGGGAAGTGCGTGTCGACGATCGCGGTCATCGTGTCGCGATCGGGGAACCGGATGTAGTGGAAGAAGCAGCGGCGCAGGAAGGCGTCCGGCAGCTCCTTCTCGTTGTTCGAGGTGATGATGACGGCGGGTCGCTGCTTCGCGCTCACGGTCTGCTTCGTCTCGTAGACGAAGAACTCCATGCGGTCGAGCTCCTGCAGCAGGTCGTTCGGGAACTCGATGTCGGCCTTGTCGATCTCGTCGATCAGCAGCACGGCCCCTTCGGGGGACTCGAAGGCTTCCCAGAGCTTGCCTCGCACGATGTAGTTGCGGATGTCGTGGACCGCCTCGGCCCCGAGCTGGGAGTCCCGCAGGCGGGCGACGGCGTCGTACTCGTACAGCCCATGCTGGGCTTTGGTCGTCGACTTGATGTGCCACTCGATCAGGGGCTTGCCCAAGGACTTCGCGACCTCGTGCGCCAGGACGGTCTTGCCCGTACCGGGCTCGCCCTTGATGAGGAGCGGTCGCTGGAGGGCCACCGCGGCGTTGACCGCCACGATCAAGTCCTCCGTCGCCACGTACGTGGAGGTGCCCTGGAACTTGCCATTCGTCGGATTCGGTGCGCTCATCCCCGCATGGTGGGGGCAGGCCCGGGGTGCGCCAAGCCGGGCAGGAGCGCGCGGCCCACCTCGCGTCCCTGCTAGCATTCACGCTGGACTCTGTGGGGGGCCTCCGGCCCCGGGAGGCATGTGACGTTCAAGGGCAGCCCACGACGCCGACGCACCGTCCGCAACCCCCGGCGACTCCTGCTCGCCCTGGCGCTCCTGCTGCTCGCTCCCGCGGGCCTCACGCCCCAGGCCCGGGGGGAGGAGGCGGTGACCATCGTGGTCGACGGGGCTCCCCGCAACGCGGCCGAGCTCCTGGCGATGGCCGACGCCGCCCGTGCCGCGTCGGAGACCGCGCGATCCGTGGCCGGGACGGATCCGGCGTTGATCGATGCCATGGCGGTGGAAGGCGAGGCCCTCGCACGGGCGGCGGCGCTCATGCGTACGATCGAGGGCGCGCCCCAAGCCATCGAGGCGGCGTCCGCGCGTCTCGCGGCCGCGCAGGCCGAGTTGCAGCAAGCGCAGGCGGACGCCGCTCGCGAAGTCGTGGTCGAGACGATCGACGATGAGGGCATTGCCGAGTTCGAGAACACGGCGCGGCAGCGCGCCGTGGAAGCGAACACAGCCGCGGACACGGCCGCGGCGCTCGCGGCTCGCGTCGAGGCGATCCGCGAGGAGCGCGATCAGGCCGCGCAGCGCAATGGCCAACTCGACGCGCGCGCGGCCGAGCTGCAGGCCGCGCTGGCGGAGGTGCCTGAGGACGACGTGGCGGGTCGAGAGTTGCTCACGCGTCAGTTGCGGTCGAACGAGGTGCGCCGCGGTGCGGCGGATCTCGAGGAGGCGCACCACCTCACACTCCTCGAGTTGGCGACGCTCCAACGGGACATCGCCAGGACGGAGGCAGAGGTTGCCGCCGTGCGGCAGACCATGGGCGACGCCTACCTGGCGAAGGCGCGCTCTCTCTTCGAGGCGGGCTTGGCGGCCGAGGCGGCCCGCCAGGCCGCCGAGACGGAGCGCAAGCTCCGCGAGGCCGAGTTGGCCGCCTCCCCCGCCGTCAAGGCGATCAAGCGCTTGGAGGCGCTCGTTGGGCGCACGGAGGGAGACCACACCACCGAGCGGCGTCGCCTCTCCGCGCTCAAGACCACCTTGGGCGACGCCTCGCTCCTCGCGAGCATCAGCCGCACCCGGCTCGAGGCGGCGCAGGATCTCTTCCCCAAGGCGAGCGCCATGGAGTCCTGGCAGCGGGACACCCTCGCCGAGTGGCTCCGCCAGATCGACCGTGACGAAGCGACCTACCGCGCGCTTCGGTCGAGGCGCATGCCGAACGCGGCCGCCGTGCTGGCGCAAGCCGTGGCGCAGCGTGGCCGGCTCGAGGCGTTCCAGCTGCGTCTGGAAACAGCGCACGACCGGACGGACGTGCTGGGGCCGGCGGATCGCGTCGCACGGTTGGAAGAGGAGCTCGCCTACACGCAGGGCGAGGAGGTGCGGCTCTGGCTCCAGGCCCGTCTCGACTTCATTCGCGGGCAGAACGAGCTGCGCCCGGCCGAGGTGGAACGGCTGCGCGCGCGGTGGCAGGAGACCTCAACCCAGCTGAAGGGAGTCGTCGGCGAGCGCGTCGAGGACCTACGCCAGACCGAGGGCGTCGCACGAGGGCTCATCACGACCCGTGACGACGTGGAAACGTCCCTCGAAGATAGGCGTGCCTACCTCGACGGCATTGCGTTCTGGATGCGGTCCGCGCCGGTGCCGAGTGGTCCCTACCTGGCCGCCCTCGCGAGCGATGTCCGGGGGGCTGGGGCTGGCTTGGCGGCCCTGCCCGCGAGCCTGGCCGCGCTGCAAGACGAGGTCGCCTCGGCACCGGAGGGCCGAGAGCACCTGCTCTCCCTGCTGGTCTTCGGAGTCCTCGCGGTGGCCCTTCGGCTCTGGGCCGGGCGGCGCATACGCGCCACGGGCATCCTCACGCGGCCGATCCAGAGCTTGGACGCGTTGCAGCGCGTGACGCGCGCGGTCGCCGTCGTGCTGCGGGCGCTCCTGCTTCCCGTGCTGGCCTTGGTTGCGGCGTTCGGCCTCCGCCGCGTCGCTCCGGCGTCTTTCCTGCTCGAGGTTCCCATCGCCGTGGGCTTGATGTGGTGCGGGGTGGCGCTTGCCCGTGGGCTGCGGGCAGCGTTCTTCACGCCCGACGAAGCCGGCCACAACCTCGCGGGTGCCTCCGAGCACACGGCGCGGGCGGCGGCGCGCTTCTCCACCTGGACGATCGTGATCACGGCCCTGTGGCAAGCGGTTGCCCACCTGCTGGGGGCCGCCGGGCTCACTCAGTTGCGCGAGGCCTTGGGCTTCACGTGGGCGCTGATCATGGTGATCCTCGGGGCCTGGCTCTGGACGCGCCGGGACGTCCTGTTCTCGTTCATCCCTCGAGACGCCGGCAGCGCCTTCGTCCGAACTACGCATGCCCTGGCGCGGATCGCGTGGCCGATTGCCGTCCTGCTCTGGGGCGCGAACATCCTCCTCTTCGCGCTGGGCTACCGCACAGCGAGCTCGTTCTTCGCGGAGCGCGCGCTCGTCTTCCTCGTGGCGCTCCTCGTTCTGGGCATGGCGCACTCCATGCTTCGTGCGTGGATTCTCCGTCACGCGCCGGCCGGCGACGACGACGCGGCCGACGACGTGTTCGATCCGCGAGTTGCTCGAACACAGTGGATCGGCCGCATGCTGGGGCAGCTCCTCACGGTCGCCACGCTCGCGGGGCTCGTCATGATCACGAGCGCGGTTTTCGAGATCGACGCCGAGGACTGGCAGGCGCTCGGCGCCTGGAGCCTGACCCGCGGGGAAGCGGGAACGGGACTGACGCTCGCGCGTCTCTTCCGAGCGTTGGTCATCTTCGCGATCACCGTCATGATCGCACGGCACGTGCGCGACGGTGTCCGTATCGTCCTTCGAACCCGTAGCAGCATGGAGCAAGGTTCGCGATACGTCGTACGGACGCTCACCTTCTACCTGGTGCTGATGATCGGGACGCTGGCCGCCCTCGCTGCACTCGGCCTCGACATGACGCAGTTCGGTTGGTTCCTCACGGCCGCCGGCGTCGGCATCGGGTTCGGATTGCAGGAGATCTTCTCGAACCTGATCTCGGGTTTGATCCTGTTCTTCGAGCGACCGGTCCAGGTCGGCGACGTCGTGACGATCGGCGCGGTCGAGGGGAACGTCCAGCAGATCAACATCCGCAGCACCGTCGTGCGGACGAGGGACGGCGTCTCCATCATCCTCCCGAACAAACGCCTCATCACCGACGAGGTCGTCAACTGGTCCCACGGGCAGAAGCGCACGCGCATCAACAGCGAGGTGGGAGTCGCGTACGGAAGCGACACCGACCTCGTGCGGAAGGTGCTTCTCGAGTGCGCGGACGCTGATCTGCGAGTCATGCGCCGCCCGCCCCCCGAGGTCGAATTCCGGGAGTTCGGCGACAGCCAGCTCACGTTCATCCTCCATTGCTGGTTGATCTCGCCCGAGATCTCCTTGCGCCGGCGGGTGTCCTCGGACCTGAACGCCGCCATCGCAAGCGCCTTCGCCGAAAACGGCATCACGATCCCCTTCCCCCAGCGCGATGTGCACCTCAAGAGCCCACCGCCGCCCTCGGCCCCGTCGACGACGTAGCCTCCTACCGAAGGTCGGCTTCGGCCTGTGCCGCGAGCTGCCGGATCTCCGACCAGACGCGCGACCAAGCGGCTTGCTGTTCCTCGGGCAGCTCGCGGATCCGGTCGACCTCCCTCACGGGCGCGGCGTCGAGCTCCTGGAGCAGCACATGCGTGCCCAGGCGGGCGAGGTCGAGATCTCCGCGTGCCAGTACATCAGCCCAGGCTGCACCCTCCTGCTCCAGCCACACCCGTGCCTGCGCGCGCCAGGCCCGACGTTGGCGGGGCTCGACGAGGTGGGCCTCCGCGCCCCGACCCGACGCGACGAGGCCCGCCGCGAACGCGGCTCGCGCCCGATTGCGGCACGGCACGGCAAAGGGACCGAACGCATCGGGTACGTCCGGGTCTAGGCGGAAGGCGGCCGCGAAGGCGCGGGAGGCGAGCTCGTAACAGGACAGCTCGAGGGCGAGGTGTGCAAAGAGAGCCATGCGTCGCGGGTCGACCTCGGGCAGTTCCATGCCCGCCGTGGGGGGGTGTCGGCGAGCGAGGTCGACGAGGGCATCGACGTCTCGGCGGTAGGCCGCGGGAGCCAGGGCCCAGGTGTCGCTCCAGGGTGCGTGGTCGTAGTACGCGAGCAGCTTCTCCTCCCCTTCGTCTTCCCGCCCGGCGCCGAGGTACAGGTACCCGAGATGCAGCAGCGTGGGAGCGTGCGTCGGGTCGAATCGCAAGGCGCGCTCGTACGCCCTGGCCGCACCGGCGAGATCGCCCGTTCGCTGTCGGGCGAAGCCGAGCCGGAAGGCACCGGGCACGAAGTTCGGCGCGCGCTGCCCCACGAGCTCGAAGGCCTTGATCGCTTCTTCGACCCGACCGAGTCGGTACTGGAGCTGACCGCGCGTCCAGGTCAGCCCGGGGCGACCCGGCTGGAGACGGAAGGCCGCGTCGTAGGCGTCCAGCGCAGCCCGGAACTCGCCGTGCTGCTGGAGCGCGTCTCCAAAGAGTACATGAAACGCCGGCTCACCGGGCGCGAGGTCGCGCATGGCCACGTACTGCTCGTGGGCGCGTTGCCAGTTGCCGGTGTGGAGCGCCGCGACGGCGAGCCGCATGCGATAGCGCGGTTCCTCCGGCGACTCGGCGACAGCGCGCGCATACGCCGCGGCGGCGGCCGGCCACTGGCCCTGGATCTCCCGCACGCCCCCAAGCCGGAACACCACGCGCGCATCGTCCGGACTCCGCTCCGCCTCCGCCTCGATGGTCCGGGCGACGGTCTCCATTCGATCGTCCCCCCCCAGACGTTGGACGACGGCAGGCTCGAAGGCGAGGTAGTGGGCCGGGTCGTCCCGCACGCCGTCCAGCCACATCTCGGCGGCTTCCGCTTCGCGACCCTGCGCGGCCAGGGCGTGCCCCAGCCAGCGGCGCGCCAGCACGCTCTTCGGCTGAAGCGCCAAAGCCGCTCGGAGGTATCCCTCGGCCTCTGCGGGTCGCTTCGGCTCGTGCTGCAGCAAGGAGAAGGCGAGCTGGATGCTCACCCAGAACCGATCCGGCTTCCGCCGAAGGGCTTCCTCCAGGAGGGTGCGCGCGGCATCCGTGTCGTCGCCGCGCATCAGGTGGATGGCCAGCCGACTCGGCGTGCTCTCCTCGAACAGGGCCGATGAGTCGTCCGTCACCAGCGAACGCAGGCGATCGATGTCGTGCGTGCGCGCAGCTTCCCGGATCGCTTGGCGGAGCGGATCGGGGTCAGCCACGGCGAGTACGTCGAGCACGTGCAGGCCCGCCGGCGAGGGCGTCATGTCGTAGGCGCCGCTGGCGTTGGCCCAATTCTCCAGGGCCGTCACCAGATCGCGCGCGATCCACGAGTCGCGGATCGCCGCCGCGACCGTCTCGGGGTCGTCGTTCAGTACGTCCAGGCCGTGCTCGGCGAAGGCGAGGGGTACGGAGCGCTTGCGGCCAAAACCCGCCTCGCCGGTTCGGATTCGTTCGAGGTGCGCGGCGAGCCGTCGATCCCGCTCCGAGCGCGCGGCGCCCGCACCCGCGGCGGCGAGTCCTGCGTCGATGTCGGCGATCCGTTCGGTCAGGGGGTTGACCTCACTCCAGCCGAGCGCCGCGGCGGGGACCAGACGCTTTGCTTCCCGCACCTTCTCCCGGGCGCGTTCGTACGCGGCCACCCTCTCGTCCCAGCCGTCGAGACCCTGTGCTTCGATCGCCTGGGCCTCGCCGATCCCCTGGTCGATGGCGGCCAGCGCCCGCGCTAGGACCTCCCGCGCCCGCTGGCGGTCGGCGGCGCGCTCGCTCCGGACCCACACGTAAGCCCCGCCTGCCAGCAAGACCGCCAGCAGAGCTGCCGCCGCGATGCCGAGGGTCAGGCGCCTTGCGCGGCGCGCACCCCGCGCGCGGACGGCCGCCGCCGCGGCTTCGCCCTCCTTCGCCCGTGCGCTCGCCTCGAGGTCGGCCAGATGCTGACCGACCGTCTCGGCTACCTCCCCCGCGTCCCGGGGACGGGCGTTGGGATCGACGGCCAAGCAAGCCGTGCAAAGAGCGGCCAGTCGCGGATGCACCGCCGCCTCGCCGAGGCGCGCGAGGGCATCGCCCAGATCGCCGCGCGCGGCGCGAATCAGTGTGTCTCGCGCCACCGGGTAGGGGGGCGCCCCGGTCAGGATCTCGAGGAGGATCGCACCCAGGCCGAACACATCGGAGCGTTCGTCGACGCGATCCAGCTGACCCTTCGCCTGCTCGGGTGGCATGTAGGAGGGCGTGCCCATGACGGAGCCCAATTGGGAGGCCGAGCCGCCCGAGTCGGTACGCACGGTATGGATGGAGGTCTCGTCGAGGAGCGGGGCGCGTTCGTCGGCCACGCCACCGTGGGCCAGCACCTTCGCGAAGCCCCAGTCCATGACCTGCACCTCGCCGAACGCACCCACCATGATGTTGGCAGGCTTCAGGTCCCGGTGCACGACCCCGCGCGCGTGGGCGTAGCCGACGGTCTGGGAGACCTGCTCGAAGATACGGAGGTGGCGTCCGAGCTCGGTCGTCGGCGTGGGCCGTGCTTCCAGCAGGTCCGCCAGGGTCTCGCCCCGGACCAGCTTCATGGCGAAGTAGGGACGCTGGTCCGCGAGGAGCCCGAGGTCGTACACCGGGGTGATGCCCGGATGCTGTAGCTGTCCGCCGATCTGCGCTTCCTCGACGAAGCGCCAGAGTACGTCCTGGCGCGTCGCGAGTTCCGGTCGCAAGACCTTCACGGCCACATCTCGCCCGAGCTCCAGGTCCCGGCCGCGAAGGATCACCCCGACGCCGCCGCGCGCGATCTCCCCGTCCACCTCGTAGCGACCCTCTGCCGACGTGCCGAGCAGGGTCTCGGCTGCGAGCGGGGTCGTAGTGTCCCTCCCTCCGTCGTCCGCCTCGAGGATCAGGGACGGGCCGCGAAGGCCTAGCTGCTCCAATACGGAGTCGGATCCGCTGTGCGGCCCGAACGCAGCGGCCAGTCCGCGGTCGAGACGGTCGCTCATCGTGCCTCCCGTGCTAGGTTGAGTTGCTGCCGCACGGACGTGCTCTCCGGGTTGACCGCGAGCGCGGCCTGGAGGTGCGCGGCCGCCGCGTCACGCTGCGGCGGGTCCTCGTCCATCAACAGCTCGGCGAGCTGGCGGTGAAACGCGGCGCTGTCCGGATGCCGACGGATGCCTTCTTGCAAGAGGGAGGCGGCGACGTCGGGCACGCCTACGGTTCGCAGGGCATCGCAAACGAGCGTTGCTGCGTTGGTGGCGAGCAAGGCGTCGCTCTCCTCGGCGGCCATGCGTCGGAGGGCCGACATGTCCCGCGCGACGACGGCCGCGCGCGCGCGCTTGCGCGTCGGGTCGTCATCCGCCTGGTCGGCGATGCCCGCGAGCCGCGCCGCGACGGCGGGCGGCCGACCGTCTCCGTAGGCCCCTTCCAGGGTGGCCCAATGATCCAGCGCCGGCACGAGCGCGGCCGCGGCGTCGCTGGCCCGCACTCGCGCGGCGACCGCGTCGACGTCCAACGCGCCCACGTCGATGCCGTACTCGCGGAAGGCCTCGGCGATGGCCGGGATCTGGGCCACGTCCCGACGATCGTGCGCGAGCGCGACGTGCTCCAGTCGCTCCCGCAAGGTGCGGTCGGCCGCCGTGCGTGCCGCCTGGGCACGGGCTCGTTTGGCCTCGCGGGTCACGTCTTCGGCCAGGGTCGCCACGCGCGCGCGCGTCCCCTCGTCGCTCGTCCCCGCCTCGAGCATGGACTGGGCTCCCGCGACGGCTCGCTCTACCTGGGCCCAACGGCTCGGGTCGTGCGTCGCGTTCGAGCGGGCAGCCCCCAGGGCGCGTTGCGTATCGGCTACCGCGTCGTCGACGGCTTCGGCGGTCTGCCGCATGCGCCCCTCGCGATCCCGCTCGCGGAGCCACCAGGCCGCGCCGCCCACGAGCATGGCGAGGAGGACGGCACCGGCCAGGCTGACCAGCAGGCGGCGCGCCCGGCGGTCGGCTCGAACCTGCTCCTCCGCTGCCGCCCGGGCCACCTCCGCCTGCCGCTTGCGTTCCTCAACCGAGGTCAGGTAGGCGGTCATGACCGCGGCGACTTCGCCGGCGTCGTGTGGGCGCGCGCCGCGATCCTCCGCGAGGCAGCGCTTCGCGAGAGACGCGAGCTCGCTTTCCAAGGCCTCGTCGTCCAGGCGGGCCTGCGCGTCCGCAAGATGCGCCCCCGTGGCCGCCAGCAACGCCAAACGACTCTCGCGCGGGTAGGGCGGCTCGCCCGTGAGGATCTCGCAGAGGATGGCCCCGAGGGCGAACACGTCGGCGCGGGTATCGACGTCGTCCACGTGGCCGCGCGCCTGCTCCGGCGCCATGTAGGTCGGCGTGCCCATGACGCTTCCGGCCTGGGAGTGCGATCCTTCGGGTCCGCTCCGGACGGTGTGGACGCTTCGCTCGGCGTCCGCCTCGCTGGCGGGATGCTCCCTGCCCAGGACCTTGGCGAATCCCCAGTCGATGACGAGGACTTCGCCGAACGCGCCCACCATCATGTTGGCGGGCTTCAGATCGCGGTGGATGACGCCGCGCGCGTGCACGTACGCCACGGTCTGGCAGACCTTCTCGAAGATCCTCAGGTACCGCGAGCGGTCCTCCGTCGCGTCGCGACGCTTGGTGAGCAGTGCGCCGAACGTCTTCCCCTTGACGAGCTTCATCGTGAAGAAGGGTCGGCCCTTTCCGAGGAGCCCGAGCTCGTAGACGGGGACGATGCCCGGGTGCTGGAGCTGCGCGTCGATCTGCGCCTCTTCGACGAAGCGCTGCACGATCTGCGCATCGCGCGTGTGCTCCTCGCGGAGGAGTTTCATCGCGATGTCGCGTCCGAGGTCGGCGTCTCGCCCCTTCATGATCACGCCCACGCCGCCGCGGGCGATCTCTCCGACGACCTGGTAGCGCTCCGGCTCCAACCCCTCTAGCGCGCCTCCGTTCCCGGCCGGCTTCAACACGGGCGTGTCGGTCTCAGCCAGGTCCTGGAGCAGGATGCGCGGGGCCGAGCCACGGACGATCCGCAGCCCGGCCAGCACGCTCTCGCCCTGCCGAGGGATGAAGGCGGATGAGCGTTCCTCTTCGTGGGGCCCGCGCGAAGTCACGATGGCACTCCTCCCGGCTCAGGGCTGCCACTGGGCTTCGAAGCTGCCGCCCGTCTGCTGTGCGAGCTCCTCGAGCCACGTCTTCTGTTCCTCCCGGTCCTCGTACTTCAGGGCCCAGCTCATCAAGGAGCCCCAGTGGAGGAAGTGGGTGTGGATCACCACCTTCCGCAAGCGGTTGATCTCCCGCAGCCGCATCGGGATCTCCTCGATGCTCACGTAGCCGCCGAGGCGCAGCGCACCGTCCGAGATGTAGTAGATGGTGTCCACGGTCGGGTACTCGAGGATCGCCGCCTCGAGCGCGTCCCACGTGTTCGTGTGGACGCGGCACTCGAGGCCGCGCGCCCACTCGATAGCCGCGGCCTTGTTGTCGCTCGTGGCCGGGACCATTCCGCCGTCTCGTCCCTTGGCCTTGTGCCACGGGTAGAAGCGTCCCGTGACCGCGATCACGTTGAACGGGGTCGTCTCGTCGAGCTTGCCGATGAGGGCCGCGAGTTGGTCCCGTGCTACGTCGATGCGGTTCGTCGACCCGGGTGCCTGCCACGACATCGACTTGGAGGTGTCCAACAGGAACATGACGCCGTTGGAGTAGATGCGGTCGTCCTTCGCCTCCGTGACCGAGATCGAGTCCGCCGCCTCCTCCTGGCCGTCCTGGCGGCGCTGCCACCACGTCCACCAGGCCCTGTCATCTTGGCCGAGATCCAGCTCGGCAATGGCCACCAGGGCTGCGCGTGCCTTCGGGCGAACGCGCATGCGCTCGTCTCCGAGCCGATCGATGAAATCCATCACGTACGCCTCGTCCTTGAGGGAGCCGAGTGCCGCGACGGCGGCTTCCCGTACCAGGCCGTCGTCGTCCGTGAGGAGCTCCCGCACCGCGTCCCTGCACGAGTCGTCCGCGTCTTCGAGGGAGAGCAGCGTTTCGGCCGCGGCGAGCCTCTTCCACACATGGACGTCGTGGGCGGCGCTGAGAAGTAGCTCGCGCACGCCCTCCCCGCCGATCGCGCCCAGGGCCCGGAGCGTCTCGTAGATCAGCGCAGCCTGGTTCTTCTTCTTCTCGTACTTCGCGTACAGCTTGAGCAGGGGCTCCCGCGCCTCCGGGAGCTTCAGCGCTCCCAGGGCCTCGACCGCGCACATTTGGGTCTTCGTGCTACCCAGCAAGCGAGACTTCGTGAGGACCCATGGCCCCACGGAGTCGTCCTGGGCTTTGCCCAGGAGGGCGCCGATCCAGAGCTTGAGGCAGGACTTGTCCGACTTCGCCTTCCGGATGACACGAGCGACGAGCTTCGCATCGCCCCTTGCGCAGAGGGCTTCCATGGCCGCGAGCCGGGGGCAGACGTCGGGGTCCTTCTCGAAGATCGAGACCAACCTTGCGAGGGCCTCGTCCGATCCAAGCTCGCCGAGCTGGCGGGCGATCTGTGTCCGCTGCCGGTTGGTCTCGACGTCCTTGACCTTCCGGATCTCTTGATAGCTTGCCCAGAGCCTCTCCTCCGGCGACGAGTCATCGGACTTCTGCTCCGCCAGGGCCGGGGTGACGCTCACCACCAGCAAGAGCCCTACCAGTCCAAGGCTTCGATACAACACCATGTCCCCTCCTCTCATGTCCACGTTTGAGGATGTCGCTCTCACCCCTTGATCCGCACGAGCCGTCGTTTTCGTTCGCTTGAGTTCCTGAAATTCTCCTAGAGGTGCTCGAGCAGCGCCTGGGCCCGGGCCTCGATCTCCGCGGCGGGCCCGGGATGATGGAACGCGACGACCTCTTCCAGGGCCGCCTTGAACTCCCGCCGGGCCTTGGCGTAGGCCCGATGGACGGCCGCGGGATCCGCCTCCCATCGCGCGGCGATGGTTCGGATGGGGAGGCCGTCCTTGAACCGCAGGCGGAGGAGCTCGACCCGCCGGAGGGCTTCCGGCGTGGTGGCGTTCTCGGCCTGCCGCTCCGCGGCCTCCCGCATGAGCTGCGTCGCCCAGGCCCGGTCGAACACGCGCGCAAGGCTCTCCTCGTCCCGCTCGGCCCGGTCGGCATCGAATCCACCCGACGCCCGGACCTTCCGGCGCACGCGCTTCCTCTCGGCGCGGAGCGCCACGACACGCGTGACGCCGTAGAGGAAGGCGCGGAACCCCCCATGGCGGTCCCGGTCGGCTCGCTCGAGCGCACCCCTTTCCTTGAAGCAGTCGACGAACACCTCCTGGATGGCGTCGTCGATCTCGAAGCGAAGCGGTGTGCCCCGCCACCGCGCCGCGAGGTACGCGCGCACCACGGGAAGATAGCTCTTCGCGAACTCCTCCCGCGCGCGAGCCTCACCGGCCGCCGCTCCTTCGATCAGCGTCCAGCAAGTGGGTATCGAGTTCCCCACACGCTCGATTCTGCGCGCTCCCGGCGCGCGAAGCAAGCCTGCCGCCTCGAGGAGCTCACTCATTCGAGCAAACCGGCCACGTCCTTCCACAGTGCCCGGCAGGTCGCGCGCTCGTCTTCCGGCAACTCTTCGACGGTGGCTTCGTCGCGGATCCCCGCGAGGTCCGCGTCTTCCAGCCAGTGCAAGAGCAACTCCCGGATGGCTTCGGCGTTCGCGGGGCTCGCCGACAGCGCCGATCTCAGAATGACGAGGTCTGCACGCAGCCACGCCACGGCCTGCTTGCGCCAGGTCGCACGCTCCGCCGGACTCAGGCTCGGTCCGTCCTCGCCCTCTCCTGCGCCGGCGAGCGCCGCCTGACAAGCGGCGTTGTAGCGAATGCCGCTCCCGGGATTCGCAGCCCAAAGCGGGACGGCCTTCATCGCCAGGGAGCGCATCCGTGCCGAAGCGGCATGGAGCTTCCGGTACGTCGCGACTTCGGCCACCCAGAGCATGTCCACCGGCAGCTCGGGCTTGTCGCTGCCGTCGAGGAAGGCGGGCAGACGATCCTCCAGCTTCGCCAACCGCTCGGCGTCCCGCACCCACTGGGCTGACGGATAGGGCCAGCCGGCCTGTTTCGATCCCAACGCGTGGCCGCGGCGATAGAGGCCCAGGCTCTCGCGCAGGCGTCCCATGTTGCGGTAGAGCCCTGCGAGGTTGCAGTGCGCCTCGGCGAGTTGCGGATCGAGTTGGATGGCTCGCTCGTAGAGCGTGGCGGCCTCATCGGGCAGCCACGCAAGCGCATGGACGTGAGCCGCCATGTAGTGGCATTGGGCCGAGTCCGCGCCGAGGCGAAGGCCTTCGCGAAGCTGGGCGAGCCCTTCCTCCCGTTGGTAGGTCTGCACCAGGGTCTGCCCCAGCGCGCAGCGGTACTCCGCGACGTCGGGCCGCAGCCGCACGGCCGCTCGGCTCTCTCGGAGAGCCCCGTCCCAGTCGCCCGCTCGGGCCAGGGCGGTGCTCAAGTTGTAGTGCGGACTTGCTTGTGCGGGGCTTCGCTCGATCGCGACCCGGAGGCTCTCGACGCCTTCATCCGTCCGCCCTTGGCGAAGGAGGACGACGCCCAGGTTCTCGTGGTGGTCATATCGAGTCGGATCGAGTCGGATGGCGGTACGGAACCCCTTCTCGGACTCCTCCATGTGTCCCATATCCATGTCGCAGAATGCGAGACCCGCGTGACCTCTGGCGTCCCGTGGCGCAAGCCGGATTGCCGCTTCGAGCACGGGGACCGCTTCTTCCGGCGCACCCGCTTGGCGCAGCGCGAGGCCGAGCAGCACGTGCGAAACAGCCAGGTTGGGATCGAGTTCCACCGCACGACGAGCTGTCGTGACGGCCTCGGTGTACCGACCGGCTTCGAGGTACGCCGCGGCGAGGCCGTGGTGGGCGTAGGGCGACTGGGGATTCAGCCGGACGTTCTCGCGGCCGGCGGCAATCGAAGCCGCGCTGCCAGGCCCATCCGGCGACAACGTGCTGGTGAGCATGCGTGCCCGCGCGTGTCCCGGATCGACGTCGAGAGCCTTGCCAACGAGTTCCCACGCCTCGGTGGGACGGCCGGCGCGACTCAGCAGGACCGCCAACTCGACGTAGTTGTCGGCGCGCCACGGCTCGAACTCCAGTTGCTCTCGCCAGAGCTGGATTGCTTCCTCCAGCCGATCGAGCCGCAGCAGGAGCTGGGAGAGGCTCCGGGCCGTCTCGAGCGAAGACCGGTACAGCGAGAGGGATCGGCGGTAGCCCGCCACGGCCTCCTCGATCCGGCCGGCCTTCTCCTGAAGCATGGCGAGGCACGCGTGACTCCAGGCAGCGGGCTGGGAGTTGGGGTGCAGTTCGATCTGCTTCTCCCACGCGACCTTTGCCTCGGCGTCGCGACCGAGATTCGAGAGTGCCCCGCCCCGGATGCTGTGCGCAGCGAGGCACTCGGAGTCCAAGTGCAGGGCTACGTCGGCCTCGGCGAGAGCCGCATCGAACTTCTTGACGCGCAGGAGCGCGCCTGCCAGCACCGCGTGGCACCGGGCCAGGTCCGGCCGCAACTTGACCGCACGCTCGGCGAGAGGAAGCGCCTCCTCGGGGTGACCCGCCTCCTGCAGCCACAAGCTCTGGTTCGTGAGGACGTACATGTCGTCGGGTGCCAGCGCCAGGGCCCGCTGGGCTTGCGCACGGGCCTCATCCTCACGTCCGGCTCGAGCCAGGGCGACGCTGAAGTTGCTCCGGAAGAGCCCGTTGTTCGGTTGCCGGTGGATGGCCTTCTCGAGCGCTTCAAGCCCCTCCTCGTGACTTCCTTGCCGAATCAGGGCCAGTCCGATGCTGTGGTGGGCGTCCGCTAACTGAGGATCGAGGCTGAGGGCCGTGCGGTACGCGGCGAGCGCTTCCTCCGAGCGATGAAGGTCCACCAGGACCTGGCCACAGATGACGTGGCTCCACGCCCTCTCGGGGGCCAGTCGCCGTCCCTCCTCGGCCGCTTTTAGAGCCTCTGCCAACCTCCCTCGTTCCCGGAAGCTCCAGGCGAGTCCCTGGTGCCCCCGGGGATAGGTCGGGTCGAGGGCGATGGCCCGCTCAAACGCAGCGGTCGCTTCTCGACTGCGACCCAGCCACTGCAGGGCGTTCCCGCGATTGGTGTGCAAGAAGGCCTTGGCCGGATCGAGCTCGATCGCGCGGTCGAACTCGCGAAGGGCCGCCTCGTAGTCCCGGATGCCGTCGCATAGGACGGCGCCCAGGAGGTTGTGCGCGATTGCGCTCTCCGGTCGCAAGGCGACCACCGCCATGTAGTGTCGGCGAGCCGCCTCGGGGCGTGCCGTCCCGTAGCACTGCCCGAGCGAGGCATGGAGCCAGATGTCATCCGGGTATCGGACGAGCGCCAACCGGTACACGTGAAGCGCCTCATCCTCGTGTCCCAATCCCCAGAGCTTGCCGCCCAGTCGCTTGAGACCCCTAGCTGGGAGCTCTCCGCCCTGCGGACTGGCGGCGAGGGCTCGAAGTCCCGCGGCGTCGGCCTCGCGGACCAGCTTCCGCAGGCGGTTCTGGGCGGGACTGGGGTCGATCGCCTCGGCCAGGGAGCGGAGCTTCGACGCGAGTTCGCTCGGCCCGCCGTCCATCTTGGTCCGTATCCAGGCCCAGTCGTCCAGCGCGGCCGCTACCGGGACGGCGAACGCCGTCCCGCGATCGAGCAGGGCGGCGAGCAGGCCACTCAGCTCGAGGGTATCGATGTCCAGGCCGTATTCTTCGAAGGCATGCACGTAGGCCTCGTCACTGGTCACGGCGCGAAAGAACTCGTCGAAGCGGATCAGGCGCGCCTCTTCGAGCCCAGCGAGGAGTTTCTCGTCACGCGCGGCCTGCTCCGAGGCTTCTCTCGCACGTGACTCTGCCTGTGCGATCTCCGCGCGAAGGTCGGATGCACGCTGCAGGGTTCCCGCATCGGTCCCTTCGGCCCGCGCGAGCTCCAGCGCCTGGGTTGCGGCCACCAGCGCCCCTTGCCAGTGCTCCTCACCCTGCAGGCGCTGCGCCTCGGTCAGCGCGCTGGTGACGGCAGTCCGCTGTCGCTTCGCGCGAGCCTGTTTGACCTTGCCGAGCCATAGGTAGCTGCCGCCGCCAACGAGTAGCGCGCCGAGGACGGTGGTCGCCAGCGTGAGCCCCAGTCGGCGTACGCGGCGCTGGTCCTTCGACTCCTGTTCGGCGCGCTCCGCCTCGGCGCGCGCTTCGGCGGCCGCCAGCGCCGACGTGCGGGCCCGCTCCTCGGCCAACGCGAGGTAGTCGTGCACGACTTCGGCGACCGCACCGGCGTTTCGCGGGCGGTCCTTGGCCAGCGGGGAGAGGCACTGTCGGCGCGAGGTCCACGAGCGTGGCGTCGGCACCGCAGGCGTCCAGCCGCGCGTGGGCGTCCTCCAGCCGACACTGGGCGGCCTCGATGAAGGCGTCCTGGCCCGTGTCCGGTGTAGGGCGGCTTGCCCGTGAGGATCTCGCACAGGATCGCACCGAGGCTGAACACGTCCGAGCGCTCGTCCATGTGCTCGACCTGGCCGAGCGCCTGCTCGGGAGGCATGTAGGCGAGCGTGCCCATGACCGAGCCCGCGATGGACTCGGAGCCCTCGCCCTTCGTGCGCACGGTGGCGATCGCAGTCAGATCGGGCGGGACGGCGCGGGACGCGCGCTCGTCGGCGATCCCGCCTCGCGCGAGCACCTTCGCGAAGCCCCAGTCGAGCACCTGCACCTCACCGAAGGCGCCGACCATCACGTTGGCCGGCTTCAGGTCCCGGTGGATCACGCCGCGCGAGTGGGCGTAGCCAACCGTCTGGCAGACCTCCTCGAAGATCTGCAGGAACCGTCGACGGTCGTGCGAGACCTCCGCGCGATCATTGAGCAGCGCGGCGAGCGTCTCCCCCTTCACGAGCTTCATTGCGAAGAAGGGGCGCTTGTCGGCCTGCAGACCCAGCTCGTAGACGGGCACGATCCCCGGGTGCTGGAGCTGCCCACCGATCTGCGCTTCTTCGACGAAGCGCTGGAGTACCTGGAGGTTGCCGAGGTGGCGGTCGTGGATCACCTTGAGCGCCACGTCCCGACCCAGATCGGTGTCGCGGCCCTTGAGAACCTGCCCGACGCCCCCGCGGGCGAGCTCGCCCAGGACCTGGAACCGGCCGCTCTCGCGCAGCGACACCTCCCCGAGGTCGAGGTCGGGGGTGCCTTCTGTGTCCTTCAAGGAGATGTGGGGGACCTGACGCCCCTGGGACTGGAGACGGACGAGGATGCTATCGGCGGAGCTCATGACTACCTCCCCCCCTTCGCGCGCACGAGTGCGGCGCGCACGTCGGCCCAGTAGCTCTCCCATGCGTCGCGTTCCTCTTGGGGCAGCTTGGCAAGCCCCGCCTCTTCGCGCAGCGCCGCGAGGTCGACGTCCGCGAGGCACTGGCCGAGATAGGGCCCGAGCTGCGTGGGGAGTGCAAGGCTCTGCCACGCGACGAGATCCGCCTTCAGCCAGTCCAACGCCTGCCGGCGCCACGTCGCGCGCGCGGCTTCGTTCAGGGTCGCGGCGTCCTTGCCTTGACCGGTCCCGACTCGTGCGGCCGAGCACGCCGCGTTGAAGCGGACGAACGCGGCCAGGTTGCTCGCGGCGGCCGGCGCCGAGTCGAGCAGCTGTTTCCGCAGGCGCGCGGATGCCCCGTAGAGCTCTCGCTGGTAGGCGATCTCCGCGACGAGCGCGAGGTCAGGCAACGCGTCGATCTTCTCGCTCCCATCGAGGATCGCTGGGAGGCGCTCCTCCATCGGGGCCATCCGCTCGGCGTTCTCGAGCCACTGCGCCGAAGGGTAGGGCCAGTCCGGCCGCTTGGAGCCCAACTCGTGGCCGCGGCGCATGGCCTCGAGAGCTTCCCCGAAGCGCCCGAGGAGGTGATAGCGGCTGGCGAGGTTGCAGTGCGCCTCGGCGTGTGACGGGTCGAGGCGGATGGCCTCTTCGTAGGCCTCAATAGCGTCATCATTGCGGCCGGCCGCGCCGAGCGCGTTTCCGTGGTTGTAGTGGGCCACGGCCTGCTCAGGCGCCATGGCCAGGGCCTTGAGGCTTACATCGAGACCCTCTTCGATGTGCCGCGCCTGGATCAGGGCTAACCCCAAGTTGCTCCAATGCACCCAGACCGTCGGAGCAAGGCGGCAGGCTTCACGCATCTCCGCGAGTGCCTGATCCACCTGTCCCGTCCGCAGCAACGCGCCGCCGAGTTGCGCGTGGAACTTCGCCTCCTGGGTCCGAGGCGCACGGCCTCGCGATGCTCTCGGATCGCCTCCTCCAGTCGACCAGGCGTCAGCATCAGGAGATTGCCAAGATTGGCGTGGGCGGTGGGTGTGTGGGGTGACCTGCGGATCCCCGTGCGGTACGCGGCTTCGGCCTCGTCGAGGTGCCCAAGTGACTTCAGCGAGATGCCCAGATTGTTGTATGAATCGGCGAGGTCCGGATCGAGGCGGATGGCCTCGCGATGCGCCGCCGCGGCTTCCTCGAACCGCCCCAAGGCCTGGTACGCGTTGCCCTTGACCGTGTGGGTTACCGCGCACGTGGGGTTCAACTCGATGGCCTCGTCGAGTACGGCCAGCGCATCCTGTGGGTGTCCCGAGTCCAGCAGAATCACGCCGAGTCGATGGCGCGGCATGTGGTTCGACGGTGCGAGGCGAATGGCCTCACGGGCGGACGACACAGCGCGCTCAAAGTCCTGCTTGGCCAGGTAGGCCATCCCGATGCCGCTGTGAGGCTCCGCGCGCTTGGGGTTCAACTCGATACCCTTTTGGAAGCTTGCGATTGCTTCATCGACCAGGCCCTTCATGAGCAGTGCATCCCCAAGGTTGCTCCAGGGCCCCGCCACTTCCGGCGCGCAATCGATGGCCTTGCGGTGGAGGCGGATCGCTTCGTCCCAGTCGCCACTGCGGCCGATCGCCGCGCCAAGGGTGCTGAGGATCACGGGGCTCTTGGGATCGAGTACCAGCGCCTCTCGGAGCGTGCTCACGGCTTCCTCGACGTGGCCCTGCTGCAACTGGATCGCCCCCAGGGTCCTCTTGGCGTACCAACCGCTGGGCTCCAGTTCGATGCTCTTGCGGCATGCGACCTCGGCCTCTTCGAGGCGGCTGAGGGCCAGCAGGATGGAGGCCAGCGTGCCCTGGCCGACCGCGTAGTCAGGCTTCAGAGGACGCACGCCTCGGCGGCTTCGAGGGCCGGGGCTGGTTTTAGAGGGAGGAGGTTCCCAAGGGCCTGGTACGAGGTGGGGTCCTCCCGATCGACCCTCCAATACTCCGCCAATGCCTCCTTGTCGCGTCCCATCTTGTGGAGGAGGATGGCGCGATGAGACCGGGTGTTGCTGTGAGACGAGTCCAGCTCCAGCGCCTTGTCGAACGATGCCAGGGCCCTCGCATCGTGGCTCGCGGCCGCTAGCGCCACTCCCAGGCCCATGTGCGTGTCTGGATGGTCCGGACGCAGCGCGACGGCCTCGCGATAGGCATCGATGGCCTCGTCGAACCGTCTTAGATGGACGAGTGCGTTGCCCAGATTGGTATACACCTGGTAGGCATCGGGATCTCTGGTGTTCAGTTCGAGCGCACCTAGACAAGCTTCGTACGCTTGCTGATGCTCACCGAGTGCGATCAGCGGCCGGTTTCGACAGAATACAGGATTGCCGGGATCCAACTCGATAGCGCGTCGGTGGTACGGAAGCGCCTCGTGCACCCGGCCGATCGTCAAGAGGGCGTTCCCCAGATTGTTGAGGACGTCGGCGTTCTGTGGGGCAAGTTCGAGGGCCTGGCGTAGTTCCGCGACCCCCTCTTCGAGCCTGCGGGCTCTCATCAAGGCCACGCCATAGGAGTTGCGCGACTCCACGTTCGACGCATCGAGTGCGAGCCCCCTTTCTGCGAAAGCGATGGCCTCGCTCGTTCGCCCCACTGCGGCCAGTGCGTTGCCGTAGTTGCAGTAGACAGTTGCGTAACTCGGGTCCAGGTCGAGGGCCTGCTCGTAGGCCCGGAGCGCCTCTTCAAGGCGTCGGAGTCGCTGCAGCGCATTCCCTCGGTTGAAGTGGACTGCCGGGTCCTGCGGCGCGAGGCGAGCCGCCTCGTCGAAGATCCGCAGCGCCGCCTCGAACTCGCTCAGCCTATCGCAGAGGAGTCCGCCCAGCATGTTGTGTGCTCCGACACTGTCCGGGCGTAGAGCGAGTACGGTTGTGTAGTGGGTGCGCGCCTCGTCGAAGTGTCCCTGCTCGTAGTGGGCACCCCCGAGGACGTAGTGCAGCCACAAGTCGCTCGGGTGCCTCTGCGTAGCCTTCTCCAGGAAGGCGATACCCTCGTCGAGCAGACCTACTCCCCAGAGCGCCGATCCCAGTTGCATCAGACTCCGCGGAGGCAGCAGCTGGGCGTCCTCATCCGAGGCAAGCTTCCGCAGCCCTTCCGCGTCGCCCCGATCGAACAGGGTACGCAGACGACGCTGCGTGACGTCCGGATCGCATGCCTGCGCCAAGGCCATCAGCGTCTGCCAGTCCGAGCCACTTGGCCTGGTGATGCTGAGCCGAAGTGACGACCAGTCATCCAGTGCCGCCGCTACGCGCGCGGCGAAGGCGTCGTCGCGGGAGCGCAGGAACGCCGCCGTGCTTTCCTTGCCGAACTCCTCCGGCGGCAGGCCGTAGACGCGGAAGGCCTCCGCGTACGCTGCATCGGTTGCCTCGCGCCTCACGTAGGGATCGAAGCGCTGGATCCGCGCCTCCTCGAGCGCCGCGAGGAGCGCCTCGTCCTTCGCGGCCTGCGTCGCTTCGGCCTCGGCGTCTGACTGCGCGCGCGCGGTGTCGGCCACCAGGCCGGCCGCGCGCTGCTTCGCGCGCTCGTCGAGGTCGGCGGCCAGGTGTTGGGCCTTCTTCGCTGCGACGAGCGCCTCGTCCCAGCGGGCCTGCCCCTGGAGGAGGCTCACTTCCTCGATGGCCTCCTCGAACGCAGGTAGTGCCGCGGTTTGCCGCGCGTGGTCGCCTTGCACGCGCCGGATGTGGAAGAGACCTCCACCTACGACGGCAATCAGTACGGCCGCCGCGAGCGAGATCGTGAGCCGCTTCGCCCGACGCTCGGCCGCCGCGTGACTCGTGGCCTGTGCCGAGCGAGCCCGCTCGCGCACCGCGTCCAGCTCGGCCTCGTGCGCCCGGTCCTCGGCCTGGCTGAGGACGCGGCCGACGACCTCAGCGACCTCCTTCGCATTCGCCGGGCGGTGTGCGCGCAGCGGGGCGAGGCAGCGCTTCGCGAGCGCCTTCAGTTCGGGGTCCGCGTCGCAGGCGTCGATCCGCTCGATCGCGTCGCCCAGCCGCGCTTGGGCGGCCATGACGAGGAGGTCCTTCGAGTCACCGACGTAGGGCGGCTTCCCCGTGAGGATCTCGGTGAGGATCGCGCCGAGCGCGAACACGTCGGTCTGCTCGTCCAGTTCCTCTACGTGGCCGAGCGCCTGCTCCGGCGGCATGTACGCGGGCGTACCCATCACCGATCCAGCGATGGAAGCCGAGCCCTCCTGATCGGTGCGCACCGTCGTGACCAGCGTCTTCTCGACTCCGTCCTCCGGTTCCTCCCGTCGCCCGAGCACCTTCCCGAAGCCCCAGTCCACCACCAGCACCTCTCCGAACGCGCCGAGCATGATGTTGCTGGGCTTCAGGTCGCGGTGGATCACCCCGCGCGCATGCGCATAGGCGACGGTCTGGCACACGCGCTCGAAGGCCCGGAGCATCGAGCGGCGCCGATCCGCGGGCGTCCTGCGCTCGTTCAGCGTGGCCGCCAGCGTGCGCCCCTTGATCAGCTTCATGGCGAAGCACGGCCGCCCGTCCGGCTGCAGTCCCAGCGAGTAGACGGGGACGATGCCGGGGTGCTGGAGCTGGCCGCCGATCTGGGCTTCCTCGACGAAGCGCCGGAAGACCTCGGGGTTCTGCCCGTGCATCCGCCGCAGGACCTTGAGCGCCACGTCCCGCCCCAGGTCGCGGTCGCGACCCTTGTAGATCACGCCCACGCCGCCCTTGGCGATCTCGCCCGCGAGCTGGTAGCGCGAGTCGTCTTCCGCGGCGTCCGGGTCGGTGTGCAGCCGAGTGCACCGAGACCATCGGGGACTCGTCGTCCGGCGTGTCGTGGAGCATCAGCTGCGACTTGACGCCCGTCAGGCGCTCGATGCGCCCGAGCACGCTCGAGCCCACCTCCGACGTGGCCCCGAAGGCCGCGGCCAGATCCCACGTCCAGGTCCGAGTCGTCTGCGACCTGGCTTCCCTCGTTCTCCGTCATGGCGTCCTCCACTCCTCCCCGCACGAGAACGCGTTTTCGCGGGCTGGGGCCGGGGTTCAGGGCTCGGGAGGGGGTAGACGTGTATCCCTGGGGCTACGGAAAACGGCGGACGTCCGCCGTTTTCCGCGCCTGGCGGCAGCAGAGAGGCTTGGCTCTTCCTCGGCTTCTGCCGCGGCCCAGCGGCGAGCTAGCGCAGGCAGGCGAGCAGGCGCGCGCACTCCGCGTCCGCGTTCCCATTGAGTTCCGGATGGTGCTCGCGAACCACCTCCTCGAGCGCGCGACGAAACTCGCGCCGGGCCTTGGCGTACTCGTGGTGCAGGTGCGCGGCGTCCTCGCCCCAGCGCGCGGCGATCTCGCGGATGGGCAGGCCCTCCTCGAAGCGCAGCCGAGGAGGTCGACTCGCCGCTCTGCGTCCGCACCCTTTTCACCGCGCGGCGTCCCGCTGTCGCAGAGCCGCCTGCTGCATGAGGGTCCTCGGCCCAGGCGCGGTCGAACACTTCGGAGGGCGACCGGCTCTCGTCGACAGGATCGATCGACGAGCCCAGCGAACGGCCGGCGCTTGGCCACGCTGCCGTTCGAAGCGGCGGGCGATGTTTCGGGTGACCCCGAACAGGAAAGCGCGGAAGCCGCCCGAGCGGCCCGGCTCGACGCGGGTGAGGGCGCCGCCGTCGCGCAAGCAGTCGACGAACACCTCTTGCACCGCGTCGTCCAACTCCCCCAGTAGCGGGGAGCCGCGCCAACGAGCGCCGAGGTACGCGCGCACGACCGGCGCGTAGCGCCGCACGAAGGAGTCCCGGTCCGCCGCCTGCCCTTCGGCGGCGCCGCGGATTACGGTCCAGCGCGTGACGTCGGATTCCACGCCGTCGATTCTTGCTTGCGTGGGGCGCGCGGGCAACGGGCAGCACCTCGAGGAAGGCGTCAACCGCCTGAGTCCGCTGGATGCAAGCGAGAGTCATTCGCAATTCTCCGCTCGCTTCGCAATCTGCGCGTTGAGGCGACGCGCATGGCCCGCTACGCTCCCTTGGGAGGGAAGCCCGGTGGACCGCACAGCGTTCGAACGCGCCGTGGTAGGTACGCGGTCGCAATGAGCGAGAGCGTGTCTTCCATCAGCGGCAACTCGAGCACCTGCTGGACGGTGATCCGCGGGGCCGCGGCCGGTCGCGTCGGCGACCGTGAGGTCTTCGCCAAGCGGTACGCCCCGGTCGTGCGGGCCTACTTGCGGGCGCGCTGGAAGGGCACACCGCTCATCCAGGACGTAGACGACGCCGTCCAGGACGTGTTCGTCGACTGCTTCAAGAAGGCCCTGGAGCGCGTCGAAGAGGGCCGCCCGGGCGGATTCCAGGCCTTTCTCTTCGGCGTGACGCGCAACGTCGCGCTGATGGCGGAGCGGCGTCGGGCCCGCAAGCGCGACAAGCCGGCGCCTCTGGAAGCCGACGAATTCGAAGCCACGGACCCGAACCTGTCCGTCGTCTTCGATCGTGCGTTTGCCATCGGCATGGTGCGCGAAGCGGCGGCGCTGCAGCGCCGCCGCGCCCGGGAATCGGGCGACGGGGCGGCGAAGCGGGTCGAGCTGCTCCAGCTCCGTTTCCAGGAGGGGCTGCCCATTCGCGAGATCGCCAAGCGATGGGGCGAGGACCCCGCGCGGCTCCACCACGAGTACGCCAAGGCCCGGCGTGAGTTCCGCGCCGCGCTCGTGGAAACGGCCTCCTTCCACCACGGCGGCGGTTCCGCGGATGTCGAGCGGGAGTGCGCTCGGCTCCTCGATCTCTTCGACTGAGACAGTTTTCCTCCCGCGAAAAGGGTGCGAGCGGCAGATATCCCCTGAGCGGCACGCTGGAGAAGCGGCATGGGGAATCTGGAACAGAGGGAAGCACTCGACTCCGAGCACCTGGACAAGGGCATCCGCCTGGCCTTCGGACTGGCGTCGCAGCAGGCGGGCGAGAGCGTGCTCGACGCGCTCGAGCGGGTGACAGGCACACGGGCCGAGGTCTCGCTCACGTCTCCAGCCGACGAGGTCCAGCCCATTCTGCGCGTACCCGGGAAGGGCGAAGCGGACGAGATCCAGGAAGACACCCGCTACCAGGTCGTGGGCGAGATCGCGCGTGGCGGGGTCGGTGTCGTCTACCAGGGCAGGGACCGCGACCTCGGCCGCGACGTAGCCATCAAGGTCCTGCGCAGCGACCGTGTAGGGTCGCCCGAAGTCGTGCAGCGCTTCATCGAGGAAGCGCAGATCGAGGGACAGCTCCAGCACCCTGGCGTCGTGCCCGTCTATGGTCTCGGCGTCCAGCCCGACGGCCGGCCCTACTTCGCCATGAAGCTCATCAAGGGCGACACTCTGGCCTCGATGCTGAGGGGGCGTCGGCAGGTCGGAGAGAAGCGCGGTCGCCTGCTCCAGGTCTTCGAGCAGGTCTGTCAGACCGTGGCGTACGCGCATGCTCGTCGCGTGATCCATCGAGATCTGAAGCCCGCCAACATCCTCGTGGGTGCGTACGGGCAGGTACAGGTGGTGGACTGGGGCTTCGCGAAGGTGCTGAGTCGCGGCGGCGTCGCGGACGAAGCGCGCGAGCCGAGGCACGAGGCCGACACCAGCCTGATCGAGACGATCCGTTCTTCGGAGGAGGGGTCGAAGTCGATCGCCGGCTCCGTGATGGGGACTCCTGCCTACATGCCGCCCGAGCAGGCGCACGGCCACGTGGCGAAGGTCGATGAGACGTCGGATGTTTTCACCTTGGGAGGCATCCTGACCGAGATCCTCACCGGGCGGCCTCCCTACGACGGGGACACGGCGAGCGAGGTCATGCGCCAGGCGATCGCCGGCGACACCGCACCCGCGCAGGAACGGCTCGACGCGTGTGGCGCCGACAAGGAACTCGTCGATCTCGCGCAACGCTGTCTCGCGCCGGCCCAGGCTGCGCGGCCGCACGACGCGAGCGAGGTTGCAGACGCCGTACACGCCTACCTGGTCAGCGTAGAGGAGCGTGCGCAGCAGTCCGCGGTCGAAGCGGCCGAGGCGCGCGTGCGCGAGGCGGGGGAACGACGAGCGAGGCGCTTGACACTTGGCCTTGCTGCTGCCGTGCTGCTCGGCGTCCTCGGCGCGGGCGCCGGCTTCTGGCGTGCGGATCGAGGCGAGCGGGAGCGGTCTGCCCAGGCCGCGCAGACGGTGGGGGCTGCCCTCGAGGAGGTCTCCGTTGCTCTCGGCGAGGCGCGCAAGGCGGGGTCAGCGGGTCTCGATGCCTGGCCCACGGTTGTCCAGGACGCTCAGGAAGCACTAGCTCTGGCGACGCAGCTCGATGCACCGTCCAGTGTGCGCGCTCGCGCGAAGGCGTTGCAGGACACGGCGGTACACGGCCAGGCGGAAGCTGAGGAGAGAGCGGAGCTCGAAGTGCGCGAGGTGCGCATGATCGCACGTCTTGTCGAGATCCGAGACCGACCCCTCCTGCCTCGTATCGAGGAACTCGATGCCGCCGGCCACGAGGAAGAGTCCAAGTTCTTCGAAGAGGCGTTCCGACTTGGGGGGGTCGACTGGCAGGCGCCCCGGATCGCAGCCGAGGCCGTCTGTGCGAGTGTCCATCGCGCGCAGTTGACGGGCTTGCTTGACGACTGGCGACGCTATCGCTTGCAGGCGGAACTCGATCCGAGCGCGGTCGACACCTATCTGGCGCTTGTCGATCCGGACGAGACGCGGGCCGGCATTCGGCGTGCGGAGGCGGACAAGGACCTGAAGACGCTGCGTTCCTTCATCCCGGAGGCGGGCTGGGATACGGTCGAGACACCGACGCTGGATCTGTTTGCGCGCGCGCTTCTGTTTGCGGGCGACCCCGCAGCCGCTCTGCACGCAGCTCGTGCTTGGCAAGAGCGAGTGCCAGACGATCCAGAGGCCAACCGCTGCCTCGGGGGCGTCCTGAATCAGCAGAAGCCTCTGCGACCGCAGCACCTGCAGGAGGCGGCCGTGGCCCTGGCACGTGCGGCCGCTGCCACGCCTGACAGCGTTGCTGCCCAGTGGCTCCTCGCCAGTCAGCAGGCTCGTCTCCAACTTATTGACTCCGCCATTGGGACCCTCCGGAAGGCTCTGGAACTGGCTCCCGAGCATCCCGTACTTGCCATGTGGCTCGGCCGTCTCCTCAGTGGCCGCGCAATGATGAACCATCGCGCTGGTTACGTGCGCCCTGCGTACGAGGCGATTCGGGAAGCCGTCGCCCTGATGGAGGGAGTTCTCAAGAGCGCAGGCAGCAGCGACATTCGCGACGGAAGGAAGGCACTCGCTAGCTGGTATACGAATCTCGCCGCCTGGGCCATGAACCTGGGAGATTGGCCCCAAACGCTCCGGGCCGCCGAGCGTGCGATCGAGCTCTGGCCCGAAACGCCGGCTCACACCTACGAGACGCTCGCTCGCGCGCAGACGCGGCACGGCTTGCTGGACGAGGCGCTCGAAACACTCGAGACGGTCGAAGGAAAGGGGCATGTGTGTCAGGGGTTGCTGGCCATTCGTGCGTCTGCGCTGTGCATGAAGGGATGTCCTGAGGATGCCCTGCCTCCGATCGAGCGAATCGACCGCGAGGCAGCGAGTCGATCGCCGGGACTGAGCACGGGCCTTGCCAACACTCTGGGGCTCAAGGGGCGCATCCTCGACTGCCTTGGCCGATCGGCCGAGATGGCCGAGGCGTATCGCGAGGCGATCGAGTTGGATCCCAAGAACACGGCGTATCCGATGGGGCTTGCTCGTGCCTTGCGCCAGCTCGGCGAAGCCGAAAACGCACGCCTCGCTGATGAGAAGGCGGCAGACCTCCAGCTCGGCCAGCTCCAGGACCTGCCACTCGAGTCGGATCAGTGGCCAGTGGCGCTACCAGGTGGGGGCTCCTCCTAGCGCGCGCGCTGGCGCCCGACCAGGCTCGCGCACGCTTCGACGAGGAGTTTCCGGAGGCCCCGCCAGAACGCAAGGCCGACTTCCTCGCCGGTGCGGCGAACACGATGCTGAACTTCCACTTGCATCCGGTG
Organism: uncultured Planctomycetota bacterium; assembly: GCA_963802335.1. Lineage (GTDB taxonomy): Bacteria > Planctomycetota > PLA2 > PLA2 > JAEUHO01 > CAWDIE01. The sequence goes on along the minus strand of CAWDIE010000003.1, from coordinate 566,031 downwards.
GAAGCGGCGACGCTCGTCGCGGAGGCCCTAGCCCTCGACTCGCGCTGCGCGCCGGCGGTGGAACTGAAGGCGTGGATGCGCAAGTACGACGGAGACATCGACGGCGCCCTCGAGTTCTTGTGGACGTGGGGGGAGTGCTTGGGTTCGCGGCGGTATGCGAACGAGAACGTCATCAGTGTGCTATTCGAGGCCGGTCGTCTGGACGAGTTGATAGAGCTGCTCGAACGGGATGAGGCCAGCCACCCGGAGGAGGCCGAGCACCTGCACGAGTACGGGGCGCAGTACCGCGCCTATCTCCCACTACGGGAGAGGATCGGGGATTACGAGCGTGGCATCTGGAAGCCTGGTAGCCCAGAGGAGCACGTCCGCCTCGTCGGTCTGTTGACCGGGCTGAATCGTCCACGGCTTGTTGTGCAGGTGGTCGACGAAGCCCTCGTGCTGGGGCCCCCGGAGGAGGGCACGACCCTGGGGATCGCCAATTGGCCAGTTGTGCTGCGCATGAACGGGGTGAGCGGTGCGGCCCGGTTGGCAGGGGACTCCAGCCTCGGTCCGGAGGAGAGGAGTCGCTGGCGTAGGAGGGCCGCGACCTGGCTCGAGGAGTACGTTCGGCTTCTTCCGCAACAGGACCGGTTCATGAAGGTGTACGAAGCGGACCGACGGGCGTTCCGGTTCCCCAACGACTGGTACGGCTGTGATCTCGCCAATCCGCGACGAGGAGGCCATGGCCAACGCGCCTGAGGAAGACAAGGAAGCCTGCCGCAGGGCGTGGGCGGCCTACCGCGCCTACTTCGACCGGGTGCGGTGATGGACAGAGAGCTGAAGCGATCGAATGGAGAGGATGACGAGGGGGAAAGCGTCATGGGGAATCTGGAACAGAGGGAAGCACTCGACTCCGAGCACCTGGACAAGGGCATACGACTGGCCTTCGGGTTGGCTTCGCAGCAAGCTGGGGAGAGCGTGCTCGACGCGCTCGAGCGGGTGACGGGCACGCGCTCCAAGGTGTCCCTCCCGGGGCCTGCCGGTGAGCGGGATCCCATCCTGCGCATTCCGGGCAAGAACGAGCACGACGAGATCCAGGACGACCATCGCTACCAGGTGATCGGGGAGATCGCCCGCGGCGGGGTCGGCGTCGTCTACCACGGTCGCGACCGCGACCTTGGTCGGGATGTGGCCATCAAGGTCCTGCGCAGCGACCGTGTGGGGTCGCCCGAAGTCGTGCAGCGCTTCATCGAAGAGGCGCAGATCGAGGGGCAGCTCCAGCACCCGGGTGTCGTGCCCGTCTACGGCCTCGGCGTCCAGCCCGACGGCCGGCCCTACTTCGCGATGAAGCTCGTCAAGGGCGACACGCTGGATTCGCTGCTCAAGGGACGCCGTAAACTGAAGGAGAACCGCGGGCGACTGCTGCAGATCTTCGAGCAGGTCTGTCAGACGGTGGCGTACGCCCATGCCCGTCGCGTGATCCACCGCGACTTGAAGCCCGCCAATATCCTCGTCGGGGCGTACGGCCAGGTGCAAGTCGTGGACTGGGGCTTCGCGAAGGTCCTTCGCCGCGGCGGCATCGCCGACGAAGCGCGCGAGCCGAGGCACGATCCGAGTACGAGTCTGATCGAGACGATCCGCTCCTCCAAGCACGGGTCGAAGTCGATCGCCGGCTCGGTCATGGGCACGCCCGCCTACATGCCGCCCGAGCAGGCGCACGGGCATGTCGCGAACGTCGACGAAACGTCCGACGTCTTCGCCCTGGGTGGGATCCTCGCCGAGATCCTGACCGGACGCCCGACCTATGCCGGGAGTACCGCCAGCGAGGTCCTGCGCAAGGCGATCGACGGCGACACGTCACCCGCACGGGCACGCCTCAAGAAGTGTGGTGCGGATCCGGAGATCGTGAAGATCGCCAAACGCTGCCTCATGCCGGCGCAAGCGGCCCGGCCGCGGAACGCGAGTGAAGTGGCGAACGCCGTTCGCGAGTACCTCTCTGGCGTGGAGGACCGCGCGCACAAGGCGGAGGTCGAAGCGGCGAAGGCCCGCGTGCGGGAAGAGGGTGAACGTCGCGCGAAGCGACTCACCCTGGGCCTGGCTGCGGCCATCCTGCTGGGCGTCCTGGGAGGCGGGGCGGGCTTCTGGCGTGCCGACCGGGCTGAGCGCGAGCGCACGGCACGGGCGGCCCAGACCGTGGGGACGGCCCTGGAAGAGGTGTCACTGGCGCTGGGCCGGGCGCGTGAAGCCGGTGCCACGCGGATGGACGTCTGGCCCGAGGCGCTCACCGCCGCCGAGCAGGCCGTGAGCCTCGCGGAGAAGGTGGAAGCCCCCGAGGACGTCCTAGCCCGCGCGGTGGCGATTCGCGACACGGCCGTCGAAGAGCACGACGAGGCGAGGCGCGAAGCCGATCAGATGGCCAACGAGCAAGAGATGCTCGCTCGTCTCCGAGACGTGCGCGACTACCGGTGGGTCCTGCCTACCGGAATGCTCAGTCCGTCCGAGTTGACTCAGGAAGCCGCCCGCTTTGTCGACGCATTTCGCGTTGGGGGCATCGACTGGGACTACCCCCGCAAGGCGGCGGCTCGCGTGCGTGCCAGCAGGCACCGCGACCAGTTGATCCTCACCCTGGACACCTGGCGCCACTTCTTGATCGCGTGCGACTTGGGCACAACGCCGGTCGATCGCTTTCTCGAGCGCGCGGACCCCGACCCCCTACGGTCCCAGATCCGGGCGGCCGCGGCCGTGAAGGACGCCCATGCGCTCCGCGGCCCCCTGATCGACCCCGGACTGCGCGAGCTTCCTACGCTCACGCTGGCCCTGTTGTCGGAGGCCCTGTTGCAGGTAGACGAGCGCACCGCGGCGCTCGAGGCGTCCCGAGCGTGGCAGACCCTGTCTCCGAACGACGTGGACGCCAATCTCGGGTTGGGGCGCCTGCTGCTGTGTCAGGAGTCGCTCACCGCACTCCACTACAAGGAAGCTGCGCTGAGCCTGACGCGGGCGGTGGCGCAACACCCGCGGGGGTTGGCGGCCCGGTACTTCCTCGCGATGGCGCTGGTTGGCACGCAGCGCGTCGACGAGGCTATCCAGGCGATGCGGGACGCTCTGGCGCTGGCCCCGGAGGAGCGCAGCCTGAACCTGTACTACGGAACCCTCCTCACTGCCCGGGCAGGGAATCACGCCAAGGCCGAGCTTCATCAGATGGCCTACGAGGCGCAGAGACAGGCGGTCGAGGCGTGGGAGAAGGCCGATCCTCCGCGTGAGATGAGCGCCGAGGCCAGCAGCATCATGTACCACTATTTGGCAGTCTACGCGCAGATGCTGCAGCGCTGGCCCGAGGTACTCCGGGCGGCCCAGCGCGCCGTCGAGCTCAATCCGAATCCGGCCCCGGCCACGCTCGAGACCCTGGCCATGGCCCAGATCTGGCACGGCGACATCGACGAGGCCATGAAGACCCTCGACGGGGTGGAGGCCCAGGACCATGTCTGTCCTCGCGCTCTCATGATCCGCGGCTGCGCCCTCACGAATCTGGGGCGCTTGGAAGAGGCGCTCTCGTACGTGGATCGGATCGAAGGCCTCGAACTCGAGCACGGCGACCTGCCTGACGCCAACCTCGCCAGCTACAAGGCCCAGGTGGCCTGGATCCTCGACGCGCTCGGTCGCTACGACGACGCCGAAGACGAGCTGCGGGATTGCATCGACCTCGCCAAGGACAAGTCCGGGTATCCGGCGCAGCTGGCGCGGGTCCTGCGGCATGCCGGTAGACACGGCGCGGCCCTGCGCGAGGGCGAGTTCGCCATCGAGCGCCAGCTCTCCTTCCTCGAAACCCTCCAACCGAACACCCCCGCCCAGCTACAGGCCGCGTTCATGTGGGGAAGCCTGGCCGGCCGCGTGGACAGCCTCGCGCAAGCGAGGAAGCGCTTCCTGAGGTCCTTCCCGGGGCGACCGGGAGACCTCTATGGGATGTACCTCGCCGGCGTCGGGAACGCCCTCGTGATCTTCCAGGCGAATGCGACAGATGCTCGGGCCGCCGTTGCGGAGTCGCTGAATCTGCTGCCGCGCTGCGTCCCGGCCCTCCAATGCCTCGCTTGGCTGAAGAGCTACGCCGGTGACGACGACGGCGCCCTCCGGACCATGCGGAAGGCGGGCGAGTACCGCGGATCGCTCGACGCCATTGCATACCTGTGGGCCAATCTGTGTCTCCAGGCCGGGCGACTCGACGAGATCCGGCCCCTCCTCGAGGATGGAGAGTGGTCCGAGTGGCTCCGCAAGAACTACAAGCCCTACCTCGATCTCGACCGGAGAGTCGATGGCTACCTGCGTGGTCACTGGCAACCGCTCCCAAAGGACCGAGGTCGCCTCGCGTACCTCCTGCTCCGCCGTGGAGAGAACCGCAAGGCACTGGCGCTGATCGAGGAGACGCTCGCCGATGGTCCGCCCGAGGACGGCACCCCCTATGGCAAAGTGATGTACCGCCTGTCTGCTTGCACCAACGCGGCTGCCGCGGCGGCGGCGTTGGCGGCCGATGTCTCGCTCCCTTCGGATGAGCGCAGCCGTTGGCGCCGCGAGGGGGCGGCGTGGGTGCGGCGCGTGACGCAGTACCAGGAAGAGGCTGTCACGTACTTCAACCTCTTCGTGCCCGACCCGCGCCCGCAGCAACTCGCATTTCTCCTCGTAGACCACCAGTTCGCCCCCATACGCGACGAAGACGCCATGGCCGACGCCTCCGAGGAGGACAAGGCGATCTGCCGGCAGGCGTGGGCGGAGTACCGCGCGCTCTACGACCGGGTGCGGTGAGTCCGGTTGCGGGCGGGGTTTTCGCTACACCGGGTGTGGAGGGAGAGGCCATGGACATCTTCACTTGCTGCGTCCTCGCGTACGGCCGAGCCGACCCGTCGGCGATGTCGTGGGGGGCGCTGATCGTTGGCAGCCTCTTCCTGCTCGGCGCGCTCAAGTGCATCGCGATTGCGCGACGCGAGACGACGCAGACGCTCTGTGCGCTCTCCTTGGGCTTCCTGCTGGGGGCCATGGCGCTTTCGCAGTTGATGCTCCTCCTGATGTCCGGGCTCGAGCCGAACCCTGTCTACGCCGTGGCTGTCCTGCCCGTGGTCGGCGTGTTCTTCGCCGCGCCCGTTCTGGCCATCCTGGGGCTCGTGAGCTACCGCCGCCAGCGCGTTCCCTACGTGCAGGGGAAAGCCCAGGCCATCTGGACGCTGGTGCTCTTCGGCGGGTTCGTTGTACTCGGCACATGGGGCGCGGTGCAGCAACGAGAGCACGGGGCTCACATGGCTGGTGTGAAGCTGCTGCGGGATGTTCACGTGCGCCGCTTCGGCGTGTCGCTCCACTTTCCCCATCCAGACTGGTGGGAGAGTGAGAGTCTGAAGGCCAAACTCCCGGGCGCGCTGCTCATAGCCGAGAATCGGGCCGCGGCCGGTCTGGCCATCTTCGCCCACGACCTGCCCCTTGCGCGAAAGGACACCGACGACGACGCGCTGGCGGCGGTCGCCGCCGCCTTGATCTCAGAACAGTACGGCCTCCTTGCCGCGCCTGAGCCCCAGCGCGTGGCCGATGCGGTCGGCTCTACATATGAGTACATCTACGAGCGTGTGATCGCCGGTCGTTCGTTCGTCCATCGCTCACGCCTCATCCGTCGCGCTCACTTAGCCTTCCTGGTCCACGGGTGGGCCACTCAGGAGGTGCCGATCGGTCGGCAGCGCATGCTCGAGGCCGTTCGCTCCGTCCGAATCGCCGACGTCGGCCGTCCGCCTCCTTGGGATGCCTGGCCTGATCGAAGTGCCGCACGTAGAGCCCAGTTCGCGGCGGCGCTTGGGAGTCGAGCCCTCGAAGCAGGCCGCATCGAGGAGGCAACGGACTTCTTCCGGCATGCACTGACCGTGGACCGTGACTCCGAGGAGTACCTCCTCAGGGCATTCCAATGCCTCAATCACTTGGAGCGCTATGCGGACGCGAGTCGACTGTTCTGGGAATTCGTGCCGGACAGGCATCGAGCCCTCGAGGTTCGGTCCTGGGGCCCATACTTCGACCTGCAGCGTGGATGCACCGAGCGGGCCTTGGCAGAGTACGCAAGGCTGTTTTCAGACGGTCACAACGACGAAGAGGACCTGAGCATATACGTGGGCGCTCTGAAGGCTGCGGGGCAGTTCGAGACGGGGATTGCTGTACTGGAGAACTTCATCGCCAGCCACGGATCCCTCAGCGCCGAGCGCTGGCTCGGTACGTTCCAGGCCCGGGCCGGCCAGCACGATGACGCGGTCGACACCTTCACGCGGCTACGAGCGGCGCATGCGGGCGACCCCACCATCGCCGCCGAGCTCGTCTGGGCCCTGAGCACGGCCGAACGGTATGCCGACGCGCTGACGGCAGCCGAGGAGGCCATCCGCGACGGCGTAGCCTCGGTGACGCTCCATGAACTCCAGGCGCAAAGTGCCGTCGCCCTGCGGCGATACGGGGAGGCGAAGGCCGCCGTCGAGGCGGGCCTCCGAGTCGACCCGACCCGGGAGGGGCTGCGGGACTTGCTGCGGCAACTCTCGAGCAGTCTTGGTGAGGGTGCCAACTCAAGCATCAAGCACCCCCTCGATCCCGTGCCGATCCCCACAGAGCTCCGCCAACGGGCCGAGCGCAGCGTCACGAAGGCCAGCTCCGCGTTCGACGAGTACCCGATGCGGTACAACGCCCGGATCGTCGCGGTGGCCTACCGGGCCGGCGAGAGGCTGCGGAAGACGATGCACCTGGACTACGTGATCCAGGACCCGAAGGCCGCGCCCTCAGCGGGCTCGTTTGCCTACCGCTTCCAGCCCGTTCGGGAGCGGATCTTCGTCAATCGACTCGACATCCTGAACGAAGACGGCAGTGTGGCGGCGACGGGCGATCCGTCGACCTACTACGTGCAGCAGGAGGATGGGGCCGGCGGGGCTACCGACGACCGTCTGCTCGTTGTACCGGTTCCCGGGGTGCGTGCCGGCATACGGGTCATCCTCGAGGTGACCGTGGAGAAGCGGTTCCCGGACGACGAGTTCGGCCTGGAAACGGTGTACTTCACCAACGAGTATCCGTGCGGCCTGATGGGCTACGCCCTGACCGGCGACGTTCACGGTCTCGTCCATCGAGAAGTGAACGGCGTCGGCTTCGAAGGATCCGAGGACATGCTTCTGTGGTACGTCGTGGATCCCGTCCCGCTCGGCGCGGAGCCCCTGCAGCCTCACCCGGAGGAATATGCACCCTGGGTCTGGATCGCCGACGCCTCGGCCACGTGGGAGACGGTCACGCAGTCCTACTTGGAGCGCATCGCGGACCGACTGCCCGTGGATCCAGAGATCTCGGCTCTCGCGCAGGAACTCGTCGCGGACGAAAAGGCACCCGCGGCTCGGGTCAAGCGTCTGGCCCGCCACGTACAGGACCGCCTCGTCTACAAGGGCATCAGCTTCGGGCAACGCGCTCGCGTGCCGGAGCCCGTTTCCCTCACGCTGGAACGCGGCTGGGGGGACTGCAAGGACCACGCCCTGCTCCTGCACCAGCTCCTGACTTCGGTGGGGATCGAGTCGCATCTGGCGCTCGTTCAGGCGGGCGCATCCGCCTCGCTGCCGTTTCCTTCGATACGGCCCTTCAATCACATGATCGTGTATGTGCCCAGCGTCGATCGGTTCATCGATGCGACGGACAAGAGCACGGACGTCATGGCGCGGGTTCCCTTGGCGCTGGACGATCGCGACGTGCTGGTGCTCGATGCGGAGCAACCGCGCTTGCTGCGAACGCCCGCGTACGCGGTGGGCGAAAATGCCCTCAGCGTCGAGCGCGTCGTCCGGGTCTTGGCCCCCGGTGAAGCCAAGAGCGCGGCGCGCGCGCGGATCACGAGCACGGTCAGCTGGCGGGGGTATCCGGCGGCGTCCGCACGGATGGCGCTGCGATCCAGCTCGGCGGAGCATCGGGAGGCTCTCGTCAGGCGGTGGCTTCCGAGCGCGGGCCTCCTGGAGATCGAGTCCTGCTCGCTCCGCGGCCTCGACGCGCCCGACGAGCCAGTCGTTCTCCACGTCACGTACGTGGAGGAAGGGACCTTTCAGGTATCGGGCGGGATGATCCTCGGTCGTCTGTCTGCCCCCTGGGAAGACCCGTGGCTCCGGGCGGAGCCGTGCGCCACGCGTCGCGCGCCTTTCCGGCTCAGCATGGCGACCACCCTGGACAGCCGCACGACGGTCGTTCCGCCACCCGGTTACCGCTTCGCCTCAGCCACGCCGGCCGATGCGGCGGGGGACTCTCCGTTCGGCGTCTGGACGTGTGCCTGGTCCAGGGAGGGACTCGCCCTACGCGTGACCTATCGCCATCAGTCGACGAACGGCCGCCATGCTCCCTCGGAGTACGAAGACTTCGTACGAGCACGCGGGCAGGCGTCCGCGCCGCTCGCGGAAGCCCTGCGGCTCGAGGAAGCGCCGTCGGCCTCCGCCGTGCCGATGGATCGAGGCCAGTGAGGCGTCTTGCCGGCTGACTCGTTGACCCACTGGAAGGGAATGACCACAATTCGTTCCGTGGACTCCTCGAACGCCACCTGCTGGACCATGATCCGTGGCGCGGCCGAAGGGGGCGTAGCAGATCGCGCGGCCTTCGCCCGGCGCTACGAGCCCGTCATTCGTGCCTACCTCGGTGCGCGGTGGCGCCACTCGGCTCTGATCCGTGAGATCGACGACACGGCCCAGGAGGTGTTCCTGGCGTGCCTTCGAGAAGATGGAGCGCTCACCCGCGTCGACCCGGACCGTGGGGACTTCCGAGGCTACTTGTACGGCGTGGTGCGCAACGTCGCCCGCCGCGCCGAAGAGCGGTGGTCCAAACGGGAGCGGCAACCGGGCAGCATGCACCAGCTCGACGCGGTAGAGAGTGACGACGATCCTCTCTCCGTGGCGTTCGATCGCGCCTGGGCGTTGGCGCTGCTTCGCGCCGCCATGCAGCGGCAGCGCAAGCACGCACGGGATACCGGCAACGGAGCACTTCGGCGGGTCGAGCTGCTGCGTCTCCGCTTCAAGGACGACCTGCCCATTCGCGAGATCGCCGCCCGCTGGGACGAGGACGCGGCCCGTCTCCACAAGCAATACGCGCGGGCCCGCCGCGAGTTCGCGGCGGCGCTCCGCGAGATCGTCGCAGAGCACCACGCCGGTACGCCGGCCGAGGTGGAGCGGGAGTGCGTTCGCCTCGCCGAGTTTCTCGGCTGACCCGAGCGTGTGGGCCTTTGCAAGGCACGCATTGACCGACTTGTCGTCGGCTACTTTGACTCGGGGCCGACCTCGAGTTGCTCTGCGTTCTGCGCCACCCAGGTGATCAGGTCGTCCTCGCTCAGGTTGCCCGCGGCCAGGTCCAGGAAGACCGTCGTCGTCTCCGCCTCGGATGCTGTCAGAGCCCAGCCGTTCAGGCGCAAGAACACGTCCAGGGCCGCGAGGGACAGACGCTTGTTGCCATCGACGAACGGATGCCCCTTGGACAGTCCGAATGCGTGCGCAGCGGCCAAGGCCGGCACGCCGTGGGACTCGTAGTGGTGCTTCTGACGCGGCCGCGCGATCGCGGCCTGGAGAGCGTCGTCGTTCCTCAAGCCCATCGCTCCACCGTGCTCTGCGATCAACTCCCCGTGCAGGACGATCACGATCTCCCGCGTCAGCCAGCGCGGCTCGCTCACTTGGCCAGCTTCCGGAAGGTGTTCCGGTACTTGCGGCGCGTCTCTTCGAACGCCTCCAGGGCATCCGCGAAGGTCTCGTCGAGGGCGTCACGTAGTAGCCCTCTTTGCTCTCGGTGAGCACGAGGGTGTCTCCCTCCCGCACGTGAAGTCGGGCGAGCGCCTCCTTGGGCAGGGTGATCGCGGCCGAGTTGCCGACGCGGCGGATCTTGAGCTTGAACATCCATCACCTCCGGGCCGGCGGGCGTTATTACGGCAGTATATACGCGCCCGGCCGCTTCGACGGGCACGTCCCCGCAAATCCCCGGGCGAAAACGGCCCCCTGCCGGAAGAGGAATCGGACGGGAGGTCTCCATGGACGAGGCGAGTCATCTCGATCGGCTGCTCAAGGCCGTCTTCCAGGCGGACGCGGAGGAGGGCGAGAGCGTCCTCCAGGCGATCGAGCGGACCACGGGGGCGCGGCCTCGCGTTCTGCTCCGCGAGGGTCAGGAGGCCGAGCCGCCCGTGCTCCGCCCGCCGGGCGAGGACCGCGGGCCGCGGCTCTGCGAGGACCGTCGCTACCAGTTTCTCGGGGAGATCGCGCGCGGCGGTATCGGCGTCGTGCAGAAGGGCCACGATCGAAACCTCGGCCGCAGCGTCGCGCTCAAGGTCCTGAGGACGGAGCACCTGGCCGACGAGGAGACCCGGCGGCGCTTCATCGAGGAGGCCCAGATCGGCGGGCAGCTCCAGCATCCCGGGATCGTCCCCGTCTACGGCATGGGGCTGGACGCGGAGGGCTGTCCCTACTTCGCCATGCAGCTGGTGAAGGGCGAGACCCTCGCCGCGCACCTCGAGGATCGCGCGACACCGACCGACGAGCGCGCTCGGCTGCTCGGCGTGTTCGAACACGTCGCCCAGACCGTCGCCTACGCGCACGCCCGCGGGGTGATCCACCGGGACCTCAAGCCGAGCAACGTCATGATCGGGAAGTTCGGGGAGGTCCAGGTCCTCGACTGGGGCCTCGCCAAGGTCCTCGGGCATGGGCCGTTCGAGGCGCCTCGCGACACGATCATCTCCACCGTGCGCACCGAGACCGAGGGGTCGGCGTCGCTCGTCGGATCGGTCATGGGCACGCCCGCCTACATGCCGCCCGAGCAGGCGATGGGCCGGGTCGAGGACCTCGACGAGCGGTCCGACGCTTTCGCCCTCGGTGCCGTCCTGACGGAGATTCTCACCGGCCAGCCGCCCTACACGGGCGACAGCAAGGACCGCCTGGTCATGGCGGCTCAGGCTCGGCTGGACGACGCGTACGCCCGGCTCGACGCGTCCGGCGCGGACGACGAGCTGATCGCGTTGGCGAAGAACTGCTTGCAGCCGAACCCGGACGACCGGCCCCGAAGCGCCGGCGTCGTTGCGCGTTGGATCAGTCGCTACCTCGGCGAGGCCGACGAACGCGCCCGGCAGGCCGAGACCGACGCGGCCAGGGACCTTGCGCGCGCGGCGGAGGAGCAAGAACGCAAGGCGCACGAACGCCACCGTCTCGAGACGGCAGAGGCGGCGCGGCGCCAGACACGGAGTTGGACCACCGTCGCCGCCCTGATCGTGTTGGCGGGCGTCGTCGGCTGGCTGATGAAGGAGAACGCCGACCGTGCACGTGCCGAGGGCGCGGAGCGTGTCGTGGCCGCGTGCCTGCTGGATGCCACCGGCCATCTGGGGGCAGGCGCGTGGGAGGAAGCGATGGCGGCGACGACGAACGCCGTGGCCCTGGCCGAGGCCCGAGGCGCCGACGCCGCCGTCCATCAGCGCGCGGTCGACCTGCTTGCTCGCGTAGAGGAGGAAAGGGCGGCGGCGGAAGCGGCGGCCCGAGTCGCCGTGGAAGACGACGAACTGCTCGCCACGCTCCGCGCCCTGGATCTCCGTCGGGCGCCGGACGTCGATCCGGAAGACGTCGATCGACGGTACGCGGCCGCCTTTCGCGCACTCGAAGCCGACGTCGATGCCCTGGCCCCGGTACAAGCGGCGGCGTGGTTGCTCACGCGGACGAAGCCGCGCGAGCTGGCCCGTGAGTTCGACGCCTGGGCGCGGCTTCGGCGCTTCGAGCTGGAGGTCCCCTCCAGCCGCTGGGCCCACCTCCTCGAGGTCGCGCGGTCGGTGGACCCGGACCCTTGGCGGGACCGTCTTCGCGACTCCGCCGTCGCGGGCGACGTCGACGCCCTCTGGCGCATGGCCGAAGAGGCGCAAGGCAAGGAACTCCCGGCCCCCACGTCGGATCTCCTTGGAAGCCTCCTCGTGGCCCACGACGCCGAAGAGGCCACGGACTTCCTCCGCCAGGCCGTCCTCGAGCACCCCGATGATCTCCATCTGAACCTCCATCTCGCCGCCCGGCTGCGGGAGGGAGAGCCGGACGAGCAACGCGACGCGAAGCGCTTCGAAATGGCGGGCGCCGTACTGCAGGCGGTCGCGGCCCGGACCGTCCCGACGAACGAGGGGAAGTAGTCATGGCGGACGAGAGCATCCTCTTCCGGATGGAGCAGGGCGGGCAGGCGGCCCCGCGGCTGCGCCTCCGCGCGCTCGACGGCGACGAGGCCGTTCCTGCATCGCCGAGCCGTGCGCGCTACGAGCGGGTGGGGGAGATCGCCCGCGGTGGCGTGGGCGTCGTGCACAAGGCCCGCGACGTGGATCTCGGCCGGGACGTGGCGATCAAGGTGCTCCGCGAGCGCCACTTGGACGCTTCGGACATCGTCGAGCGGTTCGTGGAGGAGGCCCAGATCGGCGGGCAGCTCCAGCACCCGGGCATCGTCCCCGTCTACGAGCTGGGCCTCGACGAGGGCGGGCGCCCCTTCTTCGCCATGAAGTTGGTGAAGGGCGAGACGCTCGCGTCCCTACTCACAGCGCGCAAAGACCCCTCGGACGACCAGCGACGGATCCTCGCCATCTTCGGCGCCGTCTGCCGCACGGTGGCCTACGCGCACTCCCGTGGCATCGTCCACCGGGACCTGAAGCCCGCGAACGTCATGATCGGCACCTTCGGCGAAGTGCAGGTCGTGGACTGGGGGTTTGCCAAGGTTCTGGCCCGCGGAGGCGTGGCGGACGAGCGCCGCTCCCGCCGCGCTCCCCTGGACGTCACCCGGGTCCAGACCGTGCGTTCCGTGGACGCAGGGTCGGACTCGATCGCGGGGTCGGTCTTCGGGACGCCCGCGTACATGCCCCCCGAGCAGGCCTTGGGGCACGTCGAGGAACTGGACGAGCGCTCCGACGTGTTTGCCCTCGGCGCGATCCTCTGCGAGATCCTGACCGGCGCAGCGCCCTACACCGGGACCGCTGGTGAAATCATGGGGAAGGCGCTGCACTGCGAACTGGGCGACGCGTTTTCGCGTCTGGATGCCTGCGGCGCCGACGCCGAGTTGGTCGACCTCTGCCGCCAGGCGCTCGCGCCGGTGCCGAAGGAACGTCCCCGCAACGCCGCGATCGTCTCCGAGGCGATCGCGGGCTACCTCGCGGGCATCGACGAGCGGGCGCACCGGTCGAAGCTCGCGGGAATCCACGCGCGCGAGCAGGCCGCCCGGGCGCGGCACGAGGCCGACGAGGCACGCGCCGCCGCGGAGACACAGCAGCGCCGTCGCCGGCAGACGGTGGCGTGGGCCGGCGTTGGCTTGGCGATCCTTTTGGTTGGGACTGGACTCTGGACCTGGCACGGGCGGACGCAGGACGAGCGTCGCGGGCGGATCGTAGCGGCCGTCGATGAGGCCCTGCAGGAGGCGAGCGGACGCGAGGGAGCCGGCGACTTCGCAAGCGCCTTGGCCGCCCTCGAGCGGGCTCGGGATCTGGCGGCAACCGAGGACGCCCCCGCGGATCTCCGCCGTGAGGTCGGCCTGCGTTTCGAGGCGACGCAGGCCGGCATACGAGGAGGCGCAGGCGCGCGAAGAGCGCCGGGCGGCCGACGCCGCCTTGCTTCGAGACCTGGAAGATGTCCGCCTCGCGCGCATGGACGACTTCGACTCCCACCGCACCGTGGCGGCCTACCAAGCAGCGTTTCGCGCACACGGCATCGACCTCGACATGCTGACGCCGGCCGAGGCGGCGGCGGCGATCCGAGGGCGGACCGACCCGGTGGCCATCGCGGCCGTCCTCGACGACTGGGCCACGCTGCACCTGACGAAGGAGGAACTTGCGGACGAACCTGCCAAGGAACTGCTTCGGTTGCCGGCCTGGCCGACCCCGACCCTTGGCGCGACCGGCTGCGCGACGCGGTCGCAAGCCGCAACGCCGACCGTCTGCGGGCCCTGGCCGCCGAGGCGGACATCGAGACCCTGCCCGTACGCACGCTGGACCTGCTCGGTATGGTTCTGGGAGAGAGCGACAAGGACGCAGGCATCGACCTACTCCGCCGCGTTCATGACCGCCACCCGGCGGACCTGTGGATCCACCACCACCTCGCGCGCCTCGCTCGACCAGCGCTCGAAGGAGGACCGCGAGGACGCCCTGCCCCACATCCAGGCCGTGCTGGCGCTGCGGCCGACTGCCCATGGCCTCTCGTTCTTGGGGGCGACGCTGGCGCGCGCCGGGAGGGACGCGGACGCCGTCCCCGTCCAGCGCCGAGGCATCGAACTCGGGGACGAGCGGGCATGGGTCCATCGGGAACCTCGCGGCTTCGCTGTCGAACCTCGGGCATCTCGACGAGGCCCTGGTGAAGGCACGCAGGGCCTACGCGCTGGATCCCAACGACCCGCTGATCCTCACGTGCCTGGGCGGGGTCCTGCAGCGGCTCGGCAGGCGGGAGCGCGATCCCGCGATGCTGGACGAGGCCGAGCAGGTCCTCCGTCGTGCGCTCGAACGCGCTCCCGCCTACGCGAACGCTCACGTGAGGCTCGGGAACGTGCTCGGCGACGGCAAGGGCGACTATGGGGCGGCCGAGGCGCAGTACCGCAAGGCCTGCCGCCTCGATCCGACGGACGTCGTCGCCCGGACGAATCTGGGGATCGCCCTCACCCACCTGGGTCGCTGGCCGGAAGCACTCGAGGCGCTGGATGAGGCCCTCGGGCTGGACGCCGAGTACGCCGGCGCGCACGCGCAGCGGGGAACGGTCCTCCGGCTTCTCCGGCGACCGGAGGAGTCGCTCGTGTCGCTCGACGAGGCCATCCGGCTCGACCCAGAGCAGGCGGCGTTCTACTTCGAGCGGGGCCAGACCCTCGAGGTTCTCAAGCGCTACAGCGAGGCGCGGCGCGCCTACGAACGGTCCCTGCGCCTCGATCCCGATTCCGTTGCGACCCACATCGCGCTGGGTGCCATGCAGGCCAACTACCTGGGTGATCCCGACCGGGCTCTGGAGGAATTCGAGGAGGCGCTTCGCCTCACGCCGGAAGACGCCCGGGATCACGACACCGCCGTGCTCCACCACAACTTCGGGCAGGTCTACCGGACCAAGGGAGACTGGAAGCGCGCGGCCGAGGCCTTCCGCCGGGCCGTCGAGATCGACGCCGACTACGCGAACGCCCAGGTGTCGCTGGCCCTCAGTCTGGCCAACCTCGGCGAGTATGGAGATGCCATCGTTGCCTACGAGCGTGCCCTGGCGCTCGACCTTGGGGCGCAGGCGCGCTTCTACAGTGAGCGCAACATGGCGAGGGTTCGCTTCCGACTGTCACAGCAGCTCTGGGAGAGAGATGGGTACGCCGAGGCCATCGAGCAGATGCGTCGGGGCCGGGAGGTGCTGCCCGACGAGCCAATGGCGACGAGCATGCACGCCTGGTACCTGCTCCGCTGTCCCGACCGCAGCCTTCGCGATCCGGAGGAAGGGCGGCGGCTGGCCGAGAAGGCGTTGGCCGCGAACCCCGACGAGGCCCACTACCTCGGCACAATGGCCGTGGCCTGCTACGACCATGGCGAGTACGAGCGCGCGGTCAAACTCCTGGAGCGCTCGCTCGTCCGTCAGGATCACGGGCAGGCCGCGGCCGAGACCATCGCCGCCGCCAAGTCGGGCGACCGGTACTTCCTGGCCATGGCGCTCTGGCAACTCGGCCGCAAGGACGAGGCGCGCGAGACGCTGGCCGAAGCCATCCACGGCGTCGAGGGCCTCGACCTGCCCGCTGCCTTGCGGAAGGAGCTCGACGGCTGGCGCCGCGAGGCCGAAGCCTTGATCGTGAGCGAAGACGACTGACCTGCTATCCTCCCGCCGGAGGGAGAGGCAGTGGACGACGGCCCCAGTCCGAGCGCCGACAGCCAGGCCACCTGCTGGACGGTCATCCGCGACGCGGCGGCCGGCCGGGCTGACGCGCGGCGGACGTTCGCCGGTCGCTACGAGGGCTGCGATCCGTGCCTACCTCGGCGCACGCTGGCGTCACTCGCCGCTGATTCGGGAGATCGACGATGCCGCGCAGGACGTCTTCCTGGAGTGCTTCCGCGCCGACGGGGCCCTGACGCGCGTCGATGAGGAGCGCGGCGGCTTTCGCGGCTTCCTCTACGGCGTGACGCGAAACGTCGCCCGGCGGACGGAGCAGGCGACGGCACGCAACGCACGGCCCTCCGACTCGCAGATCGACTTGAGGGCCGTCGAAGCCCGGGACGAGCCTGCCTCCCGACTCTTCGATCAGGCCTGGGCCCAGGCCCGTATCGCCGAGGCGCGTGCCCTGCAGGTCCGGCGCGCGGCCGAGAGTGGCAACGGCGCCCCGGAGCGCGTCGAGATCCTGCGGCTGAGGTTCGAGCGGGGGCTGCCGATCCGGGAGATCGCGGCGCACCTGGGCGCGGATCCGGCCCGCACGCACCACGAGTACGCCAAGGCTCGCCGGGAGTTTCGCCAGGCCCTGATCGACGTCGTGCGGGAACAGGAGGACCTGAGCGTGGCGGCGGCGGAGGCCGAGTGCCTGCGGCTGACCCAGATGCTGGCCTCCTGACGAGGCGGGATTCCGGATTCCCCCCGCGAAAACCACCTCCGGCTCGAAGAAGAGGTGATGACCGACTCCCCCCCGACTCCGTCCTCCAACGCGTTCCCGGACGAGAACCTCGACGAGGCGCTGATGGCGGCCTGGGGGCCGCCGCGCGAGGAGGGGGAGAGCGTCGTCCAGCGCATCGAGCGCCTCACGAGCATCCGCTCGCGCGTGCTCCTCCACGAGCCCCCCGAGGAGGACGGCGCGCCGTTGCTGCGGGTCGGCGCGGCCGAGGGCAAGGAGCGCCCGACAGAAGACAGCCGGTACCGCATCGTGGGCGAGATCGCGCGGGGCGGCGTGGGCGTCGTCTACAAGGGGCGCGACAAGGATCTGCGCCGCGACGTCGCGTTGAAGGTGCTGCGCAAGGAACTCGCGGCCAATCCGGAGGTCGTCACCCGCTTCATCGAGGAGGCGCAGGTCGGGGCCCAGCTCCAGCACCCCGGCATCGTTCCGGTCTACGGCATAGGCCTTCAGCCGGACGGGCGTCCGCACTTCGCGATGAAGCTGGTCAAGGGCCGCACGCTGGCCGCGCTCCTCGGGGCACGACCCGACGTCGCGCACGAGAGCCGGCACTTCCTCGAGGTGTTCCAGCAGACGGCGCAGACCGTGGCCTACGCCCACGCCCGCGGCGTGCTCCACCGCGACCTGAAGCCCGCCAACGTCATGGTCGGCGCGTTCGGCGAGGTGCTCGTGGTGGACTGGGGCTTCGGCAAGGTCCTCGGCCGAGGCGAGCGAAAGGAGGAGGTCGGAGGCCCCCGAGCCCACCGTGATCGCCACCGTCCGCACCGAGAGCGCGGGCTCGGACTCGATCACGGGCTCGGTCATGGGGACGCCCGCCTACATGTCGCCCGAGCAGGCCATCGGCCGCGTCGAGGAACTCGACCCGCGCTCGGACGTGTTTGGACTCGGCGCGATCCTGTGCGAGATCCTGACCGGCAAGGCGCCCTACGTCGGCGAGTCCCAGGACATCCTCCTGCAGGCGATCCAGGCCCGCCTGGACCCGGCGTTGGCGCGCCTCGACGCGTGTCGGTGCGGATCCGGAGCTCGTTGCGCTCACGAAGCGGTGCCTCAGCCCGCTGCCGGCGGATCGTCCCGCGGATGCCGGGGTCGTCGCGGAGGCGCTGGGCACCTGGCTCGCGGCCGTGGACGAGCGCGTCCGCAAGGCGGAGGTGGAAGCGGTCGAGCAGGACGCCCGCCGGGAACAGGAGCAGCGCCGTGCGGCCTGGGAGCGGCGGGCGAAGCGAAAGACCCGCATCGGGGCCGCCGCCGTGCTGCTCGCGCTCCTGCTCGGTGGGGGGGCGTACGCCCTCGTCGAGGGCCAACGCAACGCGCGTGTCGAGGCCGTGCGCCCGGGCATCGACCAGGCGATCCAGGAGGCGGCGCTGCTCACGGGGCAGCACCGCCACGCCGAAGCCCTCGACGCCGCCCGGCGTGCCCACGCCCTGGCCGACACGAGCGGGGCGCCGGCCGACCTGCAGGAGCGCGCTGCCGCCCTGGTCGGCGCGATGCAGACGGAGCTTCGGGCGGCCGAGGCGGAGGCGGAGCGTGCAGCGCGGGCGCGCGCGCTCGCCGCGGATCTGACCGAGGTGCGCATGGGGCGGTGGGACCAGTTCAGCCCCACCCAGACCGACCGCGAGTATGAGGAGGTCTTCGCCCGCTACGGGCTCGATCCGTTTGCCGCCGACGCCGAGGCGTTCCAGGCGAAGGTGCGGGGCGACTTCGGGGACGCCATCGACGAGGTCGTCGCGGCGCTGGACGCGTGGGCGCAGCTTCGGTGGAGCTTCTGGAAGACCTGGAAGCGACCCGGGCGCCCCCTCAGCGCCCACGCCCGGGCCCTCGATCCGGATCCCGTGCGCACGCGGATCCGCGACGCGCTCGAGAAGGGCGGTGACGACATCCTCGAGAGGCTGGAGGCGATCGCCGCGACCGAGTCCTCCGCGGACCTGCCCTCGTCCACCGTCTCCCAGCTCGCCTACGCCCTCATGAGCTATCGGAGCGTGAAGGCCACCCACGACTTCCTCCGGCCGCGGCTCTACGCCCATCCCGAGGACTTCTGGGTCCAAGGCTACCTCTCGCAGCCCGGGCCGATCTACGACGTCGTGGCCCGCACGCGCGCCCTCGATCACGCGACGGCGGCGGTGGCCCTTCGGCCGCAGGGCGCGCGCGCCTATGCCAACGTCATGGTGGGCCTGAAGGCGCTGGGCCGGCACGCGGAGCAGCTGGAGGTGGCGGCATGGGCGCGTGAGCTCGCGCCCCTGGACTCCATGACCGTCACCAACCATGGTGCTGCCCTGACGGATGTGGACCGCGATCGGGAGGCGACGGCCGCGTTCGAACGCGCGCTCGAGCTCGATCCCAGGAACGCGACGGCCCGGCTGAACATGGGCGCCATGCGGTCTCGGGCCAGGGACTACGAGGGGTCCGAGGCCGAGATCCGCCGCGCGCTCGAGATCGACCCTTCCGTGCAGAGCGGCTACGCCAACCTCTCGATCTCACTCCGGCAGCAAGGGCGCTGGCGGGATGCGGTGATCGCGGGTCGCGAGGCCGTGGAGCGTGAGCCGCACAGCGCCCCGCATGGGTTGCCCTCGCGGGTGCGTTGAACGGGCTCCCGGGGCCCGCGGAGAGCGAGCGGCAGGAGGCGCTGGAGGCCGCGCGGAAGGCCGTGGAACTCGATCCTGCCGGGGCCTACGGCTACGGCGCCCTCTCCTACGCTCTCGGCCGGGTGGGGCAGTACGACGAGGCGATTCGAGCAGCCGAGGAGGCGGTACGGCTCTCTCCCGATGACGCCCTCGCTCACGTAGCCCTCGCGGAGGCGTACTCGATCGCGGAGGAGCCTGCGAAGGCGATTCCCGCGTTCGAGGAGGCCCTGCGACTCAAGCAGACCCTCCCGCACACGCCTGGTCGCTTGGCGGTGGCCTACATGCAAGTCAATCGTTCCCAGGAGGGGGAGGAGATCTGTCGCAGGATCCTCGAAGACCGCCCAGGCGATCCCCAGACGCTCGTCTACCTGACGCAGGCATTGGTGGCCCAGAACCGTATCGCAGAGGCCGAGGAGGTGTTCGCGCAGATCAGCGAGAAGGACAAGGCAAGCCTCCACACGGACTTCACCGAGGCGTGCCTGCTCGAGGCGAAGGGCGACAAGCTGGCGGCGGCCTCGGGCGTTCGAGCGGCTCTCGTCGACCGCCCGCGCAACGTCGTCGCCCGCTTCCGCATGGCGAAGTTGTTGCGTGAGTTGGGCCGGGTGGAGGAGGCGATCGACCTCCTCCGCAAGGGACTCGAGCTGCTGCCGGACTCCTTCCTAATCGAATTCGAGCTTGGGGTCGCTCTCGCGAACAGCGGCCAGATCCGTGAGGCTCAGCCCATCTTCGAGAAGTGGAGCGAGCTCCGCCCGGAGGACCCCACGCCTCCGCTGAATCTCAGTGCCGTCGCCTTTCGCGCGGGGCGACCGGCCGACGCCATCCCGCACCTCCGGCGTGCGTACGCCCTGATCGAGGCGAGCTCGCTGGTGGACTACAGCGAGCTACGCTCTTCGATTGCGCGACGCATGGAGGAGGCACGTCAACAGGTCGAGCTTCTGGAGGGTATCGACGACGTGCTTGCGGGGCGGGAGACGTACGACGCTCATGACCTCGGCTGGATGCTCGACATCCACTGGGCGCGCGGCGAGTGGAAGAAGGCCGGACGTCTCCACGACTTGATCGAAGCAAGCGACGCCGACAGCACCCAGCGCGCGCAGAGCTGCTATGTGCGCGCGTGGCGGAGTTTGGCCTACAGCATCGCCGAGGATCTTCCGAATCCGCTCGAAGCGGGCGATTCCGAGACGCTTCGGCGCGAGGCCCTTGCTTGCTTGGAGCGGCTACTCACCCTTCCGGACAGCGCACCATCCGACCGGGAACTGGTCGAGTCTCAACTCCAATCGCTGAGGATGTGGCAACCCATGGTTCAGCTCCGTGAATCCGCCGACAGCGACACGCTGCCTCTCGACGAGCTGAAACGGTGGCGAGAGGTGTGGGCCGCCATGGATGCCGTACCGGAAGCCGCCGAGGAGGGGAAGTAGCCATGGCCAACCACGACCCCAGCATCCTCGATCTCATGCAGGCGGCGGGGCACGAGCCGCCGCAGGTTCGGCTCCCCTCCGCCTCCGCCGACGGTGAGGCGGGCGAGCCGGGAGCGTCTCTTCGCCGGAGCGGCCGCTATGACATCGTCGGCCCGCTCGCCGAGGGCGGCGTCGGCGAGGTCCTCCGCGGTCGTGACGTCGATCTGGGCCGCGACGTGGCGCTGAAGGTCCTCCGTGGCAAGTACGCCTCCGACCCGGACCTGATCCAGCGCCTCCTCGACGAGGCGCAGATCGGTGGGCAGCTTCAGCACCCCGGAGTGGTCCCTGTCTACGAGGTCGGCATCGACGACGACCGCCGGGCGTTCTTCGCCATGAAGCTCGTCAAGGGCGAGACGCTGGCGGCCCGCCTCGCGAAGCGCCGCGGACCGAAGGACGGGCGGCGAGGCTCCTTCGCATCTTCGAGCAACTCGCACAGACCGTGGCCTACGCGCACGCGCGTGGGGTCGTGCACCGCGACCTCAAGCCCTCCAACGTCATGGTGGGCGCATTCGGCGAGGTTCAGCTCCTCGACTGGGGGTTCGCCAAGGTGCTCCCGCGCGGCGGGAAGGCGGACGAGCGCCGGCGTCCGACCCCCGAGGACGACGTCACACGGATCGCGAGTGTGCGCGCCGAGGACAGCGGCACGAAGTCCGTCGCCGGATCGGTGATGGGGACGCCCGCCTACATGCCCCCTGAGCAGGCCATCGGCGACGTGGAGCATCTCGACGAGCGCTGCGACGTCTTCTCATTGGGCGCGATCCTCTGCGAGATCCTGACGGGAGCCCCTCCCTACACCGGCCCGAAGGAGGAACTCCTCACGCTGGCGGCCCACGCGAAACTCGACGACGCGAACGCGAGACTCGACGCCTGCGGCGCAGACGATGCCCTCGTGGCGCTCTGTCGTGACTGCCTCGCGCCGATCCGGGCCGAGCGGCCGCACGACGCAGGCGTCGTGGCGGACGCTGTGCACATGCACCTGGCCGCGGTCGAGACGCGGGCCCAGGAAGCGCGCGTTGCGGCGGCGGCCGCCCGCGCCGAGGCCGAGAGCGCACGGGCACAGGCCGAAGAGCAGCATCGGGCTCGCCGACAGAGCCTGCTGGTGGCGGGCTGCGTGCTGGCGTTTCTTCTCGTTGCGGGCGGAGCCGCTCTCTGGCTTGCGCGCGACGCCCGGGTGCGCGACACGAAGGCGTCGGCGGCGATCGCGACGGCGATGGAGGATGCGCAGCGGCTCCGCGGCCAAGGGAAGCTCGAGGAGTCCCTGGCCGCGACGACCCGCGCCCAGGCCATTGCTGGCGGCGCGTCCGTGGCGACGGAGACGCTGAGGAGCATCGCCGAGCTTCGCGCCCAGCTCGAACTCGAGCAGGTCGCGCGCGCCGAGCGCACGGCTCAGGAGGCCAAGGACGAATCCCTCGTCGCACGACTGGACGCGCTCGCCGTAGGGCGGCCCGTGGAGTCGGGCGGGGAGACGTTCGCCTCGATGCAGGACGCGCGCTACGCCCAGGCGTTCGCTCGGTACGGCCTCGACGTCGAGGCCCTCGAGGCCGAGGAGGTGGGCCGGCGGGTTCGCGAGAGCGCGGTGGCGCCCCGGATCCTTCGCGCCCTCGAGTCGTGGCTCTCGTGGCGACGGCATGCCGGTAATCCCCGCGCAGCCGCGTGGGAACACCTGGCCGCGGTCTGCGACGCCGTCGACGGCGATGCGTGGTCGATCCGTGTTCGCCGCGCAGGGCTGGCGAACGACCTGCCCGCCCTGCACGTTGCGGCGGAGGACGCGGAGGTCCTGGCGGCCGAGCCCGAGCGGGCCCTGACGCTCGCTGTCGCGCTTATCCGAGCCGGCGACCTGGAGGCGGCGTTGGCGCGGACGAATTCGTTCCTGGTCCGCCACCCCGACCATCGACCGGGCCGCCAGCTTGCGACCGAGGTGGCCCTGGCGCTCGGCAGCCCGGCCGAGGCCCGTCGTCACGCCTTGTCGCTCGCCGCGATCGATCCGGATCGCGCGGCGTACTACCGGAGCCTCGGGGCGATCCACCTCGATCTCGAGGAGCCCGACATCGCCCAGCGCTGGCTGGAAGCCGCCCTGCGCCGTGACCCCGAAGATGCCGAGGCGATCGCTCTGTTGAAGGTGGCTCAGAACACGGTGCCCGAGGGGGACTGAGTCGAGCGCGGCAGCGGCTTGACTTCAGCCCGCGACCGACCCACGCGGCCTGCCTCGTTGACCGCGCGGGGCAGGGTCGCCAGAATCCGGTAGTGGAGTCCTCGAGTGTCACCTGCTGGACGATGATCCGCGGCGCGGCCGAGGGCGGGGCGTCCGAGCGCGCGGCGTTCGCAGAGCGCTACGAGCCCGTCGTGCGGGCGTACCTCGGCGCGCGGTGGCGCGCCTCCGCCTATCGCCGCGAGCTCGACGACGCCGTCCAGGAGGTGTTCGTCGACTGCTTCCGCGCCGGCGGCGTGCTCGAGAAGGCGGACCCCGATCGCGGGGGCTTTCGCGCCTTCCTCTACGGCGTCGTGCGCAACGTGGCGCTGCGCCTCGAACGGAGCGTCGCCCGACGCGACAAGCAAGCGGACTCGGCTTTCGGACGGGGGGAGCGGGGCGAAACCGAGGAGGCCCTGTCCCGCGTGTTCGATCGCGCGTGGGCCCAGTCGCTGATGCGGCAGGCGGCGCTCCACATGGCCGCGGCCGCGCCGGAGCGGGGGAACGGGGCCCCGCGGCGCGTCGAGCTCTTGAAGCTCCGCTTTCAGGACGACCTTCCGATCCGCGAGATCGCCAAGGCCTGGGACGAGGACCCTGCGCACCTCCACCACGAGTACGCCAAGGCCCGACGGGAGTTCCGGGCCGCGCTGGTCGAGGTCGTGAAGGAGCACGAGGGCGCGAGCACCGCCGCCGCCGAGGCCGAGTGCGAGCGCCTCGTCGCGTTTCTGGCGTGAGCCCCGATTTCGCTCCCGCGAGATCGGGGCGTGGCCCGGATAGGGAGTGATGAGCGACGAACGCGACGTCTCCGGGGGCGGGTCGGGCTGGGAAGAGGCCCTGCGGGCCGGCTTCGCGCGGGCTCCGGGCGGGGGCTCGAGCGTCATCGCCCGCCTCCAGCGCCTCGCCGGCGTCCACTCCTCGGTGATGCTCCACGACGCACCCGACGAGGACGCCGCCCCCCTCGTCCGCGTCGGGGCGGCGCTCGGCGACGAGGGGGTCGACGACGACAGCCGCTACCAGGTCATGGGCGAGATCGCCCGCGGTGGGGTCGGCGTCATCTACCGGGGGCGCGACCGCGATCTCGGGCGCGACGTGGCGCTGAAGGTCCTCCGGCAGCGTCACGCGAAGACCGACACGATCCTCGCGCGCTTCATCGAGGAAGCCCAGATCGCCGGGCAGCTCCAGCACCCCGGCATCGTCCCCGTGTACGGTCTCGGCCTCCAGGCCGACGGCCGGCCCTACTTCGCGATGAAGCTCGTGAAGGGACGCACGCTCGCCGCCCTCCTCCAGGACCGCTCGGATCCGAAGAAGGGCCAGCGGCGGTTCCTGCAGATCTTCGAGCAGGTCTGCCAGGCCGTGGCCTTCGCCCACGTCCGGGACGTCATCCACCGCGACCTGAAGCCGGCAAACGTGATGGCGGGGAGCTTCGGCGAGGTGCAGGTGCTCGACTGGGGCTTCGGGAAGGTGCTGGGGCGCGAGGAGCCCGCGCCGACCGAGACCCA
Source organism: uncultured Planctomycetota bacterium (assembly GCA_963802335.1). Classification (GTDB taxonomy): domain Bacteria; phylum Planctomycetota; class PLA2; order PLA2; family JAEUHO01; genus CAWDIE01. Next base: position 541,700 of record CAWDIE010000003.1, on the reverse strand, counting down.
AGACCACACGATCATCGCCACCGTCCGCTCGGGCAGCACGGGCTCCGAGTCCGTGGCAGGCTCGGTGATGGGGACGCCCGGGTACATGCCGCCCGAGCAGGCCCGCGGCGACGTCGACGCGCTCGATGCGCGCGCCGACGTTTTTGCGCTGGGCGCGATCCTCTGCGAGATCCTCACCGGCGAGCCGCCGTATACCGGCACGCCGAACGAGCGCCTGGTGAAGGCGGCCCAGGCGCGCCTCCAACCGGCGCTCGAGCGCCTCGATGTGTGCGGCGCGGACGGTTTGCTCGTCGACCTATCGAAGCGCTGCCTCGCTCCCGTGCTCGACGAACGCCCGCACGACGCGCAGGCCGTTGCGCAGGCCGTCTCGGCGCACCTGACCGCCGTCGAGGAGCGTGCGCACGCGGCCGAGCTGGATGCGGTCGAGCAACAGGCCGCGTTGGAGGAGCAGAGGCGCGCCGCGAGCTGGGAGGTGCGGGCGCGTCGGAAGACACGCCTCGCCGGTTCCGCCATCCTGCTGGCGGCCCTGCTCGCCGCCTTCGCGTTTCTCCGGCACGACGCGCGGACACGCGAGCGCGCCGAGGCGGCGCGCCCGCGCGTGGACGCCGCGATCGAGGAGAGCGTTCGGCTGGAGGCCGCGGGCGCGTACGGCGAGGCGGTCGCGGCGGCGGCGAAGGCGCGCGACCTCGCCCGAACCGGAGAGGCCGGCGACGACTACGTGCAGCGCGCCCAGGCGCGCCACGAAGAGGTGCTGGCGGTCCACGTCGAGGCCCAGGCCCGGGCTGCCCAGGCCGCGGCCGATGCGGCGATGTTGGAGCGACTCGACGCGATCCGCTTCGCGGCAGCCCTGCCCATGGGCCGCGATGACTTCGGCGGCCTCGACACGGACCGAGAGTTGGCGGCAGGCCTTTCGCGACTACGACATCGACGTCGACGCGCTCGACGTCGAGGAGGCGGCCCGGCGCATTCGCGCGTCCGGCATTCAGAGCGAGCTCCTCGATGCCCTGTATCGCCTGCGGGCGACGAGGGAGGGACCGCGCAACCCGGACGGCGGGAAGTCGCCACGCCTCTGCGCATCGCCGAACTCGTCGAAGACGACCCTCGGCGGATCGACCTTCCTTCGGGACTACGAGACGATCGACCCCGACGCGATGTGCGCGCTGGTCGCGGGATTCGACCCCGGCTACCGCGTCGGCGGCCTACGCCGCGACGGCCGTGAGCGCCCTCCGTGGGAAGTCGGGCGTGCCCGACCGAGGCCGTGGCCCTGCTCGACCTGTGCCATCCAGACGTGCATGCCCACGATGTCGAGCTCAGGGCCGCACGCTTCTTTCTGGACACTGGAGCGCGCGCCCCAAATCGCCGCGCGGGACATCTCGGTCCTGCGGGCGCTGCGCCCCGACCGCCCCGAGCCGGATCTCTGGTACGCGGAGACCCTGGGCCGGATGCAGCAGGACGCCGAGGCGCTGCGTGTGTACGAGGCGGGGGCTCGGCGACACCCCGACGATCTCACCTTCCTGCTCCGGGCGTGCTGGGTCGCCCATCGCCTCGGGCAGGGCGGTGTGTATCGGGAGCGCTGGGCAAGCCGCGCCGAGAGCGATCCCACGGATGCCCGAGCGCCGGCCGTGCTGGGATACCTGGCGTGGGGGGAGGATGACTTCGACGAGGCCGTCGCTTTCCTCGAGCAGGCCCGCCGCCTGGGGCTCTCCCACCCGGAGGTCCTCTCGCTTCAGGGGCAGGCCCTCGGCGCGCTCGGTCGGTACGAGGAGGCGCGTACGGCGTTCGGGGAGGCCGCGAAGGCCGCCGGCGAGCGAAACACGCGCTATGTGCGATGGCTGGCGAGCTACGGCTTCGCGCACGGGCATAGCCTGGCCAGCGCCACGGCAGGTGTACGACGACTACGTGGGACTAGACGCCCCCTTGCTGCGGGCGGCCTACCTGCTGCAAGTGTCCGGCCTGCTCCGGCTGAGCGCTCCCGCCGAGTCAGCCGAGGCGTGTCGCGAAGCGGCCGCGCTCATGCCGCGGTGGAGCGAGCCGTACCTCTGGCTGGCGCCGACGCTCGTGGAAGACCCGGTGACCTACGACGAGGCCTTGGCGGCGGCGAAGAAGGCGGTGGAGCTCGAGCCGTGGATGTCGAGGTGCTGGTCGATGCTGGCCGACGTCCACTGGCGGCGCCGGGAGTATCCCGAGGCCCTGGCCGCGGTGGACGAAGCCCTTCGTCGCGTTGGGTACGTCCGCTGGGACGTAGGCACCGTCTGCCTGGACATCATGGCCGCCGCCGGTCGCATCGACGAGGCCGTCGCCCGGTACGAGGCCAAGGCCGAGCGTGCGACGACGTCGCTTCCTGGCTCTTCCTCGCTCGAGCCTACGACCTGGCCGACCGAACGGCCGACGGTGTCCGGGCGGCCCGGCGTGCCGTGGACCTGGCTCCCTGGAACGCCAGCCTGCCGCCGCCGACTTGCCCTGCTCCTCTGGGATGACGGTCGTCCCGAGGAGGCGGCCCGCGAGATGGAACGGGCGATCGAGCTCTCGCCGACCTACGAGGTCAAGAAGTGGGGCATGTCGCTCCCGAACATCTACATCGAGCTCGGTCGGTGGGACGACGCCTGCGACGCCTGCCTGCGCGCGCTGAAGCACGGCGGGCGGCGGCACTCGGAGCTGCAGATCAGGACCGCCTTCCTGCTGACGCTCGCACGGGGCGAAGAGGCGGCCTGGGAGACGTGCCGGGAGGCCTTCGGCGACGAGGGCGAGACCTGGAAGTCCGTGACCACCTGGAACGCCTGGCTCGGGATCGCGCAGGCGCACTTTGCTCAGGGGGACCTCGCCGCGGCTCGGCGGGCACTGGCTCGGGGCGAAGTCGAGAGCGGCCGCGAAGGCGACGCCCGCGGCTGGGAAGCCACTCTCTTCCTCGTGGAGGGGGACTTCGACCGGGCGGCGCGCAACGCCCCGGATGGGCCCCGCCGCGACAGCTGGTGGGGGCGTGCGTGGCTTGCCCTCGAACAGGGCCGGTACGAGGACGGGGCGCTCATCGCCAAGCAGCGCCTGCGCGAGCACCCCGGGAAGCTCCGCGAGGGTCGTTTTCCGCGTCCCCGGGTCGAGACGTTCCAGCGGTACGAAGCGGCGCGCCACGACCTGGTCGCGAGGTTCGAGCGCCTCGCTGCGCTGGCGTCGGATACGGCGGCCATCGTGCGGGGAGAGCGCGAGCCTCGCGACCGCGAGGAGACGCTCGACTTCGCGGATCTCTGCCTCGCCCGCGGTCGCTACGTGGCGGCGGCACGGTACTACCAACGTGCCGCGCGCGAGGGGCCGCTCGCCGTTTTCCCCGCAAACTTCCGAAACCTCCCGCACGTGGAGCACTTCCTCCAGGTCGAGACGCGGTTCCGCGCCGTCCGTGCTGCCGTCCTCGCTGGCACGGGGGCCGGGCCGGACGCGCACGACCTGAGCGAGAGGAGCGGCGCGCCTTCCGCGACCAGGCGCTAGCTGGCTCCGGGAGGAACTGCCGCTCTGGCGAGAGCCCGGTGCACAGCTGAAGTTCTCCGCTCGAGCCAGGTTCGTGGCGGCCTATCAGCTTTGGCACTGGAAAGTGCACCTGGATCTCGAGGGCGTCCGGGACGCGCGGCAGCTCGAGCGACTGCCCCAGGACGAGCAGGAGGCGTGGCAGGCGCTCTGGCGCGAGGTGGACGAGGTCCTCGCGCTTCACAAGGCCCCGGTGGACGAGAAGTAGCCATGGACGCCGACGAGAAGAGCATCCTCGAGCTGATGCAGGAGGCGGGGGAGACGCCGCCGCGCGTCGAGCTGCGGGTGGGAGGCGAGTCCTCCGCGGCGGAGGCGGTGCTGCGGCGCACGGGACGCTACGAGGTCCTCGGAGCCATCGCCGAGGGCGGCGTCGGCGAGGTCTTGAAGGGGCGCGACGTGGACCTCGGCCGGGACGTCGCGCTGAAGGTCCTCCGCGGCGAGCTCGAAGGCAATCGGGACATGCTCCAGCGCTTCGTCGACGAAGCCCAGATCGGCGGTCAGCTCCAGCACCCCGGTGTCGTGCCCGTCTACGAGCTCGGACTCGAGGACGGCGCGCGGCCGTTCTTCGCCATGAAGCTCGTGAAGGGCGAGACCCTCGCGCGCCAACTCCTGGATGCGGGTGACACGAAGGGCTCGCCGCGTCGCCTGCTCCAGGTCTTCGAGCAGCTGTGTCAGGCGATCGCCTACGCCCACGCGCGCGGTGTCATCCACCGGGACTTGAAGCCTGCGAACGTGATGATCGGCGCGTTCGGCGAGGTGCAGGTCCTCGACTGGGGATTCGCCAAGGTGCTCCGACGCGGGGGCACGATCGACGAGCGGGAGGCGCCGGATGCCAGCGTCGACCACACGCGGATCACGACGGCGCGGTCGGACGCCGAAGGCTCGGCGTCGCTCGTGGGCTCCGTGATGGGGACGCCGGCCTACATGCCGCCCGAGCAGGCGCTGGGCGACGTCGATCACCTCGACGAGCGGGCCGACGTCTTTGCGCTCGGTGCGATCCTCTGCGAGATCCTGACCGGCCAGCCGCCCTACCTGGGCGACACGGCCTCCCGGCTCCAGCAGGCAGCCCGGGCGGAGCTGGGCGGTGCCTACGAGCGGCTGGATGCATGCTCGGCCGCACCCGAGTTGGTCGCGCTCGCCAAGCGCTGCCTCGAGCCGGCTCGCGCCGAGCGACCGCGCCACGCCGGACGCGTGGCCGAGGCGGTGCACGAATACCTCGCTCGCGCTCGAAGAGCGGGGCCACCAGGCGGCCGTGGCGGCGGCCGAGGCGAAGGCCGAGGCCTCGAAGGCCGCCGCCGAGCGCGGGCGGGCGCGTCGGAGTCGCCGCATCACCCTCGCCTCGTTCGCGGCGTTGCTGCTCTTGCTGGCCGTCGGGGCCGGCAGCCGTGCGTTGCTCGCGCGTGCCGCGGCCGAGCGGCGCGAGGCCACCACCGCCGCGGTGGGCGAGGCACTCGTGGAGGCCAACCGTCTGCGTGGCGAAGGGGCGCTGCCGGAGGCCCACGCGGCCGCGGAGCGCGCGGTGGCCCTGGCGCTGGCGGAGGAGGTCGTCCCGGAGACGCGGGCGCGGGCCCAGGAGCTGGAGCGCGTCCTCCGGCAGGAAGAGGCGACGGCCGTCACGGAGGCCAGGACGCGGGAACGCGACGTGCGCATGGCGGAGCGCCTGAAGGCGATCCGGTACGCGAACCTGGCGCTCGGGTGGAACGCACTGGCCGCCGTCATCGCCCCCGACCCGGACTACGAAGAGGCCTTCCGGGAGTACGGCATCGACCTCGGCTCCGGCGCGACCGAAGGGGCCGTCGAGCGCGTGCGCTCCTCGGCCATCCGCGACGACCTGATCGACGGCCTGCAGGGCTGGCTCGTTGCGCGGACCCAACCTCTGGTCGGAGACGCGGACGGCGGTCGGGCACTCCTCGCGCTCCTGGATGCCGCGGACCCTGAGCCGGAGCGCGTGCGGCTGCACCGCGCGTTGCTGGAACGAGACCGGGACGTCGTCGTCGCCATCGCCTCCGCGCTCGATCTCGACGAGGCGACACCGAGCCACCTGGCCCGCGTCGCGTGGGTCTTGTGCGAGGTCGGAGAGTTCCAGGAGGCCGAGACCCTGCTGGCCGAGGCCGAAGTTCGCCATCCGGGCGATCTCGAGATCCGCATGCGCCGCTATCCGCTACAGCGCGCCTACGAACACGCCCCGGAAGAGGTCGTGCGCCAGGCGGAGGCGATCGTGGCCTTGAGCCCCGAGTCGAGCGATGGTCACTATCTGCTCGGGCAGGCGCTCCTCGCCCTGCGTGACGTGGACGGTGCGGTCGAGGCCTTCGAACGGGGCCTGCGGCAGGCGCCCCAGGACTGGCGCCTGGTCGACGCGCTCGTTTCCCTGCTCCGCTTCGAGCAGCGGCTCGAGGCATGGGTGGAGGCCTGGCGAGAACGGGTGCGCGCCGACGAGGACGACGCTGGGGCGCTCGTGGCGCTGGGCCACGGCCTCTTCGGGCTGGGCAAGCCCGAGAGGCCGTCGAGCTCCTCGAACGGGCGGCCGCCGCTCGACCCGAGGATCCCACGATCCGAGCCTGGCTTGCCCTGACGCAACTGTCCGTGCGGAAAGCAACCGAGGGAATGGCAGGGCTGGAGCAGGCCGTCCGGCTCGCCGGGCTTGGCGACACCCGCTGGATCGTTCACCTGGCGCAGCTCGAGGCCCCGATTCCGCCGGCTGGATGTGGCCGGCGCCACCGCGCGAGCCGAGGCGTTGGCGAAGGGTGTCCACTCGGTCGTGGGCGCGCAGTATCTCTGCGCCTACGCCAACCTGTTGAAGGGACATCGTCTGGAACAGGGGATCGACGTGCTGCGGGAGGCGACGAAGCTGGCACCCCGCTGGCACGAGCCCTACCGCATGATCGCGGCCAGGCTACGCGATCTCCCCGACCGGCGGGCGGAGGCGCTGGAGGCCGCACAGGCGGCGGTGGCGTGGGGCCCACAGCAGGCCGGAACCCACCAGGCGCTCGCCGTCCTCCTCCGCGAGGACGGGGACGTGGAGGCCAGCGACGCGGCGCTCGCGGAGGCGCTGCGGCTTGCGACGCCGGCGAACGTGACGCTTCGGACCTGGCACATCGAGGTGCTCACCAAGGACGGTCGCGGGGACGAAGCGATCCGGTTCTACGAGGAATTGGCCCGTTCCCGCGACACGGGAGCCGCCTGGGCGAACCTTGCCTGGGCGTATGACGTGAACGACCGGGTGGACGAGGCCATCCGCGCGGCCCGGACGGCCGTGGAGAAGAACCCATGGGTTCCCCAACCACGGTTCCATCTCGCGACCCTTCTCCACGAAGACGAGGCCACGCGCGAGGAGTCCCTGGCGCTCGTCGAAGCGACGATCGAGCGGCTGCCCGACGGAGAGAAGGGGGACCAACTCCTCGCGCTGGTACCCCATCGCGTCCAGGCCGGCGACCTGGAGGACGCGTGGCGGCGGGCCGAAGAGTTGATTCGGATCCACCCTGCCTGGGGATTCGCGCAGCGGACCTACGCTTGGGTCGCCGGTCTTCGACTGCCACCCGAGGAAGCGCTTGCCCAGGCCGCCCGTCACCACGTAGGCAACCTGCCGCCGGGTGGGCAGAGGGCGAACGCGCGCTCCGGCGTCGCCGAGGCGCTCTACTCGCAAGGGCAGTTCCTCGACGCCCAGGCGATGATGGCGGAGGCGCTGCGCGAGGCGCCCGGCTACGCCTTCCTGCTCGACCTCCAGGCCCGACTGCTCTGGCGGCTCGGCCTTCCGCGCGAGGCCGCGGCGTCCCTGGACCGGCAGGGGGAGGGCGGCTGGAACTACTTCGGCGGCCTGCAGGGTGTGATCTACCTGGAGGCGGGGCGTTTCGAGGATGCGCTTCGTTGCTTCCGGGCCCAGGCGGGTCGGACGATCCAGCTCGCGACGCAGCCACGGCCACGGGTCGAGACCTGGCGACGCCTCCAGTCCGCCAACGAGGCCCTCGTCGCGCGGGCGGCGGCGTGGATCGAGCGCGCGGAGGATATGCCTGCCATCGTCTCGGGTGCGCTCGAGCCCGAGAACGCGGAGGAGACGTTCCTCTTCGCGGACCTCTGCTTCTACCGCGAGCGACCCGTCGCCGCGGCCCGACTCTATGCGCGCGCCTTCGAACTGGATCCGCAAGCCCGGCGCTCCCTCGCGGATCCGGATACGAAGGTGGGGCTTCTCACGAGTCTCCACCACGGACGAGTCCTCCGGGCCGCCCGCGCGGCGACGCAGGTGGGCTTCCGCCGGGGCTGGGGCGCCGCGGAGCTGGAGGAGAGCGAGCGGGCCGAGCTCCGCGCCTTGGCGCTCGACTGGCTGCGCGGCGCCCTCGAGGAGCACCGGCCCTACCTCGCGAACATGTGGAAGCAACTGCGAAGACCGGGCATCCCGGTCGGCGACCGTGTGATCGAGTGGCGCTTCCTCCCCGAGCTCCAGGACACGCGTGACGAGGATGAACTCGAGGCGCTGCCGCCGAAGAGGAGCGCGAGGCGTGGCGGTCGTTCTGGAAGGACGTCGACGAGGCGATCGCGTCGTCGCGGCCGCGCTAGCGCCGCCGGCCGAGGCCGAACGCCAGGCGGATCACGCGGAAGACGACCTCGACCATGCGGAAGACACCCAGCGAGGTCACGACCACAACGTAGGGAATCGCCAGCGGGAGAGCGAGTAGCGTGATCAGGATCACGAGCAGGAACTGCGCGGCGCCGCAGCGGGCCACGCCGCCTTGCCACCGCACGCCGGCCCACATGATGCGGCGGCGGACGTACCCCACGCCCGCCTCCTTCAACGTCTTGCGGAAGATGCCGTCCGCATCACAGCGGCTGGTGCCGAGCTGGTCCGGGTCGTCGAGCAGGTAGTCGTGGAGGACCGCGGCGCGCGTGTAGGGCCCGTAGTTGGGAATCAACCAGAGGACCGGTCCCGGCACGCTCGCGAAGTCGGTGGCGAAACCGGCGGGGACGCGGAAGGTGTCGACGTTCCCCCGGTAGGACAGATCCTCGACCAGGACCCACTTCTTGTGCGGGTCTTCGCTCTCTCGGACGACGAGCTCGGTCTCGAAGGGCACGACCGTTTCCTGGTCCAGGCGTCGGCTGGGATTCTACCGCGCCTCGGTCAGGTAGTGGACGACCACGACGGCCTGGGCTCGCTCTTCCAGGTGGCGGACGCGTGTTCGCCGGGCACGGTAGAGCGCCTGCAAGGCATCCAGCACGTCCAGGTACGTCGAGCGACCCGCCTTGTACGCCTGCTCGGCCAGGTCGAGCGACTCCTGCAGCGTCGGCAGGATGTCCTCCTCGTACCCGCGGGCGTTGCGCGATGCCCGCTCGTAGCCGATCAGCGCCTGGTCCAGCTCGACGCCCAGGCGAAGCGCCTCCGCCTGCACCTCCGTGTGGGCGCGCCGGGCCGCGGCGCGCGTCAAGGCGCGGTTGCCCTCGTTGCGATCGAAGATCGGGAGCGGGACGAGCAACGTGAGGCCGATGTAGTCACGATCGAGGTCGAAATCGCGTTCACCGGCAATGCCCACCACGATGTTGGGCCACACGTCGGCATCCGCCCGCGCCACGGCGCGGTCGGCGGCGGCGGCCCCCCGATCGGCCGCGCGCCGACGGGGGTGGCGCTCGAGGGCCACCACGGCCTCGTCGCGGTCGAAGGCCGTGAGGACGGCGCCTTCCCAGGTCCCCACGACCTGTGCCGTGGATCCGGACTTCGCGCCCACGAGCTCGTCGATCGTTCGGCAGGCACGTTCGTACCGACGCTCGAGATCCTCGACGTCGAGCGTGGCGTCGTCGGCGGCGGCTGCGAACCGCAGCGCCGGCACCCGGCTGTCCTTGCCCTCGCGGTAACGGGTTTCGGCGAGATCGCGCAGTTCGCCGGCAACGCGCGCCTGATCGCGGGCGACCTCGAGCTCGGCCTGGATGCGAAGCGCCCGGTAGAACGCGAGCTCCGCGTCGCGCAGCGTGTTCGCCGTCACCACGCGCACGCCCTCGCTCACGGCCGCGGCCTCCGCCATCGCCTGGCGAACGCGCGCGCTGCGCTTGTGGCCGAGCTCGATCGGCATGCCCGACTTCCAGCTCCCCGAAGCCCGAGTGGGCGATCTCGAAGTTGCTGATGCGCCGCTGCCGAAGCATGACGTAGGGGTTCGGCGGCTGGGCGGCCTGGGTGATGCGGCCGCGGGCCTCGGCGTTGCGAAACGCCTCGGCGGCGACGGTCAGGTTCGCGCGCTCGAGAATCCGGCCGCGGATCTCGCCCAGGTTCAGCGTAGCGGGCGACGACTTCAGGGGCGTCGCGGGGCGACGTGTCGTGACCGTTCGCGGCGTCGGCGGCGCCGTGGGCGCGCACGTGTCGGGGCCCAGGACACTGCGTCGGCACCCTGCCAGCGCAACCAGCAGCAGGGCGCAAGCGACGAGCCTGAGCATGTCCGACCTCCCTCGGCTTCCCCCCTGGAGCCCCCCTACATGTACCGCATCGCCTCGACCATGCGAATCCGGACGGCCCGGAAAGCGGGAATGAAGGCGCCGACGAGCCCGATGAGGACGGCCAGGCCCATGCCGGCCGCCAGGACCACCTGGTCCACGCGGAACAGGAAGACCCCCATCGTGACCTTCATGGGCATGCCGTTCACGAGACTGCCGAGCGCGCATCCGATGACGCCGCCCACGACGGCGATGAGGACGCTCTCCAGGAGGAAGCTCGTCAGGATGGCCCGCTTCGAGAAGCCCTGGACCTGCAGCATGCCGATCTCGCGGATGCGTCCGCTGATCGCCGTGTACATGGTGTTCATGCCGACCATGACGCCGCCGAGGGTGATCACGATGCGCCATGATCCCGCCGATGAGCGCGAAGGTTCGGAACGTCTCGGCGTAGCCGCGGTAGTACTCCTGCTCGCTGACGGCCCGCAGCTCGGTCTGGTCGCTCTTGTTGATGAAGTCGACGATCTCGCGCATCCCGCCTTCGGTGGGCGCCTTGACCACGAGGAAGTTCACGTCGCTGCGGTTGAGGATCGTCTGGAGCTGCTCGAGCGGCACCCAGATCTCGCCGTCCGCGCCCGATCCCGGCGCTTCGAACGTGCCCACGATCTTCCAGTCCAGACCCGCTGAAGTGGACCGTCTTGCCGACGGCCAGGTCCTCGGGCTGCAGGTCGAGCCGCGCGTACGCAAGCGAGCCGACCATCACGGAACGCTCGTCCTCGACCGTGAGATAGCGCCCCTCCTTCAGGCGGAAGTCGTCGTGCATGTGGAACGCGCGCTCGGGATCGACGCCCAGCACGAGGCCGCGTCGCGTCGCCGCTTCGCCTTCCAGATCCGACTCCGACCTGCATCAAGAAGCTGTGCGCAGAGGTACGGCGCGACGAGGTCTACGTCGTAGTCGTACTCCGAGAGGCCTCCGTCCAGCGACCCCCGAGGAGGTCCTCCGCGCCGGCCAGGGGGTCCTTCGGCGCACCCGGCAAATCGGCTACGTTCGCCGTCGCCACCTGGTCCTGGAGGAGGGCGGCCAGGATGTCGTACTGCGTCTGCTTCAGCGAGGAGAAGCCGCGGTCGGTCGCGCGGCGCGAGAGCACCATCGCGTTCTCGGGATCCCCGTTGTTCCGCAGCGAGTAGCAGCAATCCGCGGCTGTAGGCCATCATGATCACCGCGATCGCGATGACCAGCCCGATGCCGAGCACCGTCAGGAAGGTACGCAGCTTCCGGCGGAAGAGGTTGCGAATGTTGTAGCGGATCGGCATGCCCATAGGCGGTTCAGTCCACGTTCCGGAGCGAGTTGACGATCTTCAGGCGGCTGGCACCGATCGCGGGCAGCAGCCCGCCGAGCACGCCGACCGCGAGGCTGATCACCAGGGCCGATGCCGGCCACGGCCGGCGTGACCTGGATCAGCAGGTTCAGGCCGAGGATCGCCGTAGTAGTAGTCCTGCAGGTTCAGGAAGAGCGTGGCCGCCAGCACGCCGAGTGCGCCGCCGGCCAGGCTGATCAGCACGCTCTCGCTCAAGACCAGACCCAGCACCTGGCGCCGCTGGAAGCCCAGGGACCGGATGATGCCGAACTCCTGGACGCGGTCGCGCGTCGCCATGGAGACCGTGTTCGCCACGGACACCAGGATCACGCCCAGGGTGATGAGCAGGATCCAGCGGGAGAAATCGATCGTCTCGCGGAGGTCCTCGACCGCGGCGGACATGAACGCCCGCTGGTCCTTCGTCGTGGTGCCGAAGGGGAACTGCTCCGGGATCTCCTTGTCGATGCGGGCGATGACCTCGCCGGCGTGCGTCCGGGTCGTCGATCTTCACGTACACCTGATGGGCGACGCCGAGGCGGCCGTCGACCTCTTCGATGTAGCGCCGGCCGGCGAGGATGATCGTGTTGTAGACCTCGTTCGAGCTCTCGTAGGAGCCGACGAACGTGATGGAGACGCCGCCGAGCTGCCGCAGCTTGTAGGTCTGGCCGATCTTCCCAGGGGTACTCGCCCTTGTACTTCTCGAGGAAGTCCTTGCCGAGCAGTGCGCCGTCCGGCGTTTCTCGGAACGCACGGCAGGGTCGCCTCATCCATCGAGATGGGGATGAGGTCGAGGAACTTGTCTTTGTCGATGCCTTCGATCTTGACCAGACCGCCGGACTTGCCTCACCCGTTGGTCTTGATGTAGACCGCCATGGCGGTGCTCGACCCGGGGCATCGCCTCGATGGTTTTTTCCAGACCCAACTGGTCCGGCAATTGGCTAGCGGTGGGTCACCACTGGTCCTTCTGCGTGACGACCAGCAGGGAGCTCTCCGCCGCCCGGTCGATCGTGCTGATCCATCGAGGTCTCGATCGAGACGAGGAAGCAGAAGATGCCCACCGCGACCATCAAGCCGAAGAGGGTGAGCACGGTGCGCACCTTGTTGCGGACGATGCTCCGCAGCACATAGGGCAGGAATTTCGGCATGCTCAGTCTCCGCGGGCGGCGGCAGTGGGGAGGGCCCCCTCCTGCAGCACACCCTTGTTGAGGTGCAGGATCCGATCGGCGTAGGCCGCCGCCGTCGGGTCGTGTGTGACCATGATGAAGGTCTTCCCGAACTGCTTGTTCAGGGCCTTGAGGAGGTCCAGGATCTCGATCTCCGCGTTGGCGTCGAGGTCGCCCGTCGGCTCGTCGGCGACGATCAGACGCGGGTCCGTGACGATCGCGCGAGCGATGGCCACGCGCTGCTCCTGGCCGCCGGAGAGCTGGCGGGGGTAGTGGGACGCCCGGTCCGCGATGCCCGCCGCCTTCATGGCCGCCTCGACGTGCCGCTTGCGCTCCTGCCGCGCCCATCTTGAAGAGCAGCAGCGGCAGTTCGACGTTCTCGCGCGCGGTCAGCACGGGGATCAGGTTGTAGATCTGGAAGATGTAGCCGACGTTGTGCGTCCGCCAGCGCGACAGCTCGGCTGTCGCTGAGGCTGCCCGAGGTCCTCGCCGCCGACGATCGACCCGCCCGCTCGTCGGCGTGTCGATGCCGGCGATCATGTTGAGCAGCGTCGTCTTGCCGGAGCCGGACGGGCCCATGAGGCTCAGGAACTCCCCGTCCGCGACCTCGAGACTCACGCCGTCCAAGGGCCGGATCTCGATCGAGCCCTTCCGGTAGACCTTCGTGACGTGGTCCACGACCGCGATGTTGGTCAAGGCATCCTCCTTGGGCCGCTGGCCCGTGGCCGCTACTCGGCGAGCCGCACCTTCGGCGCCGTCAGCCAGGCGCGCGTGTCCGCTCGAGACGACCATCTCGCCCCCCTTGAGGCCGCTCTCGACGACGAAGCCAGCCGTCCTCGACCAGCGTCCCCGAGGGCGACCGGTGTGCGGCCGCACCTGTCGGCCGTCGACGACGAAGACGAAGGTCGTGTCACCGTCCCGCAGGACGGCCGCTTCGGGCACGACGACCTCGGGCCGAGCCTTGCTCGGCTCGCTTCCCCGGTGGGGTCCGTGTCGGTGGCCGCGGCGTCCCGCGGAAGGAAGCGCACCGCCACCGACCATGTCGGGGTGAAGGAGGTGGTCCTCGCTGGGCTCGATCTTCACCCGGACCGGCACGGTGTTCTTGACGAGGTCCGCCTTCGGCTCGATGAGGAACACCTTGCCCGTCGTACGTGCGCTGTGGCTCGGCGCGCGACGTGATCTCGACGGTCTGCCCCACGAAGACCTTGGGCAGGTCGTCCTGGTTCACGTCGACGCGGGTCTCGAGGTCCGCCGGGTCGTAGAGGCTCGCGATCACGCCGTCCTGGGGCGTCACCCACTGGCCCTGGTGGCCCAGGCGCTCCAGGATCACGCCCGGTCATGGGGCTCCGGATGGTCGTGTAGCCGAGCTTCAGTGCCGCGAGGTCCCGTTCGGCCTCGGCCTTGGCTCGCTGCGCCAGCGCCAGGGCGACGTCCTCCTTGCGGTACCCCTCTTCGAGGAGCTCGACGCGGAGGCGCGCCTTCTCGATGTCCGCCTCGAGCGTCTCCACCCGGGTTGCATCCCGTTGAACCTGCTCGAGCGGGATGGCCCCCGACGGCTCGAGCTTCTTCGAGCGCTCCAGCTCGATGCGGGCCTGGCCGAGCTCTGCTTGGAGCCGGTCCATGCTCGACCGCGCCTCGGCGACTTCCTGCGTGCGGTAGCCCGCGGCCATCTTCTCGCACTCCGCGCACGCCGCGTTCACGGCGGCTTCCGCGGCTTCGAGCTCGGCCTCGTAGTCCTTGGCGTAGATGCGCGCCAGCTCCTGCCCCTCCGCGACCTGGTCCCCCTCGATCACGAGAACCTCTTCGAGGCGGCCCTCGACGAGTGGGGTCACCACGACCGGGTGGTATCGAGGGAGCTTCACCCAGCCGGCGGCGCTGAATCCCGCCGCGCGGGCGCGCTCGCCTCGGCTCACGAGCCGCACACGCTGGGCCTCCACGGTCGGGATGCGCGCACCGGACATCAGCTGGCCGTCGTGACGCAGGTAGAAGAACGCGCCCGCAGCGCCCGCGCCGATGAGCAGCAACGCCACGAGAAGTCGCCGGAAGGGCGAGGGCCCGCGCCGGGCCCGGAGCGTCGTCTTGCCCCGGTCGATGCGGAGGGCGTCGAGGTCCACCGGCAGGGCGGAGGCCCGCTCCGGCTCGTCGTGGCTTGCCTCGAGCGCGCTCATGCGGGCTTCCAGGAATTGGCGGGACGGTGTTCGATTCCACCGATCTTCGCATGCGGACATGCCTCTACCAGCGGTTTTGGCGGGCCCGAGCGCGCGGCCCGCGAAATCCGGGCTGTCCGGCCCGGAGCTTGCGTAGGGGAGACATCGTGAGTTGACTGGCCGTGGAGGCCGATTCCATGCGACTGGGCCCGTATGACGTGCTGACGGAGCTGGGCTCGGGCGGGATGGGGACCGTCCATCGGGCCGAGGTGGTCGGACGGGTGCCCGGGCTCGAGGCAGGCACGGTCGTGGCGATCAAGCAGATCCACCCGCACTTGCTCGAGCGGGACGGCTTCTTCAAGCGCTTCCTGCGTGAGGCGGAGATCGGGCGTCGCGTCCGTCACCCGAACGTGGTTCGTGTTCACGACTGCGATGCGTTCCGCGTGGACGACGCCGTGCGCCACATCCTGGTCATGGAGTACGTGGAGGGCAAGACCCTCCGGGCCCTCGCCACGGAGCTCGGCATCGTTCCCGAGGCGTTCTGCCGTCAGGTCGGGCGGGACATCGCCGAGGGCCTACGGGCCATCCACGAAGCGGGCGTCGTGCACCGGGACCTGAAGCCCGAGAACGTGGTCATCACGCCGGCCCATGTGGTCAAGATCATGGACCTCGGGGTCGCTCGGCTGCAGGACGAGGCCATCCACCTCTCCCAGACGGGTCAGTTCATCGGGTCCCTGGAGTACGCGGCCCCGGAGCAGTTCGGCCAGGACGCCCAGAAGGTCGACGGGCGCGTCGATCTCCACGCCCTCGGGCTCCTGCTCTACGAGCTCGCCACCGGGACCCAGCCGTTCCGCGACGAGACCCCCCAGCTCGTGATCCAGCACGTCCTCCACGACGTGCCCGCTCCCGCGGCCCGGCTCAACCCCCGCCTGTCGCCGTTCTTCGAGGAGGTGCTCGGCACCCTCCTGGCCAAGGACCGCGCGCGTCGCTTCGCGTCCGCCGCCCAGGTCGCCGAGGTGCTCGAGCAGGGGGAGGCGGGCGCCTGGTGGCAATCCCGCCAGGCCCGGCATCACAGCACCGCGACGCGGCGGTTGCGCCGCGGACGCCTCGCCCGCGACACCGCCATCTACGGCCGCGAGGCACCGCTCGAGCTCTTGCGCGCGGCGTTCGAGAGCGCCCAGGCCGGTCGGGGGCAGGTCCGGTTGATCGGTGGGGAGGTGGGGATCGGCAAGAGCCGCGTCGCCGATGAGCTGGTGAGCCGGCTCGAGGAGGACGGCGAGAAGTTGCACGTCCTCTACGGCGCCTATCCCGCGGGGGGCGCCGCGACCGCGGCCGGCGCCTTCTCGACGGCCTACCGCGAGTACCTCGGGAGCGAGGGCCTCGAGGACCGCCTGACCCAGCTCCTGCCCGACCTTCCGGCCCTCGTCCCCGGATTCGCCGCCGTGCTCCGCGGGGAACCGTCTCCTTCCGGGCGGGAACCGCTCAGCCGCGATGCGCTCCAGACGGCATTCGTCCAGACCACGCGGGCGCTGGCCGCGGAGCGGCCGGTGGTCCTGCTGATCGAGGACCTGCACTTTGCGCCCGAGGAGGGACTGGCCCTCTTCGCCGCACTCGCCCAGGGCATCGCCGAGGACCGCATCCTCCAACTCGGCACCCTCCAGCCCAGTCTGGCCCCTGCCTGGCTCCAGGCGATCACAGGCGAGCCGCACGCCGGGCTGATCGAGCTGGAGCGTCTCGGCGCCAAGGACCTGGTGATGCTGCTGGAGGATCTGCTCCAGTCCCGCCGCCTCGCCGAGGACCTCGCCGGGCGCGTCGCGATCAAGAGCGACGGGAACCCCTACTTCGCCTTCGAGATCGTCCGCGGCTTGCGGGAGCGCGGCCTCCTCCACCGGCGCCCCGACGGCCCGTGGGAAATGGCCGCGGCCCTCCGGGATCTCGAGTTGCCATCGTCCGTCACCGGCATGGTCCGGTCGCGGGTCGGGGCGCTCGACCGCCGCGAACGTCACCTCCTCGAGGTCGCCGCCTGCCTGGGGTTCGAATTCGATCCCCTGTTGATCGGCGACGTCCTCGACCTCCCGCGGATCACCCTCCTGCAGACCCTCGCCTCGATCGAGGCCGAACACGGGCTCGTGCGCTCCGTCGGCACGCATTGGGTGTTCGATCAACACCTCGTCCGCGACGTGCTCGAGGAAGACCTGCCGGACCTGCTGCGGCGCGAGTATCACGCCGCCATCGGGGACGTCCTGGCCGCGCAAGCACAGGCGCGAGGGTCCGTGTCGTTCGACGGTGCGACGGCCGTCGCGCTCTGCGAGCACTACCTGGCCGGCGGGCGGGACGACGACGCCGTGGGGGTCCTGGACGCTGCCTTGGACCACCTCGAGGCTGGCTACCTCAATGACCGCGTGCTGGGGCTCGCGCGCAGGGTCTTGGAGGCGCCCGGCCTCCTCGCCGGCGGTCGCCGGGCCGCGCTCCTCCTGCGGGTGGCCGATCGTCTGCACACGGCCGGTCTCCGGGAGGAGGAGGAGACCGCCATCGAGGAAGAACTCAGTCTGGCCCGGGAGATTGGGGACGAGGAACTCGAGAGCAAGGGCCTGGTGGCTCGCGGCACGCTGTCCTGGTCGCTCGCGCGGACCTCCAGAGCGCGTGCCGATTTCGAAGCGGCCCGTGACCTGGCCCGCCGCATGGGTGACAAGCAGCGTGAGGCACAGGCCATGGGCAACCTGGGCGTCGTGGCCTGGGGGCAGGGGCACCTCGACGAAGCCCGCCAGCTCTTCGACGGATGCCGCGAGCTGGCGAGCGAGATCGGAGATCCCGTCGTCGAGGCCCGGGCCTCGGGGAACCTCGGGCACGTCGCCCTCGCGCTGGGCTTGCTCGCCGATGCGCTCGAGGACTACGAGGCCCATCGGACGCTGGCCGCGGCCGCCGGACTCCACGAGAGCGAGGGCCGCGCTGCGGGCAACGCCGGGCAGGTGCTGCTCCTCCTCGGGCGGTGGGACGAGGCCGAGGCGCCGCTGGCCCACCACCTGCGCGTCGCTCGCGAGACCGGGAGCCGGATCGACGAGGCCTTCGCGTCGTTGAACCTGGCGGAGCTCGACGTGTGCCGCGGTCATGCGGAGCGTGCGGCCGAGGCCTTCGCCCGCGTGCTCGCCCTGGCGCAACGCATCCGGCACCGGCGTGGCGAAGCGCACACCCTCCTCATGTGGGGCGGCCTCGAAACCGAGTGCGGGGACGTGACCGCCGCCGCCGAGAGATTCGACGATGCCGCCTCGATCGCGGCCCAGTACGGCTTCGTCGGCGTCGAGGTGCAGGCACGTGCGCGGCGGGCATGCCTCCCGGGGGGGGACACGGCCCGCGCGCTCGAGGTGCTTGCGTCGCACGAGGCGCGCGTCGAAGTGCTCGACCGCATGCGCGCCAGCTACTGGCTCTTCCATGCCACGGGCGAGCGCTCGCTCTTGGAAGACGCGCGTCGTCTCCTGGAGCACGTGCGCGCCAACGCTCCCGAGGTCGACCGCGAGCGGCTGGTGGAGCGGGTGGCCCTGTATCGCGCCATTCGCGACGGTACGGGGCGCGACGATCGGTAGGCGCGCTACGTCTCCTTGGTGGGCTCCACGCGTACGGCGCTGTACTTGAAGCCCGGGATCTTGCCGTAGGGGTCCAGGGTGTCGCTGGTCAGCAGGTTCGCGGCCGCCTCGCGGAAGTGGAAGGGGACGAAGACCGAGCCGACGCTGACGTCCGTCGTCGCGCGGACCGGGAGGGTGATCGCGCCCCGGTCGTTCACGAGCCGGACGACCGAGCCGTCCAGCACGCCGAGGAGACGGAGGTCGTCCGGGTGCATCTCGCAGTAGGCGGCCGGCTCGATGGCATCCAGGGCCTTCGAGCGACGCGTCATGGTGCCCGTGTGCCAATGGGCCAGCGTGCGGCCCGTATTGAGCACGAAGGGGTACGTCTGGTTCGGCAGCTCCGTCGGGGGAATCACCTCGGCGGGGGCGAACATGCCCCGCCCCGAGGGGGTCGGGAAACCGTCGCCGAACAGCACGACGGCGCCCTCACTGTTCTCCGGATCGGGGCAAGGCCAGAGCTTGCCGGGGCCCTCGAGGTGCCGGTAGCGAAGCCCTTTGTAGTTCTCCGTCAGATCCGAGTACTCGACGAAGACCTCCTCGATCTCCTCGTAGTGCTGCGGGTATCCCATGCGGGTCATCACGTCGCAGAGGATCTGCCAGTCGAGGCGGGCCTCTCCCGGCGGGGTCAACACCGTGCGGCCGAGCTGCACGCGCCGGTCCGTGTTCGTGTAGGTCCCGTCCTTCTCGAAGTAGGACGTCGCCGGAAGGATGACGTCCGCTACTTCCGCCGTCTCCGTGAGGAAGATGTCCTGTACGGCGAGGAACTCCAGGTTGCAGAAGGCGTCTCGCACGCGCGCGACGTTCGGATCGGACATGAATGGGTTCTCACCCATGATGAACATGCCCTTCAGCGACCCGTCTCCCGCGGCGTGCGCGATCTCCACGACCGTCTTGCCCGGTGTGGGGTCCAACGCCACGCCCCAGGCGGTCTCGAAGCGCGTGCGATGGGCGTCGTCCGCCACCGAGGCGTAGTCCGGGAACACCATGGGGATCAGGCCTGCGTCGCTGGCTCCCTGCACGTTGTTCTGGCCCCGCAGCGGGTGGAGTCCCGTGCCGTGGCGACCGACGTTACCCGTCAGGAGGCAGAGGTTGATCAGGCTGCGCGCGTTGTCCGTCCCGTGCACGTGCTGAGAGATGCCCATGCCCCAGAACACGATCATCGCCTGGGCCGAGCCGAGGGTGCGCGCGATCTCGCGAATCCTGTCCGCCGAGATCCCGCAAATCGGCGCGGCGACCTCCGGGGGATATCGTGAAACGACCTCTTCGAGTGCGGCGAAGTTCTCCGTGAACTGCTCGATGTAGGCCGTGTCCTGCAAGCCTTCCTCGAGAATCACGTGCATCACGGCGTTGTAGAAGGAAACGTCGCTGCCCGGCTTGATGCGCACGAACTCGCCGTAGTTCGCGATCTTGGGGCGGTGGGGGTTGACCACGATCAGCTTCGCGCCCTTGCGCGCTGCTTCCTTGAAGAAGGTCGAGGCGACCGGATGGTTCTCGGTGGCATTGGAGCCGGTCAGCAGGATGACGTCCGAGTGGAGCACGTCCTTGTAGACCGTCGTGACCGCGCCCGATCCGATGGTCTCCAGCAGCGCCGCGACGCTCGAGGCGTGGCAGAGCCGCGTGCAGTGGTCCACGTTGTTCGTGCCGAACGCCACGCGGATCATCTTCTGGAACAGATAGGCTTCCTCGTTCGAGCACTTGGCGCTGCCGAAGCCCGCAAGGGCGTCCGGCCCGTACTTCTCACGAATGCCGAGGAGCTTGGTCGCGACGAGGTCGAGCGCCTCTTCCCAGGTGGCTTCGCGAAAGGCGGAGAGCGTCTTCTCGTAGTCGCGGTACACGCCCCGCTTGCCCCGACGCACGCCCTTGCCCTGCATGTGATCGGACAGCGGGCGCTTGGGGTAGTGGCCCTCTTTGCGGATGAGCGGCTTGGTCAGCCGATGGGGGTGCGTGGCGTAGTCGAAGCCGTATCGACCCTTGACGCACAGGCGCCCCTCGTTGCCGCTCGGATTGCGGCCCCAGGCGAAGACGACGCGGTTCGCCTCCTCGTTGACGTGGTACGTGAGCGCGCATCCGACCCCACAGTACGGACAAACGCTATCCACTTCCTTGAGCTTGTGGTCTTTGTGGTCATCGACCGTGATCGTCTTGTTGAGCAACGCGCTCGTCGGGCAGGCCGCCACGCACTCCCCGCACTCCACGCACGTGGACTCGCCCATCGGGGTGTCCAGATCGAAGCCGATGCGTGCCGTGTAACCCTTGCCCGTTCGTCCGATGACGTTGTTGTGCTGGATGTCGTTGCATGCCCGGATGCAGCGGTCGCACATGATGCAGGCTTGGTGATCCACTTCGATGACCGGCGACGACTCGTCCTCAGGGCGCCCGCGACCTCGGGGCCAACGTCCGGGGTCGGCGTCGTACTCGCGAGCCAGGTCGTGAAGCGCATCGTTGTGGCCGCGTGCTTCGAGCGCGCTCTCCGGCGGCTGCTCGCTCATCAGCATCTCGGTCAGCATCTTCCGGTGCTTCTGCACGAGGGGGGACTGCGTGTGGACCCGCATGCCTTCGGCGCACTCTCGAACGCACGAGGCCTGGAGGACGCGTTGGCCCTCCACCTCGACGGCGCACATACGGCAGACGCCCACCGGCTCCAGACCCGGGAGGTGGCAGAGCACGGGGATGCCGATGCCCATATGCCTCGCCGCCGTCCAGAGGGTCGTACCGACGGGAACCTGCGTCGGGCGGCCATCGATCTCGAGGCTGACGGTCCCGACCTTCTGGGCCACGGCGGCGTCGGGCGGGGGCGGGGTCGTCATGGGCGTCTCCTGGAGGGCGGCAGGGGGATCCTATCCTGAGCGCTCGGCACGGGCACCGGCCGACTGCCGGGCCGGGGCTTCAGGACGGTCCGCCCGGGGCGACATCGGCGAGGCCCAGCGCGCTCAGCTGGTCGCCTCGGACGCAGCCGCCGGCGTCGAGGCCTCGCGCGGCGTAGTAGGCGTCCACCATCGCTTCGAGGTCCGCCTTCGCGAGCGTCGCCCCCCCGGCCGCGCCCTCCGCATCCAAGGCCTCTTCGAGGAAGCGCGGCGGAAGGGTGTCCTCGGCGCGGGTCCAGCCCTCGCGTTCGTTGAACAGGCGTCGCGCCACCACGATGCGGGCACCGGTCGTTCGCAGCTCGTCGGCCGTCACGTCCCAGCCGGTCACCGCGCGCAGCATGACCGCGCTCTCCTCCGCCAGGTCGTCGAACACGCCCCGGAGGAACTTGCAGAGGATCAGGCTGTCCATGAGGGCCGCGCGGTTTTCGTGCTCGACGACGGCGACCGCCTTGTCGGCCGACGCGAGGAAGCGATTCGCCCCCGCCCGAAAGTCCTCCTCGTACGCGCCGGACCGGTTGTGGTCTGCGCCGCGCGTCCCGACGGCGAGGCCGAGCGCCATGGACTTCAGCGCCCGCGGCTCGTAGCCGGGCAGTTCGAGGCCCTTCACGTGGCAGGCGAAGCGCTCGGCGCCGTCGCCGATCGTCGCGGCGGCGCGACGACTTCCCTCCGCGAGCAGCTCGCCCAGTCCGTCCCGGCGGGCGATGGCGTCGAGCATGGTCAGCAGGCCGTCGGCGTCCCCGAACGCCGGGGCGTCGGGGAGAAGGCCCTTCTCGTGGCACTCCATCGCGAAGGCGATCGTGCCGCCGGCGGAGATCACATCGAGTCCGAGGTCGTCGCAGCGCGATGCCGCCTCGAGGACGACATCCCGATCGTCGATCCCGCAGAGTGGCCCCAGGGCGAAGAGGCCCTCGTACTCCAAGCGGACGCCCTTGCCCTTCTTCGTCGGGAAGACGTGCTCGCAGCCGATGGTGCATGCCGCGCAGTGCTTTCGCACCGTTCCCTTCATGGCGTGCAGCGACTCGGCGGACAACGCGTCGGCGCCCTCGAACGTACCTGCCTGGAAGTTCCGGGTCGGCAACGTACCGAGACGGTTGAAGACGAGCACGTTCGCGACGGTGCCCAGCTCGCGATACTTCGCCGTGCCCGCGCCCATCGATCGCGAGGAGAGATCGCGGGCGATGGCGATCGTGGCTTCACCGTCCGCCAAGGGCGTGCGCTGCTTCCCGCGGACGGCGACGCCCTTCAGCCGCTTCGCGCCGAAGACGGCGCCCAGCCCCCCTCGACCCGCATGGCGTCCACCGCCCGAGATCGTGGCGTAGCGAACGCCGTGTTCACCGGCCGGCCCGATCCCGAAGAACCGATACGATCGTCCGAGTCGCCTGCGCACGCTTGCCTCGGCCTGTTCGGCCGACAACCCGCGCAGGTCGTCCGCTGCCTCCAGACGGACATCGCCATCGTCGACCACGAGGAGCGACCAGGCGGGCGCCTGTCCTCGCAACACCAGGGCGTCGATGCCACACGCCTTGAGCTCCATCGCGAACCGGTCGCTGGCCAGAGCGTCTCCGATGCGGTCGGTGAGCGGCGACTTGGCGACGACCGCGAACTTCGCGCTCGTCGTCAGGGGGGAGCCCACCAGGGGCGACAGGGCGATGACGCAGGCGGCTTGTGGCGCCAGCGGCTCGACGCCCGCCGGGCTCTCGCGGAGCAGCAGCCACGTGCCGAGTCCAACGCCGCCGACGAAGCGGCGCAGCACGTCGTCTTCCAGGGGAAGCTCCGTCGCCTGGCCGGTGTCCAGGTCGACGCGGAGTGCGCGTCCGTGATAGCCGCCTTGGTGCATGTCCGCAGCATAGCGCCGGCACGGGCGTCGCCCGGGCCTCGGGCGCTACAGGTTGTACTGGAAGCGAAGCAGCAGTGTCGTCATGGTCCCGTCGGCTCCCGCGTCGCCGTAGGCGCCGGCGACGGAGGTGTAGACCACGTTGGCCGTGACGCGGATGTTGTCGCGTGCGTACCAGTTGAGCCCGAGCGTAGCCGTCCACGCGGTCCCCCCCTTCTGGGGAGCGTCGTCCAGGTCGAGGTAGGAGAACCGCCCCGCGACCTCCCACGCGCCGGGGCCCCGGCGGGCCTTGCAGAAGAGCTCGCCCTCGGGCTGTACGCGGCCGAAGGCGGCCATGTACCGGCGGTAGGCGCGGCACGGCTTCGTGAGGAAGTAAGACGCCTGGGTGTACCACCCCCAGTAGTGGCCGTCGTCCCCGCGGGGGTACTTCACGCGATTCCACACGGCCTCGGCTTGCAGGCTCAGGCGGTCGCGACTGTAGATGAACTCGCCGGCCCAGACCTCGGCGCGGCTGGCGAAGAACTCGCGGGTGTCGACGATGTTGGGTCCCCCGGCCGAGCCGGGCAGTGCCGCCAGGCGCAGCTCGTCGACGTTCCAGCGGATGCTGCCGCTGAAGCCGAGGTGGACGTACCGGCAGGGACTGTCCTTGGGCGCCCAGGGGAGGCCGGTGAGCCGAAACGTCACGGCCTCGCCCGAGCCTTTCCGATAGTCGCCCAGTGTCTGGATGTTCGGCGCGAAGAACCCGGCTTGGTACGTCATCCGCCGATCGAAGAAGGCGCCGTGGATGCGAATCCCCGCGCTTCGATCGGGCGCGAGCGCCGAGGTCACCATCGCGCGTTCGGCGAACGTCGTCCAGTTGGCCCCCGTCATCCAGTCGAGGGTCATCGGCTCCTTGACCTGGCCGAGCCGAATCACGGGGAGCCACTTCGAGAGTCGGTCGCGAAAGCCCGTGTACTCGACGAAGAGATCCTGGAAGCTCGGTTCGGTGATGAGGTTCCAGTTGAAGCGGGCGCGGAAGTACCAGTACCGAAGCACGAACCCTTCGACGTAGAGGCGGCTCCGGCGCAGGATCCCCGTGGTCAGCCACTTCGCGCCCGCCGCGGCCTCGACCTCGGCGTCCATGTCCGAGTACCAGATCAGGTCCCCCTGGAACTCGAACCCCACGTGCACGTCGAGGGACTTGCCCTCCGTCTCCAGTCGCAGTCCGCGGTCCCAGTAGATGCGGGGCTTGCCCCGGAACAGGTCCTGGAGGCGGCTCGAGATCGAGTCGAGCGTCATCTGGTCTTCGGCGAGGTCCCAGCTGCGGGTGTCGTCGGCTCGCGCGGGGCAGACGACCAAGGAGCCGAGGCCCAGTAAGAGCAGCAGGAGGGCCGGGACTCCGCGACGCACGATGGCTCTCCAGACGGACTCGACGCCCCATCTCTAAGGCTTGGGGGGCGTTTGGTCCAGGGCCTTCGCAATCGCCTGGCGGAGACTGCGCAAGTCGTAGGGCTTCTGGAGGAACCCGGCGAAGCGCGTTCCCTTCTCGAGGTTGTCCCGCACGGGCTGGTCGGTGTGACCGCTCGTCAGGAGGACGCAAGCCTCCGGGTCCCTCGTCAGGATCTGTCGGCCGGCCTCCACGCCCGTCAGGCCCGGCATCTCGACATCGAGGAGCACGAGGTCGAATCCCTGTTCGTCTTCCCGATGGATCCGGACGCCCTCGGCGCCGTCCCCGGCCTCGACGACCGAGCAGCCGAGGTCGCCGAGCATCTCGGCCAACACCATGCGCACGCTCGCGTCGTCGTCGACGAGGAGAACGCGGCGCGGGGTGAGTTGTCGAGAGGGCTCGGGGAGGGGGGCGCGTGCCGGCCTCGCCGCCGTCTGATCCCGGGGCAGGAGGACCTCCACCTGCGTGCCCCTACCCGGCGTGGACCGCACGTGAAGGGCGCCCCCGTGGCGACGAACGATACCGAGCACCGCGGCCAGTCCGAGTCCGCTTCCCGTGTCCTTGGTGGAGAAGTAGGGGTCGAAGATCCGGTCCAGCGTGGCCTGATCCATGCCGTGCCCATCGTCTTCGACGACCAGGCGGACGTAATCGCCGGCGGCGTGGTGACGGGTTCGCTCCGAGATCCAGTCCTCCGTGATGTGCGCGTTCTCGGCCCGGAGGGTCAGGTGGCCGCCGCGTTCCATGGCCTCGCAGGCGTTCTGTGTCAGGTTCAGCAGCACCTGACCCAGCTGCACCTGGTCGGCATGCACGATCCAGCCGTCCTCCTCGACCTCGAACCGGGCGACCACGCGGGAGCCGATCATGCCCTCGAGCAGAATGCGATTGTCTTCGATGACCTGAGCGAGCGTCAGCGGGCGGGGCTCCGAATGCACGCCGCGGGCGACGGCGAGGAGCTGTCCCGTGAGGCGGGAAAGACGCTCGGACGATGCGATGACACGCTCACAGAGATGACGCGCGTCGGAGTCCGGCGGGAGGCGTTTGTGCATGAGCGCCGCGGAGCCCATGATCCCGAGCAGGATGTTGTTGAAGTCGTGCGCCACGCCGCCGGCCACGGCCACGATGCTCTCCTCCTTCTGCTGCTCGAGCAGACGGTCGAACACGCGCTTGCGCTCCGTGATGTCGCGAACGACGGCGAGGAGGTGGGGGCGGCCCTGGTACACGAGTGAGGCTCCGTGCGCCTCGATGTCGATCTCGGTCCCGTCGCGTCGGATACCCTTGGTCTCGACGTGGAAGGGCTCGCCGCGAGCCGACCTTCTGCACGAATTGATCGAACTCGTCCAGCGTGGCGGGGTGCAAGATCTCGCGGGCGTCCCGGCCGATGTTCTCCTCTCGCCGGTAGCCGTGGAGCTTCAGCGCGGCCTCGTTCTCCATGACGATCTTGCCGTTCGGGTCCAGGATGACCAGCCCGTCCGTCGAGGCTTCGAAGACGCTGCGATAGGCCGCCTCGCTCTCGGCGAGTCGAAGCGACCAGAATCGGTTCTCCGCAAGCTTGGCGACGATGTTCACGTAGCTGTCGATCGCTTCGAGCCGCGTGTACGTCTCCTCCGTCGGGCGATTGCCGTTGCGGGGGTTGTCCAGGGAGAGCATGCCCAGGATGTCGTTCTCCCAGTTGCGCATGAAGATGATCAGCCGATCGGCGCTCTTCCAGGAGCCTTCCGTCTCTCGCCCGGGAATGTACGCCGTGGTGACGCGCGGTCCCATCCCTTCGGGGATGAAACAGATGTTCGTATCGGGGCGACCAAAGCGCAGCATCACCTCCCGCTTGCGCCGGCGCTTCTCGTCGCTCGTCAGTCGGAAGCTCTCGCGGAAGCGCACCTTGACGTCCGACGGGCACCCTCTCGCGCCGTAGAACGCGTCCGTTCCCAAGTAAAAGGTGATCAGGGCGGTGTCGAAGCCCGAGAGCGCCACGATCTGGTCCGCGGCGAAGTCGAGGAGCGCTTCGAGGTCGTCGAAGCGATTGAGCTCGCCCAAGCTGTCGAACAGTTCTCGAATCAACGTGTACATCCCCAACGTCGGCGTTCGGCACGATCCCATCACCCTACCCCAGGTCGATCGGGGCGTCCGGCGCCTGGCTTGCGAGTCGGGCCGGCCTCCGTGACCATGGAGCGGGCGGGACCCCGGGTCGGTGGCCCGGAGGGAGGACGTCCCCATGCGGATCCTGCTGCTCGTTGCCGTCGGCGGGGCCGTGGGAGCCCTGCTTCGCTACCTCCTGGCCGGCTGGGGACAGCGGCTGACCGTGGGCACCTTTCCGGTGGGTACGCTCCTCGTCAACCTGGTGGGGTGCCTCGCCATCGGCTATCTCGCGGCCGTGTTCACCGGCCCCTGGCTCCTGAAGCCCGAACTCAAGGTCGCCCTCCTGGTCGGGCTGCTTGGTGGCTTCACCACATTCTCGTCCTATGCCTTCGAGACGTTCGCGCTCATGGCAGACGGGCGCGCCCTGCCTGCCCTCGCGAACATCGCCCTCAGTAACGTCGTCGGTCTCCTTGCCGTGTGGATCGGGTACCGTCTGGCTCACGTATGGCCGGGGGTCTGAGCATGAATGTTCCGCATGAGGGCTGCCTCTTGAGGGTCTTCGTCGGCGAGAGTGATCGCTACGAAGGAACCCCCCTGTACGAGGCCGTCGTACTGAAGGCGCGGGAGCTGGGCCTTGCGGGCGCGACGGTCCTCCGTTCCCCGATGGGCTTCGGGAAGGAGAGCCGTCTTCACACCGCGAAGGTGCTGCGCTTGTCCGACGACCTCCCCATGGTCGTGGAGATCGTGGATGCGCGGGAGCGCGTCGAGGCGTTGCTGCCGCACCTCGACGTCATGATGACCGGTGGTCTGGTCACCATGGAACCGGTCGAGGTGATCCGCTACTCCGCGCACCGGAAGGACCAGGCGTAACCTTGCCGCGTACCAAGCGCCCCGTCTCCATCCGGTGGAGCCTCCTGAGGAGCTTCGCCCTGCTGATCGTGCTCACCTCGATGACGGTGCTCGTCACGATGTGGCTCGAGGCGCCGGCCACCGAGCAGCATCTGTCGCAGGAGATGATCGGCCGTGGCGTGCGGCAGGCGCGGCGCGAGTTGGACCGCTTCCTCGAACCGGCGTCGAAGGGCACGGCGATGGCCGCCGCCTGGGGACGAGCCGGTCTCCTCGACCTGACGCCCATCGTGCGCTGCGAGGCCGGAGCCGACACGCAGGTGGGGCTGGCCGCCGCGGGCAAGCTCAACGCCCTCCTCTTGCCCTTCCTGGACGCGTACCCGCTGCTCTCGTCGGTTCAGGTGGCCACGGCCAGCGGACAGGGCTTCCTGATCCTCCGGCTCCCCGACGGCACCGTACGCAACCGCGTCGTCTGCCGTGAGGGGTGGGGGACGCAGGCGTTGTGGTTGGACGTGGACGGCGACGGGGTTGCCTCCGGGCCCCGCTGGGAGGACGTGGACTACGATCCTCGTACGCGCGAGTGGTACACGGTCCTCGATGGCGAGGACGACGGCGTCGTCCGGTGGACGCGGCCGTACGTCTTCTTCACCACCAAGGACCTGGGCATCACCGCCTCGGCCAAGTGGCAGGACGATGGCGTCACGACGGTCGTCGCTTGGGACGTGATGCTGACCACCCTGACGGAGTTCACGCAGGATCGGGCCAATCAGGCGACGCCGAGTGCGCAGACCCTCATCGCGACCAGCGACTGGCATTCGCTGGGCCTGCCCGGCCTGCTCCGACGGGAGGATCCGGCCGAGCTCAAGGCCCTGTTCTTGAAGCCGCCGCGGGCCTTGGGATTGCCCCTCTTCGCGGACGCGGCGGCCGCCGTGAACGCCGCGATGGCACCGGAGGACGACGAGCCGCCCGCCGTGATCCGCTTCGAGAGCGAGGACGAGGCGTGGTGGGCGGGTGTGCGCCGCTACGTCTTGGACCATGAGCGTACGCTCTGGATCGCCACCCTCGTCCCCAACAGCGAGTTGCTCGAGGCGCTGACCAAACAGCGCAACGTCATCCTGCTCGCCACCGCCGCCGCCCTCCTCGCCGCCCTCCTGTACGCCCTCCTCCTCGCCCGGGCCTACAGCCGTCCGCTCGAGGCCTTGGCCCGCCAGAGCCGGAAGATCCGCGACATGGACTTCGAGGCCGGCGAGCCGATCCACGCCAACCTGAAGGAAATCCACGAGCTCGCCGAAGCGCACGAGCAGTCGCTGCGGGCCGTGGAGTCCTTCTCCCGCTACGTCCCCATGGGCGTGGTTCGGGATCTCGTCGATGCGGGCGAGGTGGCTCGGATCGGTGGTCGCACCATGGATCTCACGGTCCTGTTCACCGACATCGAGGGCTTCACCCGTATCAGCGAGGCCATGACGCCCGAGGACCTGACGGCCCACATGGCGCAGTACTTCGAGGGGATGATCGACACCCTCCGCGAGACGGGGGCCACGGTCGACAAGATGGTCGGCGACGCGATCGTTGCGTTTTGGGGCGCACCGCGACCCTTCGATGACCACGTGCAACGCGCCGTTCGCGGGGTCCTCGCGTGCCGGCGCCTGCTCGAAGAGAAGAACCCGGCGTGGGTGGCGGCCGGTCGTCCGGCCCTCCCCACGCGCTTTGGCCTCGCGTCGGGACCGGTCGTGGTCGGCAACATCGGCTCCCCTTCGCGACTCGCCTATACGGCGCTGGGCGACACCATGAACTTCGCGAGCCGGCTGGAGGCCCTCAACAAGGAGTACGGCTCGTACCTGCTCGCGGATGCCGTCGTGCACGCCCTGTGTCGGGAAACGCACGTCTGGAGGCGCCTCGATCGTACGGTCGTGGTCGGGAAGACCGAGCCCCAGTGGATCTACGAGCTGCTCGGCGCCCACGGCGACGTGCCGCCCGAAGTCGTCGCCACCGCACGCGCCTACGAAGCCGCGTGGGATGCCTACGCTGCGCGCGACTTCCCGGCGGCCATCGCACGCCTCGACGATCTGCTGGCCAAGACGGAGGACGCCGCGTCCCGCCGTCTACACGATCTCGCGACCGCGTACCGCGCCGACCCACCCCCGCCCGAGTGGGACGGCACGACCCGCATGGCGCACAAGTAGTCGTTCCCATCCGCCCCGCCGAACTGGGGCGCGGGGCGACGAAAAGTTCGTCGGCGAGGCTGCCTCCGTACGGAACCTAGCCGCCGGCGAGGGCGCTGACGAGGACGACCGCGTCGCCGTCGCGCAGCGGGGTCAGGGGGTCGTCGCTGAAGACGCCGGCGTTCACGCTCGCGCGCCAGGTGGTCGTCGGGCGTCCGCGCGAAACGACCTCGCCTTCGAGTGCGGGGCAGTGTCGACCCAGGCGGTCCAGCGCTTCCCCCAGGGTGCGCGCCCGCACGTCGATCCCATCCGTCGCGGCGAGGGCGCGTGCGGTCTCGTAGAGCTCGATGCGTACGAGGGGGGCATCGGGTCGACCGAGCGCCGCCTGGTAGGCCTCCTCCGTGTTCAGGTTCTCGAGCGTCGCGAGCGTGGGATCGACCGTTCGCAACGCCTCTTCGGGCACACGGATCGTCTTCACGCGCTCGTAGAGGTGGAGGGGGCGTCGCTCGGTCCCCGCGAGCAGCTCGACGATCACATTGCCTACGGCGGGACGCACGACCGACGTCATCGGGTGCAGGAAGCCCCCGGCTTCGGCCACCGCCACGTCGTGTGTTCCCAGCTGTCGAAAGAGGAGATCCACCACCTCGACCTGGAGAAAGGGCACATCGCAACCCGTGACGTAGGCGGCTTCTGCCGTGGACGCGTTCAGCCCCGGCAGGATGCCGCCGAGGGGGCCCTGATCGAGGACTTCGTCCCGCGCCACCCGCACGTCCGCGTCCAGCGGGGGCAGAGCCTGCCCCGGGCGCGCCACGACCACGGTCTCGTCCACCAGCGGCCGGAGGAGCCGAACGACCCGCTGGAGCATGACCTCGTCGCCGAATGGCAGCGTCGCCTTGTCGCGGCCCATGCGTCGGCTTCGGCCGCCGCAGAGGACGATGGCGCCGCGCTTCACGCGTCGAATCCACGCGCGCGCAGCGCGCGCCGAACCCCGGGGTCGTCCAGCGCCCGGCGAAACGCGGTGGCGCCCGGGCCGCCGGCGCGCGCACTGGGGATGAGGAAGTCGTAGCGCTCGTCCTTCAGCGGTCGCCACGCCAGCCCTCGCTCCCGCGCGGCCGTGTCGAGGCAGACGCCGAAGTCGGCGCGCCCCTGCTCGATCGCGGCGGCCACCGCATGGTGGGACCGGTAGGTCGTGGCCCAGCCGGGGGGTGTCGCATCCGTGCCATCCAGGAGGTCGTCCACCAAGGCGCGGGTGCCACTCGCCGGATTGCGGTTGGCGATTCGCCACGCGCCCGACCGGCACGCTCGCCTGAGTGCCTCGGCCGCGCCCTCACCGTCCCCGCTCGGTCCCAGCGCGCTCTCGAGCTCGGGGCGATACGCCAGGCCCTGCCGCCGACCGTAGCCCTCGACCAGCGTCATGCCCTCCTCCACGAAGGGCTCGTTGTAGCGGCCGGTCGCGCGGTCGTAGAGATGGACGGGCGCCACGTCGCATGCGCCTTGTCGGGCAGCGTCGAGCCCGCCGCGCGAGCCGACCGTGAGGACCTTCGGTTCGAGTCCTTCGGCCACCACGAACGACAGGATCACGTCGAGGCCCGTGCAGTGGCTTCCGACGACCACGAGATCGGCGGGCTCCAGCGACCGCCCCAGCAGGGTGACGTCGACCGTCTCTCCAGCCTCCACGTACTCGGACGCGGCCGGCACGTCGTAGAAACCGTCCGCGCGGGCGAACGTCGTCACCGAGCCCGAGCCCTTGCCGAGGGGGAAAGCCGTCAGACCGCTGGGGCCCGGCACCAGGCTGACGAGCGTGAACTCCCGTCGCCCGGCCTCGCTCTGGACGTGGCGCGGGAGCCGGGCCTTCACGGTGGTGGCTCCCCGTTCGCCCAGCCCCTGGAGCCGGCGGAGGACGGGCGCGACGAACGCGTGGAACGTGAAGATCGCCGACGTCGGGAACCCGGGCAGCACCACGACCGGGCGCGCCTCGTACGCGGCGAGGCAGAGGGGCTTCCCCGGCTTCAGCGCGACCCCGTGGACGACGATCTGGGCGAGGTCGGCGAGGAGGCGGTAGGAGACGTCGCCCCCGCCCTTGGACGTGCCGCCGGACAGCAGCAGGGCGTCGTAGGCGCCGAGCGCCTCTGCCAACACCGCGCCCAGGCGGGCCTCGTCGTCGGGCACGATCCCGAGGAGGTGCGGCTTGCCGCCCAGCTCGCGTACGGCATCCGCCAGCAGCGTGGCGTTGGCGTCGTGGACATGGCCCGGAACCAGCGGCGTACCCGGCGGGACGATCTCGTCCCCCGTCGAGAGGATGCCGACGCGGACCCGTCGCACGCACTCGACGCGGTCGACGCCGCACGCGGCCAGGGTCCCCGTCTCCCGGGCCGAGAGCCGCGTGCCTCGCCAGAGCAAGGTCTCCCCCTGGGTCACGTCCGAGCCGGCCGCGCTGATGCGCCCCCCGGGGACGACCGGGCGGACGACCTCCACCCGGCCCTCGTCGTCGAGGCGGGTGTCCTCGACCATGACCACGGCATCGGCCCCCCGGGGGATCACGCCGCCGGTCGCGATGACCCGGGCCTCGCCGGAGCCGACCTCCCCGGTGGGGGCGTGCCCGGCGGGAATCGGCTCGCCGACGAGGCGGAGCCGGGCCGGCTGCCGCTCATCCGCACCGAAGGTGTCCTCGGCCCGCACCGCGAACCCGTCCACGTTGGAGCGGTCGAAGGCGGGCACGTTGCCCGGGGCTCGCACGTCCACGGCGAGCACGCGGCCGAGCGCCTCGGCGAGGGGGACGGTCTCCGCCGGCCGCGGCGCGAGGTCGAGAGCGCCATGCCAGCGGTCGCGCGCCGCATCGGGATCGAGCACGTCGAGGAACTGGTCCTGCTTCACCCAATCAGCCTACCGGGGGCTCCCCGGGCAGGCCCGATAGGGCCTACCATGGGCGCGTGCGCCAGCCCCTCCGTCAAGGCCTGTGGATCGTCGCCCTCGCGATCGCCCTCCATCCCCTCGAGGCGCGGGGTGGGTCCGGCCCGGGCAAGAACATCTGGCCGGCGCGGGGGCAGCTGGACGTCTCGCTCTACGAGAAGGCCATGCGCATCCAGTCGCGCATGTGGTGGCACCTCTCCCCCGAAGGCCTGCTGGTGGAGACCCACCGCCGCGGCGCCACCCGCGAGCAGCTCAGCCACGATGCGGCGAAGCTCGGCGACGCCGCGATCTGGACGGGGTGCTACGCCGCGGCGCAGGCCTGCCGGTGGCACGTCACGCGGGACCCCGACGCGATGGCCCAGCTGAGGGTGCTCGCCAAGGGGTTGCGCAATCTCTCGGACGTCACCGGGGTGCGTGGGCGGATCGTGAGGAGCCTCGGTCGTCCGATCGCGGGTGAGCGACGCCACCCCGAGGCGATTCCCTCCCGGGCGATGCGTGGTGTCATCTTTCGGCCCGACGTCAGCCGCGACCAACTCGCCGGGATCACGATCGGTTGGTACTTCATCTGGAAGTACGCCGACACGGCCCCGGATCTGAAGGCGCTCGCCAGCGAGTCCATGGCCCACATCGCGCGGCGCCTGGCCATGGACGACTTCTGGCTGCGGGACTGGAAGGGGGGCAAGACCAAGCACGGCGAGCTCACCGCCAAGGTCCCCCTGCTGCCCGTCGGCAAGAACGGGTCGTGGGCGTCGATCGGGCTCGCCGCGGTGCTGGCGGCGGCCGAGATGAACTACCCCGCCCCCGATCTGCTCAACCTGGCCAACCGTCTGGATCGAGAGAATTGGGACGAAGCGATCAGCTCGCAGAACACCTTCTTCGCCAGCCTGATCACGAATTCCAACGTCAACATGACGGCGCTCTCCCTCCTCGTGATCGCCAAGGGGAAACACCCCAACGCCGTCCACCGCGCGCGCATGGGCATGGGGGCGCTGCGCAACGCCACCCGCGGCTGGTGGAACGCCGGCATCTGCGCCTGCTGGTTGCTCGGGGGACTCGGCCAGGATCGGACGGCGATCCTCGGCGAGATCCGCGCCACGCTCCACGCGATGCCGGAGGACGAGATACCCATTCACCCGGTGCAGCGCTGGGAGGACGGCAAGATCGTTCCGATCCAGCTCCGCACCCGGGTGTCCGGCTGGGCCTGGAAGGAGGACCCGCGGCGCGCGTACGTCCCGCTGGAGGGCGCCAAGGAGCACCCGCGCCTCACCCACACGCGGGCCGACTGGCTCTTCGGCTACTGGTTGGCTCGCGCAGCCGGCGCGCTCCGGCCCAAGGCGGGGCCCGGTGCCGATCCCACCGCGCACCACTGCCCCATGCACTACCCCCCCTGGATGCCCTGAAAAAGTTCGGTACGGAGGCAGCCTCGTCATCGAACAAAACAACGGCCCCGCGGGCGGACCCGCGGGGCCGTCTTTTCGTGCCGGACGGGGGCGTCTAGCCCTCGAGCGCCTCGTGCACCTTGCCCACCATCTCGGGGCCGGGCGTGAGCGTCTTGTCGCCGTCGTCCCGCCACTTCGAGGGGCAGGCCTCGTTCGACTTCTTCGTCAGATAGAGGCACGCCTTGAAGCGGCGCATCAGCTCGTCGATGTTGCGGCCGTAGTTCAGGAAGAGGACCTCCTGACCCAGGAGCACGCCTTCGGGATTGATGATGAAGGTGCCGCGCAGATCGACGCCGGCGTCCTCCATGTACACACCGAAGAGGCGCGAGACTTGACCCGTCGGATCCGCACCCATGTGGTACTTGACGTCCTTGAGCTCACCCTCGTGCTGCTGCCAGGCGAGATGGACGAACTGGGTATCGGTGGAGACCGTGACGAGTTCGGCTCCCAACTTCGCGAAGCGGTCCTGCTGCTCTGCCAGAGCAGCGAATTCGGTCGCTCACACGAAGGTGAAGTCAGCGGGATAGAAGAAGAGGATGGTCCACTTCCCCGCCTTCTTCGCCTCCGCGAGGTCGAACTCGCCGAACCCGCCCGTGGACGGCTCGTAGGTCGTCAGCTTGAAATCGGGGACGGTGTCGCCCACCTGGATGCGCGGCATGTCTGCGCTCATGGCTCGGTCTACTCCAGTAAACGGGTTGCATCTGTTCGGCCGATGGGCGGCCGGCTACGCATTGTGAGGGGCGATGGCGCCTCTGTCTCCCCCCCGTCGAGACCTTCTTGGCGCCGCTCAGCGCGGGCGCTCGGTGTCCCCCGGCCGCTGGAGGGGGGCTCGCAGCCCGAGGCCGCTCAGCAGGCGCGCCGCCGGGGCGGCGAGGAAGCGCCCCAGGCCCTTGCGCCGGGCCCACCAGCAGCGCACGGCCAGCTGGTTCCAGTAGACCCGGAACCAGGGTGCGCGCGGGTGCGAGGTGAACCGCTCGTCGGTGGCCCCGTCCGGCGCGACGTCCACCCGCAGGAGCTCGAACGGGCCCCGCCCCAGCCCCAGGCCGTGCACGTCGCCGCCATGGGCGTTCACCACGTACCGCACGCCGCCCACGACCCGTTCGAAGCGCTCGTGGAGGTGCCCACAGACCACGAAGAGGGGGGGGCGCTCCTCGAGGAGGGCGACGAGATCCACGAGATCCTCCTCCACCGGGTCACCCGCGCGCTCGAACAGCCGGGGGGGGCGGTGGCAGACGGCGATCCACGGCCCCGGGGCGTGCGCATCCAGGGCTTGCCGCAGCGGCGCCAGATCGGTTGCGGTCACCTCCCGGACGGCGTCGTCGATGCCCGCGATGAGGACCGGCCCGACCCGGCTGAGCCAGTGGGGCGGGCCGAAGGCGCGCTCGAAGAGCGCATAGCCGCCCGCCGGGTCCCTCCAGCGTCGGGGGAAGAGGTCGTGGTTGCCGGGCACGACACGGGTAGGCGTGTCGATGCCTGCGCGCGCGAAGGCGTCGAGCACGACGCCGTAGTACGGCGCCTCGCCGTGGGCCACGAAGTCGCCGCTCGAGACAAGGAGGTCGGCCTTCTCCGCTTCGAGCGCCTCGGCCAGGGGCCGGGCGATGTCCGCGATCCCCCGCTGCACGTCGCCCAGGAATGCAAGGCGGGCCGACCCCTCCGTCGCCGGTGCCGCCTGGAAGCACGGCGGAGGCGCCAGCCGCCCCAGCCGACTCGCCCGTCTCGCCATGGCCTCGATGAAGAGAGCCACGAGGCACCACAGCCCGAGCACGGCCAACACGGTGGGGAGCAAGGCGGCCATGGGGGCACTCTACGAGGGGGGCGGTGATTCGGGGCAGATCGGGCGGACGACGGGGGGAGCAGGTAGGGTTTGCGGGTCCCGGGAGACGGCAGGTCATGCACGAGGAAGTCCCCCAGCCCGACCTCTCGCTCGTCGTGCCCGTCCACAATGAGCAGGACAACCTGCGTCCCCTGTGGGGGGAGATTCGCGACCTCCTGGAGGGGCTCGATCTCCGCGCCGAGGTGATCCTCGTCAACGACGGCTCCACCGACGCGAGCTCGGATGTCCTCGACGAGCTGCGCCGCGGGGACGACCGAATCCGCGTGATCGACCACGACAAGAACCACGGCCTGACCGCCGCCCTCGACTGCGGCTTCCACCACGCGCGTGCCGAGGTCATCGGGATGATGGACGCGGATCTGCAGAATCCGCCGGGGGAGATCGCCAAGCTGCTCGAAGCGCTCCCCGGCGTCGACATGGTGATCGGATGGCGTCGCGACCGGAACGACCCGTGGATCAAGCGGGTCTCCTCCAAGGTCGCCAACCGTTTCCGCAATTGGCGAACGCAGGAGCAGGTCCACGACACCGGGTGCGGCCTGAAGGTCTTCCGGCGTCACATCTTCGAGCGCGTGAAGCTCTACGACGGCCTGCACCGCTTCCTCCCGACGCTGGCCCGTATGGAGGGCTACTCCGTGCGCGAGGTCGTCGTGGCGCATCGTCCGCGTCACGAGGGGACCAGCCACTACGGTGTCTGGAACCGCCTCTGGAAAGGGCTCGACGACGTGAAGGCCGTCCGGTGGATGTGGCGCAACCGCATGACGTGGAAGGCCACCGAGCGGGAGCCCCTCGTCCCGCCCTCCGTGCGGGAGCGCCGTTGACGCCCGGCCTCGAAACGCTGCTTGCACCGCTCGTCGCGCTCCAGATCTGGGACGCGTTCGGTTGGGCGGGGCAGGTCCTCTTCACCGCGCGTGTTGCGCACCAGTGGTACTTCTCCGAGAAGGCGGGCAAGAGCCACGTGACGGCTGCCTTCTGGTGGTACTCCCTCGCGGGGACGTTGATGCTCCTGGTCTACGTCCTCCACCGCAAGGACCCCGTGTTCATCGTAGGGCCGCTGGTGAGCGGCCTCCTCTATGCACGCAACCTGTTCCTCTCCCGCCACCACGTGAAGGCCGGAAGGCGTGGCAGCCCGCTGGCGCCCGTCCTGATCGGCCTGCTCCTCTTCGGGATCCTGACGTTCCTCTCCCTCGCGCGGAACGAGAACATCGTCTCCTACGACCATCCCCTGCCGTGGATGCTCGTGGGCTTCGCCGGCCAGGCGCTCTGGACCGGGCGCTTCGTCGTGCAGTGGTACGTCAGCGAGCGGCAGGGGCGGAGTGTGCTTCCGCCGGTGTTCTTCTGGATGAGCGTGTTGGGCGCGCCGCTGCTCTTTGCTTGGGCCGCGTATCAGAAGGACTGGGTGATGATGTTCGCCTACGCGCTGAATCCGATTCCCTACGTTCGGAATCTGGTGCTGCTTCACCGCGAGAAACAACCTGCCGCCTCGTGACGACGCCGCCTTCCCCCCCGTGGCCCACCGTGTGCGGCGACCCGTTGGGGCCGACCGCGGCCACGCGGCGGGGCACGTGGCTCTTCGTCCTCTTCGTCGTCGCCGTCGCGCTCTACGACTTGGGTGGACGGAGTCTCCACAACCTGGACCTGCCTCGCTTCGGTGTGCTCGCACGCGAGATGATCCGAACGGGTGAGTGGCTGGTCCCCACTCGGTACGGCGAGATCTACGCCAACAAGCCTCCGCTCTACATCTGGCTGATCGCCCTGCCGGCCCAGCTGTCGGGCGGCGTCACCCCGTTCCTCGTGCGCCTTCCCTGCGCGCTGGGCCTCGTCGCCATGGTCCTTTCCACCAGTGCATGGGGCCGCTTGCGGTCCGGGTCCCTCGGTGTGGGGCGGGCGGCCGCCCTGCTACTCCTCGGGACCTTCCTGCTCACCCGCCTGGGTCGCGAGAGCCGCCCGGACATGCTCGCCGCGGGCCTTGCCGCCTGGGGTACGTATCTCTTGGACCGTCTCGCCGTGGAGGCAAGGGGGCGCCGGCACGCCATGGCCGCGGGTCTCGTGCTCGGTCTCGCGGTCTTGGCCAAGGGACCGGCCGTCTTGCTCGTGCCCGCGCTCGTGCTCGGGCTCCCCTCGCCCGGACGCACGACCCGCGAGCGATTGCGTGCCGCGCGTCTTCCGTCCGTCCTTCTCGCCGGCGCGGCCGTGCTCGCCCTCTGGGTGATCCCCGCCTGGCTCGAGGCGGGCCCTGCGTACGTCCGGGAGCTCCTCGTCGATCAGGCCACGACGCGCATTGCCGGGCAAGGCAACAAGCTGCGCCCCGTCTACTACTACGCTGTCCGCCTCATCGACTCGGGCGCGCCGTGGACGCCGCTCTACCTCATGCCACTCGCGCTCCTCGCATGGCCCGGAGGCCGTCGGCGGCTCGGTCCCTGGCTCTACCCGACCCTGGCCGCCCTGCTCGTCCTCCTCGCGTTCACCCTCGTGCCCACCAAGCACGTGCGCTACGTCGTCGGGATCTTCCCCCTGCTCGGCCTGGCCGCGTCCGAGGCCGTCCACGGCTGGAGCCTGGTCCACGCGGCCGGCCCTGCGTGGACGCGCGCGCTTCCTCACGCCGGGCGGCTCCTCGCCGTCCTGGGGCTCGCAACCCTCGTCCTCGGGTGGATCGTGCCCGGTGGCCTCCTGCCTGCGCTGGGCCCCGCCCTGGCCCTAATCGCTCTCGCGGCGCTCGCGCGACGCCCCCGCCTCGATGCTGCGCCGGGTGCCGACGGCCCGGCGGTCGCACGGCGGCGGCTCGTCGGGTCGGCCCTGGTCGCCGTGGCGCTGCTGATGAGTGCCTTCTGGATCGTGAGGGATCGCTATCGCGTGCGCGAGGCCGACCACTTCAACCAGCAGGTCGCCGCGGCGATTCAGCCGGGGGTGACGTTCGCGACGTGCGCGGCCTTGACCCCGGCCGACGTGTTCACCGCCGCGCCCCACGCGCGCTGGGTCCGGTCGCCCGAGGCGCTGCCCACCGCGGGGGCCCAACCCCGGCTCCAGGTGCTCCTCCGCGCCGACCAACTGGCCGCGGCCCAGGCGGCGCGAGGCGAGGCCGGTCGCGTGCTGCTCCGGACGTCGAACAAGCGCGAGCCCGGTGAGCTACTCCTCGTCCTCTTCGGATCCTGAGGTTGAGCTAGACTCCCGGCCCCGTGGGAGGAACTCGCATGCATATCCTCGTGACCGGCGCCGCCGGTTTCATCGGCTCGACCTTGGCGGACCGGCTCCTCGCCGCGGGCCACCGCGTGACCGGGATCGACAGCTTCCACCCCTACTACGACCGCACGATCAAGGAGCGAAACGCCGCCGGCCTGGTGGCCCACGAGCGTGGCCGCCTCCTCGAGCTCGATCTCGCGACGGACGACCTCGGCGAGGCCCTCGAGGAGGTGGACGCCATCATCCACCTGGCGGCCCAGGCCGGGGTCCGCGCCTCCTGGGGCGAGACCTTCCAGTCCTACCTGGACGCGAACGTGCGCTCGACCCAGCGCCTCCTCGAAGCCAGCCGTGCGCTCCAGGGGCTCCACGCCTGGGTCTACGGCTCGAGCGCCAGCGTCTACGGGGATGAGGCCACGGCGGCAGTGGACGAGTCGCGCCTCCCCGCGCCCCACAGTCCCTACGGCGTGACCAAGCTCGCCGGGGAGCACCTGGCCCACCTCTACCGCAAGAACCACGGCCTCCCCACCTTGAGCCTCCGCTATTTCTCGGTCTACGGCCCGCGGGAGCGGCCGGACAAGGCGATCCAGAAGTTCCTGCACGCCGCCCGGGCCGGCCGGGGGATCGACGTCTACGGAGACGGCAGCCAGCAGCGGGACTTCACCTTCGTCGGGGACGTCGTCGCCGCGACCCAGCGTGCGCTCGAGGCGCCGCCGGTCGGGGAGACGCTGAACATCGCCCGCGGCCACACCGAGCCCCTGGCGGCCGTCATCGAGGCCGTCCGTGACGTGACGGGGGCAGAGCTTCCGGCGAACTACATGGCCAACGAGGCCGGCGACGTGCGGGTCACCAGCGCGCGCATCGAGGCCGCCCAGCGCCTCCTCGACTACGACCCCCAGGTGGATCTTCGGGACGGCATCGCGGCCCAGTGGGCGGAAGTCTGCCGCTGGTAACCGGGTTTCCGGTTTGGGTTCGTGCCCAGCCTGCCCGTTCGCCCCGTCGCCCCCCCGAGCCCGCCCCGGGGCCGCAGGCCTGGGGGATCCCCCCTCGGGCACGGGCGTTGCTCATCGGGGGCCACCGCGGGGCCCTAGGATGTGCGCCCCCTATGAGAGGAGCCGTCGATGCAGAACCTCGGTCCGAAGAAGCTGCCGGGCCTGGGGCTCGTCGCCGCCTTTCTACTCACGGCGTGCGGTGGCGGCGGCGGCGGCACGTCGGGGGGGCCCACGCCCGTTCCGGCACCGCCCGGGATCGCCGGGACGATCCTGCAAGCGGACATGGATCTGGGTCTCGTGGCCGAACAGGAGCCCAACGACGCCCGCGCCCAGCCCCACCGTCTGCCGCCGCTGGCCGCGGGTAGCCGCCTGGCGGTCACCGGCGAGGTCGGCGTCACGTCGGCGCGCTTCGGCCGCGAGGACCGGGGGGATGCCTTCGCTCTCCAGGTTCTCGCGCGGCAGGACGTGGCTCTGCGGCTCGGCTACGACCGAGACGACCCGATCCAGGGCGGGGACAACGAGCTGCGCGTCGACGTCTACGAGGATGCGGGGGCCCAGCCGATCGCATCGACGGTCCCTGGGCTGCCTCCTCTCACCACGGCCTTCGTGGCGAGCTCCCGTTCGGTCTACCAGATCGTCGTGACCGCCACGGCGGGACATGGCGCCTATACCGTGACGCTGGACCTCGGCGATCCGTCGGGGTCCTCCCTGGAGGAGGCGCCGCCGGTCGTAGCCCTCACCTCCGCGAGCGAACGCCGGGCGCCTCAGCGGCCGCAGGTGTCGGCCGACACCCACCTTCTCGTGCGCCTGCGGCCCGGGACGGACGATGCGGATCTCGTGGCGCGGCGCCTGGGGCTTCGCCTCGGTCGTCGGCTGGCGAGCGGGGCGCTGCGCCTCGAGTTCCCCGAGCGGCTCGGCCCGGACCGAGCGTCGCGCCTCGAGGCCTGGTGCAAGCGTCTGCTCGACGATCCCGACGTCGAGTCAGCCGAACCGGACTACTGGGTCCAGCCCCTGGGTCTTCCGAACGATCCCGAACTCGCCCGGCAGTGGAATCTCCGCGCCGTCGGTGCGCCCGCGGCTTGGGAGGTTACACGCGGCGACTCCTCGGTGATCGTCGGCATCCTCGACAGCGGCATCATCGATCACCCCGACCTGGAGGGCCAGGTCGTCGGGGGCTACGACTTCATCTCCGACCCGAGCATCTCCGGGGACGGTGATGGTCGGGATCCCGACCCGACCGACGTCGGCGCGCTCGAGGATCCGTCCGGGCTCTCCTGGTGGCACGGCACGCACGTCGCCGCGATCGTGGCGGCGCGGGCCGACGACGACTACGGGATCTGCGGGGTGGCGCCCGGATGCCGGGTGATGCCTCTCAGGGCCGTCGGACGAGGTGGTGGACTGGTGAGCGACGTGGTCGACGCCATTCTCTACGCGGCGGGCCTGCACACGACCGAGGACGGGAGTCGCCTCAGCCAGCCGCTTCCGATCCTGAACCTCTCGTTCGGGCTCGACGTGGACAGCACCGAGCTGCGTCTCGCTTGTGAGCGTGCGCGCACCGTCGGCGTTTTCCTCGTCGGCGCCACGGGGAACACCGGCCTCGGCGTGCTCTACCCCGCGCGATACGACTCCGTGTTCGCGGTCGCGGCCGTGGATGCGCGGCTGAACACCCAGTCGTACTCCAGCTTCGGCGAGGAGGTCGACATCTCGGCACCCGGCGGCACCATGGCGGCCGACGCCGGCGCCGCGGGTTGGCCCAACTCCATCCTGTCGTGTCAGCGCGACGAGACCACGTACCCGTCCGCGCCGGGTCACGGCTACATGGCCGGGACGAGCCAAGCGGCGCCGCACGTCGCGGGCGTCGCCGCGCTCCTGTTCTCGGTCGAACCCGACCTCACCCTGCGCGATCTCGAGACCTACCTCAAGGGCAGCGCGCTGGACCGGGGCTTGCCGGGGCATGACGAGGCCTACGGATGGGGCGTGGTTCAAGCAGCCGGCGCCCTGAATCTGCTTCTCCTCGATCTCGGAACGCCGTGGACGGCGCCGCCGGCGCTCGGTCTCGTGAGCTTCACGGACGCCTTCCCGGGGTTCGACACCGAGCACCGCATCCCCGCGTTCAACGTCGGGGCGGGCAAGCTCGACTTCAGTGAAGAGGCCTTCCCGGTAGCGACCGACGACGGAGGGGACTGGCTCGAGGCCCGAATCGACCCGGGGTCGATCAGTGGCAGCCGCACGAACGCCAAAGCCATCGTCATCGGCGTGAGCCGCTCGAAGCTGCCTTCCGCCGCTGGGGCCTACGCGGGCACGGTGTTCGTGGACGACATCGAAGGGAAGCGACTCGGAACGATCCGGGTCGTGGCCTACCAGGGAACCCGGCTCGTGGCGGGGCAGAACCTGTTCGTGCGTTGCTGGCAAGGGGGAGGCGCCTCCATCCCTGCGCACGGCGTCGCCAGCGCCGCCTACGGATATCGCTATTGGTTCCCGTCGCTGCCCAGCGGCGACTTCCAGATCGAGGCGGGCCAGGATCTCGATGGGGACGGTTTCTTCTGCGAGGCGGGCGACGCGTGCGGGTGGTACGGCGGGCCGACCGAGGCCGAGGCGGAGACGATTCGCCGGGAGGTCCGTGACACTCACCGGGGCATCGACGTGATCCTCCGCTGAGCCCCTTCCCGCCCGGCCCTGAAACCCGGCGGGCGCGAAACCGTCGATCACCGTGTGAAAGGCATTCGCCATGTTCCCGACTATGCTGGCTCTCGGGCAGAGCCTGAGGCAGACATAGTCAGGAGACAGGGTGGGCAGCGGCCGGAAACAGAACCTGATCGACACCGAGACGCTGGTCGAGCGCTACGGCGAGCGCATCTATCGGGTCGCTCGCCGGATGACCCGCAGCGACGCGGATGCCGAGGACGTCGTGCAGAGCACTTTGCTGAAGGTCCTGCAGAAGTCCGACTCGTTCCGTGGCGAGTCCGATCCGATGGGATGGATCTACCGGATCACCGTCAACGAAGCCCGCGAATTGCACCGCCGTCGGGGCCGTCGACCGACGATCAGTCTCGACCAGTTGCCGGTGGAGTTCGACGGAAGCGCCCAGACGGTGGGGGTGACGGACTTCAGTCAGCGGCCCGAGAAGTCGATGCTGCAGGGCGAGATCGACGACGTGGTCTACCAGGCGATCCAGGAACTGCCGGACGGTTACCGCGAAACGGTGGTGCTCATGGACCTCGAGGGGCTCTCCTACAAGGAGGCGGCCGAGGTGCTCGGTCTCACGCTCGGTGGGTTCAAGACGCGTCTGCACCGGGCGCGCCTTCACCTTCGTCGCCGACTGGAGGAGTTCTGGAAGTCGATCGACGACGGCCGGGATTCCACGCCCCCCGCGCGGGGTGGAGGTAACTGATGGCAGAGCAGCCCGACCACCCCCACGAGGCCTGCTGTGTCGACCTTGCCGAGCAGCTGCTCCTCTTTCGAGACGGCGATCTCGACCCCGAGGCGACCGAGCATCTGAGGATGCATCTCCATCGCTGCCCCATGTGCCTCGACCTCCTGCAGTCCTACGACGAGGTGATCGACGTCCTCCAGCGCTTGCAGCCCACGCCCGTCCCCGAGGGCTTCGCCGAGCGGATGAAGAAGCGCCTCGCCGGCGAGTCCTGACGACCGACCCCTACGGGGGCCGAACAGGTACGTCCGTCCGCTTCAGACGGACGCTCCGCTTGGTCGATGGATCCATACCGGTCGCCCTGGCGTCGGCATGGAGAAGATGAGGTGACGGGAATTGACAAGCGTGTAGATGCCCGCATCCCCTGCGACGTACCGTTGCGTCTGCAGGTGGATTGCACCTGGCGCCCCGTGAAGCTGGTGGATGTGAGTCGAACCGGAGCGCGGCTTCGCCTGCCGCTCGGCGCGCTCGGACTGGGCCCGGGCCTCGGCCTGGCCGAGATCGCGGAGCACTTGGACCAGCGACTGCCCACCCGTGTGTCGCTGCAGTTCCACCCGGAGCGGCTCGGGACCTTGATCTGCCGAAAGGCCAAGATCGTGCATTTGGCCCTGGATGAGGGGCTCGGCAACGAGATCGAGGTCGGCTGTGTCCTGAGTGACGTCCTG
This sequence comes from uncultured Planctomycetota bacterium, assembly GCA_963802335.1. Taxonomy (GTDB): domain Bacteria; phylum Planctomycetota; class PLA2; order PLA2; family JAEUHO01; genus CAWDIE01. The sequence goes on along the minus strand of CAWDIE010000003.1, from coordinate 497,844 downwards.
TCCACCGACGAGGCGGCTGCGCTCGGGCTCGCCCTCCCGCAGGAAGGGGAGACGGCCGAGGAAGCGCTCCGCGCCCACGTCGTGGAGCCTCCCAAGCCGCGGGTGCCGGCGCGAAGGGACGCGGGCGCGTACCGCTCCCTCCCCGGCGCAAGCTGGTTCAGTCTCGCCGACGAGGATCGTTCGAGTGTCCCGACGAACGGTCGTGCCCCTCGGCCCGGCGCCTGCCGGGTCACGGTCGCCCGCGCGGATGCCGGCGACCGCGAGAGCCCCGAGCCCCTGCAAGGGACGGTCGAGGACGTCGACGACGTGGGGTGCATCGTGCGCGTGCCGGAGCCGATGGTGCTCCGCATCACCGGGCAGCACGATGACGTGCGCCGCCTGACGGTCGCGCTCTGCGAGGCCTACGGCCCCGAGACCGACCTGGAGCTCCAGGATCTGGAGAACGCCGTCTGTCGGCGTCGCGCCTCCATCCAGAAGGTCGAGATGGATCCCGATCATCCCGGCGAGTTGCGGGTCGGCTTCACCTTCTGCGATCCCCAAGGCGACGCCGCGTAAGGCCACCCCGGCGTGGCATAGTGCCCGCCATGAAGATCTACACTCGCCGCGGCGACGACGGCTCCACCGGCCTCCAGGGCGGGAGTCGCGTCAGCAAGTCGAGCCTTCGCGTGACCAGCTACGGCACGGTCGACGAACTCAATGCCGTCCTCGGATGGGCGCGGGCAGCCGAGGTCGACCCCACGATCGACACCGTTCTCTCCGTGGCCCAGGAGACGTGTTTTCGCGTCGGGGCCTGGTTGAGCGCCGCGCCCGGTCAGGACCCCGGGGTGGGCGCCATCACGAACGAGGACGTTGGGCGCCTCGAGTCCGCCATCGACGACTTCGAGGCCGGTCTCGAGCCGCTCAAGCACTTCATCATCCCGGGTGGATGCGAAGCCGCCTCGCGGCTCCACGTCGCGCGCACGGTCTCACGACGTGCGGAGCGCAAGGTCGTCGAGCTGGGGCGCGAGGAGACGCTCGACCCCATGATCGTGGCTTGGCTCAACCGTCTGTCCGACCTCCTCTTCGTCATGGCCCGCGCCGCCAACCGCAACGCCGCCGTTGCCGACGTGCCGTGGAAGCCCCGGGACTAGGGCGCCGTGGGTACCGAGGCCTCGCTTCGCGATGAGGTCGAGCGGCTGCGCTCGGATGCGGGACTCCTGCGGCGTGCACCGTGGGTGTGGAAGGAGGTCCGCGGCAGCGACCGGGAAGCCTACCTCCATCGAATGACCAGCCAGGTCATCGAAGGCATGCCGCCGGACGCGGCGAGGTACGCGTGCGTGCTGACGCCTCAGGGCAAGGTGCTCGGCGACCCGCTCATCTGGAATCTCGGCGATGTGCTCGCCCTGGATCTGGATGCCCGCGCCGCGGTGCACGTCATGCCTGCGCTGGAGCGATACGTCATTACGGACGACGTGACGTTCGAGGAGCCCGCGTCTCCCCAGGCGAGGTTCGTTCTGGCTGGATCCTGCGCGGCCGACCGCTTGGCGGCGGTCGGGGTGGCGCCGCCTCTCGAGGGAGCGCTGGGTCGCCGCGAACGTGGGGGAGCACGACGCCCGCGTGCTTCGCCACGACGTCGGCTCGCTTCCCGCTTTCGAGATCGTCCTCTCCGATGAAGGTGGGCCCGCGCTCTCGGCCTGGCTGGGCGTCGTCGAGATGGGCGAGGGCGTCTGGGACGCCGTTCGGGTGGCCGAGGGCGTGCCGGCCTACGGCCACGAACTCGATGAGCGCACCATGCCGCTCGAGGCGCGCCTCGAAGATCGCGCCGTGTCCTTCGGCAAGGGCTGCTATCCCGGGCAGGAGCCCGTCGTCATGGCCCACCACCGTGGGAAGCCGGCGCACCTGCTCGTGAGGCTCGACGTGCCGGACGATCGCGGTCTCGCGCAGGATGCTCCGCTCTTGCGGGATGGCCGGTCGGTCGGCCGGATCACGACCGCCCTCCCCCAGGGCGTGATCGACGGTCCGCGAGCCCTGGCGCTCGTGCGCCATGCGCTGGCCGTGGAGGGCGAGGTCCTCGATCTCGAGGGAGGCGGTCGGGTCCGGGTTCGCGCTCACAACCCGCCCGGCCTGGCGTAGGTACGCCCGCCCCGCGTGTGGGGCTACCCTCTTCGGTTCGCCTCGCCTTGTCCGGAGCCGCGCATGCACTGCCTTCCTGCCGTCCTGTTCACCGCCTTCGTCCTTCTCGGTCTTCTGGCCCCGTCCGCGGTCGCAGACGGCAAGCTCGATCTCTCCGACGAGCTTCCCGTCGACGACAAGATGGAACTGATCGAGACCCTGCCCAATGGCCTGCAAGTGTGGGTTCGTCCCCATGCCATGCCGAAGGGCAAGGTCATGATCATGCTCCACGTTTCCAGTGGATCCCTGCAGGAAGAGGAGAGCCAGCGAGGGTTGGCGCACTACCTCGAGCACATGGCGTTCAACGGCAGCGCGAACTTCCCCGCCGGGGAAGTCGTGAAGTTCTTCGAGAACATGGGGCTCGTCTTCGGTCAGCACCAGAACGCGTTCACCGGGTTCGATCAGACGACCTACATGCTCAGCCTGCCCGACACCAAGGAGGAGACCCTCCGTAAGGGCCTGCTTTTCTTCGCCGACGTCGCTTCGCGCTTGACGCTTTCCGAGGAGGAAGTGGAGAAGGAGCGCGGCGTCATCCTCGAGGAAGCCCGGTCGCGTTCCGGTGTCCAGATGCGCATGATGGAGAAGGCGTTGCCGATGCTCATGCCCGGTAGTCGCCTGTCACAGCGCATCCCGATCGGCGACCTCGATGTCATCCGCGCGACCAAGGCGGACCGTCTGCGTGCGTACTACGAGCGGTGGTATCGCCCGGAGCGCTCGGCGCTCATCGTCGTCGGCGACGTGAAGGCGGCCGAAGTCAAGCCGCTGATCGTGGCGGCCCTCGCCGACTGGAAGGGCAAGGGCGAGGCCCCCGCGCACATCGGGTCGGGCATCACCGCACGCAAAGCCCTCGAAGCCGGCGTCCTCACGGATCCGGATCAGGTGGATGCGCTGCTCACCTTCTCCACGATGCGACCGGTGCCCTCTCAAGCGACCGTAGGCGACTTCCGCCAGAGCCTCATCGAGAACATCGGCCACCGCGTCCTCAACCAGCGCCTGCGGACGATGGTCCAGGAGAACAAGGCGGCCTTCCAGGCCGCGGACGTGGGCGGCGGACAGACCATGGTCGATCACGAGCTCGGCGGGTTCTCGATCCAGGCGCGCTCCGATCGCTGGTCCGAGGCTCTTGCGCAGGTCGTGGCCGAGATCCAGCGCATGCGCGCGTTCGGTGTGCAGGCGAGCGAGCTCGAGCGCATCAAGACGATCTATCGCGCGAGCCTCGAGCGGGCCGCCGAGACCGAGGCGACCCGCCCCGCCCAGGCCGTCGCGATGAGGCTCAACGCCGCCGTGACCGAGGGACGGACGCCCATGTCCGCCGCGCAGATGCGCGACCTGGGCACCCAGCTGCTCGAGGGCATCGGTGTCGACGAGGTGCATGCGGCCTTCCTCGAGAGCGTCGATCCTTCCAGCGGGCTCGTCATGCTGGCGCTGCCCGAGGGCAAGGAGGGCGTGACGGTACCCACGGAGGCCGAGCTGCTCGCCATCTACAAGGCGAGCCTCGCCGCCGAGGTCGAGGCGGGTGCCGTCCAGGAAAGCCTGGGGACCATCCTGGCGGCGGACCCGGCGCCCAAGGCTCCGAAGGTGCGTGTCGAAGACGAAGGCTTCGGTGTCACGATGCTCGCTTTCGCCAACGGTGTCCGCGTCAACGTGAAGCCCATGCCCGACGCCGAGTCGGTCACGGTGCAGATCTGCCTCTTCGGGGGTGTGCCCGACGAGACCGCGGCGACCCGGGGGTACACCGAGGCGGCGGCGCAGGCCTTTGCGCCGGGCCGCATGGCCACGCGGCGTCTCTCCCCCTCGCAGGTCACCCAGTACCTGGAACCGCTGAAGGTCAGCGTGGGTGGGGGCCAGGACGACGCCGCGCTCACGCTCACGGTCGCCGGCGAGGGTGCCTCCATCGAGGAGGGACTTCGTCTCGCATGGCTGTTGCTGAACGAGCCGCGCATCGACGCGGGCGCCTTCGAGCAGTGGAAGGAGGAGGTCGACTCTGCGCTCAAGCAACTTGCCGTCACGATCCCGATGCAGACCATGATCGCCCTGCAGCGGGTGGCCTCCGGAGGCGACGTACGGTTCGTCGTGCCTGATGCCGCGCACTACGCCGGCATCGAGCTCGAGAAGGCGCAGAGCTGGCTCGAGCACCTGGTCAAGAAGGTGCCGATGGAGGTCGCCATCGTCGGCAACATCGACGTGGACGAGGCCGTGCGGCTCGCGAGTACGTGGTTCGGCGCCCTGCCGGAGCGCTCGGACGACTTCGCGGGGGCGCGGGCACGTCGCACGATCGAGCCGCCCACCGGGCCCGTCGCGGAGGACGTCGGGGTCGACACGACGACGCCGATGGCCTCCGTCGTCATCGGCTGGCGCGGCGTGGGTCGCAACGAGTCGGAAAGCCAGATCGCGCTGATGCACGCGGGCATGATGCTGAACACGCGCCTGATGAAGGCCGTTCGCGAGGACCGTGGGCTGACCTACTCCATCGGCAGCGGTTACCAGCGCACCGGGTACGAGCACATGGACGGCCTCGTCGTCCAGTTCATCGCGGACCCCCAGAAGGCGTTGGAGGCGACGAAGATCGCCCGTGAGACCGTGCTCGAGTTCGGCCGGCGTGGGCCCACGGAGGACGAGATCGCGTCCGCGTCGAAGCAAATGGCCAACATCCTCGACGACCAGATGCAGCAGCCGCCGTTCTGGGTGCAGTCGCTGCAGCGATTGCACGCGAACGGGCGCACACTCTCGGAGATCCGGGAGCGGCTCGCCCGGATCCGCGCCCCCAGCAAGGAGGCCATCCAGGGGGTCCTGAAGAAGGTGCTCGTCGACGAGCGCTTCGCCCGCATCGTGGTCGCCCCCGAGAGCGTCTTGCCCCTGAAGGAGGCGGTCGAGGACACCACCCCCGAGGGCGCGCCGGAGCCGGCCGGGACCCGCTAGTTCCCCGGTCCCGGTATGGTGGGGCGCATGCGCCTACCCCACCTCCCCCTCGTGCTCCTCGTCGTCCTGGCGGGGAGCACGTTTCATGTCGCTTCCGCCGCCGAGGACTTCACCCGCCTGGAGAAGGCCACGGCGAAGGAGCAGGCCAAGATCGCCAAGGCCTGGATGGACCTCGCGACCTATCTCGTGAAACAGGATCTGAAGGCGGAGGCCGAGGAGGCGATCGCGCGCGCCCGTGCGCTCGCCCCGGAGTTGAAGGGCCTGGATCGAGTCACTGAGAAGGCCGCCGCGCTTGCCGGTGCGGGCGAGGTGGACGCCGCCGTCGAGAAGCGCATGGCGAAGGCCGCCAAGGCCGCGGCCAAGGGCTACGAGCGCATTGCGAAGGTGTTCGACAAGGAACAGCAGGACGCGCGCTACCCCGGTTCCCTGATGAAAGCGTACCGCCTGGCGCCCACGCCGGCCCGTCGCAAGCGTCTGGCCGACATGGCCACCAAGGATCTCCTTCTCGTTCAGGCGCCCGGGCATCCGATGGCGGCCTACGTGTCGCTTCCGAAGGGATGGAAGGACGGCAAGACCTGGCCCGTGCTGGTGTGCGTGGATGGTGCCGGGAGCAACTTCCGGGGCATCGCCAACGGGTTCAAGAAGAACCGCGGTGATCGGGACTGGATCATCGTGAGCCCACACGCGCTGTCGTGCACGAACGAGGTGAAGCTCGACAAGTACCCGGCCTACACCAAGGAGCTCGTTCAGACCTGGAACGACAAGCGTGCGGAGTTCGACATCGCGGGACTCGCCGCCATCCTCGACGATCTGAAGACCTTCTTCGGTGCCAGCAGCGAGGTCGCCATCACGGGATTCTCCGGCGGTGGTTTCCTCTGCTACGGCTTCCTCTTCCACCATCCGGACCGCGTGCTGTGCGCCGCCCCCGCGTGTGCCAACTTCAATCAGGGAATGCAGCGCGGCGGGCCCAAGCCGGAGGGCGGCGGCCCGCCCGTCCACGTGATGACCGGCGAGAAGGACCCGCATCGGGACAAGACCTTCGGCAAGACCGAGCCCGGCATCGAGGATCAGACGGACTGGGTGATGGAGGCCTTCGAGGAGCAGGGCTTCACGAACGTGAAGCGCACGATGCTCCCCGGGGTGGGGCACTCCGCGTTGGCGAAGGAGGTCTGGGAGTACGTGGACGAGTGCGTGGAGTCCGCCGGGCGCTGACGACCAAAAAGTTCGTTTACGAGGCTGCCTCCGTACGGAACTACTTGAAGCGGCGGTGGGTGCCGCGGGTCTCCTTGCCCTTGCCGGCGGCGGCGCGTTCCTCTTCCAGGCGGTCGTGGTAGGTCGCGTAGTTGCCTTCCCAGAAGCGCGAGCCACCCTCCTCGTCGTAGGCCAGGATGTGCGTCGCCACGCGGTCCAGGAAGTAGCGGTCGTGCGACACGACCACCGCGGAGCCGGGGAACGAGGCGATCGCATCCTCCAGCACGCGGATCGTGCCGAGATCCAGATCGTTGGTCGGCTCGTCCACGAGCAGGAGGTTCCCGCCCTGGCGGAGCATCTTCGCCAGCTGTACGCGATTGCGCTGCCCGCCGGAGAGCGTGCCCACCTTCTGCTGCTGGTCCGTGCCTCGGAAGTTGAACCGCGTCACGTACGCCCGCGAGTTCATCTTGTGATTGCCGAGCTTCAGCTCGTCGGCGCCGTCGGTGATCTCCTCCCAGACCGTCTTGTCGGGGTCGAGGTCCGCCCGATCCTGATCGACGTAGCAGGGGGTCACCGTCGGGCCGAGCACGATCTGCCCTTCGTCCGGATCGAGCTGGCCGGCGATGAGCCGCAGCAGGGTCGTCTTCCCGGTGCCGTTCGGCCCGATGACGCCGAGGATCGCGGCGGGCGGCAGCTCGAAGGTCAGGTTGTCGATCACAGTGCGCTCGCCGAACCGCTTCGTCACGCCCTCGGCACGCAGTACGAGGTTGCCGAGCTTCTCGCCCGCGGGAATCGTGATCGTCACCTCGTCGTCGAAGCTCTGCTGCTGCTGATCCTCGTACATCTGGTCGAAGTTCTTGATGCGCGCCTTGTTCTTCGCCGTGCGGGCGCGGGGGCTCTGCCGGATCCAATCGAGTTCCCGCTCGTAGAGCTTCCGCTTGGCCTTCTTCTGCCGGTCCTCCGTCGCCGCGCGCGCCGCCTTCTGCTCCAGATACGAGGAGTAGTTGCCCTTGAAGGGAATGCCTTTCCCTCGGTCCATTTCCAACATCCACTCGGCGACATTGTCGAGGAAGTAGCGGTCGTGGGTGATGGCGATCACCGTGCCCTCGTACTCGCTCAGGTGGCGCTCCAGCCACTGCACGGCGTCGGCGTCGAGATGGTTGGTCGGCTCGTCGAGGAGCAGGACGTCGGGGTGCTCGAGCAGGAGCTTGCACAGGGCCACGCGGCGGCGTTCGCCCCCGGAGCACACGTCGACGTCGGCGTCCATGGGGGGGAGACCCAGCGCGTGGCTCGCCTGCTCCAGCCGTCGGTCCAGGTCCCATGCGTCCCGGGCTTCGATCTCGGTCTGCACCTTCTCCAACTCGTCGAGCGCCGCCTGCATCGCGTCGGCGTCCAACGTCTCACCCAGCTTCTCGTTCAGCCGGTCGAAGCGATCCAAGAAGGCCCGCGTCTCGCCCACGGCCTCGTCGAGGTTGGCCTTGACCGTGCCCGACGTCAGCTCCGGCTCCTGGGCGAGGTAGCCGATCTTCGTCCCATCCGGCACGTGGCGGGTGCCTTCGTGGTCCGGATCGACCCCGGCCAGGATCTTGAGGAGCGTGCTCTTGCCGCTGCCGTTGTGGCCGATGACCCCGATGCGGGCGCCGCGGAGGAACGCGAGGCTGATGTCGTCGAGCACGGTGCGGCCGTCGTAGACGCGGCCGGCGCGCTGGAGTTGGAGAATGTAGTCGGCATGCATGCCGAGGGTTGTACGACACGGCGCGGGCCCCATCCCCCTCCGGAACGAGCGGTAGGATGGCCTCCGTCCGAGGAGCCCCGCCGTGAAGAGCCCTCTCCTGTCCCGCCTGATCGACGTCACCTCCGGGCTCGTCGCGTACGTCGGCGCGCGGTTCATCTGGAGCCGCAAGGAGGTCTTCGACAACCTCGTCTGGGAGCTACTGACCTTCGCCGTGATCTACCTGCTCCTCCAGGCGATCTTGCGGGGCTGGAAGCTGGCCCAAGCGGGCAAGCGCGCGCCCTAGCGCGGCAGGACGGCCGCCTTCAGGGGGAGCGCAGCCGGCGGGCGGCCGAGCAGGGCGGGCAGCTCGTCCAGGCCGAGCCGCTCCTCGATCAGGAGATCCGGGTCGAGGATGCCCCCGGCCAGGAGCTTCAGCGCCTCGGCGAGGTGGTAGGGCGTGTGGTGGAACGACGAGAGCAGGAGCAGCTCCTCGTAGTGGAATCGCTCGGCGTCGAGCGGAAGCGTCGTCCCCCGGGGCGGGCCGCCGAAGAGGAGCACCCGCCCACCCGGGGCCGCGGCCTGGACCGCCGCCCGCCACGTCTCCGGGCGGCCGATGGCCTCCACGACCAGGTCGGCGGCGCACGAGCGAGCCTGCTCGAGAAAGGCCTCTCCCTCCAGCACCGCGGCCGCGCCCAGCGCGCGTGCCCGCTCGAGGCGCGAGGGTAGCAGGTCGACGGTCGTGACCTCGACCTGGGTCAGCGAGAGCACGCGGGTCCAGAGCAAGCCCAGCGGCCCCGCACCAATCACCACGGCACGCTCGCCGGGCCGGGCCGGGCAGCGATCCCGCGCCTTCAGGACACAGCCCAGGTTTTCGGCGAGGGCGGCGGCCGCCGAGGGAAGCCCCTCCGGGACGCGGTGGAGGTTGGTCTCCACGATGCGGCGGGGGACCCGGAGCGCCTCCGCATAGGTGCCCGTCATCCAGACCATGTCCTCGCACTGGGCCGTCATGCCCCGGGTGCACGTGGGACAGACCCCGCACGAGGCGGAGTTGGACGGAAAGACCCGCTCGCCCACGCGAAACGCCTCGACCCCCTCGCCCACCGCCTCCACGACGCCGACGCCCTCGTGCCCCAGGGGAAGCGGGGCTCGGCCCATGCGCAGGTGGTATCCGCGCCGCACCATCTTGGAGATGGTGCCCCCCGTGAGCGCCGCCTCCATGCGGATGACCACCTCGCCCGCACGGGGCCGGGGGCGCGCGACGTCCTCGATCCGGACATCGCCCGGGCCGTGGAGGATCGCGGCGCGCATGGGCGCTACGCGTCGTCCGCGACGACCACGACCTTCAGCGCTTCATTGGTCGGACGACCCGCCAGCTCGAAGGCATGCGGGGCCTCGCTCAGCGGGATGCGGTGCGAGATCAGCTTCTCGAGTTCGATGTGGCCCTCGAAGACCACGTCCGCCGCTTCGTCCGCTTCGTCCACCGAAGCCGAGTACGAACCGATGACCCGCTTCTCGTCCAAGCAGATGTCGCCGACGTCGACGGCCACCTCGTCGCCGCGATGCGTCTGGGCGAACAGGAGGATCGCCGCGCCGGGGCGCGTGGCTCGAATCGTATCGCGGACCGGGCCCGCGCCGACGGCCGCCACGATGGCGCGGTCCGCGCCGCGCCCGTCCGTGTACTCGCGGCAGACCTCGTAGATGTCCTCTTCCTGCGGGTCCACGGTGCGAATGGCCCCCAGCTCCTCCGCGACCGTCCGCCTCGACGCCAGCGGATCCGCCGCGATCACCGACGCACCCTCGCGAATCGCCAGCTGCTGCAGGATCAGGCCGATACTGCCGAGTCCGGCGACGAGCAGCACCTGCCCCTCGTCGAGGTCCAGGCGGCGGATGCCCTTGAGACAGGTGTTCACCGGCTCGATGAACGTGGCGACATCGAAGGGCACGTCGGCGGGGATCTCGACCAGGCCGTCGTCCTCCACGACCCAGGGCATGACGCGGACGTACTCGGCGAAGCCGCCGCCCGCGGGTTCGAACCCCGCCGTGGCGCCGACCTGCTTGTAGCGCTCGCACTGCGCGTAGAGCCCGCGCTGGCTGTACCACGAGGCGCGGTCCGGCACGTGGTGGTAGATCGCCACGCGATCCCCTACGTCCCACGCGCTGACATCGTCGCCGACCTCCACGATCGTCCCCACGGTCTCGTGGCCGAAGATGCGGGGGGGAGGGAGAAGGCCCAAGTCGACCTTCTTGAGGTCCGTCGAGCAGACGCCGCAGGCGGCCATCTTGACGAGCACCTCCCCGTCCTCGATCTCGGGAACCGGCACGTGCTCCATCTGGAGGTCGCGCCGGCCGCGGTACACGGCTGCCAGCATCTGGTCGGGGATATCCATGGGGGGGAGGATCGTACCCGCGCACGGGCCTCGGGGGCACCCCGCTTTCGAGAGACCCATCCAGGCCGCGGGCCTCCGGTAGACTCCCGCCCCCGAGCGAGGCGAGGAGGCGGCATGCGCGCAGTAGTGATTCGCGAGCACGGCGGGTACGAGAAGCTGGAATTCGAAGAGCGGCCCGTTCCGACGCCCGGGCCCGGCGAGGTCCTCGTCGAGGTCAAGGCGGCCGGGCTCAACCATCTCGATACGTGGGTCCGTCGCGGCGTCCCCGGGCATGCCTTCCCCCTGCCGATGGTGCCCGGCTGCGACGGCGCCGGGCGCGTCGAGGCGCTCGGGCCCGGGGTCGAGGGGCTCGAGATCGCACAGCGCGTCCTGGTCGCTCCCGGCTACACCGAGGGGCCCGACGCCCGTACGGCGCAGGGCCTCGACCACTTGTCGCGTAGCTACGGGATCTTCGGCGAGATGCGGGACGGGACGTGCGCCGAGTACGTGCTCGCGCCATGGGCCAACGTGCTTCCCCTACCCGAGAGCGTCGACTTCGTCACCGCCGCGGCCTTCCCGCTCGTCTACCTGACGGCCTACGGCATGCTCGTGCGGCGTGCGGCCCTCCGGCCGGGGGAGACGCTCCTCATCCATGCGGCGGGCAGTGGCGTCTCGACCGCCGCCATCCAGCTCGCGCGCTTCTGCGGCGCCGGTCGGATCATCGCGACCACGTCCAGCGCGGCCAAGGCGGAGCGGGCCCGCGCGCTGGGTGCCGACGACGTCATCGACTACACGGAGCCGGACTGGCCCCGGCAGGTGAAGGCGCTGACGGGGGGGCGCGGCGTCGACATCGTCGTGGATCACGTCGGCCAGGACACGTTCGGGGGCTCACTGCGCTGCCTCGTCAAGGGGGGCCGCTTCGTCACCTGCGGGGCCACGACCGGGCCCAACGCGGACGTCAACCTGAACCTCGTCTTCTTCAAGTCGCTCTCGATCCTCGGCTCGACCATGGGCAGTCTCGGCGACGTGCACCGCTGCCTGGTCCTGATCGCCCAGGGGCACTTGAAGCCGGTGATCGACGACGTCCTGCCCCTCTCCGAGGTGGCCGAGGCGCATCGGCGCCTGGAGGCACGGGAAGTGTTCGGCAAGCTCGTCCTGGATCCGGAGGCCTGATCGATGCCCTACGAGACCATCCTCGTCGACGTGGACGCCGAAGGCGTCGCCCAGATCACCCTCAATCGGCCCAAGGCGCACAACGCCCTGAACCGGGCCATGGTCGACGAGCTGCACGAGGCCCTCGGCGAGCTCGAGGCGCGAGACGACGTACGGGCGCTGATCCTGACGTCGGCCGGCGAGAAGGCGTTCATGTCCGGTGCCGACATCGCCGAGCTGAGAGAGCGCCGCCGCGACGACGCCCTCCAGGGGATCAACTCCACCCTCTTCGCGCGGGTCGAGGCGTTTCCCGCATCCGACCGTCGCCGCCGTCCGGGGGTGGTGCTTGGGCGGGGGCTGCGAGTTGGCCCTCACCTGCGACTTCCGCGTCGCCGCCGCCGACAGCCGCTTCGGACAACCCGAGGTCGGGCTGGGCATCATGGCGGCGGCGGGAGGTACCCGGCGCCTTCCGGCGCTCGTCGGCCTGGCCGCCGCCCGGCGGCTTCTCTTCTCGGGTGCCGTGATCGACGCCGAAGAGGCGAAGCGCATCGGCCTGGTCGATGTGGTCGTCCCGGTCGATGGGGTCGTGCCCGCCGCCCGCGAGCTCCTGGAGCCCATCCTCAGGCAGTCGCCCGAGGCCGTCCGCCGCACGAAGGAGACCCTCCTCGCGTGGATTCACGGCGAGGACGAAGCGCGGCTCCGCCGTCGGGACGACGAAACCCAGGCGCATCTCTTCGAGCACCCCGAGAAGTTCGCGCGCATGGACGCCTTCCTGGCCCGCCGCGCGGCCCGGAAGAAGCCCTGACTCCGATTCCCGCCCGATCCGGGGCGGGAACGCGGCTATGCTTTGAATCAACCAGGGGGCCTTCCGGCGGCCCGCGTGAAGGAGATCCTCCATGCGGAGATTCGTTGTACCTGCCGCCGTCGTCCTCCTACTCGGCGTCGGGGGCTGCGCCCAGGGACCCGGGCATACCCGCGCCTTGGGGACCGCCGTCGGCACCGCCGCGGGCGCCGCGCTCGGCGCGGCGGCGTCGCCTTGCTTCCCCGCCGGCGGTGCGCTCTTCGGGGCCGGCCTCGGCATGGCGGCCGGGAGCATGATCGGAGACGGCATCGCGTGCGATCAGGAGCGGCGGGGCTGCAACCCCTGCGGGGGCTGCTCGTCGTGTGCGCCCTCGAGTCCCTGTCCCCCGCCCCGCGTCGTGCGCCGGACGGTGATCCGCGAGCAGGGGCCTCCGGTCGGTACGGTCGTGAGCGAGCGGGTCATCCGCGACCCCGAACCGATCCCGGTCGTGAGGAGCCAGGCGCCGCCGCCGCAGCCGTGCGACTTCGGCTACCGCGGCTCCTGACCCACCCCTTCCGGGAGGCGAGATGGACATTCGACGAGTACTGATCATCGGCGCGGGCACCATGGGGCACGGCATCGCCCAGGTCGCCGCCCAGGCGGGCTACGAGGCCGCGCTCTACGACGTCGACGCCGCGCGGGTCGAGGCCGGCCTCGACCACGTGAGGAAGAACCTCGACAAGGGCGTGGCGAAGGGCAAGGTCGAGCCGGCCTTCCGCGACGAGGTACTCGGCCGCGTCGCAGCGGCGGCCGCGGACTTGGGCGCGGCCGCCGCCGACGCGGACCTGGTCATCGAGGCCGTGCCCGAGATCCTCGACCTGAAGCGGGACATCTTCGCAGACGCTCGGGCGGCATGCGCCGCCCCACGCGATCCTCGCCACGAACACCTCCTCGCTGCCCATCGCCGACATCGCCGCCGCCAGCCAGGTGCCCGGGCGGGTGGTGGGCATGCACTTCTTCAACCCCGTTCACCTGATGACCCTGCTCGAGCTCGTGCGCACCGACGCTACGGCCGACGGAGGTCGTCCAGACCGCGAAGCGGGTCGGCGAGACGATGGGCAAGACGGTGATCGTGGTGAAGGACTCGCCCGGGTTCGCCACGAGTCGCCTCGGGCTCGTGCTGGGCCTCGAGGCCATCCGCATGGTCGAAGAGGGGGTCGCAAGTCCGGAGGACATCGACAAGGCCATGGAGCTCGGCTACCGGCACCCCATGGGACCCCTCAAGCTCACGGATCTCGTCGGCCTCGACGTGCGCCTTGGCATCGCCGAGCATCTGGCCCGTGTCCTCGACGATCGCCGCTTCGAACCGCCGGACCTCCTGAAGACGCTCGTCGCCGAGGGCAGGCTCGGGAAGAAGAGCGGGCGGGGGTTCTTCGACTGGTCATGAGCGGCCCGGTGACCGACGTCCACGTCCACATGCAGCCGCAGGCGATGCTGAAGCCCGCCGTCCTCGAGGCCTTCCGCCGCGGCGGGCGCGACGCGCAGGCGGCCGCCGCGTGCTTCGACGACGCCTCGGCGCTCCTCAGGTACATGGACGAGGCCGGTGTCGATCGCGTGGTCCTCATCAACTACGAGAGCCCCGACGTCATGGGGTTTACGAGCGGCACGAACGACTGGGTGCTCGAGTACTGCAAGGCGGCGCCCGATCGGCTCCTGCCCTGCGTCGGCATCAACCCGCGCTTCCAAGCGGACGTCGCCGGCGAAGCCCGGCGCCTCGTCGACGCCGGGGCCCGGATGTTCAAGATCCATGGCCCCCACATGCTGCTCAGGCCCAACGCCTACCTCGACGAGCTTCCGTCGCTCGGCGCGCTCTACGGCGTCGCCGAGCAGACGGGGCGTCCGGTCATGTTCCACACGGGCACGAGCATCTTCCGCGGCGCGCGCATCAAGTTCGGCGATCCCGTCCAGATCGACGACGTGGGCTGTGACTTCCCCGCGCTGGACGTGATCGTGGCCCACGGCGGCCGGCCGTTCTGGACGGAGGCGGCCTGGTTCCTGCTTCGGCGCTACGAGCGGTTCTGGCTGGACCTGTCCGGCATTCCGCCGCGGCGGATCCTCACCTGGTTTCCCCGGCTCGAGGAGATCGCCGATCGCGTGCTCTTCGGCACGGACTGGCCGAGCCCCGGCGTCCCCGCGGTGAAGACGAACCTTGACGCGATCCGGGCCTTGCCGCTCGAGCCCGCGACCATCGAGAAGATCGTCTCCGCGAACGCGCTGCGCCTCTTGCCCTGACGCGCGCTCAGCGCGGCAGGAACTGGATGTCGTCGCCCGTGTCGGGGACCCCGTCGGGGCCGTAGCTCGCGATGAAGAAGGTGCCGTCGTCGTTGACGCGATAGAAGATCGGACGTCCCCAGGGATCGCGGGGTTCGCGTGTCAGCAGGGGCTTGCCGATGTGCCCCTCGTCCTTTCGCAGGACGTCGAGCGAAGCCGGCAGCTCCTTGTGGATGGCCCGGTGCATCTGAATGGCAGCACTGGTGTGCTGGAGTAGCTTGACGGCCTCGTCCTCGGGCGTGCCCTCGCGGATCGGGCGGAAGAGGAATCCTCCGACCAAGACCAAGGCGTCCTTCCCCTGGATCACCTGCTGGAGGCGGACGGGGATCTGTTTGCCGTCGGCCTGGACGAAGAACTCCACGTCGAACATCGGAACACCGCCGACCTTATCCTCGGTCGTGTGCTGCGGATCTACGCCGCCGAAGCGTGCCTTCCGCCAGTCGATCTCGTCGCTTCCCTTGCGGCGGGCCTCCGCGAAGCTCGCCTCGATGCGACGCTTCGCCTGCGCGGCGAGCAGCGCCACGCCTCCGCGCTGATCCGCCCGGCGGCGTGCGGCATCCTCGCCCCCCTTGGCGTGCTGGAACGTCGCTTCGATATCCTCACCGGAGACCGCCGCGGGTTCGAAGATGCTGAAGTCGTCCGCCTGGAGCGCGAGAAACGCGCGCTCGGCCAGGCTCTCCTGGGTATCCGCCCCCGCCGCGGTCGGGCCGCGCGGAACGAAGACGACGAGCAGGAAGAGGGCCAAGGCCACCAGCACGGGGCGGATCAACGTCAGCATCGGAAGCCTCCTGGAGGGGAGGGATCCTCGCATAAGGTCCCCCGGGCATCGCAACAATGTCGCAGGAGATGGCCCCTCGGCGGGAAGGCGCGCTTCTCGTATCGTGGCCGGGGTGATGGAGGCCAGACCATGGCGAGTGCGAGCATGGATCGGCAGGGCGTCGTCCTGATTTGCGGCGCCTGCGGGCAGAAGAACCGTATCCCCTTTGCCCAACTCGGCGAAACGGGGCGCTG
Organism: uncultured Planctomycetota bacterium; assembly: GCA_963802335.1. GTDB lineage: Bacteria > Planctomycetota > PLA2 > PLA2 > JAEUHO01 > CAWDIE01. Next base: position 482,228 of record CAWDIE010000003.1, on the reverse strand, counting down.
TGGGAAGTGCGGTGCGGCGCTTCCCTCCCGTGGCCACGACGATCGCGGTTTCGAGCGCCGAGGACTTCGGGGAGCTCATCGCTCGAGCCGCCGTGCCCGTCCTGGTGGACTTCTGGGCCGGGTGGTGTGGCCCATGCCTCATGGTGGCTCCCGAACTCGAGAAGGTCGCCGCGGCGTCGGCCGGCCAACTCGCCATCGCCAAGGTGGACACGGAGGCCCTGCCGGACCTGTCGGCGCGGTTCGGCATTCGCGGGATCCCGACCCTCATCCTCTTTCAGGGAGGGCATGAGATCGGGCGCCAGTCCGGTGCCATGCCGGCGGCCGGCATCGAGGCATTCGTCACGGAGAAGCTCGGGGCGCGCTGAGCGAGGTGGCCTTGCGGTTGACAGCCCGTCTTCCCGCGGGCTGTAATCGGAAACGAGCCCGCGTGGCGTCGGAGGTAGGTCATGGCCGCAACGATTCGCAAGGTCGAGTACTTCTACGCCGGTGTGCAGGACACGCCCGGCGAAGGGCATCGTTTCCTGGCCGCCCTCGCGAACGAGGGTGTCAGCCTCGTGGCCTTCACCGCGATTCCCGTGGGACCGGGCAACACGCAGTTCGCGCTGTTCGTGGACGACGCTCTCGCCTTGCAGGCGGCCGCCGAGCGAGCGGGGGTGCAACTCAGCGGGCCGCAGCACGCGATCCTCGTGCAGGGCGATGACGAGCTGGGTGCGCTCGCTTCGATTCACCGCCGGCTGGCCGAGGCCGACGTCAACGTGTTCGCTTCTACCGGCGTGACCGACGGGCGCGGCGGCTTCGGCTACGTCGTGCACCTGAGGCCGGAAGACATCGAGAAGGCCGGTCGGGCGCTCGGGATTCAGTAGGGTGTACTCCGCTAGCCCCCGACCCATGGCTGCGCTAGGGAAACCTATCGGCTAACGTCGACATCGTAGTCGACGAGCTCGGGCTGCACGAGGAGCTCGCAGGCTGCGCGCTCGTAGCTTCCCGTCGGTCCGGCGGAGCAGTAGAAGACCCCATACGCTCCGGATGGCATGTTTGCCTTCCGTATCGTCCCATCGCTGGGGCGGATCTGGTGTGCGAACACGGGCTTCGTCAGGGCGCCAAGTGGACGGAACTGGACCCACCCACCGGGTCTCAGATCTGATCCGTATCGGACGCGGAGGACGCGCTCGATCAAGCGGTCCGGGTCGGTCTCAAGGGTCAGGTTCCCGACGCCACTGCGCCCGCGCCCGACGGCGAGCGAGTCGCCGACTGGGTCGCAGAGGCGGGCGAGGATGTCTGTCCCCGGAGGCTCGGGAATGGCGATGTGCCACGGTCCGGGAGTGCACACTCGGCATCGAACGCTGCACGTCTGAGGTCCCTCGGCCTGGTCACGGCGAAACTCCACCCGCAGCGTGTACTCACGCCGCCTCTCGCTGGGGAGCGCGTCGCAATCGACCCGGACGACACTGGATCGGCGGAGGCTCAACGTCCGTTCCGTGTGACGGGAGTCCACCGTGAACTCGCCTGCCGACAGTGCCTGCCGGGAGCCGGAGGATCCACGGCCACCCGGCTGCTTCCAAATGACGGGCATGGGGAAGACGGAGTATCGACCATATGGAAGCCCGCAGACCACGAGATCGCCCTGATCGTCGGTTCGTGCTGGTGTCAGGTGTCGAAGCCCCGCGACGGCGCGATCGTCGCGACTGTCTCGGCCCACGTAGACACCCAACCGCGGTAGAGGCTCTCCACGGGGGCCCTCCAGGCGAAGCGTGACAACTCCTCTCTGCCCGATATCAACACTCAGGCGGTCGTCTCGCACGGCCGCATCCAGTGAGGGCCAACCGAAATCGAACCGCGCCCCTCCTTCCACCAGGACCTCGGCCGTGACGCGGCCCTTGTCGTCCAGGCTCAACGGCACTTCCGCTCCAGGCCCTCCCACGCGAAGGTCGATCTCTCTCGCACCGGATGCCAATCGGACACGGACGGTGCACTCATGTCCCAGCAAGTCGTCCAAGGGGTCGGAACTAACGCACCGTACGTGGGTCAGCCTCATTGGCCCGCGCAGGCGCAACTCCACGACAGGGGACTCCTCCTGCGTCTTCTCAACGTGCACCGTGCGCGCGCCACGGGCACCGTCTGGACCGCGCGCCGTGATCAGACCGCTTCCTTCCGTACACGGCAAGGTCACCTCTCCGCGTGCGTCCGTGATGCGCGGTCGACTCGACGCGTCGACGGTGGGGCTCGGCGTGACTCTGACCTCCGCTGCTTGAACCGGTTGCCCTTCCCAATCCGTGATACGCACGCGGCGCTCGATCACGCGCATAGCGACGAGGCGGATAGACTCGACTTCCTCGCCGGGGCTGACCGCCACACCCATTGGCCGCGCGTAGAGCAGGCCGGGACAACAGAAGGACAGTTGGGCACGAGTCCGCTTGTCGAGCGGAACCCGTGTCTCGAACCGACCGTGGGTTCCAACGGCCGTCGACGCCGCCCACGCACCAGGACCCGTGGGTTGGGCGGAGAGCGCGACCTTCAGGACACCGTGTGAGACTGCGTTCCCCCATCGATCGGTCACGACTCCAGACAGAGTTCCCCACAACGTTTGAGGTTCCAGGTGTGGGGCTGGCACTCGATCGTTGTCGCCTGCAGTCAGGCTCGCGGCCGTAGAGTTCCCGTTTCCCAGATCGTGGTTTTGGTTGCCCCCCCTACTACGCGCCCCGTCCACGCTCCGCACGCTCGGTGCCTCGGTGCCCCAGGTGGGGGTCCAGATGGCAACGGCCGCGAGACTCAGGGCCAGAACCGAAACGACGGCAATGAAGAGCGGCGGACGCCTCAAGGTTCGACCCACACGGGCTTCCGCTGGCTTGTCCAGCGACCGCGCTCCACGCGCTTCTTTTGTGTTCGTTTCGGCATAGGCATCGGTTCTCTCCGTTCAGCAGACCGATGTCCAGAGAAACTGTGCACCTACCCAGATTCGGGTTGCCGGAGGGGACGTCTCGATGGCGTTGGCTGGCACCCTCTAAGCGTCCCCCCCCTCGGTGTTCAACGGAAGACGACACGTCTACGTCTGAGCGGGCTTCGCTGACCAACGGCCTCCGTCTCATTTCTGCCCTCAGACGAGTACATCTCAAGTTCGGGCGGGATGCCGCTCTGGCCTCGTTCGCTTGCATGAGGCCGGAAGTGGGCGTGCGAGCCTCCCGTCCGCGGTGGAACGACGGCTCGCCCCACGAGCGTTCACCGCGTCGAGGAGCCTATTTCTCCGAGGCGTAGCGGAAGGTGCCTTTCTCGTAGTCCTTGACGACGCCGGGGAAGCGCAGCACCCGGTTGTGCATCGCGCAATACACGCCCGCGTCCATGACCTGGACGGCGAGGAGGGACTCGGTCAGGTTCTGCATCGAGTCGGTGTTGCGCAGCATGTACGGGCGAATCGCGCCGGTCAGGACGACGGGCACCTTGGGGGTTTCGAGCACCTCGACGATCCGCTCGCCGGTGCGCGCCAACCGATCCGTCCCGTGGACGATGATGACGCCGTCGTGCGCGTGCGCCATGGCGCCGGCCGTCTGGGCGATCATCGTGTGATCGTCCTCCGTCATCTGCAGGCTGTCCTTGTTCATCAGCGGGACGCGTGAAATATGCACGCCTTCCAAGGACAGCGAGGCCAGCATCACGTCGAGGACGCTGAAGGCGTTGTGAAGAACGCCTTCCATCTCGTTGTACGTCTTCTCGATCGTTCCGCCGGTGGAGATGATGGCAACGCGGTACCTACCCATGGCGGCGGAGGATACCAGCAGGGCCTCGCCCCCGACTACGGCGCGGCCGAGATGCGGTAGATCGCGGTGAACGTCGAGATCAGGAGGCTCCCGTTGGGGGCCCGCTGGATGTCCAGGGGCTTGTTCTCGATCGCGTTCGGCCGGAACGCGGCGAACGTCGACACGGCATCGATGTCGAGAAACGCTAGACCACTCAGCTCGAATCGGAGGATCTCCTCCTCCGTGTAGGACGTCAGGAAGAGGTTGTCGGCGTAGGCGTCTCCCCAGCCCGTTCCGTCATGCCACGCCAGGCCCGTCGGCACGATGACGTCCACCCACGTGGTCACGATCACACCCTGCTGCGTCGGTCCGAGCGGAGGCCCCGTGTAGCCCCAACCGAAGTTTCGTCCCGCGCGCAGGTAGTTGAGCTCGTCGTTCGCGGCCGGGCCGTTGTCGCCGCCCCAGAGGTCGCCGGTCGTCGGCTGGACGGCCATGCCGAAGGTGTTGCGCAGACCCAGGCAGAACGTGGGGTCGGAGGGGTCCGGGTTGTCGGCGGGGATGGCGCCCGTGTCCGTGTAGCGGAGGATGCGACCCGCCTTGCCCCCGATCACTTGCGCGGTGGCCGGGTCGTCGTTGTCCCCGATGCTCACGTAGAGCCGCGGCGAGGGCGACTCGAGGCCGAACACCAACGAACCGCCGTTGTTGATCCCGCCGAGGGGGAGATCGTCAACGATCACGGTCTCGTTCGTGCCCGTCCACACGCCGGCGATGTCGGCCGCCGTGTAGCGCTTGACCTGAATGCGATCGTCGTTGCCTCCCTGGCCCACGACGCAGGCCAGGACGTAGACCCAGCCGTTCGTCATGAAGTCCGGGTGGAGGGCGATCCCCAGGAGCCCCCGGTGGCCCCCGACGACGACGTCCTCGTGCGCGAAAGGGGTGGGTTGCAGGGTCGAGTCGGCACGCAGCACGCGCGTGTCGCCGGTGCCGAGTTCATTGAAGAAGATCCGTCCATCGGGCGCGCAGGCGATGCGCGATGGCGTGGCCAGGCCGTCGTGGACGAGCTCGGCGACGAATCCGTCCGCCAGCGACTCGAACACGCCGACCGTGAGCTCGAGCTCCGTCGACGTGGAGCCGCCCGCATTGGAGGCCGTGACCTCGTAGGTCGTGGTGGGGGCGAGGGCGCGCGTCGTCGATCCGGAGATCACACCGGTTGCGGGATCCAGGCGGAGGCCGTCGGGCAGCGGGGGCTGGACGGCCCACGCCGTGGGCGTGCCTCCGGTGACGGTCGGGACGTTGTCGGCGATCCGCACGCCGGGCGGATACGCCGCCGCGGATTCCGTATACGCGATGGCGGTGGGCGGGGCCGTGACCGGGAGCGGGATGTCGCCGCCGCCGCTGCTGCCGCCGCCGCACGCCACCAGCAGCAGCAGGGCCGCCGCCGCGAGCCAGGCCCCCGGCGTGCGGGCCATCAGATCAACCCCAGGGTGACGTTCGTCTCCTGGGTCTCGGGGAAGACCGGTCCCGGGCTCACACCGATGTGGTCCGTGAGGATCTCGCGGTAGATGTCCCGGAAGTCGACCTTGTAGCCGAGATACTCCCCTTCCAGGTCCTCGTCGGTGATGTCGGGGCCGTAGACGCCCCCGTTGACAGCGCCGCCCACGACGATGAAGCAGTTGCCGTGGCCGTGGTCCGTACCGCTCGATCCGTTCTCGTAGTTGCGGCGACCGAACTCCGAGATGATGACGATCACCGTCTGGTCCCACACGCCCATCGCCTTCATGTCCTCGACGAAGGCGCCGAGACCCGTGTCCATCCGGCCGAGCAGGCCCGCGTGCTTGCCTTCCGCCCCGCCCTGGGTGCCGTGCGTGTCGAACCCGCCGTGGCCCGTGTAGAAGATGCGTGTATCGAAGCCGTAGTTGACGAGGGTCGCGACGTCGCGCAGGTTCCTCTGGATGTGCTGCTCGTTGCCGCCGCCCGCGTAGTCCGCCGTACTGCCGAACGCCTCGTAGGCTTGGACGGCGGCCTGAATCTGGTCCGTCAGCGCATGCCCTTGAGCTAGCGCGTCCGCGACGTCCGATGCGAGACCGGTTCGGGGCGTCGTGTCGAGGAGCCCGCGCACGGTCTCCAACCGCTTGGCGTGGTCGTTGCGGTAGCTGTAGTCGGGCTGGTACTGGAATCCGCTGAGTCGGTCCACCAGGAACGAGTTGGTCGCTCCCCCCTGGAAGTCGCGCTTGCGGCCGACGCCCACGCTCATCGCCCCCGTCGCGGTCGGCGCGTACAGGTCGGCAAAGCGCGCGAGCCAGCCGCTCTCGGCCACGCCGAGGTCGCTGAAGCCGTGGCGCACGCCGTAGGAGTAGATGTCCTCGCTCTTGAAGTGGCTGAGATTCGCCTTCGGGTAGCCCACCTGGTTCACGATCGCGACCTGGCCCTCCGTGAAGAGCTGGTGGATGTTCTGCAGCGCGGGATGCAGTCGGTAGGTGCTGTTTGCGCCTGGTCCCACGTTCAGGTCGAGTGCGTCCTCGCTCGCGATCCCGATTCCTGCGCGTCGGTCGTAGTAGTTCGTCAGCGTGACGGGGATCACGGTGTTGAGGCCGTCGTTCCCGCCGTACTGATTGAGGACCACCATGAACGGATTGCCCGTTGGCGCGGCCGTGGCGTCGTTCATCCAGCGACCACCCAGCGGTCCGAGGGCCAGCATGCCGGCGGCGCCCGCCGAGTACTTGAGGATGTCGCGCCTGGATGCTCTCGACGGGAGGAAGCCGCGGTCGTTCATGGTCTCGCCTTTCGTGTTCTCGTGCTTGGACATCGCGACTCCCCTCAGCGGATCATGTACTCGGGCTGCTGGGCGAGGATGTAGAGGAGACCGCGTACGCGCTCCTCGATGTGCGTTTCGTCGGCCGGATCGAAGAGTTCCTCTTCTTCCGTCCCGTCGCTCGCGCGGCGCGTGTTGAGGTAGTGAAGCGCCGTCGCGTGTTCGTCCTCGGACAGGTCGAGGCCGAGGCGGAACGCCAAGGCCTCGATGACCTCCGCGGCCGTCGCTGTCGGCGACGGAAGCAGGCTCCGGATGTCGAACCCGGCGCCCGCCTGGTCGGTCCGGTCGATGATGGCGTCACGCACGTAGTTGGCGCGATTCACCATGGCCTGGGCGGACAGCCAGAGTTCCCCCTCCGGCCAGCCGTTCACCGTGGGCGGGCGCGTCGGCACGTGTCCCATGCCGTAGAGCCGGGAGCGTATCGTGCCCAGGTCCATCGCGCAGCGGTGTCCCGATGAACGGGGTAGACGCCCGTGGCGTTCGTGAAGCCCACCGTGAACTCGAGCGGACCCTTCACGAAGCCCTCCTGCGCCTTCTGCGAGAAGAACGCCTCGGAGCGGAAGAGCCGCTTCAGCACGGGCTTCAGCTCGTAGTCGGCGTTTCTCAGCGCCCGCGCGAGCTCATCGATGTTCTCTTGCGGCGGGTTCTCGTAGCAGAAGGTCTTCAGCAGCGACCGGGCGAACCACTCCGCGACCTGGCCTTGGTCGAAGGTGATGTCCACGACGGCGGCGTAGTCGTCCTGCTCGTTCTGCCCGGGGATCAGGACGCCGAGCACGGTCTTGTCTTCCGGGTCGTGGCGGCCCTCGTCGAACACGATACCGCGCAGTCCGGTGTCTTCGTCCAGGGTGACCTGGCGGTAGCCGGTGAACGCGCGCGACGCCTGGACGATGTCCTCCTGCGTGTACCCGTTGTCGACGCCCAGGCAGAACAACTCGAAGAACTCACGGGCGTAGTTCTCGTTCGGCGCGTTCTTGCGGCTATCGACGCCGTCCAGCCAGCGGAGCATGGCCCAATCCCGCGAGACGTCGAGGACCAGCTGCTTGAGGTTGCCGGCGCCCTCCTCGCGAAAGAGATTGATGTGGTTCTTCATCCAGTAGACGTTGCCGCCGCCCAGCACTTGCGAGGAGGTGGCGAAGTGGTCGTGCCAGAAGAACGCCAGCACCTCCTGGAAGGTGTTCGGGTTGTGCGTCAGGAGGTGCAGGTGCCAGTCGATGAGATCGTTGTGGCTGGGGAACATCCCCTCCTGACCGACCGGGTCCTCGTCGTCCAGGAGGCGTTGGTCCGCTTCCCGCTCGAAACTCGTGGAGCCAATGGGCGCGAACCGGAACATCTCGTCGACGAAGCGCTCGACGCCGATCGCCTTCAGCCGTGACCACGTGCCCTCGGTGATGCCCCAGTGCGTGCGGTTCAGGAAGTGGCGCAGATCGCTCTCGCGGAAGGTGCCCGCCTGCTTCAAGGCCAGCGAGCCGTAGGCCGACGCGGGCGGACTGGGCGGACCGGCCGGCGCCACCACCGAGCCACTCCCGCCGCCGCAGCCGCCGAGCGGCGCGAGGACGAGCATCAGGAGAAGAAGAGGAAGGACTTGTCGCATGGGCACCTCGCCGGGATTTCAGCGCAGGCCGCTCGATGCGGCCAATCGCTTCCGGCGATGTCTGAACACGCTGCCAAGATGCAAACGCCGGCCGCCGGGGCCTCTCGAGGTCCCAGTGGCCGGGTCGGCGGTACCATCCGGCATGGATCTGCATGGCTGGATCGCCGTCGGCACCCTGGGGGCCGCGGCCGTGTTGTTCGTCACGAAGTGGCTGCCAATCGGCGTCACGGCGCTGGCGATCCCGGTCGTGCTGGTCGTGACGGGCGTGATCGAGAACCCGTCCGACGCCCTGACCGGCTTCGGGAGCCAGGCGGTCATCACGATCGGATCCATCTTCGTCGTCGGGGCCGCCCTCCAGGAGAGCGGCGTGGCCACGCTCATGGCTCGAGGCCTCCAGCGCCTCGGTGGTGGCAGCGAGGTCTGGCTGATCGGCCTCGTCATGATCGGCGCGGCGCTGCTCTCGGCCATCATGAACAACGCGGCCGCCGTCGCGCTCCTCCTGCCCGCGGTCGTCACCTTGGCTCGCCGCTCCCTCCTTCCCACCTCCCGTCTGCTGATGCCCATGGCCTTCGCGACGGTGCTGGGGGGCACGGTGACGCTCATCGGGACGGCCCCCAACCTGCTGCTCGCCGACGAGATCCGGCAGCGCATCGCATCCGGCCTCGTGTCTCCGGATCAGTCGATCGGGGTCTTCACCTTCGCCCTGGCCGGTGTCCCGATCGTGGTCACCGGCATCCTCTACATGATCCTCGTCGGGCGGCGCCTCATCCCGTTCCGCACGGCCGAGGACCGGCTGCGCGAGGCACGGCTTCCCGAAGAGGTCGCCCAGAGTTACGGCCTCCTCGAGAACCTCTTCCAGATGCGGGTCGTCGGCCAGTCCCTGATCAGCGGCAAGACCGTCGCGGAGGCCTCGCTCCGCACCCGCTACGGGCTCTCGCTCGTGATGGTCGTGCGCGCGGGGGCGATCGGATCCCAGCGCTATCTCCACCCCCGTGCCGATCTCGTGCTGGAGCCCGAAGACCGCCTCTACCTCCAGGGGGAGGAGGTGGATGCCTGGTCCTGCGCCGAGACCGAGGTGCTCCAATTCGGCCTCGCGGGCCCGCAGACGATCGAGCGCATGCTGGGGCGCGGCATGACGCTCACCGAGGTGAGCGTTCCTCCCCGCTCGCAGGCCGTCGGCCGGAACCTGACCGACATGGAGTTCCGGCGCCGCTATCACGGCAACGTCCTGCTTCTCTGGCGTCGCGGGAAGACGATCAAGCAGGACGCGACGCGCGAGCCCCTCGAAGTCGGTGACGTATTCCTCGTCAGCGGCAACGTGCAGGGCACGCACGAGCTGATGCGCAACCCCGACTTCAACGTGCTGACCGACCCATCGGCCGTCGAGGACGTCCAGCACGCCCCTCTCGCGATCGGGATCCTCCTCGTGGCGATCCTGCCGCCGATCCTGGGCATCGTCGAGATCCCGATCAGCGCGCTGGCCGCCGCCTTGATGATGGTCGTGAGCGGCTGCATCTCCATGCCGAGCCTGCGCCGGGCCGTGGACTGGAAGGTCCTGGCGCTTGATCATCGGGACCATCCCCCTGGGCATGGCCCTCGACGAGCACGGGGCCGCGGGCGCCGTGGCCGACGGCATCCTCCACACCGTGTCCGGGATGGGGTCCGTCGCCGTCCTCACCGCCCTGTTCCTGTTGGCCGCCTTCGTCGCCATGCTCAGCACGAACGCCGCGGCGGCCGTGATCGTGGCGCCCGTGGCCCTGCAGGCGGCGGCGGGGGGCGGCCTCGACCCTCGACACGCGGTGCTGGCCGTGGCGTATGGCTGCTCGTGCGCCTTCATGCTGCCCTTCGCCCAGTGGAATCTGCTCGTCATGTCGCCCGGCGGCTACCAGGCCGGCGACTACCTGAAGGTCGGGCTGGGCCAGAGCCTCGTCATGGCCGTCACCGCCATCGCTGTGCTGGCCCTCCTGTAGGCCTGGCCCTCCCAGCGCCCCGGTCTCGCTCCGCGTCGCTCGGCGTTCTCGGTACGCTGTCCTTTCCCCCCCTTGGAGGCGCACCATGTCCACTCGCTTGGGTCTTCTCGCCGTCCTGCTCGCCTTCCTGATCGGTCCCGTCGGACTGTCCGCGGCCCACGCGGCCGACCAGCCCACGTACGGCGCGCAGGACATCGCCATCGAGGACGATGGCCTGGCCGAGGGGTGGGAGATCGTCTACGACGAGGTCGAGGGCACGCCCGGCGATGCCATCGCCGAGTGGGCCGAGGGCGTGGCCCGCGGCAGCGGCCTGGATCCCGACGATGTCCTGCTGACGGACGTGCGCTTGCTCCAGAGTCCCACCGGTGAGCACGCGACCCTGCTGGTGGTCGAGGTGGATGGCGATCCCGGCGGCTTCCCCGCGGCGCTGAAGAAGGCGGCCACCGGTGAGGGGTACGCGTTCCGCGCCATGGGGCATCCGTCGCGCCTGCTGGTCGTCGCCGCGCCCGAGAGCATCCGCAAGGCCGTGCTCAACATGGAGAACAACTACGCCGTCACGACGCTCACCAACATGGCCTACGAGCGTTTCGATGCGGGCAGCATGGTGGGGGCGCGCAACTACGCGGACGGTGCGCTCGCCATCGATCCCGAGGCGACGATGCCCTACGCCGTCTACGGGATGATCGGCGTGAAGGAGGAGGACTGGAACGCGGCGTTCGAGAACTTCCAGAAGGCCTTCAAGGCGCAGGGCAAGCTCCAGCCCACCGGGCGCCTGGCGATGTGGAGCTACCGCAATTTCGGCTACGCGCTCATGAAGCTCAAGAAGCCGGAAGCCGACAAGGCCGCCGCCGAGGCCCTTCGTCGGGCCATCCAGCACGAGCGCTACGCGGAGAAGGACGAGTACGTTCAACTCTTCGTCCCGCACTACAACCTCGCCTGCGCCCTGGCGCGCCTGAAACAGACCGACGCGGCCCTCGACGCGCTCGAAAACGCCCTGCTCATGGCCAAGGAGCGCATGCCCAAGGCCCAGGTCGAGGGCTTCGTTCGGTCCCGGGTGATGACCGACGAGGATCTGGCGTCGATCCGCGACGCCTCGCGGTTCCAGGATCTCGTCGAGAAGGCCACCGGCCTGTCCCAGGAGGAGATCGAGGACGAAGAGGGCCTGTAGCGCCTGCGGCGCGGCCTCGCAGGGGGTGAACCAAGCCCTTCCGGCTTCGTTACCCCCATGGGGGGCGTGCGCCCGGGGGGGTGCCGGTCCCTGGGAGATCCCCGATGAAGCCCATGCGCGCCCTGCCGTTCCTCGTTTGCTTCGTGGTCGTCCTGACCTGCGGGGCCCACCCGGCGCCAGCGGGGGAGGACGCCGCGGCCCCGGGCGATCCGCTCGCTCCGGGTTTGGAGCTTCTGCGCTTGCGGCTGGAGGCGCAGCTCGGCAAGGCCGAACTCCTGCGGGAGATGGGGCAGATGGAGGCCGCGCTCCAGGCGTACCAGGCAGTCGAGGAGATGTACGCGCAGGGGCACCGGCAGCTTCAGAAGCTCCTTCAGCTCGATCGCGTCCGGCGGGCGACGCCGGCGCCGCTCGAGGCCTCGCCCGCGGCCGCACGGCTGAGGATCGCCCGCCACGACGGTCCGGCCGGGGGCGCCTTCGCGGGGCGCAGCGGTGCGAAGACCGCGAGGCCGATGCGCGGAGGCAACGCGGTCGATGCCGCCCTGCGCTGGCTCGCCGCGCACCAGTCGCCTGGCGGCGGCTGGGAGTCGGCTGGATTCGGCTCGTGGTGCGACGGGAAGCCGGCCTCCGAGGGCCCGGACGGCCTGGGCAAGGACCTCTACGATCCCGGCGTCACGGGACTCGCGCTCTGCGCGTTTCTCGGCGCCGGCTACACCAACCGCGGGAAGCACCCGTACGCGAAGGTCGTCGCCAAGGGGCTCCGCTACCTCAAGACCATCCAAGACGCCGAGGGGTGCTTCGGACCGCGGACCAGTCAGCACTTCATCTACAACCACGCGACCGCGTCCCTCGCCATGGTCGAAGCGTACGGCATGACGAGCTCGCCGATCTTCAAGGGCTCGGCGCAGAAGGCCCTCGACTTCGTGGCCGCGTCTCGCAATCCGTACTTCACGTGGCGGTACGGCGTCCGCCCCGGCGACAACGACACCTCGGTCACGGGGTGGATGATGATGGTCCTGAAGAGCGCCAAGCTCATCAACGAAGACGCGAAGGCGAGAGGGCGCGACGAGCCGCTGGTCATCGACGAGGCCGCCTTCGACGGCGTGAAGGCCTGGCTCGACAAGATGACGGACCCGGAGTTCGGGCGCGTGGGCTACATCCAGCGCGGAGGCTCCCCGGCGCGCCCGCAAGCGCTGATCGACAAGTTCCCGGCCGACAAGTCCGAGAGCATGACGGCGGTCGGCCTGCTCGGGCGCATCTTCCTCGGCGAGAACCCGCGCACGTCCGAGATGATCCGGAAGGGCGCGCGTCTCCTCGAAGCCCAGCCGCCGACGTGGAACCCGAGCAGCGGCCAGATCGACATGTACTACTGGTACTACGGCACACTGGCGATGTTCCAGATCGGCGGATCCGCGTGGTCGTCATGGAGCAAGGCACTCGAAACGGCGGTGATCAAGAACCAGCGCCAGGACACGACGCCGTGCCTCTACCAGGGATCGTGGGACCCGATCGGCCCCTGGGGGATGGACGGGGGCCGCGTCTACGCGACGGCCCTGATGGCGATGTGCCTGGAGGTCCACTACCGCTACGATCGCGTCTTCGGCGCCAAGTAACGGTCCGTACGGACTAGTAGAGGAACATCGGCTTGCCCATGACGTGGCGCACGGTCGGGCGATAGGCCTCGATGTCGTAGAGCTCGCGGACGTCGACCCGCTTCTCGCCGGCCGAGATCGTGGAGAGCGGCACGTCCGTGTACGTGCCGTGGCTCAGGGCGACCAGGCGCCCCGACTGCCCCCGCCGAGCAAGCAGGATCGCCATGTCCGCAAAGTTGACCGCCACCATGAGGTCCAGGGAGTCGGGCGTGCCGGAGCGCATCAGGTACGAGAGCTGCTGGTTGATGATGTTCTCGCCGGTGAGTTCCTTCAGCGCCTCGCCCGTCGCCAGGCCGATGCCGCCCAGCTTGCGATGCCCGTACGCGTCGGCCTCACCCCGCAGCATCATGTCGCCGCCGATCATCTTGGCGCCCTCGGATACCGTCACCATGGCGTAGTGGCTGGGGTTTGACCGCTTGTCCTGCATCACGAGCTCGGCCAGCCGCTCGATGTCGAAGGGCACCTCCGAGATCAGGGCGCGATCCGCGCCCGAGAGGTAGGCGGAGATGAGGCTCGTCTCGCCGGAGTAGCGGCCGAACAGCTCCACCACGGCGATGCGCTCGTGCGAGCCCGTGGACGTGCGCAGCTGATGGATGAAGTCCACGCTTCGCGTGACGGCCGTCGAGAATCCGATGCAGTAGTCGGTGCCGAAGACGTCGTTGTCCATCGTCTTGGGAATCGCGATCACCGGGAAGCCCTCCCGGTGGAGACGCTCCCCGAAGCTCAGCGTGTCGTCTCCGCCGATCGGGACGAGGGCGTCGATGCCCAGCGCTTCCAAGTTCGCCAGGACGCGGTCGGTATGGTCCAGCGTCGACCCGTCCGCTTGGGCGACGCGGGACGGATTCGTCCGCGACGAGTGGAGGAAGGTCCCGCCGGTTCGATCGATCGTGCGGACCACCTGCTTGTCGAGCCGAAGGAAGCACGCGTCGAAGCTCGCGGGGTCGCCCGCGTCGTAGTTCAGCAGGCCGGCCCAGCCGCGGCGTACCCCCAGGACCTTCATGCCCGCCTCGCAGGCCCGGTAGGTCAGGCTCTTGATGCAGGGGTTCAGGCCCGGCACGTCGCCGCCCCCGGTGAGGACGGCAATGGTCTTCGGCGCGGCGTTCATGCGAACTCGGGGACCACGACGTCTTCGAGGAACCCGAATCGCTTGGCTTCTGCGAAGAACTGGATGATGGCCTGGCGCCCCCGCTCGGCGTAGTCCAGCGCGAGCTCGTTGACGTACATCGAGATGTACTGATCAACGACCTCCGGCTCGAGACCCTTCGCGAACTGGCTGGCGTACTTGACCGTCTCCTCCCGATGACCCAGGCCGTAGGCGATCGAGCGCTTGATGTCGAGCGCGATCTTGGCCCGCTCCTCCTCGGGAATGTCCCGGCGGATGGCGTTGGCGCCCAGCGGGAGGGGGAGCCCCTCCGTCTTCTCGCTCCACCACTGCCCGAAGTCCACGACGCGAACGAAGTTGTCCTCCTGGAACGTGAGCTGCTTCTCGTGGATCAGCACCCCGGCACGGGCACGTCCCGTCTTCACGGCATCGATCACCTCGTCGAAGGGGTACTCGACGAGTTTCAGGTTCGCCCGAGGGAGCCACAGCCTCAGCGCAAGCGCGGCGGAGGTGTTCAGGCCCGGTACCGCGACGGTCAGACCGTTCACCTCGTTCGTACGGATCGGGGTGCGAGCGACCAGGACCGGGCCGCGGCCGTCTCCGAAGGACGCGCCGCAGGGGAGCAGGGCATACCGACTCTGGAGGAGGGGGTACGCGCCGAACGAGATGGCGGTCACGTCGTAGACACCCTCGAGTGCCTTCTCGTTGAGCGTCTGGATCTCGTCCTGCACCAGCTCGTACGTCCGGTCCTCGGTCTCCACCTTTCCGCTCAGCAAGGCGTAGAACATGAAGGCGTCGTCGGAGTCGGGGCTGTAGGCGATCGTGATCGTGCCGTCGGCCCGGCGCGGCGGCATCTTGGCGATCGCGGGAGGCGCGGCGGCGGGGGCGTCGTGCACGGCCTCGGTGGGCGCCTTCAAATCGGCCTTCTTCTTCTTGGCGGCGGCGGGCTTCTTCCGCGGGGCGGGCTTCTTCTTGGGCGCCGCTTTCTTGGGTGCCGCCTTCTTGGATGCCGCCTTCTTCTTCGCGGTGGCGGGCTTCTTCTTCTCTGATTTCTTGGCGGCCATGGCCCCTCCCGGCCCGTTGTCGCGGCAAGGCTACCCGGCGTGGGCCCGTCGCCAAGCCCCCTCGCGGGTAGGATTCCCGGCTCGACCTGGGGAGACGTCTCATGCAGCCCATCTTTCTCGCCGGCCCCGTTCGCACGCCGATCGGCCGTTTCGGGGGCTCCTTGGCCTCGTTCTCCGCCCCCCAACTGGGCGTCGAGGCCGCGGGCGCGGCCCTCGCCCGGGCCGGGCTGGGGCCGGAGGCGGTCGATCAGACCCTCTTCGGCCATGGCCGTCAGGCCGGCGCCGGGCCCAACCCGGGCCGTCAGGTCTCGATCGGGGCCGGGGTGCCCGCCGATCGTCCGGCCTGGACCGTGAACATGGCCTGTGGAAGTGGCCTGAAGTCCGCTCTCCTCGGGGCGGACGCCATCCGCCTCGGGCAGGCCGACGTGGTGCTCGCGGGCGGCATGGAGAGCATGTCGAACACCCCCTACATGCTCCCCAAGGCGCGTTGGGGCTACCGTCTGGGGTCGGACGCCATCGTGGACGGCATGTACCGGGACGGCTTCCTCTGTCCGCTCGCCGGCCAGCTGATGGGCGATACCGCGGAGAATCTCGTCGAGCAGTACGGGATCACCCGCGAGGAGCAGGACGCCTACGCCGCGCGGAGTCAGCAGCGCTGCGAAGCCGCGCGGAAGGCGAACGCCTTCGAGGCCGAGAAAGTCGGTATCGAGATCGAAGACAGGAAGCGCGGCCGCCTCACCTTCGTCACGGATGAACACGCTCGGGACGGGATCACCGTCGAGAAGATGAAGAAGCTGCCGGCGGTGTTCCGCGAAAACGGGACGGTCCACGCCGGCAACTCGAGCGGCATCACGGACGGGGCCGCCGGCATCGTGGTGCTGAGCGAGAAGGCGGTCGAGACCCATGGGGTCAAGCCCGTCGCGCGGTTGCTCGCCTACACCGAGGCGGGGGTGGAGCCGCGGGTCATGGGCCTCGGCCCCGTCCCCGCCGTTCGCAAGCTCCTCGACCAGACCGGGCTGTCGGTCGATGCCATCGACCTGTGGGAGCTGAACGAGGCGTTCGCCGCCCAAGTACTCGCCTGCAATCGCGAATTGGGCATCGACGAGGAGCGCATGAACGTGAAGGGTGGCGCCATCGCCCTCGGTCACCCCATCGGAGCCACGGGATGCCGGATCCTGGTCACGTTGCTCCACGCCATGGAGGAGCGGGACGCCCGGCTCGGCGTGGCCACGCTCTGCATCAGCGGCGGCCTGGGCCTCGCGGCGCTCGTCGAGCGCGTGGCCTGACCTTCGCCGGCCGCCGACGCGGGTAGGGTAGAGATGGTCCCAACCGAGAGAGCGCCCGTGCGTTCCCAGTAGAGGAAGCGGACCGACCCCCCGGAGACGCGCCGTGCGCCTACGCCCCGTTCTGGCTCTCGTGCTGACCTTGCTCGTCGGCGTCGGGCTGGGGTGGGTCCTCGCCGGCCTGGGAGGGCCGCTGAGGGGCCCGGCCGACGCCTCCCTCACGTCCGTGCCGGAGCTGAGCCGTGCCGCGCTTCCTCCCTGCGAGCCCCAGCTCCGCGGCCGCGCCATCGTGCCTCCCGAGGCAGCGTCTCGACCCGCGTCCCCTCGCCAGGGGCCCGTCGGTGACGCCGCCGCCGAGGCAGTGGTCGAGCACGTCGGCGAGGAGGGCTTCGAGGAGATCGTCCTCTGGGAGGAAGACCTCGAGATCGACGCCCTCGGCGAGCGAGCCTGGCTGGCCCTGCTCACCCTCTACGCCGCGGCCTCCCGACAAGCAGACTTCTTGCGCGCCGCGGTGAAGGCGCTGGCCACCGGGGACGTCGATGCCTCCGACGTGCTCGAGTGCGTCGGCGACGCGCCGGTGAAGACCCGGGCCCAGCTCCTGGACGCGTTGCGCGCCGCCCTGCCCGACGCCGGGTGGCACGTGGGGACGGTGGCGGACATCTACATCGCCTGCGATGCGCACGACCGGGCGGTCGGCGTGCTCGTCCCCGCGTTCCAGGAGAGCCGGGAGCTGGACCTGGCCACGCGTCTGATCCGGGCTTCCCCCGATCGCGCCGCCGCCGAACTCCAGGCCTTCCTGCACGGCGACACCTTCGATGCCGAGGCCCTCGGGACCCTCGGCCAGGCATTCATGGGGCAGGAGCGCGGGGACCTGGCGACGTCCTTCTTCCTCGAGTCGCTGCGGCTGGAGCCGAGAAACGGCGAGACCCTGATGGCCTTGGCGGCGGTGGACGGCGCGCTGGCCGCTTCCCACGCGGTGGCGCTCACGCAGTCGAGTCCCGACGACGCCCAGGCCTGGAACTGGCTCGGGAAGATCCGCGCAGACGCGGGCGATGCCGAGGCTGCGTTCGAGGCCTACCAGCGGTCGGCGGAGGGCACGCCGACGACCGAAGCGCTCTACGGGATGCTCGCGCTCGATCCGGAGCGAACGCTCCAGGTCGCGCGCCAGATCTCCACGGAGTCGGACAACGACGAGGTCCACGGCGCCGTCGCCAAGATCGCCCTCCAAGGCGAGAACCTGAACGACGCGCTCGACGCCGTCCTCCGAGCACACCGGACCGACCCCACGGATCACGAGTGGCTGCGCGCCATGGTCACGCTGGATCCGGCCCGCGCGCTCGCTGCCCTGGAGGAAACGAGCGCCAGCTACTCGGGAGACGAGCGGGACGAAGTCATCGGCGCCAAGGCGAATGCCCTCGGTGATCTAGGCCGCCGCGAGGATGCCTTCCAGGCCTACCTGGAGGCGCACAACCTGGACAAGGGGGACTGGGAGTGGCAGCGGGGCCTGGCCCGCGCCGACCCGGCGCGCGCGCTGGACGTTCTGGAGGCCTATCGGAGCGAGAGCGGCGACGAGGGCGACCTCCTGGGCGCGATCGGGGATGCCTACGCCGGCATCGGGCGCAGCGACGAGGCCATGCGCCACTACGAACGGGCCCTCGAGATGGACGGGGGGAACGAGTGGCTCGCCCACATGGCCCGGGTGGATCCCGAGGAGGCCACCCGCCGCATCCAGGTCGCGATCAACGAGAAGCCGAACGAGGCCGAGCTCTGGTTCCGGCTGGGCGAGGCCCATGCCGCGGCCGGCCACCGCGAGGAGGCGACCCGGGCCTTCGCGAAGGCCCGGGGCCTGGATCCGCAGAACCTCTACTACGGGGCCACGTGGGCCCGCTCTCGGTAGGGATCAGATGATGCCGAGGTCCTTGCCCACCTTCGTGAAGGCGGCCACGGCGCGATCCACGTCCTCTTCGCTGTGCCCGGCCGAGAGCTGCACACGGATGCGGGCCTGCCCCTTCGGGACGACCGGGTACGAGAAGCCGATGACGTAGATCCCCTCCTTCAGCATGGCGTCCGCCATCTTCATGCTCAGCTTGGCGTCGCCGAGCATCAGGGGGGCGATCGGCGTAGCGCCAGGGCGGATGTTCAGCCCCGCCTTCGTCATGCCGTCGCGGAAGCGCATCGTGTTCGCTTCCAGCTTGTCGCGAAGCTCGGTCGTGCCCGAGAGGAGATCGATGCATGCGATCGACGCGGCGACGAGGGTCGGAGCCACGCTGTTGCTGAAGAGGTACGGACGCGAGCGCTGGCGGAGCAGCGCCACGATCTCCTTGCTCGCGGCCGTGAAGCCGCCCGACGCGCCGCCCAGGGCCTTCCCGAGGGTCGACGTGATGATGTCCACGCGGTCCAGGACGCCACAGTGCTCGGGCGTGCCGCGGCCGGTCTTGCCCATGAAGCCCGTCGCGTGGCACTCGTCCACCATCACCATGGCATCGTACTTGTCGGCCAGAGCGCAGATCTCGGCCAGCGGGGCGATGTCACCGTCCATCGAGAACACGCCGTCCGTGGCGATCATGATGCGCCGGGCGCCCGCCGCGCGCGCTTCCTCGAGCTTCGCCTCGAGGTCCGCCATGTCCATGTGCGCGTAGCGATAGCGCATGGCCTTGCAAAGCCGGATGCCGTCGATGATGGAGGCGTGGTTCAGCGCGTCCGAGATGACGGCGTCTTCCTTGCCGAGCAGGACCTCGAAGAGGCCGCCATTGGCGTCGAAGCACGCGGCGTACAGGATCGAGTCTTCCTTGTGCAGGAAACGCGCGATCTTCTGCTCGAGTTCCTTGTGGATGTCCTGCGTGCCGCAGATGAAACGGACGGAAGCGAGACCGAACCCTCGATCGTCGAGCGCCTTCTTCGCGGCTTCGATGAGTACGGGGTGGTCCGCCAAGCCCAGGTAGTTGTTGGCGCAGAAGTTGAGCACTTCCTGGCCGCCCTGCACGGTGATGTGCGAACTCTGCGGACTCGTGATGATGCGCTCGTGCTTGGTAAGGCCGGCGTCGTCGATGTCCTTCAGCTCTTCACGGAGACTCTGCTTGACGGTCGTGCTCATCGTTGCTCCCTCGCGATGCGCCTCGGCGGGCGGTGACCACCGTGGTCTACCATGAAGCCCCTCCGGCGAGGACTCGGGCCGGGGGGGCGCACGTCCGCCGCGATACCGTTCGTGCGCTATCGGTCGGGCTCAGCCTTCGATGCCGAGCGCGCGGATCCACAGGGGCTGACCCAGGCGTCGCACGCGTCGGTAGATCTGCGACGGCAGGGCGTTCGCGTCGAAGAGTTCGGTCGGCTTCGTCAGGGCCTCGTCGGGGAGGGTCGCGATCCAGTCCGAGAGATCGCGCGGTTCCAGGGCCCGCTCCAACGCGCCCAGGGCGATCGGTGCGATCGCGGCGATCGCACGACCGACCACCTCGACGTCGGCGCCCGTCCTCTCCGCCAACCACACCGCCGCACGCGGACCCGCTTCACCCAGGAGGCCCCCGAGTCGCGGCGAGAGGCGGGGCTTCTGCAGTCGGCCGGCGATGCCCAACTCGGGCATGTCCACGTCGGCCGGACGCCCGAACTTCTTGACCACCTCGAACGCAGCCCGTGCGTTCTGTGGACGGCGACGCGTGTGCCGAGCCAGTCCCCCGGGGACCAGGGCAGCCGTCGCGGCGTAGATCTCGCCGGCCTGGCGCGGAGCGAGCCCAAGCTCCCTCTCCAGGGTCCGGATGGTGTCGCGCGCGGCGCGCATCAACTCGCGCTCGTACGCGCGCCGGGCGGCATCGGGGTCGATCATGGCTCGTAGGGTGCAATGACCGGATACCCTCCGCAAGGGCGGTTAGTCTTGCGTGTCATGACACGGCAAGGCGCGCCCACCCTCCCGACGCTCCTCTTCACGCTCCTGGCCCTGATGCTGGCGGCCCAGGCCTCCCCCCGACGTGCGTGCGCCGATGATTGGACGGACGATCGAATCGCGTTTCGAGGCGAGGTGAAGAGCGAGGATTGGCGCAAGCGGCGCGATGCGTATCTCCTCCTGACCAATCACGACTCCGCCGAGGCCGTGGACGAAGCGCTGAACGCGCTCGACGACGAGAGCAACGCCGCCGTCGTCCTGGGCGCGCTCGACGCCCTCGGCATGATGGTCACGTTGGAGGCCCGGGGGCGTCTGTTCGACGTCGCACGGAAGGGGAAGGGCGTCGAGAAGCTCCTGGCGATTCGCGTCCTCTCGAAGCTCGAGGGCGACGACGTCGACGCCGTGTTACTGGAGGTCGCCCAGGCGAAGGACGCGCCGGCCATCGCGGCCGCCGTGGGGGCGCTCGGCGCGAGGGAGGCCCTCCCGGCCGGGGCCGCCGGCGTCTTCAAGAAGCTCCTCGCGCACAAGGACTGGCAGGTCCAGTCCGCCGTCGGACGGGCCATCCTGGCGCACCCCGACCCCACCGCCGTCCCCCAGCTCGCCGCGGCCTTCGCGAAGGCCAAGGGGCGCGAGCGCCTCGATCTCCTCGGCGCGTTGGAGAAGACCACCGGTCACGCCTACGGCAACGACCCCAAGGCGTGGACGGCGCTGGCCAAGGGAACGCCGCCGGCCGAGATCCAGCCCCAGCCCACGCTCGTTCCCACGGCCTTCGGCATCCCGATCTACGGTCGCCGCGTCGTGATCGTCCTCGACAACAGCCTTCGGATGGGCGATCCGCATCCGTTCGACACCGAGCGGCTGCGTGAACTCTGCGATCCCAGCGATGGCGACGCAATTCCCTGGTTCCGCATGAGCCTCATCGCCCACTTCGCGCACGCCCACGTGAAGCACCTGATCCAAGGGCTTCCCAAGGGCACGCGCTTCGAGTTGATTCCGTTCAACGAATTCGTGCGGCCCACGTTCGGCGAACTCGCCAGCGTGGGCGCCGCTTCCCGGAAGCTCGCCCTCGAGACGCTGGCCGCCTTGAAGACGGACGACGGGATCGCCACCTTCGAAGCCCTCAATGCGGCGCTCGACATCGAGGGGGCGAAAGAGGCCAAGGCGTGGAAGTCCGGTCCGGACGAGATTCTCTTCATCACCGTGAACCAGCCCACGAAGGGCGACGTCACGGAGGGCGACCTGGTCGCGAGCGCCATCGCCATGAAGGCCTCGCGCCGCATGGTCCCGATCCACGCGGTCGGGATCCACTTCCACCCTTACGAGATGTGCCAGCGGCTGGCCGAGTCAACGGGCGGGACCTACGTGAACCTCGTGAAGTAGGTTCCGGCTACGATGCCCGCTACCCCCGCGCGAGCCTCGTCCATGAAGCGTCTCCCCCTCTTCCTCCTCGCCCTGCTGCTCGTCCCCATTCTCTGGCCGGCCGCCGCCTGCGCGGAGGAGCCCGCCGCCGAGGCGCCCCCGCAGGTCCTCCCCCCGCTCGCCGCGGACGACGTGGCCAAGGCGGCGCTGAAGGCTTTCAAGGCGGACTACCGGGCCAAGGGCTACAAGGGCGACGAGAAGACCGCGATGCGCGACCGCGCCATGCGCCGCCTGGCCGAGGTCCAGCACCCCGACGTCGCCGACGCTCTCTTCAAGCTGACGAGGGATCGCAACGCCGACATCCGTACCCTTGCCGTGATGTACCTCGGCGAGCTGCGCGCCCTACCCGGGTACGCAGGCAGGTTCGTCGTGAAGGTGATGGACAAGCAGACCGACGATCCCGTGATCCTGATGTTCGCCATCGAGGCCTTGGCGAACCTGAACTACCGCGGCGCCCTGCCGAAGCTCCGCGAGCTCCTGCGGCACGAGGATGAAGGCGTGCGCAAGGTCGTGATCCTGACCGTCGGGGACATGCAGGAACTGCGCATGTTCGAGGACCTGCTCGCGCTGGCCAAGGAGTTGAAGATCGACCAAGGCTGGAAGACCGACGGCCACGAGGTGCGCTACGACTCCGGGGCGGCGGGCGACGCGGACCAGAAGATGGCGGAGAAGATCTACAAGGATCGGTACGGCAACGCGCGCAAGGGGCGCAGCGCCGCACGCGCCATGCGCGACTTCCGCCCCGTCTTGCTCGAAGCCATGAAGCGCCTAACCGGGGAGGAGTTCTTCGGCCGCGAGCAGGCCGAGGCCTGGGCGAAGGAGAACGAGGTCGCCATCGCCGCCACGAAGAAGGTGCTGAACGACCTGGCCGCCGGTCAGGACCAGCAGGCGGATGACCTCGAGTAGGCGAGACGGCTAGTCGTCGCCGTCCTTGCCGATCGCCTCCACCGGGCACCCGTCCATCGCCTCGAGGCAGAGCTCTTCCTCGTCGGGGCTCTCGGGCTGCTTGTGGACGTAGGAGTACCCCTTCTCGTCGCTGCGCGTGAAGCTGCCCGGGGCGGTCTCGCGGCACGCATCGCAGTCGATGCACTGATCGTCCACGTAGAACTTCCCCGGGACGTTCTCCGGGAGGCGGTTCTCCTTGTCGGCCATGGACGCTCCTCGAGGGGGGATGGCGAGCAAGGTACCGCTGTGCGCCGGGACGGCCAACTCCCTACCCTCCCAGGACCTCCGTGAAGAGGGCCCGCTGGATGTGGAGCCGGTTGCCCGCCTGGGGCTTCACCAGGCTGTAGCGGGCGTCGATCACCCCGTCATCGGCCTCGACATTGCGGCGTACGGGCATGGCGTGCATGAAGCGGCCATCGTGGGTCTGGGCCATCAACTCGCGGGTGATGCGCCGATCCCGGTGCTGGCGCCTCAGGTCTCGCTCCTCGTCCAGGCGCCCGTGGAAGACCGTGGAGCCCCACGCGGCCGCGTACACGACGTCCGCGCCCTCCACGCTCTCCTCCAGGCTCTCGACCCAGCGGACGCTTCCGCCTTCCTCCTCCGCGCTTCGCTCCATCGAGTCCCGCACGAAGGGGTCGAGCTCGTAGCCCTCCGGGTGCGTCGACCGTGACGTTCATCCCCAGCTTGGCCGCCATGACGCCCACGCCGTGGGGAACGGCCAGGGGGCGGGCCTGGGGATGGTAGGTCCACGCCAGCGTGAGCTTGCGTCCCCGCGCTTCGCCCAGGGCTTCGGTGAGCGTGAGGGCGTCGCCCCACGCCTGGCACGGGTGATCCAGCACGCTCTCCATGTTGAAGATCGGAACGGAAGCGTGTTTCTGGAACCCCACGATGACCTGATCCCGGCGCTCCCGCGCCCAATCGTCGTGTCGGGCCAAAGCGCGGATCGCGATGACGTCGGCGTACTCCGAGAGGACGGCCGCCGCGTCCCGGACGTGCTCGTCCGCCACGCCGTCCATGACGGCGCCTTCACGCATCTCCAGGGCCCAGATGTCGCGGGCGGCGACCATGTCGATCACCGTGCCCCCCAGGCTCGAGAAGGCGATGGCGAACGAGGCGCGCGTGCGGAGCGAGGGATCGAAGAACACCATGATGAGGGAGCGCCCCTGGAGGGGGTGCCCGTGCCCGTCGGCCTTGAGGGCCCGGGCCTTCTCCACCACCCAGCGGATTTCCTCGGGGGTGAACGTATCCAGCGTGACGACGTCTCGACCTTGAATCACGCGAGGAGGGTACCCGATCGAGCCCTTCCGGCTCTCTCCCTGGTTCAATGGCTCGCGACCTTGCTTGCATCTGGAGAACACCGTGCGCAGCTTCGCCCTCTTCCTCTTTGGTCTGATCCTCGGCCTGCTCATCGTGGGCGGCCTCGTCTACACGAAGGCCCCCGGGATGATGATCCACGAGCAGGTGAGCCCCGTGGGGCTCGACGAGACCGTGCAGCGGATCACCCGCACCGCCCTCGCCGACGGCTGGGCGGTCCAGAGCATCATCGAACTCGAGAAGAGCATCAAGAAGAACGGTGGCGGCGACGTCCTCCCGATCCGCCTCGTGAACCTCTGCGAGGCCCACCACGCGTTCAAGCTCATGAGCCAGGACGACATCCGGCGCCTGTCGGTGTTTCTCCCCTGCACGGTCTCCATCTACGAGAAGACCGACGGCAAGACCTACGTCTCCACCATGAACGCCGAGCTCTTCGGCAAGCTGATGGGCGGGCTCGTGGCTGAGGTCATGGGCGATGAGGTCGCGCACGCCCAGGCGAAGTTCGTCGACGCCATCGACCTTCCGACCCCGCCGGTGCCCGAGCCGAAGCCCACTGACTAGCGCTTAGTCGGGCTTGCCCGGCAGACGGACGAGGTAGAAGACGTCGTCGACTTCGGCGACGTCCACCTCCATGCCGCGGAAGACGTCGGGGAACTTGACGCGTGTGAAGCCCTCGAGCGGCGTCTCCTCGAGTCCGCCCTCGGCCATCTTCAGGGCCATCTTGATCATCGCGACGGGGCGCTGCCCCAGGCTCTTCCGCAGGTCGGCGAGGACCTTCGCGCGGAATGCCTCCTCGGTGTCGAAGGGCTCGGGCGCCTCCTTGCCCTCCTGGGCTGCGTCGTGTCGGGCCTTGGCGTAGGCGTGGAAGGTCGGCCAGTGCAAGGTCTTGTCGAGCAGCTCCACGTCGCCGACGGCGAGCGCGAGGGCGCCCTGCAGGGCCGCGTCCTTCGCGGTCGTGGCGGGCGTGTAGGGGAGGCCCGGCGTCTTCGCGGGCTCCTCGTCGCCCCGCACGCGGAACTCGATCTCCGGTTGGTCGCGGACGCGGAATCGGACGCCCAACAGGGCCCCCGTCGCGGCGTGAAACCCCGTCTCCATCGTGACGCTCGTGCCCTTCGCGCCCTTGACCACGTAGGCTTCGACCTCGTTCCACGTACCGACCGTGGGGATCGTCCACGTTCCACGCTCGAAGTTCGTCTCGCCCTTCGCCGGATCGGCGTCGAAGAGCGTGACCTCGAAGCTCCCGGGACGATCCAGGTTCATGCGGCAGAACAACCACAGGGCGGTAATCGTGCTGAGGTAGGGCGCCTCGTGGGTCAGCGTCTCCTCGCGCACGCTCCGCGCCTCGCCTTCGCCGGTCGTGTGCTCGAGCAGGAAGCGGTCGCCGCTTCGGTACCACGCGACGTGGAAGGCCCCCTCCTCCGGCTTCACGCCCTCCACGCTGCCGCGCAGCGGCTCGAGACGGCCGTTCAGGTAGGTCACGAGCTTGCGGCGGATCGCCCCGCCGCCGAACACCATCGTCTCGCGGATCTCCCACAGGGCCGCGCCCTCGGCGTCCATCGGCGCCGCGCTGAACGTCGCCCGTCCGAGAACCTGACCGCCGGCGACGAGGTCGCAGTCGACGGCGAACGCATGCTTCTCGCTCGGCGCCGGCAGGGTGGCCGCCCGCGCCTCGTAGGTCGCCTGGGCCGAGGGCGGCTCCTCGGCGCGCGCCAGGGGGGCGGCGAGGAGGACGAAGACGAGCAGGGCGAGCGGGCGGATCGTGGCCATGGCATTCCCTCCTAGGCGGCCCGGCACCTTACCAGCCCGGCCCCCGTCGCGCGGGAGTCGCGTCTCGGCCCGCCGCTCGCGGCTAGGATCGGGGCCGGTCGAGGAGAGGAGGCCCCCGTATGTCGCTGGAAACCGAGGGGCTGAGGCGCCTCCTCGATGTCAGCCGTCGCATCAACGCGGAGGTCAACCCCGACGCGGTTCTCGCTGCGATCGTGGACAGTCTGGTCTCGCTGACGCGAGCCGACCGCGGCTTCCTCATGATCAAGGGCCCCGACGGGGAGCTGGAGTTCGCCATCGCCCGTGACAAGCAGGGGGAGGCCCTGCCGGCGCAGAAGTTCAGCATCTCGGAGGGTGTCGTCCAGGAAGTCGCTGCGTCCGGCGAGACACGGCTCATCGACGATGCCGCCAGCACGGATGCCTGGCAGGCTCGCGTGAGCGTCATCCGGCTGAGCCTCCGCACGATCCTGTGCACCCCACTGCGCTCACCGCAAGGCGTGATCGGCGTCATCTACGTCGACAGCAGCTCTATCACCCGCCGCTTCACCGAAGCGGACGTGCCGCTGGTCGAGGCGTTCGCGGCGCAGGCGGCCGCCGCCGTGGACCGGGTCCGCCTGCAGCGGGCGGAGAGGGAGCGGGATCGCATGCGGAGCCAGCTCCGCGTGGCCTCCGACATCCAGCGGACCTTCCTGCTGGACGCCTTTCCGGACCTGCCCGGCGTCCAGGGGGCGGTCGCGTCCGTGCCGGCCCTGGAAGTGGGCGGGGACTTCTACGACGTCATGCGCCTTCCCGGGGGGCGCGTGGGCCTGATGGTCGGCGACGTGTCCGGCAAGGGGGTGCCCGGCGCGTTGTTCGGGGCCCGGCTGATGTCCGACGTGCGCTACGAGATGCTCTATCAGGACGACGTCGGATTGGCGCTCACGGCCATCAACCGGATCGTGGCGGACCGGGCCACGCGGGGCATGTTCGTCACGTTCCTCTACGTCGTGCTGGACCCGAAGACGGGAGAGGCCGAGTTCTCGAACGCCGGCCACCAGATTCCCCCCTTGGTCCGCAACGCCCGCGGCGAGCTTCACGCCTGGGACGGGGCGCTGGGGCTCCCCCTGGGCGTGGCCGTCGACGCCACCTACCAGCCGGGGCACGAGCGACTCGAGCCGGGCGACACCCTGCTCCTCATCACCGACGGGATCACCGACGCGGTCGGGCCCGGTGGCGAGCGCTTCGGGGACGAGCGGGCCTTCGACGTGATCCGCCGGGCGCCGGGCGATCCCGACGGGCTGCTCGAGGCCCTCCAGGATGCGGTCCGGTCCTTCACCGGGCGCCGGCGTCAGGCCGACGACCAGACCCTGGTGGCCGTCGCGCGCCGCTAGCGCCAGGACGGGGTATCCTGCGCCGTTCGCCCCCGCCCGATGGAGACTTTCGCCATGGCCTTCCGCGAGGATCTGAAGCCCGACCGCCTCCTCGCGCTCGAGGAGGAAGTCCTCGCTCACTGGGAGGAGACGAGGACCTTCCAAGCGACGCTCGAGCAGAAGCGGGGCGCCCCGCCGTGGATCTTCTACGAGGGTCCGCCGACGGCGAACGGCCGACCCGGGGTCCACCACGTCCTCGCCCGGGCCGTCAAGGACCTCGCTTGCCGGCTCAAGACGATGCAGGGGCACTACGTCGAGCGTCGGGCCGGCTGGGACACCCACGGCTTGCCCGTGGAGATCGAAGCCGAGCGCCGCCTGGGCATCGAGGGCAAGAAGCAGATCGAGGCCTTCGGGATCGCGGAGTTCAACGCCGAGTGCAAGGCGTCGGTCTTCCGTTACCTCGAGGACTGGGACGCCCTCACCCGGCGCATGGGCTACTGGGTGGACCTCGAGCACCCCTACGTCACCTGCAACCCGGAGTACGTCGAGACCCTCTGGTGGATCCTCAAGACCCTCCACGAGCGGGGGCACCTCTTTCGTGACCACAAGGTGCTGCCCTACTGCCCCCGCTGCAGCACCCCGCTGTCCAGTCACGAGGTGGGGCAGGGCTTCAAGGACGTGCAGGATCCGTCCGTCACCGTCCGCTTCGAGCTCGAGGATGGCGACGGCTCGCTGCTGGTCTGGACCACGACCCCGTGGACGTTGCCGGCCAATATGGCCGTGGCGGCCCATCCCCTCGTGGACTACGTGCAGATCCAGGTGACGGAGGGGCCGCAGGCCGGTGAGAGGCTCTGGCTCGCCAAGCCGCGACTCGAGGTCATCCAGGTCTCCTACGAGATCCAGAAGACCGTGCGCGGAAGCGAGCTCGTCGGGCGTCGGTACAAGCGCCTGCTCGACTGGTACCCGATCGACGAGTCCGCGCCCGCCTACACCGTGTTGAGCGCCGACTTCGTGACGACGGAGGACGGCACCGGTTTCGTCCACATCGCGCCTGCGTACGGGCAGGAGGACAACGACCTCGGTCGGGCCCAGGGCCTCCCGGTCCTGCACCCGGTCGACGGCGCCGGCCGTTTTCGCGAGGGGTCGCCGGTCAGTGGGCAGTTCGTCAAGGACGCCGACAAGGAGATCCTCCGCATCCTCCGGGACACAGGGAAGCTCTGGGCGCGCGACACGCTGGTCCACAGTTACCCGCACTGCTGGCGGTGCGACACGCCTCTCATCTACTTCGCCCGCGAGTCGTGGTTCGTCGCGACGACGAAGTTCCGCGAGGCCATGATCGCCAACAACGACGAGGTGGCGTGGTACCCGGCGTCCGTCGGCACGGGTCGGTTCGGGCAGTGGCTCGACGGCAACGTGGACTGGGCGATCTCCCGGGACCGCTACTGGGGAACCCCGCTGCCCATCTGGATCTGCGACGAAGCGGCGTGCGGGCACCAGCACGCCGTGGGGAGCCTGGCCGAGCTCCGGTCGCTCTCCGGCGTCGATGTCGAGGATCCGCATCGTCCCTACGTGGATGCGCCCACCTGGAGCTGCCCGCAGGCGGGCTGCGGCGGGACCATGCGCCGAACGCCCGAGGTGGCGGACGCCTGGTTCGATTCCGGCTCGATGCCGTTCGCGCAGTGGCACTTCCCCTTCGAGCACGAAGCGAAGGTCGAGCGGGAACACCCCGCGGCATTCATCAGCGAGGCCGTCGATCAGACCCGCGGGTGGTTCTACACCCTGCTGGCGGTGAGTACCCTGCTCGTCGACAAGCCTGCCTACCTCTCGTGCATCTCGCTGGGCCACATTCAGGACGCGAAGGGCAAGAAGATGTCCAAGTCGCGTGGGAACGTCGTGGACCCGTTCCAGATGATGGACGAGTTCGGGGCCGACGTCGTGCGGTGGCACCTCGTCGTGCGTCCTCTCGGCCAACCGCTCCGGTACGAGCAGAAGGACCTCGTCGAGATCCGCAATCGCTTTTTCGGCACGTTGCTCAACGTCTACTCCTTCTTCGCCACCTACGCGAACGTCGACGGCTACACCGGCGAGGAGCAGGTGGCGTACGAGGATCGTCCCGTCTTCGATCGCTGGCTCGTCTCGCGCCTCCATACGCTCTTCGGCGACGTGGCGAAGGACCTCGAGACGTGGGATACCGCGCACGCGGGCCAACGCATCGCCGACTTCGTCGTGGAGGATCTGAGCAACTGGTACGTACGGCGTAACCGGCGACGCTTCTTCCGCTCGGATATGAACGCCGACAAGACCAGCGCCTATCAGACGCTCCACGCCGCGCTGCTCAGCGTCGCCCAGCTCGCGGCGCCGTTCATCCCGTTCGTGACCGAGACGCTCTACCGATCGCTGACCGAAGGGCTCGAGGGTGCCGAGGCGAGCGTGCACATGGCCGCATGGCCCGTTTCGGATCCTTCTCTCGTCGACGCCGACTTGGAGCAGGGCATGGCCGCGCTCCGCCGCGCTGTGTCCCTCGGGCACGCGGCGCGCGATCAGGCGGGGATCCGTGTGCGCCAGCCTCTGGCCGGTCTCTCCATCTGGGGGCTCTCGCCCACGGCGCGTGCCTTCCTCGCCGAGAACGAGGCCACGCTGCTCGATGAGCTGAACATCAAGCGCCTCGAGTTCCTCGACCAGCCGCCCGCCGGTGTGCGTCTCAAGGCCACCCTGGACAAGCGGGAGGCCGCGCGCCGGCTCGGGGCCCAGACGCCGCACGTCGCCAAGGCGCTCGGCGCACTCGACACCGAGGCGGTGGTCGCTCTGCTGGGCGATGCGAGCATCGTCCTGCCGACCGAGGTCGGGGACGTGGAGTTGAAGCCCGCCGACGTGCGGGTGGCGGTCGAGACGGCCGACGAACAGGCCGGCGAGTACCTGTCCGGGCTCCTCGCCACGCTGGACACGCATCTCACGCCCGAGCTCCGCCACGAGGGGATGGCGCGCGAGGTGTCGCGCCAGATCCAGCTCATGCGCAAGGCCCTCGGGCTCCGGGTCGAGGACCGGATTCGGCTTCGGCTCTTCGCCGAGGGCGAGGCGGCCGACGCGATTCCCGCGTGGCAAGCGTGGCTCGAGGGCGAGGTGCTCGCCGTCGCGTGCGAGTGGGTCGCCACGAGCGAGAGCCTCGAGAAGCTGAAGCTCCCCGGCGGCCTCGAGGTCTGGGCTGCGATCGAGCGCGCGTGAACGTGAGGCCCGAGGCCACCCGCAGCCTGGCCGCGCGGACCTATCTCCTGCGCAATCCGCGGCGGGTCGTCCCCGTCGCCCTCATCCACGCCATGGTGACGGCGTTGCTCGTCATCGCCGTGACGCCGACCAACATCTTCGACCGGCTCGCCGAGGCCTACGCCAAGCCGCTCGAGTCCTACACCGTCGTCACGCCCCAGGTCCGCGATGCCTTCGACGACGTCTTGCTCGCCACGCTCGACGACAATCCTCATCAGGCATCGCGGCGACGGGCGAAGATGCTCTGGTTCGAGACCCCCGCGATCATCGGCGAGCTCTACGCGCCGCTCGTCGCCCTCGACGCAGGTGATCAAGCGGAGTTCATGCAGCGCATGGGCGTCCGCCTGGTGCGGGGTGTCTTGCCGAAGACCGGCTCTCCTGGCGTGGCGATCCACGAGGCGCTCCTTCGGGCGCGCGAGATGGACATCGGCGACGAGTTCGGGCGCATCGTCGATCCCGAGCACGCCACACCGGGGCGCTTCGTGGTCGTCGGGGCGTTGGAAGGCGACGCGCGGTTGGGCCTCGCGGACCTCGGCTACACGTCTATCCCTGACTTCGTGCTCGCTCGCCGCAAGGCGTTTCAGGTCGTGTATGCGAAGGACGGCGAGAAGGACGCCAGCGACACGTACCTGAACGACGCCGTCGACGAAGAGGGGCGGAAGTGCTTCCGCGTGATCGACGCGAAGTGGGCGCGGGCCGAGGCCGACAAGGCGCTCAGAAACCTGCCGCTCGTGCTCGGTTTCATCACGGGCGCGAACGGCATCATCGTCGCGCTGGTCACGGCGCTCCTCGGGATCCTGAGCTTCCAATCCAGGCAGGACGAGTTCGCGCTCTTCCTGGCCGTCGGTCACCGGCGGGCGCGTCTCGTTCGCAAGCTCGCCTTCGAGAGCACGCTCATCGCGCTCGGGGGGTGGGTCGTCGGCCTCGCGGTGGGGCTGCTCGTGGTGTGGCTCTACGATCGGTTCCTGCTCGAGCCGAAGGCGATTCAGATGGACGTCTTCGACGCCCGGCCCTTCTTCTTCTCGCTCTCGGTACCCCTTCTGAGCGCCCTCGTGACGGCCGTAGCGCTCAGCGCACGGCTCCGTCGGATGGACCCGGTGGCGATCATCCAGCGGCGGGGCGGCTGATGGCGGGCGAAGAACTCCTCCGCGCCGAGGGATTGTCCCTCGAGTACGGCGACGGACGCCGCCGGGTGCGCGCGGTGGACCACGTCGACCTCCTCCTCCGGCGCGGCGAGTTCGTCGGTCTCGTCGGCCCCTCCGGCTCGGGCAAGTCGAGCGTACTGTTCCTCCTGGCGGGCCTGAGGGCCCCGGACACGGGGTCGATCCACCTCTGCGGGGAGGTCGTGCCCCGCGAGCCGG
The DNA here is from genome assembly GCA_963802335.1 of uncultured Planctomycetota bacterium. Classification (GTDB taxonomy): domain Bacteria; phylum Planctomycetota; class PLA2; order PLA2; family JAEUHO01; genus CAWDIE01. Next base: position 450,571 of record CAWDIE010000003.1, on the reverse strand, counting down.
ATCGAAGCGCCGACCTGCGCCGCCGCCACATCGGGTTCCTCTTCCAGGAGCCGTTCCTCGTGCCTTACCTGTCGGTGCGGGAGAACGCGTTGACGCACGCGACCGACGAAGACGCCGGGATGCGCGTCGAGCGCCTGGCTGAGGCGATCGGCATGGCGTCCATGCTCGACGAGCGTCCTCATCGCCTCAGCGGCGGAGAGAGGCAGCGCGCCGGTATCCTCCGCGCACTCGCGTCCGATCCTGCCATCGTGTTCGCCGACGAGCCTACGGCGAACTTGGATCAGGAGACCGGCCATCGCGTCATGGAGCTGCTGAGGGAGGAGAGCCGCGAGCGGGCTCTCCTCGTCGTGACGCACGATCCGGCGATGCTCGCGGGTGCGACGCGGATCCTGCATCTACGAGACGGACGCCTCGTCGAGGGGTAGTTGTCCGTACGGACTATTCGTCGTCGCGCCAGGCGTCGACCACGGTGCCTTCCCACTGTTTCGTGTTCGTGCGGTGCGCCGCTCGGCCGATCAAGTGTGAGGCCACCGGGGCGGTCACGAGGAGGAAGAAGATCGCGCCCACGACCCGCACGAACACGCCCAGCTCGGGCCGCGCCAGGGCCACGCCCGTCAGGATGAAGCCGCATCCCAGGGTGCCTGCCTTGGCCACGCTGTGCATGCGCAAGTACAGGTCCGGCAGCCGGACCAGGCCGAGGGCGGCGATCGCCACCCACGCGGCGCCGATCACGAGGAACAGGACGGCGAGGACGATCATCGGGCGTCCTCCTTGTCCTGCTCGATGTAGCGGGCGAACACCACCGTCGTGAAGAAGGACACGAGCGCGAGCGCGAGCGAGACGTCCAGGAACGCGATCTCGCCCGTCTGCGCCGCGTAGACGGCCGCGAACGCCACCAAGGTGACCGAGAGGAGGTCCAGCGCAATCACGCGATCGGCCAGCGACGGTCCGCGAACGACGCGCACCAACGATCCCAGGACGGCGAGCAACAGCAAGCCGAACGCCGCGTCCGCGGCGACGTCGAGGAGGCCCGTGGCGAGCATCATGGCAGCACCCGGCGGACCCACGCACCCAACCCGTCCCGGATGGTCCGGATCTCTTCATCGATATCGTCGAGGAACATCACGTGTACGTAGAGGGCGTCCTTGGCGGGTGTGACATCGAGCGACACCGTCCCGGGCGTCAGGGTGACCAAGTGCGCGAGTAGTGCAATCTGATCATCGCGTTCCAGGTCGAGCGGCACGCGGATGATGCCGGGACGCGCGCGCGCGCGCGGCGTCAACACCTCCCACGCCACGCGGATGCCCGAGAGCAGGATCTCCCACAGCACGTAGCCGGTCAGGCCGATCCAGGCGATCGCTCGCGTGAGGAGGCTCATGACGACCCCTTCCCCATCACGGCCTCGACGTAGGCCGTGGCGTCGAGGAGCTCCAAGGCGGCGCGCTCGGCGACCTCGAAGAACGGCTGCGGCCAGAGTCCCATCAGGATGGTGATGCCCGCCAGCGCGGCCACCGGCACGTACGTGAGGACCCGCACGCGCGCCGGCGGCGGCGGCGGTTGCGGCGACGTCGCCATCGCGGGCTTCAGGAACGCGCTGATCCAGATCTTCGCCATGGAGTAGATCGTCATGAAGCCCACCGCCAACGCCGCGACGGCCGCGAGGGTCTGCCCGGCCTCGAGGCTGGCGAGGATCAGCAGGAGCTTCGCCCAGAAGCCGGACAGCGGAGGGAACCCGGCGAGCGAGGCCGCGGGCACGAGGAACAAGACGGCGAGCACGGGCGCCCGACGGTAGAGCCCGCCGAGGCGTCCCAGCGCGAACGAACCACCTTCGCGGTGTATGAGTCCACTCACCAGGAAGAGGTTCGCCTTCACGATGATGTGGTGCATCAGGTAATACACCATGCCCGTCAGCGCGAGCGGCGTGTAGATCGCGAGCCCCAGCACGATGTAGCCCAGCTGGCTGACGATGTGGAACGAGAGGATGCGGCGGATGCCCGTCTGCGACGCGGCGCCGAAGACGCCGGTCACCATGGTCAGCAGGGCCACGACGAGCAAGGGCACGATGGCCGCGCCGGGCGTCTGGGGAAACACGAGCGTCAGCAGGCGGATCAGGGCGTACGCCCCCACTTTCGTCAGGAGGCCCGAGAAGATGGCCGACGCCGACACGGATGTCGTGTGATACGACGCCGGCAGCCAGAAGAAGAGCGGGAAGAGCGCGGCCTTCACCGCGAACGCGAAGACCAGCAGGACGGCCACGGCATCCGCAAGCGGAGCCGATTCGATGCGGGCCACCTTCGAGTGGAGGTCCGCGAAGTTGAGCGTTCCGGTCAGACCGTAGAGCAGGCCGATGCCGACGAGAAGGGCGGTGGTGGCCACGAGGTTGATCGCGACGTACTTCACGGCACCGTCCGTCTGGGCCCGACCCCGCCGTGACACGAGCAAGCCGAACGAGGCGATCAGCATGACCTCGAACCAGACGTAGAGGTTGAACAGGTCGCCGGTGAGGAAGGCACCGCTGATGCCCGCAAGCAAGACGTGGAAGAACGGCGCGAATCCGAGCTCGCGGGTCGTCCGGTCCACGTCGCCCAGGGCGTAGACGCCGATGGCAAGGCCCAGGATCCCGTTGATCGTCACCAACAACGCGCTCAGCGTGTCCGCCGCGAGGGTGACGCCGAAGGGCGGGGGCCAGCCACCCATGGTGGCGGCGAGGATGCCGCCGTCGAGCACGCGAACGAGGAGCGCGACGGCCGCCGCCAGGAGTCCGCCCAGTCCCAGCAGGCCGATGCCATGGCTCAGGGTCGGGCGGCCGCGGGCGGCGACCAGCAGGGCCGCCGTGGCCAGCGGAATGACGACCGGCAGTACGAGGAGGAGCCCGGCGTTCGTCATGCCTCGCCTCTCTCGTCGCCGGGGCCCGGCGGCGGCTCCGCGGCCCGCATCTGGTCGGTGTCGACGGTGCCGAGGTCACGATAGGCGCGCACCGAGAGGACGAGGGCAAAGGCGAGCAGAGCGAACGAAATCACGATCGCCGTCAGGATCAGCGCCTGGGGGAGCGCGTTCGCGAGGACCTCGTCCGGTCCCTCCAGGCCCTCGGGCACGATGGCCGGTTCGGCGGGCGTGAGTCCGCCCACGACGAATAACAGCAGGTTCGCGGCGGTACCCAGGAGCACCAGCCCGAACAGGTAGCGGACGAAGTTGCGCCCCAGCATCAGGTACGCGGCGGCGCCGAAGAGCAGTCCTACGAGGAGGGCGAGCAACAGCGCCATCACGCATCCTCCTCGAGCGCGAGGATCATCGTCAGCACGGCGCCGATGACGACGAGGTACACGCCGATGTCGAAGAGGAGCGGGGTGCCCACCTTGATGCCGCCGATCTCCGTCCAGTGACCCTGCAGGAAGGACGTGCCCACGAGCGGGCCCCACATGCCCGCCACCAAGGTGACGGCGATACCGACGCCGGCGAGTGTCCGTGGGTTCACGCGGAGCGCACGCCGCATCACCGCCGGCCCCCGCGCCATCGCTACGAGCGCGAAGGCCACGCTCGCGACGAGCCCGCCGACGAATCCTCCGCCCGGTTCGTTGTGCCCCCGCCAGAGCAGGAAGAGCGAGAAGACGAGCATCAAGCCGACGAGCAGCCGCATCGCGGTGTCGAGGATGAGGGACTTCACGCGTCCCTCCCTCGCCGCGCGAGCAGGGCCCAGACGGCCAGGCCGGCGAGGGCCAGGACCACCACTTCACCCAGCGTGTCGAAGGCGCGGAAGTCCACGAGGATCACGTTGACGAGGTTGCGGCCGTAGGCGTCCGGCACGCCGTGCGACTCGTAGTATCGCGTCACCTCGCGATCGACCCCGACGGAGGAGACGCCCAGCACGAGGACGGCCATGACCGTGCCGAAGGCTGTGGCAATGAGCGCGTCCACCGGGCGGAAGCGCCGCCGCGCCCCGTCCTCTCGTCGGAACCGAGGCAGTCTGGGGACCACCAGACCCAGGATCGCCACCACGAGGATGTCGACCATGAGCTGTGTGATGGCGACGTCGGGGGCGCCGTAGAGCACGAAGATCAAGGCGGCGCCCGCGCCGACGAGGCCGAGCGCGCAGATCGCGACGAGTCGCGTCTTCGCGAGGAGTACGAGGGCGATGCCGCCGGCGACGAGGAGCACGACGCCCCACTTGGGGAAGGGGACGTTGGCGAGATCCGCGTGGATCGTGGGCGCCCCGCGCCTGAACAGGGCGTACCCGACCGTGACGGTGAGCACCGAGAACGTGACGGCGAGGTACACGCGGAGCCGTCCGCCCTGGAGGGCACGCGTTTGTCGCTCGGTGATCCGCGCCAGCGCGTTCATCACGGCGCGGTACACGCGGTCGCCCGTCCAGGGAAGCGCGGCCACCAGCGCCTGGACGCTACGGTGCAGGGGCACCCGCAAGCGGTACAGGGTGACGCCCAGACCGACGGTGACTGCGCTCAAGACGAGCGGAAGCGTGATGCCGTGGAAGAGCTTGAACGTGAGGTCGACCGGGCCGCCCACGATCGCCGTCACGGCCGGCCGCACCAGCACGCGGCCTACCACCGGTGGCATCAGGCCCAGGCCGAGTCCGAGCACGCCCAGAGCGAGGGGGCCGGCCAGCATCGCGAAGGGAGCCTCGTGAGGGGGGCGCGGCGGGTTGCCGGGCTTGCCGAAGAAAGGGCGGATCGCGAGCACCCCGGCCATCGCGACCATGAGCGCGTTGGCGAGGACGGAGGCCGACGCGGCCAGCCACGGCTCGGACGCGACGGCGAGCGCCCCCTCGTACTTCAGCTCCTTGCCCAGAAAGCCCAGGAAGGGCGGAAACCCGCTCATCGACAGCGCGGCGATGGCCGCCGCCAGGGCGGTCAGGGGCATGGCCCGCCGCAAGCCGCCTAGGAGGCCGACCTCACGCGTGCCCGCCTCGTGGTCGAGGTTGCCGACGACCAGGAACAGCGCGCACTTGTAGAGCGCGTGCACGAGCAGGAAGGTGATCGCCGCGGCGAGGCCGATGGGGGCCTCGGAGCCCAGGAAGAGCGTGAGCGTCCCGAGCGCCATCACGGTCGTCCACGCGAGCGCGACCTTCAGGTCGGTCGCCCTAAAGCTCAGGATGGCGCCCCAGACCGCGGTGATCCCGCCCACGATCGTCAGCGTCCACGTCCAGGCCGGCGTGCCCCCCAGCGTGGGGTGCAGCCTGGCGAGCAGGTAGATGCCCGCCTTCACCATCGTGGCGGAGTGAAGATAGGCGCTCACGGGGGTGGGCGCGGCCATGGCATTGGGGAGCCAGAAGTGGAAGGGGAACTGAGCGGACTTGGTGAAGGCGCCGACGAACACCAGTAGGAGGATCGGCAGGTAGAGCGCGTGTCCGCGCACGAGGTCACCCGACGCGACGATGTCCGAGATGCGCCACGTACCCGTCGCCATGCCGAGAAGCAGGACGGCGGCCAACAGGGCGAGCCCACCGGCCCCCGTCACGAGCAGCGCTTGGCGTGCGCTCTCTCGCGCTGCCTCCTTCGCGTGATCGAAACCGATCAAGAGGAAGGAAGAGACCGTCGTCAGCTCCCAGAACACGAAGAGGAGGACGAGGTCGTCCGCCAGCACGAGCCCGACCATCGCCACCATGAAGAAGAGAAAGAAGGCGAAGAACCGCGTCTGGTGGGGGTGCCCGCGTAGGTAGGCGCAGGCGTAGAGCGCCACGAAGAAGCCCACGCCCGTCACGAGCAGGGCGAACACCATCGAGAGGCCGTCGAGCCTGAACGCCAGGTCCACCCCCAGGAAGGGGACCCACGGCACGGCGATCGACAGGACGTCGCCCCCGCTCACCGCGCCCAGGCGCGTAGCGAAGAAGACGAACCCCCCGAGCGCGAGGGCCAAGACCGCGAGCCCGAAGGGCGGCCAGGCGGGACGGGTCACGGGGGTGGTCGAACTCATGGAGGAGGGCGCGTGCGACGACGGGAGGGCGTCGCATGGTAGCGACACGAGCGGGTCGGGAGGCGCCCTCCCTACAGTCGGGGACTACCGACGGCGACCGCCGCCTCCGCCACCGCGTCCGACGCCACCGCGGCCCCCGTGGACGGCGCCTCCGCCGCGAAAGCGCATGCCCTCTCGGCGGTTGCGCTGCCAGCGCAGTTCGAGGGCGTCGTCGTTCTCGCGCTCGTAGGTGCGTGCCTCGGCGGCAGCTAGGTCCGGGTTCTCGGGGTCGAGCTCGCGGGCCTTCTCGATCTCCTTGCGCGCGTTGTTCGTGGCGCCACGCCAGGTGTAGATGTCCGCGCGGTAGAGGTAGGCCTTCACCATCCCAGCGACCGTCTTGTCACGGCGCTCCGTCACCTCGGCCATCAGCTCGGCATCGTCGCCGTGGTTCTTCTCGAGGCCGTCGAGCTTCTGCAGCGCGATCTTGCCCTTGCCGAGGGCCTGTTGGAGCAAGCTCAGCGACTTGGCTTCGTCGTCCGTCGTGAGCCCTTTCGTCAGGAGTTCCTTGCCGCGCTTGAGCTCGCGGTCGACCGGGACGAGGAGCTTGTTGCGGGCTTCGTCGGCCTCCTTCGCCTCTTCGTCGAGCTGGGCCTGGGCCTCCTCTTCCTTCTTCGCGTGCCACGCCTCCATCTTCGCCTGCAGCCCGTTGTAGACCTCGACGGCCGCCGTGCCGGCCTCCGTGTCGGGCATGCGGGAGAGAAGCGCTTCGAGCTTCTTCTCCGCGAGCTCCAGGTCGTCGTTCTTGATGTTCTTCTCGGCGGACTCGAGGACCTTCGTGGCGATCTTCTCGCGGATCTCGGGGAGCTTCCCCTCCTTGATGTCCGCGACGAGCTGCGGGTCGATCTTCGCGGCCTTCTGCACCTGCTTCTTCGCCCGCGCGAAGAGGCCGGCATCGAACGCCCAGAGCGCCAGCTTGAGGCGGCCCTTGGCATCGTCACCGAGCGCCTGGTCGCTCAGATTGTAGAAGTAGTTCGGATCCAGGCGGCTGGCCGGCACCGTCAACTTGGCCGTGCCCCCGGTCTTGGGATGGAATTCCACGCGGATCCCGTCGGGGAGGACCTCGAGGATCTTCGCCTCGTGGGTCGTGCCGTCGTCGAGGTAGACCGTGTCGGCGCAGGCCGGGGTCGGTGTGAGCAGGGCCAGGGCCAGGACGGCCAGGACGGCGAGGTTGGTGGCGGTTGCGATGCGCATGGGGCTCTCCTTCTCGAGGGCGCATGATCCGCCCCCACGGGACTCCCTGTCAACCCGGGGGGGGCGCAATTGCGCATGGGTACGATCTGCGCCATGAGCGATTCTCTCGTGGGTACCCCCTCCCGCCCTCTCCGTGTGGCCGTGATCGGCTCCGGCCCGAGTGGCTTCTACGTCGTCCAGGCGCTGCTGAAAGCCGAGGCCGTCGCCGTGACGGTGGATGTCTTCGACCGCCTGCTCGCCCCGTATGGCCTCGTTCGGTACGGCGTGGCCCCGGACCACCAGAAGATCAAGAACGTCACGAAGGTCTATGCGCGTCTCGCCGGTGACGCGCGGGTTCGCTTCTTCGGAGGCGTCGAGGTGGGTCGCGACCTGACCGTCGAGGATCTCCACGCCTGCTACGACGCCGTGGCCTTCTGCAGCGGTGCCCAGACGGATCGTCCGCTCGGGATTCCCGGCGAGGACCTCGTCGGCAGCCACCCGGCGACGGCGTTCGTCGCCTGGTACAACGGCCATCCCGACTTCCGGCATCTGTCGTTCGAACTCGACTGTGAGCAGGCCGTGGTCGTGGGCGTGGGCAACGTCGCGCTGGACGTCGCGCGGATGCTCTGTCGGACCCCGGAGGAACTGGAAGCAACGGACGTGGCCACGCATGCGCTCGAGGCGCTGCGACACAGTCGGATTCGCGAGGTCTTCGTGCTCGGGCGCCGCGGCCCGGCCCAGGCGGCGTTCACCAACTCCGAACTCGAGGAGCTGGCGAGGATGCAGGGCGCCGACGCCCGGACCCTTCCCCAGGAGGTCGCCCTCGATGCACTCAGCCGGGAGGACGTCGAGGAAGCGGGCGACCGGCGTGTCACGACGAAGGTGGCCTTGCTCGAGGCGATGACGCGACCGCCCGAGGTTCCCAAACAGAAAACGCTCTGGCTCCGCTTCCTGGTGTCCCCGACCGCGCTCGTCGGCGACAGCGCGGGGCGCGTGCGCTCGGTCGACACGGTGCATAACGTCCTCGTTCGCCGGCCGGACGGCTCCCTTCGGCCGCAGCCGACGAACGATCAGGGCACCATCCCGGCCGGCCTCGTCTTCCGGGCGGTGGGCTACCGCGGGGTGCCGCTGCCCGGCGTGCCCTTCCGCGAGGACTGGGGGACCATTCCGCACGAAGCCGGCCGCGTCCTCCACGCACCGGGCGGACGGCCCGTACCGGGCGAGTACGTGGCCGGTTGGATCAAGCGTGGGCCCTCGGGCGTGATCGGGACCAACCGTCCCTGCTCGGAGGAGACGGCGCGATCGATGCTCGTGGATCTGAAGGAGGGTCGGATGCCCGAAGCGGCCGCACCGGAGCCTGCCGCGGTCGAGGAACTCCTTCGCGGACGCGGCATCCGCTGGGTCGCCTTCGACGAGTGGGAGCGCCTGGATCGGTTGGAGGTCGCGCGGGGCGAGGCCCTCGGCCGCCCCCGGGTCAAGATGGTGGCGCGGGACGAGATGTTCGACGCGCTCGACTGAGCGGGTGGAGGCTGAGTACAGGTGCTGAAGCCCCGTCTCCCGCAGCCGCTCGGCGCGCCCGGTCTACGCCGGCTGCTCCTGATGTGCATGGCCGTCGGCGTCGTGGCGGGGCTCGGGGCGGTCGCCTTCTTCGTGCTGCTCGAAGCCACGATGGCCCTTCTCCTCGGCGGCGTCGCGCACTACCACCCCATGCAACCGGGGCTGGAAGAAGCCCTGTTCGTCGTGGCGCAGGGGGATACGCCCGTACGGTGGGCGCTGCTCCTCCTCCCCGCCTTGGGCGGGCTCGTCAGCGGGTGGATCACCTTCACGTTCGCCCCGGAGACGGAGGGGCACGGAACCGACGCCGCCATCGAGGCGTATCACTACCGCGATGGCTACGTACGACCGCGCGTACCGTTCGTGAAGGCCATCACGTCCGCGATCACGATCGGGTCGGGCGGTTCGGGCGGCCGCGAGGGGCCCATCGCGCAAATCGGGGCCGGTTTCGCCTCGATGCTCGGTACGTGGTTGAAGGTCACACCCGAAGAGCGACGCGTCCTCATGGCCGCGGGCATGGCCGCCGGGGTCGGTGCCATCTTCCACGCACCCTTTGCCGGCGCCCTCTTCGCGGCCGAGGTGCTCTACAGCGGTCCCGACATGGAGCACGAGGTCTTCGTCCCGGCCTTCGTGACCTCCATCATCGCGTACAGCGTGTTCGGCGGGGTCTTCGGCTTCCACCCGCTCTTCAGGACGCCCGACTACACGTTCACGCAGCCCGCGCTGCTGCTGCCCTACGCTCTGCTCGGCCTCATCTCGGCCGGCGGCGGCTGGCTCTTCGTGCGCGTCTTCTACCGCGTACGCAGCTTCTTCTTCACTCGCCTGAAGGGGCCTCTCTTCCTCCGGCCCGCGCTCGGCGGGCTGGTCGTCGGCCTCATCGGCTTCTTCCTCCCCGAAGCGCTCGCTACGGGCTACGGCGCCGTCCAGGCCTGCTTCAACCAGGACGCCGGCATCGGGCGGACGATCCTGGAACTGCCGACGGGGGCGGGCTTCGTCGACCTCTTCCCCGCCTCCATGTCGCTCGTGCTCGTGGCCGCGGTGTTCCTCACGCTGATCGCCGTCGCGAAGATCCTGACCACCGCCTTCTCCATCGGCAGCGGGGGTAGCGGCGGCGTGTTCGGCCCCGCGGTCGTCATCGGCGGTGCCCTCGGCGGCGCGACGGGCCTCGTGATGTCGCATGTCTTTCCCGGGCTGGACATCATGCCCGGTGCCTTCGCCCTCGTCGGCATGGCGGGCTTCTTCGCAGGCGCGGCGAACACGCCGATCTCCACGATCATCATGGTCAGCGAGATGACGGGGAACTACGACCTGCTGGTCCCCGCGATGCTCGTTTGCATCGTGGCGTTCATGGCCAGCCGGCGCTGGACCCTCTACGAGAAACAGCTACCAACCCGTCTCGACGCCCCGAGCAAGATCGGGTACATGGCGCGTGCCATCTTGAGACGGATCACGGTGCGCGACGTGATGGACGTGTGCGGTCGGCGCCGGCTCAGGACCGTGCCGCCGGACGCGCCCTTTGCCACGCTGGAGCACCTCCACTGGGACAGCGACCAGGAGAGCTACCCGGTCGTGGACGGGCAAGGGCACCTCGTCGGCGTCGTCGAAGACGAGGATGTGCGGCACTTCATTCCCGAGCGCGACGTGAGCGAGCTGCTCATCGCCTCGGACATGCAGCACACGGCGCCCGTGGTCACGCCCGATCAGACGATCCTCGTTGCTGTCAACTTGATGGCTACGCACGACGCGGAGGAAGTCATCGTGGTGGACCGCGATGACCCCGAGACCCCGGTCGGGGTCCTCTCCCGCGGCGATATCCTCGACGCCTACAACCAGCAGGTGGCGGCGGCCGGCCCCCTGATCTGAGCTAGGCGTAGACCGGGTAATCCGGCTCGAACATCATGGCCTGGATGGCCTCGCGCAGATCGTCCGGACGCGCGACGCGCGCAAGCCCGCTCTCGAAGGCCATTTCCGCCACGTCCACGGCGATCGCGAGCGAACACTCGCGGATCCGCGACAGCGAGGGGTAGACCCGACCGAGGCTCAAGTCATCGTCCGTGACCTTGGAGGCCAGCGATCGCGCGGAGGCGTAGAACATCTCGTCCGTGACCTGCCGTGAGGCGGACGCGATCGCGCCGAGACCCACACCGGGGAAGATGTACGCGTTGTTGCCCTGCCCGGGCACGTACGTCTTCCCGTTCATGTCGACCGGATCGAAGGGGCTGCCGCTTGCGAAGATCGCGCGGCCCTCCGTCCACTCGTAGGCCTGGCGCGCCGTGCACTCCGACTTGGAGGTGGGGTTGGAGAGCGCGAAGATCATCGGATGGGGGTGGTTCTCCGCCATCGTCTGGACGATCTCCTGGGTGAACGAGCGCGCGACCGTCGAGACGCCGATGATGCCGTCCGGCTTGAACGTCTTGACCGCGGTGAGCAGATCGGGCACGTAGGGCAGGTCGTGTGCGTAGGGCTTCTTGTGTCCCGCGAGGTCGTCGCGGCTGGCGCAGACGAGGCCCTTCGAGTCCAGGAAGATGCAGTGCTTGCGGGCCTCCTCGACCGTCAATCCCTCGTCGACCATGCCCGCGACGATCAGGTCGCCGATGCCGATGCCGGCTTCACCCGCGCCCAGGAAGACGAAATTGCAGTCGGTGAGCTTCTTCTTCGTGATGCGCAACCCGGAGAGCACGCCCGCCAGCGCCACCGCACCGGTGCCCTGGATGTCGTCGTCGAACGTGCAGACGCGGTCCTTGTAGCCATTGAGGAGCCGGAACGCGTTGTGCGTGGCGAAGTCCTCGAGTTGCAGCACGACGTTGGGGAACCGCGTCGTCACCGCCTGGACGAACTCCTCGAAGAGCTCGTCGTACGCCTCTCCGCGGAGGCGCGGCTGCCGGATGCCCGTGTAGAGCGGATCCTTCGTGAGGTCCTCGTTGTTCGTCCCCACGTCGAGCGTGATCGGCAGGCAGTTCGTGGGGTGGATGCCGGCGCACGCCGTGTAGAGGGACAGCTTGCCGATCGGGATGCCCATGCCGAACGTGCCGAGATCACCCAGGCCGAGGATGCGTTCGCCGTCCGTCACGACGATGATGCGGACGTCGTCGTGGGGCCAGTTCACGAGCACCTTGTCGATGTTGCCGCGGTCTTTCGCGGTGATGTAGAGCCCGCGGGGTCGGCGGTAGATGTGTCCGAACGTCTGGCACGCCAGGCCGACCGTCGGCGTGTAGATGATCGGCATGATGTCGTTCAGGCGATCGATCACCACGCGGTAGAAGAGGGTCTCGTTGCGATCCTGGAGCGACACGAGGTCGATGTAGCGTTCCAGGTCCGACGACTTGGCGCGCAGGTTCTCCATCACACGCGTGACCTGCATGCGCTGCGTCATGACTTCAGGCGGCAGGAGTCCGCGCAAACCGAGAAGGTCACGCTCCTCCATCGTGAACGCCGTGCCTTTGTTGCGCACGGGGTCGTGCAAGAGCTTCACGCCACGCGGGAACGAGGGCGGGATGGGGCTGAGACGCTTGGACTGCTGGAGTGTCGTCATGATGAAACCAGCGTAAAACCGTGTCAGGTGACACGCAGCAAGAAAGGGAGTGCTTTCCATCGTGAGCGTGCGAAGCAGTTGCCCGCACGCGGTACACTGCTGCGATGGGTCGCCCCGCCTACCTTTGTCTGCTCGTGGTCGCGCTCCATGTCTGTGGCGTGAGCTGGGCCGACGAGGAACCGTCCCGGACTGACGAAGCGATCCCCGTGCCGGACGTGCGCGGCCTCGATGCGCCGGACGCCGTGCGCGTCCTGCTGGAGGCCGGCCTCGAGCCCGGGCGGCTGTTCGAGAAGGCGACGACGCCCTCCCGTGCCGAGGGCACCGTCGTGCAGCAGGCCCCGCCGCCCGACGCGGTCGATCGACCGTCCCGACGTCCGCAGGGCTCCAAGGTCCACCTGCGCGTGGCCGCGGCGGCGGACGGCCCCGCGGCCGGTCGCGAGGTCCCGGCGGCGTGGCGCAAGGCTCGCGCCGCCTCCGACGCGCTTCCGCCCGCGCGCGTCGATGTCGTGCGCAAGGGCGAGCCCCCTTCCCCGCCCACCCCGGCGCCCCCCGCGCCCCGCGTCCTCGAGCCCGCAGCGGCCGTCGGCTCACCCGATGGCGATCCCGTGCCGGCGCTCGAGGGGCTCGAGCTCGTCGAGGCGGAGCAACTCTGCCGCAGCCGCGGCCTCGAGCTGCACGTGGAGCGCGTGGCGGGCCATCCCGTGGGGCGGATCCTCGTCCAAGCCCCCGCCCCTGGTGCGCCGCGACCGCAGGACGGGTGGGTGCGCGTACAGGTCACCGCCGGGGGGGACCGACCGGCCTCGGTCGCCCCCGCCCCGACCCTGGCGTTGACCCGCCTGGCCGTACCGGATCTCCTGGACCGTACCTGGCCGCAAGCCGAGCGCATCCTGGCCGACCTCGGCTTCGTCGGGCGTCGGGAAGAGGCGCTCCGCGGGCCGCCCGGGCGCATTGCGGACCAGCGGCCGCCTCCGGGCGCCCCCCTCGAGCGCGGCGGCACGGTGGTGGTCCATATCGCCCCGGCACACGCCGCGCGTCCTCCCGAGGGGCCCCGACCCATCGCGCCCCGTCCGGGGGTGGATCTCGGCTCGGCCGCCACGGTGCTCGTCGGCTTCGCCTGGCACCCCTTCCCGGGCGCCGAGCGGTACGTGCTCGAGATCGAGGAGGCCGACGCGCCGGGGGGTTGGGTGGCGCTCGTGCGTCAGGTGGTTCGTAGGACCGGAGCCCTGGTCGAAGTCGAGCGCCTGGGCCGACCCCCGGGCGCGCTGCGCTGGCGGGTGAGTGCCGTGCGCGGCGGGGCGGCCCGAGGTCCGCTCGGCCTGGCTCGAACTCCGCTAGCGAAGGGCGCTCGCCCACGGGCGATGCGTCTCCTCGACATGGACTGTCGAGAAAGCGCGTCACGCCCGGGGACCGTTACAGATCCCAGCCGTCGGCACCCGATAAGGCATCGGAGTCGTCGGTGACGGACGAGATCAGCATATTTTTCGAGCGCCTGCTGCCAGAGACCCTGGAGCGGTTTCTCGTCGAAGCCCTCGGGGAAGCCATTCCCCGACGGGGTGAGGACGGGCGATACCGCGTCTTGGCGGCCGGCCGCTTTTCCGGGCATCTGGTCGGCGACCTCTTCACGTACGCGCGCAACCAGGAGCTGGACGCCGCGCTCGTCATGGTCGAAAAAGACGTACTCCGCATCCTCTACTTCGCCAACGGGATGGTCATCGGCTCGGACTCCAACGTGTTCTTCGAGCGCCTGGGGCGGATTCTGGGCAACGCCGAGATCGTGCGGCCCGATGAGGCGGACGTCCTCCTGGACCTCGAAGAGCACGAGGGTGTGGCCTCGGCGGCGGCTCGCATATCTCCCGAAGCGGCCCACTGGGGGCTCGAGCGGCGCGTGTGGGAGGTCGCTTGTGGCCTCCACTACATGCCCCACGCGCACTACCTCCTCATCGACGGCGAGCCGGACCTGGGCGACCTGCCCCGATTCCACATCCCCCCCATGGACCTCGCGATGGAGGGCCTCAGGCGCTACGACGAGTGGCGCAATCGCCGGACCAGCCCCGAGGACCCCGAGGGGTCGGAAGACGTAGAGGGGGGGGAGATGCAGGACGAGATCGACGACCTGATGCGGCAGGTCCTCGGCTAGCGCCCCAGCCGGAAGGGCTCGGCGAAGCCCAGTACCTGGGCCCCGGCGAGCTTCCAGCCTTCCTCGCGCTTCTGGTACCGGGTCCCGAGCTTCAGGGCCAGGGGCCGCCCCAGGACCTGGCCCGTCACCGTCATGGGGGCTTCGGCCTGGTCGCCGTCGACCTGGATCTCACCGAGGTCCGCGTCGAGGCTCACGGGCTTCCAGGTCGCCCAGAGGCTCTTCACGAGCCTCAGTGCGCCGTCGCGGGAGCCCCCTTGCCCTCGTAGTCGTCGTCCAGCATCTCGCCCAGAGCCCCGAAGTCCCCCGCCCGGGCGGCCTCCGTGGCCTGCTCCACCAGGGTCTCGATGGCTTCGCGGTCCGTGACGATCCAGCGATCGAGTCCGTAGGCGAGGCCGCCGACGATCACGAGCAGCAGCAGGAAGCGGTAGGGGATCAGGAGGGGCATCGGCGGTCTCCGGGTCGGGCGCTGGTAGAATTCTCACGATGTCGGAAGACAGCCAGAAATTCTGTGATCTGGGCGAGGACCATCTTCGCCGAGCCCAGCCCGAGGAAGCACTCCATTGGTACGAGCGTGCCGTGGAGGTGGACCCGGAAAACCCCGACGCCTGGAGCGGGCGCGGGCAGGCGTGCTACCACCTCGGCCAGCTCGAGCGCGCCGACAAGTGCTTCCGGCGTGCGCTTCGTTTCATGGAGCCGCGCGTCCGCAGCCGGCCGCCGCGACGCGGGTGGTGGAGCGACGACGCGGCCCGCCGCTACTTGCGCATCCTCCACTGGCGCGCGCTCTGCCGCTTCTGGTTGGGGCTGCACGACGAGGCCGCCCGCCTGTTTCGACGGATCCTGAAGCTGGCGCCGGCCGACCCGCTGGAGGTCCGGTTCCTGCTCGGCGAAACCTACTTCCGCATGGGGAACGTCGACAGTGCGATTCGCGAGTTCGAGTTGGCCGGCGATGACCCCGACGCCATCACCAACCTGGGCTTGGCCTACTTCTTCAAGGGCAACTTCGTGCGCTCGGTGAACGCCTTCCGGCTCGCCGCGTTCGAGAACGTGCACCTCGTACGCAAGCTCGCCAACCTGAAGCCCCTCGACGACGTGCCCAGTTCGCGGGCGACGCATCCCCGGGAGCTCGATCACGACGACGCGGCCCTCGAGTACATGGACCGCTGCGGTGATCTGTGGCTCGGTCGTCCCGTACTCCGCAAGTGGGTGCGCCAGATCTACCTCCATCCCACCGTGCAGGAGGATCTCGCGCGGCATTACGAGCACGTACGGGCGCTCGCGACGCAGACCCTGGCACCGGGCGAGGCTGCCGCCCTGGAGGGGGCGAACGCGGCGCTGAGGAGCCCCGATCGCCTGGAGGCGACGGATCGGGACGTCACCGCCGACGTGATGCGCCGCGTCTTCCGCCCGCCGGCCTGACGCACCCTGTGACGCCCTTGCGGGGCGTCACGAGCCCGTGCGCATCCAGCGAAACACCTCGCCGAGGCTCGGGGGCTTCCCGTACATGAGGATGCCGACCCTGAACACGCGTGCGGCGAAGCGCACGGCGATGTAGGTGCCCACGATCAGCAGCAGAATGCTCGTGACGACCTGCCAGGTGGGCGGCCCGGGCACCGCGGCGATCCGGGCCATCATCAGGAACGGCGTCCACGGCGGAAAGAACGACGCGACCGTGGCGAAGGTGCCGTTGGGCTCCTTCATGATCAAGAGCGACACCAGCAGGGGCAGCGCGAGCAGCAGGCTCACGGGCGCCATCATGTTCTGCGCTTCCTTCAGGGTGTTGCATGCGCTGCCGACGGCCACCATGAGGCTGGCGATCAGCGTGAAGCCCAGCAGGTAGTAGGTGACGAAGAGCCCGAGCTGCGCACCGGTGACGATGCCGCCGATGCCCTGCAGATTGGCGGCGATCAGCCCCCCCCCGACCCAGAGCGCCATGAGGGTGAAGCCCACGCCGCAGATCCCGATGATCTTGCCGGCCATCAACTGGAACGGGCTGACGGAGGAGAGCAGCAGCTCGTAGACCCGTGACGCCTTCTCCTCGATCGTGCTGTTGACCAGCATCTGGCTGATCCCGACGATGCCCATGAAGAGGAACATCATGAAGATGAACGGCGTGATCGCCTGCGCGCCACCGCCGCGCTCGCCCGAGCGACTCAGCGGGGTCGTCGTTTCCAGCGCGGGTTTGCGGAGGATCTTCGCGTCCTCCGCGTCGATCTCGCGCTCCTTCATGACGTGGTCGTTCACGACCCCGTCCACCGCCTTGGCCACCTCGCGGGCCACATCGGCGCCGCCGACACTCGCGGCGTGGAGGACGGCGCTCGCCCGCTCCCCCGGCTGGGGCTTGCGCTTCTCCAGGATGGGGGGCGTCAGGACGACGACGATCAGATCCCCGTCCGCCGCGCGTTGCTGGAGCTGATCGACGAGGCTCGGTCCCTCTTCCGTGGCGTCCCACGCGCCTAGCGGGTTTCGCTGCTCCACCACGTACTTGGGCTGCTGCTTGCGGTTTTCCTGCTGTTCGAGCCGCACCTGGAGCGGGCCCCCCAGGATGCCGGTTTCGTCCACGATGACGACGTGCTGTCCCTCCATCTCCTGGCGCTCGGCCAGGAAGGGCACCAGGAACACCAGGCCGAACCAGAGGGGGGTGAGGATCACGCCGACGAGGAAGGCCTTCGTCCGGACGTTCTCCAGGTACTCGCGCCAGGCGATCTGCCAGATGCGGCTCACGACGCGCCTCCGACCATGCGCTTGAAGATCTCGTGGAGACTCGGTACGCGTACCTCGAACCGCGTCAGGGTGCCCCGCTCGACCAGGGCCGCCAAGAGGCGCTGCGAATCCGCACCGGGGGCCAAGCGCAACTCGGCCTCCTGGCGGTGGTCCGCAATGGAAATGACCCCGGGGAGCCCGTCCAGGCTCTGCCCGGGATTCAGCTGGTAGCGGATGAACACGGCTTCGCTGCCCTCCACCGCCTTCACCTCGGCCAGCGTGCCGGCGCGTACGACCTGTCCATCGTGGATCATCACGAGGCGATCGCAGAGCTGTTCGGCCTGCTCCATCACGTGGGTGGAGAACACGACGGTCATGCCTTCGTCGTGGAGTTCCAGGACGGCGTCGCGGAGAATGTCTCGATTGACGGGATCGAGGCCGGCGAACGGCTCGTCAAGGACCAGCAGGTCGGGCCCGTGCACCACGGTCACGATGAACTGCAGCTTCTGGCTCATGCCCTTGCTGAGCTCTTCCACGCGCCGGTCGCGCCACGCCCCGAGACCCATGCGGTCCAGCCAGTAGTCGATCCGGGGGGCCAGGAAGGCGTCCTTGCGGCCCTTGATGCGCCCGAAGAAGCGGAGCAGCTCAGCGACGCGCATCTTCTTGTAGAGGCCCCGCTCTTCGGGCAGGTAGCCCAGCCGTGCCTTCGTCGCTTCACTCGCGGCCTCGCCGAGGACCTCGATGGTTCCTTCGTCGGGCAGGATGATGTTCATCAGCATGCGGATGCTGGTCGTCTTGCCGGCACCGTTGGAGCCGAGGATCCCGAAGATCGCCTCCTCCGGGACGTCGAACGAGATGCCGTCCACGGCCCGGAAAGAGCCGTAGGACTTGGCGACGTCCGCGAAACGGACCGCGAGGGAGGAGCCGTTCATGGCGGGATCGTAGCGGAGGAGCCTGGAATCGGCGCGGTCGGCGTCAATCGTCTATGGCGTGCACCTCGCCGACCACCTCGGTGACCAGATCCACGTCCTGCTGGGTCACGCCGTCATCGGCGAGGTAGTGCGTACGATCCCGGTAGGTCCAGCTTCGCGGCACGCCATCGTCCACGCGCACGATCGCCACGCCCCAGGCAAGGTGCCCCACGCTGACCGCGGCCGCGTCGATGCCCTGCCGGATGTGGCCCTCGGCTTCCAGCAGGGACTCCAGGGTCAGCCGGGCGAAACGCTCGCCCTTGGCGTCCTCGAAGATCGAGTCGAGCCGGACGCCGCCTGTCGCGCTGACGTCGGGCATCTCGACCCCCTGTGCGGGCAGGGTCTCGACGCCACCCAGCGACGCACGGCTCCAGACCTCGCCCTCGCGGGCCGCTTGCCCCGGGAGCCACGAACGCCCGGGGCCGAAGCCGCCGAGCCAGAGGTCGTGGATCCACCGTTCGGCCTTCTTCGGCGCGCGCGTGGCAAAGCGCATGGTGGCCGGCCGCAGCCGCCCGTCGGCGTCGTGCTCCACCGACAGCCTCACGCCGTCCAGACCCTCGACGAACTCGGCGGCGATGCCCTCGGGGCGCGAAACTACGATTCGCACGTCGGAGCGCAGGCCCGAGGCCGTCTTCACGAGGGTCTGTTCGACCTGGAAGTGGGCCTTCCCCGTCGCTTCGGAACCGCCGTCTCGGACCACCTGCCAGCGGACGTCGATCTCCGCGACGAGGGTCGACGGCTCCGTGAGGCGCCCGATCGTCACGGGTTCACCCCGCGGCGAGGCGTCGAGCGCGCCGAGGACCAGACCGTGGTGGCGTAGCGGCGGTAGGTCCTCGCCGCAACCGCCGAGGATCAGGGCCGCAAGGACGAGCGCGCCGATCCAAGGCCACCTCATTCCGGCAACGCCTCGCCCAGCACGCGCATCCAGTTCCCGCCGAGGACCGCGGCCACGTCGTCCGCTTTCCAGCCGCGCGCCTCCAGGGCCTGGCCGATGCAGGGCAGATCGGCCACGCTGTCGATGCCGTCCGGCGCCATGTCCGTGGTGAAGCCGCCGTCCAGGTCGCTGCCGATGCCGACGTGCGCCGACCCGGCGACTTCCGCGATGTGTTCCAGGTGGCGGACGAGATCGTCCATCCCAACGTGCCCTTCGCCGATGAACGGCCCGTAGAGCACGACGCCGACGATGCCGTCGCGCGCGGCGATCTGCTTCAGTGCCGCGTCGGGCAGGTTGCGTTGGTGCGGATGGACGGCCGCCGCGTTGCTGTGGCTCGCCACCACCAGACCATCGTCGAACGCCAGGACGTCGTCGAGGGCGCGGGGGTTCAGGTGGCTCAGGTCGGGTACGACGCCGTGCTCGCGCATGGCCGCCAGCAGGGCTCGACCCGCCGGGGTCACCCCCTCCTTCGCGTCCGCGCCCGCGGCGTACTGATTGGGCGTGTTCCACGTGAGTCCGACGAAGCGTACGCCGTCGTCCACCCAGGTGGGGATCTCGTCGGGGCTGGCGATCGGGTCCGCGCCCTCCATCAGGTGGACCACGCCGATGGGGCCGCCCGGTTGGCAGAGTGCGAGGTCGCCTTGGCTCTCCGCGCGGAAGAACGACTCTTCGTGCCGGTAGAAAAGCTCCTCGTACAGCCTCAGCTGCTGGCGTGCGGCCACCGCCGGTGCCGCCCCGCTCCAGTACCCCTGGGGTGCGAACACCGTAGCGAGGATGACGGCGAGCTCGCCGCGAATCGCATCGGGCAGACTGAGCGCCTGTCCTTCCCCCGCCGGCTGGGCGAAGTTACGCCCGGCCTCGCCGAGCAGGGCCATGGCGATGTCCTGGTGTCCGTCGACGATGAAGCGCATGGGGCCTATCTGCGTCCCGCCGCCATCTCCCGAAGGCGTCGGATGCGCTCCTGGGGGTCGGGGTGGGTGCTGAAGAGCTTACCCACCTTCATCCCGGCGAAGGGGTTGGCAATCATGAGGTGTGCCGTCGCCCCGCTCTCCGTCAGCGGCCGCGCCCGCGGGATCGCGCGGTGGAGGCTTGCCAGGGCATCGGCCAGGGCGGCGGGATCCCCGGCGAGTCCGGCCCCGCCGGCGTCCGCCTCGTACTCGCGCGAGCGGCTGATCGCGAACTGCACCATGCCGGCCATGAGCGGGGCGAGGAGTGCCACCGCGAGCAGCGCCAGAGGATTGCCGCCCTGGCCGTCCCGGCCGCCGCCTCCGAAGAGGGCACCGAAGCGCGCGAACATCGCCAGGAAGCCGATGGCGGACACCGCACCCGCGACCAGCGTCATGGTCAGCATGTCGCGGTTCTTCACGTGCGCCAACTCGTGGCCCATGACCGCGCGTACCTGCCGTCGGTCCATCACGTCGAGCGCACCACGTGTGATCGCCACCACGGCATGCTCCGGGCTGCGGCCGGTCGCGAACGCGTTCGGACCATCCTTGTCGATGAAGGCCACCTTCGGCATCGGCATGCCCGCCTTGCTGGTCATCTCGCGGATGTCGTCCTGGAGCCACTGGAGCTCGCCCGGTTCCAGGATCCTCGCGCCGTACGCCTTGAGGATGGCCTTGCTCGAGAACCAGAAGTTGAAGAAGTTGAGCGCGAGGCCGATGGCGAATGCGACGATCATGCCGGTCCGACCTCCGACGAGGCCGCCGACCCAGACGAGGAGGAGCATCAGCGCGACGATGAGGACAGTGGTACGTACCAAGGTCTTGCATTCCTTTCGAAAGAGAGGTCCCTCATGTTCGCAGGCGAGGGACGGTTCGTGAGGGATCGGGCCCACGCAGCGGGTATCGCGCTCGTGCGCCGGGCAGTCGGCCCATCCCCTCTCTCCGTGTACGTGCCCGAGCACCCGGACGAGCTGCTCGAGGCGCTGACCGACGAGGAGTTCCGGGCCACCGACGAGCGCCTGCCCTACTTCTCGACCCTCTGGCCGGCGGGGGAGTCCCTCGCCTTGGCCGTCCTGGATGGCGAGCGTCTCGACGGCTGCCGCGCGCTCGATCTCGGCTGCGGGGTGGGGGCGGCCGGCCTCGCCGCGCTCACCCAGGGGGCGAACGTGACCTTCCTGGACTGGGAGCCGCGTTCGCTGGACGTGGTGCGGCTCGCGGCCGAGGAGCAAGGGCTCGCCGCGCCCGCGCTCGTCGCGTGCGACTGGCGTGAAGCGCCGGCGCTCGGCCACTTCGACCTGATCCTCGCGGCCGACGTCCTCTACGAGGCGAGGAACGTGCCGGCCGTCGCCGCCTTCCTGGCGGATCACCTGGCACCGGCGGGCGCGGCGTGGATCGCCGATCCCGGCCGGGCGCACGCGGCTGCCCTCGATGCCGTCCTCCAGGCGCGGGGGCTCGCGCGGCGTGGCGTCACCACCCTCCCGACCCGGGCCGATGGCATCGTCATTCGGCTGCACGAGGTAGCCTTCCCCGCGTGAATGCCGCCCCCGACCACGAACGTGCCTTGTTCCTCCTGCTCCGCGACGGCGAGTCGCCCGCGCTGGCCTTCGAGGCCTTGCTCGATCATCCCGACGTGCAGGCGTATGCGTTCCCGGCCCCGTGGTCCTGGGAGCGCGCCGGCGTCGACCTCGTCGCGGCCCTGCCCGACTTCGGCAGCTTCGAGCGCGCTAACCTCGCGCGCGGCCTGGACACGCTCCTTCGTCTACACACGCCCGAGGCTCTCGCCGAGCTGACCCAGCGCGCGTGGCGCGAGGTCGAAGAGCCCGTCCGGGCGTTCTACCTGAAGCGCGCGGCGCTCGAGACGATGGCTTCGATCCTGAAGCTGGGTCCCAAGTCCATCGATTTGTCGCCGCCGTCCGAGTTCCGTGAAGCGCAGGTCATCCTCAACCCGTTCGAGATGCAGTACCGACTGCGGACGCAGGGGGAGGTGGTCGACCCGCAGGCTCCGGCCGTGGAGGGCTCGCTCGTCGTCTACCCGTTCGATGCGGCCAACGCGGTCGCACGACGCGAGGGAGAGCTCGGCGAGGGAGGCGCCCCGGTGCTGGAGGCCTTCGCGTACGCGGAGGCCCGCGCCAGGCATCGCGCGGTCCTCGAAGACGTCGCGCACGGCCGCGGCTGGCAGGTCGTCGACACGCTTGCCGGGGAGGGAGTCGACGGAACCGTACGGAACTTTACGGAATGACGACGAGCGTGATGCGGTTGGGACGCGTCACCCGGCCGTCCACCGTGGGGCGCACCTCCAGCTCGAAGACGCGGGTCGGGTAGGCGTCTCCCGCCAGCGCTCTCGCCGGGAACGAGACCTCGCCGACGTAGGCCTCTTCGGTCCACGCCTCGGCGAAGGCGGGCGGGTACGTGCCATGACTTCCCGCGGGGCCTTTGCCGCGTCCGTTCGGATCGGAGGCGAACACCACCTGGCTCTCGCCGCCCAGCGCGTCGCGAACGCGCACGTCGGCGACCACGTGCGGAGCGCTCGTGCGAAAGGCCAGATAGAGACGTCGCCCGTCGCTGAGGGCGAGGACTTCGATCGGCGCCCGCCCCTTGCCTGCCGCCGTGGTCGTGGTCCAGGCCCACCGCGCCGCGTGGGCCCACGCCCGCTCGTCGAGCCGTCCATCCACGACCACCCGGGAGGGGACGTAGGGGACGGCGAGGGTGCGGCCGTCGATGTCCAGCGCGGCGAGGTCCTGGGCGAGCGGCGCCATCCACCATGCGGCGCCCGGCGTAGCCGCCGCTTCCTGGGCCAGGCGGCGGGCGGCGCGACGAAGGAGGTCGAGAGGCGAGGTCCACGTCCGCGGCAGCAGAGGCAGCAGCTGCCTCTTCCACGCCGGCCGTGGGTCGTGGGTGCCCTCGTGCAGCGCTCCGCTGAGGGCCGTGAGGATCTCCAGCGCACCACAACCATGACGGACGATGACGCCTTCCACCCCCTCGAGCTCCGCCGGCGCGTACGGCGGCGGTGCCGTGGGGATCCGCGTCGGCGCTCCTTCGCGGCACCACGCCTCGTTCCAGTCTTCCGTGCGTAGGCGGCCTGGTGCCAGACGCGCCAGCGCGTCCTCGCTCAGGAGCGCGATGCCGTGATCCGTCAGGCGCTGGCGGGCCGGCGTGGTGGGGGGGGCGGCACCCGCCGGGAGGAGCACGGCCGTCGCGTGACCCGCGATCGCCGTATCCGCCGCCTCGGGGAGGTCGTCCGGCGACGCCAGGGCCAGGATGCGGCGTGCGACGCGCGGCCGCACCCACCGCCACGCTCCCTCGACACCCAGCGCGTGGCGGGCGGCGGCCAGCGCGGCCGGATCGTCGGCGAGGACGGCGGTGAGGGTCCGCCGCCCGTCCTGCCAGGCGACCACGACGTAGCCACCGAGCAGGTCGCCCCCAGCCGGGAGCAGGTCGAACGCGTCGGCGAAGGCGCGGGCGGCCGGGTCCTCGTTGGGCAACCCGAGGACGAGAATGCGCCCCTCGGTGGGGAGCGGCCAGGTGAGTGGCTCGATCGCCGCCCCTTCGCTTTCGAGCGCGGCGCGGACGATCCCGGGGGTGCCCGGCGACACCCGCACGATGGGGCCTACGCGGGTTCGCTCCTCCCCGGCGAGGGCCACGGAAGCGAGGAGCAGGGTCGCCACGAAGGAGAAGAGGGGGCGCATGGCGCCAGTCTACGTGCCCCAGGACCCGCTCCGCGGCCTCTACAATCCCAGTGATGCAGACCGCAGCGATCCTGGTGGTGGGCGACGAGATCCTCGCCGCGGAAGTGCGCGACGAGAACGCCCCCTTCCTGCTTCGCGCGCTCAACGATGCCGGGGTCTCTGTCGTGCGTGTGACCACGACCGGCGACGACCCGGCGGCCATCGTGTCCGAGCTGCGGCACGCTCGAGCTCTGGCCGACGCCGTGTTCGTCTCGGGAGGCATCGGCCCGACGCATGATGATGTCACCCGGCCCGCGGTGGCCGAGGCGGTTGGTCGTCCGCTCGAGATGCACCCCGAAGCCGAGCAACGCATCCGCGCCTGGTACGGCGACGTGGTCACCGAGGCGGAGTTGTCCATGGCGCTTCTGCCCCGAGGCTCGACGCTGCTGAATGGCGCCAAGACCACCACGTTCGGCTTCACCGCCGGCGGGGTCTACGTCCTCCCGGGTGTCCCGTTCCTCTTCCAGGACATCAGCCGGGCACTCGCTCCCTGTCTCGGAGGCGCCCTTCGCCACCGGCGCGAGCTGACGTGTCGACAGCGCGAGGGCGAGATCGCTCCCGCCCTCGCCGCCCTGCAGTCGAGGGCGTCGGACGTCGCCATCGGGTCCTACCCCGTCTACGACGACGGTCGGTGGTTCGTGCGCGTCGTGCTGAGGGCCAGCGACGAGGGGCGCCTCGAGGAGGTGGAGCGCGAGCTGAACGGGCTGCTCTGACGCACCATGCAAAACGGGCGGCGACCCGCTGAAGGATCGCCGCCCGTCGAAGATGGTGGAGCTGAGGGGAGTCGAACCCCTTACCTCGTCATTGCGAACGACGCGCTCTACCAAGTGAGCTACAGCCCCAGAGGGGGAATCAAGCTAGCGGCCGTCGGGGGGCGGTCAAGCCTCGGTCGATTGCTCGGCCAGGGCCACCAGGAAGGGGAGAGGCTTGCCGGCCAGGCACTTCAGGATCGTCCCCCCGGCCGTGAAGGCGTGGGTGATGTCCTCGAGGGAGGCGAAGCGCTCGAGCGCGGCGCGACCCTCGCCGCCGCCCACGTAGACGTCGATGCCGTCCTTCTGGAGCGCCTTGAGCGTGTGGACGATGGCCTCCGTCCCGCCGGCGAAGGTCGAGACCTCGAACTTGCCCATGACGCCGTTGTGGAAAGCCACCCGGCGATCGGTCTTCTCGGCCCACGCCTTCGCCTTCTCGTCGAAGAGGGCGCGGGTCTGGGGGCCGATGTCGAGTTGCCATTTGTCGTCGGGGATCTGCGCGGCCACCGTCCCGTCGTCCAGGACGAAGTCGACGGGGAGGACGATTTCCACGCCCCGCTCGGCCGCGTCCACGAGGAGCTTGCGCGCGTCTTCGATCGCCGAGGGCGGGATGTAGGCCTTGGACTCCTTGTTGGCCGCCAGGCCCGCCGCGCCGATCGAGACGTCGACGCCCTCCATCTCGGCCCGCGCCTTGCGCAAAGCCATCGCCAAGCTGCCCCCGGCCATGATCATCTCGACCCGACCCTGCTGCACGATGCCGTGCAGCGTGCGCAGCTTGTCGAGCTTCATCCCCGAGAAGGAGACCAGGCCGGCCTCGCGCGCCCGCACGACGTGCTCGCTCAGCTCCCGGTGGGTGAACACCCCCAGCGCGACCTGGCCCATGGCGAGCGGCAGGGCCGTCGTGGAGAAGTCCTTGTTGCCGCTCGCGATACCGTCGTTCACATACACGGTGGCGCCTTGGCGGAACGCGGCGGCGATGCGCTGGAAGTCGTCGGCGATCTCGGGGAGTGCTTCATCCGACGCCTTCCAGAGGCGCATCTCGAATCCGTACTTCCGCACGTTCTCGAACACGAGCCACTGCCCCGGCTTGAGGCTCTCGACCGCCTTGACGGCGGTGCCCGTGAGGGTCTCGGCGCGCTCGTCGAACCAGTCGGGGATGAACGGTCCGCCACCTTCCTCCGTCGCGCGGAGCTTCTCGTAGACGTATTCCAGCGTCTTGCTCGGATCGCGACCGCGGTGCCCGATGATGAGCATGCGCCAGCCATGGTCGCGGCCGAACGCCAGCGTCTCGCTGAGCCCCGCGAGCCGGGGGTCGTCGCCGATGATCCCGTCGTGATCGGCCACGTCGAGGTCGGCTCGAATCCACACCGGCGTGCCTGCCGGCAGGTGAGCCAGCGCTTCCATGGAGGGGATCTCGGCCAGCAGCGCTTCGATGCCGGCTTCCGGGGCGCCGTAGCCCGCAGCGTGGCGGAGCGCCTCGGTGAACGTGTCGTCGTGGAGTTGGGGCATGACCTCTCCCATCGGCTCGGGGGCCCCAAGCATAGCGCTGTCCGGCGCGTGGGGGGCCTTGGCCGCGGGCCCCGATTCCGCGCGGGGGAGAGGAGGCTACACTCTGGCCATGCCGGACGTCCCCACCCCCGAACCCATCGTCGTCGTGAAGGACCTCGTGGCCAGCTACGGCGACCAGCGGGTGCTCAACGGGATCAACACCACGGTCGGCCGGGGCGAGGTGATGGTCATCTTGGGCGGGAGCGGCTCGGGGAAGTCCACACTCCTCAAGTGCATGCTCGGAATCCACCGGCCGGACGCCGGCACCGTCGAGGTGCTGGGTACCGACATCTGGAAGGCCTCGTCCGACGAGCGCGACGAGATCTACAAGCGGATCGGCATCGTCTACCAGGGCGGCGCGCTCTTCGGGTCGATGACGGTCGCCGACAACGTTGCCCTCCCGCTACGCGAGCACAGCAACCTCGCCGAGAAGATCGTCAACATCGCCGTGCGCATGAAGCTGGGCCTCGTCGGTCTCTCGGGGTTCGAAGACCGTCTACCGAGTGAGCTCTCGGGTGGCCAGGCCAAGCGCGTGGCGTTCGCGCGTGCCATCGCCATGGACCCGGAAGTCCTCTTCTGCGACGAACCGTCCGCCGGGCTCGACCCCCGCATCGGGCGCGGCATCGACGACCTCATCCGCAGCTTGAACCGTGCGTTCAACACGTCGATCGTCGTCGTGACCCATGAGATGGAGTCGGTGAAGATCATCGCCGACAAAATCCTCATGCTGGTTCCCAAGGCGGGCGGCGCCAAGGCCGCCTTCTGCGGAACGTACGACGAGATGGTCCAGGCCGAGGATCCGGAGGTCCGTGACTTCGTCGAGCGCGCACCCTTGAAGGAGCCCCGCTCGGAAGCGCGGGAAGTCCTCAAGCAGCTGACCGGCGAGGCTTGATCGTTCCATGGCCGCCACGATCGTCCGGAAACTCGCGGTCGACGAGGGCCGGCGGCTCTACGACCAACTCGGTCAGGGCGCGTTCGCCTTCCGTCCGGTCGACCACGCGCACTGGGGAGCCAAAGGCGAGGACGCCAACGTCGTGTGGTACCGCTCGGGCAAGCTCGTCGTCCAGGGCAAGGGCGCGGAGGCCTTCGCCGACCGGTATCTGGCCGGCGCGGCGCCCGCTGCGCCCAAGGGGAAGCCCCCCCCGGCCGAAGCGCTCGGCATCGCGACGATCGGCAGCGACGAGTCGGGCAAGGGCGACTATTTCGGCGCGCTGACGGTTGCGGCCGCACTCGTGGTGCCGGACGATCTCGCCCGGCTCGGCGAGCTCGGCGTGCAGGACAGCA
Source organism: uncultured Planctomycetota bacterium (assembly GCA_963802335.1). Taxonomy (GTDB): domain Bacteria; phylum Planctomycetota; class PLA2; order PLA2; family JAEUHO01; genus CAWDIE01. Next base: position 423,356 of record CAWDIE010000003.1, on the reverse strand, counting down.
AGCTGGCCGGCGACACCCACATGCGGCGGGTCGAGGGCCTGCTCCGCGAGGCGGTCTCGGCCGCCGACCGGGTCCTCGAACCCGAGGCCTACAACGAGGCCTACGGCGCGGTGGGCAATCTCAATGTCCTGCTCGGCCGCCTCCACGCCGAGGTGATCGACGACGTCCTCGCCGAGGCGCGCGCGGCGGGGCACGGTGGGCGTGTGCGCATCGTCGTCGACAAGTTCGGCAATCCCGATTACGTCCGCCGGCACTTGTCGAAGGATGCCCTCGAGCAGCCGTTCGTCATGCGCACGAAGGCGGAGAGCAATCCAGCCGTCGCGACCGCCTCGTTCCTGGCCCGCGCCACCTTCCTCACGTCGTTCGAGCGCCTGAAGGGGCTGGCCGGGGGCGAGCTCTACCTCGGGGCCAGCGACCCTCGCATCGTGCCGCTCGCGCGCCGCCTCTACCGCGAGGGCGGCGAAGCCTGGCTGGGCCAGTTCGCGAAGCTCCACTTCAAGGTGACGCTGAAGGCGCGCCGGTAGGGCCGGCGGTCAGCCGTTCGCGTAGGGGGCGACGCGCTCCCAGAACTCCTCGCGGAGACGCTTCCACTCCATCTTGAACCACGGCGTGTAGCGGTCGGCGCGCGCGTCGAGATCGTCGGCGAGGGTCTCCGCGTCGACCCAGGCCCAGTCCGCGATCTCGGTCTCGTTGACGGTCGGATCCTCGCTGACGCGTCCCACGTAGACGGAACAGAGTTCCCGCTCGCTGCCCTTCTCGCCGAAGGGGGCGTGGTACTGGAAGCGGTAGAGGAACTCGAGTGCGGTCTCCAGCCCCAGCTCCTCGCGCACGCGGCGAACGGCCGCCTCGTCGACGGTCTCCCCTCGCCGCGGATGGCTGCAGCAGCTGTTCGACCAGTAGAGGCCCCAGAGCGGCTTCTCCGCCGCCCGCTGGTGCAGCAGGACGTTGCCTCGGCCGTCGAAGAGGAAGACCGAGAAGGCGCGGTGGAGAATCCCCTCGCCGACGTGGCAAGCGACCTTGGACTTGTAGCCGAGGACGTTGTCATCGGCGTCCACCACGATCAGCGGCTCGTCGTCGAACGACACCTGCGCGTTGCGCCTCGGGTCGTTGTCGGCCGCACGCATCAGGCGGACTCACTCGGGGAGAGCGTCACGATGAAAGCCCGATGCCCGCCGTTACGGAGCGCTGTGACGATGTTCTCGGCGCCTTCGGGCGCGAGCGCGATGACGGCCCCTCCACCCCCGGCACCCGTGAGCTTCGCGCCCAGGGCTCCATGGTCCCGGGCGATCTCGACGATGCGCTCGAGCTCGTGCGTCGACACCTGCAGCGCGTTGAGCAGGCCGTGGCACATGTTCATGTGGCGCCCCAGCTCCGCGTGGTCGCCGCGCTCCAACGCGTCCAGACCGCTCAGGGTCAGCGTGTCGATCTCGTCGAAGATGCGCTCGTAGGCGGCCGGGCTCGCCTCACGCCCCTCGCGAACACGAGCCACCATGTTCGCCGTCAGCCCTTCGCGTCGCGTGAGACCCACGACGAGGGACGTGGGCGCGCCGACGCTGACGGTGCGGATGATCGGCTTCTCGCCACGGCGGTAGAGGATGGGGCGGCCGTAGGTCGCGACCGCGTTGTCGATGCCCGAGGGTGTGCCGTGCGCAAACTGCTCGGAGCGATACGCCAACTCGTTGACGCGCTCCTCCGAGATCTCTTCGCCGACGTAGTCCGCCACGGCGCGAACCACCGCCACGGCCAACGCGGCCGAGCCGCCGAGCCCCATGGCTCGGGGCACGCCGGCGTGCACCCGGATGGAGAGCGGTCGTCCTGCGACGTCGAACGCCTCGAGGATCATGCGCAGGGACTTCTCGAGGCTGTTCCGGGCCGGAGTGCCCAGGTCCATGCTCTCCGTGACGTTCCACTGGGGGATCAGCACCTGCACGCCGTCGCTTGCGTCTTCGACGGTGGCGCGCATGGCGAAGGGCACCGGAGCCGCTAGCGCGTGGCGTCCGTAGACCACGGCATGTTCGCCCAGCAGGATGATCTTGCCGTTGCCCACGCAAGGCGAGTCCGCGGCGGAACGGGTCACGGTCGTGGACTCGGCCGCCGTCGAGCCGGCGACGCGCACTTCGTCCAGGATCTCCTTGGCCTTCCAGATCTTGATGTCGCCGTCCCGGATCAGGCGCCGCACGACGGCCTCGAAGTAGGCCGGCGGGGTGCCGGCGGCCACCGCCACGCTGCGCGCGTGCAGCGCCATGTGTCCCCGCTGGATGCCGTCGGTGCTGAGCGCGCGGAGCGCGCCGAAGTTCTGGGCCAGGCCTACCGCCGTCATGATCTCGGCGAGATCGCGCGCCGACGTGATACCGAGGATGCGACGGGCGATGCACGCGGCCGGATTGGACTGCATCTGCCCGCCCACGGTGCCCACCTTCAGCGGGATCTCGAGGGCGCCGGCCAGGGCGCCGCTCTCGGACTTCCACCAGCGCGTGAGCGAGCGGTAGCGGCCCTGGAGCGCGGCGTAGGCGTGTGCCGACGCTTCGATGGCGCGCCAGTCGTTGCCGGTCGCCACCGCCACGGCGTCGATGCCGTTCATGATCCCCTTGTTGTGCGTGGCGGCCCGGTGCGGATCCACCTCGGCGAACTGGTTGGCAAGCACGATGCCGTCGCGCACCTCTTCGCCTGCGTACCCCTTGTTGGCCAGTAGCTGGAGCGGGATCGAGACCTCGGCTTTCACCATGGCGTGGCGAGCCAGGTTGGACAGGATGCGCAAGAAGACCCTGCCTCCCGTCAGTTGCTCGACCATCGGGGCCACTTCCTCGCACATGCTGTTGACGAGGTTGGCGCCCATGGCATCCCGGGTGTCCACGATCAAGTGGACGATGAACATCTCGGGGCGGCCCGAGATGGCGGGGTAGACGTGCGCTTCGACGTCCCGGGCGCCGCCGCCCCGCGCCACCATGTTCGGGTGGAGGCTGTTGGCCAGGTCCAGGATCTCGCCCCGCTGTTCCATGAGGGCTTCACGGGCCGCGGCGGTGTTCTCGACGTCGATGACCTGGATCTGGCCGATCAACATCGGGTCGGAGCTCGTGACGCGGAAGCCGCCCGCCGCACGGATGGTCTTGGCCGCCGACGACGTCGCCGCCACGATGGACGGTTCCTCCACCGCCATGGGGACCACGTACTCCCGACCGTTGACCAGGAAGTTGAGACCGAGGCCCAGGGGGAGCCCGAAGACGCCGATGACGTTCTCGATCAGTCGATCCGCGGCCGCGGCGTCGATGGTCTCGTCTCCGCCGACCAGGGACTCACGGTCTTCGGCCGACAGCACGCCTTGCTCTTCGAGGACACGGAGGCGCTCGGCGATGCTCTGGTGGTAGAACCCCGGGATTCTCGAAGACGCAGTCATTGGTTACTACCTCTCGAGCACTTCGACGCCGAGGGGATCGACATCGATCGTCAGGGTCGGAAACCCAGCCTCCGCTGCGCTCCGGGCCATGCGGTCCAGCCCGTCCGGATCGTCGCCAAAGGCGACGCCGATGTCGCCTCCGCCAGCACCCGAAGGCTTGTATACCGCCCCCGAGGCGTGTGCCAAAACACTGAGCCGCCGATGAGGTCCCGAGACGATCGGAGCCTCGAGGGTCTCGCCAAGGCCTTGGAGGCCCTCGGCGTACTGCGCACAGGCCGCCAGGAACGCCCGCGTGTTCGCCTTCTCGAAGGCATTCGCGGCTTGCGTCGCCACCGCCGTCAGGCGCGTCATATGGGCCTCCCAGTCCTCCGGAGCCCGCATCCGACACGCTGCCGCCTTCGCCAGGAAGTCGGCGGTGCTCGCCGAGCGGCCGGTCCAGAAGCACCGCATGTGCAGGTCGGCGGGCACCTCCACCGAACGACATCGAATTGTCGAGTCCGCGCCCCGCTGGAATCGGATCACGCCGCCGTGGTGGCTCGCCGCGACGTCGGCGCCGCTGCCGCGTCCGCCCTGCAAGCGGCGGTGCGCCTCCAGATCCAGCTGCCATGCGTCGCCGGGACTCGCGGCGGCGCCCCGCGCGACCCCCAGGCGCCTGAGCGCTGCCCCCAGCGCCACCATCACGGCTGCGCTCGAGCCGAGGCCGAGCTTCTGTCCGTCCCCGTCCGCGAACAGGGCTCCGCTCTCGATCTGGACCGCGAGGCCCCGAGGCAGAGGCGCATCCGTCGCCTCCCGCGCCGCCTCCAGAGCCACCGCGAGCAAGCGAACGGCCGGGTCGTCCCGGGCCAGGTGCCCTGCGGCGTCGACGAGTCGTCCATCCACGTCCAGGGTGAGCGTCCGCTCGACGCCCCCCTCGGCGCTCGTGCGGTAGGCCCAGCCCTCGCCATCCCGTTCTTCGAGCGCCACGCGTACGCGCCGATTCACGGCGGCGACCAGCGCGGGCGCACCCTCGACCACGGCGTATTCGCCGACCAGAATCAGCTTGGCCGGCGCCGTAGCAACGACCTTCATGCCCGCGCCTCGAGGACGCGTGCGCCGCGGCCCGGGCGACTGGGCAGGATCGCGAGGACACCGGGCACGTCGCCGAGAAGCGCCGCGAGGGCTTCGCCTTCGCCCGGGGCGCAGAGGACCTTGACCTGCGGGCCGGCGTCGATCGTCACCCAGGCGCGCGCCCCGTCGGCCCGCGCGGCCCAGACCGCCTGGATTACGTCCACGGTCACGCCGTTCCAGTAGAGGAGCGACGGGCTCGATCCGAGCATCACGGCGTGCATCCGCAGTGCGTTCTCTTCGGCGAGGCGGCCGACGCGGTCGAAGTCCGCTGCTCCTAGGGCCTCTCGCATCGTCACGAGATCCGTCTGGGTCTGCTTCACCCAGCCGGCGTAGTAGGGCGAGGTCTCGGCCGTGCGCACCATGCCCTCGGTCGAGGACGTGCCCTTCTTCGCGCGCGTCGTCACGACGGCGAGGATGTCCATCGGCAGGAGGTCCACGCCGCCGAGCGCGACCGCGTACGCGTCCGATCCGTCGGCGGCGCTCCCGGCTCGCATTTCCGCGAAGCCGTCGATCAGGGACCTTGCGGCCGACCCGGATCCCCGGCGCGCGAGCGCCGAGAGGGCCGGCGGCGTGAGCCCCAGGCCGAGGGCGGCGTCGCAGGCGACCGCCAGGGCGGCGAACCCCGAGGCGGACGAGGCGAGGCCCGCGCCGGTCGGGAAGTTGTTCTCCGTCTCGACACGCGCGTACTGGTCGATCCCGGAGAGGCGGCGGACGAGGGCGAGGAAGCCGCGCACCCGCTGCTCGGCCTTGGCGTCGGGCGCCCCGTTCAACAGGCAGGCGTCTTCGGCGAGGGAGGCGTCGAACTGGACCGTGGTCTGCGTCTCCAAGCCGTCCAGGGTGACGGAGATCGAGCCCGTGGCGGGGATGTTGAGGGCGGCGTCGCGCTTGCCCCAGTACTTGACCAGCGCGATGTTGCTCGGCCCGCAGGCGGTCGCCTTCATGGGGTGCACCTTGGGAATTGGAAGACAAAGGCCACGAAGTGTAGTCAGACGGAGAATTCGGAGGGTAGCGAGGGAAGGGGGATGCCCTCGGCAAGATTCCTACGCCGGGAGCGGTATCCTCGGCGCCATGCGCCCCAAGAAGAGTTCCGTTCTCGCCATCGGATGGGTCCTCGCGGGCCTTCTCCTGGTCAGTTCCCTGCCGCTCCCCGCGGTGTCGGCCGCCGAAGACGATGAGAGGGTCCAACCGCTCGCGGACTTCCTGCGCGTCGCCGAGGCCGTCCTCGTGCTCGCCAAGGAGCAGGACTTCGTCCAGCGATACAAGCAGCTCTTCGGCACGGTGGCCGAGACGCACGCCTTGGATCGCATGCTGAGCGCGCGCCTCGGGAGCGTGGAAGCCCGGCTGAGCGCCGCCCAGCGCAAGGCGCTCAAGGACCTCCTCTTCAAGCGCCTCGTCGCGACCTACGCGATGGCCTTCGACGGGGTGGCGGGGCAGCGCCTGGAGCGAGTCGGCGTCGTGGCCCAAGCCGACGGCACCATGAAGGCCACCCTGCGGCTCCACGGCCAGGACGACGCGCGCACGATCACCATGCACCTGGGGCCAGACGGAGACGCGCCGAAGATCCTCTCCGTCGGGTGGGCCGGCTCGGACGACGTGGACCTCGAGCGGGCCGCGACCGAGAAGGCCTGGCAGAGCGGCGGGTTCGAGGCCCTCCAGAAGGCCTGGAATGAGCTCGTCCCGCTGCCCGATCGCAAGCCGGTCGAAGAGACGAAGACGCCCCGGCAGGTCGTGGAGAGGCTCCAGGACGCCCTGATCGACGTGATGCGCCAGGCGTCGAGCCTCGGCTACCAGGGGCGGTACGACCGGCTCCTCCCGGTCGTCGACGCGACCCACGATCTGGCGGGCATCGCCCGCCTCACCTTGAACCGCCACTGGAAGCAGCTGAGCCCCGACCAGCAGAAGCGCTTCGCCGAGCGGTTTCGTGTGCTCAGCATCGCGCGCTATGCCGGGCGCTTCGACGGGTACGCCGGGGAGGCCTTCGAAGTCATCGGGGAGGAGAAGGAGCGCTCGACCGACGTCGTGAAGAGCGACCTCGTCAAGTCGAACGGCGAGAGGATCCCCTTCGTCTTCCAGCTCCGCTCCCGCTCGAAGCGCGGCCCCCGGATCCTCAACATCACGGCGGACGGCGTCAGCGATCTCGCGACCAAGCAGGCCGAGTACGCGCGCATCATGGAGACCGGCGGCTTCGACGCCCTGATGACGACCGTCGAAGCGCAGATCCGCAAGCAGGCATCCGGCTCCTGAACGCGGAATGGATGCCGCGAACGACAGACTCGGGCGCTTCCTCGCCGCGTGGGTCCGGGGGTGCGCACGCGCGTGGCCCCTCGTCCTGCTCGTGGCGGCCCTGCTCTGCGCCGGCTCTCTCGTCGCGTCGAAACACCGGCTGGGCATCAACTCGAACTTCGACGAGATGCTCGACCCGGATCTGCCCTTCCGCCGAGCCCAAGAGGCCTTCATCGAGGCGTTTCCGCAGTACGAGGCGAACCTGGTCCTCGTCGTCGACGCGGACACGCCGGAGGACGCACGCGCTGCGGCGACCTCCTTCGCCGCGGCCCTCGCGGAGCGTCCCGAGCTGTTTCGCTACGTCCATGTACCCATGGCAGAACCCTTCCTCGAAGGCCACGCCTTCTACTACCTGGACGAGGAAGAACTCGACGATCTGGCGCTGCGGCTGGCGGAGATCCAACCGTTCCTCGGGCGCCTCACCCGGGATCCGAGCCTGCGTGGGTTGTTCGACATGCTCGGGTACGCGCTGGACGAGCAGGCGAAGGGCGGCGAGTTCGACGCGACCCCGCTCTTGAAGCGCTTGCGCGCAGCGATCGACGGCGTGGTGCGAGGCGAGCCCACCCGCCTGTCCTGGCAGGAACTCATGCAGGACGAGGACGAGACGCCATCGGTCGCCGATCGGCGCCAGATCGTGCTCGCCCAGGCCGTGCGCGACTACGGCGCCTTTCAGCCGGCAGGGGGCGCCCTGGCCGCGGCGCGCGAGATCTTCGCCGCGCTTCCCCGGGACGGCCACGCTCGCCTGCGCATCACCGGCGGCCTCGCGATGGAGCACGAGGAACTGACGACCGTGCGACAGGGGGCGGAGTGGATCGGCCTCCTCACCATGGTCCTCGTGGGCCTCGTGCTGGCTGTCGGCCTGCGGTCCGTACGTCTCGTCGTGACGTCGCTCGTGGCGCTGGTCGTCGGATTGCTCCTCACCACGGCTTTCGCGGCGCTCGCCGTCGGTCACCTCAACCCGATCTCCGTCGCGTTCGGCGTGCTCTACATCGGGCTCGGGGTCGACTACGCCATCCACCTCACCCTTCGCTACCGCGAAGGGATCGAGGCGGGGCGCTCGCATCTGGACGCGCTCGGCGACGCCGCCGGCGATGTGGGCTCGTCCCTCGTTCTCTGCACGCTGACCACCGCGATCGGCTTCTACGCCTTCGTGCCCACCGCCTACCGCGGGGTAAGCGAGCTGGGGCTCATCTCCGGAACGGGCATGTTCATCGGGCTCTTCGTTTCCCTGACGGTGCTACCCGCTCTGCTCTCCGTCGTGCCCTACCGCCGGCCGCCCCGCACTCAGTTGATCCGGCACGGACTTCTCTTCCGCCTACTGACCGATCTGCCCGTTCGTCACCGGTCGCTCGTGCTGGCGGTGTGCACGTGCCTCGCCGTCTTGGGCCTGGCCCTCCTGCCGTTCGTCCATTTCGACCTCAACCCCCTGAACCTCCGAGATCCCCAGACGGAGTCCGTCGCGACCTTCCGCGACCTGCTGGCCACCAGCGACGTTCCGCCCTGGAGCATCACCTTGCTGGCCGAAGACGAGCCGGGGGCCGACGCCCTCGCAGGCGCGTTGGCGGGGGTGCCCTCGGTCGACAAGGTGATCCGGCTCGAGAGCTACGTGCCTCAGGACCAGGAGCCCAAGGCGATTCAGCTCGAGGACCTCGCCCTGACCCTGGGCGGAGGCTTCCGGCTGAGCAGCCGGGTCCCGCCGCCGTCCGTGGTGGAGGCGTGGGAGGCGCTGCGCACGATGCGCGCCGATCTCGAGCGCTACCGCCAGAGCCCGGCCGGGCTGGACGACGACACGGCCGCGGCGCTCGACGCGGCGCTGGGGGACCTCGACGCCCACCTCGCCACGCACGATGCGGCAACGACGTTCGATGCCCTGGAAACCAGCCTCCTCGCCACGCTCCCCGTGAATCTCGCTCGGCTCGACGAGGCCGTGGGCGCCGCGCCGTTCGGCGTCGAAGACCTTCCCGCGGATCTGCAGGCACGCTGGCGCGCGCCGGACGGCCGCCGGCGCGTCGAGGTGTTCCCGCGCGACAGCGTCGAGGACGTGGCCTCCCTCCGCGGCGTACGTGCACGACGTGGAGCAGGTGACCCCGGACGTCGCCGGGCCGCCGGTGGCCATCGTCGCGTCCGGTACCGCGATCGTCAGCTCCTTCCGGCAAGCACTGCTCCTGTCTCTCCTCGCGGGGGCCGTCGTGCTCTTCGCCATCCTGCGCCGACCCCGGGACGTGCTGCTCGTCCTCGTGCCGCTGGCCTTCGCTGGAGTCCTCACGGGAGCCTTCACCGTCCTCTTCGACATTCCGTTCAACTACGCGAACGTCATCGCGTTGCCGCTGCTCTTCGGCATCGGCGTGGACAGCGGGATTCACGTGGTGCATCGGTCGCGGAGCGCGCTGCCGGACTCCGCCCACGGGAATCCCATGCGCACCAGCACCGGCCGCGCGGTCGTCTTCAGTGCCCTCACGACCGCGTGTTCCTTCGGCAATCTGGCGTTTTCCGCCCACCCCGGCACGGCCAGCATGGGCCTCGTGCTGGCGGCGGGCGTCCTGCTCACGCTGGTCGCGACCGTGGTCCTGCTGCCGGCCCTTCTGCTCGGCCGAGGGGCTCACGGGACAGAAGGATGACGCCGGCACGGGTATGCTCGCTTCGAGGTCCTCGCGCGGTTGCGAGGCCGGGAGGGCTGCGGATGCGTTGGCCTCGGTTCGCCGTCGTCCTCGTACTCGTCCTCGCCCTGGTCACGACGCCCGCCTGCGTCCAATTCAACCGCACCATGTTCGAGTTGAACCAGCACATCGCGGTGGTCGCCCAGCCCGTGGTCCAGATCCTGTTGATCGTGCCGACACCCGTGCGCCAGGGCTTCCGCAACTTCCTGCGGAACCTGCGCTATGGCGATGTCGTGGTCAATCAGTGGCTCCAGGGGAAACCCCACCTCGTCCGCGACGACCTCAAGCGCTGGGTGATCAACTCGACCCTGGGGGTCGCCGGCATCTTCGATCCGGCGACGGGCTTCGGCCTGCCGGCCCACGACGAGGACTTCGGCCAGACCCTTGCGGTGTGGGGCTTCCCGGAGGGCGCTTACATCGTGCTGCCCCTGATCGGGCCCACGACCGTTCGCGATGGCGTGGGGTTCGGTATCTCGTTCGTCACCGACCCCAACTTCTGGGTCAACGAACCCATCGTGAACAACACGCTGAGGATCCTCTCCTACGTGAATCAGATCGAGGAGGCCGGCTCGGGTATCGACAAGCTGGCCTCCGAGGCGGCCGATCCCTACACGTTCGCGAAGGAGGCCTATCGCCAGCGGCGCCTCTTCCTCATCTACGACGGGAAGCCGCCGACGCAGGCGATCGAGGGGCTCGACGCCCTGGATGACATGGACGACATGGACGATGAAGAGGTGCCGGGAGAGGACGATTCTCCGGAGGACGACGGGCTCGGGGGTCTCCCCGGCCTCGACGACGTCGGTGCCTCGGCGGTGGACTCCCCGATGGATCTGCCGGGCCTCGAGGCGCTCGAGCCCAGGGCGTCGTCCGAGGTCCCCGCGGAGAGCGGCGGCCTCGACGCCTTGGATGCCCTCCCGGGGCTCGGTGACTGAGCCTTAGACCAGCGCAGTTTCCGTGTAGCCTTCCCCGCGTGCGTACCTCCGTCCTGCTTCCCGCCGCCTTGGCGACCTTCCTCGTCGCGGGCGCCACGCTGCTCTGCTCAAACGGCTGCACGGGTGTGAACCTCCCCAACGGGGCGAACGGCTCCGACGCCAGCGAGCTCCCGGAGGACGAGGCCGAGATCCAGGTCGTCGGGGCGTCGCCGCCCTCACCCGCGCCCCAGCCCCAGCCGCAGCCGCAGCCCCAGCCCCAGCCCGAGTCCGTGGCCACCGCCGAACCTGAGCCCACCCCCGTCGTCGTCCCGCCGCTCGCGCCGCTCACCGAGAGTGGCTTCCAGGAGCTGAACTTGCGCGGCGTGCGCGGGGGGGAGCTGTCCTACGAGATCGACGGAACCGTGGACGACGTGGTGGCGATGCTCCTCGACCAGAACGGCGCCGATGGACACCGCGCCTGGGCTCAGCGATACCGCGAGGTCTCCCGAGAGGGCGAGCGCGTCGTGGGGGAGTGGCACTTCCGCGGCAAGATGGGCATCAATCCGGTCGTGCACATCGAGTTCGATACGAAGAGGGAAGACGGCAGCGCGCGCATCCGCTACAAGGTCGTGAAGCGCGCGATGGGCATCAAGAGCTACTTCGGTGACTATCGCGTCGAGAGCGTGCCCGGCGTGCCGACGCGTTCCCAGCTGACGGCGCGCGTGTTCATCGACAGCGGGATGCCGTTCGTCAACGCGTCGTACAAGGACATCCAAGACGGTCTCCGCGAAGACGCGAAGCTGCTGCGAGCGTGGATCGGGCAGCGGGCGTCTTCCTCCGTGAAGTGATTCGAGGTGTGCGCATGACGACTCCCACCATTCGCCCTGCTTCCGGCAGGCTCGGCGTCCTGCTGCCCGGCATGGGGGCCGTCGCCAGCACCTTCATCGCCGGCATCGAGCTCTACAAGAAGGGGCTCGGCGGGCTGGTCGGATCCGTCTCGCAGCACCAGCGGATCCGTCTGGGCAAGCGCTACGAAGGGCGCCGCCCCCGGATTCACGAGTTCGTTCCCCTCGCCCGCCCCGAGGACCTGGTCTTCGGCGGCTGGGACCTGTTCCCCGACTCCGCGTACGAGGCGCAGCGTAAGGCGGGCGTCCTGCCCGAGTCCGTGATCGAGCCGGTCCGGGCCGAGATGGACGCCATCCGGCCCGATGAAGGGCGCGTTCGATCCCGCCTACCTGAAGAACCTGCAGGGGACGCACGTCAAGTCGGGAACGCGCCTGGAGCTGGCGCAGCAGCTCATGGACGACATCCGCCGCTTCCGGGACGAGAACGAGCTCGAGCGCCTGGTCATGATCTGGTGCGGGTCCACGGAGGTCCTGGCGTCGCGTCGCCCCATCTACGACGATCTCGAGGCGTTCGAGAAGGCCCTCGCTGAGGACGATCACGACATCCCGCCCTCCATGCTCTACGCGTACGCCGCGCTGAAGCTGGGCATTCCCTACGCCAACGGCGCGCCGAACCTGAGCGCGGACGTCCCCGCGCTCGTCGACCTGGCCGAGGCCAGCGGGTCGCCCATCGCGGGCAAGGACTTCAAGACCGGGCAGACCCTGCTCAAGACCGTCATCGCCCCGGGCTTGAAGGCGCGCATGATCGGCCTCGCCGGGTGGTACTCGACCAACATCCTCGGCAATCGCGACGGCGAGGTGCTCGACGACCCGGGTTCCTTCAAGGCCAAGGAACAGACGAAGATGTCCGTGCTCGACTCGATCCTCGAGCCCCAGCTCCACCCGGACCTGTACGGCGACTACGCGCACAAGGTCCGCATCGACTACTACCCGCCGCGCGGGGATGCCAAGGAGGGGTGGGACAACATCGACATCGTCGGCTGGCTGGGCATGCCGATGCAGATCAAGATCAACTTCCTCTGCCGCGACTCCATCCTCGCCGCCCCCCTCGTGCTCGATCTCGCGCTGTTCCTCGACCTGGCCCAGCGCGGCGGTCTCAAAGGCATCCAGGAGTGGCTGAGCTTCTACTTCAAGTCCCCCCAGTGCCGCGAGGACCTGAAGCCCGAGCACGGGCTCTTCGTCCAGGAACTGAAGCTCATGAACACGCTTCGCATCCTGATGGGCGAGGAAGTGCTCGATCACGCCGGCCTCGACTACTACGACCCCGTACGCGGGACGCCCGTCCCGAGCGCGCCCCCACGGCCCCAGCCGTAGGCCCCCTCGCCGGGCCATGACGACCCCCTGCGGGCGGGTGCTGCTACCATCCTGCGCTGGCACCCCGCCCAACGAGGTCATGGATCGCTCATGAGGTTTCCCACCCACATCACGGTCGACACGCTCAAGCAGCAGGTACGGCAGAAGCTGAAGGGCAACAAGCGTTACCCCTTCGTCCTCATGCTGGAGCCTCTGTACACCTGCAACCTCGCCTGTATGGGCTGCTCCACCGAGCGGCACACGGGCAAGCTCGAAGACCGCATGTCCCTCGAGGCGTGCCTCGCTGCGGTGGACGAGTCCGGTGCGCCGATCGTCTCGCTGTGCGGCGGCGAACCCAGCATCTATCCCGAGATCAAGGAGCTCTGCGAGGGGATCATCGAGCGCAAGCGTCACATCTACCTGTGCACCAACGCGCTGCTCCTCGACAAGAAGATCTTCGATGTCGTCCCCCCGCACAAGCGGTTGAGCATCAACATCCACCTCGATGGACTCAAGGCCACCCACGACATGGTCTGCAAGCGCGAAGGCGTCTTCGACAAGGCCATCGAGATGATCCGGGAGGCCAAGAAGCGCGGGTACCACGTCGTGACCAACACGACCGTCTTCAAGGAGACGAACATCGACGAGGTCGAGGAGCTCTGCGAGATGCTCACCGGCATGGGTATCGACGGCATGCTCGTCTCGCCCGGCTACCAGTACGAGACCGTCAAGGACGACATGTTCCTGACGCGCAAGGACACGGAAGAGAAGTTCAAGCGCGTCCTCGAGATCTCCAAGAAGTTCCGCCTTCAGTCGTCCCCGATGTTCCTCGAGTTCGCCGCCGGCATGCGCGACTACAACTGCTCGCCCTGGAGCACGGTCACGCGCACGCCGCTCGGTTGGAAGGCACCCTGCTACCTCATCGGCAAGAAGTTCTACGACACGTGGGACGAGTTCTGGAACAACACCGACTGGGAGTACTGGGAGTCGCGCCAGGATCCGCTCTGCCAGAACTGCGCCATGCACTCCGGGTTCGAGGCCTCCGTCGTGCGCGAGCTCGGCAAGAGTCCCAAGGACGCGATCCGCATGGCGGCCTGGAACATGTTCGGGTAACCGCGTGGACCTCGTTACCGGCGGCACCGGGTTCGTCGGCGCCCACGTCGCGCGGGCGCTCCTGGAAGACGGGAGGCGGGTCCGCTGTCTGGTTCGGGCGGGCAGTGACCGCGGCAACCTCGAGGGCCTCGATGTCGAACTCGTCGAGGGCGACCTTCTCGAACCCCCGTCGCTGAGGCCCGCGCTCGACGGCATCGACCGCCTGTTCCACGTCGCCGCCGACTACCGACTCTTCGTGCGTGAGCCGGCGTCGATCTACCGCGCGAACGTGGACGGCACGCGGGCGCTCTACGAGGCGGCGCAGGCCGCCGGCGTCGAGCGCGTCGTCCACACCAGCTCCGTGGGCGCACTGGGGTTACGCGAGGAGGGCCCGCCCGCGGATGAAGACACGCCCGTCGTGTTCGAGAAGGTGGTCGGGCACTACAAAAGGAGCAAGGTCCTCGCCGAGCGGGAGGCCGAGGCCTTCGCGGCCCGCGGGCTCGATCTCGTGATCGTCAACCCCTCTACGCCCGTGGGCGAGGCCGACGTGAAGCCCACGCCCACCGGCAAGATCATCGTCGACTTCCTGAACCGCAAGATCCCCGCCTACGTCGATACCGGACTGAACCTCGTCGACGTCCGAGACGTGGCGGCCGGCCACCTCCTCGCCGCCACCAAGGGAGAGCGCGGTCGCAAGTACATCCTGGGCAACCAGAACCTCACCCTCAAGGCCCTCCTCGACCTCCTCGCCGACATCACGGGCCTCTCTGCGCCCTCCCGCCGTTTGCCTCACTGGATTCCCCTCGTGGTGGGGGCCGTCGATACCGCCGGAGCGCGCGTCTTCGGATACGAGCCACGGGTGGCGCTGGAGGCCGTGCGTATGAGTCGCCATCGCATGTTCTTCAGTGCCGAGCGCGCCGTGCGCGAGCTGGGGCTGCCCCAATCCCCCGTTCGAGGGGCGCTCGAGCGCGCCGTGGCGTGGTTTCGCGAGCACGGATACGTGGGGCCGTGACGGATAGCCGCCCGATCCTGATCGTGGCTCCCCTCGCCGAAGAGCTGAAGGCGGTCCGCGCGCGTGTGGGGGGGACGCAGGGCAGGCTGGCCGGCCGGGACGTCCTTCTCGCCGTCGTGGGCGATGGGCCGCGGCGCGCGCGGCGCACCCTTCGCGAGCTCCTCGTGACGATCGGCCCGCAGGCGCTGCTCGGCATCGGCGTCGCGGGTGGACTGGATCCATCGGTCGCGTGGGGGCGGGTCCTGGCCTCCGCGTCCGTCCACCGGCCCGACGGGACGGCCCCGCCCCCCGATCCGGCCTGGCGGCAACGCGCCTCGGCCGCCGGTCTGCCCGTCGTGCCCTTTGCCGTGGCGCCGAGGATCGTCCCCACACCGGACGCCAAGGCCGCGCTCCGCCGGTCGCTGGGCGGTGACGTCGCGTGCGTCGATCTCGAGTCCGGGGTGTTCGCCGAGGAGGCCGCCGAGGCCGGTGTGCCCTACCTCGTCTTGCGCGCCGTATTGGACGAGGCCCAGGACGAGATCGCGCGCTCGATCCTCGCCGCCCAGGACGACGATGGCCACGTGTCCAAAGCCAAGGTGGTGGCGGCGGCGCTGCTTCGACCGGCGGAGATCCGTCGTCTCAAGGCCGTCGAGCGCCGGGTGCGTGCCTGTGCCGAGCGGCTGGCCGACGCCGTGGAGGCGCTACTCGGGGTGCCCCGCTAGCGCTGGCGGACGACCGCGGAGCGGGCCGCGCTCACCACGGGATCGCCCCGCTCGAGCGCCTGGTCCATCCCCTGCATCAGCTGCGCGACCTCCAGCCGGTCCAGCTTCGCTCCGGGACCGGCCGTCTGGACCCGCTCCAGCGTCTCCCACGCGAGGATCACCGGCAAGGCGTTGAAGGCGATCACGCCGACGGGCGCGCGAGCGCGCTGCACGGCGTGTACGTACTCCTCGGCGCGCTCCAGGTCCGCACGCGCCAGCTCGAACACGCGCTCTCGCGCGACGCCGGCGGGCAGGTAGCGGCGTCCCTCCGTTGCATCGCCCTCCGAGTCCTTGAGGATGTTCGTCAGCTGCAGGCCCTCGCCGAAGCACCGCGCGCGCTTCATGAGGTAGGCCTCGTCCGCGGCCAGGGCATCGGAGTCGAGCACGAAGAGCTCGGTCAGCATCTCGCCGACGATGCCGGCGACGATGTAGCAGTAGTCGCTGAGCTCGTCGAGGGTCTCAAGCTGGAGGTGGTTCCCCTGGCCCACGCGGCGCGCGTAGCGTGCCATCCCCTGGATCGTCCGGCGCAGGTGGCGTCGGATCACGGCCTGGGCCGCCGGCTCCAGCGCCCAGAGGGCCTCCATCACCGCCGGCGTCTCGCCGATGAGCTCCAGGTATCCCTCGTGGTCGAGCGGCGGCGCGTCGCGCCACTGCTTGGCGAGGCGACGCACGTCGGCGGTGTGCCCGGGCTCCAGGGCCCCGTCGAGGTCTCTCAGTGCCTCGACCTTCTGCTCCGGTGTCCACGCGGTGGCGTCCTCGAAGGTGTCCGCGATCCGGAAGAGGAGGTAGGCGATCGTGACGCCCCGGCAGGTGGGTTCGGGCAGGAGCGGGATCGCGAGCGCGAAGGTCCGGCTGGTCTTGACCAACATGCTCTGAAGATCGGCCATCCCGCGCGTTGCTCCCGCCTACCCGGTGGCGGCGCCTGCCGCCCGGGGGCGGCATGATAGCAGCCGGGACCTCCGTGGGACGATCCGTCCCCTCCCGGGGTGGGGGCGGCTGCGACGGAGGCTCGGACCACGGCTACCATGCCCGGCTTCCCGGCCCCCGGCCGCCCTCTCGGAGACCCCCCCATGCCCTACGACCCCGTCCTCGTCCAGCCCATGCGCGAAGAGCTCTCCAGCATCGGCGTCCAGGAACTCACCACGGCAGCGGACGTCGACGCGTTCCTGGCCCAGCCCGGGACCAAGCTGATCATCGTCAATTCGGTCTGCGGCTGCGCGGCGGGGCAGGCCCGGCCCGGCGTGGCCCTGGCCCTGAAGCACGGCACCCGGCCGGACCACGTCGCCACCGTATTCGCCGGGCAGGACCTCGAGGCCACGGCCCGCGCCCGCGAGGCCTTCGGCGACGTGCCCCCCAGCTCCCCCTCCATGGCCCTTCTCGACGGGGACAAGCTCGCTTTCTTCATGCCTCGGCACGCCATCGAGGGGTCGCCCGCGGAGAACGTGGCCTTCAACCTCGTCACCGCGTTCGACGAACACTGCAAGTAGCCGCGCCTTGGGCACGTTTCACGATGGCAAGGGCGAGTATCACGGCATCACGATCGTCGTGGACACGAACGGCCCCGCGGCGTTCATCGGCCGCTGTGACACCGTGACCGACCAGGGGGTCTTCCTCTTCGACGCCGATGTGTTCGAAGCGGGAGATGCCCCCGACGTCTCGGCCGCCAAGGACGCCTGGGTCCGGCGGGCGGCCCAGGTCGGGTACTGGAAGAAGGTCGAGCGCCTCCACGTCCCGGCGAGCGACGTCGCGTCCATCCGGCGCCTGGCGGAGGCCGCCGGGTAGCATTTACGTCCATGTTCGACGCGATCTCGATGCCCGACCTCGTCGTCGCCGTGCTCTGCGGCTTTCTCGCGGTGCGCGGCGCGTTCAAGGGCTTCGCCTGGACCGCCGTGCGTACCATCGGTCTGATCGCCGCCGTCGTGGCCGGCTTCACCTTCTGGTCGCCCGTCTCGGCGTGGATGATCGAGCGCATCCAGTTCATTCCGGGTGCCGCCGCACCGGCCGTCGCGTTCTTCGCGATCTTCGTCGCCGTCCTGCTGGTCGCCACGTTCTTCGCCTGGATGGCGCGCGGCGCCGTTCGGACGGTGCAGCTGACGTTCATGGACCGGGTGTTCGGGTTCGTCCTCGGCGGCGTGATGGGCCTCGTCTTCCTGACGGTGGCCTTCCTCTTTCTCGGGACCGCCGTGCCCGGCGAGAAGCTCTATCAGGCCATGGAAGGCTCGCTCTCCGTGCGCGCGATGGCGGAGCTCGTCGAGTTCGCCGAGCCGGCCCTGCCCGAGGGGGTCCGCGCGAAGTGGCGGGAGTCGATCGATCGCCTCAAGGAGATGGGGGATCAGTCGTCTTCGTCGACGGTTTCGAAGCCCTCGGCCGCGGCCAACCCCTCCCGCTCGTGCTGCGGCGTGGGCTCCGGGAGGTCCTCGCCCAGGTCCGTGGGCAGGTGCCAGGCGCGCGGCGCTGCGGCCACCGTCGGCGCGGCGGCCGGCCGCGTCGTGGAGGGCGGGGGCGCGGCGCCGGCGTCCAGCCCGCTCGCGTACTCGAAGCGGGTCCACTGGGCGACCTGATCCCGGCGGGACGCCAGCCGGCTCGCATCGGCCTGCGCCTCGGCGGCCACGAGGTCCGTCAGGCCCGCATCGAAGCGTACGCCGCCGTCCACGCGCAGCGCCGGCAGCACGCCCTCCTGGGCCAGCCGGCGCAGGTACCGCTCGTCGGCCGCGATGCGCCGGGCGGCGTCGTCGGCTTCGAGGAGCGTTTCCGCCTCCAGCGCCGCGCGGTCCTTGAGGGGGCGCGTGGCTTCCGGCGGCGGCGGAGCCAGCCGCTCCCGCCAGTAGGTCGCGAGGCCGTCGGCGTCGGCCGCGGACGCCCCCGACGCGGCGTCCACCCACGCGCGAGGAAAGGCCATCGTCCCTCCCCACCACGTCCACGGCACGGCCTGACGGCGCGCCTGGCGGGCGAGCCAGGCCGGCCCACGGAACAGGCGGCGCGCCGCTTCGGAAAGGTCGTAGAGTTGGCCGGCGTCCAGAGAGGGCATCGCGACCAGTCTACGCGGCTCGGCCCCCGAGCCACCGGATCTCGTCCATGAACAGGTTCCACCCCCGCCTCATCCTCCTGCTCCTCACCCTGGCCGCGTGCGTCGGTTGCCAGGGAGGTGGCGGCAACTTCCCTGCCTCCACGGGCGAGGTCCTGCCCACCGTGGTCGGACGAAAGCCCATGGTGTTCGAGACGCGCGAGGAGGCCGTGCGGGCCTTCACGCGCATCGGCGGGAGCGTGAGCGCGACGCTGGAAGACGCGGTGTGGCTCCGCTTCGAAGGGGATACGGCCACCGTCGCACGCGAGCACCGGGCCTACTTCGAGCACGGGTTCACGACGTTCCACGTCGAGCTTCGCAGCACGGAGTTCACCCAGCCCGTCAAGGAGACCTTCGTGCTGGAGGACAGCGAGGGGCACCGGGTGTGCGGCAGTCCCACCTGCTACGACGGCTGCGGAGGCCTGCGCGAGGGCAAGTACTTCTGCAGCTTCGACATCTCCTTCCGGCACGTGATCACGCGAGACCTGAAGTGGATCCGTCTGACTCGACCGCTGGACGGCAGCGTGGTGGAGTGGAGCTTCGAGGCGGCGCCCTGCGCGCCCCCACCCTGCCCGCCGGGCGGTTAACCCTCCGCCTGCCGCCAGATCCCGCGGGCCACGCGATCGAGCACCTCGTCGACGGGGCCTCCCTGCGCCACACCGCGGATGCCGACCGCACCGAGCAGCGTGACGGCGCGAGGGGGGATGCGCGTCGCCACCACCGAGCGGCAGCCCACGAGCGCCTGCAGGAAGGTGCGCGCGTCGCCCACGCCATCGTGGCGCCGCCGGGGGTCCAGCGGCAGCGGTCGGCTGGCGACGTAGCGGATCGCGCGCTCCGTGACCGCGTAGAGCCGCAGCGCATGCGCCGTCTCCAGCG
This sequence comes from uncultured Planctomycetota bacterium, assembly GCA_963802335.1. Taxonomy (GTDB): domain Bacteria; phylum Planctomycetota; class PLA2; order PLA2; family JAEUHO01; genus CAWDIE01. The sequence continues at coordinate 404,022 of CAWDIE010000003.1, read as the reverse complement.
GCGTATCGACCAGGGTGCCGTCGGCCGTGGCGACCGCCACCAGCTGGGCCGTGCGCGGCGGGAGGAGCGGTGCCGGCGAGGCATCCTCGTGCGGGTTCGGCAGGGTGCGGAGCACGTCGAGGGCGTCGAGCGCATCCAAGTCGACCTTCTGCATCCGCTGCGGGCAGAGCCAATCCAGTGCGGACGAGCCATGGTGCGATGGATCGTGCGCGAAGACCGCGTCCACGGCGTCTTGCGCCTCCTGCATCTCGTGCTCGGTCGGCCTCCCCACGTGCGTCAACAGCGCGCCGGGCTGGGGTACGTAGGGGACGACGTCCATGCGTTCGGCCCCCGCCTCGGCCACCTCGCGAGCGATGTCCGCGATCTCCCACGCGTTCACCGTGGGCAGGAGGGTCGTTCGCACCGCCACCGGAATGTCGTACCGCTTCGCGAGGTGAATGGCCCGGGGGCCCTCGTCGAGCATCATGCGGGCGGCCGCGTCCCGGTCGACGGCCTCGCCCTTGTAGCGTGCGCCGTCGACCAGGCGGCGGGCGGTCGCCTCCGTGGCCGCGTCCCTCCGGAGGATGACGTAGGACAGCCCGAAGGCCTCGAGTTCCTCCACGTACTCGGCCATCAGGGGGCCGTCGATCACCAGACCCGTGACCACGTCGGGGTGGTGCTCCCGCAGGATCGAGAGCGCGCGCAGCACGGTCTCGGGACTCGCGAGCGCATCGCCGGGCCCGTCGATCTCCAGCGCGAGGGGACCCTTGAGCGCACGACGAGCGGCCGCGACGTAGCGCACGACGTCCGGCACGTCCGCCACCGGGGCGAGCGGGTCGTGGGGGCGGTCCCGACGGAGCAGGAGGGGGTGGGCCGCCGCCGGGAGGTGGAGGATCCAGATCCCCAGACGGGGAAGCGCGTTGCGGAAGCTGGGGCGTTTGGGATCCACGGCAAGAACCGGCGCGCCGGTCTACCGGCAGGCGTTGGGCTCGGCAAGCGCTAGCCGGCCGAGTACAAGGGCGGGGTGAACCAACCCGATCCCCCGCCGCCGGTCGACTCCTCGCGCCCCGCGGGTACCCACCGCGCGCCGCCCGCGGAGACGCGTCCGCGCTCGACCCTGGGCATGTGGGCCCTCTTCCTCAGCATGCTCCTCGCGCTCGCGAGCACGATGGTCGGTTTCGTTTGGATCCTGCTGCTCCCGGCCGTCCTCCTGGCGATCTACGGCGTCGTGAAGATTCGCCCGGAGCGGTTCCGCGGACAGGGGATGGCGATCGTCGCGTTGATCGTCGCCTTGATGGCCGGCTCGTGCACCTACATGTTCGCGGGCGTCTTCCGCGACCTCTCCGCGCACTACGCCGACGGCGTGCTGGCCGCGCTGGCGGGAAGCGAGGACCGGCGCCTCGACGACTGGCTCCTGGAAGCGGCCCGCGAGGAAGGCGCCCGCGACAAGTTGCGGGCGCGGTACATGGCAGTCGTGGACGCGGTCGGCCCCTATCAGAGGGAGATCCTCCAGGCGCCCTCCCTCGTGGGGGGGCGTGGCGTCATCTACCCGCCGGCGCCGGATGCCGTGGAGGAAATCGGCGGCGACGGCCAGGACCCTCCCCGCGCGCTGGAGCAGAACGCGATCTGGGCGCGGGCCCGGTTCGAGCGGGAGGAACTCCTCGTCGAGCTGACGTTCGGGAAGAGCCGCGAGGGCTTCGAGGCCGGCCTCCAGGGCGTTCAGTCCCAGAAGGCCTTTCAGGCGCTGTCCGACGTTCGCTTCTGGCGGGAGATCCAGCCCCCGGCCGAGTGAGCGTAGGGCTCGGCGGCGAGGCTACGATGGGGCCTTCGGAGCCCCCCATGCGAATCGCCGTCTCCTTCCTCACCGTCCTCCTCTTGCCCCTTCTGCTGGACGTCCCGTCCGCGTCGGCCCGGCTGGATCCCAAGGCTTGGCGCGAAGTGGAGACGGAAGCGAAGCGTCTCTTCGGAAAGCCGGGGAACGAGGCGGCCAAGCTCGCGCTCCTGCCCCGGATCATCGAAGACGGCGAGAAGCGGGCGTGGAAGCTCCTCGTGAAGGGCATCGAGAAGGAGGGGCAGGCCTGGGTCGACGCCGAGCGCGCCGTGCAGGCCAAGGAAGCCGAGATCGCCGAGGTCGAGTCGAAGCCTTTCCGCAAGCGCAGCCCCGCGGAGCAGACCAGCCTCGGGACGTGGAAGGAAGAGCTCCTGAAGCTCGAGACGACGGCCACCGAGCAAGGCGCCGTGGTCAAGGCCTTCACGGATGCGCTCGCCCAGGGGCCGGCGGCGCTCCGCAAGGACCTCCACCGCGCTGTGAAGGCCGGCGCGGACTGGACGGTCCGTGCCGCGGCGGGCCGGGTCTTCGCCCATCACCTGGGTGAGAAGCTCTCCAACGACGCGTTCCGCCTGCTGCTCGAGATCGACAAGGATGCGCGCGTGCGGATGTCGGCCTTGGAGGCTCTGCGTGAACTCGAGGCGCCCGCCCCGGAGCTCGAGTCCACGATCGAGGGCTACATCCTCGGCCGGTTGGCCGACAAGGACTGGGGTGCGCAGCTCCTCGCGGTACGGATCGTCGAGGAGCGCGACATGCGCCGCGCCGTGCCTCACCTCATCAACGCCCTGGCGTTCACCAGCCCCCGGGTGGGCGAGGCGATCGGCGGCCTGCTCCAGTCGTTCACGGGCGAGAACTTCGACCCCTATGCAGACGTGTGGGCGAAGTGGTGGGAGGCCAACGCGGAGAAGTTCGCCGCCGACACCTCCGTGAAGGGCGAGCGGAGCGAGCGCGAGTTCTCCGACATCCACTTCTACGGCCTGCCCGTCAAGTCGGATCGGATCCTGTTCATCATCGACACGTCGGATTCGATGAAGCTCAAGACGAAGAACGAGAATCCCGCGGAGAAGTGGAAGGAGCCGGCGCCGGTGACGCCGAAGGACGGGGACAAGCCCGCTCCCCCGCCTCCGCCCCCCGAGGAGATCCTGAGCGGTCCCAAGATCGACGTCGCGAAGCACGAGCTGAAGAAGGCGCTCAAGAAGCTGCCCGAGACGGCGAAGTTCAACATGATCGCCTTCGACAGCACGATCAAGGTGTGGCGAGATTCGATGATGGACGCGAGTCCGAAGAACGTCGACGACGCCCTGAAGTGGGTTCGCACGCTGAAGCCGAAGGGAAGCACCTACATCGACGGTGCGCTGCGCACGGCTTTCCGCATGGCGGGGCTGGGCGCCGTGGATCAGGCGTACGAGGACGTCAACATCGACACGATCGTCCTTCTCTCCGACGGCGCGCCCACCGACAGCGGGGCGCCCGGCAAGCAAGCCACGCTGATGGACGACGAGATCATCCTCCAGCACGTGCGCGAGTGGAATCGCTACAAGCGTGTCGTGATCCACACGGTGGGCGTCGACATGCTGCCCTATATCGAGTTCCTCAAGAAGCTCGCCGCCGAGAACGGCGGAAAGTACGTCGATCGCTGATCAGTACAGCGACCAGGCCTCGGCGAGCGCCTTGGTGCGCGCAGGGTAGTTGCCGTCGCGCGTGATGCGAGACAGGCTGGGTCGCGGTTCGGGGTCGCCGAGGAGGCCGAGCGCCACCACGGCGTGCGCCCGACCGCTCGCGGCCTTGGTCTCGTCGCGGGCCCACGCGATCAGCGCCGGGGCGGCCTCGGGATCTTGCAGGCGCCCGAGCGCCAGCAGCGTGCCCGCTACGCGCCGTTGAGACGTTGCCGCCTCGAGCGCGCTGAGCAGCCGGGTCTCGGGGAGCGAGCCGCCGAGCGAGGCCAGCGAGCGGGCCGCGGCGGGGGCAAGCCCGTCCACGGGCAAGCCGGTGGCCCGGGCGAGCGCGCGTCGCGTTGCGCTTTCCGTACCCCCCAGGGCACCCAGGGAGAGCGCGGCCGTCGCGCGGTTGAACCCATGAACGTCGGCGTCCTTCATCCACCGGATCAGGGTGGCTCGTCCCTCCTCCGCCTGCGCCAGGCCGATCGCGGCGATGAAGCTCCCCTTGCCCGGGTAGCGCGGGCGCTCGTCCTCGAGGTTCTTCAGCAGGAAGCGCCGGGCGGGGTCGAGGAAGCCTCGAACGGGCCGGGTGCTCGCGTCACCCGATCGCGCCGCCAGGCCGAGACCGAGGATCGCAAAGCCCCTCACCGTGGCGCGGGGGTCCTTCGCATCGCCCAGCAACAGATCGCCCGCCTTGGTCTGGCGCACGACCCCGGTCCCGCCCGCCCGGATGTCCGCACCGGCGAGGTGACCCACGGCCACGAGGCCCAGCCCGCGCGTGAAGTCGTCCTGGCTGTGCCGGAGGCAGGCGAGCACGGCCTTGGTGGTCTGCAATCGATGCCGGCTCCCGAGGCGCTCGGCCAGCTGCCCGACGCCCAGATACGCCGCGCGTCGGATGGCGGGCAGCTCCTGGCCGTGACTCAGCACCCTGAGCAACGTGTGTAGACCCTCCGTCCCCCCGAGCCGGATCTGCGTGGTCAGCGCGTGGCTGCGATCCCGCTCCGACCACACCCGCTTGTAGACCGCGCGACCGATCACGATCTGCTCCAGGTAGTGCCGGACGTGCGGGTGCACGCCCTCGGCCGGCTGGAGTCCGAGGGCGGTGAACAGTGCCACGCGCAAGTCCTCGTCGAGGCCGCCTCGGCCGAGGCGCTTCCACAAGGCCTGGGCGATCAACTTGCCGTCCTTGGCGATGAGGCTCCCGTAGGGCTGATCGGCGAGCAGGCCCAGGCCCAGTGCGGCGAAGGTGCGAAGCTCGGTGGGGGCACTCGTGTCGTCGAACGCTTGCAGGAGCGCCTCGCGAACCGCGTCGAGCGCCGCGCCGTCGCGCCTCAAGGTCGGGTCGGTTCGTCTCAGGAGCCCGAGGGCCAGGGCCGCGGACGAACGGGCCATCGGCGGGGCCGCGGGGTCTTCCAGGACGGCGCGGATCGTCTCCACGGCCTTGTCGTCGTTCGACACCTTGGCCAGGGCGAGCAGCGACGAGGCCCGGACGTCCTCGTTCTCCATCGGCGACGCGAGAAGGTGGTGCAGGAAGGGCGCGATGCGCCCCCGGGCTCTCTCCCGGGCCAGCTCGTAGGCGGGACGCGAAGGCGCCGCGCCCTCCGACGGCGTGGTCGTGCCGTCCATCGGCTGCGGTAGGGGGCGGGCGAGGAAGCGGTGCCGGTTGAGGAGCCACCACATGCCCCACGACGCCTCGGGATCCTCGCTCGCGGTGAGCGCGGGGTTCGTGATGGCGCCCGGCGAGATGGCCGGCGCGGGGCCCGGTGTCGTGCCGGGACGCCGGCCGGGGGGCGGTCCGACCGGATTCGGGTTCCAGATCGGCGGGAGCGTGAAGTTGCCCCCGTGGGCCCGTCCCTCGCGAGAAGCCGCGCCCAGCAGGACGAGCGCCACGATCACCAGCCGGCCGAAAGGCATGGACGTCCCCTGCGCCAGGTTCAACATCTCAACGTCATTCGGCCCGACTTGCCTCGGGTACGAACGAGAAGTGGCTGTGGACGGCCTCATAGCCGAAGGGCGCGTCGGGCCGAAACGCCAGGAGCAGCGTCGCCCGGCCTCGTCGCGGGAAGGTCCGGCCATCGTCGTCCTTGCCGCGAGATTCCCACGCGGCGAGCACGGCGATCAGCGATCCGTCGTCGGACTCGATGACCTCCATCGAAGCCTCGTCGAAGTCAAAGCCCTCCGTCCGGGGCCATACCTGTCGCCACTGCCCCTCCTCCAGCACACTCAAGCCGCGCGCTCGCCGTGCGACCGTGCCGAAGGAGGAAACGTCGTCGGCGAAGAGGGCGCGTCCTCGCTCGTAGGCCCGTTCGCGCACACACGCGGCGAAGGCCTTCATCCAGGATCCGACATCGTGCTGTCGTGTCATCGAGCCGTGCCTCCTCATTCGTCCCGTCCCGCGTGGGTCAGCGACGTGTCGATGGCCTGCCGCAAGCGGGGCATGCCCGCCTCGTCCGCTGCGTCCCTGAGCCTCGCGTAGAGCCACACGTTCTGCTCGTTCTTCTGGTGAGCTCGTGCGACGTCCTCGAGGCCCGCGGGATCGGGGAAGGCGGCCGGTGCGGGGACGCCCGCGATCCAGAAGCAGACCTGCGTGGCCACGCACTTCCAGCAGTGTCCACAGTTGCGGTCCAGCTGCTCACCTTCCCAACACACCCGCAGTTCGCGAGCGAGCGTCGGATCGGGGGCGATCCTGCGCACCTTGTCCAGCTTGTGGGCCTCGGCTCCGTCGTGCACGATCTCGAGACCGTCGCCGCCGAGCAAGGGGTCCGTCAGGGGCGTCGAGCCCCACGGCACCTTCGGACTCGCATCGGGATAGGTCGACGGGATCAACCCCGTCCCGAATCGATCGGCGAAGCACCAGAGCGCGGCCGCCAGAGCCGCCCCGTGGAGTTCCCGGTCCCAGCGGACGTCGTACGCGTCCTCGAGAACCCGCAGGTTCGTCCGCAGGGCGAGCAGGGCCGCCCCTTGCGAGGCGAGCATGCGTTCGGCGCGGGCGCACGCGCCGGCGAAGGTCCGGGCCTCCTCCAGGGGGATGTCGTAGCCGTGCACGAAGAGGCCGGCTTCGACGCGGCGTGAGGCTTGCGTGCGCGGACCGTGCCTAAACAGGGTGTAGCTGCTGTCCACGCCGCCCGAGAAGCACGTCACGACGCCGGCCCGCCTTCGCGCCGCCGCGGGTGGCGTGGCCTCGATCCTGATACGGCGGAAACGGCGAGGGAGCCACCCGGCCCACGTCCGCTGGAACGCATCCAAGTGCTCGAGGAGGCCCGCGTCTACGCCTTCGTCGATTCGCAGTCGGTAGCCCCGGCGCATGGCCGGAAAGAGGAACGCCAGCAGGAACGGCTCGGGCCGTGGGGGGCCCGACAAGGCATCTCCGGTGAACGAAACCTCGGGGCCCGTGCGGCGACCGACCTCGAGGTGCGCCCCCCAGCGGTGGCCCGCGCCCTGCGGCAGGGGGTCGTGCAGTCGCAGGCGGGCCGTCGGCAAAGGGTCAGCGAACGTGGAGGACGGCCGCCCCGGCGCCGACGTTGCCTTCGATGTCCCGGGCCTGCACCACGACGTCGTGCGCCCCGGCGACGGGGAGCTTCAGCGTGGCTTCCAGGACCTCCTTGGCCGTGTCCAGGATCCCGTCGCGGGCCGCCATGACCGTCCACGCCCCGCCGTCGATCGACACCCGAACGGCGCCGACCCGGCCACCCGGCTGGTCCGCCACGTCGGCGATGACGAGCAGCGTGTCGCCCGCCGACTGCGTGCGCACCGTCACGTGCGGGGGCGTGTTGTCGATGCGCTCGGCGGGCGTCGTGCGCACGACCTCCCGGGCCAGCTGGGGCGCCGTGTCGGGCGCGTCGCTGAGGGCCAGGCGGATCCGGTAGCGCCCGTCCGGCAGGCCCGAGGTATCCCACTCGTACTGCCCCTTGGCGAGGACCTCGTCGTCCACGAGCCGGATCCAGTGCGGCGAGCCCTCCCGATTGGCTTCCAGGCGGACGCGGAGGCGGTCCCCGTCGGGGTCCTTGGCCTTCCAGCTGATCTGCCGCTTGGGGGTCGGGTCGGGGATCCCGGTGGCGTCCTTCTTGCCCGGGCGCTTGATCGTGATCTCGTCGATCACCGGCGCGCGGTTCGGAGCCGCGACCACGACGGAGATCGAACGCAGGGCCGCGTCGCCGCCCTCCAGGGTGGCGCGAAGCTGCAGGAAACGGGCGGCGGCGTCCGTGCGTCCACTCTGCCCGTCGAACTGGGCGCTGCTCGCCCACGCGCTCCACGTGTCGTCGGGCTTCTCGGTCTCGCCGCTCCGGATCTCGAGCTTCGTGATCCCGGCGCCCGAAACGAAGAGGCGACCCCATCGGGCCACGGCGCCCCCGTCCAGCGGCTTCGATGTCCAGACTGCCCCGGGGCGCATCGGCCGCCTTGCGGCGGTGCAGCACGGCGGGATTGCTCGTGACCACGGCCGCCAAGCCGTCCTCGCCCGCGAGCAGGACGCTCGCCTCGGCCTCGGGCAGATCGGCCAGGATGGCCGACGCGTGCTTCGGCTCCACCCGGATCAGGCGGCCCGAGGGGTAGGTACCCGCGATCGCCCCGGCACCATCGGGCACCAGCGCGAGCGCCGCCACCTTCTTCTCCTCCCAGAGGGTGGTGACCGCACCGGACGGCTCCAGCCAGATGATGCGGCCGTCCTGGAGCGAGGGGCGCTTCTGCGGCTTCTGGCCGGGCTTGGTCTCGGGCTCGTTGAGGAGCTGCTTCAGGAGGTTGCCGAGGACCTGGGCGTTGCCGCCCGCCTGATCGGCGTTTCCGGCGACGATCAGGCCGCCGTCCTCGAGGGCCACGATGCCCACGACCTCGGCCGCATCCACGTCGCGGAGCACGGTCACGTCGCCGTCCTCGACCGACAGGACCAACCCCTTGGGCGCCGTCCCGACGAGGATCGCCTTCCCGCGGCGCGCCAGGCAGCGCGCGTGGTCGTCACCCACGTCCGCGATCTTCTCCGCGCCGCCGAACGCATCGATGCGATAGAGCGCGCCCGGCTCGCCGGCCGCCGCGATCAGGCTGCCGCGCGCGTCCGGAAGCAAGGCCCACACGAACTCCGCCGGGAGCGTTGCGAGCGGCTCCGTCTTGCCGTTCGCGTCTACCTTGACGATGCGTCCGCCGGGCGCGACCGCCGCAGCGACGCCGCCGCCCGGGAGGGGGGCGAGTGCGGTGACCATGAGGCTGTCGCCCGTGGATACGCGCAAGCGCTCGCCCGCCGCGTCCACGCGGATCACCTCGCCGGCGTTCCCGGTGCCGATCCACGTTGCGTCGCCCGAGCGGACGGCGACCCAGGAAGAGGGCGCGTCCAGGTCGATGGCTTCGAACGCCGGGCCCGGACGCAGAATGCCCTCACCGTCGAGCGACAGGGTCTCGAGCTCGCCTTCGGCGAAGACCTTCTCGCCTTGGACGTCCTGCGTGGTGGGACCCGCCGCGAGCCCCACGGAGGCGCCCAGGAGGCAGAAGAGCAAGGAGAAGGAGGCGAAGACGAAGGGTCGACGCATGGGGGCCTCGAGGGGGTTCAGGAGTGCGGACATCAGTTCACGACACGCAGGGAGACGGTGGCCTGGCCGGCGACGACGTAGCCCACGTCGCGTCGGACCTTCTTCGTCACGGGTTGGATCCGGGCGCCGACATTGTCCGTCGAGCGAGCCAGGCGAGGTAGCGCGGAGAGGGGGACGTTGCGGAGGAGGCGACCGCCCATGTCGAGGTTCACCCGGCCCGTGGCGTAGAGCGCGACCAGCTCCGTGCTCTTGTAGAAGCCTTCGTACAGCGTCGGAATGTCCGCGATGTCGACGGGGCTCGGTACCTCGGCGGGGACCATGTCGCCACCGGCCACCATCACCTGGAAGTTGCCCACGCCAATTTCGGGGGGAACGACGATGGATGCGCGCTCGTAGAAGATCTCGCCGCCGTCTCGGCGGCGCATCCGCATGAGGAGCTCGACCTCCTCCCCGGGCTGGACTTCGTCCTTCGACGCCGTCGCCGACTCGATGAAACAGCGCCGGTCGCGGTTCTCGATCGCCACGTCGAGCTTGAACGACTCGAACTCCGCGCGCTGGGAAGGATGATTCATGACGCGATCGACGAGCCCGACGAGCAGCCTCGACATGCCCGTGTCGAAGCTGGTGACGACATCCGAGTACGTCCAGGCCTTCTCGACGCCCTTGAGCTTCACCGACAGCGTGTACGACTTCGTGTTGACACCGAGCGTGCCTTCCGCCTTGCCGATGATCTCGCGCAGGCTGACGATCAGCATCTGCTGCATGAACTGGCGATTCGCGGTGATCTCGACGTGGTAGGTCTCCGCGCGCCCCGTGACGGCGTTGCGCACGTTCACGTCGACCGGGATCATCGGCGCCTTCTTGCCGCGGATGCCCACGACGCCGGTGACCTTGTCCTGGACGATGGCGCCGATCTCACGGATGGACGCGCCGAGCTTGAAGGCGATCTCCTGGCTGGGCACGATCGTGTAGATGTAGCCGACGCTCATCGGGAAGAGCGTCTCGCCCAGGTTCATGAAGTCGTGCCCGAAGGCGTGGATGCGCTCGCCGTCCACGTAGGTGCAGGTGCCCACGATCGCGATGCCGACGTCCCCGCGGACCAGGTCGACCACGAGCGTGGACCCGGGCACGACGGGAGCGTCCAGGTTCGCCCAACCGGCCGGTGCGCCCGTGACCAACCCGCCGCTCACCGCCCGCGGGTCGAATCCATACGGAGCCAGGATCTCGGCGACGGCATCGCGACCCTCGGGGCCGAACCCGCGGACGCAGACCGGGGTGCCGATCTTCTTCATGTCCTGGTTCGAGGGGGCGAGGCGAAGAGGGGGAGGCCGGCGCCGAAGCGGCGTCGGCGGCATGGCGCCCGTGGGGTTGCCCTCGCTCGCGCGCTGCCCCTCGGCGAGCATCCCCTCGATGGGCGTGATGCCGCCGAGCGCCTCGTTCAGCCAACCCCAGGTGAAGGCCAGCGCGCCCACGTTGCGCCCGTCGATGAAGACCGGCGAGCCGGACATGCCCTGCGCGATGCCGTGGCGCTCGAACACCTTGCCCGTGCAGCGCACCAGGATGACGTCCTGTTTCGGCATGTGGTTGTGGATGACGTCCACGACCTCGACGTCGAACCGCTCGAGCTTCGTCCCCGCCGTGACCGTGAGCCCGTACCCCTTCATGCCCGGGCGCACGCTCGCGAGGGGAAAGACGTCGTCGCGAACGACCGGCGCCGTCGCCGTCTCGGGGGCCCCCTTGTCCGCCCAGGCCGTCGTGGGCAGGGCCAGCAGGAGCAGGAGGCGAGCAGGACGCAGACGTGCGGGAGATTCAGGCATGGACGGCCCCGGGGTGTACGGGGCGGATTCTAGCCCTGATGGGGCCGCGCGTCGGAAGCTACTCGTCGCCCGGTTCCTCCGCGGCCGTCAGCGGGGTGTCGATCTCGGCGATCAGGCGGCGCAGGGTCGACAGCACGGGCTCGCTGGCGTGGAGGAGCAGCGCCTCGCCCTCGGCATCGGGCTGCACGGCCGGCCGCGTGGTCCCGCCCGACCCCTCGGTCCACAGCGAGGGAGAGCCGGCGATGATGCCCGCCAGCATCGAGGCCACGCTTCGGGCGTCCCGATGCGCCAGGCGGACGTACTGGATCGAGGTCTCGGCCCGGGGGAGCGGCAGGTCGAGCGTGGCGATCACGGCGGCCACGTCGTCCACGTCCTTCCGCGTGCCTGAGACGAGGACCTGGTTGAGGCGTGCGTCGGCGTGGATGCGGAGCGGCGGCAGCGGCGGAACCTCGCTCGGGGCCGGCTGCGGGCTGGTGCGCCGGGCGCTCGCGGCCGGCGGCGGCCCGGCCGTGGCGAAGTGCTGCACGAGCGTGGAGGTGGTCTGGAGGGCGGGCGCGTGCTTCAGGCGGAAGGCGCGGAAGACGACCTCCCGACCGGTGTCGGGATCGCTCGGCACGTCCATGCGCTTCAGGAGGCGGTAGATCGCCGCTACGTTCGGCGCGAAGTCGGTGACGACGAACGACCGCGCCGCGGGGACCTCCGTGACGCTGCCGACGTTCTGCCCGGTGACGATCCGGTTCAGGGCGTTCCTCGCGTCCCGCAGGCTCTCCAGGTGCTCCGTCGGGATCGTCGTGGTGACGAAGAGCCCGTCCTTCTCATCCAGGGCGTCCACGTTCTCGTCCGTGATATCCACGTACACGGGCTTCAGCTTGAGGAAGACCGCCGACTGTCGGGCGTCCGCGATGAGCAGGCGCTGATTCGCCCCCTCGCCTACGGGGATCACGACGAGCTCGTAGAACATCAGCATGGAGCGCACGGCCTCGAGGATCTCGGCCCGCGTTCCCTCGAAGCGAAGGTCTCCGACGACGTGCCTGTTCTGCAGACCCCGTGCCTTGGGGTCCCAGACCAGAGGCAGATCCAACGTCGTCGCCAGCTCGGTCAGCATGTCGACGACCTCCATCGGCGGTTCGAAGCGGATCACGACCCGCTCTTCGGCGTGCGCGGGCGCGACGCTCGCGATCAGCAGCAACACGACGAGTCCCAGGGTCCACACACGTCCACGCATCGTCGCCTCCTCTCGGCTTTCCCTCCGGGGGTGCCGTCCCGTTGGACGCGCCGGGGGGGAGAAGTCTTCCGGAGCCTACCGAAAGGGGGGCTCGACGGACAGTCAGACCGTGCGGGCGGCGAGCAGGCGCGTCTCGCCCAGCACGCGGTCGTCGAGGCGGGCCTCGAGGCGCCAGGGGCCCGGTCGCGCGAGGAGGCGGGCCAGGGTCGCGTCCTTCAGCCGGACGCGGACGGCGTCGTGGGTGACGTCCCGCCGGGGCGTCAGGCGAAGACTCGTGCTCGAGAGCGCGTGGGAGAGCACCAGGGAGAGGGTCGGGCCCTTCGTGGGCGGGCGGTGGCCTGGCGTGCGCGGCTGGAGGAAGACGTCCACGACGACGGCTTCCGTCGCGCGATCCACGGTAGCGGGGCTCGTCGCTCGAGTCGGCACGCGCCGTCGACGCGAAGGCCGATTCGTCGCGTCCACGTCGCCGAACCCATGCGTCGCGGCGTTGACGGCGGCGGGCGTTCGCGTGCGCGGCGAGGCCCATGCCAAGAAGGAAGAGGCCCGACGCGAGGGCGGCGAGGCGCAGCGAGGGGCGGACGCGGGCCAGGAGGGCGAGGTCGAGCGCATGCTCGCTGCGACGCAGGGCCACGTCGTCGCGGGGACTGAGTCGCGCGGCGAAGATCTCGTGCCGACCGGCCACGTCGAAGCGACCGGTGGCGCGGGCCGCCGTGGCCAGGGCCTCGTGGCGCTCGCGGCTCGGCGGCTCCTCGGCGAGGGCCTCGAGCCGGGCCGCGGCGCGCGGAAGCGCGCCGCGGGCCCGAGAAGCCTCCCGCTGGAGAACGACGTCCGTCGTCACGGCGCCCGCCACCACGAGGGTGGCGAGCAGGACGAGGAGGACGCGTCCGGGATGAGAAGGGTGCTTTCGCACGACGACTCCGGGGTGAGCGGGGGACCTAGTTCACGGGGAAGGCGGCGAGCGCCTCGTCGATGGCGTCGCGCGGGTCCTCGGCCAGGTCGCCGGCCTCGAGGAGCGAGGCGCCGGTACGCACGGGACGGCGCTCGTACTCGTAGTAGCTGAGCAGCTTGTTTCGCTCGCGGACCGTCGAGCGGACCTTCTTCAGTCGCTCTTGGGCCTCGGCGAATCCGCTGCTCGACACGATGGCCTCGCCGACGGCTTCGCGGGTGCGTGCGGCGGCGGTGCGCGCTTCGAGTGACTCGATTTCGGCCGCGAGGACATGGACCTCCTGGGCGAGTCGCTCCTGCTCGGACCGCGCTTCCTGGAGGGAAGCGAGGGTCGCGGCATGTTCGTCGCGAAGTCGAGCCAGGTCGCTCTGGCGGCGCTCGAGCAGCTCGCTCTGGGCCTTGAACGTACGGACGCGACGGCGCGCCTCATCCTCTTCCGGGCGGGGGCCCGTCGAGGTGGGGACCACTTCCAGGTCGCGACGGATGTCGACGAGGGCCAGACGCTCGCGCTCGACGCGGACGTCGAGGACGCGGACTTCGCGCTCGACGTTGAGAATCATCTCATCGAGGTTCTCCGCGGCGACTTCGCCCTTGATGACGCTCTCGGCGTACGCATCCACGAGGGCCTGCGCTTCGGCGAGCTGCGTCTTCAGGGGCGTGTTGGCGGTCAGGGTTTCGCGGATCTCGTGGCGGGCGCTCGAGAGCGAGCCCTTCACCACGTCCACGCCGACGAAGGCCACGAGGGCCGCGCCGATCACGGTCAGGAACAAGATCTTCTTCATCGTCGGATCTCCAGGGAGGGAGTGGAGGGGAGGGAGGGAAGCACCCGGTTCACGGTGGGCAGGATGAGCCCCGCGTCCGGCGTGATGCGGGTGACGGTGTGCAGTCCGGCGAGCACCCAGGCGCACGAGGCGAAGACGACGAACGCGGTGAGCGCCATGCCGAAGCCTCGGCGGACGCGTCGAGCGCGGAAGGCCGCCACGGACGCGACGACCGACATCAGCACGCCGGCCATGCTCACCTTGAGCGCGAGCATGCGCGTCGGGTCCATGGTCTCCAGGGCTTCGAGGAGCGACGTGTCGGGCACGTTCGTCCGCAGGATCACGATCGCCGCGTAGAGCGCCCACAGCAGGGCGGCGAAGACGAGGAGGTGCATCCACGGCGGGGCACCCCGGCGCGCGGGGCGCCGCTCGACCTCGACCACCTTGCGCACGACCACGGGCTGGGGGCCTTCCAATGCCTTGCGGCCGGCGCGGAACGCCTCGCGGGCCGCGTCGCCCGTGAAGACGATCAGGCCGTAGATGCCGGCGGCGGTGCCGAGGGGGAAGAGGAAGAGCAGCAGCGCGCTTGCGACCACCTGCCCTTCACGGCTTCCCTCGCTCATGCGCGACAGCTTGCCCGCCTGCCGGAGCAGGAGGATCGAGCCGATCAGCAGGAGGACCCCGCCGACCGGCTGCAGCCAGATCAGGTCGTCGATGGTGCGATGGCTCACGATGCCGAGCGAGACGAGGAGCAGGACGACGCCGAGCACGCGGTCGATGGCGACCGCGATGTCGACGTGGCGAAGCGCGGGCTTGAGCGCCCGTATCTCCTCGTCCGTCAGATCCCTCGTCGCCGGGCGCGGGGCCTTGCGGGCCACCGCGGGCTTTGCGCGCCCTCGCCGGCGGCGCTGGGACCATGCCTCGTTCAAGGCCTGCTTCATCGCGTCCGCGGACGCATACCGGGCATCGCGCTCGCGGGCGAGCGCCCGGTTCACGACCTCGTTGACCGACGACGGCACCGAGCTCCGAACGTGGCTCGGCGGCTCGAAGCGCCCATGGGGCAGCTGCCCCGTGAGCATCTCGTAGAGCATCACCCCCAGCGCGAACACGTCCGCCCGCCCGTCCAGGTCCTTGTCGCCCAGCCGCTGCTCCGGCGCCATGTACTCGTACGTGCCGAGGATGACGTCGGTGCGGGTGAGGAGAGTCGTCTCCGGTCGGCTCTTGTCCTGCACCAGCCGAGACAAGCCGAAGTCGGCCAGGTGGACGCGGCCCTCCTCGTCGAGGAGGACGTTCTCCGGCTTGAGGTCGCGGTGGATGACACCGCGGGCGTGGGCGTAGGCGAGGGCCGACGCGATCTCACCCGTGATGCGTACCGCCTCGTCGGGCGCCAGCGGGCCTTGCTCCATGCGGCGACGCAGGTTCTCACCGCGCACGTACTCCATCGCGAAGAAGAGCTGACCGTCCTCCTCGCCGCGGTCGATGACCTCGACCACGTGAGGATGCGAGAGCTCGCCGAGGACGCGCGCTTCCCGGTGGAATCGCTTGCGGAACGAAGGGTCGGACGCGAGGTCCGCCGAGAGCACCTTCAGCGCGGCGCGTCGTGCGCCGCGTTCGTCCCTCGCCTCGTAGACGGTGCCCATCCCGCCCTGGCCGATACGGCGTACGAGGCGCCAGCGACCCAGCGTCGTGCCGACCAGGGGGTCCTGCGGATCGCCGTGGGACTTCGGGGCCCGGGTCGGCTTGGGCCCGGCCGTGGTTTGGAGGCCCTCGGGGGCGAAGGCCGCTTTGCAGTGCGGGCAGGCGACCGCTTCCCGGCCCTTGGGCACGGTGACGGGCTGCCCGCACGCCGGGCAATGGGTCGTCCAGTCGTGGATGGCGAGGCCTCCGCGGGCCGTGGCTCGTGCCGGTTGCATGCCCTCCCAGACACAAGCGGCGTGCCGCGTGCGTCCGACGATGTCCACCGGTCTACAAACCCGGACCACCCAAGAGGTTACGACGTTGGGCGGCGGGCCGCATCGAATCCTGCGGCCTTCGACGATTGAACGAAACGTCGAATGGAGAACTGGACGTTTCGTCGAGTCAGTCGAGGCCGTACTCGCGGATCTTGCGCGTCAGGGTGGGCCAGGAGATCCCCAGCAGCTCCGCCGCCTTGCCCTTCTTGCCTCCCGTCGCGACGAGCGCGGCGCGGACGGCCCGGGCCTCGGCCTCCCGCAGCGTCAGGGCACCTTCCGCGGTCTCGCCGGTCCCCGCCGGCGACGGGGGCGCCCCGCGAAGCTCGGCCGGGAGATCGGCGGCCGTGAGGGTGTCGCCATCGGCGAGGACCACGGCGCGCTCCAGGACGTTCATCAACTCGCGGACGTTGCCCGGCCACGCATAGGCCCTCAGGACGTCCCGGGCGCCTGCCGCGAGGCGGGGGACCCGCCGCCCGAGCTTCGCAGCCAGGCGCTCCATGGCCGCGTCGGCGATGAGGAGTACGTCGTCTCCACGGCTCCGCAAGGGGGGCAGCTCGATCTCGAGCACGGCAAGCCGGTAGTAGAGGTCCGAGCGGAAGGTGCCGGCTTCGACCATGGCGGCGAGGTCTTGGTTGGTGGCCGCCACGACGCGGCACGCCATGCGGCGTGCCTTCGAGCCGCCGACCCGGGTATAGGTGCCTTCCGACAGGACCCGGAGCAGCTTGGCCTGCAGGGACGGCGGCAGGTCGCCGACCTCGTCCAGGAAGAGCGTGCCCTTGCCCGCCTGCTCGATCCGGCCGTCGCGGGCATCCGTCGCTCCCGTGAAGGCCCCCTTGGCGTGCCCGAAGAGCTCACTCTCGAGCAGGCCTTCGACCAGGGCCGCACAGTTGAGCGCCACGAAGGGCTGTTTGCGCCGGTCGCCACCCTCGTGCACGAGCCGGGCCACCAACTCCTTGCCCGTACCCGTCTCACCCGTGACCAGGACCGGCGTGTCCACGGCCGCCGCCTTGAGCGCGGCCTGGCGCACGGCGTCGAGCGCCTTCGCCTCCCCGATCAAGCGCGCGCCGCGAACGACGCGCCGCGCAGAGAGACGACTCACCTCGGCCCGCGCAGTGGCCAGGGCGCGGAGATTGCGGAGCGCGAGCGCCGCCTGCCGGGCCGCCGCCGCCAGGGCGCGCAGGTCTTCCTCCCCGTAGCGATCGGGCAGCAAGGCCTCGAGGGCCACGAAGCCCCAGACCCCTTCCGTCGTCTTCAGCGGAGCGGCCAGCGTGCTCCGGTAGCGGCTGGCCACCATCGAGGCGGCCTCGCGGCGTACCGCATCGTCCAACGCATCCCGAACGAGCACGGCTTCACCGGCCTCCAGGACCCGGCGCCGCAGCGTGCGCGAGACGGGGGCGGCCGCACCGGGCGGCCGGGCCGCCACGACCCGTTCCTTTCCACCGCCGTCCAGGAGGACGAGCGTGGCGCGATCGGCCCCGAGCGAAGCGCCCGCGAGCGCGAGCAGTCCCTCGCCCAGCTCGGTCTCGTCCGCCGCGTCCGTGCAGACGGCCGCGCCGTCGCACACGAAGCGCAGGCGTCGCGCAGCATCGCCGCCGGCATCCGCCGCGGGATCGGCGTCCTCGGGAGCCAGGGACGCCTCTACGCGATCCATGTCCGGCGTCGCCGCGACCGTGACCCGGTCCGCACCGTCGCCCGACAGATAGCGCAGGCCGACGGACCCGATCGTGATCAGATCGCCGTCGAAGAGGGCCGCCTTCCCCTCGACCGCCTCACCGTTGAGCTGGATGCCATTGGCGGAGCCGAGGTCCTCCAGCACGACCCGGCCACCTTCCTCCTGGATCCGGCCGTGGCGCCGCGACGCCGTCTCGTCGAAGAGGCGTACATCACACTCACGAGCCCGGCCCAAGAGCAGGGGCTCCTCTCCCACGGCGATCTCGGTGGGGGTGGCCTTCCCGGTGGAAACCACGATGCGTCGCATGCGCAGAGCCTACCCCCCGAGAGGCCTTCGGGCCGGAAAGCCGTACAGTTGGGGCCCGTCCGTGGTCGAGAGAGAGTCACGCATGAGCGCAACCGGCCGTCGTCTATCTCGTCGCAACCGCTTGGAGCGGCCGGTCGAGGCCGAGCTATGCCTCTGCGGCGACAGCGTCGTGCACGGCTGGATCGTGGATGAGCAGGACGACGGCGTCGGCATGATGTTCGGTGGCGAGGACGTGCTCGCGCTGGAGGCGCACACCGCCTGCTGCGTCCAGGGGCCCGCCAATCTCTGGCTCGCCGACGAAGCCCGCGAGGGGCGTCCGATTCCCGTCGTGCTGGCCCACGTCACGCCGGACGAGCAGGACCGCACCTGTCGCGCCGGACTGGCGTTCGACGTCGCCCGCATGGAGCCGCAGGACATCACGCACCTGCTGGGGATCTGGCGTCGGTTGGTCGTCGCGACCGATCGAACGGACTAGCCGAGCGTTACGTCGGCACCGGCACCCAGCCGTCCGCGACCAACTCGGCGAGCTCGTATTGCGACGCAAGCCGCGCCCCGTCCCGTAGCGAGGCCTCTTCGAACTCCCGGAGGAGGAAGCACGAGCGAGGGCAGTAGAGGACCGCGCCCTTTTCGACCAGGAGCCGCAGGCTCTCCAGCGCGCCCCGACGGTCCGGGGAGGCGATCGCCTCGACGACGCCTTGGACGCCGATGCGCACCCCCTCGTCCGCGAGCCACAGTCCCACGTCGTGTCCGCGCTTGGCGGCGGCCGCCGCCGCGCCGAGCGCCGCGGTCGAGCGCTCGGGTTCATCGGTGCTGTGCGTGAGGACGTAGAGGAGTCTGGCCATGCCCGGGGGACCGGAGGGCCGGCCGGCTACGAGGGATCCCTCGTCGGGACCTCGAGCAGTTCCTTCTTCTCGGCCATGGCCTTCTCATGCCGCTCATCGAGCTCGGCGCGTTCCTTGGCGATCTTGCGCGCGCCGGCGGCGTTGACGCCGCGGCCTTCCTTCTGCTCGAGCACCTCGCGCTCGTTCTCGATCTTGTCGAACTCGTTGAGGATGCTGCGCAGCGCCTTGACGTTCTTCGGGAAGTTGCAGTCGTAGGACTTCTTGGCGGCCTTCGTCATGGCCGTGAAGAGCTTCTTGCCGCTGATCTTCCCCTCGACCACGGCGGCGACTTCGTAGTCGGGCGTGACGAAGATGAAGCGCGGGTCCGCCTTGCCGTTCTCGGCGAGGATGCGGTCCTTGGCAGCGTTCTCGGGCGTTACCTTGACGCAACGGAAGAACTGCGAGCCGATGCGTACGTTGTCCGGATCCAGCGCCACCCGGTCGATCTTCTGTTCAGCCCGCGCATCGCCGGGGGCGACCACGTAGATCATCAGCGGCTTGTCGAGGCGGGGCGCAGTACGGTCCTGGTCGACCTCCTCCTCCCCGGTGACGGCGGCCGTCGCCGGGGCGAGCTTCTCGAGCGCCCCCCAGTTGATGTTGAGAACGGCCATACTGGCCGAAGAGCGTCCTCAGCAGCCTCCGATGACGGTCTGCTGGGCACCGATCAGGACGAGCGCCGTGACGGCGAGGAGGAGGAGGGGCTTGCGCATCGCGATCCAATCTCTCGGGGGACGAGTCGCGATTGTACGCGGGGGGGAGGAGATGAGGGAGCCGAGCCCGGGGCGCGGTGCGCCGAGGGAGGGGAGGGAGGGAGGAGTGCGGCGCGGTAGGGATTCCGCAGCACCCGGAACTCGGCTCCTCGGATGTCGCAGGAACAACAAGCACGCGCCGTGCCGAAACCCTCGCGTTTGGGACTGCCGGCCCCGGTATGGGCCTCTGGGGGCCTCGACCCAGTCGAAAGGCTCCCTTCCCAGGTGTGCGATGTCCTCTCCAGGCGAACGGGCACCGTGCCACCTCGCACACCCGGGGCGGATACACTCCATGGATGCAATGAACCCCTCTCAGTGGGCGGAAGTTCTTCGTCCTCCTCGCCGCGGTCGCGGCGGGCGCGCTCATTCACGGCCTCATCGGCGCGGCGATCGGCTACGTCGTCGGCCTGGTGATCTCGTCGTTCGTACCCGACGCGGGCGTGCGCTGTGACGTACCGCCTTCGTCTAGCGAACCCGATACACCTCGATCTCCGTCAGCCGAGTCCTGACCTTCGGGTCCGCGGGCCTGACCCGGAGCTGCCGGGCCGACGTCTTGGAAAAGCGGATCTCCAGGAAGGTGGGCGGGAACACCGTGTCCTTGCGGGGCGCCTCCGGGCCGGGGGCCACCACCGCGGTCGGTTTCTTCACGGGCTTCCACGCGCCCCGGCGCGAAGACCGGGTCTCCACGATCCACGCCGAGGGGAAGGGCTCCGCGTCCTTGCCGCGTGCCGGATAGATCACCACGGCGTTGACCTTCCGCTCCGTCTTCTTCCACGTGAAGACGATGCCATCGCCCGAGACGTAGAGCGCCTTGCCGCCTCGCTCGCCGTTGTGGAGTAGCCGCACTTCCGCATCCGAGTCCGCCCCCCGGACTGTCTCGGGAAGCGTGGCGGGGCGGGCGTCCGAGGGGATGTGCGTGAGGTCCCCGCCTCGCGGGGCACCCGCGGCCCGGCTGCCCCCGACGCGTAGGCCAAGGCCGTCGAGAGCGGGGCCGGCGGCGACGAGACGCAGGGCGTGCCATCCGCCGGGCACCAGCAAGACCTGGGCGGCCCGGCGTGCGTCCGCGCTCGCCTCCAGGAGTCGTACGTCGTCGAGGGCGAGGGAGCTCACCCCGGAGGCATCGAGCGTGATCTCCGTCATGCCCTCCGCGAGCCGCACGAAACCCTCTATGCTCACCTTGCTCACCTTCGCGTCGCCTTCCAGCGCCGCTCGGAGGTCCTTGCCGAGCGAGCGGGCCCCGCGGGCGGCCAGCGTGGTCACGACCGCTTCCACCGTCTTGCCGTCCTCCGTCTCGATCGTGGCTCGCAGGCCAGGCAGCACGCCCGTGCCCGGCAGCGTGGTCGACGCGGTCGGCAGCACGGAGGGGGAGATCTCGATCTCGACCGGTGCCGATACGGCACCACCGACGGGCGGGCCGCCGCGCGCCGTCAACACGACGCGGCCCGGGCCCAGCCGGTTCGTAGGCACCTCGGTGTGGAAGCGGCCGCCCTTCGGCTGCACCTCGGCGACCACCCGGGCGCCTTGGAGGATCTCGACCCTCTCCAGGCCGGACGCCTTGCCTTCGACGCGAAGGGCCTCACCCAGGACGGCCGCTTCCTTCGCCTTGAGCGTCACGCGGGCATCGTGGTTCTTGACCGTCACCGAGGCGCGGCCGACCGACCGCGTGGCCACGGGACTCGAGTCGATGGCCACGACGCGCACGTCGTGTACGCCGTCCCGGACGGTCGTCGTGTCCCAGGCCAGCGGCTCGCCCGGGCCGGCCTCGGCTACGCGTCGGCCGTCGATGAAGAGCTCGTAGGCGGCGGGCGCGCGCTGGGCCTCGTCCGCGGTCGCGGCGCGCACGGCGACGCGTCCGGACCAGACGGAGGCCGGGTCGGGATCCAGGAACGTCACCTCCCGGAAGCGGGCGAAGGGGCGAGCCAGCGGATCGCCGAGGATCAGCAGCTGGTAGGGCCCCCAGACGGATTGGTAGAAGGCCTCGGCCAGCGAGCACCCGCGGGCGTAGTGCACGTGCACGAAAGGCAGCGGGAACTTCATGAAGATCGCGAACGGCTCGGCGACCGTGCCGCTCGTGCCGGCGGCGCCGCGGCGGATGAAGTCGGTGCACTTCGTCTGGCTACTCGTCCCGAAGTGGGCGCCGAAGCTCGTCAGGTGCTCGGCGATGGCGCCGGGAAGAAGATCGGGCAGGTCCTTCGGCCATTGGAAACTCGCCGTACCCGCCGTGATGCCGCTGATGCGGGGCCGCCCGACCGGCAGCGTCCCGTTCTGCCCGTCCTGGCCGCGCGTCAGGATCTCCGCGTCGAACCCCAAGCGCTTCAGGGCATCGACGGTGGCGCTGAAGAACGGCATCCGCGCCTTGGCGCGCACGTTGGGATTGGCCATCAGGTAGAAGCCGCCGTCCGGGAACGTGCCATCGGACTGTCGGCCTCGCCGAAGACACGCGAGCACCTCGTCCAGGCTGTTCCCGTGGCTTCCGGTCCACCCGAGCATGACGGCGAGGCGGTAGCGTCGATCGCCCCACGACACGCGGTGGGAGAATCCGCGAGACAACGTCTCGACGCGCCCCAGCCCGCCCCCCTCCTTCGCGCCATCGCGCATGCGCGCGACGAGCTCCTGGAAGCGCGCCTCGCCGCGCAGGCTCGTCAAGTCGGGATCCTGTTCCGCGTGGTCGGCGCGCACGAAGCCGGTCTCCACGGCGCGCTCGAGCGCGTCGAGCGCGTCGGTCGACTTCCCCAGCAACGCGTGGCAGCACGCGAGGTCGTACCAGTAGGCGGGCTGCTCGGGATTCAGCTCCGTCAGCTCTCCGGAAGGTCTCGGCTGCCCGCCGCCAGTCCTTCGATCGCAGCGCGCCCTGGGCGCTCTGGACGAGCCGGCGCTCTGCGTCCGACAGGCGCGGGGCCCCGCTCCGCCCCGGCCGCGGCAGGCCCGCGGGTTGCCGGAAGTAGGCATTCGTGAAGAGGTCCAGGTAGGCGGCGGGGTCCTTGGCGAGGACGTGCGGGCCGAGGAACGTGAGCCCCGTCAGCGACGCGATGCGGGAGATCTCACGGCCCGGCTTGAACCCGGCGGCCTTCACGTCGCCCTGGAAGTCCACGCCGTACGGGAAGCCCGTCGAGTAGGCGATCGTGTCGATGTCGTCCTCGAGGCCGTGCGCTTCCAGCCACGACTCGATGGGGATCAGGATCTTCTGCCGGAAGGTCTCCACGTCGATGACGCCTTCACCCGGCACGTCGTCCAGGTAGAGGACGTGACTCGTCGGCACGTCGCGCAACTCTCGATACGCGTGCGCCACGCGCAAGGAGACGGGAGAATCTGCATTCGCGACGACGAGCGTCGTCTCCGGGGATCCGCCGGCCCAGCCCGGGTGCGCCGTGAGAGCGAGAAGCGCCGAGGCCAGGAATACGGACAGCAGGCTCCGAAGCATCGTCTTGCTAGAAGCCGACCTTGGGGACCTCGCGGGCCGCCTCGTCCTCGATCTCGAAGAACTCCGACTTCTCGAAACCGAACATGCCGGCCACCATGTTGGAGGGGAACGTCTCCACCTGGTTGTTGAAGTCGCGCACGTTGCTGTTGTAAAAGCGCCGGGACCGCTGGATCCGGTCCTCGGTGTTCGCCAGCTCGGTCTGCAGCTCGAGGAAGTTCGTGTTGGCTTTCAGGTCGGGGTAGTTCTCGGCCAACGCGAACAGCTGGCGCAGCGCGCCGGAGAGGATGTTCTCGTCTTGGGCCGCCGCCTCCGGGGAACTGTGCGGGCTCGCGGCCCGGTTCCGCGCGTTGATGACGTCCTCGAACGTCTGCGACTCGTGCTTCGCGTATCCCTTCACCGTCTCGACGAGGTTGGGGATGAGATTGTGCCGACGCTTGAGCTCGGTTTCGATGTCCGCCCACGACTCACGCACGGTGTTGCGCTTGCGGATGAGGCCGTTGTACATGCCGACGGCCCACATGAGGAACAGGACGCCCAAGCCGATCGGGATGATCAGGCCCCAGGCCAGCCCGCTGGCGGCCAGCACGAGTTGCTGGATCGCTACGTCGGTCATGCGCGCACTCCCTTCCATTCCCTCAGGAGATACCGGGGAAGGCGCTCCACGATACCCTCCAGCACGGCGACGGCGGCCGAGAACTCGCTCGGGTCGACGCGCGCGGCGCGCCGAGCCATGATCCACGGCCCCGCCATCTCGACCGTGAAGACGGGGGAAGCCAGCAGGAACTCCATCGTGTCTTGGTGGAGCACGTCGTGGGCCCATCGCCTGTCCGTGGACTTGACGTGAAAGCGCCGGCTGAACTCGGTGCTCTCGAAGTCGATGTCGTCGAAGCCCACCATCTCGGCGAACCGATCGAACATGGTCTCGGCGCGCACGGTCAACGGCTTCAGCGGGAGGCCCGTCTCGATCAGGACCGCCGAGATGTGGTGGTGCTTCGTGGACCTGGACTTCCCGGTGTGATTCGTGGTCGCGTAGTGGTAGTCGAACGCCGTGACGCGCCGACCGTTGCGCTCGCCGTCGCAGACATGGCGTGCGTAGCGGCTGTGGCCCCGCTGGAACACCGAGAACGCCGCCAGGCGGTTGACAAGCGCTTTGTCCTTCCCCGCGTGGTAGCGGAAACCCTGCTGCTGGGCCCAGGCCTGCATCGCCTCGCGGCGCTTCTTCTCCCAGTGCCAGGCGTACACGGCCACCGCGACGCCTGCGACCGCAACGAGGACCAGGATGAGAGGGAAGAGAGGCGGCACACGAGGAGTCTAGCCCATGCGCGGCCGCAGCTTCCCCTCCTCCTCCAGGGCGTCGCCACGAGCGAGCAGCTGGTCGACCCCCCGGCGCATGGCCTCGTGGACCTTCTCCGTGATGCGTCGATAGCCGAAGAGGCGGGCCGTCTCCCGGGCCAGATCGTCACGATCGATGCCCACGTGTTCCTTCAAGAGCGCCGCGGCCGCATTCGCGACCTCCTGGGCCGGTACGTGCCGGGCGCGCCGCAGCGGCCGCTGGCCCGCGGCGGGAACGCGGAAGGTGGCGTAGGTCGTCGGGTCCTGGTCCGCTCGCCAGAGCACCCGGGGGTCCGTGCCGTCGTCTCGCTGGGCCTCGACGCGAGCGACCAGGCCTTCGACGCGGGCAAGCAGCCGGGACGTGATCTGCTTCAGACCCCAGGCGTCCGCCAGGCGACGCGCGACCAGCTCCAGCGCCACCGGCGCTTCCCCGTCGATCACGGCCTGCATGCGGCGCAGCAAGAGGTCGTCCTTCGCCGGGTCGTAGAAGGCGCGCGCCTCGCCGGCGTACGGACGGATGGTGGCCCGGCGGTAGCCTTCGCCCCCTACCGCGATGCCCAGCGGTGGCTGGGAGGCGTCGGACGGGTCGGCCCCGGCCACGAGGGGCGCGGTGGACGCGTCCTCGTCCTCGGCTTCGGCGTCGGGCGACGTGGCGTCGGCTTCCTCCTGACGCCGTCCCGCGTGCAGGGCCGCCAAGCGGGTGGACAGCGCGTCGGCCTCGCCCGCGGGGTCCTGCCACCAATCCACGGCCCAGACGCGAACGTGCTCCCAGCCCAGGTGCTGCAGTACGGCGGGGCGGGTTCGGTGACGATCCCGCGCGGTGGCTGCGGACGCGTACATGGGGCCGTCCGTCTCCACGGCGGCCAGGTAGCGCGTCGCCTCGTCCGGGTCCCGAACGCCCACGTCGACGCGGTAGTCCGAGCAACCGATGGCGCCGTCGGTGTGCCAGCCGCGTGAGCGGAGGGCGGCCGCCACCTCGGTCTCGAAGGAGCCGGCCTCGTTCCCCACGCCGGCGCGACGCACGGCCTGATCCAGGGCGCTTACGCCTTCCGCCGCGTACTCGAGGAACGCCTTGAGGTGCCGTGCCCCCGTCGATTGCGTGCGGGCCAGGTCGATCTGGTCGGCGCGCAGCGTCGAGAACACGCGCACCTGGCGCCGTGCGCGGGTGACCGCCACGTTGAGGCGTCGCTCCCCGCCGTCGCGGTTCAGCGGACCGAAGTTGAGCGTCACCCGTCCGTCCTTATCGGGTCCGTAGCACACCGAGAGCAGGATCACGTCGCGCTCGTCGCCCTGCACGTTCTCGAGGTTCTTGACGAACACGGCTTCGGGGCGCGCCTCGTCGAAGTAGGGCTCCACGGAAGCATCCGCGCGCCGCGCGGCCTCGAGCAGGTCTTCGACCAACGTTTGCTGCGCCATCGAGAACGTCACGACCCCGAACGACAGGCGCTCTCCTTCACCGGCCTGCAGCCGAGCGATCAGCTCTGCGACCAACGCCTCGGCCTCGGCGCGATTCGTACGCGCGCCACTCCGGTCGTAGACGCCGTCGGGCACGGGGTGCAGGGACACACCCAGCGCCGGGGCCTCCTCCCACGAGGAGGGGAACGTCAGGAGGCGGCCGTCGTAGTAGTGCGCGTTGCTGAACGCGATGAGACTCTCGTGGCGACTTCGGTAGTGCCAACCCAGGTGGAGGCGGGGCAACCCGGCAGCGATGCACTCGTCGAGGATGCTCTCCATCTCCCTGAGGTCGTCCTCGTCCTCGCCTTCGTCCTGATCGCGCTGGAAGAACGCCGTCGGCGGCAGCTGCTTCGAGTCGCCGACCACCACCAGTTTCGTACCGCGGGCGATCGCGCCGACCGCGTCCCAGGGGGGGATCTGCGAGGCCTCGTCGAACACGACCAGGTCGAACGCGGGATAGTCGGGTGAGAGGTACTGTGCGACCGAGAGCGGACTCATCAGAAGACACGGCTTGAGCAGGCTCACGACCCCCGGGATACGCTCGAACAGACGCCTCAGCGGCATGTTCCGCTTCCGCATGAGCTCGCGGTGGAGGATGCCCATTTCCGAGCTGTCGCTCCGCGAGTCCGCCGCCGCGCGGCTGCGGGGGAGCTGCGCGGCCAGCTGGGCACGCACGACCTCGCGCACCGTCTCCATCACGCGATCGTCCAGCGAGCGAAAGGCGTCGATCCGTGCGTTCTCGCGCGGGCCGCGAATCGAGCGGAGCTGGTCGTCCGTCTCGAAGAGGCGGTCGAGCCACCAGGCGTAGAGCCCTTTCTCGAACGCCCGTGGGAGGTCGTCCCTACCGAGCCGGCCCTCCTCGAGCGCCGCGACCAGGGGCCCGAGTCCCCCGTCCTCCAGCCGCCGCGAGGCGGCCACCCAGTCGCACCACGCCCGCAGGCGCCCCTTGTGCTCCTGCCACGACGAGGCGGTTGCCCCGAGGCGGGCGGTCCACGCATCCGACGTGGACGCGCCCCAGGCCATGCTCTCCATCAGCTGAAAGGCCTCGTTCGCCTCGGCCCGCGTGGCGTCGAGCGCGGCGAGGGCGCTCTCGAAGGCCGGATCCTCGTGCCGCTCCGCTGCGAGACGGATCCAGTGGGCGTGGTACGCCTCCTTGGTGCCCAGGGCTCGATGGGCGAGCCGCGCGCGCAGGCTGCGCCACGTGCGCACCCACGCGACGTCCTCGACCAGCGCATCGGCGTCCGTGTCCCGACCCCGCCAGCGGGGGCCCAGGAGCGCTTCGGCCGGGGCGGCGCCGGCCGCGAGCTCGTCTTCCCACCGCTTCCAGTCCATGGCCCGCTGGACCTCGCCGTGCAAGGCCCGCGTCGTCGGGAGGTCGCCCTTCCGACGCATCGTTCGCAAGGCCCGCTTCGCCTTGCGGCCTCGCCACCAGGAGAGCGGCCACGCGGAGCCGACGCTCCGCTCGAGCTCGCCGCTGAGCCGAGCCAGGTCGAGTCCGAGCAAACCCTCGTCCCAGGCCGGCAGAAACGCCTCGCGATGCTCGTGGATCCGTCGCAGGCAGAGGACCCAGCGCTCCACGCGCGCGGCGTCCGCATCGAAGGCCTGGCTCTCCAGCAGCCCGGGCGGGGGGCGGGCGTCCGGGCGAAGAGCGCCGCGGCGTCCCGCAGTGCCTCGATGTCCGCCCGCGAGCACGCCGTGGGGTCCAGCGCGAGGGTGGCCGCGAGGCTCGCGCCGGCGCCTTCCAGCGCCTCCGCCTGCTCCCTCAAGAGGGGAGCCAACGCGTCCACCTGCGTCGCCACCGAAGGCCGCCACGACGTCAGGCGACTCGCCCGCCACGGATGGTCGCGCACGTCGCCCACTTCGTCGAGGAGGGTCGTCGCCGCCTCGACGTCCGCCTGCCGCGCCCGTCGGCCCTCGGCGTCGAGCGCGTCGGGCTCCCCCAGCTCGAGCCGCACGGAGGGCGCGTCGGCCAGCGCGACCAGCCGACCGAGGGCGTGATGCACGTTGACCCCGAGGTGCCGGACGCGGTGGAGGGCGTCCCGCGTCGCGTTCACCTGGTCGCGCGAGGCTTCCAGCTCCTCGGCCACCCCGGGCCAGCCGTCCGGGCTGGGCGTGCCGGCGACCTCGAGGGCCTCGCGCAACTGCTCGAGCACGAGCCGCTTGCGCGCCTTGTTGGAGTGGAGCTCCAGGCAGAACGGACCCAGCCCGATCCGCTGCAGGCGGCGCATGACGACGTCGAGGGCGGCCATCTTCTGCGAGACGAAGAGCACGCGCTTCCCCGACGCGAGGGCGTGGCAGATGAGGTTGGCGATCGTCTGGGACTTACCCGTGCCGGGGGGGCCTTCCAACACGAAGGTCTTTCCCTCCGCGGCGGCGAAGATCGCGCCCTGCTGGGAGGAGTCGGCATCCAGCGGCAGGAAGGTGTCCGCGACCGGCCGATCGGCGTCGAATGTCGACGGATCGGGGAAGGGGGCCTCGGCGACGAAAGCGGCTTCGGGCGTGTCGAGGAGATGCCGGACGACATCGTTCCGGGTCAGCACGTCCCGCCGCCGGTCCAGGTCCACCCACATCAGGAACTTGGTGAACGAGAAGAGGCCGAGCGTCACGTCGTCGGTGACGTGCCAGCGTGCATTCGAGCGGATCGCCTGCCTGAGCCGGTCGAGGAGCTCTGCGGCGCCCGCGGCGCCTTCCTCCGCGCTGGGCGCGACCAGACCCTCGACGCGCAGGTCGTAGTCGGCTTCGAGCTTCTGCAGCAACGAGACGTTGACCTGCGGGTCGTCCTCGGCGAGCTCCAAGCGGTACCCACGCGTGCCTTCGGCCAGGGAGCGTCGCGTCATCGTGAGGGGATACAGCAATACGGGAGCACGGCGTTCGACCGTGCTCGTCGGCGTCTCGGTCCAGACGAGGAAGCCCACCGCCAGGTAGAGCGTGTTGGCGCCGCCCTCCTGGAGACTGCTCCGCGCGTCCCGGTAGATGTGCGTCAGTCGCCGTTCCAGGTCGGTGTCCGCGAGCACGGATCGCAGTCGTCCGCGCCCGAATGCCTCGTCCTCGTCCGCCGGCGTGGGCGTTTCCGACTCCGGCAGGATGCCGAGGCTCTTGCCGTCGAAGAGCATGCGCTCGAGCGCCGCGACGTCCGGGACGTGCAGCGCGACGGACTTCCGGGTCGGTCGGTAGTTGAGGAGGCGGTTCCTCAGCGTCAGGTCCAGGAGGTTGCGCTTCCAGCGCTCCACCCGGGGCAGGGGAGAGCGCTCGGGGAGCGGGACCTCCTCCTCCTCGCGCAAGGCCTCCTCGCCCACACCCCGCGCGGGCAGGGGCCTGATCCCCGACCGCCGTGCCGCCGCGACGTCTACCGCGTAGAGAAACGTGGAGGCGGGCGTGTCGTCGTCGAGCAGGAGGAGCGCACCCCGTTCGACTCGCTTCTGGATCCGTCCCCACTCGTCGATGGCCGGGTCGATGAAGGTCTCGTCCTCCAGCCAGACGCCGGTCGCGACGCGATCCTCGTGGAGGAGGACGATCGGGTCCAACGAGGCTCGCTCGAGGACCGCGGCCAGGAGGAGCGCACCCTCGAGGTCCGTACCCGTCCCGTCTCCCTTCATCTCGGTCGGCGTGCGAATGCGCTGCGCCGACACGTGATGCGGCGTCGGGTCGGACTGGATGGCCACGTCGAGCACCGCATCCTGGATGGCGCGCACCGCTTCGCGCACGCGCGCCGGGTCGCCCTTGCGTTCTCCGATCAGGTGGCGCGCCCGGCTCAGGATCCGCTCGACCTCCGGGTCATCCGGACGGACGAAGGCCGCGAGCAACTCGGGCAGCGATGTGGACCCGGGCCACTCCCCGTAGGCACCGACTTCGAGCTCGCGGTGCGTTCGCAGGACGACGTCGCCTTCGCGTCGCAGTTCGACGAAGCAGCCGGCCCCGGGATCGCTCGGCCTGATCGGTCAGCCGGTCGCGGTCCAACTCGAACGGGACGGCGTCGCTCCGCCAGGCGCCGTGCGCGGGGAGGGTGGGAACAGTCATCTCGAGCGTCGGCCCGAGGGCGGGTGCCATCCAGAGTCTGAGCGAGAGCTCCCCGGCGTCGCTCGTAAGGAGGTTGGTCACGCGAACCCCCTTGATCAGGGGGACGCCGCTCCACTGGAGCGCGGCGTTCGCGTGCGGATCCAGCTGGAGTTCGACGCCGAATTCCGCGCTCCGGATGTCTTCGACGTCGGTCATCAGGGTCTTCCTCCCGGGGCGCTAGGATACGGGCGCCCCTCCTTCGTGGGGCAAGCTGGGCGCATGAAGATGAACTGGATGGTGGCGGGCGCCGTCACGGGATTCGTCGGCGTTGCCCTCGGAGCCTTCGGTGCGCACGGCCTCGACGGTCGCGTCGGCCACGAGGCCATGGACTGGTGGCGCACCGGGGTGTTGTATCACCTCGTGCACGCGCCCGTGCTCGTACTCCTGGGCCTGTTCGCGCTCCACGGTCGGAAAGCGGCGGCGGCAGGATGGGCCTTCCTGCTGGGCATCGTGATCTTCAGCGGCACGCTCTACGCCATGGCGCTCGGCGCCCCGCGCGTCCTCGGTGCCGTGACGCCGATCGGCGGTCTCCTCCTTCTCGTGGGGTGGGCCCGGTTGGCGTGGGGGGCGCGGCGCTCGCACGTCGTCGTGATGCTCCTGCTCGTAGCCGCTCTGTCCGCGTGTCGTCGAAGCCCGGGTGCGACCGCCACGCCGCCGGGGGCGAATCTGGAGGATCCGACGATGGAGAAGATCGAGAAGACGGACGCCGAGTGGCGCGCGTTCCTCACCGACGAGCAGTACCGCATCACGCGCCAGGGCGGCACCGAACGCGCGTTCACCGGGGCGTACACGGACACGACGACGGCCGGCTTCTACAAGTGCGTCTGCTGCGGGCTTGCACTGTTCAAGTCGGATGCGAAGTTCCACTCCGGTTGCGGCTGGCCGAGCTTCTTCCAGCCCCTCGAAGGATTCCACGTCACCGAGCTGCGCGACACGTCCCACGGCATGGTCCGCACGGAGGTTCGCTGCAAGCGCTGCGATGCGCACCTCGGGCACGTGTTCGAGGATGGCCCGGCGCCGACGGGGCTGCGATACTGCATCAACTCCGCCGCCATCGAGTTGGTCCCCGACGAGTAGCCGTGACTCTCCGCGCCGTCCCCCCGCCGATCGAGGCCGCCTTCGGCGAGAGGGTCGGGTCTTCGGGCGCTCGGTGCAGGGGGCCCCGCTCAGCGTCTTCGAGGCCGACACGGCGCATTCCACGGCTTCTCGTCCTCGCGGGCACCCACGGCGACGAGGGCGAGGGCGTCGCCGTGCTGTCCGCGGCGTTGCGTTGCGTGCCGGCCGGCGCCCTCGCCGCCGACGTCGTGCTCGCCCTCAATCCGGACGGGTTGGCGCTCGGGACGCGCGGCAACGCGCACGGGATCGACCTCAATCGCAACCTCCCCGCGGCCAACTGGGATGGCGGGGGCACGACCTACCGCTGGACCGTGGACGCGCCGCGCGAGGTGGAACTCGGCACCGGCGACGCCCCGGCCTCGGAACCCGAGACCCGGGCACTCATCGCGCTCATCGACGAGCGACAGCCCCGGCTCGTCCTGTCCATCCACGCGCCGCTCGGCGTCGTCGACGATCCCGCGGACACCGGGCTCGGGGCCTGGCTCGCCCGGCAGTCGGGCTTGGATCGCGTGGCGGACGTGGGGTACCCGACCCCGGGCTCCTTCGGGTCGTGGGCGGCGGAGCGCGCCCTTCCGGTGGTCACCCTGGAGCTCCCCACCCAGGACCGGGAGACCCTCGTTCGGACGTGGACGGCGCTCCTGACCGACGTGCTGCGAGGTGAAGCGGGTTAGCCCAGGAGCATGCGGGTTGCCGCGACCACGGCGGCCAGCACGAGGACCCAGCGGATCCACCGGGCGCCCTTCTTCATCGCGAGGTGCGACGCGACGAGCGCGCCCGCCATGTTGCCGACGGCGAGCACGAGGCCCGGAACCCACGCCACCTGGCCCGCGCGCCAGAACAGGATCAGCGTGAAGGGCACGTAGAGGAGGACGAGGAACACCTTGGCGGCGTTGCCGCGTACGAGGTCGAAGCCCGACCCCAGGACCAGGCCCGCGAGGAGGAGGAAGCCGACGCCCGCTTGCACGAAACCGCCGTAGAGGCCGATGCCGAAGAAGACGAGGAAGCGCCAGGGTTCCCGGAGTCGACGCTCGGCGTCCTCGAGCCAGCGCGACGGGCGGATCACGACCGTGAGGGCCACGAGCACGATGACCACGGCGAACACCTTGCGCATCGCGATCGGAGAGACCTGCGTCGCGGTCCAGGCGCCGACCACGGCCCCGAGGACGAGCGCCGGCACCAGCGGGAGGACGCGGCGGGGCTCGAGGACGCCACCCTTGGCGAAGTTCGACACGCCCGCGACGTTCTGCAGGAGGATCGCGATGCGGTTGGTGCCGTTGGCCACCGTCGCCGGGAGTCCCACGACCTCCATGAGGATCGGCAGGCTCACCACGGAGCCGCCACCGGCGACCGTGTTCACGAAGCCGGCCACGAGTCCGCCGGCCAGCAGCAGGAAGGTGCTGGGAAGGTCCACGTCCGGAAGCTTAGCCTGGGCGATCCGGGACTTGAGATCGCTACTCATTCGCAAGCACGCCGCCGACTTGCCAGGGGGGCCACGCCGCGGCTAGAGTCTGCGCGCCGCCCGGCCGGGGAAAGCGATGCGCACCGGGTGGGGGAGGAGGTCCGCATGGGCAAGGTGAAGACGGTTCAGCTGATCATCGGGGACGAAGAGTACGAGTACGGCACCATGGAGGGGACCGAGGACGAGAGGGCCATCGACTTCCGTACGCTGCGCAAGGACACGGGTTACATCACGTACGACCCCGGCTACGCGAACACCGGCGCCTGCCAGAGCACGATCACCTTCATCGACGGCGAGAAGGGGATCCTCCGCTATCGCGGCTACCCGATCGAGGAACTGGCCGAGACGACCCGCTTCCCCGAGGTCGCCTACCTCCTGATCCACGGCCACCTGCCGAATCGCGAGGAGTGGCGCGAGTTCAAGGACGAACTCATGCACCACACCCTCATCCACGAAGACATGAAGAAGTTCTTCGAGGGCTTCCCCCCGAACGCGCACCCCATGGCCATCCTCGGCTCGATGGTCACGTCGCTGTCGACCTTCTACCCGAGCCGCGACGGCGAGGAGGGCATCGATCTCAACATCGTCCGCCTGCTCGCCAAGGTCACGACGCTCGCGGCGTTCGCCTACAAGAAGTCCATCGGGCAGCCCTTCGTCTATCCGCGGAACGACCTCGGCTACTGCGCCAACTTCCTCCAGATGATGTTCTCCGTGCCCTCCGAGCCCTACGAAGTGTCGGATGTGGTGGAGAATGCCCTGAACCTGCTCCTGATCCTGCACGCGGACCACGAGCAGAACTGCAGCACGTCCACCGTGCGCATGGTGGGCAGCAGCCAGGCGAACCTCTTCGCCTCCATCTCCGCCGGCATCAGCGCGCTCTGGGGGCCGCTGCACGGCGGCGCGAACCAGAACGTCATCGAGATGCTGAGGACCATCCAGCAGGATGGCGCCAACGTGCAGAAGTACGTCGAGCTCGCCAAGGACCGGGTCTCGCCTTTCCGCCTGATGGGCTTCGGCCACCGCGTCTACAAGAACTTCGACCCGCGGGCCCGCATCCTCAAGAAGGCCGCCGACAGCGTGCTGAACGAGATGGGCGTCGACGACCCGCTGCTCGACATCGCCAAGAAGCTCGAGGAAGTCGCGCTCCGCGACAGCTACTTCGTCGAGCGCAAGCTCTACCCGAACGTCGACTTCTACAGCGGCATCATCTACCGCGCGATGGGCATCCCGACGGACATGTTCACCGTCATGTTCGCCATGGGCCGGCTCCCGGGCTGGATCGCGCAGTGGAAGGAGATGCGCCAGGATCTGGACACCCGGATCAACCGGCCGCGGCAGATCTACACCGGCGCGCGGAAGCGTCCGGTGACCTCGATCGACAGTCGCTGATTTCGTCCGGCGGAGCCCTCGTCGAAAGCGTGGTGTGCGCGGGCGGCGGGTGGACCATGAGCGCTCCCTTTGTGCGGAGCGCGAGCCATGTCCCAGCACTACCTCGACCGTCTCTTCGCCCCCCGGTCCATCGCGCTGTTCGGCGCGAGCGCGCGACCGGAGAGCGTGGGGGGGCGTGTATTCGAGAACCTCGTTGCCGGTGGCTTCAAGGGGCCGATCTACCCGATCAACCCGAAGCGCAAGGAGATTCTCGGCAAGCAGGCCTACCCCGCAATCGCCGACATCGGCAAGCAGGTGGACCTGGCCGTCTTCGCCACGCCCGCGGCGACCATCCCCGAGCTCGTGCATCAGTGCGGCGAGTACGGGGTCCCCGGGGCCGTGGTCCTCTCGGCGGGCTTCGGTGAAGGCGACGGACGGGGTGTGAACCTGCAGCGCTCGCTCATGCAGGAGGTGCGCCGCTACAACATGCACCTGATCGGGCCCAACTGCCTGGGTGTGATGGTGCCGCACCTCGGCATCAACGCGACCTTCTCCAAGAGCACCGCCAAGCCGGGGTCCCTGGCCCTCGTGAGCCAGTCCGGGGCGATCTGCACGGCGATCCTCGACTGGGCGGCCAGCAACCAGGTCGGGTTCTCGACGATCGTCTCGCTCGGGTCGATGGCCGACGTGGACTTCGGGCAGGTCCTCGACTACCTCGCGCTCGACTCGCAAACCCAGAGCATCCTGCTCTACGTCGAGGGCATCCAGAACGCCCGGCGCTTCGTCGGCGGCCTGCGGGTCGCGGCCCGCTTCAAGCCCACCGTGGTCATCAAGGCCGGCCGCCACGAGGCGGGCTCCAAGGCCGCCATGTCCCACACCGGATCGCTCGTCGGGGCCGACGACGTCTTCGCCGCGGCGCTCCGCCGTACGGGCGCGGTCCGCGCGATGTCCATCGAACAGCTCTTCGCGGCGGCCCAGCTCCTCTCCACGAACAACCGCGTCAGCGGCAACCGCCTCGCCGTGGTGACGAACGCCGGCGGCCCCGGCGTCATGGCCGCCGACCGAGCGGCCGAGCTGCGCGTCGACATGGCCGACCTCGGCGCCGACACGACGGCCGCGCTCGACAAGGCCCTGCCGGCGGCCTGGTCCCACGGCAACCCCGTCGACATCCTGGGCGACGCCACGCCGGAGCGGTACGAGGCCGCCGTCGAGGCCTGCGTCCAGGACAAGAACGCCGACGGCGTGCTCGTCATGCTCACGCCCCAGGCCATGACGGAGCCGACCGAGGCCGCGAAGTCGGTGGCGCGGACGGCCGAGAAGGCCAAGAAGCCCGTCCTCACCTGTTGGATGGGGGAACAGCAGGTCCGGCCGGGCCGCGACTACTTCTCCTCGAAGCGCGTGCCCACCTTCAACAGCCCCGAGGCGTCGGTGGAGGCCTTCGGCTACCTCGCCAGCTACCACCGCAACCAGCGGCTCATGCTCCAGGTGCCGGGGCCGCTGAGCCGGCGCGAAGAGCCGGACGTCGAGGGCGCCAAGCTCATCATCGAGGGGGCCCTCGCCGACGGTCGGAAGACGCTCTCCGGGAACGAGTCCAAGGCCGTCTTCAGCGCCTTCGGCATCCCCGCCATGCCGTCCATCGAGGCGCGTACCGGCAACGACGCCCTGGTCGCCGCACGCATGCTCGGGTTCCCCGTCGCGATGAAGATCAACTCACCCGACTTGACCCACAAGTCCGACGTCGGCGGCGTGCGGCTCAACATCGGCAGCGCGCACGACGTGCGCAGTGTCTTCCACGAGATCGTCACCCAGGCGAAGGCCGTCCAGCCGGAGGCCACGATCGACGGCGTGACGGTCGAGAAGATGTATCAGCGCGGCAACGGGCGCGAGTTGCTCGTCGGCGTGCTGCACGACCCGGTGTTCGGGCCCGTCGTCAGCGTCGGCGCCGGCGGCACGGCCGTGGAGGTCATGCGGGATCGCGCCATCGCCCTGCCGCCGATCAACTCCTACATCGCTCGCGACATGATCGACCGGACCCGCATCGCGAAGCTGTTGGGGGCGTTCCGCAGCATGCCGGCCGCGAACATGGATGCCATCGTGGACGTCCTCGTGAAGGTCTCCGGGATGGTGTGCGAGCTGCCCCACATCAAGGAGCTGGACATCAACCCCTTGATGGCCGACCCCGAGGGGGCCGTGGCGCTCGACGCGCGCATCGGCGTGGACTACCCCGCGCCGAACGTGCGGCGCTACGACCACGTCGCGATCCACCCTTACCCGGCGCACCTCGAGACGTCCTTCCAGCTGGCGGACGGCGAGAACATCACGATTCGTCCGATCCGCCCCGAGGACGCCGAGATCGAGCAGGCGTTCATCCGCAAGCTGTCGCCGGAGTCCAAGTACTTCCGCTTCATGCGAAGCCTCACCGAGCTCACCGTCGAGATGCTCGTCCGCTTCACCCAGATCGACTACGACCGCGAGATGGCTCTCATCGCCACGACGACCCAGGACGGCACGGAGGCCGAGATCGCCGTCGGTCGCTACGTGACGAATCCCGACGGGAAGACCTGTGAGTTCGCCCTCGTGGTCGCGGACGAGTACCGCCGCAAGGGGATCGGCTCCCGCGTCATGATGGGGCTCATGGAGAGCGCCAAGTCCAAGGGCCTCAGCCAGATCCAGGGCGAGGTGCTGTCGAACAACGAGTCCATGCTCCACCTCATGCGGCGGCTGGGCTTCCAGATCCGTCAGAGCGCGGAGGACCAGGGCATCCAGCACTGCACGCGCAACCTGTAGCGGGTGCTACGGCAGCGCCTGCAGGGTGACCTTCACGGTCGCCTTGCCGGCGCCGCGTCTCAGGTGCACGTCGACCTGATCCCCGGCCTCGTAGTGGCCGACGGCGTCGAAGAGATCCAAGCGCGTCCGCACGGGGTGATCTTCGATGCCGATGATCACGTCGCCGAGCTGCACGCGCCCCGTGCGCCGATCGCGGGTCGTGCCCCGCAGTCCGGCCTTCTCGGCGCTGCTCCCGGGTAGGACGTGCGCGATCACGACGCCTTGGAGACCGCGAATCAGGCTCGCAGACAGCATCTCGATCCCCAGGCCGATGCGCTCCGGCCTCTCCCCGCGGATCAGGATCGGCACGATCCGGTTCACCGTGTCGATGGGAATGGCAAAGCCGACCCCGGCGTAGGCGCCGGAGGGGCTCACGATGGCCGTGTTCACCCCGATCACGCGACCGGCGCTGTCGAGCAGTGGCCCCCCCGAGTTGCCCGGGTTGATCGCGGCGTCCGTCTGGATGACGTCCCGGATCTGTCGCTGGGTCTTCGAGCGGATGACCCGCCCCAGACCGCTGATGACGCCGGTGGTCAGCGTCTTGTCCAGGCCGAACGGATTGCCGATGGCGAAGACGGCCTGCCCGACGCGGAGGTTCTCCGACGTGCCGATGGCCAGAGGCGGTCGGTCCTTGGCGTCGATCCCCTCGATCTTCAGCACCGCCAGGTCGTGGTCCGGGGCCGTGCCGACGATCGTGCCTTCTACGCTCTGACCGTCGGCCAAGGTGACGCTGAACTTCTGGCCGCCTTCGACGACGTGGAAGTTCGTGACGATGTAGCCCGCCTCGTCCCAGATGAACCCCGAGCCTTCTCCCCGTTGGATGTCCATGGTCTCGAGGGTGAAGCGGTTTCGGAGTTGGCCCAGATTCCGGACGTGGACGACGGATGGCGAGGCCACGTCGAAGAGATCCATGATCGACTCTTCCCACGACGCGTAGTCGCCCCGAGGTTCGATCGTGCGTGGCGCGGCATCGCCGTCGTGGCGGCTCGGGGCTCCGTAGAGCTGCCAGAGCATCAGGCCGAGAATCGCCAGCATCAGGAGGGAGGGGACGAACGAGCGCCGCACCGGCGGCGTGTCGGTGACTTCGAGAGGTGCCATGTCCCTTCTTGTACGCGTGAATCCGGGTATCGTCGGCGCATGCGGCACCCGATCCTCGCGGTCCTCCTCCTCGGTTTCCTCGGCTTCGGGCCCGCCCTGGGCGGGCGAGGGGTCTCGCGAGCATCTCGAGCCGGGCACGCTGGCCAACGTCGTCTACGTCACGGCGGGGGACAACGCCGGCACCGCCTTCCTGCTGCGCTACGACGATGCCCAGTACCTGATCACCGCGCGTCACGTGGTGGCCGCGCACGTGGAAGACCCCTCGGTGCCCGCCGTCTTCCGGGTGGGGGGGAGGCGGGGGCGCGTGATCCGGACGGTGGAGCTCGCGCGCGACAGCCTTCGCGCGGACGTCGCCGTCTTCACGTTCGAGGAAGACCCGGAGCTCCCGTACTTCCCCGCGGGTGCCGGCCTCGTCCCCTGCGGCGACATCCACCTCGCGAGCCAGGTCTTCCTGGTCGGGTACCCCGCATCGCTTCGCCAGACCTACGGATCGTCGCAGCTGCGCGTCGTCGGCGGGTGGGTGGCCGGGGTCAAGAAGTACGTACCGGGGTCGACCGTCGAGTACGTGGACATCGACATGCCGGGCGTCGAGCACGGGCACTCCGGTGGCCCCATCCTCCGTCTCCAGCATGACGTCGTCGCCGTGGCCGTGCAGAGACGGACGGGCAGCGTGAGCGGCTCGATCGCCGCCACCTACGCCGTGCCCATCAAGTACGTCACGGCGCTCATCGACGACGAGCCGGTCGCCGAGGACGTGAGTGCGCTCAACGAGACCCTCCGCGATACGGCCTTCGTGTGCGGCCTCGCACTGCAGGGCAAGACGGACTACGACCTCTGGGCGCAGCGGGTCCACCGCGACACGGGGGAGCCCGTCTGGGGGGAGCTCGGGATCTGGGTTGCGAGTTCGCCGAGTCCGGAGTCGGAGTTCCTCGTCGTCCCCTCCGAGGGTGGGAGCACGTTCGTCGTCCACACGATGGAGCTGGAGGAGGGCGGCGAGAACGACATCATGCTCCAGAAGATCTCGCGCTACGGCGAGCTGCTCTTCGAAGGCGGGCGCCGGAGTCTGCCCGTGGCGAGCACGAAGTACGAGGAGCGGGGGCCGACCGCCGTGTCCGATGGACGGGGGGGACTCCTCGTCGCGTACGAGCTGCGGCTGCTCGACGGGGATCTCGACGTCATGGCCCAGCGGATCGATGCCGAGGGCAACCGCCTCTGGGCCGTGGAGGGCGTGGCCGTCGCGTCCGCCGCGACGAAGGAGCGTGGACCGCGCATGGTGCCGGACGGTTCCGGGGGGGCGATCGTCGTCCTCGAGCGGTGGCTGCCCGAGGGTGACGTCGATGTCGTGGCCCAGCGGGTCCTTCCCGATGGCCGCCTCGCCTGGCGCGAGGGCAAGCAAAGCGCCGAGGTCGCGGCCGGCGCCTTGCCGGAGCGGGACGCGCGCCTCGTCGGCGATGGTGCCGGCGGCGCCGTCGTGGTGTTCGAGATCGCCCAGAAGGACGGCCGCCGCTACCTCGCGGCCCAGCGCATCTCGCTGCACGGCGAGCGCCTGTGGAACGGCGGCGAGTCGGTGCTCGTCAGCCCCTTGCCGCTCGCCGGCGGCAAGCGTGCCGTCGCCTTGATCCCCGATGGTCTGGGGGGGGCGTTCGTGGCGTTCGAGGTGCTCGCGGATCCCGAGCACCCCGAGGACGTGGATCTCGCGGTCCAGCACATCGGCCCCCAGGGGGAGTTGCTCTGGGGGACGGATCGCGACGACGGGGGGCGCCTGCCCACGTTCGCCGCCAGCTCCCGCTTCCCGGAGCAGCGCCCCACGCTGCTCGACGACGGCCGGGGGGGCATCCTCGTCGGGTTCCAGTCGGGCAGCGAGAACGGTGATCTGGACGTCCTCGCCCAGCGCGTCGATGCCGACGGCAAGCTCCTCTGGTTCGACGGCAAGCGGTCCGCCGACGTGTCGCTCACCTTCCTCTCGGAGCACACCCCGCGCATCGTGGAGCGCCACCGTGACCGCGTGCTCTTCGTCTTCGAGGTAGAGCGGGAATCGGGCCGTCAGGTCGTGGCCTCGCAGGCGTTGTCGATGACGAGCGGGAAGCCCATCTTCGGCGGAGGCAAGACGCCCCTGTTCGTGCTGAACCCGGGCGACACGGAACTGACCTTCTTCCTCAACCCTCCGGACGAAGGCCGGTAGATGCCTATTCGCTCTCCTCGCGGAACGCTTGCCGTCTCGCGGTGTCCACGCGGCAGTACTCGAAGAAGCGCGGGCGTGATCTCGTTGTAGCGGTAGTTGCGGAGCCAATCGCGCGTCGCATCCAAGCGGACCCGACGGAACCGGAAGCGCCAGGGCAGTCCTGGGTCAGCTTCTCCTGCATCGCTCGGTAGAGCTCCGTACGCTTCTCGCCGGGCGGCAGCACCCGCGCCGCCTCGTAGAGGTCGTTGAACTCGGGGTCGTCGTAGCCGCCCGCCAGCGCATCGGGCGACTCGGCACCCGCGAACAGCTGGAGGAAGTTCTGCGCCGACGGGTAGTCGGCCAACCAGTACGAACTCCACATCTGGGCCTTGCCCTCCCGGACGCGCGCCCGCAGATCGGCCCAGGCCACGCGGTGGGCCTCGACGCGGATACCGACGGGGGCCAGCTGTTGCTGGAAGCGAGCGAACGCCTGGCGGCTACCCTCGTCGTCCAGGATGTCCATCGTGAGGGGCGGCGGCGGGTTCTCGGGCGTGTAGCCGACCTCCTCCAGGGCCTCCCGCGCCGCGGCGCGGGCCTCTTCGATCGTCTCGTCCGCTTGCCGTACCCAGGCCGGCTTGAAAGTCGGATCCGACTCCGGAAACTCGGGAAGCAGGATGCCCTCCACGGGCTCGGCGGCGTTGCGATAGAGCGCGCGCATCTGCCACTCGACGCCCGTCGTCAGGCAGATCGCGCGGCGCAGGGCCCTCCCCTTGTCGCCGGCCGGATGCCCCAGGATCGGGTCCTTCATCGAGAAGGCATCGTAGAAGATCTCCAGGCGCGGATGGCGGTGCAGGGTCACGCCTGCGTCGGTCAGGTGCTCCAGCGGCTCGAGTGTCGCGGGGTCGAGGTTGCCGTCGATCACCTCGTGGGGCACGGCGCACACGTCGCCTTGCCCCTTGAGGAACTGGTTCCACGCCACGGCGCCTCGTTCCGGGAACGTCAGCACGACCATGTTGTTCAGCGGGAGCTGCCGCCCCGCGTCGTCGAGCATGTTGGCTTCCACGTCGCCCCGGCGACCCTGGGCGGGATAGAGCACTTCGCGGTAGCGGGGGTTGGCGGCGAGCACCATGCTCCGCCCGGGGATGTGGGTGCGGAGGACGTACGGACCGGTCCCGACGGCGCGCTCGGCGAACGTCTCTCCGTACGTGGCGACCGCCTCCGGCGGATAGATGGACGTCTGCGTCGTGGCGAGGAGCCACGGCAACTCGGGGAACGGGCGCATCAGCTGGATGCGCAGCGTCCTCTCGTCCACGGCTTTCAGGCCCTCCACGGCCGGGTACGGGGTCTTGCCCGTCGCCGCGGCGGCGAAGGCATCGAGCCCCACGATCCGGTTCTTGAACACCCATGTGGCGCTGGATCCCGCCGAAGCGTCCATGAGGCGGAGGAAGCAGAAGACCACGTCCGCGGCGGTCAGCGCGCGTCCCTTGCCGCCCGGAAAGCAGGCGTCGTCGGCGAACACGACGTCGTCGCGAAGGCGGATCGTCCAGGTCAGCCCGTCCTCGGAGACCTCCGGCATCCCCGCCGCGAGGGAGGGGACGAGTTGGTAGGGGCGGTGGAGGTAGTGGTAGGCGAACAAGCGATCGTAGAGGTTCGCCACGAGCGTGCGGCTGGTGTCGTCGTCGGCGCGAATCGGATCCAGGCACCGTGGCGCCAGCGGAATCTCCATCTCCAGGGTCCCGCTCGGACCGGCCTGGGCGTCGGGTGCGCCCGCGGTGAGGACGAAGATCAGGAGGGTGCCCAGGCAAACGAGCGTGCGAACCATCCGGCGGCCTCCAGCGGCGGGTCGAGAGGCGAGAATAACCCGAGCCGGCTCGTCAGGGTCGTCGCCGGATCGAGGCGCGGCCGAAGCGATCGCGGATGCGGTCCACGGCGGTGTCGATGCGCCGCCGCCGCGCCCGGTCGCCCTCCGCGAAGAGGTCGAGCTGTGCGGCCCCTGCCCCGAAGTGGCTGGCGCCCATGCCGATGAGGCGCACCGGACGGTACGCCGTCCGCGCCCACCGGTCGAAGAGAGCCGCGGTCGCCTCCCAGAGCTCGTCCGTGAGGTTCGTCGCCCGCGGAAGCGTGTGCGAGCGGGTGATCGTCTCGAAGTCTCCGTAGCGCACCTTGATCGTGACGGTCCGCGCGTCGAGGGCCTTGGCGCGCAGCTGGCGGCCGACGTCCTCGGTCTGGTGCAGGAGGATGGCGCGCACCTCCTCCGGGTCCTCGAGATCCTCTTCGAAGGTCTGCTCCTGGCTGACGCTCTTGGCCTCGCCGCCCGGGGCTCACCAAGCGGCTGTCCTCCCCGCGGGAGAGACGGAGCCAGTGGGCGGCGGCCGCGACCCGAAGTGCGCCTCCAGGGTCTCGGCCGGCACCTGGCGCAGATCCCCGAACGTACGCACGCCGAGGGCGTGCATCTTCTCCGCCGTCGCGGGACCCACGCCCCACATCCGCTCGATGCGCAGCGGCTCGAGGATGGCCGCGGCCTGCTCCGCGGGGATCACCGTCAGACCATCCGGCTTGTCGAGATCCGAGGCGAGCTTCGCGAGGAACTTGTTCGGCGCCACGCCCACGGAGGCGGTGATGCCCACCTCGGCGCGGATGCGTGCACGAATCCCCTGGGCGACCTCCACCGCCGTGCCGTGAAGTCGCTCGGTGCCCGTGACGTCGAGGAACGCCTCGTCGATGCTGAGGCCCTCGACCAGGGGCGTGACATCGCCAAAGATCGCGAACACCTGTCGAGACGCCGCCGCGTAGCGCGCGCCATGGGGGCGGACGACCACGGCCTCGGGGCACCGACGTGCGGCGATGCTCATCGGCTGGGCGGAGTGGCAGCCGAAGGCGCGCGCCTCGTACGAGGCGGCCGCGACGACCCCCCGTCGGGCGTCCGAGCCCACCAGGACGGGCTTCCCCGCGAGCGCCGGATCGTCTCGCTGCTCGATGGAGGCGAAGAAGGCATCCATGTCGACGTGAAGGATCCGGCGTTCGGGCATGGGACCCATGGTACGAACCCCGCACCCGGTGCCGTGGGCCCCCGGTGACGGGTTGCGCTACGATCTGTATCGTCTGGGTAACCCGATGGGGCTCGGCAGCCCATGAACTGGCGGTGCGCCCCCGTGGAACGGCGCTTGCCATGCGTCTCCCACGTCCTGGAGTGGCCATGTCACGATCCCCGATCTTCCTTCTCGCCCTTGCCCTTGCCCTCGCCGCTTGCGGGTCCGAGACACCCCCGACGCCTGCGACCCCTTCGGGGCTCGACCCGGCCGTGGATGCCTACGATCTGGCCGGTGAGGTCGACCTCGAGCCGCGCAAGAGCCAGGACTGGGACGACCTCCACAACGTCTTCCACCTGAGCGATGCCATCGTCTCGGGCAGCGAGCCGCACGGAGAGGACGCCATCCGCCGCATCGCGGAGATGGGCGTCAAGACGATTCTGTCCGTCGACGGCAAGACCCCCGATCAGGAAACCGCCGCCAAGTACGGCATGCGCTACGTGCACGTCCCGATCCAGTACAAGGGGATCACGCCCGACGAGCGTCTCCGCATCGCGAAGACCTTCCGGGAGATGGAGGGCCCCTTCTTCGTGCACTGCTTCCACGGGAAGCACCGCGGGCCCGCCGCGGCCGCCTTGGGGCGTGTCGTGTTGGACGGCGCGCCGCGCGAAGAGGCCGTGGCGGAGATGCGTCAGTACTGCGGTACGTCCGGGAAGTACGGCGGCCTCTACGAGACCATTGCCCGCGGCGTCCTCCCGACCGAGGAACAGACGCGCGCATTCACGTGGGACTTCCCCGCCGCCCATACCTTCGAGGGCTTTCGCGGCTTGATGGTGGCGGCGACGCGCGCCCACGATCACCTGAAGCTCACGGCCAAGCGCGGCTTCCGGCCCGATCCGGAGCACCCCGATCTGAACGCCCGGAGCGAGGCCGCCCGGCTCGCCGAGTTCT
Source organism: uncultured Planctomycetota bacterium (assembly GCA_963802335.1). GTDB lineage: Bacteria > Planctomycetota > PLA2 > PLA2 > JAEUHO01 > CAWDIE01. The sequence continues at coordinate 360,461 of CAWDIE010000003.1, read as the reverse complement.
TCCAGACGTCTCTGACGCTCGAGGAAACCCAGGCACAGCCCGAAGAGTATCGGGTCTGGCTCCAGGAGTCCGCGGATCACGCGCGGGCCCTGGCCCAGCGGATCGGTGAGCTGCAAACCCACGAAGCCGAGGGGCTCCTCGCGGACGCCATGGCCGAGCTTCAGGCCGTGACCCAGCGCTGCGACGTGTGCCACAAGGCCTACCGCAACAACTGATGCGCCGCCTCACTCCGATCGCTCTCGCGTTCCTGGCGCTCGCTGCATGTGGCCAGGAGGCCCCGGTCGTCGTCCCTCCCGCCCCCGCGCCCGCCCCGCCGACGTGGTCCGCCGAGGTGCTCTTCCAGGCCCCGGACAAGCTCGGCGGTTGTGCGGTCGGTGACGTCGACCCCACGCGCCCCGGCCTCGAGATCGCGGCGGTTTCGCGCAACGGAGACATCTGGGTCCTCGGCCGGGAGGGCGATGGTTGGAAGGCCGAGCGCATCGCGACCACGCCGGGCGAGATGATCCAATGCGCCATCGGGGACGCCAGGCTCGATCGACCGGGCGACGAGCTCGTCGTCGTCGGGATGGCGTCCGGCGGTGAGGAAGAGGGCGGTCCTGGGGAGGCACGCCTCTTCATGCGGGGCGAGGACGGCTGGGAGCAGGAACCCGTCTTCCAGGACACGGCCTTGATCCACGGTGTCGCCATCGCGGACATGGATCCCGAGCGGGACGGCATGCAGATCGTGACCGTCGGGTTCAGCAACAACGCCGTCGTCCTCGATCGGTCGCCGGACAAGGGCTGGCTGCCGATCCGGACCCTCCCGCTGGCGAGTCCCGGCAAGTGCGCGGTGCCCTTCGACTTCGGTGTGGCGGTGGCCTGTGCCGGCGGCACCGTCAAGCACATCACCCACGCCGATGGCGCCTGGGACGTGAAGGACCTGTGGCGCGGCGCCGCCGGCGCGGCGCGGCTCGGCACGGCCGGCTACGCCGTCCTCGTGGCCTGCGACGACGGCAAGCTGCGGCTCATCGAGACCGAGGAGGGCCAGCAGGGGACCTGGACCATCCACGAGGAGGGAGCCAAGCTCCGCGGCGCCGTCCTGCGTCGTCCCGACGAGGATGCCTGGCAGGCCGCCACCACCGGCTACGAGAAGCGGGTGACCCTGTTTCGCTTCGTCGACGGGTTCGAGGCCATCGAGGTCTACCGGGACGAGGCGAAGCTCCACCACCTGGCCGCGGCCGACCTCCTCCCCGATCGCCCCGGCGACGAACTCGTCACCTGCGGCTACTCCGGCCGTATCGTCCTCATCGCCCGTACGCTGGAGCCCGGCGGGTAGGAGGCGACATGACCCAGATCCTGGATTCCATCCTCGGAGCCATCGGCAACACACCCCTCGTGCGGCTCCAGCGAATCGGCCGCTCGACGGGGTGCGAGATCCTCGCCAAGTGCGAGCACTTGAACGCCGGTGGGTCCGTGAAGGACCGGATCGGCAAGCGGATGGTCGAGGAGGCCCAGCGCACGGGCCGCATCAAGCCGGGCGACACGCTGATCGAGCCCACGAGCGGCAACACGGGAATCGGCATGGCGCTGGCCGCGGCGATCTACGGCTACCGCATGATCATCACGATGCCCGAGAAGATGAGCCGGGAGAAGCAGGTCGTGCTGGAGGCCCTCGGCGCGGAGATCATCCGCACCCCGACGGAGGCCGCGTGGGACGCGCCCGAGAGTCACATCGGGGTCGCGAAGCAGCTGCAGCAGATCCTGCCCAACGCCCACATCCTCGACCAGTACGGCAACGAGGACAATCCGCTGGCGCACTACCACGGGACGGGCCAGGAGATCCTCGATCAGACCGGGGGCGAACTCGACTTCCTCGTTCTCACCGCGGGCACGGGCGGCACCATCACCGGGGCCGCGCGACGCATCAAGGAGGCGGTCCCGCACTGCAAGGTCATCGGCGTGGACCCCGACGGATCCATCCTCGCCGGGCCGGGACCCGATCCACGCCTACAAGGTCGAGGGCATCGGCTACGACTTCATCCCCGACGTGCTGGACCGGAGCCTGGTGGACGAGTGGATCAAGTCGCACGATCGTGACTCCTTCCTGATGGCTCGCCGGCTGATCCAGCAGGAAGGGCTCCTCGTCGGGGGCTCGTCGGGGTCCGCCGTCTGGGCCGCCGTGGAGATCGCGAAGAAGTACGGCCCGAACAAGCGCATCGTCACGCTGGTCTGCGATCAGGTCCGCAACTACATGACGAAATTCATGGACGACCGCTGGATGCGGGAGAACGGCTTCGTCGAGAGCAGCTGGGAAACGGTCTCGTTGGGCGACTTCCTCCGCTCCCTCCCGCCGCGCGAGCTGATCACGGCTCGGGCCGCCGACACGATCGGGCGGGTCATCGAGGTCATGCGCCGTGAAGGGATCAGCCAGGTGCCCGTCGTGGACCAGGGCAAACTCGTGGGGATCCTGACGGAAACGGACCTCCTGCATGCGCTCATCGAGGGGAAGGCGTCGCGCGAGCAGGCCGTGGCGGAGGTCATGTACCGCAACGTGAAGACCGTGCCGGCGAGCGCCGATGCGGGGATCCTCACATCGCTCTTCACGAACCACTACGCCGCGTTGGTCCTGGACGACGACGACGGGTTGCTGGGCATCGTGACGAAGATGGACCTCGTGGACTTCCTCACGCGATCCGCGGCCGGCATGCAGGCGAGCGCTACTTCTTGATCGCGGCCTCGTAGACCTCGAGGAATCTCTTCGCGGGGACGCGCTTGATCGTCTCACCGATCACGTCCAGGGGAAGATCGTCCAGCTTCTTGAAGCGTACGCAGGACTTGCCCATGTTCAGCTTCTTGCCGGTCTTTTCCCACGCGGTGCGGAACCACGTCTCCTGATCGGGCTGCCCGTAGACGCACATCAGATAGAGGGACATGTAGTTCTTCTGGGACGCGAGCGCGGCGAACGGGACGCCTTGGCGGGGATCGCAGTGATAGCCCGGCTCGTACACGCGGTGGGGCACGTAGTAGCCGATCATGCCGTATTGCATGCCCTCCTCGTAGCCCTCGTCGAGGTTCTCTAGAATCACCTCGCGGACGGCCTGGATCGCCTCGCGGCGGTCCTGAGGAAGCTCGGCGAGGTAGGCGTCGACGGTCGTGGCTTTGCTCCGCATGGCGGGGATCCTACCTCAACCCTCTTGGCGTGGGATCTCGTACCGCTTGATCTTGTCGTAGAGCGTGGAGCGGTCGATCCCGAGCAACTGGGCCGCGGCGGTCACGTTGCCGTCCGTTCGCTCGAGCGTCGTTTCCACGGCGCGTCGCTCGATCTCCCTCAGGCTCATGTTGGCCGGCGGTGCCCAGCCCGCCTTCTCCTCGACCTGCCGCTGGAGGAAGCCGAAGTCGCCCTCGTCCAACTCCGTCGTCCGGGCGATGGCGATCGCGCGCTCGATGGCGTTCTCCAGCTCCCGCACGTTGCCGGGCCAGTCGTAGCTGGCGAGGAGTCGGAGCGCGGCGTTGCTGAGGCCGCTGATCTCCTTCCCCAGCTCGGCGCCGATGTGCTCGGCGAACTGGCGGGCGAGAAGCGGAATGTCCTCGACCCGCTCCCGGAGGGGCGGGATGTGGATCGTGATCACGTTCAGCCGGTAGAAGAGATCATCACGGAACTTACCCTCCCGGACGGCCTCCTGGAGGTTCACGTTGGACGCCGCGATCACGCGGACGTCCACCTCGATTTCCTCGTCCCCACCGACGCGACAGAAGCGTCGCTCCTGAAGCACGCGAAGCAGCTCGACCTGGAGCTTCGGCGAGATGTCGCCGATCTCGTCCAGCAGCAGCGTGCCTCCGTGCGCCTGCTCGAACTTCCCCCGGCGCTGCCCGACGGCGCCCGTGAAGGCGCCTCGCTCGTGCCCGAAGAGCTCCGTCTCCAGGAGGGTCTCCGCCAGGGCCGTGCAGGGCACGGCGACGAAGGGAGCGTCCTTTCGGTCGCTGCACGCGTGGATGGCGCGAGCCACCATGTCCTTGCCCGTCCCGCTCTCACCCTGGATGAGCACCGTACTGCGAAGCGCGGCCACGTTGCGCACGAGCTCGAAGATCTCGTGCATCGTGGGGCTCTTGCTGACCATGTCGTGGAACGCGTGCTTGGCGTTCAGCTGCTTGCGCAGCAGGCGGTTCTCGTTCTGGAGGTGCTTGATGCGCAGAACCCGTTCGACCAGCAGGGAGAGCTCGTTCGGGTTGCACGGCTTGACGAGGTACTCGAAGGCCCCGTCCTTCATGGCCTGCACGGCGGTGTCCACCGTGGCGTACGCCGTGATGATGACGATGGCCGCGTCGGGGTGGAGGCTGCGGATGCCTCGCATCGTCTCGATGCCGTCCATGCCCGGGGGCATCTTCAGGTCCACGAGGTAGAGGACGTACTCGGACTTCCTTGCCCGATCGATGGCCTCCTGCCCCGAGCCGACGGTCTCGACCGTGTAGCCGTCCTCGTTCAGCCAGACGGCGATCGACTCCCGCTGGATGGGCTCATCGTCGACGACGAGGATCTTCCACTTGCGCTTCACGAGGGAACCTCCTCCAGGGTGGGGTGGAGGGGCAGGCGCACGTTGAAGGTCGTGCCCCACCCGAGCTGACTGTGGACGTTGAGCCGGCCGCCGTGGGCTTCGACGATGCCGTACGCGACCGCGAGGCCGAGGCCGGCCCCCTTTTCCTCGAGCTTCGTGCTGAAGAACGGGTCGAACACGTGCGGAATGTGCTCGGGGTCGATCCCCGAGCCGGTGTCCTCGACCTGCAGCACGGCATGGTCCGTCGCGTGCTCCACGCCGGTGCGCACCGTGACGCGGCCCTCCTCGTGGATCGACTCCACGGCGTTGAGCACGAGGTTGAGGAGAACCTGCTGGATCTGGTGTCGGTCACACGGCACGGCCGGCATGTCGACGCCCAACTCGGTGTCGATCTCCACCCGGGCCAGCGTGCTCTTGTGGCGCACCAGGGACACGGTCCGCTCGACCAGGTCGTTGAGAAGGACGGGTTCCCGGCGCGGCGTCGACTGGCGCGAGAACGACAGGAGGTCCGAGACGATCCGCCCTACACGCTCCGTCTCGTCGCCGATCTGCCCGAGGTGGCGCCGAAACTCCACGAGCCGGCCCGGCGGAATGCCTTCCTCGCCGAGGATCCGCTGGAGGAACATCGTCAGGTTGAGGACGGCCGAGATGGGATTGTTGACCTCGTGCGCGACGCTGGCCGACAGCTTGCCCATCGATGCGAGCCGGTCGCTCTGGATGAGTTGCTGTTGGGCGGTCTTCAGCTGCGCTGTGCGCTCCTCGACCTTCTCCTCGAGGTTCTGCGTGAATTGCTCGTTCTCGTCGACCGCCTCGCGGAGACGCTGACGCATGGTCTCGAACGACGCGGCCAACTCACCCAGCTCGGTCTCCGTCTCGACGCGGATCGGCTCGTCCAGTTCCATCCGGGCGACCGCCTCGGTGCCACGGGTCAGCTGGCGGATGGGTCGGCCGATGTAGCGCGCGATGAAGAACGTCAGGAAGCCCCCGATGGCCAGGAACTTGAGCAACGCGAATAGGGCGCGTGCGGCGCTGGATCGCGCTGATCTCGCGGTCTACGTCATCGAGCCCCATGGCGACATCGAGGATCCCGAGGACATGGACGTCGGGATCGTGCGCGTGGCACGCCGCGGTCGAGCACGCGGGCTCGTTGAGGATCGGCGTGAGCATGGCCAGGTTGCGGTGGCCCTGCCTCGTTCTTCCAGAGACGCACTCGCTCCTCGCGGGACAGGGCCAGTCTCGCGGGCTCGACGTCGTGGCAGACGCGGCACTCGTCCGCCTCGATCGCTACCATGCGGGGGCCCGACGGGTCGGAGGAGTAGGCCACCCTGCCCATCTTCGCGAAGATGCGGATCCACTCCACACCCTGGTGATCACCCATCACCTGCATCACGGCGTAGGCGTCGTCCTTGTGCCCCGCCAGCATCGCGTGCCACGTCGCGCTCGTGATGCTGGTGGAGAGCTGCTCGGCCGCGGCAATGCGCTCCTCGAGCAGACGGTCCTCGAGGTGCATGAGATTGCTGACGTCCGAGATGGCCCATCCGAGGACCACGAAGACCATCGTGGCCAGGACGAGCCGTGGCGCGAGGCGGCGTGGGAGGAGGCGCATCATGTTCGTCTCCCCCAATTGTAGGTCTCGATGGCTGCATGTGGGAGATCCCCACGCACCCGTCGGAGATTCCAACGCTCTTCATGGGCTTCGATTTTCCTAAGCGTGCGAACGAACGTCGTAAGTCGCGGCGGCGACGCGACATGTCGCGTCGGTCGATTCGTCCGCTTCGGCGGCACGCTCCGTGCCTCTCGCCGTACGACCGGAGGCGCCGCCAAGGCAGCCTTCGCGGGAGACGAGTCATGGAGTCCCAGTTCGCCGGCGACGTCACGTCGCTCGTTGTGCTGAACATCGTTCTGGCCACCGTCTGCGGTGGCGCCGTTCTCGCCGTGGGCATCGCCCTCGCGCTCGACCTGCGCGAGCGCCATCGGCGGCGCGCCCTCGTGCCGCCCTGCTGGCCGCCCCCCGGCGTGGACCCGGAAGCCGCGTACGCGCCCGATCTGGTGACCTCCGTTCACGGAGCAAGGCAATGAGTGAGACGAAACACGCGAAGGGCATGCTCTTCGACATGGTCCGCTGCGCCGGATGCCGCAAGTGCGTCCAGGCCTGTCTGGATTGTCATGGGTTCAAGCACGAAGCCGACGAGGTCGAGACCCTCTCGGCGACCGCCTTCACGACCATGGTCGAGAAGGAAGACGGCTCGGTACGCAACATGTGCCGGCACTGCCTCGATCCGGCCTGTGCCAGCGTGTGCCCGGTCGGGGCGCTGATCAAGACGGACGAGGGTCCGGTCATCTACGACGAGGACAAGTGCATCGGGTGCCGCTACTGCATGGTGGCGTGCCCCTTCAACATCCCCCGGTACGAGTGGGACGAGCCCATTCCCGCGGTGCAGAAGTGCGACATGTGCGTCGACCGCATCCTGGAGGGTGGTGTCCCGGCGTGCGCCGAGGCTTGCAGCTACGAAGCGACGCTCTTCGGGACACGCGAGGAGCTGCTCTGCGAAGCGCGCACGCGGATCGAGGAGGACCCCGACGAGTACTACGACCACGTCTACGGTGAGTGTGAGATCGGCGGCACGTCCGTCCTCTTCCTCGCGCCGAATCCGGGCGAGGACTTCGGCTACAAGCCGGTGCTCGGCACCGCGCCCCTCCCCAGCCTGACGATGCAGCAGCTCAAGCGCGTCCCGCCGATCGTCGTCGGCGGTAGCGCCGCCCTGATGGCGATCTGGTGGATCACGAGCCGCCGCGACGAGGTGAGCGCGCATGAAGGGAGGCGGTCATGAACACCCCGGCTTCCTATCGTTTGGGCTTCTGGAAGGGGATGTTCTTCATCCTCATGGCCATCGGAGTGGTCGCGAGTGCCATCCGCTTCACCCAGGGCCTCGGCTCCGTGACGAATCTGACGGACGAGTATCCGTGGGGGCTGTGGAAGGCGTTCAACGTCTTGGTGGCCATCGGCCTCGGCGGCGCCGGATTCACCATCATGGGGGCCGTCTACATCTTCAACGCCGAGCGCTTCCGAGCCATCGTCCGGCCCACCGTGCTCATGGCGTTCCTCGCGTACTTCAGCGCGTCCGTCTCCTTGGCCGTCGACATCGGGCGGCCGTGGGCGATCTGGCACCCCATCGTCATGTGGAATCCCAACTCGGTCCTCTTCGAGGTCGCCTGGTGTTTGATGCTCTACACCTGCGTCCTCCTCCTCGAGGGCTCCAGCATGCTCTTCGAGCGCTGGGGGTGGGATCGCCTGGTGAAGATCCAACACGCGGTGACGCTGCCCATCGTCATCGTCGGTGTCGTGCTATCGACGCTTCACCAGTCGTCCCTGGGCGCTCTCTTCCTGATCGTTCCCGGGAAGCTCTATCCGCTCTGGTACACCCAGATCCTCCCCCTGCTGTTCTTCATCTCCGCGATCTGCATGGGATTGGCCATGGTCCTCGTGCTCTCGAGGCTCTCGCAGCGCGCCTTCGGACGGTCGCTCGAGTTGCCCGTGCTGAACGGGCTCGGCCGCACGCTGGCGGCCTTCCTGTGGGTCTATGGGGTCGTGCGCATCTTCGACCTCGGCGCGAACCACAACCTGCATCTGGCCTTCCAGCCCACCTACGAGGCGGCCATGTTCCAGGTGGAGTTCCTGCTGGGCGTCGTCGCCCCCGCGGTGATGTTGGCCTTCCCGAGCGTCCGTACCAACGCGGGGCGCCTCTATGCGGCCGGCGTCCTGGTCATCCTCGGCTTCATCGCCTATCGCCTCAATGTGAGCGTGACCGGATTCGAAGCGGCGCAGGGAGGCCACTACATCCCCGCGTGGCCGGAAGTCTTCATCTCTCTGATGATGGTGGCGCTCGTGTTCGGCGCGTTCACCTTCGGCGCCCGCTACCTGAATCTCTACCCGGACAAGGAAGAAGCGGATTCGGGCGCGCCGCCCTTCGAGTTCCCGGCGCACCCCCGCTTCGTGTCGGAGGCGCCGCCCTCCGTGCCCGACGTGGACGTCATCCGGCGGAACTAGGACTCGTCTCCCTCGTCCGCCCGCGCTCCGCGTCGCCACCGCGCGACGCGGGGCGCACTTCGTTCAGGCCGCTACGGCGTGAGCGTGATGTCGTGGGTCGCCACGTCGTTGGCGACCACGATGATGCCCTCCGCCACCGGCGTGGCTGGCTCGGCGCCCTCGACGACCTCGGGGTTGTCGGTGTAGAGGTCGTACTCCCCAGCTTCGAGGATGAAGGCGTAGTAGCCCACGCCCCACTCGCTGTCCTCGCCTTCGGTCGTCGTCATCATGACGATCGCGGCGTCTTCGGCGTCCAGCGGGGGATCCCGACGAACGGCCCACACACCGGCGCCGGCGACGCCGACGAGGGTGGCGTGACGCGTACGGGTCGCCTCGTTCATGGTCGTCTCGGGCCTCAGCACGAAGCCCTCGAGGAGGCCGGACGTATCGTTGTTCACCACGCGAATCGACGGATGGTAGAGGACCTTGCCCCGGCCTTCCCTCAGGTCGTCGCAGCTGGGCTCGCCGCCCAGCCCCGCGGTGTGGAAGCTCTTGGCCAGGCTGAAGTCCAGATCCAGGTGCGTGACCTTGCCGGGCGCGACCACGAAGGACGGACGCACCTTGATTTTGAGGCCGCTGGAGGAGCCGCTCGGCACCTTGAAGGTCGACGTGGAGCCGTCCTCGAAGACGAGCTCCGTGTCCTCGACCAGCAAGCGAATCTCGGAATAGGCGCCTGCCGGCAACTGTCCCGCCGCGAGATCCGCGATGACGCCGTTCGTCAGTGACAGCAGGTTGACGCGGAGTAGCCCCCCCTCCCACGCCATCGTGTCGCTCGCGACCGCGTCCGTCGGCTCCACGATGTCCAGATCGACGAAGACCCCACTGTCGCTCTTCACCTGGACGCCCGCGGCCTGGGGAATGGTGATCCAGGCTTGCGTCACGCAGCTCCCTTCCTCGAAGAAGGGACCGTCCGTGATCTGGAGGGCGACCGTGCCAGTGTTCGGGAAACCGGGCGTGCCCCCGTCGCCTCCGCCGCCGCAACCCGCCAAGAGGAAGAGGATCGCTGCCGTTGCGATACCGATGACGCGCGACGTATCCATGTCCGACCTCCGGGCTCCCCTGCAGCGGGAGCCTAGAGCGTCTTCGACATCTGTCCCCTCACCCGTGAAGGCCCCTTTCGGGGCGCTTTCACGAAATGTGGAGACGGCGTGGACCAGCCCAGTTCCCTGGGCTTCATAAGACCTACATGAGTAGGCCTTGGGCCTACATGAACTGGCCTTCGAGGTCCCCGAGGTGGTCGACGTACCAGCGCCCGTCGCGCTTGAAGTTCGTGACGTTCGACGCGGGAATCACTTCTTCGGAGCGCGGGCCGGTGGGGGTATCGCGATACCAGATCACGTAGGAACCGTCGGCGCGGGGCTCGACCCCGAACAGGGGGTCGTTGCTCGTGCCCGTATACGGCTCGCTCTGGCCGCTCACGTAGAGTTCCCAGCGATCCAGCTTGACCATCCGGATGATGCCGGACTTGCTGATGAAGGGGCCACCGGACACCTGGATCGTCGCCTTCACGGCGTTGGGACCATCGGGCATCGTGTTGACGACCACGGCGTTCTGGAGGAAGCGCTCGGCTTGGGCCACGCGCGCGTCGGTGGAGTACATGTCCCGCGCCTGCACCCAGTCCGCGAGGTCGACGTTGCGGCCGGCCCGCTGGCTGAGGCGCTGCTTGAACTCGGGGCTCAGGATGTCCCACTCGCCCTCGCGATTGCGCTGGCGGGCGTAGGTCTTGAACATCTCCACCGTGCCGGCGGGGGTCGCACGAGACGGCGGTTCGGCCTGCCGGGCCTTGAAGCAGCCGGTCAGTAGCAGGACGATCAGGGCAGCCAGGGCAACGTGAACTCTCATCGCTCTCTCTCTCCGAATACGCGTCGCCAAGGATACCGTCTTCGGGCTGCGCCCGGGGCCCCGGCGGGGCGTCTCCATGGGTCCCCCGGGCCCATCTCCCCGTGTCGAGGTCTCCGCTGCGTCACCATCGCGCTAGACTGGCGCGCATGTGCCTCGGCGTACCCGGTGAGATCCTCGAAATCACGCCCGACGAATCGGGCATGACCATGGGCAAGGTCCGCTTCGGCGGCGTCGCCCGCGAGGTCTGCCTGGCCTACGTGCCCGAAGCCAAGGTCGGGGAGTGGGTGCTCGTGCACGTGGGCTTCGCGCTCAACACCCTCGATGAGGAGGAAGCGCAGGAGACGCTGCGGCTCCTCCGGGAACTCGGCGAGGCCGAGGCCGAGTTCGACGCCGCCCCGTGAAGTACGTCGACGAGTTCCGTCGTCAGGAAGACGCCGTACGCTTGCTCGACGCCGTGGCGGCACGCGTCACGAAGCCGTGGACGCTGATGGAGATCTGCGGCGGACAAACGCACACCATCATCAAGACCGGCATCGATCAGCTGCTGCCCGACCTCGTGACCCTCGTTCACGGCCCCGGTTGCCCGGTGTGCGTGACCCCGATCGAGCAGATTGACAAGGCGTTGGCGATCGCCGCTCGTCCCGAGGTGATCTTCACCTCCTTCGGCGACATGGTACGCGTCCCCGGGTCGGGCGGTGATCTGCTCAGTGCCAAGTCCGCGGGCGCCGACGTGCGGATGCTCTACTCGCCCCTCGACGCCGTGAAACTCGCGGCCAAGAACCCCGATCGCGAGGTCGTGTTCTTCGCCGTCGGCTTCGAGACGACCGCGCCCGCCAATGCGTTCGCCGTCTGGAGCGCTGCCAAGCAGGGGATCACCAACTTCTCCATCCTCTCTTCGCACGTGCTCGTTCCCCCGGCGATGGAGGCGATCCTCTCGGCGCCGGACAACCAGGTGCAGGGCTTCCTGGCTGCGGGTCATGTGTGCACGGTGATGGGCTACGAGGAGTACGAGCCCATCGCCGAGCGCCATCGGATCCCCATCACCGTGACCGGCTTCGAGCCGCTCGACCTCTTGCAGGGCATCCTGATGACGGTCACCGCGCTCGAAGAGGGGCGCATCGGCGTCGAGAACCAGTATCGACGCGTCGTCGACCGAGAAGGCAACCCCGCGGCCCGCAAGATCCTTGGGGAGGTCTTCCGCGTGATCGACCGCGGCTGGCGGGGCATCGGCGTGATTCCGCGAGAGCGGCTACGGACTGGCGCCGGCCTACGCGGCGTACGACGCCGAGCGGAAGTTCGACGTGGAGGGTGTGTCCGCGCCCGAGTCGCCGGAGTGCATCGCGGGCGATGTTCTGCGGGGGATCAAGCGTCCCCACGATTGCCCCGCGTTCGGCACCCTCTGCACGCCCGAGAAGCCTCTCGGCGCGCCCATGGTCTCGTCGGAAGGCGCGTGCGCGGCCTACTTCACGTACAAGCGGCACGCATGAGCGAGACCCCGTCCATGCCCGACCCGAGTCGCGTCGCCTGTCCGATTCCGATCCAGGACTACCCCACCGTCCAGCTCGCGCACGGAGGCGGCGGTCGCTTGTCCAAGATGCTCGTGGAGACCCTCTTCGTCCCCGCATTCGACAACGCATGGCTCAGCCGGCTTCACGACGGCGCCGTGCTCGACGTCCCCGGCGGACGGATGGCCTACACCACCGACTCCTACGTGATCCGCCCGCTGGAGTTCCCCGGCGGCGACATCGGCTCCCTCTCGATCCACGGCACGGTCAACGATCTGGCAATGTGTGGTGCTCGTCCGACGGCCATCTCGGTCGGCTACATCCTCGAAGAGGGGCTGGACATGGAGTTGCTGTGGCGCGTCGTGCAGTCGATGCGTGATGCGGCCGCCGAAGTGGGGGTGCCGATCGTCACGGGGGACACGAAGGTCGTGGACCGCGGCAAGGGCGACGGGATCTACATCAACACCTCCGGGATCGGCGTGATCCCCGCGGGCATCGAGCTGGACCCCACCAACATCCGCCCCGGGGACAAGGTGCTCCTGAGCGGCGAGATCGCCGTTCACGGAGTGACGATCCTCTCCGTGCGCGAGGGCCTCGAGTTCGAGACGACCCTCGAGACCGACAGCGCGCCGCTCGACACGCTGGTTCAGGACGTCCTCGCGGTGGCCGCCGGCGACGTCCACGTCTTCCGCGATCCCACGCGGGGGGGCGTCGCGAGCACCCTGAACGAGATCGCCGACAGCGCAGGGTCGGCCATCGTGCTCGACGAGCGTGCGATTCCCCTGAGCGACGCTGTGCGCGGGGCATGCGAGATCCTGGGCCTCGATCCCCTGTACGTGGCCAACGAGGGGAAGTGCCTCGCGATCGTGGCGCCCCAGAAGGCCGACGCCGCCCTGGCGGCCATGCGAGCGCACCCCCGCGGCCGCGACGCCGCGATCATCGGCGAAGTCGTCAAGGCCCCGAAGCGCGGCGTCCACCTGAAGAGCCGGATCGGCGGCATGCGCATCGTCGATCTGATGAGCGGTGAGCAACTTCCCCGCATCTGCTGACCTTCGGGTGTATCAGAGGCAGGACCATGCGCAATCGACCGGCCCTGCTCACGGTGGCGACGTTCCTCGGGCTCATCGTCATTGGCACCGTGGCGCTCGCACTGGTCTCCTTCGGGGCCGGCCAGCGGGATGACTTCATCACGGCGCCCTTCACGGCCGTGAGCGCGGTCTGCGTGACGGGGCTCGGTGTCGTGGATCTGTCCCGGGAGTCCATCCCGGCCCAGGTACTCGTGCTCGTCCTCCTTCAGCTCGGCGGGTTGGGCGTCCTCACACTCTCGAACTGGATCTTGCTCACCTTGCGGCGGCGGATGCACCTCCACGGCTCCGTGATGACGCACGACGCCTTCGGCGGGGTACCCCGCGTGTCGCCGCGGCAGGTCCTCCAGGGCGTGATCGCCTTCACGTTGCTTGCCGAGGGGCTCGGTGCGACTCTCCTGAGCTTGCGCTTCGCCGCCGACTACCCGTGGGGTGAAGCCCTCTGGCTGGGGACCTTCCACGCCGTGTCGGCGTTCTGCAATGCGGGCTTTTCCCTCTTCTCCGACAGCCTGTGTGCCTATCGCGGCGATCTGGTCGTCAACGTCGTCGTAACGGGTCTCATCGTGACGGGCGGCATCGGATTCATCGTCGCCGTGGATCTCGTCGAGTGGTTGGGGGGGCGCTGGCGGGGGACCCGCCGCTACCTCAGCTACCACTCCCAGGTCGTGCTGTGGACGACAGCGACGCTCCTGCTCATCGGTTTCCTCGGCTTCCTGGTCTTCGAGTGGAGCAATACGCTTCAGGCGCACTCGAAGTCCCAGGGCGCCCTCGAGGCGTTCTTCCTCTCCGTGACGGCGCGTACGGCCGGGTTCAACACCGTCGACACGGCGCACCTCACCAATCTGTCGCTGATCCACCTGATCCTGCTGATGATGGTCGGCGCCTCACCCGGATCGACGGGAGGCGGCATCAAGACGACCTCCTTCGCCATTCTCTGGGCCCGCGTGCGCTGTCACCTCCTCAACCGTCAGGAGACGGAAATGCTGGGCCGACGGGTCTCGCGCGAGTACGTCGCGAAGGCCATGGCGGTGGCGCTGCTCTACTGCCTGATGGCGATGCTCGCCGTCATGGCCCTCCAAGCGACGGAGTTCGGCGAGTTGCCCCACGACCAGACCCGGGGCACGTTTCTCGAGCACCTCTTCGAGGTGATCAGCGCCTTGTCCACGGTAGGGCTCTCGACCGGAACGACGGGTGAACTCAGCGATGCCGGTCTCGGCGTGCTGATGGTCTGCATGTTCGTCGGCCGCCTGGGGCCGCTGGTCCTCGCCGTGTCGTTGATCGGAGAGCGCCCCCGGTTGCCGTACCTGCAACCCAAGGGCGACGTGATGGTCGGGTAGCCGAGAAGGAGCCTTCGATGGGCAAGATCCACGAGACGTTCGCCGTGCTGGGCCTCAGTGAGTTCGGCTACCGGACCGCCACAGGGCTTTTCGGGCGCGGCGCCCCCGTGATCGCGATCGACCAGAACGAGCAGGTCGTCCAGCGCGCGGCGTCGCTCACCACGAAGGCCGTCTGCGCTGACGCACTCGACCTGGAGGTCATGGAGCATCTGGGCGTGTTCGAGGTCGATACGGTGGTGATCGGCCTCCGCAAGTCCTTCGAGGCCACGGTGCTGCTGGCGCATCACATGAACAGCAGCACCTCCGTCAAGCGCGTCATCGCACAGGTGGACTCCGAGCAGAAGGCGGAGGCCTTGCGGCGCCTGGGCGTGGACGACGTCATCCTGCCCGAGCGCGACAGCGCGGATCGGCTGGTGCGTCAACTCACGCTGCCGAACCTGATCGACCGCATTCCGCTCTCGCCCACGACGGCGGTCTTCGAAGTGCGCTCGCCGGCGTCCTATGTCGGACGCACCATCAAGGATCTCGACATCCGCAAGCAGCACGGCGTCTCTGTGGTCGGTATCCAGCGTCCGTCGGCGAACGAAGGAGAGATCGAGACCTTGATCGCCCCCCCGCCCGACACCGTCTTTCAGCGTGCCGACACGCTGCTCGTGCTCGGGCAGTCCGAGGCGCTGGAACGCTTCGCCGCGGCCATTCGCAACGCGTCGTAGGCTCTGTTTCTGCACGCGATTCTCAATTTCAACGCGACTCTGCAACGCATTTGCATCTTCCTCGACACAAGTCCTGATCCATGAAGGCGATGCGTAGTTTTCGCTGAACTCGACCGTTGCAAATCTCTCGTATCCGTCGCATTTTCGACGCGAGTTGTGAGGGTGCTAATGAGCAACGCGACGCGAGAGACAATTGGCGAGCATCTCGAGGCCTGCGGGGTCGACCGACGCCGTTTCCTCGAATTCTGCGGCGGTTTGATGGTGGCGGCCCCATTCGGGCTCGGCCTCACCAACGCGCTTACGGTCGACGCGGTCGCCGAGGAAGTCGAGGCGGCCGAGCGGGTCCACGTGATCTGGCTGCACTTCCAGGAATGCACCGGTTGCAGCGAGACCTTGCTGCGGACGTCCGAGCCGGGGATCGCGGACCTGATCCTCCACCTCATCTCGCTCGACTACCACGAGACGTTGATGGCCGCGTCGGGGCATCAGGCCGAAGCCGCGCTCCAGAAGGCGATCGACGACAACCCGGGGCGCTACGTGCTCGTCGTCGAGGGGTCCATCCCGCGCGCGCAGGGCGGCATCTTCGTCACGGTCGCCGGCCACACGGGCATCGACATGGTGCAGAAGATCGCGGCGAAGGCCGCGGCGGTCATCGCCATCGGTTCGTGTGCCTCCTGGGGGGGCGTGCAGTCCACGCCGCCGAATCCGACCGACGCCGTCGGAATCCACGAGGTCATCGACCAGCCCGTCATCAACCTGCCGGGTTGCCCGCCGAATCCCTACAACCTGCTGGCAACGGTGCTCCAGTTCGCCAGCGGGGGAGGGCTCCCGAAGCTCGACAAGAAGGGCCGGCCCGAGTTCGCCTACGGGCGCTTCATTCACGAGCACTGCCCGCGCCGCGCCCATTTCGACTCCGGTCGATTCGCCCGGCAGTTCGGCGACTACGGACACCGGAACGGGTACTGCCTCTACAAGCTGGGCTGCAAGGGGCCCGTGACGCACGCGGCCTGCTCCACGCGGCACTTCAACGAGGTGCCCGACGTGTGGCCCATCGGGATCGGCGCGCCCTGCGTCGGGTGTACCGAGAAGGACGTGGCCTTCAAGGTGCCGATCTTCGACAAGGCGAACATTCAGCATGCCGAGCCGCCTTCGATGTACCCGCCGATCGTCGCGCCCCAGGGCGAAGTCGATCCGGTGGCGACCGGGCTGGCCGGGCTGGGGGTCGGCATCCTCGCCGGCGGCACCTACGTGGCCGGACAGCGCTTCTCGCGCAGCCCAGGCGACCCGGGCCTTCCGGGGGGCAAAGAGGTCGAGCGGCCGCCGCAGCGCGCCTGGCGCGGCCCCGATCCCGAGCCCGAGGAAGAGGAGACGCCCGAGGAGGGTGACGTCTCGTGAGCCAGCAAGACGTTCATCACCCGAGCCCGCAGGAGGCTCGCTCGATCAGCCGCCGGCGTCTCTTCGGGTTCGTCGGCGGCTACCTGGGCGCCACCGCCCTCGGCGTCGCCGTGGCCAAGCCGGCCGAGACGGCGCCCGTCCGCGACGACGCCATCGCGATGCTCTACGACACGACCAAGTGCATCGGTTGCAAGGCGTGTGTCGTAGAGTGCACGAAGGTGAACGACCTCGCGCCGGACACCGAACTCTCGGGTGGGATCTGGCAGATGCCGCTCGACCTGAACACCCAGACCAAGAACATCATCAAGCTCTACGAGGAAGAGGAAGGCCCCGACTGGTCCTTCGTCAAGGCGCAGTGCATGCACTGCGTGGATCCGTCGTGCGTCGAGGGTTGCCCGTTCCACGCGCTGCGCAAGGAAGACCTCGGGATCGTGTCGTGGGACAGTTCCCGCTGCATCGGCTGCCGCTACTGCGAGATCGCGTGCCCCTACCGGGTACCCAAGTTCGAGTGGGCGTCGTTCAACCCGAAGATCGTCAAGTGCGAGTTCTGTCGGCACATCCTGGACGACGCACCCGACGCCGAGCCGGGGTGCACGGCCGTGTGCCCGACGGGCGCGGTGATCTTCAGCCGTAGCCGCAAGGACCTGCTGCAGGAAGCCAAGGACCGCGTGAGCGCAGCCAAGGGCAAGTACTTCGAAGATCGTGTCTACGGGGAGGTCGAAGGCGGGGGCACCCAGGTGCTCTACCTGTCCCACGTCCCCTTCGAGAAGATCGGCCTGCCGGACATGCCCGAGGAGTCCGCCGCCCACATCGGCAAGAAGATGCACCGCTTCTTCACCTCCTGGCTCGTGTTCCCCATCGCCCTGTGGGCCTCGTTCTACGTGCTCATTCGCAAGAACTGGAAGGAGCACAACCTCGAGGTTCATGAGATCGAAGCCCGCGGCGGGCTGAAGGAGCAGCTGTGAGCGACTCGACGGTTGCCGATGCCGTTGCCCTGAAGAAGGAAACCGACTATCGCGCCTCCGAACGCGCGGTCGTCAACGTCTGGCAGCGTGGTGTGCCGGTCTACGGCAAGCGCATCATCACGTGGCCGTTCCTCCTCCTGATGGCTCTCGCCATCCTCGGACTCATCCTCGGCATCATGCGGATGCTGAGCGGTCAGCTCGATGCCTTCTCCGGCATGAGCGACGCGTATCCCTGGGGCATCTGGAAGACCTTCAACGTCATGGCGTTGACGGCGCTCGGCTCCGGGGCCATGAGCGTGGGCATCGCGACGTGGGTGCTCTACCGCACGCGGCTGCACACGCTCATGCGGACCGCGATCGTCACGAGCCTCCTGCTCTACACGACGGGATTGCTCGCGCTGCTCGCGGACGTCGGTCGTCCGTGGAACTTCTGGCACGCCCTGTTGCCGTGGCACTGGAACACGAGCTCCCCCCTCTGGGAGGTGAGCTTGGCCATGCCGGCCTACACGGTGTTCTTCCTCGGCTTCGAGGCGCTCCCCATCGTGCTCGAGCGGGTCTGGTACACGGGCGCCCGCAAGTGGCGTCAGCGCATCGAGAAGGTCACGCCCTTCATCCGCAAGATCTACCCGTTCATGATCTCGGGCGCGTACGTGATGCCCATGATGCACCAGTCGTCCCTGGGCGGTCTGATGCTCCTCGCCGGCGTGAAGGTCCATCCTTTGTGGCAGACCCCCGCGCTTCCGGGCTTCTACCTGGTGCAGGCCGGCATCTGCGGCATGGCCTTCGTCATCGTCGCCGTCATGGGGTCGGCGCTCATCTGGCGCCGCCCGCTCGACATGCGCGTCATCGGCGAGCTGTCCAAGCTCATGGCCTGGGTGATCCTGCTGTTCGTCTTCGCCCGCTACGTGGACGTCGCGATCCGTGGGGAGCTCCCGGCCGCGTTCCAACTCGACTTCTGGAGCCGCCTGTTCCTCGCCGAGAACCTGCTGATCCTGATTCCCGGCGTCGTCCTGATGAGCCCCAAGCTCAGGATCACACCGCGATACGCCTTCACCATGGCGGTCCTGACGTGCATCGGCGGCCTTGCCTATCGCTTCATCCCGACCACGATCGCCTACCGGCCCTCGGCCAACTTCTCCTATTTCCCCAGCGTAGCCGAGATCCTCATCACGACGGGACTCGTCTGCTTCTCGATTGCGATGTTCAGCGTCGCCGTGAAGCTCTTCGCGATCCTGCCCGCGCCGGCCACCTCGTGGCACGCGATGTTCGAATACGTCACCAAGCGGTTCCCCGATTTCCCGAGAGACGCATATGGCAACCGAACGACTCACAATTGACCCGGTCACGCGTATCGAAGGCCACCTCCGAGTCGACGTCGACGTCGAGAACGGTCAGGTAAGTGACGCGCGCTCGAGCTGCACCATGTGGCGCGGCATCGAGAACATCCTGAAGGAACGGGATGCCCGCGAAGCCTGGCTCTTCACCCAGCGATTCTGTGGAGTGTGCACCACCGTGCACGCCATGAGCTCGGTGCGGGCCGTGGAGGACGCGACGAACGCGGAGATCCCGCCGAACGCGCAGTTCATCCGCAACCTGATCCTCATCGCGCACGCCCTGCACGATCACATCGTGCACTTCTATCACCTGTCGGCCCTCGACTGGGTCGACGTGACCACGGTACCCGCCGCGGATCCGGCCAAGGCGGCCGCCATCGGGCAGTCCCTCTCGGACTGGCCGGGGAACTCCGTGCAGGAGATGAAGCGGGTCAAGGACACCATCACCGGGTTCGTAAAGCGGGGCCAGCTCGGCATCTTCACGAACGGGTACTGGGGTCACCCCGCCATGCGCCTTCCGCCCGAGGTGAACCTCCTGGCCGTAGCGCACTACCTGCAGGCGCTCGACATCCAGCGGTACGCGAACCAGGTCGTGGGGATCCTGGGCGGCAAGACGCCCCACATCCAGAACGTCTACCCGGGTGGGGTGCAGAACGCGATCAACCTCGACAGCATGGGCGCCATGAACATGGATCGCCTGTACGCCATCAAGGGGTTGCTCGACAAGGTGATCCCGTTCGTTCAAAACGTGTATCTGACGGACGTCGCCGCGGTCGCAGCGAACTACATGGACTGGTTCGGCTACGGTGCCGGGTCGCGGAACTACCTCGCGGTGCCCGATCTGCCGCTCGATGGCAAGGCCTCCACCTTCGATCTCCCCGGCGGCATCATCATGGGCGGCGATCTCGCCGGCATGCGCCCGATCGAGAACTGGAAGGACAAGGACCTTCGCCGGCTCGTGACCGAGGACACGGAGCACAGCTACTACCGCAGCTACGGGCCGCTCCATCCCTACAAGGGCAAGACCGATCCGAACCACACCGAGTGGGATCCGGACGGCAAGTACAGCTGGGTCAAGGCTCCGCGCTACGACGGGCAGCCCATGGAGGTGGGACCGTTGGCGCAGGTGCTCGTTGGCTTCGCGTCGGGCCACGAGCTGACCGTGAAGTGGGTCAAGGCCGCCGTGTCGACGGTCGAGGCGCTGTCCAAGAGCAAGGTCGAACCCGCGGCGCTCATGTCCACCCTCGGGCGTCACGCGGCGCGTGCGGTTCGCGCCTCGATGCTCGGGGATCTCGCGACGAAGCACTGGGAGCTGCTTGCCAACAACATCCTGGGCGGGGACACGGCGACCTTCGAGCCGCCGAGCTACGCCGGCGATGCGGAGGGGGTGGGCTTCCACGAAGCTCCGCGCGGCACCCTGTCGCACTGGGTGGTGCTGAAGGACAGCACGATTAAGAACTACCAGGCGGTGGTGCCCACCACGTGGAACGCGAGCCCCCGCGACAAGGCCGGTACGGTCGCGCCCTATGAGGCCTCGCTCGTCGGGAACCCGATCGCGGATCCCAAGCTGCCCCTGGAGGTGATTCGGACGCTGCACTCCTTCGACCCGTGCATGGCCTGTGCATGCCATACCTTCGACCCCGAGGGCAACGAACTCGGCAGCGCGAGCGTGCTCGGGTGAAAGTCGCCGTCTACGGACTCGGCAACGTCCTGATGCTCGACGACGGCTTCGGGCCGAGCGCGGTGCGCCGGCTCGAGGCCAGCTGGGCGTTCGACGACGAGGTCGAGCTGATGGACCTCGGTACGCCGGGGCTCGACCTCCCGTCGAAGATCCTGGACTTGGACCTGCTCGTCTTCCTGGACGTGGTCAAGTCCACGGCGCCGCCGGGCACGATCTACGCGTTCGACAAGGACGAGCTGCTGGAGAAGATGCCCGCGGGCCGGCGCCAGACGACGCACGAGGCCGGGATCCGCGAGGCCCTCTGGACCGCCGATCTCCTGGGGCGAGGCCCCAAGGCCGCCTGCCTGATCGGGGTCGTGCCCAAGGTCGTGGACTCGGGCACGGGGCTCAGTCCCGAGGTGGCGTCCGCGATCGACGAGGTCGTGGCGCGCACGATCCGGACGTTGGCCGAGCACGGGTACGAGGCGAAGCCCCGCAACGTCCCCGTCGCCACCGGCGCCTGGTGGGAGTAACCATCCGTACGGAGTCAGTGCAAATCTTCACGCTTGGGCGCCTCGCACTCCTCCTGGTCCTTCTTCTCGCGGGTGTTTCCGACGCCGTCGCCGATGAACCCTCCTTCGCGGATGCCCGGAAGGCGGTGCGCAAGTCGTTCAAGCGCTTGGACCTCGAGCGCCCGAAGACGCTCGAGAAGCAGCTGCGCCCGCGGCTGCCGCAAGGCATCGTGACCGAATCCGCCCCCTTCGACGCGCTGGTCGAGGGGTTGCTTCGTCCGCACGAGACGCAGCTGGAGGCTCGCGTTGGATCCTTGGAGGCCCTCGCGGCTTTTCCCGCGTCGCGGGCCGGCGCGGCGATCGAGGCCTCGTTGCGCGCGCTCGACAAGGAGGCCGCGGAGCTCGAGGACCGCATTGTCGACGTGGAGGCGGCGTACGCCGAAGTCTTCAATCGGGGTTACATGGCTTCGAGCGAGGGTGTGCGAGGCACGCGCAAGCTGGCGGCTGTCCTCATTCCGTACTACCGCCGACTGCTTCTCGCCAATCGTGCCGCCGCCATGGCCGCCGCCCACCCCTTGACGGCGTGGGCGCGAGGCGATGGGTTCAGTTGGGTGGCCACCCGAGCGACCGCGACAGGCGGAGCCCGCCTTCGCCGCGCGTGCGCTCGCGCGCTCGGTGCTGTGCCCACGGATGCCGCGAAGACGCTGCTTCGCGAACTGCGCTCGTCCGACCCCGACGTCGCCGTTCGGATCGAGGCTCTCCAGGCGTTGCTCGCCGCGCCCCCAGAGAGTGCGCGTGATGACATCGTGGCCGCGCTCGAGGACGAGGCGTGGCAGGTGCGGGCGATCGCCATCGCCGCCTGTCGGCGTGCGACCCTGCTGTCGGCCGTAGGGCCCTTGATCGAGGCGCTGGGGCGGGAGACGGGTCGGCTGGTGACCGACATCGATGACGCCCTCTATGCCATCGTGGGCGTGCGGATGTACGGCGACGCGGTGCTATGGCAGGCGTGGTGGGAGGAGAACGAGGCGGACCTTCGGGCGCGCGAGGGGACACCCGCTGATGAAGAGGAGCCCGAGCGTCGAGGGGGGACCGCTTCCTTCTATGGCATCGTCACGACGAGCCAGCGGGTCCTCTTCGTCGTCGATATCTCCTTCAGCATGGACCACACGGCGACGGCCGGCGGAAAGTCGAAGCTCCACATCGCCAAGGAGCAGCTGGCATCCGCCCTCGCCGATCTCCCCGACGAGGCCCTCGTGGACATCATCGTCTACAGCGAGTCCTACGCCGCATGGCAGGGGAGCGTCGTCACGCTCGGCAAGCAGCGCAAGAAGGCGGCTGCGTTCATCGCGTCGCTACGTGCGAATGGGACGACGAACATCGCGGATGCCGTCGACAAGGCGTTCGGCATGGACGTCGACACGGTCTTCCTCCTCTCGGACGGAGATCCGAATCGAGGGCGCATCACGGACCTGTCCGCTCTGTTGAGGGAGCTGCTCGAGCGCAACGAGGAAGCGCGGTTCGTCTTCCACACGATCGGGATCGGAGACGCGGCGGGCTCGTCTTTCCTGAAGGCGCTGGCCAGCCAAACGGGAGGGCGCTACGTCGAGGCCCGCTAGCGCGTCGGGTGCACGACGAGGTGGACCGCGGATGGGACCCCGGCGAGGAGCTCGCGTGGGGCCCTCGCCTCGTCGTAGCCGACGGCGCGGGCCACGATCATCAGATGCCCCAGGGGGGCGTCCGCGAAAGCGCGGCGCCCGTCTTCCCCGGCGTAGAGCCACCGCGTGCGGCCTCGCCACACGTAGCCGACCTCCGCGCCCGGCGGCACGGATCCGTCCGGGGTCGTGACGCGAACGACGAGGGTGCCCGTGTTGATCAGGAGGTGGCGATCCTCGGGGGCGAGGGGCTCCTCCTCGTGGAGGGGCTCTCTCGACCCGCCTCGGTCCCTGCGCCGGTCGGGGCCCCCGAGGAAGAGCCACGCGAGACTCCCGCCGATCAGCAGGAGGAGAAGGAGGAGGAGCCAAGGGGGCCGCATTCCGCTGAGACTACCCGCCGGGCGCGGTATTTTCCTCTCGGCCCTCGACTTGGAGCCCGCCATGGTCCGTCGCCTCATCCTTGCCCTGCTCGTTCTCGGCAGCCTCGGCTTCACAGCGCCTGCGCCTTCCCATGCCGACGAGAAGGCGGAGACGCGAGGGGCCGGAGCGCTACATTCGCCTCAACCGGGACGACCCGGATCGTGTCGCTCTCGAGATCGGTGTGCGGACGTTCACTCCGAAGCAAGGCAAGGGCCCCACGGTGACCTTGGTGGGCGTGACCCACATCGGCGAAGCCGTGTTCTACGAGAAGTTGGAGGAGATCCTCGATCGCCACGAGCTCGTGCTCTACGAGAGCGTGCTGCCGGAGGGCGCGGGGGACCACTGGGGCGATACGGACGACGACCGTGCTGCCAGTACGACGGCGCGCCTCAGGTTCCTCGCCAGCGTCGTGGAGCGCCTCCGCGTGAAGAAGGGCGTCGTACCCGGGGACTACGAGGCGCTTCTGGACGCCGTCTCCGCCGTGGGACCCCGCGTCACGCACATCTTGCAGCGCACGCGGGAGGACGCTTGGGGTCGTCCGATCAGGTACGCCCGCACCGTCGGCGTCGCGGGCAAGCCCTCGGCGCGGCTGCTGAGTCTCGGCTCCGACGGCCGGCCGGGAGGCAAGGGGCATGCCGCCGACCTCGCGGTCGACTCCGACGATGTGGGAGCGATGCAAGGTGGCGGAGACGACGACAACCTGCAGGCCCAGTTGGCCGACGCGTTGGGCCTGACCTACCAGCTCGAGGGCATCGACTACGGCAAGGCGGACTGGGTGGTGAGTGACATGGCGCTGGACGAGGTCCGTCGCGCCGTCGAGGCCCGGGGCGGCGACTTCTCGATGCTCGAGCCCGACTTCGCCTCGCAGGGGATCAGCCGCATGCTCGTCAAGGGCATCCTGGGGTTGCTCGGGCTTGCCGACAAGATCAGCGGGGGACGCGTCCAGGTCATGGTGAAAGCGGTGCTCGTCGCAGCTCTGACCCAGGAAGCCGTCGCGCGCGGAGACATGGGCGACATGCCCGGCCTCGACCGGGGCCTGATGGACGCCCTCATCAAGGACAGGAACGCCGTCGTGATCCGGGACCTCCAGCGCGTGCTGGCGCAGACGAATCCGCCGGCAAGCGTCGCCATCTTCTATGGCGCCGGGCACATGGCCGACCTCGAGTCGCGGCTCGTCGGCGAGTTGGGGTACGCGCCCGACAGCACGACCTGGCATCGAGCCATCGAGGTCGACCTCAGCATGCTGCCCGAGTCGATGCGCGATCTCGACGGCCTCACCTCGCAGATCGAAGAGATGCTGGGCCGTCGCCGGGGCGATTGATTGTCCGTTCGCACGGCCCTCGTCTTGACCCTGCTCGCGACGGCCGTGCTCGGCGCGGCCGCCATTGCCGCGTTGGGGGCGACGACGATCCGCGCCCAAGTGCTCGACGAGGCCCAGGCCCGCGTCGATCACGACTTGAAGATCGTCGGCGCCGAGTTCGATCGACAGCTCCAGGCGCTCGGCGAGTCGTTCGCCGAGGCCGCCGCCGGGCTCACGCTGGAGGAGCCGGGGCTCGACCAGCGCCTCGCCGCGATTCGCACCCGGCACCGGCTCTCACTGGTCAACGTGTGTGACATCCGCGGCCGCCGCGTCGCCGGGGATTTCGACCCGGCCGCCCCGCCAGCCGAGCCCTCCCGCGACCCCGTCCTTCGCGCCGCGCTGGGCGGCGAGGCGGCGTGGGGGACCATGCACCTCGCCCCCCGACGCCTCTACGCCGAAGGCGGCGAGGCCCTCGCCTCGGCCGTCGCGCTGCCCGGACACGCCATCGACGACGGCCCCGGCGCACTGTTCTGGTGGATGGCGGTCCCCCTGAGGGCCGCGGACGGTCACGTCCACGCCCTGGTCTACGGCGGGCGCTCGCTGAACCATGATCTCGAGCTGGTCGATCGCCTTCGTGGACTGACGCTGGGCGACGAACGCTACGAGGGCAAGCCGCTCGGCACGGTCACCCTCTTCCTCGGGCCCACCCGTATCGCGACCAACGTCGTCGACGGGCAGGGGCGCCGCGCCGTCGGGACCCAGGTGTCCGACGCGGTGGCGAAGCATGTCCTCGTGCAGGGGGAGCGGTGGAGCGACCGAGCCGAGGTCGTGGACAGCTGGTACCTGAGCGGCTACGAGCCGATTCGCGACCCGGATCGCAACATCGCCGGCATGCTCTACGTGGGCTTGCTCGAGGCGCCCTACCGGGACCTGCAGCGCAAGCGCATGCTGCAGTTCACGGGCATCGTGGCTCTGGTCGGGTTGCTCTCGCTCTTCTCGCTCCTCTGGCTCCTCAGGCGCATCACGCGGCCCCTGGAACGGCTCAGTCTGGCCGCCAACGCGCTCGCGCGCGAAGACGAGTCGCACGCGTTCGAGGTGCCACGGACGTACGCCGAGTTCCGAAGCCTCGCGGACTCCTTCGAGACGATGCGGGGCGCCATCGTCGACCGGGACCGCCGCCTGAAGGCACGCAACGGAGAACTCGCCGACGCGAACGAGGCCTTGACGCGGTTGAACGCCAACTA
This sequence comes from uncultured Planctomycetota bacterium, assembly GCA_963802335.1. Lineage (GTDB taxonomy): Bacteria > Planctomycetota > PLA2 > PLA2 > JAEUHO01 > CAWDIE01. Next base: position 334,878 of record CAWDIE010000003.1, on the reverse strand, counting down.
CATGGACATGCTGGGCTTCGTCACGCACGAGCTCAAGGCCCCGCTCGGCGCGATCCAGATGATGAGCGGCATCGTCACCGACCAGTACGGCGATTCCGTGCCCGAGGCGGCGGGGAAGTTCCTCCACCGCATCCGGCGCAATTGCGAAGAACTCCAGGGCATGGTGAAGGACTACCTCGACTTGTCCCGCGCCGAGCGCGGTGAACTCGTCGCGGAGATGACGGACATCGATCTCCGCGCAGACGTGATCGATCCCTGCCTTCTGCAGGCCGAGTCCCTGCTCTCTTCACGCGACATGACCCTCGAGATCGACGCGCCCGAGTCCATGCCCGTCCGCGCCGACGCCGAGTTGCTCCGCATCGCGCTGTCCAACTTCCTCTCGAACGCGGCCAAGTACGGGCGGCCCGGCGGCGTGGCTCGCGTCGAGGCCGGGCGGGATGGGGATGCCGTCACGCTCGCCGTCTGGAACGAGGGGGAGGGGTTCAGCCCGGAGGAGGGGGCAACGCTCTTCGGTCGCTTCACGCGGCTCAAGAACAAGAACACGCGCGACAAGCGGGGGAGCGGTCTCGGCCTCTTCCTGGTTCGCGGCATCGCCGAACAACACGGCGGCACGGCGACGGCCGAGAGCGAAACGGGGGCCTGGGCCCGCTTCCGGCTCGATCTCAGGATCGGGCGCTGAGGGGCAACGGCGACCGAGGTCGGATGGTGTCGCCACCCGACGCCTTCGCCTCCTTCATGCGCGCCTGCGCGGCCTCGAACAGAGCTTCGCAGTCCGTCAGACGCTCCGGGTCGTAGACCGCGACGCCGGCGCTGAAGGTCACCTTCTCCGGCGGCAGGTCCGGATCCGGACCGACCTGCGCCCGCTCGAGCTGCTCCCGGATACGGTTCATGACCATCGCGGCGGTCTCCGGATCCTGCGCGCGCAGCACGACCAGGAACTCGTCTCCGCCGTACCGGTACGCGTCGGGCTGGGCCTGCCGTAGCCCGTCCTTGTCGTCGGCCACGCGTGCGCCGCGGTAGCGGTACACCCCGTCCCCATCGCGGCAGCCGGTACGCAGCACGCGGGCGATGAGCCGGATCGCCGAGTCACCGGCGTCGAGGCCGTACAGGCGGTTGAAGCGGCCGAACTGGTCGATGTCCACGACCGCCAGCGCGAAGCCGACGCCGTAGCGACGGGCATTGGCTTCCAGCACGCGTACGTCGTCGAGCCACCGACGGCGGTTGGGCAGTTCCGTGAGCGCGTCGATGCGCACGCGCTGGAAGAGGTCTTCGTTCTGCCGCAGCAGGATCTGGAGGCGCTCCTCGACGGGCTTGGGCGCACGGCGCTGGGGGCTGGGGTGGGCGAGCACTGTTTGAACCGTGTCCCGAACGGTGTTCAGGTCCACGGGCTTGTGGAGGATGGCGGCCGCTTTGTCATGCAGCTCGCCCAACTCGTCGATGAGGGTCGCGACACCCGAGACCACGACGAAGGGCGTCCGGCCGTGAATCAGATCCCACACGCCGCGCAGGAAGTCGACGCCGTTCATCCGGGGCAGGAAGAGATCCGTGAGGATCAGGTCGTAGGGAACCGGGGTCTCGAAGACCAGGTCGTGCGCCGTGCGCCCATCGGCCGCTGTGTGCACGACGTGCCCGTCTTGGAGGAGTCCTCGCTGGAACACCTCACGGATGTCGGGCTCGTCCTCGACGATCAGAATTCGCGCCATGTCGCCCCCCGTGTCGGGCGTCCGGCCACCACAACCGGAGCAAGTAACCTTCACGTAGAAGTCTTGCGTAAGGCGAAACGAGCGGCCAACGACTAGGTGGAATTTTTCCCGGTCACGATGGCGCTCGCCTCCGTGAGGACCTGCTCCAAGTGCGCCTCGTCGCGGAAGCTCTCGGCGTAGATCTTGTAGATCGCCTCCGTGCCCGAGGGCCGTGCGGCGAACCAGGCGTTTTCGGCGACGACCTTGAGTCCGCCGATGGCGGCGCCGTTGCCCGGGGCGGTCGTCAGCTTCGCCACGATGGGCTCACCGGCGAGCGTCGCGTCCTTCACGGTGTCCGGGGAGAGGGACGCCAGGCGCGCCTTCACCTCCGGCGTGGCCGGACGGTCCACCCGCCGGTAGCTGGGGCGCCCCAGCGAGGCCGCGATCTCCTCGTAGTGCTCGCCCGGGTCCTTGCCCGTCCGGGCCGTGAGCTCGGCGGCGAGAAGGCCCAGCAGGATGCCGTCCTTGTCCGTCGTCCACACCGTGCCGTCCCGACGAAGGAAGCTCGCCCCGGCGCTCTCTTCGCCGCCGAAGAGCAGGCTCGCGTCCGCGAGCCCGGGTGCGAACCACTTGAAGCCGACGGGCACCTCGTAGATGTCGCGTCCGAGGCTCGCCCCCAGGCGATCGATGATGGCGCTGCTCACGAGGGTCTTGCCGATGCGCGCCTGCGTCGGCCATGCCTCACGCGCCCCCACGAGGTACCGGATGGCGACGGCCAGGTAGTGGTTGGGATTCAGGAGCCCGCACGAGGGCGCCACGATGCCGTGGCGATCGGCGTCGGGGTCCATGCCGAAGGCGATGTCGTAGTCGTCCTTCAGTGCGATCAATGACGCCATGGCGTGCGGGCTGCTGCAGTCCATGCGGATCTTGCCGTCGTGATCCAGTGTCATGAATGCGAAGCGAGGATCCTGGGACGGGTTGACGACCGTCACGTCGATGCCGTGCGCGGATCGGAGCGCCTGGACGTAGGGAAGCGCGGATCCCCCCAGCGGGTCGATGCCGATGCGCACCGCGGCGCGGCGAATGACGTCGAAGTCGATGACCTCGCCGAGCGCGCCCACGTAGGACGCGACGAAGTCCCGCTCCTCGGTCGTGCTCGCGGTCGAGGCTGCGGCGTAGTCAAGCCTCCGCACGCCGTCCAGACCGGACTCGATCAGCGTGTTGGCTCGGTCCTGGACCCAACCCGTGACATCGGTGTCCGCGGGACCGCCGTTCGGCGGGTTGTACTTGAAGCCCCCGTCCTGCGGCGGGTTGTGCGAAGGCGTGACGACGATGCCGTCCGCACGATCGGCGTCGTCGCCCGCGCGGTGCCGGTTGTGTGCGACGATCTCCCGCGAGATGACCGGCGTGGGCGCCACGCCGTCGTCCTCCTGCCGAATGACGAGGACGCCGTTCGCCGCGAGCACGCCGAGCGCCGTGTGCTCCGCCGGGCGGGACAGGGCATGCGTATCCTTGCCGAGGAAGAGCGGCCCGCCGATGCCGGCCTCCCGTCGGAAGTCGCAGATCGCCTGCGTGATCGCCAGGATGTGCGTCTCGTTGAAGGACCGGGCGTGGGCCGAGCCCCGGTGGCCGCTCGTCCCGAAGGCCACGCGCTGCGCCCGATCGGACGGGTCGGGACGAAGTTCCCCATACGCCGCGAGGAGCGCCTCCACATCGATCAGGTCCTGCTCGGTGGACGGGTGGCCGGCGCGAGGGTGCATGTTCGGTCTCCGGGGCGGGTCATGAGGATACGTCGAAGCCGCCTTGCGCAGGAGGCGGCAGGCGGGAGGGCGGCCCGTAGGATGACGCGCCATGACCGAATACGTACCCGTCAAGGAGCGCTTCCGCCGCCGCATCGCGTGCGAGCTTCGCCTGATGGCCGAGCGGGCCCGGGCCGGCGGGGGTACCTGCTTCTGGGTCCTCGGCAACCAGGGATCGGACGAGAACGCCGTCGTCGAGCAGAGCGGGCGGTTTCGCAAGGGCGCCGAGGATCCGCCTCGCCGCTGGGCCACGGGCGTCGATGCCGGCCCCGACCCGCTCGTTCCCAGCCGCTTCGTCCAGGTACTCCTCTCGGCGAACAAGCCCTACTTCGTGCTCGATCTGCCCAACACGACGATCGATGCGCACGAGACCGAGGTGCTGCTCCGGGACCGCCTCGGCTTCATCCGGGCGAGCGAGCGTCCGGCGCTCGGCTACGCGGCCGACACGCTTCAGACCTTCGACCCCATCGCGAAGCAGTATCTGGCCGACGACGAGGACTGCGCGGGCGACGACATCGCCTACATCCTCTTCGACCTCTGGGGTCTTGCGGCCGACGCTCCGCTCTACGTGTCCGCCGCGCGGTCCGAAGGCTGCAACTGCTGGTTCGAGCAGAACGTCGATTTCGACGAGCTCGACTGCCCCCGTCCGGTGGCGACGGTCGGCTGTCCGCTCTGCCTGGGACTCGTGGTCGCCGGGGGCGGTGAGTGACGAGGCCGAGGCGCGGTCTCGACGCCGATCTCCTGGCCCTTGCCCTCGCCTGGGCCACGAAGGCCCATGCCGGCCAGGTCAGCAAGGGGACCGACGCGCCCTACATCGCGCACCCGCTCGCCGTCGCGTCGATCGCCATCGACCACGGAGCCGACTCGGAGCAAGCGGCAGCGGCCCTGCTCCACGACGTCCTCGAGGACTCGCCCACCACCTTCGAGCAGCTCGAGGCCGTCTTCGGGGCACGCGTCGCCCACATGGTCCGCGACCTCTCCGATACCGAGGATCACCGGGGGAAGAGCTCCTGGCACGGCCGTAAGGAGTACTACCTCCGCCACCTGACGGGCGTGGATCCGGCGACGGCCCTGATCTCGCTCTGCGACAAGGTGCACAATGCCACCCGGATCGTCCGGGACATCGAGCAGCATGGCCTCGTGGTCTTCGATCGCTTCCAGGGGCGCCAGGAAGGCACGCTCTGGTACTACCGAGAGCTCCTGAGCACCTACGATCGGATGCTCCCACCCCCCGATCCCCGGCTTCTCGAGCGGTTCCGCCGGGCGGTCGAGGCCATGCACGGGCTGGCCGAAGCGGGGTAGGCCTTGCGCGCCGGCGCCTAAAGCGGTAAATAGGTGTTGCTTTACCTATTTATCGGGGGTGGCGCGTGGAGTTCATGGCGTGGATGGCTGAGGCGCCGGGGGCGGTGATGACGCCCCAGCGGCGGGACGAGACCCCCGGCCCGGGCGAGGTCCTCGTGGAGGTCGCCGGCTGCGGCATCTGCCATACGGACCTCGGCTTCTTCTACGAGGGCGTACCGACCCGGCACGCCTTCCCCTTAACCCTCGGCCACGAGATCAGCGGACGGGTCGTCGAGGGTGGCGAAGGCGCCGGCCCGTGGGTCGGCCGCGACGTCGTGGTGCCCGCCGTGATTCCATGCGGGGACTGTCCCGCGTGTCGCGACGGGCAGGGTTCCATCTGCCCCAGGCAGATCTTCCCGGGCAACGACGTCCACGGGGGATTCGCCACCCACGTGCGGGTCCCGGCGCATGGGCTCTGCGCCGTGGGAGACCTGGCGGATGCGGGCGTGAACCCGACCGGTCTCACCCTGCCCGTGCTCTCCGTACTCGCCGACGCAGTGTCCACCGCCTATCAGGCGATCCGTCGGAGCGGGCTTGGCCCCGGTGACCTGGCGGTCTTCGTGGGGGCCGGGGGGGTCGGCGGATTCGGCGTCCAGATCGCCGCCGCCCTCGGAGCACGTGTCGTCGCCATCGATGTGGATGCCGAGCGACTCGAGACCCTGAAGGACTTCGGCGCGACGCTTACCCTTCAGGCCGACACGGACTTCAAGGCACTCAAGGGCGCGGTGCGCACCTTCGCGAAGGAAGCGGGGATTCCCAGCTGGCGTCGGCGCATCTTCGAGACGTCGGGCACCGCCGCCGGCCAGACCACCGCCTTCGGTCTGCTCGAGCACGGGGGCTACCTCTCGATCGTCGGGTTCACCCCCGACAAGGTGACCGTCCGGCTGTCCAACGTCATGGCGTTCGATGCTCGCATCGAAGGCAACTGGGGCTGCTTGCCCGAGTACTTCCCGTCCGTTCTGGACCTCGTGCTCAAGGGGCACGTCCGCCTCACACCCTTCGTCGAGTACCGCCCGCTCTCGACGATCAACGAGACGTTCGAGGACATCCGAGACCACCGTGTCTCGAGCCGCGTAATCCTGTTGCCGGAGGCCTGACGCGATGACGACATTCAAGAACCACGACCTGGTGGACGTGCCGGACCTCCCCGGCATCCGCATTCAGGACCTCCCGGTCAAGGACCCCGCCGGTCAGGTCGTCGACGGTCTGCACGCCACGCGGATCGTGCTGGACAACCCCGGGCAGCTCAACTCCTACACCACGGAGATGGTGAAGGGCGTGATCCTCGGCATGCGCCACGCGTCGAACGACAGGGCGTGCGTCGCCGTGGTGTTCACGGGCGCGGGGACGCGTGCCTTCTGCACCGGCGGCAACACCGCCGAGTACGCCGAGTACTACGCGGGGCGTCCGGAGGAGTACCGCCAGTACATGCGGCTCTTCAACGACATGGTCACGTCGATCCTCCACTGCGACAAGCCCGTCATCTGCCGGGTCAACGGCATGCGGATCGCGGGTGGCCAGGAGATCGGCATGGCCTGCGATTTCACCATCGCGCAGGACCTCGCCTTGTTCGGGCAAGCCGGGCCCAAGCACGGTTCCGCGCCGGACGGAGGGAGCACCGACTTCCTGCCGCTCTTCGTCGGCATCGAGCACGCGATGGAGTCGTGCACGCTCTGCGAGACCTGGTCGGCGCACAAGGCACTGCGCCTCGGCCTCATCGCCAAGCTGGTGCCCGGGTTGAAGGTCGATGGCACGTACGTCCCCAATCCCATGGCGATGACCGACCGCTGGATCGACGACATGGGAAACATCGTTTTCGGCGAACTGAAGCGGGGGGAGGCGCGCGCCGCAGGCAAGGCCGTCCTCGCAAGCGGCGAGGTGGACCTCACCCTGCTCGACGAGACGGTCGACGGCTTGATCACGTCGATCGCGATGACGATGCCGGGCTGCCTCAGCAAGACGGTGGAGAGCGTGCGGAAGCACAAACTCGCCCATTGGGACAAGAACCGTGAAACCAACCGGGCCTGGCTCGGCCTGAACATGATGACCGAGGGGCGGGCCGGATTCCGCGCCTTCCACGAGGGCTCGCGCGCCTGTCGTGAGCCCGACTTCCTCCTCCTCCGCCAGCGCATGGCCGCGGGTGCCAAGTGGGGCGATGACCTGACGAACGACGTCCTGGCCAAGGCGCACGGGAAGGCCTGAGGCGATGACCCTCGAGTACACACTCGCGCCGCGAGACCTGAGAGCCGACGACGTCGAGGCCGTCATGGGGATCGACGCCCGGCAGACGGGCGAGGCGAAGCCGGCGTACTGGGCCCGCGTCTTTGCGCGCTTCCTGCAGGAGGGTGGCCCGAAGACCTTCGGCGTTGGCGTCGACGGGGAGCTCGGCGAGCTGCGTGGCTTTCTCTTCGCCGAGGTGCGTGCCTTCGAGTTCGGTTCCAAGGCGTGCGGGTGGATCTTCGCGGTGGGCGTGGACGAGGCGTGGCGGCGGCAGGGCATGGCCGGCGTGCTGCTCGATGCCGTGCTTCAGCGCTTCAAGGCCATGGGCGTGAGCAAGGTGCGCACCATGGTGCGGCGCAACGACGTACCCGTCTTGGCGTTCTTCCGGTCCAGCCGCTTCGTCGGGGGCCCCTACGTTCAGCTCGAGCGCGACCTCGATGCAGGGGGAGACGCATGAGCACGCACGCGCCCGTTCGCCGGGAAGCCTCGGACGAGGGGCGGATCTGGCGGCTCGTGTTGGATGCGCCCAAGGCCAACGTGATCGACGCGGCCATGACGGCCGCGCTCACGAGCCTGTTCCAGGAGGCCGCCGCCGAGCCGGCGTTGAAGGCCGTCCTGCTCGAGGGTGAGGGCGCCCACTTCTCGTTCGGCGCCTCCGTCGAAGAACACCTGCCCGAGCACGTAGCCGCGATGCTCCGGGGCTTCCACGGACTCTTTCGCGCGATGGCCGCTGCGGCCGTGCCGCTCGTCGCCGTCGTGCGGGGGCAGTGCCTCGGTGGCGGGCTGGAGCTCGCCGCCCTCGCACATCGCGTGTTCGCCGCACCCGACGCGAAGCTAGGCCAACCCGAGATTCGGCTCGGTGTCCTCGCACCGGCTGCGTCCGTGATCCTCCCGGAGCGCATCGGTCGCGCCGCGGCTGACGACCTCTGCCTCACCGGCCGTGTCGTGGGCGCCAAGGAGGCCTTGGCCATGGGCCTCGTCGATGACGTGGCCGACGACCCCCGCGTGGCGGCGCTCGCCTGGATCCGGGAGGGCCTGCTTCCCCACTCCGCTTCGAGCCTGCGGCGAGCCGTACGTGCCGTTCGATGGGGCTTGGACCGCAAGCTCCACGAGGACCTGGAGGCCATCGAGAGCCTCTACCTCGAGGACCTGATGAAGACCGCCGACGCCGAGGAGGGCATCCGCGCCTTCCTCGAGAAGCGGCGTCCCGTCTGGAGCGACGCATGACCACCGTGCATGACATGGTCCAGCAGGCCGAGCGTCTCACGCGTGACTACAGCTTCCCTTCCGTGACGGCGTGGAAGGAGCGCACGGGAGGGCTTGCCATCGGCTACATGCCGGTCTACGTGCCTCGCGAGCTCCTCTACGCCCAGAACGTGCTGCCCGTCGGCATCTTCGGCGGGGGGGATGACCTCGAGATCATCCGCGGGGATGCGTACTACCAGTCCTACATCTGCCACATCCCGCGAAGCACGATCGAGTTGGGCCTGAACGGCAGCCTCGACGCGCTCGACGGGATGCTCTTCCCCGCGACATGCGACGTGATCCGCAACCTCTCCGGCATGTGGAAAATGCAGTTTCCGGACAAGCTCGTGCGTTACCTCGACGTGCCCCAGGATTTCGACGCCGCCATCGGCGGGTCGTTCTACCGACAGGAACTCGAGAGCCTCTCGGCGGAACTCGTCGAGCGAGGCGCCCGGGCCTACGACCCGGACGCACTGCGCGACGCCATCGGCGTCTACAACGAGAATCGGCAGGCCGTCGGCGCGCTCTACGACCTGCGTCGCCGTGAGCCGTGGAAGGTCCCCACGCACGAGCTCTACGTGCTGATGCGCGCCGGTGTCCTTCTCCCGCCCGAGGAGCACACTGCGCTCTGCCGCGCCTACGAGGAAGGCGTGCAGATGGATGAGAGCCGACGCCCGATGGACCAGGCGCGCGTGCTCCTGACCGGCTCGTTCTGCGAGCAGCCGCCCCTGGGCCTCATCAAGACCCTCGAACGCGCCGGCTGCTACATCGTGGACGACGACTTCGTGCCAATCTACCGCTGGATCCGCTGCGACGTGGCGGTGGAAGGCGACCCGCTCGAGAACCTCGTGAGCGCCTTCCTCGAGGACGGCATCGCGAATCCCATCCGCTACATCGAGGACGGAGTGAAGGGGGACGAACTCCTCTGCGCGTCCGCGGAAGCGGGGCCGAGGGAGTCCTCTTCTGCGCACCGAGCTTCTGCGACCCGGCGCTGCTCGATCAACCCATGTGCGTCAAGGCGGTCGAGAAGGCCGGCATTCCCTGGACGAGCTTCAAGTACTCCGAGAACTCCGGACAGTTCCAGGTCATTCGCGAGCAGGCCGGCACATTCGCCGACTCGATCAAGCTGTGGGGCGGAGAGGTGCTGGCATGACGACACCCGTACTCAAGGACCAGAGTCAGGAGCGCCAGAAGCGCATGATCGCGGCGCACTTCGACCGCCTCGCCACCGCGGAAGAGGAGGGGCGGCCCACGGCGTACACCTTCGTCCCGGGCAACCTGACGGAGCTGTTGCACACCTTCGATGTCCTGCCGGTACTGCCCGAGATCAACGCCTTGCAGTCCGGCATGCGCGGCAAGTCGCGGGAGTACATCGCCCTCGCCGAAAAGCTCGGACACTCCGAGGACGTCTGCACCTACGTGAAGTGCGACGTGGGCATGCTCAAGTCGGGCAACGTCGGCCCCACTGGGCAGCGACTGCCCGAGCCCAGCCTCCTCCTGCTCTCCTACACCGGCTGCTTCACCTTCCTCAAGTGGTTCGAGATCCTTCGGGAGGAGTACGACTGCCCGGTCGTCATGCTCCACGTCCCGTACCAGGGCGACGGCAAGGTCACGCCCTCCATGCGCAAGTACGTCGTCGAGCAACTGAGGAAGAAGGTCATCCCCGCGCTGGAGGCCATCAGCGGCAAGGCCTACGACGAAGATCGGCTCAGCGAGATGCTGGCTCGCTCGGCGCGGGCCGAGGACGACCTCGTACACGTCCTCGAGTCGGCCAAGCACCGGCCGTCCCCGATCGACGCCTACTTCGGCGGTGTCTACTACATCGGCCCGATCTTCACCGCCTTCCGCGGCACGGAGGAGGCCGAACTCTACTACCGGGAACTGCGAGCCGAGGTCGACGAGCGCGTGCGCCTCGGTAAGGGCCCCATCACCCCGGACGGCGAGCTCGACGAGGAGCGCTACCGCGTCGTCGTGGAGGGTCCGCCGAACTGGACCAGCTTCCGCGCGTTCTGGAAGATGTTCACGGACGAGAAAGCGGTCGTCGTCGCCAGCACCTACACGAAGGTCGGAGGGGTCTACGACACCGGGTTTCGGCACGACCCACGTCGGCCGCTCGAGACGCTCGCCGACTACTGCATGGGGTGCTACACGAACCTGAATCTGCCCTCGCGCGTCGACATGATCGCTCGTTACGTCGAAGAGTACGGAGCCGACGGGTTCCTCATCAACTCTGTGAAGAGCTGCAACTCCTTCAGTGCCGGGCAGCTGATGATCCTCCGGGAGGTCGAGAACCGCACCGGCAAGCCCGGCGGATTCGTCGAGAGCGACCTCGTGGACCCCCGCTACTTCTCCGCGTCGAACATCAAGAACCGGCTCGAGTCCTACTTCCAGATGATCGACCAGAAGCGCTCGGGGGGGGGACGCATGAGCACCCCCTACTGGGTCGGCATCGATCTCGGTTCGACGACCACGAAGGCCGTCGTTCTCGATGAGCATCAGCATGTACTCGGCCGGGGGATCACGAACAGCCGGTCCAACTACGACGTGGCGTGCGCCGTCGCGTTGGGGGAGGCGATCAACAACGCACGCTTCGACCTCCTCGCGTCGCGGCTCGAGAGCGCCGGGGTGGAGACCGGCGCGGCCGACGCCATGCTCCGTGTGTTCGAGCTCCGTTTTCGCGAGCGGCAGTACCTGCGGCAGCTCGAGAGCCTCCATGCACGCCTGGGTCACCACGCCGAGCGTCTGCCCGACAGCCACGCCGCGTTCCGGGCCGTCGAGACCATACTCGACACCATGCGAGGGGAGTCGCGCGCGCTGTTCGCCGTCAAGGCCCAGCGAAAGAGCGACTTCTTCCGCGACTTGGCGGGGAGTCGCTACCTGGAACTCGCCGAGGGACTCGCCCGGGACGGTGACGCGGCCTTCGACGCGCTCGTGGGTCTCTACGACAAGGCCATCCTCGAGGTGGAGAACGAGACGGATGCGGTCGGCACCTTCGAGGACCACGCGCAGAGGGCCCTGGTGGAACTCGGAAGGCCCCTCGGTGGAGCTCGCGACCGCGGTCCAGGCGGTGCTCAACATCGACCTGGAGCAGCAGGCCAGCGTGGGGACCGGGTACGGTCGGGCGCGACTTCCATTCCCCGAGGCCATGATCCGGTCGGAGATCCTCTGCCACGGGTTGGGCGCCCACCACATGTTCCCCGCCACGCGCACCGTGCTCGACATCGGCGGGCAGGACACCAAGGCGATCCAGGTCGATGAGCGTGGGATCGTCACGTCGTTCCAGATGAACGACCGCTGCGCCGCGGGCTGCGGCCGCTACCTCGGTTACATCGCCGACGAGATGAACCTCGGCCTGCACGAGTTGGGGCCGTTGGCCGGGCAGGCCACCCGGCGCGTGAAGATCAACTCCACGTGTACGGTCTTCGCGGGCGCCGAGCTGCGCGACCGGCTCTCGCTCGGGGAACGCCGGGAGGACATTCTCGCCGGCCTCCACCGCGCCATCATTCTCCGGGCCATGTCGCTCCTGGCGCGCTCCGGGGGCGTGAGTGAGGAGTTCACGTTCACCGGGGGCGTTGCACGCAACTCGGAAGCCGTGAAGGCACTCACGGAGCTCGTCCACGAGAACTACGGCGAACGAACGATCAACATCTCGCCCGAGTCGATCTACACGGGTGCGCTCGGCGCCGCGCTCTTCGCCATGCACGCGCGCAGCGGGCGCAAGGAGGAGGTGGCGGCATGAACGACCAACCCACCCTCGTGACCGCCGGCATCGACGTTGGATCTTCGGCCGTCAAGGTGGCCGTGGTGCGCGACGACGGCCACGGCGGCGAGGCCCTCCTGGCGGGGCAGAGCGAGCGCCTGCGGCGCCGCGATCCCTTGCCCGTCACGCAGGCCCTGCTCGAGCAGGTCCTCGCGGATGCCGACGTTCGGCGCGACGAGCTCGACTACATCGCGACCACCGGCGAAGGCGAGATCATCACGTTCCGTACCGGGCACTTCTACGGCATGACCACCCATGCGCGGGGCGGCCTGTTTCTGGAGCCCGACGCGCGCGCCATCGTCGACATCGGAGCGCTCCATGCGCGCGCCGTCCTCTTCGACCATCGGGCCAAGGTGCTCGGTTACCGCATGACGAGTCAGTGCGCCTCCGGAAGCGGCCAGTTCCTGGAGAACATCTGCCGGTACCTGGGCGTCACCATCGCCGAGATCGGCCCGCTGTCGCGCGAGGCCGACGAACCCGAGAAGTGCTCGTCGATCTGTGCCGTGCTCGCCGAGACCGACGTCATCAACATGGTCTCCCGCGGTGTGAGCATCCCGAACATCCTCAAGGGCATCCATCTCTCCATGGCCGGACGGTACTTCCGCCTACTCACCTCGGCCCGTGCCCAAGGGGCGGCGCTGGTCACGGGGGGGCTCGCGCAGGACGTCGGCCTCGTCGCCGCCTTGCGGGAGATCGCCGAGGAGCAGGGGGCGGAGATCGACCTGCGTGCGCATCCGCACTCGGTCCTGGCCGGCGCGATCGGTGCGGCTCTGTGGGGTGCCTTTCGCGCGAGGAAACTCATGCGGGAAGGCACGACCTTCCAGGTCGAGGGCTGAGCGCGATGACCGGAGGGGTCGCCCATCTCCTGTCGCTCGCCGGGCGCAGCGCCCTCGTCACCGGCGCCGCCGGCGGCATCGGAGCTGCGACCGCGGACGCGCTCGGTGCGGCCGGGGCGACGGTGGCCGGTGTCGATCTGCCGGATCGGTCGCCGGCGGCCACGCTCACGAGCCTGCCGTGCGATCTGGCCGATCCGCGGGCCATCAGCCCCCTGTTCGACCGTTTCGACGAGGCGGTCGGCGCCTTGGACATCCTGGTGCACGCCGCGGGGATCACGGATGATGCCGTGCTCTGGAAGATGACGGGCGAAGCGTGGGCGCGGGTGATGAGGGTGAACCTCGACGCCGCGTTCCACCTCCTTCGCCATGCCATCCCCCGCATGCGCGAACGGGGCGGAGGCAGCGTCGTCCTCGTCGCCTCCATCAACGGGGAGCGGGGCAAGTTTGGTCAGGCGAACTACGCGGCCAGCAAGGCAGGGCTGATCGGCCTGGCCCGAACGGCAGCGCGGGAGGTCGGCCGCTTCGGCATCCGCGTGAACGTCGTCGCGCCTGGACTGATCCTCACGGACATGACGGCGCGACTCCCCCGCGAGGTGCTCGACCGGGCGGTCGACGAGACGGCGATCGGCCACTTGGGGAAACCCGAGGACGTCGCGTCCGCCGTCCTCTACCTGGCCTCGGCGATGGCACGGCACGTGACCGGGCAGGTCTTGCGCGTGGACGGCGGCCAACTCACGGCTTGAAGGGAGCATAGCGATGCAGACAGGCAGCGGCACTCGGGAGCACGAGAGCATCGTCGTACGCAATCTCCGCCCGACGGACTTCGAGGCGGTCGTCGCCATCGATGCGGCGGCCAAGGGACGTCGGCGCGAGGAGTACTTCCGCATGAAGCTCCAGCAGGCCCTCGTCGAGAGCGGCATCAAGGTGTCGCTGGCCGCCGAGACCCAGGACCGATTCGCCGGCTTCCTCATGGCGCGGGTCTTCTACGGCGAGTTCGGCGCGGCCGAGAAGGTGGCCGTGCTGGACACCTTCGGCGTGCATCCCGACTTCGGCGGCCACGGCGTCGGTGCCGCGCTGCTGAGGCAGCTTCGCACGAATCTCCTCGGCCTCGGGATCCGGCGGCTGAGCACCGAGGTGGCCTGGGAGGACCAGGGACTCCTGGCCTTCTTCCAGAACATCGGCTTCAAGCCGGCTCCGCGGATCCCGCTGGACCTGGATCTCGAGGAAGCGCGCCGTCGGGAGGAAGTCGCCTAGCCCGCCGGCTCCTGCGATTCTCGGGCCCCCGTGAAGTACACCAAGAGCACCCGGTACGCGTTGTGCGCCGCCATGGAGATGGCGACGGCCGAGGAACCCGTGACGGTGGCCGCGGTGGCCGCGACCTACGCCATCCCGCCCGGCGCCCTGGCCAAGGTCTTCCAGCAGCTGGTTCGGGCAGGGTTGGCCCGGGGGGTTCGCGGCGTCGGCGGTGGCTACGTTCTGGCGCGGCCGCCCTCCGAGGTCACCGTCCTCGAGGTGATCGAGGTCCACGATCCGCCCCGGGCCGAGGCGTACGGGGACCTCCGCCTCCAGAAACTCTTCGACGAGGTGACGGAGGTGGTCTCCTCCACGTTTGCGTCGGTCTCCCTTGAGACCCTGGTGCGCTGACGAGACGGAGGAGCATGGCTCTCGCGCCCGACGATCTTCTGGCCGCCTTGCCCGCGGCGCCTGAGGCGGACGACGTGCGCGTCTTCGTCGACGGATTGCACACGTCCTTCACGGACGAGGCGTGTGCTGCCCAGCGTGAGGCGGTCGCCCACGCCCTCCAGCGGCTGCGCCATCTCTGGCGGGAGGTTCCGGAGGCGTTCGACGCACCGATCGTGGCACGACTGCAGGAACTCACCGCACGCGTGGAGGCCGCCGTCGCGCGCTCGCGCCTCCCCGAGGGCGCGCCCACCCCCGAGGAGGTCTTGAGCGAGGTTTTCGGGTACCCCGCGTTCCGCCCGGGGCAGCGAGAGATCATCGACGCCGTGCTCGCCGGACGCGACTGCGTCGGCGTCATGCCCACCGGCGCCGGGAAGTCGATGACCTTCCAGATCCCCGCGCGCATTCTCGGGGGCACCACGCTCGTCGTTTCGCCCCTCATCGCCCTGATGAAAGACCAGGTGGACGCCCTCCGCGAGGTCGGTGTCCGGGCCGCGTGTCTCAACTCGAGCCTCGATGCGGAGGAACGGAGCCGCGTGGTGGGGGAACTCAAGCGCGGTGAGATCGAGGTCCTCTACGCCGCCCCCGAGGGCCTCCAGGCATCCGTCGCGTGGGCGCTCGGCGACGTGGACCTCAGCCTCATCGCGGTGGATGAAGCGCATTGCATCAGCGAGTGGGGGCACGACTGGCGGCCCGCCTACCGCGAGCTGCACGGCCTCAAGCATCGGTTCCCCCAGGTACCCGTCCTGGGGCTGACGGCCACCGCGACCCAGCGTGTGACCGACGACATCGTGCAGCAGCTGGCCATGCGACGCCCCGTGATCTATCGCGGCTCGTTCTTCCGGCCTAACCTGCACATCCATGCCTACAAGAAGGGGAGCCGGACCGACGTGGACCGGAAGACGCCGCCGGTGCGGCGCGCCATCTTGAGGCTCGTGCGCGCTCGGCAAGGGGTCAGCGGCATCGTGTACTGCTTGTCGCGGCGCTCTACGGAGTCGACCGCGAAGTTCCTGCGCGAGAACGGGATCAGCGCCGCGGCCTACCACGCCGGGATGAGCGCGAAGGAGCGTACCCACGCCCAGGACGCCTTCCGCGACGACGATGTCGACGTCGTCGTCGCGACCATCGCGTTCGGTATGGGGATCGACAAGTCGAACGTCCGATACGTGATCCACCGGGACATGCCCCGCTCGATCGAGGGGTATTACCAGGAGATCGGCCGCGCCGGCCGCGACGGCCTCGACGCCGACTGCGTCCTCTTCTACTCCTGGGCGGAGGTCGTGGCCTACGACCGCTTCGCCGAGGAGGCCAGCGACGAAGCAGGCGAGCGCCTCCGGGCCCAGGCCCGGGCTATGTTCAGCTTCGCCGAGGGCTTCGACTGCCGGCACCGTGGCCTCGCGGCCCACTTCGGTGAGGCCATGGATGCGTGCGGGTCGTCCTGCGACGTCTGCGCGAGCTTCGACGTGCTTGCCGCCGCCCCGGCCCGCAAGGAGAAGGCCCGCCGCTACGTTCCGGACGACCTGTTCGACCAGCTCCGCGCACTACGCCTCGAGATCGCGCGCGAGCACCACGTGCCCGCCTACGTGGTCTTCACCGACGCGGCACTCCTCGAGATGGCCCGCCGGCGACCGCAGACCGACGATGAACTCCGAGCCGTGCCGGGCGTCGGACCCAAGCGCTTCGCCCGGTACGGCGAGGCCTTCCTCGACCTGCTCCGCAACGAGTCCGCCTAGTCCTCCAGCTCCCACGGCACCCAGGCCAGGGTCAGCGGCTCCACCTCGATCTCCGACTTCTTGGCGCGGACGCTCAGCTCGTCCAGCTCGAACTGCGCGGGATCGATGCGGACCTCGAGCGCTGCGACGTCGGTGGCCAGCCTGCCTTCCAGTTCGAGCAGATCACCGCGCAGCGCTTCGACGTTCTCCTGGGCCCGCTCGATGTCCTGCCTCTGGTCGTACGCCCGGCCGGCGCCTCGCACGGTCGTCCCGGCCTTGCCGACGTTCGTGCGGCTCAGGGTCTTGCGGCCGAAGAGAGCCCCCAGGATCGTCTGGCCGAGCGAGATGAGCGCGCTGGTCTTCGCGGATTCGTACTGCGTACGCTCGACGTCCACACGCTGCTCGGCCTTGCGGATCCGCTCCCCCAGCTTCGCCGCCTCCTTGGCGTGTTTCGCCCGGAGCTTCTCGACCTCGAGGTCCCTGTGCTCGCGCTCCTCTTGCACGAGGCGCTGGCGGAAATCGCCTTCGGTCTCGCCGACGGTCGAGATCATCTTGTGTGGCTTGGATCGCCACAGGACGAGCGGTTCGTCGCGGTAGACGTGATTGACGAGTGCCTTCTTCCACGCCGTGTAGCTCTTCGCCAGGGAGGCCTGCGCAGGCAGACGGGAGAAACGAGCCCCGGCCTCGGGCGTCTCCTCCGTGTCCGGGAGAGCGGTACCGAGGACCTCGGCCTTGGGCCACGGATCGGCGGGAACCTCCCTGCCCGTCAGCGGTCGGAGCCGCACCGTCGTGGTGGCGGTGTCCACGTGGTAGGTCGCTCTCGTGTAGTGAGCGCGGGTTCGGGCGAGGAGAGCCGGTCGGTAGAGAAGCGTGGCGCCCGGGGGTAGGGAGAAGGTGCGGGCGATGAACGTCTCGGGCACCTCCGGCGCGAGGACCGGACGCATGACGTCCGCGGCGCCCTTGCGCGTTGTTTTCGTCGTGGCCCCGGCTGCCGGCGCGCGCGCGGCCTTCTTGTCGGCCATGAGCGTCGCAATCTGGTCGCGCGTCAGCGGACCGCGCAGATAGGACAGCGCCCACCGGGTCTGCAGGATCTCCGGGGCGTCCTCGTGGACGTTGTTCATCAGGAACACGCGACTGCTCAAGCCCGAGAGGATGGCTTCGGTACGGGCGCGGTCGAAGCCCTGCCCCGAGGCGGTCGATGCGCCTTCGAGCCCGTCGAGGACGCGCATCTTGTCCCGTTCGGTCTGCAGGCGTCCCAGGAACCACGTCCCCGCGTTCGAGAGCGCCTTGTAGTCGAGGTCCACCGGGTTCTGGCTCGCGAGGACCACACCCAACCCGTAAGCACGCGCCTGTTTCAGGAGTGTGAGCATCGGGGTCTTGCTCGGTGGGTTGGCGGTCGGCGGCAGGAAGCCGAAGACCTCGTCCATGTAGAGGATGGCCCTGAGGCTCGACGAGCCCGGCTGGCCCCGCATCCACGACACCACCTCGTTGAGCAGCATGGTGACGAAGAACATGCGCTCGCTGTCGTCCAGATGGGCGATCGACACGATGCTCAGGCGAGGCTTGCCCTCCGGCGTGTAGAGCAAGCGCTGCACGTCGAGCGGCTCGCCCTGCATCCATGATTGGAATCCGGGCGACGCGATCAGGTTGTTCAGCCGCATCGCCAGCGCGAACCTTTCCTTCGCGGGGTAGATCGACTCGAGGTCCATGACGCCGATCCGGTCGAAGGGCGGGTCCTGGATCTCCCGGATCAGACTCGTCACGTCCAGGTCCCGGCCCTCGCTCCACGCCCGGTCGAGTAACGTCGAGAGCAGGATGTGCTCGCGGCTCTGCACGGGATCGGCATCCACCCCGAGGAGTGAGCAGAGGCCCGATGCCGTGACCATCACCCGCTCGCGCAAGGCGTCGCCATCGTCGCGTAGCGCCGGCGGCGGTGCCGCGAACGACTTCAGGATCTTCAGCGGCACGCCCGCATTGCTGCCGGGGGTGTAGATCGTCAGATCGACCGCATCCCGAAAGCGCTGGATGCGTTCGCCGTCCTCGCCCCACGCGGCCAGCCCCTTTCGCCAGGTGTCCGCGGTCTTGCGCGCGTACTGCGGCACCGTGAGGCCCTTGCGTGCGGCCGCCTCGGGCTCGATCCACGGTTCGAAGTCCGACGGCTTCAGGTCCGGAAACGTCAGCAGCAGATTGCCGAGGTCCCCCTTGGGGTCGATCGCGATGGCCGGGATGCCATCGATGGCCGCCTCCTCCAGAAGCGATAGACAGAGACCCGTCTTGCCCGAGCCCGTCATGCCGACGCACACGGCATGCGTCGTCAGGTCCTTCGCGTCGTAGAGGACGAGCTCGTCCGTGACCTCGCCGCGGGCGGGTTCGTAGACCTTGCCCAGGTAGAAGGAAGCCAGTTTCTCGAAGTCGGGGAGCGCCATGGGGGGATGCTACCCCGTGCGGCTACGCGCCGACATGGACGATCGCGTCTCCCTGGTGCACGAGGGGCAGCTTCATGGCCCCGATGACGACGCCGTCCGACGGGGCGCGGACCGTCGTCGCACCGCTCCCGAACGCGTCGGCGATCACGCCCAGCGTCTCGCCGGCCTCCACCGCCTGGCCCAAGCGCGCCGTGAGGCGCAGCACCCCCGTGCGCCGGGCCCGGATCCACGCGGACTTTCGCACCACGCGCGTCTTGGGGGTGTGATCGGCGGGCTTACGCCGGTGCATCCCGAGGGCCGTCATGACCCGCCAGACCCCCCGCACGCCCGCCGCGATCGACTCCTCCTCGAACCGCAGAGCCTCCCCCGCCTCGTACAGCAGGACCGTGCGGCCCTGCTCCGTGGCCGCGCGCCTCAGGGAGCCCTTCGCGGGCAACGTGTGCACGGTCACCGGGGCGCCGAACGCGAGCGCGAGGCGCTGGGTCTCGGGGTCGTCGAGATTGGAGCGGGTCTGGGGCACGTTGGTGCGGTGACCCGAGCCCGTATGCAGGTCGATGCCATGGGTCGCGTTCCCGACGACCTCGCGCATGACCAGGTAGGCCAGGCGGGAGGCCAGGGAGCCCGTCCGGGAGCCGGGGAAGCTACGGTTCAGGTCGCGCCGGTCCGGGAGGTAGCGGGAACCACCGATGAACCCGAACACGTTCACGACCGGGACCGTGATCAACGTGCCCGCGAGCTTGGCCGGATAGACCTTCTGCATGACGCGGCGGATGATCTCCAGGCCGTTGAGCTCGTCTCCATGGACGACCGCCGTGAGGAAGAGGCTCGGACCGGCGCGCCGTCCGTGCGCCACCTCGACCGGCAGGGACAGCCACGAGCCGGTCGGGAGGCGGGCCACGGGGATCTCCAACTGGGTCCGGGTCCCGGCCCGGATCTCGTGTCCTTGGAGATGTAGCGGTTCTCTATCCAATCGTCTAGCCCTTGATGCCGGATCCGACGCCTTCTTCCGGACAATCTTCTTCTTCTTCTTTTTCTTCTCGCGGAGCGGCCTGCGTACCAGAACCTTCCCAGATCACAGGAAGCACCCCTAGCCCTGCGACCGTGCACAGCCGAAGCGATGGCATCGCTTCTCGAGGTAACTCGATGATCCGTGCCGCGAGTCGAATGCCGCTCGCCATTTCGATGCCCTGTCTGAGTGTCACGTGGCCGGTGGAACTCTTGATGGGGCGCATCTCGAGCACCCGTGCTTCACACTCCACCGTCCGCTTCGAGCTGCCCGGCGAGGAGTTGACCTTCATCATCCACCGGACCGTGATTTCCGCCGGAAGGATGTCCACGCCGGCCACGCGAAGAGCCCCCATGGCCTTGGCGCTTCACCCGCGTGATGCCCAGGTCGGAGATCCACCCACTCACGCCAGCCGATCACGGTCCGGCGGGGGGGGCGGTCATGCAGGCGGTCTCCAGACCATGAGGGTACCCGCGGACGGCGGTGCTCCGCTCTTCCGGCAGTCAGTTCTTGATATCTTCGATAGGAGTCACCCCGACCCTCCGCGGTGGGGCGTCGGGAGATCGCCATGGCGGCCCTGGCGTCGTGCGGCGCGTGGCGGCGACGGCCCTCCCGTCGTCGACCCTCGCAGAGAGGTCGGGCTCACCAGCGGCGCGCTCTTCCGCCACTTCGCAGACGATGGACGACATCTGGGACGAGGTCGTCCTCCATGCCGGCGAGCGGCTCGAGGCCACGCTTCCCGACCCCACCCTGCCCCCCACGAAGCGCCTGCGGGCCATGGCCCAGGCCCGGATCCAGCTCCTTCGAGCCGAGCCGGGCATCGCGTGGTTGATCCGCTCGGCCCCAGGCCGAGCCTGTCCGTTCCGGCCCGGCTGCCGCTTGCCATGAGACGTCCTGCAGCGCTCCCGGACTGTTCCTCGGACGCCTTCGCGAGGCCGCTGCGGAACGGCTCGATCCGGAGCGAGCCGCCTTCCGGAGGTCTCGCTCATCCCGGTCACGGCGACCGATAGCCCTCGTGGGCCTGCCTTCGATCCACGCCCGGGCGGCCCTCTCATCCAGCCCCTGCAGCGAGCGACGTCCTCGACGGGCTTTTCCAGTTGATCGCATGCCCCGGTCCGGTGACCGTTGGGTCCCGCGAGGTCTAGGGGGGCGCCATCTTCTACGCCGGGATCCTCGTCCGCTTCCGTCCCGACGCCTTTGCTCCAGGCGTCGAACAGCTCGCCGCCCTGGAGGGCGTCGAGGTCCATCAGCGAGGAAGCGGAGAGCGGCCGTGTGGTCGTCACGATCGAAACGGAGCCCTGAACACCCAGGAAGCCCTGCTCCACGAGATTCGGGCCCTGCCGGGCGTATTCCTGGCCGAACCCGTCTACGCCTATCGCGACACGGAAGACGAAGTCGATCTGTCGCGACCGAAGAAGTCCCCCATGCCATCGAAGGAGAGTCGGCATGAAGTCCACCGTCTCGCGTCGCTCGTTCATCCGCTCGAGCATCGCCGCCGCCACGGCCGCCGCCGTCGGGATCCACATCCCGGGGACGGACGCCCTCGCCGATCCCGGAGAGGGCTGGTCCTGGGACAAGGGTGCGTGTCGCTTCTGCGGCGTCGGCTGCGGGATCCAGATCGCGACGAAGGACGATCGGGTCGTCGCGGTCAACGGTGACCCGGACTGCGAGGTCAACCGCGGCCTGCTCTGCGTGAAGGGCTACGCCAATGCGCTGATCCCCTACGGCGAGGATCGCCTCACCCAGCCGCTGCTGCGCATGAAGGACGGCAAGTTCGACAAGCAGGGTGAGTTCAAGCCCGTCTCGTGGGAACGCGCTTCGACGAGATGGAGAAGCAGTGGCGCGCGCGCCCACGCGAAGCTGGGGCCCACGGGTGTCGGGCATCATGGGAGCGGGCAGTACACGATCCAGGAGGGCTACGCCGCCGTGAAGCTATGAAGGCGGGCTGGCGGTCGAACAACATCGACCCGAACGCGCGTCATTGCATGGCCTCCGCCGTCGCCGGCGTTCATCCAGACCTTCGGGATCGACGAGCCTTCCGGCTGCTACGACGACATCGAGCTGACCGACACGATCGTGGCTGTGGGGCGCCAACATGGCCGAGATGCACCCGATGCTCTGGGCGCGCATCGTCGACACGCGCCTGAAGAAGCCCAGCTACCAGGTCGTGAACCTCACCACGTTACCGCAACCGCTGCTCCGACATCGCCGACCTCGAGATCATCTTCAAGCCCGAACACCGATCTGGCGATCTGGAACTACATTGCGCGCGAGATCCTCGAGCGCGGCGCCGGGGACAAGGAGTTCGTCGAGAAGCACTGCGTCTTCGCCACCGGGCCCGACGGACATCGGCTTCGGCATGCGGCGGCACCGATCCAGTTCGCCTACGATGCGGAGAAGGACACCCAATGCGCGCGAGCGCGATGGTCGTCCTGACGCAGGAAGAGGCCATCGCCCAGGGGCTCGATCCCGACGTGCGAGCACGAGATCCCCCAGAAGAACACGGCCAGCGCCGGCAAGCACTGGCAGATCTCGTTCGAGGACTTCAAGAAGGGCCTCGCCCCGTACACCCTCGATTTCGTGGCCCAACTGGCCAAGGGTGACGCCGACGAGAGCCTCGACGCCTTCAAGGCGAAGCTGAAGCAGCCTCGCCGACCTCTACGCCGACCCGAAGCGCAAGAACGTCTCGTTCTGGACCATGGGCTTCAACCAGCACGTCCGCGGCACGTGGGTCAACGAGCAGGCCTACATGGTCCACCTGTTGATGGGCAAGCAGGCCCAGCCCGGCAACGGCGCGTTCTCGCTCACCGGCCAGCCCTCGGCCTGCGGTACGGCCGCGAGGTCGGCACCTTCGCCCATCGCCTGCCCGCGGACATGGTCGTGGCCAACCCGAAGCACCGCGCAGCGCTCGCGAGGAGCTCTGGAAGCTGCCGGCCGAGAACGCTGAATCCCAAGGTCGGAAGCCACATCACGAAGATGATGCGGGACCTGGAGGACGGCTCGCTGAAGTGGCTCTGGGTCCAGGTGACGAATCCGTTCCAGTCGACGGCGAATGCGAACCACTGGATCCACGCGGCCCGGGAGAACGACACGTTCATCGTCGTCTCGGACGTCTACCCGACGCTGTCCTGCAAGGTCGCCGACCTGATCCTGCCGTCCGCGATCATCTTCGAGAAGTGGGGCGCCTACGGCAACTCGGAGCGACGGACGCAGATGTGGCGCGAGCAGATGTCGCCGCCCGGTGAGGCCCGTAGCGACGTGTGGCAGGTGCTGGAGTTTTCCAAGCGCTTCAAGCTGAAGGACCTGTGGGGTAAGCAGACGATCCCCGGACTCGAAGGCCGAGGGATTCGAGGAAGGCGCCCTGCCGGACGTGCTCGCGCAGGCGCGCAAGCTGGGCTACACGCCGGAAGACCACGCTTTACGACGTGCTGTTCGCGACACCGGCGCAACAAGAAGTTCGCCTGGCCCGATCCCGTCGCCAAGGGCGCGAAGAACGGCACCGGCCGAGACGCAGGGCGTGGACTGGTTCCCCGAAAAGGCGCTGTTCGAGGAGTACGCCACGTTCGGCCGTGGCCATGCCCACGACCTGGCCGAGCTTCGACGTCTACTTCCGCGAGGACGTGCGCGGGCTGCGCTGGCCCGTGATCGACGGCAAGGAAACCCGCTGGCGATTCAACGCGAAGTACGACCGCTACGCCGACGAGGGCCATGGCTTCGACTTCTACGGCGGCGCGCTCAAGAGCCATTCCCCAGCGGTGACTCGACCGGCGTCACGGTTGCCGGAAGACGGCACTCGCGGACAAGGCCAAGATCTTCTTCCGCCCCTACGCGGCGGCGGCCGAAGTCGCCGGGAGCAAACTACGACATGTGGCTCTGCACCGGGCGGGTGCTCGAGCACTGGCACAGGGGCTCGATGACGCGCCGCGTGCCCGCACTGCATCGCGCGGTGCCTCACGCCGAGATCTACATGCAACCCGGCCGACGCGAAGCAGCCGGAAGCTCGAGGACGAACCAACTCGCGTGGGTCGAGTCGCGCCGCGGCAAGATCCAGGCGCGCGTCGAGACCGGCGGACGCAACCGACTGCCCAAGGGCATGATCTTCGTGCCCTGGTTCGACGAGAGCATCTTCATCAACAAGGTCACCCTCGACGCCACCTGTCCGATCTCCAAGGAAACGGACTTCAAGAAGTGCGCCGTCAAGGTCTACGTGGCTTGAAGCGGGAGGGAAGAACGATGATCCGACTTGCCATCATCTCCGGCCTCGTGGTCGTGCTCGCCTGTGTCATCGCCGTGGGCGGAGAGAACGAGGCCAAGCCGATTTCCGACGGGGACTTCAGCTTGTACCCGGGCAGTGTCTTCGACGTTCCCGTGCCGCCGGCCTTCTTGGAGAACGAGGCCCTTCCGGGGTCGAACGCGCTGGTCCCGGCCGATGTTCCTGGATGCGCCGCCGCAGGTGCCGCACGGCATCCAGGACTTCCTGCCGATCGACCGGGAGGACAATGCCTGTCTCGGGTGCCACCTGATCGAGAAGGATGCGGATGAAGATGCGCCGCTCCTCCCCGAGAGCCACCAGATGGATCTCAGGGCGCAGCCGCCGAAGGCCCTGAAGGCGGTGGCCGGCGCTCGCTGGGTGTGCTCCGCTTGTCACGTGCGTCTGACCGATGCGCGGGTCCTCCCGGAGTGTGCACCGGCCGAAGTAGACTCCCGCCGATGCCGAGTACCAACGACACCACGAAGCAATCGATCTGGGGCTGGTTGGGCGCCCTCTGGGGCGTGGGGGGCGTGCTGCTCCTGCTCGGCTTCGCCATCTGGCGCTTGGCCCCGTTGGCCGGGGAAGCGCTGCGGAGCCCCTTGACCGTCGTCCAGTGGGTCGTCCTGGTCGTCTTCGCGATCTTCATGGCGCACTCGGAGGGCTACCGCGGCTTTCAGCGCGCCTTCTCGCCTCGTCGTGGCCGCGCGCGCGAAGCACCTGCGGGATCAGCCGACCTTCCTCCGGGTCGCGCTCGCACCCTTCTTCTGCATGGCGTACTTCGCCGCGCCGAAGCGCCGACGGATCGTCGCGTACTCGCTGACCGCGGGTGTCATCCTGCTGGTCGTCCTGGTGCAGCGCCTGGACCAGCCCTGGCGCGGCATCGTCGACGTCGGCGTCGTGATCGGTCTCGGGTGGGGCATGCTCGCGACCATCCTCTACTGGGTTCGCGCCATGCAAGGGCACGAGCTTCCCGTGCCGGCCGAGGTGGCCTAGCAAGCGCACCATGTTCGACCGGGTCGTCTCCGCCGACTGGAGCGTGGATCCGGCGAAGCGGTGGATGGCGGTCGCCGAACGCGACGGCTCGAGCTGGACGGTCGGCCAAGTCACGCGGGTGCCCGATCCGCCGCTCGGCATGATCGAGGGCCACGGCCGCACGCTCCTCGGGTTCGACTTCCCCATCGGCGTGCCCGAGGCGTACGCCGCGCGGGCCGGCGTCGATCGCTTCGTCGATCTCCTCCTCGAGGCCGGCCGAGGCGACCTCGCGGCGTTCTACGAGCCCGCGACGAAGCCGGAGGAAGTCTCGATCACGCGTCCCTTCTACCCCCGTCGTCCCGGCGGGACGTCGAGGTCCCAGCTCTCGAACGCACTCGGGCTCGCCGGTCCCGAGCAGCTCTACCGGCGGTGCGAGCGTCGCACGGCCCATCGCGACGCGGCGAGCCCTCTCTTCTGGACGCTCGGCGCGAAGCAGGTGGGGCGGGCGGCCATCAGCGGTTGGCGGGACGTGCTCGCTCCCGCGCTGCGTTCCGAGGAACACGATCTCGCGCTCTGGCCGTTCCACGGTGAACTCGCAACACTCGCTCGAACCCATCGGATCGTGGCCTGTGAGACCTACCCCGCCGAGGCCTATCGACACCTCGGGTTCCCCCGCCGAGGGTGGAGCAAACGCAACGCAGCCGATCGACGTCGACTCGTCGGCCGCGACTTCCTGGACGGGCCTGCCGGCGAAGACCCCTTCGATGCCTTCGTGGCGCTGCAACTCATGCTCGACGTCGTAGCCGGACGCCTGCCGCCTCACCCCTTCCCCGAACTGCCGCCCAGCGTGGCTCAGCGCGAAGGCTGGATCCTGGGCCAACACGACCGGCCGCTATAGTTGCGAGCGGCTCGCAGGACGACGCCGCGCCGTTGCATTGGCGGCGCGGAGTCGTTGTACTGAGGCCATGGAGAAGGGTCGCTTCGGACCCTATGAGCTGATCCGGACGATCGGCTCAGGGGCGGTAGGCACGGTCTGGCTCGCCGAGGTGCGGGAGCGTCCGCGCCACGCACCCGAGCTGCTCCCGGGCCGGCGCGTGGCCATCAAGCGGCTGAAGGACCCCCCGGCCATGATGCCGTTGGATGCGCAGCGCCGCTTTCAGCAGGAGTCTCAGTACCTGCGAAACCTGAACCACCCCAACGTCGTGGACCTCCTCGACGTCGACACCGTCGACGTGGGCCGTGGTCTAGAACCGTACATCGCGATGGAGTACGTGGTTGGGAAGACTCTCGCGACGGTCGTCGACGAGGGGCCGGCCGATGAAGCCTTGGTCATGGAGATCGCAATGCAAGTCACGCGAGGTCTTGTGGCCTTGCAGCGCCTATGCATCATCCACCGCGACATCAAGCCGGCCAATCTGATCCTCGCCGACGACGGTGGTGCGGTGAAGATCATGGACCTCGGCAGTGCGCGCAGCGAGATGGGGCGGATCGTCCAGACGCAGTACGGGATGCACATCGGGACGCCTCTCTATTTCGCGCCGGAGCAGATCCAGGACGACCCGGATGCGGTCGGCCATGCCACGGACCTGTTCGCGCTCGGCCTCGTCCTCTACGAGTTGCTGGCCGGACAGCACCCCTATCCCGCCGAGAGCTACCCACAGGCTCTACACAACGCCCTCCATGCGATCCCGGAAACCCTGAGTTCTCGCGGCGTGATCGTCAGCCCGTTCCTTGAGGCTCTTGTTCACGCGCTGCTGGAGAAGGACCCCGAAGACCGGGTGCCAGACGCAGAGCGACTGCTGGAGATCCTCGAAGAGCGTGAACGATCCGCGTGGTGGCGCGGGCGTCCTCACCAGGCGGCGCAGGGGGTTCCCCGCGCCTTGTTGCCCGCTCGGGGCCGAGGGCGTCTTCATGGCAGGGAGAGCGAGGCCGAGACCCTCCAGGAGGCGTGGCGCGGCGCTGTAGGTGGCGAGGGTCGCACGATTCTGATCAGCGGTCCCGAGGGCATCGGAAAGACGCGGCTCGTGTACGAACTTGCGCACCAAATCACGCGCGAGGCGAGAGGTGCAGCCATCTTGTACGGGGCGGCACTGCCTGGGGGCGTCGGGATCGCTCCTGGGCCCCTTCGAAGTGCGCTTCGCGCGTTCCTCGGTGAGTCCGAGTTGATGGAAGAGGTTGATCGCTACCTGGGCGGAGGGTCGCGCTTGGCGGCTCCCTTTTCCGCATTTCTCCGCGGTGAAGAGGCCCTGGATCGCAGCGCGTCGCTCGATGCGGATGGGATCCGAGCCACCTTCGCCAAAGTGCTCCGGAGCATCGCGGACGAGCGCCCGGTCCTGCTCATCGTGGACGATCTCCATCTGGCTTCCGAAGAGGCGCGTGCCCTCTTCGCCTACCTCGCACACGCTCTCGGTGACATGCGCGTCCTCATGACGGGCACGGCTGGCGACGGGCTTGCGCCCGCCTGGCGCCACGCGCTGCACGCAATCGAGAGTGCGACCGAGATCGAGCTCGAACCCTTGGGCGTCGATGCCGTGCGCCACATCGTCGAGGAGCGCCGGCCGAGGGAGACTGCTCGATCCGTTCTTGAAGACCTTGCCGAGCGAGCGGACGGAAACCCGCTCTACGTCACGGAGTATCTCCGGGCTCTCGATGACTCCGACGAAGTGACGATGCGATTGCCGCCGCCGCGGATTCGGGACTTCCTGGCGGCGCGCCTCGCGCGTCTCAGTGAGGACGAGCGCGAGCTGCTCGAGCTGGCGGCCGTTGCAGGCTACCGTTTCGATCCGCACGTCGTGGCCGACGTCCTGGATCGTCCGCTGGTTCCCCTTCTCCAGGATCTCGCCCACCTCCAGAGGGAGCAGGGGATGGTCCTCTCCACACCCTCGGACTACGTGTTCGAGAGCCACGCCCTCCACGAAATGCTCCTGACCGAACTCGCACTCCCTCTGCGGCGTGGTACCACGCCCTGGTAGCGCAGGTGCTGGAGCAGCGCCTGGTGGACTACGGTACCAATGCCGCAATGGCCGGCCATCTCCACGTGGAGCTGGTCGATCAGTGGCTCGACGCCGGTCGTGGGCACGACGCCTTGGCTCACATGGAGCCGGCCGTCGATCACCTGGTCTCCGGGCACCGCCATCGTCAGGTCATCTCCCTCATCGAGCGTGCGCTGGACACGGACGCTCCACTAAGTTCTGAGCAACGCGTCGATTGGCTCGTGCGGGTGGCCCGCGAGTCGGACTTCATTGCGGAGCGAGAGCGTCAAGAGCAAGCTATCGCTCGAGCGGAGCAGCTCGTGGGGCCGGAAACCGCCCCCGCCACGGTCTCGCGCTTGGCGTGGATTCACGCCGGTGCCTCCGATCCATGGGGCAAGGCCTCCCCGCCGAGCAGCAGAGCGCGCGCGCGGTCCGCGAGGCCGAACGAGCCGGCGATCAGGAACTGCTAGTCACCGCGCTGGCGCTCCACGGCGCAGTGTTGGCCGCGAGCCTTGGGCGTTTTGACGAGGGTGAGGCGGTCTTCCGGCGCCTCCTCGACCTCCAGCCTCCTGGCGAGTCGTCCGAGGCTCGGGCACGCGCACACTCTGGGCTGGGGCAGATTGCAAATTGGCGTGGCGCCCACGAAACAGGGCTACAGCACTTCCAGCGCTGCCTGGATCATGTGGAGAAGCACGGTTCCCTGCGTGCGCTGGCCGTGGCGCGGCTGAACCTGGGTGTTCAACTGGCGGACTTGGATTGCGGCGAGGACGCTGTGGCCCAACTGGAGGGAGCTTTGTCACTCAGCCGCGAGATCGGGCTGCGCAATCTCGAGGTCATGGCCATTCGTGAGCTGGGGCCCTATACCGACGCGTCGGGCGCCTCGATCAAGCGCACGCGGCAATGTCGCAGGCCGTCGTTCTGGCGTGGGAAACAGGTGACCCCCTGGATGCCGCGCTCTCCCGTGTGCGCCTGGGTGAACTGTGTGCGGCCTGCGGCCTCCTCGAGGAAGCACACACCCACCTGACCTCGGCTCACGAGGCCATCGTCGCATCCGATGATCTGCAAGCACGTGCGCAGGTCGAGATCGCCTTGGGCGAGCTGGCCGCCGCGGAAGGGGACTGCGAAGCGGCACATGGCTGGCTGACAATGGCTCAGCGCAGCTACGACGAGGCGGGCTGGGGAGCTGATGCAGCCTACTGCCAATGCCTGTGCGCCCGCCACGACCTGCTGCAGGGGGACGTCGAACGCTCTCGGCAGGTCCTCCGCGCGTGCCTCCCCCGGTTGGAGGAAGCAGGGCGAGGTGTGGGTCTTGTGCTGTCACACGGGATCGGTGCTTCCCTTGGCCTCGTGCCGAAGGCGCAAGCTCGAAGGTCATACGATGAGCACGGGAGCACTTTGGGTCTGGATCAGTTGCCCAGCGTCAACTACCTGTTGTGGCGGGCCACAAAGGACGAATCCTACCTACGCCGCGCACATCAGACGCTACACGTATTGCGTGAGCATGCACCCGAGGGGGCGCGTGACGCCATCGTGGAGCGCGTGCAGGAACACCGCATGATCGAAGAGGACTGGGATGCCCGAATCCAAGGCACTAGCCGAGGAGAACGGCAGGCCTCGAGAAGGAGGGA
Source organism: uncultured Planctomycetota bacterium (assembly GCA_963802335.1). Taxonomy (GTDB): domain Bacteria; phylum Planctomycetota; class PLA2; order PLA2; family JAEUHO01; genus CAWDIE01. The sequence goes on along the minus strand of CAWDIE010000003.1, from coordinate 305,347 downwards.
GAGAGTGGATGGGTAAGAGTCTCAAGGGCGCTCGAGTGAGCTTCGGTGCCGTTGACGTGCACCGCGTGATTCCCGCGCGTCTGTTGTCCGTGGAGCGGGTGAGGGAACGGCTCGAAGCGTTCAAGGGGAATGCGAGTTACGAAGATCTGAAGAAGGAGATGCTGGATCTCTGCAAGGATGCCGAGGAGAAGGGTGAACTCCACGTGCGGCTGCACGCGGGGCATCATGCGGCGCTCGATTCGGCCACTGAGTCATCTACGGACGGGGGAGGGACACCGGCGGGCAGTGGGATTGCCAAGCACCAGACGCGGATTGCGCCAGGTTCCAAAAGGTTCGCAGATCTCGTCTTCACCAACGACACGGCCACGCCCATGCAGCCCGTGCGTTTCCGCCTACGCAAGCACGGGGGCTCATTCCCGGACGAGGGCTGGATTGAGTGTGACTCCCTCATCGCCCCCTCGACCACGTGGCATGGAGTTGCGCCCGATCAAGTCTCTGATGACATTGTCGAGATTCAGGTTGAGTTCGCCATGGGCGAACCAGGCATGTTCGTCTGGAACTGGCTCATCGAGGATGTCAGCTTCTTCCGGCTGCACCAAGTCCATCTGATCATCCGGGGTGAGGGAGACGAGGTCGGTTACGACGGCCATGTCGTGCTCTGGGATCTCACCATGGAAGACCAGACGGTCACCGTGCCCCTGCTCGACTAGCCTGCCCTACGGTCCCCATCCTGAAGTTGCGAGCGGCTCGCAGGACGACGCCGCGCCGTTGCATTGACGGCGCGGAGTCGCTGTACTGAGGCCATGGAGAAGGGCCGTTTCGGACCCTACGAGGCGATCGAGCGGATCGGCTCCGGGGGCTTCGCCGAAGTCTGGCTCGCGGAGGTGGTCGAGCCCCCCCGTGATGCCCCCGAGTTGCGCCCCGGCCAACGAGTGGCGCTCAAACGCTTGCTCGACCCCCCGGCGATCGCAGCGCCGCAGGTGCGAGTTCGCTTCGATCAAGAGGCCGCCATCATGAAGGGGTTGGATCACCCCAACGTGGTGGAGGTTCTGGACGTCGGCAACGCCGATGCAGGGCGCGGACCCGAGCCCTATCTGGCGCTTGAATTCGTACGCGGACGCACGCTTGAGAAGGTGATCGCCGCCGGGCCGGTCGACGAGGCGCTCGCACTCGCGGTCGCGAAGCAGGTGACCGCGGGACTGGTTGCGATGCAGGCGCGGCGTGTCTGTCACCGCGACATCAAGCCTGCGAACCTGATCCTCGCCGACGACGGCGGCGTCGTGAAGATCATGGACTTCGGCTGTGCGCGCGCCCCGATGGCTCCACTATGGAAGACGCAAATCGGTGATCGAATCGGAACGCTGCTCTACTTCAGCCCGGAGCAGCTTGGCGGCGACCCGGACGCCATCACGAACGCGACGGATCTCTACGCCTTGGGGTTGGTGCTCTACGAGCTGCTCGTGGGACATCACCCGTACTACGACGGGAAGCACTTCGACCTGTCCGCCATCGAGCTAACCGTCCCCGAGACACTGCGGTCGCGGGGCGTGAGCGTCAGTCCGTTCTTCGAGGCGCTGGTCCTCACGCTCCTCGAGAAGAAGCCGGCCGACCGGATTGCGGATGCCGCGACCCTGCAGACGATCCTCGAGGAGCGCGAGCGGTCAGCTTGGTGGCGCGGCCGTCCCCGACAGGCGGCGCGCGGCCTACCGTCCGGGCTGCTCCAGGCCAAGGGCGATGGCGGCCTTCACGGACGAGCCGACCTGATGCAGACGCTAACGGAGCGATGGGACGACGCCGTGGCCGGGCGTGGGCGCGCCCTACTCATCCATGCGCCTGACGGCGCCGGCAAGTCGAGGCTGGTCTACGAGCTCGCCGACCACGTTGCGCGGGCGGCGACCGGCGCCGCCGTCCTTTACGGCGTCGCCTATCCTGGCGGAGTCGGTGTTGCACCGGGCGCCATCCGCAGCGCCCTTGTGGGTTTCCTAGGGGAGGCCGGCCTCGAGGAGACGGTGCAGCGGTACCTCGGCGCCGCGTCGGGGCTGGCTGCCGCGTATGCGGCGTTCCTGCGCGGGGAACAGGCACTTCAGGCAGGGCCCCCGCTGGACGGCGACGCGATCCGATCGGCCACCACGAAGGTCCTCCTCGGGATCGCATCCGAGCGCCCGATCCTGCTCGTCGTCGAAGAGCTCCATCTGTCGTCGGATGAGGGTCGCGCGCTGTTCACGGGGCTGGCCCATGCCATCGCCGATGCTCGCATCCTATTAATCGGAACCGGCACCAGCGCGCTTTCCGTCGAATGGCGAAACAGCCTCGTCGAGCTGGCGCATGGCGACGTGTTCGAGCTGATGCCCCTATCCGAGGATGCCGTACGCGATATCGTCGCGGAGCGAGTGCGTGGAGAAGATGCACGTCGCGTCGCGGATGTTCTCGCCGGCCACGCCGACGGCAATCCACTCTACGTTCAGGACTTCCTCCGCGAGTTCGAAGAGGCGGATCACGTCCTTCCCCCGCTTCCTCCCCCTCGCATTCGCGACCTCGAGGCGAGTCGAGTGCACCGCATGAACGAGGAGGAGCGGGAGGTCCTCGAGTTGGCTGCGGTGGTCGGGTTCCGGTTCGATCCCACTGTCGTCGCCGAGGTCCTCGATCGTCCCGTCGTGCCCCTCCTCCGTCTGCTCGCCCACGTGCACCACGCGCGCGGCATGGTGCGGCCCGCGGACGAGAACTACGCCTTCGACAGCCACGCGCTTCACGAACTCCTGCTCTCCGAGATTTCCCTTCCCTTGCGTCGTGAGTACCACGCACTGGTCGCCCGCGTCCTGGAGGGGCGGCTCGCGGAGGCCGGCGACGATGAGAGCCGCGCCGGGCCGCTTCACGTCCAGTTGGCTAACCACTACCTGGAGGCCGGGCGTCGGGACGATTGCCTTGCGCACCTGGAGCCTGCCTTCGCGTTCGTGAAGTCCCAGCACCGGCACTCGGACGCCACGGCACTCGTGGATCGTGCATTGGCCGCCCCGGGAATCCTGGAAGGAAACGACCGCCTGGAGTGGCTGATCACCCTCGCAGAGGAGCACGCACTCTACATGCACGCGTCGGAGGAGAGGCGCGCGCTCCACGAGGCGCTCGCTCTCGTCGAAGAGGGCTCCGACTGCGCCCTGAGGGCTCGCTTGGCATGGAGACGGAGCATCCGCGCGCGGGTAGACGGCCAGCTACCGGAGGCCGAGGCCTTGGCGCGCGAGGGGCTGGGCCTGGCCGAAGCGTGCGACGACACGGAACTCGTCACGGCCCTTCTCGCCCACGTCGGGTACGTCCTGACCTTGCGAGGTTCCCTCTCCGAAGCGCAGGAGACGTTCGAGCGACTCCTCGCGCTGGAGGACGGCGAGGCTCCTTCCCGGTCACGCGCGCATGCCCACTCCATCCTGGGGCAGATCGCGGAGATGCGGGAGGATCACGAGGCGGCGGTCGAGAGCTTCCGGGCGTGCCTGACCGAAGTGAAGCGCCTCGATTCGCAGACCGCGCTGGCGATCTCGCATTTGAATCTCGGTGGGGCGCTCAACGAGGCGAGTCGATGCGACGAGGCCATTCCGCATCTGGAAGAGTCGCTCGCCATCAGCCGGACGATTGGCCTAAAGGGGACCGCCGCCAAGGCCGTGAGCAACCTGACCGCGGCCTACATGAGCAAGGGGAGATTGGCGGACGCGATCGCCATGGGCACGGAAGCGCTCGAGCATCACGAAGCAGCGGGAGACCGCTCTGGATCCGTACGCGCACGGCGCTTGCTCGGGAGCCTCTGGTTGGCTTGCGGCCTCATCCACGAAGCCGAAGGATACCTGCGCCGTGCCCACGACGAGGCCGCCTCGATGGGCGACACCCGACTGCAGGCGTCGTGCAAGCGTCACCTCGCGGACCTGTGTGTGGAGTCGGAGCGAACGCCCGAGGCCCTGGCCTGGCTGGCCGACGCAGAGCAGCTCTTTTCGACGCCGGGTTCGAGGCGCGGGTCCTCGACACCATCCATCAGCGGGCCCTCGTGCTGTTTCTGAGCGGAGACGAAGACGAGGCACGCACCGTGATTCGGGAGACGCTTCCGCGTCTCCCCGCCACCATGTCGCTCGCCGGACGGCTGGGCTGGAGCACGCTCGGAGCCGCCCTTGGCCTAGTGCCCCTCGAGCACGCTCAGGCGGAACTCGACGAACTCGGTGCTCGCGGCGATGCCCTACCGCTTCCCACCCTCCGCTACCTCCTCTGGCGCGCGAGCAAGGACCCGTCGCACCTACAGGCCGCCCAGGAGGCCGTCATGCACCAGCGCGAGCATGCCCCGCCTGAGGCAAGAGACTCGATGCTCGAGAAGCCCATGGCCCGACGCGTGCTCGACGAGGCGCGTCGACAGGAGACTAGCAATAGGGCCTTACGGTAGGAATCAAGAAAGGAGGGACCCTGATGGCCAAAGAGAAGAAACCATAGCCCCGTTCCCGTGGGTAGAGGGCGTTGTCGTCGTTCTCATACGAGTTGACGCGTTGTGCGGTGCTTACTGAGAGGGCGCCCGCACGCGTGATACCCACGACCGCCCGCCGTGGTCCCCCCTGCGCTCACCACGGCGGCGGCACCCCTGGACCGGGCAGTCAGTTCGAGCACCTTCACTTCACCAACGAAACGGGCTTCGATCTGCATCAGGCCACGACTGAGATTGACTGGAGTGGGTGGTCAGCCGCAACTGGACGTCGGCGTGGATGGATGCGCCCGGAAGCGGGTGCTCATGCCTCGGCTGGCTGGGACAACGAGATTCCAGTCGAGGGTGCCGATACCAGCCGGTTGAGTTCGAGCTCGAGTTCTTCGCGCCGCAGGTCGGCAGAGGAGCACTGGGTTCTTCCGGCTCGCCCTTCGACCCGCCCGGGGAGACGCTGTCGCTTGGATGCTGGCCTTGCACTTGAGATTCCGAGGCTCGACTTCGGATCCGGGGAGTTCGTAGTTCTCCGGGACCGCCGTGCTGTTGGTCCTGCAGGAAAATGAAGATATCGGCCTCTGCCCCGTTGAGTTCTAGGAACTCCTGACGTCAGCGCCTTCCTCGGCGAAGGCTTTGAAGTGCTTCATGTACTTCATCGTCTGCTTGGGGAAGGCGCCCTTCATCAGTAGGCCGATCACCTTCATGAAGCCGCTGAACTGGAACTCGCTCGTGTTCTCCAGTCGCGTCTTGTCGGGCGCGGTTTCCACGAAGCGGACGTCGACGATGTTGTGGACGTTCTTCGCGTCGTACGTGGTCTTGATGTGATCGGGTAGGTCCTTCTCGATCACGTTCTCGATCATCTCCATGTTCCGCTTGCCCATCTTGAAGATGAGCTTGGACTTGGCGCCGGGCTGGCCGGCCGTGCCGCTCAGGATCTCGGTGCTGGCCAGTCCGGGCTGCCACTTCACGAGGTTCGCAGGGTCGTCGTAGAGTTCCACGACCTTCTCGCGCGGCAGGTCCAGATCGATTGCTACCGTGTACTTCATCATGAGTCCTCCGCCTCGGTCGGCACGACGCTAGCCCCAGAACAAGCGAGGACGCCGCCTCGTCGCCGCGGAGATAGTGCATAAAGAAAGCCCCACGAGGCCGTAACTTCTGAATTGCGACATACGGAAGCGACGTCCAAGCGGGGGCTTTCAGGTGAGTGCCAAGTCTAGTGCTTCGAGGCAGGGGACGCGAGGTTCGAGAGGCCGCGAACCGGATCGGCATTTCACGCAGGAGCGCGCCTGGCCGGAGCGCGCGGGGCCTGTCGTGGGGCGCCGCACGGCTCGGCTCGAGGTGGACCAGCGGGCCGACACCACGGCCTACGGCGGCCTGGCTCTGGCCCACGGACTCGCCACGGCCCTCGGTGTGGCCGAGGCGATCGACGAGCACGTCGGGGTGCTCAAGCTCCACATGCCCTACCACGAGTCCGACCACCTCCTCGCGCAGGCCTACAACCTCTTCGTGGGCGGCACCTGCCTTCAGGACCTCCAGAATCTGCAGGATGCCGAGGCCGTGCGGCGGCTCTTGGGCGCCGTGCGCCTTCCCGATCCCACCACGGCCGGGGACTTCCTTCGGCGCTTCGGGAAGCGGGACCGTGAAGGACCTGCAGACCGCCCTGGACGAGGTGCGGGTTCGGGCCTGGAGCTGCCATCCGAAGGCGAAGCGCCGCCAGGCCACGATCGACATGGACTCGACGATCAAGCCGGTGTACGGCGAGTGCAAGCAGGGGGCGGACTTCACCTACAACCGCAAGTACGGCTACCACCCGTTGCTCGTGACCCTGGCCGAGACCGGGTGAGTGTCTGCGCCTGATCAACCGCCCGGGCAACGTGCCCAGCGAGGCAGGGATCGCGCGGGAGATCGCGACGGTACTTCCGCTCGTGAGCGAGCACTTCGATCGGGTGTACCTGCGCGGCGACAGCAAGTTCTGCCGGCGCGACCTCGTGACGATGGCGCGATCACGCAAGGGGCCTGCTTCGCCTTCGTGAAGGAGCAGAGCCCGAACCTGGCGGCCATCGTGGAATCGCTGCCCAGGACAGCCTGGACGCCGTTTCACAGCCATCTCGAGAAGAGGCACGTGTCCAAGACGGGCAAGACACGGAAGAAGCGCCCGCGCCGCAAGAAGCGGATCGCGAGGCAGCGCAAGTACCGCAACCTCCGCACGGTTCGCGAGTGGGTCGCCGAGACCGACTACCGGCTCACGGCGCACGGAGGTGGACTGCCGGCTGGTGATCAAGCGCAAGAAGCTCGAGGTGCGCGATCGCCAGGGCCAGCTCTTCACCGAGTACCGCTACCAGTACGTGCTCTCCAACATCCCGGCCTCGGAGATGGACACGAGCGAGGTGATTCGCTTCGCCTACAAGCGCTGCCACCAGGAGAACGCGATCGAGCAGCTCAAGAATGGCCTCGGGGGCCTTCGGATGCCGACCGGGGAGCTCCTGGCGAACGGCGTGTTCATGCTGGCGGCACAGATCGCGTGGAACCTGCGAGCGTGGCTGAGCCTCCTGGCCCTGCCCGAGGCGACGCTTCGCTGGGAGTGGAAGTGGTTCCGGCAGGCCTTCGTGTACGTCGGAGCTCGTGTCGTGGAGCACGCGGGCCGCGTCGTGGTGCGCATGACGCGATCGCACCGCTGGCTCGCGGAGATCCTCAGGGCGCACGACCGACTCCGAAGACTGGCGCCGGCCTTCTGAGGCCGGCACCCGCCCTCCTGCAACTCCCCGGCCCTGGGAATGGGCTGCATGCACAAGCCGTGCGAGGCCCGAAAACGCCGCACTCGACCCTCACCGAGATGCGGCGAGCCCGCCGGCGCCCACGATGAGGGCACGGCGACCGCACGTGATGCCCCGCGGACGACAGATCGACCGCCGAAGAGCCCGATCTCGACCTCGATCAGGTCGACCTCGCTTGTTCTGGGACTAGTACGGCAGCGCCAGATTCTGAGGGCTAATTCTGCCGCCGTCTCCGTCCGACTGAAAGGGTAGCGCCGCGCGCGTCGCCTCGAACGAAGGAGGTGATGCGTGGAGATCCAAGCCCTGGAGGCGGTACGTTCCGAGTTCGACCTGTTCGCACAGGACTTCGAGGAGTGCATCAAGACGCGCCCCAGCCGCAAGCACTTCGCGCGCTATCTGGCGGGGCAGCTGAGCGGTCTGCCGCGGAAGAACGCCGAGTCGATCGCGGAACTCGCCGGGATCCCGCCCCGGACCATGCAGCAGTTCCTGGCGACGTACTGCTGGGACGAGCAGGCCATGATCGATTGCCTGCAGAAGCGCATCGCAGAGCGCCATGGCCACCCCGAGGCAATCGGCCTCATCGATGAGACCAGCTTCCCGAAGAAGGGGAGGCGCACGCCGGGCGTCAAGCGCCAGCACTGCGGAGCGACGGGGAAGACGGACAACTGCGCCGTCAGCGTCCACCTGGGGTACGTCGCCGACGACTTCCACGCGCTCCTCGATGGCGACATCTACCTGCCTGAGGACTGGCTCGAGGATGAGGATCGCTGCGAGGAGGCCGGTGTCCCGAACTCCCTGCCCTTCCGCACGAAGCCCGAGATCGCTCTCCAGCAACTGGAGGCCGCCTCCGAGCGAGGTGTGGCCATGATGTGGCTCTGCGCCGACGAGGCGTACGGGCGCTCGCACACCTTCCGGCTGGGGGTCCAGGATCTCGGGATCACCTACGCCGTAGAGATCCCCAGCAACCTCACGGGTTGGCTGGCCTCGCGAGGCACGGACAGCGAACCCCGGCGCGTCGATCGACTCTGGAAGCGGGGCGGTCCTCCCTGGGAGACCTGGCACGTCAAGGACCTGCAGAAGGGGCCGTCCGTGTGGGAGGTTCGCGCGGTGCGCTTCCACCCTCGGGAGGAGAAGGTCGCCGGAGACGAGCAGTGGCTGATCATCGCTCGCAACGTCATGAAGCCCAAGCGGGCCAAGTACTTCCTGTGCAACGCAGGGGAGGATGCCGAACTGGGAGAGATGCTCCGCGTGGCCTTCTTCCGCTGGCACATCGAACGTCTCTTTCGCGAGGGCAAGAACGAGACCGGCATGGATCACTTCGAGGGGCGGATCTACCAGGGGTGGAGGCGACACCTGGTGCTCACCTCGTTGAGCCTCCTGTTCCTGAGCGAACAACGCCAGCGACTTCGTGAGGCTGGCGAGCCGTTCACCGTCGAGCAGGTCAGGGATGTCGTGGAGGTGCAGTTGGATCCCGAGATGCCCCGGACCGAGGTGCGCCGGCAACTCGGCAAGGTGCTCGCGCGAATCCAGTATCACCAGCGGCGCAACGCCACCGCGCGCCGATCACACACGAAGACGAGCCTCGAACGCCTGGCTGAGGCCGGCGTGGATCTCAGCGCGGTGCGGAAGTGCCCGGGGGTCGGGTGAAATCTGGCGCTGCCGTACTAGCGAGAAGCGGTCAGCGGTCGGGCAGGCGCCTTCGACGAGTGGGGAGTTCAATCGCCCTCGGCCGGTGTAGCGAGGGGACGGACGGCGGCTGGTGAGTCCTACGGGCGCTCGCCATGGCGCGAGCCCTGACGGCAAGCGGGCAGCCGACACCAGCGGCTCGGAGCGGCGAAGGCGAAGGCCGAGGATCTCGGCCTGCTCGCGTACGTCGTCCTGGCCGCCGCGCACCTGGCGCCTCTCCCGGGTGGGAATCGCGCCGAGGCCCGCGCCCTCCTGGCCGAGCACGAGACGGCGCTGGAGCTCCCCCAGCGCGAAGAGGCGCACCGCCTCCTCGCCTGACGCGCCCCGCCCGAGGCGCCGACGGCATGCGGACTTGGATGGGGCCCGACGGGTTCGGGATGTACCATTCCCCCCCCCGCAGGTCGCGTGGAACCGGGTCCGGAGGGTAATTCCCATGAGCGGCACCGCCACCAGAACTTCTTCCGCGCGCCCGCTCTTCGCGGATCGGGTCCGCCTGCTCGGAACCGAAGAGGCCTTCAGCCTCGGGCCCCCTCATCGCCGAGGTCGAGTCTGCCGGCCATCGGGTGATCAAGGCCAACCTCGGCCAGCCCGACTTCCCGCTTCCGACGCACATCGCCGACGCCGTGATCGACGCCATCCGCGCGCGGCAAGACCACGTACTGCGACCCGCAGGGTATTCCCGAGCTCCGTGCGGCCATCGCGGTGTCGGTCGGCGCCGACCGGGGCCTGTCGATCGATCCCGAGCGGGTGGTCGTCTACCCCGGGGGCCGCCCCCCCATCGGCTTCGCCCAGCACGCCTACGTGGAGCCCGGCGACGAGGTGGTCTACCCGACGCCGTGCTACCCGCTCTTCGAGTCCTTCATCGACTACGTCGGCGCGGTCCCGGTTCCGCGTGCCCCTGCGCGAGGAGAACGGATTTCAGCCTCTCCGGTGAGGGCACTCGAGCACGTACCTGACGCCCGAAGACCAAGCTGCGTCTACCTCAACTTCCCGTCCAACCCGACGGGAGGGGTGGCCACCGCAGAGCAGTTGGCGAGATCTGGCGAGGTCATCCAGAAGCCAGGCGCACCCCAACGTGCGCATCTACAGCGACGAGGCGTACGAGGCCATCGTCTTCGACGGCGAAAGCACGTCTCCATCGCGTCGCTGCCCGGGATGGAAGAGATGACGATCATCGCCACCGGCGCCTCCAAGACCTACTCGTGGACCGGAGGCCGGGTCGGCTGGGGCGTCTACCCGACCGTCGCCGAGGCCAAGGTGATGCGCCGCCTCAACATCAACTACTTCGCATCGATCCCGCCCTACAACCAGATGGGGGCCATCACGGCGCTGGAGTCCCCGGAGTCGCCGCCCGCCATCGCCGCGATGGTCGCGGCGTTCCAGCAGCGCCGGGACATCGTCGTCGCGGAGTCTCAACGCCATCGACGGCATCACCTGCCAGAACCCGAAGGGCGCCTTCTACGTGTTCCCGAACGTGGCGGGCGCTCCTGGAGGAGCTGGGCGGGCATGAGGCCTACGAGGCCCTCCCCGCGGAGATCAAGGCCCGGACCAGTCCGGCCACGCTCTTCCAGTTGTTCCTCCTGTACCGCTACAGATCGCCGACCATGGATCGGCGGTCGTTCGGCATCCGGGGCAGCGAGGGGCAGCACTTCCTGCGGCTCTCCATCGCCAACCGGCGAGGACGATCTCCGGGAGGCCGTGGGCCGGATCGCCGACGGCCGCGGAGGACGCGGACGGCTTCGCCGACTACGTGCGCTCCGGCCGTCAGTGGACACGTCTGACCCCGCCTGGCGGACGTCCGCCTTCTACATGTGAATCGGAGCATCCATGAGTCGCAAGTTTTGGACCGCGTCGAGCGGACTGGATCGTGGTCGGGAAGACGGCCCGCCCCGGAACGACGCGGCGGCACTCGGCGAACCTGACGTCCTTCGACCTGCTGTACCGCGCGCCTGTGCGGTCCTGTTCAACTTCGCCCAGTCCGGGCACCCGGGCGGATCGGTGTCGTCCGGGACGCTTCGTCGAGAGCCTGCTCTTCGACGCGATGGACTACGACATCTGGCGCCCAACCGACTCGACGCCGACCTGCTGTCGTACGCCGCGGGTCACAAGGCGCTCGGTCTCTACGCCATGCTCGCGCTGCGGGACGAGGTGGTGCGCGTCGGCGCCCCGGATCTGCTCCCCGCGGAGGCCAACCTCAGGATGCGCTTCGAGGACCTGCTCGGCTTCCGGCGCAACCCGACCCACCCAGGGCCGCTGTTCCGCCGATTCGGCTCGAAGCCGCTCGACGGGCACCCGACGCCGGCGACGCCGTTCGTGAAGCTGGCCACCGGCGCGTCCGGCATGGGATGTCGGCTCCTCGCTGGGTCTCGCCGCTCGCCGCCGCCGACGTCTTCGGGACGGATGCGCCCCGGGTCCACATCATCGAAGGCGAGGGCGGCCTCACGCCGGGCCGCGTGGCCGAAGCGCTCGCGTTTGCGGCACACCGGCGTCGATGCAGAGCGCCTTGATCCACCTGGACTGGAACCAGGCCTCCATCGACTCCGACGCCGTCACCCGCGAGGGCAACGTCCCCGGCGACTACGTGCAGTGGGACCCGCGGGAGTTCTTCTACCTGCACGACTGGAACGTGGTCGAGGTGGCCGACGGGCTTCGATCTCGGCGTCGATCCGCGCCGCCCAGCGCCGCGCCCTCGAGTTCGACAACGGCCAGCCGACCGCGATCGTCTACCGGACGGTCAAGGGATGGCGCTACGGGATCGAAGGGCAAGAAGTGCCACGGCGGCGGGCACAAGCTCTGCTCCCCGGCGTACGTGAAGACGCTCGAAGAGCTGCTCGGCGACGCGGCCGCCGACGCCCCGCTCTGCGAGCCTGGTTGCTGCTCCGGACGAGCTCGAGCAGCGCTACTGGGAGACCCTGGAGATCCTCCGCGGATTCCTGGAGCAGAACGCCGAGACCTGCCGCGACCTCGCGGGCTACGTCCGGAGCTCCGCCGAGCGCCTGAACGCCACGGCCGGAAGCCCCGGGAGGGCGCGCCCGACGTCGCCAAGCTCTACGAGGCCGCCGATCCCTCCGCGGAGCCGCCGGAACTCGTCTTGGAGCCGGGGACGTCGACCCCCATCCGCTCGCAACTCGGCAAGGTGCTGGGCCACCTGAACCAGGCGTCGGGCGGCGCGATCCTGGTGGGCGCCGCCGACCTGCTCGGCTCGACGGCGATCTCCTCCGCCACGAAGGGCTTCCCGGACGGGTTCTTCAACTACGCGACGAACCCCGAGAGCCGCACGCTCTCCGTCGGCGGGATCTGCGAGGACGGGCTGGCCTGCATCCTCTCCGGCGTCTCGGCCTTCGGGCACCACATCGGCGCCGGCGCGTCGTACGGGGCGTTCCTCGCGCCGCTCGGGCACATCCCCTCCCGTCTGCACGCCATCGGCAACCAGATGCGGCAGGAGGTCGAGCCCGGCCCGTTCCGTCCGATGGTGATGATCTGCGGGCACGCCGGGTCTGAAGACCGGCGAGGACGGCCCCACCCACGCCGATCCGCAGGCGCTGCAGCTGATGCAGGAGAACTTCGCTCCGGGAACGGCGGTCTCGCTGACGCCCTGGGATCCCCAGGAGATGTGGCCCCTGGTGACGGCCGCGCTGCAGGCGCGACCCGCCGCGATCGTCCCGTTCGTGACCCGGCCGTCGGAGCCCGTCCTCGACCGCGAAGCGCTCGGCATCGCACCCGCCTCCGCCGCCGCGAAGGGCGTCTACCGGCTTCGCGCGGCGTCCGGTACGCAGCCGGCCTGCACGATCGTGATGCAGGGCTCGGCCGTGGCCTACGCGTTCGTGCAGGGCGTGCTTCCCGTGCTCCAGGCGGACGGCCTCGACGTCGAGGTGATCTACGTCGCGAGCGCCGAGCTCTTCGATCGCCTGCCCCTCGCCGAGCGCGAGGCGCTCCTGCCCGAGCACGGAGCCGCACGCACCATGGGCATCACGGGCTTCACGCTCCCGACGATGTATCGGTGGGTGAGGACCGACCTCGGCTTGGCCCACACGCCTGCACCCCTTCCGCCACGGCCACTACCTGGGCAGCGGCCCGGGACCGATCGTGCTGCACGAAGCGGGCCTCGACGCCGAGGGCCAGATCGCCGGGATCCGGGCCTTCCTGGACGCGCTGAGCCGTCGTGAGGAGCCCACGACGGCCACGCGCTAGCACCGAGACCGGTCGCCCCTACTCCGGGAGCCAGTCCACACCCAACATCTTGTCGCTGACACTTCCCGTCAGGTCCACGGCGTTCGATCCATCGGCTTCGGCGCGGTAGACGTCGATGCTGTCCGGAACGCCCAGCCCTCCGCCCTTGGGGGCCTTCCGCGGCCAGGCCTGCCGGTTGTAGACGAGGTAGTCACCGCTGGGGGACCACCGCGGACATCCCAGCCAATCGCCATCGCCGGCCTGGAGGAGGACCCCCTCGTCCGAGCCGTCCGGCTCGATCGTGCGGATGTCGAAGACCTGGTAGGGGTAGTCCGCGACGGGCCGGCCGGACTCGAAGGCGATCAGGGCCCCGTCCGGGGACCACCGCGGTGACGGAAGGTACCCGCTCGCGGACGAGTCCGAGTCGGTCAGAAGATCCCCTACCCAGCCGTCGGCGGCGTGCGCCACCATGAGCCCGGAGGGGACACCAAGGTGGACGTAGGCGTAGACGAGGGACTCACCGTCCGGCGACCAGTCGTAGGACACCCACATGATCGCGAGGTGCGTGGTGGTGTTCTCCTTGTACTCGAGGGCAACGTCGAGGAACGAGGCCCCGTCGCCGTGCGCAGCCGGCACGTGGGGTGAGTCGCTGCAGAGGTCCGCCGGATCCAGGGAGACGACGTAGATCCCGTGCTCGACGATGACGTCGTTCTCCCGCCGTGTGGCCAGGAACGAGACCTTCCCATCGACGACGTCGTCGTCGGTGGCCCACTGCATCCCGACCTGGTTCTGGTTCCCGTAGATCCACTGGTAGAGCGGAATCGGCTCGATGTCGGGATCGTCCGTCAGCTGCACGGACTTCCCGCTGGCGAGTTACCGCGAAGAGTTCGTGCCGGTCGTAGCCGCTGAGATAGGCGTCGCCGTCGACCTCCTGCAGCTCGAGGAACCACCGCTCGCCGCCGTGCAACGCGGTGCTCGGGACCCTGCCTCCCGTGAGGCCAGTGTGCGTTGGATCGGTACCGGCCGTATCCATGACGTAGATCGGCCCGTTGGCCGCCACGGTCTTCGCGTAGATGACGCCCGTGTCGACCGGGTCGATCGAGGGCGGGGCGGTTTCTTCGGCTTGGCGTGGGCAAGCCCGCCGGCCAAGGCCACCACCAGAGTCAGGGCCATCAGGCTCAGGCAGCGCGATTGCGTGTTGCGCATCGATTCCTCCTCGGGGGTCTCCAGGGCAGCGCTCGTGGAGGCGCCGCTACGAGTCATCGCGCAAGGCAGGTCGGAGCGCGGACACGAATTCCTGGAACGATTGACGCGGAGGGGGCCGAAGGGCGATACTTCGGCGATGGGGCACGAATCCGCCTCGGGGGAAGTCTCGCGCATCCTCAGGGATGCGGAGGGTGCCGGCACCGTGGACATGGGCGCTCTGCTCACCCTCGTCTACGACCAGCTCCGCGCCATCGCCGCCCGCAAGATGGCTCGGGAGCGTAGGGGCCACACCCTCTCCCCCACGGCGCTGGTCAACGAGGCCTACCTGAAGCTCGTCGGGCAGGAGCACCTCTCCTGGAACGGGAAGGCGCACTTCTACGCCGCCGCTGCGGAGTCCATGCGCCGCATCCTCGTCGATCACGCACGCGCTCGGGGCGCGGCGAAGCGGGGAGGCGGCGCGGCGCGCATTCCTGTGGATCTCATCGATCTGGCGTCCCGCGACGACGCCGGCGAAATCCTGGCCGTCGATGAAGCGGTTTCCCGCTTGAAGGAAGAGGACGCACGTCTGGCCGAGGTCGTGAGCCTCCGCTTCTACGCCGGACTCACCGAGCGGGAAATCGCCCTGGCCCAGGGTCGGAGCGAGCGAACGGTGCGGCGCGACTGGCTGCTGGCACGCGCCTGGCTGCAGCGAGCGCTGTCCGAGGAGTGATCATGGCGAAGCCGGGCTGGTCGGAGGTGAGGGCGCTCTTCCAGTCGGTCGTGGAACTGATGCCCGGAGAGCGCGTCGCCGCCCTATCGGAGGCTCCCGCCGACGTCCGCGACGGAGGTGGAGGCCCTGTTGGCGGCCCACGAGCAGGCGGAGACGCGCCACCGCTGAGATCGAGGGGTCCTGGCACCCAGATCGGACGCTACAAGCTCTCTGCAGGAGATCGGAGAGGGCGGCTTCGGCGTGGTCTATCGTGGCCGAGCAGCGCGAGCCGGTCCGGCGCCGCGTCGCCCTCAAGATCATCAAGCGCGGCATGGACACCGACCAGGTCGTGGCGCGCTTCGAGGCGGAGCGCCAGGCGCTGGCCCTGATGGACCACCCGCACATCGCCAAGGTCCTCGACGGCGGGGCGACGGAGCGCGGCCGGCCCTACTTCGTGATGGAGCTCGTGAGGGCGTGCCCATCACCGAGTACTGCGACCGGCGCAGGCCTCGACCACCGCGGAGCGACTGGAGCTCTTCGCGGAGCGTGTGCCGCGCGGTGCAGCACGCGCACCAGAAGGGGATCATCCACCGCGACCTCAAGCCCTCGAACGTGCTGGTGACGCTGCAGGACGGGACGCCGGTGCCGAAGATCATCGACTTCGGGGTCGCGAAGGCCACGCAGCACCACCTCACCGAGCGGACGCTCTTCACCGAGCTTCGGCAGATCGTCGGGCACGCCGGAGTACATGGCCCCAGAGCAGGCCGAGATGAACGGCCTCGACGTGGACACGCGCGCCGACATCTACTCGCTGGGCGTCGTGCTCTACGAGCTCCTCACGGGCGACGAAGCCCTTCGACCTGGAGCGCCTACTCGACAGCGGCTACGGGGAGGTCCTCCGCACGATCCGGGAGGTGGATCCGCCCAAGCCGAGCACCCGGATCTCCACGATGGGCGCGGAGCTGGATGGCGTGGCCGCGAAACGCCACACCCCGCCCCGGCTGCTGGGACGCCTGGTCCGGGGCGACCTCGACTGGATCGTGATGAGGGCCTTGGAGAAGGACCGCAGTCGGCGCTACGACACGGCGAGCGCCCTGGCCGAGGACATGGAGCGCCACCTGGCGAACGAGCCCGTGCTCGCAGGACCGCCAAGCCGCGCGTACCGCGTCCACAAGTACGTGAAGCGGCACCGCGCAGGCCTGCTCGCGACGGCCGTGGTGTTCGTGGCCCTGACCGCAGGTCTGGCGGCGGCACTGACGGGCAGGGATCGCGCCCTCGCGGCCGAGAGGGACGCGGCGCTCCAGCGAGACCGCGCGGAGGCGGGCGAGGCCGACGCCCGCCGTGGCGAGACGAAGGCGACGGCCACGCTCGATCTCATGCTCCGGGCACTGCACGCCGCGAACCCCTATAGCGTCCCGAATCCGAACTTCACGGTACGCGAGTTCCTCGATCAGACCGCTGCAGAGCTCGAGCCCCAGCCTCCAAGCGATCCCCAGGTGGAGGCCTCGGTCCGCGAGGTGATCGGAGCGGCCTACGACTCGCTCGGGCTGCTCGATGAGGCCGAGCCGCACCTCGCGAGAGCACTCGAGCTTCGGCGCCGGACCCTCGGAGAGGACCACCTCGACACCGCGGCAGCACGGACCGCCTGGGCCGGTCACCTGTACGCGCGCTGCCGGTATCGGGAGGCGGCCCAAGAGGCCACCGGGGCGCTGGCGGTCTACCGCTCTGCGGGGCGAGAGTACTCGCTCGGAGCGGTCACCTGCCTGCGAACCGAGTCACTGGCCTACTGGGGTCTGGCCCGCTTCGACGAGGCCGAGGCGACCGCGCGCGAGGCGGTGAACCTGTGCGAGGAGACGGGCCTGCAAGAGGACGTGATCTATGTGACGTGTCTGAAGACTCTCGCGCAGACCCTCCAGGGCCGCGGGGAGCCGCGGGGCGCAGCGGCGACGATGGAACGAGCGTTCGAGGTTTCTCGAACGATCCACGGAGACGAGAACCCGGCGACGCAGTCCGCCCGTCTGGGTGCAATCAAGATGGTCCTGGCCAGCGCCTCCCTTGACCAACTTCCGGCGATCGAGGCCGATCTCGAGGACGTTCTGACGACCATGCGCAGGACATGGGGGGAGGACCATTCCCTGCTGGTGGAGCTCTCGACTGCCTTGGCAGCCTCCATCAGCACGTGATGCGTTTCGACGCGGCCGAGCAGTCGTATCGGGACGCATTGACCATCGCGAAGAGCACGTATGGAGGCCGGCACGATGCGGTTCTCGACGCGCTCATTGCATTGGGCCGCGTGCTCGCACTGGCCAAGCGTGTGGATGCCGCCGAGGAGACGTCGACCGAGGCCCTCGCCCTGGCACGCGAACTCGGGGGGGAACAGGATGTGGGGACCGTTTCCGCACTGCTCCTTCGAGCCGCCGTTCTGGGCATGCAGGGGCGTGGCCCAGAAGCTCAGTCCCTGGCAGAGGAAGCGATAGTGCTTCTCGAGCGGACGCCTGGATCCTCCCCGCTCCAGATGGCCAACGCCCTGCAAGTCCTCGGCGACCTGCACCTGCAAGGCGAGGCCATGGATGAGGCAGAGCAGTGCTACAGAAGAGGTCTGGAGATCCGGCGAAGGCTGTACGGAGCTTTGGACTTCCGGCTCTGCGACTTCCTCTGCGGCCTGGCCAGCGTGGAGGAATGGCGTACGAATCTCGAAGCCGCCATACAACTCCAGCGGCAAGTCTGCGACCTTGCACGAGTGGCCTTGGGAGAGGATCACCTGCGTACGCTGCGAGAGCGGGCGAGTCTGGGCGCACTGCTCGCCCTGAGCGGACACGGCGTGGAGGCGGAGGTTCTACTCCAGAGTACGATCGACGTCGTCGAGCGGGCGTTCCAGGGTGATCACCCGCTTTCGATGTCGGCGCACCAAGCGCTCGGACTCCTGCGCAAGGAACAGGGAGATGCGGTCGCCTCGGAGAAGCACTTCCGGAAGGTTCTGCACGCGAGTGGCACCCAGCCTGGGCTTAGGAAATGGACCTACCAGGCTCTCTTGCGCTTGTCGGGAGCACTGGTCGCGCAGGGAAGGCTAGCGGAGGCACAGGAGGCGTGGCAAGAAGCGTGGGCACTCGCCCAGGAGATGTTCGCCGACGGAGACTGGCGTCGGACCGACTGCATGATTCAGGGTGCGAATCTGCTCCTGGAGAGGGGAGAGCTCGCTTCTGGGGAGCGTCTGGCGCGCAGTGCGCTGGCGACCCTCCCAACGCGTACGGGGGCGCGGGGGCTGTACCGCGCCAACGCCCTCCAAGCCGTGGCCCAGTTCCTGTGCCTGAAACACGACTTCGCCGAAGCGGAGAGACTCTGTCGAGAAGCCGTGGAACTCATCACTGCCATCTCTGGCCCCTCCGCTCCAGGTCTATTGGCTCCTCTCAACTTCCTCGCTAATCTTCGTATGCCGCAAGGCGACCTGAAGGGTGCGCGAGAGACTGCCCTACAGGCTCTCCGTATCGCGAAACAGGCACTGGGCGAGCGATGTGTCAACGCCGCACATGCCCACGCCGTTCTGGGACACATCGCGTTTCGTCAGGGAAGTCTGCAGGAAGCCGAGGACCACCATCGTCGGGCCGTGCGTCTCTACGATGACCTGTTGGGCCCGGAGAACGCCGCCGCAGCTCTCGCTTGTCAAGACCTGGGTCAGCTGCTGTACCGCCGTGGAGTTCAACAGTGCCAGGAGGGCTCCTGGGAGGCGGCCATCGCGTCACTGGGGGAAGCAGAGGCTCTCCTGCGGAGGGCACTGACGGCGTTCGAGCGGCCCGGAGCACGAGCCGGACCCAGCAACTCCGCGAGGCGGCGCGGAATCGAAGGAACACTCCCGAATGTTCTGTATTGGCGCGGGCTCTGCTTGCGGGGTCAGGAGGAGTTCGAAGCTTCCAGCCGAGATCTGCGCGAAGCCGTGGTGAAGGCGCGTGAGATCTGGGGATCCGAGAAGAGAAGCACGCTGGCGCTCGAGATCGAGCTCTGCGGCGCCCTGAACCTACAGGAGCGTTTCGTCGACGCTGAGAAGGAGGCTCGCGCCTGCCTGCCGCGAGCCCGGAAGGTACTTCCCCCCGCCGTAGAGGGTGAATGGGTCACGGTCTCGACCGTGCTCGCAGTTCTGGGAGCGAGTCTGATCGGGCAGGAGCGGTGGGCAGACGCCGAAGAGGTGCTCGAGGAGTGCCTCCGACTGCGTCAGGAGCACACCCCCGACGACGCCCGCGAACACAGCGCGAGGAGCATCCTCGGCGAAGCGATCCGCGGGCAGGGCCGACACGCGGAGGCGGAGCATCTGTTGCTCGACGGCTACGAGGGCCTGGTCGAGACGAAGGCACACGCCCGCCAGATTCGCCTGGCCGCCGAGCGTCTCGTCGACCTCTACGAAGCATGGGGCAAGCCGGATGAGGCCGCGCGCTGGCGAGCCGAGCTACCCCCCGCCGAAAGGGACGAGTGATCCGCGGGCCCAAGCTGCCAGCACTTCGCTACCTCGGCTCCTGTTGCCGCCACGCTTCCATGATCTCGCGGTGCAGTCTGACCTTCGTCAGCATCGACTCGCGATACTCCTCCGGAGCGTGCTCGACCAGGTAGTCGAGTCTGCGCTTGGCCTCGTTGAGGTGAACGGGATCGTTCGTCGCCAACCAGAGATGGTGCCGCAGTCGAGGAGTATCGCCCTCCTTGCCTGCAGCATCCAGCGCAGCCTGGGGTCCAACGGGCTCCTCGCGCTCCAATCGCGCAAGGACTGCCAAGGCGATCCCTGCTTTCGTACAGCGAAAGCGCGTCCTCACAGAGAGATCGCCGCCTCTCCAGGTCTCCCAGTTGCTCCAGTGGGCCACCAACGTTGGCGACTCGAAGAAGGACACGCATGCGCGGAGAGCCGCGAACAAGATCCGGCACCGCGAGCGCGCGCTCGATCAGGTTGTGCTTGTTCGCGAGGCCCATGAGCTCCGCGATCTCGCGGAAGGAGAGCCCTTCGTAGGAGCGGAGCTGGATCGCGCGACGCTCCGGGTCAGGGAGTCTCGCGATGGCCCGTTCGATGTCGGCCCGGACTTCGGCCCGCTCCGCTCCCTGCAGGGGCGAGGTCAGTCCCGCCGAGACCCCGGCGGCGCCCTCCAGCGCGACGTCGCGCCCGACGTCGCGACGGGCCGCCCGGTGCTTGCGGGCCGTGCCGAGGAGTCTGCGCTCCGCGACCGTCGTGAGCCACGCCACGAACGCCTTCTCGCCCTGGTAGTCGAGGCCACGGAGATCCTGGAGGGAGAGAGCCACGGCGGACTGGAACACGTCCTCGGTTTCGAAGCGGCGTCGGAGGTTCGGCGCCAGACGGCCTCGGATGGCCGCCCGCACGCGATCGCCGTAGCGCCGGAGCAACTCGCCGGCGGCATCCGGGTCCCCGTCCCGGGCCTGCCGGACCAGCCTCTCGACCTCGTCCTCGCTCATGCCGCGCCCAGTATGGCAGATCGGCCCGAGCAGCGTCATTCGCCGAATTCGAACTGTGGGCCCGTCACGCCCGGCCGGAATCCACTCCAGGGGATAGAGGGCGCTCGGGGCCACCCGGGCGCGAGGCCTCGGCAGGCAATACCGGAGAGAATGCGATGGAAGATCGGAGAAGATGGGGATCTGCGGCGAACGTGTGGCGACTGGCCTTGGTACTGGCCCTGGTCTTCACCCTGGGCGTGGGGCCGGCGAGCGCCAAGAAACCCGTGAAGCCGCCGCCGCCGGATCCGGACCCCGACCCGACGCCCACGGCTTCGGGCACGCTGGTCGGAAGCGGTGCGGACGGGTGGTTCACGATGACGCCTGACGGCGACGACCTCCTCGATCTGGACCTCGTCGCCCCCTGCACGGGCGAAGCCAAGAGCTACGGCACCGTCAGCCGGGAGCGCCACAACGAGAAGCTGTGGCTGCTCCAGACCTGCGAGGTCGACGGCGGACCACCCGGACGGCGCGGACCAGAGGAGCTCTTCGTCATCGGCGAGGGTGACAGCATCGGGCTGCAGCTCACGGACGACGCCACGATGGCGTTCTCCTACTACTAGGACTGCCTGGCGTGGGGACCGGGGGACGACTTCGTCTCCTGGGTCGGCCACACCTGGGCCGTAGACGCCATGGCGGGCGACGACTACGTGTCCGAGGCCGGGATCTACGCGGCGCCTCTCCTTCGACGCCGACGGCAACATCATGGGTCTGAGCGGCGACCCGGTGCTGGTCGCGGAGACCGACACCGTCGACGCTCGCTGAACGGCCACGTGGCCCCGGATGCCGCAACGGGCACGACTGGTCGCCGGACGGGACGCAGGTCCTCTATCACCACGGCAGACAACGAGCTGACGATCACCGACGTCGACTACCCGACGACGCACACGCTCCTCACGACCACGGCCGCCCTGTGGGCGGAGCGCCTGGTCCGCAGGACGTGATCGTGTTCTCCACGGGACTCCTGATCAAGCTGCATCGACCCGACGGAACGGGCGAGGCGACGGTCATCAAGGCCCCGAAGCGCAAGAACGTGCTCACTCCCGACTGGTCGCCGGACGGGAAGATGATCGCGTACCGCGTCTCGACTCGAAGGGCAGGAAGAAGATCTACGTGACGCCCGTCGACTCCCCCAACCCCTCCAGTACGGGTGTGGCGGGCACCGTCGCGCGGTGGCTGGCGGACTGAGGACGCCCGCAGCGAGACAGTGAACGAGCGATGAAGGCGGGTACGGGCGCAGCGTCCGTCCCGCCCACCTCCCAGCCGATAGGGCACTGGAGGTGTCTTCATGGTCCAGCGGCTCGCCCTCGTCTCCCTCGCCTTCTTCCTGCTCCTCGGGTGCGGGGGCGCGGGCTCGCTACCGGGCGGGGATCTGCTCGGGGCGGCGCCCGACTTCCCTGCGGCGGCGCCGAACGATCCGCCCGCCGAGAACCCCGACCGTGCCGGAGGAGCCGGCGGACCCGCCGGCCACCGGCACCACGATGTCCGCCGGGGAGCTCGCCAAGGCCCTCGAGGTGCTCGAGCAGGTGAACGCCGAGCGCGCCCTCGTGGGGCAGCCGCCCCTCGCGTGGGACGACGGCGTCGCGGAGACGGCCTACCAGCACTCGATGGACATGCAGGCACGCGACTATTTCGACCACTACACGCCCGAGGGCCTCGCGCCGTGGGACCGCCTCGACCTGAGGGACGTGCCGTACCGGAGTGCCGGCGAGAACATCTACTGGGCTTCGTGGTCGGCATCGGCCGACGACGCGATGGATGGTTGGATGAACTCGACGGGCCACCGTGAGAACATCCAGCGCGCGGGATGGACGCACACCGGCATCGGCGTGCGGGACCAGGGCAGCGGCGGAAGCTGGTGGACCCAGGTGTTCATCTCCCGCTGACCAAAGCCCCTTCCGCTCCCCCACCGCGCCCCGGCCGGTAGACTCTGCGCATCCCCCCTTCCGAGGAGATGCGATGGCCCAGGATGTGATGACGTGGCCGGAAGACCGGCGCACGGTGGATCAGCTCGGTGTCGACGTTCGGGCGCGGTTCATCACGCGGACGTATGTCCATCTCTTCGGCGCCATCCTCGCGTTCGTGGGCATCGCGGCGGCCCTCCTCCAGACGCCGCTCCCGCGGAAGATGGTGGAGTTCCTCTCCGGCGGCGGCTACCGCTGGCTGCTCTTCCTCGGCGCGTTCATGGTCGTGGGGTGGCTCGCGAGCCGGACGGCCACCAGGGCGAAGAGCCGCGCCGCGCAGTACGCCGCCCTTCTCGGGTACGTGGCGGTCGAAGCCCTGATCTTCCTGCCGCTCCTCTACATCGCGGACACGTTCGCGTCCGGCGGCGTGATTCGCTCCGCGGCGCTCGTGACCCTGCTCGCGTTCGCCGGACTCACCGCGGTGGTCTTCATCACGCGGAAGGACTTCTCGTTCCTGCGCGGGATCGTGATGTACGGGATGATCCTCGCGCTGGTCGTGATCGTCGCCGCGGTGGTATTCGGCCTGAACCTCGGAACCTGGTTCATGGTCGCGATGGTCGGCCTGGCCGGCGCCGCGATCCTCTACGACACCTCGAACGTCCTCCACCACTACCCCGAAGACATGCACGTGGCGGCGTCGCTGCAGCTCTTCTCGTCGATTGCCCTGATGTTCTGGTACGTGCTCCAGCTCTTCCTGTCGTCGGACTCGTAGTAGCGATCTAGGAAGCAGCGAACTAGGAAGACGACGGGCGCTGGCCGAGCCGCGGCTTGAACCGTGCGAGCCAGAGCGCGGCCAGCAGTACGGCGATCGAGGCGTAGACCAGGCCGCTGAAGAGGTGCAGCGACCCGGTGGGCCCTGCGGTGCCCGCCGGCATTCCCTTCTCCACCTCGAGGCGCATCGCCGTGAACACGCTGCGTGCCAGGAGATGGAGGGCCGGCAGCGTCAGGACGAGGAGAACGAGCTTCGCTCGATCGCCCACCGGCGCGTCAAAAACCACCGCCGACTGCGCCAGAAGAGCAGCAGGGAGAACACGACGGTCAAGAACGAGGTGGGCACGATCAGGAGCACGAAGAGGCGGCCTACGGCGTCCACGAGGGCCTGCCAGTCCGCCGGGGTCTCGAGCGGTGTGGCGAGGATCAGCACCGCGACCGACGCGAACCCTCCGAGCAGGAGCGCGATGCAGACGATCTTGGGGAACAGCGCCCACGGCGGGCGTCCCCCGGGGCTCGGGGCGGGCGTGCGGGTGCTCGGCATGACGGCATGTACGCACGAAAGAGGCGCACTGTCGACCTCCAAGTGCGCCCGGGCGAGGCGGGCTCGATCCGGAGTTGAGAAAATGGTCCGGCCCCGGTCGAATGGGTGGATGGTCCGAGCCCTCTTCGTCGTCCTCGTAGTCCTGGCCCTCGCCCCCCCTGCGGGCGCCGACGAGCCGCGCGGACCGCTCTACGGAGGCGTGCGCCCGAGCGAGGGCATGGGCGCCCGACGCCTGGCGCTCTGTATCGGGATCGACGGCTACCAGCACCCCGCCTACCCCGCCCTGCGGTACGCCGCAGCCGATGCACGACTGCTCGCGAGGACCTTCGAGGACCTCGGCTACGAGGTCACCCTGATGGTCGACGGGGACCCGAACCTGGATCCCGAACTCGTACCGACCCGGCGGAATCTCGACGAGACGATCCATCGCTTCTGCCGGAGCTCCACCCGCCCCGGGGACACGCTCGTCATCTGCTTCGCGGGCCACGGCGACCTGGTCGCCGGACAGTCGGTGCTCATTCCCCTCGACTACCACGAGACGGATCGAGCGGTGACCGTCGGGTCGCTCTTCGATGGCCTGGGGCGTGCGCAGGCCGCGAAGAAGCTTCTCGTGCTCGATGCCTGCCGGTCGGCCGGACGCGACGCCGGTCGGAGGCTCCAGAGCGGGTTCCTCGTTGCGCTGGGCCAGGCCGAGAACGCCGTCGTTCTCAGCGGATGCGGTGTGAATCAATCCTCCTACGAGGACGAGGCGCTGGGCCATGGACGACTGACGTCGTGCCTCGTGGAGGGGCTCCGGGGGGCGGCGTTCGGACCCGACCGGGAGTTCCTCTTCGGGCACGAGCTCTGGGGCTGGGTGGAGAGGACGTTCCACGAGCGGAAATGGGCGGCGCAGCAGAGCCCGACGATGTTCGGCGTCTGGGACTCGCGGGTGCGGTTCGACCTCGCGCGCCGCGACGTGGATCCCCCGCCGCAGACCACGACGGAGGACCGGGAGGTCTTCGACCTGACCATGGCAAAGGCGGTCGAGCGGTCCCAGGCCGAGGACCACACGAGCGCCGTGAAGTACAGCACGACGGCGCTTCGAATCCTGCCCCGGCACCCCACGGCGCTCGCGCGTCGCGCCTACGCGTATCTGAACCTCGGGTACCACGACAAGGCGTTTCAGGATGCCCAGGCGGTCCTCGAGCAGGACGCGGACCACCCCCTGGCGCTCGTCATCCGGGTGTGGCTGGCGTTCCTCGCGCAGAACAACGAGTTGGCGAGTGCGGAGGTCGCGCGGCTGCGCGCCGCCTTCGAGCGAACGCCCGAGCGGTGGCGGACCGATCTTC
Organism: uncultured Planctomycetota bacterium; assembly: GCA_963802335.1. GTDB lineage: Bacteria > Planctomycetota > PLA2 > PLA2 > JAEUHO01 > CAWDIE01. Next base: position 280,357 of record CAWDIE010000003.1, on the reverse strand, counting down.
CCCCTGACGTCACCTCGGCGTTCTGGATGTCGTACGCCTGGACGATGGGCGCGATGGGCGGCACGGACGAGGCGCAGATGCAGGGCTACGAGTGGGCGCTCGAGACCGATGGCGCGCCCCCGGCCGTCCTCGCGCAAGCGCTCATGCTCCGCGGCCACCTGCACACGAGCCGGGCTCGCTTCCGGCAGGCAATCGCCGACTTCACGCGCATCATCGAGCTCGAGGGAGCCCCGGGACACCAGATCGCGTACGCGTACTTCAATCGGGCGCACCTCCGGAGTGCCCTGGGCACGCCCGAGGAGGTCCGAGCCGACTACGAGGCCGCGCTGGCCCAGGAAGGCGCACCGGAGGACCTGACCCATCAGGCGCGCTGGAACCTCGCGATGATGGATCGCGCCGCCGGGGACGAAGCCGCCGCGCGGGACCGCTACAAGCGCGCGCTCGCGAGCGAGGACCTATCCCCGCAGCAACGTGCCTGGATCACACTCGACTACGGTCGCGTGCTCATGGCCGGGGTGGCGTACGTCCCGGCGCGGATCCTCCTTGAGAGCGTGGTGGACCTGCCCGGAGCGCCGGCTGGATCCCGTCGCCCGTGCCCACGCCAATCTGGGCATCATCGACTTCAATCTCCGCCGCTTCGACATGGCCCTCCAATCGCTGAATCGGTGCCTGGAGAGCAGCGCGCCCCCCCGTCGTTCACGCACGCGCGAGCGCTCAACGTGCGCGGCACCGTGCTCGAGGCCCTCGGCCGTCCCCTCGAAGCCGAAGCCTGCTACGAGCGTGTGCTCTCCCTGTCGGATCCCCCTCTGGCGGAGCTCAGCGAGGCGCGTCTCCGGGCGGCGATCCTCGCGCACCGGCAGGGACGGCCCGACGAGGCGCTGACGTGGCTCGAGGAACTCTTCGCCGAGGACATCGTCGCCTTCGAGCCCCGGCGCATCGCGCTCACCCTGCGCGCCCTGATCCACGCCGAGGCGATGCGCGAGGCGGAGGCGAAGGCGGCACTCGCCGAGACGGAGGGAGCGCGCTACGCGATGCCGGGCGCCCTCGCCCTGGCCTGGATCGACCGCGCTCGATGTGTGGCGGTCATGCGGAAACCCGTGGAGAAGGCCGCCGAGGCCCTGGAGGGAACGGTCGCGCTGGCCCGGCCTGCGGACGCGGCGTGGTTGGATGCCCTGGGCGCCGTCGGCCGGCGCGACTGGGAGGAGGCGGCCGCCCTCTTCCGGCGAGCGCGCGAGGTCGCGCCACTCCCCTCCGTGTCCGTCGTCTGGGCCCTCGGCGAGTACGCCATGCGCACGGCCGAGCCGCCCGAGACCACGGCGCTCTACGTCTGGGCCCTGACGGTCGGTGGCGGCGCCACGGTGGAGCGCGCGGACGTCGATCGGTGGGTCGAGGCGCATCCCGATCACCCGATCGCAGCCCTGCTTCGGGCACCCTGAGGCGAGCCCGATACCCGGGGCTAAGCTCTCCGGATGGGCAAGGTCGTTTTCGAGCAGACGGTTCACACGTTCCAGATCGACATCAATCGGCACGTCTCCAACATCGTCTACGTGCAGTGGCTCGAGATCGGCAGGACGAGGCTGCTCGAAGCCATCGACCGGCCCATCGAGTCGATGCAGGAGCGGGGCTACTTCGCGATCCTGGTCGAGACCGACATCAAGTACGTGAAGCCCCTCTTCTTCCCCGACACCGTTCGCATCGAGGTCTGGGTCTCGGAGCTGTCCCGCGTGTCGGCCTGGATGGAGTTCCGGCTGACCTCGACGAAGACCGGCGAGGTGGCGGCTCGGGCCCGCCAGCGTGGCGTCTTCGTAGCTGCCGAGACGAATCGGCCCTACCGCCTCTCCGACGAGGACCGGGAGGCCTTCCAGAAGGTCCTGGACCCCGAGCCGGCGTAATCCCGGGCACCTGGGCCGTGCGTTTGCAGCTCGCCTTCGGCAGAATGACGACGGAGGTCCAACCATGCAACACGACTCAGAGATGGAACAGCGGATCGCGGTGGCATTCGAAGCGGTGGGCGACGCCCTGATCCACGCGCTCGCAGCGGCCACCAAGACCGACTGGAACGTCAGACACATGGCATCCGAGGAGTTCGGGAAGGCGGCCGTCGGTGTGTACCGCGCGCTCTGCTCTCAGGATGGAGAGCCCCCGGCGTGATGGGTCGCTGTCGGTTCCTGCTCTTGGTGTTCGTGGTCTGCGTGGGATCGGCCGTACTCGCCGGAGAAGACGACGTGAGCCCCGACCTCTCGAGCCTGAAGGGCGCGTCGCTTCCCCCGGGCGGACTGCGCCTCGAGACCCTCGACCTCGCGCTCGTCGGGCAGGCGTGGGGATCGGCGAAGGCGGGGGTGTCCGTGGACGGGAACCCGCTCACCATCGGCGGGCACGTCTTCGCGCACGGCATCGGATCCCACGCCGATGCCGAATGGACCATCGCGCTCGACGGATCCGCCCGCGCCCTTCACGCCGCGGTCGGCGTCGATGCCGAGGTCGGCGAGCACGGCTCGGTGGCGTTCGTCGTGCTCGTGGACGATCGCGAGGTCTTTCGAACGCCGGTGATGCGGGGCGGAGAGGAACCGCGGCTGCTCTCCCTGGATCTCCGCGGCGCTGCGCGCTTGACCCTGATCGTCGAAGACGGCGGCGATCACATCCACTACGACCACGCCGACTGGGGGGGAGCGATGCTCGTGCTCGATCCGGCGGCGACGACGAGGCCGAGGGCCGTTCGGCCGCCCGACGATCCCGCGCCCGTCATCGTGCATCCCGCCCCCGAGGTGCCGGAGGTGCACGCGCCGCGAATCACAGGGGCGACGCCCGGTCGGCCGTTCCTCTTCCGGATCCCGGCGAGCGGCACCGGTCCGCTTCGGTATGAGGCCGAGGGCCTGCCGACCGGGCTGACCCTGGAGGCGGCGACGGGCATCCTCACAGGCGCGCTCGAATCCGAGGGCCGAACGAAGGTGTCCGTCACCGTGACGGGTCCGCGGGGACGAGCGACCTCGACCCTCACCATCGTGGGCGGCGACGCACGAGCTGGCCCTCACGCCGCCCATGGGCTGGAACTCGTGGAACGTCTGGGGCACCTCCGTCGATGACGCCAAGGTGCGCGCCGCGGCCGATGGATGGTCGACAGCGGACTCGCCGCGTACGGCTACCAGTACGTCAACATCGACGACGCCTGGGAAGGCGCGCGCGCCGCGGACGGACGAGATCCTCACGAACGAGAAGTTCCCCGACATGAAGGGACTGGCGGACTACGTCCACTCGCACGGGCTGAAGCTCGGGATCTACTCCTCGCCCGGGCCCGAAGACCTGCGCCGGGTACGAGGGGTAGCTACGAGCACGAGGCACCAGGACGCGCAGACGTGGGCCGACTGGGGCATCGATCTCCTCAAGTACGACTGGTGCTCCTACGGCGGATCGCGAAGGACGGCAGCCGCGCGGAGCATCGGAAGCCGTACGCGTTGATGCGGCAGGCGCTCGACGCCTGCGGGCGCGACATCGTCTACAGCCTCTGCCAGTACGGCATGGGCAACGTCTGGGAGTGGGGCGCCGAGGTGGGCGGCAACTGCTGGCGCACCACCGGCGACATCGCGCGACAGCTGGTCGAGCATGTCGGGCATCGGGTTCGGCCAGGACGGGAAGGAGCGCTACGCCGGTCCGGGCCACTGGAACGACCCCGACATGCTCGTGGTCGGGCGGGTGGGCTGGGGCCCCACGCTCCACGCGTCGAACCTGACGCCGAACGAGCAGATCACGCACATCACCCTGTGGTCGCTGCTCGCCGCGCCGCTCCTCATCGGATGCGATCTCTCGCAGATGGACGAGTTCACGCTGGCGCTCCTGACGAATCCGGAGGTGCTGGACGTGAACCAGGATCCGCTCGGGCGGCAGGCCGCACGCGTCCGCCAGGACGGAGACACGGAGGTGTGGGCCCGGCCGCTCGAAGACGGCTCGTGGGCCATCGGCCTCTTCAATCGCGGGCGCCGGCGTACGGGCGTCTCCGTGGCCTGGTCGGATGTGGGACTCGAGGGCCCGGCTTCCGTCCGCGATCTGTGGCTCCGGACGGAAAGGGGCACGCACGCGGAGGGGTTCTCGGCCGAGGTCCCGCGTCACGGCACCGTACTGCTCCGCGTGCGCGCCGTTCGCTAGGCAAGCACTCCGACGGCGCGCGCGGCCGCCCAGACGAGCCAGACCGCGAGGACCCCCCACGAAAAGGGCTTCACCCACGCGACCTGCCGGGCCGTGACCGGCCAGGAACCGCGGATCCAGCGCCAGACGATGGCGGCAAGCAATGCGAGGGCGCCGAGGAAGAGCAGCGGACCGAAGGGATGCTGGAGGAAGGCCTGCGTCAGGTCGCCGCTCCCCATCGCCGTGAAGGAGCGTGTGAGGCCGCAGCCGGGACAGGGACGACCCGTGAGCCGCCGGAACTGGCAGATCGTCGGCCCGTCGGCGACGTGGCCCGGCTGGAGGAGAACGCTCGCACCGAGGATCACGGCGAGAACGATGCCGACGCCCCGCCACCCGAAGGGGAGTCCCTTCACGGGCGGCGGGTCGGAAGGAGCCCCGAAGGGCGTCATGGGCAGGGCGTTGGCACGTTACCGCTTGAGCGGTCGGCCCTCGGCATCGGGCATCCGGTTCATGGCGATCAGGATCAGGTCCACGATGGCCCAGATGCCGAAGCCACCGCAGGTGACGAGCTTGAGCACCCCCAGGCCGATGTAGCCGAGGTAGAAGCGATCGACGGCGAGGCCCCCGACGAGGAGCGAGAGCAGGAGCGCGACGAGCCACTCCCGCGAGGAGAAGAGGCCGGGAATCTCCGAGGCCGGGAACCACTCACCGTCCGCCTGGCGGACCATGGACTCGCCCGTGAGCTGTCCGGACTGGGCCAGCATGCCGAGTTCTTGCGCCGTGTAGGGGCCGTCGTCCTCCCCCATCCGTTGGCGAAAGTACGTGCTCATCGTGATGCTCCTTCCGGGGAGGGGCGCCAGTATAGAGATCCGCCCCGGGGCCGTTACGACTTCCGGGTGAGCCGTGCGACGCCGTCCCAGTCCTCGCCCGGCGGCGTGGCGAGATACGTACGGCAAAGGCGACTCAGTCGCTGCACGGCCGGGTCGTCTCTTCGCTCCTTCGCGAGCTCGACCAGGCCGTCCAGGGCCCCCTGGAAGTCCCGGGACTGATAGTCGGCGAGGGCAGCTTCGAAGCGCGCGCTGTACGCCCGAACCTCCTCGGACACGTCGGAGCGGCGGCCGAGGAGCTCGAACACGTCCACGGCACCCGTGCGTCCCTTCACGGCGACGCGGTCCAGCTTTCGCCAGAGGAAGGCGTCGCCCGCCTGCGTCACGACGCCTTCTTCCGCGAGCACGTACGAGCCGTACAGCTTGTTCGCACCTTCCAGGCGGCCGCGAGATTCATCGTGTCGCCGAGCGCCGTGTAGTGGAGACGCGACGGTGTTCCGACGTTGCCGACGACGGCCGTCCCGGTGGCGAGACCGAATCGGGTCGGGAGCGGGGGCTTGCCCTCCGCTGCCCACTCGGCGTTCAGTTCGGCGAGGGCCTCGCCGACACGCCAGCACGCCTTCGACGGCGCGCCGGGGATGCTCCGGCACCGGATTCGGCGCGCCCCAGAAGGCGACGATGGCGTCGCCGATCAGCTTGTCGATCGTCGCGCCGCTCTCTCGGAGCAGCGTCAGCATCACGTCGAAGTAGGCGGCCATGTGCGCCGTGAGCTCGGCCGGGCTCAGCCCCTCCGACACCGTGGTGAAGCCCTCGATGTCGGTGAAGAGGACGGTGAGCTCCTCCGTTCGCCCGCCGATCTTCGCGGCCTCTCCGCGGTCGAGGAGCTCGCGCACGAGGTCGGTCGGGACGTAGCGTGCGAACGAGTCGAGGGCGCCGCGCATGCGCTCCTGGGCGTCGTGCAGGCGCGTGACCTCGGCGAGGGACGACGTCGTGAACGCGGAGGGCCTCGTGTCGAGGTTGCGCAAGCGCTCGCTCTGCTCCGCGAGCTCCTCGAGCGGACGGCGAGTAGCGTCGTGCCAGAAGCACGGACAGGAGCGCCGCCCCCAGGAGCGCCGCGGCCGTCAGGAGGAAGATGGTGTTTCGCTGCCGGCGGACGTCGCCGAGGAGATCGCGCTCGGGTACGACCACCCCGATGTAGAACGTCGGCCCGCCGGCCAGCTGGAACGGCTCGAGGGTCCCCCACCAGGTCTCGCCGTCCGGCCTCGAACGAGTACGCCGCCGTCTCTCCCTCCGCCCGCGCGAAGCCCAGGCGAACGGTCTCCGCCAAGGGACTCCAACCCAAGTTCCTCGGCCTCTTGAGAACGCGCATCCCGGCTCGCGCCTTCGTCCGCCCACCGATCGTGCCGCGGGAGCCCGACCACCCGGCCGTCCACGCCGACGACGAAGGCCGCGCCGTTCTCCGTCGGCTGCATGGCCTTCGTGTAGCCCGAGATGTCGTTCAGGAGTACGTCGCAGCGCGAGGACCCAGGGCCGACCGTCGTCGCTCCAGGTGCGGATGGACGCCGTGATGCCCGGGGTCCTTCGTGGTGAAGAACGTGTACGGCATCGGTCCACTGGATGTCCTGCTCGCCTTCCCCGGGTCCGGCCGATGCGCCACGGCCGCCCAGTACCAGGGGCGCGTGCGCGGGTCGTAGTCGACGTCCTCCCACCAGGTACGGGTCTCCTGCCCGTCGGGGTCGAGCTTCGTCCACTTGACGCGCGGTCCCCACTCCTCGCGGCGCACTTCCCGGATCCGCCAGCCGTCCGGTCTCGCGGAGCAGCAAGACCCCCCGCCGTCCGGGATCTCCCGTGTTGACCGACGAGATCTGCGGGAACTCGTGGAGCGCGGGCATGAGGAGACGGGTCACCTCCTGTGGCTGTCGGCAGCGCAACATGCCGTCCTTCGTCCAGTCGCGGGCGATCGGAGGGCGCCGGTGACGGGCTCGAAGAAGCGGCGGAGCTCCGTCTCGGTGCTGGCCGTCGTGCGCGCCAGCATTCCCTCCGTGAGATCCAGGACGATCGCGTCGGGCCTGAACGAACGTGAGGGCGAGGATCGACCCCGACAGCAGCGCCACCAGCAAGAGCAGGTTGCGCAGCAGGCTCCAGCGGATCGAGACCTGGCGTCGTGCCATGGGTCCGGGGGCTACTCGTCGGCCGCGGGAGGCGGCTCGGCGAGGAGGTCCTCCAGGACCTTGCGGAAGGCCGCGACGGCCTCCGGGCGATCTCGGAGGAGCGCGCCGGACTTGAAGTAGCGAACCCGCCCGGCGCGATCGATGACGACCGCGTGCGGCCAGCCGCCGCAGCGCGAACTTCGCCCCGGGTCCTCCGCGTCGATCATGCACCACGGGCCACGTCATCGCGTGGTTCTCACGAAGACCGGGATGGTCTCCCGCTCGACCGCGCGGTACTCCTCCTCCGCGAGAAGCGGGACCTCCGCGTCCGGATCCGGCTCGCCGCGCGCCAGGCGGGCCACCGGCTTCGGCCGCTCCCCCGTGCATCTCCAGGTCGTCGTCCAGGTCGAAGCGCTGGGCGTACACCGTGCTCGCGCGGGTGCCGTCACCCCGACGACGACGAGGCCCTGCTCCTCGTAGTCGCGGAGGAGGTCCCGGATCGCGGGGAAGCTCTTGATGCACCACGGGCACCAGGTCGCCCAGAAGTCGAGCACCACGACCTTGCCCTCGAGCTCCGACAGCGACGTCACGTCGCCGTAGGCCTCGAGGAGGGTCCACGCCGGGGCCGGGCGCCCGAGCATCTCGACGGGCAACCCGCCTTCGCCAGCAGCTCGACGCCCGCCTGCGCGCGCCTCACCGCCCCCTCGTCCGCGTCCTCGTCCGCCTCGACGGCGGCCAGGTGCCGGGCGGCGAGGTGCTGGAGCACCGGGAGGCTGGCAGCGGCGCCGGCGCGGACCATCGCGTAGCTCTCGAGATCGTGCGTCGCCCCCTGGAGGGTTCGCACGAGGGAGCGCGCTGCCGCCGCCGCCCGGCTCGGATCCTCCAGGGCCATGAGCATCAGCTGGCGGATCGCCTCGGGGGCACGATCCGAGGCGTCGAGGTACATGGCGAGGTAGCGGCGCGTGGTGGCACGGGTAGCCGCCTCCTTCTCGTCGCCACCGCGGGCCAGGTACGCATCCAGGATTCCGGCGATGGCGTCGAGCCGGTCCGGACCGAGCGTCTCGCGCGCCGCGGGGTTCACCAGAAGCTGCCCCAGACCGGCGGCCGCCTGGCGCCTGGTGCTCGGCGGTCGCACCGACGGCGTGGATCCAGTTGCTCAGCACGTCCGCGGCCCGGTCGTAGCGCTCCGCCGCGAGGTGGAACCGCGACAGCGGCAGGTGCTCGTCCAGCGCCGGAGACCGCCCCAGGGCTGCGAACGCAGCGACGTAGGTCCGCGCGCGCTGTTTCCGCGCGGCCCGCTGCTCGGCCCGTGGGACGTCGCGGAGGTCGTCGCCGAGCTTCGCCCACGCCTCTGCGGGCGGCAGGACCGTCGCGAACCAGAACCGGTCGGGATCCCACTCCTCGGCCCGGAGTGGGTGCGAGGCGAGTAGCGAAGCGAGCAGAAAGATCGCGAGGGTCGGGCCGACGTGACGCATGGGTGGATCTCCCGGGAACCCGGGCAGTCTACGGCGTGCGGGGCTCCCCGCGCCCCTTGCTCCTTGCTCCATGCTCCGTCTCTGCCCATCCTGGGCCCATGAGGCAGGGATCCGAGGACCGCAGAGTGCGCATCGGAGTGATCGGAGCCCGTCAGGCCCGACAGGGCATCGGCTTTCACCTGGCGCGCTTCCTGGCGGCCGAAGGTGCCGATGTGGTCGGCATCGTGGGAACCAGCCGCGAGACGGCAGAGGAGGCGCGAGGCGCCCTGGCGGCCATCGACGTGGACACGCGCGCATACGCGGATGTTCAGCACCTCCTCGAGAAGGAGAGTCCGAGCGCACTGGTGATCGCCTCCCCCTCGCGGACGCACGAGGCCTACCTGCGACTCGCCCTGGGTCACGGGCTGCACGTCCTCTGCGAGAAGCCCCTCTGCTGGGGAGGACCCGATGCCGTCGGCGCCTCCCGGGAGCTCGTCGAGGCGTTCTCCACGCGAGGGCTCCATCTCGTCGTGAACGCGCAGTGGCCCTACACACTCGAGACGTACGGCAAGGCATGCCCGGACGTGGCCCTGGACCGTCCGCCGTCGTTTCGCATGCGCCTCTCTCCCCGCTCGGTCGGGTCCGAGATGATCCCCGACGCGATTCCGCACGCGCTATCCCTGCTGGCGGCCGTCTTGCCCGACCCGGCTGCCTCGGTGACCGACGTCGCCATCGAGGTCCTGGGAGCCGAGGAGGACCATCTCCTCGTGCGCTTCGAGTACCGCGCCCTGGGTCGATCCGTCCCCGCCACGGTGGAACTGAAGCGGAAGCGCGAGCAGCCCCGCCCCGTGGGATACGGCTTCGGAGCCTGCCAGGTGCGGAGACACGTAGATCTTCGGGGCTATCGGCTCTCGTTCGAGGGGCCGGCCGGCCGCGTGGACCTGCCCGACCCTACGCCCCGCCTCGTCCGGGCATTCCTCTCCCGCGTATCCTCCTCCGCTCCCGCGCTCCCGGACCCCGCCGCGTGGCCAGCCATGGCGCACCTCCAGGCGGTGGCGGCCGCGTGGGACGATCGCACGCGAGCCACTGCTTCCTGATGTCCACCCCGCCCGACCCCTCCGCCGCAACCGACGCCGCAGCGGCGGTCCACCCCGTCCTGGCTCCGGTCCACGACTTCGCCGCGAAGCTCCGACAGGAGGGCCTCGTCGAGCGGGTCCTCGAGTACGTGACGTGGCGCCGGGCGCTCGCCGCTGCGCGCGCCACGGGAGCGCCCGCGCCTCCCGCCCCGGACGCGCGCCCCCATCTCGATCAACCTCGACCTGACGACGGCCTGCAACTTCGCGTGCGCCCACTGCGTCGACTGGGACATCCTGAACAGCGGCGTCTCCTTCGACGACAGGCCAAACTCGAGCGTCCCTCGTCCGCATGACGGAGCGCGGCCTCAGGTCCGTCATCCTGATCGGAGGCGGCGAGCCCACCGTCCATCCGCGGTTCCGCGAAATGGTGCGCTTCCTGAAGGGGCTCGACCTCCAGGTCGCGATCGTGTCCAACGGGGCGAGAAACGACCGCATCCTCGACGTCGTGGACGTCCTGGGCGACGAGGACTGGATCCGCCTGAGCCTCGACGCCGGAACGAACGCCACCTTCCAGGCGATGCACAGCCCGAAGAAGGCCGTCACGCTCGAGGAGATCTGCGCATGGATCCCGCAGATCCGCGACCGGAATCCGATTCCTCGCGTCGGGTTCTCGTTCGTGGTGACGTGGAAGGGCGCCGAGCGGACGGGCGGTGATCCCGTCGTCGAGAACCTGCACGAGATCGTGCGCGGCGGCGCGTCTCGCGCGCGACGCTCGCTTCGACTACATCTCGTTCAAGCCGTTCCTCGTGCGCACCCCGGAGGGCGCCGAGATCATCGACCCGGAAGCAGCCCTTCGCCGGCACGCGGAGGTCGTCGGCCGCATCCGCACCGAGGTCGACGAAGCGAAGTCCGCTGGCCACGGATGCGTTCGCCGTCCTGGAGAGCACGAACTTGAAGCTCCTGGAGTCGGGAGCGTGGAGCGACTGGACCCGGCAGCCGCGGACCTGCCACATGCAGGCGCTCCGCCAGGTCCTGTCGCCGCTCGGGCCTTTGGAACTGTCCCGCGCACCGGGGCGTGGAGATCGCGCCGCGTCGGCGACCGCGACGCCTGGGCCGACGGCGATCGCCGCGCGGCCGAGACCGCCGACATGCTCGACAGCGTTCGACGCGTCGCGCGCGTGCCGCGGAGGTCACCTGCCTCTACCACGACGTCAACTGGTGGATCGAGTCGCTCGATCGACGAGCCGGGCGGCCTGCCCGAGATCGCCGCCGTCCCCGGAGAGGACTTCTTCCTGTGATCGCGCTCGAACGCATCGAGGTGGTGGAGGACAGGACGGCAAAGAGCCGCTGCGACGAGGGGTTCCTCCGGGTGAGGCGACTGATGCTCCGGAACGTCTACGCCGATGGAACGACGTCCGAGGTGTACGCCTGCGACGTCGTGTCGCGGAGGGACGTCGACGCCGTGTGCGTCGTGCTCTTCGACCGTGACGACGAGCGCGGCGTACGCGTGCTCCTGCGGCGCGGCATCCGGCCCTCCGGTCTTCTGCGTGGCGAGAACGCCGCAGGACGAAGGCGCGCGTCCTGCTCGCGGAGATCGTCGCGGGCGTGATCGAGGAGGAGGACGCGCGGGAGGGCGGCGTGGCGTTCCGTGCCGCCGCCGAGTGCGAGGAGGAGGCCGGCATTCGCGTGGCGACCGGCGCGACGTCCGGCCGCTCGGCGGCGGGATGTTCCCCTCGCCGGGCGTGACGGACGAGTGCGTCGAGTTCCGCGCGGTCGAGGCCGACCTGGAGGATCGGGGCGGCGCGTCGGGCGACGGCTCCGTGATGGAGGAGGCACACCGAGATCGTGCTGCTCCCCCTCCGCGAGGCGATCCGGCGCTGCCGCGCGGGCGAGATCCCCGACATGAAGACCGAGATCGGGCTCCTGCGCCTCTGCGACGCGATCGGCTACCTCCCCCGCTCGACCGCTTCGTGGACGAGCTTCCGAAGTACATGCAGAAGCGAATCGCGGCGCGCCCACCCCTGATCTAGAACAGCGTTTGCTGGCCCTCGCGCCGCACCTGCCCTTCGAGGTGCGGGAACGCGTCGAGGAGGGGCGCCGGTGCCAGCGGTTTCGCGCCGTCGAGAAGACCTCGGATCTCCAGCGCGTTCGCCATCGCCTTCCCGCCGTAGTGGTTGTTCGTGACGAGGAACGTCTCGCGGCTCTGCCCGGCGACCTCCCGCAGCCGCTCGACGACGCCGGCGAGCTCGTCGCGGTCGTAGAGGTAGTCGTACTTGTCGTCACGGCCCGCCTTCGGGTCGAACCACGCGCTCGCGTTTCGGCCGTGGAGGCGGACGTAGCCGATCTCCCCGAGGCAGGGGTGCCGCTCGGGGGGATGGTCGCTCGCGGCCGGCAGATCGATGTGCGCGAGGCCTACGCCGAGCGAGGCGAGGAACGCCAGCGACTCGTCCCGAAACCACGTCTGCGAACGCAGCTCGAAGACGAGCGGCACCTCGGGCAGGAGTTCCCTGAGGTGGCGGAGACGCTCCCGGGAGGCCTCCTCGTCGCGGAAGAAGAAGGGAAACTGCGCGAGCAGCGCCGACAGCTTCTCGGCCTCGACGAGCGGCGCCAGGGCCTCTCGAAAGGCGCGCGCCTCCTCCACGGGCACGTAGGACCACGGCTCGTGGGTCAGGATCCGATCCACCTTGGCCAGGAAGCGGAAATCGGGGCCGATCCGCCACGAGCTCCGCCCACCGCGCGACCTGGGCCGGGGCGGGCGTGCGATAGAAGGTGACGTTCAGCTCCATCAGTCGACGAAGCGCGCGAGATACGCCAACGGGTGGAAGCCCCGCGGATGCGGACGGGGGTAGACGCGGCCTTCCCAGTCGGCATACGACCACCCGGCCGGGCCGATGCGGACGACGGAGGACCTCGCTACCACGTACGGCAGCGTACCGCGCCGCCCCCCGGGGCCGGATGCGTTCGGGAACCGGGCTTCCCCCACCGGGTCCAACCAGGGATGATGCGCCGCCGCCCGACTCGGGCGGACGGTACGTCCCGAGGGAGCCTCCGCATGCGCCGCCTGATCCTCGCCTCGACGCTCCTCGTGCTCGTCACTTCCCTCCTCCTGGTCCCCTGCGTCGGCCCCACGGCCGCGGACGACGAGGCGCCCGAGGACTCGGACCCGCGGGTCGGCACCGTCCTGGCCGTCCAGGGACGCGCGCTACGTGCGCCCGGCGGGCCGCCGGCGCTGGACCCCGCTCGCCAAGGACGGCCGTCCTGATGCCGGGCGATCTGGTGAAGACGGCGGCGCGGGGCGCGAACGCACTCGAAGTCTCGCTCGAGCCCGAAGGCACGCTCCTGCTCGGGCCCGGCTCGCTGGTCGAGCTCCCGAGCGCGGCTCGCGCCGCGTGCTGCGACGGCGAGCTCGAGGAGAAGGCGCGCCGCCTCGTCGGGCACGCTGGGACTTCGCCGCGAGGTGACGGGCACGGCGTGGCTCGGGCCGAGGACGGCGTACGAGCGCTCGAGAGGCCCCGCGCTGGCTCCGGGACTACCGCGCGGCGACCGGCGAGGAGTGGATGGGCTCGCTGCTCGCCAACGTGGACGGCCGCAACGTCCCGCTCGCCGTCGGCTACCACAAGGTGACCGCCGACATCCGCGACCAGATCGCCCGGACGACGGTCGAGCAGTCGTTCGTCAACACGACCGACGCGCGGCTCGAGGGCGTCTTCTACTTCCCGCTGCCCGCCGACGCCTCGATCAGCGGCTTCGGCGATGTGGATCGGCGGCGAGCTCGTCGAGGCCGACGTCGTCGAGAAGGCGCGCGCGCGGCAGATCTACGAGGACATCCTCCGGCGCAAGAAGGACCCCGGCCTGCTCGAGTGGCAGGGCGGCAACCTCTTCAAGGCGCGCGTCTTCCCGATCGAACCCCACTCCGAGAAGCGCGTCCGCATCCGCTACACGCAGGTGCTGCCGCCTCGAGGGATCGACGTGGCGCTACCGCTACGCCCTGCGCAGCGATCTGCTGCGCGCGAAGCCGCTGCGCGCAGCTCGACATCCAGGTGAACGTCGTCTCGCACGCAGCGCGATCGACGCGAGGTCGCCAGTCCCCGAGCCACGCGTGCCGCGATCCGCCAACACCGGGCCGACGAGGCGCGCGTCGAGTTCGACGCCGAGGAGTACGTGCCCGACGCGCGACCTCGAGGTCGCGGTGACGCTCGCGCCGTTCGCCGGCGTCAGGCCGTCGCACGCACCGCCGCGGCGACGACGGGTACTTCATGCTCCTCCTCACGCCGCCCGGCGCCGGAGGCCGGCGGCTGGACGCGCGAGCTGATGCCCGACGGCGACCCGCTCGACGTGGTCCTCGTCGCCGACACGTCGGGCTCGATGGACGCAGCCGGCGCGCGAGACGCAGGCCGCCTTCCTCGACGGGCTTCCTCGCCCTCCTCTGGCGAGGACGACCGCTTCCGCCTCGTCGCCGCCGACGTGGACGCGCACCGGGCCGTTCGAAGGGGCGCATGCCCCGCCACCGACGAGAACGCCGCCGCGGCACTCGCCTTCCTCGACGCCCGCGCCGTCGCTCGGCTGGACCGATCTCGATCGCACCCTGGCCGCGGTTCTGGCGACGGCCGCGCGACGAGACGCTCGTCGTCTACGTCGGCGACGGCATCCCCACCACGGGAGACGCCGACGCCGTCGGCCTGGCCGAGCGCGTTCGCGGGCGCGTCGGCGCCAAGACGCCGGCGACCGTGCACGCGGTGGCGTGCGCCTCGACCTACGAGCAGACCGGTGCTCGAGGCGCTGGCCTCGATCGGCGGCGGTTCCGTCCGCCGGGCCGACGGCGATCCCGCGGCGGCGGCCTACGGGCCTTGTTGTCCGAGGTCAGCGCGGCCCGTCCTCCGGGACGTCTAGGTCGATGATCGGCGGCGTCCCGACGGCACGCGTCTACCCGGAGCCACTGCCGAACCTCCCGGTCGGCACGCCAGCAGGCCGTGCTCGGCCGCTTCCTCCCCCTCTGCCGACGCGCACGCGGGCGAGGTCGTCGTGACGGGCACGCTGGACGGGCGCGACGGTCACCTACCGCACCACGCTCGACGTCCCGGCACCCGACGCCGGCAACTCGTTCCTGCCGCGGCTCTGGGCGCGGAAGCACCTCGACCACCTGCTCGCGCAGGGGCGCTCGGCGCTCGTCCAAGCCGAGATCGTCGCGCTTCAGCGCAGAGCTACGGCATCCTGACGCCCTACACCTCCTTCCTCGTCCTCGAGAGCGACGAGGACCGCGAGCGCTACGGCGTGGCGCGCACCGTGCAGATGCGCGACGGCGAGGCGTTCTTCGCCGCCGGACACGACAAGGTCGCGCTCGAGATGCTCCGGGAGCACACCCGCAAGGCGAGGGCGTGGCGCCAAGGGCTCCGGCGGAAGATGCAGAAGGAGATCGCCGGGCTCGGGCGCGATCTCGTGCCGACCGGCTCCCTGGTGCAGGTCGTCGCGGTTGGGGAACAGCTCGAGGATCACGCCTGGGGCGCGGAGAGCAAGGGCGGGGCTCCTGACGGCGGGCGTTCCCGTCGGGTCTCTTCGCGGGCGGCAACGCCACCGCGGGGCGGCGGCCCCCCGGAGCAAGCGAGACGCCGGCTTCCGGTACGCGGCGGCGGAGCCCGTGATCATGGACTCCGAGATCGCCGATCACGTCGAGACCGACAACGACCTCCCGTTCGAGGAGAGCCTCCAGCGCCTCCAGATGGACACCCTGCCACAGACGGAAACCGTGGTGTTCCCCGACGACTGGCTGGATGAGGTCGCCGAGCGCAAGGACTTCCAGGGACGCGGGGGGAGACGGCGTCTCTCCTACGCACCGGGACGTACGCTCGGCAACATCCAGGCGCGGCCCGAGAACGTCTTCGAACTCCGCGAGCCGGACTTCGGGGTCGGAACCCTCGGCTGGCCGGCGGCACCGGTCGTCGGGGAGGATCCGAAGGAGGGCCCGAAGCCCGACTGGGATCCCGAGGTCTTCGCGCTACTCGCGAAGCTCGACCGCCGCGATGCCCTCCAGGCGGGCCCCGGCGGGGTCCGGATCCGCTGGACCCTCACGGAGGTGCATCCCACGCGCGGAGAGGCGCTCGCGAACGAGATGCACGACCTCCTCTACGGTCCCGGACGCTTCCATTCACGCACCGAGACGGACGACGGAGAGGTGTTCGAGTACGCCCTGGACGACGCGTCGTACGGGGTCGTGCACAAGAACCGGCGCCTCGGGCGTCGGCGTCCCGCCGTGAAGAGGGACGCGCGCATGCTGCCCGCCGCCCTCGGCGGCGTGAACGCCGAGTACCTCGAGTGGACCTTGCGCCGCCACCGCGTAACCGTGACGGAGCTCCTGCCAGGTTCCCTCGTGGAGCTTCGCATCGAGGGCCGGGACGATCGGTGCCGCGGACCGGGTGTGGAAGGTCGATCCGGCGCGGGGCGTGATCGTCTCCGAGCGCGTGATCCAGAACGGCCGTACCACGCGCCGCGTCCGTCACAGTGGTTTCGTGCAGGTGGCCGGCCTCTGGTGGCCGCGACTCACCGAGGTGTTCGACGCGCGCGGACGGCGTGTCGGCCACCAGACGCGCGAGATCGAGCCGCTCGAGCAAACGGCCCTGGAAGAGGCTGTCGCGGAGCGGACGGCCGCCTGGGACGACGTGATCTTCCTCGGTTCGAAGATCCCGAGCGTCGCGGAGGCGCGGCAGGCCGCCGCGGACGGCCGCGCCACGTTCGCAGATCAACTGGCGATCGTGTGCGACGAGGCGAGGCGGCAGCGCTTCGACGAGGCCCTCGCCGCCTGGGCGGCCGCGAAGACCTTCCACCCGGGCGCGCCGGGCCTCGTGTGGCCCGAGCTCGTCCTCCTCACGCAGGCGCGGCGCGGCATGGAGCTGCTCGCGGCCCTGGACGCGTTGACGGCGCGACTCGAGGCCCAGATCGGCGAGAACGCATCCTGGTGGGCGAAGAGCGTGTACGGGCTCGTCGCCCCGCGCCTCTCGGCCGACGAGCGTCTGGTGCTGCTCGAGCGCCTGAAGCGTCCGTGGACCTCCCCGGGCGACCGCGTCGAGGTCGCGTATCTCCGCCTTCTTGGTCGCGCGCTACGGGACGCGTCCCGGTTCGCGGCCTCGCGACGCGTACGGAAGGACGTGCTGGCGCTCGCCCCCTACGACGTCGGCGTGATCGTCGACCACGCCAACGACCTCGAGTCCATCGGGGACTACGCCGCTTCCGTGAGCCTCCTGGAGGGTCTACTCGCGCCGGCCCGAGCCGACGCGGTGTTCACCGACGAGCAGCAGACCAACCTCTACGGGCAGCTCGTGAACGCCCTCTTCGCCATACGGGATCTTCCCGCCGTCGATCGCGCGCTCGTCCAGTGGACGCAGCAGGTCCCGAGTGACCACTCCGGATGGCTACGGCGCGTGTCGTTCCTCTACCTCCAGGGCGAGGTGGCCGAGGCGGACGCTTGGGTTCTGGAGAAGCTGGCGGCCGAGGTCCCGGCCGACATCTACTCGAAGGAGCACGCCGAGCTGACGGCGGCTCTGGATCTGGCACGTGGCTCCGGCTGGAACGTGTCGATGTCGGGAATCGAGCCGATGTTCGTGCCGGCCCTCGTGGATCTCGGACGGCGACTCGCTCGCGAGGAGCCGTTCCCCGGCGTGCTGCTCTCCCAGCTCCTCGGGAACTGGACCTTCCGCCGGACGGACGGGCATCGGCTGCTGATCCACGCCTTGCGTACGGACCTCGCCTCCGGCGACACCATCGCCACGCTGGGCGTTCGCCGGCTGCTCGAGAGCGTCAAGCGTCTGCCCTGGGGACCGAGCGCGGTCGAGGCGGAGACGTTCCAGTCGATCGTTGCCCAACTGGAGGCACGCTTCGAATCGCTCTCGGCGGGTCGGGAGCGCGACGCCGTCGCGGAGGCGCTCCTTCACTGCCTCAGCCAGCATCAGGACCCCGAGCGGGTGCTGGACGTCCTGCGCCTCTGGCGGGAGAAGGAGAAGGGGTGGCGCCGCTCCCTGGTTTCCATCCGCCTCTTCGAGGCGATCCTGAGCGGCAAGGACGCATCGCTCGAGGGAGAGGCCTTCAGGCTTCTCCCGGACCTCCTCGATCCGCTGGTACCCGAGAGCCACGATCGCGTGGCGGCCGTGGCCTCTCGTCGCCTGGCGGCCTGGAGCTTCGAGGGCCGGGACAAGGCCGCGCTTGGCTCGCCCGACGAGCAAGAAGACCTGACCCGTGCCGAGGCACGCGAGCACCAGCGGGTCGCCACCGAGACGGCCAGGCGGGGGCTCGTCGCGAGGCTGCAGCTCGCCCGAGACGGCGCACCGGCCGTCTACCGCCGCTGGCTCGAGATCGAGCGGCTCGGCTACGCCGTAGAGCTCGGCGAGGACCTGCCCGACGTAGAGGCCGCCGCGTGGGAGCTTCTGGACGCCGTCCCGAAGGCGACCGAGGAGCCGCTCGACCGCGTGCTCGCCGACCGGGCGGCGCTCGTGCTCGCGTTCGCATCGCTTCGCAGCAACGCGCCGGAGGGCCTGGCCGATCGAGTACTCGCCCGCTTCGAGGGCTTCGCGACGGACGAGACGGACGAGCGCCTCGACTGGCGCTATCAGATCGCCCGCCTCCTCCTCGCCCTCGATCGGAACGAGGAGCTCGAGGCGAAGCTCCAGGCGTGGACGAAGGAGGATGCCGGTCGGAGTCCGTGGCGCTTCGTGCTCGCGTATGTGGTCGCCGAACGGGGTCGACTGGAGCAGGCCGCGGCCGTGCTCGACGCCGAGGCACACCGCGGCGACCTCACCGCCGCCCAGTGGGCGCTGCTGGCCGACTGGCAGCTCGCGCTCGGCAACGACGACGCGCGCGCCCGATCGCTCCAGGCGCGCTACGACGCGATGGGCGTCTACGAGTTGCGCAACCTCCTCTCGACACTGACACCGTCGACGGGGCGGCGTGGAGCCGGCGTTCCGGCGGACGTCGATCCCGAGGCCTTCCGGGTGCTCCGCACGCTCCTGCGCAAGGCATCGGAACCGGACGACCACCTGTGGAACATCCGCCGCTTCTACGAGGCGGTGCGCGACCACCGCACGCTCGCGGCGCTGGCCGAAGGCGTGCCCGGCCACACGCCGGGCTCGATCTACGACTACCTGCAGGACTCTCGCTCCCCTCGTGGCGAAGGTGTTCGAGGAAGCCACCGTCGACGACGCGGTGGCGGCCATCCGGGCTCGGCGCGAGACCGTCGAGTACGACCACGAGCGCCGGGGGCTCCGTCTCCTGGAAGCGATGCTCCTCGCACGCGCGGGGCTCGTGAAGAACGCGGATCCCGGACTCCTCGAGGGTGCCGTATCGGCGCTCCAGGCCGCCGGGAAGGGCTCTTGGGAAGCGGGCGAACGACGGCGTTTCGCGCTTCTCCTCGCCGCGTTGCCGAAGCTCGAGGACGTGCGCCTCGCGCGCGCGCAAGTGAAGCTCCTGCAGGCCTCGCTCGAGGCGACGCCGGCCACGTCGCCCCACCGATTGACCATCGCCGACGCGCTCGCCCGGACGCTCTGGAAGTACGATGAGCAGGAGGATGCACGCTTGCTTCTTGCGGCAGCCGTGGACGCCGAGCGCCTGCGGACCGGACGGCCGCTCTCCCCGGAGGCCCTGCAGGTCTTCTACCAACTCGTCGGTTGGTGGGCGGCGGCGGGCCACTTCCGTGAGGCGGAGACCGCCTTGACGGATGAGATGGGTCGTCAGGCATTCCTCTACACCAGGGCCGATCTCCTGCTTCGCACGTTCCAGCTCTGGGGACAGGCTCTCGAGAAGGGCGGAACGGTCGCGCTCGGTAGCGGCGAGGCCCTGCTCGAGGGCGGGCTCGTGAGCATCGACGCGTTCCTCGCCGAGGGGCCCCCTGCCCGTGCACGAAACGCGGTGCAGGCCGTGGGCGCCCTGTACGCCGCCGCGAAGAAGGCGAACGTGGTGCCGGATGCCGGCGCCCGTCTCACCGCGTGGGCCAGGGATCGCCTGCCTCTGTACTTCGATCGCCTGCTCCTGGAGCGCACCTGGTGCGTGCGAGACGCCGCGCAGCAGATCGCGACCGTCGCCTCGTCGGAGACTGCCTTGGCGTACGCCCTCGACCGTCTGGAGGCGGAGCCGCGTTGGTATCCGCGGATCGGCTACGGGCTCTGGGCCAACACGTGGCGCGACTTCGCGACGTGGCGCTCGGATGCCGGGGACATCGGGGCGCTCGCGCCACGGCTCCTGGTTCCGGTGACGGCGAGCCTCGAGTCCCATCTGCGCGCAGGGACGCGTGAGGGGCGATCCCTGTGGCAGCCGAAGAACCGCCTCTTCTGGGTCGCGGAGACCGATGCCTTCACCGCAGTCGCGATGCGCGTGGCCGAGATCGAGGCGCACGATCTAGCTGCACAGCTTCGTGCCGCGGAGTACCTGCGACGGCTCGGCCAGAAGCGGCTGGCCATCGCCGTTCTCCAGACGAGCCGCGCACGTGAAGAGACGAACGCCCGGACGCTGACGGTTCTCGCGACGTGGCTTGCCGCCGACGACCGCTACCTGGAGGCGGTCCCGGTCGTGGAAGAGCTTCTCTCCCGTTGGACACCGAATACCGCCGCGTACCTGCTGGCGGCGAAGGTGCATCACGGCGCCGGACAGCAGGAGAGGGCGCGCGCGCTCCTCGACGACGCGGAGCAAGCGCTCCGGACGAAGGACAGCTGGCGGGCAGGCTCGGCCTTCCAGCTGGCGAAGGCCGCCCTCGAGCTCGAGTTCTTCGAAGCCTCCGAGGCGTGGCTGCGCGAGAGCCTCGCGCTGCTCGAAGCCTCGAAGCAGGCACCCTCCTCCGGCCACTACGTCGTGCTCGCCCGCGCGCTCGCCGGTCTGGGGCGGACCGACGACGCCGTGCAAGCCGCGGCCACGGCGATCGGGAAGCTCCACCCGCGCAGGCGCCAGGACCGAGCGACGCATCAGGTCCTCTTCGACGTCTTGAAGGAGGCGAAGGA
Source organism: uncultured Planctomycetota bacterium (assembly GCA_963802335.1). Classification (GTDB taxonomy): domain Bacteria; phylum Planctomycetota; class PLA2; order PLA2; family JAEUHO01; genus CAWDIE01. Next base: position 259,761 of record CAWDIE010000003.1, on the reverse strand, counting down.
CCTCGACGCGTTCGCGGCCGGCTACGAAGCGCAGGTGGCGAAGGAGGGGATGGATGCCCCCGTGCTTCGGAAGGCCATCGCCAAGGTGTACGTCGAGCGCGATCAGCCCGCGAAGGCGATTCCGCAGCTGCTCGCGGCCCGGGAGATCGCGCCCGAGGACGCCGCCGTGCATCTGGCACTCGTCGCGGCCTACGACGCCGTCGGCGACGCGGCCGGCGCCATCGACGCCCTCTTCGCATCGCTCCGTATGGCACCGCGAAACCTGGAGGCGGCGGCGGACCTCGCGCGTCGGCTGGAAGAGGCGGATCGCACGGCGGAAGCCGAGCGTGCCTGGACGAACCTCGTGGAGCCGCTCCCGGAGGAGGCGGCCGGCCATCGCCGTCTCGCCGGTGCCCGGCAGCATCAGGACCGCTGGGCCGATGCGGCCGTGCAGTGGGCCCAGGTGGTGCGTACGGATCCCCTCGACCCGACGGGCTGGTTGAGCCTCGGCAAGGCGCGCGCGCGCGTCGCGGATGTGTCGGGTGCGCGCCAGGCGCTGGAGCACGTCCTGAACGGCACCTGGGAGACCCGATTCGGCACGGTGAAGGAAGAAGCGGCAAAGGCCCTGTCCGACCTCTCGAAGGAGTGACCTCCGTGCGTGAGCGACCATCGGGTCGTTCGTAGACTTGGGGCATGCTCGCCGTCGAGGCCCCCACCGTCGTTCCGGACCAGGAGACCGAGGAGAAGACCGGCCTCGCGCCCCAGTGGAAGGTCCTCCTGCACGACGACGACATCACGACGTTCGAGTTCGTGATCTACCTGCTTCGGACGATCTTCCGCAAGGAGCCGGAGGAAGCGGTTCGCCTCACCTACGAGGTCCACGACACCGGGGTCGCCCTCATCACGGTGACGTCGCTGGAGCGGGCGGAGCTCTACCTGGAGCAGGTGGTCTCCCTGGCCCGCCCACGAGGGTTTCCCCTCTCCGCCACGATGGAACCCGCCGACTAGTCCGTCGAACAGACCCTCGCGCCGGCCGAGTCGCGGCGGAAGTTTTCAGGCCCTGTTAGCCTGGGAAGCGGCTCGCACCTCCAGGCCGGCCGTGACCCGGCCGATGGGAGGGCTGGAGGCCGGCCGCGAGCCGGTGGGAGGCATTCATGGATAGCGGTGCACGGGTCCGGAGCACGGGCCTCGGATTGCTCCTCGTAGCCCTGATCCTCGCGGGTCTGGGGCTCTCCGGCTGTTCCGGCCGGTCGTGGAGTTGCGAGTCGGAGTGTTGGCCCGGTCCCCGGGTCTGCTGGACGTGCCCGAGCCTCTGCGAGGAACCGTGCCTGGAGGGTCCTTGCCCGCCGAAGAAGGCCTCGGATCGGTGTCCGCGTCCCTGCGACCCGCCGTTTCCTTCACCAGGTGTTCCCGGCGTGACGCTCCCGTGAGGAACGTGCGCTAGTCTTCGAACGGGTATGGGGGCGTCTCAGCACGCCGCCGAAGGAGGAGGATCCATCCCATGAGGAAGTACCTGGTCATTGCAGCATGCCTGGGGTTCCTCCTGTCTGCAGGCTGCAGCCGTTGCGGCATGTGGGACTGGTACAGCCCCTGCGACCTCGTCGAAGGCGCGGGACGCGAGCCGGCCTGCAACCCGTGTGACGGGGGCGGCGGACCGTGCGGCGGTTGGACGTCCCAGCAGGACTGGAGTCCGTGCGAGCCGTGCGGGCCCCAAGCCGGACAGGTGATGAAGACGGAGTGGGCCTATCCGGCTGCGAACTGCACGGCGCCTGCGGTGCCTGCGGTGCCGACGCCTGCAGCAGTGCCTGCAGCAGTGCCTGCAGCAGTGCCCGCGCCCATGGCGGCACCGGCTCCGGCCGTGATGGACGCTCCCCCTCCGGCGGATGTGCCGCCCGTCGCCAAGTAGCCGCTCCCGCGATCCCGAGCCAGCCCGCGCCCGCGCCGGATTTCCTTCCCCGGGTGTCGTGGTGGTACGTTCCCGTCGCGAATGCCAGAAGCTTCGCGACGGGAGCCCAGGATGCGTCAGACCCCTCTCTATCAGGCACACGTCGACGCCGATGCCCGCGTCGTCGACTTCCACGGGTGGGCGATGCCCGTGCAGTACCCGAGGGCATCCTGGCGAGGCGAAGCGGGTCCGCGAGCACGTCGGGCTCTTCGATCTCTGCCACATGGGCCGCCTCGAGCTGACCGGGCCCGATCGCGAGGCCCTCATGAATCGCGTGTTCAGCGGTCGCACGGCGAAGCTGGACTTCGGACGGGCCAAGTACGGATTCCTGCTCAACGAGGACGGCTATCCGATCGACGACGTGCTCGTCTACCGCGCCGAGGAAGTCGTGCACGTCGTCATCAACGCCACGGGTCGCGACACGGATCCCGCGTGGATCGTGCGAGCAGAACGAGAAGAGCGGCTTCGACGCCGTCGTCGACGGATCGTCTCCGACGAACAGGCCATGATCGCGCTCCAGGGGCCGGCGTCGGAGATGACGCTGCAGCCCCTCTGCGGCGCCGACCTCTCGGCCCTCCGCTACTACGGGTTCCTCACGGCGCCCGTGTGCGGGGTGCATTGCCTGATCGCCCGCACGGGCTACACGGGCGAGGACGGGTTCGAGCTCTTCTTCCCCAAGGCCCACGCGCGCGAGATCTGGGATGCCCTGCTGGGCTCGGGGCGCTCCCTCGAGATCGGCCCCATCGGCCTGGGCGCGCGCGACACGCTGCGCCTCGAGGCCGGGATGCCGCTCTACGGACAGGAGATCAACCTCGAGATCAATCCCCTCGAGGCGGACCTCGACGTTCGGTCTCGGCCTGAAGACGGGACGGCACGATCGGCATTCCCGCCCTCCAGGCCCTCCGGGAGAAGGGCGTCCAGCGCGCGGCGTCTCGCTCGCAGGCCGACAGCGGCCGCGTGGCTCGGACGGGCTGCAAGGTCTACCGGGGCGACGAGGAGGTGGGATTCGTCACCAGCGGGACCCGCAGCCCGACCCTCGGAAAGAACGTGGCGCGCGCCCTCGTGAAGGCCGACGCCACCGAGGAGGGCAGCGTCCTGGCGGTGGAGATCCGCGGAAAGCCCCACCCCTACCAGGTGGTGCCTGCCCCGTTCTACAGCCGAAAGCGTTGAAGGAAGCGTTGACTCGGGATCCTCGTGGCGGAGGCTTCAGGCCTCGTCATCATGTGCGGACCCCTTGGAGGAGAACCAACGATGGCCGACCGTCCGAACGACATCCAGTACACGACATCGCACGAGTGGGTGAAGCTCGAAGGCGACGTTGCGACCGTGGGGATCACGGACTTCGCCGTGGAGCACCTGGGTGACCTGGTCTTCGTCGATCTTCCCGACGTCGGGCAAGAGGTGGAGATGGGCGCGGGTGCCGCCGAGGTCGAGTCGGTGAAGGCCGTCGGTGAGGTGATGTCGCCCGTCGGGGGCGAGGTCGTCGAGGTCAACGAGGATCTCGCGGACGACCAGGCTCCGCTCGCGAGCGATCCCTACGGTGCCGGGTGGCTCTTCAAGGTGAAGGTCGCGGAAACGTTGGACGGTTTGATGGATCTCGCCGCGTACGAGACGCAGCTGGCCAGCGAAGGGGAGCCCGGCGCTTAGCCGGGCTACCTGGAGCCCCCACGCACCGTGTGGCCCATCATCACGCAGTTCGAGATCTTCGGACTGCCGATCACCATCCATGCCTTCGGGACGTTCCTGGTCGTTGCGTTCCTCGTCTCGGCGTTCTACGCACGCCGCCGCGCGTCGAAGAGCCTGGACCTCGACAAGGAGCGGGTGTTCAACGTCTGCTTCGTGCTCTTCTTCCTCGGGCTCGCCGGCGCTCGTCTCGCTCTACGCCTTCATCCGCTACGGTGAGTTCGTGAAGAAGCCGATGAGCTTCCTCCACATCTGGGAGGGCGGCCTCGTCTTCTACGGGGGGCTCTTCGCCGGCCTGCTCCTGCTCCTCTGGTACCTCCCGAGCAAGATGCCGAAGAAGGGATGGGCCTTCCTGGACGTCCTGGCGCTGGCCATGGGCCTCGCGATCTTCGTCGGACGCTGGGCGTCCTTCCTCTCCGGAGAGAACTACGGAGATCCGGCGCCGAATCTGCCGTGGGCCGTGACCTTTCCGGCCGTCGAGGGAAGCGCCGTTCCGTTCACGCATCGCATGATTCCGCTGCATCCGACCCAGCTCTATCACTCCCTGCACGGCCTCCTGATCTTCGTGGTCCTGTGGCTCTTCCTGCGGCGGAAGCCGTGGGCAGGGCGGGCGTTCGGGCTCTTCCTGATGCTGTACGCCGTCGGCACCGCGATCATCGAGATCTGGCGCGCCGACGATGTGGCACGCGGCATGGTGATCCCCGAGTTGGTGTCCTGGAACCAGCTGCTCTGCATCCCGGTCTTCTTCATCGGGATCGCCCTCTTCCTCGTGCGGCGGGCGCCGGAGTCCGAGTACGGCTCCTGAGCCCGCTCTTCGAGGTAGACGGCGCTACTTGCGCGAGATGCGGGCGTGGTCCGGCACGAGCGGCGGCGGTGCGCCGTCGGCGAAGACCTCGCGAGCATCGCCTCGAAGTCCTCGCGCGTCTCCATCGTCTGGATCCGCACGCGGATGCGGCGAGCACCCGGAAACCCCTTGAGATAGCTGGAGGCAAAGCGGCGCATCTGGAGCGTCGTCACGCGCTCTCCCTGCCGCTCTGCGGTCTCCAGGTAGTACTCGAGCGAGGACCGCGCGCCGCTCCGCCGCGGTCGGAAGCTCGACCCGTGCCCTCGCCCCTGAGCAGTCGCGCCGCTCCCGCGAATATCCAAGGATCGCGAAGCGCCGCTCGCCCGATCATGACGCCGTCCACGCCGGTCGCTTCGATCATGGCGAGGGCATCCTCGGGCTGCATGACATCGCCGTTTCCGATCACGGGGATGGACACCGCCTCCTTCACCGCCCGGATCGCGGCGAGATCCGTACGGCCGGAGTACTGCTGCTCCCGGGTACGACCGTGCACGGCGACGGCATCCGCCCCGGCGGCCTCGAGAGCCCGCGCCGCGACGACGCTCTGGCGTCGCGTCGTCCCAGCCCGCTCGGATCTTCACCGTGATGGGGACGTCGACGCGGGCCCGGATGGCCTCGACCACCCGTCCCGCGCGCGCCGGATCCTTGAGCAGGGCGGCGCCGGCATCGCATCCGACGATCTTGCGGACGGGGCATCCCATGTTCACGTCGACCAGATCGGCGCCCCGATCGACGAGGCGTTCGGCCGCCTCCGCCAGGACGTCGGGCTCGCCGCCGGCGATCTGCACGCCCGCCGGGCGCTCCTCGGGGCTCAGCTCCGCGAGGGCCAGCGTCCGCGGGTGATCCCGCACGATTCCGTGGGCCATGACCATCTCGGTGGTCGTGAGCCCGCACCCCAGGCGCTTCACGATGCGGCGGAACGCCAGATTCGTGAATCCGGCCATGGGAGCCAGCAGGAGCGGAGGATCGACCACCAGCCCTCCGATCCTCAGCGGACCGGAGCGCGGCGTTCGCGGCGCGGGGATGTCTTCGGAGGGCTTCACGTGCGGGTAGCTTGGCCGGGGGCCCTGGGCTTGGGACTCGAGATTCGAGGATGGTACGACCATGGTGCGCACGTCCGGTCATCGTACGGCCCGTACAGCCCGTACGGCTCCTAGGGCCCTCCTCCCGCTCTTTCTCGCCCTGGTCCTCTCCGCCTGCGGAGACGGGGAAGGAGGGGCCGCGTCGCCGCCCGCCGCCCGCCCGGCTCCCGTCGCCGCGGCGCCCCTGCCGCCCGTCTCCCGGGCCGAGAAGGCCGCGTTCGCACTCGAACGCCTGACCCGGGGGCCCCTGCGTCGCACCGGGGCCTTCGAGATCCCCTCCCTCCATCTCCTGAATCTCCAGCACGCCCGACGAGACCTCATTGCCCTTCCGGACGAGACCGTGGCGTTGCTCCGCGACGAGGACCGTCGAGCGTCCCTCACGCGCCTGACGAGTGCGGGCGAGGCGCGGCCTTCCTGGCACAGCGTGCTGGACGTGCTCCTGGGCCTGCCGGTGCACCCGGTGGATCTCGCCCTGGCCTGGACGGAGGGTGTGGAGAAGGCCAACGACGCCCCGCTGCACCGCCGGGCGGCGTACGCCCTCGCGGCCACGCGGGACCCGAAGGCGGCCCCGCGGCTCCTGACGCTGCTTCGCCTGCGCGCCCGCGACCGCGAAGTCGGGCGGATCGCGCTGGAGGCGCTTCTCGCTCTGGGCGATCCCTGGGATCGGCAGGCGCTCGAGCGGGTGTACCGGTACGGTGGGTCCCGTACGTGGGGACGGGTTCCGCTCCTGATCGCCGGCGCGGCCGAGGGCCCCGCACCCACCGATCTCGATGCGGATGCGCTCGCCTGGTGGGCCTTGCTGGCCGAGACGGGAGCTCCCGTGCCGTTCACGGACCTGGACCGGGTCGTGCGGCCCGCGTGGGCGGGACTCGTCCTGCGCCTGCGCGACGACGTGTGGCCCTCCGAGCGACTCGAGCTCGGCCTGGCGCAGCGATTCCGCCGCCTCGTGGCGCCGGCTCGGGTCCTGGAGGGAAGCGGTGGCATTCCGCACCGACGGGATCGGACCGCGCTCCTGCCGCCGCGAGGCGTGCAGCCCGGAGGCGGGAAGACCGCGGCCCAGGCCCGGGTCCTCTTGGCCGAGGCGGGCTTCGACGCGTACGTCCAGGCGGTCCGGCACGATCTACGCTCCCGCGACGTCATGCTGGCGGACATCGCGGCGGCGAGTCGCGCGAGCGGCGCCGCCGACCACGCCGCCGAGTTGCATGCGGCGGTCGTCGACCAGTACGTGGCGAGCCTGGGCGGGTTCTCGTCGACCGACACGACCGCCGCCGGCGGGTCCCTCGATCGGCTCGCCGAGCTTCGACCCGAAGCCGCCGTCGCCTACGCGTGGACGATCCTGGAGCAGGCCAGACCGTGGGCCGCGCACGAAGTGCCCCTGAAGATCGCCTACGAGGTCCTCGCCGAGCGCGAGGACGCGCGCCTGCTCGAGACCGTCTCCGCCCTGGCGCGTTCCCCCGAGGCCGGCGAGGCCTCCGTCGCCCTCTCCCTGATCCGTTGGGCGCGGGATCCACGGTTCGTCCCGGCCGTCCTCGCCGGGATCGCGTCCGTGCCGCCCGAGTCCCAGGCGCTGCAACGCCGGCTCCTCGTGTGGCTGCAGACGGCGCCCGACGCCGGGCTGACCGATGAGGCGGCCGAGGCCTTCGTCCGGCGCTACGGCACGTGGATCGACGAGACGTTGGACGCCGAGGCGGCGGGGCTCGTCACGGGCCTGCTGGATCTCGGCGCCCCCGGTTTTGCCGCCTACGCGGAGGGCCTGCGCGGCCCGCGCCGGCACGTCTATCTCTCCGGCCTGCTCTCCCGGCCGGGCGTCGTGCCCCCCGTTCTCGCGGAGGCGCTCCTCGCCCCCATCGACTCCGACACATCGATCCTCGAGCGGCACGCGGTCTGGGTCGCGATCTACCGGTCGGCGCCACCGGAGGCTGCCGGGTACCTGGTGGCCGCGCGAAACCGACTCACGCCACAGGTGCGTGCGGAGACGGACGACATCCTCGAGGTCGTGCGACACCGCAGCGCCACGCCCGCGGCCCCCTGAACCCTGACCCCCCTGACGCACCCGGGGCGCCCCGGGCCGGTCAGACGACCTTCTGGGCGTACAGGTGGTAGAGAGTCAGCGCGGAGTAGCCGAAGAGCGCCAAGGCGAGGCAGACGCGACCGAGCGGCCAGTTCTTGTGCAGCATCAGGAAGCCGGCGGCGAGGATCGTCATGGACGTCTTGATGAGGATGAAGGCGTGGTCTCCGAGGTGCAGCGCGGCCCGCATCACGGGATTGGCCTCGGTCGCCCCGCGCTTCAGCAGGTAGAGGGTGAAGCCGGCGTCCAGGATCGACAACCCGACCACGATGAAGAAGGCCGCGATGACCCACGAGCCCGGGCGGTCGACGTAGACCTTCTCGCGCTCGCCGTCACGGCGCCCGGACCGACGGCGCCCGCGAAAGATCCAGCGCGACATCATCGGTGTGGGCCGCTCCCGGCGTTCGTCGCCTCCCTGGCGCTGGTTTTCGGCGTGGGGCGTCTCTCCGGTCTCGGCGGCGGGATCGTCGGCAGGCACCATGGACGGAGGATAGCCCCAGCCCCCGGCCCGGCAAGGGGCCCGAGGCCGCCCAAAACACGTCGCGGCGCCTTCGCGTCGCGGCGCCTTGCCGCGCTTCGCTCTCCCGGTCCTACTCGGCGGCAGGCGCGACGGTGCCGGCGACACCGAGCGTGTCGGCGAGCATGCCGAGCGATCGCCAGAACCGGGCTTCCGCGGCGCGGCGCTCGGCCTGGGTTCGGTACACGCGCATGCGCGCGTTGGTGAGCTCGTCTTCCTTCAGCAGGACGTTGAAGGGCGTGGACTTCCCGTTGTCGAGCAGCGCTCGCTCACCGCGCAGGTTCGCCTGGGCGGACACCACCTCCGCACGCGCGGCGTCTTCGCGAGCCTTGGCGGTGACGACGTCGCGGACGGCGGTCCGCACCTCGAGGATGACCAGGTTCTCCTGCTCCTTCAGGTCGACCACGGACTGCCGACGGGCCCACTCCGCCAGTCGGAGGTTGGCGCGTGCGGCGCGTCGCCCCACGAAGATCGAGAACTGCACGCCGGCCGTGGCCTGCAGTGCCTGCCCGGTGACCATCTCCTCCAGCGACCGGCCGAACGGTTCGGCCAGACCTGCGGTGCCCACCCGGCCCACGAAGTCGAGCTGCGGCTTGACGGCGTTCGCCGCCTGGTAGACGTCGAGCGATCGATTCTGGATGCCCCACTGCGTGGCCCGGAGGGACGGGCGATTGGCGAGGGCCAGCTGTACGTAGCGATCGAGCTGGTTCGGATCGGGGGCCATGCCCTGGGTCGCCTCCTCGCCGCTCGTGGCGACGATGTAGAGGCCGCGCTCCGTGGTATCCGCCGAGAACGGATAGATCAGCGTGCGAAGGTAGTCCTGGGCATTCCCCCGCTCCCTCTCGGCTTCGATGCGGTTCCCGATCCGGAATTCCAGTCCGGCCCGCGCCTCGGCCACCTGCAGGGGTGTTCCCACCTTGGCCTTGTACCGGGCCTCCGCGTCCCGTAGGAGCTCGGCGGCCACCTCCTCGGACTTCTGCCGCGCGAGGATGTCCTCCTGCGCGAGGACGAGCCGCCAGTAGGTGCGGACGACCTCGAGGAGCACGGTCTCCATCGTGCTGCGCTGCCCCTCCTGCGAGATGCGCAGGCCATTCCGGGAGCGACGGATGTCCACCATCACCACGTCGCCCGCGCCGCGCAGGATGGGCTGTGTGCCTTCGAGGACGAGGTTCTGCGTCCAGTTGGGATTCAGCGTGATGAAGAGGGAGTCCGTGTCGAGGCGATCGGCCCTGTAGAGGAGCGCCACGGAACCGCCGGTTCGGGTCTGGCGGGAGATCCCGGCTTCTCCGTGGAACCGCTTGTCCGTGATCACCGGCCGGCCGAAGAACTCGGAAACGGTGGGTTCCTCGTTGTGCGTGTAGTCGAGTCCCGCGGTGACCATGGGGTCGAAGATCGCGGAGGCGGCCCGCCACGACTCCATCGCAACGCGGGGGTCGTACGACGCCGAGAGGAGCGTGAGGTTCGTCTGGAGCGCGAGGCGGACGGCCTCCTGCAGGGTGAGGCGGCGCGTCTTGGCTCCCGGCGGGAGCAGCGTGCCGCCTGCCTTCGTCCCGTCCGGGTCGACCAGGGGCAACAGGTCGTCCTCGGCCCGGAGCGGCGCGGTGACAAGACCGATCACCAGCGTGATCATCCCGATCCGACAGCTCCACGAACGCATGGCGTCGTCCTCCCGTCAGCGCTCGGTCCGCGCACCCACTCGGCGCCCCGCCTGGGCCTCGACGGCCACGAACGCAGACCCGCGAAGGTAGTCGAGCAGCGCCACGAGATCGTCATCGGTCTCGGTGCCGGTGCCGGCCGTCGCGGCCCGGGCCCGCTCCCGATCCAGGATGCCCAACGCCTCGGCCGTGCGAATGCGGGCCAGCGCGAAGAGCACCTCGCGGTGGATCCGCAGATTGGCGGCCCTCCGGGCGAGCCACGGGACGTCCTCGGGCCCTCCCAGCATCCCCACGGCCCTCACGATGGCCTGCTGGACCTCCGGGTCGCTCTCCATCGCGTAGAGCGCACGGATGCGGGGTAGCGCCGTGGCAGGCCCTCGCTCTCCGAGCGTGCGGAGGACGTGGGCCCGAACGGCGGCCGTCTCGGACGGCAATCGGTCGAGGACCACGGCTCGCCCGCGCTCGCCGCCGCGCGCGAGAGCCTCCTCCAGGATCCGGATCCGTCGCTCGGCACTCGGCGCCGCACCCAGGGCGTCCTCGAGTGCGGACACGTACGGGTCCTTCGGCGGAGACGGCGGCGAAGCCGTCGGCGAAACGCCCGCCGGGACCTCGTGCCCGGCGAGGAACCGGAAGGCCGCGGCCAACCAGCGACGCTGCTCGGCGATCGGAGACTCGCGCGCCAGGGTCCGCAGCGCGCCTCTCGCATCTTCGTCGAGGAGGTCCGGCCGCACGCGCACGAAGTGGTTGAGCTCCCGCGCCGCATGCACCCGGGTCCACGTGCCCTCGCTCTTCTGGGCACCGACGAGGAAGGCCGCGGTCCGCCGGGCGCGTTCCTCGTAGTCGGGAATGCGGGCCAGGGCGGCGTGGGTCTCGAGGACCCTGACCTTCTCGTCTCCCGTGGGCCCGCGCGCGTCGACGAGGCGATCGAGGAAGTACCCGACGCCCCCTTCGTCCTGTTGCTGCAGGAAGAAGACGAACCGACCCGTCACCCCCTCGACGAGATACGCGGCGGACGGTGCGTTGCGATCGAGCGTGGGTCGCGGGCCCCGGACGAGGATCGTGAGGCGTCCGTCGCTGGGCGCCGATCCCTTGAACACGATCTCGGCTCGCACCTGCGCCAGTCCCATGCCTCGCGTCTGGCGCACGGACTCGATCGTCGCCACGACCACCAGGGTCGCCTCGCGGTACGGACCCGCGGCGAACGCCGTCAGCGGCGGATGCCGGTCGGGCGGCGCCGGCTCCTCCTCCGCGCGCGCAGGCACGTTGGCGAGGAACGTGCCGAGAACCGCCGTGACCAGGAACGCGGCGTTTCGCGCGAGTAGCAGTCCGTAGCGCCTCAGGCGTGAATCCGGCGGGGAGCGCGGTACGTCCGGACCTCGAAGGGGGCATGCCGCAGACCGCGCCGGTCCCGCTCCCGCTCGTCCAGGACCTTCTCGTTGTGAAGGGCCAGGAAGCGGCCGCACTCGTCGCGCGTCCCCACGAAGAGGTCCGATCCGTGCTCGCGCACCGCGTAGAGGCTTTGTCCGTCCTGTAGGCACGAGAACACGATATCCATTGGCGGGCCTTTCTCTCACCCTCCTTTGGCTCAGGAGGGCCACTGCACCCACCGCACCGGCACGCAAACCCCGCGCCGAATCCCGCGCCCACGGGAATCCCACGCAATGGGTATAGCCCACGTTCGGCGCGGTGGACACCCCTTTGGGTGATCGGACCCGCACGCCCCCCGCTTCACTACGCCACGTCAGTAGGTGCGGTAGGCGGCCTGCAATGCGAGGAGTTGGAGCGCGGTATCCCCCACCTCATCCCCCTCGCGGACCAGTCCCGTGGGCCCCAGCCCCTCCAGGAGGCGCGCCCCGACCTGGTCGTTCCAGGCCCGATAGGCGTCCGGATCGCGCAGGAGCAGGCCGGACCCCCCGATGGCGACGAGGAAGGGATCCGTGCGGGACGCATCCCCGGCCCTCACGAGCACGTCGACGGCCTCCGCCCCGGTCGGCCCGGCGAACGACGAGCCGAGGGCCCGTGCCAGCAGCAGCCCGGCGGCCGCGACCTCGGGGTCGGCCCGGGGCGCCGTGGCATACCAGCGCTGGAAGCGCTGGGGCACCTCGGCGGGGGGCGGCACGACGCCCGTGCGGATCGCCGCCTCGAGACCCCACATCGGCCAGACGGCGGCCCGGATGTCCGCATCCGCGCCCGGGAAGGCCCCGCTGGGCTCCTGGAGGGATGCCACCACCAGGGTGAGCGCCCGGAGCTCCTGGGCCCGCCGCTGGACGCCGGCCGGCGACAGCCGGCCGTAGCTCAGCATGTAGTCCTCGGACAGGGCGCGGAGCGCGAGCCCCAGATCCGCGGCGGACTCGCCCGTCCCGGCTGCGGTGATGTCCGTCGTGCTGCGCGTCCCATCCCGCGCGAAGAGCTGGGCACGAAGCCAGGCGATCCCACCGCCGACGACGGTGGCGGCGCCCACAAGCCGCGGATCCGCGGAGCCCTCTCCCTCCGCCAGGAAGGGAAGCAGGGCCAGGCCGGTCTCGCCGATCGCCGAACGCCCCCCCCCCGGTCGGAACGACCCGTCGGGGTGCTGGCGCGTGCCCAGTCGCTGGAGGCCCCGGGAGACGGCCGTGAGGGTGCCGGAGGCATCCAGGCCGAACCGGTCGAGGCGACGACGCTTGAGGTCGTCGATGCGCCGTACGGCCATCTCGAGCGCCACGGCGCGCGGGTGCTCCCGTGCGGCCTCCACGATCGGGGCCAGCGCCATCTCCTCTTCGCTCGGCGCGAAGGGCGAGTCCGGAAGCCGTGAGCCCTCGGGCAAGCGCGGCTGGTCCGGCAGCCCCCACTCGGATGCCGCGGGGAAGCGAGGCTCGGAGACGTCGGCGATCGACGCCTCCTCGCCGATGAGTCCGGGGATGGGCTGGATGCGCAGGACCTCGCGGGTCGGTTCCTGGACGGCCGTGCGGTGCTGCTGCCAGGCGAACACGCCGAGCAACGCGACGTGCGCGGCGACGGAGACGGCCACGATCCGCCCCCAGAGCCGTCGGCGGCCCTCGGAGCGTCCCACGAGCGGGCGGGCGGCTTCCTGGCGCTCCCGTAGGGCTTCCTCCGCCGTCACCTGGTCGCGCACGCGCCAGGCGATCCGTTCCACCGTCGCCGGGTCCGAGGCCGGCTCTTCAGCCCCTTCGATCGTTCGGAGGAAGGTCGCGAGCCGATCGCGCTCCTGGCGAAGCGCGGGGTCCCCCTCCGCGAGTCGTGTCTCGAGTTTTTGGGCCTTTCGACCCGGCAGCTCGCCGCGCAGAAGGTCCAGGAGGTCGTCCTCGAGCCCCTCCGGGAGGCGGGGATCGGGCCGATCGGAGGGCTGGGGGACGGTGGGGTCGGACGGTTTCATCGCGTTCGGGCGCCTGGAGCCCGGGTCTCGGGGCTCATCAGGGTGGAACGGGGGCCGCGGCTCACGGTTCGAACCCTTCTCCGAGAGAGGGCCTCTCGGACCTGACGGACGGCCGCGTGCATGCGGCTCTTCACGGTGCCGACGGGGATGCCCAGGATCTGGCCGATCTCGGCGTACTTGAGGCTCTCGACCTGCGCGAGCAAGAAGACCTCCTGGTGGTCCGCGCTCAGGGAGGCGATCGCCCGCGCGAGGCCTGCCCGGAGCTCCCCGCGACGGATCTGGTCTCCCGGGCTCTCGCTGGGGCCGACGAGGTCGGCGGCGAGACCGCCGCCCTCCCCGCCCCGGCCCGCCGCGTCGGCCGAGACGGTCTGGGGGCCGATCTTCCGGTGCCGGTAGACGTCGATCCAGTGGTTGCGGGCGATGTGGAAGAGGTACGTCAGGAAGCGCGCTCGCGGGCGGTAGCGCTCCCGCACGCGGTAGACCTTGAGGAGGACCTCCTGCGCGCAGTCCTCCGCCAGGGCCGGGTCCGCGCCGAGGCGACGGAAGTAGCCGAGAAGGCGAGGCAGCACCCGCTCCACGAGCGAGGTGAACGCCGCCGCATCCCCCGCGGCCACGCGGAGCATCAGTTCGGTGTCTGTGTCGGGCTCGGTCACGACCGCATCCAGGGGCCGTGGACGAGGATACGCGCCTTCGCGTCGAGACCTCAGCGGCGGATCAGGTCGATCCGCACCTCGGCATCCTTCCCCGCCACGACATCCACGGCGACCTCCGCCTCCTCGAACGCGGGGCCGGCGTCCACGCGTACCCGGTAGCGACCCGCGCCGAGGTCTCCGATCACGAGGCGACCCGTGCGCGGGAGGCGCCCCCAGAGCGGATCCAGTCGGACGCGACTCAGGGTCCGACGACGCTCGAGAGACTCCCGCCGGGTAGTCGGAACACGTCCACGCGGGCCCGGGTCGTCGGATCGAGCGAACGCGTGTTCACCTCGAGGAGGATGTGCGAGGCGGGGGCCAGCGTCACGTCCTGCGTCGTGGTCTCGCCCTCACGGATCACCACGCGACGGCGCAGCGGTCTCCCGTAGCGGACGGCGTGGACCCGCAGCCACCACACGCCCTCGGGGATGCCCTCGACGAGCAGTCGTCCGCTCGGCACGGTCACGTAGGGCCGCACGTGCAGGGGCGTGCCGTCTTCGGCCTCGATCCAGATCCGCGCCGCGCCGACTCCCCGCTCGCGGTCGTCCCGCACCGCGAGATCCAGGGTTCCCCCGCGGCCGATCGTGACGGAGACCGGCCGCTCCGCCCCGGCGGTCTCGGCGAGGGCACCCCGATACCGTCCGGGCGGCAGGCCGGGCGCGGAGACCTCGAGGTCGTAGACACCGGGGGGCAGGCCGGTGAAGAGGAACCGCCCCAGGGGATCCGTGCGGACGCGAGCCTCGAAGCCCTCCCAGCCCTCCGTCGCGGGCGGGCGCGCGATCACGGACGCGCCGGCCACGGCGTACCCGGACGGCATCCGAACCTCGCCGGGAAGGCGCCCCCCCACGCCTCCAGTTCCACGCGCGCGACGTCCCCGTCGTAGACCGCAATCGGTCGCATGGCTCGTACGCCGCCGTCCACGAGATCGACCTCGTACAGGCCTGCCGCGAGGCGGGTCCACGCGAACGTCCCCGCACCGTCCGTGTGCGCCACGAGACGTCGCGCGATCTCCCCCGTGCTCGGCGTTCGACGCAGGAGGTAGACGGCAGCGTCGGCGACCGGCTTGCCCTCCCGCTCTACGGTGCCTTCGATGCGTCCACTTCCGCCCGAGGTGAGCTCGACCTCCGTCGTCTCGTGCGTGACCACCTCCACGAGGGCTTCGAGATCGCGGTGGGCGCCGGCGGCGGCATGGACGCGAATGCGCCAGAAACCCTCCGCGAGTCCGGTGACGCGGAAGCGGCCCTCGCGACCGGTGTACGCCACGCGTTTCCCCGCGCCTTCCGTGACGGGCTCCAACTCCAGACGCGCGCCGTCGAGGGTGCGTCCCCCGCCGTCGGTGAGGGTTCCCGCGAGCACACCCCCGGGACGCAACACCAGATCATCCACGACCAGACTCTCGCCCGGTGTGATGCGAAGGAGGGCCGTCTCGCCGGCCAGCGTCTCGTCCCGTGTCTCCAAGCGCCAGACGCCGGGCGCGACATCGGGAAACACGTAGGCGCCCTTTCGATCGGTGGCGGTGCGGAGCGGCCCACCCGGCAGGTGCGGGGCCTCCCCTTCCCCGCGCACCCGCACGAGCCGGATCTCGATGCCGAGGACGTATCGCCCCTCCTCGTCGAAGACGGTCCCGGCCACGCGACCCCGCTCGGGCATGGCGAGCACGACATCTCGCACGTTCGTCTCGGCGAACACCGTCGTGGCATCGGAGTCGTTGCTCCCCTGCCGCGCTCGCACCGAGTACATCCCCGGCGCGAGACGCGTAAAGGCGAACGGTGCGCGCGCGGCGAGGTCCACGATCGGCACGGACGCGATTACCGCCCAGCGATGCTCGCCTTCGTCGGGCACGAAGGAGGGGGCCTCCAGGAGCACCTCGGCGGGGCCGGCCGCCGGATCGAGATCCACGACGTCACCCGCGATCCCGATCAAGGGGGGAAGCTCGATCGCCAGATCCTCCGTCGCGCCCGGCACCACGCCGTCGATGCGACCCAACACGAGTCCGTCCCGACGACGGACCTCGACGTCGGTGGGAACGGCCGGGAGGTCCTGGAGGAGGAATCGTCCCTCGGCATCCGGTTGCGTCGAGCGCGGCGGCGATCCATCCCTCGGTACCGCATGGATGCGCACGGGTTCGGGCGGATCGGTGGCGGCGAACACCACGCGACCGACGAGCGCGGGAGCTGTGAAGAGGGTAGCCGTGTACAGGCGTGAGTTCCCCGTTCGCGGCTCCTCGGCGGTCCCCTCGTCGCGGAGGTGGCCCGTGGCGTGCACTTCGACCCGGACGTCGTCCGCGGGCAGGTCGGTCACGAAGGCCCGGCCGTCGGCGTTCGTTCGAACGACGCGCCGTGCGCTCTCCGTCGCCTCGCCGGCGGCGTCGCTCGGACGAGACGCCGGCAGGACGCGAACCTCCGCGTCCGGGATCGGGGCGCCACCGGGTGCACGCGCGTGGACCTCCAGCGTCCATCCGGAGACCAGGTAGACGGGATCGAGGCTCTTCGGCTCCGGTTCCGTGACATCGAACGGCTCCCCGACGTAGGGGGCATAGCCGGGCGCGCGTACGAGCAGGCGATAGCCGCGGCCGATCGAGACGCCCTCCAGGCGAAAGGAGCCGTCGGCCTCGGTCTCGACCGGGGCGACCTCCCGGCGCGGCCGGCGCGACGGGCGTGCGAGGCTGTCGGGGAGAAGCCCGACCTCCGCCCCCTGGATCGGCCCCCCACCGGCCTCGACGCGACCGTTCACGACGCGCGTCCGCCGGACGTACCAGGCGCGCTCCGTCACGCTTCCCTGTACGGGGACCTCGAGGCAGGGGGGCTCGGGATCGAAGTCGTACGCCTCCGCGCTCGTACCGACCAGGGCCGCTTCGTAGACGCCACCCGGAACGTCCGCGAGCACGAAGGCACCCTCCTCGGTCGTGATCACGGCGATCCCGCTTTCCTCGTCCGCGCCCGTGCGCGGCCGTGCCACGAGGCGTACGGCGAGACCCTCCACACCGCTTCGGTCGTTGGCGTCGGCGTCCCGCACCTGCCCACGGACCAAGGAGCCGGACCGCAAGGCGAAGGGAGCCGCACCCGTCGACGTCGTCGGCGTCGATCCCGCCCGGAAGACGCCGATGGTCTGCCGCCGCCCGTCCCCGCGCATGACGGCGAGCTCCCACGGCCCGGCCGTGAGGTGCGAGAAGCGAAAGCGCCCTGCCTCGTCCGTGCGCGTTCGGTGGCTGAGGCCGGTCCGTCCGACGGGCCGGGCCAGGACCGGGAGTGCGGAGGCCGGGCGCTTCCCCTGGAACCGGAGCTCGCCGGTCAGCGGGGCCGCACGTAGCAACCGGAGCCCGCCGATCGACTCCTCGGACCCCAACGGGACGGCGCCGAGTCCCTCCCCCGTGACGATCCACGCCTTGCCCTTTTCGCGCGGCAACTCGAGCCATCCTCCGGGCGTGGGCACGGTGCGGGTCGCCGCGGCCTCATCGAAGACGGCGAGGGTGGCCTCACCGGCCGCGGATCCCGTCAGGAGCTCGACACGGGCCAGCGGCGTTCCTTCGGGGCCGAGGACGCGCCACCGGCCCGCGGTCCCGCTCTCGCCCGCCCGCGTGCCGACGGACAGGGCACCCAGGTGGAGCCCGAGCAGGAGAGCGGCCGTCACCCCCGTCCTGGCCAGGCGACCTCTCATGCCCGACCCGAGCGTAGGGCTTCGCGCGCCAGCCGCGCGACGATGCGCGCCGCTCGGCGTCCACGGGCCCGGATCGAGAGGCGGCGAGGCAGGATCGGCTCGGCTCCGAGGGCTTCGGGCCCGGGAAGGTCGTCGGTCATCGTGATCCACACCTCGACGCGATCTTCGGGCAGGGCCTCCTCGACCCGCTCCCCCCATTCGACGCACGTCAGGGCGCCGACCCCGCACATGTCTTCGAATCCCGCGAGCTCCAGATCGTCTGCGCCCGTCAGTCGATAGGCGTCGATGTGGTGCAACCACGCCGGGGGGGTGCGCGGCACGCGATACGACCGGGCGATGGTGAACGTGGGACTCACCACGGCCGTCTCCATGGGCAGTCCCAGGCCCAGCGCGATTCCCTTCACGAACACCGTCTTCCCCGCACCCAGGTCGCCGTGCAGGGACAGCAGCACTCCGTGAGGCTCGAGCGGGAGTGCGGCCTTCGCAAAGAGGAGACCGCACTGCCGGGTCTCGTCAGGACCCGCCGTCCGAAGTTCGAGCTCGTCCAGGGTCTCTTCGTTCTCAGGCGTCACGACGCCGGGATTCTAGCGTGGACGCGAAGTGGTCGTATCCGCGCGGCACGAGCGGCTGACACGTGCTCCCGTCCCGGAGGACGAGTCCCTCCTCGAGGCCCACGATCTGCCCCACCGGAAACAGCCGAACGCCTCGTGCGAGGAGATCCGACATCCCCTCCTCGGTCAGGGGAGGGTGCGCGACGAGGAGCTCGAAGTCCTCTCCGTCGTCGAGGGCATGGGCCAGGGCGGACCTGCCCTGCTTCTCCGATACGGCGTCCACGTGGATCGGCACGCGCGCGACATCGACGATCGCGCCCACGCCGGACGCGCGGCAGAGTCGGGGAAGGTCGCGCGAGAGACCGTCCGAGAGGTCCATCATCGCGTGCACGATTCCCGCCGCTGCCAGCACCTGGGCCTCCTCGATCCGCGGGGTGAACGCAGAGGTGCCGACCACGCAGGGAGCCCCCGAGCGGTCCCGTCACCGAGAGCACGTCGCCGACAAGGGCACCCTCTCGCGTCACGACGCGCCCGGTCGGTCCGGGACGCCCCAGCGCGGTGACGGCGAGCACGAGCGGTCCGTCGGCGACGTTCGTGTCGCCGCCGGCGCACGGGACGTCGTAGCGCTCGGCGACCTCCGCCAGTCCCATGGTCACGCGATCGGCCAGCGCCTCGCTGTCGACGCGCGGCAGCACGACGCCGACTTCGAATGCCACCGGGATCGCCGCCGCGGCCGCGAGGTCGCTGAGGTTCACGAGCACGGCCTTCCGCGCCGCCGCCTCCGCCCCGCACTCCTCGAGGCGGAAGTGCACGCCGTCGATCAGCACGTCCGACGTGACGACGACCTTCGCGCCGTCGACGGACACCACCGCACAGTCGTGCCCCGGTCCGACGTCGAGTCCGCGTCCGCTCTTCGCGAGCCGGCGAATCGCGCGGGCGACGATGGCGTCCTCCCCGAAGGCACCCTCTTCCGGGTCCGTCATCGTCCGTCCCGAGCCGCGGCTGTGCGACGGAGGTACTCGGGGAGTGCCTGGCGCAGGTTCGCAATCAGATCCCGCACCTCCTGCGGCTTCATCGTCGGGTAGTAGCCGGGATCCCGGCGCGTGGCCCGCTGCAGCAGCACGAAGAGCCGGGAGAGATACGGCACACGCGGCATCATCGTGGCGGCTTCCGCTTCGAGGGCTCGAATGATGGCACTGACCACGGCGCCCTGATCCAGAGAGGGCAGCCCCCGGGTGAGCTCGTCGCGAACACCGGGATCGTCGAGCGCCAGCGAGCGCACCAGCGGATCGAGCAGGCTCGGGTCCGTCTTGGCGAGATGCAGGAGTGCGCGTGCGGCCGCGAGGCGCACCTGCGAGGCCGGATCCCCGGTCAGGAACGGAAGCAGCACGCGAGAGGCCTCGCGGCCCAGCGCAATCCCCGCGGCGCCGCACGCCGCCTGACGCACCACCCAGGCCTCGTCCGTCAGGGCGACGCGAACGAGCGACGAATACCCCTCTTCGCCCGCCGTCGCCACCGCCTCGCGGCGAAGGAGGGGCGCCGGGTCGCGGAGCGCGTGGGCCACCAGGCCCGGGGTGGTCTTTCCGGTCCCCACGACGGCGAGGAATGCGTCCCGACGGCGTGGGTAGATGCTGTCGCGAAGGTCCCGAACGATCGCGCCGTTCTCGTGGACCCAATCCGGCTCCAGCCCGAAGCGCAGACGCTCCCAGAGTCTCTCGCCCCCGGCTCGCGCCACGGCGCCGGCGGCGTGGCCGTCGACCCACACCCGAAGCTCGCCGTAGAGCGCGACGCCGAGCAGGGCATCCAGATCGTCCGCGAGGAGGGAAGGGTGCCGCTGCCACCGGGGGACCAGGAGCCGGACCGCATTTCCGATGCGCGTCGCCTCCGCGAGCAGGATCAGGGCATCCCGCCGCGAGGGGTTTCCGCTCCGCGCCGGGAGCATCGGCACGAGCGCCTCGGCCGCGGGTGCCCCGCCGGCGCGCACGTCCGCCGCGTTCTCCGCCGTGGGGTCGCGCAGCCAGCGACGTACCCGTGCCTGGTTGGCCGCGATCGCCGCCGCCGAAGGGCTGCGCTCCGCCTCGGCGATCGCGCGCGCGACGGGCTCCAGCTCGGGCGCCCGCGCGGCATCCGGCATTTCCTCCAGCGCTCGTCGGGCCGCGCCCGTCTTGTGCGCGTCGAGCAGGGCCAGCAGGTGGAACATCCGCTGGTCCGTTCCGCCGATCTCGGACGCCGTCGGACGCTCCTGCACGTCGTCCCACCGCTGCCAGGCGCGGGGGAAGTCGAGGCGAACGCGTCGCTCGAGCGCGCGCAGGGTCTCCGGCGTGCCGCCGGGGCCCCGCTCGGCCTGCAGGCGGAGAAGCCACGCGCCCGCCGGGTCGTCGAGGCGGGCCATGGCACTCGCGTCGATGCCCGCGAAGATCGCACGGGCTTCCGGATACGCGCCCTCGTCGAGGAGCCCTGCCGCCCGGAGGACCTGCAGCTCGACGGCGACTTCGCCCGGGAGGCTCTCCGGCACGGAAGCCTCCATCGCCCCGCGCCCGGCCTCCTGGAGGATCCGTCGGGCGTCCCGCAGCACGTCCCACGCACGGACGTCCACCGTCGCCAGGCGCGCCTGCAGGAGGTCGCGGCCTCGGCCGGCCCACCGCCCCATCGGATCGCGGAGCACCAAGGCCAGCATGGCGTCGGGGTCGTCTCCCTCTGCGGCGAACGCGAGGAACGATCGTACGGCATCCGGACTCTCGTCTTCGAGGAGGACGAGGATCGCGGCGAGTGCTGTCGCGCGCGCGAGCTCGGGTGCCGCGGGGTCGACCGCCACCGCGGAGGCGCCGTCCGCCCGCACCTGGCGCGCGACCGCCACGAGGCGGCTCTCCAGGTCGGCGGCCGCGACCGTCTTCGCGACCTCGACGAGCCATGCCGGCGGCGGCCCCTGCCGGAGGGAGAGATCCTCGAACACGCTGGCGGCCAGCGCCGCGGCGATGGTTGGGTCCGGAGCGCGCACCCCGGCCGCGATGGGCTCCACGTTGACCCGGACGACGGGTCGCCTGCGGCCGTCGGAGACCTCGAGGTCGAGTCGCCAGGCCTGGGTCTCGTCGCCGAGGGCGGTGAGGATCACGCGCGGCGCTGCCTCGGCGGGAAACGTCAGGCCGGCCACCGTGGCGATGCGATCGAGGGCGTCCCCCACCGCTTGCGGCCAGCGCGCGACCAGGCGCGCGACCCTCGGGTCGGCCGTGTAGCCGCCGTCGGCGCCCGCCCACTCGGGCGCCTCGAGCGCGACGACGGCGTCCCGCGCGCTGCCCAGGGTGAGGCCGCCGCCATAGGCCCCGAAGGCGCCATGCGCGGGAGCCACGAAGGGGAGCGAGCCCTCCGGAACGTCGGAGTCCTCGAGCCCTTCGCTGCCTCCGCCTTGGAAGAGGGACTCCGAGGCGCTCCGGGCCCTGACAGCCGGCCAGGGCCGTGCTTCCCAGCAGGGCGGCGACGAGCAGCGGCAGGAGGGACGACCGGGTCGACAAGGGGGGAGTTCCGTAGGGATCGCGGGAGTTGGGGAGCGTCAGGGCGAGGCGTGAAGCGTCAAGGCGAGACACCGAGGATGACGGCGAGACGACGGGCCTCGGAGGCCGGCTCTCCCGCGTCCCTCAGCGCGCGGATGACCGCAACCCCCGCAGCCCCTACGTCGCGGGCGTCCTCGGCGTTTGCCGACTCGATCCCTCCGAGGGCCACCAGGGGCAGCGACGTCGTCTCCGCCAGACGGGCGAACACCAGGGGGCCGAGCGGGGAACCCTTCGAAGGCACGCCGAAGAAGGGCGACAGGACGGCGTAGTCCGCCCGGGCGCGCCCGGCCGCGGCGAGCTCGTCCGCCGAGTGGCAGGAGACGCCCAGCCACCCCGGGAAGAAGGACCGGATCTTCTCTGCCGGAGGGGACCGGTGCCCGAGCTGCACCCCGTCCGCGTCCACGGCGAGCGCCACGTCGGCCCGGTCGCCGACGATCAGCGCGGCGCGATGATCCGTGCAGCGCTGCCGGAGGGCACGCCCGATGCGGTAGAGATCCGCTCCCGACCGCTCGGGCGCGCGCAGCCAGAGTGCCGTGACCCCGCCGCCGAGCGCAGCGTCGAGCCGATCTCCGTCGGCCGCACCGTCGGCGTCGACGATGTAGATGAGGCGGAGGGAATCCCCGAGTTTCATCGTGTACTCCCTCGCCTCCACGGTCACGCGAAGAGCACCGCCTCGAGCCCCCGCAGCAAGCCGACCCGTCCCGGCATCGCTCGCACGGCTCGCAGGACGCCCGGAAGATAGCAGTCGCGTCCGGCTGCGTCGTGACGGAGGACCAGCGTCTCGCCGTCCCCCCCGAAATGGACCTCCTGGCGAGCGATCACGCCCGGAAGGCGTAAGCTGTGGACGCGTACACCGTCGATGTCCAGTCCACGAGAGGGCTCGGAGCCGGGGCTGGGCGGAGCCCCGGCGGCCGCGAGGCGCCACGCCGTGTCGGCGGCGGTGCCGGACGGGGCGTCGAGCTTCCCGGGATGGTGCGTCTCCACGATCTCCACGCGGGCGAAGTACGGCGCCGCCTCCGCGGCGAAGCGCTGCAGGAGGACCATGCCGAGCGCGAAGTTCGGCGCGACGAGGATCCCTCGGCCGGCCGAGGCGGCCTCCTGGCCGAGGATGTCGAGATCGCCCTTCTCGAATCCGGTCGTGCCGATCACCCCGTGTGCGCCGGCCCGCAGGATCGCCTGCGCATTGGCGAGTGCGGTGGCGGGCTCCGTGAAGTCGACGACGACGTGCGCAGACGCGTCGCGCACGATGCGGACGAGGTCGTCACCCTTCTCGATCTCCGCGACCAGGTCCACGCCGTCCGCGGCCGCGATCCCGGGAACGAGCGCGCGCCCCATACGTCCCTTGGCACCTGCGAATGCGACCCTGATGTCCTCGCCTGCATCCCAAGCCATCGCTCTCCCCTACGGTGCGGCTCGCCGGCGAGCGTAGTCCCGGACGAGATCCTGCTGCGCCCTCGTCTCGATGGACCCGGGACGAAGCGTGCGCACGCGGCGGATCGCCTCGTCGGGATCCATGCCGTCGGCAACGAGATACGCCGCCAGGATCGTGCCGGTGCGACCGATGCCCGCACCGCAGTGCACGACCACCGCCCGCCCCTCGGCCACGTTCTCGCCGATCCACGCCATGCACCGATCGAGGTCCGCCTCCGAAGGCGTCCCGAAGTCCTCGATCGGCACGCGGAGCATGCGCAAGCCGTCTCGCGGCGGGGTCCCCCGCCGGGGGGCGCTCCGTCAGCGAGAGGACGGCACCGATCCCCTCGTCCTTGAGCCACGGCCACGCACGCGGCCCCGGAAATCCCATTCCCGCGATCACGCCGTCCTTCACCCACCCGAAGTTGAACGCCATGCCCCTCTGGATACCCGCAACTGGAGGGCGCGCCAGCCCAGCAGAACGGTTCATTGCATGGCCTCGACCCTGCCGTCCGTTACGCAGGCCATGCCCGCCACGACCGTGGATCGCCGAGGCGCGATCTGCAGCGCCTCCGTCGTCGCGATCCTCGCCTCACCGTCGTCCTGCTCGGGGAGCGGTGCCCACTCGCTCCTGGCGTCGCCGCTCGATCTGGTCGCCATCCTGGCGCTCGGGCTCCTGGTCCTCCCGATCTGCACGGATCCGATCTCCGGCGGCATCACGTCGGTGCTGGACGCGCCGGAGGCGGCGGCGGGGTTCGGCTCGACGACCCTCCTCGCCGTCGCCTGCATGTTCGTGCTCGCCGAGGCCCTTCAACAGACCGGCGCCGTCCAGGCCGTGAACCGGCTGGCACAGCGCGCGGGCCGACGCGGCCCCCGGGTGCTGCTCTTCGCGGTCCTGCCGGTCGTCATGGTCCTCTCGGGCTTCATGAACAACACGGGCGTCGTGGTGCTCTTGCTGCCGATCTTCCTCTCGGTGAGTGCCGAACTGCGCGTGCCGGCCTCGCGGCTCCTCATCCCGCTTTCCTACGCGGCCATCTTCGGCGGCACCCTCACGCTCGTCGGCACCACGACCAACCTCCTCGTGGACGGTCTCGTGCAGCAGGAGGACCTGCCCGCCCTCCGATTCTTCGACTTCCTTCCCATGGGGCTGATCTTCGGCGGGATCGGGCTCGTGTACCTGCTCACCATCGCCCCGCGGCTGCTGCCCGATCGCATCGGCCTCGCCACGCTCCTGCCGCAGAAGCTCCGCTCGCACTACATGACCGAGGTCGTCCTCGGGAAGGAGTCCCGCCTCGTGGGGCGCACGCTCGGCGAGGTGGCGGACCTGACGAAGATCCGGTTCCTCCAGCTCGTGCGTGGCGAGGAGACGATCTGGCCTCCCTTCCAGGATCACACGCTGCAGACCGGGGACCTCCTGATCGTCAAGGGCCCGCCCGACGCGATCGTCGATCTCATCCGGCAGAAGGGGCACGAGGGGCCCGTGGATCCGGAGAGCGGAGGCCGAATCGCGGACGTGAATCTCGGGCTCGCGGAGGTCCTCGTCGCGCCGGGTTCGCGCCTGGACGGTGCGACGGTGCGTCAGGCCCGTCTGCGGGAACGGTTCGGTGTGATCGTGCTCGGCGTCCTCCGCCACGGGTCGCACCTGCGCGAGCACCTGGGCAACCTCTCGCTTCGCGTCGGCGACACGCTGCTCGTCCAGGGTGGCGAGGAAGGCCTGCAGCACCTGCAGGGCGCCCGCGAAGATCTCATCCTGCTGAGCGGGGAGGTTCCGCGAGCCCCGGCGCGGAGCCGGCCGCATCCTGGCCGTCTCCGTCACGGCCGTGACGCTCGGCCTCGCCGCCGCCGGCGTCCTCGCCCTCCCCGTCGCCGCCCTGCTCGGGAGCGTCGTGCTGGTGGCCGGCGGCTGCCTCAGCGCCGGGCAGGCCTACCGGTCGATCAACCTGCGGATCCTCGTGATCCTGGGCTGCATGCTGGGAGTGGGCCTCGCGGTGCACCGCGTCGGGATTGCGAGCGACGTCGCAGACACGCTCGTAGCGTTCGGCGGGCAGTGGGGTCCACGGGGAGTCCTCTGCGCGATCTATCTGGCAACCCTCGTGCTCACCGAACTCGTCACGAACGCGGGTACGGCCGGCATCATGGTGCCGATCGCGATCGCGACGGCACAGAAGATGACCCCCATCGACGGTCGCCCGGTCTCCTACCTGCCCTTCGTCATGGCCGTGGCCCTCGCCGCCTCGTGCTCCCTCCTGACACCCATCGGCTACCAGACCAACCTGCTCGTCTACGGTCCCGGAGGCTACAAGTTCTACGACTACGCGCGCGTGGGACTTCCGTTGACCATCCTGCTCTGGATCACGGCGACCGTTCTGCTCCCCCTGGTCTTCCCCTTCTAGCGAGCGCGGATGGACGACGACGGCTACGTCATCTCCGGGCCGGCGCGGATCGGCGGGCTGCACGCGCTGTGGCGGCGGCGGAGCCTCCTCTTCAGCCTGACGCTCCGCGAGGCGCAGATCCGCTATCGGCAGGCCTTTCTCGGGGCCCTCTGGGCCCTCGCGCAGCCGCTCGTGTTGATGGTCGTGACGACCCTCGTGTTCCACCGATTCCTGGGCGTCGAGGTCGAGGGTGTTCCGTATCCGCTCTTCGCCTTTCCGGCGCTGGTCGTCTGGACCTACGTCCACACCGCCGTCACGAGTTCCGTGGGTTCGCTGGTCACGAATGCCGACCTCGTACGGAAGATCTGGTTCCCACGCGAAGGCCTGCCGCTCGCGGCGATCCTTGCGATCCTGCCCGACCTCGCCGTCGGGCTCTTCGTCTGGCTGATCCTGATCCTCCTCGCGGGGTTGCCGCTGCCGGCGACGCTTCTCCTCGCGCCCCTCCTCCTCGGCATCCTGATCGCGTTCACGGTCGCGTGCGCGCTCTTCGGATCCGCCGTCAACGTGTTCTTCCGGGACGTCAAGCACGGGCTCCCCTTCCTGCTCCAGGTCGTCTTCTTCGCGACACCGATCGTCTATCCCCTGCGCAGCGTGCCTCCGCCCTGGCGGGCCCTGCTCGTGCTGAATCCCCTCACCTCCGTCGTCGAGGGGCTCCGCGCGATCGGTCTCGAGGGGCGCCTACCGGACCTCGCGGTCACGGCCACGGGAGCCGCCATCGCGCTCGTCCTCTGCGCGCTCGCGTACCGGGTCTTCCTGCACGCCGAACGCCGATTCGCGGACGTCGTCTGATGGCGAGGATCGAACGCGAGGCCGCCCGCGTGCCCCTCCTCGAGGTCCGCGACGTATCGAAGACCTACCGCCGCGGCGGCGCGGCCTACGGCGCACTCCGCGACACGATCGCCGGCTGGATCCTCCGCCGACCGCCGGACCGACGATCGGTGGAGGCGCTCGTCGACGTCTCGCTCGCCGTCGAGCCCGGCGAGACGCTGGCGGTCATCGGCGAGAACGGCGCCGGTAAGACGACCCTCCTGAAGATCGTCGCGCGGATCACGCCGCCCGACGTCGGGGCGGTCGTCGTGCGCGGACGTCTCTCCGCGCTCATCGAGATCGGCGCGGGCTTCCACCCCGAGCTGAGCGGCCGCGAGAACGTCTTCCTCCACGGCTCCATCCTCGGACTCTCCCGCCGCACCCTCCGTGCGTCCATGGATGCGATCGCGGACTTCGCCGGCGTGCGTGATGCCATGGACACGCCGGTGAAGCACTTCTCGACCGGGATGTATGCCCGCCTCGGTTTCGCCGTGGCCGTGCATGCCAAGCCGCGCGTGCTTCTCGTCGACGAGGTGCTCTCGGTCGGCGACGAGGCGTTTCGCGCGAAGTGCTACGCGCGCATCGGCGAACTCACGTCACGCGGCACTGCGATCCTCTTCGTCAGCCACGATCTCGACGCCGTCACCCGCGTGGCCGATCGCGCCCTGCGTCTTCACGCGGGCCGAATCGTCGACGAGGGACCCCCGGCCCGGGTCGTCGAGGAGTACCGCCGCACGGTCTCGTGAAACCTCCGCTCCCCGGGCGTGTACCACGCCCTGAACGGAGGCCTCGATGAGTCGACGACTCGAAGGACGCGCGGCGATCGGACACCTGCTTCGGCGAGGGGCCTTCGGAGCCTCGCCCGCCCTGTTCGCCCGCCTCCCCGCGTCGGCCGACTACGAGGACGTCCTCCGCCACCTCCTCGACGGCCTCGACACGGCACCCGCCGCCACGGCGCCCGACTTCGACCCGTACGTGCCGGGCACGATCCAGCAGGCGTGGCTCGACCGCATGCTGTCGGGGATCGCGCCGCTCGCCGAGAAACTCGCGCTCTTCTGGCACGGGCACTTCGCGACCTCGAACGCGAAGGTGCAGGATCCCCTGCTCCTCTGGCGACAGTACGAGCTCTTCCGGTCGAAGGGTGCCGAGCAGCTTCCCGGACCTCGTCAAGGCCGTGAGTCGCGACGTCGCGATGATCGTCTGGCTCGACGGCAACTCGAACCGCAAGGGACACCCGAACGAGAACTTCGGCCGAGAGTTGCAGGAGCTCTTCCTGCTGGGAATCGGGAACTACACCGAGTCGGACGTCCGCGAGGTGGCGCGCGCCTTCACCGGATGGGGTTCGCACGGGCAGGAGTTCGCCTTCGCGGCGCGAGTTCCACGACGCCGGGCCGAAGACCATCCACGGACGGCGTGGTGCATTCGACGGCGACGACGGTAATCGACCTCCTGGCGTCCACCCGTGCCTGCCATCGCTTCCTGGCGGCGAAGCTCCTCCGCTTCTTCTCGCATCCCGATCCCGACGCGAGCGAGATCGACGCGCTCGCGGGGGTCTGGCGCGAGACGAAGGGCGACGTTCGTGCCGTGCTGCGTGCGATGTTCACGGCGCCCTCCTTCCTCGACGCCACCCACGCGCGCTCGCGGATCCAGCCGCCCGTCGACTTCGTGATTTCCGCCCTCGGCGCGGCGGGTGTGACTACGTCACCCGGCTTCGTCCAGCCCGCGCTCGACCGCATGGGCCAGATCCTCTTCCGTCCACCCTCGGTGAAGGGCTGGCCCGAGGGCGACGCGTGGCTCGGCGCCGCCGCTCTCATCGCTCGGTTCGACACCGCCGTACGGATCGGCGAGACGGTCTCGTCGGACGGCGCGGCGGACGAGATCCTCGATCGGCTCTTCGACGGAGCCGTTCCTGCGGTCCTGGACCGCACGCTTCGGGGCCGTGCCCCACGAGATCGCGTCGCCCTCGCCCTCGCATCGCCGGAGGCCCAGCTCGCATGAACGCTTCCGCCCGCTCCCCCGCCGCGGCACCGACCCGACGAGAGATCCTCGTGGGCTCGCTCGCCTTCGGATCCCTCCTCCTCGCGCCGCGCCTCCTTCGTGCCGATCCGCGTCCTTCCGCACCGTCCGGCCGACGCGCGATCGTGCTCCTGCATCTCCGGGGCGGCAACGACGGCCTGAACACGGTCGTGCCGCTGCGGGACGAGCACTATCGGAGGCTGAGGCCGGCGCTCGCGCTCGATCCCGCGGTCCTGCCACCGCCTGACCGACGACCGTCGGACTCCACCCCGCGCTCGGAGACCTGGCGGCGCTCTGGGCGGACGAGCGCTTGGCCATCGTGAACGGGGTGGGCTATCCGGATCCCCCGCTCTCGCATTTCCGCGCGACGGAGATCTGGCACACCGCCCGCCCCGATCGCACCGCGGGCGACGGCTGGCTCGGCCGCGCCTTCACGGCGCCGCGCGAGGGATCGACCCCGTCCGCGACACACGGGGTGCGAGCGGTCGCGTTCGACCGCCAGGCCCCGCAGAGCTTCTCGGGCGCGGGCAGCAACACCCTGACGCTTCGCGCCTTCGGCGACCTTCGCCTGCCGGCCAGAATCCGGGACGTGGACGTGCTCTACCGCGCCTGGTCCTCCCAGCCGGGCGTCCGGGGACAGGTCGGGCGCGCGGGACACGCCGCCTGGGAGACCGCCCGGTCCATTGCAGCTCTCAAGCCCGCAAAGGAGGGCTTCTCCGGACGGCTCGGCGCCGATCTCGCCCAGGCGCTGTCCCTGCTCGATGCGCGGCTCGGCGTCGATGTCCTGCAGCTCGCCTTCGACGGGTTCGATACGCACGCGAACCAGGCCGAGGCACACGCGCGTCTCCTGGGAGAGCTGGGCACCAATCTCCGCGCGTTCCAGCGCGGTGTCGAGGCCCGGGGGCTCGGTCGCGAGGTCGTCTGCGTGGTCTTCTCCGAGTTCGGTAGGCGCCCGGAGGAGAACCTCTCCGCCGGAACGGACCACGGCACCGCCGGCCCGGTCTTCGTGCTCGGCGAGCAGGTCCGCGCCGGGCTCCATGGCGCCCAGCCCTCGCTCGATCCCCACCACCTCGTGAACGAGAACCTGCGCTTCACGACGGACTTCCGGCGGATCTACGCCGCCCTCCTCGAGGGCCCCCTGGCCCTCGATCCCCACCCCCTCATCGGATCCCACGAACCCTTGGACCTATGGTCATGACGTACTTCGCCTCCCACCTCCGTCGCTTCCTCCTTCCCCTGGGGATCGCGAGCGCGCTGCTCGTGCCGCTGGCCGTCCTCGGCGGGCCCGGCCTCTCGCCCACGCCCGCCGCCGCCGAGGAGAGCTCGCTTTCGCTCCCGGTGTCGCTCGACAAGATCGAGCTGTTGCCCATCCGCGAGATCGAGTGGGCGATCCTCCTGCGCGAGCATCCCGACCTCGTGAAGCGGTTGATGTTCCTCGGCTCCCGCCTGGAGAAGATCCACGGGCACCTGCTCGCCCGGTCGGATCCCCAGGATGCCGGATCCCGGAAGCTCCAGCAGGAGATCGTGCGCATCGCCTCCGCGCTCGCGCCGCACCTCGATCGCCTTCTCGCAGCCGTCGAGCCGCTGGGCATCGACGACGAGGTCCTGTCCGCCCTCGAGGCGGCACCGACCGGACCCAAGCGGGCCGAACGCTACGGCGTTCGCATCGTCGGCACCTTGCCCGATGCGGTGCCTTCGCGTCGAGCGCTCCTGGATCGACTCGTACCCGCGGTCGACGCCGCACTCCTCACCCTGGAGGTCACGCGACGCCGCTTCGAAGACGACCCGGATCTCCAGGTGCGGCTCGACGCCGAGATGCGCGCGGTGCAGAAGCGCTTCTGGCGGGTGATCGACTCGACGCTCGACCGAGACGAGCGAATCTGGGTGCGCCGCCGCCTTCCGACCGAGCTGGCGAAGATGGCGGACTTCTTCGGCCATCTCTACACGCTTCCCGATCTCGAGGTCTCGCAGGCCTCCCGCCTCAAGTCGATCCTCGTGCGGATCGACGCGGAGGCCGCCCCCGACAAGGCGGTCGAGGCGCGCGCGAAGGCTCGCCTGGCCGAAGGCGGCCTCTCCGATGCCGAACGAGCGCGCGTGGAGCAGGAGAAGCAGGAGGCGGAGGCCCGGAACATCGACCGCTTCCTCGATGCCTGGCGCGAGGGGCTGGCCGTGATGACCGAGGATCAACGGCAGGCGTTCGACTCGATCCTCCCGCTGCTCACGCCCCAGGATCGACCGGGCGACCTCGAGGTCCTGATCGGAGAGATCGAGCTGACGGAAGCGCAGTACCCGCTTCTCGCCGACCTCCATCGACGGTACGGACCCGTGAAGGGCCGGCTCACCCAGGAACTGGCAAAGGTCGCACTGCTCGAGGAGAAGTACGGCCCCGACTCGCCCCAGCGTGAGACGATGGACGTCATGAAGGCGCAGGCATTCGCCGAAGCCCTGGTCGACGCCCGCAAGGCCGCGCGCGAGCTCTTCCTCGACGTGCTCACCCCGGATCAGGTGACGGCCTGGGTTCTCGGCGTGCCGAAGGGCGCGAAGGACTGACGCGGGCCGGAGTATGTGGTGCCGATTCACGACTACGTGATCGTGGGAGCGGGGTTCGCCGGCGCGGCCACGGCGTGGGCCCTGGCCGAGCGAGGCGTCGAGGACGTCGTCCTCCTGGAGCAGGAGGCGACGCCCGGCGTGCACTCCTCCGGGCGCAATGCCGGCTACGTCCGCGCCCGCGCCGATCACCCCGCGTGGCAGACCCTCTGCCGCGACGGCGCGCGCCTGCTCGGCGAGGCTTCGCTGGCACCGTACGACCGCACGGGCGCGCTCCTGCTGGGGCTCGGGACGGAAGACGTGAGCCGGCGCGTGCCGCTCGCACGCGGGGAAGCGCTCTGGTGCCCGGACGACGGCATCGTCGACGTGGCGGCGCTCCTCGCCTGCTACCTGCGTGGGCGAGACGTACGGTACCGATGCCGCCTGCTGCGCGTCCACGCCGGCAAGACCGAGCCTCTGCGGCTCGAGACGTCCGACGGTGACCTCGGCGCGCGCGTGCTCGTGAACGCGGCCGGTCCGTGGGGCGGCCTCCTGGGATCGCTGCGGATCACCCCCTTCAACCGACACGTCTACGTGACCGCGCCCATGCCCGAGGTGGATCCGTCGTGGCCCTTCGTGCTGGACCAGGCGAACGGCCTCTACTTCCGGCCCGAGTCGGGGGGACTGCTCCTCTCCCCGTGCGACGAGACTCCCGCCGCCCCCGGCGACTACGCGGAGGACGCGTCGATGCTCGAGCTCCTCGCCGAGCGCGTGATGGCGCAGCAGCCCGGCCTCGGGGATCTCGCCATCGCGCATCGCTGGGTCGGCCAGCGCACCTTCGCGGCCGACCGCGCGCCTGTGATCGGCTTCGACCCCCGGGAGCCCCGCCTCTTCCACGTGACCGGTCTCGGCGGGCACGGTGTCACGGCGTCGGCCGCCATCGGTCGTCTCGCGGCGAGCCTACTCTGACCGCAGGCGCTCCAGATGCGCGCGGATCCCGTGTGCGAACGGATCCAACGCCACCTGTCGTGCGTACGCCTCGATGGCGCCTGCCCGGTCGCCCGTGATCTCGCACGCGGCGCCGAGCCGGAACCAGCGCAGGTCGTCGTCGGGGACGGCATCGGCGTCCGCTCGGAGCGCATGGAGCACAGGCACGCGGAGCGTCTCGTTCTCCCGGAGCCGTACCCAGCCCTCGAGCGCGGCGCGAGCCGCGCGTGAGCGGACCGGCCAGGAGTCGTCGGCGAGTGCCCTCCGGAGGGCCGCGTCGACGTCGTCGCCGCGAAGCGCGCCGAGCGCCCCCACCGCCTCGCGCCGGACGAGGGAGTCCTCGTGCCGTGCGGCCTCGAGCAGCGGGACACGCGCGCCTTCCCCCATCGTCGCCAGAAGCCGCACCGCGGTGGCGCGGTACACGCGGGGTGCAGCCGGGTCGTCGATCAGCGCGGTAAGCGCCGCCGCATCCTTGGCGTCGGGCACGCCCTCCCGCGCTCGCGCGACGACCTGCATCCACGCGGCGGGCGGCCGGGCCGTGGGCCACCACGCAGCGAAGCGATCGCGCAGGGTCTCTGCCGGGATCGGCGGCGCGCCCGTCGGTGCTCCGCGCCCCCCCGCGTGACACCACGTGCAGGCGTCCTGAGCCACGCGATCGCCACGGACGTCGAGGTGCGGGATCGAGATCGAGTGATCCGTGACCACGCCGTGTCCGCGCTCGATGACGAGTCCCGGCATGTGGCAGTCCACGCAGCGTCCGCCGGGCGCGTCCTGGGCGTGATGCGAGTGGGCCTCGGCCGCGCCGGCGATCTTCGCGTGGCAGGAGGCGCAGAGCGCCGAGGAGGCGGCGTCCTCGTGCATCATTCCCCGGTGGGGCGAGCCGTGTGCGTCGTGGCACGTGGTGCAGGTCATGGCTCCCTCCCCGGCGCAGCGCGACGCGAGGAAGGGAAGACCGTCGTAGACGAGCTCGACCGGCCGACCGTACGGATCGATCCGCGCCGCATCGTCGAGCAGCGTGGGCGATACGTGCTCGAAGAGGTCGTCGCCGATTCGAAGGTCGGGATCCACGACCTCGCCCTCGAGGTGGCATCGGAGGCAGAGGCCCAGGGAGCGCTCGCGCGAGAGGGAGAGCATCGAGGGCATCATGTCCTCGCCTCCGCTGCCCCCGTGATGCGCTGCGTGATCGGCGCCCGGTCCGTGACACGCCTCGCAGTCCACGCCGAGGGCCCGCCACGAGAGCGAAGGCCGCTTCGCCGGATCCGGGTCCTTCGCGACGCGTCGGCCGCTGACGTGGCACCGGGAGCATCGGGCGTCGAACGCGCGCACCGGCCCCGACCAGAACGAGGGATCGCCGGGTTCGACGATCGGCGCGACCTGGGGGTCCTCTTCCGGCCCGCCGAACACGAGCCGGCTGTAGTCGAAGAAGGGACCGTCTTCCTCCTGCATCGACGGCAGGACCTGCCAGCGTCCGTCCGGGAGGGTCGTCAGGTACATATGCACGCGCCGCCTTCCGACGACGTGCGTGAGCGGGAAGCGCCGCGGGTTTCCGTCCGCACCGAGGGTCTCCGCGAAGAAGCGCGCCTCCTCACCCTCGCCCTCCGCGGTGAACGCCGTGCGTCCCGGCGGGTGCTCGACCGACCCGCCGACGAGCGCGGCCGCGCGCACGGCCTCGGGCAGTGTGCTCGTGCGGGCCTCCTGCAGGGTCGTCGCGTGCGTGGAGTCCCGCCACGCCTCGTAGACCGAGGGATGGCAGACGGCGCACGCCTCGGGGCCGACCCAGGCCTCGGGCGGCACGAGGTCCGCCTCCTCGCCCCGGCTCTCCGACGATGCGTGGATCCAGCCGAACGCGAGCAGCAGACAGAGCATCCCCGGGAGTGCGGCGAGCGGGAGACGAGGAGCATGGCGCATGCGCCCAGGATAGGCGTCGCGCGGGCTACCTCACGGTCGGGTGACGTGGAGCACGAGCCACGGTCCGAACCGGGCCGTGGGCGTTCGAAGGTAGATGCCCGATCCGCCCTCGGTCGAAACCTCGAGGATTTCGGGTGCGAACCGCGTGATCACCCCCACCACCGCTCCCGCCGGAAGGTCGGGAAGCGGGAGGAGAGGAAGGCGGGGCGACGCCTCGTCGGCCGCCGGTCGGTCGCGGGTCCGACCGACGGTCCGGCCGCGCATCCGGTCGGCCAGGCGTAGCGCGGTGAGATCCACGTCGGGCCAGAGGTCGAGACCGATCCACCCCTCGTCGCCGGCCGCCGCGGTCGCCGCGTCGGCGGCCTGTGCCAGGCGATGGATCCGGCCGGCCGCGGGCGGGCCCTCCGGCAGGAGGAAGACCTGCACGGGCCCCGAGAGCGCGAAGACGGTGCCGGCGAGCGCGAAGCCCGCGAGGCCGAGGGCCGGCAGGAGGCTGCGCCTTCCCCGCCCCGCCGGAACTCCCGACAACGCCGGCGAGGAGGGCGAGCGGGACGAGCGCGCTGCCGGCCGCCAACCCCTCCCAGGCGGGCGCGAGGCCGGCCTTCAGCGGCAGGAACCACAGCACGAGGAGATGCGCGCCGGCGCCCGCCAGCCAGGCCGGCGCCCCGGGCATCCGCCAGAGGCTCGCGATCCCGCGTCCGACGAAGGGCAGCAGCCCGAGGAGCGATGCCACGAGGACGAGTACGACCGCCGAGACGGTACGCCCTCCCCATCCCACGGTCCACGAGCCCAGGGCGGGCAGCGGCGTCAGGAGCAAGGCGACGACGGCCAGCCCCGAGAGGGAAGCCCGGGCGCGCGCCGAGGATTCCTTCGCCAGGAAGGCGACCCAGAGCCCCGGGAGGTAGACCGTCGCGATCGGATCGACGAGGGGCAGGAGCAGGGCCAGCACCGCTCCGGCGCGACGCGCGCGGGGTTCGGTCGAGGCGAGGAGGAGCACCGCACCGAGCAGGAACGTGGCCGCGGCCCCCGCGGCCGAGAGCGCGGGACCGCCGGCATGGGCCGTCAGGAGCGGGTGGGCCAGCGTCAGGACGCCGGCGGCGGCGCCGCCGCGGGTGCCGAGGCCGAAATGCAGGCCCAGCGCGAAGACGAGTGGAGCCAGAAGCGCGCCGAGCAGGCCGAGGACGCACCGCAGCGCGCCCGTCGGCGTCAGACCGAGCCACACGCCGGGCGCGGCGAGGAGCGGCAGCAGCGGCCCGTCCGGGGCCGCTCCGTCCCACCCGAGTCCCTCTCCCGCCAGGAGGTGCTCGGCGCGCGTCGCGAGGCGAGCGCCCTCGTCCACGACCGGCGAGGTCAGGAGCGGAG
The DNA here is from genome assembly GCA_963802335.1 of uncultured Planctomycetota bacterium. Taxonomy (GTDB): domain Bacteria; phylum Planctomycetota; class PLA2; order PLA2; family JAEUHO01; genus CAWDIE01. Next base: position 224,719 of record CAWDIE010000003.1, on the reverse strand, counting down.
CGCGGACGAGTAGCGCACCTCCGAGAAGGAGGAGCGCGATCAGGAGCCGGTGGGGACGCGCCTGTGCTACGAGGAACTCCGAGGGAGCTTCACGCTCTTCCCCAGGGCTCGGCGGTACCAGAGCATCGTCTTCACGAGGCCCTCGTGCAGGCCCATGCGCGGGCGGAAGCCGAGGACCTCCTGCGCCTTCACGGTCTCGGCGAGGCTGTGTCGGACGTCGGCCGGTCGTGCGTCGCCGAACTCCCCCTGCACCTCGAGGTCGAGGAGCTGGTTGAAGACGGCCAGGAGGCCCGTCACGCTCACGCGGCTCCCCGTCGCGACGTTGAAGACCTCGCCCTCCGCCTTGGGCGCCGTGCAAGCGAGGCGGAACGCCTCTACGACGTCGGAGACGTGGATGAAGTCGCGCGACTGCTTGCCGTCGCCCAGGATCTTCGGCGTCTCGCCTCGGAGCAGGGCCGTGATGAACGAGACGACGACGCCGGAGTCCTCGTCGTCGGGCACTTCGCGCGGACCGTAGACGTTGAAGAGTCGCAGACAGACCGTCTCGATCCGGTAGGTCGTGTAGAAGACACGCGCGAGGTCCTCACCGATCAGCATCGCCGCGCCGTAGGGCGAGAACGGCGTCGGGAGCATCGTCTCCTCCTTCGGAAGCACGGGGCTCTCCCCGTACACCGCACAGGAGGACGCGTAGATCACGCGCTTGATCTTCGAGTCGCGCGCTGCGATCAGCGCGTTGAGTGTTCCGACCGATGCGACCTCGAGGGTCTCCTGCGGGTCCCCCACCGAGCGCGCCACGCCGGGCACGCCGGCGACGTGCAGCATGTAGTCGCAACCCTTGGCCGCTTGCTTGAGCGACTTCAGCGTCCCGGATGTCCCCCTCGACGATCCGGACCTCGGTCTGCTTGAAGTCCTGGACGTTGCGCTTCTGGCCCCGTCGGAAGTCGTCGTACACCACCACCTTGTCGCCGGCGGCCACCAGGGACTCGACGAGGTTGCTTCCGATGAAGCCCGCACCGCCGGTGACCAGATACTTCGCCATGAACACTCCTCACCCGCCACCGCGGGGGTCGAAGGCCCGCCCGGGACAGCGCAACAAGGTATCGGGGGCGGCCCCCAAGCCCGAACGATTCGCGAACCCCGGGTCCGGGGCGGGGTCGGGAGGGGGGCAAGCGGCGGACTCAGGCCCGCGAGCGGTACCACGCGAGGGTGCGCGCCAGGCCCTCCTCGAGCGGCACCAGGGGCTCCCAGCCGAGGGCCCGGGCCCGGGTGATGTCCGGCTCCCGCCGCTGGGGATCGTCCACCATGGCCTCGACGTGCTCCACCGGCACGTCGTGGCCCGTGACCTTCGAGACCAGCTGTGCGAACTGGAGGATCGTCATCTCCCCCCGGTCTCCCACGTTGACGGGGTTGCCGTCGCCCTTCTCCAGCACCGTGCAGGATCCCGCGGACCGAGTCCTCGACGAAGCAGAAGGACCGGGTCTGCTCCCCGGTCCCGTGCACCTGCAGCGGCCGGCCCCGCTCGGCCGCGTCCACGAAGGCGGGGAGCACCCGGCCGTCGTTCAGCCGCATGCGCGGGCCGTAGGTGTTGAAGAGCCGCACGATCTGGGTCCGCAGGCCGTGCACCTGGCGATAGGCCATGGTCATGGCCTCGGCGAAGCGCTTCGCCTCGTCGTAGACGCCGCGCGGTCCGACGGGATTCACGTGGCCCCAGTAGGACTCGGGCTGCGGGTGGACCTGCGGGTCTCCGTAGACCTCGCTGGTCGAGGCGAGCAGGAAGGCCGCGTCCTTGGCGCGTGCCAGGCCCAGCGCGTTGTGCGTGCCGAGACCGCCGGCCTTCAGGGTCTGGATGGGGAGCTCGAGGTAGTCCACGCGGCGAGGCCGGAGAGGCGAAGTGGAGGACGACGTCCACCGGGCCGGTGACGCCGATGCCGTCGCAGACGTCGCGCACGATCAACTCCACGCCGGCGTCACCCGCGTGGTGCGCGAGGTTGTCGCGGGAGCCGGTGACGAGGTTGTCGATGACGACGACCTCGTCGCCGCGCGCGCGAACCGCGTCGACGAGGTGGGAGCCGAGGAAGCCTGCGCCTCCGGTGATCACGATGCGTGCCACGTGTCTCTCCTCTCGCGGACCATCCCGCGCCGGGACGTGAGCATACCGGGAGGCCTAGCTCGAGCAGCAGATCGTCCAGGAAGCGGGTGCTGTAGTCGCCCCGGACGAAGTAGGCGTTCCGGAGGATGCGGCTGAGGAGCGGCAGGGTCGTGGAGATGCCCTCGATCCGGATCTCCTCGAGCGCGCGCTGCATCCGGAGGATCGCCTCTTCGCGCGTGTCGCCGTACACCAGCAGCTTCCCGATCAGCTAGTCGTAGTTCGGCGGGACCCGGTACCCGGCCTCGACGTGGGAGTCGACGCGCACGCCGGGCCCGCCGGTCGGCCGGTAGCGGGTGATCGACGCCCGGGCTCGGCGCGAAGTTCCGGTCCGGATCCTCGGCGTTGATCCGGCACTCGATGGCGCAGCCCTCAGCGGCGGATCGTCCTGTGCGGCCCAGGCTCTCCCCGGCCGCCACGCGGATCTGCTCCTTGACGATGTCGATGCCCGTGACCAGCTCGGACACGGGATGCTCCACCTGGACGCGGGCGTTCACCTCGATGAAGTAGAACTTCTTCTCCTGGACGAGGAACTCGACGGTGCCGGCTCCGTGATAGCCCACCGACTTCGCGAGCTTGACCGCGGCGCGGCCCATCTTCTTGCCGCAGGTCGGGCGTGATCCCGGGACTCGGGCTCTCCTCGACCACCTTCTGGTGGCGGCGCTGGACGGAGCAGTCGCGGTCGCCCAGGTGGATCGACGGTTCCCTGGCGGTCCGCGAGGATCTGGATCTCGACGTGGCGCGGCTCGGCGAGGTACTTCTCGATGTAGACCGTGGAGTCGCCGAACGCGGCCTCGGCCTCGGAGCGGGCACGTCGCCAGGTTGTGCTGGAGCGAGATGTCGTTGTGGGCGACCCGCATGCCGCGTCCGCCGCCGCCGCTCACCGCCTTGACGAGGACCGGGTAGCCGACCCTGTGCGCGACCTCGAGCGCCTCTTCGTCGGTGGTCGACGGGCCCGTCGCTGCCCTCCACGACCGGAATGCCCGCGGCGACGCGCGGCCTTCCGGGCGGCCGCCTTGTCGCCGACCCTGCGGATGGTGTCGACGTCGGGCCCGATGAACTCGATGTTGTTCGCGCGGCAGACCTCGGCGAAGTGTGCGTTCTCCGAGAGGAATCCGTAGCCCGGGATGAACGGCGTCCACGTTCGCGATCTCGGCGGCCGAGATGATGCTCGGAATCGAGAGGTAGGAGAGGTGCGACGGCCCGGGGCCGATGCAGATGGCCTCGTCGGCGAGGTCGAGATACGGCGCACCCGCGTCCGCCTTGGAGTAGACGACGACGCTCTCGATCTCGAGCTCGCGGCACGCGCGGATCACGCGCAGGGCGATCTCGCCCCGGTTCGCGATCAGGATGCGCTCGAACATGGCTGCGCCCGCCCTACGCGACCTTGAGCCGGAAGAGCGGCTGGTCGAACTCCACGGGCTGCGCCGTCCTCGACGAGGATCTCCACGATCTCGCCGCGGAGCTCGGCCTTGATCTCGTTGTTCACCTTCATGGCCTCGACGATGCAGATCGACCGTCTCCTCGTCCACGGTGGCGCCGACGTCGACGTAGGGATCCGCGTCGGGGCTGGGACGGCGGTAGAAGGTCCCGACCATGGGCGAGCGGATGAGCTCCGTGCCCGGGCGGCACTTCGCTCCTCCGCGGGTGCCGCAGACGGGGCGGCGGCGAGGGGGGCGGCCGCAGCGGCCAGGGCGGGGACCGGCATCACCGGCGCCTACCGGCGGGACGGCCTTCCTCAGGCTCACCCGCATGCCCTCCTGCTCGATCTCCAGCTCGACGAGCTCGTTGTCGTTCATGAGTTGGACGAGCTTCTTGAGCTCGCGATGATCCATCCACGCTCCCGCCGCCGCGCCGTTCACAACCCGAAACTGTACGGGGATTATCACGAAGGGGGGCGGTCGTCCCAGCCCTCCTTCCAGGCGCGGCTTGGAATCGGTTTACGAGGCTCCAGGGGTGCGGGTGCCGCCGCCCCCACGCCGAAGAGCCGCTCCGCGATCTCGACGGCGTTGAGGGCCGCCCCCTTGCGGATCTGGTCCCCGACGAGCCAGAGGTCGATGCCCTGAGGGTGGGAGGGGTCGCGCCGGATCCGCCCGACCCAGACGTCGTCTCCGCCCTCGGCGTCCCGGGGGGTCGGAAAGGCGAGCGCGGCGGGATCGTCGAGGACCCGGACGCCCTCGGCCTCTGCGAGACAGGCCCGCACCTCCTCGGGGGACGCCTCGCGCCGCAGCTCCAGTTGAGCGCCTCGCTGTGTGCGCGGCGCACGGGCACCCGCACACAGGTCGTGGTGAGTCGCAGATCCGGCCGGTCGAGGAGGCGCCGCGTCTCGTGGATCATCTTCCACTCCTCGACGGTGAGCCCGGCCTCTCCGAAGGCCTGGACGAAGGGCAGGACGTTCCGGTGGATGGGCTTCGGATACACCCCCACCGGCTCCTCTTCGCCCTCCGCATCCGCTCGGACCTGCGCCTCCCACTCCGCGATCGCAGGAGCGCCGCTCCCGGACACCGCCTGGTACGTCGCGCAGACGACCCGCTCGACCCCGAAGCGCTCGCTCGATCGGTGCGAGCGCCATCACGAGGATGATCGTCGAGCAGTTCGGGTTGGCGATGATGCCCCGGTGCGACTTCAGCGCGTCCGGGTTCACCTGGGGAACGACCAGCGGAACGTCGGGGTCCATCCGAAAGGCCGAGGAGTTGTCCACCACCACGGCGCCGGCCGCGGCGGCGCGAGGCGCGTGCTCCCGGCTCACGTCGCCGCCGGCGGAGAAGAACGCCACGTCGACGCCCTCGAACGAGGCCCGCCCCAGATCCTCGACCTCGCAGTCGGCTCCGCAAAACGCCACCGTCCCGCCGGCGGAACGAGCCGAGGCCATGGCCCGGAGTCGGGCCACGGGGAAGTTCCGCTCCTCGAGGAGGCGCAGGAACTCGCACCCGACCACGCCGGTCGCACCGGCGACGGCAACGGTGAGTCCACGCACGTCAGGCGCCTCCCTCTTCAGCGGCGAGGTCGCTCCGGCGCCAGAGGCCGGATCGCCCCCCCTCCTTCTCCAGCAGTCGGATCGACTCGACCACGGCTCCGCGATTCATGCCCTTGACCATGTCGTACACGGCGAGCGTCCCGGCGGCCACGGCACAGAGCGCCTCCATCTCGACCCCCGTCCTCTCATGGGCAGTTGCCTCGACGCGCACCACGACGGTCGCCGGATTCTCGAGCGTGACGGCCACCGATACCCCATCGAGTCGGAGGGGATGACACAGCGGAATCCAGTCGGGCGTCTTCTTGGCACCCTGGATCGCGGCGAGGCGTGCGACGGCCTCCACGTCTCCCTTCGGTACGCGACGGTTCCGGATGGCGTCGAGGGTGGCCGCATCCAAGCGGACGCGGCCCTCGGCCACCGCGCGCCGGCGCGTGGCGGCCTTCTCCGAGACGTCGACCATGCGCGCATGGCCTTCGTCGTCCAGGTGGGAGAGCTTTCCGGTGTTCATGGCGCGGGATGGTACCTCGGCGGCCACGCCACCGGCGGGGATCACGCGCCACGGTGCGCGGTCGCCTCCGAGATGTGGGTCTCCTCCACTCGTTCCGCTCCCTCGAGGTCCGCGAGCGTTCGCGCGACGCGAAGGAGGCGGTGCACGCCCCTCCCCGTCAGGCCCAGCTTCCGCGCGGATCGAACGAGCAACTGCTCCGCCGCGCGTCGTGGGGCGTACGGCGACCGGCAGCATTCGTCCCGGGATCCGGGCGTTCGCGGCCCGCGGGAGACCCAGCTCCCGGGCCCGTCGGACTTGCGCGCGCCACGCCCCCTCGAGCGCGGCCCGGGGCCAGGGTTCGGCATCGGAGTCGGCAACCGGACCCACGAGTGCCGCCGGATCCACCGCGTCCACCGTCACGTGGAGATCGAAGCGGTCCCGGAGCGGACCGGAGAGCCGGCGTCGGTAGCGCTCGACGGCGCGAGCGCCGCACTGGCAGCGATCCTCGACGCCGTACCAACCGCACGGACAGGGGTTCGTGGCGGCGACCAGCAGCACCTCGGCAGGGAACTCGGCGGACCCCGCCGAGCGGGACAACGTGAGCCGGCCCGACTCGAGCGGCTGACGGAGCGCCTCCAGGCACGACCGCTGGAACTCCGGCAACTCGTCGAGGAAGAGAACCCCCAGATGCGCGAGGCTGAGCTCGCCCGGTGTGAGCGTGGTGCCGCCCCCGATCAGCCCCGCTTGACTGGCGGAGTGGTGCGGAGCGCGAAACGGGCGTCGCGTGGCGAGGCCTTCGTTCAGCAGGCCCGCCGCCGAGTAGATGCGGGAGACCTCCAGGGCCTCTTCGTAGGCGAGGGGCGCCATCCACCGGGCCACCTGTCGGGCGAGGAGGGTCTTTCCCGCACCCGGGGGCCCGGAAAGGAGCAGGTTGTGGCGACCGGTGGCGGCGATGCACGCCGCGCGAACGGCAACGGCCTGACCGCGAACGGAAAGCGGTCGCTCGCGATCGGACGCGTCGTCGGCCGACCAGGGCTCCGCCGGCTCGAAGGGAAGCGACTGCACGCCCGACAGGTGCCCGACCGCATCGACGAGATGCTCCACGGCCACGACCGAGAGCCCGCGGACCGCCGTCGCTTCCGCGACGTTCGCGCGCGGCACGAGCGCCCGGGAGAGCTTCCGCGCGCGCGCCGCCTCCGCCGCCGCGAGGACCCCGCGCACGGGCCGCACGGAGCCGTCGAGCCCGAGCTCGCCGAGGCAGAGCCAACCCCGCAGGGGATTCGTCCGGCCGAACACCCGCTCCGCGGCCAGCACCGCCAGGGCGATCGGCAGATCCAGCGCGGCGCCCTCCTTGCGGGCAGCCGCGGGCGCGAGGTTCACCACGGTCGAAAGGTCCGGCCAGGGCCAGCCTCCGTGCTGGATCGCCCCCTTGATGCGCTCCCGGCCCTCCTTCATCGCCCCGTCGGGCATCCCGACGATCCGGCAGGCGGGCCCGTCGTTGGAACTCGGTCCGCCGAGGCCTCCGTCGTCTCCCCCCGCCACTTGACGGTCGCCTGGATGTCCACGAGCTGGGCCCGAGCCCCGAAGAAGGTCGCTCCGACCGCACGCGCAAAGCTCATCATGCCCACACACCGCGCGGCCGGGTGCCTTGGTAACGCCCCCCCCTTCGCGGGCGAAGCCAGGGGGGCGGGCTACGATTGCCGCTCCGACCCTCCCCTTCCCCCCCAGGTTGGATCGATGCACCGCCACCTCGCCCTACTGGCCCTCGCGGCCTTCCTCCTCCTCCCCCTTCTGCCGGCCGCCGCGCGGGAAGGCGACGACATCGATCGCGCCGCAGCCTCGCGGACGGTCGCGGCGCTCCTGAAGGAGGATCCCGGCTCCGACCTCCGTCGCATCTGGGGGCTCAGCGAGTCCCTGGCGGCGGGTGGCAAGCCCGCCATCCAGGCACTGCGCGAGGCCACCGACGGCGTCGCGCCCTCGCAGCGTCTGGCCATCGGCCGGGCCCTGATCCTGCTCGAGGACTACACGAAGGGGCTACAGGTCCTCACCGGGATCGTCGAGGACGCGGCCAGCGAGGCCGCCCTCAAGACCGCAGCCCTTCGGGTGCTCGGGCTCGAGGGTGAGTTGGAGCAGGCGGAGTGGCTCGAGGATCGGATCGACACCACCTTCGATCCGCAGGTCAAGATGGCGATGGCCAAGGCCCTCTGGAACCTGAACTTCTCGAACAAGAAGAAGGGCAAGGAGGTCCTGCTCGCCTACATGCGCAGCACCGATCCCGACCTGAGGGCCGACGGCGCGCTGGCGCTCGGCGAGATCGGAGCCGCCGCGGAAGCCCGTCCCGTCCTGCTGGAGATCCGCGACGAGCCCACCGAGCGCGGCCGGAGCGCGGCGTTCCTCCTGCGCGTGCTGAGTCTGGAGCAGGCCGCCGACCAGGGACTGCGGGCCGAGGGCACGGCCGAGAACCCGCCCCCGCTCGAGATCCCCGACTTCGCGAAGCCCGGCCGCTGGCCACTGCTCGACGAGATCTACGAGCTGCTCGAGCGCTACTACCTGGACGACGACAAGATCGATCGCCGGAAGCTCGAGGACGCCATGGCCACGGGCATCACCCAGGCTCTCGACCCCTTCACGAACGTACCTCTCCGAGGAGGAGCACGCGGCGCTCCGCGAGGGACTCGACCCGACGTACGGCGGCGTCGGCGCGTACGTATTCAACGACCCCGACAACCTCGATCGTTTCACGATCTCGCGTCCCATCTGGGGCGGGCCGATCTACCGCGCCGGTCTGCGCACGGGCGACATCGTGACGGCGATCGACGGCACGTCCACGGAGGGCCTCGCGGTCGACGAGTGCGTCCGCCTGCTGAAGGGCCCGCCCGGGACCCCCGTGACCATCAGCATCTTCCGTCCCGGCTGGACCGAGCCTCGCGACTTCACGCTCACGCGCGCACGCATCACGATCCCCACGACGGCCTACGACATCCTGCCGGGCCGTATCGGCTTCCTCGAGATCCTCTCCTTCTCGTCAGGACACCGCGGCCGAGGTCGGCAAGATCCTCGACCGCTTCGACGAGCGGGGTGTGAAGGCGATCATCGTCGACGTTCGCTACAACGGCGGCGGCTACCTCCAGAGTGCGGTCGATATCGGGAGCCAGTTCCTTCCGAAGGGCACGCTCATCGTGTCGCGAGAAGGGACGACCGGGAGCCTGGCGGGACGGAAAGCACCACTCGTCCGGCGCCGGCGACCATCGCCGACAGGTACCGATCGTGGTGCTCATCAACCAGGGCACGGCGAGTGCCGCCGAGATCCTCGCCGGCGCGATGCAGGTCCACGGCCGTGCTCGGCTCGTGGGTTCCATGTCCTTCGGCAAGGGCTCCGTGCAGCGGCCCATCGATCTCGCGACCCGCCCCGGCGAGCCGTTCGAGGATCGAGGCGCGCGACCTGCCCGTGTCCTATACGGACGAGAACGGCAACGACAGACACGACGCCGGCGAACCGGTCCGCCACCGCAAGATGAAGAACGGTCGCTACGACCCCCCCGAGAAGTTCGAGGACGAGAACGGAAACGGGCGCTACGACCCGGGCGAGACCTTCACGGACGAGAACCTCAACAGCCGGTGGGACGCGGGCGAGCCCTTCACGGACGTCAACGGAAACGGCATCTGGGACCCGGGCGCCTCGCTCAAGCTGACCGTTGCCGGCTACTACCTCCCCGACGGAACGCGACCTCAAGCGCAAGACCGAGGTCGTGGACGGCAAGGTCGAGACGAAGGGCGGGCTCGAACCCGACGTCAAGGCCGACTCGACCCCCTCAACCTCTGGGAGATCCAGGCGCAGCGCAAGCTCGACGGCTCGGAGGAGCTCGAGAGCTACGTGAGCGATCTCTACGAGAACCACCGCAAGCTCGTAGAGCGGCTGGCGCGCTCCGACCAGCGCGACCCGAGCGTCTATCCCGGATTCGACAACTTCTACGAGAGCCTCGACACGCGCTCGTCGAAGGAGGCCGTCCGCTTCCTGGTCCGCTTCAACCTGCGGCTCAAGATCGGCGACGATCTCGGCCGGAAGCTGGTCGGGGACGTGGTCGACGACTCCGTCATCCAGAAGGCCCTCGTAGACCTCTTTGCCACGATGGGACAGGACCTCTCGGAGGTCGAGGACCTCGAATTCCTCGCGAAGGAGGAGGCCGCCGCCAAGGCTGCCGCCGAGGCCGCCGCAGAGGCCGGAGAGGATGACGACTAGCGTCGTCGGTCTCCTCGAGGGTGTGGCGGGCCTTCGCCACGCCCTCACGACGAGGGAGGGCGGACAGAGCCTGGGGCCCTACGCGAGCCTCAACCTGGGCGGAGACAGCGGCGACGACGCGGGCGCCGTGGCGGCGAATCGCAAGCGCGTCGCGTCCTCCCTCGGCTTCGACAGCCTGTTCCTTCTCCGCCAGGTGCACGGCCGCCACGTCGTGGAGGTGACGGGTCCCGGCGACGCCGCAGGTCAGCCCGCCGGAGGCCGACGCCGTCGTGATCGCCGCCGAGGGCGTGCTCGGCGGCGTGTTGAGTGCCGACTGCCCGCTGCTGCTCTTCGTCGACCCGACGCGGCACGTCCTCGCACTCGCGCACGCCGGGTGGCGTGGGACCGTAGCGGGCGTCGTGCCCGCCGTGGTCGATCGTCTGACGAAGCGGCACGGCTGCGATCCGGACGCGCTTCGTGTGGCCCTCGGGCCGAGCATCTCGGCGGCGCACTACGAAGTCGGCCCGGACGTCGTCCGCGCGTTCGAGTCGCGCTTCGCCTCGTCCCTGTTCCCCACGGCGAACGGACATGCCCGCCTGGACCTGGCGGGCGTACTTCGTGCGCAGCTCGACGCGTGCGGCGTTCGCCCGGCACACGTCGCGGTGCACCCTGCGTGCACCTATACGGCCGAGAGGGACTTCTACTCGTATCGCCGGGACGGGGAGCCTACCGGACGCCACGCGTTGGTGGCGGGCTGGCGATCGCGCTAGATGTCAACCGTGTGGAGCGACTCGGTGAACGCCGTGTCGAACGCCATCTCGAAGTCGTAGAGCCCGATGAAGTCCTCGAGCCGATCGTTCGCCGTCTTCTGGAGCAGGTCGGCCTCGATCAGGTTGAAGACCGCGTGTCCGAAGTCGTCCGTCTGCCGGATGCCCCATTGGGCCAGTACGGCGCGGGCGAGGAAGCCGAACTGCTCGAGGGCCAGGAGGCGAACGCTCTCCATGATCTCGGTGCCCGTCACATGACGCACGTGTCCGCCCAGGCGCGTCAACGTGAGGTCGAGCGCTTCGAAGACGAAGTCGTACGCTTCCGCGCGAAAGCGCGGGTCGCGCCGGACGATGTCCCGGATGATCCGTTCCTTGTCGATCACGGCTCCCTCCGCCGGGATGTGAAACACTACCGCCGAGTTTGCGGGTCCCGAAACACCAATTCGCGCTCCCTAGCCGGTTCAGCATCTCGGTTCCTACGATTCCCCTATCGGCGTTTCCCCTCTTCCAGACAACCGTCCCGGTTCGCGCTCGATCGCGTCATGGGACTGTCTCGTGCGAACGCGGACCTACGGCGCTCGAGGCGGGGTCCGCAGCGCGCGCAGTGTCTCGGCGAAACCGGGAAGCGCGCGCCCGAGGAGGGACTCCGCACGTGCGATGTCGAGCGTGAGGTCGCGCGGCCTGGGAGAGGCTCCTGCTCGCTCGAGGTCCTCGGCGCGAACGCCTTCGATCCGTTCCCGATGCTCGATCGCGAAGTGCGCGAGCAGCGCGCTCGCGTAGTCGTAGCGCGAGAGGGCTTGCCCTCCCGCCACGTTGAGTGTTCCCCGGACGGATCGATCGGCGAGGTCGAGCAACGCGTCGGCGAGAACGCCCCTCGCTACGGGACAGCGGATCTCGTCGGTGAAGAGACGGCACGGCAAGCCAGCCTCGAGTTGCTTCGCGAAGCCCGCCGTCGTGCGATCGATCGTGTCGGGGTCCCAGAGCAGCGACGTGCGCACGCACAAGGCGTCGGGGCAGCAGGCGAGGACCGCTTCCTCGCCCCGAGCCTTCGAGCGACCGTAGGGCGTGAGTGCACGGCGCGGCGCCTCGTCGGCGTAGGGCGGCGTGCAACCGTCGAGCACCATGTCCGTCGATACGTGCACCAGCCTCACGCCGCGGCGGGCGGCAGCCTCCGCCACCCATCGTGCCCCCATGACGTTGACGGCCTCGAGCCTCTCGCTCGATGCGCCCGGCTGCACCGCCGCGAGATTCACTACGACCTGCGGCCGGGCCGCGGCGAACGCTCCCTCGACGTCGGTCGGATCCGCCACGTCGACGCGGCTGCTCCTTGGTGCGAGCACCTCGTCGCCTCGAGCCGTAGCCGCGGCGACCAGGGCGGTGCCCAACCAGCCTCCACCTCCGAACACCAGCAGACGCCTACGGGTCACGCCCTCGGCCTCAACCGTCGGCGAAGCCGACGAAGGGCGTCGAGCACGACGGCGGCCGGCGTCACGTTGAGTGGGACGGCGGCGCCGAGCGGGCCGAGATCTTCCAGGACGTCCAGACCGCACGCCGGCGGAACACCTTGAAGGAGGGCGGACGGACGCCCGGCGGCGAGGTCGCGAGCCTCGACCGAGAGCGCGTGCAGGACGTCGGCGAGGAGCACGCGCACGGACTCACGCTTCGCCTTCGCGTCTCCGGCTTCCTCCTCCGCGATCGCGGCTGCGGCCTGGGTGAGGGTCGCCATCGTGCGTTCCGCGGCGGCCGACGCGTCCTGTGCATCGGCGCGCGCCGTGGCCAGCAAGTCCTCGATCACGCTCGGTACACCCGCTGTCCCCATCCGGCGCGCACGGGTCAGCGAACCCCCTGCGTAGCGTGCCAAGATCCGGGCCGCGGCCGCGGGTCTCTCCGTCCGCCTCCAGGCGCCGCGCGACGAATCCCTCGGCCAGGGGGGGCAGCCGGATCCGGCGTACGCGCGACAGGACGGCGTTCGGCAGGCGATCGGGGCGCGTGGACAGGAGGAGGAACACGGTGCCTTCCGGCGGTTCCTCGAGCGCGTTGAGATAGCGCGCCACGCCCTCGGGCTCCATGGCCTCCGCGGGCTGGATGAGAAAGACCTGGTGGCGGCCCGCCACGGGCGTCGCGTGGGCCTGCTCCAGGGTCTCTGCCAGGGCGGCGACCGAGATCACGGTTGCCTTGTCCTTGCGTCGTACGTGGAGATCGGGATGGGCATCCCGCGCCACCAGAGCGCGCACCCGGGGGCGGGCCGCCTCGTTGGAGCCGGCCTCGAGGACGGCGGTCGCGAAGGCGCGCCCTGCTTCCTCCAGTACTTCGCTGTCGGCACCCTCGAAGAGATACGACGGGGAGAGGCGGCCCCCCGCCACGGTGCGCAACAGGGACTCCCCCACCGCGCCGAAACGCGCGAGGCCGGACGTGTCAGACGAAGAGGTCACGCACGGCCTCCCAGACGCGGGCCTCGACATCCTCGATCGAACCCTCTGCCGATACGATGCGGAACCGCTCTCCTCCCTGCGCGAAGAGATCCCGGAGGGCGTCCGCAACGCGCGTTCGATAGTCCTCCCCCCGGACCTCGATGCGATCCAGTTCGGCCCCCAGCCGCTCGCCGGCCTCCCGTTGGGGGAGGTCCAGAAGGAGCGCGCGCGCCGGTTCCAGTCCACCGGTCGCCAGTGCCGAGGTCGCATCCACCGCCTCGACACCCGCACCGAACGCGACGCCCTGGTACGCCCGCGTCGCGTAGTGCCAGCGCTCACAGACGACATCCGTGCCCGCCTGCAGCGTCGGGCGCAGCACGTCCCGTACGAGCTGCGCTCGCGCGGCCTGGTAGAGGAAGACCTCCGCGATCGGAGCGAGGTCGCCGGTCGCCCGGTCCAGCAGGAGCTCGCGGATGCGCTCTCCCGCCGGCGTGCCCCCGGGCTCGCGGACGTGCAGTGCCTTCCGACCCTCCCGCTCGATGCGACGCCGCAGTCGGTCGGCCTGTGTGCTCTTGCCGCAGCCGTCCACGCCCTCGAGAACGAGGAAGACGCCCTCGAGAACGCGGAAGACGCCCTCCGTCTCCGACCCCTCGCTCACGACGGCGCCCTCCGAATCCGGTTTCGTGCTCACATCCGCGCGAGCAGACCGTCGATCACCTGTTCCATGGCGGGGTCCCGCTCTCGATCCTCCCGCACGGTCTGGATCGCGCGCGACACGGAGGAGTGAGAACGCAGACCGAACGCCGCGCCGATCTCGCAGAGCGGAAGCGCCGTCGCCCGGTAGACCAGGTACATCGCGACACGCCGCGGCACGGCTGCGCGCCGGGCCTTGGTCGATCGGTCGAGCAGGGCCACGGGAATCGAGTAGTAGTCGGCGACGACCCGCTTCGCGCGGCGGAGGATCTCCTCGCGCGCCGTCGCCGAGACCGCGGGCGTGATCTCCTCGAGCCACTCCGGCTCCAGCACGCGGCCGAGCTCTACGGATGCCGCAGCCCAGCGGTCGAGGATCTCGACGGCGCCGCGAACCGAGCCGGTGTGCTCCAGGATCCAGTTCAGCGCGTCGGGCTCGACGCCCCCCAGGCCGTAGAGCCGAGCGCGGGCGACGAGGATCCGCTCCAGTCGGGCGCGATCCGGCCGCGGCAGGCGCAGGACCACCCCGTCCATGAGCCACGAACGCAGGCGCGGCGAGAACCGGTCGAGCTCGCGCGGGTGACAGGAGGAAGAGAACACGAAGCGGGTGTGCTCCCCAACCGCCCGCTCGCGGAGGCGTACCAGCGCGTGCTGCGTCGCCTTTCGGCCGGCGAGCAGGTGCACGTCGTCGAGGAGCACCAGGCGGCGATGAGCGAAGTCGACCTCGAACGCGCGGACGGCTTGGAGCTCCTTGACGCGGAGCGCGGAGACGTACATCTGGGTGAAGCGGCGGCTCGAGACGCAGACGGCCTCTCCGGGGCTGTAGGCGTCGACGGCGGACAGCAGCGCGCGGAGGAGGTGCGACTTACCCGTGCCCTGCTCTCCGTAGAGGTACACCGCCGGCGGATCCAGCGCTCCGTTCCCGTGCACGAACTGCGAGAGGAGAAGCTTGGCGAACCGCTCCTCCGGGTCACAGACGTACCCATCGAGCGTAGGCTCCGGACGGCGGCGTTCGAGGAGCGCCTCCCACTCCTGCGGCCGCTGCGGCAGTTGCTCTCTGAGATCGCGCTTGCGTCCCTGGCGTGCGGCTCAGCCGAAGTTCGACCTGCATGCCCTCGCCGAACACGTTGTCGACGGCCCGCCGCAGCTGCGGTGCGTAGGTGCACTCGAGCCAGGTCCGATGGACCTCGGTGGGCACGGCGAGCGTGACGCGCTCGGCGGCGACGTCGTGGACCTCGGTGTCGCGGAACCACAGGCGATATCGGTGGCGCCCCACCTCACGCACGAGTTCCTCGCGCAGCCCGTCACGAATGGCACGATACGGATCACTCACCGGTAACCGGCCGCCTCCTCGGCACGAGCCCTCAGCATACGCGCGTCTGCGTCGCCGGGGGAGAGCCGAAGGGCTGCGACGGCCTCGGACAGTGCATCCAGCGGACGGTCGGCGGCGAGGTACATCTCTCCGAGCCGCAGATGCACGGCCACGGCGCCGGCCTCGATCCGCGTGGCCTCTTCCAGGCCGCCGAGCAGGGCGACCTGGACCTCGAGCTCGCGAATGGCCTCGTCCTTCCGGTCCAGCGCCAGCAGGGCATTCGCGTAGTCGCGGTGCAGTTCCAGGTCCGGCGCCTCCCCCTTGTTCGCACCGAAGGGGGAGATCTCCACCATTTGTTCACAAAGGTCGATGACGCGCGCGTGGTCTTCCTTGCCGCGATACCAGTCCTTCAACTCCTTGCGGACCCCGTAGTCCTCGCCGGCGATCTCGGCGTAGGCCTCGAGTTCGGCAATCGCCTTCTCAACATCGCCCGCGCCGCGATGCAGCTGAGCCAGGATCACGTAGGGGTTCTTCTTGCCGACCGCGAAGGGGAAGCACGCCTTCGCGGCCTCCAGGTGCGCGATCGCCTTCCCGGAGTCGCCCCCGCCGGCAAGCTCCTGCTCCGCCAGGAAGAGGCGGGTCTCGTAGTCGTCCTCACCCATCCCCAGGTAGCGCTCGTAGGCCTGGGTGGCCAGATCGGCCCGGCGGTTCAACTGGGCCATCCGTCCCTGGAGGAGCACGACCTCCGGCGCGTCCGGCGCCAGGGCCATCGCCTTGGCGAGCGCCGAACCGGCGTCGATCTGCCGCCCGCGCTGCAGCTGGGCCCACCCGAGACGGGTCCAGGCCTCGGCATCGGTCGGGTCCTTGGCCACGCGCGCCTGGAACTCGGTCAGGCTCTCCTGGTCCCAGCGGGGCACCAGCTTGAAGTACCCGACGCGCTTTTCGATGAACTCCTTGAACATCCGGTCGTAGTCCTCGAGCTTCAGCTCGAGGACGTCCTGGAAGACCTGCGCGGTCGTGCGGTCCTTGGCGAACTCCTTCAGCATGGCGGGGATCACGTCGAAGCCGCGCGCCTCCGTCAGATGCTCGGAGATCAAGCCGCCCTGGAAGTACGCGAAGCCGATGTCCGGACCCCGGAAGGCACGGTTGATCTTGTCCATCCTGAGGAGGCGGTCGTTGCGGTAGCGGTCGTAGAGCATGCGCGCCATGGGTCGGGCCCACGACGCCCGCCGCATCTTCTCCTCGTAGACCGAGAGCCCCTCGGTCAGCCAGCGGGGGACCTGTCCCTTGCTGAGGCCGAGCGTGATCGTGTGGGCGAACTCGTGCCAGGCGGTGCTCGCCCACGAGAACTGGCCGACCGGGCGCGCCGTCGGGCCGAGCACGCCGATCACCTCGCCGAAGCAGATGCCCAGGGCGGGGAGACCCGTGACGCCGACGCTCCGCACGGAGAAGTCGTCGTTGCGGTGGAAGGAGTCGACGCGGACCGGTCCCGTCGGTGTGTATCCGTACTTCTCCGTGAGTACATTCCAGGACGCCTCCATGAGGTCCGGGAGGTAGCGCTCCATCACCTTCGTCTCTGAGGGATGACTGCGGATCACGAAGTTCTCGGTCTTCCAGGTGTCGAAGTCGTCGAGGACACCCAGAACGTCGAGCCAGTTGTCGCGCTTGACGTCGCGATAGCCCTTCGACTTGTCGATGGAGACCTCGAAGTTCTTCCGGGCTTCCTCGGTCTGCCCGAGGTTCATCTGGGCCTCGCCGAGCGTGATGTAGCCGAGGGGGTCGTTCGCATCGGCCGCCACGGCCTTGGCGGCGAGTTCCGCGGCCACGTCGTAGCGCCGCTGCCGCTCCCCCACCAGGTCGGAGACGACGACGTAGAAGCGACCGTCCGTGGGATCCCAGTCGAGCGCTTCCTTCTCGAGCGCGGCGAATGCCTCGCGATCGCCCATGATCCACGCACGGGCCGCCTTGACCGCGCGCGTGTGTCGGTCGGTCGGGTTCACCGCGAGTGCGCGGTCGAGCAGCTTCTCCGCCCGGTCGTAGTAGCCGTCTCCGACGTGGATCGCGGCGAGGAGCGACAGGGCTTCCACGAGATTCGGGTTCGTCTTCAGCGCCCGCTCGAGTTCCTCGATGGCGCGGCCCTCCTGCCAGAAGACGAGCAGGGTGCGCGCCAGGCCCACGCGCGCATGAGCCAGCTCCGAGTTGTGTTTCAGCAGCCTCTGGCGGTAGACGGTGTTGGCCTTGGCGAGGGTCTTCGTGCCCCGCTGCGAGGCGTAGAGATCGCCGACCATCATGAGGACGTCCTGGTCCTCGGGATGCGCGTCCAGATAGCGGCTCAGGAGCTTGCCGGCCTCCCCCGTGAGGTCGTCGCCCACGCTGGTGGAGAGCCAGGTGGCACGGATGGCGGCCCGCGCCACCCACGGGACGTACTCGGCCGGGGCGTTCCGGGTGTACCCCCGGATCGCGAGGCGGTACGCCGCGAGCGCCTCCTCGCGCCGCCCGCGCTCCTCCAGGGCCGTACCCAACGCCACCTGGGCGATCAGATCCGTCTCGGTCGCCAGGAGGCGGGCCTCCGCCACCTGGCGCATCTCGTCGATCCGCCCCAGACGATGCAGCGCATCGAAGTGCGCCGCCTCGAGCCCGGGATGGGCCGGGTGTGCGGCGACCGCCTTCACCAGACGCTCCAGCGCCTCCTCGTACGCCCCCTGCCGGAGTTCCACGCGCGCCCGGAGGAAATCCGGCAGGGGACTCTCCGGGGCGTAGCGCTCGATCCGGTCCATGCGTGCCAGGACCTCGTCGTGGTTGCCCGACCGGAACGCCTTCCACCCTCGCTCGGTGTGCCGCTCGATCGCCTCCAGGCGCTCCTCCTCCTCCTCGGTGAGGTCGTCGGCCCGAATCGAGGCCCCGGGGGCCAGGAGCAGTCCGACGGCTACGACCCAGAAGAGGAGGAACGAGAGGCGGTGACGGGTGGGCGATCGCGACATCGTCGGCCTTCCAATGGAGAGCAGGAGGGGAGCCGATTCTACGGCTCCCGCGAGGCCGGACCCGCCCGGAAGAGGACGCGGGCCGGTCGCCGCACGATACTCCGCGATCATGAACACCGATGCCCCCCGCCTACCGTCATCCGACCGCCTCGCGCGGCTCGAGGGCTATGCCTTCGACGAGATCAAGAAGCGCGTCGCCGCGCTCCGCGACCGTGGTGTCGAACCGGTCGATTTCGGGGTCGGAGACCCGACGGTCCCCACGCCGCAGATCGTTCGCGATCGCCTGAAGACCGCCGTGGACGAACGCGCCTGCTCCGGATATCCGGACTACGCAGGGGCTCCCGCCTATCGCGCCGCAGCTGCCGCCTGGATGGAGCGGCGCTTCGGCGTGGCGCTCGATCCGGGCACCGAGATCTGCGGCACGATCGGGTCCAAGGAGGCCGTGTTCAACGTGCACGAGGGGATCCTCGATCCCGGGGACACCCTGCTGGTTCCCACGCCGGGTTACCCGCCCTACAAGCGCGGTTGCGTCTTCGCGGAGGGAGTTCCGTACTTCTATCCGCTCGAGGCGAAGAACGGGTTCCTCCCCGACCTGGACGCGATCCCGACCGACGTCGCGGATCGAGCACGCGCGATCTGGGTCTGCTACCCGAACTCCCCCACCGGTGCGGTCGCGGACAAGGACTTCTACGCACGCCTGATGGAGAAGGCGGAGCGCCACGACTGGATCGTGCTGTCGGATGAGGCCTACTCCGAGATCTACTACACGCCGGAGCCGCCTCCGTCCCTGCTGGAGGTGGCGCGGGAGCGCTGTCTCGTGTTCTTCTCCCTGTCGAAGCGCTCGGCCATGACGGGCTGGCGCATCGGATGGGTCGCGGGCGACGAGCGCCTCGTCTCCCACTTCCGCAAGGTGAAGACGAACATCGACTCGGGAACCCCCACCTTCATCCAGGACGCCGCGATCACGGCCCTCGGCGACGAGGCCCACGTCGACGCGTTCCGGGCTCAGTACCGCGAGAAGCGCGACATGCTCGTCGAGGCCTTCACGGCATCCGGTCTGGAGGACTGCACGCCGGCCGCGGCCATGTACGTCTGGCAGAAGGCGCCGGACGGGTGGAGCGGGATCGACTTCGCCGCGCGGCTGCTGGAAGAGGATGTGGCCGCCGTCGCGACCCCGGGCGAGTGGATCTCCGACGTGACGGCCGGCGGGACGAACCCGGGGGCCGGCTACGCGCGCTTCGCGCTGGTCCCCACGGTGGAGAACACGCGCCGGATCGCGGACCGGATCGCCACGCTCACCTGGTAGCGTTCGCGACGGACGACGCGCAACTCCGGTGTGTCACTCCGCCAGGGCCTTGGCGACGTCGTCCAGCAGCATCTGGTCCTTGTCATCCAGGAGGGGCGTGAGCGCATGGCGGGCGCGTTCGACGTGCAGGCCTTCCCGCACGAGCGCCCAGGCGGCATAGAGGCGCACCCACTTGTCGGGGTCTTCGGTGGCCGTGAGCAGATCCGCCTGCGCGTCCTCGGTCAAACCGGTCGAGTGGGCGAAGCCCCAGGCGGCCGCCGCGCGAATCCAGGCCTCCGGGTCGCGGAGGGCGGTGCGGAGTGCGTCGCGACGGCGTTCCACCTGTCCCTGGCGCACGAGCCCCAAGGCGCGAGCCCCCTGCGCGCGCATCGCACGTGACATGGTCGCGGACTCCAGCCACGAGAGCGCGGTCTCGACGACCCTCTCGGTCTGCGTCCCGTACCTGGCGAGAAAGAGGAGTGCCGGCCCTAGCGTCTCGTCTTGGCCCTTCGCAAGGATCGCGGCGACCTGCGCCTCGTACCGATCGGCCCCTTCGCCGATCTTGACGAGGGATCGGATCGCGAACGCCTGAACGTACGGATCCCGCCGCTCGAGCAGTGTGCCCAGGAGGGGAACGTGCCGGGGCTCCAGGCCGCCGATCTCGTGGATCGCTCGTGCTGCCGTGTGCGCGACGTAATCGTCCTCGTCGTCGAGCAGGGACGCGTAGATATCGACCAGGCGTGGATCGTCCACGCCGAGTCGCACCAGCGCCTCGGCGGCGTGGAAACGTACCTCCCCGTGCGTGTCGTCGAGTGCCGCGGTGAGCGCCGGGATCGCGGGCCGAGCGGCCTCGCCCAGATCGTCGAGCAGGCGGGCGGCCGTGCGCCGGATGTACTCCGTGTCGTCCCTGAGGCTTCGGATCAGGACGGGAACGAGGAGATGCGGAGGTGCCTCGATCTCACCGAGCGCCCAGAGCGCCAAGGACCGCACGATGGGAGATGCGTCGTCCTTCAGGTTCCGCAGCAGGGCGGGGATCGCCTCCATCGCCATCGGACCCAGCCTGCCCAACTCGTAGGCGGCCATCGCCCGCACGAAGGGGTTCTCGTCACCCAACGACTGGACCGTGACGGAGATCGGGGGGCACGGCTCCTTCCGGGCATCCGCGTGCAGCGGAAGCAGGGGCAGCGCGCCGATCGCCACGATCCAGAGCACCGTGGAGACGAGCCGGCGAGGAGACGTCATGACTCGATTGTCGGGAGCCTGGTGCCGGGGGGCAACGACCACGGCGCGCGCCGACAAGCGCTATGAGTCGTCAGGCCCAATAGCGTCTCTCCTACGGCCTCCGAAAACCGTTGTGGTTTGACACTTAGAGGGCCCTGGCATGTCCCTGGTGAGGGTTAGTCTCTACGTAGCTGTCGGGCCATTGGGACCCGGTCGGCGGCGGACGCGCCCCTCGCGCCGCCTGCGCGGAGACCCCTATGCACGCTCTCACCATGCACGCTCTCACCATGCACGCTCTCACCATGCACGCTCTCACCGATCTCGATCGCATTCACGCTTCCGTGGGCCTCCGACCCGGCCTCACGAGCGAAGAGGTCTGTCGACGCCTCGAGTCGTCGGCGCGTTCCGACGAGATGCACAAGCGACGCCTCGCCTTCTATCTCGTCGAGATGGACGACTACGACCTCTTCCAGGACGCCGGGTTCAGCAGCACCGCGCAGTACGCGGAGCGCAGGCTCCGCTTCGACGATCGGCGGACGCGGGAACTCCTTCGGCTCGGTCGGAAGCTGCTCGTCCTTCCGGCCATCGACGCGGCCTTCTGCCAGGGGAAGCTCGGCTGGTCGAAGCTCATCCTGCTCACGCGCGTCGCCGTGCCGGAACACGAAGCCACGTGGCTTCGGCTGGCGTTGACGCTCGATTGCGAGGGGCTGGCGTTGCAGGTGAAGCTCTCGAAGGAGGGGAAGGCGCCGCTCTCGCCGGGAAATCGCAAGGAGATTCGCGAGGTCCGGTTCCGCCACGGAGCGCGCGTGGACTCGCGCACGCATGCCCTGATCGAGCGAGCGAAGGAGAAGCTCACCGACGAGCTGGGCGAGCCGGTCGGCGAGCGCGACTTCTATCGCGTCGCCGCGGAGATGATCTTGAGTTCCGAGGCAGACGGCACCATCCCCGGCCGGAAGCGCGTGAATTCGTCCCTCTACTGCGTGATTCTCAGACCTACGGAGCACGACGGCGTACTCCTCGTCGACACGCCCGAGGGGCCGGTCCCGATCGCCGACGACGGGATCTCCTGCGACGCCCGCGTGGAGGTCGTCGAGGACGAGTATCCGGCGAAGGATCTCCCGGCGAACGATCTCCCGGAAGACGAGACGCCAACGGTCGAGCTCGCCCCCAAGACGCCGCCGAAGCTCCGCGAGCAGATCATCCTTCGCGACGGAGGATGCTGCCGCTCCTGCGGCAGCCGGCACGGCCTGACCGTGCATCACATCCAGTGGCGTTCGAAGGGCGGCGAGACCCGGGGAGCGAACGGGATCACGCTCTGCAACGGCCGTTGTCACTCCCTCGTGCACGCCGATCTGCTGCAGGTCCAGGGGCCGGACGCGCGGCATGCGGTCTTCGCCGACAAGGACGGCCGGCCGCTGCACGAACCAGGGGCGTTCATCAGCACGGAGGTCCTGGACACGCTGGCTCTCCCCGAGGTCGAGGCGGAAGCCGACCTGGTCGATAGGCCCTCGATCGAGCGGCCTTCGATCGTGACCCTGAACGACGTGCCCCTCACGATCGACGGTGCGTGGTGGCAGAAGCACGCGGACCTGGTGTGCTTGCGGGCGGGGAAGGGACTGGAGTTCCGACCGGGCACTCCCTGCGCCGACGATGCCGTGCCGGGAGACGCCGGCGGCGAGACGCTCGATCCCGAGACCGCCTTCGCGGGCCTGATCGGGCAGGACGCACGGATCGCCCACTTCCGCGCCCAGGCGAAGGGCAGCCGCGCGCTCGACGAGCCCTTCCCGCACACGCTCCTTCTCGGTCCCGCTGGCACGGGCAAGACGACACTCGCCCGCGGCGTGGCGGCGCTCGTGGGCGGGCGGCTCCACACCTCGACCGGCCGGCTTCTCGAGGACACCCACGCGTTGGTCCGGCTGCTGGCCGGGCTGCAGGAGGGCGACGTCCTCTTCCTCGACGAGATCCACGCCGTGCCGAGGCCCGTGCAGGAGGTGCTCTACCAGGCCATGGCCGAGCGTCGCCTCACCCTGACCCTGTACACGGGCTCTCGCGCGCGGAGCGTCGAGATGGTGCTGCCCGCGTTCACGCTCCTCGCCGCGACGACGGAGGTCGGGCGGCTGCCCGACGCCCTGCGCAGCCGCTTCGGACTCTGCGAGTGGCTCGGTCTCTACTCCCTGGACGCCCTGTCGGCGCTCCTGACGGCCCGTGCCGAGGCCAGAGGCTTCACGCTCGGGCGCATGGTGGCCTACGTGTTGTCGGAATACGCGCGGGGCGTGCCCCGGGAGGCGCTTGCGATCCTCGCCTGCGGCCTGCGCATCGCCGCCGGGCGCGGAGAGCGGAGCCTGGACATGCAGGACGTCGAGGAGACGCTCACCAGCCTGGGCTTCTGCGACCTGGGCCTGAAGCCGAAGGAGCGGGACTACCTGGCCGTCTTCGAGGAGAGCGACGGCCCCCTGCCGCTGCACCGGATCTGCGCGGAGCTCGGAACGACCCCCGACGTGGTGCTCCGCGAGCTGGAGCCCCCGCTCTTCCGCCGGGGGTTCATCCGGATGACGCCGCGAGGGCGGGCCCTGGTGGAGTTCCCGAGCCTGCGCCTGGCCGTAGCGGGAGGGACCAACGACTGACATCCGGCGAAATTCGCCGGATGGTAGCCTTTCGTCCTGACCGCTTACGGGGTAGAGCGCCGCTTCTCGGCGCCATCGGGAGTCGGCAGCGGAGCGTAGACGGTCAACGGCGTCTCGAGCTCCACCATCAGGGGCAGGTGATCGCTCGCCACGCGGGTCTGCTCGTCCAGCACGCTGCCCACGTGGTGGCAGCGGATCGGATCCCGATAGACGATCTTGTCGAGCGACGCCATGGGCCGGCGACTGGGCCAGGTCCGCGCGCCCTTCTTGGGCTGGTGATCGCTGCGCGCCAGGTGGAATCCCCACTCCTTCATCACCTGGCGGACGAGGCCGTGTCCCCACTCGTTCCAGTCGCCCGCGATGACGAGCGGCTGATCCGGCTGGGCTCCCTCGAAGACGTGGGTCAGCACGCGCCGAAGCTGCACGCGCCTCTCGAGGTGGAAGAGGCCGAGATGCACGTTCGCGAGCAGCCAGCCGTGCTTCGGCCCGGTACAGATCCGGGTGACGAGCCCGCTCCGACGCTTCTTGGGAGGAATCGTCAGGTCGACGTTGTGGACGTCCTTCAGCGGGTACTTCGAGAGGGTGAGGTTGCCGTAGGCCCCCCCCCTGACACGCACGTTGAGGCCGAGGGCGGTGTGGGGATAGTCCAGCTCGCGCGCGAGTCGCTGCCCCTGCCGGTCCTTGGAGGAGCGCGGAACGCCCTCGTCCACCTCCTGCAGGCACACGACGTCCGCGTCGACCTCCCGGAGGACCCCGACGATCCGGTCCAGCCGGTACGCGCGGTCGACCCCGATGCCCTTGTGGATGTTCCAGGTGACGATACGGAGCTTCGAGGTCATGGGGCGCGCGAAGGTATCACGCGCGAGGCGACAGGCCGCGTCGGGGCGCCGCCGCAGACGTTGGTAGCCTCGGAGGAACGATGCAGCGCTCTCTCGGCTCCCTCGCGCCCGTCCTGCTGGTCCTGGCTCTCCTCGTGCCCGCGGCCGATCCGGTCGCCGCCGCCCCCGCCCCCGGCGCGGAGGCGATCGACGACGCCATCGACCGGGGCGTGGCCTGGCTGCTGGAAGAGCAGCGAGGGGATGGGACGTGGGGCACACGCAAGCGGGCCGTAGGCCACACCGCGCTCGCCGCGTTCACGCTCCTCCACGCTGGCGTGAGCGACGAGAGCCCGGGACGAACGGGCAAGGCCTTTCGGCGCGCAATCGCGTGGATCGATCGCAACGGCCCCGGCCTCACGCGGGCGGGCGATCGCGACGCCGGCGTCTACGAGACGTCACTCCTCGCCCTCATCGAGTGCACGCGGGGTCGCGCGATGGAGACGCGACTGCCGCGATTGGTGGGCATCCTCGAGCGAGCCCAGGCCGCCAATGGACAGTGGGACTACAAGCTGCCGCGTACCGCCCGCCGGAGCAAGGGCGGTGACAACTCGAACTCGCAGTTCGCGGTGCTGGCCCTCGGCGCCGCCGTCGGCGAGGGCGCACGCGTCAAGACCGACGTCCTCGCGAAGGCGCACGCCTGGTGGGCGTCGGCCGCGCAGCGAGACGGCGGCTTCGGCTATTCGTCGGGCGGGTCGCGTGCCTCCACCAGCACCGGATCCATGACGGCGGCGGGGCTGGCGTCGTTGGCCATCCTCGACGCCGCGCTGGGGCGGGCGCTTGTGTGCGAGACCCGGACGCCCGCCCTCACCCGCCTGGCCGAGGGCTTCGAGGTCGACAAGAACTTCGGTCCGGCGCAGGGCGGTGCGGGCCAGCGACAGCGAAACGCCGGACGTGGCTGGGAGCACTACTTCCTCTGGAGCGTGGAGCGGGCCATGGTGCTGGCCGGCCACGAGCGGCTCGGTGCCATCGACTGGTACGCCGCCGGCGCAACACACCTGCTGGCCACCCAGAAAGAGGACGGATCGTGGCGGGGCGAGCACCCGCTCTACGCGACGTGCTTCGCCCTCCTCTTCCTGACGCGAGCAGCGGATCCGCCCCGGGTGTTCACGGCTCCTGATGCACCCGTCGGTCCGGTGACGCCCGGCGAGGGAACGGAAGAGCCCAGCGGCGTCGCCCCCGCCGCGGCGGTGCCGGATCTGGGGCACCTCCTCGCGGCGGACGCCGCAACCACGCCGCACGAGCTCCAGGAAGCGGCCCTTCGCCTGGGGCCCGCGAGCCTCCTCACGCTCGCACGGGCCCTCGACGACCCGTCGCCGCGAACCCGGCAGCGCGCGAACGAGACCCTGCGCGCGCTCCTCGGCGACGATCGCGTGGGGCAGGCCGACCGCCATCCCCTCGCACGGGGTCGACTGCGGCTCTGGCTGCGACGGCACCAGGCACGACTCGAGGCGAAGGACGGTCGATTCGTCCTGCCCTGAGCCCCAGCACCCCTACGGTGCGAGGTCTACCGCTTCCACGCGCAGGGACGCCAGTTCCTGCGGCGCATCACGGCGAGGAAGGCCGGCTGCGGCCCCCCCTCGGGGTCCATGCCGTCCACGTCGAGGATGTCGAAGCACGAGCGGAAGTGCGAGCGGACGCACGCTTCCGAGATCCCGCTCGCCTCCCGCGTTCCGAACACGGCGTAGAGGTGACCGCCGGGCTTCAGCATCCAGGCCACCGCGCGCACGTACGCCTCGCGCTCGTGGGACTCGAGGTCGCAGAAGCAGCTACGCTCCCACACGGCATCGAACTCGGCCTCCAGGTCGCGCTGTGGGTGCAGCACGTCCATCTCGAGAACGACGAGCTTCACACCGATCACACGGCTCTGCAGACGGCATCGCTCCGCCATCCCCTCGACCGCGTCGACGGCCACGACCTCGTGCCCGGCCGCCGCCCACGCGTAGGCATCCGGTCCTGCGCCCGCGCGCGTCACGAGAACTCGGAGGCGACGTGCTTCCAAGCGCTCGAGCAGCGTGAGGAGGGCCGGCACCGGCGGGGTGTTGCTCATCGTTCTTCAGGATACCGATACGGCGCCTGGAGCATCAGGGCGCAGATTGCCGTGACGAACGCCCTGCCCCCGGAGGTCGAGTACGGGCCGAGCGGATCCCACGAGCCGGCAGCGTGCCCCGCCCCCTCCTGGCCGCTCACGAGGGCCGCTCCCAGGGCCTTCGACCACCCCCCCGAGCCCTTCCCGGCAGCCGCCAGGGCGAAGGCGGCGTGGTACCACGCGTAGGGGTAGAGATTGCCGACCTGCGCCCGGACCGTCCGGCCGTCTCGCGTCTTCACCTCCTCGAACGAGATCTTCCACTTCGGCTTGCGGGCCGTCAGCGGCGCCCAGGCGCCCGGCGAGGCGCGGGGTCTCCCGAAGTCGGCCCACGCTCGCGCGCGCCGCCAGGGTCGCCGCGGCGTTTGCGGTCGTCGGGGTGTAGCCCTTCTGCTCCGCGCCGGCGTGGTACTCGCTCCGCCGGGTCTCTGGATCGACCCGCGCCTCCAGGAACGCGAGGGCCCGCGTCGACGACCTCGGGCTCGATCCCCACCCCGGCTTGCGCCGCCATGCCCAGCGCCATCAGTACGGCGGCGGTGGTCGGCACGTCGCCGATCGCGTAGATGTACGACCAGCCGCCGTCCGGCCGCTGCTCCGCGCGCAGACCGTCGACGGCGCCGACCAGGGCATCCCCGAGCGCGGGATCACGCGTGACGGCGTACGCATCGGCCACCGCCTGCACGGCGAACGCTCGGTTCCAGATCGCGTCGAACCCGCGGCTCGGGCGCTCGATCTCCCGCACGCAGCGCCGCAGGCCCCGCCGCACTGCGTCGGCGTACGGCCCCGAGACCGGCGTGGTGCCCTCGCGCCAACCACGCCAGGACCGCGACGGCCGTCGTGGCACCGTCGAACGCGCACGGCATGCGCTCGCCGTGGTGCCCGCCTCCCGGATCCGGACAGCGATCGCCTTCGGGGCAGTGGGCCGCGAAGCCGTCCGCGTCGATCGTTCCGTCCTCGTCCTGGTGGGCGGCGAGCCACGCGAGACCCGCCGTGATCGCCTTCGCACGCCCGGCCCCCGGGCGCTTGCGCGCCCGTCCCCCCCGCGTGCCGATGCGACCCGACCGGAGGCCACGGCGCCCGCCACCCCTCGACCCAGCCCTCACGCGTCGACGCATGTCCGAGGAGCTGGTGTGCGAGCGCGTGCTCCGGATCGAGCACGAGCGCCGCGGCTGGCCAGTCGCCGCGCATCGGCATCCAGGCGCCGACGCCAACAGAAACGGGCGAGCGCCACCCGGCCATCCGCGTCGTCCTCCGCGAGCTCGCCCTCGCGCCGGAGGAGCTCGGCATCGGGCTTCTCGCCGTCCACGAGGCGGTTCTCGTCCGCCCCGGCCACGACCGCGGACGCGAGCAGGAGCCACGCCAGCAGGGAGGTCAGCCTCACGGCTTCTCGACTCCCAGCGTCGTCGTCACGTTTCGCTGGTGCGACGGGATCCACACCGCGGCCTCCCACGACGCGCCCGCCCCCGCGACGACGTTCATGATCGACGTCGGGTGCTCCGTGTCGTGGCCGCAGCCGCAGAGGTGGCCGAACTCGTGTGCCATCGTCAAACCCACAGCGGAGGAGAATCCGTCGACGAGACAGCGGATCTTCTCTGCGCGGAAGTTCAGGGTGCGGTCCTCGCCCCAACGATACGTGCCGTCGAGGAGGGGCCGATCGCTGGACGAAAGCGCGGGATCGAGCTTCTTCGTGATGTACATCGTGCGCTTCAGGAAGGTGGAGTAGATCGCCACCATTCCCGACCCGATGACCTGGCCACCGGCCGCCGGGTGGTCGCCCGCCACGAAGGCCAACCAGACCTTGGAGCGCGGCACGTCCTTCGGGGGCTCCTCGGTCGTGAACGTCATCCCCCACGACCATCCGGAGATGGGGGTTCCGTCGGGCTCGCGGCGAAAGAGCTGATGCGCGATGCGGATGGCCCGGCCGCGGATCTCGTCGCGAATCATGCGATCCAGCTCGGGGTCGGCTCCGCCCGTGGAGAGGCCGAGCTCCAAGAGGTCCTGCTCGATCGTGCGGCGCTCCGAATCGCCGTACGTCACGTAGCCGAGCTTCCCCTTCTTGCCGAGCTCGCCGGGCGGGGGGCGGCCGAAGCCGAGGGGCGGGCCGCAACCCGGGGTCGGGAGCAGACCCTCGGGCCACAGTTCGAACGAGCCCTTGCGGACCGTCCATATCGTGTAGGGGTAGTGGCGGACCCCGCGGTACGGCTCGAAGGTCAGCGCGCCGAGCACGCCTGGAGTCCCGCTCGAAGCCTCCAGTTGCGCCGTGAGCTTCTTGCCCGTGGCGCCGCCGCTCGTCGCCCAGGCCTCCACCAGGCGCCGGGACGCCTCGAACCCGCGAATGGCCGCCACGTCCACGGGCTTCTCGGCGCGTTCGAGCGCCTCGATGGCCGCCTCGCCGAGCCGGCCCTCGAGCTCGGGATCCGGCCCGTCGAGGAAGACGGATCCCTCCAGGGCTTCGGGGGCCAGCGCGAGCAGGGATTCCGCGCGGTTTCCGTCGGCGAAGAGCAGCGGGGCCGGCGCTCCGTGCTTCGCCAGCGCACGCACGAGGGAGACGGCGTGCCTCCCCGTCACCGCCGCGTAGATCCAGTCGGCCTCGAAGCTCTCGAGGTGCGGGGCCTCGTCGCCGGCGGGCGCCTCGGGCCACTCGAGCACCCCCGCGAGTGCGACATGCCGCGACAGGTTGCGGGCGAAGGTGCCGGCCAGCAGCCGGCCCGCGTCCGTCGGCTCGTGCACCACGCCGATCCGGCGGGCCCCCAGGGGCGCCAGTGCGGTATCCGCCGCCTCGACGGCCTGCGCCGCGAGCGACGGCGCCAGGTGCCAGACGGAGCCCCGGTTTCGCTCGAGGTCCGGCGCGATGGAGGTGACGAAGAGCACGGGGATCTTCGTCGCAGCCGCGGACTTCCACCAAGCCGCCGTCTGCGGACCCGACGGGGCGGCGACGATACCCAGGGCCTTCGCGCGCTTGAGGCGCTTGATCGCCTGCTGGAGGCCGGCCGCCGTGCCGGCGTCATCCGCGACCGCCACCTCGATTTCGAGGTCCGCGGAGGCCATCCGCTCGGCCGCGAGGCGCGCTCCGTCGGCGGTCGCCTCGAGGAGGCGGCCGTCCGACCCATCGCCGATCACGCCGATCGTGATCTTCTGGGCCCTCGGGGCACCCTCCGCAGGGCCGGGGTGGAGGCCCAAAACGGCTCCGATTCCGACCACGAGGATCAGGCGGGCTGCCGAGCGGCCGTAGGAGAGGGCGTGGGAGGGGGCCATTGCGCCACCCTCCCCTTCCTCGGCGGGCCCGTCAAGCGTTTCGCCCGTCTCACCTCCTGGGTAGCATCCGCGCTGCAAGGGACCGGAGATCTTGGAGGGGGCGAGCGGCTGCCTCTCCCGGCCCAAGGGAGCACAACGTGCGTACGCGAATCCTTCTCGGCGTGGTTCTCATTCTCATCGGAGCCGTCGGGGCTTCCGCGCCCATGCGCGCCGCAGACGATGACTGCAACCAGCTGGGCATGCAGGTCACCTGCCGGGTCCTCGAGGCAAAGGTGCTGGTCGGCGATCCCTTCGTGGCCCACGCCACCGTAACCAACACGGGCACCGTGCCTCTGGCGAGCGTCCTGCTCGTCATGCGTGGCGGCCCCGGCACCCGCTGCGTCGCCGACCCCGAGAGTCTGGCGGTCACCATCCCGTCGCTCGAGCCCGGCCAGTCCCGGGAGATCACGGCCCAGTTCACCTCCGACGGCGTCGGCCAGCGCCGGATCGACGCGTCCGCGCGTGAACAGCGGGGTTGGGCGGCGGCCGGCTGCTATTGCGGTGTGTCCGTCGAAGGCCTGCCCGCGCTGCAGGTGGAGATGATCGACCTCAACCTCGCGCGGGAGAAGGAAGGCGTCTTCGAGCTGGGCCAGGACTTCTTGTACGTCCTCGATGTGCTGAACGACATGGGCACGGCCATCACGCCGGATCTGAAGATCGTCTGGACACTGCCGGCCGAGCTGGAGTTCGTCTCCGGTGCGGGCGACCGCGGCGTCACCGTCACGGGCAGCGGCCAGATGGCCGAGTCGTCCTCGTTCGTGCTCGCCCCGAACGAGGAGCAGCGCTTCGAGCTGACCGTCCGCGCCGTCTCCGTACCGCCGCGCCACCTCGTCCAGACGCGCGCTTCGGTACAGACCACGACGGGCACCGAGCTCGCCACCGAGACGGAGTCCACGACGCTTCGTCCGCCGACGCCGCGCTGATCGCTGATCCGACGTTCTCGGCCGGGACGCCCCCTTGCCGGCGTCCCGGCCCTCACTTCACGTCGTCGGGCGGAAGGGGAGCGACGCAGCGTGCGCCGGCGTAGCACGT
Source organism: uncultured Planctomycetota bacterium (assembly GCA_963802335.1). GTDB lineage: Bacteria > Planctomycetota > PLA2 > PLA2 > JAEUHO01 > CAWDIE01. Next base: position 194,312 of record CAWDIE010000003.1, on the reverse strand, counting down.
TTGCGTGAGATCACTGTCTTCCCACCGGCGCTCGTCGAGCGTCTCTTGATAGTCGCGCAGGGTCTCCAGCTCGCACCAGACGCTGGACGCGCCCCCCACGAGCCAGAAGTACCCGGGCTCGGGGCCGTCGGCGCACCACTCGGCGACCGAGCCGACGAGGTCGAAGACGCCCTCGGGGGACGCACCCCGCGGGAGGGAGCCCACGGGCCTGCGAACGTCCCAGCGCTCCCCGCGCACGTCCTCGAGGTCCAGGCGACCCTCCGGCCCCTCCTCGCCCCAGGGAAAGGCCGAGCGCTCGGCGCGCGCGATGCCGAGCCACTCGGCTCGCGTAGGGAGGCGCTTTCCGGCCCAGGCCGCGTACGCCCGGGCCATGGCGTGCGTGAGCGTCGCGGCCGGCAGATCCCCGTTCCCCAGGCGCATCGGATTGATCCCGAGCGCCAGGTCGTCATCCTGCCCCGTCTCCGCGAGGAACGTGAGGTAGCGGCCTTCCGTGATCTCGTGCTCGTCGACGAGCAGGTCTCCCACCCGGACGGCGGTCGCGCCGTCGATCCGATTGCGCGCGCGCCCCCCCGGCAGGCGCTCCCACCGTTCGGTCGGGCGGGCCGCGGCGAGGGACTGGAGGGCAACGGCCCGAAGCGGACCGTGGCGCAGGAGCCGCGCCGCGGCACGCAGATGGGGCCACGCCTGCTCGGCGCGTCCTTCCCCGAGTTCGTAGATCCCGCGATCCAGCATGCGCTCCGCGTCGAGGGGGTCGGGGCGCGGCAGATCCAATCCCGGATCCTCCGCGTCGTAGCCGACGTCCTCGGGGAGCGGTGGCGCGTCCGCGAACCCGCGAAGCGCGCACTTGAAGAGCAGCGCCATTCCCGGATCGTCGTACGTGTGATTCACGCGGGCCTGGATCGCGAGCGAGTCGTGGGACCAGTTGAAGTAGCCGCCCTTGCAGACCTTCGAGCGTACGAGCTTCCCTCGAGGATCCGGCACGGAGGCGATCGGAGAGGTCGTCGGCAGACGCAGCAGGTCCTCCTCGGACCAGTACCAGTCCTCGCACCACTCCTGCACGTTTCCGAGCATGTGGTAGCAGCCGTAGGGGCTTCGCCCCTCGGGCATGGAATCGACATCGATGCTCGCGTCGACGTTCGACACGAACCCGCCCGCGAGCGCACGCTGATGGCCGAGGGGTCCGAGGGCCGGCGCATCGCCCCACGGGTGGCGGCGCCCGGGGAGGGGATTTGGCGCGGTGTCGTCCTCGTCGAGGAAGGTCCCGCCTCGCGCCGCCTTCTCCCACTCGGCCTCGGTCGGCAGGCGCTTCCCGGCCGACCGCGCCAGGGCCCGCGCCTCGAACCAGGTGACGGGCCACCAGGGCCGGGCCGGACCGGCGATCGCCCCTCCCAGGTATTGCCAGAACTTCCAGCTCTCCGCCTGCGTGGCCTGCAGGAACGCCTCCGCGTCCTCACCCCAATAGGCGGGGACCTGATAGCCGGCCTCCAGGGTGAACCACCACCCGACGCTCGAGGGCGTCTCCGTGAGATCCGCGAGGTACGCGGGAAGCTCCACGGGGAAGCGGACCTCCATCGTTCCCTCGCCCGCCGGGTGAGCGGCTCTCACGATGCGGAGGTAGGGCCCCTCCGGCACGCGCGCCGCGAGCGTGCCGTCCAGGATGTTGCGGTAGAGCCGCGTCCCGCCCTCCTCCACGTACGGCGTTCTCGGGCGGAGCTCGGCCACGCGACGGGCCGCCTCCACGCGGCGCGGATCCTCGAGCACGAGACGCAGGAACGCGCGCAGATACCGGCGCGCCTTGCCGGTCCGACCCGCCGCCTCGTGATGATCCGCAAGGGCCCAAAGGGCGTCGGCATCGGCGGGATCCGCCTCCAGCCGCGCGAGCCAGGCCGCGTCCGGGGCCACGTCCGGGGGGGCCACGGGCGCCGGATCGCCGGCGAGGGCGGGGCAGGTGGCGAGCGTCAGCGCGACCAGGACCCACAGGAAGAGTGCGAGCGAGCGCTTCATACTCCCTGGAAACGCCTGCCGGACATCGCTCGCACGAGGTTCACGCCGGCGCGGGCGCGAGGATCGCCAGGACGACCAGGCGCTCCCCTCCGGTGTTGCGGATCCCGTGGGGCACGCCGTCGGGGGCGACGAGCAACACGCCCGCACGCATCGGTAGCTCCTCGCCCTCGAGCATGAAGACGCCGGAGCCGGCGAGGACGTGATAGACCTTGTCCATGCCGTGGTGGACGTGCAGCCGGTGCTCCTGCCCCGGCTCGAAGGCGTTGAGGCCGACCAGAAGGCGGTCGGAGCGAAAGAGGGTGGTCTTCCCCATCTTGTCGGGGGCGAAGACCGCATGCTCCTCGGGGCGGATCGGCTGGGGGTGTTCCATGCGGGCAGCCTACCGGTAGCCTGGGCGTGTGATGTCCGCGCGCACCCTCCGGATGGGCCTCGTGATCCTGGCCGCCATGGTCGTAGGCGGCGTGCTCACAGAGGCGTTCCGACCCACCGTGGACGCCGATCCCGAGCAGCTCGTACGCCGTCAACGGGAGCGAATCGAGGTGCAGGCCCCGGTCCTCCCTGCCGAGCCCGCGTCGCCTGCCGGACCGGCCCATCTGCACGGCGCGACGTCGGCGGAGGTCGCGGTCCCCCACCGGCCTGCGGCCGCGCCGGTCGGCGAGGTGCCTCGCATTCCAGGAACCCCACCGGTCACGGCCCTCGCGATCCCGCCACGCGCCCTGGTCCTCGACGTCATCCGTCTGCTGGGAAGTGCGGACAAGCGCCAGGAGGACACGACCCTCGTCGGAGACCCGGAGACGTTCGCCGCGTGGTTCGCCCGGCCCGAGGACGGGCCCATGGTCCGAGCCGAGGAGACGACGCCCGCCGCCGAGGTCGCCGACGGAACGACGATCCTGCTGGATGCGGGTACCTACGACTTCTCCGAGTTCTCGAATGCCCACCGCGGCGCCTTCCCTGCCGACATCACGTTTCGAGGGTTGGGCATGGACCGCACCCGGCTCGTGCTCCACGAGGTCGGCGCGACCGGCGAGACCCGGAACCTGGCGTTCGAGGACCTGACCCTGGATACCGGGGGGCACTACCTGGCGGACGTTCGCGGCGACGAGCCGATCTCGCTTCGCTTCGAGCGAACGCGGGTGATCGGATTCGACCAGAAGCCCGGGGGCGCGGTGCTGCTCGCCGCGCGCCACGGAGCGATCCTCGCTCGCGATTCCCGCTTCGAAGCCGGTTTTGGGAACGCGCCGGGCGAGGGATCCCTCTTCCACGTACGGGGCCCCTTCCTGGTGCGCTTCGAGCGTTGCACGCTTCTGGGTCCCTTCGCGAGTCTCTACGAGAAGAGCGAGCGGGCCGCCTATGCCTACGTCCGGTGTCGCTTCGAGCGCATGGCGCCGTCGTGCCGTACGTACCTCGAGACGCGCGAGGAGAACGTGCTCCTCGAGGACTGCTATGTCGCGTACGAGCCGCCGGGTCCCGACGGCTACACGTCTCGCTCCCGGTCGGAGATCAATCCCGCCTGGAAGTGAGGTCGTCGACCGTGAAGCCATACTTCACGTCCGGGAAACGCCGGCGCAGGGCCTTCACCTCGCTTCGGACGTCGCGGCTCTCGACGATCGCCGCGTGCATCAGGTCCGCAACCTCGCCCATCTCGTCCGGGCCCATGCCGTAGCGCGTGAGCTCCTGCACGCCGAGCCGGATGCCGCGCGGATCGACCGCGTTCTTGGCCGGCTCCCCGGGCAGCAGGTTCATGTTGCAGATGATGTCGGCGTCGGACAGCCGGGCCGACACGACCTTTCCGCCCCCGTGCGCGCCCACGTCCACGGCGACCTGGTGGGACTCCGTGTAGCCGAGGTCGGCAGCCGCGACGTCCAACCCCTTGGCATGGAGCGCGGTCGCCAGCGCGCGCGCGTTGGCGACGATCGACTGCACGTACTCGGGCGCCGTACTGCTCCATCTCGAGCGCGGCCACGAGCAGGGACGGCAGGGAGAAGAGGTGGTGGTTCGACGACGACCCGGGAACACGCCCTTGTCCAGCTTGCGCAGGAACTTCTCGTCCTCGCTGGCACTGAGGACCACCCCACGCTGCGGGCCGAAGAAGGTCTTGTGCGTGGAGCCGGCGAGCACGTCCGCGCCCTCGCGGAGCGGGTCCTGGAACACCCCGCCGCAGATGAGACCGAGCACGTGTGCGCCGTCGTAGAAGATCCGCGTCCCCGTCTCGGCACAGATTTCCTTGATCTCCGCCACGGGCTCCGGGAAGAGAAAGAGCGAGCGCCCGAGGACGACGAGCGGCGGGCGCTCCTCGGCGATGAGGTCCCGCGCCTTCGCGGGGTCGATGCGCCAGCCGTCCTCGGTCATCGGCCAGGGGAGGATTCGGTTCGTGCGCTTCCCGAGCGATCCGATGCGGGCGTGCGAGATGTGACCGCCGCTGGCCACCGTGTGCGCGATCGCCACCGCGCCCTGCGGCACGAGGCGCGAGAAGACGGCCTCGTTCGCCACGGTCCCCGCGATCGGGCGGACGTCGGCGAACGAGGCGCCGAAGACCCGCTTCATCGTCTCGGTCGCCAGCGTCTCCAGCTCGTCGACGTACCGCGTTCCCTCGTAGTAGCGGAACCCGGGGTGACCCTCCGCGTAGCGGTGCAGCAGATCAGAGTCGAGAACGCTCCGCGCCGCCGGAGACAGCACGTTCTCGGACGCGATCAGGTTGATGGTGTGGCCGCGCCACGTGTCCTGTTGGTCGAGCACGCCACGGATGTGCGTGAGGAGTTCGGAGGGCTTGGAGGAGAGGGGGGTGTCGACAGTCATGTCGGCGAGTGTAGCGCTGGTTGGATCGAAGACTCAGTCCCAGCGCGGGCGATGGGCGCTGCGGTCCCGACCTTCCACCAGCCCCTCTTCGTACCCCTGGTTCGCTGCCTGCAGCAGTGCGGGATCTCGGCGCAGCGCCACGCGGAGCATGTCGAGGAGGGTCGACTCCGCGTCGAGGCGCCGGTAGACGCGCCCCACGGCGAAGGCCAGGCGCGCACGGACCCCGTCGGCGCTCTCTCCGAACTCGGCCCGGGCTGATGGCACGGGCCCTTCCTTCAAGAGACCGATCAGGACCTTCTCCTCGATCGCCGGCAGCAGCTCCCCCTCCGGGTCGACCCCCGCCAGGGCCAGCGCCTCGATGGTCTCGGCGGCCAGGAGGATCACCTCGCGGTACGCCCCTACGCTTCGCGGCGGCGCCTCGTGCGTGAACGACCGCGTCGTCGCGTCCTCGAACGCCTGCCAGAGGTCGCCGGTCGCCGCGCCGGGGCCCAGGATCCTCAGCGACCGGACCGCCGCGCGCCGGACGCCCCGATCGGGCTCGGACCGCACCGCATCGCCGAGGGCTCCGACCGCGCTCGCGTCGCCGAGCCAGCCGAGCAGCGAAGCCGCCCAGCGCCTGGCGTCCGGCGGAAGCTCCCGATTCACCAGGATCGGGGCGACGTCTCCCGCCTCCGCAGGCGGCTCCGCCCCGAGAAGACCGCGGGCCGCTGCCTCGGCGTCCCACCCACCCGCGCGCAGTCGAGCGAGGAGATCCGGGCTCGGCAGTCGAAGGAGGTCCGCCCACACGTGCGGCCAGATCCCGTGGTCGTCGTCGACCGCCTCGTCTGCCCACTCCCGCAGGGACGAGTCCGGGCCCGCCGTGCGCGCGTATCCGTCCAGGAAACGGTACAGATCCTCCTCGGCGACTCGGGGCAGGCCGTGTCCCGCGCCCGGCAGCTCCAGATAGGCGAACGCGGCGCGCTTCTCTCGCAGTGCGTTCGCTGCCTTCCGGGCGTCCCCCACCGGGACGTGCTCGTTCGCCTCGCCGTGATAGAGCCAGATCGGCACTCGACGCCCGGAGACGGCGCGCGCGAGCCCCGGCTCCGCGGCGGACGCCGCTCCCGCGGCCGCGAAGAGCGCCGGCTGGGAGGCCGCCAACTCCATGGCCGCGTCCGCCCCCGCGCCGAAGCCGACGAGGTACCGCCGGGATCGGTCCACGGCGTAGCGCGACTCCACCTCGGCGAGCACCCTCTCGACGAGGGCCTCCGTCGTTCGTGGCCTCCACGGAGCCTCGACCGCATTCGGACAGACCAGGATCCACCTCCGGCGCCTGGCTTCCGCTTCCAGGAGCGCGAACACGTCGCGCGCCGTGCCCAGGAACACGAAGCGCCCGTCCTCCTTTCGACGATGCAGGCCTCCGTGGAGCGCCACGACCAAGGGGGCCGGCTCCAGGGGGTGGTAGCTCTCGGGCACGAGAACGGAGTAGGTGGCTCCGCCGGCGACGGGATCGCTTCGCGATGCGGACAGCGCCACCTCGTGACGGGTTCCTCGCGGGGCGCGCCAGGCGCGCGCGAGCGGCTCCACGACCTCCACGGCGAACGACACGCCGTGTTCCGCGCGGAGCGATGCCGCGCCGTCCCGCCGCGCCATGGCGGAGTCGCGCATCAGGATCGCACCCAAGGCGCGACGGAGATCCGGTCGGTCGTCCCACGGCTCCGAGGGTCCGGAGGGGAGCGCTCTCGCCTTCTCCTCGCGGATCTCCTTCACCGCGTCCGCCGGGAGTCGGACCACGCCCCAGGTCATCTCGGGCGTCGTGGCGTAGTACGGGTTCACGACGACCTCGACCCCGGCTCGACGGACGTCGCCGCGAATCGCCTTGCCCTTCCGGGGCACGACGATGTCGGCGCCGGCGAGGGGAACCAGAACGCACGCGAGCAGCAGACAGAAGGCGATGGTGGCCGCTCGCATCGGCACTACGGCGCTTCGAGCTCCGTGGACTGCGCCGCCTTCCTACGCCGGCTCCGGATGCCGATGACGGCGAAGAGGATCAGGCCCGCGAGGATCATGAAGAGACAGAGTTCCTGCCCTCGGGAGAACATGCCGAGGAACACGTTCTCCATGCCGCGATCCGGCACCCGGAAGAACTCGATCACGAAACGTGCCGCACCGTAGGCAACGAGGAACCACGCGGTGATCCTCCCGCCCCCGACGTTCAGCGTGAGCATGAGAAAGCGGAGGAAGAAGTACATGAGGAGGCCCTCGAACAGGGCCTCGTAGAGCTGACTCGGGTGCCGGAGCTCCGTCCAGAGACTGGTGGCCGCCGGGCTCGCCTCGTACGCGGCACGCCACTCGGAGGGGCCGCCCTTGAACGCGTCGTAGCGGGGGAAGCGCATGGCCCAGGGACCGGTCCACGGGTGCCCGTAGAGCTCGGCGTTGATGAAATTCCCGATGCGTACGCAGAAGATGCCGAGGGGAGCGGCGGCAACGATGCCGTCGCAGAACGCCCCGGCCGGCTTCTTCGTTCGCCAGAGGAAGATCGTGTAGAAGAAGAGAACCCCGAGCAGGCCGCCGTGGAAGCTCATGCCGCCTTCCCAGACGTTGAAGACCCTGGCCCAGCTCCAGTCGGGCAGATGCATCCCGTAGAAGAAGACCCAGCCGACGCGCGCGCCGAAGAACACGCCGAGGATTCCCCAGAAGAGGACGTCGGCCGCCTTCTCCGGCTCCACGGGCCAGCGGCCGCGCTTCGCGAGGTTCTTCAAAACGAGCCAGGCCAGTGCGAAGCCGATGACGTAGGTCAGGCCGTACCAGCGCACGGTGAGCGGGCCGATCTTCACGATCTCGGGCGGAATGAGCGGGAAGGGAATCTCGGCGAGTAGCACGTTCGTCTCCCGGGGTCTGGACCGGCGGCGGCGCATTGTACGGAGGGGACAGCCGGGCTCGACGAGGATCAGGTCGTCAGCTTCGCGTACCGGCGACGGCCCACGCGGAGCACCTCGCCGCCTTCGAGGGTCAGGCGCGCCTGCCAGTCCGTGACCTTCGCTTCGTCGAGGTGGACCCCTCCACCGGCGACGAGCCTGCGCGCTTCGCTGGTGCTCTTGGCGAACCCGCAGGCCCGAAGAAGCGCGACGACCCAGTAGCAGCCGTCCTCGTCGGGAGCGCCGACGGCGATCTCGGGGATCTCGGAAGGTGCGTCGTGCCGGGAGAAGACCCGAAGGAACTCCTCCCGCTCCGCGACGCCGGCCGCCGCGCCGTGATAGCGCCCGACCAGCGCCTCTGCGAGCGCGAGCTTGGCGTCCCGCGGATTCGGAAGGGCGAGGAGGCGTTCGATCTCGTCCTCGGCGACATCGGTCACCAGGCGGAGGTACTTCGCCGATCAGGGCGTCCGGCACGCGCATCGCCATGCCGAACATCTGCTTGGGCTCGTCCTGGATCCCGATGGCGTTGCCGAGGCTCTTGCTCATCTTCGCCTGACCGTCGGTGCCCTCGATCAGCGGCGAGATCAAGGAGACCTGCGGCTCGAGCCCCTCCTGTCCCATCAGGCGGCGGCCGACGTTCAGGTTGAAGGTCTGGTCGGTGCCTCCGAGTTCGACGTCGGCCTTCACCATGACCGAGTCCCAGCCCTGCATGAGGCAGTACAGGAACTCGCGGACGGAGATCGGGTCGGTGGCCTTCCACCGCGTCTCGAAGGAGTCGCGCTCCATCATCTGCTGAACGGTCATGCGATCCGTGAGCGAGAGGACGTCCAGGAACGACATCTGCGAGAACCACTCGCCGTTCTTCCGCACTTCGACCTTGTCCATGTCGAGGATGGACGCGACCTGCTCCAACCACGTCGCACCGTTTTGCTCGATCTCTTCCTGCGTGAGCATCGGGCGCGTCTTGTCCTTGCCCGAGGGATCGCCGACGGTCGCGGTGTAGTCCCCGAGGATCAGCACGGCCACGTGCCCCAGATCCTGCAGCCGGCGCAGATTCCACAGGGGGATCCCGTTGCCGATGTGGACGGTGGGCGAGGTCAGGTCCATCCCGAGCTTGCAGCGAAGCGGTCGGCCCTTCTTCAGCTTCGCGAGCAGCTCATCCTCCGGAATCACCACGTCCACGGTGCGAGCGAGCGTTCCCAGGTGCTCGGCGAGTTCGAGGTTCTGGATCATCCGGCGTCTCCCACCGTCGGTGCCGGAATCGGCGGGGACCGCGGGTGACGCTCTCCGCCACCAGTCCCGCCAGAGGCGTGCGTCGGGTGCGATCGTCTGCCCCGAGACGCGAGTGAGTCCTCGCATGAGGGCGTCTCCGCGCTCCGGATGGAGATCGAGTGCGGCGAGGAGCGGCTCGACGAAGGGCGCCATCGGCTGTCCGACACTCCGTTCGCGCAGGAGGGTCAGGGCACTGAGGGCGGCCGTACTGAGTGCCGGTTCGCCTTCCGCGAGCGCGTCGACGAGGATCGCGAGCGCACGCGTGCTCTGCTGGCGCGGCACGAACTCCGTGGCGACCAGCAGATGCGTAGGCGCCACGGCCTCGACGGCCCGTGCGAGCGAGCCGAGCGGATCGCTCGCAAGCGGCTCGTAGCCCGCGGGGACGATGACCACGCGGCCGGGCCGAAGGTCGAGGGCCAGTCCCCGATCCTCTCCGTCCGCGGTGCGCACCCGACCGCGCAGGATGCCCTCCATCTCCAGGATGCGAATCCCGGAGATCGGAGCGCCGACGTCCTCTGCCGGAAGCCGCGCCGGCATCTCGTGCACTCCACCGGGGCGAATCGTGACCTCACACCCGCCCGTGGTCTGTCGGAGGGACACGACGTGGTTCCACGTACGACGCAGCTCCGCGCCGTAGATGTCGATGTCCCGTCGGCGGATCGACAGGTTGACGGCCGTCGGGCTGGGTTCGTCCGGCAGATTCCTGGGCGCGGGGAACGAGATGGGTCCGCGGGACACGTTCCGAATGCGGATGCGCCAGTCCACGTCCGTTCCGAAGACGAAGTAGTCGCGAGAGCCGCGCGCGTCCACTCGCATGAGCTCCGACTCGATCCTCCGGACCTGGAGGGTGTCACGAAGCTGGGTAGAAGCGCTCGGCCCACGGCGCGGGAGGGTCCTGATCGAGGGCGGCCCGGATCAGGGTCCGAGCCTGATCGTCGAAGCCGCCGGCCACGTAGCCCTGGGCCACCTGCAGCTTCTCCTTCCAGCCGGCATCGTCCTCGTCGACCGGGCTCTCGTCGCGGACCCGGCCGCCGAGCACGCCACGCCGCCCCTCCACGCCGGGGTGCGGGATGACGATGGGCTCCAGACTCGGCGGGATCGGGACCTCGGAGTCCGGGATGAACGTCGCGTCGGGATCGTCGAGGGCCGGATCCCGCCCCATGCAGCCGGGGGCCACGCCGATGCTCGCGGCCACGAGGACCGCGAGCACCAGGACGCGGATCGAGGGCGGCACGGGATCGCGCGCGACGCATGGGTGCCTCCACCCGACGAGTGTCGCGCGCGACCGTCATCGTCCCATCAGTCCTGCGCCGGCTTCTCGGCGTCTGCGGCCTCCACCTCCACCGGCGCCTCCTCGGCGACCGGTGCCTCCTCGGCGACCGGAGCCTCCTCGGCGACTCGGCCGGCGCTCCTCGGCGACCGGAGCCTCCTCGGCAACCGGAGCCTCCTCGGCGACCGGAGCCTCCTCGGCGACCGGCTGCCTCGGCACCCTCGAGGCCCTCGAGGCCCTCGGTGAGGATCATGGGCTCCGCGGCGGACGCCGCTTCCGCCTGCGCCGCCATGTCCACGCCGGCGGCCGTCAGCATCTCCTCGGCCTCTTCCCCGCGCAGCAGGCCGAGACCGATCTTGCGCTCGTCGGTGTCCAGGCGCAGGACGCGCACGGCCACCTTCATGTCGGGCGCCAGGTTGTCGGTCGGCGTCAGCTCCGAGATGTGGAGGAGCCCCTCGAGGCCCTCCTCGAGCTCGACGAAGACGCCGAAGTTGGTCACCTTGGTCACGGTGCCCACCGCCTCGGTGTCCGGGGCGTAGCGCTCCATGATCTCCTTCTGCCACGGATCCAGCTCGAGCTGCTTCATGCCGAGCGCGATCCGCTTCTTGTCCGGGTGGACGGAGAGGACCACGGCCTGTACGTGCTGCCCCTTTTCGAGCATGTCGGACGGGTTCTGGATCTTCTTGGTCCAGGACATGTCCGAGACGTGGAGGAGCCCGTCGAGGCCGTCATCGATCTCGACGAACGCACCGTACGACGTGAGATTGCGGACCGTACCCTCGACGACGGTGCCGGGGGGGAAGCGGGCCTCGACGTCGTCCCACGGGTCGCCGTCGGCCTGCTTCATGCCGAGGGAGATCTCCTGCTTCTCGCGGTTGATGTCGAGAACGACGACCTCGACCTCTTCCCCGACCTTCACCACCTCTTCGGGGTGGTTGATGCGCTTCGACCACGACATCTCGGAGATGTGCACGAGGCCCTCGATGCCGTCCTCGAGCTTCACGAAGGCACCGTAGGGCATGACGTTGACGACGTTGCCCTTTACGCGCGAGCCGACGGGGTACTTGAGCTCCACCGTCTCCCAGGGGCTCGGGAACTTCTGCTTGAGGCCCAGGGCGATGCGCTCGCGGTCGACGTCGACGCGGAGGACCATGACCTCGACCTCGTCGTCGATCTTGAGCATGTCGGACGGGTGCGTCAGGCGGCTCCAGGACATGTCCGTGATGTGGAGCAGGCCGTCGATGCCGCCGAGGTCCACGAACGCGCCGAAGTCGGCGATGTTCTTGACCACGCCCACGCGAATCTGACCGGGCTTGATCTCGGTCAGGAGGCTCTTCTTCGCCTCCTCGCGCTGCTCCTCGATGAGGCGGCGACGCGAGACGACGATGTTCATGCGCTCCTGGTCGATCTTGATGATCCGAGCCTCGATGTCGCGCCCGATGAACTCGGAGATGTCGTTGGTCCGACGGATGGAGACCTGCGAGGCGGGCAGGAAGACCGGCACGCCGATGTCCACGAGGAGACCGCCCTTGATCTTCTTGATCACGCGGCCCCGGACTGTCGCGCCCTCGCCGTACTGGTCGACGACGCGTTCCCAACCGCGAATGCGGTCGGCCTTGCGCTTCGAGAGGACGACGCCGCCCCCCGCTTCGTCCACGCTCTCGAGCAGGACCTCCAACTCGTCACCAACGTCGAACTCGTTGATGTCCTGGAACTCGTGGGCCGGGATGAGGCCCTCGGACTTGTAGCCGATGTCGACGACTACTTCGTCGTTCCGGATGTCGACGATCTTTCCGTTGATGATCTTGTTGGCGGTGAAACCTTCGGAGCCGCTCTGGTACTTGGCGTCGATGTCACCGGCCGTGCCCAGGATCGCCTGTACTTCGGCGTCGAGTTCCTCGGGCGGAAGGTCGTACTGTCGAATCTTGTCTCGTGCGCGCATGGGTCTCCGCGTGGGGGAAGCTCCGCCTTCCGACGATGGATGCCGCTGCAAGGCGGGCGGGGGGAGCTTGGTCGGAAATGGACGAGGACGGCGCCACGCGCGGCGCCTCGTCGGCCAGGGGTTCGTTGGATGGACTCGTATCCGCCGCTCGGAGACCTTCTCCGGGTGGCAGCGGTCTGGCGTGCGCGGAAGCCTAGGCCTCGGAATCCGCGTCCGACTCGACCGGAATCCCGGATCGTACCCGAGCCAGCACGGTCTCCAGAACCTCGTCCAGGGTCATTTCGGTGGTGTCCAGCACCCAGGCGTCCTCGCCCTGGACGAGGGGGGCCACCGCCCGCGTCCGGTCCCGGCGGTCCCGCTCCTCGATCGCCGCCTGGGTCCGCCGGAGGTCCGCGCCCCCGTCCCCGTCGGGGTCTCCGCCCTGCTGGAGGAGGCGCCGACGAGCCCGGACGGCCGCAGCGGCGTCCAGGTAGACCTTGAGGGCGGCGTCCGGAAAGACCACCGTGCCGGTGTCCCGGCCCTCGGCCACCAGCCGGCCGGCGCGGGCCGCGAAGGCCCGCTGGAAGGCGGTGACCCGCGCCCGCACGGCCGGGTGGGCCGCCACCCGAGGGGCGGCCCGGGTCACGTCGGGCTCCCGGATGCGGCGCGTGACGTCCTGGGTGCCGAGATGAACCCGCCCGTCCGCGTCGAAGCGGACGTCGAGGTCCCCCATCGCCACCAGGGAGGTGACGTCGTCGGGATCCACACCGCGCGCGAGGGCCGCGGCGGTGAAGACCCGATAGAGGGCACCCGAGTCGAGGTAGTCCCAGCCCAGGGCTTCGGCGAGACGTCGAGCGACCGTGCTCTTGCCGGAGCCCGCCGGTCCGTCCACCGCGACGACGACGGGCGTGCCCCCCTCCGCCATCAGGCGCTCACCATGCCCTCGTAGAGAGCGGCGTCCCGGACGATCCGCTCGAGATCGCTCTGCGTGGCCTTCCAGCCGAGGGCCGCCTCCGCCAGCGCCGGGGCGGCCACGAGGGCCGGCGGATCGCCGTCGCGGCGCGCGCCATCCGTCGAGGGGACCCTCTGCCCGACGACCCGCTCGATCGCGTCGAGGATCTCGCGGACCGATGCACCGCGTCCCGTCCCCAGGTTGTAGGCACCACCCTCGGCTCCGGACTCGAGCCGTTCGAGCGCCGCCATGTGGGCTCGTGCCAGATCGCCGACGTGGATGTAGTCGCGGACGCAGGTTCCATCCGGCGTGGCGTAGTCGTCGCCGAAGATGGTGATCGGCTCTCCCGTGCGGACGGCCCGAAGCGCCAACGGGATGAGGTGCGTTTCGGGGTCGTGTCGCTCACCGAGTCCGTGCTCGGGCTCCGCCCCCGCGGCGTTGAAGTAGCGAAGCGCGATCGCGGGCACGGGCCCGGCGAAGAGCACGTCCTCGCAATCGGCCTTGCTTTGACCGTACGGATTCACGGGTCGGCGGGGCGTGTCTTCGGCGATGGGCACGCGCTCCGGCTCGCCGTAGACGGCGCAGGACGAGGAGAAGACGAACGCCTTCACCCCCCCCGCCGCCGCGGTTTCGGCGAGCACCTTCGTCTTGCCGCGGTTCCAGCGGTCGTACAGATCGGGATCGCGCACCGACTCGCCGACGAGTGCCTTGGCGGCGAAGTGGAGCACTCCGGTCACGCCGTGCTCGCGGATCACGTCGCCGACGAGGTCCGGGTCGGCGATGTCGCCCTCGACGAGCGGCCCCCACTTCACGTGTGCGCGGTGTCCGGTCGAGAGGTCGTCGATCACCACGACCCGACGCCCGGACTCGACGAGTGCCCGTACGGTCGGCGGCGCCACGTAGCCGGCCCCACCCGTGACGAGGATGGCGCCCTTCTCGCTACCCATTGTCGGGGCTCCGGGGCAGGGCAGCCTCTGCCGTGCGCCACTCCTCCCACCACGCCTGGACGGCCTGGCGGACGCTCACGAGTCCCTCCTGGGTGAGCTGGTCCGGTCCGAAGCGGGGGAAGCGGGGCCACATCTTCGTTCCGATCTCCTCGTCACTCGGAAGCTTGGATCGCCGGAGCATCACGCCGTAGGCGGCCCTGGCAATCGCCAGGTTCGGGTCCGAGACGTCCTCGATGAGCACGCGCTCCGGATAGGAGTCTCCCTGGGCCTCGAGGTCGCGAATGGCGCGCAGCCGATGGAAAACACCCTCCGGAGACGCCAGCCATTCCATCCAGTCCCTACGCATCTCGCCGAGCTTCTCGGCGGGTACCCAGCCGTCCTCTCCGCCCAGCGTGTCCCTGCGCTCGGTGAGGAGGATCATCGCTCCCCGGGCGCGGTTGAGCTCGTCCACCACGCTGCGCCGAGGGAGCGTCCCCGATCTCGCGGCCGAGGATCACGGGCATCAGGTAGAGGATTCCCGACGGCGTGCCGATCTCGCCGAGGGTCTCGGCGGCCACCGCGCGCACGGACGACTCGGGATCGAAGAGCGCGTATGCGGTGACCTGGGCGAGTTGCGGGTTCTGCATGGACCCGATGATGCGCAGGAGCCAGGAACGGCAGACGGCGTCCGGCTCGCGCTTCGGGTGGATCCGACTCACGAGCACGTAGGGAATCCGCGGGAAGTCCGCGCCGTGGTAGATCTGGAGGGCCTCGCGGCGAACGGCGACGTCGGTCGGATGCATGCACCGTTCGACCAGCGCCAACCACGTGTTCTCGGCCCACTCGCCGTCCATGCCCTCGGGGACCTGCCCCGGCTGGGGCGGCCCCTTCTCGAGTTCCGCCAGCATGTCGCGGATGTTCTGCTTGAACTCCTCCTCCGGGACGAGAGGGAGCATGCGCTCCAGCGTCGTCTGCAGGGACTTCCAATCCTGCAGCTGGATGTAGCAGCGACGCAGCATCTCCAGCGAGCGAACGTCCGAGCGGTCGAGGCGAACGAGCCCCTCGAACTCGCGGGCGGCTTCGTTGTAGCCCTCGGTGTGGAAGAGCGCGTTGGCGTAGTACCAGCGCACCGCCGGGTCCCGCGGGTAGCGCCCCCGGAGCACTCGCAGCTCCTTCAGTGCGCGCGGCCAGTCCTCCTTGGCCATGAGCACGAACGCGATGTTGCGTCGTACGCCTTCGTTCGTCGGATCCAGGGTCACCAGGAGATCGAGGACCTGCAACGCGCGGTCCCAGTTCTTGGCGTCCAGGTAGATCTGCGCGAGCAACCGGAGGGCGTCCGGTTCCTTCGGGCTCTGCTGCAGGACCTCGTGGACGTACCGCTCCGCCTCCTGCGGTCGCTCTCGCTTGAGCTCGAGGAGCGCCGAGCCGAAGCCTGGCGCGCCAGAAGCGCGGCTCCAGCCGGAGCGTCTGGCGCAGCTGGCGCTCCGCGCCCGCGACGTCTCCGTCGTAGTAGAGGGCACGGCCGAGCAGGTAGTTGTTGAGTGCCGTGGGCTGCCGGCTGAGCCGGCTCGCGTACTGCCCCACGAGGCTGTCCCGTGGTGCCGCGTCGGCGCGCCTCTTCGAGCAGTCGATCCTGCTCCTCTTCGGCCTGTCGGGCCGCGGCCTCCCAGGGCTCCTCGGCACGGGCGTCCGGCACGAGGCCTATCGCCGTCCAGGCCAGGAGTCCGAACACGATGATCGTTGCGAGGACTCGTCCCACGCTTCTCTCCCTCGGTGGACCGCGGCGGGCCGCTACCCGTTCGGCTTCCGCGCAGCCCAGGCTTCCAGCCGATCGCGCGTGACCTGCGCTTCCGGGCCGGACAGCGCCCCCTTGCGATACGGAGGCAGCTGGCCGAACCAGGCCTTCCGGCCGGCGCTGACCTTCGGGTCGGTCAGGAGGGGCGTCAACGACGTTCCCAGGGCCTGCCACGCGGCGTCTGCGACGTACCCGTCGTCGTCGACGAGATACGGGAGCAGGACGTCTTCCGGAAACATGTCGCGTACGCCGGGGAAGAACTCCAGGGCCTCGATCTTCGCCTCACTGGCATCCGGGCCCGACCACCAGGTGAGGAAGGCCTCGCGTTCCGCTCCGTAGTCGGCATCGTCGCCGACCGTAGCGGAGACCTGCGCCAGATCGAGGACGCGCGCCCGCGCCGATGCCGCCAGCGCCGCGTCCGCGTGACTTCGGTAGAGACCAAGGATCAGGAAGACCGCGCCCTCCGCCTGCTTGCCCGTAGGCGCCAGGGCGAAGAGCGCGTCGGCGGCCGCCGCGCGAACGTCGGCCGACGCGTCGCTGAGCGAGAGGCGGACCCACGGCACGACGCCCGGCCCCCCGAATCGACCGAGCCCCCGGAGCACCCACTGACGCGCCTCGGCCTCGGGCTCGCTTGTCGGCGAGAGGCGCACGAGCAACTCCTTGAGGACCTCAGGGGACGGGGTCTCTTCCCGTCCGTAGACGTACTGCAGGATCCGTACCCGGACCTCGGCAGGCGCGTTCGCCAACGCGACCAGGATGGTCTCGTCCGTCGGCGGGCCCTCCGGCATCTGGGCGTCCCCGGACGAGGTCGGGCTCCGCAGCTCGTCGATGGCCCTCTGCAGACGCGACCTCTCCTCCGGGTCCCGGGTCAAGCGAAAGAGCCCTTCCAACGCCCACAGCCAGGCCTCCCGGTCGACGGTCTCGTCGCGCTGCCGCTGGACGTCCAGCGCGAACAGGTACTTGCGGAGGGGCTGGGCCGCGCCGGGGTGCTCGGCAGCGAGGCGCCGATACTCCTTGAGCGCCTCCACCGTGCGCCCGCGTGCGAGGAAGATGTCTCCCTTCAGTTCACGGAAGGACGGGGTCTTCGGCTCCTTGCGAATCAGGACGGCGATCGCGCGCTCCGCCTTCTCGAGCTTCGCCTCCTTGGCCGGCCCCGTCTCCTGCTGCGCGTCCTGCAGCAGCGCCTTCGCGAGCAGGTACCGGGCCTGAAGGTCGGCCGGCGCGAGCGCCACGACCCGCTCGAGGACGGGAATCGCATCCAGGATCCGCCCGTCGTCGAACATCAACTTCGCGAGGTTGCGGTGGGCCGTCAGGTACTGCGGGTGGGTGGAGATAGCCTGGCGGAGGTACGCCTCGGCCACCCGGCTGTCCGGCGGCTGCTGCTCCAGGGCCAGGATGGCGAGGTCCCTGTGCACGAAGTAGCACCGCGGCGCGAGCCTCAGGACTTCCTGGTAGGTGCTGATCGCCGACCGACGGTCCCCGACCTTGGCGTAGGCCCGAGCCAGGAGGTAGAGCCGGACGACCTGGGTGACGTCGTCGGAGCGGCGGGCGGCCTGGAGCTCGGCCTGCCGGAGGATCGACTGCGGGGTCACGCCCCGGTCGAGCTCCTGGCGCTGCCGGGCGATGCCGAGGGCGATCCCGGACTCCCAGGCCTCCCCGAGCCGGGCGTCTTCCTCTCCCGCGGCGAGGGCGGCGAGGGGGAGCGGGAGCAGAAGCGCGAGGACGACGAGGAAGAGCTTGCTACGCACGAATCGCTCCGGTTCCAGGCGGGCCCGACATGCTACCCCTCACCACGGCCTTCCCCCCCAAACGCGCCCAGCTCCGCGAGGAACGAGGGGTAGGACTTCGACACCGCCTCCGCGCCGCGGATGACGACGCCGGGGACGACGAGGCCCAACACCCCGAACGCGAGGACCAGTCGGTGATCGGCGGCCGCGGACACCACGCCTCCCGACAGGGGGGCCGTCCCCTCGACGACGAGCTCACCGGTCTGGGTGACGTCTGCGGTGCCCCCGAGGGTGGAGATGCCGTCCGCGACGGTTCGGAGCCGGTCGCTCTCCTTGAACCGTACGTGGGCGGCGCCGTGAATCCGGGCGCGACCCGGCGCCCCTGCGGCCAGGACGCCGACGAGCGGGACCAGGTCCGAGGCGTCCCTCAGGTCCACGTCGCCCAACGCACGGAGCCCGGCGATGCCCCCCTCGGGGCCCTCTACGCGGATCCCTCCGGAGGCGGTCTCCGTCACCGTGGCCCCTACCCGCTCGAGGATCGGCAAGAGGCGCGCATCCGCCTGGCGCGTCGCCCGGGGCAATCCCTCCACGACCAGCGTTCCACCCGTGAGGACCGCGGCCGTCCACCAGGGGGCGGCGCAGGAGGCGTCCGCCTCCACGCGGTAGACCGTGGCGCGCGGCACCCCGGCCGCCACCCGCAGGCATCCCCCCGGGGCGTCCAGGCCCTCCGCGCCGGTCTCGATCCCGAACGACCCGAGCACGCCCAGGGTGAGCTCGAGGTACGGCCGGGAGACGGGGCGCTGGAGGAGCTCGAGGGTCAGGCCGCCGATGCGCGGTGCGATCAGGAGGAGCGCCGAGGCGTATTGACTCGACACGTCCGCGCGGATCCGGAGGGTCCGCCCTCCCTCGATGCCCCCCCCTCGAACGCGCAGGGATCCGCTCTTCCGACGCTTGACGTGGCCCCCGAGCCGGGCGAGGGCTCGCCGAAGCGCCGTGTGCGGCCGCTGGAGGAGGCTCCGGTCTCCCCGGACGAGCGTCCGGGCTCCCTCCGGACGGAGGGTGGCGGCCGCCGTCACGAACCGGAAACCCGTGCCGCCGAGGCCCAGGTCGCAGGTCTTCCGGTCCCGGTCCCGGCCCCAGGCCTCCCCGTGCCAGCCCCCGATCCTCGCGAGCGCGGCTTCGAGGCGCCGCACGTCGTCTCCGGGCTCGCCCGGACCCGCCTCGATCGACGGTGCTCCATCCGAGAGGGCCGCCAGGAGGAGCGCGCGCTGGTGATACGACTTCGAGGCGGGCACCCGGACGGATCCTGCCGGGGGCTCGCGGGCGGGGATGACGACGTAGTCCATGCCTACCAGGTCTCCGTTGGGCCCCTGGGAGGTATCATCCCGCCCTCAGATCGACGGGAGAAGACGCAAATGGGCGACACGGTCACGACCACGGACCTCGATGGACTGAAGTTGCTCCACCGCGGAAAGGTACGGGATCTCTACGAGGTGGGCGAGCACATGTTGGTCGTCGCCACGGATCGGGTCTCGGCCTACGACGCGGTGCTGGAGCCCGGGATCCCCGACAAGGGTCGGGTTCTCACGGCCCTGTCGCGCTTCTGGTTCGAGACGCTCGAGGACGTGGTCCCCAACCATCTGGTCACAACGGACGTCTACGAGATGCCGGAGGAGGTCCGCGCGTCACGCGGACGTCCTCGCCGGTCGCAGCATGTTCGTAAAGCGTCTGCGCATGTTCCCCGTCGAGTGCGTCGTCCGGGGCTACCTCACGGGCAGCGGCTGGAAGGACTACCGGCGGACCGGAGCCGTGTGCGGACACGCCCTGCCGGAGGGGCTCCCGGAGAGCGCGCGCCTCGACCCGCCGATCTTCACGCCGGCGACGAAGGCCGAGGCAGGCCACGACGAGAACATCGACTTCGACACGCATGGCGGAGATCGTCGGCGACGAGATCGCTGACGCGCCTCCGCGACATCTGACGCTCGCGGTCTACGGCGCGCCCGCGGACTTCGCCGCCGAACGCGGCATCGTCCTCGCCGACACGAAGTTCGAGTTCGGCCAGGATGCGCACGGGCGCATCGTGCTCGGCGACGAGGTCCTCACCCCGGACTCCTCCCGTTTCTGGGATGCCGAGCCCTACGAGGACGGCAAGGCCCAGCAGCCGCTCGACAAGCAGCTCGTACGCAACTGGCTCGACGAACAGGGCTGGGACCACTCCCCGCCGGCTCCCATCCTTTCGGACGACGTGGTGTCGCAAGCGTCCGCGACCTACCGGGAGATCTACCGCCGCCTCACCGGACGGCACCTCGGCCTAGCTGCCCGGAATTCCAGACCTGGGGAAAGAGATCCAGCATGTCACGCAGAGCCGAGCGAGAGACGTTCGCGGGGGCGCAGCCCGCGCAAGCGCGAAGCCGAGGGACGGCGGCGACAGCCCCTCGATCGGACGAGAGCCGCAGCACCCTGCCGACGGGCAGCGTCTCGGACGTGGAGGTCGACCTCCGCAAGCCCGTCGTGGGTGTCGTCATGGGCAGCGACAGCGATCTTCCCGTGGTCCAGGGCTGCCTCGAGACGCTGGAGGAGTTCGACATCTCCTATGAGGCGCGGGTCCTCTCGGCCCATCGCACGCCGGAGCACGTGCACCAGTACGCCAGCACGGCGCGCTTGAACGGATTGAAGATCCTGATCGCAGCGGCCGGCGGCGCGGCGCATCTGGCCGGGGTGCTGGCTCAGCTCACGACGATCCCGGTGATCGGCATCCCGATCCAGACGCCGACGCTCGGCGGCGCGGACTCCCTCTACTCGACGGTCCAGATGCCGTCCGGCGTACCCGTGGCCGCCATGGCCATCGGCGACGCGGGCGCGAAGAACGCCGCTCTCCTCGCGGCCGAGATCCTCGCGCTGCACGACGAGGACCTGCACGCGCACCTGCAGCACTTCCGTGCGGAGCTTCGCCGATCCGTGGCGAGAAAGAACGACGCACTCCGCGAGCGGCTCGCGGACCTGCGCTGGAATGGCGCGACGTACGCCCCTTGCCCGAGCCGCACGTGCGCGCCGTCGTCTGGCGCGGAGATGCGAGGTCCGGATCGCTCGCGATCCTCGACCAGACCCGGATTCCACAGGCGGAGGTGGCGCCCGAGCGCACGACGGCCGCCGAGGTGATCTCCGACATCCAACGCCTCGCCGTCCGGGGGGCTCCGGCCATCGGCGTCGCCGGCGCCTACGGACTCGTGCTCGCGGCTCGCTCGCTGTCGGATGAGATCCCGACCGATCCGGACCGCTTCGCGGCTCGCCTCGCCGAGGCCGCGGAGGCGATCGCCACCGCCCGTCCCACGGCGGTGAATCTCCGTACCGCCGTGAATCGCTCGATGGCCGTCTGGCGGCGAACACGTCCCACCCCGACGGCCGCACCGGACCTCTTTCTCGCCGCCGCCCGGGAGCTGGAGGCGATCGAGCGAGCCGCGTGCGACGCCATCGCCCGGTACGGGGCGGCGCGCCTGCGGGGCTGCCGACGCATCCTCACCCACTGCAACACGGGGGCCCTCGTCACGCCGGGGCTCGGCACGGCGCTCGCCCCCCTCTTTGCGCTCCATGCGTGGGGCGAGGAAATCCACGTCTGGGCGGACGAGACCCGTCCGCTTCTGCAGGGGCTCCGGCTCACGGCGTGGGAGTTGGCCCGCGCCGGCGTGCCGCACGCGGTGATCGGCGAGGGCGCGGCGGCAGGCCTCATGCGCCGCGGAGAGGTCGACGCGGTGATCCTCGGCGCGGATCGGGTCTGCCGCAACGGCGACGTGGCGAACAAGGTCGGGACCTACGGCCTGGCCGTCCTGGCCCGTCACCACGGCGTTCCGTTCCTGGTCGCGGCCCCCCTGTCCACGCTGGACCCGGCGACGCGGCAGCGGTGACGACGTGGTGATCGAGGATCGGCCCGGCGATCTGGCCCGGTATCTCCGGCCCGAGGCCGTCGCGCCCGAGCTCTCGACGCGGGAGCCCGCCTTCGACGTCACTCCCGCCACCCTCGTGACTGCCTGCTCACGGAAGAGGGCGCGCTGGAGGGACCCGACGAGGCTTCGCTGGCGCCGTGGATGGCCGCCGCGACCCGTCTTCAGGCGGGCGGCGACGCAGGCCGATAGGGACGCCGGGCACCGCCGGCGGCGGCACGGTGCCTCTGGTGGAGTTCCATGTCCCTACAGGGCAGCCTACGCAAGCTCGGTCTCGCCGATGTCCTGCAGACCCTCCTCGCAGGGCGTCAGGGGAACCTCTACCTGCGCAGCGGGGCCAAGCGCGCCACCGTCCACGTCGCGGCTCAGCAGCTTCGTCTGTGCGAGCCGGACCCGATCGACCCCGCGTACATGCTCGATGGGTTCGTCCAGCGAGGCATGCTGGACGCCCAGGCGCTCCGGGTCGGCCGGAAGCAGCGGGCGGACCCGGTCGCCCTCGTTGACGAGCTCGTCGAGCAGGGGCTCCTTCGGCGCCCGGACGTGGACGGTTTGCTGCGCGCCGCCGCGGAAGACGCGATCCTCGACCTCCTCACCTGGCAGAAGGGCGACTTCCGCTTCGAGGAGGGCGAGCCTGCGCCGCAGGCCGCCGGACTGGCGGGCCGCGTCCCCGTGGACGTGGGAGGCCTCCTCCTTCGCGCGGCCCAGCGCTTCGACGAACGTGCGGAGATCACGGCCCAGCTCGGGGCCGAGGCGCATCTCTTCCTGCCCCTCGGCGAGCCGCCGCAGCCCGAGTACGAAGACGATCCGCTCCTCGACGTCCACGCCCTCCTGGACGGACACCGGGTCGTCGACGAGGTCGCGCTGCTCGCCGGTGTTCCGCGCTTCGCCGCGCTTCGCGTGATCCTCATCTGCGTGAAGGCGGGCGCCGCCCGGCTCGCCGACGCCGACGAGCTTCGCCACGAGACGGAGTCGCGGATTTCCGCCGACGCGAGACGGGCGTCGCGCGCGCCCTCCTGCACGCAGTGGGCCGGGCAGGATCCGGACGATCCCGCACCGCTCATGAGCCTGGCCGAGCTCGCCAAGTACCGCAAGACGTCGGCGAAGAGGCGGATGCGCTCCTCGCCCTCGGCAACCTGCACCTCCAGCGCGGCGAGCCGAGCGACGCACTTGCGGTCTTCCACAGACCTCTCCGAGCGCCGCCCCGGCGACAGCCGGTCCTGTCCGCCCTGTGTGCGGCCGCCGAAGTCGCGGGGACACGGATCTCCACACCCGAGCCACGATCCAGCTGGCCGCCGGCGCCCTGAAGGACGACGAGCCTCAGCGCGCGGCGCAGCTGTTCAGCCGCGTCGTGTCCGACGCCGAGGCTCCTCTGGCCGCGCGCATCCTGCATGCGCGCGCCCTCGTGCGTCTTCGCGATCGCGACGGGTTGATGACGGAAGCCGAAGCGGCGGCCGCCCAGCTCGGGACCAAAGCGAAGACGCGCGAGGAGCGCGATGCGGCCGACTACTTCCGAGACGCCGTCGCCACCCTGGTTCCCGAACGCGGCGACCTGCTCCGGCACTTCCGCAGCCTGAGCAGTCACGAGAAGCGCTGGAAGCCCGTAGCCCTCGGGGCGGCGCTGCTCGCCCTCGTGGCGGCAGCCGGCGTGGTGCTCTGGCCGACGGGCCCGGGCAAGCTCCTGGCGCAGGCCGAGGAGGCCGCGGCGGCCGGTGACTTCGCGACCGCGTACGAGCTCATCTCCACGCTCTCGGAGAAGCACCCCGACAGCCCGGAGGCGGCCGAGGGCCTGACCCTCCAGCAGCGGATCCAGCAGCAGAACGCGCCGACGCCGCCCCCGGAGGCCGCCCCCTCGTCCAACACCGCGGCGGAGGTACGCTCGCTCGCCATCGCCTGCGCCCCGCGCCTTCGCGATCTCCCCTCCGAGGAGGCACGGACCGCCCTCGTGGAGCTCGCCGCTCGGATCGCCGCGCCGGACGCGCTGCGCTTCCGTCGATCGATCCTCCAGGAGCTGGACCTCTCGATTCGCGACGCCGTGAATCGAATGGAGCGCGAAGCCCGCTCCCGCGTCGACACCCTGGCACACATGCGGGACCTCGCCCAGGAGTCGCAGACGAACCTCGAGGCCCTCGAGCAGTGGGTCGCGAAGTCGCGGGGCTATCTCACCGACGACTTCCCGGCGCAGCTCGAGGCCGCGGTGGGCGGCCTGGAATCCCTCATCGGAGGCCAGCCCAACACCACCCAGATGCGTATGATCCGCTCGCTCCACGTTGCCATCGAGCAGCTGAAGCGCGCCCGGTCGCACCACGCACCCGACGTGTCCGCCGTTCGGAGCCATCTTCTCGGTGCTCGGCTGGAGGAGCTGCATCAGCGCTGCCGCACCGAGGCGTCGCGAGAGCTCGTCGCCGGCCGGTACGAAGAGGCCGACGCGCTCTACCGCTCCCTCGACGAGCGGCTGGTCGAACTGGAAGAAGACCCGGATCGAGGCACCTTGCTCGACGAGGCCCGCCGCCGCGGTCTGCCGTCCTACGTGAGCAACCGCAGAGCCATGATCCAGGAGATCCGGGGCGGGCTCGAGGGTGCTCGGGCGGCGGAAAAGGCGGGGGACCTCGACGCCGCCATCCGTGCGTACGCCGCACTGGTCCGTCGCTTCTGGCACATCCGCTTCGAGAGCGTCATCGCCCTTCCGCTCCGCGTGACCACGACGCCGGCGGGTGCGAACATCCGTCTCAACGGCGCTGAGGCCGGCGTCTCCCCCACGGTCATCCGCTGCCCGTGGGGAACGCAGCTCACGCTCACGGTCGAGGCGCCCGGCTTCGCCCGGGCCACCCGCTTCATCGATCCGGGGCCCGACCTTCCCGCCTCGGAGATCCACATCGCCCTGGAGCCGGCGCATCTCTGGGAGGTCGGCCTCGATCGGACCGTCTCGAGCGCTCCCGTGCCCACCGACGGAGACCTGATCACCGTCGATCGCACGGGACGTGTCCAACGGCTCGAGGGGAAGGACGGCCGCGTGATGTGGGCGCGCCACATCGAGACCCTGGAGGGCATCAAGACCCGTCCGGTCGCGGCTGGCGGCATCGTCCACCTCCCCTTCATCGACGGCACGCTCTACATGCTCGCCGTTCGCGATGGCAGCCGCGTCGGAGCCGTCAAGATCGGCCGCCCCGTCGGCGAAGCGGCCGTCCTGGACAACGACGTGGCGATCGCCAGCCTCGACGGCACCGTCCACATCGTGCGGGGGCGGAACGACGTACGGAGCGTCAGTCTCGGCGCGCCTGCGAGCGCCGGCGTGCTCGCCGCGCACGGCGCCTTCTGGGTCGGAACGGCCGTGGGCGAGGTCAAGCGCATCTCGGCCAAGGGCGCCGTCACGACCGTGGGCAAGAGCGCACGACGCGTCGGGGTCATCGGCCTCGCGGCCTGGGACGACGGCGTCCTCGTCACCCGGGGCGACGGATCGCTCGAGGCATTGGATTCCGCCGGCGCCGTCCGCTGGCGCGGCGAGGGACTCGGAGACACCGTCGGCACGCCGGCGGTCGCCGGCGGCTTCGCCGCGGCGGTCGACTCGCGGGGACGGGTGCTCTTCTTCTCGCTCGCCGACGGCACCCCCCGGGGCCAGGTCGACTTGGAGGGGTTCGCCCCGCACGGCGTCCTCGGCACGTCCGGACGGGTCATTGCGGCGCTGGAAGACGGTCGGATCTGGATCTACGACCCGACCACGGAGACCGAGGTGGCTCACGCGAACCTCGGCGGCCGGGCGCAGTTCGCGCCGGCGGATCTGGGCGACGGCCTGATCGCCGCCCCGTCGCGCCTCAGCGGCCTCCGGGTGTTCACCCTCCCGGCCGCGCCCGAAGCGACCACCGAGCGCTGACGGCGTCGGCCGCGGGAATTCGCCCGACCCGCCGCCAGCGGCTACCCTCCGCGGCCATGAACGCCACTCCGAACTCTGCGTCTTCGTCGACCCCGCCGCTCCGCTTCGAGACCCACCCCGACCGCTACCGCCACTGGAAGCTCGACGTTCGACGGCCCCGTCGCGCACCTCGTCATGGACGTCCAGGAGCACGAGGGACACCGACCCGACTACGAGCTCAAGCTCAACTCCTACGACATCTCGGTGGACATCGAGCTCGCCGACGCCATTCGCCGCATCCGCTTCGAGCACCCCGAGGTGCGCGCGCTCGTCGTCGAGTCGGGCAAGGACCGCATGTTCTGCGCGGGCGCCAACATCTACATGCTCGGGTCCTCCACCCACGGCTTCAAGGTGAACTTCTGCAAGTTCACCAACGAGACGCGGCTCGGCATCGAGGACGATGGCGGAGGAGTGCGGCGTGCGCACCATCGCCGCGCTCAACGGCCCCTGCGCCGGCGGCGGCTACGAGCTGGCCCTGGCCTGCGACGAGATCGTGCTGCACGACGACGGAAACAGCGCGGTGTCCCTCCCGGAGGTGCCGCTGCTGGGCGTGCTGCCCGGCACGGGCGGACTCACGCGCGTCGTCGACAAGCGCAAGGTGCGGCGCGACCTCGCCGACGTCTTCTGCACGGTGGCGGAGGGCGTCAAGGGCCGCCGAGCGAAGGCCTGGGACCTCGTGGACGAGGTCGTTCCCGCGAGCCGCTTCGCGGAGTACATCACGGAGCGCTCTGCCGAGGTCGCGCGGGGCGACGGCCCGCACGGCGTGGGATGGGCGAGAAGGGCATCGTTCTCGAGCCCCTCGGCGGGACCTACGAGGACGACGCTCTCACCTACCGCCACGTACGCGTGACCTTCGACGGGCGCCTCGCGGAGCTGACCGTAACGGGACCGACGGAGCCCCCTCCGCCGACGTCGACGCGGCGCGCACGCAGGCGAACGACCTCTGGACGCTTCGGGTCGCGCGCGAGCTCGACGACGCCCTCCTCGACCTGCGCTTCAATCGTCCGGAGATCGGACTCGTCGTCCTTCGCACGGAGGGAGACGCGAAGCTCGGCCTCGCCCACGACGCATTCCTCGAGGCCAACGCCGAGGACTGGTTCGTGTTCGAGATCCGCGCCGCGTGGAAGCGCGTCCTGAAGCGCCTCGACCTCACGGCCAAGAGCCTGTTCGCCCTGATCGAGCCGGGCTCCTGCTTCGCGGGCACGCTCTTCGAGCTGGCGCTCGCCGCCGACCGCTCCTACATGCTCGACGACCCGGACCAGCCGGTGGCCATCCAGCTGTCTCCCTTGAACGCGGGCGCCTATC
Organism: uncultured Planctomycetota bacterium; assembly: GCA_963802335.1. GTDB lineage: Bacteria > Planctomycetota > PLA2 > PLA2 > JAEUHO01 > CAWDIE01. The sequence goes on along the minus strand of CAWDIE010000003.1, from coordinate 167,605 downwards.
CGATGTCCAACGGGCTCACGCGCCTGGAGACCCGCTTCCTCCGCACTCCGGAAAGGGTCGATGAGGTCCTGGCCCACGACGGCCCCTACGACCCGGCCGAGGCCGAGGACGCCGGACTCGTCACCTTCGCCCCCGACGACATCGACTGGGAGGACGAGGTCCGCCTCGCCATCGAGGAGCGCCTGAGCCTGTCGCCCGACGCGCTCACCGGCATGGAGGCGAACCTCCGCTTCGCCGGCCCCGAGACCATGGAGACCAAGATCTTCGGCCGCCTCACCGCCTGGCAGAACTGGATCTTCCAGCGCCCCAACGCCGTGGGTGCGAAGGGCGCGCTCACGCTCTACGGCCGGCCGGAGCGCCCGGAGTTCGACTTCAACCGGACGTAGGCGGCTCGACGGTGGCGATGTCCACTCCCGCGCCAATTCCCAGAGCCGGTAGTGCGGGCCCGACCGATCTGCCATCATGTGGCGCTCGTTCGCGAAGTGGGCAATCCCCGGAGTGGCTACGCATGACCAAGGTCGATCTCAACGCTCGCATTCCCGAACAACGTCGACCTGGGCGACGACCGCCGCCTGCAGCGCGCGCTGGAAGCGTGGCAGCCGCACTTCCAGCGACTGGTGGATGGACATGGGCCCCGAGGGGTTCCAGGCCGACGAGATCTACCTCCGCACCGCGATCGACGTGGGTCGCGACGGCTGGGCGCACTTCGACCACGTGAAGATGCCCGACTACCGCTGGGGCATCTTCCTCTCGGATCCCGTCGCCGATCGCCGCATTCCGTGCGGCGACCAGGCCGGCCAGCCGGCCATGCAGCAGGTCCCGGGCGAGTACCGCAACGCCCTCCGCCGCATCATCGTCACCCAGGGCGACACCGAGCCGGCCAGCGTCGAGCAGCAGCGCCTGCTCGGGCAGTGCGCACCGAGCCTCTACGACCTGCGCAACCTCTTCCAGGTCAACGTCGAGGAGGGTCGGCACCTCTGGGCGATGGTCTACCTCCTGCACACGTACTTCGGCCGGGACGGGCGCGAGGAGGCGGAGGACATGCTCCGTCGTCGCTCCGGCGACGCGGACTCGCCGCGCATCCTCGGCACCTTCAACGAGCCGATCGAGGACTGGCTCTCCTTCTACATGTTCACGACGTTCACCGACCGCGACGGCAAGTGGCAGCTGCTCTCGCTCGCCGAGTCCGGCTTCGACCCCCTCTCCCGCACGACGCGCTTCATGCTCACCGAGGAAGCGCACCACATGTTCGTCGGCGAGACGGGCGTCGGGCGCGTCATCCAGCGCACCGCGGAGCTGATGAACGAGAAGGGCATCGAGGCACCCGACAGATCCGCGTGCGCTCGGCGCGCATCGATCTCCCGACGATCCAGAAGTACCTGAACCGCTGGTTCTCCTCGTCGGTCGACCTCTTCGGCGGCGAGCGCTCCAGCAACGCCGCGTCCTACTTCGCCGCCGGCCTGAAGGGCCGCCACAAGGAGGAGACGCGCTTCGAGGACCACGTCGCCCTCGAGGGCTCGTACGACCTCGTCGTTCCCGACGGACAGCCGGCATCTCCAACGAGGAGGTCCCGCTTCGCAACGCCATGAACGAGGTGCTCCGCGACGACTACGTCGACGACTGCGGCTTCGTCGTGCAGCGCTGGAACAAGGTCCTCGAGAAGGCGGGCCGGCCCGAGCGCTTCTACCTGCCCAACCGCCGCTTCCACCGCGACGTCGGCATCTACGCGGGCCGGCCACTTCGACCCGGAGGGAAACCCGATCGACGCGGCGACCTGGGAAGCTCGGAAGAACGAGTGGCTTCCCTCCCGCGCCGACCTGGACTACGTGAAGAGCCTCATGCGCCCGGTGCTCGGCTACGGCCAGATCGCGGACTGGATCGCGGCCCCCGCCAAAGGCATCAACGGCAACCCGTTCGAGTGGGAGTACGTGCGCTTCGACAAGTCGAGCGCCGGCGTGACCCTCGGCGGCGCCCCGTCCCCGGTGGCGTAGACCGGCGACCGGGATCCGGAATGGTCAGATCGGTCGGCCCGCGTCGTCCACGTCGTCGCGGGTCGACGGGCAGATGTCCCGGAGCCACTGGAACGCGTAGATGCCCGTGTCGTGGGCATCCGTGAAGGTGAGGCGCAGGGCGTACGTACCCGTCAGGGCCACGTGCGTCACCTTGACGTCCTTGACCGAGTCGTAGCTCGGCGGCTCCTTCTCGCCCGGCGCGTGGCCCCGGCAGTTGGCGCAGGGGCACATCTTCCGGAGGTAGGCGCCGTCGTAGCGGCTCGTGTGCTCGTCGCCCCAGGTGATGTGGAGGAGGTTCTCGTCCACCGTGAGCTTGACCGCGGTCGGATCGGTGTTCATCCCCCCATCCTCGCGCCGCGGGTAGGCTCCCACCAATGTCCGGTCGCCGTGCTCGACCCGTTCCCCTCCCGCCGGCCGCGTGGCCGACGCGCGAAGAGGCCGAGGCCTCGCGTCTCTTCTCCCCGGTCACGCTCGGCCCGATCGAAGCCCCGACGCGCACCTGGGTACCGGCGATGGTCCCGTGGCGCGCGACGGAGGACGGCTTCGTCACCGACGCCAACCTCGCCTGGTACGCCCGATTCGCCGCGGGGCGCCCCGGCGTGCTGGTCGCCGAGGCGACCGGCATCCGGGACGTTCCGAGCGGACCGCTCCTCCGCATCGGCCACGACCGCTTCGTGCCGGGTCTGCAGGACCTCACGGCGGCGGTGCGGGATGCCGGCGGCGGCGAGACGCGATTCCTGATCCAGTTCATCGACTTCCTCGCCGTGCGGCGCCGGCCCCCGCCCGAGACGTTCTTCACCCGGTATCTCACCATCACCGATGACCTGCGGCGTTCCGTGGCGGAACGAATCGGCGATGGCCGCTGGACGAGCGCCGACGATGGAAAGATCCGCGTCTGGCTCCTGGCCGCCACGGACGAGGACCACGAGGCGGTGCTCTCGGCCCGCGACCTCGAGTCCCTCCGGTGCGGGTACCGCGAGCACGTCTCGGACCTCGAGCTCCCCCACGTCAAGGACCTCCCTGCCGTCCTTCCCGGCCTGTTCGCCGACGCGGCCGAGCGTGCGCAGCGAGCCGGCTTCGACGGCGTCGAGCTCCACTTCGCACACGCCTACACCATGGCCTCCTTCCTCTCGCGGACCAACGACCGGACGGACGGATACGGGGGATCGCCCGAGGCGCGGGTGCGGCTCGCGGAAGAGGTCCTCACCGCCGTACGGGAGCGGGTGGGCGACGACTACTGCGTGGGTGCCCGATTCCTCGGAGACGAGGTGATCGACGGTGGCTCGCGCGTCGAGGACGCCACCTTCTACGCCCTCCGGTTCGCAGAGGCCGGCCTCGACGTGCTGTCGGTGTCCAAGGGTGGTCGCTTCGAAGACGCCCGGCAGCCGCGCGTCGGCGACGCCGTCTACCCGTACACCGGGCCCAGCGGCCAGGAGTGCATGCCCACGACCCGCATCGACGAGCGCGGGCCGTTCGGCAGGAACGTCCCGCTCGCCTCGGTGATCCGCGCCGCCCTTCGGGCGCGCGGTCACGACACGCCCGTCGTGACGGCGGGAGGCGTGTGCACCTTCGCGCAGGCGGAGGCCATCCTGCGCCAGGGACACGCGGACGTCGTGGCCTCGGCTCGTCAGTCCCTCGCGGATCCGGACTGGTGGTCGAAGATGCGGAGGGGACGCGGCGCCGAGATCCGTCGCTGTGAGTTCACCAACTACTGCGAGGGCCTGGACCAGCACCACCAGGCGGTCACCTGCAAGCTGTGGGACAAGGTCTTCGCCGACGACGAAGGCGAGGTCCCTCGAAGCGCGGATGGCCGCCGCCGACTCACGCCGCCGGCCTGGACCCCATCCGACCCGCCGACGGATCAGACGTCGGGGTAGATGTAGACGGGCGCGGACGTGATCGGGAGCGTGATCGTGCCACTCGTCACCTGGACCTGCCGGCGTGCCGGCTCGCCGTCGGCGAGCGCCATCTGCTCGACTACGTAGGTGCCGTCGGGGATCCGGAGTGCGACGTTCGTCGTCTGCTCCCCATCGGTCGGATCTCCAGCCCAGGACGGGTCGGCATCCCGGGCGACGACGAACACGCCCGGCCGAGGCGCGTCCTTAGGGAACGCGAAGTGGTACGCGGTGGCGTTTCGCCCGACGCGCTCCTTCGTGGCCACCTCGTGACCTCCGAGGAGCCCCGTCAGCTGGCGCAGCGCGAAGTACGCCGGCCGCCGCACCCTGTCGTCGGCGAGCAGCGTGAGCCCGTCGTCACGATCGCGGGTACCGCCTCCGAGGAACACGCGCGTCGCCCCCGAGGCCCGGGCGTTTGCGACGGTACGGACGACGTCGAACGCCTGTCCGCGAAGGCGCCACGCCTCGAGGCGGCGCCCGCTCGTGCGAATCCGCAGCTCCTCGGGGGAAATGGCCGCCGCGGTCGGGATCTCCGACGCGAGGAGCTTCGCCGGCGGCGAGTCCACGAGCCAGACCTCCAGGTCCGATCGCACCTGGGCATCGAGGAGGTGGCGCACGTAGGTCAGATCCGCCGCCTCGTCCGCGAGGTGCCAGCTGCCCACGTGCGTGGCGGCTCCATAGAGGCGGCGCATCGAGAGGGTGAGCAGTGCAAAGGAGAGGGCATACCGGATCTCGAACTGCCCGGCCACGGTCAACGGGTTCGGGTCCTCCGGGCCCGTACGACGCAGAAGTTCGGCGTCGGACGGGATCGGAGCACGACCCAGCGCGTGGAAGTCGACCGCGCCGTGAACCACGCGCACGGCGCCGGATGCCTTGGCCACACCCTGGCTCGCCAGATGGAGGAGCCGGGAGTACTCGGCGGCGGAGCCCAGCCAGTCCCGCGGCGACGCCGGACGTCCCACGATCTGGATCCACTGGACCGGTCGTGCGAGATCGGGCGCGTCGTCCACCTCGTCCCCGTCGTAGCGCTCGGCGACCTCCCGGACGAAGCGCTCCCACTCCGCCCAGAACTCCTCCCCGGGGACCGTCGCGCCGGTCGCCTCCAGGGTCAGGGCCCCGGCCACGTCCGCGGGCAGTCCCTTCCGCACCCGGGTCAGCCAGGCACTCTCCCCGGCCGGGGTGCTCGCCCAGGCGCAGGCGGGGTCGAGGACGAGGACGACCTCGAACCCGGCCGCGCTCCAAGCGGCGACGAACCGATCGAGGGCCTCCCAGTCGTGGAGCTGCCGGCCTTCCATGAGGGGCGCCTGCGGCTCGATCCGCCCCCACGGAATGGGCGTCGTGCGCACCAGGAGGTCGCCCGCGCCCCCGAGCAGCGCGAGACGCGCCGGGTCGGAGGCGCCCTCGTCGAACGGGTCCACGTCGTCGATGCCGACGAATCGGGGCGGCACGCGGGGGAGCGGGGCGGCCTCCCCGCCCTCGTCCGCCCCCGCCGGGACCCCGAGGGCCGGCAGCAGCAGGAGGAGGAGGAGGATCCCGAGGAGGAGGGGCCACAGGCGGTCGCGGGCGTTCGTCTCCATCCGGGCATCGTATCCGCCGGGCCCCGGGAGCCGTCCCCCCGATCTGCGACCATTGGGGCATGACGCGGGACCCGCGCAAGGTCAAGGTGCAGCCGATCGAGCATCCGAAGGGATGCCGATCCTACGTGGTGATCGATCCGGCCTCCCGCGAGGCCGTGGTCATCGATCCCCTCCTCGACCGCGTGTCCGAGACGTTGCGCGTCCTCGCCGACGAGGGGGCGAAGCTCCAGTGGATCGTCGATACCCACAGCCACGCCGACCACCTGTCCGGCGCCGCCCTGCTCCACGAGCGGACCGGTTGCGACGTGATCATGCATCCGTCCGCCGCCTCCGACGTGGCCACGCACCGCGCGGCGGACGGAGAGACGCTCCTGCTCGGGGACCTCCCGTTCGTCCTCCACCACGCTCCGGGCAACACGCCGGACGGCATCGTCGTGGAGGTTCCCGGCGCGCTCTTCACCGGAGACACGCTGCTGATCGGGACGGTGGGCCTCCAGGACGCCCCTGGTGCAGACCCCCGGAAGCTCTTCGACACGCTGCATCGGCTCTTCGACGACCGCCCCGAGGTGACCGTGATCCACCCTGGCCACGACGACATGGGCCGGTCCCTGACGACGATCAAGCAGGAGCGAACGGGAAACGCCTGGCTCCGGGAGGACGACTACGACGCGTTCGTCCGGCGCTTTGCCCAGGACGACCGGGCCACGTGCGAGGACGGGGCCCAGATCCTCGATGCGAACCGCCAGGGCCTCACGCGCGTGCCGCGGGACCTCGCCACCGTCGGAGGTCTCCAGGACCCGGCCCACGCGACCGAGTCCGCCCTGCGCCGGCAGGCGGCCTGGGGAGACGGGGGGGCGACCTCGAGCGCCGGGACGGACGGACCGATCGGGGCCCTCCTCCTGATCGGGGGTGCCGTGGTGGTCGCGGCCACCCTCCTCGGCTGGCTGCTGACGCCCGTGCTCCACGCGCTCGCCGCCGTGGTCGGAGCGGTCTTCATCGGCCTGGGGCTCCGGCCCACGTCCGGGCGCCGGCGCCGGCGCGAGGGGCCCTCGCTCTTCTACGAGGGCCCCCAGCGCAAGGGCATCGGGGAGTAGCGGCTTCGGGCGCGAGTACCCTTGGCGCCCCGGCTCAGGATCCCCGAGAGCCCGACAGGAACCCGTCGATGTCCGAACTCCCCCCCTCCCCGTCCGACGATCTGGATCTCGACCGCGAGATCGAGGAGGCGCTCGGCGACACCTCGCTGCTCGGCGTGGGGTCGCCGTCCGGCGCCCGCACTTCCCCCGGCAGTGCTTCGTCTCCCATGGACGCCGCGGACCTCTCCGTCGTCGATGGTGAACCCGAGCCCGGGAAGTTCACCGACGCCCAGATCGCCGGCGTGGGTCAGGAAGACGTGTTCATCGAGTTCGGTCCGCGCGCGCAAGGCGTGATCCCGGCCGACCAGTTCTCCGCTCCGCCCGAGGTCGGAGAGACGGTGCGCGTGTACGTCGAGCGATTCGATTCGAAGGAGGGGCTCTACCTCTGCTCGCTCAAGAAGAGCATCCAGTCGGCCGCCGGCTGGGGCTCCCTGGAGCCGGGTGCCGTGGTCGTCGCGACGGCGCGCGCCGTGAACAAGGGCGGAATCGCCGTGCAGGTCGGCACGCTCGAGGGCTTCCTCCCGGCGTCGCACGTATCGCTCGACCGCATCGAGGATCTCGAGACCGTGATCGGACAGACGTGGCCCGTCGAGGTCATCGAAGCCGATCCGGATCGCCGCAAGCTCGTGGTCTCGCGGCGGGCGATCCTCGCGCGCGAGCGCGACGAGAAGGCCGCCTCGACGATCGAGACGATCCAGGCCGGCGACGTCATCAACGGCAGGGTGGCGCGCATCGAGAAATTCGGCGCCTTCGTCGACCTCGGCGGCATCGACGGTCTCGTCCACGTGTCGCAGATGGCCTGGAAGCGCGTCGAGAACCCCGAGGACGTCGTCAAGGTCGGCGACACGGTGAAGGTCCAGGTCCTCGAGGTGGATCCCGTGTCCCGGCGCATCGCCCTCGGGATGAAGCAGTTCACGGAAGACCCGTGGATGACCTTCGTCCACGACCACGCCCCGGGCTCCGTGCTGGAGGGGACCGTCACACGTCTCGCGTCCTACGGAGCGTTCATCGAGGTCGCGGAAGGCATCGAAGGGCTGGCGCACGTCTCCCAGCTCGCTCCGCACTCGGTCGGATCCCCGCGCGAGGTCCTCAAGATCGGCCAGAAGATCGCGGTGCGGATCGCCGGCTACGAGCCGGAGCGCCGTCGCATCGGCCTCTCGCTCCTCACCGAGCGCGGGGATCGTCTGACGGACGACGTCGCCGACGACGCGACGATCCGGGCGGTCCTCCAGCAGGATCGTCCCGAGGAGCCGACGCTCGGCGACATCCTGAAGCGCGCTCTCGGCGGCGACGCTTCGTAGGCCCCTAGGGGCACGCTTCGAAGAGCGGATGACGGAAGAGACGCTCCGCCGCTGGGAGGCGGCGAGCCCGGAACTCGTCGTCGTGCCCGGAAACCACGATCCGGAGGACACGGGCATCTGGGAGGGCGTGCAGGTCCACGAGCGCCGGGGCCTCAGGATCCTCGCGATCCCCGTGATTCCGATCCTCTACAAGATTCCGAGGTGGACGCACGAGTACGCCGAGTCTCGGATCGCCGGCCGGCCGGTGCGAAACGCGGCGCGTAGGATCCCGTGTCCTCCGCTCGAGGAGCGGATCAGCACTCGGGGAGCGACACGGCCAGTCCGCCCGCGCTCGTCTCCTTGTACTCGTGCCCCATGTCCTCGCCGGTCCGCTTCATCACGCGGATCACGCGGTCGAGGGACACGAGCTGCGAGCCCTCGGCGTGCAGCGCGAGCTTCGCCGCGCTCCACGCCTTCGCGACGCCCATCGCGTTTCGCTCGATGCACGGCGCCTGCACGAGCCCGGCGATGGGATCGCAGGTGAGGCCCAGGTTGTGCTCCATGCCGATCTCGGCGGCGTACTCCACTTGCGCGGGCGTGCCCCCGAGAGATCTCGCAGAGCGCGGCGGCGGCCATCGACGTCGCGGCTCCGACCTCCCCCTGGCAGCCCACCTCGGCACCCGAGAGACCCGTGCTCCTTGATGATCATCGCGATCGCGCCCGCCGTCGCGAGCGCGCGGTGGATCCGGGCCCGCGGTCGAGATCGAGCCGCTCCGCCATCTCCACGAGCACCGCCGGGCACGATGCCGGCCGCGCCGTTCGTCGGCGCCGTGACGACGCGTGCCTCCGGCCGCGTTCTCCTCGTTCACGGCGAACGCGTACGCCTGGGCCCTCGCGATGTTCACGTAGCCGGCCTCCACCTTCCCGCTCGCGACGCGGTCGTACAGATAGGCCGCGCGACGGCGCATGCCGAGCCCGCCCGGCAGAACACCGCGCGTCTCGAGCCCCCGCCGAACGCACGCACGGAAGGCCTCCCACACGCGGTCCAGCCCGGCCTCGAGCGCTCCCGGCTGCTCCTCCCACGCCGCCTCGTTCGCGAGAACGAGCTCTCCGAACCCGAGGCCGGCCTTTTCGGCCGCTGCCAGGAGGCTCGTCCCGTCGTGGAAGAGGTGGATCGGTGGCGTCGGCGGCGTCGCACGGCTCGTCCCCTCGCGCCCGTCCCCACCTCGCGGCACGAAGCCCCCACCCACCGAGCACCAGGTCTGCTCGAAGAGCACCCGACCCTCGGCGCCGAAGGCTGGCACACCAGCGTGTTCGGGTGCGGGAGCTCCTTCGGCGGATACCCGCTGCCACGGCACGAAGACGACGTCCGCCGGGCGCAAGGGAAGCGTGCGCCCATTCCAGTCGACCCGACCGCCCTCGGCCAGCGTCTCCGGCAGCGCGTGGAGCGCCGAGACGTCGCACGTCGATGGCTCCCACCGCGGAGCCCGGCGAGCACGGCGCGGTCCGTGCCGTGTCCGCGCCCGGTCGCGGAGAGCGACCCGAGCAGCTCCACCTGCAGGCGTTGCGGCACGATGTCCGCGGCGAGGGCCGCCTTCCGAAAGAAGGCCGCCGCGCGCATCGGACCTACCGTGTGCGCGAGCTCGGCCCCGGACCGATGCGGTAGATGTCGAGGAGGCGGGTGGTCAGCGCGTCGCGCACGGCAGGCTCCTACGCACCAGAACCCGGCCCGCGCTCGTGCTGCGCGTGCAGCGCGTGAAGGGCGATCGCCGCCGCCGCCGCCACGTTCAGGGAGTCGATGCCCGTGTCGTGGACGATCCGCACCCGGGTCGTCGCGCGCACGAGCGCCGCGTCGCTCAAGCCCTTCTCCTCGCTTCCGAGCAACAGGGCGACGGGTGCGGCCCCCAGCGCGAGGACGGCGTCGCCGAGCGGGCGTGCCTCGGCCGCCGGCGTGAGCGCCAGACGGGCGAACCCCGACTGGGCGAGCAGGTCCAGTTCGTCCGGCCACGACGACGCATCCGCCTCGAAGAAGGGCACCCGGAGAGCCGTCCCGAGCGACGTCCGGAGCGCCTTGCGGTAGAGCGGGTGCGCGCACCCGGGGCCGAGCAGCACGGCATCGACACCGAACGCGAGCGCGCTCCGGAAGATCGTCCCGACGTTGTCGGGATCGGTGACGCCCTCGAGCACCAGCACGAGGCTTCCCGTCTCCCGCAGCAGGGGCAATACGTCGGTGAAGGACTGGGGCGTCGGAAGCGCGGCGAGCGCAATGCAGCCCTGGTGGAACCGATAGCCCGTCACGTCTCTCAGGACCGCCGGCCCCTCTACGGTCAAGACGTCCAGGTCCCCGGGGAAGGACGGCAGGACCTCGCCCAGCGCGGCGCGCGCAGACGGCGTAAGCGAGCAGTCCCCGCACGTCGTAGCGGCCCGCCGTGGATCAGCTCGCGACCACCCGCCGCCCCTCGGCGACGAAGAGCCCCTGCTCCCGGATGCGCTTTGGATCCGCCACGGCCCGGAAGGGCGCGAGGCGGGGGTCCTCAGGGTCCACGATGGGGATGGCGGTCTCGGGCACGGGGGGCCCTCCTCTCGCTCCCACCGTACAACGGCGCGCACCGTGCCGAACCCCCTCGTCGTCATCCTCGCCTGGTACCTCGCCCTCTCGGGGATCACGTTCGGGGTCTACGGATTCGACAAGCGCCGGGCTCGCCGGGGGGGACGCCGGGTCCGCGAGCGCACCCTCCACCTCCTCGCGCTCCTCGGGGGATGGCCCGGGGCCCTGCTCGGCCGCCGCCACTTCCACCACAAGACCCTGAAGCGCGGTTTCTCGGCCGTGCTCTATGCGACGGTCCTCCTCCACCTCGCCCTGTGGGCCTGGGTGGGCTACCGGCTCGTCTCCGGAGCCTGATCCGCCGACGCCGTGGCGTCGCCGCCCAGGACGTGATCGCCGGCGGGCTCGGGATCCGGCCGCCCCCATCCCTCGAGCTCGGCGGTGATCTGCTCGAAGAGGATGTCGTCGAGGTTGTTGCTCTTCACCGTCGCCCGTCACGCCGTGCGACGCGGCGCTCTTCGCCGTGCGAGCCGTACTCGATGAAGATGAACTTGCCGCGCGCGAACTGCGCGATCTGGCGGAAGACGAACGTGCCGAACGGGTCCAGCCCGCTCGCCGCCACCGCGTGGATGCGGATCCCCTGGTCGAGCGCGGCGAGGAGCGCAGGTCCCGTAGGGCACGTCGCCCTCGTAGTCCATGTGCGGCGGCGCGTCGGCGATGAGGAACATGCACGTGCGCGGCACCCTGGCGCCAGTCGAGCGCTCCCGACGGCTTCGGCCATGCCCTGGTTCAGCGACTCGGGCTCGTCGCCGCCGCCGTTTGCGTCGAGCCCCTGGAGCGCGTCGGAGAACGCCGCGACGTCCCCCGTGAACGGATGGCGCATCGTGACGTACGGGTCGCCGAGGTCGCGGTAGAGGACGGCTCCGTAGCCGCAGGTCGAACTCCGTGCTCCAGCGACCGGAGACGCTTCGTCACCTCGAGCGAGCGTCGCCTTGATGCGCGCCATCTCGTCGCCCATCGAGCCCGTGGTGTCGAGCAGGATGCAGACGTCGAGCTGCGATCGGGCTCCTCGAACGGGCTTCGCCGCGTCGAGGTGCACGACGTGCTCCTCGCCCTTCGCCGTCCCAACGCTCCAGGCGACCCGACGTCGCCGTGGCGGACGTCGACGAGCCAGCCGCCCTCGGGCACGCTCCCTCCCTCGACGATGCGCGGGTAGAACGGGCACGCGGCCGTCGCCGTAGGTCCGGCCGCTCCAGACGATGCGGTCCGCCGCCTCGTCGACGACGTGGACGCGCGCGCCCGGCACGGGCCGCCCGCGTCCGTCGAGCACGCGGAGGAAGCGGCGATCGCGACACGTCGAGGTGCTGGTAGCGGTCCGCGACGCCCACCTGGTCGACCCACGTGCCGAGGAAGGCGAGGAACGCCTCGAAGTCCTCGTTGTCGTCCGTCGAGGCGGCCTTCAGCTTGGGCTGCGGTGCGTTGGTGGCGGCACTGCCGTGGCGCGCCTTCTCGAGCTCACGCAGCTCCGTGAGCTTCTCGGGATGCCCGTCCACCGTCGCTTCGATCTCCGGCTCGGGGCTGCCGGATCCGCCACCGGCGCCATCACGGGGCTCGGCACGGCCGCCGGCGCCGCCGGACGCGTCGCGGGCGTGGAGGGGGAGGCAGGCGGTCCGGAGGCGGGAGGGGGCGGGGGCGGGGGCGGGGGCGGGGTCAGGTCGCTGGGCTCCCGCATGCCGGGCGCCTCCGCCGGGCTCCCGGCCGGCGCGTCGTCGCCTGACTCGTAGTCCGCCTCCGTCGAGGCGATCCCCTCCGCCGTCCGCACCCCAGACGCCTCCCGCCGCGCCCCTGCTGGTGGGCTTCCGGCCCCCGGCGCGGTCCTTCCGCGCGACGTTCGCCGCGCGACGCACGACCCAGGCCCCGTCCTCGACCGCTTCGATGTCCTTCCCCGCGACCTTCGTGCTCGGGGGGACGACGAACGCCGCGGCTCGCTCGGGTCCCGGATCGGTGACGCGGCGGCCGCCGCAGGCGCCGAGGACGAGCAGGCCGACGAGGACGAGGCAGAGCGGGGCGACACGACGCATGGGGAGACCTCCGGGCGAGGGGCCTAGATCGGCTCCTCGCCCATTGGACACCGCTGGGCGCCCCGGGTTCAGTCTTTGCCTACTCCGCGGCCGTGTAGCTCTCGAGCGGCGGGCAGGTGCAGATCGAGGTGCCGGTCGCCGTAGACGTTGTCGATGCGGGCGACGGGCGGCCAGAACTTGTGGTTCTCACCCACGGCGCCGGCCAGGCGGCCTGCTCGCGCGTGTAGGGGTGGCTCCCACGCGTCGGCGCGTGACGTGGAGCGCCGTGTGCGGGCGCGTTCTTGAGGACGTTGTCCTCGCGGTCGGCCTCGCCGCTTCTCGATCGCCGCGATCTCCTCGCGGATCGCGATCATGCGCGTCGCAGAGGCGGTCGAGCTCCTCCTTCGACTCGCTCTCGGTGGGCTCGATCATCATCGTCCCGAGCACCGGGAACGACATCGTCGGCGCGTGGAAGCCGTAGTCCATCAGCCGCTTGGCGATGTCCTCGACGCGACGATGCCCGCGCTGCTTCTTGAAGTCGGCGCATGTCGACGATGAACTCGTGCGCGACGCGCCCGTGCGCGCCGGTGTAGAGCATCGGGTAGTGGTCCTCGAGCCGCTTCGCCATGTAGTTGGCGTTGAGGATCGCGACCTGGGTCGCGCATCTTCAGGCCCGGCTCGCCCATCATCCCGATGTACATCCAGGAGATCGGCAGGATCGACGGGCTGCCGCACGGCGCCGCGGACACCGGCCCGATCGCCTCCGGCGCCGCCCGTCGGCACGACCGGGTGCGCCGGGCAGGAACGGCGCCAGGTGCTCGGCCACGCGCGATCGGGCCCATGCCCGGGCCGCCGCCGCCGTGCGGGATGCGAACGTCTTGTGCAGGTTCAGGTGGCAGACGTCGGCGCCGAAGTCGCCCGGCCGGCAGAGCCCGACCTGGGCGTTCATGTTCGCGCCGTCGAGGTAGACCTGGCCGCCGTGCGTCGTGGACGACGTCGCAGATCTCGCGGATCGTCCTCCTCGAACACGCCGTGCGTCGACGGGTAGGTGACCATCAGCGCGGCGAGGTTGTCGGCGTGCTTCTCGGCCTTGGCCTTCAGGTCGGCGACGTCGATGTTGCCGTGGTCGTCGCACTCCACGACGACGACCTTCATGCCGGCCATCACCGCGCTCGCCGGGTTCGTGCCGTGCGCCGAGGCCGGGATCAGGCAGACGTCGCGGTGCTCCTCGCCGCGGCTGCTCGTGGTAGGCGCGGATCACCAGCAGGCCGGTGTACTCGCCCTGCGCGCCGGCGTTCGGCTGGAAGCGAGATCGCGGCGAAGCCGGTGATCTCGCGCAGCCAGCTCGCCGAGCTGCGCGATCAGCTCCTGGTAGCCCGCGGCCTGGTCGAGCGGCGCGAAGGGGTGGATGCCCGCCGAACTCCGGCCAGGTGACCGGCATCATCTCCGCCGTCGCGTTCAGCTTCATCGTGCACGAGCCGAGCGGGATCATCGACGTCGTCAGCGAGAGGTCGCGCGCCTGCAGGCGGTGCAGGTAGCGCAGCAGCTCGGTCTCGGAGCGGTAGCGGTGGAAGACCGGGTGCGTCAGGTACTCGCTCGTGCGGACGAAGAACGCGTCGTGGTCGTGCGTCGCGTCCGATCGAGATGTCGTCGACCGACACCGTCGCCGTCGCCGCCGGCCGCGAACACGTCGAGCAGGTCCTGGAGGTCGGTCTCGGTGACGGTCTCGTCGAGCGAGACGCCGATCGCGTCGGCGAAGTCGAGCGCGGAGGTTGATCTCGCTTCGCCGCGGCCGCGTCGAGGATCGCCGCGCGCCGCGCCTCGTCCGACGGGCACCTTCGAGCGTGTCGAAGAACGATCGCGTCGCCGAGCGTCGAAGCCGAGCCGCTTCGAGCCCGTCGGCCAGCAGCGCGGTCGTGCGGTGGACGCGCTCGGCGATCGGCTGCAGGCCGTCCGGGCCGTGGTAGACGGCGTACATCGCGGCCATGATCGCCAGCAGCACCTGCGCCGTGCAGATGTTGCTCGTCGCCTGCTCGCGGCGGATGTGCTGCTCGCGGGTCTGGAGCGCCAGCCGGTAGCGCGCGGCCGCCGTCGGCGTCCTGCGACACGCCGACGATGCGGCCGGGCATCTGCCGCTTGTAGGCGTCGCGTCGTGGCGAGGAAGGCCGCGTGCGGACCGCCGTAGCCGAGCGGCACGCCGAAGCGCTGGCTGGAGCCGACGACGATGTCGGCGCCCCACTCGCCGGGAGGCGTGAGCAGCAGGAGGCCATGAGGTCGGCGGCGACGACGACCAGCGCGCCGGCCTCGTGCGCCTTCTCGACGAACGCGCGGTAGTCGAGGACCCGGCCGTCGGTCGTCGGGTACTGCACCAGCGCGCCGACGGCGCCGTCCGGGAAGTCGAACGCCTCGTGGTCGCCCGACGACGCACCTCGATGCCGAGCGGCTCGGCGCGCGTCCGGACGACCGCGATCGTCTGCGGGTGGCAGTCGTCCGACACGAAGAAGACGTCGGACTTGCTTCCTGTTGACGGCGAAGCAGAGGTCATCGCCTCGGCCGCGGCGGTCGCCTCGTCGAGCAGCGACGAGTTCGCGATCTCCATGCCCGGTCAGGTCGGCGACCATCGTCTGGAAGTTGAGCAGCGCCTCGAGGCGGCCCTGGGAGATCTCGGCCTGGTACGGCGTGTACTGCGTGTACCAGCCCGGGTTCTCCAGGATGTTGCGCTGGATCACCGGCGGCAGGATCGTGCCGTGGTAGCCCATGCCGATGTACGAGCGCCAGATCTGGTTCTTCGTCGGCGATCGCCCGGATCTCCGCGAGGGCCTCCATCTCGGTCGCCGGCGCGGGAAGGTCGAGCGGGTTCGCGAGCCGGATTCCCGCGGGCACGGTCTGGTCGATGAGCTCGTCGAGCGAGGAGAGGCCGAGGAGCTTCAGCATCTCCTGGACGTCGTCGGGGCTCGGGCCGATGTGGCGGCGGACGAAGCGATCGGGGTGGGCGAGCTGGCCGTGGGGCCGGGCGACGGTGGTGGTGGGCATGGCGTCTTCCGGGGGGTCCAATGGGGACCGCACATTGTGCCGCCCGGCCGCCATCCGCCCCCGGAATGCCGGGACCCCGGCCCCCTCGAGCCGGGGCCTATTCCCTTCGGCGGATCTTCACGCGCGTGGTCTCGCCGGCGCGGATCTCGACGGCGTCCCACGGGGTGTAGTCCTCATCGTGCGGGGGTAGGAGGTGGACCCCGTAGCGGCGGGCGGCGAGGCCGTACACGCGAGCGACCGCTTGCCGCTCTCCGTCGGGCGTCGCCAGGAAGGAGTCCCCCCAGCGCATCCCGTCCCGAAGGTCCTCCTCCTCCCACAGCGTGTGCTCGAGGGAGCCGTGATCCTGCAGGGCACGCGCGACGCGTCCGACGTACTGGCCCTCGTGCTCTTCCGCCCAGGAGAGTGCGAACCCGACGCCCGTGGCCGGCGCGTCCTCGAACACGACCTCCAGGCCGCCGGCGGCACCCAGGTCGAGGTCCTGGACGCGCTCCTCCTTCGCGACCACGGAGATCTCCACGGCGAAGGCTGCCACGGTGCGACCGATGCCCTCCAGGCGGTAGACGCCCTCGGGCAGCGGTCCGAGGATCACCTCCGACCGCCCGGCGGGCACGACCTGGCGTTCGAACACGGGGAGCCCCTTCGCCCAGTTGGTATCCGTGGAGATCACCCGGAGCACCACAGACGACGGCTCCCACGTCTCGGCCTCGGGCCACCCGAGCCGCAGGCGCACGGTGCCGGCCTCATGCTTCCGGACCATCACGAGTTCACACGTCTGTTCACTCGCCGCGGGCTCGAGGTCGAAGATCCGCGGGAGGTAGCCGGGCACCCAGAGCAGGAGCTTCTCTCGCATCGGACCGGGCGGCAAGGGGATGTTCGCGACACGCTTCTCGAGAGGCGCCTCTTCGCCGTACCCCGTCTCCCAGAGCACGGTCTCCCAGTAAGGCGCGTACGAGGACAGGTGGCCGAGCGGCAGCGGGCCGCCGTCCTCCGCCCGCACGACGATCGTCACCCGCACCGCCAAGGGGACTCGGATCTCGAGGGGCTCCTCGTGCTCCGGAGCCACACCCACCGCTGCCGAACACCGCCCCGCCTTCGACACGGCATCCACGAGGACGAAGCCGGGAGACACGCCCGTCAGGGTGAACGCGCCGTCGTCCCGCGCCCAGGTCGAGGCGTGCACCCGCGTCGGATGAACGCCCTTCGCAACACCGGGTGGAGACTCCCCAGGCGCATAGGCCCGGATGCGCGCGTTCGGCAGGGGGCGGCGCTGCTCGTCCACGACCCATCCCGTGAGCGTGCGGCCGGGCTCGAGGCGGATCTCGACCTCGCCGGGAAGCTCTATCTCCGCCGAGCCCGGGAGGTGTCTCACGCCGAACGCGTGCAGGTCGAGCGGCTGTCCGCGGCCGACCCGCTCGAAGCCGCCCCGAAATGCGAAGCGGCCCTCACGGTCCGCCGCCTTCACCGGGAAGAGCGTGCCGACGACGTCGTCCGGGGGTAGGGCGTACCGCGGCCAGAGGAAGATCCGCGCACCGGCGATCCCCTCCCCGGTCTCCGCGTCGACGACGCGCCCGCGAAGCTCCGCGGGTTCTCCAGGCTTCGTGGGCTCTCCCAGCTTCGTGACCTCACCGGTGCCCAACAGCAGCGGTGCGCGGGCGTCCTTCGCATCCGCATCGCCATCGGGGCCGCCGGGGCTGCCGGGGCCGCCATGCGTGATCTCGGGCCACTCCCCGGGTCGAAACGCGCCCTGCCCAAGCAGGACTCCGACGAGCAGGATGGCCGCGAGGAGCAGGAGAAGAGGAAACCAGGCACGCCGCATCGCCAACCGTTCAGACGGTGCCGGGTACGTTTCCGCCGACATGGCGCTCGCTCCGGTCACCCGCCGGCCAGCGTACCGTATCCCTCACGCACCGCACGCCGGGAGGCCCCTCGATGACGACCCTCAGCGACCTCGGATGGCTGGCCGGCACCTGGCGGGGTGTGATCGATGGCGACACCGTCGAGGAGATCTGGGGAGAGCCGCTCGGCCCGACGATCGCCGGCGTGTTCCGGTGGCTCAAGGAGGGCGAGCTCTACCTCTACGAGCTCCTCGCGATCGAGGCCGACGAGCGAGGGCTCGTGCTCCGCATCCGCCACTTCACGCCCGGCCTCGGCATCGTGGAGAGCGAGAAGGACGCCCCTCTCTCCTGGCGCCTGGCGCTACACGCCGAGCAGGAGGCGATCTTCGAGGACCCGGCCCTGACCTTTCCTCGGCGGGTCACGTACCGCCGCGAAGGAGACATCCTGACGGCGCGCCTCGAAGGCGAGAGCCACGAGATGTCCTTCCGCTTCGAACGGACGGCGCCGGGCAGGAACCCGTCGATCTGACGACCGGACCGCGCCCGCCGCGAAGCTACGATCCCCGAGCGATGCCGTCTCTCGCCCCCCTACCCGTCGACTTGGTACTCGGGTCCGTCGTCCGCGCGGTCGAGACGTCCGGGGCTGCCGTGCTCCGCGCACCGACGGGAGCGGGCAAGACGACGCGCGTGCCTCCGGCCCTCCTCGCCGCCGAGCGCGGGGGACGACGGATGGTGCTCGTCCTGGAGCCGCGACGCGTCGCCGCCCGTGCGGCGGCTCGACGCATGGCCGAGGAACGGGGAGGCACGCTCGGAGGCGAGATCGGCTACCAGGTTCGCTTCCAGCGCAAGACCTCCGCCGCCACCCGCCTGCTCGTGGTCACCGAAGGCATCCTCCTGCGGATGCTGCAGGACGATCCCCTGCTGGAGCGCGTGGGCACGGTCGTCTTCGACGAGTTCCACGAGCGCTCGCTCTCGTCGGATCTCGCACTCGCGCTCGTGCAGCGGGTGCGCGCTTCCGTGCGGGACGACCTGCGGGTCGTGGTGATGTCCGCCACGATGGATCCGGCACCCGTAGCGGCGTTCCTGGGACAGGTCCCGGTCGTCAAGAGCGAGGGACGCGCCCATCCCGTGGAGGTCGAGTACGCCCCCCGGGGCACGGACCAGCCGCTCGAGCAGGCCGTGCGGTCGGCGGTGCTCGATGCCATCCGGCGCGGACCGGGGGACGTCCTCGTCTTCCTCCCCGGCGTGGGAGAGATCCGACGCACGGAGCAGGCGCTCGCGGACGCGCCCCTCGGCTCGGATACCCGCGTGCTCGCGCTCCACGGCGAGTTACCGCCCGAGCGGCAAGACGCGGCCCTCACCCGAAGTGCGGGCCGGAAGGTCGTCCTCGCGACGAACGTGGCGGAGACGTCCATCACGATCGAGGGCATCCGGACCGTCATCGACACCGGCCTCGAGCGCGTGCCGCGGGTGGATCCCGCGGTCGGACTCGAGCGCTTGGAGACCGTGTCGATCTCGCGCGAGTCCGCCGATCAGCGTGCCGGTCGCGCGGGACGAACCGGCCCCGGTTTGTGCATCCGACTCTGGAGTCGCGGGCGAGACGTCCTCCTCGAACCTCGACGAACGCCGGAGATCCTCCGCGCCGACCTGGCCGGCGCCGCCCTCCAGCTCTATGCGTGGGGGGAGACCAGCCTCGCATCCTTTCCCTGGTTCGAAGTGCCGCCGCCCGCTTCGCTCGAGGCCGCAGACGCCCTCCTGGCGCGACTCGGGGCAATCGAGGAAGGACGACTCACCGACATCGGGCGCCGGATGGCGAGGATCCCCGCGCAACCGCGTCTCGCTCGGCTTCTCGTCGCAGCAAAAGAGCTGGGACACCCCCGCCGCCTGGCACTTGCCGCTGCCGTACTCAGCGACCGATCCCCCTTCGCCCGTGTGCTCGATCCCCACCGCCGCGGCACGGAGCACCACTCCTCTTCCGACGTCCTGGACGCGGTCGAAGCCGTGGAGGCCTTCGAACGGACGGGAAGGCTCGACGCCGGCGTACGCCCCCTGCGACGAGGCCCGGCTCGCCATGCGCTCCGGCTTCGCGACCAGTTCGCCCGCAACCTGCCACGCGGTCCGTCGGGTACGGACTCCGACAACGCACTCCGGCGTGCCGTGTTCGCCGCCTATCCCGACCGCCTGGCCCGGCGGCGCATCGCGGGCTCGGACCGCGCGGTACTCGTGGGCGGTCGCGGCGTCCGGCTCGCGCACTCGTGCTCGGTCCGCGAGCCGGAGCTCTTCGTGGCCGTGGACGTCCACGCCGCCGCCAAGGGCGAGCGGGCGGAGGCGCTCGTCTGGACGGCGTCGGCCGTCGACCGCGCGTGGTTGGCCGAGGACCGACTGCGAACCGTCGAGGTCATGGCGTTCGACGCGGAGCACCAAGCCGTCGTGGGCATCCGACAGACGCGCTTCGAAGACCTCGTGCTCGACGAGGTGCAGCTGAAGGCGCCGCGCGGCGACGGCGTCTCTCGTGCGCTGGCGGAAGCCGCCGCGGAGGATCTCCACACAGCCCTGCCGCTCGCCGACGATGCCGTGGCCTCGCTGCGCCTGCGCGCGGCCTGCCTCGCAGCCTGGCGACCCGAGTTGGGGCTTCCCAGCCTCGAGGACGACGCCGTCCGCGCCCTCCTCTTGGACCTCGCGCGCGGCCGCCGGTCCTTCGCGGAGCTTCGAAGAGCCCCCCTTCTCGACCACCTGCAGGGTCTCTTCACGTGGGAACAGCGGCAAGCGCTGGACCGCGGAGCGCCGGAGCGGATCGAGGTCCCGAGCGGATCCCACGTGCGCCTTCGCTACGAGGAGGGTCGCCCCCCCGTCCTTGCCGTGCGCATCCAGGAGGTCTTCGGCCTCCGCGAGACGCCGCGCGTCGCCAGCGGACGCGTGGCCGTCCTGATGCACCTTCTGGCTCCGAACCATAGGCCGCAACAGATCACGGACGACATGCCGTCGTTCTGGGCGAACACGTATCCCCAGATTCGCAAGGAGCTACGCGCCCGCTATCCGAAGCACGCGTGGCCCGAGGATCCCCTGGCCGCGAAGCCCGAGCGGCGCCCGCCGCGGCGTTCTCCGCGGAAGCCTCAGTCGTGACGCTCCTCGACGGGGACGTCGATGCGCCCGAGGGGTGACGCGTCCGTCCCCTTGCCGTTGGTGGGCTCGTCCTCGCCTTCCGGGTCCTCGGAATCGACGGTGTCGTGCCCTGCAGGATCCGGTCGCTTGCCGAAGAGCATCCAGATCGGGCCCGAGAGGATGTACGCCGCGGCCAGCAGGACGACGAAGTACACCGGCGACACGATGAGCAGCGAGAACACGAGCGCGATCACGAAGAGCGCAGGCGCGGGCCAGCGGCGACGAAGATCCACCCCCTTGAAGGACGGGTAGACGACGTTCGACACCATCAGTAGCGAAATGCCGAGCACGAAGG
Organism: uncultured Planctomycetota bacterium; assembly: GCA_963802335.1. GTDB lineage: Bacteria > Planctomycetota > PLA2 > PLA2 > JAEUHO01 > CAWDIE01. The sequence continues at coordinate 146,778 of CAWDIE010000003.1, read as the reverse complement.
CGATCACCACGGGAATGAACGTGGGGTGCGTGACGGGGGACGGGGAAAGCAGCACGAGAATGGCCATCGCCGAGGCGCCGGCGGGAATCGGAAGTCCGGAGAAGTCGGTCGAGTCCTGCCCCTTCGTCGAGAACCGCGCCAGGCGCACGGACCCCGCGACGAGGTAGAGGAACGCCACCCCCATACCCGCTCGCGGCACCTCCCAGAGGCCCCACTGGAACACCAGGAGCGCGGGCGCCACACCGAACGACACGACGTCCGCGATCGAGTCGTAGGCCTCTCCGAACGCCGAGGTCGTGTGCGTCAGGCGGGCGATCCGTCCATCGAGGATGTCCATGATGATCGCGATGGGAATGAGGATCGCCGCGCGCTCGAACTCGCCTCGGCACGAGGCCACGATCGAGAGGAAGCCGCAGAAGATGTTCGCGACGGTGAAGAGCGACGGGATGATGTAGAACCCCCGCCGCAATCGGTCCCCCGCCGTCAGGTGCGGTCGATCGTGGCGCTTCATGACCGAAGTGTATGCTCCGATGCCCTGCGACGCGCCTCGGGCCCCAAGACCCGGGTCGCGGGCCCCGTGCCGGCTCTGCTGCCTCTTCGTCGTTGCGATTGTTGCGGGTGATTCTCATAATCGGAGCACCTCGCTGCCGAGGAAAGGGGATTGCATGCGCTACGCAACACGGATCTTCGTACTCACGTTTCTCGTGGGGTGTCTCATCGCACCAGGCTGCGGCGGTGGCGGCAGCGGGGAGGAGGCACCTCCCGTAGGGCAGGCCCAGGGCAACTGGGTCGAGCTCGATTCCTCGAGACCCGCCGGTTCGCCCGCTCGCCTGGTCATCGACGAGGCGGCGAGCAACGACCAGATGACGCAGTTCGAACTCCAACTGGCAGGGTTCTACCTGGTGGAGAAGCAGGGGACGGACGGCCGGACGTACCAGCAGGTCGTCGTACCTGGACTGCAAGAGCGGGACGAGCCCGGGGCCCCGAACCTGCCCGGTCTCCTCCTGCACCTCGCCATCGTGACCGACGCGACGACCGCCTCCCTCTCCATGATCGAGCCGGTGGGCGTCAGGACCTTCGAGAACATCCTGGTCTGGCCGCGCACGATTCCCGAGTCCGATCACGAGGAAGGGGATCCGGAGCAGTTCATCCGCGACGACGAGATCTACGACGGGAGCGGGATGTATCCGCCGCAGGCCGCCACGTCGAGCGCACCCGTCGGAATGACCATGCGGTCGATTCGCTCCTGCACGTGCGAGTGCAATCCGTGCCAGTGGAACCCGGCGACGAAGCAGTTGATGGTTCCCCAGAGCGTGAAGTACCAGTGGTCGCACGGAGGCAGGCAACTCAACTACGAGAAGACCCCGATCTCGAAGGAGCGCGCGGCCGTCGCCAGCGCGCGCTTCCACAACTGGCCCACCGTGGGCTCGATCCTCGGTCTCCAGATCTTCAAGTACCTCGCCGACTATCTGGTCGTCTACCCCGAGGGATACGGGGCAGCATTGCAGCTCCTGATCACGCAGAAGAAGACGCGCGGTTTCAGGGTCACCGAACACGTCCTGGGGAGCCCCGGCACCTGCTCTAGCGTCCGCACGATCATCCAGAACTGGGAGGACGGGGTTCCGGCCCATCACGACGCCTACTGCCTTCTCGTCGGGGACGTCGACTGGATTCCTCTTTGCATGCAAGACGGCTCGCCGACCGACGATCTCTACGCGTCCACCAACGGCGACGACCTGGACGAGGAGGTGTATCTGGGCCGACTCTCGGTCGACGACACGACGGACTGCGCGAATCAGGTGGCCAAGATCCTGGCCTACGAAGACAGCCCCGCGCTCTTCTGCTGCTACGACAAGGCCGCCCTCTGGGCCCACAAGGAGGATGCACCCGGGAAGTACGAGGGCGCGCACGAGTCCGTTCGGACGGCGTCCTACGCCACGCCCCCGGTCTTCACGACGTACTACGGCTCACAGAACGGCGTCACGGACGCCGGGATCGCGGCCGATGCGACCAGCGGCCTCGGCCTGATCGCATATCGCGGACACGGCTCCTCGAGCGCGACGGCCACCGGGTGGAATCAGACGAGCGAGTACTTCAACTCGGGGGACGTCCCGGGCGTGATGCCCTCGCTCGATCGCGCGCCTCCGGTGTGGTCGTTCGCCTGCACCAACACGAAGCTCTCCACGAGCGACTGCATCGGGGAGCTCTGGATGACGAAGGCCGACGGCGGCTCGGTGTCGTACTACGGCGCCACGATCCCTTCGTACACGGACCAGAACCACGAGCTCGACCGCCGCATGTTCAAGGCGGTCTACGACCTCGGCCTGGTGACGCAGTCGCACGCCATCGAGTACGCCGAGGACAAGATGTCGGACATCGTCGGCTCGTACAACGCGTGGCTCTACCTGCTCTTGGGTGATCCCGACATGCAGATCCGTCGGCGAAACCCGATCACCATCACGTTCCAGGTTCCCGAGCTGATCGAGTACAACCCGGAACTCGTGCCGATTCCGGTCCGCATCCTCGTCGAGGGTGTACCGCTCGAGGGCGGCCTGGTCGGGATGTATCGCACGGGCCCCACCGGTGCGCCGCCGGTCCCTCTGGACCAGGACAACGGCTACACGGACGACATGGGACAAGTGATCCTGAATCTCGTGCCGGGTGAGCTCAAGGGCTCGCAGATCCTCCTCTCGGTCGAAGACGGCCAGGGGAACTCCGCGGTGGGCAGCATCCCGGTGGTGCCCGGTGCGCCCTCCCTCGAGCGTTAGCCAGACGATTGGCCGCTGGCGGGGCGCAGCTCGACTGCGCCCCGCCGCCTCACGTCACGCGAGCGCGTTTCGTACCGTCGACGCGTACGTTCGCCGGGGAATTCCGTCGATCGCGCCGCGGTACGCCTCGCCGTCCTTCACGACCTCGATGATCGCGCCGCGATCGAGCAGCCTCGGGATCTGCGATCACGTCGCGGTCGCAGACCAGGAGGTCGGCGCGTTGGCCGGGCTTCAGCGTGCCGGTGTCCGTCTGTCCGATTTCTTCGGCCGCGAGCCCCGTCGCCCCGTACCAGGCCTGCAGCGGATCGAGCCCGTCGCGCACGAGGTGGACGATCTCCATGTAGTTCCGGCCGTGCATGCCTGGCAGTACCGGATCGGTGCCGGCGAGGATCTTCAGGCCCCCACTCCGGGCGAAGGCGACTGCTCGCTGGTGGACCTCCGCGACCTGCCTCGCCTTCTCCATCACGAAGTCGCTCAGGCCCTCGGCGCTCGGCAGGGCGTTCACGACCCACGAGGTCGGCGTCACGGTACAGCCCCGGACGTACGCCATCTCCACCAGCTCCTCGTCCATGTACGAGATGTGCTGGATGTCGTGCACGCCGTTCTCGATGGCGAGCCGGATCCCGCTCTGCGAGTGCGCGTGCGCGGCGACCCTCAAGCCTCGCGCCTCGGCCTCGTCGCAGATCGCGCGGATCTCCTCGGCCGTGAAGTCGCGGTGCTCTAGTTTGTCGCCCGGCGAGGCCACGCCGGGGCTCGTGCAGAGCTTGATGAGGTCGGCGCCGCGATGCCGCGATCTCACGCACGCGCTTCCGGCACTCCCAGGGACCGTCGACGATGCTGGACGGACGGCCTGAGGCCGGCGGCCACAGCGCTCGACACCTCCGCATGGCAGCGATCGGGTCCGCGGAAGTCGGCGTGGCCGCCCGTCGTCGACAGCATGCAGATCGCGACCTTCAGCCGAGGGCCGATCATGACGCCCTCGTCCACGAGGCGCTTCATGCGATGCGTCGCCCCGCCGACGTCGCGCATCGTGGTGCACGCCGCCGTCGACCAGCGTGGCGTAGAGGATCTTCTCCACGTAGAGGAGCTCGGCCGGCGAGTTCGTCTTCTCCCGGTCTCCCGCGGTGAGACCGAGGACCGTCACGTGCCCGTGGGCATCGACGATCCCGGGCACCACGGTCTGCCCGGTGCAGTCGACCACTTGGTGCTGGTCTCCGGCGGCGAGCGGGGAGTCGTGGGGCTTGCGGTCCCGGATCCGACCGTCCTCCAGGAAGAGGTCGACGCCCTCGTGGACGGCACCCTTCGCGGCGGACGTGCCGTCGTAGAGCTTCGCGACGTTCGAGAGGATCAGCATGCCGGGGACTCCACCACCAGGGCGCATTGGAGCGTCTACGGGCAGCGGGGCGCAAGGCGCCGGTAGGATCCCGCTCCATGACGAGCGAAACCGACCTCCTTCCCTGCGTCGAGATCGACCCGCCCGCCGGCGTCAAGGCCAGCCGTGATCTGGTTGCACGGCCTCGGCGCCGACGGGCACGACTTCGAGCCGATCGTGCCCCACCTGGGCATCCCGGCGGAGGCGGGCGTCCGCTTCGTGTTCCCCCACGCGCCGGCCATCCCGGTGACCCTCAACATGGGGATGGTCATGCCGGCCTGGTACGACATCACCGAGCTCGACCTGAAGAAGAGGCACGACGAGGCCGGCATCCGGCTCGCGGCCTCGCGGGTGGAGGCGCTCATCGCCCGCGAGCGCGAAAGCGGCATCCCCAGCGAGAAGATCGTGCTCGCCGGCTTCTCCCAGGGCGGCGCCATCGCCATCCACACGGCGTTGCGGCATGCCGAGCCGCTGGCGGGGCTCCTCGCTCTCTCGAGCTACCTCGTCCTGCCCGAGGCCCTCGAGGCGGAGCGGAGCGAGGCCAATCTCCGCCTTCCGATCTTCCAGGGGCACGGCACGCTCGACCCGATGGTGCCCGTGGAGCGCGGGAGGAGACCCACGACTTCCTCGTGAAGCTCGGCTACACGGTGGAGTGGCAGACCTGGCCCATGCAGCACGAGGTCTGCCTGGAAGAGATCGAGATGGTCGGTCGCTGGCTCGCAGCGCGCCTCGGCTGACACTGGTAGGCTTGGGCCGGCCCGGGGAGGGAGTCGACGTGCGGATCGTTTGCATTGGCGGCGGACCCGCCTCGCTCTACTTCGCGATACTGATGAAGAAGGCCTTCCCGCCCGTGGACATCGAGATCTACGAGCGGAACCGCGCCGACGACACCTTCGGCTGGGGCGTCGTGTTCTCCGAAGAGACGCTCGGCCACTTCCGCGACGCCGACGCCGAGCTCTACGACGCGATCACCGACGCGTTCGCCCGCTGGGACGACATCGACACCTGGTACCGGGACACGCTGCGTCAAGAGCACGGGGCACGGATTCTGCGGACTCGCCCGCAAGACGATGCTCGAGATCCTCCACGAGCGCTGCCGGAAGCTCGGCGTCGACCTCCACTTCGAGACGGACGTCGACTGACCTCGCGACCTTCGACGGCGCGGACCTGCTCGTCGGTGCCGACGGCGTGAACAGCCAGATCCGGGAGCGCTACGCCGAGCACTTCCGCCCCACCGTCGAGATGGGCGCCTGTCGGTTCACCTGGCTCGGGACCACCAAGGAGCTCGACGCCTTCACCTTCATCTTCCGGGAGAACGAGCACGGACTCTTCGTCGTTCACGCCTACCCCTTCGAGAAGGACCGCTCCACCTTCATCGTCGAGTGCCACGAAGACACCTGGCGGCGAGCCGGTCTCGACCAGGCGACCGAGGAGGAGACCGTCGCGTACATGAGCGAGCTCTTCGCCGATCACCTCGACGGCCACGAGCTCCTGACCAACAACTCGATCTGGCGCGCCTTCCCCCTCGTCAAGAACGAGAAGTGGCACTACCAGAACGTCGTGCTCCTCGGCGACGCCGCGCACACCGCGCACTTCTCGATCGGCTCCGGCACGAAGCTCGCCATGGAGGACGCCATCGCCCTGGTGGATGCGTTCGGGCACCACGGCCTGGGCGACGTCCCGGCCGTCCTCGCGGCCTACCAGGAGGCGCGGTGGGTCGACGTCGCGAAGCTCCAGAAGGCGGCGCAGACGAGCCAGAGCTGGTTCGAGAACGCAGCCCGCTACCTGGTCCAGGACCCCGTCCCCTTCACCTTCAACCTGATGACGCGCTCCAAGCGCATCACGTACGAGAACCTCCGGTCGCGGGATCCCGAGCTCGTGGAGGAGGTGACGGAGTGAGTACGCCCGCGCGCAGGGCGTCCCCGGACTGAGGACGGATCGATCCCCGAACCGATGTTCGCCCCCTTCCGGATCCGCGACTGCGTGCTCCCGAACCGCGTCGTCGTCTCCCCCATGTGCCAGTACTCGGCCGTCGACGGCACGGTGAACGACTGGCACCTCGTGCACCTGGGCAGCCGCGCCGTGGGTGGTGCCGGCCTCGTGATGGCCGAGGCGACCGCCGTCACGCCGGAGGGCCGGATCACGCCCGGCTGTGCCGGCATGTGGAACGACGAGCACCGAGACGCGTGGCGACGCATCGTGGACTTCGTGCACGCCCACTCCGCGACGAAGATCGGCCTGCAGCTCGCGCACGCCGGTCGCAAGGCCTCGGTATCGCTCCCCTGGGAGGGCGACGCCCCCCTGCCGGCCGCCCAGGCCTGGCCGACGATCGGCCCCTCGGCGATCCCCTTCATCGAGAGCTGGCCGGCCCCCGCCGCCATGACTCGCGACGACATGGACGCCCTACGGGACGCGTTCGTCGCGGCCGCCGAGCGCGCCGAAGCCGCGGGGTTCGACCTGCTCGAACTCCACATGGCGCACGGCTACCTGCTCTCGAGCTTCCTCTCGCCCATCCCCAATCGCCGGGATGACGAGTACGGCGGGAGCCTCGAGAGGCGCCTGCGCTTCCCGCTGGAGGTCTTCGACGCCGTTCGCGCCGCGTGGCCGGACCGGCAAGCCGCTCTTCGTGCGGATCTCGGCGACCGACTGGCTCCCCGAGGGCGAGGGTCAGACGGCGGACGACGCGGTTCGGATCGCGCGTGCCTTGAAGCAGCACGGCTGCGACGTCGTCGACGTCTCGAGCGCCGGCAACTCACCCGCCTCCCAGCCGATCTACGGCCGCATGTATCAAGTACCGTTCGCAGAGCAGATCCGCTACGAGGCGAGGGTCCCGGTCATGGCAGTGGGTGCCATCCAGGGCGCCGATCACGTGAACACGATCCTGGCCGCGGGACGCGCCGACCTCTGCGCCCTCGCCCGTGCACACCTCGTAGACCCGCACCTGACGCTTCGCGCCGCGGTGGCCTACGAGCACGAGCTGGCCGAATGGCCGATCCCCTACCTTCCAGCCAAGCCGACGCCTCCTCGGAAGGGATCCGGCTCGTGAGTGAGGGGCTCTCGCCGATTCGCTTCGAGCAGCAGCGCTTCGCCGACCTCGGGGTCGAACTTCTCTACGAGCTCCTGCAACTGAGAGGCGACGTGTTCGTCGTGGAGCAGGCGTGCCACCTGGAGAACGAGGTCGACGGCAAGGACCCCGATGGGATTCACGTCCTCGGCTTCGACGGCGACGGCCGGCTCGCAGCGGCTGCTCGTCTCCACCTGGCCCCCGATCCCGCCGTCGTCTCGCGGATCGTGGTGCGGAAGGACTCGAGAGGCCGCGGCGTCGGCGCGGCCCTCATGCGCGAAGTAGAGCATCTCCTCGCCGGCCGTGCCGCCACCATGAGCGCGCAGGCGCGTCTGGAGTCGTGGTATGGTCGGCTCGGTTGGACGCGGGTCGGCCCCGTCTACGACGACGCCGGGATCCCCCACGTCCGCATGGTCCGGAACGAAGGGTGAGCGCGCTCTCGATGTTCGGTCGCCCCGCGGAAGAACCGATCACCGACTCCCACCTCCGACAGCGCTTGGAGATGGTGAAGCAGCAGATCGCCCGGCGCGGCGTTCACGACCCGCGCGTCCTCAAGGCGATGGAGAACGTTCCACGGCACGCCTTCGTGCCCGAGGCCATCCGTCACCGGGCCTACGAGGACGGTGCCCTGTCGATCGCCTGTGGACAGACCATCTCGCAGCCGTTCGTCGTCGCGACGATGGTCGCCGCCCTGAAGCTCCGGGCGGGTGCGCGGGTGCTGGAGGTGGGCGCCGGCTCCGGATACGCGGCGGCCGTGCTCGCCGAGGTGGCGGCCGAGGTCTACGCGATCGAGCGGTTCGAGGAGCTGGCGATTCAGGCCCGCGGGACACTCGAGCGAACCGGGTACGGAGGCGTCGAGCTGCGTTGTGGCGACGGGACTCTCGGCTGGCCGGAGCACGCGCCGTACGACGGCATCCTGGTGTCCGCGGGTGCGCCCGACGTCCCCCCGTCTCTCGAGGCACAGCTCGCCGTGGGCGGGAGTCTCGTGCTTCCGGTAGGACCATCCCGGCTCGACCAGGCTCTCGTCCGCGTCACGCGCCGAGAGGACGGCACGATGACTCGCACGCGCCTCAGCGGCGTCCGCTTCGTGCCGTTGGTCGGAGCGGAAGGCTGGGCGTCCGACGACGACGCAGGAGGATGGTGATGACCACCGAAGCCCCCCCGAGCCATTCCGCGCTCGTGGTCTACCTGCCAGAGGTCGACGCGCACATCGCACACCTTCGACGAGAGCATGATCCGTCGGGACGCGCGGGGATCCCTGCACATGTCTCCGTGCTCGTTCCCTTCGTGCCGCCCGCTCGGCTGGAGCGCGACGTGATCACGGCACTCGGCGATCTCTTCGCGGCCGTTCCGGCGTTCGACGTCGCGTTCGCCAAGACCGCGCGGTTCCCCAACGCGATGTGGCTGGCGCCCGAGCCGGTGGCCCCCCTGGTCGCGCTGACGCGGGCGGTGCACGCGCGCTGGCCGGAACACCCCCCCTACGAGGGGGTGTACGCCGACGTCATCCCCCACTGCACGGTCGCCTACGAACTGGAGGAGGAGGCCTACGCCCCGATCGAGAACGAGGTGCGCGCAGCCCTTCCCGTCACGGCCCGCGTAGCCGCGGTGGAGCTCCTGCGCGGCTCGAACGAGGCAGGCTGGACACACCTCGCGAGCTTCCCGCTCGCCGAGGGTTAGCGGAGGGTCATCCCGTCGGTCTGGGCCGTGTCCGGCGGCGGCGTCAGGAGGCTCGCCAGCCAACCCACCCCCACCGTGACCACCAACGCCAGGGGAGCGAGCCAGAGCTTCTGGACGTGGAGCTTCGCCGGTACGTCGAGGAGGACCGCGATCATCACCAACGCCGCTCCACACGTCACGCCGATCAGCGCACCTGTCTGCGTCGCGCGGCGTGAGAAGATGCCGAGCGAGAACAGCCCGAGGAGCGGCCCCGCGAAGTACCCGAGCCAGTTGATGAGCGTTCGCAGGAGGGACTCGCTCCGGCCCGCCGCCACGAGCGCCATGCCGATCGCGGCGACACCAAAGACCGCTGTCAACACCCGGGCGAGGCGGAGCTCCGAGTCGGCGGGAAGCGGCGTCCTCCGGAAGCGGCGGACGAAGTCGACGAGCGTCGCCGTCGACATCGAGTGGATCGCCGAGTCCATGCTCGACATGGAGGCGGCGAAGATGGCGGCAACCAGGAGTCCGGAGAGCCCCGCCGGGAGGCGGTGCACGATGAAGAGAGGAAGCACGTCGTTTCCGGCGCCTTTCAGGACCTCCCCGCCCTGCGCTTCCACGGCCCACGTCGCGAGGCTCACGCCGAGGAAGAGCGTGAGCGCGACGGCGACGAACCCGATCCCCCATCCCAGGAAAGCAGCCCGTCGCGCAGAAGCCAGATCCCGACAGGAGAGGTAGCGCTGGACCGCTTGCTGGCCGGTTCCGGCGATGGACAGCGCGAGGGTGCCGTATGCGAAGACGGTCCAGAGGAGCGTGAACGGTTTCGACAGGTCCGTGCTCGTATCGCCGATGGCCAGTCGCCCCGTCTCGTCGGCCTGGCGGAAGATGCCCCCCAGCCCGCCGGGTATGTCACCGGCGGCGATCGTCACCGCGCAGAGCACACCGAACACGACGACGGCGAACTGTATGAGGTCGGTCCACACAACGGCCTGGATCCCGCCCGCGACCGAGTACAGGACCGCCGCGACCCCGCTCAGGACGATCGCCCAGCGGATGTCGATCCCGAGGACCGTCGCGAGGGCCACGGCCGGCACCAGCACGAGGATCCCCGCGCGCATCATCGTCTGCCCGATGAAGAGGGCACTCGCGACGACCCTGGCCACGACCCCGAAGCGTCTCTCGAGGTACTCGTAGGCCGTCGTCAGTTGCAGCTTGGCGAAGAAGGGCAGGAAGAGGGAGACGGCGAGGGCGATACCCAGCAGATCCCCCAGCTGCAGCTGGAGGTAGCCCATGCCGTTCTGGAATCCCTCCGCCGTCCCGCCGATCAGGGCGGCCGACGAGAAGGAGGTCGCGACCAGCGAGATCCCCACGGCCCACCAGCGCATGCGCCGGCCCCCGAGGAAGTAGTCCTCGGTCGTCTGCTGGCGTCGGTTCGCCCACGCTCCGATCCCGATGACGACGGCCCCGTAGAGCGCGATGACGACCCAGTCGATGACTCCCATGTGGCCGAGAGACTAGCGGCCCCGGGGGACGGAACGAGCCTTCACTTCTTCCCCACATCCGGCCGATAGGACCCGGAGCCCCGGCTTACCGGGACCCACGGGATCCCCGCTCCATGAAGACGTCACTCCTCATCGTCATCGCCCTCGCGGTCCTGGTCGCCCTCGTGGCGATCCCGGCCGGCCCTCGCACCTCGCGCACGGCCTCCTTCATGGCGCCACAGGCCTCCGGTCTGGCCTGCCGCCTCCAGGTCGAGGTCGGCCCGCAGACCGTCGTAGACCGGGGCACCCTGGAGGAGATCGAGAGCGGCCCCCTCGACGTGGGTGCGTTCCGCTACTGGGAGGAGTCCACAGGGACCGTGCTCTACGTCTACGACGACGTGCAAAACCTCCAGGGCCGCATCCGCAACCCGCGCAGCGTGCGGGTCCTCACCCGCGACTGAAGCCGCCTCGGCGGCGCTACGGAGCCCAGACGCCCTGCACGCGGGCGAACGCAGCCAGCGCATCGGGGGCGATGCCGGGTGCGAAGTGGAAGCCCTGGGCTTCGTCGCATCCCGTCGCTGCCACATAAGCGAGCTGCTCCGGCGTCTCCACACCTTCGGCCAGCGTCCGCAGGCCGAAGCTCTGCCCGATCGCGGCGATCGCCCGGATCAGGCAGCGACCGTCCGGCTCCGCGGGGGCATTCCGAACGAAGCTCTGATCGATCTTCAGCCGGGTGAGCGGAAGCTCGCGCAACCGACTCAGCGACGACGTCCCCGTGCCGAAATCGTCGAGCGCGAGCGCGACGCCCAGGGCCCGAAGGGCATGGGCGGTCTCTACCGCTTCGGCGCCGCCGGCCATGGCCCCGCTCTCGGTAATCTCCAGCTCGAGCCAGGCAGGCGGGAGGTCGAACGCCGCCAGCGCCTCGGACACCGAGCGCACCAGGTCCGTCCGGTAGAGCTGGACCGGTGAGACGTTGACGGCGACGTGGAACGCTGGGAGCCCCTCCGCTCGCCAGCGCGCCGCCTGCCGACACGCCTCTCGCAGGACCCAGCCCCCGAGCGGGACGACGCTTCCCGCACGCTCGGCCGCCGCGATGAGGTGCCCGGGGGGAACCGGAGCGCCGTCGTCGCCACTCCAGCGGACGAGCGCCTCGGCCCCGACGAGGCGGCCGGAAGCCAGATCGACCTGGGGCTGGTAGACGAGATCGAGCTCGTCCCGCTCGATCGCCCGGACGAGGCGCCCGAGCAGACGCGCCTCGCCTTCAACCGTACGGTCGAGGGCGGAATCGTAGACCTGCATTTCATCCCGCCCTCCCGTGCCGGCCATGACGTGAGCCACGCGCGCCCGCCGGAGGAGCTCGGCCGCATCGATGCCGTCCTCGTACCTGCTGAAGCCGCTGCGCACGCTGAGGAAGAGCGGCTCCCCACGCACCGTGATCCGCTCGAGGGCGAATCGCCGCTTGCGCGAAGACGCGCCCCGCAACGAGAGGCGCTCGGAGGGGCCGAACGAGGCGCAGGCGATCTCGTCGCCCCGCAGCCGCGTCATCGCGAGGACCTCCGGATACTCCCGCTGCAGGTGCGCCTCGATCTCCTGCAGCGCCTCGTCCACGACATCCGGCGGAAAGCTCGCCTCGAGCAGGGAGAGACTCGGGAAGGAGGAGACCGTCACCCACAGCTCTTGTCGGCCCGCGTCCGGGCGGACTCCCAGCGCCCGATCGATACGGGTCACGAACGACGCCGGATCCGGGACGAGGACGGTCGGTTCTTCGTGCATAGGTCGGACTACGCGTCCAGCACCTCCCGCACACGCTGGAGCAGGGCGCTCGGAGCGTAGGGCTTCTCGATGAAGGCCGCCCCCAGGCTCGCGTACCGGTCCTCCTCGCCGTGCCCGCTGGTGAGGAGGACACGCAGGCCGTAGCCGCGCTCGCGCACGGCGTTCACGAGTGCCACGCCGCCCATGTTCGGCATCACGACATCGGAGAAGAGCAAGTCGACGGCCCCTGACGAGGCGAGGAGTCTCTCCAGCGCATCCTCACCATCCTTGGCCGTCAACACCGTGTACCCGGCATCCTCGAGCGACTCGACGGCGAGCTCCCGCACCCCCGGGTTGTCTTCGACGAGAAGAACCGTCTCGGTTCCCTCCATGGCCGCCTCCGACTGGATCTCGGAGGGCTCGAGGCCCGCTTCGTCGGTCGCGGGAATGTACACGTCGATCGTCGTTCCGAAGCCCACGACACTCTCGATCTCGACGAAGCCATCGTGCTGGCGGACGATGCCGTACACGGTAGAGAGCCCGAGCCCCGAGCCCTGCCCGGGCGTCTTCGTCGAAAAGAAGGGCTCGCAGACGCGGTCGAGGTGCTCAGGCGGAATGCCCATGCCGGTATCGGCCACCGAGATCTTCACGAACGACTCCTCGGGCTCCACGTTCGGCGTCTTGGCCAACGGCGCCTCGACCTGCCGACAAGCCTCCGTGGCGATCGTGATCCGTCCCCCATCGGGCATGGCATCGCGCGCATTCACGCACAGGTTCATCAGTACCTGCTCGAGCTGCGTCTGGTCCGCGCGCACGTAGCCGACGTCCTTCCCGTACTCCAGCACGAGATCGATGTCCTCCCCGATCAGGCGGCGGAGCATCTTCACGTGGTCCTTCACCAGTCGATTCGGATCGAGAGCACTCCGCTGGAGATTCTGGCGGCGTCCGAACGCCAGCAGCTGGCGCGTCAACCCCGAGGCCTTCTCGCTCGCCTCGATGACCTCGATCAGGGACTCCGCCTCCCGACTCCCCCTCTCCTGCCCCGCCAGGAGCTGATGCGCTCGTCCGAGGATCACCTGGAGGATGTTGTTGAAGTCGTGGGCCACGCCGCCGGCCAGCTTCCCCACGGCGTCGATCCTCTGCGCCTGCCGAAGTTGATTCTGCAGGTCACGCTCCCGCGCCAGAAGCCGGCTCTGCTCCGCTGCTGCCGCCTTGCGCAGGGTGATGTCGTAGAAGTGGTCGATGCGTCCGCCGGCGAACAGGCCCGACTCGATCCGCTGACTGTGATGCTCCAGCCAGCGCTCTTGCCGCAGCGTGCCGGGAAGCACCCGGAACTCGTAGGGTTGGGAGACCGGTCGGGGACGCGCGAAGACGTTTCGAAAGAACGACTCCGGATCCTCGACGACGCCCTCTCCCATGCGATCACGCACGACCGCGCGGATGTCGGCGTTCAGAAGAGTGGAAGCCGGCAGGCCGAAGTAGACCGAGAACGCCTCGTTCCGCCAGACCACTCGGCGTTTCGCGTCGAGGATGATGATGCCCACGCGGAAGGTGTCGAGCACATCGGAGATGAGCGAGCGATACAGCGCCTCGCTCCGGCTGAGCGCTTCGCGTCGGATCTGGCGCCCCCGCAGGAGCCACACGATCAGCGCCGTGCCGAGCAGGCCGGAGAGGAACACGATTCCGGCGGCAGAAGACGTGCCCTCCAGCCGTCGTTGCCTCCGAGGGCGCCAGGTGCAGCCTCCAGGGGCGACCTACGGTCCGCACCATCGCGTCGGCGCGGTGCGGCCACTCCGCATATTCGATGGAGTCGCCGTTGACGTATGCGATGGTCTCGTCCTCCTCTTCGAGGACGTAGCGGAAGTTTCGCTGCAGGTGCTCCTCCGCGAGGCACGCGTTGATCAGCGTATTGATCCGAAACACGCCGTTCACGAATCCCCGGAGCTCTCCCGCCTCGCCGTGCACGGGCTCGTAGACGGCGAGCCCCCGGCCTCCCTGCAGCAGATCGATCGGCGGCGTGCGCGCGACGAGCGCCCGACTCCCGAGCGCGCAACAGAGCCCCGGCTACACCCGAGGAGGGGTGCTCCGTCAGGTTCCTCCCCTCTGCCGCCTCGTTCCCCTCCACGGGCTCGACGATCCGGATCACACCGGCAACGTCCACCCAGTTCACGGCCTGGAATCCGGGGAGCAGGTACATGAGTTGCGAGGCGCTTCGCCGAAAGGCCTCTTCGTCGAGCGGTCCGGACGTGGCACGCTGTTCGGCCAGGTACTGCAGCGCGGACACGCGAAAGTCGATCCAGGCCTCGAGCCGATGTCGGACCTGGTCCGCGGTGATGCGCGCCTCCTCGTCGAGGCGCTTTCGCTGCGCGTTCTCGAGGTGCAGCAACAGCCAGAAGAACAACACGACCCCGACGATCCCGATCGCGCCGAGGACGAGGATGTGCTGCCGGCCGAGGCGGACCGGTTCGGTGCTGTCAAACCGATCGACCATCCTGTCTGAGCCTGCCTCCGCTCACGCTCCCGCGCACACCAGCCAGTGCGGTCCGGTGCGCACACCCTCCTAGCCTACCCTCCCGGAAGCCCCTGCGACCCGATCACCGACACCGCGCCCAGCCCGCGGCGGCCGGGCCCGCCACACGGCTCCGCATCCACTCGGGGCTGGGCCCTGTTGAAGGAGGAATGAAGGCGAAGGTCCTGCGCCCCCCGCGCCGCGACCTCCCTTCTTTCTACGCCTTCCTCAGGGGCGCGCGCTGTTCATGTAGACGATCTGGTGCCCGTCGCGGTCGTCGTTCCACACGACGACGACGAGGTCGCCTTCGCACGCGACCTCCGGAACCATCGCCTGGAGGAGGACCAGGGATGCGGCCGTGGCGGAGGATCGGACCTGCGCTACCAGGCGTAGGCTTCCGGCGCGGCTCCGCCCGGACCGGGGAAGATCTCGTCGAGTCGCGCGAGGTGCGTCTTCCGAGAGCTCGATCTCGCGGGCGCGAAGCGCGCCCTCCAGCTGCTCCATCGTGCGCGGGCCGATGATCGGCGCCGTCACGCCCTCCTGGTGGAGGAGCCACGCGAGCGCCACCGTGGCCGGGTCCTCGCCGAGCTCGGCGCAGAAGGCGCGCCACGCTTCGAGGCTCGGCTCGAGCTTCGCGCGTCTCGCCGCCACGAAGTCCTCCTTCCGCCGGCACGCCCTCGTCCTTCGCCGCCGAGCAGTGCCGCCGGCGAGCGGGCTCCACGGCAGGAACGCGAGCCCGTAGTCGCGGCACGCGGGCAGGACCTCGAGCTCTGGCGTTCGCTCGAGCAGGTGATAGAGCCCCTGCTCGGAGACGAGGCCGAGGAAGTTCCGCGCCTTCGCGCGTCTCGCAGGCCTTCGCGATGTGCCAGCCCGCGAAGTTCGACGAGCCGACGTAGAGGACCTTCCCCTGCTGGACGAGCAGCTCCATGGCCTGCCAGACCTCGTCCCACGTGACGTCCGCGCCAGATGTGGTGCATCTGGTAGAGGTCGATGTGGTCGGTCTGGAGGCGCTTCAGGCTCGCCTCGCAGGACTTCCGGATGTGAAGGGCGGAGAGGCGCGCGTCGTTCGCGCCCTCCCCCATCTTCCCGTAGACCTTCGTGGCGAGGATGGTGTCCTCTCGGCGGCCGCCACCCTGCGCGAACCACCGGCCGAGGATGGTCTCCGTCGCGCCCTTGCCGGCACTGCGGCCGTAGACGTTCGCGGTGTCGACGAAGTTGATGCCCGACTCGCGCGCCGTGTCGAGGATGGCGTGGGAGTCGGGCTCGGTCGTGTACGGCCCGAAGTTCATCGTGCCCAGACAGAGGCGGCGAGACGAGCGTGCCCGTCCGGCCCAGGTGGACGTGGTCCATTCATCGATCCTCCTCCGGGGATGCCCATGCCGCTCCGGTCCGGGTAGGCCGGACGCTTCGGCGGCGTGTACGGCTTCGTCTTCAGCTCCTCGAGCATCTGCTGGATGGCGCGGTCGAGTTGCGGGTCGCCACCGTCCACCATCTGCGCCGGATCGTCGATCACCTCGATGTCCGGGTCGACGCCGTGCCCCTCGATGCCCCACGTGCCGTCCGTCTCGTAGAAGGCGAAGGTCGGCACCGACACCCACGTGCCGTCGATCGGCGCCGGGTTGCCCGAGATCCCGACCAGTCCGCCCCAGGTGCGCATGCCGATCAGCTTGCCGAGGCCGGACTGCCGGAAGTAGCGCGGGAAGCGCGTCGCCGCCGGAGCCGGAGTCGCCGTTCATGAGCATGCACTTCGGGCCCTGGTGCGCAGGCGAAGGGCGTGTACCAGTCGCGGCCGTCCCGGCGAGCCCAGTAGTTCCGGATCGGGCGGTTCAGCAGCTCGATGAAGCGATCGGGGATCTGCCCGCCGCCGTTCCAGCGCTCGTCGATGATCAGGGCGTGGCGCGCAGGCCTGGCCCTGGGACTGGCGGAGAGCTCGTTCTGCCCGCGGCGTCCGGTGTCGGGCACGTGGACGTAGCCGACGCGTCCGTTCGTCTGCTTCGCGACGTAGGCGCGCTTCGCCTCGACCCACGCGCGGTAGCGAAGCCGTCCTCGCTCCGAGGCCTCGGGACCACGAGGACCTCGCGCGCGTCGTCGTCGAGGACCGGCTTCGCGCTGACCGTCAGCGGTCACCGGTCGTGCCGACCAGGCCTTCGAACGCGGCCCACGGTGCCTGGGCGACGTCGAGCGGCACGCCGTTCACCGCCAGCAGGTAGTCGCCCTCCTTCACGTCGAGGCCCGGTCGCCCGAGGGGGCCGCGCGCGTCGACGTCCCAGGGCGCGCCGCGGTGGATCTTCGCCATCCGGTACGCGCCGTCCTCGAGCGCCCAGTCGACGCCGAGCAGTCCGACGACCGGGCCGCTGCCGCTTCGCCACGGACGGCCTGCGTAGTAGTTCGCGTGGCCGACGTTGAGCTCGCCGATCATCTCCTGGATGAGTGGGTCACGTCCTCGCGCGTCACGCAGTCGTCGAGCATGGCCTGGTACGTCTCGCGCACGGCCTTCCAGTCGACGCCGTGCATGTGCGGGTCGTAGAAGTAGTCGCGGAAGATCCGCCACACGTCCATGAAGACCTGGTTCCACTCGGCGCGCGGATCGATGCGCACCTGCATGCCGGCCGTCGGCACGGGCTTCCCCCCGTCGCCGGCCGCCGCCTTCTGGATGGAGGCGGAGTCGCCCCGCACTACGAGCAGGTGCTTTCCGTCCGCGGAGATCCGCAACTCGTCGACGCCGGAGGCGACGCTCCTTCTCCTTCGGCTTGTCGTCCTCCAGGTCGAAGAGGTGGATGGTCGAGCCCGCCCGCCAGCCGCCCGTCAGAGGCCGGCGCCCGTAGAGCAGGTGACCCTGCGCGTTGACCTCGAGGCGGCCGAAGCTTGCCCGCCTCGATCGGGAGCGGGATGGCGCGTGCCTCGAAGCCCTCGAGGTCGATCTCGACGACCTTGCGCTTCTTGCCGGCCTTCTTGCCCTTGCCACCCGCCATCGCGCTCGCCGCGGCGGCGCCCTTGGCCGTCCGCTCGGCCTCGAAGGCCACGGACACGCCCATGTCGGGCGCCTCGGCCGTGCCGGACACGGCGTCGCCCTTTACCGTCGCCTGGATCCGCCAAGAGATGCCGGTCTCGTCCGTCAGCGTCAGGGAGAGGCGTCCGGTCTTCGCATCGTAGGACCCACCGTCGACGTCGGCCGTGCCGAGCGGCATGGCGAAGGTGCCCGTGATCGTTCCGTCGTCCGCGCGCTCGAGGCTCAGCGTGAAGGTGATCCCCTCCTCGGGAATGATGCCGCCCTTCGCCGTGCCCTCCCAGACCCCGCTGATGCCGTCGTCCTTGGCAGCGGGCTTCGGCGTCTTCCTCGTCTTCCTCTTCGCTCTTCCCCGCCTTCCCGCTCTCGTCGACGTCCTCCTCGTCGCTCTCCGGGGCGAACGGCGACGCCTGGTCGGCGCGGAGCGGGACTGCCACGAGCATGCCCGTGTCCGCGTAGATCCAGGTCTGATCGATATCCGCGTAGATGGGCCGAAAGTGGCGACTCGTCTGGAAGAAGAGGTAGTCGCCGGCACGGTCGAAGGTGGGGTTCTCGTCGTTGAAGCGCCCGCTCGTCACCTGCGTGCTCTTCTTGCTCTTCGTGTCGTGGAGGAAGATCGCGCGGAAGAAGGAGTCGTCGACGCTGCGTGCGTACGCGAGCCACCGGGCGTCGTGGGACCACCGGTAGCCCCACATCCCCTCGTCTTCCACCTGCGGGTCCTGGTCGATGCGGGTGGTCTCGCGGGTCTCCACGTCGTGGATGTAGAGACAGCCCGCCTTGTCGGTGAACGCGATCTTCTTCGAGTCCGGCGACCAGATCGGGCGGAAGAAGTACGCGTGGCTATCCTGTGTTCCCTGGCGCTCCTCCCCGCTCCCGTCGGCCGGCCGGAGACAGAGCTCGTACTCCCCGGTCCGGTCCGAGAAGTAGGAGATCCACTGGCCGTCCGGGCTCCACGCGGGATCGCGCTCCGCCACGCCACTCGTCCGGGTGAGGTTGCGGGGCGACCCCTTCCGAGCGGGCAGCGTCCAGATGTCGCCGCGCGCCTCGACCACGGCGCGCTTCGCCGTCGGCGAGACGTTCCAGCGCTGCACGAACTTCGAGGCGTCGATCAGCGTCGGGAGAAGCGCCGGCTTCGCGCCGGGGATCGTCACCCGCACGGCCGACACGGCATTCGTCCCGAGGTCGAGGAGGTGCAGACCCGTTCCGAGCTTGAAGGCGATCTCGCCCTTGCCGTCCGGTCCGGGCCCCATCGCCGGCCACCGGACGTCCTGATCGGTGAAGGTCGTGACCTGCGTCCGCTTCTTCGTCTCGAGGTCGAACACCCAGATGTTCATCCGGTGGGCCGGCGCGCCCTCGTTCGAGACGTAGTAGACCTTCTTCCCGTGCCACATCGGCCAGGAGTCCGCGCCCTCCCAGTCCGTGATCTTCTTGGAGCGCCAGCCCGCGGGGTCGTTCCCGAACTCCAGCCCGAACACCCAGATGTCCGAGGCACGACCGCCGCGATAGCGCTTCCAGGCCGGGTGGTCGCCGCCCTGGGGCACGTAGGCGAGATAGCGGCCCGTCTCGTCGATCGCGCCGAGGCCTCCGTAGGGCACGGGGAGCTGCGTCGGGAGTCCGCCCTCGGCCGACACGCGGAAGAGTTGCATCCGCCGACCGATGGCGTCCAGACCGCGTGAAGCGAACACGAGCTCCTTGCCGTCCGGCGTCCACCCGCAGAGGCGCTCCTCCGCGGGGTGGTACGTGACGCGCTGCGGCACGCCGCCGTCGATCGGGAGCGTGTAGATGTCGGAGCCCCCTCCGTAGTCGCCGACGAAGGCGATCGTCTTCCCGTCGGGCGAGAAGCGGGGGCGAGACTCCGTGCCGGGCGGGCTCGCCAGGGGCGTGGCGACCCCGCCCTCGCGCGGCACGAGCCACAGGTCGTTCGCGTACACGAACACGACGTGGGTCGCGGAGACGTCCGGATCGTGGAAGACCCCGGCGTGCGGCTCGCGGTCCGCCCCGGCGGACGGCGCGAGAAGGAGGACGGCCGTCAGGACGGCCGCGAGGAGGGTCGTGATCTTCAGCATGCTGGAGCCCCGGTTCGCACCCTCGAGGGAGGGGGGGCTTGAGCCTACCGCCACGGCCAGCGCCGGCCGCCTGTCCGTCCGGCCGCCTACCTTCCCTAGCGTCATGCCTGCGCTCGATTCCATCCTCGCCCGCACGTCGCCGTGGCTGCTCGTGCTCGGGGTCCTCCTCGTGCTGGCCGTCGGCTTCTGGGTCGGGATCCGCGCGGCGCGCTGGGTCCTGCGGCACCGGGTGGATCGGACCCGGACGGTCGGCCGCCGCGGCGAGGCGAAGGCCCTGAAGCTCCTCGCGCGGGCGGGCTACCGGGTCCTCGAGCGTCAGGTGACGGCCCGCGGACTCGTGGCCGTGGACGGGGAGCCCTTGGCGTACGTGGTGCGCGCCGACGCGCTGGCGAAGCGAAAGGGGCGACGGTATGTCGCCGAGTTCAAGGCGGGCGCAGGGTCGGCCACGATCGCCCACCGCGACACCCGCCGGCAGGTCCTTGAGTACGCCGTCCTCTTCGACGTCGACGGCGTTCTCCTGGTCGACGCCGACAGCGGCTCCGTGCACGAGATCCACTTTCCGGATCTACCTCTCGCGTAGGCTGGGAGCGTGGACGGCTCCTTCTTCCCGGTCGACGTGCTGCGGTCGGTGGACCGCCGCGTGGGCGAAAGCGCGCCTGGATCGGACGTGGCACGACCTCATCGACCGGGCCTGGGCCACCCGTCCCTGCCCCGAGGTCTCCGTCAAGACCCCCGCCGACCCGGCAGACTGGCGGAGGACTCTCGCCTTCGTACGGCTCGTGATCGACCGCGTGACGTAGCGGCGCCCCCGATCGCTCAGCCTCCCAGCAGCGAAGCTCGGCAGTCCACGCCGATCGGGCAGTGGTCGGAGCCCCGAGCCTTCGGCACGTGGAAGGCGCCCTCGACGTGCCGCATCGCTGCCTGGGAGGCGAGCACGTAGTCGATGCGCCAGCCGACGTTCCGATCCCGTGCGCCCTGTCGCTGGCTCCACCAGGTGTAGTGGCCGCCGTCCTTTTCGAAGCGGCGGAAGGCGTCGATCCAGCCGCCTTGAATCCAGCGGTCGACCTCGGCGCGTTCCTCGGGGAGGAAGCCCGACGTCTTCTGGTTGCCCTTGGGCCTCGCCAGGTCGATCTCCCGGTGCGCCGTGTTCCAGTCCCCCATCACCAGCACGCGGCGGCCCCCCTTGCCGGAGGCGGTCGAGGCGGGCCCCGAGGGCCCGGTAGAAGTCGAGCTTGTACGGGACCCGCCCGTTGTCCCGTTCCTTGCCGCTGCCGTTGGGGAAGTAGACGTTGGCGAGGGCGAAGCGACCGAAGTGGGCGATCTGGAGGCGTCCCTCCCGGTCGAAGCGCTCCTCGCCGAGCGAGGTCTCGACGCGGTCGGGAGCTTCTCGCGAATAGAGCGCGACGCCGCTGTAGCCGGGGCGCTCGGCCGCGACCAGGTGCACGTGCCAACCCTTCGGTCGGATCAACTCCGGCGGAAGCTGCTCGGCCCGCGCGCGCACCTCCTGGATGCCGACGATGTCGGCCTTCGAGCGGGCCAGCCAGCGCGCGAAGCCCTGGCGGGCGCACGCCCGGATGCCGTTGACGTTCCAGGAGAGGATGCGCACCATGGCGGCAGGCTACTACTTGTCGATGATCTCCAAGAGCATCTCCTCGCTGTTCGCCTTGATCTTCGGGTGCGTACATGGCGAAGAGCCGCGTCGGCAGGGCGTGGAAGATGCCCGGGATCTCGGCCCGCAGGCGGTAGCGGAGCAGGTGCTCGCCCTGGCCGATCGAGTTCACGAAGAACGCGACCTTCTCGTCGCGCAGCTCCATGTAGGTGTAGAAGCCCTCCTGCCCCTTGCCGCCGCTACGGACCTCGACCGGCTCGCAGCCGGCCGGCTTCATGTCCTCGAAGGCGAGGTAGGTGTAGGTCGTTGTCGCTCGTGACCTGCAGCTCGACCTGGATCACGTCGCCGCTCTCGACCGCGTCGCCGTTCTTCAGCGGCGACGCGCTCGTAGCGGAGGCGCTTCTCCTTGAGCTTCTGGCCGTCCGCGCCCTCGACCTCCACCTCGTAGGGGATCTGCTTCAGCCGGAAGTACGTCCGGTCCACCTTCAGCTCGTGGCCGGCGGCCGTGATGTGCTCCTCCTTCGTGAAGTAGCGAGAGGTAGGTGTTGAAGTAGAGGGCGCCCGGGGCCGGTCTTCGTGATCTTCAGCGTGTGCTTGCCGCCGCCGAGGGCCACGCCCTCCACGACGAAGCGGTTGTCGTAGGTGAAGAAGTTGTCCTTCGATGATCTTGACCTCCTTCACGACGGCGCCGTCGTCGAGGTCGAAGCGGAGCGTGTAGTCGGGCGTGCCCTCGCCGCTGGCGACGCACGAAGTCGCTCGATGCGCGGCCACGCAGAGCGTCGTGTCGCGCGTCGAGCGCCAGTAGTAGCCGTTGCGGCGGTTGTTCGAGCAGCCACTTGACGAGCCGCGGGGCGACGTCGCTCTTCGGCTCGAGCCGCACGAGGGCGCGGAGCGCCCAGGCGTTGGTCTCGATGTCGTTGTTCCACCAGTACCACCAGCCGGCCTGCGGGCGTGCGGAACCAGGCGACCTGCGTCTCCTCGTTCTGCTCCAGGTACTGCAGGATGTTGCGCGAGCACGGTCTCGCGCCTCGTCGTCTCGTCGAGGTTGGCGCAGCGTCAGGGCCAGGAGCGCCTTGCCGTAGAGGTTCAGCTCGTCGCGTCCGTCGCCAGAGCCGCTCGACCAGGTCGCCCGGGCGCTCGTCCTTCTCGGCCGGGCTCGATCGCCGCGCGCGGCTCGCCGAGCGAGAGCACGTAGGCCGCGAAGGCATGCTGCGCGCTGACGGCGCTCCAGTGCTCGCTCACGCATCTCGCGCTGCGCCCAGTTCCGCAGGAACTTCAGGCCGCGCTGGATCATGTTCGTCGTCGACCTGCGACGTCGCGCTCCTGCGCCGTGCAGAGGGCGTAGAGCACGTAGCGCGGTGAGGTAGGGGCTGGAGCGATCCTGCGTCCACCAGCCCCAGCCGCCGTCGCCGTGCTGCATCTTCGCGATGCGATGCGAGGCCCTTCTGGACGATCGCGCGTTCAGCTCGGCGTCGTCGAAGATCGGCGAGGTCCAGTAGCCGTGCCAGATCTGCCGACGCTCGCCCTCCTCGATCCGCCGGATCTCCTCCATCGCCGCGGCGGATCGCCTTCACGTCCTCGAGCTCGATGCCCATGTTCTGCAGGGTCTTGAGGGTGAGGACCGCCGGCAGGAAGCGGCTCATGGTCTGCTCGGTGCAGCCGTAGGGGTAGTCGAGGCAGTAGGGCAGGGCGTCGAGCATGGCGCCGACCAGGCTCGGCGCGAACTGCGACCTCGAGCCGGGTCAGCTCCGGCCGCCGCTTCTCCGGGCACCACGAGCTCGACCGTCAGGGTCTTCTCGGTCGTCGTCCGGGCGCATGGAGCCGGTCGTGGCGACCTGCTTCGTCATGCCGTGGACGAGCACCGGGAACGCCATCTGCATGGCGTCCGACTCCTCGTCGGTCAGCGCCTTGACGGTGATCGTCGGCCGCGCCCTCCTTGACCACCTTCACGCGCCAGTCCACGCGCGTCTCGCCGCCGGCCGGGACGTCGACGTCCGCGGTCGCCGGCGTGTCGCCGATCAGCTCGAGCAGGTCCTTCGGGCACCTCGATGCGAGACGCGGGCCGTCTTCGCCGTCTCGAGGTAGTTGTGCACGTTGGCGCGAGAGGACGACCTCGTCGTACTCCAGGAAGAAGCGCGGCGCCTGCAGGCGCACGATGCAGGTTCTTCGTGGTGACCGCGGACGGTCGACGCCTGGCCGACCCTCGTGCCCTTCGTCATGGCCCAGGCGTTGACCTTCCAGGTGGTCAGGTTCTCGGGCATGTCGACGGTGGTCGTCGGCCGTGCCGTCGGCGCCGGTCGTCAGGGTGGTCAGCCCAGAGCGCCGTGTCGGCGAAGCTCCTTGCGGACCTCGGCCTCGACGAGGGCCTCGCCGGGCCCGGCCTCGCCCTTCTTGCCGGCGAAGCGCCCGCCGGCACCGCCGCCGCCGCCGATTCCGCCGCCGCTATCGCGACCCCTGCTGGCCCCGGCCGGGCCGCTCGGAGGCGCTGGCGCAGGCCGCGGGCTTGGCGGCGGCCTCGTCCGCCGTCACCCCGTTGACTGCACCGCTCGCGGACTCCATCTCGAGGAGCTCCTCGCCGTCGCCCTTCAAGCGATCGAACTCCTTGTCGCCGAACTGGTCGCCAGTCGCCGACGCTCGGGCCCCAGATGCCCCACCACGAGGGCGGGAGCGGGTAGAGGTGCTGGAAGGGCCGGTGGACGTAGCCCCAGGCGCGAACTGCTCGACCAGGTTCGTCGTCATCTGGACGCTGTGGTGGCGCACGTGGCCGTGGAAGAACTTCGCGATCTGCGGGCGTGTACTCCGGCTGGATGTAGAGCACCGACTTGTCGAAGGCGCTCAGATCGTAACCTGCGCGTCCGCGGGCTCGCCGTCGAGCGTCGTCGGCCGATGACCTGGACCGTCGCCGTCTCGCCCGGGCTCGTACTCGGGCTTGTCGGTGCGCGACCGCCACCTCGAGGACGCCCTCCTCGGGCGGCACGCAGATCCGCTTCGCCTGCTGGTGGACGCGCGTGTCCGAGACGGTCGTGGCCTCGACGAAGAAGTTCGGGCCGTCGCCCTTCTTGACGGGAATGTCGACGACGATGCTGCGCTGCGGGAGGTGGAGCAGCTTCCACGAGAGCAGCGTGCCGTTGTCGACCTCGTCGGCGAAGAGCACGTAGCGAGTTCGCCCGCTTCGTGTTGATCATCACGTGGGCGACCTCGCCCGGCTGGTAGGTCCGCTTGTCGGTGACGATCTCGAGGTCGTTGAACCGGTAGAAGCGGCCGTCGAAGTCGCGCCCGCAGACCCAGACGAGGCCGTAGCCCTTGCACCACGCCGCCCCACTCGTCGGGCGCCTCGAAGCTGGATCTTCAGCTGGCCGCTCTTCTCGTGGCGGAGCCGGAGCTCGAGCATCGCCGCGCTCGTCGGTCTTGGCCGTCCAGCGGTCGAGCTCTCGTCTCCTCGATCGTGGCGTTGTCGGGGCCGCCGAAGACGACCTCCGAGACCGTGACCACGCCCTCGGTCTCGAACGGGCTCGTTGTCCGGGCGTCAGGCAGCGGATCGTCGCGACCGATCTCCTCGCCGGGCCGGTACCAGCCGCGGTCGGGCTGAGACCACGGCGTAGTAGGCCTGCCGCGTGACCTTCACGGCGCCCTCGCCGGTGATCACCCGCCGGCTCGCGTCGCGCACCTCGGCCTGGATCACGTACCGGTGGTCGCGGTCGGCGTGGTCGCGCAGCGCGGCGGACGTGTCGATCTCGACCTCGAGCGTGCCGTCCTCGCCGATGCGCGCCTTCGCCCTGCTGGACGAGCTCGCGGACGGGCTTCGGCCCCAGCCCCACACCGGAGCGCCGAAGTAGCCCCACCACCAGCTCGGCGCCACGCGGCAGCAGCGCACCCAGCCCCACCAGGGGAACCAGTCGTAGTCGTACCAGGCGTAGCCGTAGCCGGGGCCGTAGAGCCAGTCCCACGCGCCCGGGCGAAGTAGTAGCGTGTGCGGTACTCCTCGCGGAAGACCTTGTACTTCACCGTCGGCGTCGGTGACGGGCGCGCCGAAGTAGTAGGTCGCCTTGATCTTCGGCCTTCAGCTTCTCGCCCAGCTTGGCGTGCGTCTCGCCCGGCTCGACGGTCACCTCGAACTCGGGCTTCTTGTACTCCTCGACGCGGAAGTTCTGACCGCCGGCGTAGCGCTCGCCCGTGGATCTGGATGCGGTAGACGCCGAGCGGCGGCTCCTCGCCGAGCATGCAGCTCGCCGTCGATGGCCGCCGAAGGCGTCGGATCGCTTGCGAGCCCGAGTAGAGCTGGGTTGCCGCGCGGGTCGTGGATCGTGACCTGGAAAGCCTCGCCCTTGCGGCTCCTGGAAGAGCCCGTGATCCATGTCGCCGCAGCCACACCTTGAACGCACGGTCTGGCTCGGGCGGTACACGGGCCGGTCGGTGATGCAGTAGGCGAAGAGCCCCTCCTGCATCCGCGACGGGTGGTACCCCTGCCAGTAGCGCATGCCGGCCCACGCCATGCGCTTCTCCTTGCCCTCGCCCGCGATCACCATCACGTGGACGTGCCCGCGATTCGGTCGCTTCGGCAGCGGCGTGAGGACCTGGCCCTCCTCGTTCGTCGTGTACTTGGAGATCTCTCGGTAGTGGTGGCTGTTTCGCTTCTGGCGCTGGTAGACGGACCAGAACTCCGCCGTCTGCACGGAGGCCCCGGCGACCGGCGCCCCGCTCTCGGCGTCGGCGACGAAGTAGAGCCGACCGTCCTTGGTGTTCTTCTCGACGAGGGCCAGGTCCGTCTGGACGACGACCGCCCGGCTGTTCCCCAGCTTCAGGGGGTCGGCCGCGGGTTTCGCGTCGTCGGCGTCCGGCTCCTCGAGGTAGGCGTAGACGAGGTACGCGCCCGGACCCTGGAGAGGCGTCTGCAGGGTCGCCTGAGCGTAGCGGTGGGTCCCGTCGTCCTCGACCGTGTCGGACCACCGGGCGATCTCCGCGCCGACGTGGCGCTTCGCCACCTGCCGCGCGAAGTTGTCGTCGCTGTATTGCGTGGTGAACCAGGCGTGCCATTGGCCGAGCGCCCAGACGTCACGCGGTCCCTTCTCGAGGTCGAACGCCTGCTCGCGGATCTCGCGGAAGAACCCCTCCAGGTCGATCTCGCGGGCGACGAAGTGGACCTTCGAGATGTTTCGGTGCGAGAGGGAGACCCGTGCCGGCGCACCCGGGAGCTGCACGCCGGTCTGGTTGATGCGAACCTGCGGCGCCTCGATCTTCGTCACCTGTTCCGTCGCGCGCTCGGCCCAAGGGTCGCCGGCGACCTCCGCGTACGCGGTCTTCGCCCGGCGGTACTGCTGACGGCTCTGGTGGTAGACGCCGATCGCGTACTGGGACGGCGGGGCCCAGCCGGACTCCGCGTAGTCCCCCACGACGGTGCGGAGCAGCGCGAACACGTCCCACTGCGGCGGAAGGGTCACCTTCCGGATCCGGCCGCCGGCGAGGACGAGCGCCTCCGCGTCCTCCAGCTCCCACGGGAGGAAGGGCTCGAGCTCCTCCTGGAGCGGCGAGGACCCGTCGACCCAGTACATGCTCGCGGCGAAGGTGAGTCGGTCCATCCCGAAGCGCGAGCGTCCGAGCATCGCCTGCCGGTAGTACGAGAGCCCGGCGTAGCGCTTGGTCTCCGTGGTGTCGAGGTCGCGGATCTCGTCGAAGAGCCAGAGGATCTTCTGGTCGTCGGCGAGGTCGGAGTCCCAGGCCCCCGGCTTCGACGGGAAGACCGGGCTTCCGTCCGGCCCGAGGCGCAGCCCGATCGGGCGCTTCTGCCGAAGCTGCCAGTCGCCGTGGTACTCGTCGAAGTCCTCTTCGCCGGCCGTCTCGGCCCTGCTCGTCGTCCCGCTCTCCCCAGAACCACCACCAGAACGAGATGTCCCGCTCGTAGATCCCGAATCGGGCGCACGCTCCCGACGAGGTCGAAGAGGCACTCGATCCGCTCCTTGCGCCATGCCTCGGGTGCCTTTGGATCCTCGTAGCTGGTCCTCAGCTCTTCCTGCCGGTCGGGCGCGTCCCAATGCGCATAGAGGTCACGGGCGCGCTGGAGGTGGGCCAGCGCACGCGTCTTGTCGTGGCGGTAGGAGCGGACCTGGATCCCCTGCTTCCACTGGGCCCGGTGGAACTCGCCGCCGGCCCTGGTCCCCCAGTGCGGGACGTTCATCCAGAGGTTCCCCGCGAGACGCTCCGCCCGGGCTTCGTCGGGCTTCCCCTTTACACGCTGGATGTACGCTTCCGCGGCCTCGAGCGCGGCGTCGAAGAGCTGGAGACGGCCCTGGCACGCCACCAGACGCGACGTCGCATGCTGGATCTCGGCCGAGTCCTCGGTCGCCGCCAGGATCGCCTCGTAGAGGGTCGCTGCCTCGGCGTAGTTCTTCTGCTCGAAGAGCGCGTCCGCCTTCTTCCGGGCGTCGTCCTCCCCCCGGGCGAGCGTGCCGACGCCCCCGACGACCACGAGGGCGAGCAGGAGAACGAGGATCGAGGTGAGAGAGCGTCGATGCGGACCGGCCATGGGAGCCCCTCCGGAAGCAGGAAGGCCCCATCCAACCCGGGCGGGGCTTCACCGCCAAGACTAGACGTCGAAATCCCCCGCTGGTTCCCGCCGGTCAGCGGGGTGCGGGGGCCTCGGTCAGGAGCCGCCGGGCCTGCTCGAAGGCCGCCAGGTAGGCGTCGACGGCGTTTCCCCACTTCGGGAGGGCGTCCTCGGCGATGAGGACCGCGGCCTCGCCCGCCCCCTTGGCGATCCGGTCCGGGTGGAGGACGAAGTTCCCTGGCGACGTGTAGAACTCCCCGACCACGGCCAGCCCCTGCCCGAAGAGGACCTCGTGCTGCTGACAGGTGAGACCCGGGTAGAGGGGACAGCGGTCCTCTTCGCCGGGCGCGTGCGGACTCTCGAAGGCATCGCCGGGCTGGTGCCCTACGACCACGACGAGGTGCTCGTTGCAGTAGGCCACGAAGCGGGGATCCAGGAAGAGCTGCGCGCGCGTGCGGTCGCACTGGCCGCAGGTGTCGTACTGGAGCGAGAGGAAGATCGGGACCCGGCGGCGCCTGGCCTCGGCAACTGCCACGGTGAGGTCGGTGGCCAGCGTGAGCGCCGGCGCCGTCGCCGGACGTCGGGCCGGCCGCGTGGGCTCTGGGTCGTCCATGACGCAGCGAAAGCCCACAGTTCCCTCCGCCACCTCCATCGGCTGCACGCACATGTCGAGCACGCGGAGGTTCAGTGGATGCGGTGAAGCCCAGGAGCCGCCCTTCAGCATCACGGGGAGCACGCGGCCGTCCGGGATCGTCATCATCACGCGCTCGTAGGCGTTGCCCGCCATGTCGAGGCATCCGTAGGGAGACGCTCCCGCCACGAAGGAACCCACGGGCAGGAGGCCGCGCGGTGTGGGCCGCGCGAAGTTCGCCAACCGTCGGTCGGGGGCCTCCTCGCCCCACGGGAACATCCGGGCACCGGGTCCGCCCGCGGCCTTCTCCCACTCGTCGGCGGTCGGGAGCCGGCCGCCCACCCAGAGCGCGTACGCCAGGGCGCCCCGCCCCGTGGCCGACGTAACCGGGTGACGCTCCCACCCCGCTTCCGCCCGCCACTCGCCCGCAGGCCCTCGCGGGGGGACGAGGCCCCGGACGCCGTCGAGCACCAGCCCTTCGACGTCCTCTTGCTCCTCGAGGAAGAGGGCGTACTGCCGGTTGGTCACCTCGCAACGGTCGACGAAGAACGCGGCGACCTCGACCGGCTCCGGATCCTCTTCCGCCTCCCATCCCTCGTACGGGCGCTTCAAGTACTCGCCGCCCGGCACCCGGATGACGACGGCGCCGTCCCGTGCGCGGTACCACGTCTCGGCGCCCTGTTCGTTCAGGCGCAGGAAGCGAAGCGAGTCGTCCGCGGCGGCCCGTCCCTCCACAAGGGCGATACCCACCAGAACGACGACCAGGGCCCAGACGCTTCGCATGGGCCGCATGGTACGTTCCCAAGCGGTATGAGACGCTCCTCCCGCGTGCTGCTCGTGGTCCTGGCGATCCTGGGTGCGCTGCTCCTCATGGGAATGGGGATGATCGCGCTCCTCATGCCCCGTCCGGTGGGGATCGAGCGCAAGGTGCCTGCCACCCCCGTGGCACCCGAGGCCACGGGGGTTCTGGTCATGATGCCGGAGGAGGTGGGGAAGTGAAGATCGCAAGCACCGTGTTGGTGTTCCTCGTCGCGACGGCAGGGGCCGCCCGGGCCGACGCGCCCCCGACGGGGGCCGTTCCGTTCCCGGTCGACAAGTCCACGACCGTCCGGGCCGGCGACGGTCCGATCTACTACATCGACGGTCCCGTGGTGATTCCTCCCTCGGTCGAGATCGGCGTGGAGCTCTCCGTCACGATCCTCGGGATCAACGGGGCCTCCGTCGACGTGCAGGGCGGCCTGAAGGTCCGCGGCACACAGGACCACTGGGTGCGGATCCGGAATGTCGACTTCTCTCCGACCAGGAAGCCGAAGAAGGGCTTCCACCTCGACATGGTCGATCTCGAAGGCGTCACCTTCCGCCACGCGGAGGGCCCGGGATTCGAGGGCGAGCTCACCATCGAGAACGGGACGTTCCAGCGAGACTGCGTCTTCAACGTCCGGATGAAGAAGGGCCTCTTGAAGCTCATGACCCTCGAGTGGGGCATGGGCACCACGATCATCTGCGAGCCCGAGAACGAACGCACAAAGGACCTGATGGTCCAGGTGCGGTCGTCGTGGATGCGCGAGGTCCGTCTTTCCGGCCCGTGCGACGTGACCTTCCGCCACACGCAGATGAAGGGAGGGCTCCACCTCCACAACGTGACGAAGGCGACGGTAGACGGCTGCGACGTCACGAGCACTCTCGCCGTCCGTCAGGGGAAGGACGACGTCTTCAAGGGCCTGAAGATCTCGAAGTGCAATTTCTACGGACCGGCGATGGTGATGCTCGCGCGACCGTCGAATCCGGACGCGAAAGCCGAGAAGGTCCGCCTCGACAAGTGCTGCTGGGTCACGGAGTCGGGCGCAGGGCTCCTGAAGGCCGACCAGATCGCGGAGTACATCTCCGACGGAGAGGACGAGCCCGACCACAAGGTCAAGGCAAGGGTCACCGCCCCCGCGAAGCGCCCCCACCAGCTCGTCAACTACAAGGACCTCCGCCTCCGCGTCCCCGCAGTCCGCTAACCCCCACCGACAGTCGATTGGGGTCGGTCGAAAATCGCAGATCTTCTCCCCGTCGAAGTCACCGGTCGCCAGGGTCCGGGAGCATCTGCGATTTTCGACCGACCCCAAACGAAGATGGAAGGTGCACATGACCCGACAACGTGCCTGGCTCGTCCTGTTCCTGCTCGCGCTGGGCGGGCTCGTAGCCACGGCGGTCGTACGGCACTCGACGTGGGATGGCGCGACGACGATCTCCGAGGAGGACGCGGATGATCCGATCGCGAGCGCCGTCCTGCGCGGCCGGGATCCCGCGCCCGCGAGCGCGGAAGCAACGTCCGGAACGACACCGGCGCCTGCCGCGCCTGAGCACGCCTACTCCCTCTCGGGGCGGGTCACCATCTCCCGGACGAAGGCTGCCGTACCCGAAGCCCCGGTGCAAGCCACCATCACCGTCGGCGGGTGGACCCGGACGCTCGGGAGGACCATTTCCGCCGCCGACGGCACCTACACGCTCCCGCTGCCGGCGCTGGCCGAGCTCCCTCCGCTGTCGGTGGCCGCGGCGGCCCTGCGCGTGTGGGCGGTCGTGCCGGGCTATGCGGTCAAGGGCGTGGAGCACGTGATCCACGTCCGCCGCCGCCCCGGCCCCCACTGGACGGCCGACCTCGAGCTCACCGAGGCGTTCGGCGTCGCCGGCCGCGTCGTGGACGCCGACGGCACACCGGTCGCGTTCGCGGAGGTACGGGGAAGCCGCGACGGCACCACGGGGCAGTCCCGCGTCACCACCGACGAGGAGGGCCGCTACTTCATCCCGATCGAAGCCACCCTCCTTCCCGGGGAGTGGAGCGGGGACATCGGACTCCACGTGAAGATGCCCGGACGCGGTGCAGGTCGCATCGGCCCCTTGACGACCCAGGGACTCGAGGGGCGAACCCTTCGCGCTCCGGACCTCGTCGTACACGGCGCCGGCGTCCTGTCCGGCGTGGCCGTGTTTCCCGATGGCACTCCGGCACCCGGAATCCAGGTGGAAGCTCGGCGCGACGAAGGCGTTCGAAGGAAGGCAGCGGAGCCCGGCCTCACGGGCGGAGAGACGTGGACGGACGCGGAGGGCCGCTTCGAAATCGGGGGGCTGCAGCCGGGGGCGTACCACGTCACGCCTCGAATCCCGGACGGCCACCGCCAGCGCGTCCGGTGCTCCACTCCGGACACAAACGTCCGGCTCCTCGTGCCGCACCACCGGATCCGGGTCCTCGTACGAGACAAGGCGGGCCGCCCCCTGCCGGGGGCCGACGTCTGCGTGCACCGGCTCCGGCCCGATGGCTACGAGTCGTCCAGTGCCGGCCCGGTCGGCACCTCGCAGGCCTCGATTTCCTGGTGGGAACCACCGGGCACGCAATTGGATCTGGGCGCACGACTACCCGGAATGATCGCAACAGAAACCACCCGCACCGTGCGCGAGGACGTCTGGTCGGAGGACGTCGTCCTGACGCTGGAGAACCCGCCCCGTCCCTGGGGTGGGGTTCGCGTACGTGTGACACCGCCGGACGACGTAGCCGTGGGGCACTTCTGGGTATCCCTCGCCACGCCTCGCACCGGTTTCCACGTGAGCACACGGACGAATCCGCAGAAGGACGGCTCGTACGGCCCCTTCCCGCCGGGTCGCTGGCGCCTCAGCGTGCAACCCATGAGTGGGTCCAGCGGGGTGAATGCATTCTGGTTCGCCGACCGAAAGATCGTAGAGGTGACAGCCGGTGCCGTGACGGACGTCCATGTTCGACCTGCAATCGGGGGGCGAGTGCGCGTCCTCATGCGCGCAAACGTGATCACCGATGACGATGATCAACCCCGAGCCACTCTGACGCCGACAGCCCCCGGCGAGCACGAAGAGGACATCTGGGCGGGCTGGGAAGAGCCCGAGCTCAGCGGCCTCCTGCGCCCCGGAACCTGGACCGTACGCTCGTCCACCGACGGCTTCTCCGGGCCAGAACGGATCGTGACGGTCGTCGCCGGCGAGGTCATCGACGTGGTGCTGGAGCTCGTGCGAGACTGAGCCGTCCCAAGGAAAGGGAGGGCTCCCCAATATGAAGCTCACGCTCTTGAACGCCGTGATCCAGGCTGAGGACTACGAGAAGGTCCGCGACTGGTGGATCGAGACGATCGGCCTGGAACTCAAGCAGGAGTGGTCCGACAAGTACCACTACGCCGAGCTCGTCTCGGACGGGAAGTTCGTCGTGGGCATCGCGTCCGCGAAGGAGATGGGCGTCACGCCCGCCACGCCGCGCACCAACGCCGTCATGCCGCAGCTCCAGGTGGAGGACGCCAAGGTCTTCCTCGAGGAGCTGAAGGCGAAGGGTGCAACCGTGGTCTTCGGGCCGTCGTTCGACGAGGACGAGAAGTTCTGGTTCGGTGGCTTCGAGGACGTGGAGGGAAACCCGATCTGGGTGGTCTCCCTCCCCGAGCGCCTCCTGCCCTAGGGATGGACCGCCTCGTACGTGTGGGTCCACAGGACGCGGTAGCGGCCCCCCGTCGGGGACCAGTGGTGCTGTCCGGGAATGTCCGTCTCGAAGATCTCGACCGTTGCCACCACGATCGCGCCGCGCGGGACGCCCTGCAGGAACGAGGCCGTACTCGCAGCATGGATCGGCTCGCCGCCGTGGAGCCCTTCGGACTCGTGGGCGGCGACCGACTTCCCATCGACGAGCACGCGATACGTGATCCGCGTGCCTACGATCATGCGGTGGCCTATCTGGACCCTCACCCGCCACGGCGTCTCGCTCGGCCAGGTGACCTCCGTGCTGTCCGTGCCGCGTCGAACCAAGAGGGACCAGGGGGCCAGCAGCGTCGCCCCGTGTCGAGAAGAGGGATCCGCGTCGGGCACGGGGGGCGGCTGCGGAAAGAGCGGGCGCCCGTCGAACGGATCCTCGGGCTCCTCCGGCTCTGCGAGCGACGTCCGCAACGCGTCGAGCGTCGGGTACTCGTGGTCGAAGGCACGGAGGATGTTCTGCGCGAGCAGCGTTCCCTCCCGCGCACCGTCCAGCGCAGCCGTCAGGATCCAGGCCTTCGGATCCAGCAAACCCAGGACGTAGGCGAGCTCGGCGCTCTCCTTCTTCAGGCCATCGCGTGTCTCGGGGGACGGCTCGAACGCACGCTCGGACTGGATCGCCGTCCAGCACCCGAGATCGAACGCGGCCGTAGCACCGCCCTCCGGTACGCGCGCTTCGAGTACGGATCTCAACCGCTCGCGAATCGCCGCGGCGGCGACGAGATCCCCTCCGCGAACCGACAGGTACTCCGACGCTCGGCGGAGCGTCTCGTAGCGAACGAGTATCGGGACGTCACGCGTGAGAAGCGCCGGAACGTCCTCGGGCAGCCGCTCGCGCTCGTAGTCGAGCCGGAGCCCATGCTCCGAAGCTCCCTCCCAGGGAAGGGAGGGCGCATCCCCGATGTCGATCCCGACGGCAGGCACGGCCCCGGCGGCCAGCGCGCAGCAGACGACGACGGTCAGGTAGGCGATGCGCGGCATGGATCAGCGCTCCTGTTGCATCTCCTGCTTCAGACGCTCCAGTTCCCGGCGCATACGCTGTGCCATCTCGAGCAGCTCGGCCGTCTGCCGCTGCAGGTTCTCGAATCGCTCGATCGCCTCCGCGTGTCTCGCCTGCTCTGCGGGATGGATGGCCGTTCTCCCCGCCCGCGCCGCCTCCCGGTGGCGGAGCAGGAGCGTCTTTCCCGCGAGGCGGCACGCCTCCGCCGGGTCCGCCTTCCCCCACTTCTGGTACAGGTCCGCTGCGTAGAAGAGGAGCTCGATGACGTTCTCGCGGTTGGGCGCGTGTGCCACGAGTTGCCTGGCCTCGTCATCCGTCCGGCCCTCGAGCTGGATCTCGAGCGCACGCAGGGCCTTGTGCATCGTCTTGGCGAGCTCGGGCTTCTCCGCCTCCCGGAGCGCCGGCAGCGCGAGCTTCATCGCCGCGAGAAGATCCGCCGCCTCGTCCGCCTCCAGCTTGATCCGAAGCCGGCGCGGCTGCTTGCGCTCCACACTCTCGGCCAGCTCCCGGGCCAGGGCCCCCACCTGCGCCGCCTTCGCCTCGTGCCCCCACGAAGCCCACAGCGCGGCAGCCCTCCTCAGTAGCTCGATCTGCTGGGCGCGATCCGGCGCGTTCTTCCGGAGGCGCTGCGCCTCCTCGTCCCGGCGTCCCTCGATGCCGAGCTCCAGCGCGTGGATGGCATACTCCATGAGGTGGGCGGCGTCGTGCTTCTCTGCCTCCAGGAACGCCTTGAACGCGACCCGCATCGTCGCGAGACGCTTCTTCGCCTTCACGATCTCGGGGTGCTGCGCGCGACGCTCACGCGCCTCGTGTTCCTCCATCTCCCCCGCGACCTCCTGCAGGGCGCGCATGAGGACGTTGACGGCATCCTTGTCGTCCTCGGCTTCGACGAGACCGTTCAGGGTCTCGAAGATGAACTCCAGGACCTCCTCGGCGCTCTCGGAAGCCTCTGCCTCGTCGGTCGCGTGCATCTCCGCAAGCTCACGGCGGAGGACGTGAACGCGCTTCTCGAGCAGCTCCGCCGCATCCTTGTGACCCGCCCGGTGGAGGATCCGCATCTCGTCGATCAAAATCTCGATGCGATCCTCGAGATCATCGGCCCTTTCTTCCCGGTCGTCCGCTCGCGCCGGGAGCGCGACCACGAATGCCAAGAGCAGAAGGAGACACAGAGCAGCGAGTGCGCGCGGTACGGACATGCCGAGACCTCCGGAGGGTGGCCCCGCACCGTACCGCGCAGGCGGGCCTGGCGGCAAGGGTCCCTCAGTCGCGGCCCACCGAGCGGCGCTCCGCTCCCAGACGGACGAGCCCGGCGAGCATTCCGACCCAGTCGCCGTCGCGCGTGAGCGCCACGTGCGTGGCATCCACGGGCATCTGGACCCAGGTCGGATCGACCGGAACCCAGCGGCCGTCGAGCACCACCTCTACCCACGCGTGCCCCCCGAAGGCCAGCGCCTCGTCGCCCAGGTAGACGAGGCCGTACACCTCGCGCGCCGGGATCCCTCGCGCTCTCGCGAGAGCGACGAAGAGCCGTGCGTGATCGCGGGCGTCGCCGACCTCCTCGACGAGCAATTCCTCCACGGGGTACGGCTCGGCCAGGTGCACGTCCTCCAGAAACTCCGACGTGGCGTGGAGCAGCGCCCGCACGACCTCCACCGGTTCGTCCACGCCCGCTGTGGCCTGCTTCGCCAGCGCCTCGACACGCGCATCCGCCGTGGCGCGGAGTCCGGCCGCCGCCAGCTCCTCCGCGCTCGGCCGGTCCGGGCCCTCGACATCCGCACCGAGCAGCACGATCCGATCGGCGTCGCCGTACTGCGTGGTCTGCTGGCGGGGGCCGGCCCCCACGCGATCCGATCCGCGACCGTAGAGCGCCAGCACCAGGTTCGTGACGGTCCGCGGATCGCCGATCGGGAGGTTCACGGGCACACGACCAAACCCGAAGAGGTCCGATGCGAACCTGAGCTCCTTCGCCTGCCGCTCCGGCTCCACGCGCATTTCCGCCACGCTACGGGCGAAGGGTCCCCGGATCATGCGGCCCTCCGTGTCGATCCAGAGGGTCCCGAGGGGCCCTTTTCGATCGGAACGCATGGTCATCTCGTAGACCGTGATCTCGACCCCCCGCGCCGGAAGCCGGTGTTCCTTCTTCACCTCGTAGGTGTAGACGTCGGGGCTCATCTCCGTGATGTCGAACTCGGCGACGCGGATCACGTCGCCCTGTTTCGGTCTCCCCATGGCCCAGTGCACGTGACACAGCCGGTCGGCGAGCGTGTAATCGAGATCCGGGAGGGTCTCGGTCCGTTTCTCCCCGCCCTCGTCGATCTCGGCCACGTACGTACCGTCCGCGCGACGCTCCATCGTTGCGCGTCGCTCGACCGTCCCGTCGCGGCGGTACTCGCGGCTGCGCAGGAGCTCGAAAGGCGGCGAGCCCCGGAAGGTATCCACGGTCTCGAAGCGAAACTCGATCGTGCCGAGCCCGGTGAGTTCCGCCTCCACGTCGGACCGGGAGACGTAGACGGCGTCCTCGCCTTCTCCCACGAGCTCGATGCCGAGCCGAGCCCACCCCTTCTTCTGCCGGCCCTGGTAGATGCCGTACCAGTCGGTCTCCGTCGGAAGCGGGTGCGGGAGCGGGATACGCGTCGTCCCCTCGGGCCGGGCCCCGAGCGGAGACGCGGCGCCCGTCAACAACAGGACGACGGCGAACGCGAACGCAACGGGCTTCGACATTCGGGCATCATACGGGTGTCGGTGGAGGCTACGGGGCCGTTGCCGCATCCAGATCGAGACGGCCCCCACCGACGAGACCCTCGAGGTGCGGATCCAGGGTCGGGTAGGGTGCGCTGGTGGTCGCCAGACGGAGCATCAACATCTCCGCCGGTGAAGCGGGGTCCAGTTCCCTCAGCAGTGCGAACGCACCGCTCACGAGGGCGGCCGAGAACGAGGTGCCCGACCACCGCGCCGTGCCGATGTCCGACGGATAGGCCCCGTGGAGATCGACACCGGGCGCCGCCAGATCGACCTCCCGGCCGTACGAGGCGAACGGCGCGAGCACATCGGTCTCGTCGACCGCCGTCACGACGAACGCGGACTCCAGCGCCACGGGTGCTGGAGACATCCTCGGAGCCCGTGTTGCCGGCCGACATCACCACCACGACGCCCCGCTCACGGGCGTGGCGAATCGCATCCTCGAGCACTCCGACCCGCTGTTCGATCCCGACGGACAGGTTCACGACCTGGACCCCGATATCCACGGCGCGTGCGATGGCCTCGGAGATGACACTCGCGCTTCCGATCCCATCGGCATCGAGGACGCGGAGGGGCACGATCCGGACCTCCGGCGCGATGGCAATCACCAGCGAGGCGACGAAGAGTCCGTGCCCGTAGCTCTCGTCCACGAGCCCGTCGCCGTCGGTGTCGAGGCCGTCCGGCTCGTCCGTGGGCTCCGAGTCGTTCTCGAGCAGATCCCATCCATCCGGGTCCACGTTCGCGTCCACCAGCTCGTGCGGCAGGATGCCGCTGTCCACGACGGCGACACGGACGCCCCGACCCGCGGCGCGCGCTCGCGCCACCTCGGCTCCGATGCGTAGGAGCTCGGGCTGTACGGGCACCATCGATCCGATCAGCAGGCCGCCGGCGGGCAGGGTGGAACCGTCGCCCTCCGGCGCGGACATGCCCCAGTCCTGCTCGACGTCGTCGACCCGGTGGTCGCCTCGCATGCGGTGCGCGAAGTCCGGCGCCACCTGTCCATCGGGGACCGAGACCCGGTAGTAGCTCGTGCCCGGCACCGGCCCCAGCACCGTAGCGCCCATTCCCTGCGCGATGGTCTCGACATCCGCGCCCGTGGCCGGGGCGACCAGCACTTGCGTGGTGCTCGTGCCCGGCGGCGCAGCGATCGGGACTACGTCGCCCTGCGGCGGCTGTGCGGTTCCCCCGCCGCCGCAGGCGGCGAGGAGAAAGCACAACGCCGACATCACGGTGAGACGCATGACCTTCATGATCCGACTCCCGAGATCCGGAAGGGAAGCAGGCCGCCCGCGTGGCCGCGGGCGTTCCAGGTTCGTTCGAGCGCCAGTCCCAGGGCGCGCGGAACCGTCGCTCCGCGCCGCGCCCGGTGAAACCGGCGCATGAGATCGGCCGTGACGCAGTCCTCCACGTCGTCGGCCGTCCATAGTACCGCGCGCGCACCCGCCGCGAGCAGGGCCGAGGGCAGCCCCCCCCAGGCCCGGCCCGGCACCCCGTGCACGAGACCCGTTCGACATGCCGCCAGCACGACGGTACGCGCCCCGATGCGCGCAGGCACGTCGGCCGCCGTGAACCAGCCATCCGCGACGCGCACGCCCCCCAGGGGCGGAGCCTCGGGCGCGTCGAACCCGTGGCCCGCGACGTGCACGAGGTCGTACTCCACCAGCGCTGTCGCCAACGCGGCGCGCGTCGCCAGCGGTCCGGACAACACGCGCGCGTCCGAGGAGAGCTCCGTCATCTCGTCGAGCGTGCCCGGAAGATCGTGCGGCCCGAGACCGACCACGACCGACCCGCGTCCTCTCATCCGTCGGCGCACCCTGAGCCCCAGGGCAGGCACCCGAAGCAGCTCGCACGTCGCCGCGAGCGGGCGTCCCCCGATCGGCAGGAGTTCCCACGGGAGGTCGGGCACGTCGGGAGCGACGACCAGCCGGACCCGCGACCGCCACTTCGCCACCTCCAGCGGGAGGACCACGCGCGCCGCCAGGTTCTCGAGGCCGAAGCGAAGCGCCTCGCGGCCGGCGTCGGACCGTGCCGACCTGGCGTCGTGGAACGCCAGCAGGGAGAGGCGGTCTTTCAAGTCCGAGACGTGCGCGAGCACCACGGCGCGATCGGGCGCACTCGAGCCGCGAACGAGCCCGTACACGAGACCGTCGCGCACCCAGACGTAGACGGCCGTCACGTCGCGCGCCGGAGGTGCGCCCGCGGGACGAGCCGTCGACACGGCCGGCCCCGGGCGAGCGGCGCGCTCGTCCTTCCGCCACCGATCGGCGATGTCCCGCTCCAGACGTCGGGCCTGCTTCTCCCATGCGAGCTGCTGCCGCGCGTCCGCCCCGCGCGTCGCTCCGCGCGTCGCTCCGTCCCCCCGCGCCAGGCGGTCGTGGATCGCGGTGAGCCGCCGTCGCAACGCGTCGAGCGCTTCGTCCCCGGGTCCGGGGGTCGTGCGCTCCTCGAAGAGACGGAGGGCCAACGCGTCCAGCACGTCGGCCGCTTCGCGTCGATCCTCCGCGCGGTCACGACCGAGGAGCAGAGCGACGCGCGCCAGGTACGGATCCAGGCGCTCGACCACGAAGGTCGTCCGAAGCCATGCCCCGGGAAGCGCCGTACGTACCGCGTCGAGGAAGTCGCAGACGCGACGGAGGCGCGCGATCGCACGCCCCTCCTGCCCGAGGTCCGCCTCCGCGAGAGCCCGACCCGTGTCCGCCGCCGCGCGGATCCACGGGCGCCCGGGACGTCGGATCGACGGGTCGGCGAAGTGCCGCAGCGCATCGCGCGGGCGGCTTCGCTCGAGCGCCAGGTGCCCCAGCAGGATCCGCGTCTCGGCGGCGAGCGCCCCCTGCCCGAGCTTCTCTGCGCGCCGGAGGATGCGCCGAAGCGAAGCGACATCGACGGCGCGTCCGCTGCGAAAGGCGAGGTCCGCCGACAGGAGCTCGCAGCGCATGGCGAGTCCCGGGCGATCCGTCCGATCGGCCGCGATCCTCGCACGCCTGAGATACGAGCGAGAACGGCGGGGCGCCTCGCGCGCCGCCGCGGAGGCCGCGCACCACAGCGCCTCCACGCGCTCGGCATGCGCGCCCGATCGGAGGAAGGCGTGGGCTGCCGCCACTGCCTGCTCCTCCGCCGCGCGACGATCTCCCGCCCGAAGGAGCGCATCCGCGAGGTCCATGCGACAGAGCGCGGCACGTCGGTCCAGTCCGCGCTCCTCGTGTTCCTCGACGAGAAGCTCGAGGGCGGCGAGGCCTTCCCCGGCCCGTCCTTCCCGGACCAGGGCACCGGCGAGGTTGTAGCGGACCTCCCGCGCCATGTCCGTCTGCCCCGCCGCTTCGAATGCCGTCAGCGCCTCGGCGAAGCGCGTCCGGGCACCCCGCGCGTCGCCGCCGTCCATGCGAGCCACGCCGGCGTTGGTGCGGGCGATCGCCGCCGTGTGGGCATCGCCCGCGCGATCGAGAACGCGCGCCGCGCGCTCGTAGGCGAGAACTGCATCGTTCAGGTCGCCCCGCAGTCGAAGCGCGTTGCCGCGGTTGATGGCGAGCGCGCCCTTCCAGAGTCGTGCGCGGGGCCCGCGAATCCGTGCCTCCGTCGCGTCCGCCAGGTGGAGCGCCTCGGGCGTTCGGCCCGCGAGGGCCAGGGCGTCCACGCAGAGCACATCGGCCTGGAGCGCGAGGTCGTCGTCGCCGACTTCGCGCAGCTCGCGCGCGGCCCGGCGAAAGGCGCGGACGGAGGCACGGGGAGAGCCGCTTCGCTGCAGCGCACGCCCCTCGAGCAACCGGAGCCGGGCCGCCAGCGTCGCGTCGCGCCGCCGACCGACCGCCGCCGCGAGCGCCGGCGCCGCCAGCGCCTCGAGTTCCGGCGACTCGACGTGGAGCGCATTGAACGCGGGAAGCAGGTCCTCCCAGCGAATGTCGCGACACGCAAGCGCGGACGCCTGCGCCCGTCGGCCGGCCGGGGCGGCGCCCGCGAGCCGGCGGAGGGAGGCGGCGAGCGCGTTCGTCACGCCTCGAGCTCCTCGAGATCCAGCCGCGGCGTGCGCACGCGTGCGACGTCGCCCTCGTGCACCTCGATCTCCACCGTGCGAATCGAGGTGGGTAGGAGGAGCTGCCCGACGCCGTCGGGACCGAGCCGCAGGTTCCTTCCGCGGACCTCGTTCGGTGCGCGCACCACGGCGGTGGCATTCGGCGCCCCACCCTCGACCGCGACCTGCAGCCGACGCCGGCCGCCGGCATCTCTCGCCACACGCACGTCGAGCGCCCGGTCCTTTCCCTCGAAGCGAAGCGTGCGGGGAGCGCCCCCGCCGCGGAAGGCGGGAACCGGCTCCGTCTTCCAGGAGTCGAAGACGAGGCGCAACAGGGAGGCGCCCAAGGACGGCCGCCGCACGGCGAAGAGGGCCTGCGCCCGGCGCAGCACGGCGTTCGGGCACCGCGGCGCCGCCTCGAGTCGCTCGCGAGCTTCCAGGAGTTCCTCGGCATACGCGCGTGCAGCCTCCGGGGGACGCGCACCGGTCACGCGGCGACCGGACGCGAGATCGAGAGCCTTCAGGAGCTGTGCATCCCCGGGCTGCGTCACGCTCGCGTCCTTCCTGACCGCCTTGAGGCGCTCCCCCCCTCGTCTGATACGCCCCGTTTCCCGAATCTCTCGAATCCCCCGAAGCCCGCCCCCTCCAGCAGAGCGCGGAGCGCAGCCAGACAGCGCTTCCGGGTGGGCCCGATCGAACCCACGGGAAGTCCCAGCTCGCGACCGATCTCGGCGTACGAACGTCGCTGCCCGTCGAAGAAGAGGGCGTCGAGCAGGCGACGGCACCGCTCGGTGAGACCTCGGAAGGCCTCGCGCACGGCCTGCTCCTCCTCGAGAGCCGCCAGGGCGCCGGCGGGGAGGCGTTCCCGGGAGCGGTCGGGGCGCGCGGACTCGTGCTCCCGCGCATGCGCGGCGCGCGTGCGCCGTACCTGCCGCCAGGCCTCCCGTCGCGCCGTCTTCAAAATCCACGCGAGCAGCCGCTCGGATCTATGGAGTCGGGGTAGCGCCTGGAGGAGGGCGAGGAACACCTCCTGCACGACGTCGCCCGCCTCCGTCGCTCGGAGTCCGCTCCTCCGGGCCACGCCGTACGCGACGTCGGCGTAGCGCTCCGTGAGCGCGACCCACGCCGACTCGTCCCCGTCGAGACAGCGGCGCACCAGCTCGGGGTCGAAGGGGCGGGTCACGGAGTGCAGGGTCTCACGAGAGGAACGACGGCGGACGATAGCACCTCCCCGTCCGATCGGTCTCTCCCACACAGGATCTTCATCCGCACGTATCAACCCCGGGAGGAGGACCTCAAGGGGGGCGTGCGCCGGGAGTCGCCCGGCACGAGACGGAGGACGATTCGATGCTCACCGCTCACCGCCCCCTTTGGCTCCTCGCGCCGGCCCTGTTGCTCCTGGCCGCGTGCGGCAGCGGAGGCGGCACGCCCCCCACCCTCGCGACCGCCGCCTCCCTGACCGGCGAGGTCGTGGAAATCGACGGTCAGGGCGCCCTGGTCGCCGGCGTCGTCCTGAAGCTGGCCGAGACGGGAGAGATTGCCGTCACGGACACGGCCGGGGCCTTCGCATTCCCCGCCGTTCCCACCGGCTCGCTCACCTTGGAGCTCGTGTCCTGCCCCACGTTCGCCACCGTGTACTCCATGACCGGGGAGGACGCCTCGAACGGCGAGGAGGGTCACCAAGGCCCGCCGTGGGACGAAGAGGAAGTCGAGGACGGCGAAGATGCCGACGAGGACGACGTCAACGTCCACCGCGTCCGCGAGCAGGAACGCGTGCACCTGCGCCTCCACATCCAGGATGGCGCCATCTGCGAGATGGAGTGCGTTCGTGACCAGAACCGCGAGTGCGAGGTCGAGATCACCCTCTCGCCGACCGAGGACACCGACGACGACGAGATGGCCGGGAAGCTCGAGATCGAGTCCCGCGACGACCGCGATCGCTTCAAGGTCTACGTCTGGAATGCCACCCCCGACCGGGATCTCGAGGTCTTCGTAGTAGCCGATGACGGCGACGAGGAGAGCCTCGGGGTCGTGACCGTCGACGCAGACGGCGAGGCCTCGTGGGTGCTCGACGGCTCGGAGGGCGACGACTTGCCCTTCGGCGTCCTAGCCGTCGCGGATCTCGAGGGCTACGAGGTCGAGGTCCGGGACGCGGACACCGGGCTCGTGCTCCTCACCGAGACCATCCCGGCGATGCCTCCGTACTTCGGAGAGCACGGGCAGGGCTCCGAGGGCCAGAACCAGTCGCGCGCACAGGATCGCGCCGAGGATCCCGAGCAGCAGCGCGCCGGTGACCTCGACCACGATCGGGACCGGGACCAGGAAGGTGACCGCACCGGCTACGACGGGAACGCAGAGAACGCTCAGGGTTCCTGACGAAGCCCTCCCCTTTTTCCCCCTGTCACTCCTGTTCCCCTCCCAGCCGCGCGGGATTCCTCCGGAGTCCCGCGCGGCGTTCTTCGTACAAACGGGGGACGTCGCTCTTCGTAGAGGGGGTGCGGCAGTGGAGGGCCCACCCCGGATGACCTACCGCCTTTCTACTCTCCTCGTTCTGGGCCTCCTGGTCCTCCCTGCCGCACCTCTCGCCCTCGCCGGGGATGTTCTGCCGGATGCCGCCGACGTAGCGGAGTGGATCCTCACCGGGGACGACGCTGCCCAGATGCGGGCCGTCCGCGCGCTCGACGGCGCTCCGACGTCCTACCTCGCGGAGGTGGTCACCGCGCTCCACGCCCGTGCGGGCTCGGAGACCCTCCTCGTCGATCCGCCGCCGCCCGCCGTGATCCCCGAGGGACCGTCGAAGGTGCTGATCGACCTCGACGTGTTCCGGGTCCCCCAGGGCACGAGCGCCGCCCTCTTCAGGCCCAACGACTCCGCGGCGGCCCAACCGATGACCGTTCAGTACCTGGAGGCGTCCGAGGCATCCGGTCTCCGTCGGAAGCTCCTCGCCCTCGATGGTCTCGAAGGCGTCCAGGGCATCTCCCTCCTCGCCGAGGACGGGGTGGAGACGAGCTTCGCCGCGACGGAAGAGGTCGAGGTCCCGAGCGACGGTGGCGAGGAGGAAGCACGGACGCTCGACGAAGGCCTCACGCTGACCGTCCTCCCCGTCATCTCCGCGGACGGGAAGTACCTGACGCTGCAGTTGGACATCGTCCATCTCGCGGTCCAACGGCCCATCTCCGTGACGGCGCCGTTGGTGGCCGAGCATCCGAGCCGCACCACGGTTCGCATCCCCGACGGCGCGGCCCTCGTGCTGTCCGGCTTCTCGGACGACGGACCTCCGCACCGGGAGCAGATCGTCCTCCTGAACGCCTGCGTGCTCGTCGAGGGCGCCCGCACCGCCCCCGAGCTTCCCCTGCCCGAGGAGATCCAGACCTTCATCCAGGTCGAGGCGAAGGTGCTCGAGGTGACGGATGCCCGAGCCACGACGGCACTGGGGAGTCGGATCCCCGACGTGCAGGACCCGTGGCGCCTCCTCGAGGCGCGCGAGGTGCTCGAACTCCTCGGCCCCGGGCGCGAGGGCGCGGAGGGCGTCACCGTGCTCCAGGCGCCGCACCTCACGACCTACGACGGCCAGATGGCCAACGTGTCGATCCTGAGCCAGACGTCCTACGTGCGCGACTTCGAGGTCCATGAGAAGGACGGCAAGAGCATCCTCGACCCGGTCATCGACACCATCCAGGACGGCCTCGTCCTCGAGGTGACGCCCAGTGTCGCCGCGGATCGAAAGGGCATAGACCTCGAAGTCCTGGCGACGATCGCCGAGCTCTTCCGGCC
Organism: uncultured Planctomycetota bacterium; assembly: GCA_963802335.1. Classification (GTDB taxonomy): domain Bacteria; phylum Planctomycetota; class PLA2; order PLA2; family JAEUHO01; genus CAWDIE01. Next base: position 102,285 of record CAWDIE010000003.1, on the reverse strand, counting down.
CATCGCGGAGTTCCAGACGGAGCTCAGGGGCCAGAAGGTCACATTCCAGATCCCCGAGCTGCGGGTGAGTCGAACCCGAACGTCGGGCCTGGTGCCGCCCGGCCGCTACGTGTTGATCGGCGGCCTGGGCGAAGGCGACGAGGGCCGGCGCTTCGTGCTCTTGCGCACGACCCTCGTCACCGCGGAAGACCTCAAGCCGCGCTGATCACTCGGCGGTGATCGTCGCCTTCTCGATGCCGAGGGGCTCCGACGTGGCGCCCGAGCGGCTGCCGCAGCCCTCCATCGTCTTCAGCACGTCGAGACCCTCGACGACCTCGCCGAAGATCGTGTGCTTGCCGTCGAGCCACGGGGTCTCGACGAACGTCAGGAAGAACTGCGAGCCGTCGGTGCCGGGGCCGGCGTTCGCCATGCTGAGCAGGCCGGGACGGTCGTGCTTCTGGCTCGAGTGGAACTCGCCGTCGTAGTCGTAGCCCGGGCCGCCGGTGCCCGTGCCCAGGGGGCAGCCGCCCTGCGCCATGAAGCCGGTGATGACGCGGTGGAAGGCGAGGCCGTCGTAGAACCCGAGCTTCGTCAGATAGACGGTGCTCGAGGCGTGCATCGGCGCTACCTCGGTGAAGAGCTTCACCTTGATCGGACCGTGGGTCGTCTCGAGGTTCCAGTACAGGGTCTTGCCGTCGTCGAACGCGGCCTTCGGGGGGCGCGGCAGCTTCGTGCGCCACTTCCCGCCGTCGCGGTCGATGTTCTGCTCGGCAATGAATGCGTCGATGGCTTCGATCGTCATGTCTCTTCCTGGTTCGGACTCGGTTTCTAGCGTCAGTTGTCGTTGTATCGTCAGTTCTTGCTCACGCGGAAGCTCTGGATCCACGCCTTGATGGCCTCTTCGTGCTCACCGATGACGTCGGTCGGCCCGACCAGCTTCACGAAGAGCGGGCCCTCGGGCACCTCGAGGACGACGGCCAGCATGCGGAAGCCGCCGTGGGTTCCGGCGTGCGGGTTCCCCGCGCCCATCCCGGGCGAGTACGAACCGAGGGCATCCAGCCAGTGGGCCTTCACGCCTTCGGCGATCTCCATCACCTCGGTCTGGGCCTCGACGTCGGACCCCATCTGGCCCTTCCACCGCTTCAGGTTGTCGTCGATGGGCCCCCCACCGCCGTCGCCGAAGTAGTAGACGATGCCGACCACGGAGTCCTGGCCCGGCAGGTTCCACTCGGCGAGCCGCATCTGGTTGGAGCCCTCGCGCATCTCCCAGCCCTCGGGGAGCGCGAAGACGACGGGCGGTCCGCCCTTCGTGAACACGTCGTTCGCCTCGGTCTCGTCGGACTCGCCTGCGCGCGGCCCGGGGTTCAGCTCGAACCGAAGCGAGGCGCACGCCTCCTGGATCGAGCCGACGAGCGGCCCGTCCGGAGAGAACGCCGTGACGCGCCACGGTCCAACGACCAGGACCGAGAGCCACGCCGTAGGCCGGCCAGCGTCGTTCGGATTCAGGCCGAGGTGGATCCGCTGGGCGGTCCACGGCGGGACCGCTTCACCACCCAGGAACTTCACGGCCTCGAGCGTCTCGATGGTCGGGGTGTCCTTCGTGGCGACGCCCGCTTCCTTCTCGAGGCGGGCGAGGGCCTTCTGCCAGGCCTCCGTGAGCCACGTGTCGGGAATGGTGGCGCCGTCGGCCCCCGCGACCGGCCCCTCCTTGCCGTTCACCCGGTACCAGTCGTCGACCTCGATCCACGCCGGGCCGTCGGCCGCCTCGAAGCGGGCCACGCGCCGCGGCGAGAGCGCCCAGGTCCAGTCGGCGGGCAGGTCCAGCTGCCACCCCTGCGCCCAGTCGATGGTGCGCGTCGCGTGGACGTACGGCGTCGTGTCGAGCGAGTCCAGCATGCCGTCGACCGCGTCGCGGAGCCCCTCCTGGCCGGCGGGCAACGAGGCCTCGACCTCGAACACGGCCGCGTCGCCGCGCGCCACGAGCCCCGCGGCTCGGAGTCCGCCCTCCTCGAGCTTCGTCCAGGTCCGTTCGGCCACCCGGTCGGCGGGACCGTCGTAGGGGCGGACCCAGACGCGGACGCCGTCCTTCGAGAGCTCGAGGGGCGCATCGCCGGTCTGGTCCACGACCCAGCCCTCGGGCGCGTCGATCGAGAAGCCGAGGAGCGGGAAGGCCAACGTGCGGGCTTCGGGGTGCTCGCCGGCCACGGCGGCCGACAGCCCCAACACGACGAAGAGCCCGAGCACGATGAGGAGGCGGGTACGTTCCATGAGATCGGAGCCTCGCTGGCGGACACAAAGGGCGTCATCTTACGCCCAGGGAGCCGCGTAGGGGACCGGACTCAGAGAGTTGCCGGCTCAGCCTCGAAGCGGGCGAAGCGACGGCCGAGCAGAGCGAGAATTCCGAGATCCACCCCCGTCTGGACCACGAAACCGGCCGCTCCGGCCAGCACGGGGCTCTCCGTGAGCACGAAGGTCACCCCGGCAGCCCCCACCGCGGGCACGGTGGACAGGAGGATCGAGAACATCTGGGCCGTGACGAGGAAGAACCCCATCTGTCGGCGGTCGCGGCCAAGTTGGAAGAGGTCCGAGATCCGCCACCGCGGCCACGTCGAATACCAGATAGAAGGCCGCCGAGACCCCGAGCCAGAACGGCGGAAGCTGGCCGGCCAGCACCAGGATCCCCACGATCGCGATCTGGAGCCCCCAGAGCACGACGGCGGGAACGAGGACTTCCGAGAGGGCGATGCGCGTGGGGCCGACGGGCAGGGTCTTCAAGAGGTCCAGGTGCTCGCGGTGCCCCTTGAAGCCGAGCGGCAGATTGGCGAGCACGGGGAAGTAGGCCAGCAGGACGATGACGTATGGGATCGAGCCGGGTCGATCATCATCCGTCCGCGTGCCCACGAAGAGCATCACGAAGAGGAGCATCACCAGCGCCCCCACCACGATCCGGAGCCTACGGCGGAGCGTGACCACGTTCAGCCATGCCACGGCACCCGCTCCCCGAAAGAGCGGCCACGTCGTCGCGCGCTCGGACCGCCGCACGTCCTTCGCCGCTCCCTCCGCCCGCTGCTTTCGCTCGACCCGGGTCGTCGCCGTCTCCACGACGTTGACGGGGAACGCCAGCACGAGCACGAACGTCCCGATGACGCGTTCCGAGCAGACCAAGCAGCGGTGAGGACGGCGGCGGTCGTTCCGGCGAAGGCCAGATCGCCCACGGCCACGGCGGGATAGAGAACCCAGCGCGCGAGGTCGGTTTCGATCCACGTACGCAGCAGCTGCTCCACGCCGCCCACGCCCGTCAGGCCTCCGACGGCAAGAATCACGCCGACGGCGAATAGCACGACGAAGACCAGCGCGCGACAACCCGCCGGAGCCGCCCGAACACCCTCTCGCTCAGCATCGACGCGATCAGCGTCATCGCCGTCTGCACGTGCGTGCAGATCACCAGACAGAGCACGATGCCGACGTACGTCAATGCCGGATTGGGCAGTTGGGCTGCGCCAAGAAAGACGGCGTAGAAGAGGCCGAAGCAACACCATCTGCAGGTAGTGCCGCAGGAGGTGGTAGACCAGCACGTCCCGCCGGCGAAACGGCGCCGGGAACACGAAGTCGACGTCCGACTGCGGGAACATCGGCCCCGGCTCGCCAGTCCCGCCGAAGAGCGAGAAGAGGTAGTAGAGGGAGAGCAGGACCACGAGGACCACGGCGCGGTCGACCTGACTCATGTCGCTGACGCGGCGGCCCGCAGACCGCCATCGGTCACGAAAGCCGCGACGAGGATCAGCAGGGCGATCAGCCGGCCCGGCCGCTTGCGGAGTCCCCAGAGCGGCGTTCTTCAAGCGCATCAGGAGGAGGTAGACGAGCGCGCGGTGGATCATGTCGCCGTCCTCCGTCGTCCTCCTCTCGCTCCGTGATCGCGAAGAACACCTCTTCCAGGCTCTCGCCCGCGTGGGTCGCCGCCTGCCGCCGGATCTCGGCGAGCGTGCCCAGGGCGAGCTTCCGCCCCGGTGCAGCACGAGGATGCGGTCGCAGAGGCGCTCGACGAGATCGAGCAGATGCGACGACACGATCACCGCGGCGCCGTCGTCCGCCCGCTGGCGGATCGCGTCCCGCACGCTGCGGATGGCCTTCGGGTCGAGCCCGGTCGAGCGGCTCGTCGAGCATGAGCACCGCGCGGATCGCGCAGGAAGGCGCATCGCGAAGGCGAGCTTCTGCTTCATGCCGCGCGAGAGCGTGTTGCCGAGCGCGTCGCGCTTCTCGGCGAGCTCGAGCTCCGCGCAGCAGCTCGTCGATCCGGGCTTCGGCGATCGTCGACGCCGTAGGCCAGGGCCGTGAAGCGCAGGTGCTCCACCACCGTGAGCTGCTCGAAGGGCGTCGGCGTGTCGGGCACGAACGCGAGGGCGCGCTTCGCGGGAAGCGGCTCCGTGACGATGTCGTGGCCCGCGACCGGATCCGCCCGCGCGCTGGGCCGGAGGATCCCGGCGAGCGCTCGCAGCGTCGTGGTCTTGCCCGCCCCGTTCGGCCCGACGAGCCCCAGGATCTCGCCCGCCGCCGACCGCGAACGAGAGGTCCTTGACGGCCGTGAAGTCGCCGTAGCGCTTGGTGAACCTCTCGACCTCGAGCATGCTGGCTCCAAGGGAACGTGCCGAGCGCGGGATTGTAGCCGTCGCGCGGCGGTTGCCCCCTGACTCGCTCGCGCTAGCATGATCCGCCTCTCCGGGAGGTCGCGGATGTCGAGTCGCTCGGCCGTGGCCCTGGCTCCTGCTCGCCGGGCTCCTCGCTCTCCTGTTCGCCGCCTCCCGCGCGCGCGGGGCGACGACGCCGACGAGTCGGAGGAGATCCCCGACGAGGTCCCGGTCCGATCGAGGCCGAGGTCGACGAGAGCGAGGCGGCCGACCTCGGTCGCTACGTGCGTGCAGCTCGCGTTCACGCCCGAGGAGGACGTCGCCCGCGCCTACCGCGTCGCAGCTCCGGCTTCAACCACCGCAGCGACGACGCTCCTGAGCCTCGACCACTCTCCCGACGGTGCCGACGACCGCGCTGGCGGAAGGGCGAGGAGATCCGCTACGAGATCCCCTTCCCCCTGCCGCTCGAGGCCGGGCTCGAGCCCGGGGACCGCCTCGACCTGCTCCTCTCCTTCTTCGACCCCGAGCTCGAGGACCGTCCCGCCCCGGGTCGACTCCGGGCTCTGGGGCAGCGTTCCTCCCCCTCGCCCACTCGACGTGCCGGAGCTCGTACCCACCGACGACGCGGCGATCCGTCGAGAAGCTCCTCGCGCGCGGGCGCGGGAGCTGGCCGAGGCCGACGACGCCCGACGCCTGGCGGCTCCTCGAGATCGGGATCCGGCGCGCCGAGGAGGACCCGACGAAGGAGCGCTTCCGCGACGGCATCCTGGCGCCTCGGCCACTTCGCGCCGCGCCCGATCAGCGTCCTCGAGGCGCAGACGGGTCGCAGCAGCGGATCGCCGCGGAGAAGCGGCGCTTCCTGCGGGCGATGGCCGGGCCACTTCTACGACCGGGGCAAGCTCTACGCCGCGCTCCGCATCCTCGAGGCGATCGGCGGCTCGCTCTCCGAGGAGGCGGACGCGGCCGTGATCGGCGCGCTGGCCGCGGCCGAGCGCACGCAGAAGGACATCCAGGAGATCCGGCTCCGGCTCCTCGCCCGCGTCACCGACGAGGACAAGGCCGCGGCGCGGAAGGCCGTGGAGAAGCTCGGCCTCGGCGAGAAGCTCTTCGACCAGGCGGAGGCCTGGTTCACGGAGAAGGCCTAGGGCCGCGGCCCGCTACCTCTTCCGCGACCTCAGCCTCGTGAGCGACCGCGACCTGGCCGCCGCGGCCCGGGAGCGGATGGACGCGCTCGACGAGGCCTGGCTCTCCGAGACGCCGCCCGACGCAGGCGGCGATGGTCGACGACGCCGTGAACCACGCGGCCTTCGGCCGCCTCGCGACCGTCGCCATCGCACAACTTCATCTACATCGGCCCGAAGATCCTCGTCGAGAACATCCCCGCGCTGTCGCGGCGACCGCTACGACCTCGGCTTCGTCTTCCTCGACCGATCTCTTCGGGCGCGTGCCCAACCCGACGGGCGCGCATCACGGTGTTCTTCAAGGAGCTGTGGAACTTCGGCGGCGGGCAGGCCGGCGGGAACAACATCGACATCGGGCGCGCAGACACCGAGCGCAGCGGCTATCGCGTGGACACCGGCCTGCTCTACCACGAGCTCACCCACTGCGTCGACGACACGACTCCCGATCTTCGTCGGGCTTCCGGGAGGGGCTCGCCAACATCGGGCGCCGCCTACCTCTTCGAGGCGCTGGACCAGAAGGGCGACTCCTGCACGCCTTCCAGGCGCAACCTCGAGGCCTTCCGCGAGGACTACCTGAGCCGCGACCTCGCGTACTGGCGCATCCCGTACTACGGCCCCAGCGCGGGCTTCTTCCTCCACTTCCTCGACAAGCTACGCGCAAGGCGCCCTGGGGCCACGACTGGAAGCCCTACCGGCGCTTCTTCCGCGCGTACCGCGAGGCGCCCGCTGCGCGACGGGCGCGAGCCGTACGTCGCGCGTGCCTTCGCCTGGTACCTGATGCAGGTCTTCGGCGCCGAGGCTTTCGACGACCTGCTCGCGCTTCCGCTGGCCGCTGCTGGAGAGCGACCGCGAGCGCCGTCGCGAGTCGAGGTCGAGGCGTTCGCGCGCGGGCGAGCAGCGCGTGCCGCTGTACGCGCAACGAGCTCCGCGACTTCCCGAACTCGCCCTTGCCTCGCGACCTCCTCGGCCGGGAGCTCCTGCGGCAGCCGGGGCTCGGCGCGCGAGGCCACGTCGCCGCTTCGGCGAGGATCGTCTGGGGATCCTCCACGACTGGCGGGTCATCGGCCCCTTCAAGAGCCAGGGCGCCGATCCGCGTCTCCTCGTCTTCCCGCCCGAGTACGAGATCGACTTCGCGAAGGAGTACCTCAGCGGGAAGCAACATCTGCAAGTGGCGGAGCCGCGGGCGAGATTCGCCCGGTCGTGCGGCATCGATCGCCCGCGGGTTGGGTCGTCCTTCAACTTCTCGTACCAGGACAACACCGCCACCTACGCGCTCTGCCACGTCACGGTCGACAGGGACGTCGAGGCCTTCGCGCACGTCCGCAGCGACGACGACTTCGGGCTCTGGGTGAACGACCGACCGGTGGAGGGCTACGTCATCCGGGGCGTCAACGGCTCGACGCCCATCTGGTGGCGAGGTCCGACGGCGCGCGTGCCCGACGCCATGCGCCTGCCGATCACACTTCACGCCGGGCGCAACAAGATCCTCGTGAAGGTGAAGAACCGCCACGGCACCGCAGGCTTCGTGATGGCGCTCTCGCGCCGGACGGCGGTCCGATCTCGGGCCTGCGCAGCGGACCTCGATCCGCCGACAGCGCGCCGGCACGGAGGAGGCAAGCCCCAAGGTCAAGTGGAAGGACGTCGTCCGAGCACTCCTTCCGCACGAAGTCGTTCAAGTCCAAGCTCGACGTCGCCGGTCGGCGACTTCAAGGTCGTCAACAAGCCCCTCGTCGGGCCGCTCCGAAGGACAAGGGCGTCGGCGTGGCGCCAGTACACGGTCCGCCCCGGCTTCGCGAAGGACTCTCCCTCGAACCTCTTCTGGCTGAAGGGGAAGCACACCGAGGACCCTCGGCGCCTTCCGCCTGCGGCTCGACCTCGCGCCCGAGGGCGGTGGCATCCCGAAGCTCGTGGTCTCGTTCCAGGGCGAGGGTGGTACCGATGCCCTCTCCGGCTGGAACCTGATCGTCCATCCCCGCCGAAAGCAGGTCGGCGCGCAGCTCGAGCGCTACGACCACGTGATCTACCAGGCGTCTCCGCAGGACGCGCCCGGCGGCGAGATCCAGCCGCTCACACTCACGTACTACGACGGGTTCCTCACCGTCACGCTGGGCGAGACGGTCCTCTTCGACGAGGTCTCCATCCGCGCGATTCCCGGCAAGCACCGGATCGGCGTGTCGACGTACGGCCCCAAGCTAGGCTTCGCGGGGTTCGAACTCGAAGTTCCCGCCGCACGCTGAGAGGACTGCGGATCGGCGCGTCCCCCCGGGCAAGACGGCCGCTCCCGGGGCCCCTACCCTGGTGGGTGATTCGCCGCCTCCTCGTCCTCGTCTGCGGGCTCCTCCTCGTGCTGGCGCCCGGCCTTCGCGCCGACGAGGAATTCCTTCCCCTGGCGGACGCCCTGATCCACCTGGTGGATCTGCCGGACGCCGCCGCGAGGCGCGAGGCCGCGGACGTCCTGGCCGACCGCCCGGATGCGACCGTCGATCGCCTGCTCGCCGCGATGCGGAGCTTCGCACCGCACGAACCATGGGAGCCCGGGGTCCACGTCGAAACGCTGCGGCTCGGCCTCGGAGACGACGTGCGCCTCTCGCGGACCGCCGTGTACGTCCCGAGCGGCTACGACCCGGCGGAACCGACCCCCCTCCTCCTCGCCCTGCACGGCGCCGGTGGGCGGGGCGCCCAGATGATCCAGCAGTGGCGCGGGGCGGCCGACGCGGTGGGGATGCTCGTGGTGGCGCCCACGGAGGCGGGCGAGAACGAAGGCTTACCGATTCTCGGCGCGCGAGCGCGAGGACGCCCTCGCCGTACTCCGCTGGGCACGTCGCCACTTCAACGTGGACGAGAACCGGATCCACCTGACCGGCATCAGCCGAGGCGGACACCTGGCCTGGGATCTCGCCGTACGCGACCCCATCCCGTGGGCGTCGCTCGCCCCGATGATCGGCGGCCCCCGACTCCACGTCCCGAGGGACAGAACAACATCCGGTACGTGGAGAACGCCGCCCACCTACCCATCCGGGATCTCCAGGGCCGCGGGGACGACTCCCGTCTGATCTACAACCTCGGGTCGGCCTTCGCGAAGCTGCAGGCGGCGAACGCTCCCGACGCCGAGCTGCTCCTCCAGGACGGACACGGACACGGATTCGACTTCTCCGCCGTCGACTGGAAGGCCTTCCTTGGCAGCGTCCGTGCGCGATCGCCGCGCCGCGAGCAGCGTGCGTGCGCCTCGTGGCGCGCGAGGGCGAAGGCCGCTCGGCCTGGGTGGAGGTCCTCGCGGTCAAGGAACTCCGTCAAGGAGTCTCCCCGCTGCGCGTATCGCCCGCGCGGTGGAATGCGCCTCGCCGACGACGCTCGGCGGCGCCTCATGCAGGCGGAGGCGGACAAGAAGACGGCAAGGCCGGAGATCACGGCGCGCCGGCGCGATCCGGTCGTTTCGAGGCGCGAGGGCCCGGCGTGAAGCGCTTCCGCGTGCTGCTCACGCCGGAGGACTTCGCAGCCGGCGAGCCGGTGGAGGTCCGCTTCGACGGTCGCCGGCTACAAGCGCCGCCCCGGCCAAGGCCGTGCTTTCTGGGGAGTTCGCAGAGGCTTCGATCGAACCTTCCTCCCGTGGCGGAGGTCAAGGTGCCTTGAGCCCGCCGAAGGCGGCGCGATCTCCGTCCAGCCAGAAGCAGTCGACCGGATCGAAGCCGACGTCGCGGAGCCAGGCGAGCTGCGTCTCAGACGATCGGGCACGTCGCCGTGACTCCTCGAGGTTCGCGCCTCGTACCGGGCATGGGTGAAGCCTCGTCCGCGACGGGCTCGAAGTCGCCCGTGCTCACGTGCGCGGTTCCAGAGCCGCCGGTAGAAGCTCGAAGAGGCGCGCGTCGAGCGCCAGACGATCGCTCACCAGGAACGTGCCGCCCGGCCTCAGCGACGTCGAAGGCCTTCGCGTAGCAGCTCCCGCTTCGCGTCCCCCGGTAGGTGGTGGATCGCCTGCACGGCTGACCACCAGGTCGAACTCGGCGCCGGTGAGCCTCGGCCAGCGCCCTCCAGGCGGGACGCCACGAAGGACGACGCGGTCGGCCTACGCCGTCGAGCCTCATGCTGCGCCTCGGCGAGCATCGCGGCGGAGCCGTCGAGGCCCACCAGGTACGACCTCGGGGAGCCGGCGCGAGCAGGCGCCGCGCAACGGCGCCCGTGCCGATCCCGAGGTCGAGGATCCGCTTCGGGCTCCCGGCGTCGGCGAGGACGGCACACGACGCCCGATCTGCTTCGTCGCGCATGCGGGTTGCCGCCCTGCGATCCGCAACGCCCATCCGGCCGGCGTACGTCCGGGTCCATCCACGGATTCGCCAACAGGCACTCCTACACGTCGAGACCGACGGATCGCATCAAGCTCGATCGCGTTGCTGTGCGTCACGACGCCCGGGCGGAGCCGGTAGTCGAAATGCATCTCGCCCGTCCACGAGGCTGATCCTCGAAGTGGACGTTCGCCATGCGCGGATCGGCCTCCGCGATCTCGGCCAGCGCAAGGTCGTGCGTCGTGACGAGGCCGATGGCCCCCGTCTCGAGCAACGAGCGGATGACGGCCTCGGCCCCGATCCGGCGATCGTGGGAGTTCGTACCGTGGAGCACCTCGTCGAGGAGGAAGAGCGTCGGCCTCTCGCCGCGCGTCAGGTCGACGATGCTGCCGTAGGCGCGCGATCTCCGCGTAGAAGCGCGACTCGCCCGCCTGGAGGGAGTCGTGGATGCGGATCGACGCGCCGACGGCGAGCGGCGAGATCCGCAGCGACGTCGCGCGGACGGGGGCGCCCGCCCAGGCGAGGACCGTGTTGACGCCGACGGTCCGGAGCAGGGTGCTCTTGCCCGACATGTTCGAGCCGCTGACGAGGAGCGCCTGCGACGACGTCGCCCGTCGGCGGCACCACGAGGTGAACGTCGTTTCGCACGCAGTCCGCGGCGGGGAGCAGCGGGTGCCCGAGCCCCCGGCCATCGAACACGGTTCCGTCCTCGACGATCTCGGGGAAGGGATCTGCCGGGTGCTCGTACGCGTACCCGGCGAGGGAAACGGCCGCCTCGAACGCACCCAGCGCCTCCACCCAGCGTCCGAGATCCTTGCCGTACTCCGCCCGCCATCCCTCGATCGCGAAGGCCAGCTGCGTGCCGAGGCAGAGGAGCCAGCGAGATCGGGCAGGAAGACCTGGTTTCGTCGCGCCTCCACGAAGTCCATGAGGCGCGTAATGCGCCGAATGGCCGCAGAGGGCGTGTGCCCCGCCACCTCGATTTCGGCCTGGAGCCCCTTCAACCAGGCGCACTCGTACGTCGGCTCCTCCAGGAGGCGCAGGAGCTCTCCGGTGAGGGCCAGGTCCTGCGTCGGATGCTCCGCGGCCTCGAGCACGTCGTTGACCCGTCCCCAGGAGGGAAGCGTGACGATCAGCTGCGCTGCCAGCGAGACGAGAAGCGGCAGGACGGACCACCCGGCAAAGGACCACCCCACGAGCAGCACGGCCGAGACCAGTCCCAGCACGCGGGCGACCCACGGGAGGACGCGCCCGTGGAGCTGGACCTCCGCCGCCCCCCAGGGCGCCGCCTCGCCGCGATCGAGGGCGGAGGACACCTCCCCGCCGAGGATGGCGAAACGCTCGCGCACGGCGACCAGGGGCGTGAGCTCGGCAACCGCGGCCTGCCTCCCGCGGACCTCGGCGACGTCGGCCGGCGCCAGCAGCCATCGGGCCAGGCACGCGCGGCCGGCACGGGTCCGCGCCGTGCAAAGCAGCTCGAAGAGCGAGCCCTTGCCGAAGAGGTCGAGGTCGTCCGCGAACACGTGCGTCTCGGGACGGTGGTTTCGTCCGTCGCTTCCGGTTCCCGCCCACGCATCCGCGAGCCGGCCCAACCCCTGCTCGTAGAGCTTCGCGCGTCGCTCGGACTCCCACTGGCGTCGCCGTGCACGCTGGTGGAACACCACGAGCACGATGAACGCGACTCCGAGCAGGGCCACGAGGAGCCAGGGCAGCGTGCCCATCGCGGCCAGGGAGCCTGCGGCTACGGCCGCGAAGAACACGAGGAGGCGCGCCACCGAGAGCCGCCGTCCAAGGACCTCGGCCGTCGTGGCGCTCGCCAAGGCGCGATCGCGGCGCGCCGTGTATTCGACAAGCGCGGGGGACGTCTGCGTGGGTGCGGCTGCGTCGTTCAAGACCGGGGATCCTCGATAACCGGGATCACCCTAAGTGCTCGACCGCGGTAACGCGAATCCCCCCGGGCAAAAGCCGGGGGGAAACCAGCGCCCAAGCTGAGCGCATATCAAATGTTTCGATGTTGAGCGTGTTTCTAGCCGGACGCTGGTAACCCAAAAGGTCGGTCGGCCCCGACACGGCCTGAAGAGGCGAAGACGGATCTTCGCCTCTCCCGGCCGGTGTCACGACGTCCGATTGTCACAGAATGGACAGGAACTCGTCGATCAGATCCGTCGACGCCCGGTAGTTGATGTTCCGACTCCCGCGCGCGATGGACGGGATCCACTCCAAGTCCCCTACGAGCCCGAGACCTGCACACGCCAAGGCGCGCGTCAGCTCGTTCTCCTTGGGGTCCATCAACAGCGCCTCGAGTCCGTCCAAGGCCCGGTGGTCCCCCACCCGTGCGAGCGCCAGCACGATCTGGCCCTTGTGGCTCTGCGTCCTCGCGGACTTCAACTCGTCGAGCAGGATCTCGACCGCGTCCTTGCCGGTTCCGGGCACCGTCGGGTTCCCGAGCAGACCGAGAGCCGTGGCCGACTGCCGGCGCAGGTCCTCGGAAGAGCGCTCACGAAGGGCGCCGGCGATGGCGCGCGCGGTGTCGCCGTCGGACCGACCGATCAGGCCGAGCGCCAGCGCCGCATAGGACCGCAGCATCTTGTCCGCATCACGGTCGTCGACGATGGCGAGCAGGGCCTTGCGGCTCCCGCCGTCTCGCGCGATGCCGAGAGCGGTGGCGAACGCGGCCCGGCTCTTCTTGTCCTGGCTCTGTCTCGCCAGTCCGTCACGCAGCGTTTGCACGGCGTCCTCGCGGAACGACTGCCAGGCATCCACGTCGAGGTTTCGCTCGATCTGACGGAGGACCAGCCCGAGGGCCATGGCGCCGAAGCCGCGCTCGAGGTGACGACCCTTGCGCGCCTTCTCGATCAACATCTCGTCGGCGCGGGTGTTCCCCAACACGTCGGTGCGGTTCGCCTTCGCGTCTTCGACCAGGAGCTGTGCGAGCGACATGATCGCGAAGTTGGGTGTGCTTTCGTCCCTCGACGTCTCGACGGTGCGGAGCAGCACCTGTGCCGCCCGGACGCGGTCCTGGCCGTCTACGAGCCTCCCCAGCTGCCCGAGACCGATGGCGGCGGAAGCGCGCGTCTGCTGAGAGACCGTCGAAGAGCGGGCATTCAGGATGTTCTCCAGCGACCGGATGTCCCCGGCCGCGCCGATCCGACCCAGCGCCAGCGTGGCGTATGACTGCGTCAGGGCGCCCGCCTTCTCACGCCCGAGTCGGCGCTTCATGGCGCACTCGGCGAGCAGCTCTCGCTGCTCGGGTGTGACGGAGGTCGCCGGCTGGAGACCGATCGCCATCAGGACGCCTACGTAGAGATTCTCGTCCTTGAAGGGGGACCGCAGGGCTTCGAAGAGCCGAGTGGTCGTCGCGGCCGCCGCGGTCGCGGTGTCGTTCGCGTACTCGCCGGATCCCGTCGGCTGGTCGCCGAGCAGGCCGAGGGCCACAGCGGCGAATCCGCGGACCCGGGTCGCATGTCGTGCGTCATCCAGCACGTCGAAGAGAAGCGCCCGTGCCTTGTCCAGTTCACGGGCGGTGAACTGGTCCGCGGGATCGGCCCGGCGGAGAAGGCCCAGGGCCAGCGCCGCCGATTCCTGTACGACGTGATGCCGCTTCCGTCCAAGGTCCAGTCCCGCCATGAGCTTGTCGATGTGCTGCGGGTCCTTCGAGACCTTGGCAAGTGCGATGTAGGCGGCGCCTTCGATGTCCGAGTAGTCGATGTTCGATGGGTCCATCGCCCAGAGAAGGGCCGGGATGACCTTGGCCTGCACCTGCTTCTGCGTCAGGCGCATGTAGGCGTCACGCTGCGTCCCCCCTCGACCGTGTCCCGTCTGGAAGATCGGGTTCTCCGAGGAGAGCGGGTGATAGAGCGACCACTTCAGGTTCTCGATGTCGTCCTTGTTGTAGTGGTACCAGAACACCCAGTCCGCGTAGGAGAGCGTGCTCCCGCCGCGGCGCTTGGGTTGTCCGCCGGTCGGAGTCGTCGTGACGGGCGGCGTACCGGTCGGCAGCGGTGTCGTCGGGGATCCCTGCGTGGGACCGAAGGGGGTCGATATCGGAGGAGGGCCGGGTGTCGGCGGCGGAGGAGGCGGCGGCGGTGTCGGATCGAACGGGTCGCGCAAGCCCGGCGGGACCTGGTCGCCCGGACCGCGGAACTGTCCACCGTGCGCCCAGAGGTCGCCGGGCGAGAGAAGAGTGACGAGGGCCACGACGATCGCGTACGTGGCCACACCGAGGGCGAGGTGCTTCATGACATGCTCCCCGAAGGATGCGATTGGACCGACGCTGGAACGGTTTCGACTGCCGAGAACCGCGCGTCTACCCTGCAATCGCACGATGCATGCCAACGAGGAACGGCGCGTTTCCCCCGCAATACACCCTGCTCCCGGAACTGCGTGCGCTCGCCGCCTCGGGCGTACAAAGCCCGTGACGTTGCCCACCACGTGAATGCGTCGCGCTACCGACGGGTAGCGAAAACGGGCGTCGAAGAAACGTACTACACGCGATACGAACACGCTGCGCGCGTCAATCGTCGGGGCTGATCGGCTCTTCCTCGTACTCGGGCAGGATCCACTCTGCGTCGTACGTCCACCACGGAGGAGTCCCGTACTCGATGGCCCGCGCGCGTGGACGTCCTTGCCCGTGCCGAATCCACGAGATCACACCGATGATGGCGAGCGGTAAGGCCAACAGGAACGTCAGAGGGGATGCGAAGAATCCCAGAGGTATGCAGGCGAGGAGAAGCCCCACCGGGTGGATGACGCTCGTGGGATACCACGCGGCCTTGCCCAGGCACCAGGTGAGGGCATAGACCTGCTCGTAGTGCGCCGTCCAGGCAAAGAAGGTCTGCGGTGCGGAGCAGCGCGGACAGAAGTGCGCACCCGGCACGTACGGCTTCAGGCAGTGCTTGCAGAGCCACGCCTCGGGCTCGCCCGGCTCGTCGCGCTCTGGGCTCGGGCCGCACAGTCCAAGAAAGAGGACGAGGGCGAAGAAGCCGAAGCTCGCCACCAGCAACCGCTGATAGGCCTCCGGATGAGACCACGAGTACTCGATCGCATTGTGACGAAGCACGATCGACACGAAGACGCCCAGGATCCCCACCGCCAAGACGCCGCGGAAACATCCCGCTCCCGGCGACGACGTCTCGGACTCCGACTCGTGTGGATCCTGGGCGTCAGGCATGTGCTCCCCGCCCCATTGCAGGGCGGGGAGCAGGTGGATGCAAGTGCGAAGACCGCGCTAGCGGCTAGCGCCGCCGGCCCCCGCCTCCACGGCCTCCGCCGCCGCCGCCACGACTACCGCCGCCGCGCGACGCGCCACCGGACGACCGGCTGCGCGAGGCGGAGGACGGGGAACGCGACGCCGACGAACGGCCGCGACTGCTCGCTTGCTGCGTGCTCCGACCATTTCGGGAGGCACCGCTCATGGAGCTCTTCGAGCCGCTGCTGCGGTTGGGAGCGTTCGACGGCCGCGAGCCGGCGCTCGGCCGCGAGCCGGCGCCGGGACGGGAGCCTGCGCCCGCACCCGGACGGGACGGCGGCGCGCTCGGACGCGTTCCCGCGCCCGGCCGCGAAGGCGGCGTGCTCGGACGCGTTCCCGCGCCGGGCCGGGACGGAGGCTTGCTCGGACGGTTGCCGGCACCCGGACGATCACCCGCACCCGGACGGTTGCCCGCACCCGGACGGATGCGGCCGCTCGGCGACCGGGACGGTTGCCCGCACCGGGACGGTCGCCCGGACGCCCGGGTCGGTTGCCGGAGCCCGGAGGTTGCCCGCCTCCCGGCTTCACGCCCCCCTTGCCCGGACGGCCCCATTGCCGGGGCGGTTCCGGCCGCTGCCTCGGGCGCGTGTTGCCGGGCCGCTGGCGGGACGCTTGTTCGGCCGGTTTCCCGGGTTCCACTGTTGCCGCGCCGATGTTCCCGCGGTTGATGTTGCCGTTGTTGTTGAAGTTGAACTGCGGCTGACTGTTGACGTTGATCGAGCCGTGGCCGCCGTGGTGGCCGTAGTGGATGCCGTGCCAGGCCCAGGCGCCCACGGCGCCCATCGCGAACCCGACACCCCAAGCCGACGGGCTCCACGCGTAGCCCGGGCTGCATGACCGCGACGGGATCGTACGTGGGCACGTACACCACCTCCGGCTGCGCCGGCTGGATGTAGATCACGTCGTCTTCCTGGACGACCTGCACCTGCTCGTTGCTCTCGAGGTTTCCCGCCTCCTCGGTCGCCATCGCGGAAGTCCTGGATGGCCTGGAGGACGTCGCCCTCCTGGACGGCCACCGCGTAGGCGAGCATCTCCATCCAGTCGAGGTTCTCGCTCATCCAGGTCAGGACGTCCGGGAACTGGACCATCGCCTCGACGGCGGGATCCCAGCCGGAGTCCGCCGGGGCCTCGGTGATCTCCCCGCTCTGCGAGCTTGACCCAGCGGGCCGCCTGCACGACGTCCGTCGGCGCCGTGGACGCCGGCAGCAGGGAGGAGAGCACGATGTCGGGATAGAGCGCGATCGGCCCGACGATCTCCTGGAGTTCTTCGGGGCTGTACGTGTCGTCGTCTGCCGCCTGCGCCGGGGAGCGGGCACGAGGCAGAGCAGGACGAGAAGCGGGCAGGATGAGGCCCACGCGCCCCAGCTGAATTGCTCTGCGTTCCATGGATCAGTCCTCCACCTCGGTCCAGGTGTCGTCGGGGTTGTAGACGGTCGTGATCTGCCCGCACGCGCTGCGTGCAGACGCCGAGGTCCTTCTCGAGGACCTGCCCGTGGTGGCTGACGAGGAACGTCATGATCCCCGTCTCGCCGTACTGGGCGGGCACGCCCAAGAGCGCGAAGCCGGCGATCATGTTGCCGTTGATGATGTAGGAGTGGTGTCCGCCGGGCGCGCGGGGACCCTGCCCCGTGAGGATCTTCCAGTGGTAGCCGCCGACCGGATCGGAGGCCTGGCGGTTCTGGAGGTACACGGCCAGGGACGGCCGACCAACGGACCGAACGGGCTCTCGTTCGCCGTCCTCGCCTGTCGGCCAATAGAGGCCGTCCTTCGGCCCGGGCGTGCTGCGAACGTGCTGCGCGTACTCGCGCACGCCGTCGCCGTCGCGGTCCGTCTCGTGGTACTCCTCCTGAGCTCGCGCGTACGCCCGGCAGATCTTGATGGCGTTCGAGCTCGTTCCAGCCGATGCGGCGCATGCGCATCTCTTCCTCGCCGGCCTCGACGTCGAGGACCCATCCGGCCTCCGTCTTGCGAAGCGGCATGGGGAAGGGCCAGCGGTTGTCGCCGACCACGAGCGTCTTGGAGCCGTCTTCGTTGTCGCGAAGCGTCCAGAACTCCTTCGCCTTTGCGGCAAACTCGCGCGAACCTTCGCCGACCGACGGATCCCCGCCGGACTGGATCGCAGCCCGCGTGCTTCGGGCCGGCGAGGACCTTCAGCGCGGCGTCGTCGTTGTTGGCCGCAGCCTCGATCCAGGCCTCGACCAACGCCTCCGGCGTCTCGAAGGCCTTGGTTCCGCCCGCCGCCTGCCCTTCCTCGGCCGAAACCGAGGGAAGGAAGAGGGCGAGGGCTCCCACGAGGAGCGCCAGTGCGACTACGGTCACACTTCGCGCCCCGGGCATTCCGTCTCTCATTGAACCTCCGAGTGTCTTCTGGGCTTCGGGTCGTCTGCGGGGTAGCGAGTCCGTGCCCCGCTCTCCTGCCGCTCGCCCCGGTGATCCGGAGGCGCGGCATCCCGCACGGCCCGAAGGTCCCGTCGTTCTCGCAGGACGAGGGGGCCCCTGCCACCCCGAAATTCTCCCAGGGCGACTCCGGTCTCCTATCGGGAGGCGAAGTAGTGGACGACGATGGCGCCGAGCAGCGGCTCAACCCAGTCCGGCGGCGTGGCCGTCGGGTCCGCCGCCATCCAGATCAGACCGCCGACGGAGAGGAGGGAGACCAGGGCGAGCAAGTGCTCGAAGAAGGAGGCACCGGCCTCGTCCGAGCCGCGCCGCTTGGTGACGATCCAGTGGACGACGATGCCCAGGCCGTAGGCCGCCAGGATCCAGAACGCCTGGGCAGCGCCCAGCGGTGTCCCGGAGTAGTGGAAGTACACGTACGTGCCGTAGCCGGCCAGGATGAGAAAGATCAGCCGTACCGTCCCCCGCGGCAGTCCGAGCGGAGCCCGCCGCGGCACCTCGCCGCCCTCCGACGCCGCGGATCGAGCCGCGAAGTAGGAAGCCGCCGAAATGAGCACCGCGACGAGGAGCCAGGGTGCGAGGGGAGGCGGAACGCGGTCCATGGCCGGCGTCGCGAAGTAGGTCCGGAGATCGAACACGGCGCGGACGGTGAGGCCGAGGAGCAGCAAGGCACGAATGCTGCCGACGGGCAAGCCCAGGGGACGAATCATGCGCAGCTCCACGAGGGACGAGCAGCGTACCCCCGGGCGCCCGGCACGGCGAGAGCGCGTCCGGAAAGGGCATTGCTGCCGGTGGTCCGTCGCGTGGAGCCGGGCCCCTGGGTCCTGCTCCCCCAAGTGGGCTTCCCCTTCGACACCGGCGAGATCCTAGACTCCGCCTGGGACCGAATCGTGGTCGATCCCGCGCTCTCGCAGGCTGACCGCGGCGCGCAGGCCCACCGTCCGTGAGGTGTCCCCGGCCCGAGCCTTGATTCTCCAGGCTCGGACCGGCACACGATCACAATCGCCACGCTAGATGTGGACGTAGATCCCCGTCTTGAGGACGCTGATCCGCTTCACGGCGATCAGGGGGATGTACTGCTGGACGGGCTGCTGTCCGCCCTCCTTCTTGCTCATGGTCACGATCGTGTGAATGATGATGTAGTCACTGCCCCATCCCGCGATCTTCGCAGGATAGAAGTTCTCCTTGAGCTGGAAGCCGACCATCGGAGCCGCCTCGTACGACTCGGGGTTCACGACCGTGATCTTCTTGCCGACCAGGGCCTTCAGGACCTCGAGGTAGCTGCGGTCCTCCTGGGTGGGCTTGAACGCCTCCGGCTGCGCTTTCGTCTCGCTCATGCGGAATCTCCTCTTCCGCCTCCGCGAGACGCGCGGCGGCGGGCCCACACCATACGAAATGGCGGCCGTCGACGCGCCACGAATGCCCTGAGTTCGCTCGTCCCCTGCACGCGCTCCCGTACGCTGGGCGGCGCCCGAGCGTCAGGGAGGACTTCATGGCAGAGACCGGCCGCGGCACGCCTTCCCTCGGCCGGGACCTCCTGCTCGTAACGCTGCTGGCTGCCGCACTCCTCGTGCCATTTGCCGGCCTCCGCGACCTCTTCGACACGGACGAGGGGCGCTTCGGCTCGATCGCGTGGGCAATCGCCCAGGACGGCGATTGGGTCACACCCCGCGTCAATGACATGCCCTTCCTCGACAAGCCGCCGCTCGTGTATTGGGTCCAGGCCGTCGTCATGCAATGGACGGGGCCTACGGGGCTCGCGGCCCGGACGCCCAACCTCCTCGCTGGGGTGGTGTGGATCGTGGTGGTCTTCCTGTTCGCGCTCGACTGGACGAAGCGGCGGCGGACCGCATGGACGGCGGCGGCCGTGGCGGCCACGGGTGCGGCAGGCATGCTCGGATCTCGCTTCGGGCCCCACCTCGACATGCCCCTGGCCGCGTGCACCGCAGTCGTCCTGTACGCAGCCTGGCGCGGGGTCCAGCGACCGAGCTTCGGGGCGGCGCCGGCGCTGGGCATCGGCGTGGGCCTCGGACTCCTCGCGAAGGGCCCGCTCTCGTTCGCGGTTCCCTTCGCCGTGGCGCTCGGATGGGCCCTGGCCGGCATCGCGCCCTCCCGCCTGCTGCGGGTAGTGGTCTCCCCGACCGCCTGGGTCGTCGCGCTCCTGGTCGCGGCGCCCTGGTACGTGCTCGTCGAGCGCACGCACCCGGGGACCCTCGCGCACTTCGTCGGACACGAGCACCTCTCCCGTTTCGGACGAGGCGACTTCCGGCAGTTCCATCCCTTCTGGTACTACGTGCCCGTCGCCGTCCTCTACCTCGTGCCGTGGACGCCCCTGACCTGGCGGGCGGGGACTCTCGGCGGGTGGCGGCGCGCCGTAGACCTCGTCGTCGGCTCGCCGTGGCTCCCCCGCCCGTAGACCCGCACGCTGCCGGGCTCGGTCCCGATTGGCCGAACCGGACGCGACGTACCTGTAGCGCGTCTGGCCTGGACGGTCTTCCTCGTGGTGTTCCTCCTCTTCTCGATCTCCCGGCAGAAGCTCTTCCCGTATCTGCTCACCGG
Organism: uncultured Planctomycetota bacterium; assembly: GCA_963802335.1. GTDB lineage: Bacteria > Planctomycetota > PLA2 > PLA2 > JAEUHO01 > CAWDIE01. Next base: position 82,019 of record CAWDIE010000003.1, on the reverse strand, counting down.
CGCGTTCCCCCTCTTCGTGCTCGCCGGCGCACGACTCGACGAGCTGCTGGCCGTCGGCCCGTCTGCTCTCGCGGCCCAAGGGCGCACGTCCCGCCTGGTGCTCCTGATCGTCGGTATCACCCTCTAATGGTGGGGCATGGACATCGGGCTCGCCCGCGTCGGGAATCTGGGCTCGGCACGAGAGGTCGCGCACGCCCTCGCCGCGGCAGCCGACGAAGGGCGCGTACCGATCACGCTCAATCGCTATCCCCAGGGCCTCCGCTTCTACGAGGAAGATCTCGTGGTGTGGATCGCCGGCGGCACGCCGGATCGCTGGCGCCAGCGCGAGGTCGCGAATCCGCTCGGGAAGAACCAGTGGGAGGCGCGCGTCGCCCGGCAGACGGAGGCCCCCCAGCCGAAGCCGATCTGGGAAGGCCGAGGCGGACTCCTCACCGACGACGAGTTCTGGCACCTGTGGCGCAGCGAGGTTCCCCTCGCCGTCGTCTGCCGCTTCAAGGAGATCGCGATCCTCGAGGCGCACGTCCTCGCCGGTCCCTTTGGCGGCGCCGGTCGCACGGACCTCTTCGTGGTCACCAACGTCGCGCCCTGACGCCCACGGGGCTTGGCTCCACGCCTGGTGGCGACTAGTCTGGCCAACCATGGCGAAGACGCGCACCCCCAAGGCCCTCGCAGATGCCCGCTCCGCGTTCCTCGACCAGTGGGGCGCGCTCGGGCCCGCCTGGGGCGTGTCCCGCACGATGAGCCAGATCCACGCGCTCCTGATGGTCGCACCCGAGCCGCTCAACACCGACCAGATCATGGAGGAGCTCGAGATCTCCCGGGGTTCGGCCCACGGGAACATCAAGGAGCTCTGCGACTGGGGCCTGCTCCGCAAGGTCACCCGCCGCGGCGATCGGAAGGACTACTTCGAGGCGGAGAAGGACGTCTGGCGGGTCATCCAGTGCATCACCCGCGCCCGCAAGCGGAAAGAGCTGGAGCCGGTCCTCTCCGCACTCGACGACGGCCTGCAGAAGACGAAGGGCCTGAAGGACGCCCAGTCCCGCGCCTTCCGGGCCCAGCTGCGCGAGCTCCAGAAGTTCGCGAACCTCGCCGACAACGTCATGGAGAGGGTCGAGCGGGGCTCCTCCGGCCGCATTCTCCCCTGGGTGCTGAAGTTCCTCCGCTGACCCGGACCCCATTTTCAGTTGTTTTTGAATGTGGTATACTTCTCGTGGCCGGGAGCTTCCGGCGGCGAGACTGAGCATGACCACCTTCTGCATCACCGGCGCGTACGGATACTCGGGGCGTCACATCGCGACCCGTCTCCTCGAGGAAGGCCACGAGGTGCGCACACTCACGCGGTCCGGGGCGCAGGACGACCCCTTCGACGGGCGCGTCCCCGCCTACCCGATGGAGTTCGAAGACGCCGCGGCGCTCGATCGCGCCCTGCGGGGCGTCGACGTCCTGGTGAACACCTACTGGGTGCGGTTCTCCAAGGCGGGCTTCTCCCAGACCCGCGCCGTCGAGAACACGCGACGGCTCTTCGAGGCCGCGCGCCGCGCCGGGGTGTCCCGGGTGGTGCACACGAGCATCACCAATCCCTCCGAGGACTCGCCCTACGAGTACTTCCGGGGAAAGGCCCACCTCGAAGCCGCGCTTCGGGAGTCCGGCCTCCCCCACTCGATCCTGCGGCCCGCGGTGTTCTTCGGCGGCTCCGACGTACTCCTCAACAACATCGCCTGGCTGCTTCGCCGCTTCCCCGTGTTCGCGATCGTCGGAGACGGCGCCTACCGCCTGCAGCCCATTCATGTCGAGGACTACGCCCGCCTGGTCGTCGCGGAAGCCGGGCTGGAGGGCAATCGCAGGATCGACGCCATCGGCCCCGAGACGTACACGTATCGTGCGCTCGTGGCCTTGATCGGGAAATCGATCGGTACCGAGCGCCCCATCTGGCGGGTGCCCCGCTGGGTCGGCTTGGCGCTCGCGAAGGGGCTCGGCCTGGCGCTCGGGGACGTGCTCCTCACCGGCGAAGAGATCGACGCCCTTGCCGACGACCTCCTCTGCACGGACTCGCCGCCCGCCGGCACGACCGCCTTGAGCGACTGGTTGCCCGCGCACGCCGATGCGTTGGGCGTGACCTACGCCAACGAGCTGGCCCGCCGCCGCCCTTCCCGGAAGTAGCGGCGGCGCGCTCAGTCCCCCTGGGGCCAGAGTGTGTAGCGCGCGTACGGCTCGGGCACCGTGACGCCGGAGTGTCCCTCCTCGTGGAGGGCGTCGGCGAGCGACAGCGCCGCATCCTCGTCGCCGTGGACCAGGAAGATGCGGGCGCCCGTCGCCTTCGCCGGCCGCAGGAAGTCGAGCAGATCCGACCGATCCGCATGCGCGGAGTACGCACGGATGCGCTCGATCGAGGCCTGCACCTCGCGCGATCGGCCCAGGATGCGCACCTGCTTCTCGCCGTCCTGGAGTCGGCGCGCCAGCGTGTGTCGCGCCGCGTGTCCGACGAAGAGCACCGTGTTGCGCGGGTCGTCGATTCCGTGCAGGAGGTGGTGGACGATCCGGCCCCCCTCGCACATCCCGGAGCCCGCAATCACGACGAACGGCTTCTTCACGTCGTTGAGCGCCTTCGACTCCTCCCTCGACTTCGTGTAGTGGACGCCGGCAGGATGGAAGGGCTCGCCTCCCTCGCCGATGAAGTCCCGGATCTCGTCGTCGTAGCACTCGGGGTGCTTGGCGAACACCGCCGTGGCTTCCCGGGCGAGGGGCGAGTCCACGATGACCGGCAGGTCGGCAGGGAAGCGTCCCTCACGTCGCCGTTCGGCGATCCCGTAGACCAGGTTCTGGGTGCGGCCCACAGCGAACGCCGGCACGAACACCCGCCCCCCCTGGTCTACGGCACGGACCATCACGCGCTCCAGCGTGCTGCTCCGCGTCCACGACGTCCTCGTGCTCACGGTCTCCATAGGTCGACTCGGAGAGGACGACATCCACCTCCGGCAGCGGCTCCGGGTCCTTGAGGATGGGGTATGCGCGGCGTCCCAGATCCCCCGTGAAGTAGATCCGCGGCCCGTCCTCGATCTCCAGGAGCACGCCCGCCGAACCGAGGATGTGGCCCGCGTCCCGATACGTGACGCGGATACCGGGCAGGACCTCGAAGGGCCGGTCGTACGGATGCACCGTGAATTTCCGAACGGCCCGCTCCGCGTCCTTGCGTGTGTAGAGGGGGTCGATCCGGGGCGCCTCCCTCGGTCGGCGCTTGTTGAGGTGCCGGGCATCCGCCTCGGCGAGCATCGCGGAGTCCGCGAGCATGGGCTTGCAGAGATCTCGCGTGGCGCTCGTGGCGTGGATCGGCCCCTTGTAGCCGCCGCGGACGAGGGACGGCAGCGCTCCGCTGTGGTCGATGTGGGCGTGCGACAGGACCACGGCATCGACCTCGTGCGTAAACGGGAGGTTCCGGTTCCGCTCCCGCGACTCCGCCCGGTGCCCCTGGAAGAGCCCGCAGTCGAGGAGCAGGGAGGCCCCGTCGATGCGCAGCAGGTGCCGGCTCCCCGTGACCGTTCGCGCGGCACCGAACGACTGCAACGTGACCTCGCGCATGCGTGAACCCTCCGCCGGAAATGGACAGCATAGGGGGAGACGAGGCCGCGCACCAACGGCCGGGGCTCGGTAGACTGCCCTCGGTTCGAGGAGGACAGCCCGTGTCGCTCGTGCATGAAGGCCAGAATGTACGGATCCGTCCCGTGGACGGATCCGACCTGATCACCATGAATCAGTGGCGGAAGGACTCCGAGGCGCTCGGAGGCTTCAATCCTCCCCTCCTGCGGTCGCCCGGCTGGGAGCAGACGAAGCTCCGCGAGCATGGATACCTCACGCCCGAATACGCGCTCTTCGCCGTGGATGCGCTGGACGGGGATCGGCTCATCGGGAAGGTCGGATACTCGAAGGACGCACCCGGCTACGAGCACATGGTCCGGACGTTCTCCATCGTGGGCGAGCCCGCCAACCGCGGAAAGGGCTACGCGACGGAGGCACGCATCCTCCTCATCAACTACCTCTTCCTCTCCACGAACATGGAGCGGATCTACTCCGAGACGGCCGAGGCCAACGCCCCTGCACGTCGCTCGCTGGAGAAGAGCGACATGCGCTTCGAGGGTGTGCTTCGGCATCTCGTCTTCGACGTGGGGCAGTGGACCGACATGGCGGTATACGCGATCCTCCGCAGCGAGTGGCAGGCGTCCCCCCTCTACGCCCCCTACCGCGAGCCCTTCCTCCGGCCGTGGACGGAGAAGGAGTAGCGCTGCCGGAGGGCCGGCCATGCGGCAGATCCCGATCCATACCGTGGCTCTCCCGCACTACCGCCTTGCCGCGGCCGCTCCATCCACGCCGGACTTCCGCGCCCTCGCTCGCCCCGTCGACGAGGTGCTGACCCGGGCGTTCCCCGAGAGGGACGTGCTCCTCCGGGCCGTCGCGTCGGAGAGGCATCCGGGCCGAACGCAGGACGAGCTGATCCAGGTCATCTGCGAGCTCGGGCACGACCGTTACGATCCCGACCGGCCGGGGGACCAGTACGAGACCGTCGAGGGTCGGGAGGGGGAGATCAGGCGGGGCGGGTTCGTGTTCCGGGATCCCGCCCGAAGGCCGGAGGCCGTGCTGGCGATCCTCAAGATCACGTAGCCGATGGCCGCGACGCCACGCAGCCCGGACGGAGGTTGGGTACGTTTACGGGGGACGGGTACCGTAGCGCGATCGTGATCCTCACCACGCTCCAGGGACTGCGCCTGCTCCTGCTCACGGCCGCCCTCGCCGCGGCGGGCATGGTGCTCGAGATCGCCGCCCCCCGCCTTGCAGCGCCCTACGTGGGAACCGGGGCGCTCGCATGGACCGTCGCCATCGCGACGTTCCTCGCAGGCCTGGCGTCGGGATACGGCGTCGGGGGGTGGCTGGCCGATCGCGGGACGCGCTTCCTTTTGCCCTGCCTGATGCTCCTCGCGGCGGGCCTGACGTGGATCACGCCCGCCCTCCACGCGTGGGTGGAGAGCTGGGTCGTCTCCCTGTCTCCCTCGAGCCGTGTGCTCGTGGCCCTGCCGCTGGCGTTCCTGCCCGTCTCGTTCGTGCTGGGCACGGTACCTCCGAGTCTCGCCCGCGCGTTCCTGCAAGGGTCGGCCGCGCCGGGTACGCGCCTCGGCGCACTCGCCGCGGCCGGCGCCATCGGGAGCGTCGCCGGCACGTTCCTCGCCGGCTTCGTGCTCCTCGAGGCGTGGGGCCTCACGGGTGTGTTCCACGCCGTCGCGGGGGGGCTGGTCGTGTCGGCGCTGCTCTCCCCCTGGCGCGTCGCCGCGCCTGCGCCCGCCCCCGCTCGGCCTCCCCCCCTGACGCCCGCCCGCGTCTGGGTAGCCCTGGCGGCGCTCGCCGGAGCGGCAGTCCTCGGGCTGGAGATCCTGGCCGGCCGTTTCGCCTCGGATCGGCTCGGGGCCTCCGTGTTCACCTGGACCTCGGTCATCGGCGTCGTGCTCGCGGGCCTCGCGATCGGAGGGCTGGTCGGGTGGTCGCCTGGCCGACCGCATCGCGCCCGAGACGTCTTCTCGTCGTTCTCCTGCTCGCCTCGTCGATCTCGTGCGTCCTGCTCTTGTGGGCCCCGGCCCTCCTTCCCCTCGCCGACCGCTGGGCCGAGAGCGGAGCTCTGCCGTGGCCCGCGGCCGTCCTCGCCGCCTGCACCCTCTCCTTCCTCCTGCCCTCCGTGCTCGTCGGGACCCTCTCCCCGGTCGTGATCCGCGCTGCCTTGGTGGGCCCCGAAAGGGACGGGCGCGTCGTCGGCGGCCTCTACGCCGCGGGGACGTTGGGGGCGGTCGTCGCCGCGGTGGTCGTGGGGTATCTGTTGATCCCCTGGACGGGTCTCGAGCGGCTGACGCTCCTCCTGGCGTTCGGCCTCGCGTCCGCGGCCGGCACGCTCCGCGGCAAGCAGCCGTACTTCTGGCACGGCGTCCTCGTAGCGATCGCCCTCGGCCTCGGCGGACCGTGGCCTGCCACGCGCGATCTCATGCGGCACCTGCGACTCTCCGAGCAAGCCCTGAACGTCACCGTCGAGGACAGCCGGCTGTCGCGCATCCGCGTCCAGCCGGTCACCGAGCGCTCGGTTCCCCTCGCGAGCGGATTCGACACCATTCAGGTCGCCATGGATCCCATCCTCGGCGGACAGGCCTACTACGACTCGGACGCGGGCCGCCTCCACTGGCGCGGTCCCATGAGCGAGGCCCAGTACGACCGCCTCTTCGAGATGGCTCCGACCAAGGAGGCCAGCGAGGCGATCCTCCGCCTCAACAAGATCTGCGGACACACGCGGCTGCAGCTCCGCCTCGACCGGCTCGTGCACGGGTATGTCGACCACCAGGATCCGACGTGGCTCGGCTACGGCTACGAGCGGCTCTACGCGATGGTTCTCGAGCGGGTGTGGCCGGAAAGGCAGGTCGTGGACTGCCTCTTCATCGGCGGCGGCGCCTACGCCATCCAGCGGCACCTGCTGCATGCGCACGGGGCTGGGATCCGCTGCGTGTCGGCCGAGATCGACCCGATGGTGACGGCCGTGGCGGAGGATTGGCTGGACCTGCGAGTCGACGCTCGCCACGAGATCGTGCACGAGGACGCGCGCACGTACGTGGCCCGAATCGCGCGGACGGACCGTGCGTTCGACGTCGTGTTCGGCGACGCGTTCGACCACATCGCCGTGCCCTTCCACCTCACGACCCAGGAGTTCGCCGAGGACCTCGCGGACTGCCTCGCCCCCGGCGGGGTGTACCTCGTGAACGTGGCCGACTCCTGGGCGTCAGGCCGCTTCCTCGGCGCGTTCGTGGCCACCCTCCGCACCGTGTTCGCCGACGTTCGCGTGATCTCGGCCGCCCCGCCTCAGCCCGACACGCGAGACACGTTCGTCGTCGTGGCCTCCCAGGCGCCGCTCGACGGCCTGACGGGCATCCTCCGGGGCGAGGGCGGCGAAGCGGCGATGGTCTACCCGGAAGCCGCCGTACGGGAGCTGCTCGCCCGCACGGGCTCCCGCGTCCTCACCGACGACGATGCCCCGGTAGACACCCTCCTCGCCCCGGTTGTCCACTCCCGCTGACGACTACGCTTCCTGGAGGGCATAGAGCCCTTCGCGCAGGCGGCGGTGCCCGAAGAGAAGGAAGTCGGCTCGGGCCTCGGATCTCGCGCCCTTTCGGCGGATGAAGCGAACGGCGCTCTGCTTCTCCGCCGCGCTCCATGCGCCGATATCCGGCATCAGAGCGAAGATGGGCGCCAGCATGTCGAATGCGTGAAGCTCGTCGTCGGACCACCGCGCCAGATCCTCGATCCTGAGCGCGCGAACGACGCGGGATCGACACACCCGCAGCGCGCGTCGTCGGTCGCCGCCGAACGACGTCTCGAGGAAGCGCGTCTGGCGAGTACCGATCCGACCGTGGTGGACGTTTCGGCACCGGCCGTCGGAGAGGTCGAGCACCGCACCGGTGTGCGAGAGACGGTGGAGGATCTTCGTGCTGGAGCGGTATCCCCGCTCCGCCTGCATCTTCGCCTCCTCGGACCGGGCCAGCGCCTCGACCTCGGGCTCCGTCGCACGGAACCCGAGCTTTCGATAGAACCAGAACGCGCCCGTCCGGATCGCCGCCGGGTTGCCTGCGCCCATGGCGTAGGAAGTCAGCGCGAAGTACCGCGCGCCGAGCACCTGATAGAAGACGCGCATCAAGTGCGCGTAGATGTACGGGATCTCCCCGCCGCGGAAGGCGGGGAAGAGGTTCAGGCCCATCTCGCAGCTTCCGAGACTGACCGAGACCGGTCCGTAGCCGATCGGAACGCCGTTCTTCAGCACGAGGAAGAAGTAGTTCGTGCTGAGGGGATCCCGCGTCTGCGGCAGCGATCCGAGCAGCGCCACCTCGACGCCGCGTCCGCAGTCGAGCAGATAGGCGTCGCGCGCGTCCGCCCACGTGAGCATCAGGATCTCGAGGCTCCGGCAACCGAGCGTTCGCGAGCGAGAGTCGGAGCAGATCCCGGCCCACCTTCGGCGGCAGGAGTCGGACGGATGCGAAGGGGATCGCCACGGTCTTCGGAATCGACACGCGGGAGCGATCGATCTCGCCTCTTTGATAGTGCGTGCGGCTCCGGGGCCACACGATGTCGAACAGGGCGGTCCCCGGGGTGTCCAACCGATACCGCACAGGCAGTTCGCACTCGTCGAAGAGGTTTCCCTTTCCCTCCAGGGGAAGTTCGGCACGCTCGAAGAAGTCGAGGACGAACTCGAGATCGGATCGACCGTCGTCCGGGCGCGAGGCTTCGATCCAATCACGCCACGTCGTCTCGATGTCGTCGAGACCGGCACGCTCCCCCGGCGTCACGAGCGTCACGAGCGCGCGGTGGAGGGGGCCGCCGTCCTCGAGGTCGTCCCACGCGACGTCCACGGACTCGGGGAAGAAGCGGCACATGCGACGCAGCACACCGAAGCCGAAGTTGTGCACGTTCACCGTGCCGGGAAGCCCGCTCTCCAAGAGCGACTCGGACTCGGCGCCCTCGGGCAGGGCCGCCGTCCAAGCTCCCAGGGAGGCACCAACTTCCAGCACCCGCCGGAGCACGGCCGCATCGTCCGGGTAGGCGCGCAGGAAGCAGAGCACATCTTGCACGGCCAGCAGAGCCGCCTCCCGATGCGGCGCTGCCGGGCGACGGCATCGAGCGCCGCCAGCTTCGCCGAGGCCGCACCATCCCCGAAACGCCTGGCGGCCTCCGCCAGGGCCTCCACCGACCGTGTGGCACTCACCGGGATTCCTCGATCAACCGGCCGAAGCAGAGCGAGAACCCCTCGGGATCCGCCACGGAGAAGTCCCGCATCCCGTAGGGGCGGTCCTCCGGCGCGTAGTGGATCTTCGCACCCCGGCCATCGAGTTCCTCGAAGAGGGCATCCGGATCGTCCACGACGAGGTAGGCCCCGCCCCGGTAGCCGTACTCCTCCGGCTCCCCATCGTCGGGCCGAGCGACGCGGCGGAAGTGGATCTCGAAGTCGTCCCGGGTCACCCGCGCATAGTCGGGAAGCGCGTCTTCGATCAATTGGAAGCCGAGGATCCGGACGTAGTGGTCGATGAGCTTCGCCGGATCGACGACGGGGAAGACGGGTGAGCACCTCTGGATGTGGGGCATGCGGCGGTAGGAGCTCCGGTCTGCGGGATCGGGCACCCATTCAAGCCCGGGGGGCCCCCGCGGGCAAGGGCTCCGGCGAGGGGATACGCTGGGCGCATGAGCAACGCCGCCTCCGACGACGCGCTGGCCCAGGCACGACACAATCTGACGATCCTCGCCGTACGGGATCTCGAGCGGTCCATCCGCTTCTACCGAGATGCCTTCGGCTGGCCGCAGTGCGTAGACGTACCGGTGTTCGCGCAGTTCACGCTCCCCGAGGGCCGCGGCGTCGGTCTCTACCAACAGGACGCCTTCGCCGCGAACACCGGTATCCGCCCCACGCTACCGCCCGCCGGTCGGATCGGCGGCGCGGAGCTCTATCTCGAGGTAGACGACCTCGAAGGCGCGGTCGCTCGGCTGGAGGCGGCGGGTGCGCGACTCCTCTCGGCGGCCGCCCTCCGAGACTGGGGCGACGAGGCCGCCTACTTCGCCGACCCGGACGGCCACGTCCTCGTCGTAGCCCGAGTGGACGCGGCGCATCGTTAGCCCTTCCGAATCGGTTCCAGGGCTCGCTCTACGACGTCGATCAGGTCCTGCGGCAGGAAGGGCTTCGACAGGTAGTGGACGCGGTCGTCCTGGAAGTGGCTTCGCACCGAATCGAGCGTCATCGCGTCCGAGGAGATGATCACCGGCACGCTCGGTGCACGGGCCAATCCGATCTGCGCGACCTCCGCCGCGGACGCTCCGGGGTGATACACGTCCGTGAGGATCAGGTCGATCGACTGCCAGTCGGACTGGATCCGGAGCAGAGCTGCATCGCCGTCCGGGGCCCATACGAGCTCGTGCCCGTACGACTCGAGAATCCGGCGGACCACGTCGTGGATCATCTCGACGTCGTCCAGGTGCAGGATCCGTGCCACGCAGAGTCTCCAGTGCCCTCCCACCCGAAACCTAGCCCACGGCCGCAGACGCGACCACGGCACCGCCCTGTCTCCGCCACCACACGGCTCGCAGTGTTAAGGGAAACCAACACCCTTCCCGACCCGTTCGCGACGTCGGCCGACAATGGTCGAAGAGCCGAACGGATGCGAAGGGTGGTCCGGAGCCGACGATGATGGTGCGCACCTGGATCCTGGCCCTCTGGCTTTGTCTCGCCCTCGTCGCCTGCGGCGGCGGTGGAGACGGCACCGATGACGGCTCTGCCGGCTCCCGGACTCTCGTCACCTGGGCCGAGATCGAAGCGAGCCTCGTCGGCACCTTCAACGTGCCCGCGGCACAGGAGTCCGGCACGGAACATCGCTTCGGCTACTCCTCCGCCGTACACGTGCAGCTTGCGAGCGGAAACCTGATCGTCACGGGGCACCCGTGGTACCCGCTGCAGGCGGAGGTCCAACTACCCCCCGTCCTCGACGGCGCCGAGGCTACGCGCGTCGGCGCGTGGACCGACTACACGGGTGGCCTGCATCCGACGGGATGGGAAGACGGCGCGCCGTCGTACGTGGTCGGCGGGCTGCTCGAGATCGGCAGCCGCCTCCACTTCGCGAAGAACCAGTGGTACGATGGCTCCGGTGCCGACTGGGAGACGCAGGGATACCGGGAAGGCGACGCCGCGCACGGCCTCTGGCAGGTCGCCGGTGACCACGCCCACCACTCTCGCGTAGGCGGCTACCTGTCGTACGCGCCCGCGACCCTGCGCGCCGACGGCGTCACCTATCTGGCAGGCCTGGAGGGGATCTCGGGCGCGGCGCTCGGCCGCTGGGGTCCGAACCTCTTCGCGATCCGCTTCGACGACACCCTCCCCACCGGCACTCGCCAGCCGGCCACCCCCCTCCTCTGCCACGACACGGAGGCGCATGCACCCACCGGCTGGTGGATCGGCGACAAGGTCTCGGGCGCGGTGTGGATCGAGACGGACACGAAGCACGGGGTCTTGCTCTTCCTCCGCCAGAAGCTCGGCACCACGTGGTACGGCGAGGCGGACGTCGGCGGCGATCCCTACGGCGGAGGCAAGGGCTACCACGCGGAGGGCTACGCGCTGAAGGCGTGGATCTACGATCCGGCGGACCTCCTCGCCGTGTACCGCGGCGAGCGGGATCCCTGGAGCGTGGCCCCTGTCGAGGAGACCGTGCTCACCGCCAGGCCTCCCGACTCCACGGACGAGACGTACCACTCCGTCTTCAGGGGCACCGCGATCGACGAACTCCAGGTGAGTCTCCGAGACGGCCGCCTGATCGTGCTGCAGCCCGACGGCTACCGCCCGGGCGAGTACGAGGGCATGCCGAAGGGCTACGTGTTCGACCTCGACCCGTAGCGCTCGATCCCCCACCGCTCTTGCTGCGATCCGTGACCGGCGGTAGGCTCGGAACACCCGATCCGACCGTTCTCCGCCCAGAAAGCCCAACCGTCATGAGCGGTCGCTTCCGGTACGTCTTCACCACCCTCCTGCTGGTCGCGCTCGCCGTCCTCTTCGCCTCGCCATCGAACGCCGGAGGCGACGACCTCGCGTTCGCGCGTGCGCTGGTGGACGCCCGCCACTTCGACCTCGCCCGTGCGCTCTACGAGCGGATCGCCGCCGATACGAGCCGCGCGCCTGCGGAGCGCCAGGAGGCACGTCTCGGACGGGTGCACGTTCCTCTCGCCGCGTCCGCTTGGGCCCGCGACAACGGGCAGTCGGACACCGCGACGCGCCTCGCCGATCAGGCCCTCGAGGCCGCGGAACGAATCGCCGCGGACGCGCCGCTTCTCCTCTACCGCGCGCGCTTTGCCCGTGCGCGCCTTCGGGCGGAGGCGACCGCGGAGCTCGAGGAGATCGCGTCCCTGGTCGAGGACCTTCGGGAGACGCACGAAGACACGGCCGAGGGGCGTGACGCCGAACAACTGCTCGGGGAGGTGTTGTGGGAGCTGGCACGTCGTACGGAAGACGCGACGGCGGGGTACTACGGGCTCGCGTTCGCCTGCTTCGTGGGCGGGCTCGAGGGGGCCGTCCGCGAGCCGGGGTCCGTCCGCGAGCCGGGTCCGTCCCGAGCGGGGTCCGTCGCGAGCCGGGGTACGTCCAGCGCATCGCGCGCGCCTACCGCTACCTGGCAGAGGTGGCTCTCGAAGCGTCCGACAGCGAGATCCAGCGCACGGCTCTCGGCTACCTGGACCAGATGGCCGAGAATCACCCCCAGGATTCGCCGCACGGAGGACGGCGCGCGCGCCTGGATCGCCTGGTCGCGCCTCCTCTGCCGTGCCGGCGACGTGGAGCGCGCGATCGATGTGGCCGGGGCGGCGGAGGAGAGCGCCTCCCGTGAAGCGCGGGTCGCGGCCCAACAGGCGCAGCTCGACTGCCTATGGGTCCAGGCGCGCGCCGTGCGCTCGCCGGACCTTCTGAGGCGCCTCGGCGACCTTCACTTCGCACGTGCGGACTACCGAGCGGCCATCGTCGCCTACCGCCGCGTCATCCTCGCGACCGCAGACACGTCCACGGACTTCCTTGCGTGGCGATGGCACGCGTGGGAGCGAATCGCGCAGGCCTATGCCGGGTTCGGCGACCGCCTCGCCGAGGCGCTCGCGTACGAGCCCATCCACGAAGCCTGGCTCCGCGGGTGGATGCCCCACGACAGACAGAGAGCCGATGATCCGAATATGCTCCGGGCGGCGAACGACCGCCTCCGCGCACAGCGGGCCCTCAGGTTCGTGGCAGATCTGACAGACGGCCCGGTCGTTCGAAAGCGCTATCGGGATCTGAGGAACAGCTTCCTGCGCGACTACCCGAGCCAACCTCTCATTGGATCCCAGCCCAATGCGGTCCAGCTCTGGGTCGAGGCACTGGCGATGCGCCGTGCCGGACAGAGCGGCTGGCAGGCGAAGGTGGAGGAGGCCTACGCTCTCTTCGTCAAGGTCTCGGAGGATCCAGGGGCGCAACATCAAGACGCGGCGTGGGTGTACCGCATCCGCGCGATGTGGATCCTCGATCGCTTCGAGGACGCGCTCGCCGAGGCCGAGCAGGCGCGGGCCCTGTGGGACAGCGAAGCGGCAAGAAGGAGGGCCGCGACCTACGAATCCCTCCGCCGCCGACAGGCCTCCGCGCAAGCAGCCGCCGAGTTCTGGACCGCCCGAGCGCTCGTCGACCTGGACCGAAACGCCGAGGCGCTGCCGCACCTCGAGGGTTACGCGGAGCGCCACCCGAGTGCGAGCGAGCCCTATCCCCTCCTGGCGCGCCTGCTTCTCCTCCATGCGTACGCCCATCTCGGAGACGAGGCCGGCGCTACGCGCGCCCTCGCGGACCTCCGCGAGGCCCATCCCGACTGGGTGCGAGAGGGTGGGCCGCGTCCACTTGCCGAGCTCACCAAGGTGCAGGGCCCCCGCGGGCCCCTCCTTCTCGCCAACGTGCTGCGCGGCGCCCGCATGTGGGAACAGGCGCGGGCCTTCTACGCCGCCTACCTCGCCCATCCGTCGATCGCGGCCAGGCCCGAGAGTGATCCCGACAAGCGCCTTGCGCGGCTGCAACTCGCCTGGGTGTTGCTCGCGCTCGACGGGGAGGCGGCCGACCGATCGGTTCGCCCCCCGTACCTCGAGCAAGCGCGCCGCATGCTCGAGACGCTCCTGACGAACGACCCGGCCGACCGGGAACTCATCGACGAGATGCTTGCCAACCGGATCGTGGTGCTGAAGATCATCGTGGCCGGCGAGGTGGAGCGCATTCCTGTTCCGGTCAGCACGTCCATCGAGCAGCTCCGCCGCCGGCTGCGTGCGATGGCGGAGAGATGCGAGAGAGAGGATCAACGCACTCACGTCCTCCACCTGTCGGAGGCGGGGGACGAGATGCTGGGATTCCTTCTCCCGCCTGTCGGCAAGTGTCTCTTCGACCCTGATCTCTACCGGGTTCTGGGAAACACCGACCCTCTCTTCCGCCTGAACCTGGCGCGGGTCTACGCTCGGTATGCCCATCCGGATGACGAGTGGCGCGCCTGGAACCTGGTGCGGAGTCTCATCCATCCGCCGCTCGCCGTCGCCGAGGACTCCGACATCTGGTGGCAGGCGCGTGCCCTCGACGGGAAGCTCCGCGTGCGGCGGGCGGAACGGGCCATCCGCTCGATCTGGGGAGGCACTTCTCGCTACACTCCGGAGGTGCCGGAGGGAGCCCTTGATTCAACCCCGTTTCTCCGAGAAGACCGATAGGCCGGAGGCTCGGATGGACCAACGCCTGCGCATCCTGCTCTTCGCGGTGCTGGTCGCGATCGTCACGCTGGTCGTGTGGAAGGGGTGGCCCGAGCGCATCGATGCCATGCCCCCCGAAGCGATCGACCGGGACGAGTTCGTCGAGCCGCCCCCCCCCGCCTCGAGGGCCAGCCGGCGCCGCCTGCGCCCGATCCACCGCCCCCCACCGTCGAAGATCCCACCGAAACGACACCGCGGATGCCGCCCCTCGGTCCCTACACACTCGAAGGACGCGTCCTCGACATCGGCACGAAAGAGGGCGTTCCGTACGCACGTCTTGTGACGGGTTGGAACGTCTACGACGTCGAAACTCGCAAGATGAAGCACACGCTGTTCGATATCGAGGCGGACCGGGACGGGCACTTCGAAGTCCGGATCGAGAACCAGTTCGGCCGCTACGTGAACACCTTCGAGATGGCGGGAGATGCTCCGGACCGCAGGGTCTACCGGTGGCATGTGGAGGGGAAGGAGGACGAGCAGACCGTGCCCGATCCCTCGGGAAACGGCCCGACACGCGTCGTGATCTGGACGCGGCCCATCTTCGGACTCCAGGGGGTCGTCACGGACGGGGACGGAAATCCGATCCCGGAGGTGATGCTGCAGTTCGCAGTCTCCAAGGTGCGGGGGAAGTCCACGCACGTGGGCTCGTCCTGGGCGCATACGGACGAGCAGGGCCACTTCGCGATGGGGCCCTTCGACGAAGACCCGAATGCTGGACTCACTGAGCAGCAACGAGAGCACCTCGCACGGTACAGCCTCGTCACCGCAAAGAAGGAGGGTTGGGCGACCCTGCGCTTCGATCCACGCGCCATCCCCCAGGGCGAGCGGGACCGCGTCCGGGTCACGATGACGCGGGGCGTGACGCTGGCCGGCGTCCTCGTGGACGACCGAGGCCGTCCCCTCGCCGGCGCGACCGTCGCCGCGGAGTACGGCGACGACTGGGAGCTCCGCCGAGGCACTCGCACGGACGAGGACGGACGCTGGCAGCTGGAGACGGTCACGCCCGCGCCGATGGTCCTGCGGGCCCGTGCCTTCGTGCACGACGCGAAGTTCGAACGCGCGATGACCCCGGAGGCGGATGATCGGGAGATGCGCCTGGTCGCCGAGGCGATCCGGCTCTCGCACGAGCCGATCAGGCACCGTGCCCTGGGCCTCGAGTTCGTCGCGGTCGACGACGAGATCCGGGCGGCCTACGACGTTCCCGAGTACGTGCACGTTCTGATCTGGAGTGTCGGGGAGGACCCCGAGGCCCTCGGAATCGGTCGGCTGGAGAAGGGCTACGGCCTCTGGATCGTCGGCGAGAAGCGCATCACGAGCCTCGCGGAGGCCGTCGAGGAGTTCCTGATCCAGCCGGAAGGCGAGAGGGACCGCCCCTCCCCCTGGGGTCGGCGAATGCGCGTGGTCTACACCTTCTGGAACGAAGGCATGTCGGGGACGAACACGCAGTACATCCCCCTCACCGAAGAACGCATCCGGTCCCTCGAGGACCTGCGCGAGCGCCTGAAGCGCTGAGCCGCGGTCGGGGGACCGAATCTAGCCCCCCTTGCGCCCTCCCACGCGTACCCTCGATCATCCCAGTACCTCCCTTGGAGTGGTGAGTTCCCATGGACAGCTACGGTTCCGTGCCCCCCCATCGCGGCCCGCCGCCCTTCGATGCGCTCGAGTGGGCCAGGCGGTCTCCCCGCCGCGTCTTCCTGATCGCCTGGGGGCTCGTGCTCCTCGTGCTGATCGTGGTTGCCATCTCAGGCGCGTACTACACGGTCGCGGCGAACGAGGAGGCCGTGATCCTCCGCCTCGGCAAATACCACGATCTCACCGGCCCCGGGTTCCACGGGAAGCTCCCGTTCGGAATCGACCAGGTATTCAAGGGCGAAGTGACGACGGTCCACCGCGAGGAGTTCGGCTACCGGACGCTTCGCTCCGGCGTGCAGAGCTCCTTCGACTACCGGAGCCCGGCCGTGGTGAGCGAGGCGACGATGCTCACCGGCGACCTGAATCTCGCGATGGTCACCTGGGAGGTCCGTTACCGGATTCGAAGCCTGAAGGACTACCTCTTCGAGGTCCGCCGTCCCGTCGAGACGCTGCGCGACGTGTCCCAGGCCGTCATGCGCACGGAGGTCGGGGACCGCTCGGTCGACGAGGTGCTGACCCTCGACCGCACCACGCTGGAAAGCACGGTGGAAGAGAAGATGCAGGCTGCGCTGGACGAGTTCAAGTGCGGGCTGCTGGTGGTTCGCGTGAACCTGAAGCGGGTCGATCCGCCCGCCGACGTGAAGGACGCCTTCAACGAGGTGAACCGCGCGATTCAGGAGCGGGACCGGATCGTCAACGAGGCCGAGGGGCAGCGGAACGAGAAGATCCCCGCCGCCCGCGGTGAGGCCGAGCGCGCCATCCGCGAGGCGGAGGGCTACGAGGTCGGCCGCACCAACCGCGCGGAGGGAGACGTGGACGCCTTCCTCGCCATCCTCCAGGAGTACAACAAGGCGAAGGACGTCACGCGACGCCGCCTCTACCTCGAGGCGATGGAGGAGCTCCTTCCCCGGGTGGGGAACATCACGATCGTCGATCCGGACGCCAACGGCGTCCTGAAGTTCCTCGATATCGGAGGGAGCGCCCGATGAACCGCGATGCCATCAAGTACGGGGCCATCTCCCTGGGAATCATCCTGGTGGTGGTCCTCCTGAAGGCGTCCCTCTACGTCGTCTCCCTGCCCAACAAGGCCATCGTGACCCAGTTCGGAAAGGTCGTCGCCGCGCGCAACGAGCCGGGCCTCTACCTGAAGATGCCGTTCGTCCAGACCGTCCAGCAGTACGACACGCGTCTGAAGGAGTGGGACGGTGAGCCCAGCGATCTTTTGACCGTCGACAAGGAGAACATCGAGGTCAACACATGGGCGCGCTGGCGCGTCACCGATCCCAGGGTGTTCTACGAGGCGCTCCGGACCGAGTCGTCCGGTCAGGGCGTCCTCGACGGGATCATCGAGTCCTCGGTGAAGAACGTCATCTCGGCCCAGCCGCTGATGGAGGTCTTGCGGAACACCAAGCGCCGTCTGATGTACACGTCGGAGGAGCTCGAATCCGCCGAGGCGTCCAAGGACGTCACCATCACCACGGGGCGCGAGAAGATCATGGCCGAGATCCTGCGCCTGGCGCAGGAGAAGGTGGCCCAGGACTACGGGTTCGAGATCGACGGCGTCTCGATCCGGCACTTCAACTACGTGCAGCCGGTCATCCCGCGGATCTACGAGCGCATGCGCTCCGAGCGTCTCCGCATCGCGAACCGGTACAAGTCCGAGGGCCGCGAGCGCGAGGCGAGCATCCTCGGCGAGATGCAGAAGGAGCTCGAGACGATCACGTCGAAGGGCGAACGGGAGTCCACCATCATCCGCGGCCGGGCGGACGCCCACGTCGTACGCGTGTACGCCGAGGCGTACGAGCAGGATGCGGAGTTCTACTCCTTCATCCGCTCCCTGGAGCTCCTCCCCAAGGCACTGGGCCCCTCCACCCGCCTGGTCCTGGGCTCCCGCAGCAGCGAGCTCTTCCGCCTCCTGGAGGACTACCAGCCGAAATGACGAATCGGTGTCAGACACCGATTCGTCATTTCACCGGCCGAGGGGTGCAGCTCCGTAGATGCGTGGGACTCCCACGCTTCCACGCCTGCCGATCCGCACCGTCACTCGGCGGGAAGTCTCAGAACCAAGAGGGCCAGATCGTCGTTCAGCGGAACGCCCTCGCAGAAGGTCAGAACGTCCTCCAGGAGTCGCGACGAGATGTGTCGTGCCGCTCCTGCGCCGGCCTGACGAAGAGCGGCCTGTAGTCTCTCCTCGCCGTAGTGATCGCGGGCCGGATTTTCGGCGTCGACCAGGCCATCCGTGTAGAAGACGAGGGCGTCGCCCGGCGAGAGTTGCACCTCGTACGTTCGATACCGGATACCCGGGAGCATTCCGAGTACAGGGTTTCGTCCCCCCACCTCCTCGACGGTCTCGCTCACGGCTCGCAGGCACAGCGGAGGGGGGTGCCCGGCGACGGCCAAGGTCGCCGTGGACGTCTCTCCCTCGAAGAGGCAGCAGACACCCGTGACGAGGTGATCGGGGAAGTCCGACAGAATCGTCCGGTTCAACTCGCCCAGGACAGCCGCAGGATCCGGATCTGCCGCGACGACGCGTCGCGCCACGGCGCTTACGGCCGACATGACCAAGGCCGCGTGTACGCCGTGTCCCATCGCATCGCCCAAGAAGAACAGGGTTCGGCCCTCGGCGGGCTGGTAGATGTCCAGCAGATCGCCACCGATCTGGATCGCCGGTCGGTACGTCACCGCCACGTCGAGCCCGGCTATCTGGGGAGATTCCGGGGGGAGGATGGCCCGCTGGACCCGGCCGGCAAGCTCGAGATCCTGCCGGGTGACCTCGTTCAGGCGCTCGACGCGTTCCTTTTCGCGGGACAGCCCGGCGTTCAACTCCTCTGCTCGGGCCACCGCCTCCACCAGTTGCACATTGAGCTTGCGCTCTTTGCGGAGGCCAGCCGAGGTCCGTGCGAGGAGCACCGCCACGAACGAGAAGGTCAGCAGTTGGACGGCCGCGTTCCAGACCTGGTGGAGCGGAACCCCGTATTCGTGTCCGGCCATCACGTCGGCGGCGGTCCAGGCGAGCGCCGAGACGGCTGCGGTCAGCAAGCCCGCGGTTCGGCCCAGACGCCAGCCTGCCAGTGACACCGGCAGGAAGTAAAGCAGGAAGAGGCGAAGCTCGTGGCCGGTCGCGTAGTCCAGGACGAAGATCGCCGCCAGGAGCACGACGATCCCCGCCGCGACCGTCCAGCCGCGCATCGGTGGCTTGCTTCTTCGTGCGGGTTGGGCGTTTTCTGGCATGGCCTGAAGGTACTCACGATCCGTGGGAACCACGGAAGGACAAACGCCCTGACAAGGACACGTCGGGCGCGATTTTGGACAACTGGGGGGAAGTGGCCTCCCCCTCTTCGACAGCAGAGGCAGAACGGTCGTGTTCGATCTCCTGGATCAGGGCCGCGAACGACGGCATGCGAGTTTGCCGTGGCCCCCTCGTGGATGACGTGAGAGCGCTTGATGCTCGCACTTCCACAGTTGGCGCACTGCATGGAACATCTCCTGGGCGCGGTCCATAGGCGCGATCACTCTCGGGAGGGCAGGTCGAGCGAGTCGACGATGCCGCCGACTACGCTTCGCCCGACGACCGTCGCTGCGGCCGCGACGGCGCCTCCGGTGGCACGATGGCCCCGGCGCACGAGCCAACGAACGATGAGGAAGGCCCCCAGGGCAAGGGCGATGAGCGCGGACAGGCCGCTGATCATCTGAGCCGCGCTCATGAGGCCAGGTGCCTTGTAGTCGGGATGCCCGGCGGGGAGACGCACCACGTGCTCGGCAGTCCCGCCCACGCTGAACCCATACTCGTCGAACGTGTCGGTGGAGCCGGCCACGATCCCGGGGTAGCGCCCCGACGCCTGGAATCGGATCCGGATCCGCCGGCCGCCCAACTCACCCGCAAGCTCCGGCTGAGCATCCGCCCGCACCTTGACCTTGATGCCGCGCTCTTCGAACACCTCGCCGGTGTCGATCTCGTCTCCCCAGCCCTTCGTGTTGGTGACTGCGTGCCCCAGGCCGTGCCATTCGTCGTCACCCGTGACCCGGTACTCCAGGGCACTGCTGGTGATCCGGTAGCGGCCCTGGATCGAGTTCTGATCCGGCTTGAAGGCGAGCGTGAAGCCCTCCTCCATGTCGATCGCCCCGGTGGGGTTGGGATCGAAAGCACTTCCTACGATGGTTCCGAGGAGCATCACGCCGAGGGCCACGAGGAACACCCGAGTAACGGTGATCTTCTTGCGCTTCTTGCCTGCCGCAGGTGCATCTGCCTTGTCGGTATCGTCGGTCATCGCTGCCTCCCAGAGACGTCGCTCTTGACCTCCTGAACAGCCACACCGCTCGGGCCACGAGCCCGCAGCACCGCAGGAGACCGCACACGCTTCAGGAGTGACTTGGGAAGCGCCTGTTGGACATTTCCCTGTCCGACCAGCTTCCTGGGCGAGCGGGGGGCACTATCGGGACAGCAGCGGTTCGCGCATGGATCCGGCTAGGATGTCGGGCGTGTTGCCGCGAAATGGTGAATTGGTGTCTGACACCGATTCGTCAATAGGAGGTTTCGTGCCGTCGATTCATCCCTCGGAAGATCCGCCCCTCGGTTGGCTCGTTCCCTGCCACGCCGTCAAGGATCTCGAGGCCTCGCTCTCGTTCTACGCCAAGCTCGACTTCGTCCGCTACGGCGGGGATCCCGCCGAGGGCTGGGCGATGCTTCGCAGTCGCGCCGTCGAGATCCACCTCTTCCAGGGACACATCGAGAAGGACCTGTTGAATTTCCGAGGTGGCGACACGAAGGCGATCCGTGACGTGCTGACCGATCGCGGTTTGGCCGTCGCGTCGGAGCAGGGAGAGTTCTCCTTCATCTACAAGGATCCCGACGACCGCGAGGTGTTCTTCGACACGGGCCCCGCTGAGACCGCGGAGTACCTGAGCGGTCAGCTCCTGACCGCCCCCTTCGGCGACGGCGACATCCACGACGGCGACGGCATGGACCTGGGAAACCTGACCTGCTGCCTCGCGTGTGCCGACCTGGCGAAGACGTCTGCGTTCTACGAGACGCTCGGACTCGTGCCGGCCGGCGGGGATCCGAAGCTGGGCTGGTCGATCTTCGCCCGGCGCGACCACCTGCCGAAGCCCGGCACGCGCATGCTCACCACCTACCTCTCCCTCTTCCAGGACATGATCCCCGCGGACCTCCTGAACTTCCGCGGCGGCGACGTCGCTGCGATCGCGGAGAAGTTGGGCGAGGCGGGGGTGGATCTCCAAGAAGGCGTACGCGAGGCACCCGACGGAGGGCGAAGCCTCCTGATCTACGACCCGGACGAACATCCCCTCTTCTTCGATACCACGCCTCCGGAGCGTCTCGCCCTGGGCAGTGGGTAGACTCCTCCGCCATGCGATACCTCCTCCTGCTCCCCGTTCTCCTCCTCCTCGCCGGCTGCGGCGACGCAACGCCCAAGGCCCCGCAGGGGCCGGAAGCCTTCGCCGGTGGCGATCCCATTCCCGCCCGTGCGACGACCATCGACTTCCCGTGGATCGGGAAGCAGTCGATCCTGTGCGTCGGCGACGCGTTCGAGCGCCAGGTCGCCTTCGTCGACTTCAGCGCCGACGTCGACGCCATGGAGGTCGGATCGGCGACGCTGGATGCAGACGGGAAGGGAGGCGCCCGGTTCGTGATTCCCGTCGGGGCGCTACGCACCGGCCACGAAGACCGCGATACGAAGCTCCTGGGCCCGCTCTGGCTCGACGGCGACTCCCACCCCGAGATCGTGCTGGAGACAACCAGCCTCGAGAAGGTCCTGCCGACGGTGTGGCTTGCCGAGGGAACCTGGACGATGCGCGGCGTCACGAAGCCCGTCCGTTTCTACGCGAACGTCCAGTACTTGCCGGAGATGCGGAACGTCGGAGAGGACGTGGTGCGCCTGGAGGCCTCGTTCGACATCCAGCTCGCCGACTTCGAAGTAGGCGGGAAGTACGTCGGGACGCCGGCGGTGGCCGCCACGTGGTCCGTCGAGCTCGTCGTCCTCGGAACGATGAAGTAGCGGATTCGTGTCAGACACCAGTCCGGCGTTTCGGGTTTGCCTGCTGACGACCCAGGATCTCGACGCCGATCCGTTTCCGGACGACGACTGGCCCTGCGATCCGCGACCCTTCCTGCCGGAGGCCGAGTGGCACGTGGCGGTGCTGGAGGGAGGGACGTCCGCGAGGGCGGTCCGCGAGCTCATCGCGGAGGGATTCGACCTCTTCTTCAACCTCTGCGACGGCGCCGCAGACGAAGACACCCCCGGGATCGAGGTCGTCCGCACCCTGGAGCGCGCGGACGTCCCGTTCACGGGCGCCACATCCGTCTTCTACGAACCCAGCCGGGCGAAGATGAAGCGCGTGTGCCGATCGCTCGGCATCCACACGCCGGCGGGCGTGACCGCGCGAAGCGAGGCGGATATCGACCGGGCCGCGTCGACCCTTCGATTTCCCCTCTTCGTCAAGCACCCGTCTTCCTACGCCAGTATCGACCTCTCACGACACTCCAAGACGACGACACCGGCGGGCCTTCGGCGCCAGGCCCGGAAGATGATCGGCCGTCACGGCGCCGCGCTCATCGAGGAGTACATCGACGGGATCGAGTGCACGGTGCTCGTGGCGGAGCACCCCGACGGCCGCCGGAAGCCGACCACCTACACACCGATCGAGTACCACTTTCCCCTCGGGGAGACCTTCAAGCACTCGGACCTGAAGTGGGAGGACTTCGACGGCATGTCCGCGTTCCCCGTGCGCACGCCGGACCTCGAGCGAAGGCTTCGAGACGAGACAGCGCGCTTCTTCGTCGGGATCGAGGGTGCCAGCTTCGGCCGCTGCGACTTTCGCGTCGATGCGCGTGGGCGCCCATTCCTGCTCGAGATCAACCCCAACTGCGGCCTCTACTACGAGCCGGACGCAGCCGGCGGCGCCGACCTCTGCCTCCTCCACGACCCCGCCGGTCACGGGGGATTCACCCGCCAGATCGTGGCCGCCGCCCTCGCCCGCCATCGCCGAAAGAGGCCCGGGCGCCGTCAGGGCTGAGGGTGCTTCGGCTGATAGAGCATGACCTTCACGTCGCCGGGTAGCAGGAAGTAGGTCACCAAACCGAAGCCGTGGTCTTCGATGTCGGTCGTGAACACGACATCCTTGGCCTCGAGTTCCTGCTTCGTCTTCTCGACGTCGTCGCACCAGAAGCAGAGCTCGTGGGACGGCTTGTCGCCCGGGTGGATTCCGAACTCGGCCTTCGGGACCCCGAAGATGAGCCATCCGTCGCCGGCGTCCACGTGCGGGAATCCCAGCTTCTCGCGGAAGAAGTCCCGCGTGGCCTCGGCCTCCGACGTGTAGAAGAGCCCGTGCATTCCCTGAATCACGCGTGCCTCCCGTGCCCGCTGGGTCGGAGCCAGGGTACGAGCGAGTCCTCAGACGGGTAGCGCCCAGGCGAGCGCCGTGCCCACACCGGCGAGGATCGTGCTTCGCACGTAGATCCCGCGCGCGCGATCGGCCAGCGCCTGGCGCACCGCCCCGTCCTCCACGGGCACCACGCCCGCCTCCGTTTCGCGCGTACCGCGCGCCGCGAGGACCACTCAGGTGCTCGCCAGGCCCTGGAAGAGCCCGAGCCCCCCGATCCAGAGGGGCACGAAGAGCGCGAGCCGCCACACGCGGGGCTCGTCGCGCAGGAGGAGCACGGCCAGCACGGCCGCGGACAGCAGGAGCATGCCCACGCCGAGCGTGAGGCGGCCGCGCCGTCCGCGGGGGAGGAGGTTCGTCGGGCAAGCTGTCGTGGGCATTCCACGGATCGTCTCACCCCGACGAGGCCTGCACTTTTGTCCAAAAAATAATCAGACAGGCCCTAATGCCCGGGGCATTCTCCCTGCGGCTCGAGAGAGAGGTAGATCCGATGTTCCCGACCACGCACTCCCCGTCCTCCCGCCCGCGTCCGCGCATCGTGGTGATCGGCGCCGGTCCCGGCGGCCTGTCCACAGCGATGCTCCTCGCCAGCGCCGGCGCCGACGTGACCGTCGTGGAACGCCAGCCTCGCGTAGGGGGGCGGACCTCCGCCCTGGAAGAGGAGGGTTTCCGCTTCGATCTCGGCCCCACGTTCTTCCTGTACCCCCCCGTGCTGCGGGAGATCTTCGCCGCCTGCGGCCGAGACCTCGACGACGAGGTGGACCTCGTCCAGCTCGATCCCCAGTACGACCTCCGATTCGAGGACGGCTCGCGGATTCGGGCGACACCGGATGTCGCTCGCCTCGAGCAGGAGATCGCCCGCCTCGCCCCCGCCGATGCGGCGAACCTCCGCGCGTTCCTTGCCGACAACCGCAAGAAGTTCGGCGCGTTCAAGCCCATCCTGCAGTCCCCGTTCCAGGGCTGGGGCGACTTCCTCAAGCTTCCGTTCCACAAGCTCATGCCTCTCATGCGCCCGGGTTCGAGCGTCGACGGCGATCTCCGCCGCTTCTTCGCCGATGAGCGCGTGCGGCTGGCGTTCTCCTTCCAGAGCAAGTACCTGGGCATGTCGCCCTTCCAGTGTCCGAGCCTCTTTACGATCTTGTCGTTCCTCGAGTACGAGTACGGCGTGCACCACCCCATCGGCGGCTGCGCGGCCCTCAGCGAGGCCATGGCGCGCGTTGCGCGTGAGATGGGTGTCACGATCCGGACCGGGGAACCTGTCGAGGAAGTGCTCTTCGAGGGCCGTCGCGCGGTGGGCGTGCGTACGAATCAGGAACTCCTGCAGGCGGACCGCATCGTGGTGAACGCCGACTTCGCGCGCGCCATGGAGAACATCGTCCCCGATCGCCTGCGCCGCCGCTGGACCGATCGCAAGCTCGCGAAGAAGCGCTACTCCTGCTCGACCTTCATGCTCTATCTGGGTATCGAGGGCCTGTACAAGGACCTCGATCACCACACGATCTACTTCGCCGACGGATACGAGGAGAACCTCAAGGACATCGAGAAGCGCCACGTACTCAACGACAATCCTTCCTTCTACGTCCAGAACGCGTGCGTCACGGACCCGACGCTCGCCCGCCCGGGGACCAGCACCCTGTACGTCCTCGTCCCGGTCACGCACACCCACGGAAACGTGGACTGGGAGCAGGAGCGCCCGCGCTACCGAGATCTGATCGTGTCGAACCTGGCTCGAATCGGTCTCGACGACGTGGAGTCCCGCATCCTCTACGAGAAGGTCGTGACTCCTCACAACTGGGAGGTGGATCATCAGATCTACCGCGGCGCGACCTTCAACCTGGCGCACAACCTCGGCCAGATGCTGCACCTGAGGCCCCGGAATCGTTTCGACGAGCTGGAGGGCGTCTACCTGGTGGGAGGCGGAACGCACCCCGGTAGCGGCCTTCCGGTCATCTTCGAATCGGCCCGCATCACCGCACGCCTCCTCACCGAGGACCTCGATCTGGAGTACCCGACGGCGGAGAAGACCGACCGGCATCCGGTCCGCGCGGGCGATCCCTCCGGCATCTCGAGCCTGGCGGGGTGATCGTGTTCACGGCCGCCCCCTACCCCGATGCCGCTGAGCCCCCGCTTGCTGCGACGATTCGTGCGTCCCGGGCCGTCCAGGCGCGCTGGGCGGACGAGCCGATGACGCAGCGCCTCACGGTGATTCGCACCGTGAGACGCCTGCTCGTGGCACGGGGGGATCGCATCGCCGGCCTGTCCGGTCGACGAGGGCCGCGTGCACGTGCCGAGACCCTGGCCGCGGAGGTCCTTCCGCTGGCCGACGCCCTGCGCTTTCTCGAACGTGAGGCCCCGCGCATCCTCAAGCCCACCCGCGTGGGCAGCCGCCTCCCTTGGGGACGCACGCGGGCCCAGATTCGCCGCGCCCCTCTTGGCGTCGTTCTCGTGATCGCACCCGGCAACTACCCGCTCTTCCTGCCGGGCGTTCAGACCGCCCAGGCGCTGGTGGCCGGCAACGGCGTGCTCCTCAAGCCCGCCCCCGGCGGGAAGCGCGCAGCGTTCGCGCTGCAGTCCCTCTTCCTCGATGCCGGCCTTCCGCCGGACCTCCTCGTGGTCCTCCCCGAAGACGTCGAGGCCGGGCGCACCGCCATCGCCCAGGGCGTGGACCACGTCGTGCTCACCGGATCGGCCACCACCGGACGCGCCGTCCTGCGAGATCTGGCGCCGCGCCTGACGTCGAGCACCCTCGAGCTCTCCGGCTGCGATGCCGTCTTCGTGCGACCCGACGCCGATCTCGCGCTCGTCGCACGGGCGCTGCGCTTCGGCCTGTCCCTCAACGGGAGTCGGACCTGCATCGCACCGCGACGCGTCTTCGTGCCGCCGCCGCTGGAGCAGGACTTCCTGGCCGCGCTGAAGGAAGCCCTCGCGAGCGTCCCCCCCACCGAGGTCGACGCACGTACGGAGAGCCTCGTCACGGAGTTGGCGACGCAGGCGCTCGGCGGCGGAGCGCGCATCGCGATCGGTTCCCTGCCGAGCAACGGAAGCATGGGCCCGCTCGTCCTGGACGGCGTCTCCGCCGGGATGGAGGTCGCCCGGAGCGACGTCTTCGCCCCTCTTCTCTCCGTGATCCGGGCGGACGGCGACGAAGACGCCCTGGTGCAGGCGGATTGTTGTCCGTACGCCCTCGGCGCCACCGTCTTCGGGAAGCCCGAGAGCGCGTGGGCATTCGCGCAGCGCGTACGTGCCGGCGTCGTCCTCGTGAACGACATGATCGCCCCCACAGCCGATCCCCGAGTCCCCTTCGGCGGCCGCGGCGAGAGCGGCTACGGAACGACCCGGGGTGCGGAGGGCCTGCTGGCTCTGACCTCCCCCCGGGCGATCGTCGAGACGCGCCGCGGCGTGCGCCGGCATCTCGATGGCCTTCGGGGCGACGAAGATCCCCTCTTCCTGGCGTGGCTGCGAGCCGCCCACGCAGGATCCGTTCTCGAGCGGCTCAAGGGCGCCTTGGCGCTCGTCCGGGAAGGGATGCGCTACGCGCGCGCCACACGTGAATTGGAGGATGAGGGCGATGAAGCAAGTGAATGACGACGGGCGCGTAGGCGTGATCGGATCCGGCCTTGGCGGCCTCGCAGCCGCCTGCACGCTCGCCGCCCGCGGTTACCAGGTCGTGCTCTTCGAGAAGAACGAGTGGCTGGGCGGCAAGGCGGCCGTGTTCGAGAAGGACGGCTTCCGGTTCGACATGGGGCCGACGATCCTCACGGTGCCCGCCGTCCTGAAGCGCATCTTCGCCGAGGCCGACGTGGCCTTGGACGATGCGCTCGATCTCCGCAAGCTCGACCCCCAGTGGCGCTCGTTCTTCGAGGGCGGTCACGTCCTCGATCTCGATCAGGACGTCGAGGCAATGGGGAATCGCGTCACCGCGTTCACGGGGGATGCGAAACAGGGCGACGGCTACCGCCGCTTCCTCGAGCTCTCCGAGCATCTGCACGGCGTCTCGGACCGGTTCTTCTTCTGGAAGTCGGTCCAGGACATCTCCGACACGCTCGACTTCAAGGGATCGCTCAACCTCTCGACCTTGAAGGACGTCGCGAGCCTTCGGATGGGCAAGAGCGTGGCCGGCGTGATCCGCAAGCACGTGCCGGACGCACGCGTTTCGCAGATGCTCGACCACTTCACGCAGTACGTGGGCTCCTCGCCGTACAACAGCCCCGCCGTGCTCTGCAGCATTGCGCACATGCAGACCGACGGAGGCGTGTGGTACCCGATGGGCGGCACCCGCGCGGTACCGGTTGCCCTCGCCGACCTCGCCCGACGCCTCGGTGTCGAGATGCACACCGGCACGGGCATCCAGAAGATCCTGACGGCGGACGGCCGCGTTCAGGGCGTCGTGACCGATGACGGCCGGGAGATCCCGCTTCGGGCCGTGGTCTCGAACATGGACGCCGTCCGGACCTACGACGAGCTCGTCGGGGGGGATGCCGCCCGCCGCTTCCAGCGCAAGCGCTCCTTCGAGCCCGCGTGTTCCGGTGTCGTGCTCTACCTCGGCTTGAACCGCCGGTACGAACACCTCCTCCACCACAACTTCGTGTTCTCCCAGGACCCGAAGGAGGAGTTCGAGTGGATCTACGGACGCGGGGAGCCCGCCCCCGATCCGACCTGCTACGTCGCAGCACCTGGCCTCACGGAGGAAGGCGTCGCCCCTCCCGGCGGCGAGGCGCTCTACGTCCTGGTCCACACGCCCTACCTGCGCCCCCACCACGACTGGAAGGAGATGCTGCCGGCGTATCGAAAGACGATCCTCGACAAGCTGAAGCGCGTCGCAGGGCTCGAGGACATCGAGGAGCGGATCGTCGTCGAAGAGACACTCACGCCGCAGGGCATCCACGATCGCTACCGCGTCCTGAACGGGGCCATCTACGGACTCGCCTCGCACGGGCAGTTCTTCGGTGCCTTCAAGCCGGGCAACCGCAGCCGAGAGGTCGCAGGGCTCTACCTGGCCGGCGGGGCGGCGCACCCCGGGCCCGGGATGCCGATGGTGATGATGTCCGGATGGATCGCCGCCGACACGCTGGACCAGGACGGCTTGGTCCCGCATACCGCGTCGCGCTCGTCGTCCGAGCAGATGGCGGAGAAGGTGGTCGTTCCGTGAAGGCGTCGAGCCCCCTACCGGACGCGCGCGCCGAGGCCCTGCCTCCCTTCTCGCCCACGTTGTTTCGCTGGTTCGGCCGCTACCTGCGGCGCTACTTCCGGCGGCACTTCACGGCGGTGCGGGTCGGGCGGAAGCCTCGACGCGTCGCTCCGCCAGCGGCGCCCGATCGTCGTCTACACGAACCACCCCTCGTGGTGGGATCCCATCTTCTTCATGCTGATCCACGGGGCGGCCTTCCCCGGGCGCCGCATGCACGGGCCGATGGAGGCCAAGGCCCTCGAGAAGTACGGCTTCATGCGGCGGATCGGCGTCTTCGGGATCGACCTGGACTCGCTCCAGGGGCGCGCGACCTTCCTGCGCACCTCGCGAGCGATCCTCTCGGGCCCGGACACGGCGCTCTGGATCACGGCACAGGGGCGCTTCTCCGATCGCGCGCGAGCGGCCCGTCGAGCTGGCGCCCGGCCTCGCCCACCTCGCGCGCTCCGTACCCGACTCGCTCATCCAGCCGCTGGCGGTGGAGTACCCCTTCCTCGACGAGCGACTCCCGGAGGCCCTGGCTTGGCTCGGCGAGCCCATCATCGCCGGAGAGAAGCAGCGCGCGTTGCCACCTGGAGCGATCTCCTCGCCGAGCGACTGGCGGCGACGCAGGACACCCTGGCAGCGGCCGTGGCCGCGCGCGACACGACGCCGTTTCGGACCCTGGTGGGCGGGTCGCTGGGCGTCGGGGGCATCTACGACACGTGGCGGCGTCTCAAGGCGTGGTCGCGCGGGCGACGCTTCGAGCCTGCGCACGGCAAGGGGAGATCGTGACGCCGCTCCCCCTCGCCTCCATTCCCCTCGCGCTCGCCGGGGTCGGGCTGGCGCTGGCGGCACTCCCCGCCGTCCTCTGCGTCGTCAACCTCCGGCGCTTTCGCGCGCCGCCGATCCGCCCGGACGGGACCGCCGCCGTGCCCGTCTCGGTCCTGATTCCCGCCCGGAACGAGGAGGCCCGCATCGGCCGGACGCTCGACGCCGTGCTCGCTCGATCCGAACCCGCGACCTCGAGGTCGTGGTCATGGACGACCACTCCGACGACGGGACCGCCGCCGTGGTCCGGGAACGCATGCGGCCGCGACGATCGCGTCCGCCTGGAGCGTGCGCCTCCGCTCTCCCCGGGATGGAACGGGAAGCAGCACGCCTGCCACGCGCTCTCGCAGGTCGCGTCGCACGACGTCATGGTGTTCCTCGACGCCGACGTGGCGCTCGCGCCCGGCGCGCTCGCCCGCATTGCCGGGGAGCGCTAGAGACCTCGGGGGCCGCCCTGGTGAGCGGCTTTCCCCGACAGATCACGGGCACCTTCCTCGAGCGACTGCTCATCCCGCTCGTGCACTTCGTCCTGCTCGGGTTCCTCCCGATCGCCGCCATGCGGCGCTCGCGAGATCCCTCCTTCGGCGCGGGCTGCGGCCAACTCATGGTCGCGCGTCGCCCCGCGTACGCCGCGGCCGGCGGACACGCCGCCATCCGCGGCTCGCGCCACGACGGGGTCAAGCTCCCCCGGGCCTTCCGCCGCGCCGGACATGCGACGGACCTCTTCGACGCGACCCCCCTCGCCTCGTGCCGCATGTACGGAGACGGGCGCGAGGTCTGGAACGGACTGGCCAAGAACGCGACCGAGGGCATGGCCACTCCCGGGCGATCCTGCCGTGGACGCGTGCTCCTGCTTCGGCGGGCAGGTGCTTCCCCTCGTGCTGCTTCCTGCGCGCGGCGATCACCGGCTCCGCCGACCTTGCCACAGTCCTCGCGGGCGTGGCCGTAGCGCTCGGCTTCGCGCACGCGCGCCGCTCCTCGCGCTGCGCTTCGCGCAACCGATCGACAGCGTCCTGCTCCACCCGCTGGGCATGCTCGTCCTGCTGGCGATCCAGTACGAGGCGCTCGCACGCCGGGCGCTCGGGCGACCCGTGCATGGAGGGGAAGGGGCGCGGCCTGATGCCCGACGTCCTCGAAGTCCACGCCGGCCGACGCCGCTTCGGAAAGGTCCAGGCCCTCCAGCATGCGAGCTTCTCGCTCGAGCGCGGGCACCTGGGCGGGGCTGGTCGGCCCCAATGGCGCGGGCAAGACGACCCTGATGCGGAGCGCTGTGCGGGGCTCGAGCGGCTCGACGAGGCTCGATCCGCCTGCTCGGCGGCGAGGCGCGCGCGTCCCTGAGCGCTTCCGACCGCGGAGCAGGTGGGGATCGGTCCCGCAGGACATCGCCCTCTACCCGCTGCTGACCCCGCGCGAGAACCTCCAGATCTTCGGCCGCCTGAACGGCCTGACGGGGCCGCCTGCTGGCCGATCGCGTCGATTGGGCCCTGGCCTGGACCGGCCTCGAAGCGCGAGCGGACGACCGCGTGCACACGCCTCTCGGGCGGCATGAAGCGGTGCCTGAACATCGCGTGCAGCGTTCTGCACCGCCCGCGCATCGTGCTGCTCGACGAACCGACCGTCGGCGTGGATGTCGCCGGTCGAGAGCGCATCCGGGCCATGCTCCGAAACCTGCGCGCGGAGGGCGCCGCGCTCCTCCAGAGCAGCCACCAGCTCGACGAACTGCAGGCCGTCTGCGATCGGATCCTGATCCTCTACTCGAGGCCGGCTCCTCGCCTCGCTGCGGGCCGACGCGCTGGCGCTCGCCGGACTGGGCGGCGCCCGCACGGCGCACGTAACACTCGACCGCGATGCGTCCTCCCTCGATCTCGGCGACGACTTCCAGGTCCGGGGACGACTCGTCCAAGGCACCGTGCACGACGTGTCCCGCGATCTCACGCTCCTCCTGCGCCACCTGGCTGAGCGAGGGCTACGGCGTACACGACGTCCGCGTCGAGGCTCCCCGCCTCGAAGAGATCTTCGCCCGCCTCACGGGCTGGAGGCAGCGCGCATGATCGCCACGATGTTGCGCATCGGCTGGCTGAACCTGAAGCGAGACGGCCTCGCCCTCGCACTCACGTTCGTGGTTCCCATCGCGCTCTTCTCTGTCTTTGCGCTCGTGTTCGGGAGCATGGACGAGGGCACGCAGCGGTCCGTACGCGTCGCCGTCCTCAATCGGTCCGCGAGCCCTCGCGCCGAGGCCTTGGTGGCCGGCCTGAACGGCATGGACTCTCTCGAGGTACTCGAGCTCACGCCCGACGCTCCACCAGGCACGGCGGAGGAGCGCGTGCGCCTCGGCCAGGTTTCGCTGGCCGTGGTCATCCCGCCCGACGTTCGGCGAGACCGAGAACGCCCGTGTGCAGTTGCTGGCCGACACGTCGAATCCCGTGGCGCTGGCGGTCGTGCGGGGGGCCGTGCACACCGCGCTCCCGGCCGCCCTCTCCGCCGGCCCGCCGGCGGCCGCCCCACCGAGCGGCGAGCCGTCTCTCGTGGAGGTCGTGGACGTCCTCGGCCGGGATGGACGGAAACCCTCGATCGCCTTCTTCGCAGCCGGCATCGGCGTCATGTTCCTGCTCTTCGCCGTGATCGGCAGGAGCGGAATCCTGATCGACGAACGAGAGAGTGGCGTCCTCCTGCGCATGCTCACCTCGCAGCTCGGCCTGGGCCGTCTGCTCGTGGGGCGATGGCTCTACCTGGCGCATCCTCGGCGCGCTCCAGGTGACGGCCATGTTCGTCTGGGGCGCCCTGGTGTTCGGGCTCGAGCTCTTCCAACCCCGCCACCTCGCGGGATTCACGCTCATGACGATGACGACCGCCGCAGCGGCCGCCGCCTTCGCCCTCGTGCTCGCCGTCTCGTGCAAGACGCGTGCGCAGCTGAACGGCGTGGCCGTCGTGCTGGTCCTCATCATGAGTGCCGTCGGGGGCAGCATGTTCCCGCGCTTCCTCATGCCCGAGAACCTGCAGACCGTCGGTCGTCTCACCTTCAACGCCTGGGCGCTCGACGGGTACCGCAAGGTCTTCTGGTACGAGGCGCGCCCCGTGGAACTCCTGCCCGAGCTGGCAGTACTCGTATCCGTGACCCTGGTATTCTTCACGGCGGCGGTTCTGCTGGCCCGGCGCTGGCAGCGCGCGTGATCCCGGTCGCGCTCGGGGCCCCTACTTGGAGAGCCGGATCTCCAGCGTGAGCGTCGGCGCGTCGAGCGCGAACCGCACGTCTTCGTACGAGGGCGGCCCCATCCGTCCGCGCGCGTTTCGCGAGAAGCCATAAGCCTCCCGCGGGATGCCGAAGGCGCCCTTGTCCAGGACCTCGTTCCCGTTCTCGTCGTGATACGCCTTGGCGGCGTAGCTCCCGTACGCGAGCGAGTCGAGGCGCCACACGGCACGACCGTCGGCATCCAGCTCGACGAAGCCCCGCTCCAGAGGCTCGGCCTTCCCCGCAAAGGAGTCCTTGCCGTCGAAGAGCGCGAAGGCCACGTGCCCCGTGGCCCCTTCCGGGGCGAGCGCCTCGATGATGAGCGACCCGCTCGCGGCGCGTGACGCCTCGCCAGTGGGCGTGGGCTCGGGTAGTACATCCGGCTCACGCCCGGAGAAGACCCCGCTCGCGATCAGCCCCACGGCCGCCAATACGAAGAGGACGAAAATCCAGGACTTCATCCACGCAGCGTAGTGCAGGCCCGAGCCCCCCGACAGGCCCTTCGCTAGGATGGTGAACGATGAGCGCATGGGATTGGATCGTCGCCGCTTCCGCAGTCGTGAGTGTTGCCGGGGTTCTTGTGTGGATCTTCGCCTCGTGGAGCGGCACCTGGGGCAGTCGTGAGCCCGAGCGCACGGCGCGGATGCCCGGCGACGCCTACCTGGAGGACTTAGCCGCCCCGCGCATCGCGATGACGCGCGCGATCTCCCTCGAGGCGCCACCGGCCGTCGTCTGGCCGTGGCTCGCACAACTGGGACGCGGGGCCGGGTGGTACAGCGTGGATCGCCTCGACAACGGGGGGATCGAGTCCGCGCGACACCTCGTGTCGTGGATTCCCCCACCCGCTCTCGGCGACGCCACGGCCATCGGGTACCTGCGGCACCTCGAAGAGGGCCGGGCACTCACGTGGTGGGTTCCGCGGATCACCTTCTTCGGAGCCGCAGCACGGCTCGTCGTCGACATGCGTCTTCGGGAGGAAGAGGCGGGGTCGCGTCTGGTCACTCGCATGTCGGCGGACGCGACAGGAGTCACGGCGCGTGCGGCGCTTTTCATCTTCCGGGGAATCGACGGCATCATGGCGGTCCGGCAGCTGCGGGGCGTGAAGGCGCGCGTGGAGCGATACGGCGCCCGCACGGCGGATCCGGGGCGCCCCGAGACCGGGGCCCGGGACCTCTTCCAACGCTACGAGGTGATCTACGCTTCCGGCGAGCGGGCAGGCGTGCCGGGTGTGGAGCTCGCAAAACGGTGGCGACAGGCCGCCATCGCAGACGGCGTCCTGACGCCTCACGACCCGATTTGAGGACGGTGGGCCCGGTGTGCTCGCGTACGCTCCGCGTGCGGCACCGGGCACCGCACGGGGCAATTTTCACGTGGCACGCAATCGGGAACTCATCGACCAGACCCGGCTCCCGGGCGGCAAGGACCTCACCCTCACCACCGAAGAGGGCTACTTCGTCCTGACGCTCGGCGGTGTGCCGCTGATGTCCAGCGCCGCCCACTACTCCGAGGAGCGCCTCGCGGAGATCGGGTGCGAGGGCATCAAGACCGTCCCGCACACCCGTGTGCTCATCGGCGGTCTCGGCATGGGCTACACGCTTCGGGCCGCACTCGATCAGACGTCAGAGACGAGCAAGGTCGTGGTGGTGGAGCTCGTACCCGCGGTCGTGCGCTGGAACAAGGGGCCGCTCGCGGACCTGGCAAGTCGTCCGCTGGAAGACCCCCGCGCCGAACTCGTCGTCGGCGACATCGTGGCCTACGTGCGGTCGCGGCCGGAGCCGTTCGACGCCATCCTCCTCGACACGGACAACGGACCGGACGACTTCACCGCGAAGGGGAACGCGCGTCTCTACGACACCGTCGGTCTCGCGACGCTGCGCGGGATCCTGAAGCCGGGGGGTCGACTGGTCGTCTGGTCGGCCTATCAGTGCCCGGCCTTCGTGAAGGACCTGCAGCGCGCGGACTACGAGGCCTCCGTGGTGAAGGCCAAGTCGCGCGGCGACAAGGGCGGGCGCCACACGCTCTACGTGGGCACCCGCGTCGAGCCCGAGGTCCGGTTCGTGCCCCGCAAGCCCCGCCAGCCCAAGGGCCAGAAGCCCAAGGGCAGCGGGAAGCAGAAGCGTCCGAAGCCGGGCAAGCCCCGCCGACGCTAGGAGCGTACGCGCTGTCTAGTAGCGCCGACGGCTTCCGCGACGGCTCGAGCCCGATCGCCCGCCGGACCGCGAGCGCTGGGCGGGCGTCCGGGCGGTTGCCGGCGGCGGCGCGGACGCGCGGGTGCGGGGCGAGCCCCCCACCACGTCGAGCTCTCGTCGGATCTCCTTCTGGATGTCCACGAGGTACGCCTGCTCCGACTCGTCGCAGAACGAGATCGCGATGCCGTCGCGCCCCGCCCGAGCCGTCCGCCCGATGCGGTGCACGTAGCTCTCCGGGATGTTGGGCAGGTCGAAGTTGATCACGTGCGTGATGCCGGGAACGTCCAGGCCTCGCGCCGCGATATCCGTGGCGACCAGCACGCGCAACTGTCCTTCGCGGAACGCCGCAAGCGCCCGCTCACGCTGCCCCTGGGACTTGTTGCCGTGCAGCGCAGCCGATCGGATGCCACGTGCCTCGAGGTGCCTCGCGACGCGGTCCGCCCCGTGCTTCGTGCGCGTGAATACGAGCGTGCGCTCGATGGACCGATCCTGCAGGATGGCACTGAGAAGCGCTCGCTTGCCCTGCTTCTCCACGAAGTGGACCCGTTGCTCGACGCGATCGACGGTCGAGCTCGGCGGTGTCACCTCCACGCGAATGGGGTTCTGGAGGAGGGACTGCGCGAGCTTGACGATGTCGCGCGGCATCGTGGCGGAGAAGAGCAGAGACTGCCGCTTCGTGCCGAGTGCTTCGACCACGCGACGTACGTCGCGGAGGAAGCCCATGTCCAACATGCGATCGGCCTCGTCGAGGACGAAGATTTCGACGCGAGAGAGGTCCACGTGCCGCTGGTTCATGAGGTCGAGCAGGCGACCGGGCGTGGCGACGAGCACGTCGACGCCGTTTCGGAGAGCGGTCACCTGCGGGGTCTGCCCCACGCCGCCGAAGACGACCGTGGTGCGGATGGGAGTGCGCTGACCGTACGCATCGAAGGAAGCGGCGATCTGCGAGGCCAGCTCACGCGTGGGCGTGAGGACGAGGGCGCGGGGCCGACGGGCCTCGGGGCGTCGCCGATCCTGATTCAGGAGGTCCAGCATGGGGAGGGCGAAGGCCGCCGTCTTCCCTGTGCCCGTCTGGGCCACGCCCAGGAGGTCCCGGCCGCGGAGCAGATGCGGAATGGCCTGGGCCTGAATCGGGGTCGGGGTCTCGTAGCCCCGCTCACGCAGGGCGCGGAGGAGGTTCGAGGAAAGCTCGAGGTCGGCGAAGGCCGGCGTCGAGGGGGCTGCGGTGTCTGTGCCGCAGGGTTCGTGCGTGGATGCACGTTGGATATGGCTTGTCATGGATACTCACGCTCAACGAGGCGCCTGCTAGAGGTGTGGGCCTCGGAGCAAGTACGGAAGGGCACCGCACAACATCAGCGGAGCCGAAGAAGGGGGAAGACTACCTCAGTTGGGGGCCTCGTCCATCTGCCTCTCCCTGATTCCGCCCCCACCAGGCGTGAATGCCGGTCCAGAGAGCGCCGGGACCACCCTCCTGCAGCGGCTCGCCCGCCTGCGGTGCGACCGATAGGATCAGGGCCATGTTCCCGATCGGTGACTCCCCCAATCCCCGCGGCATCGCGTGGGTGACCTACATCCTGATCGCCATCAACGTCCTCGCGTTCGTGGCGTACTTCCCGGCCATGAGCCAGCCTGCCGACCCGAACGACCCTCGCGTCGGCGAGTACATGGCCATGCTCGCGAAGGAGACGGGGGCGCCCCCGCAGGAGCTCGAAGCGGCGCGTCGCCAACTCACCAAGTACGACCTGGTCGTCTTCGAGCACGGATCGAGGCCCGCCGATCCCTCGTGGCTCGACATCCTGACGAGCATGTTCCTTCACGGGGGCTTCATGCACCTCTTCGGGAACATGCTCTTCCTCTTCATCTACGGCAACAACGCGGAATTCCGGTTCGGGCGCATCCTCTACCTCTTCGCCTACCTGGCCACGGGATACGCCGCGGCGTTCGGCGACATGCTCCTTCGCCCCGAGTCGAACATCCCCGCCGTCGGTGCCTCGGGCGCCATCTCGGGCGTGCTCGGGATGTACTTCATCTGGTTCCCGCACAACAAGGTCCGGCTGCTCATCCTGATCCCGCCGATCGTGCGTGTCATGGAGCTCGGGGCGCGCTGGGTGCTCGGCTTCTACATCGTGGCGAACAACCTGCTGCCCGTGCTGCTCGGCGCCGGTGGCCCCACCGGGGTGGCCTACGGCGCTCACATCGCCGGTTTCGTCGGAGGGGTCCTCCTGGCATTCGGAGACAACTTCCGCGTGCGCCTCGGCTGGGGCCGGACTCCCGAGAAGGACGAAGAAGCACCCGATCCTCGAAAGACGATCGCGGGTGCGCGCGCCGAGGAAGGCGGGCCCCTCGGCACGTTCCGGCGAGCTCTCGCCACGGGGAACCTGATGCAGGCATCCACGCTCCTCGACGGGGCGCCGCGCGAGCTGGCACGCGACGGACTCCGCCCCGAGGAGGCCGTCGCGCTCGGGGACGCTCTATCCGCGGCCGGAGCGCCACACCGCGCCGCCGTCGCCTACGAGTTCGCCATCCGCCAGAAGGCCACGGGGGAGACCGGTGCGGCCGCACATATCGGCCTGGCGCGGATCCTGCTCGAGGATGCGCGCCAGCCGACGGCGGCCTACCAGCACCTGGTCGATGCGATGTACGCGGGCGCGACACCCCGCCAGGAGGCGGAGGCCCGCGCGCTCCTCCAGCGTATGCAGGCCGAGGTCGGCTCCATTCCCCGAGAGGCCGCCCGCTGGGCGATGAACTGACCAGCATCGCCAGCAACGCGCGATACGACGGATCCGTGACGTACACCGGGGATCCTCGTGCGATTCAACGCCGCGGAATGCATGGAGGCCTCGTGTCGCTCCGGGACTCGCCGAGATCGATCCTGCTCCTGGTCGGGTTGCTCGCGCTCGCCTTCGGGCCGACGCATGCCCACGCCGACGAGGCGACACCCACCACGCCTTCCGGTGAGCTCGGGAGGACGATCGACCTCGCGTCCCGCTCGGCCAAGCCGGCGGCCAGCCCCGCGCCGCCTGCCGACTATGTTTCCGGGAAGAACATCGGAGACGCGCTCGGCGCGGCGAGACAGAAGCTGTCGTCGGTCTTCGACTTCGGCATACGCGACCTGCGCCTGCGCCTCGACGATCGGATCTACAAGGCCACGCGGATGCGCTTCTCCGGGATCTTCACCCTGCTCTACCAGGACGCCTCCACCGGCAAGGGC
The DNA here is from genome assembly GCA_963802335.1 of uncultured Planctomycetota bacterium. Taxonomy (GTDB): domain Bacteria; phylum Planctomycetota; class PLA2; order PLA2; family JAEUHO01; genus CAWDIE01. The sequence continues at coordinate 44,034 of CAWDIE010000003.1, read as the reverse complement.
CCCCGGGAGGCGGCGGGCGGCGATCTCGACATCCTCGTGACCTGGGACGCGGTTCAGCGCAGGGGCAAGACCACGGGGAGCCTGGAGGGAGCCTTCGAGGGACGCTACCGCCTGTGGACCGACATCGCGCCGTCCGCCCTCTCCACCACGATCGACTCCCTCTGGCCCACGGTAAGCGGATTCAACCAGCAGCCCTTCTCGCTGGTCCAGTTCTACTGGCGGCAAAGTCTCTGGAACGATCGCCTCACGCTCAAGATCGGGAAGCTCTCGGGCTCATCCACCTTCTTCGGAAACCGCATCAACAGCAGCAGCCTGTTCTTCGTGAACTACGCCTTCTCCGACAATCCCGCCGTGTTCTTCCCCGGAAACGGGCTGGGCTTACACGCCATCTGGAAGCTCTCCCCCAAGTGGACCTTCGCCTTCGGGATCCAGAACGCCAACGGCGTCAAGACGGAGCTCGATCCGTCCACGCTCCGCTATGGGGAGTTCTGGTTCGCGGCTCAGGCCCAGTACCACGCGAAGATCCGAGGCCTGGGCAAGGGGACCTACAGACTCGGAACCTGGGCGGTGATGGGCCGAGAGCCCGCGGACGCTCCCCCAGGGCAGGGCGCCGTGCTGAGCATCGACCAGGAACTCGGAAAGCGGATCATCGGCATCCTGCGCTACGAGTACCAGGGAGACGGTCTTCTCACGCCGGAGATCAAGTTCCAGTCGCTGACCGGAACCGAGTCCGCGCTTCGCGTGGGCATGGCACTGCCCGGCCCGATCGCGGCCCTGCCGGACGACTTCATGGGGGTCGCGGTCGGGTGGGGAGTTCCCGCGGACTCGCGAGCCAGGGAATCGGTCGTCGGGGAGATCTTCTACCGGTCGCAGATCGAGAGCTCCAGCCAGCTCACGCTGTCGCTCCAGGCGATCCGCTCCTCCACCATCTACGACCAGGTGCTCGTGTTCAGCGTGCGCTGGCGCGTGGAGTTCTGAGGGGCGGCAGCCGGCGGAGTTCTGAACGGCGAAGGGGAATTACGAAACGGCCGGGCAGAGCCCGGCCGTTCCTGCGTCTGTCGTAGGCTGGAACCTACCAGCGGTCGCGACGCCCACCACCCCCGCCACCGCGGGGCTCGCGGGGCTTGGCAACGTTGACCTTGAGGCTGCGGCCCCCCAGGTCCTGTCCGTCCAGGCCCTGCATGGCGGCCTGAGCTTCTCCGTCACTGCCCATCTCGACGAAGGCGAAGCCACGCGGCCTCCCCGTGTCGCGGTCCATGACGATGTTGACGCTGGTTACGGTGCCGTAGGCCGCGAACGCGTCCCGGATGTCGTCCTCCGTGCTGTTGAACGACATGTTACCTACGTAAAGCTTGTTCTGAGACATGGAATGCTTGAATCCTTGATCTTGCCCCGGACCGAACGATGTTCGGCTCCTTGGGGCTCGTGCGTGAAATGACAAAGCCGCCAAGGGGAACGGTCGGGACGGATCCGAGCGAGTGCCCGTGTCTGAATCGAACCGCAGACCAGAAGAAGTCTTGTCGCCTGAGAGAATACCCGGGTTACGGGCGGGCCCCCACCATGGTTTTCGCGGGGCCGGCGCCGGCGGGCCGCCCGGCGCGGCGTGGAGAGGCCTCCGTCCCCCCCCCGAAGCCAGTTCTAGGCCCTGCGGGACGTGAAGACCCTGCGTCCGCGCCTCACTTTTGCGTCCACGAAACCGAGGAATTTCGCGCGTTCTCCCCCTCGTGCCCCTCTACTGAGTGCTGGTAACGCGGCGATCGACAGCGGAGACATCCCATGGCCAAGGGTCAGGTGAACAAGGAAAAGGGCAACAAGAAGAAGCTCAGCGTGAAGGAGAAGAAGGCCAAGAAGCTCGAGAAGCGCGCCACCAAGGGGAAGTAGCCCGGTCGAGGCGATGGGAGTGCCAGGGCCGGCGGACGACCTCAGTCGCGCAGGCCGGGCACGACCACGACCAGCATCCGTTCGACGAGCTCCAGCCGCCGGAAGGCCTTGAAGTGGATGGTGTTGACTGCCACGCGGTCCGACATCAACAGCCCGATCCCCTTTCCCTCCACGTCCTCTTTCGCCCGCTCGTACGGCTCCTTCCCGTCCTCGAGCCAACCCCGGATCTCCGCCAGGAAGGCCTTCGCCTGGGTGACGGTCTCCGCGTGCCCCTCGACGCCGTCGAGACCGAGCTGGATGCGGATCACGCGCGCAGTCATGTCGCTGCGCTCCGCCGTCCACTTGTCCACGAGGGCCTGGGAGTCCGCGAACGAGGCCCGGTCCGACGGACCGCGGGGCGGATCCGAGGGTCGGGGCGTCGTCTCGTGAGGCACGGGGCGCACGGGCCGCGACGTGGGCTCGGGAGGACGGGGCGGTGGTGAGGTGGCTTCCGGAGCGGCGGGCACGGGCGCCGTCCCCCCTTCCGGATCCACGGCCCCGGGCCAGGGGCCGTCCGCAGCGGCGTCGAAGACGAACCACGTCGGCTCCTCACCCGGCTCCTTCGCCAGGATCCACCGCTGGGGGCGCGCGACGGACTCCCGGTTCCGCTCGACGTAGGCGAACGCATGGGAGGCATCGACGAGCTCGATCTCCTTCAAGGTGTATCGCTTCACGACTACGGGGAACGGCTTCCCCCGGCACGCCGCCTCGTACTCCCGGTCCAGGCGATCCTCGATCTCCTTCTGCAGACGGAAGGCGGGCGTGAGCATCTCGAAGAAGCAGCGTCGATACTCCTCCTCGTCGACGTAGGTCTTGCGAGCGTCGCACTTCGGACAAGCCACGAGCGGCCCGCTGCGCCCCCCCTTCCATCGGACCTTCCCGCTTCCCTTGCACTCCGGACAAGGCACGGCCAGGCGCTTTCGATGGCGCCACCACTCCTTCACGCGGGCGCGAATCTCCTTCTTCATCCGACGGGCGTCCGCCTCGGAGAGGCCGGGCGGCTCGGCGACGTCCTCCGCCCGGAGATCCGGGTGCCCGACGGCGCCGAGGAGCAGCAGCACCAGGACGGCCCAGCGCACGGCACGAAGGGGCAAGGCTTCTCCCCGGGTAGGGCGCGGAATCCACATGGGCGCATTTCACACGCGGCGCGTGGCGCGGGCAAGCCGAACTCCCGTGGAGAGTCCCGACTACGACGCCTTGCGCTGCTCTCGTCGCCACCACCAGTGCTTGATGGGATCGCCGGCGAGGTACCAGGCGCCATACAGGAACCCGAGGCCGAGGCCGAGGAAGGCCAGACCTCCCAGGGGCCCGAACCAGAGCAGGATCCCACCGGGATCGTCGGCGCCGGGCGGACGCCAGTACGCCAGGATGCCGATGCCGAGGCCCCCGAACCAGATCCCAAAGCCGAGGAGAACCAGACCCAGGACCGTCATCAGCCAGTTCGCCCGGATGCGGTTCGGATACTCGCTGCGCTCCTTCACAGAGCCTCCCGAACGGTAGGTTCCGGCCGCCCGTACGGCCGCCGCCCCATCCTGGCACGGAACGGCTTGTTGCGGAAGCCGCTCGGAGGCACGTAGGGTTTGGGTGGCGGTCGCACGTAGGGCGAACCCCGTCACCCGAGTCCCTGGATGCCCATGGAAGCCGTTCAGCACCTCGAGAAGGAACTAGCCGACGCCCGCGGCGTCCGCCGCATCGATCTGTTGATCGAGCTCAGTCCGTTCGTGAGCAAGGTGGACCCGTCGCGTGCGCGCCGCCTCGCCGAGGAGGCGCTCGATCTGGCCGGGCGCAGCCAGGACGACCTGCGCAGCGGCAGAGCGTTGCAGGCACTGGCGCTCGTGGAGCTCGACGCCGGCGGTGGGCTCCTCATCATCCGAAATCTTCTCGCCGCACGCCGCATGTTCGAGCGCTGCGGGAGCGAAGAGGATCTGGCGGACGTCCACCGACACCTCGTCCTCGCCTACAGCCTCGCGGGAAGCGCGAACGAGGCCGAGGAGGCGCTCGCGGAGGCTCGCCGACGCCACGAGGGGCGCGCGGATCCGGTCCGTCAGGCGAAGCTCGCAAGCAACGCAGGGATCCTGGCGGCCACGCAGAAGGACTACGGATCGGCCCGCGATTACTTCGAGGCCGCCCTCGCGCTCGCGCACGAGCATGGAATCGACACCGTCGCGCAGAGCACGTCGAACAACCTCGGAGCCCTCGCCCTCCGCATGGACGAGCCCGCCGCCGGGTTCCAGTTCTTCGAGACCGCCCTCGCCGCCAGTCGGCGTCTCGGCACGAAGCGCGGCATGGCGGCGGCGCTCGTGAACGGCGGGCAGTGCCTCGCGCGACTGGACCGTGCAGCGGAGGCACGCACCCGACTCATGGAGGGCCTCGAGCTGGCTACGAGCCTCGGCGTCCGACAGATCGCCGAGGCCGCGCACACCAGCCTCCAACGGATCGCCGAGTCGGCCGGCGACTACCGGACGGCGCTCTCGCACGCCAAGGCGATCTCCGCCTTGAAGGTGGGGATGATGGATGACTGGATGGCGTCCGCCGTTCCCCGGGCGAAGGCCGAGGACGACGCACTCCGAGCCGAGGAGCGGTACCGGTCGGCCCAACGCATGGAGACGCTCGCGCGAATCGCCGGTGGCGCCGCCCACGACTTCAACAACGTCCTCTCGGCGATCCTCGGCTACGCGGAGATCGCCGGTCGCGCGCGGTCCGATGAGGCGCGCGTCCACGCCCTGAAAGAGATCCGGCGTGCCGCCGAGCGCGGCGCCGACCTGACCCACCAGTTGCTCAACTTCGCACGTCTCCCCCACGACGCCCGAGGAACCGCGGACGTGAACGAGGCCGTCAGCAGCACCGAGCGCCTCCTCCGACCGCTGCTCCCCTCCACCATCCGGGTGGAGCTCGAGTTGGATCCCGACGTCCCCCCGGTGGGGATCGCCCCCCGCGGGATGGAGCAGGTGGTCATGAACCTGGTGATCAACGCGCGGGACGCGATGCCTACGGCGGGAACCCTGACGATCCGCACGGAGACACGGGGGGACGAGGGCGCGGTCCTCATCGTCAAGGACACCGGCTCGGGGATCGAGAAGGCCACGCTCGCACGCATCTTCGAGCCGCTTTTTACGACGAAACCCGCGGAGGAGGGGACGGGACTCGGCCTCTCCACGGTCCGGGACATCGTGGAGGAGGGCGGAGGCCGCATCGAAGTCGAGTCCGAGGTCGATGTCGGCACCACCTTCACCGTCTTCCTTCGCTGAACTACGGGCGACCCTGCGAGGCCCTTGCGGGCACATCCGCCCCGAGGTACGGTCGTAGGCTGTTCTCCACCCCCACGACCCAGAACCCAAAGGCAGCCACTGTTGCTACCGCTCATCATTCAAGGCGGCATGGGCGTGGGGATCTCCGGCTGGCTGCTCGCCAACGCCGTTGCCTCGCGGGGTCAGTTGGGCGTCGTGGCGGGGACGGCCTTGGACACGACGCTCGTACGCCGACTCAACGACGGTGACTCCGGGGGGGATCTACGACGCGGGATGGCGGCGTTCCCCATACCGGGCGTCGCCGCCCAGGCGCTCAAGGCGTTCTTCCGACCGGACGGCCGCCAGGGCGCGCCCTACACGCTGCTGAAGCAGTGCTCCCTGAAGCTGGGCCGGGCCCGCGAGCGTCTTCTCGCACTGGCGAGCTTCACGGAGGTCTTCCTCGCCCGTGAGGGTCACGCCGGGCGCGTGGGGATCAACCTCCTCACGAAGGTCCAGATCCCCAATCTCGCCGTGCTCTACGGCGCCATGCTTGCGGGCGTGGACTACGTCCTCATGGGAGCGGGCATTCCCCGCGAGATCCCGGGCGCACTGGATCGGTTGGCCGACAACCGCCCGGCTTCCATTCGAATCGACGTCCTGGGCAAGGACGCGAGCGACCACGAGACCCTCACGTTCACGCCCGAGGACCTGTGGGAGGACGAACCCGCCGAGGCGAAGCGACCGGCCTTCCTTCCCATCGTGGCCGCCAACTCCCTCGCCACCATGATGGCGCGCAAGGCGACGGGACGAATCGACGGACTCGTCGTAGAGGGCCCGACGGCGGGCGGGCACAACGCCCCCCCCCGCGGTGCCGGCGTCTCGAAGGCAGCAGGACCTCCCGTGTACGGCGAACGAGACCGGGTGAACCTGCAGAAGCTGGCGGACCTGGGCCTTCCCTTCTGGGTCGCCGGAGGCGCGGGAACCCCCGATCGTCTGGTGGAGGCACGGGCCGAAGGAGCCGCGGGGATCCAGGTGGGCACCCTCTTCGCCTACAGCGACGAGTCGGGACTCCGCAGCGATCTGAAGTCCCGCGTCATCCAGGAGGCGCTCGACGGAACCGCGGATGTTCGTACCGATTCCCGGGCCTCCCCTACGGGCTTCCCGTTCAAGGTGGTGTCGCTCGAAGACACCCTCTCGGATGTCGACGCCTACGAGGAGCGCAAGCGGATCTGCGACCTGGGCTACCTCCGCACGCCGTATCGCCGCCCGGATGGCGGCCTCGGATTCCGATGCGCCGCGGAGCCGGTCCGGTCCTATGTCCACAAGGGCGGGCGCCCGAGCGACGCGGAAGGGCGCAAGTGCCTCTGCAACGCCCTCACCTCCGACATCGGCCTCGGGCAGGATCGGGACAACGCGGCGGGGAAGGAGCTGCCGCTCCTCACCAGCGGTGAGGATCTGAGACGGCTCGGCGGCTTCCTGCACCACCGCACGCACTACTCCGCCGGCGACGTCCTGGACTATCTCCTGGGGCCTCGCGCCCTGGGGAAGGCGAACGAGCGCACCGTGTGTGACGCGGAGCAGGTTTCGACCCCCTGACGGCGGCCCGGACGCGTTCCGCGCTACTGCGCGACTGCGCTACCTGGGCGCCTCGAACGTGACGACGCGCCCGTCCTTGGTCGTCACCTGGGTGACGTAGGCATGCACACTGGGGCGAAGCGCGGTCTTCCCCCGGTACCGGCCCCAGCGTGGCTGTACGTCCTGACTCCAGGTGTCGTAGTTCACCAGTTGCTTCAGCGCGCCGTTCCACATGTGGCGGTGGCGGGCTTGCCAGCGAAGTTCGTACCGCGGAGGCTCGGTGAACTGAAACGGCCCCGTTCCTCGGGTGACGATCAGGACCACGTCCGCACTTCGCACCTCTTCCTTCAGGCCCACGAGACGCAGGGACAGGTGCAGGCGACCTTCGTACCCGACGAGCCGGTACTCCGGACGATCGTAGATGGTGGGATAGAGCATTCGGTACGCCCACTCCCCGACGGACGTGTAGTCCACGCTCGCCGTGGCATTCACCGTCAGGGTCTCGGGCCACTCGACGGGCTCGTTCGGCTCCTCGGTCTTCTCCGGTGTAGGCGTCGAGGGGCCCGGGGCCGGCTTCGACGGCGTCACGGCGGGTGGGCTGTCGTGACGCTTCACCTTCCGCAGGCGGGCCGAGAGCCCGATGACAGCCTTCGTCAAGACCTGCAGGCGCGACGAGGCCTCCTCGCTCCGGACGGAAAGCGCCGGCGTGTCGATACCGCGGGCCTTCTCCAGAACCCCCACGCGCTTGTGAAGGGCCTCGACGCGGTCCTCCAGCGGAACGCTGCGCACCGCCTTCTCGCCGTCCAACGCCGCCGCGGCGGCCTCCGCCTTGTCCATTTCCTTCCGGAGGCGATCCTCCCAGGAGTCGTTCGCGGATGCGGTGGAAGTCAGCACGGCGAGCACAAGGAACGGGACGATGGATCGCATGATGCGCTCCCTTCGTTCTCGGGAGTTCGACTCGGAACGCAGGAGGGCCTCCACGCGCACCACCTGCGGGGTCGGCCCTATCGTACGGCCGATCCGTCACGCAGTTGCTCCCGGAAGATCGCGCCTTGGCAGGCCTTCGGGGGTCTGGCTGGATCCGTGCCGCCTCGCCTCGAGGCACGGAAGGGATGCCCCCCCATGAAGAGAATCGCGCTCGGCCTCTTCGCCAGCATCGTCCTCGTCGCCCTGGGGCTGTGGGTCGTACCCCCGTCGGTCGCTGAAGACGTACAGCCGTCGGAGGACGCCGTCGTCCGGGCTCACGGAGGGAAGCAGTTCTCGCCGTACGCCGGTCGTTCGTTCCCGACGAAGGTCCTCTGGGGCGACACGCACACGCACACTTCGGTCTCGGTGGACGCCGGGACCATGTGCACCGTGGGCCAGGAGGATGCCTATCGATTCGCCCGGGGCGAGGAGGTCACCTCGACCGGGGGCCTCCGCGCCAAGCTGTCTCGGCCGCTGGACTTCCTGGTGATCTCGGACCACGCCGCGATGTAGGTCTGATGCCGCAACTGCTACGGGGCGACCCCGGCATCCTCGCCACCGTGCAGGGCAAGAAGTGGTACGACGCGCTCACGACCGGAAACAAGGACACGATCTTCGCCACGGCCATGGAAATCGTGGCTTCCCTTCAACAGCCGGACCCGCCGTTCCAGAGCGACGATCTGGTCCGCCAGGCCTGGCGCGACTACACCGCACTCGCCGACCGGTACAACGAGCCGGGCCGCTTCACCGCCCTGATCGGCTACGAGTACACCACCCGAGGCGGCTTCAATCTTCATCGCAACGTGATCTTCCGGGGGGACGCATCGGTCGCCGATCAGACCGTTCCCTTCTCGCAGTTCGACAGTCAAAACCCGGAAGACCTCTGGCAGGCTCTCGATGCCTTCCGGCAGAAGACCGGCGCCGAGGTCCTCGCCATCCCCCACAACGGGAACCTCTCCAACGGCTTGATGTTCTCCGTCGAGACGAATGACGGGAAGCCCCTGACGAGGGAACTCGCGGCCCTGCGGGCGAGCCTGGAGCCCCTCGCCGAGGTGACGCAGATCAAGGGAGACGGCGAGTCGCACCCGTTCCTCTCACCCGACGACGAGTTCGCCGACTACGAGCTCTGGGACGACGCCAATCTGGACGGGACCGAGGTCAAGAAGCCGGAGATGCTCCAGTACGAGTACGCGCGCGCCGCCCTGAAGACCGGACTGGCCCTCGAGAAGAAGCTCGGCGTCAACCCCTTCAAGTTCGGGATGGCCGCCGGCACCGACGCCCACACCGCCCTTCCCGCCGTCGAGGAGGAGAACTTCTTCGGCAAGCACTCCGGCGTGGAGCCGGAGCCGCATCGATGGGAGCACCTCGTCATCCAGTCGCCTCTCGACCCCAAGCTCACCACCTATGGGTGGCAACAGGCGGCCGGTGGATACACGGCCGTATGGGCGACGGAGAACACCCGCGAAGCCATCTTCGACGCGATGAAGCGCAAGGAGGCCTACGCATCGACGGGCCCCCGCATCACGGTCCGGTTCTTCGGTGGCTGGGAGTTCGCCCCCGAGGACGCCCTCTCGCGGCTCCCCGCGGGGACGGGCTACGCCAAGGGCGTGCCGATGGGCGGCGACCTGACGAAGGCACCCGAGGGCGCGAAGTCGCCGAACTTCCTCGTGGCCGCCCTCAAGGACCCGTACAGCGGGAACCTCGACCGCATCCAGATCATCAAGGGGTGGATGGATGCCCCCGGTGAGTTGCACGAGAAGGTCTACGACGTGGGCTGGAGCGATGACCGCCAGCCGGGCCCCGACGGCAAGCTTCCGCCGGTGGGCAACACCGTCGACGTGAAGAACGCCACGTGGACCAACACGATCGGTTCACCCGAGCTCATCACGGTATGGACGGATCCGGACTTCGATCCGACGCAGTCCGCCTTCTACTACGTCCGCGTGATTGAGATCCCGACGCCGCGCTGGACCGCCTACGAAGCGAAGCGCTTCGGGGTCACGATGCCCAAGAACGTGCCGATGGTCACCCAGGAGCGCGCCTGCACGTCCCCCATCTGGTATACGCCCTAACCCGGCCACGAGGACCTCGATCGCCTCCCTCTGCCGCGCCCCGCGGGACCCCTCGCTCATGCGTACCACGACCACCGTCCCGCTTCTGGCCGTGATCCTCCTCGCCGCCTGCGGGCAGCCGGCGCCTTCACACGGGGGTCCCACCTCACAGTCCCCCCTCCCACTCGATGCGGGGGCGATCTTCGATCGCGCGAGAGTCGAGGGAACGTTCGTCCTGCACGAGGAATCCACGGGTCGCACGTTCACCACCAACGCGCGACTGGCCGACACGGGCTTCCGCCCCCAGTCGACCTTCAAGATCCCCCACGCCCTCATCGGTCTCGAGACAGGCGTCATCTCGGGAGAGTGCCACACCTGGCGGTGGGACGGCGCCCCGCGCACCCTGAAGGCGTGGGAACAGGACCTCGACCTCGGCGGCGCACTGACGACTTCGTGTGTGCCGTGCTTTCAGGAAGTCGCCCGGGGCGTCGGGGCGGACCGCATGCGGCAGTACCTCCGCGTCTTCCGCTACGGGAACGAGGACATCTCGGGCCCCATCGATCGTTTCTGGCTCGACGGGCCCCTGCGTATCAGCCCGCGGGAGCAGACGGAGTTCCTGCACCGCATGCTCGGAGGGGAACTCCCCGTGCCGATGAAGAGCGTGGATCTGATCTGGGATCTCCTCGAGATCGAGAGCGGCCCCGGCTTCACGTGGCGAGGAAAGACCGGGCTCGGCACCCTCGACGGCCGCGCGATCGGATGGCTCGTCGGCTACGCCGAGCGCAACGACCAGCGCTGGATCTACGCGACGTTCGTGCGGAGTCGCGCGGACGCCGACCCACAGGCCGAGGGGGTCCGCCTCTTGCCCCTGCGCCGGGCCATTACGCGCGAGATCCTCCGAAAGGCCGCGGTGCTGCCCGAGGCCGGAGACCGCTGAACGCGGGACCGTGCAGCGCCCGATCCTCCTCCGCGAGCGACGAGGGAACGAGGAGCGCGATCAGCGGCACGATGGCGAGAACTCACCGCATTGGCTTGTATCGGATCTCCTACGGCGCCCCTTGTTCGGCGAGCGTACGGCTGGCCAGCTCGGGCTTGATGCTCGCCACGGCGTCGTACTGGCGCAGGTGGACCTCTCCGGTCAGCTCCTCGAGGAAGTGCGACCGCTTCAGGCGGTCCATGACCGGCCCCTTCACCTCGGAGAGGTGGAGGGTGATGCCGCCGTCCTTCAGCCGGTGGTTGATCGCCTCCAGGCTCTCGAGCGCCGAGGCGTCGATCGTGTTCACGGCCGGGCACTCGAGGATGACGTGCCGCAGCTCGCGGGTTCGCCGCGACGCCCTCGTTGATCCGGTCCTCGAGGAACCGGGCGTTCGGGAAGTAGAGGCTCTCGTCCACCCGGAGCGACAGGATCTCGGGATCCGTCACGACGGCGTGACGCTTCACGTTGCGGAAGGTCGCGGTCCCCGGGATCTGGCCCACGACCGCCACGTGCGGCCGCGACGTGGCGTAGAGGTGCAGGAAGATCGAGAGCCCCACGCCCACGACCAGGCCCGGCTCGACGCCCGCCACCAGGGTGACGAGGATCGTCGCGACCATCGCCGCGAAGTCGCCTCGGGAGTACACGAACGTGCGCTTGAGGGCGCCGAAGTCCACCAGCGACAGGACCGCGACGACGATGGTGGCGGCCAGCGTCGCCTTCGGCAGGAAGAAGAGCAGCGGCGTCAGGAAGAGCGTGACGAGCGCGATCCCGATCGCCGTGAACGCACCCGCGGCGGGGGTCTCGGCGCCGGCCTCGAAGTTCACCACCGAGCGCGACAGGCCGCCGGTGACCGGGAACCCGCCCGAGATGGCCGCGCCGATGTTCGAGGCGCCGAGCGCGATCAGCTCCTGGTCGGGATCGACGCGCTGGCGGCGCTTGGCGGCCAGCGTCAGGGCGACCGAGATCGACTCCACGTAGCCCACGATGGAGATGAGCAGGGCGGGGACGAGGATCTTCATCCAGAGCGAGAGGTCCAGCGGCGGCAGGGCGAGGCTGGGCAGGCCCTTGGGGACCGTGCCGACGATGCTGACGCCCCGGTCGCCGAGGGCGAAGCCCCAGACCGCCACGGTGGTCGCGACGAGGGCAACGGCCGGCCCGACCTTCGCCAGCGTGCCCGCGGTCCGCTCGGCGAGCCCCAGGCGGACGCAGGAGCGGCTTCAGGCCGCGCCGCGACCAGAAGAGGAAGACGAGCGACCCGAGGCCGATCGCAGCGGTGTAGGGATTGGTCTGGCCGAGCTCGCGCCCGAGTTGGACGATCAGCTCGACGAACGTCTCGCCCTCCAGGTGGATCCCGAGCACCGGCCCGAGCTGACCCGCGGCGATCTGGAGACCCGAGGCGGTGATGAAGCCCGCGACGACCGGGTGGCTGAGGAAGTTCGCGAGGAAGCCCAGCCGCAGCAGCCCCATCGCGAGCAGCAGGAGCCCGGAGACCAGCGCGAGCGCGATGGCCGCGCCCAGGTACTCCGGCGACCCCTGGGCCGCCAGCGGGGCCACGGCCGCTGCGGTCATGAGGCTGACCACCGCCACGGGACCGACCGCAAGCGTGCGCGACGTGCCGAAGATCGCGTAGACCACGAGCGGCGCCATCGAGGCGAAGAGCCCGACCTGCACCGGCAGCCCCGCCAGCAGGGCATAGGCCAGCGACTGCGGGATCAGCATGACCGTGACGATCACCGCCACGATCAGGTCGTTCGTGAACGTCCTGCGGGTGTACTTGGGCCCCCACTCCAGGATCGGGAGATAGCGGCGGAGCAGGCCGCCGATGCCGCTCCCAGCGCTCATGCCTGCCCCCCGATCTTGCTCCACCGGACGTCGCACGCCGACGCCCAGCGATCGTGCGATGCGCGAGGCGGGCCCGCGCACGAGCGCGTACGGAACGACAGCGCAAGCCACGGCCACGATGAGCGTCTGGCCCACATGGAAGGCGTGCAGAACGAAGATCTGGTAGGCGGTATCCAGGACGACGGCCACGAGGAAGATCCGGCCGATGTCCTTGAATGCGGACCTGGAGAGCCTTCGACCGATTCTGCCGATCGGTGAGCAGGCGCCCACAGGAAGGGCGGCTCCCCGTTCTTGGCGTCCCGAATGCCGGCCCGGATCGCCACCAGGGTAACGACGGTCGGCATGACGAAGAGCCGGAAGTGCAACGGTCCGTCGAAACGGTCCACCAGCTCCTGCGCTCCGCGGGTGATCAGATCGAGGATCGACGTCCACAGGTCAGGCCCCGGACTTCGCCGCGAACATCGTGCGCACCATCATCCCGCCGGAGATGTTCCGGGCCTTGAAGCCGTGCTGCAGGAGGATCCGCGTCGCGTAGTAGGCGCGCTGGGCGGAGCGACAGAGGACGAGGATCTCCCGGTCCCTGGGCAGCTCGTCGAGGCGCGAGCGCAGCTGGCCCAGCGGGATGTTGGTCGCGCCCGGGACGCTCTCCACCACCAGCTCGACGGGCTCGCGCACGTCCAGGACGAAGGCGCCGTCCACCGCGTCCCAGTGGGCCTGGGGCATGTCGTCACGAAGGACGTTCGCCGCGACCATGCCGGCGAAGTTGACGGGATCCTTGGCGCTGCCGAACTGCGGGGCGTAGCAGAGCTCCGCCTCCTCCAGGTCGTAGATCGTCGCACCCATCTGGATCGCCATCGCGAGGGCGCTGATGCGCTTGTCGACGGCCGGGCCGTCCTCGCCGAGAGCCTGGGCCCCGAGGAGGCGCCCGTCGGACTTCCGGAAGAGGAGCTTCAGCTGGAGCGGCTTCGCGCCCGGGTAGTAGCCGGCATGGGAGTTCGGGAAGAGGTAGACCTTGTCGTAGTCCGTATCCCCCAGTCGCTGGAGCGTCTTCTCGCTCGCGCCCGTCCACGCCGCCGCGGCCCCGAAGAGCCCGATGATGGAGGTCCCCTGCGTGCCGCGGTAGCGCGAGTCGCGCCCGGCGATCACGTCGGCCGCGATGCGGCCCTGGCGGTTCGCCGGCCCGGCCAGCGCCACCAGGCTCCACTCGCCCGGTGACGAAGTCCTTGACCTCGATCGCGTCCCCGACGGCGAAGATGTCCGGGTCGCTGGTGCGCATCTGGTCGTCGACGCGGATCCCTCCGCGCTCGCCCAGCTCCAGCCCGGCCGACTTGGCCAGCGTCGTGTCCGGACGCACGCCGATCGCCAGGATGACGACGTCTGCCGGGTAGGTGTTCCCGCGACTCGTCTGCACCTCGAGGGCCCCGCCCTCCAGCTGGCGGAAGCCCGCGACCGCGTCGCCCAGCACGATGTTCACGCCGTGCCGGCGCATGAAGCCCTCGACGAGGTTCGCGACCTCCGGGTCGAGCGGTCCCAGGACCTGGGGCAGCTTCTGGAGCAGCGTCACCTCGAACCCGGCGTGGATCAGGTTCTCGGCCGTCTCCAGGCCGATGAACCCCCCGCCCACGACCACCGCGCGGCGCGTGGGCTTGACCATCTGGATGCCCGAGTAGTGGAACATCCCCGCCAGGAACGACGTGCCGCGCTCGATCCACTCGCGGATCGCCCGCGCGTCCGGCACGGTGCGTACGTGGAAGACGCCCGGGCAGGTCGATCCCCGGGAGCGGCGGATGGACCGAGGGCGCTCCGGGCGACAGCACCAGCTTGTCGTACGACTCGGTCGTCACCTCGCCCGTCTCGAGGTTCTTGAGCTCCACGGTCTTCGCCTTCGCGGCGATGGAGATCACCTCGCACTTCGTCCGGACCTCGACGCCGAAGAGGACGCGGAACGTCTGCTCGTTCGCGACGAGCAGGCTCGACTCGCGCTCGGATCACGCCCCAGACGTAGTACGGGCAGCCCGCAGTTCGCGTAGCTCACGTACGGACCGCGCTCCACGAGGAGGATCTCGGCCGACTCGTCCAGACGCCGCAAGCGCGCCGCGCACGACGCCCCGCCTGCCACCCCACCCACGATGATGATCTTCACGTGTTCATCCTCCAACTCAGTTGAACAGGTTTCAGTTCGAGGCCGTCTTGAGCGCTGCGAGCTCGGCGGTCAGGCTCTTCAGGGCCTTCTCCAAGAGCTCGATCCTGGCATTCAGCGCACCGACGTTGACAAACTGCACGTCTTCAGCTGGTGCCGAGAGGTCATTGCCGTAGCCGAGCCAGGACTCCTCGAACACGCGCACCTTCTCGAAGCCCAGGCTGGCCAACACCCACGCGGTCTCCGAGGCGCGCACCCCGCTCTGGCAGTACACGATGGTCTCTCTGTGGGGGTCCAGGTCGGCGTAGAGAAGCTTCAGCTGCGCGGGCGACTTGAGAGCCATGCCGTCCCAGGCCTGGGCATCCCCCTGCGCCAGCCGGGTCAGGGCCGTTGGATCGACCCAGTTGTGCTCGAAGGGGATGTTGCACGCACCGGGGATGTGCCCGCCACGGAACGCCTTGATGACGTCCCCACTGAACTCCAGCGGCTCGCGCGTGTCGACGAATTGGACCTCGGGATCGCCGACCTTCGCAAGCACTTCTGCCAGGTAGATCTGCACGGTCGCCTCGACGCGGAAAACCTGCTCGACAGCGGCGAGCCGGGTCGGCTCCTGGGACAGCGGCCGCCCCGCGGCCTGCCATGCGTCCAGACCACCGTGGAAGACTCGGCCCTGCTTGCCCCCGAAGTGCTTCACCGCCGTGAGGGCCCAGTACGCCACGGGGTCGCCTTGGCGCCCGTGGACGATGACCTCCTTCGACAGGTCGATCCCGGCGCCACCCAGTAGTTCCTGCACTCGCGCAATCGGCAGGAAGTCCTCCGTGTTGGGGTTGCGCAGCACCGCCTCGGCGCTACCGATGCTGACCGCGCCCGGAAGGTGCCCCTTGGCGTACGCCTCGGCGGCGCGGACGTCCCAGAGAATGGCACCGCGCATCGAGGCAGCGGCGACATCCGGAACATCGACGATCTCGACGGCCAGGGCAGACGCACCGGTCATCGAAATCGCCAGAAGCGCCAGCAGTAGCGGCAGTGTGTACTGAATGACTTGGAGCTTCATCACGCGCCTCCCTTCACGAGGTGCGGGATCCTTATCGGACGGAAGCGGACGAGGGCCGTCACGGCTGGGTACTCCCTCCGTCACGCCCAGTGCGCAGACTCTTCCCTGCGACCACCGCCCCTACGACGAGCACCCAGAACGGGAAGATCTGCAGGCCGGGGATGGCCTCCACGATCAGGCCGGGCAGAAGGAGCCATTGCCAGCCCAACACGACGAAGAGCAACGCGGCTGTCACCAGGTCGATCACCCACTGCAGCGGCGGCGCAAACGTCAGGAACATGGAGATCCCGTCGGAAACGGCGGCAATCGCGAAGGCGAGAGCCACCCTCTTCTTCGAGAAGCGTCGACGGCGTGCCGGCGTGTTCATGCGACCTCGCCTCCGCTCGTAGTTCCCCGCTTGCCGCGAACGAGATCCACGGCGGGAAGCAGGTCGGTCGCCAGCGCGCGCTTGAGCACGAACGCGTCGGCGCCCGCCTCCATCACCGCCTCTCGTACGCTCTGCTCGTCGTGGACGCTCAGGACGATCACTTGAAGTGCAGGACAGCGCTCTCGCAGCGTCCGCAGCCAGCACAAGCTGCTGTCCCGGGCCAGTGACAGGTCCACGATCGCCACGTCTGGCCGCAGGCGGCTCGCTCCCTCCAGCAGCGAGGCCTCGTCGGCGACCATGACGACTGCCGCAAATGCCGACTCGAGCAGTCCCCGCACCCCTTCCGTCAGACCGTGGTGACGGTCTGCCAGCAACACGCAGCTCTGGGGGCTCTTCGGCATCCCGCATCGTCCTTCGCCGTGACCGGATGGCCCGCCTTCCATCCCGGTCCGACGACGAGGCGACGGTAGTCGGCTCCCGGAGGGATGGAACCTGGGAGATTTACGGGGGAGTCGAACGGAATCTACGGGGCCCACGAGTCCGAGTACTCGGGCCCCTCGACACGCGGGCCCAGCCGCGTTGTGATCCGCCGAAGCGTCAGAGCTCGGTCAGGCCACTCTTGATGGCGAAGTGGACGAGCTCGGCGTTGGTGTGGATGCCCAACGTCTCCATCATCTGGTACTTGTGGAACTCGACCGTTCGCGACGAGATGGAGAGACTGGCGCCGATCTCCTTGGCGGAACGTCCCTCCGCCAGCAGTTGGAGGACCTCCCGCTGCCGGGGCGTGAGGGAACGGACCGGGTCGTCGCCCCTTTCCGGTCCCTCCTTCATCGCGTCGAGCACCTCGACCGTCAGAAGGGGAGTGAGGTAGGTGTTTCCGTCGAGTGCGGCACGGATGGCGATGATCAGCTCGGCGGAGGCCGCATGCTTGAGCACGAAGCCGGACGCGCCAGCCTCCAGCGCCCGGCGTGCGTATGTCACGTCCCGGTGCATCGTCAGGAACACAACGGGCACCATGCATCCGTCCTTCCGCAACCGGATCAGGGCATCGATGCCGTTGAGGCGTGGCATGGTGACATCGGCCACGACCACATCCGGCCGGAGCCTCTGGACGGCCTCGACCAAAGCGTAACCGTCTTCCACTACGTCTACGAGCTCGAACTCGGGCTCGAGCAGACTCTTCAGGGCTTCGGCAACAAGGAGATGGTCGTCGGCGATCAGGACCCGAGGACGCTGCACCGGACTCATTCCGATCCTCCCCCTGCCGGCACCCAGGCGACGATGGACGTCCCCTGGCCCAGCGCACTCTCGACGTCCAGCGTGCCGTGGACGAGCGACACGCGCTCACGCATGCTCGCCAGTCCGAGGCTCGGCTCCTGCCTCCCGGCCGTGGGATCGAACCCGACGCCGTCGTCACGCACGGCGAGGATCAGCCCGCCGTCCATCGGCCTCAAGACGACGTTCACGGTATGGGCCTCGGAGTGGCGCATCACGTTCTGGAGGGCCTCTTGTGCAATCCGGAACAGGCAGAGTGCGGTCTCACGATCCGCGGAAGTTGCCGTTTCCGCCAGATCGACCGACGGCACGAGCCCACTCACACGCCCACACCTCTCGCATTCGGCGCGCAAGGCTTCCACGAGCCCCAGCTCCTCCAACACGGCGGGGTGCAGCCGGTAGGCCAGGGCGTGGACATCCTCGCTCAGATGAACGAGCCCCTCGCCCACGTGATGCATCGCGCGGATCTGCGCGGGGTCTTGGGTCATGCCAACTACGCGGCCGACGTCGATCGCCAGCACGGCAAGGCGCTGGGTCAAGTCGTCGTGCAGTTCGCGGGCGATCAGCGCACGCTCCGCCTCCTGGGCACGGATCAGGCGCCGGCTGAGCCCCCGCATTTCGTCCTCCGCCTGCTTTCGCGGCGTGACGTCGCGCAGCACGCCGTACGTGTGAACCACGCGCCCCTCGCCATCGCGCACGTTGACGCCGGCGAGGTGGTGGATCCACACCTCGCCTTGGCTCGGGTGCCGGTATCGGTACTCCATGGAGATCTGATCTCGCCTGCCGTCGTGCAGGAATGCCCCGCCCCTCCTCTACGCGCTCGCGGTCGTCGGGATGAAGGTGACCCAGCCAGAACTCGACGGGCTGAAGCCCTCGCTCCCGTTCCGGGGGAATCCCGCAGAGATCGCAGAAGCCCCGGTCGACGTTCATCTTTCCCGCGCCGTAGTCGATCTCGTAGAACCCCAGTCCGGCGAGCTTGGCGCCCGCCGCCAGACGTGCCTCGTTCCTTCGAATCGCGTCTTCGGCGAGCCTGCGCTCCGTGACGTCGACGGAAATGCCGATCACGCGCTCGGCTCCGCCTTTCGCGGCGGCGTGACGTCGTCCCTGGGAGGCGACCCACCGGACCCGACCGTCCTCCAGCGGAACCCGGTACTCGACTCTCATGAGGCCCGGATCCTGGAGCGCTCCGTCAATTGCGCTCCGCACTCGATTCCAGTCGTCCGGGTGGACGGTGCCCCGAACACGCTCCAGCGTGACGACCTCGTCCGGCGCATACCCGAAGATCCGCCGGGCCCCGGGAGACGCCCAGAACACTCCCGTTCGAGCGTCCAACTCCCAGAGTCCGGCGTCCGCGGCATCGACCGCCAGACTCGCGCGCACCACGGCCTCGCGCAGTTCCTCCTGCATCGCCCCACGCATGATGGAGCCGACCAGCAGCTCTCCCAGAACGCGCAGGCGCGGCAGGAACGCGTCCGGCCACTCGCGCTCATCGTGCACGGTCTGGAGGACGATCAGGTGCAGGGTGCCTCCGCCCGTCTCGATCGGAAGGGTCAGGGCGGACCGGGTCGCCATGGCGGCCCAGCTGGGAAGCTCCACCGCCGCCTCCGGGGGGAGATCCGCCACTCTCGCGATGCGCACGGGCAGTCCCTCGACGAGGAGCCTGTGAGCGGACCACGGGAACACGTCCACGAGGTTGAGGCTGGGAGGCACCTGCGCGACCCCCTTCGAGTAGGAGGCGATCTGCAGATGCACGCCCTTCCGGTCCTCGCTGACGCCGAGGATGGCGCAACGGTCGGCCCGAAAGAACTCACGCACCGTATCGAGGGCTCGCTCGACCGCGCGATCCAGGCGCTCCGGCGGGGCCGCCAGGAGAGAGGCCGACGCGTCGGAGATCAAGGTCTCGAACGCGAGGAGCTCCTGGAGCTCAGGCTGCGTAGGGCGGGCCGCCTCGGTCATCGGAAATCCAGGGGGGTGGGGATCAGGGCCGCATGCCTGCCGACGGTCCCGCACCGCACGTCCCGGTGCCCGTCCCGCAAGCACCGTCCAGCCTATGCGACCGCATCCTCGCAGGAGAGGATCGGCCAGCGTGGAAACGTGAGGTCACGGCCGCCCCCCTCCAGTTCGCGTCCCGCTCGCAGGACGCACCATCGCGGCAATCCCGTGCGTCCCCTCTCGTGGCGCTGGGTGCGACGCGCACTCGAAATGGCTCCCCATACCCACGTGTGCGAAGGATACGCACGCGCGTCCCTGGCCTCTGGCGCGCTACAGAGAAGGAGGTCGTCAGTCCGACGCCCGGGTCTCCAGGATCGACTTCAACCGCTCGAAGTTCTCCACCTGCGACTTGCGCCCCTCCACCTCGAACTTCTTCTGAAAGAGGAGTCCCATGATCTTGAAGACGTGCTTCCAACGGACCTTCGCAACCTGCGTCAGTCGCGTCGTGCTCGGATCGATTTCCTCAAGCACGTACGTGACATCCAGACCGAACATCGCACCGTCGACACTCACGGCCGAACGCTCGGGCGGCTGGTGCTCGGTCACCACGCCCGTCATCTTCATCTTGCGGCCGCGCTCTTCGTAAACGTGCCAGAAGGTCGTGCCGACACGTCCCGGCTTCTCCTCGATGATGCCCTCGTCGACCAGGTTGGGCACGATCTCCCGGATGTTCTTCGGGTCGGTGAGGAAGTCGAAGAGCGCTTCGCGAGGGCGCTCGATGTCGATGCTGTGTCGGTTTTCCATTGTCCAGGCAGTCTACGCACCGGGAGGGGGCCAAGCAGAGCCCGGGGAATCCTACGCCGGATCGGGGTCCGTGCCTTCCGACCGTGACGTACCCGTGAGCGCGACGGCGAACGCAGCGACCCACGGCACCACGTGGAGGGCGAAGCGCTTGAGGTCGCTCGTCCCGAAGAGATCTGCGTACCAGCTGTGAGCCGCCACGCTGAGTGCGAACCCGGTGAGCATCGCGGCGAAGACGCGCGCGGGGGACAGCCGGCGCCGCATCACGACGCGCACGATCAGGAGCGGTCCGAAGGCCGCCCCCATCGCGGCCCAGCCGAAGAGCACGCGCGAGAAGATCTCCTTCGAGCCGACCTGTGCGGCGACGGCCGCTGCCACCGTGAGCACGAACACCGTCAGTCGAGAGCGCACCAGCATGCCCCGCTGGGAGCGACCACCCAAACCGGCATCGTGGACCACGCTCGACGAAGCGACCAGGAGTTGGCTGTCGGCCGTGGACATGATCGCCGAGAGCACGGCCGCGATCATGATTCCGCCCACGATCGGGGGGAAGAGGACAACGGTCGCTTCGATGAACACGCGCTCCTTGTCCGCCAATACCGGAAACATGACGCGCCCGCAGAGGCCCAGGAGCACCATGCCGCAGTAGATGATCACGGCCCACGAGAGGGCGTACCGTCGTGCGCGCTTGACGTTGCCCGGGCTCTCGCCCAATGCCATGAAGTACTTCACGACATGGGGTTGTCCGGGGTAGCCCAGCCCGATGCCGAGAATCCCCAGCACGAAACCTACGGCCAGGATGCCCACCCTCGGCCCCGCAATCTCCGCGTAGCCCTCCACGGGTACGGCCCGCAGCCCCGCAAGCAGTGGTTCGAAGCCGCCGACGTCGATCAGGGCGGCGATGGGCAGGATCACGGCCGTGAAGGCCATCATGATGCCCTGCAGCGTGTCCGTCAGGCTCACGGCCCAGAGGCCTCCGAGCACCGTGTAGAGCAGGACTACGGCCGCGCCGACCAGGACGGCCTTCCACTCGGCAATGCCGAAGAGCGTGCCGAAGATCTTGCCGGCCCCCTGGAATTGGGACGCGATGTAGGCTCCCAGCGAGAGAACGATGATGAACACCGCGAGCGTGCGTACCGCAACGCGCCAACGGCGCCCGCTCCCTTCCGTCAGGACGTCCGCGATCGTCATGGCCCCGGTGCGATGGCTGTGTCGCTGGAGCGACGGAGCCAGCACGAACCAGTTCAGCGCGAAGCCACCGACACATGCCGGGATCAGCCAGAGCGCAGAGACCCCCCAGGCCCAGGCGGCGCCGCTGACTCCCAGCAGGGTCCAGACCGAGGACGAAGAGGCCGACGCCCCCACCGCCGCCACGAGGGGACCCAGACGACGTCCCCCGAGAAAGAAGTCCGCACCGTCCTTCGTCCTACGCTGGGCCAGGATCCCGATCACCAGCAGCACCGCCATGTAGACGATGAGCGTGAGGAGGATGGCCTGCTCGCGGGTCACGGCTCGCGATCATAACGGCAGTGCGGCCCCGTCGCGCGGAAGACAGGAGGTGCCCAAGCGCGCGACGACCATGCTCACATCGTCCTCGGAGGCGTGCGCACCTCGATAGCGCGAGACCTCGGCCAGGATCGTCTCCGCCACGACCCGTGGATCACCACGACCGAGACGAACGAAGAAGGCCTTGAGCTTCTCCGCGCCCCACCTCTCGTGTCCCTCGCCGGACTCCATGACATCGAACAGGCCGTCCGTGAAGAGGAGGAGCGTGTCGCCCGGTTCGTACGTCGTGCTGCCGACCGAGTACTCGGGCTGCGGGATCCCCAACCCTATGCCCAACGGACGGTTCGGCGTTCGCAGTTCCTGAACCTGTCCACTCGATCGGAGCAGAAGCTGAGGCGGATGCCCGGCCGTTGCGTACTCGATCTCTCGGGCCGACAGGTCGATACGGAAGACGGCGAGGGTCATGAAGAGACTCGTCTTCTCGAGCAAGCTCAGCATCGTGCGATCCACGGCCTTCATGAACGGCTCGGGTCGAGTCTCCTGGAGGATCAAGCGCTGGACGAGACCGTGGATCCGACTGACCACGAGGGCGGCAGCCACGCCGTGCCCCGCGACGTCACCTATGCAGAGGTAGAGCAGGTCCGGGCGAGGGAGGGATGCCTGGATGTAGTCGCCTCCAACGTAGGTACAGGGGATGTGCCGAATCGCCACGACCAGATCGTCTCGCTCGATGTCGGACGGGACGAGGCTCTGGTGGACGATCTGCGCGAGCGCCAGCTCGGCGTCCGCCAGGCGCTGGAGCCCCTCCAAGGCCTCGCGTTCGCCCCGCTCAGCATCCACCTCGTGGTGCAGCTTGGTGGTATTCGTGTCTCGGACTCTCCTGTCGCTCAGTGCTTCGAGTCGCATTCTTCGAATGACGTCTTCGCTGAGGATGCCTACGCGCCTCGAAGCCCCGACAATGCACCCCCAGGCAGGCGGCGCCACGATTGACGCAATGAGAAGTGGTAGGGGTGCGGCCAGGGCGAAGGCCATGGCCGGGATCGGAAGGGCGAGTCCGAAACCAAGCCACAACCCCGCGTTCTTCCGCAGGTCGTAGGTCGCGGGATCCCGCAGCGCCAGGAGAAAAGCATGGCGGAATCCAATGGAGGAGGGAGTCGACTTGGGCACGCACAGCCCCTGGCCCGGGACCGACGAAGCAGGTGACGTCGCCCGGTCCATCCACCGAGGCTACCACCCTCTCACCCTGAGGGGCCGACCGGAATCGGCCCCGCTTCGCATCTCTCCCCCCCCGGATCTCTACCCCCCCGATCTCTGCAGCTCGGCGAGCAGATCCGCGAGCACGACGGTCGCGATGCAGACTCCCTGATCGGCGACCCCGTAGGGAAGAACCAGCGTGTCGCCGTGCAGGAGACTGCCACAGGAATACACGACATTGGGCACGTATCCTTCACGCTCCGTCTCATTCGGCGCCAGGAGCGGCACGGGCAACCGGCCGACCACGCGCCGTGGATCCGCGAGGTCGAGGAGGATGGCGCTGAGGACATAGCGTCTCATCGGCCCCACGCCGTGCGTCAGGACGAGCCATCCCGCGTCGGTCTCGAGGGGTGATCCGCAGTTGCCGACCTGCTGCAACTCCCACGCCCTGGACGGGGTGTGAAGCTCGGTAGCTCCGGTCCAGAATCGTATGTCGTCCGACGCCGTCACGTAGAGGTTCTCGCGGTCCTTGCGGGACAACATCACGTACTTGCCGTCGATGCGTCGCGGGAAGAGCGCCATGCCCTTGTTCTGCGCCGCAGGCCCGTTCACGGTCGAGATCGGTAAAGGAACGGAAGTCCTCCGTCGTGATCAACTGCGGCAGGATCTCGAAGCCGTCGAACGCGGTGTACGTGGCGTAGTACCTGATGGATCCATCGTCATCGACGAAGCGGACGAAGCGAGCATCCTCCATCCCGCGGGTCTCGTTGGGCCCGACCGGGAAGATCACCCGTTCGGAGAGATCGGAGTCGTCGGGAAAGGTCGTGATGTACGTGGACGCGGCGAGAACACGGATGATCTTGGTGGTCTCGTATCGGATGGCGGGGGGAGCGCCGTCCTGCTCCAGCAACGCGAGCGCGCGTCTCCAGCTCGTCGGGCGTGAACGGATCCGAGAGACGCGATAGCACACTCGAGGCGATGTCGTTTTCCGCGCCGAGCTCGCGCAGCTTGCTGCGAAACACCTGCTTGTCGTAGCTGGCGGGAGCGGTATGTCGTCCGTCGACCAGCATCGGCCCCACGGGATCGAACGTCACCCCGCCCTCGGAGTCGATGGTTCCGACCCGGAACTCGATGGATGACGTGTGCCCCTCGCCGACGGCCCTCAGGCTCATGACGAAGCGGCAGTGGCCGGGAGGCAGTCCGCTCTGGTCGGGTGCAAGGACCATCGACGGGTTGAAGAGCGCGGCCGCCTCGACGGAGAACTCGTGCGTGAAGTACGCACCGATCAGGAGGCTCCGCTCTCGACTGAGCTGCGTTCCCGGTTCGATGTGGCGGCTGGC
This sequence comes from uncultured Planctomycetota bacterium, assembly GCA_963802335.1. GTDB lineage: Bacteria > Planctomycetota > PLA2 > PLA2 > JAEUHO01 > CAWDIE01. The sequence continues at coordinate 19,868 of CAWDIE010000003.1, read as the reverse complement.
ATTCCCGAAGCTACGTTCCAGGATCTGCTCGAACCCTCGATGGCGCGGCGCAAAACGCTCGAGGACATCGGAAAGGGCCGAGGTGACTTCCGGTTCCGCCAGGCCCAGGATTCGCTGCACGAGCGCCGCCGCCCGCGAGCTGCCCGTGCGCACGATCTCCTCCCCCGGCAGGAAGGGCCTGGCGAGCACGCGCCGCGGGTCGGGGACAAGGGTGCACGGAGTTCGCGTGACAGCCACCGCCGACGCGGTCATACGCAGACTCGCGAGAGGTTGTTGGCGTGCTCCAGTCCTTCCCCGGAGAGGTCGAGCATCTCCAGAAGCGACATCAGGAAGCAGACGGTGCTCTCGGCACCCTGGTTCTGGTTGGCCTCGGCGGTCATGAGGCCGTCCCGACAGCCCCCCGTCCCCGGGTCATAGAGACCGAATCCCGAGTCGGTTGGCACCGAGGAACCACCCGAAGGACTCGCGCATGCGACGGAGGTAGTGGTGATCTCCCGTGGCGTGATAGGCGCCGCGGAACGCGAGCACGAAGGCAGCCGCGTCGATCGCCTGCTCGTCCGCCGGCGGCATCGTTCCCCCGCGAGCATGCCAGCCGGCATTCCCGACGAGCGTCAGGCAATCACCCTCGAAGCAGATGGACTCCAAGAACTCGAGGGACTCCCGCGCCACCCGCAGGCTCGCCCGTTCGCCCGTGGCGGAGAACGCCCGAAAGAGAGCCAGCGGCAGGATGGCGTTGTCGTAGGTGAGTGTCGGCTCGAACCACCGCCAGTCGTCGTCGGCTTCCTGCTCGTAGCGCTCGATCAGCTTGGCGGCCTTGCGCCCGAGGTCCTCGCGCGCCCCAGCGGCGACTGGATCCATGCCGACCAGGCTCGCCAGACCGAGCATGGCCCACGCCATACCGCGCGGGCCTAGAGCCTCCGCATTCGGCAAGGCACGATCGAACATCTCCTTGGCCAGCAGCCGACAGCCTTCGTCGGCAGCCAGGGCGACCGTCGTACCGAGCGCCCAGATGGCGCGGCCCAGGCAGTCGTCCGAGGCGGGACTCGACTCGAGGCTGCGGTCGTAGCGCATCAGGTTGTGGAAGTCCCCCTCCACGTTCTGCGCACAGTGCAGGTAGCTGAGGTAGGTGGTCACGAGTTCGCCGACCTGGCGATCACCGCCGACCCGGTCCGCCCGGACAGCCACGATCAGGGCCCGTGCGTTGTCGTCCACGCAGTACCCGGTGGTCCGGTCGGGAACCGTGTATCGGGCGTGCTGGATGATCCCGGTGTCGTCCGTCATCCGGATCAGATGGTCGAGCCGCAAGTCGGGCAGGCTGCTGGTGCGAAGCGGCGTAGCGCGTGCCGACCTGCGGGGAACTTCCGCCACGATCGCAGCCCCGAGCTCGCGATGCGCATCCCGGACCCGCGGCCACGACATCGCACTGGTGAACTCGCGGGCGGCGCGGCGAACCCTCTCCGTTTCCTGAGGCGAATCCAGCGCAGAGATCAGGAGATCGCCCAGGGCGTCGTGATCGTCGAACGGGAACAGGTACCCGCGGCCGTCCGCGAGGAGCTCCTGGGCGTGCCAGTACGGCGTCGAGGCCACCGCGGCTCCGGCCCCCATGGCGTAGGACAGTGCGCCGCTGGTGACCTGGGCCTCGTTCGGATAGGGACTGACGTAGAGGTCCGCGGCCTGCAGATAGTCGTAGAGCTCCTGGTCGGGGACGAACTGGTCACGGAAGACCACATGCTGCCGGACGCCGAGGCGCTCGGCCTCGCGCTCGAGGGACGTCCGATACGCCTCGCCCTGCTGACGTACGACCATCGGGTGGGTCGCGCCGACGACGAAGTACACGACATCCGGGAACCTCGCGGCGACCGCCGGCAGCGCTCGGATGACCGTCTCGACCCCCTTGCCGGGGCCCAAGAGACCGAACGTGAGCAGCATCCGTCGACCGGAAACGCGGAACTTGGCTTTCAGCAATGCCTGATCCCGAGCGGCCATCTCGGGGATTCCGTGCGGAATGAGCACCACCTTCTCCATGTCGATCCCGTAGGCCGTCTGAAGCAATCCGGCAGCAACGTTGCTCATTACGACGAGACGCGCGCACGCGAGAGACATCTTCTGGACGATCGCCTTCTGAGAGCGCGACGGCTGCTTGAGGACCGTGTGCAACGTAGCGATGACCGGGGCACGGAGCGCCGACACCAAGTCCAGGATGTATGCGCCATCATCGCCACCGTATATGCCGTACTCGTGCTGAATGGACACGATCTGCACGTCCGAGTAGTTGATGAACTCGGCGGCGCGCGCGTAGTCGCTCTTCTTCCCCTGCCGGATCTCGTATTTTACCTCTTCCGGGTACTCGTACTGACCGCCCGGGTCCGTGACCGCCACGATCATCGGGCGCGTGCCCTCTCCGAGTGCGCCGCTCGACGCCGAGAGGTCCCGGGTGAACGTGGCTATGCCACAGAGGCGCGGTGGATAGGTCCCGACGAAGGCGACCGGAAGGCCGATGCCGGACGGCTTCGGCACGGTGAGTGTCGCCCCGTACAACGCACGCTCGTGCGTCCATCCCCTCTGGTCCTCCATCATCGTAAGGGTCTCCCCCGCTCCCGCTCCGTCGTGCGTGCCCGGGGTGTCGAGAGGGGTTGGGGCATCCCGAAGGGCGATGACTTGCCCTCGATGGTACGCCGCACTCCGGGGTGCCCGCCCGTGGACCTGACGCGCCACTGCTTTCGCGCTCGAGCAGGGCCTTCCCTCCGCGCGCACGGCGGAGACTCCGGAGCCAGGTGCCCCCCGGCACCCACGGACCGGGTACGCTCGGGCCATCGAACTGCGCACCCCGAGGTCGAAGGAATGCTCTCTCGCCTGGATCCCCCCCGCGCCGCCCGGCTGACGGGCCACGAAGATCGTCGCCACCCTCGGACCGGCTTCTTCCGATGCCGACGTTCTGGAGCGCATGGTGCGTGCCGGCGTCGACGTGGCACGACTGAACTTCTCGCATGGCGCCGCGGACGATCACGAGGCATCGGTCGCGGCCGTGCGGGCAGCTTGTACTCGTACGGGCCGAACCGTCGGCGTGCTCGTCGATCTCCAGGGGCCCAAGATCCGTATCGGAAGATTCCGCGAGGGCAGGGTCCCGCTGGTGGCGGGAGCGACCTTCGTACTCGACGCCCGTGACGAACCGGGCGACGAGCACCGCGTGAGCCTCGACTACCCGGAGTTGTTGCGAGAGGTCGTCGTGGGCGACGTGCTGCTCCTCGATGACGGTCGCATCGTGTGCGACGTCGAGGAGGTACAAGCGGACGCACTGTGCTGCAGGGTGCGCCAGGGGGGGACCCTCGCGGATCGCAAGGGCATCAACCGAAAAGGAGGAGGACTCGGCGCCCCGGCGCTGACCGCCAAGGACCGTGCGGACATCAATATGGCGGCCCGCTGCAAGGCCGACTACGTCGCCGTTTCCTTCGTCAAATCCGGCGACGACATCCGCACGGCGCGCGACCTCCTGCGCGCCGCGGGGAGTCAGGCCCTGCTGATCGCCAAGATCGAGCGCGCCGAGGCCGTCGAACCGGAGGTCCTCGAGGACATCCTCGCAGCCAGCGACGGCATCATGGTGGCCCGCGGGGACTTGGCCGTGGAGGTGGGCGACGCCTGCGTGCCCGCGCTCCAGAAGCGACTCATCCGCCTCGCCCGCGAACACAACAAGGTGGCGATCACGGCTACGCAGATGATGGAGTCGATGGTCTCTGCGCCGGTGCCCACCCGCGCAGAGGTCTCGGACGTGGCCAATGCCGTGCTCGACGGTACGGACGCCGTCATGCTCTCGGCCGAGAGTGCGGTCGGGGCCTATCCCGTCCAGGCGGTGGAGGCCATGAGCCGCGTCTGCATCGAGGCAGAGCGATCCTCGCACCTCCACTTGGATCGGAATCTCCTCGAGCGGATCTTCACGCGCATCGACCAGTCGATCGCCATGGCAGCCCTCTTCACGTCGTCGCACCTGGATCTCAAGGCAATCGCGGCATTGACGGAGTCCGGCGCCACGCCGCTCTGGATGTCACGTCTGAACTGCGGCGTGCCGATCTACGCGCTCACGCCGAGGACGGCGACCCGCTACCGCGTGAGCTTGCTCCGCAGCGTGTATCCAGTCACCACGCGCTACGAGGGTCACGACCGTGACGCACTCTTCGCAGAGGTCGAGTCCGTCCTCCTGGAGGGAGGGGCGGTGCAGACCGGCGACCTGATCGCGCTGACCTTCGGCGAGCCGATCGGCGAACCCGGCGGAACCAACGCCCTGAAGATCCTCCGGATCGGCGAGGGGCGCAGGCCTTGAATCGTGAGTCTCGTCAGGCGCGCCCGGCGTAGTCACAGCCTTGTTGCGGCAGCGCGGCCAGACGCTTGCGCTCCCCGCGCGCCTTCTTTCGCCTCTGGTGAGCCAGGGCCTCGCCAACGAGGTAGCGCGGCAGTCTCGCAAACAGCCGCAGCGGCGGCCCCCCGTTCCGGATGCCCTTCCTGGCGATCCGCAGGATCTGCCCGGGCCCATAGAACTTCCGGTGGATTCGCGCGCGGATCCGGCGGAGCTGATCTGACGAGTACCCGTCCGAATACACGAGTCCGGTGTCGGCGATGTGATAGCCGGGATTCGAGGCCACCAGCTCTTCGATCCCCGAGTGAGGCTCGTTCCGAAGCGTTGTCAGCTGGATGATGTCCAGTCCCAGCTCGCGAGCGAAGGGAGCGATCTGGAGCATCTCCTCCTCCGTCTCGCCGATGTTCCCGACGATGAAGTAGCCGAAGAGGAGCATCGGGCTCTCCCCCAGCACGCGGAAGAGCTCCCGGAGCTTCTCGGTGTTGAAGCCCTTCTTCATGGAGCGAAGCGTCTTGTCCTGTGCCGACTCGATGCCCAGGAGCAGCATCGAGAAGCCCGCACGTTCCATCTTCCGGAGGACGTCGGGCCGGCGCGCGATCTCGACCCTGGCGTTCACGCCGTACCGCTTGCGGATGCCGCGCGCCACCAGGAGGTCGCAGATGGCGGCCACGCGATCCATGTCGTGCGTGAAGTTGTCGTCCACGAAGCCGACGATGTCGGCATCGATCTTCTCGATCTCGTCGACGACCGACTCCGGCGACCGGGCGGACCATGCGCGCTTCCCGCCCCAGGGGTTTCGGCTGAACGAGCAGAACGTACAGTTGAACGGGCACCCGCGCGAAGAGGTAACGGTATCGAACGATCCCCCCTTCAGCCCGCCTTGATCGAACGTGTACGAATAGCGGCGGAGGCTCCGGTCCGGGTAGAGGTCTTCCCGTGCAGGGCCGCACTGACGCACGGGATTGTGCACGATCCGTCCCGGGATCGGATCCCGGCCGTTGGACGACACACCGTCCGGCTCGGGATCGACGACGCGGTAGCTGATGCCGGCGATGTCCTCGAGCGGCTGGTCCCGCAGGATCTCCTCGATGCTCTCCTCGCCGTCTCCCCGAACGACGACATCGATGTTCGGAACCTGCAAGAGCCACTGCTCCGGATTCTCCGTCACGTGCCTTCCGCCCACGATGGTGCGGATTCCGGGCGGGATCGAGCGAATCTGTTCGCGCACGATGTCGGCCTCGCGGTCCCAGTTCACGGAGAAGCACACGAGGTCCGTATCGGGCCGGAGGAAGTCGACCGCGTTCCCACTCTCATGGCGCAGGTCGACTACATCGATGGCGTGGCAGTGTGCCTGAAGCACGCTGGCGATGATCTCGAGCCCCAGGGGCGGATAGAACCCGTTCCGGCGTCCGAGCTCGGAGCGGTACGGGTAGACGCACAGTACGTGCCGATACAACAGGAGCTTCCCCTCTCTTCCACACCCCTGGAAGGACCGGAGCGGTCCGACGAGGCCATCCTCGCCAGGCAACGGGGTGCCAAGCGCAAGCCCCGACCGTATCCCTGGCGAGTCGCCGGGTCAAGATGGAGATGGGTCTGGCCGTGGAAGGCGCGCCGCAGGGGAGTTGCGTGCGGCGCGTTTCGTGGGGATCCGTGGTGATGACGGGTCAGCGGATGTCGGACACCGTGAGATCGACCGAACCCTGAGAGAGCGGAGCCCCGGGTGCGTTCGCCGCAAAACCGACGAGCGTCAGGACCGCCGACCCGCCGGCCGCATGCTTCACGAGATGGCTCCAGACTTCGGGCGAGGGCGTCCACGCGTGAAGCGTCGAGGAGAAGGGATCCATGGCGGCCTCCGCCGGCATGCCGCCCAGCACGAGGAGTCGAAGGTCGGCGTCGCTTGGCTCGCCGAACTGGACGTGGATCCACCAGGTATCGGCCGATTCGGCCGGATCGCGCCAGAGGAAGCGCGCAGGCTTGTCGTCGCCCGCGAGGGCTTCGCCTTCGGCCGGCTGGACCACGACGACGTCTTCGAGCGTCGGCTCCTTCTCGAGCGCACCATGCAGGGCATCGAACGCATCCGACACGTGCTTGGGAAGCGTGTCGGCGCCCGACGAGTCGAGGAGGATTGCGTCGGAGTCCGCGAGCAGCGCGTGCGCCTCTTCGACGCTCGCGCTCTGTCGTGGGGCGGTGTCACCACACGCGGACAAGAGGGCGAGGACACCGAGGAGCACAGCGGGCGCAAGCGCGTGGTTCATGCTCCGGAGTGTACGCCGCGCGAGGGCATTCCAGCGGGGGCTTGTGCGGCACGCAGGCGTGCGTAGCGGCCCGACGCTCGGCAATCCCTGTTCCTCCCTGGGGTCGTCGGCGTTTCCAGTCCCCGGAGGATCCGCCCGTGCGCCTACGCATTGCCATCGCCCTCGCCTTCGTCCTGCTCGCCCCCCTGGTTCTTCCGGCCCCGGCGGAGGCGGAGGAGGCGGGAGAGCGCGCCCGGGCCGTGCTCGAGGCCCTCTCGACGGCCGTCCACGGGACGGCGTCGCCGCAGCTCAACAGCCGCGATCTGCTCCACACGGCAATCGTCGAAGAGGAGGTGCCGGAAGCGGGGCGCGCCCTCCACGTGCCCGTCCTCCCTCCGCACTGCGGGCTCACGACCTACGGCGGCCCGGACCTGGGCGAGGCGGGGGCACTCCTCCGCCGGATCTTCGCGGCCTACGGCCACATCGCCCGACCGGGGGCCCGAATCGCCGTGGACGGCGGCGAGCTCGAGCTGGACGGCTTCGACGAGACCACGAAGGTTGGTTTCTTGTTCCTGCCCCCCGCGCTGGGGGACGCGCGGTCTCCCGTCCCGGAGGTGGACCCCTCCGTCCGGGCCCGGCTTCAGGCGGGCGGGAAACGTATCCTGCTCGCTCCGCTTCACCGCTACCGCTCGTCCCAAGGCGACTCCCTCTCGCCGCTGCTGGCGCTCGCCATGTCGACGGTCGGGTTTTTGAACGAGAACACGCCAGGGGACGACGTGGACGTACACGGGCTGGCCGCCGCCGCGCCTCTGGAACTTTCCCTGCCGCGTCTCGACGCGGACGACGTGCCGACGGCCTCCACCTTCCAGTTCGAGGGTGGCAACGCGTTCTTCGTGAGCGAGACCAAGGGCACCCTGGAGCTCTCCTTCCGCGCTCCCGCCAAGGAGGCGTCGGCGGGGACGGGGACAGGGGTCGGGCTGCTCATCCTCCCCTGGTACGCCCGAACGCTGCAAGGAGGATCGCCCTCCCCGGGCGCACTTCCTCGCTTCGTCCTCCGGCAAGGGGACCTGGAACTCGAGTCCCGACGCGCGGTGTTCGTTATCCCGCCCACGTTCGACCGGACGAAGCCCTTCGCGCTCCGCGTGGACTTCGGACCGGGCCAGTCCTTCCTGGGAGGCCCGCTGACGCTCCGTCTCCCCTGACGCAGGTATCGATCCCGAGCCAACCGTCAGCGCACCGCCGCGCGCAGCGCGATCTCGTGCGTGAGGACGTCGTCGTCGGGCCCGGGCGACGTGCCGCTCACCTCGAAGTCGACGGGCTCGACCTGTGGGTGCCGCACCTCGACCTGCCAGGGTCCGCGGCCGAAGAGGCGCACGAGGTAGCGGCCGCCGCCCTCCGGCATCCAGTCGTACTGCCCGTAGCCGTCCGCGGAACGCGGAATGACAGTGACGGTGTCGAGCGAGAAGCCCGGCGGCTTCGGGTCGGGCGGCACGAGCCGGACGAGCAGGCCCGGGACGAAGCGGAGGACGAGCCGGCACTCCTCGCCGGGGAGCACATGCTCCACGGCAGCATCCCAGAGCGAGTTGCGGGTCGAGCCGCGCTGGGGAGCGCCCGCCGTGCCGGAGTCGACGCGATACGCGCCTGCGGAAGGCGGCTCGAGGGCGAACGAACCGTCGCCGGCGGTGAGCCCCTGCACGAAGACGCGGTACGCGGACTCGTGGTTCGCGGTAACGAGGACGCCGGCCGCGGGCGAGCCATCGGCGTAGGAGACGTTACCGCGCAGCAGGACCGCAGGGCGCAGCACGACCGTGCCCAGGTCCACGACGGCAGGCGCACGGGCCGTCAACTCGAACGTGCGCGGCACGTACTCGTTTGCGTCGAAGACGAGCGACGACGGCGCGGCGTCGAGACCGGCATCGGGGACGAGCGCCACGACGACACCCTCCCCGTCGCCCCAGCCGCGGGCGTCGCGGCCGCTCGTCCAGGTGGGCCCGCAGATGGCGCGGCCGTGCGCGTCCACGACCCGCGCCCGGTACTCGACCGCCGGCGTGAGGACGATCCGGTTCGGACCGTCGGCGAGTGCGGCGTGCGTCGAGCGAAACCCCTCTGCCTCCACGAGGACCGAGCGCGTGGTCCATCGGCCCAGGACATCGTCCTCAGGCTCCCAGTCGACGGGAGGAAGCCGGGCGAAGCGGGCGACGCCCGACGAGTCCGTTCGCGCCGACCGGGCGATGAGCACGTCCCAGCAGACGATCCCGCCGTCGCGCGTCCGGATCGACTCCCAACCCAAGGTGTTATGCGAGTGCAGGGCGACGAGAGCCCACACGGTCGCATCCGGCACGACGCGTCCCAAGGGGTCGACGACCTCGACATCCGCGGTGGCGCCCAGCACGAGCGTGACCGGGATCGGATCCCCGTCGTCCCACGTGGAGAATCCGATCCCGATCTCGGCGCCTTTCGAGGCGACGTAGCCGAGAGCGTGCTCAGTAGCCACGACCTCTGCGTGCCCGGTTGCGTCGGTCAGCGAAAGCTCGGGTGACCTCCCGTCCAAGGGCCGGCGGTTCGGCAGGGCTGCCAGGCCGCCCGAGACCGTCGCGCCGGATACCGGCGTGCCGTCCGGTCGGCACACCAGAATTTTGACGAAGGGCCTCCGCGATCCCTGACGCCCGTCCGAGGCGGCGTCCTCCGCGGCGACTGGCCGTTTCGCGCGCGAGACACGCCGCCCCTTCAGATGTGGCGACTCGCGTCGTGAAACCGTCTCCGGTGGCGTCGACAGGTCCACCGCCGGCTCGGCCGACGGTCGTGGGACGAGCCCCGCCCCCACGCCGAGCCCGAGGAGGAGCAGTACGCCGAGGATCAGGAGAACTCTACGGGACACGACAGAGAGGATACCGCGGGGCCGTCCCACCGACTCCGCACTGAAGTCCTGAGACTCGACCGTCGCGGCCTGCGCCCCACATGCGTGCTATGAAGCTGGACGGATCGCGCTCGCGATAAGGGGGGATTCCATGCGACTCAGGACCCTGGGCTTCGTGCTTCTAGTAGCGCTCCTACTCGTTGGGATGCCGAGCCGCGAGGTCCGTGGCGACGATCAACCTGCGGGGAAGCAGCCGCCGGCACGGATGCCTGCACCAAAGCAGGTGACGCCTGAGCAGGCTGCCGAAGCCGTGCTCGCGGCTGTCAAGGAACGAAATGACGCAGCACTCACGGCCCTCGCCGCGAAGAACGAGCCCGACCCCTGGCTCGTGGCCGACCTGCTCTGCTACCGCGGCGCGCACGACGCGGCGGAGGCGTTCGCGAAGGCTGCGCCAAGGAAGGCAACGGAGAAGCTTCCCGGGTACGTATCGTCGAGACGAGGGATGGAGCCGGACGAGAAGGCGCGGAAGGCGCTCTCGGTCACGAATGAGGCTACGGGGCGCAGGGAGTGGCAGGAAGTACTGGGCCTGGCGGAGGGCGTGAGTTCGCAGCTGGATTCGGTCGTGCGCGTGCAAGTGGCGTACGCCCGCGGTGTGGCGCTGGGTCACGTTCGCCAGCGCGGCGAGAGCGCCAGGGTTCTGGTCGAGGTCGGGGAGGCAGCCGCGCGCATGGGGTGGCTGTCGCAGGCTCAGACCGCCTTCCATCAAGGTGGCCTGAGCGCGTACGACGATTCTGACTGGGCAGGAGCGATCTCTGCGTGGAGCCACCGCCTGACGGCGTGCCGTGAGATCGGCGACCAACCGATCATGATCGATACGCTCAACAACATCGGCGTCGTGCAGCAGTCCCTTGGGAACTACCCCGCCGCGCTCCTGTCATTCGACGAGTCGCTCGCGATCACGCGCAGGGTCGGCGACAAGCGGGGCATCGCCCGGATGCTCTACAGCGTCGGCATCGTGCAGGGCGACCTCGGCAACTACCGCGAGGCGCTACTGTCCCACGACGAGTCGCTCGCCATCAGTCGTGAGATCGGCGACAAGCAAGGCATCGCCAAGTCGCTCCAGAGCATCGGCCTCGTGCAGAACGACCTTGGCAACTACCCCGAGGCGCTCGAGCACTACGAGGCGTCGCTGGCAATCCGCCGCGAGATGGGCGACAAATGGGGAATCTCCCAGGCGCTCAACAACCGGGGCGCCGTGCAGGAGAGCCTGGGAAACCACCCAGAGGCGCTTCGGTCCTACGACGAGTCACTCGCGATCTCGCGCGAGATCGGCGACCATCGGTGCATCGCGCGGACGCTGGGCAACATCGGCATCGTACAGCAGAGCCTTGGTAACTACCTCGAGGCGCTTCGGGCCTACGACGAGTCGCTCGCGGTCGCGCGAAGGGTCGGCCACAAGCGGGGCATCGCGCAGGCGCTCAGCGCCAATGGCGTCGTGCAGAGCCGCCTTGGCAACTACCCCGAGGCACTTCGGTTCTACGACGAGTCGCTCGCGATCGCGCGCGAGATCGGCGACGAACAGAGCATCGCACGGACGCTCAACAACATCGGAAACGTGCAGCAGCATCTTCGCAACTACGCCGAGGCGCTGCGGTCATTCGACGAGTCGCTCGTGATCACGCGCAACACCGGCCACCAGAGAAGCATCGCAGCGACGCTCATCAACATCGGCCTCGTACAGAGCGGCCTCGGCAAGTACCCCGAGGCCCTTCGGTCCTACGCCGAGGCGATCACGATCGATCGCGAGATCGGAAACCAACAGGGCATCGCTACTGCGCACCTCAACATCGGGTTCGTGCAGGAGTCCCTCGGCAACGACCCCGAGGCGCTCGAGGCGTACGAACAGGCGCAGCGCTTGCTGGAGGAAGTCCCGAATCCCGAGACGCAAGCTCACGTCTCGTGGAAGCTCGCGGCCTATCACTTGCGCCAGGACCAGCCCGCCAAAGCGATCGGCATTGCCGCGCAGGGAGTGCGGATGGTCATGGACCTTTTCGAGGGACTGGCGGAAGGGGAGGGCGCAGGAGCACGCGATCTGTTCTCGATGCTCTTCGACGTAGGTACCCGGGCTGCGTTGCGTGCGGGGCAGGTGACCGATCTCCTGTGGTTCCTGGAACAAGGGCGCGCAGGTTCCCTGCGGGAGGGGCTGGGCTCGCGTGCCGCTCTGGAGGGCGCGGTCCTCCCGGAGGGCCTGCGGGAAGCCCTGGGCCTGGCGCGCAGCAGGGAGCGACGAGCCCTTGCCGCGTACCGCGAGGCCGAGGGCCGCCGGAAGCGCAAGGAGATCCGAAAGGCGCACCGCGCCTGGGAGGAATCCCGGGCCGAGATCGAGCGGGTCACGGCCCGCATCCAGCGTGAGGCGAAGGCCGCGGCGGCCGTGACGCTCGCCGCGACGGATGACCTGAACGTCATCCAGAGCCGATTGCAGTCGGATGAGGTCCTCCTGCTCTTCGCGTTGACCAGCGAGGAGGCCGGCGCGCTCGTCGTGGGAAAGGACGAGGCACATAGGGTGGCGCTTCCTGCGTCCCAGGAGATCGAAACAGCCGTTGACGCGCTACTGGGTGACGACAAGCTTCACATCGTTCCCGACATGGTGGAGGTCCTGTCCCAGTTGCTCGTCGAGCCGCTCGAGATCGACGAGGACGTGACCCGTGTCCTCGTCTCCCCCGTGGGCCGCCTGGGCTACGTCCCCTTCGCACTGCTATTCCCCGACAAGGAGGTCGCCTACGTCCCATCCGGAACGACCCACGGCCTTTTGCTGGAGGAACGCAGCAAGCGCGGCGAGTCGATCCTGGCGCTGGGTGACCCTGACTACCAGACCGTGGCGGACGCGACGGTCGCAGTCCATCGGGGGTCGGCGCTCCCCAAGCTCGCGCGCCTACCCGCGACACGCGGCGAGGTCGAGGCCGTTGGCACGACGACGCTCCTGGGCGCGAAGGCATCCGAGTCGGGGCTGCAAGCCATGCTCGCGAACCAGGAACGCTGGCGTGCCGTCCACTTCGCCTGCCACGGCCTCGTGGACCCCGAACGACCGATGCTGTCAGCGCTGGCACTGACGGCCAACGCGGAAGGCGACGGATTCCTGACGGCACTCGAGATCTTCGGCATGAAGATCCCCGCCGACCTCGTCGTCCTGTCGGCCTGCGAGACTGGCAAGGGAAGGATCTACAAGACCGAGGGCATCGTCGGCCTGACGCGTGCCTTCATGTTCGCCGGCGCACCGCGTGTCATCTGCTCGCTCTGGAAAGTGGACGACGAATCGACCCGAGCACTGATGATCAAGTTCTACGAGCTGTGGGATCCCGAAGGGACCCTGAGCGAGCGCAGCGAGTCGAATGGGCCGCGGACCGCGGGGCGGACCGCGCAGAGGGGCATGGGAGCGGCGGCGGCGCTCAAGCAGGCGCAAGAGTACATCCGCAGCCACGAGAAGTGGAAGCACCCCTACTACTGGGCGGCTTGGGTGTTGTGGGGACTACCGGACTGAGGCACGTGCCCCTGTGTCAGACAGCATGGCCCCCGCTCTGGGAGGGCCAGTGGGTAGGTGACCAGGCCTCCTCGGCTTCCTGGGGTTGCCCCGATCTACACCGGGGCCTGTCCCGAACGTGACGCGCAGGTCACGACCAAGGAGGCCCAGCCATGGACAAGCCTATCCAATTCGTCGGCGTAGATCTCCACCAGGACACGGTGACGGTGGCCGTCCTGCCAGAAGGCGCCACGGAGTGACCGCGTAGCTTTCGCGTGAGTGCCTGCTGCTGCACGCGGAGAGGCAGATGGCGGTTGACCCGACACCACACCTTGATCCGCGCCAGCCCCCGTCGGAAGCGGGACTTGGCCGTTCGATACCGAACGAGCCAAGAGCCCCTCCGGGATCGTCCCCAGAAGAGCGTGAAGCCCAGCAGATCGAACTGGCCCGGAGGAGGTCGCCCTCCTCCCGGTCGCTCGAAGGGTAGGAGCGGGGTCTTCTCGGGGTGGAGCGTCAAGCCGAACTTCTCGAATCGCTTCGGGAGCACGGCTTCGACGCGCCGGGCATCGGACTCGTGCTCGAACACGAGCGCGAAATCGTCCGCGTAGCGGATCAGGTGGCTCCGCCCCCGAAGGCGCGGCACCACCGTGTTCTGCCACCACCGGTCCAGCACCTCGTGCAAATAGAGGTTGGCCAGCAGCGGAGAGATCACTCCACCTTGGGGCGTGCCCTCCCTCGGGTAGCTCACGCTCCCGGCTTCGAGTACGCCTGCCTTGAGCCACTTTCCGATGAGGCGCAGGATCACTCCGTCCCGCACCCGTTGGCGCAGGAAGGCGCGCAGATGCTTGTGGTCCACCGTGTCGAAAAACTTGCGGATATCCACCTCCAACACCCAGCCGCCCCCCATGCCCATCACGGCATTGCGCAGCGACTCCAGCGCCTGGTGCGCCGACCGTCCCGGACGGAAGCCGAACGAACCTGGATGGAAATCCTGTTCGTAGATGGCTCCGAGGATCATCGCCACCGCCTTCTGCAGCAGCTTGTCCTCGATCGTCGGGATGCCGATCGGTCGCGTCTCGGAGCCGGTCCCCTTCGGGATATGGACCCGCCGCACCGGCGGCGCTCGGTAGCGTCCGGACTTCGCCTGGCCAAGAAGCGCCGGGATGCGCTCTTCGAGCACTCCCGCGTACTCCCGCCAGGTCCGTCCGTCGACTCCCGCAGCACCGTCCTTGCGCAGTCGCCGAAATGCCTCACGCAGACAGCTCCGGACAGAGCAGGTGGTTGAGGCTGGTGAAGGTCATCTGCGGCCGTTGCCGCGCCATGTCTGCGATCCGCTGGAGTTGCGGGGACATGGAATCGGACTTCGAAGTGTCCGTCATGGTTCCCCCCTGCGGCATCCTGATCCGACGCCCCCTTCCCTCCCCTGGGTCCCGTGGGATCGGTTCCCCAGGTTCGCAGGTACTACGAGGCGCTCCGACTCCCTGCCGTCCGTCCCGCGAGCCTTCGTTCTCCTTCGGCCCGCGGTTACCGCCGTGCACCGATGGGTTCGCTCCGCTCGGGACCTCGATGCGCGCCCCGACGGCCAGGAGAACTTCCATCGGCCTCTCCCACGTGGCCGCTACCTTCGACGGAAACGACAGGGCCTCCCAGGTTCCTGGGAAACCCCTTCGTGCACGTGCCCCGCTCGTCGACCCCGGTGGGTCGGGAACGCTCGACTGACTACCGCGTCCCCGATGCTGCCTTCCGCATCACGAAGGGCGTCGGCCCCACAACTCGCTACGCTTTCGGAGCTCTGTCACGCAGCCCGCGCACACGCTGTCTACGCTTTGCCCGCCGGGTTACCCCGGACGGACACAAGACTCGCTTCCGGCTGCCCAGTCGGCTTGGCCGGACGGGATTGGCTACCCGCTGGGTTCCACTACGAGGTTTCATCAGGTCATCCGAATCCCCCTCGTCCAGGCTTGGCCTGGCGCACTCGTGACGCGGAGCACGGTCATGCGCTGCCGGTTCGCCGCCTGCTGGACGGTTCCGCTCTTGAAGCCCCCCGGCGGCCTCCTCCTGAGCAGGCCGCCGCGGGCCGTTGACCCGAGGGCTCAGTGCGGTCGCGGGAGTCTCCCGTTCCCGCCCTAGAAATCGAAGATGATGCTGCCCTGTACACGGTCCGCAGTGCCACTGGAGCGCCGGACCAACTCCCGGAAGCCGTGCATGTACTCCACCCCGACGCGCAGTCTCTCGGTGACGGAATAGATGAGGTTGATGTGTGACGCGTGCCCCACCCGCATGAGATCGTCCGGCGCCCCCAACGGCACTCTATCGAGCTGCGCGTATGCGAAGCTGAAGTTCGAACTCCACCTGCGTGTCCAATGGACCTGCCCCCCGATCTGAGCGTTCCACGCGCGCACGCCTCGCAACATCCCGTCGGGCCCAAGCACGGCGTTGGGGGTGCTCGCCTCTGCAAGGGAGATGATGTTCTGGACGCCACCATCGGTGTAGGAGGCTCCAAATCCAAGCCAGTGCCTGCGCCCGCGCCCCAAATAGACACGGCCGCCTGTTACCACGCCCCAGCCCAGGGTGTGCTTGTCCGGCGTCGACCCCGTGCCGTCCCACCGGTTCTGGCTCACGAACGCCCCTACGGTGACCAGGGAGCTGCTGAACTCCTGCGTGACCCGCCCCGCCAGCTTGGGAAGGTTGCTGCGCGCGGTTCCCGTGGCGCCGGCTGCATTGAAGATGGCCCCATCGTTGAATTTCTCAAGCGCCACGGCCCAGCTGAGTCGCTTGTTGACATCGACGTGCCAGCGGACCTGGGGCGTGCGCCCGCCATAGATAGCGTCGCCGGCGGCGAAGTCCAGGATGAACGGCAACTGGCGCATCTCGGTCAGCGTGGTCCAGGTCTGACCAGCCAACAGGTTTCCGTACTCAAAGAAGGCATGCCGCAGACGGAGAGAGAGCGGGCTGTCCTCATCGAAGAAGTCGAACTCAAGAAACACCCTGTTGTGGGGTGCACAGCTCGAGGTGTCGCGTACCTCGAAGTTGAATCTGGTTTCAGCCGCTTGGAGGTTGTAGTAGCTGCCGGGCGGAGGCGACCCGTCGACCGGGATCGTACTCAGGGTGAACTGCTGCTTATCCCCCGTCCCGCTGAAGTCATGCAGCAGATCGACCTTCACGTAGCCTCCGAACGAGAAGCGGTAACGCGACCCAAACAGAGGCACTGACTTAAGAAAGCCCGGATCCGTAAGGTCGTCATTTCGGCCCGATGCGGCGAGCGGCTGTTGATCAATCACCTCCGCTGCGGTCACTCTGCGGAAAGCCGACCGCCCGGATGCTGCGTCGGCGAACTTGCCGGGAGCGATCAACTGACGCACCTCCTCTTCGAGTTGACGGACCCGCCGCTCTAGATCTTCTTGGGTCTGCAGCTGCGGACTCGGCGGGGCGGCCTCGTCCGCCCCCACCATTCTGGCACCGACGAAAAGAGCCAGGAGAACGATGGTCACTCGGCACAGCGCTGCGCTGGTGTGAAGCACCGGCGCAGAACGGCGGCCGCGAAGCGGGGAATCCGAGTGGGTGATGCAGGGGGCCATGAGGGGATGTGTCCGAGAGGGGGGAAACAGGGGTTCAAAACCTGACATGGGTGTGTCACTGGTGAGTATCGCACGTGGCGTCGCTTCGAGAGGTTGGGGCGGGGGGCCGCGGCCACCCTGAATAGCGCCCCCGAAACGTATTGATCTCGCCCGACGTCATCTCGCACGACCTCCAGGCCCGTCCGAGGGTCGACGTACTGCCTTCGGACCCCAGAGGGTCGGTTCCGGCCGCACGATCGTGTAGCCGACGATGACGCCCGCGAGGATGGTCAGGGCAACAGGGTCGGCGCTGCCTGCTGGAAGAAGAGGTTGTAGGCCGTCGGAAGCGATCGCTCCGCCGGGGTAGAGCACCGAGCTGGTCCATGAGGGCCTGGTCCTCCTCGTTGTCGTCGGGGCGCAGGAAGTGGATCACGACGACGTCCCCGGGCGAGCCCTTCTGCATCTCGTCGATCTTCGCCTGGGTGAGGGGCTCCCCGTTGAACTCGAGCGCGGAGGCATCCTTCACGCCGAAACGCTGAATCCAGTCATCCCCCCGGAAGAGCTCGGCCCCGACGGTCGTGGACCCGGCTCCGTAGGGATAGGCCTCGACGGTCACGGGCAAGCCGCGGGCTTGCGCGTCCTGCACGAGTTGGGCGCAGGCCTCGATGTCCCGGACGCTGGTGCTGTTGAGGTGACAGACGTGCATGTGCCACCGGTGCCCGCCCCGACGCCGGGGAAGTCCTCGACGTCGACGTCCTCGGAGGGATCGCCCCCAGCACGTCACGCCAGCCGGCTCCGCCCTTGGACTCTTGCAGTACGGGACCTAAGGCAATGCCGAACGCGACATCTCACGGACTCCAGCGGAGAGGGCGGTTGTGCTCACACCTGCATCGACAGAGAATGGTGTGGTCCGCCAACCCCATGCGCGCCCCCCCCCCCCCTCCCTTGCACCCGCTCATACAAGCTTCGGATTCGCTCGGAATCGAAGGAGTCATGACGATGAGTATCTTGATCACCAACTGCCGCATCTTCGACGGTGAATCGCCGAAGCTCATCGAAGGCATGAGCGTGCTGATCGAAGGCAACAAGATCAGCCGCATCGAGCCCGACCTTCCGGCCCCCGACGGGGCCACCACCCTCGATGCACGTGGCAAGACCCTGATCCCGGACTCATCGACGTCCACTGGCATTCCATGTTCTGTTTCTGGCCGGTCAGCTCGGTCATGAACTCCGACCTCGGCTCGCTCTCCATTCATGCGGCCAAGCGGCCGGGCAGACCCTCATGCGTGGTTTTACGACCGTGCGAGATATCGGCGGAAACGTCTTTCCGATCGCCCAGGCGACCGATGCAGGGGTGATCGACGGTCCGCGCGTCTATCCCTCCGGCGCCGTCATTACTCAGACCTCGGGTCATGGGGACTTTCGCGGTCCCCTCGTAGTGCCCTCGACGACGGCGTGCCGCTCGACTACGTCCAGCGAACGGGCCACCTTCTCATAGCCGACGGCGTGCCCGAGGTGATCAAGCGCACCCGGGAAGTGCTGGCATGGGGGCGTCCAGATCAAGACGATGGCCGGTGGCGGTGTGACCTCCTTGTACGACCCCCTCGACGTCTCCGAGTTCACGTTCGAGGAGTTGAAGGCGATCGTGGACGTGGCCAAGACATGGAACACCTATGTCGCCGCACACATCTTCACCGACGACGCCATCCAGGGCGCGATCAAGGCGGGGATCAAGTCGATCGAGCACGGAAACTTGATCCAGAAGAAAGAAACCCTGCAGATGATGGGGGACAGTGATGCGTGGCTGAGTGCGCCGCCCATCCTGAACGACGAAGCCGCACTGAAGTTCGAGGACCCCCGCAGCACGCAGAAGTTCCTGACAGTGACCGAGGGGACGGACCGCAACTATACGCTGGCGAAGGAGATGGGCGTGAAGATCGCCTTCGGCACCGACTGCCTCTTCGATCCGAGTCGATGGTCAGGCAGGGCAAGTTGTTGGCCAGCTGACCCGGTGGTTCATCCGTACGAGGCGCTGAAGATCGCTACGCACGACAACGCGCAACTGCTGAGCTGTGCGGTCCCCGCGTCCGTACCCGGGCGAGCTGGGGGTGGTTTGGTCGGCGCCTTGGCCGACCTGATTCTGGTGGCAGGCAACCCGCTGGAGAACCTCGACCTCGTTGCCGACGCCGCGAAGAACTCCGACATGATCATGAAGGATCGCAAGGTCTAGAGAACACGCTGTCTTGACCAGGCGGGCAGAGAGCAAGGCTGCCCAACGAGTACGCCGCGCAGAGTGCCCGATGGAGAGTTCGACGAGGTCTGCGCGTTCATGGTGGGACTCGGAGGACGCACATGCAATGACCGTTGAATCGAAGCCCGTCGTGCAGCAGTGGGCCCGTCTGCGCCCCGCGACGGCTCCCCAGTTCGAAGACCCTATGCTGGCTGACCACCGAGGTGAAACAGCTGGCCCTGCTGGCGAGAATCGGCTGGTTGTTGGAGATGGCCGCGATACGCCTGACGGCGCCTCGGCCCGGAAGGGGTCGCGGATTCGGGGAGCCCTAGCCGCGGAGGGACTGGATGCCGATCGGTTGCTTTCCCAACGCGAGGCCGTGCGCCGACACCGCCTTCAACAGTCGTACAACCCTGCGGTGGATGGGCTATGCGTGAAGCTGATGGGGCTGGTCCTACCGCTGGCCCGGATGCGGACAATCAGTTCACGCAGTTTCGCTCGCGCCGGAGTGGGGCAGGTGTAGCCCCGAGCCCGCGCCGCCGCGACACCAGGTGATCCGAGTCGAGAGCCCATGCCGCTCTCGATCGACCTCCTGCCCTGCGGCCGATACCGGGGCTGAGTGAGCTTTGCCTGTGGGTGGGAAGGACACTCGTGTTTCGCCTCTACCCACACCATCTACCGGGGCGATGGGATGGTGAGGGCGGATCGAGCTACGTCATCGAGCCTCCGCCATGACGCATCCCTCTCCCGCCGAGTTGGCCGCGTTGCTGAAAGGCCCGTGACCCGCCGTCGGGCTCACAGGGTAGGCTCCGGGCTGGTCCATCGGTGTAGCCGACCAGGATGCCGGCAAAGATGGTCAGGGGCGACCACGAACATCTGGATGAACTGCTGCGCCCCCACCAGCAACTCGCCCTCCGCCATGGCGGCCAGGCCGCGGAAGCCGATGCTGCCGCTCACCAACCGGACGATGGCCGGAAGGAGCACGATCGAGGTCGGCCGTCACGTTCGCCTTGCCCGAGAGGTTGGCCACGACCACGGCAACGACCGCTGCTCTGCGTCAGGACATTCCCGCGTTCTTGTTCGAGTACTCGACATCGAGGTTGATTCCGAGCTTGGAGCCAGGCG
>CAWDIE010000002.1:0-412035 GCA_963802335.1 uncultured Planctomycetota bacterium | reverse complement strand
ATTCGGCAGGCGCCCCCTCGCCCGCGCGCGCCTCTCCATGAGCCGTGCTCATGCTCCACGACCGCCCTCGTCGGGGAAGCGAAGCCTCGTCGCGCGCAGCGGATAGCGTCGCAGCGGTCACACCCTGCGTCGGGGCGATCCGCATGGATGCGTGCGGTCCAGGGCGTACCACCTCGTCGCCGTGTATGAGCGTCCGGACCACCCGCCTCCCGCGCTACGTGACTCGGCAAGTTGGCGACTTCGTGCCAGGCACCGTACGCAAACGTCAGCCGGCGGCGATTCCCGTGATCCACGCGTCCCAGAGCGGTTGGTCCCGCGCGGCCACGGCTGCGGCGTCGTCGCCAAAGAGGTGCAGCGTCAAGGACACGATGGTCTCGCCCCCTCCTCCCCCGGCCCACACCGACACCAGCCCCAGGCCGCGGGTGGGCTCGTCGAGGACGACGACCTGCTCGTCAAAGCCGTCGTGAAGATCCAGCGCCACCCGCCCGGAGAACGGGGGACGCTCGCCGGCGCCGTCGGTCAGCCCAGCTGAGAGCCGAGCCCAGACGTCCGACGCCGGCGACTTCGAAGGACGCATCGTCGCTACCGTCTCGCCGGCCTCCCCCGGGAAGTGCTCGAGATAGAGCTTCAGGACGCGGAAGAAGCCAGGCCAACCGACCTCGACGCCCGTCAGGTGAGCGTCGTGGCGATCGTCGGGAACCCCCTCGAAGGAGTGCTCGACACGCACACGGCAGAGCCCCGCGTCCAGCGTCTCGACCGTCCACTGCGTGACGAACGGCGGACCCTCCGGCCCCAGGTCGTCCGCCTCGGCGCGGAAGCCGTTGGGCGCGTCCCAGTCCACGATCCGCGCGCGCGCCTCCATGCCCGGCCCAAACGTGCAGACGACCTCGCCCCCCACTCGCCCGTCGATGGTAGTGGGCGCCATCCAGGACGAGACGCCCGCACCCGTGGCGATGGCCTGCCACACCGTTCCCTGATCTCCCGGCACGTCCACCGTGACGGCGATCGAGCGCCGTCCGTCGGCATCGATCTTGACCGGCATCGATCACCTCCCGCACTGCCGTGCGTCGAACCGAGGCGCCAGGGTACCAAGCGCGTTCGGTCGGGGCCGCGGGAGACGCCGCTCGGCGCCGCGACTACCCGTCCTCTCGCCCGCTCGCGGGAAGCACGAACACGCGAAGCGTGATCGCTCCCGTGTTGTCCCGATAGGTCTCGTCGTTGCACTTGGCCTCGATCCGGGTCGCGTCCTCGTCGAGCCGAACAGCACCGTGCGGCGTGCCCGCGACGAAGAGGTTGCTGCCGGCGCGTACGAGCAGGCAGCCGTGCCGCAGCTCCCCGACCGTGGAGTGCACACGGTAGCGTTCACCGGAGCGGCCCGTCGCATCGCAGAGTCCAGCGTATCGGCCGAGCTTCCACTCCCCCTCGGTCTCGATCGCGACGAGGTCCCCGGCCTCCGCTTCGATGCCGAGATCGCGCCAGTCGCTGCTCGAGGACACCATCACCGTCGTTGATCGCATGCCCGTCACGCGGCGGCGGGCGACCTCGGCCCAGGCCGCCATCCGGAGGGCGAGGCCGGCTTCCTCGGCCCCCGGCGTGTCTTCGTACCGGCGGGCGAAGCGCCGGGCCGCGCGGAGGTTCCCTCGCAGCGCCTTGCGGATCGCGGCGGGCGCGCCGGACGCAACGGCCTCCTCGAGACGCCCTCGAGCCGCGCTCCGCGCGGCCTCCAAACGACCTTCGACCCAGGCCAGGCGGGCCTGCGCCGCATCCGCATCCTCGGGCGGAATGCGGAGCCGTCCGTGTTCCGGCGCCGTGGCGGAGCGGAGCTCTCCCGCCCACTGATAGAACACGACGAGCGACTTCCGGTGATAGGGGTACGGATCTCCGAAATGGGAGCGCTCCACTTGCACGTCGAGGCCGCGGTCCGTGGCAAGGCCCCGGGCTTTCTCCGTGACGTCCGTGAACCGCGAGCCGGTGCCCCACTGGGCGGCCAGGATCGCGAACTCGCCGTCCGGCACGCCGGCGACGGTGCCGTGGTAGGCGTCACCGGCCCAGACGGCCGGGGAGAGCAGCAGGAGCACGGCCACGGAAAGGGCGCGAAGCAGGACCATAGATAGCCTCCGTTCCACTGCATTGGACGGGGCGGCGCCCCGAGGGTTCACACCGACGGCGATCACCCCGGGTCCGTACCTCCGAGAGAGCGAGGAGAGGCAAGAACCCAGAACACCGGGTTCGTCATCGCCTCGACCGCCTCCGCCATGGTCCGTGGGGTCCGTAGGCTCGCCGCGGGGCGTTCTCCATAAGCAGTACGTATGCGACGGCGTGGACGGCGAACGTACGCCGCCGCGGAGACCACGACCCCGAGACGCCGGTTTCCTGGGGGCGTTGCGCCGAACGTTCGGCGGATCGTGCGAAGGCGCACCATCTGCCGGATATCCGGCGGATTCGGCAGACGCCGACTCTCCGAACCACGCCATTCCATGAGCAACCCTCATGCTCTACGACTGCGCCTTTCTGGGAGGCGATGCCTCGTCTCGCGCAGCTTCGAGCGTCGCGACGGTCGCATGCTGTGTCGTGGCGGTCTCTTCACTGATGCCTGCGATCGCGGGCGCAGTACGTCGTCGTCCTGGATGCCGGTCCGGATCGCGGGCCCCGCCGTGCACCGTGACGCACTGAGGTGGCGACTTCGTGCCAGGCACCGTACCTAGGCGCCCGTGCCCTCGGCGTCGGCAGCCGTGGGCTCGACCGGCTTGGCCCTTTCGTTCTTCAACGGCTGGGGCTTCGCTTCGACGGGCTTTTCCTCGGCCTCGGCGCGCTCAATGACATTCAGGTGCAGCTCGCGTCCGCGACGGATCTGGGGCGTGACGCGCAGGGCCCGCACCATGTCCTTGCCTCGCCATATCTCCTTCTTGCCGAGAACCGCGACGTAGTCGCCTCGCCGGTGCCGCGGGTCCCAGTAGACGACCGCGTAAGTGCCGGGCGGTAGCGTCCGTTCGAAGCGAGGCCCCTGGTAGTACGACTTGCCGCCAAAGGGCTCGTAGAAGGTCTCCCGCTCCGTCCGCACGTCCTCCAGAAACACGAGGGCGCCATAGCCCTCGAAGGGCCGGACTGGAAGGCAGCGCGGGGCGTCGGGCAGGCCCTTCCCGATGACGGCGAACGCGGGGCGGAAGGTCTCGTAGCGAGGATGGACGGGGACGAGTACTTCGGCGAGGAAGGGGGTCTCCCTGGTCAAGGTGACGACGTACACATCGACGTCCCTGGGCCCGTCGAGCCAGGCGTAGACCGCGATGGACTGCTCGGGCAGCTCCGGTCGAAACGGAGTCTGGAGATCAAAGTCTTTCAGCTCGAAGAAGGGGACGTGCGCGTCGGCGGTAGATGTCAGAAGCACGAGGGTAACGAGGACGAGCAAGGCACGGCGGATCCGCATGCTGGCCTCCGCGGCGAGGGGGCACGAGCGACGGTCGACCTCGCCTTGGGTGCACTCTACACCGGCCCGCCGAGCCCCAGTCCCGTGCGTTCAGGAGGCGACGACCGACCTCCTGTGACGGGGCCCTTCGGGCGTACCGCGACGCCAAGACGCATGTTTCCCGCGCGCGTTGCGCGGAGCGTTCGGCGCATGGCGCTGACGCACCCTGTACGTCGTGGGGATCTTCACTGACGCGTGCGATCCAGGGCGTGGAACCTCGTGGTCGTGGATGCGCGTCCGGATCGCGGGCCCCGCCGCGCTGCGTGGCTCAGTGAAGTGGCGACTTCGTGCCTGGCACCGTACCGCGCGCCGGACGGCTCGCCGGGGTCCGGGTCACTTGGCGAGGCGCTCCACGCTTCGTTGCTGGGCCTCGCCGAGGGCGGCGAAGCGGGTCGAGGCGGCGAGTTCCTTTGCGGCCTTCCGGGCGGCCGCGCGATCGAGTCGCTCGAGCGCCCCGAGCGCGCGCGACAGGCCCGGCCCCCGGGACGCGCGCTCGTCGGCGACGAAGGCCACGAGGTGGGGCACGGCCTTGGGCCCCAGGGCACCCAGGCTCGACACGAGATGCGGCTCGACGCCCGACCACCGATCCTCGAAGCGGAGCAGCTGCTGGGCGATGGGCTCGACGGCACGCGCCTCCTCGAGCAGGCCGAGTGCCCGAGCCGCGGACATGAAGAGGCCCGCGTCGCGCTCCTCTTCGAGCCGCGCCAGCAGGTAGGACCTCACCTCCGGCGTGTCGGCGACGCCGAGCCCGTGCAGCGCCGCCCAGCGTCCGTACTGCGGCAGGGGCGGACCGTCGGCCAACGCAAGGAGAAGCGTCTCGCCGCCGGGGTAGTAGAGAGCGCGGAGGAGTTCGGGCGTTCGCCAGTGGGCGCCGCCCGAGGCGATCAGGCGGCACGTGGCACGGAAGCCCGCCGGACCGAGCTTGGCGACCTTTGCGAGGGCTTCCTCCGAGGCGGGCCCCGGCCGGAGCGCCGCCTGGTTCGCCGCGCGGACGGCCTCGAGCACGGCGTCGGGACCGCCCTCGGACACCATGAACGCGGCGGGCACGCCCTCCGGATCGGCGAGGCGGAGGAAGAAGTGACCGATGCCGGCGAGGCCGGTCATCAGGCCGGGATCGTAGAGGCGCTTCCCGAGGCCCGGGTGCACGCGACCTGCGGCGTAGAGGTCCTCGGCCCAGGTGCGGGCCGCTTCCAGCAGACGGGGATCCCGGCGCGTTCGCCAGACCTCCAGCAGGCAGTCGGCATTTCCGGCCTTCCCGTGGCAGAAGCAGCCACCGGCCCGCGCGTCTCGCCCGTGACGGAGCAGAGCCGCCACGGCGCGTCCGAGCGCGGCCTCGTGCTCCGGCTCCCCCGTCGCCTCGGAGAGCGCGAGGAAGAAGAGGCGCGATGCCCGGGCTGCCGTGACACCACTGCACGCGGTAGTCGGGCTCCGTAGGCGGCGGCCGCTTCGCCCACTTCCACCCGTCGGGCGCATCCTCGGCCGCGTGGGCGATCACGTAGGCCGCGGCCTCGCGGGCCAGGTCGAGCCAGGTGGGCTCGCCCGTCCGCCTTGCGAGGTGCACCAGGAAGGTCCCGATGCCGGCGGCGCCGTGTGAGAAGCCGAGGTAGACGCGGTCCTGCCCGGGGACGATGGACCAGGAGGCCTCTCCGTCGCTGCGCATAGCGACACTCTCGAGGTGGTCGCCAAGCGCTCGCGCCGCATCGAGCCACGTGCGGTCGCTGGTCGCCGCGTGCAGGTTCAAGAGGAAGAGGCCCGTTCCGGCCGCGCCGGCGATCACGTCGGTCCCCTCCGGCTCCCCGAGTCGGGCCGCGGTTTCCTTGGCCAGGCGGAGGTAGCGCTCCTCCTTCGTGATCCGCCAGGCATCAAGCGCCACCTGGCCGACGCCGGCCAGGCCGACGTAGAGACCCGGATGGTCGCTCTCCGTCGCCGCGGCCTCCTCCAGCAGCTGTGTCGGCGGCCTGCCGCCAGCGTTCGTCCTTCGTGGCCTGGAAGAGCTCGAAGAGGAAGAGGGCGACGCCGGCCTTTCCGTCGTAGGCCCACGCGTCCTCGATCTGGTGGCGCCGGGCGAGGACGAGCTCGCCGATCTGCTCGGCGAGGCGGCGGCAGTCCGCGGCTTTGTGGAGATCGAGCGGCGCGGCCTCCGGGCTCGCGACCAGTCGGATCGATATGTCGCCGCGCCCTCCGCGCGCGAAGTTGGCCTTCAGGTGGAGGTAGCGCCTCCCCTGGTCGGTCTCGAGCGCCCACACGGGATCCAACGTGTCGATTGCCTTCGGACCCCACGTCGCCGCCTCGACGCGGACCGAGCGGATCGTCGGCAGGCCGTCCGGCAACGCGACCCGGTCGTAGAGCTTCATCGCCATCTGCTCTTCGTCGAAGCGCCGGAAGGGATCGGCGCCCCACTCGTACGCCCGCCTTCCCTTCAGGGTCAGCGTGATGTGGAGCTCGTCGCCCTTGCGCTGGACGCGGGACTGCAGCGGCAGGGCGTCCAGGCGCGGTGGGTAGGGGCGTAGTGCCGGATCACCGTAGAGGATCCCGCCCGTGGCGCCGTCGAGCATCATGTGCCGGACGGGGTCCACAGCGCTGCGGGGGTGTCGCTCGCCGTCGACCCACGCCGGGGGCACGACGCCGGGCTCGTCGTACCCGAGATAGCCGAGCGCGATCTTGTCGTAGTCGCGGCGGCGGCTCTCCCCCAGCGAAGCGCCGGCGAGGACCCGCTCGTACTCGCACGTCATCTCGGGTCCGGCGGGTCGGGGATTCACGTAGGCGACGTACCCCGTGACCCCCGTTCGGATCATCGCGAGAGCGAAGCTGCGCTTGCGCTCCACCTCGTGGAGGCGGTAGACGTACGAGCCACCTTCGAAGTGGCGCTGGGGCCAGATGCCCGTGACGCCCGTGTAGCAGGCGTAGTTGAAGGCCACGGCCGGGAAGAGCTCGAGTCCCTCCAGGTCCTCGGCGCGCGGGCCCGAGCCGATCTCCCAGGGCATGCCGTGCCCGCCCACGAGCAGCGCGCCGCAGCCCTCGAGATCGTCCAGGTGCTCGTCGATGAACGCCTGATCTCGACCATGGCCGCCGTCGGGCGCGTTGAAGCGAAGCACCCGGCGTGGCCAGGCGAGTGAACCCACCTCGTAGGTGTCGTTCCGCGCCTGGGACCCGCCCTGCCCCCCGCCGACGGAGGCCCGTGCGATGGGCTCCGGCCAGGTCGTCTTCGACGCCGCGACGATCCGATCCACGAACGCGAGGGCCTCCTCGGCGGTCGCGCCGGTGATCCAGCCGTACGCGAAATCGACGAAGGGATCGTCGTCGAGCGTGGTCGCGAACCGGAGGAAGCGCCGGACCGCGTTGACCTCGATCTGCTCGGGCCTGAGCACGATCGCCACGTGTTCCGGCGCGATCTCCCTCAGCTCGGCGAGGGAGTCCGTCGGGGCGCGCGGGATCGAACGAGAGCAGGTGCTTCGTTCCGTGGTGCCGGGCCAGCCGCTCGGCGGCGGCGTAGTAGGGGTCGTCGGGTCCGACGCCGGCGAGGACGACGTACCCGTCGGCCCACGCCGTGCGAGCGAGGAGGAGGAGAAACAACACGAACGCGATTCGGCGGACCATGCGGACCCTCCCCGGCGAGTAGACGACCCTCATCCTACGACCGGGCGGCGCCGCCGCTCCGCGGCGAGTTCCTGCCCCGCGCGGCCGGGGCGATCAGCGCGCGTCGGACTCGCTCGATGCGTCTCCGCCGGCCGGAGATGGCGCGCCGTAGCGGCGGGCCAGGTACTCCGCCAGGACCCGATTCGCTTGCGCATTCGGATGCATGTCCGCGGGGTGGAGGCGGTAGCGGTCGGTCGCCGCGCGGAAGTCGGGGGCGATGTCGCTCATCCGGACCAGGGCGATCGCGGCCTCTTCCAGCGCTTCGATCAACCGTCGGCTCAGGCGCTCCTCCTCGTCCCATACGACGACGAGGAAGTCGCAGTCCGGCCAGCGCCGGTGGATCTCCTCGCGAGCCTGCTGAACGATCGCGACGTAGAGACGCAGGTCGCCCGCCGTCCCCCCCTCCACGGCGTGCTCCTTGGCCCGCGCGTAGATGTTGGCGTGACGCAGCAGCCGCCCCACCTTCCTCTCCCAGAGAGGCGTCGTCACGTCCTTCCAGAGTCCGTCGCGTACCACCGCACCGTCCTCCTGCAGGACGAAACGGGGGGTGACGCGGGACGCGGCCTCGCGTGCACTCACCCGCCGCGGGTGGTCCACGATCGCGTAGTAGACCGCGTGCACGGGCGGCGCGGTGACGGCCTGCTCGACGACGCCCTCTTGGAGTTGGGCGAGCATCTGGTGCGGTCCGTAGCCGACGAAACCGAAGTTCTCCACCCGCAGGCCGGCCGTCCAGGAGCTCTTCCAAGCTGCCACGGGTAGGTCTCGTCGTCCTCGAGCCCGAAGCCGAAGGTGAAGGAGCAGCCGAAGCAGAGGACCGAGCCCTCCGGCGCAGGCGTCGGCGGCGGTCCGCGCCGGAGCCCGCGCGGGTCGATGCTGTAGTGGACATCGAAGACGGACTCGCCCTCCGCATTCGACCGCGAAGCGCCAGCGCCGGTCGGGGACGGCCACGTAGCCGATGGCCTCGGTGGTCGTACGGTGCGCATTGTTCGCCGGCGCGCGCACGTAACGGTTGTCCGCATGCGGGGGGCGGATGAGCAGCACCTCCACCACGGCCAGGCCCAGCAGGAGCACGCCGACGTTGAACGCGAGGGCACCGCGGCCCGATCGTCGTCGCGCCCGCACACCCAGCACGAGGAGGGTGATCGCCCAGACGCAGAAGAGGACGGCGCACGGGCAGCGAGCGGCCGGCAGGTAGCGCTTGTACTCGAACAGGAGGGCGGCAGGACCAGGCCCATGCCGAGCACGGCGGCGAGGGGTCCGCCCAGCGGGCGTAGCGCGGCCTCTCACGGGCCACCTGCCGTCGTCTCCTTCAGCTGCTTGACGGGCATGAAGTTCCCGTCCGGGTCGAAGACGCCGATGCAGCGGACGTCGTCGTCTTCCACGAGGCGTCCATTCGTCTTCCCGTCGCTTTGCTCGACGGCCGCGATGATGGCGTCCAGATCGTTCACGAAGACGTCCCAATGCGTCTTGTTCTCCGTGGACTGAAACATCACTCAGTTCCTGAGGCACGAGCGTGAACTCGATGCCGTCGAAGTCACCCGTGTAGATCGAGTGGCCCTCGAGTTCAGCGACCTCGAACTCGATCCCGAACACGTCCGCGTAGAAGCGGGCGACCCGCTCGGCCCCGTTCACCACTACGGAAAGCGCACCAATACGAGGACCTCTCATGCCGACCGCTCCCTTCGCCGGGGCCATCACCCCGTCACCGAGGTCCCGGCAGGGTCGGGACTCTACCCGTGCGACCAGCGTGTGATCAAGGACCGCGGCGACTTCAAGCCCGTCGGGGTCGCTTCGCTGGCGTCCTTCTTGGCTTTGGCCACGGGACCTCCCCTCTCCTGCCTGGGCCTGGTACGCACACGGTACCGCCCGCGTCGAGACGGCGCCGACAACGGAGACTCGCGAGATCGGCTCTACTCGGTCTCGACCTTCCATGTGCTCAGAGGCTCGAGTTCCCCCTTCGCCGCGAGGATGACCTGTTCCTTGAGTTCGGGATAGGGAGGCGGCACCTTCCAGTGCGGCCCCAGGGTGGCATGGGCGCCGTCGTTCGCGGTCATGCCCAGCACCCAGCGCCCGCCGAGCTCCTGGAAGATCTTGTTCGCAAGCGCTGCGTCGGTCTTCTCTTGAAAGCGCCGCATCTCGGCCAGGTGGAAGAAGTAGATCGTCTTCTCCTCCGCGAGCTCGACAGCCTGCGCCATCGTCTTCTCCGCCTGTTCCAGGTCGCTGTACTGCTGCAGGATCGCGAGCCAGTAGTACGCCTTCGCGTTCTTGGGGGCGAGCTCGATGGCCCGTCGAAACGCCGCCTGGGCCTTGGCGTCTTCCTCCAGGAAGAACCAGCCGACCCCGGCCCGACGCACGGCCTCGACGTCTTGCGGCTTCTTCTCGAGGGCGGCGATCGCCTTCTTCATGCGGGCCACGCCCTCGGCGTGCTGCTCACCGCCGAGAAGCGCCTGCGCGTCGTCGATTTCGTCGGCGCAGGCGAAGGAGAAGGAGGCCAGGAGGAACACGAGGACGAGAGCCGGAACGATGCGCATGCCCCCAGCATAGTCGGTTTGGTATGGAGGCGGGTACGGAGGCTGTCTCGCGAGGGAGCGCTTCCGTTGCTCCCCGCCGCGGAGAAACTGCCCATCCGGGCGCGTCTTGGCGTTCACTGGGGGGATGACCTCGACTCCGCTCGAGCAGACCGACGAGGGCCGTGCGTTCCTGCAGCAGCGGGTGGCGCGCTTCGGGCTCTACGGTGCGGCCGTGGGCTGGTTCTTCGTCCTGTTCCGCACGGTGGACATCCTGCTTTCCGGTCACGACCACGGGCTTCGCGAGCCCTCCATGGGGTTTCACGTCCTCGCGGCGGCGAGCCTCACGGGCATCTGGCTTCTCTGTCGTACCGGCCGGCGAAGCGTCGCGTTCGTGCGAGTGGTGGAGCATGCGGGGCTGCTGCTCGCCTGCGTCTTCTACTCGCTGATGGGACTCTACATCCCGGTCGTCCTCGCCCCCTACTTCATCGTGATCCTGGCGTTGGGGCTGGGCCTCATCGCTCGTGCCACCTACGTGCCGAGTTCCGGGCGCCGCACGCTGCTCATCACGAGCCTCGCCGGTCTGCCCCTGTTGGCCTCCACCTACGGCATGTACGCGGACGTCGACCTGAGCCCGCTTGTGCCCTATGTGCCCGAGCTCGCGGGGGCGACCTCGACGCAGGTTGCCTGGGGCCAGGTGCTCTTCGCCGCCGCCTGGTGGAGCTGCATCGTCGCCCTCTGCACCGGCGCATCGCGCGTGATCTACGGGCTCCGCAAGGAGGTACGCAACGTCCGCAAGTTGGGCCAGTACACGCTGCGCGAGAAGCTCGGGGAAGGGGCGATGGGCGCGGTCTACCGTGCGACGCACGCGATGCTGAGACGTCCCACGGCCGTGAAGCTTCTCACGCCGGACAAGGCCGACGAACACCACATCGCACGCTTCGAGAAGGAGGTGCAGCTCACAGCCGTCCTGACGCACCCGAACACGGTGACGATCTACGACTACGGCCGGACGCCGGAAGGGCTCTTCTACTACGCCATGGAGTTCCTGGACGGGGCGACCCTGACCGAGGTCGTGGCGGCGGACGGCCCGCAGCCTCCCGCGCGGGTCGTGCGCATCCTGGATCAGGCGGCGGGCGCGCTGGCCGAGGCACACGCCGTGGGTTTGATCCACCGGGACGTGAAGCCCGCCAACATCATGCTCGTCGAACAGGTCGGCAAGCCGGACGTGGCCAAGGTTCTGGACTTCGGGCTCGTGAAGCAGCTCGAGCGGCTCGAGTCGGCCAACGTGACCCAGGAAGGCGTGATCACGGGCACGCCTCAGTACCTGGCCCCGGAAGCGATACGCACGCCGGACGACGTCGGTCCCCGTAGCGACATCTACGCGCTCGGCGCGGTGGGGTACTTCCTCCTGGCCGGAAGGCACGCGTTCGAAGGCGAGACGGTCGTGGAGGTGTGCGCGCAGCAGCTACACGCGACGCCGCCGCCGCTGTCCGAGCAGGGAGCACTCGACGTCCCTGTCGCCCTCGAGGCCCTGATCCTCCGGTGTCTGGCGAAGGACCCGGCGGAGAGGCCGGCGGGAGCGCTCGCGCTCCAGGAGGCCCTGGCGTCCCTGGACGGCCAGCTGGAGCCCTGGTCCATGGAAGACGCCCAGAGCTGGTGGCGGCGGCATCGGCCGACGCTCGCCGCTCGACGCGTCGACCGGGCCGACGCCGAGGCCGAGCGGACCCTGGACGTCGCCCTGCGGGACCGATGAGCTTCGGTGTCGGGGCCTGGTGTCGATGGCGCCGTCCTGCGCAAGTTGCAGGCTCTTTGCACGCGAACATCGGGCCGGGACGTAGAAGGAGACAGACCCGCGGAGAGGTAAGCGATGTCGCACGTTGTGCCCCTGGCCCTGCTCGCCCTTCTACTGGGGATGCTGTCCCCGGCCTCCGGGTGGGCAGACGAGACGCCGTCCCGCGAAGCCGTACTGCAGGGATTCTCGGCCCGATCGTTCGGCGTCCGGCGGGATGCGGTCTGGGCCGCGCGCGACCACCCCGACCCCACCTACCTCGAGCGACTGCTCGTGCTGGCCCGCACGGACCCCCACCCGAACATCCGAGCCTGGGCGCTCCAGGCGCTCGTGGGCTACGACGACGAACGTGTTCTCCCGACGCTCCGCGCGGCCCTGGCCGAGGATCCAAACCCTTTCCCCCAAGACGTCGCCCTGGAGTCCCTCGGGAAACTCCGCGCTCCCGGTGCTTTCGACACGTTGACCGCCCATCTGGCGCCCGGGAGCCGTGGCACGGCGGTGATGCGCGGCTTGGCCGCGTTGCAGGACCCGCGGGGGTTCGACGTCGTGCTGGAATTCTGGGACGCGCAGAGAGAAGACCCGTACGTGGCGCCGGCCGCGCCAGGCGTACTGGTCGCGATGGACCGCGAACGCGGCCGCGTCGCCTGCCTGGAGCGCTTCACGAGTGCCCCGGAAGCCCACCGCCACTGGCTCGAGACGACGCTCGCGGCACTCGACGACGCGGCCGTGCGCAAGGCGATGGCGGGCCATCTTGGCTCCTCGAACGCCCATGTGCGCCGCAGTGCCGCACGCGTCCTCGGGGCCACCGGGGACCCCGCCACGGACCAGCTGCTGCTCGCGCGCTTTCAGGAGCTACCGGAGGATCGGGTCGTACTCGCCCGCGCCATCGGCCGCCGGGGCGTACCGGACGCCGCTCCCGTGCTCGCCAAGGCGCTCGCGGGTGAAGGCACCTCGCCCGCGCTACGCGCGGCACTCGCCGAGGCGCTCGGCGCGCTGGGCGACGCACGGGGGGTGGAGACGCTGACGCAAGCCCTGCCGCGCGAGGCGGATCCGCTCGCCGCCGTGCAGATCGCCGTCGCGCTGGGTCGGATCGCTGACGCGCGCGCCCGCGATGCCCTACGGGCCCTCGTGGACGACGACCGGGTGTCGCGGCAACCCCGCACGATCAGCTCGGTCTGGGGCTTCCCCTGGAACTGTCGGGTCGGTGACGCGGCCGCGTGGGGATGGGCGTCGATCACCGACGGCGCACCTCCGTTTGGCTACGAAGACCTCAGCGGCTTTCCCGAGCCGCCCGCCGAGAGCGCGCGAGACGACCTGGCCGGCCTCCGCGCCCGCCTTCGCTGACGCGTGGCGAGTCCGCCCACGGCCATGGGATGGCGGGGGTGTCAGTCCAGCCGCTGCGCCGGCATCTCGCGGCCGCCCTGGTACAGGACGACGCCTTTGACCTTGCCCTCGCCGTCCCGTTGGAAGTGGAGCTTCGCCTCGACCACGCGGTAGAAGAATCGGTCGTCGCCGAGGGGGAACACCGGAAACCTCTCCTGCCCGGTCGCCTGCACCATGAGTCGGTTCCCGTGGCGCGTCACCTCGAGGACGAAGGTCGGCGCGAGCGCGTAGCGCCCCACGTAGTCGTCGAGGAGGTCGGCATCGATCGACACGGGTTTGTCGAAGGTCGGCGCCTCGACCTCCTTGCCCAGCAGGAGGGCATAGAGGAGGCTGCCGAGTTGGTCCACCTTGCCCGTGGCGGTGTTGGCCAGGATCACGATGGCGACGTCGTTCTCGAGCAGCAGGCCGGCATGGCTGTGGTAGCCACCCGTCTCGCCGTTGTGCCAGCGGCCTCCCGGCGCCGCCCCGAAGTGCCAGCCCAGCCCCATCCTCACGGGCTGCCCTACGGGCTCCGCATGGCGTTCCATGGCCGTGGCGAGCGAGGCCGCAAGCGGGGTCTCGCCGCGGGCCAGGTTCGCCTCGAGAAAGGTCAGCATGTCGTCGACGGTGGAGCGGATGGCACCGGCCCCTGCGAAGGCGTCGAGATCCCAGCCGGGGGTCGGTGTGCCGTCGGCGCGGTGGCCGGGGGCCCGGCGCGCTTTCATCGGGTCGGTCAGCGTGATCGCGGTGTCCCGCATGCCGAGCGGGTCGAGGATGCGCGCCCGAAGCAACACCTCGTAGGGCTTGCCGGCCGCCAGGCTCAGCACATGCCCCAGGAGACCCATGCCCAGGTTGCTGTAGGCGTATTGCTCGCCGGGTGCACTCTGCAGCGTGGCCGACTGCACGCCGGCGTAGAGGCGCTTCGCGTCGTAGTCGGCGTAGGGGTTCGTAGGATCCTTCGGCTGGAAGTTCGACGGCATCCGCGGAAGCCCCGAGGTGTGCGTGGCGAGGTGGCGCAGCGTGATCGG
The DNA here is from genome assembly GCA_963802335.1 of uncultured Planctomycetota bacterium. Classification (GTDB taxonomy): domain Bacteria; phylum Planctomycetota; class PLA2; order PLA2; family JAEUHO01; genus CAWDIE01. The sequence continues at coordinate 398,247 of CAWDIE010000002.1, read as the reverse complement.
CTGGTCGCCCTTGACGGGCATGATCACGCCCTCGGGCAGCAGCGCCTGGACGGGCTGGTCGAGCGTCACGGTGCCGTCGCGGACCAGGTCGGCGAGCAGGATGCCAGTGAATACCTTCGTGATGGAGCCGATCTCGTAGACCGTCTTGCCGTCGGGCACGGTGGCGTCCTCGGCGCGGAGCGTCCCGTAGCCGATGACGTGGCGCTCGCCCCCTTGAAGCACACCGACCGTCATGCCCACGACGATCCCGGCGTCGAGGAAGGGCTTCGCGAGCGCGTCGATCCTGGTTCGGAGATCGGGTGCTTCCTTGGCCGTCGCGATCGAAGCGCTGGCGCCAAGCAGCAGGGCGAAGCAAGTGACGATCAAGACGCGCCGCATCGGAGCCTCCCGCGAGAGGGGGATCCTACCGCGGCGTACCAGCCGCCATCGCCGTCGATGGCTCGACGGAGTTGCCGCCGAGCAACCAGGCGAAGACCAGGACGGCGACGAGGCCGGCCAGGAGGAACCAACCGGGGGCGGACGGCAAAGAACGCATGACGGGCTCCTGCACGGGAGAGAAACGCGAGTATACCGAATGGACCGCTCGAAGGCCGTTCGACGGGTCCGACCCCAGCGGGTGTGGGCGTGAGCCCGGACACGCTTTGGTCATGCGCCGTGGCGTCAGGACATGGCCGGGTCGTCGGGGGGCGAATGGCCGGCCCCACTGGAGGGAGCGACGTGAGGAGCATCCTGCTGACCGCGTGCTTGCTGGTTCTCCTAGGCGGACGCACACGCGCCGAGGGAGACGTCGGGCCGCTGACCGAGGAGGACGGCGCGGATTTGGCCTTCGTGGCGAGCCTGGGCATTCCGAGCGTGAAGGACAAGCCGTACGTCAAGGTCCGGGCGGCACGCATGGACCAGCGCGGGGTCTTGCGCGTGAAGGAGGGTTACGGCTTCCTGCTCGAGGAGCACGCGGATGGTCGATTCGACGTCCTCGGCGATGATCTTCACGTTCGCACCTGGACCCGTTCCCCTCCGGGAACGCCGCCCCAGCGGCGCGTCGACTACGAGACGCTGACGCTGTGCAAGGAGATGGATGCCTTGCTGAAGGCCATCACCGAGTTCCGCGCCGCGGGAGGGAACTCGCGCGCGGCCCTCTGGACACGTCCAGGGCCGCGGCTGAGGGAGCGGGCAACGGTAGTGGGCTTGGCATCCGCATGCGCTCAGAACGGACTCCTCGACCATGCCCACGCGCTGCTCCAGGAGGCGCGCGCCATGCCCGCCACGCGACACGACGAGCGGGTTGGCGGTCCGCTTCGGGAGGACCTGATCGACGAGTTCGCCACCCCTCGCATCGAGCGCCACGTGCGCGCGCTGGGCGATCCGCGGGTGCCACGCACGGAGCTGCTGCGGCGATTCAGAACCTTCCTCGTCCACTTCCCGAACAGCCCGTCGCATGCGGAGACGGCGAAGGAGGCCGTTGGAATCCTCGAAGAGATGGTGGCCGAGGACGAGCTCCACGCCGCGTCGACCAAGCCGTTCGAGGACATGTCGCGGGAAGAGCAGGTCGCCGAGCTCATCTACCAGCTTCGCGATCTGAACGGGAGCCAGCGCCTAGACCCGGGCTACCCCTCGATCTGGGCTTCGGCCGACGGCACGAAGACGGAGGACACCGCCGCCCACAAGCTCAAGGCCATGGGCTACGACGCCATCCCTCAACTCATCGAGGCGCTCACCGATCGGCGCTTCACGCGAACCCTGGGCTGGTGGCGTAGCTACACGTACTCGCACTACGTCGTGCGCGTGGGGCACGCGGCCAGCGAGATCCTCTCGGCCATCGCGGGCTGCCGGTTCGGTTTTGGCGTTTACGGCGCAAGACATCCACGTTCGTCCGGATTCGAGGCGGCCGCCCAAAAGGATGCGCGCGCCTGGTGGGCGGAGCAGAAGGAAGCGAACCGCTAGCCCCCCACGCCCGACGCCGCGCCTCGCGGAGCGTAGGCACGGCCCCGCCTCGGCACGTGCCCGACGCACGCCAACCGGTTGGTGCCCGGCCACTTGCGGCGGCTAGACCCAGGCAGGCGAGCCGGCAGGCGAGCCGGTCGATCGCTGGCCGAAACCGTGAACATTTGCACTGACTCGGTACGGATGGTTGGGCGGCGTGGCGCCCTCTCGCGTTCGTACACTCCCTCCCTGCGGTCCTCGATGCAGACAGTTGGTAGAGGGCCGCCCCCACTGGAGGTAGAGGCGAGGTATGAGACGAGTATTCACATGGACGGCATCGCTGACGTTGATGCTGGCGGCGCTTGCCCTGGTGGCCGGCCCCGCGATGGCCGACCCCGACAAGCCGAACATCCTGGTGATCTGGGGTGACGACATCGGCGGCTTCAACATCAGCGCCTACAACCTGGGCGTGATGGGATACAAGACGCCGAACATCGATCGGATCGCCAAGGAAGGCGCTCTCTTCACGGACTGGTACGGGCAGCAGAGCTGCACGGCCGGCCGCGCGGCGTTCATCACCGGCCAGTCGCCCATGCGCACCGGCCTGACCAAGGTCGGCCTGCCGGGCGCCCCGGAGGGCATGCGGAAGGAAGACCCGACCATCGCCGGCCTCCTCAAGGCCCACGGCTACATGACGGGTCAGTTCGGCAAGAACCACCTCGGCGATCGCGACGAGATGCTGCCGACCAACCACGGGTTCGACGAGTTCTTCGGCAACCTCTACCACCTGAACGCCGAGCAGGAGCCCGAGCATCCGGACTACCCCAAGGATGCGGCGTTCAAGAAGAAGTTCGGCCCCCGCGGCGTCATTCGCAGCTTCGCCGATGGCCGGATCGAAGACACGGGTCCGTTGACCAAGAAGCGCATGGAGACCGTGGACGAGGAAGTCACCGACGCCGCGATCGACTTCATGGAGCGCGCGGTCGAGCAGGACAAGCCGTTCTTCCTCTGGTGGAACAGCACCCGGATGCACATCTGGACCCACCTGAAGCCCGCGTCCGAGGGCAAGACCGGCCTGGGCGTCTATGCCGACGGCATGGTCGAGCACGACGGCATGGTGGGGCAGCTTCTGGACAAGCTCGACGAGCTCGGCATCGCCGACAACACGATCGTCATGTACTCGACGGACAACGGCGCCGAGACCTTCAGCTGGCCGGACGGTGGCACCACCATGTTCCGCGGCGAGAAGGCAACGCAGTGGGAGGGTGGCTTCCGTGTGCCTTGCGCCATCCGTTGGCCTGGCGTCATCGAGCCGGGGACGATCCGCAACGAGCTCTGCGCCCACGAAGACATGATGCCGACGCTGCTCGCCGCCGTGGGGGATGGCACGGTGAAGGAGGACCTCCTCGGCGGCAAGTCCGCGGGGGACATGACCTACAAGGTGCACCTCGACGGCTACAACCTGATGCCGGCGCTGAAGGGCGAAGCGAGCGAGTGGCCGCGCCGCGAGTTCGTGTACTGGACCGACGACGGAAGCGTGGCGGCCCTGCGCTACAACAACTGGAAGGCGACCTTCCTGCAGCAGAACGCGGAAGGCATCGCGGTCTGGCGGACACCGTTCGAGGAGCTTCGGGCCCCGATCCTGGTGAACCTGCGCATGGATCCCTTCGAGCGCGCCCAGCACGAGAGCATCGGCTGGGAGCGGTGGTGGGTGGACCACATGTTCATGATCGCGCCCGCGGCCGCCTACGTAGGCCAGTGGCTCGAGAGCTTCAAGGAGTTCCCGCCGCGTCAGAAGCCGGGCAGCTTCAGCTTGAACAACGTGATGGAAGCCATCACGCGAGGCGCCGGCGACAAATAGCATCGACGGCCAGTCAATCGGGCCTCGGCCCCTATCCACGCGGGTCGCCTCCTCGAGGGGGGCGGCCCGCGCTTCGTTGGCGGCCCGCGCTTCCCTCCTGGCGGCCCGCGCTTCCCTGGCGGCCCTGGGTCAGCGCGCCTCCACGCGCACGCCACCCGCCGGAACGACGCGCCCGCCGACGTCGACCGAGACGGCGTAGTCGCCCGCGTCGAGCCCGTCGGGAAGACGCACGACCCAGGCGCGCCCGTGCCCCAACCCTCCGGGGTGGAGATAGAGGGTGCGGGCCTCGACGGAGACACCCGAGCGCGTCAGGACCACGCGCGGCCAGCCGCCGAGGCCGGACGCGGGCATCCCCTGGATGCCGAGCGTGCCGCCTGAGGCGACGGTCTTGGCATCGAGCGTCAGTCGAGACACCGCCGTCGCCGACAAGGCGAAGACCCGGCTGACCGCGCGCGCACCTTCGCCCGACGGGGCGATCTTCACCTGGTGCCAGTCGTCCACGCCAAGCGTGTACGGAACGACCACCGTGATCGCGTCGTAGCCGTTGGACCAGGCCGGCGCAGCGACGAGGCTTTCGTCGGGGCGTACGAACTGGACCTCGCAGGACCCCAGTGGGCCGAGGTTCATCCCCTGATAGGTGACCCGCTGCCCCGGGCGCACGGTTCCGCCACGCACGGTGAAGACGAGTCGCGGCCCGGGGGCGCAGACGTCGATCTCCGAAGCGGCGAGCAGGAGACGTCCAAGCCTCGCTCGTTCGTGAGGCGCAGGCGGTAGCGGCCCGGCGCGAGGTCGCGGGGAACGCCGAACGTCGCTACCCGACGACCGCCGATCACGTCGGCGCTGCCCGCGACCTCGCCGTGCGCGTCGACGAAGTCCGCGTGCCCGCCGCCGAGGCGTCGGCCGTCGATCAGGATCGTCTGACCGGGGGTCGCCACCGTCGCGCTCATCCCGTGGATGACGGGGCATCCCGCCGCGAGGACGAGGAAGCGCTCGGCGAGCCGCTGCCCCCCACCGTGACGAGCGCCTCGCCCTCCGGGAGGCTCTCGGGCACGCGGCAGAGCAAGGCTTCCTTCGTGGCCCGGAGGATGGTGGCGGGCCGCCCGCTGAACGAGACGGTCGGCCGGGTGCCGAGGTCTGAGCCCTGCACGTAGACGAGGTCTCCGGCCGCGCCGTGCGGAGGGTGGAACCCGTCGGCGTCGCCGGGCTCGGCGCACGACGCCCGAGCCAGGGCGAGCAACGACAACAGCACGAGCGGCAGAGCGGCAGGGCGCATCGGGAGAGGCCTACTCGATCACCGAGAGGAGAACGGGCCGGCCGCGAACCTGGATCTCGAGCGGAGTGTCGCTCGCGACGGCGAGGGAACGCTCCAGGTAGGCGTGAAGCACGGCGTCGACATACGCGTCGACCGGACGACCGCCCCACCGCGGCGTGGCATCGACGAAGGCGCCCCCGGCTCCCCCCTCGAGGGCCTCGACGACTTCGTAGGGGCGCTGGTTCGCGTCCAGGGTCAGGACATCGTCATGGCCGTCCTGATCGAAGTCGTAGCGAACGACGACGCACGCCTCGGGTGGAAGGACGCCGAGCCGCGCGGCGACGCCACCCGCGACGGGGCCCGCGTCCTCTCCGCCGCCGCAGGCCGTCAGCATCATCGGTAGGAGTAGGAGTCCTGCACAGCCTCGATCAGAACGCACGCTACCTGCCTCCTCGGGTCTTCCGCCACGGCGGAGACGATAGGAGTCTGCCCTCCCCGATCAAGGTCGCCCCGCGCAGCGCTCACACCGCCCGCAAGAGATCTGAATATCTCCGGTATGGAAACCCGGGCCGCGGCTGCTCCAGGCCCATCGGTAGCCCTGTTCCTCGCGATGAGGTGCCGTGGCGCTCGGGACCGATGGGGACGAGGGGAAGCGCGCCCGCGCGGGCGGCCGAGGGTCGAGGCTAGCGTGCGAGCGCTTGGATGAGCGCCTTCAATTCGACCACCTCGGTGCGCAGGGCCTGAAGCTCGGTGCGCATCGCCTGGATCTCCTGACGCAGCGCGAAGAGTTCCCCACTCGGATTGCCGCGGCCGGCCGGTACGGACGCAGGCGTCCGATTCGCCGCGGGCGGCATGGTGGGCGCACCGGGTGCTTCCCCGATGTGCGAAACGATGCGCTGGTGGACCTCGGCCCAGCGGGCGGCCGCCTCGTTGAACGCCTGGGACGCCGCATCGAAACGTCCGCGGCGCAGCTGCGAGCGCGCATCCTCGATCCGCGTGCGGGCCTTCTGGAGTTCCGTGATGCTGGCGTCCAAGGCCCGGGCCTTGCGAGCCAGCTGGTCCATCGCCTGGAGGCTGCCGCCGGCGGCGGACAGCGCTGCCTTCTCGGACTCGATCCGGGTGAGGGACTGCTTCAAGCGTTGGTAGTCGAGGGCGCCTTGCTCGAGGAGACGCTGCCCCTGCTCTTGCAGCGCGGCCCGCTCGGCTTCGTAGTTGTCCTCCTCGCCGCTCCAAGCGGTACCGAGAAGGATGAGCACGACGAGGGCGGTGCAGGGGAGCAGAAATCGCATGAGGGGTCTCCCGACGACGTCACGGACCACCGCGAGTATACGTTTGGTGGGTCCGGAGACAGCCACGCGAACGAACTTTTCCGTTCGTCTCTAGTCGAGGTACGCGTGAATCTCGTCGCCCAGACGGGCGTAGGCTTTGGCGGGCTTGCTGCGCGCCGCATAGGTCGAGAGGGGCGCCCGGTGCTCGCCCATGCGCTCCACCTCGCTGGAGTACGGGATCCGGGCCTCGAGGGGGTCGTAGGCCAGGGCTCGCTTGTCCTTGCAGATCCGTCGGTGCATGGACTTGCGCTCATCGACCATGCTGAAGAAGGGGAGCACCGCGGGGGATCGCCGCCCGCGGCGCTCGAGGTGCTTTCTGAGCTGCTTCAGCGTGTTCAAGGAGAGTGTCGTGGGAATGGTGGGCACGACGAGGGCGTCGGCGATGTCGAAGAGATACTCCGTACCCAGTCCGATACTGGGTGCGCAGTCGAGGTAGAGAACGTCGTACTCCTTGCCCAGCGCCTTGATGAGGCGTTTGAGACGTCGCCCGGGCTTCTTGGTGCGGTCGAGGAGGACGTCGATGTGTCGGGCGGAGAAGTCGGCGGGCAGGAGGTCCAGACCCTCGTAGTCCGTACCGCGGATCGCGTCCGTGGGCCGGCGAGGCTTGCGCAGGAAGCGCTTGAAGCCCCCCTTCACCTTCGGCTTCACGCGGAAGTAGAACGAGGCCGCGCCCTGGGGATCCAGATCCCAGATCAGCGTGCGGGCCCCCTGCCGCGAGGCGTGGTAGGCCAGGTTGACCGCCGCCGCCGTCTTGCCGACGCCGCCCTTGATGTTGTAGCTGGCGATGACCTTCATGCGTCCTGCTCCTGGCGACGGGGGGCGAAGAGATGTTCGGCCCTGGCCCGGCTCTCGGCGCCCGCGAACACGGCCACGCGGCCCTCGATCTCGGCGCGCGCCTCCTGTTGGCGTGCCCGGAGGGACTCCACGATCCGCCCTATCGCGAGCACGGACGCCAGGGGAGCGCGCTCGGCCTCGGCCATGGCGGTGGCGTGTTGTTGGAGCGCATGCTGTTGGACCTCGAAGTCGTTGAACCGACCGAGGACGTCCTGCAGACGCTTAAGCGCACCGATCTGCGCCTTGATCTCGCCGGGGTCGAACAGGCGATGGAAGAACTCCATCAGGTAGCGCAGCTTCTTGGCATCGAGGCGGAGGTCGTGCACCGCCTCGGCGGGGGTGGATGCGTCGATCGCGCGGCCGCGGCGCAGGACCCGGGTCTGGAGTTTCCAGATGCGTTCCCGCGCGACGTCCTCGATCGGACGCGTGGCATCGGGCAGTGTGCTGGTCGCCGGCACGGGGCGGTCCAGGAAGCGCTCCCAGGCGGCGAGGAGCCTGGCGTAGCGAGCGGATGCGAGCGCCTTGACCAAGAGGGCTTGGACGCGCTCGCCTTCCTCCACCAGCCAGGGCTCGAGCGGCGCGAGGTGCGGCCGGACGGACGCGGGAAGGTCTTTCTCGTAGCTCGGGAGGTCGAGGAGCTGGACGTCGATGTCGCGAACGGGGCTCGTGACGACGCCCAGCCAGCCGAACTCCCGCTTGAAGCGCTCGATCTGACGCTGCGGAAGGACACCCCGCGATCGCGCGAGCCCCGCCCGCGTGCGCCGAAGCGCGACCCGATACTCGTGCAGGAACTCCGGATCCGTGCGGGCCCGCGTCCCCGGCTCGTTGACCCGCATGGTCTCGAGGAGGCCGCGGAAGATCGTCTTGAACGCCACATCCGTGCGCATGCCGGGCTGGAGGGCGGGCGGCCACACGCTGCGGGGCGCGTCGTCGAGGCCCCTGAGCCCCAGCAACTCGGCAAAGGTCTCGCCCGAGAGCGGCGCCAGGCCCCCGTCGCTCTCGAGCCGCTTCGCCACCGCGCGAAACGGCTTCCCGTAGCCTCGCACGGGGACGACGCGCAGCGCCGTGAGGTGCCTCGCGCCGCTCTTTCGCCCCGCTCGACGGATGGTCCACGCCTCCAGGGCCACCCGGACCGTGGTCTTGCCCCCCTTGCCGAGCACGCGCAGGCGCTCCGCACGTCCCCGGATGCGTGCCACCACGAGCAGTTTCCGAATACCCACCAGCGGTTCGAGGGCGGCGCGGAACGGTCCCTCGGGCAAGTCCGCCACGAACCCCGGCTCGCGGGCATCGACGAGCCGGCGGAGCAGCCCCCCCGACAAGGCCTCCCACCGAAGCTCGCGCTCTCCTCGCGTGCCGTCGGTGAAGAGCGTGGCGTCGGCCCCCGCGAGGCAGCGATCGAATGTGTCGTAGTAGGTGCGGGTCGAGGTCCCGGCCCCATCGGGCGCCGTCTCGAACGAGGCCCGGAGCAGGTTCAGGACCTCATGGCCCCCGGCCGCTTCGCTCAAGACGTAGAGCCGCTCCCCCGGTTCGCCTGCGCGGGGTGGAAGGCGCTTCCGACTCGATTGTCCGTACGGAGTCAGTGCAAATCCTCACGCTTTCGCGTCCGCGCCGCGGCTCCACGAACGGAGTCGGAGCGCGTCCTCGACACCCCGCCGACGGCGGCACGGCCTACCGCGGGAATCGTAGCGCGATGGCCAGGGGAAAGGGTGTCGTGCGGTCTTGCCGCGTCCGTGTGTCGGGAGGCACATCTCGTGGCGAGGCGGCCTTCGTGGGAAGCACGGCCGGCACGGAGGCAGCGTCGCGATGGAACCTCTTGCCCCGCGCCGGCCCGTTCCTCAGGAGGACGGGCGGTCACCGAGCGGATTGGGCGCCCGCCGCGACGTCTCGCGTCCCAGAGCCCGCCCCATCGTGTGCGGCAGGCCGCGTATCTCCTCCATGATCACGTAGAGGCTGGGAATCAGCACCAGCGTGATGCCCGTGGCGAACAGGATGCCGTAGCCCAGGCTGAGCGCCATCGGGATCATGAAGCGCGCCTGGCGGGAGGTCTCGAAGATCATCGGTGCGAGGCCGCCGAAGGTCGTCAAGGTCGTGAGCAGGATGGGTCGGAATCGCTGCGTCCCCGCTTGCAGGATCGCTTCGCGCACGCCCATCCCCTGCCGGCGGAGGCGGTTGGCCAGATCCACCATCAGGAGGGAGTCGTTGACGACCACGCCGGAGAGCGCGACCACCCCCATCAGCGAGATGATGCTCAGGCTGTAGCCCATCCAGAGGTGCCCGAAGATGGCGCCGACGATGCCGAAGGGAATGGCGATCATGACGATGAGGGGCTGGACGTAGCTCCGGAAGGGAATCGCGAGCAGCACGTAGATGACAAGCAGCGCGAGCAGCAAGCCACGCATCAGGCTCTCGAGCGCATCCCGCATCGCAGCCTGGCGCCCCTCGAACCCGAAGGCGAGACCGGGGTACTCGTCGGCGAGGCGCGGAAGGGCCTCGGTTCGGAGCGCCGCAAGGACGCGGTTGGTCTCGGCCACGGGCACCACGTTGGCGGTGACGGTCACGGTACGCCGTCCGTTGTGGCGCGTGATGGTCGTGTACGCCCGGCCGGGCTGGACCGTCGCGATCTCACGCAGGGGCACCTCGGTGCCGGCGGGCGTTCGAATCAGGAGCTGCTCGATATCGTACTCGCTGACCCGTTCGTCTTCCGGCAGCCGGACCAGCATCTTGATCTCGTTGCGGCCGCGCTGCTGGCGGAGCGCCTCACTGCCGTAGAAGGCATCCCGGACCTGTCGCGCGACCATGCTCGCCGTGAGCCCCAGCGACCGCCCTTCGGGCCGGATGGCGAAGTCGAGCTGGCGCTTCCCCGGCGTGTAACCGTCGTCGACATCCTTCGTCGCGGCGAACTCGGCCAGTTCCTCGGCCAGGGCCGCACTGGCACGATCGAGTACGTCGATGTCCCGGTGGGATAGTTCCACGGTGATGGACGGGCCTCGCCCCGGACCGCCGCGGTCGGACTCGAAGCGCAAGGACTCCACACCGAGGATCGGACCGGTGGCCTCGCGCCACTTGTCGGTGAGCGCGGTCGTGCTGATCGGACGGGTGTGGGGATCGGTGAGGTAGACGGTGCCACGCACCTCGTGCTCGTTGATACGTGCGAAGACGCCCGTCGCGAGGCGATCGCCTCCGTTCTCCGCCCACACGCGCTGCGCGGCCTCGACGAGTTGGTCCCGGACAGCCTCGACGCGCTCCGGCGGACTCCCGAAGGGCAGGCGCGCCGTCACCTCGGCGCGGTCGCTTTCCACCTTCGGCATGAGGATGAAGCCGAGGCGGCCGCTGAACGCGTAGCCGGTGACCAGGGCCAACGTCGAGAGCATCAACGCCACGGTGAGGTAGCGGGCGCTAAGACTCCATGCGAGGAAGGGTCTGTAGACCCCGTCCACGAAGCGCATGAAGAAGCGGCTGAAGGCCTGCTGGCCACGCGCGAGAAAGGCCACGATCGGGTTGCGGTACCCCTCGCCTCCGTGCGCGAGGTGCGAGGGCAGGATGACGAGGGCCTCGACCCAGGAAATCACGAACACGGTGGCGACGACCATCGGGATGACGGACCAGATCTTGCCCATGTAGCCCGGCACGAAGAGCAGGGGCGTGAAAGCGACGATGTTGCTCGCGATACTGAAGCCGATGGGCATGGCGACTTCGCGTGCGCCCTTGATGGCCGCTTCGACGAAGCTCGCCCCTTCTTCCCGGTAGCGGTAGATGTTCTCCCCGGCGACGATCGCGTCGTCCACGACGATCCCGAGCGCCACGATGAAGGCGAACATCGAGATCATGTTGATCGTGACGCCGAGCATGGGCAGGAAGAGGAACGCACCCAGGAACGCCGTGGGGATGCCGAGCGTGACCCAGAAGGCCAGACGGAAGTCCAGGAAGAGCCCCAGAACCACGAGCACGAGAGCGAGCCCGAGCAAGCCGTTCCGCAAGAGGAGGTCCAGGCGCTGCCGGTAAATGTCGGAGCGATCGCGGTTGATGGCGTAGCTCACGCCCGGTGGAAGGTCCAGAGCGATGTCCTCCATCGCGCTGCGCACGGCGTCGGACACACCGATGGGGGTCTGCTGCCCCACGCGGTAGACCTCCAGGCCGATGGACCTCTTGCCGTTGAAGGTCGCCGATACGTCGACATCCTCGAAGGTGTCCTTCACCTCGGCGATCTCACCGAGGGTGCGAACGGAGCCCTCCGCCGACGTGACGATGGGGATCTCGGCGAACTCCGACGCCCAGTCCCGGCGCTCCTGCATCCGCAGGAGGACGTCGCCGCTGTCCGTCTTGATCGTGCCGCCCGGAACCTCAACGGCATTCTCGCGAACGCGGCGGGCGATATCGGAGAGCGTGAGCCCGAGGGCACGGAGTTGGTCCTTCGACACCTCCACGTGGATCTCGTAGTCGCGTACTCCGTCGTAATCGATCTGGGTGATGCCCTCCTCCTGGAGGAGGCGGTCCCGGACGCGCTCGGCGAGCTCGCGCAGGACCCACTCGTCGACGTCGCCGAAGATCTGCAGGTCCAGGACCTCGCGACGGCGCACCACCAGACTCGTGACCGGGTCCTCCGCGTCTTCGGGGAACGTCCGCACCCGGTCCACCTGCTGTTGGATGTCCTGGTACGATGCGCTGCTGATCCGCGGTCGTCTCGAGCTCGATGCTGACCGTGCCGATGCCTTCGTCGGCGACGGCATCCACTTCCTTCACCCCGTCGATGCCGCGGACGTTCTCCTCGATGACGAGGAGAATGCCACGTTCCACCTCCTCGGGGCTGGCCCCCGGGTACGGCACGCGGACCGTCACCATGTCCAGGTCGAACTCGGGGAACACCTCCTGCTTGATGCGGGTGGCCATGAAGAAGCCACCGACGAGCAGCACGAGCATGACGATGTTGGGCAGGATCCGGTTGTGGACCATGCTCGCGATCCAACCCTGGCGCTCCGTCTCTCGCGGGGGGGGCGACGCGCTCACGGCTTGCTCCGCTCCGCCTTCTCACCCTGGATCGCGAGGGGCATGCCGTCCACCGGGGCGCCGAGGTCGGTCGTGATCACGCGATCCCCCGGCTCGAACCCGGAGCAGAGATAGACCTCGTCGCGGCCCCGCCAGCAGACCTGGACGGGCCGGATGCGCAGCGCGCCCTGAGCATCGGCAACCCAGACCACCTCCCCGTGCCGAAGCCAGGCGCGGTCCATCACGACGACGCCGTCAACTGCCCGTCCGGCGAGCTCGGCGCGCACGTACGAGCCGGTGAGGAGCGGATAGCGCTCGGACGCCTCGGCCTCCAGATGGAGCGGGTCCTCGACGACGACGAGAAGACGAGCCAGGCGGCCGGCCGACTCGAGATCCCCCAACAGGCGAACGAGACGGCCCTCGCGCCGGCCGTCCGGTCCCCAGGCCGCCTCGTCCCGGATCACGACCTTGGCGCCCCCCGCGTTGGTCGAGGACGGAATACGAAGCCATTGGAGATCGCTGATCGGCAACGTGACTTCGACCCAGTACGCGTCTGTGCCGACAAGCGTCGCGACGTCGGTGTTCGCGCCGATCACGGCGCCCACCTCGACGTGCCGGGTTCGGATCCATGCGTTGAACGGCGCGTCCAGGCGCGTACGCGAGCGGTCCAGCTCGGCCTGGCTGCGCTTGACCCTCGCGACCTCGACGTTCGCTCCAGCGGCCTCGACGCCCGCGCGGGCGGCCTCCACGCCGGCCTCGGCGGCCTCGACACCAGCGCGCGCGGAGGCGATCGCGGCCCGGGCGATGGCGAGCTGTGGCGTGCGCAGCACGAGATCGCGATTCGCCCCTGTGCGCGCGCCCTCGAGCATCTCGAACTCGCGGCGGGCGATCGCCTGATTGCCCTCCTCGAGTTCCAGATTGGCCTCGGCTTCCGCGAGCATCGCTTGGCGTTGTTCGACCAGGGCGGCGGCCTGGGCGAGGGCGGTCTTCGCCTGAGCCTCGGCTGTCACGGCCTGGTCGACGCTGGCGCCCGCCTGGGCGACGGCGAGGTCGTAGTCCGCCGGGTCGATCTGCAGGAGCTCGTCGCCGACCGCAAAGCGACCACCGGGCGCGAAGTGCGGAGAGACCGTCACGACCTCGCCGGCCACCCGCGAGCGCAGCGTCACCTCCCGGGACGGCTTGACGAGCCCCATGGCCTCGAGCCTGGGCGCGGCGGCCTTGCGCTCGACGTCGACCACCTCGACGGTGCGTGCCGAGCGGGCGCGAGGTTTCTTCGGCGTACTCGGCGCCGTCGCCATGAGGTGCCGTGCGCCGAGGTAGGCCCCGCCGAGCACCGCCACGGGCAGGCAGACGTGCAGGACGAACTTACCCAGCACGCGCAGCAGCTTGCGGCCGGTGCCGTCGGTGATCTCGGAGCTAGTCAATGGAGGCTCCTTCGCAAGGGGCGCCGATGGTCGCCGGGGAGGGTGGGGTCGGGGTACAGGCCGGACGCCAGGGTCCTGCCAGAGCACGGCAGAGGTCGATGCGGTACGTAACGAGCTGTCGTTTCGAGCTGACAAGATTCAAGGCGAGCGATTGCTCGGACTGGATGGCGGCCAGGACGTCCAGGTAGGCGGCTGCCCCCTGCCCGTAGCGCGCGAGCAGGGTGGCTACGACGCGCTTGGCGAGGTCGTACTGGCGTTCGAGGCTCGCCACGTGCTCCCGTTCCTTCGCCTCCTGCACGAGAGCGTCTTCCACCTCCCGGAGTGCGACCAGGACCGTGTCCTCGTAGTCGTGGAGGAGCTCGCGCCTGCGCGCCTCGTCCACCTGGATCTGGGACCTTCGCTCGCCGCCGTCGAAGACGGGCTGCACGAGGTCGGCGGCGAGGCGGGCGATGCGGTCGATGAAGAGCACCTCGAATCCGGCGCCGCCGACGACGGCGCTCGCGCTCAGGTCGAGTCGTGGGTAGAGATCCGCAATCGAGGCGGCGAGCCGGCGGTCAGCGGCGTGAAGCCGCCACCAAGCAGCCGTGACGTCGGGCCGGCGCTGCAGCGCGGCGGAGGGAACGCCGGTCTCAGGAAGCGGTGGCAGCTCGAGAATGGTCGGCGCAGGCAAGGGCGGTGCCGTGGTTGCGGGTCGGCCCTGGAGCGTCGCCAGCATGTGGGCCAAGACCTGCTGGCGCGACGCGGAGAGAGTGCGCTCCCCTCGCGTCCGCTCGACGAGCTGCTGCTGTCGGAGGACATCGGCTGCGCCGACCTTGCCTGACGAGAACCGATTCTCGAGCAACGTGAGCAGCGTGGCGTTCGTCTCGATCTGCTCGTCGAGGAGCACACCGATGCGCGCCTCTTCGACGAGCCGGTACCACGTGGTCGCCACCGTGGCGCTGAGCGTCACGCGGCCTGCATCGAGGTCACTCAGCGTGGCCCGCGCGTCGAGCAACGCCGCATCGCGCTCGGACCGGAGCCGCCCCCAGAGATCGACCTCGTAGGACGCGCGCGCACCGAACGAGAAGGCGTCGGCCGTGTCGTCGAGGAGTCCATCGCCGAGGTCCCGCCGGGTGTAGGCGCCGCCCGCGCCGACGGTTGCGTCGAGTTGGGGCAGGAGCGGGGCCCGGGCCCGCCGAGCCAGGGCGGCAGCCCGGACGACCCGCTCCCGCGCGGCCTTCAGCGAGAAGTTCCCGCAGAGCGCGGTCTCGACGAGCCGCGTGAGCACGGGGTCCTCGAACGCCACCCACCATCGATCGTCGAGTATCGCGGTGCCCCCCCCGGAAAAACGCGCGGGCACGTCGGGCGGCTGGGCCGCTTCCAGGGAGGGCGGCGAGTCGGCCGGGCGCACGGCACAGCCCGGAAGGCAGGCCAGCGCGACCACCACGAGCGTCCGTACCGAGTCAGTGCAAATGTTCACGCTTCCGCGACCCCGCCGTGGCCCTGGCTACCCCCAGAGAGACGCCGTGCACCCCCGGGGTCACCGCCGACGATGGCACGGCGGGCGTCCCGGATTCTAGCGTGACGGCTCGCCCGGTCCCTACATGAAGCGCGCGTCGTCCGCCGACCCGAGGGCGACCCTGGACGCCGGCCTGTGCGCCCCGAAGGAAATCCGCATCAGCGCGCACGTTCAGGTCATCAGCACGGCCAGCGCCGGCACTTCACCGAGATTGACCTCGGGGTGATACCGAATGTCCCCTTCGAGGGTCCCATCGAGAGCACGTGCTGCACCCGGCCCCCGAACACGTGCTCGACCTGCGCGCTCTCGTCGCGGCGGAAAGGCAGGGACGCAATCAGCACCCGCTGGGGGGAAGAGGGGATTGTGGCGATGCTGCCTCCGCACAGAACACGCGGTAGACTTCGTGTCATGCGAATTCTGGTGGTGGAAGACGACGCCAAGATCGCCTCCTTCCTGCAGAACGGGCTGAAGGAGGCGGGCTTCGCCGTGGACGTCGCGCCCGACGGCGCGGAGGGGCTTCACCTCGGCGCGTCCGGCAACTACGACGCGGCGATCGTAGACCTCATGCTCCCGGCCCTGGACGGGCTCAGTCTCATCGAACGGCTGCGAGAAAAGCGAGTCAACACGCCGGTGCTGATCCTGAGTGCCAAACGAACCGTCGACGATCGGGTGAAGGGTCTTCAAGCCGGCGGAGACGACTACCTCGTCAAGCCCTTCTCCTTCTCGGAAGTGCTCGCGCGCGTCCAAGCGCTCATTCGCCGCTCGACGCGGGTGGTGGAGCCGACCACGCTCACAGTGGGCGACATCCAGATGAACCTGCTCACCCGGGAGGTGACGCGCGACGGCCGGGTCATCGAGTTGGGCGCACGCGAGTTCTCGCTCCTCGAGTACCTGATGCGCAACGCAGGACGCATCGTCTCGAAGGCCACCATCCTCGAGAAGATCTACGATTACAGCTTCGATCCGCAGACGAATGTCGTCGACGTGCTCGTGCATCGCCTCCGTTCACGGATCGACAAGGGGTTCGACGAGAAGCGCCTCCAGACCGTGCGGGGAGCGGGCTATGTCCTCAAGGCCTGAGCAGCGAGCAGCGTGGCGCTTCAGCCTGGGGCTCACGGCGTGGTTCCTCGTGATCTTCGTGCTGACCGCCTTCGGCCTGACCCTTCTCACATCCCACCTCGTCAAGTCCGCCATGAACGAGGAGTGGGAGACGCGCCAATCCGAGGTCACGGGCACCGTCACGCGGGAAGGCGGTCGTGAGAGCCGGACGGTCGTCGTGCGTGAGCGCGAAGTCTCCGCGGCGCCGAGTCCGGAGATGCAAGAGGCGATCGCCAACCACTTCCGGCGCGCCTTTCCTCTTCTCCTCGTACCCGTCATCGTCGTGGGGCTCCTCGGAGGCCTGTGGGTCACCTGGCGCGCGACACGCCCCATCCGATCGGTGACCGAGACCGCGCAGCAGATCCTGGCCACCGGGGACAGCAAGCGACGGGTGCCCCTTCGCCGGGCGGAGGGGGCCATGGGCGAGATGGCAGCGCTCTTCAACCGGCTTCTCGATCGCAACGAGTCCCTCATCCGCGGCGTTCACGCCTCACTGGACAGCGTGGCGCACGATCTGCGGACCCCCATGACGCGCCTACGAGCGACCGCGGAGCAAGCACTCGAGAGCGCCGCGGACGAAGAGACGTACCGGGAAGCGCTCGCAGGCACGCTCGAGGAGTCGCAGAACGTCCTGAACATGCTGGACACGCTCATGGACGTCGCCGAAGCGGAGTCGGGCGCCATGCGCCTCGACATGGCAGACGTGGATCTCACGAGCCTCGCGTCGAGCGTCGTGGACCTCTACGAGCTGGTGGCCGACGAGAGGGATGTCACGCTGACGACCGATGTGGAGGCAGGCTTGGCTGCACGCGGGGATGGGACACGCCTGCGCCGCGTCCTCGCCAACCTCGTCGACAATGCGATCAAGTACAGCGACGCGGAGGGCGTGGTCGCTATCGAGGGCCGCCGGGACGGCGCCGAGGCGGTGGTCTCGGTCGTGGATCGCGGCCGCGGGATCGACGCGGGGGACCTCCCCCACATCTGGGACCGCCTCTATCGAGGTGATCGCAGCCGGAGTGAGGCGGGCCTTGGGCTGGGTCTCAGCTACGTACGCGCCGTCGTTCTGGCGCACGGTGGCCGCGTCGATGCGCAAGCGCGAGAAGGAGGCGGATCCCGGTTCGAGATCCGCCTCCCGGTGGTGGGTTAGCGATCCGGCTCAGCGACGGGGCGGGTTGGACGTGCGCACCCTGCGCGCACCGAGTTTCGCCGCGGCGTCCCTCGTCCACGCAGACGCGCCGCCTTCGCGGTAGCCCGAGCGGGCGAGCACCTTGCCGTCGGCATTCAGGAAGAGGACGGTCGGGAAACCCCGGACACCGTAGCGTTCCTGGAGCGCGCGGTTCTTCTTCTTCTGCGCCGCCGAGAGGCCCCGGCGCGGGAAGTCCACGTCGAGCAGGATCACGTTGTCACGAGCCCAGGTCGCAAACGACGACGTGGAGAAGACCTCGCGGTTTAGGCGGATGCACCAGCCGCACCAGTCGCTGCCGCTGAAGCTGGCCAGGATGGGCTTGCCCGTTCTCTTCGAGAGGCGCTTCGCTTCCTCGATGTCCTCGAGCCAGCGGCAGTCGACCCGCGGGGCCGCGTTCGCCCGGGCCGTGCGACGCGAGCGAGGCGCGGTGCGGCTAACGGGTTGGGCCTGCGTGCCGCCGCGGGCCGGCGCTCGCCGCGTGGCAGCGTCGCCTCCGTCATCTGCCGCACGGGCGGCGCCCACAGCAACGAAAGCCACGACGGCGGGGAGGAGGGCGAGGGTCACAAGCCCGAGTAGGCGTCGTGCGCGGACGTTCAGGGAGCGGGGGGACTTCATGCAGGGATCTCCAGGGGCGCAGTTCGCGATGGCGACGCGCGTTCAACCCGGCTCACTTTGGCAGACGACCATTGCCGCCCCGTTGCAGGGGAATTACAGATCCGAAATGTTGGGCAGAATCGCGTCCAGATGGCGGCGGCCCAGCCAGCCTTCCCGCCCCCGCTCGTCTCGGACGTATACGTGATCGCCGAAGGCACGCTCCACCTGGACGCGGGCACCGAGGGGCAGCGCCGCGCGCGACGCCGCCTGTGCGAACGGAGAGATTCTGAGTGGCGCCGGCCCGTCCGTAACGATGGAGGCCCTGGCGTCGGGCAGGTGGATCGCGATGGATGCGCTCGAGAGAAGGACGAGCAAGCCGGCTGTGAGCAGAGCAGAGCGAGCCACACGGCGCCGCGGCTCGCCCACGCGCCACCCCCAGCGAGCCAGCCAGGGATGGATGCCGCGCTGAAGGAGCAGCAGGGCGATTGCGCTGAGCCCGGCGAGTCCGACCCAGGCCCAGGCGTCGAGCGAGAGCAGGCCGGTCCAGCGCTTCGGGAGGCTGGGCGACGTGGCGGGCAGTCCCGCTTCGCTTCGCCGGTCGGTGAGTTGAGCGCGCACCTCGGCGTCCAGGGGACGGCGGAGCCGGAGGCGCTCGAGCGCGAGGATGTCATCGCCGAGACTCGTCGGGTGCGCCGCAGGCACGGGCTCCTCGGCACGAGCCACGCTGGGGATCGTAGCCACCAGCGCGATGGCGAGAGCCAGGACCAGCCGGACGGCGAGCGGACGACGGGGGAAGCGGATCATGATGCAGTCTCCACGGCATCGAGCGCGTGCGCGACGCGCTCCTTCCACAGGGCGAGCGAGGTGCGGTCGATTCGACGACCGCCGAAGGCCGTGGCGTCGGCGGCCTCGAAGATCGCGGCCACGTCGGCCAGCGCCGGGCATCGGCGTCGCACATCAGCGGCGGTGATGGCCGCGGGTTCTTCGCTTAGCTGGATCGCGAGGCGATGCTGCAGCGCCCGACGGGAAGCCTCGAAGAAGGCGTCGACATCGGCCGCCCGGTAGGCGGCATCGATGTCCGCCCGCGCCGCCCGGACCGCGTGGGCCGCGCGACGGCGGGCAGCCGCCAGGGGAACGAGTTCGCGTCGACGCCGGAGGACGACCAGCGCAAGGCCCGCGGCCACCCCGGTCAGCGCGGCCGCGACCAGGGCACGGAACCACGGCCGAAAGACGAGAGGCACATGGGCCGCTCCGGCTCGCGGGTCGAGCGCGGGCGGAGGTCGGTGGGTGTCCGATGGCGGCGAGCCGACCGCCGACGCGGCGGGTTTCGGCTCGGCGGGCCGCGGAGCCGTACCATCCACCTCGATCGGCTGCGGCGGCGTGGTCAGCACCTCGTAGCGCTCCTCGAGCGGATCGAAGTAGGCGAATGCGAGCGGCGGCAGCGCCTCGGCGGAGGGGGCACGCGGAACGAAGGTGTGCCGGAAGCGCTTTTTTCCGATCGCGCCGAGATCATCCGCCGCATCGAATGTGGCCTCGGCCTCGTAGCGCTTCCATAGGGCGTGGTCGTCCATCGACGGCGCCGCGACGCGAGCGAAGTTGCCCTGGCCCGACACCATGGTCTCGACCTGGATCGGATCGCCGACGGAGGCGCGGACCGGCACGGGCCCCAGGGTGAGCTCGAAGGACCCCACGGCCCCGCCAAACGCGGGCGGGCGCCCCTCGGTCGGCAGGGCTCGCACGTCGACGTCGATGGACTCGGCCCGCAGCGTCACGGGCTTGGCGATCGTGCGCCCGAAGAACGAATCGAGGAGCGAGTCGTTGAAGAAGGGGTCGTCCATGAGCATCGACGCGAGCGAACCGCGTCCGAAGAAGTCGTCGTCCAGGAGGCTGCCGCCGAACCCGCGTCTGGCTCCGCGCACCTTGCGCGGTCGCCGGTCGGGAACCTGCAGCGTCGTCTCGACCTCGACGGGGAGCGCGTGCACCCCCTCCTTCACGCCCACCAAGGCCGCGTGCCAGGTCAACACGTTGTAGACACGCCCCTCGTGCAGGCGCCGCTGGACCCGGCCATCGTGGTCGGGTGTCTCGAGGGTGAATGCGGTGCTGTCGATGCGAGGCTGCGAGTCGAGGGACGCGCGCACGCCTTCGGGAAACCACGCCTCGATGCGGAGCGGTACGAGCTCCCCGACGAAGGGACGCTCGTTCTCGGGCACGACACGGAGAAACGGCTCGTCCTGCAGCGCCACGTCCCCCGGGACGTCGTGGGCCGTTGCTGCCATGCCGGCAGCGCCCGAGGTCGGGGCCCGGCGGGGGGACCTCGCTTCCACGAGGAGCTCGAGGACATCGCCCGTCGCCCGGGTTGCGCCGACGCCGAAGGCTCGTGGATCGATCCGGAAGGTCCCGACGCGCTCAGGGCGAACGCGCAGATGATAGGTCTGGGCGATGCGGACCTGGCCGTTCACGCTCTCCAGTCGACTGCTCTGCCCCGCGTACTCGAAGGTGAGTCCGTCGATGGAGGGGACGGAGGGTACGCCGTCCCCGTCGCCCTCAACCTCGATGCTCAGCTCGGCCCAGTCAGCGAGGCCGATGTGCCGAGGCTGTACGTCGACGGAGACCGCTGTGGTGCGGGCGAGGGCCGGCGTGGCGACCAGGAGCGAGAGCGCGAGGAGCGCCAGCGCGACGCGACGCACGACCAGCAGATCGGATGTGGGTAGGGAGTGCTTCATCACCAGTCCCTCCGGGATCGGTTGTCGTTCTTCTGCGGGGGTGAGCGGCGGCGCTGGGGCACGAAGCGGAGGCTGCCCTCGTTCTCCTCGAGGGATTCGAGGAGCAGACGCGCTTCGTCCTCGGTCATCTGGCCCGGACGGACACCGTGGCCGTCGGGCTTCTCGGCGTGAGGCTCGCCGGCACGCTCGACCGGCCCCTCGAGCGGCTGGGCTTCCTCGTCCGCGCCCTCGTCCTCCTCGGCTCCTACGTCGTCCCCGGCGGCGTCCCCGGCGGCGTCCCCGGGATCTTGCGCGACGGGATCGGCCGGCTCGTGAGCGCTCTGCGAGTCCTGCGGGTCCTGCGGGTCCTGCGGGTCCTGCCGGTCCTGCCGGTCCTCCTGCCCCTCGTGGGCTCGGGGGCTCTGCTGGCCTTGCTGGTCTTCCTGCTGGTCCCGCTGCTGTTCCTGCGAATCCTGTTGGTCCTGCTGGCCTTGCTGACCCTGCTGTTGGTCCTGCTGGTCCTGTTGGTCCTGCTCCTGCTCCTGCTGCTGTTCCTGCTCCTGCTCGCGCTTCTCCTTCAGCGCATCGAGGCGGCGCTGGACCAGGTCACGGTTGAAGGCGGCGTCCTCGTCGCCCGCGTCGAGGGCCAGTGCGCCGTCGTAACGGCTCAGTGCCTTCTCCCAGAGCTCGATGGTCTGCTTCGGGTCGTCGCCCTCGAGCTGCTGCCCCTTCCGATACAGGGCGTTGCCGAGTCCGTAGTAGGCGCGGCTCTGGAGCGAGAGATCGCGGGCGTCCAGCACGCTCTCGAACGACCGGATCGCCTCCTCCCACCCATCCTGCTCGTACGCCGCGGCGCCCTCGTTGTAGCGAAGGCGGGGATCCTGCGGCATGGCGGAAACCGACTCCGCGAGGGCCTCACGCGCGATGCCGGCGCCGGCGAGCGCAAAGACGAGGGCCGTAGCAGCGGCGCGAGCGGAGACGCTCCGGAGCATCCCTCGACGCGCGCTCGCGATCACGCGCCGCTTGCGATCACCGAGGGCGAACTCGAGCAGAAGAGCGAGGAACGCCACGGCCAGCGGCCAGGTGAAGCGTTCCAAGGGGACCTTCTGCCGCCGTTGGGTGAGGTCCTGCTTCGGCACCAGGCTCAAGCTCTGGTCGTAGATCGCGTCCAGGCCGGCCCCGCCCTGCCCCAGGCGGGCGTAGACACCGCCCGTCATGGAAGCCACCCTCTGAAGGGTCTCCTCGTCGAGACGCGAGGTGACCACCTGACCGTCGGCGTCGCGGAGCAGCGTCGTCGAGCCGTCGGGGCGACGGAGCGGGATGGTCTCGCCGCCGGGGGTGCCCACACCGACGGTGTGGATGGTGATGCCTTCGGCGGCGGCGCGCTCGGCCTCCTCGAGGGCCCGCCCCTCGAGGTCCTCCCCATCGGTCACGAGGACGAGGATCTTGTGGTTGGCGCCCTCGGCGAGGGCGGCCCGGGCTTCCCGGATCGCCTCGGCGAGATCGGTGCCCGGATCGGGGATGATGTGCTCGTCGACGGCCCGCAGCGACTCGCGGAAGGCGTCCATGTCGAGCGTCAACGGGCAGAAGAGGAACGCACGCCCCGCGAAGGGCAGCAACCCGCAGCGGTCCCCGTCCAGACGCTCGGTCAGATCCTCGATGCCGAGCTTCGCGCGCTCCAGGCGGCTCGGAACGACATCCGTGGCCAGCATGCTCTTGGAGGTGTCGAGCGCGAGCAGGATGTCGATCCCACGCCGCTTCACCTCTTCCCAGCGGAAGCCGACCTGGGGCCGGGCCGCCGCGGTGAAGAGGGCCATCATGGCGACGGCAAGCAGCGCGGCCTTGAGGCGCCGTCGACCGGGCGACACGTTCGCGGTGAGCGCCGGCGCGAGGCCGGAGGAGGCGAAGCGGCTGAGCGCGCGCCGGCGCCGGCGTCCCGTGCGCCACGTGAGGACGAGGAGCCCCGCCGTGGCCGCCGCGCCGAGGATCAGAAGCATGGGGTATTCGAACTGCATGGTTCGTCTCCTTCCTCGGCTAGGGCACCCGGCGGAACCAGGTCGCGGCGAGGAGCTGCTCGAGGACGAGCAGGGCGAGCGCGGGGAAGAGCACCCAGTGGATGAGTTCCTCGTGGTGACTGAAGCGCTTGAGGGTGCGTGTCGTGGTTTCGAGGCGACCGATCTCCTCGTAGATCCGCGCGAGCGAATCCGTGTCGGTCGCACGGTAGTACTGTCCACCGGTCATCGCGGCCACGTCGGCGAGGGTCTCCTCGTCGATGTCGACCTTCGCCATCGCCATGCGCTCGCGTCCGAACGCGTCCTTGACGGGGACGGGCGCCTCGCCTCGGGTCCCGGCGCCGATGGTGTAGATCTTGATGCCCAGGGTCTCGGCCGCTTCCGCCGCGGTGAGCGGGGCGACGCTACCGGCGTTGTTCATGCCGTCCGTGAGGAGGATGGCGATACGAGAGTCGGCTTCCTGATCGCGGAGGCGGTTGAGTCCCGACGCGATCGCCGAGCCGATCGCCGTTCCATCCTCCACCATCCCGGTCTCGAGGCTGTCGAGGCGCTCGAGGAGCCAGTCGTGATCCAGGGTCAAGGGGCTGACCAGGTACGGCTTCCCGGCAAAGGCCACCAGGCCGATGCGATCGTTGGGGCGCTCCTCGATGAACTGGGCCACGACACGCCGAACCACGGTGAGTCGATCCACGGGTTGACCGGCCACCTTGAAGTCGAGCGCATCCATCGACGTGGACACGTCGACGGCGAGGAGGATGTCGATGCCGCTGGCCTCCACCTCGGTGCTCGAGTGGCTGAGCGCCGGGCGTGCGAGTCCGACGATCGCCAGGGCCAGCACGAGCAGGCGGGCCGCGCTGAGCCAGCGACCCGCGCGCGAACGGCGCGGGGACGCGACTTGTCGAGCAACGCCGACGGTCGAGAAGCGCAGGGCTCCGGCGCGTCCCCGTTTCCCCTTCCACAGGGCGAGGAGCGGAAGCAAGGCCAGGAGAGCGAGCATGGCGGGGGCGAGGAAGACGATCATGCCGCACCTCCTTCGGGAGTGGGGGCGAGTTCGGGGGCCGCGGCGGAGGACGCCGGCGCGCCGCGCGCGGGGCGCGGCGCAGGTCGATTGGCCTCGACGAAGCGTGCGGCGTCGTCGGCCATGGCCTCCATGCGGGAGCGCCCCAGCGCGTAGCGCGCGTACTTGGCGGCGTCACAGCCTTCGAGAAATGCGTGGAGGAGATCGTGACTGTCCGCCACCTCGGGGATGTCGCGCGTGGCGAGCTCCCGCAGGAACTCGGACGTGGTCTGCCGGGTCGCGCGGAGTCCGAAGCGCGCCTCGAGGTACTGGCGGAGAATCTCCGACAAGTGGATGGCGAACGCATAGGCGTCCCCCGACGCGATGTGCGTACGGGCGGCCCGAAGCCGCGCGAGCGTTCCTTCGGTCAGACCGAGCGCGGGCGCCCGACGCCGACGGAGCAGGGAGATCGCCAAGAGCGCGAGGGCGAGAGCGCCTCCCCCACCGAGGAGCCACGGCCGCCACCGGGTTGGTTCGGGAATCGGAATCGGAGGCCGGATGTCGCGGATGTCCTCCGCGTGCGCGGTGAGCGCATCGGAAGCCATGCTTGGCGAGGGCGTTGCGTCGTCGGCCACGGCGTAGGTTGCGCACATCGCGGCGAGGAGCAGCAAGATCGAGAGGGCCATAGCGCGCGTCTTCATGTGAGCCTCCGCTTGCGGTTGGCGAAGAAGGTCCGGAGGACGGGGAGGTAGGGGGCGTCCGTCGAGAGCTCGAGGACGTCCATGCCCCCCGAGCGAAGCGCTCTCATGAGCCCGGCCTGTCGGCGGCGGGCCTCGCGGGCGTAGTCCTCGCGAACGGCCACGCGGCGGGTGTCCAGCTCGATCTGCTCCCCGGTCTCCGCGTCTTCGAGGGTCAGCAGGCCGACATCGGGCAGTTCGCCCTCGCGTGGATCTCGCACGACCATCGGCACGACGTCGTGGCGCCGGTTCATGCTGGCGAGCTTGGGACGCAGATCCTCCAGCACCGCGTCGAAGTCGCCGAGCAGGTTGAAATCCGAGATGAGGAAGGTGATCGCTCGCCGATGCAGGACGCGGTTCGCGAACTGGATGGCGTGTTGGATGTCGGTGCGGCGACCCTTCGGCTGGAAGGCGAGAATCTCACGAATGAGCCGCAATACGTGCGCGCGGCCCTTCCCGGGAGGCACGTAGAGCTCCACCTCGTCGGTGAAGAGGATGAGGCCGACCTTGTCACTGTTCTTCAAGGCGGAGAACGCCAGGACACTGCCGAGTTCGGCCACCCACTCGCGCTTGCTCTGCTCGCTGGAGCCGAACTCACCCGATGCGCTGACGTCGATCATGAGGAGGATCGTGAGCTCACGCTCTTCGGTGAACTCCTTCACGAAAGGACGTCCCGTGCGCGCTGTCACGTTCCAGTCGATGCCGCGCACTTCGTCGCCGGGCACGTACTCACGCACTTTGGCGAAGTCCATGCCGCGGCCCTTGAAGATCGAGTGGTACGAGCCGACCAGCGTCTCGTCGACGAGGCGGCGCGTGCGCAGCTCGACTTGACGGACCTTGCGCAGGATGTCTCGGGTCTCGAGGGCGGGGGCCATGGTTGTTCTCCTGGGGCCGCGGGTGGCGTTGAGGGACCGGACGCGCCCGTCAGGGAATCGGGACCGTCGACAAGATGCGCTCGACCAGGTCGTCGCTCGTCAATCCCTCGGCCTCCGCTTCGAACGAGACGCCGATGCGATGCCGGAGGATCTCCGGCGCGATCGCCTTCACGTCCTGCGGCGTGACGTAGCCGCGTCCCCGGAGGAACGCATGCGCGCGGGACGCCGCTACGAGACCCAGGGTCGCTCGCGGCGAGGCGGCGAAACGGATGAAGGGCTCGAGGTCGAGGCCGTAGTGGTTCGGGTCCCGGGTCGCGTGCACCAACGCCACGACGTACTCCTTGACCTTGTCGTCCACGTAGATCGCGTTCACGACCGACCGTGCGTCCTGGACGTCGTCGGTCGAGACGACGGGGCGGATCTCGGGCGGGGCGCCGCCACCGCCGGCGACGTCGATGATGGCGCGTTCCTCGGCGGGCGTGGGGAAGGTGACCACGACTTTCAGCATGAAGCGGTCGACCTGCGCTTCGGGCAGCGCGTAGGTACCCTCCTGCTCGATCGGGTTCTGCGTGGCCATGACCAGGAAGGGCGTGGGCAGGGGGAACGTCTCGTCGCCGAGCGTGACCTGCCGTTCCTGCATCGCTTCGAGGAGCGCGCTCTGGACCTTGGCAGGGGCGCGGTTGATCTCGTCGGCGAGGATGAGGTTGGCGAAGATGGGCCCTTGCTTGACGTCGAACGTCACGCTCTTCGGGTTGTAGACCTCCGTGCCCACGATGTCCGCGGGGAGCATGTCCGGGGTGAACTGAATGCGCCGGAAGTCAGCGGAGACCGCCGAGGCAAGCGTACGGAGCGCGAGCGTCTTGGCGAGCCCCGGGACGCCCTCGAGCAGCACGTGCCCGTCGGCAAGCAGGGCCACGAGGAGGCGGTCGAGGAGGTGGTCCTGCCCGACGATGACCCGGCGGAGCTCCCGCCGGAGCGGATCCACCCAGGTGGAGGCGTCGCGCACGGCTTGGGTGATGGTCTGGATGTTCTCGTCCGCGCGGCCGGCGTCTTCGGCCGCGGCCACGGCGACGGCGCCATCGGCCCTCGGCGGGGCGCCGGCGAAGGCCTTGCCGTTCTCGTTCTCGCTACGTGCGTCGTTCATGTCCGTACCTTTCGTCTCTGCCGGCGTGAACGGTTCCGATCACGCTTCAGAGACGGTACGGAGCGCTCCTTACGCGCGCCTTTCGCTCACATTACGCCTCCGTAAGGAGGCGGCGGGAAGAGGACGATCAGGATCCCAAGGGGAGCCAGACGGCTTCGGTCGCGTGCTGCGTGGGCGTCGTGATCGTCGCGCGGATGCGCACCTTGGTGCCCGGGATGCCCTCGGGCAGGACGACCGTTGCCTTGAATGTGCCGGCCCGGCCCTTGACCTTCGTCCGCAGGATCACCGGATCCTGGGCGGCGGCGCGACGCGCGAGCATGGCGGCGTCGCGAGCGTCGCCCGCCTCGGGGGGAAGCGGCGGCAGACTCGCGGCGAGTTGCCCGTACTCCCGCTCGACCGTGATCTCGACGGGCACGTCCATCTGCGTCATCGAAGGCGGCAAGGTCCCTCGGACGACCACGCGAGCGCCGGGCGTCGCTCCGCCTTCGGCCTCGACCTCCAGTCGAACGCCAGGCGCATCGACCGGCAGGCGAAGCGCGGGGTCACCGAGGAGCATCCACATCTCCAGGTGCTCCTCGCGCTGGGTGTCCAGCGGCACGCGCCCCGCCGTGCCGTCCGCCTGGTCGTAGAGCTTGAAGGTCAGCCAGCCGATCTTGCCCGCCGCCAGCCCGTTCTTCATGGCGAGGTACCAGTCGCCGAGGTCAGTCGGGGGCGCGGGCGACGCCAGGAGCGGAACGAGCCCACCGAACGCGAGCTTGCCCATGGCCCCGTAGCTCGCGATGTGCGCGCCGACGGCGGCGACGTGACCGCCGGGACTGCGCACGCTCCGGACGCCGAATCCGTCCGATCCGTGCCCCCCGAGCATGCAGGTGTAGCACCCGCAGCTGAGCAGGATGCCGCGCGGACGCGCGCTCGGCCAGGACGACCACGTCTCCCCCCGGGCGAAGTCGTGCCCGTCGGACCAGAACCCGCTGGGGCCCGAGTGCCCCAGGTAGACGGTCAGGAGCTGATCGCCGCGGAGGAGGTCGGTCGTCAGGGGATCGAGCCGATCCACGGGGACGCAGAAGGGCGACGCCGCCATGTGAACGACAGCCCGGGTGGACCAGCGGGGGTGGATGGATCGAAACCGAGGGTTGATCTCGTTGCGTATGAACGAGGAGGCGAAGCGCTTCGCGAGGGCACTCGTGCCGCCGGGATGGCCGACGACCAGGCCGATGTCGAAGCGATGGGGTTGGGGCCCCGTGCGCGTCTCGAAGCGAATCGTCTTGTCGACCATCGCCCGGACCTCGTCCACCGTGCGGGCCGGGAAGCGCCCCACCGCGATCTCGCCGTGCCGGTCGTCGTCGAGGCTGCTGTAGGGATTGTCGGTCGGCTGGCCGCGCATGCGCTCGACCGTGCCCAAGAAGGCCGGGACCACGACACGCGCATCCTCCTGCGCCGGTCCGGGCACGCCGACGAGCAGGACCCGCACACGGCCGGCCGAAGCCGCGGCGGCGGCGCGGATGAGGGTGCGTAGCGCGTCGGCTCCGGCCGCCACGGCCTCGCCCTCCACGCGCACGACGCGGTACCCCTGGGCCCGACGATGCGCTTCGAGGGGTTTCACGGCCTCGGAGAAGGCCGGCGCGGGGACGACGATCCAGGTGTCTTGGGACTCGGCGTGAGCGGAGGCGGCCAGGAGCGACGCCCCGACCACGAGCCAGCAGAGGAGCAGGAGTCGGCTGGTCGTTCGCATGGACACCCCCGAGAGCAGCCGACCACTCTACGCCACCGCGACCCGGCCGTCAGCGGGGGGAGGCGATGGCGGGTAGGATGCGACTCCCCCGGAGAGGAGACCCGTCGTGCCCATAGCCCACCACGTCACCGGCCTCAGCATGATCTCGGTCTATGCCGTGGACTTCGAGGCCTCGCTTGCCTTCTATCGCGACGTCCTCGGCTTGAGCAGCGTCCACCCCATGGGTGAGCATGCCGCGTACCTGCGCTTCGGTGAGACGCACGACGCGCAGCGTGAGGACGCCCCGTTCGGCCTCTATCTCATCGGCGGCAGCGCGCCGCTCCCCGCGGGCAAGCCGCCGACGCGTACGACCTTCGCCTTCGACGTCATGTCGGTGCGCGGCACGTTCGACCATCTGAAGGCCGCGGGCGCGCGCATCGACATGGACGAACCCATGGACATGGGCGGCGGGCACTTCTGGTTCACCGCGTACGACCCGTCGGGTCTCGCGATCGAGTTCGTCGGCCACGCCTAGCGCCCCACGAAAAGTTCCGTACGGAGGCAGCCTCGCAAACGAACTTTTCGCTCGATCCGACCTCCGCGCCATGAACGCCTCGCGCGCGTGCCCCTTCGCGAACGCGTCCTCACGCAACGTGGATCGTGGTGTCGGGGTTCCCCGGGAGACGCACGACGACGTCGTCGCCCGGGCGGATTTTCGCGCCCCGCCGCGTCTCGGCCTTCCCGTTCACCGTCACGTGCCCCTCGACGACCAGGTGCTTCGCGAAACCACCCGACTCGGCCACGCCGGCGAGTTTGAGGAGCGCGCTCAGAGGGATGAACTCGGTCTCCAGCTCGATGGTGGCTTCCATGACGACTCCGGCCGGGGATCGTGGATCCTAGCTTGCGGAGCGCACCCGACCTTCTACTCCCTGGTTGGATGGTGCGCTCCAGGAACGGGAGGAACGACGATGGATGAACAGGAGAAGCGGGCCGTGCGAGGCCTCGTCCTCCGCGCGCTTTTTGCCGGCGTGCTGGGCATGGTCGCGGGCGTTGGGTCCGTGAAACTGATGGAGCTGGCCGGAGCGCGGTCGTTCGACAGCTACGCCCCCATCGTCTGGGTCCCGTGGATCGTGGTCGTCGTGCTCTTCCTGCCGATGGCCTACCGCATGGGGCGTGACGCGGCTCGCTCGTCTGACTAGAGAATCGTGTACGCGGCCTCCAACGAGGCCGTGCGGGCCGGGTAGTTCGCGTGGCGGGTGAGTCGGGTGAGGCTCGGCCGCGGCTCGGGATCGACGAGCCGCCCCAACGCGACGACGGCGAGCGCCTGCGAGAGTTCGCTACGCCCCCGGTCGTTGGCTAGCGCCAGCAGCGAGTCGACCGCACTGAGATCGGCGAGCACGCCCACGGCCACCACGACCTCGCCGAAGAGCTGCTCCGTGCCGCCGCGCTCGAGCTCCTTCAGGAGAGTCGTGGCCACGGAGCCGCCGCCGAGCATGGCCAAGGCCAGGGCCGCGTCGCGGCGAAGGCCCTCCTCGTGCTTCTCGACCAGGGCGAGCCGTAAGCTCCGCTCGACCTCCCGTGCCTGGACCCCCAGGTGCCCGAGCGCGACCGCGGCGTAGCCTCGCAGGGCGGGGGGCGCGTGCGTGTCCTCGACGAGACCGCGCAGGGTGTCCACGGAGGCGCGCATGCCGGCCACGCCTACGGCGACGGCGAACGCGCCGCGGACGAGGACGTCCGCCCGTCTCGCATTCAGTCCCTCCTGCAGGACGCCGGTGGCTTCGGGAACGAACGCGGACGCCGTCCCGGGAACCCCACCCGCGCGCGCGCCGCGCACGGCCAAGGCGAGAGCCAGTGCGCTGAACCCGCGGGTGTCGGGTTGCCCGCGCTGGGCTTCCACCACGAGCAGACGTGCGAGATCGCGATCATCCAGCACGCGCGTGCGTCCTGCCGCGAGATCGGCTTCGAGGAGGAAACCGACCGCGATCTGGGCCAGGCCGTGCGTAAGGGGATCGCGGGCCGACTTGATCGCCTTGGCGAGCGCCTTACCGACGCGATAGCGATCCTCGGCCTCCATGTGCGACACGTGCTCGCCCAGGGCCACGAACACCGAGCGACGGACCGCCTGGGGAGCGCGACGCTGTTCGAGCATGCGAACGAGGAAGGGCGTCGCCCGCGGCCCGCCGATACGGAGGGCGGCCGTCAAGGCGTGGCTTCGCTCGGCGTTGCTCCAGGCCCGTCCCAACAGACGCTTACCCATCGCGATGCCCTGGAGGCCGGCACGCTGCTCCTCCGAGAGGCCTTCGGAAGGCTGCATGCCGAGAGCCGTCAGGACCGCCGTCGTCAACTCCTCGGAGAGCTTGCTCCCTTCGAGGCGCTGCCAGAGGGCCCGCGTCACCAAGCGCCCGTCCTTGGTCCACCCCGTGGCGTAGTCCTGATCGGCGAGCAAGCCCAAGGAGAGTGCTGCGAACGCGCGCACCCGCGTGGGCGCCTTCGTGTCGTCGAACACGTCGAGCAGCTCGTCGCGCACCCCGTCGAGAGCGAGCGGCGAGCAGCGCTGCGCCGGCAACGTGCGCCGCAGCAGGCCGATGGCCAAGGCCGCGGACTCGCGAACGATGTCCGCCGCGCGCGCATCGTGCAGCCAGCCGCGGAGGACCGGGACACTCACGCCCGGCTCGCCACAGCGCCCGAGGGCCAGCAGGGCCGACGCGCGCACATCGTCGCGGGTACGTGCCTTTGGATCGAGTAGGCGTAGGAGGAAGGGCAGCACCTTCCCGCGCGCGACCTCGGCGCGCGCCTGTGCCCACGTCTCACCCAGAGGGCGATCGCCATCCCGCGGCGTCACGGTGCGCCGGCGCAACCCCTCGAGCCGATCCGGGAGGAGTGCATTGCGGTTGAGGGCCCACCAGAGCGTCCACGTGTTCGTGCCGATCGACCGGTACGCACCGAGTCGGGTACGCCGACTCGCCAGGGTGCGCGGTCCCGTGGGCATCGTCGGCGGGGCGGTCGGACCGGCGAGCGGCGCCCGCCCGGGAGGCGCCGAAGGGGTCGTCGGGGGCGGGGGCACGCCGGTGGGCGGCGGGAGCACGGGGATGGGCGGCAGGCTCGGGAGCCGGGGGGACGTGGGCGGCGGACGCAGCGGAGGGAAGAAGCTGGTGCCATGGGCGCGCGCCTCGGGGGCAAAAAGCGCCAGAACGGCCACCCCCACCCCAAGCAGCGCGAGGAAGTGCGCGGCAAGTCTCCAGCTCCATCGGCGCATGGCGATCACCGAGCCATCTCCTCGGGATTGGCGCGGGTCCGGCGCGACCAGCCCCGTCTCTCGGGGCAACCTACCCCAGGCCGGCCCAGCCGGGTCTCCCCAACTGAAAACGCGGGCGGATTACAACGGAACCGCCATTCGGCCCGCGTCCTCGCTTCAATCGCCGAGCGCGCCCAGGATGTCCCGGAGCGCCGGTCGATCGGCCGCGTTGCGGCCTGCGTGGATGAAGACCACCCTGTGGTCGGCATCGAGAACGAACGTGGCGGGGCCGGGGTGGTCCTTCCCCTTCTCGCGTACCCCGTAGGCATCGGTGATCGCCATGCTCGCGTCCTGGAGGACGGGGAAGCCGAGGCCCAGCTTCGAGGTCAATCCCTGGCGCTCGGCCTCGGGATCCACGCTGATGGCGAGGATGGAGGCTCCTTGGTCCGCGAGGGGGCCGATCGCCTGCGACTGCAGCTCACCGAGCTGCTTGCGACAGTAGCCTCACCAATGGCCGCGGTAGAAGACCAGGACGACGGGGCCATCGGGAAGCCCATCGAAGCTGGGCGCGAGTGCACCGACGGGAAGTGGCGTTGCACGCGCGGTGAGCGCAGCGGGAGCCGGCTCGGCGGGATTCGTGGCGGGCGGCGTGGTGACCGACGCCCCGGTGCCCGGGGTCGCCGGCGGCGTCGCAGGCGCGCGGTCACCACACGCCGTCAGGAAGCCGGCCGCCATGAGCACGAGGAAACGCAGTCGCATCGTGGGTTGGGTCACGAGGAACCTCCAGGGGGGAGGCGGGAGCCTACGGTACCGAAGGGGGGCAGAGCGTTGCCACGCGCGGCGCAGGTCGTCCGCCCTCGGTTAGCCTGCATAACCCATGAAGCGCGCGCCGTGACAACGGCAGAGTGCGATCAAGCGAGAGCTCGCGCGCATAGGGCCCGCCATGAAACAAGTGCGCGTTCTCGCATCCCAGCTTCAAGCCATCTTCGGCCGCTTCTCAATCGCGAATTCCTCAAGTTAGCTCAGGCTATCCCTCCGGATTCGCTCAATCGGCGCGACCGAATCTGACCCGAGTCTGGGCGCGAGCTTCACTCACCTGTTCCATGACGAGCCCTTCGTGGGGCCCGGCGAACGAACCACAGGGTGTCCTGGATGGGCCTGCGCCCGAAGGTCAAGGCGTGACGACGATTTCGATGCCAAAGCATCGATGAGGAGGAGCAACGCAGAGATTCGGGATGCAGGGCCGTTCAGGACCGCGCGATTCACCAGAGGGTTCATGGGTTATGCAGGCGAGGGTCCCGAAAGGGTGCCCTCGCGCTCGGCCACGATGCCCCAGGAGAGGTCGGAGAACCGGCGTACTTCGCAAACATGGAGTCCCGCCGCCTCGAGAGCGGGAAGCGCCCGATCCAGGTAGAAGGGGAACTCCTCGTCCACGCTACGCAAGACCTGGGTTCTCTCGTCGTCGGTCCAGCGGGCCGCCAAGACGCGCTTCGCCTCCTGATCCTCGAACATCAGGTCACCGAACACGACCCGCCCGCCAGGCTTCAGAGCGGCATGCACCTTCAGATAGAGCGCACGCTTCTCCTCCTCCGTGAGGTGGTGGATGGAGTAGGTCGCGAGGATCGCATCGAAGGAAGGCAAGTTGCGTTCGAAGACCTCGAGGAGATCCGCCTTGAGGATCTCGACCCAGGGGAGGTGGGCGAGTTTGCGGGGCGCCTGGGCCAGCATCTTCTCGGACACATCCACGGCGATGACGCGCCTCGCCATGGGAATGCCGGCGGCCGTGTTGCCGGTGCCGGCCCCGAGATCGAGCACGACCGCGTCCTCGGCGATTTGCGCGGACGACAGCGCCCACGCGAGCAGGGCGGCATAGCCCGCGCGGATGGGGTTCGCCTCGTCCTGCACCTTGGCGTCGTAGGTGCGAGCCCAGGGGTCGTGATTGAAGTCGTCGGCGTGACGGCTGCGCATGGGGTGGACTCCGACGCGGTCGTGACGCCGCTCGAGATCCGATCATCCGTGGGCGACCGGGTAGGGGCGCGTGAAAGCGTGAATATCTGCACTGACTCCGTACGGATGACTCCGTACGGATCAGGTGACGCGGACGACCAGGATCGTCACGTCGTCGGGCAAGGGGGCGGATCCCCGGAAGGTGTCGAGGTCGTCGAGGAGGCCGGTCAGCAGGGAGTGGGCGTCCCCCCCCGCGGCGGCCCGGCGCTGGAAAGCGGCCCGAAACGCCGGCTCCCCCCACTGTTCCCCGTCCTCGTCCTTCACGTCGTGCGCCCCGTCGGTGAAGAGGAGCAGGATGTCGCCCGACGCCAGCACGTCGGGGCCCTCTACCGTGTAGCGCTCGTCGGGGACGGGCCCGAGCAGGCAGCCCGTGCGCTCCAACTCGCGTATCCCACCATCCCGGGACCGGATCCAAACGGGATGGCCGGCACTGGCATAGGTCAGGGCGCGCGCCTCGGGATCGAGCAGGCCGAGGAAGAGCGTAACGAAGTGGCCTGGCTTCAGGTCCCGCGCCAAGGCGGCGTTCAGCCGACCGAGCGCCACCTCGGCCGGCATGTCCGCGGCCATCATGCTCCTGAGGAGACCGCGCGCCGTGGCCATGTAGAGCGCCGCGGGGATCCCGTGATCGCTCACGTCGGCCATGACGATGGCCAAGCGGCCGTCCGGCCGCGGAATCACGTCGTAGAAGTCGCCGCTCAGGTCCTTGCAGACGCGCCCCACGCCCGCCATGTCGAAGCCCGGCGGCGACTCGAAGTCGGAGGGATACAGCCCCTGCTGCACGTCGTTGGCCAGGTCGATCTCACGCGAGAAGCGCACGCGCTCGGCCAGGGCTTCCGCGTTCTCGGCCTCGAGCCGGCTGTTCTCGAGCGCCGCGGACACGAGGCCGCTCATCGCCAGGAAGACCTTGTACTCCGCCGCCGTGAAGTCCCGGTTCAAGCGTCGCGCGTCCACGTAGAGCACGCCGAGCGGGCGCCCCTCGAATTCGAGACGCGTCGCCATGATGTGGTGCAGCCCTTGCGCGATCACCGACAGGCGGGGATCGATCGGCTCGTCGTTTTCGTCCCACGCTTCGTGCTGAGGCACCCCCGTCTCCCACGCGGTTCTCACCGCGTGCCGACTGAAGTCGGGGCGGGGCGGAAGGTCCCGTTGTCGATCGTCCCGCACGACCAGGGGAACGAACTCACCATCGACCTCCTGCAGCAGGATGCCGCGGTCCGCACGCGTGACGAGCACCGCGCGGTCGACCGCATGCCGCATCCGCTCGGCCGGGTCGACCCGGGCGTAGAGCTCGTCGACGGAGTCCATCACGAGTTGCAGGTTGGCCCGGTCGCGCTTGAGGTCCCCGGTGAGAAAGTCCCACGTGTCGTGGTCCGGTGCGATTCTCTCGATCATCGCGTCCCCTCCCGCAAGGCACCCGCCAGGGTAACCACGCCGCCACGTGACGGGGAGTCCCGGGCTGGATTCCCGACTCGGTCGGAATAGGGCGGGAGAGGAAGACGGCGAGCGTCCGGGCAGGGCCCGGCGGTGCGCTAAAGTGGATACGCGTGAGTCGCGGGAGGACAGGATGCCTATCGAGGTCGAACACGACGAGGCCAACCAGCAATTCGTCGCCCCGATCGAGGGTGAGCTCGCCGTGGTCGAGTACAAGCGGCCCGACGCCCGAACGATGGACATCCACCGGACCTTCGTGCCCCCGGCCGGCCGAGGCCACGGCCTGGCGGGGACCCTGGTGCGGGCCGCGTTGGACTACGCCGCCGCCCAGGGGCTGGCCGTGATCCCGACCTGCCCCTACGTCGCCGGCTTCATCGACAAGCACGAGGAGTACGCCCCCCTCGTCCATGTGTAAGCCGACGGCTACCTCGCGTCCCCACGAATGACCGCGTCAACGTCGCGGCCCCAGGGCCAGAGCAACACGAAGGCGACGAGCAGGATGCTCCAGCCGACCGGCCCGTCGTAGAGCCACTTGCCCCCGGCCCACGTCAGGTTGGGGAATCGGTCGGTGAAGCCTCCGTACGCCTTCAGGACGAAGATGCCGGCGCCGTGGATCCCGATCGACGTCCAGAGGGTGTGCGTGCGCAGGTAGGCGGCCGTCAACACCAACGCCAGCAGCGTCAGTCCGACGAAGTCCGGCCCGAACGCGAACGGATCGAGGAGCAAGCGCAGCCACTGCCCGAGCGCGTCGAGCGCGCCCGCCGCGTCGTGCGTCACGTCGCCACCCACGCGCCTCACGTTGAAGACGTGCACCAGCCCGAACACGAGAGAGGTCACCAGGACGGCGAGCGGGGCCCCCATCCGTCGGCCTGCCTTCCGCAGCAGCCATCCCCGAAAGAACCACCCCTCCAACGCGGCAATGAATAAACCGGTTGGGATCCATCGCACGACGCGCCCGAGTCCCTTGCTCCACCGGAAGGGATCCTCCCAATCGAGCCACCCGAGCAGAAAGTGGAGAGTCAGAACCGCGACCATGATGCCGACGGTGACGAGCCAGGCCCGCGCACCGCTCCGCAGATACGCGGGGCGCCCGGTGAGTCCATAGCTGGCGAGCGTGCCGTCCCGCCACGGCTTGGCCGCCACGAGTAGGCCGAGCACGAGCGGGATGACCAGGAGCCGGCGAAACACCTTCAGGAACTTCGTGGTGTCTTCGCCCGGCCCGACATCGATCCAGCCCGCGGTACGGAGGAACTGGTCGACGGGACCGGCGAGCCACGCGGCCAGGAGGACGGTCCCCCCCACGAAGCACAGGGTGAGGACCAGCGCGACCGGCCACGATCGTCTGGACGACGTGGTCGATGTGGGGCTGGAAGCCGGCGAAGGCGGGGGGGAGGATTGACGCATCGCGGTGGGTACACAGGGTCGCGAACGGGAGGGACAAAGCCGCGTTCGGCGCCAGCGATCCCGGGAAGTCACACGAGCGGAACTGGCAAGCGGACCGGGATGTGGGTAGATCCTGAGGCGTGGCTTGGCGCTTCCCCCCCATCCGCCTGCCTCGTCCGCTGCTTCGGGCGACGTACAGCATCTACGAGCGGCAGCTCCTCCGCGAGATCGCCGGCGATCGCGTTCCGACCCACGTGGGCTTCATCATGGACGGCAATCGCCGGCACGCGAAGGCCAAGGGGCGCCTCCCGTGGGAAGGCCACCGACTGGGCTCGGACACGGTGGAGGCCCTCGTGGACTGGGGGCGGGAGATCGGCGTCCGCACGATGACCCTGTACGCCTTCTCCACCGAGAACTTCGGGCGGCCCGACCGTGAGGTGGAGACCCTCATGGATCTCTTCGCCCACCGGCTCGCGGATCTCGCGGCGGACCACCGCATCCTCGACAACGGCGTCCGCGTCCGGGTGCTCGGCCGGACGGAGATGCTGCCCAAGGACGTGCTCGACGCCATCCGACTCGTCGAGGGCGTGACCGCGAAGTTCGACTCGTACTGTCTCAACTTCTGCATCGCGTACGGCGGTCGGCAGGAGATCATCGACGCGGTCAAGAAGCTGATCGACAAGGTGGAGACGGGCGAGTTGGAGCGCGACGCCATCGATGAGAAGGTCCTGGCCGCACACCTGTACACGGGCGGAGACGATCCGGAACTCATCATCCGCACGGGCGGCGAGTCCAGGCTGAGCAACTTCCTGCTCTACCAGGCGGCGTACTCCGAGCTCTTCTTCACCGACGTCTACTTCCCGTCGTTCCGCAAGATCGACTTCCTGCGCGTCATCCGGGACTACCAGCGGCGTCAGCGACGCTTCGGACGGTAGCCGACCCTCAGCGAGGCACGAGGGCCAACGTCGCCTGCCACGCCTCGACCGCCCGGCAGAGCTCTCCCTCTCGATCCTGCATCGTGCGGGCGTACCTCGAGGCCCGATCCTGGATGATGGCGGCGCTGACCTCGAATCGCCGCATCTGGTAGCGCACGACGTCGTCGAGCAGGTCCACGAGGGGCCCCGGGGCCAAGCCCGTGAGCGCGGCCCGCAGGAAGCGCGCGTGGCCGAGCCGCTTGGCGGCGGCGTGCGGCAGGCCCTCTCCTTCGGCCTCGGCGCGCAAGTACTCGAGGTCGAGGGTGTTGTCGATCTTGTCGGCGAGCACGGCCGTGGCCAGGGCCGGATCCCGTTCCCGTTGGATCTGGAGCACGAACGCCGCCGTGGTGACGACGGGCGCCGCGATGCCGGGCACGTCCACCTCGATCTCCGGTTCGGTGAGCAGCGCGCTCGCGCGACCGAAGTGCGCCCCGGGGACCGCTCGGTCGAGGCGGGCGACAGCCGCGGGCCGCTCTCCTTCGCCCTCCTCGAGGGCGTCGTGGACGAGCGTGTACGCCAACGCCTTCGGGGGCAACCCTTCCGAGCCGAGGAGATCGACGAGAATCCATGCGGCGCGGATCGGGTGCACGGCGTAGGGCTCGCCACTCTTCCTTCGCACGCCGCGCACGGCATCGACGCCCAGGAGGAGGGCTCGCTCCACACGTTCGTCCGTCTCGGCCCGTGGGAAGGCCGTGGCCGGTCCCCCACGCGTCATGCCCTCGCGGTCGATCCACGCCTCGACCGCGGCCACGAGGGCGACGATGTCGGTGGAACGCTCGTGCCTTGCGAGCGCGCGCCGCAGCCGTTCGTCGGCCTCCATGCCTCGAGATCCTCCGGCCCGGAGTCTACGGGAGTCGCCTCCGGCGCGGCAGGGCTGTCCCCGGGAATCGGCCCGCGGAGGTACCATGCACGCCACGCCCGCCGAGGCGGCGCAAGGGGGAGGTTGCCATGAAGTGCGTCCTGGTCGCCGTGGACTTCTCGGCCGGTACCCGCTCGGTCCTGGCGTGCGCGGCGGAGCAGGCCCGCGCCTTCGCGGCGCCTCTCTGGGTCTTGCACGTAGCGGCCCCGGAGCCGGACTTCGTGCCGTACATCGCCGACCCGACGGTCATGCGGGACCAAGTCGCCGAGGGCCTACGGGAGGAGCACCGTCAGGTACAGGCCCTCGCGGCGGAGCTGGCCAAGGACGGTCTGGAGGTGACGCCGCTCCTGGTCGCCGGCGCCACCGTGGACAAGATCTTGGAAGAGGCCGAGAAGCTAGGAGCCGGCCTCGTGGTGGTCGGCTCCCACGGACACGGCGCGCTTCGCCGCGTCCTGCTCGGCTCCGTCAGCGAAGGCCTCGTGCGTCACGCACGCACGCCGCTGCTCATCGTCCCGGTGAGGGACGGCTAGATTCCCCACCGCGCCGGCCGGACGCCCCGGACGGCGCGGCTTGGCGGCTCAGTTGCCGCCGGCAGGCGCCGGTGCGGGTGCGTTCGGGGCCGTCTCTTCCACGACCACGGCGGGCATGATCTCGTACGTCTTGCCGTCCGCCATACGCAGCGACCCGGACAGGACCTTCATGAAGGGCTTGCCTTCCTCGACCTGTGCCTTGTCGGGCTCTTCGGGTGTGTCGACCTTCACGGTCAGCTCGCCGGAGCCCTTGGTGCCCTTCACGTCGAAGACGAACTGCTCCTTCTGCGCGCTGGCCCCGCTCGCCTTGAGGTTCAGCTGGATCTCCTGGATCTCGCCGATGTGCTCCCGGATGACGGGGTTGTCGCGGATGTCCATCTTGACCTGCTCGGCGACGACATTCAGCCCGGCCTTGCCGAGGAAGAAGATGCCGAGGCCGGCGGCGACGATGACGAGAATGACGGCAAGCAGGCAGCCCATGTTGAAGCCACCACGCTGCGAACCGAGGGTCGAGACCGAGCGCATGTGAGATCCTCCCAGATCGGCCGCAGTGTACGGACCCTGGGCGGGAATGGCGACCCCGCCCCCATGGCAGGCCCTCCGGGGGATCAGGCGTCGATGCGAACGACCTCCGAGGCCTTCCCGTCCGTGTAGACGATTTGCACGCTCACGAAGTTGAGCTTCCCCCGCACCCTCACGAACATGTCGTCGTTCGGGTCCATGCCTCCGGGGTTTAGCGGGTCGGCCGGCGTGAAGGCAAACGTCTTGTCCGGCACCTCCTTGTTCAGGCCGTAGCGGATCTCCTTGATCACCCCGCGGTTGCTCAGGAGCGTCGAGAAGTTCACCCAGGTCTGTCCGTTCTCGAGCGGGGTGATGATCGCCCAGTGGCTGGACTGCGATTCCAGGATGCTGCGCGTGTGCGACAGGCGAAGGGAGATCGGGTCGAAGGACAGGTCGTAGGGACCGTGCTCCTCGCCTCGGGGGTCCACGTACTTGACCTGGATCATCATCGCGCCCACATGCCCGAACGCGAGCGAGGGGTTGGCCATCGGCAGGCCCTCACGGGTGTGCACGCCAGGCGTGAACCCCGTCGACTTCCAGGGGCCCTCGCCGTTCACGCGGTAGAAGATCTCCTTCACGGTGTCGGCGATCGACAGGTAGATGCTCCACCCCGTGCTGTGCGGCATCCCGCTCAAGCGCACGGGGTTCTCCCTGACGGCCTCGCTGAAGGTGGCCAGCGCGGCCAAGCGGGTGCGGGCGTCCTCGACCTCCTCGTTGGCGACGGACTGATCCAGGTAGTGTTCGAGGAAGGTGCCCTGCTCCTGGAGTTCGAGGTAGCGCGTCAGCAGTTCCTTCTCCCGCCCCTTGTCCTCGACGGATTGCGTGCCCAACCGCGCCGCGCTGTAGTCCCGGCTCAGCGCGTAGAAAGCCGGCGCGAAGTCGGGTTGCTCCTCCAGGAACGCCGTCAGGCGCTCGACCCGTGCCGCCCGGTCCAGGACGAGCATCCAGGCGAAGTGGACGACGGGGTTCTCCGTCGCTTCCTTCATGGCGAAGTACGTCTCACGTGCGCCGCCGAGCCCCTCGTGGAGCTTCAGCAACGCCTGGTAGCGGAGATGGGGATCCACGAAGCCGAGCTCGCCGGATGCGAAGAACGCCCGGTAGCTCTGCATCGCCTTGGCGACATCCCCCCGCTGCCCGT
Source organism: uncultured Planctomycetota bacterium (assembly GCA_963802335.1). Taxonomy (GTDB): domain Bacteria; phylum Planctomycetota; class PLA2; order PLA2; family JAEUHO01; genus CAWDIE01. The sequence goes on along the minus strand of CAWDIE010000002.1, from coordinate 357,973 downwards.
AGACGCGCGCGTTGTGGTAGTGCTCCTGCGGTCGCGTCGCGTCCGCGATGATGCCGCCGGTCTGCGTCAGCGCGGCAAACCCTTCCCGGAGCTGGTCCAGGGACTGCACGACCCGCGCGGAAGTCTCTTTCGAGACCTCCGCCGCCTCCGACGCGCTCGCGGCCGCGGCCTCGGCCGCTGCGGCCGCTTCGTCCGTGCGTTCGGCCACGGCCTCCGTCGTCTCGCGCAGGCCCTCGACCTCGGTCGCGGTGTCCCGTGCGACCGCCTCCGTACGCTCGGCACTGGCTTCCGTGCGCGCCGTGGCCGCCTCGGTGCGAGCCGCCGTGGACTCGGTCCGCGCCAGGGCAGTCTCGGTCCGCTCGTGGGCAGCCTCCGTCGTCTCGCGGAGGTCCTCGAGCCGACCGGCCGTCTCGAGGCCGGAGGACGCCGCGGTCTCCGCCGCCGTGCGCGCCGCGTCGGCGCTGTCCTTCGTCTCGCCGCCTTGACCGAGAAGCAGGAACGCGAGGAGGATGAGGAGGCCGACGCCGGCGAGCGCGACCACGAGCTTGCGATTCACCCCGCGGGTGGTCTCACGGATCTCCGTGGTATCGGCCTTGACGTCGCCCACGGCCGAGAGCAGCGAAGTCTTGAGGTCGCCGAGGTCGTCCTTCACGGACTGCACGTCCTCGCTCAGCCCCGAGACGTAGGAAGCCAGGACATCCCCGTCCACGTCGATGTACGCGGCGGGATCGACCCGGGTCTCGCCTTCGTCGTGCGAACGCTGCACGGGATCGACGAGTTCCTCGTAGTAGAGATCGAGAAGGGCGAGCTGAATCGGCGTGATGCGCTTGTTGTGGGCGAGGATGTTCCGAATCCGCCTCGTATCGTCCAGGAAGGCCTGCACGGTCTTGCGCCGCTGCTTCAAGAAGGTCAGGAACGACGTGTCTTCGTACAGCCCCTCGTAGCGATCGAACTCCTGCCGGTTCGCGAAGAGGCTCGCCAGTTCGCTGAAGGTGCAGCCGCTCAGGATGTCGTCCGCATCGGCGCTCGCGCGCCACTTGTCGACGACGCGATCGCTCAGCGCCTCCCGCAGCCGCTGGACGAGCTTCTCCTGGTTCTCGTAGCTCTCGGTAATCAGGGCGCGCACGATCAGTTCGAGCGCACGCACCTGCTTGCGCCCCACGTCCTCGGACACGGCGGCCTCGACCTCGGCATCCAGGACGAGCTCCGGCCGGCGCTGCCCCACCGATTCCAACCAGGAGAGCAGACGGACGCGAGCGATCAGCGCGTTCCGACGGGCGACCTCATCCGCCTCCGCGGAGGGGGCGGTGCGCTCCACGTCGCGCACGGCGGCATCGAAGGCCGGGACCTCCCCCTCGGTCAGTCCCAAGGCCGACGCGATGCCCGCGCGGCCGATCTCCGACTTGCGCCGGGCGTAGGCGCGCCCCTGCTCGACGAGATCCGCCCCCTCGGCCGCGTCGGCGCCGAGGACGGCGAGGACGCGGCCGAAGGCCTGCGTGAGCAGGGGCGTGAGGATATCCAGGTTCACCATGTTCACTTCTCCAGCAGTTCGATCGCCGCGTCCCAGTCCGTGTCGGGTGGGTCGCGCTGATAGGTGAGGGAGGCCTCCGCCAGCCGGCGGAAGGCGGCACCGCCTTCGCCGGGACGGCTCGCGTCCGCCAGGGCACGGAACTGGGAGGCGGCCCGGTCGAAGCTCCGCGCGCGAAACAGCTCGTGACCCGTGGCGGCGTCTCGCACCCGCGCGGCCGCGGTGCGCGCCGCGGCCGCGTCGTTGCGCGCGCCGGCGAGCGAGTAGACCTCGACCGCGCGCCTCCGGCCCTTGGGCCTCCACGCGCCGAGCGGCACGAGAAGCCAGCGCTCGGGATCGCGCAGCCGCTCGCGCACCGCTTCGCTGACGAGGATGGAAGCGTCCAGCGCCTTGGTCATGCCTTCGAGGCGCGACGCGGTGTTCACCGCGTCGCCGATGACCGTGAAGGAGCGCTTCTGCGGCGAACCGATGATGCCGGCGACGACCGGCCCGGCATGGAGCCCGATCCCGGCGCGAAGGGGTTTCACGCCCGGCGGCAGCGTCCGGTTGAAGCGGTCCAGCTCGGCCTGCATATAGCGGGCGGACGCCACGGCGCGGTCGGCTTCATCCGGGTCATGCGCGGAAGGGGCGTAGAGCGCCATGACCGCGTCACCGATGAACTTGTCGACCTGCCCGCCGTGGTGCTCCACGCACCGCGTCATCGCTTCGAGATAGCGGTTGAGCAAGTCGATGAGGGCATCGGGCGCCAGCACCTCGGAGACCCTCGTGAAGCCCCGGAGGTCGGAAAACAACACGGTCAGGTCCCGCTCTTGCCCCCGGAACCCCTCCAGCCCGCCCTCGTGCAGCAGTCGCTCGATCAGGTCGTGCCCGACGAAACGCCCGGCGCCGTGGAGGAGCCAGGCGTTCGCATCGAGCGCCCGAAGCTCTTGCTCCAGCGCCTGCCGACGCTCGCTCGCGGAGGCCGCGTCCAAGGCGCGCAGGGCGGCGCGTAGCCGAGCCACGGCTTCCGTCCGGTCGCCGGCGGCGCCGAGCGCGCGAGCCCACCCCGCGAGAAACCGCGCCCGCTCGATGGGTGAGAGATGCCCGGCGTGTTCGAAGTGCGCGCTCGCGCGCTCGAAGACGGGCAGGGCATCGAGCGCACGCCCATCCTGGAGCGCAATCTCGGCCTCGAGCTCGTCGACGAGTCCGCGGAGCTCGGGCATGCCGTCCGGCGGAAGCTGGGCGAGGGCCTCGCGGGCGCGCGCCACCTGCGTAGACGCTTCACGCCCGGGCCCCGGCTGGAGTTCGAAGCGCCCCGCATACACGGCCGCGAAGGCACGCCCCACGTCATCGTCGCCGCTGTCCGCCAGCTCGTGCGCGCGCGCGATGTGCGTACGTGCCTTCGACAGGTCTCCCAACTCGGCGTGGCAGATGGCCAGCTGGGTCTCCAGCTGGCCCCGGACCCGCGTGTGATCGGGCGCCTCCTTCTCGATGAAGGCCAGGTCCTCGCTCAGATGCCCGACGGCTGCGGCGAAGTCGCCCCCTTCGAGACACAGGCGCCCGAGGTTCCCCAGGGTGAGGGCGGCCCCGGCCGTGTCCCCCCCTTCACGCTTGAGCCGGAGGGCGCGTTCGTACGCTTCCCGCGCGTCGACGGGCTGTCCTCGATGGTGCAGGAGCTGGCCGAGGGTGTCGTGCACACGACCCGCGTAGGCGCGATAGGGGGCCTCGCCATCCAGCAACACGGCACTGTGATTGAGCGCCTTCAGCGCCCCACCGACGTCCGCATCGCGTCGCCAGCGAAGCACGCCCGTGAGATGTTCAAGGATCCCTCGTACGGCACGGGGAAGATCCCGAGCATCCAACGCGTCGAGCAGGGGCTCCAGGGCATCCGCGAGGAGCCTCGCATCCTGCGCCGCAACGATCGCCGCGCCGAGGAGGAGCCTGCTGTCGGCGTCGGGGGCATCGGCGTCGAGCGGGAGCGCCGAGGCCTCGGCATCGAGGCGTGCGGCGAGGACCGCGGCGGCGTCCGCCGACACACCGGCCCCCCGAAGCATTGATTCCTGGCCCTCACGCATGCCCCAAAGCCTACCTTTGGGCGCAAGGACGGACCTCGCCTCTCGGTCGTCCCGCGGAATTCCGCGGCCCTTCCCGTCCGGCCCCCACGGATCTATGCTGGGGGTAGCCATAGTGAACGGAGGTCTCGTCGATGCGCGACTCCGAACTGACCCCGCGCACGATCCTTGCGCTCTATCGCGTGACGGACGACGACGGTCCCACCTTCTACGAAGCATTCTACCTCCGCAGTTGGTACCACGGGGCCCGCCCAGGCGAGGAGGTCACGCCGCAGGTCGAGTACGTCGGACACGTGTGCCGCCTCGACCCCGGCAAGAGCCTCGACCGGGTGCTCGAGATCCGCCAACCACGTCGGACGCAGGAGGACGTCGAGGGGGAGGCGGTCGCCTTCCTCGCGCGGCACCACGGCGTGGACACGGCGCGGATCGAGGAGCTGGCCCGCCACGTGTTCGACGGGACGACCGTGCGCGTCTGACAAGGCCGGTCGCCTGCGCCAGCAAGCGACTGAGGGGGTGGTGCACGTTCGAGGCCACGGTCCCGCGTGGCCTGCCCCCCCTGCGTGGCGTATCACGGGCGCATGCTCTTGCCTTGCCGACGGGTGGCTGCCGCTCTCGTTCTCCTGCTCGCGCTCGTCGCGTGCGGCGGGGAAGACGCTCCGTCGTCTTCGCCGGCCCCCCCCGACGCAACGGCACCTGGCGGTACGGTGCCTGCTGGCGATACGGTGCCTGGCACCGTATCGCCGTCAACGCCCGCCACGACAACGACGGAGCTCCCCGCGTCCCCGCTCCCGCCACACCCCTTGCTCGGGCGCGAGACCGAGCGCGCGGTGGATCCCGATGGGGTGCCGCAGTCGACCGGCGCGCCGGCGTCCCTCGTCGTCGACTACCCGTTCGAGGGGTCCATCTTCCCTCCGGGATTCGTGCCGCCGACGTTCCTCTGGCACGACGACAGCAACGCAGACACGTGGTTCGTCCGCTTCGAGCGAGACGGCGCGTCCGTTCTCGACGAGGCGCGCCTCGTACCGGGACCGCCCCCCCGAGGGGCGAGGTCGATCCGCGCGCCATCGGTCCCACGAATCGACTCTACCAACCGACGCCCTACCAGGCGTCCGCCCGGTCCTGGACCCCCACCCGCGCCACCTGGGACGCGCTCCAGCAGATCGCGCGCGACGCCCCCGTCCAGGTAGTCTTCGTCGGGTTTGGCCACGATGAGCCGGCGCGGGCCTCGTCCGAAGGCGGCGTCACCATCCGCACGTCCACGGACCCGGTCGACGGCACGCTCTTCTATCGCGACGTACCGCTGATGCCCGCCATCGGCGAGAAGGGCAAGATCCAGCCCCTGGGGCGTGAGTTCACGCCATTGATCGAGTGGCGAACGAAAGACGTGACGCGCCCCGGCAGCCGCGTCGTGCTCACGGGCATGACGACGTGCGCCAACTGCCACTCCTTCTCGCAGGACGGAAGCAGCCTCGGCATGGACGTGGACGGCCCGGACGGGGACAAGGGCACCTATGCGATCGCGCCCATCGAGAAGAACACGGTCATCGACTACGACCAGGTGATGACCTGGAACTCGTTTCCGGAGAAGCCCGAGGGCCACAGGACGCTGGGGTTCCTCTCGAGCCTCTCTCCCGACGGGCGCTATGCGATCACCACGCTGAACGAGGCGCTGTACGTCGCGAATTTCTCGAATCACGAGCTCCTGCAGGTCTTCTATCCCACGCGCGGCATCCTCGCCGTGTACGACACGCAGACGCGTGAGATCCGTCCCCTCCCCGGAGCGGACGACCCCGAGTACGTGCACTGCTCGCCGACCTGGTCGCCCGACGGCGCGTCCATCGTCTTCGCACGGGCCGAAGCCAAGGACCCGTACGTCGTTGGCGTACCGCGGGCCACGTACGCCAACGACCCGAACGAGCGGCGCGTGCAGTACGACCTGTGTCGCATTCCGTTCAACGACGGAGAGGGCGGCCTTGCGGAGCCCATCCTCGGCGCGTCCGACAATGGGATGAGCAACACGTTCCCGAAGATCTCGCCGGACGGACGGTGGCTCGTATTCACGAAGTGCCGAAACGGGCTGCTCATGCGGCCGGACGGCAAGCTCTGGATCGTCCCGGCCGAGGGGGGCGCCGCGCGCGAGATGGAGTGCAACCTGAGTCGGATGAACTCGTGGCACTCGTTCTCTCCGAATGGTCGATGGATGGTGTGGTCGTCCAAGGCGTTCACGCCCTACACCCAGCTCTTCCTCACGCACGTGGACGACGAAGGCAAAGCCAGTCCGGCGATCCTGGTTCCGGAGACCACGGCCAGCAACCGTGCGGCGAACATCCCCGAGTTCATGAACGCCGACTTCGACGCCATGGAGAAGATCGAGGTCCCGGCCGTGCGGCACCGGCGCTTCTTCATCCAAGGCACGGCCCACCTCGAGCGCCAGGAGTTCGAAGAGGCGGAAGCCTGGTTGCGCAAGGCCGTCGAAGCGGACCCCGACTCGACGCGGGTGCACGTCAACCTCGGGTATGCGCTGCTCAACCGCGGGAAGCGCAACGAGGCGATCGAGCACTTCGAGCGGGCCATGGACCTCTCGCCCCGGGACGTAACCGTGCTCGCCAACATGGCGGCCGTGCACATCCTCCTCGGCCAGTACGAGGAGGCCATCGAGATCGGGCGACGCGCGCTCGCCTTGGACCCGGAATCCGCCGCAGCGATGAACAACATCGGGCAGGCCCTGCTCCGTCTGGGCCGCGCTCGGGAAGCGCTCGCCGAGTTCGAGGGGGCGCTCGCCGTGGTCCCGAACTACTGGCGCGCCCGTCGCAACCAGGGCCACGCGTTTCTTGCGCTCGGAAAGCGGGCCGAGGCGGCGGCGGCCTTCAAGCGGGTCCTCAAACGGATCCCCAACGACGCGGAGAGCCTGGCGGGCCTGCGGGCGGCCAGCCGGCGCTGACGGCTACGGCCGTCCTCCGCGGGGGTGAGTCGCAACGAGGCCCGAGGATGGCCGCGGCGAGGCGAGCGGTGGTACCTTTCGGCCCCGACCCGGCCGGCCTGGAGCCCGCCGGTCACACCGGGGGGGAGGGCACGGAGATGACGACGCGGCGAGAGCCTCCGGCCGGGCGCGCCCATCCCGCGCTGCTGGAGATGGACCTCGTGGGCGACACCCGCCCGACCATCGGCCAGGCCAGCGCCTACGAGTGGCTGGAGACCAACGGCCGGGGAGACTTCGCGTCCTCCACCGTGTTCCTCGGAGCCACCCGGCGCTACCACGGCCTCCTGGTGGCCACGCCGCCGGGATTCGAGAAGCGCCATGTCTTCCTCGCCCGGTACGAGGAGACCCTCCATCGACCGAAGAGGTCGTTCTCGCTCGACGCGGCGCGGTACGACGGCCGCTGGGAGGCCCCCGGCTTCGGCGCGCTGCGCAGCTTCTCGCTCGTCCCTTTCCCCTCGTTCCACTATCGGCTGGGTCGCACGGACGTGAGCCGCGACATCCTCATGGTCGAGGGCACGACCCGCGTGCTTTGCCGCTACCGGATCGAGAGCCCACGGGAGGACGTTTCGCTGCGCCTCAGGCCGCTTCTCGCCTGCCGCGAGGCCGACAGCCTCACCTTCGAGAACCTGGACCTCGACCCCCGCGTCGAGCGGAAGGTCGACGGCATCGTCTGCCGCCCCTATGCGGAGCTCCCGGCCCTGCGCTTCAGGGTCGCCGGGACCGCGCCCACCTTCGACGCCGATCCGCTGTGGTACCGAGGGACGGAGTACCAGGAGGAACTGGCGCGGGGGTACGACGGCCGCGAAGATCTCTTCACCCCGGGCTGGTTCACCCTGCGGTTCCCGCCGGGCGGCGAGATCGTGATCGGCGTGGACATCGGGCACGACGCCTACGACCCGGCCGAGGCGTGGGCGAAGGCTTCGGCGGAGCGCCGCAAGCGAAGCCGTGGCGCCATGCGCGGGGCCAGCGTGCGCGAGCGGCTCGACGTCGCGGCGGATGCCTACCTCGCCACGACGCCGGGCGGGCGCACCGGGGTCGTGGCCGGTTACCCGTGGTTCCTCGAGTGGGGGCGGGACACGTGCATCAGCCTTCCGGGGCTCCTCCTGGCCCGCGGCCACCTGGAGGCGTGCGGGGAGGCGCTCGAGGACCTCCTCCCCCATCTCCGCGACGGCCTCCTGCCGAACATCTTCGGGACGTCGCCGGCGACCTCCCACTACGGGTCCGTCGACGCGGCGCTCTGGTTCGCACGGGCCGTGCGTCTGTACGAGGTCGCCGGCGGCGGCGAAGAACAGGTCGCACGGGTCTTCCGAAGCGGCCTCGAAGAGATTGCCCGACGATACCGGGACGGCACCGGACTCGGCACGCACATGGACGAGGGCGGCCTGATTGCGTCGGGCGACTCGTCCACCAACGCCACGTGGATGGATGCCCGTGGTGCAGGCGGGCCGGTGACGCCTCGTGACGGGTGCGCCGTCGAGATCAACGCGCTCTGGTACTCCCTCCTGACGCATGTCGAGCGCCTGGCCGATGCCGCCAACGATCGGAAGGGCGCGGCCCGCTGGCGCGACCTTCGCCGCCGGGCAAAGCGCTCCTTCCTCGCCCGCTTCTGGCTCGAGGACGACGCCTATCTGGCCGACCGCTGGAGAGAGGGCGTGCCCGATCCGAGCGTGCGCCCCAACATGGTGATTGCGGCCGCGCTCGAGTTCAGCCCGCTCTCGAGATCCCAGCGTGCCGAAGTGGTCCGGGTCGCTCGCGCCGAGTTGCTCACGCCCTTCGGACTCCGGACCCTCTCCCCGAAGGACCCGCGCTACGTCCCCCGCTACGAGGGCGACGTCGAGTCTCGCGATCGCGCGTACCACCAAGGCACGGTCTGGCCGTGGCTACTCGGCTTCTACTGCGAAGCGCACGTACGCGCGCATGGTCGCAAGCGCGTAACGCAGTTGAGGGAACTGCTCCTGGGATTCCGAGAGCACCTGGACCAAGCCGGCCTGAATCAAGTGTCGGAGGTGTTCGACGGCGACCCGCCCCACCGCCCGGGCGGCGCCATCGCCCAGGCCTGGAGCGTGGCCGAGCTCCTCAGGGCCTGGCACCTCGTCGAGGAGGGGCGGGCGTGAAGGTCCTGATGCTCGGCTGGGAGTTTCCGCCCCACATCTCGGGTGGCCTCGGCACCGCGTGCTACGGCCTGACCCGCGGCCTGGCGGCCAAGGGGGTCGACGTGGTGTTCGTGGTGCCCCGTGCGTTCGGGGACGAGGACACCCACCACCTGGACCTGATCGGACTGACTGCGCCGGACCGCGTGGACGATGAGCCTTCGCCCACGGTCTCGGACCCTCGGCCAGCCGGGAACGGCGCGCCGGTTCCGCCCACCCCGGCGGGCCCCGAAGGTCCGGCGACCGCAGCGGCCAGGCCCCAGGACGCGCCCGCCCTGCCCGTCGTGCCTGCCGTGCCCGTCGTGCCCGTCGCGCCGGAGGCACCGGCGGGTGAGCCTGCGCCTCCGATGCGGGTCGTCGAGGTGGACTCCATGCTCCGGCCCTACCTGGACGAGTCCAGCTACCGGGCCCTGCTCGCAGCCCGTGAAGCCCCGGCCCCGGCCGCGGCGGGGACGCGGCCCCCGGGACGCGATCTCGCCTCGTGGGGAGCCTTCGTGGAGCACGTCGCTCGCCCCCCCATCGCGCAGGAACACGCAAACGCGAACGCGACGCCCGAAACGGAGGCGCCCGCGCGCCCGGACGCCGCCGGGGCGGCGGAGGCGGAGGCGTTCGCGGAGGTCGAGCGGGCGGGAGAGGACGAGGCCCCGCCCCCGTTCGAAGGAGGCTACGGCGCGAGCCTCATGGACGAAGTCGGGCGGTACGCGGAAGCGGTGGCCCAAATCGCGCGCGAGACGTCCTTCGACCTGATCCACGCGCACGATTGGATGACGTTTCCCGCCGCGGTGGCGGCGTCGCGCATCTCGGGCAAGCCGCTCGTCGTGCACGTCCACGCATCCGAGTACGACCGCAGTGGAGAGCATCCGAATCCGGAAGTCCTCGAATTGGAGAGGCTCGGCCTGATCGCCGCGCAGCGGATCGTCGCCGTCAGCCATCTCACCGCGCGCGTCCTCCGGGAGCGGTATGGCGCGGACGGCGACCGGATCCGCGTGGTCCACAACGCGGTCGTACAGAACGGCCACGCGGACCGCCCGGCCGAGACCAAGGCCATCACGGATCCCCTGGTGCTCTTCCTGGGTCGAGTGACCCTCCAGAAGGGACCGGAGTACTTCCTCGAAGCGGCGAAGCGGGTACTGGAGGTCCGTCCGGACGTCCGCTTCGTGATGAGTGGGAGCGGGGACATGCTCCCGGGCATGATCGAGCATGCGGCTCGCATCGGGATCGGCCGCAATGTGCACTTCACGGGCTTCCTGCAGGGGGAGGACGTGGAGCGCATGTACGAGATGGCGGACCTCTATGTCATGCCGTCGGTGTCCGAGCCATTCGGCATCACCCCGCTCGAAGCGATGCGCCTCGACACGCCCGTCATCGTGTCGCGGCAGAGCGGCGTCTCCGAGGTCCTCCAGAACGTTCTCAAGGTGGACTTCTGGGACATCGAAGACCTGGCCAACAAGATCCTGGCCGTGCTCGTCCGACCCGCGCTCCGGCAAGAACTACGTCGGGAGGGCTTGGACGAGGTTCGCGGGCTAAGGTGGGAACACAGCGCGGCCCGCCTGCGGCAGGTGTACGAGGAGGTCCTGGCATGACGTCCGTCGTCTTCTACTTCCAGGTCCACCAGCCGTTCCGCCTGCGCCGCTACACCTTCTTCGACATCGGCCGTCACCACGACTACTTCGACGACGGCGAGAATCGGCGCATCCTCCTTCGCGTGGCGGAGAAGTGCTATCTGCCGATGAACGCCCTCCTGCTCCGGCTGGTGGAGCAGTTCGAGGGACGCTTCCGCTGCGCGTTCTCGGTCAGCGGCACCGCGCTCGACCAGATGGAGCTGTGGTCGCCGGAGACGCTGGAGAGCTTCCAGGCGCTGGCCCGTACGGGCTGCGTCGAGTTCCTCGCAGAGACCTCCCACCACTCGCTCGCGTCTCTCGCCAATCGTCCGGAGTTCCTGAAGCAGGTCGGGCACCAAGCGGACCGCGTGGAGCGGCTGTTCGGGCGCCGACCGACGACGTTCCGCAACACCGAGCTCGTCTGCAGCAACGAGATCGCTCGCGCGGTCGAACGACTCGGATTCCAGGGGATCCTGCTCGAGGGGGCGGACCATCTTCTGGGGTGGCGCAGCCCGCACCGCGTCTACCGCCCGGAGAATTGCGAGCGACTCAAGGCCTTGACGCGCGCGTACAGCCTCTCGGACGACATCGCCTTCCGCTTCTCCAATCAGGCCTGGTCGGAGTGGCCTCTCAAGGCGGAGACCTTCGCTTCCTGGATCCACGGCTTGGAGGCGAGGGACACGTACGTGGGTCTGTTCTGCGACTATGAGACCTTCGGTGAGCACCAGTGGGCCGAAACCGGCATCTTCGATTTCATGGAGCACCTGCCCGGGGCGATCCTGGCCGACCCCCGCTTCGACTTCCGAACGCCGTCAGAGATCTTCGATGCCCACGACGCGGAGGCTCGGCTCGACATCCCGTACCCGGTTTCCTGGGCGGATCAGGAGCGGGATCTGACGGCATGGCTGGGCAACCCCATGCAGCAGGCCGCCCACCAGGCCCTGTACGAGTTGGCCGATCGGGCCCACCACGCCGAGCGGGTGGGACGACTGGACCTGGTGGAGCCCTGGCGGCGGCTCACGACCTCGGACCACGTCTACTACCAGTGCGTCAAGTACTTCGCGGATGGGGACGTGCACAAGTACTTCAGCCCGTACGACTCCCCCCACGACGCCTACGTCTCCTTCATGAACGTGATCGACGACATCGCCCGGCAGCTGCCCCCCCTGCCGTCCGAGGCCGCTGCTCCCGGAAAGGGCGTCGCCCCGGCCCCCCGGTAGTCTCCCGCGTTCCCCGGCCCCGTCGCCGGGTTGCCCCCCCTCCCCGGAGCCCCTATGTCCCACGCCCTCTTCGAAGTCAGCTGGGAGGTCTGCAACAAGGTCGGCGGCATCTACACGGTCGTCAGCTCGAAGGTGCCCACGCTGGTGGACCGGTTGGGAGACGACTACGTCCTCGTGGGGCCGCTGCTCGGAACGGACGAGCCCGACCGGGTACCCTTCGACGAGGAGGAGGGCCACGAGGCGTTCAAGGCGGCCTGCCGCGCCCTGGGCGTCGAGGTGCGGGTGGGCCGGTGGCGCCTACCGGACCGGCCTCGCACACTACTCGTCGGATTCTCCGGCCTGTTCGAGCAGAAGGACACGATCCTCGCTGACCTGTGGGAACACCATGGGGTGGACTCCCTCATGGGCGGGTGGGAATACATCGAGCCGGTGCTCTTCTCGCACGCGGCCGGCATCGCCATCCACCAGTGGTGGCGCGAGGTCATCGCCCCTCAGCGAAAGCCGGCAATCGCACAGTTCCACGAGTGGCTGACGGCCGCGGGCCTCCTCTACCTCGAGCAGCACGCGCCGGCGATCGGAACCGTGTTCACGACCCACGCCACGATGCTGGGGCGTTCGCTGGCGTCGACCGGACAGCAGCCGGCCGTGGCGCTCGGGGAGCGCACGCCGGAAGAGGCGGCGGCCGATCAGGGGGTCCGCAGCAAGCACTCGCTCGAGGGCGTCACGGCGCGCAAGGCGGATGTCTTCACGACGGTCAGCCGCATCACCGCGGAGGAGGCCGCGCTGTTCCACGGTCGCAAGGCCGACCCGCTGCTGCCCAACGGCCTGGACCTCGGATGGATCGACGACTTGGCCGGTGACGTGGCCCACGACGAGGTCCGCGCCCGGCTGGCTCGCATCGCGAAGGCCCTGACGGGAGAAGAAGTCGAAGATGCGTTCTTCACCGTCACGTCCGGTCGCTACGAGGTCTACAACAAAGGCTACGACCTGTTCCTGCGCGCCTTGAGCGAGTTGAACAAGCGGCCGGGCCGTCGTGTGGTCGCGTTCCTTCTCGTCCCGGCGGGCACGGCGGGCATCCGACGCGACGTGAAGGAGCGGATCAAGGACGATGCCGGGGGAGAGCCGCTGGGCATCTGCACCCACGATCTCATCGACAACCAGGGCGATGCCTTCCAGCACCTCTGCGCCGACCTGGGCCTGACGAACGCGCCGGGCTCACGCGTCAAGATCGTGCATGTGCCGGCCTACCTCGACGGCGAAGACGGGCTCCTGGATGCCTCCTACGAGTCCGTCCTCCACGCGATGGACCTCTCCTGCTACGCCTCGTTCTACGAGCCGTGGGGCTACACGCCCGCCGAGAGCGTGGCCGTCGGCGTTCCGACGATCACGACGGACTGCGCGGGATTCGGACGCTGGGCCCGGGAACACGAGCTGGGCTGGGACGAGGGCGTGCGCGTCCTGGAGCGCTACGAGACACCCGGACGACGTCGCGCTCGACGATCTCGTCGCGCAGATCGAGACGGCGCTGGAGCACCTCCCGCAAGCCGACCACGTAGCCGAGGCTTGCCGGAGCACGGCCACCCAACTCGCGTGGAGCGATCTCATCGCCAACTACGACACGGCGTTCGCAGCAGCGCTCGCCGAGGCCCGCACGCGCAAGGCGCGCGAGCCGCTCGAGCCCCAGCAGCACCGCATCCCCATCACGCCGCAGGCCCCGGAGATCGCCAAGAACCCCCGGCTCGTGCCGTTCCAGGTGACGGCCGCACTCCCGGCGGAGCTCGCCGGCCTCGAGCGCCTCTCACGCAATCTCTGGTGGAGTTGGGATCCGGACGGCCCTTCGCTCTTCCAGACGGTCGACCCCGACTTGTGGGAGGTGGTCGAGCACAACCCCGTGCGCCTCCTGCGCAACGCCCGCTCGGCTCGGCTGGCCGCGTGTGCCGGCGATGCCGACTTCCGCGAGCGACTCGGCCGGGTACTCGCGCGCTTCGATGCCTACATCGAGGATCGGGCCGAGACGTGGACCTACGAGGACGAAGGCCGGCTGACGCGTGAGGAACCCGTAGCGTACTTCTGCTTCGAGTACGCATTGCACGAGTCGTTTCACATGTACGCGGGCGGCCTCGGGGTACTCGCCGGCGACCATTTGAAGTCCGCCAGCGACCTGAACCTCCCGTTCGTCGCCGTCGGCATCCTGTTCCGGCAGGGGTACGTGGAACAGGTGCTCGACTCGGGCGGGGAGCCGCTGCTGGTCCCCGGCCACAACGATCCGAGTGAGCTACCCTTGACGCTCGTCACCGACGAGCACGGGGCGCCGGTCCAGGTCACGGTCCAGTTCCCCGACCGTCCGGTCACCCTCCAGGCGTGGCGTCTCGGCGTGGGACGCGTGCCGCTCTACCTTCTCGACGCGGATGTCGAGTCGAACCGGCCGGAAGACCGCACCCTCACGCATCGGCTCTACCCGGGAGCGCCGGAAGGGCGACTGCAGCAGGAGATCCTGCTCGGCAAGGGTGGCATGCGCATGCTGGCCGCGCTGGGCCTCCGTCCCGCGGCGCTGCACCTGAACGAGGGCCACGCGGGGTTCGCGCCGCTGGAGCGCACGACCCAGTTGGTCCAGCGCGAAGGGCTGTCGCCGAACGAGGCGCGGGCGGTCGTCCGCGCGACGACCGCCTTCACCACCCACACGCCGATCCCGGCGGGGCACGACACCTTCGAAGAGGATCTGATCCGGCGCTACTTCGGCCGCACGGCGGCGGGCGCGGGGTTCACCTGGGAGCGGTTCCTCTCCCTGGGCCGCGCGCCCGACGAGGGCGGTCGCTTCAACATGACGTACTTCTCGATGAGCTTCTCGTCGCGGATCAACGGGGTCAGCGAGAAGCACGGCGAGGTGTCCCGGGGACTCCTCCAGCGTTACTGGCCCGGGCTCCTGGGCGAGGAAGTGCCCGTCGACGCGATCACGAACGGGATCCACCTCGCCACGTGGACCGATCCGGCGGTCGGACCGCTCCTCGGTCGGAACGACGGCCCCGTACGAGGCGAAGACTTCGCCCTCCATGGCGCCGACGTCGATCGGGCCGCGCTGTGGACGGTCCGCCGCGCCGCCAAGCGGCGCTTGTTCGAGGCCATCGACCGCCGCATCGATCGGGCGGCGCGAGACCACGAGATGCGGTCGAGCATCTTGGAGCGCATGCGCAGCGGCTTGGACGAGAACGCGCTCGTGATCGGCTTCGCCCGGCGTCTGGCCCCGTACAAGCGCGCCGACCTGCTGCTCGGCAAGCCCGAGCGGCTGCTGAAGCTCCTGAGCAGCACGGATCGCCCGGTCCGGATCCTGTTCGCAGGCAAGTCGCATCCGGACGACGGCCGCGGACGCGAGATCATGGAAGCGCTCGTCGAGATCTCCCGCTCGGAGGAGTTCGCCGGCAACGTGTACTTCCTCGAGAACTACGACATGACCCTCGGGCGGCTCTTGGTGCAGGGCGTCGACGTCTGGCTCAACAACCCGATCCCGCCCCAAGAGGCCAGTGGGACGAGCGGGATGAAGTCGGCTGCCAACGGCGGTCTCAACCTGTCGATCATGGACGGCTGGTGGATCGAGGCGTGCGATGGTCTCAACGGATGGGGCATCCGGGCGCGCGACGAAGGGTATGCAGGCAAGCAGCGCGACAGCCGGGACGCCTCGGAGATCTTCACGCTGCTGGAAGACGAGGTCATCCCTCTCTACTTCGAGCGGAACGCGGATGGTGTCCCGCAGAAGTGGCTCGACCGCGCGGCCCACGCGATGGCGACGATCCCCCCCGTGTTCAACACGGACCGCATGGTGCAGGAGTACATGGCGGGCGCCTACGGGCCGCTCGCCGCGAACTTCGCGCGCCTGCGCTCCGGCGGGTTCGAGGCGGCTCGGCGCGCCGTGCATCATCGCCTGCGCCTCAAGAGTGGCATGGAGGACGTGCGCATCGTGGCGACCCACGTCGGGGACACGAGCGACCTCCGGGTCGGTGACGCCATCGAGGCCTCCCTGGACGTGGACCTGGGTCCGCTCGACGCGGGGGACGTGGTCGCGGAGTTGCTCGTCGGCCGCGTCACGGAGGACGCGGCGGACGGACCCTTGCGCGTCGTCGAGCTCGAGCCGCGAGGGGAGAAACGCGTCGACGGTATCCAGCGCATGGAAGGGCGCTTGACGATCGAAGAATCCGGGCGTTTCGAGTACGGGCTGCGCGTCAGACCGCGGGACGTGGCCAGCTGGGATCTGACGCTTCGCCGCATGGTGCGTTGGGCCTGATCGCCGCGGCCCCGGGGCCGCGGCCCCACCTCCCCGTGGGTACACTGGGGCGTCCATGCGCCCGTTTCACCCCCGTTCCCCGCAGCCGGCCTCCCTGGGACTCCTGGGCCTAGCCCTCCTCGTACTCGCGGCGTGCGGCGGCAAGGACGAACCGACGTCGCATCCCTCCGTCGAGCGCGTCTTCCACGCGCACCCGGTGACCGGGCGCGAGGCCGCGCTCGTGGTGGACGAGGGGGGCGAGTTGGCTACGACGGATGCAGCGCGCACCACCGTCGAGTCCTTCGCCCTGCATGCCGCCCCGGCGCCGACGACGCTCCTCACGGTGGACGCTCCCCTTGACGGTTCGGTGTTCCCGGCCGCTTTCGCCCCGCCCACCTTGCTCTGGCACGACGACGACTCGGATGCCGATACGTGGCTGCTGGAGATCACCTTCGATCCGGCGGCACCGGCCCTGAGGGCACTCCTGCCCGGATCTCCGCCGGCGGCGGGAACGATTGACCCCGAAGCGGTGGGTGAGAACAACGAGCCTTACGTGCCGACGCCGTACCAGAGCTCGGCGCGCTCATGGACCCCGTCGCCGGCGGTCTGGGGCTTGATCCAGCGCCGGAGCCGGGAAGGCCGGGCCGCCCTGGCGTTCACGGGGTTCGCGTCCGATGCACCTTCGCGGGCGCTCTCCCACGGCCGGGTCACGATCCGCACGACGCGCGACGAGCTGACGGCCCCGATCTTCTACCGGGACGTACCGCTCATGCCGTCGGCCGGGGACACCGGTCGCATCCAACCGCTCGCGACGAACGCCTTGCCCGTGATCGGCTGGCGCCTCCGCGACGTGGCTCGCCCGGACAGTCGCCTGCTCCTGACGGGCATGTCGTCGTGTGCGAACTGTCACTCCTTCTCGCAAGACGGCAAGACGATGGGAATGGACGTCGACGGCCCGCAGGGCGACAAGGGCGCCTACGCGGTGGCCTCGGTCCAGAAGCACCTCACGATCACGAAAGACGACGTCCTCACGTGGAACTCGTTTGCGGACAAGCCGGAGGGCCACCGCACGATCGGTTTCCTGTCGCGTGTCTCTCCGAACGGCGAGACGGTCCTCTCGACGGTGAACGAGAGCCTCTACGTGGCGAACTTCAAGGACTATCGCTTCCTCCAGGTGTTCTTCCCCACCCGGGGGATCCTGGCCTGGTGGTCGCGGAGCACCGGGCGCATCCAGGCGCTCCCGGGCGCCGATGATCCGGATTACGTGCACTGCGACCCGGTGTGGTCGCCGGACGGGCAGACGGTCGTCTTCGCACGGGCCGGAGCGCAGGACCCCTACGTGGAGGGCCGACCGCTCGCCACGCACCCCAACGACCCCAACGAGCCCCAGATCCGCTACGACCTCTACCGCATGCCGTTCAACGGGGGGCGCGGCGGGCGCCCCGAGCCCATCGCCGGCGCCTCGAGCAACGGCATGAGCAACACCTTCCCGAAGATCTCGCCCGACGGGAAGTGGATCGTCTTCGTCAAGTGCAAGAACGGCCAACTCATGCGACCGGACGGCCGGCTCTGGATCGTGCCGTTCGAGGGTGGCAAGGCGCGCGAGATGCACTGCAACACCCCGTTGATGAACTCCTGGCACAGCTTCTCCCCCGACAGCCGGTGGATGGTGTTTTCCAGCAAGGCCAACACGCCCTACACCCAGCTCTTCCTCACCCACATCGACGAGGACGGGCATGACAGCCCGGCCATCCTGATCCCCAACTCGACCGCGGCCAACCGAGCCGCCAATCTGCCCGAGTTCGTCAACATCGCCTACGACGACCTCCAGGAGATCGAGGTGCCTGCGGCCAACCACCACGTGCACTACCAGCGCGGCCGCAAGGACCTGGAAGCGGGGAAACTGGAGGGAGCGGTTGCCCACTTCGACCTCGCGCTGAGCGAGGATCCGGAGTTCAGTCAAGCCCATGCGGCGCTCGCCTCGGCCTACGAGGGCCTGGGGCGGCTCCCGGATGCCCGCCGGCACTACGAAGCAGCGCTCGGGGTGGACGCGCGCAACGTCAGGGTCCTGAACAACCTGGGACTGGTGCTCTACCAGTCGGGCGAGACAGCCGCCGCCATGGAGTATTGGCGGCGGGCCCTCGCCGTAAACCCCATGGACCCGGCGACCCACACGAACATCGGGCTCGTGCACGCCCGAGCAAGGCGCTACGCGGAAGCCATGCGCCACTTCGACCAAGCGCTCGAAGCCGACCCGGACTGCCTCATGGCCCACAAGAACCTCGCCGTGATTGCGATGGACGAGGGACGCGGGCCCGACGCGCTTCGTCACGTGGAAGCGGCCATCGCACTGGATCCGACCGACCCCTGGTTGAGGAGTCGCGCTTTGGAGTTGCTCGCCTCGCAACGGCGCCTCGACGGCGTACGTGGGCACCTCGAGGCGCTCGTCGCGGCGTCGCCCCAGGACGCCCGCGCGCGCGTAGGCCTCGCGTGGCTGCTCGCCACCTCCCAGGATCCGACCCCAGCAGACATCGAGGCCGCGGTGCGGCTGGCCGAGGAGGCCGGCCGGCTGACCAAGCACGCCTCTCCTCCCGCGTTGGATGCCCTCGGCGTGGCGTACGCGGCGGCCGGCCGCTACGACGACGCTGTCCGGGCGGCCGAGAAGGCGGCCGAGAAGGCCGACCCCCGCCTCGCAGCGCTGATCCGGCAACGGATCCAGCTCTACCGCGAGCAACGCCCCTACCGGGAAGCCCCTCACTAGACCGCTTGGACGAGAATCCCCCCATGCTCAGACCCTTCCAGCTCCTGCTCGCGGCCGCCGCCCTCATCATCATCGCCACGACGCTGCTCGCCTGCGGGCGCGACGAGGCCGGCAGCGGCACCTCTTCGGCAGCGGACGTTCGCCGCGACCACGAGGTCCCGCATCCCTTGCTGGACACGCTGCCCGAAGCGGTCACCTCCGGCGGCAGCGCCGAGACGGCGCCGCCGGCGCCCCCCCTCGCCAAGCAGATCGGCGCGATGGCCGAGGCGGCCGGGGCGGCGAGGGGCCTGGACCCGCTCAAGGTCGACTATCCGCTGAACGGTTCCGTCTTCCCTCCGGACTTCGTCATGCCGACCTTCCTGTGGCACGACGACGCCGCGACGGATACGTGGCTGGTACGGGTGGCGTTCGAGGGCGCGGAGGACATGACGCTGGCGGTCCCGTATGCGCCCCGTCCGCGAGGAGAGATCGACGAGCGGGCACGCAGCGAGACCAACGAGCTCTACCTCGGCACGGACTACCAAAACTCCGCCGTCGCCTGGACGCCGAGCCGCAGCCTCTGGGAGGAGATGAAGAAGCGCTCCCTGAATGCGCCGGCCCGCATCACCTTTACGGGGTTCGCCTCCAGTGCCCCGTCCCGTCCCCTCTCGGAGGGCTCCGTGACGATCGAGACCTCGACGGATCCCGTCGGAGCCCCCATCTTCTATCGCGACGTGCCGCTCATGCCCGACGTGGGTCGCACGGGCAAGATCCGGCCTCTGAGCCGCGGTGCGACACCGCTCATCGCATGGCGCCTTCGCGACGTATCCCGCCCCGACTCGAAGGTCGTTCTGACAGGCATGCCCACCTGCGGCAACTGCCACTCGTTCTCGCTCGACGGCAAGACACTGGGCATGGACATCGACGGGCCGCAGGGCGACAAGGGGACGTACGCGATCAAGACGCTCGAGAAGAACACGACGATCGACTACAACGACATCATCACGTGGAACTCGTTCGAGCCGAAGCCCAAGGACCACAAGACGATCGGGTTCCTGTCCCGCATGTCCCCGGACGGGCAGTACGTGGTCTCCACGGTGAACGAGAGCCTCTTCGTTACCAACTTCAAGAACTTCCGCTACCTGCAGGTCTTCTATCCGACGCGTGGCATCCTCGCCTACTACTCGCGCGCGACCGGCGAGATGGAAGCGCTGCCGGGGGCGGACGACCCCACCTACGTCCACGTCGATCCCGTCTGGTCACCGGATGGCAAGTGGCTGGTGTTTGCCCGCGCGGAGGCGTTCGACCCGTTCGTGGAAGGACAGCGTCCCGCGACGTACGCGAACGACCCGAACGAACCGCAGATCCAGTACAGCCTCTACCGCATCCCCTTCAACGAGGGACGCGGCGGCAAGGCGGAGCGGATCGTGGGAGCCAGCGACAACGGGATGAGCAACACCTTCCCGAAGATCTCTCCCGACGGCAAGTGGATCGTCTGGGTCAAGTGCAAGAATGGCCAGCTGATGCGCCCGGACGGCCGCCTCTGGATCATGCCGTTCGAGGGCGGCGAGCCCCGTGAGATGATCTGCAACACGGACAACATGAACTCGTGGCATAGCTTCTCGCCCAACAGCCGCTGGATGGTGTTCTCGAGCAAGACGAACCGCCCGTACACCGAGGCGTTTCTCACCCACATCGACGAGGACGGAAACGACACGCCCGCCATTCTGGTCCCCAACTGCACCGCGGACAATCGTGCGGTGAACCTGCCGGAGTTCCTGAACGCGCCGTACGACGCGCTCGACTCGATCGACATCCCGGCGGTGCGCCATCACGAGAAGTTCTGGGACGCGCACGTCGCCTTCGAGAAGAAGGACTATCCTTCCGCCGTCGTACACCTGGAGGCCGCGCTGGCCGACGAGCCTGTCTTCACGAACGCGCGGCTCAACCTGGGCCGATCGTTGATCCAGCTGGGTCGACTGGATGAGGCAATCGACCAGTTCGAGCTGGCCCGCGAGATCAGCCCGGGCGACTTCGAGCCGAACCTGGAGCTGGGCATGGCCTGGGTCGACAGCGGGCGGCCGGACAAGGCGGTGCTCCCGCTGAAGAAGGCGCTCAAGATCGTGCCGAATCACGTCCCCACGCGTCGGGCCCTGGTCCGCGCCTACCAGGATCTCGGTCGGATCGACGAGGCCATCCTCCAACTGGAGAAGATGCTGGCCGTGGTCCCCGAGGACCGGGACGGTACCCGCATCCTCGCCGGCATGCTGTTCCAGATGGGACGTGCGCCCGAGGGAATCGATGCCCTCACCTGGGCGGTGCGGGTGGATCCCGAGAACATGCGGCTCGTCACGACCCTGGCCTGGCACCTGGCGACCTACCCCTCGGACGAAGTGCGTGACGGGAAACGCGCGCTCCAGTTGGCGAGCCGCGCCGTGGAGATGACCCGCGAGGAGCGTCGCCCCGAGCCGCTCGATGCGCTCGCCGCCGCATTGGCCGAGTCGGGCCGCTACGACGAAGCCGTCCAAGTCGCCGAGGATGCCCTCCGCCTCGCCCAGAAGGACTCCCCGGTCCTCGCCCGTGATCTACGAGGCCGCATCGCGCTCTACCGCAAGCACCAGCCGTTCCGCGCCCCCCTGAAGCGCTGAGCGCGCGCTGGAGAGTCGTATCGCGCCGGTTGTGCCCGACCCCGAGTTCGACGTGACTGCCCGTCGGCGACGGTGGCGCATTCGCGGACAGGTTCAAGGTGTGGGCTTTCGACCCTTCGTGTACCGCCAGGCGGTGGCTCTCGGGCTGACGGGTCACGTCCTGAACGATCCCACGGGCGTGACGCTCGAAGCCCAGGGTCCGGCGCGCCGTCTGGACGAGCTGATCCGGCAGATCCTCGAGCAGGCCCCGGCCCTCGCTCGCGTAGACGACGTGTCTCTCCTCGCCTCCCTCCCACTCGCTCAGGATGACTCGTTTCGCATCGTGGCCAGCCGCCGTGAGCACGCCGACCGGGGGCGCGTCACCGTGGACGCCGCCACCTGCGACGACTGCCTTCGTGAGATGCGCGACGGTGAGAACCGACGCCACGGCCACGCACTGATCAACTGCACGAACTGCGGCCCCCGCTACACGATCGTGCGGGATCTGCCCTACGACCGGCCCCTGACCACGATGGCACCGTTCCCGATGTGCCCCGCCTGCGCGGCGGAGTACGCCGACCCGCTGGACCGCCGGTTCCACGCCCAGCCGACCTGTTGCCCATCGTGCGGCCCGCATGTGCGCCTGGTCACGCCGCAGGGCCGTTCGATCGGGGGCGACGCCTTCGTTGAGACGGCCCGTCTCCTGGAAGGAGGCGGGCTCGTCGCGATGAAGGGCCTCGGCGGCTACCACCTGGTCGTGGATGCCCGGAACGAGGCTGCGGTGGGGCGTCTGCGCGAAGCCAAGCGACGCGACGAAAAGCCGTTCGCCATCATGGTGCGCGACCTGGCGGTGGCACGGACCCTCGTGAAGTTGAGTGCGGCGGCGCAGGATGCCTTGGGCTCGCCGGCGCGCCCCATCCTGCTCGCACCCCGGCGCGACGCGCCCGGGTACCTCGCGCGGCTCCTGGCCCCGGGCGTACATCGCCTGGGCTTGATGCTCCCGACGACCCCCATGCAGTCCCTGCTGGCGGACGCACTCGACGCGCCCTTGGTCATGACGAGCGCGAACGAGTCGGATGACCCGTTGGTGGCCGAGGACGCGGCCGCGCACGAGCGTCTCGCCTTCGTGGATGCGTTTCTCATGCACGACCGGATCATCGAGCGCGCCGTCGACGACTCCATCCTTGCGGACACGGCTCGCGGGCTCCTCCCGCTGCGCCGCGCGCGCGGCTACGTACCCGCACCGGTCGACCTCCCCGTCGCGGCCCCCGAGGCGGGGCTGGCCGTGGGCGGCGAGCTCAAGAGTGCCGTGGCGGTCGTGCGGGGGCGCGAGGCCGTCTTGAGCCAACACCTGGGCGATCTCTCCTTCTCGCTGGCCCACGAGCGGTTCGAGCAGACGATCCAGGACCTCGAGCGCCTCTTCGACGTGCGCCCTCGCTGGTTGGCCTTCGACCCCCATCCGGACTACCGCTCGCGCGCGTGGGCCGCCGAGCGCGCCGCGCGCGAGGGTCTGACCCCCATCCCGGTCCAGCACCACCACGCCCACCTGGCCTCGCTGATGGCGGAGCATGGACGCTCTGACGCCACGATCGGTCTCGTGTGCGACGGCGTCGGCTACGGGAGCGATGGCACGGCCTGGGGCGGCGAGATCCTCTGGGGCGACCTACTCGACGCACAGCGGCGGGGCCACCTACGGACTCTCCGCCTACCCGGGGGAGACGCCGCGGCGCGAGAGACGGGCCGCGTCGTGATGAGCTGGCTGTGGGACCTGATCGGCAAGGCGGCGGCAGAGCACCCGGTCTCGCAGGCGGCGATCCCCGACGAGCGCCGGCGGCGGGCCGTGGCGCGCCTGCTCGAGACTGATGTGCGATGCCCGCCGAGCACGGGCATGGGGCGTTTGTTCGACGCGGCGGCCGGGCTCCTCGGCTTGTGCCTGAACAACGCCTTCGAGGCGATGAGTGGCATGCGGCTGGAAGCCGCGGCGACCCGGGCCTCCACGCACCCCTCCGGCGACGGGTTGATCCCCTTGCAGGCCGAGACGAGCGAGAGCGTTTCCTTCGAACTCGACACCCGCCCGCTCTTGCGTGCGCTGCTGGACGACCGGAAACACGGTGTGGCCACCGACGCCTCGGCCTGGCGCTTCCACGATGCGTTGGCTGACGGTCTGGCTCGTGCCGCACAGCGCGTGTCCGCGTCAACGGGCACGAGACACGTGGCGCTGAGCGGAGGGGTGTTCTGCAACGTCCTCTTGACGAGCCTGCTGGCACGACGGCTCGAAGCATCCGGATTGGAGGTGCTACTTCACCGCAGCGTGCCTCCGAACGACGGAGGCATCGCCCTCGGCCAGGCCGCCGTCGCTGCGGCACGGCTCGCCGCCGGCGTGCAGGGTCGCGCCTCTTCTTGAGCGTGCTAATGACTCCGCCGGCGACACCCGGCATCCAAGAGGAAGCACGCTAACGATTTTCCCTCGCAGAGGCCTCAAACGCAGAGAATCGCGCGAATCCAGTTTATGCCTTGCGCCCCGATTCTCCTTGCCCGGGCCCCATGCGGACGTAGCTTCGGGGCGTGGCGCATGGCTACGCGCGTCGCCGTTTCGAAGGGACTCGGGTACTCGCCCATGGGCCTGCGGGCACGCGACGACAGCCCCTCCCTCGACACGCGTCGCGTCACACCACTGCGCAGGACGAATCTATCTCTTGCCCGAGGCTGTTCCCATGAGCACGCTCCTCGACGCCGATGTGCGCAAGATCTGCGCCGCACACGGCAACGATTCCACTCGCCTCCTCGACATCGCCCGTGAGATCCAGTTGAAGTATCGCTGCGTCTCCGACGAAGCGATGGATGCGATCGCGCGGGAACTGAGCATCCCGCGGGTCACGGTCGAGAGCCTGGTCTCGTTCTACAGCTTCCTCTCCAAGGAGAAGCTGGGCCGCATCGTCATCCGGATCTGCGACGACGTGGTCGACCGCATGAACGGCTACGAACGGGTCAAGAAGAGCTTCTGCGACGAGTTGGGCATCGACATCGGCGAGACGACGCCGGACGGCAACTTCACGCTGGAGCGCACGGCCTGCATCGGCATGAGCGACCAGTCGCCGGCGGCGCTCATCAACGAGCACGTGTTCACGCGATACTCGACGGACAGCGCGCGCGAGGTCGTCCAGGAATTGCGTAAGCACATGGACGTGGCGCGGCTCGTTCGCCCGTACGGCGACCGGCAACAACTCGGGCGAGCTGGTGCGATCGATGGTCCGCAACAACATCCAGTCGGACGGGCTGGTCGTTCTCGGGCCCGTGAACCGGGGGGAGGCCATCCGCAAGGCCCTGTCCATCAGCCCGATGGAGGTCATCCGCGCCATCAAGACGTCCCGTCTTCGCGGGCGCGGAGGCGCGGGGTTCCCCACCGGGATGAAGTGGGAGTTCACGCGGCAGGCCGAGGGCGACGACAAGGTCGTCATCTGCAACGCGGACGAGGGAGAGCCGGGTACGTTCAAGGATCGGGTACTCCTCACCGAGTTCGCCGACCGCGTTTTCGCGGGCATGACCATCGCCGGCTACGCGCTGGGCGCCGAGCTGGGCATCCTGTACCTCCGCGCCGAGTACGAGTACCTCCGGCGCTTCCTGGAGCACGTCCTGGAGAAGCGCCGCGAAGACGGGCTCCTGGGCGACGACGTTCTCGGACGCGGCAAGCAGTCCTTCGACATCCGCATCCAGATGGGCGCAGGCGCCTATGTGTGCGGCGAAGAGACCGCCCTGATCTCCTCTTGTGAGGGCCTGCGCGGGGATCCGAAGAACCGCCCCCCCTTCCCCGCCCAGCACGGCTACTTGGGTCGGCCGACGAGTGTGAACAACGTCGAGACCCTTTGCTGCGTCACGAAGATCATGGAGGATGGCCCGGCCGCCTTCAACCAGTACGGCACGCAGCAGAGTGCGGGCACGAAGCTGCTCAGCATCTCGGGAGATTGCCACCGTCCCGGCGTCTTCGAAGTTCCGTTCGGCGTCACGCTGCGCGAGGTCTTGAAGCAATGTGGCGGCGACGACGCGATCGCCGTCCAGGTCGGAGGCCCGAGCGGCAAGATGGTCGGTCCCGACGCGTACGACCGGCAGATCTGCTTCGACGACCTCGCCACAGGCGGGTCGATGATCGTGTTCGGCCCCGGCCGGGACCTGCTCGAGGTCGTGAACGGCTTCCTCGAGTTCTTCGAGGACGAGAGCTGCGGGTACTGCACGCCGTGCCGCGTTGGCAATGTGATCCTGAAGGAAGGCATCGAGCGCATCCGTAAGGGCCTGGGCGAGCCGGAGGACATCGCCCAGTTCAAGCACATCGCTGCGACGATGAAGGCGACGAGCCGCTGCGGCCTCGGCCAGACGGCGGCCAACCCCGTCCTCTCGACGATCGAGAGCTTTCCCGAGCTCTACACGAGTCAGATCAAGGACGACCCCGAAGGGTGTCGGAGCTCGTTCGATCTGGGCGCAGCGGTTGCACTGTCCGAGACGTTGACCGGACGGTCGTCCGTCCACGCAGCGGAGTAGAGGAGCACGCCATGACCCACCAGATCACCTTCACGATCGACGGCATGGACATCCAGGCCGAAGCCGGCGAGACCATCATCGATGCGGCCGACAAGGCGGGCGTCTACATCCCGCGCCTCTGCCACAAGCCGGGCCTCAAGCCGTTCGGCAGCTGCCGCGTCTGCACGGTACTGGCCAACGGTCGGCCCTGCTCGGCCTGCACCCAGCCGGTCACCCCCGGGATGATCGTCGAGAACGAGACCTCGGCGCTCGCGGAGTATCGCAAGCTGCTGGTCGAGATGCTCTTCGTCGAGGGCAACCACTTCTGCATGTTCTGCGAGAAGAGCGGCAACTGCGAGCTGCAGGCCATGGCGTACCGCTTCCAGATCGCGGCGCCCCACATCCCCTACCTCTTCCCGAAGAGGGAGGTCGATGCGACCCATCCGGACATCCTGATCGACCACAACCGCTGCATCCTGTGCGCCCGGTGTGTGCGGACCTCACGCGACATCGACGGCAAGCAGGTCTTCGATTTCGTCGGTCGCGGGCCGAACAAGCGGATCAGCGTGCGGACGGGCTCGCGCCTGGCCGACACGGCCGCGGACGTCACCGATGCCGCCGTCGAAGCCTGCCCGGTGGGCGCGCTTCTCAGGAAGCGCATCGGGTTCCGCGTGCCCGTGGGCCAGCGCAAGTACGACCATGAGCCGATCGGCTCCGAGATCGAGGCCCGTCGCCCGGCGACGGTCAAGTAGGAAGGGAAACCACGATGGCCAAGCCCCGGATTGCCACCACCTCGCTGTGCGGTTGCTTCGGCTGCCACATGTCTATTCTCGATATCGACGAGCGCATCCTCGCCCTCGCCGAGATCGTGGACTTCGACCGCTCCCCCATCGACGACATCAAGCACATCTCCCAGCGCTGTGCCGTCGGCCTCATCGAGGGCGGCTGTGCCAACGAGGACAACGTGGAGGTTCTGCGGGAGTTCCGTCGAATGTGCGACGTGGTGATCTCGCTCGGGGACTGCGCCATCTCGGGCGGCGTCCCGGCAATGCGGAACCTGGTTCCGCTCCAGGAGTGCCTCGAAGAGGCATACATCCACGGCCCGTCCGTCCACAACCCCTCGGGCCGAATTCCCAACGACGTCGAGATCCCGCTCCTGCTCGACCAGGTCTATCCCGCCCACGAGGTAGTCAAGATCGACTACCACCTCCCCGGCTGCCCGCCTCCCGCCGACACTATCTGGGAGGCGCTCGTGGCCCTCCTGAGCGACAAGCCGCTCGAGCTCCCCTACGCCCTGATCAAGTACGACTGAACCGAGGTCCACCATGGTCGCCACCAACGGTATGAAGCGCGTCGTCATCGAACCCGTCACCCGCGTCGAGGGGCACGGTAAGGTCACCATTCTTCTGGACGAGGCCGGTGAGGTTCAGCAGGCCCGGCTCCACATCGTGGAATTCCGCGGCTTCGAGCGGTTCATCCAAGGCCGCCCCTTCTGGGAAATGCCCGTCGCGGTCCAGCGGCTCTGCGGGATCTGTCCGGTCAGCCACCACCTCTGCGCCGCCAAGGCAGTGGACCTCATCGTCGGCGCCACGCAGCTCACGCCGACCGCGGAGAAGATGCGTCGGCTGATGCATTACGGGCAGTTCTTCCAGAGCCACGCGCTCCATTTCTTCCACCTCGCCTCGCCTGACCTTCTCTTCGGCTTCGACGCGCCGGTGGCCACCCGAAACGTGCTCGGCGTCGCCGCCAAGTACCCCGACCTGGCCAAGCAGGGCATCCTGATGCGCAAGTACGGGCAGGAGATCATCCGCCTGACGTCGGGGAAGAAGATCCACGGCACGGGCGCCATCCCCGGTGGGATCAACAAGAACCTCAGCATCGAGGAGCGCGACTTCCTCCTCGGGGATCTCGACCAGATGGTCGAGTGGGCCCAGGGGGCCGTGAAGATCGCCAAGGACTATACGGTCGAGAACCTCGGCGAGCTGGCCGACTTCGGCTCGTTCGATTCGAACCACATGAGCCTGGTCCGAGCGGACGGCGCCATGGACATCTACGATGGCGGCCTGCGAGCCATCGATGCGCAAGGCGACACGATCTTCGACCACGTCGATAACCAGACCTACCTGGACCACATCGTCGAAGGCGTCAAGCCGTGGTCCTACATGAAGTTCCCTTTCATCAAGCAGCTCGGCGCAGACGACGGCTGGTACCGCGTCGGTCCGTTGGCACGCGTCAACGCGTGCGACTTCATCGACACGCCCATGGCCGAGAGCGCCCGGCAGGAGTTCAAGGGGCTTACGGACGGAAAACCCAACAACATCACGATGGCCTATCACTGGGCGCGCATGATCGAGACCCTCCATGCGATCGAGAAGATCAAGGAACTCCTGCACGACACCGACCTACAGGGTGAGGATCTCGTCGTCCAGGGCGAGCGGAGCCACGAGGCGGTCGGCATTCTCGAGGCGCCGCGCGGCACCCTGTTCCACCACTACAAGGTGAACGACGACGACCAGGTGGAGATGTGCAACCTGATCGTGTCCACGACCAGCAACAACGTGCCCATGAACAAGGCCGTCGAGGGCGTAGCCAAGAAGTACATCTCCGGCAAGGAGATCACCGAAGGTCTGCTCAACAACGTCGAGGTGGCGATTCGAGCCTACGATCCGTGCCTCAGCTGCGCGACGCACGCCATGGGTCGGATGCCCCTCGAGATCGACCTCCTCGATGCCGACGGCACGCTCGTCGACCGGAAGTACAAGGAGTAGGCTTGTCCGAGACGACCACCCGCGTCCTGGTCATCGGCTACGGAAACCCGGGCCGCCTCGACGACGGCCTGGGGCCGGCGGCGGCGGATCGAGTCGCCGCGGCATCCCTCCCGGGCGTCACCGTGGACTCGGACTACCAGCTCCAGATCGAGGATGCCGCCGCGATCGCTGAGCACGACGTGGTCATCTTCGTCGATGCGGCGGTCGAGGGCCCGGCCCCCTTCTTCTTTCAGCGCGTTGAGCCGAAGGCCGACCTGAGCTTCACGTCGCACTCCGTGTCCCAGCCGGCCTTGCTGGCCATGGCGCGGGATCACTTCGGTGCCGAGGTGAGGGGATACGCCCTCGGCATCCGAGGCGAGGACTTCGACGCGTTCGGCGAGCGGCTCTCCGAACGTGCCCGCGATCACCTGAACGCAGCCGTGCCCTTCCTGCTCTCCGCCTTGCGGCGGCAGACGTTTGACCCGACCGAGGCCGGCGCCCATCACGCGGCGGCGGCGAGCCTTGTCTGAGGACCCGACCATGCAAGACGGCAAGCCTGTCATCCTCTACATCGACGACGACCAGGACTTCCTGGATGGCATGCGTGCGATCCTCGAGGCCCATGGCTACGCGATGCTCGAAGCGTTGAGCGCGGAGAGCGGCCTCCGCCTGTACAAGAAGGAGAAGCCGGACCTCGTCCTGGTGGATCTCATGATGGAAGAGGTGGACGCCGGCACGAACCTCGTGCGCGACTTCCAGGCGCTGGGGAGCAAGGTGCCGATCCTCATGATCAGCTCCGTCGGTGACAACCTCAGCCTCACGACGGACTACGCCGAGTTGGGTCTCGCCGGCATCTTCCAGAAGCCGGTCGACCCGAAGACCCTGCTCTCCGTCTTGAAGGCCAAGCTCGGCCAGCCGTCGTAGGGCTCGCGCTCGCGTCGGGTGCCCGCCCACTCGGGGCCTGACGACAGCCCGGGCCGGCGTGCCAAGGAGGCCGAGCGGATCCGGTCAGCCACGTCAGCCGCATCAGCCGCATGGGCCGGGTAGCAGGGTAGCAGGGTTGGCCGGCGCAGCGGTGTGGGCGCGGGAGGCGCGAAAAGTTCGTTGGCGAGGCTGCCTCCGTACGGAACCTTCAGGAGGCGGGGGCGGCGGGCATGTCCAGCCAGAAGATGCTGCCGCGGTTCTCTTCGCTGTCGATGCCCACGGTACCGCCGTGGGCTTCGGCGACCCGCCGCACGATGGTCAGCCCCAACCCGGTGCCGGGCATGTGGCCGACCGCCGTGTCCTTGCGCGCGATCCTCGAGAACTCTCCGAAGAGGCGCTCCTGGTTCTTGGGTGAGATGCCGATCCCGTCGTCTTCCACCTCGATGCGGACGTTCGGCGGCCGGAAGCTCGCGCGCAGCCGGATGTCGCCTCCCGGCGGCGTGTACTTGACGGCGTTCGTCACGTAGTTCACGACGGCCTCGCGCAGGAGCAGGGGAATCGCTTCGACGGGTGGTAGATCGTCGGGCACCTCGAGGGTGACACGGTGCTCGTGCTGGCGGAAGAGATCCTCGTGGTCGGCGACGAGATCCGCCAGCATCTGCCGGACGTCGACGGCCACGGCCCTCGACTCCAGCTTGCCAGAGTCGAGCGCCGCGAGCAGCTGCAGATCACGCATGAAGAGCTTCACCCCGTCGAGTCGCTCGAGGCTTCGGGTGATCCAGTCCCGCTGCTGCTCCGTCAGGTCTCCCCCGAGGCCGCTCTTGAGGTTGTTCAGAAACATGGAGACGACGCCGATGGGCGACTGGAGGTTGTGGAGCGCGATGCGCAGGAAGTCCTGGCGCATGGCCGAGAGGCGCTCGAGCTCGTCGTTCGCGTGGCGCAGGTGGCGCTCGCTCTGTCGCAGCATGCGCGCGAAACCGAGCAGCATGAAGGCCGTCACGGTGAAGAGCACGCCGTAGACCATGAGCACGGTGGCGGCGTAGCGGCCATCGAGGGGCCCGGTCCCCCCTACCGCGCCGACGGGAACGTGGGGGGGTGGCAGGAGCTTGGACCACTCACCGAGGACGAGCACGGTCAACAGCGCGTAGGCCAGCCAGTGCATGAGCACGGCGGGCTTGCGCTCGAGAAGCAGACACGTGAAGACGACGTGGAGGAGGAGGAACGGGAGGAAGGGCGACCGCGTGCCTCCCACGAACCAGATCGCGACGGCCAGCACCAGATAGTCGAGGACGATGGTGGTGTACATCGTCCTCAAGAGACGTCGCCGCGCCTCGAGCGGGTCTTCGAGCGCCAACCACCGGCGGGTGAACAACCAGGCCAAGGTGTCGTACGCCGCCATGACGAGGCCCAGCGTCACCAAGGCCGTGACGTCTAGGCCCTCGATGCGTGCCACGTAGCGGCCGACGAGCGCAGCCAGGACGAGCAGGAGCGCCAGCCCCGCCCGGACGATCAGATGGACGCGAAACCGCTCGCCCAAACGGCGATGGTGCGTGAGGACGGGCCCCTGGGTATGCAGGGGGTCCCCTCCGCGTAGGAACTGCCTTTCCAGCGGCGACATCGCACGAGTATACGAGGAACGCTGTTGCAATGCGCGGGGGCGGAAGGCGCGCGCTGCCAGCCAGCCCGACCGCAAGCCCGTGCGATTTGGTCCGTCCGGGCGCGAGTGGGACGTGTGCATGTTTCGGGGAGCGAGCCACACCGTTGCAACACTGTTGCAGTAGAGCGGGAAGCCATTCGCACGCAAACGAGATTGGCTCGCAAAGTGCCATTTTTCGCCCTTTCAGGCCCGTTTGCGGTGGATTCGAGCTTCAAGGAATGCGGTGAAAGTTGTAGTCTCTGGGCAGAGGGTTCGGGGTGCACTACGTGAGGCTTTTTCCTCCCGTCTTTGGTCCGGCTTCCGCGCGCACGTGCGAAGTCGTCGTATACGACCCTGCTCGCGTGCGCTCAGCCGCCGCCTGCGTGTCGGAACCCCGCGCGACCCCTCACTCGTCTTGCGACACCATGCGGCCGATGCATTTCGACCACAGAGAACCATAGGAGAGGTACATGAGAGCTTCGTTCCATGGAGGAGGATGGGCGCTGCTGGCGCTCCTGCTCTGCCTGCCGCTCGCAGCATGCGGCTCTGGGGACGACGGCGCGAACGGGCAACCCGGCGCATCCACCGGCCTGCTAGTAGGTCAGGTCTTGAATGCGCTCACGGGAGACCCGATCGTCGGCGCCATCGTCACGACCACCCCCACCGTCGACGGTGTGTTCATCAGCACCGATACGAACGGCGAATACGAGGCCCGACTCCCGATCGGCGCCTACCAACTCGAGTGCATGGCGGACAACTACGTCGATGGTGAGGACGGGGTCAGCATCCTGGCGGCCGAGACGTCCGAGGTCGACTTCGACCTCGATCCCGTGGCGCCGGTGATCGTCACGATCGTCGGGGCTCCGTCGAGTGCGATGCCCGGCGTGCCCTTCACCCTCACCGTCGAGACGATGATCATGGACGGCTCCGTGATCACGGGCTACGACTGGGACCAGCTCCACGGCACCGACGCCGACATCCAGTCGCCGGGCGCGGTATCCACGGTCATCGAACCGGCCGGCAACGAGGACTACAAGGAAGACGTCATCGATAACCTGACCGAGTACACGGGTGAGCTGGATCGCTACCGTGTGGTCGGGATCAACCCCCACGCGCTCGAAGGAGCCACGGAGCTCGAGTTCGAGGTCACGGTCATGACGACCTCCGGGGACCACCACGACGACGTGGGCATCCCCACGGACCTTCCCTTCGCCTCGTGGGCCACGGGCGTCGAGAACGTCCCGACGGGCGTCCCGGTGCTGCTGAGCGGTCCGGACAACAAGGCGTTCGACTGGAGCATCTCCGGTCCCGGGGACCCGGTCCTCAACGACCCGCAGTCCCGCTACCCCTGGTTCGTTCCGGCGGCCGGCGGGCGGTACAAGGTGTTCGACGGTGGCATGCCTCCGGCTCTCGTAGGAGACGGGACCACCGGCATGGCCACCACGCAGGTCCTCGAGGTCTACGCGGCCGACTGGGTCGGCGGCATCGGCGGCGTCGACGGCGACGTGCCGATGATGAACGCGGGCTGCACGAACGCGTGCCACGCGGGCATCCTGAGCGAGGTGTTCGACGACTGGTCGGAGACGGGCCACGCCCACATCTTCACCACGCAGCTCAACACCTCCGACCACTACGGGCCCAACTGCTTCCCCTGCCACAACGTCGGCTACGACACGTCCGTCATGAACAACGGCATGGACGATCAGGACGACTACGCGGCCTTCCTCGCCTGGGCCTTCCCCGGCGGCCACGGCCACCCCGACGCCGGCAACTTCCAGTACATGCTCGACAACTTCCCGGACTCGGCGAAGCTCTCGAACATCCAGTGCGAGAACTGCCACGGCCCCAACGGCAGCACCGGCGCGCACGCGAGCGATTCCGAGGCGCGCATGAGCCTCTCGTCGGACGTTTGCGCTTACTGTCACGGCGAACCGCCGCGACACGCTCGCTTCCAGCAGTGGGAAGAGAGTGGTCACTCGAACTACGAGCTCGCCATCGACGAGTCGGGCGGCTCCTGTCAGGACTGCCATACGGCCCAGGGCTGGCTCGCAGCCTCGCCCGGCTGGGCGACGATGGACGGCGAGTCGGGGAAGCGACCGAATCCGGAAAGCGATGAGGTTCACCCCCAGACCTGCGCCCTCTGCCACGACCCGCACAACATCGGCAGCACCTCCGGCTTCGGGACGAACGCGCCCATGCGCATCCAGGGCAGCGCGTACAACCTCGCCTCGGGTTTCGACGCCACGAGCATGGGCAAGGGCGCGATGTGCGCCACCTGCCACAACGGTCGTCGCGGCCTCGTAAACGACGACACCGGCCTTCCGAATGCCGACCGCGCCCCGCACGGCGGTCCCCAGACCGACGTTCTCTTCGGTGAGAACGCGTTCTTCGTGGACGTCGGCTACCGCGGCGCCCACTCATTCCTCGGCGACACCTGCGTGACCTGCCACATGGAGCTCACCCCGCCCCCGGCGGAGCTGAGCTACAACCTGTCGGGCACGAATCACACGTTCGAGGCAAGCCTCGACGTCTGCAGCGAGTGCCACGGCGCCTTCGACGGCGGCACCCTCAAGGAACAGTTCGAGATGTCCATGGAGGAGCTCGAGGCGGCGATCCTGGCCCGGCTGTATCAGGAGATCGGCGTCCTGCTGGGCTCCGGATACACCGTGCAGATCAACGGTCACGCCGAGGACAACGAAGACGAACTCGTCTCCTTCACGATCGACTCACTCGACGACTTCGAGCCGGAAGACATGGCCCTCACCGAGTCACACGGTCGCACCGCGATCGACGTGACCTATGCCGGCCAAACGGCCTACGGCGCCCGCCTCGGAAGCGGTGACCCGCAGGGCACGCTCATTCTCCTCGGGGAGATGCCGGTGCCGAACCTCTCGGGTGACTCCGAGTTCGGCTCTCTCGTGTCCAACGGCCTCTTCCAGGCTCACCCGGACATGGACCAGCGGCCCGAGGTATTGATCGCTCAGGCGGCGTACAACTACTTCCTGCTCCACAACGATGGAAGCAGCGGCTTCCACTACCCGAGCTTCGCGGGTGAAGTGCTGGTCAACACCGGCATGATCCTCGAAGACGAGATCGAGTGGTACTTCCGCGATGTGCTCCTCGTGGGCACGGGCGCCGGTGGGGTCGACTCCACGCTCTACATGGTGGACCCGGAGAACGACGTTCTCTTCGAGATCGGCGACATCGACGGCAACATCCGGGGCATGGAGTTCGATCGATCGACGGGCGTCCTCTACGGCACCCCCGCCGGTGACGCGGCGCAACACGAGATGGACCTGGGCCTCTACGAAGTCGACATCTACACAGGTGAGATGACCGAGTTTGCGGCGGACTGGACCCGCTCGTCGCCGGACCTCACGTTCTCCGATGGTGTGCTCTACGGCAGCCCTGGGGGTAGCGGCGACCCGTCGCTGCCCGGCCTCCCGTACTTCGGCAGCATCAGCACGTCAAACGGCGCGTGGACGGACCTGGGTACCGACAAGGACCTGGAGTTCGAAGGCGGAAGCGGCTTTGCCGCCAACGACGAAGGCGACGCCTATTGGTACACGGGCGACAACCTGTACTCCGTCGACCTGAGCACAGGCGACATCACCGAGATCGCCAGTAATCTGGACTATGATCGGGTCTATTCCATGACCTTCTTCGGCGACATGCTGATCGGGCTCACCCGGAACAGCCTCCTCGTGATCGATCCGACGGACGGTTCGGCCGAGGAGATCTTCGATCTCAGCGACATCGGAGACACGTGCATCTCGATGGCGGCCGTGGCGCTGGGTCTCCCGATGGAGGATTAGCATCCAGCCGTAGGGGCGCCGCTCACGCGGCGTCCCCGCGCTCACTCGAAGCCCGCGCGAGCTCGCTCGCGCGGGCTTCTTCGTGTCCTCAGCGGGGCTCGCCGCCGCGTTCGAGGAGCATCAGCAGCTCCTGAATCGTCGTCTGCCCCTTGTCGCGGCCGTACCAACCCATGATGGGGGCGTAGAACGCGGCCTGGGTGTCCGGCGTCGGAGCACCCAGCTCCAGCTTTCGCGCTCGGAGCAAGGCCTGAAGCGGTGCCGGGCGCGGCCCCCATGCGCCAAGCTCGCGGCCGGACTCGTCCTGCACGATGGCCATGGGGATGGCCTTGCCGCCGTGCGTCAGATAGCGGGCGATGACCTCGGGGTGGGCGTCGCTGTCCAGATAGCGGTGCTCGACCTGGGGCGCCCGCTCGAGCGCCGCGGCCAGGGCAGGCACCGAGCGAGCCGCATCGCCGCACCAGTCCTCGGTCAGGACCAGCACCCGCCGCGGCCCCGGCAGGTGCTCGAGCCGATGGAGGGCCGCGTCCGAGACATCGACGCGGCGCGCGTTCGCTAGCCAGACGTCGCGCTTGGCTTCGACGGAGGCGAGGTAGCTCTCCCAGGCGTGGCCGCTGGCCCACTCCTCTGTCGTAAAGCCCGCGGGGTTGATGTCGGTGTTCTGGCGCATGGCCCAAGCATAGACTCGACGCGGCCCGATGGACTCGGCTGACAGGAGGTGGAGATGCGACGCGGCGCCCTGTGGCTTGCCATCCTGCTCGTGGGCCTTGCCGGTAGCGCGCGATGGTCGCGGGCCGGGGAGCCCCGTCCCGTGCGGAGTCTGGATGCCGAGATGGCGGCAGGCATCGACCGGGCCATCGGGCTCGGGCCGGACGTGGAGGCCACGCTCCAGGACCTCGCCGGCCGCGTCGTGCTCGCCGAGATGGTGGAGGCGGAGCGACGCAAGACGACGCAGGGGCGTGTAGCGAGGATCCTGGCCGACCTCGTGCACCGCATGGGGACACGGGGGCCCTCGGAAGAGGCCGATTCCCTCCTCCCCTGGTACGTGGTGGAAACCAAGGCCTACGACCGGGCCCTGAAGGAGGTCGAACGGGTCGTCGAGGACGTACGCTCCCGCCTCCGCGGAACGGGAAGCGTCGCGGAGGCGCTGCGGGCGTTCCTCGGCCGCCCGGATGCAGCCGACCTCCTGACCTCGCACTTCGTCTTGCCCCGCCTCCGCCCGACCCCGCTCTCGCTCCTCTTCGGGCGTGTCTTCGTGCCCGCGGACGACGACGGCGGGTGGCACATCCCGGCGTCGCTGCGGGGGCGCTCCGACAAGCTCCTGGCGAAGGCGCAAGACGACGCGACTCCACCTGGCGCAGTGGCGCCCGCGGCCGTCCATCTGGAGGGCCGCGCACTGGCCCGCCGCGTGCCCGAGGGCGAGGGCGCCTGGCGGGCGGTCCTCTTAGACCCGGTCGCCGTCCTTCGACTCGCCGCCATGCTGCCGACGCCGGCCGCGCGATCCGACGCCGCCCACATCCTGCTCGAGGAAACCCCGTTCGGTCGCGCGTTGGTCCGCAAACGAGGCGCTGTCACGCTCAACCCCCACACCGTGTACGAGGTGGACGCGTGGCTCGCCGCGCTCCTCTCGCAGGCCGAGGAGCGCCGGACCCACGGCCCGGACTCGGTCCTGAGAGAGTCGCCGCCCCCGGGCATGGCGGACACGCGCACCGCCGCCCGCACGACGCTCCACCGCCTGGCTCGCTGGGAGCTCGAGAGCCGCCCCCCCACCGCGACCGAGACCCTCGTGACCGAGGCCCTCGCGCGTCTCGCGACGAGCGAGGAGGAGCGGGCGAGGTTCAAGACCCGCGCTGCGCAGATCCGGCGTGAGCTGGATGCCGAAGGTGCGACGACGTCGATCGCGCTCGCGGATCTCGAGCTGCGCCGCGCAGGTGTGTACCTCCTGCGGTCTTCCATCTTCTACAACCCGCGCACATCGGAGGGCGCATGGGCCTACGCCACGGCCTTCCCCGATCACCACACAGCGCGGCTGTTCGGGACCTTCGGATGGAACGCGCACAAGTCCACCGACCTCGCCTCGTTCCGGGCCCGCGTCCAGAGGAGCTTGCCCGGGCTGAAGCGCTTGGCCCAGACGCACGACCGCCTCATCTTCGTCATCAACCGCATGCCTGCCTGGCTGAGTCGTTCCACCGACCTGGGTACGTTCGAAGGAGGGAACACGGCGAACGCGGAGGCCCACCCGCCCCGGGACGTGGAGGCGTGGGAAAGTCTGATTCGGTCGTTCGTGGACACGACGCGGCAGATCGAAGGCGTCGAGCGCTACTACGAGTTCTGGAACGAGCCGGACCTCCAGTACTGGCAGGGCTCCCTGGACGAGTTCCTCGGGCTCTACGCCGTCACAGCGCGCGTCGTTCGCGAAACGGACCCCGCGGGCAGGATCGGCGGTCCCGCGGTGAACCAGTGGGACGCGTCGATCTCCAAGGTCGAAAAGCAGCGTGGCGGCGAGGCCGTGGTCCCGGCCTTCATTCGCTTCGCTCGCCGAGAGGGACTCCCCCTCGACTTCATCTCGTGGCATCACTTCGGACGGCCGCTGTCGGCCCTCGGGGAGGCCAAGGCCGCCTTCGAGGCCGCCAACCGCGCCGCCGGGGGCGACGAGGACGTCGAGTTTCTGGTCACGGAGTGGAGTTCCCCGGCACGCGGCACGAGCTACGGGGGCGCCCTCTTCGCTGACGTCATGCTGGCGCTTCACGACGCCGGCGTCGACGGGCAGACGGCCGCCTGCCTGGAGGAGTTCCACGCGACGCCCGATCCCGGAGGATTTGCCCCGTGGGGTCTGCTCACGCAGCAAGGCGTGCGGAAGGACCTCTGGCACGTACACCGCTACTTCGATCGTCTGAGTCGCGACAGCCGCGGCATCGCCGCCCTCCGGCAGGGCGAGCGGACCCTCGTGATCTCGGCGAAGGATGACTCGGTCTGGGAACTCGTCGTCTGGACGAAGGGGCGACCTCCTGCGCTGGGGCGAGCGCTTGCCTTCCTCGAGTCGGAGGGCCTGGAGCGAGAGGACCTCGTCCCCTACCAGACGCTGGCCCGGCTGGAGGCGTCGATCCTGGCCGTCACGCCCCGCGATCCGGCCCACCGCCACCTGTTCGAGCAGGCACGCGACATCCTGCACAGCCACGAGGCGCCGGACGCGCGCTTTCGCCTGACGTTCCACGGCGCGAGAGCGATCGACGTCCTCGAGGCCGAGTCGGTCCAGATGGGCCATCGCGTCCCAGGCGTCCGGGTGCTTCGCAACGAGCTGACGTGCCCCCTCGAGCCGTTCGAGGTCCTCCGGCTCAAGCTCCGGATCAGCGATACGTGAACAGCATCGAGTAGAGGATCGCCGCGATCAGGGCGAGTCCGACGAACAGCGCGAAGAACCCGAAGATCCGGAACCCCTTGATGGCACCCTTGGGGAAGGGATCGACCATGTGCTCTTCGAGGCGCCCGCTCTTCACCATCGCCTCGTACTCTTCGGGCTTGTCGTACTGCAGTTCCTTCAAGGGCACGCGGCCCGTGAAGATGACCTCGTCCATGGGGAACTTGTCGGGGCGGAAGTGCGTGTTGAAGAAGTGGATCGTGAAGATGAAGCCGACGGCCAGAAGCGCCTCGTCGCTGTGGATGATCGTGGCCACATTGACGAACCACCCGGGGATGAACCTCGTGAAGAAGACCGGGAACCAGAGGATCAGCCCCGTCATGCCGATGACGAAGACCCCCCAGAACACCGCCATGTAGTCGAACTTCTCCCAGTAGGTCCAGCGCCCGTATTGGGGTCGCGGCCCCTTGCCGGCGAACCACTTCAGGGACTGCCAGAACTGCACGGCATCGGTCTTGGTGAACAGGATCGAGTTGGGACCGCGGAGCATCTCCTTCCACGTGCTACCCGTATCCACCTTGCGACGGGCGATGTACACGAGGTGGGCGACGAAGACGCCGAAGAGGATGACCGCCGAGAAGCGGTGGAGGGTGCCCATCCGCTGGAATCCGCCGAGGATGCTGCTGATCCCCTGGGCCCAGCCCATGTACGAGAACTTGAGAGCCATGCCCGTGATGGCGAGCGTGAAGAAGGACAGCAGCATCAGGAGGTGCTGGAGGCGCTCGTACCGGTTGAACCGGCGATAGAGCTTCTCCCCCGGCTCGGCCTGGATGGCCGCGCGGTGCGCCTTCCACTCGTCCCGTGTACGCCAGAGCCTGAAGAGCCAGAGTCCCGTGTGAAGCAGCGCGACGATCAGGGTACCGACGAGCAGGGTCGTCATCGCCCAGAACGTCCAGAAGAGCCACGGGTACTTCTCGGGATCGTGGTGGGTGGCGTGCGTCAGATAGCCGGCAAAGCGCCGGTGCGAACCCTCGTGACACTGCGCGCACGTCTCGACCACGTTGTCGTGGCTGAGGGTGGACGCGGGATTCGTGGGCGGGAGGATGTTGTGCGCCCCATGGCAGTCGTAGCACTTGGCCGCGCCTTCACCGCCCAGACGCGAGACCTTGCCGTGGTAGGTGTCGAAGAAGGTCGTGGCCTCTTCCTCGTGGCAGCGCCCGCACTGATCCATCATCTTGAAGCGGAAGTCGCCCTGGTTCTTCCGCGTGATGGTGTGCGACGTGTGGCACTCCTTGCACGTGGGGAGTTTCTGGTCCGTCGTGCCGTTGCCGGGCCAGTGGATGCTCTTCTCGAACTCCTCCTGGATGCCGTAGTGGCACTGGCCGCACGTAGCCGCCACGTTGGCGTCGTGGACCGTGGAGTTCGGATCCGAGGCGGGGAGGACCTTGTGGGCGGAGTGACACTGGATGCACGTCGCCGTCACGAGGAGTCCGCTCTCGACGAGTCCCGCGGCCGTGAATGCTGTCCAGGTAGCCCTCGACGACCGGCACTTCCGTGTGGATGCGCACGGCCGCCTTGGCCCCCTCCTGGTGGCACCGGGCGCATAGCTCCGGGACGTTGCGCGCGAAACGTGGGAGACAGGGGGTTCTTGCGACTCAGCGTGACGTGCGTGTCGCCGTGGCAGTCCCCGCACGAAGGCGCGTCGGCATCTCCCTCCGCCAGCTTCTGGCCGTGCGTGCTCTGCTGGAATTCGAGAGCAGACGGCTCGTGGCAGGCGGCGCAGTCCACCTTGGACTGCACGGTCATGCACGGCCGCTCGACCGGCGCCGTCGCCTCCGCATGACAGGTGATGCACTGGACTTTCGCGTGGACGCCCTTCGCGAACGCGTCCATGTCGATCGTGTACTTCGAGACCTTGCCCTGGAGCACCATCTCGGGATTCGGGCTGCTGGCGTGACAGTCCAGGCACAAGAGGTTCTGCTCGCGAATCAGCCGCTGGTACTCGCGGCTGCGAATCTCATGGGGCTGGTGGCACTCGACACAGATCGGCACCTCGTCGGGATTGTCCTGCCAGCGCTTGCCGTCGATGACGCGCGTGTGGACCTTCTCGATGAGACCGTGGCACTTCTTGCAGGTCGCCGCGACGTTCGCGGGGTTGATGCTCGACGCCGGATCCTCGTGAGGACGAATGTCGTGTGCGGTGTGGCAGGACGTGCAGACGGCCGTGACGCGGAGCCCTTGGACGAACAGCCCCTCGCCGTGAATGCTCTGGGAGTAGTTCTCGAAGATGCTGGCCTGACCGATCTCGTGCTCGCGGGAGACCGGCGATCCCTCTTGGTGGCACTGACCGCACATGGCGGGCACGTTCCAGACCGACGTGCGCGACGTGTCGTCCGCGCTGGACTTCACCTCGTGCGTACCGTGGCAGTCCCAACAGAAGGGTGCGTGTTGGTCGCCCGCCGCCAGCCGGACGCCGTGCGTACTCAACGCGTACCGGGCGGCGACCTCCTGGTGGCAGGTGCGGCAGTCGACGAGATCGGGTTGCGCCACGCCGGGCTCGCGCTTCTTGATCTCGTGGGCCCCGTGACAATCCCAGCAGGCGACCCCGTTTGCGTGGACACCCTTGGTGAGGCGCTCGGCTTCCTCGTCGTGGCACTCGGCGCACGCCACCGGGGCCAGGTCCTTCGCGTGCGGGAAGTCTTCTACGCCGTCGAGGTCCTCGTGGCAGGTGACACAGTCCAGTTCCCTGTGGACCGAGGCGAGGAAGCCCTCGGCGTGCACGAAGAGCCCCGGCTCCTCGTCTTCCCACATCTCCACGTCGCCGTGGCACTCGAGGCAGAGTTCGTTGTCGGCCCACGACGGGCGCGTCACCAGGCCGAAGAGACATAGTGCTGCGAGGAGGCACGCGAGCCTCGTCGAGGCCCCGCCTCTCCCGAACGAGGTGGTAGCGAATCGCTCCATCGGCCCTCCCGATGCCGCGATCACTCTACCCAGGGCCGGTCACGAAACCCACACGCGAGGCAATGCAGAAGCCCCGGAGCCAAGCCGTCAGCGAAGGTACGGAAGCAACGAGCGCTCGGGACGGATCCACGGCTCACCGACGAGGCGACCGACCTCACGGCCGTCGATGTAAATGAGTCCAGTGATCAACTTCTTGACGTTGTTTTGGGATGCGTCCTCGGAGACCCATGCGGCGGGCGGAGGCGGGAGTCCGACGTACTCGAACTCGACGGTCGTGTCCTTCATTTCCTCCTCCACGCGCATCGCGTTCGGGAGGAACCGGTTGCAGAATGTGCACCAGCTACCGAAGAAGAGCACGACCTTCGCCTTCTTGGATGTGCCCTTGAGGACGCGCATGGTCGCGGGGTCGGGCTTGTAAGCCTTTGCGGCCCGGGCGTACTCCGGCGTGTGCTGGACCAACTCCGCGGCGGGATGCCGTCCCTCCAGCGGGGGCTTGGGGCGCAGTCGGGCCTGCAAGTCGCCCACCTTGAAGGCCACGTCCGGGCCCTCGATGCGGAAGCTGCCCAGGCTGCAGGGCACGACGTCCTTCTTCACGTCCACGCCCCCATCCGTCCGCTCCGCCATCTCTTCCGGCGTGACGCCCTCGACGCAGCGCTTGCGCTGCAGCACGAGCACGGCCACGTCGAACGGCTCGGCCACGACCAGATAGGCGAAGGCCTGGGTGGATCGGTAGATCCGGGCGTCCGGGATCGGCTTCCCATCCACGTACAGCATGTACTGCCCCGTCCGCTGGAAGTCGCGGAGGGTCGGGTGGGCGTCGGCGCCGACCCCACGCACCCCCACGGTCAGAGTCAGGAACAGGAGCGGCAGAAACACGAGGACCGAGCGTCCAAGCAGGCTGGCTAGCTTCATGACGAACCCCCAGGAACAGATGGGGCGGCCTACAGTTCGACCTCGCTCAGCGGGGGGAACCCCGCGTAGGTCCGAACGACCACGCCATCCTCCACCAGGAACAAGCGTGGAAGGGTGCGGTAGAGCGGACGCAGAAGTCCCGAAGGGACGTCCAGAAAGTCGAACGGTGGGGCCAAACTCCGAAAGTTGAACTCTGCTACATCGTCCTTCGAACCGGAGAACAGGACCAGAATCCGGGGCAAGCGGACGCTCGGCCTCGATCAGCTCGTCGAGGCGTTCGGCAATCGAGTTGGCGAACGCCTCGTCCTTCAAGTCGGCGAGCAAGACCAGATGTTTGCCCTCTGATAGCATGGCGGCCAGCGCTGGCGAGTCCAAGCAGATGCGATCGTCGCCACCGCCCGCGCACACCTCCTTGATCCGGACCCCGGGTTTGAGCTTGGTGGCCAGGTCGTCGAGCGGCAGGTGAGGCGCCTGGAATGCGAACACGAGCACCCCGAGCGTCAGCAGGACCACGACGGCCG
Source organism: uncultured Planctomycetota bacterium (assembly GCA_963802335.1). GTDB lineage: Bacteria > Planctomycetota > PLA2 > PLA2 > JAEUHO01 > CAWDIE01. The sequence continues at coordinate 315,438 of CAWDIE010000002.1, read as the reverse complement.
TGCGGACGAGAGGGATCACGGGCCGGCCGCGGGGTCGTCCGAAGAACGACAGCACGAGAGGCGGCACGAGGAGCAGCAGGTCCTGCCAGAACGCTTCCGCCGGCGTGCGGTCGAGCAGATTCCCGAAGCACCCGCACGAGGCGGTCTCGGGCTTGATCCCCTGGAGATCCCTGACATAGGCCCTCGCCGTGAGGAACACGAAGAAGAGGACGAGCCCGCTCAGGGGGATCATGACCCAGAGGCGCCGAAGGTTGAACACGAGGGCGAAGCCGAAGAACGCCTCCAGGGCGAGGATGAACGGGGCCATCGCTGCCGCGGGCACGAGCCAGTCCAGTCCCTCGAGCTCGATCACCTCGGCGAATGCGATGGGATCGAGCACCTTCCCCCAGGTGGCCACGAGGAACACACCGCCCAGGAAGATGCCCCCGACCGCACCGACCGTCGCGGCCCACCCCCCGCCACCGGCGGGGCGGGTGTCGGGCCTTGCGGTCTCCGGAGGGGCCAACGCGGTCGCCATACACGAATCGTAGCCCGGAGGCCAGCGCGGTGCGCGGACTGGGCACCACGACCGAGGCCCTTTGGCGGGGTGCTCTCGAAGGTCAGGTGTTGGGCGGATCACGGCGCCGCGCGCGAGCGCGCGGCGCCATGCCCCCCGCCGATGGTGGCTCTAGAGGAAGAGCGTCGAGGCCATCAGGAGGAGGAGGAAGAGACCGAAGGAGAGCATCGCTACGCCCATGATCTTGGCGCGCTTCTGGAGCCGCTCATTCGGCGGCGGCAGCGCTTCGCTCTCGAGGCGGCCGTCCTGACGCATGCGCTCGTACTCGGCGGGGCGCTCGTGACGTAGCTCCTCCTCGGAGATCCGGCCGGTCAGGAACATGGGATCCACCGGGAACTTCCCAGGTCGCAAGTTCGCGTTGAAGAAGTGCATCGAGAAGATGAAGCTCGTCGCGAGCAGGGCCTCGTAGCTGTGCAGGATGTGCACGAGGTTGATGGTCCAGCCCGGCAAGAACTGGGTGAAGAAGACGGGAAACCACATGACCAAGCCCGTCGATCCGATGAAGAAAACACCCCAGGCCTCGGCGAGGAAGTCGAACTTCTCGTAGTAGGTCCAGCGATCGAAGTTCGGCGGCTCGCCCCCCTTGATGAAGTAGCGCACCGCGTCCTTCATGTCCTTCAAATCCTTGAAGTTCGGCAGGAGGCTGTTGGGACCCCAGAAGAGGCCGCGCTCACCGCGGACCATGCGAATGCCGAGCTGCAGCAGGAAGAGCAGCGTGTAGATGAAGGTCAGAACGGCACCGAAGCGGTGCAGGAACCGGACGTTCTCCGGGCCGCCGAGTGCCCCGAAGATCGTCGAGGCCCACGGCGCGTCGTAGAAGCGCAGTGGCAGTCCGGTCAGGGCGAGCAACATGAACGACGCGATGAGGATCAGGTGGATCGCGCGATAGGTCCACGGCCAGCGGCGGTACCAGCGGCCGGAGACGGGCTTCAGGTGGGCCTTGATCTTCTCGCGGTCGATCAGGCCGCGCCGCAGCCACAGCAGGAGATGGAGTCCCCAGATGGCCCACGTCACGTAGATGAGGGTCCGCATCGCCGTGCGGGCCCAGTAGAGGATGGGGAATCCCTCCCGGTCATCGATGTCGGCGTGAACCTCGTAGTTGGCGAAGTTCTCATTCGCGCCCTGATGGCACTTGGCGCAGGTCTCGACGCGGTTTGTGCCGAAGAGGCTCGAGGCCGGATCGGTGCTGGGCAGGATCGAGTGCGCCGTGTGGCACTCGTCGCACGAGGCGATGCCCTCACCGAAACCGATCTCGGTCACGCGGCCGTGGTAGGTCCCGCGGTAGGTGCGTCCCTGATCCGCGTGGCACTTCGAGCACGTGTCGATGATCTCCAGCTTGAAGTTGGCATCGATCTCGGACACGTGGTGCGGCTTGTGGCAGTCGGTACAAGTGGCCGGCTCGACGCCCTCGAGCCCTCCGTCGACCATCTCCTGCATGCGACGACCATGCACACTCTCGCGGAACTGCTCCAGGATGCCGACGTGGCACTTCCCGCAGTCTCCCGAGACGTTCCGCGGGTTGGTCTGCGACTTCGGGTCCTCGGCGCGGCGCACGTCATGCCCGCCGTGACAGGAGACGCACGTGGCGGCACTGATCAGGCCCTTCTGGACGAGGGAGTGACCGTGGGTGTCGTCCGTGTACCGCTCCTCGAGGATGCTCTCCGGCGTCCAGGTAGAGACGTCCTTGTTCTCGAAGTGGCAAGAACCACATGCCTCGACCACGTTCAGCGGGTAGAGCTTCGAGCGGCGGTCGGTGGCCGGCAGAACGTCGTGGAGTCCGTGACACGCGGCGCAGGCTTTGGACGTCTCCGGGGAGTCCTCGTCCTTGAACAACGGACCGTGGACGCTGTCCTGAAGTTCCTCGAACACATCATCGTGGCAGCCGGCGCACTGGGCCGTCTCCCCGTCGTCGCCGTGCGGGAAGCTCTCGTAGTCACCGTCATGGCAATCCGTGCAGTCCATCTCCTTGTGCACGGAGTCGAGGAAACCGTGCCCCTCGACGAAGGGGGCCTTGGGGTCGCCTTCACGGAAGCCGTGACACTGGAGACACTGGTGGTCTTCCAGGACCTCGACGTCGCCTTCACCGTCGCCATCGGCGCGCACGTCGTGCAGGAACACGAAGGGTGTGACGAGGATGAAGAGAAGCGCGGATGCAGTCAGGCTCAGTCGGGTGCGCACAGCGGGTGCTCCGGAAGGTGACATGCGAGCCACCGCCCTGCGCCTCGAACACCCAACATCGACTACATCATCATCTGTCTACTCGGCGCCGGCAGGCGGTGGTCCGACCATGATCGGGGTTGCGATCTTGACGAGAAGTGTAAACACCAGCGCCCCCAAGGCGAAAACCCCAAGGGCGATCATCCACTCGTTCGCGGTGGGCACGTATTCGTAGATCTCGCCGAGGGTATCGGGCGTCATGCCGGGAATCACCAACCCCATCCCCTTCTCCAAGAACACGCCGATGAAGATCAGGATGCAACCGAGAATCAACGTCGTCGGGTTCTTGCGGGTCTTGGGAATGAGGAAGAGCAGGAAGGCCGCGATCGACGCAATGACGGAGAACCACATGAAAGGAACGATGGCGTCGTGTCCCTGCACGCCGACGAACATGTACTGCATGTGCACGAGGTGATGCGTGTCCGAGTAGAACTCCTTGAACACCTCGGCGCCGAGGAGGAAGAGGTTGACGCCCATCGCATAGGCCATGAGCTCGGCGATCTTCCAGATGGCTTCGTCCTTGATCTCGAAACGCGTGAACTTGCGAAGCATTATCATCAACAGCAGCAAGACGGCGGGCCCCGAGCAAAGCGCGGAGGCGATGAACCGGGGCGCCAGGATGGACGCATTCCAGAACGGGCGGCCAGCCATGCCGTTGTAGAGGAAGGCCGTCACGGTGTGGATCCCGATCGCCGCGGGGATGCTGAAGAGAACCAAGGGGACGAAGATCGACGCCCGGGGTTGGCGCTTGCGGTAGAGCGAGAACAACAGGTACGTGACGATCACGACGTTCAGCAGGAAGTAGCCGTTGAGCACCAGCATGTCCCACGCCAACAGGGAGCTCGGGCAGGTTGGGCGTACCGATCCCCGGCAACATGTGCCAAACGCTCAGGGGCCGCCCTACGTCCACCATCACGAAGAGCATCGCCATGAGGATGGCCGAGATGGCGAGGAGCTCACCGAGGATCACCACCTCCTTGATGGGCTTCCAGTGATAGATGTAGGCCGGGATCACGAGGAGGATGGCCGCGGCCGCGACGCCGACCAGGAACGTGAAGTTCCCGATGTAGAACGCCCACGAGACCTGGTCCCGCATGTTCGTGATGATCAGCCCCGTGTCCAACTGACGCATCCAGGCGAGAATGCCCAGAACGACGAGCACGACGAGACCGCCTAGCCACAGCCAATACACCGGACGGCCGCGGAACACCTCCCGGACGCTGTCCCGGACGAAGGAGACGAACTCTCGAAGCATGGCGCTCCCCCCTAGCCGAAGAAGTAGAAGAAGCGCGGGCGGGTATTGAGCTCCGCCTTGAGGACGAAGACGCGCTTGTTCTCGAGGATGTAGCGGATCTCACTGGCGGGATCGAGCAGGTTCCCGAACTTGCGGGCCCCGACGGGACAGACCTCGACGCATGAGGGGTAGCGGCCACTTCGCACGCGCTGCACACAGAACGTGCACTTCTCGACGGTGCCCTTCGTACGAGGCCGGTTCCCGAGGTAGTGGGTCGCGGGGTTGACGTCCGCCGCGGGCATCTCGGGTTCGGCCCAGTTGAAGCGCCGCGCGCCGTACGGACAGGCCGACATACAGCAGCGACATCCGATGCACCAGTCGTAGTCGATGACGACGATGCCGTCCTCGTCGCGCCACGTCGCGCCCGTGGGGCATGCCTTGACGCACGATGGGTTCTCGCACTGCTGACACGCCATCGGCACGTAGAAGTGGCCGGCCTCGGGCACCTCCTCCGGCTCGTAGTACGGCGTCGCATGGGAGAAGTCGATCCCGCGGTCCTTCTCCATCTCCAGGACCCGGATCCACTGGATCTGCGGCTCGCGGCTCTGGTTGTTCTCGTCGACGCACGCGTAGACGCAGCGACGACAGCCGATGCAGCGGGAGAGGTCGAGCGCGTAGCCGAACTCCACGCCGGAAATCGGTCCCTCGCGACCGATGGTCACTTCCTTGCCGAAACGCTCGCTCGCCTCCGACTCGAGCCGGGCGATCGCCTCCGTCTTCTCCTCCTCTGTCATGTCCCGGAAGTTCTTCTGGAAGAAGGCGGTGTGCGTAACATCGCCGCACCCGCCGGCGGCGGCGGCGGCGCACCCCGCGACGGCGCAGAGGAAGCCGCGTCGCGTCAGGTCCTTGCTCATCGGATCGCCTCCGGCCTACGGGGGGGCGGCATGGGAGCCAGGGGCTTGAACTTCGGCGCGTGGCTGTCGTGGCAGTGGACGCAGAGCAGGTACTGCTTCTCGCCGTTCCACTCGCCGACGCGCCGGCCATGCACGCCCGCCCGCCAGTCGCGGAACTTCGCCCCGTGGCACTGGCCGCAGAGCCGGTAGGACTCCGTGAAGGGTACGAGCGTCCCGTTAGCCAACCGCAGCATGTCGCGATCCGTCGCGTCGTGGCAGTCGAGGCACCAGCGATGCTGCTCGTCGTGCTTCAGCACGATGTCCTCGTGCATCATCGACAACTCGCGCCGCGTGGGGTCGGCGACGAGCTCGTCGTTGTCGTGGCACTCGCTGCACGGGAAGATGTCCTCTTCCTTGAAGGGCGGCGGCGGCACCTCGAAACGTAGGTCCGCGAGCGGGACGTCGACGGCTTCGGCCGTTCCCGCAAAGCGAAGCCCCTCGTGCTCCTCGTGGCCACAAGCGGTGGCGAAGACCAACCCGGCGAGGAGAACACCGAAGGCGAAGGGCCGTCTCGACTCCCCCGCGCACGGTCGCCATAGGCCCGTCATGGTCGCGCCCTCCCCCAGGAGGACGCCGGGCACAATCCCCTCGCGGCCGGCACGGCTATCCGACTGGCGCAGGGGGGACCCTTCTCCTCGCTGAATCAATTGTGGCAGAGCTGGCAAGCCTGCCCGTTGTCGAAGTGACGAAGCGGCGGCGCCCCCCCGCCCCCTACCTGGTTGTGGCAGAGGCGGCAGTTCGATGCCGGGTTGTGCCCCGGCGGCAGCGGCGGCGCCGTATCGTGCGGAGCCTGCTTGTGGCAGGTGTAGCACCGCGGCTCGCTCGACACGGGGATGTGGCAGGCGATGCAGTGCGTGTTGCGTCCGCGAGCCCACATGCCGCGGTGCGAGCGAGGCTCGGTTTCCTGGTGACACCGGATACAGAAGTCCGGTTGGTGGCAGACCGTGCAGCGGGTCCGGTCGATGGACGCGACGACGCCGTGCGTCCTCGTGCGGAACAACGCGGTGTGGTCCCGCGGTTCCTGGTCCCGGTGGCAGTCCTCACAGAAGGAGGGGTCGTCGTGGCAGAACGCGCAGCGCGCGCCACCGCTCATGTCGCCCGCCTTGGCCATGATCCCGTGGCGACGCGTCCACATCCGCTTGTGCGAGCTGGGCAGCCGCGACTGGTGGCAGCCGTCACAGTAGGCCGGTTCGCGGTGACAGAAGGTGCAGCGCGCCTCCTGCGGCCCGCCCGCCTGCCAGACCATCTGCCCGTGCGCCTGCTCGAAGTTGCCCTGCTGGTGTGAGAGCGGCAGGCGGTTCTGATGGCAGTTGTTGCAGAACTCGGCGTTCTGGTGGCATAGCGTGCAGTTCGTCGTCTGGCCTCGGCTCTGGGCCAGCAGCACCTGCTGCCCGTGCCCCGTCTCGCCGAAGCCGGGCATACGGTGTGAAGAAGGCTGGCGCGACTGGTGGCAGTCCGTGCAGAAGCTCTGCTGGGTGTGGCAGTAAGCGCAGGTGTTCTCTTCGCCGCTTCGCTTAAGCGCGGTGTACCGAGGCCCGTGGCGGGCCTCCCAGCCGGCCGCCAGGTGACTCGCCGGCGCGACCTCGGCCCGAATCTTCTCGTGGCAGGTCGCGCACTCGTTCGGCGCCGCGCTCTTCACGTGGCAGGCCGAACACTGGTTCATCGTGTACAGGAGTTCCTTGCGCCGCGGGGTGACCTCGAGGTTGTCGTGGCAGTCCGTGCACTCGGCCTTCCCGGCGTGCGCGGCGTGAGAGAAGAGGACGTCGCCGTCGTACTCCTGGATCGCCGTCTGCCAGCGGGGGCTGCCGTCCTCGTTGAAGTAGAGGACACCGACGCTCTTCTCGGGCGGCACCTCTTCGTCTTCCTCGATGTCCTCGTGGCAGTCCATGCAGCCGTCGCGGTCCGGGTACCCCATGGCCCCCGTGTCCTCGTCCATCTCGTGGCAATCCTCGCACTCGAGACCACGCTCCATGTGGGCGGCGTGGGTGAGCCGGGGCCCCCCGACCGTGGCGATGACGCGGGCCGCAGGGGCCGCGGCGACGGGCACGCCGACGGTGACGATGTTGGGTTGGATCGGATTGCGGGGTCGGTTGATGCCGACGGCGCAACCGACGATCACCAGGGCAATGGCAGCGATCAGGAGTCGCCACCCTCTGTCGTTCTTCGCGTGCGACATGGTGGTTCTCCTAGAAGTCGTACTGCAGGCCGACATCGAACTGCGTCCACGTGCCGTAGAGATCGTTGTCCATGCGGAGCCGGGCGTCGAGGCGCCAGCGATCCGAAGGACGCCAGGAGGCGCGAATGAAGCCACCGAACACGTTCTGGCGCTCCACGTCCGCGTACAGGTCGTACCGATACGCCGCGTAGTCCGTACCGAAGCTCAGGCGGAAGCAGCGCGAAGGCTTCCAGTCGACATCGAACGTGACGGTCCAGATGTCGTCGTCACTGTCCCACCACTCCCCGCTGATGGACATGTCGAGGTTGTCCACCAGCCAGTCGTAGGAGGCGAGGGTGATGAAGTACTGCTCGAACTCGCGGTTGTACGTGCCCTCGTCCTGGGCGCTGTAGAGCCATCGCCCGCTGATGCCGCCTTCCACGCTGAAGAACTCACCGATGCCCTTCGCGAGGGAAAGGTTGAGCATGCCATAGGGCGCGAGCTCGAGGGTGGACCAGTAGTAGTAGTCGAAGTCGTAGACGCGCTCTTCCTGCACGGTGGGCACGGTCTGGAAGTACCCGCGAATCGTCAGGTCGGGCGCGGGGAGGACCGAGTCCACCGTGAGCCGCACCATGCGCGGATCGTCGTCGAGCTGCTGATACGTAAGCCGGGCCAGCGTACTCAGACCAAAGCGCTGGTTGATCGTCACATCGGCGAAGTTGTTCCGAAGCAGGCCGTAGATCTGATCGTTCTGCACGTGGGCGTAGCTGACGCGCAGATCGGCGCCCTTCCACGGGCGGCCCGTCACCTGGGCACCCGCTGTCCAGTCGCCCTCGGGCGAGGAGGTGAACAGGTAGGCGGGAACGCCTCCGAAGAGCGAGAACTGCCAGTAGCCTCGCCCAAAGGGCCGCGACCAGACCTGCGCGCCGTCGAGCAGCATGTACTCGCCGATGTCGACGTAGAGGCGGCCGAAGCGAATCTGCTCCAGAACCCCTCGCGCCCAGCGGTAGTTGGCGTAGAGGTGGTAGAGGCGCCCGTTCAAGCGACTGCTGTAGGTGTCCGTGATCGAGTCGTAGGCGTAGAACCCATCCGTGTCGCCGAAGTAGTCGGTGTCGAGCGTGGCGCGCCCGTGCAACGACGCCGACCAGCCCGGATCCATCTCGTCGCGGTACTTCAGGCGGAGGAAGGCGTACAGGTCGTTGTCGTTCTGCTGCCCCGACTCGGTGGTGTGGCGGAAGCGATTGCGCAGCCGGACCGACCCCTGCCACGGGCTCTGCCAGCTTCGGAATGCGTCGCCGGGCACTGCGCGCGTGACATCGTCGATCGTGAGCTGGTCTTCGAGTTCCCGACCGAGCAGCGTGCCCCCCTGCTCGGGCAGCATCGTCGTCACCGGCGGTGCGACGGCCCCGCCTCCCGGCGGGAGCATCTCGGGCGTCGAAGGCCCGTTGGGCGGGGCATCGCTCGGGGGCGCGTCGTCCGCCCAGGCACTGCCGGCCAACAGGATCAGGACGAGGCAGGTGGTGGCAAGGATCCGGGACACCGTGGAGCCCCCCCTTTCGCGTCGCGTGTACGGCGTGGTCGAGGGTGGGGGCTACGCCGAGCGCGGCCCCCACCCCCTGGTCGTCGTCGGCCTAGTGCTCGTTCTTGAGCGGCAGATGCTCGTGGATCGCGGTCGTCGTCCTTCACGCTCTCCTCGAAGTTGAACTCCTTGGCCGTCGGGCTCTCCTCGTTGTGGCAAGCGGTGCAGGTCTCGGCCTTGATGTCCCAGACCAGGCCGAGCTTCTCGACGTCGGGCCGCTTGTAGTCCTCGTGGTCGCCCTTGTAGGGGCCGTAGAGGCTTCCGGGACCGTGGCAGCTCTCGCAGCCCACGCCCGCGTTGTTCTTGGCGAGCTTGGCCTCGTCGTCGGACCAGTCGGCCTTGTAGGCGGGGTAGCCGCCGGGTTCGCCGTAGCCCGTGGTGTGGCACTTCAGGCAGGACGGATCCGTGGTGTAGTCCTTGTCCTCGAGGCCCGCGGCCTTCTTCTCCTCGACCTTGACGCCCTGCTTCAGGGAGTCCATCGCCTTGGCGTGGACGGTCTTCTTCCAGCTCTTGGCCTGCTTGAAGTGGCACTTCTTGCAGCCCCGCTGGCTCACGTACTCGGGTTTCGCGTCTTCTTGCGCCTCGACAGCCTGTTCGGCCGGGCCGATCACGATGCCGAGGGCGACGAAGGCACTCAGCGCGATCAGAGTCAACATGCGACGGTTCATGGCTACCTCTTGGTTGCTTGGGAATCAGGTGGCGTTCCCACGGGATGGTGCACGGCCCTGCTCGAACGCGGCCATGTCCTGGATCGTGGTCCGCCGGAGGAACTCGACCTCCTTGTCGCGGTGCGCCACCCAGAACGTGTGTGCGGGGCAGGCCCGCTCGTCCGAGCACTCGGTCTGCTCGAGCATGCAGCGCGTCTCGACGATCGGATCGTCGAGCGCCGCGCACAGCTCGTAGAGCGTGACCTCCGCGGGGTCGCGGGCCAGGCCGACACCGCCCCCGACGCCCCGCTGGGTGACCACGAACCCCTTGCGGGAGAGCGTGTTCACGATCTTGGCCAGGTAGGCCCCCGGGATCTCGGTCGCCTCGGCGATCTCACGGACGAGGACCGAGGCATCCTGGCTCCTCGCCAGGTGAGCCATCGCCTTCGCCGCGTAGCAGGCCGCGCCGGTGAGCACAGGGGGAGCCTCCTCGTTAGGGGAACGTGGGGAGTATAGGACCTGACGGTCTTCTTCTCCCATGGACCCCAGGACTTTCGCAAACGCGGCGCCAGGGCCTTGGCCGGGGGGGGGAAGTCGCCATCCAAGCCCCATTTCCTGGCCTCCAAGCCCTCTCCAGGCATGCATCCGTGGCCCCCGGACTACGCCCTACCGTGTCCGATTCAGGTCACCGGATGATCACTCGCGGCCTCTGGGCCCGCCCGGCGGCCGCCGGGCGGGAGGCCGGGGCCGGCCCGCCCCCCGCGCCGCGGGCCACGGCGGGGACGCCGGCGGGTCCCGTCCAGGTAACCCGGGGATTCAGCGAGGAGGGCCCTGTCCCGCGCCCTCCTTCCCTCGCCAAGCGGTCGGGGCGGCCGTCCCACCCCTCCCGAGGGTTGGTCGGGTAGCCCTCGGACCCGGCCCCCGCGCCCGGTATTCTCGTTCCCTTGCTGCGTTGATTCTGTCGCTGTTGCCCCATGACCCCGTTCCCGCCACCGAGCCGGTAGTGGACTCGACTTCCACGGAGGCCCCGTTCGCCATGACGCGCATCCCTTCCTCTCCCCGCCTGCCCCTCGTCCTGATCGGCGGCCTGCTCTTTGCAGCCGTCGCCCTGACGGGATGCGGCGACGGCGGCAGCACGCACACGATCGACGAGGTTCGGGAGGGTGGCGCGCGAGGCCCCGTCCCCGCCACCGCGGATAGCGCCAAGCGCTTCGGCATGAGCGGTCACGGAGATCGCGCAAACCAGCCCAGCCAGCCTGCCAAGCTCGAGTGGCTCTACGCCACGCCGAAGGGGTGGGAGCTCTTGCCGCCCAAGCCCATGCGGGATCTCGGCTGGAAGGTCGCCAGCTCGGACGACACGGAGTGCACCTTCACGGTTCTCCCCGGCTCGGGCGGCGGCCTCGCCGCCAATGTGAACCGCTGGCGGAAGCAGATGGGCCTGGACGGCGTGAGCGCGGACGCGATCGACGCCTTGCCCAAGGAGTCGTTCCTCGGTCTGCAAGCCACCCGGGTCGACCTCGAGGGCACCTACGGCGGGATGCGGGGGGATCTGAACCTGGCCAGCGCCCGGATGCTGGGGCTCGTCGTAAGCCTGCCCAAGGCCGCCGTGTTCCTCAAGATGACCGGCCCGAAGGACGTCGTGACCGCCGAGGAGGCGAACTTCGAGGCGGTCGCCAAGTCGCTGCGCGCAAAGCCCAAGGCCCCCACGTCGATGCCGCCGGGTCACGGCGGCATGGGAGCCACTCCTCCCGGACACGGTGCGCGCCCCTCGGCCCTCACCTGGCAGGCGCCGGAAGGGTGGACGAAGGGCCCGGCGAAGGCGATGCGCGAAGTCACGTTCTCGCCCGCCGGCAACAAGGACACCGAGGCCTACATCTCGATCCTGGGCGGCGACGGCGGCGGCGTGGACATGAACATCAACCGCTGGCGCGAGCAAATGGGCCTGAAGGGGCTGAGCCCGACCGAGGTCAGCGCGCTGCCGCGCCTCGAGTCGCTCGGCCGCGAGGGCATCTACGTCACGATCGAGTCGGGCGACTTCACCGGCCAGGGCGGCGAGAGGGTCGGGGGTGCGGCGATGCTCGGCTTCATCGTCGTGCGAGAGAGTGACTCGGTCTTCGTCAAGATGACCGGGCCGGCCGACGTCGTGCTCAGCGAGAGGGAGAACTTCGAGGCCTTCTGCCGCTCCCTCACCCAGTAGGCAGAGGCCCCTCAAGGACCACCCATGGACATTCTCAAGAAGACGATCGCGTTCCTGGCTTCGTTCAAGCTCGCGACGGTCATCCTCGTTCTCCTGCTCCTCCTCACGTTCTTCGGCACGCTCGAGCAGGGCAAGTCGACTCTCTTCGACGTGCAGCAGTCCTACTTCACTTCGTTCTTCGTCCTGCACGAGGTCGGGGATGTCGTGGCGCTGGCCATCCGAGGGTCCCTCATCCTCTTCGGGCTCTTGACGCTGGCCGTGGCGTTCTACCTGACCGCGCGCCCGCCGCGGACGGCGCCGTCTCCCGCCGGCGAGGCCGCGACGGCCCCGGCCGCGCAGGCGTGGGTCATCAACCTCTGGTGGATCGGCGGCATCCTGACGAGCCTGGGGGTCGCCCTCCAGCTAGCCGCCTGGGCCGGCTCACCCACGGTCCTTCCGCTACCGGGCGCCATGATCCTGCTGCCCCTCCTCCTGCTGAACCTGCTCTTGGGGGGCTTGATCCGGATGCGGGCCGGCAAGTCCACGATCGGCGTGTTCATCGTGCACATCGGCATCGTCGTGCTGCTGGTCGGCTCCTACATCGAGCACCAGTGGGCATCGAACGGCCACATGACGCTCTTCGAGGGGCAGGGCTCCGACGAATTCGTCAGCTACACCGACTGGGAAGTCGCCGTCGTGGAGCCGCTGCCCGGCGGGAAGACGCGCGAGGTCGTGATCCCGCACGAGCGCTTCGTGAAGCTGGACGGCGACGATACGGCGACCTTCGAGAACGACATCCTGCCCTTCCGGCTCGCACTCAGCGGCTACGTGCGAAACGCCCGTCCGAAGTCCGTGCCCGGCACGAGCGGCGGCGCCGGCGGCTTCGTGCTGGAAGAGCGGCCTCCCGTCACGGCCAAGGGCGAGAAACGGAACAACCGCAATCTCGCCGGCATGTACGCCACCATCCTCCCCGAGGGAGGAGAACCGCAGCGCGGCATCCTCTGGGCGGGGCAGCAGTTCCCGTGGAAGGTCGAGGTAGCGGAACGGACGTTCGAGGTGCACATGCGGCCCCGCCGCTGGAAGCTCCCCTTCGACATCCAGTTGGAGCGCTTCGTCCACGAGGTCCACCCCGGCACGGGCATGGCGCGCCGCTTCTCGAGCTACGTGACCAAGACGGATGATCGCGGGATCGCCCGCGAGGTCCACATCACGATGAACGAGCCGCTCCGGAGCGAGGGCTACACCCTCTACCAGTCCGGCTGGGGCCCGCAGGGCGCTCCTCCTGGGACGCCCCTGTTCTCGACCTTTTCGGTGGTCGCGAACCCGTCCGACCGCGTCCCGCTGTGGGCCTGCGTGATCATCGGGGCGGGACTTCTGCTGCACTTCCTCCGGAAACTCGTCCTCTTCCTTCGCGCACAATCGAAGCGCAACGCAGCGGAGGCCAACGCATCATGAGGAACCTCGCCCCCCTCCCGTCCGCGGCCTCCCGCGACGCCGCACGCGGTACCCGCCGCTTGGCGGTGTTCGTGCTGCTCGCCACGGCGGTCGCCTTTACGAGCGCGTTCCTGCTCGCGCCCAACTCGGCGCAGGCCGAGCCCGAGCGGTCGGGCTACGGCGAGAGCACGGCTCTCGAGGTCGTGCCGCCGGAGTGGCCGCCGGCGATCCAGGATCGCTTCGCGAGCCTCGCCATCCAGGACGGTGGCCGCGTCAAGCCGCTCAACACGTACGCCACCTACGCCCTGATGCGGATGTGCCACAAGCGGCGGGTCAAGACGCCCGATGGGCGCACGCTCAAGCCGCTCGCGTGGTTCGTCGACGTGCTCCTCCACCCGGACGCGGCGCGCAAGTACGACATGTTCCTGATCGAGACCGATGAGATCGCGCAGGCCATCGGCATCTCGAGCGAAGGTAAGAAGAAGCGCGACCTGTACAGCTACGACCGCGTGATCGAGGGCCGGCAGCGGCTCTTCCAGCTGGCCCGCGAGTACTCGAACATCGACGAGAAGGAGCGCGACAAGATCCAGACCGGCACGCTCGGGCTCGCCCACGCGCTCAGCGAGTTCGAGGGGATCCTCTACTTCCTGGACTTCGCCCGCAACCCCGTGCGCGTCGACGATCTGCCGGCACTGAGTGCCATCCTTGGCGACGAGACCGCGGTGAGCGTGTCGACCGTGCTCGCGAAGGTCCCCCAGGTCGTGAGCAAGGCCCGCGAGGCGATGGGTACGTCGGGCGACGCATCGAGCCCGGTCGTGCAGCAAACGGAGAAGCTCTTCCAGCGCACCTTGCGATCGTCGGGCCGCAGCATGGCGCTCGACATCTTCCCCCCACCCAGGACGCAGGCGGACCGCATCCGCGCGGCCCGTGAGAGGAAGCAGGACCTGGATCTGGATCCCGAGGCCTGGCTGTCCCCCTTGACGGTGGTGGAGCATGCGCTGAACCGCCCCCACCTGCCGATTGCCGAGAGCCACGTCGCCATGCTGGCGGACTTCGAGGCGATGGTCGACGCCCGCGAGGACCTCGCCGCGGTCGGCCGCGCGTCGGCCGACCTCTCCACGAGGAGCCGCGCCCTGGCGGAGGATCTGGACCTCTACGAGAAGATCCCCCTGGAGGTGCGTCTCTTCCGCCTGGCACCGTTCGGCGGCATGACGATCGGCTTCTTCATCATCGCGTTCATCCTGGTCGCCCTGTCCTGGATGTGGCCGAACAAGTGGCTGGTCCGCGGGGCCTGGACGCTGCTCATCGGCCTGGCCATCCTGCTGGTGGTCGGTATCACGATGCGGTGCATCCTGCGCGAGCGACCGCCGATCAGCACGCTGTATGAAACCGTGATCTTCATCACCGCGACGGGCGTCATCGCGGCGCTCGTCATCGAGGCGATGACCCGGCAGCGGATCGCGCTCGCCCTCGCCCCCGTCCTGGGGATCGTCGGGCTCTACATGGCCGGCGGGTACGAGAACATCACGCGTCAGGACACCATGCCCAAGCTGGTGGCCGTGCTCGACACGAACTTCTGGCTCTGGAGCCACGTGACGTGCATCAGCCTCGGCTACATGGGCGCGCTCTTCCAGGGGCTCGTGGCCCACGTCTTCGTGCTCGGCAAGGTCTTCGGGATCAAGAAGAACGATCCCGAGTTCTACCGCACGTTGACGCGCATGATCTACGGGCTGCTCGGCTTCGGGGTCATCTTCGCCACGGTCGGCACCATTCTCGGCGGCATCTGGGCCAATGACAGCTGGGGCCGCTTCTGGGGCTGGGATCCGAAGGAGAACGGCGCCCTGATGATCGTGCTGTGGCAGCTCGTTCTCATCCACGCGCGCATCGGCGGCATCATCAAGCCGTGGGGCCTGGCGATCGGCTCGATCATCCTGGGTGGCATCGTGGCGTTTTCGTGGTGGGGCGTAAACCTCCTGGGGATCGGCCTGCACACCTACGGCTTCGCGAGCGGCGTCTGGAACGCACTCATGACCTTCTACGCGATCGAGCTCGGCGTGCTGCTGCTGGCGACCGCGTGGTACCTGATCCAGCGCAGCCGCGTCAGCGCGGCGCGCATCTGACCCCATCGAGACCGTGAACCAACCCATCCGGATCCGCTTCTGCCCCAACTGCAACACCGGGATCCAGGAGGGCTTGACGGTCTGCCCGGAGTGCGGAGCGGCGCAGCCGCGCGAGCAACCACCTCGCGCGGCGCAGCCGCCCGTGGACGCCCCGCCGCAGGATCCCTTCGGCGAGGTCTTCGGACCGGGCGGCATGCCCACGTCTCAGCGCCAGGTCGCGGGCTCGCTGGCGAGGACCCTGCTGGGTCCCTACGTGGGCTGTCTCGGTACGGGCCTGGTCATGCTCTTCGCGGCGGCGTTCTTCTTCGGTCTGCTCCTCAAGGAGCCGATGGCCGTGCTCGGCGTGATGCTGCTCGTGGTCGGCAGCGTCGGCCTGGCGCTGACGATCTTCCTCGTTCGGCTGCTCTGGGACACCCGCCCCAAGACCTAGCGCCCCGCAAGGTTCCGTACGGAGGCAGCCTCGTAAACGAACTTTTTCACGATCACACGCCCCCGCCAGCAGCGGCACAGGCGGCGGTGACACGTGGGGTACGCCCCGCGCCCCGCACTGGGGTTTCGGCTAGGCAGGCCCGCCAGGCCCGCCACGCCCGCCACGCCCGTGAGGCTACGGCTTCGCCGGGAGCGCCTGGATCTGCGTGCTCCGCGTGGCCGGGTCGGCGGCGGGGTCGAACGCCAGCGGCCGGCCCAGGATCGCTTCGGCGAGCAGGGCCCCGGCGACACGTACGTCGAGTGACTCATCGGCGAGCAACGCGGGGACGGCGGCCCACGCCACCGTTTCGACGGCGGCGCGATCGGGCGCGCGACTCAGGGCGTAGGCGGCCGCGGCACGCACGGCGTCGTCTTCGGCCCCGAGGAAGGGCGCGAGCGCGGTGGCCTGGCCGTCCTGGCGAAGGATGCCCATGAGTCTCAGCGCGAGCGCCCGCATGGCATCGTCATCGCCGAGCAGACGGGAAGCGAGGGGATGCGCGAGGGCGTCCCGGGCCTCCTCCTCGAGCGCGCTCGCATGGCGGCCCAGCCACGCCAGGAGAATCGGGTGCCAGCGCCCCAGCTCGGCCTCGCCGAGGACGTGCGTCAGCAGCGACGGCCGGACCAGATGGTCCCGGCCCAGGCGCGCGAGTCGTTCGTGATCGTCGTCGCCGGGCTCGAGGCCGGCCAGCACCGCCGTGACCAGGGCGTCGGCACCGCCCGTGGAGGACGGGACGGCAGGCAGGAGGTCGGCTGCGACCGAGGCCCTCGTCGGGTCCTCCCGCACGAGCACGGCCAGGCGCTCGAGATCATCCGAATCCAGGCGACCCGCAACACCGCGAGCCCGTTTCGTCCGCTCGGGATCCTCGGCGACGGCGTCGGCCAGCATGCGAAGGAGCCTGTCCTCGACGATCGCACGGCGCTCCTCCAAGGCCACGACACGCTCGAGGAGCGGCCCCAGCTCGGTCTCGAGGCGCTTCACCTCGGCGACGGAGACATCGAGATCGGTCTCGGCCGCGTCGAGCCTCGCGGTGGCAGCGTCGAGACGCGCCTGGGCCGTGTCGGCGCGCGTGGTGGCCGCGCCGTACACGCGCTCGAGTTCCTGGATGCGCGCCCGGGCTCGAGCCAGATCCTGGAGGGCATCGTCGAGCGCCGTGTCGGCGGCGCGGAGCGCGGCTTCTCGCGCGGCCTTCGCCGTCGCGGGGTCGGCCTGTCCCGGGGCGGCCTGTCCCGGGGCGGCGCGTCCCGGGGCGGTGGTTGCGGCGCGGGGCACCGTACCGGCCACGGACGCCGGTGCCGCCGCCGGCCGAGCGGGCTCGCTGCGGCGGGCCCGCATCTGCGCGAAGGCGAAGATGGTCACGGCGATCAGCGCGATCCACGGCAGAAACGTCATCAAGCGGCTGCGGGCCGTCGTGCCCATGGACTGACTCCTCGACCTCGGCCCCACGGCCCGGCAGCCGGCCAGTCTACGCCGATTCCCGGCCCGCTCGGAGCGCTGATACCTTCCCTCTGTGAGCAAGCCCCCCCTCCCCGACCTCGTGGACTCCCACTGCCATCTCACCTGGGAGAGCTTCGACGGCGACGTCGACGGGGTCGTCGAACGCATGGCGTCCGCGGGCGTGAGACAGGCGGTCGTGATCGCCACGGGCGTCGAGGACGCCCGGCGGGCCGCCGCCCTCTGTCGCGACAAGGACGGCCTCTACCCGACGGCAGGCATCCATCCGAACGATGTCCCCGAGGACGCCGAGGGCGCGCTCGACGAGCTCGAGGCCCTGGTCCGTGACGGAGGTTTCGCGGCGGTGGGCGAGACGGGGCTCGACTACTACCGCGACCGGGTCAGCCGGGAACGCCAGCAGGCCAGCTTCCGGCGGCAGGTCGCCCTGGCGCGCGACGTCGATCTGCCCGTCATCGTCCACATCCGCGACCAGGAGGGCCGGTGGGACGCGTACGACGATGTCGCGGAGATCATCGAGGCCCATCCCGGCGTGCGTGGGGTGATCCACTGCTTCACGGGCGACGTCGCCCACGTGCAGCGCTACCTCGACGCCGGCTTCTATGTCTCCTTCTCCGGCATCCTCACGTTCCCGAAGGGCGAGAACGTACGCGAGGCAGCGCGGGCTGTGCCGATCGAGCGCACCCTGGTCGAGACGGACGCCCCCTTCCTCGCCCCGCATCCCTACAGGGGGAAGCGCAACGAACCGGCCTACGTCGAGTACGTAGCGCGCGCGCTCGCTCCCCTCAAGGGCCTGGACGAGGCGGACGTGAGACGGATCACCACGCGAAACGCGCGTACGTTGTTCCGTCTGCCGGCGGAGGAGACCGCAGGGCCGCCGGTCTACCTCATCCGCGGCGCGGCCTACGTGAACGTGACCAACGCGTGTGACGCCCGCTGCGTCTTCTGCCCGCGCACCCACGACGACTACGTCGTGAAAGGCTACGACCTGCGTCGCCCCAAAGACCCGACAGCGGAAGAAATCATCGAGGCGCTGGGTGATGTGACGCAGTACCCCGAGGTGGTGTTCTGTGGCTTCGGAGAGCCGACCCTGCGGTTCGAGACGCTCCTGAAGGTCGCCCGACACGTCAAGGCCGGCGGCGGCCAAACCCGACTCAACACGAACGGGCACGCCGACCTCATCAACAAGCGTCCCGTGGCGGCCGAGCTGGTCGGCTTGATCGACGTCGTCTCGGTGAGCCTCAACGCGCAGGATCGGGAGACGTTCGAGCGGCACTGCCCGTCGGCCTTCTCCCCCGACGGCTACACCCCCATGCTCGACTGGATTCGCTCCGCCCGGGATGCCGGACTCGAGGTGGTCTGCACGGCCCTCGAGGGGTTGGACGGTGTCGACATGGAGGCGTGCCGTCGCCTGGCCGTCGACGAACTCCGGGTAGGTTGGCGGGGTCGCGTGCTGAACGCCGTGGGATAGGAACGATGCCGAAGACAAGCCCGGTCCAGCAGGGGGCCCACGAAGTCGCCCAGTACGCCCAGGATTTCGCGGGCCTTCGCGAGGCCGTCGGTCAGGTCATCGTGGGACACGCCGAGGCGGTCGAGAGCACGCTGATCTGTCTGTTCGCGGGCGGGCACCTTCTGCTCGAAGGCGTTCCCGGCACCGGGAAGACCCTGCTCGTACGTACCTTGGCCCGAGCCATGGACCTGAAGTTCGGACGGATCCAGAGCACCCCCGACTTGATGCCGGCCGACGTCCTCGGCACGTGGATCGTCGACGAGGAAGAGGGGCGACGAGACCTCACGTTCCACCACGGTCCCATCTTCGCCAATGTCGTGCTGGCCGACGAGGTCAACCGTGCCACGCCCAAGACCCAAAGCGCATTGCTGGAGGCCATGGAGGAACACCAGGTGACGGCGGGGAACACGACGTTTCCTCTCCCGGACCCCTTCATCCTCCTGGCGACCCAGAATCCGGTCGAGATGGAGGGCACGTACCCCCTGCCGGAGGCTCAACTCGACCGGTTCCTGTTGAAGGCGGTCATCGAGAGTCCGAGCGTCGAGGAGCTGGAGACGATCCTGGATCGCACGACCTCGGACGTCCAGGTCGGGGTGTCGCCCGTGATGGACGGTCGTCGGGTCCTGGAGATGAGAGCCCTCACGCGGCAGGTGCCGCTGGGCCAGCGCGTTCGCCGCTGGATCGCCCGCCTCGTCCACATGACCCGTGCCGACGCCCCGGATGCCGTCCCCCTCGCCCGACGCTACGTCCGGTACGGGGCGAGCGCCCGGGCGGCGCAGGCGCTCGCCTTGGGCGGCAAGGTGCTGGCCCTTTCCGAAGGACGCGCCGCCGTCTCCCGGGAAGACGTGCGGCGGATCGCCCGCCGGGCGCTTCGGCACCGCATCGTGCTGAACTTCGAGGGTGAGGCGGAGGGCATCCATCCCCACGCGGTGATCGACGAGGCCCTGGCCACCGTCGGGGACGGGTAGCAGGGCAACGCCAATCCCGGGCCCCCGGCGTGGATCGAGATCAGGCAGGACCGTTGATCGGCGGCGCCGGGGCCCCTAGGATTGGCCGCGGGAAGGCGGAGGACCGCCCTCTGCGCACTTCGGCTGTGGAGCGACCATGAAGATCGAGAAGAAGCGTCTGGGCGATGTCGTCATTCTCACGTTCACCGGCGAGTTGGACGTCTACAACCTGTCCGATCTGACGGAGGTCATGGACAAGCTGGTGGACCAGGGGAACGCGAAGTTCGTCCTGAACACCCACCTCCTGAAGTTCATCAACTCGGCGTCGCTGGGGTACCTGGTGAACCGCTGGAAGACGCTGGAAGCCCAGGGCGGCGCCCTGGTCATCTCGCAGCCGTCGAAGTTCATGAAGCGGACCCTGTCGGTCATCGGGATCGACCTCCCGGTCTTCGACTCCGACGAAGACGCGCTCCTCCACATGAAGAAGGGCGGCGGCGAACAGACGGAGCTTCCCACGGTCTCCGAGCCGAACACGGACCTCACCCTGGAACGCACGGTTCGCTTCTGGGCCAACGAAGGTGACGCCGCGCGCGTCGGCCGCATCGTGTCCTTCAACCCCGAGGGCTTGGTCTTCCACTACGCCCCGAAGGATGCGCTCGACCCCGTCGAGCTCGGTGTGGCGGCGGGCACCACGCTCCAGTTGAAGTTCGCCCAGCCCTTCATTACGCAGAAGCACTTCTTCACGCCCAAGGGGAAGGTGTCCCGCGTCGAAGAGGTCGAGACGGACGACGACCGGTTCCTGTCGATCCGCGTCGAGTACACGGAGATCGACCCCAAGGACAAGGCGTACCTGGACGATCACACGAAGGCTTGGAACGCCTTCAAGAAGGACCTCGAGTAAGCGGAGTCACCCGGCCACCATCTCCGGGACCTCCCCCCGCGAAGGCAGGTCGAGCGCGGTGGGCTATCGCAACGCGTCGATGATTTCCTCGTCGCTGACGTCCTCGACCACGGTCACGCCGCCCTCGCCGCGCGGGAGCACGAACACGTGCGCGCGGCCGGGGCGGCGCTTCTTGTCGAGCGAGATGGCGTCCAGGATGGAGGCCGCCTCGAGTTCCTCCGGCAAGGACACCGGCAATCCCAGGCGTTCGAGGTCGGCGCGCTGACGGGTCTCGAACGCCTCGTCGACCTCCCCCCGTCCGCGGCCCAGCCGGGCGGCGACCCCCATGCCGATCGCGACGGCCTCGCCGTGCCGCATGCGTTCGTTGCCCAGCAGCCGCTCCAGCGCATGACCGATGGTGTGGCCATAGTTGAGGACCCGCCGGCCGCCGAGGTCGCGCTCGTCGCCCTCGACGAGCCGCGCCTTCACGCGGATGGAGCGTCCGAGCGCGAGGATCCACCGCTCGGGCGTGTCGGGAGCGCCGACGCGAAACTCGGCGAGGAGGTCCGGATCGGCGATCACCCCCGCCTTGTAGAGCTCCGCGAGCCCGGCGACGCGGTCGCGCGCGTCGAGGGTATCGAGGTATTCCACGTCCCCAATGACGAGTTGCGGCGGGTGGAAGGCCCCGAGGAGGTTCTTGCCTCGCACGTGGTTGATCGCGACCTTGCCCCCCACCGATGCGTCGGCGAGGCCGACGACCGTGGTGGGCACGGCCACCCACGGCAGCCCCCGCCGAACGGTGGCGGCGGCGAACCCGGCGACGTCGAGGACGGCGCCCCCCCCCACCACGACGACGGGTTCGTCGCGGCGCAGGGCGAGCAGGGCATCCTGCATCTCCGCCAGTACGGCCCGCGTCTTCGCGGCTTCACCCGCCGGTGCGGCGAAGAGCCGTAGCTCCGCCTCGCCGAAGTCGAAGGCCGGCGGCCACAACTCGAGTACCCGCTCGTCGACGACGAGGCCGACGCGCCGCGCCCGAGGAAAGCGCCGCATCACTTCGGCGCCGATGCCCTCGCGTAGGCCGTGCCCCAGCGCGATGTCCGTCGACCGACCGGGAAGCGCCACGTGCTCGTGGACGGGAAGCGGCTCCTGCGTCACGATCCGGCGTCGTCCTTCTCGATCGAGGCGTCGGAGCGGGGAGGGGTGGGCGCGTCGGGATCCGCGCTGTCACGGGCCCGGCGGCGGCGACGGAGGTTCGTCCGGTACGTCTCCATGCGAGCCGCTTCCTTGCGTTCCCCTCGGATCAGAACGAAGTAGAAGAGCAGCGCCAGAAGGGTAATCAGCCCCGTGACGCCCCAGATGAGCTTCTGGTACTGGGACTCAGTCTCCTTGACGGGCTCGGCGTGCACGACCACGAAGAGCGGAAGGGTGCGCAAGGCCGCCCCCCCGCCTTCACGAGGGATGCGGGTCTCGTACGTGTGGTTCTTCAGAAAGTACCCGTAGATCGTCACGTGCTGGCCGGGCTTCACGCCCACGCCAGCGTAGTCGCTCACGGGGAACGCGCTGATCGTGCGGATGACCGCGTTGCCGTAGTGGTCGCTCTGGACGTCGAAGACGTGGAAGTCGTTGACGCCGTACTCACTGCCCTTGATCGGCACGGCATCCCAGCCATCTCGAACGAAGTTGGCGACGAGCCCGCGCGTGCGGAACAGCTTCCCGCGGGCGGCTTCGGTGAAGGGGCGTGGCGCACTCGCATCGTCCGACATGATCTCGTCGGACCACGTGACGAAGGTGTCCTGGTTCCACAGCGTGGACGGCATCTCCCCGTCCTTGATCCCTGCCGCGATCGCGTCGTGCCCCTTGGCTCGCGCCCACGCGAGCATCTGGTAGAGCGCGGTGTCGTCGTAGTGGGTGGTGTCCTCCAGGTAGCGATCGTCGACGTCCTCCCAGTCGGCCTCGTCCGGGGACTCGATGGGCGCAGCCCGCTCGGCGATGCGACGGAAGGCGTACGCGGGTGGCGTCGCGACGAGTACGGGGACGGGGTCGCGCAGGATGGCCGTGCCCACCGTCCCGACGCGTCGCTGGACGTAGATGCCGCGGGCGATGATCCGTTGACCCACGGCGACGAGTTCCGTGGACATCCGCTGCGCCTCTTCCGGGCGCCCCCCGAGCGGGTCCGACGCGAATCCGAACTTGAGCACGATGGCGCGGCCGCCCGCGCCGTCCTCCAGCAGGACCGCCCACAGACGCCCACTCCCGCGGCCGAACTCCCGCTCCACGAGCGCCTCGACCGTGCCCTCCACCTCGAAGACGCCGCCCCTGGCCTCCGCGAACGGTAGGGCATCGAGTTGGGCGATGCTGAGGAGGCGGGCTTCGGTCGTGAAGTCCCCCTCGACGATGCCGCGCAGGTACTCCAGCGCGGAGGTCGCCCACCCGGACTGCGTGGACGCGTCGTCCGTGGCGGGAAGTTTCGCCCGGTCGATCCGGGGCTTCTCCTCGACGGCGGCGGGGTTGACGGGAGCCGTTGGCAGCTGCTCGGGCCCCTTCTTCTTGCCGGATGTCTGGGAGATCCCGAACACCACGGCACCGAGGAGGAGGAGGACCGCCATGTACATGCGGAGGCGCGTCTGGGCGCCTCCGGTACGCTGCTCCTCCGACTTGAGGTGGTCTAACATGCGAAGAACCTTCGTCTGGCGGGATCGGAGGGCCGAGGCGCAGGATAGCACGCTGTCCCGCGGGGCTCTTGCATGAGCGACGGCATCCTCCCCGACCGGATCCGCTCCCGCGCCGACCTCGAAGCGCTCCTGGCCGCCACCACCAACTACGAGGAGACACGGCCCCGGGTGAAGGAGCGCCCGACCTTCAGGCTGGACCGGGTACGGGCGATGCTCGCCTACCTGGGGAACCCGCAGAACGGCCCTCGAACGATCCACATCGCCGGGAGCAAAGGGAAGGGCACGGTCGCCCGCATGCTCGACGCCGCTTTGTCGGCCGCCGGACTCGGGCCCGTCGGCCGCTTCACGTCTCCTCACCTCGAGGACCTGGCCGAGCGCATCACGATCGACGGCGAGCCCGTCACCGAGGAGGAGCTCGCGACCGCGGCCGACCAGCTCCTCCCCTACGTGGGCACGGTCCTCGACACCCCCGAGGCCCTTTCCTTCTTCGAGATCCTCACGGGCATGGCCTGGGTGGTGTTTCGCTCCCGCGGATGCCGGTCGGTCGTGCTGGAGACGGGCCTCGGCGGCCGCCTCGACGCCACCAACGTGTGCCGGCCCGAGGCGGTGATCGTGACGCGCATCGAGATGGAGCACGCGGACATCCTGGGGCCGACGCTCGCGCACATCGCGGGGGAGAAGGCGGGCATCCTCAAGCACGGCGTTCCCACGGCGACGAGCGCCCGGGGCGATGCCCTCGCCGTGATTCGGGTGCGGGCGCACGAGCTCGGTTGTGCCCTTAGCGTGGTGGGAGAGGACCTGCGGATCGCACGCACGGTGTCGATGCCGGGCCCGCACACGGAGGTGGTGCTGCAGAGCGGCGCGGAGGGCGACACCCTGTTCAGCTTGGGCGTCGCGGGTACGCACCACGCTGAGAACGTGGCCTTGGCCGTGTGGGGCGCCCGGACGATGGGTGTGGACCTGGAGGTGATCCGGGACGCTCTCGCCCGGGTGGCACTGCCCGGCATCGTGGAACCGCGGGGCGGCCGGCCGCTGGTGGTCGTGGACGGCGCGCACACGGAAGCCTCGGCGCTCGCCACCCGGCGGGCCCTCGATGCATGCTGGCCGAAGCGAGATACGGTTCTCCTGCTCGCCTCCCTGGAAGGCAAGCAACGAGAGGCCGTGCTGGCCCCCCTCCTCCCGCGCGCCCGGGCCGTGGTGACGACCGAGTTGCCGACGCCGCGAACCGTACGCGCCGACACGCTCGCCGACGATGTGCGGGCTCTATCGGCCGTCTCCGTGGTGGCCGTGCCGGACATCGCTCGCGCCCTGGAGGAAGCACGAAGGCGGGCCGGAGAGGAGGGGATGGTCGTCGCGACCGGGAGCGTCCGCCTCGCGGGCGCCGTTCGGGCGCTCACGTAGCCCCACCGCCGCGTGCGGAGGCCGCTGGCGGCACGAAGGGCGTAGAGGCCGTACCATCGGCACCGCGAGTCCAGCGATGAAACACCTTTCCCTCCACGCGATCCACACGTTCGCCCGCCGCGCGCTCGCGTCCGCGGCTACGCGGCGGGGTGGGCTCGCCCTCGTGCTCGTGGTGGGCACGCTGGTGGGGCTCGAGCTCGTGGGACGAGGCACCACGTCGGACGTCGCCGACCTCCTCGCCTTGCTGGTCCTCGGCGCCATGTGGACGATCGCGGGCCTCGTGCGGGGAGGCGCATGGGAGGACGTCATCGAGTCTCTCGGCGAGGCGGGAACGCGCCTCTTGGAGGCGATCACCGCCGCGTGGCCGGACGTCGGGATCGACCTGACGAACGACGGGACGACGCCCACGAGGGTCCCCAAGATCGTCGTGCGGCTCAGCTTGTTCCTACTCGCGAGCCTCGCGGTGAGCGCCGCGTGGGGCGCGTGGAGCGAGACCCCGTTACGCCCCATGCTGGCGCCGCACGCGTACCTCGTGTGGCTCGCCTTGGTGGCCTTGCTCTGGGCGGCGTTGCTTCTGATCGCGTCGTTCGGTGCGCTGCTCGTGGTGCTGGTGACCCGACAAGTGCAGTGGCTCCGCGCTCCCCGCACACGTCGGAGCACCCGGCGGATCGCGGGCACCGTGATCCTCACGCTGGTGGTCCTCGCACTCTACGTTCCCGTCGAAGTGGCCCTCGTCCCCCTCTTGCTCGCGATCGCTCTCCCCCCCTTGGCTGCGCGCGCCCTGCGCATCCCCCGGCTGACGCTCCTCTGGCGCACGCCGGCCGACGGCGCGGTCCACGGCATCGACTGGTCGACCGCGCTGTGGCAGGAGATGGTCGTTCCGTACCTCGGGATCCTCCTCGTGTTGGTGTGGGGTCTCGCGGGCGCGTGGACGACGTCGCCCGATCCCTTGGGTACGACCCCCGTGACGACCGTGCTCGCACGCGGCGCGGCATGGCTCGTGGGGCCCGTGTTGCTGGCGACCGTGATCGTGCTGTTTCGTCGGGTGGCGCGCCTTGCGCGCGAAGACCCCGCCGCGCCCTGCCCCACGACCGTGCACATCACGCCGATCGCAGCCACCTGGGATCGAGGCCGCGTGGAAGCGTTGCTCGGCGCGCGCGGATGGAGCGTCCGCTTCGCGCCGGACGCCGCCGAGCGCACGGACGTACGGCTCGTGCTGGTGGATCCACCGGCTCCCCCCCACATCGCCGGCCAGCCGCTGGCCGTGAGCGAACGGGGTCTGCAGGCGCCGGAGCTGCTCGACTTCATCGAACGACGCGATGTCCTGCGCCGTCGCCGTATTCTGCGCCGAGGGCTGGAACGGGTGCTCAAGGCGATCCGGCAACGCGACTTCGAAAAGGGAACGGGAACGTGGCTGGCCCCCCATCTGTGGTGGGCCGACGCAGCGACGCGCGACTCAACGGAGGACGACTTCTCCGAGGACGGCTTGAACGGGGAAATCGGGATTCCCTTCGCGGACGCACTACCCCTGCCCGCCCGCCACCATCTGCATGTCGTGCTTCGCACCGTCGAAGTCGATCTCATCCTGCTCGAAGACGGCGTGCGTTGGTCGGCCTTCCGTCGCGTGCTCGAGCGCATCTTCTCGCACGTCGACCGGGGGCGTCGGCGCATCGAAGAGCACCACTTCGTTGGTATCCCGGGGGTGAGCATCGTTCTCCACGAGCTCGAGCCCGGCGGCACACTGGAGGTCGAGGGCTACCCTGAGCCCGACTACGAGGACCTGGCTCGGGGGCGGATCCTCCACGTGTTCCGCGATCGCGGCGGGGAGGAGGACGTGTTCGACGCCGCGCCCACGGACGACTCACGCATCCTCTTGCCTGCGTAGAAAGTGGCGGGGGCGGCGCGCGCCGTCTGGATCAGACGTTCTCGTCCAGTCCTTCCAAGATGCGGAGGTAGCTCTCGTAGCGAAAGAGCGCGATCTCGCCCGCCTCGACGGCGTCCAGCACGGCGCAGTCCGGTTCGTGGACGTGGGAGCAATCGGGATAGCGGCAGCCGGGGGCCACCCGGGCCAGGTCCCGGAAGAGCCACGGCACGTCGCGCTTGGGAATGCCGAAGAGCCCGAACTCACGAATCCCCGCGGTGTCGACGACGGCGCCGTTTTCGCCGAAGGGAATCCACACGGCGGCCGTCGTGGTGTGCCGCCCGCGCCGCGTCATGACGTTGACGTCCCCCACCGCGAGGCCCAGGCCAGGTTCCAGTGCATTCAGGAGTGACGACTTGCCGACGCCACTGTGCCCCGCGACGACGCTGCGGTGGCCCTGGAGGGACGCGCGCAAGGCGTCGACGCCCTCACCGGTCGTCGCACTGGCCAGGACGACGGTGTAGTCCAGCGCGCTGTAGGTGGAAGCCTCGCGTGGGGAGGTCTCCACGAGGTCCATCTTGTTGACGACGATGGTGGCCTTCAAGTGGCTGAACTCGACCACGGCGAGCATGCGATCGACGAGCCCCGGATTGAAGACGGGGTCGGCGGCACTCGCCACGATCACGACCCGATCGACGTTGGCCGCCATGACGTGCTCGATCCGACCGCGGTGGATGGACGGGCGCGAGAGCGTGGTCTCGCGTGGATGGACGTCCACGACTGCGCCGCGATCGGGTGCCGTCCGCACGACATCGACGACGTCGCCGACGACGACCGGCGACTTCTGACCGCGCCGGTTCTTCAGGTGGATGCGACCGCGCACGCCACACCACAGCTCCCGGCCGTCTCCCGGTAGGTCGTCGAGGCGCTCATCGAGGCGCACGAGGCATCCCTTGGCGTCGGGCCGGATGACCCGGGCGCGGAGCGGGGTGTCGGTCGTCATCCATGGCTCCGCGAGAGGAACGCGACGGCGATGCCCGCCGCGACGGCTACGTTCAAGGACTCGACGCTGCCGGCCAGCGGTATCCCGACGGCGCGCGACGTGGCGGCGCGGGCGCGGTCGCTGACGCCGCGGCCCTCGGCGCCGAGGACGAGGACGAGGTCGCATGGGGCCTGGAGGGAGCGCACGTCATCCCCGCCCAGGTCGAGGGCCCAGACGGGGCGCTCCGTCCGGGCCACGGCCGCGACGATGGCCTCGTTCGAGGCTCTGGCGAAAGGCACACCGAGCGCGAGGCCGGCCGACGCGCGAAGCGCCTTGAGACCCAGGGGATCGGCGGTGCCTTCGCCTACGAGCAGTCCCGCGGCGCCGAGCCCGGCAGCAACGCGGACGACCGCGCCGACGTTGCCAGGATCCTGCACACCGTCCAACCAGAGCACGAGGCCCTCGCGTCCCAGCACGGCGTCGAGCGACGACGCGGTGTCGGCAACGAGCGCCAGCACGCCTTGGGGCGACTTGGTCGACGCGAGGCGGTCGAACGCCGCCGGGCTGTCGAACTCGACGCCGAGCCCCTGGCGCTCGGCGGCCGAGGTGAGTTCGTCCTTGAGCGCCTCGTCGAGGTCGTCGCGGATCCAGAGCGCGCGTACGTGCCCCGCCGCGATCGCGTCGCGAATGGACTTGATCCCCTCGAGGAGTCGCAGCGGCTCATCGCTCCGTCCCCGCGCGATACGTTCGATCCGCTGCCGCTGGGCTCGGCTCAGCACGGGCGATCCTCCGCGTCGCGCCGCCTCGGCTGGGCCAGGTGCGCCAGGGCCGCGGCCGCGGCGACGAGGTCGGGCGGTAGCGGACTCTCGATCACGAGGCGCTCTCCGGTCACGGGATGATCGAGCTCCAGCCGATGCGCGTGGAGGGCGAGCCGCTCGAGGATCACGGCGTCCTCGGCTCCGGGGACCGTGGGATCTCCATCCGAACGGAGCAAGGGTCGCAGATCGCCGTAGAGATGATCGCAGACGATGGCATGACCGAGGTGCGCCATGTGGACGCGGAGTTGGTGCGTGCGCCCCGTGAGCGGCTCGAGCTCGACCAACGCGTGGCGGCGGTAGCGTTCGCGCACCCGCCAACGGCTGCGAGCCACCTGTCCGTCGGCCCGTACCCCCATGTGCAGGCCGGTCGGTCCTTCGGGATCCTTGTCGATGGGCGCGTCGACCAAGCCGGTGTCCGCCCAAGGGCGTCCAGCGATGAGAGCGAGGTAGGTCTTGCGCACACGGCGGAAAGTGAATGCCTCCGTGACCTCGGCGTCGACGTGCCGGTTCTTGACGATGAGGACGACGCCACTCGTGTCGGTATCGAGCCGGTGGCTGAGCCGCGGCACGATGTCGCCGGCCTCTCCCGGGCGACGGTACCGGGCATGGAGCTTGTTGATGAGGGTGCCGTGGCGGATGCGGCCCACCGGATGTACGGTCATGCCGCTCGGCTTGTCGATGGCCGCGAGCACGTCGTCCTCGTAGAGAAAGACGAGATCGTCGGCGCTCTCCTGCTCCGGCGCGTCGGGGTCCACGGGGAGCTTCACGACGACGCGCATGCCCGCCTTCACCCGCGCGCTCGGCTTGGCTCGGCGTCCGTCGAGCAGGACGTCACCACCGGCCAGGAGGCGCTGGTAGTAGGTGCGGCTCTTCCACGGGAAGTGGGCCCCCAGCAGCGCATCGACGCGCATGCCGGCTTGCGGCAGATCCACGACCACCGTGAACTCCCGAATGGGACGAGAGAGGTCCAGGTAGGTGCGGTCGAGCGAAGGCATGCGTCTTTCCATCCTGCCTCGCGGACGGTCAGCTTTCCATGGTGAGCCAGAGCGCGAGTCCGATCGTCCCGAATTGCACGACGGGAAACCACGCCAGGACGATGGGATTGAGTTCGCCGCTGCTCGCGAGACTCGTCGCGAGGAAGGTGGCGCCGTAGTAGACCGCACTCGCGGCGAGCACGGCAATCGTGCCGGGGATGGCGCTTCGTCGTCCCAGGTGGAGTGCAAACGGCAGCCCCATCAAGAGCAGGATGAGGGGCGTGAGCGCACGTGCGTAGAGCTGGTGGTGGAGGACCCTCAGGCGCGCGTTGTCGGGATCCGCCTCGATCAGCTTGCTCGTCTCGTTCGTGGACAGTCCGAGGGAGGCGCCCTTGACGACGCTCACTTCGAAGAGCTGGATGTCGGCTTCGAGTGGAACGGGGTCAGCCGCGGGCACGGAGCGACGCGCGGGATTGGCGCCGCCGGCCGCGAGATGGAAGCGACTGCCGTCCCGCTCGGCGACCCAGTGGTCCGTGTCGTCGTCCCAGCGGAGCAACGGATACCAGTAGACATCGCCGACCCGACCAGTCTCCTCCCGCATGGTCAACAGCGCGCCTTCGATGTGGAGATCGAAGGGGCGGAAGGTCGCAACGGAGAGCCGAGCCCCTCCGGGATCATCGAAGTGCGGCACCTTGGTGATGCGTGCAGGCTCGTGCTTGTTGAGCAGGCGCTCGAGCGTCATGTTGCGACGGCTGAGCTTGGGGACCAGCATCTCCTGAAGGCCGAACAGGAGCGCCCCGATGACGAGCCCGCTGATCAGCAGCGGCGCGGTGATGCGACGCGTGGAGACGCCCGCGGTGACGAGGGGGCTGAGCTCGTTGTGCCGGGTGAGGCGGCTGAGAGCGAACGTGGCTGCGAGCACGGCGGCGAGAGGCACGATCTGCATCCAGATGAACGGGATGAGGGTCGCGTAGTACTCCGCGACCACGGCCAGGGGGTTCCAGCCGGCTTCCTTCAGCGGTGTCCAGTAACGCACGACGCGCGCCAGACGATCCGACATGTGGATGATGACGACGATCAACGAGAAGAAGAGCAATACGGCGCCGAACGCGGCCCAGAAGGCGCGGAGCACGTACCGATCGTGTCGTCGGAGCATGATCATCGGCGGAAGGCCCACAGCAGCAGGATGAAGCCCGAGACCCCAACCACGATGTTGGCGGCCCACATCGCGAGCCACTCCGGGAGCGCGCCTCCCCCGCCCGTGGAGTGCGCGGCGAGGTAGATCGGGAAGTAGAGCAGCACGGGCGGGAGGAACCCGAGGAGGAAGTCGCGAACGCGCCGACCAGTCGCGGGAAGGAGCAGCGCCATGGCCGTCGCGAAGAGGCCCAGGACGAAGGGGGCGAAGCCGATGGCCATGCGGCTATGCAGGGCCTTGTCGATGCGGTGCATCGAGCCGCGCCAGATACCTCCCCGCTGGGCGGCGTAGACGAGGTCGGGCAGATTCATGTCGCGAGGACGCTCGACGAAGCGGCGCGTGCCGAAGAACTCGTTGAACAAGACACTGGCCCCGATCTTCTGCACCTGTCCCAGCTGCAGCGGATCGGTCTCGCTCTGGAAGTCGATGTTCGGTTCGGCTGCGCCGGCGATCCGCATGACGTACGCGTCCTCGAAGACGAACTCGAGCGCGTCTTGCCCTCCGGACTCGGTCGCAGGCCGGATCTGGACCCGCCGAGCGAGGATCTTCATCTCGAGGGCTCCGGTCGGCGAGCGCCGATCCAGTTCCACGTCCCAGAAGGCCCCGTCCGCGAACCGGGAGAAGGAGAATCGCCCGTTGTTCAGTGTCACGCTCTTGTCGACGTCGCCGAGGGACGAGAGGAACACCGGGAGGTAGCGACGGACGCCGGCACGAAGCTCCCGCTGGGACTCCGGGACGGCGTACACGGAGAGCGCCACGGTCGCGATCGTGAGCAGGGCCCCCACGGCGAGGACGGGCAGCGCGATCGTCCGGAGGTGCAGCCCCGCCGAGCGCAGCGCCGTGACTTCGTGGTCGGAGACCCACCGGCCGAGCACCAGCGTGACGGAGGCGAGCCAGGCGAAGGGCAGGCTGAACGAGAGGGCGAGGGGCAGCATGCTCGGCAGCATCTCGAGCATGAGTCCGACGCCGGAGCCCTGGCCCTGGGAGACGAGACGCAGGGTGATCCCCGCGAAGATGACCGCGGTGGTCACGCCGACGACGCCCAGGAAGATGAAGAGCAACTCGCCGAGGAGCGCTCGCTGGAACCTGAGCATCACGATGGCAGGAGTCTCTCCGGGCGGTCAGAAGAGACTACGATACGCCAGCACGATGGAATGGTGGTCCCCGGGAACGGAAGCCCTCGGAAGGCGCCTCGCGGCGAGCTTCCGGGCCGCCTGCTGGCCACAGTTGCCGCCCGGGTTCAAGCTCGTCAGCAAGGCCCGCCCCATGCGCATCGTGGCCCGGGGCGAGGGCGGCGTCGTGGTCAAGTGGTCTCGTCCGGTCCGGCTCGAGGATCGCGTCTCGCGGCACGTTCGTGGGGGCAAGGGTGCACGCGAGGGTCGGGCGCTCAGACGATGCGCCGAGCGAGGGGTGAGCGCGCCGATCGTCCTCGGCTACACGGATACGGATGTGGATCTGCTCGTCGTCGAGGCACTGAACGACCTGACGCCGCTCGCCCCGTGGGCGGATCTGGGACGCCTGGACGTAGAAGCCGTGGGCCAGCTGCTGGGAACGGCCTGGGCGGCGGGCATCCGGCAGCGGGACCTCACGCGCGCCAATCTCGGTGTGGTGCGCGGCTCGCCCTGCATCGTCGATCTCGGGAGCAGTCGGCTGGCGCGCGATGGAGGCATGGTGAAGGAGCTGGCGCGCGCGCGGGCGAGCGTCTTCGGCGAGGCCACGGCTGCACAGCGCCTCCGCGGCCTTCGGGCCTGGCTCCGCGCCGCGGGGGCGGCGTCCGATCGCGCGGCGCGACGACGTCTCGTGCCGCGGGTGGAAGCCGAGGCCCGGCGAATCGAGCGGCGGTATCGACAGGGACGCGATCGCCGCGCGACGCGCGAGGGTCGGCACTTTACGACGTTCGTACCCGCCGTGGGCGGGCGGGGCATTCGGCGGCGCACGACCCCTCGGACGTGGGAGGCACGGGCGGCAGCGTGGCTCGTGGGCGAGGTCGACGGGGCAGTCACGATGAAGGGCGACGGACGCGTAGTCCGGGCCGAGGTCGAGGGCCATGAGGGCCGGGTCGTCGTGAAGCGCTACGCGGGCGTCGTGAAAGGTCGTCTCCCACGCCCGCTTCGCGCCTTCCGGATGGGTGTGGCGCTGGAGAACCGGCACATCGGCGTCCCCCCCCCCTGCTCGCGGCCACGCTCGCGGACGGCTCGGGCGTCCTGGTTTCGGCGTACGTGGACGCGCCGGACCTGCACGCCTACACCGGGGGCGGGCGCGGGGGGCGGTGGGCGGCGCTCTCCCTTGCACGGCGCAAGGTGCTGGCGATGACGCTCGGGCGCGCGCTCCGGCGGATGCACGACGCCGAGGTCTCACACCGGGACCTGAAGTCCCCGAACCTCCTCGTGCAGGAGGCGGACGACGGGTTTCAGCTCCTGATCGGCGATCTCGACGGCGCGCGGGTGCGCACGGCCCCCGTGTCCTGGCGGCGACGCGCGCGCGACCTGGCGCGACTGGACGCGAGCCTGGACGCCGACGGGGACGCTCGGCGGTGGGTGCTCGACGCCTACCTCGCCGTATGGCCGCGTCCTCCGGTCGACCGCCGGACCTTCACGTCCTGGATCGCTCACGCGGTGCGAGCGAAGCGCGGCCCGTCGGACCGCCCCCGCTAGCGCGCTCGTAGGGAAGCAGGCGCGAGCGCCCCTGGAACAGACGACGAGCCCGGCGGTAGACGACCTCCCCGGTACTCGAGAGCGAGTTACCGGATACCGTCCATCTTGGCCTGCGCCTTGCGCACGAGGTCGGGGATGCCGTAGGTCGAGACGATGGCCTGAAGCAGGCCTTCCGCCTTCGCCTTCTCGCCGGCCTCCAGCAGGCGATCGATCTTGAGCAGCTCGCCTTCGTAGGCGATCTGGGCATCGCGTTGGAACTCGAGGATGGCTTCGTCGGCCCGCTGGGCCAAGCCGTGGTAGAGCTCCGGCGTGAGCATCAGCCGCTGCGTCTGCTTCAGGACCTCGTATTCCTCGATGGCGTCCCCGTAGCGGTGTCCGGCGGCCATGGAGCGCGCGACGGCGCGGGTGGCTTCGAGCATCGACGGTACGTCGGCGTCGGCCGATGCGTTGTCGCGCAGGATGCGCCGGTAGGTCTTCCAGGGTTCACCGGGCCGGTCGCTGATGACGTCGAGGGCGGGCCTCGTGCCGCGGTACTCCTCGACGAAGCGCTTGAGGCGCCGCGCGATCTCGTCTTCGGGCAGCACGATCTCGTTCTTGGGACGGAAGGTGGTCGTGTGGGTCCGCCGCTCGATGTTTTCCCGGAGAAACGCCTCGGCGATCTCGCTTCGCTTCTCCAGCGCCTGGGTCTCGAGCACCTTCTCCCAACGAGCGATCCGACCCTCGAGGCGTGCCCAACCGTTCTTGCCGCGCTCGCCATTCGCCTTGATGTAGGCGATCGCGCCCTGGAAGTCGTTCTGCTGGGCCATGCGATCGGCGGTGATCAGCACGTCTTGATTGACCTCGGTCCCTCCGGACATGAGCGCAAACATGAGCGCGAGGAAGGCGACGCCGCCGAGGCCGCCCAGCAGGACGAACATGCTGTTGTTGGACGACCGCCGGGGCGCACGGCGCGGGCGCTCGTCGTCGTAGCCGGCGTCGTCCCGGGCGCCACCGCCGCGGGAGCCGCCTCGGCTGGGCGCACGGGCGCGGCCCGGGGCGGGGGCAGCCGCGCGACGCGGGGCGGGGGCCGGCGCGGGCGCGGGCGCGGGGGCCGTGGTCGGCGCAGCGGGCGCAGCGGGCGCAGCGGGCGCAGCCGGCTTCACGGGCATGGCCGGGCTCGCCGCGACGACCGGGGCGGCGGGCGCCGCTCGCGCGGGGGCGGCCGGCGCGACGGCGCCCTGCGGCGCGTCGAAGCGTACGACCGCTTCGCCGACCGCGACGGCGTCACCGGGCCTGAGCCACCAGGCGTTTCGGTAGGTGCCGTTGACGCGGGTTCCGTTCTTGGTCTCGAGATCCACGAGGCGCCAGCGATCCTGGATCCGCCGGATGACGGCGTGGTGCTTGCTGGCGCGCCGGTCGCGGACCTGCACGTCGTTGGCGGCACCGCGGCCGATCGTCGCCTGGTCCTCGAGGATCTCGTAGACGAGCGTCTTGCCGTCGTCGTCGATGTAGAGCTTGGGCACGATCAACTCCCAGAGGAACGGGGCCAAGCTGCCATCATCGGCCGCCTTCGCGCTCGGGGCCAGACCTGTCCTGAGGCCCGGGCGTGGTCGTCCCGTCTCCAGCGGCAGGAATCTCGACCGGGGCACCGCCCAAGAGGCCGAAGTTCTGCGTCCAGTAGC
This sequence comes from uncultured Planctomycetota bacterium, assembly GCA_963802335.1. Lineage (GTDB taxonomy): Bacteria > Planctomycetota > PLA2 > PLA2 > JAEUHO01 > CAWDIE01. Next base: position 280,894 of record CAWDIE010000002.1, on the reverse strand, counting down.
GCCCCGAGCGGCCGACGCCCTGGTCGTGCCACTTGCTGAGGATGTTGCGGTGGTGACCGCTCGAGTGAATCCACATCTGGTGGGCCTGCTCGGCGTTGGATGCACCCTGGGCGATGTTCTCCGACGCGCCCATGCCACCGTAGCCCGCCTTCTTCATCCGCTGGAACGGGCTGGTACCCGGGTCGCCGGTCGTGGCGTTGGGCGGCGCTTGGTGCGCGAAGAAGCCGCGCGCCTGCATGTCCTGGCTGTGGAGGCGCGACGACATGACGAGACGGTCGTCGATACGCACCGCGAGGAGCGGGATGGCTTCCCCCACGACCTTGGCCTCGTCGAGGATCTTCGCGACGGTGGTGTCGTCGATGGCGTCGACGTTGGCGGGCCCGGGCTTGACGCGCACCTGATACCCCATCATGAGGCGGTACGCGTTGGTGACCGCCGTCTGGTTGCCCTCGCTGTCCGTCGCGGTCTCGGTCTGCGCGGGGTTGTAGGTGTCCATGACCCAGCGGTTGTAGGCCTGTCGCTTGCGCTCCGTCTCGTCGCGGAAGTAGTTTCGGATGGTCACGGGCTCGCCGTTCGCATAGGGCGCGAACTTCGCCATGCGCGCCTCGAGGTCGGCCGTCTCGTGTTCGAAGCGATGGAGCTCGGCCAGGATCTCGTCCCACTCTTCCAGGATCTTGCCGACGCGTCCCTTGCGGTCGATGACGACCTTGTAGGGATCGTCCCAGATCTCCCGCACCTGCTCGATTCGGCGGTCGATCTCGTTCTGGACGGCCTGGTACTGGCGACTCGACTTGTTGGCCGGGTAGGGGTAGTGGGTCTCGTTGAAGATGGCGAGGACGGCATAGCGGCGACGTTCGTCGAGGAGGCTCCGCATGGAGTCGAGCTTCGCGAGCTTCTTCCAGGCGCTCTCCTTGGCCAGTTTCTCGAAGATCTTGCCGGCGTTCTGCCTAAGGACGGCGATCCGCTCGTTGCGGACCTTCCGCTCGAAGCCCGCCTGGTCGAGGATCTCGCCCTTGTAAGCGCGGTAGCCCCCGGTCGGTGCTTCGTTGCGACCGTGGATGTAGCGGGCCGCGAGCGCGTTGGCCTCCTCCAGCGACTCGCCCTTCTCGAAGAGAGGAAGCAGGGCCTCGACAATGGCGTCGCGGCGGCTGAGGGAGGCGGCGAGGACGGCCATCCCGAGCCGCTCCTGAGCCCCGGGCTTCGCCGGTGTGAGGAGGCCGAGCAGGTCCGCATTGGGGATCTCGATCCAGGGGATCGTGCGATCGGCTCCGACCGCTTCGATCGTGAGGCCGGCGGGGCGGGCGGCCTTGATGCGCACCTTCGTCTTGCCCATCTTCCGCCGCAGGGCGCGTTCGCCATGCGCGTCCTGGTCGAGTCGGTCGACGAGGCCGATGAGCAGCTTGAGCTCGTCGATGCGGGTGGACCACTCGTCCTGGAGCAGGACCTCCTCGGTCGCAGCGAAGAGCTCTTCGTAGGCGGCGAGTGCCTCGCTCCACTTGCGCTGATGGGCCAGGTCATCGGCCACCGCAGCCCGAGCGAGTAGGCGGGTCTGGGTGTCGGAAGGCGGGGTCGGACCGGTCGGCGTGGCCTCGGGCGTCTCAGCGACGGCCGGGGTGCGGGGAAGACGAACGAAGCGGAGCTCGTCGGCGAGGCGGTCGCCCTGCGGCGTGCCGGCCAGGCCCAGGTAGGCCCGAGCGAGGAGGCGTCGGCGCTCGCCGGCGTCGTCGAGCTTCTCGATCCGCTCGAGCGTGGAGGCTTCCAGGCTCCTTGCGGCGCGGATGGCCTCGTCTTCGACCTGTCGGAGGTCGCGGATGGCCTCTGGCGTGAGCGCGGGCCACGCCACGCGGAACGCCGTCAGTCGGCGGAGCGCCCCGGCCGGGTCACCGTCGGCGACACGGCGACGGCCGGCGCGCAGCACGGCCTCGAGCGCCTCCTGTTCACGAAGCGCGTGTTGCCGATCAAGGCCTTGGAGGGCCATCTGGACTTGCAGGGCGATGTCCTCGTCATCAGGCAGCCCTCGGGACAGCTCGATCAGCCGTCCGCGTACCTCGCTCTCGTCGAGTCCGGAGAGCCCCTGCATCATGGTGTTGACGTGGGTCTCGAGCTGGAACCGCTCCGCCTCCTTGGCCCGGATCACGGCGAGGTAGTCGAGTAGCGCCTGGCGGTGGTCGGTCGTGGGGTGCTGGGCGAGAAAGGCGTTGACCTCTTCCTCGAACGTGGCGCTCGCCTGGGTGGAGATGTCCATGTTCTGGACGAGCTTCTGCAGATCCTGGCGCTCGGCGGCGGTCTCGGAGGCCTGGTCGGCCGCGCCCCCGAGGAAGACGTGGACGGCGCCGGCGACGAGGAGGCCGACCACGAGGAGGAGCACGGCGCGCCCGACCTTGCGGGTGTCGAGCTCGGCGGCGGGCGGAGGCGGGGGCGGTCCCGCGGGCGTCGCGGACGTCGTGGGCGGCGGCGGCGCGGCGGGGGCCGGCGCGGGCGCCGGGGCGGGGGCCGCGTCGTCGACGGGCTTCAGCTCGAGCGAGCCGCTGACGACGGGGGCGCTGGGCGCGTCCGCGGCCGGCGCCGCGGGGAGGAAGGTCACCCAGGAGGCACCGATCTCGAAGACATCGCCTTCCTTCACGGCGGCCCTCAGGATCCGCTTGCCAGCGCGCCGCGTCCCCTGGGTGGAATCGAGGTCCCGGATCACCCAGCCGCCGTCGACGGGGCGGAGGCGGAGATGCCGGGAGGACACCTTGGGGTCGGCAAGGACGACGTCGGCCTCTTCGGCCCGTCCGAGGACGACGCCCTTGTCGCCGAGCTCGACGACGCGCTCGCGGCCATCCGGGGTCTTCACGACGATGACGGGCATGACGGTCCTCCCTCGTTCGAGGGCCCCCACCACACATGCCGTACCCGTCGCGAGCGCGGGGCGCTGGCGGGCGAGACCCCAGAGAACAGGCCCAGGGGGGATTCCGCCATTTGCGCCACGCGGGCGCGACCGCACGGTGTCAAGCCGGCCGGCCTACGTGAGGCGGGCCGGATTCAGCGAGGCGCGGGCGTCGGCACGGCCTCCTCTTGCGCCTCGAGCGCTTGGACCCCCTCGACGGCGGCCGCCCGCCGCGCCGGGTCGGGCACGACCTGCGAGTGGTCCCGCAGCCAGGCGTCCCCTCGCTCGATCGCGGCCCGGGCGTCGGCCGCCCAGACCCGCCCGGGCCTGGGCCGCGGCGATACCGAAGTGGCTGGAGGCGGTACCTCCCAGCTCCAGGGACCGCTCGAAGGCCTGGATGACCTCCTCGAGGGGGCACCCAGCATGGAGACGCGCCCAGCCAGCGGTGCCCCAGTACTCCCAATCGTCGGACTCGATCGCGAGCGCGCGCTCCGCGAGACGAACGGCCCGGACGGGGTCCCTGTGCTCCTCGTCCTTGCAGGTCGCCAGAAACCAGGCGTAGCCATCCAGAACGAACGTGCTGTCGGGAGCGCTGTCCAAAAGGGCCGAGTACGCGGCGGCGGCCTCGTCGTTGCGCCCCATCTTGAACAAGAGGCCCGCTCGCAGGGCCGGGAAACGAACATCCGAGGCGTCGAGCGCGATCGCCTTGTCGTACGCCTCGAGCGCGTCCTCGAACTCGCCGAGTTGGCGGTGCATGGACCCCAGATCGGCCGTCGCGGCGGCGTGGGATCGGATCCAGCTCGAGCAGCCGCTCGGTAGGCGGCCTTGGCGTCCGCAGGTCGGTGAAGCTCATTCAGCCAACACGGCCTCGTTACCTCGGAAGGTCCAGACTCCTGGGGGAACAGCTCGCGCGCCCGTCGGTTGACGTCCAGCGCAGCCTCGCCCTGCCCGGCCTCGCCAGAGCGACCCCACCCAGGCCGTTCCACCCCTGGAGGACGTCCGGTCTCTTGGCGAGCGCCTGCTCGTAGGCCTTTGCCGCCTCGGCGTAGCGCGCTCGAGCCTGCTCGGCATCTCCCAGACCGAAGAGGAACTCGGCCTTGCCGGGCGCGAGTTCCAAGGCTCTCTGGAACCCGACGGCGGCGGCATCGGCGTCGCCGAGGCGAAGGCGTGCCCACGCTACGGCGTTCAAGCTCTCGACATCCTGCGGGGCGTGCGCAAGGGCGCGCTCCCCATACGAGACGGCCTCGGCGTCTCGACCCCGACGGCGCTCGATCTCACCCAGGAGCTTCAGCGACTGCACGCGCTCCGGATCCAGTTCGAGGACCCTCCGGAAGGCGACCTCCGCCTCGTCCAGACGATCGAGGCGGAGCATGAGCACTCCTCGGTTCTCCTGGACTGGAATTCGATCCGAGGTGACCGGAACGCGATCGAGCAGGCGCTCACACACCGCACAAGACTCGGTGTGGCGGCCGAGGGCGGACAGGAGGTTCAAGGTCGCCAACGACGGGTTGAGGTCGCTCGGATCGGCTGCGGTCGCCTGTTCGTAGGCCGCCAGGGCCTCGTCGACCTGCCCCAGGGCCTCGTGGCTCAGCCCCCGCCCGAACCAGACGCCCGCCAGGTCCTCGGCGTGAAGCTCCCTGGGTGCGTCGGTCAGCGCCTCGTACAGCTCGAGCGCACGATCGTGCCTGCCCGCCAGTCGGGACGCGTCGGCGAGCGCGATGCGGATCTTCGGACTCTCCGGGAAGTCGCCGTGCCCCTTCTTCGAGCGTGGACAGCGCGCGCGTCGCGTCGCCGAGCTCCGTCCACATGCGGGCCCGGCAGACCCAATGACTCGCATGGTCCGGTCGGGACGCGAGGGCGGACTCCACCTGGCGAATGACCGCACGCGCCTCCTCCTCCTGTTCGTTTCGCACGAGGGCCTGCACGAGGTTGCCCGCACCGTCCTGGTCGGTTGGATCGAGTTCGACGGCCCTTCGCAGTGCGCGAGAGGCTGCTTGGAGGTCACCAAGTACCAGATGTGCACGGCCGAGCTCGATGAGGAACTCCGGATTCCCTGGATCGAGCTCGACCGCCTTCTGCAAGGCGCGCACGGACGCGCCGTATCGCCCCGCCTGCTGCTGGGCCCGGGCCAGCTCGAGCCACGTGAAGGCGGCGTCCGGCGGACCCAGGGTCAGGGCTTTCTCGTAGTGACCGATGGCTTCGTCGAAGCGAGCGAGGTGGGTGAGGATGTCCCCGAGGAGCCGGTGCACGACGTAGCTGTCGCCCCCCAACTCCAGTGCGCGAAGTCCGGCCTCGTAGGCCTCGTCGTACCGCTTGCCCCCGTCCAGCACGATGGCGCAAGCCCGGTGCGCCCGCTCGTTCCCCGGCGCCAGGCGAACGGCGTGCGCCGCGTCCGCCAACGCCGCTTCGGTGTCCCAACCGGCGAGGGTGATCGCGCTCTGTATTCGGACGTCCACGTCGTTTGGGGCCAACGCCACGGCGCGGCCCAGGAGACGACGGGCCTCCGCGTAGCGATCATAGCTACGCGACAGGTTGCCGCCCGTGTCCAGTTGCACATTGGTGGCAAGGAGCGCGTGGAGGAGGCCGTCCTCCGGCCAACGCTCGATGAGGGAGCGCCCCAACTCGACGCCCGCGGCGTACTCACGGAGTTGGGACGTTACCAGCAGCAGGTCCCGCGCGTCCTGTCTCGTCTTCACCCGCGAGTCGTGAGCGGCTCGAATCAGCCCGTCCGCCTTCTCGCCCTGTCCCAGGCGCCGCCAGGCGGCGGCGATGAGCAGCGTCGTCTGAAAGGTCTCGTCCCCCTGTGCCTGCAGCGCGTGAAGGTCCGCGAGCGCCTCGCTGTCGCGCCCGAGGCTCGAAAGGACGAGCGCTCGATCCGCTCGGATCTGGTACGCGAGGGCAGAGTTGGGAGGGCACGCGCGTCAACGCGAGACCGAACTGTTCCAGGGCCTCTTCCGGGCGACCGAGCTGGGTCTCTCGCTGCCCACGGATCAGTGCGTCCAAGGCGTCGCGCCGGGGAGGCACGTTGTGAAGCTCCTCATCCAAGGCCCGGGCTTCGGCCTGCCGCTCCCCCTTCCAGAGCACGACGGCCTCGAGGCGCTTGGCCGTCCCCTCTGGTAATCCCCGGCTGCGAGCCGCCTGTACGGCCTGGAGGATCTCGTCCGTCGTTCCGGGGACCAGCAAAGCACGAAGCACGTAGGCGTCGAGGCGCCCCGGACGCAGCGCGATGGCGCGACGGATCGCATCGTCGGTTCGTGAGTCCCCGCCTCGCGAGGCACGCGACCGCTCCAAGGGCCGCGCCTCGGTCGCCGCCTGCAGCAGCGCCTCGTACTCGAGGTCGATGCGGCGCTCTTCCTGGACGTGCGCGCGGTGGGCGAGGAAGCCGGCGGCACCCAACGTCACGAGCAGGAGAGCGCCAGCAACGCGTCAGCGCCTTGTGTCGCTTGGCCTTGCGCCATGCCTTCTCGAGGAGGCCAACGCGGCGCGCCCCGATGGCGCGGCCGTCGGCGAAGGCGCGGAGGTCCTGCGCCAGGTCCGCGGCGTCCGCGTAGCGGCTCGCGGGCTCCTTCTCCATCGCCTTGAGCACGATCGTCTCGAGGTCCTTCGGGATCTGCTCGTTCCGCGTCCGCGGCGCGTCGGGATCGGTGGTGAGGATCTGGCGGTAGACCTCCGCGAACTCGCCGCCCGCGAAGGGCGGCCGAAGCGTCAGCATCTCGTAGAGCGTGGCGCCGAGCGAGTAGACGTCCGTGCGGTGGTCGATCTCGTCGGTCCTGGCCCGCGCCTGCTCCGGGCTCATGTAGACCGGCGTGCCGAGGACCTCGCCCGTCACCGTCATCCCGCCCGAGCCGTCGATCATCCGCGCCAGGCCGAAGTCGAGCAGCTTCAGCTGCCCCTTGCGGTCGAGCATCAGGTTCGACGGCTTCACGTCCCGGTGGATGACGCCCTCGTCGTGCGCGGACGCCAGGGCGTCGGCCACGTCGGCGAACATCGCACGCTACGCGCCGGTAGTAGGCCGGTCCCGCATCGAGGGTCGCGGCCTCGGCCTGCATCGGCGTCCGGCGCCTCGTCCCCCGAGGCATCGGCCGCTTCGAGGTCGAGGGCCTGGCCGCTCAGGATCGTCTCGTGCCCGCGTGCCGGGACTCGTCCCCGATCCCACGCAGGGCCTTCAGCACCTGCGACAGCGACGAGCCCTCGATCAGCTCCATCGCGTAGTACCAGACCCCGCCCTCGTTTCCGAGCGCGTAGACCGGCACGATGTTGGTGTGCTGGAACCTGCCCGGCCGTCCGCGCCTCGCGCTGGAAGCGCCGCACGGCGCGCTTCGAGTGCGTCACGGCCGGGAAACAGCACCTTCAACGCCACGCGCCGGCGCATGGACGTCTGGAAGGCCTCGTAGACGATCCCCATCCCGCCGCGGCCGATCTCGCGCACGATCTCGTAGTCGCCGATGCGACGCGGGGTCTCGCCTTGGAGGAAGCGGGTCTCCGCGTACGCCTGCTCGACGGCCTGGGCGGCGAGGAAGTGCGCTCGCAGCTCGTCCGCCAGCTCCGGATGAGCCGCGATCACCTCCTCCGGGTCCACGTACGCACCCGCCTCGCGGCCTTCCTGCCAGGCGCCCAGGATCTGGGCAACTGTCGTGGCGCGACTCACTCGCCTTCCCCAGCTTCGAGAGCGTCGATCGCCAGCCTGCGCAGGTTGCCGAAGCTCTCACCGCCTGGGTGCTCCTTCAGCCACGCATCGCCTCGCTCGATACAGCGGTGGGCTTCGTCCCGCCGACCGGCGCGTGCCGTAGCGAGCGCGAGACCGTAGTGGCTCGCCGCCCCTCCGCCCAACTCGAGCGAGCGTTCAAAGGCAGCCACCGCCTCCGGCAGTGGCCGTCCGGCGCCGAGTCGCGCCCAGCCGGCGGTGCCCCAGTACCGCCACTCCTCGGGCTCGATCGCGAGCGCGCGCTCCGCGAGACCCACGGCCTGGACGGGGTCCCTGTGCCTGGCGTCCTGGCAGGTCGCCAGAAACCACGCGTAGCCATTCAGCACAAAGGCGCTGTCGGGAGCGCTATCCAGAAGGCCCGAGTACGCAGCCGCAGCTCCCGCGTGCCGCCCCAACGCGGACAAGACTCCCGCTCGCCCCAGGCGGAAGCGGATGTCCGAGGCGTCGAGCGCGATGGCCTTGTCGTATGCGGCCAGTGACTCCTCGAGTTGGCCCAAGCGGCGGTGAACACCTGCCAGATCTGCCCACCCCCACGTGTAGGAGGGATCCAGTTCGACGAGTTTGAGGAACGCTTCCCGCGCATCCGCGTAGCGCTCGAGTCGACGGAGAATCACGGCGAGGTCGTTTCGGAAGTCCCGCTCGCGTGGGAAGCGCTCGATTGCCCGACGAAGGACTGCGATCGCCTCATCGTGCAGCCCGGCTTGATTGAGATTCCCCACCCACATCTTCCACCCAGGCATGAAACTCGGCCGACGCCGTACACCGTCCGCGACGGCCGCCGCCGCTTCCGCGAACCGTCCGCCACGGGACTCGGCGTCCCCGAGTTGGAGGTAGAGATCGGGAAGCTCCGGCCAGAGCGCGATCGCTCGCCGAAAGGCGTTGGCCGCCTCGCGGAACTCCTCAAGCCGGACCCTGGCTTGCCCCAGCAGGCGCCACACCTTGGGCCGCTCCGGATCGATCTTGAGGCCCCGATCGAAGGCGCGGGCCGCCGTGCTCCAGTCGCCCTGGGAGTACGCCACGTCACCGAGGGTGAAAAGCGCCTCGGTGTGCTCGGGCTTCCTCGCGAGCGCGCGCTCGACGGCCTCCCGTGCCTCGTCCAGGCGGCCCAGTCGGAACAGGGATACACCTCGGTTGCTGAGCAGCGCCGGGTCGTCGGCCTGGGGGTCTATACGAGCGACGATTCGCTCGCAGGCCGCATGCGCCTCGTCCCCACGATCCAGCGAGCAGAGCAGATTGCTGAGTGCGGTGTCCGGATCGCGACTCGTAGGATCCGTCGAGCCGGCAAGGCGGTATGCACGGAGAGCCTCGTCGGCCTGGCCGAGGCACTCGTGACACTGCCCCTTGCGCAGCCAGATCCCCGAGAGGTGAGCGTGATTGACGCGCTCCGCGAAGTCCTCGAACGCCAGGAGCTCGTCGTAGGCCTGAAGGGCTTCCGCGATGCGCTCCAGACTGAACAGGGCATTGGCGCGAGCCGTGAGTAGCTCCAGGTCGCGGGGGAACCGACGGATCCCCTCGTCGAACGCCGCGAGCGACGCTTCCAGATCCCCGAGTTCGAGTCGGACCAACCCGCGGCACACCCAGGCGCTGGGGTGATCGGCCCGGGAGGCGAGTCCAGCATCGACCAGGGCAGGGACCGCGTCCCGATCGGCCTTGCGCTCCGCAGCGGACAGGATCCGCACCAGTCCCACGGCCGCGTCGGCAAGCGAGGGGCTGAGACTCAGCGCCTTTCGCAGGTGGCGTTCAGCCGCTTCGCCGTCGCCGCGCTTCTTATGCAGGTCGCCGAGGCGGAGTTGATACATCTCGTTCTGGGGATCGAGCTTAGCGGCTCTCAGGTAGCTCTCGGCGGCTTCCTCGACGCGCCCGACGCGCTCCTGCGCCAGGCCGAGAACCCACCATGAATGGTCCCACCGGGGATTCAGCCGGATGGCGGAGCGGTACTCCTCGAGCGCTTCCTCGATCCTCCCAAGCTCCAAGAGGCTCTCGCCCCTGAGCCGCCGCGCGGAGATGCTCCCGGGTTTCAGTCGCAGAGCCACAGCGATCGCTTCGACGGCTTCGGCATACCGGCCCGCCCGATGCAAGACGTAAGCGCGCGTGCGGTGGACCAGGGCCATTTCGGGCTCAAGGTGCGCAGCCCGATCGATGTCACGCAGCGCTGCGTCGGTGCGGCGGTGGGCATGATTCGCGGCAGACTGGACGAGCACGAAAGCGTTGTCGGGCGCCAACTCCAGAGCGCGGTCAAGCAGACGGCGCGCCTCCCAGTGCCGGTCAGCTGTGTGCGTGAGGTTGCCGCCGTGCCCGGCTGCGAGTCCGTGCGCGAGTACGGCGTGTAGGAAAGCGTCCTCCGGCCACTCCGCAACACCACGGCGCGCGGCGCGTGCAACCCAGTCGTGGTGCCCGAGTCCGTGCATGGCCAAGGCGAGCATACCGGTGGCCTGTCGAGTACGCAGCGAGCGCTGAATGAGAGCGTCGATCACCTCCTCGGCCTTGGCCGCCTGCCCCAGCCGGCGCCAAGCCGATGCGATCTGAGCCGTTGTCTGCACACTGAGATCGCCACCCGCCTGCAGTGCGTGGAGATCGGCCAGCGCATCTTCGTCTCGCCCCATGTCCTGGAAGAGCGCCGCCCGCTCGACTCGGATGACGTGAGCGAGCGCAGTACTCGGCGCGACGCGTGCGAGGGCCAACGACAGGAGATGGATGGAGCGTTCAGGGTCCCCCAGCTGCCCCGCGCGCTGGCCACGGACGAGCAGGTCAAGGGCATCGTCTCGGGGAGCGGAGCCCTCGAGGTTTGCATCCCGACGCCTGGCTTCCTCGAGTCGCCCGCCTGACCAGAGAACCACCGCTTCCAGCCGCTGCGCCGTGTCGGAAGCCAAGCCCCTCTCCCGAGCTCCTTGGATGGCTTGGAGGATCCCGTCAGTGGTGCGACCGGCAATCAGGGCTCGGAGCAGGTAGGCATCCAGTCGCCCGGGGCGCAGCTCGATAGCCCGGTCGATGGCCGCTTCCGTAGCGGAGACGTCTTCGGTCAGCCGGAACTGCCCCTCATGCGGCCTGGACTCGGCGGCCGCTCGGAGCAAGGCCTCGTACTCGAGGTCGATGCGGCGCTCTTCCTGGACGTGGGCTCGGTGCGCGAGCAGCCCCCCGGCTCCAAGGGCCAGGAGCAGTAGCACCCCGACCGTCGTGAGCGCCTTGTGTCGCTTGGCCTTGCGCCATGCCTTCTCGAGGAGGCCAACGCGGCGCGCCCCGATCGCGCGGCCGTCGGCGAAGGCGCGGAGATCTCGCGCGAGGTCAACCGCGTCCGCCATACCGGCTCCCCGCGCTCCTTCTCCATCGCCTTGAGCACGATGGTCTCGAGGTCCTTCGGGATCTCCTCGTTCCGCGTCCGGGGCGCGTCGGGATCGGTGGTGAGGATCTGGCGGTAGACCTCCGCGAACTCGCCGCCCGCGAAGGGCGGCCGCAGCGTCAGCATCTCGTAGAGCGTGGCGCCGAGCGAGTAGACGTCCGTGCGGTGATCGATCTCATCCGTGCGCGCCCGCGCCTGCTCTGGGCTCATGTAGACCGGCGTGCCCAGCACTTCGCCCGTCACCGTCATCCCACCAGAGCCGTCGATCATCCGCGCCAGGCCGAAGTCGAGCAGCTTCAGGCGGCCCTGGCGGTCCAGCATCAGGTTCGACGGCTTCACGTCCCGGTGGATCACCCCTTCGGCGTGCGCCGACGCCAGGGCGTCGGCCACCTCCGCGAACATCGACGCCACGCGTCGGTAGTAACGAGGGCTCGCGTCCAGGGTGGCGCCGGTCGCGTCGGCCTCGGAGGACGGTGCTTCGTCGGCGACTGCGTCGGCTGAGTCGGCCGAGTCGGCATCGAGAACCTGCCCGCTGAGGATCGTCTCGTGTCCGCTGCCGGGAGCGTCGCCGATGCCCCGGAAGGCCTTCAGCACCTGCGACAGCGAGGAGCCCTCGATCAGTTCCATCGCATAGAACCAGACCCCGCCCTCGTTTCCGAGGGCGTAGACCGGCACGATGTTGGTGTGCTGGAGCCGCCCTGCCGTTCGCGCCTCGCGCTGGAAGCGCCGCACCGCCCGCTTCGAATGCGTGACGGCCGGGAACAGCACCTTCAACGCCACGCGCCGGCGCATGGACGTCTGGAAGGCCTCGTAGACGATCCCCATGCCGCCGCGGCCGAGCTCACGGGCGATCTCGTAGTCGCCGATGCGACGCGGGGTCTCGCCTTGGAGGAAACGGCTCTCTGCGTACGCCTGCTCGACGGCCTGGGCGGCGAGGAAGTGTGCGCGGAGTTCGTCCGCGAGCTCCGGATGCGCGGCGATCACCTCCTCCGGGTCCACGTACCCGCCCGCCTCGCGGCCTTCTTGCCAGGCCCCCAGGAGCTTGGCGATATGGTCTTCGCGCGTCATGGATCGCGCTTTCCGGGCCGTTCGTAGCCCAGCTCGGCCGCCACCTGCCTCAGGGCGCGGGCGTAGAGACCCTTCACGGAATCCCGCGAGCGCCCCATCCGCTCGGCGGCTGCGGCGATCGTCAGCCCCTCCGCCTGAATCAGGTGGATGGTCAGGCGGTAGTCGTCGGGGAGGGCCTCGATGGCTCGCCGAATGGCCTCGCCGGTCTCGGCTGCCTGGACGACCTGACTGGGACTGGGCCCGCGCCCAGGGTTAAGTGCCGCCCCGAGGCGGCCCTCGGTGACCTCGGCCCCCACCGCGCGCTTCGCGGTCCCGGCGTAGCGACGTACCGCCTCGCGGGCCTTAAGGTCCACGATACGGGCCAGCCAGGCGCCGAAGGCACCGGCCCCACGGTCCTGAAACTCACCGATGCGCCTGTGGGCGAGGACGTAAGCCTCCTGGAGCACGTCACTTGGGCCGACCTTGCGCCGGATGGCGGGACTGAGGATCTGCTCCGCCCGAACCCGTAGCCTGGCAGCCTCCCGCTCGCAGAGCGTGGCGAAGGCCGCCTCCTCTCCCGCTTGTGCCCTACTGTACCAGATCCCGTTCCGTGACATCCCCCCTTCCACTCATCGCACCCAAGTATGGCGTTTTGGGCGGGGATGGGTCACCCGGTCGATCTTGATTCTCATTTTCCGTGACCCATTACGGGCAGGCCCGCCATTCAGGGCAGCAGCCTGTGACATGGACAGCAGGCTCCGTGGCCGAGATGCCCACGAACGAGGGCCAGGAAGGGGAGATGAACGATGCGCACGAGAAGGACACGATGGATCTGGATGACGGCGGGGTTGGTGCTGGCCCTGGCGGGCGGCGCCTGGGCCGCGGGCCTGGCCGGAGACCTCGACGGAGACTTCGGCTCCGACGGGGTCGAGGTCGTGAGGACACTGCCGTTCGTGGCGACGGCCTACGAGCGTAGGGCCGACGTCGCCTGTGCGACGGTGGGCACAACGGAGTTCACGGTACTGGCTCGTCAGGTCGACTCGTCGACGTCGGGCACCCGGCAGTGGGTCATCACCCGACACCTCGCCGACGGCGGTTTGGACTCGGCGTTCGGGAGCGGCGGGCAGGTCACGCTCTTCGGCAACGCGGGGGACAGCCACCCGCGGGCCATCGCCATGGACCCGAACGGCAAGATCCTCGCCGTCGGCCAGGCCGCGGAGAAGGGGAAGGGCAAGCGCATCAAGGTCCGTCGCGTGCTCCTGCGCCTCAACACGAACGGCTCGTTGGACAACTCCTTCGGGACGGGCGGAATCGTGGACACGGGCAAGACGTACGCGACGTCGCTTGCCCTGGAGGCGACGAGCAACGGCTACGAAGTCCTCGTTGCCGTGGAGGAGAGCGTGAGCGTGACGACGTCGGGAGGCGGCAAGGGAAAGAAGAAGAAGGGCAGCACGTCGAGCAGCACGGCGTTCGGGGTCCTTCGCTACGACGACACGGGCAGCCTGCTCGACTCCTTCAGCGACGACTTCGGCGATACGAACGACGAACACCCGCAGGAGATCGCCGTGGATAGCCTGGGGCGCATCCTGGTCAGCGGCAGTCACAAGGTGGGGACGGGCACGTACGAACGAACGATCTGCCGGTACTCGTCCACGGGAAGCCTAGACACGAGCTTCGGCAGTAGCGGCCGCTTCCACGTGACGGACTCCGCAGGCGGCGAGCTGTCGCAGTTCTACATGGCCGTGGACAGTGAGGACCGCGTGGCCGTGTCCGGCTATTCCGAAGCCGCCGGGGGCGTCGTGCTGCGTATCGACGACGCCACGGCGACATCGCTCCCCATCCCCTACGATTGGACGTTCGAGGAGGCATACGCCGGGTACGTGGCGGTCGACTCGAGCGACCGGGTCATCGTCTGCAACTGGGTGGAGGACGCCGCCGGGGACTACGGCGTGGCGGTCGTGCGGTACACGAGTTCGGGCTCGCTGGACGTCGGCTTCGGGCCGAACACGGACGGCGTGTCCGAGTGGTTCGACGAGGGTGACCGCGATCGCTGGGGGCCGATCGCGGTCGACGCCAACGGAGACATCGTCGGGGCCTGCTTCGGGGCGGACTCGTCCGATCTCTCCACGGTCTCAGACGTTCTAGTGCGTTGGCTGGGTTCGTAGACACGCATCGGTAGTCAGGTCCGGCACCCGGGCGGGGGCGGCATCGGCCGCCCCCGCCTTCGTGTTCGCCTCAGTCCCCCACCGGCGGTGTGGCGGTAAGGAGCTTCGGCGGACGGGGCCACAAGGCGAGGGCGAGACCGAGAAGAACGATCGCCCCGCCGATCCACTCGAGCGGGAGGATCTGGAAGACGAAGATCGCCGGGAAGAAGGTCGCGAGGAGGGCCTTCGAGGTCGTCGTGAGCGGAGGGTTCAGGAAGATCGTGAAGCCCACCGAGGACGCGGGCATGTGCTTCACGAGCCAGTTCCAGGCGGCATTGCCGAATACCGTGCAGAGCAGGGCGAGGTAGAGGAGCGCCCCCCATCCGAGCCCGTCCAACGCGAGCATCTCGGGGCCTCCAGAGAACGGCACGAGCGGCACGAGGGGTAGCGTGCCGACGACGAGCGCCAGGAACGTCCAGAGCACCGGATGACAGGTCTTGGTGATCGGCTTGGTCAGGACGGAGTAGATGGCCCATGCGAGGGGGGCAAGCGCGGTGAGTACGACGTAGCCCGCGTAGCCGACGCTGCCGCCGTCGTCCTTGGCGCGGGCGATCAGCACGAGGCCGACGACCGCCACCGCAAAGCCGGCGAGTTTCTGTCGAGAGAGGCGCTCGCCCAGGAAGGCGGCGCTGAGGATCATGAGGAAGAGGGGCGCCAGGGACGTCTCGATGGAGGCGATCGGCGGCGGCACGCCTCCGGCCTGCCCGGCGTAGAGGGCCAGGCTGTAGCCGGGCACGGCGAGGAAGCCGCAGACGAGGAGGCGCCGCCAGTGCGCACGCAGGACACGCCAGGCTTCGCGGGGCCAGACGATCAGAATGATCGGTACGACGATGAGCAAGAGCGGTACGAAGCGGGCGACCGTCAGGGAGAGGGGATCGAAGCGCGCCGCCTGCTCCTCGCTACCGAGCAGCAGGCCGATGGCGATGAAGCTGTTGCTCCAGATGAGGAAGAGCAGGAGTGCCCACGCGCCGATGAACCAGGGGCGGGGGTCGTCGGGGGCGGGGGCCTTGCTCATCGCCCGCAGGGTAGTCTCGGGGCGCATCGCCCTGGAGGTTTCCCGTGCTCGACCAGATCCTCGAGGCTTGGCACACGAATGACCGCTTGACTCGGAACCTGCTCGCGGCCGTGCCCGAGGGAGGACTCGGCTGCACGCTGTCCACGCGGGGCGGACGGAACGTCGCGCGACAGTTCGCCCACGTGCACAACAACCGGGTGGCGCAGGTCGTGAAGCGCGGGCGGGGGCTGGGCAAGGACATCGAGACGTTCGAGGGCGCGGTGTCGCCTACGAAAGGGGAACTCGCGCGGGCCTTGGAGGAGTCGGCCAGCGCGGTCGAAGACCTGTTTCGTGGCATCGATGCGAATGAGGCGGGCTGTCTGCGGAAGGGTCCAGTGACCTACCTCGCCTACTTCGTGGCCCACGAAGCGCATCATCGGGGGAACATCCTGCTCACGCTGAAGACGAGCGGCCATCCGGTGCCAAAGGACGACCGCTACGCTCTGTGGGGCTGGGATCAGGCGTGAGGAGCGGCGCCAGTCAGGACGCGTCGTAGCGGAGTCGGAAGGCGCCGCTGGCACCGGGTGGGATCGTGTCGATGCTCTCGTAGGCGAACGCGCACGCGTCACGGCAAGCCTCTTCGACGGCGGCTGTCGTGAGAATCTCCGTCGGGCCTGCGGTGTCTTCGCCCAGCTTGCTGGCCGCATTCACCTCGGCGCCGAAGACGTCGTGATCGCCGATCCGGAGGACGTCGCCGTACCCCAAACCGACGCAGAGCAGCACCTGCTCGCTCGGAATGCGATCGACGTTGTAGCTCTCGAGCGTTCGCTGCATGGCAACGGCGCAGGAGACGGCGCTGGCCGGGCGACGGAAGATCACGAGCAGGCTGTCCCCCTCGTGCTTGAGCAGGACGCCATCGTGGTCCTCGATCACCGGTACGAGGAGACGCATGGACTCTTGGATGACTTGAAGGAAGTGCACGATCCCGAACTCGGCGACGTGTCGGGAGAAGCCCGAGAGGTCCGTGAACATCACCGCCCACCGTTCGCCGAAGAGGTCCCAGATGCGCGCGTCGATGGCCGCCTTGTCTGCGCCCGGGGCCAGCCGCGCCTGGATCAGCTTCTCGAGGCGATTCTCGGACGAGTAGGTGCGGATCGGGTCGCTGGAACTCATGGCTCCCTCCCGCATCCAGGGTACGGACTGGGGCGCGAATCCCCTCTTCGGAGTGCCCCGGCGTCGCGGGCGCCCCGGCCCCTCCCCGCGCGGGGAGCGCCTCCCGTCGAGGATTCGCGCCGGCCGAGACCCTTTAGTTTGTTTTTTGTTCGTATTTCGGTCCGGGTCTTGATAGTGTCTTGTTTCGGATGCAGCACGAGCGAGACGAGCGGCGGTTGGCGGGCAGGCGCGACGACGACGCCGTCGGCCGGCTGGCTGCAGGGCGCTCCGAGTGGCTGAGTCGAGAGCTGGAACTCGCCCGCATCCTCGCCGACATCGACCGACGGCGCGCATTCGAGTTCGAAGGCGCCTCGTCGACGGAGGGCCTGGCGTTCGCGATGGGCTTCGACCGCACCCGGGCCCGGGAGCTGACCCTCGTGGGCTACGCGCTGGCGGCCGAACCTCGCTTGGAAGGCATGCTCGTATCCAAGAGGATCGGCTTCCGAGCCGTCGTCACGATCGGGCGAATCTACCGGGACGCAGAGCACCTCCTCGAGCCCACGGATCGTTGGGTCGCGTGGGCCCGGGAGCTCCGACTAACCGATCTGCGACGTCGAGTCACGACGCGGATCGAGTCGGTTCGCCAGGGCGTGAAGGTCGAGCCGGTGATCACCTACACAGACCGCGCGACGCGGGCAAGCTTCAAGACCTGTCGGCAGGTCGCGTCGAGCCGCGCACGACGGCCCCTGACCAACGGGCAGACCCTGCGGGTTCTGGTCGAGTTCTACTTGGACAGGAACGACCTTCGAAGGCGGCCGGCACGAAAGCGCCGCATGGCAGACACTGCCCTCCTACCCCAGCGGCGTGGCGTGCCGGCCGCCGTGCGTCGGGCCATCCTGGAGCGAAGCGCTGGGGTGTGTGAGTTCGGCGGTTGCGACCGCCCGATCGAGGACCTGTGTCATCTGCACCCTCATCGAGAGGGCAGCGCCCGCGAGGCGGAGGACCTGGCGGGTGGGTGCCGCTCGCACCACAAGCAGTACGACGTGGGGCGGATCGAGTTCGCCTACCACAACGACGACGGCGTGCCCGTGTTCCGCGCGGTGGAGTCCGGGATGCTGCTCGAACCCAAGCCGCCGCCGGAGCGTCGCGAGCAGGCGGAGCGGCCCGAGTGGTTGCTTCGTGCCATCGGGAAGTGGCGTGGGAAGCGTAAGCGAACCGGAACTCGCCCGCCGGGGGGGAAGCGCAGGCCTAAGCGCGCTTCACGTCGATCCCGTAGGTCTCGATCTTCGAGTCCAGCGTCGGGCGACTCACGCCAAGGAGGCGCGCCGCCCCCGCCTTCTGCCCCCCGTGCGACGCAGAGCCTCGCGAATCAGGCCCTCCTCCAACTCGCCCGTGACCTCTTTGACCATCTCCTTGAGGGATTTGGTTCCGAGGTCGGTCACACGGGCGGGTTGCTCGCTTCGGCGGGTGACGGCGGAGCTCAGGACCAGCGGCACGATCACGTGATCGGATAGGGCAGCGGCGCGGTGGACCTCGTTGCGCAGCTCACGCACGTTGCCAGGCCAATCGTGCCGCTCGAGGGCTGCCATGGCATCGTCGCTGATCGTCATGCGGGTGGTGGCGTTCGACTCGGCGAACTCGTCGAGGAACCGCTCCACGAGCGCGGGGATGTCGTCTCGCCGCTCTCGAAGGGGAGGGAGGTCCACGGTGATGACCGCGAGCCGGTAGTAGAGGTCTTCCCTGAACCGCCCCTCGGCGCAGAGCTTCCGCAGGTCCTGGTTGCTAGCAGCAAGGATGCGTACGTCCACGGGAATCGGACGATTCCCTCCCACCGGCCGGACCTCACTCTCCTGGAGCACACGAAGCAGCTTCTTCTGCATGCTCATGTCCATGTCCCCGATCTCGTCGAGGAAGAGAGTCCCGCCGTTGGCGGCCTCGAAGAGGCCCTTCTTGTCCGCCGTGGCCCCCGTGAAGGAGCCCTTCTTGTAGCCGAAGAGCTCGCTCTCCAGCAGCGACTCGGGAATGGCAGCGCAGTTCTCGCTGATGAACGCCCGGTCCTTCCGCGGCCCGTTGAAGTGGATCGCTCGTGCCACCAGTTCCTTGCCCGTGCCGCTCTCGCCCTGGACGAGAATCGGGACATCGCTGTCGGTCACCTTGTCGAGGAGGTGGAACAGCTCTCGCATCCGCCGACTCGACCCGACGATCTTGGAGTACGAGTACTTGAGCGGGGCATCCGCCTGGTCGCGCAGGACGTGCTCCTTCACCTCGCGTAGCTCCGCCCGCGTGCGAGCCTCGCGATCGGCGAGGATACGGTTCTGCTCCTCTTGCTCCCGCAACCGGCGCTCGCGCTCGGAGTGCAGTTCGGCGTTCTCCAACGCGATCGCCGTCTGGTCCGCGAACATCGTCAAGAGCGGAAGCTGGCTGTCATCGAAAGCGCCCCGTTCGAATCGGTTGTCGAGATAGAGCAGCCCCACGGGTCCCTTGCGGCCTCGGACGGGTACGGTCAGGATCGAGCGAAGGCGAAGCCCCGCCACGCTGTCGAGGCCGCTGAACCGCTCGTCTTCCGTGGCGTCGACCACCACAACCGGATCGCCGCTCTCGAGCGTCCGCCTCTCGATCGTGCGACTCACCTTGGCCAGCGCATCCTTTACACCTTCGCGATCGAAGTTTCGCGCCGCGCGAACCTGGCGCTCGTCCAGCTTCCCGCCGCTCAGGATGAAGAACCCCCGCTCGGCTCCGGTCAGCTCGATCACGTGGTCGAGGAGCCGGTCAAAGATCGCCTGGGGATCGCGTTCCTCGATCATGGCGGACACGACGGCGTGCAACCGCCGAGCCGCCTCGACCTCCTGCTGCGCCGCGAGCCCGGTGACGACGCCCTGCTCGCCCGCCACCGACGCAAAGCGCCGTGCTGCGCGCCTGACCCCCGTCGCCCCGAAACGACGGTGGACTTCTTCCACCAGCCGCGCCACCTTCCGCAGTGCGCCGAGGTCGTCGGCCGCGTCCTCGAAGCGAACGTGGATGCGCCCCACGCGAATGACGTCCTGGTCCTCGAGCAGCCGCTGCTTGATGAGGGCATCGTTTACGAACGTGCCGTTGCGACTGTCGAGATCGACGACCTTCCACCCACTGCTGACCGGCTCGAGCCGACAGTGCATCGCCGAGAGGCCACGGTCGGGGAGCCGCAGGTCGGCCCCGTCGGACCGCCCCACGACAATCGGCACGTCCACGAGGGGAATGCGCTGGCGCTCACCGTCCTCGACGATCAGATAAGCCCCGTGGCGCGCCGCTCCCTTCATCGTGCTCGCTCCAATCGGGCATGGCGAAGCAGCAGCTGCTTCCGACCGAACTGCTCGAAGTCGACGGTCACGCGGGTCTCCGCGCCCGCCCCCTGCCGGTCCTTCAGGAACCCCTCGCCAAAGTAGGGGTGCCGCACACGCTCACCGAGTTCGAACGGAAACGCCGTCTCACGCACGACCTCGATCGCCTCCTCAGCCGGCGCGTCTCGATGGACGTCGCGCGCCGCGAAGAGATCGCCGCCTTGGTAGGACCCGCCCGGCGCTCCATAGCGGGGCACCCGATCCCTGTTCTCGACCACCTCAGGCGGAATGTCCTCGAGGAAGGGACTGCGCCTGCGCGGCTCCTCGCCGCGGTACGTACGGCGAGAGGCTGCATGCGTCACCATGAGCCGCTCCATGGCCCGCGTCAGCGCAACGTAGAAGAGACGCCGCTCCTCCTCGAGACCGGGTCGGTCTTCGGCGTTTCGCGCATGCGGGAACAACCCATCTTCGGCTCCCGTCACGACCACACAGGGGAACTCGAGGCCCTTCGCCGCGTGGACGCTCATGAGACTGACCCGTGCGCTCCCCTCCTCGTATCCGTCCTGGTCCGACACGAGCGCAGCGCGTTCGAGAAACAAGCGCAGGTCGCCCTCGGGCTCCGACTCATCGAACTCGTGGGCGTAGGCCACCAATTCGTCCACGTTCTCGATCCGGCCGCGGCCGAGATCGTCCTTCTCGGCCTCCGCCTCGAGCCAGTCCCGGTATCCCGACCGCTCGGCGATGAACTTGAGGAGTGGACCGACCGGCGCGCGGGCCCGCGCCCGCCCCTCGGCCATCAAGGCCAGGACGTTCGCGACACCCTTCTTCGCCTTGCCGCGCAGCCCTCCGCCGCCGCGACGTGCCGCCTCCGCGCAGGAGACGCCGTCCATCATCGCGGCAAGGCGCAGCCTCTTGACGCTGGTCGCGCCCACGCCGCGCCGCGGTACATTCACGATGCGGAGGAAGGCCGCGTCGTCGTCCGGGTTCTCGAGCAAGCGGGCATACGCGAGGACGTCCTTCACCTCGCGCCGCTGAAAGAACTCCACACCCGCCACGACGACGTACGGAATCTTCCGCATACGTAGCGCCATCTCCAGCGCCCGCGAGTGTGAATTGACCCGGTAGAAGACGGCGATGCCGTCCGCGTGATACCCCTCCGCTTGCCATGTGGCAATCTGCGAGGCAACCGCGGCGGCCTCATCGTCCGCATCGCGACAGCGGATCTCGAGGATGGGCTCACCCTGTCCGCTCTCGGTGAACAAGCGCTTGGCGTGTCTCGCCACGTTCTTCGCGATCACGTTCTCGGCCGCATCGAGAATCGATCCCGTGGATCGGTAGTTGCGCTCGAGC
Source organism: uncultured Planctomycetota bacterium (assembly GCA_963802335.1). Taxonomy (GTDB): domain Bacteria; phylum Planctomycetota; class PLA2; order PLA2; family JAEUHO01; genus CAWDIE01. Next base: position 259,919 of record CAWDIE010000002.1, on the reverse strand, counting down.
ACGACCTTCCGGGCGCCGGGATAGAAGGTCTCGAAGTCGAGGATGTTCTCGACGGCCGCCCCGCGCCAACGGTAGATGCTCTGGTCTGGGTCCCCCACGACCGTGAGGTTGCGGGGAGGACCGAGCAAGGCCCGCGTGAGGCGCGCCTGCACCACGTTGGTGTCCTGGTACTCGTCGACGAGGACGTGGGCGAAGCGATGGCGGTACCACGCAGCCGACTCTTCGTCCTCCTCGAGCAAGCGGAGCCCCTCGAGCAGAAGGTCGTCGAAGTCGAGGAGGTTCGATGCCTGCAGGCGCTTCCGGTAGCCGCTGAAGACCTGATCGAAGGCCTGCTCGACGTCGGGCATCGACATGTCCAAGGGCCGCGAGCCCGCGCCCCCGTTCTTCGCGAGGGAGATCATCTCTGCTACCGGGGCCGGCTTCAGGCCGGGCACGTCGGCATCGAGATCCTTGATGAGATCGCGAAGCAACCGGCGCTGGTCCTCCCGGTCGAGGATGGTGTACTGCGGGTCCACGCCGATCGCCGCCCCGCGAGCACGGAGCATCCAGGCGCAGAACGAGTGGAACGTGCCCGCCCAGACGTCCGCGGCATGAGGCAGGGCGGCCAGCCGCTGGCGCAGGACCTGGGCAGCCTTGTTCGTGAACGTGATGGCCAGGACCGCCCGCGAGGGCAGCCCCCCAGCCACGAGCCAGGCAACCCGTCGCGTCAGGACCCTCGTCTTGCCCGTCCCGGCCCCGGCCACCACGAGGAGAGGGCCGCCCCCGTGGGTGACTGCTTCCCGCTGGGCCTCGTTCAGATCGGCCAGCAGATCGTCACGCGCGGCGTGCATGGAAGGGCCTCTTGCCATCGAAGGCCATGATTGTAAAGCCGCCCTACGTGCATCGCATGCAAAAGGGGCGGCCCTTGGCCGCCCCTCAGGGAGTCCGATGCGGTTGCAGACGCCCGTCTACTCGGCCTTCTCCTGCTGCTCGGGCTTCCAGTTGCGCGGCAGCGGCTTCTCGATCACACCACGGCGGATGTACTTCGCCGCGACCTTGACGCGCACCACGCGGCCGTCGATCACCGCGCGCACGCGCTGGATGTTCGGCTTGAACTGACGGTTCGTCTTGCCCGTGGTCTTCTTGCCGACGCCGCCCTTGGCCTTCGCGAGACCGCGCGTGGTGTAGGTGCGGCCGGCACTGGTCTTCTTACCGCTGAACTGACAGACACGCGCCATGATCGTCTCCCGACAAGTCCCCCGGGGGGACCGGATGCAAGCGGAGGATGGTAGGGCGGGAGCCGGGGCCCCGCAAATCCTGCCGGGGAGCAGGGCGAGCCGCTACCGTCGCCGCCGCCGTCGCTTCACGGCCGGCCCCGCCGGCTTGGCCGCCGCGGCGCCACCGCCGGCGGGCGGGGGGCCGCCCGCCGGTGCCGCCGCCGCTCGGGTCGCCTGGACGCTGGCTTGCGCCGCCTCGAGGGCCGCGGCCAGCGCCGCCGCCGACTCGAAGCGAGCGTCGGGGCCCTTCTGGAGGCAGCGGGCGACCACGGCGGCGGTCGCCTCGGACAGGTCGGGGTCGAGCGCCCGCACCGACGCGGCCGGCTCGGTCAGATGTCGAGCCACGACGGCCTCCCGGCTGTCGCCGGCAAAGGGCGGCGTCCCCGTGAGCATGTGGAACAGGGTCGCCCCCAGGCCATAGAGGTCGGCGGCGGGGCCGAGCTCGTCCAGCCCCCGCGCCTGCTCCGGGCTCAGATAGTCAGGCGAGCCCTTGAGTTCGTGCCCCTCGGGATCGGACACGACGACCTCGCGCCGCGCCAGGCCGAGGTCGGAGAGCTTGGTGATGCCGTCCTCGGTGATGATCACCTTGTCGGGCCTCACGTCGCCGTGGACCAGACCGTTCTTGTGGGCATAGTCGAGGGCCCGGGCGAGCTGGTGCGCGACCCCCAGCGCCCGCTCCTCGTCCATCGCGCCACCGCGATGGAGCAAGCGCGCGAGCGAGATGCCGTCCGCAAACTCGGTGGCGAGGTACTTCACGCCCTCGTCGTCACCGACATCGATGCCGCTGATGAGATTCGTGTGACTGAGCCGCGCGACGGCGCGCGCCTCCTTCAGAAACGCCTCGACATAGGACGCGTCCTCCGCGAGCTCGCTATCGAGCACGCGCAGGGCGACCGTACGATCCAGGGAGAGCTGCTGCGCCTTGTAGACCGCGCCCATCGCGCCATGGCCTAGCAACTCCAGCAGCTTGAATCCGGCGATCTGCTCGCGCCCGCCGACATCGTGGACTTCCTTCTGGATCTGCTCGAGGTCCACGTAGTCGAGGTAGCCCTTCTCGACCAGGATCGCCTCGACCGAGCGCGGCCGCAGCCCCATGGCGCGCATGGCGGACTGGATGCCCAGCGCTTCCTCGACCTGGGCCTCCGTGCTCAGGCCTTGGGCGAGGATCTGCTTCAGGGTGGTGTCGTCGGTGGCGCTCACGATGAAGACCTCCTCCTGCGGAAGACGGGGGGCAGCCCCAATGCGGCCAGCATCCGGCGCTCGGCGCGACGCATGCGGCGCCGGGTCACCGGGTCGTGGTCGTCGTGGCCCAAGAGGTGCAAGACCCCGTGCACCGCGTACAGCACGGTCTCATCGTACGCGGGATGCCCTCGCCGAGCCGCTTCCCTCCGAGCCGTGTCGGCTGAGATCACGACCTCGCCCATGAGGAGCGGCGCATCCATCAGCTCGAAGGCCAGGACATCGGTCGCGCCCTCGAGCCCCGAGAAGCGAGCGTGCAGCTCCGCCATCTCGGCGTCATCGACCAGGACGAAGGACAGTTCGACCGGGCGCCCCGCCCGCTCGGCGGCCAGGCCAGCGAGCCGGTCGAGCACGGCGTCGAGCCGGCGGCGACCGCCGGGCACCCGCGTCGTGCGTACGGCGAGCGCGGCCGTACCGGGCGGGCCGGCCGCACCCTCGCTCCGGGTCACGAGGAAGCCTCGCCGCCCTCGTCCGCTCCGCCCAGGTCGCCCGCCCCATCCAACGCGCGGGCTTCGTGCCGCTCGTAGGCATCGACGATCTTCTGCACGAGCGGGTGGCGCAGAATGTCGGCCTTCAGAAGGCGGATGACGTCGATGCCCTTCACGCCCTCGAGGATGCGGATGGCCTCGACGAGCCCGGACGGGGTGTCGTCGGGCAGGTCCACCTGGGTGATGTCACCGTTGACCACCATCTTGGAGCCGTCCCCCATACGCGTCAGGAACATCTTCATCTGCGCCGGGGTCGTGTTCTGTGCTTCGTCCAAGATGATGAACGCGTTCTTCAGCGTCCGCCCGCGCATGTACGCAAACGGCACGATCTCGATCACGTCGTGGGCCAGGCACCGCTTCACTTCCCCGTGGGGGAGGAACTCACCCAGCGCGTCGTACAGGGGACGCAGGTAGGGGTTGATCTTGGCCTGGAAGTCCCCCGGTAGGAACCCGAGCTTCTCGCCCGCCTCGACCGCAGGACGCGTCAAGATCAGCTTCCGCACCTCCTCGGCGCGAAGCGCGGCCACGGCCTCGGCCACGGCGAGATACGTCTTGCCCGTACCGGCCGGCCCGATGCTGAACACGACGTCCCGCTTGCGAATCGCGTGGACGTAGCGCTCCTGGTTCGGGGTGAGGGGGCGCGGCAGACCGGGCGGCGTCTCGACCGGACGGCGCGGCGCCCGCGCCGGTGCCGCCTTCGCGCGCGGCGCGCGGTCCCCCACGCGGGCCACGCCCGCCAAGCGGCCGTTCTCCTGGTCGTCCACGAGCATCGCCTCCACGACCTCGGGCTCCAGGCGCCCTCGCTCGTTGCGGATCCGCTCGAGCGTCTTCTTCACCCGATGCCCGACGTCCCGCACGGCCTCGTCGTCACGGCCCTCGAGGAGGAGGGCCCCCTTGCGCGACGTGATGCGCACACCGTAACGCTCGCGAATCGCGCGAAGGTGGCGATCCATGGGGCCGAAGAGCAGGCGCAGCTCGTCGTCGTTCGTGGCGGGGATTCGCTCCTGAGGCACAGCGTCATCCTACGAGGGGAAGGGCGGGCCGGCAGCCGGTGCGGGTCAAAGGCCCAAGCGGAACCAGAGCCACGCGGCGGGGCCCGCGAAGAGCATGGAGTCGATGAGATCGAGAACGCCCCCGATCTCGGGGATCAGCTGACTGGAGTCCTTGGCGTCGAGGCGCCGCTTCCATCCGCTGTGCGTGATGCCCGCCAGAATCGAAGCGAGCCCGAGGACGAGTCCGAAGAGCGTCCGTCGCAGCGGACTCCACTCGGCTGCGCTCAGCCCGAGCCAGGCGGGTACGAACAGCGCGGCCAGCACGGAGAGCAGGAGACCGCCCGCGAGACCCTCCCAGGACTTGCCCGGCGAGACCGTCGGGATCAGCTTGTGACGGCCGAATGGCTTTCCCGCCAACCAGCCGCCGATGTCACTTGCCTTGGCGACGACGACCACGTAGACGAGCCAGCGCGCGAGGTGCTGTCCATCCCCCACCTCCCGACCGAGCCCGAGAGCCAGGCCGACGTAGACCACGGGCAGGAACGTCAGGGCGATGGCGGTGACGGCCTCCGGGCGCACGTCGCGGAGGTACACGATCAGGAGCAGTAGGAGACCGAGCAGGACCATCGACACGCGCAACTCCATGCGCAGGCCGGCACTCTCGGGCGCGAAGATGCCCACCCCCGCGACGAGCCCCGAGGCGAGCGCGGCCAGCCCGGGACGGGCGGCATACCCGCCGGCCCGAAAGAGCTTGGCCATCTCGAAGGCCCCCGCGGCACCGGCCACGAGCAGCAGGAGGTCCGTGGAGAGCGGATTGCCCGTGCGATCGTGGAGGAGGAGGATGCCCACCACCACGGCCAGGTTGATGGGCGAGACGATGAGGCGAATCCACATCGCCTTCTTCGCGCTCATCCGCGCGCCGGACTTCGAATCGCTCAACACCTATCCCTTCACCAGGCCGCCGAAACGACGAACCCGCGTCGCGAAGTCGGCCACGGCCGCCTCGAACTCTTCCTCCCCGAACTCCGGCCAACAGGCGTCCACCAGCGAGAGCTCGGCGTAGGCCGCTTGCCAGAGGAGGAAGTTACTGAGACGCCGCTCGCCCGCCGTGCGGATCAGCAAGTCGAGCGGCGGCATGTCCGGCTGGTAGATGCGCGCCGCCAGGGCCCGCTCCAGGTCGTCACCGTGCAGCCCATCGAGCGCGATGCGGCCCGCGACGGCGTCGGCCGCCAGGCGGCCGGCCGCATCGGCGAGCTCCGCGCGCCCACCGTAGTTGAGGGCGAGGCAGAGTGTCATCCCGCCGTTCGTGCGGGTGAGCGCCTCGGTCCGCGCCAACGCCGCCTGCACGCCCGCGGGCAACGCGTCGATCCGGCCGACCGCGCGCAGTCGGATGTCATTCGCCATCAACTCGTCCTGTTCCAGGAGGAGGTACTGCTCGAGCAAGCCGAAGAGGAAGTCGATCTCGTCCGCCGGACGGCGCCAGTTCTCGGTGGAGAAGGCGAAGAGGGTCAGTTGCTCGAGCCCGCGCTTCGCTGCGTGGCGCGTCACCGCGCGCACGCTCTCGACGCCCGCCTCGTGGCCGACGATGCGCGCCTGGCCGCGCGCTTCGGCCCAGCGACCGTTGCCGTCCATGATGATGGCGACGTGGCGCGGGCGCTCGGAGGGGGGGTCGGACGATCCGCCATCGGGCTCCACCGCCGGGATCGGGACCGTATCACGCCCCCGGGCCCCGCCGATGCGGGGACGGGGCGCGGGGGAACCCTCCGGCCGGGCCCCATGATGGGGTAGGGGGCCCCCAGCGAGCAGCGCCCTAGGCCAGCCTAGGCCAGCACCGGCTCGCCGGCGATCAGGCGCCGGAAGCGCAAGAAGAGGTGGTGCGCGTCGTGCGGGCCCGGCGCGGCCTCGGGGTGGTACTGCACGCCGAACGCCCGGGCGTCGGCGGACGCGATGCCCGCATTCGTCATGTCGTTGAGGTTGGTGTGCGTACCCGCGAACGCAGTGCGCTCGAGGCTCTTCTCGTCCACCACGAACCCGTGGTTCTGGCTGGTGATCTCGATCGCGCCCGTGGCGTGGTCCTTCACGGGATGGTTGGCCCCGCGGTGCCCGAACTTCAGCTTGTAGGTGGCCGCGCCGGCAGCCAGGGAGAGCAGCTGGTGCCCGAGGCAGATCCCGAAGAGCGGCACCTTCCCGACGAGCGCACGAATGGTGTCCGCGGCGTAGCTGACGGCCGCCGGGTCGCCGGGGCCGTTCGAGAGGAACACGCCGTCGGGCTTCAGGTCGAGGATCGCCTCGGCGGACGTGCTGGCGGGTACGACGATCGGGGCGAAGCCGTAGGCCACGAGGCTGCGCAGGATGTTCCGCTTCACGCCGAAGTCCATGGCGACGATGCGGTAGACCGGGTCCCAACTGCCGTCTGCCTGGTTGCCCCGCGGCGTCTGCATCCACCGGTCGGGCCACCCCTCGCTCCACTCGTAGGGCTCGCTACACGTCACCCGCTCGACCAGGTCCAGTCCCTCCATGCGGGGAATGGCCCGCGCCTTCTCGTGGAGGCTTCGCTCGTCGTGGTCCGTCGTCGAGAGGACCCCGCCGACGGCGCCCTGATCGCGCAAGCGGCGCGTCAACCGCCGCGTGTCGATGCCCTGGATCCCCACGACGCCGGTGCGCTCGAACCAGGCCCCCAAGTCCTCGGTCGCGCGGAAGTTGCTCCGCACGGGACTCAGCTCGCGAACCACCATCCCCTCGATCCACGGATGCGCCGCCTCGACGTCGTCCGCATTCACGCCGTAGTTGCCGATGTGCGGGTACGTCATGCAGACGATCTGGCCGGCGTACGACGGGTCCGTCGCAATCTCCTGGTAGCCCGTCATGGAGGTGTTGAACACGACTTCGCCCTGCCGCTCCCCATCCGCGCCGAAGGCATGGCCACGGAAGACACTTCCATCGGCGAGGACCAGCAGGGCGGGGCGGGTGTTCTCCATGGCGGGAGGATACGGTGCCGGGGGCCCCTTGAGGATCCCGGGTTCCACCCTCGGCGACGGAGGCTACGCTCCGTCGCGCCCGGCGAGCGCCCCGCGGTTGATCAGCGACGCCACGTAGCCGGCCCCGAAGCCGTTGTCGACGTTCACCACCGTCACGTTGGGCGCACAGGAGTTCATCATGCCGAGCAGCGCGCTCAGGCCGCCCAGACTCACCCCGTAGCCCACGCTGGTGGGCACCGCGATCACGGGGACGGGCACCAGCCCCCCCACGACGCTCGGCAGGGCGCCCTCCATGCCGGCCGCGACGATGACGACGCGCGCGCGCTGCAAGGCCTCGCGCTGCGCCAGGAGGCGGTGGAGGCCGGCGACGCCGACGTCGTAGAGCGCCTCGGGTTGCTCCCCCATCGCCTCGGCCGTCACGCGCGCCTCCTCGGCCACCGGTACGTCCGCCGTGCCCGCGCAGACCACGACGACGCCGCGGCGCGGCGTGGCCGGCTCGCCCCGCGCCACCGTCACCGCCCGCGCGCGCTCGTGATGGACGGCATCCGGCAGGGATGCGAGCAATCGAGAGGCCTTCTCTTCGTCCACGCGGGTCACGAGCAGGGTCGGGGCGTGGTTCAGGACCTCGTCCGCGATGCGGACGAGGTCGTCCGGCGTCTTGCCCTCCCCGAAGACGACTTCGGGGAATCCACAGCGGAGCGCGCGGTGGTGATCGATGCGAGCGACGTGCGCGGCCTCCGCGGGGGCGCCTTCCCACGCCGGCAGGATCCCCCCCAGACGCTCGGCGGCCTCCCCGACGGGCACTTCGCCCCGGCGGACGGATTCGAGCAAGCGGGTGACGTCATCACGATTCACCCGCGCAGTGTCGCCGTACCGGGACGGAACGGCAACCGGGGTCGCATGGGCCCGATCCCCGGGCCAAGGCTATGCTCTCCTTCGATGTCCAAGCCCCACCTCGACGTACCGGCGATCCTCGACGCCTTCGACGGGCGCGTCCGGCTCTTCCCCCTTCCTTCCCTCGTGCTGCTTCCGGATACGTTCGTGCCACTCAACATCTTCGAAGAGCGGTACCTCGCGATGGTGAAGGACGCGCTTCCCGAAGGGGGGCTCATCGCGACGGCCCTGCTGAGGCCGGGCTACGAGGCGGACTACAACGAGAGCCCCGCCATCTACCCCACGGTGTGCATCGGCAAGATCCTCCGGCCACGATTGAAGCCCAACGGTCACATCGAGCTTTTCCTCTACGGACTCGCTCGGGCCCGGATCATCGAGGAGATCCCGTCGGCACCGTACCGACAGGCCCAGGTCGAGGTCCTCGAAGACATCGTCCCGCCCGGCAACAGCGAGATCGTGGCGCGGCGCCTGCATCGGGCCAACGCGATGATTCCGGGACGCCAGTACATGTTCTGGGGTCTCAGGCGCACGGCGGAGCAACTCCGCGGCGTAGACGCAGCCCCGGGGCGGTACGCGGACGCCATGGCCTCGGCGAGCGGGCTCGCCGCGCCCGCCCTCTACGAGCTGCTCGAGGAGACGGACGTCCTCCGGCGCTTCGACCTCCTGATCAACCACCTCGAGATCCAGGCCGCCGAGGGGGCGCCCGAGGCCCCGGACGTAGCCGACCCGAACATGAACTGAGGCGAGGAGACGGGAGCCTGCGCCCGCGGGATCATCCTCCGCCGGCACCTTGATCGAGGCGCCGGAAGTCCTCGATGCTGAGGTCGTCGGCGGCCCACACGACGCGACCGCCTTGCGTCACCATGGCGCCGGGGGCCGTGAGCACCCAATTGATGCCGCTCTTGAGATCCACCGCGTGGACGAACGCGCCGGCCGGCATCGCGTCCACGTGCTTGGGCGTCGTGGGATCCTCGTCGGGGAGCCGCACGAGCACGATCTCGCGCTCCCCCTGCTCGGTCGAGAGCCAGCTCAGCAGGCGAGCGCAGTCGGTGCAGGAGTCCCGATAGAAGATCCACAGGGCGCTGGTGGGCAGCTCGTCTACGTCGATCCAGGGTCCCAGACGTGTCGTCGTGACGTACTTGCCGCTCCAGCGGTTGATGTCCAGATGCACATCGGACGGGAGTCCGCCCGGTCGCAGGTCCTCGGGTCGCTCGACCTCTCGATCGACGACCCACGGCAGCACCACGGCCCCCGCCACGACCAGCACGGCGACGACGCCCCCCGTGGCGTCGCTCCCGGGCGCAGCCCAGGGCCTGGCGAAGAGCAGAAGGAGGAGCAGGACGATGTCGATCCCGAGCATGACTTCGGGCGCGACCTCGATCTTGTGTCCGAAGCAACCGCACGACGCCTCGTTCTCCATCACCTGATACACCAACGTGACGCTGAAGAGGATGAGCAGCGCCAACACGAGCAGCCAGGACCAGCGCGGCCTGAGCAGCGCCAGCAGCCCGATGCAGAGTTCCGCCGCGACCGCGACCCGGAAGGTCACCAGCGGATCGATCGGCAACGCTCGAATCAGCTGCGGCAGATCGGCCGCCGATCCCCAGAGCAACTTCATGACGGCGCCCGCGAGGATCCAGAGCCCGATCACACGCGTGATGTGGATCGACCACGGCGTGGACTCGTGCAGGGAAGTGCTCATCGCCGCCTGGTCCTGGAGAAGGTGGATCGCGCACGAGCCCGGTGGCCCCTCCGCGACGTGCAGGGTACTCGGCGGGCGAGCCGTGGGGGGCGTCTAGGGGTGATTCAACGCATCCACCGCGTGCGCCAGCGCTTCTTCCAGAAGCTGCCCGCCGGCGGGGCCGTAGAGAGAGGACCGCGCCTCGTAGCCGCCCCGTGCGTACTCGCTCTCCGTCGTCAGGTACCCGCAAGCGCCGTTGGCGAAGCCGAGCAGGAACGGGGTGGGCTCCCCGAAGCGCGTGCGCAGCGCCTTCCCCAGCGCCTGGGTTCCGACCGCCGGGTGCCACAGCAGCAGGCGGCTCTCGCCCGGTGTCGTGAGACGGATCGCGCCGACGGCGAGGTCGCGCTCGAGAACGTGATCTTCGAGGTTGACCATGGTGCCCGCCGCCCCGGAAAAGGTGAACCCGAGCCGGGCCTCGGTCAGCGTCAGCGTCCAAAGGGCCAGGTTGGCGGGAAGCGCGAGCATGGTCGCAGCGCCCTCCGAGACACTTCGCCCCAGCCCGCCCGCCTCGAGCTGAGCGTAGAGCTCCGCGGATCGGCCCACCGCCACGAACGCGCGCGGCGTGCCAAAGTCGCGGCGCACGCCCGCGGCCTCGATGCGCACGCGCGCGGATGCCGGGGGTGACGCCGTGCTATCCAGTTGCTTCGCGATCGAGGCGGCAAAGCGCGCCGCCACCGCCGCGGCGGCTTCCCGCCCACGGGCCCCGCCGCGTCGCGGCGTCACGTCCCCGCAGTGGCCGTTGAGGAACACCACGGGCGGCCGTCCGGGCAGAGCATCCTGGAAGGCGTCTTCGAGCGCGCCGGCCAGGTCGCGCGCGAAGAGGAGTTCACGGGGGCGCACCACGACGGGCTGAATGGCGTAGTTGAGGAGCACGGCGATCGGCGTCCCGTCCAGCGCATCCAATTGCATGAGGAGGACGCGGTCGTCCACGCGCTCGGCGTCCCCCGCGGGGTCCTCATCGCCGAGCACGCCCCGCGTCTTGGCCAGCAGCGGGCGCCCGTCGGCGCCCCTGTCTCGTGCGTCGCGAAACGTGAGACGCGCGAGGCGAAGACGCTGGGCGGCCCGGTCGAGCGCACGCACACCCGCGTCGACGACCGCATCGAAGACGCGCCGGTCCGCGTGGTCCGTCCCCACGACCTGGGCGATGCTTGCTCGCGACACGCCGCCGGGCGCGCTATGCGTGTGGGTTGCCGTGACGATCAGGGTCGACGCGTCGAGCCCCAGGGCCGTCGTCCGCTCCAGGATGGCGTCGGCGACGTCTTGCTCCATGACGATCAGGTCGAGGCGCACGAACGCGACGACCCCGCTACCGCCCTCGGACCTCAAGAGCACGGCGCGCGCGCCCAGGGCGTCACCCTCGGCGTCGGGCCGCCGAAAGAGGGGCCGCCGGTGGGCGGCCTCGTCGGTCGGCCGCCCCATCCACGCGAGGGAGCGCTGCCCCAGCGCGCCGAAGCCACCGAACGCCGGCAGATTGATCCGACGGGGCCGCATGCCCCATCCCGCCAACGTCGTGTCGGCGGGTAGCTCGAACGCTGCCTCCCCGTAGCCAGCCCGCAGCGGTCTCGCCGCGTCGGTGGTGAGCACTCCGACGAGCACGGGCTCGCGGGGACCGTCCAGCGCCGCGCCCCGCCAGCCGAGGATCGCCCAGAACACGATGTGGGCAACGACAGCCCCTCGGTAGATGCGACGCAGCCACGGATGCCGCCGCACGCGCACGAGTACGGCGGACAGCAACGCCCACGCGAGCAGGAGGAGAGGCGCACCGCCCAGCGGGCCCACGACGGGTGCGAGCAGGGAGCCGAGTGCGAGGGCCGCCCCCAGCGGCACGATCTCACCGATCAGCCGCGCGAGCACCCCTCTGTCTTTCTGGAACAGTCCGACCATCGATGGGGTCCTTCCGCGCGCGGATTGTGGCACACTTGCCGCCTTCCCAGGCGAAAGGGCATCGAAATGGCCAAGCATCGCGTCGTGTTCCTTCCCGGTGACGGTATCGGCCCCGAAGTGGCCGGCGCGGCGCGTCGCATCGTGGATGCCGCGGGCATGGACATCGAGTGGATCGACCGGGAGATGGGACTCGTGGCGTTCGAGAAGGTCGGCGACGCCCTTCCGGCCGAGGTCACCGAAACCGTGAAGGCCTGCGGCGTCGCGCTCAAGGGTCCCACGACGACGCCGATCGGCCGTGGCCACGTCTCGGCCAACGTTCGCATGCGCAAAGAGCTGGACCTGTTCGCAAACGTGCGCCCCGTCAAGACCGTGCCCGGCCTCGAGACGCCCTACGGCGCCGTCGATCTCGTGGTGATCCGGGAGAACACCGAAAGCCTCTACGCGGGCCTGGAGAACGAGGTCGCACCCGGCGTCGTGACCTCGATCAAGGTGATCACCGACCGCGCCAGCCGGCGTATCGCCCGCTTCGCGTTTCAGTACGCGCGCGCGTGGGAGCGAGCGCGCGTCACGGCCGTGCACAAGGCCAACATCATGAAGAAGGCGGACGGCCTCTTCCTGAAGTGCGCCACCGAGGAAGCCGCTCCCTACGAGGGCGAGGTGAAGTTCGACGACGTCCTCGTCGACGCGCTGTGCATGCACCTGGTCACCAATCCCGGGCGCTACGACATGCTGCTGCTCGAGAACCTCTACGGCGACATCGTCAGCGACCTGGCGGCTGGCCTGATTGGCGGCCTCGGGTTGGCACCGGGCGCGAACTACGGCGAGGACTGTGCCGTGTTCGAGGCTATCCACGGCTCGGCACCGGACATCGCGGGGAAGGGCATCGCCAACCCCATCGCGATGGTGCTCTCCGCGGCCATGATGTGCCACCACCTGGGGCACCCCGATGCCTACCGGCGGATCCGTCGCGCCGTGGCCAACGTGACCTCGCACCGACCGGATGCACTCACCCCGGACCTCGGGGGGACGGCGACGACGGAAGTCCTGACCACGGCCATCGTCGAGGAGGTCCGCAAGATCCCGGCGTCGTAGTCCGGCCGACGCCCTATCTCGACCGCTCGAGTTCCTCGATCTCGAAGGCGTCGATCTTCCAGGTCCCGTCCACCGCCACGACCGTGAGCCGTGCCCGGTACAGGTTCTGCCGCAAGTGGCGGTGACCGAAGTGCGTCACGGAGCCCGCAACCGTCCACGCGGCGCGCACCCCGAAGCCCCCACCCGGGAGCGCCTCGATGCCGTCCAGTTCCAGTAGCTCGACGGCATCGACGTGCGTCCGGGCCCCGCCCACGCGGGCGACGGCGAGCGCGCGGCGGTTCTGCAGATAGGCCTCCGCACGGGACGTCTCGGTGAGGCTGGCGGCCAGGTGCTCGTAGACACTGTTTTCCTCACGCACGTTGAAGGCCCGATAGACGTGATCGAGCAGCACGCGCACGATGCGACGGGCTTCCACCGGTGTCGGCGTGGGCTCCTCCCCCGCGGCCCGGCTCACGTGGACCACCCCGAGAGGCGCCGCCACGACAGCGGCGGCCAGGACCAGGCGAAGGAGACCGGCCGCGAGAGCCCGACGTCCCGACCGAGCGAGCGCGAGTCCTCCGACCACGCCGGCCAAGAGGATCGTCAGCAACGAGACCGAGACGACGCGCGGCGGTCCGTCGATCTTGAGCGCCTCGATGGAAGGGAGCGGATCCTCGGTCAGCTCGTTGATCCAGCGCAGCGTGGGGTCGTCGGGGGCGAGGGACACCTCCCGACTCACCTCGGGATCGAGGATGCGCGCACGCACGCGCGCCAGCCCGGGAGGCGCGTCGACGAGTGCCACCTGCACCTGCCCGGGGATCGCCGGGGTGCGGAACGCGAACGTGAAACCGACCAGCGCGGTCGGCGCGTGCTCGGCCGTGGCCTCCTCGCGAAGGTAGGTGCCCGTGGCGTCCTGCGTCGCAAACGCGCTGCGCCTCGAATCCGGGCGAGCGGCCACGCCGTCGAGGGCTACGTCGAGCTTGGCCTCCACCGCCCGGCTGAGCGCCGCGACGAACGTCGCTTGATCTGCGACGGCGAGGTCGTCCCCGGCGGGCCGCTCGACCGCCACCCAGCGCGCCACGGCTTCGAGACGCCCCAGGATCTCGACCCGCGTCGAGAACACCCCGACGTCGAGGTAGACCTCCACGTCCGTCTCGAGACCCGGGAGCGACGCAGGCGCGGCGGGCCCAGGCTCGGCGCCGCCGAGATCGAGGGAGAGCGGCGGGGGAAGCGGCTCGGCCCCGCGCGGCACGACGTCGGTGGCCGCCACGACCGAGGTCGCGAGCGCCAGGATGCCGAGCGGCCAGGCGAGCCCGCGCCGCCTCGTGGCCGGGCGTATGCGCAGGGCGAGAAGCGCCCCCGCACCGAGGAGGAGGTGGGTGGCATCGACCCCGATCGCGAAGGCCACGCGCCCGAGTACGCCCGGCGAAGCAGCGGCGGGCAGTAGGAGGCCGTGGGCAAGTCCCGCCAGGGCGACCAGCACGGGCAGGGTGCCGTCCCTCCCGAGGACCACCTGGCGCGCCACGAGGGCCGCGACGAGCGCCACACCGGCGTCCGCCAGCGTCGGCGCTCGGGGAAGGACGAACGGCAGGCTGGCGCCGAGGACGTTGCCGGCGAGGAAGAGGGCCAGCGTGAACCCCCAGGCGCGACGTCCCCCGGCGAGGACGAGCAGAAAGGCGAGGAGCAAATGAGCGAGGTGATGCAGCGCGTGGCGCGCGCCGTCCAGGCACGCATCACGTGCGCGCGTCGTCCAGGGGACGGGTGGAACGTAGGCCGGGGCCTCGATCCGGGAGATAGCTCGACGCCCGCCCAGCACGGCGTGGTGTCGGGTCCCATCCAGGAGACGAACCCGCAGGATGGCGTTTCGCGAAGAGGGAGCGAGGCCGGTCACACCCATCTCCCGCCCGAGGAGGCCTCCCTCGAGCGTGAACTCGAACCGCTCGATCCACGAGTCGCCCACGGCCTCTCCCCGACGGCTCGCATCGGTGACGATCGCGCCCGGGGGCAGCCGCGGATGTGCGCGGAGGCGCGATCGACCGCGCATGGGCGTCTGCCAGCGGACGTCGAAGCGCTCGGGCGCGACCTCGCGCACCTGCAGGGTGGCGGGGCGTACGTCGTCGGCGCGCGCCGGGGACGCGACGCCGAGCACGAGCGCTAGGAGCAGGAACGCACGGCACGTCACGGGGCGTCGTCGGCGCCTCTCAGTCGGCGTGCTTGCACGTCCACGCCGTACTTCTTGCGAAGGGCTTCGACGAACGCCTCCACGGCCTGCCGCTTCTTCTCCGTGAGCACGTCATCGAGGACCTTGCGCCGTACGGCGGCGAGGGTCGCCGCCGCGCCCGGCTGCGCCTCGTCGACGCGTACGAGGTGCAAGCCGAATCCCGACACCAGAGGACCTTCCCACCCCCCCACCGGCACCCGAAACAGCGCGTCGGCGAAGGCCTGGCCGAACTGACGGCCTACCTCGGCGAGGGTCATGGGGGGCTGCCTCGATTCGAGGAGGATCGGATCACCGACCTCGGTCGCCTCGGGCGGACGAGGACCGCGAAGCCTCGCCAACAAGGCCGCCGCGTCCATCTCGGCCTCGGGCCCCCGCTTGTCGGTGCTGAGGTAGACCTGCGTGAACGCCCGGCGAGGGTCGACCGCGTACCGCTCGGGATGGGCATCCAGCCAGGCCTGAAGCTCCGCCTCCGTCGGTTCGTAGGCGGAGGCCACGTCCTTTGCGAGGTACTCGAGCTTCATGGCGAGCCGACGACGCAGCGCGGCGTCCTCGCGGTCCAACCCGAGCGCGGTGGCCTCCCGGTAGAGCAGCGCATCCCGGATGTGGCGATCCACGAGGCCGCGGAGTTCTTCATCGGTCGGCGGACGGAAGCGGGTCCGCTCGAACGCCTCTTCCAACCAGGCGACGTCCGCATCCGTTACGACGATGGCGCTCGTCGCCCCGGGGTCGGGGGGGGGCCGGGTCTTCACATGCAGAAAGGCCAGCCCCGCCCCGAGCAGGACGAAGAGCACGATGGGGTCCCAGCGGGATCGGATGGTGGACGCGGACATGGCGTGTCGACTCGAGGCCGCCCCCCCGATGGAGGCGCGCGGGCTATGGACGCTCCCGGCCGGTGGCTGGCTACTTCTCGGGCGTGTACCAGATCGGTGACGTGTACGCACGCTCCTGCGTGATCATCGGGATGGTCTCGGGCATCTTTACCCCGTAACGGTACGCGTCGTAGGCAGTCCACCGGGGCGTGGGGATCTCGAGCACCCGGGCGTAGTAAAACGCGTGGACACTCGGATCGAACGTCGGATCGCTCCAGACGGCGATGAGCTCGGGCGCTCCAATGGAGTTGGTCCAGGTCGCCGTGGCGAGATCGACGGTGTTGCCCACGGCCGGCACCTTGCCGTCGGCCCCCGCGACACGGTCGCCGGACCAGACCACGTCGAAGACCTTCTCCTGCCGATTGCCCTGGGCGTCGATCCACCCCTTGACGATTTGGATGCGGTCCAGGTTGGCCCCGATCGGGTCCTTCAGCGCAGCGACGAGGAAGCTCGGCGACTTGCCGGCCGGCGCAGCGAGCATGTCGCCCCCCATGGGAACGCCTTTGGTGTAGCCCGCCTTGGCCGGACTGCGGCTCCGCGCGTCGGCGGCGTCGAAGTCGTAGCCGCCGAAGAAACGAACGATCATGCGCGGTCCCGTGGTCGCGTAGGTCTCCTTGCGCATCATCGCGTCGAAGAGGGCTTCGCGGGTGTTCTCGGAGGCCCAGACGCCCGCGTAGCCGGAAGCCGCCATCTCGTACGCGTCGATACGGGACTGACCGATCTCGGCTACGGGGTGCTCCCAGCGGTTGGGTCCGGGCTCCACGCCGGAGTGCTTGCCGAAGAAGTTGTCTTCCTCCGCCGTCGCCAAGGCCGTGTGGGTGTCCGTCGACCCGATCATGCCGAACTTGTACGGATTGACGCCGAACTTCTGCTCGAGCTGCAGGCCGACCTGCAGACCGCTACGGGCGTACTCGAAGGGGAGCATGTCGTCGGTCTTCGGCACGGTGAGGGTCAAGTTGCCTTTGTCCCAGGTCTCGTAGTCCGCGAATGCGTCGTCGGGCGAGAGGAGGGGATGCGCTTCGCCGTCACCCTTGATCTGCGTGGCTTCGTAGAGAGGCTCCCAGCGGGCGCGCGTCTCGCAGTAGTCCTTTCCGACGTCTTTGCCGGTGAAGGAGTCGACGATCGGGAACATGATGCCGTTGCTCAGGTTTCCATTGTGGGCGATGGCCAACACCTGACCGCCGGTCTTCTCCTCGTAGGCGGCCATCCACTTCCACAGATCGCGAGGGTCGTCGCTCCCGATCGGACGGATCGTCGTGTAGGGCACCTCGCGAAGCGCGTAGTACTTGTCGTCCCGGTAGATGACGACGCGATGGAGGTTGTTGCCGTCCGTGTTCGAGGTCCACTCGTATCCGATGAAGGCGGTGTACGTGCCGGGCTCGTTGTAGGTCTCGGCCGCCTTGACCGTGTCTTCCCATGCCTTGCGGTAGGCGTAGGAGCCGGGCGTCGAGGCGAGCGCCGGGGGGAACGTGCCCGCGGAGAAGGACTCGATCACTTCGACCGCGACCTTCACCCCCTCGGCTCCACCTTGCTGGATCATGTCGTACCAGCGGCGTCCCGTCTCGTCGGCGAGCATGGCGGGGTCGCCCCCGAACAGGCGCGGGAAGAAGCCCATGTTGTCCGAGTGGTCGGCAACCACGAGGAAGTCCAGGGGACGGGACAGGCGCACCGGCTGACCGGTCGACGAGATGAGCTGCTCCCCGCGCGCGAAGCGGTGGGCGTCGTTCGGATCCAGGCGGCAGCCGAAGGCGCCCGCATCCATGGAGTAGCCGGTGTGCACGTGGGTGTCGCCCCAGTAGACGCGCGACGGGAAGTTGCGGTCCGCGTAAGGCGAGTACGGCACCTTCTTGAACAGCCGATCGGCGGTCTCGTCGTCGATCGTGTCGGGGTTGGCGCAGGCCGGTCCCGAGGCCCCCTTGGCACCTTCCTCGGCCGGTGCCGGCGGGGCGAGGATGAAGGCGACCGCGAGCAGGAGAGCCGCAACGATGCCGATCAGGGAGGCGGTCTTCATGGAGGAGGTCCTTCCGCGGGCCAATCCAGGGGCTCGGCAGCCTACCAGCCTCCTCGTCCGCCTCGCCACCCCCCCTTCACCCCCCGGTGACGAGCGGAGGTTGTCCGTTGCCCGGCGCCCTGCTCGCCGTACCATGCGTGCTTCCGGTCCCGCGCGGCGCGGGGCCGGCGGGATAGGCGAGCCCGCCCGTCGGGCTGCGGATCCCACGTCGCCCCGGCGGCCGTGGAGAAGGCAAAGCTCGCCCTGCAAGCGTCGGCTGCGGTCCAGTCTGCCCGGCGTACGGAGGCGACATCCATGGGACACGCACGGACGGGCGGCCGGCATGCGGCCGTCAACGGTTTGCAGTGGGGTGACGAGGGCAAGGGCCAGCTCGTCGATCTCCTGGCCGAGCGGCACGACGTCATCGCCCGCTACAACGGCGGCAACAACGCGGGGCACTCGGTCCACGTCGGCGGAGAGAAGTACGCGCTCCATCTCCTGCCATCGGGCATCCTCTACCCGGACAAGCTGAACGTCATCGGCAACGGTGTCGTGATCGACCCGCAGGGCTTGCTGAAAGAGATCGACGGCCTCCAGGGCCGCGGCGTCCAGATCGGGGACAACCTCCGCATGTCCAACCGGGCCCACGTCGTCATGCCGTGGCACCGCGAGGAGGATCGGCTCCTCGAAGCCGCCGTCGCGGCGACCCAGGGCGAGAAGCGGCGCATCGGCACGACCGGCCGCGGGATCGGTCCGTGCTACGCCGACAAGGCGCGGCGAAGTCTGGCGATCCGCATGATCGACCTCGTGGACGCCGGGCGCCTCGCCCAGGTCGTTCCGAACATCGTCCAGATCAAGAACCGCGTCCTGAAGGCGCTCGCCGAAGCGGGCGAGGCGACCTTCGAGGCGCTCGATGCCGCGGCGCTGGTCGAGGAGTACACGGCCCTCGGCGCGCGCCTCGATCCGTTCGTCACCGACACCGGTGTCCTGCTCCGTGAGGCCGACGACGCCGGACGCACCATCCTCTTCGAGGGGGCCAATGCGGCCCTGCTCGATGTCGATCACGGCACCTACCCCTACGTCACGTCCAGCAACTGCACGTCTCTGGGCATCTACGCCGGCACCGGGCTGCCAGGGGGGCACGTCGGCAGCATCGCGGGGGTCGCCAAGGCCTACACCTCACGTGTCGGGGCCGGCCCCTTCCCGACGGAGTTCGGCGGAACGGTCGCAGACCATCTCCGCGAGGTGGGTCACGAGTACGGCACCACCACCGGACGCCCGCGGCGGATCGGATGGATGGACCTCATGGCACTCGCGTACACGGCGGCGACCAGCGGTGCGACCGAGCTCACCCTCACGGGCATCAGCGTGCTGTCGGGCTTGAGCGAGGTGAAACTCGGCGTGGGCTACACCCTGGGCGGGCGCGCGCTCGACACGTACCCGGCCAACGCGGACGACCTCGACGCGGTCGAGGTCGCCTACGAGACGCTGCCCGGGTTCGAAGGCACGTTGGGCGACCTACGCTCGTTCGGGGACCTCCCGGGCGCGGCCCAGGCCTACGTGGCCCGGATCGAGGAGGTCCTCGGCGTCCCCGTCACCCGAGTCTGTGTCGGCAGGCGGCGGGATCAGATCCTGGAACGGAGCTGACGCACGGGCGGACGGCATCCGCCGCGCCGTCCGCCTACAGGGTGAAGTTGAAGTCCTCGACCAGGGCACCGGGGTAGCGACCACTCGAGGTCTGCCGCTCGAGGTAGCTGCCGGGATCCAGCACCCACTCGCGTTCCGCGGTGAGGTCGACGAGGTTCTCGCCGAGCATCCGGAAGATCGTCTCGTCGAACCGCATGACGTTGAGCGGCGCGACGACCTCCCCCTTCTCGACCCAGAACGTCGCGAAGCGGGTCATGCCGGTCGTGCGGCAGGCCGGTCGATCGGAGTAGTTCAGGTACCAGACATTGCCCACGTAGATCCCGGTCCCCAGGTGGGTCAGGACCTCCTCCGAGGGCAAACTGCCGGGCGCCATCTCCAGCGACTCCGGGCTCTCTCCGCCGTTGGCGCCGTTGGTATCCACGCTGTACTCCTTGGCGGAGCGCGGCGACACGAGGCTGGACGCGTACTGCCCGGCCTCGATGAGCGGAACCTGGGCCGGGCGCAGGAAGCCCTCGCCCTGGAAGTCGGGAGCGATGCCCTCGGCCGTGTTCTCGGTCAGGTGGACGGCCGGGTTGAGGCTCACTTCCCCGGAGACGAGCTTCTGCAGGGGACTCTGTCGGGTGCGCACGGCCTTGAGGCCGAACCCGCCCCAGGAGAGGAGCTGCAGGATGTCCTGGATCGCGGCCGGCGACAGGTAGACGCGGTAGCGACCGGGGGCGATCGTCTTCGGCTTCGAGGCGAGGGCCGCGAGCTGACGGGTAGCCAGGTCCACCTTGCGTGCGAGCACCTCACCGTCCCAAGCAAGCCCCGCGTAGGCGCTCTTCACGGCCTTGTCCAACGAGTGGTAGAAGCTCCAGTCGAAGTTGAAGTTCCTCGTCGCGTACCAGTTCTCCTGCCCGAGCGAGTTCGACAGCCCGCGGTAGATGTCGCCGGACGCGTAGATGCCCACGAGGTCACGTCCGTGCGTCGCTTCCTGGATCCGTGCGACGGCCTCACCGGCGTCGGGAAGCGACTCCCGGACCCGGCTCTCGGACGACCGCACGTCGGTGGCGTAGTGGAGGTAGGGATCATCCGGTAGGTGCGGCAGGCGCTCGCGAAGCCCTACGAGGAGGCGCTCCAGCCGCTGCCGGTCGGAGGCCTCGTCGCCCGATAGGGTCGCGCCCGCGACGGCCTGCCGTTGGCCGTCGATCAGGCGGAGGCCCATGTGGCCCTGGGTCACCGAGCCGGCCTGGCGGATCTCTCCGTGGTTGAACCGGACGAAGTCGGAGTCCTCCCCGTGGTAGGTGCTGATGAGCACCTCGTCGCCCTTCAGCTTGCTCATCAGATACCGACCGAGGGCGTGAAAACGCGCCTGGTTCGGCCCGGGGGCGTCGGACGCCGGACGCTGGGGAATCGAAGCAGGATCAGACGCCACCGAACACCTCCACATCCGCGAACAGGCAAACGGGGGATGCGTGCCCTACGCGCACCATCTGGTTCGGCTCCCCCTTCCCGCAGTTGGGCGTGCCGAGCACCTGGAAGGTGCTCTCGTCGCCCACGCCCTTCAGATTCCGCCAGAACGTGGCGGAGACGCCGCGGTAGTTCGGCTTCTTGACCACCTTCGTCAGCTCGCCGTCCTCGATGAGGCGGCCGTACTCGCAACCGAACTGGAATTTGTTGCGGGAGTCGTCGATCGACCAGGACTGGTTGGTGGCCATGTAGACGCCGTGTTCCACGGACCCGACCAGGTCGTCGAACGTGGACGATCCGCACTCCAGGTTCAGATTGGCCATGCGGTCGATCGGCGGGCGGTTCCATCCGCTCGCACGGCTGGTCGCGACACCCTTCATGCCGGCTCGCTGCTGGGAGATGGCGCCGCCCAGCGGGCGGAGCAGGATCCCGTCCCGGATGATGAACTCTCGCTCGGCCGGTCGTCCCTCGTCGTCGAAGCCGTAGCTCGCGAGCTGCTCCGGACGCGTGGGGTCCCAGACGACGTTCAGGAGGTCGCTTCCGTACTCGTAGGAGCCGAACATGTCGAGCGTGACGAAGCTGGTCCCCGCGTAGTTGCGTTCGTCCCCCAGAATGCGATCGAGCTCGAGTGGGTGACCGATCGACTCGTGGATCTGGAGGATCATCTGGTCGGGCGCCAGCAGCACGTCCATGGCCCCGGTCGGGCAGTTCGGGGCGGAGAGCAGCTCGAGCGCCTCCTCCGTCAGCCGCGGCGCGGCCGTGTCGAACTGCACGGCATCCAGGACCTCGAGCCCCCCCTGGCGCGCGGCCCCGTGGCCGAAGAGGGTCCGTCGAATCGCCTCACCCTTCTCGAACGCCACGACCCCCATCGAGGGCATGACGAACTCGAAGCGCTGCCGCACCTCGGCGCCGAGGGAATTGACGTAGAGCGTCTCGGTCTCGGTGCGTGCCAGTCCCGTCCACCAGTCGACGATGCGGTCGTCGGTCTTCAGGCGCTCGCACTGCTGGCGCAGGAGGTCCAGCTTGGCCGCGAGCGAGAGGCCGTCCCACGGCCGCACCACCGGTGTCTCGAACACACCGGTCGCTGCCCCGTGGTCCAGGCGTGAGAAGTCCGTGACCGCCCGTCCCGCGCTCCGCCGGGCCCAGCCGAGCGCGCGGCGCGAGGCCTCGGCGAGGCCGCTCGTGCTGAGGTCGCTCGTGGCGGCGTATCCGATGCCGCCCCCGTCGGCGACGGTGATCATCGCGCCGGCGTCCTCCCCGGCGTTCGTCGGCTCGACGACCCCCTGACGGACGCTCATGGACTCGCTTCGCTCCTCCTCGAAGCGCAGGGCGACGAAGTCGGCCTCCGGCGCAACGGAGCGGAAGCGGGCAGCCAGGCTATCGATCATCGCGTTCCTCCCGAACCGGCACGGTACCCGCGGCCGCAGGCCACGGCGCCTTCTGGCGGCCAAGACGGCCGCCCCGGATCAGGCCCGCGGCTGCCGGGCCCGCGCACGCACGCGCCGCCAGGCCAGGGCGGGCACCGGCAGGATCGTCAGGCGCGGCACGCGCACGAGCTCCCACGCCCCGAGCCCTGGTTCTCGAGTGAGTTCGCGGCGGGTCACCGGGCGCTCCAGTCGCCCCCGAGCCGCGAGCGTCACGTACCAGCCGCCCAACGCATCGGCCCGCGGGCCGCGAACGACGGCGGCCATCCCGACGACCGCCCGCTCGGAGCCGCTGTGGTAGACGAATACCTCGTCCCCGCGTCGCATGGACCGGAGGTGGCGCACGGCCACCGGGTGGCGCGTCCCGTCCCACGCCGTGCGGGACGAGGACGCCAGATCGTCGAACGAGAAGAGACGGGGATCGGTCTTCACCAGCCAGCGGTGCGTGGACATGCGTTGCCTTTCTGCGGGCCCCCACCCCCTCATCGCACGAGCGGCGGGCGCGGTCACTCGGCGGGCCGGACCTTTGCGCTCCGCCCGTCCGAGCGCATTTCGGGGTGACCGCCCGGCCGGGTCGCGCGATGTGCCTTTGCGGGCGACGTGCCCGCGAGGAGACCCGACCATGATCCAGCGTCCGCCCCGTCCCCAGCCCCGTCCCCTGCCCTGTGCCCGGCCCGTGCTCCCGTCGGTGGCCGTCTTGTTGGGCCGGCCCCCTGCCCCGCCGCTGCCCGTGGCGCGACCCCTCGTTCTCGCCCTGATCTTGCTCGTCGGGCTGGCGGCTGGGGCCTCGGCCGGTCCGATCCTCCAAGAGGTGGTCTACGACGGCGTCGGCAGTGACGCGGACGACGTATTCACCGAGATCGCGGTCGAGGAGGGCTTCTCCCTGACCGGCTGGTCCCTCCAGGGGATCAACGGCAACGACGGCAAGGTCTACCGAACGATCAGCCTTACGGGGATGACCGTCCCCACGGACGGTCTGCTGGTCCTGGCCACCGCGAGCGCCGCGGGGAACGTGCTGGCGGCGCGGGACTATGTGGCCAGCGTGGACTGGCAGAACGGACCCGACGCCCTCCGCCTCCTCGATCCCGCGGGGACCGTCATGGACGCGCTTCAGTACGGGAACGCCGGCCTCTACAACGCCGGCGAAGGACTGTGGGCCCCGGACGTCTCGGCGGGTTTCAGCCTCTCGCGGGACGCCTTCAGCACGGACACGGGGGACAACGACGCGGACTTCCTGCGCCTCAAGGCGCCCAGTCCGGGGGTGTTCGCCGCTCCGGTCGTACCGGAGCCGGCGAGTCTCGCCCTGATGGCGAGCGGCCTGGGCGTCCTGCTCGGAGCCCGGCGCCGGCGCCGGTCCGGACGGCCCGATTCGCGCGCCCCGACCCATCGATCCTGAGCACAAAGACTCAGAACTGGTTCGAGAATCGCCCTTCACGTTGCCGACGATCCGCACCACCTATGGATCGGCCGGTCGACCCCCGGATTCGGTACGTTGGCTGTGATTTGGATGCGGGAAATTTCAATTCCTCTTCGGCGGGCTTGGCCGGCCCGCCAAGCCGCGCCCCGCATCCAGCCGTCGCCCCGCGAGGATTCGTGGCGCGCGCCTCGGCTAATCTGAACTGCGAGTTATTCGCAGGATTTTGCCTGAATTCGGGCCAATTGCCTGCGGCTGGTAATCGTTGCCAGGTGGGAAGCACTACCTAGATTCCCTAGCGACAGGAGACCCGACGGGCACTCGACGGCGTGCGAGACACGCGGCCGCGCTGGCCCCAAGGCCTCGTCGATCCCCGTTTCAAGGCACTTTTCGCCACAGCAGGAGACATCCAATGCGACGCTCGCATCTGGCGCTCTTCGCCGTTCTCGTCGTGGCCGCGCCGCTCCTGGCCGGCTGCGGGAGCAGCGATGACGACCCGTTCTTTCCGCCCCTTCCGCCCGTCGATACCGACCCCGTCGTCACGCTGACGGCTCCCGTCAACGGCCAGCTGCTGGCCGGCATGGTCCAGATCGCCGCCAACGCGATCGACGACAACGGCGTTACGCAGGTCGAGTTCTTCGTGGACGGCGTGTCCGTCGGCATCGACGCGACCGCCCCCTACGAGATGATGTGGGACTCCACGGGCACGGTCTACGCCGACAGCACGTTCTTGGCCGTCGCTACGGACACGGCCGATCAGACCGACGACGATGATGCCGACTGCACCATCTTCCAGGGTCACGACCCCTACTTCACGGCCAACGCCTACGTCGACACCGACTCCTGCCTCACGTGCCACATGGACGCCGGCATGGACCTCATCGACACCGGCCACTGGCTATGGGAAGGCGACGACAACAACGTCGAGGGCTACGAGAACGACATGGTCGGCAAGACCAACCTGATCAACAACTTCTGCATCGCCATCGGCTCGAACGAGGCCCGCTGCACGCAGTGCCACATCGGCATCGGCTGGGCCGCGAACGTCGACTACGACTTCGACGATCCCTCCGGCCTCGACTGCCTGGTCTGCCACGACACGACCAACACCTACGCCAAGGACCCCAAGAAGGCCGGCGCCCCCGTCGCGACGCTCGACCTGAACGAGATCGCCAAGGCCGTCGGTTCGCCCGGCCGCTACGGCTGCCTCCCCTGCCACGCGAAGGCCGGTGGTGGCGACAACGTCAAGCACGGCGACATCGCCATGAACCTGCTCGACACCTCGCGTAAGTACGACGTGCACATGGCGACCGACGGAGGCAACTTCGCCTGCCAGCGCTGCCACGAAGTCGTCGACCACGGTGTCGGCGGCATGCCCATCCACCACACGGACGAAGGCAACATGCAGGGGTGCCGTGACTGCCACCCGAACCCCAACCACGAGAACACCGTGGTGAACTCGCACTCGACGCTGGCCTGCCAGGTCTGCCACATCCCCGCGATCGCACGCTTCACGCCGACCAAGGTCGAGTGGTACTGGGAAACGGCCGGCGACGCCGACCGCGAGCCCGTCCTCGATGAGAACGGCATGCCCGACTACAACGTGATGAAGGGCGACTTCGTCTGGGCGAAGGACTACCGGCCCGTGCTCCGTCGCTTCGACGGCAAGTGGAACCGGGCGTTCGTTGGCAACGACGGCTTCATGAACCCGGCCGACAAGACCGCCCCCGTCGTCCTCGGCGCCCCCGCGGCGGACCCGATGGACGGGGGCATCATGCTCTACCCCTTCAAGAAGATGATCGGGAACCAGGCCGCCGACCAGAAGAGCCTCACGGTCCTCGTCCCCCACCTCTTCCCCTACAACGCCGACGACACGGACGCGTACTGGAAGGGCTACGAGTGGGGTCCGGCCCTCGCCGAAGGCGCCGACTACAACGGGCAGCCCGACTTCAGCGGCAGCATTCAGTGGGTCGACACCGTGATGTACCTGACGGTGAACCACGAGGTCGCCCCGAAGGAAGACGCGCTGGGCAACGGCAACAGCTGCGCCGACTGCCACGCCCCGGGTCTCGTCGAGTGGGAGGCCATCGGCTACCCGGGTGGGAACCCCTTCCCCGTCGGTAACTAGCTTCCGCAACGCTCCCGGGGAGGCCGTCCTTCCCGCGCCGGCGCCCGCGTCCCCATCAGGGACGCGGGCGCCTTTTTTGTCGGTCCTACGGACCGCGGGGAGCGGTCACCAGGGTGAGCAATCCGGCCACAGCCGGGGGCGCGAGGAAGATCAGCGCGACGAAGGGCTCGACCCCGCGGAAGAAGACGGCGAGCCCCACGGTCAGCACCAGCAGCGCAATCCCCCCGACGCGGGGCCACAGGAAGGCGAGCACGGTGACGGCCACGATCACGGCGGCGAGGAGGCCGTGGTTGATCCAGACGCCGAGGTCGGCCATCTCGCCGATGAGCGAGGCGAGGTTGAACCACGTCCAGAACCCCGCCCAGGCCAGCAGGACGATGCGACCGACGATGCGCAGGACCCGTCGCGTAGCGAAGCGGTGCGAAGTGCGACGTGCGGCTTCGGCATTCATGATCTTGGTTCCTCTGTAGTACGAGGCCTCATGATCGCTGGAGCCAAAGATAGGCACGCCGAACTCATGTGATGCCTATCGATTTGCGCAGCCTATTGACTATCGCTGGCGTACGTCGTCTCGACGTCGTAGGCAACGCCCCGCTCGGCCTGGTAGGCGAGCAGAGAGGCGAAGGCGTCGGCGTCGGAGGCAAGGTCCTCGGGCGCGAGGATGCCCGGGCCGGGGGTGTCGCCCCGGGCGAGGAGGTGCAGGGCGGCCGTACAGGCGTAGCCGGTCGTGCGCGCCATGCTGGAGACGCCGCGCGCGGCGTCTCCCCGATCCAGCAGGCGCCAGACCTGCTCGACGTCGCGTCCGTCCTCATCCACCCCCCGGAGCGTCACGCGCATGACCGTGAGCTCGCTCTCGCCTTCGTCGAGCCGCCACGCTTCTTCCAGCACGGCGGCGGTGACGTCCCTTGGCGCAACCCTGCTCTCGCCGACCCAGCGAGGCTCCGGATCGAGCAAGCCCGCCTCACGGAGGGCCTCCATCAGGCGAGCGTGGCCGGGATAGCGGAGCGTCTTCTCCTTCATGAAGGGGACGTCCCCCAGGCGCAGCAGCGTGCGGAGCCCGTCGGTGTTGAAGCTCTCCAGCGTGCCCACGCCGTCGACCTCGATCCGCTCGATGTCGGTGAGGGCCGCCCGCGTGACCAGGCGCCCCTGCTCGACGTACCGAGCCGGGCGCGTGTACTCCTCCAGCACGTCGGCCGGGGAGAAGGGCGCCTTGTACTCGAAGGGCCAGGTCCGCACGACGGGGAGGCCGCCCACGAGGCACTCGAAGTGTTCGACCGCACGCCAGCGACTCCTCACGTGCCCGAGGATCGCGTTGCTCATGCCGGGCGCGACGCCCATGTCGACGATCGCGGTGGCGGCGTGCCTTCGCGCCAACGCGTCCAGGGCGAAGGGATCCTCAGGCGCAAAGGCGATGTCGACGACGTTCTTGCGGATCGTGAGGAGCGTCTCGAGCGTTCGAAAGCCGAGGAAGCCGGGCAGGGCGTCCACCACATAGTCGTAGGGCGCAGCCAGGGATTCGAGCGCCGACGGGTCGCCCACCTCCACCGGGAGGAGGTCCACCGGGCTGCCGCCCAGCGCCTCCCGGAGTCGAGCTTCATCGCGGTCGGCCGAAGCGACGGCAAAGGTCGTCGCGAGGTCGCGCGCGACCTCGGCTCCGACGCGCCCTGCGCCGAGCACGAGGACGCTCTGTTTCGCAGCGCTCACCGCTTCCTTCCCCGTCCGCGCTTCTTCGGCGCCCGCGCGCGCGACCGCGCGGCGCGGGCACGGACCCGCGCGCTGCGCGGGCGGGGTACACCGTAGCGCTCGAGGAGCTCAGCCCCCCGCTTGACGGCTACGACCCGGTCGATCACCACCCGCCGACCGTCGTACAGATCGAAGGTCACGAACTCCCCCTCGGCCTTCTGCACGAGATTCACGAGATGCGCGAGGCTCCTCACACCACGTCCCTGAACGCGCTCCACCGCGACGCTCTCGGTGTCGTGGTAGCCGCGGTTCAGCTGGTCCGCGAGGACCTTCTGAAGCACCACCACTTCCTGGGTGCGCTGCGACCGCTTGCCCGACTCGTAGAGCGACACGAAGGGGGCGGGGGCACGCGTCGTCCAGTCCTCTCCCCAGGTTTCCAGGTACCCCCGGGAGAGAGGCACGAAGAGGAGCCCCGCAAAGATGAAGTAGCGCGGTTTCGTGGTGGCATCGTCTTCGGACACAAGCAGACGGGGGCGACGTAGGACCAGCTCTACCTCTTGTCGCTTGCCGGCGCGATGGACGAGTACGCTCATCCGCTCACCCACTTCCCGTTGCGCCGAGAGGTGGAGGTACTCGATGCGTTCCGCACCCCGAAACGGAATGGTGCCATCCGGCGCGACGGCGACGCCATCGGCCGCCAGCAGCACATCCCCCACCGTCAGCCGTTTCCAGGCGCTGCCTTCGAACTCCACGTGCCGAACGAGGACGCCGTCCCCGTTGGGGTCGAGACCCAGCGAACGCCGCTGCGGAGGGGACTCGAGCGTCTGGATGCGCACGCCGAGCGAGGGGAACCCATCCATCGCACCATCCTGGATGTCCCGCAGCACGTGCCGCACCGTGGACGCCGGGATGACGTAGCCGATGTCGGCGGCGTCCTCCAAGGCCTGGAAGGCGATGCCCACGAGCTTCCCGTCGCGCACGACCGGTCCCCCGCTGTTGCCGGCGTTGATGGCCGCGTCGATCTGGATGGCGAGCAGGTTGCGCTGACTCTGCGCGTAGGTGGTCATCTCGATGCGAGAGACGACCCCCTCGGTCACCGAGAGACGGTCGCCGCCGATGGGGAAGCCCAACACCGTGACGCGGTCCCCGAGCGCCGGCAGCGCCCCCAGGGGAATGGGCTCGATTCCCTGGAAGAAGGCTTCGTCGTCGACCCGAAGGAGGGCGAGATCGGCGTGCGTCGACATGCCGACGACGTCCGCAACGAATTTGCGCGCATCGCCATAGCGACGCACCTCGACGAAGACGTGGCCCTCGACGACGTGCGCGTTGGTCACGATGCGCGGACCGTCCGTCGTCTTCACGATGGCGCCGGACCCGGTGACGTTCATGACGCCGCGGGTCTGCCACGGCTGGTCGTAATCCGGCGGGTCGATGACGGTCAACACCTTGACGACCGCGCGGCGGAGTCGCGAAGCGGCGCTCTCTTCCGGGTCGGTGGGTGCCATGGCCGAGGGCGAGCATACCTCCATAACGGCAGTACGGTGCCAGTCACCGGTCCGCCAACTTCGGCCGGCTACACGGGAGCCGCGCCCAGGGGTATTCGCAAGCCCCCGCCCGGCGAACCGCGGGGGAGGGGCCTCGCCTACGACCCGTCGGACACGAAGCCCGGCCACTTCCGCATGTACCCCAGGAGCTTCTCGCCCACGGCCTGGCCGCGCAGGTGCTCGGGCGTGTACGGCGGACGCGCCGGCGTCCAGTCGCCATCGGCGGCGTCCCTCGGCCAGGCGGCGTTGCCGATCGCCGCCCGGCCGAGGCCGACGAGGTCGGCACCGTGCTCGAGGACGGCGTCGGCCTGCCCCGGCGTCCAGACCCCACCCGTGGCGACGAGCGGGACCGTCGGACCCACGGCATCCCGAAACCACGTCGTCAGCGGCTTGTCGCTCTCGGGATGAGCCTTCGGGGGCTGGAAGCTGTCCCAGTTGGAGACGTGCAGGAAGTCGACGCCGTCGTCGGCAAGCCACCGCGCGACCTGGAGCGCGTCGTCGAGCTCGACCCCCTGCTCGGGAAGCTCGGGCGAGATCCGGATGCCGACGAGAAAGCCCTCGGGCGTCGCGGCCTGCACGGCCCTTACCACCTCGCGGGCGAAGCGCGCGCGCCCCTCGAGCGAACCGCCCCAGGCGTCGTCCCGGGTGTTCGACACGGTGCCCAAGAACTGCGTGATGAGGTAGCCGTGCGCGCCGTGGATCTCGACGCCGTCGAAGCCGGCCTCAGCGCAGCGACGGGCCGCGGCACCGAACGCGCCAATCGTGCGTTCGATGTCCTCCTCGGTCGCCGCGCGTGGGCGCTCGAACCCAGGGGCGTCGAGTTCGAAGTCGCTCGCGCTCATGGGCTGCTGCCCGGTCAACCGAGACGGCGCCCGAACGCCCCCGTGGAAGATCTGCACCCACGAGAGCGCCCCCGCCGCTCGAAGGGCCGCGGACAGCCGCGTGAGGCCGGGGAGGTGCGCATCGTCGAACACGCCCAGTTCCCCGTCCCATCCCTGACCGTCGATGGCGACGTGTGCGGCGCAGGTCGTCACGACGCCGAAGTGTCCCCGCGCAGCGAGCCACGCCAGCTCGTCGTCGCCGAGCGTGCCGTCGTCGTGGCTCTGCATGTTCGTCATCGCCGCGAGAACGAGGCGATTCTTCGCCCGGTGTCCTGTGCGGGGAAACGTGTACGGCTCGAGGACGCGGGGGGTGGGCATGGTCACGAGTCTACGGGGTAGGGCCCCGAAGAGGCACGAGGTACGGTGCCCCATGCTGGGGAACTACGGCCGCAGCACGGCCCGCACGACACGTACTCCCTCTTCCGGTGCATCCACGACGAAGAGCTGTGAGCGGTACCCCGCCGCCCCGACCACGACCTTCCGCCGCCCCGCTTCGACCCCGCCGAGCATGAGTCTCCCCCCATGCCCCTCGCCCGTCATGCCGTCCACGCACCAACCGAAGTCGAGCGGCGTGCCGTCGGCATCGACGACGCTCAACTCGATCTCACCGGCGGGATAGCGCAAGGTCACGTTGCCGGATGTCTCCACCGTCACGACCCGCGTGACGTAGCCCTCCACCTCGAGAACGAACGGCGGCGCGACGGACGTGGCGGGCAGAGAGAAGAACCCAGGGCCGGAGGCCGACTGGCCGATCGAGCCAAACCACCCGTCCTCGTCCGTTCTCCCCCAACTCGCATAATTGCGGCGTTCGATTCGAGCCGCCCGCCCGGCGATCGGCTCTCCTGACGCGTCGAGCAGGCGGAGTTCCCCCACCCCGTTCGACGGACCGCATTCGTCTTCCTCGACGGGTTCCGGCGAGGGGATCTCGCCGATCGCCACCTTGCGGACGCCTCCTCTTGCGGCCTCGACCGGGAACCAGCGGACGGAGGCCCCGTTCCACACACGGACGGTGGCGGCGTCGTCGGGCGGGAGGTGGACCTTCTCGTCCTCCTCGAAGGGATCGACGGACAGGCTTGCGTACGTAAGCACGAGGTGGAAGTCCCAGTCTCCCATCGCAGCCGTCACTCCTTCGAACGCGAGGATCGGTTGCGCGACCGCATTCGCCGTGATCGGTTGCGTCTGCTCAACCGAGATCTCCACCGGCGTCGGGAGGTCGATGCGGTACGGCTCGAACGGTGAAGCGGAGGCGGCGACGTATCTCCCGGGGCCCACGCGGATGACGCGGCGCCCGGTGGGATCGTACGCGTCGTCGAGTTCCTCTTCGTCGATGGTGCCGAGGCCGGTGCGCTGGGACAGCAGGATCAAGGACACATCGGGCATCTCGTTTCCGGACGTCGCGTGGAGGACGCGGATCGGGACGGGAAACGCAGCCGGGTCGAGGAATGACCGGTACTCGTCCTCGTCCTCGACCGTCGCGGGCGGAAGGACGATCCGGAGCGGAGGCCGGGCGCCGGGAATCGCCGGTAGATCGACGTCGGTCAGGACGAGAAACGGTTGGTCTCCGCCGCGCCAGCTCTCGTGGAAGAACCAGACCTCGCCCTCGGGCTCCAGACTGGCGAGGCGGAAGCGTCCCGTCCCGTCGCTGAGGGCCGTGGGCCCCCGCTGACGCTGCAGCGACGCGACGACGACGTCGGCGACGGGCTCCCCCTCTCCGTCCACGACGGTGCCCCGGATCGATGTCCCGGGGTCCGTCGTCAGGACGCCACCTTGCGCGGGAACGTCGAAGTAGTCGGCCATCGCGCCCGCCATCCGGATCCACGCCCGCCCGGCTCCCGGATCGACGTCTCGGAACCGGAAGACGCCCTCGGCATTCGTACGTACCGTGCGAACCGCAGGGCTGTGGCCGCAGCCGAGGATCATGTTCACCTCGACGCCCGCGGCCGGACGACCGAACGGATCGACGAGGCGAGCGACCGCTTCGCGTCCCGGAAGCAGCCAGACCCGGTCCGGCGGGAAGCTCCCATACGCCTCGTGCACGGCGTACCCCGCCCGGTCGAAGACCCAGTGCGCGTCGCCGGCCGGCAGCGCCCGGGCAATCGACGCCAGGCCGAAGGCATCCGTGGCCGTCTGTCCCAAGAGCTCTGCGCGGACGAAGCCCGTACCCGCCCACTCGAGGTAGCACCGCACGGAGACCCCCTCGATCGGCCGCCCGGACAAGCCGTCGAGCACCTGTACGACGGCGACGTGCTCGGGCGCGGCGTCGGGCAGGTGGCCGTCGTAGGGCCGGCCCTCCCCGGGCGCGGCCTGCGCGGCCCCGGCAAGGAAAAGGACGGCGAGTGAGATCGCGGCAAATCGCATGGCGGCCTCCTGGTCTTGAGAACGTCGCACGCCCGCGGATGGGGGACCGTCGCCCGCAGGCCGCTTCCGGCCAGAACGATTCCACTCGATCGGGCCGGCGAAAGCGACCGGCAAGCACCAGTGCGGGGTCGCCGCCTGCGAGGGATCTTGCCGGCCCTTCCTCGGCGGCGTGGGGCGCTCGAAGCCGAACCACAGGGCCACGAAGAAGTGGAACGAGACAGGGACCCGATCTCCCGGTCACACTCTCCCTGACACGGAGCCGCCTGATGTCCTCGACGCCGCGTTCCTTCCGAACCGTGGTCGCACAGATCCAGCACGAACCCGCCAAGATCAAGGGTTCGCGCCATATCGCGACGGCCGCCCCCATCACGGACGAACACGACGTTGCAGCGCTGCTCGCGGCCGCCCGAACCCAGTTCCCCACCGCCAACCACCACGCCTACGCCTGGCGACTGGGCATCGACCGAGAGCGCTTCCGCTACAGCGACGACGGGGAGCCGTCCGGCAGCGCCGGCAAGCCCATCCTGATGCAGATCGACCGGCTCGAGCTGACACGCACGGCCGTCGTCGTGAGCCGCATCTTCGGGGGCACGAAGCTCGGTGTCGGTGGCCTCGCTCGGGCCTACGGCGGCGCCGCGGCGGAGGTACTCGAACACGCGGAGATCACCGTCCGCTTGCTGACCCAAGCCGTGCAGATCGCGCACGCCTACGATCTCTCCGGGGCCGTGAAGGGCGTCCTACATGGGGCCCGGCTCGAGCCCCGGGACGCGCAGTACGGCGCCGAGGCCCGTTTCGTCGTCGACGTACCGGTCGCCCAGGTGGCGTCGTTCCTCCGGGCGATCGCCGATGCGACCTCCGGCCGAGCCCGCTGCACGGTCGAGTAGCGCGCCAACGGAGGTCGCGACGAGCTGCGGCAAGCGGGGCTGCCTCGTCGTCGATGCGGTGCGTCGAGTCCGCACGCTTGCGAGGCGTACGCGAAGGGGGAATGCCCACCGTCGCAGGGTTGCTACAACCGCACCGTCATGGGGTTGTTGCCGGCGCGGGCGGGGTCTCCGTCACGGGGTCCAGCTTGCGGTCGCGCTGCTCCACGTGGCAGTGGAACACGTGCCCTTCCCCGGCTTGTACGGCCGGCGGATCGACCTCGGCGCAGAGGGGCAGCTCGGCGATCGGACAGCGCGGATGAAAGCGGCATCCGGTAGGCGGGTTGAGTGGACTCGGCGGATCGCCGGGCAGGAGGATGCGCTCCTTCTTCCGACGCGGATCGGCAATGGGCACGGCGCTGAAGAGCGCCTTGGTGTAGGGGTGGATCGGATCCCGGAAGAGGTCCGCCGAGAGCGCGGTCTCCACGATGCGTCCCAGGTACATGACGGCGACGCGGTCGGCGAGGAACTCCACCACGGACAAATCATGCGCGATGAAGAGGTAGGCGAGGTTGTGCTGCTGCTGGAGCTCCCGCAGCAGATTGATCACCTGCGCCTGCACGGACACGTCCAGCGCCGAGATGGCCTCGTCGCAGACGATGAACTCGGGCTCGAGCGCGAGCGCCCGCGCGATCCCGATGCGCTGACGCTGCCCGCCGGAGAACTCGTGCGGATAGCGCGTGACGTGCCGGCGAAACAGCCCGACCTGATCCAAGAGATCCTCGACACGGACCTGGACCTCCGGGCCGCGGGCCAGACCGTGCACGCGCATGCCTTCGCCGACGATGTCGAGCACCGTCTTTCGCGGATTGAGCGATGAGTAGGGGTCCTGGAAGATGATCTGCATGCGCCGGCGGAGCTTGCGAAGCTCGAGACCGGAGGCTGCGCGCACATCCTCGCCCTCGAAGCGGATCGTCCCCGCCGTAGGCTCGATGAGCCGGAGGATCGAGCGGCCCGCGGTGGTCTTCCCACAGCCGGATTCGCCCACCAGGCCGAGCGTTTCACCGCGTCGCACGTGGAGGTCGATGTCGTCGACGGCCTTCACCTGGCCGACCGTCCGGGAGAAGAGCCCCTGCTTGACGGGGAACCACTTGCGCAGGGCCTTCACGTAGAGGAGGGGCTCGCCCGTCGCAGAGGGCGGCTGATCGGCGCCCGCGCGCGTGTCCGTCGCCTGGGTCACGACCGTCCCTCCCATGCCTTGCGGTCGCCCAGCTCGGCCGTCCGCCCTTCCTCGATCATCCAGCAGGCGGCGCTGTGTCCGCTGTCGAGCTCCGTGAGCGGGGGTTCCTCCTCCTTGCACCGGTCGAAGGCAAACGGGCAGCGGGGGTGGAACTTGCAGCCCGAGGGAAAATCGAGCGGATTGGGTACCTCGCCGGCGATCGTGTCGAGCCGCGTCTGGTGGGCGCCCAGCTTCGGCACCGCGTGAAAGAGCCCGATGGTGTAGGGATGCCGCGGCTCCTCGTAGAGCGTCATGACATCGGCGTATTCGACGATCTTCCCGGCGTACATGACCACGACGTCATGGGACACCTCGGCGACGACGCCGAGGTCGTGGGTGATCACGAGAATCGCCATACCCAGGTCGTCCTGGAGTTGCTGCATCAGGTCGAGGATCTGCGCCTGGATGGTCACATCAAGCGCGGTCGTCGGCTCGTCGGCGATCAGGAGCTTCGGGTTGCAGACGAGCGACATGGCGATCATCACGCGCTGACGCATGCCACCGGACAGCTGGTGGGGATACTCGTCGATGCGCTTGTCGGGCGCGGGGATCCCCACCTTGTCGAGGACGTCGATCGCCATGGACCGTGCTTCATCCGGGGAAACCCCCAGGTGGAGCATGGCCGGCTCCATGATCTGGTAGCCGACCGTGAACACGGGGTTCAGCGAGGTCATGGGCTCCTGGAAGATCATGCCGATATCCGCGCCACGGATGTCCCGCATCTCGTTCATGGGGAGCTTCGTGAGGTCCTTCCCCTCGAAGAGGATTCGGCCATCGACGATGCGTCCCGGCGGATCGGGAATCAGGCGCATGATGGAGAGCGCGGTCACGCTCTTCCCGCAACCCGACTCCCCCACCACGCCCAGCGTGCGGCCCCGGTGAATGTCGTAAGACACGCCGTCGACCGCCTTGACGACCCCCGCATCGGTGAAGAACCACGTGCGGAGGTCCTGGATGGAGAGTAGGACGTCTCTCTCGTTCTCGGCCATCCTCACCTCCTCAGCTTCGGGTCGAGGGCGTCGCGGAGTCCTTCGCCGAGCAGGTTGAACACCGTCACGACGAAGAAGATGGCGAAACCCGGCGAGAAGATCATGTGCCAGAGACCAGAGTCACGCCCGTCCTTCAGCATCTGTCCCCACGACGCAGCCGTGGTGTCACCGAGCCCCAGGAACGCGAGGCCCGACTCCGTCAAGATCGCGGCAGCGATGCCGAACGTCGCCGAGACGAGCACGGGGCCGACGCAGTTCGGCAGGACGTGCCCAAAGATCACGCGCCACTCGGGAAGGCCCTGGGCCTGGGCCGCGGTGACGTAGTCGAGGTTTCGCTGGCGAAGGAACTCGCCGCGCACGAGACGAGCCACCGTCGGCCATCCCACGATGCCGATGCCCGCCATGATCAGGAAGATGCTCCGCGTGTCGAATACGGCCACGATCGTGAGCAGTAGAAACAGCACGGGGAAGCAGATCATCACCTCGACGGCGCGCGAGATCAGGATATCGACCCAACCACCGTAGTACCCCGCGAGGCTGCCGAGGATCACCCCGATGGTGACGTACAGCGACACCGCAACGAGTCCGATGGTCAGCGAGATGCGGGTGCCGAAGATCAGCCGGGCGGCGACATCGCGCCCGTTCAGGTCGCAGCCGAGCACGTGGTCCTTGGACGGCCGCTGCCGGGAACGCTCCGCCGGCCCGAGCCCCTGCTCTCCCACGTTGTCGGGGTGGTAGGGAATCGGTGGCATTACGCCCCTGGCCTCGGTTGTGGCGAGCGTCTTCGTCCAGTCGATGACGGGCCGCGTCTGGGGAAAGCGAACCAGCACGACGAACGCGACCAGGAACAAGACCAGGCTCGCCCAACGCGCCAGCCGCAGCCGATCGCTGCGGCGGAGATCGCCGGGCGCCTCGTCGGATCGGCGCGCAGCGTAGACCCAGAGGAGTCCGCCCACGACCCCCGGGAGCATGAGCCAGAGGAGGGCCCAGGAGCCCTGGATCGCGCCGGTCACCGCGCCGAGGAGGAGATAGGCGAGAAGAACGAGGCCAGTCACCGTGGGAAACGCGAGCGCGATCAGGAGCCAGCCGAGAAACGCGGGCCCGGCGATGACGATCCAAGCGCCGGCGAAAAACAGAGCGATGGGGCCGGCCCACGGCAGCGCGGGCAAGAGGACGATCCAGGCCATGGCCCTTAGCAGCGTCACGGGCCACCCACCGCTGCCTTCGGGCAGGAAGCTGAGCACGACGAGCAAACCAGCGGCGCTCAGCGCCATGCCGTCGGCCAGACGCGACCGCGGCTTCACCATGGCGTGAAGCCCCACTTCCTTCCGACGCAGCAGCGCTGCCGGAATGCGCGCGCCAACGAACCACACAACACCGACCACGAGGAGCAGGTTGAAGAAGACGTCGACGCCGCTCGGGTACATATCCCGGTTGAAGAGGGTGTCGAGCAGGGGCGCGTGGACGCCCATGCCCTCGGGTGTGAGCAGCGGGATGTGGACGCCGGTCACGTCGAGTGCCACGAGCGGCGCGTTCATGGCCAGCAGAGGCGCGCCCACGGCCATGGCCACCAGGGCAGCCACCGTGCGCGCCGCCCCCATGGCGATGCGGTTCTTCTTGAGCTGCGACCCGACGACCGACCAGTAGGAGACGCTGGTTCGCGCCTTGGCGGCGCTCTGGGCGGTGGCGGCACTCACGAGTACGAGATCCTGGGATCCAACACCGCATAGAGGATGTCAGAGAGGAGCAGGCCGACGAGCGTGAGCGCGGCGACGATGAGGATCTCGCCGGCCACGATATTGTAGTCGCGATTGGAGATCGCCTCGATGACCAGAAGCCCCATGCCCTTGAGATTGAAGATGTACTCGACGATGACGGAGCCGGCGATGAGGGTGGGCAGGATCGTCCCGAGCAGCGTCACAACCGGCATCATTCCGTTGCGGGCGGCGTGACGGAAGATCACCGCCGCCTCACCGAGTCCCTTGGCGCGCGCGGTTCGGATGTAGTCGGACCGGATCACGTCCAGCATCCCGGTACGCGCGTAGCGGGACAGGGCGGCGAGGCCGCCGTAGCTCATGACAGCCAAGGGCAGCGTGATGTGCCAGAGGGTGTCCTTGAGTTGATCCCAAGTGTTGAGGTCCGCGTAGCCCTCGCTGTGAAATCCTGAGTTCGGGAACCAGTCGAACGGATCGCCGACGGTGAAGAACCGCAGGAGCACGGTACCGACGAAGAAGGACGGGAGGCTGTAGAGCAGAAAGAGGAAGACCGTAGTGATGCGGTCCCCCACCGTGTAGGGACGCACGGCGCTGAAGATGCCCAGCGGGATGGCGAGCACGTAGGCGATCAGGATGGCCAGAGAGGAGATCGTCAGGGTGACCGGAAGGCGCTCGAGGATCAGCTCGACGACCGGCCGCTTGTGCACGTGACTGACGCCCAGGTTGAACTGGAACACGTTGCCCCAATAGGTGGCGAACTGCGTGTCCATGACGCCGACCTTCATCCGCTCGAAGAAGGTCCTGTCCCAACGTCCCTTGTTCTCTTCGAACCAAGCCGTCCACTTCTGGACGATCGGCT
Source organism: uncultured Planctomycetota bacterium (assembly GCA_963802335.1). Taxonomy (GTDB): domain Bacteria; phylum Planctomycetota; class PLA2; order PLA2; family JAEUHO01; genus CAWDIE01. Next base: position 222,066 of record CAWDIE010000002.1, on the reverse strand, counting down.
CTCGCACCGACGCCGGGGCCCCCTCCTTCCAAGTCCATGTGGCGAGTTCCACGTTCTCGGCCCGGAACCGATCGTTTCGCGCGACCTGCTCGGCGTCGAGGTCGCGGCCGTAGGCTTTGACCGGAGCCTGGTACGAGCTCATGCGGAGCCAGTACAGAACGTCGTCCTGGGCCTCGCCTTCCGTGGTCGTCAGGAGCTCGATCAGGGCGGGTACTGCGTAGTTGCCCCAATCCTCGAGCTGTTCCTTGGCCTCGCGCCTCTCCTTGATCGAGGAGTCCGAACTCGCCCACGCCCGCACGGTGTCGCCGACCTCCTCCACGGACAAGGTGGTCCAACTGTTCCAGAAGACGGGGCGATCGAGCGCGAACTGGCGGCGGAAGAGCCGCTGGGACTCTCCCTTTTCCCGTTCCTTCGTCGGATCGCTACCCAGGCTGGCGTCGGCGCCGAAGGCCTGGGCCTTCTCGCCCGGCCGCCCTGGCGCCGCCACCATGAGTAACCACACGATGAGCGTGATCCCGAACAGCGTCGGGATCATGAGCAGGAGGCGCTTGAGGATGTAGGTGCGCATCGGGCTCTGCTTCCCGCTACTTCTCGATCCACATCGGGTAGGTGCGGTCGAAGGGCGTGATGCGATAGAGGTACTGCGCGTTCTTCACATAGGAGCGGGCCACATTGAAATTCGTGCGCCAGCCGAAGAAGGTGTAGGGCTGCTCCTCGTACAGCGTCCGCCCGATCTCGCGGACCAGCTCGATGCGCTTCTCGCGATCCATCGTGACGCGGAGCTCGTCGGACAAGCGATCGACGGTCTCGTTGCTGAACTCGACCGAGTTGGACGAGCCCGGATCCTCGATCCCCCGACTGTGCCAGATCTGGTCGAAGTCGTGCTCCCAGCCGCTGGTGAGCCAGAGCAGTGTGTAGGCGCTGAACTCCCGGTCGTGGAGCTTCTTCTGGAAGACCGTCCACTCGTAGGCCTCGGGCGTCATCTTGATGCCGATACTGAGGAGGTCGTTCTTGAACTGGTTGAGGGCCGCGGGGAAGTCCGAGCCGCCACTGGGATAAGCCAGGGTGAACTCGAATACCACCTCTTCGCCGTCCACGACCTTGCGGCGGCGACCGTCGCTGCCGCGCTTCCAACCGGCTGCGTCGAGGAGCTCGGCCGCCTTGTCCAGGTCAAACGGAAGTGGTTTCAGGTCCGGATCCGCCTCCAGGCTCCGCGGATAGACCGGGCTGGACATGGGCTCGTACCGCCCGAGGAAGATCTTCTCGCAGATCTCGAACCGGTTGCAGGCGTACGTGAGAGCCGTCCGAACGTTCTTGTCGCGGAAGAGGGGATGGGTGTTCTTCCACGCGATGTAGAGATACGCCGACTCCGGCCCGCGCCAGTTGACGATCTCCCCGTTCTTGAACGGGCTCTTCGGATTGGTGTTGTCGAGGATGGCTTCCTTGTACTGCGAGGGGCTGAGCCCTCCCCACTCGACCTCGCCCCCGCGGATCTTCAGCAGGTTCGTCACGGGGTCCGGGTAGATGAGCAACCGACGCTCGCGGATGGGATAGCGCTTGCCTTCGCGAATGCCGAACCAGTCTTCGAACCGCTCCAAAAGGATGCGCTGTCCGGGTTCGAACGACGCGAAGCGGTACGGTCCGCAGCCGACGACGCCCTCCCGGTTCAGAAAGTGGTCGTTGAACGACTGACCGATCGTGGACTCCGGGAAACGACGGCCGTCCTCGCCGTACGCATACACGAACTCGGGCATGATGCTGATACCCAGCGTGTACGTGATGGAGTGGAAGAGCGTCTTACTCCAGCGCACGACGCACGTGTGGTCGTCGATGAGGTCGACGCTCTCCACGTCGCGGAAGTAGCCGCGGAGGGGAGCGCAGTCGGTCTGCGGATTGCGGATGATGTCGAGCGTGAATTTATAGTCCTTGGCGCTCACCAAGCGCCGCCCCTGGAGGTGCGGATAGGCCTCCAGGGCGACCGGCGGCCGGTGCCAGGTGGCGTCCTTGCGGAAGAAGAGGGTGTACTCCTTGAAGTCGGGGCTGACCTCGACGCGCCAGCAGAGGGAGGGGCCCCAGATGGAGGGGTTCTCGACGTGGCGCTCGGCAGGCGACCCCCCGACGTACTCCTCGACCTCGGAGGAGAGGCTCCCCTCGTTCTCGGTGACGAAGTTGAACCCCTTGGGCTCCGGGCCGTACCAGAGCCCGATCGATCCGTCGTCGTGTCCGGCGGCCTCGGCGGGGATTTCCTGGTAGGTGTCGATCTGGAGGAAGTCCGGATAGCGCCCCAGGACCCCCAGCGGGCGCTCGGGATCCAGGCGCTCGGGAACGACGGGCATGCGTTGCGCATGGGCCGGGGTGCCGCCTTGGGCGGCAGCCGGCAAGCGTTCCCGACTCCGCGCGACCCGAGCCAGCTCCTCGACCTGCCCAGAGAGCTCGCTGACCCTGCCGCTCAAGGCCGTCACCTTGTCCTCGAGATTCCCCCCCTGGCACGTCGAGAGCCCCACGAGGAACGCCAGGACGAGGAAGGCGAGGCCCTTGAAGAGCGTGAGCAGGGGATTGGGCTGCATGACGACCACCTCCGACCGGGTAGCGAAGGCTACGGGACGCGCGACGGGATGGGTAGCCCTTCCATCAAAGCCCGCCCGAGGAGGTGCCCCCACAGGCCCGTCGGCGGACTCGCCCGTCGCGGGCGAACGCTCAGGCCGCCTCGGCTCCACGCGCTCGCCGGACGCGAACCCGCCAGACGATGAAGACCACGGCGAGCAGGCCGAGGCCGAGGAGCAGGCCGTCGCGGAGCGTGACGCGCCGCGCGTCGCGCGCCACCTCCCGCCCCTCGCCGTCGTAGGAGCGCTCGAAGAGCAGCTCCAGCTCGATCCGCCCGTCCCGGATGTCCACCACGCGGTAGGCGGCCTCTTGTCGCTCGATCGGGGACGCGTCCTCGATGTTGGCGTGGGCGGCGAGGCCTCGCTCGGACACGGCGAAAAACGCCTTGCCTTCCCGCTCGAGGCGCCCGAGCAAGTCGTGTGCGCCTCCCTGGTGCTCCAGCTCCTCGAGAAGCTCGGCGGTCTTGTCGTGACGCACCGCGACCAGCTGGGTGCCCCCGTAGGGAGACGGGGGGATCTTACCGTCGACGTCGAGTCGCTGGAGGCGCCCCCCCGGCATCGTGTGCGTGAAGAAGTCCCACCACGACTTCGGCTCGCCCGGCGCCGCCGCGCTGGCGTCGGACGAGGTGGGCAGATCGCGCGGAGGGAGGAGGATCTCGGTCTCGGCCTGGAGCGTTCCGGCCGTGAGGCCGGGGTTGAGCGCGGTGATCTCCGGCCACCGATCCGTCTGGCCCAGGTAGCGCTCCGCGAGCTCGCTGAGGGTGTCCCCCTTCTGAACGCGATACCAGCGGGCGGTGGCGTCGGCGTAGGGCCCCAGATCGACGGTGGCGTGTCGTGTGTAGCCGTGCATGCCGGGTACGGGCATGTCCGCCAACGCCGGGGGAGACAGGAGCGCGCCGACCAGGAGGAGGAGACTCAGGCTCCTCAGCCAGGACGCGCCCCTGCCCCCGTGGGGTCGATTCGTCGATGTCGATTGCTTCAACGCCGGGCTCCTGGCGCCAGGGTACGCGAAGCGTCAGCCGGTCAGGTGGCCCTGGGGGCATGCACGCCTCACGCCGAGGCGAGCAGGGCCAGGAGAAGCAGAAGGCCGCGCGCGGTCCAGGCCCCGGTCCTCACCCAGTTGGTGAGCACCAGGCGGCGATGGACGGCCTCGTCGTAGGCCGCCTCCAGCTTGCCGTGGAGGGGCACCTGCAGGAACGCCGTGGAAAGCCAGATCGCAAGGAGGAGGAGAGCGCCGATCAAGGCCACCGACTGCATGGCCCCCGGAGGTGCCAGGGCGAGGAGGAGCACGGCGGTGAGCGCCTCCGCGATCATGAGCGGCCCGACGACGTAGCCGATTCGCTGGACGTGACGCTTCTCGTACCGACGGAATCGATCGGCGGGGACCTCGGCGAACAGGGGATAGTTGACGACCTGGACGAGCCAGATGAGGCCCACCATGGCCCACGTCACGGCGAAGTGGAGGACGAGGAGGGATGACACGACGACCCTCCCTCAGGCCCGGCGGCTGCGGACGGTAGCCAAGCCGCCGTCGACACCGATCACCTGCCCCGTCAGCCAGGACTGGGCCGGGTCGAGTAGCCACACGATCGCCCGCGCCACGTCATCCGGCGTCCCCAGGCGCCCCAGCGGGTGCATGGCCTCGGAGGCCTTGACCTGCGCCTCGACGCGGGTGATCCCCTCCGTGAGCGGGGTTCGCACGAGACCGGGGGCGACGGCGTTGTAGCGGATGCCGTACGACGCGTAGGTGGCGGCGGCGGAGAGCGTCAGGCCGAGAATGCCGGCCTTCGCGGCCGCGATGGCTTCGTGGTTGGCCATACCCAACCGGGCAGCGGCCGACGAGACGAGGACGACGCTCCCGCCCGTCTTGCGCATGGTCGTGGCCGCGGCCCGAACCGTTGCGAAGGCGGAGCGGAGATTCGTAGCAATCGTGTCGTCCCACTCGTCGTCCGAAGTCCGGTGGGCAGGCTTGAGGAGGAGGGACCCCACGCAGTTCACGAGGCCATCGAGGCGACCGTGCCGCTCGACGGCCTGGGAACAGGCGTCGGCGACGTCGTCCGTGCGGCGGGCATCCAGGACATGGGCGTCGGCGCCCATCTCCTCGGCCAGACGCTCCAGGTCCTTGCCGCTGCGGCCGGCGAGGACGAGGGTGGCACCCGCCTCGTGGAGCAGGCGGGTCACGGCGCGACCGACCCCACCGGTCGCACCGAGGACGAGTTGGACACCGATCGAGCTGGACATCGCGACCTCCTGTTGTGTACAGATAATAACCTAGACAAGAGCCCTGTCCATCCTTTCCCGGAAGGCGTGCGGGAATCACGCCTCCCGGTAGGCTGGGCCGCCGAGGGCCCGACCGGGCCCCCGGGAGATCCCGTGCACGACCTGCCGCGCGCCGTCCTCATGGTCCTCCTCGCCGCCCTGCTGGCGTCCTGCTCGGGGGAGCGCCCTCCGCGCGCCGACGGCCCGGGACCGGGGGGGCGATGGCGCTGGGAGCGGGTGCCGATCGTGGAGGAGGTCGAGCGCCCCGTCTGCGAGCGCAAGGCCAAGGCGACCCAGATGATCCGCTTCGTGCCCCAGTACGAGGAGGTGGAGGAGGAGATCTGGCTGAACCGCCGCGTCCCCCTCCAACAGGAGGTCTGTGACCCGCTCACGGGCACGGTGCGCAAGGCGACCTACGGTCACACCTGGACCCGCGTGCCAGCCGGCACCCGGAAGGTCCGGGTTTTCAAGGGGTACGAACCCGAAGCGCGGGACTCGGGATTCTGTTACTACGAGAACGAGCAAACCGGAACCGAGACCCGGTCCACGATCCAGGGCTGGCGCTGGGAGCAGGTTCCGTGCGAACCGCCAGCCGTGCCGTGCCCGAAGGACGCTGATCCGGGAGAGACGCCTGACAGCAAGACGGGTCAGGCGGGCAAGACCGAGGGGTCGGGCGCATAGACGATGCGTTCGGTGCCTTGGACCGCCTCGGCGACCAGGGACGCCCAGTCCACGCCCTCCTCGTAGCGCTCTGCTTCTTCCACCGTGCTCTTGACGGCCGGGTGGGGAGCGATCAGGAACGAGCAGCAGTCGGCGTGCGGACGGATCGAGATGTCGAAGGTACCGATGCGACGGGCGCGATCGACGATCTCGACCTTGTCGCTGCCGGCGAGGGGCGTGTACACGGGCAGGTCGGCGACGGCGTGGATGGTGCGCAGGTTCTCCGCGGTCTGGCTCGCGACCTGCCCCAGGCTGTCCCCGGTCACGTAGCCGAGTGCCTTCTCCTGCACCGCCAGTCCCGCCGCGATGCGGAACATGGCGCGGCGATACAAGATCATTCGGTACTCGGCCGGCACGGTGGCGACGAGCGCCCGCTGACACGCTTCGAAAGGCACGACGAGCAAAGGCATCCGCCCGGACGACCAGGCCAGGACGCCGCAGGTGTCCTCCAATTTGTCGAGCACGGCGTTGCCTTCGTGCGTGCGGTTGTGGAAGTGGACCGCGGTGACGCGGGCGCCACGCCGGACCATCATCCACGTGGAGACGGCACTGTCGATTCCCCCGGAGAGGAAGGACAGGAGGCGCGACGTGCTGCCGACGGGCAGTCCGCCCGCTCCTTGGAGACGCCCGGCACTGACGTAGGTGGCTTCCTTCATCACTTCGACGCGCACGGTGACGTCGGGGTGATGGACGTCGACCTCGCGCTGCGTCGCTTCGAGGCAGGCAGGCGCCACGGCTCGGCTGATCTCGATGGAGTTGAGCGGGAAGTTCTTCCAGGAGCGGCGGGTCTCGACCTTGAACGAACCCGGCGGTGCCTCGAGCAGCGCTCGGGAAGCCGCGTCCCGGATCGCGTCCAGGTCGCTTGGCACGGCATAGGCGGGCTGTACGTTCGCCACGCCGGGAATGCGCCGAACGACCTCGAGTGCCCGGGGGAAGAGATCCGGGGAGGGGATCCGGATCAGGTACCGCCGCCCGACGTAGGAGGCGCCGACGTCGATGCCCGCGCTCTTGAGCCCTTCATTCAGCCGATCGCGAAGCCGCCGCTCGAAGCTGACACGGTGCCCACGCTTGAGGCCGATCTCGGCGTAGTGGACGAGGAGGAGGCGTTGATCGGCAGCCGAGGTCATGGCGCGGCTCAGTCCTTGTGGTCCGCGGGGGAGAGGTTCTCGGCTCCGGGCAGGAGTCCGGTCAGACGCGAGGGATCGTGGATCAGGATGGGCAGGTGCTGGGGGCAGAGCCAGAGGCCGCCGCCGCGGTAGCGAAGGCTCAGCAGGGGGGTCTCCTCCTCCCCTCGCTTGCAGACCAGGCACTCGGGGGTCGGGGTCGATTCAGCGGGCATCTGAACTCCATGGTCGTGACGCAGGACGGAGACGGTACCGTGGACCGGCAGAGGAGGACGAACATGGCGAAGGTGGCGAGCTACGTGGGTTGGGTCCTGGTGGCCCTCGTCGTAACGGCCTGTGGCGGCGAACCCGCCCCGGGCTTGAGCGACGTAGCCCATTGGCGCGGACGCCTCGCGCGGGGGGACGGTGACGCCGTGAAGGCCTTGCGGGCACGCGGCCCGGCGGCCACCGAGCTCCTGGCCACCCTGCTTGACGACCCGGATGTCACGGTGGTCACCAGCGCCGGCCTCGTGGCGGAGGGCCTCGGCGCGGACGCCGCCCCCCTGGCGCGCCCGTTGCTCGGCGCGGTGGTCCGCTTCCCGGGGGACCCGCGCATGCTGGGCCCGCTCCGCACGGCGACGGGCAAGCCCTCGCTCGCCCCCTACTTGCTTGGTGTCCTCGAGACCGGCACGCCGGAGGAGAAGGCGGCCGCGATCGAGGTCCTGACCCACTACGGAAAGCTGGCCGCGCCCGGGGTCGCGTCCCTCGTGCCTTTCCTGGAAGCGGACGCGGAAGCCACCCGCCTCAATGCAATGAACGCCCTGAGTGGCATCGGCGCCGATGCGCAGAGCGCCGTGCCGGCCCTGGAGGCCGCCCGCGACCGGGCGACGGGCGACCAGGAGCGCCGCACCGCCACCGCCGCGATCCGCCACATCCAATCGTCCGTACGCGTGACGATTGGCGGGAGACGGGCACCGTCAATTCTCGCCCGGACTCCTGGCGAGCGCGGCGGGTTCCCCCCAGGAGCCGGCGAAGGTGAAGCTCGACACCGGGACGCGATCGCGCGGGGCCGCCTCGCGCTCGGCGAGGTCGGGCGGCAAGGTGTCGGGCTCGGCGCCGTAGCCCACGGCGATCGCGGCCATGGGCGTGTGCGCAGGGGGAATCGAGAAGGCGGCCCGGGCGGCATCGGCGTCGAAACCGGCCATCTGGTGCACGAAGAGGCCGCGTGCCGTGGCCTGAAGCGCCATGCCGCCAACCGCTTGCCCCACGTCGTACTGCGCGTGCCGGTTCGGCTTGCCGGTCCTCACGAAACTCCCGTGGGCGAGGCTCAGCATGAGCACGGGGGCCGAGCCCGCCCACGCCTGGTTGGCGGGGACGAGCACGTCGTGGATTGCCTGCCAGGTGCCATCGCCCTTCTCTCCGACGAGGAACGACCACGGCTGATCGTTGAAACAGGACGCGGCCCAGCGCGCCGCCTCGAGGAGGCTCAGCAAGTCTGCGCGCTTCACGGCCTCCGAGGAGAACGCGCGGGGACTCCATCGGCGAGCGATGAGCTCGTGGATCGGGTGATCGGCGGGTGCAGGCTTCTCCATGACGGCTCCCTGGGGCATCGGCGGTGATCCCGGCGCCACGATACGGTGCAGGACGGGATGCCAAGCGCACGTCACCGCGGCGGGGCAGAATGGGTGCTCGTCTCACTCCGGGTTCGGGAGGTCCGATTCACGTGCGCGCCGTCGCCCTGGCCAGCGGTTCCAACGGGAACGCCATCTACGTCGAGACAGGCGACGCGCGCCTGCTATTCGACGTCGGCGTGTCTGGGCGCACACTGGCTGCGCGCGCCGCGCTCCGAGGTGTGGGGTTGGACAGTCTGGATGCCGTGCTGCTCTCACACGGCCATCACGACCATGTCTGCGGCGCGGGTGTGATCGCCCGCCGCCACCACGTCCCCGTGCTCGCCTCTGCGGGGACCTGGCGGCGGATCGACGGGAAGGTCGGGCGCGTGGAGCAGCGCGGCCGCTTCGCGCCGGGCAGCACGGTCGACTTCGGCGCAACCCGCGTCCACACGGTGGCCACCCCGCACGATGCGGAAGGCAGCGCCGTCTTCGTGGTGGAGGCAGAGGGGTGCCGGCTCGGCATCCTGACGGACCTCGGTCACGTGTTCGATGGGCTGCGGGACGTCTTTACTAGGCTCGACGCCGCCTTCCTGGAGTCGAACTACGACCCCCAGCTCCTGGAGCTCGGGCCCTACCCACTCCACTTGAAGGAGCGAATCGCCGGCCCCCACGGTCATCTGGCCAACGAGGAATCCGTCGAACTGGTCATGAGCACCCGTGGATCGGGCCTTCGTGCCGTGGTGCTGTCCCACCTCTCGGGCAACTGCAACACGCCTGAGCGTGCCCTCGCGACGGCGGTCCCGCTCGCGCGCGCCGGCCTGGAGGTCACCCTTGCCCCCCGCGACGCGCCCTCGGCGTGGGTGACCCTCTAGACATCGGGATCAGCAGGCGAAGAACTGCAGGTCGCCGAAGGTCTCCTGGAGATCGGGTCGGGTGGACGGCTCAGGCTCACCGAGCTCCTGTGCAAGGCGCGTCGCCTCGTTGAGGTAGGACGCATAGACGTGGCGTCGTATGTCGGAGGCAAGCGCCGTCTCCGTCGGGTCCGCGTACTCGAGGGCCGCCTCCAGGGAGAATCGCTCTTCCGACTCATCGAACGTGCGGTGCGTCCAGGCACCGGTGCCCGCATCGAAGGTGTAGAGCGGCATGAACCGGTGGCCGTGCTCCGCGAGGAACTCGACGGCTTGCAGGACGTAGTCGGCCTCGCAATCGTCCATCACGTAGTGGAAACCCACGCGGCACCAACCGGGTTTGATGCCCTGGTACCCCTTCCGAACCCAGGCGCGGTAGGCCTCGGATGTGTCTTGGTCGATGCCGAGCAGGCGGTGTCCATACGGTCCCGCGCATGAGCACCCGGCCCGGGACTGGATACCGAACAGGTCGTTCAGGAGCACGGTCACGAGCTTGGGGTGCAGGTAGAGGCCCGATGCATCGCGGAGATTGAAGGACACGATGTTCACGCGACGCCTGGGGTCGGGATTGCCGAGGATCTCGATGCGCGGGTGCGCTTGCCAGCGTCCGATGGCACGCTCGAGCAGCTCGGTCTCGCGCGCCTCGATGCGGTCCACGCCCACCGCGTTCTTGACCTCGAACGCAAGGGCCGCTTTCAGGGTCTGCAGGACGCCGGGCGTGCCCGCCTTCTCCCGCTCCTCGATGTCCCGGACGAAGTCCTGATCGGTCGGGCTCACGTAGTCGACCGTTCCTCCGCCGCTCACGCTCGGCGGCAGATCGCGTCGGTACAGATGCTCGTTGAAGACCAGGACTCCACTGGACCCGGGCCCCCCCAGGTACTTGTGCGGCGAAATGAAGACTGCGTCGAGCGCAGCCTCGGGATCGTCCGCCGGATTCATGTCGATCCGGACGTAGGGCCCGCTGGCCGCGTAGTCGAAGCAGGCCATCGCGCCGTGCCGGTGCAGAAGGCGGGCGATCTCAGGCACAGGCGAACGCATGCCGGTCACGTTGGACGCCGCCGAGAACGAGCCGATGCGCGGGCGGTCGAGGTAACGCGGATCCTTCAGCAATGCCTCGAGGTGCTCCAGATCGATCCCGCCGTCCGGAAGCAGCCCGACATCGACGACCGTGGCGAGCCCCTCTCGCCACGACACCTCGTTCGAGTGGTGCTCGTAGGGGCCGACGAACACGACCGTCTGCTGGTCGCGCTGGAACGCTTGGAACTCGGCGACCTTGTCCTCGCCCAAGAAGGCCTGCGCCTTGGCACGCAAGCGGTCACGCGTGACGGGTGGCAGCGCGACCCCGACCAGTTGCTGGAACTTGTCGATGGCTCCCGTCGCCCCCGTCCCGCAGGCGATCAGACGTCCGTGGGGGCCCGCGTTGACGGCCCGCTTGATGCTGGCCTCGGCTTCGTGAAGGAGCTGGGTCATGCTCCGCCCGGTCCGATCGTCCTCCGTATGCGTGTTGGCGTAGATCCGCTGCAACCCTTGGAGGTAGCGCTCGACGAAGTTGAGGCAACGCCCGGACGCGGTGTAGTCGCAGTAGACCATCATGCGCCGCCCGAAGGGCGTCTCGAACGTCGAATCGACGCCGACGATCTGCTGCCGCAGGTACTCGAAGGACAGGGTCGGAGCATGCATGGAGGGGGTCCGGTTCCACGAGAGGAGGGGCCGATGACCGGGCACGGGGGAGAGCCGCCGTGGCCGCGCATGGAAATCTACCATCCCCCCGTCGTGGCCGGCGGTGCCGCGGGGCACCGCTCGTTCTCACGACACCCGAAGGCGGTCCTGGCGCGGCGGCGGCCCCTCGACGCGACGTTGAATCCGTCCCGCATCCAGAGGTAAGGTCCTAGGCCCCGCAAGGAGACCCAAGATGCGCTGGATGCTTCCCTTCCTGATGGTCACCGTTTTCGTCTTGCCCGCTCTGGCCGCGGACGAAATCCTCATGCTCACCGGCGACTCCATCGAGGGTGAGATCCAGGCGGTCGGGAAGGAAGGCATCGCCGTGGTCGCGCAGGGCAAGACCGTCGTCATCGCCCCGGACGATCTGGACCCCCACTACTTTTATACGGAGTGGTCGAAGCGCATCGACAAGGACGCCGAGTCCCACCTGCGACTAGCCGTCTACGCGTTCGAAAACGGCATGTTCAACCAGGCACGGAGCCAGTACCACAAGGCAGAGCGCCTGGACAAGGACCTCGTCAAGAAGTTCGAGACGGAGATCGTCCCGAAGATCAAGGAGGGGATTGCCGAGCGCCTCCTCGACCTCGCCCGGCGAGCCGTGAAGCGCGAGGACTGGAAGCAGGCAAAGAGCGTCACCTCGAAGATCCTGACGGAGCTGGAAGGCACGAAGGCGGCTGAGGAGGCTCGTCAGTTGCTCGCCTCCGTCCACCTCTGGCAGTTGAACGCTGACCAGGAACGCTTCGTGACCAGCATGGTCCGCTATCTCCCCAAGGATGAGGCCGCCGCGATCAAGACCCAGGAGCGGGTGGTTCAGAAGATCGCTCCGATTGAGGCCAGGATCCGCAAGGCGCAGGATCTCGTGACAAAGGGGTTGCGGACCAAGAGCACGAACCGCTCGAAGGACGTCTTCAAGACGGCGGCAAAGCGCTTCGAGAAGGCCATCAAGGACCTCGACAAGCTGTCGGCGATGGCCACGGGCGACGATGCCATGCTCGCCTACATCGACGAGGTCCGCAGCGTGGCCGTGCGGGACGCAATCAACGCCTACATCCACGCAGGCAGCGTCTACCTGATTCGGCGCGCGTACGACGACGCGCTGGGGATGGCCAACGACGCGCTGGCGCTCGATCCCGAGAGTCCCGAGGCCAACAGCTTCTACCAGCGCGTACTCCGGGGTTCCCAGATGCGAAGTGGTTTCTACGGCCGGTAGCCCGGATTGCTGCAGCCGTAGAGCTCCGGCATGTCACCGCCGACCTCCCCGCTCGATCGCCTGCGCGCGTGGTCGCTGACCGCGGGGGAGACGTGCGCGGGGGGCGTACGCTTTCGGCAGGAAGGTGAGTTTCGCCTGGCGCCGGGCAAGCCCTGGCTGCCATTCCGAGCCACGCAGACCATGAGCGCCGTGACGGTGGGCTTCTCGTGGCGCGCCCGGGTGCGTCTGGGCCCGGCCCTGAAAATTCACGTGTGCGATGCCTTCGAACGCGGCCGAGGAAGCCTGACGGTAAGGCTCTGGGGGATCCTCCCCCTGGCGCGGGCGACCGACGACGCGACGAGCCTGGCCCAAGCGCAGCGCTACCTGGCCGAGCTGCCGTGGTGCCCGTGCGCGCTACTCACAAGTCGCGCCCTCGACGTGATGGCAATCGATGCGAACCGGCTTCGCGTCGCGACGCCTTCGCCTGGGGGACAAGCGGTCGTGGACCTCGTCGTGGAGGACGACGGGCGCGTGCGCGAGGTCCACGCGGCGGCACGCCCGCGCGCCGTGGGTGGGAAGACCGAGCTCACTCCGTGGGGCGGCCGCTTCGGCGGCGAGACACGCGGCGGTGGCCTTCGTGTGCCCGCCACGGCCGAGGTCTGGTGGGATCTCGAGGAGGGCCGCTTCTCGTACTTCCGGGCCCGCGTGTTCGATGTGGCACGCCTTCCCGACTGACGAAACCGGGAGGGCGTGTCGGCACCGACCGGCACACGCCGAAGCCGCTGGCGTGGGCGAGGGACGCGGACAGGCCCGTGGATTCAGGGGGGGAGCGCTCTTTGGCCCGGCCCTCCGTAGAATCAAGCCTCCCCGGGGAGGGGTACGTGAAGCTCGAAGGCACCACACTCGACATCTACCAGGTTGCCGAGGAACTCGGCCGGGGTGGCATGGGTTCGGTGTACCGGGCGGTCTCCACGGCCGATGGCCCGGCCGGTCCGGCGGGGACCGAGGTCGCGATCAAGGCGCTTCATGCGGAGTTGGTCGCCGACGAGCGCAACTTCGCGCGGTTTCAGCGCGAGGGAGAGATCGGGCAGGCCCTCGATCACCCGAACGTCGTTCGCACGCACGCGGCAGGACAAGCCGATCTCGACGGCACGCCCTGCCACTACATGGTGTTGGAGTACGTCGAAGGGCAGACCCTCGACGACCTTCGAACCGAGCTCGGCGTGGTCCCCGACCACCTTCTCTACCTCATTGGGGACCAGGCGCTCGCGGGCCTGCAGGCCATCCACGAGCACGGTGTAATCCACCGGGACATCAAGCCCGAGAACATCGTCATCACGACCTCCCACAAGGTCCTGATCATGGACCTCGGTGTCGCCCGACTCGCGATGCGCGGGCACACCCTGACCGAGAGCGGGGAGTTCGTGGGATCGCTGCACTACGCCGCGCCCGAGCAGCTCGACGCGGACGCCGAGATTCTGGAACCCGCCGACATCTACAGCTTCGGGGCCGTTCTCTTCGAGTTGGCCACGGGACGCCGCGCGTTCGAGGCCGAGGACGTGGTTTCTCTCTTCTCCCAGAAGCTCTCGGGTGACCTGACGCGCCCGAGGGATCTCCAGGCGGACATCGACCCCTTCTGGGACGAGGTCATCAGCACCTGCCTCGAGCGCGAGCCGACGAGCCGTTTCGCCTCGGCCGGGGAGATGCGGAGCATCCTGAGCGAGGGCCCCCAGAGCGCGTGGTGGCAGTCGCGAGCGACGACACGGGAGGCCTCCGGATCCGAGCGGGCCCTGAAGCGCCTGCGGATGAACCGGGAAGTCGGCTTGATCGGCCGGGACGAGGAACTCGATCGCCTGCACGCAGTGTTCGCGCACGCGGGCGCCGGAGCCGGGCGCATGGCCTTCGTGCGCGGCCCTTCGGGTGTAGGGAAGTCCCGCGTGGTCTACGAGTTCCTCGAAGGGCTGAACGCCCCGGGTGGCCCGTGCGTGGCAGCCGGCCGCGCCGTTGGCAAAGGGGGGCGCGCCTACCAGCCGTTCGTGGACGTTGCGCACGACCTCCTCGAAATCGACGACGAGGCGACGGGCGATCGACGCGGCGAGTTGGAAGAACGCCTGGCGGCCATGCTGCCGGACCGGCCGGGCGTCGTGGGCCCGCTGGCGAGCTTCATCCTCGCCGATCTCTCCGAGGGGGCCCCGCCGCTATCCCAGGACGCCTTGCTGGCGGCCTTCGATGCCCTGCTGCACCGCGCCGCGCAGGAGCGTCCGGTCGTCGTCGTGCTCGAAGACCTCCATCTGGCCGCCGAGGACAGCCTCGATCTGCTCGATTTCCTCGCGCGCAACCTGGGCGACGCGAACCTCCTGCTCCTCGGGATCTACGACGACGAGCAGGTGGAGGAAGGCTCGCGCCTGCACCGTCTCCTCTCGGAGACCGCAGGCCGTGAGAACGTCGACGCCCTACCGATCGAGCAGTTGGCACGCGCGGAGTGTGATGTCCTCGTGCGCGAAGTCGTGGTCCACCAGAAGACCGTGCACGCCCTGGGGGACCTCCTCTTCCGACGGTCGGAGGGCAATCCCCTCCTCATCCTCGAGGTCATCGCCCAGCTCAAGGCCACGGGGGCGCTCGCCCCCGACGAGACGGGGTTCGTTCTGACGCGCGAGGTCGGGCTCTTCGAGGTGCCGTCCAAGGTCGCCCAGCTCATCCACTTCAAGTTGGCCAATCTCGACGAGGACCTTCGCGAGACCCTCGAGACCGCCGCCATTCTCGGCCACGAGTTCCAGGCATCCATCGTGGCCAAGATGCTGGAAGAGCGTCGGATCAAGCTGCTCAAGCGGCTCGCCCTGCTCGAGCGGAAGTACCGCGTCCTGCGAAGCTCGGGCAAGGACTCCTTCCGCTTCGCCACGCGACAGATCGCGGAGGTCCTCTACCAGGGGATCTCCCCGGACTTGAGGACCGAGTACCACTCCCTCGCGGCGGACACGCTGCTCGAGGCACACGAAGAGGAGCCTCCGCCGCCCGCCGTGGCCTTCGAGGTGGTGCGCCATTTGATCGCGGGTGAGCGCGAGGACGAGGTATCGCCGCTCGCCGTGGCGGCTAGTGCCCATGCCGTGGGTAACTACCACGCGACGTACGTGGCGGCGTTCCTCGAGCGGGTGAAGAAGGCCATCGCAGACGCAGAACCGGCCATTCGGTTCGACGTAGCCCGACGCCAGTGGGACTGCTACGGCGCCCTCGGCCGCCGCGCGGACCAGGTCGCGATCCTGGAGGAGGCTCTCGGTCTCGCCGAGGCGGCGAACGACGCCGGACCGACAGTCGCAGGTTGCCTGCCTCCAGGGAGTCACGGACTGGCGCACCGGGCGACTACGAAGCGGCGCACGCGAAGGCGACAAGAGCCCTGGCCCTGGCTCGTGAAGCGGGAAGCCGTCAGTGGGAAGCGAATGCCCTTCATACGCTGGGTGCGGTCGTGCGGCACTGGGGCGAGTTCGGGGCGTGCGCCCAGCACTGGCGCGAGGCGCTTGCCATCCGCCAGGAGATCGGCGATCGCCACGGCGAAGCCCGCAGCCTCGCTTCGCTGGGAACCGTGATGCCGGACTTGGGAGAAGAGGAAGGCGCCCTGGAGGCCAAGGAGCAGGCGCTGGCGATCTTCCGCGAGCTCGGCGATCTGCGTGGCGAGTGCGCGCTGCTGAACAACATCGGCAACACCTTGGTGAGTCAGCGGCGCCTCCAGGAAGCCACCGCGCGGTTCCAGGAGGCCATCCGGATCGCGCAGCGCCTGGGCAGCCTGATCGCGGAGGGCCATCCGACCTGCAATCTGGGGCGCGCGTACGCAGCGCTGGGCTACGAGGTGGCCGCCCGGGAGTGTCTCGACCGGGCCCTGACGATCTTCCGTCAGGCGCGGCGCGCAGAGCGGTGTCGATCGACGCACTTCGCGCCTGGGCGAAGACGGCCCAGGACTTCGGGCGCTTCGAGGAGGCCCGCGGAGGCGCTGGAGGAGGGACTCGGCGCTGGCCGAGGGAGCAGGGGCGAAGCCCGTCCAGCTCGAGTTCGAGACGCTCCTCGGCCGCGATGCCGGTCCGAGCAGGGCGACGAGGCCACGGCGCACGCGCCTGCTTCGAGCGCGCCCTGGCCTTGGCCGACGGCTGGAGAGCCCACGCCTGCGGGTGACGGTCCTACAGGCCCAGGGCGCCGCGACGCTCTTCTCGGCCACGGCACCCGCGAGGCCCTACCCATCCTGGAGGAAGCCTGCGCGACGGCCGACGACGGCCGGCCAGCGCCCCCATCACGCGCACGCTCCTGGCCGCGTACCGCGATCTGGGCGACGTGGCTGCTCGGAGAACGCAGACGCAGGCGCCGGTCGCTCGCCGAGCGCCTGGCCGCCGTGGTGGGGACAGGCGAGAGCTGCCGACCAAGGAGGGCCCGGACATCTGCTACGTGCTGGGGACGGTCCTTGGTAACGATGGCGCAACGTACCTGGAGCGGGCGCGCGAGCTCGTCGCCGCTCGGGCCGAGGAGATCCAGGATCCGCTGCACCGCGATCACTACCTCACGCATCCGCTGGCCGGCCCGCGAGCTAGGCCCATTCGAGGCCAGGACCCGGGCGGCTGAGGCACGCCGAAAATGAGGAAGGCCCCTCGTTCCTCGCCCGTGGGCGGAGGGACGCGGGGCCCTCGGAGGGCTCGGTGCAGGGACTAGGCCGCGCGCTGACGGCGGCGGCGAACGCCGTACCCCGACGATGAGCGACGAGCCCAGGAGCACGAGCGAGGCCGGCTCCGGGACGGGGTTCACGATCGATCGTCCCCGTTACGGGTACTCGAACTGATTCGGAGCGACGTGATTCCGGTCCGAGCCCGCCGTGATGAAGTGCTCGTTGCCCGGGTCACAGTCGCAAGAAGTGCTGACAGCGTGTAGACGAACAGCGTTCGCCACCTTCGGAGGACTCAGAGCTGTCGAGAGACGAGCCCAGACAGAGGTCGCAGAGAGCACGTCGAGCCCCGTCCGGGTTGTAGCCGAATAGATCCTCGGACCCGCCGTCGAACTCGTAGGTTCCGCTGGATGAGTTGCACGACAGCGCCCTTGCTGTCCCGCTGAAAGGGCCGCCATCCAGCAGATCCAGGCCGAAGAACTCGCTGGCGACGTTCTGACCGACGCCCTCCTCGCCGTAGTTGGCCCAGAAGTGCCGCGGATGACCGTCTCGACGGGACCTGCCCGGCGCATACTCCGGCGGTACCACGCAATGAGATTCGTCGTGCAGCGGCCCCTCGGATGGGCTGACGAAGAAGTGTGAACAGCTCGGTGGGTGCCCTCGGTCCGCGCCATCAACGCTGAGGATCAGGTGGTCGTTCTCCAACCCGGGCCCGCCCGTGACACTACCGATCAGGAAGAACTCGCCGCCCGGCACGACACCGGAATCGGGAGCGAAGGGGTCGAAGTTGCCGACGGACGGCCAGGCAATGGGCTGCAGACTGTCCGGGTAGTGCCGCGCCCCCGAAGTCCAGGAAGCGCACGACGGTGTACTGCTTCGGTCGGGTCGTATCCCTCACCGAAGGAGCCCGACTGGGAGAACACGCCGTAGAGCGCTCCCCTCGACGATCGGGCCGGCATGGGCGGGCTGCGCGAAAACCCCGAAGGTCACAGCGGCGAGCAAGGCAAGACAGAGCATCAGACGGGTCGCGGAACGCATACATCCCTCCTCGGAC
The DNA here is from genome assembly GCA_963802335.1 of uncultured Planctomycetota bacterium. Taxonomy (GTDB): domain Bacteria; phylum Planctomycetota; class PLA2; order PLA2; family JAEUHO01; genus CAWDIE01. The sequence continues at coordinate 204,256 of CAWDIE010000002.1, read as the reverse complement.
GAGGCCATTCATCCGTCCGCCGTGCCCGGACGCGTGATGACGTACCTTACGAGATCCGCCTCCATCCGGGGAGGCCATCGCATGCGGCCAGAAGACATTTAGGAAGAGTTTAGGACCAAAGACTGAGGCCAAGGTCATGCCTCGTCCCACCAGGGGCCCCGAGCGCTCGCGCCGGCGACCGCTCGTGCTTCGACCGGGCGACAGGGGGGAGCGGTCAGGCAGGCCAGAGCGCTGCCCCGCGGCGCGGCGCTGCATGCCGGGCGACGGGGGCGACCGTGGTACATGTACCGTTCGGAGGCCATCGGCGGAGGGAGTCGCATGTCCGATCGTTCGCGCGCTCCGGGGGACTCGCTCGCCGGCGAACTCGACGGCCTCACCCGCGCCGCCGCAGATCTCAAGAATCTCCTGGTCCGGCCGCGGGGCCCCTCCCCCACGCCCGTTCCGCGGCTCCCCCCCTTGGCCGTCAACCTGCTGAACGACCTCGACAGCCGACTGAAGAAGGTGACGCTCGCCTCGAAGAAGCTCGAGCGCGAGACGAAGAACCTGCGGGCGCTCGCGGAGACGGCCGCGCTGGTGAACTCCTCGCTGGAAGTCGACCAGGTCCTCAACGAGGTGATGGACACCATCATCAAGCTCACGGGAGCCGAGCGCGGCTACCTGATGCTCCGCAACGAGGAGACCGGCGAGCTCGAGTTCCGCGTCGCCCGCAACATGGATGCGAGCGCGCTGGCGGATTCCGACCACCACACCGTGAGCCAGAGCATCCTGCGTCGGGTCGAGGAATCGGGTGAGGCCGTGCTCACGACCAACGCGCAGGAGGACGAGCGCTTCCAGGGCGCGAAGAGCATCGTCAGCTTCCAGCTCCGCTCCATCCTCTGCGTCCCGCTCCGCGTGAAGGACCAGGTGACGGGCGTGATCTACGCCGACAACAAGCTGCAGGCGGGTCTCTTCGACGAGTCCACCCGGGAGTTGCTCCAAGCCTTCTCGCACCAAGCGGGCGTCGCCGTCGAGAATGCGCGCCTCTTCACACGGCTCAAGTCGACGCTGGACGAGATCTCGGAGATGAAGAGCCTCCAGGACGACATCTTCGCTTCCATCACCTCGGGCGTACTGACCGCGGACAACGAGGGCCGCGTCACGCTGTTGAGCCCTCCAGCCCGAAAGATGCTCCACCAAGAGGGAGACGACGCGATCGGCCAGCCGTTGCCCAGCATTCTCCCCCCCCTGGGAGATCGATTCTGCAGCCTCCTGGCGCAGGTCCGCGAAACGGGAGAGACCTTCTCGGCGATCGAGTTCGAGGCGGACCTGCCCCGTCGAGGGCTCGCCTACCTCAGCATGAACCTCAGCCCCCTGATGGACGCGCACGACGCCGCCCAGGGGGTCGCCATCGTGGTGGACGACCAGACCGAGGCGAAGCGGCGCGAGGCCCAGATCGCGGGGGTGCGCCGGTACCTGCCTTCGGAGGTCGTGGATGGACTCCAGGCCGCTCAGGATCTCCGGCTCGGCGGAACGCGCGAGCTGATCACGATCCTGTTCGGCGACATCCGTGGCTTCTCGACCTTCTCGGAGAAGCTGGATCCGGTCAAGCTCGTGGAGATCATCAACGCCTATCTGACCCTGGCGTCGGATGCGATTCACGCCCACGACGGCATCATCGACAAGTACATGGGCGACGCCGTCATGGCGCTCTACAACACCCCACTGCGCCCGCAGGAGGATCACGCGCTGAGGGCCGTACGCTCCGCGGCGCTCATGCTCGAAGACATCCGGCGGTACCACGCCACCGTGCCCGAAGCGGATCGGCTGGCGTTCGGCATCGGCGTCCATACAGGCGAAGCGGTCGTCGGCAACGTGGGCAGCCCCAAGCGGCTCGACTACACGGCCATGGGCGACAGCGTGAACCTGGCCAAGCGTCTGCAGGAGGTCGCCAAGGGGATGACCGTGCTGCTGAGCGACACGACCTACGATCTCGTGAAGGACTACGTCGAGGTCAAAGCCCTCGAACCCATCCAGGTGAAGGGCCGCACACAGCTCACGCCGATCTTCGAGCTCCTCTCCGTCAAGCCGTAGCCTGCATAACCCATGAAGCGCGCGCCGTGACAACGGCAGAGTGCGATCGAGCGAGAGCTTGCGCGCCTAGGGCCCGGCGAACGAGCCACCGGGTGTCCTGGATGGGCCTGCGCCCGAAGGTCAAGGCGCGACGCTGGCGATCAGGGTCCCTCCCGCCGGCTCAGGACTTCCTGGCCCGCATCTTCAGCACCTGGCGCCGCGCCTTCTCCTTGGGGCTGATGCCGGGCTCGTCGGGATCCAGCAGGGGGGGATCCTCCGTCGGTGTCGGCGCGGGCGACGCGGGCGGCGTCTCGGCCGCCTGCGCGGCCCGCATGCGCAGCACCTTCCGACGGGCCTTCTCCTTGGGCGAGATGCCCTCCTCGTCGGGATCGGGCAGCTCGTCGGTGGGCGGAGTCGGGGCAGCCGCCGGCGCCTCAGCCGCCTTCGCGGCCCGCATGCGTAGCACCTTCCGCCGGGCCTTCTCCTTGGGTGAGATGCCCTCTTCGTCGGGATCGGGCAACGCGTCGGCGGCCCCCGGCTCGGGCGTGGTGGCGGCGGCGGGGCGGGGGCGCCCTTCGCAGCGCGCATCCTGAGGATCTGGCGGCGCGCCTTCTCCTTCGCGCTGATGCCCTCCTCGTTCGGATCCGGAAGCGCGGCCGCGGGGTCCGGCGCGGCGGCTGCCGGCCCTGCGCCTGGCTCGGCGCTGGCCTGCTTGGCGGCGCGCATCTTGAGGATCTGCCGGCGGGCCTTCTCCTTGGGGCTGATGCCCTTCTCGTCCGGGTCGGGCAGGTCCGCTGTCGCCGCCGCCGCCGCGCGCTTGGCGAGGATCGCCTGGCGGGCGCGCTCCTTCGGCGAGAGCTTCGATTCCGAAGCGGCGGAGGCAGGCGCCGCGCCGCCCTTCGAGGGCACAGGCTTGCGGGCGGCCTTGCGCGCCGCGTCGGCCTTGGCCTTCTTCTCGGCCGCGATCAGGTCCCGCGCGGCTTTCGCCTCGGCGGCCTCGCGCGCGTAGGTCTCGGCCTCGCGCTCGAGCGCCTGCTCGATGGGTGTCGCCAAGCGCTCGATCTGCTCGACGCGATCCGCCCGAAACGAGTCCAAGGCAGCACGCGCCGCCGGCTTCGCGTCCCCCATCAGCGGGACGAGGGCGTCGATCCGCGCCACGTCGCCCCGCATCTGCTCGAGCACCACGCTGGCCAGGTAGGGCACACTCAAGTAGTTGAGGTCGCGGTACCAGAGAGGGAACGCGCCGACCTCCGGCACTTCACCCAGCGATTCCAAGACCTCGGCCAGCATCAGAGCGTAACGATCGTCCTCGCCACGAAGCGCGTCGACGAGTTCGATCAGGGGGCGGTCCGCATCGACCACGTACGGATCGGCCTCGAAGAAGTAGCTCATCGGGCTGTAGACGGATCGCGTGAGCAGTTCGTTGAGGCGCTGAATGCGTTCCACGGGGGCGGGCGTCGACATCGATCAGCCTCCGAAGATCGCCGGGACGACGCGCGCGGCCATGTCGTACACAGGAGACCAGAGGATACCGAGGACGAGGATCGGCAGTACGAGGAGCGCGACGAGCAGTCCATCCGCGAGGCGGAAGCGGAAGGGCTCGGGCGCCACGTCGTCGGCGTCGGCCAGGTACATGCTGACGAGGATCTTCGCGTAGTAGTAGAGCGAGATGACGCCGTTCAGGAGTCCGATGACGCCGAGCCACACGTAGCCCTTCGCGAAGACGGCGTAGAAGACGGTCATCTTGCCGACGAACCCCAGGAACGGCGGAAGGCCGGTGAGACTGAACAGCACGATGGCGAATCCGACGGCGAGCACCGGACTCTGCGCACCCAGGCCACGGAAGGCCGCGAGGTCACCCGTGCCGCGCTCCCGAATCACGATGCCCGCCAGGAGGAATGCCGCCAGGTTCATGAACAGGTAGGCAATCAGGTAGACCATCAACGCCGTGGCCCCGAGCTCGGACCAGACGGCGATCGCCAGCAGGATGTAGCCCGCATGCGCGATGCTCGACCAGGCGAGAAGACGCTTGATCTCCCGTTGGCGCAGGGCCGCGAGGTTACCCACCGTCATGGTGAGGACGGCCAGGATCGAGATCGCGAGAATGAACGTATTGCCCGTGTACGCGAACGTGCGGAGGGGATCCGCGGCATCGGGCACGATCGGATGCGTCGCGCCCACGACGCGCACGAGGGCGGCGAAGCCAGCGGCCTTGCTGGCCACCGCGAGGAACCCACCGACGGCTGCGGGCGCTCCTGCGTAGACGTCGGGTGCCCAGAAGTGGAACGGCACGGCTGAGATCTTGAACGCGAAGCCGGCCAGGACGAGCACGGCAGCCACGACGAACGCCGGCTCGGCCGCCGCGCCGTTCTGCACCGCCGCGCCGAGGGCCTCCAGCGACGTCCCCCCGGCAAGACCGACGAGCCAGGAGAGACCGTAGAGCATCAAGGCGGACGAGACGGCACCGAAGAGCACGTACTTCATGCTCGCCTCGTTCGCACGCCTATCCCCGCGCCGCATGCCGACGAGCACGTACGAGGGAATCGAGACGGTCTCGAACGCGAGGTACAGCGCGATCACGTCGACCGCCTGGGCGAGAAGCGACATGCCCAGCACGCTCGAGAGGATCAGGACGAGGAACTCGCCCCCGGGCCGCCGGAACGCCTCGCCGCGCATCGTGGCGAGGATGGTGACGAAGCCCGTGGCGCAGCAGAAGACCGTGAAGGCGACGCCGAACGTGTCCGGGCGGAGGACGCCCAGCACGGTCCCCGTCTCGGTACGCGGCCCGACGAGCGCAGCCACCGCAGCCGCCGCCAACGCGACGAGTGCGACGGCGATCGCCCCGAGGGGCCGGCGGCCCTTGGACGTGAGATCACTCGCCAGCACGCCGAGGATGCCGAGCGCGAGCAGTCCGGCCGGGAGGATGGCCTCGAAGTCGCTCAAGAGCCGCCTCCCATGCCGGCCGCGGCAATAGCCTGATCGAACACCTCGACCATCGAGTCCACGACGCCGGCGTACATGTCCATCGCCGTGGCCGGGAAGAGGCCCATGTAGAGGGTCACGATGGCCAGCGGCACCAGAACCGCCAGCTCACGCGCGCTGACGTCGGGGAAGCGCTTGGCATCGACGTACGCGTCGGGGGTCGTCCCGAGGAAGACCTTCTGGAGCGTGATGAGGTAGTACCCCGCCGTGATCACGACGCCGAGCAGCGAGATGACGGCGAACAGGCGGTAGCCGTCGATCGGGCTGCCGAAGGCCCCCACGAACGTCGTGGCTTCCGCGATGAAACCGGAGAGCGTCGGCAGACCCAAGCTGGCGAAGAAGGCGAACGACGCCAGGATGCCGTACTTGGGCATCGTCCAGGCCAGGCCACCGAAGCGATCGATGTCGCGGTGATGGGCGCGGTCGTAGATGACCCCCACGATCATGAACAGCATGGCACTGATGGTGCCGTGGGCGAGCATCATGTACATCGCGCCGTTGATGCCCCCGGCCGTGTAGGCCGCGATGCCGAGGGTGACGAACCCCATGTGGCTGATCGACGAGTACGCGATCAGCCTCTTGAAGTCCGTCTGCGCCATGGCGACCAGCGCACCGTAGACGATGGCGATCACGGAGATGGTGGCGATCAGCCACCAGACGCTGAGCGCGGCGTCCGGGAAGAACGGGTAGGCGATGCGCAGAAGGCCGTACCCCCCCATCTTCAGCAGGACACCGGCCAGGATCATCGAGATCGGCGTGGGCGCCTCGACGTGCGCATCGGGGAGCCACGTGTGGAACGGGAAGGACGGGATCTTGATGGCGAACCCGATGAACATCCCGAGGAACACGGCGAGCGACAGGCCCTCGCTCCCCGGGAGCAGCCCCCCTTGGACCTTGGCGATTGCCGCGAGGCGGGGGATCTCCCAGATCGGCATGTCCGCCGCGTCCGTATTCGTGAGGACGACGATCAGGATGCCCGCGAGCAGCAGGACGGACCCGAAGAGCGTGTAGAGGAAGAACTTGATCGCCGCGTAGCGCCGCCGCGGGCCGCCCCACACCCCGATGAGGAAGTACATCGGGAGGAGCATGATCTCCCAGAACATGTAGAAGAGAAACAGGTCGAGCGCGACGAAGACGCCCAGCATGCCGGTGAGCAGCAGCAAGAACATGCTGTGGTAGCCCCGGGCCCGGGACTGGATGTTCCAGGACGCCAGCGCGGCCGTGAAGGAGACGAACGAGGTCAGGAGGAGGAGGCTCACGCCGATGCCGTCGACGCCGACGTCGTAGTGGATGTTGAGCGCGGGAATCCAACGGACGGTCTCGCGGAGTTGCAGCGCAGCCAGGCCGCCGTCCGCGTGGCTCGCCTTCTGCCAGACGAGCACGGTGAGGATCAGGACGACGAGGGACGTCGCCACGCTGATCACGCGCGCCATCCGCTCCGGTGCGATCAGCACGAGCAAGAGACCGACGATCGGGAGGAAGACGGTGAGCGTCAGCATGGGGACACCTGGCTGTCTGTCACGGCTAGAGGACCTTCCACACAATGAGCAGGGCGACGACCCCGACGGCGAGCGACAGGTAGAAGCGCACCCGGCCGTTCTGGAGACGTGACACGCTGCGACCACCGACCTGCGCCGCGGCCCCCACGCCGTTCACGGCGCCGTCCACGACCCGGGTGTCGGTCTCCCCGGACAGGCGAGCCAGGGCCCTCGTGTCCCGCCCCACGAGATTCACGACCCCGTCGATGCCCTCGGCATCGAGGATGCCGCACACGCGGGCGAGCAGATACACGGGGCGCAGCAGCACCTCGCGGTATAGCTCGTCGAAAAAGAACTTGCCGGCGGCCGCTTTCTCGAGTCCCCGCCAGGGACGCTTCAGGCGATCCAAGCGGGCCGCAAGGGCGGAGAACACGATCCACCCGAGCACCAGGCCGCCGACGCCGGCGGCGATCGCCATCGCCATCACCTTGCTGGAGTGCTCGAAGTGAACGGCGTCGCCGACGGTGTGCACCCCCGCGACGACGACGTCCGTGGGGGGATCGAGCAGGGTGGTGTGCCACGAGCCCCAGCCCGCCGCGACGGCGAGGACGGCGAGCACCACGAGCGGCATGCGCATGGAGACGGGGCCCTCGTGCGCGTGATCGTAAAGGCCCTGGTCCCGGGGCTTGCCAAGGAACGTCATGACGAAGAGGCGGGTCATGTAGAAGGCCGTCAGGACGGCGGCCGCGAGCCCGATCCAGAACAGCACGGGGTAGCGGTGGTAGGCGCCGGAGAGGATGGCGTCCTTCGAGTAGAACCCGGACAGGAACGGCAGGCCTGCGATCGCCAGCACCCCCGCGAGGAAGGTCGTCCCGGTCACGGGCAGCTTCTTCCAGAGCCCGCCCATCCGCCGCATGTCCTGCTCGTGGTGGCAGGCGTGGATGACGGAGCCCGAGCCCAGGAACATGAGCGCCTTGAAGAACGCGTGCGTCGTGAGGTGGAAGAGCGCGGCGTGCCAAGCCCCCACGCCCAGCCCGAGGAACATGTAGCCCAGCTGGCTCACGGTGGAGTAGGCGAGCACCTTCTTGATGTCGTCCTGGGCCAGCGCAATGAACCCGCTCATGAGCGCGGTGACGGCCCCGAGCGATGCGACGACGAATAGCACCTCGGGCGGGAGCATGAACATGAATCGCCCGAGCAGGTAGACGCCCGCGGCCACCATGGTGGCGGCGTGGATCAGGGCGCTGACGGGCGTGGGGCCTTCCATGGCGTCCGGGAGCCAGACGTGGAAGCCGAGTTGCGCGCTCTTCCCGGCCGCGCCCGCAACGAGCCCGAACGCGGCGACCGTGAGCCACGGTCCCTGGAACGCGCCGGAGGCAACCGCCTCGCGCAGCGCGCCGATGTCGAACGTGCCGACCTCCGCATGAATGACCATGAGGGCGAGGAAGAGCCCGAGGTCACCGATACGCGTGGTGATGAAGGCCTTCCGGGCCGCGTTTGCGGGGGCCTGCTTCTCGGACCAGAAGCCGATCAGCTTGTAGGAACAGAGCCCAACCAGTTCCCACCCCACCACGAGCAGCAGCAGGTTGTCCGCGAGCACCAGTAGGAGCATGGAGACCGAGAACATCTGCAGCCACGCGAAGAAAAGCGGGTACTTGGCGTCGCCCTGCATGTAGCCCAGGCTGAACACGTGCACGAGGAACGACACGAGGCACACCACGACGAGCATGACGGCTGTGAGGCCGTCAATGGCGATCCCCACGGTGAGCGGAGCCGCGTCGGCGCCGAAGGGGCTGAACCACGCATGCGTCCACTGATGGGACGTCGAGTCGCCGAGCGCGTCGGCCGCGATCAGGATCGAGCAGATGAGCGAGATCAGAATCGCCAGCACGGTCAGGAGATCGCCCCGGCGAAGGATCGAGCGGCCCAGGAAGTACTGCAGCAGGAACCCGAAGACCGGGGCGAAGAGACAGACGAGTGCGAGCGCGAGCAGCGACACGGCTCTATCCCTTCAGGCTGTCGATGCGGTCCACGTTCACGCGGTCCGTGGCATCGAAGACGTTCATGATGATCGCCAGGGCCACCGCGGCCTCCGCCGCGGCGATCACCAGGACGAAGAGGGTGAAGATCTGCCCGCGGGTTCCTCCGAGGAAGCGGTCGAAGGCCACCAAGTTGACGTTGGCCGCGTTGAGCATGAGCTCGATCCCCACGAGCACGGCGACGGCGTTGCGTCGGGACAAAACGGCGATGAGCCCTGCGGCGAAGAGCAGTGCGCCGACCGTCAGATAGCCCTCGAGCCCGATGGTCATGCGTCGCGCCTCCTGCGAACGAGGTAGGCCGCACCGATGAGGGCGGCGAGGAGCAGGACGGAGGCCAACTCGAACGGTACGAGGTAGCGCTCGGGGTCGAGCAGCGCGCGCCCGATCTCGGCGGTCGTGGGCTCGGGCGCGGGAAGCGTGGCCTCGGCCCGCCAGTCGGTCCCACGCATGGCCAAGAAGAGCCCCACGAAGACGGCAACGCCGGCCGCGATCGGGTAAAGGAGCTTGCCCTGCCCCTCGGGTTCGAAGCGCCCCCGCACCCGCTGCGTCAACAGGATCGCGAAGACGAGAAGCACGAGGATGCCTCCGACGTAGACGATGACCTGGGTGAGCGCCACGAAGTCCGCCCCCAGCAAGGCGTAGAGTCCCGCCACGCCCAGGAACGCCCCCATCAGGCCGAAGACGGCGTGCACGATGCGGGGGGCGAGCGCCGCGACGAAGGCGGAGCCCACGGTGAAGACGGCGAGCATCACGAAGATACCCGTGGGAATCCACGGGGTGACCTCGCCCGAGGCGGCCAGCAGGGGAAGGGCAACGTCACTCATCGGTATGCGCCTTCAGACCGACGCCCGGCTGCGCGCTGGTCTTCGCCGTACGCCACCAGCCTTCGCCCTCGGTGAACTCGATGACGACCCCACCTTCCGAGCGTTGGAACGCGGCGAGGTCGAACTGCGGGCCCATGTGGATGCAGTCGACGGGGCAGGGATCGGTGCAGAGCGCGCAGAACAGGCACTTGCTGTAGTCGATCGCGTAGCGCGTGAGCGTCGCGGTCTTGCCGCGGCCTTCCTGCTCGATGTAGATGCAATCGACGGGGCAGGCCTTGGCGCAGAGATCGCAGATGATGCACTTCTCGGGCTCGAATTCGTGCAGACCTCGCTCATAGGGACTGAAGTAGGGTTCCTCTTCGGGGTACTGGACCGTAGTCGGCTTCGTGAGGAAGTGCCGGAACGTAAGCGCCATGCCCTTGGCCGCCGTACGCACCCCGTGGACGATCTTCTGGAGGTAGTTCATCTCACTTCCCCATGAGCCACTGGGAGAGGCCCTCCCAGGGAAGTGAGGATGCGAGAAGGACCTGCAGTGCCACGCCGACGACGCAGACGATGCTCCAGGGCAGGAGGACCTTGTAGCAGAGGTACATGACCTTATCGACGCGGTAGCGCGGCAGCGACCAGCGGATCCAGATCATCACGAAGACGAGCGCCATCGTCTTGGCCAGCACGACGAGGAACCCGAGCCAGCGACCCACACCTTCATCGAGGCGCATGCCGAATCCGGGATCCCACCCGCCGAGGAAGATCAGCGTGGTGACCAGGGCGAACAGGATCATCCCCGCGTACTCGCCGAGGAAGAAGACGGCAAAGCGAAACCCCGTGTACTCGGTGTGGAACCCGGACACGAGCTCGCTCTCCGCCTCCGGCAGGTCGAACGGAGCCCGTTTCAGGCTCGCGAGGGCCGCCGTGCCGAACGTGAAGAATGCGATGAACGCGAACGGTCCGCGGAACACGTACCAGTTCCAGAAGCCGCCCCCCTGCTGCTGGACGAGGTCGGTGAAGTTGAGCGTACCTCCCAGGAGGACGACGGCGAGAGCCGAGATCCCCAGGGGCATCTCGTAGCTGACCATCTGGGCGACTTCACGCATCGACCCGAGGACGGCCCACTTCGAGTTGCTGGCCCAACCGGCCATGATCACGCCGACGACCTCGACGCTGGTCAGCGCCAGGACGAGGAACAGCCCTACGTTCATGTCCGCCGCGACGACGCCGTACGCAAATGGGATCACGGCGAATCCGACGAACGCGCCCATGAAGACGATGACGGGCGCGAGGATGAAGAGCAGGCGATCCGCCTTGCTGTGGATGATGTCTTCCTTGCCGAGCAGTTTGAGCGCATCGGCCAGGAACTGCAGAAGACCCTGCGGGCCGACCCGGTTGGGTCCAATACGGGCCTGCATGCGACCGGCGACACGCCGCTCGAGCCAGACGGACTCGCCGGCCGTGACGGCGGCCCCGGTCAGCACGAGTGCCCCCACGACGACCATGGCCAGGCCGTAGATCAACTCGACCGGCAGCGACTGCAGGAACTCCGAGTTCTCGATCCAGTTGTCGAGCCACCCGCGCATCAGCGATCCACCTCCCCCAGCACGATGTCCAGGCTGCCGATCAGCGCGACGAGATCCGCGAGCAGAACGCCCTCACTCACCTCCGTGATGACCGCGATGTTGCTGAACGACGGGCCGCGGCAGCGACACCGATAGGCCTTGTCCTTGCCCTCCGAGACCATGTAGACGGCGAGTTCGCCGCGGGGGTTCTCGCCCCGCACGTAGACCTCGCCGACGGGCGCTTTGAATCCACGGGGCACGCGCCCCATGACCGGCCCCTCGGGCATCGCAGCCAGCGCCTGCCGGATGATCTTGACGGACTCCTCGACCTCGCGGACGCGGAGCCAGTGCCGAGCGAAGCAGTCGCCCACCACGCCGGCGACGGGACTGGGCGCCACGGGCACCTCGAAATCGAAGCGGTCGTAGACCGAGTAGGGCGCGTCGCGGCGGACGTCGAAGTCCACACCGGCGGCCCGCAGGGCCGGGCCCGAGACGCCCCAGCGAATGGCGGTCTCGCGATCGATGACCCCGACGCCGCAGGTGCGTTCCTGGAAGATGTGGTTGTGCAGCAGGAGGGTGTTGTACTCGGGGAGCCGTCGCTCCACGTGCCCCAGCCACACGTCCAACTCGTCGAGCCACTCGGGCGTGAGGTCGCGACGCACGCCGCCGATGCGCACGTAGTGGTAGAGCAGCCGGCCGCCGCTGATGTGATCGAGCAGGTCGAGCCCGCGCTCGCGCTCGCGGAACTGGTGAAGGAAGGGCGTGAACGCCCCGAGGTCGAGCCCGTAGACGCCGATCGCCATCAAGTGGCTGAGAATGCGCTGGATCTCGGCCATGATGACGCGGATGTACTCCGCGCGCTCCGGGACGTCGACGCCGCCCAGCCGCTCGATCGCCATGCACGCTATGTGTTCGTTGTTGATCGCGGCGAGGTAGTCCCAGCGGTCCACGTAAGGCAACCACTGGGCGTAGGGGATCGACTCCCCGATCTTCTCGGAACATCGATGCAGGTTGCCGACGTGCGGTTCGAGTTCGCGAACCACCTCCCCGTCGGACTTGATGACGACGCGGAGCACACCGTGCGTGGCGGGGTGCTGCGGCCCCATGTTGAAGACGAGCTCTTCCGTGCGGAGGTCTCGGCCGACGAGCGGCTCGTGCTCGTGGAGGGCAGGGTGCGGGGGCTCGCCCGAGCGGGTCGTCACGGTTGGGCCTCCGGCGGAATGATGGGTACGCCGTGGTAGGCCACCGGGAAGTCCCAGTCCTTGCGCAGGGGGTGACCCGGCCAGTCCTCGGGAAGCAAGATGCGACGCAGTTCAGCGCGTCCCGTGAAGCGAACACCGAGGAGATCGAAGGTCTCGCGCTCGTGCCAGTCGGCGCCGGTCCAGATGTCGGCCACGCTGGCGATCGAGGGGGCCGAGCGCGGGACGCGCGCCTTCACGCAGATCCACCCGTCGTTCTTCTCGGCACGCGCCCGGTAGGCCGCGTCGGTCTTCCGGGCGTAGCTGACGAGGTGATAGACGACCTCGATCTCTTCGGTGGCCGGCCAATCCACCCCGGACACGAGGTGACAGCAGTCGTAGAGCAGCGCCGGGTCGTCCCGGAGGAGGAAGCAGACGTCGCGGAGCGACTCCGGCCGAATGGTGATGCTCGGGTGCCGGCCCGTCGACACGACGTCGAGCACGGCATCCGGCAAGGACGCCTCGAGTCGAGCCGCGGCCGCCTCGGTGACGGGGTCCGGGGTGGGCGCCGGCGTGTCCTCCCGGACCTTGCTCATCGGTCGCCCTTCCCACCGGGCAGCACCGCCGGCGGCACGCCGCCGGTCGCGGCCATCCGCCGGGCGTGCGCACGACTCGTCTCGACCACCTCGGGGTCGAGGGTGGCGCTCCCTCTCTCCGCGATACGGAACTGGAGCTTGCGGATCGCGTCGATCAAGGCCTCGGGGCGCGGGGGGCAGCCCGGGAGGTAGATGTCGACGGGCACGACGAGGTCCACGCCCTGCACGACGTGATAGCCGTACTTCACGTACGGGCCGCCGCCGACGGTGCATGCGCCCATGGCGATCACGTACTTGGGGTCCGGCATCTGGTCGTAGAGGCGCTTCACCCGGGCGGCCATCTTGTGGGTGACCGTACCCGCCACGATCATGACGTCGCTCTGCCGAGGGGAGGCGCGGAATACGCCGGCTCCGAACCGGTCCAGGTCGTACTTCGTGGAGGCCGTCGCCATCATCTCCATGGCGCAACAAGCCAGGCCGAAGGACACGGGCCACAAGGCGTTGCGTCGCCCCCACCCGCGCAGCCACTCGAGCTTGGTCAGCGCGACGGTGGCTTCGAGCTCCGGGTCGAAGGGGACGTCGGGGGCCGCGTCAGGCATCGCGGGCCTCCGGCGTGGACGTGGCGCTCACGGGCGCCCGGGGCGGGGCGACCACGCGCCCGGCCCGCTCGGGGCGGCGGCTGAAATCGGTCGTCCGGGGCGACACACCTGGCTTGGGGGTCCAGTCGATGTCGCCCCGGGCCCACACGTAGGCGAGGCCCGACACGAGAATCAGAAGGAAAACGGCCACCTCGGCGAACGCCAACCACCCCAAGCCCTCCTCCACGAAGGACCTGAAGACCGTGGCCCAGGGGAAGAGGAGCGCCACTTCGACGTCGAAGACCACGAACATCAGGGCGACGGTGTAGAAGCGGATGTCGAAGCGCAGCCAGGCGGGACCGACGGTCGGCTCGCCGCACTCGTAGATCTCGCGCTTGCCGCCGACATCGGTGGACGCCGGGCGCAGGAGCAGACGACCGAGCAGCAGGCTGCCGACGACGAATGCCGCGCCGAGGAGGGCGAAAACCAGGACATTGGCGAACTCGAAGTACAAGCCGGCCCTCCCGGTCCACGCCGACCGACGCTTGGGAAGTGAGGGTAGCAGGACCGCCGCTGGGTCCGGACCCGTTTCCCGGTCCGCTTCGCGGTGTGTGCGGCCTCCCGGGCCGCTTGCGCGGGGCCGGTCGTCCCGACCCGACCCACTCGGTAGGATGCGGGCCTTCCCCGGAGCCATTGCCCATGCCGGTCTCGCCCCCGCGTCTCGCCCTCCTCTCGATCGCCATCGTCGGCGGTGCTGGCCTTGGCCACGCCGGCGCGTGCCGCCGACCCGGAGCCCCTCGGCGGCATCGGCCTCGCGGAGACGTGGCCGGGCGTCACGTTCGAAAAGCCCATGGTGATCGTGCCCGAGCCCGGAGGCCGTGGCGCCTGGGTCGTCCTCGAACAGGGCGGCAAGGTCAAGCGCATCGCCTCGTGGTCGGGTCAGGGTCCCGTGCCGCAGCCGTCGCTCTTTCTCGACCTGTCGGCCAAGGTCTTCCCGCGAGCCCAGGGCGGTCTGCAGTGCCTCGCGTTCCACCCCCAGTACGCCCAGAATCGCAAGATCTACGTCACCTACGTGATGGGCAACCCGCAGCAGGGCTTCCACGTGGTGCTGTCCGAGTTCCGCACCAACGGGCAGGCGTGTGACGTCGCCACGGAGCGCGCGCTGCTCTACGTCCCGAAGAGCCTCGCGATGCACAACGGCAGCTGGCTGGCGTTCGGCCCCGACGGCATGCTGTGGATGAGCACGGGGGACAACGCCAAGCAGAAGGAAGCCGTCCAGACGTCCCAGAACCCCAACAACCTGCTGGGGAAGATCCTGCGGCTGGACGTGAACCGCAACGATCCCGGACTGCCGTACGCAATTCCCGCCGACAACCCGTGGGCCACGGTCCAGCAAGGGGTGCGCCGGGAGATCTGGGCCTACGGCATGCGCAATCCCTGGCGCTGCTCGTTCGACGCCCAGGGCAACCTCTGGACGACGGAGCCGGCGACCAAGGGGCCGGGATGCCACGAGTCCGTGATCCGGATCGAGAAGGGCAAGAACCACGGGTGGCCCTTCTTCGAGGGCACGCGGCCGATGGAACCGATTCCCGCGAATCTACAGGGTCAGGCGTTCGTGAAGCCCGTCTTCGAGTACCTCCGCGACGACGGTGACGACCTCACCGCGGGCATCGGGGGGGTGATCAGCCGTGGCCCCCGCTGCCCGACGCTGAAGGGTCGCTACGTCTGGCCCGACATCGGGCGCGGCTCCATCTACACCATCGACGTCTCCTCGGGGCAGGGACGGGACTTCCGCACCGTGGCGAAGGTGCAGAGCCCGTCGTCCCTGGCCGAGGACGCCAACGGAGACCTCTACGTCTGCTCGTACGAAGGCGGCAAGATCTACTCGCTCGTCCCGATGCCGTAGACGAGGCTGCGTCGAGGTACGGGGCGGCGCTACTCGATGCCCTGAGCTGCCAGCCAACGCTCCGCGTCCAGGGCGCCCTTGCATCCCATGCCCGCGGCGGTGACGGCCTGACGGTACACCTTGTCCGTCACGTCGCCGACGGCGAACACGCCGTCGACGTTCGTGGTGGTCTTGGCTACGTCCTCCAGAACGAGATAGCCATCTTCGTCGGTGGTGATCGCCCCACCCAAGAACTTGGTGTTGGGCTCGTGGCCGATCGCGATGAACAGGCCCTTGCAGTCGAGATTGCGCTTCTCACCCGTCTGCGTGTCCGTGAGTTCGACCCCCGAGATGACAGGATCCCCGAACACGTCGGTCACCTGGCTGTTCCACGCCACATCGACCTTGGGGCTCTTGAGGATGCGGTCCTGCATGATCTTGCTGGCACGCAGCTCGTCGCGACGGTGGACGATCGTCACCTTCGAGGCGAACTTGGTCAGGTAGTGGGCTTCTTCCATGGCGGTGTCCCCGCCACCGACGACCACCAGGTGCTGGTCACGGAACGCCGGCAGTGCGCCGTCGCACACGGCACAGGCCGAGACGCCCCCACCGGACTGAGCCAGTCGCTGCTCGTTGTCGAGCCACAGCCACTTGGCCTTCGCACCGGTCGCGATGATGACGGTGTGCGTCTTGATCTCGTACCCCTCGCCGCTCTTGAGCGTGAAGGGGCGCTGGCTGAAGTCCACCTCGACGATGTCGTCGGTCACGATGCGGGTGTCGAAGCGGGCCGCCTGGTCGCGAAAGAGCTTCATCATCTCCTTGCCATCGACCCCATCGGGGAAGCCGGGGTAGTTCTCCACCTCGGTGGTGAACATCAACTGACCGCCGGGGATCATCTGCTGGCTCGGCGCGCCCTCGTACACGAGGGGATCCAGCGAGGCGCGGGCTGCGTAGATGGCCGCGGTCCAGCCGGCGGGCCCGCTACCGATGATGGTGACCTTCTCGACCTGGGTCTCGCTCATGGATCTCTCTCGCTAAGGAATTTCGGAGGAGGGGAATGCTACCCGCGTCCGCGCCGGTGTCGCGCCCCCCCGTCACCCCCGCCGGGTGGCGGGCCCGGGGACGCGCGTGGGCCGACCGTCCGTCGGGGCAAGGCGGGGATCCACGGACACGGGCCCCGCCGGGATCAAGCGGCCGGTTCGCCCGGCTCGAGCTGCGGCCAGTCGTCGACCAGGGCCGCAGCCGCCATCCAGCGAAACGCAGCGAGGATGGCTCCGACGCGCGCCATGCTCCAGAGCAGGGGCGCGGCCTCTCCGGCCTGCTCGAACAGTCGGCCCTCATCGCTCCCGAGCAGGTGCTCCACCGCCGGCCAGGAGACCCGCACGAGTTGCGCCGCCTCCTGCGCCGTCTCGCTCGCGGCAGGCGGGCTGGCATCGAGGAGAAGCGCTTCGACGTCGCCGAGGGCCTCGCCCACAGCGGCCTCGAAGTGGGCCTCTTCGTCGTCGTCGAGACTCCCGGTCAAGTGGTCGAGCACCTCTTGGGGATCGCGCTGCCCTTCGGCGGCCGCGGCGAGCACCACGAGCGTGAAGAGGTGCCCGGCACGGAACACGGCGCCTGCCGTCGCCACGAGGTCCCGCGTATCGGCTTCGTCCTCGGGCAGAGGGCGCCCGCTCGCTTCGAGCATGGCGGGCAAATCGGCGCAGAGTGCCCGCCAAGCGAAGCAGGAGGGGAACCACAGGTCGAACGACCCCAGATGGTCGGCCGCCGCCCGCTCGAGGAAGTGCTTGAGCGCCGTACTCAAGTCAGGCGCTGAAGGAGCTGCCGCAACCACAGCCACCGGTTGCGTTGGGATTCTCGAACGCGAAGCCGGAGCCCATCATGGACTCGTGGTAGTCGATCTTCGTGCCGTTGATGAACAGGTCGCTCTTGGGATCGATGTAGATCGTGATCCCCTCGGACTCGATGACCTTGTCGCCGTCCCCGGCCTCGCGCTCCAGGGCGATGTTGTAGCTGAGGCCCGAACACCCACCGCCGACCACCTTGACACGGAGGCCCGTCGCGCCCTCCTGGTCGGGCTGGGTCATGAGTTGGCGCACCTTCTCGGCGGCCTTGGGGGTGAGTGTGATGGACATGGGCGACGTACCTCGCGAGGGATGACTGCAGTTCCCCGATTGTAGCCGGGGGGCGGGATCCGCCCTGCCAGGGCGTATCCTCCGGATGCATGAAGGACTTCGTCTACCTCGATCATCAGGCCGCCAGCCCCGTCGATCCACGGGTACTCGAGGCCATGGCCCCGTTCCTGGCCGACCGCTACGGCAACCCCGCGAGCGGGCAGCACGCGTTCGGCTGGGACGCCGAGCAAGCCGTGGAGACCGCCCGGGCACACGTGGCGGATCTCATCGGAGCCGCGCCCCGGGACGTCGTCTTCACGTCGGGCGGGGCCGAGGCCGACAACCTCGCGATCAAGGGCACGGCCTGGGCCCGGGAGGCGCGTGGACGGCACGTCATCACGTCGGTGATCGAGCGGGCGTCGGTCCGTGAGAGTTGTGCGTGGCTAGCCAAGCGGGGCTTCGAGGTCTCGGCCGTAGGGTCGGACGCGCAGGGGCGGATCGACATCGACGCCATCCTGGAAGCGCTTCGCGACGACACGATCCTGGTTTCGCTGCAGATCGCCAACCATGAGGTCGGAACCCTCCAACCTCTTGCGGAACTGGCCACCGCGCTAGCCGACCATCCCGCCTACCTCCACACCGACGCCGCCGCCGCGGCCGCCTGGATCGCTTTGGATGTCCAAGACCTCGCCGTGGATCTGCTGAGCCTCTCCGGTGGACGGCTCTTCGGTCCGAAGGGTATTGGTGCCCTCTACGTCCGCGGCCGCAAGCCGCGCGTGCGGCTCGAGCCGCTCATCCATGGCGGCGGTGGCGAAAGGGGCCGGCGCGGTGGCGCGCTGAACGTGCCTGGCGCCGTGGGGCTGGGCCGCGCGGCCGAGATCGCGCGCGAGGAGAGGCAGGAGGACAGCATCCGGGTGGCGGGCCTGCGCGACCATCTCGAGGGGGCCGTCGTCGACGGCGTCGACGGCACGACGATCCTCGGCAGCATTTCGGCCCGGCTGCCCGACGTCTCCACGTTGACCCTCCCCGGCGTCGAGGCCGAAGCCCTCCTTCTCGGCGCAGGCAAGGTCGCGTTCGGAACGGGGTCGGCGTGCGCGAGCGCCACGATGGAGCCATCCCCGGTACTTCGAGCCATGGGCGTGGACAAGACTTCGGCGGACTCGAGCGTCCGCTTCGTCCTCGGCCGCCGCACGACGCAGGACGAGGTGCGTCGCGCGGCGTCGTGGGTGGTCGACGCCGCGCGGCGCATCCGGTCCATGGCGTAGGACGGTGGGGTAGGACGGTTGCGTCGGTCGATGGCGCGCGTCGGGAAAGCGAAGATTCCTATCTTCGATGTAGCCGGTTGGGCGTCCGGGTCGCATCGACGTGTCGAGCGTCGTAGCGACGCGCCGCGGCAAGAAGCAGAAGCGCGGGTCGGGCGCGGAGGCAGAGGTGGCGGCGCCCCCGCCCCCATGTATCAGGCCTCTCGGGGGTGTCGGCCCCGCTTGCTCGTGTCTTGTTCGTGCCCTTCATCCGCGCCGATCGCCGCAAGATCCGCTACGAGCCCCAGCCCGAGGCCATGGCCGTCGCACCCGCGCCCCCCCCCCGCTGCGAGCAGGCCGCGCAGGCCCCGCAAGCCTCGCGGGCCCTGCAGGCCTCGCAGGCCACCCAAGCCCCGCGACGGCCGCACACCCGCCCGCCATCCGACCCGGATCCGCCATAGCGAGGGAAGATCAGACAGGAGCCCGGCCCGGCCCGCTGAGGGTCAGCGGTGGTTACGAGAGGGTCAGCTCAGGACCATCCCCGGGACCATGTCGACGCGACCCTTGGGCAACCCGTGCGCCCCCCGTGGCCACACGGGTCCCACCTGGGGGCCACCTCAGGGCGACCTCAGGGCTGGCAAGGCGCTAGTCGGGCCTGGACCTACGCCTTCCTTGGAAGGCGGACGTGGTCACGTGGTACTCCTAAGCTCCTGTGCATGCGTGTCGCACGGAGGAGCGTGTTGCACGGAGGAGGAGCGCGAGGTTGCCGAGCGAAAGCCGCGTGCCGCCGGAGGCGGGTGAAGCGTCGTCCTTGCTGGCGACGATCGACCACACAGCGCTTCGAGCCGATACGACGTCGGTGGATGTCGATCGCTTGTGCCGAGAGGCGCTCGTGTACGGCTTTGCCGGGGTCTGCGTCGCCTCGTCGTGGATCCAACGGGTGCATGAGGCGCTGGGTGGATCTGCCGTGCGAGCCGTCGCGGTGGTGGGATTTCCACTAGGCGCGACGACGACGGCGACCAAGGCCTTCGAGGCCCGTGATGCCGTTCGGCTCGGTGCCGACGAGATCGACATGGTCGTCCCGCTGGGCCGCCTCAAGGAAGGCGACTGGAGGGCGGTCGCCGAGGATGTGAGGGCCGTCGTCGAAGCGGCGGAGGGTCGAGGGGTGAAGGCAATCCTGGAGACCGCCCAGCTCGAGGAGGACGAGGTCGTGCGCGCGGCGCGCGTGGCTCAGGACGCGGGCGTCGCGTTCGTGAAAACGTCGACCGGATTCGGTGCCGGCGGGGCCTCGGTACAGGCGGTTCGCCTGCTCCGCCGCACGGTCGGCCCCGATCTCGGCGTCAAGGCCTCGGGAGGCATTCGCACGCTCGCAGCAGCTCGCACCATGCTTCAAGCCGGCGCAACCCGACTCGGTACGTCGTCGGGCGTGGCCATCGCGGAGGCGATCGCCTCGGATACTGGATCACGCTAGGTCAGGTCAAGGAGCCCTTCGCAGCCGGTTGAGAGTTCATTGACTCACAGGCCCCCGCCGGTCGATCAGGTACTCGATGGGCACCCCCTGCACCACCTGCGGCTACGCACGAGACGAGGAGGACGCCACCCACTGCGGCCTCTGCGGTGTACTACGCGGCCGCGCGTCGCACCTGGATGGCCCTCCCGCGTCCGCCGCCCCCGCGCCGGTGTCCCCGACGTCGGTGTACGCGGCGTCGCCTCCTCCCGCGCCCGGCCAGGTCTGGACGACGCCGGGACGGCCGCACCTGGAGGTCGCCCTGCCTGCGGCGATTCGGCGGCGGGGCCCGCAGATCGCAGTCGGGTGGCGGTACCTGATCATCGGCATGGTTCTGGCACTCGCGTTCACCCTCACGCCGACGCTTCGCTTCATGGGTTGGTTCATCGGCTCTCTCTTCCACGAGACCGGGCACGTGGTCTATTCGTGGTTCGTAGGCTGCCCCGCGTGGCCGGCCATCAGCCTTCGCGGGCACGCCGCGGCGTTCCATCAGCCGCAAAACCCCGTCATCATGGCGCTGATCGGCCTCGGCCTCGTCGCGGGTGTCGTGATCGCGCGTCAGCAGGGGCGGTTTGGCGCGCTTGCGATCGGCCTGCTGGTCCTCTGGCCCCTGCTCACGTTCTTCGAGGGCATCCGCGAGGTGGGCTTCCTGCTCTCCGGCCACCTCGGCGAGCTGGTCTTCGCCGGGATCTTCCTCTGGCGGGCCCGCACCGGGGAGGCCATCGAGCACGAGGCCGAACGCCCCCTCTACGCGTGCGTGGGCTGGTTCCTGCTGGTCCGCAACGTCGTCCTGACGGCCGGCCTGACGTTCACGGAGTCAGCGCGCGCGCTCTACATGACGAACGGCTCCTTCGGCCTCACCAACGACTATGTCCGCGTGGCGCAGGGCTGGCTCCATCTTCCTCTGGAGGCGGTCAGCGGCTTCATGCTGCTGGTCTCGCTGGGCACCTTCCCCTTGGTGCTCGCGCTCACCTGGAGCTCGGACGAGGAGGGCGAGATCAGGACTTCCGGCCTGGAGACCGAAGCACGTCCGATGGCGTACTCGCAGCCCCCGGCCGAGGCGACGCCACCTCCGAAGCGTGTCATTCCCCGCTCGCGCGTCCGCTCCTGACACCATCGGCGGGTCTACCGTGGAGCGCACCGGCCCCGGTTACCGGCAACGCGATCGGGGATGAGCGCTGAAGGAACGGGGGCCAGCCGGCAGCTAGCCCCACGTTGTGCAGACTCTGTTGCGTTCGACTTCAAAGGAGCCCCTCACACCTTCAGGAAACATGAACGAAGCGGGGTTTCAGACGAAGTGCGCTCGTGGTCGACGGTGGTTCTGGCTTGGAACACGCATGGTTTTTCGACATCAGCGTCGGCCGGGACGGGTAACCTCCCCGCCTTTGTGAAATGTCACGGGGAGATCACAGCCCATGGCTCGTATTCGAATCCTCACCGCCGTCGGCCTCGCGGCGACGCTCGCGTTCGCGGCGGCCGCCGAGGCTGGGACGTCGACTGTACGTACCGTCGTGAAGACGGAGCGTGTCTACCTTCAACTCAGCGGGATGGGGTGAGGCCCTTGCGCGGTCGATGTGACCGCGGCGCTGCGCCGTGTGCGTGGTGTTCAATCCGCTACCGTGGATCGTCGTCGTGACGAGGCCACCGTCGTTCGCCGTCAGGGTCAGGCCTGTAACCAGGAGCTGGTCTCGGCCGTGCGACGCGTCGGCTACTCGGCCTCGATGATTCCGGTCAAGAACGTAACCCTGTCGGTCAACAACATGGACCGCCAGGGAGGCACCGAACGCGTGAAGGCGGCGCTGCGCCGCGTTCCCGGTGTTCGTGAGGTCAGGTGCAGTGGCCGCAACGTGGCCAAGGTGAGCTACGACAACCGTCGCACGAACCAGAACGGCCTGATCCGGGCCTGCCGCCGTGCCGGCTTCCCGGCCACGGCCGCGGCCGCCACGGCCCAGCCGACCCGCACGCGGACCGTTACCGTCCGCTCCACGCCGGTCCGCCGGACGTCGCCTTCCACGCGCTGATCGCGCGTCCAGGCACCCAACAACCCACGCGCCCCGGTGGCTTGCCGCCGGGGCGCGTTTTCGTGCGATGTCAGGTGATCGAGTCGGGGCCCCCTCCCCTCAGAGCAGGAGGGCGACGACCAGACCAGCGGCGGCGAGGGCCAGGGTCTTGCCCCAGACGCCGCGGGCGATGCGCCCAAGCGCTGCCCTTGCCGCCTCGTCCTCGACCGGCTCTACGCCCGCGTCCAGGTCGCGCAGACCGCGCGACGCGAGCACGACTCAGGTCGAAGCGCGGGCCTGGAACAGCCCCAGGCCGGCGACGAAGAAGGGGATGGCGATCAGGAACCGTGGCGCGAGGGGAGGGTCGGTGAAGGCGACCCACGCAAGTCCCGCGAGCCCGAGCAGGAGGAACACGACGCCGAGCACGCGTCGCTGACGACGGCCCTTCGGGCCCAGGTTGCCAACAGGGATGCTTGTTTCCGGCATAGGAGGACTCTACCGAGCCCCCGGGCCTCGACCGATGATGGATGGGTCGGGGTGGGAGCCTCGGCGAGGGGCCCCGAGCGGGAGGTCGATGATGCGTACGCCGGGCCAGCCGGTCTCAGGCGCGTGGATGGTGCTCTGTCTCGGCGCATTCGCCGTGGGCCTCGGCGGCTGCCGCGGCCTCACGAGCATGCCGTCGGCCTGCGCCGCCGTCGACCGCATGACGCCACTCCTCGACGAGACGTGTGCTCGCATGCAGAGGGCCCACGTCAGCGTCGACGAGAGCGTCGCCCTCGTGGAGCGGATGAACGTAGCGATTGCCGGCGCCGGACAGGAGCTCGAGTCGGCGGACCGGGCGATCCAGGCCGGCGCGACGCGGCTGGAGCGGACGACCGCGCTTCTCGGCGAGAGCGAAGGCACCCTGCGCCGCACGATGAACACGATGGGTGAGACCAACGAGGCGCTCGGCCAGGGCCTTGGACTCCTCAGGACCATGAACACCAGGATGCAGGGCCTGGAGACGACGCTGGTGTCGAGCGGCGGGCAGCTCGCGGCCACCAGCGAAGAGGTCGGGAGCCTGTTGGGCGCCCTCAAGACCGGCAAGACCGCCCTCGAAGAAGCCATGGTCACGGTGGCCTCGAGCCGCGACCTGCTCAGGGAGACCCAAGCCGAGATTCGCGGCGCCCGCAGCCTCTTGACGGAGACCTCCACCGTGCTGGCTGAGAATCAGGCGGCGGTCCAGACGACCACGGAGGCCATCCGGCGCAATGCCGCCCAGGTCGAGGAGACCACGCGGCTCCTCGAACGGACCAGTGAGATCCTCCAGGGTGTCCTGGCGATGGTGGATCGAGGCCCGTCGCGCTGGCTGCCGCCCGCGCTGGGGGCCTTCCTCGGGCTCCTCGTCGCCGTCACGGGCGGTGTCTACCTGGGAACCCGCGCCGCCGGTCGTAAGCGAGGCTGACCCCCGGCCCCCCAGCCCCCGGCGGGGGGGCCGTCCTGCCCACCCAAGAAGCCCTGAACATGGCGGCGCGCCCGCGGGGAGTGGCGCGGGGGCACTGGTAAAGTGTTCCATCGAGCCCCCCACCCTGGATACGCCATGATTCGCGAGATCCCCCCGGAGAAACCCTGCATTTCGAGCTGTCTGGTCAGCGGGGCCCTCGAGGGCATGTGCATCGGACTGGTCACGCTCGACGTCCAAGGCCGCGTCACGTGGGCCAACCGGTCCGCGCTGGGCGTCCTAGGTCGGCGGTTCGGTGAATGCGAGGGGGAGCTCTTCGGTCACGTCCTTCGCGACCCCCAGTTCAGCGCGTTCTGGCACGAGATCGAGACGTCCGCCGAGGGCGGCATGGGGGAGGTCAAGATTCGTTGGCCGCGACGCGCCACCCTGAAGGTGAACGCCACGAACTGCGTCGATCGCAACGGGCATCGCATCGGTCGTGCTGTCATTTTCTGCGACGTCACGGCCGAGCGCCTGATCCAGGTCCAACTCTCGGAAGAGGCGACCGAACGCCTGCTCCAAGCCACGCGCGCGACGGGGCCGGCTGGCGACACGGCCAGCGAGGGCCTGACCGGACAAGAGGTGAAGGTGCTGAGCCTGGTCGGCGAGGGACTGGGGAACGTCGAGATCGCCAACCGGCTCTTCGTCGCGCCGTCGACGGTGCGCAGCCACCTGAAGCAGGTCTACCGCAAGACCGGTCTCAAGACGCGCGCCGAAGCGGTTCGCTACGCGGTGGAGAACGGTCTGGTGGGCGCCTCGGGCGGATCCTGCGCGGTCTGAGTCAAGAGCCCCCTCCCCTCCAGGGGGGAGGGATACCCCCCCCCCGGACCATGCCCATTTGGGCGGCAGCGGTGATGATGAGGTGTGGGATGTCCATCGCATCCCGCCACGCATCGCGCGGGCGCTGCCCGAATAGGGCGACCCGCCTCCTGGAGACCACCGTCATGGCCCACACGCGCCAAGGCAAGACAGCACGCCACCTCGTCCTGTCGCTGTTCACCGCCCTCATCGCCCTCGGCGCACTCAGTGCGTGCGGCGGCGGGCACGAAGCCCGGCCCACCATTCCGCTTCCGCCCGGCGGCAACACGGTCCCCGTGCACTTCTTCGAGTACGACCCGTCAAGCGCCACCTACATCGTCAACGGCGAGCGTGTCACGCAGGACGACGTCGACCGCGACCTCGCTGGTTCGCTCTGCATCAAGTGCCACGGAGATGCCGTCGCCGAGGTGAAGGACTCCGTCCACTTCAAGCTCACCGGCCGCACGCCGCGCGTGCTGTTCCCCGGTGGCGGCGCGCACGGCATGCTCGATCGCGCCTGCGGTCTCCCCGCGACGACGGGCCTCACGAACTCGACGAGCAACATCGGCCTGGGCGAGTGCGCCAAGTGCCACGTCGGTCGCTACCTGCCGGTCATGGAGGGCTTCTTCGCCAGCATGTTCCAGCAGATGGGTGTCGCCGATCCGCAGGGGCAGGCCACGCAGCTCATCGACGGCGGCATCGACTGCCTGGTGTGTCACGCGGAAGAGTACAAGTCGCACCCGACCGAGGGCGTCTTGGCCGACATCGCCGGCACCGCGACGCCCGACGCACACTCGCCGACCCTGGTGGGTGTGGCGCGCGACTCGCGCGACAACGCCGACTTCAATCACGACGGTCAGCCGGACCTCGTCATCGACACGGACGGCGACGGCGTCCTCGACGCCCCGCTGATGGTGGACACGACCGGCGACGGACAGCCGGACACGCCGTGGCCGACCGTAGCGCAGGATCGCAGCCTGGATGCCCTGTCGTCGATCACGAACCCCGACGAGCACGCCTGCCTGCGCTGCCATGAGCACGCGCGCACGGGGTACAAGCGCGGCACCTTGTTCCTCGAGGGTCACGACGTCCACGCGGCCCTCGATACGGGCCCGTTCGCCGGCACGACCAACCAGTGCACCACCTGCCATACCGTGGACGACCACAAGTACGTCCGTGGGCACATGGTCGGCGGCGACCTGGCCGCGGCGGACTACACGCCGCCGCCTCCCGGGACGGCGCCGGATCCGAACGATCCGACCGACCTGACCTGCCAGACGTGCCACGACGTCGCTGACCTGCAGCAAGCCAACGCACTGATCCACAGCGACCGCCACCTCGAGACGTTCTCCTGCCAGGCCTGCCACATCACGTGGGCGAGCGGCATCACCTACTCGCTCTTCGGTCACGGCGGCCACGTCTCGTTCGCGCGGAACGAAGACGGTCGCGACACGAAGCTCGTCGTCGCAGACATGTACATCGCGGAGGACCGGGCCGACATCGATGCGGACTGGGAAGCGTTCAAGACCCGCCCGATGCTGGTCTGGTTCAACGGCGGCACGAGCTTCCTCGCCCAGACGCTGGCGGTGCGTGGCATGCCGAATGCCCAGGTCGTCCCGTTCAAGCCGATGGCGAACGGCATGGTCTTCGACTCGCGCTACTTCAACGGCGCCACGGTCGACAACGACGTCGGCCCGTACAACGCTCACTCGATGTATCGCTTCTTCGCAAATGGAAGCAATGCGGAAGCGTTCTACGCGCTCGACATGCTCGACATGACACCGGACGAGGTTCGCGCGGTCACGCTGGCCGACTTCGGCAACCCCGACCCGAGCGTCCAGACCATGGCGCTCATGCAGATCTTCCCCAACCTGGCGTACTTCGACAAAGCCGACTTCGGGTTCGAGCACTACCTCGCCAAGACCGGCTCGGAGTTCGACCAGAACGCCGACGGCATCATCGACGCCGGCCAGGACTTCCTGTTCGACATGTTCATGGCATCGAACGCCGGCCTCCGCCAGTTCATGGGGTTCAACGGCCCCATGGGCTTCCCGGCCGACTACCAGTGGTATCCGATGTACGAGAGCGTGAAGGACACGATCAGCATGAAGCTGCCCGACGGCAGTCTCATGAAGATGTTCCTGCAGATGCAGGCCCAGCAGCTCCCGCCGGATCAGCAGGAGGCGTTCCTCCAGGCCGTGGCGAACTACCCGGCCTTCTCGAACGTCACCCTCGGTGGACACGGCGTTCAGCCGAAGGAGCAGGCGCTCGGTGCGGCCGGTTGCGCGGATTGCCACGGCGGCAACGGTGTTCTCGCCCACAAGATCCCCGTGGGTCGCAAGGAACTCGTGGACATGGGTCCGATGGGCACCTTCGAGTTCCCCGTCTACGCATGGCGCTACTACCAGGTGCAGGAACTCGTGGACCTTGGCCTCGCGACGTCGAGCGAAGACGTGCTGGCTGGAACGAACGTGGACATCCACGGCGACACCACGTACGTACGCGACAGCAAGAACACCTTCGTCCTGAACTGGTTCGCCCCCAACGATCCGTCCGGCTACCGCCCGGCCGATGCCGCTACCGCGCTGGAAGGCACCGGCCTCACGACGGACGATCTGACGTGGAACGGCGGCAAGTGGATGCCGGTGCTGGAGCCCGTCGTGGACCTCATGACGAACCTCGAGGTCCTGGGCTACCCGGCCACCGGAATCCCGATGGGCAACTAACCAAGCCACGGCTCCCTACGCGGGAGCCCACGCGGGGCCCCGGGCCTCTCACCCTCACGCCCCCGCGCTTCGGCGCGGGGGCGCTTTCGTGGGCTCGCGCCGCGTCAGCGCCATACCGGGTCGGCGCAGGTCCCCGCCAGGTCCCCTTCGCGGGGCCGGGGGCTCAGGCGTGCCCCGTGTGGCCGAAGCCCCCGGCACCGCGCGCGGTCTCGTCGAGCCGCTCGACGACCGCCCACGCCCCGCGCGCGACGGGCGCGAAGACCAGCTGGGCGATCCGCGCGCCGCGGGCGACCTCCACCGGCTCCGTGCCGATGGTCGCCAGAATGACCATCACCTCGCCGCGGTAGTCACTGTCGATCGTGCCGGGCGCGTTGGGCACGATGACGCCCTGACGCAAGGCCCACCCGCTCCGGGGACGCACCTGGGCCTCGAAGCCGGGCGGCACGGCAATGCGCAGGCCGGTGGGCACGAGTATCCGCTCGCCGGGCCTCAGTGTCAGCGGAGACGCCACGGCGGCGCGCAGGTCCATGCCGGCTGCGCCTGCCGTGGCATAGCTGGGGAGGTCGAGTCCTTCGGCGTGAGCCAGGATCTCGACGGGCACGCGGAGGGGAGGCGGCGGCGACATGCGCGTACCCTACCGCTCTGCCCCTACAGGGAGATCTTCCCGAGCGGCACGGCGCGCCGGGCCCCGGTGGCGCTCGGCACATTGGCGGGCAATCCGCGGAGCGTAGCGTCTCCGAGGATGGCGAACGCCACGGCTTCACTCGCGTCGATCCAGCGACGCTCGGGGACGACGAGGCGAAGGCCGAGCGCGCCGAGATGCGTGTCGAGCGACGCCATGAGCGTGGGGTTGAGCGCGCCACCTCCGGTCACGCGCACGTCCCTCAGCGTCGGCCAGCGAGGCACGATGAAGCGGCGGTACTGATCGGCGAGACACACGGCCGTCAGTTCGACCGCGGTGCGCACCCGATCGGCGGAGGCCACGGCGGCGAGTCGCGGGGCGAGGTCGATCGCCCACGCCGGACCGAACTCGCTGTAGCCGGCGCTCTTCGGGGGCTCGCGGTCCAGGTACGTCTGGCGGGTCGCGAGGGCGTAGGCGAGCAGGTCCGGATCGACACGCCCCGCGGCCGACAGGCCCCCGTCCCGATCGATCGCGTTGGCCTCGCCCGTAGCGCTGCGTGCGAACGCGTCGATGAGCGCGTTGGCGGGACCCGCGTCGAACGCGAGCACGTCGTCGAGCGCCTCCGTCACGACGGTGACGTTCGCGATGCTCCCCAAATTCTGGCTCGCGCTCACTTCGCCCGGCCGGGCGTGCCGAGCCCACTCGGCGTAGGGAACGAGCGGCGCGCCGTCGCCGCCGGCGGCGACGTCACGACAACGGAAGTCGGACACGGTGAGGAGACCGGTGCGCTCGGCTAGGACATCCCCGTCACCCACCTGGAGCGTAGCAGCGGGACGCCCCCCCGCCGGGTCGGCGGGGACGTGGTCGATCGTCTGCCCGTGGGAAGCGAGCGCATGCACCGCGGTGGGATCGACGCCGACCTCGGCGAGGAACGCGAGCACGTCGGCCGCCCAGCGCTCCGCCAGGTCGTACCCGAGGAGGTTCACCTCGCGGGCGCCGCCGCTCAGGGCACCGCGAATGTGCTCGCGCAGCGTGTCTCCGTACGGCCGCGTGGCGTGGGCGACGAGCTCGACGTCGAGGCCGTGTGGTGAGGCCCGCTCGGGCGCGGCGTCGGCGAGGCGCACGAGGGCGAGGTCGAGGCCATCCTGACTCATGCCGCTCATGAGGCCGAGCACCAGGCGTTCGCGGCGGCGGCGGTACGCCGTCAGACGGTCGATTCGAGGCACGCCCGCAAGCTACCCGGCGATCGGGCTTCCCCCAACCCCCGGTCGCCGCTACACATGAGCCCATGCTTCCGGCCCTCTACCTCATCGCAGGCGTGCTCCTCCTCTGGAAGGGCGGAGACTGGCTCGTGGACGGCGCCGACCGCTTCGCGCGGGGACGCGGGATGCCATCCTCGTTGGCCGGCGTCTTCATCCTGGGATTCGCCACGTCGGCACCAGAGCTCGCCGTCAGCGCCATCGCGGCCGGCGAGGGCCAGGCGGGACTCGCCTCGGGTAACGTCGTGGGCTCCAACATCGCCAACGTCGCCTTGATCCTCGGCGTCGCGGTGACGATCCACGCGGTGATGGTTGACGGCTTCATCCGCCGTGTCGAGCTGCCCATCGCCATCGTGGCGAGCTTCGCCGTGTGGTTCCTCTTCCGGGACGGCGAGTTCGGCCGGCTGGACGGTGCGCTGCTCCTCGGGTCCTTCACGATCTATGCGCTCTACGCGTTCGCCACCGCGGGTCGACGCCCCGCGCCCCAGCCCCACGAGGATCCGCACCGTCCGTGGGCGGAGCTGACGATGGCGATTTTCGGCCTCGCCTCGCTGGTCGGCGGCGCCAAGCTCTTCGTGCTCGGCTCCTCCGAAGTCGCGCGGTGGCTCGGCGTCTCGGAAGTCGTCATCGGCCTGACGCTGGTGGCCTTCGGAACCAGCCTGCCGGAGCTCGCGACGACCGTCGCCGCCGCCCGCAAGGGTCAGATGGAGCTGGCCGTCGGCAACGTGGTGGGGTCGAACATCTTCAATCTCCTGCTGGTCCTGGGCGTCGCCGGCGTGATCCTGCCTCAGCCCGACGATGGCGGTCGCCTGTTCCAATTCGACCTTCCGCTCATGACGGGGCTCATCGTCGCGGTGGGGATCTTCTCGTGGTTCGGGGGACGATTGCGCCGCTGGCAGGGCATCCTGCTGCTCACCGTGTATGTCGCCTACCTCACCCTCGTCACGGTGCAGGCAACGGCGTAGGCGTCGGGGCAAGCGCCCCCGCGAGCAGGAGGCCGGCCACGATCAAGGCCAGGGCGATCCGGTACCAGCCGAAGACCCCGAGGCCGTGGCGCGTGAGCCAGTGGACGAGCCAACGCACGGCGAGGGCAGCGGACACGGCGGCGGTGAGGAAGCCGACGACGATCGTGCCGGGACCGTAGGCCTCGAGCATGACGGCGCCGCTGTCCAGCGCCTTGTAGGCCGTGGCGGCGGTCAGCGTGAGAAGGCCCAGCAGGAACGAGAACTCGACCGCGGCCGAGATGCTCAGGCCGACGGCGAGCCCCCCCACGATGGTGACGAGACTGCGGCTGGTCCCGGGCCAGAGCGCCAGGCACTGGGCGAGCCCGATCACGAGTGCGAGCCGCCAGGTCAGGTCGCCGAGGTCCCGGGCCCCGGGCGATCGCCCCCGCCCCGAGAAAGCGAGGATGGCCAGGCCGCCGATGAACCAGGCGGCGACCACCGGCCAGAGGCCGAAGAGCTGCTCTTCGATCCAGTCGTTGAACAGGAGGCCCACCACGGCGGCCGGCACGAAGGCCACCAGGACGGCGAGCAGGAGACGACGGCCGGCTTCGTCGCGACCGAGGAGCCCCTGCAACATCGAGGCGACGCGCGAGCGGTAGAGGAGCAGCACGGCCGCGATGGCCCCCGCCTGGATCACGATCGCGAATGCGTTTGCCGCCTCGGACGCCGGCAGTCCCAGCGCACGCTGGGCGAGGATGAGGTGCCCGGTGGAGCTGACGGGGAGATACTCGGTCACTCCCTCCACGATGCCGAGGACGGCGGCGTCGAGGTACGTCATCGCGGCGACAGCGGTGGTGGCGGCCCACGCCGGCCCGACCGCGAACAGGAGCGTGACCGCGAGACCGAGGCCGACACGGGAAAGCAGGGCGGCGCGTCGCCCCTCGCCGGAGAGCCCCACCACCCCTCAGGCGCCCATCACGTGGACGAGCAGGTGGCGACGATGGGGTCGCTTGCGGTGCTCGAGCAGGAAGAGGCCTTGCCAGGTGCCCAACGCCAGGTGTCCGTCGGCGATGGGGATCGACTCGGAGGTCGAGGTCACGGCGGCCCGCAGATGGGCTGGCATGTCGTCGGGACCCTCGGCGCGATGGGTGTACGCGGCGTCGCCATCCGGCGCGAGCCGCTCGAGCCAGGCCATCAGGTCGGCGCGCGCGCTCGGATCCGCGTTCTCCTGGATCACGAGACTGCAGGACGTGTGGCGGCAGTAGACAACGCACAAGCCGGTGGCCACCCCCGACGCCTCCACCACGTCGGCCACGGCGCGGCTCACCTCGATGGCCCCCCGCCCCGGGGTCGGGACCTCGATTCCTGTCTGGACCATGCGCATGGCTCGCCTCCTGCCCGGGCGCAGCCTACCGCGACCAGGGGCCTCGCCGCGGCCCCTTCCGCCTGCGAGAATCCCCAGCGAAACCCGGAGGAGAGGCGCATGGCACAGGCGAAGAAGCCGCTGGACGTGGGGTCGAAGGCTCCCCGCTTTCGACTCGAAGACCAGGGCGGTGAGACGATCCACGCCAAGGACCTGGCGACCTACGTTCTCTTCTTCTATCCGAAGGCCTCGACCCCCGGGTGCACCCAGGAGACATGCGATTTCCGGGATGCCCGGGGCGCGTTCGAAGGCCTGGGTGTGCAGGTGTTCGGCGTCAGTCCGGATCCCGCATCGCGTCAGGCGAAGTTCCATGAGAAGCACGACGTGAACTTCCCGCTGCTCTGCGACACGGAGCACACACTCGCCGAGGCCTACGGATGCTGGAAGGAGAAGAAGCTCTACGGGAAGACCTATATGGGGATCGAGCGGAGTACGTTTCTCGTCGGGGAGGACGGGCGCGTGGCCCGTGCGTGGCGGAAGGTCAAGGTGAAGGGCCACGTGGACGAGGTCCTGGCCGCGGCCGAGGAGATCTAGGTGGATCCGCTCGCGGCCTCCTTCCTGGACAACCTCTTCGTCGGCCAACTCCTCGAGAACCCGGTCTACTTCTTCAGCGTCGTACTCACCGTGGTGGTCAGCGTCACCCTGCACGAGCTGGGGCACGCGTACGCCGCGATTGCCCAGGGCGACGAGACCCCTCGCGTCCAGGGTCACCTCACCCTGGATCCGATGAAGCACATGGGCCCGATGTCGCTGATCGTGTTGCTGCTGGTGGGCATCGCTTGGGGAGCCACCCCGGTCAATCCGTCTCGGTTCCGCAGCCGCCACGGCGACGCGCTCGTCTCCCTGGCCGGGCCGGCGGTGAATCTGGTTCTCGCCGTACTCGGCCTGACGGTGCTGGGGCTCTGGATGCGGGCCAGCCCCCAGGTATCAGGCACCTTTGCGGCCAATCTCCGGGTGTTCCTATTCGTGTTCGGGACGTGGAACGTCTTGCTGTGCCTCTTCAATCTCCTCCCCATCCCTCCGCTGGACGGGTCGAGCGTGGTGGCCAGCTTCGTCCCGGCGGCGCGCCGACTGATGGCGGATCCCAACAACCAGGGCGTGTTCTTCGCCTTGTTCATCGCGGTCTTCTTCGCGGCGCCCCATCTCTGGCGTGCCGCGGACGTCGCCGCCTCGACCTTCGGCGGCTGGGTAGGCGGGATGGAGCCGGGCACCTTCTTCCGCATGGCCCTGCGCGGCGCCTGAGCCGGGGGGACGGAGCGTGTAGGCTCTCGGACGTGTCGCCCAACGCCCCCCCTCCGGCCACCCGCCCGCGACCGCTGGCTCGACGGCTGGCGAGCACGCTCCTGCTCGTGGCCTTGGCCGCGCTGGCCGCATGGGCGTACCGCACGTACACGGCCGAGGAGCCCGGTCTCACGGTCGACGTCGTCGTCGTGGACGAGGCCGGGAAGCCACTCTCGGACGCGCGCGTGCAGGCCACCTTTCGCCCGGGCTGGAGGGCGACCGACGACCGGGGCCGCGTGCGCCTGGAGCAGGTCCTGCTGAGAAGCGGCGAGGCCCCCGGGCCGACGACCCTGCCGGCGGCCGTTCAGGTAGAAGCCCCGATGCACGCCAGCCGCTCCCACCGGCCACCCATCGTGTCGGAGCTCGGACCCGATCACTGGGAGACCCGGTACACACTCGCGGCATTCGGCACCCTGCGGCTGAACGTTGCGGCCACCCGAGCCAAGGAGGTCCGGGCGTGGGTCGAGGTCCCCGGGCGCCCGGACCGCGTGGAGGCGACGAGCGGCGTGGCGCTGGCGAGACCGCAGCAGCCGGCCACGTGGCGGGTCTTCATGGGGAAGGGTGACGTCCTCGTGTGCCTGGAGGGTCTGACGGGCACGGCGGCCAGACGGCGGTGGATCCCGGCGCCCCCGCTCGGCATGACGCGGGAGATCGACCTCGAGGTCGAAGATGCGAAGCCCATTCGCGGCCGTGTCCGCCTCCCGTTCTTGGACGCGCCACCGACCCTCCAGGGTGTCCTCGATGTCGTGGGGATCGCAGAAGCGGGCCGCCCGGTTCCCTACCCCACGGTCACCGTCGAAGACGATGGATCGTTCCAGGTCCCGTACGCCGGCGAGGGGCGCTATCACCTCATGCCGCGACTGGCCTTCGTCGAAGCGAAGGAGAGCACGGTCCAAGGAGGCATGGACGTGGCGATCGAAGCCACGGCGCTGCGCCCGTGGGTCGTGATCCCGACGGCGGAGTGGGGCACGCGCGCGGAGCTTGCCCAGGTCCGCTGCCTCTCGCTCCCCGACGAGACACCCACGCACATTCCGTTGGGTCTCTCGGCGGACAGCGACGCGTGGCGCATCGCCCTCCCGAGCGCCGGGCGCTACCGCATCATCGCAGAGACCCGCGGCGACGATCGACATGCCCCGGCGCACGGCGCGGTGGATGTCGACGTCGCGGGGCCCGGTGCCCACGTGGCCATCCTTCCCCTGAGTCCCGCGCCCGCCGGCGAGCTGCAGCTCACGACGCGATCGCGCCCGGATCGGCGGCAGGGGGCGACCGTCACCCTCCTCGAGCCATCGACGCGCACGGCGACGGTCTTCCCCCGCATCTCGACAACCGCGCGCTTCGCGAACGTGCGGGCCGGGCCCGTGCGGCTGCAGGTGACGTGGCGCGATCCCGAGGCGGCGCCCCTCTTCCTCGTGGGTGACGTCGCGGCGGACGCCGTCCTCGCGCTGGAGGCAACCGCCGTTGAGGGGGGGCTGCTGGCCGTCGTGCCGCCGGCCGGCGCCGTCGTTCCTGCGTCCGCGTCCTACCGCGTGGCCTGGGCCGGGGGCGACTCCCCGCACGGCGACGCCGCGGGCGCAGTCGGTCTGATCCGCCTGGCCGGTACGCGCGACCTGAACGCGACGGCTCGCCTCCTGCCAGGAGACTACACAGCCACCTTCACAGCGGACGACGAGCCGGCGGTGCCGATCCAGTTCGAGATCCGCCCGGGCGAGCTGACGACCGTCGACCTTCCGCGCTAGCCCGAATGCCGCTCGACCTGCGAGGTCCGCGTTTGCTTCTCCTGGCGTTCATCGTAGGCGCGATGACCATGGTGCTGGAGTTGACGGCGCCGCGTCTGGTAGCCCCCCACCTGGGAACGACGACCCTGGTCTGGACCGTGACCATCGCGACCTTCCTAGGAGGGCTGGCGCTCGGAAACGCGTGGGGCGGTCGACTCGCCGACGCCCGCGGGAGCCGTTGGGGACGTGGTCTGCTCTTCCTCGGGGCGATGGCGATCGTGCTCTCGATGGGCCTCGAGGCCCTCGCGCGCGGCGCCTTGTCCACCGTGGGGCTCGGGCTTCGCACCCTGCTGACGGTGCCCCTGGCGTTCCTGCCGGTGGCCGTCGTTCTGGGCATGATCCCGCCCTATCTCGCACGATCGGCGCTCCCGGCGTCGGTGCGGACGGGCCGCACGTTGGGTCGTCTGGCGGCGGCGGGCGCGGCGGGCAGCGTCGTTGGAACCGCCCTGGCCGGGTTCGTCCTGGTCCCTCGCCTGGGGACACGGAGCATCCTCGCGACGACGGCGGCCGTCCTCCTCGCCGCCGTGGTCCTGATGCCCAAGCGAGCGTCTCCCGCCGGCTCCGGCTCCGGCCCCGCCCGACGCGTACGCGCCGCGCCTCGTCGTCCCCGCGCCGTTCGCTCGCCCTCGCGGCCTTGACCGGTGCGTCACTTCTCTTGCTCGAGATGGCCCTGGGACGCCTGGGTTCGTCGAGTCTGGGGAGCTCGATCTACACGTGGACGTCGGTCATCGCCGTCGTGCTGGCGGGCCTCGCCGTGGGCGGGGCGGTGGGTGGACGACTCGCCGACCGACGCCCGCCGCGCGCCTTGCTCTCGACGCTGCTGGGTCTGGCGGTCCTCGCCTCCCTCGCCCTCGTGTGGGCCCCCACCCTCATGGACGGGGTGCGGCGATACGACACCTCCGTGCCGTGGCCATGGCGCGTGGTCGTGGCCATCGGTCTGACCGGATTCGTCCCGGCCGTGGCGATCGGCACGCTGTCGCCGGTGATCATCCATGCGGCGCTGAGGAGGCCGGAAACGAACGGGCACGTCGTCGGCGCCCTGTACGGCGCAGGAACCGTCGGGGCGGTCGTCGCCACCCTCGCGGCGAGCTACGTCCTGCTACCCGGCCTCGGGATCGAAGCGACCCTGCTCGGCGTCCCCCTCCTCCTGCTCCTCGGCCGCACCATCGTGCGGCGTCGTCCACCGTTCATCCTCGGCAGCGCCTGGGTCGCCCTGGCCGTGATCCTCCTCGCTCCGGGCACGGTGCCACACCTTGCCGCGAACGCGCTCCGAATCACGCGGGACGACCCCGGCGTGATTCTCGACGACAGTCGCTACGCACGCATTCGTATCGAGAGGGCCGATGACCGGTGGATCCCCTTGGAGGCCGAGCCGGACACCATGGGGCTTCGCACGGATCTCCTGTTGAAGGAGCGCGTGTCGTGGGACCCGGACCGCTTCGCCTTGCACTGGGAAGGGCCGATGGGGATCCAGGAGCAGGCGAGGCTGCGCACCCACATGGAGTCGGAAGCGGATCGCCGTGGGGTTCAGCGCTTGCGTCGCTTGGCCGGGCAGGACGTTCGCGTCCTCCGCCTGGATCGGCTGATCCACAGCTACGTGAACCTCGACGACCCGACCTACCTGGGCTACGACTACGAGCGCGTCTACGACGCCGTCTTGCGGCGAGTGACCCGCGGCTCGCGAAGACTGAGGGTCTTGTTCCTGGGGGGCGGCGGGTACACCTTCCAGCGCCGTCTCCTCGCCCTGCCTTCCGGGCCCACGCTCTCGATGCTCACCGTGGAGATCGACGAGGCCGTGACGCGCATGGCCCGAGACCATCTGGCGCTCGTCGACGACCCTCGCCACGTCGTCCTCCACGCGGATGCGCGCACGCAGGTCGCCAGCCTGCAGTCCGGCCCGTCTCGCTTCGACGTGGTCTTCGGTGACGCGTTCGACGATCTCGCGGTCCCCTTCCACCTCACCACGCTGGAGTTCGCCGAGGACGTCGCCGGGATCCTCGCACCGAAGGGCGTCTATCTCGTCAACATGGTCGACACGTACGACTCGGGACGGTTCCTGGCGGCGTTCGTACAGACGCTCGAGCAGGTGTTCGCCCACGTCCGGGTCCTCACGGCACCGCCTCGGATGGACGATCTGCGCAACACCTTCGTGTTGGTCGCTTCCCACGACCCAGTCGACCTGGATGACCTCCAGGACGAGAATGGCCGCCCCTTGCGCCCCGTGGAGTACGCTCGGGCCGAGATCGAGGCCCTCGAGGCACGGACGGGTCGTCGTGTGCTGCGTGACGATCACGCGCCGGTGGAGACCCTCCTGGCCCCCGTCGTGGAGGCACGCGAATGATGAGACTCTTCCTCCATCCGTCGAGCCTCCTCGGCTGGACCAACCCCGAGGACTTCGCACCGCTTCCGCGCCCGGCGACGTACCTGATCGCGGCCGCCCTCGTGGTCATCTGGATGATCCTCCGCGTCCAGATCCTCCGCCGGCGCGACGCGTTTCGGGCCGAGGACGGCGAGCCGCCGCTGGCGGCGTGGCGGTGGCTGCGCTGGCTCGCCGATCGCCAGATGAGCGTGACCGTGCTCACGGCGATCGCACTGTCGCTTCTGGCCGCGGCCGGCGTACTGGTGCTGAACGCCGCAGCATGACGGCCGCGACACGGCGGGGCGAGGGCAACACCGGGCGACGGCCTCGCGGGACGACGGCGCGGCGGCGCGGCCCGCCCGCTACTCGAGCAGGCGCGCCGCGACGGTGAGGAAGTCCGACTCGTTGACGAGCCCGATCAGCTTGCCGTCGCGAACCACCGGCATGCACGTGAGGTGCTCGTCTCGCATGCGCCGGATGACGTCCAGGGTCTTCGCTTCCGGGTCCACGGTGGGCACATCTTGGCGCATGATCTCGGCCACGCGGGCGTGGCGATCCGCGCGGCCCTCGCGCATCGCGGCCACGAGATCGAGGACCGACACCATGCCCACGAGCTGGCCGTCTTCGTTCTCGACGGGTACGTGGCGGATGTCTTCCCAACGCATCATGGCCTCGGCGAGGCTGATGGCGTCTTCGGCCTGCACGACCTGGAACTCACGACGCATCACCTGGCCGATCCGTTCGTACGCGGCGCGGCGAGAGTCGCGGTCCGGCGCCGAGGCCGGCTCCCAGGTGTGTACGGGGCGACTCGTGCGCTGGCGCCGCACATAGGCCCTCGTGATGCCCTGGAGGGCTTCGTCTTGCGGGACGACGGCGCGCAGCCGGTTGTAGCCCTCCATCATCCACCGAGAGCCCGTCTGCCCGGACGCCACACGCTCGGAAATCAGATCGAGCAACCGATTCGTGTCCCGGTCCGAGACGCCTGCGGACTGGAGGCCCGCGGCGGCGATCGGGATGGTCTGGAGGATCAATTCGTCGGCAGGACGCGTGCGGCCGTCGAGCCACATGAGCGCGGCGCGGAGTCCCGTGGAGGAGGCGTTGTAGAAGTTGGCCGAGCAATCGTGGAACGGCATCCGCTCGGCGACGTCGCCGAAGCGGTCCACCAGGCCCAGGGTGAGGCCGAAGAGATACGCCATGTTGGCGAGGCTGTCGATCACCGTGGGGCCGGCGGGAAGCGGTCGGTTCTCGATGCGCAGCGTGGGGCGCCCGTCGACGAGCCCGTAGCAGGGCCGATTCCAGCGATAGACGGTACCGTTGTGGAGAGCGAAGGACTTGAGGCGAGGGATCTCGCCCCGACGCAGGACGTCCTGCGGCCACGGCTCGTCATCGCCGACGGGGATGATGACCCGGTAGTTGGTGATGTCCTCGCGGATGACCTCGAGGACACTACGCCGCACCCAGTCGTTGCCGAAGAACACGCGTGTCCGCCGCCCGCGCGACTGGTGGTGATCGGATCGCTCGTCCACCGACTGGCGGAACAGCGCGATGCGGGTCTCCTCCCACAGGCGATTGCCGAGCAGCAGGGGCGAGTTGCCCGCGGCGGCCATGACGGGCCCCGAGGCGAGCTGCATCGCGTTGTACATGCGCGGGAACTCGTCGGGGTCGACCTGCATGTGCAGCTGGAACGACGTGTTGAAGGCCTCCAGCATGACGTTGTCGTGTGTCGCCTGCAGATGATCGACGCCCCGGATCGAAATGCGGAACGAGCCGCCGCGCAGTGTGGTCAGCGCGCGGTTGATCGCGAAGTAGCGCGGGTTCGGCGTCATCCAATCGAGTCCGAGGTGCTCCCACCCCAGCGTCGGCAGGATCCCGATGGCCACGGCATCCACCCCGTGCATCTGAGCGGCCCGCCGGACCTTGGCCAGGTGGAGCCGCATGTCGCGCTCGAGGTTGGCGAAGCAGTCCCCCTGGAAGAGGGCGTGGGGGAAAGCGACTTCGACGTTGAACCGGGCGAGTTCCGTCTGATAGACGGCATTGGGACCACCGAGTGCCTTCAGGATCTCGGGCGCCCGCGGGGCGGGTCGTCCGTGGTCGTCGATCAGGAAGAGCTCCTGCTCGACGCCGATCCGCCGAACCCCGGTCTCGAACGCTCCCTCTCGGAGCATGAACTCGAAGGCCTCAGCGTCAGCGAGCAGTCGTTCCTCGAACTTGCGCAGTTCGTCCGGACTGTAGCCGACTTCGATGTCGTGCCGCCCCATGAGCGGGATGGTAGACGAAAGCGGGCGGACAACCGTGGAGGAATCGTTCACCTCGCGGATGCGGGCGGCGAGCGCCGAAATCCGCGACGAGGAGCGCACGTCCCGTTGGCCAGGGCCCTGCCCCTGTCTCGTATCCTTCTCGCACTGGTCGTGGAGACTCCCGCGTGCAACGTGCTCCGTACCTCGCCTGCGTCGTGCTCCTGGGGCTGATCGGGTTCCGTGGGCCACCCGCCTCGGCCGACGAGCCCGCGACGGCACAAGCAGCCGTACCGGCCGAGGCGGCCGAGGGGAGCGCCCCTCTCGACTTCGAGGCCGTGATCGAGACCGCCAAGCGCAAGGTCTACCC
This sequence comes from uncultured Planctomycetota bacterium, assembly GCA_963802335.1. Classification (GTDB taxonomy): domain Bacteria; phylum Planctomycetota; class PLA2; order PLA2; family JAEUHO01; genus CAWDIE01. Next base: position 164,964 of record CAWDIE010000002.1, on the reverse strand, counting down.
CGCGCTGGTGTTCGTGAAGCCGGTGCAGGAAGACCTGAGCGCCGGCGAATCGCGTCGCGTCGAAGTGCTTGGTAGCGGCGTGATCTTCCGAGCGGACGGCTACGTCGTGACGAACCACCACGTGGCGGAGAAGGCGAGGGAGATCCGGTGCGTGCTCGGCGATCGCCGGCAGGTGGAGGCGGACGTCGTCGGCCTGGACAAGGTCACGGATCTGGCCGTCCTGCGGCTGAAGCTCGAGCCGGACGAGGTCGTGCCCTACGCGGAGTTCGGCCGGGTGGACGACCTCGAGGAGGGGCAGTTCGTGCTGGCCCTGGGCTCGCCCTATGGATTCGAACGCTCGCTCTCCCTGGGGATCGTCTCCAACGCATCCCGGTACCTCGACGAGGCGGCCCACCCTTACAACAACTGGATCCAGACGGACGCCGCGATCAACCCCGGCAACTCGGGCGGTCCCTTGGTCAACACCAGGGGGCAAGTGATCGGCATCAACACGCTCGCCTTGCGCCAGGCCAACGACCTGGGCTTCGCCGTGCCCGTGGACATCGTGCGGCGTGTCGTCGATCGCATCCTGGATGGCGGGCGCGTGCAGCGTTCCCGCCATGGCCTGACCTTGCGCGCGCTCGTGGACTATCTCCAGAACACGGTGTTCGATGGAGAGGACGGCGTGATCGTGGACGACGTGGCGCCCGGCAGCCCGGCGGCCGACGCTGGGTTTCACAAGGGCGACCGTGTGCTGACGATCGACGGCACCTCCGTGCGAGGCAAGTACAAGGAGGACCTGCCCGCCATCCGGTGGCAACTCGCAGACCTCGAACCGGGGCAGCCTTACGCCGTCACCATCCAGCGCGGCGACGCGACGCATTCGCTCTCCCTGGTGCCGGGCGAGGACGAGAGTTCACTCGGAGACGGACTCGAGTGCGATCGGTGGGATGCCACGTTCCAGCGCATCACGGAGGACGAGACCCCGGAGCTGCACTTCTGGCAACCGCGCGGCGTGTACGTCCTCGGGGTGAGCTTCCCGGGCAACGCCGCGTCGTCGGGCCTGAGATCGAAGGACATCGTCGTCCGCGCGGACCACCAAGCGGTGGCGACCCTCGACGATCTGCAGGCCGTCTACGAGCGGGTGCTGGCGGAAGACAGGGAGAAGAAGCGCGTGCTCCTCCAGATCCTGCGCGACGGTCTCCCGCGCTACGTGGCGCTCGACTACGGCCCCGACTATGACCAGGAGAAGTAGCATGGCCACACACGCTCGCGTGGCTCGGGGGAGCGCCCTGCTCACGCTCCTGGTCCTGCTGACGCTCGCGGGTGGGGCCCGGGCCGGGGACGAGGCGGCAGGGCGCCCGGACGAGGCCGTCCTCGAGGCCGCCGGTCGCCACGCCGTGCTGGTTTCGTTCCAGTTCCACCGGGACGCCGTGCGGGAAGAGAGCGGCGCCACGCCGCCCGATGCACGGGGCATGGCCGAGCGCTACCGGTTCTGGCGGCTGAGCTGGGTCGTGCCGGGCATCGTGGCGGGCGACGCGCGTACCGTCTTCATCGCGGATCCGTGGCTCTCCCCCACTTCGATCGCGTCGGTCGAGGTCATCGAATCGAACGGTCGCCGGACGCCGGCGCGCTTGCACGGGCTCCTCCCCCACGTGGAAGGCGCCGTCGTGAAGACGGAGGCGGACCTGCATGCGGTCCCCGCGGCCTTCGACGCCGATACGCAAGCCCCCCTACCCGAGCGCCTCTTCGCGACCTCGGTGGCGGAGGGTGCCGCGGGACCCGAGGTGTGGGCGGAGCCCCTGGACACCACATGGCGCCGCCCGTGGGCGATTCGGCGCGGACGAGGCTTCGGGCGTCCGAAGGCCACCTTCGATGGCATCGCCGCCCGGGCGGAGGAGGGCGAGCGCCACGTGGATCTGGTCGTGGACGCCGAGGGCCGCCCGTGGGGCTTTCGTTTCGGTGAAGCGCTCGATGCAAACGGACGCTGGCGAGGCGCGGCGGTCCTGGCGCAGGACGTCGTGCCGTACGCCGCGCTCGTCGGCATGGCCGAGCGTGCGGCCACGGGCGATGCGATCCACCGGCTCAGCGTGACCTTCCGCACCACCTCTCGGCACGACCGCCGCCGCAATCCCTTCGGGGCGGGGTCGAGGGGCACATCGGAGCAGGACGTCTGGGGCCTCGCGGTGACCCGCGACCTCCTGCTGGTGCCCTCCGATCTCGAGGACGAGCAGGTCCGCCGTATCGTCTCCATCCGACTGCCGGACCTGGACCGGGGGGCTGATGTCGATGCGCAGCCCCGTCCCGCGTACGCCGGTCGGGTGCGCGGCTACCGCGCCTTCCTGGTGCGCGTCGAGGGCGCGGACTTCGAGCCGGCCGCCGAGGCGGGCGCGGCCCCGGCACGGGGCGACCTCCTCGTCGTGCACCGCGTGGCCCGCCGAGGCGGTGCGCGCCGCGACTCGATGGACGCGAACCGCGTCGTCGGTCGCAGTCGCGCGTACGGCGACCGTCGCTTCCTGGCCACGGAGCGAGCGATCGAGAGCGGGACGTTCCTACGGAACGCCGAGGGCGCGCCCGTCGGCTTCACCGCCGTGCTGGATCCGGCCGACCGCGACTACCAGGTGGGCGCGCGACGCACGGGCGCCCGCTCGCCGTTCCCTCCGGTCGCCGTCCTCCCGGCGGAGCTCGGTGGCGTCGCCGCGCTGATCGCCAATCCGGACACGCAGGTCATGCCGCAAGAAGAGGTGGCCTCGAACCGGCGCCCCTGGCTCGGCGTCGAAGGAGACGACGTCGACGAGGGCATTGCGGACCTCTTGGGCGTCAGCCTTCCGACCCGCGACGGGCGTCGCGGCTTGATCGTAGCGCGCGTCTATGCGGGCAGCCCCGCGGCGCGGGCCGGACTGGCCGAAGGCGACGTCCTTCTCTCGGCTCGCCGACTGACCGCGCCGGGAGGCCCGGAGACCGACTTGCGAGGCGGCTCGGGGCGCCCCTTCATGCCCTCGTTCTTCCCCCAAGCAGGGGCCCCCGCGCCGTGGCGGTCCCGCGACAATGCGATCACCCGGCTGCTCGATCAGTGGGGCCTGGAGACCGAGTACGAGCTCCTGTGGCTGCGCGACAAGACGCCCCAGCGATCGAAGGTCCGCGTGGAGTTGGCACCGCCAGACTTCTCCAGCGCACCACGCTACTTCGACGACGCCGTCGGCCTGGAGGTGCGGGACCTGACCTACGAAGTTCGCGACGCGCTTCGCCTGCCGGAGGGCGCGTCCGGCGTCGTCGTGGCGCGGGTTGAGCCGGGCACGAGCGCCGCCCAGGCCCGGCTGGAAACGAACGAGATCCTGCTGGAGATGGACGGCGAGGCGATCGCGGACGCGGCGGCCTTCGAGACGCGCCTGAAGGAAGCCCGAGCATCGGAGCCAAGGACCGTGCGACTGGCCGTACGTCGGCTGGGCCGCACCCGGTTGGTGGATCTCCAACTCGGCTCGGCCATCGAGGCCGCTGACACCGGAGACCCGAAGTGACGACGCCCGGAGGGCTCGTCCTGCGGCTCGCCGTCGTGGTCGGGGCGACGGCACTGCTCGCCGGCATCGCGGGGTGGGTCTTGCTGGCGCTGCGCCCCGACATTCCCACGCGGGGTGACTCCGCGCCGACCGGGAGTCAGGTCCGCGTACTCGGAGAGGCGGCCATCGAGAGGGCGCAGCACGTGGAAGTCGAGTGGTTCGAGGACGGCACACGCATCACGCAGAGCGCGCGCCGCGGCGAAGCGCCGGGGGTGTGGGTCCTCCCGCCGGTCCCCGAGGGACGCCACGTCACGCTGCGCGTGCGCCGGGGCGTGGAGGGAGAACTCGTGCACCAGGTCGCCTACGACGCCACGCCGAGCCCCTTCCCGCCGAAGTCGAGCTCGTGTGTCGACGACGAGCGACGGCGCGCAGGCCCTCAGGACTAGCCTGTGGACCGCCGTTCCCGTTCGCTGGCGAGTTGGCGGCCATGGCGTCGAGCCTGCTCTGGGCTACGGGCGCCGTGCTCTTCACGCGGATCCCGGCGGCGACTTCCGCGCCGGCGCTGAACATGGGCAAGAACGCGACGGGCGCGCTCTTGTTCGCCGCGACGTTGCTCCTGACCGGTGGCCTGCGCCATGCCACGACGCTGCCGATCGAGGCCGTCGCGTGGCTCGCGGCGAGTGGCTTCGTCGGGCTGACGCTCTGCGACAGCCTGCTGCTTCAGGCCTTCCGCGACATCGGCCCGCGTCGAGTGAACATCGTGATGGTCCTCTCACCTCTCTTCGTGGGCATGCTCGCGCTGCTCCCCCCTGCTCGAGCGTCCGGGCCTGGCCGTGGTACTCGGCATGGGAACCTGCCTGGGCGGCATCCTGCTGGCGGTCCTGGAGCGGTCTCCGAGCGGGCGCCGTATCGAGGACATCGGGCGAGGCCTCCGCTACGCAGGCATCGCGGCCGCGCTGCAGGCCGTGGGGATCGTGCTCACGCGGCTGGGCATGCAGGCGGGCGACGTGACGGTCATCGAAGGGGCCACGATCAAGCTCCTCACGGGCTTTGGCGGCGTGGTCTTGCTGGGATGGATCCGCGGCCGACTGGGCACGTGGGTACGCGAGCTGAAGCACGCGGGGGCCTGGCGTGCCGTCGCCAGCGCAGCGCTCCTGGGCACCTTCCTCGGCATCGGGACGAATCAGGCCGGCATCGCGTGGTCCACCCACGTGGGCGTGGCCGCCACGCTCAACGCCCTGACGCCCCTCTGGCTGATCCCCCTCTCGGCCGTGGCCCTGGGAGAGCGCCATGACCGGTGGGCCTGGATCTCCGCTCTCCTCGCGGTGGCGGGCATCGCCCTCATGACCCTCTGAAGGTCCCCGGGCCGCGGAACCCAATCCGTGCCCGCGCCAGGCAGACCTCAGCCGTCCATTTGCTTCCGGAGGCGTTGGAGACGATCCCCGAGGGAGGCTCTCCACCCGGGCGCCTTCTCCTGGAGCTTCTCGAGCGCACGCTCGGCCGCCGCGTCCAGCGCGATGTCGTATCGGTCGCAGAGCTCGGCCAGGGCGATGAGGACGTCCCCCACCTCGCCTTCGAGGTCGTCGCGCTTCTCGGCCCCGTAGTACTCCTGCTCGAGCACGCAGCGCATGACTTCGCCGCACTCCTCGGCGAGCGCGAGGGCCGCACCCGAACGCGGGTGTTCGATCCCGCGAAGGAGGTCTCGGATGCGTTGCTGTAGCTCGGCGATGTGCATGGTCACTCCTCTTGGCTCCCCCCCGCGGGGGCACGCTGGTAGCGAACGAGGCGGGCCGGACCGTAGGCGTCGTCGTAGGCGAGATCGGGGCACGACCGAAGGCCCGCCGCGCGCGCGATCGCCCGCCCTTCCCGTATCTCGGCCGGTTCCAACCCCGCGCCCTTCCAGTGCGCCACGACGCCCCCCGGGCTCAACCACGGGGCGACGATGCGCGTGGTCTCGCCCAAGGGACCCACGGCACGAACGGTGGTGAGGTCCACGCGACCGGCCAACCGAGGATGGCGCGGCAGGACCTCGCGTCCGTCCAGCGCCAGCACCTCCACCCGAGACAAGCCCACGGCTCGCGCGCAGGAGGCAACGGCCGCGGCCTTCTTGCGCCGACGCTCCACGAGGAGCACCCGGGCCTCGGGCCAAGCGAGCGCGGCGGCAACCCCGGGCAGCCCATTCCCCGTACCGAGGTCGGCGACGAGGTGCGGCGGGGCGGCCCGGTCCCAGGCGGGCACGACCGCGAGCGCCGTCCAAGCCAGGACCCGCACCGCCTCCTCGAGGTCACGGGCCGCCGTCAGGTTGACGGACCGACTCGCGCTGAGGACCCGCTCGACGTAGGCGAGCAGGGGCGCCACGGCGTCCTGGGGATAGCCACGCAAGGCGGCTGCTCGTCGAAGGTCGGCCAGGACGCGATCGTCGTCGGTGGTCACGGCCCCCTTATCCGGTACCTGCGTCCCCGACGCCACTCCTCCCTCGTGGGGCGCGCCGCAGCTTTGCGCCGGACACGACACCGCGGATGCACCCACCTTGGGGGCGCATCCGCGGTTGGGGGACAATGCGTCAACGGCTCCCCGGGGGGAGCGAGGGCCTGGATGCCGGCTAGCCGGCGGCCCGCTTCTTGGCTTCGCGCTCGCGACGCATGGCCACGCCCTTCAGCGCTGCCTGGCGGGCGATCTCGCGCAGCTCGGCCTCGCGCACCACGCGGTACGCGCGGAGGTCCGCTGCCTGGCTCCATACGTCGCGCTCGGAGTCGACGCCATCGAGGGCCGGAACGGCCGAGGCGGGCTGAGGTACTTCGTGGCCGGCCTCGACGCTCAGCTCGCGAAGCAAATCGCTGACCTCGTTCACGGCGCGGTCGTTGCCGGTCCAGAGGCCGATCCAGCCACCGCCCGGCAGCTCACGGCGGACGACGGCCACACGGAAGCCCGGCGTGTCGGCGACCAGGATGTGGTAGCCACGCAAGGCCGTCGGCTGGGCCACGCCGCGCAGGCGCGAGTACCCCGGCGGAAGGGTACCGCCGACCGTAAGGCAGAAGGTCGGCGTGCTCACGGCCAGCTCGCGGAGGCTGCGCTTGCGCGCTTCGACCCCGCCACCCTCGGGAAGGGTCACGAAGACGACGCCGCCGGACCGCTCATCCTTGACGGTCTCCTCGAGGTCCAGCTCCGCCGCCCTGAGCTCGGAGGGGCTGAGGACGAGCAGCGTGCCCTGCGGAAGGGCGGTCGCGCTGAGGGCGTCTTCGACCGGCCGCGGCGAACGGAGCGTCGACGGATCGCCGACGCCGAGCTTCGTCAGGGCGTCTTCGACGGCGTCGAAGGCGCGATCCAGGATGGGAAACGGCTTGGCCGCTTCGCCCGGACGAGTCCGAACCTGCGTGGGCAGAGAGTGCAGCATGAGCAGATACCAATCAGAGGGGAGTCAGATAGGAGAGTCGGAGCCGGCCCGGCGTGAGGCCGCGACTCGTTCGCGTTCTCTACGCCCTTCGACGACGCGGAGTTGGACCGGGTTTCCGAGAAAACCGAACCGACGGGGCCCCCGCCCCGCTGCCCGGGCCCCCGCCCGAGCTTTGTCTCGGAAGTGTCACCGATTCGATTCGTTAGGCAACAAGAAAATCTGGACCCTGAGCGCCCTCTATCACGATTGGTAATATGTTCTATAGATCGAGGTCATCGATGCTCGCGGCGAAGGTCTTGGGGGGCGCGGGATCGCGCGCGAGTCGCTCGGCCACCGCCTTCACCACCAGGGGCCAGGTGAGGGTGGCGTCGGCGAAGACCTCCGCGTAGCGCCCGCCCTCGGACGGCGCGACGAACTTCCCCCAGGACACCCCCTCGGCGTAGGTGCAGCCCGAGAGCCCGCCCCAGTGGACCGGCTCGGGGCAGAGCCGGATGCCGTAGGCGAACCGCCGCACGGGCACGTCCTCCCCGAGGCGGGACTTGATGATGTCGAGGTAGGGAGCGACCTGCTGGGCCCAGTTCCGCGGCACGCCGCCCCCCACCGTGAAGATGCCGATGCGGGGCGCGGCCGCGATCTGTCGCGTGTAGGCCTCGAGATCCTGGAAGCCGTCGTAGACGGGCTTCGCCCTCCCTTCGCGCTTCAGGCGGCGGGCGTGAAGCGCCACGTCCAGCCCGATCTCGGAGTCGGTGAAGGCCGGGACGTAGACGGGCAGGCGCTGCGTGAATGCCGACTTGAGGATGCCTCGGCCCTCGGCATGTCGGGTCAGCCACGCCCCCAGCGCGTCGTGCAACCGGTAGCTTCCGTAGGCTTCGCCCTCGGCGAACGTGTTCAAGGCCTCGGCCACGATGGGCTCGACATCGTCGAGACTCTGCTCGAGTTCCAGGGTGTCGTAGACGCGGTCGTAGCCCCGTGCGAAGAGTTCCTCGTCGTTGAAGCGACCGTCGTGCTTGAAGTGGGCACGCCCGGTCGCCTCGACGAATCCGTGCGCCATGAGCGCGCCCGTCGAGACGACGCTCTGCACCCAGCCGCCATCGATCATGTCGCAGAGAACGAGCCCCATCTTGGCGATGGTCATGGCGCCGGACATCGTGCACACGACATGGCACTCGGGGTCGCGGACCATGGCTTCCAGCACGTCGGCCGCCTCCCCGATCGCGCGGGCGGCAAACGCCGTGGAACCCAGGGCGCGGATCATGTCGTCGATGGACGCGATCTTGCTCAGGTCGAGCGTCTCGAGCGGCTGCAAGCCGTCGGACACGCCGTCGCGAAGGCAGCGCTCGGGCCCCTCGTGCTTCTCGCCGTGATCCATGCCGTCGGCTCCTCCCTTGCGGCGGTGTGTCACCCCGCGTTCGCGGATGATTCACCAAGCCCTGGGCGGGCGCAAGCGGGCGCACGAATTGGACCCGCGCTCGTGGCTCACGAAGGAGCGTGCCTTGCGGGGCGCGGCTGCCCTTGTGGCCGAAGCGGCGGTGCGCGCCGGGCTGGCCGCGTCAGCCGGGGCATGCCCTCTTGAGCCGCCGCCCCGTAGGACGGCTGCGTTCGGCTCGCGACGCGACCCGAGGCGCAGGGCGCATGGGAAGCGAAGCACGGCGTCCGAACGGGTGCTGGCTCCGGGAGCAGGACCGTGACCGGCGCTTCAAACAGAGGCTGCGACCCGCCCGGGCCGCGTGGTCAGTTTCAGCAGCCCCCGCCACCGTTCAGCATTCGAACGACGAGCATGACGGCCGCGAGGGCGAAGAGCAGCCCCCACCCGATCGAACCAGCGATCTGGCGGCGGCGTTCGTCCGGCGAGGGGTTGGTCGGCTCGTTCATCGGCATGAGTGTAGCAGTCGCTCCAGCCGGGCACGGGGCTTGCCGCACCGAAGGCGGCGCGCCCGCTCGGGCGCCCTACATATCGCGGGTGCTGGCGATCATGGTGTTGGCGTGGACGGCGATCTGTCCCCGCGTCGCCTGAGACTCGACCACGGTGTGCATCCACACCTTCCGGGAGCCGGACGCACCGGCGATCTTCACCTCGAACCCGTCGGGAACCCAGGTAGCAGGATCGTCGACGCTGAACACCGCACGGCGGTGATAGGAGGCCGCGTCGGTGGGCGCGAGCTGCACATCGCCCAGCACGAGGCGTCCCCGAGCGGAAGCCTGCACGTCTTCCTCGATCAGGATACCGGCCACGGGTACGGCGGAGACGTTGCCGAAGGTGTCGAGGGTGTAGAAGGCGCTGTCCACCGCGGCCGTCGGATCCCAGGCCAGGTTGTGGCCGTAGCGACTGAAGAGGTCGGCCGCCACGGAGAGGCGCTCGCCTGCGTCGTCGATGGCCTGCACCTGGGCCAGGTTCGGGTAGGGAATGCTCCGCCAGATGACGAGATCGTTGGCCATGGCGGGCCGGTCGTTGAGCAGGCGTCGCGTCGATTGACTGGGGTACACGCACACGAAGCGGTAGGTGTCGATGAACCGCAGTCGCCCCGTCGCGGCGTCCGCGACGCAGGGCGCCGGATCGCTTTCCCGCACGAAGAGCAAGACGCTGCCGGTCCAGGGGTCCCCCGCCTCATCGGGACCGAGCACGCCGGCCTCGTCGATGATGGGGAGACGCGCCGAGGCGAGCAGCGGATCCCGGGCCAAGTCGAGCGCGTCCAGGTAGTCCTGCCCCTCGACATCCCGCTGGAACAGCTTGCGGCTCGCACTCACTGCGTCGAACACCTCGTAGCTGACCTTCTGCCCGCGCTCGGTCACACGGCGGATGGCGGCGAGGTAGCGCTCGGCGTTGTACGTGGACGTGATCGTGCGCTCGATGACCAGCGCCATGAGCGACAGGATTGCCATGCCAACGGTCAACTCGATGAGCGTGAAGCCGCGAATCGAGGACCGGGCCGACCGACGGCGATCAGCGATTGACATAGATCTTCTCCACGTGGTGGCAGTAGTGAAGCGACTCGGACGCGCGGTACCCCTCGATGCGCACGAGGTACGATCCCTGCGGGAACTTGGCCGCGGGCGTGTTCCACACCCACGTCTCGTCCGCGCCGTTGCTCTGATCGACGAGGGTCTTCGCCGGATCGGGTCCGACGCCCTCGATCCACGGGATCTGGCCCAGCTCGGCCACGGAGTCGTCCATCATGTTGAGCCAGGTCTTCCCGCCGTCGCTCGAGTAGGTCAACACGTAGACCAGCTCGGCGTCGTCCTGGGTGAAGCCGGTGGGATACGACTCGGTGTAGGGCAGTCCATCCCACCGGGTCCACTCCGTACTCCACTGCACGGGAATCGCCGCGGGGTTCTCGAGTTCGGTGATGAGCGTGGGGTGGCGCACCTGGAGGCGGGGCAGCTGCTTCACCCGGTTCTCACCGCCGGGGACCCCGGCCGCGAAGTAGCTGTGGATCAGCGAGAGTGTCGCGTACCGCGAGATGAATGCGGAGCCCGACTCCAGCGTCTTGTCGATGCCGTTGACCACGATGTAGCCACCGCGCGAGCGGTCCGGCTGCTGCAGTCGCACGAGCCCGCTTCCGGTCTGCCCGGAGTTGTGATTGTAGAAGCGGCGCACCATCTGGGCGCGAAAGCGCGGGTAGTTGGACGTGAAGCCGAACTCGTCGCCGACGCCGCCCGAACCGCTGGTCGTCAGACCGAAGGGGCGGCTGATCTGCGCGCGGGTCGGCATGGGGAAGTTGTACTTCTCCGCCAGCTGCGGCCCGTCTTCCACGAGTGCGCCACTGCCGCCGTCCTTGTACTGATGGTGGAAGGTGCTCCTCGACGTTCCGATGTTGAAGAGGGAGGTCGAGCCCTCCTCCTTCAATCGGGCGTAGGCATTGACCAGCGTGGTCCCGCGTGGCTGCTGCGCTCGGGTGATGTCGCCGCGACGGGCCATGCGGTACTCGCCCGCGTTCGTTCCCGTAGCGGCCCGCAGGTTCCCCCAAACCGCCCACTGCGTGGCGTACGCGTCGTCGTCGTAGAGCTCGCCGATCCAAGGCTTGGACCACCAGTAGCCGCCGGACCGCAGGCCGGCCGAAGCTCCGTGGTTGGACCGAGCGAACTTGAGGCTGCCCCGGATGCTCGAGGTCCCGCCGCCGTCGGTGATGCTGTTCTCGTAGACGCCACCGGTCAGCCCGAAGGGCGTACCGTCCATCGGGATGCTGTTGGCGAACCCGTTGGCCGAGTCGTAGCCGACGTCACCGCCGATGGAGAGGTAGTAGTACGAGAAGCCCGTCAGGGTCGTGTAGACGGCCTCGGTGCGGGTCAAGGCCTGGCGGAGCCAGGAGGTGAGACGGCCCACGTCGTGACAGGTCCGGCCCTTCCAGCGTGATCGCAACCGGGCCGCATCGAAGGCCAGCCAGGCGCCCTGGGCGTTGGCCGTGCCGTCGGAGAAGTCGTCCCAGTACCAGTTGTAGCCGTGCGGTTCCGTCGACCCGCGCGCGTCCGTGTCGGCGTAGGGCGAGTGTCGCGGGTCGCCCACGAACTGGTAGCGCTCGGAGTAGGGAACGTCCTCCGGGTCGCCGTAGAAGTAGGCGTGGGTCGTGGACTGGTTCGCGGGCTCGTTTCGCGTGGGCCAGAGCACACCGGTGGCCAGATCCGTACCGAAGCGCGTCTCCAGGGAGATCAACCGGTCGCCGGCGTCGCCGTTGGCGAGCCCGGGCGAGGACTCGAACGCCGTGCGCACGGAGGCCAGCGGCAGCTCGATGATCCACCGCGCCGTGTTCTTCGGGTCCGACGAGCTGGAGTGGAGCAGGTCCCGCGCGAAGCGGTCGGTGTCGCTCGCCGTGTCCGGCGTGGGGCAGGGGACGTAGTCCAGGTCGTAGAGGCGCGCCGAGGCGGGCAGCCCCTGAGCGACGCTCGTTCCGTTGTCCAGATACGGCGTCTCGAGCGGCGTCCCGTGCAGGACGAGGACGGTGTGGTCACCGGTCGCGTCCAAGCCGACCTCGAACCACATCTCGCCGCGCTCGTATCCCCCGTCGCGAACGCCGTTCTGGTTCGCGTCGAAGAAGGTCTCGCCCGGGTTGCGCTTGCCGTTGCCGTCGATGTCGAGGAACGGTTCCCCATAGCCAGCGATGTAGGTGTTCGTCGCGGACGTGTTCCCGTAGTTCGCGGAATCCCAGGGCACGAACGGCGCCAGCGGGGTCGGTCGGCCCATCCCACGCGCCGTTGCCGTTGACGTCCCAGTAGGGCTCCGGCGCGGTCCACTCGCCGTCTCCGTTCGTGTCGGTGAAGGACTCGGCGGGACGCGCCGGGTCGTAGACCTGATCCCCGTCGACGTCCAGCAGCACGTCGGCGACCTGCGTGAGCGTGGGAACGGCGAGCGTGCCACTGCCGTCGAGCTCCTGGTGGGGCTCGAACGCGTCCCGGGTGCCGTTGCCGTTCACGTCGAAGTAGGTCTCGACGATCGAGAACACGCCATCGGGGTTCAGGTCCTTGAAGACCTCGGGGTAGATCGGGGCATCGGACCAGGCCTGGTAGTCATCCGCCGCACCATCACCGTCGGCATCGATGCCGCCGGGGAGGCGCTGCACACGGATCGAGGGCGCCAGCGTCGCATTCGGCGCGGCGGTGAAGTCGCCGTTGCGCACGACGATGCTGATGGGCAGTTCCTCGTCATGGATGCCGTTGCCGTTCCAGTCGTCGAGCGGCTCGCCCAGATCCCACGTACCACTGCCGTCCGAGTCGATGTAGTTCTCGCCCTGGGTCGTGAGCACCTCGGGTGGCGGTAGTCCCACGCCGGAGGGGAAGGACGTCTTGTAGGCGTACACCCGAAAGCGCGGCGTGTCGGAGTTCGCATCGTCCCCGGGCACACGGGCCGGGCGCAGGCGCTCGGGGTGCGTGACGGCTCGCCATCCGGGCCGTCGAACGGGGATGCGGGTGGCGTCGCTGTAGTTGCGCGCCGGCGGCATGGGCAGTAGCTCGCCGTGCAGGTTGATGAGGATCGCATTGTGGTAGCGATCCGGCTCGGCGATCATGCGGTCCAGCAGGAGGCGCCAGGTCGGCGTCTCGTCGACGTCGAGACCGGCGGCGACCCGCGCCTGGAAGCGCGCCTCGGCCTCGGGCCAGCGCATGCAGTGGTTGTGCATGTCGGCCAGGGCGTAGGGCACGGGCGTGTTGATGTTCCACTGCGCGTCGCCGTTGGCATCGACGAACGGCTCGCCGGTATCCCGTTCCCCGTTGCCGTTGACGTCCGTGAAGGCCTCGGGGAGGGCGTAGTCGTTGACGAAGTTGGGGGCGAACTCGCCGTCCACGTTGACGCGGGCCTGCATCCGCTCCGCCACGTAGTAGCGCTGCGCGGATTCACCGGCGGGCATGCTGCCGGGGTAGACGTACGTCCAGGGCGTGTTGGCGCGACTGTCTCGTGCCTCGTTCGTGTAGGGGGCGTACTCCTCGTCGCGGCCGAATCCCTCCTTCGTGATCCAGTGCGTTCGGAACTCCAGTCCCGGGTTGCGAGACTCGAGGTCGGTCAGCGTGGCCTCGATGAACGGCTGGATGGCATCCATGTAGACCCACCAGCCCGGCACGTTCTCGAGGGCCAGGAGGTACACGTCGTAGACCTGGGCCGTGGGATAGGCGTCGCCGACCGTGCGGATGACGGACGAGACCTCGGCCATCTGCTCACCCGGCATGATGTCCCCGAGGCGCATGCGGAACACGCGCACCGTGCAGATCCGCAGGTCGCGGGTATCGACGCCGGGGAATCGACGTACGGTGATGCGCCGCTGCCAGCGCCAGATACCGTTGTCCTGGAGGTTGGCTGACACGGGATGGTCGGGCGGCAGGAAGGCCCCGGGGTCGTTCGGGTCGGGGGCGATGGTCAGCGATGCGTCGACGGCGAGACCGTCGTCGAATCCGTCGAGATCCGCGGCCACCTCGCCCTCGCCGCCCTCGACGTAGGCGCGGAGTTCCGCGAGGATCGACACGGCCTTCTGACGTGCGAAGACCTTGTCGCGCGACCAGTCGGCATGCTGGTGGCTGCGGGTGACGTAGGCGACGCCGGCCATGGACGCGACGAGGATGAGCACCGCGGCCAGCAGGACCTCGATCAGGCTGAAGCCTCGTGTGGTGGATCGCATGGTCGCCCCCTAGTTCTGCATGCTCTGCCCGTCGGGCAGCGCGTCCGGATCGTGGGTGTAGATGGCCTTCGTGCGGCGGTACTGGCCCAGCGAGGCCAGCAACTCCTTGAGGATGGCGTCGTCGAAGTTGCTTTCGGCGTAGTCCCCCCCGGTGCCTTGCACGCTGAGGGCGCCCTGCACGATGACGGTGCCGCGGATGTAGGACGGCGCCCGCACGGTCAGCTTGCCCCCCACCCAGAGCAAGCCGTTGAAGAAGGAGTTCGAGCTGTCGGCGATCACGCAGTCGCCCAGCACGACGACGATGCCCGTACCGCGCAGCGGCCGTGTGCTATCGAACGTCATGTTGCAGTCCAGGATGTTGAGCGTGTACTCACCGAACGGCGCCGGCAGGGCCGCGGGATCGGAGCTGGACAAGTCGGCCATGGACTTCAGCTCGCTCAGCCCGACACCGAACACGCTGTCGATGGAACCGTCGAACTCGGGCACCGCCGACGCACGCGGCGATCCGGAGACCTCGGAACCGCTGAGGAAAGCCGGCTGACCGGTGCTCTCTCCGTACGCGACGCCGGCGCGGTCCCCTCCGAGCACACGGGCGCGTCGCCCGAACACGGCCTGGTCGCCGCGGCGCACACAGTAGACGCCCTCCGACGGCGGCGTTAGCGCCAATCGCCGAATCTCGGTGGCGACGCGGGCGGACGCGAGCCGAACGTTCGGCCCTTCGCCGAGGGGAAGGTCGAGACGGGGGCGACGGAACACCATGCCTCGACTGACGAGCAGCCAGATGGCTCCGGCGCCGCTCTGTCCGCGCTCCAGCGAGATGTCCTGGGTCCCGCGCGAGGCGTCCCACTTGCCGTTGCCATTCGTGTCCGTGAAGGGCTCGCCCTCGTCGAACAGACCGTTCTGGTTGGCGTCGGTGTAGGCCTCCACGGGGGTGGGGTGACGAACCTCGTAGCGGGCCCAGAGCTGGGAGCTGACCTCATACTCGCGCACCAGACCGATGGTCGGATCGTCGGTTTCGTTGATCGGCGGATCGACGGCCAGATCCAGCCGGGGTGCGAACGTCGTGACCGGCTGGACGCTCTGGCGGCGGAACCAGGCGTAGGCATCGACGAGTCCCGCCTCGGCTACGGCATGGGCCTGAGCGGGCGCTTCGATGAGCACGCGGGAGCGGCGGTCCGCTGCCATGTCCGCGTCGGACCCGATGGTGAGCATGCTCGCGACGAGCATGACGGCGAGCACGGCCCACAGCAGGGCGCTGCCACGTTCCGAGGAGCAACGGGACGCGGGGGAGCGTTCCCCCGACATCGAGAGCGACAGGATCATGTCCGAACTACCTCCGAGGCCGCCACAGCCTTTCCCCCTCGACGCCGCAGGTGACGGCGCGAAGGGGCCCGCGTCCCTATCGGCGGGACATGCGGCGGGGCCGAAGCGCTTTCGGCGGAAGGCGAACGAGACCTTTACGGAGAGGCCGGGCTCGGCGGGACACGGCGTTGGCATGGCTGTCGATGGTGCGCTCGTGGCCTCCGTCAGTCCGCCACGGTACCCCCGTCGTCATCGTCACCGACCACCACGTCCCCCCGCAGCGCTTGGACGGCGGCGGGGGCGAGGACGCTGCTCGGCCGTCCGTCATCCAGGATACGAGCCGGTCCGTAGAGGGCCTTGCTGAAGCGGTACTGCCCGGCCGCCTGGAGGAGTCGCCCCACGATCTCGCCGTCGTGCTCCACTTCGGCGTAGTCACCCGATCCTTCGACAACGACCTTGCCGGTGGCGATGACGGTCCCCCGCACGTAGGCGGGAGCCCGAATCACGACATTCCCATCGACATACAGGACCCCGTTGAAGAAGGAATTCGATCCGCTCCCGAGGACGACATTCCCGCGAACGACCAACGCGGCGGTCCCCCGCAGGGGGCGGCCGGGCGAGAAGGTCACGTCCCCTTCGACGGTGACGATGCCGTACTGAGGCAAGGGGCTGGGGAGCTGGAAGCCGTCGGAGGTAGAGATGTCCGACATGGCCTTCAGCTCGGCCCATTCCACGCCGAACACGTCGTGCACACTGTCGCGGTACTCGGGGACCACCGAACTCTTGATGCTGGCGACGATCTCGCCCCCGTTGCGGGTGACCACGACACCGACCCCGCTGGCCACGCCCACGGCGCCGCTCTCGGCCGTGCCTCGGATGCGCCCCCGGGACCCGATGACGACCCGGTTTCCCTCCCGCGCGCAGATGGCGGCGGAAGCCGGGGGAACGATGGTCAAGCGCCGAACCTCGGTCGCCAGACGCGCCATCCCCAGGCGGTGATTCCTACCCTCGCCCAGGGCGACCTGCGAGTCCACGCGGCGGAACACCTCACCCCGAGCCTCGATCCGCCACACCGTGCCCGTCCCCGCGAGCCCACGCTCCGTCGTCACGTCTCGGGTCAGCCGCCCGGGGGTCCACCGGCCGTCACCGTCGACGTCGGTGTATCCCTCCTCGCTGTCCCAGTACCCGTTGCCGTTGTCGTCGTCGAACGGCTCCGGCGGGGGGCCCGCCGACACGGTGTAGCGTCCCCAGAGCCCCGGGGCCAGCTCGAGCTCGCGGATCAGGCCCTGGGCCGGGTCGTCCGTTTCGTTCACGGGCGGGGTGGCGCTCAAATCGAGCATCGGGGCGAAGACGGCCACGGGCTGCGTCGCCTGGCGCCGGAACCAGGCATAGGCGTCCACGAGACCCGCTTCGGCCATGCTTCGAGCCTGGGCGTCCGCGGCGTACTCCACGCCGGTCGCTCGGTCGAGCGCCCGCATGGACGTGACACCCCCGAGGATGGCCCCGGAGACGACGACGCCCATGAAGAGAGCCAGGATGAGCGTCGAACCTCGCTCGCGAGCGGGGCAAAGGGCGTGGGGTGTAGTCACTCGGGGCCTCCGGCGAGGCCTTCCACCAACCCATCCCTTCCTTCCGCTCCAACCGTAGCCCACGTGAATATCTTGGCAATATGTTCAGGCAGGACGTCGGCCCCTGGGGCTGTCGGACCTTACACTTACCTTCCCCGGGTGATCGAGCTCCAGTTCCAAACCGAGGAGGCAGGTGCGCTCATCGACCTGGTCCGCCAGGCCGGCGCCCAGGAGGGAAGCCATTGGTCCCGGCGGAAGGTCGCCACGTGGATCGGGGCGGGCTGTGTTCGGGTGGACGACGAGGTCGTGCGCGACCCACGCGCACCGATCGGCGCGGCCACGCGCATCGATCTGTGCGTGGACGCTACGCCCCGGGGTCTCGGCGCCGCTGGACATGCGCCCGCCTCGGCGCCGCTCCCCCTCCTTCACGTGGACCGGCACCTCCTGGTCGTCGAGCTCCTCTCGGGCGCGGAGGACGACCCGGCTAAGGCCTTGCGCCAGGCGATCGAGAAGCTGGGGCTTTCCAGCGCCCCGCCGGAACCGCTCGTTCACACAGCGCCCCCCGACGCCGCGTGCACGGGCATCGTGGCCTGCGCCCTCACGGCCTCGGCGGCCGCGTCGCTCCATGCGGCGCGACGGCGCGGTGAGATTCGCGTCGGCGTGGCGGGCCGGGCAGAGCCCCTGGTCCTGGGTGGACGGGGGCGGCTCGGAGGCACGGCGGACCCCGCAGCGCCCCCCCACATCGTGCGCCTCGAACTCCCCCACCCTCGGACCGGCGCGGCCCTTCGGATCGAGCTCGAGAGCTGAGCCCCGCGGTCGGGTGCACGGCCGGGCGGGCTGCGGGCGGGCGCGCTGCGGGCGGGCGGACTGCGGGCGGACGCACCGCGGGGCCCCTTTGCATGGCTGCCCGGTCAAGCGGTAGGGTGGAGCGCCGGGAAGCGGCCCGCCCGCTCCCACCTGGAGTGATCGCCGTGAGCACGTCGTCCATCCGCTTCGCAGGCATCTTCCTGGTCGCGCTCGCCCTCCTCCTACCGGGCTGCGGCGGCGACGACGGCGCCCCGCATCGGGAAGGCGCTAGCGCACCCTCGGATGCGCCCTCGGATGCGCCGTCGGACGATACGCCGGCCCCTCCGCCGACCGAAACCGCGACGGAGGATCCGGGCGGCACCGAGACGACGGACGCGGCGGACACCGCAGTGTCCGCACCGACGGACACGCCAAGGCGCATCGCGTTCGTGGATGGGTTCGCCCAGGGAGCGGCGCGGGCGAAAGAAGGTGAGGTCCTCTTCGTCTACGTAGGCCTTCACGACCCGACCTGAGGCGGCTGCCAGCTCTTGGAGAGCCGTGTGTTCTCCCGCCCCGAAAGCGCGAAGCTGAGCGACGCGCACGTCGCGGTGCAGATTCTGGCCGGCAACGACCTCACCCCCGAGGGCGAGGCCTTCCTGGCCCGCCACGACATCCAACGCTTCCCCACCCTCATGGCCATGACGCGCGACGGCTCGGTCGTGGACGACGACTTGCTGGGCGGACGGATCAGCGACGTCGCGAGCATCCTCGAGCGCCTGACGGAGGCCGCCGAGTCGGAGAAGGCGTTCGTGGCAGAGCGGAAGGCGGCGCTGGCGGCCGGCGACGCCACCAGCCTTCAATCCCTCGCCGAGTCCGTCCTGGAACGTGCCCAGCCGGAGCGCGCCGCCGCGCTCCTCGAGCAGGCGGTTCAGGCGGGCGCCGGCCGCGACGCGCTGGTGCGCCTGGCGGGCCTGAGGCTCGAGATGGCGGACTCGAAAGGAGAAGAGGAGACCCTCGATCGACTGCTCGCCACGTTCCCGGCCGACCCGGACGCGCCGGCCTGGCGGATTCGCCGTGCAACGGTTCGCCTGCCGTCCGAGGCGAGCGCCGACGATGCGGCGGAAGTCGCTGCCAAGCACCTGGAAGCCCTCGAGGCCCTGCGGGAGACGATGGCTGCCGAGGGCGATACGAACGCCGAAGCGCACGTGCGCTTCCGACTGGCGGAGTTGATGACGGCGCAGCGCCGGCCGAAGGACGCGAAGGGGCACCTGACGTGGATCGTCGAGCACGCGCCGGGAAGCCGGCCGGGCCTGACGACGTGCATCCTGCTCGCACGCCGGGCGCTGAGGAAGGCCGACCTGAAGTCCGCGACCCGCTATGCGCAGACGGTCCTCGAGGCGGGCCCGAAGAGTCCGCAGGCGGTCGACGCGCACGTGCTGCTCGGCGACCTGGCCTACGCGCAAGGCGAGCCGGCGACGTACCTGAAGCATCTGAAGG
Source organism: uncultured Planctomycetota bacterium (assembly GCA_963802335.1). Lineage (GTDB taxonomy): Bacteria > Planctomycetota > PLA2 > PLA2 > JAEUHO01 > CAWDIE01. Next base: position 145,844 of record CAWDIE010000002.1, on the reverse strand, counting down.
CCCTCGTCCGCGAGTTCCCCGGGACGGTGGCCGCCGAGCGGGCAGCCGAGACGATCCCGGCGATCGAGGCGGAGGTGGCGGGGAACTGACCGTTCCCGTCGACCAGCCGGGCGCATGCCGCCTGGGTCCCTCCGGGCGCCGGGACGCTGGGGCTGCGGTGGTCGAACCTGCTATCCGGCGGAATCCGCCGCGCTTCGATCCGCCGCTTCCTGGGGAGCCGACTCGGCCTCCTTGCGGATACCCTCGAGCATGCCGCGAAAGACGACCGCGTGGAACGGGAGCACCGCATACCAGTACGCGAGCCCGAGGAGGCCCCGTGGCTTGAAGCGCGCGGTCTGGACGATGCGGCTCCCGCTGCCTTCGGGCTCGACATCGAACGCCAGGGAGGCTTCGCCGGGCAGCTTCATCTCGGCCCGCAACTCCAGGCGTCGGTCCAGCTCGAAGCCCGTCACGCGCCAGAAGTCGAGGGCATCCCCGTATCCGACCTCGTCGGGATCGCGGCGGCCGCGCCGCAAGCCGGGCCCCCCCACGAGACGGTCGAGGGCGCCCCGAAGATGCCACAACCAGTCCGCGGCGTAGTAGCCGTGCCCGCCGCCCACACGACGAATCCCCCGGAAGGCGTCCGCGGGCGAGGCGGTAGTGAGGATCTCGCGCCGGTCCTCGAACGTGGTTCCTCCGGCCCAGTCCGGATCCCCCGGGATGACGCCGGCATCCGACCACGCGGTCTCGACGGCGTGCCGCGTGGTGACCCCGATGGCCGCTTCGACGCTCTCGGCGACCGTGAGCAGTTGCTGCGGCATCAAGCGGACGGCATCGTCGTTGCGGCACACGACCGGATTGCGGAGTCCGTCGGCGAGTGGCCGCGCGATGCGTGCGGGGATGGGCGTCACCAGGTGGATCCAGAGTGAGCGAAAGCCGAGGCGTCAGGACCGGTACGGGCACGATCAACCGACGCCTGAGTCCCAGCGCCTGAGCCGTGATCTGCATCATCTCGCGGTACGCCACGACGTCGGGCCCGCCGATGTCGAGCGTTCGTCCCGTGGTCTCGGGCGTCGCGAGCGTGGCCACGAGGTAGTGCAAGACGTTGCGCACGGCGATCGGCTGGCAGAGGGTGCTGACCCATCGCGGCGTCACCATCACGGGGAGACGCTCGACGAGGTAGCGCAGGATCTCGAAGGAAGCCGAGCCCGAGCCGAGGATGACGGCGGCGCGGAGCACGGTGACGGGTACGCCGGCGGAGGCCAGGGCCGCCTCGACCTCCCGGCGAGACGCGAGATGCTCGCTGAGGCCGTCGCCCGTCTCTCCGAGGCCCCCGAGATAGATGATGCGTTCCACGCCGGCGCGGGCCGCCGCAGCGGCGAAGGTCCGGGCGAGTTCCGCATCGCGATGAGCAAACTCGTCACCGGCGGTCATCATCGAGTGCACGAGGTAGTACGCGGAGGTACATCCCCGCATCACCGCGACCAGCCCCTCGGCATCCTGGACATCCCCGGCGACGATCTCCACGCCGGCGCGGCCCGCCCAAGGACGCGCGTCGAGCTTCCGAGGCCGCCGCGCGAGGCAGCGCACGCGGTAGCCCGCCTGGAGCAAGCGGGGGACGAGACGGCCACCGATGTACCCGCTCGCCCCCGTCACGAAGACGGTCGGGTCCGGCGGATCGGCGGGGGGGAATCGGGAGGGCTCACGGCGCGTGCATTGTGGGTCCAGCGGCAGGGACCGGAGGTGGCGACCCCGCCAAGAGGCGGCAAGCCAGCGACAGGCGAAACGAGGCGGTCGGCGACCGTCACGCGGAGTCGAACTGGCTCCGCAGGTCCCTGAGCGCCCTCGCGACCTCCGTGCGCACCCTCTTCTTGCGCCAGGCCGCCTGGTGATCCGTGTTGTCGAGAGGCTTGGCGGGCTTGAACGCGGCCGCGGCGGCTTCCTCGATCCGATCGTCCGTCAGCGTCTGACCGAGGAGAAGTCCCTCGGCCTCTTCGCTCCGGACCGGGGTGGAGCCCACCGCGTTGAGCACGATGCGGGCGCTGGCCACGCGATCGCCCTCCATGCCGAGGCGCACGGCGACGGCGGCCACGGGGAAGTCGAAGGCGCCACGGCGTCGCACCTTGCGGTAGACGCTGCGCGTGGCTCCCTGGGACGGGATGCGGATCCCGGTCAACACCTCGTCGCGTCGCTTCGTGAGGTACTCGATGCCATCGTCCTGGAAGAGGCCGGCGAGGGGAATCTCGCGTTCGCTCTGATGCCCGACGAGCTGGGCGGTGGCCTCCAGCGCCATCAGGACGGGCACCGAGTCGCTCGAGTTCACGGCCCAGCAGCGATCGCTGCCCGGTGCCGTCCAGCAGGTGTCGCCTTCGCACTTGAGGCAGAAGTCGATGGCGCGGCGCCACTCCCAGTTCTGGTCGTAGTAGTTGCAGCGCGTGTCGAGGCAGACGTTGCCCCCGATGGTCCCCATGGTCCGAAGCAAGGGCGTCGAGATGGACGCCACGGCGGTCGCGAGCGCCGGCAGCGCATGGCCGAGGCCCTCGTGGCGCTCGATGGCCCGCAGCGTCGTGCCCGCGCCGAGCCGAAAGCCGTCGCCGTCGGTCTCGATGCCTCGCAGCGCATCCACGCGACCGATCGACACCACGACGTCGGGCGTCTGGTGGCGACGCTTCATGTTGGGATAGAGGTCCGTGCCGCCGGCCACGAGCATGGCGGACGGGCCGTCCCCCGCCAGGATGGCGGCGGCTTCGGCGGCCGTGGTGGGCCGGTGGTACCTGAAGGGCGGCAGGCGCATCATCGGGACGGGACCTCCTTCGGCGACGGGCGCGGCGCCGTGCCGTCGCCGCCTTCGGCGTGCGTCTTCACGCGCATCGTGTTGGTGATGCGCAGATCGGGATACGTGCGCGGACCGCAGCGCCCGTCGCGGGCGGCAAGCGCTCGCATCACCTTCTCCGGTGTGACGGGCACCTCGTCTACGCGAACGCCCAGCGCGTCGTACACGGCGTTCGCGACGGCCGGCATGATCGGCAGAAGCGGCCCCTGCCCCACTTCCTTCGCGCCGAAGGGCCCGTTGGGATCGGGATGCTCGACGAGGTAGGTGGTCACCGGGGGCATCTCGAGCGTGGTCGGGCTCTTGTACTCGAGTAGAGACGGGATCTTGTGTACGCCGAAGCGATTCGGTCGATACGCCATCTCCTCCATCAAGGCCTCGCCGAGCCCCATGTACACCCCGCCTTCGACCTGACCGATCACCAGCGCACGATTGATGCAGCGGCCGATGTCGTGGGCGACCCAAATGTGATCGACGACGATCTCACCGGTCTCCTCGTCCACGTCGACCTCGACGACGGCGGCGGAGTAGGAGTACGCCGGGGTGGGCCCGACGCCCGCGCCGCGGTACTTGCCGGGCGTGGCCGGCGGCGTGTAGGAGCCGGCGACGGCGATCGTGCCGACCGCGGACTCGGCGGTGACGACCCCCTGAGCGAACGTCATGCCCCGCTCGGGATCCTCGGCATCGAAGATGCGGCCGTCGGCGAAGACGAGGCGCGCGGGCGGTACCTCGAGTTTGCGTCCCACCTCACGGGCCACCGCGTCACGCGCCCGCTCCGCGGCCTGGATGGCGGCGTTGCCCGCCATGAGCGTCACGCGGCTGCTGTACGACCCGAGGTCGACGGGCGTGAACGCCGTATCGCTGACCTGGAGGCGCACGTCGAGCAGGTCGATCCCCAGCACCTCGGCCACGCAGGTCGCCAGCACGGTGTCGCTGCCCTGGCCGATGTCCGTCGCCCCGCAGAACACGGCGACCCCGCCGCCCCGGTCCAGCTGGACGGTCACGCCGCTGTGCGGCATCGCGTTCCAGTAGATGGGCAGGCCGGCGCCGCAGATGTAGGAGGAGCAAGCGAGGCCGACGCCGCGGCCACGGGGGAGCTTCCCGTGCTTCTGCTTCCAGCCGCTGCCCTCGACCACCTTCTGGATGCACGCGCCGAGCCCCATGGTGCCGATCTTGAGCCAGTTGGCGGTGATGGAGTTCGGCGGCTGCAGGATCGACATGCGCATGTCGGCGGGATCCAGCCCCAACCGGGCCGCCGCCTTGTCCAGCTGGACCTCGACGGCGAAGCGGGGCTGGGGGGTCCCGTGGCCGCGCTTCGGACCGCACGGGGGCTTGTTCGTGAAGGTACGGACCCCGTCGAAGCGATAGGTCGGCACGTCGTACGTGACGGTCTGCAGCGCCCCCGTGTAGTAGGTGCTGGCGACGCCGTAGCTGCCGTAGGCCCCGCCGTCGAGCAGGCTCTTGAAGTGCATGCCCGTGATGCGACCGTCCTTCGTGAACCCCGTGCGGATGTTCATGAGGGTGGGGTGACGCCCGCGGTGGCAGTAGAAGACCTCCTCCCGCGTCAGCGCGATCTTGACCGGTCGGTTCGTGATCAACGCGAGCTTGGCGGCGACGACCTCGTGGTTGAAGGGGTCGCTCTTGCCGCCGAAGCCTCCGCCGTTCGGACACGCCACCACGCGAACGCGCGACGGCGGGAGTTGGAGTACCTTCGAGAGCGCCCGGTGCAGGTAGTGCGGCGTCTGCGTGGACGACCAGATCGTCAGGCGTCCGTCGGGCTCGCGCCACGCCAAGCTGGCGTGCTGCTCCATCGGGAGATGGGTGTTGCCCTCGAAGAAGAAGACGTCCTCGAGCACCTCGTCGGCACCCGCCAGGGCCGCCTCGACGTCCCCGAACTCCATGGAGACGCGCTTGTGGACGTTGCCGTCGTCACCGTAGTCGTGCAGGGGCTCGACCTCGTTGCGGATGGCCTTGGCCGGATCGAAGACCGGGTCCAGCTTCTCGTACTCGACGTGGATCGCCTGAATGGCCGCGAACGCCGTCTCCTCATCGACGGCGGCAACCGCGACGACGGGGTCGCCGACGAAGCGGACGCGGTCCAGGCAGAGCGCGTGCTCGTCTTGCGAGACGGGGAGGATGCCGAAGGGGATGGGCATCGACTCGCCGGTGAGCACCGCCTCGACACCGGGCATGGCCTCGGCCCGGGACGTGTCGATGCGGACGATCCGCGCGTAGGCGACGTCGCTGCGCAGGATCTTGGCGTGGAGCTGCCGAGGGAGGTTGCGGTCGTCGGCAAACAGGGTCGCGCCGGTGACCTTGGCCGGCCCGTCGACCTTCATCGGAGAATGCCCGACGAGGCGGAAGTCCTCGGGGCGCGGGGTGGTGCTCACGACGCGCTCCCTTCGCCGGTGCTCGGCGTGGAAAGCGGGGTCTCACCGCGCATCCGGGCGGCAGCGAGCTGAATCGCCTCGTGGATCTTCAGATACCCGGTGCAGCGGCAGAGATTCCCGGACAGCTCGTGGCGAAGGGTCTCGAGATCCGGATCGGGATCGCGGTCGAGGATCGCCTGCGCCGTCAGCAGGAACCCGGGGGTGCAGTAGCCGCACTGGGCCGCGCCCAACTCGGCGAAGGCCTGCTGGAGCGGGTGCAGCCCGTCGGGCCCGGCCATACCCTCCACGGTGTCGACGCGCCGCTCCTCGCAATCCACGGCGAGGACGAGGCACGAGAGCACGGGCTCGCCGTCCAGCAGGACGGTGCACGTACCGCACTCGCCCAGCTCGCAACCGTGCTTGGTACCGGTGAGCGCGAGTTCCTCGCGCAGCACCTCCAGCAGGGTCTTGTGGGCCGCGAAGGTGACCTCGTGTCGCTCGCCATTCACGTCGAGGACGGCCGTCACCTTGGTCCCCGCGGGTGTCCCACCCGACGCATGTGTCATCCGTGTCTCTCCTCGACGGACCGATTCTGGAGCCCTTGCAGGAGGGCCGGAGAAGGCCCTCGCGACCTCGTCCGACGACCAGCCCCCGCCCAAATGCCACCGGGCCGAGGCCCAGTTGAGCGCAAAGAGCAGGGCCAAGGCGGCCGCGCAGGCGTTTACGACGCCACGCGCCCCGTCTCGAACCCCGTCCTCGGCGATCCTCCGCACGAGCGTTTCGTTGGTGTCACGCCGACGGACGATCGCACGCCGGTGTCGCGGTGGCAAGGCGCCGACCTCGACGGGGGCTGGCTCCCCCCGCGTGACGTGGCGCGCGAACGCCGGGTCCATGCGCACGAGGGCCCCGAGACGCCCCGTGGCCCCTCGGTGGCCTCGAAAAATACCAGAGCACCTACGGGGTGCGCCAAGTTGGGGAACGACCCCCGCCCCGGGTAGAGACTCTCGACATGTGTCCCCCCGCCTTTGCTCCCCGTCTGTTCCTGGGCCTCGTGGCCTTCCTCCTGCTCGCCGCGTGCAGCGCCGAAGCCCCCGCCCCGGCGGCGGCCCCGACGGACGAGGAGGGAGCGCGGACGCCCCCCGAGGTGGCGACGACCTGGCGCGGCGAGGGCTCGGACCTGCGCGTCAGCGTCTGGGAGATGCACTGCCCCGGGTGTGAGATCGAGGTCGAGCAGGCCCTCGACGAGGTCCCCGGCATCGAGACCGTGCGGGCGAACTGGGAGACGTCGGAGGTCCGCATCGAGCTCGCTGAGGGATTCTCGCGCGACGAGGTGATCGCGAGGATTCGGGAGGCCGTCCACGCGAACGGACGCCTGATCCTCGGCGAGGACCCGGTCGAGCGCTGACCCCGTGCTGCCCGATCTCACCGTCCTCGTTGCCATCGTCCTGGGCCTCCTCTCCCTGGTGCCCGGTCCGGTGTCCCCGCTCCGCGACGCGCTGGGTACGGCCGCCTGCGTCGTCGTCACGGTGGCCGTGATCTGGATGAACGGACGGCGCGCCGCCCGGGCCGTGCAAGCGTCCCAGGCGCGGACGGTGCAGGCCTCGGCCCGCTGGATGACCGTCTTGCCGCTTCTGGGATGGCTGGCCTGTCTCCACGTCTTCCGCTGGGGACACCTCGTGGACGGGCATGTTCCGCACGTGCTCTGGCTCGGGCGCTACGTGATCTACTTCCTCCCCGCCATCGTCCTCTTCGGTGCGAGCTGGGCCTCGCAGGCGGTGCTCGAGGAGGCGCTCGTTAGCGCCCGCGGGGGCATCGCCACGGCCGGATCGGGCCGGGCCGCCATCGTGCAGGGCCTGCGGCGCAACGGGATCGCCTTGGTCCCCCTCTTCGTCATGCTCGGGCTGATCGAGGGCCTCTGGATCCTGGGTGATCTGGGTGTCCCCGGCCTGCAGACGTTCTCCCGGTGGCTGGAGGCGGTGCCGCTCGCCTCCGTGGCGTTCATGCTGGCCATCCTGTCGGTGCTCTCGCTGGCTCTCCCGATGCTCCTCGCCCGCTTGTTCACGACGGAGGACCTCCCCGCCGGCCGCACCCGGGACGTGCTGGAGCGCCAGGCCCGGATGCTGAACCTCCGCTACGGCCGCCTGCTGCTCTGGAAGACGAAAGGCCGCATCCTGAACGCCATGGTGGTGGGATTCACCCCGCGGACCCGCACCATCTTCATGACCGACGCGCTGCTGCGGCACTTGCCCGAGGAGGAGGTGCTGGCCGTCTTCAGCCACGAGGCCGGCCACGCGAAGCGCCATCACCTCCCGCTCTTCCTCGTGCTCTTCATCGCCTCGGCCATCCTCTTCCAGATCAGCGCGGACGCGCTCGTGGGGCTGGGTGTGCCGGACGAGGTGATCATCCTGGGCCACCTGGCCTTCATCTGGTTCGTGCTCTTCGGTGTCGTCTCCCGCCTCTTCGAGCGGGACGCCGACCTCTACGGAGCGCAGCACGCGGCCGACCTCGCTCCGGCGGCAGCCGGATTGGACGTCGAGGGCGCGGACGCCCCGATTCCCGAAGGCACGGCCCGCATGATGCGGGCCCTGCAGCGCGTCGGGATGGTGAGCGGCCGCACCACGAGCCACCGCCACGGCAGCATCGAAGACCGGGTGCGCTACCTCGCGTCCTACGCCACCGATGCGGGGGTCCGACGGGAGTTCGCCCGGCAGAAGCGCACGTTGCTGCTGGCCATCGCCTCCATGGTGGTGCTGGCCGTCGTCGCGGCGACCCTGCGCCTCCCGCGCGACATCGCCTACGGCCGCCAGCAGCTGCCTCCTGCAGGAGGGGATCGACCGCTACAGCGAGGCCCTGGACCTTCGAGCGGAAGGGAGCCCGGAGGAGGCCGCCCGGTGGGAAGCGGCGTACGCGGCCTTCGAGTCGATCGGCCGCGCCACGAAGGGTGACGACGAGCCCCGCGCAGAGCGCCTCCGCCTCCAGGCCTTGTTCAACGCCGCGGACAGCGCGTTCCACGGCTTGGGGGATGTGGTCCGCGGTCAGGCCGGTTTCGAGAGCGTGATCGCGGCGACGGAGTCGATGGACCTGCCCGACGCGGTCGAGGCCCCCGTGCTCTTCCAGGCCCACGTGGATCTGGGCCGCATGCGAGCGTGGGCGACCGACGTGGAGGGCGCCCGCCAGCACCTCCAGCGAGCCCGGGCGCTGCGTGCGGACGTGGAGGGGGACGACGGGGCCTATCACTGGGCTCGGCTGACCCTGCTGGACGCGTCGATCGCCGGGGCCGAGGGCCGCATCGAGGATGCCCAGGCTCTCCTGGAGGGGGAGGTGCTGGGCGCCGCCCGCAAGGAGGGCCCGGTCTGGGAGGAACTGAGGGCCGACGCCCGCATCGAGCTGGAGCGGCTGGGTATCTCCTCGCCGGGGGGGGCGGACACCGCGCCCCTTCCCCCCACCCGGGCTCCCGCCGAGAGCCCGCCCCCGCCCGCCCCGGTCCCCGGCGGATAGGGCCGACGAGGGCCTCCTCGGCGCCGGGGAGGGCGGAATCGGCGGCACCGGCCAACCTTCCCGAATCCGGTCGGGAATCGGGCAGCGCGCCCATAAAATCGCCCTTTTGCGGTGCCCCACGACCTCGTTCCCACGGGGATGGCCCGGGCACCTTCCGTAGGGCCGGGGAAGATTGTCCATGGCGTCCGAGCACGGCGAACGCATCTACGACCTCGACATCGCCACGGAGCTCAAGCAGTCGTACCTCCGGTACGCCATGAGCGTCATCGTGGATCGCGCCCTACCCGACGTGCGCGATGGCCTCAAGCCGAGTCAGCGCCGCATTCTCGTCGCGATGGACGACCTCGGCCTCTCGCCGAGCCGCAAGACGCTGAAGTGCGCCAAGGTCGTCGGCGAGACGATGGGTAACTACCACCCGCACGGCGACCAGGCGATCTACCCCACGCTGGTGCGCATGGGCCAGAGCTTCGCCATGCGACAGCCGCTCATCACGCCGCAGGGCAACTTCGGCTCGATCGACGGCGACCCGCCGGCCTCGATGCGATACACCGAGTGCAAGATGACCGCGGCCGCGGTCGAGATGCTCCAGGATCTCGACAAGGACACGGTCGACTACCGGCCGAACTACGACGAGTCCCGGATGGAACCCGTCGTGCTCCCCGGCATGTTCCCGAACCTGCTGGTCAACGGCGGCTCCGGCATCGCGGTCGCCATGGCCTCGTCCATGCCCCCCCACAACCCAGGTGAGGTGGCCGACGCGATCATCGCGTACCTCGACAATCCCGAGATCACGATTCCCGAGCTGATGCAGTACCTGCCGGGCCCGGACTTCCCGACGGGCGGTCGGATCTGCGGACGACAGGCGATCCTCGACGCCTACACCACGGGCCGGGCCATTCTCGAGATGCGCGCGCGCTGCGAGGTGCAGGAGCCCGCCAAGGGGCCGGCGCAGATCATCATCACCGAGATTCCGTACCAGGTGAATCGCGCTACCCTCGAGCGCAAGATCGCCGACGCGGTGAAGAGCGACCGCATCACGGGCATCGCCGAGATCCGAAACGAGTCGGACGAGAACACCCGGCTCGTCATCCGCCTCAAGAAGGGCGAAGACCCGGACATCATCCTCAACCAGCTCTACCGCTTCACGCCGTTGCGTGAGTCGTTCAGCGTCATCATGATCGCGCTGGTCGACGGACGACCGGTTCTCTGCAACCTCAAGCGCCTGATCGAGGAGTACGTTCGCCACCGCATCGTGGTCATCACGCGGCGAACGGAATACCTGCTGCGTAAGGCCCAGGACCGCGACCACATCGTCGTGGGCCTGCTCAAGGCGCTGGACCTGATCGACGCCATCGTCGCCCTGATTCGGGCGAGCGCCGACCCCAAGATCGCCAAGACCGGCCTGATGGAGACCTTCGACTTCACGCCGGTCCAGGCCGAGGCCATCCTGCAGATGCGCCTGCAGCGACTGACGGGACTGCAGCGCCAGGAGCTCGAAGCCGAGCACGCGCACCTCCAGGAGCAGATCACGGAGTACATGCGCATCCTGTCGGACGAACGGAACGTCCTCGCCCTGATCGAGGCCGACATGGTTCAGATCAAGCAGCGGTTCCCCAGCCCTCGGCGCACGGAGATCGAGGAAGCCCAGGGCGAGTTCGCGACGCTGGACCTCGTGGTGCCGGAGAACGTCGTCGTCACGCTCTCGCACGAGGGCTACATCAAGCGCACCGACCTCGAGGAGTACCGCAAGCAGCGGAGGGGCGGCAAGGGGATCCGCGGGACCGAGTCCAAGGAAGGCGACTTCGCGGAGCATCTGCTCGTGGCCAACACCCACGACTGGCTCCTCTTCTTCACCGACCGCGGACGCGTGCTCAAGGAGCTCACCTACCACCTCCCGAATCTCGGCCGCTACGCGCAGGGACGGGCCCTGGTCAACTTCCTCAAGCTGGAGAAGGGAGAGACCGTCAACGCCGTCCTGAAGCTTAGGGACATGGGCGATGACCGATCCCTCTTCTTCGTCACGCAGCTCGGCCGCGTGAAGCGCACGCGCCTGTCGGAGTACCAGAACATCCGCAAGGGCGGCATCATCGCGATCCAGCTCCGGGACGGCGATCGGCTCATCGGCACCTCGCTCGTCCACGACGATCAGGCCGTGGTGCTGCTCACCGCCCGGGGACAGGCCATCCACTTCCGGGTAGACCAGGCTCGCCTGATGGGCCGCACGGCCAGCGGCGTGATCGGGATTCGGCTGAAGCAGGACGACGAGGTCGTCGGCATGGCCATCAGCGACCCCGAGGACGCGCTCCTCACGGTGTTTGCACGCGGGTACGCCAAGCGGACGAGCTTTGCCGAGTACCCCCCCCACAAGCGAGGGGGCCAGGGCGTGCGCAACGTCACCAGCGCCGGTCTGGAACGCAACGGCCCCATCGTGGCGGCCCGAGCGGTCCGGGACGGGGACGAGATCATCCTCATCACCGAGGGCGGGCAGTCGATCCGCATGCAGGTCGAGGAGGAGCAGTTCAGGACCATGGGCCGCAGCACCGGCGGCGTGAAGGCGATCAACGTACCCGGCGACGATCGACTCATCTCCATGGCCTGGGTCCGTCCCGAAGACGATGCCGACGAGGTCGAAGGCGCCGAGGCACCGGCCGCCGACGCGGATCCCGAGGCGACTGAGGTACCTGAGACGCCCGAGACACCGAACGACACGCCGGAGGGCGACGAGGGCTAAGGCCGCCCGTCCCGGTTGCAACTCATTCGCAGCCAGTGGCGCGCGCACTCCGGGAGCCCTCCGGACGGCACGGGCGTTGCGTTAGAATCAGCACTCTTCTTGGAGTGCCCCCCATGCGCAACGCCGCCCGCCGCCTCCTCCCGTTCGCCGCGATGGCCGCCCTGGTCCTGCTGCTCGGAGGCCTGGCCTCCGCGGAGCCGACCACCAAGGTCTTCGACGCCCACAACTTCAAGTGGACCGTCCCGGACGGCTGGGACCTGTCGGAGTTCTCCGACGCCGACCAGGCGCTCGGCTACATCATCCGGGCCACGGGCCGCAAGGACGACGCCTACGTCGTGGCCGACGTGCGGGTCAAGGCGACCGAGGGTCTCTCGATCCAGGAGATGAGCGACGAGGTCCGCAACTGGCACAGCCAGCAGATGACGACCCTGCAGGGCTCCAAGACGCGAGAGGGCTCACTGTCCGGCATCAAGGGCACGGAAGTCCTCGTCAAGGGTGAGGACGAGACGGGCGCTGGGAAGCTGGTGCGCGCCTACACCATCGAGGCCGGGGGACAGTTCCACCAGGTGATCTTCAAGCTCTACAACGGCGCAGACGCGACCATGGCCGCCCAGGTGGACGAGGCGCGGCGAGGCTACCGGCTGCTGAAGGGCGCCGGCCCGATGGAGCAGGAAGCGAAGATCAGCGACGGGGACGACGATGGGGGCACCACGGGCACCCCGGACAACTGGCCGGAGAAGGGGCCGAAGATCGACGACGGGACCCTTCTCTTCCCGAGTCACAACATGAACTGGAAGCTGCCCAAGCAGACGAAGCTGCAGCTGACGGGCATCATCGACGACGAAGAGCGCCAACCGGAAGAAGGCAAGAACATCCTCCTCGTCGCCTTCAAGGGCACGGAGCCCCGCGAAGCCAAGAAGGACGGAGAGCCCACGCAGAACACGATCGACGTGCGTTTCTTCGTGGGGAAGGAGCGCCCCGGATTCGACGCCAACGGCCTCGTGCAGAACTCCGGTCTCCACAACAACCTGGCGGAGCAGATGTTCGACAGCGTCGAGTTCGGACGGACCAAGGCGACGACCGACCACGAGATCGGCAACTTCACGGGCGGGCGCCTCGCCATGGCGGGCCGCAAGGCCGAGAACGTCCGGTTCTTCGTCCTGTACGTGCTTGGCCTGAAGGGCAGGGTGTACGAGTGCCATGTGCGGGCCGACGGAGGGCGCCGAGCTTTCAGCACGTTCCAGAATGACGTAAAGGAACTCATGGCCGGCATCGAGTTCCTCGACACCGCGGAATGGATCACGGGCCCCGCGGGCGTCCAGGGCGTCCCGCCCTTCTCCATCGCTCGAGGCGACTCCGTGGACGAAGAGCGCGACTACACCTCCGTGGGTTTCACCGTCGTCAAGCCGGAAGGCATGGCGTCCCTCGCACCCAGTGAGCGCAAGCACCCGAACCTGCGCTACGCCTGGGAGATGCGGACCGAGGACAAGCAGAAGTACTTCTACTTCGACATTCACTCCTTCCCCCTGCGCGGCAATGAAGGCGACATGGACGAGGAAATCGTCAAGCAGCGCGAGCTGCAGTGGAAGGAGATCGCGCAAAACCCGGAGACCGTGAAGCGAGGGCGGACTCCCTGGTTCAAGGACAGGCTGGGCCGCGGCAAGGGCCTGGGCTACGAGTTCGTCGGCTTCATCGATGACGTCCCCTTCCTCGAGCGCGGATACGTGGTCAAGTACAAGAAGTACCTCTACTGGGTGCGCTTCCAGTTCGGCGGCAAGGGCGCCGAGAAGCAGTTCTCGAAGCTGCAGAAGACGATCGCCAAGAGCATCAAGTTCTAGGAGCCTCCACCATGCGACGCCTCCCCCGCTCGGCCTCCTTCCTCGCGGCGCTCTCCATCGCCCTCGCCATGCCCCTGCTCCTCCTCCTCGCGCCGTGTTCGGATGCCGAGTTGATCGAGGACCGAGCGCTGAACTACAGCTTCGAGGTACCGAGCGAATGGGTGCGCGCCGCGGCGAACAACAGCTGGGGCAAGCTGGCCATCGTCGCCGGCGCCACACGAGAGCTCACCAAGCTCGACAACGGGAAGAACGCGAAGGGCGAAGGTGCCCAGGTCCACCTCGCGATTTCCGACCTGCCGGAGGGCAAGGACCTCGACGCGTTGACGGAGGACGAGGAGGTTCAAGCCTTCTTGATGAGCCGTTTCGGCGACAAGCGAAAGTGGCCCGAGGTGGACGTCACCAAGACGGCGTACGACGAAGGCCTTCCGCTGCACATCCTCGTCGCGCAGGGTACGTCCCCGAACCTCAAGGGGAAGAAGGCCGATACGCGCGCCGTGATGCTCCTCACCGCCGTGCAGGGCAAGTTGTTCAAGCTGCGGATGTACGCGTGGCCGTCGGAGTTCGACGCCGAGGGACTCAAGACCGATCTCGACCTGATCGAGATCAACTTCGACATCATCAACAAGACGGAGAAGGAGCCCGGTGAAGGCGAGCGCCCGCCGCCGACGGACACCGAGGACGAGGAACCCGAGGTCCTTGGCGACGAGGGCGAGCGGGTGGAGATGGCCGACCCGGCCATGGGCTGGAAGCTCGTCAAGCCCGTGGGCATCCGGTCGAAGCCCGAGAGCGAGTGGAAGGGGACCTACAAGGACGCCGTCGCGTGGTTCGAAGCCAACTCGAACAAGGGCTTCTATCAGATCTACTTGACCATCTTCAAGAAGGGACGCGTCATCAACGGCCAGCAGGCGCCGGACGTGAATCTGAAGGACTGGATCACGCAGAAGTGGTGGCCGGTCTTCACGGCGAACCATCCCGAAGGTCCGCTGTACACCTTCAAGTGGCCGGCCAAGCGCCCCTACCTGACGCTGCCCGACTTCGCGGATGAGAAGGCACTCATCGAGGTATTCGAGAATCCGAAGAAGCGCCCGGCCGAAGCCGACGCCGCCGACATGATCAAGAAGATGAAGATCGTGGAGAAGGTGCGGGACAAGCGCATGCTCCGTCTCGGTGAGGAGAAGGCGAACGAGGCCTACCGCGGCGTGATGAAGGGGGCGCGCCCCCGGGTCGGTCGCGAGATCGTGCTGCGCTACGCGTGGGGTACACCGACCGTGTCCTGCGAGCTGGTGATCAGCCTGGCGCGCGGCGCGGAAGAGTTCTATGGCGACGAGATCCGGGAGCTGCTCGAGTCGATCGAGATGACGGGGCGGCCGTAGAGGATTGGCCATGCTCCCAGGGCGGGGGCCCACCGAAGCAACCGGAGCGGCTACCATCGGCGACGTGAGCACCTCTCGTTCCCCGACGGGCCTCGGCGGCGTCATCCGACAGGTCCCCGAGGACTTCTTCGTGGAGGAGATCCCGCTCGTGCGGCCGACGGGACGGGGCGAGCACGTCATCTTCCAGTTGGAGAAGCGCGGCCTCTCCACGTTCGACGCCGTCCTTCGCGTGAGCAAGGGTGCCAAGGTCAGCGAGCACGCCGTCAACTACGCTGGACTCAAGGACGCGCGCGCCGTCACACGGCAGTACATGTCCGCCCGGCGCATCGCGCCGGAGCGCCTCCTCGGCATCCGCCACCCGAACGTTCGGATCCTCTCGGCCAACCGGCACCCGAGCTCCATCAAGCTGGGCCACCACCGCGGCAATCGATTCACCATCCGCATTCGCAACGTGGACCCGAGCGGGATTCCCAACGCCCGACGCGAGCTCGAAGCCATGACCCGGGCGGGCATGCCCAACGGCTATGGCGCCCAGCGCTTCGGCATCCGGCTGGACGGTCATCGCATTGGACAAGCGGTCGTCGACGAGGACTGGCCTCTCTTCCTCGCCCACCTCCTCGGTCGCCCGTCTCCCCTCGAGGGCAATCCTCGCATCCGCGAGGCCCGGGCGGCCTTCGACGCAGGGGACTTCGAGAAGGCCCAGTCCCTCTTCCCCATGAAGCACCGGGCGGAGAAGAAGGCGCTGTCCACGCTCCTCCGCACGGGGAGTCCGCGCGAGGTCTTCATGGCGCTGGGCAAGCGTCCCCGTCGGATCTGGATCGCCGCGTGGCAGTCCTACCTCTTCAATCGGATCCTCGAGCGCCGCGAGGAAGCCGGGACCCACCATCGGCTGCTCCCCGGCGACATCGCCTGCCTCGAGGGATCGGGGGCGTTCTTTCCCGTGCCGATGGAGGGGCCCCTCCCCCCCGCGGACATCCGCGCCGTTCCCACGGCGCCGCTGGTCGGCTACGACCTGACGTGGGCGGACGGCGAGCCAGGACGGATCGAACGGGAGGTGCTGGCCCGGGAAGGGGCCGAACCCGAGAGCTTCCGAGCCGATCACGTACGCACCCGCGGCAATCGCCGCCCGCTCGTCGTCCCCGTGCGGGAGGCGTCCCTCGAGGAGGAGGCGGAGGGCAGCGTCCTGGTCCGCTTCGTCCTCCCGCCCGGGTCGTTCGCGACCATGCTGCTCGAGCGCCTGATGGGTGGCCCGGTCCGCTAGCCGATCTGGGGGCCGAGCGGTCGGAGGCCAGGGACGAGTACGGCCGCGTGGTCCGCCGCATGGCCGGCCGCATGGCCAGGCCGGGCTGCCTCTCCCGCGCCGGACGTGTCACCAGAAAAGTTCGTTCGCGAGGCTGCCTCCGTACGGAACTCGTCCGAGGGCTCGGGTAGCCTCTGCCCGTGCGCCTCGTAGCAGTCCTCAATCAGAAGGGTGGTGTCGGCAAGACGACCACCACCGTGAACCTCGGCGCGGCACTCGCCGCCGAGGGGAAGAACGTGCTGCTCGTCGACCTCGACCCGCAGGGCAATCTCACCGACCACCTGGGGGTCGAGGTACCCGAGGACGCCGGCACGATCTACGACGTGCTCACGAACGAGATCCCCCTCGCCAAGGTGGCGCTGCCGACGGGCACGAAGGGACTGGAGATCCTGCCCGGCGACGAAGACCTCGCCGCCGTGGAGGTGGAAATCGCCGACCGCAAGGGGCGCGAGACCCTGCTCCGCCGCGCGTTCGCGGACGTCCCGGCCGGCTGGTGGGACTGGGTGCTCGTCGACTGCCCGCCGAGCCTGGGCCTGCTGACCCTGAACGCCATGGCGGCATGTCCGGAGGTACTGATCACGCTGCAGACGGAGTACTTCGCGCTCCGCGGCCTCGGACAGCTCACGCGCATCGTCGGCATGGTCCAGGAGTCGATCCACCCGGCCCTGCACATCTCGGCCATCATTCCGACGCTCGTGAATCCCGTCACGAATCTGGCCAAGGAGGTGATCGAGGAGGTCCGCGAGCACTTCGGCGACCTGGTCCTCGAGACCCGCATCCGCCAGAACGTCCGCCTCGCCGAGGCGCCGGGCCACGGCCAACACATCTTCCAGTACGCCCCGCAGTCACCCGGCGCAACCGACTACCGCGCGCTCGCCCGCGAGCTGCTCGCCCGAGCAGCCAGGCAGGCAACGAGGCCCGAGGAGCCCGCGTCGGGGGAGGCGACACCGACCCCCGCGCCCGTCGCGCCGGCAGGCCCCGCCGCCGCGAACGGCCCCCCCCCCGAGGACGAGAGCGCGGAGGCGTGACGCAGTCCGAGCCGATCGCCGTCCGGTCGGGCCCCTTCCGCCTGGTGGCCCGGCTGCACGTACCCGCCTCCACGCCCCGCGGCGCCTTCGTCGTCGCGCACCCTCACCCGGGGCACGGGGGCCACATGGACCACCCCGTGGTCACGGCGGCGGCGGAGCGCGTCGTGGTCGCCGGATGCCTGGCCCTGCGCTTCGACTTCCGAGGCGTACGAGGCAGCGAGGGAGAGGTCACCGACGCCGAGGGCCACCTCGAAGACGTCCGCGCGGCGGCGCTCGCCCTCACCGAGCACGCCCCGGATGCGCCGCTCTTCGGAGCCGGTTTCTCCTACGGCGCGCGCCTACTCGCGCTCGCCGTGAGTCCCGAGACCGAGCGCGCGCCCCCGCTTCGCGGCCTCCTCCTGCTGGCCCCGGCGACGAAGGTGCCGCGCAGCCCGCGCGACTTCGGCAACCTCCTCCTGGGCCGGCCGCTGGACCAAGCGGCCACGGACGCCCACGCGATCCAGTCCCTGGGCCGGATTCCCATTCCCGCCCGTGTGCTCGTGGGCGCGAGGGACGTCGTGGCTCCCGAAGACGAGCTGGCGTCGGCCCTCTCGCCCCGCGCGCGCCTGGAGGTCCTCGAGGGCCTGAACCACTTCTTCAGCCGCGGCCGCGGGGCCAGCGAGACGGATGTCGCCACGCTGGAGCCGGCGCTGGACCACGCGATTTCGCGCTTGCTGGACAGCTAGCCGCGGCCCGCAGTTCAACGGGCGCAGCGATCAGACCTCGTCGTCGGCCGTCGTGATGCGCTCGCAGTAGTTGCACTGGAAGCGATAGGGGAAGCTCCCCAGTCGGCGGAACACCGTGGTCACCTCCTCCTGGTTCGTGATGCAGGTCGGGTTGGGACAGCGGATCGTCCCGAGTACGCGGAGCGGCACCTCGAGGATGACTTTCCCCGACACTTCCCCCTCCTGCACGATGCTCACGGTGACCCGCTGCCCGAGCAGGGCGAGACGGTCGAGTTGCGCCTTGCCCAGTTCGAGCCCCTCCACGCGCACGATGTCCTTGCGGCCGTAGCGTGGACTCGGAACGTTCATCCCGATCGTGACGGGACCATCGTGCGGAAGCTGGAGGATACGAAGCGCGCGCATCGCCGTTCCCGCGGGAAGGTGATCGATGACCGTGCCCTCGTGCAGGCGGAAATCCTTGGGCCCACTCACGACTTGATCTCCTTGGGAGCGCCATCGGCCATCAGCAGATGGAGCAGGGCCATGCGGACGGTCACGCCGTTCAAGGCCTGCTCGAAGTACATCGCGCCCGGATGCGAGTCCACATCCGTGGCCACTTCGTTGACGCGCGGCAGCGGATGCAGGATCTTGATGTCGTCCCCGAACCGGTCGATGCCCTCGCGGTTCAGGCGGTACGCGTGCCGTACGCGCTCGTAGTCGAGCGGGTCGGGGAAGCGCTCCCGCTGGATACGGGTGACGTAGAGGACGTCGAGATCCTCGACCTCGTCGAGCGTCGTGACCTCGGGGCCGAGCCTCCCCTCCCTCGACAGGTGGTCTCTGAGGTCTTCGGGTAGGCGCAGGCTCGGCGGTCCGATGAAGGTGAGATGCGTGTCGAAGTGCAGCAGGGCATTCGACAGGCTGTGTACCGTTCGGCCGTATCGAAGGTCTCCCATGAAGCCGACCTTGAGGCCGTCGAGTCGTCCCGTGGCCTTGCGGATCGTGTAGAGGTCGAGCAGCGTCTGGGTCGGGTGCTGGTTGCTTCCGTCCCCGCCGTTGATGACGGGAATGTCCGTGACTTCGCTCGCCAGACGCGCGGCGCCCTCCATGGGATGGCGCAGGACGACGGCGTCGCAGTAGCCCGCCACCACCTTGATCGTGTCGGCGAGACTCTCACCCTTGCTCGAGGAGGAGATCTTCGCATCGGCGAACCCCAACACCGAACCGCCGAGCCGGTGCATGGCGCTCTCGAACGAGAGACGGGTACGCGTGGAAGGCTCGAAGAACAGGACTCCGAGGATCTTGCCCCGCAGCTCGGGATCGTACGCGTGACGCGCCCGATCCGGCAGAGGGTCGAATCGCTTCGCGGTGTCGAGCACGTGGAGCAGATCCGCTTTGCGGAAGTCCTCGGTCGAAACCACACTCCGGCCATAGAAGGGGCCGGGCCCGACGTCGTCCACCACCGAAGTCCTCCCTCGCCAGGGGGCCGCAAGACGGGCAACTTGCCTCGGCCCAGAGCCAGTCGTACCGTGAGCCCGCCGCGCTATCGGGTGCGGAGTGTACCCGGCATCCCGTTGGCGCCCAAGGCGACCGGTCGGCGCTATCCCTCTTCCTGGAGACCTGAAGCCCGTGCGTCGTTCCCGATTCCCCCGCCGCGCCCGCCGAGGCCTGCTCGTCCTGGGTCTGCTGCCCCTCTTGCTGGGGGCGTGTTCTCACTCCTGGAGCGTCGAGAATCGCGAGACCCCGGTCCACGTCTGGCTCACCGCCCCCGAGTTGGCCGCCCAGGGCGGCATGGTCGATCTGCAGGTCCGGGTGGGCTCCCACGTCGCGGTGGATGGCCCGGTGCAGTTCCCTTGCGGCATCCAGAACGTCGTTCTCCCGACCCTCCACCTTCCCGCCGGCAGCCACCCGGTGATCGTGACCGTGCGCGGCGGCACGCTCTCCCCACGAGGCGGTCCGCCGCGCGGCGCACGCAGCCAGACGATGGCGTGTGGCGAAACGTGGGTGAGAGTGACGATGACTCGCGCCGGCGTGAGCACGACCTGCAGCGGCGAGGAGCCCACGGCACCGCAGTGCGGCGTCCTCTTCAACTGGTTCGGTCTTTGAGGTGGCGCCCCCCGAGGGGGCGCGCTCCATCAGCGGCGGCGATTCAGGCCGATCAGGAGGCCGGCTAGGCCGGTCACGGCCAGGAGAAAGGCCCCCCACTTCACAGCCGAGCTGTGGCCGACCTCTTCGGCCTTCAGGCGGATCGGACTCCCCTCGCGCGGGCTGTGGAAGAGGAAGATCTTGCCGTTCGTCGGCAGGGCCACGTCAACGCCCATCAGCCCGCGCCGGACATCCGGCGATCCTTGGGCGTAGGCGCCGTCCTCGAGGCCGCTCGTCACGTCATCCAGGTCGACCAGGCCATCGCCGGCGAAGAGCAACCCCCCGAGGCCCGCATCGAACACGTTCTCCGTGCGCGCACGCCAGTCGCCGTCGCCGTCGCCGTCTTCGAAGTAGATGCCGGAAGACGGATCGAGGGCGGCGCCCGTCGTGTAACCGGCACGGCCGTACCCGTCCCCTGCCTGGGCCGCAGCGCCCGACTGGGTCATGTAGCCATACAGCTGCCGCGGCATCGCCACGCCGGTCTGCCGGTTCTTGCGCTGTTCGCCGATCAGGGCATCGTTCAGCCGCTCGAAGTTCATCGTCGAGACGGCTTTTTCGTCGACGATCCCATTGAGCCGGCTCGCGTCCTTCCCCTGGAACAGCTGCCCCAGCACGGGTTCCCCGGCACCGAACTGCGGACGTGACGCGGAGCGCGCCGCATCCGCCTGACCGCTCTGCTCCTCAGCCGCGCGATCCCGCAAGGCCTTGCCCAGTCGCTGTTTGAGCTGCTTGACCTCCTGCTTCTCGGCTCCTTGCCCGACCTCTGCAGGATTGAAGACCCACTGGGCCCGCGCCTGGCGCCCGGTCTCGCCCGAAGCAGCCGACTGCGTACCCTCCGTGTTCATGGTCAGGACCGGCTCTGCGTTGCTCCCCCGCAGCTCGAGGCCCTGGTTGATGTCTCCACGCGCTCGCGACTGCAGGGCTGCCTGCAAGCCTGTCACGGTCTGGTCGTACTGCCGCTGGGCCTGCGTGAGAGCGCGATTCAGCCCGCTCCGCTTCTGGCTCGCGAGTTTGTTGAGGTCTTGCGCCTCCTTCACGAGGACCCCGGCATTGAGTGTGGCCAGTTGGCGCTGCTCGAGCGTTCCGTTCTGCGCGACGTCGAGGATCTGGCGCGCCTCGCTCACGGCCGCCTCGGCAAGCTCCGCCGCCAGGTCCGTGGCATCGGACTCGCGCATGTCCGTCTCGATGTCGTAGTGGAAGTCGTTCGGAGCGAAGACGCGTACCACCGTGCGGTCGACGTCGACGCCGACGATGCTCGGCAAGACGAGTTCGAGGTCGCTGGCCGGCAAGCGCGATCCGACGGGCGCGCGATAGAGGAGGCTGACGGAGAAACCCGCTCCGCCGAGCGGCACCTTGGGGATGGGCACGAGCAGTTCCCCCCCACTGCCTTCCAGAGGCTTGACCGGCCGATCCGCGGCGGTCGTGCCGTACAGGATGGCCTCCGGCGGGAGCAGAAAACGCAGGAATTGGCGGCTCCGGTTGAAGAGGCGGTAGGTCACCCGCGCCCGGACCTGACCGTCGCGCCCCAGGACCAGGTCGGCCTGTGCCGCCCGAACGAGCGCTTCGGCCTGCTGCTCGAGGCGGTGGCGCTCAGCGGTCACGTTCAAGACGTACGGCGTGCGTGACGTCAGGAAGGACACGACGTCGCCGCGTTCGATGCCGGTGGGAAGGAAGGGGAGATCCTCCCAGTCGGCCGCGTCGGGATCTCCGGCCGTGGCTGCGACACGGACCTCCCCGTCGAGAAAGGCGCGCACCAGACCGAAGTACTGAACCGCGCGCACACCCTCCGGGCGAAGGACGCGGAGGGCCGACCCCGCCCCCGTCGTCTGGGAGACGGTCAGTTCCACGATGCCCCCACGCGGGGCCTGGAGGCGGACGCTGTAGAGCGTGCCCTCGATGGCTTCGCCGTCGGGGCCGCGGCGAGAGACGCGCTGCCGCCGCACTTCGCGCAGGTCTCGTGTCCTCACGAGGTCGTCGGCGGCGAATCCACCGTCGGGCACGAATACGGCGAAAGCATCCGTCAGGCCGCGTCGCACGTCGAACAGCACGAGGTGGTCGAGACGGTGGACGTCGTCCGACGGCGTCACGGACGTGACGACGGCCGCCTCGACCTCGAGGGGAGGCGTCCCGAGCGCGACCGGGAGCGATGCCGTCATCGCCGACGCCCACGCGAACGCGTGCTGCGGCTCGGACCGATCGACGGGGGAGACGAAGCAGGAGGGGGTGAGCGCTACGGCGCGTAGCCCCGGCAGTGCGCCAGGGGCGATTTCCACGTCGGGGAGCGAGGAGATCACGAGCTGTCCCTTGTCACGATGGGCGCCTTCGAGCGACCAGCGCGGCACGGCGATCGCTTCACGGCGTCCGTCCAGCCGGCGGTCCAGAAAGACACCGACGGCGACGTTGCCCTGCTGCAGGTCGGCGTACCTCAGATGCAGCGTGCGCCCATCGCCCTCGCCCTCCGTCCACCACGCCTGCAAGCCGGCGCTCTCCACCGAGCGCACCGGATCGCCGCCGGGGAGGGTGAATACGAGTTCGCCCACCGGGCGGCGGGGATCGATGCCGACCTGCCCGGCGAGGTGCGTCTGCACCCGATCGCCGCCGAAGACCACGGCTTCGTGCGTATCGAGCGTGAGACGCGGCTCGAGCTCGACCGTGCGGATCGCGAAGTCGGTCGGTCGCGCGGCGAAGGTCCATGCGCCGGCGACACGGCCCTGCTCGTCCACCCCCTTGGCTGCGTCGTCTCGAGGGGTGGCCGTGCGGAGGAGCCCCGCCGTACGCTGGGGCTCGACGCGCAGGAAGGGGGAGGCGTTCACGACGACCGTCCCTCGCTCTCCCGTGGCACCGCGCACGGCGAAGCTCGGGAGGGTCTCCGAACGGGCCGGCTTCGAAGCGGCCCGCAAGGCGCGGACCTCGACCTGGGCCTGACCACCGACCGGCGCAGCGAAGAGGATCCGGACACCGCCCGGCGCGCCCTCCCACCGCGCGACGGCCTTGCCCGTCACCGAGAGGACCTCGACACCGTCCGGCACCGAGATCTCGACGTCGCGTGCCTCACCCTGGAGCACATGCAATAGGATCGTGCTGTGGCTCTGCGTGCCGCCGTCACGCACGCTGTGCACGACGCGGGACTCGGCGCGCGTGCGCAGCGGGACCTCGGGCTCACCCGGCTCCCGTTCCTGGAGCGTGAGCCGAACGTCGCTCAGACTCCCCAAGGCGATCCGCGCGAAGGTGGTCGGCGGCGCGCCTTCCCGACGCGTAGACAGAACGCTCGCACCTTCCGCATCGACGCGCCCGTCGAAGGCAGCCGCGACCACGGACAGTTCGGAGGCCGCAAACGGCGGTACGGAAAACGCCAATCGCTTGCGATCCGGCGCCACCTCGACCGGGGCCACCCAGTCGAGCACCAACGTGTGATCCCCGGCGTCCACGAGCGGTACGTGATGCACGCCCTCTTTCATCACGAGCGGGACAGCGGCCCCGTCCAGCATGGCGCGCTGGATGGCCAGACCGCGAAACGCCAGGGCGGCCAGCACGACCCCGTCGCCACGCTTCACGAAGGTCAGCTCGGACGTGACGCGGGCGTTGCGCCCCTCGAAGCGCACGGCATGACGCGCGCCGACGAGAGCCACGACACGGCCGAGGGCCACGACGTCCGGATCCTCGTCGGGGCGGGCGAGCCGACGCAGGGCCAGGTACGTGTCCATGGGTAGGAACACGCGGTCCTCACCCCGCGGCACCGTCGCATCCGCCGGGTCGTAGGGCACGTAGACGCGCTCGGGGGCTGCGGGGCTCGCGGGAGCCGGGGTCTCGGCAACTTCGTCGGCCCGGGCGGACGAGGCGAAGAGGGCAGCGCACACGAGAGCGATCGCGGCCGCGCGCGCGGCGCGCGGCCCGTGAATGGCGCGACGCGCGATCCACCGCAGGAGCAGCACGCCGGCCAGCGCCGTCCCGGCGTCGGCGAGCGCCGTGGCGACCAGCGCACCTTCGGCGCCGAAGATGGCGAAGACGAGGAGCGACAGCGTCGCCAGGGTGCCGAACGCGATCCAGGCATGGGCGCGCCCACGCGTCGCGAACACGAGGGCCACCGTGAAGAACGCGAGGCCGAAGAATGCGTAGCGCGCACGGAGCGTGGACGTAGCCACGACGCTGAGGTCCATCACGCCACCGCTGCCGAGCCGCTCGGCGTGCACGCGGTTGGGCGAGAGCAGCACGGGCACGTCGAGAGAGAGGAGGCCCTTGCGCCGTGGCGGGAGCTTCGGCGGAAGGGTGCGCGTGGGATCGCCCGGGCCCTCCCCGCCGGCGGCCGGCGGCCCCGCGGGCTGGGCCGCAGGGTCGGCGACGGGCCCCGCGGCGACGGGCGGCGCGGCGACGCCCGGCGGTGCGAAGTTGGACGGCTCCAGGTCGGCGGTCGGCATCGACTCGCCGTCGGACTCGTCCCCTGGGAGCGCCTCGCGGCGAAGGGACTCCCTCAGCTCGGCCACCCGGGCGACCTGCTGCTGCAGCCGCAGCACCTCCTCGTCGCGGGCCTCGAACTGCGACGTGATGAGGGACGGGGAGCCGGCCTCTGTCTCAATCGCGCGACGCGCCGGCGCCGCCAGGCGCTGCCGCGCGGCCACGTTCTCGGCCTCGAGCACCTTCGAACGCTCCTCGGCGTAGAGGCCATAGGCGGGCGCCTTCGTCTCGGCCTGGGGCATGGCGTCGGACACGGTGGCGCCTGCGTCGGCACCCTTGGCGGCGAGGCCGGACGGCATCGAGTTGGCCAGGACGCCGACGAGGCCGGCGATCCAGGGGCGGAAGCGCGCCCCGCGCGGCACGCGCGCTGCGCCGAAATCGCCGTCGACCCGCGCGATTTCGAGCCCCGGATCGAACGCGACGTCCTGCCGGGTCTCGAGGACCTCGAGTCCCGGAAACACGGGCGCCCGAACGCGGACCCGCCCTGTGGCTCGCTTACCGAGCGGCGTGTCGTATGTCAGGTCCGCGACCGCGACCTGCCCCTGACTGCGCGAGCGGGGCACGGGCACGCGCAGCACACCCTCGCCATCCACGAGCGGCTTCACGCTCTTGCCGTCCACGACGGCGCCCACGAGCTCGCTGCCTCGTGGAAGCGCCACCTTCAGGAACTGGAGTCCCAAGTTCCGAAGATGGACCCGAGCGCGCGTACGCAGGACGCCTTCGCTGGCGACGCCCGTCCTGACTTCGACGCGGGTCGCGATGGCATCCAGCACCGGCGCGCCCTCGTGCTTGCGCACGGCGATGCCGGGGCCCTCGCGTCCGTTCCCCAGGCGCACCACATCGCGTACGAGCAAGGCATCGCCGACCGTGTGGGCGGGCAACTCGGCGAGGTCCGCACGCACGGCGTCGGCCGACACGTCGACCTCCAGGCCAGGCGCCCGCGTCACGACGACGGCGCGATTTACCTGGTCCAAGGGAACGCGAGCGGCCAGCGGGCGTCCGTCCGGAATCCGCCAGTCGTCGCCGACCTGATCCTCGCCGTAACGGACCAGGAAGCGGTGGTCTCCCAGGACCCGCTGGGCGAGCGCGACCTCCCAACGGACGAACCCGTCGGGTACACCCTCGGCGTCGTCCAGACGGTTCGACGCGACGATGTCGGGCGCCAGCATGCGCACGTCCTCCCCGGCCCAGGCCGGAACATCGACGAGGAGGCGGCGGACGCCGGCCCGCTCGATGCGATGCAGGACGATCGACGTGACGTCCAGCCTCCGCGGTCGGGGTTCGACGCGCGCGACGACCTCGGCGCGGATACGCGGCGTCCGACGCGCCACGACGAGCGTGGCGCCGGGGTCCTCCCCGTCCAGACGATAGCCGTACACCAGCCCGGCCGGGGTCACGCCGCGGGACGTCAACTCGGCCGCCCCCACGGAGACGAGCCCACGGATGTCTGTATCGAGCACCTGGAACGACGCGTCGGCTCCCACGCCGACGTACCCCTCCTCGCGCTCGACCCCTGCCCGCGGCACGTCGAACTCGACGTCGACGGAGCCTGCCTCGGGCACCCAGTCGACGCCGGCGGCTTCCAGCGTGGCGAGCATCGTGAGCCGCGTACCGGCGGCGGCGCCATGAGCGAGTCGGATCTCGACCGTCCCGTCGGCGCGGCGATCGCGTTGGAACCCTTCCGCTTGCCCATCGACACGAAGGTCGAGGAGCTTGTAGGCGGCAGGAAATCGGGGCAGGAGCCGAAATGCCTTGCCCTTCACCACCTGGTAGGTGATGGCGGCCACGAGGGTCTTGGCCGGCTCGGTGAGATTCAAGTAGTAGGTAGACGCGGCTTCGACCACGGTGTCGCCGGGTAGGAGGTCCACGAGGATGCGGCTGTCGGCACGCGCGAGGTCGTAGTGGAGAAGGCTCCGACCGTCGCGGGTCCTAAGGCTCGCCAGGCGACGGCCACCCTCCACGCGGACGTCCTCCGCCGCGACGCCGGGCTTCAGGTCGAAGGCGACGTCAGCCCGCTCACGCAGGGCTCCCTCGACGCCGATGCGAGGCAGCTCGACCCCGTCGGAGGCTTCGAAGGGGGTCTCGGCCGTAACCACGAGCTCGATCCGTCCCCGGACATCGGACTCGAGTTGCACGACGAGGCGCGTGCGATCCTCGCTTCGTGAGGAGCCGACGACGCCGGGCCCGGAGACGCCGCGCAACGCCATGACGGCGGGCACGGTAAGCACGAACGTGTCGGTTGGCGCGCGCAAGACGTCCAGGCCGACGACGGTGTGGGTGTGGATCAAGCCGGGCTCGATGCCATGGAACGACCGTGTCTGGACATCGAGAAGCGGCGGCCCGTCCTGGCTTCGCGCCGCCGGTCCCCACGCGAGGTCCAGGCGGCCGGCCGCGCTCGGCCTCAGGCGCAGCGTGTCCCCGGACGCGGCTTCGGTGGCGACGACAAGGGCCTGCCCCTCCCCCTGGGCGTGCCCGCTCACCGCGGGCGGGAAGGACACGTCGATGGCCATCGCGGAGGCGGGCGGCAGGTGGACACGGAGGTGGCGTTGCTCATGCTCGTGCTGGGGCGGTAGCCAGCCCCGGACGGCGACGTCGTAGCTGCCGGGTCCATCGAAGCGCAGGCGTCCCTTTCCGTCGCGCTCCTCGTAGCGACCCGCCCCCGACACCTCGACGACCTCGAGGGCGACCCCCTCGAAGACGAAGGGCACGAGCGAGGTCCCCGGGGCGAGGACGACGACGCGGTAGCGCAGGTCCAGGCGCACGCGGTCGTCCGTGCCCACCTCGATCGTCCCGTGGGCGCGAGCCAGTGCGCCGTCCGCGGGCGGCAGCCCCGCACGACCGGCGGCCTGAGCGCGCGCCCGCGCCAGGAGGTCTCGATACTCCTCGTAGCGCAGCACGACGCCGCGCCGATCGGCCTCGAGCAGCACGTCCATCTCGTCCACGGGCAAGTGGACGACGATCTCCGGCTCGGCGCGGGGCGCGTCATCCGCCATGGCGGGGGCGAGGGCCACTGCCAGAAGCACGGCGGGGAGCAGAAGTGCACGCATCACGCCACACCTCCTTCGGGCGCTCCGTCGTCAGCCGGGGGAATCGGTGTCGGCTCGTCCTCGGCAGCGGCGGCCGCCGCCGCGCGTCGCACGCGTCGTGCGTGGACCGCCCGACGTAGCCAGAGCAGCAAGCCCGCGAGCAGGGCCGCGTAGAGCGCCGCATTGAGCATCGCCGCCGCGCCGGGACCCGCGCGCACCAACAGCGTCAGGATCACGAGGACGACGGCCATGAGGAAGGTCCCGGCTCCCAAACCGATGCGCTCGGCGAACCGGGCCAGAAACAGCCCCCCAAGGAACACGAGGCCGAACACGATCAGCTTCACGAAGGCGAAGGCCCCCGTATCCGCACTCCCGATCGTGACGGAGCCCACTCCCATGCGGTTGCGGAACAGGAAGACCGTGCCCTCGCGCCGAGAGGCGAAGGGACTGACGAAGCCCCGGGTGAGGGCGTTCAAATCCACGGCGTGACCGGGGAAGTCACGGTGGACCGTGTGGAAGAGCCGGTTGATCAAGCCGGCGAACCAGGAGGCGTAGGGCCGGGACGGTTCCAGGGTCCCGCCGAAGCTCGTGTACGTCCGGCCATCCGGCATGAACAGCCGCCACGTCAACAGATCGGATTCCACGTCGATCGGCCGCGGGGACTGCGCCGTCATCGACTGGAACACCAGGCCGTCGTCCAGCGCCACGTCGTGGTCGTAGGCGACGGCAACCACGAACGAAGCGTCTTTGGCGAGTCCGGAGAGGAGGGGAATGCCGATCACGCCTTCTTCGCCCTTGTACGGCGCGCGGCTCTTGCCGGCGACCGTCACCGCGCGAATCGTGGCGGCTTCCGGCAACGCGAGCTTGAGGACCTGGCGCTCGTTGTTGCGCACCACGAGGTACGCCTCGGTGGTTGCCCGACCCTCGTGCACCACGGTGTCGAGGTGCATGTGCGAGATCACGACCTCGGCGACGGGTTCGTAGTCGTGGCGCGTGACGACGACGGCGCCCCCCCAATCCGGGTCGTACGCGCGGTAGGCCAGGAAGTTGTCCTCACTCTTGAGCGTCGGCGGCAGCTCCCGCGCGTCGATCTCCTCGGCGTGGTCGAGTTCCTCGGTCGCCACCTCGAGGAGAGGATCGCGCTTGACCGCGAGATTGTGCACCGTGGACGGGAGTGCTTCCCCCTTGGCGCCGAGCGGCACGAAGGTGGGCAGGGTCACGCGGCGTGACGCGGAGACGGGGAGGCTCTCTTCCGGCGCGTCTTCGATCTCGAGGGTGATCGGCACCGCGCCCATCCGCTCGGTGGGCAGCCGGATCGTCCAGAGGCCGCGGTCATCGTCGTCCTGGATGGGTTCGGGGCCGAGAAGCTGAATGCCCTCGAGGTCCACGTGCATGCGGTCCTTCACGGCGAGGGGCGCCGTGAACCGCAGCGTGCCGACCCCGCGGTAGCGGATGTCGTAGCGCATCGTCGTGGCGATGCGGGTGCGGTCGGGCTCCACGCGGAGCGCCGTCTCGACCGTCGCCCGCACCTGGGGATCGCGCCGGCGCAGGGCGACGTCCAGCGCCAGGGCGCCCTCGTGGTGCTCGAAACGATGCACGAGCGGCGCGGGGCCACCGGGATTGGCCGGAGGTTCGAGCGCAGCCGGGGCCGCGGCATCGAGGGGTGTCAAGCCCTCACGACTCGCCTCTCGGTGCTCGAGCGCTGGATCCAGATGAATGGCCAGGTACCCGCGAACGTGATTGGCGCGGAGGACCTCGACCAGGGGCAAGTCGAACGTGACTTCGCGCGCCGTGTCCTCGCCCTCCCCGGGCAGGGGCGTGGTCCTTCGCGCGTCGATCTCGACGCGGGCGCCTCCGAGCAACCGGTCGCCGAACG
Organism: uncultured Planctomycetota bacterium; assembly: GCA_963802335.1. GTDB lineage: Bacteria > Planctomycetota > PLA2 > PLA2 > JAEUHO01 > CAWDIE01. The sequence continues at coordinate 116,698 of CAWDIE010000002.1, read as the reverse complement.
AGACATCGAGCACCCGTCGGCCGTCGTCTTCCCGGACCTTGTGGTCGTTGTACGCAACCCCCTTCACGCGCACGGCAAGGACGTCGAGATCGTCCGGCAAGGCGAAGGCCACGCCGAAAATGCCCGCCCGCTCCACGGCATAGTCGGCGACGACGGCGACGTCCGTCCCTTCAGCGCGAATCGTGACGCGGGTGCCCTGCTCCACCGAGACGCGCGGCTCGAGTGCCTCGACGTTCAGTGTCACCAGCCCGGGGCGCGCGGGGTAGCGGTAGGCGAAGGTGCGACCGGGCGGCGTTCCCTGCAGTGGCTGCGGCAGCTCGGCGACATCGACCTGAAGCAGGCCCGGCGTCTCGGCGGGCTCGATCTTGACGCCGGCCCCGGCGAGGATCCGCACGAATCCCGTCTCCCGCTCGACGTCACGTACGAACGCCATCGGCAGGGTGACGCGCGACGGAAGCGGCGGGAGCGGCCGCTCGAGACCGAGTCGCAGTCCCCAGCGCTCCCGCACCGGTTCCCGCAACTCGATCCGGATCGTCGTCCCGTCGTCGCTGCGTTCCCAACTCTTGAGCCCGTCTCCTTGCAGGTAGAGCGTGACGGCGTCCGGCGGAACGTCGAGGGTGAGCGAGCGCACGGGGGCCCGAAGAATCGAGAAGGCGACGCTCAGCTCGGAGCGCAGGACACCGGGGTCGATGCGCACGTCGTGCTGCTCGTCGGCGAAGACCAGGGGCTCGACGCGCTTCTCCTCCTCGACGCGCTGGCGCCAGGAGATCCGCACCTGCTCGACCGCGCCGAGGAACGCCACGAGCCGGGTCGTCGAGCCTTCAAGGGGCTCGGTCGTAGCGGCGGTCCTCGGGTGCACGTCCACCTCCGTGGCGCCGCCCGGCACGTCGAGCGTCAGGCGAGACAGCGGGACCGGAGGCACGGAGAAGGTCGCCTGGCGGTTTTCGCCGTCGCCGCTCGTCGGCACCCGAAGGACCAACTCGAGTTCCTTACGCCCGGCCCCGTCCACGAGCAGCGAGTAGCCTCCGCTGGAGGGAAGGAGGAGCGCGGGCCGGCCCGCGAGGCGGGCCTCCTCGATGCCGGCCCCCGCGAACACCAGGGGCACACGGTGCCAGCCATCGGTCAGCACTTCGAGTTCCAGCTTCGCGCGAAGCGTGACGACGTCTCCTTCCACGGCTCCTTCGTACGTGGCGGCGCGAACGACCGCGCTCACCGGCGGCGTCTGCGGATCCCGCACGGGAACGTGGGCGCGCTTCCAGAGGGAGAGGAACTCCTCGTAGGGGAGGAAGACGCCCTCGTCCTCCTTCTCGAAGATCTTGCCGAGATCGCGAAAGGGAACGTAGATCTTGTGGAGTTGCACCGCGCCGGCCGCGGGCGGCGGCGCATCCTCCGCGACGGAAGGCGTGTCGCCGCCGCCCTCGCCCGGGCCCTCCTCCGCTTCGGCGGGCGGGGAGCCCTCGCCTCCGTCCGCCCCGGCCGGCGCGAGCGGCCAGGCGATCGACAGGAGAAGGAAGGCGGCGACGAGGGTCGAGAAGCGGGCGACGAGGGACATCGGGACCTCCTCCGCCGGGACCTGAGGAGACGTCCCGGCGGCGATGGTGAGCGTAGGCATGCGGCCCCGGGCCCGATGCAAAAGCTCTGCAAGGGCCGGCGGCCGCTGGGTTGGACCCGCGGCGCACCCACGGGTTCCGTGTCCCGAGAAGTGCCTGCTATTCTGGGAGGTTCCCTGCGGAGGCTCCCATGCGCATCCTGGCCGCTCCCCTGCTCCTCTTCTTCCTCCTCGTTTCGGGTCCGGCCGGGGCGGAGGACGCACCGGTCGCCGAGGAACCGCAACCGCACACGGACGCGCAGCTCAAGGAGCACGAAGTCTTCGAGAAGTTCGAGGCCGGCTGGGAGCGCGACGATCTCGACCTGCGCATGGACGCCCTGCGACGCATGGGTCGATGGCGCAACAAGCAGGTCCTCAAGCGTCTGAAGAAGATCTGGCTGAAGTCGAAGGAGCCCGAGATCCTCGCCGTCGCGGCGGAGGGACTCGGCCACCAGACCCCCTTCGCCAAGGACGCGACCAAGCTCCTGCTGAAGCGCTACGACAGCATGAAGAAGTGGGCGATTCCCGAAGAGGACGAGGAGGAAGACAGCGTCCGCGTCCGCCTCGAGGCCACCGTCCTCGTTGCGCTCATCCACGCCATCGGCGAGTTGGGCTTCATCGATGGATGGGACGAATTGAAGGAGTTGCTGGAGCACCTCGACGACGAGGTGGCCGGCGAGATGATGCTCCTCTGCGGACGCTACAAGGAGTACCGGGCTCTCCCCATCCTGCTCGAGTGGTTCAACTTCTACCCCGACGGGCACTCGTGGTCCGGCGGCTCGGTGAAGGTCGATACCGGGGCGGCGGGAACCAAGGACGCCCGCGCCGCGAAGGCCAAATGGAAGGGCAAGTACGGCGGGCGCAAGAGCAAGGCCCGTCCCGCCGCGTGGGAGAAGATGGTTCAGACGCTGAAGATGATCACGGGCGAGACGTTCGAGAAGCCCGACGAGCTCAAGGAGTGGATGAAGGAGAACAAGGTTCTCCTCCGGAAGCACGGCGTCTGAGAGGGCTGCGGCGTCGGAGAGGGCTGCGGCGTCGGAGAGGGCACTGTGTCCGGGCGCGACGACCCGGGCACGACCTCTCTAGGCGGTACGGCGTACGCCGAAGAGCTCGCTGAACACCCGGCGCCACCAGGGGCCCTCGGGCTCCTGACGGCGGCCCGGTCGCGGCACGTGGTCGAGGAGCAAGGCGGTCACCTCGTCCGCGCTGATCCCGTCGGCCTCCGCGGCGTACGACAGGATGAGGCGGTGGCGGAACACCGCCGGCGCCACCACGACGACGTCCTCGTGGTCGGGAAAGCGCCGGCCACGGAGAAGCGCCCGAGCCCGGGCCGCCGCCACCAGCGCCTGGGCGGCGCGGGGCCCCGCGCCCCACTCGACGTACTCGCGTATCGACGCCGGCGCCTCATCGCTCGAGGGGCGACTGATGTGCGCCAGCTGGACGGCGTACCGAAGGATGGACGGCGGGACGGGCGTGCTCGCGACCGCGCGCTGCACGGCCAGAAGCTCCTCGCGGCCCGCAACGGCCGACAAGGCGATGTCGTCCCCGCGGGCGGTGAGTCGGGCGATGCGCTCCTCGTCGCTCCACGTCGGGTACTCCAGGCGAACCTTGAAGAGGAAGCGGTCCAGCTGGGCGGCGGGCAGGGGGTAGGTGCCTTCCTGCTCGATCGGGTTCTGCGTGGCCAGCACGAAGAAGGGGTCACCGAGCGGGCGGCAAACGCCGAGGCTGGTGACCTGTCCCTCTTCCATGGCTTCCATGAGCGCGGCTTGCGTCTTGGGCGGAGCGCGGTTGATCTCGTCGGCGAGCACGACGTTGGCGAAGATGGGGCCCTTGGCGAAACGGAAGCTGCGCTCGCCGGTCTCCGCGTCCTGGACGAGGTACTCGCTCCCCGTGACGTCCGACGGCATGAGGTCGGGCGTGAACTGGATCCGCGAGAACGCGAGGTCGAGCAGTTCCGCCGTGGTCGAGAGCAGCAGCGTCTTGGCGAGTCCCGGCACGCCTTCGAGCAGGACGTGGTTGCGCGTGACGACGGCGATCAGCACCTGCTCGACGACCTCGTCGAGGCCGATGATCCGCTGCGCGATCTGCCGGGAGAGAGCCTCGGCCAGCGAGCGGATGTCGGCGTGATCGGGGGCGGCGGCGGTCATGACGCGTGAGTCTACGAGAGGGCGGGGGGACGAGCGCCATCGGCCTCTACTGGCTCCCGGAAGGCCTCGACGCACGCCTCGACCGCCCTATCCAGCGGCAGCGCCCGCATGCAAGGATGGTCGATCGGGCAGGCCTTCTCGTGGCACCCGAGGCAGTCCAGGCCCTCGTTGCGGATGACGCGCGCGCGGCTGTGCTCGGTCCAGCGGGGATCCGTGGGGCCCATCAGCACGACGGTCGGCGTGCCCAGTGCCTCCGCCAGGTGGCGCGGCCCCGCGTCCACGGTCAGGAGGAACCGCGCGCGCCGGAGCAGGGCCTTGAGTTCCCCGACATCCGGGACGTCCTCCTGCGTCGAGCGACACCCCGTTCCGATCGATGCGGCGACGCGCGCGGCGAGTGCCTCTTCCCCGGGCCCGCAGAGCACGAGCGGGGCGGCCCCGGTGGCGTCGCGCGCCCGCCGAACGATCGCCCCGAGCACGTCGGGCGGGGCGAGCTTGCTCGGGCCGAAGGCGGCACCCGGATTGACCCCGAAGAACGTGGGCGGAAGCTCGAGCGCCTCGAGCCGACGCTGGGCCCTCTGCTCGTCGAACGGCGTCGTGACGACCTGGGGCCTCTGCCCGTCGGCCTCCGCGCCGAAGGGCGCGGCCAGGTCCAGGTACATGGTGACCATCGAGCGGGGGACGAGTCGCCGTCCCTCGCTCGGCAAGGAGACCGTTCGTGTGAGCAGAGGCGCGGTGCCGCCGCGACCGCTACCCACCCGCACGCGCGCCCCGCTCCGCCACGCGGCGAGCACCGCGGAGGGGGCGTGCGGGAAGAGCAAGATCGCGTCCGGGCCGAGGCGCCGCCACGCTTGGGCGGTCCGACGCAGGCGTTTCATGCCCCGCAGGTGCGCGGCCATGAGCGGCATGACGTCGTCGCACCCGGGGAGGCCCTCCAGCGCGCCGAGCGCGGACGCGCCTCCCGTCCAGGTGATGCGCGCGGCCGGTAGGGCCGTGCGGAGCGCGCTCAGCGCCGGCGTCGCCATGACGGCATCGCCGAGCGGCCCGGGGAGGCGCACGAGCAGGTGATTCGGTTGGGAGGTCGCCCCGGTCACGCCGCAGGCTCCTCGAGCCAGGACGCCACGGCCTCGAGGACCCGCGGAGACCAGGCGCTGACGCTGTACCGCGCGCGCACGTCTTCGAAACCAGCGCGCCCCATGTCTCGCGCTCGCTCGGGCTCGTCGAGCAACTGGAGGATCGACTCGAAGAACTCCTCCTGCGTGCTGGCCAGGAACCCCGTCTCGCCGTGCAGGACCTGCTCTCGCTGGACACCGACCGCGCTGGCGACGACCGGGCGACCGACGCTGAGGGTCTGAAGGACCTTGAGGCCGCACTTCCCCCGGGTCCAGGCGTCGTCGGGCAGGGGGGCCAGCCCCATGTGGATGCCGGCGAGAGCGGGCCGCCACCCCTCCTCCGTCCACGGGATCACCTCGACGGCGATGCCCGGCGGCATGGACGGGCGTGCATCCGCGATGACCCGCAGCCGGATCGGCCTCCCGGACGCCACGATGGCGGAGAGGGTCACCCACTCCCCATCGAGGTAGCGGACGGTCGATCGGCTACCGATCCACCCGAGAATGGGCAGGCCGTCGGGCGGCTGGGGGTAGTCCGGCGTGTCGGCCATGCGGACGACGGTCGGCAGCACGGTCGCGTCGCGGCCCGCGGCCCCCGCCAACGCCGCGAGATACGCGTTGCCCGCGAAGACGGCATCCGCGGCCTGCACCACGGCACGGAAGCGCCGCTGCCGGGTACGGCTGGCTCGCGCCCCGCGGGCGCTGTCCCGGTAAGGCAGCGCGTCGTCGAAGTCGAACGCGAGGCGCCGCGCCCGCCGGCGTACCCGTCGCAGGTCGGCTACGCGCAGCAGTCGACTCGACACGACGACGCCGTCCGCCGCGGCGACGCGATTGAGCGCGCGGCGCCGACGGGGCAGCCCCTTGGGCCATGGCACGACCTCGAGGACGATGCCCGCCGCCTCGAGCGCGTCGGCGAAGTAGCGCCAGCGATGCCGCACGACGGGCCCCTCTGGATCGGAGGTGAGCACGGCGAGCAATCGGGTGGCGGGCACGCGCACCAGCCTACCGGCAGCGGTCTTCGGACCGCACGGCACGGCAGAGGGCGAGGATCTCGTCGAGCCGATCCCGCTCCGCGTGCCGCAGGATCTCGTAGCGACCGTCGTCGCCCGTCACCGCACGCAGGGACGCATCGGCCAGGACCCGCAGCGCGACGGCGAGAGCCGATGCGTCCCCCGGGGACTCGACGACGATCCCCCCCTTGGAGCCCATGATCTCGGCGGCGCCGTTCTCCGGCGTCGTGATGACGGGAACCTCCATGGCCAGCCCCTCGAGGCACGCGAGCGAGCATGGGTCGAAGTAGGTCGCATGCACCAGCACGTCCGCCGCGGCGTAGAGGGGGCGGGGGTCGGCGACGGCCCCCACCTCGTGGATGCGCGCTCGCACGCCGAGGCGTCGCGCAAGGCGGCGAGCGCGACGGTCGAGGCGCCCTCCCGCCACGACGAGGTGAAAGGGCGGGTCCAGCGTACGGACCTCCCCACGCGCCATCGCCGCGATCGCCGTACGGACCCCCTTGAGCGTCGGCTGATGCGCGAGAAGCAGCCCCACGTACGAACGGGCGAGCCCCCACCGCTCGCGGAGGGCCGTACCGGCCTCCCGCGACGGGAGCGGGTCGAAGTGCGTCGCGTCGACGCCGTTGGGAATCACCACGAGACGACGCTCGGCGGCCGGGTAGAGCATGCGCGTGCGCGCTCGGTGTCGCCGGGACAAGCAGATCACCGTGGGACCGGACGCACGGGCGAGGACCGCTTGCTCGGCCTCGACGAAGTAGCGCACACGGGCCGACAGGGCATGCCGCACGGCACTCGTCCACCGCGAGCGACCCAGAGCGCGATCACGAGCGGCGATCGCGTCCAGGACGAGGCCACCGTGCGGCAGGTAGACGTCGCAGTCGGGCGCGTGGCGGAAGGCGAGCACGCACGACGCGCCGGCCTCGCGCAAGGCCGCCGCGCCCCGCGTGGCGAAGGCGCGATCGCGCGCGGGGCGACGGCGCGGCGCCGGGATACGGAGCGTACGCGCCGGAGGCGGGGCCTCGCCCTCGAGGGTGGCCACCAGGACCGCGTCTCCCTGGTCGAGCGCCCGGCGCACGAGCTTGTGGGTATGGACCTCCGCGCCTCCGCCGCCTTCGGGCCGCCAGCGATCGAGGAGAATGCCGAGCCTCATCGCGCGTCGCCTACACGCGGACGTGCCGCCTCCCCCACCGGGGTTCGCGGTACGTGTCGGCGAATGCGGGCGGCCTTGGCTTCGACGCGACGCGCCAGCCCCGCCCGTGACCGCCGCAGGACCCGGGCCGCGCGCATGTAACGGGCGAGGAAAGCCCGCTGCTCGCGGGGGCTCACCGTGCCGGGGGGGATGGAGGCGAGCAGCGAGGCGAGGTCCTTCACGACCCAGCGGCCGACCTCCGCCCGGTGCGCTCCATGTCGTTCCCAATCGATGATGCCGCGGACCGGCTGCGCCTCGGCGGGGTCGACGAACACGTGATTCAGGTAGAGGTCGCGGTGGTGGTGTCGGGACGCGTGCAGAGCCGCGACGTCATCGGCGAGTCGACGAAGCACGCGTCGGCGCACGTCGGGGCACAGCGTGCCCTCCTTCAGCAACGCGTCCAGGGGCCGCGCCGGGGCGAGACTCAGGGTGCCCACCAGCGCCCCGAGTTGCTTGTCCTCCCCGGCGAGTACGAGCGGGGGGACGGGGACGAGCAGGCGAGCCCCTAGGATCAGGCCGTCCAGCTCGGGGTTGGGCATGGACCGGCGGGGCCAGCGCCCGGCCTTGCGGCGCTTCAGGTAGATGTGCAGATCACCCACGTGAAGCGAGTGATTGGACCGATCGGGGAGATCGCGGACGCACCTGGACCGATCGAGCGCGTCGGCCGCGCTCTCGATACCCGCCGCTCGGAGTCGATCCTCCCAGCGCGGCCAGATGGTGAAGCCGACGGCCATGGCACTCTCCGCGCCACGGAGCATAGCGCGACGGATCGCGGTTCCTTCGGGATCGCACGCGGGTATGCTCGCCGCCCATGTCCGATGCTGCCGTCCGCGCCGTCTTCCTCGACCGGGACGGCACCTTGATCCACGACCCCGGCTACCTCGGTGATCCGGACGGTGTGCAGGTCCTGCCCGGCGTGGCCGACGCACTGGGCGCGCTCTCGGCCGCCGCGTTCGAGCTCGTGATCGTGACGAACCAGTCGGGCATCGCCCGTGGCAAGTACACGGTGGCCCGCTACGAGGAAGTAGCCGCACGCCTCGATGCGGTCCTGGCGGCGACGGGCATCCGCATGCGCGCGACCTACTTCTGCCCCTTCCACCCGGACGGCTCGGTGGAGGCGTACGCGCGCGAGCACGAGGATCGCAAACCCAACGCCGGCATGTGGCATCGCGCCGCTCGCGATCTCGGGATCGACCTGGCGCGGTCCTACTCGATCGGGGACGGCGAGCGGGATGTCGTGGCCGGCAAGCGCGCCGGCACCACGGCGATTCTCATCGCGGGCGGCCGCGACAAGTGGCCCCTTCCGGTCGGGGGTCCCTATGACGCCGACTTCGTGGCGCGCGACATGCGGGAGGCCGTGATCTGGATCCTCCAGCGCGAGGGTCTCGACGTACCGTCCCGTCCAGGCGGGAGGCTCAGCCCATGAGCGCCACCGTGAAGATCCTGCCCGTACAGGAGTTGGCCGACCTCCTCGAATCCCATCGACGGGCCGGCCGGCGCATCGTGTTCACGAACGGCGCGTTCGACCTCCTCCACGTGGGCCACGTTCGTGCCCTGGAAGAGGCCGCCACGCACGGTGGTGTCCTGGTCGTGGCGGTGAACAGCGACCGGACGGTTCGGGAAGCCAAGGGCACCGGACGGCCCGTGGTGCCCGAGCAGGAGCGAGCCGAGCTGGTGGCGGCCTTGAGTTGCGTCGACTACGTGACCGTGTTCGACAGCCGCACGGTGGATGACCTGCTCCGGCTCTTTCGACCCGACGTCCATGCAAAGGGTCGCGACTACACGCCCGACACGATTCCCGAGCGGGCGACGAGTGCTGAGCTGGGGACGGAAATCGCCATCGTGGGCGATGCCAAGGTGCACTCCTCGACCCAGCTCCTGGCCCGGGCCGCGGGCACGCAGGATGCGGTGGATCGGGTCGTACCGCTGGACCGGCCCGGGGTTCGTGGGAGCGTGCTCCGCGACGCGCGACGCATCCTCGAACGGGAGGGCTGGCTCGACCTCGAACGCCTCGTGACGACGCAGGAGGGCGCGCTCGTGCACGAGCGACGCCACCGCACGGTCCGTCGAATCGAGGTGGCGGGTCACGCTCTCTACGTCAAGGCCCTTCACCCGCTGGAGCGGCGCCGCAGCCCCATCGTCGAATACAAGAACCACCTCGCGCTGCGTGCCGCGGGCTTTCGCGCACCGGAGCCGTGGGCCTGCATGGAGGGTCGCTTGGGCCGCGAGGAAGCGGGGGTCCTCATCACGCATGAAGCGGCGGGGCTCGCCTTGGACGAGTACCTCACGCTGGCCTTGCCCGAGATCGGTCCACGCCGCCGCACGGAGCTCGCGCGGGGCATCGGATCCACGCTGCGCGGGCTCTACGCCGCGCGCTTCTTCCACCCCGATCTGCAGGCGTGGCACGTGTTCGTCGAAGGGTCGGCGGCGGGCGGTCGTCGCGCCCTCACGTTCATCGACCTGATGCGCCTGGAGCGGGGCGGCTCGCGTGTCCGCCGCCGCAAGGCCGCCGAGGGCCTGGCGGCCATGGCGCTGTCCCTGCGCGATCAGGTGGGCGACCGCTTCCTACTCTCGATCTTGCGCGCCTACCTGGGTGGCACGCTGCACACGGCGGGGCCCTGGCTGCGCGCCATCGAGAAACACATGGCCAAGCTGCAACACAAGGGCACCTTCCGCGCCCGGTAGTCCGTACGGATCTACTCGCGAAGGCGCTCGATCGTGCGTGTCGTCGAGCGACCCTCGAGGAGCGGCACCAACACGACCTTCCCCCCACGCGCCTCCACGACATCACGACCAACGACGCCCTTGTCGCGCCAGTCCTCGCCCTTGACCAGGACGTCGGGTTCGACCGCCTGGATCAGGTCGAGCGGCGTGTCCTCATCGAACACGACGACGTGATCCACGCACGCGAGCCCCGAGAGAACGGCGACGCGGTCGCCTTCCTCGTTGAGCGGGCGTGCCTCGCCCTTCAGTCGGCGGACGCTCGCGTCGGAGTTGAGGCCGACGATCAGCAGGTCGCCCTCGGCCCGGGCGGCCTGCAGGTAGCGCACGTGCCCCGCGTGCAGGACGTCGAAACAACCGTTGGTGAACACGATGCGCTTGCCCTCGGCGCGACGACGGCCGACCAGCGCACCGAGCCCCTCACGATCGATGCGCTTCGCATCTGCGGCTTCCACGCCGCTCGCCAGGCGCGCCGCGATTTCGTCACGGGTGATCGGCACCACGCCGAAGTGCTCGACCTCCAGCCCCGCCGCGACGTTCGCCAAGCCCGCTGCCTCCAGCGGGGTGGCGCCGCACGCCAGCGCCACGGCCAGGGTCGAGAGGACCATGTCGCCGGCGCCCGTCACGTCGAAGACCTCGCGAGGGGTGGTCGGCAGATGGCGGCCCGGCGCGTCCTGGACCTTCAGGTACATGCCTTCGCGATCGAGCGTGATCAACGCGAAGTCGAGCCTGAGGTCCTCGACGAGCCGCGTCGCGGCGCGCTCGGCCGCCTCGAAGTCGCCGCCTTCCACGTCGATGCCGGTCGCGCCGCGGGTCTCCGGGCGATTCGGTGTGACGCAGGTCGCCCCCGCGTACCGCTTGAAGTCGCGCCCCTTGGGATCGACGACGGCGGGTATCGCAGCGTCGCGACAGGCCTCGAGCACCCACGCGAGCAGCGAGGGACTCAGCACGCCCTTGCCGTAGTCGCTCAGCAGCACGGCCTCGGCCCCACCGAGGGCCGCGGTGATGCGCTGCCTCAGGGCGGCCTCCACGCCCGCGCTCACGGGCCCGACGGTCTCCTGATCGACCCGCAGCACCTGCTGGGCACTGGTATGCGACCGCGCCACGTGCCGCGTCTTGACGCTGGTCTTGCGGTCGGGGTCGAGGACGGCCTCGAGTTGAACACCGGTGGCGGCGGCCATCGCCTCGAGACGGCGCCCGGCTACGTCATCGCCCAGCACGCCGATCAATACCGTGTCGGCCCCGAGGACGGTGACGTTGGTCGCCACGGAACCGGCGCCGCCGAGGCGTTCCATTTCGCTTTCCACGTGCAGGACCTGGACCGGCGCCTCGGGGCTGATGCGATCCACGCGCCCCGTGAGGTAGCGGTCCAGGAGAAGGTCGCCGACCACGACGAGCCGCGGCGTGCCGAGCGAGGCCAGCACGTCCGCCGTCGAGCGGCTCACGCGCTGGCTCCGTCGCCCGCGGCCTTCAAGATGCTCATCCGCAGGAGAGGGACGAGGATCTCGTGGTGCCCGGCGATATCGAAGCCCTCCACCGCCGGGCGCTCGAGCACGTTCACGCGAGTTCGGTAGTGCCGGAGCATGTCGAGGTTGCCCGTCGTGATGCGCAGGGGATCGCCGGCGCCCTCCGCCGCGCGCGCGTTGTGCACCATGGCGACCGCCTTCATGAAGACCTCCGGTAGGATGACCGCACTGCCGATGTTGACGTAGACACCGCCGTCCAAGTCCTCGACGAGGGTCGCCAGTCGAAGGAAGTCGCGGTGGGAGGCCGTCCCGATTTCGCCGCCGTCGCACGCGGGGTGCATGTGCACCGTGTCGGTTCCGACCGCGACGTGCACCGTGACCGGTACGCCGGCGGCCCGCGCTTGGGCGAGGATGGACAACGGCGCATGCGGGGCCTCGTCGGCGAGGAGAAGGTCCCCGAGAGCCGACCCGAACCCGATCCCGGCATCGACCGCGTGATGCGCCGCGCGGGCGAAGAACGCTCCCGTCTCGTCGGCATTGCCGTAGCTGCCGTCGAAGAGTCCGCCGGCCACGTCCTCGGACGTGCTGCCCGTAAGAGCCACCTCGGCGTCGTGGATGGCGGCCGAGCCGTTCATCACGAAGCCCTGGGCGTACCCTCGGTTGGCCAAATCGACGAGAAGAGGGCCAAGCCCGACCTTCACGACGTGGCCGCCCATGCCCCAGAGCACGGGGCGGGACGCCGCGTGCGCGCGCGCGACGGCCTCCGCCAACCCACGCAGCCGACGCACGCCGAGGAAGTCGGGCAGGTCGTCGAGGAAGTCGCTGGCCTTCGCGTCGGGCGCGGTCCGTTTCGCGAAGCGATCGACGTCGACCCGGTGCGCACGTCCCCCGAGAGGGCGTGGATGAAAGCGAGCGGGGTCGAAGGGAGGGGGCGTGTCCATGGCGGAAGCACGGATGCTACCGCAGAGCCCTTCGAAACGGCGGCTCGAGGCCGTCGCCGGTGCTCAGGATCCGAGGTAATCAGCGTTGCGCTGGAAACGGTCGCCGTCGTCGCCGGGCTGCTCGTCGCGCGCGGCGGAAACGCCTCCCGGCCCCGTGGCGGGGGCGGTCTTGGGCGGCACGACGCGGCGCAGCGATTCGGGCTCCGCGGCGGGGGCCGGCAGCGGTTCCGCCGGACTCGCCGAGGGCGGCGGGTTGGAGAGGTCGGCTTGCGGGGTGGGCCTTCCCCCGCGCACCAGCGTCGAGGGGTCGACCAGGGACGCGTGGTCTGCGCCCGGAGGCGGCGACGCTGCGACCCGGCGCAAGGTGGGACGCGAGACCACCGACGGCCGGGGGGCGTCCGGCTCGTGCAGGGGGCGGTCGTGCGAGGGGAGGTCGGTCCCGGGGCCGGGCTCTGGCTCGGCGTAGGTAGGAAGGCCGTCCATGGCTCGCGAGAAGCTCGCGCCCTCGGCGAATTGGGACGACCCGGCCGGGGCTACGCTTCGCGAGACGCGCCCGCGCGGCGCGTTCGCGCCCGAGCGCAGGAGCACGAAGAGCAGCATGAGCACCGCGCCCCCCGCGAGGAAGGGCCAGTACGTGCGCAGAAAACGTCCGATGCCGCCCACCGCGGAGAGCTTCACGGTCGTGGCGAAGGCCTGCCAGAGCGATCGATCGGCGTCGGCGCGACTGGCGGGTCCGGACATCATGAAGATGAAGATGCTCGACTCGTGGTTGGCGAACGCCATGTGGACCACCTGGTCGCCGAGCCGCGGGTCTTCCGCCTGGATGGCCATGTGCACGGCCTCGTGCGAGGCGCCCAGGGTCGTGGTCTCCACCTCCAGGACCTCGGGAGCGCCCGCGGCTCCATGCAGGGCGGCCCGATCCATGCCCTGCCGCATCTGGTTCGCCATGGTCTGGGGATCGAACTGCTGCCTCAACGCGTCTCCGAGGTCGCCGCCGACCGTCATGCGCATGACGGCAAGCACGCCCTGGTCCGTGGTTCCCCAGTCGCGCGCGTAGGCCTGCATCTCCATCTCGATGTCGGGACCGCTGAACGCGCCTCCGCCGAAGCTCATGTTGAGCGACTTCAGGTCCCCGGCGAGGTCGTCGGACACCCGCTCGAAGCCGTCGGGCAGGCGGAAGCGGAAGCCATCCCCCTCGACCCACTCGGACGCCTGGACGGGTGAGGCCAGGAGGAGCAGGGCCAGAACGAAAAGGGCGGCACGGAAGAGGGGATGGCGCACGGCGAGTCCGTTTCGACGGGCAGGAGGGCGCGGCCCCCTGCGACCAGCGATCGCCCATCCCATCGACCCGACCCGGGCCTCATCCTTAGCCGGATGCCCTGCTGCACGAACATGACACGAACGGACGATACCACAGGCGAGGCGCGCGGCTGCGGCGTGCGGCGCCAGCTAGCGTGGGTAGCGCGGCGTCCCCGGCCCCGGCGCCTCGTCCTGCGGGCGCGTCTTCCAGCGACGATGCACCCAATTGTACTGCTCGGGCGCGCGTCGAATCCACCCCTCCAGCGCCTGCTTGTAGGCGGTGAGCGTGAAGAGGACGGCGCCGCGCTCGTCGAGGCCCTCGGGCGGCGGGGGCAGGCGTCGCACGTGCATCTCGTAATGAAGCGGCGGCCCAGGGCGCCGGAGACAGGCGGCAGCCCAGACGGGTGCCCCCGTCCGGACCCCCGCGACGGCCGCGGTGGCATAGGTACTTGCCACGGTGCCGAAGAAGGGAACGAAGGGCCCCCCGCGGCCGCCGTTCTGGTCCGTGAGGATCGCCACCCAGGCCCCGCCCCGCAGCGCCCCGATGACCTCCCGCACGGCCCCCCGCTTCTCGATGACGCTGCCGCCGCCCCCCCGGGCCGCCATCGTGCGACGGTTGATGTGTGGATTCTCGATCGGACGGACCACGACGCGCGCGGGCACGCCGATGAAGCGAAGCACCCACGCGGCAAGCTCCCAGCTGCCCAGATGGCCGGCCATGGCCACGCCGCCACGGCCGGCGTGGACGTCGTCCCGGAAGCCGGAGACGTCTCCGTAGAAGGTGACCCGCCGCAGGATGTCGCGCGTCGTCCGCGCGTACCGTGGAAGCACCAGGACCTCGAGCGGGATCATCATCAAGGCCTGGAAGGTCTGCCGCACCAGGGCCTCCGGGTCGGCGACCTGCAGGCCTGCGAGACCGGCGATGCGCAGGCTCTCGCGGGCGCGGGCCCGCCGGCGGCCATCGAGCGCGTACCACAGCCGTCCCAGCAACGCGGCCAGGGCGACGAGGCCACGCGGGGGAATGGACCGCACGATCAGCTCCAGCAGCAGGAGGCCGAGGAAGCCGGCGTAGTCGAGGGCCGCGCGCATGGGGGGCACGATACGAACGCGCGCATCGATTGGGCACCCCCGAACCACCCCGCCCCGGCAGGAGATCGAAGGGACGGGCGTGCGCGGGCGTAGACTGCCCGCGTGGATGAGAAGAAGCCCCCCGCCTACGAGCGCCCGGAGCTGCCCTTCGAGCGCAAGGCGACGCCCCTGGCCCAGGCCGGTCGGTGGTCGGCCGTGGGTCTCGAATTCGGCCTCGCCGTGGGTCTGTTCTTGCTTGGCGGCTCCAAGCTGGATGAGAAGCTTGGCACCTCTCCGTGGCTTGCTGTCACTGGCGCTCTGGTCGGCATTGCGGTCGGGATGTACCTCATGTTGAGGCCCCTGCTGCGAGGCGGATCGGGTGCCTCCCCCTCGGATCCCAGCGGTGATTCCCCATCCCCACCGAGGGACTGAGGCGAGGCGGCAGAGCGGAGAGCGAGGAGACGGAGGACGACCGGGTCGTCCTTCCCCCGGGGATCGATGGCCCGCTTCACCACCTCATTCATCAAGTCGCTGGCGATCACCCTCGCCATCACGCTCCTGGGGGCCTGGCCCGTGCACGCCCTGTGGGGGCCCGACGGGGTGATCGGCCTGGCGCTGGGGGCCGCGGCCGCCCTCCTGGGCGCGGTGGCGGGCCGTATCCCCCAGCTCTTCTTCCGGCAGGGTCCGGACGCGCTCTTTCATGCCGCCTTCGCGGGCGTGGGGGTCCGCCTGCTGGCGACGCTGGTCCTGGCGGCGCCCTTGATGCTCCTGGCGCCCTACCCCCGGGAGTCGATGGCCATAGGCCTCGTTCTGACCTACCTTTCCCTGCTCATCGTCGAGGTTCGCGACCTGCTGGTGGCTTCCCGCGGCGAGCAAACCCCGACCCTCGACCGTCCCCGCCACGGTCACGACGGAGCCCCGACGCGATGAACCCGTTCGCCGCATCCGCCGCAGGCTTGTCTACGCTCCTCGCCGCCGGGGACGATCCGCTCAGCCACATCATGCCGCACGAGATCGGCGAGCTTCTCGGCCAGCCGATCACGAACCACGTGCTCATGCTCTTCGTGAGCGCGATCCTCCTGCTGATCGTCATGCCCATCGTCGCCCGGGGTCAGAGCCTCGTGCCCACCGGCTTCCGCAACATGATCGAAGCGGTCCTGCAGTTCCTGCGGGAGGACATGGCGCGGCCGGTGCTCGGCCAGGCCACCGACAAGTTGATTCCCTTCATCTGGACGCTGTTCTTCCTCATCCTCACGGCGAACCTGCTGGGCATGATTCCGATCGGCTCGTTTGCGGCGCCGATCGACGACCACCTGAAGCACATCGGCGGCACGGCCACCGGGAATCTGTCGATCACCGCAGCGCTCGCGATCTGCGCGTTCCTTTTCATCCACATCTCCGGGATGCGGGAGAAGGGCGTCGGCACGTACTGGAACGACTTCTTCTTCGGGCACGCCCCCATCTGGCTCTCGCCGCTCATGATCCCGCTGGAGATCGCGGGCGCTTTGGTGAAGCCTTTCGCGCTCGCCATTCGACTCTTCGCCAACATGATCGCCGGCCACGTCGTGCTCGCCGTTCTGCTGGGCTTCGCCGCCGTGGGGCTCATGAAGGGCGGGGCCATGATCGGCATCACCGGCGCCTCCGTGCTCGGTGCCGTCTTCATCAGCCTGCTCGAGCTGCTGGTCGCTTTCCTGCAGGCGTACATCTTCACTTTCCTGACCACCCTTTTCGTCGGCATGGCGATCGAGCCCTCGCACTAGGGCTCGCCAGGCCGACGCGTTACGTCCCCCTTTCAAAAGCCACGCGCCTCAGGAGGGCGCACTGACGGAGGAAACCCGACATGGGTCTCATGACGCTGATGAACAGCCTGCTGGCCGCCGGCGAGGCGACTACGGTTACGGAAATCTTCCCGAACTTCGGCACGTTCGGCCTCGCCCTCGGCGCTGGCCTCATCGTGATCGGCGCGGCCAAGGGCATCGGCATGATCGGCTCCAAGGCCGTCGAGTCGATCGCACGTCAGCCCGAAGCCCGTCCCGGCATCTTCACCTCGATGATCATCACCGCGGCGCTGATCGAGGGCTTCACCTTCTTCGCGCTCGTCGTGCTCATCATCATCAACGGGGTGCTCGCCAAGTAGCGCCGCGCCGACGCCCTGTCGGAGCATCCCGGCATTGGGGGACGTGGCGGCGGTCTCATTGAAGGGGCCGCCGCCCTCCACCCGAGTCAGGGCAACCGACAAGCTGGAAGAGGCCTGGAACGGGAGCGAAGACCGTGGCCGAGGAGGCTAGACCATGCGCAAGCATCTGATGCTGTTGCTGATCGTCGTGCTCGCGACGCTCGTCGCGCCTGCGTGGGCGGGCGACACGTCCACCATGGCGGAAGAGGAGTCGGACCTCCTCTCGGCGAATCTCGACAAGTTCTCCATCATTGTCGCGATCGTCACCTTCCTCGTGCTGGTGTTCCTCCTCACGAAGCTGGCGTGGAAGCCCATCCTGAACGGACTCCAGGCGCGCGAAGAGACCATCCGCAACGCGGTGGACGACGCGCAGAAGGCCAGCGAGGAAGCTCGCGCCTACGCCGAGGAGTACAAGGCCAAGCTGGACACGGCCAACGAGGAAGCGCGCAGAATCAACGAAGAAGCGCGGAAGAACGCCGAGGTGGTCCGCCGTCAGATCGAGGAAGAGGCCCAAAAGCAGGCCGAGACCACCCTCGCTCGCTCCGTCAAGGAGATCGGTCAGGCCAAGCAGGCGGCCATGAACGAGATTCTGTCGGACGTCGCTGACATTGCGACGGAGACGGCCTCGAAGATCATCCAGCGGTCGCTGACGCCGGAAGACAACGCGGGCGTCATCGACGAGGTCGTGAAGGACTTCATCAAGGCCCGGAGTTCAGGGGCGGACGCATGAGCAGTCGACACGTCGACCCGCTCGCCGCCACCTATGCGGAGGTCCTCGGCGAGGTCGCCGAGGCGCGGGGGGGCGAAGACCTCCTCCGCGAGATCGGTGACGCGCTCAGCGCGTTGGGCCAGGCCTGGGGTGAGAACCGCGAACTTCGCGCGTTCTTCCTGTCGGGCATGGTCAAGGAAGACGTCAAGGTCGAGGCTTTCCGCTCGCTCCTCTCCTCGCTTCCGGACCTACTGCAGGACTTCGTGCGCCTGTGCGTCCGGCGCCAGCGAGGACGCATGATCGACAAGATCGCCATCGCGTACGAGGCGTACCTGGACGAGCGGCTGGGCCGCATTCCGGTGACGCTGACGACCGCCACGCCCGTGCCCGACGACCGCATCCAGATCTGGATGGACCAGATCCAGGCGGCGTTGGGCAAACAACCCGTTCTCCACCATGTCGTGAAGCCGGAGCTCATCGCCGGCGCCACGATGCGTGTGGGCAACGTCGTCGTCGACGGCAGTGCCCGCCACCGGCTCGCCGTTATGCGCCAGCGCGTCAGGGAAAGAGGTAAGCATGCGCTTCAAGGCTGAAGAGATCACGGCCGTCCTCCGCAAGGAGCTCGAAGACTTCCGTAGCACCGTGGACGTGGCCGAGGTAGGCACGATCCTCGAGGTCGGCGACGGCATGGCCCGCATCTACGGGCTGGACAAGGCCGCCGCGGGCGAGATGCTCGAGTTCGAGAACGGCGTCCGCGCGCAGGTGTTCAACCTCGAAGAAGGCTCGATCGGCGCGATCGTCCTGGGCGACGACACCTCCCTCAAGGAGGGGATGACGGTCCGCCGGCTCAAGAGCCTGCTGGAAGTGCCCGTCGGCATGGGCCTGGTCGGTCGCGTCGTGGACCCGCTCGGCAACCCGATCGACGGCAAGGGCCCGATCGACGCCGAGGGCACACGCCCCGTGGACCTGATCGCCCCCGGCATCGCCGACCGCCAGCCAGTGAAGGAGCCGCTCCAGACCGGCATCAAGGCGATCGACTCGATGACCCCGATCGGTCGGGGCCAGCGCGAGTTGATCATCGGCGACCGCAAGACCGGCAAGACGGCGATCGCGATCGACACGATCATCAACCAGAAGGACTCGGACGTCATCTGCGTCTACGTCGCGATCGGTCAGAAGGAGTCGACCGTCGCCGGCGTCGTCGAGGTACTCACCGCAGGCGGGCGCGATGGACTACACCGTCGTCGTGGTCGCGGGCGCGTCCGACCCGGCCCCGCTCCAGTACATCGCGCCGTACTCGGGCTGCACGATGGCCGAGCACCTGATGTACAAGCACCACAAGCACACGCTGTGCGTGTACGACGACCTGAGCAAGCAGGCGACGGCCTACCGTCAGCTCTCGCTGCTGCTCGCCGCCCCCCGGGTCGCGAGGCCTACCCGGGCGACGTGTTCTACCTCCACAGCCGCCTGCTGGAGCGTGCCGTCAAGCTGTCGGACGACCTCGGCGCCGGCTCGCTCACCGCGCTTCCCATCATCGAGACGCAGGAAGGCGAGGTGTCCGCGTACATCCCGACCAACGTGATCTCGATCACGGACGGCCAGATCTACCTCCAGCCAGACCTCTTCCGCGCGGGCGTCCGCCCGGCCGTGGACGTCGGTATCTCCGTCAGCCGCGTCGGCGGCGCGGCCCAGATCAAGGCGATGAAGCACAAGAAGGTGGCCGGCGGCCTGCGCCTGACGCTCGCGGCCTTCCGCGAGCTCGAAGCCTTCGCCCAGTTGGGCACGGAACTCGACGCCTCGACCCAAGCCCAGTTGGACCTCGGCCGCGTCATGGTCGAGATCCTGAAGCAGGGTCAGCACAAGCCCATGAACGTCATCGACCAGGTGATCATCATCTACGCCGGCAACAACGGCTATCTCAACGAGGTGCCCGTTGACAAGGTGCACGACTACGAGACGGCAGTCCTCGACTACGTGCGCGCGAACCACGCCGCATTCCGCGAGCGGTTCGCGGAGGCGGGTGATCTCACCGAGGAGATCGAAGCCGAGTTGGTCCGGATCCTCGACGCCTTCAATGAGACCTACGTCGACGCGAAGGCGTCCGACTAGGGCACACGCTCTCCTCGAGCACCAAGGAAGCACGGCATGGCCAAACCCCGCGCCATTCTCAAGCGAGCGAATGCGGTCCGCAGCACGGCCCGCATCACGAACACGATGCGTATGATCGCGACGGCCCGCTACAAGAAGGCCTTCGATCGCGCCGTCGCGGCTCGCCCCTACACGGATCGCCTCGGCAAGCTCATCGGAGAGCTCTCCGCAGCGGCCGGCGACTTCCGGCACCCCCTGATCGAGGAGCGCGAGGAGAGGAACGTCACCCTCCTCGGGATCGCCTCGAATCGAGGGCTTTGCGGCGGCTACAACTCGAACGTCAGCAAGGAGACCGTGCGTACGGTCAAGCGCCTCGAGAACGCGGGCGTTCAGGTGCAGTCGAACATCGCGGGCAAGCGACTGGCCGGCATGCTCAAGTACGCAAGCGTCGATCCCGACAACGTGCTGACGCACCTCGATGACCGCCCGCGCTTCGAGCAGATCAACGAGATGGTGACCCCCTTCCTCACGGCCTACGAAGCGGGCGAGGTCGACGGCCTGTACATCGTCTACACCAAGTTCCTGTCCGCATCCCGGCAGCAGGCCGTCACCGAGCGGGTACTCCCGCTGAGCCGCCCCGAGGGCAGCCAGACCAGCGGCGAGACGGACTACATCTTCTCGCCGGATCCGGAGACGATCCTCTCCGAGCTCCTACCCCGCAGCGTCCGTCTGAAGGTCTTCCAGGCCTTCCTGGACGCCTCGGTCAGCGAGCAGAGCGCCCGCATGATCGCGATGCAGGGTGCCACCGAGAACGCCTACGAGCTCATCCGCACATTGACCCAGCAGTACAACCGCAGCCGCCAGGCCCTGATCACGACGGAGTTGAGCGAGATCATGGGCGGCGTCGCGGCCCTCGAATAGGACAGCCGAGGAGTCCCCCCATGGGCACGATTGGTCACATCACCCAGGTCATCGGCTCGACGTTCGACGCCGAGTTCCCCGAGGACAAGCTCCCGACCATCTACAACGCGGTCGAATGCACGATCACGAGCGATGGCGTCGATCAGCTGCTCGTGGGCGAGGTGCAGCAGCACCTCGGCGGCGGTCGAGTGCGCTGCGTCGCCCTCGGCTCGACGGACGGTCTCGTCCGCGGTCAGGAAGCCAAGGACACGGGCGGCCCCGTGACCGTGCCGGTCGGCGACGAGACGTTGGGCCGCGTGTTCAACCTCCTCGGGGATCCGATCGACAAGCGCGGTCCCGTGAAGACCGAGAAGCGTCGGCCCATTCACCAGCCGCCCCCCGCCTTCCAGGACCTCGAGCCGAAGACCGAGATCTTCGAGACGGGCATCAAGGTCATCGACCTGCTCACGCCGTACGTGCGTGGCGGCAAGACGGGCCTCTTCGGCGGTGCGGGCGTCGGCAAGACCGTGGTCATCCAGGAGCTCATCGCGCGTATCGCGCGCTTCCACTCCGGGTACTCGGTATTCGCGGGTGTCGGTGAGCGTACCCGTGAGGGCAACGATCTCTGGCTCGAGATGCAGGAGGCCATGATCGGCGACACGGGCAAGTCCGTGCTCGACCAGACGGTCATGGTGTTCGGCCAGATGAACGAGCCGCCCGGTGCGCGCCTGCGCGTCGGTCTCTCGGCGCTGACGATCGCCGAGGAGTTCCGCGACTCCAAGGGCACGGACGTGCTGCTCTTCATCGACAACATCTTCCGCTTCACGCAGGCGGGCTCCGAGGTGTCGGCACTACTCGGCCGCATGCCGTCGGCCGTGGGCTACCAGCCCACCCTCGGCACGGAGATGGGTGCGCTCCAGGAGCGGATCACCTCGACCAAGCAGGGCGCGATCACCTCGATCCAGGCCATTTACGTCCCGGCCGACGACCTCACCGACCCGGCCCCCGCCACGGCGTTCGGCCACCTCGATGCGTTCACCGTCCTCGAGCGAAAGATCGCCGAAAAGGGCATTTATCCCGCCGTGGATCCGCTCGCTTCGAGCTCCCGCATCTTGGACCCGCAGTACGTCGGCCAGACGCACTACGAGGTCGCCCGCGAGGTCGTCCGCATCCTGCAGCGCTATACGGAGTTGCAGGACATCATCGCCATCCTGGGCGTCGAAGAACTCAGCGAGGAGGACAAGGTCCTCGTGGACCGCGCCCGCCGCATCGAGCGCTTCCTCTCGCAGCCGTTCTTCGTGGCCGAGGTCTTCACGGGCAAGAAGGGCGCGAACGTCACCATGGACGAGACGATTCGCTCGTTCCAGGAGCTCATCGACGGCAAGTGGGACCACCTGCCGGAGAGCGCCTTCATGTACGCCGGCGGCATCGACGAAGTCGTCGAGAACGCCAAGAAGATGGGCGCGAAGGTCTGACGCCATGAGCACGTCCTCGTCCCCCGCCGTGGAGCCCGTCAAGGGCAAGCTCGCCGTCGCCGTGGTGACGCCCGAAGGCAAGGCCTTCGAGGGGCTCGCCGAGAGCGTGGTCGTCCCCGGCTACGACGGGGAGGTGGCCTTCCTGGCCGATCACGCGCCCTTCGTCGGGGCGATCGGGATGGGTCAACTGAGGGTGAAGCCGGACGGCGCGGACACGCTGCGCTGGTACCTGGAGGGCGGTGTCGTCCAGGTGCTCGACGGCTACGTGACGATCCTCGCCGAGAAGGTGACACCGGCGGAGAAGGTCAGGGCCGAGGACGCCGAGACGGACCTCGAGCGGGCCATGCAGACCGTCCCCACCACGGACGAGGCCTTCCTCGAGCGCGACCATGCGCTGGAGAGCGCTCGCGCCCGCAAGCGGATCGCCAACCCGCCCGGCGCCTGATCCCTCGGGCCCTCGACGCAGCGCGCCCGCCGGACCCCGCGTCCGGCGGGCGCGCTGTCGTATGACGAGGAGGGGTGATGTTTGGGTCAGACGCCTCGGGCGTCGGGAAGCGACGCGTCGTACCCGGGCTGCGCGGTACCTTCTGGCGATGCCCATCGAAGCCGTCATCTTCGACCTCGACGGACTCCTGCTCGACACCGAGCGGATCGCACGCGAGGCCTGGGCGCGGACGGCCGCCGAGAAGGGCGTCGAGATCTCCGAGGAGGCCGTGCGGTCGCTCGTCGGCCTTCGTGCTCCGGACATACGGGCGCGGCTCGCGCAGCACGTCGGCTGCGAGCATCGGGCCGAAGACCTGATCGAGGGTGCGCGCGGACACTACCGAGCCATCCTCGGGGCCCGACCCGCGGACGTGAAGAAGGGCGCGCACGCACTCCTCGATACGCTCGACGAGCTGGCGCTCCCGCGGGCCATCGCCACGTCCAGTTTGCGTGAGTACATCGCCCACAAGACCCGGGAGTCCGGCCTACCCGAGCGCATGGATGCGATCGTCTGCG
This sequence comes from uncultured Planctomycetota bacterium, assembly GCA_963802335.1. GTDB lineage: Bacteria > Planctomycetota > PLA2 > PLA2 > JAEUHO01 > CAWDIE01. The sequence goes on along the minus strand of CAWDIE010000002.1, from coordinate 93,813 downwards.
GTGACGAGGTCGAACACGGCAAGCCCGCGCCGGACATCTACTTGGCCGCGGCCGAGGCGCTGGGCATCGCGCCGCACGAGTGCATGGCCTTCGAGGACTCCGGTCCCGGCGTCGCTTCGGCCGCGCGCGCCGGTATGCACGCGGTCCTCATTCCGGATCACGGGACACCGGCCCCCGAAACGCTCGAGCTCGCGTCGGCCGTCCTCCCCGACCTCCATGCCGCCATCCCCTACGTGCGCGCCGCCCGCTGAGGGTTCGCCACCGCAGGTCGGGGCACGAGGAACGAGGCTGCACCGGAGGACGCTCGGGACACGAGCGCCCTACCTCGATGCGCCGGGCGGCGAGGCGGGTGGCGCGCCCTACCCGAACCGCACGTGCGCGTCACGGGCGGTCGCCACCCGGGCGAGGTACGTCTCGCGCGCGAGCAGGGTGCAACCGAAGCGCTCGAGGTGGGGCGTTGGGAACTGGACGTCGAGCAACTGGAACCCGCGTGCGCGGAGGCGCTCGACGAGTGCGATCAAGGCGACCTTCGACATGTCGCGCGCCCGGTGGAACTTGGACTCCGCGGCGAACACGCCGCCGACCGCGACGCCGTAGATCCCCCCCACCAGCTCCGCGTCACGCCACACCTCGAGAGAGTGCGCGTGTCCCTGGACGTGGAGCTTCGTGTAACAGGTCACCATGTCGTCGTGGATCCACGTGCCGTCGGGACGCGCTTCATCGCAGGCCCGCATGACCGCCTCGAACGCCGTGTTCACGCGGATCTCGAAACCGCCTCGTCGCACGGTGCGCGCCAGCCGTCGCGGCACGTGCACGGCCTCGAGCGGCAGCACGGCCCGCGGATCGGGGCACCACCAGAGCACGGGATCGCCCGCGGAGTAGAAGGGGAACACGCCGTGGGCGTACGCATCGAGGACGAGCGCGGGTTCGAGGCTCCCCCCCATGGCCACGATGTCCTCCCCCGGCGGCCACGGTCCTTCGAAGAGGGAATACGGGCCCGGCTTCACGACCTGCACGTCCTCCGGCAACGACTCGTCTCCGCGCATGGTAGGCGTGGCACCACCCTCCGATCGATCGCGTCGTCGTGGGGAGGCAACGCGAGTGCGGCGGACGCCATCCGGGCGGGGCGGGGGCTATCCACGGGGCGCGGCACGATCCGTCCGACCATCCGCTTGCGAGTCTCCTACGTGAACTCGAGGAACGCGAACGCAGCGTGGATCACGAGGACGAAGAGGAGGCCGCGCAACAAGGTCGCGTGGATGCCGGCGACGACCTGCTCGGGCTCGCGCTTGGGTTCGATGCCGGCACGAAAGGCGACGGCCGCGACGGCCACGGCGCTCAACCCCACCTTCGCGGCGACCCAGAGGAGGTCGGTCCAGGCGAGTTCCTTCGTCCAGGCCCGCTGAACGTAGATGGACGACCACCCCGGGTGCGCCCAGAGGAAGACGAGCATCGACGTCAGGAACGCCGTGACGATCGCGAGCGCGGTGTGCACCCAGCCTGCCGCCAGCTGCCCCCCGGCCGCGGGTAGCAGGAGGTGCCTTCGTCGGCTCTCGCCAAGGACGCGGAGCGCATCTCCCTGACGGGTACGGCTCATGTGCCCCAGGTGCGCCGCGGTCGAGGCCCCGAGCTTCGCTGCGAGGAGCATCGAGACGAGAATCGGGAGGACGACACGCACGAGGACCAGCCCCAAGCCGGCAAGAAGGTCGTCGAGGAACAAGGCCTCGGCGTACTCACGCTTGGGCAGCCGCTCGAAGAGGAAGTAGGTGGCCGTCAACGAAACGAGGAAGGTGCTCGTCGCCACGAAGGCCGCGACCCCGGGCGCCAGGCAACGGCGAAGCGCCTCGCGCACCCGGGGCCCGTCCAGCGGATGCGCGACACGGAACCAAGCCAGGGGCGCCAGGATCGACGTCGCGACGTCGATCGCCTGCTTGCCCACGGCATCCGCCAGGCGGCCCGCCCGCGTGCGGAGCCGATCACCGAACGTCCTTGCCGGGAGCGTCTCGCGGGGCGCTGCGGGCGCGCGCCGCCTCAGCGTCGCCTCGATCTCCTGGATGCCCTGCGCCCCCGGCTCGACGGCTCGGATGGTCCGCGTGTGGGGGTCGAGAAAGAGGACCTGGTCGGCGAAGTCGACGAACGCATCGTAGTCGTGGGTGACGACCAGCGTGAGGCGGCGGTGACTCGTCTCGACCGCCGCGACCACCTGGTCCTTGGCGCCGGTGTCGAGGCCGGCGGTCGGTTCGTCGTAGACCAGCACGTCGGCCCCCTTGAGAAGGGTCCGGGCCAGGACGACGCGTACCTGCTCCCCCCCGAGCACGTGGCCGAGGGCCGCTCCAGCGCCCCCAGGCCCAGCCCGGAAGCGACCTCGCCCGCGGCCTCCCCGTCGAGGCTCCCGAAACGAAGATTCTCCTCGACGGTGAGGTCGTCGAAGAGACCGGGCCGGTGCACCTGGAACACGGCGCCGAGGCCCTGGCCCGAGGCGTCCGGCGAGCGCCCGAGCCGTTCTTCGCCGTCCAGGCGAATGGAGCCCGTGACGGTCAGACCGGGCGTCGCGGGGCCCGCGAAGCCGAGCAGCAGATCGACGAAGAGCGACTTGCCCGAACCCGACGGTCCCACGAGGAGTACGCGCTCGCCATCGTGCAGCGTGAACGAGGAGGGTGCGAGCAGACGGCGATCCCCCTCGAGTACGGCCAGGTCCTCGACCTGGATGACGGGCGGGCGGGCGTCGCTCACGGGGCGCGCTCCAGGAGAAGGAGCGGCGCGTCCTTCTCGAGCAGGCGACTCCTCAGAACCGCCGCGAAGCGGACCCGGAAGCCCCCCTCGGGTGCGGACACCACCTCGTCCATCACCTCGCGGAGCAGGCGATCCGCCTCCGCCTCGATCCGGGCGCGCTGAGCCTCGAGGATCGGCGCCGCGAGCTCGTCGCGGGCGGCGGCGAGCACGTCTTCGAGCACCCATGCCTGAAGCGACTTGCCCTGGGCGGCGATGCCTTCCCCGACGGCCGTCAACACGTCGTTGCGGTTCTCTCCCCACCATCGCTCGGCAGTGGCGAGCGCCACGGGCACGAGGTCCTCCCGGATGCCGTCGCCGTCGCCCTGCACGACCTTCCAGAGGAGGCCGAGGCGCTGCAGGAGGTCGAGCTTCTTCTGCAGGTCCTGAGCGACGGCCTTGGTGAGTTCGTCGCCGAAGGGACGCAAGCGGGCCAGGATCTCCTTGCCCACGGCGTCGACGACCCCCCGGGCCTTCTCGTCCGTCCGCGGATCTACCCGGGCCAGAAACGACGGGAGGCGCCTTTGGGCCTCGGGGAGTATGGCGTCCTGCATCAGGACGCGCACGCGCTCGCGGAGCCTCCCCTGGATCCTCTCCGCCACCTCGGGAGGCAGGGCGACCTCCCAGGAATCCGAGAGCCCCGTGGGCGAAGGCAGTACATGGAGCCGCCACGCCCCGTCGAGCGTCTCCCCGGGTGCCATACGCACGCCGACGCGATCCGCCTGGACCCCGGCGATCCACGCGACCGGGCGAAGGCTACCGGCGCGCGTCGCGAGGAAGATGGGATCACCGGCGCGAAGGCCTTCCGTCGAGGCGACGGGGAGCTGCAGATCGCCGCCCTCCCCTCCGAACGCGTCGGCGGTCACGACCCCGAGCGCCCGCCCGAGCGGCTTCCGGACGCTGGGCATCCACAGGAACGCGACGAAGAGAAGCGGCAGCGCGACGAGGAGGGCGATGCCGAGGGCTCGGTGGGGACTCACCGCGGCATCCTACTGCGAAGCGAGCGTTGTCCCTTGGCCCCAGAGGAAGAGGCCGAGGAGATTGCGGCCGTGGGCACTCGTTTCCAGGCCCGGGTAGGACGGCATGGGCAGGTCCGGAGGGGGAAGCAGCGCCTCGAGCTGGTCGCGATCGAATACCTCGAGCCAGGCCTCCCGCCCGACCTCCGCCTCCCGCCGGATGGCGCTCCACCCCGAGCTCTCGAACGCGGCGATGCGCAAGAAACGCCGGGGATCCCCGCGGCGGCTGAGCCAGCGCCGGCGGAGATGGCGGAGCGTGCGAATCCGGCGGACGAGCCGCTCGCGAAGACGAGGGTCGGGCGCCCAGGCTTCCTTCGCGTTCGCCGCAAGCGGGATCCGAGCGAGGTCCGGCGCGTGGCGCCGAAGCAGGGCCAATTCGATCCGACGCCCCATGAGGGACTGCTCGGGCATCCCGAGGAAGCACCGGAGCAGCCGTTCGTCGAGCACGGGGAGCACCGGGGTCTGGACGAAGCACGTCGGCCACGCGACGGCGCCCACGTGAAAGCGCTGGCGGTGCAGGAGGTAGAGCGCGTGGGCGCGATGGTACGGCTCGTCGAGCGGCACGGCGTCGTAGGTACGGTGCAGCAGGGTCAACACCTCCTGGATCGCATCCCTCCCGTCGGATGGACGCAGGAGGCGCGTCAAGGCGTCCGGCGTCAACCCCCAGTCGGTGAGGACCTGGAAGACCTGATCGAAGGGGGAGAGATCCTCGCGGGCGGTGTTCAACCAGCCGTAGGGACCGACGACGGCATCGAAGACGAGACCGATGTACACACGATGCGGGAGTGCGTCGCCGTACGGGCTGCGAGCCCACCGGGAGAGGAGGGAGAACCCCCCGGCCAGGTGCTCCCAGCGCGCGAGACGGCGAGCCGCATCGGGCACGGCGGCCTCATCGTCCTCGAGCACGTGGTGGGCAAAGCCCGCGGCACGCGCCACGGCGCGGGCGTAGCGCACGTCGAGGTCGTGCTCGCAGCCGAAGGTGAACGCCTCCGGCGGGCGCGATCGATCGCGGAGGTAGGCTGCGGCGAGACGGGAGTCCAGACCACCGGAGAGGTGCATCCCCAGGGGACCATCCCCGCCCGCGTGCCGGGCGAAGACGCCCCGGATCACGTCGTCCGCGACATCGACTCGCTGGGCTTGGCTGCCGCTGAAATGATCTCTCGAGAAAGGGAGCGGGTCCTCGGCGACGCTTCGCGCCTTTCCGCCGCGTGGACGCACGACGACGGAGCCGGCGGGCACACGGCGAACGCCCTCCCAGAGGCTGTGTTCCCCGACGAGGCCGTTCGTGAGCAGCAGGCCGGCGAGGCCGACGAGGTCGAGTCGGGGACGGAAGAGGGGGTGGTGGCGAAACGCCTCGGGACTCGAGGCGGCGAGGAAGACCGTGCCGACCGACAGGGTGTAGAGGGGGAAGAGCCCCATCCGATCGGCGCCAAGACTGCGCCTCGCCTCGACGATCCACCGTGAGGAGGGCGTGGTACCCGTCGAACGACGCGCGGGCCCCGTCGTCGCCGGCGGTCCAGAGCGTGTGGAGCTCGCCGGGACCGACGCTCGATCCGTCCCCCACGCGACGCGCTTCGCCCAGGACGAGCGCGACCCCGTCGGGGCCGGTGTGCGCAGGCGGGCCGTGCGCCGACGTGGCCCAGAGGAGGGTGCCGTCGATGCACGAGACCTCCCCGTCCTGGCGGCCGGGGAACGTGGGTGCGAAGGCGGGGCGCGCGCGCGCCACGAAGTCCTCCCGCCGCCGGGGGTCCGGGTCCAGGACGAGGAGGAAGGCGCTCACCGGCTGATGCTACTCGTACGAGCGCGTCAACGGTCCGCGGCCCCGCGCCCATGGTCGTCGGCAGGGGTCTCGGGCACCGCCTCGCTGAGCAGCGCGCGCAGCGCGCCGGCCCCCTGGTCGACCAGCGCTGTCGGGCGGCAGTCGAAGACCGTGCGCCCATCCAGGTCGCGCAGCACGAATCCCACCCGTGTCTTTCGATCGACCAGCACGCGGAAGTCCGCGGCGCCGGCCGAGAGGAGGGCGTCGTAGAGAAGCTCGCGATCGCGGGCGGCCGCAAACACCTCGCTGGGGCCCTGCATCGCCGCGACCGCACGCTGCGCCCAGGCCTGCATGGCCGGGGCGTAGGCCTCGGGATCCTCGGGGAGGGCGTCGAGGGCGAGTCGGACGCGCTGCTGGAACCGCTCGAAGAGGCGATCGAACGCCCCGGCCACGACGCCCTCGATCTCTTCGTCCGCGTCCCGCTCGTAGGCCGACTCCGTCGCCTGTCCGCGGACGCGCCCGATCTCCTGGGCGGCCGACTCCAGCTCGGCGAGACGGTCCTCCGCTTCGCTGACGATGGCTCGAGCGCGATTGGTGGCATCGTCCATCACCCGCCGCAGCCGCGCCGCCGAGCTCTGGACCACAGCGTCCGCGAGGGGCTCCAGTCGTGCGGTGTCGTCCATCTAGGTTCCTCGCTCGAGGCGGCGACCGCGAACGACGCGGCGCACGAACGGAGAAAACGGCTGGGAGAGTCCCCGACCACCGAGCGACACGTCGTACGGAACGCCCATGGCCACGTGGGCCGGATCGACGAGAGCCGCGAGGAGGGTGACGAGGACGGCGAGGGGCGCCAGGACCCACGTCCACAACCCGGGCGACGCGGCGAGGGCCTGGGTCGCCCAGGCGAAGGTCGTCAGGGCGAGGAAGGCGACGGCCGCGAGGCGAACGACACCGACCATGTCGAGGAGGAGTCGGCCGAGTCCGCGTGCCCCGGCGACCAGGAGGACCAACACCCCGCCGAGCGGCACGAGCCACCACGCGGCGTGCGGGGGCGCCGGGGGTGGCCAGGCGAGGGCCGTGGCGGCGCCCGTGGCTACGAGCAGATGGAGGACGCCGATCCCGGCCATGCGCGCCCGCGCCGGTCGGTCGGCACCCGCGTGTCGAAGCCACGTGATGGCACCCCACAGGGCAAAGAGCGCCGCGGCCCCGGCGACCACGGCGGCGAATACGCGGGTGGCGGCCACGCTGCCGAGCCCGAGAGACGGCGCGAGCCCCCAGGAGGTACCGAAGAAGGACGCGCCGAGGTCGCCGAACGCGCGGCCCCCGAGGATGCCGAGCACCAGGGCCACGACGCCGGCAACCTGCGCGAGGAGCGACGTGTCTCGACGGGGCGAGCCGGCGCCCGCACCGATGCCCAGCAGGCCGCCGATGAGCAACATCAGGAGGCCGGCTCCGAGGTCGGCGAACGCAGCGCCGACCGCCAGTGGAGCCACGAGCGCGAGCAGGGAGGCCGTGGAGACCGAGCCGAAGGCGGAGGGGGTCAGTCCGGCGAGCGCCGTCAAGGGGAGGCCGGCGAGCGCGCTCGGCATGGAGGGCTCGTCTCCTCCCGGAGCGAGGGGACGAATCGCGACGTCCTTGCCGAAGCGCATGTCCAGCGCCCGCTCGAGCGCGGGAAGGTCTTCGCGGCGTAGGTAGGCACGGGCGGCCACCACGTGCTCCGAGGCGGCCAGTCGGCGGTGAAGCGCTTCGCGGGCCTCGGCGTCCTCGAGGGCGTCGAGCAGCGCCCGGGCGTCGGGACCATCTTGTTCGATCGCCTGTCGCAGGGCACGCAAGGCGAGGCGATCCGCCTCGCGGGCGGCGTGGGCGTCCGCCTCGGCGAGCTCCCCGGCGCGCGCGGGGGCGTCGAGAATCGCCTGCGGCCACGCGACCTGCTGCCCCCCGGCGGCCTGGGCCGCCTCGCCGAGCCCCGGACGCGCGGCGGGGTCCGATCGGAGGGCCAGCACCACCTGCCGCGGCCCGTCCGCCTTGCCGACATCGGCCCCGAGGCGACGCAAGCGACGCTCGATGCCCCGAACGCCGACCGCATCCAACGGCCAGGAGAAGGCCAGGCCGTCGAGGTCGTCCCATCCGCGACCGCGGAAGGCCGCCACGCCGAGGCGAACGTCCTCCGCTTCGCGCAGACGTCGGTCGGCGGCGCGTCCGGCCTCGAGCGCCGCGTGGAGGCGCTCGGCCGCGGCCGAGGCGACCGCGCACTGGGCTTCCAAGTCGACCCGGCCAGCCCCGCCCTGCCCGATGCTGAAGGCGGGGCGGTCCGCGGGATCCTCGTCTGCGGCCGACCCGGGGAGGATGCGCTCGACGGCACGGAGACGGTGCGCGGTCGCACTCCGCAGCGTCCCCCCTTCCCGTTCGTCGGCAGACGGAAGCGGCCGTCCGATCCCGCTCTCTCCCTCCAGCCCTTGCAGCGCGTCCACGAGGTGGCATCCCCCGTGGTTCTGGAGCACGGTGAGCCAGTCGTCCAGGCACGCCCGCGGCCCGAGGATCTCGACGTGGGTGAAGCGGGTCGTCATCGTGCGTCCGGGCCGCCGCGGATCATGAGATCCACGGCCTGGTCGATCGCGGCCTGCGCGGCCCGCTCGGCGGCCTCGATCCACCGCTGGGTCTTCACACGTACGTCGCTGATACGATCACGCGCCTTGGCTTCGGCCTCGCGTTTCGCCTGAGCCTCGGCCTCCAAGACGACCTGCTGGAGGCGCTCTTCCCCCTTCAGGCGGATGCGCGCCGCTTCGGCTTCCGCGTCCTCGACCACCTGCGCGGCCCGGGCCTCTTCACTCGCCGCACGCTCCCGGAGCCGCGCTTCGAGAGCGAGGAACGCGGGAAGCGCCGAGCGGCCGGGCGCGACGGAAGGCAGCACGGGACGGTCCACGAGGTGGAGGATACGAGCATGGGCAGACGGGGCGAGCGTTCCTCCCGGCGGTCGCCCCTCTCCCCGTTCCAAGGGGAGACGTGGCCTACTCGAGCGGCACGTCCGTCAAGCGAAACGAAAGCACGCCTCGCTCCTCGGCGGCGAACCACCTGACCCGTAGGGCCACCGGGGCCTCGACGCCCATGCCGTAGGCACGTGCCGTGAGCTCCAAGCGACCGTCGGCCGAAGGGAAGCGGGAGCCGGCGTAGGCGGGCTGCAGCGTGCCGTCCGCGCGCTCGAGGCGCACGTCCAGACTCCGCTGGGCGATCGCGCCCCTGAGATGGGCCGTGAGGCGAACGGTCCACGGGCCGCGTTCGGCCTCGGGTGGTTCCAGGGCCTCCAGGACGATGCGCTCGCCATTCGCCTCGTCGGCACCCAGCGCTTCTTCCACGCTCGCCGTCCGGGGAAGCTCGCCGTCTGCCGAAAACCGCAGCTCGCGAGGCTGGTGGCGGATTCTCAAGGGCAACTCGAACGCCAGCACCGCCAGCTCGCTTCGGACATCCTCCGACGCCGGCTCGAGGTGGATCTGCAAACGCGCCCGGGTGGCGTTGCTGGAGACGCCGTGCGTCGTCCGCGAGCGCATGGCGGCGCCGGCAAGGAAGGGACGGCCGTCGGGATCGCTTGCCTCGATCTCCTCCGGCGTGGTCCAGGAGACGAGCTGCACCGCAGGCGACCACTCGAGGTCGAGGCCCACGGCGAATCGCTGGCTGCCGCGGGGCGGGAGGACGCGTGTCCGCGTGACCTCGGCCACCCGGACCTGCATGGCGCCTGCTGCCGCCCAGGGACGAGGCTCCGCCTCGCCTCGGATCATCTCGAGTCGCCCCGACCGGTCGAAAGCGCCCGCGGGCACGAGGCCGGCGCGTTGGCCGAGCGACCGCAAAGCCGCGAAGAACGGCTGTGTCTCGGCGCTCTCGACGGTCAGTTCGGCCTCATCGTCGATTCCCTCCGGAAGGCCGATCTGGGCCCCCTGTGCGTCGGCCAGGGCCGCGAAGAGCGCCCGCAGCGTGCCTTGCCCCGCGAGGCGCACGACCCCGACGCCCTGCAGGTCCCGCGCGGGAGGCGCCTCGGCGGTGACCGCCCGTCCCATGCGCTCGAGGAGCAGCCGAACGGTCCTTCGCACCTCGGGATCCGGATCGTCGCGGTGGGCTTGGAGCAGATCCGGCGCAAGATGCCCCTGCGCCTCGAGCGCTTTGCGCGCCGCTTCACGCGTGGCGTACGCCTCCGCCCGCAAGTCCGCGATCCAGGCGGCCACCCGCTCGCGCGGGGACTCCCCCGCCGATTCGCCGGCTCCGAGCAGGGAGGCGAGCGGAACGAGCAGCAGCACGGCGCAAAGACCGGCCGCCCCGACCGCGCTGAAGCCCGCGCGGGTCGAGGCGGCCAGGTGGGGGAAGACGGGTGGCGCAAGGCCCGCGAGTCTACTCGGACTCGGCTTCCTTCTTGTGCCGCGCGATGATCCCCTCGGCGACGTGGGCCGGGACGGGCTCGTATCCCGAGAAGTGGAAGTCGTAGTCGCCTTCGCCGGCCGTGAGGCTGCGGAGCTCGGTGCTGTACTGCATCATCTCCGCGAGCGGCACGTGCGCCTGGATGATGGCCAGGTCTCCCTCCTGGTTCATGCCGAGGATCCGGCCACGTCGGCTGTTCAGGTCGCCGGAGATGTCGCCCATGAAGCGGGACGGCACCTCGATCGTGACCTCCATGACGGGCTCGAGGAGGACGGGCTTCGCGTCGTTGACCGCGATCCGGAACGCCTGGCTCGACGCCAACTTGAAGGAGTGTTCGTCGCTATCGACATCGTGTGCCTTGCCGAAGAACACGGTCACCTTCACGTCGGTGAACGGACAGCCGGCGACCACGCCCCTCGGGAGTGTCTCCCGCACGCCCTTCTCGACGGCGGGGATGAACTGGCGCGGAATCGACCCGCCCACGACCTCATCGACGAACTCGAAATCGCCGCCGCGCTCGAGCGGCGCAACCTTCAAGTGCACCTCGGCGAACTGACCACGCCCACCCGACTGCTTCTTGTGGCGATAGGAGGACTGGGCGGCACCGGCGATCGTCTCGCGGTAGGGCACGCGGGGCTGGGATGTGACGGCTTCGACCTTCTTGCGAGCCAGTCGCTTCAACATGATGTCGATGTGCAGGCTGCTCATGCCGCGCACGACCATCTCGTTCGTGCCTTCCTCGCGCTCGGCAATGAAGGTGGGGTCCGACTCGTCCAGCTTCTGCAGCTCGGGGCCGAGCTTCGTCTCATCCGCTCGGTTCTTCGGGTGGATGGCGAGGGTCACCTTGGGGTAGGGCGTCTTGACCGGCACGAAGGTCCAATTCGCGGTCGCATCGCCCACGGTGTCTCCGATGCGAAGATCGTCGACCTTGGCGACCGCGACGATGTCGCCCGCGGCGGCGCTGGCGATCGGCTTCATCTCCTTGCCCTGGATCTGCAGCAGATCGCCGATGCGCTCTTCCTCCCCCGTACGGCGCACCGTGAACTGCGTCTTGCTACTGAGCGACCCCGTCCAGACGCGCAAGTAGGCGAGCTTGCCGACGTGGGGGTCGACCTGGATCTTCCAGACCTGCGCGGAGAAGGGCCCGTCGGCGTCGAGCACGACCGGCTCGCCCTCGGCATCGACGGCCTTGCGCAGGATGTGGGGCTTCGGCGCGGGGCTGTCGTGCACGAGGAAGGTGAGGAACTTGCGCATCCCCACGCCCAGCTCGGCGGAAACGTGCAGGACGGGCACGATATTGCCGGCGCGCAGGGCGCGCGGGAAGGTGGACTCGAGCTCCTCCTGCGTGACGTCGCCTTCGTCCAGGTACTTCATCGTGAGCTCTTCGTCGACCTCGACGACGCGCTCGGTGGCCTGCGTGCGATAGCGTGCGATCTTGTCGGCGAGATGCTCGGGCACGTCCTTGCCGAAGACGTCGATGACCTCCTTGGCGGCGGGACCGAAAGCGTCGGGGAGATTCAGCGGTACCGCGCGCTCGCCGAAGGCCTCTTGGATGGAGTCCAGCAGGGCGTCGCCGTCGACGTTCTCGGATTCGATGCGCGTGACCGCGATGCAGCAGGGCATGCCCATGTCCCGGGCGGCCCGGAACAGCTTGCGGGTGGCGACACCGACGCCGTCGTGGGCGTTGACGCAGACCACGGCCATCTCGACGGCGGCCAAGGCGGCCATGGGCTCGCCGATGAAGTCGAGCGCCCCGGGCGTGTCGATCAGGTTGACGTGCTTGTTCTCCCAATGCACGCGAACCGGCGTGGACAAGATGGTGTGCTGGCGGTCCTTCTCGTCGTCGTCCCAGTCACAGACGGTGTTCTTCTCGGCGATGCTCCCCTTGCGGCCCGAGTCCTTGGTGAGGAAGAGCAGGGACTCGACGAGCGTGGTCTTGCCGGCACCGCCGGCGCCGACGAGGGCAGCATTGCGAACGTCTTCGGACCGGTGGGCCATAGGGGGCTCCATCTGAAAGGGGTGAAGCGGCCCGGGATACCCCCAAGCCGCGGCGGGATCAAATCAGGGCGGAGGGGTTGGTCGCCCCCCCACGGGCGGCGGCGCGGGGGGGCTGCGGCCTCCCCCCGGGGGGGTACCTTCCTTTGTTGGCGGCTTCGCCCGAACCAGCCCTACACTCCCTGCTTGGCGAGGCTGCTCCAGGGCGGCCGGGAGGGCTCGTGGGGCGCGCGAAACTACCGGGAATCGAGACGCTCAAGGGCCTCGTTCCCGTCTTGCGGTTCGCCAAGCCCCACTGGGCCGGGATTGCGCTCTCCGTCCTCCTGATGGCGGTCCAGGCCACGGCCAGCACGGGCCGTCTCGTGCTCTTCTACCCGATCTTGACCCGCGTTCTCTTGCCGCAGTCGATCGCGGCGGGCACGAACCAGGCCGGCGAAGAGGCCGCCGTAGCCGTCGAGACCGTGAAGAAGCGCACGGGGGGCTTCGCGGGCACGCTCGAGCGCTTCACCGATGCGACCAATGCCGTCACGGGCAAGCTGGTGCCCGAGGCATGGCTCGAGGACGCCGCCGGACCGGATGCCACGCCCGAGCAGCGGGCGCGCGCCGTGGCCGTGCGGCGAGACCAATTCGCGACGCTGATCACCGTCCTGCTTCTGTTCCTGATCTTCATCGTGGTGATGTGCGTTGCCTCGTACGGGGAGAGCTACGTCGCGGAGAAGGTCCGGCTCAGCATCCTGATGGACGTTCGCGAAGCGCTCTGCACGAAGCTGCTGGACCAGCCCGTGGGCTTTTACGACAGCCGTCAGCGGGGGGAGTTGGTCCAGCGCGTGCTGGGCGACGTCGAAGGATATGCAGCCGCGCTCCGCTTGATGCTCGACGGCGTCGTGCGGGGCCTCATGAACGTCCTGGCGACCGTCGTCTTCCTCCTGCTCCTGTCGTGGCAGCTCACGCTGATCTGCCTCCTCGGCCTGCCTTTCCTCCTGCCGATGAAGAACCTGCTGAAGAAGACGCTGAAGCGGGCCCACCGACGCCAGCAGCAGAGCGCACGACGCGTCGAGATGCTCCTCCAGATCTTCTCGGGTATCCGCACGGTGAAGGCCTTCGGCACGGAGACGCGCCGGGTCCAGGACTTCCGCGCCGTCGACGAACTGGTCACGAGCAAGGCGCTGAAGGTGCAGCGCACCCGGTCCGCGGCCGATGCGCTCACGGCGTTCATCAACAACTTCCTGGCCATGATCCTGGCCGTGGGCGGCGGGTTCCTGGTCCTGCGCGGCCTCCTCCCGGTCCATCCCGGTGAGCTGGTGATGTTCCTCGTCCTCGTGGGCAACCTCTACCAGCCCTTGAAGCGCGTGGTGAAGCAGCTGACGCACCTCCAGGACCGCATGGCCAGCGTGGAGCGGACGACGGAGTACCTCGACACTCCCGCCGGGAAGCCCCGATGCACCGGATGCCATTCCCTTCCCGGGGATCCGCGACCGCATCGTGTTCGACGACGTCTCGTTCTCCTACGTACCGGGGAGCCCGGTGCTTAGAAACGTGTCCTTCGAGATTCCGCGCGGGGCCACCGTCGCCCTGGTGGGTCCGTCCGGCGGAGGAAAGTCGACGCTCTGCGACCTCATGCTCCGCTTCTACGACCCCGCGGATGGCCGCATCACCATCGACGGGAAGGACATCCGTAGCTTCCAGCGAGCCACCCTGCTGGACCACACCGCCGTCGTCACGCAGAGCCCATTCCTCTTCCACACCTCGATCGGCGAGAACATCCGCCAAGGCAAGCTCGACGCGACGCAGGCCGAGATCGAAGACGCGGCCCGGGCCGCCCAGATCCACGACCACATCGTTCGGCTTCCCCGCGGCTACGAGGAAGAGGTAGGCGAGTCCGGGGTTCGCCTGTCGGGCGGTCAGCGCCAGCGCATCACCATCGCGCGCGCCTTGGTGCGCAATCCCGAGATCCTGGTCCTGGACGAAGCCACCGCCAGCCTCGACACGTCCAGCGAGAAGGCGGTCCAGACGGCGCTCGAGGCGCTCCAGGAGGGTCGCACGACGCTCGTGGTGGCCCACCGGCTCTCCACGGTGCGCCACGCCGATTCCATCGTGGTGATCGCCGACGGCCGCGTCGTGGACCAGGGGACGCACGACGAGTTGGTGGCTCGCGGCGGCACCTACGCCGAGCTGGTGAAGATGCAGGATCTCTCGGGGAAGCCGGCGCAGCACGACGAGGCGTGACGCCCAAGGGGCGGGCGGTCCTACGTGAGCCCCCGCTCGCACCGCCAGGGTCGTGGGTCATCGCGGTGCTTGCGGTAGAGGGCGTTCGCGTTCGGCCGCCGCGGATGCCAGAGGTGGAAGACGTCGTTCTCTCCGTAGAGCACCTTGACCCGGGGACGTGGGACGTGGCGCATCGCTCGATCCCGGAGGTCGGAGTCCTCGAACCCCGCCCCGCCGAAGCGCTCGTCGAAGCCGTTCAGGCCCTCGAAGAGGGTCCGGTCGAAGGCCATGTTGAGGCCGAGGATCCGGGGGCGTCGCTTCTTGCGCAGACGGACGCCCCAGACGCTCTTGCGACGGAGGCGGGCGATCTCCCGGCGGTGCTCGTCGTTCACGAGCGTCTCGAACCGTCCCGCGTCCACGTCGTCGAGGGTCAATCCCGCGGAGACCGCTTCGTCGAGCCTTACAGCGCCACCCACGTGGAAGGACAGCGGCTCGTGCGCCGCCAGGTGCCGCTCCACGAAGTGGGCGGGCGGGATGCAGTCGCCGTCGCTGAACAGATAGAGCGACTCTCCCTTCGCCCGGCGGATCGCCTCGTTCAGGATCAGGGTCTTGCGGAAGCCGTCGTCTTCCTGCCAGCAGTGCTCGAAGGGTATGCCGTGCGCCCGGGCCTCCTTCGCGAACGACTGCAGGTAGTCCGTCGTTTCCTTCCCCGAGCCGTCGTCCGCCACGACCAGGCTGAACTCGCGCACGGACTGCCGGAGGTAGCCGCGTAGGGCCAGACGAAGGGGGCCCAGTTGGTTGTACGCCGCCACGACGACGCGAGCCCGCGGACTCACTTTCCTGCCCCCTCGACGTTCGTGAGCACGCGCCAGCGCAGCAGCAGCATCAGCCCGCCGGCCACACAGACGATCAGCAGACGCGCGCGGAGACTGGCCATGAGGGTTCGGGCCCCGCCTCGCAGGAGCACCCCCTCCGCCGAGCCGAGGGTCTCCGTCGTGATCTGGCCGGGCAGCCACCACGTGAGCAGCGCCACGCCGGCGGTCAGCAGGGTCGCGAGCAGAACGAAAAGGCCCGCGGCAGTGCCACGGTCGGAGGCCAGCCGCACACCGACCAGGGCGAGCCCGAACGCCGCCACGAGCAGGAGGTAGGGCACGACGCGCGTGCGCTCGTCGTACACCGCGAGCGAAGGGAGCTGCTCGTCCCTGAAAACCGTGATGACGTACGGCGTGGGCGTGGCGCCGAGACGCTGCACCCAGGCGTCTTGCCGATCGGGCCCCACCAGATCGAGGGCCCGGTCGCGAAGGCGGGTGGCGTCCACGCGGACATCCTCCTCGCCCCGGGCCACGAGAACGTCGAACGTCTGTTCGGCAGCGAGGTCGAGCAGACCCCGGAAGGCGTCCGTGCCCAGGACCCCGGAGAGGGGCTCCATGAGATCACGCGAGGCGCTTTCCCCCATCTGCGGATCTTCCGGGTATGCGTTCTCGAGGGCCAGTTGCACGATCGCATGACGCGTCTCGTACGGCTCGAGCACGGACACGACGGTAGCTCGAAAGCCGTTGCGATCGAAGAGCACGCCCCGCGCCCAGGACACGACGACCGCCGCCACGAGCGTGGCGGCGGCCAGGAGGAGCAGGAGCCAGGACAGGGTGCCCCGTGCCCCGTTCGTGGTGGCGGGCACGTCCGTCATGCGGATCAGGCGATCGTCACGTCCTTGCAGAGGTAGACGTCCTGAATGGCGTTGAGGAGAGCCACGCCCTCCTGCATGGGCTTCTGGAATGCCTTGCGCCCGGAGATCAGGCCCGTGCCGCCGGCGCGCTTGTTGATGACCGCCGTGGCGACGGCGTCGTGAAGGTCGTTCGACCCGGACGCGCCGCCGGAGTTGATCAGGCCGGCACGCCCCATGTAGTTGTTGATGACCTGGTAGCGACAGAGGTCGATCGGGTGATCCGAGCTGAGCTCGGAGTAGACCTTGTCGTGCGTCTTGCCGAACTTGATGGCCTTGTAGCCACCGTTCTTGGTCGGCAGCTTCTGCTTGATGATGTCGGCTTCGAGCGTGACGCCCAGGTGGTTCGCCTGCCCGGTGATGTCCGCCGCGTCGTGGTAGTCCACCCCATCGACCTTGAACGCGGGGTTGCGCAGGTAGCACCAGAGGATGGTGATCATGCCGAGATCGTGGGCGATCTTGAAGGCCTCGGAGATCTCCTGCAGCTGGCGGCGCGAATCCGGGGCGCCCCAGTAGATCGTCGCACCCACGCCCACGCAGCCCATCTCGAAGGCCTGCTCGATGCTGGCGAACAGGGTCTGGTCGAACATGTTCGGGTACGTCAGCATCTCGTTGTGGTTGAACTTCAGGATGAAGGGGATCTTGTGCGCGTACTTGCGCGCCACGGCGCCCAACACGCCGAGGGTCGAGGCGACGCCGTTGCACCCGCCCTCGATGGCCAGCTTCACGATGTTCTCGGGGTCGAAGAACATGGGGTTCGGAGCGAAGGACGCGCCGGCCGAGTGTTCGATGCCCTGGTCCACGGGCAGGATCGAGACGTAGCCCGTACCGCCGAGCCGACCGTGGTTGAAGAGCATCTGCATGTTGCGCAGAACCCGGACGGGGCGGTCGGTCTGCGCCATGACGCGGTCCACGAAGTCGGGCCCGGGCAGGTGCAGATGCTCCTTGTTGACGGTCTTGCACTCGTAGTCGAGCAGGTGGGCGTCTTCGCCGAGGTGGTTGCGGATCGCCTGGATCATCGTGGTTCTCTCCCAGCCCCGACCCCGGGGTTCGGGCCGTACTCTAGCCCACCCCCGGTCGGGCAGCCAAGCCCCCCGGCAGGGTGAGGGCGTACCATCCGCCCATGGAACGATTCGAGCTCACAGGCTCGGGAGGACGCCCGATCCGCGCGGTCCGGCACGGCCCCCCGGACGCCCCTCCCGTGCTGGTACTCCACGGCTTCAAGGGCTTCAAGGACTGGGGGATGTTCCCCTGGATCGCCGAGACCCTCGCGGCCGCCGGCTACGCCGCCATCCGCTTCGACTTCTCCCACAACGGCGTGGAGAAGACGGACTTCGATCGCCTGGACCTCTTCCTGCTCGACACCTGGACCCGCCACCAGGAGGACCTCCGCGTCCTCCTCGGCGCCGTGGAAGGGCCCCTGTCGCTCATCGGCCACAGCCGCGGAGGTGCCGACGCTCTGCTGTTTGCGGCCGACGAGCCGCGCATCCAGAAGGTGGCGACCCTCGCGGCGGTCGCGAACACCATGGTGCCGGCCGATGCCGAGGAGGTCGTCCGTCGCCTGGGCTACTACCCCATCCCGAACGCCCGGACGAAGCAGACCATGCCGATGGCGCGAACCGCCTTCGAGGACGCCGCGAGCCACTCGATCGAAGGCGCGGTCCGTCGCATGCAGCAGCCGCTCCTCCTCGTGCACGGCACGGCGGACGAATCGGTACCGTTCGACCACGCAGCCCGGCTGGCCGCCTGGCACGGCGACGCCGAGGTGCTGGGCATCGAGGGCGCGGGCCACACCTTCGGCGCGGTGCACCCCTTCGCCGGCCCGACGCCCGCCCTGGAGCAGGCGCTGGAGCGGGTGATCGCCTTCCTCGGGTCGTAATCGTCCGTACGGACGATTACAGGACGACGTCCCCGATGGCGGCAACGACCGTCTCGGCCACCCGCGTCGCGTCGAAGCGTTCGCCGGCCAAGCGGGCGGCCTCGGCGCCCATCGCGCGGGTGGCGCCGATGTCGCCGGCCATCCTCGCCATCGCGTCGGTGAACGCCTCTTGCGTCTCGTCGACCAACCAGCCAGACCGGCCGTCCTGGACGAGCGCAGGGAGAAGCCCTCGGCGGGTCGTGAGTCCGGCGGCGCCGAGCGCCAGCCCCTCGCGCAAGGCCCGACACGTGGGATCGCTGCCGGGAACCAGGAAGACCTGCGCATCGAATCCGGCGACCGCCGACGCGTACGCCTCGCCCCGGCGGTAGCCCGCGAAGGTGACCACGTCGTCGAGGCCGAGGCGCGCCACCGGGTCCTTCCCGACCTCCTGCTGGTACGTGCCCCGCCCGAGGACCGCCACGTGGAACGCGCTCCCGCGCGCCTTCAATGCGGCGATGGCATCCCAGAGCATCTCGTAGCGGCGGTGGCGCTGGAGACGGGCCACGATGCCGAACAGGCACGTGTCGGCGGGCACACCGAGCTCGTCGCGCAAGGCATCAGGACAGCGCACCTCGGCCCGAAGCCGCTTCACATCGAGCGGCGGGTCGATGCGGACCAGACGCTCCCCGGGGATACCCAGCCGCTCGAGGCGGCGCCGGGGCGCATCCCCGAAGACGAAGATCCGGCGGGTCCGGCTGAGGGAGCTCAGCTCGCGCGGACGGGGATCCTGCTGACCATCGGCGAAGAGGAGGCGCACGACGGGCACGTCCGCCGCCGCCCGGAGCGCGATGCGGTGATCGTTCGCGAGCGTCGTGACGATCGCATCGGGGCGCTCACGCTCGACCCACGCCCTCAGCCGGCGCGCATCGAGGCTGTCGGGAAGGACGAAGGCGTGCTTGCGCAGCCGCAAGCCGACGCCCGCGGCGGGCAGGCCCCTATCCTGACGGAGGACGCCTGCTTCACACTGCTCGTGCGCCGGGGGCCGCCCGACTTCGACACGGACATCGTGCCCCCGCTCGGCCACGGCGCGCGCGAGATCGAGGCTGGGCGCCACCGGGCCGGTCCACTTCCAGTTGGCGATGGTCCAGAGCAACTTCACTCGATGGGTTCGTCCACGACGAGGATCTTGCGGGCCAGGTGAGCGGCCACGTCTCGCGCCACACCTCGCTCGTCGGCCGCGAGCGCGGTACCGCGAGCGTAGCGCCGAAACCAGCGCAGGCGCTCCGTACGGGTGACCACCCGGGGGATGGAGGCGGCCAGCTGCGCCAGGTTCTTGACGACCCGGCGACGATCCACGGCCTCCGGGAACAAGCGAACGCGGTCGGTGTCGATCAGGGGGAAGCGCACGCCCTCTTCGTCGTCGGCCACGAGGACGTTCACCCCCTTGAGATCTCCGTGGTAGATCCCGCGCACGTGGAGTCCGCGGAGCCAGTCCGCCGAGGCGTCGCGCAGGCGCACCTGGTCGGCGCGCGACCCGTCGCGGTACGTAGACCGTGCATGGCGATCGAAGCGGGGCAACGCGGAGAGATCCTCGTAGAGGGTGTAGCTTCGCCCCCCGCGCTCGACCCAGGCGAGCGGACGCGCGGTGGCCTCCTCGAGGACGTCGAGCAGATGCGCGTTGCGATACCCGGCATTCCGGCGATTGGGCGCCAGCGCGTCCTTCAGGCGCCCGCCGAATCCAGCGGGGAAGACCTCCTTCACGACGGCATCGCCGTGACGGGTGATCCGCGACTTGCGTCCGAGCTTCGCCACGCGCTGGTCCCGCGCCGCGAGCGCCTCGTCATGCGAACCGAGGAGGGCGTCCAGACGTTCGAGCGCGAGATCGCGGCGGCGCGCCCCACGCCCCGCGCCCACGTCCCGCGTGTAGACCGTGCTCTCGAGCAGGCAGCGCTTGGCCCGACTCCGACGCCGAATTCGCTCGATCCGCGCCATCTCGCCGGCGATCCGGTGCGCCTGCTCCTGCCGCTCCCGGCGCGAGGCCTCGGGGGCGTAGGCGACGAGCATGCGCCAGCGCGCCGCGCGGCTCGCGACGTCCGTGACCGAGTGGCACCACTTGGCCAGGCCTCGGATGCGCGCCGCCTCCGGAAGGGGGTGCCGCCAGGCGTAGCGATGGAGGTCCACCACCACGAGTCTCCCCGCCGGCGTCGAGTCGGCGAGCATGTTCCCAGCGTGCAGGTCGCGATGGTCGAACCCGGCATCGTGCATGGCTCGGATCAGCCCTGCGGCCGCCCTCTGGAGTTCGTGAGCGGCCACCCCGCGACGGTGCTCGAGCGCGTCGTGGACCGTCGACCGACCGTCCAGGAAACGGGCGACGAAGAAGGAATCGACGAGCCGGCCTCCGCGCCGCACCTCTCCGTAGCCAAGGGGAGGGGGGACGGCAACGCCCGCCGCGCTCAGCTGGCGCGACGCCTCCCACTCCGCCCGTGCCCGACTCGAGCGGATGCGAGACAGAAGCGCTTCCCGCCGCTTCATGACCCGGTGCGCCTTCAGCAGGATGGGCCCCAAGCCGGGGTGGTCCACGCGCGCAGCCAGCCGGTAGCGGGATCGGCGCAGCACCTCACCCTCGGCGGCCAGCCCATGCGGCCCGGCGTCGATCAGGGCACGCAAGGCGTCCACGGCCTCCGGCACGGCTTCGCCTCGGAAGCCGCCGTGCTCGAAAGAAGCAAGCCCGGTATCGGTCGTCACGACGTACCCGTGTCGAGTCCGCGAGAGCGGGCATAGGCCTTCGCGTACTTCAGGAAGACGTACCAACCGTACATCGTCGCCGCGACGAAGCCGGGTACGCCGTCGAGGAACCCCAAGCGCACGACATACATGCGGAAAGCATGGAAGGGTGGGCGAACGACCATGGCGAGCGCACCCGGACGCCGGCCTCGCTTCAACATCTCGTCCGCCGCGACGGATGTAAACCGGTTGATCTGCCGGACATGATCGGCCAAGGAGCGGTAGGAGAAGTGCTCCAGATTGCCGTGGCTGAGCCGCCCCACACGGCCCTCGACTTCCACCCGGTCGTGCGGATCGATCCCGCCCCAGCGCGCGTGGCGGCGGTCGAACAGCCGGATACGCCACTCCGGATACCATCCGCCGTGTCGAATCCAGCGGCCCAGGTAGCGGTTGAGGCGGGTGACCTCGTAGGCCACCGCGCGGTCCGGCCCCACCGCGTGGTCTTCAGCCAAAGCGAGGATCGACGCCCGCAGCGTCGCGTCCACGCGCTCGTCGGCGTCGAGGCTGAGGATCCAGTCGTTGCGGGCCGCGTCCACGGCCCGGTTCTTCTGGGCGATCCAACCCGGCCAGTCCGTCTCGACGACGCGAGCGCCGTGGTTGCGGCAGAGGTCGGGCGTACCGTCACTCGACCCCGAGTCGAGTACGACGATCTCGTCACAGAAATGCAGGCTCTCGAGACAAGGCACGATCCGGTCGGCCTCGTCCTTCGCGATCACGCAGGCGGAGATCTTCATACCGTCCCCCTGCCTGCCGGGCGCCAGGGGCGCGCCTCGCCCTTGAGGCGCCACCAGAGGCGCCGGGCCCCGAGGCCGCGGCCGAGTCGGTGCTGAATGCGTTCGAGCCAGAGGCGGGCGGCATCGCGGCTGCCGGCGTATCCCTCCAAGAAGCGCATGGCGAGGCGGCCGTCGGTTTTAAGACCCTTGAGCCGGTGCTTCTCGATGGACCGCCCCAGACGGAGGAGGTTCTGGAACCGTACCCTCTCGTCCAGCCTTCCCTCCGCGGGCGCAGCCTTGTCCAGGTCGAGTAGGAGCACGGCGCCGGTGGAGCGTACGAGGAGGTTCTTCGGGTGCAGGTCCGGGTGGGGCACACCCGCATCGTGGAGCGCGCGCACCGCCTTGCCCGCGCGGGTCAGTACCTCGCTGAGCGGACGCGCGGACGGCGCCCCCCGCGCGTGCAGGACGACCTCCAGATCCACCCCGTCCTCGACCTCTTCGACGAGGAGGAAGCCGCGCCAGCCGACGCTTCCGAGCAGGATCACGCACCCCACTGCGTGCGTCACCGGGACGCCGAGCGCCTCGAGGCGGCGGTGGAGGGACAGCTCTTGCAGGGGGCGCCAGGGACCGTGCATCGCCCGGCCCCGCACGTGGCGCAGCATGCCTCCCTTGCTGTACTCCCGGACGAGGACGGGACGGGGGCCGGAGTCCAGACGGCGGAGGAGGCGGCGGCCGCCATGGCGGCTGAAGGGGAGATCATCGGGATGCGCCGCGACCTCCCGGACCGCCACCTCGTAACCGGGCAACCACGCCAAGATCTCGCGATCGTCGGCCTGAAGCCGCACGCCATCGGGCACGTGATAGCGCCGACGGATGTCCCGAACTCGCCCCGGCTCTGTCACGTCGCCATAGTTCCGCACGGAGGCAGCCTCGCCGACAAACTTTTTCCCCGACGCCCCGCCGTGCGGTCGGGGGCCCCCGTTCAATCCACGTGTCACCCGTCGAGCGCGCCCGGGTGGGTACCAGCACGACGCCAAGCCGGCGGCTCGCTCGGAGAGCGGGGGCTACTCGAGTTGTTTCTTGATCTCGGTGATCACGTCGGGAATGGCGGGATCGTCCCCCCCGTTCTGGACGTACTCCTCGAAGGCCTTGAGCGCCGCCTCGAGATCCTCGACCTCTTCGAGATAGATTCCGCCCAAGGTGAGCAGCAACTCCAGATCGTCGGGCTTGAGGTCCTTGGCGTTCTCCAGGGCAGCGGCTGCATCCGACCAGCGCCCCATTTGGCCAAGCGCGTAGCCGAGCCCTCGCCAGGCGAAGAACGACTTCTCGTTCAGGTCGAGTGCCTTGAGGTATGCCTTCTGGGCGTCCTTCCACTTCTCTTGGAAGTAGAGGTTGTCACCCAGCCAGGTGAGGATGTCCGCGTCCAGGGGACTGATCTCGTTGGCCCGCCGCAGGTACTTCTCGGCCTTGGGGAACGAGCCGAGCTGCTCGTGGTCGAACGCGAGGTTGATGAGTGCCCGCAGGTTCTCTTCCTGCCCGCGCACCTTCAGCAGCTTCTCGTACCAGGCGATGGCCTTCTGATACTCCGCCTTGGCATCGAAGGTGGCGCCGAGATTCGCGTAGGCGCTGGCGTAGTCGGGATCCAGGTCGATCGCCTTCTTGAACTGTACTTGAGCGTCGGAGATCCGGCCCTGCTGGAAGAGCATGTACCCGACGGACTCGACCACGGAGGGGTCGACGGGCAGGAACTGCGCGACCTCCCGGTAGACCGTCTCGGCCTCTTCGAACTTGGCGAGGCGCTCGAGCACCCACGCCTTGCCGTACAGCGCGCGCGTGTTTTCTGCGTCGGCAGCGAGGACCTTCTCGTAGAGCTCCATCGCGGCCTTCAAGGCGGCGTCTTCGTCTTCGCCCCGGCCGACGAGGTCG
Organism: uncultured Planctomycetota bacterium; assembly: GCA_963802335.1. Taxonomy (GTDB): domain Bacteria; phylum Planctomycetota; class PLA2; order PLA2; family JAEUHO01; genus CAWDIE01. The sequence goes on along the minus strand of CAWDIE010000002.1, from coordinate 70,661 downwards.
GCGAGTGCGAGCAGGACCGGCGTCGCGTCCTCCGTCGTGCGCCGGGCGACCTCGAGCGTCGAAATGGCGGCGTCGCGCTGACCACGCCGTTCCTCGGCCTCGGACTTCACCAGGAGCGCCGCGGTGCTGGCCGGACGCGCTTCGAGCACGGCGGTCGCCTCGCGGAGGGCATCGTCGTAGTCCCCGGTGGCGAGGGCGTAGCGTGCAGCCGCGAGACGGATGGCGGGTGACGGGGACTGCGCCAGGCGCTTCTGCAGCAGCTTGCCCGCGTCCCCCCCTTTCTTCTTCGCGAGGTTGGCACGCACGAGCAGCAGGAAGGCACGGTCTCCCCCACGGCCCTTCTTGACCAGGGGCGCCAGGATCCGGACAGCCTTGCCCTCGTCACCGGCCTCCAAGCGACACCGTGCGATCTCGAGCAGGAGCTCGTCGCTGTCTGCGTTCCCCGCCCGGAGAGCCTCGAGCTTGCCGAGGCGCTCCTCGGTCTTCTCCAAACGCAAGCGATGCAGCCGAAAGTCGACCTCGTCGGGGAAGTCCGCCACGAACGAGTCGTAGTCGGCCTTGAGGTCCTTCTCGCTCACCGCGTTGCGTCGACTTGCCTGCTGGTAGCGGATATGGGCGTCGAAGTTGCGAAGGTCGGCTTCGACCGCCGCCCAGTACGCGTCGGCGGCCTCTTGCCAACGCCCGGACTCCCACGCAGCCTCCCCCTGTTCGTACGCATCGATGGACGCCTGGGCGACGTCGCCCGCGCGCGCCACGGAGGCGCCCGCGACGAGGAGGATGGCCACGAGGCCGACGATGAGGATACGCATCAGACGCCCTCGGTAGCCTCGAGCCGAAGCGCGTTCTCGCGGGCTTCCTGCTGCTGGATCCGGTCCGCCTTCATGAGCTGCTCGCGCCGCTCCTGGATCCGCAGGCGCCGGTCCTCCTGCTCCTTCAGCAGCTCATTGTCCTTGGCCGTGTTCCCGCGGCGGAAGCGCCCCATGCCCATGTTACGCCCCCCCATGCCGCCCATGCGACCGCCCATGCCGCCCATGCGGCCGCCTCGCCCCCCGCCACGGCCACCGCCGCGCCCCCCGCGTGCCGCGGCTTCGAGGGCGAAGAACCCGAGTACGCCAAGGATCAAGACCACCACGATCCAGCGCCGGTTGTTCCGCATCACGATCCTCCTCTCGAGGACGCGCTCACGCGCGTCAGTCCTCGAGCAAATCCGGGTTGTCCCTCAAGTCCTGGGTGAGCTTTCGGATGGCGGCGCTGCGCGTCGCCTCCTTCCCCTTGGGCTTGAATCCGTAGTCCTTGCCGAGCAGGCTCTTCACGACGCGGATACCGAACGCGCGCACCTCGACGTCGCCGCTGTAGAGCAGATCGAGCATGGCGGACACGGCTTTCTTGGGTCCCGCCTCCAGGGCGGCGGCCGCCGCCTCGCGGGCTTCGTCGGCCTTGGCGTCGTCGGTGAGGACGGCCGCTACCTTGGATGCGGCGACCTCGCCCGCGGCGTAGGCCGCGACGAGACTCGCTGTCTCGCCGTCGACACCCACGGGGACGACCGGCCCGATGACCCGAAGCTCGAAGCCCTTTTCGCGCAACCACGCCTTGTCGAGACGCCCGCGGATCTGGACCTCGTCGAACAGCGCCCGCGCGCCGACCGTATAGAAGCCGGGGGTGAGGACCTTGAGCCGCTTGCCGAGATCCTTCCCCTTCAGCTCGAAGTCTGCGAGCTGAAGGAAGAGTTTCCCGCGATGGACGCCGTAGGTGAAGCGGATCTTGCGGCCGGGCACGATGGGATCGGCCGGCGGGCGGCGTGCGACATAGCGGAAGCCCGTGTAGTCGGACGTGCTGCCCGACTCGCGCCACTGCTTGCCGAACTTGATGATGCTGTGCTTTCCGCCGGGATCCCCGTCCCACCCATGGAAGTAGCTCTCGCACAGGGTGAACGTGGCGATGTCGGGTTCTTCGGGCACGGGCACGAGGAACGCCCCGATGTCCTTCTCGCCGTCGGGCGTCACGGTGAAGGAGATCTCGACATCTCCCGTCCAGCGGGCGATGTGCCGCACGCCCGTGTTGCCCTGGATCTCGAGTTGATTGTCGAACCAGCGAATGCTCTGACCGGGCTCCTTGTCGATCGGGAAAGGCACCCCCTCGGTCCAGTCCGCCAGCTGCTCCTTCTTGGAGAAGTCGTACACGAGCGTGATGGTCTTGCCGTCGAAGGCTGCGATGCGGCCTCGGAAGGCCTGGTCCAACGGGCGCCCGTCGCCGTCGGCAAGCGCGGGAAGGCCCGAGGCGAGAAGCAGCAAGCAGAGGCACGACAGACGGAGGACGAGGGACGACAAAGGCAAGAAGGGCCTCCTCGAGGCGAGCATCCACAGGACGCCAGGGCACCCTCATGGGTTCCCCTGCGTCCCCCTGTTCTACCTCGCGAGGCGGCCCGCCACACGTCCCCCGCTGGATAGAAGGGGCTGGACGTGGTTCCCTTTCCAGGTGGCCTCGACGTCCATCCCTCCCCTATGGCGCCCCCCCACGGATCGACCGGCGCGCATCCTGATCGTCCGGCTCTCCGCGCTCGGCGACGTGATTCACGCCCTGCCCGCCGTTGCGGCACTACGGCAAGCGCTTCCCGCGGCCACGATCGACTGGGTCGTAGAGGACCGCGCAGCGCCCATCGTTCAGGCGCGACCCGAGATCGACCGCGCCATCGTGTTCCCGCGCCGCGAGTTGCGCGGCCTCGCGCGACGCCCCCTCGCGCTCATGTCTCGGGCAGCCTCGTTCCGTCGCGAACTCGCCACAGGTGATTACGACGTTTCCATCGACCTCCAGGGCAACCTCAAGTCCGGCGTCGTTCTGCGCCTCAGTGGGGCGAGGTTGCGGGTCGGCGCGGATCGACGCGCCTCCCGCGAAGCAAGCCACTTGTTCGCCCAACGTCACGCCCGGCCTCCGACGACGATTCGCCATCGTGTGGAGCGGAACCTCGCCATCGTCTCGGCTGTGCTCGGCCGCACGCTCGACTGGGTCGACCCGGGTCTACCCGCGACGCCCGATGCCGCCGATCGCGCCATCCGCCTGCTGGGGGAGGCCGGTCTCCCCGAGCGAGGCTACGTGCTCCTCCATCCGGGGACGAGCGCCTTCGGCTCGTTCAAGCGCTGGCCCGCTGCCCGGTTCGCCGACCTGGCCGACCGCCTCCGCACGGAGGGGCACGCCGTCGCAGTCAGCGCGTCCGCGGCAGAGCGCGCGTTGGCCGCGCGTATCGTCGAGCGCACGAGAGGCCGGGACGTGCCGATCGTCATCACCCCGGACCTCGCAACGCTGGGTGAGGTGATCCGTCGAGCCTCGCTCTTCGTCGCGGCCGACACGGGGCCCCTGCACTTCGCAGCCCTGGCGGGTACACCCTTGATCGGTCTATTCGGGCCCAAGGACGCCGCGGTGTACGGACCCTACGGCCGGCGGCGAGACGGGACGCCGGGGCCTCTCGATGTGGTCGTGCGGGAGGATGTGGCGTGCCGCCCGTGCCCCTTCCGTCGGTGCGCGAATCCCATCTGCATGCGGGGACTGGACGCGGAACCCGTAACCCAACTGGCGATCCAGCACCTCGCCTGAGCCTGCCGAGGCCTAGGCTTTCCGAGCGGGCGAATCGGCCGTATCGGCCTGCCGCGACGGAAGGTCGGGCAGGGTCCCGGGATGGAGCTCGAGGACGACCCCGTTCGTACCGAGTTGGATCGAGTGCATCCGGGCACGGCAATCGGTCAGCACGAGGCGATCGATACGGTGTCCGTCGACGAACGTACCGTTGGCCGACTGATTCAGGATCTCGACCAGGTCCGGGGCCAGATAGGCGATGCGGCAGTGGCGCCGGCTGGTGGCCCGCCAGGGAATCGAGCGGCGGAGCGCCTCGCGGTGCCCGTTTTCGCTCATCAGGAAGGCCGGCGTGCGCTTCAGCGACCATGCGCAGTGCCGACTGCGCCCACAGCCGATCACCTCACCGAGCGAGATCTTCAACGTCGTGCCCTCGCCCATCAGGCCTGTGCCCCGGAGGATCAGGCTGTAGCGGCTGTCGTAGCCCTTGGCGTCGGGTCGAAGATCGATCATGCACGTCTCCGTGCCGCAAACGGCGGTCCGGAGCGCGCAGGCGCGGCCCGGAGGCACCGTGCGAGGGCGCACAGACGTTCGATGGGCCCCCGAATCATCGCCAGCGCTCCAGCACCACGCCCGAGAGCTTCAGGTCGTCGATCGCCTGGGGCGTCCACGTGAGGATCTGGATGAGCCCCGTGCCGCCTCGAATCCGCTTCTCCCTGTCACTCTTGCGGCCAATCCGCGCCCAGGAAGCGTCCTCCTGGGAAGCCACGACCTCGCCATCCACGGAGAGCGTGATGCGTCCCCGCTCGCGCAGGACCTCCACGCGATAGACCTGCCGGGCCTCGAACGCGAAGAGCTCTGCCTTCTTGCGCTTCGAGTCCGCCCACGCTTCGAAGTTGCGCCCCTCGCCCGCCCGCGGCCACTTCCACGCTTCCCGATCCGTCACGTCGCCGAATCCCTTGCCGGCATGGAAGGCCACGCCTCGCCCCCGGCCCGTCCAGTCGATGGGCGGCGCTTCGGACTCGTCCTTCAGGAGTGGCGCGTCGGGGGGAAGTCGCCATAGCTGCCGATAGGCCGCGGCAAGGGGATCCGCGGAGAGGATCCCCACCTGGACGCCATCCACATCCACGATCAGCAGGAAGGGACTCTGGAGCGTGTGCAGCTCGAACTCCACCTTGATGGGCTCGGCCGGATCGAAGATGCACGGGAAGGCCATCGGACGATCTCGGACGAGGCCCTCCATCCCTCGCAGGAGGTGAAAGCGCGAGTCCCCCGTGCCGGGCGTCGTCACGCGCGGCGTAACGTAGGTCTCGAAGACTCCCCACGCTTGGGCGTCGCCTGTACGAAAGATCTCGAGTTGCGCATCGGACTCGAAGTCGAGGTGCAGCCGGGTGACCTTGCCTTGTGCGGCAATCCGCGCTCCGGGGAATCGCCCGGCGAGTTCGAGGTTCTCGAGTTCCGACTCGACGACCTGCATGCTCTCGCGGATGTCTTGCTCGCGATCGCGGAAAGCCGTCGTGAACTGCAGTGGGCTGCCGTCACGGAGGAGACGGCCGAGGTAGAAGTAGGCATTCTCGTACTCACGACGCCGCAGGTAGAACTCCGCGGACTGCAGTTCGGCGCGTGCCTCGTCCTCTCGATGGCGCTGCCGTCCCTCGACATCCTCCCACTGGCGCAACGCCCACTCCATCAGCGCCCCCGATTCCTGCGCCTCTCGCAGTGCCTCGAGCAGGCGCACGAAGCGCCCGAGGCGTGGTCTGAGGTCCGCGCCTTCCAGGTCGCCCAAGGCCATGAGCAGGGCGACCGCACGTTGCAGGGGAGGGAGGGTGCCGTCCGGCGGCTGTGCCCAATCCGTGATCTGAAGCGGCGCCACCTCGGCGAGTTCCCGCTCTTGGCCGGGGCCGCTGCGCGTGGTTGCGACCTGGATCACCCGGCGCTCGGGATCGACCGCCGTGACGAACCACCGGCGCTCTTCGCTGCCGTCCCTCAAGAGGACACCCTGAAGGGGCCGCCCCCCCACCGCCCGTTCGAGATGGTCGAGGGCCCGGCCGAGGAGTCGATCCTGGGCCTCGGCCAGGCGGAGAATGGCTTCGAGGTCCGAACGGTAGGGCCACGACGCATTGGTGCTCGCGAGCGCTTCCTGCACCCGCGCACGGAGCATGTCGGGACGGCCGCGGCGTAGCAGCTGTCGTGCGTCACGCAGGATCGCGGAGTAGTCCCGCCCCGCGCGCTCCTTGTCGAGCGTCACCTGGGTACGGATCTCGTCGGCGAGATCCGACGCTTTGGTCCTGAGCACGCGAAATCCGCCTGCGTCGAGGGCATTCAAGACGCGACGCAGCTCTGCGAGGGCCTCGTCGTGATTCCCGGCCACGGCAAGCTCGCGGACGCCCTGCCGGACCTCCTCCCACCGGGCCGCGACGGCCGCCTCGAGGGTGACGTCCATGGCGGTGAGGCGCTGCTCGATGAGGTGTTCGACTGCGGTTGCCCGCCCGAGGCCTTCTGCCTCCAACGGTTGCCAGAGCGCCTGCACGAGCTTCAGCAGGTCCTGCCGCTCGGACTCGAATGCGCCCTGGATCTCGCGGAAGGCGAACGAGGCGAGTCGTGGCTCGAGCGCCTTGGCGGTGTAACGAGCCTCCAGGTCGAGTAGCCGGCGCTGGATGGCGTCCAGGGCGGCCGCGATGCGTCGCGTGTCGTCACGAGCGATCCGGACGTCGGGAGCGGGCGTGAACTCCCGCTTGAGGAGATCGACGTTCGCCTGAGCCTGGTCCAGGAGTTCCTCGAACGTCGTGGCCACGGCGAGCCGGCGCTTCTGCTCGATCTTCTCGAACTCGGATGCAGACGCCTCGCGAATGGTCCCGAGAAGCACGCGCACCTGCCGGCGCGCGGGACTCTCGGGATCCTGGATGAGGCGCGCGAAGTCCTCGAGCCTCGCCTCGGCGGAGACGTAGCGATGCACGGCCAGCAGGGACTTCAGCTCGGGTTGGACTTCGTCCTCGAGCTTCTCGAACCAGCGGAGCTCCCACCCGAGAGCCTCGATGCGCCGCTCGAGATCGACGCGCCCTGGAATCGCCTCGTCGCCGATCAACTCGATGGCCCCCGCCGCCTTCATCATCTTCCGCTGGACGTCCAGTGCGCCGTCCGTCTTCGCCAACTCGGTGTGAAGGAGCGCATCCTCCACCGCGACGACATGGGCCGCATAGGTCCGACGGTCTTCGGCGCGACGCAGCCCGAACACGACGCCCGCACCCGCGAGGAGAAGCACCACGAGGCTGACGACCGCGATGCGCGTGATGCGCTTCACGCGCCGACGGAGGAGGTACGCTTCCCAGTTGCCGCGGAAGCCCGCAGGCAGGATGGACTCCCCGGCGAGAATCCGGTCGATCTCGTGCACGACCTCGGCGGGCGTGCGGTACCGCAGCCCGGGGTCCTTCAGCATCATGCGCTCGACGAGGTACCCCGTGTCCGGGCTCACCTCCTTGTTGAGCACCCGCAGGGGAGCCGGCTCCCGATACAGAACCTTGGTGAGAACCTCGGCCAGGGTGCTCCCACTGAACGGCGGGCGACCCGTGAGCATGGCGTACAGCGTCGCACCGAGGCTGTAGATGTCGCTCCGCGTGTCCGCGCGCCGCGGATCCTGGGCCTGCTCGGGCGAGATGAACTGAGGCGTACCCACGGTGGCGCCGTGCTGCGTGAGGCCCATGTCCACCGGCCCCTTGGCGAGGCCGAGGTCCATCAGCTTGGGTACGCCCTGACGGGACAGCACGATGTTTCCGGGCTTCACGTCGCGGTGCACGACCCCCATGCGTCGCGCGCGCTCGAGGGCGTCCGCCGTCTGACGGATGATCTTGAGTGCATCGACTTCGCGGAAAGGCCCTCGGCGAGCGATGCGCTCCTTGAGTGACTCCCCCTCGACGTACTCCATCACGACGAACGGGAACCCGCCGGACTCACCCGCGTCGAGGGCCCTCACGATGTTCGGGTGGTCGAGGCTGGCGAGGAGTTTCGCCTCCTCCTTCAGGCGTTCGACGTGGATGGACTCCTTGCCGAGGTCCTGGCGGAGGATCTTGATGGCGACGGGACGATCCAAGCCACGGTGCATGGCCTTGTAGACCGTCCCCATCGAGCCGCCGCCGATCTTCTCGATGAGGTCGTAGCCCTCGATTTCCCCCCGTGCGCCCGGTGGCGAGACGCGTGCGGTGACCTGGCGCGCCTGTTCCTCCGCAAGCCAGCCCCGCTTCAGCAGGATCACGGCGAGGCGCTCTTCGATGTGCAGCTCCTCCTGCATGCGCTTCTGGAGCAGCAGGCCTTCCTCGACCTGGGCCTCGGAGACATACCCCTGGCGCTGGGCCTCCTGGGCGAACAGGAAGTCTTCGTTGCGCGGACTCACGGCCCCCGTACCTCGCGGGAGGGATCGTTGGTACGGGGCATGGTGGACGGGGCTCGGCGGCCGCGCTCGGAGAGGAACTCGAGACGAGAGAAGTAGGGATAGGCCTTGACGGCGGCCTGGAGGAATCGGCGCGGGATCTCCGTCTTGTCGCGATCCCCTACCGCCCCCGGACGTCGGCTGTTCATGTTGAAGACGAGGGGAAGCATGTCGTTGAGCCGCACGACCGCCACATCACGAAGGTCGCGGGCGAGAAGCCCGTGGGGATCCTCGAAGGTCTGCTCCAGTTCCTCCAACCTCCGCTCGGGTACGAGATACCGCGGATCCTCGAGGATGGGCCGCCGCTCGAGCTCCAGGATCCCCCGCAGAGCGTCGCGGAAGGGACCCGCGGGGAGTCCCCGGCTCGCCCCGGCTTCCAGCGCCTCCACCATGCGGGCGCGGAGCGCGGGCTGGGTAACGCGGCCCTGCACGAGCGCGCGCAACAGGCCCAGGGCGGCGTGATAGCGCACGTCCCACTCGGACTTGCCTCGGGGCGAGAGGCTGCCGGTGCTCAGGTACTTGTGGGCGATGTCGACCCCCTCGGGGGTCGCGTGGAGCCCGAGGTAGGCGAGGAAGGCGGCCACGACGACCGGGTCGAGGGACTTCGCCTGCCCCAGCCGTTCCACGAGCGCTCCCGGGAACCACGGCTCGCGGCAGAAGAGCAAGGCCTGCGCCGCGGCCCGCTTCGTCTCGCGCTGGGTGGATGGCGTCGTGGCGATCCTCAGGAGCTCGCGCCAGTCCTTGGCATCCCCGTCGACGGCGGCAAAGACGCCGCGAGCGAAGACGGCCTCGGCCCCATCCTCGAGGTCGTCGCGGATGGGGTCGGCCAGGAGCGCCCGGCGGACCCGGCGCGGGGACCGCGTCCACGCCGGGGGCTGTTCGAGCAGTGCCTGGAGGGACGCCCCGAGGGCGGCCGCGCGTCGAATTCGCCGCTCACCGTGCTGCAGGGCGGAGAGGAAGATCGCCTCGTCATTCTGACCGGGCAGGAGCCCCATGGCGAGCAGCGCCGCCATGCGAGGCTCCACGTGCGCGCTGTCCTGAAGGCATGTCTCGGCGCAGAGAAGCTCACGGGCCCCGGGATCGCCGGACTTGGCCAGCGCGAGGATGGCGGCGACCTCCACATGGGGATGTCCGTCCGTCACCCGACGGCCCAGCGCGGCCAACCCGCTCTCCAGCGCGGCCCGTGCCCGCTCCTCCGGTACCCGAACGACGAGGGGGTCCTTGTCTCGAGGCGGGTCGGGGACGAAGCGCGGTCCGTGGAAGGAACCGAGGGCCAACGAGGCAAAAGCACGTTCGTACGGCTCTCCCCCCTCGTTGACGAGCCGGACCAGGCTCTCGGCCAGCGGCCACAGTTCCCGGGCGTTGCCGAGGGTGTCGCGAAGTGCGTACGCGGTCAGGGCGGAGTTCCAGGTACGCGGCTGGTTCGACGCCGTCTGCAGTTCCCGCCCCAAGACCGTGGCGCTCCACACGCCGTACCGATGAACCAGGCGGTCGCGGGCGGATACTACCTGGTTCAGGTCGCCGAAGCCCCGCACCATCTCTTCGTAGATCTCGGCCTCGGTCACCGCGTCCGGCGTCCCGAAGAACACCCAGGGGGGGGTGGGCTCGAGATCCCGAAGGTCCTCCTCCGCGACACCGGAGGAGACCACGCTCATCAGCATCAGGCAGGCGAGGAGGAGGAAGGAGTTCGGCGGGGCTCCGTTGCGGGACCGGGTCGTCGACACGTTCACTTGTTCTTGGCAGCCTCCTCGGCCGCCGCCTCGGCGGCCGCGATCTCGGCCGGGGTCATGAAGTTGGCCGACACGAACGCACGCCAGGCGCCATCGAGCTGGGTCCACGACATGCCGTAGGTGGCCTTGAGAGCATCATCCACCGTGTTCTCCACGTCTTTCGTCGCGTCGATGAAGGCCTCGAACTTCGCGCGGTCCAGCCGGATCATGAAGTCGACGACGCTCCACGCCTTCACCAACTCGGGGTAGCCCAGCTGATCCTGACTCATGCGCGCGAGGCGCTTCATGGGCGGATCCCGGCCCTCCGCCACCGCACCGCGCAACGCGAGTTGCCACTTGCTGCTATCGAGCCACGCGGGCTTGCCGGACTCGGCGGCCGCCGCCGACCCACCCCGACTGACGGAGAAGGTGTCCGAGTAGCCCATCGCCTCCATCTCGAGGTAGTAGGCGAACCCCTCGAGCAACCACTGCGCGGGGAAGCGGTAGTTGAAGCGATACTGGGTGAGTTGGATCATGGCGGCGTGGTGCACCGCGTTGCTCACGACCGTGCGGGTCGTGTTGGGGAACTTGTAGGCGCCGACGCAGCCGATCGGCTGGACCCACCACCAGGCGTGCTGCTTGGCCGCGGAGCGGCCCCACCCCTTCACGATCTCGTCGCACTTCACCTCTTGGTCGTAGAACTTGGTGAAGCGTGCGTAGGCAGGGAGCTTGTTGAACACGTGAAGTCGGATCCGTCCCTCCACCCCGGACGGCATCTCCTCGGGCGCAGGACGCAGCGTCGCGCGAAGGACGCGAAGGCACCCCTCCGCGGCGTCGATGATCTGCGCAGCGGCTTCGGGCTCCATGTCCGTGTAGAGATCGAAGTTCGGCGCCCACGTGTAGCGGAGTCGGACCCGCGAGCCGGCGAGGATGGCTTCTCCCCACGCCTGGCCTTCCTTCTCCCCGACCTTCACCCAGGCGCCATCGACCCACTGCTCGCCTCGGCGACGGTGGTATTCGGCCTCGGTGACGTACTCGTCACCGTCCTTGACGAGGCCCTCCTGGATGGCGTTCCTCTCTTCCGGCGTGACCCAGCGGCCTTCATGCAGGACGAGCCCCTTGGCCCGCATGGCCTCCTCGTGTTGGGCGAGGAGGTAGGCTTCCTTCTCGTCCGCGGTCATCCACTCACCATCGACCTTCTCGTGGCCCAGGAGCTTGTGAGCCTTGGCGTCCTTGGGCTTCAGTTCCACGATCCGCATGAGGATGTACCGGAGCTCTTCCTGGAAGCCGCGCGTCTTCGCCCACTTGTGGAGCTTCCAGAGGTCCGCGACGGAGTCCTTGGCTCGGTCGGCGCGATACTTGAGCTGATCCCGCAGCGGCGGCGTGGAATCGTCGATCGCCTTGACCTCGGCCCTGGGGATCGCCTTGCGCCCGTCGAAGGTCGTGAGGATGACGACCTGCTCCTCGTCTTCGAGGAGGATCTTCCCCTCGAAGAGCGTCCCGTCGACGGTCTCCACCGTGTGCGCCCGTGCTGGGGATCCCGCCAGGACGAGAAAAGACAGCATGAGAATCGGGCTCAAGGCCTTCATGGTCGCGCTCCGAGGTGCCCACAGGCAATCCCGAGTATAGCTGTGGCTCGTGCACCGAAGGTCCCCTCGAGGAACGATCCAGCATGTCCACGATCTTCTGCATCGGCCGCAACTACGCGGCGCACATTCGAGAAATGCAAGGGCGGGGGGGCGATGGCGCACCGGTGGTCTTCCTCAAGCCGGAGCACGCACTGATCGCGCCGCCCGAGTCGATCGTCATCCCCGCCGGCGCGGGGGAAATCCACCACGAGGCCGAGGTGGTGGTTCGTGTGGGCGCGGCCGGGGAAGCGGCGGAGGTCGCGCTCGGCCTGGACCTGACGGACCGGACACGGCAGCAGGCAGCGAAGGCCAAGGGGCACCCGTGGGCGGCGGCGAAGGGGTTCGAGACCTCGGCCTGCGTGGGCCCCTGGCTGCCGACGAGCGAGGTTCCTCCCCTGCATCGACTCCGCTTCGACCTCGAGGTGAACGGCGAGATCCGGCAGCGGGGCGACACCTCGCTCATGCTGCGACCGATTCCCGCCCTGCTGGAAGCCGTCGCGGCGTGGTTCGGCCTGCGCGAGGGCGATCTGGTGTTCACCGGCACGCCCGAGGGGGTGGGTCCGATCCGGCGCGGTGACATCCTGAAGCTGACGATGGACGACACGCCGGCTGCCGAGGCGACGTTCGAGGTGCATTAGACCTCGCCGCGGCTCGCGTCCTGCAACCATGCGCGAGGCGGGGACCGTCGGTCGAGAAGGGCGCGCGGCGCCCGCCGGGAAGACGGGGAGGGGGAACCGTGGTGACCGGGTCGCGAGAGGCCGGAGGCGTGCGCCGGTCGTGAGGACCGAGGAAGCCGGCGCCGAGCTACTCGGTCACCTCGTACTTCTCGAGCTTTCGCTGCAGCGTGAACCGGCTGATGCCGAGCATCTCCGAGGCCTTGGTCTTGTTGCCCTGTGCTATCTGGAGCGCCTTCGCGATCTCGCGCCGCTCGACCCGCTCCACGAGTTCGATGAGGTTTCGAACCTCATTGTCCTCACCGGCTTCCTCGCGGCGAAGGCCCCGGCCGCGACGCAGCTGCTCGCTGAGCACATCCTGGGTGATGACCTCCTCGCCGAGCGAAAGCATCCGCTTCACCTCGTTCTCGAGTTCCCGGATGTTGCCGGGCCAGTCGTAGGCGAGGAGGGCGTCCATCACGCCTTCACCGAGCGTGCGGTTTCCCTTGTGCTTCGACCCGTGCAGGGCGAGGAAGTGCTCGATCAGACGGGGGACGTCGTCGCGTCGATCGCGCAGCGGAGGCAGCTTGATGGTGAGGACGCGCAGGCGGTAGTAGAGATCCTCGCGGAACTCCCCCGCCCGCACCAGGCGCTCCAGGTCCTTGTTGCTCGCGCTGATGATCCGGACGTCGACCTTGCGGACCGACTTGCCGCCGACGGGTCGGATCTCGCCCTCCTGGAGGGCGCGCAGCAGGCGCTTCTGCATCTCGGGGCTCATGTCCCCGACTTCGTCGAGGAAGAGGGTCCCCTTGTCGGCCAACTCGAACAACCCCTTCTTGTCCCGATCCGCGCCGGTGAACGCGCCTCGCACGTGCCCGAAGAGCTCGCTCTCGAGCAGCGTGTCCGGCAGAGCGGCACAGTTCTCGCTCAGGAACGGCCGCTTGGCGCGCGGCCCCTTGCCATGGACCGCGCGGGCAATGAGTTCCTTGCCCGTGCCCGACTCGCCCATGATCAACACGGGCTCTTCGGTCTGGACGATCTTGTCGAGGAGCCGAAGCACCTCGCGCATCGGCGGCGACTCCCCAATGATGTTGGGATAGGCCTTCTCCGGTTCGCCGGCGGTTCGCAGCCGGTCCTTCGTCTCGTTCAGCTCGCGCTCGGTGCTCTCGACGCGCACCTCCAGCTTCTGATTGGCCACCTCGAGATCGAGCCGATGTCGCTCGTTCTCTCCATAGAGTCGCGCGCGCTCGATGGCGGCGCCGGCGAGGTCCATCAGCGACTCGAGCATCTCCTTCTCGACCTCGCCGAAGGCCCCCCGCTGCATGTTGTTGTCGACGTACACGGCGCCGACCGGGCGTCCGCGTACCCGAAAGGGCAACGCCATGACGCTGCGCAGCTTGATGGCGTGGACGCTCAGCGTGTCCGCGAATTGCGAGTCTTCGACCGCGTTGGCCAGGAGGACGGCCTTCCCGCGCCGCATGGCCTGCCGCGCGATCGACGCGGAGAACTCGGCCTCGGGCGCGGGGACGTCTTCCTGGCTGTAGTTGCGGGCCACCCGCGCCTCCGGCCGATCGCCGTCTCCTTCGAGCACGAGAAACCCGCGCTCGGCCCCCGTCAGCTCGACCACGTGATCCATGATGATCTCGAGGACCCGGTCGAGGTGAAGTTCACTGTTCAGGGCCTTGGAGACCCGATGCAGACGCTCCAGACGATCCTTCGGGACCATGGTGGGGCGCGGCGTCCCCGCATGGGTGATGTTGCCTTCCGCGTCCTCGGCCCCCGGGGCGTCCGGAGGGGGCGCATGGTCGAACCACACGCGCGCCTCGCCGATCCGGACGGCGTCTCCCGCTTTCAGGGGCGCTCGGTCGACCAGGTGCTCGTTGAGCCGTGTCCCGTTTTGGCTGCCGAGGTCCACGACGACGTACTGGGCCCCCTCGTGGCGCTCGACCGTGCAGTGGTGTCGGCTCGCCTTGAGGTCCAGGATCGTGATGTCGTTGTCGAGCGCACGCCCGATGCGCAGGACGTCCTTGTCCAGGTCGTAGACCGTGCGGCGCAGCTTCTCATCGAGGATGAAACGAGGCATGGGGCTCCCGGGGGAAGACCAATCCTACGGTCCCCGGCCAGGGTGGCGTCATCCGGTAGCGGAGAGCTCGTCCGGTTCCTCGTCCAGGGCCGGCGCGGTCGCGCCATCCTCGAAGAGGGCGCGGCGCTCGTCGAGGGTCAGGGCCATCCACCGCTCCCGCTCCACGTCCGGCAGGGTCAAGAACCGCGCGAGGCGGTCGTACTCGATGGCCGAGCGTGACGAGGGGAAGGCCTGCGTGACGGGTTCACAGAGCAGCGGCGCACGTACCAGATTCGAGTCGACCTGGATCGGATCGAGGACCCGCGCGGGGAAGCTCGCCTCGAGCGCGTCCAGAATGTCCTGCGCCAGACGCAGGCGGCGGTCCACCTTCGTGGGCAGCAGCCACGACTTGAGGTCGTGCTGCATCTTGTCCCGAAGGACCGTGAAGGTATTGGTCAGGTCGCTGATCGCCTTGATCGAGTAGGACTGCGTCTCGACGGGGACGACGACCTCCTGGCTCGCCACGAGCGCGTTCACGGTGATGCGACTGAGGTTGGGAGGGCAGTCGAACAGGATCGCGTGGTAGCGATCGAACATGCCCTCGAGCTTCGTGTGCAGGATGTGCTCGCGCATCATCATCTCGTGGATGCGTGTCTCGACGCTGCAGAGCTTGATGTCGGCCGGAATGGCGTGCACCCCCTCGATGCCCGTCTCGAGGATGACGTCCGCCGCCTCGACCTCTTCGCGCGTGATGAGGTCGGCGCTGGTGAGGTCGAGCAGGTCCGGGTCGTAGCCGAAGGACGAAGTCAGGTTCGCCTGCGCGTCCAGGTCGACGCAGAGGACGCGTCGACCGCGCGAGGCCAGGGCCGCCGCCAGGGTGAAGACCGTGGTGGTCTTGCCGACGCCCCCCTTCTGGTTGACGACCGAGATCCGACGGGGGATCGCGCGGCCGCCGAGCTCGACGCACCGCTCGGCATGAGTGAATCCGTAGCGGCTGCGGCCCTGGGCATCGGACGCGACCTCGCCCAGATAGCCGCGTGCCTCCCAGGCCTCGACGACGTCCACGTCCACCCCGGCGAGCTCGGCCAGTTTCTCGATTCCGTACGTCCGCGCCATCTCGCCTCCTGCCATCCCGGGGTCCACCCCAGGGTGCGCCGAACTGTAGCGGTTTCCACCCCCATGATCCGAGGGGAGCCGGGCGCGGGCAGTGGCCGAGCTTTCAGGCCGCGTCCAGCACCGCGCGCACGGCGCCGTGGACCCGCGCCACGCCCAGCTTCTCGAGGCAGGGGTGGCCCGCGACCGGGCAGGTCCGAAGAAAACAGGGAGAACACGGCTCCGGGTCCCAGAGCAGCTCCCGCGGCCCGGGGCCCGCGGGGCCGCTCACGGTGGGGTCGGTCGCTCCGAAGAGCGCGACGACGGGCGTGCCGAGGGCGGCGGCGAGGTGCATGGGTCCGGTGTCGTTGGCAACCAGCAGGTCGGCACGCCCGAGCAGGCCGATCAGGTCGAGGAGGCGCGGCGTACGGCCCACCGCCTCGAGCAGGCCCCCACCGGCCTCGCGCGCGATCCGTGCCTCGACTCCGCGCGCGGCCGCCGTACCGACCGTGACGACGTCACAGCCATCCGCGATGAGGCGGCGGGCGAGCGCACCGAAGTGCTGCGGGGCCCAGCACTTGGCGGGCCCGTAGGACGCGCCGCCCTCCAGAACGACGAGGGGGCGCCCCCCGACGTGGCCCAGTGCGCGGAGCAGGCGACGCCCCCGGGTCTCCGCGTCCGGCGGCATGGCGAGCGCCCACGGCCCCCGGGGTGCGGTCCCGAAGGCATGGGCCAGCCCGCCGAAGAAGGCGCTGCGGTGGGCGCGCCGCCAGGGACGCCAGCCGTCCACGGCATGCGTGAGGAGCAGAGCGTGTCCGCGCGCGCCGTAGCCGACGCGCACGGGAATGCCCGCAAGCCGCGGCGCGAGCATGGCCCGGGCGCCCCGGGGGAAGACGACGACCGTGTCGAAGTCGCGGGCGCGCAGCGCGGCGCGCGACGTGAGCAGGTCCCCTGGGCCCCGGTCCCGGCCGGCCGGCATGGCGCCGTCAACCCCGGGAAGCAGGGCGGCCAGGTCGAGGAAGGGCGGCACGGCCTGGGCGGTCAGCTCCGCCTCCGGGCAGGCGCGGGCGATCGCCGCCACCGTCGGCGCCGCCATGCAGATGTCCCCGAGCCAGTTCGGCAGGCGGAGCAGCACGCGCCGCGGCGATGAGGTCACGCGCGAGGCGCGCATGGGAGGCAGGTCGAACGGGGCCATGAGGGACGCCATCAGGGGCGCAGGATAGCCCGACGCGCGTGAATTTCAGGGGAAGGGGACGCCGTGGGTTGCCCCCGGCCGCGCGCAGGCACAGAATGAGGCTTGGAGGATCATCCATGCTTCAGTTCATCCGCACGGTGGGTACGGCGCTCGGCTTCGTTGCCCTGATCGGGCTCGTGGTCATCTCGACGGGTTGCAGCGACTCGAGCAGCAGCAGCGGCGGTTCGTCGTCCAGCAAGTCCGTCCGGGACCGCCTTGCCACGGGCGACATGGAGAGCGTGCGAGGTCAGGGGGTTGGCGCAAAGAGCGAGTTGATCGCGTTGATGGGCGACTCGGACGCGAACGTCCGGGCTGCCGCCGCGACGGCCATCGGTTTCCTCAAGGCCGACGGCGCCTCGGCGATCCCCGCGATGCTCGCGGCGATGAAGCACGACATGGGGCGTCCCCAGATCATGTACGCCATCACGGATATGGGGAGCGCCGCGCTGCCCTACCTCCTGAACGGCGTGTCCTCGACGGACGTGACGGTACGCCGCTACTCGACCGAGATCCTGGCCAAGGCCGGGTTCGGCAAGGATGCGGCGGACGCGGTCGACCCGCTGATCGCGATCCTCAAGGGCAGCGACGACGACAAGATCAAGACGCACGCGGTCATGGCACTGGCGGCCATCGGCACCGCGGCCGAGCCCGCGCTCCCGACCATCCAGGCCGTGGCCGCCGACGCCAAGGGCGACCTCAAGGTCCAGGCCGACGGAGCCATCCGCCGCATCAACGACGCAAGCAAGCCGGGCCAGTACACCGAGTCCCGCTAGCGTCCGTACGGAGTCAGTGCAAATATTCACGGTTACGTGGCGCGACGTAGTCGCCGCGCCACGTAACCGTGAATATTTGCACTGACTCCGTACGGAAGAATCAGAAGAGCGGGTAGATGAACGGTCCCAGCGCCGTGCCGCCCAAGACGACCAGCACGCCGACGAGCAACAGCACGATCAGCAAAGGCAGGAGCCACCACTTCTTGTTCTCGCCGAGGAAGGCGAGGAAGTCCCGTACGAGGCCCGGAGGCTTCTCCTGGGCGGCGCGCTCGAACGCGTCCCCCTTGTCCTTCGCACCCGGCTTCGACGTGGCGTCCTCGGTCATGCTCTTCCCCATCAGTACGGTCGGAAGTATCGCTCAGGATCGGGCTGGCGGGTACGCGGGATCCAGTAGGTGTCGGCCGAAGCGTCGAACCCGCGCTGCATCGGGTCGCGACGGACGAGGCGCATGACCAGGCCGATCGGCGTGAGGATCAAGTAGTAGATCACCGCAAGCAACGTGAACGAGAGCACGATGCCGATCGGCCACGCCAGATAGATCCAGCCCAGGTACATGGGCCGGCGCAGAGGCGGCACCAGGTAGTAGAGGGCCGGCAGGACGCCCGCCAGGATGAAGAGGACCTTGGTGGCGGTCCCCGGCCCGGCGCGCCAGGTGAGGACGCCGCCGATCAGCAGGAAGAAGAGCCCCAGAAGCACGCCGAACCAGCGGAGTACCTTGGGCGACGGGTCGCGGTCGATCTCGATGATGGCCATGGCTAGTCCAACTGGAATTGGGCCTGGTAGGCCTCACCGTGGGCGTGCGCGTCCTTGTCCTGCTCTTCCTTGAGGAGGATGAAGTCCTCGATCACGAGGACGTCCATCTCCGTGCCCATGAAGCAGCGCCATGCATCCGCGGGGGTGCAGACGATCGGCTCGCCGCGGATGTTGAAGCTCGTGTTGACGAGCACCGGACACCCGGTGTCCTCATGGAACTTCGCCATGAGACGGTGAAAGCGTCCATGACGCCCGGGGTCCACCGTCTGGACCCGCGCGCTGTAGTCGACGTGGGTGATCGCCGGCAGGGTGGAGCGCTTCGCGTGGAGCTTGTCGAGGCCCTCGAGGGCCTGACCGTCGCTCTCCAGGCGCAGCGACTCCTGCACGGGCGCGACCACGAGCATGTAGGGGCTCTCGACGCCCTCGGCCATCTCGAAGATCTCGGACGCGTGGTCGTGGAGGACGACGGGAGCGAAGGGCCGGAACGACTCCCGGTACTTGATCTTCAGGTTCATCACGCGCTGCATGCGCTGGTCGCGGGCGTCCCCGATGATGCTCCGGGATCCGAGCGCCCGGGGCCCGAACTCCATCCGGCCCTGCATGTGGCCGACCACCTTGCCATTCTGCAGGTGCGTCGAGATCTCCTCGAGGAGCGCCGCCTCGTCGGTCACCTGGCGATAGGTCGCGCCGTCCGCGTCGAGGACCGTCTTGATCTCCTCGGTGGAGAAGGCGGGGCCGAGCAGGCTGCCCGCCTGCTGGTCCGGCTTGACGGCCGTGCGCGGGTTGTCGAGGAGCTGATACCAGATCAGCGACGCGACGCCCAGGGCGCCGCCGGCGTCCCCCGCCGCAGGCTGGATCCAGACGTCGTCGAATGGGCCCTCGCGCAGAAGTCGGCCGTTGCCGACGCAGTTCAGGGCGACGCCGCCGGCGAGGCAGAGGTTCTTGATGCCCGTCAACTCGTGCGCGTGGCGCGCCGAGCGGAGCATGACTTCCTCGGTGACCTTCTGGACGGACGCGGCGAGATCCATGTCCTGCTGCGTCAGGTCGGACTCGGCCGGCCGCGGCGGACGCCCGAAGAGCGCGTCGAACTTGGGGCTCGTCATCGTAAGGCCCTGGCAGTAGTTGAAGTAGGACAGGTCGAGTCGGAAGGAACCGTCCTCCTTCAGATCCATCAGGTTCTCGAGGATGGTGTCGACGTAGCGCGGCTCGCCGTAGGGCGCGAGCCCCATCAGCTTGTACTCCCCGAAGTTCACGCGGAAGCCGCAGAAGTAGGTGAACGCGGAGTAGAGCAGGCCGATCGAGTGCGGGAAGTGCAGTTCCTGCTGGATCTCAACGCGGTTGCCCTTGCCTGTCGCGATCGATGCCGTCGCCCACTCCCCCACACCGTCGAGCGTGAGGATCACCGCCTCGTCGAAACGCGACGGGAAGAACGCGCTGGCCGCGTGCGACTCGTGGTGTTCGGCGAACACGATGCGCTTCTTGTAGCGGCCGTCGAGCCCCTTGTGGATCTCACGCGACAGGTGGAGCTTCTTGCGGAGCCAGATCGGCATGGACTCGACGAAGGACTTGAAGCCCCGCGGCGCGAACGCCAAGTAGGTCTCGAGCAGCCGATCGAACTTGAGCAGCGGCTTGTCGTAGAAGCCGACGTAGTCGAGATCCTCGGGGACGAGTCCGGCCTGATCGAGGCACGACTGGATCGCTTGCGTGGGGAACTCCGGATCGTGCTTGCGCCGCGTGAAGCGCTCCTCCTGCGCCGCGGCGACGATATCGCCGTCTACGATCAGCGCGGCAGCCGCGTCGTGATAGAAGGCCGAGATCCCGAGGATCGCCGTCACTTCGTCTCTCCCTTCCGGCCGGAGTCGAGCGCCGCGTCCAACAGGGTCGCGACCTTGGCATGTCCGGCAGCATCGAGGTGCCCTTCGTGCGGGTGGAAGAAGGGTCCCTCGCCGGCATCGTGCGCGTGACGAAGCCCCAGGGCCAGATCGAATCCGGGGATCCCCTGGGCGCTCGCCCGCTCGAGAATCGCCCCCCGGAGGAAGTCCTGGTACTGCGCGGAGTACCCGTCGGGGTCTTCGACGTAGGAGCGCCCGGGCAACACCGCCACTGCGAACGCGGCTCCTTCTGCCTCGGCCGTCCGTCGAATGCGATCGACCAGGGCGTCGAACAGATCCAGCGCGGGACCGAAGCGCTGCTCGAAGAAGCCCGGCCGCGGCGCGAAGGAGGGCTGGAAGAGCCCGAGGCGGCGCGCGATCTCGGTGCGACCGAGCCGAGCGGCGATCGCCCCCGGCTTCTGCCGTGCTTCGCCCATGACCAGGGACGCCAGGTCCTCCTGCATGTCGCTGGCCCCTTTCAGCCGGCGCGGGACGGGCACGTTCTCGAGGATGAGCCCCTCACCGTCCTCGAGCCGAAAGCGGGGCTTCCCCTGCATGGCCTGGAGCGGAAACAAGCGCTCGTTGTCGAATACGTCGTTGATGAGGCAGACCACGAGCACGACGAGGTCGGCTTCGATGCCGGGCGCGATGCGCTCGAGGAAGAGGGCCTCCTGGTCGGTGCTGTAGCCCGGCATGCCGAGATTCAGCACCGTGCGCCCATCCTCGGCCCCCAGGGCTTCGAGCGCGCTTGCGAACGTGGCGTCGTCGGCCACGCCGAGCCCGAATGTGAAGCTGTCGCCGAGGAGCGCGACGCGCTGGCCGTCCCCCCCGTTGGGCCAAGCGCCTCGGATGCCCCGGGGCGAGATGGCGTAGTCGACCTCGAAGTCGTGGTGGCGGTGCTGCCCTCTCCACTTCGGCTCCAGCGTCCATCCCAGGGTGCGGTCGTAGCGCAACAGGCCGGGGTCCATGGACTCGCTTCCGCGAATCGACGCGGTCTGCATGCGGAGAATCATCTCGCCCGCCACGAGGGCCAGGCCCAGCGAGAACGTGAGGGAGACCAGGATGAAGACGAGGCGGCGACGTCGGGTCATGCGCGGGCGGGATCCGGGGAAGCCCGAAAGTCTAGCCGGACGTTCTGCCCGTGTGCCGTCGCCCGGTTAGCTCTCCTGACCGTCCAGCCCCGACATGGGCCGACACACCTTGTGGAGGAGGCGCAGGTCTTCGCTGACGTCCCTAAACTCCTCGGGCAGGAGAGCCTGGTCGGCGTCCGAGCGCGCGCGCTCGGGGTTCACATGCACCTCGATCATGGCCCCGTCGGCGCCCACGGCGCAGGCGGCCTTGGCCAGGGGGGCAACGAACGTAGAGCGCCCCGTGCCATGGCTCGGATCGACGATGATCGGCAGGTGCGAGCGAGATCGCACGGCCGGAACCGCGGCGAGATCGAGGATGTTGCGGGTCGCGGGATCGAAGCCGCGGACCCCGCGCTCACAGAGGACCACGTTCGGATTGCCTTGCGTGAGGATGTACTCCGCGGCCATCAGCCAGTCGCCGACCGTGGCCGACCGTCCGCGCTTGAGCAGCACGGGGTGGCCCGAGCGGCCCACCTCGACCAGCAGGTCGAAGTTGCTCATGTTGCGCGTGCCGATCTGGAGCATGTCGGCATTCGAGACCACGGCCTCGATGTGCCGGGGATCGAGCACTTCCGTGACGATCGGCATTCCTACTTCCAGGCCGACGTCGCGGAGGATCTTGAGGCCTTCGACGCCCAAGCCCCGGAAGGAGTACGGGCTGGTTCGGGGCTTCCACGCCCCGCCGCGCAGGATGTGGGCTCCTGCGTCCTTGACCGCCTGGGCCGTCTTCAGGACCGTTTCGTAGTCTTCGACGGCGCAGGGACCGGCCATCAACACGAACTCGCCGCCACCGCCGATCTTGACGCCACCCACGTCGACGATCGTCGGCTCGCGCTGATGCTCGAGTCCGGCCAGGGTGTAGGAGGGCGTGATGGACACGACCTTCTGGACGCCCTCGTAGACCACGAAGGGGATCTCCCTCAATCGGTCCAGATCCCCGTGCACGAGGATCACGGCGTGCCCCGATTCCCGGGCCAGCTCGGCCCGGCAGCCGGTCGCCTGGATGGCCTCGATCACGTGAAGTCGTTGGGCCTCGGTGGAGTCGGTCTTGAGGATGATGAGCATGGGGTTGGAATTCTAGTCGCAGGTCCCAATACCCGACGCCCCAGGACCGGGCGACGGATCCGGAGCCACCGTTGGGCTTCGTTCGGGTAGGCGACTCAAGGGGGTGGAAAGGAACGGAGGCTTGAACGCAAAAAGAAGACCCGTGTCGCGGCCTCGACTCGTTTCTCTTCTCCCCCGACGGTAGTTTGTGGCCATGAGTTCCATCCGACGCACCCCGATGATCGCCGGCAACTGGAAGATGAACGGCCTGCGGGCCGACGCCAGACGGTGGGCGGAGGCCGCCGTGGCCGCCGCGGACGGCAGTCCCAACGATGTGGCCCTCTTCCCCTCGTTCCCCTGGCTCGACGAGGTCGGGGGCATCGTGGGGGCCCCCACCGGCCGCGTGGCCCTCGGCGCCCAGATGTGCGCGGGTGAACCGTTCGGCGCCTACACGGGCGCCGTCTCGGCGGGCATGCTGGCGGATGCAGGCTGCCTTTACGTTCTGTGCGGTCATAGCGAGCGGCGCCATGTCTTCGGCGAGACCGACCAGGAGGTCGCCGCTTCCATGCGGCAGGCGTACGAGGTGGGCCTGACCCCCATCCTCTGCGTCGGGGAGACGCTCGACGAGCGCAACGGCCTCCAGGCACGCAACGTCGTTCTGCGTCAGGTCGATGCCGGTCTGGAGGCCCTCCCGGGTCCCGACGCGCCCCTCATCATCGCGTACGAACCCGTCTGGGCGATCGGCACGGGACTGACCGCGAACCCCAAGGAGGCCGCCGAGGCCCACGGCTGGATCCGGTGGCGGGTAGGCGAAGTGGACCAGGATCGGGCCGAGGGGCTCCGAATCCTCTACGGCGGGAGCGTGAAGCCGGGCAATATTGGGGGCTTGCTCGCGGCTTCCGACGTCGACGGCGCACTGGTGGGTGGTGCGGCGCTCGACCCGGAAGCGTTTGCCGCGCTCATCCGGGCGTCGGCCGACTCGGCGTGAGCGTACCCGCCCCGAGCTTCGAGGTGGTCCTGACCACCGCGTCCGAGAGATCCTGATGAGCCTGTTTCTTCACGTCGATCCCATTCTGGCCTCCGTCGTCAACGACATCGCGAAGGGCATCGTCTTCACGCTCTTCGTGATCTCGGCCGTCGTCTTGAGCGTCGTCATCCTGCTGCAAGAAGGCAAGGGTGGCGGGCTCGGTAGCGCGTTCGGCGGTGCTGCCGCGGATGCCTTCGGTGTCAAGGCGGGCACGGTGAACAAGTTCACCACCTACCTGGCCGCGTCGTTCCTCGGACTGGCGTTGCTCTACTCGGCGCTGAACGCACGAGGCGACCGGATCGACACGAACCTCGACGAGGGCACCATCCCCGTCGAAGGGTTGGTCGAGCCGGCGGACGGCACACTGGTGGAGGATGCCGCCGGCGGCGAGACGCCGCCGGTCGAGGTCCCCCCGACCGACGACGTGCCGGAGGACGGCAACTGACCTTGCGTGATGTCCCGGCCTCGATGACGGGCTCGGGCTCCGCCGTGCTCGAGAAGGCGGTCGGACGCTTCGAGGCCGAACTGCGAGCGGTGAACCACCGCTTCCTCAAGACCACGGTGCGTACGGCCGGCGGCCTGCCGCCGCTCGATGGCGTCATCGAGAAGCGCGTGAAAGAGCGGGTTCACAGAGGCCACGTGACCGTGCACGTCCGCCTCTCTTCGAACGACGCCGCGCCGGGTGTCCAAGTCGATACGGGGGTGTTCACGGCGGTGGCGCAGCGCCTGCACGAGCTGGCGCGGGACGAGAAGCTCGGTCCGCCGACCGTCTCGGACGTGATCCGGTTCCCCGGCGTCGTGGCCGACGCCACGGTCAACCAGGATCCCGAGGCTCTCTCCGAGGGCGCGCTCGAAGCCCTCGACCTCGCGTTGGAGGCCTTCCAGGCCGCCCGCGAACGCGAGGGTCGCGCGATGGTGGAGGAGATGGGGCGGCTGCTGGGGTCCATCCGGACGACCCTCGTCGCGGCCACGACCCGCGCGGCGGAGTTGCCCGACGCCTACCGCGAGCGGCTACAGGGGCGCATCCGCGAGTTGCTCGACGGCACGGGGGTGGATCCGGATCCGGCGCAGATCGTCCGCGAAGCGGCGAGCTTGGCGGATCGGTCCGATGTCCGAGAGGAGATCGCGCGGCTGGAGGCCCACCTCGAGCACGCCCAGGAGGTGATCGACGAGGGTGGACCGATCGGCCGCCGCCTCGACTTCCTCGTCCAGGAGATGCACCGCGAGGTCAACACGATCGGCTCGAAGGCGGGTGATCTGGCCATGGCCCGCGATGTCGTGGAGATGAAGTCGGACGTGGAGCGCCTGCGCGAGCAGGTGCAGAACCTCGAGTGATGGCCGGTCGTCCCCCTGCTGCGAGCGACTCGACCACGCGCGGACGCATCCTGGTCGTGACCGGACCGAGCGGTGCGGGCAAGACGACCATCGCGCGGCGCCTCCTCGCCGACCCCGGCTACGGCCGCGCTCGCACCGCGACGACACGCGCGCCGCGCGGGGAAGAGCAAGACGGCCGCGACTACGACTTCCTGAGCCCGGAAGCGTTTGCCGCGGGCGTGGCCCGGGGCGACTTCCTCGAGCACGCCGAGGTCTACGGTCGGCGCTACGGCAGCCCCCGTGCCAACGTGGAAGCGGTGGTCGAGGCGGGACGCAACTGCGTACTCGTGGTGGACGTGCAGGGCGCCCGGACCTTGCAAGAAGCCGGCCTCGGGGCCTACTACGTATTCGTAACGGCGCCCGATGCCGGGGAGCTGAGGCGGCGCCTCGAGAGGCGGGGCGAAGACGACCCGGCCACGATCGAGCGTCGCCTGGCCGAGGCCAAGCACGAGGAGGCCCAGGCGAGTCGGTTCGACCTGGTGCTGGTGAATGACGAGGTTGAGGCGGCGACCCACCGCCTCGTGGCCCACGCGGGCCTGGAATGGACGCCGCGCGACGCGGCGGAGTGAGAACGATGGAAGAGAAGATTCGCATCATCGACGAGTTGGAAACCATGGTCGGTGGCCGCTTTCAGTTGACGGCGCTCCTGCAGAAGCGCGTCCGCGAGCTGGTGGCCGGCGCGCCGCGCCTGGTGGACATCCGCTCGGACAACCCGATCGACATCGCGATCGAAGAGGTCCGTGCCGGCAAGATCGAACTCGTCCCCGAAGACGCCGAGTAGCCCCGAGGCCGCCAGATCGTGGGCCGCCTCGTCCTCGGAGTGAGCGGAAGCATCGCCGCCTACAAGGCGTGCGACCTGGCGTCGAAGCTCGTCCAAGCCGGCCACGCGGTCGATGTGGTCATGACGCGCGGGGCGAGGCGATTCGTCCGTCCCCTGACCTTTGCGGCCCTCACCCACCGGCGCCCCTTCACCGACCGCACCTGGGGGAAGGGGCCCGTGCCCCACGATCACCTCGAGGTGGTGAGCGAGGCCGATCTGCTCGTCGTCGCTCCCGCGACCGCCAACGTGATCGCGAAGTTCGCCCACGGCATCGCGGACGACATCCTGGGCGCGACGTACCTGGCCACGACGTGTCCGGTCCTCGTAGCCCCCGCGATGAACACGCGGATGTTCGCCCACGCTCGAACCCAGGCGAATCTCGGGACGCTGGAGGGCGACGGCGTCCACCTCATCGGCCCGGATGAGGGCTACCTCAGCGAAGCCGAGACGGGCAAGGGCCGCATGAGCGAGCCGGCCGCCATCCAGGCCCGCATCGAGCAGATCCTGGCGTAGTACGTCCGTACGGACGATTCGTATGTCGTAAGCCTACCGACGGAGGCTTGAACGCCCGATCCATCGGGTGATGGGCCGTACCACCACTGCCTCCCGCTCCCGGTCTGCCGCACGCGACGTGGAGTTGGCGGAAGAACCCGTTGGGCTCGAGTTGATCGGGGTCGGCCTCTGCCTGGGGGCGGTGGTCCTGGGCGGTGCACTGGCGACGCTCGCCCCCATCGACGGTGCGGGCGCGTTCCAGAACGTCGCGGGGCGGCTCGGCGCCAGCGTGGCGGGCGCGCTCACGCGGGCGGTGGGGCTCGGCGCGTGGGTCTTTCCCCTCTTCGCCCTTGGCTGGGGCATCTCGGCCATCCGCGGACGCCGGCCGGACGCATGGGGACTCCGAGCCCTCCTGCTGCCGCTTCTCGCGGCCCTGGTCGGCACCGCGGGCGCCCTGCTCCTGGGCACCACCCCGCTACCCGGCCTCGGCCGCTCGGGTCCCGGTGGATACGTCGGCGTCGCGTTCGCCACGAGCCTCTACCGTGTCCTGGGGCGAGCCTCCGGTCTCGTCGCCCTCGTCGCCTGTCTCGGCCTCCTGCGCTACGCCACCGGCATCGGTCTCCGCGGCCTCGTCACGAGCCTCTTCGAACGGCTGGGGGGCGTCGCCGAGATCGACGAGGAAGAGGAACTCGACGAGTACGACGACGAAGAGGAATACGACGACGAAGGGGACGAGGAATACGAGTACGAGTACGAGGAAGGGGACGAGGACGAGGAGTACGAGGACGAGGAAGACGAGCCCGTCGCCAAGCCTGCGAAGGCCAAGCGTGCCCGCAAGCCCGAGAAGGCCACGCCCAAGGCCCCCCCGCCCCGCAAGCCCGCGCCGAAAGCTCCGATCGCCCGCCGGCGCGCCAAGGGTCGCGCCCTCGCCGCCCGCGACGTCGGCGCCTACGTGTTCCCCCCCACGGACCTACTCGACGAAGGCGTCTCGATCGACTCCGAAGCCGTTCGCGAGGAGGTCGAGGCGAACGCCAAGGTCCTGCAGGACTCGCTGGCCTCCTTCGGCGTCGAGGCCGAGGTCGTGTCGAGCGAGCGCGGCCCCGTCATCACCTTCTACGAGCTAGCGATCGCGTCCGGCGTGCGGCTGAACCGGGTGACCGCGCTGGCCGACGACCTCGCGATCGCGCTCAAGGCTCCGAGCGTGCGCATCGTGGCGCCCATCCCCGGGCGCAGCACGGTGGGCGTCGAGGTTCCGAACCTGACCCGCGAGGTCGTACGCTACCGGGACCTGATCGAGGAGGCGAGTCAGCTCGGCGAACAGCGCTCGCTGCCGATGTTCATCGGCCGGGATACCGCCGGGCGTCCCCTCGTGGAAGACCTGGCGAAGATGCCTCACCTGCTGATCGCCGGCGCGACGGGCTCGGGCAAGAGCGTCTGCATCAACTCGGTCCTTCTGTCGATCATCTACACCCGAACACCGGCGCAGGTCAGCCTCATCCTGATCGACCCGAAGCAGGTGGAGTTGTCGTTCTTCGAAGGTACGCCGCACCTCATCACGCCCGTCGTGACGGACATGAAGCGAGCGGCCAAGATCCTCGAGTGGGCCGTCGACCGCATGGAAGAGCGGTACACGCTGCTGCTGGCGGCCGGCGTTCGCAACATCACGGGCTACAACGCGCTCTCCAAGGAGAAGCTCGCCGCCATGCGCGAGCGGGTCGGCATGGCGGAGGAGGACGCGCCCGACGAGATGTCGCAGGTCGTGATCGTCGTGGACGAGCTCGCCGACCTCATGATGACGAGCGGCAAGGAAGTCGAGCTCGCGATCACCCGGCTCGCCCAGAAGAGCCGTGCGGTGGGCATCCACATCATTCTGGCGACCCAGCGCCCGTCGACGAACGTCATCACCGGCCTGATCAAGGCGAACATGCCCACGCGCATCGGCTTCTGCGTCTCCTCCAAGATCGACAGCCGCGTCATCCTGGATGCGAACGGCGCCGACAAGCTGCTGGGCATGGGCGACATGCTGTACATGAATCCGCGGAGCCTGCACCTGAAGCGCGGTCAGGGCGTCCTGGTGACGGACGCCGAGGTACGCAGCGTGGTCGACTTCCTCAAGGAGAACTGCCCGGCCCCCGAGCTCCAGGACCTCCTCGCCCAACAGCGCGAGGGAGTCGGCAATCCCATGGACGAGGACGACCTCTACGAGGACGCGGTACGGGTCGTCCTCTCCACGCGCCTGGGCAGTGCGAGCATGCTGCAGCGACGCATGAGCATCGGCTACACCCGGGCAAGCCGACTGATCGACATGATGTGCGACCACGGCGTCGTGGGTCCGCACGTCGGCAGCAAGGCCCGGGAGGTCCTGCTGACGCTGGAGGAGTGGGAAGCGATGTTGGCCGAGCAGACGGGGAATGGACCCAGCCCGTCGGCCGTGTTCGACCACGACGACCCGCCCTGCGTGGACGAGTCCTGGGATTGAGGGCGGCGGGGCCGGTGAGCCCCCGCCGCCGGCCGGGTGGCGGGCTCCCGCCCCCCGACGCGGGAGCCACCGGGCTCCCTGGAGATCCCGCGGCGGACGACCGGCGCCGCTCTGGCTCCACCCGCCGTTGGCCCTGTCGTTTCATGAAGTCGATGATGGGCGCGCCAAGGGCGGCGAACGGCTCCGTGAGGCGGGGGCGCCACCCTCATCCGTCCGGTGACGTCCTTGCCTTTCCACGCCGCCCCGCGAGGCGTTGACGCCCCGGTCGGATACGATCCGCCTCGATGGCCCAGGAATCTCGCAAAGCCCCCGCGCTCTTCGTGCTCGCCTTCGTGCTGGCCTTGATCGGCGTCCAGCTCTGGCAGGGCTTCAAGGGCTTCGACGTCGCGAGCTCGCCCCTGGCCGCGCCGGGGGCGCTGATGGGCTGGGGCGGCGTGTTGTTGCTCGTCGTGCTCTTTGGCTGGTTGCTGGCGGGCTGGTGGGGCCGGGACCTCTTCGGCCTCACCGGCGCGACCGGCCTGGCCGTGCGGGTCCTTGGCGTCGTCGCCCTGGGTGTGGCGGTCGCGGGGCTCGCGGGACTCGCCGGCGGGGAACGGGCGGGCGGCGACATCGGCGCCGGTCTGGCTTCGCTCCTGGGGGACCTGCTCGGGGGCCTGCTGGCCACCCTCCTGCTCCTGCTGATGGCGCTTCCCGGTCTGGTGCTCGCCGCCGCGCCCTTCTTCCGCACCGCGCCCCCACCCCGCCCCCCCACGGCGTTGCCCGACGCCGTCGCCTCCCTCGACCCGCCCCCGGGGGTCTTCGAGGGAAGTGCGAAGGGGCGAGACGGCCCCTATCCCGAGCGGCGCTACGACGAGGACGGCAACGAGATCCCGATCGCGTTCGACACGCGTGACGTGGGTCAGGTGCGCTACGCCGACGATCCGACGGTCTCCCGCGAGGAGATCCGCATCAAGCCGCCTCCCGTCGAGCCGCCGGCGCCGGGAGACCTGCCCGCCGGCGTGCGCTTCGCGGACGATGACGACGAGGCGACCGAGGGCGATGACGAGGAGGAGGCGACCGCCCCCTCGGGCGGCGAGTACCTGCAGCCGGGCGTGCGCTACGCCGACGCCGACGAGCTCCAAGAAAGCGAACTCGAAGAGGACGAACTCGAGGACGACGAGCTCGAAGGCGAAGAGATCGAAGAAGGCGAACTCGAGGATGAGGAGTTCGAAGACGACGAGCTCGAAGAGGAAGAGCTCAGAGGAAGACCTCGAGGAAGACGAACTCGAAGACGACGAACTCGAAGACGACGAACTCGAAGACGACGAACTCGAAGACGACGAGCTCGAAGACGACGAACTCGACGAGGACGAGCTCGAAGAAGACGAGATCGAAGACGACGAACTCGATGAGGACGAAGAGTTCCAAGAAGACGAGATCGAAGACGACGAGCTCGAGGGGGAGGAACTCGACGAGGACGAGCTAGAGGACGAAGAGCTCGAAGAAGACGAGATCGAAGACGAGGAGTCCGAAGACGAGGAGCTCGACGAGGAAGAAGACGACGCCGCGGACGAGGAAGAGCCCGACACCGTGGCCCCGAAGGGCCGCACCCCGGAGGAAGAGGAAGCCGCCAAGGCGCGCTACCGGGCCAAGCTGGAGGGCTCCGGCTTCTTCGATGACTCCGAACCGGTCGTCAGCGAGCCGCCGGTCCCAGCGGCCAAGAAGCCGGGCGCCGCCAAGAAGACCACGCAGAAGAAGAAGGCCGCGGGGAAGAAGGCAGCGCCGAAGCAGGCGGCGCCGAAGAAGGCCACGCCGAAGAAAGCCGCGCCGAAGAAGAAGGCGACCCCCAAGAAGAAGGCCGCAGCCCCGAAGGCGAGCAAGGCCCCGAAGGCGTCCGCCGGTCCGGCGGCACCGACGAAGGGGGCCAAGCGCGCCAAGGGCAAGACGCCCCCCAAGCCCGCCCCGGAGGCGTCACGCTCTGCTCCGCCCACGGGGGGGGAACCGAAGGCTGCAGCAGATGCAACCCAGCCGTCCCAGGGCAAGGCGTCGACGAAGCCGGCGGCCACAGGCAAGCCGCCCGCCTCGAAGTCCTCTCGGAAGAAGGGCTCCCGCGCGAAGGCGGCGGCCGAGCAGCACCCGCCCCTGCCGCTGAAGGACCCGGGGGACGAGACACCGCCCCCCCCCGCCGGCGACTCCCCGCCGCCCCGCAAGGGCAGCGCGCCCGTGTCCGACGAAGAGCTGATCGACCAGGCCGTGCGCGTCTCCATCGAGCGGGGCGCGGCCTCCTCCGTCCTGCTGAGCCGCCGCCTCGGCATCGGCTACGCGCGGGCGAGGGCGCTCATGGACGTGCTGGTGAAGCGGGGCGTGCTGGGCAGCATGGGCCCCAGTGGCTCCCGCCCGGTGCAGGTCAGCCTCGAGGACTGGGAGGCGGGTTCCTAGCTCCTCACGAGCGGCTGGACCAAGACGCCGCCTGCAGGGCCTGGTCCCCACCCTTGGGCTCCGGCAACGCCCGGTACGCGGACTCGACGCTCACCCCGACAAGTCCATCGCGCTGAGGCGGCCGTACCATGCGGGGCCATGCCCACGCCCGCCTCCCAAATGCCGGCGACCACCCCGCGGGGTCGGATCGCCCTCGTCAGCCTCGGCTGCGCCAAGAACCTGGTCGACAGCGAAGGGCTCGTCGGCGACCTCGAAGCCGCCGGCTTCGCGCTCGCGGAATCGCTGGATGGCGCGGACGTCGCCCTCGTCAACACCTGCGGGTTCATCGATCCGGCGAAGGAGGAGAGCATCGACACCATCCTCCGCGTGGCCCGCCACAAGGAGTTCGGCCGCCTGCGGGGCGTGATCGTGGCCGGGTGCCTGGTCGAGCGCTACCTCGCGGACCTCCAGCGCGACATGCCGGAGGTCGATCGCTGGCTCCCCTTCGGCGATTACCCGCGCATCGTCGAGGCCGCCGAGACCCTCATGGGCCTCCCTCAGGTCCGCTCGCTCGCAGGGGAGCGGGTCCTGCTCACGCCGTCGCCGTACGCGTACCTGAAGATCAGCGAGGGCTGTGACCAGAAGTGCGCGTTCTGCGCCATTCCCTCCTTCCGCGGTCGCCTGGTCAGCCGCTCCATCGAGGCGAACGTCGAAGACGCCCGACGCATCGCCGAACGCGGCGTGACCGAGATCAACATCGTCTCCCAGGACACGACGGCCTACGGACGTGACCTCTATGGCCGTCCTCGTCTCGCCGAGCTCCTGCAGGCCCTCACGCGCGAGGTCGAGGCGCCGGCGTGGTGGCGCGTGCTCTACCTCTACCCCACCGTCCTCCGGGACGACGTGCTCGAGACGATTGCGGCGAGCGACCGGATCGTGAATTACGTCGACCTCCCCTTGCAGAGCATGAGCACGCCCGTGCTGCGGCGCATGCGACGAGGCACGACGGCCGAGAAGCAGCACGCCTTGCTGGAACGGATCCGCGAGGTGATCCCGGACGTCGTGATCCGCTCCACCCTGATCACCGGATTCCCCGGCGAGACGGACGCGGACCACGCCGAGACCCTGGCCGCCGTCCGCGACGGCGTGTTCGACCGGCTGGGCGTCTTCCCCTTCAGCCGCGAAGAGGGAACGCCCTCGCACGATCTCGACGATCAGGTCCCCGAGGAGGTGATCGAGGTCCGGCGGGCCGAGCTGATGGAGGCCCAGCAGGCCGTGCACTTCGCCTGGAACGAACGGCAGGTCGGCCGGGAGATGGACGTCCTCGTGGAGGCCATCGATCCTTTCTCGGGCGTCGCCACCGGACGCAGCCGCTACGACGCCCCCGACGTGGATGGCAAGGTGCACATTCGAGACGCCCGCCTCCTCACGCCGGGGCAACTGGCTCCGGTCCGCATCACGGGGGTCCGAGGCTACGACCTCGAGAGCATCTTGATGGACGCCGCCCCCGACGAGGCCGGGGCCGGGTAGACTTCCTCCGGCTATCGGGGAGACAAGCGATGGGTTGGGCCAATCTGGTCACGGTACTGCGGGCGATCCTGACGGTCGTGCTGTGGATCGTGCTCGCCCGGGCCACCCCCAACCCGTCCAGCACCACGTACTGGATCGCGTTCGGGCTCTTCGCGTTCACGGCCATCACCGACGCGGTCGACGGCTACCTCGCTCGCCGGCTGGGTGAGGTGAGCGTCTTCGGCCGCATCGCGGACCCGCTCGTCGACAAGCTCCTGGTGCTCGGCACGATGGTGCTGCTCCTCGGCATGGACGGCATGGAGAAGGTCCTGCCGGCGTGGGTCGTGACCTTGATCCTCGCGCGCGAGGTCATCGTGACGGCACTGCGCGGGGCGGTGGAAGGGCGCGGCATCAACTTCCAGGCGCTACCGCTCGGCAAGCTGAAGATGGTCTTCCAGAGCTTCGCGGCGGGCTTGGCGCTGGTCTGGGGCTCGGGGTTCATCGTCGCCCGGCACCCGCTGTGGGCGGGGGGGCCGAACCTGACCCAGCTGATGGTGGTGATCGCGACGCTCCTGACCGTGATTTCGGGCGTCGACTACTGCGTCCGCGCCGCCCGCCACCTGCGCGCCTGAGCCGGCCTGGAGCAGGGCGTCTTCCACGCCGCCCCCTCCTCCCGAAGGAGCCGGGTTGACGGGGAGGGGCCTATACTCCAGCCTTCCACGTCCGGGGCCGGACCCGGACGTCAGGACAATGGACTGGAGGGCGGGCATGGCCAAGGCACCCAGGCGGCCGGGTCGGGATCGAAGCGGACGACGCGCGAAGGGCGACGACAAGGCGCGACCGGTCAAGCCCGTGGCTCCCCCCAAGGCCCAGCCCGTCAAGCCGGTCAAGCCGGTCAAGCCGGCCGAGGCGGCCGAGGCGGTCAAGCCCGTCCGGCCCGCGGTCGCCAAGCCGGTCCAGCCCGTAGCCCCCGCACGCGCCCCGGTGGCGGCACCGGTCGCCCCGCCAGTCGCCCCGCCCGCCTCCCAGCCGGCCGGTCGCAGCCGCCGCGGCGCGGTCGAGGAGGAGGTCGGGAGCCGCCGAGGGGGGCGGGGCGGTGCGCCGCGAAGCACGGGCATGAGCTTCCCGCTCAAGATGGCCCTGGTCGCGGGCGCCGCGACGCTCCTGATCCTCGCGGTCGCCGTCCTGCTCGGCGGCGGCAAGAAGAACGACGCGGAGGCGTCGTTCAACGAGGCCGGCTACACGGCGGCGCAGGCGCTGGCCGGCACCGACCCCCGTTGGTGGGCGGGCTCATCGGGCACGAAGGTCGACGGCGTGGCCCTGGCCCGGCAGGTCGTGGTCGATCTCTTCGACGTCGAGGGACGCGAGTTCTGGGACCTGCGCGCCGCGGAGGTTGAGCAGCCCATCAACGACGAAATGGACTTGGAAGACCGCCAGGAGCTTCAAAACGCCAAGCAGCGCTGGGCCGAGGCTTCCGAGAAGTACAGCGGCGCAGGCTCCAAGGACAAGGCGGAGGCGCGCCGGAGTGCGAACAGCCGCATGCAGCGGCTCGTCAACTCCAAGGTGGCCGGCGCACAGGACGTTCAGATCTACGGCGCGTGGATTCGGGAAGTGAAGTCCGGGGACGTAGAGGGCGACTACATCGCAAGCACGCCCACGGACCCGTCGAGCATCGCCTACGACTGGAGCAAGGCGCGGGACTATGTCGTGGACGGGAAGATCGGTGGCGAGCCGGTACGCATCTTCGGATGCGCCATGGATCCGATCTCGGCGGGCGCCTCCCGCACCTCGCTCCGCGCGTACGTCGCGCTGTGGAGCGGTGGCCTAGGGGGCAGCGGCAGCAACGACAGCGTCGGTCTGGCCATGCTTCTGCTGGGGCCCCTGCTCGTCGGTGGCATCGCCTACGCCCTGGCCAACGCCCACAGCAAGAACGTGAAGGCCCTCGCCCGTGAGATCGACCGACTGGGCACCTCGGGTGACGCGACCCGCACGCTGCGGGCCCAGGGGGCAGAAGCCGCGACCGTGGCCCGTTCCATCGAGAAAATGGTCGGGAATCTGGAGTTCCGCAGCAAGCACGGCGACGACGATCTGGATGTCATCGTCGAGAAGGAACGCGAAGTCGCCGAGGAGATCCACGGCGCGCTCATGAGCAAGAACCCGCCGCGACTCTCCGACTACGAGGTCGAGACGCTCTTCAAGCCGGGCTTCGAGATCGGCGGCGACCACTTCGAGTACTTCCGGATCGACGACGATCACCTCGGCGTGATCCTGCTCGATACCAACGTCCGCGGCATCACCGCCGCCCTCGTCATGGCTTCCGCCCGCTCGTACGTACGGCTGGCTGCACCGGGGGTCCTCTCCCCCGCCGAAGTGCTGCGCACGGTGAACCGGAGCCTGGCAGGCGACCTGCCCGCCGGGCGCCACGTGACCGCCCTCTACGTGGTCATCGACACACGCGAGGGCAAGGCCACGATCGCCAGCGCCGGACACCTGCCGCTCATCGTGTACCGCCACGCAACGGGCAAGGTGGCGAAGGTCAACCCCGAAGGCATCGCGCTCGGTCTCGATGTCGGCCCGATCTTCGACCGCTCCCTCCAGGAAGGCGACATCCCGATCGGCGTCGGCGACCGCATCGTGCTCTACACCGACGGTGCCCTCCAGGTGCAGAACACCGAGAGCGAGGAGTTCGGCGAAGCGCGCTTCTACCAGTCGGTCTCGAAGGAAGCGCCCAAGAACTCGCAAGCCTTCGTGAACTTCGTCGGATCGGCGATCGATCAGTTCCACATGGGCGCCCTGCAGAGCGACGACATCACGATCTCGACGGTCAAGCGCCTCAAGTAGCGACGGGAGACCCGTGCCCCCCCCGCCCACACCTGATGACTTGCAGACGATCCGGGGGTTCCAGCAGAGGATCGAGGACCTGTACGGCGAACGCGACGCGCGGCGTGGCGTGGACGGCACCTTCGTCTGGTTCGTGGAGGAGGTGGGCGAGCTGGCGCGGGCCCTCAAGGGCTCGGATCCGGTCAACCTCCGGGAGGAGTTCGCCGACGTCTTCGCCTGGCTGGTCACGCTGGCCTCGATCGAGGGCGTCGATATGCAGGAAGCCGTGGAGAAGTACGGTCGCGGATGCCCCCGCTGTGAGGCCCTCCCGTGCGCCTGCCCGCCGAAGCGGTCGCAACGCATGGAATCACAGTGACTTACGTCTGACTTGAGCAGAATTCTCGGGGTCGGTTGGTCATACTGTGCGTCGCAAGGTATTGTACTTGTGTCGGCACGCGGTCGGGTTCGCCCCTCGACCCCGGGTCCCGCGCGCACGACCAACGGGTGACGGCCCCTCGTCGAGCTCAGCTCCGGGGGGCCGGTTTCTTTTCCCGGCTGCGAGACGCTCCGGCTGGGCCGTTCGGGCCGCGCCGGAGCGGCCCTGCGCCCCGGCCCAGGCGCGCGGGCGGGCCGTGCTATCGTTCCCCGATCCAGGGAGCCAAGCGGGGCGGGGTTGCACGGGCGCCCTCGCCG
Organism: uncultured Planctomycetota bacterium; assembly: GCA_963802335.1. Lineage (GTDB taxonomy): Bacteria > Planctomycetota > PLA2 > PLA2 > JAEUHO01 > CAWDIE01. The sequence continues at coordinate 35,114 of CAWDIE010000002.1, read as the reverse complement.
GAGGACCACGGGACATGCTGCATCCGACCGCACGGCGGTGGACTGCCTTCTTCCTCGCACTCGCCTTGGGCGGGGCGCTGGCGGGCTGCCGCGGCCGGACGCAAGGCCAGGCCCAACCGCCCGCCGGTCCCCCGTCGACGGCCTCCCGTCCGGCCGCCGGCCCCCCGCCGATGGTCATCCCGGCGAGCCCCGCCCGCGCCCGGACCACCCGCCCCATGGGCGCAACCACGATGCTCGCGCCCCGCACCTCCGGGGCGATTCCCGTGCGGGTCGAGATCGACGAGCGGATCTCCCCCGCCATCGACTGCAACCCGGTACGGACGCAGCACACCCTGGTTGCGACCGTGTACGACGCGTGCGGGAACCCCCTCCCCGGCCAGCGGGTGGAGTGGCTGCTGGCGCGCTACCCGGAGGCCGTCGGGGACATCGTCGCCGTCGATGACCAGTACGGCACGGGTGTGATCCCGCCGCTTGGCGCGTCGATGACGACGAACGCCGGCAACAAGCTCGACAATCACTACGCGGTCTCGGTCACGAACGAGCAGCCCGAGCTGATCGACGCCGGCAGCAATCATCCGTTCCTCGGGCGCGACGGCACGCGCCTGCCCGACATCGTGGTCGGGCGAGGACAGTCCTGGGTCACGATCACCTCGACGCGCGAAGGGGTCACGGACCTCATCGTCGTGGTGCCGGGTATCAAGGACGGCACCCTCCACAAGATCTTCGCCAAGAAGGTCTGGGTCGACATGGCCGTCGAGTTTCCGGAGAGCGCCGAGAACACGCTGCCCAACGACGAACACCTCTTCCCGGTACGCGTGCACCGCATGGACGAGTCGGGCATCCCCGGCCAGGTCGTCGAGGCCGAAATCCTCGACGGCCCCCCCGCCGTGTTCACCGAGACCGACAACGCCTTCGCCGAGTTCCTGACGGACGCGAACGGCGAGGTGATGTTCACGCTCCGGAACACGACGGGCACGGCGGGCGTGAACCGCATCCGTTTCACCGCCCTGGGCGATTTCTACGGCGAGGTCTGCCCCCGGTCCGCCATCATCACCAAGACCTGGCGGAACGTGTCGCTCGACGTGAGTTGCCGCTACGGCTGCGGGGCCGTCGCCTACGTGGGCAAGCCCTTCGAGAAGACGATCACGGTGACGAACACCGGAGACGCCGTCGCGGAGAACGTCGTCCTCGACGACCGGCCCGATCCCGCCCTCACGATCCTTGATGGCGTGAGTTTCCCCCGGACACTCGGCTCGCTGCAGCCCGGCGAATCGCGCGACGGCACGATCCGGGTCGTGGCGAACCGCGCCGGCCTGCTCGTAAACCGCGTGATCGCGACCGCGGACCCCGGCAACGTGACGGTCGAGAACGAGTGCAGCATCGAGGTGGTGCAAGGCCAGCTCGAGATCACCAAGGTCTGCGACCCGCAGCGTGTCAACGCGGGCGAGGAGATCGCGTTCGTCGTCGAGGTCGCCAACACGGGCCGCGGTCCCCTCGAGAACGTAATGGTCGTGGACGACTACCCGGCGGGCGTCGAGCCGACGAGCCAGGGGCAGGCCGACCTCGGTACGCTGCAGCCCGGCGACGTGAAGCAGATCGTGTTCTCCGGCGTGGCCGAGGAACCCGGACGCTACACGAACACCGCGCGCGCGATGGCCGACGGCGTGGAGGAGCAGCAAGCGAGTTGCACCGTGCAGGTCGTCCTGTGTCGCATGGAGATGGACCTGAGCGGGCCGAGCCAGGTCTACTACGGTGAGCCGGCGGACTTCACGGTGACGCTCCGAAACCTGGGCGACGGGGACGCGCCCGGCTGCCAGGTACGCCTCACGTCCGGCGGCTGTGTGGGCGAGTACTTCCGCGACTTCAACGTCGGTCCTCTCCCGCCGGGTGGCGTGTGGACGCAGAACTTCACGCTGACGGGCACGCGCGTCGGCACGGCGACGGTCGTGGCCGACTCCTCGTGCGGAACCCGTTGCCAGGCACGGCGCGACATCCAACTCCGCGTGACGGGGCTGCCCGCGCTGCAGGTCGAGATGGTCGACAAGGCACTCGACGGCAGCGAGGGTGGTGTTTTCCGCATCGGCGAGACCTTCAACTACCGCCTGACGGTTCTGAACGACGTCGGCACGGAGATCACGCCGGACCTGCGGGTCCTGTGGGACCTCCCCCCGGAACTGGAGTTCGTCTCAGGCCGCAGCGATCGCGGCGCGACGGTCTCGGGCACGGGCACGCGCGCGGAGAGTTCGGCGTTCTCGCTGGGGCTGCAGGAGCTGATCACCTTCGAGATCCAGGTCCGGGTGCTGGCGGAGTCCCCGTCGGGCTTCGTGGAGGCCACGGCCGTGGTGACGCGCGCCTCGGACGGCGCCCAGTTCTCGAAGGAGACCGAGAGCACCTCGCTGAGGCGCTAGCCGGCGCGACGGCTGGTGTTGTTCGTCGGCCCGGCTCGTCCGGCAAGGCGGCCCACGCGTGGCGGGGCCCCGTGCCCCCCAGCGTCACGCCCTCTCGGTAGCCTGACGGGGCTTTCGGACGGGAGGCAGGATGCTCCAGATCGGGATCGACGAAGCCGGCTACGGGCCTCTCCTGGGGCCTCTCGTCGTCGCCGGGACGGCGTTCCGGGTGGCGGACGACGGCCGGGACGGTGATCTCCGCCGACGCCTCAAGGGCGTGGTCGTGCGTCGCGCGGCCCGGACCCGGGGAAGCGCGCGCCCGCTGCCGATCCCCATCGACGACTCGAAGGCGATCCACGGGCGCTACGGTCTCGCGGGACTGGCCCGCGGCCTCGGCGCCCACTGCGCCGCACGCGCGGTCGCGCCCCCCGGCGATCTCGCCGCGTTGATCGAGTCCTACGCCGAACAGGAGCCGGCCACGCTCCGACGTCTGCCCTGGTACGCGCACCTGGATCGAGTTCGTATGCCTCCCTACCCCCCCTTGCCGCCGCTGGTGGATCGGCTGGCCCGGCGCGGGGTGGAGGTCCTCGACCTCAGGGTGCTCCCGCTGCCGGCGCCGGACCTGAACGAGGCCTTCGACATCTACGACAACAAGGCGCGCGTGCTCGGCATCGCGGCGGGGCAGGTTGCGCTCGGCCTGCTCGCTCGACACCCAGGCGAAGACGCGGAGATCGTGTTCGACCGCCAGGGCGGGCGACTCGACTACGCGGCGTACCTGGCCGATCTCTTTCCCTTCGCGACGGTCACGAAGGTGCCGTCCGCGCCGAAGAGCGCCCACTACCGGGTCGAGCAGGGCGACCGTCGCCACCGAATCCGCTTCGAGACACGGGGAGATTCGGTGTCGTTGGCGGTCGGCTGGGCCTCGATGATGGCCAAGCTCGTGCGTGAGCTGTTGATGGACGGACTGAATGCGTGGTTCCTGGAGCGGGTACCGGATGTGAAGCGCACCGCGGGCTACACGACCGATGGCCGCCGCTTCCTCGAGGACGTCGCGCCGGTCATCGAAGGCGAGTCGATCCGCTGGCGGGACCTGGTCCGCAGTCGCTGACGCGCGGCGGCCTCCCGGGTCCTCGTCACGCGCCGGGGCAGCGAGCGAATCCCCGGAGAGCCCCTACTTGTCGCCTATACTGGTCCCCGACAGGCTCGATCGCGGGCCCCCGCAAGGCTCGTTCCTGCGCCCCATTTGAAGATGGCGCCAGCAGGAACCGCCTCGGACGTACCAGTGCCCGTATCCTGTCTCCTCGAAATGCGTCTCTAGCGCAAGGTCCTCGGAGATCAGAAGTGGCGGAAACATACGAGAAGCGAGCGCGGAAGAAGCGCAAGGAACAGAAGAAGCGCGAGAAGGCGAAGCAGAAGCTCATCCAGAAGGAACAGGGCGTCGACGAAGGCGTGACCGAGGACGATATCGCTGCCCGCTACCTCGACGTCCCCGACGAGAGCTGACGACGGCCGGGTGGGGAGCGCCTACCGCGAGGCAGGCGCGATCACCCATGCACTCTGGCTAAACGTCAGCCGGCAGGGCTGGGAAGACGGCGCACCCATGCCGATCCGCAGCGCGAGGCGATCCGTGTCGCGTGATCCGCGTCTCTGGCTCTAGCCTGGATGATTCATGAACCCTTGCGTAGTCGCGCGGTCCCGGGCACACCTGGAGCCGAATCTCTGCGTTGCTCCTCCTCGGCGATGCGCAGCGGCATCGAGTCGTCGTCGCGCCTTGACCTTCGGCTCCAGGAGCACCCAGGACACCCAGTTGTTCGAGCGAAGGCCGCAAATGGCCACTGAACCCCACTCGTTTGCGCCTTCTGCGATGAACGGCGCGCGCTTCATGAATCATCCAGGCTAGGACGTCCTGCGCGGCTGCGACCGCATCCCCCACTACGTCGGTGATCGCACCCGCAAGGAGGTCCTGGAAGAGGACCTGATCCTCGACGACACGCTCGTCCGGTAGCGAGCACCTACCAACGGCGACGCCTCCACTTGTCTCGCGGGTCGGGCGGGTCCGGGATGGGCGCATCAGGAGCAACGGTGCGTTCGGCGACGAAGGTGCTGGAGTCACCCTGTCGGATGCGGATCGTGCCTTCCAGACGGTCTTCTCCGACGAGGCTGGCGGTTGCCGTTCCCGAGTGCGGGTCGAACTCCCACGCTCCGTGCCAGGAAAACGCGATGCCGTTCCGGGTCTCGCGGGCATTGACGTAGGCGAGAAGACAGTGCATCCGGAGCCGGTCGTCCTCGCCGCCAAGGGAGAGGAGGGCGGGACCGAGGTCGTCCAGGTAGTCGTCGACCCAGGTCTCAGTGTGGACGATGCGCCACCAGCCTCGGTACTCCTTGGGGACATCCGCCATCGCGTACGCTCCTCCGTTCCATCGCCACAGCATCAGACTCCACGGTGCATCTTCGCGCAACCGCATGGCCCAGGGAGTCTCCCGGATCATCAAAGGAGACGCCCCTGCGCGCGCACCCGGATCCCGATCCTGCATCCTCGGGCACGGTCGAGACTGCGCTCGCGCCGATACGATCGCGACGATGCCCGGGAGGTGTTCCGTGCCGGGTTGGACGAGGAGGCCCGCGGAGGGAGGCGACGGAGCGTAGGAATGGTGACGCCGCGCCTCGTTCTCCTGCCGGTGACCGCCTCAATCACCGGCTCGTCCTGCGCCTTAGAGGCACGGGGCGGCCTCCGTTGTCGCAGATCGGGTATCGCGGCGCGCTCGTTACGTGTCGAATCGGCAACAGTCTTTCCCGGCTCCGTACGCCGCCGTACGCGCGCCGCGAAGTCCGGCCTGTTGCGGCCGGGCGCGGCGTGGAGTGAAGCCCCCGCAGGACCGTCTCCGCCGCGTCAGTCTCTCTTGAAACTCCTGTGCCCGAGCGTCTTGCCGTCCGAAATGCGTTTCACCTCGATGTACCGGCCCAGGCTTTCCTGCCCTCGCACCACGACGACGTCCTTGCCAACATTGAGGTTGATGAGGTTCCGGTACCCCGAGTGGCCCCCCAGCGGGCCGATCCCGCGACACCGCTCGCGCCAGAGGAGTTGCCCCTGCACCAGGTCCACGGCCACTACCGATGCTCCTGTCCCACTCCAATCGAAAGCCGCGTAGTACAGCCTCTTGTCCTTGATGACGAACACCGAGCGGTGGTTGCCCATCCACGAGTGCTTGACGACCCCTTCGTGCAAGACGTCGATGCCGACGTTGTGACCGCCCTTTTGAACGCGAAGCGTGATCCCGTACGCGCCGAATCTCCCATTCCGCTTCAGGGCACAGAAGTACGGGTCGGCCTCGTCAATCTTGAAGTTCCAGGATTGACCATCCGCCCACACCTGCCAGTCGCGTCCTCCGCCCTCCTCGCCGCCACATGATTCCCGCGTACCTGGTGGGGCAAACAGCAGCACTCCGAGGGCCAGTACCGTCAGGACCCATCCTCGGTTCAGCATTCTCATGGTGCGCTCCGCTCGCATCATCGGAACGTACGCCGCCCATGGCGGTTCGGGGGTAGGAAGCCAGCGGACCGCCCTGCCCCTCTCCTGCGTGGCCAATCCGCGTGACCATGCATGGCCAGATTCCGCCCCACGGCGAGAGCGCTCGTGGCCGCTCGGTGCCACGTGGCATAGGGCGCGTGCGCCGCGACGCCTGGCCGGCGGCGGCGCGGCGGGACGAGGAATGGAGCCCCGGGTGAGGTTCGAACTCACGACCCCAGCTTTACGAAGGGGCGTGGCCGGGAATCCAAGTTGCTGAGGGTGCTGGGTTTGCGACGGCTCGGATTCGCTCTTGGCCAGCATCCTGGCCAGACTCGCCACTGCTAGATGACGGTAGATGCCGCTCTCTGCCGCCATCAGCGCAGGCATCGAGGGGATCGTCGACGGCCGACCTATACTCGCTCATGGAGAGCGACATGGACCGCGACGAGGTCATCGACCGACTGCACCGCTCCGAGGGCGACCTGCGTCGCCTCGGCGTGGAATCCCTGCGCCTCTTCGGATCCGTGGCTCGGGGAGAGGCGACGGAGCATAGCGACGTCGATCTCCTGGTCGCCTTCGACGGCCCCCCCACCTTCTCGGGGTTCATGAACCTCAAGATCTTCATCGAGGACCTCCTCGGAGTCCGAGTGGACCTCGTCACCGAGACCGGGCTCCGCGAAGGTGTCCGACCCCACGTCGAGCGCGAGGCCATCCGTGTCGCGTGATCCGCGCCTCTGGTTGGAGGACATCCTGCGCGGCTGCGACCGCATCCTCCGCTACGTCGGCGACCACACCCGCGAAGAGGCCTTGGGCGACGACCTGATCCTCGACGGCATCCTGATGAACTTCCACGTGATCGGGGAGGCGGTGAAGCGGCTGCCGGACGATCTCAAGGCGGCGACGAATCACGCCACGCCCCCTCCTTGCCCTCGGGCGAGCCAACGCTCCCGAGGGTGCGCACGGCTGTGGAGCACTGGGTGGGCACCTGGCACTCTGACGGACCCGAGCGCGGGGAGCGGTACTTGTGCTGTCGTCACGGGGACAGGCCGTCGTAGGCCTCAGCATCTTCAGCCAGTGTGGGATCGGCAGTTGGGAGAAGGCGGGCGCAGACGGGATAGCCGTCGCTCTCACTGTGCCGTGTGACAGGGACTCGATCGTCCCAACCGCGAGCACTCTCCGCTTCATGAGATGCACCAATGGCTGCTTGGCGGAGTTGGGTGAGGAGGCTGGCAGGTTGCTGCGGCTTTGGCGACGGACTTCCGGGGACGAGCCCAGTTGGCGGAAACTCGTTCCACACGAGGAGTGACCCGGGGCGCACGAGCGCGCCGATCGCCGCCGACGTCGCCGCCGACGCGGCGTTACCAGGGGTAGGCGTGCATGGCCAATCCGCGTGACCATGCATGGCCAGATTCCGCCCCACGGCGAGAGCGCCGCCGTGTGCCCGTCGGCATCGGGCGCTTCCGCCGCGACGCCTGGCCGGCGGCGGCTCGGCGGAACGAGGAATGGAGCCCCGGGTGAGAGTCGAACTCACGACCCCAGCTTTACGAAAGCTGTGCTCTACCACTGAGCTACCAGGGCGCTTCGCTGCCGCGACGGCAGGGTAAGCTAATCGCAAGGATCGGAGAGTCAACTCGATGCCGAGGCCGGCTTCCGAGCAGCAAACGACAGCCCGGGCCCCCGCGGGGGTGGCCGCGAGGCCTGCCTGCCCCCGCTGCCACCAACCCGTGGGCGGGGAGTTCAAGTTCTGCCCCGCCTGCGCCTATCGCCTCAAGGCGGGCGACCTGCCCCCGGCAGAGGAGCCTCCGCTCGAGGCAAGCGATCGCTGGCTCCACGCGCTGGTCGCCATCGCGTTCGGCCTCCTCCTCATCGGCGTGGTCCTGGTCGGCATCCGCCTCTTCCAGGAGGAGCCACCGCTCCCGTCCATTCGCGACGTCGCCGAGCCCCTCTCGCGGCCCCTGAGCGTGGACGAGGACCTGCTGGAGTCGATGGTCGAACTCCTCCCGGGGACCGCCGACTACGTCATCCGCCTCGTCCCTCCGGCGGCCGAGGGGGGAGATGCCCAGGAAGTGCCCACCCCGGTCTCCGTGGGTCCCATGCGGATCTCCAAGTACGAGATGACCCGGGGCATGTACGCCGAGTTCATCCGCGACATCCAAGCCAACCCCGAGCGTGTCCCCGAGGTACTCGAAGGCCTCTGGGACCCCGGGGAGGATCCGTGGCGCCAGGGCCACCTCGAGGCGTATGTGCGCGCGTGGTGGCAGCCCGTGGTGGCACGCCTCGAGGAGGCGACCGGCCGCTCGATCCCGAGGCCGCCGGAGCTTAGGTTCCCGCTCGCATCCCGCATGGGCGTCCTCGTGGCCGTCCCGCCCGCTTGGATCCGGATCGGCAACTTCGAGGAGCTCACCTGGGACTTCCCGGAAGGCACCGAGAACCTGCCGGTGACCGGGGTGTCCTGGTACGAGGCGACCGCATTCGCCGAGTGGGCCGGAGAGCGGCTGGGGGTCCAGCTGCGCCTACCCACCCGCAAGGAGTGGATCCGCGCGGCCCACGGCGGCGAAACCGGAACCCCCTACCCGTGGGGCAAGGAGCCGCTCCGCTACGCATGCAACAACGCCAACCTGTGGTCGGGCGACGACGAGCCGCTGCCGGTGAGCTGGCGCTACAGCGACGCCGACGGGACGACCAACGATGGGCTCTACGCCATGGCGGGCAACGCGCGCGAGTGGACGCTGAACGACTACCTGGTCTTCAACGCGCCCTCGAACTACTTCTGGCCGGCGTGGTCCCAGGAGTTCGAGACGGGACAGGTCGATGCCCCGACGCTCGGCGGGTCGTTCCAGGAAGGCATCCTCGACTGTGAGGTCACCGAGCGGTCGCTAGTGACGTTCGCGAAGTACGACCGCGCTCGCAACGTGGGCTTCCGCCTCCGTCAAACCACCGCGAGTGGGCGATAGGCAGAGGCGGCGGAAGCGGCCCGGTGTTCAGACAGCGGGCTCCAGCGCCCGGATCAGACTGTCGATCTCCCGCGGCGTGTTGTAGTGCACGGCGCTGACGCGTACGACCCCGTCGTCCGGGTCGAGCCCCAGCGCGGTGCAGAGTCGATGCGCGTACATGTGCCCGTGGCGGATGCCGATCCCCTGCGCGTTCGCCACCAGCGAGATCGCGCGGGAGGACGTGGATTCATGGACGAAGCTCACCGTAGCCACGCGACTGGGATCGGCGTAGTCGGGTCCGACGATGCGGAGAGCCGGCTGATCCTGGACCCATGCGACCAGACTGGTCTGAAGAGGCTGTTCGAGGGCTTCCATGCGTCGGCACGCGCGCTCGATGCCGACCCGGGTGAGGGTCGACTCGCCGCCGAGGAAAGCGAAGTACGCCCGCACCCCCAACAGCCCCGCACACGCCTCGTGGGAGACCCCGCCGAGTTCGAACTTGTAGGGGACCTCGCCCGGCGGCACGAAGAAGTGGTTCGGACCCTCGACCTCTTCCCAGGCTTCGTGTCGCCCGAACAGCGCACCCAGGTGTGGACCGTAGACCTTGTAGAGCGAGTACGTGTAGTAGTCCACGCCCCAGTCGGCCACATCCATGGCGCGATGCGGCGCATACGCGACGCCGTCGACGACGACCCGCGCCCCCACTTCGTGCGCCAGCTCCGTCGCCGCCTCGACGTCGGTGATCTCGCCGAGCAGGTTCGACACGTGAGGGAACGCGACGATGCGTGTACGTGCATCGAGTACGTCGCGGAGTCCGTCGAGCGACGCGTGCCCGGTGGTGGGATCGACACGCCACCAGCGAATGCGTGCGCCGGCCGCCTCGAGTCGAAGCCAGGGACCGACGTTCGCTTCGTGCCCGGCCTCCGCCACGACGATCTCGTCACCGGGTTGGATGGTCGGCAAGTACGCGTCCGCGAGCATGCGGCAGAGCACGGAGCTGGATGCGCCGAGGACAACCTCGCCGACGCCGTCGCCGTTCATGAAGAGCCGGACGAAGTCGTGCGCCTCGTCGACCACGGCCGTGGCCTGCCGCGAGAGATCGTAGTCCGCGCCGAGTTGCACGTAGGTCGTGCGCATGTAGTCGCGGATGGCGTCGGGGACGCCCGCGGGCACTTGCGAGCCGCCCGCGTTCTCGAGGAAGACCGTGTCGCTCGCGAGGGCGGGGAACTGCAAGCGGATGGCGCTCAGATCGGGCACGAGGGCGTTCGTCGACATGCGGGAAGCGTACACGCGCGTCGATCGCGCGCCGCACGTCGCTTCGCCTAGACGCTATGGGGGCCGGCGCCTTCCCGCCCCGCACTCGCGCTCCTCGGAGCGTAGACGTCCTACTGGGAGAGGAATTCCTTCGAGCGCACGCGGACGCTCGGGGACGAGCGGCTGTCCATGCGCGCGCCCTTGCGGGAGATGATGCGCTTGAGCTTCTTCTCCCAGACGATCTGGACGCACTCCGAGACGTACGGACAATTTTGTGTCCGGCAGACGTAGCTCTCGGAACCGAAGCAGTCCTTCTTTTTTGCCATATCGCCTTCGCTGGACGGAGCATCGTACGGACGTCGAGGTGAGGGCACAAGCCACCCCCTCCGGTCTGATGCTCTCATCGGATGAATGGCGCTTTCGATCAAGCGACAACTTGCCTGACAGAGCCCAGGAAATGGGCCTCGTAGGGTGCCGTATGCCCTACGAAGGGGGTAGCGCCGAGACAAAGCGGTGATGAAGGCCCGCGCCTCCCTTCGGGAGCGCGCCGACGCGCCCCCCCTCCGGCGTGCGGGGGGCGCGGACGCCCTCGATCGCTCCCCCCCAACGGACGCCGCGGTCCGCGTGCGCGCCGCCTTCATTTCGGGGTGACCGCGGCGGGCGGCCGCGCGATGTAGATCTGAAAGGAGAGCGACATGCTCAAGACCAACGAAATCACCACCCGCCCCAGCGCCGCCCGGAGGCAACGCACGCTCGCAAGGCCACGCGCGACCTACCCGGTCGAACCGCGGACTCGGCTCGCGCGCCTCAGCCGCCCCGGCCTCACGGCCGTACTCATCGTCGTGCTCGGATGCCTCGTCCTAGGTGGCCACGCACGAAGCGCTGCCGCCGGCACCTGTGTCTGGGCCGCCGACCGGATGCCCTGGTTTCCCCCGGGCGTGCAACCGGTCGAAGATCAGGGCCAAGAGCAGGAGACCTGCAAGGTCGACCGAAACTGGCACGGCGTGTGGGAGGAGAAGACCTACCGGCAAAAGAGCTGGGCCGTCTGCGTATATCCTGGGTACGTCTACTCACACCTCATGGCCATGGAGGAGTTGGTGCTGGACTGCTTTGGCGAGGGTCATGGTGCTGCGGGCGTGACGCTCGACAAGTGCTACGCCCGGACGGCGTTCTACTGCGTTGGCAAGAAGGCGCACTGCAAGAACCCGCAGACGGAGGTCCACACCCAAGGATCCGCCAAGTTCCAGTGCTACGTCCGACAGAATCACGGCGAGGCGCACATGGCCGGCCTGACGACCGTCCGGGCCGTCATGACGAAGCTCAACGTCATCGCCACGGCGGGGGCGGAGATCGGGATGCCGCAGTCGGAACGCACAGGATCCATCAGCTTCACGCTGAGCGCGAAGCCGGCGGTCACGGTGACGGTGCCCTTGCGCTTCCACGAGGATCAGACCGAGGACATGGACGCCGCGTCTCACGGCGACGTTGGGGATGGCGCCGTCGTCGACGAGGAGTGGGTCATCACCACGCGGACGGACGGGCGTTGCTACGCCGAGGGAAGCTCGTTCCAGCACTGGTCGGACGCGCGGGCCATCCAGAGCGACCACCACGTCTGGATGCGAACCGAGTGCTACTGCCGGTGCTGCCGTACGAGGGCGGTAGCCGACCAGCAGGTCAAGGGCACGAGCTACGGCGTGACCGAGCAGGAGTGGACCCCGGAAATCGCCAAGGTCGGAGGCAAGACGACACCGTAGCCGGCATAGCAAGTCAGTCGCCCCGCCGACGGCCAACCCGGCGGCGGGGCGGAGGGGAGGAGCTGAGATGAAGCATTGGCGCGTGTTCGTGGTCGTGGGCCTCCTGGTCCTCGCTACCGGGTGGATCCTCCGCGGAGGGTTCGAGGGGGACGATGCCGGCGGTCCACGCGCGGGCCCGGGATCGACGGAGGGCGACGAGCCCCCCGCCCGGCTCGCCGGACAGGAAGGAGCGCAGGCGACGGAAGAGGGTTCCAGCGCTCAGCGGCCCCGGGTCGTCCTCCAGATCCGGACGGATCCGGCCGGCGAGGCCTTGGGCTGGCGAGGGACGGTCGTTCGACTGCGCGTGCCCAACTGGACGAAGGCGAACGAGATCCCCGGATGGCACCACCCCCTGTCGGGCGCCGGCGAACAGGTCGTGAACGTCGACTTGCCGCAACCCGGTCTCTACGGCGTGGAGATCTCCATGGCGGGCGCGCACGGCCAGGCGCACCGCTTCCTAGCGGAGATGCCGGTCGGCGGGCGTCGCACACTCACGGTGACCTTCGTGCCCGGTGCCACGCTCACGGGTGACGTACGGGACGTCACGGGCGCGGCCCTGGCGGACGCGACGGTCAGCGTCTTCGGCGGGAACCGCCCGTCGACGGGCGGGCGACCGACCGCGGGTCCCACGCCCCCGGTCACGACGCGCACGGACGCGCGTGGTGCGTTCGAAATCGGAGGGCTCGATCCGCTTCGCGACTACACCGTCGCCGCCGTGCTCGTGGGCTTCGCCCCGCAACGCATCATGGACGTACGGCTGGCGCCGGAGGAGAAGCGTGCGCTACGCATCGTGCTCCAGCCGGCGGCACGGGCCAGCGGCCGGCTCCTCGACCGCGGGGGCGCGCCGCTCGTAGGCGCCGCGATCCGGGTAGCGCGACTCGACGAAGCCCAGCGTCCCAACGAGATCTGGATCCAGGAGGGAGAGGCCACGACCGACGCGAACGGGGAGTACCTGATCGACTCGCTGTCGCCCGGCACGAAGCGCTTCTTCGTCCTGACGGAGTACGTGGTGGGTACGAGCGCCGTCGTGCAGTGGACCGCCAACCTCCCCGGCGGGACGCTCACCGAGCTGCGCGATACCCAGGTCCACGACAGCGAGATCGTCTTCCGCGTCATGCTTCCGAACGGCGACCCGACGCCGCAGGCGCGCATTCACGTGTTGCTTGCCCCGACCCCCGTCGAGGGAGAGGAGGCCCCGGAAGCGATCATGCTCTACGTCTTCACCGATGCCGAGGGCACGGGTCGGGTGCGAGGCCTACCGGCCGGCGCCCTGAACGCACGCGTCTCGGACATGTCCGGTACGCCCGGTCTCACCGCCGAGCGGGTGACGCGGGCGTTCGACGGCCGCTCGGCCGAAATTGCCATCCAGTTGGTGGAGGAGGTGGACACCGGGATCGGGTTCGCCACGCTCCAGTGGGGCCGCCTGCCGGAGGGCTCCGCTATGATCGTGCGTACCGATGCCAAGGTCATCGCGGCCTCGCACTGGGCGCACGGCTCGAAGCTGGCACGGCGGAGCAGGACGCTCGAGCGGGCGATCGGGACACGAGCCAAGGCCCTGCTGGTCGGCGGCGGGAAGTACACGGAGGTGGACCTGGTGTTCGAGCCGGGCGAGCCGAGCCCGATCGAGTTGGTACCCACCACGCCCGGGAAAGAGGTGCGCGTCCGCGTCCAACGCGCCGGTCGCGGCCAAGCCAATACGCAGGTGTACCTCTTCCTGCCGTCGAGCGACGGCGGGGAGATGGATGCCTTCTTCGGCATGACGAACGAGGCGGGAGAACTCGTCGTCGACGGCATGCCCCGCATCGAAGGTGCCGCCATCGGGCTGGGCGGGGACGTCCCCGAGGGACTCCGCCAACCGATCGACTGGGACGCCAAGCCCTGTGAGGTGCGCTTCGAGATTCCCTGAGCCGGGCCCCGGCGGCGCGCGCCGCACGCGTCTCGCCGGGGGCATCTCGCCGGAGGCCTCTCGCCGGGGGCATCCAGGGCGACCGCCCCACCGCCCCCATCTCCACGAAAAACCGCGGCGCCCTTCGTGAGAAGGACGCCGCGGTGAGGTGGTCTAAGGAAGGGCGGGGTCGGCTGGCTAGATGCCGGCCTTCTCGGCGACCTTGAGGCGAAGCGCGTCGAAGAGCGCGCGGCGCTGCTCGGCCGTCAACCCCTTGGCGCGACCGAGAGCCTTGAGCGCGGCGACGGCGACGTCACCCTCACCCTTGGCGGCCTCGAGAAGCGCTTCGATCTGTTCCGGTGTGCCGCCCTGGACGCTCATGACGAGCCCGAGCGCTTCGGCCCCGGCAGCCTTGAGGGCGTCGTCGTCGGCCTCCTGGAGGACCTTCATCAACGCGTCGCCGCCACCGGCCTTGATGTTGCCGAGCGCCTTCGTCGCCCAGAGGCGAATCTCGGGGGTCGCACCCTCGAGCGCCGCCGTCGCGAGCGGAGCCACGGCCACCGCCGGGTCGAATGCACGACCGGCGAACTCGGCCTTCGCGAAGGCCTCGGCCGCCTCGGCCGCGAAGCGGTTGGCCCGCGCGCGGTCCGGGTTCAGGTCACCTGCGTTGGCCGCGGTATCGACGGTCTCCACGGCAATCGCCGTGTCGATCGGGACGGTGACGAAGCCGGCGACCTGGTCGCCGTACTTCTCGACGAAGAACTCCTTGACCGCATCGGCCTTGGCTTCGTTCGTGTCGGCCACGAGCACGACGATCCGCATGTCCTTGGTCCGGACGTCGGACTTGAGCTCGTCGATCACCATCATCGAGGACACGAGTCGCTTGCTCGGAATCGTGTAGCGCGGGTCGCCGAGGTCGGCGCGCACGAGTACGACGTCGAGCGTCGGACTGCTCTTGGCCCGAGCCACGCCGTCGGCGCCGTTGGCTTCTTCGGCCGCGACGAAGTCCGCGTGAGCGAGATCCATCACGAGGCGCGAGCGGGTGTCATCGCGATCATCGATCACGAGCACCTGGCGGACGGCCTTCTCGGACGCGGCACGCGCCGCGAGGTTGGCCACCTTGTCCATGTTCGGCAGACGGCCCCGGGGGCTCATCAGGAGGGCGGCGACGGCCGCCGCCTCACGAACGCGGCGCTCCGGCGCGACCAAAGCGGCGCCGAGCGGATGGTTCGAGAGATCCTGGTCGCCGTGCGTGGCGGCGACGACCTTGATGGCCTCGACCGCGACGTCCCAGTTGCCGTTCTTCAGGCTCTTGCGAAGCGCCTCGGTCGCGGCATCGAAGCCGAGCCCCGACGCGACGTCGAACGCACCGGCCAGCACCTCGGGCGCATCGCCACCGTTCTCGCGGAGCGCATCCGCCTCGGCCTTCTGGGCGAGGAGTGCGCGCACGAGCAGCGACTGGGCGGCCTTGTTGCCCGGCGACAGCGCGAGCGCGTCGATCGCGAGCTGCTCGGCCATCTGGTACGGGAAGAGGAACGCCGGCACCTCGTAGCGGGCCAGGTCACCATTCTCCCAGCGCCAGAGGTTGCGCACGTCGTCGTAGCCGACCACGATCGTCGGATCGTTGCTCAGGAACTTCTCGCCCAGGGCGACGAATTCGTTCGCGCCGTCCTTGGCGATCGCCGCGGGATCGATGTCCCTCAACGCCCGCTCGGCGTGGTCCCGGGCGTACTCGTCCCCGGCCGTCTTGGCCAGGGCGATCAGCGCCGGTACCCCGTGCGGGTCCTTGAGGTCCCCGAGCACCGCAGCCGCGTTGCCGGCCACGCGCGCGTTGTCGCTCTTGAGCACCGCGATCAGCGGATAGGTCGCGCTCTTGCCCAGACGGTGCAGCGCGAACATCGCGTTGACCACGACCTCGGCGTCGGAACGACCGAGGAAGGGGAAGAGATAGGGAACCGCTGCATCGCCGGCGGCGATCAGCTTGAGCCCCGCCGCGCGGCGCTTGTCCAGACTGTCGTCGTTGACGGCAATCCGGACCAGTTCCTGGATCTCGTCCGCATCCAAGCTTTGCGCCCGAACGACCGGCTTCGCCTTGGCGAGCAGGTACTTCATCAGACGCTCGTGCTCGCCCTGCTTGGCGAGGACACGAAGGAGCACCTTCTCGTCCGCGTCCCGCAGGACCATATAGACTTCTTCTTCGCCGGGATTCGCGGCCACGTACTCGCGCAGCTTCGTCAGCGCGTCTTCGTAGCGTCCGGCCGCATAATCATCGAGTGCGGCCTTGAGTTCAGCTTCGCCAGCCAGAGCCGCCGTCGGGGCAACGAATGCACCCAGCACGAAGGCTCCAATGACGAGCAACACGAGTCCGGCACGAAGGCGCGGTGCCTTCATACGAGCCCTCCCTTCGACGGCGCCCAGGGCCTGCCATCTGCCCCAGCGTCGCGCCGCCATCCTGCCACCTCCGGAATGCCACAAACCCCGGAACGCACCGGGATTTGTGAACGCGGGAGTGTATGCATGCGTGATCGCGAGTGTCAAGGTTGAGTCACCTCCTGGCGACCCGCCTATCTACAGAGTTATCAGGGCGTTATGCGCTTGACTCGCTTTGCCTGAGCCGTCCCGCCCCGCCCTCGAGGGCAGCACGCGTTCCCGGGAGGCTCCAGCCACCTCCTCGCACCCTCGGCGGGCCAAGGGTTTATGGCCGTGGACCGAACAAGTGGCGTGCAAGGGCGGCCTCGATTTCGGGGCCGGCCCCGGGCAGATGGACGCCCTCCAGCGGAAGCTGCGGACCGCAGACGATCCACCGAATTCGATGCTCTTCGGCGGTCGCCGACGCCTCGAGCCGGCGCACGACCTCGTGCCCCGCGGGGCTCAGCCCCGCCCGGCCCTTGGAAGAACGGACCGACGCCATGAGGATCACGGTCCAGCCGTCCTCCACCGGACAGGGCTCGGGCGGCAGGTCGCCCCGCGACAGGCGCACGACGTGCACCGGCACCCCGGCCCCGTGCCCGGCCTCGGCGAGGAGCCGGCCGCGGGCCTCGATGTCGTCGTCGTCCAGCACGAGGGCCCAGGAGGTCTCCGGTGGACCGACCCACGCCTGGGCCACCGCTCGCTCGGCAACGCCCTTCACCACGGCCTCGTCCGCCAGGGCCCCCGGCCCGTCGGCGGCCTCGCCACGCGCCAAGGCCGCCCGAGCGTAGAAGCTCCTCACCCGCCCCTCGGCGGCGTCGAGGCGTGCCTCTTCCTCGCCGGCGAGCCCCTCCCCCACGGCCTCCTCGTCCCCGGCGTAGAGGAGGAGATCGCAACCGGCCCTAAGCGCTCGACGTGCGGCCTCGACCTCGCCGATGCCCGCGCACGCACCCTGCATACACAGCGCATCGGTGAAGACGGCCACGTCCTCGGGGTCCGGCGCGAGTCCGCGCACCCGGTCCACGATGGTTCGACTGAAGGTGGCGATGACGCCGGACGGGTCGAGCGCCGGATAGCGAACGTGCGCCGTCATGACGGCGGGACACGCGCCGGAGGCGATGGCTTGGTCGAACGGCAGGAGATCACGGGCGAGGAGCACGTCGGCCCGCGCGCGCACCTCCGGAACTTCGTCGTGGCTGTCCGTGGCGGTCGCACCGTGGCCGGGAAAGTGCTTGGCTACGGGCAGGGCGCCGGCCCGGAGAGCGCCGCGCATGAACGCCGTGCCCAACGTCGCCACGCGCTGCGGATCCCACCCGTAGGCTCGGTTGCCGACGATGGGGTTCATCGCGTCGCTCATCACGTCGACCACGGGCGCGAAGAGCACGTCCACGCCGACCGAGAGAGCGTCCTCGGCCGTCATGGCGCCGAAGCGCTCCACCTCGGCGGGCGTGGCGGCGAGCCCCCAGACCCCCGCCTCGGGAAGGCTCCGGAGCCCCTTCACCTGCTGCCCCGCCCCCCGCTCCATGTCGGACGCGATGAAGATCGGCCGGCCCGCCGCGTCGCGCAGCTGGGAGGTCAGACGCGCGACCTGCTCGGCCTCGCCCCCGAACAGCAGGAAGCCGGCGCACCAGGGCCGGGGCGCGCGCTCTAAGGCGCGCGCGACCTCCGCGTCGGGGTCTCCGAAATCGAGACGGATGGCCGGAACGAGCAGCGGGCGCGTGAGCATCGCCGGAGCCTAGCTTGAATCGTCGAGGGACGCGGCGAACGCGCGCGCGCTCGGGGCACCGCGCTTCGGCGTCATCAGGGTCGCAGGGCC
Source organism: uncultured Planctomycetota bacterium (assembly GCA_963802335.1). Taxonomy (GTDB): domain Bacteria; phylum Planctomycetota; class PLA2; order PLA2; family JAEUHO01; genus CAWDIE01. The sequence goes on along the minus strand of CAWDIE010000002.1, from coordinate 17,129 downwards.
CCCGCGGACGCCCCGCCCCACCCTGCTTGCGAGCCGCTCGTGCCGCCCGAGCCGCTGCCCGGCGCGGAGGCCGCTACCGTCCCTCGGTCTCGCCGGGCTGATCCTCGGGGATGGCCGTGTCGTCGGGCACCTCGGGGCGGGCGGGCTTCAGGGGGCGGCCGCTGTCGTCCTCGGGCTCGGGAGCGACCGCGGGGTCCGGATCCCCGGCCCACGCGGGCGCTTTCAGGCTCTTCCCGCTGGCGCGTCCGAAGAGCTGCGTCCACCACGAGCCCGAGCTACGTCCCGCCCCCATTTCCGTCCAGCCGGGGTTCACCATGTTGCGATGGTGGCCGCTGGAGTGGAACCAGGCCCAGAACGCATCGCGCCCCGTCCAGGTGCCGCGGGCGATGTTCTCGCCGACGCCGCCGCCGTACCCCTGCGTCTTCGCCCGATGTCCGGGGCTCTTGTTGCTGGCGTTGGCGTACGGCGCGGGCACGTCGTGCGCGAAGTACTCGTTCTCCTTCATGTGACGGCTGTGGCCGCGCGCGGCGCGCGTGAGGCGCTCGTTGATCTTCAAGGCGTGCAGTCCCATCATCATCCGGTACTCGTTGACGATGCGGACGTTGTCCTTCTCTTCGCGCGTCGCGGTGGTCTGGACCTTCTCGTTGTAGGCCAGCACATCGAGCGAGTACGCGCGAACGCCCTTGGCCGTACCGTCGGGCGTATAGGTCGGCATGTCGACTTCGATGTTGATGCGCTGGACCGCGTCGAAGTCCGGGGCGTACCCCGGGTCGGCTCTCTCGAGGTGCTTGTCGATCGCTTCGATCTCGGCGAGGTTGGCCGCGAGGCCCGCGTCCTTCTCCACGACGAGGTCGAAGGGTGCCTCCCAGACCTGGCGTACGGCGGCCACGAGTTCGGCGACCTCGGCGGTGTTCTGCTTGGTCGGGTTGGGGTAGGGCCATGCCCGCTCGTCCCGGATCAACGCGAAAGCGGCCTTGCGGCGGGTCTGGAGCTGCTCGTAGAGCCAGGCCTTCGTTCGACCACTCGTGAACGCCTTGTCGGTCGCGAGTGCGGCGAACAAGGACGTCCGGCGGCTGGTGAGTGCCGTGATCAACGCCTCGCGCGCCGGGTCGCCCAGCGTGACGAGTTCATCGACGGCCGCCTGCCAGACCTTCGGGTCGCGATGCGCCACCCGCTTGGCCGCGTCGGCGATGCGTGCCTCGAGCACGAGGCGGTCGCGCTCGGTCGGCGTGACGAAGCGCCCGCCGTACTCGACGTAGCCGCTGACCGGGACGTCCTCGCCGCGCCAGCGAGCAAGCGTCGCGAAGACGTCGGAGGTGGGAGCCCCCCCTTTCACGGCCGCGACGAGGTGCGGATCGACGGCCTCGGCGAGACCGAGCTCGCGCGCCAGGGAAGCCACCGCCATGGCGGGTTCGCCCTTGGGCTTCATGCGTGCGAGGATCCGACCGATCCGGTCGGCGGAGAGGGCGTTCCAGCGGTACATCGTCGAGCCGCCGGGGACCTTGCCCTTGACCCCCTCACGATCGGCGGACTGGAGCGCGACCACGAACTTGGGCCCCATTTCGACGCGCACATAGCGCTCGGGCGCCTGGTTGATGTCGTCGACGAGCGCTTGGAACCCGTCGATGGCGAGCATCAGGTCCCGCCGCCGGGCAGCGAGAGGTTCCGTGCCCTCGCCTTCGAGCTTCGCCTGATCGAGCCGGGCGATGGCCCCCTCGAAATCGCGCTGGGCCGCGATCTCGTCGGCCTGGGCGATCGTGTCGGCGACCTTCGCCAGCAGCGCGGCGGAGGGGCCGGCGGTCGGCGGAGGCACCGTCGGGCCCGTGGCGTCCGTCGGCCTCTCCACCCGCCCCGAGGCCAGCTTCTCGCGAACCTCGGCCTGATAACGCCGAAGGGCCTGACTGAGCCGGGCGTGGGCCGCGGTTCCCTCGTAGGCCCCCCGCGCCTGCTGGAGGAGGACGACGGCGCGCGCGGGGCCCTCGGAGGTCGACAGTGACTCCGCCTCCTGGAGGACCCGGGACGCGGCCGTACCCGCCTCCGTCTCGATCACCTGGATGGCGGGGACGACAGCCGCGTCGAAGCGCACCCCGGGGGTAGCCTTCTGGCGCAGCGCCCGCCAGGAGCCGACGGCATCGCCGAACCGTCCGCCCGCGAGTCGCGCCTCGGCCTCTCGACGCGCGCTCGCGATCTCTTCCTCGGCCCAGGTGGCTTGCGCCTGGCCGATGCGCTCGACCTGGCGATCGAACCGCTCGGCGACGTACGCGCCGTGCTGCTGGAGGAAGACCTCGCGACGGGTGGCGATGGACGACACGTCGACGTCGAGGCGGCGGTCCCACATGAGCTCGAGCGCGGCCTCGGCCTCGGCGATGGCGGACTGGGTCTGCTGGAGATAGCGATCAGCTTTGGCGGCTACGGCCCCTGCGCCGTGATCGGCGGCCAGGATGCGGAGCGCGTCCGCAGCTGCGTCGTAGTCCTGCTCACGGTAGAGGTCGAGAGCGATCTCCAACTTGCGCTCGGCCGCGGCGGCACCGTCGTTCGAGCCGCCACCGATCACGAAGGCCAACGCGCCGGCCACGAGCGCAGCTGCGGCGAGTGCGACCAGGGGCTTGGTCAGGTCCCGCCCACCGCGAGCGGGGGGCTGCGTCCGGTGGGCCACGGCCGGCGCCCGCGATGGACGGGCCGGAATCGCCTGGGGCGGAGGCGTCGGCGCGGGCGGCGCCACCAGGTCCGGGGCGTAGGTGATCTGCGCTTCGCCCAGCGCGATCACGTCCCCAGGCGTCAGGCTGACCTGCTGGATCTCGGTTCCGTTGACCACCGTCGCCTGGCCGCTGCCGAGGTCCTTCACGGCGTGGCGTCCATCGCGCAGCGGCGTGATGACGCACTGCTCGCTCGCGACGCCGGTCGCGGCGATCCTGAGCTCGCACGCTTCGCCGGCCCCGATGCGAACGGGTTGGGCGGGCAGCGTGGCCTCGTAGCGTTGGCCGGAGACCTCGATCCGGATGGTGGCTTCGGTGATGACGCACCTCACGGGGCGAACAGGGGCCGGTCGGACAGCACGCGCCCGTCGGACGGGCTGCGGGACCTCAGATCGTACGTCTCGGGGCTGCCGACGGGCACGGATGGCACGCTGGTTCTTCATGGCATCCCCCCCGTCGACCAACGGGAGCAAGGGACTCAACCGCCGACCGTAGGCAGGCCGACGGGTCCAGACGCATGGGCAAGCGCACCTCGCACGGGAGTCCGCCCCCGCCTGCCTCCGAGCGGCGCCCGGAGCGGCTCGGGGCTAGGAGGGCAGGTGGAGGAGGAAGTCGAGCAGCTCGTGCCCCTCTTCCACCAGGAAACCGGCGTCGCGGGCCGCCACCTCGGTCACCCCCCCCTTGCGGTGGCTCCTGACCCCGGGCCCGTGGATCGCGAAAGGGACGGGGTCCGGCAGGTGCCGCCCGGTCTCGGCGCTGATCGCCTCGCCCGCGATGACCACCAGCCGGGCATCCCCCCGCGCGGCCAGCCCCTCGAGGAGGGGGCCGATCAGGTAGCCGTCGATCCGCTCCAGCGTCTCGACCTTGGCTACGAAGTCCCGCCGGTAGGAGCAAGCGGCCAGGGCGTCGACGTGCACGACGACGAGGTCCTTCTGGTCGAGCGCGGCGAGCGCCGCTTCGCCCTTGGCCCGGAAATTCGAGCCGGGGAGCCCGGTGGCGCCCGTCACCGGTACGTGCTCGATGCGCTGCAGCTTCGCCGCGCCGACGACGCTGGGATTCACACCGATGAGCGCGGCCTCGACGCCGGTGCGCGCCTTGAAGTCGGGGAGCGGGACGAGCACGCCGGGGCCCCACGGCCAGATCATGGTGGCGGGATTCTCGCCGAGGTCCCGCCGACACTCGTTGACCTCGTGCGCGCGGAGGATTTCGCGACTCCGTTCGATCGCGGCCAGCAAACGACCGATGCCCGTTCCCTTGGGCATGGCCGAGTCGAGCGCCTTGCCGACGACCTCGAACGGGGGCACCGTCCGGACACGGACGTCGCGGGCCCCCTTCCAGAGGAGGACGTTGCGCCAGCCGTTGCCGGGCAGGAACGCCATGTCGGGGTCCGCGAATACCTCCGTCACCGCATCGAGGAGGATCTGCGCCTCGTCCCGGGTGACGTGGCCGGCCGTGGGGTCGAAGATCGTGCTTTCGTCCCCCGTGACGAGGGCCAGGCGAAACGCCTGATCCAGCGAGCCGACCGGGACGTCGAAGGCGGCCGCTTCGAGGACACCGCCGACCTCGCCGTAGCTGAGCGGATCGAGGCCGAACAGCGTGAGAGCGAACGCGCCTTCCTCCGCGCGCAGGGAAGAGGGCGCGGTCTCGAGGCGACCCATCCGGCCCTCCCGGGCCACGCGATCGAGCGCCGGGGTCTGGGACGACTCGAGGGGCGTGCGCCCACCGAGGTCCTCGAGGGGACGGTCCGCCGCCCCCGCCACCGCGACGACGACGGTCTTCATCGGCCGGACGACTCCTCGCTCGGCGGCTCCTCCCCCGGAAGCAGCAGGCTGAGGTAGGGCTGATCCGGCACGGCATGGCGGTCGAGCCGGCCCGGTAGGGCGTAGACGTAGACTTCGAGCACGACGCCGACCCGGGCCTCGTGAACGTGCCCGCCGTAGCTGAGGAGCTCCCGAGGGGCCACGACCGCGTGGGCGTGCACGAGCGGTCGATCGCCGTCCATGGAGATCGAGCCGGAGAGCTGGGCGACCTCCATCGGCTCCTCGAACGTCCGCCGGACGTACTCGCCCGCATCGGGGTCGAGGAATCCGAGGACGATGCGGTCGACGGCGCCGAACCCCGTGAGGTGCCCGGCCTCGATGCCCGCCTCCTGGGCAAACAGGGTGAGCGACGCGATCACCTCGTCGCCGGGATCGAGACGAATCACATACCGCCCGCCGCCGAAGTCGTGGTGGTGCATCGCTACTCCAGGGTGGGGCGCGGGCGCCATCTTCGAGAACGGCGTGCCCACGCCCGGCGGCGGCAGCGTACGAGCCCCTTACAAGGTGGTCAAGGCGCGCACGCGTTCGCCGCTCGCTTTCGGGGTAGAGCGCACCATAGGAGGGGGCGGGCGGCACGACCTACGGCTATCGTCGGGGCTCGATGGAACACCGTCGCTTCTACCTCCTCGAGAATCCGTCCGCCGGACGCGCGCGTGGGCGCGAGTTCCTGGATGCGCTTACGCGAGCGCTCGTGGGACGAGGTCACGAAGTAACGACCTACGTCGGCGGCGAGCCGGGCGACCTGGCTCGACACGCGGCGTCTCTCGAGGACGGCCAACTGGACGTGCTGCTGGTCGCCGGGGGTGACGGCACGCTGCGGTCGGTGGTGAACGGGCGCGACGAGAGCCTCCCGTGGCCGGTGGGCGTCGTGCCGGTCGGTACGGCGAACTTGGTCGCACGGGAGACCCGCATGTTCGGGCACAAGGCGCCCGAGGCGTTGGCCGAGGCGCTGGTCAGGGCCGAGCCGTGGTCCGTCGACCTGCTCCGCGTCGAACGCGAGGACGGTCGGGCGGAGAAGGCGATCTCGTCGGTCGGCATCGGCCTCGACGCGGAGCTCGTCCACATGGTCGCCGAGCTGCGTGGCGCACGGACGACGTCCGGTGGCTATCACAAGTGGGTGAAGCCCGCCTGGAGCGCCTTTCACGACTACGCCTTCCCACCGCTGTCCGTCCAGGTGGACGGCAAGGGCGCTTTCGAGACGGCGCTCGTGGTCGTGCAGAACGCCCGGAACTACGGCGGCTTGTTCACCCTCTCCCCCGAAGCGCACCTGGACTCCGGACGGATGGAAGTGGTCACCGTCAAGGCGAGGACGGCGCTGGACATGCTGCGGCTGGGACTCCGCGCCGGCACCGGCGTCCTCCACCGCGACCGCCAGGTCAGGATCGTGCCCGCCACCAGGGTGCGGATCCGGGCGGGGGCGGCGGTGCCCGTCCAGGCGGACGGCGACCCCGCGGGTACCACGGACCTCGCGATCACCCTCGAGGAGGGGGCCTTGACCCTCCTCCGCGCCGCGGCCTGAGCCTGCACCGGCCCCGCCCTGCCGGAGCGCTCCCGCCGAACGCCGCTTACTCTCCGCCGCTATCCGACAGTTCCGCCTCCGCCGGCGCGGGCGCTCGAGCCGACCGCCCTCCTGCTCCCGTATCGGACAGTCCCATCGGCCGGGGCGGGCGCTCGAGCCGACCGCCGCTCCCGCTCCCCGTATCGGACAGTTCCCCTACCGGGCCGCTTCCCAGAGGCGACGCAGGTCGGCGAGGATGCCGGCCAGGTCCTCCAGGCGCAGCTGGTTCGGACCGTCGGATTTCGCCTGGTCGGGATCCTCGTGGACCTCCATGAAGAGGCCGTCGGCGCCGACCGCCATGGCGGCGCGGGCGAGGATCGGCGCCTCCGTGCGATCCCCTCCGGTGCGGTTGCCCAGCGCCCCGGGGCGCTGGACGCTGTGCGTCGCGTCGAGGATGACGGGGTGGCCGAGGGCGCGCATGCGCGGCAGGCTGCGGAAGTCGACGACCAAGTGCCCGTAGCCGAAGGACACGCCGCGCTCGGTCAGCAGGATGTCCTCGCAGCCGGACTGGGTGAGCTTGCCGACGACGGGCTTCATGTTCTCCGGGGCGAGGAACTGGCCCTTCTTCACGTTGACCGCCTTGCCGGTGGCTGCGGCCGCCACCAACAGGTCGGTCTGGCGGCAGAGGAAGGCGGGCACCTGGAGAATGTCGACGACCTCCCCCACCGGCGCTGCTTCGGCGGCGCTGTGGAAGTCCGTGAGGACGGGTACGCCGATCTCGCGCTTCACCTCGGCGAGGATCTCCAGGCCTTCGACGAGACCGGGGCCCCGAAAGGAGTCGATGCTCGTACGGTTGGCCTTGTCGTAGGACGCCTTGAAGCAGTAGTCGAAGTCCGCGGCCTTCGCGATGTCGCGGATCTGCTCGGCGTGACGGAGCACCATGTCGCGGCCCTCGATCACGCAGGGTCCGGCGATCAGGAAGGGGCGCTTGCCGTCGCCGACGACGAAGTCAGCGACGCGACAGGGTCGGAACGTGTTCACGGCTTCACCTCCGTCGCGAGTCTGTGCATGGCCGGCTCGGCCACGTCGGCGCGGAGGATGTCCGCCATCGTCTCCCGCGGACGGACGATGCCGTAGCGATCCCCGTCGACGAGCACCTCGGCCGGCTTGGGGCGGTCGTTGTAGGTGCTGGCCATCACGAAGCCGTACGCCCCGACACTCATCACGGCGAGCAGGTCGCCGCGCTGCACCCGCGGCAGCTCGCGGTCCTTGGCGAGGAAATCCCCGGTCTCACAAACGGGGCCGACGATGTCGACCTTGGGGTGATTCGGTGTCTCCCCCAGCGGAGGCGGCGCGTCGCCGCGCACGGGCCAGATGCGATGGAACCCCTCGTAGAGCGTGGGGCGGATGAGGTCGTTCATGCCCGCATCGACGATGACGAATCGTTTGTCGCCCGACAGCTTGTTGTAGAGGACGCGCGTGAGCAGCACGCCGGCGTTGCCGACGATGACGCGGCCCGGCTCCATGATGAGCTTGAGGCCGGCGTCCTGCAGGATCGGCGTGACGGCCGCGGCGTAGGCGTCGAGCGCCGGCACGTCCGGGTCGTCGTAGTAGATCCCGAAGCCGCCGCCCATGTCGAAGTACTCGATGTCGGCTCCGTCGGCGCGAAGCTGCAGGGCCAGGTCCACGGTCTTCTGCACGGCGCGGACGTAGGGCTCCACGGTCGTGATCTGGCTACCGATGTGGCACTGGAGCCCACGGAGCTTTACCGAGGGGAGCGAACGCGCCCTCGCGGCGAGCGCGGCTGCGCGATCGAGGTCGACGCCGAACTTCGTTTCCTTCTTGCCGGTGGAGATGTAGCGGTGGGTCTTCGGATCGACATCCGGATTCACGCGGATGGCCATGCCCGCCACGCGCCCCATGGCGGCGGCGGTCTCGGCGAGGACCTCGAGTTCCTCCTCGCTCTCCACGTTGAACATGAGGACGCCGGCTTCGATGGCCGCGCGCATCTCCCTCGGGTGTCTTGCCGACGCCGGAGAAGACGACCTTGCTCGCGTCGGCCCCGGCCGCCAGGACGCGTTGCAGCTCACCGCCGGAGACGATGTCGAAGCCGGTTCCACGCTCCACGAAGAGCTTCAAGACCCCCAGGTTGCCGTTTGCCTTGACGGCGTAGCAGATCAGGGGATCGAGCGCAGCGAACGCCTCGCGCAGCCGGTCGACGTGATGCCGGATCGTGGCGGCGGAGTAGACGTAGGCGGGCGTCCCAACCGACTTCGGCGAGCGCATCGAGAGGCACGTCGTCGCAGAAGAGGCGGCCATCGCGGTGTTCGAAGTGATCCATGGGGCGGGATCCTACACCGGCCCGCCACGGGCGGGTCGGGGAGCGCCACCGGCCATGGAGGGCGGCGGCGGCGGACGGCGGCCTCGCGATTCGCGGGGCAGGGGCGACCAACCGGGTCGCCCGACCGGAGCCCTCGCGACGGCGACGGGCCCCTCGGCGTCGACGCCGTCACACGGCGGCGGCGAGCCGCCGGCGGGTCGCGTTCGTCAGCTCGTCGATGTACTGCTTCAGCTTCTTGAGCGTCTTGGTGTGGATCTGACAGACGCGGCTCTCGGAGATGCCCATGACGCGGCCGATCTCCTTCATCGTGAGGCTCTCGTGGTAGTAGAGCGCGACGACCGTGCGCTCCGGTCCCACCAGGACGGTCTCCAGCGCGCGTGCGAGATCGTGGGCGACCATCCGCTCGAAGGGGATGTCGCTGTCCTTGTCCATGAGGACGTCGAGCCGCCGGAGCGCACGGGGGTCGTCCTCGCGCTCGTCCTGCGGGGTGAGGTTGTAGACGCTCGTCAGGTTGGACTCGCGACGGAGCTTCTCGGCTTCGGCGATGGTGATGTCGAGCTTGCGCGCCGTCTCCTCGCTGCTGGGCTCCCGCCCGAGCGTGCGCCGCAGCTCACCGACCGTCTCGTTGTATCGACTGGCCCGATTGCGTACGAGGCGCGGCACCCAGTCCTGGGCCCGCAACTCGTCCAGGATGGCGCCGCGGACGCGGGTTGCGCAATAGGACTCGAACGGCGTCCCACGCTCCAAGTCGAAGTTCTCGATGGCTCGCATCAGGCCGAACACCCCTGCACTGCGCAGGTCGTGAACGTCGATCGACCGGGGCAGGCGTGAAGCGATGCGATTCCCGATGAGCTTCACCAGGTACAGGTAGTGCTCGACGAGGCGATTGCGCAGGTCGAGGTCCCCCGTCGACTTGAACGCCTCCCACGTCTCGGTCATGTCGGGGCCGCGACGGAGCCGCACCCGCCGCGCGGGCGGCTCCGTACTCGTGGCGGTGGGCTGGGCGTTTGCCGTGGGCCTCAACATGACCGTGTCCTCCCTGTCCTCGATCCACGTGCGAGGGCGTCGTCGCGCTGCTCGGCGAGCGTCCGCCGCGACTTGCGGGCCTGGATCTCGTCGATCCGCCGGAAGACGCTGCCCGCGAAGTAGCGGTGGCCGCCCGGCGTGACGTGCGCCGGGCGAATGAGCCCGAGCTCCACGTAGTGGTGAAGCGTCTGGCGGGAGAGCCCGACCGCCTCGGCCACCTGGCCGATCCGGTAGGGTCCGCTGCCACGAGCCTGCCGCTTCGTCACCTGCCGCGCCGCCTCCCTCACTCTCGTCGTGTCGGGGGAATGCCCCCTCCCCGGAGGATTCACCCTTGTCCACCGCCTGCCCCAAACGTCAGGGACGTTTGGGAACGATGGACCTTCAGGATTCTGAGGGACAGTCCCCGGCGGCCCAAGACGAAAATACTGATTTGCCAAGGACTTACGACGACCTAGCTCGACGGGCGAACACCCCAAGGCATGGGGCTCACCGCCCAGGAATCAATGACCCATCCACAATATGTTGTAGTTTGTATGTTGATTGCCTACGAGCCAATGAGCCTGTCACTTGGCCGTCACCCCCTGGGGGTAGATTCCACGAGGCTGGGTGGGTTCCCGCTTGAATCGGGCGGACGCAGGGCCGTCTGCAGCGCAGCTCTTTGGGGCTCGCAGCAGGGCCGTCTTTGGGGACGCGCGCAGGCACGAGCAAGGGGTGGCTGGCCCGCGGCTGTACGGATCGGGCCCGGATGCGACACTCCCACCGCCCGCCGAGCGGCGCGGCCCCCCCGGAGACGCCTCGTGACCGCATCCATGGACCAGATCGTCGCCCTTTCCAAGCGGCGGGGCTTCGTCTTCCCGTCATCGGACATCTACGGGGGCCTGCAGGCGACCTACGACTACGGCCCCGCCGGCGTCGAGCTGAAGCGCCTCATCAAGGCCGACTGGTGGCAGGCCGTCGTACGTGACCGCGAGGACGTGGTTGGACTCGACGCGTCCATCCTGATGGCGTCCCGCGTCTGGGAGGTGTCGGGCCACGTTGCGGGGTTCAACGATCCGCTCGTGGACTGCAAGGTGTGCAAGGGGAGGTTCCGCGCCGATCGCCTCGACGACGCGCGCTGCCCCAAGAAGCCCTCGAAGAAGCCGGGCGAATGCGGCGGAGAGCTCACGGAGCCGCGCCAATTCAATCTGATGTTCAAGACGCAGGTCGGTGCGATCGAGGACTCCTCCTCGACGGTCTACCTGCGGCCCGAAACGGCTCAGGGCATCTTCGTCAACTTCAAGAACGTGATGGAGACGACGCGCGTCAAGATCCCGTTCGGCATCGGGCAGATCGGAAAGGCCTTCCGGAACGAGATCGTGACGGGGGGCCAGATCTTCCGCATGCGCGAGTTCGAGCAAATGGAGCTCGAGTTCTTCTGTGCCCCCGGCACCGATGACGAGTGGTTCGACTACTGGCGAAACGCCCGCCTCGCGTGGTGGAAGGACCTGGGGGTTCGTCCGTCCCGGCTGCGCGTGCGCGATCAGGGGCCGGACGAGCGCGCCCACTATGCGAAGGCCTGCGGAGACGTCGAGTACCACTACCCGTGGGGCTGGGACGAGGTGGAAGGCGTCGCGAACCGGACCGACTACGACATGCAGCGTCACCAGGAGGGCAGCGGCCGCGGCCTGGCCTACCGGGACGAGGAGAAGAAGGAGTGGGTCGTCCCCTACGTGATCGAACCCTCCGCGGGTGTCGATCGCTGCTTCCTGACCATCCTCTGCGACGCGTTCGAAGAAGAGACGAAGCCCAACGGCGAGAAGCGGGTCGTCTTGCACATCCACCCGAAGCTGGCCCCTACCCAGGTGGGTGTGTTCCCGCTGGTGAAGAAGGACGGGATGCCCGACCGCGCGCGCAAGATCAAGCAAGACGTCGGTAAGGTGTTCCGCGCCTTCTACGACGAAGGCGGCACCGTCGGAAAGCGCTACAGCCGCCTGGACGAGGTCGGAACCCCCTACTGCGTCACGGTCGACAGCCAGACGCTCGAGGACGGCACCGTTACGGTGCGCGACCGCGACACGATGGAGCAGGAGCGGGTCGCCGAGGACCAGCTCGTCGCCTTCCTGGCCAGCAAGGTGGCCACGTGGACCCGCACCGACGACGCATGAGGACCGCCGGAGCAGTCGCCCTCTGCCTGCTCGTCGCCGCGCTCGGGGGGTGCCGCGGCGCCACCCGCACGCCGACGGGAGGCCGCGTAGCCCCGGGCGGCCCGATGACGCCCGGGTTCCAGGGGATGCGGAGCGTGATCGTCCGCGCTACTGCACTGCGGGAGGCGGGCGACGTGGCCGGCCTCCGACGCATGTCGCCGGAGATCGCCCAGCACGGCCTGGGCCTGATCCGCTCGGGCTACCCACACGACCTGAGGGACGGAGACGTGGAGCACTTCCGCGAGGGCCGCGAGGCCTTCGGGGACCGGCTGAAGGCCTGGGTGCGCGCCACGGAGGACCCGGACGACGCCGCCCTCCTCGCGGCGCTCGACGAGCTGACGCAGGCGTACTGGTCGTGGGTGGATGCCTACAAGGGGCTCCCCCCCGAGCGATCGGTCTGATCGCCCGACTCGATCCGCGGGGTGGGCGCACGGAGGGTGCTTGGGAGCCCCGCGACCGTCCGTACCCTCGTCGGCATGATGACCGACGCCTCGGACCTCCCCCCCTACGAGCATCCCTCTCTCCCCCGTCCCTACTCAAGTGGACGTGCGACCCGGCGATCTTCCCGTTTGCGAGCACACACGACGTCCAGCCCATGGAAGGCGTCGTGGGGCAGGACAGTGCCGTCGAAGCGCTGCGGTTCGGCCTGGAGGTGAACGCGCCGGGCCAGAACATCTTCGTGCGCGGTCTGACGGGCACCGGGCGCACGACACTCGTGAAGGACCTGCTCGAGACGATTCGACCCGACGCTCCCCAGGCGCCCGACCGTGCGTACGTCCACAACTTCGAGGATGCATCGCGCCCGCAGCTGCTGACCTTCCCCCGGGGCACAGGGACGGCCTTTCGCCGTGGCATGGAGTCGTTTCGCGACTTCGTCCGTCGCGAGCTGAAGCCCGCGCTGGGCTCCGACGTCGTACGCACCCGCACGGCGGAACTGGAGACGACGACAGGCAAGGCCATCCAGGCCCTCGGCGAGCCCTTCGACAAGGAACTCCGTGAGGCCGGACTCGCGCTGGTCCAGGCCCAGGTCGGATCCACGACGCGCCCCTTGATCGTCCCCTTGATCGACGACAAGCCCGCCACCGCAGAAGTGATCGAGAAGCTGAAGGAGGAGGGCAAGCTCACCGACGAGGAGATCGAAAGCCTCAAGGAGAAGATCGGCGAGTTCGCGAAGCGCTTGGCCGAACTGGGCGAGAACATCCAGACGGAGCAGATCAAGGGACGGGAGCGGTTCCGCGAGATCATGCAGGAGGAGGCGCGCGGCTTCCTCGAGGCCCAGCTCAAGGCCCTGCGCAAGGCGTACCCGGAAGAGCGCACGGAGGCCTATCTGAACGCGGTCGTCGAAGACGTCGTGAACGAAGGGCTTCCGGTACTCGACGACAACGTGGCGTTCACGGATCGCTACGCGGTCAACCTCATCCAGGTGCACGAGAACGGGGACGAAGCCCCGGTGGTCGTGGAGAACGCGCCGTCCGTGCAGACGCTCGTCGGCATGATCGACGTGGCTTCCGTCCGCGAAAAGGGTGGGCTGAAGGTGCCGCACACCCTCGTGCGGCCGGGCTCGCTGCTCAAGGCCGACGGGGGGTACCTGATCCTGGACGCGCGCGACCTCCTCATGTCGCCCGGTGGCTGGCACGCCCTCATCCGTACGCTGCGCACCGAGTGCATCCAGATGGTGCCGCCCGATCAGTCGGTCCCGTGGCGCGTTCCCATCGTGAAGCCCGAGCCGATTCCCGTGAACATCAAGGTCGTGCTCATCGGAGACGCGCGCATCTACTACGCGCTGGATGGGCTCGATGCCGACTTCCCCAGCTTGTTCAAGGTGCTGGCGGACTTCGATGACGTGATCGACCGAACGCCCGACTCGTGCCAGTCCTACGCGTCCGTCCTCGCCAAGCTCGCGGTCGAGGAGAGCCTCCCCCCTTCGACCGGACCGCGGTCGCCCGCCTCTGCGAGCACGGCGCCCGCATCGCCGCCCAGCCCGACAAGCTGACGGTTCGCTTCGGCCGCTTGGCCGACCTGGCGCGGGAAGCGGCCTTCCTGGCCACGAAGAGCGGCCAGGGTCTGGTGAACGCCGATCACGTGCAGCTGGCCGTGCGTCGCACGAAGAGTCGCGCGGACCTACCCGCGCGCCGGTACCGGGGGCGCGTCGCCGACGGGACGATCCGGGTACGCACGGAAGGGCGTGCCGTGGGGCAGATCAACGGGCTCGCCGTGATCCAGGCGGGCCCCTTGACCTACGGCTTCCCCCAGCGGATCACCGCCACGATTGGCGCGGGCACGGCGGGCGCCATCAACATCGAGCGCGAAGCCGAGCTGTCGGGCGCCATCCACAACAAGGGCTTCTACATCTTGGGCGGGTTGCTCCGCTCCCTCCTGCGCACCGACCATCCCCTCGCCTTCGATGCCTCGGTGGCGTTCGAGCAGAGCTACGGCGGCATCGACGGGGACTCCGCCTCCGGGGCGGAGATGTGCTGCCTCCTGAGTGCGCTGACCGATCTGCCGCTGCGCCAGGATCTGGCTATGACCGGCGCCATCGACCAGGTCGGCAACATCCTGCCGATCGGAGCGGTGAACGAGAAGATCGAGGGCTTCTTCGACACATGCGTGGACGCGGGCCTCACGGGGACCCAAGCCGTCTTGATTCCGAGACTCAATGTCGGCGACCTGCAGCTCCGGGCCGACGTCGTGGCGGCCTGCACGGAAGGGACGTTCGCCGTGCAGGCGGTGGACACGATCTACGAGGCCATCGGCCTCTTCACGGGCGTGAGCCCGGGACACCGCGACGAGAGCGGCGAGTACCCGCCCGACTCGGTGCTGGGCTGCGCCGTGCGCCAGGCGCATCGGTACTGGGCCATGGCCTCGAGGAAGCCTGACGCCTAGTCACGCCGTGCCTGGGCCGCGGGGGCACGACGCCTCGGCCCCGGGACCCATGCCACTCCCCCGCCTTGTCGGTCGACCGGTGCCTCCGTACGGTACGAGTCCGTTGGAAGGAGAACCATCCATGCCGCTGCCTTATCCCTTCTGGGACGCGGGCTTGAGCTACGGGATCCTGATGGCGTTCTTCGCCGTCGTCCACGTCTTCGTGTCGCACTTCGCGATCGGCGGGGGGCTCTACCTCGTCGTCATGGAGCGAGCCGCGCGCAAGGCGAACGACACCCGTCGCCTCGAGTACCTGCAGAAGCTGACGAAGTTCTTCGTGCTCGTGACCGTCGTGTTCGGCGCGCTCACGGGGGTCGGGATCTGGTTCATCATCGGGCTCTTGAACCCGGTGGCGACCGAGGCCCTGATTCACAACTTCGTGTGGGGCTGGGCGATCGAGTGGACCTTCTTCGTCGTCGAGATCCTCGCCGCGATCCTCTACTTCTACGGCTGGAAGCACATGTCCGCCAAGGGGCACATGAAGCTCGGCTGGGCCTACTTCGGGGCCGCGTGGCTGTCGCTGTTCGTCATCAACGGCATCATCACCTTCATGCTGACGCCGGGGGCGTGGATCGAGGACGGCAGCTTCTGGAGCGGCTTCTTCAACCCGACCTTCTGGTCGTCGCTCGTGCTGCGCACGGGCATCGCCCTGCTGATGGCCGGTCTCTTCACCCTCTTCGTCGCCTCGCGCCTCCAGGCGGACGACTTCAAGGCGCGGCTGGTCCGCACGAACGCCGTCGTGGGCCATCGGCGGCCTGCTGGTCGCCGGACTCGCATTCTGGTGGTACCGCACCGACATCCCGACCGACACGCTGCTCGTCGCGGCGGAGCGTATGTCGATTCCGGCCCGGTCGCTTCAGGTGCTCCAGGTGACGAGTTACGCGCTTCTGGGCGTGCTCTTCCTCGTGGCCGTCGGCATGCCCCGCCTCTACGGGATGCCGCTGGGCCTGCTGATGCTCTTGCTGGGTCTGGTGTGGTTCGGGTCGTTCGAGTGGTTCCGTGAGAGCGCCCGCAAGCCCTACGTGATCCGCGACTACATGTACGCCAATGCACTGCGGGTGGACTACGCCCAAGACAACGCCGGCCCCCTCCTCGATCACGTCCGCTTCCGGTCGGGCGACGACGGGGCCGACCTGTTCCGGTACTCGTGCCAGCACTGCCACCAGCTCGACGGCTACAACCCGGTCATGTTCGCGTTCAATGGCACGGACGAAGCGTACGTCGTGGAGTCCATCAAGGCGCTCCACGAGATGCGCGCGGCGATGCCCCGCTTCATGGGGACGGCCGAAGAAGCCGCGACGCTGGGCAAGTGGCTCTGGGAACGCTCGGACAAGCGCTCGCTCGGCGAGATGTACCCGGGCCTCGAGGGCGCCGCGTTGGGCGAGAAGGTCTACGAGGTGCGCTGCGGCCGCTGCCACGTGTTGGGCGGCTACAACGACAAGCTGCCCAAGCTCCGGGAAGAGGAGTGGGAGATCGAGGACCTCGAGGAGGTGCTGATGGAGGGCTACGAGAACGCCATGCCGGCGTTCGTCGAGCCCGAGAACGAGCGGAAGGCCCTGCTCGAGTACCTGGCGCCCTACCTCGAGAAGGGAGGTGAGTGATGCACCCGCTTCTGGCCGACCTCCCCGACTACGACTTCCTCCCGGCGCCGCTCTGGATCCTGACCGATCCTGCACGTGCTGACCCTCACGCTTCACTTCTTCGCGATGAACTTCCTCGTCGGCGGCGTCGTGGTGGCCCTGACGGGGCGCTTCGAGGACCGCTGGACCAACCCGACGATCCAGAAGTTCGTGCGCCTCTTCCCGTCGGTGATGGCGGGCACGGTGACCCTGGGCGTCGCTCCGCTGCTGTTTACGCAGCTCGTCTACGGCGGCATGGTCTACAGCGCCAGCATCGTGAGCGGATGGCTGTGGATCCTCATCCCGCTCGTCGTCATGGTCGTCTACTACTTCCTCTACGCCGCCTCCTTCGCGCCGCGGGGCAGCGCCAAGATCAAGGAGAAGCTGGTCTTCGCGATTCTGGGCCTGATCTTCGTGTCGCTCGTCCAGTCGTCGGTCTTCTCACTCGCCGAGCAGCCCGCGCTTCAGGAGGAGCTCTACCGCGCTTCGCAAACGGGCGCGGTCGTAAACACGAACTTCGCCTCCTGGATCCCGCGGTGGCTGCACATGATCACCGGCGCCATCACCGTCGGCGCGTTCTTCTTCGGCTGGCTGGGCCGCAATGACAAGGAAGCCTGGGCGATCGCCAAGCGCTTCTTCGTCGGCGGATTCGTACTCGCGTCGATCTTCGGCGTGGTCTACCTGCTCCTGTTGGGCGACCTGCTCAAGCCCTTCATGCAGTCGATGGGCATCTGGGTGCTGACGGTGGGCATCATCTTCGGTCTGGGCTCGCTCCACTTCTTCTTCAAGCAGAAGTTCGTGGGCGCCGCGGCCATGATGCTGGTCAGCATGCTCGGCATGGTGGGCGCGCGTCACGCGCTGCGGAACGTCGCGCTCGACGTGGCCGGCCACCCCCAGACGGGATGGCGGGTGGAGCCCCAGTGGGGCGTCTTCGGCCTCTTCCTGGTGTGCTTCATCGTCGCCCTGGCGCTGGTGGCCTGGATGCTGAAGCTCTACTTCACCGACAACGCCGAAGGGGACGCGG
>CAWDIE010000001.1:0-251386 GCA_963802335.1 uncultured Planctomycetota bacterium | reverse complement strand
CGTTAAAGGGGTTTATAACGGCAAAGAGGCGCTTCACGTGCTGGAAACCAAACCACAGGATATCATTCTGCTGGATCTTCTGATGCCTGAGATGGATGGGTTTGAGGTAATCCAGAAAATAAAGGCCAATCAGGATTGGTGCAACATTCCAATCATTGTTGTAACCGCAAAAGATCTGACCGACAAAGAATGGATTATTCTGAATAAATCCGTGGATAGTATCATTCAAAAGTCCGGACTTTCCGAAGATCATCTGATGGATGAAATTCAGACCTTGATCAGGAAACATGACGCCACTTAAGAAAAGAGAGACTACCCATGAAAAAAATTCTTGTTATTGAAGACGTTGATTTCAATAGGGATTTAGTCGTCCAACTCCTTGAAGACAAATACCAAGTGATCGAGGCTGTTAATGGGAAGGAAGGGTTTCGATTGCCGAAAAAGAAAGACCGGAACTGATCCTCATGGATCTATCCTTACCGGTTATGGATGGTTGGGAAGCGACCAGGGTCTTGAAAGCCAACACTGAATTACGCTCAATTCCCGTCATTGCGTTAACGGCTCATGCAATGAAAGGGGATGAGGAAAAAGCCTTGGCAGCCGGATGTGATGATTACCTGGTGAAACCGTTAGACGAAGATGAGCTTTTGTTGAAAATCGAAAAGCATCTTCACTAAAAAAACACATTCAACACATGAAATCTGTAGACACCATCTTAATCGTTGATGACGAACCCACTAATGTGGACATGCTAAGCCAGGAGCTTGAGGAAGAGGGCTACAATCTTCTGACCGCATATGATGGCGAGGAAGCGCTCATCAAGGTACAGGAATATCAGCCGGATTTGGTTTTGCTGGATATAATGATGCCCAATGTGGATGGGTTTACCGTGTGCCGCATTTTGAAAGGAAGCGGCAAGACAATGCTGATACCGGTCATTCTGCTCACGGCCCTGCGTGCCCAGGAAGATCGTGTTCGCGGCATAGATGCAGGTGCTGACGATTTTATTTCGAAACCTTTTGACCGTGATGAGCTGATGGCCAAGATTCGATCGCTATTGCGCCAGAAAAAGCATCGCGAAAAACAAGAAAAAGATCTGATAGAGGAGCTGCAAAGGACACGAGGAGATCTCGAACAAACCCGACTTGAGCTGGCCAAAGCACAGAAACGGATCGAAATGCTGGAAATAGCAAAGGATCAATTGAGTAAATTTGTTCCTATTTCGGTCAGGAAGATGGCGGATTCGAACCAAGAAGGATTTGAGTTACAAAAGATGGAGGCGGATGCAACCGTTCTTTTTCTCGATATTGGCGGCTATAGCTGTATGTGTGAATCACTAAATGATGAAAAGGTAAATTTTCTGATTGAAAAATACTTTTCCGAGTATCTCGACGATGTTCGAAAGGGCAACGGAGAAATCAATGAAACCGCAGGAGACGGCCTCATGATCATTTTTCAATCAAAAGACAAGGAGGATCACGCCCGTACAGCAGTATCTACCGCCATCGCGATTCATTACAAAACACTCAAGGTAAACGCGGAACTGCGCGGTAAGTTTGAACCCACAATGGTCAACATAGGCATCAATTCAGGCAGGGTATTCTTGGGTGCTACACGCTTTGAAGGCATGTCGGCAGCCAGATGGACTTATACTGCATCGGGTCTAACAACGGTGCTTGCGGCCCGTATTGCCGGGCTTGCTGACGGAGGTAAAATTCTACTTGGTCCGGAAACGGTCAAAAGAGTGCAAACCGATTTTTTAATAAAGCCATTTGGTGAACATCACCTTAAAAATATATCTCAACCTATGTCTATCCATCGCCTTGTCGCATAAAAGCAACAAGCTGCGTAAGTATTGATTACGAAATATTCTCCAGAACCATTTTTAGGGTTCGTTGACAATCAATAATTGAAAGGAGGTCAATTATGCTTAGGAAGAAAAATCAACTGACTGTCTTTCTGACTATTGTATTCTTCTGCTTTTCTTTTGTTTCTCCACCGGCTTTGATGGCCGAGAATCAGGAAGATCGAGTTGTTCCCCGTGGAACCCTTCGTGTGTTAGATTCTTTTGGCCCGTCATCTTCCTATTTGATGAACTATACAGAAGGTTTGGTGATAAAGGACAAGGACAATAACTTTGTCCCTGGTCTCGCGGAGAGTTGGAAATGGATTGACGATAAAACAATCGAGTTCAAATTGCGACGCGAGGTTTTTTTTCACAATGGCGAGTCATTCAATGCAGAGGTGGTGAAAACTAATTGGGAGGCATTTAAAAAAATAAAGGTACCTCTGGCCCTTCTTAGCAATTTCTCCAAAAACAAAATTCGATATTATTGACAATTATGCGGTTCGATTTTCGTTTCCGGAAACGGATGGCATGGCATTGGTAAAATTCGGGATGTTCGTCCAGATTGCGCCAGCATTTTTTCGCGATCATGAGTTTCATGATTGGGGTTGGGGTCGTTTAACAGAAGGCGGACCTTGGGGAACAGGTCCTTTCCAAATAGTAGAGAAAAGCATTTCTGGAGAGGGCACTCACTATTTTGTGCTCAAAGCCTTTAAAAATTACTGGGATTCACGATATCCGAAAGTGGAAACCATAATATTCGATAGCACACTTGAAAAAGATATAGAAGAAGCGACGAGGCTGTTGCGGTGAAAAGGAAGGAGAGCTGGACATCGTTAGCTTCATCCGTCCCATAGACACATTAAAGATAGCCGAAAGTCCTTTTGGCAAAGTGATCAAGAGTAAAGACTCCTCCCAAATTCATTCGGCTATCAATCAACGCAGGACAGGCAGTAAATGGCGAGACATACGATTGAGAAAAGCACTAAGCCATTCTTTAAATCGTGAAGAACTATGGAAGTATGGGGCTAAAGGGAATGCTTACAACTTGGGTGGCCATATACCACCGCAAGCGCCAGGCCATAATCCAAATCTTGTTTTATACATGTACGATACTGAAAAGGCAAGATCGCTTCTTGCTGAGGCTGGATATCCAGATGGATTTGAAATGAGGCTCATAAGCCCATACGCACAGGGTTTAGAGGCAAAAATAATGAAAAGCATGTACGAACGAATCGGCCTAAAAGTGGAATTAAAACTCTACTTTTGGGACGATTGGTACTATAAAGTCTTGACCCCAAATGAAAAAAAAGCACAAGAAGAGGATTGGGACGTATCGGTTTGCTACAACAACGATACGTATGGACATTCGGGTGTTGCTCATTTAGTATATCCATTTCTGGAAGATTCAGGCGTTCGATGGATAGAGTATGATAGAAAATATGAAAACATGTGGAAAGATATGGCTAAAACTCTTGATCAAAATGCAGCAAGATAAAAAAATGCAGCAAATAGAGCAACATGTGTATGAAAATGCCTATGCGGTATTTATTTATTCTCCATTGAATCTTTATGCCGTGAACAAGGAGGTCAATTTCGTGCCTCAAAAATCTTTGCAAAATGAGACTCAAAGAGACATCTGTCACCGATAATCATTGGTCCGTGCGGTCAAAATAATTTATGGATCAAATAAACCGAGTTTGAGCATTTAAGAAGAACACAATTCCAGCCTACGGCCAGTTATGCTCAAATTATTTTTCGAACAAGCATACCAGAACTATTCTTGCAAATCTCAAATGACACATATTCCCCATATAGACGCAGATTATTTTCAACAGATGACATAACAGGATTTATTCAGAACGGTTATAATTTTCCGGCATCGGCCCTCGATATATTTTGTACCGCCAAGATAGGTATTTCGAGGCCCCCTCGTGATGGAATTGGCAATTTTCTGTGGAAAAACTGGGTGAATTGGCAAACAATGGTGGAAATTCGCTGCAGCTTTCTTTGGAAAAAAGGAAAATATTCGTAATAATTTCAAGCGCAGATTTGGCAACATACCTTGGAAACGGATACTGTATCTGTGGACAAGGTAGCTTGCAATCCTGGACATAAAAAATGTAAAATGGACAAGGAAAGGCGCAGGTTAGCTTCTGCCACGAAATAACAGAGGCCCGGTTTAGACCAAAACCGGGCCTTTTTTGTTTGTAATCTGCAATTGTAGAAGGCTTATTATCGGTGGAAAGGGCAGTCCCCCATTTCATTTTGACACTAACTGTCTAAAAAAAACAAAAACCGAAATCTGTTTTCAGATACAAAACAGGGAGTACGAGATGATCCCTCTGAATGGGTACATTCACGAAATTTCCCATACTCTTGACCTCCACTACAAACCCATCTTATAAAAATAACACCTTTATTCACAGCCAACTCAACAATTCCTTGGGCGAAACCTGGTGGAAATATTGAGTAAGGAGTTGAAACTATGGCGAATGAACCAACTTCCATCGAAATCGTTGGGAAGGAGAACGTGTCGGCAGTTTTGTCGGGTCCAGATCAACCCGGTGATTCCAATAGAACCGGTGTGATCATCGCCCATGGTGCGGCGAACGATATGAACAACAGACTGATTGTCGCTGTTGCCGACGGCCTTGCTGCCGCCGGTTACACCACGCTTCGTTTTAATTTCCCATACAAAGAGAAAGGCAAGAAATCGCCGGATGCAGAATCAACCCTGATTCGTACCTGGCAAGGCGCGGTCTCCCACTTGTTGAACAATGAACGATTCCCTGTGGATCGTGTCGTCGCTGCGGGCAAATCCATGGGAGGACGGATTGCATCCCAGATGGTTGCCGCCGATCAAATGGCTGTGGAGGCACTGATTTTTCTTGGCTATCCTTTGCACGCACCGGGTCGAACAGATAAATTGCGGGATTCTCATCTATACGAAATTAAACAGCGAATGCTTTTTTTCGCAGGGACCAGAGACCCGCTGTGCAATATGGAGAAACTCCAGGAGGTCCTCCACCGGTTGCCTGGTCCATGTGATCTGGAAATTGTGGAAGGCGGCGATCACTCTTTTAAGCTTCCCAAATCATCTTCCAGAACCGCAGAGTCGGTGCATCTGCAGATTGTGGAAAAATGCCTTCAATGGCTTGACCGGATTGCCAAATAACAGAGGAAAAAATGGAAAAAGAATTCGGACCGGAATATGCGTCTGTCAAGGATGCCAGCTTTATCGTCAAATACCGGGCAAGCTGTTACTGCAAGGCGGTTCAGATTGAAGTGGGTGCAGACCCGGTAGATGCAAAAATATGCCATTGCCAGACATGCCAGAGCCTGCATGGGGCCCCGATGCAATGGGCAGCCATCTTCCACAAGCAGGATGTCAGGATATCCAAAGGTACGGACCGCCTAAAATTCTATAACAGTGAACAATCCATCAATGACAGAATTCTTCCCTGCAAGGTGAGCTGTAATCTGTGCGGGACCCCTATCGCAGATGAGGGGCGTCGGATGTGGCTTGCTTTCCCATCGCTCTTTGATTTTGGTTTTCCGCCAAAGGTGCCTAAAGCGTTTATGCCAACCTGCCATATTTTCTATGGTTCAAGAGTTATCGACATAAATGACGATCTCCCCAAGTGGTCGGGCCATAAAAATAATTCGGAGAGAATATCTTAAGAAACCTCTATATAATACCTTAGAAGAGATGGATATTGCGGTGAACGAAAATGATCAATGGTCATAGATATCCCATTTTATGAATTTTTCGTGACAGCGTTTGGTAATTTTTTATTCCGAGCATCTTTGACGCATCTGTAATTTTGCCATTGGTAGCCTTAAGCGCTCTGTTGATATAGTGTGATTCAATATCATTGATCAGTTTTTCCAGGATGAAGCCATCATCCATGTTTCGATCTAATATATTAGAATCATCTTTCCTCGCTATCGGTTTATAGGCATTTTTAACAGTTTCCAGATCGATAGTATCAATACCGATTCCTTGAATCATGAACATACGTTCGATTGTATTTTCCAGCTCACGAACGTTACCCTTCCAGTTTCTTGTCAGCAGGAATTTGGTGACATCGACGTTGATTTGTTTAGGCTTGAATTTTGGGTTATTTGATTCTCGTTTATTAATATTATTGATAAAATGTTCTATCAATACCCCAAGGCATCCCTGACGTTGCCGAATTGGTGGAAGATAGAGATATCCCACATTGATACGATAATATAGATCTTCACGAAACCGGTTGTCTACCACCTCTTTTGACAAATCTTTGTTGGTTGCGCAAATCAGCCTAAAATCACATGGAAGCTCTTTGCTTCCTCCTACGGGACGAACTGTTTTTTCTTGCAAAACACGCAGCATTTTCCTTTGTACCGCAAGATCCATTTCTCCGATTTCATCCAAAAACAGTGTACCTTCATTGGATTCAGCGATAATGCCCGGAGAAGTTTTAGTCGCACCCGTATAAGCACCTTTAACATGTCCAAACAGTTCGCTTTCAAGCAAGGTTTCCGGTAAGGCTGCACAATTAATTGCCTTAAATGGTTTATTCTTTCTTGGGCTCTCATCGTGAATTGCTTTTGCGAATAGCTCTTTCCCGGTACCGGACTCCCCTTCAATCAAGACAGGAAGGTCGCTTTGAGACATCTGGGAAGCCAATTGAACGGCAGATTCCATGACTGGGGACAAGCGAATAATGCTTTTAAAACTCACCGGATCATACGCTTTGTCAGCTGATAGAGATATGACATCTTTGTCCTTCTTGGTCTGCCAAAGCGGGATATATTCCATGGAGATTTTGAAAGGAACCGTTACTTTTTCAACACCCGCTTCAATAGATGTTTGAATCAATTTTGCATTTGGAAAACGGGTTTTTGCCAACAGTAGCCATACTGCGTGCATGGATGGCGTGCCTGGACTAAGGTGAAAAATGACATTCAGGTCAGACCCGAAATTATCCAGGAAAGATTGAACATTCTTTTCAAAAAGAGTGTATATTTCTCCATGGTTGGTTACATTTTTCAGCTCACAGTTGCGAAGCATTATTTCCGACTTACAAGTTTCCCCTAACCACTGACGATATCCTAAAGCAAGCTCCCTCCTGTTCGACAGCAACACAATTATGTCTGCATCTATATCTTCCAATGCACGTGTAATCGGCCCTTTTCCTATCGTTTTCTTGCCTTTTCTAAATAGTTTTTCAGGATACAAATCTGCACCAATCAGATCTGCATCTCCAACCCAGGCAAATAAGCAAGTAGTCATACCCACCTCCTGAAATTGAATATAAAATATTTTATATTATTAATCAATTATTTATTTTAAAATCTCTCTTTATGCTAATTAATCATCATTATTATAATAATATCAACGAATAAAAATTTGGCATGAGAATAGCATTATAGATAAATAAAACAATAACCATACCAATTGGAGGTGCTCATGAAATCAGATCTAAATCAATCAGAAAATGTGAAAGGTTCAAAGAGCAATGTTCCCCTCAACATTATCCGAAGTGTTGCTCTCCGCTTAATAAGATTTACAGAGGAAGAATGCGTCGAATTATTAGCAAGGCATCCAGAAGTGCCATTTTGCATAAAGAGCGTAGTGGGCCGCAACAAAAATGGAGGTGTAGCAAAAAGCCTCGTCGAACTACAGAACAAAATTGAGTCCCATAAATCGCACTAAACACCTCGTTTTTAGCTGAAAAAAATTATCTAAAAACTCTTAAGCGTTATTAAAGGAGAAATGATGATGAAACATTCTAAACACTCAGAAGACAGAATGCGCCAAAGAGGATTCACAACTTTTTCAATCGATATGATTATGCGATATGGGCGGATCGAAAATGCCCCTGGTGGAATGACCAAGGTCTATTTTGGGAACAAGGAATATCAAAAGGCCGTTGGTGAATTTAAAAACGTGATTCAAAAGTTGGAAAAGGCAAAGGGTGGCTCATTAATAGTCGATGGCAATAGGATCATTACAGTTTACAAATAGAAACCAGAAAAATATTGATATTTTTCTAAAAATAATACAACATACGATGTTATTTCTCTTTCAATCCAATCCCTTACAGTTAGTTCTAATGTCTGAAAAAGGAGGCTGAGTAAATGGCTGTTTTTCAGGGCCGTGTTTCGGACGTGTTCACGTTCAGAAATAACAAACCCGGCAGCAGTTGCGAATTCTGTTTGCAAGAGGAATATCCTGTCGTTCTTGATTGCTGCGAATTCATCCAATTAAATCGAGGTGACAGAGTAGCAATTATAGGTAAGAAAGAAGGCGGCAAAATATGGGCTTCCGCCTACCGAAATTTTACCTTGGGTATTACGGGGACCAAGGTTTCGTCGAAACTTGGAATGCTTGTCGGTTTTATTTTTATTGTCGCCATAATTTTTTCTGTATTTGCAATGATAAATCCGGCGATCTTCGTAGGCCTCTTGGCGATTGTTGGGATTTCAATTTACAAGTTCATCAAGGCTTACAAAGCCAGAAGCGACCTAAACCGGCTTGAAAAACTACCAATTAAACAAAGCCCGAAAGATGACCCTTATCACCTTAAGCTTAATTTTGAAAAGTTTGAAAGAACGCCTGTTTTCAACGGCAGCGCCTATTATGAAGGTGATCCCGTCCTTGCCGTGGGAAAGTACAGAAAATTAATCGCAGAAACGTTGAGCGAATGCTTTGGCGCAACAGGCGAAAAGATGATTGATCGGCTAAATTCTATCGAGGGAGAGCTGTCCGGTAAAACGGTGGCCCACATTAAAAAAACCAATATAGATTGCAACAACATTCGGCATTCAGGCATTCTGCCATCTGAAGACGAACTTGCCGAGTTAAAATCCAACTGCGAAAAGATCCTCTGGGAGCTTAAACTATTTAATGAACCCTATGAAACCCCCCTAGAATTTTTACGCTGCAACACACCCGATTTTGAGGGAAAGACGGACATTTGGTTCAATGACTTAAGCCCGATATTAACCGTTTTTCTATATTCAGGTAGAATCGAAAAAATATTAAAATATGAGTATGGAGCTGACGGTAGCGGCATCAAAGATCTGGCATATTCTGTTAGGGACGCCTTACCGAAAGACATCTATAGCGTCATTTTGAAAATAGGTTCATTAAGAAACGAGATAGCCAATGAAGAGGACTTCGAGATACGGAACCTAAAAGGGCTAAAAATAGAGGCTGAGTCAGCAATTAAAATGCTATTGGAAGATCCCGAAGCCCCAGAAACCGAAGATATTCCATTGCAGGCCAAGAACAAAGGTGCCCAATTCGCATATGCATTTATAGTGCCCGTGGCTTTTTTGGGTGTCCTATTATTTATAGGCAACTCATATCTTGATTCAAAAGGAGTAGAATTTTCATGGTTCGAGGCGGCGAGTGAAAGCATCAATAAAGCTGTTGCGGAAACTGTTCCCACTAAATCTTATGGTCTTACCATTAATACGGTGCCATCAGATTGCAGGGTTCGTATCATGAATATTGGGCCTGTATATCATCCCGGAATAAAGCTTACACCGGGAACCTATGATATCCTTGTGGACACCCCTGGGCATATTAGCAAAAGGTTTAAAGTTGAAATTTCGAATTCAGACACAAGCAAAATTGTTGTACTTGAAAAAATTGAAACGCCTGAACCAACTGCACTTGACAAGCTTAAAGAAAGAGTGAAATATTCTGAACCTAAACATTCCAGGCAGTCCTTGAATCAGGTGAGTCCCGCAGAAGATAAACGACATGATAGAACCGAGAGCGTTCTAGATGTCATCGAGATTTATCGGGTTGAGACCGCATATAAAATCCAAAAAAACTGGGCTTTTTCAGAACAATTGAATAATAAGGAGCGTACCCTGCAGAATGCTCTTACATTCAAGGTAATGCCCAGTGGTGAAATCAGAGATTTGTTTTTTAACGACCGTTCCGGGAACGTGCAATTTGACGATTCGGCCTATGGAGCAGTCATTAATGCCAGTCCGGTTGATCCACATCCGGAAGCAATCAACCGGCCCTATGTACAGATGGTATTAAGATTTGTTCCTGAGGGTATAAAATGAATTAATGTATCTGGCACCAGAATAAAATTTTTGAAATAATTGGATAATATGAAAGGAGATCAGGTTCGATCCTCCCGCCATTTTTTATAACAGCTACTATTAGATAGTTGAGTATTGTCCGCATCAATTAATACCGCAATCTTTTTATGCTCATCCCTAAGGAACAAAAGCCAACTCACTTTGTTTATGTTCCTGAATCTTTTTATCACTAAACCACCAATATAGTTTTGAGCCGTTATGGTAGGCTTCGAGTTGGTCTTTGAAATGCGGGTGAAAGGTGCGGCCGGTCACACCTCCATGCATGACAGCCGCCACTTTGTCATTGTCACCTAAATCGGCGACCATTCTTATGGCGGCTGAATACATTATCTCATCCGGATTGTTGAAATCATATAAAGCCCGGTATAAGGTTTCCCCGGAACCACCCATGGGACGGCTTTTCCCACCCAGCCACTCTTTTCCAAAACCGCTGCGACGGATAGGATTCGGGTTTGAAATCTGATGCACCTTTCCCCATGACCAGTCCTTGACGTCATTACCGAGGCTATCGGACAGTTCTTTTTTGGCTTTTTTACCGGCCATCAGAATCAGGTCTGTCAAGGATTCCTCTTTGTCAGGCGTAGACACGATATCAAACCATCTTGAGTTACCCTCCACGATCATGGTTTCCAGTCTTTCCTGCCAAAAATACCACACGGACAACATGGTGGCAGCGAGTTCCCTCCCTAATTCGTCTTCATAGGTCAACACTGCCAGATGGCGGTAAATTGCCTGAAATATTGCCGGGGCACTGGAATCCATGCGATCATGAAAATCCCAGTTTTGAAGAATACCGGCCATCTCCTTGGTTTCCTGGTCCGAGGTAAGCGCTTTTTTCATTATGGGGGTTATTCTTCTGGCAAGCACATTGAAATCATCCCGCTGATAGTTCCAATGGTCGTCAACCGTCTTTTTCCCAGGCCTGCTCATCAATTCAATGAGTCTTTGATAACGGTAAGACGGCGAAAAATAAGAGGAGTAATAGTAGGGATAACTCTTTTTGACAGTGTTGTGATTCGCATTTCCAATCCAGTCGCGGTCGCTGCCGTACTGCTGGGGAGTCTCTTCATATGGAACCCATCCTGACCAGGTGTCCGGATAACGATTAGCATCTACCGGAACTGTTCCATTACCAAAATTCCGAATAGGTAATCGGCCAGTTGTCTGCCAGCCCAGATTTCCCTCGACATCGGCAAATGTCACATTGAAATGAGCCGTTGTGGCGGAGCGCAGTGATTCTCGAACATCATCTACTGATTTGGAGGTTAGAAGAAAATCTAAGCCGAGGGCCGGTTCCATTGTTTCAAAAGGGCCCCACCGCATGGTCACCACTTTATCTGTTTTTAAGGGTTTCAGAAATCCTGAAATCACCGGCCCTCGGTTGGTCAAACGTATCTTCACCACTTCTTCACGAAACCCGGATGTCGCATTTTCATCCTTGATTTTGAGTGTTTCAGAGATGATTTGAAAGGGGATTGAATTTCCCTTTTCCAGGTAGTTTTTTGGGTTGTCCGGGTCAATCGTTTCAATATACAGATCCTGGGCATCACCGTAG
This sequence comes from uncultured Planctomycetota bacterium, assembly GCA_963802335.1. Taxonomy (GTDB): domain Bacteria; phylum Planctomycetota; class PLA2; order PLA2; family JAEUHO01; genus CAWDIE01. Next base: position 239,867 of record CAWDIE010000001.1, on the reverse strand, counting down.
GCATTGGTAACGCCGTTGGCCACGTATTGATTCCTGCCTATCATAATTCCCGGTATACCGGGAACCGTAACGCCCACCACACGCATCTCGCGAGTGATGAGGCCTGAGGGATAAAAAATGCCCGGCAACAGACGCGCATCCAACTGGGGATCGCTGGCCACAATCGGTTTCCCACCCACCGACAGGCTACTACCGCCGATCCAAGCATTGCTGCCAATACCCAAAGCTGACATGCCTTCTGAGAAGAATCCCATCAGACGCTCATCTTCTTGAGGTTCAAGCGAACTAAATGCCAAGGAGGTTATCGGCGACTTGTTGGAATTAATGGCGACGGTGGTATCATCTGGGTTGGTATTGACAGGAAAGATTTCCAGAAATCTTTCTATACCGATTTTTTCAATCAACATCTGGGAAATCATTTCAGTCTTAATATTCGCGGCAGCGCCCCAACCCATATAATAGATAATGGCTATCGAATCTTCAATTTTCCAGGATTCCGGTTTTGCCCCTGCAAGCTTGAATTCAAGTTGGAGGTTGTTTCTGTTAGAATCTATGTATTGATTGATGCCATCTGCAAAAGCCTGCAGGGACTCGCGGGTATCCCGGTTTAATATCTTTGCATGCTTAATGGCATTTCGATGTAGTCCTATGGTTCGCATGCGGATATCCAGATCTTTGGCCATTTCCCCGACAAACTCCGTCAAACGACCTTGCGCAAACAGACGGACCATGTGCATCTGGAATAAGCGGTCCTGGGCTGTCACATAACCCTGTACTTTCATCAGGTCCGACATATTCTCAGCATAAATATAGGGCATTCCTTTCTCATCTCGTATTACCTTGGCAGTCGATGTGAGTCCTTTCAGCTTCGCCTGACCATCAGACTGATAAAGGTTCGCTTTCGATAGATATAAAAACCCGGCAATGAATCCTGCCAAAACAACTGCGGAGAATTCCGAATCCCCACCACTTTTTATTCATTTTTCTCCTTTATGAATTCGATATTTTAATTTTCAATGCCTATTTGAATTAGAATTATAGCGCAATATTATTGGGATGCGCAGTCTATTATCAGTTAAGAGAGTAACTCATCAAAGATAGCCGTCACCATTTTTGGAGCTAATGTTGAGTTGCCAATAATTGCGGCTTAATCTCCGATAATAGCTAAAATTGAAGAATTAATCCCGCCAACTTGGATCTCCTGTACTGCAACGTGTATATAGGGAAATAATGATCTGATTATTTTTCTTGAAAAATGGGGAGGAGAAAGGCACCCGAAACTTTTTAACAAATGCTCATAAAAATGTCAATTTTTCATCGACACGTATTAACTTGGCGGCGGAATACGTCTATATATTTAGGTATAAACGTCTTTATGCAATATCTGAAGACGCTATTGCCAAATTTAAAAAAAATACACTATTGCAAATGAACTGGCTAACAAGCTGGGTATACATATCCATAGCCTAAGATATCGGCTTGGGAAATTGGGTATCGAGCGTGTGGCTGGCAGAGATATCAATGGCTGCAATCTGGCCATCTACCTGAAAAGGGATATCAACCGGATTGAACTGAACCAGGTTGTATAAGGTGAACAGGAAAAAACGTGGAGTGTGTATATCGGTAACATGTCCTAAAAATATAAAATCATAAACTTTGACATAATCTATTATATTCGTTATTAATTTCGCAGACCCGCCTGCTGCAAAGATTATATCTCAACGATAATTTATCGGAGACTCCTAAATATGGAATGCCCTAAGTGCGGACATATTAACGAGGATGATGCGAAATTCTGCAATCAATGCGCCTTCAAATTTTCTAACCCTTCTTTAAGACGCCATAAAGATACCTTGGTTGATGAAAAAATAGATAAAATACAACGGTATCTTCCGAGGGGCCTAGCTGAAAAGATTTTGTCCCAAAAAGGAAAAATCGAAGGAGAGCGCAAGCAGGTCACTGTCATGTTTTGCGACATGGTCGATTTTACACCAATGGTTGAAAGGTTGGGGCCAGATCAGGCCTACAATCTGATGGATCAGGTTTATGAAATATTGATCCATAAAGTTCACGACTATGAAGGAACGATCAACGAAATGACCGGAGACGGCGTGCTGGCACTATTTGGAGCGCCTGTTGCTTTAGAGGATGCGCCACAGAGAGCGCTAAGATCCGCCCTTGCCATCCATAGTGAAATTGACTCTTTTAATGAGGTCAATGACATTATTCCTCCAATCAGGATGAGGATCGGGATTCACACGGGCCCTGTTGTTGTCGGTACACTTGGCAACGATTTACGAGTTGAGTTCAAGGCTGTCGGAGACACAGTGAATCTTGCTTCTAGAATGGAAGGGATGGCTATGCCCAAGTCCACATTTGTAACGGAAGATACCTATAGGCTGGCTAAGGTTCTTTTCAATTTTGAGGCGATAGGCGAGAAAAAGGTTAAGGGGAAAGAAGATCCCATCGGCATCTATAAGCTTGTGTCGGCAAAGAAGGAAATTTATCGGCCTCGCCTTGGAGCTGAGCGAGAAATTTTTTCAGACTTGGTGGGCCGCACCCAGGAAATCAACAAGCTTCAACTACAGGTTGCAAAGCTTGTTGACGGCACTGGCTCAGTTGTAAGCGTTATTGGTGAGGCTGGTGTTGGAAAATCCAGGCTGATTGCCGAACTTATGAAACGCGATGTCATGTCGGGAGTTACAGTCCTTGAAGGCAGAGCCATCTCAATCGGTCGCAATTTAAGCTTTCACCCCATAATTGATATTCTTAAGAGTTGGGCCGGGATTCGTGAGGAGGACAATGAAAAAATTGCGTTCTCAAAACTGAAAAACGCAGTGGAAAGTGTTTCAAGTAATTTTGAATTAGAAATTATCTCATTCGTTGCTACCCTCATGGGAATTAATCTTACTGGAAAATATGCGGAACGTATAAAGGGCATTGAAGGAGAATCCCTGGAAAAATCAATTTTTAAAAATGTCAGGGACCTGCTTAAAAATGCATCAAACCTTATCCCCCTCGTCATAATTATTGAAGACCTTCAATGGGCTGATGAAAGCTCAATTGATCTTATAGAATCTCTTTTACCAATAGCAGCTGAACACAGACTGCTGTTTATTCTGATCTTAAGGCCGATTACAAAGAGACTGGAGAAGGCAATGGTGGTAGTGTTGTGTGGCGCCGTTTCGACGTATTGCTGAGGCGCGGGACACTCTTGCCGCGCTCACCGATCAGGCGATCGTCGGTCGCGTCGTCGGGCGTGATCTTGAGCGTCTTGAACGCCTTCATGCCCAGGCCGATCTTCTCGTTCTTGAAGACCACCTGCTCGATCTTGTCGAAGTCGTCGTCCGCGCTCCCCGAGCCGTAGACGAAGACCACGAGCGGCATGTCGTACTTGCGGTGCAGCTCCGCGAACGGCGTCTCGACCGGCTCGTTCTCATCGGGCGCCTGCATGCCACTGATCACGTCGTGGCGCGTCACGATCTGCCGGACCGTGTCCCACCGGATGTTGAGCGCCGCCATACTGGCGGGCGAGCGGCCACTCTGGCCGCCGCGACCGCCGCATCACCCCGCGTCCGCGTCGATTGCGCCCGAGGAAGCCGAGAGAAAGCCCGATCAGGCCGAGCACGGCCAGCGGAAGGACGAATCGCTGCATGGTCTGCCCCCGTCGGCGAGTCGAAAGCCCGCCCTCATGGAATCTACCGTTTGAAACGCCAGGCGGAAATGGCTGCGCCGATTTCATGGGTCTTTAGGCCTGAAAGACAGCCCCCGCCTGCCGCGGCGGGACACGAAAAAAGGGCGGGGGTCCGCATGGGACACCCGCCCTTGGGCAGCGGCACCGGGCGCCGCGCAAAGCGTGGTCGCGCTACTCGACGGACGCGAGCTCTTCTGCCTGCGGGAGCTTCGAGGTGAGCTTCCACATCTCGCGGCTCTGCGTGGCGAGCTTCTCGAGTTCCTTCTGCACTTCCTCGATCTCCTTCTGGAGCTTCTCGAGTTCGCGCTTGGCCTTGGCACCGTCTTCCTGCGCGAGACGGCTCTCCTTGTCGCGAAGGACCTTCATCTCGTTGACGACCTGGTCCTGCTCGGTGAGCAGCTTCAGGTGGCTCTTCACCGTCTTCTCGAGGCTCTCCTTCCAGCACTTGCCGGAGACGCTCTTCAGCGTGCTGTAGATCGTGCTCGCCTTGAGCTTGCCCTTCTCGAGGACCTTGACCTTCTCGCTCGAGGGATCGACGACGAGCAGGCGGGGGACGGCCTTGCCCTTGCCGGCCAAAACGAGGTCCTTTTCGGCGTTGTCGGGCGAAATACGCACGGTGCGGAACGCCTTGACGGCGAGGCCGAGCTTCTCGTTCGCGAAGGTGACCTGTTCGAGCTTCTCGAACCCGTCACCGCCGCCGCCGGGGTGGCTGACGTAGACGAGGACCGGCTTCTTCAGGCGGAGGAAGGGCGAGACCTCGTCCTCAGGCGCGGACACCGGCATGCCGGTCGTCGTCGCGTGAGGCTTCGCGATGAACTCGATGTCTTCCCAGTTGATCTTGAGCGCCGCCAAACTGGCGGGCGAACGGCCGTTGCATCACCCCGCTTCCGAGGACGGTGTCCCCATGAAGGCGAGGGAGAGGCCAAGCAGCGCGAAGGCCGCAACGATTAGGACAGGCTTCTGCATGGACGTCTCCCGGCGGGGGCGTCTGCAGCGCGACCCCCACGAATCTCTCGAGCGAACTCTCGATCATACGATCCACCCCGGCTCGAGCCCAGGGTGCAGACGGGGCTTGCCCCCGCGAAGGAGAGCCAGGCCGTCCAAGAGATGGACGTCCGACTCTTCCGATGGGTTCCCCCCGCTCCATCGCCCCGCGCCGATCGGTATAGGATCCGGCCTCTCCCGGGGGCCTCCTCGGGCTGATGGAGGCGTATCCGATGGGCGACGACAAGGCGTATGCGGCCAGCGACCCCCGAATCGCCCCCTACGTGGAGGCCCTCCTCCAGCCGGAAGACCCCATCCTCACGGAGATCCGGACTCGAAGCCGGGACGAAGGACTACCCGACATCGCGGTGGGTCCCTTTGATGGACGCCACCTCGAGATCCTCGCCCGGGCCGCCGCGCCGCGCCGCGCGGTCGAGATCGGCACCCTCGGCGGCTACAGCGCGGTCTGCCTGGCTCGGGCCCTCGCCCCGGGCGGACGACTGGACACCTTCGAGATGGAACAGCACCACGCCCAGGTAGCGGCGGAGTCTCTCCGCCGCGCGGGCCTCGCCGACAAGGTCACCATCCACGTGGGCCCCGCGCTCGAGCAGCTGGCGACCATCGAGGGCGAGGGCCCGTTCGACCTGGTGTTCATCGACGCCGACAAGGCGAGCTACCCGCACTACCTCGCCTGGGCCGAGACGCACCTGCGCGTGGGCGGCCTGCTGCTGGCGGACAACGTCTTCCGCAAGCCGCGCGGTCGCGAGGCCGGGGACGCGGTGCATGCGTTCAACGCGCGCCTCGCCGAAGCGGATGGACCGTGGCGCGCGACGCTGTTGCCGCTCGAGGACGGGCTCGCGGTCGCCGTCCGGGTGGCGTGAGGCCGGGCGGGCGCCCCGACCGGCGCGCACCTCAACGCAGGTAGGGATAGAGGAGCCCGTTCACGGCCCTGAGCTTGGCGACCTCGTCCTCGTCGAACGACCCGCTCTCGACGAGCCGGCGGATGGCGGCGGCCTCGGCGTGAGCCCGTGACTGGCAGAGGTCCACGTGCGGGAAGTAGATGTCGGTGTTCCCCATGTCGAGCGGCTCGAGCACGCCGGGGACGGCGTCCACCCAGCGTTCCCCGATCCACCGAAACGCCGACACGTCTTCGCGCGGCGTCGAAGCCAGCGAGAGAACCCGGGTCACGAGGTTCGTGGCGAGCTCGTCGCGACTCCGCGCCTCGACCGGGGCGGCCGTCACGTAGACGAGCGCCGGCGAGAGAAGATCGAGCTTCAGACGCCCGGCCGTCTCCGGCGGGAACAGGAGTGCGTCCTGTTCCGGGGTGAGCACGCTCCGCAAGGCGTCGACGAACTGCAAGCGGGCATCGGTGATCTGGGCGGTCCGTCCGATCTCCGGGGTCGTGGCGGACAGCCCCGCGATCAGACGCTCGATGTTCGCGGCGGCCGAGGAGCCCAACGCGTCCAGCGCCCGCTCCTGATCCGCCGTGAGCGGCTGGCCGGCCTCCTCCAGCATGCCGCGGGCGAGGTTGGCGGTGACGGCCGGATGCACGAACGCCCCGTTGGGGGTCATGTCTTCGACGTCGCCGGCGAGCTGCATCGTGAAGAGGGCGAGGGGCATGTTCTCGCGCTGGATGCTGCTGGTCGCGGCCGAGCTCGGCGACTCACCTCGCGCGAGTGCCTCGCGGAGCTCTCTCAGCAGGGCAGTGAGCCGGGTCGCGTGCCCGCCGAGCTTCTTCCAGTCGGCGCCGGCGAACGCGGGGGCGTCTTCGGGGATGCCGAAAGAGAACGTGGGCGGGTTGTCCGAGACGATCACCTCCGGTTGGGGACGGGGCCGGGCGCGAAGGGCCGCCAGCTCCGCCTTGAGTTCCCGGTTCAGGGCCTCGGCGGCGGCGAAGTCCTCGGAGCTCGCGCCGGCGGCCGGCGCCGTCGCCCCCCCCGCTCCGTCGACGGTCGGTGCGGCCGGGGCCCGCTCGACGCGAAGCGCCGCTTCGTCGGTGGCGGGGGCCGAGCCGGTGGAGACGTCCAGCGGCGGCAGGGAATCGGCGACCGTCACCGGCAAGGCGACGTAGGCGACGACGCCGCCGACGGCGAGACCGAGGAGAAGGGCGAGACTCGTCACGGTGGTCTTCGACATGGCTCCTACTCCTCGTCCGGGGCCGGGCCGGCCGGCGCGCTGGGAAGCACGATCGGTTGGATGATGGTGGCGACGTCGCGAAGGGTCTTCGCCTGCTCGGCCGTGAGTTCACCGGAGGCGAGCAAGCGCTCGGTCGCGGCGATCTGCGCCTTCGCCTGGTTCTGCAGGTCGTCCACGTGCGGGAAGAGAACGTCGGGATTGCGCTGGGTCCGCGGCTCGAGCACGGAAGGGATCTCGTCCACCCACGCCGTCGCCACCCACCGAAGGGAGGAGGCGTCCTCCATCTCGATGCCCGCCGTGGAGAGAAGCGTCTCGACCAGCGATGCCTCCAGGGAGTCGCGGTCGGTGCCGTGGGCCCCGGCTCTCAGCGCGTAGCCGAGCCCCGGCGAGAGCAGATCCAACCCGACGCGCCCCACCGTGTCGGGGTGGAAGAGGACACCGTTCTGGGTCGCCGTCAGGACGCCACGAGCCGATGCGAGAAAGCGCGACTTCGCCTCGACCTCCGCCACGAGGGACGCCAGAGCGATTGTCTGCTCCCCCGCCGCGGCGTCGCCGCGGGCGCGCTCGGACAAGTAGGCCTTGCCCAACGCACCGATCGCGACCTCCTGCGCCTGGGTGAGCGGCTCGTTGGCATCCTGCAGGGCCGCACGCATCAGGTTCGCGATCACGGCCGGATGGGTGTAGGCCTTGTTCGGCATGTCGGACTCGCCGAGATCCCTCGACAACGCGATGGCGAACTGAGCGAGCGGCATGTTGTGCTTCTGCACAGGGCCGATGACCGCGGCCACGTCGCCGCCCTCGGCGATGGTCTTCATGAAGCCCGGCATCAGCTCGGAGAGCTTCGTCATGTGGGACCCGAGGGCGGGCCAGTCGGCCTTGTCGAAGGTCGGCGCGTCTTCCGGCACCCCGAAGCGGAAGGCCTCGGGGTCCTTCGGCGCCACAGCGGCCTCGATCGAGGCCTCGAGCTCGTCGATCTCCTCCTGAAGCCTGGCATTCTCGGCCTCGATGCCGGCGAGCCGCGCGACGGCCTCGGGGGAACCGACCAGCGCCGCAGCCGGCGGTGGCCGACGCGGGGTCTTGACGCGCTCCGACGCGGGCGGCGCCGTGGGCTCTTCCACCGGCGCCTGGTGACGGACGACGTACACGACCGTCCCCGCGATCAAGGCACCGAGCACGAAGGCGATCAGTAGGCGAGCCATGGGTATCTCCTCGGGAGTCAGGGGAGCCGTGGCTCCACTCAAAGCATCCCGCCGAACGGGAATACGGGATCCTCAATCTCCCGTTGGCCCCTCGGCCGCGCGCGCTTCGGGGATCTGCGGCACGAGGAGCATGGTGACGTCGCTCAGCCGTGCGGCTTCGTCGGGGTCGAGGCGGCCCGAGGCCAGAATCGCCTCGGTGGCCCGTAGCTGCGCTCGGGCGAGACGCTGGAGCTCCTGGCTCGGCGGAAACGCGAGGTCGATCGCGTACCACGGCTTGGGTTGGTAGACGCCGGGGAGGCTGTCGAGCCACCCCTCGGCCACCCGCGACCACAGACGGGGGTCCTTGTCCCGGATCTGCGCCAGGCTCAGCAGCTTCGCAATGATCTCGAGGCGGAGGCTCGCGGCATCCGGCGCAGGCACACCGCGACGGAGGGCGTAGACGACCGCAGGGGAGAGCAGGTCGAGCTGAACCCGGTCCTCGAGGTCGGGGGGAAAGAGCGCGCGGTGCTGCTCGGGCGTGAGCACGGTCTTGAGCGCGCGGACGAACCTCAGCCGCGCTTCGACGGCTTCGACCATCAAGGCCAGCTGAGGCGCGTCGCGGGAGCGCTCCGGCGCGGGGTCCGTCTCGTTCGCCCACGCCTCCCCGAGCAGGCGCACCTGGCGACGTTGCTGAGCGGTGAGTGGATCCCCGCCCAGCTCGAGCAACGCGGCCACGAGGTTGGCGATGACCGAGGGATGGCTGTAGGCCAGGTTGACGTGCGGGGTGCCCAGGTCGGCAGCGACGGTGAGCGCGAAGGCGACGACGGCGCTGTTGTGGCGGTGCAGGATGCGCTCGACCTCGGGGTCCATCGAGTCCCCGGCCGTGACGGCGGCCCGTGTTTGGGGCAGCAAGTCCGACATCGAGCGGACGTGTTTCGCGACGGCCAGCCAGTCCGTGGTCTGGAACGCCGTGCCGTCGGCCGGCCATCCGAAGGCGAAGAGGGACGGATCGAGCGGCGCCGGCTGCAGCGCGGCCCATCGCGCCTCGAGCCGGTCTCGCTCGGCACGAAGGGCCACGCGCTTCGCGCGCGCACGGGCGAAGCGATCCGGGGGGGCCGCGTCTGCGATCGTCCGGGCCTCGCGCGCGTCACTTGCCGGCTCGACGCGGGTGACGGACGCCCCGACGTCGACGCCGTCGGAGACGGCCGGCGGTGGCGAGACCCCTTGCCAGGCGACGGCGCCCGCCGCGAAGCCACCGAGGACGAAGGCGCCGACCAGGGCCGGCACGGTCGCGGCCACCCCGGGGGTGGCCATGCTTTGGCTGAGTCCGGTCGTCTGCGTGGCGGCACCGCCGCCGGACGTCGCGACCTCGGCGGGCACCTCGAAGCCGCAGAGTCCGGCAAGCGCCGGCATCCAGCCGTCTCGCCCCTGGGGGCTACTCGCATCGAGGCGCGCACGAAGCTGCTTCGCGGCGCGCTTCAAGCGACCCCGCACGGTCTCCACGGGGACGCCGAGTCGCTTCGCGATCTCCCGCGGCGGCAGATCCTCGTAGTAGCGAAGGAGAACGGCGCTGCGGTTGGGTTCGTCCAGCGAGAGCACGGCGTCCACGACCCGCTTCAGGATCTCGGCCCGCGCGGCCAACGCGGCCGTGGACGCGACGCGCTCGGGGCGAGCCGCTGCCGTCTCGCGACGGCGGCGGCGATCCGTCGTGCGGAAGCGCTTGCGAATCACGTTGCGCGCGACGGTCGCGAGCCAGGGTCGGAGCGAGCGGCCGGTGGACGGCTTCGCCTTCACGGCGGCGAGCATCGTTTCCTGGACGACCTCGTCGGCCGCGTCGTCGTCCCGCAACAGACGAAGGGCCAGATTGCGGACGAACCGACTGTGGTCGGCCAGTTCGGCGAGCTCGAGCGGGTCGTCGGGAGGACGGGAAGTCACGGGATCACGAGCTCCATCATCCCGCGGGGGCGGGCATCACGCCTAGAGTCTCCGCGGACGGCGTGGCCAGGGTGGACACCTGGCGACGCAGCGCAGCGAGATCCGCCTCCAAGGCGTGCATCTCGTGCTCGAGGCGGAAGAGGCGGTCCTGGACGCTCGGCCGCCAGACGCCGACGGGGTCCGCCGCAGCGTCGATCCGTGCGGGGGCCGCGACGGATCCGGCGGGGGCCGGAAGAGCGACGAAGGCGAGGGCGAACAGGCCGGCGGCGAGGACAAGGGAGAGGGGCAAGCGCTTCATGGGGGACGCTCCAACAGGGACATCTGCAGAGAGACACCCCGCCAACGGCCGATCCGGGACGCCGGATCCCCGATTCGCGGCGCCACCGGCCGCGAGCCGGGCCTCTTGCGGCCTCGGCGCTCAGGACTACCCTGTCGTGGGACGGGGGAAAGGCCGGTGACCACCCAACCCGCCGAGGATCCGTCGCCCGCACGGAGGATTGGCCCGTGAGACGCCGTCGCATCCCGCTTCTCCTGGGCCTGCTCGCCGCGGCGGCAGCTGCGTGGCTCGTCTTGCCGCTGGGGCGCGAAGGTCCGTCGCCGGAGAGAGCACCCGACGCGGCGCAAGGTCGCCTCGCGGCGGAGGCGTTGGACGCCCATCTGGTCCAACTAAACCAGGAACTCGAGCGCATGCGTGCGGCCGGGGACGAGGCGCAGCAGGTCCTCACACGCTACCGGCTCCAACGGGCTCTGCGCGAGGCCCGAGACCGCCGGGCTGCGCGACTGGAAACTCCCCTGGCATCGGCGTACGCGGCACACCTTAGGACCGAGGCCAAGACCTGGGACGCGTGGTGGAACCGCGTGTTCCGCGAGATCGAGCGCCGGCGCGCGCAGGGGGAGGACCTCGAGGATCTCGAGGCGCAACTCCTCCACATCGCGACGCAGCGCGAGGCCATCCGCGAGGAAGAGCGAGAGCTGCGCGAGACGGACGAGATGGGCCGGTAGTCGAGCGCGGACGATCTAATCCGGATTGGTGGCCCAGATCTCGAGATTGGGGATGAAGCCACGATCGTCCATCGTGAGCATCGCGCAGATCGCGTGGGCGATCTCGGCGGGACGGAGCTTGCGCTCGCTGACCCGGGGCTCGCCGCCCCCGAACCCGGTGAGGACTTCGCTGGGATCGACCTGCATCACGCGGATGTTGCTCTTGCGCAGCTCCATCCGCCAGCACTCGGTCATGCCTGAGAGAGCGAACTTGGTCGCCACGTAGGGCGTACCGCGCGGGAAACCCCGGCGGGCCGCGGTGGAGCCCACGTTCACGATGTGCCCCTTCTTCCCCTCCGCGAGGAAGTGACGGACCGAGGCCTGCGCGACCAGCATGGCCCCTACCAGGTTGGTCTGGAGCAGCGCCTGGAACGACTCGAGGTCGATTTCGGCGAGCGGAGCGAAGTAGCCGTACGCGGCGTTGTTGATGAGGACGTCGAAAGCGCCGTAGGCGTCGAGGACCTCGGCGACGCAGCGATCCACGTCGGCCGCGACGCCGACATCGGCGCGAATGCCGAGGCAGTCGAGCTCCTCGGCCGCCTTCTTCACCTGGGCTTCGTCCCGCCCGCAGATGGCGACGCGCGCCCCCCGGACCTTGAGCTCGCGAGCCGTTTCGTAGCCGATGCCGCGGCTACCGCCGGTCACCAGCGCGGTGGCGTGGGAGAGATTCACGATGTGGACTCCTCGTGCATGGCATCCGTGGCGATGACGTACTCCTCGACGGGCCGTCCGCCCAGCACGTGCTCCTGCAGGATCCGCTCCATCACGTCGGGCGTGACGGAGTGGTACCAGGTGCCGTCCGGGTACACGACGGCGACCGGGCCCTGGCTGCAGACCCGGAGGCAGTCGGCCTTGCTGCGTTGCACGCAGCGCCCCTCGTGCCCCGCGGCGGCTTCGCGGGCCACGACCTTGCCGTCGAGCCCCAATTCGAGGATGCGGTTCTTGAGGTAGGTCCACGTCGCCGTGGTCTCCTCGAGTGAAGCGCACTTGGGCTTGGCCTGCGCCACGCACACGAAGATGTGGTGACTCGCGCGGCCGACGCCGAGCGCCGTCGCGATCGTGTGCACGGAGCGGGGGGAAGCGTCGTTGCTCATGGCGCGGCATCCTACCGACGGCGTCAGGCGTCGCGGTCGGAGAGCGTGGCCGCCGCCTCGCCCGTCTGGACGCGCCACAGCGAGGCGTAGAGGCCGTCCTCCTGGAGCAATGCCTCGTGGGTGCCGCTCTCGACCAGGCGCCCCTCGTCCAGGACGTAGATGCGGTCCGCGTTCCGCACGGTCGACAGACGGTGGGCGATGACCACGACCGTGCGTTCGTGTCCGATGCGTTCCAGGGAACGCTGGATCGCCGCCTCGGTCTCGTTGTCCACCGCCGAGGTCGCCTCGTCGAGCACCAGGATGGGCGCGCCCTCGAGGAGTGCGCGCGCGATCGAGAGGCGCTGGCGCTGACCGCCGGAGAGCTTCTGCCCCCGCTCCCCCACCACCGTGTCGTAGCCCTGCGGCAGGGCCTGGACGAAGGCGTGCGCCTCGGCGGTCCGAGCGGCCTCTTCGACCTCCGCGCGCGTGGCATCGGGTCGACCGTAGGCGATGTTCGCGTGGACGGATCCGGGGAAGAGGAACACGTCCTGGCTGACGAACCCGATTGCCCGCCGCAGATCGCCGAGGTCCAACGCGCGTAGATCGTGCCCATCCAGCGTGATCTTTCCGCTGTCCACGTCGTAGAAGCGGAGCAGGAGCTTCACGACCGTGCTCTTCCCCGACCCGGTGGGCCCCACGATGGCGGTGGTCTGGCCCGCGTCCATGGCGAGATCGAGGTCGTGGAGCACGGGGAGGTCGCCGTGATACCCGAAGCCGACGTCGTCGAAGCGCACGGCACCGCGGACCGTGTCCCGCGGTAGACGCGAGTCCCCGCTCACGACGTGCACCGGCTCGTCGAGCAAGTCGAGGATCCGCCGCGTGGATGCCATCGCGCGCTGGTAGAGGTCGAAGGTCTCCCCCAAGCGCGTCAGCGGCCACAGCAGTCGCTGCGTCAGGAAGATCATCACGGCGTACATGCCGGCGGCGAGATGCCCGTCGAGGACGAGGTGCCCGCCGAGTACGAGCATGGCGGTGAAGCCGAGCACGATGATCATGCGAATGAGCGGTGAGAACGCACTGGAGAGCGCAATCGCGCGGCGATTGCTCGTCCGGTAGGCCTCGCTGTCCGAACGGATGCGCTCGACCTCGCGCGGCTCGGCCGTGAAGCTCTTGATCGTGGCCACGCCCCCGAGGTTGTTGGTGAGCTGGCCATAGAGCAGACCGGCTCGCTCCCGGACCTCCTCGTAGCGGGGGGCGATGCGACGCTGGAACGCGAACGAGCCCCACAGCACGAACGGCATGGGTAGCAACGCGACCCACGCCACGCTCGGCGCCATCACGAAGAACGCGGTGCCGATCACCACGACGGTCGTCGCGACCTGGATCAGCTGGTTCGCCCCCCCGTCGAGGAAGCGTTCCAACTGATTGACGTCGTCCCCCAGGATGGAGAGCAGCCGCCCCGTGCTCCCCGCCTCGAAGTACGCCATGTCCAGGTCCTGCACGTGGGCGTACGTGTCGAGGCGCAGCTCGTGCTGGATGGTCTGGGCGAGGTTTCGCCAGAGCAGGGCCTGGGCGTACTCGAAGACCGACTCGAGGATCCAGATCACGAGGGTCAGTCCGGCGAGGACCCAGAGTTGGGCCCCCACGTCCGGCACGCCGAGCCGGGCGAGCATCGAGTCCTCGCGCTGCACGACGATGTCGACGGCCGTACCGATCAGGAAGGGCGGCGCGATGTCGAAGAGCTTGTTGAGGATCGACGCGCCGGCCGCGAGCAGCATCCGCCCGCGGTAGGGCCGCGCGTAGCGGAGGAGGCGCACGAGCGGACTGGCCTGGTGTTGCGTACCCATCGGGCACGGATGGTAGCCGCCAAAGCCTGTCGGCGCGGATCAGGACGGTCTGAAAAGGGCGGGGAGGCGCGACGGTCGACGGACGGTGGGTGTGGAGCCCACCGAAACCCCAGAAGGAGGACCCGCACCGGGGCGACGGGTGTCGCCGCGAGCGTGACGGGTCTCGGGGTCGCTTGCGCGGAGCCTGCCGCCGCGCCATCCCCTGGTCTCTATGACTTGCAGCGTATCGCTTTGCGTCTGCATCATCGGCGACGCGGTCGTCGGGACGTGGTGCGTCGCGTGTGCGAGAAGGAGGTGGGGCCGAGATGTCGAGGCCAACCCGAATCTCGAGGCGGACATGCCGGCGCGGGGCCAGGCCCCGTTCGGCGTCGCAACTGAATGCCCCGTCGCACGCCACCCTTCTAGCGCGGATCGGCGGGGCTCAAAGAACCAAATTCACGCGTCAAACAACGTCTTTGCGTGAAGATTCGATGACGTCGGCGAGCGCGGGCGGCGCATCACATGCGCTTGTACTTGGGTCCACTGCCGCCCTCACGCGGCGTCCAACGAGGCCCGAGTACATCGGTGGCCTTGCAGTCGACGCAGTTCGGCGCGTTCACGACGAGCGTGTCGCCGTCGCGCTCGTACACGCCCGCAGGACACATGGCCGCGTAGAGATCGGCGAGCTCGCCGTCCACGTCCTGCCCCACGACGAGATGCGACGGAATGTCGTCCCGCGTCTGGTTGCCGGACTTGTAGACCGCATCGACCTTGGAGAAGGTGAGCGTGTTGTCGGGCGTGAACGCGGCCGGCGGCGTCACGGTCTTGGGCACGTCCGCGTCCGCTTCCATGTCGATCTTCCCTCCGGGGAAGGCACCCCCGGTCAGGACCATCAACCCGGACTTGAAGCTGCCGCCGAAGAACCCCGACTTGAACGCGAGGCGCATGTTTCGCGTGCGCCGAAGGTCCTTGAGCACGTAGCTCCCCCGCAGGCTCGTGTCGTACGCACCAAGCGCGGCCGCAGACACGTCGTCGTTCTCGAGCGCGGTGGCGATGGCCTTCGCGGCTTCGATCCCGGACTGCATCGCGTAGTGGATGCCCTTCAGGGAGGGCACATCCACGAGTCCCAGGCCGTCGCCCAGCAGGACGACACCATCCCCGGAGAACCGATCCGGCAACGCATAGAAGCCGCCCTCGGGAATGGTCTTGGCGCCCCACTCCACGCACTCCCCGCCTTCGAGGAGGTCCTTGAGGAT
Source organism: uncultured Planctomycetota bacterium (assembly GCA_963802335.1). Lineage (GTDB taxonomy): Bacteria > Planctomycetota > PLA2 > PLA2 > JAEUHO01 > CAWDIE01. The sequence continues at coordinate 224,744 of CAWDIE010000001.1, read as the reverse complement.
CGGGTGCTGCTTCAGCTGCTGCGTCAGGATGTGGACGTCGAGCGTCGTCTGCCGGTAGTCGAGCCCGACGACCAGGCCCAGCGCGACGAGGTTCTCCTCGAGCGGATACACGAACGACCCACCGAACGCGTCCCGGGGAAGCGGCCAGCCGAGCGTGTGGATCACGTCGCGCAGCGGCCTCTTCGTCTCCCAGATCTCCTTCACGCCGAGGGCGTAGATCGGCGGGTTCTCCCGCGTGACGTCCTGCGACGCCAGCCACGCCTGCGAGAGCGATCCCCGGCATCCGTCGGCCAACGCGACGACGCGGGCCGTGATGTCGGTCGGCGGCTCGTAGCCCGGGCCCGGCTCACCGTCCCGATTCAGGCCGGTGGCGGTCGTCCGGATCCCGATCACCTGCCCGCCGTCCAGGAGGAGCGACTCGGCGGGGAACCCGGTGAAGACGTTGACGCCGAGTTCCTCGGCCTTGCCGCCGAGCCACTGCACGATCTCGCAGATCGAGGCGGTGTAGTTCCCGTGGTTGTGCATCGGAGGCGGCGTGGGTATGCGCCAGGCCCCCTTCTGCGTCAGGACGTAGACCTTCTCGCCCTCCACGGGTTGGCGCAGGGGCAGATCCTCGGGGGCGAGGTCGGGGAAGAGCTCGCGGAAGGCGCGCGGGTTCACGACCGCGCCCGAGAGCGAGTGCTGACCGAGTTCCGCGGCCTTCTCGAGAACGGCGATCTCGACTTCGCCGAGCTTCGGGTTGGCCTTCACGAGCTGAGCGAGGTGAATCGCCCCGGCGAGCCCCGCCGGCCCTCCGCCCACGAATACGACGTCCATGGGGACGTTCTCCTCGTCCGGCGCGGTGTGCAGGAGCAGCTTGTCCAGGGGCAGCTTCGGCTGCACCTCGGCGGGCACGATCTTCTTCGACATCGACGGTCTCCCGGGGACGCGCGTCATGTTCGCCGCCCGAGGCCGTTCCGGCAATGCCCGAACGCGTGAAGCCGCTCGACTCAGGACCCGGTCAGCTCCGCGAGGATGGTCTCGCGGAACGCGCGGGCAGCGGGCCCCAGGTAGGCGCCGCGCCGCGCCACGAGGTTGAACTCCCGCCGCACCTCGACGCCGTCCACCTCGACACTGGCAAGGGTCCCCGCCGCGAGCTCGTCGCGCACCGCCAGATGCGAGACGAAGGCGATGCCCACGCCGGCGCGCACCGCGGCCTTCACGGCCTCGGTGCTCCCGACCTCGCAGACGACGTTCAGCGCGGGCGGCGGATCGCCGGCCGCCTCGCCGAGGAGCGCCTCGAAGATCGCCTCGCGCGTCCCGGAGCCTTCCTCCCGGATGACCATCGGCTCGGCCAGGACGTGATTCACGTCGAGGACGGGGCGGCCCGCGAGGGTGTGGTTGAGCGGGAGGATCAGCACGAGATGATCCTCGCCGACGCGCTCCGTCTCGAACGCGTCCGTGTCGACGGTGGCCCCCACGACGCCGAGTTCGACCTCGGAGGCGCGAATGCGCTCCAGTACGGTGTGCGAGTCGCCCGTGACGAGCCGAAGCGTGATGTCGGGATAGCGCTCGTGAAAGGTGGCGATGATCTGCGGCAGGAGGTAGCTGGAGGGAATCGTCGACCCACCGAGGACGAGCTGCCCGCGAAGCAGCCCCGTCAGCTCCTCGACCGCCATCCGCGTCGTGCGCTCCGCCTTTAAGGTCGCGCGGGCTGGACCAAGGAGGGCCTCCCCGGCTGCGGTCGGCTTCACGCTCCGGCGCCCCCGCTCCACGACGAGCGTGCCGAGGCGGCGCTCGAGGTCGGCGATGTGCCCGCTCACGGTGGACTGGCTGAGCCCCAGGGCCTGCGCCGCCTTGGTGAAGGACCCGTGGTCGATCAGGGTCACGAACACTTCGAGCTGGCGGATGGAGAGCGGCTCGCTGATGGCGGTCATGTCTGCCTCCTCCTCGGGTTTCCTGCCCGAGCTACCCCCGCGTAGGTAGTATCCAATACAGACCAATAGTCTTCATCGTTTTTTCCGATCCTATAAGTGCTTGGCATTGGGGAACTTCCATGCGCCACCGACTCGCCCTCCTCGTCGCCCTGTCCGTCGTCGCCCTCTCCCTCGCCGCGTGCGGCGCCCCCGAGAGCGAGCGGGCCGCGGGCGAGGCCACGCTCCGCTTCTCCGGCATCCCGGATCAGGACACGACGGTGCTGGACCAGAAGTTCAAGCCGGTGGCCGCCTACCTCGAGAAGGCCCTGGGCGTCCCGGTCGAGTACGTCCCGACGAAGGACTACCAGGCCTCCGTCGAGGCCTTCACCAACGGCGACATCCAGTTCGCCTGGTTCGGCGGCCTCTCGGGCGTCCAGGCACGCCATCGCGTGGAAGGCGCCCGCGCCATCGCCCAGGGCACGGAGGACCCGTCGTTCCTCTCCTACTTCATCGCGCACAAGGACGCGGGTCTGGAAGCCAGCGACACCTTCCCGGTCGCGGCGAAAGGCAAGACCTTCACCTTCGGTAGCGAGTCCTCGACGTCGGGCCGGCTCATGCCCGAGCACTTCATCCGCGAGAACACCCAAGAGGCCCCTGAGGCGTTCTTCTCGCGCGTGGCCTTCCAGAAGAACCACGACCAGACCGTGGAGATCGTGACGTCGGGCGCGGTCGAGGTGGGCGCAGTCAACTACAAGGTGTACGACCGTCGTGTGGCCAACGGCCAGACGGATCCCGCGGTGTGCAAGATCATCTGGAAGACGCCGACCTACGCCGACTACAACTTCACGGCCCACCCCAAGCTCGAGACCATGTTCGGGGCGGGCTTCACGAAGAAGCTGCAGGACGCGCTCCTCGCGATCAAGGACCCGGCCGTCCTGGCTGCGTTCCAGCGCTCGGGCTTCATCGCCGCCAAGGACGAGGACTTCGAGGGCATCCGGACGGTCGCCAAGGCACTGGGCTTCCTCGACTGATGTCCCCGGAGCGAGCCGCCTTTCGTCTCGAGGACGTCAGCGTCCGATACGGCGGCCATCCGGCCCTGGACCACGTAGACCTGACCATCGGCGCCGGCGAAGCCGTCGCGTTCGTGGGCCCATCGGGCGCCGGCAAGACGACCCTGCTCCGATTGCTCAACGGGACGCTGCGGCCCACGGACGGTCGGGTGCTCGTCAACGGGGAAGACCTCGGCCGCCTCTCGGGCCGTGCGCTCCGCGGGGTGCGCAGCGCGATCGGCTTCGTGCATCAGGACCTGAGCCTGGTGGACAATCTGCGCGTGTCGCAGAACGTGATGTCCGGGCGCCTGGGGCGGCTTTCCTACGTGGCCTCGCTGCGCACCATGCTGCTGCCACGCCGTGCCGATCTGCTGCGGGCGCACGCCCTCCTCGAGCGCGTCGGCATCGGCACCAAGCTCTTCCAACGCGCCGACCGGCTCTCGGGCGGTCAGCGGCAGCGCGTGGCCATCGCCCGCGCGCTGTTCCAGGACCCCGTCGCGGTGCTGGCCGACGAGCCGGTGTCGAGCGTGGATCCGGCACGCGCCCAGGACACGGTCGATCTACTGACGCGCATCTCTCGTGAGGAGGCCCTGACGCTGTGCATGAGTCTCCACCACCTGGAACTCGCTCGGCGCTACTTCACGAGGCTCGTCGGCCTGCGCGACGGGCGGGTCGTCTTCGACCGACTCACGTCGGAGATCGAGGACGAGACCTTCGAGGCGCTCTACGCGCTCGAAGCCGACGAGATCCTCGCCGATGGCGCCTGACGCCGCCCTGCGGGCGCCCTTTCCGGTGGGACGCCGCGGGTGGCTGCTCCTCGCCATCGCCGCCGGCTCGGTGTGGGCCTTCCTGTCGCTGGACGTCGGGTGGGCAGACCTCGTCCCGCGCGCCGGAGGCCTCGACCTGGCGAAGCGGTTCTTCGGGGCGGCCCTCGCGCCGGACCTCAGCGCGGCGACGCTGGCGCAGACGGCGAGAGCGGCCTGGACCACCGTGCTCTTCGCGGCGGCCGCGATGACGCTGGCCCTCGGCGCAGGAAGCCTGCTCGGGTTCCTCGCCGCCACGTCGCTCGTTCCCGCGTGGGTCTACGTGCCCGTACGGGTGGTCATCGCGTTCATGCGCTCGATCCACGAGCTGATGTGGGCCGTGCTGTTCAACGCGGCGCTGGGCCTTCATCCCCTGGCCGCGGTGGTCGCCATCGCGATTCCCTATGCGGGGACGCTCGCCAAGGTCTTCAGCGAGATGATCGACGAGGCGCCCCGCGGCGCGGCCGTTGCGCTGCGCGCCGCGGGGGCGACCCAAATCCAGGTCTTCTCCTTCGGTCTGCTCCCCGCTGCGCTGCCCGACATGGCGGCCTACGCCTTCTACCGGTTCGAGTGCGCGCTGCGCTCGTCCGCCATCCTCGGCTTTTTCGGCTATCTGACGCTGGGTTACTACCTCGAGCCCGCGTTCAACCAGGGGCACTACCACCAGGTCTGGACGTATCTCTACGCCACGTTCGCCCTCGTCATCCTGGTGGATCTGTGGAGCGGACGCCTGCGCCGCACGGTGATGGCGTGAGCACCCGCGAAGCCGACGTACGCGCGCTGTACCGCCTTCGACCGCGGAACCACTTCCTCCGGGCAAGCGTCGCTCTCCTGCTGCTCCTCGGTGTGTCGTCGTTCTTCCTCGCCGGCTTCGATCTCGGCAAGCTCTTCTCGACGTCGACGGCGGAGAACCTCTCGCGCTTCCTGGGGCGTGTCGTGCCCGCACCCTTGCGGGGGCAACCGTTCGACCTGGACGTGTTCGCGGGATGGGTCGCCGGCATCATGGACGCCAAGGGATGGCACGCCGCGGGCATCACCCTCGCCATCTCCGTGGCGGCGATCGCGCTCGCCGCGCTCCTGGCGCTCGTGCTCTGCCTGCCCGCCGCGCGCACGTTCGCGACCCCGGAACCCTATCTCCCGGCCGGCCGCGGCGCCTCGCGCGTCGCGTCCTGGGCCTGGCGGGCGGTCGCGCTGTCCGTACGCGCGCTGTTCATCTTGATGCGCGCCCTGCCCGAGTACGTGTGGGCCTTCCTGCTGCTCGCGATCTTCGGGCCGACGGCTTGGCCGGCCGTGCTCGCCCTCGCCATCCACAACGCCGGGATCCTCGGCAAGCTCTACGCGGAGACCCTCGAGAACGCGCGTCCCGCGCCGCTCCGCTCGCTCCGCGCGCTGGGCGCGGATCGGCGCCAGATGATGACGTTCGCGGCGCTGCCCGACGGCCTGGGTCGCTTCCTGCTCTACTTCTTCTACCGCTGGGAGACGTGCGTGCGCGAGGCCACCGTGCTCGGCATGCTCGGCATCGTCTCGCTGGGCTACTACATCATGTTCGACGCCCGCCCCCGCTGGCGCGTGGACGAGATGGTGCTCCTGATCGCGCTGGGCTCGGCGATCGTGCTCGTCGGTGATCTCGTCTCGGCCCTCGCGCGGGCCGCCATCCGCAAAGGCTAGCCTTCTTCGCCGGCGTGCATGCGGGGACCGGGTGGCTGCGCCGCGAGGATCGCGGCTTCCTCGTCGAGCAGCTCCGCCCAGCGCGCCTCGACGCCGTCGGCCCCGGGCAAGGTCCGCGCGAGCTCGAAAAACACCCGGTAGTGGCCGCGCTCGGATGCTTCGAGCCCCCGGTAGAGGCGGCGGAGCTCGTCGTCTTCGGCGACCTCGCCGAGCCGCACGAAGCGCTCGCACGAGCGCGCCTCGATCAGGGCGCTGACGAGGAGTCGATCCACGAGTTCACCAAGGCCCCCGCCCGGTCGAACGAGGCGGCGAAGCGCCGAAGCGTACGCATTCGCGTGCACCCGGCTCAGCGCGCGCCCGCGGCGCTTGAGAATCCGCAGGACCAGGCCGAGGTGCTCGATCTCGTCGCGGGCGATGCCGGTGAGCACCCGGGCCCAGTGCTGAGCGGCCTGCAGCTCGGCGGCGGGCGGCGGGCCCTCGCCCCGACCGCTCGGCCAGCGGTTGAGCAGTGCCAGGGCGTTGCCGGCCGCCTTGCGCTCCAGGTGGGCGTGGTCGTCGAGCAGCGCGAGCGGGTCGGCGAGCGCCGCGCGGGCCCAGGCCTGGGAGGTTTCGGAGCGCAGCGGAAGCGGGTCGGCGCGAGTGACCATGCCGACCATTCTGCCCCGACAGGCCCAGGGTCACCCCCTTCGCGTAGGAAAGGGCCATGCGCACGCCCTCCTGTCTCGCCGTCCTCCTGCTCGCCCTGTCCCTGTTGGCGCCCGCGGCCGACGCCGAGGAGCCCGGGGAGGCACTCCGCGTCGGCACCAAGGAAGCGCCGCCGTTCTCGATGAAGGAGGCCGACGGCAGCTGGCGGGGGATCAGCATCGAGCTCTGGGAGGAGCTCGCCACCCGGCTCGGCTACGCAACCACTTACCAGGAGGTTGCGCTGGACCGGCTGACCGAGGGCGTCGCCGACGGCGCGCTGGATGTCTCCGTGGCGGCGCTCACCATCACGCCCGAGCGCGAGCAGGTGATCGACTTCACGCACCCCTTCCACACGTCGGGTCTCGGCATCGCCGTGAGCACCGCGGCGACGCCGGGCTGGAAGGCGATCCTGGGCCGCGTCTTGTCCGGTCCCTTCGCGCTGGCCGTGCTCACGCTGGCCGGCATCCTCGCCCTGGCGGGCTTCGTGCTCTGGCTGTTCGAGCGCAAGCGCAACGCCGAGCAGTTCGGCGGCTCGACGAGCCAGGGCTTGGGCAATGCGTTCTGGTGGTCCGCGGTGACCATGACGACGGTCGGGTACGGCGACAAAGCGCCCGTGACCCTGGGCGGGCGGCTCGTCGGCTTGGTGTGGATGTTCGCGAGCATCATCCTGATCGCCGGGCTCACGGGATCGATCGCGAGCGCGCTGACGGTGTCGCACTTCGAGGGGTCCATCCAGGGCCCACAAGACCTCGCGGGCAAGCGCGTCGGTACGGTCCCGGGCTCCACGAGCGAGCTCTACCTGCAGACGCGCGGCATCCGCCGCACGTCGTTCGAGACACCGCGCGAGGCGCTGCTCGCGCTCGCCGCCGGCGACGTGGACGCGGTCGTATACGACCACCCGCTCCTGGTCTGGCTGTCCGGCCACGACGACGCGCTGATGGGCCGAATCGAGGTTCTCCCCACCACGTTCCAGCGCCAGGACTACGCCCTGGCGATCCCCCAGAACGTGCCCCGAAGGGAGGAAGTGAACCGCGTCCTCCTCGAGATCCTCCGCAGCGACGTGTGGGAGGAGATCCTGGAGCGCTACCTGGGGTCGTAGACATCGGCGGAGACGGACGCGCGGCGCGTACCAGGCTCGGGCGCCAGGTCCTCTCCCGGCAGCGACTCGAGCCACGTGCGCGCAGCGCGTGCGACGGCACCCAGGCTCTCGGTCTGCAGCAGGGACCAGTGCGCGCCGGGCATCGTCGCGATGCGCAGGTCGCCCCGGGTGAATCGAGACCACCCCAGATCGGGACCCGCCCCGGTGGCAAGGATGCGCAACTCCGGCGCGGCGGCTCTCACGAGGAGAATCGGCGCGCGGAGGGGTTCGGGCAGGCGAAACCGACTGACCTCTTGCACGGCCACGTGCTCGGGGATCCACGTCTCGTCGCTGCGTGCGCCGGAGCCCCTCGAAAGCGAACGCGTGAACCACACCCAGTCGAGGGCACGAGTGAGCCTTCGCCGTCCCTTCGCCGCGTGCCAAGCGAGGAACCGTCGCAGGTGGTATGCCCGCTCCTTGGCGGACATACCCCGGAGTGCACGCAGGGCACCCAGCCCCTGGGTCCACAGCGAGCGCTCGAGACCGATGGAAGGGGCTACGGGGTCGAGGAGCCAGAGGCCGCGCACCCGCCGGCCGCGCCGTTCCATGTGCGAGGCGGTCAGGGCGGCCAGGCTGCCGCCGAAAGAGAACCCGGCAAGGATGAGACCGGGGGCTTCGATTTCCCGCTCGATGGCATCGGCGCAGTAGGACGCCATGATCTCCAGGGTCTCGAGCGAGCGGCCCATGGCATCGCGCCGGGGCAGATCGAGCACGTACGTGGCGTGCGATGGCCCCAGCTGTTGGGCGAGGGCGTGGTACTGGAAGCTGCCGCGGGAACGCCCCGGCGTAAACACGATTGCCTCCTGCCCGCGGCGACCGCTGAGCCGCGTGGAGATGCGCACGGCTCGTCCTCGCGCGCGCTCGTCCACGGCCCGAGCCATGGCCGCGAGTTGCGGAGCGTCCCGCAGTTCCCGGAGGGGAAAGGCAAACCCCCACGTCTCCTCGATCCGGGCGGCGAGTTCGATCGCCCGGAGCGAGGTCCCACCGAGTTGCCTGAAGTCGTCCGTCCCGCTCCGAGGTGACTGGGTCAGCACCTCGCCCCAGAGTCCGGCCAACCGACGCTCGGTGGCCGTCAGGTCCCTCTCCTGCGCCGCGGCGGCCCCATCGAGCTCGCTTCCCGCGTCGTCGGCGCCGGCTTCACGCGGCAGGCCGCGTATGGCGGGCGCGGACGGCGCACCCTGCGTCTCGACGGCGTGCCACGTCTGGTCGAGGGGCTGCTTTGGGGAAGCCAGCGTGCACGCGAGGAACTCGGCGAATCGTCCGGCCAGTTCACGTGCCACGGCGTCCGTGGCGAGGGCCGCGTCGATCTCGAAGACCCCGTGCAGCTCGTCCCCCACCGCCCGGTAGGTGGCCAAGAAGTCGAACCGAGGACCGCCGCTGTGGGACGCGACAGCGGCGACGCCGGCATCCGGGAGCTGGGGGCACTCGAGCGGATCCGGTACGACGACGAGGGCCGCCCCGACCAACGGAATTCCGCTCCGGCTCAGCGGGGGACGCAGGGCCGCGACGATCTCCGAGAACGGCACCGCACTGTGTGCGTGGGCCGACGCAAGATCCTGACGGCTGCGTTCGAGGACATCCAGGAATGTCGCCTCGGGCCGGAGGTGCATGCGGAGAGGCACGAGGTTCAGGGCGTAGCCCACCCAGTCCTGGTTGGCGGCGTCTCGCCGTGAGATCGGAGTCCCGATCACGACGTCGTCGCGGCCGGAAGCCAGAGCGAGGAAGGACGCGAAACCCGCATAGAGGACATGGAACAGCGTTGTCCCGTGCTTCTGGGCGAAGCGGTCGAGCCGACGACGGGCGGCGGCATCGATCGTGTGTCGCGCGCTCACGCGTGCGCGCCCACAGGCCTGATCAGCCTGCCGCTCGAGGAGTCCCCCCAGGTCCGGCGTGCTGCCGCGGTGCAGCCGGCGCCAGTAGGCGAGGTCCGAGGGCTCCCATGAGGCACGGGGCGCTGCCATGGGGGGAGCGGCGCCTCCCAACGACGTGGGATCGCGGTATGCCACCGCCAGATCGGTTATGAGGCGCCGCAGTGACCAGTCGTCGCAGACGAGGTGGTGCAGGACCAGGAGTAGCGCCACGGGCCGCTCGCCATGCACGACGAGACGCACGCGGAGCAGCCCCGGCTCGGCCAGGTCGAACGGCGTCGCGAGCTCGTGGGTGATGGTTCTCTCGAGGGCGTCGGCGACGTCCTCGTCGGCCGGGACGGAGATCGTACGGAGGACGGGGCGGCACGTGTCGGGCTCGACGACCAGACGCCATGGCCTTCCCTGTCGCGCCGGGAATGCCGTACGCAGGCCATCGTGGCGGCGCGCGAGGGCAGCCACGGCCGCCTGCAGTCGCTCGGCCGACAGTCCGCCACTCGCACGAACAAGCAGTGCCTCGTTGTACCGGGCGCTACCCACCTCGAGCTGTTCCAGATACCAGAGCGCCTTCTCGGGTTCGGAGAGCGCGTCGGAACGCGCCCCGCTGCTCGAGGTGGGTACCTGCGGCGAGGGCGACCCGATCGCCGCGGCCAGGGCCCGGGGTGTCGGTAGCAGCCAGAAGCTTCCCAGCGAGACAGGGACGCCGAGCGTCTCTTCGACCCGCGCCAGGATCTTCACGGCATCCAGGCTGTGTCCCCCCAGGGAGAAGAGGTTGTCTTCGACGCCAACGCAGCGCCCGGGGAGCGCTTCTTCGAAGAGGCGAATGCACGCACGCTCGATCTCGTTTCGCGCGGGGACCACATCCGACCGCGGGGCGAGACCGACATAGGCGGCACGGTCGGGCGGAGGTAGCGCCTGGCGATCGACCTTGCCTCGCGTGTTGAGAGGGAGGGACGCCAACGCCACGTAGGCCGCGGGCACCATGCTCGGGGGGAGGTGGGACTGCACGTGGGCGCGAAGGACACCGGGGTCCACCTTGCGGTTCGCGTGGGGCACGACCCAAGCCGCCAGCTCTGCCCGGGCCTCCCGGCCGTGGACACCGACGACGCACTCGCGCACGGCCGGGTGAAGGAGCAAGGTTGCCTCGACCTCCCCCGGCTCGATGCGGTGGCCGTGCAGTTTCACCTGCCGGTCGATGCGCCCCAGGAACTCGATCACCCCGTCCTGGCGCTCGACGCAGCGATCGCCCGTCCGGTACATCCGCACGGGGCCGGCGCCGACCGGGTCACGCTGGACGAAGCGCTTCTTCGTCAAGTCGGGCCGGCCCACGTAGCCCCGCGCCAAGCCCTCTCCCGCGGCGTGGAGCTCTCCGGCCCGACCGGCGGGCAACGCCTTCCCCTGTTCATCGAGGATGTACACCTCGGTACCGGCGATGGGCGTGCCGATCGGGACCGAGGCGGCTTGCGTCGGAAAGTCGCGGGGAATCGGATAGACCGTGGTGAACGTCGTGTTCTCGGTCGGTCCGTAGCCGTTGAGGATCCGCGTCGTCGGTAGGGCTTCGAGAGCGCGACGCACGTGATGGGCCGACAACGCCTCACCGCCGATGAGCAGGTGGTGGAGGGAGGCGAGCGCTTCGACGCCGTGATCGACGACGTGATTGAAGAGGGCCGAGGTCAGCCACAGTACGGTGACGCCGGCCTCGCGGAGAGCGCGGCCCAGCGTGGTCGGGTCCGGCATGGCCTCGCCGTAGATGGCGCAGCGCCCGCCGTTCAGGAGCGGCGCCCACACCTCGAGGGTGGAGGCATCGAACGCGGGTGGCGCCAGCATCATGAAGGTCTGCGCGGCGTCCATGGGCACGAAGCTCTGTCCTCGGACCAGACGGACCACGGCGCGGTGCGGAACCTCCACGCCCTTGGGTTCACCCGTAGAGCCCGAGGTGAACATCACGTAGGCACGATCCTCGGCCCCGACCTCGACGAGCGGGGGCTCGGATGCCCCCCGTGGGGCTGAGCCGGCCGACTCGACATCCACGACCATGCCGCAACGCCCGACGGGGCGTCGTCGAGCGCCCACATCACGCCGTGCACGACGCGCTGAACGTCGGCCGACCGGAGCATCGCAATCTGCCGCACCGGCGGGCTCGCGGGATCCAACGGAAGGTAGGCCGCGCCCGCCTTGAGCACCCCGAGCATCGCAACGACGAGATCCGGACTACGGGGAAGGCCGAGCCCCACGCACTCACCTCGCGCAACGCCGTCCTCGAGGAGACGGTGAGCGAGGCGATTGGCCTGTCGGTCGAGGTCGCGGTACGACCACGAGGCTCCGGCCCACAACAGCGCGGTTGCGTCCGGCGTCCGCCTCGCCTGCGCTTCGAACACTCGGTGGATGATCCGCTCGTCACCCTCGCTCGTTGCGGGGCCCTCCGAAGCTAGCGAGCCCAGCCGGGCGGCATCGGGCCGGGGGTCGAGCGGTCGGGACACAGCGCTTCCGTCTCCTACGAAGAGCATGGATCTACAGGTCCTTGTTCGGCAGATTGTCCCCACGCCCTCAAGGCCCTCATGGCTTGGACTGGTATCCTCCGCGCGTGAAGACGTTCGTGTACCGGGACGAGAGCTTCCTTGCCCACGACCCGGGTGAGGGGCACCCCGAGAACAGCCGGCGCCTGGCCGCCGTGTACCGGAGCCTCGACGACGACCCCATCCCGGACGTCGTCACCGCCGCAACGCGCGAAGCCACACCGCGGGAGATCGAGCGGGTGCACGCGCCGTCGCACCTCCTGGCCATGGCCCGGACCAGTGATCGCCCGCGCGTCATGCTCGACCCCGACACGACGACGTCGGCGCGATCCTACGAGGCGGCCCTGAAAGCGGCGGGCTCGACGCTGGCCGGCGTCGAGGCGGTGGTCGGAGGGGAAGCCTCCGGGGCGTTCACGCTCGCACGCCCGCCGGGGCACCACGCGGAAGCCGACCACGCCCAGGGCTTCTGCCTGTTCAACAACGTGGCCGTCGCCGCACAACACGCCCTCGAGGAAGGGGGCCTGCGCCGCGTCCTCGTACTCGACCCCGACGTCCATCACGGCAACGGGACGCAACACAGCTTCTGGGAGAGCCGCGAGGTCCTCTACGTGTCTAGCCACCGGTACCCGTTCTTTCCCGGCACGGGCGCGGCCACGGAGATCGGGGCCGGGCCGGGTCGTGGGTACACGGTGAACATGCCGTTGCCGGAGAGCATGGGGGACGCCGACTTTTACTTCCTCTACGACACCGTCGTCGCCCCCATCGTTCGGGAATTTCGTCCGGAGCTGATCATCGTCTCGGCGGGGTTCGACACGTGGCTCCGGGATCCCCTGGGCGGCATGCGCCAGACGGCCGAGGGCTTCCAGGCCCTCTATGGCCTCTTCCGCCGCTGGGCGGACCTCTATTGCCCGGGCCGCATCGTCTGCACCCTGGAAGGCGGCTACGACCCGGCGGGCGTCGTCGCGGGCACGCGCGCCGCACTCGGCGCGATGACGGCGGAGAAGGCGCCGACCATGGAGATCGAGGGTCATGTGAGCGACGCCGCGGATCGAGTGGCCCAGCGCCTCAAGCGGGAGCTGGCCCCCTACTGGGGTGCGCTGACGGCTGCGCGGGGGTGAGGGCGCGGGGCTCGCCGGCGCGCGGGGCCGCCGGTTCGCGCCCGCCGGCGTACGGGGCCGCCCGTTCGCGCTCGCCGGCGAGGGGGGCCCGTAGGGGCCGCCTATATGGCGGCCCCTATTCAACGGATCACGATGCCGTGATGAGGGGCGAGCCGGGCGCGGTGACCGCGTTCGCCGGCCAAGGCATACGGCATCCCCGCTCGTAGGGAAGGGGCCGCCATATAGGCGGCCCCTACGATGGCGGCCCCTATTCAACGGATCACGATGCCGTGATGAGGGGCGAGCCGGGCGCGGTGACCGCGTTCGCCGGCCGAGGCATACGGCATCCCCGCTCGTAGGGAAGGGGCCGCCATATAGGCGGCCCCTACGATGGCGGCCCGTTTCACAGAACACGAGCCACCTCGATTCGCGTGGGAGGCGTGCGGCATTGCCGTTCGGAAGGACGGGGCCGCCGACATGGCGCCCGGGCGGGCCACGTTCGCGCTCGCCGGCGTACGGGGCCGCCCGTTCGCGCCCGCCGGCGTACGGGGCCACCGGTTCGCGCTCGCCGGCGTACGGGGCCACCGGTTCGCGCCCGCCGGCGCACGGGGCCGCCCGTTCGCGCCCGCCGGCGTACGGGGCCACCGGTTCGCGCTCGCCGGCGTACGGGGCCGCCCGTTCGCGCTCGCCGGCGAGGGGGGCCGCCCGTTCGCGCTCGCCGGCGAGGGGGGCCCGTAGGGGCCGCCTATATGGCGGCCCCTATTCAACGGATCACGATGCCGTGATGAGGGGCGAGCCGGGCGCGGTGACCGCGTTCGCCGGCCAAGGCATACGGCATCCCCGCTCGTAGGGAAGGGGCCGCCATATAGGCGGCCCCTACGATGGCGGCCCCTATTCAACGGATCACGATGCCGTGATGAGGGGCGAGCCGGGCGCGGTGACCGCGTTCGCCGGCCAAGGCATACGGCATCCCCGCTCGAAGGGAAGGGGCCGCCATATAGGCGGCCCCTACGATGGCGGCCCCTATTCAACGGATCACGATGCCGTGATGAGGGGCGAGCCGGGCGCGGTGACCGCGTTCGCCGGCCAAGGCATACGGCATCCCCGTTCGTAGGGAAGGGGCCGCCATATAGGCGGCCCCTACTGGGGCGACACCTGGTCTTCGCGGGGGACGGGGACGTCGATGGTCGTGCGGCCGGGAACGTCGAACTTCACCTCGAGCCCGCGCGCCCAGACCCCGTCCTTCGTGCGGTGGCAGTAGACGTAGTAGCGGCCGGGCCAGAGCTTCACCACGGTGGGCGACGCGTCGGGCACGGCGGTCCAGAAGGGTCGGGCGTTGGGGTCGTTCTGGCGGTCGGTCAGGCGATCGGGAATGCTGATCATGAACATGGCGTAGCCGGGGCGGAGGAAGGCGTCGCTGCCCTCGGCGGTGGGATCGACGGTGCGGAAGGTGACCGCATGCGCGCCGTAGTCGTGGCGCGCGTAGCCGAGACCGAAGGCCAGGCGGAAGGTGACGGCACTCGACGTGGCGTCGGGCGAGCGGGCGGCGCGGCCGCAGATGGGGCGATCGCGCGTCTCGGGTAGCGAGCCGCCACGCACGACCCGCGCGTCTCCGAACGTCGCGCCCTGGGGATTGTCCTGCGGCCAGGTCGGATAGGGCCCGAACCGGTCGTGACACCACTCCGCGAGCGGCCCGCCCACGTGCTCGATGCCCCACCCGTTTCCCGCACCCGCGGCGTCCGCGCCCTCGATCGCCGCGACCGCACCGCGCGCCACGTACTCCCACTCCGCTTCGGTCGGGAGCCGATAGCGCCACGTCGTGTCCTGCTCACGCAGCCAGGTGGCGAACGCCACGGCGTCGTCGTAGCTGACGCGTCGCACCGGGCGCGCGTCGCCATTCAGTGAGCGTCCGTCCTCGTCCGTGCCACTGTCGTGCGTCGGCCGGAAGCGACGGAACTGAGCGTTCGTGACGGGGCCGACCTGGAGGTAGTAGGGCGTCACGAACCGCACCGCGTGAGGCTCGTCGTCCTCGCGCGGCGGCTCGCAAGAGACCGGCTCCCCCATGGGGAACTGCGACGCGGGGATCAAGCGGAAGCGCATCCCGAGCGCGTTCGACACCTCGACGGGAAAGCCCGTCCGCTTGGCTTCCGCCCGCTGGGCGTCTTCGAATGCGGGGGGGGCCGCCTCACGTACGGAGGCGACCGGGTCTGCCGCCTCGCCTCCGCAGCCCACCAGGAAACCAAGGAGCAGACTCACGACGAGGCATCTCGGCACCACGACCACGATGGGCCTCCCCTCGGGGAAACGGTGGGCCCGCCAGGACTCGAACCTGGAACCAAGGGATTATGAGTCCCCTGCTCTAACCGATTGAGCTACGGGCCCGGGGGCGGTCAGCCTACGGACGGGCCTCGTGGAGCCCAAGGGCGGGATCCCCAGCCCGGGTGAGCATCCCGGGCGCGGTTGGCGGCGGACCCGCGCGCGCGCGGCTCCCCGGAGCGTGGCGAAGCCAGCGGCGTCCCGGTAGGATTCTGGACAAATCCGGAGCCGCTTCATGGCCGATTCCCGCTCGACGCCCCCCCGCGACACCCCGACCGACGCCGACGACCTCCTGTCGATCGGTGACCTCGCCGAGCTAACGGGCATCGCGCCGGACACCATTCGCGTCTGGGAGCGGCGCTACGGCAAGCCGCAGGCCGTGCGTCTCCCCTCGGGGCATCGGCGCTACACCGACGAACACGTCCGGTGGCTCCGCCGGGTTGCCGAGGCGCTGGCCCGGGGCCACCGCCCCGCGCGGACGGTCGCCCTCTCCGAGGCCGAGCTCGACGCGCTGCTGACCGAGGGCGAGGGCGCCGAGCCCACCCCGGCGCCCGTTCAGCGGCTGATTGCCCTGGCCGCCGCCTCGGACATGCCGCGCCTTCGCCGCGCGCTGCAGGCGGAGTTGAAGGGCCTGGGACCGGTGCCCTTCCTCCGCGAGCGCATCGCGCCCCTGCTGTCCGCCGTCGGCCGCGCCTGGGCCGACGGGGAGATCTCCGTCCGCCACGAGCACCTCGTCTCGGAGGTCGTCGAGGACACGATCCGCGGGATCCGCCGCGACCTGCCCACCCCGCGCCGCGGGCCGCTGATGGTCCTGGGCACCCTGCCCGACGAGCAACATGGGTTGGGCGTCCAGATGGTTGCGGTGGTGTGTGCGAAAGCCGGCGTGCGCACCCAGGTGCTCGGTGTGAACGCGCCCCTCGAGGAGATCGCGCTCGCCGCCGAGGAGGGGGGCGCGGACGCGGTGGGCTTGAGCGTCTCGCTGGCGACGGGCGGGATCAAGACCGACCGCCTGCTCGCAACCCTACGGGGACACCTCCCCCCGGGCGTTCGCCTCCTCGTCGGGGGCGCCGGCGCGCGGGGGGTCCGTCGGGGCCCGCAGGGCGTCGAGTACGCCGGAAGCTGGGACGAACTCGAAGCCTGGCTCAAAGCCCTGGCCGCCCAGGCGACGCCGGGCAAGGGCGCGGGCGGCGCCTGAGCACACGGACGCGGCGAAAAACGCCGAGGGCCCGAGAATTCAAGGCTAGGGCATATCTGTCCATATGTTATTCTGGACACATCGAACGCGGGGGTTTCCCACCCGGCCCCTCAGACCCCGAGGATCTGCCGTGATGTCCAAACCTGAAGCCCCCCAACCCAGCCCGGCCTCCCCGCCCGGAGAGCTGCTCTCGATCGGTGACCTGGCCGCAGCCACGGGCATCGCTCCCGACACCTTGCGCGCGTGGGAGCGCCGCTACGGACGCCCCCTCGCCGTCCGACTCCCTTCCGGTCATCGCCGCTACACCCCCGAAGACGTCGTCTGGGTGCGTCGCGTGGCCGAGCTCCTCGCCCACGGACACCGCCCCTCCACGCTCGCACGCCTCTCGGAGGCGGAGCTCGATGCGCTCCTCGAGGAGAGCCAGGGTGCCGCGCCCGACCCCGAGGTCGTCACGGCGTACCTGGACCTGATCCGTGCCAGCGAGGGCCGCCGACTCGAGGAGGACCTCATGGAGGAGGCCGAGGCGCTTGGCGCCGAGGCCTTCCTCGAGGAACGGCTGTCCCCCGTCCTGGCCGCGATCGGACGTGAGTGGGCCGACGGGCGCCTCGACATCCGCCACGAGCACTTCGCGTCGGAGATCTTCCAAGACGTACTGCGCCGACTCCGGGGTGCGTGCGTCGCGCCCCCGCGCGGGCCGCTGATCGTCCTCGCGACCCTGCCCGAAGAGATGCACGGCCTGGGCATGCAGATGGTGGCCCTGCAGAGCACGCTCGCGGGCATGCGGGTCCATATCATCGGCGTCAACACGCCCATCGACGAGATGGTGAAGGCCGTGAAGGAGACGGGGGCGGAAGCGATCGCCATCAGCATCTCGTTGGCCACGGGTGGCGTGAAGACCGACCGCCTCCTGGGAACGCTGCGGCGGAAGCTCCCCGACCACGTGCGGATCCTCGTCGGCGGAGCCGGCGCACGCGGCGTCCGGCGCGGACCGCACGGCGTCGAGTACGCCGCCGACTGGCACGAGTTCAAGTCGTGGTTGCAGGACCTGGCGTCGAACGCCTAGCCTACGCCGCATGCCCCTGTTCGAAAAACGGACCCGCATCCGCGCGTCGGCCAAGCGCCTCTGGGACTGGCACGCCGCACCGGGCGCGCTGGAGCGCCTTACTCCGCCCTGGGAGTCGGTGACGATCGAGGACGCCGGCGACGGCATCGCGGATGGCTCTCGCGTCGTCCTCCTGGTCGGGAACGTCCCCTTTCGCCAGCGGTGGGTGGCCGAGCACCGGCATGTGGAGCCTGGGCGCGGCTTCGTGGACGTTCAGCTCCGCGGTCCGTTCCGTCGCTGGGAGCACGAACACACGTTCGAACCGGACGGCGCGGACGCGTCGATCCTGAGTGACCGCATCGAGTACGAGTTACCGGGCGGCCGCCTCGGCGCATGGCTCGGCGGCCCCTTCGTCCAGCGCAAGCTCGAGCGCATGTTCGCGTGGCGGCATGCGACCACGCAGACGGCCCTCGAATCGGGAGAGCGGGCATGACGTGCGACGTCGTCATCGTCGGTGCGGGACTGGCGGGCCTCGCGTGCGCCCGGAGGCTCGCCGAACGAGGTCTCGACGTACACGTCCTGGACGGCGCCGATGCGGTCGGCGGCCGGGTTCGGACGGACGCCGTCGAGGGGTTCCTCCTCGACCGGGGCTTCCAGGTCCTGTTGACGGGCTACGAGGAAGCCCGGCAGGTTCTCGACTACGCCCAGCTCGACCTCCGGGCGTTCGAGGAGGGGGCGCTGGTGCGCGTGAAGGGTCGCTTCCACCACATCGCCGACCCCGTTCGCCAGCCGGGCGCGTGGCTCTCGACGCTGCTCGCTCCGATCGGCGGCCTCGGCGACAAGTGGCGCATGCGCGGCCTCGCGGCGGACCTCAAGCGCACGGACGAGGGCGCGCTGTGGACACGCCCGGAGCGCACGACGCGCGAGCGGCTGGAGGAGCGTGGCTTCGGCTCCGCCATGATCGACACGTTCTTCCGTCCGTTCCTGGGCGGGGTTTTCCTCGACCCCACGCTGGCCACGTCCAGCCGCATGTTCGAGTTCTGCTTCCGGCACTTCGCGCGCGGCGAAGCCACCGTTCCCGCCCGGGGGATGCAGCAGATCCCCGAGCAGATGCACGCCGGCCTGGCTGCGGGTGTCGTGCGCCTGAACGAACCCGTGGCATCGATCCAAGGGACGACCGTCCGCACGGAGCGCGGCGATGCGGTCTCAGCGCGGGCGGTGGTCGTGGCCACCGGCGCGGCGGAGGCGAAGGAGCTCGTTCCCACGCTGCCGGTTCCCGGTTGGCGCGGCGTGAAGACCCTGTACTTCGCGGCGGACAAGGCGCCGCTCGACGAGCCCATCCTCGTGCTAAACGGCGACGAAAACGGTCCGATCAACAACCTGCACGTGCCGACGAGCCTGAGCCGCGACGTGGCGCCGGCCGGCGCTTCGCTCGTGTCCGCGACCGTGCTCGACGAAGGCGCGCGAAGCCCGGAGGCACTGGAGCGGGCGGTGCGAGATCAGCTGAAGGCGTGGTTCGGAAGCGACGTGGCGTCGTGGCGTCACGTGAGGACCTACGACATCCCGCACGCCCTGCCCGACCAGACGCCGCCGGCACTCGAAACGATGCCGCGCGCCGCGCGTCTTCCCGGCGGCACGTACGTGGCCGGCGACCACCGGACCCACGCGTCCATCGACGGCGCCCTGCTCTCCGGGCGGCTTGCGGCCGAGGCCGTCAGCCTGGACTTGGCCCGATGAGCCGTGTCCCCGACGACCGCATCCGCTGCCTGGTGGACGCGCCGGTCCACACAGACGGCAGGTTCGTCCTCTACTGGATGACGGCCCATCGGCGACCCACCCACAACTTCGCGCTCGATCACGCGGTCGACGTCGCGCGCCGTCACGGCAAGCCGCTCCTGGTGCTCGAAGCCCTCCGGGCCGACCACCCCTACCCCACGGCGCGCGTGCACGCGTTCGTGCTCGACGGCATGCGGGAGAACGCCGAGGCCTTCGCCCGTGCCGGCATCCGGTACTACCCCTACGTCGAGACGGAGCGCGGGGGCGGCAAGGGTCTCCTGGAAGCGCTCGCCGCCCACGCGGTGGCGGTGGTCGCGGACGACTCGCCCGCGTACTTCCAACCGCGGATGCTCGCCGCCGCGGCCACGAAGGTGCAGGTCGGCATGGAGGCGGTGGACGCCTGCGGGATCCTCCCCCTCGCCGCGACGGACAAGGCCTGGCCCACGGCCTACGCGTTTCGGCGCTTCCTGCAGCGCACCTTGCCGGAGCGGCTGGGCGAACGACCGCGCACGCGGTTGGCGAAAGAGGCGTCGGCGCCGGCCTCGGTCCCCCAGTCGATCCTCCGTCGCTGGCCCGCGGCCACGCGGGCGATACTCGACCGCACACCGAAAGCGCTCGCGGCCTTGCCGCTCGATCACGAGGTCGCGCCCCTGGACCTCCCCGGGGGGCCCCGGGCCGCGCGCCGCAGGCTCACCGCCTTCGTGCAGGATGTCCTGCCGCGCTACATAGACGAGCGCAACCAGCCCGAGGCACACGCGACGAGCGGCCTCTCGCCCTACCTCCACTTCGGCCATGTCTCCACCTTCGAGGTGTTCGACGCCATCCGCGCCGAGGAGGACTGGACCGAAGACGACCTGTCCGCGCGGGCGGACGGACGGCGCGCCGGGTGGTGGGGCATGCGGCCGTCGGCCGAGGCCTTCCTGGATCAGGTGATCACCTGGCGGGAGCTGGGGCTGAACGGCGCCCGCTACCTGCCGGAGGCGGGGTCCTTCGACTATCTCCCGCCCTGGGCGCGGGAGAGCCTCGAGGCGCATGCGACCGATCCCCGTGAACGCGTGTACAGCCGCGACGATCTGGAGGGGGCGGCCACGGATGACCCGATCTGGAACGCGGCGCAGCGTCAGCTCCGCCGCGAGGGAGTGATCCACAACTACCTCCGGATGCTCTGGGGCAAGCGCGTGCTGACGTGGACCGAGCACCCCCGCGAGGCATGGCGCCTCCTCTTCGACCTCAACGACCGCTGGGCACTCGACGGGCGGGATGCGAACTCGATCTCGGGCATCGCCTGGTGCTTCGGTCGGTACGACCGTCCCTGGGCACCACGGCGCGCGGTCTTCGGCGTCGTGCGCTGCATGACCTCGGCCAGCACCCGGCGCAAGCTGCGTCTGGAGGGCTACCTCTCGCGCTTTGGGGCCGCCCGGTAGCTCGCTATCCACCTTGCTTCACGATTGCGTCACGCAGCCGGCCTTGCGACGCAGTCGCAGGCGTTTTCGATCCGTTCGTAGGACCTTGCGTCGGTCTCCCCGAACCGTATGATCACGCGTGGTGAGGACGGCGGTTGCTCGATAGCGTAAAACTTTCCTTCTCATTCCACACATTTCCCCTTTTCTCCAGAAAGTTGCCGCCTCCCACCACTACCTGGCGGCTCACGCTGGGCGACGACCTGCGCGCCGGACGGTGAACCGGCTTGACGCTTTCCCGCGGCCCCCGGCGGCACGATCCCGAGCTCGCACCTCGGGGACGGCTGCGGGACGCTTCGCTCCCGAGCGCGGACCGTACACTTGCGCTCATGCGCATTCGGGTCCTGCCGTACTTCCTCCTCCTGCTCTGCCTTCCGTGGGCTGCGCCGACGGGCGCCGACGAGCTCGCCGAAGACGACTACGTTCCCTCGCAGATGGAACGTCCTTCGGACCGCCCGCGGGGTGGCGCGTGCTGGCCCTATCTGCGGGGCACCAAGCGGCCCCCGGCCGATCGCTGTTGCGCGCTGTGTGAGAAGGGCGGCAACTGCCGCACGCTGCCTCGCCCGAAGGGCGCGAGCGCCGCGTGCTGGGGGGACACGAGCGAGGCCGCGTTCTGGAAGCGGCACGCGTGGTCGTGGGGCCTGATGTGCAGCCAGTGCTGGGAAGAGGACGATTGCCCGGAGTGCGACGAAGCGATCGGCGGGCGCAAGGACGACGTGCGGGCGATCTTGCAGCGCCAGGTCAGCGTGGAGAGCGCGATCTCGCGCGGCAAGCTCTGCATCGTCCGCTCTCCTCACTTCTACGTCGTCACGGACATCCACCGGAAGCTGAAGATTCCGACGGACGGCGGTGCGCCGCGTGTGGCGAGCGCGCACGAAGTGGCGCACCTCTACGCCCAACGCTGCGAGTTGGCCTACGACGACTTCGTGCACTACTTCGGCAGGGTCTCGCTCGGCAAGCCAATGGCCGTGTTCCTCTTCGCGAAGAAGTCGGAGAAGGAGCGCGCCGGCGCCGCCTACTTCGGAAGCCCCCGCACCAACATGCTGTATGGCGGCGGCAGCGACCGCATCTCGGCTGGCTACGCGGGGAACGGATTCGTAGGGAGCCTCCAGGATCAGCGGGGCGACGCGGGTCTTCACGCCTACTGCCGTCACATGATCGGGCACATCCTGTTCTCGTGCTGGGTCGTCACGAACGGCAACGAGAAGGTCTGCCCGCGCTGGGCGTTCGTCGGCGCCGCGCACTTCCTGGAGAAGCTCCTGCCCGAGCACGAGGACCTTGCGTCCTACTGCAGCAACGAAACGACGGCCCCCTCGGGGAGTCCCAAGGACTGGGAGAAGAAGGCCGTCGGCTTGGCGCGGCGCAAGCTCGACCCCATCGAGACGTTCTTCGGGCGCGAGTCCCTGGGCGCGATGGAGTACGTCGATCACATCCGCGCGTGGTCGATCATGGACCTCATGCTGAAGGAGGATCGGGACCGCTGGCTGAAGGTCCTGACCGAGTTGCGCCGCGGCAACGAGGAGGGCATGGCCTTCAAGCAAGGCCTCGGGTTGACGCCCAACGACTTCCATCTTCGGTGGGTGGATCGACTCACGGGCAAGCGGCCGACGATGGCCGAGATGCGGCGTGACGCGAACGAGGACCCGGACACGCCGGGCGTTCGCGAGCGCAAACGCGTGCTGGAGACCCAGGAAGCGGACGTTCTCGCGGGCCTCATTCGCGGACTCGATCGACTCGACGACGTGCGTACCGCGCGCGTCGTCGTGTCCCGACTCGACCACCCCTCCGACCTCGTGAGGGAGTCCATCCAGGTCGTACTCGCGCGCACCACCAACCCGGACGTCCTGACCTACCTGCAGGGCGAAGCGCTGGACGACAAGGGCACGGCGATACGCGCCGGGGTGGCGCGCGTCATGGGCATCCTGAAGCGGAGTGAGACGCGCCCGAAGCTGGAAGCGATGCTCCAAGACCGCCAGTGGCGCGTCCGGGCGGAAGCCGCCTGGGCGCTGGGTCAGATCCGGCATGCGGACTCGTTCGACGTGCTGCTGAAGTCGCTCGAGCGGGAACGTCAGGAGAAGGCGTGGATCGTCACGGCGGACGCGCTCGCCTCCTACCGCACGCCGAGCAAGCGAGCGACCGCAGCCCTGACGCCCAAGCTGTCCCATCGGGCATGGCAGGTCCGCGTGACCGCCGCGCGCGCGTTGGCGGCCATCGGGACGGAAGAGGCGCTGGACGCGCTCATCGAACGTTTCAACCGGGAGGGCGGGCGGCTCTACCGGGAGCTGCGCGCCGCTCTGCAGGCCGTTTCCCAGGATGACCTGGGCCCCAATCCCGAGACGTGGCTCAAGTGGTGGGAACAGCAGAAGGAGGCGCACGGAGGACTCGGGCCGCAGCCGGAGAAGCGGCCGGAGATGGGCGACCGCTACGGGCAGCCGGAGCGCCCCGGACCGGAAGATCCCGGCTACTACGGCCACAAGATCTTCTCGAAGAGCGTGGGCTTCGTGCTCGACACGAGCGGGTCGATGGACAAGCTGATCAACGTGTCGTCGGGCACGGCGGAGAACCTCGGGGCGTCCGAGGGAGCGAGTACGCGCATGGACCTCGCGAAGAGCGTCCTCATCGATGCACTCCAGAAGCTCGACCCCCGCGTGCGCTTCAGTCTGGTGTTCTTCTCCACGGAAGTTCGGCCCTGGAAGAGGCGGCTGATGCCGGCGAGCGCCGGGAACGTCGGCTCCGCCCGGTCGGCCATCAACGCCCAGCCGCCGGCCGGCGAGACGAACATCCACGGGGCGCTGAAGGCTGCCCTGGGGCTGCACGGGCAACAGACGATGGACGCGGATCTCGATCCGATTCCCGACACGGTCTACTTCCTGACCGATGGCTCGCCCACCCGCGGCGAGATCACGACGGCGGACGAGCTGCTCTCGTGGTTCGAGAACCTGAACCGGTACGCGAAGGTTGAGCTGCACGTGATCGCGATGGGCAACCTGGGCGTCGACCTGCCGTTCCTCCGCCGTCTGGCCAAGGTCGGCGGCGGTCAGTTCATCCACGTCCCCGAGTAGTCCGTAATCGTCCGTACGGACGATTAGACGTCGAGGCGGCTCTGGCACTCCACGCGGAACAGGTCGAAGCCGTGGATTAGCGCCTCGCACTCCTCCCAGGTCGTTTCCTCGCCGCCGGGCTTGAGGTGGGTGATGCCCAAGCGCGGACGGTGCTTCAGCTTCTCGAGGTCGGTCGCCAACATCGAGGGGCAGTAGTGCTTGGCGAGCTTGCAGAGCTCCTCGAGTCGATTGGGGAACGCACACTCGACGAGGAGGAGGTCGAGGGAGTCCTTCGCGTTCAGACCGTCCCAGATGCCGTCGTTCGTCGTGGTGTCCCCCGAGAAGCAGAAGCTCCGATCGCCTGCCCGCACGTAGTACGCCACGCTCGGGACGACGTGCTCGCCGGGGAACATCTCGAAGGTCTTGCCGTCGACCTCGACGACGTCGCCGGGCTTCATCGGCTCGTACACCATGACCGGCGCGTCGGGATTCGGGAGCTGGGCGAAGTCGGGCCAGATAGTCCAGTTGAGCAGATGATCGCGCAGCGCCTGGATGGTCACCTCTTGCGCGTGCACGACGAGGGGGGTCGTCAGCTCCTCGAAGATCGTGTCGACGAGCAGCGGCAGCGCGGCGATGTGATCCAAGTGGCTGTGCGTGAGGAAGACGTGGCGGATGTGCTTCATCTCGTCCCGCGTCATGGAGCCCACACCCGTGCCGGCGTCGATGAGGATCGTCTCGTCCAGGAGATAGGAAGACGAGCCGCAGTGGGAGCCCACTCCCCCGCTACATCCCAGTATCCGTAGCTGCATCGCGCCTCCGGCCAGTGCGCGGAGAGGATACCCGACGCGGCGGAGGGCCGGGCGGGCAATCCCCCCCCGGCGGGTCCTGTAGGGTCCTCGCCTGCTCTTGGAGGCCCGACGCCATGACACCTGCTCGCACCCTGCTCGTCTCTCTCGTTCTCGCCCTCGCCGCCGCCGTGCCCCGCGTGGGCGGAGGTCCAGACCACCGTCGTGGAGTACAACCACGGCGACGTCGTGCTCGAGGGATTCCTGGCCCGCCCGGACGGCGGCCAGGACACCAAGCGCCCGGCCGTGCTGATCGTGCACGCATGGCGAGGCCACGATGCGTTCGTTCGAGGCAAGGCGCGCGAGTTGGCCGAGCTCGGCTACGTGGCGTTCGCCTTGGACATGTACGGCAAGGGCGTCCGCGCGAAGGACAATAGCGAAGCGGCGACCCTGGCGGGCACGTACAAGGGCGACCGCAAGCTGATGCGCGCGCGCGCGCGGGCCGGCCTCGACGTCCTGCGGCGAGACAAGGGGGTCGATGCCACGCGCATCGCGGCGATCGGCTACTGCTTCGGCGGCACGACCGTTCTGGAGCTCGCGCGCGACGGTGCCGACATCGCCGGCGTCGTCTCGTTCCACGGCGGACTCGACACGACCTTGCCCGCGAAGAAGAGCGAAGTGAAGGCGAAGATCCTGCTGGCTCATGGCGGCGACGACCCGTTCGTTCCCGACGAGCAGTTGATGAGCTGCTGGAAGGAACTCAGGGACGCTCGCGCCGACTACCAGATCCTCATCCTCAGCGACGCCGTCCACTCGTTCACGGACCCCGACGCGGGCGACGACCCGTCGCGCGGCGCGGCGTACGACGCCAAGGCGGCGGCCCGCGCATGGACGGCGATGCGCTCCTTCTTCGCCGAAATCATCGACCCGTCCTGACGCGCCGGCATCGAGGCGCGCGGTGGTAGGCTTCGCTCGTGTCCTTGGAACGCCACCTCTACGAGCGCTACACGAGCCCGCAGGGCGCGGCGGCCTATCGTGGGAAGTACGAGCGGTCCCTGACCCGGCGACTCTCCAACCGGCGTGAGGTGCAGGTCGTCCGTGCGGCCCTCGATCAGGCTGCGATCCAGGGCCCTGCGCTCGATTGTCCGTGCGGCGCGGGCCGCATGACGCCCCTACTCCTCGAGCGAAGCCCTCACGTCACGGCGGCGGACCTCTCTCCGGCAATGGTGGAGGAGGCCCGCGACGCCTTGCGTCCGCTCGGCGCGGAGGAGGCAGGCCACCTCACGTTCGCCGAAGGCTCCGCGGACGCGCTCCCGTTCGAAGACGACGCGTTCGACACGGTGCTCTGCCACCGCCTGATCCATCACTTCGAGAACGAAGGGGACCGAGAACGCATCCTTGGCGAGATGGCCCGCGTGGCGCGCCGAAGGGTCGTGATGTCGTTCAACGACGCATCGACCTTCAAGATGGCATGGCAGCAGAAGCGACGACGCAAGAGGCGGCGCACCGCCTGGACACCTGAGGCGTTCGAGCACGAGGCCGCCGCCCAGGGGCTCTTCCTCGAGCCACCGCTGCGTCGCCTGAACGGGCTCTTCTCCCTCGTCGCGGTCGCGGTCCTTTGCGCGGAGCCGCATCGTGGCGCGTGAGCGCTGGTGGATCGAGGGCGGGGGTGACGGGGAGCGCCGCCGACAGCTCGACGCGCGGGGGCTGACCTCGGTCGCCGGGACCATGGCGATCGCCGCGGGGGGCGAGATCCTGTCGACCGACCGCAACAGCGCTGCGGTCCGGCTCGGGGGTGCGGTGCCGTTGCTCATCAAGTGGCGACGCCCTCGACCCGGACGGGCGCGACGCACGCTCCTGAGGGCGTCCCGCGAACGACGCGAGGCCCGGGCCCTCATGAAGGCGCGGGCCATCGATATCCCGGCGCCCACGGTGTGGGCGGTCGGCGAGCGGCGGCGCGGCGGGCTTCTCCTCGGAAGCTGCCTCATCCGGCCCTGGGTCGAGGACGCCGTGACGGCATCCTCTCTCCTGCTGGACGCGGAGGGGGCGGCCATCGCGCGAGCCCTGGCGGCCACCCTGCGCCGCTGGCACGACGCGGGGTTCCGTCATGGTGACTGCTATCCGAAAAACGTGCTGGTCGAGCCCCGAACGGGCATCGCGGCCCCGATCGGCTGTCCGGCCGCCCTGTTCGTCCGGGCGGGTAGCCAAGGCGACCGGATGCGGTGGAAGGACCTGGCCCAGTGGATGGTCGGGCTCGAGTTGCTCCACGCCTCGGCCGCCGCGAAGACCCTGCTCGAGGACTACGCGGCGGCGGGCGGGGGCCTGGGCGCGGCCAGCGAGCTCGGCCGCCGCGTCGCCGCCGCGCGGGCCAGGATCCTCACGAAGAAGGCCGAGCGGCTGGCCAGCCGCCCCGTGCGCGAGCCCGGCGGCCCTCCTCCCCCCCGCGCCCTCGCCGCGCCCGCCGAGGGCGAGACGTCGCGGAGGATCCAGGCCCTCGAACGCCTGGTGCCCCGCCGGCGATAGGCCATCGCCTGAGCCCTTAGTCCTACAATTACAGGCCCAACGCGCGCGCGAGGCAGGGTTGGCGGGTCGACCGGGATGCCGCCCCGCCCGCGGGGCCCGGTAGGTTCGTCGCCTTCGTCGGGCCCGGCGCCCGACCAGACGAAACCGGAGGCCATGCCGAAGACGCCCGCCACGAATGCGACGACCGACACCGATCTCCCCGAGGGCCTCGGCCTCGTCATCGTCGAGTCGCCGGCCAAGGCCAAGACCATCGAGAAGTTCCTGGGGAAGGGCTTCGTCGTGCAGGCGTCGATCGGCCACATCCGGGATCTTCCGAACCCCAAGCGCGGCGCCCCGGTGCCGGCCAAGTACAAGGGGACGGACGAGGGGCGTCTGGGCGTCATCGTGGGCGAGCAGGACGCGCCGGTCTTCGAGCCGATCTACGTCGTCCCCCAGGACGCCAAGGAGCAGCTCAAGACCCTGAAGCGTCTGCTCAAGGACGCCTCGGTCCTCTGGCTCGCGACCGATGAGGACCGCGAGGGCGAGGCCATCTCGTGGCACCTGCTCCAGGAGCTGAAGCCCAAGGTGCCCGTTCGGCGTCTCGTCTTCAACGAGATCACCCAGGAGGCGATCCAGGCGGCGCTGGCAAACCCGCGCGACGTGGACATGGACCTCGTCAGCGCGCAAGAGACGCGTCGCATCCTCGACCGCCTCTACGGCTACCTCGTCTCACCGATCCTGTGGCGCAAGATCGGGCGCGGCCTCTCGGCCGGCCGGGTCCAGAGCGTAGCCCTGCGCCTTCTCGTCGAGCGGGAACAGGAGCGCATGCGCTTCCACCGCGCGACCTATTGGGACCTCGCCGCGACGTTCGCCGACCGCGGGGGCAAGGGCGGCTCCTTCGACGCCGATCTGGTCGAGCTCGGCGGCAAGCGCATCGCATCGGGGCGCGACTTCGACGCATCCACGGGGAAGCTCCAGTCCGACAACGTGACGCTGCTCGACGAAGCCGGCGCGCGCGCCCTCGCTGAGCGACTGAAGACGGTGGACGCGAAGGTCGCCTCGGTCGAGGAGAAGCCCTACACGCAAACCCCGGCGCCGCCCTTCACCACGAGCACGCTGCAGCAGGAAGCCGGCCGCAAGCTCCGGTTCTCCGCCCGCCGCACGATGGGCGTGGCCCAGACGCTCTACCAGGCCGGTGTCATCACCTACATGCGAACGGACTCGACGGCCCTCTCCACGGAGGCGGTCGAGGGCGCGCGCTCGTTCATCCGCGCCAACTACGGCGACGCGTTCCTGCCACCGAGCCCCCGCACCTACAAGAGCAAGGTCAAGAACGCCCAGGAGGCCCATGAGGCCATCCGGCCGGCCGGCGCTCGCTTCCAGACGATCGACGAAGTGCGGAAGAAGCACGGCAAGGAGGCGGCTGCGCTCTACGAGCTGATCTGGATGCGCACGGTCGCTTCCCAGATGCCCGACGCCCGAGGCCGCCGGGTCACGGTCCTGGTTCGAGCCGACGATGCCGTGTTCCGCGCGTCCGGCAAGACGATCGAGTTCGCCGGATTCATGCGCGCCTACGTCGAAGGGTCGGACGATCCCGGGGCGGCCCTGGCCGACCAGGATCGTCTCCTCCCGCCGCTCGAGGTCGAGCAGGCCCTGGCGACGCGCGAGCTCAAGCCCGAGGGGCACGAGACGAAGCCGCCCGCGCGCTACACCGAGGCGAGCCTCGTCAAGGAACTCGACGGCAAGGGCATCGGGCGGCCCAGCACCTGGGCCAGCATCATCGGCGTCCTCCTCGATCGGAACTATATGTTCCGCAAGGGCGGCAGCCTGATCCCCACCTTCACGGGATTCGTCGTCGTGGAGATGCTCAAGGGCCACTTCGAGGATCTCGTCGACTACGCGTTCACGGCTCGCCTCGAGGACGACTTGGACGAGGTGTCCCGCGGCGAGGGCGACCGCATCGTCTACCTGCGGGACTTCTATTACGGGAACGGTCACGCCGGACTCGAGGACCTCGTGGCGAAGGCGGCGGACGTGGATCCTCGTCTTACGAGCCGCTACCTACTCGGCGAGTTCGAGGGGAAGCCGATCCACGTGCGGGCGGGCAAGTTCGGGCTGTTCCTCAGCGACGGTGAGACGAACGCGTCGATCCCCGACGACACGGTCCCGGATGAGCTGACGCTCGAGGACGCGGCGCAGCGCCTGCGCGAGGCCGCGGAGGGTCCCAAGCCGCTGGGCAACGACCCCGCGACCGACCTTCCCGTGTACGCGAAGTCGGGGCGCTTCGGTCCGTACGTCCAGCTCGGCGACGCGGAGGAGGGCGGCGAGAAGCCCAAGATGCAGAGTCTCCTGCCGGGCATGAGCCTCGAGACGCTCACCCTGGAAGAGGCGCTCCGCCTGCTCTCCCTGCCGCGGAACCTCGGCCCCCATCCCGAAGACGAGGAGAAGAAGGAGGTCTTGGCGCTCACCGGTCGCTACGGCCCCTTCGTGAAGTGGGGCTCGGAGTCCCGCTCGATCCCGGACGACGTCTCCGTGCTCGACATCACGCTCGAGCGTGCGGTCGAGCTGCTGAAGGAGCCTCGCCGCCGCGGCCGCGCCGCCAAGCCCGCCGCGTTGAAGGACCTGGGCAAGCACCCGGAGACCGAGAAGGATCTGAAGATCCTGAGCGGTCGCTACGGCCCCTACGTGACCGACGGCGAGATCAACGCGAGCCTGCCGCGCGGTCGGGACCCGGGCGAGCTGACGATGGACGAAGCGGTCGAGCTGCTGCGCCGCCGCGCCGAGCGCATCGCCTCCGGCGGGGGCAAGCCGAAGCGCAAGAAGAAGGCCGCCGCGAAGAAGAAGAAGAAGAAGACGACCGCCAAGAAAAAGAAGCCGGCCGCCAAGAAGAAGGCCGCACCCAAGAAGAAAAAGGCCCCGTAGGGGCCGCCTATATGGCGGCCCCTTCCCTGCGAACGGCAATGCCGTAGGCCCTGGCCGGCGATTCACGGCGCCCCCCGCAAAAAACGGCAATGCCGTAGGCCCTGGCTGGCGCTTCACGGCGACCCCCGCAAAAACGGCAATGCCGTATGCCTTGGCCGGCGATTCAGCGGCCCCGCCAAGCAGCAATGCCGTAGGCCCTGGCCGGCGCATTGGAACACCGCGCGCCTCCGCCCGCCCCTCATCACGGCATCGTGATCCGTTGAACAGGGGCCGCCATATAGGCGGCCCCTACGGCGGCGAGCGTGAACGGGGCCCGCCCGCACGCGACACGGTGCCCCCGGGCGCCCCTGTCGTAGGATCCTCATCTCGAACCGGGGAGACCGCCATGACCATACAGACGCCGCCCGAAGACCTGGCTCGCCAGGGGATCGAGTTCGTGTTCCAGCCGAAGTCCGTGGCGGTGATCGGTGCGAGCCGCCGCGTCGGTAGCGTCGGTCATCAGGTCCTCAAGAACATCCTCGACGCCCAGTTCACCGGGACGGTGTTCCCCGTGAACCCCAAGGCGAGCTCGGTGCACGCCGTCAAGGCGTACCCTTCCGTCCTGGAGATCCCGGACGAAGTCGAGCTGGCCGTCGTCTGCGTGCCGGCCAAGTACGTACTCGACGTGGCGAAGGAGTGCGGCGAGAAGGGCGTGAAGGCTCTGGTCGTCATCACGGCGGGATTCAGGGAGATCGGCCCGGTCGGACTCGAGCGCGAGATCGCTCTCCGCGACTACTGCCGCTCCCAGGGCATGCGCCTCGTAGGCCCGAACTGCATGGGCGTGCTGAACGCACTGCCGGACGTGCAGCTCGACGCCACCATCGCGCCCAACTTCCCCCGCCCCGGAGGCGTGGCGTTCCTGTCCCAGTCCGGCGCGATGGGCGTGTCGATCATCGACCACGCGGTCGACCTCGGTCTCGGCCTCAGCATGTTCGCCAGCATCGGCAACAAGGCGGACGTCTCCGGTAACGACCTCATGGCGTACTGGGAGCACGACGAGCGCACGAAGATCGTTCTCATGTATCTGGAGTCGTTCGGCAACCCGCGCAAGTTCGTCCCCATGGTGCGACGCCTCAGCCGCACGAAGCCGGTCATCTGCGTGAAGGCGGGGCGTACACCGGAGGCGGCGCAGGCGGCTTCCAGCCACACCGGCGCTCTCGCCGGCGCCGACGTGGCGGTCGACGCGCTACTGGAGCAGACCGGCATCCTGCGCGTGGACACCGTGCGCGATCTCTTCGACATCGCCCAGGCCCTGAGCACCCAACCGCTGCCGCCCGGTGAGCGCGTCGCCGTGCTGACGAACGCGGGAGGACCAGCCGTCCTGGCCGTCGACTTCCTCGTGTACCGAGGCTTGCAGCTCGCCAGCTTCACGGAGAAGACGAAGAAGGAGCTGCGCAAGATCCTGGTGCCGGAGGCCAGCGTGGCCAACCCGGTGGACATGGTGGCGAGCGCCGGTCCCAAGGAGTACGCGGCCGCCCTGCCGCTCCTGCTGAACGACCCGAACGTCGACATGGTGATCACGATCTTCGTGCCGCCCGTTCACGTGGATCCGAATGAAGTCGCGACGGCCGTGTTCCATGCCGCCCGCGACGCGAAGAAGCCCGTGTTCGGCTGCCTCATGGCCCGCGAGGAGGTCGTGGAGGCCATGATCGAGCACGGCGATGCCGGGTTCCCCGTCTACACGTACCCGGAGGAGGCGGTCCGCGTCGCGGATCACATGGTGCGCGTGCGTCGCTTGAAGGAA
Organism: uncultured Planctomycetota bacterium; assembly: GCA_963802335.1. Taxonomy (GTDB): domain Bacteria; phylum Planctomycetota; class PLA2; order PLA2; family JAEUHO01; genus CAWDIE01. The sequence continues at coordinate 193,207 of CAWDIE010000001.1, read as the reverse complement.
GACGACCTGGGGGTACCGGAGGTCTTCGACGACATCGACCACGCGGCGATCGATGCCATCGTGGCGCGCTGCCGGGAGCCGGAGGAGGCCGAGACGGCGCCGTCCGGACAGAACCGGGCGCCGTTCGTGTCGGCCCGGCCCGTCCAGGAACGCGGCTGCTGGCTCCGTGCGATGGAGGTGTGGGGCATCCTCGAGGCCGCGGGCCTGCCCGTGGCGCCCCTGCGTGCGGTGAACACGCCGGACGAAGCCGTCGCGGCGGCCCAGGAACTGGGCATGCCGGTCGCGCTGAAGCTCGATGGCGAGGACTTCCTCCACAAGTCCGACCTCGGCGGCGTCGCGCTGGGTCTCGACGGCGAAGACACCATTCGCGGCGCGGCGCTGCGCCTTCAGACCCTCGCGGAGAAGCACGCGCCCGACAAGCCGCACCGCCTCCTCGTGCAGCCGATGGTGGAGCACGGCGTCGAGGTGGTCGTGGGCTCGCGCGCCGACCCCGTGTTCGGCCCGGTGATCATGGTGGGCCTCGGCGGCATCCACGTGGAGATCATGAAGGACGTCGCCTTCGGCATCCTGCCGCTCACGCGCCGCCTCACCGGCCGCATGCTGAAGCGCCTGAAGGGCTATCCCCTGCTCACGGGAGCGCGGGGCAGCAAGGCGGTGGACATCGAGGCCCTCGAGACGGCGCTGCTGCGCTTCGCCGCGATCCTCGAGAACCACCCCGAGATCCTCGAGATCGAGATGAACCCCCTGATCGCCAGGCCGGACGGGGTCGTCGCGGTGGACGCGCGCGCCCGCGTCGGCGTGCCCTTCGACCCCTCCAATCCGTGAGGCTACGAACGGTTTTGGGCGCCTCTCGCGGGTCCCGGCGGCGCCTTTTCTCCGCGCGATAGGGCGCCTCAGATACCGTACAGCCTCTGGCTAGAACACCGATTCAGCCCGCCTCGGAGGACCGAATGAAGCTCGAGCGAATCAACCAGGATGGTTACGAGGACGTCGTCAAGTGTGAGGACCCGGAATCGGGTCTGAGGGCGGTCATCGCCATCCACGACACGACGCTCGGCCCCGCCTTGGGCGGCCTGCGCATGTGGCCCTATGCGTCCTGGGACGACGCCATCTTCGACGTGCTGCGCCTGTCGCGCGGCATGACGTACAAGTCCGCGGTGGCCGACACCGGCCTCGGCGGTGGCAAGAGCGTCATCCTCGGCAACCCGAAGACCGACAAGTCCGAAGCGCTCTTCCGCGCCATGGGCAGCTTCGTCGACTGAGATGGGCGGCCGCTACATCACCGCCGAGGACGTCGGCACGAGTGTCGAGGACATGGTCTTCGTCCGCGAGAAGACGAAGAACGTGACGGGGCTTCCCCTCGACATGGGTTCCAGCGGCGACCCCTCGCCCTGGACGGCGCTCGGCTGCTTCGTCGGCATGAAGGCCTGCCTCGAAGAGGTGTTCGGCACCGCCGACTTCACGGGCCGCTCGGTCGCGCTCCAGGGCTGCGGCCACGTGGGCCTCTTCCTCGCGCGTCACCTGCACGAGGCCGGCGCCAAGCTGCTGGTTTCGGACATCGCCCACGACAAGGCGAAGCAGATCGCCGACGAGACCGGCGCGACGATCGTCGATCCCGCCGACATCCAGAGCGTCGAGTGCGACGTCTACGCGCCGAGCGCCCTGGGCGCCGTCGTGAACGACGAGACCCTCGACAAGTTCCACTGCAAGATCATCGCGGGCGCGGCGAACAACGTCCTCCTCCGCGAGGAGCACGGCCAGCGGCTGAAGGAAGCGGGCATCCTGTACGCGCCCGACTACGTGATCAACGCCGGCGGCATCATCAACGTGTCGATCGAGGTGGAAGGCGCCTACGACGAAGCGCGCTCGAAGAAGAAGGTGGAGAACATCTACCACGCGCTGAAGCGCGTCTTCGAGATCGCCAAGGAACAGAACATCAGCACGAACGAGGCGTCGAACCACGTCGCCGAAGAGCGGCTGGCCAAGGGGCGCCGCGACGCCGGCACCCCCGCGTAGTTCCTGCCCCGACGGAGCCTGAAGGGGCCCGCCGCGCTCGTCGCGGCGGGCCCCTTCTCAATTCGGTCCGGGGCGCGGACGCATCAGAAGGGGCAGTCGTCCGGCAGCGGCGCGGGCGGCGGCTCGATCTCGGGACGCTCCAGCCGCTCCACGGGGCACGCGGGCAGGCTGGACAGCAGAAAGCGCCCGTACTGGCGCGTCACGATCCGGGGATCGAGGATCGTCACGACGCCCTCGTCGTCGCGCCGGCGAATCAGGCGGCCGAAGCCCTGCTTCAGACGCAGCGCCGCGACCGGGAGCGAGAGCGAGCGGAAGGGATCCTTCCCCTCGTTCTTGAGCCGATCCTGTCGGGCCACCTGCAGGGGATGCGTGGGCACGTCGAACGGAAGCCGCGCGATGATCACGTGCCGCAGCGCCGACCCGGGCACGTCCACCCCCTGCCAGAACGAAGCCACCCCGAACAACACGGCCCCGCCCTCGCGGAACCGCGCCAGCAAGGCCGGGCGCTCCTGCCCCTGGCCCTGGACGAGGACCTCGAGCCCGTCGCGCTCGAGCTCCGGCGTGGTCGCCTCTGCGACCCGGCGCATCGCACCGTATCCGGTGAACAACACGAAGGCGCCGCCCTGGGTGAGCCGGACGGCCTCGAGCACGGACGGTCCGAGCGCCTGCTCGTAGGCCGATCCCTCGCGCACCGGATCCGGCAGGTGCGGAGCGACCCGGACCTGGACCTGCTTGGGGTAATCGAAGGGACTCCCGACGCTCACTTCCGCCGCCTCGGCGAGGCCGAGCCGATCGCGCAGGAAGGCGAAGGACGGCGGACGCCCCGTGGCCAGGGTGGCCGAGGTCAGGACGACGGTGTCGTGCTGCGACCACAGCACCTCCGGTAGCAGCTCCCCCACGTTCACCGGAGCGCTGGCCACCGCCACCCGGTAGCCGCCGGCCTGCTCGATCCACCGCACCTCGCCGTCGCGGGGCTGGACGAGATCCTCCAGCGACTCGGCCATGGCGTCGAGCTGCCTCGACCGGGCCGCGAGTTCCATGGAGGCATCGAGATCCTCCGCATGGCGGGCGAGGCGCCCCACGCCTTCGGCCAGGTCGCGTAGACGCGGCGAGAGCGTGTCGTCGAGCGGGAAGCCATCGCTGATCGGGGCGAGCCCACCGGACGAGGCGCGTTGCTCGGCCCAGGCGCTCAGCAGGCCGAAGAAACGCTTGGCTACCTGGCGCGCGTCCAGCACTTCCCGTTGCAGATGCTCGGCCCCCGGGCGCGCGAGCAAACCGCGACGGCGGCCACCGTGCCAGAGCCGACCGAGCACCGTCGACGTACCGAGGCTGGTGAAGCGCTGCCCCAGATGCTCGGCTGCCGTGTCCTCCAGATCGTGCGCCTCGTCGATGACGATGGCGTCCACCTTCGGGAGGAAGGACGCGCCGCTTCGCCGCAGCGCGAGGTCGCTCATGAGGACGTGGTGGTTGAGCACGAGGCAGCGGGCCTCGTGCGCCTGGCGTCGCGACCGCTGGTAGAAGCAGCGCGCGTAGTGCCCGCAGCTGCGGCCCTTGCAGTTGCCCTGTTCCGCGCGGGCGAGATCCCAGACGCCGGCCGACGGTCGAAACGGCAGGTCCTGCCGACTCCCCTCTTCCGTCACGTTCGCCCACGCCCGAATCTGCTCCAGCTCCGCTCGCGGTCCGTCGTCGTCGAACAAGGACGCGGCGTCCTCGATGGCCATCCCCAGGCGGCGCAGGCAGAGGTAGTTGGCGCGCCCCTTCACCAGGGCGAAGCTGACCTCGAAGGGCAAGGCCTCGGCGAGCAGCGGAAGGTCCTTGCGGACGAGCTGTTCCTGCAGCGCGATGGTGCTCGTCGCGACCGCAACGGTCGCCCCGGTGTCCGCGGCCCAGGCGAGAAGAGGGACGAGGTAGGCGAACGACTTTCCGACGCCGGTACCCGCCTCGACGACGAGGTGACTCTGCGATGACAGGGCATCGGCGACCGCCGTCGCCATGCTCAGCTGCTCGGGCCGATGCTCGTAACCACCCTCCGGCGCAGTGAGGGCGGCGGCAACGGGACCCTCGGGGCCAAGCCAGCGTTCCAAGGCTAGGGTGTGAGGTGTAGGTTCGGTCAACAGATGGCGTCCGGGCGCATGCCGCGAGGCTTGGCGAGGCGGTAGCGGAGTGCGTATGCTAGGCACCTTGGGCGGGAGGCAACGCATGGGCACGAGGCAAGTTCTGTGGATTCTCGTCGGCGTCACGCTCGTCGTGACAGGCTGCTCGAGAAACCGCTCCATGAGCCGCTCGGACGAGCTCGCCGTCAACATCGGGAGCCGCAGCACGAGTCTGCCCGTTCGCCTGGACCGCGGCGACTGGATGACCGACAAGCGCACGGCCGTCTGGAACGTGGTCGAGGAGCAGGGCGAGAGCGCAGGCCGGCGAATCGGCTACCTCGTCCGCACCCAGTACCGCCAGCTCCGTGGCGGGCCCAGCTTCGAGATCTACGAGGTCACGACGCTGAACCGGCGCGAGAAGATCGGTCACATCGACCAGGTCGGCCGCGCGTTCCGGTACGAGCCTCGCCGCAATCAGGGGTTCCAGGAGGTCGACGAGGGCGTCGGCACCCTCGAGGAGAGCGCGGGGGCGATCTTCCAGACCCCGAACCGGATCACGCTGACGAAGACGAGCGAGCGGATGCTGGCGTTCGAGGCGATCGACACGAACGGCGACGGCGTGCTCGACGCGGACGAGACCCGCGCGATGGGCGACCGCATCCCGAGCGCCGATCGCAACGGCGACGGCAAGGTGGACTTCCAGGAGTTCGACACCCTGGACCAGCTGTAGGCCGCGGCCAGCCGCGGCCGGCCGCTGGCGGCTAGGCGCCGGCGGCGGGCTGGGGAACCTCGACGCCCTTCGCGTCGGCCCAGAGGAGCTCGAGGTCGTAGTGGCCCCGCGTCTCGGGCATGAACACGTGCAGGACGACGTCCACGAAGTCGAGGCAGATCCAAGCCCCGCCGTCGATGCCGGCGCGACTGAGGGGGATCGAGCCTTCCTTCTTCATCGACCGAATGACGTGCTCGGCGATGGCGCGGTTCTGACGCTCGCTCCGACCCGTCGCGAGCACGAGGAAGTCCATGTAGTCGACGAGCTCGCGCACGTCGAGTACGACCACGTCCTCGGCCTTGCGTTCGAGGCAGAGGGAGGCCAGGCGCTGGGTCAGCTCCTCGCTGGTCAGGGCAGGGGTCGAGTCACCGTCGTTCATCATTCTCGTTCTTCGGGCCGTTTCAGAAGGGGGAAAAGGGTAGTCGTCGGCCGAGCAAGCCCGCAGGAAAACGTGCCCCTCACCGCAAGCGTTCCACCCGCGCCCGCAGGGCCTCCAACAGGGGGAGCTCGGGCAGATCCGACGCCAGATCCGCCAGGACAGCGGCCGCCGCGGCCGCATCCCCCTCGATCTCGGCCCTATCCAGCGCCCGCACGGCCTCGATCCCCCGCGCCAGAATCCGGGCCATCGAGGTGGCTTCGATCTCGCCAGCCGCCCCCTCCCGGAGGGCCCGTACCTGCGCCAAGGTCTCACGGCGCTCGGTCAGGAGGTCGTCGCCGCGCGCCAGGATCTCGTCGCGGCGCGTGCCCGGGCCCTGCTCCGCCGCCACGACGGGCAGCACGAAGGCAAGCCACTCCAGGTGCTGCCGACCCCGCCTCGGCAGCGTCGGGGTGGACCGCGCAGCCTCCAGCAGGGCATCGAGCCCCCCCACGCGGGGGTCGCCGACGGCGGCGATCACCCCCGGCAACAGATCGGCGTGGCGCAGGGGTACATCGAGAAGCAGGTCGGCCGTGCGCATGGCGAGTGAGGGATCGTCGGGGTGCTTCGACCGCGCGCGCTGCAGCAGGGCCCAGGCTTCCGTCCACCAGGCGAGTCGCTCGGGCGTATCCGGCGCATCGTTGACGAGATCCACGGCGAGGACGGACACGAGGAAGTCCGCAGCCACGGGATTGTGGGGATCGAGCTCCAACGCCGCCCGGTAGAGCGCCGGAACCTCCTCCGGTCGCCCCTGGGCGCGCAAGGCATCCGCGCGGAGGAAGAGCCCGTCGACGACCAGCACCCCGGCACCGCCAAGCGACCGGCCGAGCTCGGAGAGCAGGCTGCCCCGGCCACCGGCTCCAGTCGGCAGCGCAAGCGCGCCGAGGACGAGAAGCAAGAGGCCGAGGAAGACGACGATCGCCTGCCTCATGTCGCCTCGGGCCCACGCCACGCCCGCGGCAGGGGCAGGGCAACGAGGAAGAGACCGAGGAGGGCGTAGCCGAGCGGAGCCCATCCCCCCCCCAAGGACGATGCGCCGAGGGCGTGTCCTGCGCCCGGCTCTCCGAGCAGCGCCAGCCCCGAGAAGTCGGGCGCCAGGGCGCCGGCCCCGCGGAGGATGTGCCCCCCCCACGCCTCGCTCCAGCCGCCCGTGGGCACGGACGTCGAACCGATGACGGGTGCGAGGACTCCGGCGAGTCCCAGCACCAATCCGGCGAGCACCGCGGTCGCACCCGAGGTGAAGCGCGAGAGGAGGACGGCCACGGGAGCGAGGGCCGCGGCGGCGAGGCCGAGCAGGAAGCCCGCGACGAGGAGGGTCCCGAGGAAGCTGGTCTGCCGGCCGAGGATCCTGGCTTCTCGCACGAAGAGCCAGGTGCGCGGACTGAGGTTCTCCACCTCGAGCGCGGCGCCCGCCGGCACGCCGGCCAGCGGCACGCGCAGGGGGCGGCCGTAGGCGAGGTCCGCCTCGCCCCGAGTCTCGCCGAGGCGCCACGCGACGCGCGGCGTGACGAGCGGCGCATCGGCGAGGGCGTAGGGAGGGCGCGAACGCGATTTCCGCGATCGCCGTGCCGCTATGTGCAGGCAGCGGGAGGCGCCAGGGAGCCGCTTCCCGCTCCGCCGGGGCCAGGCGATGGCGTCCCTCCAGCGGGAGCCGCTGCGACATGCGGACATCCGCCTGATCGACGATCCGAGGCACGATCAGCGCGACGAGCAGCGCCCCGGCGAGAGCGAGGACGATCGCCGAGGTGATCCCGGCCAGCGCGGCCGCGAGGCGATGCGCCACGCCGGGAGGCGCGAGCGTGGCGAGCCATGCCGCGCGGCCGGTGGTCCGGTCGCGCGGTAGGAGCACGCCAGCGGCGGAGGCGGCGACGAACGCCACGACGCCGACCAGGATCAGGGACGCACCGACGACGGTCGAGGGCCCCCGCGCCTGATGCCCGAGGCCGTAGAGAAGGGTGAACAGGAGGGCGAGGGCCAGGAGGAGAAGGCGCCGCGTAGCGGGCCTTCGGATCGACTCGCGCAGGTAGCGCCCGAGCAAGACCTGCGTCTCACGCATCCGGCCCACCCCGCAGAAGCGCCGCCAGGGATGGCGACGTGTCACCCGCAAGCAGCACCGAGGGCTCGCCGGAGCGCGCGACGCGACCGCGCTCCAGGACGACCACGTGATCGCAGGCCGCCTCCGCCGTGACGCGATCGTGGGTCGAGATGAGCGTGGCCCCCCCGGCCGAGCCATGGCGCTGGAGCAGCTCCAGCACGTCCTCCTTGCCGAGGGGATCGAGCCCGGACGTTGGTTCGTCGAGCACGAGGAGCGCCGGACGGTGCACCCAGGCCGACGCCAGCGCCAAGCGGCGCGCCATGCCCCGGGAGTAGCCCTCGACTTTCTGGTCGTGTGCCGCAGACGCCAGGCCGACGTCATCGAGGGCCGCCGCGACACGCTGGCGGCGCTCGCGTCGGGGGCGAACCCCTTGGAGCGCCGCGAACATCGCGACGGTCTCCCGCCCCGACAGGTTTCCGAAGCGCCGCGCCTCTTCGGGCACGTAGCCGGTCCGGGCCCGCGCCGCGCGCCGCCCCGGCGCGCCACCGAAGACCTCGAGCGAGCCCCCGCGAGGACGAAGGAGGCCCAGTACGAGCTTCTGCGTCGTGCTCTTCCCGCTGCCGTTTCGGCCGAGCAGGCCGAGGCAGGTGCCGGGCGCCAGCACGAAGTCGATGCCCTGAAGCGCATCGACGCGCTTCGCGCCGCGCCCGTAGCTCTGCGTTAGACCCCGGGCGCGAACGACGAGCGTGGCGGAGGGGGGCGACGAGGATGTCACGGGTGTGGACCGGATTGTACGTAAAGGGCGTGACCGCCCGGGCCCGCGGACCGATGAGAGGACGTGGAACTTCCCCCGGACCCCGTTCAGACCCGACGCAAGCAGCTGTGCGCGGCGTGCCTGGACCTTCTCCTGATGGTCATCCTCGCCGGCGTCGCGACGAGCGGCGTCCTGCGCGAAGCCACGCCCCCCCTGGCGTTGCCCCCGCCGCTGTGGGTCGACGTGACGCGAGCCGACGCCACGACCCTTCGCCTCCTCCCTGGCATCGGTGCGGTGCGCGCGGAGGCCATCGTCGCCGATCGGCGCTACCGCGGCCCGGTTCCGCATCTCGATGCGCTGACGCGCGTGCCCGGCATCGGCCCCGGTATCGTGGCGCGCCTGCGTGAGGCACGATGGGTGCGCGCCGTCATCGGCACGCCCCCAGACTGACCGGCGACGGCCGGCGCCCGCCTCCGGGTAGCATCCTCGGCATGACGGATGCCGACCTTCCCCCGCTCGACCTCGCCGCCCACCGGGCCTTCCTCGAGAACGCGCTCGAAGAGGACCACGCTCGCCACGACGTCACGGCCACGGCGATCGTGCCGGCCGAGGCGCGAGGCGTGGCCGACGTCCTCGCGCGCAGCACGGGTGTGCTGGCTGGGGTGGCCCTCGCGGCCGAGGTGTTTCGGCTGCTCGACCCCGAGGCCGCGGTCGAGTGCCTCGCCGCCGACGGCGACCTGGTGGGTGAGGGCACGACCGTGCTGACGGTGCGGGGGAACGCGCGGGCGATCCTCAGTGCGGAGCGCACGGCCCTGAACCTCCTCGGCCGCCTGGGCGGCATCGCCACGCTGACGCATCGATTCGTCGAGGCGACGATGGGGACGGGAGTTCACGTCCTGGACACCCGCAAGACGACTCCGGGCATGCGCCATCTCGAGAAGTACGCCGTGGCCTGTGGCGGCGGTACGCCGCACCGCATGGACCTCGAAGACGCCGCCATGATCAAGGAGAACCACCTCTACGCGGCCTTTGGAGCGACGGGCGAAGCTTCGATCCGTGAGGGCATCCGCCGGTGTCGCGCCGCCCTCCCTGCGGGCAAGACGCTCTACGTGGAGGTCGAGGACCTGAACGAGCTCGATGCGGCAGTCGAGGAAGGCGCCGACGTGGTGATGCTGGATGGGTTCGACCTGGGGCGGATCCGCGAGGCGGTCCACCGCCTCAGGGGACGAGACGCGCCGCGCCCCGCGCTGGAGATCACGGGCGGGGTGCGCCTCGACACGATCGCCGCGCTGGCGTCCGCGGGGGCGCAGCGGATCAGCAGCGGAGCGTTGACCCACAGCGCGCCCGGCATGGACCTGTCCTTGAGGATGCGGGGCGCCTGAAGCGCCCTACGCGCCGCGCCACCAGGAGAGGCGCACGTCGCGTTCGATGGTCTTCGCGAGCAGCGGCAGGTCGGCCCGTGCCTCGTGGATGTCCTGCGCCGTGATGTCGAGGATGGCCTTCCAGAAGCGGGGGCGGAGGATGAAGAGGAGGCCTCGCTGCAGGCTGCACTCGACGACCCAGCGCCGCTGCGTCGAGCGGTTCGCCATCTCGAGGCAGGTGAGCAGGCGCTCGATGTCCTGTAGCCCCCCCTCCTTCACGCGGAGGAAGACGAAGGGGTACTCGGCGCGCTCAGGGCGGCCCGCGGACGCGGCGCTGACCTTGAAGGTCGGCACGGTCTCGAGCGCACGCACCAGCGGGTAGACGGCCGGCTGGAAGCCGCGCTCTCGCGCTTCCTCGCGCTCCTCGAGCACGGCGACGGCCTCGGGGTCACCCATGAGGTGTCCGCACAGCTGGCAGACGGACACGTCGACGTCATCGACGACGGACTCCCGTACCTGATGACTGCCGCACTCCTCGCAGATCGCCACGACCGCTCTCCTGGAACCAGCCCGGCAGGATACCCGGGCTCGACGCCGCGAAGCTACTCCGCGGGCCAGGTGCCCTTGAAGACCTCCACCGCGGGGCCGGTCTTCCACACGTGACCGTCGTCCGCGTAGCGGATCTCGAGATCGCCGCCGCGCAGGTGGACGAGCACCTCACGCTCCAGGCGACCGGTCTCGACGCCCGCCACCACGACCGCGCAGGCACCCGTGCCGCAGGCGAGCGTTTCCCCGCAGCCGCGCTCCCACGTCCGCTGGTGTACCTCGCGTGGCGAGACCACCTGGACGAACTCGGCGTTGGTCCGATTGGGAAAGGCGTCGTGATGCTCGACGAGCTTCCCCACGGATTCGAGCGGCCACGTGGCGACGTCGTCGACCCACGACACGGCATGAGGGTTCCCCATGGAGACGGCCGTGATCTGCAGCTCGTCGTCCCCGACGACCAGGCGCTCATCCTTCACCATGCCCGGCGCGCCACGCATCGGGATGTCGGCTCGTTCGAGGCGTGGACGCCCCATGTCGATCGTGACACGATCGACCTTCCCATCCACGGGGTCACGCACCTCGTAGCCGAGGAGGCCGGCTCCGGTCTCGACCGTCCCCGACGTGCGCGAGGGAACGAGCTTGCGCTCCCAGGCGAACTTCACGAGACAGCGCAGTCCGTTGCCACACATCTCCGCTTCGCTTCCATCGACGTTGAACATCCTCATGCAGAGGTCGGCCGTGTCGCTCGGCAACGCGAGAAGGAGCCCGTCGGCACCGACGCCCCGGCGTCGATCGGTGGTAGCCCGGGCAAAGGCGTGCGGATCGGTGACGTCGTGATGGAACGCGTCCACGACGACGTAGTCGTTTTCGCAACCGTGCATCTTGGTGAAGGGAATCTGGGCGGCCATGGGCGCTCCCGGGCTGGGTCGATGTCGCGTGGTGTGAACGGACCGTGTCGAGCGGGATGGACGCGACGCTTTTCCATGATGACAGGGAAGGGAGCCCCCCATGCCACGCGGCGCGAGAGCGACAGTTCGCCGCGCCGTTGGTCGATAGAAAACCGACGATCGTCGGGACCCTCCCGCGCGTCTCGGGAGACAGCATGACCTCGCCCGCCTCCGACACCCGGACCGACCAGCTCGCTCTCGAGCGCCGCGTCAAGCAGCTCGAGCAGGAGCGCCGCGAGTTGTGGCTCTGGGTGGAGCACCTGGAGCGCCTGGCGGAGTCGGGGCTCCACGCCCGCGGCCTGGCGCACGACCTCGGCAATGCTCTGACCGCCATCATGGCGACGAGCGAGCTCGCCTCGATGCACCACGACCCCGCGGAAGACCGGGAGGCCGTCGACAAATGCCTGGCGCAGTCCAGGAAGGCGGCCGAGCGACTGCACGCGTACGTGGCCTTCTCGCGGCGCGACGATGCGACGCTCGGACCGGTCTCCGTCCGGACGGTGCTCGACGACGCGCAGCGCTTCCTTGCGCATCCGCTGCGCAAGGCGGAAACGACGGTCGAGACGAGCCTGGCGGACGCCCCTCGGGTGGCGATGACCCATCCTCGACTGCTGCAGGTGATCACCCACGGCCTCGTCACGCTCCTGCGCGGCGCACGCCGACCGGGCGGTCGGATTCACATCACCTCTCGCGTGCAACGCCACGAACTCGTGCTCGATCTCCGACGCATCGACGGACCTGGTGACGGCGAGGCACCCTCGGACGACTGGCGGGTGGGCAGCACGGGCTTCGAGCTGCACCTCGCACGAGAGATCCTCAGGCGCGCGGGCGGTCGCGTGCGGGGCGAACCGGACGACGGTCTGACGGGCACGGTCCGCCTGGTCCTGCCGATCGCCCCGAAGCTCGAGGACGAGACGTCGGACACGATGCGCGGGAGCCCCCCCGAGGCGCGGGCCGCCGAGCCCTCGGCGTGGCGTGCCTGGTCCGGCGGGTGGACGCGAAGCTGAGCCCTCAGGCCTTCGTTCCGTCGAGTTCCTGCATGTAGAAACCCTCTCCGAGGTAGGTCCGACGCACGACTTCGTCGCGGACCAGCGCGGCCGGCGTCCCTTGCGCGAGGATCTTCCCGTACGCGAGGATGTAGGAACGGTCGGTCATCGCAAGCGCCTCGCGGACGTTGTGATCCGTGATGAGGATCGCGAGGTTCTTGTCCTCGCGCAGCCGCCGAAGGATGCCCTGGATCTCCTGCACGGTGATCGGGTCGACGCCGGCGAAAGGCTCATCGAGTAGCAGCAGGTGCGGGTCGTGGGTCAACGCTCGGGCAATCTCGAGGCGCCTTCGCTCGCCGCCGGAGAGGACCTCCGCACGGCTCTTGCGGACGCGCGTGAGGTCCAGATCCACGAGCAGGGCTTCCATGCGCGCCTTGCGCTCCGCCCGCTTGAACGGCAGGGTCTCGAGCACGGCCAGGAGGTTGTCCTCCACGGACATGCGGCGAAACACACTGGGCTCCTGGGGCAGGTAGGCGATCCCTCGTCGCGCCCGCTGGTAGATGGGTAGCCGCGACATGTCTTCGTCCCGGAGGAAGACCTGCCCGCCGTCGGGCCTGACCAGGCCGAGGACCATGCGGAACGACGTGGTCTTTCCGGCGCCGTTCGGACCGAGAAGGCCCACGATCTGGCTCGGCTCGACCCGGAACGAAACGTGGTCCACGACCTTCCGCTGCCGGAACGACTTGACGAGCTGTCGGGCTTCGAGGAGCGCCATGGGAGGGAGGATACGCGAACATCCCGCATCCGGTACGCCCCTCGTGACCACCCGTGGTTCCCGGGGCGTCCCCTAGTGGATCATGCCCGTTCGCCCCGGCGGGTCGGGGAAGAGCGGCCAGAAGATGTAGAACGCGCGCCCGACGATCAGGTCGCGGTGCACGAAGGGCTGCCGCTCGTCGTAGCTCTGCCGGGGCGCAGCGGGATCCTTGTCCGCGTGCCGCCACGTACGCTCGATTCCCTCGGCGTCGGTGACCGTCGTGCTGTCGGTGTCGTACTGCGGGGGCGCGTTCCGGTCGTAGTAGTAGCGAATCGAGGTGCCGTCCTTGAGGGGGATGACCTCGAGATTCCACTTGCGACTGTCGTGCGAGGAGTCCGTGTTGTCACCGAGGGCGAAGTAGTGGTCCTCGGGGATCCAGAGGCCGTCCTCCCCGTCCACGAGCGCCTCCATGCCGCGGTCGCCGTAGTAGACGTCACGATCGACGGCAATCTCCTGAAATGACACCTCACCCCCACCGGCACCGAACTCGAGGCGCTGGGTGAAGTCATCGAAGGCCGGGAGCATGTCGATGGCACGTTGCTCGTCGAGGACGACCACCTCCTTCCCGCCCACGTGCACGTGCACCCGACCGTCCACACACTCGAGCTCGACGTCCAATACGCCATCGCGAGGCATCGCAACATCGAGATCCTCGCGGAGGGAGAGCCCCGGGCGCTTCAGCCGGACGGAGGAGTCGCGTCCCGCGTCGGCGCCGGCCAACTCGAGCGTGGTTTCGTGCCCCTCGGCCGTGGACCACGAGACCCGGGCCCACGCCGAAGGACTCACCTCCAGCCGGAAGCGGACGCGGATGTCCTGCACGAGTTGCCCGCCCCACGACGACGCGAACGAATCGGCGAGCGACGCATCCGTGATCCGCGGCAGGTAGCGCGCGCTTCCCTCGCCGCCGGACAGGCGAAGCGAGGCGAGGGTCGGCGCCGTCAGGTCGCCCTCCGACGACCACGTGTCGTCCATCCGGTCGACCATATCGTCGTCGTCTTCGTCGGACATGGGCGGAAACACCGGCAGGTACAGCTCGTCGCGCGGACGGCGGTTCTTCGTCGCGATGCGCCAGGGAGCTTCCTTCGAACGCCGGGTCCAGATGTCCCCGCGCTCGATACGAAACCACTCGCCCCCCACGCCGCCGACCCGCTTGATGAAGTGCTTGCTCTTGTTGAGCGGAAAGCGGAAGACCACGACGTCCCATCGCTGAGGATCGGACGTCAGGTACGCCCACTTGTCGACGAGGATCCGGTCACCGACGCCAGTGTGGGCCTCCCCGTAGAGCGTCGGGAACATCGAGTCCGTGGGGATCTTGAAGGCCTCGACGCAGAAGTGCTTGATCACGAGCGCCATGATCAGCGCGATGGTGAACGCCTCGATGTTGTCCTTGATCACTTCCAGCGTCTTGTAGCGCTCGTGCCAAGCCGGCGGAGGCGAGGCCGGAGGGGCCGACTGCGGCGCGGGCGGGCGTACCACCGCCTCGGTCACCACCGGGGGGCTCTCGTCGCTCACCGCTTCTCGTCGTCGTCCGAGCCGAGGACCGACAGGAAGGCATCCTGGGGAATCTCGACACTCCCCACCTGCTTCATGCGCTTCTTGCCCTTCTTCTGTTTCTCCAGCAGCTTGCGCTTGCGGGTGATGTCGCCGCCGTAGCACTTGGCGGTTACGTCCTTACGCAGGGCGGAGATGGTCTCGCGGGCAACGATCTTGCCGCCGATCGCCGCCTGGAGCGGCACGGCGAAGAGGTGGCGGGAGATCGTCTTGCGCAAGCGCTTCAGCACACGCCGCCCCCGCTGCTCGGCGATGGAGCGGTGGCAGATGAGGGAGAGCGCATCGACCTCGACGGCGTTCACGAGGATCCGAAGACGCGCGAGGTCCGAGGGCTGGTACCCGGTCACCTCGTAGTCGAGGGTGCCATATCCACGGGTGACGGACTTCAGTCGGTCGTAGAAGTCGAAGACGATCTCCTGGAGCGGCAGATCGAAGACCAGCATGACGCGCGTGGGCGACAGGTACTGCGTCTCGACGTAGACGCCGCGCCGCTCCGTGCAGATCTTCATCATCGGTCCGATGTTCTCGGTCGGGATGATCATGGAGCAGCGGGCGATGGGCTCACGGAACTCGTCGATGAAGTTCGCGTCCGGCACATCGGATGGCTTCTCGATGCGCACGAGCGTCCCGTCGCTCTTCAACACCTCGTAGGTGACGTTCGGCGCCGTCTGGACGAGGTCGACGTCGCTGTCTCGCTCCAGACGCTCCTGCACGATCTCCATGTGCAGGAGGCCGAGAAAGCCGCACCGGAAGCCGAAGCCCAGGGCCTCGGACGTCTCCGGCACGAACGAGAACGACGCGTCGTTCAGGCGGAGGGTCTGCAGCGCGCGGCGTAGCGCCTCGAAGTCCTTGGGATACGTCGGGTAGAGGCCGCAGTAGACCATCGGCTGCGGTTCCCGGTACCCGGGGAGGACCTCGAGGTCCTTCGGCACGGGCACCGACGTGATCGTGTCGCCGATCCGGACGTCGTCGAGGGACTTGATGTTGGCGACGATGTACCCGGACTCACCGGCGCTGAGCGCCTCCACCGGTACCCGATCCGGCTCGAGGACGCCGATCTCGGTGACTTCGTACTCGCGCTCCGCACCAACCGTGCGGATGCGCATGCCCTTCTTCATGACGCCGTCGATGAGTCGTACGTAGATCACGACCCCCCGATAGGTGTCGTAGGACGCGTCGAAGAGGAGGGCGCGCAGGTTGCCGTCGGGGTCGCCGACGGGCGGGGGAACGACGTCGATGAGCCGGTCGAGGACTTCTCGCACGCCCTCGCCGGTCTTGGCCGAGCACGGGAGCACCTCGTCGGGCGTGATGCCCAGAACGGCGTGCATCTCCTCGATCGTGGCCTCGGGTCGGGCCCCGCCGACATCGACCTTGTTGATCACCGGCAGGATCTCGAGCCCCGCCTCCACGGCGAGGTAGGCGTTGGCCACGGTCTGCGCCTCGACGCCCTGGGTGGCGTCCACGAGGAGGATCGCCCCCTCGCACGCGGCGAGCGAGCGGCTCACCTCGTAGGTGAAGTCCACGTGGCCGGGCGTATCGATGAGGTTGAGGATGTAGTCCTGGTCGTTCTTGCGGTACTTGAGCCGCACGGCGCGGGCCTTGATGGTGATGCCCCGCTCGCGCTCCAGATCCAGATCGTCGAGGACCTGCGGAACGGCGACGCCGCGCCCGAGGAGACCGGTGAGCTCGAGGATGCGGTCCGCCAAGGTCGACTTGCCGTGGTCGATGTGGGCCACGATGGCGAAGTTGCGGATGTTGCTGAGGGCGACGCGAGCCATCGCGGGATTGTAGGGGCTTGGCTAAGGCCCGCCCCTACAGGGAGCCGAGTTCCGCTAGGCGAGCGGCCAAGGCGCGCAGTGCCCGGCCCCGGTGGCTGACCGCGTTCTTCTCGTCGGCGCTGAGCTCGCTCATCCGGCGCCCGCTGGGCGGGTGGTGAAACAGGGGGTCGTAGCCGAAGCCCTCCTCACCGCAGGCCGGCCAGCGAATCGTCCCCTCGACGCGGCCTTCGGCCTCGGCGACGACGTGCCCGCCCGGCGCGACGACGACGGCGTGGCAGACGAAGGCGGCCTCGGGGTCGGAGGCGCCGACCGCTTCCAGCCGCTCGACGAGCAGCGCATTGTTGGTGGCGGCGGTCGCCCCCTCCCCGCTGTAGCGCGCCGAGTGCACCCCGGGGTCGCCGCCGAGGCAGGGCACGACCAAGCCGGAGTCGTCCGCGAGAGCGGGCAGCCCCGTGTGGGCCGCCGCCGACGCCGCCTTCAGGCGGGCATTCTCGGCGAACGTGTCTCCCGTTTCCTCGACGTGCGGGAGCTCAGGCGGCACCCGCACGTCGATACCGACGGCATCCAGGATCTGCCCGATCTCGCGCACCTTGTGGGCGTTGGTCGTGGCCAGGACGAGGACCGGACGAGCCAATCTACTTCGCCACCGGCTGGGCCAGGGTCGCTCGCACCGTCTCGAGGACCTGCTCGATGCCCCCGCGAGCCAGCGCGATCATCCGGTGGAGCTCGTCCTCGGTGAACGGCCGGGCCTCGCCGGTCCCCTGCACCTCGAGGAAACGCCCGGAAGCGGTCATGACGACATTCATGTCGACGGCGGCCTTGTGGTCTTCCTTGTAGTCGAGGTCGACCACGGGGGTGTCCCCGACCACGCCGACGGAGATGGCACCGACGGCCTCTTCGACGGGCCACTTCTTGAGCGGCTTCTTGAACTCGTACGTCCTGAGCGCGTCGCAGAGCGCCACGTAGGCGGCGTTGATGGAGGCCGTCCGTGTGCCACCATCCGCCTGGAGGACGTCGCAGTCGAGCCAGATGGTGCGCTCGCCGAGCGCGCCCATGTCCACGACGCTGCGTAGAGCGCGGCCGACGAGGCGCTGGATCTCGTGGGTACGACCGTCGACGCGCCCCGTGGAGGACGGGCGGGACTTGCGCTGCCCGGTCGAGCCCGGGAGCATCGCGTACTCCGCGGTGACCCAGCCGCTGCCGCGACCGGACATCCAGGGCGGCACCCGCTCGTCGATGGTGGCCGTGACGTACACGATCGTGTTGCCGCAGCGGTAGAGCACCGAGCCGGGGGCGGCGGTGGTGAACCGACGCTCGATCTCGATACCGCGGATGTCTTCCGGCGCGCGGCCGTCGTGGCGCTTCATGGCGGGCTCCTCTCCCCTGAGGAGGAGGATCCTACCGCTGGGTCGGCGCCTCGTCGGCGTTACTCCTGCTCGCCCAGGTACGCGGCGAAGGGAGCCCAGTCGCCGCGCACGCCGTCGATGTCGACGGAGGCCGTCCGCCCGTCCATGGCCACGTCGCGCAGGCGCCCGTCCAGTTCCGTGCTGCCACCACCGGGCCAGTCGAGGATCAGGTGCACCCGGGCCTCGAAGGGCGGAATCTGGTCCAGCACGAGGCACGCTTCCTGCCCGCGGATCGCCACGGCGACGGCGGAGTGGACCTGGTCCTCCCAGCGAAGGGCGACCTGGGGCATGCGGGTGTGGGCATTCGGCATCATGAAGGGTGTCCTGGCCGCTCGGGCCCTGGGGCAAGAGCCCCGGGGGGTCCCTGTACGAGGAAGGGCTCCCTCGTTCCCACCGCCTGCAGGGGCCTTTCGGCGTGCGGAGGGGCAGAACTTGAGGTCCGCCCGGGGTGGCGCCGTGGCCCGCCGAGGGCGGGCAAAGGCCCCTGGGCAGGCCTGAGCCCCCCGGGCCGGAGCCCGTACACTCCCTAGTCTGGGGCGGCCGGGGGGTGTCTCGACTCCTCGCCGATCCCGACGGAGGGAGCGGACCGTGGACATCATCGTCTGCATCAAGCGCGTCCCGGATACGGAGACGCGGGTCAAGGTGGCCCCCGATGGCCACAGCCTCGACGCATCGGGCGTCACGTTCATCATGGCGCCCTACGACGAGATCGCCGTGGAGAAAGGCCTCCAGCTGCGCGACGCGGCGGGCGCCGGAAGCGTGACCGTGGTGACGGTCGGGCCGGCGGAAGCCACGAAGGAGTTGAGGACCGCCTTGGCCATGGGCGCGGATCGCGCCATCCACGTCAAGTCCGACGCCGACCTCGGGGCCATGGCAACGGCCAAGGCGCTCCAGGGCGCCATCGCGGACCAGCCGTGCGACCTCCTCCTGTGTGGGCGCCAGGCTACGGACGCCGACAACGCGGCCGTCGGACCGATGTTGGCCGCGTTGCTCGACATGCCCTGCGTCGCGTTCGTCGGGAGCATCGAGGCGGGCGACGGCACGGTCACCGTCACCCGGGAGATCGAGGGCGAGACCGAGGTGCTCGAGGTGGACACGCCCTGCGTGCTCACCGCGCAGAAGAGCCTCGCCGAGCCGCGGTTGCCCGGACTCAAGGGCATCATGGCGGCCAAGAAGAAGCCGCTGGAGACCGTCGAGCTTCCCGAGGTCGCGTCTCGCTGTGTCGTCAAGAGCCTGGCGCTGCCCGAGGCACGCTCGGCCGTCACCATGATCGACGCCACACCCGACGGCATGAAGACGCTGCTGAGCGCGCTTCGCAACGACAAGAAGGTGCTGTGATGGCTGCTGACATCCTGATCGTGGTCGAGTGTGCGCTGGGCGAAGGCGGACTGAAGAAGTCGGCGGCCGAGGTCGCCACGGCGGGTCGCACCCTGGCGGATGCCTCGGGCGGCGCGTTGGTGGCGGTCGTCGCGGGGTGCCTCGACGATGCGGGGCGGGCGACGCTGGCGGCGCACGGGGTCGACAAGATCCTCCACGCCGAAGGCGAGGCGTACGACCGCTACCTCCTCGAGCCCTACGCCGCCGCCGTCCAGGCGGCGGCCGAGCAGGTCGATCCGCTGGCTCTGCTCCTGGCGGCATCCACCGCGGGCAAGGAGCTGGGCGCCTACGTGGCGGCCAAGCTGGGGCGGGGGTACATCTCGGACGTGACCGCCGTGTCGGTCGTGGACGGTGGCATCCTCACCGCCAAGCCGCGCTTCGCAGGCAAGGCGATCGCCGAGATCGCGTTCGACGGCCCGGCCGTCGTCTCGCTGAGGCCGAACTCGATTCCGCCGGCCCAGGCACCGCGGGACGCGACGGTCGAGACGCTCACGGTGACGCAACCCGCACCCCGCATCCGCCTCAAGGAGGTCAAGGCCTCGGGCGAGAAGCGCATCGAGCTGAGCGAGGCCGACAAGGTCGTTGCCGGCGGACGTGGACTGGGCGGCCCGGACAACTGGGGGCTGATCGAGAACCTCGCGACCGCCCTGGGTGCGGCGCAGGGTGCCTCACGCGCGGTGGTGGACGCGGGCTGGCGTCCGCACGCCGAGCAGGTCGGACAGACCGGCAAGACGGTCTCGCCGAAGCTCTACATCGCCGCGGGCATCAGCGGGGCCATCCAGCATCTGGCCGGGATGAGCAGCTCCAAGGTGATCGTCGCCGTGAACAAGGACGGCGAGGCCCCCATCTTCAAGGTGGCGGACTACGGCATCATCGGTGACGTCAACGAGGTACTGCCGATGCTGACGGAGGCCGTCCAGGCCTTCGAGTAGGCGTGATGAGGACCTGCGGGGCGTCCTTCCACGGGCAGGCGGTGGTAGCATCGCGCGCTGTGAAGGACGCCTCGGCCAGCGACCGTGCCACGCAGGGAGGCCCGCCGGCCCCCATCCCGGGGCGTGGCCGGCGCATGGGCGACTTCGCCTTGCAGCGACTGAGACGGTCGCGGGTCCTCCAGGCGTCGGCCATCGCGGCCTTCATGGGCTACGGAGGCCTGATCGCCCTCGTCCTCGGCGGCAAGCTCGGTTTCAGCGAAGCCGGGATGGTCGCCGTGCTCAGCCTCGGGTCCTGGTTCTTCCTCTTCTGGTGGTACCCCGTCCTGGAGAGGACCCAGGAGCGTCTTCGCGGCGACCCTCGAAGTGCGGCGATCGGCCCCCTGCTCGAGGTGTTCGCCATCGGCTGTGTCGTGGTTGTCCACGTGTTCATGGCCTTGATCGTCGTCATATCAGCAAGGAGCTGATTCCATGCGTCACGTCGCCCTTGCCGCCCTTCTCCTGATCGTCGCCTGCGGGCTTCCCGCGTGGGCGGACGACGAACCGGCGCCGCCGCCGGTCGCCGAGGACACGCCGGCCCCCGTGGTCCCGGCGCCGGTCGTGCCCGAGGTGATCGTCGAGGAGCCGCCCGTCGCACCCGTCACGATCCCGCCGATCCCCCCGGTCGAGAGGATCGCGCCGATCGGGCCCGTAGCGCCCGTCCAACCGGTTCCCGTCGAGCCCCGGGGGACGCCGGCCGTGGTGACCCCGCCGCTGAAGACCGCCGTGCTCGACATCCGCAAGACACACAACCTCCCGTGGCGATGCTCCTGCATGGGCGTGCGGCTCGACGTCGATTTCCTGCTCGTCGGGCAGAAGGGCAACTACATCGGCGCCCGGGTCGACTTCTACAACGAGAAGGGGCAGCCCATCAAGTCGGTCCTCTACCCCTTCGCCAACGAGCGAGGGCAGGTCTCGGCGTGGACCCACCTGGTACGCCAGACACAGGACGTGGCTCGTATGCACACGGCGCTCATGATTCCCTACCGCGCCTTCCCCTGCGCGTGCGAGGGGGACAGCTACCTCGTTACGGCGCGCGTCCTGCTGCTGCGTCGCATGGGCCGTGCCCAGACTGCCGAGATCGCCCGCGGCGAGACGACGTTCACCGTGTCGTCCGGGTCGGCCGATCCGCTGGCCGACGAGACGCTCGAGACGGGCCCGGAGGACGACCGCTGGCGCGGGACCGGCGGCGATGGCTCGGAAGGGCCGGAAGCGGAGTATCGCCCGCAGACCCCGTTCGGGGATTGGCCCGACCCCAGCGAGATGGAAGACGAGTGGCACGAGCGGACGATGGAGAGCCCCAAGCGCGCCGCCGAGGAGCTGAGGCAACCCCAAGGCCCCGTGCGCCAGCGCTGACGACGGCACCCTCGGGCCAGACGACGAACCCTTAGTCGGGTTGGGGCTTGAACTTGTATCCGCTCCCGCGCACCGTCAGGATCCAGCGCGGGTCGGTCGCGTCCTCTTCGATCTTCTGCCGCAGCTTGTTGATGAAGTTGTCGATCGTGCGCGGCGTCCCGTCGTAGTCGTATCCCCAGACCTTGTTCAGGATCTGGTCGCGTGAGAGCACACGCCCGCGATTCTGGATGAGGTGCCGGAGCAGGTTGAACTCGCGTGTGGACAGCTCGCGCTGCTCCTCGTTCACGGTGAGGGTCTGCCCGCCGAAGTCGATCCGGAGATTGCCCTCTTCGAAGCTCTCGACCTCGCCTTCCATCGCCTTGCGTCGACGAAGTGCCGCCTTGATGCGAGCGGTGAGCTCGCGAATGGAGAAGGGCTTCGTGACGTAGTCGTCAGCGCCGAGCTCGAGGCCGAGGACCTTGTCGCCCTCGTCCCCCTTGGCGGACAGGATCACGATCGGGATCGTGCTGTCGTACTTCCGGACGGTGCGGCAGACCTCGAAGCCGTTCACCTTCGGCAGCATGAGATCGAGCACGATGAGGTCGGGCTTCTTGTCGAAGGCCCGCTGGATGGCCTCCTCGCCGTCGCGCGCGATGTCCACGGTGAACCCCTCGAACTCGAGGCTTCGCTTCAGACCGAGCCGGATGGACGGGTCGTCCTCGACGATCAGGATTCGCGAGCTCATGGTGTGGCCTATGCCTCCGTCGGGGATGCTGAAGATCCTACGGGATGGGGGGAAGGGGGCGACGAGGAGGCGGCGCCTTTTCGCCGGGGAAGACGGATCCGGAAGAGGGTCCCGCGCCCATCCTCCCCATTCTCGACGCGGATGGAGCCCTTGTGGGCCTTGAGAATCGTCCGAACCAGGGCCAGCCCCAGCCCCGTGCCGGACACCTGGGTCAGATACGCATCCGCCCGATAGAACATCTCGAACACCTTGCGGCGCTCGGCCCGCGGTATCCCCACGCCGTCGTCGTTCACCACGATCTCGGCTCTCCGCCCGCGGCGCGCCGTACGGACCTGGATCCGCGCCGACTCGCCCTGCTTGTACTTCCAGGCGTTCGAGATCAGGTTGGTGACGACATCGTCCATCGCGGCCGCGTCCATCATCACGGTGAGGGGCTGGGGAGACAGGCTCACGTCCAGATGAAGCCCCGGCTCGGTGACGATCCGGCGGAATCGCTCGGCGGCGCGGGCCACGATCTCGTTGAGATCGCCCGGGGCCAGCTCGTAGTGGGTCCCGCGGGCCTCGCGACGCGCGATGTCCAGCATGCGCGCCACGATCCCCTGGAGGCGCTCGGACTCCTGGGCCAGGATGGCCAGCCCCTCCTGCTGATCCTCTTCGCTGGTGAGTTGGCCGTGCTGGAGCATCTCGGTGAACATCGCGATGCTGGTGAGGGGCGTCTTGAGTTCGTGGCTGAGGTTGCTCACGAAGTCCGCCTTGAGCCGGGCGAGCCGCACTTCGCGGGTGTACAGGCGGGTGAGAACCCACGCTCCGACCGCGAGGCCGCCGGTGGCGAGGAGGATGACACCCCACCAGAAGAACTCCCCGGGGCCCTCGACGGGCAGCTCGAGGGGCTCGATGCGCTCGAGCTCCGCGCGATCGGGGAGCTTCAGGCCCTCGACGAGCAGCAGGTCTTCGGACGCGACCATGCGGGGGTCCTTCGGCTGGTCGCGGGGGACCAGGTGGAGGGCCAGGCCCCGGCGGCCGAGACCGGCGCCCTTGGCTTGGAGCATGTGCTGAGCGGCGTCCTCGTTGAGCAGGACCACGGCGTGGCGCATGGTGCCGTCGATGTTCGCTCGTACGTTCGGTACGAGCCCCACGAGGTGCCTCCGCACGCGCACGACCGAAGGCGTGCTGCCGAGGTCCTCGAGCGCCACGCCGATCACCTCGCGCATGCGCCCCGTGCTCAGCGCCTCGCGCGCATTCCAGTAGGCCTCGACGTGGTTGCGGATGCCCCGCTGTGCTGGTGGCAGTCCCAGGAGGGTGGCCCAGACCTCCTCGAGGATGCGGTCGAGCTGCGGCACATCGGCCGGGGGCAGGTCCTCCAAGCGGTCCTTGTTGAGGGCGACGACTTGAAGCGCCGCGAGGAGCGCTCGCTCCAACGCCTCGTAGGACTCGGGACCCTGGTTTCGAAACGCGAGGTCGCGCGCCATCCGGACGAGTCGATACGCCTCGCCGACGGTCTCGGGATACCCGCCGGCCCCCTGCTTGTAGGGGAAGTCCTCGACCACGCGGGTCAGAGCCAGGAGGCGCCCTTCGGGCACCAAGGCGCTGTCGTCCGCTGCGTCCTTGCGGAGCTGCGTGTACCGCCTCCCCCACTCCGCATCCGTCCCCAGCCGCTCGAGGGCTTGGCGCGCCATGGCGGGCACGAAGAGGAAGTGCTCCCCGTCGAGCCAGAAGATCTCTCCCGTCTCGGGATCCACGTGATAGATCGTGCCGATCAGGTCGATGTGCCCCGCGTGGCTGCGCTGGCGCAGCCGGGTCAAGTCCTCGTAGCTCTGGACGTGATGCTGCACGTCGACCAGCGCGTCGGCGACCTCGTCGACGGCGCCCTTGGTGCCCTCGCCCCCCCAGATCAGTTCCTTGAGCAGGGTGCGCGCCTCGGCCGTGGCCCGTTCCTCGGACGTCCGTCGCGCCTCCTGCCGGTCGCGCGAGATGTTCGTCAACCCGAGGACGGAGACGAGCAGCACCTGCAGGAACACCACGAGCATGACCACCGCGGCGGTTCGGGAGCTTCGGGGGGCTGTGCCTTGGGGATCACTCATGGTCGGTGGGCGCGACGGAGCCGCGCGTCGGCGAAGTTAGCACGGTGCTTGCGGGGCGGCGCGGCCGGTCCCACGCGAGGCAGGCCCCTCAGGGAGCGGGGCGCACATCCCGAACGTGGGCGCTCCGACGACGGACCCGACCGTCCACGTCGTCGTCGATGAGGAGCCCGTGACCGAGATCCGCGCCGATCAGGCGTCCCCGGCACGGCCGCTCCTCGTGGACGTAGACGATCTCCTCGCCCAGGAGAACGAGACGCCGCCGCCAGGCATCTTCGAGCGCGGCGCGCCGCCCGGGTCTCTCGAGGTCTGAGACACAGGCGTCGACGCGACCGAGGAGCGCCTCGAGGAGCGCCGTTCGAGACACGCGTGTTCCGGCCTCGTCCTCGAGGTCGGTGGTCGCGGCTCGAACATCGGCCGCCAGGTCGCGCGGCACGCCTCGGACGTTCAGCCCGATGCCTGCGATCACCGGCAGCGCCGTCCCGGCCGCCTCGAGCAGGATGCCTCCGAGCTTCTTCCCCTCGACCCAGAGGTCGTTGGGCCACTTGATGCCGCACGCGACACCACTGGTCGCCTCGACGGCCTCGGCGGCGGCGAGCGCGACGGCCGCGGTGAGCGCCCCCGGCAGGTCCTCGGGCTTGGCGCCGAGGAGGAGAGACACGTAGAGCCCCCCGGGCGGCGAGACGAACGATCGTCCGCCGCGCCCGCGACCATGGGTCTGCTCGTCCGCGACCACCGCCACCCGGGGGCCTGCCCCGCCGTCTCGCAGCTTCGCGGCCTCGTCGTTGGTCGAGGGGGTGGCGGGAAGATGGACGATGCGCCACCCGGTTGCGCGCTGGAGGTGCTCGAGGTCGATCACCGCCCCATGGTGGAAGCCCGCGGGGCGCTGTCAAACCCGCTCCTGTGGCGCCGGCCGGCGCGGTTCAATGGAGGCATGCCGCGCTCCTTCGTCACCCTCGCCTCCGCTCTCGTGCTGACCGGCGTCACCCTGGCGGCGCCAGGCGGTGCCCGCGGAGAGGAAGACGCGGCCGCTCGAGGCGACTTCGAGTTCTTCGTGGCGCGCATTGCGCCGATCCTCGAAGCGCGGTGCGCGAGCTGCCACGCCGATCGCCGCAAGCGCGGTCGGGGACACGCGCTGCGCTCGGTACCGGGGTCGGCGGCTCGCATGGAGGACCATCGGGCGAACTACCGGACCGTCCTGTCGTTCGTGGACCCGGACGACCCGGCCGCCAGCGTGTGGCTTCGCAGCGCCATCGGGAAGCAGCAGGGCGGCCTCTCCCACGGGGGCGGCGGCGTCATCCGCGTCGGGAGTCCCGACTACCGAACGATGGTCGCGTTCCTCGAAGGCGAGACCCTTCTCCCGGAGAGGGCACCGAAGGACGACGCGCACCCGCTGGGAAGGGACGGCCTCGTCCTCGCGGCGACGGAAGCCACCGTGACGGAGGGCGTCGAGGGCGAGGGGCAGGCTTGCCAGACAGGCTTCCTTCGTGTCGGCACCCGGACGCGCACCCTCGCGTGGCGCGTCGTGGCAGACGAGGAAGCACGCTGGCGCCTCACCTTCCGCGTGAGCGGCTGGGGCACGCAGGCACGCGTGCGGATCGACGGACGCCACGCCGGCACCTTTCGGATCCCCTTCGGAGGCTTCGGCAACGCCGGCGCACGGAAGCCGATGTCGGCGGGGGAGCGGTTTCATCTGTTGGCCGGCTCCATGTCGATCACGAAGGGCGTGGTCTACCTCGAGAAGGGAGACGGCGAGACCTCAGGCTTCCTGGTGCCCGCGGACGTCGAGCACCACCGGGTCGAGGCGGACGTGCTCCTCCCGAACCCACGCGCCGGTGGCATCGACGCGTTGCTCCTCGTCGGCGCTCGCTCGCTCGACGACGCGGCATTTGCCGGCTTGCTGGAGGGCGGGCGCGTTCTCGCCATGGGCTGGATCGAGGAAGGCGCGATGCGCGTGGTCGCCTCGACTCGCTTGGACGCGCCGGCCCGGAGCACCCGTCACCGCTTGGGCCTTCGCTGGGGGGATCGAGCGTTCGAAGCCCAGCTCGATGGCACCACGCGCCTCGAGGCTCCCTTGACGCAACCAATCGAGGCGGGGCGCTTCGGACTGCGCACGGCGGGTCACCTGCAGGTCCACGCGTTGGAAGCCTTCGAGGCAGGGCGCGTGTACGAGGCGTCCTTCACCCGGGAGCCGGTCGTACGGCTCACCCGGGGCACGCACACGATCGAGCTGGTCACGGCCGACGGGGTGCCCGAGGTAGACAGGATGGTCCTTCGACCGTGGGGAAGCGACGTGCGCCCCGGCGAGGCCCTCACCGTCCCCCGCTCCTGCGTGCGCCAGCGGCCGGACGAGGGCGCCGGGGAGGGATCGGCCCCGCCCACCGGCGAGTGATCGCTACCGCTGCAGCGGTCGACCCTTGCGAGTGAGGCGTCGAGCCAGGCGACCTCGCTCGCGTCGCAGCGCGCGGCACGTCGCCCGCGCATCCGCGCCGGGGGGGAGATAGGCGCGGAGCATGCGGACCCGGTCCGTCGCTCCCACCCGTCCCTCGAGATCCAACGCGAGGGACGCGAGGTCGTGGAGCGGCCGGCGGTAGGGCGTCGCGGTCCCGCCGCGGCGACAGTCGAGGAACACGACCGAGGGCTCGGGCTCGATCCCGATCAGGATGTTTCGCGCGTGAAGGTCACGCATGCACGAAGCCGGCTTCGTGCATGCGGGCCACGTCGGTAGCCAGGAGCCGGAGGACGCGACGACGAAGTCCGGTGTTCCTCGAGAGCGGATCCTCGGCGTCCGCGAGACGCGCGCCGAGGTCGACGGCGCCGGACCAGTGCTCGGTCAAGAGGAGGTGACCGGCGAGCCTCGCCCCGTGCCAGCGCGCGGCGGCGGCCACGGGCCGGACCGCACCGAGGCCCAACGCGCGCAGCCGCTCGAGCTGAAGGAACTCGTTCAGCTCGGGCGGAATGCCGCCGAGCGTCCCGCGGCCGATGAGGTGGCGGGCCTTCGCCCAGCCCGGGTAGAGGTAGCGCTTGAGGTGGAGGCGTCCATTCGTGCCGTCGACCGCACGCTCGACGACAGATACGACGCTCGTGCGCTCGCGGCTGCCTCCGAGATCGAAGAGGGCGTCCACGTCGGCCAGACCCGCCTTCTGGAGCGCATCGATCAGGTCGAGGGCGAGGAGCAGACGCTGACGCATGCGAGCATCATGCGCGTGCCTAGGTCGGGTGGCAACGCCGCCGTGCCCCCAGGTAGCCTTGACCCGTGAAGCGTACGCGTTCTCTCATCATGGCGCTGCTGGCCGCCGGTCTGTCGGGTTGCTTCGGCCACCCGGCCCACCCCGTGACGTCCACGCCGAGTCCCCCGGCCCAGGGAGCGATTGCCGGGGCCCCGGCGAGGGGCGGCGACATGGCGCGCGCCCTCCTTTTCGTGCGGCAGCACGCCGTGTGGAAGGGCGAGCACCCCGGACTCGTCTTCCTCCCCCACGTGGAGCGCGACGTCGTCAACCACTTCCGCGGACGGACCCCGCTCGGCCCCCTGCGCACGGTCGCGGCGTTCGGGATACACGGGCCGTCCCCGCTCACGCCCGAAGCGATGGCGGATCTGCTACTCGATGATGAGGCGGAGCGGCTCGCGCTCGCGGCCAGCACCTTCCGGACGATTCCGGAGCCCACGCCACCGTCGGCGGCGGACCGCACCGCGTTCCGCGTCGAGTTCCTGGATCGCGGCGCGGGCCCGTTCACCTTCGACTTCCGGTTCACGATCGGCGTCGAGAGGCGCGACGTGGGAGGCGGCTCGCTACTGCTGCGCTATCTCGCGCTTCCCACCGGCGATGCCGAGGGCGTGACCCTCTATCGCGGCGCGTGCCTGATCGAGAAGGACGGCGAGGGCAGCCGCGTGACCGAGTACCTGGTCGTGGGGACGTCGTTCGCGGTCCCCTTCTTCCTCGCCCGCGCCGCCCGCGCCGCCTCCCTGCGCATGTTCCAGGACCGCGCCCAGGCCCTCTGGACCCGCGCGCGGTGGCGCAAGGCGGGCACGGATCCTTTGATGAAGGAGGAGTAGGAGGCACGTCGCGACCGGCGCGGGCCGCCGGCGCCGCTACTCGGTCCGGGGCTGCGCGATGTCGTCGCCGACCACGACGCGGCGGGGGATGCCGCCTTCGTCCTGGCTCGGGCGGGCGCTCCAAGCGCGGATCCGCTCCACATCGTCCTCCCAGCCGGCTCCGGTCCGGCGCTCGAGGAACGTGGCGTAGCAGAGATCCAGGTCGTCCCAGAAGCGCTCGAGGTTCTCGATGCCCTCGGCAAGGCGCTCCTGCGGGCTCATCCCTTTGGGCTCGGACGGCTGCGGCAGCTTCAGCCCCGAGACATCCATGTCCTCGGATCGGAGCGTGAAGGCCGACTCGTGCTCGCCACGCGCGAGGATCAGTCGAGCGGCGACCAGCATCTTGCCGCTTCGTAGTGCCGCACGGGCCTCGACGCTGGCGCTGGGCGCCCCAGCACGCAGGACCGTGCGGCGGGAAGCCGCCCGTTCACCGCGGAACTCCAGGTGCTCGTCTACGAGCAGGAAGATCTCCTGCCCATCCGCATGGGTGAAGCCGGGGTCTTCGTCGGCTCGCCACCACAGCCAGGTGAGGAACTCGGGGCCGAGGTGATCCAGGCCGCCGCGGTCGTCGATCATTCCCACGGGCGCGATCATCGTGCGATCTCCATCGAGGCGTCCTGGCGCGGGGCGCCGATTTCCACGTCGAGACCGGCTCCGAACTCGGTTCGGGACAGGCCGTGGAGCGCGTCGGCCGCCGGGAGTCCCGCGAGCATCTCACCACCCCGGCGCCACGGTGTCAGTGGGCTGACATCCACTCCAAAGGTGTCCCGGAAGAGGGCCACGAGGACCTCGCTCGCCCGCTTGGACAGCGTGAGGGCAAACATCAGCTTCTTCTTGGGCTGGAGAATGAGCGTGTGCGTTTCGACGGACGGGTTGGTGTCCCGGAGCAGCTGGGCATGGAGATCCGCCCGGAGTTGCTGGCGCTCATCGCGCGAGAGCCGAAACGGCTTGCCGGCATCCGCGGCAGCCTTGCGTCGCCCTTCGAGCTCCAGGTCGAGCTGGGCCCGGAGGATGCGCGGATTCACGCGCCGACGGTCGATGCGCAGCCCGATCAGGGCGGACTCGCCTCGCACGACGGTGTCGACGTCGAAGCGGGTGAGGAGAAGATTGTCCACCGTGACCCAGCCGTAGCTTCGCTCCTCGTTCGCGGTCAGCGGGAGGAAGCGGCGATCGCGAAGCCGGTCGAAGAAGGCGTCGTCGTAGGTGGAGGGGAGTCTCCCGTCGATGCGGTAGCGACGGACGGAGCAAGTGCGCAGGCTGAACATGGGCGGGAAGGTACGCCGCCGCGGGGACACGCCTCGGCCTCGAACCTAAGTCCTTCCAGCGATGCACCTTACGCACAATGAAACAAGGCCGCCACGCAGAGCGCGGCGGCCTCGAATCGTTCCTGTGCGCCCCGGGTGGAGCGCATAGCGACGCTACTTCTTCTTGCGCGTGGCCTTCTTGCGCGTGGTCTTCTTGCGGGCGGCCTTCTTGCGAACGGCCTTCTTCACCGCCTTCTTGCGCGTGGCCTTCTTGCGGGTGGCCTTCTTGCGAACGGCCTTCTTCGCCGCCTTCTTGCGCGTGGCCTTCTTGCGAACGGCCTTCTTCGCCGCCTTCTTGCGCGTGGCCTTCTTGCGAACGGCCTTCTTCACCGCCTTCTTGCGGGCGCGCGTCTTCGCCGCCTTCTTGGCGGCCGTCTTGCGCACGGCCTTCTTGCGGGCGCGCGTCTTCGCCGCCTTCTTGGCGGCCGTCTTACGCACGGCCTTCTTGGTGGTCTTCTTGCGCACGGCCTTCTTGGCGGCCTTCTTGCGCGTCGCCTTCTTCCGCTTCGCTGCCATAGGGATCTGCCTCCTGGCGTCTGCACTGCCGCAGACGCAGCGGCGGGTTCGTCTCGTGGGCTCCGCGGGAACCCAGAGCGACGCACGACGCACGAGACGTCCACGTCCTCACCCACCGACTCTTCACGTGAAAAGAAGCTTGAAGCGCGCGCTCACATGCTCGTGATTGCGCCCTCCACGCACGTGCACGACTCGTGCACGATGTCGCAACAACAACTTCCGTGCCGAGCGTGTTTCGAGGGGTGAACACCCCTCCTACAAGGCACTTGACTCTCAAAATGAGAAACGAAGCGTTGATCGGCGCGATCACCCTCTCAACTTGAGCGATGCGTGGTCGCGCTTCTCCACGCACTTTGCACGATGTGCGCACGTCGTGTACATCGCGCACGGTGGGTGCGCCGCGCACGTCGCGCACGTCGCGCATGCACGTTGCGAACGCCGCGTGCGTTGTCATGCACGCACGGACGCGACACGCGCAAGAACACTGTCGTCCCCGTGCGCTACAGTTCATGTGTATCCGTGGCCGATGCACCGATGCAGCGTTCTGCCACGCGTCGCGTGCGTCGCACACGACGCGTTGTGGTGGCGTCGTGCGTGTCGCGTCAAGCCGGCGTTGCCGTGTCGCCCGGGGACTGCCCCGCGTCGGTATCATCGGGCTGCGCGTCGCCGCCGCCCCCATCGTCGGGCTCCACGTCGTCCCCCATCTCCCGGAGGCGACGGTAGAGCGTCGCGAGACCGATGCCGAGGATCGAAGCGGCGACTTCGCGCTTGCCGCCGACGGCCTCCAGGGTGCGACTAATGGCCTCCCGCTCGAGGGTCTCGAGGCTCTGACCCACCTCGAAGCGGATCACCGGACGGCGCTGGAGGGCGGGGTCACTCTCGCAGCGCCGCACGGCATCGGGCAGGTCTTCACACGCGAGGACATTGCTTCGCGTCAGGACGACGGCGCGCTCGATGGCGTTCTCCAGCTCGCGCACGTTGCCCGGCCAGCGGTACTTCACGAGGAGCTCCATGACGTCGGGAGCGAACGTCAGGTGTCGTCGGGACTGCGTCGAGCGCAGCGTCTTCTCGAGGAAGTGCTGGGCGAGCCGCGGGATGTCCTCGGGACGCTGACGGAGCGGAGGTACTTGGATCGCGATCACGTTCAGCCGCCAGTAGAGGTCCTCGCGGAAGCGCCCCTCCCGGACTTCGTTCTCGAGGTCGCGATTCGTCGCCGTGATCACGCGGACGTCCGTGCGAAGGGTCTCGGTTCCTCCCACCCGCTCGAACTCCCCCTCCTGAAGGACACGCAGGAGCTTGACCTGAAGCGGCAAGGGGATCTCGCCCACCTCGTCCAAGAAGAGGGTGCCGCGGTGGGCGAGCTCGAAGCGCCCCTTGCGCTGGGCGTGCGCTCCCGTGTAGGCACCCCGTTCACTTCCGAAGAGCTCCGCCTCGAGCACGCCCTCGGCCAGCGCGGCGCAGGCGACCTTCACGAGGGGCTCGTCGCGTCGACGACTGGCCATGTGGATGGCGTCGGCGATCAGCTCCTTGCCCGTCCCGCTCTCCCCGAGGAGCAGCGCCGTGCTGTTCACGGGCGCAACGCGGGTCACGACGTCCATCACTTCGCGGAACGCGGGGCTTCGCCCGATCAGGCGCCCACCGCCCACCGGAATGGCGGCCGTCGTGCCGTTCGCCTGCTCGCGCAGGGGGTTGTAGCCGGCGATGCGGTGCGTATCCACGACCCGCTTGATGGCACGGCGCACGTCGCGAAGGCGAATGGGCTTCTCGAGGACGTCACTCACGCCGCGCCGCACCGCCTTGACCGCGGTGTCGACGCTCGCGAATGCCGAAATGAGGATGGCCGGGACGTCCGGGCGCACGACGCGCAGGCTCTCGAGGAAGTCGAGGCCGTCCAGACCCGGCATCTTCAGGTCCGTCAGGACGAGATCGACCTCGTTCTCGCGCGCGACTTCCAGAGCGACCTTGCCGTTCTCGGCGACCAGGATCTCGTATCCGTCCCGCCGGAGTGCGCGGCCCAGGGACTCGCGGCTGTTTCGATCGTCGTCCACGACGAGGATCCGGATGGTGGTGCCGGTGGTGCTCGTCATGAGGTCTCCCCGTTGGGCCGGGGCCAGTGCATCGCGACGGATGTGCCCCTGCCCCCGGTGCTGGCCAACGAGATCGCGCCGCCGTGAGCGAGGAGGATCTCGCGAACGAGGTAGAGCCCGAGACCGGACCCGCGCGTCTTGGATGTGAAGAAGGGCTCGAACACCAGGTCCCGATCGCTCTCGGGGATGCCGGGACCGTTGTCGCGGACGGTGACCTTCACCGTACGCCGCATGGGGCGGACCTCGAGCGTCACGGCCCCACCCTTGGCGACGGCCTGCCCCTCCTCCGCAGCCTCGGTCAGGGCATCGAACGCGTTCTCGACGAGGTTCACGAGGACGCGCCGGAACTGGTCGGGGTCCGCCTTCGCGTCGAGATCCCCATCCTGCACGCGGACGCGAATCTCCAGATCGTGTTCCTCGGCGCGACGGCGCCAGTCCTCGGCGAACTCCTCGACGACCTTGGCGAGATCGACCACCTCGGGCTCGTTCGAAGCCACCTTCGAGAGCGAGAGGTAGTGCGTGATGATCTGATTGAGGCGCTCGATCTCCTCGCGGATGGCCGTGAGCGTGGGCGCGATGGCCTCCTCGAGGTCGTTGCCGGCCAGCTCGTCTTCGAGCAGGTCGGTCGAGAGGAACAGGGAGTTCAAGGGGTTGCGGAACTCGTGCGCGACGCTGCCGGCGATCTTCGCCATCGCGGAGAGCTTCTCGGTCTCGATGAGCCGGCTGCGGATGCGATGGACTTCGGTCAAGTCGTGCAGGAAGAAGAGGTAGCGATCCCGGTCCCGACGGTCGTCCGCGGGAAGGTCGAGGCGCGAGGCGAACAGACGAACCGGCAGGTCGGCGTCATCGACGCCGGAGAGGACCACCTCGCGCGGCTCGGCGACCCCGTCCTTCTCGAGCGCTTGGATGAGGGCGTCGTACTCCTCCGGCTCGCGAAAGAGACGACGCAGCCCACGACGCCCGAGTTCCTGCAGCCGGCGCCCGGTCATGGTCGCGGCGGCGCCCCCCCAAAGCCCGACGGCCCCCGACGTGCGAACCGTCACGATGCCGTCGGGCGCGAGACTCAAGAGCCCTCGCATGAAGCGCCCGGCACGGAAACCCCGCTGGCGAGGCGTTCCCGGCGGGGGGCGGCGCGGGCCCACGTTCTCGTGGTCGCGCGTGGGGCCGCGGCCCGAAGCCGTGAGCTCGGCCATGCCCCGCAGGAGGCCATCGACGCGCCCCCTCAGCCCTCGAGGCGGCGGATCCTCCCGGGCCAACTCGTCACGCACGGCGAGGACGAGCGGGATCAAGCGGGCTGGCGTATCGCGTCCGTGCTCCAGGACGACCTGGCGTGCTTCGCGGCGGCTCCGACCACGCCCCCGCAGCGCCTCACGCACGGCGGCGTAGAGGAGTAGGGCTTGTTCCTCCGTCGCGACGAGCGACGTGAGCGCATCGCGCACGGAAGACGACGTACGCGGGCTCTCCGATGACGGTGTGGGTGTCCCCTGCATCAATGGGTGGAGCATACCGCTCGCTGGGGACGAACGGTATGCTCCGTTTGATCGTGCACGAACATCCAATGCCTCGAACGTGTGTTGGAAAGGAGAGATGACGATGTCCCGGTTGACACTCGCTTCGCGTCGTACGGTGAGCTGTTCCACCGCGTGGTTCCTCGGCGCGATGCTCGTGTTCCTCGTCGGTGGGACGGCGATGGCCGACACGCTCGATCGTGCGTTGGCGGCGTGGCAAGCGGGCCGAACCGACGATGCACGCGGGTTGCTGCTGGACTACCTGCTCGAAGAAGACACCGACGCCGACCGCATCTTGAGCGCGGCGCGCCTGGCCATGCGCCTCGATGACCTGGACTTGATCGAGCGCACCTTGGGGCGCTCCGAGATCGCCGCGGGCGAGCGCGCGGATCCCAGACTCGACCTCGCCATGGGTCTTTCCTACCTCGCGCTGGCGGACGGCCGCCTACGCCGTGGCGTCCAGGGTCCCACCCTGGCCATGCTCTTCGCGGACGCGGAAGCCCGCGCGCTGAAGGTCAAGGAGACGCCGGCGTGGGCCCCCGAGGGGCGCGTGCTTCTCGCGCGCACGCGTCACGCGGGCGGCGATCTGCCCGGCGCGATCGAAGCGCTGGAGGGTGGCCCCATGGAGTCCGCGCGGGAGCACTATTGGCTGGGACGCCTCCTGTACGAGCGTGCGCTGCGTGACGGCCGCACACCCGACCTGCACGCGGCGCGGGGGCAGCTCCAGAACGCCTCGCCGGACGCCCTGGAGCCCGAGGAGGCGCGGCTCGCGCACCTGACGAGCGCGTGGATCGCCCATCGCCTGGCCTCGCAGGTCGCCCGGGAACGCGATCGCGACGCGTACATCGGCGAGGCGGTGGCGATGTACGAGGCGGCGTGGCGAAGGGACCCCACGTCGCCGCTGCCGCTCCGGGGGCTCCAGAGCCTCTACGCCAACGACCCCGCACGCCTGGCCGCGACCTTCGAGACGATGCTCGAAGCAGAGGGAGAGGACACGGTCCTCCTCGACGCGCTCATCCGCGCCTGGCTCGACGCCAAGGACGGCACCCGGGCCCTGCTGACCCTGCAGCGCCGGATCGCCGTCGCCCCCGAGGACGCGACCGCGTGGATCGAGGGCGGTCGGGTCTTCCTGGCGTTGCAGCAGTGGCGCGAGGCCCGCAAGCACCTCCTGCGGGCCATGGCACTCGATCCGTCGAATACGGCGGCGGCGGGCCTGATGGACCAGCTGGCGCGCAGCCTGGTCGCCATCGACGCCGACCGCGGGATCGCGGTCTACGAGGAACTGCTGGCGGCACGCCCGGACGACCCCTACATCCGGAACAACTACGGGTTCATCCTGCGGGAGCTCGTCACCCCCCACACCACGGTCCACGCCGACGGCATGCAGACGCTGAAGGAGGACGCACCGCCGCGAGCCCGGAAGCTCCTCGAGCGCTGCCGCGACGTGTACGCGGAGGCCGTCGCCCTGCTGCCCGAGAGCGAGGACGCCGACCGGGAGGAGATGGCGGCGTGGAACCTGGCCGGCATCGTGAACGACTACGGGCTGATCCTCCACTACTTCGCGGACATCCAGGACGGCCCGCTGGCCGAGGAGCAGTACCTGCGCGCGCTGCGCATGACGGATCACGGGTTCAAGGACACGTACGTGCCGAACCTCCGCCGCCTCTACACCGAGGTCCTCACCGACCGGGAACTGGCCCTCTTCCGCCTGGCCAGGGAGGCGCGCTACGCCATCTTGAAGGAGGCGGTCGACGCGAGCGGCCGCCTGGTCCTGGTCCCGGACGAGGAGAAGCGGGCCTTGGCCGCCCGGGACGAGGCGGCGCTGAGGACCCGGCTCCTCCAGGAGCTCGAGCCGGAGGACTGAGGCGCCGTCCTCCGCCCCCCGGACCGTACCCGAGGGGAGGACCGGGTTCGGAGGACGGCACGAATCCTGCGGACGCTATGCTGTTCTGCCCTGAGCAGGGGGTGAGTCCCCTGCCCGCGTCCGGCCCCGGTGACGGGGCGTTACCCCGGGAGCCTCCAGATGTCGCGCCGCCATCTCTTGCTCGGTCTCGTCCTTCTCGTCCTGCTTGCCGCCGCGGGGCCGAGCACGGCCCTGGCGGGTCCGGTCGAAGACGGCCAGAAGGCCTTCGAGGCCCGGGACTTCTCGGCGGCCGCCGAGGCGTTCTCCAAGGCCCTGGACGCGAACGCCGGCAACGTCGAGGCCGCCGAGGCCCTCGCGCGAAGCGTGATCGAGGGGGGCCTCAGCGACGCCTACGTCGCGACCGAGGAGCGCCTGCACGAGGCACTCGCGAAGAATCCGAAGAATCGCGAGCTCCGGCTTGCCCTCGGAGATCTGTACCTCGCCAACGCGAAGACCAAGCTGAATGACCAGCAGGCGATGAAGTTCATCTACGAGGATGCCAAGGCCACGTTCCAGGCCTTGGTGGACGAGGACTCGAAGGACGAGCTGGCCGTGGCCGGCCTGGCTCGCACGCACTACGAAACGGCCTTCTTCGACGATGCCCTCGCGGCGATCGACGCGTACATGGCCAAGAACGAGAGCCGTGGCCCGGCGGCTTTCTGGAAGGGGCAGATCCTCTACCTCCGCGCGTCGGATGCGTATCGCAATGCGGGGTACAAGCTGACCGACGAGGTGAAGACCCTCTTCGCGCAGGCCAAGGATGCCTACGCGACGAGTACGCAGGGTCAGCCGGATCACTTCGACGCATGGCTTCAGCTCGCCTACGCGGCGCAGTACCTCGGTGAGACGGAGAACGCGGTCGCGGCCTACGAGAAGGCCATGGACCTGGATCCGCACAGCGACCTCCCGCTCAAGGGCATCGCCGCCCTCTACACGTACCTCCCGAAGGAGTACGGCCCGACGCTCGAGAGATTGACGAAGGACCATCCGGACAACGCGTCGGCGCACTGGTTCCTCGGGCATCACCACTTGACGAACAAGACGTGGGACGACGCGCTGGCCAGCTTCGCCGAGTACGAGAAGCGCGCGAAGGAACCGCGGACGGCGGCGACCTGGGTCGGCAAGGCCCATGCGGGCAAGGGCGACGACGAACAGGCGATCGCCTACTTCCGCCAGGCCCTCAAGTTCAATCCCGCCGACACGGTGGCCGCGGGCGCCATGGACGCGGAGATCCGCAAGCAGTTCCAGGCCGCGGCGGCGCAGAGCCCGAAGGGCGCCCTCGGATTCGTCGAGGCGTACCAGGATCTCTTCGCTCTGGCGCCCGCGAACCCCTTCATCCGCAACAACGTGGCGTTCGTGCTTCGCGAGGCATACGGACCCCACCAAGGAGACCCGATGTGGCGTCCGGTGCTGGACAAGTGCGCCGAGGTGTACGAGGACGCTTCCCGCATCGCCGACCGCGAGGTCGCGGGGCGCGAGGCGTCCGTGCCCTTCGCCACGCGCTACGTCTACGCCGGCTTCCTCAACGACACGGGACTGATGTTCCAGTTCTACGACGCCAACCGCGACCTCGAGAAGGCGGAGGAGTACTACCTGCGCGCCCTCGAGCTCACCGACGACGGCTACAAGGACACGTTCATGAACCTGGCGCGCATCTGGGCCGCCCAGGCCCGCTGGGACGAGCTCCACGAGCTCGCGCTCGCCTCCGCCGATGCGATCGTGGACGAGAACGGTCAGCCCATCCCGATGCTGCGCGAAGCGGCGCGCAAGATGGCCGCCCAGCTGGAAGCCGAAGGCAAGGTCGAGCGGTAATCGTCCGTACGGACGATTACGGGGTGACGGTAGACGTCTCTTCACTCTCCGACGCGTCCGGCTGGCCCATCGTGCGGCGGTAGATCTCGATCGAGGTCGAGACGAATGCGATCAGCAGCGGGCCGAAGACGATGCCGCTGACCCCGAAGAGACCGATGCCGCTCAGGATCGCGAAGAAGAGCAGCATGGGGTGAACGGTGGACCCCATCCGTCGCAGCAGCCACGGCCGGATCAGGTTGTCGATGCCGCCGACGACGAGCGTGCCCCAGGCCAGCAGGAAGCCGGCCGCGCCCGTTTGACCCACGGCGAAGAGGTAGATGACCACCGGCAGCCAGATGATGGCCGCGCCCCCCATCGGCAGCAGGGAGAAGAACGCCATGACCAGGCCCCAGAGGACGGGCGCCTGGATGCCCGCGATGGCGAAGCCCACCCCCCCCAGCATGCCTTGGAGGAAGGCGACCATGACCCCCCCCAACACGGCCGACGCGGTCGTGTCGCGCAGGTTCAGGAGCAGCTCGTTCGTGTCCTCGCGAGGTAGCGGAGACAGGTCCAGCACCATGCGCTGGAGCCGACCACTACTCGTGTAGACGAAGAACTGGGTCGCCAGCATGATCGCGATGCCCATGGCCGTCGTGAACACCGTCCCCACGACGCTCCAGGCGCCGGAGGCCACGGGCTTCCACAGCACGGCGGGGGCCGCCTTGGCGACGCGTGTCGTCGCCTCATCCACACTCTTCAGACCCAAGGCCTGCGCCTGACGGTTCAGCCAGGCGTGGAAGTTGGG
The DNA here is from genome assembly GCA_963802335.1 of uncultured Planctomycetota bacterium. Taxonomy (GTDB): domain Bacteria; phylum Planctomycetota; class PLA2; order PLA2; family JAEUHO01; genus CAWDIE01. The sequence continues at coordinate 155,226 of CAWDIE010000001.1, read as the reverse complement.
GAGCGCGCTCTTCACCTCGGCGATCCAGGACTCGATGCCTTGCTGCCCCACGGCAACGACTTCCTCGCCGGCGAAGTAGAGGACCAGGGCGAGCGGGACGAGGATGACCAGCGCGGTGGAGGTCACCATGACCAGGGCGGCCAAGCGCGGCTTGCGCCACCGCTTGGCCAGCGCCAGGTAAGGCTTCGTCGTGATGGCCGCCAGGCAGAGGGCCCAGCCGATCGAGACGAGGAACGGGCTGAGGACCAGCAGCAGGCCGTAGGCGACGAAGAGCGTCGCCGCGAAGATGAGGAGCGTGCGGTAGAGGACGCGATCCATGGGCGCACCCTAAGGGCGGCCCGACGCGGTAGCAACCTCCCCGGATGGCCGCTCCCCCACGTGCGCTACCGGGCTCGGTACCATCGCGCGATGCACGCCATCGTCATCCCGCGTCACGGTCCCCCCTCCGTCTTCGAGGAACGGGAGCTGCCCGACGCACGACTGAAGCCGCAGGACGTGAGGATTCGCGTGGAGGCCGCCGGGGTCAACTTCGCCGACCTCATGGGGCGGGTCGGGCTCTACCCGGATGCCCCGAAGATGCCCTACGCCCCGGGCTACGAGATCGCGGGCGTCGTGACCGAGCGCGGCGAGAAGGCCGAGCCGGCGCTCACGGTCGGCACGCGTGTGATGGCCGTCACCCGCTTCTGGGGCTACGCGGACCAGGTGCGGATCCCATCCCACGCCGCCGTCGTCCTCCCCGACGGCGTGGACTTCACGGTGGGCGCGGCGGTGCCCGTCAACTATCTCACCGCCTACCTGGCGCTCGTCCATGCCGGCGCGGCCAAGGCGGGAGAACGCGTGCTCGTCCACGGCGGCGCCGGGGGCGTGGGCCTGGCCGTCGTCGACCTGGCGCGGGACCTCGACATCGAGCTCTACGCGACGGCCGGGGGTGACGCGAAGTGTCGGCGCCTCGAGACGATGGGCGTCGAGACAGCGTTCGACTACAAGGCCGTCGACTACGAGGCGGCGGCGCGCGCCGCGCTGCGCGGCCGCGGCTTCCACCTCATCCTGGACCCGCTCGGTCCCGAGTCCTTCCAGAAAGGCATGCGCCTGCTGGAGCCGCTGGGTCGCATCGTCTGCTACGGATTCTCCAGCCTCGTGACCGGACCCAAGCGGAGTCTCTGGCATGCGGCCCTCAGCGTGCTCAAGTCCCAGAAGGTCAACCCGATAACGCTGATGAACGAGAACAAGGGCGTGTTCGGACTCAACCTGGCGCACCTCTTCGATCAGAAGGACCTGCAGCGCGACGGACTCCGACAGCTCGCAGATCGCCTGGCCCAAGGCACGATTCGCCCGACGGTGGACCGGACCTTCCCCCTCACCGCCGCGGGAGCCGGGGACGCGCACACGTACCTCCACGAGCGCCGCAACTTCGGCAAGGTGGTGCTCGTCAAGGGATGACGCCGCTCAGCGAGGCCAGGCGCCTTCGAGCTCGAGCAGCTTCTTCTTGATGGCCAGGCCGGCCGAGAAGCCACCGAGTGAACCGTCGGCAGCGATCACCCGGTGGCACGGGACGACCAGGGGTACTGGGTTTCGCCCGCAGGCCTGTCCGACCGCCCGGGCCGCCCCCGGTCGGCGAACCGCCCGGGCAACGCGTCCGTAGGAACGCACCTGCCCGCGAGGGATGCGGGTCAGCTGACGCCAGACGCGCACCTGAAAGCCATCCTCGGGGAACACGACATCCACGTCGGGATCACGCCCCCCCGCGAGGTAGCCCTTGATCTCGTGGACGGTGTCCGTCGTCACGGCGTTGCCGCCCTTGAACTCGGCGGAGGGAAAGCGCCGCAGCAACTCGTCCCGAAAGGTGGCCTCGTCGTCATCGAGGCGCAGACCGACCAAGCCGTGCGCCGTCGCAGCCACGTGCACCACATCCAGAAGCGGGACGCGGACCCGTCGAAGGTGTAGTCGTACGCTCATGGCCGGCGTCCTCGTGCGCGCGCTCGGGGGACAACCTCCAAGCGAACGCGCCGGCTGTCACGGAGCACCAGGATCTCCACCGCCCGCCCCGCCCGGAGGGTCGAGAGCACGGCACGCAACGCGCCCACGTCCCGCACGGGCTTCCCGGCGAGAGCGAGCACGACATCCCCCACCTGGAGCCCCGCGACTCGTGCCGCCCCCCCCTCCGTCAGCGTGGCCACCCGCACGCCGAATGACGCGCCCTCGTCCAGGGAAAGCCCCAGGACCGGCGGCCGCCGGCGGGGCGGCGGATCCGTGAACGGGGGCGCCGGGACGACGTCGGCCAGGCGCTGGACCACCCCCCGAACGACGCGGGTGACTCGCTCGAGCCCTTCGAACTCGATTCGCTCGACGGTGTCGGAGGGGCGGTGGTAGTCGGGGTGAAGGCCGGTGAAGAAGAAGAGCACGGGAATGCGCCGACGGAAGAAGGGCAGGCTGTCCGAACCGGCCGCGCCCTGGGGGTTGAGCCTCAGCTCCAAGCCGACCTCTTCGTTGGCCTCGCGCACGACGGCGCCGAGGCCGGCCGCGGTTCCCACGCCGATGACGTGGAGCTTTTCGTCCGACAGGCGCCCGATCATGTCCAGGTTGATGACGGCCGTGGTCTGCGCGAGGGGTCGGAGCGGCTCCCGTACGTAGTGCGCCGAGCCGAGGAGCCCCTTCTCCTCGCCCGTGAAGGCGATGAACAACAAGGAGCGACGCGGTCGGTGCTCCGGCGCCGCGAAGTACTCGGCGAGTTCCAGGAGCGCGACCGTTCCCGATCCGTTGTCGTCCGCGCCGGGATGGATCCGCCCGTGGGCACGCGCGCCGCCCAGACTCCCGAAGCGCCCCCGGCCCAAGTGGTCGAAGTGCGCCCCGATCAACACGACTTCGTGGCGTAGCTCGGGATCGGTCCCCGGCAGGAAGCCCACGACGTTGCGTGCATCGAGCTCGTCCGAGCGGGCCACGCTCGTGGCGAGGCGGACCTCGACCCCTTCCACCTCACGCGGATTCGGCCCCAGGCCCTGCAGCGCGACCTCGGCCGCCGCCAGATCCTGGATGGTCATGCCCAGGATGGAGGCGGCGACGGCGCGCGAGACGAAGGCGCACGGCAGCGGCCCCGCCGCGGTTGGGAGTCCCGCGGGAGCGGACCAATCGAGCAGACGATCGGATCCCGTGCCGATCGTCCCCACGTCGTTCAAGAGCAGGAGGCCGATCGCGCCGTGTGCGGCCGCGTTCTCGACCTTCGCACGGAAGCCGGCGTGCCGCACATCCCCCCAGCCGGGGTCCTTGCGGAGCACGATCACGATGCGCCCCCGCACATCGCACGCTTCGTAGTCGTCCCAGCCGACGACGTCCTCACCCGTGGCACGCGTCCACGCCCGCTCGCTCGCCGTGATGCCGTAGCCCGCGAACGTCACGCCACCGCGCACGTCGCCGGGCCGACTCATGGAGAACGGCTGGAGGTCGTCGCCGACGGTCACCGTGCGTGCACCGGTCGGCGTGTGGATCTCGAGGAGGTTCGGCTCACCGAGGACAGGGCGCCCCAGGCCGAATGGCTGGAAGAAGGAACCGTCCTTCCCGGCGGGCTCCAGCCCCGCCCGGGCCAACTCGCTCGCGAGGTACTCCGACGCGCGATACGCCCCCTCGGTGCCGGCCTCGCGCCCCGCGAACGCGTCGGAGGCAAGGGTGCGCAGGCGTCGCTCGAGATCCGCTCCCCGGATGGCCGTGGCGGACGCCGCGGGGAACTCCTCCGCTCGGCCGCATCGCCCCGGAAGGGGTCCCAGGAGAAGTCCGAGGACGAAGAGACTCGCGAGCACGCCACGCATTGGCGTGACTCTACAACGTGACCCCTCGTGACGCCCAGGGGGGAGCCGCCGGGAAACGCGCGGCGACGCCCGTCATCGCGCGGCGACCCGGTACCTCAGCTCCGCCCAGGGGAAGTGCTTGCCGGGACATGCGGTCGGCTTGGCGTCGCAGTGCCCGACGATGTCGCTCGGGTCGATGCGGTAGGTGGCCACGAGCCAGCGACAGAGCCGAACCAGTGCGTCCATCTGGCGCGCGGTCGGTCGGCCCCCGGTCTCGAAGTCACCCACGAGACAGATGCCGATGCCGTAGTCGTTGTAGCGGTTGTCGCAGGTCTTGCAGTGCGCTCCGTGCTTCTGCTTGTACCACCGTCCCCCGTGCTCGACCTGGCCATCGCCGGAGAGCGTGCCGTTACCGATCACGAAGTGGTAGCCACACTCGTCCCAGCCCTTCTCGTCCTGGTGGAGCCGCTCGTACTTCTGGAAGTTGCCCGACGTGTCGTCGGAGTGGTGAAGCACGATCCATCGCCACTTCCGCGTGGACGGCTGGTGACGGGCCCAGGCGGGATCCCCGCCCGCGGCGGGAGGCATTCGCACGACGTCGCGCTTGGGCGCGAGCGGCATCTCGTAGATGGACTTGGGCGCCGGACGCGGACGCACCTTCGGCGCGGGGCGCGACCGCGGCTTCGGTACGGCGCCGGGCTCGGAGTGCACCAGATGCGGTGGCCTCGCGTGGACGTCGTACACGAGGAACTTGCGCTGGGCGCCTACCTCGCGGGCGACGTGCTGCACCATCGGGGCAGGCACGATCAGGGAACGCCCGTTGCGGTGGGTACGGGAGGACAGGGTCACCCTGCGCCCCGCGACGCTCACGTTGCCGGAGTCCTTCCAGATGCGCACGTGCGTGCCGGCGTCGTGGAGGAGGACGTGGTCGCGTTCGTCGGCGAGCGCCAACCCCATATGCCCGGCCAGGGCCTTGGCGGTCATGGTGCGGGCGGGCACGGTCATGGCGGTAGGCACGGTCGCCCGGGCGGCCGGGGTCGCGCGGGATCGACGGGCGGTCTGCCTCGAGGGCGTCCGGCGCCCCAGGGCCGCGATGGCGGTGTCCGTCCGCGGGGAAACGCCGACGGGGTGGAGGGCCGAGCGGTCCGTAGCGCAACCACCGACGAGGAAGAGAAGAGCAGCCAGAACCCCGAACCGTGCTCGCATGCTGGCTCCCTCGTCCTTCGTGGCCCCCTCCAGGGGCCACGCGCCCTCATCCTGCCCCGCGGGGACGCGACCCCCGCGCCCTGCGCCCGCAGGTCGTGGAACCACCAGCCCGGCATCCCGAGTACGACCCCCAGCCTAAGCCCAGGGACCGACCTGTCGTCGGGTGCGCTCCCGCTCGTCCTTGTTTGGATCGGCCGCCGGCGGCCCCGAGTTCAGCCCGCGAGCGGCGCCGGCCGGGAATTCGGCCAGGGCGCCAGGGCCGAGCGCCCCGGCCCGGCCCCGCCGTCGCCGCGCCGCGGCTTCGCGCGTACACTGCGCTTTCGGCCAGGTTCGAGATGGCGGAATTGGCTGATCGGCCGAGGAGGACGGACACCGGATGGCATACGCCCCTCCGAAGCCGAGCCACTGGGGAGCGAGGGGCCATGCGGGAGGAGCGTGATTCCGCCATGGGTCGGCCGCCCCGACGGCGCATGGATCGATGGGCGTTCCTCGTCGCCGTGCTTCTCCTGGTCGCGCTCGCACCGGACGCGCAGGCTGGAGACCCCCTTGCGCCGGGCGGCCTGGACGCGGTGTTCTTCCCGTCGGCCCCCGTGATCGACGGCGATCTGTCGGAGTGGCCCGGGGGCGAGGGCCATGTCGCCCGCCTCGACTCCTCGACGCAGCTTCTGGCGGACCGACCGGGTCCCTGGGAGGGAGCCGAGGACCTCAGCGCACAGGTCCAGGTCGGCACGGATCCGGATGCCCTGCTTCTCGCGATCCGCATCGAAGACGACGAAGCGTTCCACCCAGGGCACCCGTGGTGGCACGGCGACGGGCTGGAGCTCTTCCTCGACCTCGACCACGGACCGGGTACCGAGCGGCCCACGCGTTACTCGCCACACTGCTGGCAGATCTTCCTGATGCCCCGCAATCCAGAGCTTGCGTGGGGCGTGGCCTTTCACGGGACCTTCCCGGTCTTCGACGACGGTGGGTTGCGAGGTATCGCGCTCGCCCATCGGGAACGCCCGGGGGGATACGACATCGAGGCGCGAATCCCCTGGCGCCAACTCGGCCTCGAGGGCCGCGAGGCCCGCGAGATCGGGTTCGCACTCGCCCTGAACGATGCCGACACCGCGCCGGCGCATCCCGGCACCTACATGTCGTTCAACGGCCTCTTCGACCTCTACCGCAATCCCGCCAACTTCAGCACCCTGCGCTTGCCGTCCCGGGAGCCGCCGACGCCGCGTGGCAGCGTCGCCGAGGGTGCCGGTACGTGGAGCTGGGGCGTGGCGGTCTTCGCTCTCGCGCTGCTCGGCGTCCTGCTTCTCGCCGGGCCCGGCGCACGCGCCATGGCCCGGGTTGGGCCCGGTCCCAAGCTCGCCGCCCTCGGCCTGGTCGGCCTGCTGGCGCTGGTGTTCACGTGGGATCAGGCTCGCACGGAGGCATCGGCGCGAGACGACGTCACGCGGCGCCTCGAGCGCCTGTCCCAGACGGCCGACGACGTGGCCCGGGAGGCGGCGGAGCTGGGCGCCCTGCCCGCCGACCCGCAGGAAAGAAGCCAGGCCTTGGCGGATCTGCTGCGGGGAGCGTCCATACCGTCCCGCATTGCGCCCGAGGCGGTCGCCTACGTCCCGCTGGTGGATTGGGAGGTCGCCCGCGAGACCTGGGAGGGGGCCTACGATCTGCGCCTCGAGCGAGCGCACACCTTCCTGCTCCCCCGCCCCGAGCGGGCCCGCACCCTCGAGGCGCTGGTCGACCTCGGGGCCGTCGCCGCGCGCGACGACGACGCCCTGGAGAAGCTGGAGCTCGGCACGCTGACCTTGCTGGACGGGGAGGCGGGCGCCGAGGCCCTCCCGGTCGTCGTCGATGCGGCCGAGGTCGGTCGCCACCGCGTGCGGTTGGACCTGGGGGAAGGCATGGTGTTGAGGCGCCTGGGCTGGGCCCCGGCGCCCGGCGCGCGCCAGGCCCGGCTCCTGGGCATGCGCATCGTGGACGACCGGGGGGAGGCCACCCCGCTCCTCCTCTCCCAGGAAACCGAAGACGGCGTTCCCATCCTCGGCGGCCCGGGCGCGCCGCCGCTGGGGGTCACGCTCGATGCCGGGGACTCCGCCACGTTCGAGATGCCAGCCCTGACGAAGGCGGACCGGTTGTGGCTGGTGCTGAGTGCGCGCGGCGCTTTCCCGCGGCGCCTGGGGGACGACGTGCTCGGCACCGTGGCCGTGGCCTACGCCGAGGGAGAGACGGAGACCACGGACCTGCTGAACGGCGAGCACCTCGCGGCGGAGACGCAGCCGCCGGGCCTCGTGCGCCCCTCGGACATGGCGAGCCGAGTCGCCTACCGGTTCGCCGACTCCCAGGGGCTGGTCCGCTCGCACGACGCCGTGGCCTTGAAGCTGGATCCGGCACGCCACCCGCGTGCGTTCCGACTCACGAACCACGGTCAGGCGGGCCCGCTGCAGCTCCTGGCGGCCACCCTGGTGGGCTCGGGCACGCCGCCGCCGACGTCGCTGCTCGGTTCGGCCCCCGGGCCCGGCGGCCTCACGGACACCCTCTTCCTGCGGGCCCCCGAGCCGGCCTTCGCGGAGCACCTCGGACCCGGCGAGGCCGATGCCGTCCGCCTCGACCGCACGGTCGCGGAGGACCTCCTCCCGACGCGGCTGACGCTGTCGGCCCCCCTTCCGGCCCGGGCGCGCGACAAGCGTGACCGAACGCACATCGCGCTGCTGGCCTGTCTCGCCATCGCGCTGCTGATCCTGGCGTTCTTGGCCGCGGATGCCGTAGAGCACTCGCGTCGACTGAGCCTTCGACTTGCCGCGGGTGTCCTTGTGGCGGCGCTCCTGCCGTTGGCGGCGACCGTGTTCCTGGTGGATCGCACGACGAAGGACCGCTTGGAGTCGGAACAGGCCGCGCGCGCGCGCGCCACGCTGCAGGCCGTCGATGTCGCCTTACGCGACGCGCAGCGGCGAACCCAGACTGCGGCCGCGAACCTGACGAGGCACCTGGTGCGGGAGCCCGACCTGGAGGAGAGCGGTGCGGTCGCCCGCTTGGTGCGTCTCTACCGACGCGGGGCTTTCCCACCCGGCGCGGCCAGTCTGGCCATCGTGGCCAGCGCGGATCGGCCAGCCGTCACGGTGCCCGAGGGCCGAGCGGGCGCCAGGCTTCTCGCCCCACGCTATCTCGCGGAGCTCGGGGGCGAAGGCGGCGTCCACGTATCCCCGTGGGACGGGTTGCTCCTCGTCGGCACGGCCCGGCGCGGGCGGAGTGATGCGTGGGTCCGCGTGAGCCTGGGGGTCCGCGTCGACGATGTGTTGCTGGCAGACCTGGTCGCGGGTGCCCTGGCCGACGACGACACGGACATCGCCTTGCTGGACGGGCAGGGTACTCCCCTGGCCGCCACCGGTGCCGACAGCCGCCCGTTCCTGCACGCCTTGGCCCAGAGCCGGGACGCCGTGGATGCCGCACTCGCCCGCCAGTCCGATGTCGTCCTGCCGCGTGTGGCTCTGCCCGATGGAACGTCGCGCATGGCCGTCGTCATGCCCGTGTCGGACACCCTCACGCCCCTGCGTATCGCGGCCGGCCTCGATCGAAGCGCCATCGAGTCAGCGCTGGCGACCCAACGCGAGCATCTGGCCTGGCTCTCCCTATTCGGCCTCCTCCTCGTCGTGGGGGTTGCGAGCCTGACGGCTCGGCGCGTGGCCGATCCGATTCGCGGCCTGGTCCGCGTGACCGAAGCGGTTCGCCGCGGGGAGTTCGACGTCCACGTGGCGCCCGCGGGTCGGGACGAGGTCGGCGATCTCTCGGTGGCCTTCGACCAGATGCGACGCGACCTGAAGCATCGGGTCGCGGACCTGGACTTCCTGCGCCGGGCGCAAGACGGCCTGGCGCTCTCGCTGGACTACGGTCGGCGCGCGGAGCAGGTCCTGGACTACCTGGGCGAGAGCTTCTCGCCCGACGCCTCGCTCCTGATCGATGCCACCTCGCCCGGTCTTCCCCTGACGGTCGCGGCGGAACGGGGCCGGCGCACCGCCTTCGGCGACCGCGCCTTCACGGCCGCGCCGGGCGGATGGTTGCGCGCGAGCCTCGAGTCCGATGGCCCGGTGGACCTACCGGCCGACGGCGAGGATCCGCGCGTCGAGGCGGAGGGAGGCCTGGGCCGACGCCTGGTGGAGGACCGACCTGCCTGGGTCGCCGTGCCACTCCAGGTCGGCGGCGAACGAGCCGGACTGGCCGTTCTCGCCTACGACGATCCAGCCGACCTCCCACGGGGGGAGGGACGGCGGCTGCTCGAGCCTTTGGCCGGCGTATGCGCCCTGGCCCTCTACAACGCCCGCCTCTATCGCCTCGCGGCGCTGGACGACGTGACCCGGCTGCCGGGCGCCACGGCCTTCGAGGCGGCAGTACGCACCGACGTGGAGCGAGCCGCGGGAGGCGGTGACGACGTGGTCCTGCTGCGGATCGGCTTGGACCACGTCGAACACGTCACCCTCCGCCGCGGCGTCGAACTCGCCCGCGAGCTCCTGCGCGCACTGGCCCTCGCCCTGCGCGAGGTCGGAGGCGACCTCGGTCGGCTGGGTCGCCTGCGAGAGGACGAGTTCGCCGTCCGCCTCGTCGGAGCGTCTCGCGCGGAAGGACTGGCGCTCGCCGAGCGCATTCGCGACCGGCTGGGGCGGGTCGAGGTGGTGCCGGAGGACGGCGGCGAAAGCGTGGGCACGACGGTGACGATCGGGTGCGCCTGCGGCCCCGAAGATGCGACGAGCCTGGAGTTCCTCGTCGATGCCGCGGGCCGCGCCTTGGCCGCGGCTCGACGGGAGGGAGGGGACCGCGTCGAGGACGCATCCCGCCTGGACGGCGGCGTCGTCGATGTCCCGCCCTACGAGGAAGGGGCGATCTTCCGCAGCGAGCGCATCGTCCGCGTCGTCGAGGCGGCGCGGCGCGCGGCGCGCACCGACGCCTCGGTGTTGATCACCGGAGAGACCGGAACGGGCAAGGAAGTGATCGCGAACCTCATTCACCGGCGGAGCGTCCGCGCCGAGCGCCCGTTCGTGAAGGTGAACTGCGCGGCCTTTCCCGAGACCCTGCTCGAGAGCGAGCTCTTCGGCCACGAGCGCGGCGCGTTCACCGGTGCCGAGCGGCGTCGCGAGGGCCGGTTCGAGCTAGCCGACGGCGGCACCCTCTTCCTGGACGAGATCGCGGAGATGGCGCCGAGTGCCCAGGTCAAGCTGCTCCGCGTGCTCCAGGAGCAGCAGTTCACGCGCCTGGGGGGCACGCGCCCGGTGCAGGTGGATGTCCGCATCATCGCGGCCACGAACCGCCACCTGGAGAACGCCGTTGCCGACAGCTCGTTCCGCGAGGATCTGTACTACCGCCTCAACGTGATCCGTCTCGAGCTCCCGCCGCTCAGGGAGCGCCGGGAGGAGATCCCCTTGTTCGTCGAGAAGTTCCTCGCCGATGCGGTGCGCCGTGCCGGACGGGGACCGAAGCGGCTCTCGAGTGCGGCGATGGACCTTCTGTACCGCCACCCCTGGCCGGGCAACGTGCGCGAGTTGAAGAACGCCATCGAGCGCTGCGCGGTCATGTGCGACTCGGAGACGGTGGGCGCGGAGGACCTGCGCCTCGACGGAGCCCCGGGGACACCGAGCGCCACGCCGCGCGCGGCTCCCCGGGACTCGCTCAACGAGCGCCAGCGTGCACTGCTGGACTTCCTCGCGAGAAACGGCCGCTGCACGAATCGCGAGTACTACGAGATGACCGAGACGAGCCCTCGCACGGGCCTGCGTGACTTGCAGGACCTGATCGCGCGAGGGCTCCTGGTCCGAGAGGGCAAGCGCCGCGGAGCGGTCTATCGCTTGCCGTAGGGTCGCCGAGGAATCAGCCCATGTTCTTGGCGGCGAAGTTCCAGTTCAGGAGGTTCTCGAGCACGGTCTCGACGTACTTCGCTCGCGCGTTGCGGTAGTCCACGTAGTACGCGTGCTCCCACACGTCCAGCGTGAGCAGCGCCTTCTGGCCGTTCTTCATCGGCAGCCCGGCGTTGGCGGTCTTCTCGACCTTGAGCTTGCCGCCGTCCTGGACGAGCCAGGCCCAGCCACTGCCGAACTGACCCATGGCCGCCGCGTGGAACTCCTTCTTGAAGGCATCCACGGAGCCGAAGTCGCGGTTGATCGCCTCGAGCAGCGCGCCGGTCGGCTCGCCACCGCCGTTCGGCGTGAGGCAGTTCCAGTAGAACGAGTGGTTCCAGACCTGGGCGGCGTTGTTGAACAGACCGCCGTCCGCGCCCAGGATGATCTGCTCCAGGCTCTCGTTCGCCTGGGGCGTCCCATCGATCATCTTGTTGACGTTGGTCACGTACGCCTGGTGATGCTTGCCGTAGTGGTAGTCAAGGGTCTCGGCGCTGATGTGGGGCGCCAGGGCGTCCTTCGCGTACGGAAGGGGCGGCAGCTCGATCGCCATGAGTGGGGTCCTCTCCAAGAAGATCGGTGATGGGAAAGCGTCCGAGGGGGCACGATAGGGCATGGGGAGGGTTGCGTTCCAGCCCGGCGTCCCCCACCGTGACGTACCGGACCCGCGGATCCCCTGGTCATGAAGCATCAGCGCTCCCCCCTCGACCGACGCCCCCTCCTCCTCGGCGTGGTGCACCTCCTCCCGCTCCCCGGGGCACCGGGGGCCGTCGGGGGGCGGGACCGCCCGTGGCTCACGCGAGCGGTCGCCGACGCCCGGGTACTGGCGAAGGCGGGCTTTGACGGCGTCGTGGTCGAGAACCACGGCGATGCACCGTTCTTCCGGGGGTCGGTGCCTCCGTCGACCGTGGCGGCCCTCACGACCGCGGCCTCGGCGGTAAGGGACGCGCTGCCCGCCGCGATGGCGGTCGGCGTGAACGTCCTCAGGAACGACGCCGCGGCCGCCATCGCCATCGCCGCGGCCGCGGACCTGGACTTCGTACGGGTGAACATCCTTCAGGGCGCCATGGTCACCGATCAAGGGCTGATCGAAGGGGACGCGGCGCGCGTGCTTCGCGACCGTGCGGCGCTCGCCCCCCGCGTACGCATCCTCGGCGACGTTCGGGTTAAGCACGCCGCTCCACTCGCTCCCCGACCCATCGCCGACGAGGCGCGGGACCTCCTGGGCCGCGGCGGCGCCGACGCTCTCATCGTGACGGGCGGGGCGACGGGGTCGGCCGTGGACCCCGACCGGCTTCGGCAGGTGCGCGAGGCCTGTCCGGATGCCTTGATCCTGGTGGGTAGCGGCGCGACGAAGGCCTCGGTCGCGGCCCTCTTGCAGGTGGCCGACGGTGTGATCGTCGGTACGAGCATCAAGCGGAAGGGTCAGGTGGGCGAGGCGGTGGACCTCCGCCGTGCGCGCGCCTTCGTGGAAGCGGCGCGGGGCGGGGCGGGCAGGGATTGATCCGCCGTTTCGGGGGGCGAAAAGTTCGTTGACGAGGCTGCCTCGGTACGGAACTAATCGCCGTCGGGGCTGCCTTCGGCATCCCCGGTCGCGTTGCTCTCGTCGGCGGGTTCCTCCTCGGGCGGCAGGAAGTCCTCGGGGGCGCGCTCGAACTCGGCGATCGCGTAGGTCGGGACCTCCAGAACCCAGGTGTCGCCGCCGCGCCGGACGTACCACGCGTCCGCGTTCTCCAGGTCGCCCTTCGAAGGCTTGCCGATCTCGAGGACGTACTTCGACTCGCCGTCCTTCTCCTTGCCGTCCGCGTAGACGACCACGCGGTAGGTCGGCTTGTCGAGCCCGTACGTGGCGTCCGCTTCGGGGGTGTCCGCCGGACCGATCGACGTCGTCGAGGCGCATGCCCGTGAAGGCCCGGACGAGGCCCTCGATCGCGATGGCCTCCGCCTCGGCCGTCTTCGGCGCCACCATCTCCCAGCGCGTCTCCGATCCCGTCGGGCCCGCCGGGGAGCCGGGCTCGTCCGCCCCGTCGCTCGCATCCGTCGCCCGGCGCTTGAAGGAGAGGGTCCTCTTCATCGGTCGCTGCATGACATCGACCCCCTGGACGAAGGGGAGCGAGAGGGTGGGCCAGAGTCTCGCCTCGACCCAGTGATCGACGGACAGGCCGATCTTGTCCCCGGTCAGGTTGTGGGCACGGACGATCCGCTCGACGCCGTCCACCTGGAGCTTGACGTAGCTGTCGGGCCACGCCGCGGCCTTGCCCAGGTCGAACTGAGCCAGGGACTTGCCCGCCGCATCGAGGACCTGCACGCGGGTCCAGCCGTCGGGCCCCGCGTACTCGCCGAAGGTCTCGGCCCGCTGGGTCACGACCTTCTTGTCGCGTGCGCCCTCGACGGCCTCGAGGAAGGCGCGCACCCGCTCGTCATTCGCGGGATAGCCCCCCCGCGACTCGATCTGCCACGACGCCTCGCCCGCGCGGACGAGGCGCAGCGTCTCCGCCTCTCCGTCCGGCGACGTCCGGCACGCGCTCCAACACGATGGTGCGCGCGGCGTCGAGCGTGAGGTCGGGGAAGAGCTCGGGCAACTCGCCCGGCCGGAGCGCCGACGTGGGCGCGGGTCGGAAGACGAGGACGAGGAGGAGCACGACGGCCAGGCCACCGAGCAGGAAGTTCCGGCGTACGAGTCGCTGGACGACGGTCATCGCTGCACCCTCCGCACGATGAAGACGACGATTCCCATCAGGAGGAAGAGCGTGGGAACGCCGAGGATGTTGAGCCAGGTGTAGAGCTTCTGCTCTTTGCTTTCAACGGCCTCGATCCGGCGCTCGTTGCGGGTCTTGGCGCGAAGCTCGAGGAGGTCGTCGCTGCCGGACATCCACTCGACCATGTTCTGGACGAGGCTGAAGCCGTTGGCGTATGCGGGGCCGAGGCGCTGCGCGTGCCAGAGTGGATCGTCGCTGACGAGCTCGGCGTCCGTGAACACGATGAGGAGGCCCTCGCCTTCATCCAGGCGCTCGGGTCCCTCGATGTCGTCCCCGGTCTCCTCCGCCTCGGCGACCTCGGCGTCGGGATCGCCGGCTTCGTCTTCGGGCACGTCGTCGCCGGGGATGGGCTTTCCCTGCCAGAACGAGGTCATCGTGCCCTTGCGCAGCGCGACGAGCGGGACGACATCCAGTTCCTCGATCGACGTGGGCGCGTCGCTCCTCAGGTCGGCGCGATCCAGCCCGAAGAGGTCGGGCCGCACCATCCCCCGATCGCTGCTCGACGCCAACTCGACCAGCGTGCCGTCCTCGACGGCTTCGGGCGAGAGCGACAGGGGCGCCGGCCAGTAGAGCGGCACCTGATCGAAGCCGCGGACGGCCGGGTTCTCCTCCTCCATGAAGGGACGGCGAAGGAGGAGCCAGTAGGGGTAGTTGACGGCTTCCCCGCCGCGCCCCCGCTGCGTCCGCCGGGCGCGCATCAGGAAGTTCTCGAAGTCGCCCACGACGCCGGACTCGACCTGGATGCCGAGGTGGGCCAGCCACGCCTCCAGCCCCGACTTCGTGGGCTGGTCTGCCGGCGCCTCGAGCGGTCCGGCGTGGACGGGGTCGAGCATCAGCAAGACGCGGCCGCCGCGCAGCAGGTACTGGTCGAGGTGATAGGCACGCTTCTCGTCCCAATCCTCCGGCGCGACCACCACGAGGAGGTCCACGTCCGGCGGGACGGGCTCGTCCAGCGTGACGGTCGCGCGCAGGGACGCTTGGGTGCCCCGCCCCAGCACGTCCTCCAAAGCGCGGAAGCGACCCTGCGGGCCCGCCCCCATGAAGGGGTTGGACGCGGGGCGATTCGCCACGAGCCCGATGACCGTATCCTCGCGCGTCGTCATGCGGTGGACGCGGGTAACGAGCTCGTACTCCATCTGCTCGCCCACGCCGACGAGCTGGTGGATCAGCTCCTTCTCGTCGCCGACCTCGACGACGAGTCCGGCATAGCCCTCGACGGCACGGAGCTCGCCGGCGCGCTGGGCGGTGAACGTGTACTTCTGGACGCCGTCGTCCTGGGCCTCCTGCTGGCCGTCCTCGTCGTCGAGGTCCACCCAGCGCACGCGGAGTTTCCCGTCGGACGCGTTGCGCATCTCCTCGAGGAGGGCTGCGAGGTCCAGTCGCTGCGTCTCGGCGTTCTCCGGCACGTCGTGCCAGTAGACCTTGATGAGCGCGGGATCCTCGAGCGAGGTCAGCACGCGCTTCGAGCCGGCCGAGAGGGTGTGGAGGCCCTCCTCGGTCAGGTCGATGCGGGTCGAGCTGCGCGCGATGACCACGTTGGTGAGCACGAGCACGAGGAGCAGCAACAGGGCGCTCAGTCGGCCGAGGGTGAGGATCTTCTCGTTGCGGGAAGCCATGACTACCGGTACCTCCGACCGTCGACGGTCAGCGCGTTCAGGTAGAGGAAGAAGACGGCGAACGAAGCGAAGTAGAGGATGTCACGCAGATCGACGACGCCGCGGGCGAATGGATCGAAGCGCGCCTTCACGGAGAGGCGCTCCAGGAAGGCGCCGAGGTCGCCCCCGACCTGGGTGGCCATCTGCTGCAGCATGACGAGCACGAAGCCGATCACGGCCGTGAGCATGAACGCCACGATCTGGTGCGAGGTCAAGGACGAGATCCAGAGCCCGAGCGCGAGGAGCGCCCCGCCCATCAGCATGGCCCCGGCGTAGCCACTCCACACCGGCCCCCAGTCCAGGTCGCCGAGCAGGGACACCGTGATGGGAATCGGGAGGGTGGCGAAGAGACACAGAGCCAGCAAGCTCCACGCGCTGAAGAACTTCCCCAGCACCACCTCCCAAGCGCGCATCGGGCTGGTCATCAAGGTCTCGAGCGTGCCGGCGCGGGTCTCTTCGCTCCAGAGCCGCATCGTGATGGCGGGGGCCAGGAAAACCGCCATGACCCAGGGGAGAAGGCCGAAGAAGCCCTCCACGCTGGCCCGTCGCAGCACGAAGAAGGGGCCGGCGACGAAGAACAGGTAGGCGCTGAAGGCGGCGAAGAGAACGACCAGCACGTAGGGAATCGGACTGACGAGGTAGGTCCTCATCTCCTTGCGGTAGACGGCCATCATCTCAGGACTCCTCCGTCGTCGAGCCGCTTGCGCCGTCTTCCCCCAGGGTCAGATGGGCGAAGATCTGCTCCAGGCTCGCGGTCTCGACCTCGAGGCCGGAGAGGCCGAGGCCCGCACCGTGGACCGCGGCGGCCAGCGTTTCCAGTTGCGGACGCAGATCGGCGTCGTGGAGCTGGACCTGCGCCGCCAGCACGTCGCTCTCGCCCGGCACGGTCTCTACGGTCACGTCCGCGACGAAGGGCAAGGCCTCCAAGACATCGCGAAGCGCCGTTTCGGCCGCCCGCACCACGAGCTTCGCGCGCGTGCCGCCGGCCTGACGGCGCTTGATGTCCTCGACGGGTCCGTCGGCCACGAGCTCGCCGCGGTTGATGATCAGCGCGCGGTCGCAGACCGCCTCGACCTCGGGCAGGATGTGCGTGGAGAGCACCACGGTGTGCTCCGCGCCGAGGTCGCGGATGAGCTCGCGCATGCCCTCCTGCTGATTGGGGTCGAGCCCCGAGGTCGGCTCGTCGAGGATCAGTACGTCCGGGTCGTGCATGAGCGCCTGCGCCAGGCCGACGCGCTGCTTCTCCCCCTTGGACATCGTGCCGAGGAGCCGGCGCCGGAAGGCCGTGAGCCCCGCGACCATCATGCTCCGGTCGACCGCCTCGCGGCGATCCAGCCCGGTCAGGCCGTGCAGCGAGGCCGCGAAGCGCAGGGCCTCCTCGACCCGCAGGTCGGGATAGAGGGGGTTGCCCTCGGGCAGGTAGCCGAGTCGGGCCCGACAGGCCAGGGGGTCCTCGACGACGTCGCGGTCCGCCACGCGGGCCCGGCCGTGCGTCGGCGCGAGGAAGCCGGTGATGATCCGCATCGCCGTGGTCTTCCCGGCGCCGTTCGGGCCCAAGAGGCCGACGACCTGGCCGCGGGGGACCGAGAACGACACGGAGTCCAGGGCCCGCTTGGCCCCGTACGTCTTCGTGAGGTGCTCGACCTCGATCATGGTTTCCGCCATTGGTTCTTCCTGGGGGTGCGCAGGGCGTCAGAAATGCCCGATCTTCGCGCTTGGTCAAGCGTCAAACAGGGCGCCGTGCTTCCCGTACGATCCCTCGTACCTTGCGTTGGGAGGTCAGCGACGTGCGGAACGCGATTGTCTCGTTGGTGCTGGGGCTCGTGGGCGGGGGGCTCGGCGCTTTCCTGGTCACGCAAGCCCAGGGCGAGAAGGCCGGGCCGCCGGCATCTCAGCCGGCCGCGGCGCGGGAGGCGTCCGACCTCGTGGCGCGCATCGAGCGCCTGGAGGCGCTGGCCCCCCTGCGCGGGGAAGACGGCGCGAGTCTGCAGGGCCGCGCGACCGGTGTGACCGCGGCGGAGGTGGAAGCTCTGGTGCCCACGCTGGAGGACTCCCTCCTGGAACGCATCCAGCCCCGCGTCGAGGAGGTCGTGACCGCGAAGTGGGAGGCGCTGAAGGAATCGTCCTCGGAGCAGGACGAGGCGGGCTCGCGCCGCGGGGGCCGCCGGCGGCTCCCGCTGGCCGAGGTGGCGGCCGAGATCGGCATCAGCGCAGGTGACGAGGACGAGCTGCGCCGGATCTACAAGGACAGCGAGGAGCGGATGATCCAGCTGATGGCGGGCGAGGACGGGGACGTCGAGCAGGTCCGCCGCGACATCGAGCTGGCCACGAACGACGAGTCGCTTCGCCCGCAGATGATGGCCAAGTACGTGCCCAAGTTCATGAAGAACGTCGGCGAGATCATGAGCATCGAGGCCGACAAGCAGACACGGATCCAGGAAACGCTCGGTCCCGAGAAGGCGGCCGAGTACCAGCGCTACGACGTCGTCGAAGGCCGTCCCTTCGGCCTTGGCGGCAGCATGCGCGTCGAAGCCCGGGCCGGGCGGTAACCGAGGGCGGGTCTCAGGCAGACTCGGCCGCCGGCTCCTGGGTCTCGGACGAGGCGTCCGCGTCCTGCTCGAGCGGGGCTTCGGGCGCATCGGTCTCGCCGAGGATCGCGACCACGCCGGCGGCGCGGCGGTCGAGACGGCACGCCGTGACGGGATCCGCGCGTTCTCCGACGTTGCCGACGGGGTACATCTCGATCAGTGCTTCGTCGACGGCACGGTTGATGAGATCGCGCTTGAGACGGGGGTCCTCGACCCCGCAGTTGTGCATGCCGAGGACCTTGTTCACGAGGTAGCGCACGCCGACGAACGGTAGCCTGTGCTCGAGTTCGTCGATGAGGCGCACGAAGGGCTCCCAGGCGTACGCCTCGAAGTCCGCCTCGCTGCGAATGGGCGTCGGGTGGGTCGGACGCTCCCGCCGGAGCTCGGGCACGACCCGGGCGGCCCGCCCGCGACCCTCGGCGCCGTTTCCGTTGCGCCCCCGCCAGGCGCGCGGGCGCGCGGGCTCCGCGTGGATGCCCCCCAGCACCTGCTCGAGCGAGACGTAACGGTCGGCCGCGTCCTTCAGCTCCTCGGCAATGGTGCCGTCCGGCGCGATGATGACGACCTCGCTACCGTCGGCCTTCAGCTTCTGCACGAGCGGCAAGAGCGTGGGGTCGCCCGTGACGAGCACGAACGCATCGGGTTCGTCGCCGTTGTAGAGCGCCTCGAGCGCATCGGTGACGAGCCGGATGTGGCTGCGATCTTCACCTTCCGCCGTGGCCGGAACGAGCACGGGCTCGAGCCGGGCACCGTTCACCTCGCGGGCGAGGACCGCGCAGCGGGACCAGTCGGCGTAGGCGCGGGCGATCGCGACCCGGCCCACCTTTCCCGTGAACGCTTGCAGGGCCTCGGCGATTCGCACCGCCTGCTCAGGCGGGAGGACCGACGACGGACTCGCCTCGCGACTCTCCGTACCGCTCGCGGCCGTCGCGCCGAGGCTCTCGGCAAGGGTGTCGTGGTTGAGACTCTGGCAGAGATCGGTGAAGTCGATCAGCAGAGCGACATCGGCTCGAGGTTGAGACATCGACAACTCCATCCATTGGGCCGGTGGGTGCATCCGACCGCCATTCTTGCGAGTGTCGCCGCCTTGTTGCCCACAGGGGCCGCGCCACAGGCTGCCCCGCATCGTATCAGTGGGTGTCCGAGACTCGGCCTCCCGACCCAACGGTGTTCAAGACCTGTGAGCGTCCAACTCCTCCCCTCGCTGAAGACCGCGATCGGCACGCAAGCCGTACGAGACACAGAGGGCCAAGAGCTCGTAGTGCTGCGAGATCTGGAGAATTTGACGGAATTCCAGTTCGCCGTCCCGCTTCCTCTCGCCTCGTTCCTCGTCGAAGTGCTCGACGGCCGGCACACACGCGAAGCCGCCGCCGTGACCTGGGCCACCCGTACCGGTGGTGACGTGCCGGTGACGAAGTTCGACGACATCGTGACCGAGCTCGACCGCGTGGGACTCCTCGCAACGGCCCGACGAGACCGACTCCTCGTCGAGCAGCGCGACGCGTATCACGCTCCCGGTGTTCGACGGGCCGTCGCAGCCACGACCTGCTATCCGAGCGATCCCGCCGCGTTTCAGGCCCTACTCGACGGGGCCGTCGAGCCGGCATCGACGCCCCCCTCACGGTGTGCGGCCGTACTCATGCCCCACGTCGATCCGCGTGGCGCCGCCGTGGCCTACGGCGCGGCGGCCCGCGCGCTCGCCACGTCCCCGGCGGAGGTGTTCCTCGTACTCGGAACCTCCCACGACTGGATGAGCCGGCCCTTCGCGCTGACCACGCTGGACTACGAGACCCCGTGGGGCCGGTTGCCCACGGACCGGGCGCTGGTCGAACGCCTTGCCCAGCGCGGCGGCGGCCACCTTCTGGATGCGGAGGTCGCACACGCGCGCGAGAGCACGGTCGAGTTCCCGGCGGTCTGGCTCCACGCGGCCTGCCGGGACCGCCCCGATCTACGCATCGTGCCCATCCTCGTGGGCTCGGTGGAGAGCGCCCTACGGGGCGGCGACTCCCCGCTCGACGATGCGGCTTTCGTCGATTTCGCTGCCGCACTCCGCGAGATCCTCGGGGAGGGCGGGGAGCGATGCGCGCTCGTCGCCGGTGTGGACTTCGCGCACGTCGGCCCCCAGTACGACGGCGACGCAGCGCTGACCCGCGAGGCCATCGGCGACGTGCTGGCCTTGGATCGCCGCCTCCTCGCCCATGCGGAGGCCGTCGACGCGGGGGCCTTCTTCCGGACGATCCAGGAGGGCGGCAACGCCACGCAGGTCTGCAGCACGGCGCCCATCACCCTGTTTCTCGCCGCGCTCGACGGTCTCGGCCTGCGTGGGCGGGTCCTGGCGCACGACGCCTACGAGATCGTCCCGGGCTCCTTCGTGAGCTACGCGACGGCCGCGTACGCGCGGGTACGCTGAGCGACATGACGAATTCGACCCTCCTCACGGGGCAGTGCGTGCTGGTCACGGGTGGCTCGCGACGCCTCGGCCGCGCGACGGCGCTGCGTCTCGGCGACGCCGGTGCCGACGTGGCGGTCCACTACCGCAGCGACAAGGACGGAGCGCGGCGCACCGTCGCGGATCTCGAAGAGAGAGGTGTCCGCGCGGCGGCGTTTGGCGCCGATCTCGCCGACGCAGAGGCGTGTGCCACATTGATCGAGACGGTCGAAGCGGACCTGGGTCCGCTCGACGTCCTGATCAACAACGCGGCGATGTTCGAGCGAACGCCGCTGGCAACGATGAACATCGACGACTTCGACCGCCACATGGCCTCGAACGCGCGATCCGTCTACGCGCTCTCCATGGTCGCGGGGCGGCGCATGAAGGAGCGGGGACGGGGGGTGATCGTCAACATCGCCGACGTCGCCGGGTACCGGCCGTGGCCCGGCTTCATCCCCTACAGCGCGAGCAAGGGAGCGGTCGTGAACCTGACCGGCGGGTTCGCGCGCGCCTTGGCGCCCGAGGTGCGCGTGAATGCCATCGCGCCCGGCCCGATGCTGCCGCCGGCCGGGGAATCTCCCGAGCAAGGCGAGAAGGCGGTGGCGAACACGCTACTCGCCCGCTGGGGAGCCCCGTCCGACATCGCCGACGCGGCGCTCTTCCTGATCACGGCGTCCTACGTGACGGGCGTCGTGCTGGCGGTGGACGGGGGACGCTCCCTCGTCATGTGAGGCCCGAAGCCCGGAACCGCGAAGCACGGAGGCGGGAGACGACGATGCGCATTGCCATCACGGGAGCCAGCGGCCTGGTCGGCCGCGCGCTCGGTGAACGACTTGCCTCGGAGGGGCACACCGTCCTTCGCCTGGTCCGTCGCGACGCAACCGACGCGGACACCGAGGTGGCGTGGGATCCGACGGGCGGCTCCGTCGACCAGAGCGGCCTCGAGGGCCTCGATGCCTTCGTCCATCTGGCGGGCGAGAGCGTGGCCGGCGGACGCTGGACCGAGGCGCGAAAGGCCCGCATCCGCGACAGCCGCGTACTCGGCACGCGAACCATCACCGAAGCCCTCGCTCAACTGCAATCGCCTCCGTCGGTGCTCGTGAGCGCCTCGGCCATCGGGATCTACGGAGACCGCGGAGATCACCCCCTCACCGAGGAGGACCCGCCGGGGGCCGGCTTCCTGGCGGACACGGCTCGACTGTGGGAGGGGGCGGCGGCGCCGGCTGTAGCCGCGGGCATCCGCACGGTGTTCGCCCGTTTCGGGATCGTCCTGAGCGCCGAGGGCGGGGCCTTGGCGAAGATGGTCCCGCCCTTCAAGCTCGGCCTCGGCGGTCGCTTCGGTTCGGGCCGGCAATATTGGAGTTGGGTCGCGCTCGACGATGTGGTCGGCGCGATCCTCCACGCCATGCAGCAGCAGGATCTCGAGGGTCCCGTGAACGTGACGGCGCCGGAACCGGTGACGAACGCGGAGTTCACACGCACGCTCGGCCGCGTGCTGGGCCGCCCGACCCTGTTTCCCGTCCCCGCGTTCGCCGCCCGCCTGGCTTTGGGCGAAATGGCCGACGAGATGCTCCTCGCGAGCCAGCGTGTGCTCCCGACGCGCCTGACGACGACGGGCTACGCGTTCCGGCAGGCAGGCCTGGAGGGAGCGCTTCGGGATGCGCTCGCGCCGGACGACGTCACGAGGACATGAGGCCGTTCTTCTTGCCACGGTCGAGGCGCAGGAGTGCCTTGAAGACGTGGCCGGCGATCTGCGGATTCTCGCGTAGGCGCCTCGTGGCGTAGCCGTACCACGCCGTGCCGAAGGGCACGTAGATGCGGACCTGCTCGCCGGCCGCCAGCAGCTCGTCGCGCATCCACGCCCGAACGCCCAGGAGCATCTGGAATTCGTAGCGCTCCGGCGCCGGCCGCATGGCTCGCAGCTGCTTGCGCGCGTCGCCGACCAGCACCTCGTCGTGCGTGGCGATCCCGATCCCGCCCTTGCCCCGAAGGAGGGCAGCGAGGGCGTTGCGGAAGCTCTGCCGAATCTCCTCGCGACCCTGGTAGGCGATCGTCTCCGACTCGCGATAGATGCCCTTGCAGAGGCGCACCGAGATCCCCTCTTCGCCGAGGGCGGCGGCGTCGTCGACGGTGCGGTGCAGATACGCCTGCAGGACGGCGCCGACGGGCAAACCTTCGCCGTGCAGTCGGCGGACGAGATCGAGCGTGCGCTGCGTGACCGGCGAGTCCTCCATGTCGATGCGCACGAAGCTGTTGCGGTCGGCCGCTCGCTGGGCGATTTGGCGAACGAGTTCCGTGCATCGGGTTTCGTCGATGAGCAGTCCGAGGGCGGTCAACTTGACCGATACGTTGCTGTCCAGGCCATGCTCGGCGATGGCGCCCTGGATGGCCTCGTACTGCCGGCTCGTCGCCTCGGCTTCCTCGAAGCGATGAATGAACTCACCGAGCACGTCGACCGTGGCGCGGGCGCCGGCCTCATTCAGCGCTTGGATGGTCTCGACCGCTTCGTCGAGTGTCTCGCCGGCGATGTAGCGGCGCGCGACCTTGCCCACGACGAAGCGGGGCGTGAGCGGTATCGACCAGGCGACGAGCGAGTCGAGCAGCGACACGGGCCGACCTCCAAGGTGACCAGGACCCAACGGCCGCCCATCATGGCGGGAGGAAACGCAAGCGACGAGGGGAACCCCGACCGCCCGGGGCTCTGGGCCCGTCCAGCGGTCGTGGGTAGGATTCCTCCATGCGCAAGCGCGACCCTCGGGCCTGGAGACCGGCATGGCGGGCTTGAGGGGACCGCAACCTGTCCTGACCTCCGAGCGCCTCGTCCTGCGCCCGTTCGAGGCGAAGGATGCGGGAGATGTTCAGCGCTTGGCCGGCGACCACGCCATCTACGACACGACCGCGAGCATCCCGCACCCCTACGAAGACGGGATGGCGGAAGCCTGGATCGCTCACCTCCCGGAGGCATTCCAGGAGGGCAGGGAGGTGACGTTCGCGGTCACCCGGGGCGAGGACGGCGCCCTGCTCGGCGCCACGGGTCTCGTGCTGGACGCACGGTCGCCCAACGGAGAGCTCGGGTACTGGATCGGCAAGCCCTACTGGAACCAAGGCTACGCAACCGAGGCCGCGCGACGCGTGCTCACGTACGCCTTCGATACGCTGACCCTTCATCGGGTCCAGGCCAGGCACGCCAAGCGCAATCCCGCGTCGGGCCGCGTGATGCAGAAGTGCGGCATGCGATGGGAAGGTGAGCTGCGGGAGCACTTCCTGAAGGACGGGCGCTACGAGAGCATGGTCATCTACGGACTCCTCAAGAGGGAGTGGCAGTTCCCGTAGCCGGGGTTGTGTTGCGCGCTCCTGGATGGGTGTCGCGCGCCGGGCGGCGGCACGGAAGACAGGCTACGGCGTCTCCAGCGTCAGCAGGCCGGTGGGGTCGTCGCCGTCCTCGGCGTAGCGCCCCAGTCGCCAGACGTGGTTGCGGTAGTTCAGCAGGTCGATCATGGCCAGGGTCTGTACCGCACGCAGCGTGACCAGTTGACCGCTCAGTCGCCCGGGATGGCGGAGAAGCTCCGCGAGGCGCCGCTCGCCTTCGGCCCGCGCCTCGGCCGGGTCCCCCCGGCGCCAGACGTCCAGCGCCCGACGCGCCCCACCGACGTCGTGGAGCACGGCCCGCCACGCGGCGCGGCGCTCGGCGCGCCCGCCCTTGCCATGGACGCCCCACCATCGACGAAACCCAAGCCACAAGCGCACGGGGGGCAGCCACGTGGCGGGTAGCACCGGGCGATTGGGCGCTTCCGAGCAGACTTCGTCGAGGATGTCGCACGTCGACAGCCGACTGCGGATGCCGTGAATGTCGGCGCGATAGACGAAGGCCAGCGCCCGGATGGACTCCGGGGTGACCAGGGGGGTCGAGCAGATCGAGGAGATCCGCGGCCCGATCGAGCAGGCCGCCATCGATCAACTCACCCAGCCGACGCATGTCCGCCTGCGCCAGATCGTGCTCGTCCTCGACGCGCCGTCGAAGATGGGGCGACGCCTGGAGGAAGTGCAGATCCCGCTGGACCGAAGCCTCGGCCCTCCCCGCATCGCCGGCGCCGGGGAGCCGTAGGCCGAGGTACTCGCAGTCCATGCGGGCTCGAAGCCAGAGGGATGCGCGTAGGACGGGCCCGCGCATGCGGTCGATCTTGCGGACGGCGGTCTCGAAGTCCGCCTCCGCCGCGCGCTGCGGATCGGTGTCGCGCCGGGGGTCCTTGATCTCCTGCACCGCACCGGCGACCCAGCCGATGATCCGTCCGATCCAGCGAAGTCCCGCCCAGATCCCCCTCAACGGTAGGAGGAGGGCACGGCCACCGGCGAAGTACTCCTCGTAGATTCGGTAGAGGTTCACGACGCGCTGCCCGTGCGGCCGGGTGTGCAGCGGGTACGTGCCGAACACGCGCCGGAAGAGGCGCCGACGATCACGGCGGAGTTTCTCCGCGACGGGCGTCCCGAAGCGCAGCTCGACCTCCCGATCGCGGCGCTCGTCGTCATCGAGGAAGTGAAGCGCGGTGAACGCCATCGTGAAGTAGTCGGTCGCGGCCTCCATGGCGGAGGCCGTCTTCTGCTCGCGCTCGTCTTCCGTGGTCTGCTCCAGCCAATGCTGATAGCGTCGCCGAGCCGCCGGCGCCGCGGACGGGAGCTCGTCCAGCGGTATCGCGTGGCGGTTGTACTCGATGATCAGGCGGGCCGTGGTGTGGGCCACGGCCTGCATGATCAGGCTGAACCACATGTACGGGCCGCCGAAGAGGCGCCGCTGCTGCGAGAGATCGAGCGCCTTGAGTTCCTTGCGCTCCCGCGCGCTCACGCATCCCGCGGTACGGCGCAGGTGACGGAGCGCGGGGTTGCCCAGCAGCTGGTTGGTCGTTCGCGTGTCGGACTCGGCCAGGATGGCGCCGTCCATGCCGTCACGGTAGAGCAGGAGCGTGCGCTCCATCGCGTCGAAGGCGCCCTGGATCTCGCCTTGCGTCTGCGCCTCGAGAAGCCACGCCCGCACGCCGTCGGCAAACCGCTCTTCGAGGGCGTGCGCATCGAGCGTGGCGAGGGGAGCGCGCAGGCGGTGCTCGGGCGTGAACACGCGCTGCGTGAGGATCCGGGCGTCCCGGCCCAGGAATCGGCCCTTGATCGACTCCATGAGGGGGAGGAACTGGGCGGCGACCGTCTGCTCGTAGAACGCCGTCGCCTCCCCGGCCACGCGCTGAAGCCACCACCCCAGGGTGAGCACGGCCAGGGCGATCCCCCCGAGGATCAGGATCGGCGTGCCGAGGAACTGGTTGAGCTTCGTCGAGAGCCACTGCAGGAAGTCGGACTGCGTGAAGGAGAAGAGCAGCTCGACGACGAGGAGCCCGATTCCGAACAGGGTCAGACGGTAGGCCGGACGGAACGCTCCCTTGACGAGCGTGCCGCCGACCCGATCGACGAACTCGGCGGGCGTCACCGTCCCATACAGATCGGCGAAGAAGAACCAGCGCTCGAGGTACCCACGGAGGCGATCCGAGAGGTGACGAGCTCCCGCCGCCGCGACTTCACCGTCGCTCATGCCCACGCCCAGGCGCGGGATGTACCGGCGAATGAACGGGATCCACTTGAGCGGCGGGCGGGAGAACGTCCGCAGGGCTCGCGCGATGCGGGACACGAAGTCGGCACCCTGGTTGGCCTCGATGCCCTCGGCCGTCGCCGACCCGAGCCGCCGCACCAGCGCCTCGGCCGGGACCTCCCGCGCGGTCGCCGCGTGCCCCACCAGGCCCTCGCGGCGTCCGGCGAGTCCGTTGTGGCGCGCGTGCGCGAGCCCCTCGAGGCGGCGGTCGGCCACGCCCTCACGACCGGTCGGTGGGGCCGACACGAGGAGGTCCTCCCAGAGGTCCGTGACTTCGGCCTCGAGGCGGCGCAGCCGACAGGAGAGGGTCTCCTCCTGAACGCGGGCCCGCTCTTTCTCGGCCCGCGTGGGATACAGGATGATGTCGCGGTTGAGGAGATGGCCGTAGCGGCGCACCATCCGGTCGATGCCGCGCGTGAGGAAGCCGAACGCCCGGAAGGTCCGGATGACAGGCATCAAGACCCGCAGGTAGCGCGCCACACGCATCAAGCGCAGGAAGCGCAACGCACGCCCGAGGCGAATGGGGTCGGCCCCCTGCGGACTGAGTGTCAGGATGCCCACGGGCAGAGAGGGAATCAGATCGACGAAGACGTGCCGTCTGAACCAGAGCCACTTCCGCCGAACGAGGCGCAGGCGATAGAAGAAGTCCCAGAGGAAGACCAGACACGCGGCCGTATCGATGATCCGCATCCAGTTGACGACGTCGGGCGGTAGGTCGAGAAACGTCTCCGCGGCGAGCAAGACCAGAACGAGCACGATCAGCCCGACGATCATGCGCTCCCACCGGCCGACGGCGCGCCGGCCGAAGCGGGTCTCGAGCTTGGCTTGCAGGTCGCGTTCCTGCTCCTCGGCCCGAAGGCGCGATCGCTTACGCGTCAACCTGGATCGGCGGACGCTCCGCGACGTCTCGACGTGCCGCAGGTGCCAGTCGAAGTCGTCCCGAACGAGCTCGAGCTGCGACGCCGCTTTGGCCGGAGCCATCTCGTCGATCGCGGTGAGCACTACGTCGGCGCGATCGAGCAAGGCCGTCGCCCAGCGATCACGGCGCGCCTCGGATGGGGGACGCGCCTCGATCGCGTCCAGGAAGGCGGCCCTCAGCTCGGGCCGCTCTCCAGCGAGCGGCGGCGCTTCGTCCGCGGCCCGGCGGCTGACGGCCTCCTGGTCGAACTCGGTCGCTTCGGCCAGGAGATCGAAGAGCAACCGAGGATCCGGCGAGCGCAGCGCCTCCTCGGCGCGCGCCCGCCAACGCACGGCCGCGTCGTCCACGAGTTCGTCCACGAGCACGTTGGCCCGGGCGACCGGACCGTCGAGGGCCTGCTGCCTCAGCCGGGTCCGCCACCGGGCCACGTCGGCCAGAACGGGATGCCCGCGATCGTCGGCCAGGTCGGCGTCGATCCGCTCGAGGTCACGCCCGACCCGAAGCAGCTCGCCCTCCAGCCCGGCGAGGCGACTCGCGCTGGCGAGCGGGTCGGCCCGCACGTCGCTTCGGGCGGCCCGGACACGCGCCTCCAGTCCCTCGAGCTCGGCGAGGGTCCGGGACACGGTGGCCTCGGCCACACCCGGTGTGGGGGCGCCCTGTCCGTCCACGCAGCTGACTCCTGGAGGCGGCGACCGCCGCCGGGCGGAACAGCCGTCCGGTGGAGTCTACTCGCGCGTGGCGATCAGACGACCTCGACCCGTGGGCCGTCGTGAGCAAGGACCTCGCCGATGACGGCGCGCGTGCCGACCCCACGCTCCTCCATGGCCGCGAGCAAAGCGTCGAGGCGCTCCGGGGCGACGGCGATCAGGAGCCCCCCACTCGTCTGGGGATCCGTCACCGCCCAGTGCTGAGCTTCGTCACCTCCGGACCAGCGGACCCGCCCCTCGTCGTCGGCGTACTCGCGATTGCGGTGCAGACCGCCGCACATGAATCGCTTGTCGAGGTAACGGTCCAGGCCTTTCATCCACGGCACCCGCCGGACGTCCAGGCGAATCGTGGTGTCCGAACCCTCGGCCATCTCGGCGAGATGACCGAGCAAGCCGAATCCGGTCACGTCGGTCGCGGCGTGGACACCCACGTCGACCATCGCTTCCCCGGCGCCACGGTTGAGTTGGGCCATGACCTCCTGAGCCGCCAGGGCGGTGTCGTCGTCGAGCATCTCGGCGCGCATGGCCGTCGTGAGAAAGCCGCTCCCCACGGGCTTGGTGAGGACGATGACATCCCCGGGTTTCGCACCGGCGTTGGACACGACGCGGTCGGGGTGCACGGTGCCCGTTACGGCCAACCCGAACTTCACTTCCTGGTCCTTGACCGTATGACCGCCCACGAGCGCCACACCGGCCTCCGTGCACGTCTCGACCGCCCCGTTCAGGATGGCGGCCGGTGCGTCCTCGGGGACGTCCTTGGGAAGGGCGAACACGCACACCGCGCAGACGGGCTCCCCCCCCATTGCATAGATGTCCGAGATGCTGTTTGCCGCGCTGATCCGGCCGTACCAGGTCGGGTCGTCCACGACGGGGGGAAGAAGTCGACGGTCTGGACGAGCGCCAGGTCAGGGCGAATCTTCACCACGCCCGCGTCGTCCGCGGTAGCGGTGGAGACCAGGACTCGTTCGTCGAACGGCAGCCGCACGGGCGCCAGCAAGGCCTCGAGTCGGGCCTTCTCGAGCTTGGCCGCTCAGCCGGCCGCGCCGGCGAACTTGGTCAGGCGCACCTGTTCCCGCTTGTCGCTCACTGCTCTGTCTCCTTCGAACCTGTCAACGCGGCCAGGACGGCCGCTTCGATGTCCGCCTCGTCGCCCGGCTGGAGGGTGCGCACGTGCAACTGCACGGCCTGGTCCCGCACCGTCGTGAAGACGGGCGTCGCCACCTCCCTGAGCCGCTGCGCCAGGTCTCCGGCTTCCATGTCGCGCGGGCTGACCCACACGGCGATCCCCGGCAACATCACCGTCGGTAGCGAGCCGGCGCCGACGGCGTCGTTCACGTCACCGACCCGGAGGCTGACCGCGCCCTGCCGTACCGGCTCCAGCGCGCCCAGGCGCTCGGCGAGGCGCTCGGCGTGGGGCAGGAGATCCTCTTTGGTGTACGTGAGGCCCCGCACGGTCGGGTGGTGCGTGGCCAAAGAGGCCTCGTCCAGGAAGAGCCGCAGCGTCGCCTCGAGGGCGATCAGGGTGAGCTTGTCACAGCGAATCGCTCGGTAGAGCGGATGCGCGCGTACCCGCGCCACGCTCTCCCGGGTGCCGAAGATGATGCCCATCTGGGGGCCGCCGATCAGCTTGTCGCCGGAAGCGGTGACGAGATCGACGCCGGCTTCGATGCTGTCGCGAACGAGCGGCTCGTCGCCGGGGAGGCCCCGCGCCGCGAGCGACACCAGCGCGCCGCTGCCGAGGTCGTCGGCCACGGGCACGTTGTACGCACGCCCGAGCGCGACCAGATCTTCGATCCCCACCTCTTTCGTGAACCCCTCGACGCGGTAGTTCGACGTGTGGATCCGCATGATCAGGCCGGTGTTCTCGCCGATCGCGTTCTCGTAGTCCTTCAGGTGCGTTCGGTTGGTCGTGCCGACCTCGCGCAGGATCGCGCCCGATTGCTGCATGACGGCGGGGATCCGGTACGCCCCGCCGATTTCCACGAGTTGCCCACGCGACACGACGCACTCGCGCCCGCGCGAGAGCGCGGCGAGCACGACCATCGTGGCCGCGGCGTTGTTGTTGACGACGGTGGCCGCCTCGGCGCCCGTGAGGCGCTGGAGGAGTTTCTCGACGTGACGCTCCCGCGGCGCGCGCTCGCCGGTCTCGCGATCCGCGGCGAGGAGCTGATACCCGCGGGCGTGCTGCTGGATGGCGGCGAGCGCTGCGTCGGCCATCGCGGCGCGCCCGAGATTGGTGTGCAGCACCACGCCCGTCGCATTCACCACGCGCACGCAGCCGGGGTCGCGACGACGTCCGATACGAACGCGCGCGGCATCGAGCACGGCTCGCGCCGTCGCCGAGCGCTCCAGGAGCACCGGTCCCATTCCCCCCTCCAGGACCTTGGCTCGGACTTCGGCCAACGCATGGCGGACATCCTCGACCCACTCGTCGCGAGGGGCGTACGCGAGATCGCCGTCGTCGAGCGCTGCGAGCACGTCGTTGACGGGCGGCAGGCGGCGTAGGAGGGCCTGCGGATCACCCGCCCCAGCGGGTGCTCGGGCCGGAGGCGGGAGATCGGGGAGATCGGCTTCGTCGCGCGTCATGGTCATGGGAGGATAGTCCAGGGGGTTGCCTTCCACGGTTCTTCCACGAGTTTTCCACCAGCCCCCCGCAGGGACGTCGTTCAACGCACGGCGAAGCGCTGTCGCGGTCGCTCGTCGATGCTAGCTTCTCCCCCCCGACGAAGCAGCGGACCCGAAGGAGATCACGTGCCGGCCGAGACCCCCGTCATGGCCCAGTTCGCCAGCGCGAAGCGCCGGTATCCGGACGCGTTGATCTTCTTCCGTATGGGTGACTTCTACGAGCTGTTTCACGACGATGCCAAGGTGGCGGCCGAGGCGCTGGGTTTGACGCTCACCGCGCGCGACAAGGAGCGCAAGGTCCCCATGGCCGGTGTGCCGGTCCGCGCCGCGGAAGGCTATCTCCGACGCCTTCTCAAGCAGGGGCGCAAGGTGGCGATTTGCGAGCAGCTCGAGGAGCCGGGCAAGGGCAAGAAGATCCTCGACCGCGACGTCGTACGCGTTCTGACCCCCGGCACGCTCACGGAAGACGAGGCGCTCGAGCCGAGCACGAGCAACTACCTGCTCGCCGTTCGCCCCGCCCCCGCCAAGGGTGGGCGGGCCCGGTGCGGCCTGGCGTGGGTCGACCTCTCGACGGGTCGCTTCTTCGTGAGCGACGTGCAGCCGTCGGATCTGACGACCGAAGTGTCGCGCATCCAGCCGGCGGAGGTGCTGCTGCCCGAGGACGAGGCCGGCACCCGACTCGCCGCGGACCTTGCCCGCGCGCTCCCGGTCACGGTCACGTTCGTACCGGCATGGACGGCCGAGCCGGAAGGCGCCGTGCGCACGCTGAAGGATCACTTCCGCGTAGCGAGTCTCCGGGGGTTCGGGCTCGATCGCCAGCCGCCCTGCGTTGGCGCTGCGGGCGCCGTGCTCGAGTACCTGCGGTCGACGCAGATGACGTCGCTGATGCACGTGACGCGTATCGAGCGCCACGACAGCGAGGGCACCCTCGTCCTGGAGCCGACGACCCGGCGCCGCCTCGAACTGGTGCAGCGCGCCGACGGAACCCGCGAAGGGACACTCATCGCGACGATCGATCGCACGCGCACGGCGATGGGCGCGCGGATGCTCCGCGAGTGGGTGCTCGCCCCCTTGGCCGATCGGGTGGCGATCGAGCGGCGTCACGACGGCGTCGAAGAACTCGTCAAGGACGGTTTCCTCCGCCGCGATCTGCGCGAGGTGTTCGGCAGCGTCCGCGACATCGAGCGCATCCTCGCGCGCGTGGCGACGCAACGGGCGAATGCCAGGGACCTCGCCGCTTTGGGATCGAGCCTCGAGGCGTTACCGCCGGTGCAATCGCTCCTCGAGGGCGCCTACTCCAAGACGCTCGAAGAGCTCCGCGAACGGCTGGAGACGTTCGAGCCGCTCGCAACGCGTCTAGCCGAGACGATCGCGGACGAGCCTCCGGCCACGATCTCCGACGGCGGGTTGATCCGCGCCGGGTACGACGCGGAGCTCGACGAGTTGCGGACGCTGAGCCGGGACGCCAAGTCGTGGATCGCGGCGTACCAGGCGAAGGAAGCCGAGCGGACGGGCATCTCGAAGCTCAAGGTCGGCTACAACCGCGTGTTCGGGTACTACCTCGAGATCACCAACGCCCATCGCGATAAGGTCCCCGACGACTACACGCGCAAGCAGACGCTCACGAACGCCGAGCGGTACGTCACGCCCGCGCTGAAGGAGTACGAGGAGAAGGTCCTTCGGGCCGACGAGCGAGCGCGTGAGCTCGAGCTGAAACTGTTCCAGGTGCTTCGCGACGAGGTCGCCGGTCACATCCCCGCCCTGCAGGCGACCGCCGCGATCCTGGCCGAGCTCGACGCGCTGGCATCGCTGGCCGAGATCGCAGCGACGAACGACTACGTTCGCCCGGTGCTGCTCGACGACCTGACGCTCGAGCTGCGCGACGCACGACACCCCGTGGTCGAGCACATGCTCGAGGGGGGTGACCGCTTCGTGGCCAACGACACGGTGCTGGATGGCGAGAAGCGCATCGCGCTCATCACCGGGCCGAACATGGCCGGCAAGAGTACCTACATCCGCCAGACGGCCCTCTTGGTGCTCATGGCGCAGATGGGATCGTTCGTCCCGGCCTCGAGTGCGCGCATCGGCGTGGCCGATCGCATCTTCACGCGCGTGGGCGCCGAGGACGACCTGACGCGGGGGCAGTCCACGTTCATGGTGGAGATGAGCGAGGCGGCCTTCATCCTCCACAATGCAACGGCTCGGAGCCTGGTGATCCTGGACGAGGTCGGTCGGGGGACGAGTACGTTCGACGGCATCGCCATCGCGTGGTCGATGACGGAGTACCTGTCCGAGGTCGTTGGGGCGCGCACGTTGTTTGCGACGCATTATGCGGAGCTCACGCGCTTGGCGGACGAGCTGGACTCCGTCAAGAACCTGAATGTCGCCGTTCGGGAGTGGGGTGACGGCATCGTCTTCCTGCGACGGATTCAGGAGGGCGCCTCGGACCGCTCGTACGGCATCCATGTCGCACAGTTGGCGGGCGTGCCGAACGCCATCGTCGAGCGAGCGCGGGCCATCCTGCGCAACCTCGAGGCCAAGGAGGAGAACGCCGCGGAGCGCATCGTGTTCGGCGACGCAACGCCGCCGCCGCCGCGCGATGTCCAGTTGGGGCTGTTCGCACCGCCGCCGCCGAGCCCCGCGCTCGAAGCCCTGCGGGAGATGGACCCCGAGGCGCTCACGCCGCTGGAGGCGCTGAACGCCTTGGCCGAGCTGAGAAAGCTGCTGGAGGGCTGAGTCCCCTACCGGGTGGGGGCTTCGGGGTCGGTCTCGTCCGGCGAGACGGTCTCGTCCTCTGCGGTCTCCGCCGGGTCGTCTGCGTCGGGCGCATCGTCCCGCGACGCCGAAGTCGCGCCGGGGGGTGCCTCCAGGCAGCGCACCATGAGCGCTTGCGGCTGGGGCTTGTGGCGGAACGGCTTGAGATCGAGCCCCTCCTCGTGGCGGAAGGTGATCGTCAGCACGAGGTCCTTGCCTTCGAGCAGATTCAGGAAGTCGACCTTCCAGTTCACCGTGAAGCCACGCTCGTCGAGATCGCCGTTGGTGGCGATCACCTTCGTGGGCACGGTGATCGTGCGCCGGAACGCCAGCCCCTTCAGTTGCCCCTCGAAGCCCTTCAGCAGCGCGCCGATGTTCTGCCCGCCCAGTTCCTCGGGGGTACGCCCGCTAGCGGCCTTCCAGGCATCGCGGAGCGTGAGCTTCCAGGTCTCCTCGTCCTGCCGCTCGAGCTCGATGGAGGACGTGAAGAACGCGCCCGCGGCGGCCGCGGCTTCCAGGTTCGCGAAGGACGCTTCGACGATCGAGGTCCGCTTGTCCTTGGTCTCGGTCTGCTCGGCCTTCTTGACCGTGTAGCCCGCGGTGCGATCGGCGAGAGCCTCGATCCACTCCGGAGCCACGGGGTTGGCATATGGCAGGTCCTTGGGGTCCAGACTGCCGCCGTAGAGCACGGCGGCCATCTGTGCGAGCTCCAGGCGGGCTCTGAGGTCGACGGCGTAGGACTGGCGGACCGTGCCCGACCCATTCGCCTTCAGAACGAACGCCTCCTCGGACTCGATGCAGCCCGCGAGGAGGAACGCCAGGAGCGGCAACAGGGCGAGCGAGCGCATGGAGAGTCTCCGCAGGGAAGCGTACGCCGACCTACGTGATTGTAGGGCCGGGGCGTTCGAGGCGGATGCGGTGGATGGCCAGGCCCCGCTCTCGCCAGCGTTCCTCGAACACGGTGCGCCGCTCGCCTACGCCAACGATCTCGAAACCGGGTGCGGGCAGTGGATTGACGAGGCCGGTGACGTCTGTGGCCTCCTGGACGACCTCGGCTGCGTACTCGGGGTGGTCGGTGAGGAGCAGGAAGCGTCCACCGGGAACGAGGCTGACGGCGATGTCGTCGAGGAAGGCCTTGGTGAGCAATCGGTAGCGGTGGTGGTGCTTCTTGGGCCAGGGGTCGGGGAAGTAGACGTGATAGGCCTCGACCTTGGCCGGGGAGAGGAATGGACGTACGACGTCGCCGGCTGGGCGCCACAGGAGACGTAGGTTGCCCGGCTCGCCCAGGCGGCGCCGCACGCGCTCGACGTAGCGGTGGACGCGCTTGCGGCTGTACTCGATGCCCAGCCAGTTGCGGTCGGGGTGACGCTGGGCGTGCAGCAGGAGGGAGTCGTCTTCGCCGGGGCCGATCTCGACCTCGAGCGGGAGGGCTGGATCCGAGAAGCAGGCGAGGGCACCGCCGCCCAGGGTCCAGTCCTCCCACGACGTCTCCAGGGGACGACGCAGATCCGTCTTCATGGACGGCAGACTACCGTACGGCCCGTCGGGCTAGGTCGTGCTGCGGACGTTGTCCCGCGCACTGAGATGCGGGACGGGGGCGTCGTAGGCGCGTAGAGCGAGTTCGACGCGGTTGCGCACGTTGCACTTATTGAAGACGGACATCAGGACGTTCTTGACGGTCTTCTCGACGATGCCGAGCTGACCCGCGACCTCCGCATTGGTGTGGCCCTTGGCGACGCCGCCGGCGACCTGAGCCTCGCGGACGGTGAGTCCGAAACGGGACTGCAGGCGTCGTACGGTGGGTTCGGCCCAGGGAGTGGCCGAGTGGGCCCGAAGGACGATGAAGGGGCCCATTTCGCGGTTGATGGCCTCGAGGGTCACCTTGATCTGCCGATCGGCATCGTTCGGGTAGTAGAACTCGGTCGTAATGGGCGCGCGCTGTCCTTGCGCGCGTACGACGAAGCTCTCCAGGACCCGGTCCACGGTCTCGGGCAGAAGGGCCTCGACTCCGCGGGGGGTGCCGTCTCGGAGGTAGGTGCGGGCGGCGACGTTCGAGTAGAGCACGCGCCGATCGGGGGTGAGCACGACCAAGCCGTGCTCCGGGTCTCCATCGAGGAGGTCCCGAAGGATGAGGCCAAGGTCACGCTCTGACACCATGTTCTCTCCTACGCGTCGGATCACTTCTACAACTCCAGTCGGGGCTCCGGACCCTAATGCCCTTTCCACCATGACGGGAGATCCAGGGACCATGTTCCAAGAATCCTGAATCTGACTCGCAGGACTAGGTGCAACGCCCAGCCGAGCCGTCTTTCCGAACCGATGTACTGGCAACGACTTGGATCGGCCGGCCTGCCCGACCGGGTGGGCACCCGGATTGCTCTTGGCCAACGGTTCCGAGGCAGTACCATCCGCCTTCCCCGACGCGGGGTGGAGAAGTGGTATCTCGTCAGGCTCATAACCTGGAGGTCGCGGGTTCGACTCCCGCCCCCGCTACCACGTAAGGCCGTCCGAGCAATCGGACGGCCTTTCTTTTTGAGTCGATCGCCCCTCCAGAGGGAAGAAGGGCGGGAGCCGAACCCCGACCGGGTTGGGGGGTAGGTCGCAGGGTGCGCAGCACCCAAGGCCGTAGGGGGGTCTACAGAGCCCCCCCTGGACATGACGACGCCAAGCGCGAAAGCGGGCCGAAGGCACGCGTCAGCGCGGGTTCGACTCCCGCCCCCGCCTCGCGTACAGGTCCCAGGGACCGCGAGGCAGTGGCAACGAACGCATCCGGCCCGAGTCTGCGAGGGCCGCCCAGTCGCAGCCCCGCGGCTGGAGTCCGCGAAAGCCGCCAACTCGCCCGGAGTCCGCGACGGGCGCCAACTCCCCGAGTCAAACAGCTCGCTCAAGACCCTGCCTCCCCGCCGAGCAAAGCCCCGCGGCTGGAGTCCGCGAAAGCCGCCAACTCGCCCGGAGTCCGCGACGGGCGCCAACTCCCCGAGTCAAACAGCTCGCTCAAGACCCTGCCTCCCCGCCGAGCAAAGCCCCGCGGCTGGAGGCCGCGGAAGCCGCCAACTCGCCCGGAGTCCGCGACGGGCGCCAACTCCCGAGTCAAACAGCTCGCTCAAGACCCTGCCTCCCCGCCGAACAGAGCCCCGCGGCTGGAGTCCCCGAAAGCCGCCAACCCACCCGGAGTCCGCGACGGGCGCCAACTCTCCGAGTCAAACAGCTCGTTCACGACCCTGCCTCCCCGCCGAACAAAGCCCCGCGGCTGGAGTCCGCGAAAGCCGCCAACTCGCCCGGAGTCCGCGACGGGCACCAACTCCCGCCCCAAAAAAGTTCGCTGACGAGGCTGCCTCTGTACCGAACGCGGCTGGAGTCCGCGAAAGCCGCCAACTCGCCCGGAGTCCGCGACGGGCACCAACTCCCGCCCCAAAAAGTTCGCTGACGAGGCTGCCTCCGTACCGAACCTATTCCACCCGGACGACGACCAGGGTCTGGTCGTCCCCCGGCCTCCGGCCCCCCTCGAACGCCCGCACCGCCCCGAACACCGCGTCCACCGTGTCCTTCGCACTTCCCGCGGCCGCCTCGAGCACCTCCACGAGCCGGGCGTCCCCGAACCGCTCCCCCTCCGCGTTCAAAGCCTCGGTGAGCCCGTCCGTGTACAGCACGAGCACCTCCCCCGGCTGGAGCACGACCTTACCGGTCGGCGCGTCCACCGCGTCGAGCACCCCGAGCGGCACGGCCGGGTCGACGGGGAGCGCTTCGACCGCGCCGCCCGCGCGCCGCACGAGCGGCGGGTGGTGCCCCGCAACGGCGTAGGTCAGCTCGCGTGTCTCCGGCACGTAGCAAGCGACGAAGGCCGTCATGAAGTTGCTGCAGCTCGGGCAGTCGAAGAGGCGCGCATTGATGTCAGCGAGCAGGGCGGCGGGGCCCGCGGTCGGCGACGGCAGGGCACGCAGCAGGACGTGCAGCATCGCGACGATGACGGCCGAGGCGGGGCCGTGGCCCGAGGCGTCGGCGAGCACGAGGGTCCAGCGCTCGGGGCACGCGCCGTCCGCCTTCCAGGGGAGGAAGTCGTAGTAGTCGCCGCCGGCCTGGTCGAAGGTCTCCCAGCGCGCGGCCACGTCCAGGCCATCGATGGCGGGCATCGCGCGGGGGAGCAGGGACTGCTGCACCTTGGCGATCTGATCCAGCTCGTCGCGAATCCAGGCGAGCGCGCGACTGTGCTCGCGGTTCAGGCGCTGGCTGGCGAGCATGCCTCCCATCACGTTGACCCGGAGCAACATGGTTTCGAGCTCGCGCTCATCGAAGTGGTCGGGGTCCGGATGCAAGAGGACGACCCAGGTGCGGATCTCCCCCTCTTCGTAGAGCGGCAGGGCCACGGCGGCGTGATTCGCACGCAGGCGATCCCCAAAGACCGGGTCCGTGGGCACGTCGATGTGGGTGAGCAGGACGGCGCGTTCTTCCTCGAGGAATCCGCCGACGAAGCCCCCCTGGTGCACGATCTCACCCGGGCGGACGACCCAGGGATGGGGCTTGTCCACCGCGACGACGCCCCGCTCGTCCACCAGTCGCTTCACCACGTAACCGCCCGGCACGTCGTCGACGACGCGCACGAAGATGGCCGCCGGCTGGCCGTAGAGCTCCTCCATGGCGGCCGAGAAGCGCTGCAGGGTGGCGTCCGGGTCGTGTTCCCGGCTGAGGTCGCGCATCAGGGTCTGGATGCGGGCGATGCGATCGCGAGCGAGCGAGGGGGCAGGCATGGCGGGTCATGGTACGGCGACCTCCCCGGCCCTCCCCTGGAGCGACCGGCCCCTCTCGAGCCCGATTCGGGTACCCTGCGCCGCCTGGGGCGAATAGCTCAGTTGGCTAGAGCACCTCGTTTACACCGAGGGGGTCGGGGGTTCGAGTCCCTCTTCGCCCACCATCCCCTGCCCACGCGTGAACGGCCCTTCGATGTCCGAAAGCAGCGACCAACGCCGCCACGCCCTGGTCCCCGCGGAGGGCGACGGGCAACGACTCGACCGCTTCCTCGTGGAGTCCTTCCCCCGGTACTCCCGCCGCAAGATCACCGAGGTGATCAAGAGCGGCGCGGTGCGCGTCAACGGGAAGCGCGCCCGCCCGGGGCTGGTGCTGGCGCGCGGCGATCGCCTGGAGATCCCCGTGCTGAGCACCGCGGTCGCCCAGGTCGTGAAGGAGACACGGGCGAAGGCGGATCTCCGCAATCGCGTACGCCCTCCGCGCGGTGTCGCGGTGCTCTATCGCGACGACGATCTCCTCGTGGTGAGCAAGCCCCCGCGCGTCCCCGTGCACGGCGGCGCCCGCTTGACCCACACCGTGACGCTGTTGGACATGCTCAAGGACGATGTGATCGCCGGGTTCGGACTCGTCCATCGTTTGGACCGGGACACGAGTGGCGCCATCGCGCTGGTGCGCGGCGAGGAGCTGCGCGCCGTGGCGTCGGAGCGCTTCCGCGACCCCGAGGGCGGGGTTGAGAAGGTCTACGACGCGTTGGTGGACGGAACGCCGACACCCGACGCCGGCGAGATCGACCTCCCCCTGACCACGCCGGAGCGTCGCGGCAAGGCTCGCGTGGACGAGGTCGACGGGCGCCCCGCGCGCACGCGGTACGTGACGACGGAGACCTTCGCCAGCGCGAGCCGGCTCCGCGTGGAGCTCTTGACCGGGCGCACGCATCAGATCCGGGCCCACCTCGCCGCCATCGGACATCCGCTGCTGGTGGACGCTCGCTACGGCACGCGGGGCGGATGGAAGCTCAAGGATCCTCGCGGCAAGCTGGACGCGCATCTGCGCCGCACGCCGCTGCACGCGTCCCGGCTCACGGTCCCGCATCCACGGACGGGACGACCGGTGACGGTCGATGCGCCGCTGGCCCCGGACATCCGGTACGCGCTCGAGGTCTTGCGCGTCGAAGCGGGCCGACGGCGCGAGCCGCCCGACGAGGGGCGGCCCGGCGAAGCCACGGCGAACTAGCGCGGTGTCTTGATGTTCTTGCGCTGGCGGCGCTTGCGCCCACAGCAGGGTCGACGGCCGTGATTGGCCTTCTTGATCAAGCGGTTGTTGACAGCCATGGCAGGCCTCCTCGAGGGCCGAAGAGGGTAGCGCTGTAGGCCGCGAAGGCCCTCTTTTGCCTCAGGCGTAGGCCTTCTTCAGGGCCTGGGACAGGTCCAGGAGCAGGTCCGCCTCGTCCTCGATGCCGACGGAGAGACGCAGCAGCCCGTCGCGGAAGCCCGACTTCAGCCGCTCCTCGCGGGGCACCACGGCGTGGGTCATGGACGCGGGGTGGTCGAGGAGGCTCTCCACCCCGCCGAGGCTCTCGGCGCAGGTGAAGAGGCGGGTGGAGGCGGCGAAGCGGTGGGCGACCTGGAGGTCGCCGTCGAGTTCGAAGGAGACCATGCCGCCGAAGCGACGCATCTGGCGGGAGGCGACCTGGTGGGCGGGATGGTCCGCGAGCCCCGGGTAGAAGACCTTGCGAACGCGCGGTTGGTCGCGAAGCCACGCCACGACGGCCTCGGCGTTGTCGCAGTGCTTCTCCATCCGCACGGCCAGCGTCTTGATTCCGCGGAGGGTGAGGAAGCAGTCGAGCGGCCCGGGCACGGCGCCGACGGCGTTCTGCAGGTACTTGAGCTCCCCGGCCAGCGCCGGGTGCCGGGTGAGGACCGCCCCCCCCACCACGTCGCTGTGGCCTCCGAGGTACTTCGTGGTGCTGTGGACGACCAGGTCCGCCCCGAGATCGAGCGGGGTCTGGAGATAGGGCGTCGCGAAGGTGTTGTCCACGACCGCGAGGGCACGCGCGTCGCGGGCGATCTGGCAGGCCTTGGCGATGTCGGTGATCTGGAGGAGCGGGTTCGTCGGCGACTCGAACCAGACCAGCTTCGTCTCGTGCTGTTCAAGCGCGCGCTTCAACGCGTCGAGGTCGGTGGTGTCGACGGTGACCCACTCGAGCCCCCACCGCTCGAGGACCTTCGCTACCAGGCGGTAGGTCCCGCCGTAGACGTCGTGCCCGAGGACGATGCGGTCACCGGCCGACAGCATGGACAAGACGGCGTGCGTGGCGGCGAGGCCCGACGCGAAGGCGATCGCCTCGGTGGCTCCTTCCAGCGAGGCGAGGCTCGCCTGCAGCGCCGTGCGCGTGGGGTTCCCGGTGCGCGAGTACTCGTACCCCTGATGCACGCCGGGCGCTTCCTGGGCGTAGGTCGAGGTCAGGTAGACCGGGGGCATGACCGCCCCCGTGGAAGGGTCGGGGCGCTGGCCGCCGTGGATCGCGCGGGTGGAGAAGCCGAGGTCGGGGCCGGACGGGGGAATGGTCATCGGGTGCCTCCAGAAGGCGCCCGTTGTACCCACGGAGGTGGCTCAACGCATGCCGCGGGCCAGGGTCTCCAGGGTCAGTGCCCCCAGCGCGGTGGCGTAGACGCGTCCCCCGTCCGGACCCCAGGGTCCGAGCGGGTCCCAGGAGCCCTCGTAGCCGCACAGGTCCGTGTCGCGGCGCTGGCTGGAGACCAGGGCCTTGCGCAGGGCGGGCTCCCACCGGTCGTAGAGCGCACCACCGATGCCGAGGGCAGCCCGCGCGCCGTAGTACCAGTAGATGAAGTCGATGCTCCCCCGGTCGAGGTCCCAGACCGGCGGCGTGGCCTTCAGCAGGTCCGCGCCCTTCTTCAAGGCGTCGCTCCGGCGGGGGTCCTCGCCGATCAGGAGGCGGGTCACCAGGCCGACGGCGGTCATGGCCTCGCTCTTGTCGCCGGGGAAGCGGTCGATCATCGCCATGGGCCGTGCGGGCTGACCACCGCGCTGGAGGTACCCGGTCCGGCCGAAGTCGGGGTCGGTCATCTTCTCGATCCAGACCCCCGCCCCGCGGAACGCGTCCTCGTCGACCCGGAGCGGAGCGGGCAGCCCGTGGCTCAGGGCCTCCTCGTTCGCCGCGCGCGCCCGGGCGAGGACGGTGATCATCCAGCCGGTGACCGAGGTGTCGTTGTCACCGGGCTTCACGCCGTAGCGCCAGCCGAAGTAGGGGTTTCGCGCGAGGGCGATGAAGTCGAGCGCCCGTTGTGCGCTGCCCTTGAAGATGGGACTGCGGGTACGCGCGTAGGCCTCGACCATCGCCTGGGCGGCCGCCGCGTGGTTGTAGATGTAGTGCTGCGACGTGCGCGGCCCGAAGCAGCCCTCGGCGTCCTGCAGGCCCTTCAAGTACTTGAGACCGCGGCCGACGACCTTGGCGTACGGGTGCGCGCCACGATTCGTGTAGCCCGCGCCGAGGAAGGCCGACAGCGCCAAGCCGGTGACGCCGACGTCGTAGGCGGGCTTGCCGGCCCCGTCGGGGCCACCGTTCGCGGGCTCGCCCCGACACCACCGGCCGAAGCCGGCGGCTTCCCACCCGCCACCGGGCGACTGATGGGCGGCCAGCCAATCGAGCGCCCGGCCGACCGCATGACGGACGTCACCGGGCGCGTCCAGGATCTCGGGCTTTGCGGCGCCGGGCAGGATGAGGCGATGCGGATCGGGCACCAGGGGGGCGCTGCGTCCCGCCTGGGAAGGCAGCGGTTGGGCGCGCTGACCGGCGGCAGCAGGGCCGCGGAAGGGGGCGTCGACCGCTTTCGCGGCTACCGGGGCGAGGAGGGCCCGGACGGCGGCCATGCCCTGGACGTAGACCGCGTCGATCTCGCGGTAGGCCTCGAGCGCCTCGTCGAGGCGCCCCAGATCGCGGAGGGTGTCGGCCGCTTCGAGCCGCGCCTGGATGCGCAGCTGGAGGACCGAGAGGGCCTCCTCCATGACCTCGAGCTGGCGGGCGCGGGCCTCGTCGAGCTCGGCGCCTTCGTCGGCCCCCACCGGCCCGGCGCCCAGGCCCGCGCCGAGGACGAGGACCAGACAAGGTACGAACAGCCACGTCAGGCCGGGGATCAACCGCATCACAACACCTCCTCGGGCAGGAACGACGGCGCCCGGCCGGAGGTTCATTCCTCGAGCAGGTCGGCGATGACC
This sequence comes from uncultured Planctomycetota bacterium, assembly GCA_963802335.1. GTDB lineage: Bacteria > Planctomycetota > PLA2 > PLA2 > JAEUHO01 > CAWDIE01. Next base: position 113,322 of record CAWDIE010000001.1, on the reverse strand, counting down.
GCGTCCCAGTCGATCATCTCGCGCTCGGCCGACGTGATCGGCGGCATCGCCCGAAAACGCGCGTACTCGTCGAGGTCCTGACAGTCACCCCACGGGAGGCTCTGCGGGGCGACGCGCGCGGGGATCGTCTCCCGCGCGACGACGGCCGCCTGGGCCACGCGCTCGCCGGCCGCCCGGATGCCCGGGGCACCGGCCAGCACGGTCCGAAGCAGCTCGACGTCCACCCGATCCCTCGCAATCCAGCGGCCGACCCGGCGCGTGAACCGATCGGGGTCGGCTTCGCGGGCCTGGGCCAGGGTCCGGTGCGCGCGCCAGGTCTCCCGGGCTTCCAGGTAGGCGCGGCCCAGCCTCAGCAGCGGCCCGAAGGCACCGGGGCGACTTGCGACGGCCTGTTCGAAGGCCGTCAGGGTCCCCGCGCGGTCACCTCGAACAAGAGCCAAACGTCCGCGCAGGGTCCACGTCGCGCAGACTAGCCGCGCGCGGCAGGCAGAGAGAATAGGCAAGCGGGTCCCCATGCGACCTCATTCCGCCCAACGCGGGGGCGGCGGGCGGGGCCCGCGCGCTCAAAGCCCCCCCTGCCGTGGGGACTTCCCGAGTTGACCTCAAATCAATGAACCCCGCAGGCCGATAGGAGAGCGGCCTCGTCCGGGCGGCGGCAGTGTATGCGGCCCGGCCCGAGACCGCAATTCGACTCCTCAGGCCGGAGAGCGACGTGACGATCAAGGGGACTCTGGAGACGTTCAACCTCCGAGAGCTCCTCCAGATGCTCGCCTTCAACCAGAAGGTGGGCACCTTGGTGCTCGAGACCGACCACGGGACCCAGACGGTCTACGTGAACAAGGGTCTCGTGTCCTTCGTGGAGGGGGATCTCGGCGCGACCCAGGCCTTGCTGCGGGTCATCCGCCGGCGCAACCTCGTTCCGCCGGATCGGCTCGATCGCGGACTGAAGCTCCACAAGGCCTCCGGCGACTACCTCGGCAAGACCCTCATCGATCTCCGGGCCGTCGAGACGCCCGTGCTGAACGGGGCCATCGAGCTGGCCATGGCCGAGCGCTTCCTCACGCTCCAGCTGACCCCCATCACGCGGTTCGAGTTCGCCGACGGGAAGGCTCTGGCGCCCGACGGTACCGACGCGTGGCCCGATGGACGTGAGCGCAAGCCGCTCGAGCCGGGCGTCGTCGTCGAGAGCCTGTTGCTCGACCTCACGCGCAAGATGGACCAGTGGAGCGAGCTGAACACCATCGTTCCGATCATGACCGAGGTCTACGAGGGAACGGGCCTGAACGTCGATCTCTCGACCGCGGTGGAGGAGGACGAGGTCGACATCGAGCTCGCGGATCCGGTCATCGCCTCGGTCGACGGCTACCGCACGCTGAACGAGGTCGTCCGGACCTCCAACGTCGATGAGCTCTCCGTCGTGCAGATCGTGGCGGCCCTGGTCCAGGGCGGCGCCGTGAAGCCGGTCAGCACCGACGACCTCCTGATTCGCGGTACCGACCTCCTTCACAGCGGCGACGCGCTACGCGCCCTGCCGTTGCTCACGCGTGCCGTGGAACGAGGCGATGCACCCTTGTCCGCCCGCCTACGCGTCGCCGACGCGCTCGAAGCGTGCGGACGCCGCGGCGAGGCCGCGGCGGAGCTCGACCAGTACGCGCTGCGAGCGTCCGACGAGAAACCGGTGCACGTGTTCGATGCGCTCTACCGCGCGCTCGGGCTCCGGGAAGGCGAATTGGCCACCGCAGCGCGCATCTGCGACTTCTACGTGAAGAACCGGCCGTGGCTCCAGGATCGCCAGGCGCAAGCGGTCGAGACCCTGCGCAAGCTGATCCACGGGGCCGTGACGGCGCGTCAGCCGCAGGAAGCCGCGCGCCGTCTGCACGAGTTCATCCAGAACGGCGATGCCCCGAACGAGGATCTCCTGGTCCTGGCCGACCTCTACACCTCCGCCGGTGACCGCAGCGAAGCGGCCACCGCTCTGTTCCGACGCGCGGAGGATCTCCTCGCCGGCGGTCGAGACGGGCCGGCGCGCGACCTCCTTCGTCGCACACTGCAACTCGACCCCTCGCGCTCCGATGCACGGGGCCGCCTGTACCTGCTGGAGGGCGAGCAGCGCCGCCGCAGGCAGAAGAAACGGATGGTCGTGCTGCTGACGGGCCTCGTCATCGTCGTCGTAGGCGCCGCCGCCGCCTGGTGGACGTACAACCGCGAAGCGGGCCGTGCCATGCGGATGCAGCGCGAGCAGGCCGAGCAGGCCGTGGCCTCCGCCGAAGCCACGTCGACGGACCAGCTGCGGGTCTTCGTCGCGACCCTCACGGCCGCGCGCGAGGCGGACGAACCCAGCGGAGAGCTCTGCTGCGCCTCCAACGAGATGCTCCATCTCGTCGACCAGGCGCTCACGCTCGCCGAGGAGAAGGTCGGCGCCTTCGCCAAGGAGATCGACCAGTACGAGGCCACGGACCACCGGGAAGCGAACCTGGGGGTGCTGGACGCGTTGCGCGATCGGCTGGACACGGCACGCAAGAGCGCCGAGTCGACGGTGGAGACCGCACGGAGCGAGGGCCAGGAGGCGCTGCAATCGGGCGAGCGCGCCCATGCAGCCGGTCGGTTCGTCGAAGCCCGGGCGGCGCTGCGCAAGGCGCGGAACCTGGCGTTCGACGACGAGGCCCTGTCGTCTCGGGCCAACATGCTCCTGGGTCACGTGGATCGCTACATCGAGGAATTCGTCGAGGCGCGCGAGCGCTTCCTCACGGCGCGAGGCGAAGGCGACGTTCGCAGTACCTATCGTCAGGGCATCGCGATCCTGGCCCGCCAGCTGGACTCGGATCTGACGCGTCAGATCCTCCTCCCCATGCAGCTCAAGAGCACACCCCCGGGGGCGCAGGTTTGGGTCGATGGGCAGGACAGCGGCCTCGAGACCCCCTGTGTTCTCGAATACTCCCCCTTCGGCGACGCGCACCTGACGTTGCGCATGCCCGGACGGGTTCCTCAGTCGTTCGATCTCCCGAACTTCACGCAGATCGTGGACGACCCGGAGCACTACTCCAGCCTGGTCCCGGCCGTGAGCGCAGCCGTGCCGAAGGGACCCCGCTGGACCATCGAGGCCAGCGAGGGGCCGTTCAGCGGCGTCTGGTCGAGCAAGGACGTACCCGTCCTGCTTCGCAGCGACGGGCGAGCACTTCAGCCCGTCGCTCCCAAGGACGGGAGCCTCGGCGCGCCTCGCAGCTTCCGGCGCCGCGACCGCGTTCGCTCGGGCGGCCGCCTGTCCGCGACCGTCGAGTGGCGGATTCTGGGCCAGCGCACACTCCTGGTCCGTCCTCCCGATGGAACACCGTGGGAGATCCAGGCCTTGGGTCGCCTCGAGCAGGCGCCGTCCATGCAGAGCGGTGTGGTCGCCGTGGTCGACGAGCGCGGCGACGTGCACGGCCTGGACCTCCAGACCGGTCACCAGCGATGGCGGGTCACGCTGCCGTCCCCGCCGACCCAGGCCCCGGTCCCCAGCGCTCTCGGCTTCCTGATCACGACCATCGCCGGCACGGCGCACGCGATTCAAGCCGAGACGGGCGAGATGCGGGTCCTGGCGTCGTCGGCCGACGGTCGACTGCTGGTGTGTCCGTTCGGCAAGGGCGCCCTGCTACTCGGTGGCGGGACGGCCGAAGCCCGGGTGATCACGGCGGAGCAGACGCTCGAGCGTGTCGGCACGGCCGCCCCGATCGGCGTTCGTCCGTGGATCACGGCAAGCGGCGTGGCGTGGGTAGAGCCGGGCGGGGTGAAATGGTTCGGGGTCGGCGAGGAGACACCCATCGCCGTGCCCGGGCTGGGCCGCGCCATCCACGCCCTCGCGGGCGACGGGCGGGAGCTGTACTCGATCGACACGAACGGAACCGTACGGTGCGTTCACCTCGACGAGCCCGGCCAGACGCAGTGGTCGACACCCCTCGAGGGCAAGGCGAAACACGCGCCAGTGCCGCTGGGCGACGCACTCTACATCCTCATGGATGGCGGCCTCTACGCGCTCGATCGCTAGGCGGGGACGCAGCGTACCCCGCGACCCGCGTGCCACGTTTCGCCGCGGGCGGTCGTCAGCTTCATTCGGATGCGCTCGATGGCCGATAGGCAGGGGGCAACGGTCAAGCGGCCGCTGCAGGCGGAGGTTCCTGCGTGGGACGTATTCTGGACATGTTCGGTAGGTCTTCCCTGGGCCGCCTGCTCGTCCAGGCGCAGCGGAAGCTCGCAGCCGAGGACTTCGACGAGGCACAGAAGCTGGTCGCGAAGGGCCTCCTCCTCTACCCCGACGCCGAGCCGCTCCGTGAGCTCGAGATGACGATCCGACGCGCCCAGGCGCGCGCCGGGATCCAGAACCTCAAGGCCCGCATCGAGCGAGACGAGGACCCCCGCGCCTACGAGCAGCTGATCTCGCTCTACCTCGAGCTCGGTCTGTTCGCCGAAGCGCGCACCGAATCGCTCGCCTACGCCAACGCCCACCCGGACCGCGATGCCGCTCACCTCCTCCTGGGCGAGATGAGCTTGCAGGCGTTCTTCGAGGGACTGCAGGCGCGTGACGCTCACGTGGCGCAGTTGAGATTGACGCGCGCGTCTCGTCTCAACGAGCGCGCGATCAAGCCCCTCTTGCTGCTCGCCGAGCTCTACTACTGCGTCGGTGCCAACCGTGCTCTCCACAGCGTGGCCGGCGAGCTGCAGACGGTGGCCGGTGGCGATCCGATGATCGAGCCGGTCCTGCGCCGCGCCGAGAAGGCGGCCAAGGCATCCGGGCCCGAATCGCTCGACGGCATCTTCGAGGGGATCGAGCTCGAAGGCGCGCTGCGCCACGAGCCGACGACGTGGCCGCTGCGCTCCAAGCGCCGCCGGGTACGACGGCTGGACGAGGGACGCGCGCAGATGGTGGCGGACCTCCTCGTCGCGCGGGGTTCCCCCGTCGAAGTGGCGATGCTGCAGCCGGGCGGCGCCGTGCTCGCACACTCCCGCACGCCCACGGAGGACGACGACACGCCGCACGCCGAGCGCGAGGGCGGCCTCGTGGACGTCACCCGGACCGTGATCCGGACCATCAAGCACCACGCGCGAGACGTCGATCTCGGCTCGTTCAGGCGCTGCACGATCCAGGGGCCGTTCGGCGTCCTGACCGTGGGCGAGGTCGGCGGCACGCTGACCGGTGCCCGATGGCCCGCGAATCCGGAGCCTCTTCGTCTCTGGGAGCGCGTTGCGCTGAAGGTCGAAGACAGCTTGGGGGGGAAGTAGGGATGAAGACGATCCTCGCCGAGTTGAACGACACCATCTCCGGTCGCGGCAGCATCATCCTGTCGCGGGACGGGCTTCTCATCGCGAGCGACGCACAGAGCGACGTCGACGTCGAGCGTCTGTCGGCCCTCGGGGCCGCGATCGTCACGGAGATCGGCAAGAGCATTCAGGACGCCGGGCTTGACTCCTTCAGTCAGGTGGAGCTGGCGGCCGAACAGGGAAAGATGATTCTGGTCGAAGCGGGCCCCACGTACCTCCTGGTGCTGCTGGGTGCTCGTTTGGAGATTGGGCCGGGGAGCATCGAGATCCGAAGTGCGGCGCAAAAGGTTGAGCGCGCGGCGGAACTCGTCGCCTGACTCGAGAGTGAGGGAACCACGATGGTCCAGATCAACTTCGCGCAGAAGGAGATCCAGTGCAAGATCGTCTACTACGGCCCGGGCATGTCCGGGAAGACGACGAATCTCGAGCTCGTGCACGGCAAGGTGCCGTCGGACTCGCGGGGTGAGCTGACATCGATCGCCACCACCGGTGAGCGCACGTTGTACTTCGACTACATGCCGCTGGATCTGGGGCAGATCGCCGGCATCCGGACGAAGTTCCAGCTCTACACCGTGCCCGGCCAGATCTACTACAAGTCGACGCGTCGTCTGGTCCTCCAAGGGGTGGACGGCATCGTGTTCGTCGCGGACTCCAGTCTCGCGAAGTTGCGCGAGAACAAGGAGTCGCTGGCCGATCTCGAGGAGAACCTCAAGGAGATGGGCAAGACGCTGAGCGATGTCCCGATCATCATTCAGTACAACAAGCGCGATCTCCCGGACGCGATGCCCGTCGAGGATCTCGAGAAGGAGATCAACCCGCTGGGCTTCCCCCACCACGAAGCGATCGCGCCTCGCGGCGAGGGCGTCTTCCCGACCCTGAAGGACCTCGCGGGCCGCGTGCTCGAGAGCATCAACAAGGGTGGGCTCACGAGTTCGAAGCCGCGCCCGGCGCCGAAGTCCGGTGGCGTGGCGGCCTCGCCGACGCAGCCGACCCCGGCCGAGGCCCGGCCCGCCCCCACGGCGAGCCCCACCCCCGCGGCGGCCAGCCGCCCGGCCCCGGCCGCGGCGGCAGCGACCGCGACGGCCACGGCCACGCGCACGGCGGCCCAGGCACCCGCCCGGGTCGACGCGACGCCGCGCACGCCGGCCCCCGCGCCCCGTCCGACCGCAGCGCCCCCCGCCGCCCAACCCACGACGACTCGGGTCGAGGCACCGGCGAGCGTCGCGATGCAGGACCGCGTCGTGAAGGTCCGAGGACTTCGCGGCAGCGGATCCAGCAGCAAGCTACCGATCATCCTCCTTCTTGCCGGCCTGATTGCAGGGGCCGTGTACTTCGTTCTGTCCCGAATCTGACCGATAGGGGTCTGCAGGAAACGGAAGGCAGCCATGAGCAGTATTCGAGACCAAGATCTACGTTCCCAGGCCCTCGTGTTCTACGAGGACGACATCCAGGCCATCGAGGCGATCATGGATGCGTTCCTCAAGAAGAGTGCCGCGAAGTGCGCCCTGCTGGTGGACCAGGACGGCCACATGATCACGGCACGGGGAACGACGGATAACGTGGACCTCGACACCATCAGTGCGCTCGTCGCCGGCTCGTTCGCCGCGACCAAGGCGCTGGCGAAGCAGTTCGGCGAAGACGACTTCACAGCGCTGTTCCACCAGGGTCGGGGCGGCAACATCCAGCTCTCCCTGGTGGGTGACCGCGCCCTCCTCACGGCGCTGTTCGAGGACAACACGACGATCGGCATGGTGCGTCTCTACGCCACGGAGTCCGCCAAGCGCCTGGGCGACATCTTCGCCCGCACGGTCAACAAGAAGGATCGCGCCGGCGCCGGTCTCCAGACGGATGGCACGGACTTCCAGACCGGCAGCGAAGGCAAGCTGGACGACGTCTTCGGCGGCTGAGTCCGCGCCACCCGATCCGGGACGAACACGCAGCCGCCGGTGCCTCGCAGGCACCGGCGGCTGCGTTCATGAAGGCGCAAGCGCCATGGCGAGCCGGTGACCGTCGCCCCCGCCCCTACTCAACCCCTTCCAAAGGCGGACGCTCCGGCGGAGGCTGGCGCTCCGGGATCAGGCTCTTCACCAGGAAGAACAGGCCCACGGCGACCCCGAGGGCAATGACGATCATGAGCCACTTGCGCTCGCCCTCGAGCTGGCTCATGTCCCAGCCGAGCACACCGCCGCCCGACCGCTTCTTCTGGTACTGCAGGACCCGGGTCTGGACCTCGATCGTGCCCGCGGTCTCCCCCGGCGCGGTGGTGCCCGTGGCCGGCTTGACGGTCGCCTCCCCCCGGAGGATCGCCGCGAGATCGGGGCGGTCTTCCTTGGGCTCGGCTTTCGGCTTGGGTTTGTCGGCCTCGGCCAGCTCGAAACGGAAGACGTCGTCGCCGATGCGGATCTCGTCACCCTCGGCCAGGCTGCGGCGGGTGATCTTGTCGTCGTTGACCAGGGTGCCGTTCGTGGAGCCGAGGTCCGCGATGGCGAAGGTGGTCGGGCCGTCCTTCCACACCTTGGCGTGATCGCGCGAAGCATGACGATTGCCGAGCATGGCGATGTCGTTGTGCTTCTCGCGCCCGAGCGTCAACCCGGGATCGATCTCGAATACCTGCCCCGTGAGCGGGCCTTCCTGTGCGATGAGGCGTGCCACGATGGGATCCTACGGGCGCCTGGGCCGTCGGTCGAGGGATAGGATGCCACCGTGTATCACGCTTCGTTCCTCGACCACTTCCAGCATCCACGAGGCCAGGGGCCCTTGGCGAGGGCGACCCACCGCGGCGAGGCCGTCGATGCCGCGTGTGGCGACCGCCTGGCGGTGGACCTCGACGTGCGGGACGGCGTCGTGCACGACATCCGATTTCGCGCCCAGGGCTGCGTGGGCGCCATCGCGGTGGGCAGCGCCCTGAGCACGCTCCTGCCCGGACGCCCGTTTCCGGGACACGGTCTGGAGCGGGCCGACCTCGAGGCGGCGCTGGGCGAGGTGCCGCGGGCGAAGCGGCACGCCCTCGGGCTCGCGCTCGCGGCCGTCAGCGCGGCCGGCCCCTGCGAATGACGTCGGCCACCGCGTCGGCCGCCGCGTCCCAGGTGGTCGCCGGGGGAGCCACGTCCGTCGGCGGTGGCGCCCGGAGCACCTCGGCCGCCTCGGGCCACGACCAGGCGCCGCCCGTGAGACGCGGCGGCGGCACGAGGACGAGACCGCGCGCCCCGAGGTGGCCCAGGTCCCGATGGGCGGGGATGTCGGACGCGACCACGGGCGTTCCACACGCGAGCGCTTCGGCGACCGGAAGATCGAAGCCTTCCTCCAGAGAGGGCGCCGCCAGCCACGCGGCCTCACCGTACGCGTGGCGAAGCGCCTCCTCGGAGACGCCGCCCTCGATGATCGCAAGCTCGAGGCCGGCCGCGCGGCACGCCGCCACCGCGGCGCCGCGGGCCTTGCGCTTCTCGTCGCGGGCGACGATCAGGACCCCGCGCCGCGCGGCGTCCGGCGACGGGGGGCGAAACCTCGCTCCAACGGCGTTGGGCGCGACGATCAGGCGGGCCCGCTCGAACACGCGGGCGGCTTCCTCGCCGACGGAGGGAGACACGGCCACGACCGCCTGAGCACGCGCGAGCTGCCGCGGATAGACGAAGCGCCCGTAAGCCCATCGAGCCGCGGTGCTCCATCCATGAAGGAAGCGGAGATCGTGGAGGGTGACGACGTTGTCGACGACGTCCGGACGCACGAGGGGACCGTGGTCGGCGAGCAGGTGGGTGAAGGCGGCGCTGCGGTGTCGCCGCTCGAGGTGCCGCCGCACGCGCCGCCACCGCGAGGCGCCACCCCGGCAGGAGACGTCGACGGTGGCGTGGACGAGGTTGTCGGCCCGGACGTCGTCAGCCGGCCCTCCACCGTCCGCGGCCCAGTGGACCTCGAAGACGTCGTCCGCCAGGCGACGCGCGAGGCGAGGCAGGATCGCTTCCGCCCGACGGCGGGCCCCCGACGGGACCGCACCGTAAGGCGTCGCGTCGACGACGATGAGGCGCGTCACCGGGCGGCCTCCACGAGCACGTCGAGCACGCGGCGCGCCACAACCGGCGGGAGGAAGGCCTGCGCGCGCCGGCGCCCCCGCTCGCGGAGGTCCTCACGAAGGGACGCATCGTCCAGGAGGTGCCGTATGGCGCGCGCCAAGCCGGCGGCGTCCCCCGGCTCGACGAAGAGCGCGGCGTCGCCGAGCACGTCCGGGAGCGCGCCCCCCGCCGCGGCGACGACGGGCGTGCCCGCCGCCATGGCCTCGAGGGGCGGATAGCCGAACCCCTCGCTGCGGGCGGGATGAACGAGGAGGCGCGCGCCGGCGACCAGGCGCCTGAGCGCCCGGTCCTCGAGGGCCGGCCGAAACGAGACGTTGGGCGGCATCGGCCACGTGGGCTCGCCGACCACCTGGAAGGCACGGTCGGGCAGCGCGGCCGCCGCCTCGCCCAGCACGTCCATGCCCTTCTTCCGGCCTCCGGCGGCCCCCGCGCCGGAGCCCACCGCCACGACGTCGCATCCCGGGACCTCGGGTTGGGCCGTGGCCCACGGCTCGGGATCGAAGGCGTTGCCCGTGACGTGGACACGCCCGGAGGCGACGCCCGTCGCCCGAATCAGATCCAGGGCCGTCGCGTGGGCCGGGACGCAGAGCGCGCTCGCGCGGCGCGCGGCCAGGCGGGTGGCGCGGCCGAAGCGCAGGGCGCGGGCGCGCCCCTCGATCGCCGGCCACCGGACGTGCGGCAGCTCGTGGACGAGGGCGACGACGGGCACCGGCAGCCGGGGCGTGGCCGCGAAGGGCACGTACAAGACGCGGGCGCCCAGCCGCTCGAGGAGCCTCGGGAGGGCCCAGCGTCGAAACACGCTCGGCGGGAGGGAACGTCCTGGCGGCACGTGGAGTCCGTCGAGGGTCGCAACGTCGAGGACCGGAGCACGCGGGCTGACGAGAACGACCGGCGGGCGGTCGGGAAGCGAAGCGAGTCCCTGGAGCAGCAGCGTCAGCGCGCGTCGTACGCCGCCGGCCCTCGTCTCCGTCAGCGGGGTGGCATCGATCGCGATCACGCGGCGGCCCGCGCGTACGAAGCGAGCGTTTCCCGGGCCGCGCGATCCCATGTGTAGCCGCGCGCGCGCGCCCGACCGTGCGCGCCCAGCTCCTCGCAAAGGCGCGTGTCCCCGATCAACCGCTCCAGCGCCCCGGCCAGGGCCTCTGCGTCCCGGGGATCGACGGCGATCCCTCCGTCCCCCGCAATGTCCGCGCAGGAGGTATCGCGCCCCACGAGAACGGGTCGTCCGACGCTCATGGCTTCGACGACGGGGAGTCCGAACCCCTCGCCGAGGGAGGGGTAGGCGACGACGAGTGCACCGCGGTAGAGCGCGGACAGTCGATCGCGCCCCACGCCGCCCTCCCACACGACCCCGGGCTGCGCCTTCATCCGTCTCACCCACCCGTCGTCCTTCCACCCCCGGGGCCCGGCGACGACGAGCCGCACCCCCGCGCGCGGGCCGAAACGCGCGAACGCGTCGAGTAGCCGCCCCAGGTTCTTGCGCGGTTCCAGGGTGCCGACGAACAGGACGTAGGGGCCGTACCCGCTCGCAGGCGCCACGTCGGGAAGCGGGCGCACGCCGTGCGGGACGACGTCGATGCGCCGAGGGGACACGCCGTGCCGGGCCACGAGAGCGTGCTGCGTGTGGGCGGAAGGCACGATCAGTCGCGTCGCGGTGCGAACGATACGCGTCGTCGCCAGCGTCAAGCCACGTCGCATCCCGGGCGTGTAGCAAGCCGGCAACTCCTCGAAGAGGAGGTCGTGAATGGTGGCGACGACGGGCACGCGGGTGGGCGGGATCGGCGTGTAATCCGTCCAGTGGAGTACGTCCGCCCCACCGACGAGTCGCTCGGGGCCGTGGCCGAACCGGGCCAGGATGGTCTGCAGCCGACTGGGCCAGGGCGTACCGAAGAGACGGACGCGCTCGCCCGCGGGCGCCACGCCGCTGGGCACGCGACGCCGATGCGCGGCGAAGAGGACGAGGTCCGTGGCCGCCGCGCGTCCGAGCGCGCGGGCGAGCTCGTGGACGTACACGGCGATGCCTCCGCGACCGAGGATCGCCGGGCGGTAGTCGAGGACGACGCGCATCGATCGCCTCCCGGCCGGCATCACTCCCGGTAGAGCAGGAGGACGTCCTGGCCGTCGGGGAGGGGGCCGAGCCACGTGTCGAGGAGGGCGAGGACCTCCTTCGGGCGCGAGGCCAGGGTCGAGAGCGTGTCGAACGCGGTCACGACGTCGCGCAAGACGGCGGCGGATCGAGCGTAGGTCTCGAGGCTGTCGATCTGCCCCACCTCCACCCGCTTCTCCTCCGGAAGGATGCTGGCGACGTAGTCGACGGCGGCCTTCCGCAGCCTCAGACGCCTGAGTTCGCTGCTGTCGTCCCAGGCGGTCTGGATGCGGATCCAGGTCCGGTGGGCTTGCAGTACGCGCTTGCGCTCGTCCGCGTCCCGCGCGCGAAAGAGGACGCCGAGATCCCGCCGCGTCACCGCCTTCTTCCCCTCGGTGAGTACGACGCCGTCGTTGCGCGCGAGCGCGGCGACGAAGGCGGCCGTGGCCAACCATGCGTCGACGGCGGCTTCGTTCAAGGGAGGGTCGCCGGCCCACACGATCTCATGGCGCCCGCGAAGCAGATCGCGCAGCAACGTCGCCACGGGATCCGGCGGGTCCCGCTGCAGCATGGCGTCGAGGGAGCGGCGAAACGCCATGAGCCCCTCCTCGGCTTCCAAGACCTTCTGCTGGCGAACGAGGTCCCGCAACGACTCGATCCCCTCGACGCGTTGGAGGAAGGCCCGGCGATCGGTCTCGCCCGCCTTCTCGAAGCCCTCTTCGATGGCGACCCGCAGCCGGCCCTCGACCGCGCGGGGCATGGCGAGATCGAAGGACGCTTCGACGAGGTCGACGAAGGCGTCGACGTCGCGCCTGAGCAGGGGTACGTCCCCGCGAACCAGGACGTCCGTACCCGGGAGCGGACGGAACCGGGGGTCGAAGCCCCACTCCTCGGCCGCGTGCCCAGCCCAGGCCGACAGGAGGAAGATCAAGACGGCGAGCGGGGCGCGAAGTTTCATGACGTAGAGGCATTCTGGCACCGTCCGCGGGTTCGTCACCCATGGGCCCACCCCGTACCATGAGACGCCCGTTTCAGAGGAACCACGCCATGACGTCCACCCTTCCGACCTCGACCCGCAAGGACTTCACGGCCGGCTACGAAGGCCCGGTCCGCGCCCCGCGCGGCACGGAGATCGAGGCGGCCAACTGGCTGCTCGAGGCACCGCGCCGGATGCTGCTCAACAATCTCGACCCCGAGGTCGCCGAATTGCCGGAGCAGCTGGTCGTCTACGGGGGCACCGGACGGGCGGCCCGCTCGTGGAAGGCCGTCCATAGCATCCTCGACACGCTGGCCTCCATGAAGCCGGACGAGACCCTCCTGGTCCAATCCGGGAAGCCGGTGGCCGTGTTCCGGACCCACGAGGACGCGCCGCGCGTGCTGATCTCGAACAGCCAGCTCGTACCGGCCTACGCGACACGAGACGAACACGCGCGACTCGAAGCGCTGGGGCTCACCATCTACGGTCAGATGACGGCGGGATCGTGGATCTACATCGGCACGCAAGGCATCCTGCAAGGAACGTACGAGACATTCGCGGCGTGCGGACGCACGCACTTCAACGGTGAGCTCGGCGGGCGGCTGCTCGTGTCCGGCGGCCTCGGCGGCATGGGCGGCGCCCAGCCCCTCGCCGCGACCATGGCCGGCGCGACCTTCCTCGGGGCCGACGTGGACCCGGCTCGGCTCGACAAGCGCCTCGCCACGCGCTACCTCGACGAGCGGATCGACGACATCGACAAGGCCATCGACCGCGCGCTGGATGCCAAGGACAAGCACGAAGCGGTGTCGATCGGCGTGTGCTGCAACGTAGTGGACCTGCTCGAGGCGCTGGCGCGGCGCAACGTGGTACCCGACGTCGTCACGGACCAGACCTCCGCGCACGACCCCGTCAACGGATACGTCCCCGAGGGCATCACCCTGGACGAATCGCTGCGCCTCCGCGAGGAAGAGCCGAAGGAACACGAGCGCCTCGCGCTCGACACGATGCGGCATCACATCGATCTGATGCTGGAGCTGCAGCGCCGGGGCGCCATCGCCTTCGACTACGGCAACAATCTGCGGGGTGGTGCGACCGAGGCGGGCTCGACGAACGCGTTCGACATCGTCGGCTTCGTGCCGGCGTACATCCGCCCGCTGTTCTGCCTGGGGAAGGGCCCCTTCCGTTGGGTGGCCCTCTCGGGCGACCCGGAGGACATCTACCGCACGGACGAGCTGGTCCTGGAGCTGTTCCCCGAGGACACCTATCTCGCCAACTGGATCCGCCTCGCGCGGGAGCGGGTGCAGTTCCAGGGGCTGCCGTCGCGCATCTGCTGGCTCGGGTACGGCGAGCGCGCGAAGTTCGGCCTCGCAATCAACGAGTTGGTGCGCAAGGGCGAGCTCAAGGCACCGATCGTCATCGGACGCGACCACCTGGACGCGGGCTCCGTGGCGAGCCCCAATCGGGAGACGGAGAGCATGGCCGACGGCTCGGATGCCATCGCGGACTGGCCGCTGCTGAACGCGCTGGTGAACACGGCGGCCGGGGCGACCTGGGTGTCCCTCCACCACGGCGGAGGCGTCGGCATCGGAAACAGCATCCACGCCGGCCAGGTCATCGTGGCGGACGGCACGGAGGCGGCGGCGCGGCGCCTCGAGCGCACCCTCACGACCGACCCCGGCATGGGCGTCGTCCGGCACGCCGACGCCGGCTACGACGAGGCGAAGATCTTCGCGAAGCAGAACGGCATTCAAATCCCGATGATCGACGACTAAGCCCGCACCGTGCGCACCATCGATCTCCTCCTGTTCGGCGCGTCCCAGGTCGTCACCCTCGCCGGCGAGGAAGGGCCGCGGAAGGGCGCCGCGGCGATGAACGATCTCGCGGTGATCGACGGGGGCGGCGTGGCCGTCCATCGCGGTCGCGTGATCGACGTGGCGCCGACCGAGGAGCTCGCGCGTCGCTATCGCGCGTGGCGCCGCATCAACTGCCGAGGCCGCACGATCCTGCCCGGCCTGGTGGATGCGCACACCCATCCCGCCTTCGCGGCGTTCAGGGAAGACGAGTTCGCCCTGCGCTGCCGCGGCGCCACCTACGAGGAGATCTTCGCGGCCGGCGGTGGCATCCATGCCAGCACGAGGCGGCTTCGGGCCCTCGACCTCGATCACCTGGCCGCCGTCATCCGACCGCGTCTCGATCGCTTCCTCGTACACGGCACGACGGGCATCGAGGCGAAGTCCGGCTACGGGCTCACGACCGCCTCCGAGCTGATGAGCCTGAGGGCCATCCGGCGGGCCGCAAAGGATCACCCCATCGAGGTGACGCGGACGTTCCTCGGCGCACACGCGTTGCCGCCGGAATACGCCGAGAATAGGAAGGCGTACGTCGACAAGGTCGTCGACGACATGCTGCCTCGTGTCGCGAAGAACCGCCTCGCGACCTTCTGCGACGTCTTCGTCGAGCAAGGCGCCTTCACGACGAGGGAGGCGCGGCGCATCCTCGCGTCCGGCCGCGCGCACGGCCTACGCCCCAAGGTCCACGCGGACCAGTTCCGGGACGGAGGCGGTGCCCGGCTCGCGGCGCAGGTGGGCGCCGTGAGCGCGGAGCACTTGGACGCAACGGGGCGCGCCGGCATCCGCGCCCTGGCGCGGGCGGGCGTGATTCCCGTGCTCCTGCCCGGGTCGTGTCTCTTCCTGGGGCTGCAGCATCCCGACGCACGGGGCATGATCGAAGCGGGATGCGCGGTCGCCCTCGCCACGGACTTCAACCCCGGGTCCTCCCCCACGGAGAACCTCCACCTGGTCGCCTCCCTCGGCTGCACCCAGCTCGGCATGACGCCCGAGGAGGTGATCACGGCCATCACGTGGAACGCAGCCTGGGCCGCCGGCCTCGAAGGGACGCAGGGCTGCATCGCCCGCGGTCGCGCGGCCAATCTCGTGGTCCTCGACGCCCCCTCGTACGTCCACCTCCCCTATCGCATGGGCACGAACCTGACGCACACCGTCATCGTGAACGGGACGGTCGTCGTGGAGCGCGGTCGTCGCGTGGGGGGAAGGCGGGGACGGCGAGCGTAGGGCAGGCTCGTCGGCGGAGGTGGGGCTGGCCGGGGGCTCGCTTTCGTGGGAGAACGGGCGCCCCGGAGAGGGAAGAGGAGATGGTCACGATGGACTTCCCGAAGCTGCCCTTGACGGAGACGCTCGAGGCCCTGGCCAGCGGGCGTCCGGCCCCCGGCGGCGGAGCCGGCGCGGCGATCGGCGGCGCCGTCGGCGCGTCGCTGGTGGCGATGATGGCCCGTGCTTCGGCCAAGAAGGCCGAGCTTGCCCGGCACGCCAAGCTGTTGGATGCCGTGGCCGAGGGCGCGGACGACGGGCGGCGTCGCCTGCTGGAGCTCGCGAGCCGCGACACCGAGGCGTACGGCGCCGTCGTCGCGGCCTACGCGTTGCCCGCCGAGACCGAAGAGCAGAAGAACGAGCGAGCCCGGGCCATCCAGGTCGCCCTACGGGAGGCCGTGGAGGTCCCGCTCCAGATCATGGAGCAGAATCTCGAGGTGATCGGACTCGCCAAGAACACCGTGGAGGTCGGCAACCCCAACGCGGCGTCGGATGCCGCGACGGGCACGGAGCTCTGCCGCGCGGCCCTCAAGGGGGCGTCGTTCCTCGTGAAGTCGAACTTGCAGACGATGACCGACGACGCCTTCATCCGCCTGAGTCGGACGCGGATGGACGAGATGCTCTACATGGGTACCCGGGTCGCGACCACGATCGAGTCCTTCGTCGAAGACCTCTGGAAGTAGCGAGATCGCCTGAGACGTCGTGGACGATCCCCCCATCCTCGAGATCCGTGGCCTCGAGAAGCGCTACGGGGCGGTGACCGCCCTCGCCGGCATCGACCTCGCGGTGCCCCGCGGCGCCATCTACGGATTCATCGGTCCGAACGGTGCGGGTAAGACGACGACGATCCGCATCATCGCCGGCCTGGTGCGACCCACCGCCGGTGCGGTCACCCTGCACGGCCACGACCTGGCGTCGAACCGTCTCGCCGCCGCCCGCGGCCTTCGCACGCTGGTCGAGGTGCCGGCGTTCTACGGCCACCTCAGCGGACGGGAGAACCTGGCCATTCACGCGCGCCTCGCGGGCGCGCCCCTCGACGAAGTGGATCGACTGCTCGCCCGCGTCGCGTTGGACGAGGCAAGCCGACGCCGAGTCGGCGGATACAGCCTGGGCATGCGGCAGCGTCTCGGGATCGCGCAAGCCCTCGTCGGACGCCCGGATCTCGTCGTGCTCGACGAACCCATGAACGGCCTGGACCCCGCGGGCATGCGGGAGATGCGGCGCCTGATCCGCGAGGAGCGCGATCGCCACGGCGTCACGTTCCTGATCTCCAGCCACCTGCTCTGGGACGTCCAGCACCTCTGCGACGAGATCGGCATCCTGCACCGCGGCCGTATGGTCGCCGAGGGGCGGATCGACACGCTGCTCGCCTCCGCGGTGAGTGGGTTCCAGGTCCAGACGGCGGACAACGCGCGCGCCCTCGATCGTCTCCGACGTGACCTGGCCGACGTGCCCGTCCGTGTCGACGAGGACGGCACACTCATCGTGGAAGGGGGAGAAGAGGTGCTGGGGCGCCTGCACGCCGTGCTTCTGGAGGCCGACCTGGCCGCCCGGGAGATCCACCCGATGCGCGCCAGCCTGGAGAAGTACTTCCTCGAGAAGACCGAGGGGGTGATCGGATGACGGTGGCGCGGACGATCCTGGCGCGGGGAAGAGGCGCCCTGGTGTGGTCCGGGGCCCTGGTCGCCGCGGCGGCGTGGCTGATGCCGAGCGCCACGCCGCTCGGCGTGACGGTCGCGGGCTTCCTCGTGGGTGCCTGGGTCGCACTCGCCGACGCCCCACGGGGGCGACGCGCGATCCGAGCCGCGACGGGCGGTGTCGTCATCGCGGGCCTGGTGGTCCTCGCGCGCCTTGCGGCCGAGGCGCTGACTCCCTCGCTCGGACGCGCCGCCTGGCTCGCCCCCCTCGTGATCGGGATCCTGCTGCTGCTCACGGACGTGCCGGCCCTCGGGCGACTGGCGCGACTCACCGCCGTCGAGCTCCGCAAGGTCGGTCGAGGTCGCCTGATGCGGACCGGGCTCCTCGCCACGGCGGCCTTGACGGCGCTGGCGACCGTCACCTACGACGCGGTACCGGGCGCGACGGGATGGACCCGGGCGGCTCAGGGCCTCGGGGCGGGTCAGTGGGTCAGCGAGGTCTTCCTCCTCGTCCTGGGAGCGACCGCCGTGGCCGGCGAGGCCACGGGCGGCACGCTGAAGATGATGCTCCCGCACGCCTACCGCCGTGGGGACTGGATCCTCGCCAAGGCTGCGATCCTCGTGATCGCCGCCGTCGCCTTCGGCCTGGTCGTAGCCGCGGCGTCCCTCCTTCCCGCGGCGTTGCAGGACGGACTCGGCAACGTCGAGACCGAGCCGCTGTTCGGTGAACCGGCCGACAGCGCCGAGGTCTTCGCGACGGCGGCCACGATGCGAGACCACTACCTGGCGACCGTGGCGGCGGGCGTGGCGGCCGCCGCGGGGATGGCGATCGTGGGCCTCTTCCTGTCGACGCTCTTCGACGGCGTCGTCGCGGCGCTGTCGACGGCGTTTCTCGTGTTCGCCGGGGTGCGCCTGGCCGATGTCGTGCTGGCCGTCCCCCGGGAGGACCTGGTCCATCGCCTCTTCGCGTGGCCGCCGGTGGCGATGCGCGAGACGCTGGGCAAGCTGGGCCGCGGTCTGAGCGAGCGATGGGATCCGACCCTGCTCGCCGGCACGCTCGCGCTGACCCTGGTCTCGAGCGTCCTCCTCCTGCTGCTGGCCACGCGCCTCTTCCGCGTTCGGGACGTCCACGCCTGAGCCGGTCGTACCATCCACCCATGCGCTCCCACGTCGCCCTCGCCCTCGCCGCGGCCCTGACGGTCTCCCTCCTCGCGAGGGCGGAGGCGGCCGAGGGTCCCGCCGTGTTCAGCTACGCCGTGGGCGGCCAGGTGCAGAGCATGCGCGCGGTGGACCTCCAGGGCGACGGACGCCCCGATCTCATCCTGCTCGTCGAGACGATGAGCGAGGAGGGACATCCGGCGCAGCATCTCGTCCTGCTGCGAACGCCCGCGCGCGCCACGCCGGGGAGTTTCTTCGCTCCGGGCAGCGTCGTGCGCATCGACCTGGAGCGGGGCCCGTATGCCGAAGCCGGGGCGGTTTCGGTGGGTCCGTTCGGCGAGCAGGGTGAGGTGTGTTTGCGCTTCTACCGTCGGGATGGCCTGCTGGACGTGGGCGCCGACGGGGCGCCACGCCCGCGTACGGATCGTCATCTAGTACCCACCCTGCTGGGACGCAGCCCGGGCCGGCGTCTCGTCTTCTGGGACGAGCACGCGGACCTCGACGGCGACGGACGCGACGAGTGTTGGTTTCCCCACGGCGCCGGCGACGGCCGCGTCCGCGTGCACGGTGGCACGGCGGCCGATGACCGCGACCTCGACCTCGCCGTCGAAAACCGCGCCGCCACGGACGACGAGCACCTCTACATCCGCTACGCCAGCATTCCGCGCCTGGTGCCCGCCGATCTCGATGGAGACGGGCGACGGGAGCTGGTGGCGTTTCGAGACGAGGCCCTCCTGGCGTACGCCGGCAGGGCTCCGACCGAGGGCCCCGAAGCGCCGATGGCGCGCCTGGATCTCCCATTCGCCCGGGATGACCTGGGTGCGGACGAGATCCACACCCCGCGCATCCAGATCGCGGACGTCGACGACGACGGCAAGGCGGACCTGCTCGTCACGGTGGTCACGGGCAACCGGGCGCAGCTGGGCTCGTTCCGGACGCGACTCCTCCACTACCCCGGTCCGTTCTTCGGATCCGCCGACGGTCGCCTCGGGGAGCCACGAGCCCGGATCGACACGGAGTCCGTGGCGCTGCATCCCCGCTTCATCGACTTGAACGGCGACGGCGCGCTCGACTACGTCATGGACGCCATCACGGGTGACAAGCGCGATCTCTTCATGCGGGTCCTGGGCCAGGAGCCGACGATCTGGCACCGCGCGTTCCTCTTCGACCGCGCGCAGGGCACCTTCCGCAAGACCCCCTACTTCAGCGTCGAGCGGCCCTACTCGAGGGACGAAGCGGTCAGCAACCGCTTCGGCATCTCCGCGTACCTGGCGGGCGATTTCGACGGCGACCGCCACAAGGACCTCCTGGATCTCGGCAACCTCAAGGGGCTGGAGATCCTGGGCGCGGTCCCGGGGGAGGCGGCGGGCGGCGACGCCGTCGTCGCGTTCCAGAACCGGATCCTCCCCCGCCAGCGCTTCCGCGCCCCCATCGTCGCGGACGCCATCGTGAAGGACCTCGACGGCGACGGTCTGTCGGATGCCATCGTCTGGGATACCGAGAACCTCTACCTGGTGCTGCCACGGAGGGTGCCGTGATGCTCGTGGGGCGCACCGTCGCGTTCTTCCTCGTCCTCTTCGCCGCTGCGTGCGGTGCCTACGCGGGCGACGTACGGACGATTCGAGGTCCGGCCGACGTCCAGGGTCTCGTGTGTGCGGACGCCGATGGGGACGGCGTGTTTGACCTGCTCCTGATCGAGGGTCGCGTGGTCAGCGTGTACCGCGGCGTCAAGGAAGACCTGCCTGCCGCGGAGCCCACGTGGCAGGTCACGCTGGACTCGTCCGCCGCCTTCGTCGACACGGCTCCCGACGTCGCGACCGCGGGTCCCGGCCTCTACGTGCTGGGCCGCGAGGGGCTCCACCGGGTGGACCTCGAGACGGGCGACGCGACCCCGGTCGCCGGCATCGACACCCGCCTCGGGTGGGCCGACAGCCGCAAGGCGGCGTTCGTCGACTTCGCCGCGCCCTCGGGGAACATGCTCCTGCCCAACGAGGTGGGATTCTGTCACGCGCGCCCGACCGAGGACGGCATGGACATCCGCTGCCTGGAGGCCCAGCCCTATCTCGAGGTGGAAGCGCCCGGCGCCTTCCTCGAGGACATGGCGCGGGTCGTGGACGCTCGCGACCACATCCGCGTGGGCGCGCCGCCCGAGGGAGCCCCCGCCGACGCCCCCCCTGCTCTGGACGCTGGCCGGGCGGGAGATCGTCATCTTCTACGGTGACGAGCGACGGACCATCGACGTCTCCTTCCTTCCGCTCTCCGGCGTGCGCCTGCTGGTGGACATCGATGGCGACGGCGCCCCCGAGATCATGCACCACCAGGAGACGAACCAGCAGTCGACGTACGCGCTCTACGACATCCAGCCGCTGAAGCTCGTGGACGGGGTGCTGGAAGCCCCGCCCCCGCTGCCGAGGGAGCCCACGACGCTGCTGCGGCTCGACGGGTTCCAGCTCGAGCCCCGCTACGTGGACCTCAACGGAGATCAACGTCTGGACTTCGTCGTCACGACGATCCCGATCGACGTGAAGAACGTCGCCGGTGCGATCCTGGGGAGCGTGCGGGCCTCGACGCGGGCCTACCTCCACCGCGACGTGACCGCGGGCGGCGGGTTCTTCCCGACCACACCGGATGCGAGCATCGAATCGACGATTCGCGTCGCCATCCGCTTCACGCAGTCGGGCACGATCGACGTTCGACGGTCGTTCACGATCCTCCCCCAGGGCAACTTCGACGCGGACCCCCGGAAGGACCTCTGCCTTCGGACGGCCCAGGACACCCTTCGCATCCATCGAGGTGTGGCCAAGGGCGTCTGGGAACCGACGCACGAGGACGCCGAGGGGAACTGGACCGTCCCGATCCCGCCCCTGGCCGGTGCCTCCGACGTCGAGGGCTACGTCGCGGACCTGAATGGCGACGGCACCGACGAGGTGATCCTGCTCTACCGTCGAGCCGAGGGCGGGCGGGATCAGGTCCGGATCGTGGATCCCTGACCCCGTGCCCTATCCTCGGAGGGCGCCAGGAGTCCCCGTCGTCCAAATACCGATGACCATCGTCCGCCCCCCCATCCGCCGCCCCGAGGAGCGAGGTTTCGCACTCCTGCTGGTCCTGCTGCTGAGCCTGATCCTGCTGCCGTTCGCCGTCGAGTTCGCGATGCAGGTCAAGCTCGAGTCGCAAACGGCCGTGAACGTGACCTCCGAGCTGCAGATCGAGAACGAGATCGACGGGCAGTACGAGATCATGCTCGCGCGGCTGCGCTACGACGCCCAGGAGGGCGAGACGGACTCGTACTTCGACAGCTGGAACGACGAGGAGCTGACGGGTCGGCAGTCGGAGTACACGAACGTCGCCATCTCGACGCACGTCTTCGACGAGTCGGGCAAGTTCAACCTGCTGCTACTCGCGGAGAAGGACCTCGCCAAGAGGAACAAGGCGAAGGAGCGGCTGGTAAGGGTGCTGACCGGGTTCCGGGTGGATACGGACTTCGAGGTCTCGAAGACGGAAGCCGAGACGTGGACCAACCACATCACGGATTGGGTCAACAAGGGCCCCCAGCGCGCCAATATCCCATCGCCGAACATGAAGGACAACCGCGCCATCCTCATCCTCGACGAGCTCGAGTTCCTCCCGAAGGTCGGAGATCACCGCATCTCGCATCTCCTCCACGACCAGGCCAAGGACGACGAGACCGCCCCGGGGCTGCATCGCTTCGTCACGATCTACGGCGACGGGAAGCTGAATCTGAACACGGCGGACGAGGTCGTCGTAAAGGCCTACTTCCCGCGCAACCCGGAGTTGGCGGAGCGGATCCTGGAACGACGGGACAACCCCCCGGAGGACGAGGGGTCCATGTCGAGTGAGGACGACCTGTCCGGCGGCAATCCGTACACGTCCGTGGAGCAGGTGAACGAGGTCGAGGGCGTCACCGCGCCCGTGCTCGTGGAGAACGGCGTCGACCTGAACGCCGACTTCACGGTGAAGAGCGACTACTTCTCGCTGCGCATCGTCGGGGAGGCCGAGAGCAGCCGTCGCGACGAGCTCTTCGTGATCCAGCGGGTCCCCGGCGCTTCGCCCGAGGAGCCCGTGGAGGGATTCCGGTTGCTCCTGAGGCAGGAGCGCATCGACCGGCTCGAGCCCATCAGCGACGCCGACGAGTAGCCGGGCCCGGCGTGGGCTCGCCGCAGGGGGGCACGGGACGGGGAAAAACATTCGATCGCGAGCCTGCCTCCGTACGGACATCCGTACGGGCATGTCCGCAGCCTCTCGTACGATCCCCCCGATGTCGCCCCCCGCCCGTTCCACGTCCTCGAAGAAGACCCGCCGCCGCGCCACGGCGCAGGATCTCGCCCGTACCCAGCGTGAGATCTCCGTCGCGGAGTTCTTCGCCAAGAACCGCCATCTTCTGGGCTACGACAACCCCTCGAAGGCCCTGCTGACCGCCGTCCGGGAGGCCGTCGACAACGCCCTGGACGCCTGCGAGGAAGCCGGCATCCTGCCGGACATCGACGTCGAGCTCGAGATGGTTCGGGCCGGCACCGGGACCGCCGAGACCAACGGCGACACGAAGGTGACCAAGCGGCGCTCCCCGGCCGGCACGGTCGACCGCTACCGCCTCGCGGTGACGGACAACGGTCCCGGCGTCGTGCGCGAGCAGATCAGCCGGATCTTCGGCAAGCTCCTCTACGGAAGCAAGTTCCACCGCCTCCGCATGAGCCGCGGCCAGCAGGGCATCGGCATCTCGGCCGCCGCGCTCTACGGCCAGCTCACGACGGGCAAGTCCATCCGGATCACGAGCAAGACGGGCGCCGCGGCGCCGGTCCACGAGTTCGAACTCCAGATCGACACCCAGAAGAACGAGCCGCACATCGTTCGGGAGAGTGACGACGGGGAGTTCCCGCACGAGAGCGGTACCCGACTGGAGCTGGAGCTCGAAGGTCGCTATCAGGCCGGGGCCAAGGGCATCTTCGAGTACCTGCGGCAGACGGCGCTCTCGAACCCGCACGCCCAGATCCGCTTCAGCGCCCCCGGCGGGACCCTCCCCCACGTGTTCGTGCGGGCGATCGAGATCGTGCCGGAGCAGCCGCGCGAGATCCAGCCGCACCCGTACGGCGTGGAACTCGGGACCCTGATGAAGATGCTCGGCGCCACGCGGGCGCGGCGGGTCTCCGCCTTCCTGAAGGAGGAGTTCTGTCGGGTCAGCGACCGCGTCGCCGACCAGATCCTGAAGGAGGCCGGCCTCTCCCTGACGATCTCGCCGAAGAAGGTCGTACGCGGCGACGCCGAGAAGCTCCACCAGGCCATGAACACCGTGAAGCTCA
Source organism: uncultured Planctomycetota bacterium (assembly GCA_963802335.1). Lineage (GTDB taxonomy): Bacteria > Planctomycetota > PLA2 > PLA2 > JAEUHO01 > CAWDIE01. Next base: position 89,681 of record CAWDIE010000001.1, on the reverse strand, counting down.
TGGCGCCCCCCACCGACTGCCTCGCCCCGATCGGCGAGGAGGCCATCATCGAGGGCATGAAGAAGGAGGTGGAAGCCGCCTTCTACACGGCGATCACGCGGAGCCCGTCCGTGTACCGCGGTCATCCCTTCCAGGTCGAGATCGGCCTCGCCTACGGCGAACCGCTCCCCGCCGATCAGCCGGCCCGGCTCTTCCGCTTCGCCAACCGCGTGCCGCTGCTCTACCAGGGCGGCGGGTGCGCCATGACCAAGGCCGTGACGTCGACCTCGTGGCGCTCCTACGACATCAACCAGCCGCGCGGCGGCATGCCGGTAGGCCCCTTGGCCATCTTCGTCCACATCGCGAGCGTCTGGGTGCCCTTCACGAGCGAGTCCAAGGAGGCCGTCGCCGCCTACGAGGAGATCATCAAGGAGATCCGGCTCGGCCTGCAGGAGAGTGGGCGCCGCGTCGGGGTGTTCATCCGCAAGCGCCGCCGCCACCTCGAAGAGAAGCGCAAGGCGGACTACATCACGAAGTACCTCCCGGCCATCGCCGAAGCGCTCCGCGACCTCCTGGACCTCGACGAGAAGGAGACCGACACGGTGGCCACCGTTCTCGAAGACACCCTGCGTCGAAGCCGGAGCTTCTGATGGCCGCCCGCAAGAAGAAGAAGGCCGTGCCCAAGAAAGCCGCGCCCAAGAAGACCGGGCGGAAGAAGGCCGCGCCCAAGAAGGCGGCTGCGAAGAAGGCTCCTGCACGCAAGAAGGCCGCTCCCAAGAAGGTGGCCGCGGGTGTGGCGGTCCGCGAGACGGCGTCGGACGACCAGACCATCGACGCGCTGGTCGGGGAGGCCGACCGCATCCACGGCGTCCTGCTCAAGGGCGAACGCCCGGAGATCCAGACCCCGCAGCGCAGCCTGAAGAACGTGAGCCTGAGCGCGGCGAAGGGCTACTTCGAGATCGGCCGCAAGCGTCTCGTGCGCTCGCTCACGGTCAACACGGTCCGCACGTTCGCCCAGACCCTCAAGTTCATGGCCCTCTCCAAGGAGATGGTCCTGATCGACGACCTCGCCAGCAAGCGTGAGGTCTACTACCAGAGCATCAACTGGGGCAACGCGCGCTTCAACGACCAGTCCGAGTCGGACGCCGTGATGGACGACGTGGAAGCGATGTTCTCGATCCACGCCGTGTCGCGCGAGCAGCTGCGGTTCATCCCCGAGGAGCATGGCGGCGCCGTCGCCGGGCACCTGACCGTCATCGACAACGACCCGGAGAGCGGCAAGGACGTACGCATCGACTGCCGGGCGCTCGGCTCCGGCTCGTACACGGTGCCGAGCCTCGTCGAGGGTCTGAAGTTCGAGACGGACGCGAAGTTCATCCTCGCCGTCGAGACGGGCGGCATGTACCAGCGACTCACGTATCACCGCTGGTGGCGCCCGACGAAATCGATCGTCGTCAACCTGGGCGGCGTGCCGTCACGGGCCACGCGTCGCTTCCTCCGGCGGCTGTCCGACGAACACCGCCTGCCTGTCTACGTGTTCACGGACTGCGACCCGTACGGTTTCGCCAACATCTACCGCACGCTGAAGGTGGGCAGCGGCAACGCCGCGCACATCAACCGCTTCTACTGCGTTCCCAAGGCCAAGCTGATCGGCGTGACGCCCCAGGACATCCTCGACTACAAGCTGCCGACGCACCCCCTCAAGGAAGTCGACATCAAGCGCGCCAAGGCCGCCCTCAAGAACGACCCCTTCTTCCAGCACCACGCCGCGTGGAGCCGCGCGATCAAGCAGCAGATCAAGATGGGCGTCCGCGCCGAGCAGCAGGCCTTCGCGAAGCACCACCTCAACTTCGTGATGGACACCTACCTGCCCGAGAAGCTGGCCAACCCGAAGAAGATGCTCCCTTAGGGCCCGCCATGAAACAAGTGCGCGTTCTCGCATCCCAGCTTCAAGCCATCTTCGGCCGCTTCTCAATCGCGAATTCCTCGAGTTAGCTCAGGCTATCCCTCCGGATTCGCTCAATCGGCGCGACCGAATCTGACCCGAATCTGGGCGCGAGCTTCACTCACCTGTTCCATGACGAGCCCTTAGCCCCGCTTCAACGCGCGGGCCAGCGCCGCGTCGATGGCCGCCTCGCCCTCCAGGACCTCCAGGCCGATATCGAGGATCGCGACTTCGGGGGCGAGCGCCCGGCGCTTGACCGCGTCCTTGCGCGTGATGACGACGAGCTCGGCCCCCGCACGCTTGGCATCGGCGACGAGGGCCGCCCACGCCTCGGGCTCGATCTCCGCGTGATCGGCCAGGTCACGCCGTCCGACCCGGTGGACACCGAGGTCGTCGAGCATGGCCACGAAGGCCGCGGGGTTGCCGATCCCGCTCGCCACGAAAACGGCGCGTCCTTTCAGGAACCCGGGGTCTTCCTGCCGGCCTCCGACCTCCACCCCGATCGGGCGCGTGGCGATGATCACCAGGGGGGCCTTGGTATGGCGGCCGATGGCGCGGCGGAGGGACTCCCGCTCAGCCGCATCCACCCGCTCCGCGCGAGAGAGGACGACGATGCCGGCCCGCCCCAGCGCGCGCGGCGGCTCACGCAGTCGCCCGCGGGGCAGGAGGTGACCGTAGCCGAAGGGGTTGGTCGCATCGAGCAGGACGAGGTCCAGGTCGCGTGCGATGCGGCGGTGCTGGAAGCCGTCGTCGAGCAGGACGACGTCGACGTCCGGATGCGCCTCGAGGAGGCGCTGCCCCCCGCGGCGTCGATGCGGATCCTCGACCTGGGGGACGCTTCCCTCGAGCAGCGCATCGAGCACGGCGCCCTCGTCGGAGAGCGTCGAGTCGGCCGCGTCGGGACCGTACCCGCGCGAGAGGATGCCCGGATGACGTCCTGCACCCTGGAGACGGCGCGCCAGCCACGCGACGAACGGCGTCTTGCCCGTCCCGCCTACGGCGAGGTTGCCTACGGACACGACCGGGACGGCCAGAGGGTGCGGACGCCGGAGGCCCGTGCGGTAGGCGAACTCCTTGAGGCCCCACGCCGCCCCCCAACCGAGGGCGACGAGCGAGAGGCCGGCACGCGCCAGGGCGCCGCCGGCTCCGCCGCCACCCGCCTGGACGTCGTCGAGTTCCACAGGGGGAGGGTAGGACAAAAAAAGGGGCGCGGTCATGACGACCGCGCCCCACCATCGAGGAGGAGAGAAGCGAAAATCGTGGCCGGAGCCGTGCGACTACTCGGGCAGGCGCAGCACCGTCCCGGCGGACAGCTGGCGCGGGTTGCTGAGCACCTCGAGGTTGGCGACGTAGATGTCGACCCAACGCTCGATGGTGCCGTAGGCCGTGCGCGAAATCTGCTGGATCGTCTCGCCACCGCGCACGGTGTAGGAAGTGCCCGGCGAGGCGCCCCCGACGCGGGCCGTGCTCTTGGGGGCCGCGGGGTTCGTCGACTTGGTGCCGTCGAGGCCGTCGATGACGGGGATGTAGATCTGCTTGCCGACGCGGAGGCGCTCGGGGACGAGGCCGTTGCGCTCGGCGATCTGCGGCCAGTACTTGGTAGTGCCGTAGAATTTCTGCGAGATCAGGCCGAGGGTGTCATTGCTCCGGATCTCGTAGGTCTCTTCGACCGCCGCGGTCGCCACCGCTGTCGACTCGACGTCATCGACGGCGTCCACGGTCTCGGTCGACTTCGTCTCGAGCGTGTCGGTGTTCTTGACGATGACCTCATCGATGCTCTGAGGCGGGCCGGCCGGCTTGTCGTACTGATCCCAGTTGATGGGGGCCGAGTTGGACGCGAGCGTGTCCGACACGGCGCGCACCTCGAGCACGTCGTCAGTGGGGACGAAGGCGGTCTCGGGGCCCGCGGCCTCGTCGGGGTTGCCCGTCCACGTGTAGATGGCGACGACCAGGATCATCACGATGATCACGCCGATCACCAGTACCGAGAGCTTCTCGAAGTTGCCCATCTGCCCCTCCTCGCGACCACGCGTGATGGCACGAGAACGCGACGACTGCCGCCGCCCCACCCTGCGCGCCTCTGCCGGTCAGCTTACTCCCAAGTGTCGACAACGCAACGCCTGGACCGCAATGGGTAGCGGGCCTATGAACGATGCTCCCCCAAGGGTGGGGTGTCCGGAGCGAGCCCCGGGGTCCGCTCCCCCCGGTCGACGCACGCCCAGCCTAGGAGGGGGCACCCCCACCGTCGGGGCGGCGGGGGTGCCCGTCGTGATACCGTGAACTGCGACCCGTCTTCCCGCGGGAGGTACCCGCCGAAGGCCCAGGAATCCGCCATGCTGACACGCCTCGCCCTACCGCTGCTCCTCCTGCTCGCCTTGCTCCTGGCGCCCATCCAGCCCACGTCGGCCGAGGAAGAGGACGGGGGGACGCAGCCGCCCGCCGCGCCCGCCGCGCCCGCCGCGGACGAGGAGGAGGACGAGGACGAGTCAGGCGGCATCCTGGAGGCCCCGGGCGAGGACGATGAAGAGGAGACCGCGGGGCCCACCGCCCCCGTGGGGCCGACCTACCGCGAGCGGGGCCCCGTCCGCCCGCTGCGTGACGAAGGCACCCCCGCCGGCATGGTCCGCGTGCCCGAGGGCGTGGCGGTCATCGGTACGAAGGCCAAGCGCCTCGCCTCGCTGCTCAGGGGCCGCCCGCCGACGATCTCGGCCCAGTTCCAGTTCGAGATCCCCGAACACCACCAGCCCATGCCGAGCTTCTACGTCGACGAGTTCGAGGTCTCGAACGCCCAGTACCACGCCTTCCTCATGGACGCGGCGCACGTCGTCCACGAGACCGCCGGACAGCTGGCGAACCTCGAAGAGGTGGCGGGGCACCTGCTGAACCTGCCGCAGACCGACTGGAGCTCGCCGAAGCTCCAGTTCTGGCGTCAGCTCTACGAGGCGAACAAGGACCACCTGCACGAGAAGATGGCCGACACCATCGTGAAGAACGCCGGCGGCCAGGTCGACGAGGAGAAGACCGCCCGGGCGTTCCGCCGCGCCCCGCTCATCCGCGGCCTCGAGCTGGCGTTCTACAGCCTCCAGCCCCCCATGGACTGGAAGGGGATCACGCCCGACGAGGATCTGAAGGACCACCCGGTACGCGGCGTGTCCTACAACGACGCCGAGCGGTTCGCGGAGTGGGCCGGGAAGCACATCCCGACCGAGGCCGAGTGGGAGTACGTGGGGCGCGGGCCCGAGGGCTTCTACTTCCCCTGGGGGGACGAGTGGTTCCCCAACGCGAGCCGCGCGAACTGGGGCGGGAAGATCGTGCGCCGCTTCGTCCCGATCACCGTCCCGGTGAACGGCGACTTGAAGCCGGCGGATCTCGAAGAGGACGTGGAGTGGGTCTACGACGGTATGTCGTGGTGCGGGGCCTGGCACATGCTGGGCAACGTGGCCGAGTGGACGTCGTCGTGGTTCAGCGCCTACCCCGATCCCGACGTGACGCGCGACCACGAGTGGATGGGCCAGTACGTGAAGGTCATCCGGGGCGCCGGCCTGAGGGACGCCGAGCCGCTCGTCTTGCGGCTGGCCGCTCGCAACTTCCTGGGCGGAGGCAAGAAGCAGCCGCCCAAGCCCGGCAAACCACTTCGAGAACGTCGGGTTCCGCTGCGCGTGGTACGGCAACCCGGGCCAGGACCAGCTCGATCCCGTGTTGCGGCGTGTCGCCCGCGGCCAGCGGGTGAAGCCCGAGCTCCTGGCGCTGGACCAGTGGGTGGGCGCCGCGGCGCCCCAGTTCGCCCCGGACGCAGCGGCCGTGACGGACCACGTGTACGTCGTCGGGGCCGGCGCGCTCCGTGGTTCTGATCCCCCTCAAGACGCTGCTCCCGCCCGACCACACCAAGCCCAAGATCAAGAAGCGCAACGACCTGCTGAAGTACAGCGCCGATCCGGACCTCGACGATCCGATCCCGCTGGCTCTCTTCCACACCGACGTGGGCCTCTCGAAGGTCTACGTGCTGGACCGCGAAGCGGCGGCGGCAGCGGCGGCAGCCAAGCGGTCCGGGGGGCGTCGGCGGCGCCAGAAGCCCAAGGCCCCCCCCGTGAAGGAAGGGACCTGCCGACCGGGCTCCTACGTGCTCGCCTTCTGGCACGAGCGGCTGTGTGTCGTCCAGCCCAGCCTCGAGTTCGTCTGCTTCCTGAGCAAGGGGCCGATCGACGGGGCGTTCCTCGACGTCAAGAAGTTGAAGCCGGAGAAGATCACGGCCCCCATGCTCGAGCTGACGCCGGTGGCCGACCTGATGCAGATCGCGTTCTCGGTCCCCGTCGGCGGGAAGGGTACGCACGAGGACCTGAGGGTCGTCGTCGACGGCGTGCTGCTCAACACGGAGAGGGGAGCCCTCGAGGCCGCCGGCACGTGGCAGAGCGGCGCCTACAAACCGATTCCCCCCGAGTTGCTCGCCGCCGCGGCCGCGGCCGACCAGGCGGAGGCTGCGGCCGCCGCCGAGGACGACGGGGCGAAGCCGGCGAAGAAGAAGACGGGTGCGAAGAGCACGGCCAACAGGCGGGCGCGCTAGCACGTCCGGGCCAGACGCCCCGAGAATAGGGAGAGGGAGACGAGCGGGGCTCGTCTCCCTCCTGAGGTCCGGCTGGGGCTTTGGGCTACGGAATGTAGGGGTTGGTATACGGAACTGGGGTCGCCGGGTCTCGCCTTTCCGACCACACAAGCCGTGCCAGAAGGCCGAGAGCGCCGCGACCTCTGTAAGTCACTTCGGGAAAATAGCTTAGGGTCACCCACCTGACCCCGTCCCACGAGCGCAGACGAGCACCGTGCGGCGCCGCACGCTCGACATGGGCCCATCCGAGGAGGATCCGCTGTCGAGCCCCAGCCCCTTTAGGCGCATCCTGCGCTACCTCCCGCGCTACCGGTGGGCGCTGGTGGGCGGGGGCCTCTGCGTGGTGGCGAGCCGCGTGCTCATGGTCGCCGCGCCGCTCCTCATGCGCGAGGCCCTGCAGGTCCTCGAGCGAGGCGGCGAGGACACGCTGGCTCGCGCGACCACCATCGCCTGGTCCTTCCTCGGGGTGAGTGCGCTGGCCGGCGCCCTGGCCTGGCTCCAGCGACTCCTCCTGATCGGCACCTCGCGAAGCGTCGAGCGCGACCTGAAGCAGGACCTGTTCGGGCACGTGGAACGGCTGCCGGTCAGCTTCTTCGACCAGAACCGGACGGGCGATCTACTCTCCCGCCTGACGAGCGATGTCGAGGCCGTGCGCTGGGTGATCGGCCCCGGCCCGATGTACATCGCATCGACGCTCGTCCTGTTCCCGCTGACCGTCTTCACGATGTACCGGATCTCGGCTCCGGTGACGCTGTCCACGATGGTGCCCTTGCTGGGCATCATCCTGGTGGTGCGCTTCCTCGCACCGAGCATCATGCGCCGGCAGCGCGCCGTTCGTGACCGGATCGGTGATCTCTCGGCCCGCGCGCAGGAGAGCTTCGCCGGCGCGCGGGTCGTGCGGGCGTACGCAACGGAGGACATCGAGACCCGCGCGTTCAGCGATGAGAACGAGTCCCTGGTGGACGAGACGCTGGGCCTCGCTCGGCGGCGCGCCGTCCTCCAGGCCTCGGTCTACGCGCTGGGTCGGGTGGCCGAGCTCATCGTGCTGATGGTCGGCGGTTTCCTGCTCATGGACGGACGCCTGGGCTTCGGCGACCTGGGGGCCTTCCTCGCCTACATGGGCATGCTCATCTGGCCCATGATCAGCGTGGGGTGGGTCGTCGGCGCCGTGCAGCGCGCGATCGCCGCCGTGCAGCGCATCGACGAGATCTTCCAGGTGCCCGAGGAGCGCTCCGTCACACGTGAGCCCGCGGCACCGGACGTGCCGATTCGCGGCGGCCTGAAGGTCCGGAACCTGACGTTCACTTACCCCGGCTCGTCGGAGCCGGCCCTTCGGGACGTGAGCCTCGACGTGCGCCCGGGACGCACGCTCGCCCTCGTCGGGCCCGTGGGGGGCGGCAAGAGCACGGTGCTCGCCTTGCTGCCGCGGCTCTACGAGCCACCGCCCGGCGCCATCGAGCTCGACGGCGTGGATGTCGCGCGGATCCCCCTGGACCGCCTGCGCGAGGCCTTCGCCTACGTCCCCCAGGACGCGTTCCTCTTCTCGGACACGATTCGCGGCAACCTGGCGTACGCGGTGGAAGGCGAGCTGGCGCCGGAGCAGGCGGTGGCGGCCGCGACGACCGCCGGCCTCGCCCGCGATCTGCAGTCCTTCCCCCGCGGACTCGACACCGTGGTCGGGGAGCGCGGGCTCACGCTCTCGGGCGGCCAGAAACAGCGAGCCACGCTCGCGCGTGCGCTGCTCAGACGGGCCCCGATCCTGGTCCTGGACGACGCGCTGTCCTCGGTCGACACCCAGACGGAGGCGCGCATTCTCGAGCGGCTCAGGGAGGAGATGGGACGACGCACGGTGCTTATCGTGGCCCACCGCCTCTCGACCGTGCGCGACGCCGACACCATCGTGGTGCTGGACCGCGGGCGCGTGGTCGAAGCGGGAACGCACGAAGCGCTGCTCGCCGCGGGCGGGTGGTACGCGAAGACCTACGCGAACCAGCGGCTCGAGGCCGAGCTCGAGGATCTCGAGTGATGGCGCGCGCCGAGGCCCCCGTCCGTCCCCCGACTCCGTTCGAGGCGCCGCTGCGCACGCTCGGTCGCCTCCTCGGGTACGTCGGTCGCCACCGCGGCCTCATCGTCCTGAGCATCCTGACGATGATCCTCCTGGCGGGCGTCGACCTGCTCCTCCCGGAGATCGTCAAGCGGACCGTGGACGGTCCCATGCAGGAAGCGGCCACGGCCCTGAAGGCGGGGGCGACCGTGCCGAGCGAGGAGCGAAGCGAGCTCCTGCGCTACGGGCTCGCGTTCCTCGGCGTCCTGGTGCTGGGCAGCCTCGTCCGGGGCGCGCGCATGATCCTTTCCGTGCGCGCCGGCCGCGAGATCGGCATGAGCCTGAGACAGGACATCTTCGCGCGCATCCAGCGTATGGGCCTGCCGTTCTTCGACCGCCATCCGGTGGGCGTCCTCGTCACGCGCGTGACCGGGGACATCGAGGCCATCGAGGAGTTCTTCCAGTCGGGTGTCGCCGCCTTCTTCCACGACACGCTGAAGCTGGGGCTGATCCTCGTCGTTCTCTTCGTCGTCAACGCGCAGCTCGCGCTGGCGGTCCTCGCGGTCGTGCCGCTGCTGCTGATCGTGTCGTGGATCTTCACCCGGCGAAGCCGGCGCGCGTTCGGCTGGGTCCGCTCGGAAGTCTCGAAGACGAACGCGTTCACGACGGAGGCCATCGGCGGGGTCCGCGTGACGCGAGTGTTCCAGAAGACCGGCGCCGCGCTGCGCACCTACGACGATCACGTCGAAGACCTGCGTCGCGCCCACATGGCCACGGTGCGCAACTTCGCGTTCTTCTTCCCGGCGGTCGATGTCCTCGGGGCGCTGGCCGTGGCGTTCGTGCTGCGCTTCGGCGCCGCGGGGCTCCTCGAGGGCACCTTCACCTACGGCGAGTTCTTCCAGTTCTACCTGTTGATCGACCGGTTCTTCGAGCCCATCCGCACCCTCTCGGAGAACCTGAACATGATGCTCCAGGCCATCGTGTCGGGAGAGCGGGTGTTCCAGATCTCGGACGCCAAGCCCATGGTCAACGACGAGCCGGACGCGCTGGTCCTGGATCACATGGAGGGGCGCGTCGAGTTCGACGACGTGCACTTCGCCTACCGGGAGGATGAACCCGTCCTGCGCGGCGTGAGCTTCGAGGTGCCGGACGGGACGACCACGGCCCTCGTTGGTCCGACGGGCGCGGGCAAGTCGAGCATCCTGGGGCTCATCAGCCGGCTCTACGACGTGCGTCATGGCGCGGTCCGCGTCGACGGGCACGACGTCCGCGAGGTGACGCAGCACTCCCTCCGGAGACGCATCGCCGTGGTCCTGCAGGACGTCTTCCTGTTCCGGGGCACGGTCCTCGACAACATCCGCCTGTTCGATGAGAGCATCACGCGGGAACAAGTGGAAGCCGCCGTGAAGGCCGTGCACGCCGACCGCGTCATCGACCGCCTGCCGCAAGGGCTGGATCACCCCGTACAGGAACGCGGGGTCAACTTCTCGGTGGGCGAGCGACAGCTCCTTGCGTTCGCCCGCGCGCTGGTGCACGACCCGGCGATCCTCGTGCTCGACGAAGCGACCTCGTCCATCGACACGGAGACCGAGCGCCTGATCCAGGATGCCCTCGAGACGCTTCGCCGCGGCCGCACGACGATCGTCGTGGCCCACCGCCTATCGACGATCAAGAACGCGGACCAGATCCTGGTGCTCCATCACGGCCAGGTCCGCGAGCGCGGCGATCACCGCAGCCTCCTGGCCGCCGGCGGGATGTACCGGACCCTCTACGAGCTGCAGGTAAGGCAAGGCGAAGCAACGTAGGTTCCATACGGAAGTTCCGTACGGAGGCAGCCTCGCCGTCGAACTTTTTCGCGCCTCGCCGCCGCAGTTACAAGCGCGTCAACCAGAGGTAGGTGCCGCTCGTGTCCTCGGCCAGCCCCTTCATCAGGTGCTCCGCCTCGGCCTTCTCGTCGCAGATGCGGATGGCGTGGATGGTCAGCCGACGAAAGCGGTTCTCCCGCTTCCACCAGGCGAGGAGGACTTCGGGCAGGGGATACCGGCCACCGTTCCATCCCGTGTTGACGAGGTAGATCGTGTCGACCAGGACGTCCCCCGGCGCAGCGTTGCGACAGTCCTCGACCCCGCACATCGACAAGGCCTGCGCGAGGCCTTCCTGGCAGGACATGAGCCCCTCCGGCCGCGACTTCTGGATGGTCTTGAGGATCGACTTCCGGGTCCCCTTGGACGGACTCAAGAGCTTCCTCGCGCCCATGACATCCAGCCTGGAGGGCGTGGACCCGTGCTGGTAGATCACGGCGAAATGCGCGTCGTCGGGCAAGGCGTCGAGCGTCCACTCCATTTGCTGGAGCAGGAAGGCGTGGTGGTCGGGCAGCTCTTCCTTCCACTTCGGCCCCGTCTGCCGCCACCAGGTATCGGCGCGGGAGGTCTGGGTCTCGAGGTCGGCGGGGAGCCCCATGAAGCGCGAGCCATCGACGTTGAAGATCACCTGGACACTCGGACTGCGAACGCCGTAGAAGGAAATGCGCGGCTCGACCTCAGGTAGGTCGGTCGCTGCGTCGGCGCCCGGGTCGTTTCCCTCGGCGTCCGCTTCCGCGTCCCCTGCGTCGTCCTCGCCATCGGCCTCGCCCTCGACCTTCGGTCGCTCGAAGGAGCCGTCCTCGACCTGGGCCTTGACGGACTCGAACCAGGCTCGCCATGCGCCGATGTCATTGCCGAACCTCACGCCGGTCAGCGTGTCAAGCGCGTGGATCAGGTGCATGCGGTCCACGCCCTGCGTGGACTCGAAGGCCGCGAGCAGCACGGGAATCCAGCCGGAGACGGTGGCGGCCCGCTCCCGCACCGCGTCGCTGACGGCCCGGCGCACGACCGGCGAGGGGTCACTGAGAAGAGGCGCGACCTGCGGGATGGACGCGGCGCCGAGTCCGATGAGATTCTCGACGGCCAGCACCCGCAGGAACGGCTCCGGCGCGGCGAGCATCTCGACGAGCTTGGCTCGAGCCGCGGCGTCACCGATGCGACCGAGGGCGTCCATGACCGCGATGCGCCGAACGAGCGACTTCTTCTTGTCGCCCTTCGATGCCGTCGCCAGGCCGTCCTGCGACAGGAAGGACGAAGCCTCCGGGACGAGCGCCAACGCGTCCAGGAGGCCGCCGAGCGCGACCTCGGCGCCGTGGCGACGTACGGGGAGGGCCTGCTCGTAGCGCGGCGCGCTCCGCCCTCCGGTCGGCCGGGCCCCGGCCAACTCCTTCTCCATGCCGTCGATGTCCTTGGCGAGATCCATCACCTCGTCGAACAGGGTGCTCAACGCCTTCTCGTGCGCCGACCGGGCCAGCGACTTGTGGACCTCGGCCTTCTCTTGCTGGAACGCCACGTACTCGTCGTAGAGCTCCCGAATGCCGTCCAGGGACAGACGCTCGTCCTTGTATCCGTCGGGATCCGACCGCCAGAGACGCCAGGCCGACGTCCAGTCCTCGTAGACGGCCCGGAGCCTGCCGTCGAAGCGCTCCCAGTAGACCGCCTCGCGCTTGTCGAACGCCCTCGTGCCCTTCTTCCACGTGCTGTAGGCGTCGGGCGCGGCCAGAGCGGGGAGAGCGGACAGGACGGCCAGGAGCAAGGCGAGGGGAAGCCAGCGCATGACCACGGAGTATACCGGGCACGCCTGTCCAGAAGCGACGCCTACGCCTCAGTCGCCTCCGCCCGGGCCGTCCGTAGGCGCGGCCGACCTCATGCGCTGGATCTGCTCGCGAAGGTGCTCCAACGTGCGAGAAATCCCCTCGTCGGTGATGGGGATCTCGAGTCGCGCGACGCCGGCTCGGTCGTCCACGACGACCGGGTGCTCGTAGAGGCCGTACCACGTCCCGACCTTCTCGTCCATGAGCCCCCACTTGGCCACGTAGCGCCCGGGGATCGGGAGTCGAACGCCCGCGGCGGCTCGCTCGGCGGAGAGGAGCAGCCCGAAGCCCGCGCGCGGGGGCTCGGGCACGCTGCCCGGAACCTCCTCGACGGCCTCCATGAGGTCGAGAATGGTATTCGCTTGCTCGGTCGTCACATCGACGCCGTCGGCCGGCAGGGGGTTCAGTCGGACGTAGAGCGCGATGGGCGGAGCCGGAAGGGACGCATCGCCGACGATCACGAAGCGGGCGAGGTAACCCGGCTCCAACGTCACCTGGCGATCTCCGATCACGTCGCTCACGCGCTGCGTCTTGAAGCCCCGGGCCTGGACCATCAGGGTGCGGCCCTCGCCCGTGAAGGGGAGCTCGAGCGTGGCCGCCTCGGCGTCCCAGGTCCCCGCCTCCGCGTCGGGAGCCTCGACGTCCTTGGACACGAACACCCGCGCGTAGGGAATCGCCTTGCCCTCCGTGTCGACCACCTGGATGCGAATCGGTCGGCGCACTTCCGTGGGTTCGGGCGCGGGCTCCGCGGCGGGCTTGTCCCGACCCGACATGGCCATCGCGAGGAGAACGATGGCGAGGACCAGGAGCAGCAAGAGGCTCCCCCAGATCAGCACACGACGGCGGGAGAGATCGTTCGGCGATTCGGCCATGGGACTCGAGGACTCCGCTGGAACGACGGGACGATACCACCCCGAGCGCCGCGCTTCGCTAGGGGCAGCTACACTCGCGCCATGAAGCGTGCGGACGTCGCAGTCGTGGGCGCGGGCGCCGCTGGCCTCATGGCGGCGGTCCAGGCGGCTCGGGCGCCCGGCAAGCCGCAGGTCGTGGCCCTGGATGGTGCCGGGCGCCTCGGCGCAAAGATCCTCATCGCGGGCGGGGGACGCTGCAATGTGACCCACGACCGGGTGAGGGCAGCGGACTACGCAGGCTCGTCGCGCCCGGCGATCCGCAAGGTCCTGGGCCGCTTCGACGTGGAGGCCACGATCGCCTTCTTCCGGGATCTGGGGGTCGAACTGAAGCGGGAGGCGACCGGCAAGCTCTTCCCGACCACGAACCGCGCCCGCACCGTGCTGGACGCCCTGCTCCTCGCGGCGCGCGACGCCCACGTCGATCTGCGTCACCCCTGGCGCGTGGCCTCGATCACGAAGCAGGAGAGTGGCTTCCAGCTCGTCGCCGAGGACGGCGCTCGACTTCTCGCAGGGCGTGTGGTGATCGCGACGGGCGGACGCAGCGTCGCCCAGACCGGAAGCGACGGACACGGGTACGCGATGGCCCAAGCCATGGGGCACACGCTGACCCCGCACGTGCTTCCCGCCTTGGTCCCGCTGACCCTCCCGGCCGACCACGCGCTCACCCGGCTGCGGGGCCTCTCCACGCCCGTGCGACTCAGCGTGCGGCAAGGCGGACGCGAGCGCGTGTCCTTCGAGGGCGCGCTCCTGCTGACCCATTTCGGCGTGAGCGGCCCCGCGGTGCTCGACATCAGCCGCTACTACCTGCATGCATGCCAAGAACACCCCGATGCCGAGTTGGTCGTCAGCTGGCTACCCGACGTCGAAGCCCCGGACCTGGACCTCCGCCTGCGTGCGCTCGGGCGGGCCCCCGTGTTGGGCGTGCTGACGCCACCGCTTCCAAGGCGTCTGGCCGAGGCGCTCGTTCGGGAAGCCGACATCGACGTCGAGACCACGGGCGACCATCTGCCTCGAGACGCCCGGCGTCGTCTGGTGGAGGTCGCGACGGCGCAGCGGCTCCCCGTCGAGGGAGCGCGAGGGTGGGCGTACGCGGAGGTCACGGCGGGTGGCGTCCCCCTGCGGGAAGTCGATCTCGCGACGCATGGCTTCACGCCGGACACCGGGCCTCTACCTGTGCGGCGAGATCCTCGACGTCGACGGGCGCATCGGCGGCTTCAACTTCCAGTGGGCGTGGGCGAGCGGGACGGTGGCGGGTCGCGCGGCTGCGGCCGTCACCGAAACCTGAGCGTGCGAGGCGAGCGTCTCAGTCCGCCGGAGGGACCACGATCAACGGACCCTCGACCTCCTGGCTCGCTCGACTCTCCGACCACGGCGCGCTGAGCGCCAGGGCGAGGATGCCGGCGATGCTGAGCAGCAGGATGCCGAAGACGATGTAGCGACCCGGTGTGCCGCGGCCTCCGCGGCCGCCTCCCCCACCACCGTGCCGAGGGGGCTCACGCTTGGGCGGCATAGCGCTTACAAGCCGTTTCGAGTTGGTCCAGGCCGACCTGGGCGTCGCCCTTGCGGGCCTCGTCCTTCAGCTGCTCGCGGAAGGTGTCGCACGCCGCTTGCCAGCGCGCGCGACCCTCCGCCTGCCCGCCGACCCACTCCGCGAGGCCCACGTAGCCGCGGCCCAGGACGACCCCGAACTCGTCGTCCGAGTCGGCGGCTTCTTCGGCGTACTCCAGGGAGCGACGCCAGCTCGCTTCGGCGGCGTCGGTGAGCCCCAGGCTCAGCTCGTGCATGCCCTTGGCCCACCACGCCATCGACTTCGGGCCGGGGCCCTTGCCCAGGCTGTCACGCCAGCGAACACAGTCGTCGGCCGCGGCAAGGCCGGCCTCGAAGTGCGCCTTGCCGCGTTCGAAGCCGTCTTCCCAACAGTCCGCGAGGTCGGCCGCCAGGTTGTAGGACATCACATTGGCGAAGTCCGTGAGGCGGAGGGTCGCCTCCTCATCGGCCGAGGCCTCGGCCTGGGCCAGGAACTCACCGATCCCGTGCCGGGCCACGCCGATGATCGTGTCGAGGTTCTTGCCCTCCCACTCCTCGAAGACGAGACCGGGTCGGGAGAAGAAGTAGAGGACCCGGCGCTGGAGCGGGTCGTCGACCTTGGCGATGTAGGCCGCCGCCGCGTCGGGGCTCTCCTGCGCCGCTTCGAGCAGCGCCGGCCAGTGCTCCCGGAAGAAGGCCTGTTGTTCTTCGGGCGTATTCATGGCCGGTCTCCTCGGGGGAACGCGCCACTTTACCCCAGAGAAATGCGTGCAAGGAGGGCCCCTTGCTTGTGGAATGCAACCATGCGCAGCCGACTCCTGGACGACCTCGAACGCCTGCTGGGGAGCGGGCTCCGTGCCGACGCCGTGCGCGCCGGCCTCCCCGAAGCCGTCGCGCGGGTGCTCCTGGCCGTCACCCCCGACGAGGAGGTACCGATGGGCGAGGTGGCGCGGCGCGTTGGCCGAGATCCCTCGACGACCACTCGCTTCGTGGACAAGGCGGCCGCCGCCGGACTGGTCCGCCGGGAGCCCGGACTCGACCGCCGCCGGCGGCTGATGCTCCTGACCGACGAGGGACGCGAGGCCCGTGAGCGACTGGTCCGCCTGAGAGCCGCGCGTGCCGAAGCACTGCCCGCCGAGATGCAGGCGCGCACCGGTCTGGGCGAGGACGAGGTCGAGTGGTTCTTGCAGGCGCTCGTACCGTCGCTCAGTACCGGAGCCCGATGAGCACCTCCTCGGTCTTCGCAGCCTCGATCGTGACGGGAATCTCCTCGACGGCGCCCTCGGCGCTGGTCGCGCGGAGGATGTAGCCCCCCGGCGGAATGGCGTGGACGAAGCCCTCGGGCCCCACGACCCGGCTCACCCCCGCTTGGGGAGGTCCGTGCCGCTCCTTGGACTGCGTCTGGTAGACGACGCGAACCGGTTCCTTGCTTCGGCCACTCAGCAACTCGAGCTTCACCCACGCCGGCGTCGTGTCGTCGGGCAGGCGAGCGCGATAGTGGATCGCGCCCCCGCGGTCGGCGAAGAGCTCCACGGTCGCGACGCCGCCGAGGGGGATCTCGGCTTCTTTCTCCGTCGCCAGCACGTGCTTTCCGACCGCGTGCACAACGACCTTTCCGAAGGGCTGGCCGCTGAATCGATGGGCACCGGTCTCGGGGTCGCGGCGCGGCAAGGGCTCGGCCCACAAGGGGGCACCGAGCCTCTTCAGGGTGACGTCCACGGCGCCGGGCGGCAGGAGCTCAAGATCGGGGCCGTAGACGAAGACCTCGAGCCCCCCCCGAGGGATCTGGTCGGTGGGGATCACGGGCCAGGTAGGCCCTCCGCGCTTCACCTCGCCGGGCCGGCCCGTCCCTTCGAGCAATGGCGCGTCGTCCTCACGTCGCAGCGCTGCCTCACGGCGCGCGTTCTCGCCCGCCTCGTCCTCGGCGCCGCCGGCGTCGTACACATCGCCCCCACGCGGCCAGGCGACGTAGGCCACCAGGCCGACGGCAGCGAGGAGTCCGAAGGCGACCAACACACGGCTCATAGCGCCTAGTGTGCCGGGAAGGGGAGGCCACGGACCCGAATCAGGCGAACGCCTCGAGCCCCGTGATCTCTCGGCCGAGGATCAGGAGGTGGATGTCGTGGGTGCCTTCGTAGGTCTTCACGCTCTCCAGGTTGCACATGTGGCGCATCGCCTGGTACTCGTCGGTGATCCCGTTGGCGCCGAGCATGTCCCGCGCCTCGCGCGCGATTTCCAGCGCCTCGAAGCACCCGTTGCGCTTGGCCATGCTGATCTGGGCCGGCGTCACCTTGCCCTCGTCCTTCAGGCGCCCGACCTGCAGATTCAGGAACTGGGACTTGGTGATCTCGGTGAGCATCTTCGCCAGCTTGGCCTGGATCAGCTGGAAACGGGCCAGAGGCTTTCCGAACTGCATGCGCTCGAGCGAGTAGCGCCGGGCCTCGTCGAAGCACGCCATCGCGGCCCCGATGGATCCCCACGCGATGGTGAAGCGCGCTTGGTTCAGGCAGGACAGGGGACCGCCGAGCCCCTTGGCGCCGGGGAGCAGGGCGTCCGGACCGACGTAGCAGTCCTGGAGAACGATCTCGCCCGTCACGCTGGCGCGGAGGCTGTGCTTGCCGCGCTGCTCGGGCGCCGAGTAGCCCTCGGTCCCCTTCTCGACGAGGAAGCCGCGAATCTCGTCTTCGAACTTCGCCCACACCACGGCGACATCCGCAATGGTGGAGTTGGTGATCCACATCTTGGCGCCGTTGAGCACGTAGCCGTCGCCCTCGCGACGCGCCTTCGTCTCCATGCCGCCGGGATCGGAGCCGTGATCCGGTTCGGTGAGACCGAAGCAACCGATCTTCTCCGCTCGGTGGAGCGGCGCGAGCCACTTGTCCTTCTGCTCTTCCGTGCCGTACCGCCAGATGGGGTACATGACGAGGCCGCCCTGCACACTGCCGAACGAACGGAGTCCCGAGTCGCCGCGCTCGAACTCCTGCATCACGAGGCCGTACGCGACGTTGCTGAAGCGGGGGAAGTCGCCGTAATCCAGCGTGCCGCCGAAGACGCCCATCTCACCGAGCTCGGGCACCAGGTCCATGGGGAAGTAGCCTTCGCGGTAGGCCTTCTCGATTCGCGGCATGAAACGATCCGAGACCCACTCGCGCACAGTGTCTCGGATCATGCGCTCCTCTTCGGTCAAGAGAGCGTCGATCGCGCAGAAGTCGGGAGCCTCGTACTTCGACATGGAGCACCTCGCAGGGGGACGAGTCGATGCCAGGAAACCGGACGAGCCGGGAGTCCGGAAGGTACCCCTGAAGCAGCCCTCCTCCTCCGGCATCCCGAGGGCTTTGGACTGCGCGGGTCAGCGCCGCCGACGCCGCCGTGCGCGGGGCGCAGCGGGGCGAGACGGAGCCGGGGGGGCCGGCTTGGGCGAGGAGGGCGGCGTGGGTACGACGGGCGGCGCGGCGCTCGCGCTGCCGCCGAGCAAGTCCTTCTGGACGAACCGGAGCTCGGACGTCCCGACCCCGATCAGGTCGCCGTCGCGAAGGCCCACGCGTTGGATGCGCTGGCCGTTGACGGTCGTGCCATTCGTGGATCCGAGGTCCTCGACGACCCAGGAGCCCTGGAAGGGGTAGACGCGGAAGTGCCGCCGCGAGGCCAGCTTGTCGTCCAGCAGGAAGTCGGCGGCGGGGTGGCGGCCGACGACACACTCCCCACCGAGCGCTTTGTCCTGCCCCGCCGCGACGCCCTTGTGTACGACAAGTCTGGGCATGCCGAGACCCTCCATCGACGCAGGATACCCCGCTCTTCCCACGGGCCCAGCCGCTGCGGGATGATGGTCACCCAGCACGCCAAATGGAGGTGGCCATGGACTGGTTCCGAGTCGAGGTAGAGCGCGTCATCGAAGAGACCCCGGTGGATCGCTCCCTGGTCCTGGCGTTGCCCGAGGAGCGTGCTCAGGCGTTTCGCTTCCGTCCCGGGCAGTACGTCCAGCTCAGGCAACCGCAGGCCGAAGGCGACTTGAAGGGCGTCTACTCGCTCAGCAGTGGCCCCGGCGACCAGGACATCGAGGTCACCATTCGTGCCTTGGGTGAGGCGGGGGTCGGGTTCGCGGCGCTGCGCCCCGGAGCCGCGCTCGAACTCACCATGCCCCGCGGCAACCATCCCCTCGACGGCAACACCGAGGAGGAACCGCCGGACGAGGGAATGCGGCGGCGCGTGTTGATTGCTCAGGGGGCCGGGGTGGCGCCGCTGAGGAGCTATTTGCGCCAGCTCCGCGAGGTGGGGCACGACGGCGACGTCACCCTCATCCAAAGCGACGACGATGAGGCGAACCTCCTCTTCCGCGGGGAGTTCGAACGGCACGCCGACGAGTGCCGCTGGTTCGAGTACGTACCGACCATCGGGCCGGTGGACAGGGCCGTGCTCGAGGAGCGCCTGAAGCCACCGCACCGCACCGTGGTGTTCGCGGTCGGGGCGACGGCGTTCGTGGATCCCGTTCTCGAGGTGGTGCACGCGTTGGGCGTACCGACATCCAACATCCAACGCGAGCGCTGGGGCTGATCATGAAACACGTCCTGCTCCTGACTCTCCTGCTGCTGGCGGTACCGGCGAGCACCCATGCGGAAGACGAGGTCGCCGCACAGGCCGTGCTCGGACTCCTCGCGCCCCGTCGCGGCGAGACGATTGCCGACATGGGGTGTGGTTCCGGGGTGTGGACGTTCAAACTCGCCAGCGCGGTGGGCCCCCGGGGTCGCATCCTGGCGGTGGACATCGACCCGGAAGCGGTGGCAACCGTTCGTCGCAGGGCGGCGGACGAGGACGTGACGAACGTGGAGGTCATCCAGTCCGTGCCGGACGATCCGCGCCTCCCCGAAGGCAAGCTCGACGCCATCTTCATGAACAACGTCATCGACTGGGTGGAGCGACGGGCCCTGGCGGGGTTCCTGGCCGGCGTGCGCGGTGCGCTCAAGCCCGACGGCCGCCTCATCATTCGCGACCCCAGCGGAGGACCGGATCGCGTGATCGCGGAGCTCTACCGAGCCGGGTTCGCACTCGTGGAAGCGAAGATCCCGCTGGAGACCGCCTCGGATCGCTCCTTCAGCACGGGCTGGTATGCCCTGAAGCTGAGGCCGGCCGAGATCCAGCCGGCCCTCTTCCCTCGACTGGGGCTGCCCGAGCGCCATCGCACCCGCCTCCACCTCGCGGAGGAGCTGTTCCGCATGGGGCTGCTTCGACCGCGAGGACCTGCGTCGCGCCTGGGAGCGCATCCGGGCCACGCCCGACGTGTCGCCCGACGGCCGGGGGGAAGCCCGGGACCTCCTCACGGCAGCCCAGTCGCTGGGCGTGGTGACCGAGGAGGAAGCCGAGGCGCTGCTCGCACGAACGGCGAGCGCGGGGCGCTAGCGAGCGGCCGACCGGGGTCGAAAAAGTTCGACGGCGAGGCTGCCTCCGTACGGAACCCGCATACACTTCGGGGCCCTTGATTCGGAGTTACGAGATGACCCACGTGCACCCGCGAACGACTGCTCTGCTGGCCATCGCCGCCGGCATTCTCCTCCTGCTCCCCGGCTGCCTCGAGATGGAGCAAGAGGTCAAGATGGAGGCCAGTGGGAAGGGCACGGCGACGATGAGCGTCGTCATCGACCAGGTCAAGATGAAGCAGATGCAGGAGATGATGAAGTCGATGATGGGCGGGGCACCCGACGGACAGGGACCCAGCAATCCGGCGGAGGACATGAGCCCGGAGAACGCGAAGAAGATCCTCGCGGGGAACGAGAAGGTCCGCCTGGTCGAAGCGACGTCGACCGTCGACGAAGAGACCCAGAAGATGACCAACACCTACAAGCTGGCCTTCGACTCCCCGAAGGACTTGTGGGAATCGGGCATCATCTCCGGTAGCGAGGTCCAGCTCGAGAAGCTCGAAAACGGGAACTACAAGTTCACGTCCAAGATGGGCGGCGACCAGATGCCGCAGGACGCCGAGTCCGCCGAGCAGATGAAGATGATGATGATGCCGATGCTCGAGCCCTACATGAGCGGCTTCAAGATGACGGCCACGCTCGAGATGCCGACCGCCATCGTGGAGACCAACGGCAAGAAGGTGGGCGAGAAGAAGGTGGCCTTCGTGGTCGACTTCGCCGGCCTCTTCGAGCCGAAGAAGCTCACGCAGACCGTCGTGTTCTCGGGCGAGGGACTCGACTGGGAACCCTTCAAGGTGACGATGGAAGACATGCAGCGGGCCCAAGAGAAGGCGAAGAGCGCGGACGCCGAGAGCGCGCCCGCCACGCCGACGGAAGCCCCCAAGCCGGTCCCCGTTCGCTAGCCGCTCCGTTGCGCCTTCGCCTTGCCTGCCTTCTGCTCATCGGCGGCCTGCTGGCCGCCCCTCTCCCGGCGGGGGCCGGGGAGGAGCCGCCCGTGCCCGTCGAGGTGCGGGCGGCCGACCTGAAGGATCAGGTGGCGACGCTGCGGGCGTCCTTCGCGGACCTCCTCGAGCGCCTGGAAGCGCTCGAGGAGGCCTTCGATCGCGAGGAGTCGGGCGCGCTGGACGAGAAGCCCCGTCGGCGGCCCGCCAAGCCGAAGCCGAAGCCGCCCGAAGAGACCAAGCCCGCGCCCTCGCCCGACGCGCCCGCAACGAGCGAGGAGGACGCGGTCGAAGCCGACGAGGAGGAGGCCCCCGCCGACCCGCCGGCGGAGGAGCCCGACGACGGGCTCGATCCGGCCATCCGGGAGCTGGTCGGGTCCTACACGCTTGACCTGGACGCGTTCGTCGCCGCGATGACCGACTTCATCCGCACGCAGCTTCGCGCGGAGCTCGGGGACGTTCCCGACGAGATCGTGGACGGCGCGATCGAAGCCATGCGGTCCCAACTCACCAGCATGGAGTTCGAGCTCGTGCTGGAAGCCGACATGTCGTTCGAAGTGAGCAGCACGATGGGCGGAGAACCCACGTCGGCGTCGGGCACCTGGGAGCGGGACGGTGAGAGCGTCACGCTGCACCAGACCCAGGAAGACGGCGAGGACATGGACGAGCCGTTCGACATCGAGGGGACCTGGGACGGAACGAACTTGCGACTCCGGCCGGACCCCGAGGTCCCGGTCGAGCTGGTGCTCTCGAAGAACCCGTGAGCCCCAGGCGGCGTCAGCGCCCCAGTAGGCGCGAGATCAGCATGCGCTGCTGGGCCACCACGCGGTAGCCGAAGCCGAGCAGGAGCCGGATGGGCGGAAACCGCATCCAGGCCGCCTTCGTCGTGCGACCGGCCAGCTCGTAGAGCCGCGCGATGCCGTCGATCCCGGCGTGCGTTCGGTCGTCGGCGTCGAGCACGATCAGGGCATTGCCACTACCCGCTCGTCGAAGGTGCTGGGCGGCCTCGCCCTCGAAGGACTGGGCGGGGCGCGCGTCCACGCCCTCGAGGAGCCCCCGCCGCCGGAGTCGCTCGACGGAGGCCCGGCAGAAGGCACAGGCCCCGTCGTACACGAGGGTGGGTCGGGGTGTGGTCACCCGGCCATGATGCCCGGCCGACGAGCGCCCGCCCCCCAACGAAGAAGGGCGGGCGCCACGAAGGCGCCCGCCCGGGGACACGATCACGAATGGGCCCCTGGAGGCAGTTCAGGAGCTCTCTGCATGGAGGTAGGCGTGCCCTGGGCCGCTGGGGTTCGGGCGAAAAGGCCCTCCCACGAACCTTCCGTACCCACGGAACGGACGAACGACCGCCCCGAGATTGCGAAACAACCTCAAAATGGGCGCAAGGCGACGGTCGATGTCCAGGCCGGCCAGGAACACGCTGTCTCCTACGCGGGCGGCGGCCTTCGCGTTGGCGGAGGGGGGCATTTCATTCCCTCCTTTACTTCGGCCCCATCGGCGAGGTAGGACGCGACCCCCGCCGGGAGGCGGCGGGGAGGGAGGGATCCGCCGATGTTCAAGGCCCTGCTGCGCACCCCCAACGAGTTTGCGATGACGCTCGTCCGCGTCGGTCTGGGCGCCTCCATGCTGCCCCATGGCCTGGCGAAGCTGGGCGTCTTCGGCCCGGAAGCCGGAAGCATCGACGGGACCATCTCGATGGTCGAGAGCCTCGAGCTCGGCCTGCCCGGCTGGACCGCGTATCTCCTGATCGCGACGGAGGCCCTCTTCGCCGCGTTCCTGATCGTGGGCTTCCTCGGCCGCCTTTCCGCCCTCAGCATCGGCATGGCCATGGCCGTAGCCGCGTGGACCCTGGGCGGTCTCTCGGCGGGCGCGTACAAGACCTGGTGGTTGGATGCGCCCGGGGCGACCACCTACGGCAGCTACCACCTCCTGGCGATCTGCTGCGCGCTGGCCATCGTGATTCGCGGGAGCGGTGCTCTGTCGATCGATCGCCTGCTCGCCCGGCCGTCCTCTCCGGTCTGATCCGGCCATCGGAAATGCCGGTGGGAGCCATCCAAAGCCCAATATCGACGGGTCTTGGCGCAGTTCACATGGCGGGTCATCGTCGCGATGGGTACACTGCGCCAGGAGTGACACCATGGAAGCGGAAGAAGTCTCACGCCGCATTCAGCGATTCGAGACGGTCTGCCGAGAACACGGACTTCCGATCACCACCCAGCGCAGGGTCTTGATCAAGGAACTCCTGCAGACCGATCGACATCCTACCGCGGAGGAGCTGTGGAGTGCCGCGCAGCAGGAGCTGCCCGACATCTCCCGAACCACGGTCTACCGCGTCCTCGACACGTTCGTCGATCTGGGGCTCGCCGTCCGGGTACCCCACCCGGGCAGTCCAGCGCGCTTCGATGGCAATGTCGAGCCGCACCACCACATCGCATGCCTCCGGTGCCGACGCGTCTACGACGCGTTCGACCCCCGCTGCGAAGCGATGCCGAGGCCCGACGACGCCCCACCTGGGTTCCGCATCGAAGGCTGCGCGGTGCTCTACACGGGCACCTGCCGCGAGTGCCTTCGACGCAACTAGCTGTCAGGACTGCGCCGGCTGTAGTGCCCGGGGAACGTCCACGGCACACGCAGCGCAGAACCGCACGCCCCGGTTGTCGATGCCCTCGACGTCCGTCACGAAGCGCATGATGCAGCGGTTGTCGTCGCAGTGGCCGAGACCGGCGACGTGACCGAGTTCGTGCAGGGCTTCGCGCGCGGCGCGACGCGCCATGAGCCTCGGGTCGGCGTCGAGGCCGTAGAAGTCCGGATCGAGCCGCGCGAGGGACACGAGGGCGGCGCCGCCGTGATGGCGCGCCCGCCCGAAGAAGAACGTGAAGATCGGGTGCCCGATGTCCTGGGCGCACAGCCCCACGCCCCAGCTGTCATGGGGGCGCGGGCAGGCCTCTAGCCGCGTCAGCAGTTTGTCGGCATCGAGCTGCTCGCGCCCGGGAATGCGGGGCAGGTCCAGGGCGCATGGCGCATCGGCGACCCGGCACGGCACGGAGACCAGGCGACTGAGCGCCGCGACGACCAACGCCACCCGATCTGGCGGCGGGGCAGCGATCGCGAGGACCTGGATGCCGCGAGGCGACGGTGTCGCCCCATCACCCCCCATGGTCGGGCCTCTGCAGGTCGTAGCGCTTGATCTTGTGATAGAGCGTTCCGCGGTCCACACCGAGGATCGCGGCCGCCCGAGAGATGTTCCACTGGGTCTCGTCCAGGACGGCACGGACGTGCGCCGCCTCGACCTGGGCAAGCGACCGTCCCTCAGCCGACGCCGAGACGGCGCCGGCGGGCGTCCCGGCCTCGCTTCCCCTGCGGAGATAGGAGGGCAGGTCGGAGGCGGCGATGACCGCGTCGTGCCCCAGGACCACCGCCCGCTCGATCGCGTTCTGCAATTCACGCGCGTTGCCGGGCCAGGCGTACGCCTGCATGGCCTCGAGGGCCTCGGGCGAGAACGCGAGGCCCTTCTTGTTCATGGCGGTGGCGATGCGGGCAAGGAAGTGCTCGGCGAGGGGCGCGATGTCCTGGGGGCGCGCGCGAAGCGGCGGAATCGTGATGCCCACGACGTTGAGGCGGTAGAACAAGTCCTCGCGGAAGCGGCCCTGCTTGACTTCTTCCTCCAGGTCGCGGTTGGTCGCGGCGACCAGGCGGAAGTCCGTGTCGATCGCCTGCTTCCCCCCGACCCGCGTGACCCGCTTCTCCTCCAGCACGCGGAGCAGCTCCACCTGCACCTGGGGGCTGATCTCACCGATCTCGTCGAGGAAGATCGTGCCGCCGTCGGCCTGCTCGAACTTGCCCTTGTGGCGGTAGTTGGCCCCCGTGAAGGCGCCCTTCTCGTGGCCGAAGAGCTCGCTCTCGAGCACGCTCTCGGACAGCGCACCGAGGTGAACGATCACCATGGGGTTGTAGCGACGGGGCGACTTCGCGTGGACCGCGGCGGCGACCAGCTCCTTGCCCGTCCCCGACTCACCCTGGATCAGGACGGTCGCGTCGGTCGGCGCGACGCTGCCGATGAGGTCCTTCACGCGACGCATGGCGCCCGACTCGCCGACGAGCGTGCGCGACTGGTCGGCGGCCTCGATCGAAGCCTTCAGCCGCACGTTTTCCGATCGGAGGGTCCTGTGCTCCTGGGCCCGGCGAATGAGGTGGCTCAACTCGTCGGGGTCGAAGGGCTTGACGATGTAGTCGTAGGCGCCGGCCTTGAGGGCCGCGACGGCCGTCTCGACCGACGCGTAGGCCGTCATGATCACGATGGTCAAGGTGGGCGAGGCCTCGTTGAGGCGCGTCTGAAGCTCGAGGCCGTCCATGTTCGGCATCTTGATGTCGATGATGGCCAGGTCGTAGGCACCTTCGGCCACGCGGCGCAAGGCCTGGCGCCCCGTCTCCGCGGTGTCCACGGTGTGGCCATCCTCGCGCAGCCAGGCGCCGAGCGACTCGCGCACGATGGTCTCGTCGTCCACGATGAGGATGGAGAGCGGGACCCGTTTCGTCGTCGGAGGCGTCATGTCCCGCTGGTCTCCTCGTCCCGGGGCTGCTCGATCGGGAGCCGCACCGTGAACGTCGTGCCCTGATTCAACATGGAGTCGACGTCCACCCGTCCGTGGTGACGCTCGACGATCCCGTACACGACGGAGAGTCCGAGGCCGACCCCCTCGCCCTGATCCTTCGTGGTGTGAAACGGCTCGAACACGTGAGGCAGGTCCTCGCGCTTGATGCCGCACCCCGTGTCCTTCACTTGGATCAGGATGCGGCCGGCTTCCGGCGCGGGCCGCGCGCTCAGCGTGAGCACGCCGCCTCCGGGCATGGCTTCCAGCGCGTTCATCACGAGAGCCAGAACGACCTGTTGGATCTGGGAGGCGTCGCACTCGACCGGAGGAAGATCGTCGGCGACCTCGATGCGGATCTCGATTTCCTGGAGCTCGGCCTGGTGATTGACCAGGAGGACGCAGCGCTCGAGGATCGGCCGTAGGTCCGTCGAGGCGAAACGCGCCCCCGGCGTGCGACTGAAGAGGAGGAGGTTCTTGACGATGTTCCCGCAGCGCTGCGCTTCGGTTTCGACGAGTTCGAGGTTCCTCAACGCGTCCGGATCGACCGGCTCCCGTCCCTCGGCCATGGCCTTCTGGACGCGCCGCCGGCTGAGCTTCGCGTAGGTGGCGATCCCGGCCAGCGGGTTGTTGATCTCGTGCGCCATGACGGCGGCGAGCTTGCCGAGCGAGGCCATCTTCTCGACGACGAGCATGCGCTGGTGCGCGGCTTCCAGCTCGGCGGTCTTCTCCTCGACCCGGCGCTCGAGCGAGTGGCTCCAGGTCTCGAGCTCTTGGCGGGCGGACTCCAGGTCCCCCACCATCGTGTTCCAGGAGCTTCCGAGGCGACCGATCTCGTCGCTGGAGTCCACGGGCACGCGTGCGGAGAGATCCCCGCGACCCACGCGCTCGGCCGCCGCGCTGAGCACCCGCACGGGTTGCACGACGTACCGCCAGGTCACGAGCGCCGCGACGGCCGTCACGCCGGCCAGCGTGAGGAGCAGCGCGAGCCCCATCTGATGCTCGCTCTCGAGGATCAGGTCGTCCATGACGTGGAGAGGCAGATCGATGTCGATGATGCCGAGCACCCGCCGGTCGTGGGGGTGCGCGTGGCAAGCGGCGGTGGAGCAGGCTTCCTCGTTGGGGATCGGCTCGACGACGTTGAGGTAGCGAACCCCCTCCTCGTTTTCGACCATGCGCATGCGGCTCTCGTGGCCGAGGTGGGTGGGCACGGGATCGAGCGCGTGGCAGATCTGGCACTGGAAGGCCGAGACGGGCAACGCACGCTGCTCGCCGATCGGGCCGCTCGACCGCCGCACCACGCCGTCGCGGTCCAGGATGCGCACGCGATCCACGCCTTGCGAGGCGGCGATGGTCTGGATGATGGCCTCGACCCGGGCGGGTTCGTTCGCCAGCATGCCGTCGCGCGTCGCGCTGCGAATCAGAGTGGCGCAGCGGTGGGCCGCCTGCTCGGTCAGGCCGATCATGTGGCGGCGCTGCGTGCTGATGTTCCAGAGACCGAACACCAGCAGGACGAGCACGACGGCCAACACGAGTGCGGCGCCGAAGCGTACGCCAAGTCGGTTGCGCCAGGGCAGGGGCGAGAGCGAAGCGTCTTCCGCCATGGTCGTAGTCTAGTCCCCTCGCGTACGAGACACGGGCTCCGTCGCGACGCCCCGGGAATGAAAAGATGCCGGCGGCCAACCCCGAGGGGAAGGCCGCCGGCGCGCCGGCACAGACAGGAGACGGATCACCGGCGGATGAGCGTGGTCTCCCACGGGGCGAGCTCGACGTCGGTCGTCGAGGGCAGGGCGGCCGAGGGCGCGGGGGAGGCGACCTCAGGCTTCTTGGTGGTGGGCTGTTCCGGGTAGACCGGGAAGTGCTTCACGATGAAGTTGAACGCAGCGAAGCCCAGCGCCACCATCATGAGAGTGATCATCACTTCCCCGAAGGCGGGGATGTAGTGACCGCCTTGGGCGCTCTCGAAGCCGGTCAGGCTGACGTTCATGCGGTTGGTGACGAACCCCATCACCGCGAGCAGCGAGGCCGCGTAGAGGCCCTTCTGGCTGGCCCGGACCTTCACCGACATCAGCATGGCCATGGGCAGGACGACACCGAGCGCAAACTCGAGCAGGAACATCATCGACTCGTAGTCGAAGGCGAAGGCCGCGCCGAGCTGACCCCGGTAGGCCAGGTCGAAGATCCGCATGAAGCCGTAGAGCCCCAGGACCCCGACCAACACCCGTCCGACCTCGGCCAGGAGCTTGCGATCGAGCGCGTGTCCGTGGGCGCGCGCCGACAGCCTCGACTCGACGATCACCATCGCGAGCCCCACGCTGATGGCCGACACGAAGAACAGAACCGGCAGGATCGGCGTGTACCAGAGGGGGTGGAGCTTGCCGGGGACGATCAAGTACATCGTGCCCAGCGAGGACTGGTGGAGCGTGGACAGGATCACACCCAGGATCACGAGCGGCACGGTCAACAGCTTCTGGACCTTGGCGGCCCGCTTCAGCTTGAACTTCTCGAAGACCATGCCCGAGAACTCGAGCGCCAGCACCGTGCTGTAGAGCATCACGCACCAGGCGACTTCGAACATCACCGAGTGGGGATTCCACATGACGAGCGGATGCCAGATGTTCCACGGGCGTCCGAGATCCAAGATCAGCGCGACGCAGACCAGCAGATAGCCCAGGAAGGCCGTCAGCAGTGCCGGACGCGCGATCGGCCGCAGCCGCTCGATGTGGAAGATGTAGACGACGGCCGTGATCACGAACCCGCCGGCCGCGAGGCCGACGCCGCAGAGCAGGTCGAAGCCGATCCAGATGCCCCACGGGTACTTGTCGTTCAGGTTCGTGACGCTGCCGAGGCCCTGGGTGAACCGGATCACCGTGAGCACCAGCCCCGTACCGAGGATCAGATAGAAGATGCCTCGCCAGAAGCTGAGAGGCTGACGTGCTTGTTTGTCCATCTCGTCCTCCTCTCTCTAGTTGTGGCCGGTCCGGCCGTTGCTGCGGTTCTTGGGAAGCGTCTGCTTGGCCTGGGTCGCCTCGTGCTCCATGACGTCGTTGCGGCGCTCGGTGAGCCACCACAGGGCGACCATCGTGGCGCCGGCGGTCAGCGCGATGCTCGGGATCTTCTCGAGGACACGCCACGTGTAGGTGGGCAGAGGCGCATCGCCCAGGCTCGCCTTGAAGCCAAGTTCCTCGATCGGCTGGGGAGACAGGAACAGCACGTTCGTGCCGCCGATCTCGTTTTCGCCGTAGACGTGCGGGTAGTACTCGTCCGGATCCTCCTCGATCCGGGCGTGGGCGTCCGCGAGGAGTTCCTC
Organism: uncultured Planctomycetota bacterium; assembly: GCA_963802335.1. GTDB lineage: Bacteria > Planctomycetota > PLA2 > PLA2 > JAEUHO01 > CAWDIE01. The sequence goes on along the minus strand of CAWDIE010000001.1, from coordinate 60,748 downwards.
ACGGGTCCCGGCGACCGTGGCCTCGTTCGGGCACACCTCCGCGCACATGGGGAGTTCGCCCTGCTCGAGGCGGTCGATGCACATGTTGCACTTGCGGACCGCGGGGACGGGCGAGTCCCATTCGTACCGGGGGACGCTGAACGGGCAGGCCGTCATGCAGTAGCGGCAGCCCATGCACTTGTCGGCGTCGTAGACGACGGGGCCCAGCTCGGTCTTCTCGAAGGCTCCGACGGGGCAGACGCTCACGCAGGTCGGCTCGACGCAGTGTCGGCACAGGTCGCGGTAGCTGTATTCGTCCCCGTCGAAGTCCTTCTCGTGGATGGCGGTGTAGGCGGTCGCCGACAGGTCCTGGACCTGATCGGCGTCCCCCTCGAATCCCTGCTTCTTCATGCACGCCGCGACGCAGTCCTTGCAGCCACTGCAGCGCGTCATGTCGAAGAGGATCGCGCGTTGCTTCCCAGCTTCCATGATGTCTCCTTATGCGCTAGAGGTTGCTGGAGCGCGGCTCAGCGCTCGTAGCCTTGGGTGAGCAGGAACTGCTCGACCAGGCCCTTCCAGTCGTCGGTGGGCACATGCTCGGCGTAGTCGGGCGCCGGCTCGCCACCGTCCTGGAGGACGGACCCCGAGAGAGCCATCAACCGCAGCTCGAGCTGCTCCTTGGCGTCCTCGACCCAGCGGCGAGCGAGGGTGCCGGACAGGAGGTTGCGCAGGCTTGCGGCGAGGTTGGTGGAGCGGACCTTGAACAACCACCCACGACCGTAGGGGTCGTCGGAGATGAGGTTCGGATGATCGGCGAGCTCGGGGTTGATCTGGACGACCTCGCCGTCGATCGGGGCGATTACGTCCGCGGCGCGGCCGTCCGTCTCGATCGTGGCGCCGCGGCCGCCCTGGCGGACGTAGGCACCCACGGTCGGAAGCTCGATCCCCTCGGCCTTGCCGACGAGGCGGCGGGAGAAGTCGTCGAGTCCGATGGCGACCGTGTCCGGACCCACGACGCGGGCCCAGGTGTGGCCCCGGTGGTAGTGGAGCTGCTCGGGCAGCTGGTAGCCGGCCACCCAGACCGGCTCGAGACTCGGCTCGGGCTCGAAGGACGGCGCAGCAACGGCGGCGAGAGCCGGCGACGCTTGCGGCGCCTCGCTCTCCCGGGTCGCGGCCCGACGGCTGAGCACGTAATCGAGGAGGATGAAAAGCGCGAATGTCGCGATGGCAAGTAGAGCACCCATGGTCAGGCCTCCTTTCACCCCGCGTAGAAGCAGAGACCGTACCCCCGGACCACGAACTGCCGTGGGCAGCTCCTAACCCCAATGGAGACAACAACTTGAGATGAAGAAATGCCCAAGTGGGGGGAATCTCGACATGTTGGCGGGCTGTGGAAAGACGCCACACCATAGGGGTCTCGCGCGAAGCGACACGCCGCCAGAAGTCCATTTTCTGGGCTTGCGTCGACTGTGGCGGGCCTCTACACCCACTGTGGAAGAACGCCGCAGGGAGTCGCCTAGCGCACCCCGACCCAACGGTGAAGCCCATGGGCCCATCGGGGCCAGCCAATGTGTGGGCGATGGTCCTTCTGCGCTGTGCCCGTGGGGGGGGTCGCTGGCGGCGGCCCCGCCTCTTTGCGGCACACGATCGAGGACCCACAGGGGATCCAGCGCTCCCTATGATGCCCGCCCGCGGCGCGCTCGCGACCGCACGGAGGAGATGTCCACGATGCCCGCGACCGCGACCCCCCCCACCCCGCTCAAGCACCTGGACAAGGCGCTCGGGGCGCTTCGAACCCTCGGCCTGGTCGGCAAGGAGCCCGAGGAAGCGCCCGTCGTTGCCCTGATCGAGCAGCTGGCGCCCTTGGACCCCGACACCGCCGCGGCGATCGCCCGGACCCTCTCCCAGGCGTCCCTCTTCAACAAGGTTGTGCGGGACCAGATCTCGGCCGTGGCGGTCGGCGAGCGCTACCGGGCCATCACCGACGCCTTCGACTCGATCCGCGAGGACGCCAAGCGGATGGTGGATCAGATCGAGGACGGGAAGCTCTCGACCCCGGAGCGTCTCTCGAACGTCTGGATGAAGGTGACGCGCGGCGACATCCCGAAGCGCTTCGACAAGATCAAGGACGTGTACCTCGAGGTGGCCGAAGACACCCGGGACCAGATCCAGCGGGAACAGACCATCCTCGAGGCGTACGCCGACTTCCGCGGGGCCCTGAAGCAGGCCGAGGTGCTGGGCTTCCAGCTCCTCAAGAAGGCGGACGCGAAGCTGGAGGAAGCGAAAGCCTCGTTGGCGACGGCGGCCGAGGCGCTGACCGCGAACACCTCAGAGGACCGCGAGGTGATCGCGAAGCTGGAGATGGAGAGGGACCTCGCGCTGCGCGGGCTCCAGGACGAGGACAAGCGCTACCAGGTCGCCAAGGACCTCGCCGAGAACCTCTCGATCTCCTACAACACGACGGAAGTGATCATGGCCCGCTTGAACCAGATCACGAACGCCAAGGAGCGGGTCTACTCCCAGGCCGTCACCTTCTTCGGCACCAACGAGACCGTGTTCACGGCTCTCTCGGCGTCCTTCACGGGACTGCACGGTCTCCACGAGAGCACGCAGACCCTCGAGGCGATGAAGGAGGGCGTGAACAAGAGCCTGGAGACGCTGGGCCAGGAGGGCTCCAAGATCCAGGAGGAAGCCCTGCGGGCGGGCTACGGCCCGACGATTCGCGCCGCGTCCGTCCAGAAGCTGATCGACGCGGTGGTCACGTACCAGGAGAAGTCGCGCTCGATCGTCGACGAGATGCGCGACCTCTCGCGCAAGAACGAAGAGGAAGTCCGCGCCGCCGTGGAAGACGGGAAGCTTAGGATGGTGCAGCTCGAGGAAACCGCGGCGTCGGCCGCCGCCGCCTCGCGCCTGATCCCCCCGCCCACGTCCTGACCTCCTGTTTCGAGCGTCGATGACCGAACCGAGCCCCACCCCCACCGTGCCGCCCCTGGACGAGGTCATGCTCGCCATGGATGTGGTGGACACCCTGCGCGCCCACCGGGAGCTCGTCGCCAAGGAACTCGACGACGAGGGACGCGCCGCGTCGTTCGCCGACCGGGTGAAGTCGATCTACGCCTCCCAGGGCATCGATGTGCCGGATACGGTCATCCGGGAAGCCGTCGACGCCCTGGAGCAGGACCGATTCGTCTACGAGCCCCCGAAGCGGACGCTCGGCGTTCGCCTCGCCGAGCTGTACGTGGACCGCGGCCGATGGTTCAGGCGCCTCCTCGGCGTCGGCGCGATCGTCGCGCTCGTGTGGGGCGGTATGTCGTGGTCGAAGGCGCGGCACGACCGGGGCCTGGAGGAGGCCTTCAGCGCACGCCAGGGCCTCCTCTCCCGCGACGTCGAGACCACCAGCGAGCGCATCGCGGCGCTTCGCCGGCAGATCGCCGAGATCGACCAGCAGCGTCCCGAGGCCACGATCGTCGGCGGGTTGACGATGCAGGCCTTAGCGCTGCTGAGCGACGTGGAGGATCGGTTGCGCCGGATGGCGTCCGACGCCACCCCGCTGCCGGTCGAGTCGTACCCGGACGATCAGCGCCGCATGGATGCGCAGCTGGAGGCGCGCCGGCGCGCGGTGGCCGACGTGCACGAGGACCTGGGCCGCGTCGAGGGTCAGCTGGAGGCGATCCGTCGGCTGCAGGGCCTCAGCGGGACGATCGCCGTCACGATGGCGCAGCTCGGCGGGATCGAGCTGACCGAGCCCCAGCGCGCCGAGCTCGAGCGTCTCCGAAGCGGAGCCCAGGCCGCCCTGGCGACACAGGACGTGACGACGGCTGAGGAGTACGTGCAGCGACTGCGCCAGGCGGTGTCGACCCACGTGGGGGCCGCCGAGAAGCGCCGCCGCGTCCGGGCCGCCTTCCAGGCGGTCACGGCCGATCTCGGCAGCATGGATGTGCAGGGCGACGTCCAGGGCGAGGTCGATCAGCTTGGCGGTCGCGTCCGCGCGGCGATCGAGTCGGGCGACCTCGTGGCCGCCGAGCGTCACCTGGGGGAGCTGCGCACCCTGGCCCAGGTGCTCGGCCTCGCCTACGAGATGCAGATCGTCTCCCGACCCGGGCAGCAGAGCGGCGTGTGGCGCGTGCCCGACGACCGACCTCAGGCACGCAACTACTACATCCTGGTGGAGCCGATCGGCCCCGACGGCCGTCCGGTGGCCATCCCCGTTCGCAACGAGGAGAACCAGACGACGCGCCTGGTCACGCAGCTGGGCGTCCGCGTCCCGGAGAGCGTCTTCGAGGCGGTGAAGCAGGACAAGCTCGACAACGGCATCGTCGATCGACGGCTCTTCGGGGTGAAGCGGCGCGGGCAGAAGGCGCCCGAGTACCGTTTCGAGGTCGTCGGCGGCTGGATCACGGACTGGTAGCCATGATTCGCGGCACCCGGGTCTACGGCGACATCGACGCACGCCTCCGCGCGACACGCAAGGAGGTCGACGCGATCGCGCGCGACCTGCAAGCGACGACGACGCAGCTCGAGCGGCTGGGCATGGAGGAGAGCCGCGATCTCGGACGCCTGGCGAAGGTGAGGCTCGACGCACTGGAGGCGAAGGACGTCGTGCGGGGGCTCGATGCCGCCGACGAGCAGGTGCTCCGCCTCCTGGAGCAGAAGAAGGATGCCCTCGAGCGAACCGAGCGCGACATCGACGCATCCGAGGTCCGCCAGGCGTCGATCGAGTCCGAGCGCATCCAGACCCTGGCCCGACTGGACGAAGCGCGCACCCGCCACGGGGACGTGGTCGTCGAGACCTTGGCGAAGCTGGAAGCGGAGGAGTCGTACCAGTTCCAGCAGGAGCGGCTGGAGACGATCTCCGCGCAGGCAGCTCGCGCGGACGAAAAAGCGGCGCAGACCGAGGCCGACCGCGAGGCCAAGGGGCGGCCGTACGAGGAGAACAAGCTCTTCGCGTATCTCTGGAAGCGCAAGTACGGCACGCCGGCGTATCACGCGGGCAATCTCATCACGGCGCTGGACGGGTGGGTGGCGCGCCTTTCACGGTACGACCGTGCGCGACTCGATTACGCCATGCTGCTCGAGATTCCGGTGCGCCTCCGGGAGCACGCCGATCGGCTGGCCACCGAGGCCGACGCCGAGCTCGAGAAGCTCGGCGCGCTGCAACTGGAAGCGTTCACGTCGGCCGGCGTTCCGCGCCTGGCCGACGAAGTGGAGTCGCTCGAGCGCGCACTCGCCGACATCGAAACCTCGCTCGAAGCCGAGGAGAAGAAGCACCGCGGCTTGCTCGAAGCACGCGCCGACTTGGTGGGCGGGGAGGATCGCTACACCCGTCAGGCGATCGAAGTATTGCGTATGAACCTGGAACGCGAGCCCGTCTCGACGCTCAGGACGGATGCCGCGCGAACCTCCACGTCGGCGGACGATACCCTCGTGGCCGACATCGCAGCCCAGCGCGACGAGACACAGGACCTCGAGAAGGAAGCCCGTCGGCTGCGGGAGCGACAGAGCAAGGTCATGGCGGCGCTGAACGACCTCGAAGAGGTCAGGCGCCGCTATCGCCGGCAGAACTACGACGCACGCGATTCCACCTTCCGCGACGGGCTCGACACCGGCGGGTTGCTGGACCAGCTGCTCAAGGGAGGCGTCGTGATCGGCGACGTCATGAGTGAGATGGGTCGCAACCACCGCTTCGAGGTGCCGCGCCGACGCGGCCGCTCAGGGGGCGGTTTCACTCTCCCCGACTTCGGCGGATCGTCGTCTCGTCGAGGTGGCGGCATCAGCCGGCCACGCGCCCCCCGGTCCCGCCCGCGCTCCAGCGGCGGCTTCCGCACCGGCGGGGGGTTCTGAACCGCAACGGCGCCGCACGCGCCGTGACGCGCCGGCAAACCGGGGTGACCGACAGGCACTCTCGTGCGAAGTGCATGGGGAGGGAGGTGCCGTGGCGGCTGGGATTCCTTTCGAGGCGTACGCGGAGGCGTACCTCGCGTTCAGCCGACGTGAGCACACGTCGTCCACGGCAAGGACGAGACGAGATCTCGTGCGCGGCAAGCTCGTGCCTTTCTTCCGCGGTCGTCGGCTGTCGACGATCGGCCCCCGGGATGTCGAACGCCTCTTGGCCGCGAACGCGAAACTCAGTCCCGCCAGCCGCAACCGCATCCTCAGCGCGTTGAGCACGATGTTCGCGCGCGCCGTGCGCCTCGGCTACATGGAGGAGAACCCGGCGCGGGGCACGCCTCGCGCACGTGAGCATGTGGCGCCGCTTCCGTTGGTGTCACTTGCCGACCAGGAGCGACTGCTGGATGCGCTGCCTCCCGCGAAGCGCACGCTGTTCGTGGTGGCACTGGACACGGGCGCTCGACTCGGTGAGTTGCTGCGTCTGCAATGGCGCGACATCGAACTCGACACGGGATCACTCCTCCTTCGCCGCACGAAGAGCCACCGACCACGGATCGTTCGTCTTTCGCAACGCTCACGCCGAACACTCCGCGCCTTGAGCGCAGAGCGGTCTGGCAGCGCACACGCACTCACCCCGGCGTTTGGCGAGGCCGTGGGCCGTGACGGCAACCTGCGTTGGGTGTGGCGCCGCGCGTTCAAGGAGGCGGCCGCCGCCGTCGGCCATCCGTCGCTGCGTATCCACGATCTTCGCCACCTTGCCGCGATCAATCTGGTCCGGGCGGGCGTTGACCTACCCACGGTGCAGGCACACCTGGGGCACAAGCATCTGATCTCGACGCTGCGCTACGCGGCCTACGCCGACGAAACGGCGAGCACGCGGGCGGCGCGGGCGCTTGACCGCATCCATGGGGAGGCGAACCTCGAGGACACGCGCGGCTGAGCCTGGATGAGGACCAAGGCAACGAGGCTTCAGAGGACGAGCCACCACGGCACGGCCAGGACATGCTCTCGAATCCACTGCACCTGGGAGCCTGCGTAGAGCACGATGCCCCCTGGCGCCAAGTCGGGGTACTCATCCAGGAATGCCTGGATGCCACGGGCGTCGCCGCGTCGCAACCGCGACGACGCCTTGACCTCGACCGGCAGAACGCGCCCGGGTGCCTCCAGGACGAAGTCCACCTCCAGACCGGTGGTGGTACGCCAGTAGGAGACCTCGACGATATCGATCTGCTGCGTCTGCCAGGCGAGGAGATCCGTGAGGATGAGGTTCTCGAGGTGCGCTCCACGCGGGGTCGCCTCCCCCGCGAGGTAGAGGGCAAGCCCCGTGTCCGACCAGTAGAGCTTGGGGGACTTGAGCAGCCTCTTGGTCCGGTTGACGGAGAAGGCCGGAACGCGCACCAGTTGGTGGGATGCCTCCAGGGCCGCGAGGTGGCGATACACCGTGGGCTGCGGAACGCCGATGTCCCTCGAGATCTCGCTCTGATTCACGAGCCCGCCCAACCGGAGGCAGCATGCGCGCATGAGCCTCCGGAAGTCGGTGAGGCTCGAAACGCTGGCAACCTCGCGGAGGTCTCGCTCCAGGTAGGTCCGCGTGTAGCCGGCAAACCACGCCCGCCTAGCTTCGGCCGTTCGAAGCTCGAGAGCAGGCGTGGGGTAGCCGCCCCGCCGAGAGTCCCCCCTCCAGTCGACCCGCTCCTCCGAACTCGCCTCGAAGCGCTCCGCCCACAACTCGGGAGGCTCGGCGAGTAGCTGCGTCCAGGTTCCCGCGGATCCCGAGCCCCGCCTCTCCCGCCGCGTGAGGGGGAGCAGGGCGAGGTGGACGGCACGACCGGCGAGCGACTCGGCGACACGCCGTAGGAGCAGGAGATTGGTAGATCCCGTGAGGAGGTAGTCGCCTGCGTGCTTGTGCGCATCCACGTTGCGCTTGACGGCACCAAGCAGTTCGGGAGCACGCTGGACCTCGTCGATCGTGAGGGGGCCCTTCCTTCGGAGGAGCGTGTCGGGGTCGCGTACAGCGAGATCCATCACGTCGGGATCGTCGAGGGTCAGGTACGTGCGACCGGATCCCACAGGCGCTGCCTGGACCAGCGTGCTCTTGCCCGTCTGCCGCGCCCCGGTGACCACGACCACGGGGAAGTCGTCGAGGCTCGCGGCGAGGCGCCCTTCGATGAGCCGCGGCCTATATGTAAATCTATTCACGTAATGAATGATAAGCATTCGCGACGTGGGTAGCCACCCCGCGCGCGCCGTCTCTCCCCCGCCCAATCCGCGCTTGCAGCAAGGCCCGGCCCCCGTACGCTCTCGGACGCCTCTCTCGGGAGAGGATGGCGGACTGGTGTCCCCCGCGGTCTTCAAAACCGTTGCGACCGTCAGCGATGGCGGTTGGGAGGGTTCGATTCCCTTGCTCTCCCGCCACCCATCTTCTGGGCTCAAGAGGCGTCTCGGTCGGCCATGAGACCGCCTGCCGACGGATCCGACGTAAGGCGCTTCCCACCAGATTGCCCACCAACGGATTCGGCCGCGTAGGCCTCGATTCGCTCCTCGACTCGATCCGCGTCGAGCTTCAGATCCAGGATCTTGTCCAGGGCCTCGACGGCTGCCTTGCCCGCCTCCGGAGCGAAGTGGGCGTAGCGCATCGTCACCTGGATCGTCTCGTGCCCCAGCACCTTCGCGACGTCGAAGATCGGCACCCCGGCGCGGACCATCAGGGACGCAGCCGTGTGCCGCAAGACATGCGTGGTGATCTTCGGCTTCTTGTGAGCCGGGATCTCGTCGCAGGCCTGCACGGCCTTCTCGAGATCCGACCGGATCGACCAGGGGGTGTACGGCTTCCCCTCGCGACCCGCCACGACCTGAACGTCGGGCTTCCGACGCTTCGGACCCAGAAGGAGGGCGTGCCGGGCGACCTCAGCCTTCAGCGTCTTGTTCATCCGGACCGTGCGGGGACGGCGGTTCTTCGGGTCCTCTACGAGGATCGTCCCCTGCTCGAGGTCCACGGCTCGCCAGCACAGCTTGAGTATCTCTCCCCGTCGCATCCCTGTGTTGAGGGCGATCACGAGGAAGAGCCGCGTCCGCTCCGGTGCGACGCAAACGAGCGCACGAGCTTCGGCGGCGGTGAGGTAGGTCTCCCTGCCTTTCGGGGGCTTGAGACGACGCACGCCCTGGACGGGGTTCTGAGGAGTGAGCCCCCTCTCGAGCGCCCACCGAAACACGGCGCTCGTCACGGCAAGGCCGTTGTTGATCGTGGTCGGGGAGAGATCCTCCTTCAGGCGGCGGTCACGCCAAGCCACGATGTCCGTGCGCTGGATGTCCTCAAGAAGCTTGGCGGTCCACGGTTCGCGACAGATCTGCTCAAGGTAGGTCGTGTAGCCCCGCATCGTGGTGGCACGCCGTTCGGTCCTCGCGTACTCGAGGTACTTCGGGGCCGCCTCCCGGAAGGTGATCCTCCCGGGAAGCGGATCCCCGAAAACCTCGTGCAGCACCTCTTCGATGGACCGCCCCTCGGAGAGCATGTGCTGGACGCGGAGGAGCATTCGCTTTGCGATCTCCTTCGTGGGGCCGGCCGGGCGGTCGTATCGACGACGCAGGCTTCCCGTGCCGGCGCGAAAGCGGACGTAGTACTTCGTGGATCCGGCTTTCCGGATGATGCTCCCGAAGTCACGCCGCGCAGCCATCGTTCGTCTCCGTTCTAGCCGTCCAGGCCTTCTTGCTCGTCGAGCCATCGCTCGAAGGTGTCTCTGCGCACGACCCATCGCCTGCCCTTGACGTGCCACCCCGGGCAGTCCTTCCGGAGACGGATTCGCTTGCGCATGGCCGGCGTACCGACGCCGTAGAACGCCGCTACATCCTCGACGCGAAGAAGCCCGACTTCAGGCAGGCAGAGGCGCGGGCACGCCATACTGCTCATCGACTCAGACATCGGAGACCTCCGGGAGTTCTTCGTCCCGTCCACGCGACAGCCGAATCACACGCGCCGAACTCGTTCTCTCGTACTCGACCTTGACGCCGACGTGACGCAGCGTCGGCTCCAGGCGCCGCAGCCGATTCGAGAGAGCGCGAGCACCGTTCGGCCACTCCGGACCGTGCCGCAGACTTGGATGAGTCATGTCTGCGAGGCGCTCCAAGAGGTCCGTTGCGATGCCCGTCCACCCTCGAGAGTCCTGCCCCACGAGGTCGATGATCGAAGTTGCGATGGGATCCGAGCCAAGTTCGGCCTCGACGGCATCCTGGCGATTCCGTTCCAGCGCCGCCAAGGTGCAGCCTTCCGGCCAACCCGCAGCTCGCTCCACCGCGGCTCCAGTACGGGCGAAGTCAGCCATCCGAGGATGTCGATCGAGCCGCACGGTCGGCAGTTCGCGGAGCACTGCGACAACGAGATCGAGCAAAGCGCCGAGGAGCAGCGGTCTTGCGACTTCGAACTCCTCGAGGATGTCACTCTCGGGACGGCGTCGCGTGCTGGGGATCTCGGCCAGCGTGATCGTGACGGCTCGGTCCGCCAGGTCCGCGCGACTGAGCAGGTCATCGATGCCGTTGAGAATGAGCGGGCGCCGGAACTCCAAGACGTGCTCCTCCGCGTCGGTGTACAGCTGTCGCCCGGCGAATGCGCCCCCGGTGGACAACCGGCACATCGCATCGGACAGCCAGTCCGGAAGGCTGGACAGATTGTCATAGGCCAAGAGGAAGCTGGTCTGTGCGGCGATGCCCAGGTCCCTCTCGTGGCGAGGCGGTGCGCGGAGTGCTCCAGCGGCCGGGTCCAGCATCGTCTTGCAGAGAAGAGATGCGGTACTCTTCGCCGATCCCTTCTGACCTGCCCACACCAGAATGGGGAACGGCCCCTGCCCAAGAAGAGCGTGCACCAGGTAGGTAATGAGAAGGCGGAAGACCGTCGCAGCGTCCTGCCAGGTCGAGCACCGCTTGGCGTAGGCGCAGCCGGAGCACGCCCATCCCGGCGTTGGGTAGGCCACGCCCGTGTCCATGGCCCGCTTCACCTCGAGGACGGTCAGGAGCGCCCGCTTCCTCGCGGACTCGCCAAGGGTGACAAGTCGATCCTCCCAGCAGGGGACCTCAGCTTCAGTCCGAGGCGGAAGTGGACGTCGTCGCTGGCGTCGTCGCCGTGGAGGTACTGAAGGGCGTGGCTGTACAGCCCGGCCTGCAGGTGCACGGCCAGCGAACTCTCGTCGTAGCCGGCCCTGCTGGCAGCCGTCTTCGCCTCCCACACGACGAGCTTCCCGTCCTCGCGCCTCTCGATGCCGTCGAGGAAACCGATGAGAAGGAGGTTGGGCACCTCCCGACCGGTGTGGGGATCGACGACCGGGATCTCGAACTTCATGTCCAGATCGACGATCCGGGCGACACGCTCCTGGAGATCCTCGGCATTGAAGAAGGCCGAGACGAGGCCTTCGGCCGTCGTCTTGGCCGTTGCCTCGCCCTTCGAACCCCACGTGATCGGCACCCCGGCGCTTGCGAGTTCCGCGTTCCAGGCTCTCTCGAAGAGGAGGTCGGGGTTCAGCTCCTCGAGGCGCGTCTCGCCGGATCGGATCTCGCGCATGCCCATGGCGAGTGCCGCGTGAACGACGCTGCCCACGACGAGGGCACCGGAACGGGTCTCCTCCGGAGCCCGTTCCCGGTACCGGTAGTGCCAGCGGAGGCTGCATTGGCGGAAGCCGCTGACCTGGCTGGCTGAGAGAATGGTGACGTCGGACATCGGCTACTCCCTCGGCTCCGGCTTGAGCTCCTCGATAAGCTGCGAAGCCTCGGCCTTCGAGAGGTGAAGGACCTCCTTGCCGAACGCGGACATCGCCATGTTGGCCAGGCCGCGATAGCCCATGCCATCCGCGTTGGCGAGGGAGCGTAGGTAGTTGAGCTGCTTGGGTGAAGCCTCGCTCGAGCCGCCTGCCTGTCCATTCCCGTCGTGTCCGTTCCTTCCCCGTCCGTCGCCGTTGTGGGGGCGGAAGTTGGAGCGGGTCCTGCGGGAGTCGACGTCGGGTCGGTGTCCGCACTGGGTGGTGCCGTTCTGGGGAAGCCGATCCGAGGCTCCCGCAACGGTCAGCTGGGAGAGTTGATCCTCGACGCGTGCCCGGCACTCGTCGAAGAGACGCTCGACGTAGCCGCGGAGCTTCCCCTTGTCCTGCTGGACCTCGGGCGGAGGTTCGATCTCGATCTCGCAGGAGTAGCCCTGCGAGCCGTACTCGATCCCCGGTACGGGGACCTTCTTGTGGAAGTTGGCTGTGATCTTCACGATGATCTCCTTCGAGTGTGCGTCCCTCTTCTTGCGAGGGAGCGTCGTGAGCCGATACTTGGGAGCGCGTCCGTCCGCACCGAAGGCGCTGCCCGGCTAGGCGGCACAGACAGACCCCGATGGGGAGTCGCTCATGGAACTGCCGGAGCAACTGCAACGTGCCGTCGCCTATGAGACAGAGCGTGGACGGTGGATGAGCGAAGCTCAGCGGGTCCTATGGGCCATTCCTCGCGTCAAGCGCATGGCCATCGCCGTTGGCGAGGTCCTGGAGGAGTCCGGGGTCGATCCCCTGCGGGACATACGAGTTAGCGGGCTCCTTCGTCTCGGGAATCAGGGACAAGCGTTCGTCGACGCGGTAAGTGGCTGTGCAATGCTCGACCATGAGGAGTGGCAGGCCATTGCTCCAGACGCCGACTGGGCGCGAAGGCTGCGCGAAATGACGCACACGGTGTATGGCGGGGTGTTCTTCGGCTGGTTCAGCATCTACGAGGGAGCACTGACCGATCTGGCAGAGTGGAGCGGCGTGAAGGTCGTCAAGGCGAACGGCCATCCGGTGTCGGTCGTGAGCCTTACCGAGGCGCTGCTGGCCAAGGTCAAGATGGGCAAGCGCCGTCGCAAACTGGTCACAGACCACCTTCGTCTCAATGCGACTTGGCGGAACATGATCCACAATCACTGGATTCACAATCCGAGAGCCGCGAAGGCCACTCAGATGGCAGTCCTTGGGTGGGACTACTTGTTCGAGCCTGGCCGAGCGGTCGCCGTGCGCCCTACCACTGCGAGTGACCGAGTCGGCCCATCCATCGCGCATCAGTACCGAAGGGCCGCAACCAATCTCTACCGAATCGTGCGACAGAAGGCGGTACTTGAGTTCCAGGGAGAGATCACGGATTCGCACTGTGAGGACAAGTAGGAGCATAGCGACTCGAACACCTGATGCGGCACATCAGAGGATGAGGCCGCGCTCCAGGAACGAAACGTAGCGTCCGCCACCCAGGACGATGTGGTCGGCGATACGGATGCCCACGAGTTCGCCGACGGCCACCAGCCGACGGGTGATCTCGATGTCCTCAGGGGACGGCTCCGGGTCCATCGAGGGATGGTTGTGCACGAGGACGATCGACGCAGCCGCGTGGCGGATGGCGCTGGCGAAGACCTCGCGGGGATGGACGAGGGACGCCGTGAGGATCCCCTCGCTGACCAACTCCTCCCGTATGACGCGCTGACGCGCATCGAGGAGTACGGATAGGAACCGTTCCTTCTTGAGGTGACGGAGGCTGTGGATCGTAGGCCGCGAAGATCTGGTCCGGCGACTTCAGTTGCTCGCCCGGGCGGAGCGGGGTCTGGTGGAGACGGCGTCCGAGTTCGAGGGCGCAGGCGAGACGCCGTGCAGCAGCGGGCGTGAGGCCGGCGTCGCGAAGCTCCTCGGGAGTCGTGTCCGCCAGCGTCGGGAGAGACCGGTCCGCTACGAGGCGGGCCTCGGAGCGGCCGGTGACGGCGACCAGGAGGTCGGGTGTGGCCAGGAGATCGGGCGGGATCAGGTGCTTGACGGCAACGGGTTCGGACATGGGGGTGCTCCTCGGAACGGGGAAGGAGCCGTGCACGGCTAGGTTCGTTGAGTAACGCTGGCGGAGAGCGTGATGTGTAGTCCACGACAGGTGCTGATTCCGCTCTTCGACGCGACGCTCTCTGAGGAGAGCTTGGGTGGGACTACGTGAAGGGGGCTCTGCAGGAAACGAGGAATCTCGTGGTTCGCGGAGTGACCGCGGGCATGATCAGTGCGAGCGGCGGACTCGACAGTTCGGTCACTGAGCGAGGGGGCCCATCGTGAGAAACCCGACGCAGCGATCCACGAGACTGAGGTTCATGATCGTGGCAGTACTCGGGCTCGTGTGGATTGCATGGCACCTGTCGAGAGACGCTGACACGCTGGATGGAACGCATCCGCGAAGCGGCGCAGAAGAGGGTGAGATAGACGATCCGCCCGAGCTTATTGGCGTGCGAAGGACATCGCCCGTCCCGAAGCCGGATCTCAGTCCAGTCGAGCACGGCGGTATTGGCGGGCTGGAGACGGTCCGCGTGCCATTCAACGGCGCGGTCGTCGATTCGGCTGGATCTCATGTGGGCGCTGCCGAGATGGTCTTGAGTCGTGAGGAAGGGTCGATCAGCTTCAGCACGGACGACGAAGGTCTGTTCCAAGTCGAGGTTCCCGCCGGACGCTATGACCTCTCGATTCACAAGGCTGGCGTTGGTGGGCTCCATGTGCAAGGTGAGACAGTCGATGGGGGCAGCGGGAGCGACCGCACCTTCCAGCTCGAAGCGCCAGCGACCTTCGCGCTGCGCTACCACGACGGTCAGAACGGTCTGGCCGGTCTGCGTACGACGATCCGCTTGAGGGCCCTGGGGCGACCCGATGCGCTTACGTTCACGGGTCTGACGGATGGCGATGGAACCGTCCGACTCGATGACGTCATCAAGGGTTTCTACGATGTCGAAACGCACATTCGTCCAGGTTGGATCCAGCGGCGCGAGGCGTGGAATTCCAAGGTCGGGCGCACGGAGGGAGTGAGTTCGCCCGTTCCCAGCGGCAAGGGCGGCGTGCTCAGTGGCGTCGTGCGGGACCTCGACACCGGCGCCCCAGTTGCGGGGGCGAAGCTCACCTTGCTCATGTTCTCGATCGGTAGTGGTTCGTGGCTCGAGTCCGCGGTCACGTCGAGTGCCGACGGAGCATACAGCTTCGAGCCTGTGATCGGCCAGATACGGGCCCTCTACGCGGAGGCGGACGGCTACGCACGGTGGCCGCGAGACCACTTCGAGGGGCGGGAGGTCACCGCCGGGCGCCCCGTGCACCAGGCCGAGCCGCCCTTCGGATCATTCAACTTGAGCGAAGGACTCGACATGGAGTACGACGTTGGCCTGCGCCGTGGTCGTTGCATTGAGGGCGTCGTCCGCGACGCTGACGGCTCGCCCGTCGGGGGAATGACGCTGGGTTTTCGGCCAATCTCGGGTACTGGGCGCGAGCCGCCCGATGAGCACGTCGCGCTGACAGACGCGCATGGCAGATACCGTGTTGAGTGCCTGCGCGAGGTCCAGTACGGCGTGCATGTGATCGACGCAGACTGGTTCCTGCCGCGCTTCTACGGTGTCCAGTTGGGCAGCCGGGACCTCCCGGCGGGGGTGATCACACTTGACGTGGAGGTAAGCCGCGGGCGGGCACTGCGAGGCACCGTGCTTCACGCCGATGGCAAGCCGGCCTTTGGTGCACGCGTGTGGATCGGCGGAGCTGGACGTGTTGCGGCTGCGAGTCGCGCACAGAGCCAACGCATGGAGACGTACTCCGCCCAAGACGGCTCGTGGGTGCTTGAGAGCACACCACTCGGACACGAACTCACGCTTCAAGCTGCTCTGGGAAGTGACGTGTCCAGGCCAGTGGCCACGGGGGAGGAGGCGGCGCAAGACATGGTGCTCGTGTTATCCCCGACCGGCTCCGTGCAGGGCCGGGTTCAATGCGAAGATGCAGACCCTCGGTGGCATGCGCTTGTGCATCTGGATCCCGTGGGAGAGCCGACCCTCCGCACCCGACGCCATGCGCGGGTGGACGGCGACGGGCAGTTTCAGTTCGAGAGGGTGACTCCTGGGCGATGGAGTGTGCTCGTACTACTCGGATCTCGCAGCTCGGCGCATCCGGTCGAGATCGACGTGCGGGCCAACGAGGCGGAGAGTATCGAAGTCAGATTGGTGAACAAGTTGACCCTTTCGGGGATAGTGGTTGACGGCGCGGGCACCCCCGTCGCAAGCGTGCGGGTGCTTCTCCGTGGTCGCTACCATTCAGAGAAGAGCGACTGGAAGAGGGTCAAGCGGTCCGCAATGACAGGGGACCAGGGCCGCTACGAGTTCCCCGATCTACCTGCTGGAGAATACGAGGTGCGTCTTGCCGGATCTCGAACGGCCACTGCCAGCCGCAGACAGCTTGTCGGGCACGAGCGTGACATCCGACTGATTGCCAGTGGCGAGTGATCATCCGGCCATACCTCATTCCGCATCGCTGTTGCGCTTCGCGCTTGCCCAAGACGCCGGTTCCGGAATGGCCTCGACGGCCTGGTCCACGAACTGCTCCTGCCACGAGAGCCCGCACGTTGACGCGATCCTGTCGGCCAACGCCGCCCGGTCCTTCGCCGCGGAGTACGCCATCCCACTGAATGTCTGGAGGCTCCTCGCGATGGGACCCCGGACGCGGTTCCACAGCCGCCGACGGGTCTCCTTCGCGTCCTTCACGCTGCGTAGCAGCGCCTCGAGTCCCTCCGCGGTGTTCACACCCAGGTCGTCGTACCCGTCCTCGTCCGGATCCACCGACCGTCCCGTCCCGAAGGCCAGCACGTAGGCGAGGAGCACGTCGAGCTCAGGCACCTGGGGCTCGGGCGGGTCGATCACCTCCGGGTGCTTCTCGGTCCCCACGGACACGCTCTTGTTCAGGAGCGAGCCGCAGAAGACGTCGAGGGCCCGCACGAGACGTCGCTTCTCGAGCATCTCCCGCCGTTCGGCCATCGTCTTCTTCCGGGGCTTTCCGTCCCGACCGAGGGGCATGGTCCCCTGGCTCGGCGTGGTCGAGCTCGAGGCCAGCGTCATGTACTGGACCTTCCCCAACTCCAGAAGCACCGGTTCAAGTACCTAGCTGCTTTCCAGGGACAGTGCACTGGGGTACGAGAAACGCAACGTGTCCGGGCTGACGGGGTCGACGGCCAGTGACCAGTCCTGGCTCAACACGCCGGCGAACCGGCGCTCGAGCTCTCGCCTCAGATCCCCAGCAACGAACTGCCGACAAGCCTCGAGCATCTCGTCAAGGAGCTTTGTGAGTTTCGTTTTCGAGCGTGGCGCACCAGGGTCGCGATCCCCCACGAAGCCAAGGGGCACCCAATCGACCGCAATGTCCACGTCCTCGGAGAACCGCTGAATCACGCCGAAGACCTTCGACAAGGTCGTGCCGCCCTTGAACGTGAAGTGCCTTCCGATCGTTGGGAGGGAAAACAGCTGTTTCAGTGCCCAGCAGACCCAGAAATCCTTCTCGATGATGCGCGCGTCGACCCCCATCCGGCTCGCAGCCTCGGCAAACAGGTCGCTCCTGACGTTCGGCTCAGCGGCCGCTACTCGGTCTATGCCGACTCTTCCGCGATTGCCTGTGCGATCTCGTGGATCCAGGTAGCCGCGTACTGCGTATCCCGCAGCACCTGCTTGAGGTCTCGCTCGCTCAGCGACTCTCTAAGGCGCCGCATGACCTTTGCATCCGCGCGGTCCTTGCCTAGGGATCTGAGAGCCTGGATCACCAGCGCGCCAAGTTCGCTCTTCGCGGCGAAGGTCTTCGGCCGAGCATTGCGGAACACGATGTCGCGAGTCCCGATCCGGATCGTCTTGGTCGGACCACTACTCAGGTACACGATCTGAGCCGGCACCTGCTGGGATAGCCCAAGCATGTTGGCTGCCAACGCCGGGTGAGGCACGACGTCCCATTGCTGCTTGCGTGCGTAGGCCTTCGCAGCACGATGAAGATCCGGTCCGATCTGGACCCCGAGACTCTCGCTTGTGCGCGGGTAGTCGTATAGCCCGCGCGCCACACGTCGGATCTGCCCCCGACGCACGAGGTCGTGAAGAACCCAGCTAATGGACCCGCGGCCTCCCAGATCCAGGAAGTCCTTCGGCGAGTAGACGGTCCCCGCCTCTGCACGCCGGAAGCGCTGGAGGATTTTCGAGGTCAGGGTCTGCTCGGTCACAGCAAACAAAATATACCCTATTTTTTGTTTGCTACCACCGGCAGCGGGCTGGACTTTTCAGCCCATTATCAGGCCTCTGGGGGGAGTTCGCAGCGCACTCCTCGAACCACCACCGGGAGGCAGGGCACCTGGCTCTCATGCGAGAAACCGGGAGCGAACCACGCGTCCCCCACTGGCCCCTCCGCAAGGGGACACGCCCGCAGGTCGCAGTGACGCCAACTCCCTCAACACCCGCGTCATCCACTTGTTCCGAAGATCGCCCCCGATCGGGAAGGCGCCTTCAAAACCGTTGCGACCGTCAGCGATGGCGGTTGGGAGGGTTCGATTCCCTTGCTCTCCCGCCACCCATCTTCTGGGTTGGAAGCCCGAGAAGTTGGGCCTTGGAGGAAGTTAGGCCCCGCAGAGGGTCGCGTACGCCTCGCTCCCCCGCGGAACGCCACGCAACCTCGAAGACCCGAGTGCCACTCCCAAAGATGGGCATTCTGGTGGGCATACCGGAGCAAGTGACTTCGGTGCCCACCGAACCTCAGCCGCCCGAGCCTCAAGGCCGCCGTTGATACGATCCAGCTCGCCATGAGGAAGCACCGCCGTCAGACACTGACCTGGAGATGCCCTTCTCGCCCCACCGTTCTGTCCGATCCTCACGGGGACCACGGCACGCAGGCCTGCGAGGAACTGCTCCAGAGGGAGGATGATGCCTTGCGATGGCTTGATCTCTCCCGGCTGTTCGGCCCCCTGTCAGCCGGCACCTTCGAGGAGGCGGTCTACTTCCTCCCGCTCGCACTCCGACACATGCAGGAACGCCGAGACGGGTTCATCGAGTTCATCACGGGACTCGTCTACTGGGTCTCCCGCCACCACGATGACCTCGCCGCCCTGAGGGCCGACAAGGTCGTCTCGGCGGAGCTGCGTGCGACGCTCGACGCTTGGACCGCGCACTTCCGCGTGGATCACTACGACAGGGACGCCTGTCGATCGAAGGGCTGGGTCCTTGAATACGACGACATCGTCGAGGACTCGCAGTGGGTAGCGGAAACGGTGCATGCACTGGTGAGCGAAGAGGCCTACGCATCCGTCGCGCTCGAGTTCGTCGCGGATCTTGCGGAGTCCTCATCCCCCACACGAGCGGCGTGGTTCCTGGAGTTCGCACGCTGGCAGGAGGAGGGCCTATTCAACCGCATCACCGGTGAGACTCGGTCTGCCCAGGAGGAGGATGACCACGCGGAGGTCATGCGGCACGTCTCCTCCGAGAATGGCGTGGCGATGAGCGAAGAGGACATCAAGGGCGTACTCGAAGCCGGTCGTCGATCGGACGCGGTGAGGAGCGACGCCATCCTGCACCTGGTCCGTGACCAGGCCCTGCGAAGACGAGCCGCGGACGCGGTCGTGGCCAGCAATCTGTACGATCCGGATGCCACTTACTGGCGAGACGCCTTCCGGTGTCTCGAGATCGAACCGTAACCACGCATCGACGACCGGGGCGGCCATCCAGCGCCGGTCCTGCCCTCGAGGAGGGTGGGCGATACCCGGCTTCCTAAACCGGAGGCCGCAGGTTCAAGTCCTGCCGGGGATACCACCCTCTCCTGGAGGGGAAGCGGCGCGAGAGAACTGATACTCGGTCACTCGGTTAGGCGACTGGCAAAACTCGGTCTACTGGTGCGATGGCAACCGAACCGCCGGACGACCCGAGGGGAAGCAGTACCCCAAACTCGTCATGAGCAGCTTCGAGGCTGATCCGAGGGGGACTCGGTAGTCGGTCCGCCAGCATGCTTGGCCGGAGTCGTCACGGTTGCCTGGGGCTCGTGCGTCCCTCCGCGTCTTGAGAACCAGAGGCACTACAGCGTCACGAGCTGCTCCGCACGCTCCCCATGGACCACGGCCTCCTCGGCACGCCGATCGAGTACGCCATCCTCGGCCTGAGTACTGAGCGCCATGAGCTTCGCCCAGAGGGGACGGACCTCGAGGGTGGCGAGGTCCTCCAGCGAGCGGATGGAGCGCATTCAGTAGAGCCGCTCTGCTGCCCGTCACACGGATCCGAAACCCTGGACCGCCATGCCAGTTCAGGCCATGATTGCCAACGTGGAGGACGCACCCGCGACGCTGGGTAGTGGGAGGGCATAGATGTCCGAAGGCGAACAGCAGAGCAATGCACTACAGGTTCTCTTCCTCGTCCTGGGTCTCATCTGCCTAGGCATGGCGTTCTGGGCAGCGCTCGCCGGCCCGGACTCGGAGCGGCAGGGGAACCTGCTCTTCATGGGAGGCATGTCGGCGGTCTGCTTCGTCCTGACCACCGTCATTCACCTTCGGCACTAGGGAGGCGCGTGAGATAGGGGCGCGGCGGTCTCCCGCCACGCCCCCTGGTGTTGGTCAGAACTCGACCCGCTCGGGTCGGACTCCGTGTTCGATGGCCCGCTCGGCCAGACTCGACGCCATCACGCAGGACGTCTCCATCATCGACGCGGGCTACCTCGTGCTGGGTCGCGAGGTGCTCACGGCGCAGGGCAAGCTGATCGACGTTCTGGCTATGACCGCGGACGGAGACCTCGTGGTCGTGGGTGCAGAATCACTCTCGCGACGACATCGCCGAGGTCTTCGAGGACAAGCACCCCGGCGTGGCCTTCGAGAAGGTGACCCGGCACTTCGGCATCTCCGACGAGTAGTCCCCCCCTGCGAGTCGCTCTCCGCGCGCTAGTAACTCAGGCCAGCTCGTACACGTAGACGAGAGACAGGTAGATCCCGATGAGCAGGAACACACTGCCGGTGATGCCCTTCGCCCACTTCGCGAAGGATGTGGTCCGGTTGTAGGCCGAGCCGAGCCAGCGGGCCCCCGTCGCCACCCCGACGGCGAACACGATCACGGGAATCGCCGTACCAATGCCGTAGACCGACGGGAGAAGGACGCCCGAGCCCTGCTTCACGGCCAACGGAATGAGACTCACGAAGAAGAGCCCTGCTGAGACCGGGCAGAAGGAGAGCGCGAATACAACGCCCAGGGCCACGGCGCCGAAGAGCCCCCACGACTGCACCCGCTTCTGCAGGCCCTCCCCCACGCCGCCGCCGTCGCCGCCCACCTCGATCATCCCGAGGAGGAACATCCCGGCCAACACCAGGACGGGGCCAAGCGCGAGGTTCATGTACTTCTGGAGGAACTGCGAGACCCCCGGGGCGTTGACGAGACTCCCCACGAGGATCACGCCGAGCACCACGTAGGCCAGCGAACGGCCGAACGCGTACAGCAACCCCATCAAGAACACGCGCTTCGTGCTCGCGACGTCGCGGCCGATGTAGGAGATCGCCGCAATGTTGGTCGCCAGCGGACAGGGGCTGATGGACGTGAGGATGCCCAGCCACGCCGCCGTCCCAATCAGAGCGATGGTCTCGGACACGGTCTACTCCTCCGTCTCGTCGCCCTCGGCCCACGAGTCCATGATCATCTCGACCTCGGATTCGACGAAGGCCAGGAAGGTCTCCTTGTCGTCCGTCAGCTCCCACGCGTGATTCAACACGGTGTGGTCGTGTTCGACGCCTTCGCGCATGTCGACGAGTACGAGCGAGCTTCGGACGAGGCCGTAGCGCCGGACGGTGTCGGCGTTCCAGACATCATCCATGTTGGCGATCTGCCACGTGACGGTGCCGTCCGCCACCTGCCCGGCAAAGAGGGTCTCGAGCGCCTCTTTCGCGAAGGCCTCGATGGTGTTGCACTTCTTGCAGCGCTTCGTGCTGTGGAAGTACCAGGCTGCGACCTGGTTCGACGAAGCCTCGTCGCCCCCGCCTGAGGGAGCCACGCAATCCTGCGGCGGCAAGCTAGCCAGTGTGCGTCGCACGCCGACCTCCTTCCCGACCGCGAAGCCCAGCGTGAACACCACGAATACGAGAAGCATCCACGTCGCAAGACGGCGGAGACGAGTCATGACGGCCTCCCGGACTGCTACTCGAGCAGTTCCTTCACGCGCTTGGCGTTCGCTGCCTTGCCGACCATCTTGACCTCTCCGTCGACGACAAGCGCCGGTGTCGACATCACGCCGAAGGACAGGATCTCGTTCAGATCCGTCACTTTCTCGAGCGTGTACTCGAGGCCGAGCTCCTCGGCCGCCTCCCTGGCGTTCGCCGCGAGCTTCTCGCACTTGGCGCATCCCGGCCCCAGTACCTGGATCTTCTTCATGTCCATTCCTCCGTATCGGCATCTACCTACGTGACGATGGCTCCGTAGATCAGACCTGTCGTCATGGCCATCACGACGACCAGGGCGCAGAACACGAGCGTCTTCTTCGTCCCGAGCACCTTTCCGATCACCAGGATGTTCGGAAGACTCAGCGCGGGGCCGGCCAGCAGGAGGGCCAGCGCCGGCCCTTCGGCCATGCCGTGCTCGCTAAGCGCCTGGACGATCGGGATCTCCGTCAGCGTGGCGAAGTAGAACAACGCCCCGACGATCGAAGCGATGAAGTTCGAGAAGAGGCCGTTGTCCCCGACGAGCTTCGCGACCTCCTCGCCCGGCAGCAAGGCGGCGATGAAGCCGACCACGAACACCCCGCCGAAGAGCAGTGGGACCAGCATCTTCGCGAAGTCCCAGGAGTTGCTCATCCACTCGCGGCGCTCCTCACCGTCGAACCATCGGAAAGTCATGACCAGCACGAACACACCCATGAGTCCCGCGAGCCACCACCGGATGTGCCAGATGTCCATCACCCAGGAGCGGACGGTCTCGATCTCTCGGATCTCGCCCTTGGCCAAGGTGACGTGGTCTCCCTCACGGATGTCCCCCACCGCCTCTTGGACCTGGACCATGTACTCGTCGGCGGTCTCTTGAAGCACCACGACCTGCATCTCGCGGCCATCGGTCGTGCGAACAACGGCGTCGCCGGGGTTGTACCAATCGCTGAACACGAGGAACGCGATCATCGCAACGAGAAACACCGCGTTCTTCCACAGCGGTCGTGTCGACTCCGCCGGTTCCGGCAGCTGAAGCGCGGCATCCGCTTTCGCCTCCTCCTCACGCCGGAAGGTGAGCGCCATGAGGAGTCCGATCACGACGGCGAACACGACCGCTCCGATGGCTCGAGCGATTCCGATCTCGAATCCGAGCACGCGTGCGGTCAGGAAGATCGCCAGCACGTTGATCGCGGGGCCCGAGTAGAGGAAGGCCGTGGCCGGCCCAAGACCCGCGCCCAGACGATAGATCCCGGCGAACATCGGCAGCACCGAGCAGGAACAGACCGCCAGAATGCCGCCGGAGACGGCGGCAACCGGATAGGCCACCTTCTTCGGCGAGCGTGGCCCCAGATGCTTCATCACGGAGGCCTGGGACAGGAAGGTCGTGATCGCCCCCGCGATGAAGATGGCGGGCACGACGCATGCCAGCGTGTGGTTTCGTGCGTACCACTGAAGGAGCTTGAACGCCTCCAGGATGGCGTCCTTCACCTTCGGATTCGAGAGGGGCAGCACGTACGCGACGATGAACACGGCGAGCATCGCCGCGAAGATCTTGAGCTCACGCTTCATGGCGTCTGATCAATCTCCCTCCCAGTACCACGTCAGGGCGTCCCTCGGGAATCAGCAGTTGCAGGAGGCCGAAGCCACCTCCGACTCGTTCAGCACGTTCTCGATACAGTCGAAGAAGTTCAGGACGCACGGGGTCCGAAGCCGGTAGAACACCTTCTGCCCGCGGCGCTCGGACTCCACGATCCCCGCATTGCGAAGCTGCCCCAGGTGCCGAGACACCGTCGAGATGTCGGCTCCGACGCCGTCGGTCAACTCGCACACGCACCGCTCGCCGATAGCGAGCTGCTCCACCAGGTAGAGCCGCGACGGATGGGCCATCGCCTTGATGACCTCTGCTCGCTCCTCCAGCCGCCTTCGCGTCGTGCGGTCCATGCGTCACCTCCGCCGCAGAGACTACTGGGCTTTTGGCCAAATACGCAAATCTTTTCGGGCTTGCCGTCAGGGAGGGCTGCTCGGCCCCGCGAGCTCCCGTCCATCTCCGTTCGCGGGACCCGACGGGGCGAAGGCGCGCCGCGACGCTACGGGAGCGTCCAGTCCACCATCGCGCGTTTTCCCGGCTCCACCGTCACCACGCCCAGCTCGACGTCGGGACTTGCCTTCGGCGCGAGCTCCTGAGCATCGGGCTCGGGAGGCGCGGGGCCCATCACCCTCAGGACCCGGTAGCGCCCGGGCAGCAGGGGGCCGATCCGGATGCGTCCGTACTCGTCGCTCCCGTCCACCAGGGGCTCGAACCACGTGGGCTCCAGAGGTTCGACGCGGAGAAGCACCATGGCGCCGCCGCCGCCCTCCATGCCGATCGAGCCCCAGATGTGGCCTGCTCGGTGGGCCTCGAGCGTCACCCTGCCGGTGGGGTCGGGGACCACCCGCGGCCGCGCAACGTACCGGCCGTGATCGACCCGCAGCACGCACGATCCACGAGGCGCGTGCTCGAGCTCGAACGTGCCGTCCCCGCTCGCCAGGGCACGCCGCGGCGTGGGGTACCGGAAGCCGATCCGTCCCCGTGGGACGCCCGGCGGATACACGCTCACGGTGGCATGGCCGACGGCGTCGCCCCGATCGTCCCGGACGCGCCCCTCGATGGTCCGCCCCCGGTCAAGCAGCACGTCGCCGCGGTAGCGGACTTCGTGCGTCCCCAGCTCGATGTCGCGGAGGGTCACCCACGCGAAACCGGGCGCGTCCAGGATCAGGATCGCCGGTCCCTTGTCCCGTCGCGGTGGCAGCTCGATCCGCACCCACCCGCCCTCGTCGGGGCGAACTTCCGCGGCGTGCACCCACGTGTCGCCGACGACCACCGCCATGAGCAAGACCTCCGGGCGGAGGTAGCCCATGGGGGCGACGATGCGGACGTCCAGCGCCGACGTCTTCTTCTCCCGCCGTGCGGAGCGCGCGTTACCGCCAGCGACGCCAATACCATCGTCCGTCGCCGGCTTCCGGGCGGACCTCGTCCCGACCGGTGGCCCACTGCTCCCCCGAAGCCGGGGCCCGCCCGACGCGGCGGGAACGCCTTCAGCCGCCGCAGGCTGCTTCGCGCCACCTCGCGTGCCCTCGGTGGTGACGTCGAGCACGGCCCAGAGAGCGGCTCCCAACGCCACGATCAGAAGGACGGCCGGCATGAGGCGGCGGATGCGCACGGGTCGCTGGATCCTCGTACCCAGCGTGCATCGAGCCGAGTCGACGTCAAGTGTGCCGCCGACATGACACCCCGGCAGCATCGGCCCTGACGCGGTACCGCTCTATCGCTAGTGCAGGGCCCTCGCGTAGATGCCCAAGAAGTAGAGCAGGCCGGCAAAGATGGCTGCGAGGCAGAGGATGGCAACGCTCAGCAGGTTGAACCTGTCTGCGACCCAGGCCTGACCAGTCAGCTTCTTGCGGGGTTGGTCGATCTTCTTGTCCGGGTTTCTGAGCCCCCACACGAACCAGTACAGGAAAAGAGCCAGCAGGCCAACCACCGTCGCGATGACGAGGCTCGGGACGGGACACGCGTCCGGTATCAGGTCACCGGTTCTTGCGACGAGACTTGCGTGCGGCCTTGCGCTTCTTCTTCGCTCGGCGCGCTGCCTCGTGGGCGCTGGGCCGTGGATCCTCAGAGATCGGCCTCCCCACCTCGGGAGGAAGGGGCA
Source organism: uncultured Planctomycetota bacterium (assembly GCA_963802335.1). GTDB lineage: Bacteria > Planctomycetota > PLA2 > PLA2 > JAEUHO01 > CAWDIE01. The sequence continues at coordinate 35,258 of CAWDIE010000001.1, read as the reverse complement.
TGCCCCGGATCGACTCCAGCCACGCCTCGAGCCCCTCCTTGCTGTCGATGTCGTAGCCGGCCTCCCGCCCTGCCATGACCAGCGACTTGGCCATGCCGAAGTTCTCGCTGTCCGCCATCGCGGCCTCGAACCTTGCCGCGGCGTCCCCCCCGAGCACCCGAAGACAGGCATCGGCCTGTTCGAGCTGAAGCTCGCGCTTCAGAAAGGCGTAGAAGGAACGGAGCGCGTCGATGACGGACCCAGCCGCGGAAGCATCGATGCTCACCTTGCGCGGGATGAGATGGAAAAGAAGCTCATCAAGGTCGGATGGACCGAGCGTTGCGATCGTCTGATCGAAGTAGTCCGCCGCGAGGTCCATCACGCAGTGGCAGGGCCAGAAGTCTTCGACGCCCGTGGCCTCGCGCGAGTTCGCGAATGCATGCACGAGTTCGTCTTCGAGAGGGCCGCGGTCCTCCGGTTCGAGGAAGCCGTCACTGTCTTTCGCCAGATCGTAGAGCGCCCCCAACACGTCGGACGGCGGGCGGTTGCTGGCGCTGGCCCAGTCGTACGGCGTGAAGAGCGTCACCTCCATCGGCCCTTGATACGTCGGGACCGACAGGGTGCGCGATACGCGTTCGCCACCTCTCCACGCGGCGCGCAGGGCCTTCCGATCGCCGAGCATCTCCGAGAGGGCGAGGCAGACGGCTTCGACCATGACGAGTTCCCGGGGCACCGGCGAGCGCATCGCTGCGCTTTCGTCCATCAGGAGCACCCACGGATACGCGTTGCGGGTCGCGACCTCCCAGCCATGGTCCTTGACCTCGCGGTAGAGCTCGGGGGGGATCACGGCCCTGCGATCGAAATTGAGGGCGAGGTGCGCGGGCAGTTCAAATTCTCCCCCGTCCCCGAAGCGCCGGGCCGCCTCCAGATACGTTTGAAAGCCGTCGAGCCCCGCGAAGAGAACGAAGCCGCGGTTCTCCCCCATCTGACCGATGACCGACAAGGCGGCATCCTGAATCTCGAGCGCCGGAATGCTGATCGAGAACAGATCCTGGTCACTCGGGACGACCTTCCACGGCTTCGCGCGATAGAGCGCGGCCGCGGCGCGGCAGAACGACGCGCAGGCATCGGGTTCGTTCGCCGGCAGGAGATACGAAGTGTCCTCCGACGGGCGTGATGCCAGATGCCCGTGCATGGACTCGACGACCTCATCGAGTTCCGGTGTCGGAGCAAGGAGGATCTCGAGCCGCGGGAATTCCGCACGCAAGGCCTCGGCGAGCTCGGGCGAAGCAACCCGAATACGCGCCGGAGCGTGAGCGGGCCCCCACATGGGCCGCTCCATCGTCTCCTGCAGGCTCGCACCGGCTTGGGGGAGGACCTCACCAGGCCGCCCCATCACCGTGCCGAGAGCCGCCCCCTCCGCTCCGAGCCACAGCAGCACCTCGGGCCGGTACGGCTCCCCCTCCCCGGACACGTACGCGTGGATGGTGAACGTACCGCCCACCCACTCGACACCGCTGGATCCCCGCCCGGCCTCGTCGCCTCGAGGATGGCGCTTTTTCGTCATCACACTCGCTCTCACTTGCCGTGGAGGGCATACATAACACATCACAGGGTCAACGGGGGGCAGGAGAGCGTCGGCCCCTCCAGCCTGGGGGGGGCACCCGTAGAATCGGCGGGCCATGGCCGGCACCACCTCCCGCAAGACGACGCGCGTGCGCCTGCGTCCGCACGACGCGTTCGATCTCATCCGACTGCTCGCACGGAGCCAATCCGATCCGCGAAAGGCAATCGCGGAGTTGGTCCAGAACTCGCTCGACGCGGGCGCTCGCCACATCGAGCTGACCTGGTTCACCAAGAACAAGGAGCGCGCCCTGCGGATCCGCGACGACGGGGAGGGGGTCTTCCCAGAGCGCGACCGTGAAGACGCGCTGCGCCAGATCGCACACACGATCGGCTACTCCCACAAGCGCGACTTGACGCCCATTCAGCGCCGGGAGCAGATGGTCTTGGGGCGCTACGGCATCGGGCTGATCGGATTCTGGTGCGTAGGCAAGCTACTCGAGATGAAGAGCCGCGTGGAAGGAGGGCAGCCCTGGCTCCTCCGCATGCAAGAGGACAAAGCCCAGGGTGTCGTCGAGGCGGACCGCTCCCGCAGTGTCGTCGACGAGAGCACGTGGACGGAAGTGACCATCTACGGCATCCACCCCGCTGCCGCTCCGAAGATCCGCCCCCCACGCCTCCAGGCGTACCTGGCAAACGAGCTCCGCGGGCAGTTGCTCGAACGGGAAGCGGTGGTGCGCATCACGGACCGCGTAGCCCGGGGGCGAGCGCGGAAGCAGTTCGTGGTCGAACCGCGACCGTACCTGGGTCGCCCCCTCGAACAGTGGCGCGAGCTCGAAGTGCCGGGCTTCGAGCACGCCCGCCTCGAGTTGTATGCCGTGGCGGCCGACGAGGGTCGGCGCGGCGTTGTCGCCCTGGCGTGCGGCGGCACCGTCGTGCTGGACGACATCGCGGACATCGACGGCGCCGACCAGACGAGAGACCCCTGGGACCGGGGACTGATCGAGGGGGTCATCGACTTCCCCGAGTTGTACGTGGCGCCGGGGTCGCGCCGCGGGTTCGCCCACGACGAGCCTGTCACGGCCTTCCTCGCGGTCCTGGGCAACCTGGAAGACGAAATCCGCCTCCACTTCGAAGAGGAGAAGCGTCGACAAAGCGCCCTTCGGCAACAGAGCCTGGCCAAGGACATCCGCAAGGCCTTTCGGCTCGTGGCGAGCCGGCTGCCCGCCTACGACTTCTTCCCGGTCCGCGGCGAGGAGAACGGCAGGGCGTCTCGGTCACCGCCTCCGCCCCCCGCCGACCGAGGGGAGACCCTCGCGCCCAATACCGCGGCGCCGGCGGGGAAGAAGCGCCGGGCGCACGCACGCCGGGGCCCGCCGAGAACACCGGCCACATCTTCCCGCCCGGTCCATTGCACCAGGTTCAGATTCGACCGCGGCGCCTGCGCATGCGCCCGCTGGCGACGCGGAGCCTCCTCGCCCGCCCCCTCGACGCGGACGGGCGGCCGTGCACGGGCGACGTAAGCGTCACATGGAGCCTCCACGGGTCCGGCGAGCTGCAGGCGGAGGGGGCGCGGGCGACCTACACAGCGCCGGACCTGGACGAGGCGGCAAGTCAGGCTCCCGTCGTGCGGGTCGTCGCAACGCAGGGGACGTCTCGGGCCAGCGCAGAGGTGGTCGTCCGCATCGATCTCGCGGGCGCCAGGGACAGTGGACCTCCGGCATCCCGGAGCCGCAGACCGGTGAGCGCTCCAGGCCAGGCATGGCGATCGCGGCTGGTCGACGGGCGCTGGGAGTACAACGCCGAGCACCGCGACTACGTCGCAGCGAGCGAGACGGAAGCGCGGCGCCTCCGGTATCTCGTCAACCTCTTCGCCAAGGAGATCGTGCTGCGCAACTTCGGCGGACCAGGGCACGACGAGGTTCTCGAGCGAATGGTCGAGGTACTGACGTACCTGGACAAGGGGGCACGGCGGAGCCGCTGACCGCCCCCGCCGATAGGTACACTTCCGTGCTCACCGCAGGGAGGACGAGAAGATGAATTGGACGCAGCTACTCGAGAGCGAGGCCCACGTCGTGTACACAGCGGCCGAGGGCCTGATGGACCTCGTCGACGCCGACCAGCTCGCGTGGAAGCCCGAAACCGGGGAGTGGATGACGACCTCGGAGTTGCTCCGCCACCTCACGAACGCGTGCGGCTGGTGCTGCGAGCGGTTCGTGAGCGATACGTGGCAGGAGGTCATGGAGGGCACCGCGCCTTCGCCGGGGACGGACGTCGAGAGCGTCGAGGAAGCCAAGCGGTTGCTGGCCGAGGACAAGGCACTCACGTTGCGTCTGATTGCGGAGGCCGGTGAACAGGCGCTCGCGGAAAGGCGCACCCCCGCGCCGTGGGACCCCACGCTCCGCCCCCTCGGGCAGCACATGCTCGGCATGATCCAGCATCTCGCCCAGCACAAGGGGCAGCTCTTCTACTACCTGAAGCTGCAAGGGAAGCCGGTCACGACCTGGACCCTCTACGGGATCGCGGAGCCGCCGGGCGCGTAGGTCGCTACCGCGCGTACGTTCCGAACCCGCGAATCAGCGCGGTGAGTTCCTTCTGGAATCCCTCCGGAGGCGTGCCGTTGCCAGGCAGCTTCAGGTGCACGACCAAGTGGCCATCGAGCCTCTCGGAGTAGGGCGCGAGCACCAGCAACCGGAAGTAGCGCTTGTCGAAGGTCTGGGGAACGACCGCCTGCCCCTTGTAGCGGCCGGGGCGGTACTGGATGTCGCAGTGCACACCACCTTTCTTCGGTCCCCGCTCCTCCCGGGGATCCTGCCACTCTCCCGTCATCAGGGCCTCGTGGATGATGAAGATCCGCGTGTCGTGCTCGAAGTGGATCTTGTTTGCGAGACGATGTGCGGTCGCCTCCGGGTAGTGACGTCGAACGAGCTGTCTCACGTCTCGGTAGAAGCGCTCGACGTCGAACGTCTTCGAAGCGGAGCGTTCCGCTTCCTCCCCTGGGGTCGCGGGTGCGACCTCGAGCAAGAGAGCGCATAGGACCACGCCACACACGTGAAGGCACCGCATGCCGTTCCTCCGCCGGATCCGCGCAGAGCGTATCAGCCCGGTTCCCCCGTGGCGAGGCCGCGGACTACGCCGGCATGACGTGGAACAGGGCCTCCCCGGTTACCGGCGCAAGGCCAAGGACGCGATGAACTTGCCGACCACGTTGATGATCGCCTGCTCCTCGTCCCAGCCGGGATCGCGGAGGGGGTCCTTGCCGGTCAGGGGGTCGGCCGTGGTGACGATCACCATGTCGTACTCGTCCAGCAGCACGATCAGCTGTCCGCCATGTCCCCAGGCGAAGTCGAAGGTGTGCTCCCCCACCGTGGCGGACCACCACTGGTAGCCATAGCCGACGTTCGAGAAGTAGCGGCCGATCTTGGGCGTTGTCCACGCGTCCTTGGTGTACGAGCGAAGCGACGCAGCCACCCAGTCAGCCGGCAGGACCTCCTTCTCCCTGCAGGCACCGTCGTTCAGATAGAGCAGACCGAAGCGTGCCATGTCGCGCGCCGTGACTTGGAGCTCGCCCCATCCCCAGCGGTAGCCGGCCGGGTCCGCGCCCCAGGAAGCCAGTTTCGCACCGATGGGTGCAAAGAGGTGCTGCTCGGCGTAGGACGCTAGATCCGTCTCGCAGGCCCGCGCCAGCAGCACCGCGAGTGCGTGCGACGTGACGTTGCTGTACCCGAATCCGGTCCCGGGGTCGCGAACGAGCGGGAAGTCCACCAGGTGAGGGATCCAGTTCCAGTTGTCCGTGAAATACAGCGTGTGGTGGTGCTTCGGGAACAGGAGCTCCTGAGGATAGCCACCGCGCATCTGGAGGAGCTGGCGTACGGTGATCTCGTTCTTCCGCGGATCCTCGATCGCCTCGGCGAGTTCGGGGAAGGAGGCAATCATCGCTCGATCGAGGTCCGGCAGGCAGCCTTCCCGGCGCGCGATGCCGAACAGGGCCGAGAGGAAGCTCTTCGTGACGGACTGGCGGCTCGACAGCTGCGAGACCGATCCTTCGTGGAAGTACCCCTCGGCGACGAGCCTCCCATCCTTCACGACGAGCAGCCCGTAGAGGTTGTTGAGGTTCGACGCGTCCAGGAAGAGCTCCGCCAGCAGCGTCGGCTCGAGACCGACTTCGGCGGGGGTGGTCCGTGTCCAGCCCCCGGCGTCCAACGGGGCGTACGTGACGGACGCGATGGCCTCGGCGGAGGGTCTCAGCATCTGCGCGACCCGCGGACGCGCCGCTTCGACCTCCGCGTAGTCGAGCGTCAGACCGAGCGGCGCGAGTGCCGCGACCAGCCCATCGTACGTGGCACGGTCGTCCGCAAACGGCTGCGCGACGATGTCGTAGGCCGTCGATCCATCCCCGTTGCGTGCGAAGCGGTCCGCCCCCCCTCCCAACAGCGTCTCCACGATTCCCTCGCGCCCCAGAAAGGCGGCGATGTGCAATGCCTGCGACCCGTGCTTGTCCGGAATCGCCAGGTCGGCCCCAGACCCGATCAGGGCCTGGGCCACGTCCTTGTGCCCAAACGTCGTGGCGATGATCAGGGGCGTCGATCCGTAGGCGTCCTTCGCGTTCAGGTCGGAGCCGGCTTCGACGTGCTCTTGGACGGCCCGGAGATCGCCGCGCAGGGCGGCGAGGTGGAGCGGCACGGCCGGCGTCGGCGCCTCCTCGGCGCGTAGCAGCCCCGGGGCCGGGCACGCAAGGAAGAGAAGGGTGATTACGATCGCTCTCATGCGGGCCACCTCGCGCGCATCCTAGAGGGGGGAGCCCGTTGACGGCCATGACGCCGGAAGACAAGCAAGCCGTCCTGCAAACTCGTTAGCAGACGAACGATGTGCCCGCGCGACGGTGCGCGTAGCCGATCAGTGGGGACTCCTCTAGGGGGTGCCGCGGCGCGGGGGGATCATCGACGGTGATCGCCGGGTACGCCCGCCGCGCTGCGGATCCAGCCCCCTCGCGGTCGTGGATCCCAGACTGTCCCGAAGAAGGAGTCGACCGATGGCAGAGCTTTTCCAGCCGAGCGCCGAGTTCAGCGCCCACGCATGGATCAAGAACTTCGACCAGTACAAGGAGATGTACGAGCGCTCGATCAACGACCCCGAGGGCTTCTGGGGTGAGGTCGCCGAGGACTTCCACTGGTTCAAGAAGTGGGACAAGGTCCGCGACTACAACTACGACCGACGCGAAGGTCCGGTCTTCATCGAGTGGTTCAAGGGCGGCAAGACCAACATCGCCTACAACGCGCTCGACCGCCATCTCGCCACCCGCGGCGACCAGGTCGCCATCATCTGGGAAGGCAACGAGCCGGGCACCGATCGCAAGATCACCTACAAGGAGCTCCACGAGGAGGTCTGCAAGTTCGCCAACGTCCTGAAGGCCAATGGCGTGAAGAAGGGCGACCGCGTCAGCCTCTACATGCAGATGATCCCCGAGCTGGCCGTGGCCATGCTGGCCTGCGCGCGCATCGGCGCCATCCACTCGATCGTGTTCGGCGCGTTCTCGCCGGACTCGCTGGCCGACCGCATCGCCGACTCCTCCTGCACCATCGTGGTCACGCAGGACACCGGTCTCCGGGGCGCCAAGGACAACGTGCCGATGAAGACGAACGCGGACGCCGCCGCCGTGAAGGCCGCCGCGAACGCCGAGAAGCCGACGACCGTCGAGAAGATCATCGTCGTCCGTCGTACCGGCAACGAGGTCCCCATGCAGGACGGCCGCGACGTCTGGTGGCACGACGAGATGGCCAAGGCCAGCGCCGACTGCCCCTGCGAGGAGATGGACGCGGAGGACCCGCTCTTCATCCTCTACACCTCGGGCTCCACCGGCAAGCCCAAGGGCGTCCAGCACAACGTGGGCGGCTACATGGTCTTCTCGGCCCTCACCCACAAGTACATCTTCGATTATCACGATGGCGACGTGTACTGGTGCACCGCCGACATCGGCTGGGTCACCGGCCACTCCTACATCGTGTACGGCCCGCTGCAAAACGGCGCCACGTCGATCATGTTCGAGGGTGTCCCCACCTACCCCGAGCCCGACCGCTTCTGGAAGGTCTGCGACAAGTACAAGGTCAACCAGTTCTACACGGCTCCCACCGCGATCCGCGCGCTGATGGCACAGGGCGACAAGTGGCCCGACAACTGCGACTTGAGCTCTCTGAAGCTGCTCGGCTCGGTCGGCGAGCCCATCAACCCCGAAGCCTGGATGTGGTACCACAAGCACATCGGCCACGGGAACTGCCCGATCGTCGACACCTGGTGGCAGACCGAGACCGGCGGCATCCTCATCACCCCGCTTCCGGGCGCCTGGGGCACCAAGCCGGGTTCGGCGACGCTGCCTTTCTTCGGCGTGAACCCGGCGGTCCTCGAGCCGGAGTCCGGTGCGGTCGTCGAAGGCAACGGCGTCGACGGCGTGCTGGCGATCACCGAGCCGTGGCCCGGTCAGATGCGCACGCTCTACGGCGACCACAAGCGCTTCGAAGACACCTACTTCAGCATGTACAAGGGCTTCTACTTCACCGGCGACGGCTGCCGTCGCGACGAGGACGGCTACTACTGGATCACCGGTCGCGTCGACGACGTGATCAACGTCTCCGGGCACCGCATGGGCACGGCCGAGGTCGAGAGCGCCCTCGTCGCGCACCCGAAGGTGGCCGAGGCGGCCGTCGTCGGCTTCCCGCACCAGATCAAGGGCCAGGGCATCTACGCCTACGTGACCCTGATGGTCGGCGAGGAGTACACCGACGAGCTCCGCAGCGAGCTGGTCAAGCACGTGCGCAAGGAGATCGGCCCGATCGCCGCGCCCGACTACATCCACTGGGCCCCGGGCCTTCCGAAGACCCGCTCCGGCAAGATCATGCGCCGCATCCTGCGCAAGGTCGCCGGGCACGAGTCCGACTCGATCGGCGACACCTCCACGCTGGCCGACCCCTCGGTCGTCGCGGACCTGATCGAGAACGACCCCCGCAAGTCGCAGGTGAACTGAGCCTCGCGCTCAGCTTCCCTCGAACGCTCTCTGCGGCCCCCCTCGCCCGGCGAGGGGGGCCGCTTCGATGGAGCCGACTCCAGCCGGCTCGAAGAAGGATAGGATGTCGCCCGTTCGGCTCGTGGGCCGGGGGAGACTCGAAGATGATCTGGGCAGTCCTCGCAACGCTCCTCGAGGTGGCGGGCATCGTCTCGGCCGTCCACGCGGTGATGCGTACGCGCACCAGCCAGGGCGCCATTGCCTGGACGCTCGCGCTGGTCCTGCTGCCCATCGTGGCGGTCCCGCTCTACTGGGTGTTCGGTCGCCGGAAATTCGCCGGCTACAACGAGCGATGGGAAGCCCGCCGCGCGGACATCGAGCCCGTGGCCCAGCGCGCAGGCGACAACCTCGAGCCCCACTTGGTCCGCTCGAGCACGAGGATCCCCGCCTACGAAGGACTGCAGGCTCTGACGCGCTGGCCGCTTGCCCGCGGCAACGAGCTGGAGTTGCTCGTCGATGGCGAGGCCACGTTCGCCAGCATTCTGGAGGGCATCGAGGCGGCCACCGACTACGTGCTGGTGGAGTTCTACATCGTCCGAGATGACGGGATCGGTCGGCGCCTCAAGGACAAGTTGATCCAGAAGGCGCGCGAGGGCGTCCGCGTCTACTTCGTGTACGACGAGTTGGGCAGCAAGGGGCTCCCTAGCGAAGTACGTGGACGAGCTGCGTGCGGCAGGCGCGGAGATGACGGCATTTCGAACGACCCAGGGGCGCGGCAACCTCTTCCAGCTGAACTTCCGCAACCACCGAAAGATCGTGATCGTGGATGGCCGCGTCGCCTGGGTCGGCGGTCTGAACGTGGGGGACGAGTACCTGGGACTCGACCCGAAGATGACGCCTTGGCGGGACACGCACATGCGGCTGGCCGGGCCCGCAGCGCTGGGGGCGCAAGTCGCCTTTCTCCTGGACTGGTGTTGGGCGACGAAGGAACTCCTGGACTTGTCGTGGGACCCCGTTCCGTCGGACACCGGAGACAGTCAGGCCCTGCTCTTCTACACAGGCCCGTCCGAGGAGCGCGAGACGGCGAAGCTGATCTTCACGCACCTCATCAACGTGGCCTGCGAGCGCATCTGGATCGCCACGCCGTACTTCGTCCCGGAGCCTGGCGTCTCGGCGGCCCTACGCCTCGCCGCGCTACGCGGAGTGGACATCCGCGTACTGGTGCCCAAGCACAACGACAGCACGTTCGTTCGATTCGCGTCCTACTACTACATGCAGGACCTCAGCGATCTCCCGATCCGCTTCTTCCAGCTCCCCGAGGGCTTCATGCACCAGAAGGTCATGCTGGTCGACGAGAGCCTCGCCGTGATCGGGACGCACAATTTCGACAACCGATCCTTCCTGCTGAACTTCGAGATCAGCGCCTTGACGCACGACAAGGCCTTCGCCGGCGAGGTGGCAGCCATGCTGAAAGCCGACATGGATCGCGCCGAGGCAATTGCCCCGGCGGCGTTCGCCGACCGTCCGTTCTGGTTCCGCTTCGCGATGCGCGCGGCTCGACTCACCGCACCGATCCAGTAGTCCTTCGGGATGGGCGGTCCGCCGGGGATTTAGCGTTCCACGCCTCAGGCCCGTCGTTCATAACGACATGCTGGTCAGGCTCACATGGCTGATGGTGTGCCTCCTGCTCCCGGGTTGCCGGACATCGCTCGATCATGACGTGCCAACCGAGACGCCCGACCGCGTCGCGGACCCGACCCCGCGGACGGCCTCTGGATCAAAGGCGAGGTCGTCGAGGAGTTCCACGGCTTGCGACGCTGGCCGGACGGCGAGGCCGTGGACGGCCCGGAACCGAAGACCACCGTCGAGTACTGGCGCGTGGGCGCGAACGGCCGCAGCGTGCGTCTGGACAACCACAAGGACTACTGCCTTCTCTCCGACGACTACACGGAGGGCGCGATCGTCGTCCAGGTGGCCCTGACGTTGGGGCGGTTGCTCGTCCGGGACGCGGACGGCGCGTGGCAAGAGCCCAAGGACGCCTATGTCCTGGAGTCCCGCAACTACTCCGGTGGCGGCGGCATCGGCGCCGATCAGGCCCGCTTCGAGCCCCTCGCGTCCGAAGCGGTGACGGTGTGGGGCTACCGGATCCCCTGGTCCACGCACCCCCAGCGGATGACGCGTAGTCGCTGGAAGCGGCTCTCACTACCCACGTGGCGGCTGGTGGAGCGGCGAGCGCCCCCGCGCCCCGCATCCCGGACCCCGGTCATCACCCCCGGGGACACCCCGACCGACCTGGACCACGCGCGTACCCTCGGCGCCCATGTGGTACCTCCCCTTGCTCTTCCTCGTCCTGTTGGCGGCCTCGGCCCACGCCAGTGAGATCAAGACGGACGAGACCGTCGTCTTCTTCCCGACGACGGCGACGCTCGACCCCGACGGTGCACGCTGGCTCCTCCCCATCCACGGGTGGATCTTCGAGCCGGAGCGTGACTCCGCCTGGCGCGCCAAGATCATCGCGGAGATCCAGGAGCACTTCGAGGTCGATCCGCGATCCCCGGAGGGGCTGCGCTGCGCGAGTCGCGCTTCGCTTTTCCTCGCAGACAACGAGGGCCGGAAGAAGCTCGCCGTTCGGCTGGCCGGGCAGACGCACGAGTTGGACCGCTCGACCGGCGACGGGCACTTCCACGGCACGGTTCATCTCGATGCGGACGTGGTTCGCGCTCACGCGGCGAACGGAGTGCTCCCCTACGAGGCCGTGACACGGGAGAGCGACGCACGCCAATTCCACGGTCGGGTGCTCCTCCCCCCACGGAAGGCGTCAGCGTCATCTCCGACATCGACGACACCATCAAGGTGAGCGAGGTGCTCGATCGGCGCGCACTCCTTCGCCACACGTTCCTGCTGCCCTTCGAGGCGGTCCCGGGGATGCCGAATGCCTATGCGGCCTGGGCCGCGCAGGGTGCGACCTTCCACTACGTGTCCTCCTCACCCTGGCAGCTCTACGAGCCGCTGGCCGCGTTCCGGTCGAAGCACGGCTTCCCAGCGGGGGCCTTTCATCTGAGGACCTTCCGGTTGTCGGGTCGCTCGATCATGAGCATCTTCAAGTCGCCGATGGAGACGAAGCCACCGCGGATACGCGCGATCCTGAGCCGGTACCCCAAGCACGCGTTCCTCCTCGTCGGCGACGCGGGCGAAATGGACGCCGAGGTGTATGGGCTCGTGGCGCGTGAGCACCCGGAGCAGATCCGCCACATCTTCATCCGCCGCGTGGCGGGCGCGGAGAACAGCGACGCCCGCTTCGAAGCCGCGTTCGCCGGCGTGCCGAGCGAGTCCTGGACGGTCTTCGACGACCCTGCGGTCCTGGCCCCTGCCTACGCGAAGCCCCTCGCGCGCTAGTTCTGGGCGCGGAGGCCCATTTCGTGGCATCTCCAATAAGAAAAGACCCTCGCCCCGGCCCTCGGGTACTATCCCCTCGACAGATCTGCTTCAGCGTATCGGCGCAATTCAGGAACGGGCGACAACCCGGCCTTGTCTGGCCCGCTTCCTTTGGCGGCTTTGTCATCAACGCAAGAGCCCCATCGCGCCGATGCAATCGGACCGGGGCAAGACCTAGGATTCGAATTCTCTCATGTCTCAGAACAAGCTTTACGTAGGCAACCTGTCGTTCAACAGCTCCGAGGACGACGTTCGTGACGCCTTCTCCAACCATGGCACCGTGACCAGCGTCAACATCGTCATGGATCGCGAGACCGGCCGCCCCCGCGGCTTCGCTTTCGTGGAGATGGGTAGCGACGAGGAAGCCCGCGCGGCGATCGACGCACTCGACGGTCGCGACCTCGATGGCCGCAACATCAAGGTCAACGTAGCCAAGCCCCGCGAGCCCCGCTCCGGTGGTGGTGGCGGACGCCGCGACCGCTGGTAGGTCCTCAGGACCCACCATCGCCTTCACAATCGGCCGGGTTCGCCCGGCCGATTTCAATTCCCCTGCGTGAGTTGGCGTTCGCCGACGTCGATCCGGGCATACACCTCGTCCGGACCGCGCGCCCCCTCGACGACCCACCGCCCCTCTGTCAGGTCGAGAACGAACTGCTGCCCCGCCCCCGTCCGCACGAGAAGGGCATGGGCTCCCTGGTAGGGCTTGATGTCGGTCGTACGGAGCAGCCGGCTGAGCAACCCGCCGTTGCCGCCCCACTGCGTGCGTAGGCGCACGTCGAAGCGCCCCTCGTCGTCCGTGCTTCCGGTGCCGAAGGAGAGCCACGTGGACTGCGAAGCGGTCGACTTGTCTCCCTGGGCCCAACGCTGGTCGACGAGCGCTTTGCGTCCTGCATCGCGCGCCCGCTCGAGCGTCATGACGCGCGCGCCCGCGATAGGCGCTCCCGTCGTCCCGTCGACGAGGCGACCCACGACCTGCACGTTGCCCCAGGTGTCCCAGAGGATCGGGGAGAAGGCCAGCGTGACGCCGGCCATGAAGACCATGAGCAAGAGGAGCAAACCGGCGCAGCCGACGCCGGTACGCGGCGTCAGGCGCTCGAGCAACCGGCGAATACGGCCCATCAGTGAAGACCTCCCGGAGGATGGGGATCGACCGTGCACTCTACCGCCGCCAGCCGCTCGATGTACGCCTCGGGCAATCCCTGCTCGCGGGCACCGTTCACCACGTAGGCGAGGTACCAATCGTAGGGCGCGAGACCCTGCGCGCGGCAGGCCTCGTGGGCGACGTAGGTGAAGGCGGGTGTGGTGGTTCCGTCGACGCGGAGCACCCGGATCTTCTCGAACGCGTACCCCGTCTCGTGGACGTCGAGCTTGGCCAGATCGGGGGCGGACATCGTGTGGAGGACGCCCCACACGCGGTCCTCCTCGCGGCCCGTGTAGGCGGCGTTCGCCTTGCCGGATCCGTCGTCGCTCCGCTTGTCGAAGAGGACGCTTCGATAGGTCGTGTAGCCGATGCCGTGCAACGCCACGCTGGGGCAGCGGGCCGCGATCCGCGACCGCAGCAGATTCGAGCCGTAGGCGAAGATGTAGAGGGGCTCCCCCGCCGGGCCGCTTGCCACCGCTTCCACCTCCCTGTCCATGAGCCAGAACGTCGCGCTACGACCCGCTCTCGAGCTGCTTGAGCAGTGCCTCGGCGGCCTTGCCGCTGGATGCGGGGTTCTGTCCCGTGATCAGGTTGCCATCGACGACGACATGCTCCTGCCAGAGGTCCGCACCGGCGAAGTCGCCGCCGAGCTCACGGAGCTTCGTCTCGAGAAGGAACGGCATCTTCTCGTCGAGCTGGACGGCCTTCTCCTCCGCGTCGGTGAAGCCGGTGACCTTGCGGCCCTTCACGGCGGCCGACCCGTCCGACAGGGTGACGCCCACGAGAGCCGCCGGACCGTGGCAGACGAAAGCGGTGGGCTGGTCCTTTTCCAGGTAGTGAGCCACGGTCTCCTGGACCGTCTTGCTCGACGGAAGGTCGAACATCGTGCCGTGGCCGCCGGGGAAGAAGACGGCGACGTGCGCGTCCAGATCGACGGCGCCGAGACTCGCGGTGTCCTCGAGGGCGGCGAGTGCGATCGCGTCGGGCTCGTCGTCGCCGGCGAGGCTCCGCGGATCGACCGGCGCCTTGCCGCCCTTCGGGCTGGCAACCGTCACCTCGTAGCCGGCGTCGCGGAAAAGCTTGTAGGGGACCGCGAACTCCTCCAGCCAGAGCCCCGTGGGATCGTCGGCATCGATCCTGTCGTGGCTGGTCACGACCATGAGGATGGCGTCCGGCGCCCTGCCGGAGCCGTTGTCGCCGCAGGCCACGACGAAGAGGCTCGAAACCAGCAGGGCGAGCAGGTTCAGGGATCGGATCACGGTGCGTCTCCAGGACAGGGGCCGCCGATGATGCCAGCCTCACCGGGGGTCGGGTGCCGCACCTCCGACCACCCTGGTGGCGGTACGATCTCGTTCATGAACATTCCCGATCACTGGCCGGCCCGCGAGTGGCCGCGTCAGACCTCGTTTCGAGGCGTCGCCATCGGTATCGGCGTACTCTTCTTCATCCTTCTCATTTGGACGAGTTACTACACGGTGGCCCCCGAAGAAGAGGCCGTCGTGCTTCGCTTCGGCAAGTACGTGGGCAGCGAGCCGCCCGGTCTCCACATGAAGCTCCCCTTCGGCATCGACAAGGCCGTGAAGGTCCCGGTCACGGAGGTGCGCAAGATCGAGTTCGGCTACCGCACCCTCTCTCCGGGACGTCGCACCACATACGACCCGCGTCAGGAGGGCACGGAGGAGAGCCTCATGCTCACAGGCGACCTCAACATCGGTGAGGTCGAGTGGGTCGCTCAGTACAAGATCAAGGACGCCAAGTCCTGGCTGTTCCACGTCCAGGACCCCGAGGAGACGATCCGCGACACGGGCGAAGCCGTGATGCGATCGGTGATCGGTGATCACACGGTCACCGAGCTCCTCACCCGGCAGCGCGAGCAGATCGCACAGCAGGTCGAAGACGAGCTGCAGACCTTGCTCGACAAGTACGGCACCGGCGTCCAGGTGGTCACGGTCGAGCTCCAGAACGCGGTGCCGCCCCGGCCCGTCCAGGCCGCCTTCAACGAGGTGAATGCGGCCCAACAGGAGCGCTCCCAGCTCCTGAACGAGGCGCAGCGTGAATACAACAAGGCGATCGCGCAGGCGCGCGGTGACGCGCTCCGCGCCGTCAGCGAAGCCGAGGGCTACGCCGTGGACCGGGTGAACCGTGCCAAGGGCGACGTCTCCCGCTTCGTGGAACTCGTCGAGGTCTACGGCACGAGCCCCGAGGTGACGAAGCAACGTCTCTATCTGGAGACCATCGAGCGGATCCTGCCGAACGTGCGCAAGGTGATCGTTGCGAACGAGGACGGTGTGCTGAAGATGCTGCCCCTGGATGGCGAAGGGGGGTTGCGATGAACGCCCAACTCAAGGTCGGTGCCGGCGTCGTGCTGGCCGTGTTGCTCCTCATCCTGATCTTCGCCTCGACGTACACCGTCGGCGAGTGGGAGCAGGTCGTCATCACGCAGTTCGGCGATCCGGCCGGGGACCCCGTCACGACGGCCGGCCTGCACTTCAAGATGCCGTTCGTCCAGAAGGTCAACCGCTTCGAGAAGCGGATCCTGATCTGGGACGGAGAGCGAAACCAGATCCCGACCGACGACAAGCGGTTCATCTGGGTCGACACCACGGCTCGGTGGCGCATCAGCGACCCGCTGCGGTTCCTCCAGTCGGTGCGGACCGTAGAAGGCGCGCAGTCGAAGCTCGACGACTACCTGGACTCCGCCGTGCGTGACGTGATCGGCCGCAACAAGCTCGTCGAGGTCGTCCGCGTGTCGAACCGCGTGCTCGACGTCGTCCCCACCGAGGAGGAGTCGGACCAGGGCCCCGTCGAGGCCGAGGTGCGCGAGACCATCGCCAAGGGCCGCAACCAGTTGGTCGAGGAGATGCTGCAGACGGCCATCCCCAAGGTGAGCGACCTCGGCATCCAGCTCATCGATCTCCGCATCAAGCGGATCAACTACGTCGAGTCGGTGCGCCAGAGCGTGTACCAGCGCATGATCTCCGAGCGACAGCGGATCGCGGAACAGTACCGCTCCGAAGGTCGAGGCAAGAAGGCCGAGGTCGAGGGGCAGCGCGCGCGCGACGAGAAGAAGATCCTGTCCGAGGCGTACCGGGATGCGCAGCAGATTATCGCGACGGCCGACGCGGACGCCGCTCGCCTCTTCGCCGAGGCCTACAACACGGACCCGGACTTCTTCGCATTCGTGCGCACCCTGCAGGCGTACGAGGAGTTCGTCGGCCAGAACCACACCCTGGTGATCGACCCGAAGTCGGACCTCTACAAGTACCTAGGAGAGCTGCCGAAGTAGGCGCGGGGACGCGAGACGCCCCCGGGGCGTCATCTGAACCCAGCCCATCCTGAACAGGTAGGGCTCGAGGAGTCGGGCCACGCTCGCGGCGCTGGCGCCGAGCATCCGGGCCAGGCGCCAGAGAGGCACCGGACCCGGGCTGTCGCGGAGAACGGCCAGGTAGCGTCGTTCGTCCGGGGCGAGTCCCTCGGCGTCGTAGCCCAGGTCACGAAGGACACGATCGACGAGCGCGCGGGCGGCGAACGTTCGCCGCCCACGCGCCGCCTCGTCGAGCACCCGTTCGAGGAGACGGAGTGCTTCGCGCGGTGTGCCTCGAGCGTAGGCGGCGAGTTGCTCGGCCGCCCCGCCGTGAAGCGCTACGCCCTCGGCGCGCGCGCGATCGACCACCAGGGCCGCCAGGTCCTCGGGTTCGTAGAAGCCGAGACTCTCCCGCAACCCGAACCGACTGAGGAGCGCATCGGGCAGGTCCCCTCCCTCGGTGGTGGCGGCCACCAGGGTGAACGCCGGACGCTGATCGAGCGCCTCGTAGAGGGTTTCGAGGACGGGACGCGGTACGGCGTGGATCTCGTCGAGGAAGAGAACGTCGCCTTGGCCGAGCGAGGCCAGGATCCGGACGACCTCGCCGGGTCGCTGAAGCAGGGGGCCCGCGGTGCGCAGGAGGCGTGCCCCTAGGGCCGCGGCCAGCCCCTCGGCAAGCGTCGTCTTGCCCGTGCCGGGCGGCCCCGTGAAGAGGGTGTGGGGGAACGGGCGGCCCCGGGCCCGGCTACCGGCCGCGACGGCGTGCAGGCGTGAGAGCAGGGTCGGCTGCCCGACGACCCGGGCGAAGGCCTCGTCGAAGGGGACGGGCTCGGGCGGCGGGGCCGGGCACGCGGGCGCGGGCGCCTCTCGCGCCTTAAGCCCCTTCCCCCGGCCTAGGGAGAAGAGCACGCTGGGCTCGACGCGCCCCCCCCTCGCTTCGAGAAGGCGTCCCTCGGCGTCCTCGAAGCGGATCGCATCCGCGGTCTCGCCGACGAGCACCAGGAGCCCCTCATGCACCAGTGCGTGGCAGTGTTCGCAGAGGCTGATCAGGTTGACGATGAGGGTGAGGCCGCCGTGCATGCGGAACTGGATGTGGTGGACGTGGAGGCGGTGTCGGCCGCCACATGCGCGGCAGCGGTGGTCGTCGCGCGCCAGGACACGCCGGCGCAGTGCCTTGGAAACAGCCTTGTCCTTGTCGCTCGACTGCGCGTCGTCGGTGGCTTGGACGGCCTGCGCGTCGCAGCGGAGGCACGCGCTGTGGGCGTCGTCTCGCTCACCGTCCTCCGATACGCGGTCGATGGGGACGTAGCCGAGGTCGTCTTCGTGGACGACGAGACCGGGCTCACGCCCATCCGGCGGTGCCGTCTCGTCCGGACGGACCACGATGCGATAGAGGGAGGAGTCGATGGGCTTGCGCCCCGGCACCGAACCGTCGTCGTCGGTCGTGAGGAAGAGCTCGGCCAGGACGTCGATGCACTCGGCCTGGGTCACGGGGCCCCCGCGCTCCGCTTCGAGCTTCTCCTGCGCGAGGGTGAGCTTCTTGTGCGTGAGCACGGGGACACGCGTGCGCAGCGAGAAGCGAATCTCGCGGAGTCCCTTGCGGTTGCCGGAGCCCCGCGGCGCGTGCCCGGGCTTGGTCAGGCGAACCTCCAACGTGAGCTCGCGGCAGCTGTGGGTGAGCGCGAACGCCAGCCATGCCTCCTCGTGCTCGGGGCTGGCCACCTTGACGAGCTGCAGCACCTTGGACCAGCCGATCCGCTGCAGGCGGTGGGCCTCAAGAATGGCCGGTAGCACGCGCAGCTTCCGGCCCACGGCGATCAGCTCCCGCGCTCGCCTGACGTCCAGCCCGAGGACACCCTCGGCGTAGGCCGCCGTGCTGGTGAAACCGGCCTCCTGATGCAGCTCCCGTTCCGCCATGTCGGCCAGGTAGAAGGCGAGCACCAGGTGACCGTTGTCGTGAAGGCCGAGCCCCAACCGAAGGTGGGTCTCCACCTGGTCGAGCGTCAGGTCACGGGTGAGATGGATGGAGGCGAGCGCCTCCTGGAGCGAGCGTTCGGCCTGCATGAGATTCTCCAGCGTCTCCGGGTCCCCAACCCACGCAGACACGAACATAACACGAACAAAGGACAGTGCTCGCGCCACCGGCAAGCGCAGGCCGCGGCGAACGGGGCCGATCGCTCAAACGGCTGAAAATGGGCTTTTCCAGGGCGGCGAACATTCGCCGCCCTGGGCCTTCTGCCGCAGACTGGGGATCGGAAGGAGGCTCCTCCTTGCGAGTCCGGACCTCGTGTCCCGCGCACAACTGCGGCGGCCGCTGCCTGCTCGTGGCGATCGTGGAAGACGGCCGCATCGTCCGGCTCGAGGCCGACGATAGGACGAGCGACGCGCCGTCCTGCCCCCGCCTCGTCGCGTGTGTTCGCGGGGCGGGCCTACCTCCAGCGGCAGTACCACCCGGACCGCCTGACCGAACCCCTGAGACGGGTCGGCAGGCGGGGCGAAGGGCGTTTCGAGCCCTGCTCCTGGGACGAGGCCCTCGACCTCGCGGCAAGCCAGATTCGCCGCGTGCGCGACGAGCACGGCAACGGCGCCCTCTTCGTGCCCTATGGCACGGGGGCGTACAGCAACACGAACGGGTCGCATCTGGCGCGGCGGCTCTTCAACCTCTACGGCGGATGCCTCGGCATCGAGAGCTCCTACAGCTGGGCCTGCACCAACGCCGCCACGCCGACCGTCTACGGCACGCTGGTCACCGGCAACGAGCGCCAGGACTGGATCAACGCGAAGACGATTCTCATGTGGGGCTGGAACCCCGCGGAGATGATCGACGGGACCAACACCGCGTACTTCGTGCGGCAGGCGCGCGCCCGCGGCGCCCACGTGATCTGCATCGATCCCCGCATGACTCCCAGCGCCATCGGACTCGCCGACGAGTGGATCTCGATCCGACCCGGCACCGACGCCGCCATGATGTCGGCCATCGCCCACGTGTTGATCGAGGAAGACCTCTACGACCGGGGCTTCGTGCGCTCGCACTGCCTCGGCTTCGATAGGGACACGATGCCCCCGGGGTACGAGCAGCGAAGAGAGCTACGAGGACTACATCCTCGGCCGACGCGACGGCGTCGCGAAGACGCCCGCCTGGGCGGCCACGATCTGCGGCGTTTCGGCGGACACCATCGGGCGCATCGCGCGGCTGTATGCCACGTCGGGACCCGCCGTCCTCTACCAGGGCTACGGCATGCAGCGGAGGGCCTACGGCGAGCAGGTCGTGCGCGCGGGGTGCGTACTCCAGGCCATCACAGGCAACGTGGGCATTCCGGGCGGCAGTGGCGGCGGCCTCGATCTCCCGGCCCCCCACGGTGGTTCCCGCTGGATCGGGATGCCGCTGGGGGAGAACCCCCACGGGAAGTCGATTCCCGTGGCCGCATGGTCCGAGGCGGTCACGCGCGGCGACATCAAGCTGATCTACGGAGTGGCCACCAACTGCCTCGTGAACCAGCACATGGACATCAACAAGACGACCCGGATCCTGAAGGACGAGAGCCTCGTCGAGTTCCTGATCGTCCAAGACCAGTTCCTCACCCCCACGGCCCGCTTCGCCGATCTCGTCCTGCCGGCGTGCACGGCGTTCGAGACGTGGGGTCTGCAGGACGGGTGGAAGTTCGGGGACGAGCTGCTGCTGATGCCGAAGCTCGTCGAGCCTCTCGGCGACTCCCGGAGCGACTACCGGATCTGCGCGGGCATCGCCGACCGCCTCGGCATCAGGGAAGCGTTCACGGAGGGACGCGACGAGAGGCAGTGGGTCGACTGGATCCTCGCGAGCTACCGAAACCACTTCCCGGACGTGCCGACGGTGGACGCGTTCGAAGCGAGCAACGCGGGTGTGCACGCCAAGCGCATCCAGAAGCCCGCGATCGCACTCGCGGACTTCCGCCGGGATCCCGAAGCGCACCCCCTCGACACGCCATCCGGACGTATCGAGATCTTCTCCCCCACGCTCCACGCGCTGAGCCGGCCGGACGAGATCCCGGCCGTGCCCAAGTACATCGAGGAGTGGGAGAGCCCCTTCGGCGATGCGGCCAAGCGCTTCCCCCTCCAAGCGATCGGCTCGCACACGCTCGGCCGGGTCCACTCGACGCACGCCAACAACCCCTGGCTCCGCGAGGCCTTCCCCCACCGGGTCTTCCTGCACCCGGATGACGCCTCCTCGCGAGGTATCGAGGACGGCGACGCGGTGCGCGTGTTCAACGACCGCGGCGCGATGGTCCTCCCCTGCCGCTTGACGAATCGGCTCCGGCCCGGCGTTGTCGATATCCCCCAGGGGGCATGGTGGGAACCGGATGCGGAGGGTGTGGATCGCGGCGGCGCGACGAATGTCCTGACGAGCGATCGGCTGACGCCCTACGCGCGAGGCACGGCAGCCCACACGCTGCAGGTCCAGGTGGCGCGGGAGGCGCCGGCGATGAGTGCGCGCCTGGGGTTCCGGCTCGACCTCTCCGGCTGCACGGGGTGCAAAGCGTGCCAGATGGCCTGCAAGGACAAGCACGGCCTCGGCGAGGGTGTCCTCTGGCGCCGGGTCGTGGGGGTCGAGGCCGCGACGTATGCCTACTTCGTCTCGGTGGCTTGCATGCACTGTGACGCTCCCATCTGCGTCGAAGTCTGTCCTTCCGGGGCGATGCGGCAGCGCGCGGACGGCGTGGTGTTCATCGAGAGCGAGCGCTGCATCGGCTGCGGCTACTGCGCGTGGGCCTGTCCCTACGCCGCCCCCCAGTACGACGCGGTAGCGCGCGTGATGACGAAGTGCGATCTCTGCCGTGACCATCTGGAGGTCGGCCGCCAACCCGCCTGTGTCGAGGCGTGCCCCATGCGGGTCCTGACGCTGGAAGCGCTGCCGGACGCGGACGACGGCACGCGCTCCACCTTCCCGCTGCCGCCGGCGGTGCTCACGCTGCCGCGCACGTCCCTGCTCCCCCACCGCGACGTCGAGAAGGCGGCGTCGCGCGCGCCTCGCATCGCCAACGAGGAGGAGCTCTGATGCGCGCCCGGGTCGTCGAGTCCGCCGGCTCGCTGGTGGTCTTCACCGTGCTCGCCCAGGCCGCGGCCGGCGTCGCCCTCTTTGGGGGGACGCCCGCGATCGCCCTGTCCCTTCTCGTCGTCGCCGGCGCGGTGGTGCTGCTTCACCTGGGGCGGCCGGGACGGGCGCGGCTCGCGACGGCGCGCTGGCGCCGATCCTGGTTGAGCCGCGAGGTGCTCCTGGGGATGGCCTTCGGCGCGGCGCTCGTGGCCCGGCTCTTGCTCCCCGAGGGGAGGGTCGCGGCGTACGTCGCCGCGCTGCTCGGTCTGTTCTTCGTGTGGGCGATCGCCAACGTCTATCGCCTTCGGACCGTACCGGCGTGGGACACGTGGCGCACGCCGGCACAGTTCCTCGGCACGGCCTTCCTACTCGGCGCGGCGATCCGTGGTTTGCCGATCGTCGCCGCGTGTTTCGCCCTCGGCCAGGTGCTGCTCACGATGACGAGCCTGCCGCGGAAGCGACGAGGGATCGCCGCCCTCCGCGTCGCGACGGCCTTGCTCGGAAGCGCGCTCCTGTTTCACAGTGCGTGGGCGATCCTCTTGCTCTTCGCGTCGGAGCTGATCGGTCGTTGGCTCTTCTACGCGTCCCATCGACGGGTGGGTCTCTAGCGTCCGTGCCGCACGATGAAGAAGGTGCCGATGCCGCCGAGCACGACGACAGTGACGGCGAGGATCCAGTTCGGCGTCTCGGCGGACAGGGCCAGATGGACCGTGAGGGTGATGGCGGCCCACATCATGAGGAGCGCCGTGAGCTTCGACCGCCGGGACACCCGTCCGCCAGGGACAAGCCAGGCCCGAAACGGCCGGAAGATCCGCATGTCGAGGAGGCGATCGGCCACGTGGGGGAACGAGCGGGCAAAACACCACGTCGCCCCGATCAGGAAGACCGTGGTCGGCAAGCCCGGCAGAAGTGCGCCCAGCACGGCCAGGCCGACGAAGAGGACGCCCAGACCACCGAAGAGCAAGCGACTCACAAGGGGAGGGTAGTCACTCGAGGAGGGCGCGGATCGCCTCCTCGGCCACGTTCGGGCCGTAGAGGGGAATGCCCTCCCAGGCGACGCGCCCCGAGCGGTCGATCACGTAGGCGGTCGGGTACGCCTTGATGTCGTAGGTCTGGTTCGCCGCTCCGCCCGCGTCGTGGAACACGTGGTAGGCCACGTTCTCCTCCTGGGGCCACGTCTGAGCGTGAGCGAGAGGGTCCCGACGGCCGTCATCGATGTAGAGGATCGTGAGTCCCTGCGAAGCGTAGGCGTTTTGCCACCTGACCAGGTGGGGCATCATGTAGATGCACGCCGGTCACTGTGGGAACGCGAACTGGACGTAGACGACGCGGCCGCGCAGCGCCGCGAGCGAGGTCTCGCCGGCGCGGCTCACCCACGTGCCGTTCTGGAAGACGTCCGGCGGGACTTGCCCCATGTAGCTCTTCACCCGGCTGTCCGTGGTGGACCGGCCGCTGGGCGCCGAGCGGGGGCCGGGCGGAGACGAACTCGAGCAGGCGGTAGCTGCGAGAAGTACGGCAGCCAGCAGTAGTCGTGTCATGGAGTCCCTCCCGGCGGCTCACCCTACGCGGGGTCCGTGGGTCGGGGCTCACCGCCGTGCTAGCGTCGTGCCGACCGAGGCGGAGGACTCATGATGAAGTACACGGTAGCAATCGATCTGGACCTGCCGCGCGAGAAGGTCGTGGAACTCTACGACGACCCTGCGAACCTCGTGAAGTGGCAGCCCGGACTGGCCAGCACCGAGCTCCTGAGCGGCACGGCCGGCCAGCCCGGCGCCAAGTCCAAGCTCATCTTCAAGATGGGCAAGCGGAACATGGAGATGATCGAGAACGTGATCGAGAAGGACCTACCCGATCACATCAAGACCACGTACGACGCGAAGAACGTCCACAACATCGTCGACGTCCGCTTCGTGGAAACCGCGCCCGACAAGACGCGACTGGAGAACACGAGCGAGTTCCAGTTCAGCGGCTTCATGAAGGTGATCGGCCTACTGATGAAGGGCGCCTTCCCCAAGCAGACGATGAAGTACATGAAGCACTTCAAAGCCTTCGCCGAGGAAGGCGCTGACGTCAGGAGTTCCTAGAACTCAACGGGGCAGACGCCATATTCGTTATGGTTGATCACGACTACGAGCCATGCCAATCCAGCTAGGCCGAAGTCTTCGGTCTCGGGATCGAACCGGCACCTCAACTCAAGGGCAGCGATCCAGGCTTCAAGCCCGCCAGGCGGATCGAATTCGAGTTGGAAACCTCCGTGCTTCCCAAGATCCGGCGCATGGAACTCCAGCTCGAAGCCTAGTGCCGGTTATCGGGATCCCCAACTCCAGCTCTTACCTCAGCGTCCTTGGGTATGAGCATGGGCTCCAGGGAGAATCCCTGTTCCTGGCCGTCGATGTGAGAACCATCCGCCCGGATGAACCGGAACATGGCCTGATCGAGATGGAAGCCGGTCTCGTTGTTGAAGTGAAGGTGGTCGAACTGACTGTTGGGTGAAGGCAAGGGCTGCGTGTTGCACAACGTCAGCTTCTTGTCAGGGGGTGGCCGCAGGGCGGCTCGGGCAGCTCCCGTCCGGAGTACCTCGCACCTACTCAACGTGTAGGGCACGGTGACGATCCTGTCAGCCTTCGGGAGGAGATTGCTCGCCCACGAGCGCTTCTTGCTCGGGGCCTGCTTCTTCCGAGGCTTGGGCTTCTTCTTCTGGGCCAAGGGACCCTCCAATCGTTGACTAGACCTCTGGTTCGCTGTTCGCGGGTTTCATCCGCTGCGCCTCGTCGAGCACGCGTCGGGCCATGGGCTTCTCGAGCATCGAGTCTCTTGCCTCAGGCGGGGCATGCTCGCGCTGGTGCATGACGGCCTCCTGGGCGGCCTGTAGGTGCGACGGGTCCTTGCTCGCGCGCCAGAGGAGGTAGCGGAGGGTGGGAAGCGGTAGGGCATCGCCGCGAGCACCGAGTTCGTCGAGTTCCGCCTGAGCGTGCTCGAGGGGCACTAGGCCAAGGGCGGCTCCGAGCGTGCTCCAGCCCAGCCGTCCGGCGAGCGACATGGTGGCGGGGAGACGCGGAAGCGTCTCCCGAATCACGGTGCGTGCCTCGTCTTCGTCTCCGCTCAGAAACAGCACGAGGGCCCGCTGATGGATGGTGTCGAGGACCCGCGCCTCGAACCCGGCGTCGGAAAAGAGCTGCTCTGCGTCGGCCAGCCAGGCCAGGGCCTCGGGCGTTCGCTCCGACTCCACACACAGGTCCGCGAGGTGACGCTTGCACGACGCCTGCAGTCGGGTGTCGCCCATCGAGGCGGCCTCGTCGTGGGCACGGCGCAGGTATCCTTCGGCTTCGTGGATGAGGCCGCAAGCCAACCAGAGGCTCCCGAGCAAGCGCCGTGCGCGTACGGATCCAGAGCGGTCTCCCGCTGCTTCGTGATGCTCGAGCGCTTCCGTGCCCATGGCGATCGCGTCCGCCAATCTCCCCTTGCTCATGTAGGCCGCGGTCAGGTTGCTCACGGCCTTGGCGGCGGTCCCCTTTAGGCCAATCGTCCGGCTGATGGCGAGCGACTCTTCCAGATGCGGAATGGCCTCGTCGCATCGACTCGCCTCGTTGAGCGCCCCACCGAGATTCAAATGCGAGATCGCCAGCGCGGTCTGCGAATCGAGGCGCTTCACTTCGGTCAGGCACGCCCGGAAGCTCTCGACCGCCGCCTCGTGATCCTCCCGCATCTCCGCGATCTGCCCCAGGATGGAGTGGGCATGCGCGCGTGACCGGGAAGGAGCCTCGCCGTCCTCCAGCGCGAGGAGTCGCTCGAACGTCTCCTGCGCTTCGGAGAGGGAACCTCGCAAGGTCAGGACGTACCCGACGTGGGCGAGAAGGGCCGTGACGAGTTCCGTGTCGTCGCACGCTTCGGCCAGGCCCAGCCCCTCGCGCGCCAAGGCCTCGGCCTCCGGTAGCTGGCCGTCTACCCGCGCGCGGATGCTCCGTCTCCATGCCAAGCGAGCCCTCAGGGCGCAGTCGGAGCCCTCTTCGACGAGAGCGAGCGCCTCGTGGAGCGCGCGCCTCTCCTCCGACGCGTGCATGTAGAGTGCGTGCTCCTCTGCGAGGGTGATCAGCCACTCCAGGCGGTCGTTTCCTTCCAGGATTCCCGGGGCGGCCAATGCACGATCCACGAGTGCCGTGGCGTCCGAGTGCCGGTGCTGGGACTTCACGAACGCGAAGGCAGGCTCCAGGTGCGCAAGGCAATCGTCCCGACGCCCGGCCTCCAGGTAGTGGTTAGCCAACTGGACGTGAAGCGGCCCGGCGCGGCTCTCATCGTCGCCGGCCTCCGCGAGCCGCCCCTCCAGGACGCGGGCGACCAGTGCGTGGTACTCACGACGCAAGGGAAGGGAAATCTCGGAGAGCAGGAGTTCGTGAAGCGCGTGGCTGTCGAAGGCGTAGTTCTCGTCCGCGGGCCGCACCATGCCCCGCGAGCGGTGCACCTGGGCGAGCAGACGGAGGAGGGGCACGACGGGACGTTCGAGGACCTCGGCGACGACAGTGGGATCGAACCGGAACCCGACCACCGCAGCCAACTCGAGGACCTCCCGCTCCTCCTCGTTCATGCGGTGCACTCGACTCGCCTCGAGATCGCGAATGCGAGGGGGAGGAAGCGGGGGAAGGACGTGATCCGCCTCCTCGAACTCGCGGAGGAAGTCCTGAATGTAGAGTGGACTACCGTCGGCGTGGCCGGCGAGAACATCTGCGACGCGACGTGCATCTTCTCCACGCACTCGCTCCGCGACGATATCGCGCACGGCATCTTCGGACAGGGGCATCAGCTCGAACACGTCGCCATGCGCCAGCTCGACGAGGCTGTCTCGCCAGTCGACGGATAGCGCGCTGGTGCCGGTTCCGACTAACAGGATGCGCGCATCGGCGATGGCATGGGCCAGTCCCGCGAAGAGCGCGCGACCTTCATCCGACGACAGATGGAGCTCTTCGACGACGAGCAGGATCGGGCGCTCGGATGCGATCCCGAGGAGGACCTTCGTGGTGGCCGATCGGATCGCGTCGCCGTCCAGCGGGGGCCCTGCCTGAAGTGCCTGTTCCCCGCGCAGGAACGCCGCATACGCGGCAGCCAGCCCCGACGCGGCGCCGAGGTACCGCTGCACCGTCTCCTCGAGGCCGGCCTCCCCTAGGAAACCCACAAGGGCGCTGCGGATGGCGCCCGGTGCAACACCGACTCCGCCAGGATAGGCGACGCCGTAAAGGACGGCGGCGCCGGTCGCCGCCCGCGCAACGTGGTCGGCGAGCTCGTAGACCAGCCTCGACTTGCCGGCGCCGTCAGGCGCATGGATGAGTAGGGCGCGCCCACGCCCGGCCACGGCGTCGTCCCATCGCTCCGTTAGCGTCTGCAGCAGGTCGGCTCGTCCGTGAAGGCCGCCATCGCCCTTGGCCTGGAGCAGCCCGGACGGTAGGCCGCGCGCCGCCTGTCGGGGACGGCCGCGCCACCAAGCTGACCGCTCGCGCTCCTCGAGGATCGTCTGCAGGGTCGCGGCATCCGCAATCCGGTCGGCCGGCTTCTTCTCGAGGAGCGTGAGGACCAGCGCCTCGAAGAACGGACTGACGCTCACGCCCCGCGACCGCAGTGTCTCGGGGACGGTTAGCTCGATGGCGGACAGGTCGAAGTGCTTCCCGTCGTAGTACGGGTGATGTCCCACGAGCAGCTCGTAGAGCACCAACCCCAAGGCGTAGAGATCCGTCGCGTTCGTGATGGCGTCCGGGTCGCCGCCAAGCTGCTCCGGGCTGAAGTAGAGCAGCGTTCCGATTCGATCACCGATTTGCGTCTTCCATAGTGGAGCCATCGGGGCGCGCGCACAGCCGAAGTCCATGATCTTCACGACGCCGCCGTCGTCGGCGAGGATCAGGTTCGCAGGCTTGATGTCGCGGTGACAGACACGCCGCGCCTGCATCGCAACCAGTCCCGCGGTCACCTGCTTCGCGACCGCGAGTGCGAGCGCCTCGTCGACCGGCCCGGCGGCGATCACCTTCTCAAGCGTGCGTCCGCGTACGAATTCAAGCGCCAGATAGGGCTCGGGTCCGCGCCCTGCATCGGCGTTGCCGACGTCCAGAACCTCCACCACGTTGGGGTGATCCAACCCCTTCATGATGGCGGCCTCTTGATCGAAGCGAACTCGCACCTGCGGCGCTGCGATCGCCGGGGGGTCGAGCAAGCGTTTGAGCGCCACTCGTTGGCCGGGGCGCAACTCGGGGGCATCACGGGGGGGCTCGACCACCTCCGCGAGCCAGACTTCGGCGAAGCCCCCGGAGCCGATCCGCTCGATCGCCTCGTAGGGTCCGAAACGGCCCTTCTCCATGGCCTCAGTACAGCGACTCCGCGCCGTCAATGCAACGGCGCGGCGTCGTCCTGCGAGCCGCTCGCAACTTCAGGATGGGGACCGTAGGGCAGGCTAGTCGAGCAGGGGCACGGTGACCGTCTGGTCTTCCATGGTGAGATCCCAGAGCACGACATGGCCGTCGTAACCGACCTCGTCTCCCTCACCCCGGATGATCAGATGGACTTGGTGCAGCCGGAAGAAGCTGACATCCTCGATGAGCCAGTTCCAGACGAACATGCCTGGTTCGCCCATGGCGAACTCAACCTGAATCTCGACAATGTCATCAGAGACTTGATCGGGCGCAACTCCATGCCACGTGGTCGAGGGGGCGATGAGGGAGTCACACTCAATCCAGCCCTCGTCCGGGAATGAGCCCCCGTGCTTGCGTAGGCGGAAACGCACGGGCTGCATGGGCGTGGCCGTGTCGTTGGTGAAGACGAGATCTGCGAACCTTTTGGAACCTGGCGCAATCCGCGTCTGGTGCTTGGCAATCCCACTGCCCGCCGGTGTCCCTCCCCCGTCCGTAGATGACTCAGTGGCCGAATCGAGCGCCGCATGATGCCCCGCGTGCAGCCGCACGTGGAGTTCACCCTTCTCCTCGGCATCCTTGCAGAGATCCAGCATCTCCTTCTTCAGATCTTCGTAACTCGCATTCCCCTTGAACGCTTCGAGCCGTTCCCTCACCCGCTCCACGGACAACAGACGCGCGGGAATCACGCGGTGCACGTCAACGGCACCGAAGCTCACTCGAGCGCCCTTGAGACTCTTACCCATCCACTCTCTCCCTCCTTCTCGAGGCCTGCCGTTCTCCTCGGCTAGTGCCTTGGATTCGGGCATCCCAGTCCTCTTCGATCATGCGGTGTTCCTGCACGCGCTCCACGATGGCGTCACGCGCCCCCTCGGGTGCATGCTCACGCAATACGTGTAGCGTCTGATGTGCGCGGCGTAGGTAGGATTCGTCCTTTGTGGCCCGCCACAACAGGTAGTTGACGCTGGGCAACTGATCCAGACCCAAAGTGCTCCCGTGCTCATCGTATGACCTTCGAGCTTGCGCCTTCGGCACGAGGCCAAGGGAAGCACCGATCCCGTGTGACAGCACAAGACCCACACCTCGCCCTGCTTCCTCCAACCGGGGGAGGCACGCGCGGAGGACCTGCCGAGAGCGTTCGACGTCCCCCTGCAGCAGGTCGTGGCGGGCGCACAGGCATTGGCAGTAGGCTGCATCAGCTCCCCAGCCCGCCTCGTCGTAGCTGCGCTGAGCCATTGTCAGCCAGCCATGTGCCGCTTCGCAGTCCCCTTCCGCGGCGGCCAGCTCGCCCAAGGCGATCTCGACCTGCGCACGTGCTTGCAGATCATCGGATGCGACGATGGCCTCGTGAGCCGAGGTCAGGTGGGTGTGTGCTTCCTCGAGGAGGCCGCAGGCCGCACACAGTTCACCCAGGCGCACACGGGAGAGCGCGGCATCCAGGGGGTCACCTGTTTCCCACGCCAGAACGACGGCCTGCGACATTGCCGCGTGCGCTTGATCGAGGCGCCCGACGCGTCGGTATAGGGCCCCCAGCTCACGAATGGCCATGACCTCGAGATTGCGCAGCCCGATCTCGCGGCTGAGTGACAAAGCTCCCTCCAGTTGGGCCACAGCGTCCTCGCCGCAATCCAAGTCCGCCAGTTGAACACCCAGGTTCAGCCGCGCCACGGCCAGCGCACGCAGGGAACCGTGCTTCTCCACATGATCCAGGCAGCGCTGGAAGTGCTGTAGCCCTGTTTCGTGGGCGCCACGCCAATTCGCAATCTGCCCCAGCCCAGAGTGTGCGTGTGCCCGAGCCTCGGACGACTCGCCAGGAGGCTGGAGGTCGAGGAGGCGCCGGAAGACCGCCTCACCCTCGTCAAAACGCCCAAGGCTCGCGGCCAACACTGCGCCGTGGAGCGCCAGCGCGGTGACTAGCAGTTCCTGATCGCCGGCTCGTTCGGCCTCGCGGACCGCGCGCGCGCTCTGCTGCTCGGCGGGGAGGCCTTGCCCCATGGATCGGAGGTACCGGCCGTGAATCCACGCCAAGCGCGAGACCGTGGCGGGGGCGGTTTCCGGCCCCACGAGCTGCTCCGCTCGAGCGATAGCTTGCTCTTGACGCTCTCGCTCCGCAATGAAGTCCGACTCGCGGGCCACCCGCACGAGCCAATCGACGCGTTGCTCAGAACTCAGTGGAGCGTCCGTGTCCAGCGCACGCTCGATGAGGGAGATGACCTGACGATGGCGGTGCCCGGAGACCAGGTGATCGACGGCCGGCTCCATGTGAGCCAAGGCGTCGTGCCCACGACCGGCGTCGAGCCACTGATCGACCAGCTCCACGTGGAGATGGCCGGCCATTGCGGCATTGGTACCGTAGTCCACCAGGCGCTGCTCCAGCACCTGCGCTACCAGGGCGTGGTACTCACGCCGCAGAGGGAGTGCGAGTTCGGTCAGGAGCATTTCGTGGAGGGCGTGGCTCTCGAACACGTAGTCCGAGGGTGTGGAGAGGACCATCCCCTGCTCCCTCTGGAGGTGGGCGAGATCCTGGAGAAGGGGAACCAGCGGACGATCCAGGACGTCGGCCACGACGTGCGGATCGAAACGGTAGCCTGCAACGGCCGCCAGCTCGAGCAGCTCGCGCTCGTCCTCACTGAGACGCGCGAGGCGCGCCGCCAGGAAGTCCCGAATCCGCGGCGGCGGCAATCGCATCGTCACTTCGTCGGAGTCATCGAGAGCCCGGAGATACTCCGTGACGTAGAGCGGGTTTCCGTCCGCTCGCTCGGCAAGGTCTTCAAGAACGGATCGAGCAGTCTCCCTCGGCCGGCGCTCCTCGACGATGTGGCGCACGGCATCGACGCCCAAGGGTTCGAGCTCGATCTCGGTCGCACTCTCGATTGCGTGCAGCGCGTGGCGCCAGGCGGGCGCAAGCCCGTCGCCAGCCGTGCCCGTCATGAGGACGCGCATGTCACCGAGAGCGTGTGCGAGGTAGGCGAAGAGGGCACGCGCCTCTTCGGAAGCCAGATGGAGATCGTCCACGATGAGCAGGACCGGGCGCTCGTCCGCGATGCTCCGGAGCACTTTGGCGAAGGTGGCTCGGATCCCATCCGCATCGAGCGACGCGCTGCGATCCAGGGCCTCTTCACCGCGGAGAAATGCGGAAAAGGGAGCCGCCAAGCGCGACCCTCCGCCCAGGTAGCGATCAACCTCTTCCATCAACTCGGACTCACCGAGGAACGCGCGAAGCGCACTTCGAAGGGGCCCAGGAGCGATCCCGACGCCCCCAGGCAGTGCCGCCCCGTACAAGATGGCTGCACCTCTCGCCTCGCGCGTGATTTGGTGCGCAAGTTCGTACACGAGCCGCGTCTTTCCGATGCCCTCGGGACCGCTGATCAGAATCGTGCGACCCTCGCCACCTACAGCGCCGCGCCACGCCTCCTGGAGGGTCTCGGCCTCGCTCTCCCTGCCATGAAGACGCCCTCGGCCCCGAGCGGGCAACAAGGCGCGGGGAACCCCCTGCGCCGCCTGGTGAGGACGCCCGCGCCACCACGCGGATCGTTCACGCTCTTCGAGGATCTCCAGCAGTCGCTCTGCGTCTGGCACCCGGTCTTCGGGGTCCTTCTCCAGCAGCGCGTGAACAAGAGCCTCAAGGAACGGGCTGACGATCACGCCGCGAGAACTCAGGGTTTCCGGGATCGCATGGAGGGCGTTGTGTAGAGCCTGTGGGTAGCTCTCGGCGGGATAGGGGTGCTGTCCGGCCAGCAACTCGTAGAGGACGAGGCCGAGCGCGAACAGGTCCGTGGCATGGCCGACCGCATCCGGGTCGTCCTGGATCTGCTCCGGCGCGAAATAGAGAGGCGTCCCGATGTGCATCCCGTACTGCGTCTGGACGATCCGCCCCATCTCGCTGCGCGCACTGCCGAGGTCCATGATCTTCACCGCACCACCGTCGTCGGCGAGGATCAGATTGGCCGGCTTGATGTCGCGGTGGATGATGCATAGGCGCTGCAAGGCCACAAGACCTCGCGTGACTTGCATTGCGATCTCCATGACCAAGGCTTCATCGGCCGGCCCCTCGTCGACGACCGTCGCGAGAGTCTTCCCAACCACGTACTCCATCGCGATGTACGGTTCTAGACCACGGCCCACGTCGACGGTGTCGACGTCGAGGAGGTCCACGACGTTGGGGTGGTTCAGGTTTCGCAGGTACTGAGACTCCTGCTGAAAGCGGCGCTGCGCATCCAACGGCATCATGGCCGGGGGGTCCTTCAGCCGCTTGATGGCCACGCGCCGGCCCGGGAGCAGCTCGGGTGCGTGGCGCGGACGCTCCCGCACCTCGGCGAGCCAGACCGTGCCTACCGCCCCTGAGCCGATCGTCCGGATCAGCTCATAGGGTCCGAAGCGACCCTTCTCCATGGCCTCAGTACAACGACTCCGCGCCGCCAATGCAACGGCGCGGCGTCGTCCTGCGAGCCGCTCGCAACTATAGCGGCCGGTCGTGTTGGCCGAGGATCCAGCCTTCGCGCTGAGCCACGCTGGGCGGCAGTTCGGGGAAGGGGTGAGGCGGCAGGCGTCCGGCTACGACGTCGAGCATGAGTTGCAGCGCCACGAAGGCATCGAAGGGGTCTTCGCCGGCAGGCCCGTCCAGGAAGTCGCGGCCGACGAGTCGACGTCGATCGGCTGCGTTGCGTTTGCTCCACCCTCGGCGGGGGAACCCGAGGTGTCGATAGGCCTCGGCGGGGTAGGTCTCACAGGCCACGATCCGATGGGTTCGAGCGAGTGTTGCGAGTTCACCGTGGAACGGCCAGAGCGCGAGATCGTGTTCCTCGGAACGCAGCGCGGGAGCGAGCACGTCCCGCCAACCGCTGATGGCCGCCCGCCCCACCTGCTTCGCGCCGAGCGTCCAGAAGAGAGGGCTCGCCGCGTCGCGATGGGCCGTGCGACGCTCGCACCGCCGGTAGAGCTGCTCGGGACCGGCGAGCCCGAGTGCGTTCGAGAGCTGGGACCTCGACGTCCCGCCGGGGCGACGGGGGTAGAAGGGACGCGCGATCGAGACTTCCTCCGGCGTGGTCGCGGGCTCGTAGAACGCAGCGAGGTCGCCTCGGCCGGCCTCGAGGAGGAGATCGACGAAGCGATCGACGCCGGCCCGCGCGGCGTACGCCTCGGGCACGCCGATGGGGAAGTCGAACCCGAGGAGCGTGCGGCCGTGGCCCTCGATCATGCCGAGCGGCGGATCGGGCACCCGCGTGACTTGGCCGACCGTCCAGGTCGAGCCGTCGCGTTCGGCGACCGCCATCCACCGCTTCGCCGGATCCACGCTCCAGTCGGCGGAGACGACCCGGTCGAACATGGTGCGCTTGCTAGGCCACCTCGGCCGGCACGGGAAGCTCGTGCCCCTGCATGGCGCGAACCCAGTAGAGGATGGTCGCGAGCATGCCCCACCCGAGACCGATCACGACGCCGACATCGACGATGCCGCGCCAGGGCTGGTCCAGGCGTTGCACCAGGACGACCAGAAGGATGACACCCGCGGTCAGCGAGTACGCGACGATCCGTCGGCGCTTCGGCGCGGCGAAGTACGCCATGCAGAAGAAGGGTGCGAGCGCGACCCGGAGGAAGGTCGGCTGATCCCGCAGGTGCTTCGCGCGCGCGGCCACACGAGGCGAGAAGGCGCGCTGAAAGCCGCGGTACCCCTCCGAGTGCGCCATGAAGATCGCGAACACGACCAGCACGACCCACTGGACGACGGTCAAGGGGCTCCGCAGCGCTTCCCCGGCCAACGGGGCCAAGCGCCAGATGGCGAAGCCGAGCAGGAGCAGCACGCCCCCCACGCCCCAGAGGGCGCCCAACCAGCCCCAGATCGATTGCTTCGTGGTGTCGTTGGTACTCGGCATCGACGGGAGTCTATCGGCCGATGCCGGTCTCCTCCAAGGAGGGCAGCGGCAGGCGGTCCTCGCAGGTACCTTAGCCACCCTGGAGACTGACCTGCATGACCGCATCCCCTGCCCGCACTGCCATTGGCTGGCGTGAGTGGGTCGACCTCCCCGATCTGGGCATCACGCGCGTGAAGGCCAAGGCCGACACCGGGGCGCGGTCTTCCTCGCTGCACGCCATCGACCTGCGCCACTTCCAGCGGGACGGCCAGGCTTGGATTCGCTTCAAGGTCCACCCCGACCAGCGCAGCTCGAAGCGGACGGTGGAGTGTGAAGCCCGGGTACTCGAGATGCGCCCCATCAAGAGCTCGACCGGCCACGTGACGCTGAGGCCGGTCATCGAGACCACGCTCGCTTTCCTCGGCCAGCGCCACACGATCGAGCTGACACTGGCCTCGCGGGATGCCATGGGATTTCGGATGCTGCTCGGCCGCCAGGCGCTCCGCGGGCGCTTCCTCGTGGATCCGGGCCGGTCGTGGTATGGAGGCCGCCCCGCGAGGAAGAAGAAGAAGAAGCGGAAGCCGAGACCGGCTGAAGGGGAACCCTCATGAAGATCGGCATCCTCTCCCGCCGGCCCTCGCTGTATTCGACGTCGCGGCTCAAGGAAGCCGCGGAAGCCAGGGGTCACCAGGCACGGGTGGTGGACTACCTCCGGTGCACGATGGACATCACGACGCACCGCCCGCGCCTCGTGTATCAGGGGAGCCCCCTCGAGAATTTCGACGCCGTCATTCCTCGCATCGGGGCCTCGCGCACCTTCTACGGCACGGCGGTGGTGCGGCAGTTCGAGGTCATGGGCGTCTTTCCCGCCAACGAATCGCAGGCGATCACCCGGTCGCGGGACAAGCTCCGCTCCCTCCAGCTGCTGTCGAGACTGGGAATCGGCCTCCCGGTAACGGGCTTCGCCCACTCGACCAAGGACATCGACGGCCTGATCGACATGGTCGGCGGCGCCCCCCTCGTCATCAAGCTGCTCGAAGGCACGCAGGGCATCGGCGTGATCCTGGCCGAGACCCGCAAGGCGGCGCAGGCCGTGATCGAGGCGTTCCGCGGCCTCAACGTCAACATCCTGGTGCAGGAGTTCATCAAGGAAGCGGCCGGAACGGACATTCGTTGCCTGGTCGTGGACGGGAAGGTCGTCGCCGCCATGCGCCGCACGGGCCCCCCCGGGGAGTTCCGCTCCAACCTCCACCGCGGAGGGTCGGCTTCGAAGATCAAGCTGACGCCGGAAGAGCGGAGCACCGCCGTCCGAAGCGCCAAGGCCATGGGGCTTCGCGTGGCCGGCGTGGACATCCTTCGCGGAAATCACGGTCCGGTGGTGATGGAGGTCAACTCCTCGCCGGGGCTCCAGGGCATCGAAGTGGCGACGGGATCGACGTCGCGGCAAGGATCATCGAGTTCATCGAGAAGCGTGCCTCGCCGGCTGGCACTCGCGACCGCATCAAGGGCTAGACGCATTGGATAGAGAAC